>CAVUIT010000001.1:0-241515 GCA_963741625.1 uncultured delta proteobacterium
GCCGTTAGCTTTTCCAACGAATGGTTGACGAGCCTAATTAATTGCGAGATAATGTAATTGTAAGGACGGGGAAGCGAGAATACAAAGATTCGCTTTCACGGCCAACTCACGCAGAACAAAAACCAATCAAAAAGCGTAACCGTTCAGCAGGGACAGCCCTTTTATGACGACTCACCGCAGAGTTCGCGGAGGTCGCAGAGAAACCGGAATCCTCCGCGTTCTCTGCGCTCTCAGCGGTGGACGATTAGGCTTAATGCTTCCAATGTGTAGCCAACTGTCTCTCAAAATGTAATTCCAACCACATTTAGGATAAATATCATGATTGCAAATGGGAACGGCGACAGTCCGAGGGAGAATAACGCCCTGCTTTCCGAGATGGTTCAGCGCGAGTTTGAGGTGCTGAGCTTTCAAAAAGGAAAGATACGATCTGAATAATCCCGAACACGTCAAAGACCTCGCAAAGTCGGAAATCCGGCAGATTGCACGCCAAAAGGTCATGGAAGAGCTTTGTCTCCTGCCCTGTTGCCCGGAAGAATGCCCCAGCTTCGGAGACTGCCGCGAAAATCCCGATAAATGCGGCTACACAGGCCATTGAATTTGTACAGGGCTGTCGCGAAACGCGTCATGGCGGCGTTCCCCCCTTTGTAAAGGGGGGACAGGGGGGATTTTGCTTTAATACATTGAAAATCCCCCTAAATCCCCCTTTAGAAAGGGGGACTTTGAGGGCACGGTCCCACGTTTCGCGGGATCGCCCCTACCCCACGAAATTGAAATGCATCATGGACAAAGGACAACATAAATGGATGATTCGACCCCGATCATTGCCGATGTCAGAAAATGCGCCCAGGTCTGGTTCTCTTGATGACACGGGAACCCCGCCCGATACCTCGGGCCGCTCTCTGGCGCCTCCCCCGATCCCTTCAAAGGAATTTCAGGAAGAGGCATTCAAATATGTGAGCCGATGGTGCAAAGCGGCACGGGATTTCGTCAATCGCAAGGTGGAACGATGGAAGCTTCTGGAAGATCTGTATCACAATCGACGGGAATTGAACTCGTGGTCTACTCGCTCAGACCTGATCGGGTCCGAAAGTCTGGCCGGTCTCAGAAAACAATCCGGTTCAGGGAAGGACCGATGGCAGGCGGACATTATCCTTGCGCCTTCGTACATCGTGGATACATGGGCGGATAAGGCCTATCAGTCGGTATTTAACGGCCCTGAATGGCTTACCGTGATTCCCGAAAACCCCCAAGGGCCAACTACCGAGGATCTGCAATTTCCCACCTCATACAAGCTCCAGGAACTTCTGCTCGCAAGACTGGCAGAAGGACAGATTCACGTGAGGCTGTATGAGATACTCCAGCACCTGGTCTTGTACGGCTCCGTTTATGCCAAGATATTCTGGTACTCCAAGGGCGTGACTCGGCATCGGTGGGATTTTGAGACCCTTGACGTGATCGAAGATGAGGAAAAGATCTACGACTGCCCCATTGTGCAGGTCATCCCTCTCGACCGAGTCCTGCTGGACTGGACCGCGACCCACAGCGACGTGCAAAGGCATAGCGGTATTGGGCATCGGGTTGACAAGACGTATGAGCACGTGTTGGAGCAATTCGAGCGAGGGGTCTACAATCTTAACCGCGAAGAATTCCTTACCCGCTGGGAGAATGCCCCGTCTGCCACTACGTCAGAAGACGCTCTGCTCCATGATCCGGACAGCGACGACCTCGACGCCGACGAGATAAGAAAAGTCACCATCTGGGAATGGCACGGCCGTGTCCCAACAGAAAAGGGCCATAAGGAGTGCCTGTGCTCCATCGTAACCGATAAAGGGGCCGACTCCCCGGAAAATGGGTTGCTCGTGCGTCTGACCGATACGCCGGTGCTCTGGTCGGGATTAAGGCCCTTCCTGGCAGCGCACTACACGCCCCTCCCAGGGCCTCTAGGTATGGGCGCCGTGGAAAGCAATCTCGACCTAATCCATTCCATATCCCAGTTCATAAGCCAATCTCAGGATAATGCCAGGCTGACCGCGAATGCTCAACTGATCGTTCGTCGCGGCTCTTCCGCGGCCAGGCAGATCAGCACCGACAGCGATGTGGTCTACCCCGGAAAGATATGGACCGTCGACGAACCCGGCGACATTCAGCCCTTCCCGTCTCTGAACTTCCCCCAGCAGGAAGTGAACAGCCTTATCAATTACCTGAACGGCCTTCTGGAGCGGCGCACCACTGTTTCGGACGTTGGTTTGGGAGCAGGAGGCGGTGGCAAGACCGCCACTGAAGCGCACATCCTCCAGGAATCGGCCATGAGCCCGTTTGCCACCAGAACGGACCTGTTCGCCAGGAGTTTTCTGGAACCCCTTGGCAGGCTCGCCCTTTCGATGCTCCAGCAGTTTCTCCTTGAGGATCAGACAATCACGGTACGCGATTTCAGCGGCCTGGATGCGCCCGTGACTGTAACCTCGGAAGAGATACAAACCGGGCGATACCGGGTTGTAGCCACACTTACCCGGCAGGATTCGACCAGGCTCGCTAAGGCGCAGAGTATCGAGCGGGTCCTCCCCACTCTCGCTCGATTCCAGTCCATTCTTGCAAACGAAGGGGTGCAAATCTCCTTTTCCGAGATCATCAAGCGCTATCTCGACCTTTTGGGGGTGGACGGTGTCGAGCGAGTCCTGAGCCGAATACATCCCCTCCGAGGTGGCCTGCCACAGGGAATGATGAGCCACGACCCGTGAAAGCAGGTCCCTCCCGAGGGCGCGATTCCGTTTGCAGACAATGGCGCTACCCACCAGGAGTCGGCCGCCCCTCTGGTGGAACAGGGCGGACCTATGGGGCCTGAACCTACCGATGCTAATGCCCTGGCCCAGTTTCTGCAAATCCAGGCTAACCAACAACGCACTTAATCATTCACCGCCGAGATCGTGGAGAACGCGGAGGAATCCATCAATGCTCACGTAGTCTCTCCGGCGAAAGCCAGGGTCCGGTAGCGCCGGCGTCTCTGTCGGCGGATTACCAACGGCCGGCACGGACCTGACAAAACCCTAGTCGGAGTGACCCGAATTCTCCGGATTGAATTCTTGGTGCCGCACAGACGTCACCCCGGCGAAGGCCGGGGTCCAGATGTCCCGCGTCCCGCGGGACTAAAGATCCTGGATTCCCGCGTTCGCGGGAATGACGGGGTCACGCACGTACCCACTTATGCCGCGGGAGGAGCTTATGACCATGTTTTACAAGGAATATTTGCTGTTCAGAGACGGCTGGGACGAGGATTCGGAAAAGGAGATCGAAGAGCGACTGGTTCAGTGCGCAATGGCGCCGGTGTGGCAAAGCCAGTTCCTTCCCGCGTTCGTGGAGCTGCTCAAGCGGGAGCAGTTTATCAAGATTATGGAATGCCTCGACAAAGACAAGAACCTCGAATTCAACCGCGGCTTCGTCGCGGGAATCGATCTGGTCTTAAACAGGCTGGACCGCATCTATATCAAGGCCCGGCCCCGGCACCAGTAGCAGGAGACCGGCAGGAGGAAGCGTGGCCCTCGAAGCATTTTCTCAGGACGAAAAGCCTTTCGAGACTCGAACAGACCTGGATGAGTACGACGAGGCCCTTGATGATGGGCAGGAGTTGGACGAATCCTCATCTTCAGAGGACTCGGATGACGATCAAACGCAAGAGCCCGGATTCGGCAAAGATCGGAGACAAGTTTTCTTCTCCGGAAGAGCTTATGCAGGCTTACAAGACGGCCGAAAGCCGAATGCTGGAGAAGGCCCGCGAAGCTGAAGAGTACCGCCGCATGCTCGATCAGATGGGGCATGATGCAGGGCTTGTTACTTCGGCACGCGCAAGAGGAAGCCTTCATACAGGAGATGCGTGAATCCTTCCAAAAGGACCCCGTGGCAGCAACAGCCATGATGATAAAGAAATTTCAGGAAGGGTCCCGGGAGGACGTTGAAGCAAAGATCGCTGAGGCCGTTCGAGATCAGGGGGATTTCAGGCGTCTATTTGAGGAGTTTCTCGAATGACCCCGCGAACTCTCGACTGAGACCTTACGAGCAGGAATTGGAGTTCCTGATTCGCAGCAAAGGATTTTTTCCCGACGAAGCCGCGGAGTTGCTCAGGAGCATCGAGAACAAACGCGAGCTCACAACAAAAAGGCGATCCGCGGCAGCCAAAGAAGTGAGAAATCGGGCCGCGGTCGAGAGTGGAGGTGAAATCAATGAGCCTGTGGACAAGGACAAGGAGTTCTACCGACTCATGAAGAAGGCCAAGACGCTGGACGAAATGTTCGCGGCGCTGCGCAAAACGAAGTTCTGACCAGCCGAGGGAGGAGCTTTCTTGTAGGGGCACGGCATGCCGTGCCCCTCGAGACCCCTCCGGAAAATCCCTACATACCTAACCCGCGGGTGCAGCGCGACTGCAATCCCGCCCCAGAATATTCAAGGAGTCAATTGCTATGGCCGGAAATGTTTCTGATTTCATGAAGCTCTGGACTCAAAGCGACCAGGCTTCGGAGCGCAGGCTTCAAAAATTCCTGCTCGTAGGATTGGACAAAGTCGTTCAGGGTCAAAGCGACGTCCTGTCAAAGATCCCGATAGGCACTGCCGCGACCGGGCCGGTGGTACGATGGATGGAAGAATGGGGATATCCATCACAAGTTACTGCAACGCTTTCCGGAAACATTCTGACGTTTTCCGGTCACCTATTCGGCCGTCCCATAGACGCGGAATCCGTAAAGAAAGTGATCCGAGCGGGAACGATCCTGGAGCGGCCCTCCGATGGAGTCCAGGCAAAAGTTTCATCTGTTGACGGCTTGTCCGCGACGGTCGCGGCTTACGGCAACACCACCCTGAGTAACGACTCCGGGGCGGTCGGCTGGGACGTCATCTCCGAGGTATGGTCTGACTACCGTGACGCTGCGGATCCTCGATCGCTTGACAGGATCTTCCGGGAAGTGGGGACCCAGATCCATGCGGAAACCTTTGAAATTCCCAAGACCCGCAAGAATACCAAGTACGAAATAGTGGCTGACGAGACCGAGCATCAGATTACCGCACTTCTGGAAAAGCTACGGCGCCAGCTCGCCTATGCGGTGCTTCGCTCCAGACCGTACTACGATGGGTCGGACTTCGTGTATGGGAACAAGACAGACGAGCCCACCATGTGCGGCCTTTGCACTTGGCCTGCAATCACCCAGAGCGAGCTTTCCAATCCCAACGTGTACGTCAACAAGAATTCGGTTGCTTTGACCAAAACGGACCTCGACAACCTGGCCAGACATCTCTGGCTGGACGAGCAGGCCGACTTCAACAAAGGCAACTGGCACATCGTCTGCCATCCTCTCACACACCAGTACATTCACGACTTCGACATCTCGTACCGCAGAATGGAAAAGGAAGAGAAAGGAGTCGGCTTCTATGTGGACCACTTTGACTCCAAAATCGGGAAGAGCTTTCCTATTCTTCCGGACCGGTACATGAGGCCCGACACGCTGATGATCGTGAACTTCGAGGCCACCAAATACGGATACTTTGCCAACGATAGGCTCGATCGCAAAGAGATCCCCACCCAGGGACGATACCAGCGCTGGTTGATCTCCTTCCAGACCTACGGGGTCGTGGTCCGCGGCCCGAGGTCAAACATCGGCATGATCTATGGTCTGCCGACAGGCTGATCCAAGAATGCGGTTTTGAATCGAATGTAGGGGCGCACCGATGTGTGCGCCCAGGGCAAACTCGTAGGTCTGCCCCTACCGAATGATGGAAGGCCCGGCGCCAAATACTGAACTTTAATTGCACGGGGACCTCTCGTGCCGGGCAAGGTCCCCACCTTCGAAGAGAAAGAGGATAAGTTATGAAACCTGTTCCAAGGGACGATAACGGTCATCCGCTCCTGGACCGTGGCACGGAACTCTTCACAACCCGGATTGCCGATCAAGGTACCACGTTGACGGATCTGTCCTTGCCGGTCGATTTCAAGGAGATCCTCTTTCATGTGGAATCCGGGACAGAAGTTCTTCATGTAAAGGGAACCATCGAGGGTTCGGCCACGGCCCGACTGACCCAGGACGGCTTCAACTGGGTGCTCCCCATTGTCTCATTCGCCGATACACTTGTTGCTCAGATCGCCGCTGCAACCGGCACTTGCAACATAAGCGTCTTTGCCTGGAGGTGAGACATGGGCAATATGAGCATTGGTGGAGGAAAGGGCCACGCCGGCGATGATGGCGGATCAACAGCTTGCACTGGGATTGTTGGCGGACGCCTCGTGGTCCCTCCCGCGTACATACAGACTGCCGGAGACCTGGCCGTTCCGGTCAACGGCACCTCCGTAGCACGATTTGAGTGGACCCAGGAAGTTGACCAGACCTTTTCTCCATTCAGTATTTATCTGAAAACGGTAACTACACCGGGAGATCTTGCCTGCATGTTGTTGGCCGGAGAAGGCATTGAGAGTACTGTTACCGGCGCGGTTATTTCCAGTGGATCTTCCAGTGGCGTTTGGAAACGCCTCATTCCCGCTGACTTCGTTCAGCTTTATCGGGGGAAAAGGTATTATCTACTCTTTATGCCGGCAGACATGAACGTCGACGTTTCTTTCAGTTGCAACCGACAAAATCCCGTGCAAGGTTCCGGCATTGTCCCGGAATGCCGATCTTCGGTCACTGCCGATCAAGGAGCCACTTGGACACCTCTCGTCAAAGACAATCGGCCCGCGCTTCTGAATGTGGTGCTCGATTCCACTCCAAACCATTCTCCGCAACTTGTCTATGGGCGCTCTAACGGCAAGGATGTCGCCCTGTATGATGGGTCGAATTGGGAATTGAGAGAGATACCCGAATCGGGAATCACCCTCAGTTGCGAGGGCCTGACCACCGAGACTCTTTACAACGTCTACTTGCACGACAACTTGGGCACTCTCGCGCTGGAAGCGTCAACCACGCCTCGGGTGCTGACTGACGGCGTCGAGATAAAGTCCGAAGCCCCGACTCATCTTTATCTTGGGCTGGTCTGTCCGATTGAGAGACAAACCGGACTTCAGGCCCCAATCAAGGTATCCGATTGGATGGGCGTATATAACGCCTACAACCGGCGCCCGACTTTCGTGGGTAAACCCGCGCCATACGCCGTTTCAACCGAGGGTCAGGATCGGACACCAATTGGGTTGCCATCAGTGATTTCACGGCCAAATTCATTACGGGGGACCAATGCCGGTTGGCGTCGGACTTCAGTCTCGCCTCAGTGAACGGGACAAGACTTACGATCTTGTTGGACGGGGTTGCCTTATCAGATGTGCCGATATCATGGACCACGCGCACATCGGACCTGATTTCTGTTCATGCTCAATTCATGCTGTCTGAAGGCTGTCACACGGTATGTCCTGCCGCGTCCGGGTGGCCTGCGTTCGACTATTCTCTCTACAATCCTATCTATGGGACCAGTTCATTGACAGGGGAGATAATGGCATAAAAGAGGCGCCCGTGACGATTCCCGCGGAGTGCGCAGATTCCTGCAGAAAGCAGGAATCCTGGTCTGGCTAGAGCCCGATCAAATCCGAGGATGTACCAGTCAGATCTCGACCACGTTTCCCATAGATTCGTATGGGCGGTGCTCAAACGGCATGGAATGCATATAAAGAAATCCTCCTGCTATTGCCGATGCAGATGAGATGACTACTCTCATCAAAGGCGGGTTTGTAAATGTCCCCAAACATGTCCGACCGCGAATTGCTCGAAGAGCTGAGGCTCGACGTGGCTGTCATCAAAGAGAAACTCCCGCTCCTCGAAAAGATCAGCAACTGTTTGAACAATTTGAAAGACAACTGCAGGTTTCGCCACGAGGAACTGGAGCGGGCACGCCAGCGGAGGCACGAAAAGCATGAAATACGATTTTCCGAACTGGAAACTGCGCAAAGAATAGCTCACACCTTTCACGAGGCTCGCACCTCATGGGCGAGCAGGCACAGGGCCCTATTTTGGTCGTCGGTGGTCGCAGTCGCCACTTCGGCTCAGGTATTGGCTACGGTTATCATCCATTTCTTATCAAGACACTAGGTGCTGCGTTTCACAAGTCATGATGACATTTACACACCATGCGGTGTAGGGGCGTCCCGGCTGCCGGGCAGGGCAAGCCCTGCCCCTACATCACGTCAATTCCCGCGCACGCGGGAATCCAGGAATGACAGGCAAGATGCCTATCCCACCGACAGTGCCGAACTTTTAAGGGCCGCCTGTCCGATGCCCTTTGATCGCATGTGGATTGGACTTGAGATAGTTACTCAAATGGGGCTGCTCGTGAACAACACCGCATCTTAGGCAAGGATGCTCCAGTTCAGTGGGCAGGTTATCGGCTGATCCGGCGTCAAACAGGGATCTAGCAGTTGTAAACGCCTCGTTTTGGCGAATTTTTGCGATGAGGTCTCCTGAATACTCTCCAAGGTCATCCTGCTTGAAGAATAAATAGCAGCATGGCGCTATCCCGCCGTCGGACTGCAGGACTACGGCGTGCCAGAGCTGATGACAAAACTTCTCAGAAATGTGGTGCCCGGAGTCCTCTTTCCCCTGAACTCGAGCTTCGTCAGGACCTCCGCCATGCACCCATCTGAACACATCTACACCGAGTTCTCTGGCCAACTTTCGCGCGGATCCCACTTCCTGCAAATTATGGCTAAATGCCAAGAACTTCCACTCGATCACAGGGTTCCTGACATGTTTTCTTCTCTTGTATTCGACGATGTGTCGCGTGTTGTCCAACACCACTGCGAGCTTGCCTGTGCGGTGATATTGCTCATAGGTCCCCTGCGAAGCCCCGCTAATGCTGACAGCCAGGTGATCGAGTCCGGCATCGCATAGTTCTTCCAAGATTTGCTTTCGACCGACATTCAAATTGCTCGATATGGCTGTGAATATGCGGCGTCTATGAAACATGTTCACCATGGCTGCAATTTGAGGGTGGAGCAGAGGTTCACCCCAGTTGAATAGATGGGCGCTAATGAGGTATTGGCCGAGTTCGTCCACCAGCCGCTGAACTATCGACGGATCGATCAGACTTTGCGCACGGCCGCTGTCACGGCGAGCCCCTGTTGGGCAATAAGGGCATTGCAAGTTGCAGCGGCTATTAACATCAACTATGGCCACTAACGGGAATGATTTGGGCCGGGCCACCCGTCGCAGTTTTTCCGCTTCGCACCGCAGCACGTTGATGAGCTTGCGGAGTGTCAGATATGGCCTCACTCCCAGCCCGAGGCTAGTTAGTCTCCTCACGGACCCCAAATTATATGGAATGAGCTTTATCACTTCGAGAAGATTTCTCCTTTTCCCGGAAATTTGGACGGCGCAGCTCTGGTCGGCAGCCAAGGGACGCCCCTCGAGTGGGCTCTCACCAGGTGCATGGGAAACCAACAATTTATTTCATCATAGTAAACAAGGATCCTTTTAGCAACAGAGGCTTCCTCGGACCCGAATAGGAACGCATTTCAAGAGGGTTTCAAAACCTTGTAGGAGGTGTCATGTCGAGAGAAATCAGACAGTGGCTTATTGCATCGACAATCGGGGGTCTGGGAGTGGTCGGCCTTCTCCTGAGCAGCCCCCTGGTCCTGCCGGATGATCCGACCGCTCTTTTACGCTACGTCATTATCCGAGTCATCGCTGTCCTGATAGGGCTCATAGCCCTGAGCGGCGGAATGCTCTTCGTAGATTTCATAACCCCTGACGATTGGATGGATGGAATTGGAAAAGACCACACGGCTTCGGCGATTCTCATGTCTGCTGTTGTGCTTGTTATTGGCGCAATACTTTGTTGGACCTGATGCTTGGGGCCTCGGGCCGTTCTACAAAAGGTCCCTGAAACGACAATTAACCTTCATCATTGCCAAACATCCGCAATATACCTGGGGCGGCGCTGAAAGTCTGGATCACGGACTGGACTGCTCAGGCTATATCTTTCTGGCCTCCAAGTGGGCAGGAATTCCGGGGATTACGCGCACGACAGCATTGCGCATGTCGCTGGGGCTAGGCGGCTGGCACGGCAAAGATGTTGATCTAGCCGATGCGGATGAATGTGACCTCTCCTTTTGGACGTTCGAAGAACACAGACAAAACGGCCATGTGGGGGCGCTCTTGAGGGGTCTGGACGGCGAAATACAAGTTACGCACGCCAGCAGCAGCCGAGGCGTCGTGCTAGACAACCTCCACGGGCTGCTCCTGCAAAAACTCTCAAAGTTGCGAAGATTGACAATAGGAGACTGAAATGGATGGAACGAAGGTTTGGTGGACGTCAAAGACAATATGGATGAACCTGATTGCCCTGATGGGATCAATTCTTATCGCAATCGGCTTTGACCCGGGACGGTGGGCTGAAATTTCTACAGTGTCGCTTGCTGTAGTGAATCTGATCCTCAGGCTTTACACGCGGGAGCCAATCACCTTTGAAACCGACCCCAAATGAGTTGGGAAGGATCAACTATAGGGAGGTGCCTTGATGGCCTCAAACAAGGGAAAACACAAATTGCCGTCTCCGAAAAAACTTGAAGCGTCCGTAATTGATGCAGCACAGCAATCCAGTGTAGGCTGGGCTGGGATTAGGTATTTCAAGCCCCGCGACTTCACGTGCAGATGTGAAGGGCTCTGCGGACACCCCGATGTCATTTCTCGGGAGCTGGTAGCAAAACTCGACAAGATCCAAGATCTCATCGGTATACCGGTAATTGTGCTGTCTGGGACTCGATGCGAAAAATTCAATCGGAAATCCGGGGGCAGGGAGCGCTCAGCTCACACTGTCAAGAGCGGAGTCAGCCACGCCGCTGATATTCGCTGCCCGGACGCGGCCTTCAGGTTCGCGTTTCTAACCGCCGCTCTCCCTCTCTTCAATCGGGTAGGCATAGGAAAGGAGTCTATTCATGTTGATGATGATCCCGAATTGCCGTCGAACGCTGTCTGGCTTTGTTAAACAAAGGGGTAAGCATGGCTCTAATACCTGATGACACGCGGGTTTCGGATTGCGAGGGCAGAGTTGGGACCATCATTGACACCGCTCGCGACCTGTTCAACGAGACAGCCGGAGGATTCATCACGGATGCATTCATCTTGCGCTCTATCAATAGATGCCAACAGGACATCGCTCAGGAGGACTACTGGCGCCGTGAGACCTGGATCCCGAGCGTTTCCGGAACAAACGATATAAGCCTTCTAACAGTGATAGCGCAATATCAACACGTTCACCAGCTTCGTTTCGTGGGCTGCCGGGACCCCATGACGCCCCTGGGTAGTTTTCAGGAGTATCAAGAGCTTAAAGCCGACGCCAATACGCCCGGACTACCGCAATATTATGTAGTGCAGAACAACACCTTGTACGTCTGGCCTCCACCCGACAGAGACTTGGAATCCGGTTTTTGTATCTACCATTCCTATCTGCCTGACAATTTGACCTGTTCGGCTGTCAATCCGAACCCGCCAATACCAAAGGCCCACGACCTTGTGTTTGTCTACTTTGTGCTCAAGCAAGCCTTCCTGAGGGATCGGCATGCTCCTGGAGCAGACCTGAAGTTCCAGGAGTACTCCGCCTTGTACGACCGAGAAAAACAGAAGCTGCTTGCAGCAGGAGATCCGCCCGGGCTGGCTTTAAGATCCTATAGATAGCTCCTGGGAGTTCCCTTTCCCCAATGGTTACCAGGTTCTGCATCATAGGCGCTAACTTAACGATTTCTTCCCCCCTTTCATAAAGGGGGGACAGGGGGGATTTTGCTTTTATACATTGAAAATCCCCCTAAATCCCCCTTTAGAAAAGGGGGACTTTGAAGGCGTCTCATCAGTCCAAAGTCCCTGTAACCAATGAAACTAACCTTAAGTTAGCGCCGATGAAACATGACCTGGGACCGAGGTAATAAATCGCATCAGGCCGCGGCGGGTTTCATGAAAGGAGTGTCGTCTTGACTCAGGATTCGTACCGCACAATCAATCTCTTCAACTGGACCGGTGGGATTGTGGGCCGAAGACGCAATCCACTCCGCTTCACGGAGAGCGCTCTTGCAGCCGGTGAAAATGTAGACGTGGCAGACGGCGCTCTGCGCACGAGGCCCGGTACGTCGCTCATGTCATCCGGCAGCCTTCCCGTGGGTGAAGTCATGGCATTGGAGAATGTGCGCTTCCCCACGAACGAGAGCAGCTATCTTGTGGCACAGATAGCGGAATATGCTATTATTTCACAGGGCTATAATCTGCTAGCCTTTGGCCCACCGGCTCGATTGTGGCATTCCGCGATTTGGGATGTATCCCACAACCGAATATTAATATTCGGTGGCCAAGGCCAGGACTTATATAACGACCTATGGGCCTTTTATCCGGAAGCCGAAACATGGATTGAACTGAGTACAACTGGAACATTACCCACGCCAAGGTATAACCATTCAGCCATTTATGATCCTGTCAATAATCGCATGATCATTCATGGAGGATATGATGGGAATAATGGCGACGATTCCTGTAAAGACACATTCGCGCTGGATTGTGACATGTTAACGTGGTCGCAACTTGCCGATAGTCCTGAATTCCGCCAATGGCATTCAGCTATATATCGAAGTACCGGTCACTCAATGATTGTTTGTGGCGGGTTCAATCGAGGATGGTTTGATGCCTATAATGCTTTCGATTATTCCGTCCTTAATCTCACTTCAGGGACATGGACCACGGTTACAACCACTGGAGGCCCACCGCTTCATCCTGAATATGGAGACAGAGACAAGAGACGCTATTGCATGCCTCTAGCCTATGATTCTGCTACGGACAGTATGTTTCTAATGGGTGGCGAAGGTAAAGGGTATCCCATTCTGGATAATTGGCGTCTATCTTTTTCGGGCAGTAATTGGGTCTCGCGAGCTATACCGCTAGGAGCCACGCAATACGCTCATGCGGATGCCTTTGATGGATGTGTTTATGTAGGTGGCGGGGCTGTCGGCGCACTATATTCCATTTATAGTGTTGCTGATGATAGTTGGTCATCTGTTTCTCCCGATAATCAACCCGTATCTATTTATTATCCAACAGTTACCATAAGCGACTCGGGCCTCCTGTTTATGTGTGCATCGGACACAGACAACACTTTCGAGACGGCACACTTCTTTGTCTATTCCGTTGTTGGAGTAGTTGTCGGCGGGCAAGAAGCAGGGGTTGATCCCTCAAATATTGTTGGCTGGGGCCTCTATGCCTGTGACGACCATCTTCCCACGTCAAACGGGGTGTTTGAGTCGATCTATGAGTTTACCACCGAGCCAGGGGTTTGCAAATTTGCCACGCTGAATGATCGTGTGGTGATTACCGAAGGCATTGCCGCGCCTCCGCTGGTGTGGGCCGGCGCTATGGCAGATAATGCCTCTGACTGGCCGCACCCGAAGGCCGTATTGATCGCTCAGGACGGCGAGCGTTTCTACGATGTCTCGTCTGAGGTCTGCGATAAAGATCCTGATACGGTGGCGCAAGTCGGTGGTATCCGGACCTGGGGCGCGATCTATATCTGTACTGACATGCCCGAAGTCGAGGGCTTTTACTTCGATATGGAGAACCCGAATACCGGAGTTTCAGGGACCACCGCGAACACCTACTATACCCCTCCAACAGAAATTACCGAAGCCGCGGACGTGTCTAGGCAAGACCTGAAAGGCATCATAACGAACTGGGTCCGAAGCGCAGCGGCCACGGGACACTTTACGGATGGAGCAGATACCATAGCGCTTGGTCCTGGCAATTATCTGGGGGCATGGAGCGGCGCAACCGCTTACGTCATCGGCGATACGGTGAGTCTCAGCGGGACAAGATATTGGTGCATCGCGAATCATACGAACCATACCCCGCCAGGCCTGACATACTGGCGTGTGAACAATCCTGACATCGTTCCCGGCATGGCCGTCGATCTTGGCGACGGGGAATTCCTCATTACCGCGATAACCAATGGTGGCGTCGGGGCCGCTGAGGTGACCCTTGCAGAGACTCATGCAAATGCAACCGTTGATGCGTCCTATGGCCTGAGTGTTGCCGAAACCGGATTGTCAATCAATCTGGGATATCAAACCGGCGTTACATCCTGGGAGAAGACTCTTGCGGGGAACACGAGCCTTGCGGGTTATTCAATACGCATAGTAGTTCCGGGGTCGGAAATCGCCAGCAGCGGAGATCATATAAAGCTCCGATTCAAGGCCCCGACAGTCGATTATACCGACGCTTACCCTACAGGTTTTGCTTATCATCCTACCCGAATCAAGCGGGTATCCATCGTGGAGCGTGACGGCAGCACAGCCAACGGCACGACAACGCCTACAGAGGATAAGTTTCCCGAGTCTTAATTATAGTCCATCGTATGGGGGGCTTACGGTTTCAGGGACACGCTAGGAAGTCTGAGCGAAACTGTTGAAAGTGCCACTACCCTTTTCGCCGTTGACGAGACTAAGGATTATCTCGTCAATATTGACCTTCAGTGGAACATCTTTTCTCAGAAATCCGGGGTGTCTGCACCAGACCCCAGGAGCGGATTCCGAAGCCAACTCTACACGAACATGAGGAGTGGAGCGCTACCGTCTGTCGCGGGAACATCCTACGTCAAGGATTACGGTTGGGGAAATGATGGGGCCAGCTCTACACTACAGACCGTTGAAAATTTTATTGAGGTGCCGTTTATCTATGGATTGGACAAGCTCACGGTAACGGGTGTTCATCCGGTGAGTTCCGGGCTCCAGGTTGCCACGACGACCAATGCCGCTCAGGTTGCCAGTTCCGGGTTTGAGGGTGTCAACAGCATAACGATAGATCAGGTCACCGCGGGACATCTGAGATTTACCATGCGGTGAGCACTGACGGACGGGCAACGTTTTGGGTATTCATCGCTGCAGCATGGCGTCAGATCGTGCGTGAAAATGCTGGGGCTTGGCAGTTTAATAATTCAGCCACAACAACCCCTTCCTGGCAGAACGCAGCGGTAGATTCACTCTTTGGGGCATTGCGCCAGGCGTTTGCCATGGCCATAACCAGATGGAAAGGCGGCGATTGAGGCCATTACCGCGGAACAGTGGCAGACGCGTGTTTCATTCCGCACATCACCACGACCCTTAACTTTGCCGTGGGGATGCAGGCAGACGGTGACGAATGTGCCCGGAATCTTTTCCTATGTTGTGGCCTACGAGTCTGGAGGGCAGGCAATCATCGAAGGCTTCAAAGATGGTGCATGGACCGGGGGCGACGGTTGGACGGACAACACCATCGTCAACGGATCAAGACTCGGGCAGTCCGGATCGATCATGTACGCAGGGCCCTCTCCGTTCAAAGCTGATTACCATGTTGTGGATCAGGTTCCCGGCTACTGGTTCCGGCTCTTGACCAATGGGACCTCTCCGGACTGTGCCATAACCCGAATTCGTTACAAGGCCCCGTGCCAGCCCCTGGCAAATATCGGAGACGGGCAGCCGGACACCCCACTCGGCTTTATTTACCACGATGTGAGCACGAGCAGCATCCGGGATTTCACCGTTGAGGTTTCCGATAACGTGCTCACGGAGCTTTCCAAGGCTGACATTCCAATGCAGCCGGAAGACTTTCTTTTTGTCGGTTACCTTACCTGGTTTAACGAGATCGAGATCACCCCTTACACGGACAACAATCAGGAAGCATCTGTCCTCTCGGCTGCGTACCTGGAACGGGGAAACATGGGCGCCTCTGGCGGTAACAGACGGCACTATCGGTTCCGCAGGGAACACCCTCGCGCAAAAAGGGAGGATCTCATGGACGCTTCCGACCGACTGGAAGACCAGTATCCCGTTCAATGCCTCCTTCAGCAGAGGCTATTGGGTTCGACTCTCTGTGAGTGGCGCCCTTACCTCTACTGCTGCGATATCGGAAGTGAGAATTTATGGTGTTCCGGATGCGCTGAAAAAACACAAGTTCGCAGCGACCTTCCAGAACCGGATTGTGCTGGGCAATCGGCCAGATGCCCCGGATCAGGTCGATATTTCTCGCGCGGATGAGGAATACGGCTTCACCGGTCAGGACAGTGCATCTTATCGTGTGGGCGGCACGGATTCCATCCAGTGCGCCATTTCCGCCTGGAACGGACTGCTCATCGGCAAGACTGAGACGTGGCACCAATTGATAGCTTCATCGTCGGGGGACTTTCAATTCGAGAGTGTGGAGGCGGCTCGCCATGTTCCGATCAATTCCCAGTGTGTGGTTAAGGCCCCTGTGGGCGGTTTTGACTATGGAGATAGATATGGCCTATTCTTCGTTAATCGTTACGGTGCTTTTGTCAGCACTGGTCTTCATGTTGATTCTCTTTGGAATACCTCCAGAGGCAAGACCATAAGCGACGTGCTCAACTGGTGGGATACTACGGAAACTCCGAGACTGGACCTGGACTATTTGCACCTGGCTTGCGGCGAGGTACTGGCCGGCGAGGAACTGGATTGTATGGGCCGTGCCGATGATTTTGTCCGAGGGCTCAGGGCCGCAGGCTTCCAATAACCGTTTGATTGTCTACGATCTGACCCTTGGGGCATGGTTGCCGCCTTTCACCATCAGCGCTGCGAGTCTTTGCACCGCCTACCATTACAACCCCAACGCTCCCGGGAAGCTCGGGGACCTCGGGCTGTACGCGGGAGATTACCGGGGGAGAGTGATAAGGCTCTTTGGGCCAGGCGTTACCTCTGACCTGGGCTCCACGATTTCAGCTTGGGTGGAAACGGGATGGTTGGATTTTGGATCCCCAGAATACAGGAAGTTGCTGCGGATGCTCTCCTTGTACGGCAACACTGCGGACGATGCGATAACCGTGACCGCATTCGCTGATGGCGATACTTCTGCGTCTACAGTTGCAGAGTTTCATGACCTCTCAAATTTAGGGAACAAAACCTTTGCGTTGGAGCAGGAGTCTCACAGTGTCCAGGGCCGTTTCTTCAAGTTTCGGATCGCATTTGATGATGCGAGCGAAGTCTTCGGACTACAGATAGCCACCTCGCTTATACGCGAGTGGGGGGCTTTGTGAGCAGCGCCTGAAAACGCACGAAGTATTGCAGATACCCTCAAGGTTTAGAAAACAGGAGACAATAAAGATGCCATTCCCAAACTATACCAGAAGCTCGTACGCGACATACGGAGGCTATTCTCCTTCGGCAAGTAATCCATTCCTCGGACCGACCCGCCAGATTGGGCAATTGGTCGCTCGACTATCAACCCTCCAAAAGCGGCCGGCCTCGAACCAATCGCCTGGAGCAGGCAGCGGACTGGCTGACTGGGGGACTCATGTGGCCCGCCCCGCTGATCCTGAGGTTCGTGACTACATGTCCAACGTCCTGGGAGGCCAGCGTAATACTCTTGATGATTACGTCCGCCGAGCCGCAGGCGCGAGTATCAGGCGCGGGGGAAGGAACACGGCAGGAAGCCCGCCTCTGGACTCAGCCCTGTACCAGCAAGCCATAGAAAGTCTTGCAAAAGGTTATGGGGACCGTTTCCGCGATGCCATGAATTACAACAAATACGTCAAGGGGACTGAATCGAGTCAGTTCTCGGATAATATGCGAAACCTGCAAAACCTTTTGGGCATGCAGCAGCGCTATTTGTCCAGCTCGGCTGATTGGCAACAGAAAATGGGGAGTCTGCAGCACGTCCCCACAACCCCCGATGATAGCCAGGATCGCGCCCTGAAGGAGCTGACTCTGGAACGCATGCGCCGCCAGATGGAAACGGAACGGCAGCAAAATGTGGCTGCAAAGGAAGATCGCCAGAGAGCCTTGGACGAGAAGCTTGCCACGGAGACAAAATGGACACAACTCATGCAAAAGGCGGGGCTGGCATCCAAGCTCGGAGGTTCCGGCCTCTGGACAGCGGAAGACGCCGCTCTGGCGGATCTCCTGGGTGTCAAAATGGGTGCCCAGTCGCCCTGGCAGCGAAGAATACAAGTTTCCCGTCGCGGGTGATTGCGTGCACTAATCCTCCACCGCAGAGATCACAGAGAACGCAGAGAAATCAGTTTTTGGTGGTTCCTTGATTGGGTAACTAGGCTCCGCCTGGTAACCCCGCGTCGTGCCGGGTTCCGCCCGATTGCCGCACCCAGGGTTCGCTAGGGGCAGACCCACGTGTCTGCCCTGGGCGCATCTTGCGTCCGCGGGACGCCCCTACATCCCTCTCCATACCGTCTTCGTTCTTTTTTCAATTTATGAGTTGACAAGCCAGGTTAATTATGGTCCCATTGGTCCCATAGAGAACATTTGTTTTCCATTATGCGCTCGCTTGAAACTGGTAGATGCCAACAAGTGACCAGTTGAAAGGACGCAATTCGTGAACCGATGAGTTAACCTAACAGGTTCACAGACCGACTGCCGAGCAATTGACCTGCTCGGCAGTCGGGTCGGAAATGCCCAAGTTTTCTCGAAACAGGACCAATGGGGGAGGCCTTTCGTGCTGACCTCACAATTCTATCATCTGGAGGCGGGCCATGCAGAAGACCAATTACCGCAAGCTTGTGTCACATTCATTCGACAAGCTCCACGAGCACCTTTCCATGCTGAGATCGCATGTGGAGGTTATGGACGACCCAATAGCTCGAAGGCACTTGGAATCCATGGAATACGGCTTGCTCGCGCCCATGCGCAAGCTCCGAATGCATCTGGCTATCCCGTATGACTGGCACGAACAGAAGTGCACAGCTAAGGAGGCCGCCAAATGAAGCACAATGCGCTGGCGGTGGATCAATGGAAAGAGCTGAACGCTCACAGGCTCGTTGAATGCCGCTGGGGATGCAGCATAACCGTCGAGGCATGCCGGTCGTATCAGTCCAGGACAGGCCGTTACGTGCTGCACTTCAACGGCCAACGAGAGCCCTATCCCAGGGTCAATGCAGATTATCTAAAATGTTTGCTGCCGGAACCCTGCCCTCACCTGGTGCCGGATGAGGAAATCAATGGGCTTGCAGAAACATGCGGGATGCACAACCGCCGCACCTTCCTGGAACGCCGGTCACGATCACGCCACGCCAGAGAGTTGGATCGCCTCGCGAACCCGGATCAGATGCTGCGCGAAGCCCAATGGAACCGGTCGCTTGTCAGTTTGTGATGACACCAATATGAACGAACGTTCCTAAAGAAAGGACTAGATTATGAAAAGATCGGAAATGGTTTGCAGCAAGTGCATCAAGTTTGAAGGAACTCAGTGCCGCCTCGATCCCGAGGTCCTTCCGCTCAATGAGCCGGACAGACACTGGTGTGCTCAGGGTCAGTGGCATGAGTGGTCTGAACGATACCAGGAGATGGAACCGTTCTATTGGGGCGAGTGGGAAGAGAATAGCCGTGAAAGTGCATCATGCCCGGCTGCGAGCGCTTAGGTAACAGCATCAGGAATCAGCCATCTCGTAGGGGCATCCGCGCGACGTGGGACCGTGCCCCTACTGTTCTTCTCGTTGCCAGGCTCCGCCTGGTAATGCATGCTCTCCGGGCTCTGCCCGGGATTAGAGCAACATCTTATCGCTTCCAGTTTGCAGTATCGGAGGCAGAGCCTCCCCATGACCGTTCCCAGGCCGGCGCCTGGGAACGAGAATCAAGATTCTTGTAACCTTCAGCACCCCCTTTCCACTACTCCCAACCCATCAACTTGTATTTCGGAGGCTGACTTATGCAAATTCCGGCAGAACTAACCATTTTCGGCAGACACTACGATGTCCGTGATGTGGACCCCATACACGCATGCGAAGGAATACTCGGGATGGCGGCTTATCGGGACGGCGTGATCTATCTTGACCGGAACATGGATCCGTCCCTACTACTGAACACTCTCTGGCATGAGGCCCTCCACATCGCTCAACAGGAAATCCTCGGAACCGCGGATGAAGCCCAGGCCAGGTGGGTATCGCTCTTCATCCACACCTTCCTTTTGCAGAACCCCGGCATCCTGGAATGTTACCTCACCGCGGCGAATCCTGCCTCCTTTCACGATGAAGAGCCTCAGCAAGGTCCCCGAGCATAAAGCGATTCAAATCGTGTGTGAAAGGGGGACATTTTGATAGAAACCGAAAAGCAACGACGATGGTGGTTTGCCACTCATCCGGAATTCAGCCACAAAGGGACCGGACCTCGCGGGCATGAGGAAGAAGATGAGGACAACGAAAAAGTTCGTCCTGAGAATGTTGATGCGTATGTGGACGAGCAACTTCCATACGCAAGCGGAATCCAGGCTGAACTGCTGAAAGAGATAAAGTTTTGGTTTGGCACTGAATTTTCGTCAAAAACTCCGGCTCAACAGCACGCTTTATTGTGGGGTGACGATGAATACGCCTTGACGCACAATGTGCCAGGCGATGAATCAGTCAAAGAATTACCGTTGCAGGAATCCACTGGTCATCCAGCCGCTGATCGGAACACGTATGACAAGTATGAAGATGTATTGGACAGAATCACACTGAATGCCGCGGAAGATCCGGCAAAAGACGCGTTCATAAAGGAAATGATGGACGCGGGGTGGACTAGAGAATCGGCCGAAAGCAGATGGGAGGTATTCAAACTCAATGAGAGCATAGCCAAGCGCGTCGGGTGGGCCATGACCGTTTACGGTGCGATTGCCGGCGCTAGGGCAATTATGTCGGGCGCATACCGCTGGGTAACCTCGGCGGGAAAGGCAGCCGCGGCATCGGGTGAAGCGCCGGTCTGTGCTACAATCAGCCGGACAAAGCACCCTGAAGCCGCGGAACACGTGGAGGCCGCACAAGCTGCGGGGCAACCAGCGGAGCTGACGATCGATCGCGTCGGTGCAAAAGCTAGGGGCCGAGAGGCGCTAAGAGGTTATCCGTCCAAGCCGGGCAAAGACCGCGACGAATACCCTCCAAAAATGTTCGAGGAGGGAGGAAGGGGGGCATCTGTCAGACCGATCGCACCATCAGACAACCGCGGAGCAGGAGCGTCGGTAGGAAATCAGTTGCGAAAACACCTTAACGGCACAAAGGTCAAAATAGAGGTGGTAGATTGAGAAATGGCTAGAAGCATAGACACACTGACATTAAGAGGTGGCGATCCCATTTGCCAAGAGCCAGCTCGCTTCAGGACCAACATCCTCCACTCTTTGGGCGATTTGGGACGGCAATTGGCCGGTTTGCTGACCCGAAAGAATGGCTTCTATGCGTTTAGGTCGGCACTCCACGTTTTCCCAGCTTGTCAAAAAGAGGGGGTTATGGATCTGGAGAAATGGAACGACCCAGGTCTTTGGATTGACAATTACGACGACATGGCTTTGGGCACCGTATTTTTCGCCGAAGGCATCTACGGAGACCAGTTTGGTATTCGGGGACAGGAGGTCGTGCGGTTCGAAGCGGAGACCGGCGTCGCGGAGGCGATGGCGTCGAGTTTGAAAGAATGGGCAAGTCTCGTTCTCAAGGATTCCAATTATCAGACAGGGTATCCGCTTGCCCACAAATGGCAACAGGTTCACGGTCCCCTTCCTAGGGGCGAGCGCCTCGTAGCTACAACACCATTCGTGCTTGGAGGCAATTTCGACGTGCGTAATCTTTTCGCCTTAGACGCTGTTAAAGCGATGCGCTATCATGCCGACCTCGCATTACGGATTCGGGATGTCCCAAACGGGACCAAAATCATTTTCAAATTTGATGACTGAGATCTTAATTGCTCAGCTCCGGTAGGATCGCGACTAAGAGATGGTGATGGAACTCAAAGAACTTACTGCTGACCATGTCTCACTCATGTTGTCCCGCCCTGAATTAGGAACCGTGAGCAATGCACTCAATGAGGTTTGCATCGGAATACACGTCGCTGACTTTGAATCTAAGATGGGGGGGAGCCCCAGTGAAGTTGAGCAGATACTGGATGACATAATCCCAAGCGGAATTATTCACTTTACAAAGGTAACAGTCTCGGGTGTGATTGGCCACTTGACCGATAGTGAATCTCGCCATGAGGTGTGATACATTGGACTGCCCGTATGACAAGATAGCAAACTGCCAAAGTCTATTGGGTATGGGTGCATTTTGTCACGAGCAGTTGAACGTTTTCCCATCAAACTTGTCGGAACACGTTTAAGGGATCAGGACGGAAGGGTGGTATGTTTTTTTGTCAAGAGTAATTGACAAACCTGCAAACCTGCACGTATACTAGGGAAAAATCATGGAATGAATTTGTTACGGAGGTGTGGCTATAGCGGCGCGATATCAAGTAGTTGGCACGAATGTGGATACACGTCCGCGTTATTGCTTGTCATTTTGTTGGATGTGAAGTATTCCTCACAGAAGACAGGGAAGTCAATCGTGGCAGGAGTGGCTGAGATGAGAAAGGTCGATTAAAGTCGGGCAAATGGCTGAACCGAGCATAGAGCTACTTAACAAAATCTTGCCAGATGCCTATCACGCAACAGAGCTGTCGGTCGCGATCAAAATACAAGCAGAACAGAATTTCGTGGCGGGGACAAGCGACAAGCTCTATCTAGGTAATGGTTCATAGTTTTGTGAAGGTTGGGCTAGAGCTGGTTGCAAAACCTCATAAACGTTTTATGACAATCATGATACAGGCGATCTGGATGAAAGCCTCGTACATGCAGACCTGGTGCTCGTATCGGACGACTATCCGTCGAAAGTTTCCGAACCAACTGAAAGTTCTCTCAACTGTATATCGTCTCCTGTATCGATCCCAAAGGCGGTCATCTTGTCTGTTGACATTCCTATGATTGCGTCGATGAGGGGAGAGCAAGTTGATACCTCGTTTTCTCAAGCGCTTGCGCAAAGGGTCACTGTTGTACGCCTTGTCTCCGATTACTCTCTTGGGGCGGGTCCTTGGCCTCCCTGGCCCCTTTTTAGGGACTTTGATTTGCTGGAGTGTCTTTTCGGCGAGCCTGACCTCTGCTGGCGAAGCAGAGTCGGTATGGCTTCCCAGAGGAATACCCTTGCCATCGACCACCACCATGCACTTTGTTCCCTTTCCCCTCTTGGTCTTTCCGACCGCTGGACCCCTTTTTTTGCTGGGAAGAAGCTCGCATCGATGAATGACTCTTCCCAGTCGAGTACCCCGTTGGCATCCAATTCGGAGAGAAAGGCCCTCCACATATCTTTGAGGACTTCGGCCTCGTACCATTCCTTCAGGCGACGCCAGCAGGTTGAAGGGTGCGGGTACTTGTCAGGAAGATCTTTCCACCGGGCTCCCGTCTTGAGTATCCAGAGGATTCCCTCGAAGACCAAGCGATTATCCTTTCTGGGGCGACCTCCTTTCGGTCGAGGAGGAGGCTTGGGAATGAGGGGTTCGATCTTCTTCCACTGCTCATCGGTCAGGTACACGACGCGTTTGCTCACCGGACTTACCTCCGGCGAGCTAAATATACATATTATTTCATAAAAACAAGGATTTAAATCATGCGCGATTTCGCGCGCTTATAACTGATCGGCGGTTTTGCAACCGCTTCTAGGCTTGCTGAAAGATGGGGACGGAACGAAGGCAGAAGGCGCAGATGGAAAACTTATGGCGTGATCCAGGCCACGATTCAGCTTGGAAGATGTTTAGACCTGAATGCGCCAGAATATTATGAGGAATTGGAGGATTGGGCAGAGGAACTGATTGAAAGGGTAAAGGGAATAAAGGATCCCAATGATGTGACTCCGGCATGGGTAATCAATTATTTTGTGAAGAAGGCATGTCGGGATGAAGTTGACACAATAAGGTGTTCCCATTTCAACGTGGATCATGGTCCCTTATTCCCGAATGCCATGATTTATCGAAGCCGATTGGTTATTTGTGTTAGAAACACAGAGAATATCTCAGATATTTCACTGTTCATGAGAGGTTTAGTGATATGAAACACCAGAGGTTACGACGAAAAGAAGAAATAAAAGAGTTCTTCGATAAGATGAGCAAAGAAGAATTTGTCCGCTCACTAGAAGAGACCGAATTCGATTACTATAAGAACATCAAAGATCCGCTCTTTAGGGTTCCGCGTGATTCAACAGCGGCTTGGTCTCGCAGCAACGTGGCCATTAATGCTGTTGTTCCCTGTTTGTTGTCGGATTGGCGTGCTGCACCGGTATGGGGGCGTGCGCCTGAAAACTGGACGAAACTAGGCGATGAGGAAGTAAACGATATGGATTACGATATGGCGGCATAATTAGGTAATGACTATGAAAAAAGCCAAGCCGGGTTTAGATATGAAGCCTCATCCCATTCAGCTTACCAGCTTAGGTGTGAGGGAATTGTCCATCATCTCTAATGTCGCACCGGATGCGGACATTGAAGCAAATGTCAGTACTTGCTCAATAAAAATAGGCAGTACCAATTACGACAACAAGGACAAAACCATAGCGGTTTCTCTAAGACTTGAAGTTGGAACAGGAAATGAAGAAACCGAGGCACCGTTCATCATGAAAATCGAATTGGTTGGTTTTTTCGAGGTAGATGAAAGTCGATTTTTGGTTGAACATGTTTCTGATTGGGCTTTTAAGAACGCCCCCTTTATCCTTTTTCCATACTTGCGAGAACATGCCTTTGGCCTTTCGGCCAGATGCGGCTTTAAGCCCATGCTGTTACCTCTATTGGAAGTGCAAACCTTCAAGATTGACAAACCAAGAACGGCAAAGCCGAAGCCCGCAACTGGCAAATAAGCAGTTCACGCAGCCTCTTGGGATTTTTCCTTCTTACGTTTTTTCTCTTGTTTTCTCTCTCTAACTGCCTTTTCTTCCTCCCAGAGCGGCTTTGGATCGACCTCTAGCATGCGTCGTATGAATTCCTTTGTGTCCATCCCGTAACACGAGAGCCTCTTTAACCGTTCATGGCTATTGCTTTGATGTCATCCTCGAAAAAGGGTGTGTCTGCTCGAAGCGAACCGCATCACCAGCGCGAAAACGGCCGCTCATCTCGTTGCCAGGCTCTCCGGGCTCAGCCCGGAATGAAGGCAAGGACTCAACTCTTCCAGTTGGTCCAAAATTGGAGGCAGAGCCTCCTGATCAGCGTGCCTAGGCTGGAGCCTGGGAACGAGAATTGAAAGCGACCGCGTAACGCGAACGATGCGGCTGCCCCGTGTCTCACGGGGTCACCGCGTCCTACGCGGGCTCGTCTTTGTATTCCCGTACCTTCTTAGCCAGGGATTCTTCCATCTGGCGGATTTTGCCTCCAGCATCGTCCAGCTTCGCGCGGCGTTCCGCCAATTGTTCTTCATTAGCAGCCAACGCCGCAACCCATTTTGCCCGCAACTCCTGTTCCTTCGGCTGGTGTGACCCCAGCGTTTGGAGATTGGAGCGCAGTCGGCTCTGTTCCTCGGTCAGACGTTGCACCTGTTGAGTCCACTCGGTGACCTGCCGCTGCAAGCCGGCCTTCTGAGCCATTAGGTCACTCAGCCCCTTCATAAAGGCCTTAGCGCCCGCGGACAGATAGGGCTGGGCAAGGTAGAAACGGATCTGCTCCTCACTACTCTTGTCCAAATGTACCGTTTCTCGGACGTCGCGCTTCTCTTCAACCACGAAGTCCACCGTCTCTCCGGCCTTCAGCGGCACTTCGAAGCGGTAATGGTTGTCCACCTCCTTAAGCGGCTTCTCAGGTTTGCTGAGCCGGTAACCGGGATTTCTCGGCTGGTGCAGCCACAAAGTCGCCGACTCTCTGCCGCGGTTTACTATCTTCCATGTGTTGGTGAGGGTCTCAACAGAAGTGAGGGTGAGTATGCCATCAACGAGGCGACCCTTGAAGTGTGGCGCCCGAACGCTTTTTTCCCGCGGGGTAACGTCCACGGAGGCATCCAGCGCATAGGGGATTACTTCCTGGCTGCCGGGCGGGAGTGTGTGATTGAGAATGCCCTCACCGAGCGACGTGCTCCCCTCGAAGAAGGTGACCGCGCCCGCTTCCAGCGTCAGGTCGGTAGCATTTTGCACCACAAAAGCATTGGTAGTTCTGGGAGCGAAAGATGCCTTGTAGTACAGGAGCCGCCGCCCGCTGATCTGTTTCGAGACGATGGGGACCATGGCCGCCTGGCCGCGGGAGATTGAAACCTTCTCCTTGGGCTCGTAGCTGAATAGGTCACCGATTTTCGCACCCTGTGCCCCACTGCCGTAGCTGCCGGCAAGAAGTTCGCCCAAGGGTTTCGCGGGCCTTCTCTCAGCCGCCGCTACCCCCGGCGACGGCGCCGAGGCGGCCGCTTGGTCCATCATTTGGCGCTGGACGGCTTGTTGAACGGCCATGCGCAAGCTGCCCGCGCGGAGTTTTTCCTCCTTCGGCGCAGCCATGGCTGCCGGCACATCCTTCGCAAGATCGGGTGATGACACTGCCGCCCAATCCACGGCCAGGTCGGACAATCCCGGGATCGCCACCTGCGCTCGCTTGATGTAGTAGGGCGAGTACAAATCCATCACGTAGGAGATTGGATTACCGGCAACGAAAGAGATTGTCACGTCCTTCCAGTCGTCCTCCGTGTTGTTCTCGGCCAGTGCCCAGCCCTGGAGGAGCGGAGAGGCGTCCTTCTTCTTTTCATCGAATATGACACGGTAGGAACACTTCCAGATGGGCATCTCGATTAGATAACCAATACGCAGCTCTCGCTCACCTTGTCCTGTGGCGCTCAACGTGAGCTTCTTGCGGTTGGTGTACTTGCTGTCAAGGGAGAGGTCCAGGAGTCGGCGAAGGTCGCGCTGGAGCGACTCATCGACCAGCGAGAACTCGGATATGGCGAAGAGATCCAGGGAGCGGATCGGACCGGCCTCGGTCAACAGTACCAGACGATAGCCCTTATTTACCGCCTGGTTGTTAACGATTTCGGTGATGGGCTCGACTCCGAGGATTCGCCCCTCGACGGTTTCGCCGGCCGCTTTGGCGGTCAGCCGAGCGCCCTTGAGTTGCATCAGAAACTGACTGAGCGCTGCTTCCTCAGGGACCTTGATGAGGATGTCTTGAAGCTGCTTTGAGAGCGGATCGCGGGTTTCGTACCGGACGGACGAGATCCTGCCGCCACCGAGGTCCACGGCGAAGAAACTGGTCAGAAGGTCCTTCATCTGCTCGGCACGGAATTCGAGTGAGAGCGTCGCATTCCCTTTGATCTTCCCTTCTCGCTCGAGGTAACCCATGCCATGCTTGTAGAGGACCACCTTTGTCACTGGTGGTGGCTCGGCCGCGGCGAGCACAACGTCTCCAATGGTCAACGACGCCCAAAGAGAAAACATCAACAGCGCCAAAGAGGTCCTTTTCATATTGATCCCCCTTGCCTAACCAGACTGATCCCTGAAGACGTATCATGATTGAATCCTTGAATTCAAGTGGGATCGCTTCGCGGCTGTATGCATTCACTTACGTGGTGCGGGCTTTCCAGCCCGCCTATTTCTCAACTTGGCTGACGGCAGGTTGGAATCCCGCGCCGCGCGGGACTGCCCCACAAGTGTGAAAAGCATTTGTCCCCTGGAAACTGAATGCTTACCCCCCCACGGGTGCGCTCCCTCCGCAGAGAAAATACGAGTCGTCAAATGACTTTGAAGATAAAGCGACAGGCGGAAAAGTCTTCCGTAACTACATTAAAAGAAACCAAAAGATCGGTTGTGGACACCGAAACTGCATTCGATCCCTCTTTCCTCCTCCAGATAAGGGGGCTGGCCACGGCCGGCCTGACCCCTTCCTCTGCGCTGGCACTGATTACGCAACTCATCGCTGAAACTCCCGAGGCATCCAAGGAGACAATGGACCGAATCAAGATGGTGGATAAGCTTCTCAACACCGCACGAGCCATGATGGAGACCCGTCTGAAAAATGAGGAAGCCGCAGCCATCGCCGCGAGGCTTGATGAAATGGAACTTTTCATCGAAAAGCTTGCGATTCAAAAAGCCGGCGAGCCCAATCAGTGCCGTGAAATCAGAGATAATCGAAGCGACGATGACTGAGCCTCCGGCCAATGAACAGACCAATTTCCGGCGGTCTAGGCTCCGCCTGGAAAGACTGTCGGACCGTCTGCAAGAGATCGTCCCCGCGGCCGAAGACAATCTGTTTCACATTCAGCGATTCATCGAAGACCTGAAGATCATCAACAAGCGCGGCGAATTGGTCTCCCTCATCATGAACCGTACACAGGAGACGGTATTCCACAGACTCATGGAATGCCGTGAAAAGAAGGTCCCAGCACGTTTCATCTGCTGCAAGTCCCGACAGCTCGGTATCTCCACGCTCATCGAAGCCTTTATATTTGCTCTCATCACACACTATCCCAACCGTTTCGCCCTGGTAGCGGCCAATTCCATCGAGAGCGCTCAGACTATCTTTGCAATGGCTCAGCGCTTCCGCCGCTATCTCGAGCCCGGCCGGACCGCTCGGCCCGCCACGGGCAATGCACGTCGGATCGAGTATCTAGCGCCGCATCATTCACGTTTGCAGATCGACACGGCTGCAAACAAGAGCTTGGGCCGAGGGGGCACGCTTCACTATGTCCACGCCAGCGAGGTGGCTTTCTGGGAAAGGGCTGAAGACCCGATTCTTGCCATCAACCAGTCTGTTCCGCAACACTGGGACACTCTGGTCTTCTGGGAATCTACCGCGAACGGCATGCACAATCTCTTTCACAGAACGTGGATAGCCGCGGAACGTGGGGAATCAGATATGGAGCCCATATTTCTCTCTTGGAAGGGATTTCCTGAATACAGCTTGCCCGTCGGGCAACGGGAGAGGCTGCAACTTTCCCAGGATGAGGAGGCGTATGCCCGGAAACACGATTTGAGTAGAGACCAGATCAAGTGGGCCTGTTACACGAGGAAGAATCAGTGCCATGATTCCTGGGAAAAATTTCATCAGGAATACCCCGTGGCCGCACAACTGGCCTTCACCTTTACAGGGATGCCTTGGTTCAGCCAGGATGTGATTCATGAATCCCTCGAGAGGCTGGTCCGGCCCCCGCTTAAGCGGGGTTATCTCGAGTTCTCTGCCGGTGATTCTTCTGTGCCTCTGTTCGTAACCGACCCGACAGGGCCTCTGGAAGTATGGCTGCTTCCCGAGCCGGCGCATACATATAGTCTTGGAATGGACGTGGGGGAAGGCGTTGGCGCGGATTACACGGTTATTCAGGTGATCTGCAACGAGACCGGGGAGGTGGCGGCCCGATATCGTTCCCACCGCGTCCGAGCCGAAACCGCCGGAGTAGACTCGTACCTTCTCGGCGTCTACTACAATTTCGGGCTGCTCGGGATTGAGCGTAACGGTCCTGGTCTGGCCGCGCTCGCGGCATGCGAGCGAGGGTTGTCGGACTATCCCCAGATGACAGGCTATCCCAGCCTGTACTATCACACGTATACAGACCGCAAGATCCCCGAAGAAACCAGGCGGCTTGGGCTGGATCACCAATAAAGCCACCAAGGAGGCTATGCTGAGCAGACTTGCGCTGACTTTCGAGAGCCGCGGGCTCAAAATATACAGCAGAACAACCCTTCTCGAGATGCAGGGCTTTGTCTGGGACGCGGAAAAGAAAAGTTTCCGCCAGAATTACAAGTCTCCGGACTCGAGACTGGCACACGACGACGAGATCATGGCCCTGGCCATAGCCAACGAGATGCGCTCCCACACGTGGGAAAACCGCTTCATTCAAGGACGGCTGCCTCGTGGAGGGGAGTTTTGACCAATGCGTGCAAAATGCCACGAAGACGGGACTATCGCGGTAACCGGAACAAAAGGAACGGAGAGCTTCAATAGGATTTGGGCAGGGGTCGGTTGGCCGGAGAACGCAGCTGGTTACCTCTGTGCTCTCGGCGAAAGGGTTGACGGACGGTATCATGCCCTCTGGGAGAAGAACGGGGGTTTGTGGGAACTCGGTGTGGCCGCGGTGGAAGCCAAGGATAGCTTCCTAATTGATTGCATCTGGGTGGATGCCCGTGATGCGGTCGCAACCTCTTATCTCAGGACTCTGCCTGGCCTGTGCTTTCATGAAGAGCCACCGGAAAGAGGTTGCGCGACTGCTACCGGAGCCGGTTCACCGGCCAAAGAGCCGCGTTCGATTGAGAGAGAGATGACCGCAACCGTTCTGCCAGTTCCGGAGCGGGCCACGGCCAATTACCGGTCGGCACTCGAGAAGACTCGCGGTGTAATAATGGCCGGAAACCTGATGATCCACGAGGCAAACTGCCCCAAGCTGGTCTACGCGTTGAGGCAGCCGCTGGAAGATCTGCTGAGATCTCCAGTCATGAAGGGCCTCGTCTGGGTTATCACGGCCCTTGAGGATGCAAAGAGAAGCGCGGACACAGAGGCTTCGACCTCGGACCCGTGGTACAACAATTCGCCCAGAGGGCTCCTGTAATCTTTCCGGGGATACCCGCGAAATGAGAATTCGGGCAACTGCCAATTTTTTGTCCGATTTGCGGGAATGAGACCGTCACCCCGGACTTGATCCGGGGTCCAGTACACGGTTTCGCGGGATGGATTCCCGCGTTTACCTGAAAGTGCCTACCCTTTATGCAAGGGCTGTTAGAAATTTGGTGCCACGGATGTGCCGAAGGATCATCCGTGCTGGGATGGGTCTGTCGGGAAGTCCGTTGCACTACTACGTTCCCTTGCTAGAGAGTTATCCGTAGACTCTCAACTAATAATCGGCAGGCACGGATGAATCCCGCGGGGCGGGACGCATCCGTGGCACCAGAGTCGATTGCAGCACTTTCATGTTCCGTTGTGACTGACAGGTCATGGTGGTTCGCGGGAATGACGGAGAAAACGGCCGTCACGGCCGGCTTGTTCAGCAGCGGCGGTCAAACCATGACCCAGTTTTTTTCGATTGCAGATGAAAAAAAGACAAAACTTTGGAGAACCAATATAAGCCGTTTCGTGATAAAGAAGGGGCAAAAAAGCTTTCCCCGGAGTGTGTATGATGATCAGCTCGACCACTTTTGTTTCAGACATTCCTGAACTTGGTATGCTGTCGCTGAATTGCGATTTGCCCCTTGGGTCTTGGCTCACTGCCTCCCTACCGAATTCTTCCCCAGGGATCCTGTTCGCTCCTGCGGATGATGGCGAGGACGAGGAAGGATGGGATGAGGACGAAGACGACGATGAGGAGGACGAAGACTGGGAAGACGAAGACGACGATGAAGAGGACGAAGATTACGACGAAGATGAAGACGACGAGGACGAAGACTGGGAAGACGAAGAGGATGAGGACGAGTCCGATTCAGATGAGAAAGACCAGTAAGATGGGGGAGGTCCTTCTTGCAAGAAGGGCCTCCCTGATTCTTCCTGCCTCCCTCAATCTTACCTCCTTGAAGGGCAATTGGTACACATTAGTCTGTAAGCCCCTACGCCCCTCCACGAAACCCTTTGCAATTTGATCATCAAATCTGAACGCGAAATGAAGGCAGCCTAGCTCGACGGCTTGGATACCGTAACTCCGAGCGCAGAGCTGCTCTCATCGCAGAAAGCCATTCACAAAAAACCTGTTTGAACACTGCCGGACACTGCGATGTGGTGGGCTGTGCGCCTGGAGTTTTAAATTCGCTTTGTTCGACAGCTTCACTTTCACAGTGAGAAAGGAGGGAATTTTGATCGAAACCGAAAAACAACGGCGATGGTGGTTCGCCACCCACCCTGAATTCAGTTCAAGCCGGACAGGACACAGGGGCGACCTTCTGGACAGAATGGGAAGGTTGCCGCGAGAAAATCCGGCCAAGGAAGCATTCATACGCGAAATGGCTAAGGCGGGGTGGAGCAGAGCGAAGGCGGAAGAACGATGGAACGTGTACGGATTAAACGAAAACATAGCCCAGGGCGTTGCCAGGGCCATGGCTGTTCATGGCGCGATTACAGGTGCACGTGCTATTCTCACAGGCGCTTACCGTTGGGCCGTCGGTCTAGGAGTCGGCAGGGTCAATTGGAAAATCTGGCGGTCCTGGCAAATGGGTGGAAATAGCTCGGCCTTGGCAGGGTCTTGGAACATCAGTCGAAGATGTCCGGGAAACCGATCATAGAAAGAGACGGCAAATTCTATATTGAGGAATTGGAACAAAATGGCGTGAAATTCGATGATTGTAAAAACGGAATGCTGTATGAGTACAAAGACCGTTACACCAACTTTATCAAGGACGGTAAGGAATTTTACCATTGGTTCCGGGGGGCGGATAGGGCTAGGAGACAGGCATTGGACCAGGTGAAAGCCTCAGAAGGTATGCCAGTGATATGGAGGGTTGGGGCGGATCAGGTGAAAGCTTTTCGGAAGGCCTTGGAAAAGATCCCTGAGGTAACAGTTAAACCGTGAGGAGTTTGAATCATGGCAAGTTATTCACTTTCGCAACGATGCAGACCGCGAGGAGATTTCAGGATTGCAGAAGTTATTGATTTTCTAACTTTAATGAAAGAGGCATTTCGAATTCCAGAGCTGTACAACAAAAGGAACAAGCCTGTACGCTTGACGCCTTCAGATCTCCACAACATATTTCTAAGAAAAATGTCAGCAAGCATTTCCCGGACATCGGTGTCAGACGTGGATTTTTTTAGCATTCCGCCGGACAAGCGAGACAATGACACGGTTCGATTCGAGATTCACACGGGTACTCACCCCGATGAAATCTTCATCGACTTTTATGACATCTCAATCGGTGAGGCAAGACAAGTCCCGGATCTATCCTATTTTGAGAGATCCATACAAATACTGAAACCTTTTGAAGCGTTTCTCTCCGAATTCGACAATGAAGATGCTCTCCACTCGTATGATCGACAGCAGGCCATTCCCAAGTTCGACAAACCGGCCATCATAAGAGGATTCCATTACCTGGACGAAGGTATGGCCCGTTCCATCGGCGGGATCGATCACTGCCTCAAAGCTCCGGCCTGGAAGGTTGAAAGGTTTTGCGAAGGTGTCTTAATTCGTCTGGTTCCCGGTCTTTTTGATCCGGAAAATCCGGAGCATCTCAAAATCCAAAGTCAGGCAATGAAGTACTTCAAATTATTGTGAGCTGTCTACATGGTCGTAGACAATTATCCAGCCTCAATAGAAGTCCGCTCAATTAAGCGAATAAGTCAAGATAAAACCGAGAAACAACCTGACGGTGGTTCTCATCCATCCTGCCTCGGTGTGACTTGCGATGCGATGAATAGGAGGTTGACGTTGATTGGGCCTTCTGGGTCAATAAAACCCGTGAGAGCATCCACATAGGTCAATTTGCCCCGCTGTTAGCATGCGTTATCATTGCGTTTTGCCAAACAGTCAAAATTAACAGGCCAATCCGGCCAATTCCTTGTGGCACCACCTGCGACATCCGCGAGGCAATCAATTCCCTAAATCGGCTATTGGCCCCCGTCCGCCTCATACCTGAGGTTCGCGAAGCGGTGGCACGCCAATTGCTACTGTCGACTGGGACAGGTCCCAAACCCGGACAGCGCGCTTTGGGGAGCTACCGACCAAAGATGATGGGTTGACAAACGGACCATCAGGCCGCCATAATTACATTTTTGTAGCCTCAACCGGCGGAGAATCGACAGGGGTATGCAGATGAGCGACAGCAAGACAGATACGATTGTTTCTTCCGATGAAGCGCACAGACTCGCGGAACCTTCCGAGCCGGCGAGCTTGTCTGAAGAAACGATCGACCTGAGCGCTTTGTTTGCAGACGATGTCTCGTCTTCAGGGAGTTTTGACCTGAGACGGTCTCGATTGAGCCCCTTTGAAAAGTTACTCCAAGCAATTCCAATCCCTACCCTGCTGGTCGACGAATCCTGTACGATCATCCTTGCCAATCGAGCTTGCAAAAGGGTGACCGGTGAACCTCAGAAAATCGAAGGCCAACGCTTCTCAGTTTTGTTCCCGAATCGGGCCGACGGGCAGCGGGCGGAGGAGTTAATACAAAAAGTTTTCCACAACCGGATTCCGCTTGTTGCCGAAGGAATCATCGGGATAGATCTCATCAGAATGCGGGGCAGGATACACTTGAGGTCTATCAGAATTCAAAAAACAAGCATGATGCTCGTAATTATAGAAGACATTACTCCTTCGACCGGGCCTTCCCGAAAGAAGTCAGGACCTGCGATCTGAACGGCCCGCCGCTGCCCGGATTACCCGCTATGCTCCCGGAGCAAATCTTGTTTGTAAATCATGGAAGCGGTTCGTAGAGGGCGTACATGCATGAGTCATTGCTGCCGAAGTAAATGACCCCGTCCCACACCCTGGGTGCAGAAAAAATCTGATTGGCCGTCTCAAATCGCCAGAGTTCCTCGCCGCTTTCCCGGGTTTAGTGCGTACAGAAATTTATCACTACTTCCAAAATACACCGCGCTTGGAGAAACGGCTGGAGACGAGAGGAACGTGTTGGGGCTTTTGAATGTCCAGTGTTCGCGGCCGGACTCAGCGCCGACCGCATGCAGATTCCCTCCTGCGCTTGAGAAAAACACCGTTCCCTGCAACACTGCCGGACAACTGTATATGGGCCACTTGGCGTCATACCTCCATTTTTCTTCCCCAGTTTGTGCGTCCAGGGCGTAAAGAAAGCCCGCCTGACTCCCGAAAAAAACGGTGCCTTCCGCGACACGAGGAGAGGAATCCACAGGCCCGTCGGTTTCGAACGACCAGTTCAAATGGCCGGACGAGGAATCAAGTGCGACAAGCCTTCCGTCGTGCCTGCCGCAAAGAACCAACTCTCCCATGATGGCCGGGGCGGATTCAACCCAACTGAACAGGCGGCCGCCCATTTTGCACTTCCACCTGAGCAAACCGTCGTGAGCATCTAGAGCGTATAGGTTGCCGTCTGTACTAGTAAAATAGACGGTTCCTTCCCGCGCGGCAGGTGTGCACCAGATTTCCTTCTTAGTTGGAAATCTCCATCTTGCTTGTCCCGTTGTCGCATCGATTGCATAGAGGGATCTGTCCCAACTTCCGACGAACACGGTGTTGTGCATGTATGCGGGACTCGATCTAATCACATCACCGGTTCTGAATTTCCAATTGAGATTGCCGGAGCCGCAATCGACCGAGTACAGGTGCCCATCCCAACTTCCGAAAAAAACCGCATTCGCTGCAATAACCGGAGAAGAGAAAACCCAGCCGTCAGTCTTGAACTGCCACTTGAGTGCGGGCGCGCCTGGAATCGGCTCTGCTTGGATCAGGGGCTGTGTGAGGTCAACATCGATCTCTGCTGTAGCGGGCGCGAGCCGATCTTCCAATTCGGCTTCTGTCAGCATGCCCGCTTGGACGAGCTTGCTGAACAAAGATCAAAAGCCCCGTGGCAGACAGATGGTATTTCATCATGAGGTCTCGGTCGCTCATGCCGTTCCGTACATCAGCAACAGCTTCTTGGCCGCTGATTGGATGTTTGTTCAAGGGCATTTCCCGATTCCTCGATTCAGTTATACAAGGTACATTATAGCGGGTTGAACTTAATGAGCAAGAACGCTTCGGGATCGGATCAGATATTAAGAACCTATGCGGATTGCGATGAGATTTTGTTAATACTGATATTGAGATGCAATATGCAAATATCTATTTATATTGCTAGTTTCCTCAAAGCAGGCCATGATCGGCCAGTATCATTTCCACAAATGCTCTTTTTGTACGGCGGGATACCACTATTCTTCCTCGTTACGAGCGAGATGTAATCCGGCTCAAAATAGTGGCTTAGAGAAATAAATTCCAACTGTCTTTGTTTCAGTATCGGAAGGTCTCTCACCACGGTGGCGAAGGCGACTCCCAGCCCCATTTCGACGTACACCGAGCTTAAATCAACGTTGGAGGATTCCATGATGACGTGATAATCGACACCAAGATCGCGAAGCCGCTCTTCCAATTCCAGGCGACCGGCATATTCCGGGCTTTTGGGTGGAAGTATCAGGGGATACTTGACGATCTCGTTTAGGGTTACTTGTTTCTCGGCGGTCAAGGGATGCCCTCTTGGAGTCATTAAGACCGTCTCCACCTTGACCCACCTCCTCAAGACGAGGTCGCGGGGCGCCGAAGATTCAAGAGCAAAGCCGAAGTCAACGTCGCCGCTCTTTACAAGCTCGATCACTTTCCGTTGCGGACGATCAAGTATGGTCAATTGAACGTGCGGGAATTGCTGGACATAAGCTTTGAGTATCTCTGGAAAGAGATGGTAGAGCGTTGTGAATGGGGCCGCTATTTTCAATGGCCCTTTGTGAATCCCTTTCAGCGAATTTAATGACTGTGTGAAGCAATCACGCTGTTCCAGAATCGCTTCCGAGAACCTGAGAAACTCCTCTCCAGCGGCCGTCAGTTGCAGTTTTCTCTTACTGATCCTCTCAAATAGCAGGCAGTCCAACTCTTTTTCCAGGGCCTTGACTTGTTGGCTCAGTGCGGATTGGGTCCTGAATGTGGCCTCCGCGGCTCTGGTGAAGTTACCAAGCCGGGCCACGTGATAGAATCCCAGTATTTGCTGCCATTCCATTGATGATAAGCTCGTCTAATCATAATTATTAGATTTGTGAATTTGACTTATTAAAATAGCATGTATATCAATGAGCAGCAAGCAGGAAAATTCTAAGAAATGGAATCTCAATCATGAACGACACGTTGAAGCCTGGTTTGACCTTTCAGTTCAGATATAAGGTTCCAAAAGAGAAAACCGTGCCTTGCCTGTTGCCTGAATCTCCGGAATTCCAGTTGATGCCTGAGGTTCTGGCCACAGGATTTATGGTCGGATTGATTGAGTGGGCATGCATTCAGGCCGTAAACCCGTACTTGGATTGGCCGAAGGTGCAGACCGTAGGCATTGGCATCAACGTGACTCACTCGGCGGCCACACCACCGGGACTGACCGTTACCGTAAAGGTGACACTGGTCAAAGTTGACGGGCGAAAATTGACTTTTTCCGTGGCTGCCGACGATGGAATCGACACAATTACTCAGGGAACCCATGAAAGATTCGTGATCGATGTCGAAAAATTCAATGCTAAAGTCCTTCAGAAGCTCCGCAGCGTCGGCAAGTAGCAAGGAATCTTTTCTTTGTCTTCTCGTTGCCAGGCTCCGCCTGGCAACCCCGCGTCCCGCGGGGCTCTCCGGGCTCTGCCCGGAATCAGGGCAATGACTCATCTCTTCCAGTTTGCGGCAAATTAGAGGCGGAGCCTCCAAGTCAAGCATTCCTAGGCAGAGCATGGGAACGAGACCCAAAGTGCTGATTCTTAAGTTGTGGGATTACGTTTCGCCAGTAGTCTGTTAACCATCTCCTTAGCCTTACATAGATTCGCTACATCCACTCCCGTGCGGAATCCCCTCGATTCGAGGATTTCGACCGTTTGCTCGGTAGAGATATTGCCCACGGCCCCGGGAATGAACGGGCAGCCGCCCAATCCACCCACGGAGGTGTCGAATCGCCGAACACCCATTTCCAGGGCCGCGAGGAGATTTGCAATTCCCAGGCCTCTGGTGTCGTGGAGATGGATCGCTAGACGATCAACCCCCACCATGGATCCCACGGATTCTATTACCCTCTTGATGTCGTCCGGCCGAGCCATACCAGTGGTGTCAGCGAGCCCGATTTCAGCGGGAGAGCTTGCCTCCAGGGCTGAAACAATTTCGACCACCCGCTCGACCGCCACAGTCCCCTCGTAAAAGCACCCGAACGCACACATGACTCCCGCGGTGACGCCGATCCCATTGTTTTGTGCCAGAGTCTATCATGCGAGCCGCTGTTTCCAGCGCTTCGGCAACGCCCACGCCGGAATTTTTCAGGCTGTGCGTTTCCGAGGCAGGACACGAACACCTCCACATGAGGAACCTGCCGGGCTATGGCCTGTTCAACTCCGCGTTGGTTGAGAACCAGAAACGCTGTACCTCACACCTTCCTTCTTCCTAAGGAGCTTCCAGACCTTGTCGGTCCCGGCCATTTGAGGGACCCGATGCGGATTGACAAAGGAGCCGATCTGTATACGGCCCAGCCCCGCATCGACAAGACGCTCAACAAGGTCTGCTCTCACCTCGGGAGAGAGAATAACCGCCTCATTCTGCAACCCGTCCCTGGGGCCGACTTCTTGTAGCAACACGGTTTTGTCGCGCCTTTGGCAAGTATGTCCTTTCGCTGAGCGAGGCTACCTTGTGTCGGTCAGGCATCCTGCTGTTTACGGCAGAGGCGAGATGATGGCCCACGGCAACAACGTGGTGGAGCCACGGGCCGCGGGAACCCAAATCAATCCAACGTGTCTTAGCCAATTATCTTATCATGGCCCTGGCCGCGAGAGTAGCAGGAGCGGTATACCGTAAACCGCCCGCTCCACAAGCGGGGCCATCGTAGGACAACGGCAGCCTGGTTTAAGGTGGAGGCTTGACACTCATCGTGGGAAGCGATAAAGGGGACCCACTACGGACGTTCTCGCCGGAGAATTTCCGTATTATTTTTTTATAAGCATGGAGGAAGCTATGGAGCCCTTGGACATGGTGGCAGATATACCGAATCCCGAAGAATGCGCCTCAAGGATATACGATTGTACCGGCCATAAGTTCGAACCTGAGATCGCCGGCGAACTCTGGGTAAAGATCCTTCAACACAAGTGGTTCTTGTCTGAAAGGCTGGGCCGTGACGTCGGTGTGAAGGTCGCGTGCGTCGACTTTATTGAGAACACGGACTCGATCAGCAATGAATTGGAAGGCGCCCAGAAGGGCCGGCTGCTCAAAGAGTTGGGCGGCCAGATGGTGGACCGTTCGGTCTGGGACACCATTTCCGAATCTCAGCCCCCCAAGCAGATAGTGAACAAAAGAATTATTCTTCCGCTGACTGAGCCCGAACTGGCCCGTAAACACGGGGTTAGACCGCCGCGGACCATCATATTCTTCGGCCCTCCAGGGACGGGTAAGACGCACTTCGTACGTGCAATCGCAGGTGTCCTTCAGTGGTGGTACATCGAAGTCAGTCCCAGCAGTCTCATGGCAGACGGGGCAGATCGTGTGGGCGCCAACCTGAAAGCTTTTATGGAAGAGGCTCGGGACCTGGACGAAGTGGTCATGTTCATAGATGAGTTCGAGGAGATTGCCGGGAGCCGCGAACAGGCGTCGAGGATAGACAAGTCGATCACGAACGAATTCCTCAAACAGGTGCCCATGCTGAAGAGACAGAAGGGGAAAATCCTCCTTGCATGTGCCACCAACTATATTCGGCATTTGGATGCTGCTTTGCTCCGGCCGGGCCGTTTCGATTGCATTATCCCAGTGGGCGGCCTGGATGCCCAGGGCCGTAGGACCATATTCGAACATTACCTTGCCAAGACGAACCGGGGCGAGGTGGATGTAGACAGAATAGTGCCCATGATTCCCCTCTTCACGCCGGCAGACATCGAGTATCTCTTTCAAAGGGTCACGCAGGATGCGTTTGAACTGGAGTATGTTAGAGGCGAGGATTATCGTCTCACGACGGAGACGTTCCTCGAGATGATCCCTAAGGTGCGACCGACCTTAACACCGGAAATAATCGAAGAATTCAGGCAGGACTGCATTGACTACACACGCTATTAGTAGACCGGCATCTCAGACTGTCTCTGAACCCCAAATTCGGCTAGGAAATGATTTGGGTCTTGTACGGCGCGGTTCTCGAACCACCCGAAATGAGGGCCCAGCGAGCGGCGCCCCTACGCCACGAATCTCTCCGCTGGCCATTTTGAGACAGTTTCAGATGCCGGTCCTACTCTTCCTTGTCCTAGATATTGTCAAAGGAACAATCACTTGCCGTCGCTGACAGATTCATCCGTCGCGGGGCACGTCATCTTGATGGTATTGCCACCGGCCCTTTTTGCAGCGTAAAGCGCTTGGTCAGAGGCCTTTATCAAGTCTTCGGCGTTGGTGGCATGCTCGGGAAAGCATGCCACTCCCATGGAGACGTTCAAGGAGCCTGAAGGCAAAAGGTGCTCGCCCTCGAAAGAGGCCTTGCGAACTTCATTCATAATGCGGGAGGACAGCTCGATAGCGTATTCCTTGCTCGCTCCGGGAAAGACAATGGCGAACTCATCGCCGCCGTATCTGGCGACTATGTCATACCCGCGACAGGCGGACTTGAAGAGCTGAGCGATCTTTGCCAGCGCCTCGTCACCCTTTTGATGGCCGTTGCAGTCGTTGTAGATCTTGAAGTCGTCGATGTCGATCATGACCAAGACCAACGACATACCGTGGCGGATCGATTTTTCGGTTTCCGCGGACAGGGCTTCGTCAAAATGTCGCCGGTTGTGAATCCCGGTCAATGCGTCGACATACGAGAGTTCCCTGTAGAATTCGCGTTCCTGGGCCCTGCGTTTCAACTCTCGATGCTCGACGGCTTTTCGGACCGCCATTTGGATGTGGTCTACACTCAACGGTTTGATAAGGTATTCCAGGGCCCCGGCCTTCATGCACTGCACAGCGTTGTCTATGGAACCGTAGCCGGTGATCACAATCACGTCAGTCCCGCTCTTGCCGGCCTTCAGGTTCCTGATGAGCGAGAGTCCATCGAGCCCTGGTAATCGCATATCGGTAACGATAAGGTCATAAGCTTTCGCTTCATTTTTCCCAAGCGCCTCAACGCCGTCGCCGCAGACGTCAACTTCAAAACCGGCATCGGCTATGGCATCCGCAACCAGCTCCCGCACTACGGGGTCGTCATCCACCACGAGAATTCCCGCGCGTTTGACACTTTCATCAGGCGGTGGCAGAGGAGTCATCTAGCTTGTCCGGCTTTGTCGTTCGTGCCGCCTTTGTCCGAAAGTCGCCGGCAGAATGACCTGCGGGTGTGCATTGCTGTCTCTATACTCTGGCGCTTCGGTCAGGGCAACTCTTTTGTGCCCCGGCAAAAAGAAACTACATGGGAGTATGGTAGATAGGAGTCCCCCCAGCAGGCGTGAAGACTAGAGCCCGGTTAGCGACTGCGCTCGTCTTCGAGCGCGCATTCGCTGTGAAGGCATCTTGCCGCGTCTCTCAACGAGAGGCAGATTCGACAAGTGGTGCCACGAATGTATGGCCCCGACTGATCCGTGCACGGACCAGCCGGACGACACGTCCGTGGCACCATTCCTTTGCGGCATCTTCATTCTTCGTTGTGGCGCTCTGCGCCGTGGGAGTTGGTAAGATCCCCTGCCCGCCGGATTTCCTGCCGGCAGGGGAGACTGTTCAGGTCATGAATGCGGAATCAGGTTCCCATTTCCCAGGAAGCCAGGTATTTTTCTTGTTCAGGTGTCAAAACGTCAATCTGGATGCCCATTGCCGCTAATTTAAGGCGGGCGATCTCATTGTCTACGTTCTGGGGCAGTCTGTGCACATCCCGGCCGAGCCCTTTGCCCTGCTTGACCAGGAATTCAGAAGCCAGTGCCTGATTTGCAAAACTCATGTCCATTACGGAGGAGGGATGACCTTCGGCGGCTGCAAGGTTAATCAAACGCCCTTCTCCCAACAGAATGATCCGGCGTCCGTCGGCCATGGTGAATTCTTCTAGGAAATCTCTTATCACCCTTCGGGATATCGCCATCTCCTCGAGCGCGGGGATCTCGATTTCCACATTGAAGTGTCCGGAATTGCAGACAATGGCTCCGTCCTTCATGCGCTCGAAATGCTCTTTTCGGATCACGTTCATATCACCGGTCACGGTGCAGAAGAAGTCACCGAGAGGGACGGCCTCTTCGATCGGCATCACATAGTAACCATCCATCGCAGCTTCCAATGCCCGCAAGGGGTCCACTTCAGTCACCACGACCTTGGCGCCCATTCCGGAGGCTCTCATTGCAAGGCCGCGACCGCACCAGCCGTACCCGGCCACCACAAACCAGCTACCAGCCATCAGCCGGTTGGTCGCCCGGAGGATCCCGTCTACAGTGCTTTGGCCGGTGCCATAGCGATTATCGAAAAGATGTTTAGTATCGGAGTCGTTCACCGCTATGACCGGAAAAAGGAGAACCCCCTTGGCCGCCATGCTCTTGAGCCTGATCACGCCTGTGGTGGTTTCTTCGGTTCCACCCAGGATGTTCTTGACCAGATCAGTCCGTCGCGAGTGGATGGTGCTCACCAGATCGGCGCCGTCGTCCATCGTGATGTGAGGGTGGGCATCGAGACAGGCGTCTATGTGCTTATAGTAGGTTTCAGTGTCCTCACCTTTTATGGAAAAGACGTGATAGCCTTCGTCCACGAGACACGCGGCCACATCATCTTGCGTGGAAAGCGGATTCGAGGCGCATACGTACACCTCAGCTCCACCCGCGGCGAGCGTATGAACCAGCGATGCCGTCTCTGTTGTGACATGGAGACAAGCGGCTAGAACGGTCCCGGCAAGGGGTTTTTCGACCGCGAATCGCTCCCGTATCATGCGAAGCACCGGCATGCTTCGCTCGGCCCACTCGACCCGGAGCCTCCCACTTTTGGCAAGAGAGAGGTCTTTAACGTGATAATCCATAGAATCTCCTTTAGTTCAGCCCCCGGACGTTATGCAACGTCCCCTGAAGGCATTTCATACTACGTTGCTTTGATAAATCGAACTCGACTCCGTTGGCCAAACCTGCGGTGTGGCCCCGCGGTTGACGGCAATTTGGCAACCGATACAAACAAGAGGTTACAGTCCGGCCAACTCTCTGATTTCCTTTGCTCTGTGAGTGCTTTCCCACGTGAAATCAGGGTCTTCTCTCCCAAAATGACCGTTAGCAGATGTCTTGTGATAAATGGGTCTCAGCAGATCCAGATATTCTATGATTCCCGCCGGTTTGAAGCTGAAAAGCTTGGAGACAATTTCAACTATTTTTTCGCTCGGGACCTTCTCTGTACCGTAAGTGTTGACCATTAACGATACCGGTTCCGGGAAGCCGATGGCGTAGGCCACCTGAAGGAGACATTTCTCCGCCAATCCTGCCGCGACTATGTTCTTCGCAACGTGCCGCGCCATGTACGAGGCTGAACGGTCCACTTTGGAAGGGTCCTTGCCCGAGAAAGCGCCGCCGCCGTGAGCCCCGTATCCGCCGTAAGTGTCCACGATGATCTTCCGGCCGGTCAGCCCGCAGTCACCCAAAGGTCCGCCTACCACGAATCGTCCTGTAGCATTGATAAGGTAACGCGTGTCAGCATCCAGGAATGTTGCAGGAACCACTTTCTTGATGACTTCTTCTATGATCCCCTCTTTGATCTGCTCGTAAGTGACGTCCGGGCAATGTTGAGCCGCCACCACAATGGTGTCCACTCTTCGGGGTTTGCCGTTCTCATATCTGACGGTCACTTGAGACTTCCCATCAGGCCGGAGGAAAGGAAGGACACCTTCCTTGCGCACCGCGGCCAGTCGCTGGGTCAGCAAGTGCGCATAGCTTATGGCCATGGGCATAAGCTCTGGTGTTTCATCGCTGGCGTATCCGAACATCAGGCCCTGGTCGCCGGCTCCTTGCTCGCTGAATAGTCCCTCACCTTCAGTAACTCCCATGGAAATGTCAGGGGACTGCTTGTCGAGCGTTACCAGCACGGCGCAGGTTTCGCAGTCAAACCCCATGGCTGCGTCGGTGTACCCGATTGACCGGACTGCATCTCGAGCCAGATGAGGAATATCCACGGTAGCCTTGGTGGTGATCTCTCCTGCCACCATGACCAAGCCTGTGGTGACCAGCGTTTCGCAAGCCACGCGCGATTTCGGGTCCTGGGCCAGCATTGCATCCAGAACGGTATCGGATATCCTGTCGGCTACTTTATCGGGATGGCCTTCAGTAACAGATTCGGATGAAAACAGATAACTCTTCATCCCCATCAGCAATTCTCCTTTCGGCCTGATTTTTCGGACAGAGATCTGTACAGATAAACTGGTAGTATTAACCACATTCACCCTGCCGCGTCAAGCAGGAAATCGCTCGACCATCCGTATGGTCTTCCAGTACCCGGAACGGAAACGAAGCCAAAATATCAGCCCCAATGCCACAACATAGACCAGGACCCAGCTCCACGCTGCAAAGAGTCCCACATGGAAGTACTCGATGATCAGATAGACAGGAGGAACGAAAAAGATCCAAGCCATAAGGACCTGTGCCCACATGGCGAACCGCGTATCCCCCGCGCCCTTCAAAGCGCCCGAGAAGACAATGAACATGGTGTCGAACAGAGTATAGATTGCAATGAGGCGTACCAGAACCACTCCTTTGGCCATTATTGTTTCAAATCCTTGGCCCGCAGGCGCCGCCGGCCTGAACAATTCCAGAAGAAAGTCGGGGACAAGGAGATACAGTACTGCGGGAATCGCAGTATAAGCCATTGCCAGCTTAAACGCAGAATAGACGCTCTTTTGAGCGATCTCCGGCCGGCCCTGGCCGATGTACTCGCCGACAAGAGTCGCAGTGGCGATGGACATCCCTACCATGGGTAGAAAGGCAAGCATCTCGATACTGAGCGCAATATTTGTTGCAGCCAGGTCGGCTTCTCCCAGACGTCCCACCAGAAGAATAAACATCGTGAAGGAGGCGATGTCCAAGAAGAATTGTACCCCGGAAGGAATTCCATAACGCAGGAGCATAAATAAAAGCTTCGGGTCCCATCTGAACTCCTTGCGCGTTCTGTAGATTGCCTGATATCGAGGCGACAAGAAGATAAAGCCCCAGTACAAGGCCGGTATAGCCCCTGAGATCGCGGTTGCCAGACCCGCACCCCGTATGCCCATTTCAGGGAAACCCAGCTTTCCGAAAATGAGAACATAGGCCAACACGAAATTGACCGCATTTCCCGCGAGATTGCCCCACATCACAACAGCGGTCCGCCCGCGGCCGGAAAAAAAGGAAGACAAGGCCGCATTCAACGGGAGCATTACCCCACCTACCATGAGAATAGAAAAATACTGCTTTTCAAGCTCACTAACGGCCACACCGTGCCCACTCCATGTGAAAACAATCTTACCTACAGGTATTAACGCCAAAATCAGAGGCGCAGCCACAACGGAAAAGAAGACGCCCTGCCACACAGCTCGAGCGCACGCGGGTTTGTCTCCCGATCCATGGTATTGAGCCACAATGGTATTGACGTATTGAGCAGTTCCCAGGAAGAGCGAACAGATGGTGAAATAGGTGATCCCGCCTGGCGTCGCGGCCGCGACTGCGTCTTGGCCGTACCATGACAGGAACATCCTGTCCACGAACAGCATCAGGGTCAGCGATGCAGTGGAAAGAACCAGAGGGAGGGCAATGCGGATGACTTCCCTGTACCCTCCGGCTTCGGTGGTCAGCCCGGATATTGTAACGTCTGAAATCGAATCTCGCCGATCATCGCCACATTTTGAAACGAGGCGCTCAGGTTTGGAACTTCCCATTACCTCATTTCTTTTTCAACTTGGAGAAAATGGATCGGATTTCTCCGAGAGCAGAGGCCTTAGGTTTGCCCACGGCTTTGTCCTTACCTGCTCCTTGTCCTGCACCACCGTTCTCACGGGTACTCTTCTTAGGGGAAGATCCCTTTTTTTGCTCTGATCGCGAAGCTTCTTTTATAGGCTTTTCGTCGATTTCCTCGACTAGCTCAACTTCTACATCTTCCCCGTCCGCTCCGACATAAGCGTAGTCACCGGAGGTAGGCACGTTATCCAATGATTCCTCTTGGGAAGCGGGCCCAGGGGCATCCGCGCCGCAAGCGGGGCACTTCTTAAACGGGTGGGGGCTTGGATGGCTGCAATTAGGGCAAATTGTAAGGCCGGAAAGGAATTTGGACTGCTTGGCCAAGTCTCTCTGAACTGCCATCTCGCGACGTTTGGCCAAATCTTCCGTGGTGATTAGCTTTTGAGCGAGCAGTGCCTTGATGAGACTTACGAAGCCAACTGCCGACAACCCATATTTCTCCCTCAACTCATGATCCGTCAAGGTGGATCGAAAGTCAGCAAGAAAAGGCTTCAGGGGAACTTTTCCGGGGCTGTCTTGAGTCGGATCAGTCATGAACGATGGCTCGGATTAACAGTGGAGAGGCAAGCTCGCCCCCCAAGAAACACAGGGGCCCGAGTTCCACACCCTGTGGTTTCACGGTTATGGCTTAACAACGCCGATGGTCTTGACGGACTGGGGGGCGTCGGGCCCCTTCTTGAAGCCATACAGACGTGGGCCCTGGAAGATCTTATCTGGACAGGGAGGCGTTCACCGCCTTCTTCAGCACAGGAGAATACTTCCATGTCACTACTCGGCGTGCGTCAAGGATCAGTTCCTCGCCGGTTTGCGGGTTCCTTCCTCGCCGGGAGTGCTTCGCTTTCACGGTCCACTTTCCGAAGCCAGAGATCATGACGTCCTCGCCGGCAATGAGTCTCGCTTTGATTATGTCCAACAGTTTTTCAACTATCTCCGTGGCCTCGCCTTTCATGAATCCGCAATCGTCAGCTATCTTTTTCGCGATATCAGCCTTCGTAAGAGTCATCGATGCCCTCCCAAATTACAAAAAACGAGAATGAAATGGTTGGTTATTTATAACAACCGACGCGGCAAAAGGCAAGACATTTCTCAAACTTCCGCTAATGCTCCTGCCACGCGGGCCAAATCAAGGTGATGGTTGGAAAGCAGTATTGTTTGCTCATATATCGCCGCAGACAGTTTCCAGCCCTCAGGTCGCCGTCTCTCCAAGAAGCCGGCCCGCGTAGCCCTGACGCTTCAATGAAGCTTTCAGCATAGCTGCCATGTCCGGCGGCCGGTACATGAAGCGAATCCCCGTGCTCAGCCCAAAGCTATTCATGACGCGAAAATAACGCCAATACGGGCCCGGAAACCCTAGGCACTTGAAAAGGAAAACGGCCGCACGGGAAAAAACCAGAACCCGTTCATCAAATCCGAGATAGACCTCAGGACAAAGCGAAGCCGCGTGCGTCATCTGATTCACTGCACTCTCCAGATCCAGGTCTTCGGAGAGGTACCACAGGCTTTCCAGAGGGTCTGCCACGCTCGATACGAAGCCTTCCTTCAGTGCTATATCCCACAGTGTAGTGCCGGGATATATGCGCACGCCGAGGAAATAATGCGCCACATGGGTGACAGGGCGGCCCTGCTTCTGGAGGTACTTGAGACCGAAGTCGAGTGAATCCTGCAAGGTCTTGTTGGTTTCACCCGGCCCACCGATCATAAAGAACCACCATGCCGCAAACGACGTCCGGTTTATGGCCTCAGCCGCGTGGACCACGTCATCACGAGTAAAGCCCTTCTTGTAACTTCTTAGCATTGCGTCCGACGCGGACTCAGGAGTTATCATGAACGACCGGAACCCCGCCCTCCACATCAGATCCAGATATTCCGCGTCGAGCTTTCTCGGATGCATGCCCATAGCGGTGAAGCTGGCCTTCCAAGGCCTCCGCAATATCTCTTCCAGCATTGCTATGGAATGTTCCCGGGGATCGTTAAACACAGAATCAACGAACTCAAAGGTCTTGGGATGATACTTGAAAAGAGCTTCTTCAATCTCGTCCACCACGTCGACCGGCGAGCGAAGACGCATGCTGTTGCCTTCCAGGGACTGATTGTACGTGCAGTAAATACAGTGCTGTCTGCACCCGCGCTTGGTTTGGATATTGTAGCTGCTTCCGATCTTCTGGTAAGGCCTGGTGTCAACCCACCGCCCTAGATCAGGGCTTCCACCATTGAACTCCGCGAGCCTCGGCTCAGTGAGGTGAAACTTGCCTGCGATCATTCTCCCTACGCCAGGGATGTTGTCCGTAGAGTCCCCGGTCTCGATAGCGTTGACCAGCCTCGCAAAGCTATCTTCTCCATCAGCAACCACTATGAAGTCCGCTCCCAAAAGCTTGAGCACATTAGCGGGCATCAGACTGGCCCCTGATCCCCCGACTACCAGCGGAACAGAAGTGATCTCTCTGATATACCCGGTTATCCGCACAATTTCCGGCAAATAGGAGACCGGATGCAACATGTTGACGTTGTCGATATTGCGAATGGAAAGACCTATTACTTGAGGTTCGAATGACCGGATGTTTCTTGACAACAGTTTTCTTAAATTATTCGCGGCAAAGCATAAGTCCAGCATCCTGACCTCATGGCCCGCTGACTCAGCCGCACCAGCAACGTAGCATAGACCAAGAGGCGGCGCTGCCAGGAGGTCGCCTTTCCTGTTCGTATTAATTAGCAATATGCGCAAATCGACCACTCCTAATAAAATGATTAGATCCAGCGTGCAACTGCGGCCCGGCTGTAGTCAGCAGGCTCGACTAACCGAGGCCACTGAGACCCACATAGTGCCGTACCGGAAATAACTCACGGGGACAGGATTTTCGGCCTGCACACGGAGTCTCTCCCGGGACCTGTCAATAAGATGAACCTTCAGCAAAGATTTTCCGTGCTCTCCAGAACATGGCTCCACGCGCAGGTGAAGGGGATCAACAAGATGGAACCCGGAACCCAGCGCCTTCACAACAGCCTCTTTGGCTGACCATATCAGGGCCGCGACTTCATCTTTCTCGCCTCCAAGCTCAAGTTCCCCTTCGTGAAACGCTCGATGAAACGGGTAATTGCCTCTAAATGATTCAGATTCCGCTGCGTCAATTCCAACACTTGAGCCCTCCCGACCTACTGCCACCCACATCACATCCCCCTCGTAAGCGAAGCTCACTGCGGGGCCGTCTGATCCGCCAATTAGAAGACGCGGTTTGCCCAGAGAGTCCGACACTATTTCCACGTTTGGGATGCCTGAAGCCGTTTCCCGCCGCAACTCGTCATCCACTACCGAAACATAGGGCAGAAGCGCAGACACCGCAGCTTGTTTGGCCCAATTCCGCCAGCTCCTGTTCCTGTTGGAATACGGCAACCTGATGCATGCGCACAACACCTCAGCATCGCGCCTCAAAAACTCCAAGGCGAGAGGCGTTTCCCGCGCGGCCGCCATTGGCTTCTTGATCTGCATCGTGACTGCCCTAGACGGGACAGAGATCATTTGGAAAACCACCGCATCATAATATTCTTTGCCTGCATCACAACTTTGCCCTGTTCATCCAAGGCCCGAGCGTTCCAGCTTATGCCTGCTTCATTCTGATCCTGCATTCGAGCTTCGATGGTGATTTGTTCTCCGTGAGTGCATTTTCTCAAGAACTGCATCTCTCCAATTCTATGCGGTATCATGGATCGCTCTTGTGATGGGTCCCGCATCACGATGTAGAAATTGACCACTTGCATCAAGGCTTCCAGCAGGTAAGGCGAGTATTGGTACCGCGTTTGCCGGGGATCGGCAAAGTCCTGGATTTCACGATAGATCATCCGGCCGCGAATGGCCCCGAGGGACGTGCCATTCAGATCTTCGATCACCCGGTATCTGCCACGCAGATCCGTGCGGTCCTGGTACCATTGCACCACTTCAGCGGAATCCATTGGACGGCTGTCTAATTCATCCAGCTTCACCGGAAAGCCAGGGAGTTCGTCAACTTGAAAAGGGTCGGTTCCGTGGAGGAGGACAAGTGCCTTATAGTTTGCTTGCATCCGTTCCATGATCCTACCTGAAGGGGAGATTTCCGTGCTTGCAAGAGAAACTTCGCATATCACCTCCCCTGCAGAGGCATGAACGCGGCGGCAGGACACTTCCGAAGACCTTGTCAATCCGGGCGGGCATTCAAGGATATCAAGGAACTGAGCGTCCCTAATACCCCGCACTTCCAGGTGAGGATAAAGCACCCGCGCGGCCTCCATGAACGTCTCCACAGCCATGATGGCGGAGACCAACGGATGTTTCAGAAATTTGAACGGCTTGTGGTCTTTGATCCACAAGTCTTTCGATTGTGTGAAAGACCGGGAGGCCTGAAGTTCCCCCGTCTGCATGTCAATTCGGGAGATGGTTTCAATCATCGGCAGATCTTCCAGCTTAAATGCCACTGTGGCTGCCTCGATCTCTCCGTTGGCAGGTGTGGCCACCGCGGCATCCAACAACACAGTGCTCAAGTCAGGGAGTGAGCGCATGAACAGAACCCAGACGTCGTCGGCCGGCGCTACAAAAAGCTCACGGCAAAAAAGGCCCGCAAGTTCGTCAGCATGGATGTACCCTGCCTTCATCCGTTTCATAAGTGCTCGTATTTCCGGGTCTTCGGCCATACCGACTCCCTCAATGGGAGGCAGCATAAGAGCCTTGAAGCGTATTGATTGGTACTGGTCGCGCAGATGCGCCATCAACGCGGACATCATCCTGTTGCCCGCGGCGTAATTGGCCTGACCCGGATTCCCCTGAATGGACGCAACGGACGAAAGGCAAGTAAAGAATTTCAAGGAGGATTTCTCAACTGCCGAGAAGAGATTCCACGCGCCCAAGAACTTGACATCCACCGCAGCGGCGAAATCGTCGGAAGTCATCTGTTTGACGAAATTGTCCCTAAGAATTCCCGCGCCGTGTACTATGCCGTCGATCTTCCCATAGCGCTCGATAATTTCCCGCACCACGAGGCTGACCTCTTCGGGATCGGTCACATCGCACCTGAAGTACGCTGCATCAGTCCCTGATAATCGCAGGTCCTCAACCGTGCGCACTATCTCGACCGCCTTGGAAATCCCCGAGATCTCTCGTTCCCGCTCCCGGTCCGTCAGGCCGGGATTTCGCTCGGCAACCAAATTCCCGATTGCTTCCTCCAACGGATCTCGCTCGGATAGGAGACGGCGGAAATCGATGTCGGGCGCAAGCACAGTCCTCCCCAGGAAGATCACTTTGCACCCGGAGGGAGCCAGGCTACGAGCAAGGAAGGAAGTTACGCCGTAACCCCCGCCGGAAAAGACCACAACGTCTTCCCGACCCAGTTCAAGCCTCTCCGATTCCTGATAAGCCGACGGGAGGCACACGCCCTTGCGGGAAACAGGTCCCCCATCTCGATAAATAGTCTCAATGACTTTTTGACCCCTATCGAGAGATCCGCGTATTGCGTCCCTCAGTTGGCTCTTTTCATTGAGCCGCACCGTGCGAAACTGAACAGACCCAAACTCCTGTGCCGCGCTAAGAAACATTCCGAGCAAACCTTCGGCCAGTAGACGACCCGGCCCCTGGGTTTCAGCGGTCTTGTGCAGCAGCAGCACGAACTTCTTTGCAGGGGACTCCAAGAAGGTCTTCAATGAGGAGAAAAACCCTTTAAGAAGGCGAGAGACGTCCTGCATGTTCAATTGCTTCGTTGCCGGCGCCTCGTCCACTATGAAGACCATTCCTGCCAGGCCCTCTGTCTGATCGAGCCTTTCTGCGGCCTTTGAAGCTCCTTCATCCGTGCGAAGGTCGAACCCTTCGTCCTCCGGACCCATTCCATCTTCAATAAAGGTTAAGGGAACAATATTTACCCCATAATCCCTTCGAAACACGTCTCCTGCCATCTTGCGCAGCCCTGTTCCGCCGGTAGCGGAGAAGATGGTCACCGATTCCAGAGGACTGAGTTCAACCAACTGAGTAGAACCGGCTTGAAGTGGAACTTCTCTGAAAACCACTCGCCGTATGCTCTGTTTCTCTTCCGAAACCTCCGGTGAAGGCTGTTGTTCCATCTTGGGAGAGGGAGCGCCGCTCTTTGCGGGGGACTGCTTTGGCTGGGACCGGGCTATTACGGCGGTAATCCGATCAGAAATATCTTTGATGGTCCGGACATCCATGAAATCTTCAAGCTCGATCTTGATCTCGAAGTGGCTCTCCACCGCATCCATAATGACAGGTAGGCGGCTGGAGCGTATGGACAGGTCCTCTCTCAGGTCCATGTCCGGCTCGATCTCATCCCTCTCGTAGCCTGTCGCCTCCATAATGATCCGTATAACGGTTTCGGTGGTGTCCAAAGCTTCCGGTTCAACGACCGGCGCACTGACCGGGGCTGCGGTCATTCGCTGAGGCATTGCCGCAGCCGCTGGGGTCACCGGCACAGCCTCCAATGCAGGACTTTGGGGAAGAACCAGATGCGCACCCATGCCGGGGAACATTTGCCCAAGCAGGCCATCCAGGCTATGTTCGGAGAATTGTGGATCGTGATCTCGGCGGATTGCCTCCAAGAGGTTCGGCCTGAGAAATCGTCCGAAGCTTTCCATTACGAAAGAGTTGATCTCTCGCTGGACGATATGCTCCAGAGATCCGGATGCGCTCACCGTCAACGCGGCTCGCGGCGCTGCCTTCGCAGGGACCATCGGGGCAGGTTGCACTTCTTTATCAGCCTTGCCAAATGAGACGAATCGAACCGGACCACGCGCCGGGAGGTTACCCGTCGCGAATAGCTGAGCTAGCGCAGTCCTGTACACCGTGGGCTCCACTGAGGGCAGGCAGGTCTGAATGCATTCCGCCTCTTCGATGCTGTCCGCGATCAAATTGCTCAGAATTGCCCTCGGTCCCACCTCCACGAAGAGCCTCACCCCATAGTCGTTCCAAAGGGTCCGAACGTTCTGCATCCAGTGCACCGGCGACTCGAGATGGGCCATGACAATGCTCTTGATCTCGCTGCTATCGGCAGGGAACTGCTGCATTGTGGTGTTTGAAATCACCGGAATCTGGGGAGGATGGAATTCAATGCCCGCGATAAACTCTTCAAGTTCGTCGTGAATGCACCTCATAATAGGCGAGTGGAACGCCATGCTGACTCGCAGCAAGGTATTACGATATCCCAGTTCCTTCAGCTCCACCCCCATGGACTTCACTGCTTCGGTGTTCCCTCCCACGACCAACTGATGAGGCGAATTGATGTTGGTTATGTGCACGTTTTCCCGCCGGCCCATCAACTCTTCCAGAGCGTCCATGGGCGCGTCCACCGCCATCATCACGCCGGGATCCGCGTGCATTTCGCAGGCCTTGTCCATGCATATCGCACGCATATTGACAATGCGGAAGCCATCCTCAAAGGAATACACCCCTGCCAGGCAAAGGGCCGTCAGTTCGCCGAGACTGTGGCCGGCCAAGGCTTGAGGCCGGATCCCGAGAGAGACAAGATACTGGACCATGGCGTATTCCATGGTGAAGAGTGCGGGTTGTTGCCAACGGGTCTTCTGTAAATCCTCTTCGTTATCGTGGAAGAGCAACTGTAGGAGGTCGAATTCAGCCACGTCTGCTGCTCGGTCCATCCATTCGCGGATGACGGGAAAGGTTTGATAGAGTTCATGCCCCATTCCCGCGTAATGAGAGCCTTGGCCGGGAAACACAAAAGCCAGAGGCGGAGCGGCAAGGTCCTCCCCGCCGAGATGAATGCCCTGCCTCGCCAGTGCCTTGAGACGCTTCGGGGGTACAGGTCCGCCGTTTACAAGGGACCCAGCGCCTTGTATGCGGGCAACAGCCTCTTCTTCCGAGTCCGCCACCGTGGATAGACGATAAGGCTTCTCACCGATTACAGTTCTGAAAAAGTGCACGCCCTCCGGGGAGGACTCTCCTTTATCCATCTTTCGGTCCGCCTGCTCACTGGCAGATACCAAGATCGTATCTTGTTGTTCCATGGCTCCTTCCACTTGCACCACATAATTTGACCCTCCGAAGCCAAAGGCATTTACCTGGAGACGTCGTGGGTCCCCATTCTTCAGCCTCCAGTCTGCCGGTTCCGGATGGATCGTCAAGCCTGAGCCCTCAATTCCCATGTCCGGGTCAGGATTCTTGTAATTCAGCGTGGGCGGGAAAATACCGGCCTTCATTGCCATAATCCCTCTTATGAGAGAATTGACGCCGGACGCGCCCAGAGTGTGCCCGATTTGCGATTTGAATGAGGTGATCACAGTACCGCGGCCTGCATTGAAGAAGGCTTTCAGTGCCTGTACCTCTTCCACGTCCCCCTGCCGAGTGCTGGTGGCATGGCATTCCACCATGTCAACTTTGTCAGGACCGTAGGAAGCGTCCTTAAAGGAAGCCTGTATTGCTATTTCTTGGGTTATCCTCGATGACTCCACCATCCCTAGGTGGTTATTGCTGGCCCCCATAGAGGTGATGTACCCGTGAGCCTTGGCCCCCCGCTTGCGAGCCACAGACTCCCGTTCAATCACGATCATTCCCCCGCCCTCGCCCAGCACCATTCCGTCCCGGTCCATATCGAAAGGACGGCTGGTCTCGGCTGCAGATCGGTCAACTCCTGAAAGACCCGCAAGAGCGCCAAGAGCGGAGAATTCAAGAAAGTGCATGGGGGTGAGGTATTCTTCAGCGCCACCCACGATTGCCGCATCAATGATCCCATTCCGTATCATCTGAACAGCACTGTACATCGCAACCAGCGAGGTGGCGCATGCCGCGGAAACCGAGAAACTCGGTCCCATAAATCCGTACCTGTTGCAGATGAAACCGCCCGCGGAGCAATTGAGCCGCCCCAGAAGAGTGGTGTCGTCAATGGCTATACGGCCGGCTGTAACTTCCTCTTCTATGGCCTTTTCCGTGTCGGGCGTGAGCTGAAGGACCCGCTTCACCGCAGACACAATCTTGGACAAGGACCCGCGGATTATGACGTCCTGCAAGGTGGCAGCGGCTTCCCCTGAATTCTGGGAAATCAATACTGCTATGCGTTCCCGCGGAGTATCGGATTCGAGAATCCCGGATTCTTCAATTGCCCTGCCCGCAAGCCACATGGTGATCTTGGTGGCATCGGTCATGGTCCTGAAATCCTGGGGCGGAATCCCAATCTCCTTGCGGGTGACCTCAATGTTTTGAAATGCCCCGACTTTGCAGTATGTCTTTTCCGAGACTCGAGGCCGCGGATTAAAGAAAAGCGTATGGTCCCACTTGGATTTCGGAACCGGAACTATGCCGCTCTTCATGGCAAGACACGCAGCCCACACCTCTTCGGGACTGTTCCCGAGAGAGTTGACCTGACTCATTCCGGTCACAGCTATTCGTTCCACGTCCGGCTCACGATAAGCCGGCCGGGGTGTCCGCGGACTCTTCCAGGCAGGCGCCTCGCCACGCGTCTCTTCCTTTGGCGGCCGGGACGCCGTCACCTCACGAACCGGACCTGTTATTGGCAAACCTTCGGCCAGAGGGACTTCCGCTAGCTCTTGATGCAACTCCGCAATGGAACACACCTTTTTCAACGTGCCCGCGCAGGCCCCACTCATAAACTGGCCTTGATCTACGCAGCTAGGCTCGTCCAAGGTCGTCCCGCCCGGTTTATCCAGCCCGCGAGCTGCTACGAAGAGGCTTCCAGCACTTAAGGCTTCAATTTTGGTTCGGAAAGACGATTCATCTTCAGAGCCTGCTGCAAACTCGCGTTCCAGGGAACAAATCGCTTCAATCTTCGCTGTCTTCAGAGAACGCACTCTTAGGCCGGTGCCTTCACCTGTTACTACGGTTGCTCCCGGCGCTGAGTTCCAGGATCATGCTCTGATAGAGCTTTGTCAGCGCACCGGTTTCAACTATCTCTTCGGTGGCGAGGTACGAGGTGCCCATCTGCACGGCATCTGCCCCGAGCATCGCCGCGATGAATGCGGTCTCCCTGTTGCAGATCCCGCCTGCCAGTATGATCCGGCGCCCTTCAAATAAGGATGGGTCGCGCTCTTTCAGGTCAGCTATAGTCTGTGCAAGGGTCAGCGTGCTGTGCTGCCCAACGTGGCCTCCGGCCTCATGCCCCTCACAGATGACGTAACGAATGCCTGCGTCCAAGGCCAGGTGCAGAAGTTCTTCGGAGGGAGCAATGTAAATGGCTTCTATGCCTTCTTCCATCAACGCCGCGGCATGCGATGGCTCACCCGCGGCAATTACGGCGAATCTCGGTTTTTTCTCCCTGATCCAGGCCAGTTGAATGTCCCGGTACGGGTTTTCCGAGAGTGTAATCACATTGACCGCATAGGGGCGATCTCCCATTATTTCGGACATACGCCCGAAGTTCCGGTCAAGCGTTTTCCCGTCCATCAGTCCGAGCGCTATAGTGGGGAGGCCGCCGGCTTCGGAGACCTTCAGGGCAAATTCAGGGACATCAGTGATCCAGGACATTGCACCCTGGATGAACGGATACCGCGTGCCCATTCCCTTGGCTACGGGACTGTTCACAAAAGCTTTTTCCTTATCCACTGAAGCCGCGAGACAAGCATCAATCGCGCTGACAAAGCCACCGACGGCCTCGGCGGTGTCGGCACCGAAGCGTCGGACAAAAGAGGCCGCAAAAGCCGCCTCAACGCCCAAAGGTATCAGTTCTTCCCGACCGAATTCGCTTTCCAGCGCTTGGTGAGCCTCATGCATGATTTTGCTGGCAAAGAATCGACGCTGTTCGTCCCGGATCTCCGAGCCACAGAGCGATCCTGCAAAGTCCTTTCAATTCCCGCACGGCCTTGGAATTACCCTTGTTGAAGAGGCGACAGGGGACTTCGAGGTTCAATCCGGTCAGGTCGGTATGATCCGGCCGGAGATTAGATATGCGCCGGCGAAGATCATCGTTTGAGGAGACCAGGTCGGTCAGCCAGTGGAGGCTTTCGAAGACGATCCCCTGGGCGCCCGCGGACAAGAAAGCAGCCGCGGCCTCAGGAGTTGCGATGCCTCCCCAGATGACCAGATCAGGGTTCTCGCTCCTGTCCCGAATCATGGTTCGGACCGCGCCGTACAGGGTGAGCGTGGTTTCGGGTACTTGTGAATCCGGAAGCCTCGTTCCCTTTGAGTGCGATGTTTTTGATGCCGGGGTGCTTGTCGAGAATGCGGGATGCGAGATCTACAGATCCCACGACAGGGAAGACGTCAAAATCACCGGCCAACTCGCTGATCCGTTGGAGGTAATGGTCGGGGTCTTGCTCCAGGAGCACAGGATGGAGTTCGATCCAGAGTCTTCTGATGCCTGTCTCTTTGAGAAACTCCTCCAGTCCGGGGTCCATCAGGGAGGCCGCAGAGATCTTGAGATCAACCGCATCGCCTGCGGCATCGGCTTGCAGAAGCGCCATGCCGGCCGATTCCGGTTGGATTGCCGAAAGGTCGAATATCGCCTGGGTTCTTGTACTGCGGGCCGTCTCCACAATGGAGGACGTGATTTCTTTTTGACGCCATAAAAAAGCAATTATGGGTCGCACATGGTCGGGGGTCATCTAAATACCTCTAAATTATGGTCCTTACACAATCCATTAATATAGCACATTTTACCGTGATCGGAAGCCCGAAGCAGCCGGCGGCTCCTGTTCTGCTCAAGCAAGCTTTCAGTCATGCGGGGCAGGCTTTCCGAAACTGTCTCAAAATTCACAGGCAAGCCGGAAGCGTAGCACGATGCAGTGTAGGGGCAGGTTTCATGCCTGCCCATCATCGCCTGGTCCGACCAAGGGCGGGCATGAAACCCGCCCCTACTCAACCCTCTCCGCAATTACCCCGAGGAAGGCGGGCATTGAATTTAGAGTTCTGGTTACCAGGCTCTGCCTGGGAACCCATGACGCGGGGCTCCGCCCCAGTAATGCCCCGTCATGGGAAAATTCGCGAGACCAGTAAGTCTGACTTCGGGAGCGGAGGCAGAGCCTCCAGGAAGGCATTCCCAGGCGGAGCCTGGGAACGAGGCGTAAAAAGACATCGTTCTTCTCTGCGTTCTCGGCGCACTCTGCGGTGAATTCTTCCCTCTCGGCCAGGGTTACAGTGAAGGGGTGTGGTCTCAACGGCTTTTCCCTTGCACGAAATGCGGCGGTGTTCTAAACTGAAAGATTAGGTACGAAACCGGTGAGCAGAATTTCACCGGGTTCCAAGACCGGAATAATAAATTGGTACATTGGAGGGCTGATGAGCGCACCGATGAAGGTGCTCCTGACCGGAGGCACAGGCTTCCTGGGCGAATATCTTCTGGCAGAACTACTTGAGCGGGGCCACAGTGTCTGGGCTCTCTATCGGAGCGAATCGCGCAAGCTGGATACCATCCATTTTTTAGGTAGCATGGGCCTCCCCCGAGACGCCGGGAGTCTACACTGGTTTAAAGGTGAAGTTCTGGAAGCGGAAGATCAATGGGATAACTGGTGCCGCGAGTGTGAGGGTCTTGACGAGGTGGACACGTTGCTCCACAGCGCGGCCTCAACACGGCTTCACATGGACGAATCCGGTGAACCTCTGAAAACCAACCTGGGAGGCGCCAAGGTCCTTCGCAGACTGGTGGACCGCAAGCCCATGAATGTCCACCTGATAAGCACAGCATACGTGTGCGGTTTCATCCAGGGTCAGATGATGAAGGAGGTCAACCACCCGAGGGGCGATTTCGTCAACGTTTACGAAGAGAGCAAATGGGAGGCTGAACAGATCTGGATGGGGGACGCGACCATCCTGCGGCCATCCGTCATCGTGGGCGACTCTGAAACAGGAAGGTGCAGTTCATTCGGCGGCTGGTATATCCTCTTCCAGGCCGTTCATCTGCTTGACAGGCTCATGCGGGATGCTAATGGTGCCAACCGCCTCGACCTGCAGATAAACGTTCCCGCGGACGCAACCGGGACAATGAACATCATTACGGTGGATTCTTTGGCCAAGGCCGCGATCCGCATCATAGAAAACCCGGCCAATCACAAGAAGATCTATCACCTCAGCCACCCCGATCCGCCTACGCACCAGTGGACCCTGGACTTTATCTGCAACAGATTCAATGTGGCCGGGATTAACTTTGCCGGAGCAGGCGCTCCTTTCACTCAGCCCCGCAACAGGATTGAGCGGATGGTGTGGCGCCAGATGCAGACCATCCTCTTTCACTTTTCCAATAACCCCTCCTTTGACCGCACCAATACCGACGCGGCTGTGCCGGATCTCAAACCCGCGCCGATCACCGAGGAGCTGGCTAACAAGCTGATCGATTACGCAATAGCCTGCGACTGGGGCCAATCAGGCCAGTAGGCTCGCAAAGAAGCTCGAAGAGACATCAAGCCCCACCACGTCCTGGTTACCAGGCTCTGCCTGGTGACCTATGACGCCGGGCTCCGCCCGCTAAGTTTGCGTAGGTCGGGCCGTGCCCGACGAGTCCGGGGGTGGCCCTACAGGTGTAAGTTCGACCTAGATTTCACTGATATACTCCTTCACGATCGAAATCAGCCCATCGGCCGTATGGGGCGTGTAACCCGGCGAATGACTTAGAAAAACAAATGAGAAGGGCTCTTTAGCTTGGTATTCTGAGCAAGTGATTCTCCTAAAGGGTACTTTGGGTTCGTTGCCTAATACGGGGAACTTATCCCAACAGCAACGTTGGCTATGCTCACGTAATGCCTCTGAGGTGCATTTCTTCAGTTGAAGACAGGGCCTGTTGGGCTTACAGTCCTCGAAGTGGTACTGTGGCACGTCCTCTTTCTACCTAGGATGCAATACGAAAGTTATTTGACTCACCCAACAGCAAGCAACTGCAAATAGCAGAAAATTCCCTGGCTTTACTTGAGATTTAAAAGGGGATTTCCGGTCTTCCAGCGACTCGTGCAGCAGTTCGGTCATAACGTATCTGTCGGCGGCGGGGTAACCCATACCCAAGTCCGAGTGGGCGTCTACATGAACAACGGAAAAAGGTACTCCTATTTGCCTCGCGTCGACAAGGTCCCGCCACAGCCAAAACACCTCATCATGGTGGGTCACTACTCGTCCCTTGGTGGGGTTAGCAGTTGACAGCAGGCACTGTCGTTCCAAGAATGAACGAACTTCGTCTTTTTTCCACGGCTTATAACCCCAAGAAGGAAGCCGTTTCCCCTTGTCAGGCCGGCGATGTGCAATCTTGTCCAGGAAGAAATCTAAGTCCAAGTCTAATATGTGCGTTGCCGCAACGTCCATCGCTCACCCCTTCCGCTCCGTGACACCGTACCGGTTTTTTCTCCGATTGGCTCACAGTAACTTAGCAGGGTCCCGGATTTCCGAAAATTATTGATGAGCATATACTAGAATCTCTGGACAAGCACAATGTCGTGACCAAAACATCAAGTCTCTTTTGACTCATCTCCGAGCCTCATGAGATCAAGCGCCACTGCAACGTTGTCCATTATCGGGGTACATCAAACTCATTTCTCTAATTCCGTGCTTCGGCACGCGCTTTTGACTTGAAGAGGGCCGCTGAGAATTAAGTATGGTGTCCCCGGAATTAGGAATTAGCCTCAAAGAGAAGCCCGCCGCGAATTCTACATTGTCTTTAGCTTGTGCAACTGGAATTTGTTTTTCCGCGCAAACGGCAAAATCCAGTGCTCATCAATTGGGTGATACAGATAGCGGAGCGTTCGACTGGCAATGCGGCGATTCATTTCTTTAACGATTTGACTAGATGCCGGAAAATAATCTTCCGATAAATCTGTCCTCCAGGTCAACCACAGGACCACGTGGCTCGATATTGGAAAAACGAGTTCCGATTCAGGTTGGCCAATTCCAAGGCTTGAGAAGAAGAAGACGGGATTATCACACGTAAGGAACGCTGGATGATCATCAAATGTGCGGAAAACCCACGTCATTCTCTGAATTGCTGCCGTTATTCGCGGAGTCGTTTCAGGTGGGATATTGCTAAGCCAGATGTCTTTAGACGGATTCTCAGCAAATCGATCCAGTATTTCTCTGCCCTCGACTCTACCCCGCTCAATCAATGTATGCTTATCCGGCCTCTCAGAAGCGGCTACTGACAATGTTTCCGAAAGCTCCTGGAAAACCTGGTCAGCTACAATGGGGGCACGCTTTTTAAGAAATTCTTTACTTTGCGGCACTCTCTTTATCATTGCCACCATGTAATTCGACAGGATTTGCTTGTCTTCAGCCTCGATCCTTTCGCGTCTTCTGATTTTATCCAGCACCGCGTTTGCAGGATTCTCAATAGTATTCGCCAGGTATTCCTCCATGTCTGGGGTATAAAATCCTGTTTCGTTTGCAGTGCTCTTCACCTGTGTTGGATACTTACGGTTTTCCTGCTTGTCATAGACCCAAATTCTTTTCCCGTCGTTTTCCGAGAATCCTTTTAGATAGTACTGAGGAAGGTAATGATCACCCATGCCGGCATGCCTCACAAGCCATCCCAATGCTGCGTCAGATTTTACCACGAAAAAAAGTGAAAAGTCTCCTGGTCACCAACGGATGGGGCAGCAGGAATTCTGGAAATCCCGGAATTTGGTAGGGCCGACTTCAGGTGTCACGTAATCGAGGGCTGTTGCGCAGTCAAGTCAATTATAGCTGAATAACCCAACAAGCACCGCTGTAACAATAATTTGCAGTGCAACCACGGCTGTGATCCACATGGGCCTATGTGCCAAGAATCTTTCCGGGCCGGGTATGGCCTTCAAGAAGAAGGAGGCATTAGCCAGATTAAAGAGTACGATTATCCACAGCAGAGCGCTGCTGCCTCCGTATAGCCACCAGCAGAAAATCCCATAGATTGTCTCGAACACGAAAGCAACGGCAGGCTTCTCATAGAGCCCCAGGCCGAACTTCCTGCCGGCCAGAAACGGCGCGATGGTAATATCTCGGGCATGACTGATCAGGTCAAGCACAAGATGAGAACAGATCCCCAGCGCAACTGCTGTTCCTACATCAACCGCGTTGAAGCCCAAAACAATGAGTATCCATGTGCCGGCAGCCAAAACAATCGTGGAGGCAACTGAGTGAGAAAACGGCATGTACGAAAGATGTACGTCACTGACTGATTTCACGCTGTTTTCCGTTGTTGTCTTTTCTACGCCGAGAAAGTTCAATGCGACCCAGAGGATTTCTATGAGTTGGACTGACAATAAGATTACGGCTATCGGTACATCGGGATATATCTTCTTGATAATCAAGAGCGGTAGCTGCGTGATTTATAGCGAACATCACCCCGTCCTCTTTGCAGGCTTCATTCCGAAAAATTCTTTTGAATCCATGGCATACCGAATCCGCTCAGTCGATAGGTGCGAACCTTCTTAAGTTAAGGATGCGTTCGTTACGATCTCGGTTCAACCTGTGATTACATGCCTTGAAGGCAGGGACCGGGTCCACAGCGGTAGGTCGGGCCGTGCCCGACGCAATCCCGCGGCCACGGGCCGCCCTACGGGTGTTTAGGTTTCCAATCGAATCATTGACTTGTGCCTGCATTATGGTATTCTAAGATTAGAAGGGGCTAATAAACTTAGCTCCACCTTGCTGCCAAACCTCTGACCCACGCATCCATCAGGTCCTGTTGATAGTCCGTTGATATTATTGACTAACCATCGGGGCCGCCGAACGAAGATTGTCTTCCGAACCTGTCCGACAAACACTTCCATGATTTGTAGCTCTTTCATTCTTGGGGACAAGGACTGACGTCGTAATCTTTGACGAGCGGACAACTGCTCTTCAACGACGACCGCGGTCCGCCTGCAGCCAAATACCATAGATGCGGCAACTGCGCTTTCATGCCGAGAAAGGAGGAAGATGTGATAGAAACCGAAAAGCAACGCCGGTGGTGGTTTGCCACTCACCCCGAATACAGTTCGCGCCGCACGGGTGCAGGAGGCAGAGAGCACGACGAGGATGATGCTGACAAGGTTCGCCCCGAGGATGTTGACGCTTATGAAGACGAAGCGCTCAAGTACCAGGGGGATTCTACCATTATCGAGCTGCTGAAATTGATAAAGTTTTGGTTCGGCACTGAATTTGAATCAAAAACTCCGGCTGAACAACACGCCCTGCTGTGGGGAGACGAGGAAGGCGACGGTGACTTCGGGAACGAGGAAGATTTTGACTCGCAGGACCCGTCCCTTTGGCAGAATGAGGCGAGACTTGGTTATGATGAGGCCGAGAAACTTCGGGGTGAAGGTCCGCTAACCCACAATCAAGGACTTAAAGATGGCGTGCAATCGGTCCTCGATCCCAATAGGGCACCTAACCCCCCCCTGGTTTTGAATCCGGATTATATTTCCGGCTTTTACCAGGGAGTTGACGAGGCACAGACAGAGTACAGGAGCGGGTGGACTGATGGATATGGCGCGATTCATAGGGGCAAGGCGCCTCCTAACTTGGATACTAGAGATAACTGCGCTTATGCTCAAGGCGTCAGGGCAGGCGCCACTACCGCGCTTGACGAACAGGAAGAGCGGGCTCAGAAATGGCAAGATCCCATTCCGTTCTTGTCAGGGAGTCGCCATTCGCGGACACTCCGCAAGAATCTCGAGGACTCTGGGGAGCCAAGGCAGTCGCCAGATGAGGATGGACACCATATTGTGCCGTGGAGGCACTGGCGAGCCCAGCCTGCCCGAGACGTACTGGAGAAGTATGGTATCGACATTGATGCTGCTGAGAATGGGGTATGGGCGCAGAGAACTTACCACTGGACACTAAACAACTCTTCTCGCTATATGGACGCCGTAAACCGGATGTTGCAGGGGGCAGGGAGTAAGGGGGAAGCTCTGCAAATTTTAAGAGAAATGAAAGATCTCTTGTCACTGGGAAAATTCCCGCTTTGAGGAGTCAATTCATGAAAGTTTATCTGTTGCGTGCAGATTCCGATCATTACGAGAGTCTCATAATGCCCGGCGGTGATCTCTATGAGTGCGCGCGGTGCTTCAATGGAAAGCCCATGAAAAAGTTGAGCACAGATCTAAGAATTAAGAAGGACCCGCGGCGCTTGCCCAAGGGAGATTTTCCCTCCCTGATCCCGAATGTTCCGGTGTTCAGCCCAAGAGCTGTGGAGACGCTGAGAGATTTGCTGGAAGGGAACGGTGAAATACTACCCGTGATGAGCAGTGGTGATAGGTATTTCCTCTTTAACGTAACCCGCGTAATTGATGCACTGGATGAGCCCAATTCCGAGGTGATTAGATTCGAAGGTTGCTCAAAAGTCCTGAACATCCGCAGTCACTCTTTTTATGAAGAAAAGCTCTTTGGAATGGTGGTTTTCAAAATTCCCCAAGTGGTCACTATGGATGTCTTTGTCGCTGACCCGTTCGTCGAACGCGTCCACTCAGCCGGGTTGAAAGGTTTTTGGTTTCCGCTTGTTTGGAGCAACGATTGAGCAAGCCTCTCTCGCGAATCGAGGGCATTGAGCATCAGGTCCACAGCATGCGGTGACTTACAGAAACCGTCGCGCTAAACGCGGCATTCGCGGCGTTTTCTCGAGCGACACACTTCCCCCGCGTCCCGCGGAACTCCGCCCGGTAATGGCTCGTTTTGCGAGAGGCCGCGAGACTCGTAAGGCAGGATTGCAGTTGGGAGGCAGAGCCTCCAGGGAGGCGTTCCCAGGCAGAGCCTGGGAACGAGACCAAAAGAAAGTGCCTTATTATCAGTCGATTGGGCTGACGCGGATCAGACGGGTATTAAGCGAGGATGGAAAGGGCCTAGGAAGGAAAAGGAAATAGGCGCGACCCCATGTAAACAGTGGATGTTCCCCCACCCAAAAAAGGCGATCCAAACCTCAGACCGCCTTATCGGCGACTCAACGCCTTCTACACATTATTAGTGATAACCCACACCGCAGTATGGCGCGGCTCTGAATTCCGGGGCGTTGCAGATTATGTTTCTGACCCTATCTTCATGGGCTGATACCCACTCTGCAAAGTCATCATCTGGCCAAACTTCCACAGATGGTCGATATGCTTCGTTTGTGATCCTGACCCCCTCCGTGTCGCTGATTCCGTCCATCATGTCTTTCTTGAAGGACATATCTTGAACCTCCCTGGTTCACCTATTATAGATGCGACAGTGGCCGGTTGGATTCAAGATGGGCGAAAACAGCTGCTGAGATTTGCGATGACAGAATCAGCTCTGGCTTATTTGAGGCGTACCTGGAACCAGGACTCGCCGTCTTTCGTTAAACCGCCTGATGTTCCACTGGTCTATTGCGGCCTTCCTTGGGTCGGGGTGCTTCCAGTTGATAATCTTGTGACAATACCTCCATAGGAACATGCAACAACTTACTCAGCTTGCGGATGTCATTGAGAGTCAATGCTCTTCTACAGTTTAGTAAGTCCGAAATCCGCCCGCTGCTCTTCCCAAGATGTTCCATTAGGTCTTTTCTCGAAATCCCCAGTCCTTCCATCTGGATCTTGATCGCCTCGATGGGATGCGGCTTTCCCATCGGGAAATGCTTTTCCTCGTAGGCATCTACCAAGGTTGCAAGAATATCCAATTCTTCTTCCTCAGGTGTTCCAGGTTCAGCCTGAAAGATTTCATCAATTCTCTTGCAAGCCGCCTCGTAATCTTCTTCTGTTTTTATTGGTTTGATGTTCATTGAAAACAACTCCTCGTCAGTAGCGTTTCACGGTTCCTGCATCCACCTTGTCGTACTCCGCATGAGTCCCTATGAAGCGGATATAAACGATCCGTGTTTTGTAGTTTATTTCTGCAATGAGACGGTAGTCGTTCCCTTTTATGTTGAAAATGGCCCTGTTATTCTCCACAAAGTCAACGTTGGATCCAAAAACCTGTTTCAAATCTGAAGGACTTTTCCAATCTCCGATCTTGATCAGTTGACGCCAATGTTCGAGCGACTCCTTTGCTCGTGGATGTTTCGCAGGAAAGTCCTGAAGGACTTTCCTCTTGATTAGTCTCATGGTCTACAGGATAACTACTCCCATATTGGGAATCAAACTCTTTCTCTTCGGCCACGCCTTTTTTCCCGAAAGCTTCCCCCGCCGGCTTTTCATTCGCCCGGCCTTTTCCGTCAGTACCGCGTTGTAATCGAGGGCATCCTGCTCGAGTTCCTTGATTATGTCTTCGGTCAAGGTGGGCCTGATTGTGGGGATTATCTCAAGAAATGTACGCGTAGAAATGCGGTAGTCTTTTCCAACAACGTATTCACGCTCGAATGCATGCTGGGTGACCTTCTGGAAAAGATACTCTATGTCTGCCGGAGTGAAGAACGGAATAGCCGACACTATCTTGTCCAAATCCACTTCCCCGTGATTTGTCGTGGAGAGGTAGTGGCTGAAAATGGTGCGACGGCCTTCGTCGTCCAGGCCGCCTACGGGGATGATAAGGTCGAACCTCCCCGGTCTCAACAGAGCCACGTCCAGTTCACGAATGTGGTTGGTGGCGCAAACAAGCAAAATCCTAGCATCCTGCCTCTTCAACAGAGGCACTTGCTTGAGGAACTCGTTGGTTATTGATTTGTCGATTCTGGAAGCCTGTTCACGGCTCCCTGCCAGCTCTTCGAATTCGTCTATAAAGATGACCGCTTCGTCAAGTTTACGGGCCTTTTCCATAACATTTTTCAAATTCGCGCCCACGCGATCCGCGCCGTCCGCGGCCAGGGTGCCGGGACTGATCTCTATGTACCACCACTGAAGGACCCCGGCTATGGCACGGCCGAAATGCGTCTTGCCCGTCCCTGGAGGGCCGAAGAATATGATTGTCCTGGGCGGGGTAACTCCATGCTTCTGAGCAAGATTGGCCTCAGTAAGCGGAAGAATGATTCGTTGGCGGACGATTTGTTTGGGCGGTTGAGTTTGAGAAATAGTTTCCCACACGGTCTCGTCCACAAGTCGCGCCCCGAGTTCTTTGAGGAGATTGCCTCTTTCCGTCTCTTCCAACGCCGTACGGATGGAATCCATGTTCTCGATATAATCGAGGCAAGCTACTTTTATTCCCACGTCTCTTCCGAGCTGTTCGGAAAGGAACCATTTGTGTTGCAGAATATTCATCCACAGCTCCGCGGCGAGTTCCGACCCGAATTTGCGGCCGCTGTAGTCGAATATTCGGCCCGCACAGTCTTCCGGTACCGGAATATCAGTCACTATTTCCATGACGTCCTCGCTTTTCCTCACGTGCCTGTCTGTTGATAAACAGGCCGTTTGCGGAGAGACAAGGGCCGCGTCCGCTCTTCCCGATACATGGCTTTTTGATATGCATTCGTGAGTATCTGCAATCCCCACTTCACGCGGTCCTTTGGAAAAGCATAGGAATTCAAGCAAAATAAAGAAAACCGGTCCTGTTCTTCAGGAAAAGAGGCCAGTTGCCGATATGACTCTTTCATCCATTTCAAGATGGGGGCGAAGTCGTAAGAGTCATCCAAATTAAAGCTCTTTCCTTTCGAGATAAGAGACTGTGTCCTTTCCCTGGCTCGCTTGGTTGCCGAAACCGAATTGTGCAATGGCAGGGATTTCATTGTTCAATCCTCCTTGGCTATGATAACTATCGCAAATACCTATGGACCCTGGTACCCAATAAAACACGGCCACGTTTATGATTTGTGCAGATAAGATGGGTTTTCTGTTAATTGACTTCCGGAACGGAATGGACAGTTTCTAAGCGGCCGCACGGCATGTTTAATTAAAAGGTAATGGAATTTTAACATGATATGAACGCAGATAGTTCAAAGTTCAGTTGAAAATGTTCCGGCAACGTGCTACTTCGGTTCCGAAAAAAACAGAGGGCCGCTTTCTCTGTTAAAAAGCACGGCATTGGAGGTGATTTGTCCTTTCCATTCGGACCTGAACTTGAAGCTGCCATGATGAAAATTCGAAAGGAGGCGCATTAGCTTACCAATCATGAGTTTCAAATACAGATTCAGCGGTGGCCTGACTCAAGGAAATCGACATCGATCTCAATGTAACGGGGTTCTCGCAGATAAATCAGGGTTCATCCCCGCTTACTCCGACAGTACGAGTCGATTTCATAAGCGACCGAGTTCAAAGAATTCCAAGAAACGGGTGGAAAATCCGACGGAATGCGCAGAACGCAATGGAAAGAAGACAATTGTATTGGACACCAGTGTGCTGGTCCACGATCCCGAATCGCTCGACATCCTGCCAGGCGAGGACAACATTCTTGCTGTTCCTTGGATCGTGCTGGAAGAATTGGATCAATTGAAAAATAAACCGAATGTTGGCTGGGATGCAAGAGAAGTGATAAGGAGGATCGAAGAACTGGCTCGAACTGACACTAATTGTTTCAAAATAGAGCCGAAGCCGAGTAACAAGCACTTCAAGAACGATCTTCAGAAAGATAAGGCTGATCACCAGATTATCGCAACGGCCCGGGCCCTTCAAGCAAACCCTAATTCAAAGACTGAAGTTTTGTTGATGTCTCGGGACACGATAGTGCGCGTCCTTGCCAGAGAGCTTGGGATAAGGGCCGAAGATTATCCGTATAATCAAGTAAATGCTGTATTTCACTCTTCCTTGAAGCGCGTCAACGTGCCAACGGGCATCCTGTCTCAAATAGGGGACAGGTTTAATTACGGCTGCGAGGATCTTGAACCTATGCAACAAAATGAGGGGGTAGTTTGCTGGAGCGAAAACGGAGGAGATTGGGAGGAATCATTCGCTGCTTTATTTAAGGCGGACCACTTCAAAATCATTCCGTCTGACATACAGGCCCTTGGCTTAAAACCATTCACGCTCGATTCCAACGGCAACGGGGCCGGAAAAGGCAAATCTCACAGCAAAGAAAGTCGAAAGAACTGGTCACAGTACGTTGCTCTCGCACAAGTACTTGATCCGGAGATCAATCTTGTGTTTTTGCAGGGTGGCGCTGGTACAGGCAAGACTTTAATAGCTCTTGCAGGCGCATTGGAGCAGAGAAAGAAATACACCAACATCGTCATCGCACGCCCAATGGTCCACCTGGAAGATCGAGATGAAATAGGGTTCTTGCCTGGAGGTCTCGAAGAAAAGATGGCTCCCTGGACGGAACCGATATTGCAGGCTTTTTCTTTCCTGGGAAGTGTCAGACGGGAAAACGGGGATCTAATAGCAAGACTTCAAGAGAACAAAAAAATCATAATTAAGCCGCTTGATTATATTCGGGGAGCGACTTACCACAAGTCTTTCATAGTGATTGACGAAGCTCAGAACTTGACCCCTCACCAGGTCAAGACGATTATTACTCGGGCGGGATCAAATACAAAGATGGTGTTTACGGGAGATTTGGGACAGATCGATCGGAACCGCAGACTGGACGCTAAAACTAGCGGTTTAGCGTATGCAATGAATAAGATGGCAAATCAAAACATGGTTGGAATTGTTAATTTCAAAGATACTGTTCGTTCTTCCCTGGCCAGCTTGGCGGAAGAGCTTCTTTAGCGCCAGGATAAGAATTACTCTCGACAGAGGTCGTTTCAATGGGCGACCCCGTCTCCGAATGTGGCGGTGTCTCAGAACTCCCTCATCTCCGTACGAAAGATTGTGGTAAAGTGAGCAGACGACAAGCGGTCGTTTGTCGGAGTTTAAGATCGGTACCTGAAACGGGAGAATTTGATGGGAAATCTAACACCCGACGCAAATGATAACGTGGCTCAGTGCACCCAACGTCAGTCGGAAAGCTGCAACGCCTCCGGATGCTCGGACTCTGGCGCGGAAAAACCCATAAACAAACGAGGCTCGACGTCACGTGCGCCAGGGAAGAAAGAAGCACAAAATCTTATGGTACGTCTCCCCCTCGGTGTTGCGGTACTTCGAGATCCGGCCTTCAACAAGGGCACAGCTTTCACCGAAGCGGAACGGGATGTATTAGGCATTCGAGGCCTCCTGCCGCCCCGCGTCACTTCCATCGAGGAGCAGCTTGTGCGGGTTCTCGGGAACATTAGAAGGAAGGCCACCAACCTGGGAAAATACATCTTTCTCGCCGGCCTTCAGGATCGCAACATGACGTTGTTCTTTCGAGTCATCATGGAAAACATCGAGGAACTTATGCCTATCGTGTACACCCCCACGGTGGGACAGGCATGCCTTGAATACAGCAATATTCTACGCAGACCGCACGGTCTATTTATTACAGCAAACGACAGGGGTCGAATTACACATCTTCTTCGCAACGCAAGGATTCAGGATATTCGCGTCATCGTGGTCACCGACGGAGAGCGCATTCTCGGCCTTGGCGACGTAGGGGCTCATGGCATGGGTATCCCGACGGGGAAGCTTGCGCTCTATAGCGCATGCGGCGGGATTCACCCGTTTCAAGTCCTGCCGGTTACTATTGACGTAGGCACTGAAAATGAAGCCCTGCTCAATGATCCCCTGTACATTGGACTCAAACAACATCGCGTGCGTGGGGAGGCATACGACGAGTTGATTGATGAGTTCGTCAACTCGGTGCAGGACGTGTTCCCTGGAGCCCTCATCCAGTTCGAGGATTTTGCCAATCGGAATGCGTTTCGTATATTGCAGAAATACCGGAATGAGATTTGCTGCTTCAATGACGACATTCAGGGCACGGCTGCAGTTACAGTGGCAGGGCTTTACTCATCCTTGCGCATCACCGGGGGCAAGCTCAAGGACCATAAATTTCTCTTTCTGGGAGCAGGTGAGGCTGGACTTGGCACCGGCGATCTGCTGGTCTCAGCCATGGTTGATGAAGGGCTGTCTGTAGAGGAAGCGCGCAAGAGGTGCTGGTTTGTCGATTCCAAGGGGCTTGTCGTAAAAAGCCGCACCGATCTGACCGGACACAAACTACTCTATGCGCACGATCATGAGTTCATGTCTGACTTTCTCTCCGCTACTAAAGCACTCAAGCCCACCGCGATTGTTGGGGTGTCCGCAAAGCCCGGGATGTTCACCCGGCCGGTGCTGGAAGCCATGGCAACGCTCAACGACAGACCCATAGTTTTCTCCCTGTCCAACCCCACTTCTAAGACCGAATGCAGCGCGGAAGAGGCATACACCTGGACCCAAGGCCGCGCGGTTTTTGCGAGCGGCAGCCCCTTTGATCCGGTGACGGTCCACGGAAAGACCTTTGTGCCCACTCAAGGAAACAACGTGTACATCTTTCCTGGTGTAGGGCTAGGCGTCCTCGCCTGCGAGGCGAAACACGTGACCAACGAGATGTTCTTGGTTGCCGCCCGCACTCTGGCAAGGTACGTATCAGAAGCCGACCTCAAGCAGGGTAGTGTGTATCCCCCCTTGCACAGAATCAGGGAAGTGTCTGCGGCCATTGCCACTGAGGTGGCTGAACTGGCCTACCAGCGAGGTCTTGCCCGCAAGCCGAAGCCGGACGATCTGGCGGCTTCGATCAGGTCGATCATGTACTATCCCGAATACCAGCTTTACGCGTGACCGGTAACCAGGCCGGCTACCGGTTGTCGGGATAAGCTGATTTTGGAATTGCGTCTTTTAATGGAAAGACTTGTTTGGATTACTCCATTATCTATAGTTTCGTGTCTTACATGATCGAGACCGCGCGTTTAGCCCGGCTGTTGATGCAAGAATCGCGAAATTATAGATAATGAAGCTTTATTCTTTTCACGCAGCTGCGGATCTGATATATGACAAATGTATCCCTGACGAGCACAGTGCAGCATTAATTTATGTCTCAACCATAGCGGAGGCCCTCGGACTGTGTCCACGGAACAAACTGAAGGCTGCAAGTCATACCTGTGGTTTGTCGCAGTGGGTCTGGCTCTCTATTGTGTTGTCCTCACCGTGGTAACCGGCGATATCGGCTTCGACGGTGACGACTGGTGGGTCCTTGCTATCCCGTACTGGAACAGCTTTCCGGACTCGCTGGTTCTCTACGCGCGCAAGTTCCTGCGGCCGGTGGAAGGGCTCTACTGGATCAGCCTCTTCGAGTTGTTCGGCTTCAACAAGGTGGTGTTCCACTTGTGTTCACTGTTGCTGCTGGCTGGCTCCGCGGCGCTCATGGGGGTATCCCTGGATTGGGCTTTTCCCGGTCGGCGGACTTGTGTTTCCATCGCTGTATTGCTGGCGTTTTTCTTGCCCCCGATTTCCTGCCTGACGTACGTAATGTTTACCGATAATTCCCGGCTGAGCATGTTGTTGTTTTGGACTTCCGTACTCGCGTTTCAGCGGTGGGCCCAGCGGTCGTCACCGTGGCGCGGACTGGCTCTGCCTATGGGTCTATATGTGGGTTCGTTCATCACCTATGAGACATCCGGCTTCCTCATTTTCGCGGTGCCGTTGCTGGTTTGGCCTGTTCATCGGGGCTGTTCCGACAGGCCTTCCGATCGCGGCTTTCTGATCAAGCTCTGCGTAGGGATCCTGGCGGCGTTTGCCGCGGCGGTGGCGCTCAGATTCGTCTCCCTGAGCGGCGGAGCGGTGGGAACACAGTTATCTATTGCCGCCCTTCGAGTTGCTCTGGTCATATCTTGCGTTGCTTCCGTTCTATCTGCTCGCACCGTTCACGTCCCTGTCTGCGGACCGATGGGCGCTCCTGGCGGGCTTCCTGGTAGTGCTGGGGACCGCTGGTCTGTTCCTTTTCTTGCGTCGAGGCTGGTCTGCGGCGCAGGTGGCGGCGGAAGGTCGGTTCGAGCCGGGGTCGCAATGGTATCTGGTCGTACTCGGAGGGGCGATAGTGGTTCTAGGAATGCTGCCGTACCAGCTTGCCGGGTACGGCGGCTTCACTCCACGACTGGCCGAGACGCTGATGGCGAAATGTGGGCTGATGCCGGAGGGCGATCTCTCGTGGTTCAATTTCAGTTGGGCGAGCAGGATCTATTCCTCGGCTTCCGTTGGCGTGGCCATTCTCCTGGCCGCGGGACTGAGTGGGTGGCGGAAGCCGTCAGCCAGGCTGCTCGGAAAGGCGGCGGCCCTGGTTATCATCGGTTTCATGGCGGTTTTCCACGCGGGATTAAGCCTGGACTGGAGAGAGGCAGCGGAAATCCGCAACGATCTCATACGGAGTCTGGTCAGTCAGGTTCCCGAAGTGAGATCCGGCACCAATTTTGTGTTTTTGGATATCAACTGTTCGCACAAGCGCGCGGAGGTCATTCGCAGGGAGAACGGTCTGCGCGAACTGATCGGGATGCTCTACACGGATCATACTCTGTGTGCGTGGCGCGTCTATCGCCACGCATATCACTGGCCCGGCTGTGTCTACCAACAGGCGGTAGCCATGCCCGCGGGATTTTTGAGCCGAGGCCAGAGGCAGGACAAACCAGCCCCACAGGAGAGTCTACTTCTGTTCAAGAGGTCGGGGCGGGAGTTGGTTCTTCTGGACACGATCACCGCCCAGGATGGTTCAGTTCCTACGGGGATCGCGTGGCGGGGGGTTGAACACCTCACGTCCAATATCGGGCGGATCGAGCCTTGGTCAACCGCGATCTCACCCGAGGCGAGATTCGCTCGCAACGCATGGACGTCAGGTCTGATCTCCACGCTTCAACTGATGCGGCTCAAATCAGCCTTGGCATCCCTCCGCCGCCCAAAATATGTGGCCCTTCAGTACTCACGCCGCCGCCTCTTTAAGATGCGCCTGCACCGAGTCGGATCCCGCCTCTGATTGGTTCCTCGCGTATTGCGCTATGTCTGAAAAAAGCGCTCAGGTCCAGCAAGCGTCATTGCGGCTGAGAGGCGGTGAAGATTGGGTTTGGCCCGTCCGGTGAATTACTTGCACACCCTGCCCGGCACGGAGACTCGATCATGTAGAAATGAATCGAGCAAATGCTCCTGAATCTAAACTAGAAATGTCGGTTATCTCAAATCCTGCGACTTCAGTCTTGCCGGACGTCATGACTTTTTTCACCCAGCGGCATCTGGCCTCGAACACGATGGTTCCACCCGCGCCCAAGTAACCGAGCCGGATGATGAAATTCTTTACCTCGCCTATTTGCGATTCAATACCTTGTATGCAAACTCCTTTTTCCGATATGTCTTTTATTACGCCGCCTTTGAAGGGGTCGCCGCCATCAAATATTTTTGTGGGGGATTTCATGGGGTGACGGGGCAACTGTCGCAACCCCTTGACCGAGATATCGTGCAAGGACTTAAGGTCGTTCAGTTCCTCTTTGCTCAAAGCACTCCCTTGCACCAGTTGCTGGAAGGCGGTCCGCAGGCCTTTTATCGTCAACCGGTATTTGGCCATGATATCGGAAGCATTCATTCCACCGCGAATGTCATCGATGATGTCCCTGGCCTTGATGCTCCGCTTCGGATTCATGATTGGGACCCCTTCAATCCGGCAGTTAAGAAGTCAAATTTAATAACGTAAGCGTTCAGCGGGCAACCAGTCCCGCGTTCCGCGCAGGATCACCGTCCCGCGAGACGCGCCTAGAACACAGAGAGGAAAAACGGCTTGTATCCCCCGCATAAGCCAAGGGTGTGCCCAGTCAGGCCGGCACCCTCTTCACCGTCACTGACCCGAATGCGTTACTCCTGAACTGAGAGAAATGCAGAGAAAACAAAATGCTCGATCTCCGCGGTGAACGATTACCGATGAAGTTCCTAGCCTTCAGGCTATCTCCAGATGCCCCTCCGGATCCGGCTCAAGGACCTCGCCTATTTCGGCCGCAGTCTCGACCCCTTCCGCGATCAGAGCATCGAGCAAATCTCGCGCGCGGTCGGCCGAGATCCCCAATATCAGCCCCCCTGATGTTTGAGGATCGAACATCAAGTCCGAGGTTTCAGCGGAAATACCTGAGTCCACAGTTATCCACGAGCTGAAAAATTTCCGGTTGGAGTGGCCACCACCGGGAATGAGTCCCATGGATGCCCCTTCAATCGCCCCTTCGAGGATTGGGACATCTTGCGACCGAATCCTCAGCCTGCACTTGCCGGCTCGGGCCATTTCCACCAGATGTCCGGCAAGGCCAAACCCTGTCACGTCCGTGCAGGCTTTGACATCGAACCGGGAGGCAACCTCCGAGGCCTTCTTGTTGATCGTGCAAAGAGAACGAATCATTGCGTCCATAGAAGAGGCTGCCGCGAGTTGAGCCTTGATGGCGGTGGCAATGATGCCGGTTCCGATAGCTTTGGTGAGAATTAAACGATCACCTGGGCGCAGGGCCGAGTTGGTCATTATGCGGTCCGGATGGACAAGGCCGGCCACTGACAGCCCGTACTTGGGTTCGTCGTCTTCCACGCTGTGGCCGCCTACTAGAGCCACTCCAGCCTCTCGGAGGATGTCCATACCCCCCTGGAGGATGGCTTTCAACATCGCGATCCCAAGCTTCTTGATGGGAAAACAGACCACGTTCATAGCAGCAATGGGGCGTCCGCCCATAGCATACACGTCACTCAGGGAATTCGCGGCCGCGGCCCGGCCGAAGATCCTCGGGTCATCGACAATAGGGGTAAAGAAGTCCAGGGTCTGGACAAGCGCCATGGAATCGCTGAGACGATATACACCCGCGTCCTCCGATCCGGCAACTCCCGCCAGGACGTTAGGATCGTAAGGAATGTTAATGCCGCACAATGCCTGCTCCAGGTCCCCTGGAGCCATTTTGGCCGCTCAACCGGCCGATTTGGACAGAGTGGTCAGCCTAATTTCATCGGAAGCCATGTGTTATCCTTCTCTCGACAGATGAGTGCTCCCTCCCCTATTCTAAATATATTAATGCTGATTGTTACGCCAGAGGATTATGTTAGTAGACCCGCGGTGAACACTTCCGCGTTGCACGCGGGCTCACAGCCAGCACGTTCCTTAAGTGACCATGTCCAAAATTAATGCGTGGAAAATACGCCAAGATCTCTCGTGATCGTGAGAACTGCCGGAATGACATGAGCCTCAGCAGTTGTGCCGGCGGTGAAACACCAATCCTCGGTCTGCGGCGCCTCCCTCAGATAAGCATCCGTCACCGGCGTTCCATAGTGGCTGCCGGGCCGAGGGCCATGATTGGTCCCCAAGTGCATAAGATCCATCCCGGTGGGACGGCCGTTGTCGGATACAAAAATTACCGCTGTGGCAACTTCTGTGGGACAGGTTCCATTAAAGGTTGCACCCGCGGCCAAGAGCAAATCCACCACCTCCGCGTAACCTTTAATAGAGGCATGCGTCAGAGCCGTGTTCCCATTTCGATCTCTAGCATTGATGGCCGCGCCTTTCTCCACCAGAACTTGCGCCACGTCGGCATGGCCTTTCGCAGCGGCTGCCATCAGCGCGGTCACCCCGCTTTTGGGCTCGCCGAGGTCCGCGTTTGCGCCACGATCAAGCATGAAATCCACGACATCTTTATGCCCCATGAGAGACGCCCACATCAGTGCGGTGTCCCCATTATGGTTTTTAGCTTCGAGATCGCCGCCTCGTTCGAGCAAGAGTCTGACTACTTCTTCATGGCCTTGAATTGCAGCCCAGATCAAAGGCGTAAGGCCGTCCTTATCCCTGCAGTTCACGTCTGCGCCTTCATGCAAATACCTGTCAACCGCGAGATAGTCCCCTATCCTGGACACCTCCATGAGGTTGCTCTCCAGATGGCGCTTGCCGTGATAAATATGATACCAACACAGTACAAGTAGCGGGAGGACCAATACCATTGTTACTTTGCTTAAACGTTTCATTTTGCCATCCTCCTCTCGTTCCAGTAACCCCATTTTGCGGCGGTTTAACAATTACGTTAAATGATGCGATCAATTGTCCAGCCCTGTCTTACCGGCCGATGGGTGTGCCTCATAACAATGGCTGCACATCCCTACGTAACGGTAAGTTTGGAGAGCAGGCAACCGGCTCTTTCCTGCTGAACCGGCCCTCTGCGCAAAAAATACACGGTTTGGTTGGAAACTATTTCCCCGACTCTACCGCCCTCTTGCCGAGGGCGTAACCCCGTTTTTTGTGTTGCTCTGTTTTGGTGCGGCTTGCCCGCGCCTAATTATCTAAGCATTTTCCGTGCCAACCTCATTGAAATTTCAAAGTTTTGCTTATGTATTGTCTAATCAGGGGATTGCAGAATTCGGTCGGCAGGGTACCTCGACAAAAGAGGGTCCACTTTTACGCAGTAGTGTGGCGAAAGCGCAACACACAGTTGTGAATCCAGCAAAATCAGGAAGATACCTTTTGGAGGCGTGGGTCTTTTTCCCCCATGAAGCAATCGTCGGTTATTTTACACCCACGTTCGTTTAGCCTGCTGTACGTTTATAGAGGATGGATTGTTTACTTTGTTCCGCTCAGGAGCCCCATAGGGGGCGATTGAAAGTAGCCAGACGATTCAGAAACTGTCTCAAAACTCTTTGGGAAACCCGAAATCTTGACACGATACCGATGCAGGTACGCGACGCTCCATGCGGTGCGGCGCCCGCCATCTTCGAGGTAATTACAGAGAGCGTTGGTAGGGGCAGGTTTCATGCCTGCCCATCTTGGGTTGATCCGACCAAAGGCGGGTATGAAACCCGCGCCGTACAAAGCATCGTGTTACGATTCTGGTACGTCTGCGCGTTTTGAGACGGTATCTACGAGACCAACGTGACCCAGATAGGGCCCACGCTATTCCTGCTTCAGCGGAGCAAATGAAATAATCCACTTTTTTGAAAGGAACTGCTTGGTGAAGTATGGGGCGGCCGATTGGTCGCCCCATACTATGTTTACCGCTTGGGATCCAGTTGTTTGAGAGGGAGAAACTTTCGGATTAACGCCGGGTAAGCACTCAGACCGCAGCCAGTGAACGCCCCTCATGGAACGCCTTCAAGTTGATGTCCACCAGTTTCGGCTTCAGCGATTCCTTCAGTACCTCCTCGTACGTTTGGGCAGGTATATCCAGGTACTTGGAGAGCACCCCGAGGAAAACCACGTTCAACACTCTGGGGTTACCCATTTGCCGGGCCACTTCAGCACCGTCGACGACCACTGCGTCGGGCACCTTCTCTTTGATTCTAGTTAAGACATCTGGCGGATACTCTTGCTTCCCGGTAAATACCGCGGGGGGAAGGATCTTCTGATCGTTCACAATCACCTTCCCTTTTTCGGAGAGGTACTGAAAGTCACCGCAAAGTTTCTATCTGTTCGAAGGAAAGCAGGACGTCTGCTTCACCGGTCTTGATTATGGGAGAGCTGACGAATTTGCCGAAACGGATGTGGCTGGAGACAGAACCTCCGCGTTGCGCCATCCCGTGGATCTCATTCTTTTTCACGTCATATCCGTGGCGAGCCGCCACTCGCCCGAGCACATCGCTTGCCAGAATGATCCCCTGGCCGCCGACCCCGACGATGAGGACATTGTAAACGCGGTTTTCGCTCATGATGCCTCCTCGATGCAATTGAACTTGCAGACTTCCTGGCAGGTGCGGCACCCCACGCAAAGGGCCTCATTTATCCTGGAGAAACCTTTGCGTTTCTCGCCCTCCGCGGGCTCGTCTATCTTGACGAATTCCAGAGCTGGGCAGCCTGTATTGATGCAGCTCTTGCAACCTTTGCAAATGTCTGAATCAATCTTCAGCGGCTTGTCTGGCAGGATTCGGTCGGTCTTCAAGAGAGCGCAAGGCGCCCGGGCGATTATCACTGAGGGTTCGTTGGCTTCCAGCTCCTCGCCTATTACCTTGTCCGTTTCCTTTACTTCATAGGGGTTCACCACCCGTATTCTCTTGAAGCCAAACGCCTCGGCTAACTTGGCCATATCCGCGCTAATCGTAGGATCCTCGCGGAGGGTGAAGCCGGTTCCAGGATTTGGCTGAGCGCCTGTCATGGCGGTGGTCCGGTTGTCCATAATGACGACTGTTGTGGAACCGCCGTTGTAAGCCAATTCCAGAAGGGGCGTCATCCCCGAATGGAAGAATGTGGAATCGCCGATCACGGCAACTGCCTTGCCCTTGGCCAATTCTCCGAGGGACCTGTCCAGTCCGGAGGCAATGCCGATTCCGGCCCCCATGCAAAGGCAGTGGTCAAGCATACCCACGGGAGGAAGCGCGCCAAGCGTGTAGCAGCCGATGTCGCCTGCCACGTAGACCTTCCTCTTTTTCAGCGCGCTGAAGGTGGCCCTATGTGGACAGCCGGGACACATGTTCGGCGGCCTTAGCGGCAATTCCATTTCTATCGACCCGATACTCTTGCCGGTGGTCTTTCCGGTTAGAGCAATTTCCACCTTCTCCGGGGAAAGTTCTCCGCACAGGCCGGTAAGCTCCTTGCCTTCCACTTTTATTCCCATCAGACGGACTGCTTCTTCGATAAAGGGGTCCAATTCCTCTATGATTACGAGCCGCTTCACACGGGATGCAAAGTCGCGAATCATCTTCTCAGGAAGCGGCCATACCATGCCGAGCTTCAGGAAAGAAGCCGACGGCATAACCTCCCGAGCATACTGGAACGCGACCCCGGCGGCGATAATTCCCAGGGAATCATCCCCCATGATCACTTGATTGAACGGAAAAGTTTCCGCAAACGAGGCCACGTCCTTGAGCCTCTGTTCGACAACGGGATGGCGGCGCCTTGCCATGGCCGGGAGCATGACGAATTTCGCCGGGTCCTTTTTCAGCCCTAGTTCCTTGGGTCCTTCCACGCGCTCCTTCAGTTCAACCAGCGACATGGAATGGGAAACGCGTGTGCTGCTTCTGAGAATAACCGGCGTATCGAATTCCTCGCTTATGGACAGGGCGGCTCCCATGAGGTCCTTGGCCTCCTGGCTGTCGGAAGGCTCAAGGCAAGGCACTTTGCCGAATTTAGCAAAATTGCGGGTATCCTGCTCGTTCTGTGATGAGTGCATCGCTGGGTCGTCGCACACTACCAGCACGAGTCCGCCGTTGACGCCGGTATAAGAGAGCGTCATGAACGGATCTGCCGCCACATTGAGGCCAACGTGCTTCATTACGGCTATGGCCCTTGAACCGCCGTACGCAGCCCCTGCAGCAACCTCCACAGCAACTTTTTCATTGGGAGCCCAACCGGCTTTAATTTGACGGTATTTTTCCCCGATCAATTCCAAAATTTCCGTGCTGGGAGTTCCCGGATACGCGGAGGCCAACCGCACACCATACTCATAGGCCCCGCGTGCTATGCCTTCATTTCCTGACATTAGCTCTTTCACGGCTCATTCACCTTTCGTTGATTTCCGGCATTGTCGGCTCATGATGAACCCGCGAGGGGTTTGAACCATTCAGGCGTAGCTTGTGATTATATTTCAATGGGTTCCGCGCTTTTTGTGTGGGGGATTCCGAGAACGGAGCAGTCCGTTGTTTCTCATCCTAGACCTGGACGAGAACGGTGTCAAGAAGTTCAGTAAAAGACAATTGAGTTCCAAAGATGACCAAGCAGCCAATTGTTTGTAATAAGCCACAGGGGCCATTAAATTGGCGACTGGCACTGAAAGGTGCCATGCTTATCGGTTCATTATGGCGAACATCTTGTATCAAAGGCGCACACCAGAATATTGGATCACAAGGTATATACCGCGTTGCCGAAAGTTTTGACCGATTTGGAGGGCCACATTCCGTCATTCCCGACGGGATCAGTAGTGGCATCGCGTCCGAACTGGATTCCGTGGGATGGGGCAGTAGGGGCGGGTCTTTGACCCGCCCCTACTGCCGGCCTCGTCGCGGTCAAATGTGCACCTATTTTGGCAACGGACGTAACCGAAACCCCTCCGCCAGCAAACTGTCTAAATAGAATAAGAGCATCCTATTACGGTATAGGAATTGCGTCGTTGTGGAGATGCTGTCTTTCACAAGGGGAGGAAAGTCGCTGTGAAATTTTTTCGGACGTCCGTTTAAGTGTGAAGTCTCGTTAATTGATGCGTCTGTTACACTGCTTTGGAGTGTAGAAGCTGACTGATTATAGAGCACAATGCTTTTTATCATTGATTTTTGTCCCATAACATGCTAGATATACAGTTCATTTTTATTATAATGCGCCTGTAGAGCGTTGAGAGATTGTCATGTTTCGTGTGTTGTTCCTTGGGATGGGTATAGGTTTGGTTGTGTTCTCTCTCCTCGGTACTGCCTGTCGAGGCCGCAGAACCGTCCACGGTCAACCATACAACAGATCAAGGCGATGAGGTGGTGGCCCCACCTTCTGGGGGGCAAGATCTAGTGGCCCAGGCCTCCTCTGTCTCGCCGAATAGAGTGACTCCCGTGCGGGCATCAGCAGGGCCGACGCGAATTGCAAAGAACCCGTCTCTTGTGGACCGACACAGGATGGAGACTCTGCTGAGGCCGTCGGAGCCCCACAAGGCAGTAGGAAACTTCCCTACAGGCCCTGAGGGCGGCGACCTAGGCTACATCGAAATAGAGGTGGGCCATTCATCGCACGTCTTCAAGTTGTACGCCAGCTCCTTGTTCGGTAAGAGAGAGCTGCTCCACGAATGCAAAGTCGGCCTGGGAAATCCGCATGAATTCCCTACCCCTGTCGGGGTATATTTTGTAACTCACATCTACGATGACAATCCCTGGTGGATACCGCCAACAAACCGAGACTGGGCAGCCGGGCAATCTCCGAGTAAGAAGGTGTACGGCGGAACCATGGCTCCGCTCCTCAAAAAGAGGCCTGTGAAGATGAAGGCGAAGAATCAGGCGGCTGACCCCGAGGACAAGATAGCGGAGCAGGTCCAACTGAATGACGATGGTTATAGGTTCCACGGAACCAACGCGCCCAGAAGCATCGGCCAGAATCAATCCCATGGTTGCGTGAGGATGTTGCCTGACGATGCCCGCCAGGTGGCAAACTTGATCAAAGATCACGTGGGAGTGGCAGAGCGCCGGGAATCCGAAAACGGCTCGTATGTGATCCTTAAGTCCCCCGTCCGGCTGAATCTGGTGAAATAGAAGCGTGGCGAATTGAATTGATTTGAGGTTCCCTCTTTCTTCTCACTCGTTCCGAGGCTCTGCCTCGAAATGCACGCCTAGGAGGCTCCGCCTCCCTAAGTACGATCATATAGGGGCGGGCCTAGGCAGGGCAAGCCCTGCCCCTACAAACCGCCGGCGGGAACAGTCGCCCTGCCTACCAGATTCCTAATTTCCCCGACAATGCCCGTCGATAATTTCCAGCCATTTTTCCAGGTCCACGCCGCAATCGTAATGGTCACGGCTGAGCCCAGGAGAGAAGCATTCTTCAAAGATGGTGTCGGAATTCACCAGGCAGACCGGCCACCCAGGGAGGTGATGTCTCGCTCCGCTGTGGCTGTTGACCCGATAGACAATGAAAGCTTGATCATCGCAAGAGACTCGGTACCAAACCCCCTCGTATTCCAGGGACAAATTCGAGCCTAAGATACCCAGACTCCTGGAATACTTTCCGGATCCGGGAGAAGACCACATGGGGCGATCTTTCGGAACTTTTTGGCGGTGGAGTTTGTGATGTGCTCGGCATGGACTACCTCCGGCCTGGTGGGCGGCTGGGCATTGGACATATCTGCAAAGAGAGTAACACATCGCTTAGTGGCCCAATTTGTGATTCGGGTGACGTATTCTCGGACCGGAGACTATGAAAGAGGATTCAAGACCACAGTATTAGTGGGACAGGCATCTTGCCTGTCATTTCTTTATAGACAGGCAAGATGCCTGTCCCACCAAAGCTTCCCCAAATGCGCCACGGACCTTGGGAAACCGAGTACTTAGCACTGGCCCGGCATGCCGTGCCCCTACAGTGGTATAGTAACACCGCAGGACAATGTGTCTATTTACACGCGCTTTGCATCAACTCACTCCCCCGAAGCAAGCCTCATAGCGCGCCCAGAATTCTTCCTGAGAAAAGCGATGGCATTGCGTCCCCTGGCATTCCACTGAGTAGCCGGCACACACCGCGCCCATTTGGCCTGCCACCACCAGACTCTTTCCCATTACCAGCCCCTTGATCAGACCGGCCCTGAACGCGTCACCTGCGCCTGTGGGGTCTAACACTCGCTCCACCGGGACGGCTGGGACCTGGACGTCTGCCCCGGAAGTGGAGATCATGGAACCCCTTTCACCAAGGGTTGTAATTACGGCCCCGGTCTTCTTGAGCAGATCGCTTTTCAGCATTCCGGTAGACCGTATGACCATCTCAAGTTCATAGTCGTTAGAGATGAACAACCTCGAGCCGGTGAGCCCCTCGATCAGCGCATCAGTAGAGAGCGCGGGAATGGATTGCCCCGGGTCAAAGATGTACGGTATGTTTCGCTCCCTGTAACTCTTTGAATACGTGAGCATATCGTCGAGGTTCCCCGGCGCCACAATAGCCAGAGTCTCCTGGGGTTCCGCGCCGTCAATCGGGTATTCGCAGGGATACCTCATCGCTCCCGGATTGAACCCGGTGATCTGATTGTCGGCTTTATCTGTGGTAATGTATGCTCCGGCAGTGAATTCTTCCGAAATGATGCGGATCGCGTCCAAACGGAGTCCGTGCTCAGCGAGCCAGTTCTTATAGCTGTGGAAGTCCTTGCCCGCCGTAGCCAGAATGAACGGCTGTTCTCCCAGCAGGGCAAGGCTATAGGCAATATTTCCCGCGGTCCCCCCGAATTGTTCCTTTAGGCCGTTTACCATGAAGCAGACATTGAGTATATGGATTTTATCCGGCAGAATATGGTCTGAGAATTTTTCAGGAAAATCCATTATTCTATCATAGGCCAAAGACCCGGAGACAAAGATTTGCATCCCACACTCCTCATTATCAGTCGAGAATTCCAGAATTCATCGACTAAAAAGATAGGAGAAGCGGGTTCGGGTGTCAAGGGCGATTCAGCTTCGGAAATTCCGTCCTATGTAATTGAATACAAACCTGAAATTAGAAACCTTGAAATGAGCGAAAGAGTATCGGATATAATGAGCGTATCATGGGACTAGGAAAATGAGTGAGCGACCGTCAAAAACCGGCATGTACGGGCACGTAGCCGTGTGGGCAGCCATATTCTGCGGCCTGTACCTTATGAGCCTTCAAGGCTACGTATTGTTCCACACCGCGGTCGAACTGTTCAGTATCGCGGTGGCCTGGGACATTTTCTTCATCGCCTGGAATTCACGACGGCTGCTAGCCAACAATTATCTTCTATTCCTCGGTATTTCTTATCTATTTGTCGGCGGCATAGATCTCTTGCACACTCTGGCCTACAAGGGCATGGGCATCTTCTCGGCCTCTAGATCAGACTTGGCCTCCCAGCTCTGGATCGCGGGCAGGTTTGTCCAGAGTGCATCTCTTTTGATTGCCCCTCTCTTCCTGGGACGACGGCTCAGAGCCAATCTAGTCATTGCAGCTTTTTCACTGGTTTCGGCCGCGCTGCTCGCATCCATCTTCTACTGGAAAGTCTTTCCTGCCACGCACCTGGAGGGAGTCGGGCTTACCACGTTCAAGATATGGAGTGAATATGGTATCTGTCTGATTCTGGTCGGTGCTGCCATACTGCTGTTCAGACAGAGGGATCGATTCGAGCCCGGCGTGTTCAGGCTCCTGATTGCATCCATGGGCGTTACCGTGGCCTCTGAATTGGCTTTTACCTTATACGTAGACGTGTACGGCCTATTCAATCTAATTGGTCATTTCCTGAAAGTGATTTCATATCTATCTGGTCTACAGGGCCATCATACAGACCGGCCTGAATAAGCCTTACGATCTGGTGTTCAGGGAGCTTAAGAAAGGGCAGGAAGCCCTGGCCACCAGCATGGCGGATCTGCAAAAATCCAGCGCTGAGACAAACGCTTTGCTGGCCGCGTCCCGGGCGCTTCTGGAGCAGCGTGAATTTGTTCAATCAGCACGCTCTATATTCGACATCTGCAAAACAGGCGATTGGAGCGACGTCCGGCTATGTTGCGCTGCTGGACCGGAACTGCACGGAAAATGAGGTGCTGTTTCTTGATTCGGGCGGGATGCCCTGTACCGTCGATCCGTCTCTCCCCATGCCCATACGAGGTCTCCGCGCCGAAGCCTACCGCACCGGAAAAGTAGCCTTCGACAATAACTTTTCAAACAGCAAATGGATGGAGTTTTTACCTGGCGGGCACGTGCCTCTCGAAAATGTGATGTTTGCCCCTCTTATGATGGAGGGAAAAGCCGTTGGTTTGCTCGGTCTGGCAAACAAACAGGGCGGCTTCGATGACAATGATGCTCGTTCGGCAGCAGCGTTTGCCGAGTTCACTTCAATCGGCCTGATTAACAGTTTGACCCTGGAATCCCTGGAGCATAGCGAAGAACGCTTCCGGACGGTCGTAGAGACCGCGAACGACGCTATCGTGTCTATTGACGGGGCTGGCAGCGTGGTTCACTGGAACAAAGCAGCTGAGCATATCTTCGGCTATTCGGCGCAGGAAGCCGTGGGCAAACCTCTCTCCCTCATGATGCCTGAACGATTCCGCGAAGCTCATGAACAGGCGCTGGGAAAGATGGTTTCAACCTTCGGATCGCGTCCTTCCAGGAGGACCGTGGAAGTAGCCGGTCTCAAGAAAGATGGAAATGAATTCCCCGCGGAGCTATCCATTGCCGATTGGGAAACAAGGGAAGGAAAATTCTTTACCGGCATCCTGCGCGACATCACCCCCCGCAAGCGCGCGCAAGAGGCTCTCCAGAGCACCCTGGCGGAACTGGAGCGCTCTAATACGGAGCTGCAACAATTTGCCTATGTCGCGTCACATGACCTGCAGGAGCCGCTCCGCATGATCTCAAGCTACGTGCAACTCCTCCAACGCCGGTACAAGGACAGACTCGATGAGGACGCAGACGAGTTCATGGACTACGCGGTTGGCGGAGCCAAACGCATGCAGCGCCTTATTAATGGGCTTCTGCAGTATTCGCGTGTGGGAACGCACGGAAAGCCATTCCAGTTGGTTCAGTGCGATACGATCTTAAACAAGGCCTTAGCCAACCTCCAGATGTTGCTCACCGAATCCGGGGCACGGGTTACCCATGATCCTCTCCCCACATTGATGGGGGACTCCACGCAGCTCTTGCAATTATTTCAAAATCTGATCGACAACGCTTGCAAATTTCGCGATGATACTGCCCCACATATTCATATATCGGCCCGACCGGAACGCAGCCAGTGGCTTTTTTCCGTACGCGATAACGGGATAGGAATTGACCCGGAGTATGCCGAACGGATATTTATCATATTCCAGCGCCTGCACAGCAGAGAGGAATTTCCCGGAACCGGCTTAGGACTGGCAATTTGTAAGAAAATCATTGAACGCCACGGCGGCAAAATTTGGGTCGAATTCGGAAATCGTAAGGGCACAACATTCTGCTTTACAATCCCGGTGAAAGAGGCACAGTGATGTATGAAAAAAGTGACGTGCAAGGAATTGAGATCCTATTGGTTGAAGACAACCCGGGTGACGTTCGCCTGACCCGAGAAGCCTTAAAAGATGGCAAGATAGTCAACAACTTGCACGTAGCAGAGGACGGCGTGGATGCCCTGGCATTTCTGAGGCGGGAGGGGAAGTACCACAATGCGGTTCGGCCGGAACTAATTCTTCTTGACCTCAACCTTCCAAAGAAAGATGGACGGGAAGTTCTGGCTGAAATCAAAGCCGACAAGGAGCTAAAGCGCATCCCGGTTGTCATTCTCACTTCTTCCGCGGCCGAACAGGACATTGTCAAAAGCTATAACCTGCACGCAAATTGCTACGTCACGAAGCCCGTCGACCTGGACCAGTTTATTAATGTTGTGAAATCTATTGAACATTTCTGGCTGACGGTCGTCAAGCTTCCACCGGAGATCTGAAATGACAGAGAATCGACTCCAGGTGCTGCTGATCGAAGACAATCCGGGGGATGTCCGCCTGATAAGGGAGATGGTGGCACAGGCGGAAACGAGACATATCGGGATTGAGTCAGCAGAGAGCCTCTCAGCCGGCCTTGACCACCTCACCACGGGCGGTTTCGATGTAGTCCTCTTGGATCTCGGGCTCCCTGACAGCCAAGGTCTTGCTACGCTGGGCCGGCTCTACGCCCGAGTTCCCGACATCCCAATCGTGGTCCTCACAGGTCATGGGGACGAGGCCATAGCCATTGAAGCCGTCAAACAAGGGGCACAAGATTACCTCGTCAAGGGAGAGGTGGATGAGAAACTGCTCGTGCGTTCCATCCATTACGCTGTCGAGCGGCGGCGACTGCTGGCCGAGCTTGAAGTGAGCCGAGCTAGTTTCACCAGCATAGTAGAAAAGAGTGCTGATGGCATACTCGTGCTTGGGGACGACGGATCGGTGCTCTATGCCAACAGCGCAGCGGGTGAACTGATGGGAAAATCCGGGGACACCCTTCCCGGAACACCCTTTCCCCTTCCCTCGGTGCCCGGCGAGAGGACCGAAGTAGACGTGGTGCACCCTGAAGGGACCACGGGAATCGCGGAGATGAGGGTTAGAGCCACTGACTGGAATGGAAACCCGGCATCTTTGGCCATCCTGCGTGACATCACCAAGCGCAAGCAAGCCGAGGAAGCTTTACGCCAAAGCGAGGAGCGGTTTCGCGCAGTTTTCGAGGGCGCTCAGGACTGCATCTTCATTAAAGATCGTCAGTTGAAATACACAATGGTCAATCCGGCCAAGGAGAAGCTCCTGAATCGTCGGGCCTCTGAAATAGTGGGCCGCACCTCCTCGGAGATCTTTGGAAAGGAGATCGGCAAGCATATAAGGGAAATAGACCTTCGTGTCTTGGACGGGCAGACCATAGAAGAAGAACGTGTCAGACCGATAAATGGCGTCCCACTTACCTTTCATGACATCAGGGTCCCCTTGCGTGACAGCTCCGGAGAGATTGTCGGAATATTCGGGATCAGTCGTAACATAACGGACCGCAGGACTGTAGAGCTCCCTCGTGCAAACAAAGCGGGCGAATACCCATCAAAGGCCATGAAGTCGATTATGACTCGGGTCAGCTTCGCGGCGGAAACCGAATCCACAGTGCTCCTGTTAGGCGAAAGCGGCAGTGGGAAGGATTACTTAGCTAGATATATCCACGATCATTCTAAACGCGTGGATGGGCCCTACTGGTCAATAAACTGTGCTGCGGTGAGCGGGACCCTTGCCGATTCCGAGCTTTTCGGCCACGAACGGGGTGCTTTCACAGGAGCGCAGAGCCGCAAGCGAGGACTCTTGGAGCTGGCTGAAGGCGGAACCCTGCTCCTGAACGAAATAGGCGAACTCTCGCTGCCGCTGCAGGCAAAGCTGCTGACTTTCCTTGATACCAAACAGTTCACCCGCGTGGGGGGTGAAAAGAATATCACTGTCAATGCCCGGCTCATTGCAGCCACTAACAGGGATTTGGAGAAGGAAGTCGAGGACGGACGCTTCAGGCAGGACCTATTTTACCGTCTAAACGTGCTGTCCGTTAGCAGTCCCCCCTCTCAGAGAGAGGCGTGAGGATATCCCAATACTTATCCGAGAGATGATGGCACAGCTTTGCAAGGACATGCAGATTCCGGAAATTCCTACTATCGACGCTGGGACTGTCAATGCGCTGAAGAGTTACGACTGGCCCGGAAATGTGAGAGAACTCCGCAATGTCCTGGAGAGGGCCCTGATGCTTTCGGGCGGACAATGCATAAGTCTCTCGGGCCTTGGATTGGACACAAACAACGGAAATGCCAAGGACTGGTCGCTTACGGTATGCTTCCCCACCGAGGAGTCCCTGAACGACATAACCCACAATGTGAAGCGTTCCCTGGTAAATGAGGCGCTTCGACGCTCAAGTGGCAGCAGACAGGGAGCGGCCCGCTTGCTCGGTATTTCCCGTTATTCCCTCAAACATTATATGAAGTCGCTGGGCTTGGAGTGGGATTGATTCCCGTATTCAGAGGCCGGAGTGTGGCGCTCCCGGCTTGCCCAGCAGTGCCCGGGCTGGAAATCCTGAGAATGCCGGGATGAGCCGAGCGCATCGACGTTGGGTGCCACGGACCTGCCAAAACCCAGGTCCGTGGCACCTAATCAATTCTCAATCAAGACATCCATTATAATCGGCCGGGTACCAGTAGGCTGAGACCTTTAGCGGTAGGACCGGCCTCCGTGCCGGTCGTGAGCAATGACCGGCACGGAGGCCGGTCCTACCGATTCGGGGGAGGCCGCGACGCCGGTTACTGACCGACCTTGCGAAACAGAATCTATGGCCGGTCTTCTATGTACGAACGGACCAGGTTCCTGCCGCTGAAATGGCCCAGGGTATAATAGGCTATCGACATTTCCCCACCGAATAGGCGGCGGCGTATTCGCCGTCTGCTCCAACCCTGCTGGTGCAGAGTCAGCACTCGTTGGCCTGTCTCTTCCAGGTACTTGATTTTGTCGCAACAATTCCTCATGAGGAGATTCGCGTGTAGTACCGCTTCCCGGGAAGAGGATTTTGACGTCCAAGGACGCCAGATCTTTCAAGGAATCGATGATTTGCCAGACGTTGTAATCAGCCCTGAGAGCACGATCGCGGCCGCCGACGTACACGTCTCCCGTGAAGAGCCATCCTTGCTTCGGCTCGTACAAGCAGATGTGATCGGGGCTGTGGCCCGGCGTATGTATTACCTCAAAGCGATGGTGCTCGGTTTCCACGACATCTCCGATAGCCTTTGCATCTGACGGTTCCGGGTAGCCCCACATCACCAACTGGTATGGCCGCAGCCTCTTCTTGCGAGGCTGGGCGAGAATCGGTAAGGCTTCCGGGTGCGCGAGTACTTCGGCTCCAAACTTGGCCTGCAATGCCGCGTTGCCCGCAATGTGATCTTCATGGCTGTGCGTGTTGACAATGCAGCGAACCGGGAGGTTGTCCACAGATTCAAGCAACTCACGGACAGTGTAGGCGCAGCCGGTGTCCACCATGAGACCGTCAACCCAGTAGGCAGCGGTAAAGTAAAGGCCTCGGCCGGCCATCGTGCGGGCCAAGCGGAATTTTCTTACTTCACCGATTTGTTCGATTTGTATCATAGGGGGTAATAATTTCTTTGGGTTAGGCGCGGTCCTTGTACGGCGCGCCGCTTGCTGCGCCCCTGTCTCTGCCATTCCTACGCAGGCGGGAATCGAGGCCTGACTACAATCCCATGAACTTTGCTGCTATTCCCTTCATGATCTCGTTGGTCCCCGCGAAGATCTGCATGACTCTCAGGTCCCTCCAGGCTCGTGCAATCGGGTATTCCTCACAATAGCCGTACCCACCGTGGAGTTGCATGCAGCGGTCGGCCACTCTCATGGCCATCTCCGTGGTCCAGTACTTGGCCATGCTGACCTCTACGACAATATTCTTACCTTCCATGTGCTCGACGACGAGCTTGTCGAGGAAAGTCCGGCCAAGCTTGATTTCAGTCGCCATCTCCACGATCTTGAACTGCGAGTTCTGAAACTTTGAGATGGGGCGACCGAACGCGGTCCTCTCTTTGCAGTACTTGATGGTCATCTCCAGCAAATATTCCGCGGCGGGGACTGCCCCCAGGCAGACCATGAGGCGCTCCTGCTGAAGCTTTTCCATCAACATCAGGAACCCTGCCCCCTTTTGACCCAGCCGGTTGGCCTTGGGAACCCGGCAGTCATTGAAATACAGTTCCGCGGTGTCCTGGCTGTGCCAACCGACTTTCTTGAGCTTTCTTCCCTTCTCAAAGCCTGGGGTTCCGGCTTCCACCAAGTAAAGGTCAATGGCCTGATGTGGGTTCTCTTCTTTGGGATCTCGCGCGGCCAGCACGATGAGGTCGCAGATGATACCGTTGCTAATAAAGGTCTTCTGGCCGTTGATCACCACATCATCGCCATCCTCGACCGCAGTCGTCCGCATTGCGGCAAGGTCGCTCCCGGCGTTAGGCTCAGTCATTGCCACTGCTGTGATTAGGTCTCCGGATATGCATCCCGGAAGGTATTTTTGTTTCAACTCCTCTGAAGCGAAAGCCGTGATGTACGGGACCACCACATCACTATGGAGCGCCGCGGCTAGTCCTGCATGGTTGGTTCTGACCAGTTCCTCAGAGAGAATCACGGAATAGAGGAAGTCCGCACCCATGCCGCCGTACTCTTCGGGCACGTCCATACACAGAAACCCCTGGTCGCCCATCTTCTTCCAGATACTCCTAGGGACGATCCCGGCCTCTTCCCATTCCTCCACGTACGGAGTGACCTCTTTTTCAAAAAACTTCCTTATTGCTTGCCGGAAGATTTTGTGTTCCTCGGTATACTTTATGATGTCCATAGGTCAGCCCTCTTCTCCTTTGTGGACTATTTCCACCGGATATTTATTCCCTTTGCTGTCATAGAAAACCATGCGTCGAGACCGTTTCCAGAGCGGCTCGTCCATGTAGCAGTAAAATGCGATGATTTCACCGGGTTTGACCTGATGCTCTCCCGGAGGGGTCAGCGTATCGACTCGCTGATGGAATCCTCTTTCACCCTCGATATCAAAGTAGCTGGGCACGGTCACTGGACCGGTTCCCCGGTTTGCGACGTGGACCTCAAGGTTCTGATCGAACATCTTGAGGCTGCAGCAAGTCCTGAAGGCCAGGATGTCCTCCACGGGTGAATTCATTATGACGCGGATGTCCAGCATGGGATATCGAGTTTCGATAACTTTGAACTACCCAGGTTATTCAAGAAAATGCCCCCTGCCCCCCTTTATAAAGGGGGGTATGCGGGTAGCTGGACTGCCGTGCCCTTTTCAAAGCAAGGAGCGAAAAATCTCTTCTCCCCCTTTTCTAAAGGGGGGAAGGGGGGATTTTTTCTTGTTCGCAGCCCGGCACCATCGATTACAGCCTGAGCCTCATGACAAGATGCAGGCATCACTAATACTTTCCGATGATCGCGATGCTGCACACGTTCATAAAAGGCACGCCACCCAGGTTATGGGTGAGACCGAACCTGGGATCGGGGATCTGCCGCTCCCCTGCCCTCCCGTGAAGCTGCAAGTACATCTCATACAGCATGCGCAGTCCTGATGCGCCGATTGGATGGCCGAAGCACTTCAACCCACCGTCCACCTGACAGGGGACCCCGTGCCCGTCGCGATCGTAGAACCCGTCAAGAGCGTCCTTTACAGCTTGACCCCTTTCCGAAATATGGAGGTCCTCGTATGTGACCAGTTCCGTGATGGAGAAGCAGTCGTGGACTTCCATCATGCTGATTTCTTTCCGTGGATCGGTGATACCCGCCTCTTTGTACGCTCTGATGCTGCACTGGTCCGTAGTCATAAAATGATCCCCGTCCCAACTGTTGAATCCCATCTCTTCGCCGCTGCTAAGGGCCAGTTGGAGCGCCTTGACCGTGACAAAGTCCTTCCTACCCATCTCCTTGGCCTTTTCAACGGTGGTAACTATGGCGCAGGCCGCTCCGTCACTCACCCCGCAGCAATCAAAGAGTCCTAGGGGGTGTGCGATTATTGGAGCCGCCATGACTTGATCCACGGTAACAGCCTTCCGCAAGTGGGCTTTAGGGTTGAGCGTACCGTTCGCGTGGCTTTTTACGGAAACATGAGCCAGCGCGCGTTTGAGTTCCTGATCCGGGACCCGGTACTTTGCCGCATACGCTGTGGCAAGCTGGGCAAAAGCTCCCGGCGCAGTCACGTTGGGCCACCATAGCCAACTCAGAGAACCCCAGCCGGAGCCGGGGTTCGGCAGGCCGCCGTACCCGGTATCTTTCAGCTTTTCCACTCCCATGGCCAGGCAGATGTCATAAGCACCGGAAGCGACAGCATATACCGCTCCGCGAAAGGATTCGGTCCCGCTCGCGCAGAAATTCTCTACTCTGGTCACGGGTATGAATGGTAGGCGGAGCGTTGTGGACAAGGGGAGAGCGCTTTTCCCCACGTTGACTTCCTCGAGGCACGTCCCCAACCATGCAGCCTGAATATCATCGGGCCCGATGCCTGAATCGGTCAGACATTCGGTGAAAGCTTCCACCATCAGCTCTTCCGCTCCCACGTCCCAGCGTTCGCCGAAGTGGGTGCAGCCCATGCCGATAATTGCAACCTTGTCCTTGATTCCTGTGGCCATATTCAACCCTCCTGGGGTTTAGTAGGGACGAGTGGCGCTCGCCCTCCGTTGGGTGGCGTGGTTGCCCTATTAGGGTGACCGGCACGGAGGCCGGTCCTACCGGGCTCGCAGTAGGGCCGGCGTCCCTGCCGGCCACCATTCCGGAATCGGCAAGTTGCTGGCGAACCGACATAAGGAAACGCATTGAGTCGAATCACCCTCCCCTAACTCCTCCCGTCAAGGGAGGGGGATCAGGAAACTCCCTCTCCAGGGGGCATAGGCGCTAACTCAATGGTTTGTTCCCCCCTTTCCTAAAGGGGGGTCAGGGGGGATTTTGATCTAACACCCTGAAAATCCCCATAAATCCCCCTTTAGAAAAGGGGGACTTTGCCTGCATCCTGCCAGTCCGAAGTGCCTATAGTCGACGAAAGTGACTCTAAAATAGCGCCGATGCCCCTGGCAGGAGAGGAAAGGGCGATACAAAGAACCCCTCGTCGAATTCCCCATTCTCATCCGAAATTGAATAGCTTCTCGATGAGCTGCGATTTCATCAAGTCTCCCTCGATCTTCAGCTTGCCCGCGGTGAATGCTTGCATGGCATTTAGCTTTCCCGCGATCAGGGTGAGAAAATCCTCATCGGACATGATGATTGTGGTTGTGGGCTTCTCGTGCGCGCCCTGCTTGACTTCACAAGAGCCCTCTTTCACAGAGACAAACCATTCTCCGCCACCAGGGCCGCTAATTCGGTACTGAAACACCACGTCCACGCCGGCAGCCTTTTCCGGTCGAAACGCCTCAGGCATGCGGTCGAACACTCCCTTGACCGTCATCCCCAAACCCGAGGCGGCTTCTTGTTCCTTGGGGGCAAAAGCGTCCAGCATCGCGGCCAGGGCTGCGGTCAGGTTATACTGCTCCTTCGCGCCGCCAAGGTTGTTGATCGCTTCCCACTGTTGGTGGATCTGTTCCGGGGTGGGGGCCGTCTGTCCGTCACCCACTACCGCGCCCGGGCCGGTGACTACTGCAGCCCGGTTGAAGCAGCCCATGCCCGCGTTGAAGATCATCCCCGTCTCCGAGCAGCCTTCGGAACATAGATAGAGAGTCAGAGGTGCCACAAACTCGGGCTTCAGCCTCGCAAAAAGATCCGGGGGGAGCACGTCTTCGGTGAGTCTCGTAGCTGCTGTGGGAGCGATTGCATTCACTTTGATGCCATGCTTCTCGCCCTCCAGCTTCAATGAGTTCATGAGCCCGACCAGCCCCATCTTGGCTGCAGAATAGTTGGCCTGGCCAAAATTGCCGTACAGGCCGGATGAGGAGGTGGTCACGATAATCCGGCCGTAACCGTTTTCGCGCATCTTCAAAAAAGCGGGCCTGGTTACGTTGTATGCGCCGTCAAGATGCACCGAAAGGACCGTGTCCCATTCGGCAGGCTCCATCTTGGCAAGGGTTTTGTCCCGGAGAATTCCCGCGTTGTTGATGAGGATATCCACTCGGCCGAACGTATCGACGGCCTTCTTGATTATGGCCTCCCCTCCCTCAACCGTGGCCACGGAATCGTAGGTTGCCACGGCTTCGCCGCCTAGAGACTTGATCTCTTCGACCACTTTGTCCGCCGCGCTGGTGGAGCCTTGACCCGAGCCGTCTCGCGCTCCGCCAAGATCGTTGACCACCACTTTCGCGCCACGTTTTGCCAGTTCCAGGGCATACACTCGCCCGAGGCCCGCCCCGGCCCCGGTCACAACAGCCACCTTGCCGTCAAAGCGGATCTCAGCCTCTTCGCCTTTCTCTGCTTCTTTTACGGGAAGCGGGATTGCTTTCCAAAAGTAGCCGGTGAAGCCGCGTTCCTTGTCGGTGAGCCGCTTTCTGAATGAGAGCTTCACCGGTTGGCCCACTCGTACATCGGAAAGTTCGCAATCAGTGAAGTCGGCCATGAATCGGCCGCCGCCTTCAAATTGCACCATGCCGTAGACAGCGGGAGGATCCACCGATACCGCCAGGAGATCTCCTGTGAAGCTCTTCACCGTCGCAGGGACTTCCGCGAACTCATAGTCCTCCTGGGTGTACTTCCCGTGGCATGCCGGGTTCACACAGATGTCCATCTTTGGAAATTGCGGGGTCCCGCATTCCGTGCATTTCCCGCCGACCATGCCCAGGATCATGTGGCGCTTCCGCCAGAGCACGGTCATTGCGGTTTGGGACGGAAATTCGGCACGAATCCCCATTTCTGTCTGAATCAGGTCTCTGAACTTCAGGAATTTAGGATAATTGTCTACAACCTTCTTGTTCTCAAGAGACCCGGTAATGCCTGATCTTTTCTGAAGTTTCCGTATGTTCTCGGTGACCTCAAAATAGAGGGCATCGCACCCCTGCCCGAATCCCGCGAGCAAAATCCGGTCGCCCGGCTTGGCTTGTTCAAGCGCCTGGACAAACATGACAAGGGGATGGGCCGCGCCGGTTTCGCCGCAAACCTCATGAAGGTTGTCCGCCAACTTTTCCGAGCCTGCACCAAGCTTCTTGGCGATCTTTCTATGTTCCGCCTTGAAAAAACAGGGGAAAACAAGTTTGTCCACATCGTCCATAGAGATTGAGAGCTTGTTGAACAGCCCGGCAACAGCCTCGGGTACGATCTTGGAGTACCCCTCGTCTCGGACCCAGCGTTCCTCCCACATGTAGTCGAATTTGTTCTTGTCGCCTCGAAAGTGATCCACGAAGTCGCAAGAAACTGAGTACGACCCCTTGAACTCCGCAATGACATCCCTGTCACCCACCAAAACAGACGCTGCGCCATCCCCGAACCACATTTCGTAGAAGTACGCGGCCTTGGCCTCTCTTTTGTCCGAAGCCGTGACCAGCACCTGCCTGGCATCACCGTGCCCGACGGTGGATAGCGCTGTGATCAGGCCGGTCGTGCCTGATTTGAGCGAGGACGTTAAATCCTGCGCGATAATGTTGTCATTGAGGTTCAGGGCAGTCTTGACAACACCCGCATTCAAGCGGTCCGCAAACGGCAAAGTAGTGGAGCAGAGATATATTGCATCTACTGCTTTCTTGTCTATCCCTTGAAGGCAGTCCTGGGACGCGGCCACGGCCATAGTAAGACTATCTTCATCCCAGTTACAGAATGATCGTTCACCCTGCGCAACCATGATGATGGCAGGTGCAAGCCAGCCCATACTCTGGAATATGCTCATGCGGTTGAGGCGCAGCCTTGGGATATAGCCGCCGTATGAAGTGACGCCGATCATGGTTGGGTCTCCTGTCTTGGATCAGAACCTGAACAGCTTCTCGATGAGCTGGGATTTCATGAGATCACCTTGGATTTTGAGCTTCCCGGAGGTGTAAGCCTGCATCGCGTTCAATTTGCGCTGCATGAGACTAAGGAAATCCTCAGCGGACATGAGAATGGTTGTAGTGGGGCTCGGATGTACGCCCTCACCCGCCTCACAGCGCCCGTCTTTGACTGTCACATTCCAGTCGCCGCCGCCCGGCCCGGAAATCCGATACTGAAAGACAACATCTACCCCCGCTGCTTTGTCCGCCTGAAACGCCTCGGTGATGCGCTCAAACACGCTCTTAACGGTCATGCTTTGGGCCGGGGCCTGCTCTCCCTGTTTGGGAGCGAGAGCATCCAGCATGGCTCCCAGTGCCATTGTTGCATTCTGTGATTCGACTGCGCCTTCCAGGGAGACTATCTTTTTGATGTTTTTTGCCACCTGTTCCGGAGTGGGGACCTGTTTGCCGTCACCGATGACCGTACCCGACCCGGTCAGGACTGCTGCTCGGCTGTAATAGCCCATCCCGGCGTTGTATATGGAGCCTGTAACCGGGCACTGCTCTGAACAGAGATATAGGACCAACGGGGCCACGAATTCGGGCTTCAGCTTTTCCTGAAGATCGGCCGGAAGGATGTCGTTGGTGAGACGTGTAGTGGCTACAGGAGCTATAGCGTTTACCTTGATGTTGTGCTTTTCTCCCTCGAGTTTGACGGTGTTCATCATTCCCACGAGAGCCATCTTCGCCGAGGAATAGTTGGTCTGACCGAAATTGCCGTGCAGCCCGGCAGCGGAGGTGGTCACGATGATGCGGCCGTATCCCGTCTCCCGCATCTTCAAGAAGGCAGGGCGGCTAACGTTGTAAGCCCCATCAAGATGCACGGAAAGAACCGCGTCCCATTCAGTCGGCTCCATTTTGGCCAATGTCTTGTCCCTGAGTATCCCCGCGTTGTTGATGAGAATGTCGACTCGACCGAAGACCTCGACGGCCTTGTTCACTATGGCTTCACCACCCTCGGGCGTGGCCACGGAATCGTAACTCGCGACGGCTTCGCCGCCGAGCGCTTTAATCTCCTCCACAACCTTGTCCGCTGGACTGGTAGCGCCTTGACCTGACCCGTCCCTTGCCCCTCCCAGGTCATTGACCACCACTTTGGCGCCGCGTTTCGCCAACTCAAGGGCGTATAGCCGGCCGAGCCCCGCGCCTGCCCCTGTGACGATGGCCACTCTGTCATCGAACCGAATGCCCTTCCGCCGCGAGCGCTTGTCCATCTCTTCTTGGCTGAGCCATTCCACGATGCCCCGATCTATGACCACTTCCCCGGTCTGCGCCGCTGATGGTCCTAAAGAGAGCACGGCCTTCGTCGACCTTCCAGATCTGGGTCTTGATGGGCGTGCCTGGATAGATCGTGCGAGAAAATCGATTCCGGAATCGCGTCATGCGCTCCGGCTCACCGGGGAAGAGTTTTTTGATCACCGCACGGCAAGCATAACCGTGCGTACACAGCCCATGCATGATCGGCTTTTCGAACCCGCTTGCCCGAGCAAAATCCGGGTCCACGTGTAGCGCGAATATGTCGCCTGAAAGACGATACAGAAGGGGTTGATCAGGTGAAGGGACTTCTTCTTCCTCGAAATCGGGTGCACGATCGGGGAATTCCACCGGGTCTTTCGGAGCGTCCGGACCGCCGAAGCCGCCGTCACGTCGGCAGAATAGCGTGAAAATGTTCGTGAAGAGCTTTTGACCGTTGGAGTGGTAGGTTTCGGCCTCAGCCACCACCAGCGCCCCTTTGTCCGCGCCCTTATCGTAAATGTGCGTGATCGCGCCTTCGGTCGACAGACGTCCTTCGGTGGGTATGGGATTGTGGAAGATAATGTCCTGTTCACCGTGTAGTATACCGGCTAAGTCCGCGTTCGAACTGAGCCCCACCTGGGCGAGGAAGTCAAAGACCGCGCCGATGGAGAAGCTGGGGACTACCTTCAGCCGGGTTTCGTAGCAGTAATCCAGGTCATCAAAGCCCGCCCCTACGCCCAGGGCGTAAAGGACCACGTCTTTCCAGTCATAGTCCTTGGTTACGGGGCCGATTTTCTTCCCGATGCTGTCGAGGTTTAGGGCCATCGAGTCCCTCCGTTACGGCTGAATTCTCGGTAAAGACGGCAAGCTTGGGGGAATCTTCTTTGCGTAATGGATTTTTTTTTGCTCCGTTGAAGGCGGATTCGCCCCTACCCTATCCGGTAGCTCCTCAAGAAACTCAGAGGCCCTGCTCGTTCTTCCGCACTGTCTCGGGCCGCGTCCCGGTGAACGCGGGCAAAAGGATGAACTTCAGAGTCTCTTTCACCATGGGAATGTATTCCTCCCTTGAGATCTTAAGCATGGAGCGGAAAAAGTTCTCACCCGACACGAAGTTGTGGATAGAGTTCATCAGCGCGTGGACTTGCATCCTGACGCGGTCCGGGAACATTCCTCTTGTCTCTGCAAAGGCCCATGGAGCGGGCGATGCCGGAAACGACTTCCGGTACATGAAAATCGAGGATCGATTCGTCTCTGGTCTTTCCAAAGTAGCGGAAGAGTATCAGGTTGGATATTTCGGGGTGCTCGAAGAGGTAATCGGTCATAAGATCAAGTGAGATTGCCAATCTCTCGGCTGCGGGGAGGCCGTGAATTATATTTTCCACTTCCAGCAACTTCTGCCGGAGGTCCTCGTTCATATCCAGGATGACCGCTTCGTATAGATCGCCCTTTTCACCCCAGTGATAGTAGAGGGTGGAGATGTCGATCCCGACTTCTTCCGCGATCATGCGGGTAGTCGCTCCGTGAAAGCCGTATTCCCCGAAGATGCGTCGAGCCTTTGACAGTATTCTCCCCTTCATGGAATCGGGGTCTTTTCGGGCCTTTTCGAGGGGTGACACCATCGGATTATTCCAGTCAAGTCTTCCATCAATTGATGGAAACCATGAACCAGGCAAAGAATGAAGTCAAGAGGAAATTGGTGACCCTTACACCCGCTCCTTGAACTCGACTCCCAACAACCCTTCCGGTCGAAGCAGGAGCACGATAATGATCAACAGGAACGCGAAGGTATTCTTGAACGCAATGGAGACAAATCCGCCGGCCCAGGCTTCGGCAACGCCAAGGATGAGGCCGCCGACAATGGCTCCGGGGAGGCTGTTAAGACCACCAAGAATCGCAGCGGCAAAACCTTTGAGAAACGGCTCCAGCATGAAAAAAGGATCGAGGAATAGGACAGGGGCCAGAAAAAGCCCTGCCAGCACCCCGAGGAGAGAAGCGAGCCCCCAGGAAAGGGCCAGCACCATTCTCGTGGGTATGCCAAGGGTTTGGGCAGCGGGGAGGTTTTCGGAAGTGGCTCGCATGGCCAGGCCGAGCCGTGTCTTCTGAATGAGAAGATAGAATATGAAGCAACTGAAGAGACTGATGGCAAGCGTCCCGAGGCTCAACTGACTTATGGTTATCGAGCCGAGGGTATAGATCTTGAATTCGGACAATGGGAAAGGAAACGCCTGCGGTTCGGTCACCGCCTGTATAGGAAACCACTCCCTGGATGATCAGGCCCAGTCCGAGAGTGAGAATGATCTGCCCGAGTTGCGTAGCGTCACGGCGTTGGGCAGGCACAAGGACACAGAAATAGAACGCCATGGCCAGACCTGCGCCAAACAAAAGAGCCAGAACAGCCGCGACCGCGAAAGGGACCTTCATCCCGATCAGAGTGAAAGCCACTAAAGTCCCGATAGTTGTGATATCACCGTGAGCGAAGTTCAGGATGCGGGTCGAACGATAGATCAATGCCAGCCCGAGGGCCACAAGAGAGTAGATACCACCCGTGGACAATCCCGAAACGGTGTATTGCAGAAACTGTTCCATATATGCTTCCTTTTGCGGGAGGATTACCTGAGAGGCCAGTTGCGCAAATAGAGTCGCATCTTCATCCACCTGCCAGCGAGTCCTTGCGGCTCGAAAATCAGGACCACGAGTATCGTCACCCCGAACACTACGGGGACCAACTCCTTATAAGAGCTGAAGAGCTGGGGCATCAGAATAACGAAGGCTGCACCCATTATAGCGCCCTCCACCGAGGCCAGTCCTCCGATGATGACCGCCACGAACAGGGTTACGGACTCCGTGAACGTGAACATATTGGGTTCCAGATACCCTATGAAAAGAGCATACAGCCCACCCTGAATTCCGGTGAAGAACGAGCTGATGGCGAACGAGAGCAGTTTATAACGCGTGAGATTCACGCCGATCACTTCCGCGGCGATGTCGTTATCCCGGATCGCAATAAAGGCCCGGCCCATATATGACGAAATGATGTTGTATGCCACGAGGGCAAAGATTAAAGCGATGATTAAGTTGAAATAATAGTTGAAGCTGATCTTCGACAGACCCAGTATCGGCGTCATCTTGGGGATGGTGAGTCCCATTCGCCCGCCGGAGAGCAGCTCGGAATTGGCAAAGATCTGGTACACCGCGATGCCGAATCCCATCGTGGCAATTGCCAGATAAGGCCCTTTCAGCCGAAGAGAAGGAAAACCGACAATAATCCCGAAGAGCCCTGCGGTCATACCCGCACAAAGGAGCGTCACCGGCCAAGGCATACCAAACCTGGCCAGATGCCCGAAAGTATACGCTCCGATGGCCAGAAACCCGGCCTGACCGAAAGAGATCTGGCCCGTGTACCCGATAAGTAGATTCTGACCTATGGCGCCGATGGCGTAAATGCAGATGATGGTTGCAATGTATGTCACGTGTTCGGGCACATACTGTCGCGGGAACCACGGGAGGAGGAACAGCGCCACAACCAGCGCACCGACCCACACGCGGGTCCAAGGTTTCCGGATAAGTTGCAGCTCTTCTCGATAACTTTCAATCAGGTCCATGCTTCAGGCTCATTTCCGATACAGGGAGTCGATGAGGTCTGCGTAGCGTTTCTCAAGGAAACGCCTCTTCACTTTCTTCGTAGGCGTTACGTCTCCGTCTTCTTCATAGAAGCGCCTGGGGAGCAGCGCGAATTTCTTGATGCTCTCCACCTGGGAAAGTGTCTTGTTGACCTTGGCAACTTCCTGGTCGATTAACTTGATGATTTCCGGATTGCGGGTCAGGTCGGCAAACGTGGTAAACGGGACTCGGTTGTCCTGGGCAAACTTGGTAACGTTGTCTTCGTCGATGAGAACAAGGGCAACGAGAAACTTTCTCCCTTCTCCGATGACAACCGCATCTTGGATGTACGAGCTGAATTTCAACTTGTTTTCTATGAAGGCCGGAGTGATGTTCTTACCTCCAGCGGTGATTAGAATATCCTTCTTCCGATCCAGGATTTTGAGAAATCCGTCGTCCAGAGAGCCCACATCACCTGTGTGAAGCCATCCGTCCTTGATCGTCTCCGCGGTCAGCTCCGGTTCCTTGAAGTAACCCTTGAAGACCGGCCCGCCTTTAACCAGGACCTCCCCGTCCTCGGCAATTTTGATCTCCATACCGTCTATCGGCTCGCCCACATATCCCCAACGGGGACGGTCGATGCGCTGAATTGCGATCACTCCCGTGCTCTCGGTCTGCCCGTAGCCCTCTCTTAACGGGATACCCAGAGCGTTATAGTATTCGAAGAGTTCGGGCGACGCGGGTGCGGCCGCGCATACGGCCCATCGTATCCTTTCGAAGCCAAGTTGCCGCTTCAGATGGCAGAGGACCAGCCAGTACATCGGCCAATAGAGGAGCGCCCATTGGATTCGTTCCGAGCTGCCTTGCCGAGTCCTCACGTACCGCATACCGACTGCAACCGCCGCGCGATAAAGACTCTTTTTCAAGAAAGTCGAGTCGGACATGCGAATCTCGATCATGGAACCGAATTTCTCCCAGATACGCGGCACGCTGGCAAAGATTGTGGGGGATACTTCCCGGAGATTCTGCGGCAGCGTATCCATGCTCTCCACAAAATTCACGGTGCCTCCAGACCAGACCGCCTGGAAGAGGGAGATCAGGTTTTCGTAAATGTGGGCCAAGGGCAGGTACGAGACCATCTCATCCCACTCGTGCGCCTGGTTGGCCGCCATGAAGGATTCAGTCACCGTCAATATATTGTGATGCGTGATCATGGCACCTTTGGGCCGACCGGTGGTTCCCGAAGTGTAGATAATCATGGCCGTGTCGTCCGGTTGAATTGCCGCGATCCGCCTGTTGACGATCTCCGGGTCTTCTTTGAGCTTTTCGCGTGCTTGCCGTACGAACTCGTCGAAAAACATGAGCTTGGGATGAGTAAAACCCCACAACCCTTTGGGGTCCCAGATCACGACCTGAGCCAAGTCCAAGTCGGGTAGGATTTGCAGGACTTTGTCCACCTGTTCCTCGTTCTCAACGAACAGGATTTTGGACTCGGAATGTCCCACCACGTACGCGACCTGTTCCGCAGCCGAGGTTGGATACACTCCGCACGTCACCCCTCCTGCGGACATGGCCGCAAGGTGGCAGATCAGCCACTCTGGCCGATTATCTCCCAAAATGGCTACACGGTTCCCCGGCTCAAGCCCCAGAGCGATAAGGCCCGCAGCCACTTCCTGCACCTGCTTCCCGTACTGGCTCCAGGAGATTCGTTTCCAAATGCCTGTACTCTTTGTGCCTGAGCGCAACCCGATCTTTTCGGCGCTCAACCTGCTTGAAGAATAGTTCCGGAAAACTGACAGGTGCGGCCGGCATTACCATCTCCTCTTCTCCTGTTTTGCAAGGGCACGGTCCCGCGTTTCGCGGGATGCCCCTACGGGCGGAAGCATCTGGGGGGTAGGGGCGGGTTTAAAACCCGTCCCTCCTTGCCCTGTCCTGCGGCCGCTGAATTACCATCTCCTTCTTTTCTTATAGAGCCGCCACCCTTTTGGAGAAGCCGCGGCCTCTCCACCCAGGCCCAGGTACAGCTCCTGAACGTCTTCGTTTTCCGATAGCTCCTTGGAAGTGCCTTCCAGGACGATTCGTCCGGCCTCCATTATGTATCCGTAATTGGCAATACTCAGAGCCAAACGAGCATTCTGCTCGACGAGCAGGATGGTTGTCCCGGCCTGGCTGATCTTGACCAGAGCGTCATAGACGACGCGGGCTACCATTGGCGCGAGCCCGAGGGACGGTTCATCCAGCATCAGAAGCTTGGGTCTGCGCAGCATAGCTCTTGCCATAGCCAGCATTTGCTGCTCCCCGCCGGAAAGCGTTTCGGACTGCTGATTTCCACGGCCTTTCAGAATGGGAAATAGTTCGTACACGTTTTGAAGATCATCCTGAATGGCATTGTCCCTCCGGCCCCAACAGCCCAGTTCCAAGTTTTCCCTCACGGTTAGCTCTCGGAACAGGCCCCTGTCCTCCGGCACGTACACGATTCCGAGGGAGGCGATGCGCTCCGGGGCAACCCTGTGAATGCGCCGGCCCGCGAATTCGATGGTCCCTTTCTTCGGCTGATCTTTGAGCAAGCCTGCTATGGTCTTGAGCAGCGTTGTTTTCCCCGCGCCGTTGGGACCGAGGACCGCAAAGATCTCCTTTTCCTTCACTTGCAGGGACAGGCCGTGGAGAGCGTAAATTCGGTCAAAGTAGAGCGTTTCAATGCTGGCGATTTTGAGGAGAGGTGTCGTGGTCTGGTCACCCGGCATGAAATGATTCCTTTGCTGAGGCTGGCTTGGAGGAACTTCAGACCGTAGGAGAATTCGGAAGAGTAGCCGGGGAAGACCTTTTTGCAAAAAGGTCCTCCCCGGACCCCTCCCCAAAAACTCCTAATTCTTTACTGGTCGCCCAAATATGCCCGGATCACCTCCGGGTGACGTTGCACTTCCGCAGGAGTCCCCTGGGCGATTTCAAGTCCCGACTCAAAGGCCACCATGCGGTCCGCTAAGCGTGAGGCAATGCGGAGGTCGTGCTCCACCAGTAGGATCGAGGTCTTGAATCTGCCCCTGATCTCCATGATGCGATAGGCTGCTTCTTCCTTTTCTTCCGAAGTCAAGCCCGCGATCGGCTCATCCAAGAGTAGCAGGCTCGGTTCAAGAGCAAGGGCCCGGCCAAGCTCCACTCTCTTCTGGACCCCGTAAGGACAGTCCCCCACTCGGACGTGGCGGTAAGCCTGCAGGTCCAGGAAGTCTATGATTTCCTCTACGACTTCCCGATGCCGCAACTCCTCTTTCCTAATCCTGAAGAATGCGTGCAGAGGGTTTCTGCGGAACTTCGCATGGCGGCCCAGCATGAGGTTGTCCAGGACATCCATGTGCATGAACAGCCGCAGGTTTTGAAAAGTCCGCGCAATGCCTTTGCATGCTATGGCGTCGGGAGAGAGCCCAACGAGGCTCTCTCCCTTGAACAGCACCTCGCCGAACGTGGGCTGATACACGCCTGAGATACAATTAAACAGCGTGGTTTTACCTGACCCGTTGGGTCCTATGACGGTCAGGAGCTCATTCTCTTCGATGTGGAAATCTATACCCGCAAGGGCTTGAATCCCGCCGAAGCTTATGAACAGCTTGTTGACTCTAAGGAGATCCATTCCTAGAACCGCGGCTTGAAGATGGTGTAATCTTCGAGGGGAACGTGTTTCCCTTTTTGGGCCTGACTCATTCGGGAAGCGTTCACCCCATGCCTGCGATCCGGTGCGTATGTGACGGGAGCGCCTATGCCTTCGGGCTTCCAGTCTTTGACCTTCTCCATCCCTTTGATCATGCTTTCGGGGGTCAGTTCACGGCCTGCGTTCTTCAGACCTTCTACGAAGTGCATCATCGAAACCGCGCCGAAAAGGGCCAGATACTCTTTTCCCTGGATCTTAGGGTCATACTTCTTCAAGATCTCCACAGCCTTGTCTGAAGCAGCATCCGCTCCCGGAATACCGGAGTTGCCCGGAAGCGCGATATATGTGCCTTCCCAGACTTCGCCCGCGAGGCTGTACATGATGGGATCGCCCAGGGTAAAGGTGACCAAAGTCTTGGGCCTATAACCGATCTTTGCGATTTCTTTGAGTATGAGTGCTCCGTGCTTCATGGTCGTGTAGATCAGAAGAGCATCCGCTCCCGTCTCCTTCAGTTTGAGCGCATGGGTGCTCAACGCCGCCTCGGAAACTTCATAGGGAACGGCTCCCGCAAGTTGCGCTTTACCTTGAACAGCTTCGAGCCCTTTCCTCACACCGGACAATGCCATTTTTCCGTAGTCGTCGTTCTGGTAGAAAAGTGCTATCTTTTTTGCTCCGAGCTTATTGACCGCGTATTTCGTGAGGTAATCCGCTTCATCTTCGTAATCCGGATACGCTACGAAAACGTATTTCAGCTTGTCTTTGGGCAGTTCGACCCAAATGCGGACGTCTCCATAAGCCGTAATCAAAGGGATTTTGTTTTCCGCGAAGAAATCTTTCGAGGCGTTGAGGATGGCGGTGCCCAGCAATCCGCAGACTGCGAAGACATTACCCTTCATCTCTTGAAGGTTGGCCAGAGCGCGCGTGGGATTGTAACCGTCGTCTTTCAGAACGACCTTGATTTTCCGGCCATTGACGCCGCCTTGATCGTTGACGTAGTCGGCCCAGGCCTTCATCCCCGCTCCGGTGACGCCCCAGAGAGCAGCGGGGCCGGACAGCGGAGTGGTCACCCCGACAACGACTTCCGTGTCGGTCACCCCGGGAACATCGGCCGCAGGGACGATTCCAGGCGTGAGGAGAATCAGCGCTGTGAAAAGGAAAATCAACCCTTTGACATTCATGACAACACCTCCTTGTATTTACGGAGAGCTCGTTCACAGAAAGTCGCCTTCATGGAGCGACCGTGAGTGCGTTGAATGCGGGCCAAACCCCCGAGCGCGGGGATATTTCTTCAACCTCAAAGCGGTGTCAGATGTTGAGGCGCGTTTCGCTGTGGAAGTCCATTCTCAAGTGCCTGTCGGCAAATTCTGGGGAACGTGTTCCGCTTCAAAGGTGTGGCCTGAATTGACTCCACCTGTATCCTACTCACGTTGCAGAGAACGCACAAACTTATGCTGTTAAGCTATTAAGACCGGGAATTTGAATTTGTCCGAGAAAAGTTAGAAGCGATGGTTAAAGTACACGACTTCAACAGTGAGATCAACAGAAATGATGTGACAATCGTGACCATTCACTTACGCGGAGAATCGTCGGGTGCCTGTCATTGCGAGGAGTGAAACGACGAAGCAATCTCATTGATGTGACCGCCCCACGCGGAACGCGGGATTGCCGGCCATTCGTCGTGCAGTACGGCGATCCGGCGATAGCGCCGGCGTCCCTGCCGGCTGAATGCACGACCGGCACGGAGGCCGGTCCTACTGGATTCCCGCGTACGCGGGAATGACGACGGGCGGGACCCTTCCCACTGGGGATTGCTTCGCTCCGCTCGCAATGACAATCTTTAGCCGGGACAACTGAGGGATTAGTCAAAACCATCTCTAAATAGGATCTTGTTCAGGAGGGTTCGGTATGCTGAACGAATTAGAGAATCATCTTGGAGATGATCTCTTTCATGATCTCGGTCGTCCCGCCGCCGATGGACAATATGCGGCTGTCTCGGTATAGCCGCTCCACGAGGTACTCTCGCATGTACCCATAACCGCCGTGAATCTGTACCGCCTCACGGCAGACACGGTCGCAAATCTCCGCGGAGAAGATCTTGGCCATGGAGATCTCTTTCACCATGTTTTCGCCGGCTTGGATCTTAGCCGCAACACGGTATGTGAATTCCCTGCTGATCTCCACCGAGGTAGCCATGTCCACCAGCTTGTGCCTGGTGACCTGAAAGCCTGTAAGCGGCCTCCCAAAAGCTTCCCTGACCCGCGCGTAATTGATGGACTCATCGAGAGCCAATTGAGCGGTGGCGTTTGCCATGAGGGCCATGTACAACCGTTCTCTCTGGAAGTTGTGCATCAGACCGTAGAATGCCGACCCTTCCTCACCCAGGAGGTTTTCCACAGGCACCCGTACATCGTCCAAAGCCAGTTCGGCAGTATCCGACGCCCACCACCCCATCTTCCGAAGTTTCTTGGAGACTATGAAACCCGGGCTGTCGGTTTCCACAACCAGGAGGCTGACCCCTCGATGGCCCGGCCCTCCTGTACGAACTGCCATAGTCACAAAGTCGGCCCGCGTTCCGGAGGTGATCATAGTCTTCGAGCCGTTGACGATGTAATGGCTGCCATCGCGCACCGCACACGTACGGATGTTGGCCACATCCGATCCACCGCCTGGTTCCGTAACCCCAAGGGCAGCAATCTTTTCTCCCCGCAGGACCGGAGGTATGAATCGCGCTTTCTGCTCTGCGTTGCCAAGGGCGACAATGGGCGGCAGGGCAATCCCGTGAGACATAAGCCCCGCCGCCACTCCGCCCGATCCCGACCGGATCAGCTCCTCGGTTACCACCACCACGTGGAAGATGTCGGTCTCGATGCCGCTCCACTCCTGTGGATAACAAACACCTAACAGGCCAACCTCAGCGGCTTTACGGTAAAGCTCCCGCGGGAACTCTCCCGCTTCCTCCCATGAATCCACGTGAGGCTTAATCTCCCGTTCGACGAACCTGGCGACCGTCTGCCTCAGGATGTGGTGGGTCTCCTGGAAGTAATCCAGACCAGCGTTCATACCCAGTTCCTTGCCGCTTTACAGGGAGATGCTCAAGCCAACGGAAAGAGATTCGGGATGCGCTGCGCGGCCATGATATCCCCCGTGGCTTTGAGCTTGCCGGTCATGAACGCAGTCATGCCGTTCAAGGTACCGTTGCACATGGCAAGCCAGTCCACATCAGCCATCGTAAGGCTCACGCTCGGGCTCTCGTGCACGCCCTTACTAACCTGGCATGCGCTGTCTTTGATGACCACATTCCAGTCACCGGCTTGGTCGCCCGTGATATGAAACTGGTAGACCACGTTTAGACCTGAGGCGGCCGAGGGATTAAACACCTCCGGCATCTTTTCAAAAACCTCGTTCACAGTACTAAGTGCCATTTTCTTGTCCTCTCTGTTTTTCTTCCTTGAAAATAGTTGCTCGTGTTTTGGCGGTGGAATGACAACGGCTTCACCCGTGGCCACAATTTCTTCCCGCTGGTTGGTCCATACAAGCGACATGCGTACACGCCGCTTGTCCTCTAACTTTTCCGCGACCTCGGCCGTCGCGGTAATTGTGTCTCCAAAAAACGTAGGCGCCCGAAAGCGTGTGGTTATCTCAAGCGCTATGGTCCCCAAGCCGGGAAGCTTCATTCCCAGGACCGGAGCGATCAGACTCTGGGGGAGAGCGCCATGGGCAATGCGTTTGCCGAAAGATGTAAGACGAGCGAACTCCTCGTTAACGTGCATGGGATTGAAATCACCGCTTATCCCGGCAAAAAGGTACACGTCGGTCTCGGTAACGGTCTTGCTGAAGGACGCCTTCATGCCGACCTGAAGTTGATCGTAATTCAAACCCAGCTCAAATTGCATGCGAATTTGTCTCCCAAAGCCTCATTTGTTGTCAAGCTTGAGCCTCGCCCGGCACTCTTCTACAGTGGCAGGCTCTCGCCCCTGGTCCCGGACCATTCGTGCCGCCTTCTCGACGAGGTCGCCGTTGGATTTTGCCATAACACCGGCGCTTAAGTAAAAATTATCTTCCAGGCCTACCCGTATGTTACCACCCAACCCGATTGCCGCGGCCACAAGGCGCCACTGATCGAGGCTGATCCCGATGACCTCCCAGTCGCTTCCTGCAGGCAAGAGTTCCACCATGCGTACGAGGTTCGGGATCGTAGGGGGGATTCCTCCCAGCACGCCCATGATAAGGCTGTACCTGGTACGGCGGCTGTAGGAGCCCCATGTCAATCAACGGGAAAGAATTGCCGACCTGTCCAAGATCGAAGCACTCAAGTTCCGGCTTGGTACCGACCTCATTCATGGCACGGACAATTTCTATGATCTCGGAGAAGGGGTTGGGAAATACGAACTCAAAGACGAACTTCTTCTTTTCGGAATGATATTTCGCGTAGTTCATCGACCCCATATTGAGGGCGCCGATCGCGGGCTTGACTGCTTGAATGTGCGCAATCTTCTGCTGTGTGGTGATATTGATTGCGCCGGTGGAGAAATTGATGATGATCGGGCAGGTCGCGGTAACGGCTTCATAGATGTTTCGGTAATCCTGGATTTCATAGCTCGGGAGACCTTCAGGGGTCCGCGCGTGGATATGTACCACAGCAGCCCCAGCCTCGTATGCACGTTTGGCTTCCGCCGCATAATCTTCGGGCGCGTAGGGAATGGCCGGACATTGGTCCCGATTGGCCACGACGCCCGACAGTGCGCATGTGATCATGCATGACCGCTCAAAATCTTGGTTGTCTTTTATCCAAAGTGACGGCATGCTTCAACGACCTCCCTTAACGCCCTCTCCACACGGGCTCTCGTTTCTCCAGGAACGCTGTCAGGCCCTCTCTCGCATCTTCGGTCCCTGCCACGATGCCGAACTGGGCGCAAAGGTAATCCAGCGCCTCATCCAGTTCCATGTCCTGGGTAGCTGCCAGAGCCTTTCGACCCAACCGCACCGCCAGCGGCGCTTTTGTCGAGATGGACTTCAACGTTTCATCCACAACTCGATCCAGATCTTCGGCGGGAACGGCCCTGGTAACAAATCCAATATCCTCTGCCTCAGCGGCTGAAAGCATTCTGGCAGTGTAGATCATTTCCAGCGCCTTTTTCCGCCTCGCGTTGCGAAATATCAGCGCGGTTATCATCATAGGAAACAGGCCCACATTGACTTCCGGGGTCCCGAACTTTACCCCCTCCCGTGCGTAAACCATATCACAGGAAAGTATCAGCCCTATGCCGCCGGCCACACAGTGACCATTCACTCGGGCCGTGAGTGGTTTCGAGAATGACGCGAATTTCTTGAGCAGTACCGTGAATTTCTCGATTCCTTCTGTATGGCCGTCCCCTCCGATGGTTGAGACGAGGTCCGCGCCCGAACAGAAAACCTTGTCACCCATCCCGGTCATGCAAACTCCCCGGACGTTGTCGTCCGCCTCGGCACGATCCAGGTACTCCAGAAATAGATCGATCATTTCCGGGCTCAGGGCATTGCTTCGCGACTCCCGGTTAATGGTCATCCACGCGATCTTGTCCTTCACTTCGTAAAGCAGATCCGGTTCACTCATCTTTGCTACCTTCCGGAGAAGTTCACCGCAGAGATCGCGGAGAACGCAGAGGAATCCGTTTTCGTTCCGTTTGTATCGGACTGGTAGGTCGGGCCGTGCCCGACGCAGTCTGGCAACCACGGTTCGCCTTGCAGACGAGTGTGCAATTTATTTGTCATCTCTGCGTTCTCCGCGCACTCTGCGGTGAATGTGCCTTGCCCTGTGCACAGTTATCCTTCCGACTCGGCATCAATCTCGACAAGGATCTCTCCGGGACTCACCTGCGCGCCAACCTGCGTGTTGACGGCTCGAACCGTGCCTGAATATGGCGCGACTAAGGTCATCTCCATTTTCATGGCCGATACCACTACCAGACCCTGTCCCTTTACCACTTCACGGCCCACTTCCACGAGCACCCGCACCACCGATGCCGGGGTGGGAGGCGTGACCTCACACGGTGTCTCAGCAAAACCGCGAGCCTTCCGGCGTTCGACTATACCGGCATCCTGAACCAGTCTCGCCCGGCCATCGAGCCAAATCCAGCTCCCTTCCGAGGTACGGGCCACAAAAAGGTTCGCAGTCCGGCATCCGACACGGAGGTGGAGATGGTTGGGTGCAACCGCGCTCACAGTGACAGCTCGTGTTTCGCCTTCCAGTACCATGTTGGTAGAGCCTGAATCGTCCAAAGGGGCCGCGTCAACCGTGTAGATTTCCGGGCCTATTTTGACCTTGTATTCCATGGTTCTGCCACTCCTCAGTGGCCTAAATCCCAGGTCCCGAGTCGCTGCCAGGGAGAAAGCCATTCATCGGCCCTTGCTCGCTCGTTCCCTTGAGGAGAAAATCCGGGACCAGCTATTTCATGAGCCACGAAGCCCAGCACGGCTAGATCATCCAAAACCCGGTCGGGCTGCCACTGAGCGAAGTTCTCCTCGATGAACCCCGTGTGGGTACGGCCTGACCGAAAAGGCTCCGAGGATACCACATCCACCAAGAATTCAATCGGAGTTTTGACGCCCAAGATTACGCACTCTTTCAAAGCGCGGATCATTCGCTCCACAGCCGAAGGGCGATCCTCGGCCCATACCACAAGCTTACCCAGGATCGGGTCGTATTGAAGAGGCACCTGGAATCCTGCATATACTCCGTGGTCATACCGAATTCCCGGCCCTTCAGGCGCCCTGACAAAGAGGATCTGGCCCGGCGCGGGCATAAAGTTGCATGCGGGATCCTCCGCGTAGATACGGCACTCGATCGCATGCCCCCGACGATTGACGTCCGCCTGGGTAAAAGGCAAAGGCTGCCCCGCGGCAACCTCGATTTGACGGCGAACCAGATCAAGACCGGTGGTCAGTTCCGTTATGGGGTGCTCGACCTGGAGCCGGGTATTGACCTCCAAGAAGTAGAACTCTCCGGACCTGTCCAAGAGGAACTCCACCGTACCCGCATTGACATAACCCGCGGCACGGGCAGCAGCCACTGCGGCAGCGCCCATGCGGTCACGTAATTCATCGGTCAACGCGACTGAAGGGGTCTCTTCGATGATTTTTTGATGCCTGCGCTGTATCGAGCACTCACGCTCGAAGAGATGCACCACGTTGCCGTGAGCATCGGCCAGTATCTGAAATTCGACATGCCGAGGCTTATCCAAATATTTTTCCAGGTAGATGGACCCGTCGCCGAACGACGCCAGTGCCTCGCTTGCGGCCGTCTCCGCAGCCTCTGCCAAAGCGTCACGGCTCTCGACAATTCGCATTCCCTTGCCGCCGCCGCCCGCTGCGGCCTTTACAAGGACCGGATAACCCAACTCCTCCGCCGCGGCACTGAGGTGAGAGTTGTCCGTGGCAGCCGTGGTCATGCCCGGTATGATAGGCACTTGATGTTCCATCATGAGCCGACGGGCTGTTGTCTTGTTGCCGAGCTTTGCCATGACTCCCGCGGGGGGGCCAATGAAGACAAGATCTTCCGAAGCTACACGTTCTGCAAATGCCGGATTCTCAGCCAAGAAGCCGTACCCGGGATGAATCGCCTCCGCGCCGGTTTCTCGAGCCGCGGCTATAATTTTGTCTAAGTTGAGATAGCTGGAGGCCGGATCGGATTCTCCTAAGAACACCGCTTCGTCGGCAGTCAGAACGTGCAGCGCCTGACGGTCGGCTTCCGAATATACAGCCACAGTACGAATTCCCATTTCCACGGCTGTGCGCATGATGCGGACTGCGATTTCGCCCCGGTTGGCGATGAGTATTTTAGAAAACATCTGTCAGTCCTTCACATGCGGAACGTGCCGTGGCCCTGGTCGCGGTCGTCGAGCGAGGCATTGAGCGAAGCGGAAATCGCAAGACCCAGCACATCGCGGGTCATGGCCGGGTCCAAGATGCCGTCGTCCCACAGATTAGCGGTGCTGTAGTATGCGTTACCTTCATTCAGGGCCGACTGCATAATGGGCCCGCGTATCCCGTCGACTATCTCGGGAGGTAGGGGCGGCTGGCCTTCCCTGGCTAATTGGTCGTTCTTCACTGATACCAGGACATCCGCAGCCTGCTCACCGCCCATCACGCCTATCTGTGCGTTGGGCCACATCCAAAGGAAGCGAGGCGAATAAGCTCGCCCGCACATGCCGTAATTACCTGCGCCGAAAGAGGCCCCCACAATGACGGTGAATTTCGGTACCGTCGCGGTGGAGACCGCGTGAACCATCTTGTGGCCGTCTTTCGTAATGCCGCCCCGCTCGTATTCCCGGCCGATTATGTAACCGTTGATGTTCTGGAGGAACAAGAGCGGGATACCCTGGCGATCGCAGAGCTGGATGAACTGGGTAGCCTTGAGCGAGCTATCCGAGAAGAGCACGCCGTTGTTTCCCAGTATTCCCACCTGATATCCGTGAATGTAAGCCCAGCCGCAAACCAGAGTAGGGCCATAAAGCGCTTTGAATTCCAGAAATTCGGAGCCGTCAACGATCCGAGCAATAATCTCTCTGACGTCGTACGGCGTAGAGATACTTTGTGGAACGATCCCCCAGATTTCCCGAGGATCATACAGCGGGTTCTTGGGAGGCCGCATAGGCACGCGGGCCTTTTCCTGCTGAGGCAGAATCGCGGTAATGTCACGGACGATTTGCAGGGCATGCTCGTCGTCCTCAGCGAAGTAATCCGAAACGCCTGATTCCTGACAATGAACTCTTGCGCCGCCCAGATCTTCGGCCGTAACCTCTTCACCCGTGGCTGCCTTAACGAGCGGAGGCCCTCCGAGGAAGATCGCGCCCGTCCCGGTAACGTGAACCACATGGTCGGACATGGCCGGGATGTAAGCTCCGCCCGCTGTACATAACCCCATGACCGCGGTTATCTGCGGAATATTCATCTTCGACATCAATGCCTGGTTGTAAAAGATGCGGCCGCCATCATCCGCGTCCGGAAAAATCTCCGACTGGAGCGGCAAATAAGCCCCGCCGGAATCCACCAGCACGATCATTGGCAGCCGGTTCTCCATGGCAATGGTTTGGAAACGCAAGGTCTTCTTGACTCCCAGCGGATAGACCGTCCCGCCCTTGATCATGGGATCATTGGCATGGACTAAGACCTCGCGGCCTTGAACGAGTCCAATTCCTCCGCGGCTGCCCGCGCCATGAACCTTTCCGTCGTAAAGCCCTTTGGCCGCAAGTGGAGCAATCTCCAGCCAAGGCGTGTTCCGGTCCAGGAGCAGGTCTAGCCTTTTTTGGACCGGGAGCTTGCCCAGTTCGGCATTTCTGTGGAGGGCTTTCTCCGAACGATCTTCCCGGGCCTTTTTCATCTCAGCTTTGAGTTCGGCCACGAGTCGTTCCATGAGGGCATAATTGGCCTTGTACTCATCGCTTGCCGTGGAGATGCGAGTTTCAATAACTTCCATAAGACTACACCGAAGAGAATCATTCACCGCGGAGAGCGCAGAGACCGCAGAGAAGAATTCTCTTTCAAATTGTTTACGAGACGACGTATTCCGCGTCGAAGCTCTATGACATTAAAGTTCAACAGCAAACCGATGGGAACGCCCGACAGTTTCAAATAGGAAAGAAGCTGAGCCTCGTGAATAGCCTCCAGTCTCTCGACCGCCTTGAGTTCAACAATCACCGAGTTCTCTACCAGCAGGTCAATCCGGTAACCGCAATCCAAAAGAATCTCTCGATACTTCACCGGTAGAACTTTTTGTCGTTCGAGTTTGAGCCCCCGTTCAGTCAGTTCATACGCGAGACAAGCCTCGTAGGTGGATTCCAGCAGACCTGGCCCGAGGTGGCGATGAACTTCAATCGCCGCACCAATTATGGTTTCCGTGGTTTTGTTATAGTCCATTATCAATCTCTGCGGTCTCAGCGCTCTCTGCGGTGAATCTGGTACTGGCTCAAAAGATCCTCAGCTATGGACATACGAGCGATCTCACATGTGGTGCCGGCAATCCCGGCGAACTTCGCTTCTCGATAGCATCGCTCGACCATGTTTCCACTTACGTACCCTTTTCCGGCCATGATCTGCATTGCCAGGGATGCCACCTTTTCCGACGCTTCCGCTGCAAAAACCTTGGCGCAATGGAGCGTGGTCCGCGCCTCGGGATCTGCTTCCGCTGCCATCCACCCTGCCCGGTAGGTAAGAAGTTGGGCCGTCTGAGTGAGAGTCAGCATTTCTGCCAGCTTGAATCTTATTTCCTGATAGCTGAAGATCGCCTTCCCCCCGCGGTTATTGGAACCTGCATATTGCCGAGCTTCCGCGACAAGGCTCTGCATAAGCCCTACCGAGCCCACAGCCAATACCATGTCTTCAACGCTGCGCAGAAAATCAAGAGGGGTCTGATCGTCGAATGGTCCGAGGACTCGTGATTGCGGTATCCGAACATTGTCCAACTCAATCGATGCCACTGCCAGCCCGTTGTACCCGAGGGTCTGAAGCCTTGGACCCACGATCAGGCCGGGAAGCCCTTTCTCGACCAGAAAAACCGCAGGCTGTTCACTGATATTTCCCACAACGGCCAGGCAGTCGGCTATGGGGCCGTTCGTGACAAAGCTCTTCTTGCCGCGTCAGCACGAATTCCTGGCCGTCTTGGTATGCGGTCGTTCGGAAACCGGAGGGATCTTGAGTGTCCTCAGCTTCGCTTACCGCTACGGCGCCAATCAATTCGCCGCGCGAAAGCGGTTCGAGGATCTCTTGGACGTGGGCTGCCTCACCAAAGCCCGCGACCAATCCCCCGAAAAGCCGGGCAGATGTCTCCGCCGCAAGGAAAAGTGAACTCGATACCCGGGCCAACTCCTCCTGGCCCGCCATAAGTTCCATAGTCTGCGATGCGGCTGAAGGCCCTATGCCGACGCTCAGATATCCGACCTCCGCCAGCTTGCCCAGATACTCCCTTGTCAGGCGTTCCAGTTCGGGCAGCTCCGCGTGCTCAAGACTTTCTGCCATCGTCCGGCCAGCCTGATCGAAAAGGCCTGCCACACGGCTCTTGAAGTCTTTATTTTTCTCGGTCCAATCGAAATTCACTGATTATTCCATTTCGTAAATTCGGTAACGTGTTTCGGTCAGATGTGGTGGGACAGGCATCTTGCCTGTCATTTCTTGGTCGACGGGCAAGATGCCTGTCCCACCAATCCACCGGAGTAGGTCGGGCGTGCCCGACGCAATCGGCGGCCACGGGTCGCCCTACAACTTTCTCGGTCCAATCGAAGTTCACGAGGCGAATCCTCACATGAGACGGGAGATAATCACCTTTTGGACGTCAGATGTGCCGCCGCCGATGGGCGCAAGGCGGCCGTCGCGGAAAACCCGCTCGACGTCATATTCGTGGCAGTAACCATAGCCTCCGAATATCAACATCGCGTCGTTTGTCGGGCCGAGCGACCAGTCTGCCACAAAGAGCTTGGCAACCGCGGCCTCGAGATGATTCAGCGGCCGACCCTGGTCCTTGCACCAGGCAATCCGATAAACCAGCGACCGTGCAGCCTCCAGGAAAATCTTCATGTCAGCCAACTTGTGTTTGATACCCTGAAAAGAGGCAATGGGCCTGCCGAATTGCTCTCTCTCCTGGGCATATCGCGTGCAGCGCTGTATGAGGAAGGAAATCGCGCCTACAAACGGTGCGAGCAGGGCGCTCCGGTCCCACTCTACCGTCTGCATGGCCATCAGGAATCCGTTGCCTTCGGAGCCCAACAGATTTTCCGCGGGAATGACGCAATCCTCGAATATCAATTCTGAGGTCGGTGAGGTCCGAACCCCCATCTTGATCAGTTGACGACCCACTGAGAAGCCGGGCGTGCCTTTTTCCACGATGAAGGCCGATATGCCCGCATGACCCGCGGAAAGATCGGTCTTGGCATACACCACTGCCACGTCGGCTATGGCTCCATTGGTGATGAACATCTTCGTGCCGTTAAGGACCCAGGAGTCGCCCTTCCGCTCAGCCCGAGTCCTGAGAGAAGCCACGTCCGAGCCGGCATTCGGCTCAGTCAACCCCATGCAGCCGATCCATTCCCCGCTTGCCAGCCTGGGTATATATTTTCCGCGCTGAGCGTCGGTCCCGTGGGTGAAAATGGTATCCGCACACAGGTACGTGTGGGCCCCGTAGCTCAACGTCAGCCCTCCATCCACGCCGGCTTCGCCAAGGGCTTCCGCGGCCAGGACCGACGTAAGGACGTCTGCTCCCCCACCTCCCAACTCCTCAGGGAAGTGCAGGCCCAGGATTCCGAATTCGCCCATTTTCTTCCAGGACTGCCTGTCAAATTCAGACCTGAGATCATGCTCCTGGACGCGAGGGACAATTTCCCGTCGTGCGAACTTGAGGACCTGCTCCCTGAACATGATCTGCTCGTCTGTGAGCGCGAAATCCATCAAATCTCCTTCAGCGGTAAGACCGGGGGAACCTTCTTGTAAAGAAGGTTCCCCCAGACCCCCTTCAAGAAACTCTAACCCTTGCCGGAATCCTCATTTCTCCTGTGGGAGAAATGAGGATTCCGGCAAAGGTTAGAAGTTCTTGGGAGGGGTTCGGGGAGACCGCGTTTCGTGGGGTTACAAGAAGGGCTCCCCGATTCTTATTGCTTTGAATCCGAACGAGCGCCGTTCATGAAAACTTCCATGAGTCCTCTTTCGATTCGGTCCTTCTGGCCGGGACCTTTCAGGGGCTGGTTTTCAAGGACCATGGCAGACACGAAACTCTCTAATGCGCCCAAAAAGAAGTAAGTCAGGTACCGAGCCTTTACGTCGGCCCGCAGAGCCTTCTTGCCCTGGGCCTGGGCAATGATTTTTTCCGTTCGGTCCATAAACACCTTGAACCATTCCAGACGCTCCGGCGTCAGATTGGCTGACGATCGGGAGATTTCGGTAATGAAGATGTGGACCAGGTCCGGGCGTTGTTCGTACTGGTCGAGAAAGTATTTCACGATGGACCCGAGTTTTTGTTCCACCGGCTCGGACGGATTGCCGCACGGTCCATCATGGCAAAGAGGCCCTCCCACCATTCCGTAATGATGGCATCGAACAAGTCTGATTTGCTTTTGAAGTAGTGATAGACAAGCCCGTACGAGATGTTCGCGGCCGTTGATATGTCTGTGATGCGTGCCTGGTGGAAGCCTTTTTCGCGGATCACTGCACACGCGGCGTCAAAGATGATAGCCACCTTGTCTTTCTTGGCGTTCTCGGTGCGCGGGTTTGGCTGCATGCGCGGGAAATATCAGCTATTGATTGATTTGTCAATCAATTTTGCAAAACCACCTCAAGTCGTCTCCACTGAACAAGACTGATGGAACTGTCGCGTCGGCTAGGCGGCTGCGACAGTTTTTCCTGTTCAGATCCTTCCCCAGCAACCGGGAAAGAATGCCCGGTCAGGTCCCCTACGTCCACAAGCCAAAGCCTCCGTTGGCCAAAATAAGTATGGTGTCCCCAGATTACAGATTTCACCGGGAATGTCGCTAGAAAGCGACCTTGCAGAGATGTCCCCATTTGGGGTATAATCAGCCCCATTATGGGGACAGCGTCAGACAACCTCAGTTCAGCATTGTTCGGAAAAGTCCGATCTTCGGTGCTTGCGCTCCTCTTCTGCCATTACGAGAAATCTTTCTACTTCCGGGAAATAGAACGATCCGTCGGCATGGGACGGGGAGCAGTCCAGCGAAACTGGAAAATCTTGTCAATGCCGGATTGATTGTCCGGCGGAAACAAGGGAACCAAGTTTACTATCAAGCCAACGCCAAATCAGCGATTTTTTCTGAACTCAAATCCATGATGATCAAGACCGCCGGAGTGGCCGATGTGCTACGGGAAGCACTGATACCTTTTGCGCAGACGAATAACAACGGCATTCATCTATGGTTCGCTCGCCAAAGGAACTGCGACTGCCGACAGTGACGTGGATGTTCTGTTATAGGGGATTTGGCGTTTTCAGAGGTCGTTGATCTTCTGGGATCGGCTCAGGAGTCCATAGGGACGAGAGGTCAACCCTTCCGTCTATCCGGTGGACGAGTTTGTCACAAAGATTTCGCAGGGACAGCATTTCGTCACTTCGCTCATTGACGAGCCGAAAATCTTCCTCATTGGAGACGAGGATGTCTTTGGGAGACTGGTTGAGAAACGGCTGGCTCGTTGAACACACGACCAGCCCGCGGAGATTGGCGAGCTGCTGGCGATAGCAGATCGAGATCTCGCTGATTGCCGGGTACAAGGCCTCAGTCCTGAGTGGAGACTCAATATAGCCTATAACGCCGCTCTCCAGGCGTCAACGGCGGCATTGGCCGCCTGTGGATACCGGCTTCCAGAGAAGCTCATCATTATAGGGTCATTCAGAGCCTCGCTCTAACCATCGGGGCAGATGCCAGCCTGGTGAGACAGTTCGATTTGTTCCGGAAAAAGAGAAATATTGGAGGCTATGAGCGGGCTGGAACGGTGTCGGATAAAGAGGCAAATGAAATGATAGCCCTCGCTGAGCAGATCCGCAGGGAAGTGAGAGACTGGCTGGTTTCTTATCACCCCGATCTTGTTGTGTTTGAGCTGTGATTCCGGGGACACTACGCCTATTTCGGCTTACGACCGCGAATTAGGTAAGGTGTCCCCAGAATTCACAGAATTCAGTCCCCAGAATTCCCCGAAACTCTATAAGACACCAGACTGGAAACGAAATGCGCCTCAACTCATTGATAAAAACGGGTTTACTCGAAGACGGAAGCAGCGTATTATCTGGAAGCAAAACCCTAGGGCGGGTTTACCTGTAAACCGTCTAAACGGAAGTTGGATTGCATAGGTGAGGATGTCAGTGGACTGGATAGTCGTGAACAAGGAGTGGCTCTTCAGCGGCTTACTGGTCGCGATCCCCATTGGCTTGTTTGGTGGTTCTTTCACGGAGGAACCTCCATCGTTCCCAGGTTCAAAGATCGGGAGACAATTCGATCAATGTCCAAGCGGGCGGAAACATCAACTTTGGAAGCGGCGTGAAGGATGAGCGATCAGACGCAAAAAGCCGGGGATAACTCAACGAACATCCAAGCCGGAAGTATCACAGTGCATCAGGGTCTTCGGTTACGGAAGTGAGGCAAATCGCCCTGGACCTATTAGAGCGAACTTTTTCGAGCTCGCGGGTGATGCAAGGAATATTGCCCGCCAGCGAGCAGAGGAAGTTACAGAGAGATTTCTCAGGCAACTGCAACAAGAGCATGAGGATGGTCTTAAGCAGGCGCAGGAACCTGATTTTCAATACTCTCTCTTGACAGTCCAGACAGAATACGCACGCTGCGGCGATAAAGAACTTGGCGACCTCCTGGTAGATCTGCTCGTCGATCGAACAAAGCACGAATCACGAAGCATCCTGCAAATTGTCCTGAACGAATCGCTTTCAGTCGCACCAAAGCTCACACCGGATCAACTCGCAGCGGTTAGCCTAATCTTTCTCTTCAGGTACACCATCAACCATGGGATACGGAACCATGAGACGTTGTGGGAATATCTTGATCGACATGTTGCACCATTCGCTGAACTAATCAGTGACAAAGACGCTTGTTATCAACATCTCCAATACTCGGGGTGCGGAACAGTGGGCCTTGTTAAGGTGGATCTTGTGGATGTATTTAAACAGACATACGGTGGCCTCTTTTCAAACGGTTTTGACCGAAACCCAATTCCAAGGGAAGCAGTTGGCCGTGCCCTTGTCGCATCCCATATTCCTACCATGTCTGAACGACAACACACGCCGCCAAGTCAACGGAATCAATGAGGAAGTGATTCGTTCAGAATGTAAGCGCCTGGAATTGTCTGACGATGACATAAGTAAAATAGTAGGCCTTCATAACGAAACGCTCATGAACGCTCGACGAATTCAATAAGCAAATCATCGATGCCGCGCAGACATGCGCCGGATATTTGAGGTATGGTCAGCATCAAGTATGAGTCAGTTCACTCTCACGAGTGTGGGCATTGCAATTGGCCATGCCAACGTTAAGAAAAACGTAGGTGAGTTCACAGACTTGGCAATTTGGATTAACTAGTCAAATGCAATCTAACTAGCCGCTGCGTAATGCGCAGCGTAATCGGGGCAGATAATACACAATCTTTTGTTGACGCTTCAGGCGCTTCTTCTCACCACTGTTTTATAGTTTGTAGCTCGATCAAGTTGGTCCCCAGCTATCTCCACCAGGGCACGCAGCGTGGTGCTCAGTTGATGGGACTTATTTCATTCCGCGGGACCTCAACATTGAACACCGGGAAATCCACCGGAAGCCGCTGCCGCAAAAAAACGGTATTATGTCCCTCGAAATCTCAAAGCTATTTATGGACTCAAGCAACCCTAGGCGGTTGCGGGTTCGCTCTGATCTCTACTGGGGCAACTGCCAGAATGGCCCAGTCTTTCCGATTTCCTCAAGGGTGGCCGGTACCTCATGGAAGTACTCGCTGCTGCGGGCTAACCAATCGTCGTCAAGACGCCTGCGAAAGAATTTCCCTGAGAAAAGTCGGAGCACGTCCTTGAGAGGGATAATTCCTTCAGCGGTCGCGGAATCAAATTGAGACCAATTCCTTACATGCTCTTCCGACCGGAAGAGATTCATTGTGCTTCAGGTGTGCGCCCAGTCTTCCATCCATTTCCGCAACGGGACTGAAACATAACCCACTATTTCCTCCGGTTCGATTTTCACGAAATCCCCATCAGACACTTCCACAGACACTGGATCGCCGCAATCTAAACACACACTATCAATTCGGATGGTCTTGCCCGGAAACAGCCAGCAAACTGCCAGCGATTCAAATCCTCATTGACCAAACCATTTTTGCTTGCCATCAATGGTGATCCTATACTGAGTCGGAACATTACTGAAGGGCGCAAAGGAAGCTATCAGACTCGTATTGGGGTAGAGCCAACAACCAGGAATCTTTAGGTCGATCAGTTCATGGAGTCTTTGTCGGCCTTCGTCCGGTGATACTCCCAAGTCCTTCGCGATGTCCGTGTAATGGGGTGCGTGACCAGTGTCTATCAGCCCCCTCATAATGATTTGGAACGTCTTACCAAGCTGTGCTGGATCAGCCATAAGTCACCCCCCAATTCATTTGATTCGGCGGAACTGCCTTTGGGTATCATTATACCGTCGGGAACTCTCGGGAGACTATACTTAATTCTCACTGGTGTACGTAATCGGGGGACATAATGCCAATAATGTGTTGACCTGTCAGGTGCTTTTTCTTACCACTGCCTTATCGTTTGTAGCTCGAGCAGATTGGTCCCCAGCTATCTCGACCATGGCACGCAGCGTGGTGTTCGGTCGATAGGACCTATTTTCATTCGCGGGACCTGAACACTGAACACCGGGAAATCCACTGGAAGCCGCTGCCGCAAAAAAACGGTATTATGTCCCCCGAAATCTCAACTTCTGATCGCCTCAAAGAACGAAGAGGCAATCAATGTAGTGCCAAGGAACCCTCGCGGCTAATGTATCCTACTTATATCTCTTAACTTAATCTTTCAAACTGTCGAAGATGGGTTTGACACACGCTGACGGAGCGGTGACCTGCCCCTCAAGACCCTGATACCGGCTCGTAGGGCCGCTTCATCGTCGGCGGGGCGAACAGCCTTAAAAATTTCCCAAAGGCAATTGCGCTCCCTGGGTTGTATTCGAAGCCTGCCAGGGCCCTCAGCGGGTTGCGGATTTTGGCCAACATCTCCTTCCAAGCCCCGGAGTCCGCGGTCACCTTGAGGTCCAGGTTCATGCGCTCCAGGTCTTGGATGGAACGTGGCCGTATTTCCGCCACGCCGTGTCGCACGTGAATGGTGAAAGCTTCTCTGGCGTCGGGAAAGACCATCCCAACTATTTGATTCACCTCGGCAGCGGCCTTGGGATCCAGGTTGACGGCCAACGACTCCATGAAGCTCTGCACAGGAATGCGATGGACCGCCTCGGGCGAAGGTTTGGCCGTGGTGCGAGACACGAAGCCGTCTCGGATTTCCAGAGCCTCGCTGAGGTAATAGTTTCGGGCATTCGGGTTTTGTTCTTTTTCAGCGAGGGCTGTCAGGGCCCTGATCCGAACGTCTTTGGCTTCCTGGTTTTCGGGGTTGAGTTGAATTAGGTTGTCGGTGAGCTGCAAGGCCGCTTGATACTGTTTCTCTTCCAAAAGCTCCCGAGCATGCCGGAGCAGTTCCTTTTCTCCTCCCGCCAACCTGGCCATGAGCTTGGCTTGCTCCTTGCGGGTCAGAGGCTCGAGGTCGGCCGAATCGCCGTCAAACCAGCCCAGGGTTCCCGTAAACATGGAACGTACCGACCAGGAGACTTTGCCGTAAAAAGGCTGGAGGTACGGCTCCTCTGCCAGGTGAGGCGGCAGCTTAATGTATTCGGCCATTTCATCCGGAGTCAGGCCCGCGTTGATACACCGGATGGATTGATCGTGGACGTATTGAATCGCGTCCCGGTAATTGGTGAGGATTTCCTGGATCTTCTGGGCACCGATGATCGGGCGGGTGTGGCATGGTACCAGATATTGCGGATTCAGGTCCCGCATCTTGTCCACGCTTTGGTACCAGTGCTTAAGGTTGCGGAAGCTTGTACCTCGGATAGTATAGAGATTGGGAAAAGCCCAGTAGTAATTGTCTCCGGCGATCAGCGTCTTCTGCTCGGGCAGCCAGACCATGATGTGATCGTCAGTTTCGCCTGGGGCATAGATCAGCTTGAACTTGACCCCGGCTTCTTCCGCTTCCAGCGTATCGGCAAAGATCTTAGTGGGTCGGACAAAGCCGAGCTTGCTGTCGGGCTTCATTCCGACAAAGGGTCCAACACCCACGTTGAGCACCTGACCAGGGGCGAGAAAGTTGCCGTAATCCGCGATGACCGTGAACCGATGATAGGTCCGATCTCAGTGAAGAGCCGTTTGACTTGATCCTGAGTGGTCTCGTGAGCGTAGACCTCGGGCTTTCCTCCAGCCGTGAAGACCTCCGCGCCGAAGACATGGTCGGGATGAGAATGGGTATAAATGATCGCCTTGACCGGTTTGGAGGTAATCTTCCTGAATTCGGCCAGGACTTCGGCTGCTTCTTCCATAGTGGTCATGGTGTCAACGATGATCACCCCGTCTGGCCTTCGATCATGATGCAATTTGAGATGCCGTAACCGATGGCCACGTAGAGGTTGTCGCCAACCTTTTCCACGCCTTTCCGGAATATCTTGCTATGCTCCTCCAGGGACTTGTTCGCACCAACCGGGATCGGAGCGTGAGCTTTCTTGACCGAGCGGCCGGCATAGAACCAAACCCCAGCCAGCCCTACCACCACGATAACGAGGACGCCGGCGAGAATCATCTTGAGCATGAACGGACTCCCTGCAACTTGATTGGGGAGACCGGTAATACCGCGGTGGCAAAACCGGGTCAAGCATCGACAAAGCCTCAAACTCAAAGTAGTTGCCAAGACGTCTTTCCATTCCAAGTGGCTGAAACAATACATCCTATCCAACTTCCCGCCTGTATACCAAGCCCCAGGAATGTTGCCGCACTCCGGCAGTCTTACTTAGGAAGATGGTTCGGTCGGTCGTCCAGGCTTAATCGGGGGACATAACACCAATATTGTGTTGACGTGTCAGGTGCTTTTTCTTACCACTGCTTTATCGTTTGTAGCTCCAGCAGGTTGGTCCCCAGCTATCTCTACCCGGCACGCAGCGTGGTTTTCAGTCGATGGGACCTATTTTCATTCGGCGGGACATGAACATTGAACACCGGGAAATCCACCGGAAGCCGCTGCCGCAAAAAAATGGTATTATGTCCCCAGAAATCGTAATAGAGATCCACTTACCCTTAAATATATTTTTCTGATTCTGAGCTGATATGATGATGCGAGTAATCCAGGCCGGGCAGACGTTCGTGAACCCCCCGCACTTTCCTCATCGGCACATTGTTAGAGGCGGTCAAAATTGATCTGGCTAAGCCTGAGGGACACTTAGAGAGAGCACTTGGTAGCTCGGGTTCCATGCAGTAGCTCACAGTGCGGGAAACATCTGGCAGCCGCAGTTGTCAAACTGAATAGAGAGGTGGAGCCACGAAAACGTACCGATTTGTTACTGCGACACATCGTGGTGTTTTTGATGAAACTCTTCAGGAGGCTATCGAGGCTTTCAATGAGATGAAGCAAGAAGGGCTTTCGCCGTAAATTCGACATGGTTAGCTCGCGAGTACTTTCCGGCCTAAATTGGGGCTCAAATTCGAGCAGTGGCGCGTGACGCATTATATTTTGGCTCCGCTCATCATTGTGTTCGCGTATTGATTCATTCCCTGGAAACCTTCCGTGTGTGTCACTTCCAGAGTGCAACCGATCATCTCATCGATTTGTACGAAATGTTCAGCGGATTGATTCCGGAGGGTTCCATTTACAACCCAATCTCAACGGAAGGTCAAAATGCCGATTTATGAATACCAGTGCGAGAGGTGTGGTAGCGGATTTGAGAAATGGCAGAAATTCTCAGACCCGGTAGCTGACAAATGCCCGACATGCGGAGGAAAATCGCGGAGATTGATCTCGCAGTCTACGTTCGTGCTCAAGGGAACCGGGTGGTACGTTACGGATTACGGAAGAAAAGACAGTAGTTCTTCTAGACAGACCCCGCCCAAGAAAGAATCTTCCTCAGAGACCAAGACCTCGAGCTCGGATGCCGGATAGAGGTCAAGGACGAAAAGGGAGAATACGTCTGAGTAGGTCGCCTTCTGCGGGCCGAATATCGGGCCACCAACACGCATGCGGAGATTCGTCTGTCAGCGTAAATCGTTGAGGGGAGGGGTCCGACGAGTCTGTGATCAAGAGCACCGTTAGAATGGATGATCTAAGCTGCTTGATTGGAGGCGAGATCGTTCCACTTCGAAGGGGGTTGATCATTTTCCAATGGTGCCACGCGGCAGTTTTATTAGGCTTCGAAGGAACGCAGCGCGAGTATGGGATACCGGTTTATTCCTCATCTAGCACTCTGAGAACCCGTTGGAGCAACTCCTTGAACCTTAAGGGCAATCTGTTTTCCCTTTTTAGTGTGAAGTCAGGATTTAGAGGGGAGTTTCGGCTCCTCATTGGCCATTGACCATCGTTGAGCCGGGATTGAACACTGAATTTACAGGATACGACCAGTCGCGATAGGTGAGGATTGGGTTTGCTTCAAGCCTTGTGAATAGTTCGCGATAACGGTTGCCCGGCACTTACGTCATATTTCAGATGTCCTTAGATACATTCATCAAAATTCAAGTGGCAGCTCAACCGGTCGTCCAGTGGCCACGGATTGCCGAGCCAATTCGTAGGCCTCGTTGTATTGATTGGCCACCAATTCCCATGAAACTACCTCGTCCAGATATTTCTTGAGGTTTTCGCCCAGGCGCAGTCGGAGCTGTTCGTCACAAGCCATCGTGACTACGTGGTCCCTCAACATAGCCTTGTTGGTGAACAGCAACCCGCCTCCACTTTCCAGCGTTTGAGCCGTCAGTCCCTCCATTGGGGCTGTGGTTATATATGGTTTGTTGAGCGCAATAATCCGGTCAAGTGTTCCGGATTGGGTCTCGTCGGTAGAGGGCAGGACTATGAAATCACAAATGGCCATAACCTTGTAAACTATTTCTCCACGTGGAACGAACTCAAAGTAATGGGCAAGCCCTTTCCCTTCCAGCACCTTCAATTGCTCGCGGTAGTGATAGTAGTCTGGGAGATGGTTAGGATCTCTCATAGTTCCCGCGGCCAAAAGGTCCCAGTTTTGTCCGGTCCTATCAAGGATTTCGGCATGAATGTCTTCCCACATGGAAGTCAGGATATCCCATCGCTTGTTTGACTGTATCCATCCGACCATGCCCACAAGGTGTTCGCCGAGGAATGGGACCTTGTCCAAGCCCAGCTCTTCCTTGAGCGCTGGCACATCCTCCATTCCCCAGCGCCTATCAGGCCTGGCGCCTTCAGGCACAACCATGACGTTCCTCGGCGTTCGCCAGCCTTCCCCGACGAAAATCCAGTCCAAGCGCCATTTCTGATAATGGCACTTGAGTAGTACTACCCTTGCTCGTTCGCACATCTTGTAGACGAAATCCGCCTCAAAATCCGTCAGCCTACCATGCACGGTATGGGGCTCAACAATAGTAGGAAATTCATTGATTGCGTCGAGCAGATCCAGGAACCCTTCGTTTCCGTCTCCATGTCCCCTTGAGTCATAGTGCTCGTACAGACCATATTCGTGTTGCAGATGGACTGCGTACGGGCGCAGTTGATACACTTTTCTCGCAACGGTTTTCCACCAATCCCTCTGGGACATGTCAATAATGGGAAATACGCCTTCCCCTTGGCCGTCAGTATGACTTATTACCAATACTTCCCTTTCCGGGTTGGCCTTCTGGACGAATTCTCTTGCTTCCTCAACGAAAGTCGCGATTCCACACAAACGAGGCGGATAGCTTGAAATCATGACTATGGGGTCTGAATCGCTCATTGAATGTCCTTTTCCCTGTTGTTAGGGCGCTCCGGTTCCCCCGAATCCATTAGATTCGTGGCCGCGCAGCCCACAAAAATACCTTTGATTCTGTTGGAGGCATTGCATGCCGGCTATTGCTCGTCTAAGACAATTCATTACCTTTCCCCGATGGTCACTGCGCCCTAAAAAGCGCCATGCTGATCGTGGAAGGAGCAGGGGTACCCCGGTGACTCTCTAAACCTAAGCGATACGATCATGCGTTGTGACAATCTGATCAGCTCTATATCGCTTGCACTTGAGGCGAAGTCATTTCACGAGCTGCGATGAGAATACCCTCACCGGTTAGCAAGCTACGTTCATTTCTCTCGGAGGTGAGGAGTTTGAAGTTCTGGGTATAGTAGTGAAGAGGACCCAACAAGTTCGCGAGGGTAATAAAAGCCAAGGATTGCCAACTCAGGAAGACCTGGCGTCGAACCTCTGTCCAAAATAACTCGAGCAGAATTGATAAGTGATGTGAGATTTACCATTTAGTGAGCTCCTTTCAATCTTCACTATAAGTTTGACATCCGACTTAAGCCAGAGTTCCCAGGTGGGCAAGGATTTCTTGGAGGTCACCGATTCTGTGGGGAAAGCAGATCTGTCTAAGGTACTGAGTCACGCGGACGTACAGAGACAGACGTCGCGTATGGAGCCTTGCAGCGTAATCGGGGGACATAACACCAATATTGTGTTGACATGTCAGGTGCTTTTTCTTACCACTGCTTTATCGTTTGTAGCTCGAGCAGGTTGGTCCCCGGCTATCTCCACCATGGCACGCAGCGTGGTGTTCAGTCGATGGGACCTATTTTCATTCCGCGGGACATGAACATTGAACACCGGGAAATCCACTGGAAGCCGCTGCCGCAAAAAAACGGTATTATGTCCCCCGAAATTTTTCGGGAGAGGCGTGCATGGCGATGTGGCGAAGAGACACGTTGAGATCGAGGTTTTTGCGATCCCTCATCCCTGAAAGAATACCCTGGTTTGCTGCCCGCCTATACGACCAAATTGCCCGCAGCGCAATCGAGACCTACTACAAGGGAGTGGCCGAGCTTGTCACGGCCCACCAAGTCAAGGATTGGTCTTGGATATTGGTACCGGTCCGGGATATCTCCCCATTGAGATCGCCAAGAGGGCACCCCGGATCACAGTAGTTGGAATCGACTCGTCAAAAGCACTGGTGCGGATAGCTCAAAAAAATGCGAAGAGGGAGGGCCTGTCGGATCGAGTCCGATTCGTGAAATGCGATGGCAACAGGCTCGACTTTGCAGATGATTCATACGACCTGGTGATCAGCACGGGTTCCCTCCATGCGTGGAAAAATCCGGTGCTAGTAATCAACGAATGCTTCAGGGTCCTGAAAGCTGGGTGTGAAGCCTGGTTATTGGATCCGGCACAGATCATCACCCCGGAGGCTCAGCAGCTCCTGGGGAGAGGCCTCAATGCGGTGGACAGGCTTGCTAACTGGTGGGGCTCTTTCACTTCCAAGCTCACGCCACCCTACACTGTAAGGGAGGTTGAGGAGATTATCCGCCGGACAAATTTTAAGAAAGGGACCGTTGCGGAAGGAAAATGGCTTACCGTCAAGCTGAAAAAGCATGCCAGTCCGGCAACCGAAGCTCATCAGCGACCTCATCGTAATCAACGTTGAATCGGGGACATAACACCAATATTGTGTTGACACGTCAGGTGCCTTTTCTTACCACTGCTTTATCGTTTGTAGCTCGAGCAGGTTGGTCCCCAGCTATCTCCACCATGGCACGCAGCGTGGTGTTCAGTCGATGGGACTTATTTTCGTTCGCGGGACATGAACATTGAACACCGGGAAATCCGACTGGAAGCCGCTGCCGCAAAGAACTGCTATTTGGTCCCCCGAAATCGACAGCCCCGGCTCACCAAGATAAGTATGGTGTCCCCGGAATTACGCTCTTTTGAACTGTATCCTATCCTTCCATCCGTACCACCACCAAAGAAGAAATCTGTGTTTGATTGGTTCGCTCGTTATTAAGGCAAATCTCCCGGACCTTGGAGTCTGCTGCCCGCATCGGCTCGGGTATAAATGTCGGAATATCGAAAGCGGTCAGAAATACCGAATTCCTTTGCTGTGATACCCCTGCGGGTTTATGGTCAGGTAGTGAATTTGACCGCCAATCCCAGGAAGCAGGTTGCTCAGACGATAAATCTCTGCAACCGTTTTGATCTGGAAGATTAGATAGCTGGCACGATCTTCGAGGTCTTGAGAATGGGGGATTAAGACTCCTATCGGGCGCAAGTGGGTAAATACACTTTCTAAAGAAGCAAAAATCTCTGCATGAAAGCGAATGTCCCCGTTGCGAATTAAATATGCCGGATTCTGCACAAAAATGTCCGGCGGTACGTTGTGATTGGCATTGAAACGAGTAGCATCAACGTAGATACCGCGAGATTCCAGAGTCCGGCAGAAACCATCATGTATGTGGTAAAAAGAGGGAGTCGGCGTTCCATTAAAGTCGTCAAAACCTGCCAAATGAAAGCCTAAGCACCTGTTGCCCCTTGGGGGCGAGGGAATCCTGTCGTTCAACTGACTAGCCAACTCGCCTGCGAAGTCATGCAAATTATCAATCCCCTGATTGGACGCAATGAATGCGGATAGCCATTGATCGGTCGGGGTATTTTCAATTTCCCCTTCTCCCCAGCAAGAAATTCCAGCATTGAGGTACGGCACTTGTTGCAGTTTGCGGGCCACGCCAGGAACAATTTGAGCCAAGCCAGTGCGGGTATTAATTACCTTTACCGCGGAATCGGCAGCCATTGCGATTCCGAAACTAGTCAACTCTGTAAGAATTAATGTCATATTTGTTCGTCTCCTTCAGAGATGATTTGGTATTATAGAGCAACTCACTGGATCTAAAAAGAAATTTAGCGATATAACGAGTCGGAATTATGGATCCCAAGAGCAAAAAATGTAAGAGACCCTGCCCTTCCAACGACGATGCCGTCATAAATCTCATAAGCGATGTCATAACTATTGCCACGACCACAGATAAACAAATAAGCAACATATAATAAGACTCAAACTTACTCTTCCGATAGAATACTTAGCGGAAAAAATAACTTCATCTTGCGCCGCATCTATTGGAGCATTTTGGATCACGATCATTCCTCCTAAAGTAAGCGCGAATTGTGTGCCACATATTAACCTGAATTATGCGGCGACCAACCCGCCCATCAGTAGGCTTCACTGTCGCCTTCAGCCGAGGCCTACGTCTTTCCATAGTATCGTTTTGCTTCTTCCATCACTCTGACGACAAACTCCGTCTTCCCCTCAGTGTAGGCCAAGCGATCATGGGGGTACGTTGCTGCAAGCCGATTTTTTAGCTGGCTGTACTCCTCGGCCACGTCGGGATGCTCGATGAGGTAGTCTCTGAAAAGCAGCCTATCCCAGTGCTCGAAATGGCTTTCAATCATGTGAATATGGTGAGTGCGGTTACCCCTTGAATCCCGCTTGATGAACCATGCGTAGAATGGAGGAATATTGCCTGCCCAAGTGGGTCTCCAGAAATACTCATACCCCTGGGACTCAAGGATTGGGACTATCCTTCTTTTGGTCTCCTGCAGGTCGGTGACTTCCACCAGCATGTCGATAATGGGCTTGGCCGCCAGGCCCGGCACAGCGGTGCTTCCGAAATGCTCGATCCTTCCTATCAGCTCACCAGGGAGGCAGGATAGGAGGTGTTCTTTCTCCTGGCGGAACATGGAGGGCCATCGAGGATCATAGGGCACGACGGCAACATATTCCTGCACTGCTGTCTGTATTCGCTCCTCAAGTAACTCCATTTCGAGCCTTCCTTTTGACCCGATCATACTTATTGGAAGGTGTGCGTGATCGGGGGACATGATACCAATATCGTGTTGACATGTCAGGTGCTTTTTTTTACCACTGCTTTATCGTTTGCAGAGCAAACTGGTTGGTCCCCGGCTATCTCCACCCTGGCACGCAGCGTAGTGTTCAGTTGATGAGACTTATTTTTCTTTGGCGGGACCGGAACATTGTACGCCGGGAAATCCACTGGAAGCCGCTGCCGCAAAAAAACCGTATTATGTCCTCCAAAATCCCCAAGAAATTTGGCGACCCAGGCCCTGGGCCTTTTCGCCCTCTACTGTATCTATAGTACGCACTTTCAACTCAACTCTTGTCCGCGCTTATAATGGCTTTCAGAGCCACAAATAGCCTGATAGCACGGCTCAGGGGCCATCCGAAACTGCCTGTCCGAAGTAGTCCTCCGACACGTCGGGGAAGTAGATTTGGAGTCTAATCGTCCCAGCGCGGGTCCTGTTGCAAACGTTTCAACCTCTTTCGGCCACAGAACCTTTTGACTTAGAGACCTTGCAGAGATAATCTGAATAATGGAAGTGGTTTATTTTTCTATTCTGCAAATTTGTGACGACGCAGTGTCTCACGGGGGAAGTGCCATGCAGGACGAAGATGTAATTCGCAAGGAATTGCTGGCGGAATTGGAGGTCCTGCGCCGAAGGATTGCAGAATTTGAGGTCCAGGAAGCACGGACCAGGCGCTGGGTGGAATTGGTCCAGCGAGTCAATGCCTTGAAAGAAGATCTGCTGACTCATGGGAGCTTGGACGAAAAGCTCAAGCGCATAACGGATGGGTTGGTGGAAATCTTCGGCGCAGACTTTGCTCGCATCTGGATAACGAAGCCGGGAGATCGCTGTGATTCGGATTGCGTTCACGCTAAGGTAACAGAAGGGTCTCATGTCTGCCGCCAGCGGAATCGCTGCCTTCACCTCATGGCAAGTTCAGGCCGCTACACCCACATTGACGGTAAGTTGCACCGACGAGTCCCTTTCGATTGTTACAAGATTGGCCGCATAGCCTCGGGCGCTGAACCCAAATTCCTCACGAATGATGTCGCTAACGATCTGAGTATTCACGATCAGGGCTGGGCGAGAGAATTGGGTTTGGTTTCAGTTTCGCGGGATACCGCCTTTTGTCAGCGGATGCGAAGCCCATCGGCGTGATGGCCCTGTTCTCTAAGTGTGCCTTTTCCTCCGATGAAGCGGCGATGCTTGAAGGTCTGGCGAATACCTCTTCTCAGGTGGTCCAGGCAGCGATGGTGGATGAAGCTCGGAGGGAAAGCGAAAACCGCTACAGTAGGCTTGTCGAGAGCACGGACACTGGATTCGTCGAGTTAGACGCCTCAGGACGAGTCGTTCAAGCGAACGATCCATACTGCGCGTATGGCTGGAGCCTCAAGAACCGAAGAGCTAATCGGCCGTTCCGTTCCCGATTGGACTGCCCCTGAATGTATCGCAGAAAACGATGCTGCCGTTCAGCTATGCTTAAAACAAGGGCACATTTCCGATTTCGAGACCACCTATTTGAGGGCTGATGGATCGAGGGCGAGAATTCTTATAAACGCTACCACAGAAGACAGTCCAGAGGGTCGGAAGATAGTGACCCTGTGCAGAAATATCACCGAGCGCAAGAAGGCCGAGGAGGCGGCAGATCGAGCCAACCAGGAATGGGAACGAACGTTCAATGCCATTTCAGACCTCGTTATGGTTCTGGACGATCAACACAAGATTCTCCGGGCAAACAAGGCTATGGCTGATGCTCTTGGGATGACGGAGCAGGCGTTGATAGGAAGACTCTGCTTTGAACTTGTGCATGGAGAAAAAGAACCCCCCGTTTTTTGTCCCCACTCTCAGCTTCTTACCGACGGTGAAGAACATTCAGCGGAAGTGGTGGAACCTCGTCTCGGAGGGATATATGACGTTCGAGTTTCTCCGCTGGTCGGTCAAAATGGTCAGGTCATAGGTTCGGTTCATGTCACTCGCGACATCACCGAGCGCAAACTGGCCGGAGAACGACTTCTGTTGTTGAACTTTGCCCTGGACCATGTGCGGGACGCGGCCTATCTCATCGACGAGAACTCACGTTTCCTCTATGTCAACGATGAGGCATGCCGGGCGCTGAGCTACAATCGCGAGGAACTCCTCGGAGGCATGAGCGTGCTTGATATCGGTCCCGGCTGGACTGAGGAGCGCTGGACAGGACACTGGCATGAGCTGAAAGCGAGTGGCTCGCTGACCTTCGAGGCTTTCCACAAAGCAAGGGATGGACATGTTTTTCCGGTGGAGATCACCGCCAACATATTCCACTATCATGGGGCCGACTACAACGTTGCCCTGGCCCGGGATATTACCGAGCGCAAACTGACCGAGAGAGAATTGCAGAGGTCTAACGACCTGCTCCGGGCCATCATTGAGGCCGCACCGACGGCGATCATCGGTCTGGATCTGGACGGAAATGTGCGAACGGTGTGGAATCCTGCGGCTGAGAAGATGCTTGGCTGGAGCGCGGACGAGGCCATGGGCCGCCCGCTCCCGAGCGTGCCTGTGGAAAGTCAGGAGGAGTTCAGGGGCTTTCGAGAACGGATACGCAGTGGTAAGACCCTCGATGGCGTGGAAGTCAGACGACAGAAGCGCGACGGGACACCTATCGATTACAGCATCTATGCCTCGCCCCTGCATGACACCGAGGGCCGCATCACCGGCAACATTTGCGTGCTGGTGGACATCACTGAACGCAAGCAGGCCGAACAGGAAAAGGAGAAGTTGCAGGCGCAACTTCTTCAGGCCCAGAAGATGGAAGCCATCGGAACTCTTGCAGGCGGTATTGCCCACGATTTTAACAATCTTCTTCAGGTAGTCCTTGGCTACTCCGATATACTGCTCTTCGACAAGAAGCCTTCAGACCCTGATTACGAGAGACTTCATGCCATACGACAGGCCGGTAGGCATGGCAGTGAATTGGCAAACAGGATTCTTGCCTTCAGCAGAAGGTTGGAGCCCAACGCCCACCCAGTAAACCTGAACAATGAAATAAGACGCGTCCAAAAGATGCTTGAGCGGACGGTTCCCAAGATGATTCGAATTGAAATCCTCTTGGCCGATAACCTCATGACCGTCAATGCAGATCCGGGCCAGATGGAACAGATACTTCTAAACCTTGCGGTAAATGCTCAACATGCAATGCCCGACGGAGGGCGACTGACCATTGAGACGGCAAACGTAACTTTGGATGAGGACTATTCACGAACCCATCTTGATGCGGAACCCGGGAAATATGTCCTGCTTACGGTCTCCGACACGGGCCACGGGATGGACAAGGAAGTGGTGGAGCACATCTTCGAGCCGTTCTACATGACCAAGGGACCCGGCGAGGGAACCGGGCTCGGACTTGCAATGGTGTTCGGTATAGTTAAGAGTCATAAAGGTCACATCAGCTGTTACAGCGAACCCGGCAGTGGAACCACGTTCAGGATTTATCTCCCGGCCATTGTCCAAGAGATTGAACAGGATGTTCCTGTTACCCAGCAGATGCCTGCTTTTGGAACTGAAACCATTCTGCTTGTGGATGACGAGAAATCCATTCGCAAGCTCGGGGAACAGATGCTCAGAATGGCAGGATACAGAGTATTGACGGCAACCAACGGAAGAGAGGCTCTCGAAGTTTATCGTTCCAACCAAGCCAAAATAGCCCTTGTGCTTCTGGATCTGATGATGCCGGAGATGGGTGGCAAGCAGTGCCTGGAGGAACTTCTCAAGATCAATCCGAGAGTTAAAGTGGTAATTGCCAGCGGGTACTCGCCCAATGGACCGACCAAGGAAGCGCTTACCTCGGGGGCAAAGGGATTTGTCAACAAACCATACGATATAAGGCAGGTTCTGGAGGTCGTCCGCGCAGTCCTTGATGAAGAACAAGGGAGGCCGCAGGTGTCTGATTGATGGCTTACATCCGAAACCGGCCTTCTAAAACCGGCCTGGCCCCCCAAAACTGGTCCAGATTCTGAGTTAGGATTGAGTGATCGGGGGACACAATACCAATATTGTGCTGAGGGGAAGTGCTTTTTCTTACCACTCCTTTATCGTTTGTAGCTCGAGCAGGTTGATCCACAGCTATCTCTACATGGCACGCAGCGTGGGGTTCAGTCGATGGGACCTGTTTGCATTCGGCGGGATCTGAACTTTGAACTCCGGGAAATCCATTGGAAGCCGCCGTCGCAAGAGACCGGTATTATGCACCCAGAAATCACAACCTATTGATAAAAAAAGTTTACCCGAAGACGGAAGCAGCGTATTATCTGGAAGCAAAACGCGAAAGCGGGTTTATGTGGAAACCATCTAAACAGCACTTCGACAAGAAGGCAGATATGACGAGAGATCGATGAAGCATTCTGGTTTCCCGCCAAACGGTATGGATGGGGGTGGGGTCCACCCAAGCGTTGGCAGGGATGGCTTGTTCTGATGTTGTATTTCCTTTTAATCGCGTTGTGTGCAGCATTCTTCCTGCGGCACGACCGGGTCGTCGCATTTCTCTCCTGCACCGCAATTCTGACGGCTGCACTCTTGTTGGTGTGTTGGATCAAGGGCGAGAGGCCTCAGTGGCGTTGGTGAGTCAAATAGAATCGTCGAACAAGCCATTGCAGCCGATCGCGCGAGGAACGCGCTCCGGCTGAACGGCGGCGTTAGGATGCGGAGGCCTTATAGATTGCGAACTGAGCATCATAGAGGAGAACACGACAGTGAAATCCAGATGTGCAAGATGTAGGTTTAGGAACTATGCGGAGCGAAAGCCAAATTCACTAATTGCCCGGATTTGGCGATGGCACACCGGGTGGTGTCCGGGCTGGAAAGCCTACCAAAGAGAATTGGCTGAGAAAGCAAACGCTAAGACATCCTAACCACTCAATGCAGCGGATGAGGCAGGCCGCTCCGCTGATCTCGGCCGTTCGCATTTCCGCGAAATCTGTTTAAGCTGAAGTTCTGCAAGAGAAAGGAGATAAGGAATGAGACACACAAGTCTGGTGGTGGCGGCAGTCGCTGTAGTCGCGCTTCTGGCTCATGCTTCGGCACAGGCACAGGAGTTGAAGAAACTCAATCTCGACGACGCTTCGGTGATTGGACTCACAATCCAGACCGATGAGCAGGTCAAGACTGAAGGCAAAGCATCCATCAAGATCACGACGGCCTGGCCGACTATAGTATGCTTGAGCGAAGTCGCTGGACTGGATGTCGAGGAAGCCAAGCTCGTGTACAAGGCGAAGGTGAAAACTGAACTCGAAGGCGATGCTTTCCTCGAGATGTGGGTTCAGGTCGGTGGCGGCCAGTTCTTCTCCAAAGGAATGAACGACCCTGTCAAGGGCAAGTCAGACTGGAAAACGATCCAGACTCCATTCATGTTCCAGAAGGGCCAGAAACCCGATAAGGTCACACTCAACATCGTGATCAATGGCAAGGGGACCGTCTGGGTTGACGACATTGTTCTGTCCAAGGAGGCGCTGAAATAGGATTGCAGAACCAGAGAGTCCACTATACGCCGGGCCTGCGGCTGGCTCGCCGCCAGTGACTCCCAACAGGCCCAACCAGACGCTTCGTAAGCCGGGCGTAATCCGGGGGCATAATACTGATATTGTGTTGACGCGTCAGGTGCTTCTTCTTACCACTGCTTTATCGTTTGTAGCTCGGACGGGTGTCTGCAAGGCCTTTTTCCGGTAACTGAGATTCACGGCGACCCGATACGGAATCCCCCGCCAGCTGCGGAACACCCGCTTCAGAATGTTGGGAAGGGTGTACGTCTGCCGGAAAATCCAATTATAACCCTCCTGCAGTTCTTCGACAGTCATATTGACAGGCTGAAATACAACCTCACTTGTGTGATACTTTGACCAATCTCGTTCCAGAATGCGTTGATCCTTCTCCATTCTGTCGTATAAGCGTGTCCCGGGGAACGGTGTGAGGATATGATACTGGGCAACGGCAATCCGATTTTTCATGACAAAATCAAGGGTGTGCTGAAAAACGGAAGGATCGTCATTATCCAGGCCGAATATAAAGCTCCCGATAACATTGATACCCGCACGATGAATTTTGCTGATGGCTTCTTCGTAATCTTCGGCCTTACTCCATGGTTTGTTGATGCCCTTGAGATTATTCTGGGAAAGGCTCTCAAGACCGATAAAGGCATATCGCCCGCCGCTTTTTGCATACAGCCGAAGGAGTTCATCGTCCTTGGCAAAAGTAATGGAGGTCTGCCCGCCCCATTTCTTTTTCAGGGGGATCAAACCGCTGAACAGCTCCTTCGCATAATCGGGCTGCCCGCAAATGTTATCATCGGCAAATAAAAAGTGCCCTGAGTCGAATGTGCGGATTTCATCCAGCACCTCTGCTACGGGCCGCGTTCGGAACTTACGTCCGAATACACCTGTGACGGCGCAGTAATCACAATTGTAAGGACAGCCCCTTGTGGCCTGAATTGTGTAATAATTCGTATACATGGCCTTGTTGAGCAGCTCCAGTCGGGGAATTTTCATCTTTGCCATCGTGCACAGCGTGTCTGAGTGATAGGTGGTTTGCATTGATCCTGATTCAAAATCGATTAATAGCTGTTTCCATATCTCCTCGGCCTCCCCGATCACGACTGCGTCGGCATGTTTGAGGGCCTCCTCCGGCATCGCGCTGACATGGACACCCCCCAAAACCACGGGAATACCTCTTTTCCTGAATTCATCAGCTATGGCATAGGTACTGGGAATCTCCGCCGTATAGCCGGTGATGCCTACCAGATCAACCTTCTGTTCGTAATCTAACGGAGCCACACGAGCATCATGAATGGCGACATTCCAACCCGGCGGCGTGAGCGCTGCCACTGTCGGCAACCCCAAGGCCACAATGCCCGCTTTCCCGTGCCGGACCTTTCCCCAATAACCACCTTCACTTTTGGGAAACACCAAGAGCAACTTCATAAAATCATTATCTCCTCTAAGGACTAGCTAAAGCCTGGCGGACAACCGCTGGAGGAGTGCAAGAGGTCTTGGCTGCGCTTTCCAGATACCGGTGCCGCGAGACTCATGAACCATCTTAGCACAGGAAGCGGGCTTTTGCTCGTCTAAGAAGATTCACTGCCATTCCCCGATGTACTGCGCCCCAAAAAGCGACCTGAATAGCGCCCTGCTGATCGTGGAAGGAACCGGCGTACCCTCGGCGCTGAATTCTGAATTCTGGGGATACCCTACTTAATTCTCAGTGCCGTCACCCGCCGTTAGAAGGTGCTACCGAAACTCCGAGGATGAACGCGGGATCACCCACTATTTACAGAGAAGCTTTTTGCGGCACATGATCAACTTCGGGGTCTTTATGGCAATCGCTGGGTGTAGACGTTGGGCCTCGCGGCGCTTTCTTGCCAAGGCCCTTCCCATGACAGGCAGGAGCGCATGATGCGCTCCTGCGGCACGCTTGAGCGGCCGCTGGGCCAAATGCGTCTAGTGCGTTGTAACAGGTGATGTGGTAGGTGTTTGCAGTTGCAAATGCCTACCACATAAGGGTTGACGGACCACTAGTCCCCTACTCTGGGGGCGGGTCAGGGGATCGCGTGCGGTGTGCCGAGGTATGGGAAAACCGTGAGGATGTCGGTGTGCGGCTTGAGGCCGGTGGGGGGAATATCTCCCTTGGAGAGGAAGGCGAGGCGATGATTGATGACGTCGTCAGTAAAAACGCGGCCGTTTGGATACTTCGCGGGCTTCAAAGGATCGAAGCACAGCATGTCGGGCAGAATGCGGTGAGCGTCGATCGCGGCGATTGCTTCTTCGCGGGTGTAATTGCCCGTATGCCCCATCAAGTGAACAAACTGATCCGTCCAACGCTTGCGATCGTTGACCGGCTCGCTGGCGTTGAATTCCAATTTGGTGTCGTCGGTATTGAAGAAGCTGCTGACGCTCGGGTGGCCAGCGCGATCGACATGAAGCAGCTTGCCGTCCTTGCGCACGCTGCACCGCCCCCAGATCCGGATCTCCGGGTTCGGGCCTAGCTCGCTTGTCGGCAGCTCGATCACTGTCGAGAACACATTGGCTTCCGTATTTGAATCCACGCCGGTCCACGGAGATTTGCCGCCCAGGTGGGGTGCAGTGAAATTTCTGCCGCCCGAGGTATCGAACAGATTCTTGATTCCGTCGTAGTCGAAAAAGAAAGCGTCGCTGCGAGTACCGGCGAAGAACGTGTAGGCGCTGGACTTGACGATGTTGGGGTTGGCGCCGAAGGAGACCTCGGCATCGGCGATGATCTTCGTCCCAACAGCTTCGACCGAGCGGGATTCCGCGCCTTTTGCCACGAAGACGTTCACGGTCTGCATACCGTTTTGCGGTGGCGCGAACACGTAACTGATCGCGATGTCCGCCAGGCAGTCTTCGTCGTTGTCAATGTTGAGGCGGTAGATGGCGTCAGGATGGAGCGCGTCGGCACTCGGATTTGCATTGAGGATGATCGCAGTCCTCGACGGGTCAGTGGGCGACTGGAACGCATAGAGGTCGCAGAGGTCGAGTCTTTGGTCCCCTAGAGGTGGACCGAGACTGAGTCCAGTAAAATGGTTCGACATGATGTTCTCCTTTCGCGATGTTAGATTGGCGCCTCAGCCAGGAAGCTGCAGCCCCGTGCTCGCGCGATATAGCAGTTGTTGGTAACTTTGATGCCGGAAATCCGATTCAGATTCGGTGACTTGACAATCTTTCAAGTGAAATTGTATCTGAACCTTTTATGCCTGTATCCTTCGAGAAATTGTTGGGCAAGCTAAACCCCCTTTGTGAAGCTTGCCGCCACGAGGATGCTGTATGCCTGCTAATTCATTCCCGCAATTCCACGCTGGGCCCTAACTTTTATGTATAATTTGAGCCTAGTCTTGGCTACTCATCTTGCACTTCTTATGCCAAGCCTTTATGCCCTTTATGATAAACCATATTAGCCTGGTTTATTGATGACTTGGACTGCTTGAGAGACATGCCGCTAAGTTGGGCACTATTCTTTGATCACCCCTCTTTGGGCGTTCATTGCCCTTCCAAGGCTCCAATGGGCCATTTTAGCCCAAGCCTCATCGCCCACGTCGACGGATAAGTCACATTTAGCCCGATTTTCTGTATGCGCTCTCATCACCGTGGCACTGGCTGCCGAGGCAGCCAAACGAGCCGCCAATTACCGTGAAGGTTATCGACAATGGCACCTCGTGCAGTCATTGGTCGTCCAGAAAGGCCACGAAGACTTAGAAATGTTCAGAGGCATTCATCATATCTATGCCAACAAGACGGCGTTTGAGGCGCTGACAAAAGGCAAGCCTTATCCGGATGGAGCGGTCTTCGTCATCGATGTGCTTGATGCAACCGAACAGGACAATGTTGTTACCGAAGGCCTCGCAGCGGCTTTCATGATTCGTCGTTACTTCTTGGCCGCGAGAGTTGGCGCCAGGGCCTGTCAGTCTTCATCTAGAACCTCGCGCACCGTAGCTAGAAGCTCTCGCATGTCATACGGCTTATTGACGAAGCCCTTGGCTCCGACAGCCAAGGCTTCATTGCTGGAACCGCTGACGGAATAGCCGCTCGCGATCAACACCCTTGCCTGTATATCAATCTTGAGGATCTCTTCGAGGCACTGTTTGCCTCCCATTTCCGGCATAATAAGGTCCAAAATCACGAGAGAGATGTCTTGCCGGCCAGCCCTATAAACTTGCAAAGCGTCCTTTCCGTTGGCTGCCGTAAGCACTCTGTAACCGGCTCGGGTCAGAATCCTTCCGCCAATGTCCCTGACCAAAGCTTCGTCATCCACGAGAAGAATGGTCTCGCTCCCTCCTCGCGGAACCGGCTGCACCAATGCTTCTTCGGCTTTGGATTCAGAAATCAGCGCAGGAAAGTAAATTTTGAACGTGGTACCGACGTCAGGTTCGCTGTAGCATGCTATGTGCCCGCGATGTTCTTTCACAATGCCATAGACCATTGCCAAAACAAGACCGGTCCCTTTCCCAGGCCCTTTGGTGGTATAGAACGGCTCAAATATGTGCTCCAGCGTCTTCTTGTCCATGCCTTGTCCACTATCCGACACGGTGAGCAACGCATAGTGACCTGGCGCTATTTCTAGATGCGTTTTGCAATAGTCTTCATCCAGAAAAACATTTTCGGTCGCAATAACCAGCTTGCCTCCTTCCGGCATGGCATCTCTTGCATTGATAGCAAGATTCATGAGGATTTGCCCTATTTGGGTCGGATCCGCGTTGATCGCGGCCAGATTGCTGTCCAGAACAAGCTCTATCTCGATCATCCTCGGGACCGTCCTGTACAACAATTCTCTGACCTGATCTATTTGATGGTTTAGATTTAGCGGACGGGGCTTGGTTTCGGTCTTTCTGCTGAATGTTAGAAGCCTGTTCACGAGCTCAGCTCCATTTCGAGCTGCCTGGTTGATTCTGTTGAGGTCATCTTTCAAGCGGGTATCCAACCCTTCGCTCAGAGAAAGCAATTCGGAGTATCTATAGCATCTTATCAAGTATGCCTCACAAATAAATCTATTCGGTGCCGGCCTGCTGAAAGACCGCTTCATCCCCGTAGAGCACTACACCGCGTTCACGCCGGGCTTTTTTTTGATCTCAGGAAGTTCGTTGCGTAACCAGGTCCTCTGAAGATTCTCATCTGCCCTCGAAAGACTTCTCCCCGGATATTGGACCGAATAACCCAGTCGATGAAGAATTCGGCCCATGTGGTCAGGGTGATATGAGATGCCGAAAAGATCTTTCACCAGTTTTACCACAATCGAAGCCGTCCAAACGCCGGTGTCGAGACCGACCTCTTGTGGTCCCGCTTCGATGATCCTCGATAACTCGGTCTTCTGGGCGTCGGTAAGCCTCGATTTTCCGCCTTGGAAAGGCCCTTTTCCCAATCCCGGAATACCTCCGCTGCGGAATCGGTGAATCCAGTCTTGAACGGTGCGTCGTCCCACCCCGATCATATTTGCAGCGTCAATCTCTCGATTGCCCTGACTGACAAGCAGCAGTGCTTGAATGCGAAGGCACATCTAGAACCACCTGAAGGAGGTTGTTGAAATCATGGGCAATACCTCCAGCCAAGGTGCCAATGGCTTCCATTTTTTGGGCTTGAAGGAGTTGCTTTTCAAGGAGCGCTTCTCTCGTCACATCTCGCTTCACCGCCACATAATTTACGATCCGGCCGGACGGATCCCGTACGGGGGAAATCGTGACATCCTCTTCGTATGCGCTGCCGTCCTTTCGCTTCTTGGTCAGGCGGCCTGCCCACGTCTCTCCCTTGAGGAGGGTGTTCCACAGGTCCGCGTAGTCCTCCCCCTGATATTCATCGCTTCGCAACAAGCTTGGTTTCCCGTTGATGACTTCGGCGCTGGAGTAACCCGTCATACGCTCGAAAGCCGGGTTAACGTATTGGATATCCCCCTGGGGATCTGTTATGACGATAGCCTCTGCGGCCTGTTCTACCGCTGTGGCCAGCCGCCGTTGGACAGCTTGCGCCCTCTTTCGAGCCGATATGTCGCGAAATATCGCCTGCACCAAGGGCTTGCCTTCTTGAATCACCGGGACAGCGGCAACTTCAACATCTATCTCGGTGCCGTCGAGCCGTACGAATCTTTCTTCGATGACAGGCTGCGGATTTCCGGTCTCCAACATCTCGGCCACACGAGCCTCTACTATTTGCCAATAATCCGGATGCACAAGATCTCTAAGGGCCTTGCCCACAAGTTCCTCGGGATTGGAAGCGCCCAAGAGCCTTGCCGCGCCTCTGTTGGCCAGAATAATATTGCGGCCATGATGGACCAAAATTCCGTCCGGTGACAAATCCACCAAAAGGCGGTATCTCTCCTCACTCGCTTGAAGTTTACTTTTGGTTCTCACTGCCCTGATCCCGAAGGACAAGTCCGCGGCCAGCTCGCTCAACAGCTCTATTTCTTCTTGATCAAAAGCGTTCGCTTGTGATGCGTAAATACTTAAGGCTCCGAAGCACTTTCCCTCTCCAATCAGCGGCAATGCTATGGAGGAAAGGTAGCCGCGTTTGGTCGCTTCAAGGCGCCAAAGCTCGTCCCCTCCGGGGCCGGTCGCTGTTTGGCGGTCCACCGACGGAGCTAGAGTTTGGATGCATAATCCGGTGGCTCCGCAGCCAAGTTCATCTTCAGCCAATGTCACCCTTACTTTATCCAAGAAACCTTCATCAAGACCGTACTTCGCCACCGGCCGCACGGTTTGGTTCGCGTTCGCGCTGGACAAATCCCACCCACGCCATCGCATACCCACCAACTTCCACCAGTATGCGGCATATTTCTGTCATAAGCGCTGATTCGTTCTCGGCCCTGATCACAATCTGATTGCAGTCGCTAAGGGTCCTGAGGGCGCGACTAATCTTGAGCACCGACTGCTCCGCACGCTTTCTTTCTGCGATCTCTGCGGTCAAATCATCGTTAGAGCGCTTGAGCTGCGCCGTTCTCGCCTTGACCTGTTCTTCCAGGTCCTGATGCCAATTTTGAACACGTGCGATCATAGAGTTGAAAGCATTAGCCAAAATGCCTACTTCAGCCGGCCCGTTTATTGGAGTTCTAGCGCTAAGGTTGCCGGCTTCGACTTCCTGAACCGTAGAACAGAGTCTTCGGATCGGGCGCGATATTCGGTTCGAAGCAAGGATTACCATCAGTACCGCGGTGACGAAGCCCAGTATAGCCACGAGGGAGGAACGAGCAATCTGGCGCCATACAGGGCCAAACACTTCCTCTTGGTCACGTTTGACAATCATCCCCCAACCACTATCCGGGGTCACTCTGAGGTGTCTGTACGCAGCGAGAACCGGAATACCTCGGTAGTCTTCCGCAGCCACTATTCCTTCATTTCCGTGGCTGGCAAGAGCGGCCGGTTTGTCAGTGACTCTATATCCCAGTATATTAGCTCGGCTTCCGTCCTTGAGAGGGAATTTAAGGGACATCAGAATGAGCCCATCCTGGTTGATGAGCACGATGTCTCCCGTCTCTCCCAAGCCTTCACCCGTATAGAGCATGGGCTTCAAGAATTCTTCGGTATCCACGTACACGGAGACGACCGCGGTCGGAGCAGCTTCTCCTTCATTGTCAGAAGGGGCAGTTTTGAGTACTCGGGATATTATGAGATAAGGCTTGTTGTCCAACGGGTCCTTCGCAACTTCGACCGATTCGTCATAGCCTTCGGTGAGAGCGGTGATGAAGAACCTTTTGTCAGAGACATTAGTATCCAGTTCTTTTTCTTTGGTTGAGACGAGAACCAGGCCCGTCTTTGCATCTGCCACTCGTATCTTTGCGAACAGAGGGTAGGAACTCAACGCTAGATGAAGCTCATGGAGGGCATTCCGATAAGTCGTTTCGTTTTGGAGCTCATTACTTAGTTCGTCGCCGCTCTTTCCGGTCGGCCCTTCATGGCTCATTAGTTCGCGGAGACGGACAATGGCAATCACAAAGGAGTTATCCCGGCATATCTTCTTGACATCGTCTTTCCGTTCCGTGAGCCAGAGTTCGAAACGCTCTTTCTTCAAGTCAGCGACCAGGCTGAGGCTTCTCAATACTTGGTCGCGTTCAAGATCGTACGTGCCTCTGTATCTGGTAAAAGGGATGCCGAATGTGTTCACCATGCCGACCAAGAACAAGGTGGCGGCCATCGGTACACAGAATGCTATCAGCATTCTTGATCGCAGTCCGAGAAACCCTTTCGGAGGTGTGGATGGAAAAGGGGCGGCAGACTCCTGGTTCATCGCCGCCCTCCTATTTCATAGTCGAATTCGTTGAGGCGGTACTTTCTAGCGTGTCCGAGGACTTCCTTTATGATCTTGAGGTCAAATTGTCTCTCGACGTCTCTCCATTCGGTTGTCTGAGGAATTCGGCCCATAGCCTTGAGAAATTCAAACTCCCTGCGCAGGTGTCCGTTTTCCCGGAGATCTTCTTCGGCAACGATAGGAACCAGGTTCAAATCACCGGATTCAGCAATTATTCCGCTAAATTGCTCGGGGGACATGGCGACCCTTTCTCTTGTGAAGACCTCGCCCGTTTGAATCGCCCACTCGCTCGACTGCCGAACATGTTGGCTATCGGACTGCATCCACCGTATGGCACGAATCTCCGCGGCCAAAATTTCTCGTACAGCCTCAGGATGGTTAACTGCAAAATCTCTTGCAAATACCACGAATCCCAAGTACCGACTCCTATGAATTACCGCCGCGCCCGGCCTGCTCTTCAAAGCGATTGAAACAGCAGGCTCCCAGGCTGCAAAGGCGTCTATGTGGCCCGCCTGGAATGCCCTCGGAATCTCGGTTACATCCATAGGAACGAGATTGACTTGAGTCTCAGAAAGTCCTTCGGACAACAACTCTTCCAACAACGCATGGTGAGAAAAGGACCCGGATGGATAGGCGACGCGCATGCCCTTCAGATCTTTCACAAGTATGAAACGATTGGCCACTATCGAATTGAAGCCTCGGTCGACCAAAGCGGGGATTGTCACTGCCATATTGGAAGCGATTGTGAGCGTTGGCATGTCGCCGAGCATTCCGCCATGGAGATCCCCACTGCGAATAAAAAAGTTTACATCCTCTCCTTTCAGGAATGCGTGAAAGTGCATCACCAGGCCCAGTTCGCGGAGCTTATCACGGAGAATACCATCCCGCTTCATGAGTTCAGCGACATTGCCTTCAAAGATCCACAAAGGCTGAATTCCAAAATGAAGTGCGCCTTTGTCCTTTTCGAATCGGTAGGTGGAATAAACAGGGTGACGACTCAAATCGAAGGAAGCCGAAATCAGTGGGGATTTGATGTCTCCTTTCAGCGCGAATATGACGGCGGCCGATACGATCAAGCCAACAAGGAGGGCTCCCACGATGAGTTTAACCTTGACGCCTGTCATTCAATTTCCCCTGAGATGCGGCAGATCTGAAAGCTGTCACGCCTTGAAGGAGCAGTACAGAAGACTATTCACTCGCCTGGATTAGCAGGTGCTCCCCTTAACTTCTCAGGTATCTCTGAAGCAGCAACTCATAGAAAACTTCTAGCTGGTATCTGTCTTCTCCACGGACGGTATCCGGTGCCACTTGGATGGAGATTGGCACAGCAGAGACAGCAAGAAAACTAATATTAGTTTAACACAAGATGGTGCGACGAAACAAGAGATATGGCGGTGAGACAGTCCCACGTGCATTGGAATGACGGGCAAGTAGGGAGCCGCATGCTATGCCTAAATCCGGGCGTACGCATCGGTCCGCCCCTATCTTGCCTTTGGGTGCCACGGAAATCTTGCCGGCCCTACTGAGTGTTGTCGCAACTGATGGGTCACGCATTTGAAGAGCAGACCTGACGCCCATATGACCCCTATACAAAAGACTCCACATCTGATTAACTCGGAAGAGTCACCGGCAACTTTCACGCTGTTTTTGTCCGAGGTTAGGTTGGGAATTCAATCTGGAGGTGGCTTGCAATGCGCAGATCGACCGTCAAGAAGGCCAGGGCAGCCGGCAGGCTTTTGGCTACCCGCATGGACGGGAAAAAATCCAAGAAGGCCGGCCTGCCGCCGGGCACACTCGTTCATGTGGGAGAAGAGTTCATCGAGAAAAGTAAGATTTCCGTCATCGCCTACGACGAAACGTCATGCCAAGAGAAGGAAATTACGAATGTCTCCGATCTGGCGCCATTTAAAGATAGCCGGACCACGACCTGGATCAATGTTGACGGTATCCACGATGTGACTACCGTTGAAGCGCTTGGCGAATTGTTTCATTTGCACCCTCTTGTGCTCGAAGATATTGTGAATGCCACTCAGCGGCCGAAAATAGAAGATGCCGGTGATTACGTCTTTATCGTTATGAAAGCGCTGGATTATAGTGAGGAATCTGACGAGATAGCTCTCAGGCAACTAAGCCTCGTCATCGGTCCCTCGGTTCTGCTTTCCTTTCAGGAAAGAGAAGGAGACCTGTTCAATCCGGTGAGGGAAAGACTGAAGGGGGGTAATGTTCGTATCAGGAAAAGCGGAGCCGATTATCTTGCTTATTCCCTCATTGATACTGTGGTTGACAACTATTTCGCAATCCTGGAAAAGCTTTCCGAAAAAATGGAAGTGCTGGAAGAAGAGCTGGTAAAGAACCCGGGCCGTGAAACTTTGCAAGGGATTCATCGGATGAAGACCGACATGATCTACCTCCGCAGATCAATCTGGCCCTTGAGAGAGGTGGTCAACACATTGGGACGCGGCGAGTCGGCACTGATCAAGGACTCCACGCTACCATATCTCAGAGACGTTTACGATCACACGATTCACGCGATCGATACACTGGAGACATTTAGGGATATAGTTTCCGGCATGCTGGATATATATCTATCGAGTGTGAGCAACAGGCTCAACGAAATTATGAAGGTTCTGACCATTATCGCCACGATCTTTATACCGCTGACATTTTTGAGCGGATGGTACGGAATGAATTTCAAGGACATGCCGGAATTAGCCTGGCGTTGGGGCTATCCTATGGTAATTTGTATTGCGCTTGCGGTGGCGACTACTATGTTGATTTATTTCAGGCGCAAGAAGTGGTTGTGAATTTCCACGGCCTGAGGCAAACGTGCTTTTGGAGCAGACCGATGCCACGCTCGGAACATAAGGGCCGGTTGGGTTGACAAAGGTTTGAACGGGGTATACACCCGGCATTCGAATGGCCGGAGGGCACATGAATACATTGTTTTACTTGTGTTTTACCGTAATTGGATCTCTTGTTCTGGCCGCGACCGTCTCCGCCGGAAACAAGCAGATAGTCGGCTGGGTGGAAAAGGCTCGGATTTCCCCGGGCAATTTGGTCCTTAAAGCTAAGATGGACAGCGGAGCCGATAATTCTTCCCTAAACGTGCCGAACGTTGATGAGTTTGAACGTAATGGTGAAAAATGGGTGCGATTCGAGTTAGTCAACGAGCAGGGTCAAAGCGTGGTCATCGAACGAAGGCTAGTGCGCACCGCGAGGATAAAGCGCCATCGGGGCATGCGTCAGGAAAGGCCGGTCGTGCGCATGGGCATTTGCGTCGGCAATTACTACAGAGAAGCTGAAGTTAATCTCGTCGACCGCAGCAAGTTCAAGTATCCATTGCTTATCGGTCGCAGCTTCATGGGGGACAACCTGGTAATTGATCCTTCCGCACAGTTTACTCTGGAACCAGGGTGCGGGGAGCAACCGAGCGTTGAATAAACTCCATCTCTATATATTGGCCCTTATCCTTACAGCTCTTGGTGTTGGGCTATTTATCTACAAGGCTTATGTTTTGGGCTTCCCGCTGGCGCCCCGAACGAAAGTCCAGGTCTGGAATGTTGAGGCGCGAATCAATTTCGTGGCCCAGGACAAACCCGTTAAGCTCTCAATGTTTATCCCCAGCAGCACTAGACGCTTCGCGATCGCGGACGAACACTTTATCTCCAGCGGCTACGGACTTGTAGCATCCGTGGAAGAAGGCAACCGGAAGGCTGTCTGGGCGATCCGCCAGGCACGTAGGGAACAAAACATTTATTATCAGGCAGTCGTACGTGCGGTGCGCACAAAGGCTCCGAGAATAGAAGAGGAAGCACCCGAGGTCGCCAGCTCCAACTTTGAAGGCCCCCGTCTTGAAGCGGCAAAATCTCTCATTGCCGAAATCCAGGCCAAGTCCGCGGATACTCAAAGCTTTGTGGCGGAAATGCTCAAGAGGCTAAATTACCCTGAGCCCGGCAACAATGTGGCCCTGCTTGTGGGTCCGAAGCCCACTCTGCCTACGAAGGTGGAGGTGGCTGTACGACTGCTGGCGCAGGCCGGTATACCTGCCAGGGTCGTGCAAGGCATACGTCTTCAGGAAGAAAAGCACGATTTTTCAAAGAAAACCAATCTGCTGCATTGGCTGGAGGTTTACGACAAGAAGCAGTGGCTCTCCTTCGATCCCCTGCGCGGCAAAACGCCTGTGCCGGATGACTGGCTCCGCTGGTGGAGCGGACCGCAAAACCTGGTGCAGCTGGAAGGCGGAAGCAAGCTCAATGTGGTGGTCTCGGTGAGCCCCAAGGTTGAGGAGGGGATCTCAGCAGCCGTCTTACGGGGCGAGATCTCTAAACCCCTCTTGTTGAAACTCTCTCTCTTTGGCCTGCCTGTGAACACTCAGGCCGTTTACCGGGTCATGCTCCTCGTTCCTATCGGAGCATTTATATTGGTAATATTGCGCAATATTGTGGGAATCAAAACTTTCGGAACTTTTATGCCGGTGCTCATTGCCCTTTCCTTCCGGGAAACTGGGCTGTTATGGGGCATTTTCCTATTCACTTTGATAGTGGCGACGGGTCTAGCTATACGATTCTATATGGAACGGCTCAAGTTGTTGCTCGTACCGCGGCTCGCCGCTGTGCTCATTGTTGTGGTCCTTTTGATGGCTGCCCTAACTGTTTTGACGAACAGTATCGGTATACATCGCGGGCTGTCCGTGTCCCTGTTTCCCATGGTCATTCTGACCATGACCATCGAAAGAATGTCTATTGTGTGGGAGGAGCGAGGCCCCGGAGAAGCCCTGGTGGCAGGGTTTGGCAGTCTGGTGACCGCGGCCCTGGCTTTTTTGGTTATGAACGTAAAATATGTAGAGCATTTGGTGTTTGTATTTCCTGAGCTGCTACTGGTCCTGTTGGCTGCCACCCTGCTTCTGGGACGGTACTCGGGCTATCGTTTGATGGACCTCTATCGATTCAGCGCACTGGCTAAAGGCTGAAAGCGATGTTTGGAACTGTCAGGGCATTCAAGAAGAGAGGCGTGCTGGCCATAAACAAGCGAAATGCGGATTACACATTGAAATACAATCCGCGGAGGCTTTATCCGCTCGTTGACGACAAACTGCGCACCAAACAACTAGCTCAAGCCAACGGTATCGCGGTACCCGACCTGTACGCAGTGGTCGAGGTGGCGGGACAGGTCCACGCTTTACCAGAAAAACTCAAGGAGCATTCTGATTTCGTGATTAAACCTGCTCAAGGGAGCGGTGGAGAGGGGATTTTGGTTATTGCCGACCGTCTTAACGGTAAGCTTAAGAAGCCTGATGGGGTCATCATAACCTGGGAGGAACTGAACCACCACGTCTTTAATGTTCTAAGTGGATTATACAGTTTGGGAGGCCAACCTGACCAAGCCCTGGTCGAGTATCGAGTCAAATTCGCGCCGGTGTTCGAGGAGATCAGCTATCAGGGCGTGCCTGATATTCGCATCATTGTTTTGATGGGCGTTCCCGTCATGTCTATGGTTCGTCTGCCCACTCGATTGTCGGACGGGAAGGCCAATCTGCATCAGGGGGCTATAGGCGTGGGAATCGATATAGCCACAGGGACTACTCTAGGCGGGGTCCTTGGAAACGATATAGTGACCGAACATCCGGACACAGGGCGGCCGGTCACCGGCCTGACCATTCCGGATTGGGACGACTTGCTGAAGCTGGCTGCACGGTGTAGTGACCTGACAGGCCTGGGATATCAAGGTGTCGACATAGTCCTGGACAAAGACAGAGGGCCTCTGATTCTTGAACTGAATGCCCGCCCCGGTCTGAATATTCAGATAGCAAACAACGCGGGCCTTCTATTGCGACTGGAGCTGGTAGAACAGTGCCACTCCGAATTGCACACCGTTGAGCAGCGTATCGCATTCGCGAAGCATCACTTTCGTGCCACCGACATCCCGCCGGGTTAAGGCCGGAAGACCGAAAAGCCTGGCAATATGGCGGTCTCTAAAAGTTTTGTTCGAACTGCTTGTGCCGGAATGGAATCAGAGACAAGATTCTTGGCGATTGCCATGTCTCAGCCCCGCGCGGAACGCGGGGTCATTGCGAGGAGTGAAATCCCCCGTTCCGTGGGAAAGCAATCTCATCGGTGGAACAGGCATCTGAGACTGTCTCAAAACCAGAAACTAGGCTAGGAAATGACGCGGATCCGGTAGGGGCGGTTCTCGGACCGCCCGGAATCAGGGCGCAGTCCCACGTCCCGCGGGACGCCCCTACGCCAAGAAAGTCTCCGGAGGCCATTTCGAGACAGTTTCATCTTGCATGTCATTCGTCACCCCGCACTCCGATTCGGGGTCCAGTCTGTCCTCGCGTGTCGTCTGCGCGGGACCGTCCCACCGAAGAAGGAATTGCTCCGGCAAGCACCCCGCAATGACAGTTTTGAACTTTCGTGTTGCCGATTTCGAGATCAAACGGGCATCACTTTTGGGAATCCGTATAAGTTTACTAAGAATGCTTCTAACGCTTTGAGTTGCCGAAGGAACAGAAAATATTATCACTAAAGGTTCTTCGAGGTTATACCGCCTGCGGGACCAGTGTAAGGTCGAACGCGGCCTAGTTCGACTCTATTGAAGTTTCCTTGCCGATTGCCACGGGCTTGCACCAAGGCTGGCACGCGGGAATTTGAGGCCGGTTTCCGAGTCGTTGTAACAACCTTTGTATCGGGAGCCACAGTCACCGGCACACTCATTTTGCGAGGGCCGATCTTCTTACCGTGAGCAGAGGGTTTGGCCCAACTCGATGCTTTACCGGCAACGGGGTCGATTCCATCCCGCCGTCCCCCGACCGGATATACATTCGCCCCATTAAAGCCGAGATGCTGGAAGTCAACCCCCAGCTCAATCCGGTACACCCGCTGGGGCTCAGTGCGCTTTGCTACCTTCAGAACGATCAACCCATTAACATCCTCGACAGATTTTATGAGAAGCTCCGAACCGACAGCATGAGCAACAACCGGGGCATTTTGAGGTACTCACAGAAGTGGGGTGCTTGGTAGGCGCTTTCACAGGCTCCGCATTTCCCTGGATTCGCGGCTGGGACTGCCATTCTCCCAACAGAACAATAAGGTAGTTGTCTATCTGGCGGACCTTGTGATCGGGTACCGGGGCAGTCCCGAAATCCAAAACGACCTGCGCGCCGTTACGCGTGTTGGCAATGCGGACCTGCAGGGCCGAATCCTTCTCCAATCCCGTGACCCGAGGCTCCTGCGTCACACCGGCGGCAGGGATGCCTATTACTAATCTCGAAGGACTAGCCATTACGCCCACCGTATGGCTGCCAATTTGCCTCTCTGATTTTATGGCTACGCGTCGTAAGTCGGGCGAGGCGCTGACTTCAGTTATCGCATTAGAGGCCAACACACTGGAAGTACAAATGATAGTAGAAAGGGCGCATACAGCAAATATGATCGGAATGAGAACTTTGATCCGTAAAATCATGGCAACCTCTCATGAGCAAGAACTCCCAGAAGGGAGCCAAGCTTGGCGCGATACTATCACATGGAAAGATGCCAAGTCAACTAATTATGGAAATACAATAAATTATGCTTAAATGATAATGTAAAATAGAGGGTGATCAGGCGCCCGGTCCGACCGCTTGTCCCCCAGGGCCTGGGGACGGTGGCTCCAATATCTCGCAGGCTTTACCGGGCTCTTGCTCGGTTAAGTGCTGCTGGAGACGGGCGGCAGGAATCCTTTTGAGCACAAGGAAGGGTTCCAGTTTTTCGGATTCTTTGTTCCAGATGTACTGTTTCAGTTCAAAAAAGCCTTGGCCTCGTTCATAGAGAATGACCCACCATTCAGCTTGCTTGACCGCATAGCAGATCTTTATCTTCTGCACCTCGGGAGAGGCCTTAGCCACTACAATCGCCGCATCTCTAACTTTCTGATCTTCCCATTCCTGCTCTGCAGGTCCGCTTTGCCCACCAGGTGGCTGAAGCGGCTCATCTAGTTTTGGTTGCCGGTCTTTTGGCTCCGGCTTCTCCGAGAAAGGGTTGTCAGCGTTCACTGCCGGCATCTGCGCGGCGGGCCCCGGTTTGACAGAACCATACTCCGGGGTCCTTGCGGTTTGTGAAGTCGGCGCGACCTCTTGGGGGATGATGGGTTTGATCAGAGATCCACTTTCAGTCCTCATTTCAGATTGGGAGGTACTCGGGTTCTGCAACGGCTCGCCGGCGTTTCTAATTGCTTCCTGGGACGGAACTATGCATCCTGAACCGCACAACGCACCAATCCATAATAGACTTGTTATGAGAACCCCGCGCCTCATGGAGTTTCTGCTGACCTCATTTCTATGCGGTTTTGCGTGACCAGCCTGCCAGGGACAAGGCTATCAGTGGCCACACGGGCCCTCATGCCCGGGGGTTATACTTAGTCTGATTTTCCTGCGGTGACCAGAGAAAAATGGGTGATACGTAACCATTCACTGACGCGGGGAGCATCGAAACATGCAGAATGTCTATCTATCGGCAGAGAAACCTGAGAAGAGCCCAACCAAACGACCCGCGCCGCGATCTCTGCGATCTCAGTCGTGAGAGATCTCCCGTCTTCCTGGATGAACCTCCCGTATGGCTGAATGATTAGGGTGATACGAGTCTGCTTCCAGAGGAAGGGCAATCGGGGAGCCCTTTATCGCAAGAATGCCCCCCGCTTTGAATCCAGAGGCCCTCAAAAACCTTCTGCTTGAATGTAAATCCTGTGAGCATCAGGATGTTTGCTCGCAGCGGGAGCCGAGGGACCGCACCCCGGGGGGGGCATCTGCGGAAGCGCCTTGGGAATTGGGCCTCTATCCAGACCGAACTGGTTGGCCACAGCATCAAAAACGTACCTGAGAAGTCCGAGCGCGTGGGATGATGCTGGAAAACTCAACATAACCGCCAGGATCCCTATCAAGATTTTCGTTTTCATGACAAACTTTCCATCATTATTTTAAGCTATTAATTATAGTACTTCATCTAAAATGTCAACCATTATCTACCAAGAGCTTTGTCCCGTGATCGCGCAAACGGAGGGTTACCGGATTTTGCCGGTTTTCCGTGGCGCTGGCATACATGGCGGAGGACAGTACGGCGGCGGCGGCGGCCCGTACGTCAGATAATGAGGTGGAATGCGACAGGGAAACGTCGGGGCTACACACAAAAAGTACCAGGCGCCATGCTCTTTCATGCCCATCAGGGTGGTGTCCAATGGAGGCGTAGAGGCGCCCCCCGTACCGCCGCCATGGGACGGCTGCACACAATTGCAGGAGAACCGCAATGGTAATTGAAACTAAAGTGAGAGTCTTCATTTCGTCACCCTGTTATTATTTCAATGTGATATAGGTCTATTATATCAAAACAAGAACTTATTTTCAAGCATATATCTCCTTGACCATAAAATGTCCTGCAAAACGCTCATAAGAGGGATAGCTCCCGGAAAATGGCCGCTGCCACAAGATCATTTGTGGCCCTTAAATCCCGGATGATTTACAATCTTGTGCCACCGATTCTATCTGGTGGTAATAGTAACACCCGATTAGTAGTCCCGCGAAAGTGAGCACTCATGGAATGGCCGCTATTTGTAGCGAAGAGCATTATTGGGGGCGCTCTCAACCCTATATGCATATCACTCTTACTTTGTCTGACCGGCGCAGCTCTGTGGATTCTGCGGCCGCGTAGGCGTGTCGGCTTCATCCTGGTGTTGAGCGGATCATTAGTGTTGCTGGTCATGTCCTTGCCTTTGACCGGCGATCGGCTGGTGCGCTCACTCGAACTCAAGGCAGGAGAATACGCAGATCCGGGAGAACTTTCGCGCAACGACGTGAAGTGGATCGTGGTTCTCGGAGGAGACCTTCGGGGAGGGGAATTATCGCCGGCAGATCGCGTAGCCTACAGTTCGCTTGTGCGGGTGATGGAAGGGATACGTTTGTGGAAGGCCATGCCCGATAGCAAGCTGGTACTTTCCGGTGGGACCTACTCTCCGCGAAAGATGACCACAGGACTTGGGATGGCCTTATTGGCCCGTGAACTAGGCGTGCCTCAAAAAGCGATTGTGGTGGAGAGCCAGTCTTGGGATACCGAAGGCGAGGCACGGCTTCTGAAGCCCATCCTGGGGGAAAATAGGTTTGCGTTGGTAACGTCCGCCTACCACATGAGGCGATCGGTCTTGAGTTTCAAGCGCATGGGTCTGGACCCAATCCCCGCGCCGGCAGATTTCATGACAAAGGGGGGGTTCCAACTGAGCGTCCGCACCTTCCTGCCATCCCCAATGGCCCTGGAGTTGTCCCAAACAGCAATCCACGAGGACCCTGGGGACCTTGTGGCTCACCATAAAGGGCCTGTTCAAGTGATTAGTCCCGCAAAGGCGGGTCTAAAACCCACCCTTACCGAGCAAGTTATATTTGGCAATAAGGTTAAGTGTGGAGATCGACGGCGGACAACATCATTCGGAAGTAAGGGCGGAGCATCGAGCGTTTAACACCGTCCTCAGTGCAGTCAGTTTTTGATTTGCCTCGTCCAGCTCTTGTTTTTCGGTATCTGTAAGACCGGAAAACAGGCTGTGTTCCCTTTTCTTGAGCGCATTGACCTTGCGCAACAATTGAACCAGCGTCAGCCTGAGATCAGCGCAGCTCCCAGTGACTTGATCTCCTGTCCTGGATTTTATTGCTCCGAGTGTCCTGGGAGGTTGTTGTTTCTCACCCGACCGACTGTGTGGTGCTGTGGGGACCCTCCGTATTCGGTCCCTCAGTTCATCCGCACTGTAAGTCAAGCGGGGCTGAGGAGGATCTTGAACCGCCCGCGGCCATCCGTGGAACGCGCCCATATTACCTCCAGGAGCTTTGCTCCCAATTTCAGTGGTCTTTTGTTCCATTCCGCCTGAATGGCCAACCGCCCCCGGCACGCTTTCCATACACCAGAGAAAGAGGGTCACCACGATTAGAGGCTTCCAGCGGTGAATGCGTCGGTCTGTCATAGGAATCGGCTCTGTTTTCGGGTTGTCCCTCGCCATAATTCTTGGGTCTACCCCTTCCGGCAGACCATACCACAAGTGTGCTCGAAACTTAAGGCTTTTAAGATAACCAATTATAATAATTGCCACTGTTTCCGCAGGCTTTGAGTTGAGCCTAGTTCCCACCCCTTCTCGACTGGAGAGTCTTCAAGTATAAGATCATTAAATATCAGTATGTTATATATATAAACTATAAAAAGGTTTGATTATAAAAATTGTCTGTTTACAGTTATCCTCCGATTATGGTATGATATAGCCAGTAATCAATGTGACTAATAAATTAAGGTAGTTATTTTGGTGAATTTACTGGATATATTTGTTAAGTGGAGATTAACCGCCCTCTGTCTCCTGGGCCTAATGCTCGGAGGGTGTATCGGCTTGATTCCTTCCCCCTTCAGACCTTCCCCCGGGCCGCAGAAGGCCCCGCAGGCCGCGGACCTTGCCGAAGCCTTTGATATCGTGTGCAGGAACTATCGCCTCGGGCCCGATGACCAGATCGGGTTGCTCTTTCAAACCGAATGGAACATCCCCGTGGGGACCTACAAGCTCGATACGCTCGATCAAATAGGCATCAAGTTCATCCTTGATCCTCAGCTCAATGAGACTGTGACTATCCGACCCGATGGAATGATCACTCTTCAGGCCATTGGGGAGGTCCAAGCCGTAGGCCTGACCCCGGACCAACTCGCTAAACGGATCGAACAAAAGTTTCTGGACGCCCACATATTCAGCAAAGACGAAACACGGGGAGAGCTGAAGAATTACCGGTTGGTAACGGTTCATGTGAACACCTTCTACGAGAAGGTGAAGAAGCTTACAGACTCTTTGACAACCCTTACCGGCGGCAGCCAGACCGGTCTCACTGTGAAACCTGACGGGACCATCGATCTCCCCCTAATAAATGAACGGGTCTTATGCGTAGGGCACACTGTCAGAGAGGTGGAGAACACCATCAACAGGCTCTACAGGGCCGGGCCTCTCGAACATGTGGTAGCTTCCTTGTCGCTCACATCAGCCAAGTCGCGCAAGTTTTATGTGCTCGGCGAAGTCGGCACTCAAGGGGCCATCCCGTACACTCAACCGGTCACGGCTCTGCACGCTCTTGCCATGGCAGGGGGACACAACCGGGACACCGCGGACCTCACGAGCGTGATCCTAATATCCAAGAACATTTACGGCAAGCCTATTGGTCGTCGGCTGGACCTAAAGAGAATTCTTGATGTGGGAGACTTGGGCTCTAACATCATGATCAAACCCTATGATGTCATTTATGTTCCAAGAACTTACATCTCCGACCTCAACCTTTTCATCGTTCAGTACCTCAATGCGATTACCAACATCAAAGCCTTCGCCGACAACCTGCGCGGCACATGACAGAAGAAGGCCGTTAAGAGCCAGCGTTGTTGAAAATCCCCCGGAATCTTTTCATGCCAAAAGACCGGGTAGCCGCCCACCATCCACCTGCTGTTTAGGCTGCCATCTGAGATTGACCCTGCCCTGAATTTCCGTTATACAAATCCTAATCTGTTTCCGCCTTAACTTTAGCTGCATGGAAATTGTGACTTAAATTCATGCTGTGCCGTGCGACGCAGCTACGCCGCGGGCACGTCACGATGTGTCTCTTTTTTTAGCTTAACTGCGCGCTAGCACTCATTTTCCAAGGGCCACAGTACGCGAGGTAATGGTAAGCCCTAAATATGGTATCGACTACTCACCGCCAAAAACGCCGTAAGTTGTTCATCGTGTTGCCGACCTACAATGAGGAGATCCGAGTTGGTCAGCTCCTGGATGGTATCGACGAGACCTTGTACGAGGCTGGGTTTCCTTACCATGTTCTTGTCGTGGACGATGGCAGCACCGATGCAACCGCGGCTATCGTCAAAGAGCGATCGGGCCGGATGCCTATCACGCTAACGTCTCACAGCCGCAACGAAGGGTTAGGCGAAACAATTCGTGATGGGCTTAACACTGCCGCCAGCTTGGCTGACGAGAGGGACATCATCCTCACAATGGACGCTGATGACACCCATGCGCCTGGTTTGATTCTTCGCATGGCAAGGATGATATGGGAGGGGCACGATGTGGTCATCGCCTCACGGTATCAGCCGGGCTCCAGGACGATCGGAGTCCCTATGCTGAGGAGATTTCTAAGTTATGCAGGCTCCCTTTTTCTACGAATCTTGTTTCCCACCAGTGGCGTTAAGGATTTTACATGCGGATATCGGGCTTATCGTGCGGCCGTGCTCCAGCGAGCCATCGAATATTACGGCCCAGATTTTTTGAATCAAAAAGGTTTTGAATGCATGGTGGACATCCTACTTAAGCTCCGCCGTATGAACACTATCTTCGGCGAGGTTCCCATGATACTGCGTTATGATCTGAAGCAAGGCGTCTCAAAGATGAAAGTAACCCGCACCATTGTTAGTACTCTTCGACTCATCGCCAGGCGGAGGTTCGTGGCTTGACGCCCGTAAACACAGGCCGGTTCGAAGAAGCTTACTTCAAGAAGAACTACGTCAACTATTACAGACAAAACCCTGTTCGCAAACTGACATTTTATCGAAGCCTTGTTGAATCTGCCGTTCAAGGGATTGAGCGGCCGCGATTACTGGAAGTGGGATGCGCTTTTGGCCTTTTTCTTGCCGTGCTCAACCCTGAATGGGACCTCCACGGGATTGACATAAGCAAATTCGGAATTCAAAAGGCTAGAGAAAGCCTTCTCCAAGCCCGAGTAGAGGTTTGGGATGGGACATCCGTTCCTTTTGAGGGGCAGTTCAACGTTATCGTTTCCTTTGATGTTCTAGAACATATTCCCGATCTCAATTCGATTTCATCGACCATTTCTTCGAAACTCAAAGCCGGTGGTCATTTCGTTTTCGTGGTTCCGGTTTACGACGGCCCAACAGGCCCGATAATCCGGCTACTGGACAACGACGAAACCCATATTCACAGGCAAAGCAGGGACTTTTGGTTAGACTGGACGCGTGGCCGCTTCGCCCTCGTTGATTATTGGGGAATCTATCGGTTGCTTGTCGGAAGTCGACACTATATCCATATTCCGACGAAGCGTTTTCGGCGGTTTGCTCCAGCCATAGCAGTAGTAGCCCAAAAGAGAGCGGTGCCTTGATGGCGAAGCATGCCGGTAGCCCCCTTCTCTGTCAATTTGACAACTGCCCTGGCAACAAATTTGATTGCGGCATCATGGCATCTGCTGTTCGTGAAAGGTGCCGGTAGTCTGTGGCGCGACGAAATCAACACTCTTCACATAGTGGTTTTGGGCGCACTGGACGATGTCGCCCCCAGGTTGATTCGTCATCGCCTCCCAGGAAGATCACTTGAGTGCCTTCAAATACTCTAGAAGTTTCGGAATGGCCTCAACAAAGGATGAAAGTTGACGGATAAGTTTCCTATAAACATAGGACGGTCGGCGACAGTTGTGGTTGTCTGTTCACTATGCCTGATCCTGTTAATTCTTTATGTGGCGCTCGACACTAGAGGCTCTTTCCGTTTTCAAGAACGGCCCGGATACATTACCTATGAGATGTTGGCCGAAGCCTTTGTCGCCGGACAGCTTCACCTGAAACAGCCGGTCGACCCGGCTCGCCTCAGATCCCCGGATCCATTGGACCCCAGCACCCCTTATCCGGCCATGTCTGACCTAATAATCTGGAAGGGCAGATACTATTTCTCTAGAGAACCGCTTCCAGGACTGATTCGCGCCATATTTCTCTACAAAACAGGTTTTGCCATTCCCACTGGTGTGGTTGTCGTCACATTCACTTTTGGAGCCTTACTTTTGTTGGGTGCACTCCTTTGGATGATGCGCCGGCAGTTTTTTCCGGAGTCCCCCGGTTGGATGCTCTGGTACATTTGGATATCGTTCGCACTTTCCGGAACCCAACTGTATATTTCGAGTCGTCCTGTAGTTTATAACGAAACGGTCGCAGAAGGGTGTTTTTTCATCTTAGCTGGTTGTCCATTGCTGGTCCACGCCCTCAGTGCTGCGCGTCACAAACTCATTACCGCGTGCCTTTCCGGAATGTGCTTTGGCGCCGCTGTCGCCTGCAGAGCTCTGCTGGTTTTATATCCCGCCTGCTTTTTGGTCATTTTTCTTATCTTATCGGCAATTCGGCGAGAATCGATAAAAACAACGATAGAATGGGCTTTATCGTTTGGCGTCCCCGTTGCGTTCTGGGTCGCAGCGTTACTGGCCTACAACTATTTGAGGTTCGGAGACCCTCTGGACTTCGGCAATTCGCATGTTCTCTTTCCGCTCTACTCCCAATTTCGGTACATCAACGTGGGTGGCCACTACTTCAGTTGGAAGCACGTTCCTTACCAGCTTTATTACTTCCTTCTCTCGTTACCTTTGATAGTGAATAGATTTCCTTATCTGCGCTATCCTTTTGAGGCGTTCTGGACTGACGGCATTTACCTATATAGGGAGCGGGTCTGCTCCATGTTTATAGCCATGCCTGTTCTGCTGTTATGCCTGCCGCTCCCGTTTTTTTTCAAGCACCTTCAGACAAAGGACAGATTGTTTCTGATACTGGTGTTCTTCGGGCTATCTTCCCTGGCTATTCTTGGCGTCTTGTCCTTTTCCTTCGGAGCTACAGCGCGGTATTATTATGATTTTACTCCTATCTTGTTCGTTTTGGCTTTCTGCAGCCTGGCGGTATTCTGGGATAGGCTCACGGTAAGTCCCCGGAGAAAAACCCTAGCAAGAGCGATTTTATCACTTCTGTTCGTCGGCAACCTGTTCATGGGCCTCCTTCTAGGATTGAGCGGAGCAATAATGTACTAATGCAGGGCATGCCCAGATGAATGCGGCACTCGGAGATCTCCGCACGCCCCAAACATACTGGCTCTGCTTGCTAAGTTGCCGCGTCTACCGTATTACAATTCTTACGAAACGTTGAAACTCCAAGATTGAAGCGATTTCACCTTTACGACTGAACGTCATTATTATTGCTCGAACACTGCGCCGCGAGAGGCGGGCCAACCACACTCATTGGCCATATGGGGCACGGCCCGTGTCTTCGCGATCTTAACTCTCTTAATAGCCTTGGGTAGTTTATTCGGTCCCGTACTGTTTTCCGGTGCTCCTCTTGGCTAGGACACGGGGATTATGGTTGATTGCGCACGGCTGATTGTGCAAGGCTGGGTTCCCTATATAGACTACGTGGGCACTAACTCACCAATGGTCCAGTACATCTACATATCGCCGGTTTACCTCGCGAGAATATTGAACCTTGAGATACCGACGGCTTTTTACATTAACAATCCATTTGCAAAAAAAGATTATGTCTCTTACTCCGCTGACCCGGACCAACGGGGTTGGTCATCAGCGGGTCATTGCTGTCCCATAGGGACTGCCAATAGTAGCCTGGTGACACTCGACGAACACGTTGCGTTCATTTCCACCAGATCGTCACCTGCATATTCGACGCTGATCTACACGAAGCCACCCTGGCACGCGTTTTTTGCGGTAGTTTCGCATTGCCTATTTGTACAAGAGAGTGGATTCCGGTGAAAACGGGAGACCTCCATACCGTCCCCTCTCCTAAGCCACTCCTTAGGAGCAAAGATTTCTCAACGAGTTTGGAAGCGATGTTATGAGGCACCGCGCCCAGCGTGTCTTTTTGATGCTTCGTACAGCTGTTAGGCTGGTCCCAACGGTTTCCGACCGGCGGAGTATTTGGCGAGCGCAGGATGGTTACAATGATTTATGAACAAGTATAGGTTGACGTGATCTCTGCACGGGTTCGCGGTGTACGTCCGCGTAAGACTGAGCGGTTAGTAATAATAGATTAATTCCCCGAACACTCCGCCCATGGTTATGTCGAAATCGGTTGAAGCTCCAGTATTCTGGAAAAGCTGCGAGTCCTTGAACTGCACGCGTGTGCGCCGATAGCCGCCTTTCAGGGCCATAGTCCCAAGCATGGTTTCCGGGCTGACAAATCCCGCGGAAAGCTCCCAGTCAGTAACTTTCGTGTCTGAAATGGGCCATCGGACGCGTCCTTCCAACATGGTGGACACACCCCAAAAGCAAAAGACAGGATTATAGACCCCGTGTATGCCAATAGTGACCGCGGCAGGGCCCGTTATGCTCTTCCCGCCTTGGGTCTGAATCGACTCCGTAAAGTTGGGGGAATACAGGTCAAAGTCCATATCCACCCCAAAGCGAGACCTGTTTCGCTGATAGATATCTAGGTCTGCCCCCAGTCGTATCCCTGTATATGTGAATCTTGCAGTGGCGCTGGGTTGACCTGCAATATTCTGAAAAGGCGCGATCCCGTCGAAATCCCTTACTTCATAGTAGAGACGTCCTGAGAGTCGGCTCAGTTGTACCCGCAGCATGTAGTCCAAAAATAGGTGTCCGCCGGACAAGTTGAAGTTGTCTTTTAGATCCCAATTTATTCCCAGGTCGGGGATGCTCTGGTTCCCGTTGACAAGCTGGACCCAGGTCAGACGGCCCTTCATCTCCCCTTGAAGCCTCGGCAAGGATATAACAGGCGAAAAACCATCGATGAGCCCTGACAATTCCTGGGCTGCTGCTGGTGAACCGCCGGCAGGAAATAGCAAGACCCCCCAGACTATGCCAGCGGCGAGACGAAGCAACCATCTACTAAACAAACGCTTTCTCGGCATCCGGACCTCTTTTTCCGGGTCTCTCCGGTGCGTTAAGACGGAGCCATGTTTAGCCTTCCTTTAGGCAGAAGTCAAGCATATTTTTATTATTAAATGAAGGTAGTTATAAAGTAACATAAAAGTAAATTATAGGAATTGAAGGGGGGTCTTGACTTGTCCGGGAGCCGCATGGCCTGAAAGAATGACAGGCAGGATGCCTGTCATTCGCTATGAGGTATTTTACTTAGCTATGGCCGACAAGTATTTCGTGATCAAGTGGTCTAGGGCCATGTGGACATCCTCGACGGGCCCGTATTCGCCTTTATCTGTCTCCACGTGGATCACATGCCGGGCGATCTCTTTCATCCTTCCCCCGTCGAAACCTACGATCGCCACTGGTATGCCACCGTTTTGGCCTGCGTATTCGAGAGCTTTGATTGCGTTCGGCGAGTTGCCGCTTGCTGAGATTCCGACCACTACGTCACCGGGTCTCATCAAGTTCCTCAATTGCCATGAAAAGATGTTCTCATATCCAATGTCGTTGGCCAGGCACGTGATAAATGCACTATTAGCTGTGAGGCTCAAGCAGCGAAAAGGCGTGTGCCCCTCAGGGGACGCGCAGAATCCGAAATCGTTCGCGAAATGGCACGCGGTCGCGGCGCTGCCGCCGTTGCCAAGAAAAAAGATCGTGTTGCCCGCCGTGCGGGCTTCGAGGAAGAGGTCTATAACGCGGCCAACAGCAGCGTAATCAAGACCGCGCAGGATCGTAATGAGATGTTCCACGTATTCACGGGCGAACTCGAGGCCGGATTCGGCGTTCATGTTAGTCATGCTATTTTTTTTCCTCGGCCTGTTCTCTGGGCGCATCAACTTTTCCCTCACCGATCCCGCATCGCCAATAACCCGTTTTGATGCTCCTGTTTCTGAGATGATCTTTTCTCTTACTCGTCCTCTTCTAATCGGGCTGGTCTTTTCCGATAAGTTTTCGGGACCTCCTCCAGGCAAGGGCTGGTACTCCCACGGTGGCACGGGAGAATCGCCGGACCATAGGCCGATTCGAGCTTTCCTCGCCTCTTGTTCCAGCATTTCCAGCTCTTTCTCGAAGGGGAGGTACTTTTTGTACCACCACACCAGACCTTTCCTTAGCAGTTCCTTGTTGAGGCATTCGCCGTCAACGAAAACCCACGCTATGACTCTATCGAAATGATCGCGGAAAAGAGGCCTCACCTCCACTGTACTCCCCAGGACCCGCCTGGATGTGTACAGATGAGCCACCTTTCCAAAGTCCTGCGGTTCTACTGGGCTGTCGATCCCATAAAGACGGACGTTTTCTACTTTTCCGTCTTCCGTCATCACTTTTATCTCGTCCGGTCGCACAACTCCGACGGCTTTCCCCATCCATGACAAACAGGCATCGGGCGCTGCTAGCACGAGGACGAAGATTAACGCCAAATTTGCCCGTTTCATTGGATCTCCTATGGTAGCGCTGCCCGTATATGGCTCGATCCGGGTTCTTTCGCGTGCATATTTATCACCGCGCTCGTGCATCACGAAGCTATTTTACCAATCTCGTGACTCGGTTGCCAAAGACCGGCAATTTCATTGTATTGCCCGGCGATGCCACTTGTCCGGAAGCAGACGTCTGCTCGGGCGATGCCGGGTTGTATTCCGGGACAATCTCTTTCAAGATGCGGCGTACTTCTATCTCATCGTTGTGTGCCCGCACTATGTCAATAGCATGATCAATATTCGCGATAACCTTGAACCCCGGATCATCACTCTGGTTGAAGATTTTAATCTTGGCGTGCGAGGTCTCGAGGCATATTTCACTATCCTGACACAGTTCTTCGAATATCTTTTCGCCCGGCCTGAGGCCGATAAACTCTATAGGAATTTGACCCTCCTGCTTTCCCACAAGCTGGAACAACTGGTGCACCAGGTCAACAATCTTGATCGGATCCCCCATATTCAGGACCATGATCTGGCCGGACTCTCCAAGGGCGGTAGCCTGTAGCACCAACGTGACTGCTTCCGGAATGGTCATGAAATATCTTCGCATCTCAGGATGGGTAATGGTAACAGGCCCTCCCCGAGCGATCTGGTCCATAAATATTGGGACCACGCTACCTTCTGAGGCAAGAACGTTCCCAAACCTGACTGATAAGAACCGCGTGCGACTGACGCGGCCGAAGGCCTGGCAGTAAATCTCGCACACTCGCTTAGTGGCTCCCATGACACTGATGGGATTAACCGCTTTGTCCGTGGATATCAACAAGAACCGGGATACGCCGAATTGATCCGATGCGCCCGCGAGCGTTTGGACCCCTTCCACATTGTTCTTAAAGCATTCGACCGCATTGAGTTCCTGCATTGGGACGTGCTTATAGGCTGCGGCATGAAAAACCAGATCTGGTCGAAACTTGCCGAATTCATAGTAAACTCTGGTACGGTCTCTCACATCGCATAACAGCGGGATCACCACTCCATCCGGCGCAAATTCCGTCAATTGTCTATGAATAAAAAACAAGCTATTTTCGGCCCGTTCCATTAAGATGAGGCTCTTCGGCCTCCGTTTGAGGATCTGGCGGCACAGCTCCGACCCGATGCTCCCCCCTGCGCCTGTGACGACAACCACTTTGTCCGCGATAAGATTCTGTACCTGCTCCGTATCGATCCGGACTTCCTCGCGACCCAGCAGGTCAGAGACAGTGATGTCCCTGAGCTGAGTCAGCGTTGATGAGTCTCCCATGATTTCCGCCAGCGAGGGCAAGGTCTTAACCGCTACATTCAGGTTCTTCAAGGTATTGTAAATGTGCTTCATCTGGATATTATTTGCTGAAGGAATAGCCACTATCACCAGATGAATGGGATTAGCTTGAACGTACGCGGGAATGTCTTCCACGCCTCCCTTAACCTTGATCCCGTGAATAGTTAACCGCTGCTTGTTCGGGTCGTCGTCGAAGATTGCCTCCACCTCGAACCCGGTGCCCGGATTTCGAATAATCTCACGAAGAATCATTTCGCCGGCATCACCTGCCCCGACCACGACCGCCTTCCGCTTACTATCGGTTTCGCCCCATCCCACATAGAGCCGGGTCCTTTCACGCAGAAGTCTCATGCTTATCCGGGCCCCGCCTATCAGTACCATGCTTGTAAAAAAGTCAATTAGGATCACTCCCCTGGGAATTCTCAGATATTCCCTGATCAAGGGCAACAAGAAGAGCACAGCACCGCATATAAGACCTTGCAGGAGAAGCGTGGGAATGTCGCTCAAGCCCACGTAACGCCAGTTCGTCGAATGTCCCCTCAGTAGATAAAAGACGAACACTTTCAGAAAAGCCACGTAAGGGAGCAGAAGTAAGCGCTGGCGCGAAAAGCTGAAGGGCACTTGGAAATCAAAGCGGAATTCGTAAGAATACCAAAAGCTGATTCCTGCCAGCGCAAGGATTATGGCAAACAGCCAATAATTGAAATGAACGTAGCGTCGCACAAAGTTCAAGGCCTTTTCTACGTAAGTCAGAAGGCTACTTGTCTTGGCCCAAGTGTCTGGGACCGTCATTGCAGACCTCAACCTTGCAATGGGTGTCGCCGCCGGATTTGCGCGGCAACAGCCCTTTTGATCCTTGCTCGATAAATTATGTACCGGTTGACCGGCAAAAGCAAGCCACCTTTCATTGCTATTCCGGCTATCCAACCCGCTTATGAGACCGTCGCTCCCCAAGGCCGCTTTTAATTGATTCGAGCGAAAGGCATTATCTTATTGTCATGACTCCCAAAAGGGCTTGATCATTTTCTTGCCGCGAAGTAATGCTTTTATCAACAGAATCATCATGTGGTGATAAACGGCCATTGCCCCCCGGAGAACCTAAATTGAGTCGGTTCAATCCCGAATCCCCAAAACATGATTCACCTCATTTCACCAGGATCGTCCATGCTCCTTAGCGAGACATTGCGGGCCGAAATTCGCCGGCTCGTGGCCGACTTGAGTTCGGATCAGCCGGTGGGCACTGATCGCTGCTGCAATTGGACTCAGCACCATATCTCAATCGCGTTAGCCGAGGGGATCGGCCCGTGGCTATACAGGACGCTGCAGAATTATCATGAGGTCGGCATTGACGCTGAGTTTTGGGACCAGCTTCATCGTTCCCACGCCCAATCCATGATTCGGAGCCTTGCTAACCAGGCGTGCTTTCGAGAAGTTGTGGCGGCTTTCACGACAGAACAGATACCAGTGTTGGTACTCAAGGGGGCTTATCTCGGGACTTTTGTTTACCGGAACCCGGCCCTGCGGCCCATGAGCGATCTGGACTTGTTGGTTAAAGACGAGCATTTTGAACAGGCCAGACGGCTCTTGACCGGGCTGAGATTCGGGATCAGCGCAGAGCCGCTGGAGGGCGAGTATCGTATTTTGCAGCCGGCCCTCTCCCACGTGCGCTCGGGAATATTGCCATGTGCAGTAGACCTTCACCGTGCGCTGTTGTCCATGGATTATTACCGCCTGCCCTCTTCCCTCGTGTGGCAAGAGGCGGTAGAGGGGGAACTTTATGGTCAGCCCGTATTCTTCCTATCGAATGAACTCAATTTTATCCACCTGGGAATTCATACGCTAACCCACATCGACCTCATACGTGATTGGCTGGACCTCGTCCTTTTCTTGCGCCGAATCGGCCTTGACTGGGACAAGCTTGCCTCACTAGCCGGATCGCTCGGGGTCTTGAGGCCCCTCTATTGGGTTTTCCATAACCTGAAGCAGGATTGGGGCGTTGAGCCCCCGAAGCGGTTTGCCGATACCCTCGCCGCTTATGTCCCCGCTCGGATGGAAGACCGGGTTATCAGGCATAAGTTCCGGTACATCTGGCGATTCGTGGCGAGGCTTCAACTCTTACCCGGTTTGAGCCTTCGACTGCACTATTTAAGCCAGAGGATGTTCCCTACAGCTACTCACGGGGAGGACAAATTGGGGGTCCGAGGGTGGCTAAGGCATGTGGCGTCTAAGATAACCATTTTTCTGACCTTTTATCGGCGGCGCTGACTTATACGCGTGCTCTGTTTCCTAAATTCGGTCAGACAGTAGTCTGTCCATGATCGGTTCGATGCGAACGTTCACAGGCGACGGTTTGTGCCTGTCCTATTCGGTCAGTATTCTGATGGTCGGGAACCGGCCTCTAGCGGTAGACCGGCCTCGAACCGGCATTGATCCATGGCCGGCAGATACGCCGGCCCTACTGATCCGGCAGAGGTGCCGTTACGTCACCGAACTTACGAAAAGACGTGCTTAGCTTGCCGTTTTTTGCAAGAGACCGCTACTCTTAAGCTTCTCCCTGAATACTTCCGGCAATTTCACTGCCTGCACATCTCTTGTGCCGTGTTTCCTGAATAGCACGGAACAAGGGGTCTCATTTCGAATTTCCGGCAAATATCGGAATCGGCCGGCCTTCGCTTCCGCTGATAAATCCCATAACATCGTGAGAGAATTCCTCGACGCGCATCTGCTCGTCAGGGATTTCAGCCGTGCCGACTGTCATGCCAGGCCAAATCGAACTTCATGAAATCGTGGATCGGGTGGGTTTCGAATCCCAGTTCGTTAACCACTTGTCTTACGAAGGCTGAAACAGCCACCAACGACTGGGTGTCGCCCAAATGGCTGAAGATGTTGTCTGATGGGAGCTCCAAGTCGGCTATTCGTTCGAGCAGACTTTCCGGAAATCCCAATTGGCGTCCCTCAATAGTCAAGAAAGCCGTGTAGCGCATGTGCAAGAGATTTAGCATCAGATAAGTCACCCGGACAAAGACCTCTCTGTCAAGGTGTTCGGGAATATAATGATAGAGCGTCGAGAACACCTGCGGGTACTTTTTGATGAACTCCATATCAACCGGAGTGGACGGGTAAACGGAAAAATCCGATAGATGGCGGTCAATGGCAAGGGAGTTTCCGTACTGCTCGTACAGAGGGCTTCCCGGGAAGGGAACGAGCAGGCGAAGATACAATTCAACCTCGTCCCTGTCCCCAGCAAAATACAGCTCCAGCATCAGCCGCATAGTTTGGGCTACATCCTCGATCCGCTCCTGGGGGAATCCTACAATAAATCCGCACGTCGCAAGAATCCCCAGTTCGCAAGCCTTGCGGACAATTCAGGGGCCCTATCCAGCTTCAACTTCTTGTTCACAATCTTCTGCATTCTCGGTGAGCCTGTCTCGACACCGAAGAATATTTCGATCGCATCCTGCCTGCGGCCATCCTGGAGAGGATTTCGTCATCCACCGTGTCGATTCTCGAGAAGCAGCTCCACGTATATCAAGTTCTTCCTGCTATCAATGCATCACATAATTCAAGGATCCATTTGCGATTCAACGTCAATAGATCATGCTCGAACCGAAGCCTTTTCGCTTTGAAATCTGCAACTAACAGTCTTCACTATTTTGATCACACTCTCCACGGACCGTTGCCGAAAGCGTTCCTTCAGCCATCTTGTTGGAAACACAATAGGAGCACTGAAAGGACATCCCCGGCCCACATCGATGGGAATGAAGTCGAACAATTCTATTGAAGGAAACAAACTGTAGTCGGGCAAAGGAAGGCTGTTCAGGTCGATACAGGACGCGAATCTGGGGTCCTCACTATTTGGCCGCGCATCACGGAACGTCAGTCCAGGCACCTTCGGCTCAAGGCTCCAGGGTCGTCAAGCGATCCATGATTCGGCTGATGTATGATCGCATTCGCCACGGACCACAACATCCACCTGCGGGAATACCTCTATGGTCTCCCTGTCTACATTAGATGCCTGAACGCCTCCGAACAGGATCTTGACATGCGGCCTGCTGTTCCTTAACAATCCCCGCGAATTTTATTAAATCGAAATAGAAATTGCACCACAGTGGAAAACCCCACCACATCCGGGTTGCGCTCTATTATCGCATCCGGGACATCGCGAAAGGTCGGGTCTGAGCTTATGCTGTTGATATCAAGAATCTCGACGTCAAAGCCATCCTTGTGAAGCACTGTTGCCAGAGAAAGAAGGCCCAGCGGCACGTACGGGTCTGGGCGCCTTTCTTCCAAAATCGGGATTAGGAATCGAGCAGTATTTTCATGGTTTCCCCAACCATTCAGGACCCGAAGCGTCCTGCAAAAGGTCTTCCTCCACCAGCCGTATCACCTCGGACATTGCCGAGGCAGAGCGAGGCCGTATCAGTCGCAGCACCGGTACTCTTTCGCACAATCTGGCGCATTGAAGGAAATAGGACGCAGGCCTCGCGTCGTGCATTAACCGAATCCAGTACAAATGCCGGACCAATTCAAACACAGCCCTGTGGCGGCTCAGGCGTTCGATCCTGACTGAAGGACCGTCCTCCAGGATATACAAACGGCGCAGCGGCACAGCGTGTTGCGGAAATTCGCCGGGGAAACGCCATGTAACCTTTTCTTCAAAAGGATCGAATCCTTCGGGTTCCTCCACGGAGCAACCGAAATGTTTCGCAGCGTCGGGGAGCAGTTGCAGACCTGGAAAGCCGGGATAAACCGAGGGAACCGAACCGTCAACGTCCACTACGGTGACGTCATCCGCCACCACTACGTGACCTCGCGAGTGTAGCGCCGCGGCGATAAAGGATTTGCCAGCGGCGGAATCACCCAGAAACGCAACAGCGCCTGAGCCCAGATTCACGCAACTCGCGTGCAAGGTTACGTAACCTCGCTGGTGGAGCAAAATGGAAATTCCCAGGCCCTGCGCCAGACCGCCGAGCATCTTCACATCACTTCCCGGCATGGGTTCGCCTATGATCTCACGACCGTGGCGGACTCGGCATCGGCCCATCTTGTGGTAGTAAAAGTAGGCATCATCGGCTTTGAACTGCAGGCAGAGGCGGGTGCCCGGGCTGATTGGCTCCAGAGGCTCGGGCTTCCCGAGACGCATCACAACATCGGCAGCGGCCTCCTGCTCGATCAGGTCAGGCAGCGGAATGTCGCAATCGAATTCCCATTCCATAAGCAAGATAGGAATACATGGCAGGCTATGCAGACCGTGGGTGTCTATGCCGTCCATCTGTGTGCCTCGGCCGGTGTTCTCCGTTAGCTTCTCCACCGCGCCATGGACGACCAACTCGGGAGTGGCATACGGCTTCTTGGCCCTATCCTCTTTGGGCTCTGAGGCCGGAAATTCCTTTTGGTCCACTTTCATCGTGGCGGCTCCTTTCGCGAGATTCTTTCGGAAGCTTCGCCTGTCCTGTCAACTCTCAATTTATACGCGTGATGTCTGAGCATGACAAGCAGGTTGTCGCCGCCTCAGTGAGCATTCAGTCTCGCGGGGCCAGGGGATCTCTCCGACCATGTCATTGCGAGCGCAGCGAAGCATCCCTTGGCAGTTCAAACGGGAGATTGCTTCGTCGTTCCACTCCTCGCAATGACAGGGACGCCGAAGTGCCCCTGGATAACTGAACGCTTACTGCTTCACGCCTCCAGACCTGACCGCGTCAACCACTGTCCAATGAGGCCGCGTACAGCATAGACAAAAAATCTGCTTCCGCAGAGTTGTCTGGAATCTAAAATAAGCCGTCCTAAGGCCCTGCACGTCAACGTACGCAGGGATCGCTTTTGAGCTTCCCAGTATCGCTTCTTTCGCGACCTTCGGATCCAATTGTAACAACCAATAGCTGATGCTGGGCCGAAAGTCCACTTTGTCACCGCGGCGCATGATTTCCTCCGGCAGTATGCCCGCCATTGCGCGGCGCAGGACCATTCTCGTCAACCCCCTGTGGAGTTTTTGCTCCGGCGGAAGGGCCAGACAGAATTCCATGAGTCTTCTATCCCGAAACGGGTGTCGAAGTTCGATCCCGAAGCGGGCCGACACCTTGTTCATCGACTCTATTTGATGAATGATACCGCCCCAGGTCACCTCATACCAGTGTGCCAGCCTGGAATTTCCGGGAGGCCCTAGCCGATGCGCCTGCAAAGCATGGAATCGTTCCTTGAGGCCGATGCGCGTTGCAAAGTCGCGGTTGACAAACGTGTCTCGACCCCACGGCCGTTCGCCTCGACCGGAAAGAAATCTCCATGTACGTCGAATCCCCGCTGGTGTGCGCGGTCTGACAGCCTGTCGCCACAGCAAACCCCAGAATCCGCACTGAAGGCTGCCGGAGAGAGCATGCACTTCTCTTATCAATGCGGGCCAACGTCCTGTCCGGAAAAGGTCCGGAAGGTATCCGTAACCGTGACACACCGTGGTGTCACCGTCAATCCCGTCAAGAGCTATGCGAAAGTCTAACCCTAGAGCGAACTCCGCCAACGAAGCAGAATATGAACTGGGAGCATCAAATGGGTCATCATGCTCCCACGGATCACAGTCCACGTACGGCAGGGGCCCAACCTGCTCGCCGTGAAAATAATGGGGCTCGATCCCGCCCTGGGAGAGCACCGCATTTATGTAATTACTTTCGTCACATTCAGGGACCTTGTCGTAGATCATCGACACCGTAGGGAGTTGCCCATTTCCTGATTGGGCCAGGATGTCGCGGGCTACACATGTTACGGATGAGGAATCGAGGCCCGCCACTCAAACTGGACGCCACACGGTAGGCGCTTCGTAAACGGCAGCGAACAGCCTCGGTGAACACGTCTCGGAACGCGTCTGCATATTGCTCATCCGAACCCAGGCGTAATTCCTTGCCCGGATCAAGAGACCAGTAGCACTGAATTCGACGCCAATCAGGCCCGATAGTGATGCTGTGCCCTGGAGGCAGTCGCAGGATCCCTTGGTAAAAGGTGATCACCTGGTCATCGAACATTCCTATGAGATAGTCGCCTACCATAGTTTCGTTAAGCTGCTTCGGGACTTCCGGCAGGGCGAAGAGTGCACGAATTTCAGATCCAAATACAAAGATTTTGTCTGACAGGTAATAATAGAAAGGCCTATCCCCTGATGCGTCTCTGGCACAGAACACCATGTGGCGTCTGCGATCCACTATGCAGAAGGCAAAGTCCCCCACAAGCTTCTCCGGACACCCTTCCCCCCACTTTTGGTACGCCCGGAGTATGATTTGGCTGTCGGAGATGCTCTTCGCAGGCTCCCCTGACCCCCATAGAGCGACAATGAGGTCATCACGATTGTCGATACGAGCGTCTGCCGTGATCGCCATCCGGGATGATTCATCGGCAAGAGGGAGCTTCTCGTGAAGCGATTCAGGGGTAGTCCAGAGCATGACATGCCCCAGACCGGCCGGACCTTCGTTCCAGAAGTGGCTGTCGTCAGGACCGCGGTGGCCGAGGGCTTTCATCATGAACTTGAGATGTGACGGATCCGCGGTCCGAGAGTCGCGAAAGTATATGCCTACAATGCCGCTCAACGATTACCTCTGTCTATGCTCGGCAGCGGAATGAAATGACCGGCAGCCGGCGCGCCCATGACTACCACTCCTTGGCTCTCTACCCAGGCATGGGCTTCCAATCGCCCATTTTCGTCCCTGCTTACGCCGATTCGCATGAGAGCAGGATAACCCCAGCGAGCCAAGAGTATCTTTGTGGCAACCGCCTGAGTAAGACACCTGGAGAGCAGAGGAATACGCCTGCTTACAGCCGAAACAGCCCAGGTTATACGCTCTGAAGAGGGAGGGAGGGGATTCTGTCTTTGCGAAGATCGTGTGCGAAAACTCTTCGGTCAAACGGAGCAGTTTCTTAAAGGAAACCAGCCGTAGGGCCGCTCCAACCAATCCCAACACTAGTGCGGCCTGACGAGGAGCCGCCGATCGGCCGGCGGAAGACATGTGAACTTACGCAGCACCCTCATTCCTGACCTCAATGAGACCCGCGTCCTGAAGTTGGCTCAGGAGCGTCACGAGGTCTTTTTCACACCGTTCGCTATCGACGTCGTATTCGCGCTCAAGTTCATCTCGAATTCGGCTGACTGTGATCGGTTCACTCAAGAGGCTCCAAATTCGTGCCCCCACTTCATTCAGACCGTAGTACATGCCATCATTCAGATTGAGGATTGCAGCCTCGCCGTTCAAATCGCAAGAAACCTGATCCTTGGCGACCACCACTACCGAGCCACAAGAGATTTCCGACATTTGCGATGCTTCTTTACTCTTCATCAAGTGTTGATAGCAGGCTGTATCCTCACGCCTCACGCGCTGCGTTTATGATAATATTTGTGATAGTGATAACCGTATCGGCCCTGGCCGTACCTGTAGTAGCTGTAGCGGGAGGACTTTCCGCCGGCCATATTCAGTACTATTCCGAGTACACGTCCCTGTCCCCTGAACACGGAGTCTTTTGCCTGCCGCAAGACATCGACCGGGGTCTGTCCGGCCTTCGTCACGAGGACAAGACCGTCGGAATAGCCGGAGAGAATTGTGGCGTCAACCAGTCCCAGCACCGGGGGAGCATCGAGGATTACGTAATCAAACGTTTTTCTACACGCGTCAAAAATCTGTTGAACGGTCTTGGTCTTGAGCAGGGGGACAGGGTTTTCCGGTATGGTCCCCGAAGTCATGTAAAACAGCCCCGGAACGTGGGATTTCCGGATTGCCTCTTTGACATCTATACATTTGCCGGTTATCAGGTCGCTAAGACCGGGGCCGGTGAGATCGCAGTTGAACACTTCGTGAATACGAGGCCGCCTCAAGTCGCAGTCAATGACGAGCACCTTCTTGCGCTCCGACGCGATGACGGTGGCCATGACAATCGAAATAAGAGTCTTCCCTTCAAGAGGCAGAGCACTGGAGACACACATCATTGAAGAGCCTGAATCGTTTGGAATACAGGCCGAAATAGTGTTTTGAACTATTCTTACCGCATCGGTGAAAGGAGACGACGGAAATTCATGAGCCGTGAATTCAAACGGTGTCTTCTTGGAGTTAATTTGCAGGAACCCGCGGCCTCGATCTATAGTCGGAACAGCCCCCAAAATCGGCAGATTGAGGCGCTTCTCAATTTCCTCAGGCGACTTGGCGGAAGTGTCGAGGACGGCGAGACCAACGGCTAAACAAATCCCGCCGAACAATCCGAACATTGCGCCCATCAATATGATCTTGTTCTTGCGGGGACTTATCGCTGCAAGCGGCAGAGTCGGGGAGCTATTAATAGAAACACTGTGTCCCATGATCCCGTGGTCCAGTTCGGCCTGCTTCGTCTTCTGGAGAAGCATCAGGTACATCTGGCTGTTCGCGTCCACCATCTTCTTGAGGATCTCGTACTGTACGGACAAGGATTTTACATTCATGGCTTCTTGCTTTGTCTTCTCGTACGTCTCCTCGGATACGGCTTCCTTTTTCCTCGCTTGTTCAACAGCGGAAGACAAAGTGTTTTTTTCGAGTTCTGCTATGGCTTCTTCCATTGAACGAATTTTATTTTGCAGCAATGCCATCTTGAAATATTCAGGAGAATATATGGACTTCATTCCCATATATTCAGATTTCAGCGCGGCCAACTGGCCTCTTAAATTCTGCAAATACTCATTGCCGACGTTGGGCGGTAAGACCTTTTCTTTTTCGTATTGCATGGCCTCAAGATTGATCCGCTGGTCTTTGGACTGCAAAACCGATTCGCCGGCCTTTTCAAAAGAGTTGAACACCTGGTTAGTGCTTCTATCCAAGAAAAATACCCCGTGCTTCTTAGTAAATTCCAGGAGATTAGCCTCGGACTCTTTCAACTGTTTTTCGGTTTCGGAAAGCTCTTTACTCAACCAGGCCCTCACCTTGGAGGCCACCTCCATCCTCTTTCGGTGGGACTCATCTACATACGTTTCAATGTAGGTCTGGAGCATCTTCTTCGCCAGCATGGGATCTGATGCCCCCATTTCCACCTGTATCAACTGCGTCCCCTTAAGTGGGGTAACGGAAATTCGCGACAGGACGGCGGTGATCGCTGCGTCTGTCTCTCTCTCCTGAGCATCACCTGCCTTGGATTCCGGATGCGCCTTTGACGGGTCAATCGCCGAGGAGTCGGCCGAGGAAGACGCGGCAGGCGCGCTTTCCTTCATGTTTTCCCCCTCAGCGGACCGCGGTGCGTTCATGCGTTTCACGAACTCTGCCGCAAGGCTCCTACTCTGCAAAGACTCGATCTGGGTTTGGTAGAAGAGATCGAATTGTCCAAAGAACGAAAACAGATCATTCAAATTTGTGGAAGTTGGGAATACCTTTTCAATTTCTACGATAGCACGCGAGCGGTAAAGAGGCGTAGCGTAGTAAGCATAGGAAGCCGCAATACCGGTGCCCAAGACGACCAGCGCGATCACGATCCATTTTCGATAAAGTATCGCGTATAGATATTCCGAGAGCGGTTTGCGCTCTTCGAACGGGACGTCAATGAACCCGGGGACTTGACCGTATCCCTGATTCGATTCCATCCATGGCGGCTGGCCGTTCTCGCCGGCACTGTTGCCTCGCGGAACAGGGTTGCCTATCCCGAAACCCTGGTTGGTACCATTCATGTTATGCCTCTCATAATCATGGAACGCCGGAAGTGCACTTGCCACTGGTCCTCACACCAACCACTCGTCCGGTGGCTTTCGTACACTGCGTCACTGTCTCTTGAAATCTTAACTTTGTTCTCGCCAAAGCTCGAATGTAGAACATATGTCGGAAGGCGGACTATACCCTTCACTTCCATGATACTCGGCCGAACATTACGCTGCAATGGTTTTGCCAACATGGCAATCACGAATCCTTGTTTGTTGCGCCAGACAAGCTATTTCAACCCGGACATATAGAAAAGCTGCTGCTCTGCCGGGTGCACACCCATCCAATCGACCTGTCCTGACTCTATATCATAGACGGCGCCTATTACAGCCAGACTGCCACTCTTGACCTCGCGCCGTATGATAGCGCTGGATTTGAAAAACTTTTCGGCTGCAGTCCAGACATTGGCCTTGACGGCCTCGTAAACAAGGAGATCTCCGGTCGCTCCAGGATAATCAGCCCTAGCCCTGGCTACCGCCGGAGCGATGAGTTCCGCAAGAACGTTCATGTTTCCGGAAACTTCTTCGCCTTTTGCAACTGCTGTTACTGCTCCGCAACGCGTGTGGCCCAGCACCGCGATCAAGGATATTCCCAGACGGTCCACAGCGTATTCGATGGAACCCATTTCTGTGCCGCCGACCACATTCCCGGCTACCCGGACCACGAATATGTCGCCTATCCCCCTGTCAAAAAGAATCTCTACAGGTACCCTTGAATCGGAACAGGCGAGGACCGCTGCGAATGGCTGTTGCCCTTGCCAAGCCGTCAAGCTCCGCCTTTGCCGGTCCTGATTCGGCCGCTGCTCATTGCCGGCAGCGTGGCGGGCGTTCCCTTCCCTGAGCATATTCAGGGCCTCTTGACTTGACAACTTGAGGTTTTGCATTGCCATCGTCTCTCGGAGGCCTAATGTAGTGCTTCGATGTCGGCTTTACGGTGACATCCACGCATCAACGTGCTTGGAAAGTAGGGCACGAGCACCGCTCGCCCCTACCACTTCGTTTGCTTTCTGATCCAAAGACATCTCTGCGACACTTCACTGCCTCTTCTCGTCTCATCGGCACCTAAGGCCGGACAAACCCTTCAGTTCTCTGGAGCCACAGGTACTAGTCAGGAAATCCGCGATCAGGTAATCCGGCAGCATCTTTGTCACGGATCCCTTTTCCAAAACCGCCAATGGCATAGAAGGATCTACGCAGTTGTTTATGTCTTGAATTACCGTGGTTCCACCAGCTTCCCGAATTTGAGTCAGGCCTTCAGCTCCATCCGTCCCTGAACCGGTCATTATTATTCCTACAGCCCGGCTGCCCGCGACATGCGCGTAGGATTCAAACATTCTATCAATCGCTCCCGATGTGCCGTTGTGAGAAGCCCTCGGAACAAAACTGAACCTCACGCTACCATCAGCGTCAGCATCAAGGAAAGGACCGGAATCTCCCGAGCAAAGGTAACAAGTCCCCTGTTCGATAGAGGTAGACCCGTCGGCTTTCTTGACGGGAACTGCACTGTGCGCGTCAAGATAGGACACGAACGGATCCACGTAGCGCGAACCGGCTAGAATGACTGCAATCAGGACATCATGAAAACCAGGAGTAAGGAGCGGAATTATCCTTAACAGAGCATAATAACCGCCGGTTCCTGTACCAATACCGATGAACCGGGTGGCCGGATCCGGTGCAGGCCCGTTGGAGTTTCGGATCTCACCCGGCGGCCTGGGTGAGATCCTCATATATCGGGATCGGCCTGTCCTGATTGCAGCAGCGCGCTTAACTTTGGCGACAATTTCAGCTTTTTGAGCATCAAGGCTCACGTCTTCACGCCGCGAGGGTTTGGCTATCACATCGATTGCGCCATACTTAAGGGCGTCGAAAGTGGTCCTGGCCCCTTCCACTGTGAGAGCGCTGATCATGACTGTAGGGATTGGATGTTTCACCATGATGTGTTTAAGCGCGGTGATACCGTTCATCCTGGGCATCTCTACATCCATGGTGACCACGTCCGGTTTGAGACTCCTGACCATGTTGAGTGCTTCCAGTCCGTCCTTGGCCCACCCTACGACTTGCATCTTTTCGTCATTCTGCAGTATGGCGGTTATCTGTCGACTCATGAGCGCGGAATCGTCCACTACGAGAACTCTAATTTTGCTGTTACCGCGCTGTTGAGTCATCCGACTTGCCTTTGAGTCCTGCGTCTCCCCTTAGCACTTCCCGTGCCAATTGAATGTAAGCTTTTGAACCGGGAGATTGAATGTCGAAAGCAATAACAGGGGCCTGGCGGTACGGCACCTCTGCCAACCGCGGATCTCTGGGAACAATAGTCCTGAAAACGCGATCCTTGAGGTATTGCCGGACCTCCTGTACCACTTTGATGGTGAATCCTGCCCTCTTGTCAGCCATTGTCAAGAGAAAGCCAAAAATTGCTAGTTTGGTATTGTGCAGCCTCTTGATTTCCAGCGCGGCCCTCAAAACTCGACCCACTGTCCCCATGGAAGCGTATTCGCATTGGATCGGAACCAAGTACGAATCGGCTGCCGTCAGAGCGGCATAGGTAGGATTGTCCATCCTGGGGGGACAATCGAGGAAGATAAAATCGTAAGCAGGTCTGAGCTGTTCAAGCACACGGCCGAACATGGTAACGTCTCGCTGCAGAATGCCGTAGTAAAAGGCCTCATCGGCAACGGACCTGACGTTAGAAGGAATGAGACTCAGGTGAGGTAAACGGGGATTAGCCTCGTAGATTGCCTCCTGGGGCGCCGCACCGTCTCTGACCACATCGAGAAGGCCGGTGGGAGTATCTTCGGACTCCAGGCCAAAGCTCTTTGCCAACCCGCACTGCGGATCCAAGCCGATCAGGAGGACCTTCCTGTTAATCGCGGAAATGCAGGCTCCCAGGTTCACCGCTGTTGAGGTTTTACCCACCCCGCCCTTCTGGCTGACTATGGCAATGATCTGGCCCATAAGCTTGGATATCCTCTTACACGTCCAGAGTGCCGGCAAGCGAGGTGTGATACGCTTGTTGACCGTATCGGATCCCTGTCGCCGCGAACTGTCTTTGTTTGGAAATAACGTCTTCAATCACTTCAGTGACGTCCAGAACCAGCGCGATGGTTCCGTCGCCAAGTATCGTAGACCCTGCCATGCCTCTGCTTTCGCACACGTGTTCCGCCAACGGTTTAATGACCACGTCCTGTTCGCCGACAAGCTCTTCCACGAGGAATCCTACCGTCTTCACACCCGTGGTGGCAAGAACAAGGAATTTTAGGTTCTTAGATGAATCGTAGTCTTTCAGGTTGAAGACTTGGTTCATCCTCAGTACTGGTATTGTCTCGTCCCTAAATTTGATTACCTCAAAGCCCTCGATGGTAGAGATGTCCGCGGGAGTAACCTGAATGATCTCTCTTACAGACGTGAGAGGGACGGCAAACATGTGTCTCCCCATCTTGATCAGCAATGTCTGTATGATAGCGAGAGTCAGCGGTATCTTTATGGAAATTCGTGTGCCTTTGTTTTCCCACGATTCGATTTCGATGTGCCCGTTGATCTTCTCCACATCCTTTTTTACTACATCCATACCGACTCCGCGGCCGGATGTTCGCGTGACCCTCTTACTTGTCGAAAAGCCGGGCATGAACAGAAAATTATATATTTCCTGGGGCGACACATTTTTTGCTTCCTGGGGTTCAATCAGATGGTTTTCTACGGCTTTTTGTATTACGGCCTCGTAGCTTATACCGCTTCCGTCATCTTCGACATCGATCACGACCTGATTCCCCTGGGAGTAGGCGTTGAGTACGATGGATCCTTCCTCGTTTTTGCCAAGTATTTTTCGCGCTTCTCTCTCTTCTATGCCGTGGTCCACCGCGTTCCTGATCAAGTGGACGAGGGGGTTATAAATCTGTTCAATGACCCTCTTGTCTACCTCAGTCTCCCCTCCGTGGACCTCCAGGCTTACCGACTTCCCTACCCTGCGCGACAGATCTCTGATAAGACGAGGCATCCTGTTGAAAAGTTGGCCGACCGGGAGCATCCGAAGCTTCATGACGCCTTCTTGAATGTCGTTGGCCACGCGCCCCAGTGACAGGCTGGCTTCCCCTACCTTTAAGCTCAGGTCCTTGACCGACTGGATTTCCTTCTTACCGACCTCGCGGGTAGTCAACAGTATCCGATGCAGGTTTTTCAGATCCAGCGACAGTTGCTCGACGAATGAACGATTAACGACCAGCTCTCCAACCTGGTTCAACAGCACGTCCACCTTGCCCGAGTCTACTCGCATGGTCCGAACCATGCCGCTGTCTCGGACGTCTCTAGCGGTTGTGAGGTCTTGGAGAAATTTTGTATCATGGCTACCGGTTATCTCGGCTGTGGAGGTTTCTTCCTCAGCGGATGAAGTTTCGCTCGGGGCTGGGGCTCGCATGGAAGGAGCGGGCTTCATAGAACCCAATATTTCTTCCGTAGTGGCCTCTTGCGTAGGCCCCCCACGCTGTGCGGCAGTGATTTCCCGAACCACGGGTTCTATGGGGGTCTTGGCTGTTCTGTCGGCAGAACGCGAAACGTCTGCGAACGCTTGACCGGGAACGCCTGCTTCACGGGGTTCCCTTGCGGTGGCTGAATTAGGGGCCGGCTGTTTGGCTTCCCACCCTGCCGCGGGCTTCACTTCCGCCGCCGCGCCGCCGTTGAGTCCGAGCAGGCCCTCAGAACTCAAAGCCGCTTCCAGGGCGTTCAGAAAATGCTCGAACTTCAGCATGCTTTCTTCCATGAAGGTTAAATTCTTGGAAGAGAGCGAGTCCATTCTCTCCGAGCACCAGAGCACTTTTTCATGCCATGCGTCGAGGAATGCGGCAAGATTTTGATAGTCCATGTAACTTGACGATGACCGGATCGACTTGATCAAGTCTGCAGTGGCCTCCATGTCGCTGCGGTCCGCGGTCCCCTGTTTGATTTTGTCGGATAGCCGGCGGAGTTTGTCCGTGATCTCCCAAGCGTAGGAGAGAAAGATTTCTATGATTTCACGATCAGTGTCTTCCCCAATCGTATCCAGTTCCTCAAGCAAGTCGGAGGTCATTGTAGACGGAAGGGGATTGGGTCCGGCAGCATAGGGTTCTGCCAGGTCCTTTGCATCACCGAAAATCCCTTCAAATTCTCGAAGCAGCTCGTCATCTACATCCGCCAACATGGAGCGCTCACCAGGCTTGCGGGAAGGCGGTGGCGGCTTGGGAGCAGCGGGGGCCCCCCCCACAATTCTCAAAATGAACTCGGCTGTGGAAGGAGTCACAGCAGGAATTGCAGTCAGCGCCCCGACATCAGCGCCGACCAACTGCTCCATTGATGAGAAGCCGGCATTCTCTAGGGCCGCTATTACTGCCGAGTCCAGACCCGGAATCTGTTCCAGGGATCGGCGAAAAGCAGAAGGTTCGAAGGAGGCTTCGAAAGTAGGCCCGGTCTCAGTGACTTCAGTCAGAGTAGACGATACTTCCTCTTCCAACGGGAAAAGGCCTTCGGGGTACCAGGGTCGTAGTTGGTGCAGAAGCCCCCGCAGATCCTCGATCTCCTCAGAAGATAGCCGCTCGCGGTCAGACGGAATAGCCGAAAGTCGCTCTCCCATGGATTTCAGGATGCCGGCCGCCTCATGCATCCCGATTCCTCTCATGGTTTCGGTTAAACTGCCAATCATCTCGAGAATTGATAAAATTACCTCCGCAGGTTGCAAACCGTCCTCTAGATCGTCCAGGTAGAGAGAAATATTGAGAATGTGGGGCACGGTTTCTTCGAGAGAGGCTCCCAAATCCGACCTCGGAGGAGCAGCAAAGCGGGAGTCATCCCTTAACTCCTCCGTTGTGACCGCCGTCGGGTCCATGTAGGAATCTTCGACAACTGCTTCTTCCTTAGAAGCTGTCGGCTCCTGGGCACTCGAAGCCGAAATATCCGTGTCCACCGCGGTTTGCCCTGAGTCATCCAGACCCCGGTCGATGGACTCGATTGGGAAAACCTCGTAAAATCGTTCGCCTTCGCTCATCACCTCATTCACTTCTGCGGAAGGCCCTTCTTCATCAACACTTGGCCCCGCAGACGTATCTTCCACGTCAATGCCCGCACTCGCCTCAAATGACGCCTCGACCTCGGAACCTGCTTCATCGATTTGTTCCTGCTCTGCGATGAAAGCTTCATCCGCGGGTTCCGAAGTTATAGGGGATCGGACGGAAGACTTTGGCAGAAATTCCTCCAACTCCTGCATCATGCCTGAGATTGGTGTCTTCTCCTGGTGCTGCTCTGCCACTTCCGCAATTAGAGTCAGGATCAGATCCTTCGCTCGAAATAGGAAGTCGACGATTCGAGCGTCCAATCCGATGGCTCCTTCGCGAACACGATCCAGAAGGTTCTCGACCCCGTGAGTGAGTGTGCTGGAACGTTCAAGGCCTATGTATTCGGCTGAGCCCTTTATGCAGTGAACCGCACGGAAGATGTTGTTCAGCAACTCCGGGGATCCGCCTTCCTTCTCGACCCGCATAAGGCTGTTGTCCATCTCTTCCAGCAGTTCCCGAGCTTCGCTGCTGTAGTCCTGAAGAATTTCAGTGTCGATCATCTTCTTTCCTCTCGGTCGGCCGCGGCTCTCGAAATGCGACCGCATGGACTTTTACAAACCTGCCGAAAAAAGTCGGCTTAGGACCTCCTATTTCTTGACCTGAGGTCCCCTCGCGGTGTGAACGACTTTTCGGCCGTCGAAGTGAGTCTGATAAAACTCGAAGTCCTTCACTACAGAGCCCAGCATCTCCAAATCTCTCTTGATAACCCCAACCTGTTCCTGTAGTTCCTCCTGGCCTGCCGATTTGTCGCCCCGGTCGAGCACTTTTTCGATCCTCTCAACGGCGGACGATGATTTGCCTACGGCAGTTCCAGTCAACAGGAGAACTTCCTGGTAATTCGCCGCCAAATCGTTTATGACTTCAGCGAGTTCCCCTACCTCGTTACGGCCATTTGGCCGGATCGGGTCGCTGAGATTCCCATTTGACATTTCTTTGGTGGCTCTCACCACTTGCTTTAGCGGTCGGTGGATCTTGTGCACATACAGATAAATCATGGATGCTAAGCACAGAATCGTAACGCCCAGCACCAGGGACATGCGAGTCCTGATATAATCCAGGAGTTCCGCCTGAACAGGAACCGTCATCAGTGGATCACTCGCCGGATTGCTCACCCGCACTTTGCCGGCCTTTGCCATTTCCCCGCTGACGTCGAATACGAACTTTATATCCACAGCCACTGCGGCCAACGCTAGCAAGCAGAAAACCAACAGGACCTTATTGCGCTCCACTGCCCTGATCAAGAGCGAAAGCCGTTTCCCATCCGGAGGAGATGGGTGACGGCCACGGCCGGAAAAGGGCTGGTCTCTGGGCGGTTGGGAAGTCATCGCTTTTACTGCTTCAACTCCATCTCTCGGATCACCTGTGCTATCGTCATGTGATCGGTCTTGTTTATGAACCCCTTAGCGCCCAGCTTCTCGGCCTCAGCTTTGTACTTCTCATCGTTAAGAATGGTGAGAAACAGGATATTGGCGTCCGGGTCCTCGCTGAGGATTTCCTTCGCGGCCGTGATTCCATCCTTGTCTCGCATGGTGATATCCATAGTAACCAGGTCGGGCCTGAGGGTCCTGTACAGCTCGACTGCCTCGTTGCCGCCTTTTGCCTCACCGACCACGGAATGGCCCTGCGCCTTTAGCTCTTCAACGATCCGCTTCCGCATAAAGCCCGAGTCATCGACCACAAGGACCCGTATGCCCATTACACACCTCGCAACAATAGACTTCACCATGCTCCAATTAATTGTAGACCGATTCGGTACCTACTAAATCTCTCTCGTGATCCTGAACTGTTCGACCAACTCTCCTAGTTCATCGGCAACCCTCGACAGTTGCTGCGTAGTTTCCGAAGCTGCAGCAGCCCCTTTCGCGTTGGTGGACGCGACGTCGGCCATTTCTGTCATGATTTGCCGAAGAACCGCGGCTCTCTCCGTCTGGAGACCAGTGAGCTTCGTGATGTTGTCCGCACGAGCCGTAACACCCGTCATTTCCTCCGTGACAGCGTTGGAGGTTTCCACCTCTGTCCCGGCTTTCTCCAGAATGTTCCGGCTGAGCGCCCTGATCTCTCCCATAAGGGACGCCGCCCTTTCCCTGCGTTTGGCCTGCTCAGCCGTGAGGCCGAGAATGTCCTGGGCCAAAATAGTCAGACGTTCCATAGCCTTTTGGACATTGCCCGCGTCCTGAGTCTGCTGCACCGTTCCTTCAGAAATACCGGCGATGAGGGCATTGGTTCTGGCCACAGCTTCCTGGATCTGCGTCAGGGAATCACGGCTGGTGGCTGACAGGCGCTCTCCTTCGTCGACTCTCTTATTACTTTCTTTAATGAGGTCAGCGATTTCATTGGTTGATTCGGCGGTTCTTTCTGCCAATTTCCGAACTTCATCGGCAACGACTGCGAACCCTTTGCCGTGTTCCCCGGCTCGTGCCGCTTCAATGGCCGCATTAAGAGCCAGAAGGTTGGTCTGCTCTGCGATCGACTGGATAACGGACATGATGTCGTTGATCTGTTCGGAGCTGTCCGCGATGCCTCTCATACCTTGCACCACCTTCTCGACGGCAATGCCTCCTTCGCGGGCAAACCGGTCGGTCATTTCCGACTGGCGTGCAGCTTCCGCCGCGCTATGAGCCGTGTCCTCAATCGTCTTGGCCATACGGGCCACCGCGTCGGCTGTCTCCTGAGCGGCTGAGAACTGCTCGCCGGCCTTTCCGGCAACTTCTTTGGCGGTTGCGCCCATGGCCTCGACGACGTCCTCTCCCTCACGGGACTGTTGGTCCTGATCACCGGCGCTCTTGGCCACTCCTTCGATTTCAGCCGCCATATTTTGAAGTGACTGAGACGTAACAGTGGCGGATTTCAGCGTATCCTCCGCGTTACTGGAGACCTCCTGAGCCGTCTCACCCATTGCCGCGACCCGATCGAGCACGTTGCGGGCACGTTCGGCCTGAGCTGTAGCGTTGACCACAATGTTCTGGGTGGTATCGTTCACGACCACTGACGACTGACGCACCCTGCCAACGCCTTCGAGGACGGCTGAGAACGCTCCCTGGAGCCTCTCCAGAAGGCCGTTGAACGTTTCTGATGCCCTCCCGATTTCATCTCTTGTTGTAACCGGTGAACGAAGCGTGAGGTCAAGATTTTCACCCACCTGCCCCATGACCTGCGCCATACGTGTAACCGGCCGGGTAATCGTTGCGGCGATCAAAATGGCCGCAATCACGACGATTACCGCAACGCCGGCGCCCATGATGGTGTTGTTCCGAATGATCACCGGCAGGTAACCGAGAACCTCGTCTCGGTCGATTCGAACTCCTACCACCCATTTCAATCCGGGGAACTGGCCGAGACCTCCAGGATAGGCTATACCTGCCAAGGAAACTCCCGATTTGCCGGTCTTTGGATCGGGGGGCGACTTATACTCGTGATTGATTTCTTTCTTCTTTATGGCTTCGCTCAGTGTGGGCAGGCCGGCTTGCTCCACTGTCTTCAGGTAGAGGTCTCTCCTCGCCGTTAAGACCGTTTGCATTTTGCTATCCACGATCCAGACTACGCCAGACGTGGTCCCCGGAACACCTTTCATCATGTCCTCGACAGGCGCCCATTTGACATATGCCAGAATGGCCCCCTGAACATTTTCACCGACTTTCACCGGTGCTGCGATGCCAACGGTAAAGCCGCCGGAAGCCGGGTCGAGTTGTTCCACCACCGGCGATTTCTGAAAGTCACTGACGAAGAGCTTACCGCCTTTGGATCCTTTGAAAGCATCATTTCCTGAGAAGTCGATTCCCACCAGCGCGGGAGCGCTGGAGGCGATGCAGTTGCCCTTCGCGTCAAGGAGGAAAATGCACTCGTATGCTCCGTAAAGCTTGACCGTCTCTCGGAGCATCTGGGAGGCGTCCTCTCGGACCTCGGCCACGTCAATGGCTTCTTTGATCGGCCGCAGGTCGGCCCAAACAAGGGTGTCACTAACACGGTCATTCATGAAGATGTTAAGGGCCAGGGCGGCAGAGTTGGCGAGTGTTCTCAGCTCGCGGTATCGCTGAATTCTCAGCCTCAGTCGTGATGGTCTGATAACCAATGTACGCTGTGGCGGCCAGTGGGATCATGGTTATCAAGAGGAACCAGAACAGAAGCTTATTTCTAAGTCTTCCGCCCAGACGTAGTTTACTGAAGATGCTCATGGCCTTTCCTCCTGGGATTAGTATCGTCTGAAAACTATTGAGAGTCTGCTCCCTGCTATTTCATCCGGCGGCACATGACCATGCCGCATTGTCTAAACCTGTTTTCATCGCCCGGTCGGCTTCGAAGCGCCGGCTAGAGCCGTTACGCTTCCAGTTCCTCTGGTATCAGCCGGGTTACGCCGTCCAGTGCCTGCTTTTCGTCTATCGAGAGGATCTTCTTGAAGTCCAAGACAATGAGGATGCTTTCTTCAAGATGGACTACTCCGCTGATGTACGCGCTCTGCACCCCGGCAACGATGATATCCGGAGGCGGCGAGATCTTCGAGGCAGGGACCGTTATGACTTTGGCCACAGAATCCACGATGAAGCCGGTCACATTGCCTTCTATCTCAACCACCAATATTCGGGTTCCAGCTTTTTGTCCGTCAGGCTGAGGATAGTTCCGCAAGCGGAGCCTCTTTCTAAGGTCCAGCACTGGGATTATGTTCCCTCTAAGGTTGATGACGCCCTCTACGAAATCCGGGGAATTCGGGATTTCGGTAATATTGGACATCATGATGATCTCCTGGACCACGAGTATTTGCACGCCGAACCGCTCGGGTCCTATAGTAAAGCTGATCATCTGGACAGATTCTTCTGCCTCTGGGATCCTCTTTAAAGCTTGCTGTCTACCGTTCATGAGATCTCTCCTGTTCCGGGCGCTGCGTGCGTGCCTGACACCACTTATTTGATTAGCTTTTGAAAGGTCTCGGCCAAACTGTCAGCCGAACACTTGTGATCTATGATTCCTTCCAGCAAGGCCGCCTCTGCCATCCTGGGATCCACGCTCGAGACGGGGTCTTGAACCATTGTTGTTCCGCGGGCTTGTTTCACGGCCCTGAGACCTGTCATCCCTCGGCCCGGCCCTCCGGATAATAGGTACTGCCACGAGATTCTCGCCCATGACCTTAGAGGCCGACATGAGAAAGTGATCAAGGGTGTTCGTTCGAGGAACATCCGATGGCATTCTCAAAATGAACCTGCCGTCTTCCTCGCTCAGATCAAGAGGCACAGTGGCCGGATGAACGTAACAAACACCGTCAACCAAGGTGGCGCCGGATTCCGCCGGCCGCACTTCCAGTTTGCTCCTTCTATCCAAGTAATCGACAAAGGCGCCAATGGCTTCCTGCTGCATGTCGTGAATGACTACAATAGACGTCGGCAACTCCTTGGGGAGAAACGGAATTATGCGGATTAAATCCGTGCACCCGCCGGTAGAGGAGGCAAATACCGACAAGAACTTGCTGGGGGCAAATATTTCGGATGATACCGGGGGTTGCTTGACAGGGGGCGGCACCTTTACCCGCCGGATTCTATTGAATTTGATGCCACAGGCTTCTTTGATACGGTTGACCAAGTCCTCAGCTCGTCCATCGACCCGCCAGTTGTTCCGAGGTTTGCGGAGAAAATCCACCCCGCCAAGGCACAAGAGATCAAAGGGGTTTGCTCCTACCCCACCGACAAACCCGCTAAGGATCACCACGGGACAAGGGCTCCTAATCATGATGTGCATCAGGGCGGTGCTTCCCTTCATTACGGGCATGTCCCAGTCTAGAAGGATAAGATCAGGTCTTAATTCGTCGATTTTCTCCAAAGCCTCTTGGCCGTTTGTCGCATAGCCCGCGACCAGGAGGCCGGGATCCGATTGAAGCAGTTCCTGAACGATCTTCCGTATGAAACGGGAGTCGTCAACGATCATTATTCTCTTTGCCGACTCCGCTTGGGCAGAGACGGCCTGAGCCTGGGCGTGTACCGCAGGAAGTGCCTTGCCATTTCCAGGATGCTCCAGTTTGACGGGTTGGCCGGCCAGCTGAGGAAAGGGATCGAGTGCATGGCGGATCTCGTCACGCTGGCGTATCCCCTCCATCAATAAGCTCTGCCAATCCATGAAAAGGGTCTGCTCGGGCACGGTGAAAACGACCTGTGAGAGAAACTCCCCAGCCTCCCATCCCAGCATCTCGTAAAAGGCTTCAACTCCTGTTATTGAACCGCATTCCGCGTGTGCGATTCCGCCATCATGAACATAAATAGAGCCTCGGCTGCCTTCACTGAATACTCTGATAAGCGTGCTCTCTTTTCGGTAGCAGAACATCTGAATGACATCTTCCAGCCTGATTCCTACTACTCGGCCTTTGAACCCCTGTTGTGGCTGAAGCATGTTGAAAAGCAGTTCCGCCATTGTTTCGTAAGAGAATGGTTTAACTAGGAAATTGGTACAGCCCATGGCAAGAGCCGTAATCCCGTCGCCTTCCGACCCTTTGTCCGCTACGAGCACCACTTGGATGGGCAGCCCTTTCCGTCGGATTTCACGCAGCAGTTCCAAGCCGTCGAGCTTGCCGGGGCGCTGGTGATCCAAAACCACCAGGTCGATGGGTGAGCGTTTGAATATTTCAATGGCCGCGGATACCGAACCGGCTGACGAAACAACATATCGGGGCCCCAACTCGGCAAAGTACGCCTCGACAAATCTATAGAGGATTTGTTCGTCTTCTAGGATGAGGATCCTTCTATCCGACAACGGCGGCTCCATCAATCTTCGCTTCTCATTCCCATGCCAGCTTGCGGGCCGGAGATCGTCGTTTCACTTAGTGGCAGACCGGCCGCCATAGGGGGATTAACAAGGCGGCCACGGTCGATCCGGCGATCACGATTACCTGGGTAATCATCGCGTCAGGTTCGGCTTTTCATCAGGTCCAGGAGGACACTGGTGGATATTCTAACGTTGCTTTCGGGTGGATCAGCTTCTTGCATATCGGTGTGGGATGCATTCTTCCAGGAGATAATCTCGAAGAAAGCCTCGTCTCCGTGGCGATCAACCGTCTCGACACAGTAGATTTCTCCCTCCTTTATAAACATGGATCCCGTCAGGCCACCTTTCTTGACTTGGATTCTTCTCGACTCTCCACTGGAAACTATCAATCGAACAGTTGTGAAGAGATCGTACCCCGAAAAATCCATGACCTCCGCGAGATCCTCGGGATGTGTATTCTTTGCAGCGCCCTCCAGGTGGCTATCAGCTTGGAAGGTATCCATTGCGTTACTTCGTCCCAGTTTACGACCTCCTTAGAGAATCTGCGGCAACAAAGACACGACCTACCTCAGCAGCATCGAGCGGCCAATCCACTCGAAAGGGCCCTCCCTTTGCTGCTAGAGCGATCGCCGTCAGGGACCGAAATCCCATACGGTCTATTGCCAGCAATTCTGGTTCTGGATTCAGGTTGAGTATCTATTATTCTGCATTTCACTATATCATACGCAACTGCTCGAAATCAAGCAAGAATATTTGACTCCGATCGCGGCCTCTTCAGCAGCCTCTAAGGTTGATTGGCGCTCCAACTCGTTGAAGAACAAAAAGATCGGCTTGCTGTCTAGGGCTCTCGTTTAAGCTCAACGAGCAGCAAATAGCATGCCACTGCTTCGCGAGTCCGGGGTTATGGGGAGAAGGCGAGGCCAATCGCCGACTTCAGGTGTTGATTGAATTGCAGATCTTCTGGGTGCAGCTTGGGGGGAACGGGTCAGAGTGGCTTGTTAATTCTTGCAGTAGAGAAAAGATTAATGATGCCGGGTGTTCATGGCGGGGCAAATCGACCTTGCCGAGATGTTCATGGGGCCTTTTTGACCCAAAACGAGTTGACGTCCGCTGCCTTGTTAGAGCGTCGGGAGTTAGGCTCTGCTCCTCCGTATCCGTAGGATCATTCCCTGGAGAAAACGGATGAGCCAAGGGATGCGCTCCATTTGCACACAGCGAATGAAGTACGCAGCAAGGACCATGAATACCAACGGCGGGAGCGGTAGAGCAAGCTCCGGCGGCGCCAATCCGGAACGGGCCACTCGCTCAGTTGCCAGCGTGAAGGCATAGTAAACGAAGATCATTACCAGACCCAGGGACACGTTGTTGAGCCTGCTATGTCCAATGTTCAATAGCCCCAAGGGGAAGGCTGTCAGCGCCAGGGCGAGGCAGGCAAGCGGATGAATGAATCGTTGGGTGATGAGAATGCGTCCGAAGTTCTCGACTCGACGAACGTACTCTATCTTTTCGGGTCCACTTGTCGCTTCCTCTGCAATTACCGCCTTCACTCGATTGCGAATGCCGGCAATGGACATTTCTTCAAACGATTTTGTGGCAGTTTCCATACCGGACTGTGCCAGCGAGTACCGGAAGACGTAGCTCTCAAAAGCAAGGCTGCCGGTGGAATCACCGCGTCTGTCCTCTTTCAAGATGGTGCCGTTACGCAGATTCAAAATGAATGCCTTGCCCGACGGGTCCGGAGCTACCTTCCCTTTTTGGGCGAGGATAGTGGTAACCTCGTCAGGCTGTGAAGATTCTCTAATGAATACGTGGCTCATCACTCCCGTAGCCGAATCGATTGTCTCGACGTACAGGATGAGGTTCTTGAGAGAGTCAAAAAAGGTCCGCTCTTCGATTCCCGCGTCCGCTCGCCTGGTTGCTGCTTCTTGCATGAGCCTACGCCCATCGGAGATCCCTTTGGGGATAAGAATGAGAGTGCAGACAAGACTAAGAGCGAAGCCGATCAGCCCAAGGAGGAGCACCGGCGGCAACAGACGTAGTATAGAAATGCCCGCGGACTTGATAGCCGCAACCTCGTTGTCTGCAGCCATACGCCCCAGCCCCAGCAGGATCCCGATCATCATTGAAAGCGGCAGCACCGTTACCAGCGTGCCCGGAAGGGCGCTAATCAAGACCAGGAACAATATGAGCGTCAGATCGAGGCCGCCGACTTCCATGACTTTTTGCAGAAGAGGGAGAAAACCTGCAATAATGCCTGTAATGAGGAAAATCGCAAAACAGAAGAGGACTGAAACAACCGCCTCTCGAAAAACATACCTAGCGATAATGGCCGGGCGGACCACCTGCGACGACCTCCACCTCATTTTTGAGAATTCCGGTGGCTGAGAAAGACGCGCAGCCTGATTCAGGCTACTTTCGGGCTCAGGACCACGGGTGCAACATAGCACGCGACCGAGGGATAAGAAAAGATCAGGCAGGACAAGCTGGACAGTCAAGAATTATACGGGTTGCCCCGCACGGGCGCGATACGATCGGTGCTCCCGATTGCTCCGCGCATTGCCACGGTGTCTAGGCTAGATGTGGGATATGTTCAGATGCCGTAACTGACAGAAATGCAGAGACAACAGCATCCTCTGCGACCTCCGGGGTGAACGATTGCGAAGAAAGAGAGGCGCGGCCGACTTCAGCTCAGTGCAAAACAGGCGCTCGCTCGTCTTCCTCGATCATGGGGGCATCATTCCCCGCAGCCGGGAGGATGTCGCTTCTGTCGAGAGGATCAAATTGTTCGGTTGGTTTAATGCAATCTCTGAAACTTTGGGTGCATGAGTGGTCAGGCCCGACAAAATCCGTTAGAAAATCCAGAGCTTTCTTCCTCCAATAATAAAGGGCCTCAGCATCAAATTCCGTGTCTACTACATGCCACCCTGCCTCTATCAAGTCATCAAGTCTCTTCCCGGAATACATGGCGTCCCCCATAACCTGGTTGCCGGCTTCCCGGTGAAGCAGTTACTCGATACGTTTGGATAAAGACTAATTAGGCTAAATCTACTCTAAGATAGCGGCCTCAGCTTGTCAATGGCAAAGACAAGAAACTTCGCTTCTCCCGCAGAACCGTGAGTTTCCGGCCCCGGCTCCCCCGGCAGCGCCGGGGGGTTGCCGTCAGAGCCCTATAAATAGGTACAACACGCGCTGATCACGCATCGCTGAAATGTAGTTGATGTGCCGTTTATGGCGATGCTGATTCTTCTATAATTAATCCCTCTGACATTGATTCTTCTGACTTTGATTCCCCTGACGATATTGTCAATCCAGCCATCTCTCTCATATGCGGACTTTCTCTCCATGTCATCTCCACTGAGAGCTCTTGCTTACCTTCTTTCTCTTTCGCCTCAATCTCCATTTCCACGGCGTCGACAGGGTGGAACGTGATGGATTGATCGCCTCGGTGCATAACAACCCTGCCGTTCTTCATACCTTCCAGTATATCTTCAACGTAACCGATCGCCCTCTGCAGCTCCACGGTTCCCTTCGCCTTCATTTTGTTCTTGGTCATTGCTTCCTCCCGCTATCAATGCCAGTGTTCCTCAATTCGTAAACTCGCACTCCCCAGCCTTTTACTTGCTTTAATTTCATTCTCCCCGTCGCAATATGCAAGGTCGCCATCTCCTTGTGATCCGCAGCAGACGCCACCAGCAAAGGAGCGTACCCTGTTTTCGTCTCATGGCTGGCCTTAGCCCGTCCATATCGCGTATTGTCAAGATATCATGTTATAAATCCAGATGTTATATCGTTTTACTAATTTATTAGTTGATCTTTTTGCACGAATTTGATATAAGAACCGAAGGTAATTTTTTGAAGTCATTCTGGAAATTATCTATTTAATATAGAAGCGAATCCAAGGCTGATTCGTGGAGGTTAACATGAAACGACTCGCCCTCGTGGCCACATACCTCTTGATCTTCTGCGCCTGCGCCAACTATGCAGGCGCTCAAAATTGGCAACCCGGGATGCCAGGCCCGGGTTTTGGAGGCCCGCCGGGAGTCGGGATTCCGGGCTTAGGCGGCCCACCAGGAGCTGGGATCCCTGGCCTGGGTGCCCCGCTCGGTGGCCCCGATTGCGGTGCGTCTATGTGTCAGCCGATGCCGCCGTGTCTCAAACCGCCAATCCTGTTCGGCAGTTATGCGGCTTGGCAAGTCACTAGTGATCCCGGGAAAATCAAGTTCTCCACCCAGGGGACAAGCCTTCTGCTCGACGTGCAATGACTCGTCAACTGCGGTCCAGTTCAACGTGAATGGAGTATGGGTGGGTGGGACCGCACGCGTGCCCTTTAGTGACTGTTTCAGCGCCCGGGTCGAAGGAAGGATTCTCATCCCATCGAAAGAGAACGCTACCAGCGTGACCGCGCTTTGTGCGGCGCCTCCTGTTGCTAGAGATTGGAAGTCATGTACCAAATATCGGTGGGGACTAATCGACGGGGCCTTGGCGTTCGATTGCGCCCCATGGCTTGTCGGTCCTGGGCGGGTTACGTTGGGATTCTTTATATGTTTTCATGGCAAATCCCACCACCATTCCCGGATTCTCCTCTATTTTCGACGAATCGGATTTGACTATAAGTGCCATAGAGCCATATCTTGGCTTTGAGGCTGCCTGGGTGGGAAGGCGTTGCGCCCTGACTCTGAAGGGCATCGGTGCGCCCTGGGTAAGTACCAGGACGATTTTTGGAATGACCTTTAGCGGCGATCCTACAATTCAGGCCCTCACGGTACGAGAGAGTACGGACACGGTTTCAAAGCGGGCGTCTTTTCAGGAACTCTCTCTGCAACTGTCAATCCCGATGTCATGCCTGGGCACTGTTGGAGCATTTGCCACGGTCAACAACCTGTGGGCCCACTCTGAGGGCGACTACAATTCAACCACTGGTGAACAAACTTTAATTCAGACATTTGACATAGATCTCAATCGAACAGTCTACATGGTAGGTGGAAGCGTGTCTCTGGCTTTCGGTCCCTTTATGTAATCTGAGAGGCATGGTGGACTGCCGAGAAGGCGACGAATTTCCATTGACTGCTCATAGGCGGGATTCGTAGGACGAACGATGCGGTGACCAACAGGGGACCGCATCGTTCGCGTTGGACGGCTCTTTTCTCGCCAGCTCTGCGGTTGGCTTCTACTCCCCACATTCTACCCGGGCTTCATTCTAATTAACACGAATAATATTAAGCCCGGTTTAATGACCATGATATGATTGCAGCAGACAATGCTTTCCAGCCGGCGAGCTGCCGTGTCGGAAGGCTTGGACTTTATCCCCGATCAAATGCTTCGATGTCCGGACCTGGCCCTTGAACGAACTGCTGCTCTACACTTCGATCGGCCTTACCCTCTGTTTTGCCTTTGTCAACGGGTTCCACGACGGAGGCAATGTCATTGCCACAATAGTATGCTCGCGGTCCATGCGACCGTTCAAAGCCCTTGTTTTGGCGTCGATAGCCGAGTTTGTCGGCCCGCTGGTGCTCGGCACAGCAGTGGCGCAAACAATGGCCTCGAGCATTCTGAAGCCCGACTTGCTGGAGCAACTCAGCCCCGGAACCGTCTATCTTATGATGATCTCCGGTGTGGGAGGAGCCATAGCCTGGAAGCTTCCCACATGGATTGTGGGGCTGCCTTCCAGCGGTTCCCATGCGCTCATAGGTGGTCTTATCGGTGCCGGACTCGTTGCAATGGGAACTCAAGGAGTGGCGGTCGAAAAGGTCGTCACGGGCGTGGTGTTGCCTTTGCTGGTTTCGCCATTTATAGGGATTGTATTGGGATTCTTTGTTTTTGCGATCATCCGGAAGATGTTTCACAGAGCACACCGAGGGGTAGGACGCATCTTCTCAACCATGCAGAAGCCTACCATGATCTTCTTGGCAGCCAGCCACGGCTCCAATGATGCACAGAAGTCTATGGGGGTCATTACCTTGATCCTGGCCGCGGGCAGCGGTGAGATGCACGGGTCCTTATATCTACCAGAATGGGCGGTAGTCGGCTGCGCGGCAGCGCTTGCTCTGGGTTTAGCCTCGGGCGGCTGGCGCATCGTCAAAAGCGTAGGATACGGTATTTGCCGTCTGGAGCCGGTTCACTCGTTTGCTTCCCAGTTGACCGCAGCTTCAGTCATATTGGTAGCCTCGCTGGTCGGCGGCCCTGTCAGCGCTACGCAAGTAGTGGGATCGTCGGTTATGGGAGTGGGGGCATCCCGCCGTCTCAGCGGGGTACGGTGGTCCGCAGCGGCCAACATCGCATACGCCTGGCTCTTGACCGTGCCCGTCTCCGCGGGCTTAGGGGCCGGTGCATTCTGGATCTTGAAGCGGATAATCGTCGAGTAGCGGAAAGGGAAATCTCATGGCATTCTGGAAATTGTTCGGCTCCAAGAAAGATGTGGACTTCTTTGATCTGCTGCTGGATCAGGCGGAAAAGACCAATGCAGGCTGCCATGCCCTCGTGAAGTTCCTTGAGGGGGACGGCACTCCGGAAGAAATAAGCCGCTTGGAGAGGGAAGCGGACGACATTCGCCGAATTTTGATCGATGAACTGCATCAGACGTTTATCACGCCTATAGATCGGGAGGATATCTTTGCCCTCTCTCGTGCCATCGACGACGTCATCGACCACGCAAAGAATACCGTGAAGGAGATGGAAATATTCGAGGTTGAGAGCAACGAACACCTCTGCCAGATGGCGGAGTTGCTGCAAAAAGGCGCGGAGCAACTTGTCGGGGCCATGCGGCACCTCAAGAAAAACCCGAATGTAGCGGTGGAGTATGCAGTAAGGGCCAAGCGGATAGAGAATCGGATGAATGATAGTTACCTGGCCGCGCTGAAACAACTCTTTTCCGGACACGATCCACGCATCATGTTCAGCCTCAGAGAAATCTACCGGCATTTCAACAGGAGTGCGGACCGGGTGGACGAAGCTGCGAACATCATAAGCAACGTGGTGGTCAAGATGTATTGATGATTAGGGCGCGAGAATCAGGAAATACTATATTATTCTCAAAGCGTAGGGGCGCCGCTTGCTGCGCCTTTATTTCAGGTGGTTCGGAAGCCCGCCCTGACTAGGGCGCAGCAAGCGGCGCCCCTACTTTTGCTATGGCTGAGCACGTTGCACGTAACTTCACCGACTATTGTCATCCTCTTCGTCAACTTTAATTCCATACTGCTGTATCTTGGTATGAAGGGTCTTGCGGTCGATTTGCAGCAAACGGGCTGCCTTAGCCTTGTTGCCGCCGGTCTTTCTCAATGCCTCCACCAGGCAAACTCTTTCCACTTGGCTGATGCTGCGTCGCACCGCTTCCTTAAGAGGCAGTCCGTCCCACTTGGATTCCTCGGCTTCCGGCTCGGGTCCCGGTGGAGTTACAGGGGCCTCTCCCAGCACCAAATGGTCGGGAGTAATGACGTCTTCCGCCTGGAGCACCGCCCGGCGAACCACCGTCATGATCTGCCTGACATTGCCGGGCCAATGGTACTTTAGCAGCACATCTATGGCCGGTTGGGAAAAGGCTCTGACATTCTTTGCCAATTCCACATTTGTCGCCTTCAGGAAGCGGTCGGCGAGGTGCACTATATCTTCCTTGCGCTCTCTGATGGGCGGAATCTCGATGGTGAATTCGCTGAGCCTGTAGAACAGGTCTCTGCTGAATGAACCAGCCCCTACTGCCAGTGTTCAAGTCCTGATTGGTTGCCACGACCAGGCGAAGATCTACGGTTACGGGCTTTCTCCCGCCAACTCGGAAGAAGCTGCGTTCCTGGATTGCACGGAGGAGCTTGATCTGAGAAGAGAGAGGCATGTTCCCGATTTCGTCCAGAAACAGGGTCCCTTTGTCAGCCATCTCGAATTTCCCGGGGCTGCCGGACCCAGCGCCCGTGAACGCCCCCTTTTCGTAACCGAACAGCTCACTTTCGAAGAGAGTCTCAGGGATTGCCCCGCAATCAACCGGTATCATCGTAGCTTCTGATCTCAAACTAGCCTTGTGGATGGCCCCGGCCACCAACTCCTTTCCCGTTCCGGTCTCTCCGTAGATCACGACACTGAAGTTGGAGCGGGCCACCAGCGCAACATCCGAGCTAATCCTGCGGACCGCGTCACTCGGGCCCATCATTTCCCGAAGTCGGGAAATCACCGCGTCATGGCTCGTGTCTGAGACTTCGGGCTTCCTCGGGGAGGGCCTGCGGCCTTCAAGGGCTTTCTTGAGCTTGTCGATCAGCTCTCGGTGGTTAAGCGGTTTGGAGAGATAGTCGTACGCTCCTTCCTTGATGGCCTCGACAGCTCCTTCGATTCCACCATAGCCGGTTATCATGAGCACCGGCAAGGTCGGATCGAACCTCTTGGTTTCTCTGAATAATCCCATCCCTCCCATTCCTGGCATCATGACGTCGGACACCACCGCTTCAGGCATGCCCAGGCGAATCATTTCAAGGGCTGTTTCTCCGTCATGAGCCACAAGGGGCGTGTAACCTTCTTTTTTCAGCAAACGAAAGAGGATGTCGCAAATATCCTTTTCGTCGTCTACAATCAGGATTCGATCTCTGGAGCTAGTCATGTATTCCTGCCTCCGGGATCAGGCCTTGAGCCGCATGCCTTTTATGCTAACTTTTTGGCGGGCGCTTTCGGCGAGGGAGTTTCTCCAGTTCCAGGCCTTCAATCTGTGCCATTATCCGGTCAACCTCAGCCACCACAATCTGCCGTGGCGTGCCTTTGGCCTCCAATGTGTCGAGGACCGAGTCGATGGCCTTGGTGTAATCGTTGCGAAACTGCCGATTCATCTGTTTCCAGGGTACACCGGCCAAGAAGTCGGCCACCTCAGTCCTATAGTCCAGTTTTCCCAAAACCATCAAGACGGCAATGATCGGATACCCCATGTATCCTTGCCAGTACGAGGCGTTATCGTTGGAAGTAATTTGGTTAAGTTCAGGGGACCATTCGACATGATACGTCTTGGTACCGTCAGATGACTGAACTTCGGCTTTTTCTCCCGCCATTAACGTCACCCTGCCGTCTGCAACGGCGCTTAAAGCCTCATATATTTTTGCTTTGGGCGGAGATTTCCACTGTACTCATGCCGCGATCTACCTGATTCGTTGGCGTGCGACGTCCACAAAAAGAATTATTACAACTTCAGATCACGAAAGACGAGCGGAGATACCTTTACCTCGGTAATCCTTCAATCGCAGGCGGCATGTTGTCATTGCGAGGAGCATCGCGACGAAGCAATCTCGATTTTGTGCGCTCTCAACGAATCAGATTGCTTCGCTTCGCTCGCAATGACACACGTCGGAGCGGATCGTTGCGCCTGATAACTGAATCGATACCTTTCGGCGGGGCCTCATCCAATGCTCACTTCGCCAAATTTACTATGGCCCTTCCTCTGTGCTTTCCTTGCAGAATCAAATCTATTTCTTGATCCAACTCCGCCAAGGAGATCTCGGTGGCGATTTGGTTCGAGGCGTTCCAGTTTCCATTCCTTAGAAAGCTTTTGCCAGATCTGCCGCCGGATATCTACGGGACAATTCACCGAATCAATCCCCAGAAGGCTAACCCCACGCAGAATGAAGGGATAAACTGACAGAGGCAAATCAGGGGAAGCGGCATTGCCGCAACTGGTGACAGTTCCCCCGTACTTTACCGACTTGATCGTGGTGGCCAGGATGTCTCCGCCCAGAGTGTCGATCGCCCCGGCCCACCTGGCTTTGAGCAGAGGTCTTCCGCTCTTGTCGGTGGCCTCATCGATGCTTATCACTTCCTTTGCTCCAAGACTCATCAGGTATTCTTTCTCGTCCACAATGCCGTTCACCGCGACCACCTGATAGCCGGATTTAGCAAGAATCGACAGCGCAATGCTCCCTACGCCGCCAGGAGCGCCGCTGACGAGCACTTCTCCCTGATCCGGGGTCACACCGTTGCCTATTAGCTTGAAAACAGACAACGACCCGGTAAAACCGGCTGTGCCGTACGCCATGCTTTCTCGAAGTGAGAGATTCTCCGGACGCTTTACCAGCCAGTTTGCCGGCACCCGTATGTATTCACCGTAACCGCCGGAAGTATTCATTCCCAGATCGTAGCCGGTGACAATCACCTCGTCACCCGGACGAAATTCATCAACCGTGCTCTCCTCAACCACCCCAGCGGCATCCACGCCGGGTGTATGGGGATAATTCTTGGTGACGCCCCGATTTCCTGTGGCTGATAGAGCGTCCTTATAATTCAAGGAGGAATACTTGACCCTGACCAAAACCTCGCCTTCAGGCAATTCTTCGACTGATTTGGACGTGATCTCCCTTACGAATTTGTTGTCCGGCAATTCCTTCACAACCATTGCTCTAAAGGTCTTTTGATCCATAGGTTTTTCCTTTCAGGAGAATTCTGGGAATTACCCTGGCGCACTATGTAAATGAATAGCATACTTGCGGCAGGGCAGTCATTGTTTTTGGGTCAGGCTGGATTTATTGCTCAAAGGGATCCCATCTATAATCCCTGGGCATAAACCACCTCGTTAAAGATGATTGGCCTGAGCCTTGGCTTTACCGTGTCCGAGAAGACAAGATCGACAGGACATTGGAATAGTGCCTCGAGGAAGTCTTTGAGTTTCAAGTAATTCTGGAGCGTGGCGTCATCGAACTCCACGAGGAAATCTATGTCGCTGGCCCTCTTCTGTTCACCGCGGGCGTCCGATCCAAAGATCCCGAGGCGGCGCACTCCGAAGCCTCGGATGGTCTCCCGGTTTTCTTCGAGTTTTCTTAAAATTTCGTCACGGGTCATCTTCATTTGGCAGAATATCCTGACCCAAGGCATAACATGATTCGGTCTTACAACCTAGAACTTCCCTCCATGAACCTGCGACAACAGAATTGCACGAGAGTGCCTAAATGCAAATCATGATTGATCGAAAAGCCTCTGGAGAGGTATGCTTGGATAGAATCCACCGCAGAGAACGCGGAGGACGCGGAGAGGAAAAATAGCTTGGAAATTCCGGGGCCACCATACTTAAATCATTGCCTCGCTCCAGAGGGTGTGCGCACTCTGTGATGTCACGAGTACATCGGAGTGACTGCTTTGGGATACGACAAGTTGTTCGAGTATTATAGGAGGCGGTTGGATACACTGGAAAGGAAACCCTGGTTCGAGGTCCGAAGCCGAAAAAGATACGTAAAGTGTCGCCGGAGCTCCCTGCTCGGAAGACTTGGAACTCCGTCTTGGAGTCCGGGATCCGCCGGAATGGCAGTAGGGGCAGGTCCCGCCTAGCCGGGACCGTGCCCCTTACGAAAAGTACTTCAGGAGCACTCTTTTTACGCATCCCCCGAAGGAACCCGAGGAGAGGGGATTAGCCCCCAAAGTGGCCTCCTCGGCCTTCCCCGTGGTGGCGCATCTTTCCGAATTTGCCGCGAAACGCCTTTGCGGCCATCATGTCGGCTACTTTGCTAATCTGCTCAGGAGTCAATAGCCCGAGCCGGTCTCTTCGCAGCTTAAGCCGCTCCTTCATCAGGTCGGTTTTGAGTTTGACGATTTGGTCATCCATTTGGGCCAGTTTTTGCTGGTCCACCTTTCCGGACATGAGCATTGTCAGCTTTTCGTCCTTGAGCGAAAGCAACTCCATACGGGTCTTGCGAGTGCGATCCCGGAAACTCGTGTATAGAGCCCGGATTTGAGTCTTCTGTTCATCTGTTATACCGAGTTTCTTCATAAGACCTTCCAGTGAGTGCCTGGAATGGCCTTTGCCCATAAATTCTTCCGGTGGACCGGCAGGGGGACCGGCTGGATGGCCCATAGCGCCTTTCATCGCTGGAGGACCACCCGGAGCCGCGGGAGCGCCCTGAGCAAATGCGGCCAGAGAGCCCATTGTAAACAACGCGGCCGTGGCCACAACCAGTAAAGCATGCTTCTTCATAGAAGTTCCTCCTCGTTTGGTTTTCTGCTTTATTAGACGGGAGGGTCCCTTTGTTGTTAAAATGGGCAATCAGAATCTCCACGGAGACCAGTGGATACCTTACCAGATCATGAAAGGAGCCTCCTGTGACCGAGAAGAGGAAGAAAGTCTCTCCTGCCTGTGCCGCCTGTCCCCAAAAGATGCCGAATATGCTCTGCATGCACAGCAATGGTTCAGGCCATAAAGGCTGCCCAACGCTGACTCGAAAAGAGCTGTTGGCCGAGGCAAATCGGGAATACGAAAATTCAGAGACCTCTCTGTTTGCGCGCCAGGCATCCATCCAGGAGGCCGCGTGCTATGCGAATCGGCACGAGCGTCCATACGTGATGCAGCCCACCAAGACTCGAATTGCCGAAATCTGCGAGTTTGCAGAGCGCATGGGCTACAAACGGCTGGGGCTAGTTTTCTGCGTCGGCCTCAAGAGCGAGGCTGCAATTGTTGAAAACATACTGAAGAAGAATGGCTTTGACATCGTGTCGGTAGCTTGTAAGGCGGGAAGGACCTCAAAAGATCTCCTTGGAATCGAGGACTCGGATAAGATTTTCCAGGGAACCGATGAAGCTATGTGTAACCCCGTATTTCAGGCCATGGTAGTTAATAAGGAGAAGACCGATTTCAACATTTTACTGGGTCTTTGCGTAGGTCACGATTCCCTCTTTTTCAAATACGCGGAAGCGTACACTACCGTTCTGGCTGTCAAGGATCGAGTAACCGGTCACAACCCGTTGGCTGCGGTATATCTTCATGATTCGTATTATAAGAAACTGGTCTCGGCGCCAAAAGCGACCGATTAGGGCCTCACACAAACTGTCGTTTCATGGCCTGGATGTAGCTGGGCACTCCCCCATCAACTTCGCTTTCTATCTGCCGCTTCGCTTCTTGCAAACGGCCGCGTACGACGGGCTCATTCAAATCATCCAAAGATCGGATTGCGCCTCCTCTCCGCCCGAGTTGGAAGAGCAGTCTCTCTTCGTCAGGTAGATTGAGGTACCGATCGATAATAGCAAGCATGCGCTGCTTATCCTCAGGCAGCTTTCCTTCCACCTCCTCGAGCAGGTTAAGAATGTGGTCGCTCACAAGTGAAGTGGATATGCCGTCCAGGTTCTCGATAAGCATCCTGATTTCGTGCACAATCTGATCTTCGTCCGGCGGGTGGAAGCTCCCGTTTTCCACCATATCCATGAGGGGCGTCCCGCGTCTGACATAGAGCGAGCGGAACCTCACGAAAGCCGGATTGATGGCATTGATTACACGGGCGGATTCCAGGGCGTTCTCGTCAGATAATTCGATCCCCCCTATCCCGGGGATGACGTAGAGACAAACAGACAAGCCTCCTTGGACCGCCTGCCTTCCGCCGTCCACTATCTGTTCGGCACGGGCCCCTTTGCTGATCATTTTCAAGACGCGGTCAGAGCCGGATTCCATGCCCACATGAAGCCGAGACAAACCGGCTTCCTTGAGGCGCACGTAATCAGCTATTGATTTTCCTTTCAGCGTCACTGCGCGGGCGTACGATGTCACCCGTTCGACCTGCGGAAAAGTCCGGCGAATGTGGCCCAGGATAGAGACAAGGGAGTCTGTTGACAGCATGAGCGAATTGGCGTCCTGGAGGAAAACCGTGTCACCTCCCGAGGCCATCCACAGGGCAACAGAACGAAAGGAGTCGGAAAGAGTGGCATCTCTCAAAATGCCGGCCAGAGCGCGTTGGGTAAGTATCCCGCCCTCTCCGATTCCCCATGATATTTTCTGGATCTCATCCATTACGGCTTTGGCCGCGTCCACGTCAGCCTTGACTTCCTCCAGGCTCCTGCGAGAAAATTTCTTACCTTTGTAGGTGCTGCAGAATGCGCATTGGTTCCAGGGACAGTTCCGGGTAACGCGTATGAGCAAGCTCCCGGCTTCGCTAGGGGGCCGAATCGGTCCTTGCTCGAATTCCAGCGCTGTATTCATGGCTTTTTCATCTCTCCAAATCGGATTCCGCCACATCAATTCTTGAGTTTTGAGTTTGCTCGTGGCAGCCATTCATGATAAGCTATTAAGACTAATGAAACAATCACAATATCGCCACCATCTGAACACGAGGGAATCTCCTTGAAAGCGTTTCTCACGAAGGCAAAGACCTTAATCATTCTTGTCTGTTCCCTTTGCCACCTCTTGGCCTTTACCGCAAGCGCCAAAGAATTTCCTGATGCGATCAAGATCGTGGCGCCGGACATTCTCTCCGTACAGATTTACACTCAGCCGAGAATTGGGTCAGAGGTGATGGCCATTGCTCTTCACGGCGATGTCCTCGAAGTGATCGGTGAGAAAAACGGCTTCGTTGAAGTCCGGCTCCCAGCCAAGAAAGTCGGGTACGTGGCCAAAGAGTACACTCTGCCGTGGCAACCGCCGGTCAAAGAAGGTTCAATGACCTGGCTGATTGGGCTGGCAGTGGTGGCTATAGCAATCGGCGGAGTGATCGGGTTTCTTGCCCTCACGAGAAGAAGAACGAGGAATGCCGAGAAGCTTGCAGCATCCATTCCGGCGGCAATCAAACGGGCGGAAGAGTTTTATCGATCGGAAGATTATGAACAAGCAATCAAGGAGTTTAATCGTTACATCAGTTTGCAGGGGGGAGAAGTTCGATCCCCGGACGTCTACCGCAGGCTGACCGTCTGTTACCAAAAGACCGATGAAACCCGTGAGGCGGCTAAAGCGTGGGAAAAGATGCGGTCTCTGGGGGGGTTAAAAGGTCTGGAGGACTATACAGTCGGGGCGGAATTAATGGGGGCCTTGGGAAGAGAGGCCGACGCTGCGGAAATCTACGAATCGCTACTGGAGAGTCTGTCCGACGAGGACAGGCAATACGAGATTCACGAAAAGCTCTTCAATACCTATCGAAAGATTAAGGAACCGAAAAAGCTCATCGCTCACGCCATTGAACTGGAAAAGTTCGGTACGGCGGGCTCGGGAATTCTTTCGGACGTTGCGCGCTTCCTGATCGCCGAAGGACAAACTGATCTGGCCATTGAATCGAATCACAAGGATCTGATCATGGGAATATGTGGCGAGTTTCTCGATGATCGCGCCAAGACCCCCGAGGCCGCACGAATTTATCTTAAGTGCCTTGAATACGACCGTACAGACGCGAGAATCCATAGAATTCTAGCGGACATCTATAGTCGTGGCGGAGACTTCCGGCGCGCAGTGAGCGAACTTACAATGCTCCATCAACTCGATAAGGAGCAATCGGAAGAGTACATAGAAGAAGCGGCCAAGATATATGTTGATAACAAGCGTGTGCAGGATGCTTTGACTGAGGGAAATCCGTTAATCATCAAGAAAATCGCTCAGACATTCTTGGCGAGATCGGAAGTCCATCCCGATGCTGTGGCGGTATACGAAAAGGTCCTGGAATTCCAACCTAATGCCGTTGGAATCAATAAGATGCTCAGTACAGTGTATCTGACAAGGGGAGACCTCAACAAATACATAGCCAAGCTGAGACTTCTCCATGAAATTGACGGAGAAAATCAGGATTACTTGACCGACCTGGCCCAGTGCATCATCGACAACGACTTGATTGACCAGACCATCAAAGAAGGCAACCGGGCATTGAATGCCAAGATATTAAAACAATTAATCAGACGGGGCGTCTCTAACGATAAGACAATAGGGCTGTATGAGAAGCTCATCAAAGTCGAACCCGATAATGCAGTCATCCGCCGTGCGTTGGCCACGGCCCATGAGAATCGGAAAGAATACGGAAAGAGCCTCCAACACCTGCTCGTCTTGATAAGACATAAGCCTGATGATGACGAACTGTGCCGGCGAGCGGCCGCGAATGGCCGTGGATCAGGAGCTACTGTCACAAGTTCTCGAAGAAGGCGGGGCTGCCCTCCTCATCGCTACGGCGCTGGAAATTGCAGAGCGGAAAATTGAGGGCACGGTAGCCCGAGAAATAATGGAAGCAGCTCTCAGAGAAAGGCCGGATGACGCTAGAATACTCAGCCATCTGAAAACACTAAAGCCATCAGCCCCGCCGACCTCCTGTGATAGAAACGAAACTCGAGGTGGCTCCGCCCGCAAAGCCCCACGACACCGAAGACTCCAGGCAAAGAGCGAGCGCAAGTCCCCCCCCGACGGCCAATTTGCAGGAGGTGAAACCTGAGCCTGTAACAGCAGAAATAGCAGACTCAGAGCCTCATAGAGAAGAAACCATCGAATCTATCCTGCAGGAATTTGGACAGGCGCACAGGCGTCAGCAGCCGCGCACACCGCGGCCCATGGTGCCTGCTCAGTCAATTGACCTGACAGACGAGGACGTCTCCTTTGAAGAAAGGTCTGTGACTACGTTCGTGTCCGGTTACTCAAAGAGGCCGGTTGCGGATTTCGCCCGCGAGGAGCTGTTCTTCCCCGTATCGGGATCGCTGGCGTATCAGAAGATGGAAACTCTGATAAGTGACGGGTGGGGAGATCTGTGCGTCGCAATTGAGGTTAATACCGGACGCCATTTCCTAATGAGGCTTTTCAAGAATGATTTGCTTGATCCGCCCATCTTGAGGGACTTCGTGACCCAAGTCACAGAGCTCGGCTTCAATATGGTCCATGACAACCTTCTGCCCATTGTGGAAGTGGTCACAGGCCCCAGTGGGGTCACCTGCCTCTTGCATCCGTTTGCTGCAACGAACCTGGAACATCTGATGAAAGCTGAAAGAAGGCCGGAATTTGGTCTCAGGATGAAACTCATCGGAAAAATAATAGACGGGCTCGTGTATGCTCACAACTACAAAGGGGTCGATGGCCAGTTGCGAAGAACATATCACCTGCATCTCCAGCCATCCTGCATAGCGCTCAGTGATGATTTTACCCAATGCTATATAGTAGGGGTCGGTTATTCGCAGATTTTCCGAAATCTGTCCCGAGGTCGGCACCCCAGATGGCAAGATCCGGGTATGAATCCCGCAACCATGCCTCCGGAGTTATTCCGTTCGAAGGCTAGTACTATTCGGGAGAGATCCGCAGATATTTATTCGCTAGGCGTTCTGATTTATTTTGTGGCTACAGGGGAGTTTCCGTTCGAGGGGCCTGCCCTGGAGGATTACAAATTTCAGCACAACAAGATCTTTGCCGCTCCCCCGAGACTGATCGATCCGACCGTCCCAGACTGGCTGGAACCCATAATCCTAGGATGTCTCGAGAAAGATCCGGAAAAACGCTGGGATAGTGTGATGGACATCCGTCAGGCGCTCAACAGTGGCATGCAAGGAAAACTTTAAGTAAGTAACATAGACGTGCCGCTTAGCGGCAGCGCTTACCGCCGAAATACGACGCCTCTTCCGTCTGAGTCCCTCAACTTCCTTCAGGAAGCCCAGACTTCATTATAAGAGCTTTCGCCGGCGTTGGTATAACGTTCCTCTTCGTCATTAAGGCTACTTATGTAGCGCGTCAGGACCTTGCAACGTTCGCATGGGTTGTAGGCCGACTCGTAGCGTGTTACTTTCCCTTTGGCCCGCGAAGACATGTGAATTTTGAGGTCCTTTATATCATTGTACATCCTCATACAATGGCGAACATTCCACCTGCCTTTAAACACTCTACAGCTCACCGCGTACTCATCCAACCATACTTTTTTGTCTGCCTTCATGGCGGCCCTCTCCCTTCCGGACGCCAGGCACCGTCCGATTCAGGTCCCTAATGCCGATGTCCCGCAATTCTTGGTATGCCCGTAACCCTTGGGTATGGTACTCGACACTCCGATTCCTGAAATGTTCCTATCGGAAGAAAGGTTTAGGCGTTTTCTTCTTGGCGCATTATAATTAGGCGTTGACTGATATTTTGATTGATGCTACATTTCCTCAGCTAGAGGTATGGATAAGAGGCTGTGCGACTAGATCATCACTCTATCAACCTGAATTTTGGGCGCCGGTCGCGGTTCTCAGCGGGAACAGCTTTGATTTTATTCGTTGTTCTGCTGGGGGGCGTTGCGGCAGGTGGCTACTTTTGTCTTTCTCCCGGTAGCCCCGGCCCCGCTCAGTTGTCCTGCAATTTCCCGTCTCAATCTATCAGCGTCAATAATGACGCGTCCCTTTGCTCGGTCAATGATGATACCACTTGTCAAATCAACAACGGTTGTCAGGAAATGGCGGAAGTCACCGACGAGGGGGATACGCTCTTCTCTCTGTTGCACGACAATCTGACTGATGAATCCGACTGTAAACAAGTGGTGGCAAGCTTGGCGTCTGTGGTTCGCTCAAGCCTTGACCTGCCTTTTGACGGGCACACCGTGCTCAAGCCCGGACGGAGTTACAGCATAATCGTCGACGGCCAAGGCCGCTTCCTCAAGGCCACGCTGGAATTGGCTCCCGACAAAGTTTTTCACGCAGCCAGAAAGGACGATGGAATTCGCTCCTGGAAAGAAGAAGTTGTTCTTGACTTTAAGGTTGAGAGTCTATCCTTCCGGCTTAGAGGGGACCTAGAGAAATCGCTGGCCAGCATTGGCGAGGGAAAGGATTTGGCCTCGAAACTGGCAAAAGTCTTTCGTTGGGACATTAATTTCCAGTCCGAAGCCTCATGGGGGGACACGTGTAAGGTTTTGTTCCAACGAAGGTATGCTGATGATCGCCCTTCAGGTTATGGCGAAATACTCTGCGCGGTCTATGAAGGTAGGAAAACGAAGAGGAAGACCGCGGTGCTCTTCAACGGTCAATATTACGATGAGGAAGGCACGGAATTAAAGAAGAATTTCCTGAAATCACCCCTTGGGGGCCTTCGCCTCCGGGTCAGCTCTCCCTACGGCAACCGTATTCACCCCATTCTAGGTAGCTGGCGCCACCACAAAGGTGTGGACTATGCCGCGGCAAAGGGAACGCCTGTCAAATGTGTTGCTAACGGACTGGTGACCTCTGCCGGTTGGCACGACCAGTTGGGTAACTTCGTGTGTGTCAAGCACGATGACGGCAATGAGAGCCGCTATGGGCATTTGAGCAGAATCAATGCCCAGAAGGGCAAACGGATAAAGCAGGACGAGAAGATAGGTCTCGTTGGCCAGACCGGTCTGGCAACCGGCCCGCATCTTCATTTTGAGTGGCTAACAAATGGCGTGCACAAACCCCCTCCTTCAACCAAGACATTGGTTACGAGCCTCCGCAAGCTTCCTACCCCCTTGAAGGGCCGTTTCATGATAGTTAAGCAAGAGCGGCTGCATTCTCTGGACGGCATGACGCTTATACGCCGCGCCGGCCGAGCAGATCTGGCGTCTCTTCGGTGACCTGAGTCCGCTTCTACCCCTGCTCGTCTCACACACATTTCACCAGGTTAGAGAGCATTTTTTTCGGTCCCCTTCTCCTTTGACATACAGCATTGCCTAAATAATGGCCGTTTGCCATGAGGTCGCATTTTCGAGGCTGACTCGCCTTGTCACTGCGAGAGCGCAAGGCCGAACTAATCTCATCGGTGGGACCGGCATCTGAAACTGTCTCACCTTGCCGGTCATTCGTCACCCTGGACTCCGATCCGGAGTCCAGTCTGTCCCGCGCCTCTCGGGGTAAGGAAATCGGACAAAAGATTCGGCCAGGGGTTTAATCAGTTCGTTTCCGCAACCTTGAACAGGTGCGCGGCCGGGCAGTCCCTTAACTCTCGGGTTTTGGGAAGGGCCTATTATATTTGAAATCTTGACCAATTCCTTTGTACGGGATATCATTGGTGCGTGTTAATCGGACTAAATTAATTTGAGAGGAGGAGCCTCCCATGAAGAAGTTCACACTATTCGGCATGCTCCTGTTCCTGATGACTTCAACCGTACCTAGCTACGGTTTTCTGGATTATTTCTTTTCGGGCTCTGCCAGCAGAGATGCCATCGACAACTCTGCTCTCGGTGATCTTCGGGCCTGGTGGACGGGCAATCCCGGCTACCAGTTCAACCCCTACTGGTCGGGAAACCAGACCCCGAATCAGCAGCAGGGACAGCAGACAAATCCCTTGAACCCTGCGAGCACTCAGGGCTATAGCCCAATGGGCCCGCCCTCGGTTGGGACACCCCAGGCCCCACCGCCGACCGTCAACTATTTCCCGCAACAGGCGCCCGGACAGCCGGCTCAGGGATCTATGGGCGGGGAGCGCCTCAGCAGTATCAGCAGGCGCCTCAACAGTACCAGGCGAGCCCCCAGCAATATCAGCAAGTGCCTCAACAGTACCAGGCGCCCCCACAGCAGTATCAACAGGCACCTCAACAGTATCAGCCTGCGCCTCAGCAATATCCGGCGCCGTCAGCTTATCAAGGCGCACCTCAGGCCTATCAGGGCGTAGCCCAGCAGCAGGCTCCCCTCCCCCAGGCCTATCCGGCTGGAACACAGCAGTATCAAGAGGTACCTCAACAAGCTTATCCCGCAGGGGCTCAGCAGTATCAGGGAGGGCGCTAGACCTATTAGCAAAGGATAGGGCTTCGGGGACCATGCCTAATTGATAGGCGTCTAATACAGTACCTAGTAGAAACATAAGGGGCGGGTTTCAAACCCGCCCCTACGTTGGTTTCGGCGATTATGTCTAATTGGGCGTATGGTACGAGTGTGCCTTCACTCCGCAGGTAGCGATTTCAGCTTACCCCCTGCTATGCGTCCTTGCGCTGTGTGAGGATGGTCACTGACCAGTTTCTGAAAGATAATCCTTGCGGACCGAGAATCGCCCATCTTTTCAAATGCCTGACCTTGTCTAAGCAGGGCGCTGAGTTCCTTTTTTGAACCCGGGAAATCTTTAATCACTCTATCAAACTGAAGAACCGCTTCGTCAAACCGCCCTTGCGAAAACCGCGCCTCTCCGATCCAATAGACTGAATCCGCACTGAACTGACTTTTGGGATACATCTTGAGAAAGTCCTCGAACTGAAGCACCGCCTGATCGAAAGATCCACCCTTGAACAGGGCATAGGCGTCTCTGTAGGCCCTTTCATCTGCGGAAAGCGGTGTATTCGTAATCTCAACAGGGGGACCCGCCGGCTGGTCCGAAGGGGGCGCAGGAATTGGTTTGTCCGCCGGACGGCCTTCCACTCTTGGCTGTCTCTGGACCCGAGGATCTAACGGAGGAGGAGGCGCGGGAAAATTGGCCGAGCCCGCTTCCCTGGGAGCCTCCATTCCGAGTTGTCGCTCGATAAGGCTTACCCTTTCCTGTAGGTTCCTTATTACATTTTCGTTGCCCCCCGATGCCTGGAGGCGTTCCATCATCTCTCTGAGTCGCTGCATTTCACCGTCCATCTCTTGCAGACGCGAAGAGAGCTGAAAGGGGGCAGGATCAACAGCAGGCACTGATTGGGCTGGCTTAACATAGGGGAGCGAAGGCCCTCCGGGTCTGGTAAGACATCCTGAAAGCGAAAGCAACGAGAGAATGAGCAGCACGAGAAGGCCCAAATATCGGCTGCCGAAAGTAACGTCCGATACTGAGGGTAATTTGGTGGATACGGGCATCGCGAGGCACACTACCTGGAGACCCGCAGGTAGACCCGCCGGTTCTTTGCCCAGGCTCCTTCGTTGTGAGCCGGATCCACAGGCAGTTCCGATCCGTATGAGACAGTTGATAGTCGATTGGGGACAATTCCCGCAGTTGCAAGGAACTCCACAGCCGATCTTGACCGGCGGTCACCCAAGGCCAGGTTGTACTCGGCGGTTCCACGCTCGTCACAATGCCCCTCAGCCACGACTGCCACCTGCGGGGCTCTTCTGAGGATCTCGGCATTATGCTGTAAGGCGGCTTGGGCCTCCGGCGAGAGCGTGTATCTGTCGTAATCGAAGTATATTGGTTGGAGGTTCGTCTGAACCACTTGTAACTCGTGTTCCAACACGGGTCCGCCGACTTGAGGGCCGACAAACCCTGGCTGAGGCACCGCATTGGGCTTGACAATCTTTCTTGCACACCCTGATGCGAGAACGAAGAAGACCAACAGTGCCGTCATTCCCAGTATCAGGTAGCGAGATGACATAGATGTCTTCTCCTTTCAAGCCGCGGCCCTCCCCCTTTTAGCGACCTGTCCGTGACCAGGCAGGCGCTTTTCCCGTGACGGGGGAGACAGGGACCTGTGTCTCTCCCCGAGCGTCCATAACGTAGATGAGCTTCTTTCCATCCCGATTGGATTGAAAGGCGATCATCCTGCCATCGGGCGACCACGTCGGCTCCTGATTCGTGCCGATTTTGGTCAACACCCGTAAGTCCGTACCGTCTGTCCTTATAGTGCATATCTGAAACCGTCCCTCGATTCGGGCGGTGAAAGCCAAAAGATCTCCCCTGGGGGACCATTTCGGATCAGTGTTGTAATTGCCCTGAAATGTCAGGCGCCTAAATTCGCCACCGTTCACCGGTATGATATAGATCTGCGGCGTGCCCGCATGATCTGAAACATAGGCAATGGCCGATCCATCGGGCGACCATGTGGGAGAGATATCATTTCCTCGGCCACTCGTCAACCTTTTTATAATGTTACCTTGCGGTGTTATGATGAATATATTAGGTATTCCATTAAAGCTCATTGATAACGCTATATTTTTACCGTCTAAGGAATACCGTCCGGAAGCATTGAGCCCCGGACGCGCAGATATCGCATACGGCCTTAGAGCTGGCGAAGTCCAGCGCCCAAAGATCAGGCTTACGATTCAAATAAGAAGTGAAGATTAAGCCGCGGCCGTCCGGGGACCATTCCGGGGAGAGGTTGATGCTCCCGGTCTGAGTAAGCTGCCTCAGGTTATGCCCGTCGAAATCCATGGAGAAGATTTCCCGGGACTGGCCATCACTCACAAAAGCGATTTGAGTGGTGAAGCAGCCTGGAACGCTGGTGAGCTTTTCCATGACACGATCCCCAAATCTGTGGATCATGATGCGATGATCGTTTATTCGGCCGCTGAAGCGCTTGCCCAGTTCAAGTTTCTTTAGGGCCACATCATACAGCATGGCTTCCAGGACCCATTCATCTCCTCTCACTTGGAATCTTCCTAGGATCAATGCCTGGGCGCCGATTTGGGACCAGGCATCAAAATCGGGCGGGTCCGCGGGGTTTTGAGGATTAGGTGGAGAACCCTCAACAATGTCAAAAAGACCTGTAAGATACAGATCATTTTTAATTATGCGCGCCAGGTCCCGCCCATTTAATGCCCCGGTTCCCTGCGGCACGAAGTCCGGAACTGCTATCGGTATCTTGGCCAGATTAGGGTTTTCCAGGTCCAGGTACAGTCTGCACTGAGCGAAAGACGGGCAGAAAAGGAGGAGGAACCCGAGAAAGCAAAGCAGCATACTCAGGCGGCCTCGGATACGATTTCGCCCGGCAAAAAAGCAATCCCCAGGAGTGATGCGATAGCTCCCATCGGCAACGTTGCGCGTCATTGCACGCCTTTGGGGGTGAATCTGAGGGCCAGCCCACCTGCTTTACTTATCTTCTCCTTAAGTTCTGGGGGGATTGGAGGAAATGGGGAGGCCTGAAAGACTGCTCTCATTGCAGACCGGTCAAATACTTGATCTCCGGAGCTTTCATCTACGGAGGCATCCATGAGCCGACCGTTATCGGCTATCTTGACGCCGATGATGGTCATTCTCTCCACTTGCCTATCATCTCCAAGAATTGACCAATGGGCATTTATTCCGGTCCTGACTTCGTCAAACCATTGAGCGGACTTTTCATCAACCGAAGATCCGCCCTGTTTCCCTTCAGGCCTCCCTGGGGTCTGGGAGCCGCCGTTTGGGAAAGGCCGTGGCGGCGCGGCGTCGGTCTTTTTGCTCTCAACATCCTGGCGAATAGCTGCAAGGCGCTTCTCCAGGAAAGATCGCGGGTCTTCCTTTTTCTTGGCCGTTTCGGGCTGGGGCTTTTTCTTGTCGGGCTCCTTGGCCGCTTCAACCCGTCGGAGAGGTTTCTTGCGTTTCTTGATAGTGATGACATCCCGGTTCTGTGGCGCCACGGCCCTGGCCTCGAGAATCGCACGGGGTTTCTCAGACACCTTTTCAGGCAATTCTGGTTCAGTCCGGACTTCTGGCAGCACATTCGGGGCTTCAGCGGGACCTTGCTGGATATGCTCTACAACCGGTGAGTAGGCTTGAGGTGCCACCAGCTTGACACGGCTGATGCTTTCTTCCACAGGTTTGTTCACTTTAGAGATGGAAATTGACAGGCTGATTACCGCCAGAAACATCAAGCCGTGGAGACACACCGAGAGCACTAGCCCCCACGGTGAGGCCGCAGCCGGGGATCTGGAATAAAAGCTGGTCATTTTACAGGGGCAGATTCCTCTTGAGGTGTCGTTATCATCCCTAGATTGGTTATTCCTGCCTTCTTCAGCGCTCCCATGATGCGGACCACGGTCCCATAAGGAACGGTTCTGTCCGCTCGAAGAAACACTTCCCGCGAGGGACGATCTTTGATAGCCTCAAAGATCTTTTCCGGGAGTTTCTCTTCCTGAACCGCTACTTCGTTGACAAAGACGTTCCCTTGGCCTGAAACGGCTATAACGACCTCTTCCACCTGCTGTTCTTTGGCCAACGGTGCGCCCTGGGCCTGAGGCAGCTCTACTGAAATGCCTTCTTGCATCATCGGGGCCGTGACCATGAAGATGATTAGCAGCACCAGCATGACGTCGACCAGGGGTGTGACGTTGATCTCCGACATGGCCGTTCTTCTGTTCGAGCTCATGCTAAAGGCCATTAATTACTCCTGAGTGCATAGATAGGGGCACGACAGGAACAGAGACGGACACCGTTATTTTCGCGCCCAGTAAATCCGCTCAATTATATTGATCAATTCCGAAGAAAAGTTGTCCATTTCCCCGGAAATCGTGTTTATCCGCCCTAAGAAATAGTTGTAGAAGATTACGGCCGGAATTGCCGCAGCCAAACCCGCTGCGGTGGCGATCAAAGCCTCGGCTATTCCCGGCGCAACTACCGCCAGCGAAGCGCTCTTCATAACGCCTATTTGGCGGAAAGACTCCATGATTCCCCAAACGGTCCCGAACAGGCCGATGAAGGGAGCAGAAGACCCCGTGGTGGCCAGGAAGTTCACACCCCGTTCCAGGCGGCTCCTCTCAGCAGATACCGCTTGTTGGAGGGAGCGCGTGACGTTATCCATGCCAGTTCGCTCATACTCGGGTTCTTGGGTGGAATCCGCGGAACTTTGAGCGGCTTGCTGTATACGGGACAACCGGTTTAGTTCGGCATACCCCGCTTTGAACACGTGAGCCAGTGGGCTAAATGTGAATTGCTTGGCTTCTGCGTACAAAAGGGAGAATTTGCGCGACTCCCGAAATGCGTCGAAGAAGAGCTGAGTATCTTTACGAGCGCGGGACAGGGTGATGGCCTTGGTCAGAATGATCCCCCAGCAGATGACCGAAAACAAGAGCAGTAAGAGCATCACGCCTTTCACCACCCATCCGGCCCCCATGATGATGGCCAACAAGCCCTGATCATGAAAACTGTGCACGGGCAACGCCGTGGCAAAAGCCTCGGGCATCGAGATTTCTCCTTTCTTCCATTCAGATGTACCCTTAGTCCATGTAGAGGATTAAGTCAAGTTTTTACCTTGGTTACGGTTGGTTAACTGATTAATATGAAGCTACTTTTTAGCCATTGCCTTCGGCGCAAGGTCGCTGATCCTAAGGTGGTCCATAAAAAGACCTCGGTGTTAGCCGCCGGCTGATCGAATTATCGGAGAAACGGTTACGCCCGATGGATGGATTTCAATGGCTTGTTATCCGGATCTTAGAAGCTTATGATTAAACTCAAAGACATTCTATCAAGGATAATGTTCCTGCCCTACAGATTTCCTTGTAAAAGAGACGCGTCCCTAACCTTGAATTGACTTGACATTTAGGGTGAATTCATTGTATTTTCAAGGAAAAAATAGCGAGGTCGCTATGTCCTACCGGATCGTCGTGGCCGACAAAGACCCTCAAAGCCGGGAAGCAGTAACACGCTTTCTCGTGCAAGAAGATAACGAATTTATAAATGTTTCCAGTTCTGGCGAGCTTAAGGAAGCAATCAAAAGCCAAAAGCCTGACCTCATCATCCTGAACTCCGTCCTGGCGGACGCTCCTGGGTGGAAGCTTGTCCAGCGCATAAAAGGATCCAAAGATTTCTCCCACATTCCTGTGCTGCTGATGACCGGTGATCCGGGAGGGCCGCCGCCGGCTGAGGTTCACTCGGCAGGAGCGGACCGGTATCTAAGCAAACCGATCGACGGGGCAACGTTGAAAGAAACGGTGGAGTCCCTTCTCGGCATCCGAGTTACTGGCCCAGGTGAGGGCGGCGACGAAGAAATTATGATCGATTTCACGGACGAGGACTCGGGAGAAATGACCGAGGAGTTGCTCGCCATGTCCAATGTGGCCCTGGGGGCCGAGGAATTGTCAACAGACGTTGGCGATACAGTCGAAATTGATACGGGAACACTTGTTGCGGAACTTGACCACACCAGCGAGATGGCTAAAGGGGAGACCTATGAGGACACGGTTCGGCTGAACCTTGAGGATATGGGACTGGAGGAGGAGACGGAAGTGTTCGAGCCCACTATCGAGTTGGTTTCGGATGCCCCAACGGATTTCGGCGACGCCGGTTCCTCAGAAGTAATGGAAATCGATCTCGATACCGACGTGGCTTTGCCTGATTTTGAGACTACCGCTGAAGAATTCACCGAGACAGGACAGGGTGCTAAGCATTCTGTAACCGTTGAGATGGATGTGGATGACCTAGGACTGGAACTCGATTCTGATGAACCCATAGAAGAATTCGGCGTCAAGCCGCCCAACCACATCGATCCGGATGATACTGAGATTGGTCAGATTTTGGATGTCCAGGAGCCGTCAACGGTCTTGACCTCGGAAGACTTGATGCTGGACGACGAGTCTCTTGTTAAGGATGCGGCCGTTTCCACCGAATTTGACGTCATCGACCTGGAAGAAGACTCTGAGATCAGAGAAATTGACATGGAGGAATTGGAGGCCGTCCACGCGGCTGAAGATGAGGTCCTAGGCATCGACCTGGACGAGGATACTGTCCCCGTGGAAGACCAGGAAATGGAACTGCTTGCCAACGAAGACCTCGAAGAAATTCAGCTTGACGATTCCGAAGATCTTACGCTTAGCGTGGAATCTGAGTCGGCGGTAGCCTCGTCGTATGAATCCACTGAAGAACTGACCCTGGACGAAATAGGCGAAGAGAATAACGACTCAGGAGTTTTTTGGAGAAGAACTTCCTACCGAAGAATTCCCCACTGAAAGATTTCCCGAAGAAAAAACTCGTGATCTTGGCCTTGAGGAGGAGTCCCCGGAGTACGCGGCGACTTCTCCATACGAAATCTCTTTGGATCAGACCCCGGCTGCCGGAGAAATTCCTATAGAAGAAATCACTCTCGACGCGGCTTCCGCTGAAGGCATCCTCTTCGACCAAACGCGAGAAGAAGAACCGATGCTGGAAGTGACCGAAGACATCTCATTCGACGAGATTTCTCTGGAGGACGAAGCTGAAGAGGCCCCGAGGGAAAAATTGGCGGCCGCTCCTGGCCCTTCAACGGCTGAAACAATTGCAGGGATAGCCGGCGGAGCGCTGGCAGCGGGAGTCGTGGCCGCTGCGGCCGGCAAGCTTGCCGGCGTGGTCGAGAAGGGTGAAAAACCTGCTCAAGTCAGCCCACCGATAGCCCCATTCACGGAACCGCAGGCCCCTGCTCCCGTTGAACGGGAAGCAGCGGCCCCTTCTGTAGCCAAGATGCCCGCTCCAGAAAAAATTGAGCCGGTTGCTCCTGCGTTTCCATGCCGAGGGTCCCAAAGAGACGGCCCTTGGGCGGGCGGATGCACTAGATGCAGTCCGAGAGGCACAGGCAGCTTCATTACCCGACAAGGCTGAGATCTCTGAGACCTTCAGGCAGGCTGCCCAGGCTTCTCTCCCGACTAAACAGGATTACTTGGGCAGCATCAGGCAGGACCTGGCAACCTCACTGCCGACTAAACAGGATCTCTTGGACGGCGTGATGCAGGACTTTGCAACCTCACTACCGTCCCGTGACGACATCTTTTCAAGAGTCGACGAGATCATCAGCAGGTCTTTGCCTTCTGAAGAGGAAATAGCCCAGCGATTGGACGGCGCGGTTAGATCTGCACTCCCGTCTCACGAGGCGATTGAAGAGCGTCTGGAACAGGTGCTCCTGTCCATGCTTTCTCGCGAAGAGGTCGGAAAACAATTTGAAGAAGCCCTCGGAAAGCTCGTTTCTTCCGACCAACTTAAAGAGACCATGGAAGGGGTTTTGAAGGCCATTCCTTCACAGGATTTCATCAAAGAACGCCTGGACACGGCTATTTCAACAGCTATATCGCCGGAACTCGTTGCTGAACGTGTAGACTTGGCCCTTCGCGGCATGCCGTCGCAGGAGTACATCCGCATACGCCTTGATAACGCATTTTCTGCCCTGCCGTCATCTGACATTGTGAACGAGAGGCTGAATACCGCGCTGCGGGCCATTCCCACCGAAGACCAGATAATGGGCAGGATTGAAGAGTCTCTTCAGGCCCTCACTTCGCCTGAAGGAGCCATAGCTCGTATTGATGACCGGCTCTTGGCCTTGCTCCCGCCAAAAGATGAAATTGGGGGAACGTTTCAGAGGATGCTGGAGAAGAGGATCGAAGGGGTCCTGGCCGGAGTCGATCTAAAGGAAGTCGCCAGCGCACTTCTTCCGAGCACGGACAGGATTCTGGAAACTATCAAGAGCGCACTCCCCGAAAGGGACCGTTTCCAAGAAACCCTTGGCAACAGCATTGCAGAGGCAATTCAGAATTCTTTGCCCGAAAGGGTATGGCTCGAGAGCGTCTCTCGCGGGCTTTTCGATGAGCGAACGAAAGGGCTGCTCCCCAAAAGAGAAGAGATTGTGACCATGCTACGCGAGGAAATCCATCTGCAACTCTTGGACACAGTGGAAAAGGTAATCAGGGAGCAGATCGAAAAAATCACCTCCGAGCTGTCTTAGTGCAGGGTTTCAGACATGCCTTTACATGTGCAGAGGCGACCGGCGGTCGCCTCTGCACCTACACCTGTTTGTAATCACACTGAATTGCTATTTTTCGAGCGCGGCGAGGATGGGACAATCGGCACACGGCAGGGTCCTTGCCGCCGCCAGATTCACCTGAGATTTGGCATTCCTAGGGGCCTTACGTACCCTTCTGGAGATTTCAAGGCAGGTTTCCCGGGTCCAGCGACCCTTTAAGGGCTTGCACTCGATAAGCTCGTGAGCTTCCAACCAAGCTTGGGCGTCGGTATACACCATTTCACACTCCATACAAAATCGAAACCACATCTGTGACTTCGCAGCCCAAGAACCTCCTCCAAACTAAATAAACAAAGATTCAGTTTCTATTATAGAGCGGGAGTGAGGGAAGTCAAGCAATTTCACAGTAATCCGCCTGCAACGAGGCTCCCAATCGTCAGTTAAGGATGCCCAGTTGCACGAGCATCTCTTTGACTGCCTTGTACGAAGGGGCGTCCGACGAAATCTTCAGCAAAGCCTGTCCTTGAAGATCTAGGTTCACGAGCGTGTCGTCGTAAGGAATCAATCCCTCCGGAGGATAAGGCAGGGCCTCTATCTCCTTGCGTGTCACTTCCGGCAAATCGTCAGGCGAACCCTGAACCCGGCTCAGTACCAGATGCTTGTTGTGAATCCTCCCTCCCAGTTCGTCAATTAGCTCGACAATGCGTCCGATTGTGCGCAAACTCCGAGGAGCCGGATCCGATATAATGAACAGATGGTCAACCTCTTCCTCTGTCCGCCGTGAGAGATGCTCCATGCCGGCCTCGTTGTCGATGATTACAAACGAGTAATTGGACGTGAGTCGAGAAATAATTTCACGCAAGATGTTGTTTGCCATGCAGTAGCAGCCTGGTCCTTCCGGGCGGCCCATAGAGAGAAAGTCAATGTCCTTGGTCTCTTCGAGTGATGCCTGGATTTGGTATTCCATAAACCGATCACGCGTCATGCCGCCGGGAATATTCTCTCCGATTTTTCTGGTATCTTCGCGAACGCAGCCTACGCTCCTGGGATTTTTGATCCCCAGTACTTCGTGCAGGTTCGAGTTGGAATCCCCATCTATGGCGAGAAGCGGGTTCTTACCAGCTTCTATCAGGGCTTTGATAATCAGTGCGGTTATCGAAGTCTTGCCGACTCCGCCCTTCCCTGCAACTGCGAGCGTTGTTCCCATCATTAATCCTTTCTTCGTTCAACAGCCGAATATGTTGTCACCTGATTGCTTCTGAAGTTCCGTTAAAATCTTGTAGACCTTTTCAGTCTGCTCAACGGTCATGCTCGCGCAGCCGCACGCAGGGGTCACGAGCATCTTTTCCGTCAAGAGGGCCCGGTCTACACCTGATTTCTCAAGCAGCTCGATCCCGCTGCGTATCCTGTTGATCACGTCATTTGCCGTCTCGTCCAAAATCTTTTCCGTGTTGGGTACCGCTCCCCAGGCCAAGACGCCTCCTCGCGCCAAAAAAGCAGACAATTGCCCACCGTACAGCGACATGGACTCCATGTAGTCTATAGCATCGAAATTTACGATGCGGGTGGAAGTCTCCATGAGGAGCCCCCAATCGGTATTTCCGCAGCAATGAACACCGGGGATGCCGCCACGTTCCATTACCATTGAGATCACATCATCGAGTGATTCGATTACGTCACTTTTGGAAACCGAGAGAAAAGCGGAAGAGCCGTATGCGCTCAAGCTCGGTTCATCGAAAAATACGATCACATTGTCCGCAAAGGGCTTGAACTGTTCCAGCAGCCAGACCGCCTTTAATCCCATCCCCTTAACCGCAATATCGCGAAAAATAGGATGGTAGAAGATTGCCCTTTTGCTTTCATCGGTGACCGTCAGAGCGAAACTCAAAGGACCTGTGACCTGGATCTTGATGAAGGGGCGCTTCTTCTCCTCCCGACGCACTCTCTCAAGGAAACAGTGTAATCCCTTGCCGTATTCCGGCCCTATGGCAAAAGCGTCTGCTGATGCCCCCTCCATGACTTGCAGGTATTCGGTATAAAAGCGCTCGACTTCAGGGCCGGGGTCGCCGGAAGTGTCGAAGTAATAGGATAGATTGTCCGAATCCAGCCTGAATCGGGGCAAGCCCTCAGTACACTGTATCCACATCTGTTCCCGCAGATCCGCCCGGGAGAGTTGCGGCACATGTGGGCATATATCAAGGCTGCCCAGGATAAGATCGACTGCCTGGTTTGGATCAATATGAGGCATGCTTCCGACCGCAGTTGCCACGAATGAAGGAAGTGACCCGGATTTTCCAGTATTTGCCATGCTTAACTTCCAGGGAATGATTGAACGCAGTGATGTTCAGTAATCAAGCGGATTACATGCGGGAGCATCTCGCTGAGCATTGACCGCGGTTTCCAGCTTAGTTAATATCAGCACAATGTGTCAAGTGAGCGGATTTTTGTGTCAACCGCTTCATCGGGCAATTTCTGACCGGCACGGAGAGCAGGTCCAATCCCGCGGGGCGTGGGATAGAGCCGGTTTACCCTGCCGCGCCGGGTCGATGTTTGAGACCGTTAAGCCGCTTTCTCGGCGAACGGTTACTATTTTATAAGGTAGAAGTGACCTCCCGTCTGCGCCAGGTAAACTAATGCGAAAACCACAAGCATTTTGGATCCATCCTGCCAGCTTCACCTGCCGACTCGACAGGCCCGACCAGCTCCTGGAGACCATATGGGCCGAACGACAGGGCTGGGGTTACTTGCGGAGGAGGGACTTGTGGATCAAAAGAGAATGCTCTCTAGAAGAGCTGGTGGCGGAGGGGTACGTCCTCAGGAAGGCAGCAGGGGAAGAAGACGTCGTGGTGTGCCCTCATTGTGGGATGTATATGCACGCCATTCCGGGATCTCTGGTACAGAAGCACATTTCTCATTGCCGCGGAGGTAACGAAAACTGGCAGAAGATAGAGGACGTAATAATTAGCGAACAGAGACTGAAGGCATACCTAGCTAAGATTCTCGCTGAGAAGTTGAGAGAGCAGGCCGAGTTGGAAGATGCGGAAAGAAGGGAGCGGTATGACAAGATCAGGGACGGGATGCTCGCTCGACAGACGGGGAAAGATCGCAAAAAACGCTTAAAGGAAGAAATAAAACAAGACTGGAAGAACCGTTGAGACAAACCTAGCGTGGAAGGGCTTATAAAAAAAAGGGGACGTCGAACGTCCCCGTGGATAAGGAGGAATTGGGGTTTTAACAAATAGAGGGGATCCCACTTCACCCCCTCGGCTTTAATCAGGGGTTTTTCTCACCAACCTCGGAAAGAAGCCCCTGATCCGTTGAACTTCTATCAATCCTATCTGGCTGCTCCCGTATGATACCGTTGGAGCCACAGTTGTAGACTTTCAGGATTCGTGCCCAAAGTTCCGCTCATACCGTAAACAGGTAAACCGTGTTAGGATGCCGGATTCAGGCCGCAGGCTCGTCTATATTCCTAACCATTAATCGCTATTCATATTTGTGAACGGCCTCTCACCGACGGCCGCTTTTCACATGGTCCCTCAGAGCATCCCGAACTCGACATCGACCGTAATCCACTCTACAGATGCTGAATGGCGTTGCTAATCTAAAACTGGCTGTTGTAGGCCCCGGTCTACTGAGCCCAGGGCGCAGCGGGCCTATTATCGATAATAACCGCCGGCATTTTGCGCACATGCGGGTCCGCAGGACGCCACGGGCTTGCACTTGGTTATGGGCGGAGGACAGGGAGCGGGCGCACACATCATGGGCGGAGGACCGCACATCGGAGGCGGGCATGGCGGAGGAGCGCAGCTCTTGGCCGGCATCCTTGGAGGAGCCAGAATACCTCCCATGATCGCGGCGGGGATTCCGATAACAGCGCCGCAAATACCCGTGCATGCGCTCAAGATCCCTCCGCATAAAGCGAAAGGAGACGGGGGTCCACAGGTGGGCGGCGCGCAGGGTGGTGGACCACAGGGCGCAGGCGCTGGAGCGCAGTAGGCCTGCGGGTAACCTCCAGGACCACTTGCTTCACACAGTGAGATCGTTGCCGTACACAGGAACAGCCCCAGACAAAACAATATTGTAGCCACTCTTGTCACCATACCTCATCCTCCTTCGGTAGATCCTTAAAACTATACTTGAGGGCGTAGACTCAAGCTAAGGATACTGAATTTAGCCCGTTGTTGGGCTTCGTTGAAAAGGCTCTTTAACATCGGTCGTACACCCTGTCAAGCAAAAATAATAGATTGCGAATGTTAGCATAAAATCTTTCACACACGCTGATGTGAACTGGTTATCTACGTAATAATATGATATATTAAGTCATGAGCTTTAGAGTGGCTCCCCGGCCTCCTACCCCTCCTTTTGCTCAAAGGACGGTGACGGAGTTTGGGGGTTGTGATAAACCAGGGACGCGGCAAGAATCGCAGGAGACTCCATAGAATATGAAAAAGCTATTGTTTTGTTTGGTTTTATTTGTGTTGTTCGCGCCGCTGGAGGCGTTCTCCCAGCAAGACGCGGTGGATCTCTATAACCAAGGGGTGGAAGCCCTGAAACAGGGCCACTTGGATGATGCGATCGCTCTGTTTACTCGTTCGCTACAGTTGGACCCACAGGACCATCTCGCGTACAACAACAGGGGAATTGCATACAAGCGCAAAGGATTGTTCGACAAAGCTATCGAGGACTACAACCGCGCTCTGGAAATTAAGCCTGATTACACATTTGCGCTAACGAACCGGGGCAATGCGCGTCACCGGAAAGGAGACCTGGACGGAGCTTTGTCAGACCTGACGGCTGCTCTAAAACAGGGAAAGAAGGACAGCATCCTTCACACCACGCTAGGGCTGGTCCGCAAAGACAAAGGAGAACTGGACCAGGCGATCAAAGACCTGCGGCAAGGTATCTCATTGAACAAAAAGAATGTAAGAGCGTACCAGGGACTCGGAGAAATCTATGAACAGCAGAAGGACTACGACAGGGCTCTGGACTCCTACCTTAAGGCTGTTGATTTGGCAGGAGGTCGCGGAAAGCTTCCGGACATCGAGCAGCGAATAGCGAATTTGCGCAAGGTTTATGCCGCGGATTTGCACATGCAAGGTCTGCAGGACTACCGGGAAGGGAAGGAAAAACAGGCCCTTCAGCTCTGGACCCAGGCATTGAAATTCGACCCTGACTTCGTTCCTGCTCTTCGGGATCGCGGTCTCACATATCACAAGAGCGGGAAGCACCAGAAGGCTGTCGAGGATTTCGATGCCGCGCTCGAAAAGGACCCGTCAAATGCTGAAATCTATCGAGTAAGGGCTGATGCGAACTACAAAATGAAAGAGGCCGACAAAGCGCTGGCCGACTACAACAAGGCACTGGAATTGAACCCCAAGGATGCTGTCGCGTACAACAACCGTGGGTTGGTTTATCATGAACGGGGGGAACTGGACAAAGCGTTGGCAGACTATTCGATGGCCATCACGCTCGATCCTACGAACCCTACCTTCTATGAGAACCGTGCTTTGATCCTGGCTGCCAAGGGGCTCAGCCCAAAAGCAGCCGAAGATTACCAGAATGCCCTGAAGCTGACGACGGATGAGGCACACCGGTCGGCCCTATTGGAGAAACTCTCCGGAATCACAAGCAAGAACAGCGAAACAGCGACCGGTGCTTCTGCTGGTCTTCCAGAGCCTTTGGGTACGGTCAACCCCGCCCCTGGAAATCCTGAAAGACGGTGATGGGAGGCTGTACTGATTCCCAATTTAACGTCCGTCAGGGAATTTGAGATGGAGAATCCGGATTTGTACGGGCGCCGCTCGCTGCGCCCTCATTTCAGGCGGTTCGAGAACCGCGCCGTACAAGACCCGCATCATTTCCTACCCGAATTCTGGTTTTGAGACAGTTTCAGATGCCTGTCCCACCAATCTTTCCGGTCCCCAGCAAATCATCCTCAATATCGAACATCACTTCTGGGAATTTGAATGAACTGCCGTCCCTCCAGATTCAAACCTACTCTGCGACCTCTTTGACGGTTTCCATCTGAATTTGTTGGATAGTCTTAATGCCCTTTTGCGCGAGACGGACCATGGAGTTCATGCGGGCAAGGGAAAAGGGGCTCCCTTCCGCAGTGGCTTGAACCTCTACCAAGCGTCCCTGGCCGGTCATAACCACGTTCATGTCAACATCAGCAATGGAATCCTCATCGTAATCCAGGTCCAGCAACAATTCGTTACCCACCACGCCCACGCTTACCGCGGCTACGGAATCCAACAGCGGGTTCGATAATAGTTTACCGGTCGCCACAAGAGTTGCGCACGCCCAATACAGGGCCACCCATGCTGCGCTGATGGAGGCTACACGCGTACCCCCGTCGGCTTGGAGCACATCACAATCTACGGTGATCGTCCGTTCCCCCAGTGCCGGCAAGTCGGTGACACAACGCAAAGATCTCCCGATCAACCGCTGGATCTCCATGGTTCGGCCGCCTATCCTAGCGCCACGTTCGCGGGACGACCGAGTATGGGTGGCACGGGGGAGCATACCGTATTCGGCTGTGACCCACCCCCTCCCCTCATTTTTCAAGAACCCCGGCACTTTGTCTTCGACACTGGCGGCACAAACCACACGTGTTCGACCCGTCTCTATCAGTGCCGACCCTTCCGCGTAGTCCAGCACTCCACTGGTTATTCTCCAGTCCCTGAGTTGCTCCGGACCCCGATCTTCACTCCGATTATGTTTCATGCTTGCCTTCGCGAAAAAGATGTTGCGGCAGCTTAACACCCCGCTATGGCATGGTGTCAACCAGACATTTTGACATGGACGCCGTACAAGGAGTTCCGGGACCTTCGGCAAGGTTGTTCAGGCGGCAGAGGGAATCTTACTTTAAGTTTTTATTGGAACACTTTGATTTTTATTGACAAATAAATTAATTAGTAATACAAGGGGGCCGTCCGACATCCGTTCTTACGGAAGACTAATGCCCCCTGTGAAGTCCATTATAAAAATCCTGAGCGATCGGAACGAACCTGCAACGCTGTCTCCGATTGGGGACCTTGCGCGTCCCAATTCCTTGCTCTTTAACGATGCCCGGGCCTACGAGCACCTTTTTTCCGGCCACGTCATGAACCGCTCACCAAGAACGGTAAGACGTAAGGGACTATTCTATGGTTTTCTCCGTCGCTCTTCCCTGCTAAAGATGGAAATGGATGTCGCGCAAGGATTCGACGTCTCTATAGTGCTTTACCCCTTAGACATGGATTTGCCGGCATGGGGCATTGCCGTTGACAGAGTCGGAAGGGTCTTTGAGGTGACGTTCCAACGCGAAGGACTGGTAGAATTCTCGTACCAGGGGGGGGGCTGCCGGAACAAACAGGAATGGGAATCTCTGGTGGGGTCACAGGCTCTTCACGAAGAGGACAATGTTCGTCAGTTTTACAACCGAGTGAAGAAGCTTGCTCGCGACCGCGTTCTCGTTGCCGGGACAGTGGGTTTTGGTCTTTGGGATGCAATCTGGATGAGCTTCGATTTTGAGAGCGCCTGTCGAATGTTAACGACCGATCCCGATTTTGTTTACACGGTTCTTGAGTATTGGAAAAGATTTCATCTGAGCGCCGCGCAAGCCATGTTGGACGCTGGAATCAAGATGATATTTTTTCGCGAGCACGCGGGAGGATTTCCCGAGGGTCGCGAAATTGCCTCCGCCATCGATCCTTTTGTCCGGGAACACCTCAGTGAATTGTCCAGAGGGATTCGATCCCGCGGGGGCTGCATTATTCTAGATTGCGACGCGGATGATATGATCGAAACGGATTTCCCGGTAAAGTGGGGATTCGACGGCATTGGCCCTATGTTGTTCAGGGACGGAGACGACATGATTGGGGCGCGCGCAACTTTGGATGAACAACTTATTCTTGTAGGATCAATGAGTTTTCCTCATTTCCGGGAACCTCTCTTTAAGAAAAGGAATCTGACAAAGAAGATTGTTATGGCCGGCAAGTCCTGCACCCGAGAGCGGCATTTTGCAGGAACCGACCGCGAACCCAAGGAACCTTGCTTTCCATCAACAGGTTTCGAACTTGCTTCCTGAATCAAGGGGAAGAATCCATGAACCCGATTGACGCATACAACGCAATTGATCTGTTTGTCATGGGTACTCTCCTGGTCACCCTGATCCTGGGAATATGGAAAGGATTTATTCGATCTCTTACCGCGCTGGCCAGTCTGGTGGCGGGGGTATCCCTTGCGATTAAGTATTATCCCACGGCGCAGGCTTACCTGAGCAAGATATCGTCCCTGGATCCACAAATTTCAATGGTCCTGGCGATGATCGTTATCTTTATTGCCGTCCAGGTCGTGTTTGTCGTCATCCGGCGGATACTGGAGGCGCTGCTCGATCTGACTCGGTTGACCTGGTTGGACCGCATTTTCGGCGCGGTCATGGGAATCATTGCCGGGCTACTCGTGGTGGCTGCGGCGGTACAGGTGATGCTGATAGGGATTCCCGAGTGGCCCCTGGTCAAATCCTCTAAGCTCGTCAAACCAGTGGACCAGCTCACAGGGAAAGCCGTTACCTATGCTCCTCAGCAGGTTAGAGATCAATGGCACTCATTAATGACAAAGTGGAAGGGGACGCAGGAGCTTGCTCCGCCAACACCGCAGCGGCAGGCGGCTCCTTCGCCGAAGAAGGCGCCCGCTGCTCCCCCGGGACTTGTCAAGTGAGATTGGACGGCCGCAACGGCCGAGCCAGGAGGACTTTATGAAGCGACCCCTCATTTCGTTGTTCATCATCCTGGGGCTGATCTCGGGATGCGCCTATTTTCAAAAGAAAGACGAGCCTCCTCCTCTTCCCCCGATAGAAGAAACTAAGCCACCCCTCAGTATGAAAGGGGAATATTTCAAGGCTTATCCCTGGGCTGCTCTGGCCAAGCCTCGAAAGGACGGGAACGACCCGGACACCACCACCTATACCATTAAGGAAGGGGATACTCTCGACAGCGTCGCAGAGAAAAGGATGGGCGATGCGGGTCTCGCCTCGGGTCTGGCCTCGTACAATGAAATTTCTCCCTCCTCAAAGGTTCCTGCCGGAGACAAAATCGTCATTCCAAGCCCTATAATCGGTATGAGCAGCCAGATAATGGTCAAGAGCAAGGGTGAGAAAGAATTCGGCGCCCCACAAAGCTTTGATACCAAGTTCAAGAAGGGGGATGAATATAAGTTCAGGTTCGAGCCCAACGTAGACGGCTACTGCTACATCTTCCGGGAAGGACCCAAAGGGGTCGAACTATTGTACCCCGCGCAGCTCAAGGTGCAGCCCAAGGCTCAGTCCAAGGCGCAGCTCAAGAAGGGTAAGAAGGCCAAGACTCCTGCTCCGGAGCCTCTGATGCGCGATACGGGCAAAGTCAAGGCCCATCAGCCTATCGAGATCCCTGTCGCCAAGAAAGGCTTCGTGTACGATGCCAAGGACCAAGGAGACAGGGTTTTCGTCTTCCTGTCTCTCAGGGAGATACCGGACCTCGAGAACCTCAAGGAAAAGCCTAAGCTCAAGGTCGATGACGTCGAGACCGTGATGCACCGAGTGAAGGAGGGCGAGGTTTATTCGGAAGGGCCGTATCGCCTTCTTAGGATAAACGACGTTGCTGAGATACTGGGCTTTGCATTGAACCTAAATGGTTAGAAGGAAAACATTGACACCGGTCCAAACTCGGTTTTATAATTAAAAGTTCCTGGGGCTGTAGCTCAGTTGGGAGAGCGCTTGAATGGCATTCAAGAGGTCGTCGGTTCGATCCCGTCCAGCTCCACCAGAAAATGACTAAGAATCCGCTCTGCTGGACAAATTAACAGGGCGGATTTTCTTTTTGAGAATTACAAATTAGGGGCTTTTGCGAACTTGCCATCGGAAACCTTCTTCGCAGGCGCAAGCAAACCGTGCGGTCCTTCCTGAGCACAATAGGTGGTCACCCGTCTGGATTTATGCCCCAACAAGGCCGGGTTATCCTGTTTGCCCTTCACGCGGTCGGAGGGAACAATAAAAACACTGGTGCCTGTCTCCGGCATACAGACCTTCCACGCCCAGGCAATTGGCACACTTCCTGCTCACTGAAACCCGTATTCACTTTGAAATGAGCCATATTTTGCCAGATGTTCACAAGTAGTCCGCTTGACAGCCAAAGCATCATGCACGTAGGGCGGTCTGCGCCCTTCAGTTCGAAAATATGATATACTGATGTTAAGTGAAAATAGACGATATGATGGTCAAAATGACAAGGATTTCCTCACTTCGTAAGAGCCATTGACTGAAATTCCACGGCCACGATTGGAAGGAAATATCGGATCGAAACAGGAACATTCTAGTGCCGGAAGAAGACCGGCACGGGCCGCGATTGCGGACCCTCCAACAGGAAGTTTGTAGGAAAAATACCGGATCCGGCCTCAAAATACATGACATTGGATTCACTGGTTCTGCGGAGAAAATATGTCTGCATCCAAACCGGTTCAACTAGTGGCCTCAGGCATCCATCAGTTGGATCATATTCTTGGCAGCCTTTTAATCGGGGACAACGTCATCTGGTACGATGATGCCGGAAGCTTAGCCTGGCCTTTTTGTGCCAATCTGATTCAGTCTTCGCAAGCTCAAAGTAGACCTGTAATTTACGTAAGTTTTGACCGATCCCCTCGAAATCTGCTGGAAAAGCTTGGGCCTTTGGCCGAAAACCCAGCTTTAACAATAGTGGACTGTTTCACATGGGGCAAGGGGGCTGGATCGGAAGTGTTTTTGAGGTTCTATTATGAAAGCAGACCAGACTGGCCATGCCGCATTCTCAGGGTCGATGATCCCAGGCAAGTGTCCCAGGTAATGGATGTTATATATGGGGTTATATCGGATTTGAATGACGATGTTCGCCTGGTCTTCGAGAGTATCACGGGAATGCAGGAGCTCTGGGGAGGGGAGGAACAGATACTGAGCTTCTATGCGCATTCTTGCCCGCGATTGTATGAGCTTAACACTGTAGCCTATTGGATCATGGAAAAAGAAGCTCATTCGATCAAATTGAGAGCCCGTATCAACCAGATCGCCCAAGTTGCGATCGAACTCTCCATCAAAAGAGGAACCACGTTTCTGACCATATTGAAAGCGGAGAAACGGGGCACCGACAATTTACATAAACCTTTTAAATATTGGACGAAAGAATCTGAAATTGCCTTTGAAGACGAAAATCGAGCTTTCGGAAAACTGGACCTTGGGAAAAAACTAAAAGAGGTACGCACAAAAAGAGGTTTTTCTCAGAGCGAATTAGCAAAACTGGTGGGCCTTACTCCGAGCGCCATTTCGCAAGTTGAAAGTAATTTGATTTATCCTTCTCTGCCGGCACTGGTGAAAATGGCCGAAGTATTGTCAGTGGAAGTGAGCACCTTTTTTCAGGCGGGCTCTGCCTTGACTAGAAAGATCGTGTTTTCACTTTCCGACTCGATTCCTGTCAAGCTGCAGGACATCACAAATGATATCATTTCCGCCCGGATGTTAACTCCTGTCGATTTCCAATCAAAGGCGGAAGTGTATTTACTGGAATTTTCTCCTGGGAAAAAACTCTCACGCCATTTTTTCAGCCATAAGGGCGAAGAATTGGGATATGTGCTTTCCGGCAGGTTGCAAATGAGTTTGCCACATTCAGTTCACAAATTGAAAACCGGTGATGCGGTCCACCTCACATCGGAAACCCCGTCTCAATGGATGAATCCGGGACCTGGAACTGCGAGACTTTTGTGGACAGTTGTCGGATAAACCGGTGGTGCCAGGAAGAGGGCGAATAAATTTCGCCCTCTTCCTAATAGACCTAGTGACTCTTTGCAACAAAGATGGATGGCTGACCGTTTCCGCTGATGATGGATTCGGCCAATCGTTGATCGGATTCCATTACATAGGGGATTCCCGATACGTCGGTGGCTTCCCTGGTCAGGGAAACTAAATCGTTTCTGTCAATGTATGGAAGGGCAAATTTGCGAGCCCCTGCCATAAGCTGCTGCAATCCTTGTTTCAAACGGTCCACATAAGAATACATTCCGATTGCGCCGGCAGGAATTAATTTGAATTCTGAACCGAATCGTTCCTTTAATTGTGCTCCCACGGCGAATAGACTCAAGAATACTCGCTCGCTGTCTTTCTGGTCTTCTGTCTGATCTTTTTCCAGAGCACTCTTTCCGTTTGTTTTTCCCACCATGGCGGCAGCCATGAGCGCTCTTCCGAGGCAAATAGCTTTCACATACGGGGCGCCCAAAGCCAGGGCCTTGAATATGTGGTCTTCAAGAGACATACCGCCGGCAATGGCAATGGGAGGCACGTAATTACCCTGGGCTTTCAACTGCTCACACATGCGATAGGTAAGGGATTCGAGGTACACGGTGGGAATGCCCCATTCGTTCATCATCCGCCATGGACTCATTCCCGTGCCGCCCCCGGCTCCGTCTATCGTCAATAGATCTATTCTGGCGTTTGATGAGAATTTGATTGCGCGCGCCAGATCCGCGGGCCGGTAAGCTCCGGTCTTAAGCGTCACGTACTTAGCTCCGAGACTTCGCAGACGTTCGACTTCCTTGTAGAAACCTTCTTCGGTAACCATGCCCAACCGGGAATGTCTTTCGAATTCGCTAATTCCACCGCTCTCAAAGGCCTTTTCCGCGGCCGCTGTGCTTGGATCCGGCAGTACGATGTAGCCACGTTCTTGCAACTGGCGCGCGCGTTCCATGGTAGACAATTTGACTTCACCACCTATATCCTTGGCGCCCTGACCCCATTTCAGCTCAAAAATTTCAACACCTAGTTTTTCGATCACATATTCAGGGACGCCAAGCTTTGTGTCCTCGACATTGGCCTGGACAATAATCCCTCCTTTTCCGTCGTACCACCTCTTGTACGCATTCACTCGGCGTTCCATCTGCGGCGATCGCACGATTCGTCCATTTTTGAGTTCGGCCTCCTTGTCCATGCCGCAGATGTTTTCTCCGGCGACCACAATTATCCCGGAAATAGCCGCACCTATGGCAATTTCATCCCAGTTGACCCTCGCAATGCGGGTCGATCCGACCGCGCCCGTGAACACCGGAAAATCCAACTTGATACTGCCGTCTCTACCAAGCTTGGTAGCGCAGTCCACCGCGGGGAAGGTCGCGAGCTCCGAATCTGCAGGTATTCCGAAAGCACCAACACAGGTTCCTTGGATATTGAAGTGGGAGTAATCAACCGGATAGTCTTTGTCTCCCCCGGCGGTAATCTTTCCGTAGGGCTGTGGATAGATGGTTTCTCGACCTTTCATTGCAGAGCGGCCGATTTCACAGGTCCCGGGACATCCGTCGAGGCAAGTGACGCACATTCCGGAAATGGGGGCCGCTTCCACCCTGGTCTTAGTCTTCGTGGCGGAACTTCTGTTAGGTTTGCTGTACGACATGGAATCCTCCGAAAGAGTTGGATATTTGCTCTGTTCACGATTGGAATCGGAACACTCTGCAGAGCATTAGACTTATTACAGCTAAGAAATCATCTGATTACATTAGTTTTAATAATTGCCGCCTGTCAAGTCGTTTCCGCATGTCGACGGCTAATATTCTACGTTATTGCCACAAAGGGGCGTAATAGGATACATACTGAGTTTTAGATCAGGCCATTAGTTTAGTGATACTAAATTATCCCAAACCTGGCTAAGCATCCTAATTCTATGCATAAAAGCAGTCCGAATCTCGTATGGTCGTGTGGTGGTCCAAGTGCGAGTGGCGGCCGTGGCTGCTAATTTCTAGGATCGTAAGTGTGCATCTGACGTTCCAAAGTGACCCATCAAAATTGTGCAGCCAATCGAATTTAATCGGCGAGCTATTTTTAGCTAGACTAATATCAGGTCAAATGATACTAGTGGAGATATCCGTGGATTTCACTTCCAGGAGAATGGACATGACAGAAATAGTCGTCAAAACCATTGGGGAACTCAAGTCTGTCCAGAAGACGCGATCGCATCCCATTATCCGGATTCAAGGAGAGCTGGCCAATAACCTGTTAATCGCAGGAATCCTGCGCCCGAGTGACTCTAATAACGGCGAAGGCGAAGTGGCCAAATTGAAGCAATTCGATCCCGCCATGTACTCGGTAACTGAAATTCTTTATGATCTCAGTCGTGCAAATCGTTTTGAAATTATAGGTGGGGGAGGAGGTAGGCAGATTAAAATATCCCCAAAGCCTTTTGCCCGGCGCGAAGGAAACTGACGGAACTGGAACCCCCTGAGCCTACGAGGCTAATTCAATGCTTCATTGAGCAAGGGAGATAGCTGGCCCTGAGGTTAAGCCTCTCACCCCTGTTCCCCGAGGCACTAAAAACACCGTTGTGGCTGAGCAGATGGCCGACCCGGTTTGATGTTCAAATGCTGATAACAGAATTTCTTGCAGAAAGGATGTCAAGGAGGGGCTGAAATTCGATGATCCTGCCACTCGCACCAAAGACTCTTCTGAAGTGTCGAGGGGGAATTTGTGGGATGAGGTGGTGGCTTCTTAACCAAGGAGCTTCCCTAATACTATTTGAAACGATTAGTCGTATATTTCTCAACTCTGCATGGCATTCAAGAGGTCGTCGGTTCGATCCCGTCCGGCTCCATCAGTAAATGACTAATAATCCGCTGCCTTGGACAGACCCTGGTGGCGGATTTGCTTTTTCAGGACGGCCAATGTGGGCATTTTGCGGACAACCTGACCACACACTTTATTCGCAGCGGCGATTAAATTCTCCAGCTCCGCCTGGGAGTAGTGGGTTGTGATCCTTGTGAACTTATGCCCCAGGAGATCTTGACGATGCTCGAAAGAAACTCCGGCAGCTCGCAGCCGACTCCCGAAGGCGTGCTTCAAGTCATGCACTCACATTAATGCTTTTTGCCCTGCGGCCCGATTGTGGCAGCAGAACATTCGGAGGTTTGATTTCAATTGATTGAAATGTCAGGCATATACGAATAAAAAGCTTACAGCTCTCCCCGGTCCAGCACTTTCCTTATGGCTTCAAGAATGCCCTTGGCATCATAGGGCTTGATTATGAACCCTCTTGCACCGCTATCCCTTTTGCGGTGGGTGAGAGCATCTGAGGAATACCCACTCGTAACAATGACTCTTGCATCTGGATCGATGCGCAAGATTTCCTCAAGACAAAGCTTGCCGCCCATTCCCGGCATGATCAAATCGAGGATAACCAGGGAAATCTCGACCTTGCGATCCCTGTACTCAACCAGGGCCTCTTCTCCGCTTCGTGCGACGAGTACCTTGTAGCCACCCATCTCGATGACCTGCCGGGCCATCTCTCGGACGCGATCGTCATCGTCCACCAACAGAACAGTTTCAGAGCCCGATGCGGGCATCTTCCCAGTCAAAGCCAAATCTGAGCGAAGTTCAGCCGAGGATACTGGAAAGTACATCTTGAAAGACGTCCCCATTCCGGGTTCGCTGTAGCATCTGATGTATCCGCCGTGCTGGGCGACAATGCCATGGACCATCGCCAGACCCAAGCCGGTTCCCTCTCCATTGGTTTTGGTCGTGAAAAACGGTTCGAAGATCCTGTCGAGCACCTCCGGTGGCATCCCAAGGCCGGTGTCTGAGACCGTTAGAAGCACGTAATTGCCGGGTTTAGCACCCAGGTGAGCGCTTGCGGATTCGTCACTGAGCGATACGTTGCTCGTTTCTATGATGAGTCGTCCTCCTTCAGGCAGGGCGTGCTGCGCGTTGACCCCCAGATTCAGTATCACTTGCTCGATTTGCGCTGGGTCCGCGTCGATAATCCTAATATCATCAGCGAGCAAGAGGTCGATCCGGATCATCTTGGGGAGAGTGCGGCGGAGTAGTTTTTCCACCCTCCTTATCTCACCATTTAGGTCCATCGGGCGGGCCTTGGATTCGCTCTTCCTGCTGAAGGTAAGTATGCGTGCCACCAGCTCAGCTCCGTCCCTCGCAGCGTGTTGAATGACTTCCAGTTTCTTTCGGTCAGGATCTTTTGGCTCTTTCTTCATGAGAAGAAGTTCCGCGTAGCCCAAGATAGCTTGGAGCAGGTTGTTGAAATCATGGGCAATACCCCCGGCCAATGTTCCAATTGCCTCCATCTTTTGAGCTTGAAGGCGTTGTCTTTGCAGAATCTCCCGTTCCTGTTCCGACTTCTTGCGCTCAGTTATGTCAACTACGACCGCAAGCGTTGCTGCGTATTCTCCACTAGCGTCGCGTAATGCCGACACGGAAAGTTCTGCCCAGATTACTTTACCGTCCTTTCGGACGTAGCGTTTCTCCAACCTGTAGGAATCTTTTGTCCCCTGCTGCAAGGGTAGCAACTCCCTCCTCGAAGGATCCACATCCTCTGGAAGAGTTAGGTCATAAAATGTCAGGCCCAGCAGCTCCTCTTGCGTGTAACCGTATATGCTTGCCGACGTGGAATTCACCTCTATGAATCTGCCTTCGCGGTCCGTCAAGTTGATCCCTGCCGCAGCATTGTTAAAGATGGCCCGGTAGCGCTCTTCGCTTTCTCGCAGCGCTTCCCGTGTTTTTATCCATTCCTCGATGTCTCGGACAATGGCAAGGAGGTGAGGCTCTCCTTTCAACATAAAGACTCGTGCAGACATGAGACCTGTCGTGACTCTCCCGTCCTTGAGTCGGAACTTGGCTTCCAAATTCTGCACATGCCCGCATTCTTGAAGAGTCTGGACCAATCTTCTTCGATCTTCCGGGTCGGTCCAGATGCCGAGTTCAGTAGAAGATTTCCCAACAGCTTCGTCTCGGGAATAGCCCGTAAAAGATGTGAATCCATCATTTACATCAACATACAGTCCATCCTTGAGAGTACTAATGCTGACGGGATCAGGGCCGGTTTGGAAGGCGAGTCGAAAGAGCTCCTGTACTCTCCTGTAGAGCCTCTTCTGCCGTCTTGCGGTCAGTGATGTCCTCGACCATCCCCATGCCTCCGGTGACTCCTCCGTCTTGGGACAATATGGGGGCGAATTCACACTTCACGGGCGTAATCTTCCCCGCGGTGACTGAGGAATAGTGATCCTCATAGTGTCCCATCCTACCTGAGAGTGCCTCCTTGATAGCTGCGATGATCTTCTCATCCTTGATGTCTCGGATCGTATTCAGTCCGGTCAATTTTTCGCGTGAGGATCCAATTATCCGGACAAAATTATCGTTGCAGGCAGTAATGGTTCCAGTCACGTCGAAATGAAAAACTCCAAAGGGAGAGTGCTCAAAGATCAGCCGGTACTTCTCCTCACTTTGGCGCAATTCGACCTCGACGACTCGTCGCTCAACTACTTCTCTCTGTAACTTCTCGTTTGCAGCAACCAGATCGGTGGTACGCTCTCGCACCCTGTCTTCCAGCTCCGACAGCGTCTTTCTCAATTTCGCATCCGCTTTCGCAAGCCGATTGAGGAAGGGGTGCAATTTGACCGCGCCAACTGTGACGAGAATAAATCCGAGCGGGAATAAAACCCCATTCTTTAGGACAGTCTCATAGCTGGTATTCCCAATCACAACGAACTCGCTTAAGCTGGGAAAACTCTCCGTCACACCGAGCACCAGGGCCGAGAGGATCACGGCAAAACCTGCTAACATATAGGTCCATCCACGTTGGCCCCTAAGACTGACCGGGCCCCCGAGACGCCACAAGTATACGGTCAGTATGCCGAATGCGACGGACTTCAAAATCTCTAGCTCCGCGTGCATCATGTCTACACCTCGTGGTCTCAGGGAATTACTTTGCAGCTAGGTTAAGCAAGAACTCGGAGAGATAATACAGCTACTGGAAGGGTGCCGCAACGCCGGCCGCCTTCTAGCCTCCCCTAGTGATCGGGACTGATTGAAGGCCCCGGAATATGGCCGAGTCATAATGCCCGAGTTGCAGGAGGCTCTCCCAAAGATGCCGGCACCGTCACAATCGCAAACCCAACGCCATTTGTTATCTCCTACTCCGGATGGGTTAATCAATAGTCACCTGAGCTGCATCGCTTCATCGCGGATCTGCGCACCTAGGACAATTGACCAGCAACCCGCTGGAATTATAATTAGATGAAATTAGTCTGCTGTCGGCCAATTAAGGAGTCCGCAGCATTGATGGTCGCCGCGATTCCACCTCCGCTCCAAGACTGGCAAAGTACCAAATCATGGGCATGTCCGGAACTGACCAATTTTGCGGGCCGTACTTTTCTGTGATTCCAGGCGGCCAATGAAGGCTCTTTCGTCCAATGATGCGAAACGGTCGCCACTTCATTCGGAGCGTGGGGCACGAACCTACGAGATGAACCATTCTTCAGCACCGCGAAGGCGTCGCCTCGTTCACCCTGGTCCGCCAAAGAATCGCTTCGAAAGACGAATCTTTTGTTGGCTGTTATGCCAATTTCGTGCCATCGCGTCCCGGCGGTGGTACACGAGGCCAAACAGCAGGATCCGCCTCGGTTCCAGGATTTCTAATGAGGCAGTGGACCACATGACCAAGTAGTGACTAGAACAATTAAAGTCGGCCACTGAGGCCCAACACAACACTTTCATTAATGAGACAAAGTAATTTAAATAAGTTATCTCATGGCCTAAACGACCCGCATGTCAAGATGATAGGGTCAGGATGGCCCATTGAAGCAAAATTAATCTTCGTGGGGCAATGTGACCTGCCTTGGGCTTCGTTGACATATCGCCGTGCTCTATGGTATGGCTAGCCATATGAAAACAACCATACAAATACCCGATAGCCTTCTTGAAGACGCCCGTAAAGTAGCCGCCAAGGAGAGGACCACGCTGAAGGCGCTTGTAGAAGAAGGGCTCCGATTGATTGTCGCCAAGCGCAAGCGAAGCAGCGTTTTCCGGCTCCGAAAGGCGTCTTTCAAAGGGATGGGGTTGCAACCTCATCTCTCGGGGGCTTCCTGGGACCAGATTCGAGAAAAGGTCTATGAAGGACGAGGGGGATGATTGCTGTCGACACCAACATTCTCGTGTATGCGCATCGTGAGGATTCTCCCTGGCACGCTGTCGCATATGATCGACTGGCCGCACTGGCAGAAGCTCGCGCTCCTTGGGCGATACCCTGGCCGTGCGTTCATGAATTTCTGGCTATCGTCACGCATCCCCGGATCTATGCCCCTCCTACTCCCCTAGTAAATGCCATTGACCAGATTGAAGCTTGGCTGGAATCACCAAGCCTAGTTCTTTTGTCTGAAGTGGAAGACTATTGGCTGCACCTACGATCCCTGCTTCAGATTGGACAAATAACGGGTCCGCAAGTACATGATTGCCGAGTAGCTGCACTGTGCCGACTGCACGGTGTGACCGAGCTGTGGACGGCGGACCGCGATTTCAGCCGGTTTGCGGGGCTGCATGTACGCAACCCATTGATTAATTGAACGTAGAGTTCCCTCTCTAGGAGCCGCTCGCGCAAGCCCAGTCATTGGCAATTCGGCCGATTCTCCTTGGACCCAGCAAAAAAAGATTGACTCCGAGGGTTGCTCGTGCCATCATAAGATCAGTGAATAGTTCGACGCGTCGATTGCTGCTTTCAACCGATCAACGAAAGGAGCATGATGGAAGAACCCGATAAGAGTTTAAAAACATAATTTAGGTCGAAAATAGGCAACAGGAAGGTTTCTGTTGCAACAATGGGTATCAAGACTCACGAAACGGGGCTGATTAAATTTGGCTCCGTTTTTTATTTATGCTGCTCCATTGCTTGCCAGCCTCTCAGTCAAACCATCTCCCTTGCAGACCACCCGTTTCATAACAGGACCTGACATTATATTTGGCCACCATTATATGTTTGCTCAAGCGGGCGGTATTGAGTTATACTCAACAATCGGAAATCAATAGCCCATTAAGCGATGTTCCGAGGATTCCGCTCTTCGGGACTCCACCTGAGGCGATTCCGCGCTCTCTTCAAATCCCGGAGACCATCAGCAGATCGCTCACACGTACGAAGTAATCTCACAATCCAGGGTTCAAGACATTCCTGAGGGGGAAAACTGAATGAAATCGCTCTTGATCCATCATATTCCAGGCTCAGATGGCACACCAGCACGTGTTCGCGTCAGCTATCGCAAAGAAGCGGCCGCACAGGCTCAAGAGCGTGAAACAGAGTTTAGGTTTAGTGTCTCGGGCGAGGAACGGAAGCTAATCCAGTGGTATCTGGAGGAGTTCCTAGCTTACCCGTGGGGAGAGTTCCCGAGTCGCGCGCGGCGAGCTGAAGCACTGATGATCGAACTGGGGCAGCGCCTGTTTAACGCGGTTTTCGATCACGAAGAAACTCGTGCGCTCTACGCCCATGTTGCCGATGACCTCCCGAATACCCGCATCGTTATCCACGCGGCAGGTCCCGCGGGTGTGTCGATCCCGTGGGAACTCATGCGGGACCCGGCAAAGGCAGAATACGGTGATCTGGCCCGGCTCACGTACGCTTTCGTCCGAAGCCAGCCGGATCTCATATTCGACGCCGCCCACTGTCAAGAATGACGGCACGTTCAACGTTTTGCTGGTGATCTGCCGGCCGTACGGTCCTGACAGGGATGTTGCGTTTCAATCCATAGCACGGCCATTGCTGGAGTTGTTCCGAGACCATCGGGAAGTCATTCACCTGGATGTGCTGCGGCCCTCCACGTTCGAGCAGCTTGCCCGAGTCCTCACGGAAAGGCCGAAGTTCTACCATGTGCTCCATTTTGATGGACACGGGGCTTTTCCCAAAGGGACGGAAGGGAACGAATTTTGCGGATCAGCAAATGAGCAGGGATGCCTCGTTTTCGAGGGGGAGGACGGCAACCCACGGCACGTCACGGGTGAAGAGCTGGGAGGATTACTCGCCGGTAAGGCTGTGCCGATTGTTCTTCTTGACGCCTGCCAATCCGGGATGACCCGGCCTGAAAGCCTCTATGCGTCAGTCGGCAATCAGTTGCTCAAAGCCGGGACGGGTGGAGTCGTGGCTATGGCCTACTCGGTTTACGTCCAGACCGCGGTTCGGTTCATGGCCAGGTTGTATGAGGGTTTATTCAAAGGTGAAGAGCTGGCGCACGCGGTGACCTTTGCCCGCGAAGAGCTTCGTTCCCATCCCCAGCGTATGTCCCCCATCGGCGACATCAAACTGCGGGACTGGATGGTGCCGATATTGCTTGAGGCAACGCCTGTTCAAGTGTCCGCGCCTGGTCCTGGGCTGCGCCTCGATCCCTCTGTGCTGGAAGAACGGCAAGCCACAGCGGGCGCGGAAATCGGCTGTCCCGATCCACCTGACTATGGCTTTATCGGACGCGACAGTGTGATCCTGAAACTAGAGCGTGCATTTCAGACTGAGACTACGGTGCTGCTCCAGGGGATGGCCGGCGTGGGCAAGACAGAGACGTCAGTGGGATTCGGCCGCTGGCTTGCTGAGACAGGCGGGCTAGCGGGACCGATCTTTTTCTTCCGATTTGAACACTACTTGCCGCTTGCGCAGGTGTGCGACCGCGTGGGGCAGGTGTTTAACGAGGCGGTTCAGCAGCAGCTAAGTAGGGATTGGCACCTACTGGACCCGGAACAGCGACGAAAGGTCGCAGTCGGCATTCTTCGTCAGTTTCCGTGTCTGATGATTTGGGACAACTTCGAGCCGGTACACGGCTTTCCCGAAGGGACTGAGTCCGCATGGAGCCCTGACGAGCAGGAAGAGTTGAGCGGATTCATACACGACTTGCGCGGCGGGGAGACAAAGGTGTTGATCACAAGCCGCCATGATGAGGATTGGCTTGGAAATATTGTCCGACGCAAGGAGCTTCCCGGGCTGAATCTGATCGAGGCACAGGAGCTGGCAGGACAGGTGCTGCGCCGGGCCGGACTGAATGTTGAGGAAATAAGGAGTCTGGCCCCGTCCAATGATCTATTGAAGTACCTGCGAGGCAATCCCCTGGCGATTCAGGTCATACTCCCCGAGCTTAAGCACACTGCTACGGAAGTTCTGCTTGACAGACTCCGCTCAGGAGAAATCAAGTTCGGCAAAGACGACCCAAAACAAGGTCGGGAGCGGTCGCTTACCGCTTCGCTCACCTATCGCCTGGATTCTCTTGATGCGACCATGCGGGGGCGTCTGGGAATCCTGGCCCTATTCCAGGGATTTGTAGATGCGGATGTTCTGCAGCCATGTATGGGAAAGGCGAGGATTTGCCTGACATCCTCCAGGGCTTGGACAGCGATGACTGGAAAGGGATATTGGATTCCGCCTCTCAGGTCGGCCTGGTACGGCGTGTGGGAGAAGGGCTTTACACTGTGCACCCCGCGTTACCCTGGTTCTTTCACGATCTTCTGGACCAGGCGTTTCACGGCCAAAGGGAATGGTTTGAGGGGTCTTTACTGAATGTTACGCTGAATACGGAGTACACCTGCATCATATGTTCGACAGCAATGCCGAACTGGCTATGGCCTCACTGTCCGCAGAAGAAGACAACTTGATGTACGCTCTCTGGCTTGCTAAGACGCGGCAGCGCTGGGATGAGGTGCACGGCATGTGTATGGGTTGAATCGGCTACTCAGTATGCAGAGCCGGTGGACAGAGTGGGAACGGCTCGTATCTGGCTTGGAGTCCGATGTAGTAGGCCCACAAGGTCAGCCGCTCCCGGACGAGACGACCTTTTTCGCGCTTTGCTGGGGTTTCGCGCCGAGATATTTCATTACAGGCGCGACTTTGAGAGTGCAAAAGCCATAGACCTGCGTCTCAAGGATCACCACGAGCGAGCCGGCAACGTTTCCAGCGTGGCGGTTAGTCTCCACAACCTAGGCAGAATTGCAGAGGAGAAGGGGCAACTTGACGAGGCGGGGCGCTGGTATCAGCAGAGCTTGGCTATGGAAAAGAGCACCGACAATGAGCATGGTCCGGCCATCACCGTCCACCAACTGGGGGTAATTGCACAGAAGAGGGGGCTGTCTGCAGAAGCAGAAGGCTGGTATCGTCAGAGCCTCGGCATTCGGGATCGCATCGGCGATGAGCGCGGGCAGGCCACCACCCTTCACCAGCTCGGGACGATTGCCCAGGAACGCCATCAATTTGAAGAGGCGGAGCGCTGTTATCTTCAGAGCCTTGCCATCGCGGAGCGCATCGGGGATGAGCAGAATCAAGCTGGTCCGTACACCAGCTCGGGAGATTAGCAGAGGAGCGCCGTCGATTTGAAGCCGCGGAGCGCTGGTATCGTCAGAGCCTCGCCATCACGGAGCGCATCGGTGATAAGCACGGCATGGCCCTCACTCTACACCAGTTGGGGGAACTGCCGAGGAGCGGGGCGATATCCCAGAGGCCAATCCTGGTATGAAAAAGCAGAGGAAATCTTAGTTTCTATGAACGATCTGCATATCCTCGAAATCGTCCGGGAGTCACTGGATAGAGTGCGGGAGAAATGATCTGATATGGGCGGTGTATATCTCCAGACACCCATTGGGAGATAGCCACAATATTAATTTACTTACAAACAAGTGACACCCTGTTCCTGGTGGGACAGGCATTTGAAACTTCCTCAAAATCCAGATGAAGTCCTAAATCGCCTACTGCCTGGACGACCACCTTCCTTGGGTAGCCCAGTCGTGATTGAGCAAACCCCTACTACGAAAGCAGGAAAAAGTAGCAAAGTGAGCGTAAGTTTCCTGGTCATATAGATACAACTCATGAATAAACCTTACCAAAAAGATCAGTATCGCTACCCCTTGGTCCTTAGGAACCCGGAGGCAGTGGCCTCCGAGCCACCCACCGTGTGACTCTGTCGTTCACTACTTCTTGCCGTTTTCACCGGCGAACTAACCGTTCACCACGCATTTGACTACCCGCACGGAGGCCAGTCCTACCGGCTCGTAATAGGGCCGGGGTCCTTGCCGGCTTTCAGACGGGATGGACGGCTTTCGCTGTGAACATTACAGTTCCAACTGATCTGTTCCACACCGTTACCGGCAAAACAAGGCCGAGAAAACCGCAAGGCTCCACAGGACAAATAATGATCGCGTACAATGGCTCCTCTGAAAGCAAATCGCAATTTCGCCAATGTCTGAGCACACTTCACCGTTGACGGGAGGGTCAACTGACTTGCGCTCAAATATTTTTTTGGCACTTCCTCAGCGCATTGCGTCAATTGTGCTAAATTCAGTAACATCGAGGAGGTGCTCCGATCATGGGACCCAAAAGGCAAATCCCGGCCCGTCCGGTGGTCGCGGATATCCGGGCAGGGATGACGAACGCTCAGTTGATGAAGAGATATCGGATTTCATCCGGCACGTTGGAAAAGATTTTCAAGAAGTTGCAAGACGCTAATATGATAACGGCACGTGACCTCGACGGCCGCATGCTTTCGCCGCAGCAGGGGGTTGTACACGATTCTGTACAACAGGAGCCGAGATGCAACACGATCATGAGACTCCCGATCACCGACCTGGATAATTTGGATGCGGACTGCTATGTGAAGGATCTTAGTGAAAAAGGTCTTCAGATCGTCAACTTGAGCACCAATGTTGGCGAGAAAAAAGAATTTCCTTATTCCGGCCTCTGCGTTTGCTGATGTCCAACCGTTTTCGTTCGAGGCTGAGTGTCGATGGACGAGGGCGCAAACAGACACCGAACGTCAAGCAGAGGTTTCGAGATAACCCGCATATCGGACGAAAGCTTACAGCAACTCAGAGATTTCATGCAATCGGCCACGATTTGCGAGTAAGTCCGACTGCCATGACCGAAACCACGTCTTAGTGTATTCTGGTGTGGAATGCGGACCGCGGACGGTCCTTAAATGAAAGGTATGTGCGCCGCTCTTGTCAGGG
>CAVUIT010000002.1:0-337563 GCA_963741625.1 uncultured delta proteobacterium
CGACCGCGAAAAACTTCAGGAAAGGCTGGCGAAGTTGGTCGGGGGCGTGGCAGTTATCAGCGTTGGGGCCGCTAACCGAGACCGAGATGAAAGAAAAGAAAGCCAGGGTCGAGGATGCTCTCAACGCTACTCGCGTTGCCGTCGAGGAAGGCATAGTCCCGGGAGGCGGCGTGGCTTATCTGCGATGCCTTGATGCAGTGGAAAAGCTGAAACTGGAAGGCGACCAGGGTTTCGGTTCAAAGATCGTTCGCCGTGCTCTGGAAGAACCTCTTCGCCAGATATCAATTAATGCCGGCCAAGACGGCTCAATAGTCGTCGACAAGGTGAAGTCCAAAGAGGGAGCCTGGGGTTTCAATGCTCAGAAGGAAGTCTATGAAGACCTCCTGGAGAACGGCATAATTGATCCCACAAGGTGACCAGGCTGGCGTTGCAGAATGCCGCCTCAGTTGCGGGCCTCATGCTGACCACCGAAGTCATGATTGCCGAGAAGCCCAAAGATAAAGAGGCGCCCGCTATGCCCGGTGGCGGTATGCCTCCTGGTGGCATGTACTGATCGTTTTGTGCGGGCTTGCTCAACGCTGTCCCGCGTGGAAACAGGAGAGGGGGGAGACAAGACCCCCTCTCCACCTCTCGCAAAAATGCTGAACGGGGGGTATGCCTCGGTTTGCGAGGGCCAAAGTCTGTTCGAGGCTCGTTTGTATGCCAGCCGACTCGCTCGTCTAAGTCTTCTCCTTGTACCTGATTAGCGGTCCGAAAAATTCCGTCTCGCAGTAGTGGCACCTCAACGTAAGCGGCTCTTGACTGATTACGAGAAATTTTCCAGGGACCTCTTCGTGATTGGTTATGCAGAACCGGTCCGGACACACAACAATATCCCCGACGCTATTCGGTATCTGAACCTTGTGTTTTTCTATGACTTGTCCATTAGCGATTCGCGTTATGGTGGCAAACGGGGCAATGAGCGCAACCACATTGAGCATATCGCGGGTGAAGCTCAGGTTTTCGACCTTTATTATGTCCTTCTTCTTCATGGACGGCGATTCGAAGTTTATTCCGATGGCTATTATGTCTCCCGTTTCGCGTGCGAGTGTGTTCAACCCCAAAACCTGTGAGATTAGGTAGGCTTTGCCGGCAGGTATGTGGTCGATAACGATTCCTGTCTGAATTTTTGCAATAGTGATTGATCTTTCTCTCATCGGACGGCTCCCAGGATCAGCGCAAGCAGTGTTTCCCGCACGAAAAGCCCGTTTCGGGCCTGCTGGAAGTAGTAGGCGTGAGATGTGTGATCGACGTCCGGGGCGATCTCAGTCACGCGTGGGAGTGGGTGCATAACTTTCATGTGGGGTTTTGCCTGTTTCAACATGGACGCTTCAAGCCGGTAGATGCTCCTCAATTTTTCCGCGACGGCGGTTCGGTCCTCAAATCGCTCCTTCTGAATTCTAGTCATATATAGGACATCCACCTCAGAGATGAACTCCTCTATCCGACTCCCCTCAGTGAACTTAACACCTCTAGACGAGGCCGCTTTGCTGCACTTGTCTATCAAGGATCTGGGCATGGCCAGATCACGGGGAGAGATGAAAAACATAGTGCAGTTATTATACTTCAACAGGGCCTCGGTCAGAGAGTGAATTGTGCGGCCGTTAACCAAGTCTCCAACCATCGCGATGGTCAGCCCGTCCAACTTGTTTCTGGGTCTCCTTGATAGAGTACAAATCCAATAAGGTCTGGGTGGGGTGTTGATTCGGGCCGTCCCCGGCGTTGATCACGGGAATCTCGGCAGCCTCAGCAGCCAACCGGGCTGTCCCTTTCAGCGGATGCCTGATCACGATCACGTCAAAGCCGTACCCGTCATGCATCTTGACTGTATCCCACAGAGACTCCTCTTTTACTGTGGACGTGATATTGGCATCGTAGAACCCGCCGACCTCGCCCCCGAGATTGCGCATGGCTACCTCGAAAGAGGTACGAGTCCGGGTTGACGGTTCAAAGAACAGCATGGCCGAAACCTTATTCTTGCACAGCCTCTTTTTTTCCGGATGATTTCGGACGGTTTCGACTTTCGAGAGGATCTCGTCGATTTCCTCCCGAGTCAGATCATTCATGGAGATGATATCTCTGTTTTGAAAGGTCATCCTCGTTCACCTCGAAAATCGACTTCGCCGGCATTGAATGGGGGCTTATGAAAAAAGGCAAAACCGAGCGGCTCGTCAAGCTCCCGCAGTGGGCGCCACCATAAGGTCTGGAGTCGGATCAGTTTAGAAAACGTGCTGTCTTCCACGCACTACCGTTCCAGCCACTCTTGCAGGCAGCGGTATGGCCTCAAAGGGGGACCACCCGCAGAGAGTTCCCAGAGGCCCGCGCCACTTGATCTGATCCCCTTCCACCAAAGTAGCACCCGTCGTATCCAACAAGGTGAAGGACGCGGCGTACCCGGTTTCGATGGCCCCATGAGCTAAGTCGAGATCTTGACCGAAAAGTCTGGCCGGCGCTGTCGATAGAATCTCAGCTATGCGTTCCGCCCGGAATCCGCATTCACTCATGAGCCATCCGGCGAATGGGCCCAACGTGTCCAGGTGCGGCATGCCCGGCGAACCGCTCCTCTTGTCGTCCATCGTGTGCGGAGCGTGATCCGACGCCAGCAGGTCCACGACACCATCCTTCAAGGCCTCCACGAGGAAGCGTCGATCGCTCTCCGGACGCAGGGGCGGATTACAGTCCAGGAGGGCGGATGCCGGTATCTGCTTGGCCCCCGCAGCGAAGACGTTTCCCTCGCGGATGCTGAAGAAAAGGTGATGCGGCGTTACCTCACAGGTAACGCGATCTTCAGACACTCGATTATAGTCGCTAATCAGTGACACAGCTTTTTCCGTGGAGACATGGCAGATATGGCTGTGTAGTCCGAACCGGGCCGTGAGTTCAAGGACTTTTTCTACGGCGCTTATTTCAGCTTCCGGGGGTCTGTTTTTCCATCGAGATCCGTCCCCTTTGAATTTCCTCAGTGTCTCCGGGTCCTCCGCGTGAAAAAAAACTCGACACCCCCGGTATCGGGCTAAAGCAGTTTCCAGATCGGCCCAGGCCGTGAAGGAGACCGGAGAAGGCGCGATATCAAGATACACCTTGTACGGGAGGTTTCTCCATGGTTCTGAATGTCCGGTTATGGCTGCGAACATGATAACTGGGCATTGAGAGGAGGAGGCGACCCGCTGCTTCTCCCCGTAGGCATCGGCATTGTCCGGGGGGACGGGGTCATTCGGCATGGCCGCGAATACGGTCACACCACCGTTGATTGCAGCCATTCCGGCGCTTCGGAAAGTTTCCTTGCGGCACGCCGCCTCCCATTGTGTCATAGCTTGCGAGTTAGAGGGGTTTGGCCTGGGATATTCTCTCGCGTGCACGTGAACATCTATGAAACCGGGAAAGAGGAGATTGCCATTGTTTTCATCCCTTTCCAATTCCTTGACGAAGGCTATTGATCCGGCTGCGGGATCGAGCCGAACTTCGGCCGGCCGGACACCGTCGGCAAATACCGCCCGGCCTTTAATGCTCACAGGTTCCATTGTCCTCAACGGCTTAGGTCAAGCTCAAACGCCAGCTCAACGGGCAACTGGGGCTACTGCACTGACAAGGGCTTGCACGTCCCGAAGGAATTTGTCGAAAGAAGGACACCGTTCGCGACAGAGCGAGAAATCCATGAGGCTCACAAACTCCACCTGGTGCAATGTCGACGAATACTTCAGGCCTTGACAAAGGCGCTCGAGTCGTCCCTTCGCACTTACAATCTCAGGATTCTGCGGTGGTTCGGCATTGGCCGGTATACCCATGAACCCTCTGAACGATTCCACGCATCCCAAAAACCACGCCTCGAATTCCTTTTTGGACAAGACCACTGCTACGGGTAGATCCGTCGTCTCCTTCGCACGCCTAAGTAGTTCAGGCCCTAATTCTGCCGGGCAATCATCGTCAGCATCGAGGAGGACCAGAATTGCCCCCGCATTCGTTCTTTTCCTCGCCAATTTGATCTCCTTTTCCAACTCCCCCTCTTTGACAATTCTTTGACGATGTTGCCTGACGGGTTTGTAATCTGGGCGCACTGTATACAGATCCATGGACTGCAAGATCCGATCTAGCAGAACCGGAACGGACTTTACTTCGCCTTGGCCCTCGACGATTGCCACAATCCCCACACTCATCGTTCTCAAACCATTTCATCGACAATAGATTCATCAGATGACCGAGCACTATGCGATGAAGTGTCAGAGCCATCTTCGTCCGGGCGTATCTCGTTCATTTTCAAGAGTTCTCCCGGGAGGTACAGGCGCTCTCGTAGAACCTCGCGGGTTGAAACAGAAAGAGGGGCTATCACGGTCTGCCCCTTCTTCAAATAAACCATGCGAATCTGAGAATCCTTTAACTCCTTTTGGTCAAGGACCTCTGGGCTGTGGGTAGTTATCAAAACCTGTTTTTCATTGGATGCACCCATAAGGACCTCCATGATCATTTCTAGCAGGGCCGGGTGAACTGAAGCCTCCGGCTCCTCAATACCCACTACCTTGGGGCGTGGCTGAAGCACGGAGAGCAGCAAACCCAATATCCTTAAAGTGCCGTTCGACATGTCCAAGGCATCAAAATCTTCCGGTTCTTCCAGACCGATATCTTGATAAAACGACAACGTCTCCTTATTGCGCACCGATCGCGTTGCCACCCCATGAATCCCCGGGCACGCTTCAGAAAGGAACTTGGTCAACAGTTGAACCACTGGGGGCTCTTCCCAGATCTCAGAAGATCTCCTCCTCATTCGCTCCAATACCGATGCAGCGTTGCTCCCATCCCGTTTCAGAAACATCCCAGCGTCCGGACTCTGAAGCTCACGAAGTTTTCCCGGGTCGATATCATAGAACCTCATGGAATACAGGAACTCCCACAGGGGTTCGAACTCTTCCACCCCGGACACTATCCGTAGGGCCAGATTATCTGCTGAAATGTGAGGTTTGATGCCAGGGATAGATGTCGTAAACTGACCCCGCCCCACTTGGAATTCCGATTTTCCCCCACCAGAGTCTTGGAGAAGGCAAGATTCATACGCAATGGAGAAAGGTCGCGAGAGATGCTCAACCCAAGTATCTATTTCAAACGTATATTCGGCGGTTATGTCCGGCGGCAAGTCCATGATCAGACTGAATCTTATCCCGGGAGGGGTTGGACCAGACATAAGATCTCCCGCGCGATTCATGACGTGCATCCAGCCGCCCCTTCTGTTCAGGGCGCCCTCCACGGAATCAGCAAGACACTCTTGGACGAAAGCTAGAGCGTCGACGAAGTTGCTCTTTCCTGACCCATTCGTTCCAACCAAGACCGTAAGCGGTTCAAGATCAACTCGAACGTCGGCCAGACTCTTGAAGTTCGATATTTCAACCGACTTGATTCGGGGTATCATCTAGCCCCTCCCTGAACCTATCATGCGTAATCGACCATGAGGCTTCTTCGTTGACAGCTTACGCTTCCGCTCACACTGCGCAAGCCTTCCTGATAACCTACGGAAAGGATATTCTACGATTTTTCTTCCATAGCCTGAATGATTGTCCTGCAGAAGGCCGGCAGGTCATCGGGTTTGCGTGAGGTTATCAGATTGCCGTCCTTGACCATCTCAGAGTCTTCCCATCGGGCGCCCGCGTTGATCATGTCATCCTTGATGGAAACGTAAGAAGTGGCCTTCTTCCCTTTGAGGATGCCCGCGCTGGCAAGCATCCAACCCGCATGACAGATGGCTGCAACCACTTTGCCCTTGTTAAACGCATCCCTGACAAGTCCTACCATTTCGGGATGAGTGCGCATCTTGTCCGGAGCGTAGCCCCCAGGGATCACTACCGCGTCGAAATCATCCGCGGTCACTTCGAACGCTGACTTGTTAACCTGAACAGGAATGCCGTGCTTACTGAGATAGGTCGATGCGGATTCGGAGCCGACGACGGTAACGACAACCCCTTCTTCCTTTAATCTGTAGTACGGGATCCAGAGTTCGAATTCGTTGTAATTATCCTCAGCGAGTATCGCGGCCTTTTTCCCTTTTAATTTCATTGTGTTTCCTCCTCAATTGGTGTCCGGCCAAATTGATAATTGATGTCTGAGTGAATATCTCAGTTCATGCGGAGGTTGCTTCAGCTCCTAGTCCGGAGAATCTTCCACCTCCAGCGAGGCTATCCGCATTTCGTCACGGCCTTGGATAATTTGGAGAGAGGCCGAAGAGCACACCGGGCAGAAGGGCTGATAAACCTCCATGACCATCTCTTTGGCACAATCCAAGCAGTAGACTTTAATGGGGACAATGTTGATGTCTATTTCGGCCCCTTCGGCAATCCCCCCCTTGGCAAGGACCTCAAACCCGAAGGTTATCGCGGCGGGCATAACTCCTGTGAGCGCGCCGAATTCCAGACTAACTCGAACGATCTTCTTTGCATTGTGGAGCTTGGCCTGCTGCTCCAGTATATCAATAATGCTTTGTACTATAGCCATCTCGTGCATTAGCCGCTGCCTCAACCAATTATGAAAGCTGTCATACGGTATTAGTTCCTGGCATTTCAGTCATCGGTTGGGCCCTCTGACCCATGCAGGAAGTTGCCACTGCACCCCCCGGTTTATTTCTTGGAACCAGCCGTCTCCCGTCAAATCCATGAAAATACGGTAAGTCTTTTGCATGTCGCTGTTGTTGTGGGTGCTAAAGGCCACTGACCTCCCGTTGTACGAGTAGACCGTAATCATGTCGCCACTGGGGGCTGAGTAGAAATCCATTGTGGTCTCTTTGCCAGGGATGTCGGGCGCGTGATCGGAGCTACTGCTGGTCAATTGCTTCATGGACTTGAGATCGGGAAGTCGATATTTTTGCGGAGCCTGCTGGGCCGGGGCCAGCGCCGTCAGAGACAAAAACGCAATAATTCCCAAGAGGATAACGCACAGCTTCGCCATAAGAAACAGATCCTTTCATATTCGTTGCTTTGGGTTCAGACGGGGTGTATACCAGATTTAGATTCCTTGAACAATATTAACATCCCGATCAACTGTGGCGGCCACCGCTGGAGTGAGGTCCTCCATCCTGACCGAATGCTCGAACCGGAAACACCAGCGTGTGCTGCACCCCTGCGAGCCAATCCAATGCCTGGTCTCTTTGTCTTGATCTCTCATCTTTGAATCATGGCCAAGGGTCTTGCATCTATATTGATAAGACCAAGGAGAGAGGGCTTTACTATGAACGGCCTGGCCATGATAGGCAAACTGTCTGCAATAACTGCGATATTGATATTCTTGACGGCCCTGCAGCCACTATCCGCTTCCGCGTTAGAGCCTGTCTTCAAGATACGGGCCAAGGATGGACACACAATAGTCGGCGCCCCGTTCCAAATGCTTTCTGGTGTAATGGACCCTGAAAACTATGTCCGCATGGGCATCGAATTGAGACCGGGAATGACAATCGGTTTCAATTCGAAACATGGTTTCGGTCTGGTCTTAGAGTTCTAAAGTCGATTCGCTACGAAGCAGGTAGACTCTCCGCATGCCTGTTTCGCTGGTGTTTTTGGCGCGAAGAGGCGGCGGCTGTTCGTAGCGCAGGCAAAGGCTGTGGCATGGCAAAGGCGCCCGTGGTTGCCGGATGAAATCAAACTGTTACGAGTCCCGCGTCTGCAATTCCTGACGAACAATTGACAGGCCACTCAGATTGTTTCAAGATTGGTTTGAGACCGAATAGCACAACCACGCGGAAACAGGCTATGACATTCGACGAAATGGAAAAGGGAGATTTACGGGAGTATCTTGATTTTCTTATGCGGCAATATCGAGTGGTAGATGCCTTCTGGTACATTTATCTTGAGGAAGCATACGGTACAGAGACGGCTAACCATTTCAATGAGAAGGTCTGGGGTCGGGTGGCAGGTCTCGCTGCAAGGGAAATAGTCAAGAAGTTCGATATAAGTGAGAAGGGTCTCGAAGGATTTGTAAAGGCCCTGAGATACTTTCCCTGGACCATGATAGTCGGCTACCACATCGAACAAACGCCCCGGGAAGTAATTGTTTCGGTACCGGAATGCCCGACCCAGATGGCACGTTTGAGCCGAGAACTGCGCGAGTACGCTTGCAAAGAGATGCACCGTGGCGAATTCATAAGCTTCGCCCGTGAGATAGACCCGTCCATCCGGGTAGAATGCCTTCACGCCCCACCTGATCCGCATCCGGCGGACAGATTCTGTCAGTGGAGGTTTACCACCTCATAAACTGGTCCCAAGGTCGGCAGGTAGAAGCCATTAAGCGCTTGCCGATATGAAGCGGCGGTTCTTGACAGTTAGCTTTGCCGAATGGTACCTTGGTCACGAGAAGCCCACAGCCGGCCTTCGAGCAGGAAGGCGGATCAGGATTTGATTCCGGCTCTCTAACGGCGGTAATAAACCATGTCTAAGGAAATTGAGGCCAAAGTTCTAGTTGCGTTGTTGGAAGACCGCTACCTTCTCAGCCGGGTAATGAGCGACGGCTTTAGCCCCGATGTATTCAAAGACAATAATTTCCGAATCATTTTCAAGACAGTGCACGAGATGATTCAAATCCCTGGCCAAGTCATTGACTGGATCACCATAGAGAATACGCTCAAGCGAAGAGAGTGGCACACACCGGAAGTTGCACAGGCAATTGCCAAGCTCAGAGGCGACGTGGTTCCCGAGGCCGATCAGGTGATGGCCTATGTCGAGATCCTTAAGGACAGTAGCCTTCGCGATAAAATGATGAAATTGTCGCGGGTAATGGCCGATTACTGCATGCATAAGGGCCAGTATAAGGATCAGGATTTCGTGGACTTCAGCAGCCGTACAATCCAGACTCTCATCGAGTTGCAAAAACAAAAAGTTAAGAAGCGCATCAGTCCCGTAAAAGAAACCATCCGCGAAATTAAGGACATGACCGACCGCACCAAAGGGGATGGTGACAAGCTGCTGGGGTTCTCCATTGCTCCGTTCGACAGACTGGAACATCTCCTCTCCGGCATTCGGAAAGGTTTCTACTACGGTCTGGCAGGCCCCCCGCGTCGAGGCAAGACTACTCTGGCCTTGGATATCGCTTCCAGGCTTGCTGAAAAAAATGACTTTCCTGTTTTGTTTTACACTTGGGAACAGACAAGACGAACTCTTGCCGCCAGACTACTCGGCCGGGAGTGCTACATAAATCCCGTGAAGCTTCTGACAGAGGTCTCGCCCGAAGAGAAACAGCGTCATGCGCTGGTAAGCAAAGTGATCGAACGGTCTGCCTCGTACAGCAACAATTTGTTTGTCATCGAAGCCGGGCGGCAGGACACTATCGAGCGAATCAAGGCTCAGGCTTACAATGTAATGCACGAATACCGGTCCAATGACATAGCAATCTTTTTCGATTACTTGCAAAAGATCCCTCTTGGACGACAATACGAAGATCTAAGGAGCCAGGTGAATGAAGCATCGGCTCAATTGGCGGACCTTAGCCTCGAACTGAACTGTCCGGTGGTGGCCATCTCCGCAATGGATAAGGAAGGGTGCAAGCTGGACGAGAAGCCGCCTTCTTATGACGAATTCTCCACCACTTACTTTGCAAGGCCCACGATGCATAACTGCGTTGGTGGCGGTGACTTGGAATATGACTTGGACGTGGCGCTGATCCTGTCAAAGGACTGGGTGGCGACCAAGAACCTTCATGACCGCCTCGCTCTGAAGGACAAGGCAAAGGATGTTCCGGATCTTCCCCAGATTGATATCATCAATCTTCACGTGGACAAGAACCGGGATTCGGCGGGCGAACTCTCACCCACGATCCAATTCGCCTTCTTCATCAACATCAACAAGTTCGTGGAAGTGGGCTTCAAGACTGAGGCAGAATATTCCAAAGAATTCAAGGGATTCGCAAAAGCCGAGGACATGTTCGGCACCCTTTTGGATACAGGGATCTTCAAGTTGTAAAATCCGCGTCATGTAAACACGACCCCTAATGGTGAGCCCTCAATCCCGCCAGCGAGAGTGCCTTCCTATGTACTTGAAACAAGTACGAATAAAGCGTCGAGAATTCCCGACCCGTGACCTATTTCCATTTAACATCCCGGCAGTCCAGAAAACCGACCAGATTGACATTTCCTCACGCGTGACCTTCTTCGTGGGCGAAAACGGCTCCGGCAAATCTGCGCTGTTGGATGCAATAGCCCGCAAGAGCGGGTTTCTGCCCTGGGGTGGAAGCAAAATTCATCGAGTTCATGAGAACCCTTACGAAACTAGGCTCGCCAACCACATTGAGCTTGAATTTGCGCCCCGGCATCGCTACGGGTTCCATTTTAGAGCCGAAGCCTTCTTCAACTTCGCGGCATCCCTGGATGACATTATCCTCGACGACCCGGGTCGCGACAGATATTACGGCGGAGGATCATTGAATGCCCTCTCCCACGGGGAATCGTTCTTGGCCTTCTTCAAAGGTTACAGTTTTCAACTCGACGGATTGTATCTTCTCGATGAACCGGAGGCGGCTCTTTCGCCAAAGAACCAGGTAGAATTCGTACGCATCATCCATGAGTCTAGTAATTCCAACAACAGGCAGTATATCATCGCGACGCATTCCCCCATCATTTTAGGCTGTCCGGGCGGCCAGATATTAAGTTTTGACTCTCCCCCCATTCAGCCAATTGATTATGCTGAGACGGCTTCCTACGTCTTTTACAAGAAGTTTCTCAACGACCCGAACTGCTTCTTTCGTGACTGACTTTCAGGGTTTGAAATTTCCTGGGAGCTGTAATTACATTTTTTTGTGTGAAAACGCGGCTGCAATGTCTCATGAACTGTCGTATTCCCTAGGGAGCCGGTCGTAATGAAGCCCCTGAAGCAAGATGCTCAAGTCCTCGCCACAGGACGTCAAGCCATCATGGACAGTTCCATTGTCAGCGACATTCTGGACAGCATGAGCGACAGCATTCTGGTCATTGGCCGGGAAGGGGATGTCCTCTACGCTAACAGAATAACCAGTGAGATTTTGGGATATTCGTTCGAAAACCTTCTGGGAAACGGGCTGGGACTTTTGCTGTCGAAAGAGGAGAATTTTGATTTCAATCAGATTTTTGTCGCAGCGCTGCGGCATAGCAGTATGAGCTATTACTCGGAAGTCGATTATCACCACCCTCACGGCGCGGTCAAAAGGTTGGCAGCCACAACCACTTACTTCGTAACGGAAGGCGATAGCGAAAGCACGGTGATAGGTTTTGTGGCCCTATTGAAGGATGTCACGGAAGTGTTCGGCCTGCGGCGTAAAGAGCAGGAGCTTGTTCAGGAAAAGCAGAGAATTGACCGGGAAAGAATAAGAAGTCTTCATAAGCTGGCCATGGGGGTGGCCCACGAGATTAGGAACCCTATGGTTACTATCGGCGGATTTGCAGCTCGAATTCTCAGAAACGAAAAGAATTTGGAAGAAACCAGGCGGTATGCCAAAAATATAGTTGAAGAAGCCAGAAAACTTGAAATCGTTGTGGATGAAATCCAGCAGTATTGCAATCTTCCTGAGATGAATCCTTCAAAGGGAGAAATTTCGGTGGTTGTTGGCGAGGCGGTGTCTCAGATGGTACCCGCGGGACTCCAAAGAAAAGTTAGCATCAGGTTTCACGATTCTGTTCCACCGCAGCAACCTGTAATGTTCGATCCATTCCTGGTCAGATTGGCAGTGGTTCACCTGGTCAAGAACTCCATCGATTTTTCTCCTGAAGGTGGACTGGTCGATGTCTCGCTCTCCCTGGCCGATGAGGGTACCGTTTTGGAGGTAAAAGATTCAGGGAGCGGCGTTGCGGATCAGGATCTGGAGTACATCTTCGATCCGTTCTTCTCGACGCGCGCACGGGGCTCGGGGATGGGATTGGCCATAGTAGAGAGAATAGTGCGCGAGCACATGGGCAGAATCGAAGTGGATTCCAAACTCGGCACGGGCACGACAATCCGCCTAGTAATACCCAAAAGCTCGGAATGATTTCGCAGATAGCTAAATGACCCTCTGCTTTGCCATGGGGTCATTTAACTCGCGACGCATTAAAGCGGCAGATGAAAACCCTCAGATATTCCAGCGCAAACTGACCCACTACCCTTGTTTCTCGACAATTGACCAATGAAGGGGGCTTGTGTAAAATAGTACGTTTTTCAGGAGGAAACCGCGTGAAGCCCTACCCAATTATGATGAGCCTTGGAGGTAAACAAGCCATCGTGGTTGGTGGCGGCCGCGTGGGTATGCGCAAAATCATGGGCCTGTTGGAAAGCGGAGCCCAAGTAGTTGTAATTTCCCCCAAGCTGGAACAAGAGCTGCAAGAGCTGGTACGTCAAGGGAACATCGAATGGGTACCCGAACCTTTCGATCAGACTCTCCTTGACAGGTACCCCGAAGCTGTCCTCGTCTTCGGCACGACGGATCAACGTGAAGTCAACGTAGCGATCCACAAAGCCTGCGTGGATAGAAAGATCCTGTGCAACATAGCGGACGTGCCCGATCTTTGCACCTTCATCGTTCCGGCAGTGATCACGCAAGGGGACCTGATGATAGCAGTCAGTACCGGCGGAGCCTCCCCGGCCCTGGCGCGGCGAATCAGGGAGGACCTGGAAAAGCATTTTGGGCCGGAGTACGGCAAAATGACACAAGTTCTTGGAGAGTTAAGGAAACTTGTGCTGCGGACGGGAAGCTCTCCGGACGAAAATAAGAAAATCTTTCGCGAGATAGTGAATTCGGAGGTCTTGGCTGCACTGCGAGAAAACGATCGCGAGCGGGTCCTGGACATTTTGAAGGCAATTTTGCCTCAGAATGTTGATCCTGAGCCGGCCATTGGGGAGCGGCCGAAGAATTGAATCAGAAAAGGATGAAGGATTGGATCTGATCTTTTTCAAGATCGCGATCGCATTTTACTTGGGCGCTTCAGCGGCTTACCTTGTCTTTCTTCTGATGTCATCGGGGAGCCGTGCTGCCGTAGGTTTCTGGTGCGCCCTCATCGGATTTGCGTCGCATAGTCTGTCAATTCTTCATAGAGCGCTCTTTTCAGGATTCTTCCCCCTGGCCACGGCATTTGATGCGCTCTCCTTGTTTGCTTGGGTCATAGTGGGTCTGTTTCTGGTCATGCGGTACCGAGATCCCAGCCCCATCTTCGGGTCCATCGCCGCGCCTATGGCTGCTGTGCTGATGCTCTTCGCGTCAACACTCTCCTATCAGATAAAGGCGCCGCTTGTACCCGTCATGAGAAGCTGGTGGCTCCCTATCCACGTCATCCTGGCGCTCGCCGGCAATGGAGTGTTTGCTCTAGTGGCCATAGGCGGCCTCATGTACATTTTTCAGGAACGCCTCATAAAGACCAAACGGATAGGGCGATTCCACAGGCTTCTGCCGTCTCTGGAGACCCTCGACATAATTAACCGCCGGGGCCTTCCTCTGGGATTTTTCCTGCTGACCCTCGGCATCATTTCCGGCGCATTGTGGGCCGGCAGCGCTTGGGGCTTCTATTGGAGCTGGGACCCCAAGGAGACATGGAGTCTTATTACTTGGTTCGCCTACGCGGCTATGGTTCACCAGCGCCTGGCGCTTGGGTGGCGGGGCAAACGGGCCGCACTGCTGGCTTTAGTCGGATTTGCGCTTGTTATGTTCACTTTCTTGGGGGTAAGTGTCCTGTTGGGAGGACACCACGCCTTCAGAGGTGTACCCACTGGTATGGGGACGAGCGGGTTATGAACTCTGAAATACTGGTCATTGGACTCAATCATTCCACTGCGCCGGTCCAGATCCGGGAGAAGATAACCTTCCCCGGAGATGAAGAAGGGAGAGTAACCCGGTCCTTCGCTGATCTCGATGGGGTTGAAGAGGCAATGATTTTGTCCACATGCAACAGGGCGGAGATCATTGTAACCGCTGAGGAGGCAGCTGGATCTACCGACGTACTTATTCAGGCCATTGCGTCGATCCACGGGCTGGATCCGAAACCCCTCAGTGACTTTCTTTACGTGAAAGAAGGGGAAGACGCGATACGTCACGTCTTCCGCGTGGCGGCTAGCCTTGATTCTATGGTGGTAGGTGAGCCGCAAATCCTCGGGCAGGTCAAAGAGGGCTACAGGAGAGCTGCAAACGTCAACGCGACCGGCCCAATTCTTAACCGTCTGATGCACCGAGCATTCTTTACGGCAAAAAGGGTTCGGAGCGAAACCGGCGTCGGCACGGCCGCTGTCTCGGTAGCCTATGTGGCCGTAGAACTGGCAAAGAAAATACTCGGGGAACTCAGGGACAAGGCGGTTCTGTTGATCGGAGCCGGCGAGATGGCCGAACTCGCAGCCACTCACCTGGCCGGCCAAGTGGAACGCCCAATTGTTGTGATCAATCGAACATTGGAGAATGCATGCAATCTTGCCCGGAATCTGTCAGGCGCCGCTCTTTCCATGGAACAGCTTGAAGAAGGGCTTGTGGCTGCCGACGTGGTGATAACTTCTACCGGCAGTTGTGAGCCTGTGATCCGTAAGGATCAATTGAAAAATGTTATGCGGCGAAGAAGGTTTCGGCCTATTTTCCTTATAGACATTGCGATCCCGCGCGATGTGGAGGCAGCGGTGAACGACGTTGACGGAGTTTACTTGTACAATATCGACGACTTGCAGGCGGTGGTGGAAGAAAATCTCGGCGAGCGCCGTGAAGAGGCTCTCCGCGGCGAGCGAATAGTCGAGGAAGAAGTTGTCAAGTTTGTAGACTGGGCGACGAGTCTCGATTCCACGCCAACTATTGTGGCTCTCAAAGAAAAACTTGAAGCGATAAGGACGAGCGAACTGGCGCGAATGAACGGCAAGCTAGCAGCACTAGGCGCTGCTGAACGTGAAGCCGTGGAGATGATCACCAGATCCATTATCAACAAGATAGCGCATGACCCAATCGCGTACCTGAAAAGAGCCGGCGCCGGGGCCAAGGGAAATCTGTACCTGGACATAGCGCAAAGACTGTTCAAACTGGATGGACTCACAACCGACCCCACCGCGGGGGAAGAAGAATCCCTGGAAGATGAAGCTCACAATCGGAACGAGAGGTAGTGCTCTGGCTCTGTGGCAGGCCCGATCACGTTGCCTCAGCCATCGAGAAAGCGCACTCAGGTATCACAGTTGAATTGATGACTATCAAGACACAGGGGGACAAGATTCTAGACACACCCCTAGCCCAAATCGGCGACAAGGGGCTTTTCACCAAGGAGATTGAAGAGGCGCTCCTGGACGGAAAGGTAGATCTCGCAGTACATTCCATGAAGGATTTACCTACCGAGTTACCAACCGGCCTGGAATTGTCCGCGATTATGCAGCGTGAGGATCCAAGAGATGTTTTCATTTCCAGAGACGGCCGCGGACTGGAAGAATTGGAAGTCGGCGCTAGAATTGGTACGTCGAGCTTAAGACGGAAGGCCTTTCTTCTCAACCGGTTGCCGCACCTGGAAGTGATCTCGATCAGAGGAAACGTCGATACTCGCTTAAAGAAAATGGAAACCGAGAATCTCGCGGGGGTGATGCTGGCAGCCGCAGGAATACTCCGCATGGGGTTCGGTAACCGCGTGACGACTTTCGTGGAGCCGGATTCCATGATTCCCGCAATAGGGCAGGGCGCACTGGCCATTGAGACGCGGGCGGACGATCACCGGACCGCAGATGTTGTGGCCACGTTGAATCATGATGAGACAGCCCAATGTGTACAGGTTGAGAGGGCCTTCCTCAGGCGGATGGGCGGAGGCTGCCAGGTGCCAATGGCTGCACACTGTGTCATTGATGGCGACCGGCTCAAAGTTGTCGCCGGGGTGGTTCACCCGGACGGAACCCCATTTATTCGGGATGCGCTTACAGGCCCGAGGGGAGATGCGAGCACGGGATCCAAGCTTGCCGACATTCTGATAGGGCGAGGCGCGGACGCCATCCTTAAGAGCGTCCTTGACCAGGATTGGGAACCGGGTCCGACTACGGATATCATCTAAGAAATTAGCTTTACATCCCGGGAGGTTATCCTCGGAGCGTTCTGTTATCCGGCGGCATGTCGCTAACCTTTGTCATTGCGAGGAGTGAAGCGACGAAGCAATCTGCGGTTTGCGGAGAACAAGATTGCTTCGCTGCGCTCGCAATGACAGCTTGCGAGGGATCGACCTTTATCTTCACCTGTGAATGAAACATTACTTCTGCCGGCTGTCTGTAATACTTTGCGTAGATATAGCGCCTAGATAGGGAACCTTTTATGCCAAAAGCCAATACAGAAATGGAAAATCGATCCTCCGCTCCTGGCACCGTTTACCTTGTGGGCGCGGGCCCGGGCGACCCCGGCCTGATAACGGTAAAAGGCCTAGAGAAGATCAGGACGGCCGACGTCATCGTGTACGACTATTTGGCCGGGTCACAACTGCTCCAGGAGGCCCGAACGGACGCGGAACTGATCTACGTAGGAAAGACAGGCAAGGACCACACCTTAGAGCAGGTGGACATCAATGAACTACTAGTCTCTAAGGCTGGAGAGGGCAAGAATGTTGTTCGATTAAAAGGCGGCGATCCTTACGTATTCGGTAGAGGAGGCGAGGAAGCGGAACAATTGGTAACAGCGGGAATCCCTTTCGAAGTCGTGCCGGGTGTAACCTCTGCTGTAGCTGCTCCCGCATACGCGGGTATTCCTGTAACTCATCGGGATCACGCGTCAATGATTACATTCATCACCGGCCACGAAGACCCTTCAAAAGAGGAATCGGCCATAGACTGGGAGGTGTTGGCCCGCAATCCGGGAACCCTCGTCTTCCTCATGGGCGTGAAGAATCTTAATAAGATATCTGAATCGCTAATAAAATACGGCAAATCGCCGTCCACGCCGGCCGCACTGGTCAGATGGGGAACAACGCCGCAGCAGATTTCCATCATTTCAACGCTGGCTGCAATCCCGCTCGAAGCCGAGCTCAGAGGTCTGAAGCCTCCGGCTGTATTGGTGGTGGGGTCAGTAGTCGCGCTCCGACAAAAGTTGGGATGGTTCGAGAACAAACCCCTGTTCGGAAAGAAGATACTTATTACGCGTAGCCGGGAGCAGTCCCGGAGGATGGCGGAACAAATATCAGAGCAGGGAGGCGAACCGATCCTTTTCCCCACCATAAGCATCTTACCCCCAACCGACTTCGAGCTTCTCGATGGTGCTATTGAACTGATTCAGAATTTCCAATGGGTGATTTTCACTTCCGTAAACGGAGTGGAAAGGTTTTTCCAACGATTCTTTGAACTCAAGGACGACATCCGACAGATGGCAGGCCCCAGGATTGGAGCGATAGGACCGATGACCGCGGCTGCAATTCGCACGCTTGGCCTGAAAGTCGATCTCCTGGCTAAGGAGTTTGTCGCAGAGGGGGTTCTGGATCTCCTTGACGAAGCCGACGTTAGGGGAAAACGATTCCTCATTCCCAGGGCAGAATCGGCACGGGAAGTTCTTCCCGAAGGTATTTCACGGATGGGCGGCGAAGTGGAAGTCGTCAGCGTTTATCGGACTGGCCTTCCTGACGGCGCGGATATAGAAAAGATTCGGACAATGCTGCTCCGGAAGCAAGTTGACGCTGTCACGTTCACTTCCTCCTCTACGGTCACGCACCTGGCCAGAATGTTGGACGGCGCGGATCTGCCGGCCCTGTTTGACGGCATGGTTGTGGCCTCCATCGGTCCTGTAACATCTGGAACATTAAGAGAAAACGGTCTGCCGGTCCATGTCGAGGCCCTGGAGTACACCGTTGACGGGCTGGTTGAGGCACTGGCCAAGTACTACAAACCTGCTTGACTCTATCGGCTTTGCCGCTCAGCAACTTCATTCAGAATAGCCAGCATTTGTCGATGATTAGCCTCCGCAGTATACGCTGAAGCTGTTTGGCGTGCTGCTTCGGAAGCTGATTTCAATACTTCTGGTGGAAGAAAACGCTCCATAGCGTCGGCCATTTCATCAATATTTCTAGCATCATGCAGGACGATGCCGTCAATACCTCGGTGGATTATGCCCGCAGCACCGTTGAATTCAGTGGTGATCGCAGGCAACCCCGCGGCCATGGCCTCGAAAACCACAAGGGAGCATGCGTCGTAAAATGTCGGCAGGACAAAGACGTCGCATGCCCGGTAAAAGGCTTCAGGTTCCCTGGTTGCTCCTGGAAACACAACAATATCGCTTAGTTGTAATTTGCTCACCATCCGTTGAAGGAGAGGGGAGGGCTGGGCCCCTACGGCCACCACGCCAAAGCGACCTGTGCCCACTCTGTCTCTGAGCCGTCCGGCAGCCTCCACCAAGTACCTGAGCCCTTTTTTTCTGAAATCGTAGGACATGAACAGGAACAAGACCTCATTGCCGAACCCGAGGCTTTTTCGCAATTCTTGGCGCCGGTCTGCCATTACCGACTTCAATCGACTGGGATCAATGCCGTTGTACACGAGTCTTATGTCGTCCTTATTGATGCGAAAGTAATCGGCCATATCATTCCTGACCATATCAGAAATAGCTATGATTACAGGTCGTTGGCTTTTTCTGAAAGGCGCGGATTCTATCCACGCTCTCGCGTGGTATTTCGGTGTCGCAAGCAGAGCCGCGAACTTCAACCACCGAGCCAAGGGGTTCCGTATGGCCTGAAGCTTCCTGATATTGCTTAAGAAATGAACTCCTCCGTGCGACTGGTACACGTTCATTACCAAGGTGTTTCCGAAGCCCAACACAACATCGAATCCTTCGGCCGCTATCATTGTCCTGTGGCGAACTGCAAAGGCCAGTATTCTTATGGACGCGGGGACCCAGCGAGGGAGCTTCGGAATCGAGTGGAAAACGGCTTCTGCCGGTTGACCATCCCAGGAATGACCGTACAGATGAACCTCCCAGCCCTCTGAAACAAGGGTCTGTGCCAGTCCGACCGCATAGGATTCGGCGCCGCCCCCATAACGGCTGAAATTTTCCATTGCCATAGCAATTTTCATGAGATCACCGAGGGAGTGGGCAGCAGGGAGCCATAAATAGCAGGTGCCGAAAGCAATCCCCGAAACTGAAAGCGACTAGGCGGGGAAGGAAAGAATTGGTGGGACGGGGCTCGGCCCCATGTCCCGCCGAGTTGCGACGGTTGCAACAGGTCAGGACTTCCGACACACGCTATCAGGCGAAACTTATTTCTTGTTGTCACTAACGAGTCCCTTTTCCCAGGCTTTGGCGTGTTTCAGGAAGACGTAGAACGCGCTATTCACAGCAATTACTATTCCCGGTATCCCGTCAAGAATGCCTCTTTTCCAAACCGCACACTCCAGGAACTTGCCGACAGCATGCAGGAGCCCCAGGAGGAGATAGCCCTTTGAACCTGAGGCCTTGCGATGATCCGCACTTACCGTGGAAAAACGATTGATTGTGTTTACCTGGTCCGAGATGTCACGGTACACATAATGGAGAAGTGGATGTTCGAGATTCTTCACAGTGCCTGATACCAACAGTGTCTCGTGCAGGCCGTCTCCGACCCAGCGGCCGCGTCCTTTGCGAACGAGCCGAACCTTCCTGTCAGGGTACCAACCACCGTGGCGTATCCATCGATTCAGGTAACGGCTCAGGCGGGGCATGGAAAACCCGCCGACATCAGGTCCGGTACTCCGGATCGCTGCCAGAATTTCCTCGGCCGGATTCCTCGGACAAGGCTTCGTCCGCGTCCAGATTGAGGACCCATTCCCCCTGGGCCATTTCCAAGGCAAATTGCTTTTGAGCCGCGTACCCCTGCCAGTCATGATGGACCACACGGGCTCCTCGGGATCGGCATAGCTCTACTGTGGCGTCAGAGCTTCCCGAGTCGACGACCACTACCTCATCGGCAATGGAGGCCGAGTCTAGTAGCTTTCCGATTCGGTCGGCTTCATCCTTCGTTATAACAACCAGACTGAGAAGGGGGGCGTCACTGAGAAGGGAAGAATCGCTCATGGGGAGGGATGATAGAAATGACTGAGGATGTTGTCAATTCATCTTTGACCTGGGGCGATGTCTGACGCGGGAACTGGCGCGCATGTCCGAGTTAACATAATATATCTTATCGGACATTGAAGATGGGGCTAATGGGCATCCCTTCAGCACGCGGCATGATTGATCGGATTCACCTGAACCTCAATACCTATGGTACGGATCAAACCCGCCATCTCCTCGGCCTCTTCTTTGGGCGCGTGCGCAACCACGCACGAACCGAGATGATCCACCTCCCAGGCTATGGCAAACGCCTGCTCCTGTTCGACTCCAAGGGCCAGCATGGTGATCTGCATGACTTCTTGATACGTGTTATGGTCGTTGTCGATTATTCGGACCTCGTAGAGAGCTTCCGCGTCCGCGGAATCGTCTTCACCGGATCGGCCGGAATACTGACATGAGGAAGACGTCGGCTGGTATAAAAAAGGACGGGAAACGAGGCATCCCCGTGTCGAGGGCCTATTTCACTCAGAAAACTCACCGTCTCTCGGATCCATTGGCCGTGCAAGCTCCGTGACTTCCGGGACATACCGGATAATACACGGCCCGCGCTTGCCGCGCAACGACCCCCGGTACAGACCGCTGTCACACTACTCGACCTTGAGGCTCAATTCAGGTTGGATCTTGAACGTTTCTGGAAACCGTGCATCCTTTGGCAATCGCTGCAAAACCTTTTGTCTTCTCTCCTAGCTGGCGGTAAACATTACGGATTATGACATCAAATTTCGAGATCCTCTCGGGCTTCTCCCCGTACTCCCATGACACCTCGGCCTCGAGGTCTCGCAATTCGATCCTGTGCCGTCTCGCGGCCCATACGACACCCGTGAGCGCCTCGCACGAAGCCAAAGCAGCCGCGGTCAACTCCGAGGGATTGGGGCCGGACTCCTCACCCCCGAACTTTTCCTTGAGATCCACAACAAAGCTCCATTTGTCGGATACGACCTCCATCTTTCGAGGTCCGATTTGTTTGAGCTTGAGATGCATCTGTGATCCCTTCGAGCCCCAGAATGCAGGGCACTGGCGAGCTTTATCAAAACTCTGATGATGGGTGCATTTTCCTACGAAGCCACAGGAGAAGCTCTCTCGAAACCCTTCCATCGACAAAGAATTCTAAAGCGTCCTCGGTATGGTTTCACGGTTATTAGTCAGCTTCACTGGTTGCTTCAGAGAGTTCCGCCAGGGAACAGCTCCAGGGCCTTCTCCAGATCTGAGACCCTGAAAATGAACAGTGCTGCCTCGCTATCCGAGAAGCCGGACCCGTAAGTATATGAGATGTTGATGCCGGCATCGCCGAATTTCCGAGAGACCTTGTTCAGGATCCCGGGCTTGTTTTCAAGGACGAGGCCGATGACGTCATGAACTTTTACTTGATACCCGCCCTTACTCAAGGTCTCCACCGCCTTGTCCGGATTGTCGGTGATCAGGCGAATCATCGAGTACTTCGCGGATTCCTTCAATATTGCTTCGTAATAGTCCCGAGGAGCGACTCGTCGTCCAGTCTGGCTCCTGACATCGTACAGGGCCAGAAGGTACTCGTTGGCATCCTGGATGCTCATGGCCTCGATGTTCACGTGCTCGTCCTTCAGGATGGCGGTAAGCTTGGCCAGCTCGCCGGGAGCATCCGCAAGCATTACTTCGAGCTGTTTTTTTACGGGCATAGTTCTCTCCACGCGATGGCTTTTCCGGACAAGAGAATATTATGCCTCAATTCGCGAGAGGCCCGCAACAAAATCCATATCGCAGGTGTAACCATTCAATTATGCGGGGGATGAAGCGATGCTGCCGTCACGAATCGGGCACAACTGTTGGCAAACGGTATAAACGTATTCATGCTGCGAACGGGTCGAAACTTCTCCTTTCAAAAGAGCCGCTCTAGGAATATAATTCGATTGTTCATTCCGGCTCAACCTCTATCAGAGCCGGCTGTGCCTTGAATTCCAGACTCTGCCCGATACAATCACAGTTGACGCAGTTAGCGGAGTGCCGTCTTGGAAGCCACTTACCCAGAGACATACTACCTGAGCACGTTGCTTGCCAGGAAAGTCCTCTCAGCCGAAGGCAAAGGGCTCGGCAAGGCTCTCGACTTGCTGGTGGACTTGGACCGACCGCAACCCGAAGTGGTGAAGCTCGTGTATCGCCATTCGTGGTCCAGGGAACGCTGGTGCGCCAATTGGAGTGATGTCGCTTCCATGGAGCCGGCGAGAATCAGGCTGAAAAGCGGGGCTAGTCCAAGTCCCTTGGCGGACGGGATTTTCCCTTCTTCCCAGATTCTCTTGAGGGATTTCCTGTTGGACAAGCAGATAGTTGACGTTCACGGCGCCAAGGTCGAACGGGTGAACGATCTTCAGTTCGTCAGGTCCGACGGGAAACTTATGCTGGTTCAGGTGGATGTCGGCCTCCGGGGCCTACTGAGGCGCCTGGGATTTGAAGGCCCCGTCATTCGGTTTACAGAGTGGTTTTTCGACTACACACCCAAAGAAAAGTTTATCGCCTGGAATTATGTCCAGCCACTGGCTGATCCGGATCGGCTCAGACTGCAGATCCCTCAGAGTAAGCTGTCCGACCTTCACCCCGCGGATCTTGCGGATATCATCGAGGACATGGACGTTCACGAGCGAGCCGCTGTGGTGGAATCCCTCAACGAAGAAGTCCTTGCCGACGCCCTGGAAGAGATGGATCCCAAGGTTCAGGTCTCAATCATGAGGGGGCTTGAACCCGAAAAAGCTGCGGACATTCTCGAAGAAATGTCTCCCGACGATGCCGCAGACTTGATCGCCGACCTCCCTACAGATACCGCAAGGGGAATCTTTCGGGAGATGGACGGCGAATACCAGGCGACGGTGAAAAGTCTGCTGGCCCACGAAGAAGATGAAGCCGGCGGCCTCATGACCACCCAATATATGTCGCTCCCCCCTGACAAGACTATCGTCGATGCGCTCGCTGCTGTCAGACAGAACGCAGACAAAGTGGACATCATCTATTACATATATGTGGTGGATTCGGATTCTAGGCTGCTCGGGGTGGTGAATTTGAGAGAGCTTCTTTCTCACGAGATCTTCACTCCGATCGAGCGAATAATGACCACTAGGGTCGTCACGGCCAAGATCGATGACGAGGCCAAGGACCTGGCTGACACGTTCGTCAAGTACCGGTTTCAGGGCGATTCCTGTAGTGGACGACGAAAACCGTATCATGGGCGTGATACGGTTCAAGGCCCTCATGGAAATCGTCGCCCCGCATCTAGGCAAGTGATTCTGGAGAGTCAGTAGTGTCTAACGAAATCACCAGCGTGGGCAAAGCTGTAGGACAGGGATTCTTCCGACGAAGAATGATAGCCTTGTGGGGCGTCCTGATGCTGATGGGCCCCGGAATTATCACGTCCAACGTGGATAATGATGCAGGCGGCATTACGACCTATTCCCTGGCTGGCGCTGAATTCGGCCTGAGCATGCTTTGGTCGCTGATTCCGATCACGGTTGTTCTCTTAATCGTTCAGGAAATGGGGGCCAGGATGGGAGTGGTCTCCGGCAAGGGTCTTTCGGATCTGATTCGCGAACGTTTTGGGGTTAAGCTCACGTTTTACCTCATGATCCTGCTAGTTCTCACCAATTTGGGGAACACACTCGCTGAATTCGCAGGCATTGCCGCGTCGCTGGAGATCTTCGGCCTTTCCCGTTACATGACGGTTCCTTTGAGCATCCTATTTCTCATGTGGCTTGCGGTCAAGGGAACCTATAAGTCAGTCGAAAAGGTTTTTCTTACAGCGTGCCTGTTCTACGTGTCCTACGTGGTAACCGGCTTTCTCGTGCGCCCGGACTGGCTCGAAGTAGTCAGGTCCGTGGCGGCTCCCACGCTCAGGACTGATTCAGCGTTTCTGGTGATGCTCGTGGGACTGGTTGGGACGACAATCGCTCCCTGGATGCAGTTCTATCTTCAGGCTTCGGTTGTGGACAAGGGGTTGGCGCCCAAAGACCTTGGGGCCGTGCGTTTAGATGTCATTATCGGCTCAATCGTGGTGAGCATAGTGGCCTTCTTCATTATCCTCGCCTGCGCGGCCACCCTGTTCAAGGCAGGCATAAAGGTCGAAACCGCGGAACAAGCTGCGCTCGCATTGCGGCCGCTGGCAGGATCCTATTGCACCTGGCTTTTTGCCTTCGGTCTCTTTACTGCTTCTATGTTCGCAGCCGCGATTTTGCCGTTGTCGACCGCATATACGGTTTGCGAAGCCTTCGGCTGGGAATCCAGTCTGGATAAGAAGTTTTCTGAGGCCCCCCAGTTTTACGGCCTTTACTGTTTTACGATCTTTTTCTCAGGTCTAGTTATCCTGACACCCACCCTACCCCTTGTTCCGATCATGTTCATTTCTCAGGTTATCAACGGCCTGGTGCTTCCTGTGGTTTTGATATTTATGGTGCTCTTGGTAAATGATCGATCTGTAATGAGAGAACACACCAACGGTTTTTTTATGAATCTTGTGTCATGGGCGGTTGTGATCGTTCTCGTTGGATTGAGCATTGTCATGGTAGTTTCCGGATTATGGAAAACCTAAGAAATGCCGAGGTAATAGGTCACTCAATACCTAAAAGCGAGAAAACCAGTTCCCCGATTCTGCTCTGCAAATCTTCTTTACTTACTTTTTGAGCGTTGATGGTTGAGGTGGGTCGCTTCTTTCTGGGTTGAAGGACCACGAAACAGTCTTGCCTCTAAGTCGTAAACCCCTTGTGATTCCTTGACCGTAACGACAACCAGATAACCTTCCGCCTCATTTTCCGCGACGGTTGCGGGCGCTGATCTGTCCTCAGATTTCATCCGAATTCTACCCGCAACGTTCTCCTCTCGACTGGTCGGTCCAGAAAAGGAAAAACGGCTGCCAACAGTCTTGGGAGGCACAAACCTGAGCCCTGGGACGAGATGCCCTGCAGAGTCTACAATTTGCACGCTAACCGGAATGCCGGTCCCGTGGCGAAGCTTCGCGATGCGGGGGCCAGGTTTTGCCACTCCCTCTGCGCCTAGATCCAGCTTTGTCTTCGATTTGATATCATCAGTCGCCGGCGGAGGCGCAATCTTCTTCTCCAGTTGACCATTAGGCTCAGCAGGTGCAGCAAAGGACCGTAACTTTGAGGTTTTACCAGGAGCACTTTCGAGAAGGCCTCCCTCAGCCCGGTGAGTCTCCGGCTCTGACACCCCACCTTGAACCAATGGGAGCGAACGTGGAGGCAAGGAAGACGGTTGTGCTGGAGATTCCTTCTTCATTCTCGTTTGATCTGTCGACCGCGTTTCCCTTGTTTGCTCGTCAGAGAGGCGAAACTCGTCTGTCGCGGAAGGTGCCTGTTCGGGACCGATTGACCTGCGAGGCGCCTCCGCTGGGGCAACTGCGTTGGGCCGAGGATGCTCCCTGAACATGGTGGGCCTTGGCATGACAAGGACTACAATAATCACGGCTGCCGCGGCGGTGCCGAGTGCCAAAACGGGGAGACGGAATCGAATCCCAAGCAATCTGTGGAAGAATGAAGACAAAGGCTCGCGATGCGATGCCCTGCCTGGAATCCTATAGAGTTCCTCCAACTTGGAAACGAGTGATCCAGGTATTACTTGTGACGGTCCTGGGGCCTCGGCCTGGGCGGAAAGCATTTCCCGCAGCAAGTGCACAGCCTCAGTGCAGTCTCGGCACGATTCAACATGGTTCTTTGTGTGGCCTCCCGGATCTTCGCCAAGAGAGACAAGACGGTAGAGGTCCTCGGGATCCGGATGGAAGGATTCCGGATGCTCCCGCAAAAGGGCATCCCACTTGCGAAGGGAATCCAGTTCGTCCGAACAGATTGCACACCCCTTGAGGTGCTCCTCCACGGCTGCTCGGGTCGACGGTCCCACATCCTCTTCCAGATAGGCCAGGAGTTCGGCCGGATCCCATCCCTCAGGACAACCTTCTTTGGAGTGGGTCATCTGCCATTCTCCTTTGACGAGAGTTCTGAGTAGCGGTCGCCCAGTGCTGAAAGACATCGCTGGACGCGGACTCTGAGTGTTGGTTCTTTGACGCCTGTTGCCTGGGCTATTTCCTTATACGAAAGCTCCTGTTCATATCTTAACAACAATAGTTGCCTGCATTTTTCAGTTATATGTACCAGGGCTTTTCTCAGGAAATGTCCCTCCTGGGCCCTCATGAGTAAAATCTCCTGATTTGCATGAGGCGATGCGACCGAAACCGTCTCTTCGCCGTCATCACAATCGTGCGCGTTGACGCGCTTGTGGCCCGGATTCAAGCCCCCCCGCTTTGCAGCAGACAAATTCCTAAGACGACCGATCGCCACGCGGCGCGCTATTTCCAGAACGTAGGCATGCAACGAGCGAGAAGGGTCGTAAACCCGTAACGCCTTGAAAAGGTGAATGAATACTTCTTGAATCGTGTCTTCGGTATCCTCAGGATCAGAGTATGCGCTCCTCCGGACAGCGAGGGAAACCAACGGAAAGCAAAGTGCATAGAATTGAGCCCATGCTTCCCTATCTCCACAGTTGCAGCGCTCAATGAGTGAGCGGAAGTCATTCTCCCGGTCTGCCGCGGGCACTCTGAGACCTCTTCCGAAATGTTTATGCGTTCGGGATTATTGTAAGCTCGTCCTCCCCTGTTTCATACGAAAATATCATCTCGCCGTGCACAGGGCTTCCCTGGCCGGTCATGAGATCCACCGGAGGCATCTGGTACTTAATTCGCGTTATGAAAGAGCTTGTAACACCATCGTGCAACAATTAACGATATCAATACCATATGAAGCCAGGAAAGAGTAGCTCCCAGCAGCGCCATGGTTTTCTCTGATAACAATAATCAATTTATTACCTTAAATAACAATATGATATTCTAATTTCTTAAAGTATTTTCTTGACTTTTACTCTGGCATCTCCTATAGTCCTGAACTGTGAGAAGGCCATTCGGTGAAAGCCGATGGCTCTCACGTAGACCTCTCACCCTGGATGGACACCCTCCCTCCCCCATAACCCCCCCATCCAGGGCCCAGAGGTCATTTGAATCATAGGGCTTTTCTTTAGGCCCATTCTTATCATGCTCAGATGGCGGTCCGTAATGCGGCCGCCATCGACGCGTCAGGACCGGTTGCTCTCAATCCCGGAAGAATCGACAGAGTCGACACTCGGAAAAATGGGCGCGTCCAAGCCGCGAAAGTCCGCATTGTTGCCCGGAAGATACGTGTTGCGCCGCATCCAAGATTCGCCTTCCGTGGCTCCGGTATTGTCAGTGCTGCAAGCGTTGTGTTAAAGATCTGTTACTGCTGATGTGAGGAAAGCGCGTAAGGGGGCCGAATATGAGAGACAGCTTATCATGGTTGGCAATGGCCCTTTTTCTTATTGCATGCGTCTTCTTTCTCAGGTGGATCGGTTCGACCTATCCATAAAATGGGCCAGCCCCGTGTAATTTTGGTTCGATGGGTCCAAGACGTAATCCGCTACCGGTAGAATATGTCCAGGACGTTCTTCAGCCCGCCTTGCACTTGCGCTGCACCTTCCCGGATGAGCGATAGTAAGGTCAATTCCTCCTCGCCACCGGGATAGGCGCCGTCGATGATTACTTCCACCGGTTTGTTGAGCCAGTGGTATGACCCCCTGTCGTTCCGCTTCATCGGCCCTATTCCGACCAATCTGATCAGGGACGCCTTGAACTTGCAAGGGTCCGGCAGCCTTATACATCCTGCCGAAATAGCGCCGTATGTGTTCACCGGGGTCACTTGAGGGTCTGACGCACCCGGATGATGGTACCCGTGCATCCCCAGCTCGCGGTGTCTCTCACATCTCCCCTGTTCATCGCAAAGGAGTATAGGGGCAAAGAATCCCCCGTACACCTCCGAGACGGGCTCGCCCGACTCGCCGAATAGCACCACATCGGGATAACAATACACGTGATTGATCAGAAATCTTCCCTCGGGCGTCGGGGACTCGGTGTCTCCTAGCCCCACGTGTGTACGGTAGATCTCTTCAACGGAATCATCCCTGTGGATCCCCTCGAAGGTCATCTCGAAGTTGGACCGGTCAATGTGTATTCTGAATGCCGCGAACCCGTGATAAGAGACGTTTTCCTGGTTGTGGAGGCTCATTTCCCGCCAGTCTTTGTACAGTGGCGGAAGGCAAGGATCGTCAGGGGGTTCAAGGGGTCTGGCTGGGGACTCAACTACCGCAGGCTGAGTATCCGGCTGGGCTGATGGGCTGTCGCTAGGAGCAGGAATGGTCTGACCGGCGCTGTTATCTTGCTGAGAAACCGCGGCATCTTCCACGGGCATCGCGGAGATGACAGGAATCTCCGATTCGGTAGTGATCAGAATGAGCCCTAGTGTGAATGCAATGGCAACCGCTCGGGTTTTCATGGATTTTCCGCTCCGGAAGCCTTTTTCCTGATGGCTTTATTGTACAGGTTCGCCGGTCGCCTGTCAATGAAGGCACTGGATGCGGATCTTGGACGAAGTCGAGTTTCCAATCCCTGAACACACCCCTTCTTACGGAACATACATGGGCGGAGATCAGGCAGGGCCGTAGTCAAAGCGGAATAGCTGGAAATATTCTGCGCCGGAAGGCTTCAAAACGCTCTCGAAGAGTATTGCATGATCCGCGACAAAAGAGGGTCCAACAATGTCCATTTTTTGCCTGATGGCCTCGATGAGTTCCGAGCTTTTCTCGTTGGATTTGAATCGTCCAAGCGTAAGGTGCGGGTTGAATGGTCTCTTTTCCTTTGGAAATCCAAGCGGTTCCAGTACGGTTTCCAAACTGTTGACCAGCGGAGAAAGGACTCCCGCTGGGTCTTCCAGTCCAGCCCAGACCACGCGGGGCCTCCTGAGGTGCGGGAAGGCCCCAAGTCCGGACACATGCAACTGCGTGGGCTTCTGTTCTCTAAATAGCGGCAGTGCTGCTTCGTGAATTCGGGGCAAAAGGTCACTTGGGACCGAACCCAGAAACTTCAGGGTGAGATGTATTCCCTCGGGTCTCACCCATTTCACGGGTCCACCACACAGTTTGAGTTCGGCAGAAATCTTCACTAGGAATGATTTTACGGATTCGGGCAGCTCGATTGCGATGAAAGCTCTGACTTCCCCACCGGTTTTCATGACTCTTCCTCTCGGTTCTTGGCCTGTCCGACGAACGGGACTGTTCTCATGTTGCCGGCACGGTCCCGATTGGTGGGACAGGCAGGATGCCTGGCTCACCAATTCTGCCGCCCCCGCCGAGTCATCTTCAACCTCAGACATCAAAGTTGGCAATCGGCTCAAAGTGGCGCGCCGACACCATACTTCGTAGGCGCTTCTGCGTAGAGCTTCTGGGCCTCCGGCAGACATTCCTTAAGCTTACGGACGCGCTCTTCGTCAGCAGGATGCGTGGATAACCATACCGGTATCGGAGGCTTCTTTATCTTGGACATTCTATCCCACAACCGACCCGCCTCAGAGGGATCGTACCCGGCAGCGGCCATATAGAGCTGGCCGATGCGATCTGCCTCTAATTCATGGACACGGCTGTACGGCAACATGATACCGACTGTTCCCCCCATACCCAGGGCCCCCAGAGCCACACGCGCTTTGGTGTCCAGGCTTCCATCTTCCTTTTTCAAGACCTCACCCCCGACCGTCATCGCCCCCTTTAACGCGAGCTGTTGGCTCAATCGCTCACCACTATGTCGCGCCACAGCGTGCGCCGTTTCATGTGCGATAACCGCGGCTAGCCCTGCCTCATTTCTTGCATACGGAACCATGCCGGTGCAGACGACGATCTTTCCTCCGGGAAGACAAAAGGCATTGGGCACATCCCTGTCGATAACTCGTACCTCCCAGTCGAACTTAGGCTTGTCGATCTTTTCCGCGGCCTTGCTGATCCGTTCGGCAACTTTCCGGACGATTTCGTTGAGCCGTTGATCTTTGCTAGGGGGTTCCTTTGCCACGATCTCGTTAAAGGCCTTTAGGGCAAGGGCACTGAGTTGTTGGTCCGAGACCATGTTGAACTGCCGACGCCCTGTGTGGGGTACACTCGCGCAGCCCATGGCTACGAGCACAGCGATCAGGCAGAGAGACTTCCAAGAAAACGCCGCCCATGAGCCGTTCGATATTGTATTGCCCGATAAGACTTGATTTATCAAGTAGTTCATGCTAATTTTAGTGCAGAATCTTGGAGCGGTCCCCATAAGCGGAGGTGCGCTTTGAAATGTGAAAAATGCGGCTATGTAAGCTTCGACCACAACCTTATGTGTCCATCATGCAACAAGGACCTCACCGCGACGCGGCGAAAGCTCGGCATCGATTATGATCCGCCGGAATCGACCTTTGACGAGTTCTTTACGGGGCCTTCTGCGTCTCACCGGACCCTGCCCGCCACGCAAGAAGCCGAACTCGACCTGGACTCCGGAGAAGATTTCGAGTTCACGCTCGATGATTGATGGCACGCTCACTGGACGTAATGAATTGACGACAACTGATGGTAAGAGCCTTACTGCGACTCTGCCGATAAACTGTCAGGAGTTCGGTCGGAGTCCGTTGCGAGGATGAGCGTATCTGCTGAGACCGGATCACGTCTGCTCCCCTAATCGTCTTGTGCGCTGAGAGGCCAATTCCCCCTTTCCTGCAGCACTTCCCTCAAAACCTTCAGCGCATTATTCACTATGGGCATTCCGCCGTAAATTCCGCACTGGAAAATAACTTCCGCGACGTCTTGTGGGTTGCATCCCACATTGAGCGCCGCGTAAATATGCAGTTTTAACTCCTCGGTTCGCTCCAGCACCGTCAGAGCTGCCACAGTCACCAGTTGACGCGTGGTATGGGGAATCTTCTCCCGAGAATAAATCTGGCCGGTTATGAACAGTGAGAGGTCTTTTGCCAGGCCCTTGTCGAAAGAGCGCCACAGGTCAAAGGGTCTTTCATCGGGATATCCTTCGAAATACTTTTTTGCCGTCTTGGCGGTCTTTGCTTTGAGATCCTCGTCCATTGATCACCTCTTGGTTGATGGTTGGAATTGCCACAGATTGAATTCTACCATGTGCGCCATCAGGAATTAACTCCCCCGATAACTTGCTGTCAATAATCAGATCTCGCCGATGCCACGCGTTCACGATGTGGAGAGATGAAGCAGCCCGCGGGTGTATGCCTATTCATAGATTATTCGCATCCCGTCGTAGGGGGCAATGACAGGTCCAGGCACATCATGGTCCCTGCAGATCCTGTCCACTACATCCTGCCATTCGACTTGGCACGTGGGAATCGGATAGCGGATGCCCGAACCAGGCTCCTCCAAAGGCGCCAAGGGTTCACGTTTCTTTAGGAAACTGTTGCAAGGATCTCCGGGAACCTGATCCGCATCGGAGATGTGAACCAGATAAGTCCCGCGGCGAGGTCTCCACTTTCGGATGTAGTCCATGGCGCGTTGAAAGCTCATGATGGTTCGGTCGATTCTCGCGTGGCTCGTTGAGCCAATGAGACTGGATGATCAAGACATCAGGGTTCATAAGAATAGATGGCTCGGCATCCAGACGGGAAAAGTCAGAAGTATAGACGATCTTGAAATTTTGCCCTGATACTTGATCCTTCAGGACATAGCCGACGGACCCTGCCGCTGTAGGTCCGTGATACGTCTTGAAAGGCGTCACCCGAGTCTTGATGCCGTCCAAAGGAATGTCGGGAACTGCGTATCGTTTTTCGATTAGCGACCCCAACAAGTAACCGAAGCGTACCTCAATAGCCTTCCAGGTCTGTTCGGTCGCGTACACGGGGATCGGACTCCAAGAGTCCGCCGGCAGCGACCTCCGAAATGCCAACAGATCATCGAGGCCCAAGAAATGATCGGCGTGCTCGTGGGTGATCAAAATTACGTCAGGCCGTTCCAGTTGATTGGCCTTCATCTGGATGCGCCAGTCAGGTCCGCAATCCATCAAAATACTTTCGCTTCCCCTCACGAGAAAGGAGGTCCTTGTGCGCTCTTCCCCTTCGGCCAGCATCCGTGAACATATTGCGCATGCGCACGAGTGTTCAGGGACGGCCCAAGCAGACCCGGTGCCCAAGAAAAGTATTTCCATGGCCCTTGTCCTTTCACATCCATTTGCTAATCGCTGAAAAGCCCAATGGCAAGTTGAAAAGCTCCTTTTGTATTTATCGTCACGACTTTTCCTAGATTAGGATTTTGCCCAGAATATTGAGGCATTTCTTGCAATATCTTCAGGCGACGTGAACGTCGCCATGTCTCCGAGCATCACCTCGAAGCCAGTATGGTCATTACGTACCCAGGCTGCATAATTCGACCGGACAAGAATCACGACCCGCATTTCAAGACAAGAATTTCCGTCTTCAATAAACAACATACCGAGATTATATCCGTTTCTGCAAAGGCTTCGGTAAAATTTCTGGGCGTTGACAACTCCCTGAGCAAGATGATGCCAGTCCGAATCTGTCATCTGAAACAGAGAAGTCGTCTTGGGCAAAATTCCCCAGATTTCAAAAAAACCTTCCGGAGCAAAGGCGGTCATCCATTCCCATGAACCGGTTTTCCCAATATAACGGCTGCCATCCTGCTTTTCATGCAGCAGATAATCCGAAAACAGATATGAACCGATGTGCTGGAAATATTCCTCGGCTCTTTTCCGCAAAAGCCGATGATGATTCGGAGCAATTCTGTCCGCATTGATTTGAAGGTGGGGATGAAGCAAAGAGCCGCCGGCGGATGGCAAATGATTCTGTGTAATTGCCATGTAAAAGGCTTCGGAATCATACGCAAGTAAGTGGCGAAGATAATTCCGGCAGTTGATAAAGCAGTCGGTATAGGAACTTACGGACGCCGTGCCGATTTCTACGAAATGCCGGTTGTCAACAAGGCTTACTGCCGAATAGCCACCGTAAGGAAAGAGATTCGGAAACAAAATCGAATCGTTGTAACATAAGCGCCCGTCGGAATAATGTCGGAACTAATCCTGGGCGTTCTTGACATAACCTGCGGCTTGCAGAAGGGGCAACTGTCAGTATCACCGGCATTCGGCGGCGGCAACGGCAGGCTCTCTGTTCCCGGTTCCTTTTCGGCGCCCCGTCCGAGTGCGATTCGGCTGGTCCGCCCTGAAATAGGATTGATACGGACCTCGATGTGTTTCTCAACATCTTCGCCGGAAGGAGCAATAAATTTTGCGGTAATTTTCTCTTTTTCAAAAGATAAAGAATGCTCGCTCATCATGCACCTTACATCAGTTTAAGCCGGAATTTTGCGGGGGTCCCGCAATTTCAGAGGTCCTCCACCATTCCCGACCGTCTGGTTACTCTCCAAGTCACTTCAATTCCTTCACCATATCAGCCCATTGGCGGGAATAGCATACATTTCTGAGACTGCCCTCTGTATAATCCACGATAATATCAGACAGCGAGGGAAAAAGAGTACCGCTGTTCGCTTGCTTCAAAATTTCTTCTTGGATTGCTTTCGGCGCGGCGATTGTAGGAGTCTGCACCCGCGGGACTTTACTTGCCGCGGTAGACTATCAGGCCGTGGGTGAGATCATAGGGAGAAAGGGCTACGGTCACTTTATCGCCCAACAAGACTTTAATCCTGAACCTTGACATCCTACCAGAGAGCTTCGTTCGTATGCTCCGGCCGTCTTCCGTCTCCACTTGGTACATTCCTCCTGAATGCACCTTCACCACTGTTCCTTCAACCTTAACATTGTCGTCTCTGCTCACGTGTTATACCTTTCCTGTTATGCGCAACATGATTTATTCCTCTTTTCTTAAATGATATCAGCCAGATTTCAAGAAAAGCCACAGAAAGCCGCTCAGCTCTTCTCAAGAGAAGTATCACCCATCTTTCTTTTTTGTCAATTCATCTTTCTATAGGTTTCACGGACCCTTTCCAGATCTTCCGGAGTATCGACCTCTATGGAATCTTTATCAGTAACCACCACCTTGATCCGAAATCCGTTTTCCAGCGCACGGAGTTGCTCGAGATGCTCCGCCCGTTCGAAAAATCCTTGTGGGAGATTTGCAAATGTCTGAAGAAAATCGTTGCGATACGCGTAGATTCCGTGATGCTTAAAGTAAACGGGACGCAATTTGGAGTCCCTGAAAAACGGTATGGTGGACCTAGAAAAATAGATTGCGAACCCTTCCCTGTCCACGACCGTCTTGACCGCATTAGGGTGAGTGATCTCTTCGTCCCTAACTATTTCATATATCAGAGTGGACATGGGAATGGTATCATCCGCCAGCAATGGCTGTACGACTTCTTCAATCATGACAGGATCAAAGAGCGGTTGATCTCCCTGTATGTTGACCGCAATGTCCTCGGCTCGAAGTCCAACGTCACGAGCGGCTTGAGCGATTCGGTCGGTTCCTGACTGATGATCCTGCGAAGTCAATAGAGCGTTTCCGCCATGATTCTGAACCGCTTTCAGAATCTCCTCCGAATCTGTCGCAACATAAACCGCGTCCAGAAGTGATGACTTGAGAGCCCTCTCGACTACCCGCATAATCATCGGTCTTCCCTGGATGTCTGCCAGAGGCTTTCCCGGAAAACGTGTGGATTCCGCCCTTGCGGGAATGAAACCGACTACTTTACAAGAATTTTGGGGCATGAGAAATGTGTGCTTCAGGCTGGTTTGCAAACGCAAGATCCCTTACAGAATCTCTTCCGCTGTTGCCTGCAGCTCCATGACCATCCTTCGTATGCGCTCCTCGTCCATTTGCAAGAAAACGGGTATGACCACTAGTCTCTCCACAATGGCCGTACTCTTGGGCAGCATATCTTTTGAATATTTGGCCTCTTTTCCGTAAATGGGCCCGGCAAAGGGATAGGGACCCGGCCAAACCGTCTTGCGCTCGATAACGTGCTCCCAATTGGGGAGAAAATGCCAAAAGTTGTTCTTGAAATAAATCGCGCTCAGACCTTTCTCAACTATGCTCTTGTGAAAAGCAGCTGCCTTTGCTGCGTCCGGCAGGAAAAAACAGACGTGGGAATAACTGTCCTTTCCGTTTTCCGGCAGGGCCCTCATGGTTACGCCAGCGAAGCTCTCCAGAGTTTCCCGAATCAATTCCTGGTTTTGGTGCTGACGCTGTATCATGTCGTCCAGTTTGCTAAGTTGCGCCAGCCCGATCGCACCCTGTAGTTCATTCATGCGGTAATTAAACCCGAGGAAATTCCTGCCCTCAAGTGCTCTCCCGACTTCCGGATTGTGGTCGTGGCCGTGATCCGCATATTCGGATGCCCTCGTGTAGAGTTCCCGGTCATTGGTGATGATCATGCCGCCTTCGCCGGTGGTGACAGTTTTGTAAAAATCGAATGAAAACGTGCCCATATCGCCCCACGTTCCCACCTTCTTGCCCCCGACGGCTGCTCCCAGGCCCTGGGCCGTGTCTTCGAGAACCTTGATACCGTGTTTGCGAGCGATGTCGATTATTTCTTGAATCCGAGCCGGTGCGCCGAGCATGTGCACGGGTATAACCACTTTTGTCTTGTCTGTTATCTTCTTCTCGAAGTCCAGCGGGTCCATATTCAAGGTGTCGTCGATTTCAGTCGGGATCGGAACGGCCCCTGACTCGATTATCGCCTCAAAGGTCGCGACAAACGTAAACCCCTGGGTGATTACTTCGTCGCCAGGCCCGACCCCAAGGGCAGCAAGGGCAACCCGAAGCGCTGTTGACCCTGAAGTAACGGCATGGGCATAAACCGATCCGCTATACTGTGCGAACTTGTCCTCGAATTCCTTGACCTTGTAGATACCCTTGCGTTCGTTCTTGAATTCGTAACGAAAGAGGATCCCTGTTTCCAGGACTTCCTGTATTTGTTCTTTTTCCGTTTCGCCCATCCATTCGTATCCAGGCATAAAACCTCCTCAGTCAGACGGTGCCCCCCGCCCACCGGGCACAAACAGACGTTTTCCAATGTGAGAGGAATCTCCGACTAGACGTCTTGAGCGATGCAAGACATGCCTGTCGGAGCCTGAGTGCGATCCTTCAAGCGAAAGCCAGCCGATATATTCGCTCCGCCTCTTCTTTACCCAGCTTCCTCGGGTTGTTCTCCACCGGTCGAGTCACCGTCAGCGCTGCTTCCGCTAGCATCGGTATGTCGGATTCGGGAACTCCAAGTTCAGAAAGGAACGAGGGTATCCCTATGTCGGAACAAAGTGTCCGAACAGCCTCCACGGCCGCGGCCGCGGCCCACCGAGCTGGAAGTCCTTCCACCGGCTCTCCCATGTTACGAGCGATCAGAGCAAATTGTTTTTCAGCCGCCGGAAGATTGAACTCCATTACGTGAGGAACCAGGACTGCGTTTGCCAGCCCATGAGGGATCCGGTAGTTCCCGCCAAGCGGGTAGGCCAACGCGTGGGCGGCCCCCACGCCGGCATCAGCCAGAGCCAACCCACCCAACAGACTGCCCATGAGCATGTTTTCCCTTGCTTGAATGTCACTGCCCTTAAAGACCGCCCGTCTGAGGTTCTCTCCAATGAGCCTGACCGCCGTCAAAGCCAATGCCTCGGTAAATACTGTTGAAGACCGGCTGGTTACGGATTCCACAGCATGAGTCAGAGCATCCATTCCAGTGGCTGCTGTGACATCAGGGGGAAGTGACACCGTAAGGTCCGGATCGAGCAATGCCACATCAGGGAAGAGATAGGGGCTATTTATCCCGCCTTTTGCTTTCGTCTGCCGGTTGGTGAAAACTGCCGTGAAAGTCACTTCCGCGCCGGTCCCCGCTGTAGTGGGAATCATGATCGTTGCAGCGCTCGGCAGTTCCACTTTATTCAGACCAATGTAATCCTCTGCTTTTCCATCATTGGTGACGAGGGCCGCGGCGGCCTTGGCCGTGTCCATTGCAGAGCCTCCGCCCATCCCAATAACAAGGTCAGCTTCCATCTCCCGGCCGATAGCTGCCGCATCATCGGCATTGTCCAGATAAGGCTCCGGTTCAACTTTCAGAAAACTTTTCCCTTCCAGACCCGACTCGGCCAAACTCTTGCGGGCCGCTTCCAGCAATCCGTGATTCTCCAAAGCCGGATCAGCGACCAAAAGAAATCTTCTTGCGCCCATATCGAGGGCCAATTCTCCGAGGCTCGAGATCCCGCCTCTACCAAAGAACACCTTGGTCTTGATTTGAAAGTTTCCTAGTTTATCCAGCATTCGGACCTCGGCAGATGTGATTTCCATGCCAGGAAAAGCGTTCAGGTTATATCAGAATTCCTATGTGCGAGCAAGCAGAGAAAGGGCTTACATTTCATCTGGCGCTATGATATAGAAAGCTGTTTTAGGAAAATCTGGAGTTCAGGAGGCGTCCCCCGTGCTGGAAATTCTTACCAGGGGATTCCGAGATGTCCGGCAGTATCTCCAGGGCCAGCGTACCCTTACCGAGGAAAACCTGGGTGAGGCGCTGCAGATGATTCGCGTCTCGCTTCTCGAAGCGGACGTGGAATTCCAGGTCACTCGCTCATTTCTGGAGCGGGTCAAGGAAGAAGCCCTGGGGCAGCTAGTCCAAGTGCGAGTCAAGCACAGGGACAAAAAGCTTCGTGTCTCGCCCGGTGATCATTTCATAAACCTTTGTCATGAAGAACTGGTACGCCTGATGGGGCCGGCCGATTCATCCCTGAACCTGCGCTCAAAACCCGTGAGTGCGGTAATGATGGTCGGCTTGCAAGGCTCGGGTAAGACTACCACCGCGGCGAAGCTTGCCCGGCACCTCATCAAGAACGGCAAGAAACCTATGCTGGTGGCTGCGGACATATACCGGCCCGCTGCAGTGGATCAGCTTGTCAAATTGGGATCGGATCTCGATATTCCGGTTTTTTCCAACGGCGGAGCCAATCCTCCCGAGATCTGCGAGAAAGCTGTCAAAGAGGCGGTTGCAACAGGTCGCGATGTCACGATCTTCGATACGGCAGGTCGGCTGACAGTAGATGAACCCCTCATGGAGGAACTTCATCGCATTGAGGAACTGACCTCCCCCGATAATGTCCTGCTGGTCTGCGATGCAATGATCGGCCAGGAATCGGTCAAAATAGCAAGAGCCTTCAACGAGCGCATCCGCCTCACCGGGTTCATCCTCACCAAAATGGATGGTGACGCGCGCGGTGGAGCGGCAATCTCAATCAAAGAGGCCACGGGTGTCCCGATCAAGTTTGTTGGTATGGGGGAAGCTCTAGACCGCCTCGAAGAGTTTCGTCCCGAAGGCGTGGCCTCACGTATTTTGGGTTTCGGGGACGTCGTCGGCCTGGTGAAAGATTTCGAGGAGGTAGTAGACGAAAAAAAGGCCGAAGAAGATGCAATGCGCATGCTTCACGGAGATTTCGGCCTCGGCGATTTTCTAAACCAAATTCGCGCCATCAAGAAGATGGGACCCTTGCAGGATCTTGTTGAGAAGTTGCCTTTCTTTTCGGGAGGACTTCCGGATTCGGCCAAAGTGGATGACTACGAATTGGTTCGGATCGAATCTATCATCAATTCGATGACTCCCGCTGAGCGCAAACGACCCGATGTCCTCAACGAGAGCAGGATCCGCCGCGTTGCCAACGGAGCGGGCCGCAAAGAGTCGGAAGTCAAAGACCTGCTCACCAAGTTCAAAGACATGCGCGACCTCATGGTCGCGGTGGGGGGCGGTAAGATCCGGGGGCGTTGGAAAGGGCTCAAGGGAATCAAGAAGATGTTCGCAGGAGGCATGGGGTCCGAAGAGCCTGCGTACGGGCCTACCAATCCGTTCGGACTGCCGGAAGTCAAGAAAGGCAAAATGACCTCCAAAAAGGCCCTGGAGAAGCAGAGGAAAAAAAGTAAACAGGCACGCCAGGCCAGGAAGAAAGCCAAGAAAAGGTAGAGAGCGTTGCTGCTCCACAATTCGGCAAGGCCAAACCCCGCGAGCGACTCCAGCGAGCGGCTATTGAAAAGGCAAAGTTATCGTTGCATTCTAATTTAGGGCGGCGGCCCGGATCCGGGTCCACAAGCCCAGGGAGGACACGATGCTGAAAACGTTGTTAGGATTGATTGTTCTGGGATTAATAAGTGCAACTCTCAGTTATTACAACAAGAACTACTACGTCGGGGTATTCAATGATATCCTGGGGAGAGAGGAAGATGAGAGGGTGATTACGAGGGTCGGGAGAGGCTTCCTATACGGCTTCTTCTTCCCTTTTTACTTCTCCCTGATTGTCTTCGGCCTTTGTGCCCTTCTTGGGTTCCTTATAGTGGCCGGCATAATTGCCGCGATAGTTTTCGTAATGGTCTGGGTGACCGAGAACATTTTGCCCCACGAGTGGTTCGGCAATCTGATCCTTAAACTTTACCAAAAAATGGGCTTCGGTGAGCCGGTGACGCCGGCAGCCACTGCGGCGCCCCAGCCGGCAGCGCCCGCGCCCTCCTCTGCAAGGCCGCTATCCCCTGATGCTCCGGCTACAGGAGCCGAGGGGTCAAAAGACAAACCGGAAGAGCCTGGCATAAACGTGACGCGGACTCACAAGCTCGATTGACGCGCATTGAGTTTCGCTGGTGAACAGCTTTTGTGAAGATCCCCCTCGCCCTTCCCTCTCCCGCCAGGGGAGAGGCTTTCCTCATTCCCCTCCCTCGACGGGAGGGTCTATACCAATTCGCGTTCAAAGAACGAAAATAGTAGGGGCGCACCTGCATGTGCGCCCAAAGAGCGGGCAGACACGCAGGTCTGCTCGTACAGAAGTTCCTGGTCTTGCCCATTGGACAGGGTATTCGTATCGCCTGTTAGAAAGCGAGTTGGTATTTGGGGAGGGTGAGCATCGCGGACAAATAACTGTAGGACAGGCATCTTACCGGTCGCTGAAGGTTGACCGGTAAGATGCCTGTGCAAATGGCTTATTACTTGTGAAACGGATCGCTTAGTGCTTTGCCTTTTGGAGACGTTCCTCAAGTTGGTTCAGTTCCTGGTACAACCCATCGGGCAGCTTTTCACCGAACTTTTCGAAGTGTTCTCGGATAAGAGGCACTTCAGCCAACCAGCCGTCAACGTCTACCCTCAGCAGCTCGTTGAGCGCGGCAGGGTCCATCTTAAGTTCCAAGAGTGAGAGATCCAGTGCTCCGGGCGCGGGCAAGCGGCCAATTGGGGTATCGACGGCCTTGCCCGTACCACTCACTCGTTCGAAAATCCACTTTAGAACTCGGCTATTTTCACCGTACCCCGGCCACAAGAATTTACCGTTGGCATCCTGACGGAACCAGTTGACATAATAGATCCTGGGCAACTTGTCAGGTTCGGTGCTTGCGCCAATTTTCAGCCAGTGTGCGAAGTACTCGCCCATGTGGTAGCCGCAGAACGGGAGCATTGCCATCGGGTCCCGACGGAGCCGACCCACCTTTCCTGTCGTGGCCGCGGTGGTTTCACTACTCGTGATGGACCCGAGAAAGGTCCCGTGCCGCCAACTGAACGCTTCGGTAACCAGAGGTACCACCGTGCCGCGGCGGCCACCGAAAAGAATAGCGTCGATGGGCACGCCGTCCGGGTCCTCCCACTCCGGGGCAGTCACAGGGCACTGCTTTGCAGGGGTCGTGAACCGGGCATTCGGATGCGCGGCAACGCGGCCGCACCCCGGCATCCAGCGGCGTCTCAACCAGTCGGTCAACTCGGGTGGCTCTTCATCCGTCAGCCCTTCCCACCAGACGTCACCTGCAGGAGTGATCGCACAATTAGTAAAGATCGAGTTCTTGCTGGCTGTCAGGACCGCGTTGGCATTGGTCTTCATACTTGTTCCCGGCGCAACGCCGAAAAATCCTGCCTCGGGATTGATTGCGTACAACCTGCCATCCGCGCCGAACTTCATCCATGCAATGTCATCGCCGATGGTCTGCACCTTCCACCCAGGCATGGTGGGAATCAGCATGGCAAGGTTAGTCTTTCCGCAAGCGGACGGGAACGCTCCCGTGATGTACCGTACCTCGCCTTCTGGGCTGATCAGCTTGAGGATCAGCATGTGCTCGGCCATCCAACCCTCATCACGCGCTTGGACTGAAGCAATACGGAGAGCATGGCACTTCTTCCCCAACAAAGCGTTGCCACCGTAGCCTGAACCGTAAGACCAGATCTCCCGTGTTTCCGGAAAGTGACAAATGTACTTTTCTTTCGCATTGCAGGGCCACGGATCGTCGGGGGACTGCCGCGTCGAGCGGTGCTCCAACTGAATGGAGCCCCTTCACGAACTCGCCGTCTTCGCCCAGCACGTCCAGGACCGTGGTTCCTACGCGGGTCATGATGTGCATGTTTGCCACAACGTACGGTGAATCAGTCAGCTCCACTCCGATTTTTGCAATAGGTGAGCCTGTGGGGCCCATGCTGTATGGAATTACGTACATTGTCCGGCCCTTCATGGAACCGGAATAGAGCTTGGAGAGCCTGGCCTTCATTTCGGCTGGGTCGGCCCAGTTGTTGGTCGGACCTGCCTCTTCTTTCAGCCTGGAGCAAATAAAGGTGCGGTCCTCGACGCGGGCCACATCAGCCGGGTCCGAACGGATATAGACACTGTTAGGCCGCCTGGACGAATCCATTGGTATGGCTGTTCCCGTGTGGATCATCAGTCGCAACATGCGCTGATACTCTTCTTCCGTGCCTTCACACCAGCGGATTCGGTCGGGTCGGCACATCTCCGCCATTTGATCGACCCACTGTGCCAGCTTCTTGTGCCTGATCATTCTCACTCCTTACATGGGCGCCCGTCCGGACTCGACGTGCACACCACTACTGTTCTCAATACATTCACGGGGATGCGTTATGCCCCGCGTGGCCGGAGGGCTAGTGCCGTAGTTGCGGACCATTTCCCCGTGGGGACCTGAAAATAGGCAAAGAGGTATTTTATTCCTTTTCTTGGCATAAGAGCAAACGCTTTTTCCCGTGTCACTGGCAAGCCGGCCTAAGGATCGGTGCAGGCCGGCCCTTCAAATCTATTGGGCAAGTGTTGCCTTTTTCAGGGAAAACGGGTACCACTTGGTTGCAAGCCGGTTGGCGAATTCTGGAATTCTACGTCTGCGGGCCGTGGCCTTTTTTCAGGAGGCCGGGATGCATCTGCCATCCGGATTGCAGTCCTCGTGTGCAAAGGAAATGAGAGCCTTGCCTTTTAGATCGGTTTGGTTCGCGGCCATCTCGGTCATAATATGTTCCATCTGGCTGACTGCTTGCGTCCCTGGCATCATGGGCTCGAAAGCCTCCAAAGAAGAAACTTCGGGAGCTGCGGCTACCACCAGCCCATCTCGGCTCCTGAAGCCCACAATGCCCGACGACCGAGGCCGTAGCTCGCTCGCTCAACAAGCTGGTAAAGAGAAACCTGGAGATGCTTCAGGAACCTCCTCGGATACCTTTGCTGCTTCCGCGAAGGGAGCGAAGGCCGAGAAACCGGCTACTCAAACAGTCTCCTCTCTCCCGAATGATCTTGGAAGGGAAATCGCAGGATCCGGCGTCGACAAGGAGCTCGGCAGCCAATCGCCGCCTGAGAGCCCGAAGGGCGGTGCGTCCACCAGGACCGTGGTCGAAGACATCCGCCGGGATCCCCCAGCTTCCGGAAAGGCCGGCTCGGACACATCCCCGAAGGACGACCTCCCATTCAAGAAGCACGACCATGTGAAATACATGCAGAAGGTCAAGAACAAAGCCATTGACCAGGTTAACAAAGAAAAAGACGTCACCTATGCAAGACTTTGCAGAGATACCACCACGGATGAATGGTCGCTGTGGGTCTACCGATCCGAAGAAAAGGCATATCGGTTTGTCACTTACATATGGGACGAAGTGGATGAAAAATGGGAAGAATCATTCAAGTCGGACAAACGGCCTATTTCAGGGTGGAAACATCATCTCAACTTCTCGACTGATGGCAAAGATTGCATGGACCTCAAGAAGAGGCGACACTAATTACGTTGTTTCGCAAGTTCGGTCAAGCAACGTCGCCCCCATCAGATCGGTAGGGTCGGCGTCCCTGCCGGCCGTGAACCAATGACCGGCACGGAGGCCGGTCCTACCACTGGAGTCCTCCGGCTACGCGTACCCGACCGATCAGAATACGTGACCGAATTTAGGAAACAGAGTACTAAAGGTGTATATGTTATACTCAAAAGAAAAACAGAGGCTTCGAAGTTTGCGGTGGTAATGGTTGAGGCTCAGACTCCCTGCTTTTCGAGGAGGTTCAGATCGTGTCTATAGTTGCTGGACGCCACATTGGAGACAGAAGAAGGATTGGTTCCCATAAAGCTCTCGGGGCACTGATCTTCGGGTCCTTCCTCGCATTTGCCATCCTTCACATGTTCAGTTCGGCCGCGCTTGGTGCTCAGACAAGGGAACAGTGCGACAAATGCTGCCAGGGCCAGAGTTCCGATGAATACTACACGGAACAATGTAAGCTGAGATGCTTTCGAAATCCCGACTACTGCATGGATCAGAAATCGATGCGAAAGCCCGCGGCCCCTCCCCCACCCGCTGCGGAAGCACCTCCACGGCAGCCGGCCCCTTCCGCCGAAGCACCCCCCAGACCACAGCCTCAGAGACCCGCGTTCAGATTGCCTGACCCCTTGAATCTGTCTCCCGGAAGAGAACGCGATGCAGCCGCGCAGATACTGGCTCTTAACGGTGTCATGCCTCAGCACCCACAGTATGCGGCAGCCCTACAGGCCATAGAAAATGTCCTGGTGAATTTTGCCCGGGCCAACCCGTCAGGCGGCAAGCTTCCCAAGGCCCAGCTAGAAAACATCCTGCGCCAATTGAGATAGTCACGGGGTCTGGACCTTGTAAATTTCTAATGAATCGGTTCCGGAGCGGATTTTATTTCGCGGCATTAGCCCGTTCTTCCTACAAGATCAAGACACCTTTATTTATGAAATCTCCGTTGCAGATCAGAATTGCTATAGCCATTTCGATACTGGTGACAACTGCTCGCGGTGGGTCTTGGGGCTTCACATCTCCCCGCAGCGGACAAAAATGTGGAAGCACCGACATCCCACCGACCTCAAATACTGCCCCTTCCTGAGGCGGATACGGCCGCATCCGAACCACTCTACCCCACATGGTGGGGAGATCCTCCCCAGGTGTCGGAAACAACTCCCTGCAAAGACGCGGGCAATTGCGTCAAATGCCACGAGACGAACGCGGCCATGGACCCCAGCCATGCCTTCGCGTGCATCCAATGCCACGGAGGCGACTCCAAGCCGGAAGATAAGGATGCGGCTCACCTTGGCCTGATTAAAGATCCCGGTGATCTGAAAGCAGTAAACAAAACCTGTGGGGGGTGTCACCCTGAAGAGGTCCGCAGAGTAAAACATTCGGCAATGGCGCTGGCTCCTAGAATGATCAATCACACCCGGTTCGCCTTCGGTGGACAGAAGACCCCAGACCCGACATATGCAACGATGGACGTTGACGGTCTGAAACAGGTCCCTCATCCGTCCGACTCTGCAAATCTCGGGGATGACCTTCTCAGACGCTCTTGTCTGAGATGCCACCTCAACACCAAGGGTTCGGAACGTTGGGGGGAACATCGCGGCGTGGGATGCTCTGCATGCCACGTTGCGTACCCCAACAGCAGTGACGGGAAGCCCCGTTCCCATTCACTGGTTCGGGACGCAGGGATTACTGCGTGTCTGAAATGCCACAATTCCAACCACGTGGGCGGAGATTACGTTGGACTTTTCGAGAAGGATTTCGACCGGGGGTTTAGATCTCCCGTTATGCAGGGACGTCAACCGACCAGAATCTACGGCTCCGAACAACACCGCCTTTTGTCGGATGTTCACTTTCGTGCAGGCATGAAGTGCACAGATTGCCATACCTTGGACGAGGTGCACGGCACCGGAGAGGCGTCCCATTCGCCGTACAACGGGGTCAAGGTGTCCTGCGAGGGTTGTCACGTGCGCGGGGACCATCCAGCGATTCAGAGAACAGATAATGGGGAGATGATTCTGCTCCGAGGAAAAGGTCGCACAGTTCCATCCTGGAATGCAAAATCGATCCCGCATCGCGTGGGAATTCACGGAGAGAAGCTCAAATGCTCCGCGTGCCATGCTTCCTGGTCGTTTCAAGATTACGGCTTCCACCTCATGCTGGAAGAGAGGGCCGATTATTGGAAATGGGCCTCCACCGCGGCCCAGAACGACCCGCAGGTGCAGAGTCTTCTGAGTCGTGAGATAGGCACTTATGCAGAATTAATTCCCCCTGCCGATGGACAAATACCACCCAAGTCACAAGATCAATGGGACCTGCCGGTAACTGAAGATTGGCTCACGGGCGAAAAGCGGCCCGGCGCATGGTTTAGAGGCTACACCGAACGAAAGTGGTCCCGCCCTCCTCTCGGGCTGGATCATCGTGGCAAGGTCTCCATAATGCGCCCAATGTACCAGTACGTGATTTCCCACGTTGATGCGGACAACAACCTTCTTCTGGACAGGCAGATTCCCATTACCGGCTCTGGACATCCCGCGTTGATTGTCAATCCGTATTCTCCGCACACAATCACGGCCAAAGGAAGATTGTGTCACGAATGCCACGGCAATCCAAAGGCGGCAGGGCTTGGCGAAGGGCTCATGGGAATTGAGAAGCCCGGTTTCAGCTCTGTGTGGAGACCGGAGTCGCAGATTCCGGGTCCTAGCTTCCTTTGGGACGCGCTTGTGGACCAGAAAGGCAACGCGCTGCAATGGAGCAGCCACCCGTCGGCAGGCCCCCTTGATGCTGCATCGGTCATGCGTCTCCTTAACCCTTCCGGTCGACATCGGGCTGAGTGGCACAGATATTTGAGTGGAGAGGAGCGGAGCCGACCTTGACAGGTAATCGTTCGCCGGAGAAGAATCATTCACCGCAGAGTGCGCCGAGGATAGACAGAGAAACACGGCTGAAGCAAGTTCATGAAGGCCATTGGGGTACCCTGCCTCGCCGCCGCTAATTTGCATTGTGATAGACTCGAATTCACTACGGTTCGTACAGGAAAAAGGAAGGGGGCAAATTTCTCTGCGTTCTCTGCGATCTCCGCGGTGACCATTACCTTGACAGGCTCCAGGCTCGGAGGTATCTTACAATACTTGATTTTCCAGCCTGGGCATTGGTTTTTGCCGGGCACCTCCAAAGAAGGACCAGCATGAAAATCACACGCGAACAGGTCGACTATGTAGCCCTTTTGGGAAGATTGGAACTTGAACCCGAGGAAAAGGAAAAATACATGGCGCAGCTTGACGATATCCTCAAATATATGGATATGTTGGCCGAAGTCCCCACCGACGATGTGGAACCGATGGCCGGCCCGGTGGAGCTTTACACTCCGTTGCGAGAGGACGAAGTCAAGCCGTCGCTTCCTGTACACGATGCACTCGCAAATGCCCCGGACCGAGACGGCACGTCCTTCCGCGTTCCCAAGGTCATAGAATAGGCGAACAAAGCGGTCCATCAATCCGAACGAGGAATGAGACGTTGGCAAATCTTCACGAAATGACTGCTACAGAGCTGGGCCGGGTTCTCGCTGAAAAGAAGGCGAGTTCCGTCGAGATCACCGAGGCTTTCTTGAAGCGCATCGAAGCGGTGGAAGAAAAGGTGCACTCGTACGTCACCGTCACTCCCGAACTGGCACTGGACATGGCCAGAGAGGCCGACCGTCGGCTGGCGCGCGGAGACGGAGGCCCGTTGACCGGGATTCCTATAGCGGTAAAAGACAACATGTGCATCAAGGGGCAAAGGACCACGTGCGGATCAAAAGTCCTTCACAATTTTGTTCCCCCTTATGACGCGGAGGTAGTGAGTCGTATCCGTGAAGAAGGCATGGTGATTCTGGGAAGCGCCAACATGGACGAATTTGCCATGGGATCTTCTACGGAGACCTCTCACTGGGGTACAACCCGCAATCCCTGGAACCTCGACATGATTCCAGGCGGCTCCAGCGGGGGCTCGGTCGCAGCCGTGGCAGCCGGCGAAGCGGCTGTGTCGCTGGGATCGGATACAGGCGGTTCGATCAGACTGCCTGCGGCCTTTTGCGGCGTAACAGGAATAAAGCCGACGTACGGGGCCGTTTCCCGTTATGGCCTGGTTGCGTACGCGTCCAGCCTCGATCAGATTGGACCCATAAGCCGCGATGTCCCTGATTTAGCTCTGATTCTGAACATGATATGTGGGCATGACCCGAAGGACTCGACCTCTGTCCCGAGGGCGCATGAGGACTTCACGGCATTCCTTGATAGACCGATTAACGGGATGACCCTTGGGCTCCCCAAGGAATTCTTCAATAAACTGACAAACCCCGATGTGGAAAAGGTTGTCGCTGAGACGCGGTCGGTCTTCGAGCGGCTTGGCGTGAACTTCGTGGAACTCTCCCTACCCCACCTGGATTATGGTATTGCGGCCTACTACATCATAGCCCCCAGCGAGGCTTCATCGAACCTGGCGCGGTATGACGGCGTCAAGTACGGCCACAGGGCCGCTAAGTTCAGCAGTATGATCGACATGTATTGCAGGACACGCGCGGAAGGCTTCGGGCCTGAAGTGAAGCGACGCATCATGCTCGGCACCTATGCCCTTTCATCAGGGTACTATGATGCCTATTACCTGAAAGCTGCAAAGGTCCGCACACTTATCACCAGAGACTTCAAGAAGGCCTTCGAGTCCTGTGACGCTATCTTCTGCCCCACCGCGCCGTCTCCGGCCTTTCGGATCGGCGAGAAGATAGATGACCCGATTCAGATGTATCTTACCGATGTTTTTACGATTCCGGTCAATATGGCCGGTTTGCCCGGTATGGCATTTCCCGCGGGTTTTTCTGCGGACGGGCTCCCAATAGGGCTGCAACTCATTGCTCCACATTTTGAGGAAGCTCGACTGATCCAATTGGCAGCGGCGTTCCAAAAAGAGACCGATCATCATCTGAAAAGACCCCCTCTATAGATAGGATGCACCTATGGAATATGAGGCTGTAATAGGACTGGAAATCCACGCTCAACTTCTTACCGATTCCAAGGCATTCTGCTCATGCACGACGCGCTTTGGAAATGAGCCCAATACGAATACCTGCCCCATCTGCCAGGGAATGCCGGGTGTCTTGCCGGTTTTGAACCGAAAAGCCCTCGAGTTTACCGTTCGCATGGCTCTGGCATGCAACTGCGAAATCAAAGAGGTCAGCAGGTTTGCACGAAAGAACTATTACTACCCCGATCTCCCTAAGAATTATCAGATTTCGCAGTATGAACTCCCCGTTGCGGAAGGCGGATGGGTCGAAGTGGAAACCGATGACGGCATAAAACGCATACGGCTTACCCGTATCCACATGGAGGAGGATGCAGGGAAACTGATACATGATGACCTTAAGCCTGTATCCTACGTGGACCTTAACAGGACCGGAGTCCCTCTGATCGAGATAGTTTCCGAGCCTGAGATTCGCTCACCCGAGGAGGCCGCTGCATACTTGCGTGCTTTGAGGTCCATGCTCGTCTACCTCGAGATCTGTGACGGCAACATGGAAGAAGGGAGTTTCCGCTGCGATGCAAACGTGTCAATCCGTCCCGTGGGAGAGACAACCTTAGGTGTGAAGACGGAACTCAAAAACATGAACTCGTTTCGAAACGTCCAGCGGGGTCTCCAGTACGAAATCGAGCGACAAACCGCTCTAATCCAGGAGGGTGAGAGGATCACCCAGGAAACGCGTCTTTTCGACCCCACCACAGGGACGACCGCATCCATGAGGAGCAAAGAGCAGGCGCACGACTACAGGTACTTTCCAGATCCGGACCTGTTGCCGTTGCGAGTCCCGCCGGAGCTGGTTGAGCGTATACGGAGCGAGCTTCCTGAATTGGCCGCGCAGAAAAAGGAGCGTTTTATCAAGCAATTCGGCATTCCACCCTATGACTCAGGGGTGCTCACCGCCTCCCGTGACATGGCAGCCTACTTTGAAGAAACAGTGCGACTGTTTCCTAATCCGAAGATCGTCAGCAACTGGATCATGACGGAACTCATGAGAGAATTGAAGGGCGAAGAGTCCGGAATTAGCAGTTGCCCTGTCCCTCCAAAGGAGCTGGCCGATTTGCTCAACTTGATCGGTGACGGCACTATTTCGGGAAAGATAGCCAAAACCGTTTTCGAGGAGATGTATGCATCCGGTCGAGGCGCTCGCACTATTATTGAGGAGAAGGGGCTGCTGCAGGTTTCAGACACAGCGGGAGCTGACGGAGGTCATTCGCAAAATACTGGATGACAATCCCGGCGAGGTGGCAAAATTCCTGGCAGGAAAGACCAAGGTTATGGGCTTCTTCGTAGGGCAGGTAATGAAGGCCACTAAAGGCCAAGGGAATCCGGCCGTGGTCAACCGGATACTGACAGAAGAATTGAAATCCCGGTCGCTTGACAAGTGATACTCGAAGATCCATCATAAAAAAGGTGTACATCCCAGAGCTTCACCAACAACAAACTTCATTTGTTGTCTGAACTAACACTGAGTCACCTTCAGGGACGCGGTTAGACGGCTTCCGGCCTGGGCTTGATTCACCAGGATGTTGGGGCATGAGGTTTCGCGCGAGGGTTGCGGAGATTTTCGACGCGACCGCGACAAAAAGGGCTTGAAATTGGAACGTCTAAAGTGGCATAATAGATGATTGTGGCTTGCCCACGTAGAAGTTCCACTCAAGGGAAAATGAAAACAAAGCCTATCAAAATAGTCGTGTATTATTGCCACAATCTCGGGCTCTTTCGAGACGGAGAACAGAAAGATTTTGCCCGGTCGCGACCCGGCCTCAGCCTTGTCGCTATCCCCTGCTCCGGCAAGGTGGAAGCGCATCACCTCTTGAAAACACTGGCCGCGGACGCCGAAGGAGTTCTTGTGCTGGCTTGCGCGGAGAAAGCCTGCCAGTACCTCGAGGGCTCCATGCGAGCCCGCAGGCGGGTAGGTTACGCGCAGCTCTGGCTCAAACAACTGGGGATCGAGCCGGAGAGGCTGGAATTTGTCAACTTTCCCTACGGGGACAAGGAAATATTGGATCGCACTTTAAAGGAATTCGCTTCTAGATTGGAATCTTTCGGTCACAAGCCCGCCATCGCGAATACCAAGGCTAGTTGACGACCCTTCAACAATGAATTGGCTCCCGCCTGACTAAGCCGGTAAAGGGCTCATCAAGAGAGACCGCGGATACCGGCTGTTCCGGCCGACCAAGGAGGAAATCTGTGATTGTTGCGGAGCTTAAGCAAGTAAGTGAAATCAGGAACATGATCGACCGGTATTCATCAATCCTGGTGGTCGGATGTGATTCCTGTGTTGCAGAATGCGCTGCGGGCGGCCGTAGGGAAACGATGCTTCTCGCAGCCGCTCTCAAGCTTTCCTATAAGAAAGACAACAAGAACCCTATAATAAGCGAGGCTTGTCTGGATCGTCAGTGTGTCGATGACTTCATCGAGGGGATTGCGCACCAGGTACCGGAACATGATGTGATTCTGTCCTTGGGTTGCGGCGCGGGAGTCCAGGCGTTGGCCAGAGTTTACACGGACAAACCGATAATCCCTGCTCTGGACACGCTCTTCATCGGTGAGACCGAGATGAGAGGGGTCTGGCAGGAAAACTGCCTGGGGTGCGGCCAATGTAAACTGGGCTATTTTGGCGCTGTATGCCCTGTAACGCGTTGTTCCAAGAAACTCATGAACGGCCCTTGCGGCGGTTCCAAGGGCGGCCGGTGCGAGGTTCACCCGGACATACCCTGTGGCTGGGAGATGATAATGCGCCGCCTGGAGACCCTGGGAGAGCTGGATAGGCTCCAAGAATACGTGCCGCCCGTGAACTGGTCCACGTCTCACTCGGGAGGACCACGTCGCGTGGTCAGGGAGGATCAAAAACCGTGAAGACCGAAAGCCGTCTCGAAAAAGTCCTGAGCGCAGGTCATTTTGCCGTCACCGCGGAATGCGGCCCGCCCAAAGGCGCCGACGTAGCTGTGCTCGAAGAAAAGGGAAAATATCTTCTTAATCGCGTTGACGCGGTCAATGTTACCGACAATCAGACAGCCATTGTCAGAATGTCTTCGATAGCCGCTTGCGCTATTTTGAAGGGGCTCGGCCATGAACCGATCCTCCAGATGGTAACTCGGGACCGGAACCGGATTGCCCTCCAGAGCGACCTTTTCGGCGCCTATGCCCTCGGGATCCGGAATGTTCTATGCCTTACGGGAGACCACCACTGCTTCGGGAACCAGAAAGAGGCTGTAGGGGTTTTCGATCTCGATTCCATCCAACTCTTGAAGACGGTCCGGGATATGCGGGATCAAGGGAAAATAATAGGCGGCGAAGACATCCAGGTTCCTCCGAAGTTGTTCATCGGGGCCGCAGCGAATCCCTTCGCAGACCCCGCAAACTGGCGTGCGGTCCGGCTTGCCAAGAAAGTCGCAGCAGGCGCGGATTTTATCCAGACCCAGTGCGTATTCAACATGGACCGTTTCGTACAATTCATGAACCAGGCTCGCGACATGGGTTTAACCGAAAAGGTGAGCATCCTTGCCGGGATCACTCCCATGAAAAATGTGGGCATGGCCCGCTATATGGCATCAAAGGTCGCGGGAATGGATGTGCCTGAGGCCCTGATCCAGAGGATGGCCGGAGTTCCCAAAGAAAAGCAGGCGGACGAAGGAATCAAGATCGCGGTGGAGACAATCCAGCAAGTCCGGGAGATAAAGGGAGTGGCCGGGGTCCACTTGATGGCCATTGAGTGGGAGCAGAAAGTGCCGGAGATCCTCAAGGCAGCGGGACTGGACAAGAGGCCCGCGGTTTAGATAAGCGCCTGCGGCGATCTCTCATAAAAGAGTTGGACTATGCCTAAGAAATACCACATTGATGTGCATAACACCCCAAACCGATATCCCGTTGTAGGGAAATCAGGCATTGTGGATTGGGGTGAAGGTTGTCTGAAATGTGCGAAGTGTGTCAAGCAGCAGTGTGTGTACGATGTGTATCGCCAAAGATACTTCTCGGCCGACATAATGGCCGACACCATCGATGAGCTCTGCAAGGGTTGTTTCCGCTGCGTGCAGGGCTGCCCGAAGCGCTTGATTCACAAAACGATTAATCCGGAGTATGAGAGACTCGGGGACGACGTTTACACGCCCGATATCATCTCAATCAACTGGGAACAAGCCAAGTCTGGGAAGATCCCTGTTTCCGGCGCGGGTTACGGCGGCCCTTTTTCCGGTCCCGGCTTCGACTCCATGTGGACCGACATGAGTGAGATTGTCCGTCCCACGAGAGACGGTATACATGGTCGGGAGTATATTTCCACTGTTATTGATATCGGTCGCAGGCCGCCTGTGCTTCAGTTTGACGAAGCAGGAAAACTCATCACCGAACCGATCCCCTCTGTCAAGGTTCCCATACCCATTCTCTTTGACATACTTCCCTTTGGAGATCTCTCCGCGGAAGTCTGGATGGCCATGGCAGCAGCCGCTGCGAGAATCCAGACCTTGATGGTGGTTCCGGAGGCTCAGGCGAGAGATCTGTCGGATTTTGCGGACTCTCTTGTGCCTTTCCTGGAAAGCGACCGGATTGATCGTAAGTGGATCAAGGGATTCCAGATGGTGGAAATCCCGGATACCGCCAGTTCGCTCGAAACGATGGCCTCCTTAAAACGTGCGAAGACAGATTTGCTTGTCTCGGTGCGCATGCCCGCGGTCTCTTCTCGAGAGAACCTTCACAGAGTCGTGGAGTTAACGCGGGCTGGGGTTGACCTTATACACTATGTTGCAGACGAGCGAGGGTACGAACCGGGCGTCAGTAACGGTCTCCACCTGAAAGACATCATCAAGGAGGTTCACTCCGCCCTTCTTCAGGAGGGGTTGAGGGATGAGATCACCTTTATGGCGTCCGGCGGCATCGCCATGGCCGAGCATGTGATCAAATCCATGCTCTGCGGCGCGAACCTGGTGGCAGTCGATGTCCCGCTCTTGATAGCCCTCGAATGCCGCGTGTGCCGCAACTGTCGCGAAGGAGGCGGATGCCCTGTTCGCATAGCAGAAAGCGATTCACGGTGGGGCTCCCAACGCATAGTCAACCTCATGGGGGCGTGGCATAACCAGTTACTGGAGATGATGGGAGCTATGGGCATTCGTGAGGCGAGAAGATTGAGGGGTGAGCGAGGTCGCGTCATGTTTATAGAAGATCTTGAAAATGACACGTTCGCCCAACTTTTTGCCCATCGAGAGTCATTATAAGGAACGGTCGTCAATGGATTACAAGAACGTATGGAGCGTGGTTCCTCGTGCGGAAGTAGTTAACACTCCGTCGAGGTTCGGCCACGCTCTGGGAAAGTATACCGTCGTCGTCTCGGACGCTTGCAACGACTGCTTGAAGTGCGTAGCGGTCTGTCCCGAAGGAGTATTCGTTGCCGAAGGGGGGAAGCTAAATCCTCCCAAGGACCATCTGTGCCTTGGTGTCGATTGCTCGAGAAAATCGAATCGCTGCATGCGAAACTGTCCGACGGATGCAATCAGGGTGGGCCTTAATCCCAGCGCCCGTGCGCTCGGCGACAACAGATGGACCCCTGACCTTCTTATGAGCACGTGGTATATGGCTGAGACCGGTTCGCTCCCCAAGAACGGCCTGGAGTATCGGATTGGTGGTTCCGGTGGCGGTTTTGACAAGTTGCGTTTCGTTTTTCCCAAGCGGTTGCCAAGACCCGGCCTGGACAAGGCTCAGATCGACACGTCCGTCTGTCTTAACAAGAGGGGTGACGGCAGGCCCGAGATCTCAATTCCCATCCCGGTTTACGGCGGTGGAATGTCATTCGGGTCCATCAGTCAAATCACTATGCTCAGCAGGATCCGAGCGTTTGCAGCTTGGGGCTCGTTCACCTGCACAGGTGAAGGCGGTTATCCTGAGGTCCTGTACCCATTCGACGATCACATTATCACCCAGGTGGCCACAGGGCTCTTTGGAGTAAGGGAAGAGACAATTCAACGGGTCAAAATCGTTGAGTTCAAGTACGCCCAGGGCGCTAAGCCGGGCCTCGGAGGGCACCTTCTCGGGCCGAAAGTTACCGAGGCCGTTGCAAGAATAAGGGAAACGATTCCGGGTTCATCCCTTTTCAGCCCCTTTCCGTTCCATTCCGTGTACTCCGTCGAGGATCACAAGAAGCATATAGACTGGGTCAAGGCCGTCAACACCAGAGCACTGGTTTCCGTGAAGGTGTCGACGCCTTCTGATGTGGACATGGTCGCCGTGGGCTCTTATTACGCTGGGGCCCACATCATTCATATAGACGGGTCGTACGGTGGAACCGGGGCCGCTCCGGACGTGGCGAAGAAGAATATCGCCATGCCAATAGAATACGCGATTCCCAAGGTCCACAACTTTCTCGTCAATGAAGGAGTCCGGGATCATATTACTCTTATAGCTTCCGGAGGGATCCGGACAGCGTACGACATAGCTAAAGCCATAGCTCTCGGGGCTGATGGCGTGGTCACAGGGACCTCGGAACTAGTCGCGCTTGAATGTATCCGGTGTCACAATTGCGAAAGCGGCCGTGGCTGCGCTCGAGGATTGGCCACTACCGACCTCGAACTTGTGGGCCTGATGGACCTGGCCTGGGGAAGCCAACGTATTATCAACATGCTCAAATGCTGGCGCGACCAATTGAGGGAATTACTCTACCGGTTCGGCATGACCAGTATTAGAGAGCTAACGGGGAGGACCGACGTCCTTGCCCATCTGGACTACAACTCCGACGTGCCGGACGACGACATCCGCCAGCAGGTTGGATGAGGTGGAAGATGAAATCCAGCAGATCCTTTGCTGAAAAAATACTGGCCGGCCGCCTGAGAGAATTTGGACCGGCTGACTTCGGTCGGAACGTCAAGCCGTCGGATGAGGGCGGTTGCGGTGTTACAGGCTTCGCGTCCAATGTGCCTTTGGCCGGCAGGCATATCTTTGAGCCATCGGTCAGGATGCACAATCGCGGGAAACGGCAAAGGGGGCGGCATAGCAGCAGTGGGCATGAACCCTGAGATGCTGGGAGTCACTCGCGAAGTCCTTGATTCGCATTACATGCTCAACGTGGCGCTCCTGGATCCCGCATGCCTGGATACTCTGAAAGAGAACTTTATCGAGCCCTTCTTTCAGGTAGCCAAGGAAGAGATTCTCGACCATGTGCCTGACTACCGTGAGATCGAAGGACTCGACGTAAAGCCCCCTGACATCTGGAGGGCTTTTGTAAGGGTGAAGCCTCAGGTGCTGAAAGGATTCATCAAAGAGAACGGCTTTAAAGGCATGCCTGACAGGTTCGCGGAAGACGAATTTGTGAGCCGCAACAGCGTTCGCCTGAACAAGAGGTTCTACAGTTCACTGGGCGAGAAAGAAGCTTTTGTGCTTTCGCATGGGCGCAACGTGATGATCCTGAAGATCGTGGGTTATGCTGAAAACGTGGTCAGGTACTATAAGCTCGATGACTTTCAGGCCCATGTCTGGATCGCTCACCAGCGTTACCCCACTCGCGGACGCGTCTGGCACCCGGGCGGGGCGCATCCCTTTACCGGACTCAACGAGGCATTGGTTCACAATGGCGACTTTGCCAATTACCACGCGACAACCGAGTACCTGAAGCAACGTGGTCTGGTGCCCCAATTCATGACGGACACCGAAGTCAGTATCATGCTCTTCGACCTCTGGAGTCGCGTCTACGGATATCCGCTGGAAGTGATCATCGAGGCATTGGCGCCGACAGGGGAACTCGACTTCGACCTGCTTCCTCTCGAGAAACAGGAGCTTTACGAGAGGATCCAATCGACCCACATCCATGCGTCTCCGGATGGTCCGTGGTTCTTCATCATTGCTCGCAACATCCCGGACACCAATACGTACCAGCTTCTCGGAATTACAGACACCTCCATGTTGCGCCCTCAGGTTTTCTCGCTGTACGACGGTGAAGTCCAGATCGGCCTTGTATGTTCAGAAAAACAAGCCATAGATGCCACGCTTAGATCGCTTGCCTCCGAGGATCCCCGCTTCAGCCCGGTCGCGGACAAGTATTGGAACGCACGTGGCGGCTCCTCTTCCGACGGCGGGGCGTTCATGTTCAATGTGGCCCCGGGCGACAATGGATCACTGGCGCTGACTTGCCTGGACAAATTCGGGAAACGGGTTGAGGTGGAATCCCGCAAGCCATTGGATAGTACAATCCCCGTTGTTGAGCCGGATGCCTATGAGACTGAAATCCAGCCTCTCCTGGCAGCCGCCCTGAAGTCTAGAGATCCGGAGAAGATCCTGGGTTTGTTTCGAGCGCACGCCGCATCCTGGGATTACAATACCTTGAGGTGGGTGGTCCGCAGACTGGGTCGTAGAGCACGCCATAACAAAGACTTTCTCGCGGTGGTTATCGATGGTCTAACCCTGATCTTGGATAGGCGCTTTCCCATTGGAGAAAAGAAGCGCTCCGCCGTGATCAGAATTGTAACAGACGAACTTTACGCAGTTTTTAATGCCTTACCCAGGATTGCCGATCCAATCAACATCGGCTATTACAGTCTCGTGGATTTCGAGGCACGAAAGGACCTTCGGCCTCCTATAGCAATAGAGCGTACGCTGGTGGTGGACGCAAAGGATTTTGAACCCGAAGGGGACGACTGCGATGCCGTCCTCATCGCGGACGCATACCGCCTCGGCTGGCGGAAGTTCATCATCTTTGACCTGCGAGGTCAGCGATTCGAAGGCTGCGGTTTCGGGCCGTTGACCGCAGGGGTCAGAATCGACCTGTACGGCTCTTCGGGCGATTATACTGCCAGCGGCATTGACGGAATGGAGCTTCACATTCACGGCAATGCTCAGGACCAATTGGGCCAGATATTGAAGCAAGGGCTCTTGGTAATTCATGGAGATGCCGGCCAGTGCTTCCTGTACGGGGCCAAAGGCGGCACCACTTTTGTTCTGGGTAACGCTGCGGGAAGGCCACTCATAAATGCCGCGGGAAATCCTCGGGTTGTCATCAATGGCACTGCTCTCGACTTCCTCGCGGAAAGCTTTATGGCAGGCGATCCTCTCAAGGGTGGCGGATTCGTTGTTGTGAACGGCCTCACCATGGACGAGGACGGCAAAATCATCTTCCTCGAACGTCCGTACCCGGGCTCGAACCTGTTCTCTTTGGCATCGGGAGGAGCGCTGTATGTACGTGACCCGCATCGGACCATGGTGGACGAGCAGTTGAACGGGGGGCGCTACTCCGAACTTTCCGAAGAGGACTGGGAGTCTGATCCATCCCTATCTCGTTGAAAATGAAAAGCATTTCGGCATCAGAGTAGACCAGCTTCTTACCGTGGACGGAGTGCGGCGAACCCCTCCGGAGGTTTACCGCAAGGTGGAAGCTGTCCCTCTCGCCGTGTTAACCCAAATCCCCGATACTGATGATTCGGTCTGGGACGCTAGTGCGGCCAAAGCCGCTAGTTAGATAAAATGTTACAGGGAAAACAGTTTGAAGAATCGCATGAGCGGAACTTTTTCCCCGAAATTCCGGACATATGCCCGAAAAGACCGAGCATAGAAAACGGCAGGACTCACTGATCTCCGCTGAAGAAAACCGCGCGATGTTCGATAAGATCGCGGGTTATTACGACGGAACCAACAAAATTCTCTCCTTGGGATTGGACGGCTATTGGCGTCGTAGCGCAGTGGCCTGTCTTTCTCCTCACCCTGACGGGAAGTACCTTGATGTGGGTTGCGGCACCGGGGATGTCGCGATAGAGATTCTCAGGCAGGCGCCCGACAGCAGTGTATCGGGAATCGACCGGTCTGAAAAAATGGTGGAGATCGGCCGTGCGAAGGCCCGTGTGGCGGGACTTGAGAACTCGATCTCGCTCGACATCGGCGACGTCCTCGACCTCGCGTTCCCTGATAATTACTTTGATGGGGCTATAACTTCCTTCTGTATAAGAAATGTGACGGACCGCAGGCGGGGACTGACGGAGATCTGCAGGGTCGTTCGCCCGGGAGGTTTGTTTGTCATCCTGGAGCTGACCGAGCCCACCGGTTTCATCATGAGGCCGATGTTCCGAATCTATGCCGGTGTAATCATGCCTCTGGTTACAAAGATAATGTCTTCGGTCTCAGCCTACCGTTATCTATCGGCCTCAATGGCTGACTTCCCCGACCTGAAATATTCATTAACTTGATGGCAGAGGCAGGGTTTGTGAATATCGAGCACACTCACATGACAGGCGGGATCGTAACCCTATTTGTAGGGCAAGTCCCCTCTCAGAATAGCTAATCGTCTGCCTCGCCTTTGCTATGGCAATTGACAAGAGTAATGCCCCAAACCGAGGATGACGCTCGTTGCGGGGAGGGTCAGAAACTGGTGGGACAGGCATCTTGCCTGTCTCTGAATGACAGGCAAGATGCCTGTCCCACTAATCAGTGTGCGGTCACGGGTTCTTTCCGACACCCTCTGCGGATCAGTTCAACCGAGCTTCTTGATTTCCCCTTTCATAATATTAATTTCCTTGGTGACGGGTATCTCCTTGGGGCAGACGCTGAGTGCATTCATAGTGGTTGAGACATGCCCAGACCCCGTCGGGATAATTCAGTTGCTTGAGCCTCTCCTCACGCTCTTCGTCTCTCGAATCGAAGATCTGGCGGAAAGCTTGCACAAGAGGACCAGGTCCCAGGTATTTCTCATTCTCATTGGAAATAGGACAAATGCCGACACAGCACGCGCACAATATGCAACGGATGGCCTCGCCCATTTTTCTTCTCTGTTCTTCCGACTGGAGCCGCTCCTTCTCAGGCGGATTCGAAGCGATCAGGTACGGTCGAATCCATTCCACTCGCTCGAAAAACGGGTCTAAGTCCACGACAAGATCTTTAAGGACCTTAAAGGTGGGCAGCGGTTCCAGCACAACTTCGGAGCCTTGATAATCTTTGACGAGCTTTTGGCATGCCAGCGCACATCGTCCATTTATATTCATCGCGTCCGAACCGCACACTCCGTGAGCGCAAGACATGCGATAGCTTAGCGTGCCGTCCTGCTCCCACTTAATCCTGTTCAAGCAATCTAGGAGCCGCTCCCAGGGTTCGGCCTGCACAGTGTAATTTTTGAAATACGGTTTCTCATCTTTTTCCGGATCAAAACGCAGTATTTTGAAATCCATCTCCATGAGAATATTCCTCTGAGGTTATTGGAGTCGTTTGCGCCCCTAACTTGCTTTGCAACCGCTCAGTTGCGCAGGGAAACCGCGGGTCATGTGTCATTGCGAGGAGTCAATGGTGGGACAGGCTTCCAGCCTGTCTATTACTGATGACGGGCAAGATGCCCGTCCCACCGGCAATCTAGGCTTTGGTGTGGTGCATGAGATTGCTTCGCTCCGCTCGCAATGACAAGCTTTCGCCGGCCCTGACTGAGGGATTGCCTTGCTTTCTCCTAACTTTTGTCCTGCAACACGAGATCAATAAGTGCGTGCCTTGGGCTGAAATCGAGTAATCGTCACCGGTTTGTAAGAGATTCGTGGGCCGTCATCGGTTTTCTGAACCAAGGTATGTTTCAACCAATTCTCGTCGTCTCGGTCTGGGTAATCCTCTCGGAAATGCGCTCCTCGGCTCTCCGTCCGTGCTATTGCAGACAAGAGAATCGTTTCCGCCAGACCCAACAGGGATTCCAGCTCACAAGCATCCATGATATCGGTGTTGAACAACTTCCCACGGTTGTCTATTGCCACGTGCTCGTAGCGCTCCTTCAGGGAACTGAGTTCCGACAGCGCTTCTCGCAGGCCCTTTTCATTTCTAAATACGGAACACAGCTCGGACATAAGCTTTTGCAGCGACGCCCTTATGTGACCGGCCTTCTCGCCTCTTCGTCTCTCTTCGAGTTTTTCCAATTTCAGAGCAGCTCCAGCGTCGGGTTGATCGGGAAGCTCCTGCCAATCCATCTTTTGAAGGTCCCGAGCAATTAGCTTGCCCGCGCGGCGCCCGAATACCACCAGATCCGCGAGAGAATTGCAGCCGAGCCGGTTCGCACCGTGAAGTGAAATGCACGAGCATTCGCCCGCGGCATACAGTCCGTGCACAGGGTCGCCCTTTTCGTCGAGAACTGCTCCGTCGATATTCGTGGGTATTCCGCCCATCATGTAGTGGCACGTCGGCTTTACAGGAATTGGATCAGTGGCTGTGTCCAGCCCGAGATAAATGCGAACGAACGACGAGATGTCGGACAGTTTTTCAGCCAACAGTTCTTTGCCTATGTGAGTCAGATCAAGGTGCACATAGTCACGGCCGTCAATTCCTCTCCCCTCACGGATTTCCGTCATGATTGCCCTGGAGACCACATCCCTTGCCGCGAGGTCCTTTATCACAGGAGCGTAGTCTTCCATGAATCGTTTGCCTTCTCCATTACGAAGAATCCCCCCCTCCCCTCTTGCGGCCTCACTGATAAGGACTCCAAGCCCGTAGATCCCTGTTGGATGAAACTGGACGAATTCCATGTCTTCCAGCGGAATACCTGCACGATACGCGAGATAGACCCCGTCTCCTGTGTTGGCAAAACAATTGGAGGTTGTTTCGAAGACTTTGCCGAATCCCCCTGTGGCCAACAAAACGGCCCGTGCGTGAAATACGACTAAGTTCCCCGTAGCAAGCTCGTAGGCCACAAGCCCGGTTACGTGTGATCCGTCCTTGATCAGGTCCACAAGGTTAAACTCGGAGTAAACTTTGATCCCTTTCCTGATGGCCGTTTGGGTCAGCGTGTCCAGGATCACTCGACCTGTTCGGTCAGCCGCGTAACAGGCCCTTTTTATAGCGGCTTCACCGAAATTCTTGGTGTGGCCTCCGAATGCCCGCTGAGCAATGGTCCCTTGGGCGGTCCTGTTGAACGGGACCCCCATGTGCTCCAGCTCGTAGACGGCACGTATCGCGTCCTTGGCGAGCACCTCGGCGGCATCTTGGTCCGTAAGGTAATCGCCTCCTTTCACCGTATCGTACATGTGCCATTCCCACGAATCCGGCTCTTCATTGCCCAGAGCAGCGCCGATGCCTCCCTGGGCAGCCCCTGAATGGGATCTGGTGGGGTACACCTTGCTGATTACTGCAACGTCCAAATCGCCGGCCACCTCGAGGGCAGCCCGCAGCCCGGCTAGCCCCGAACCTACAATTATCAGGTCATGTTTGAATATCATGGGTCTGTCCCCTGGGATTCATGTCATTAGCCGCCGGACATGGCCGCCTCATGCTGTGGCCCTACAGCATTCGCCAAGGAAGCACGCGGGGCCACGCAAGAAGATTCAATTTCAGCATTACTTGTCTTGTTGTAGGCGGCACAGGTAACGGAAACTATTCACCTATGCCAGCGTGTCCAAAGCTCTACCAGGCTTGGGCGTATAGAACAGCGTTAGGGTCTTGCCTCGACCGGCTCATACACACAGCCTACAAGTCCACAATAATTGCCGACGTACTCGGCCTGCGGCCGGTAAAGAGCCGGTTTCTCTTGAGCTTCCGCGAACTTCTCTTCAATTATATGGCTACACCAGCCGGCAATTCTCGATATTGCAAATATGGGGGTAAACAGGTCTCGGGGAATCCCCATCATGTGGTAAACGGGAGCACTGTAGAAATCGACATTGGGTCTTATTTCCGTCTTACCGCGCCTGTCGAATTCCGCTACCGCAGCCTCTTCCAACGACTTTGACAACCGATCCCATTTTTCCTGACCCGTGCTCTTCCCCAGTCGCGAGGCGATCTCTTTGAGGAACTTCGCACGAGGGTCCATGGTCTTGTAAACCGCATGCCCCATGCCCATGATTCTTTCACCTTGGTCGATACGGTCTTTGACCCACTTGGTCAGGTCTTTTTCGGATTCCAGTTGCATGAGCATACCCATAACACGGGTGTTAGCCCCACCGTGGAGGCTGCCGGAAAGGGCGCCGACCCCGGCCGCAACCGCAGCGTACATGTGTGCTCTGGTCGAGCAGACCTCACGACATGCAAACGTAGACGCGTTGAAGGTGTGATCGGCATGAAGAATCAGACAAACATCGAGATCGTGCGCCATCTCCTGGCCGGGTTTCTTACCTGTCAGTTGCCACAAGAAATTGGCCGCGTGCGGAAGATTCTCGTCCGCAGGCAGGGGTTCCAGACCATTCCGGATCCTTTCCCAGGCCGCCGTTACAATCGGAAGCCTCGCAATCAGACGTATGGCCATCCGAACGTTTGCATCTCTAGTCTCACCTGTCAGATCAGGGTCGGCCATGGCCAGCAGCGGCACGGAACCCTGAAGCACATCCATAGGGTTGGCGTCTTTCGGAAGCTTCTTGAGGCAACCATATACGTAATCCGGAATCTCTCTGGCCGCCCTCACCTGTTTGTCGAAATCCTCAAGCTCGCCCGCATCTGGCAGACCACCGTTCAAGACAAGATATGCTGTTTCCATGAAGGATGAGCGTTCGGCAAGCTCTTCGATACGGTAGCCCCGATAAATCAGGATTCCCTTGTCGCCGTCGATGAAACTGATTTTCGTGTCCGCTACCTTGACGCCTCGCAGACCAATATTCTTCACAGAGACTGTCTCTCTCATGTTCCCCTCTTACCGCCGGGAAGCGGATAAATGCCCGATTACTTGAAGGTCGACCACGTCAGCGGCCGCTGAACTCCTTCCGGCAATCGTCGACAAGTGGGTTAGTATGTTTCATGGCCGAAGATCGTCAGTCGGCCTTGAAGAAGGCTTCTTTCTTGGCTCCGCAGACGGGACATTTTTCCGGCGGCGCACCAGCAATTGTGTAGCCGCATTTTTCGCAGATGTAATAGTCCTCTTCAGGAAGTGTCCCACCGCTTTCCATCGTCTTTATTGCTGCATCATAGAGTGCGCCGTGGACTTTCTCCACCTCGTTAGCCCAGTAAAAAGTCTTTGTGGCAGCCCCATTCTTCTCTTCTTTCGCCTTCTCGATAAACGCGGGGTACATTTTGGTGAACTCGAAATGCTCACCGCCGTATGCTTCCTTCAAGTTCTCCAAGGTCGATTTCACACCCTGGAGCACTTCCAGATGGTTATGAGCATGAATCGTCTCAGCAGCAGCGGCCGCGCGAAAGAGTTTAGCTACTCCCTTGAACCCTTCCGCTTCCGCCTTCTTGGCAAAGGCCAAGTACTTCCGGTTGGCTTGTGATTCGCCCGCAAAGGCTTCTTTCAAATTCTTTTCACTCTCGCTCATTATTTCCTCCCTTTCTCAATGGTCTACAAAATTAGAAGCAATAATGTTAGGCATTTATCTGAACTTAGAGGATGTGCTAGCGCGCCGCGCCGGTAATGCAATCTGTGACACTTCTGCTACTAAAGAGTTTAACTCTATCTGCTACTTTATAATAGAATCATGTTTGGATAGTCATTTCAAGTAATTCAGGGGGCGTCGGTCGACACCCCCTAGACGATCTGTTCACCCCTTGGCAACCCTCGGCGTGATCATTTGGTGTTGCGGACAGATTGAAACCGGGTTTTGATAAACACAGTTCGCGAAGGCCACCATGTACTTGCGCATGTCGGGGAGAGAGACGACCTCATCAACAAACCCTCTCTTGGCACAGTATATGGGGCGAGAATTATCGTAGTACTGCTGGGCCAGGGCGTTCATTTTGTCTATAACAGGCTGCAACGGCCGGCCCGAGTCCTTTTCTTTGACCAGCCTTCTGGCAAAGGACGCGGCTGCCGCAGTCTCACCGTGCATGACGTATATCTCCGTGGCCGGTGTGCCCAAGGTGAACACCGTATGGTTGTTGGCCGTGGGTCCTCCCATAATGTAATGGGCGGCGGCGGTCCCCTTGCGCAGCACGAAGAGCATCATCGGGACATTTGTCTGTTCGATGGAATAAATCAGCGACTGGCCCAAACCGAGGAGTTCCGCCTTTTCAGCTATGTCGCCGACATCTATGCCCGAAGTGTCCTGGAACCAGACAATGGGTATGCGGTCTCTTCCACACAAGGTAACGAACTCATTCATCTTGATGAGTCCTTGCCTGTAAAGCTTCCCGCCTATGCCCGGATAAGGAGCATATTCCGGATAACCTTGTGGAAGCATGCCTTGCTTGTTCCCGATTACGCCCAGGAGAAAGCCGTCCATCTTGACCAGACCAGTGTAAACTTCCGGCCCGTATTCCGGCCTAAATTCAAGATGTTCGCTGTTGTCCGTCACGCGGGCAAGGATCTCTTCGAAGCTGTAGACCATCTTCTGATTCATAGGGACAATGGTGTTCAGATCCTCGCCGCTGAAGCGCGGTTCCGCCGGTTCGGCGACTCTGAAGAACTTCGGATCATAGGACGGGATAGCTTTCATATAATCTTTCAGAGCGTCCAGAACCGCTTCTTCCGAATCGAAAACCGCTCTGAAGAAGCCGGTAGAGTCATAGTGAACCTTCACGCTTCCCGGCGGCACCTCTTTGAAATGTCTAGTCGCCTCTATGAGCAGCTCTGCCCCCTCTTCATCAAAAGACCCTTTAGGGCTCATGCCACTCACAATGCCCCCTCCGCCTACGGCTATGTTGGCATCTTTGTGCGCGAGGAGGATCGTGGGGCTGATCCCGTGATAGCCTCCGCCCGCGGGATTGGTGCCGTAAATGGCGGCCAGCACAGGAATACCCAGTTTTTCGAGTTCGGCATGGCGAAAAAAGGTTGTTCCGCCTCCTCGCCTGTCCGGATACACTTCCTCTTGCTCGGTAAGCTTCACGCCCGAACAGTTCACGAGCCAGACCAAAGGCACGCGCAGAAGCTTTGCCATGTCTGTCGCACGAAGAACGTTCTCGGATTGTCCGGCAACCCAGGCCCCGGCCATAACCTTGTTATCAAAGCCTACAATTACAGCCCATTTGCCGTTGATCCTCCCCAGCCCGTCTACGATGCTGGTTGTCCCCTCTTCATTGTTAGTTGGGTTGAAAATGGAATGAAGTGGGTGCCACGTACCAGGGTCAACCAAATAATCGAGTCGTTGCCAGATGGTTAGCTGTCCCCTTTGGTTGATCTTTTCCGTGGGGAGGCCTGCCCCCTTGGCTTTTTCGAAGGCCTCAGCGATTTGTCCCTCGACCTCTTTGATTCTGGCTATGTTTTCTTCGCCTTGCTTAATCTTGGACTGGCTAAGCGGTTTTCCAATCTCCGTCATCTTCTCGAAGTACGGTCGCATCCCATTTCCTCCGGTTATTTTTAACTTAATCGCAAATGTTCGGACATCGCAGAATAACAACTTGGCATGACGTTTTCAAGCGTGAGATTGCAGGAACTAAAAGCGCCGGGAGGGGAAACAAAATCAGCTTGCCCAATGCAAGCGGTGCTGTTTGGGCAAGCTGAAGGAGGCGTTAGAATCGGCGGCGGTCATCCTCATCCGACTGTTCGGTTGGCTCTCTCAATTCATCCGTCGAATACTCGGTTTTTTTCGGCGGGATGCTCCTCAAGGCCGGGAACAGGCCCTTGAAGCGCGGAGAGTGTTGCTCCATTTGATCAGGGGAGTGATGCGACCAATATGGAGTGGAGTCCTCTTCCTCTATCAGCACAGTCAGCAGGAGAGCGGGATATCGGTAGCGAGGGTTATTACCGAGGAACGTGAGCACTTCTCGGGCATGGAGAAATTCGCCTCTTCGCCTGTTGATTTCTCCGAGCAAGTAGATCACCATGCCGGGATCACCTTTGGTCAGGCCCCTACGAAGTGCATCATCGAGATACCGGTCGGCCATTTGAAGCAATTCTGTCTCCGTGCTGAGACTTCCAAGTTCTCGGGCTGCCCACGAGCCACGTAGGCTCATGATCCCAAGGTCTCTAGGATTTAGGCCCCTGGCATCGAGGATAGAAACAAGCGCCAACCAACTTCTGGCGGAAAATTCTTCTTGGGGATCAGTTTCAAAGACTTTGATATATTTCTGGGAACCGATCATGTCTTTAACGTGCCCTGGAACGCGGCGGTTATAATCCTGGACACGGGCGGTAAACAGACAGGCAGGACAAGTTGCAACATCCGATGAGCGATTGCAGTCCCTCGGGACAACACGGAAATCCAATCCATAGCCGAAGACCGACGCGTTCAAACCCTCGGCATTGCGGCAATGGGAAAAATGATGATAACAGAGGGGGCAAGCAAGAACGGTTGCTGAATTGTTCACACAATCCTCCTTCGAAACTCTTTAACCCGAATGTCCCTCCCGAAGAACCCGCGACGGACATACCATACCATAAATGATGGCTTTTGACCACGCTTTTCTTCATGAGGGACCTTTTCTCTTCACAAAAAGAGCCCAAAATGATTAATTTAACCGGCGAGCTCAATATGAACCAACAGACCTCCACCTGCATTGATTACGAGAAGGACCTGAATCCCGCCCAACTCGAGGCCGTCACCGTTCCCTCCGGCCCCGTATTGGTCATAGCAGGAGCAGGGTCAGGAAAGACCCGCACCATCGTTTACCGAGTTGCCTGGCTGGTGGAGCACGGAATAGACCCCGCTTCCATACTCTTGCTGACCTTCACCAGGAAGGCAGCCGAAGAAATGCTCAGCCGAGCGGCTCAGCTATTGGACAGCAGGGTTTCAGGAGTCGCCGGAGGGACCTTTCATTCCACTGGAAACTTGCTCTTGCGAAGATATGCCGGCCTGGTCGGGTTTGACTCTTCTTTTTCAATTATGGATCAGGCAGATTCTTTCGAAATCCTTGAACATTTTAGGAAGAGCCTAATATCCCCCGAAGATCTGAAAGGTTTCCCAAAGGCGAGGACCATCGCGGAAGTCGTAAGCAGGGCCATCGGCGGAGGCGAGCCCATTGGGGACGTTTTGGAAAAGCGATATCCTCATTTTGCCCAGTACGCCGCGGACATGGACAAGATTCGAGGACTATACGAGGAGCACAAGCGCGGTAACAACCTGATGGATTATGACGATCTCCTGGTCAACCCGATCAGGCTTCTCGAGGAGCACGAGCATGTCAGGAGAGACGTTTCCACCCAATGGCAATACATCCTTGTGGACGAGTATCAGGATACCAACAAGCTTCAGGCCCACATTGTGCGGCTGCTGGCGTACGTTCATGACAATGTGATGGTGGTGGGAGACGATTCTCAGAGCATCTACTCATTCAGGGGGGCTGATTTCACCAACATCATGGAATTCCCCAAAGGTTTCAAGAACACCAGGGTCATCAGACTGGAAGAGAACTACAGGAGTACAGCCCCCATCCTGACAGTGACCAATAGCATCATCGAACGGGCTATGGACGGCTATCCCAAAAGATTGTTTACTCGCAGGGCCGGTGGTCCGTTGCCGCTGTTGGCCCGATGCTCCACCGAGCGAGAACAGAGCCGATTCGTCGTGCAGTGCGTCAAGGAGCTACGCGATCACGGAATCTCCCTGAAAGAAGTGGCTGTGTTGTTCCGCGCGGGCTTCCACTCATTCGATCTCGAGGGAGAACTGATGCGCAATAACATACCCTTCGTAAAATATGGCGGGTTCAAGTTTCTGGAAAGCATGCACATAAAGGACGTCCTGGCACATCTCAAGGTTCTCAACAACTCCAAAGATCGTTTGGCCTGGATGCGAATTCTGAGGCTGCTTCCCGGCGTTGGAATCAAGACGGCGATGAAGTTGGCCAGCAGAATTGCGGACGAAGGAATTGCCCCGAGGCCGACCGGCTTGCTCTCCGGGGACCCCAAATACCGGAAAGACTTTGAGGGGCTGTTGAATCTCATTGAAGATCTGATGAATCACCAGGGGCCGATTTCAGAAAAGGTGGAGCGGATTAACCTTTATTACTTCCCGTTCCTCAAAGAGAGGTACGATAACTACCCCAAGAGAATGCGCGATCTTGAGCACTTGGCTGATTTGACCGCCTCTTACAGGAGCCTGAATCGCTTTCTGAACGACATGGCACTGGAGCCGCCGGATGAAGAGCGATCCAGTCTCGCCACTCAGAACGACAACCTTGTCCTCTCCACCATTCATTCCGCGAAGGGTCTGGAATGGCACACCGTGATTATCATTTGGGCCGCGGAAGGTCGAATCCCTTCTCCGATGGCGCTCGATTCGCCCAGTGAACTGGAAGAGGAGAGAAGACTCATTTACGTGGCAACCACACGCGCCAAACACAATCTGGTCGTGGTAGCACCTCAAACCCATTTAGACCGTCGCCTGGGTCAGGTCTCAGTAAGGCCTTCGCGGTTCTTTGAAGAAGTCCCGCCAGAGTACTTCCGCACTTATTCCGTTTAATACGCAGAGACCAAAAAGCCGGCCGTGAAGGGTGATTTGCCGAACGGCCGCTGAACTCCACTCTGCAACCTCCGGCTCTCTTTTCCGTGCGGACACACTCCCGAATCGCACACTCCAAGCCCACTTGGCTGTCAATCAGCGCGTCATCCCACGCAACTTCAGGGCGGAGGCCACATCCCCTCATACTAATTGGCATTCCATCATGGACCTCTGAGATGCGGAAAGTTCGTCATTCCCGCGAAGGCGGGAATCCAGTCTCTGTCGCTGTAACCTTTTCTGGATTCCCGCCTTCGCGGGAATGACGGGTTAGCGGCTTCTCGTGCCTGTTCGACCCTGTGTTACTCGTTTGAACGCACATTCGTATCACGTCATCGTTTTCATTCCTCATAGCCGGCATCATTGTGAGTTTCTTGACTTTTCCCGCAAATGGTGATAGTTTTCGCGCCTGTTGTGTGCTGTGATTTCAAGGAGTATGGACTTGAGAGTCGTCGGTGGGTCTAAATTTATTGCCGCGCTTTTTTTCCTGCTCCTCAGTTCTTGGCATGCAAACGTCTTTGCCGGCGGCTTCAAGACGCACATTCCACTGCCTGACGGCGGCACCCTGCCCGCCTATTGTTTCCTTCCTCAGCATGGTGTCAAGACCCAGCTCCCTGGGATAGTTGTCGGCGTGGGAGTCGGGTCCCAAGTATTCGTTCAGTACCATGTTCACTGCCAAAACCTCGCGGACCGAAACTTTGCCGTTATCCTCATAGATCCGTCAAATTATCCGGAGTCATTGTCATCCGGGCCAATTGAGTGGGATAAAGGGTTAGGATACGCAAAGGGCGCGGTCAATCAAGGCGTCGTGGCGGGGAGACTCTTCTTTACGCATGAATGGTATTTACAGTCGATTCAGGCTGCTGTCGATTATCTGTACAACTGGCCTCTGGTGGACCCTAACAGAATCGCTTTGTCAGGTTTTTCCCAGCCGGCAAATGCGGCCTTAACCTATGCCTGTAGGGACCCGAGGGTGAAAGCCATCGTGTGGAACTATGGCGGGCAGCCGTGGGTAACGCCTTATGACCCGTCAATTTTGCCGCCGGTCTTGATCTTCCACGGATTGGACGATGACGTGTACGACGTCAAGTATGCCAAGAAGCTGGCCTCAGAATTGCACAAGTACGGCCGGTACTATGAAATGCACCTTTATCCGAATCAAAAACATATGTTCACCGTCTATTTTGACCCTCGAACCGAATACCCCGTCCATAGGCCGGTGATAGCCGACGCCTTCGAGAAGCAGATCTCATTTCTCTATAGAATGCTACAGATTCCCCCAAGTAGGGCTGGCAAGCGCATTCGGCGGGTGTCCGATAATTGAAAAGCAATTCGCCACTATCCTTGGTGATCCTGGCGGGGAATTCCTTTCATTCAAAATCATGTTTCTATTTAAGCACCGGATTTGACCGTTTCAGTCAAGATTTCTAGCCGCAGATTCCACAATCACCTTCCAGTGCGATCTTCAGAAATTGTATAGTTCTTCCCCGTAGAGCTGAATCCATTCGCGGGTCAGTGCGTCATGGGCAGCAGAAAGGTTATCAACGCCCAGCAGTATTATAGTCCTGTCACCCACGCCGTGGGAGCCGATGCATGAATAGATATATTCAATGTTCACACCCGCGAGTTTGAGAGGCTTCAACAGAGCATGAAGCGCTCCGGGATGGTGTGGAGCCTCGGCAGCCAGGACCTCTTTGAGTTTGGGCTCATAGCCCCGCTCTCAAGTATGTTGACCACTCTAGTCGGATCGGTGGCAACGAAATCAAGCGTTCCTGCTCCTCCTGTGGTCCTTATGGTTAGAGCCAGAATGTTGATGCCGTTGGCTCCAAGAAGTTCATTGATCTCCGAGAGGGCGCCGGGTTTATTTTGAAGCTTGATCTCGATTTCTTTCACGGTTTTCATAAAGGACCTCCAGATTGCACGAGAGCCAAGGCCGCTCTTGCAGCTTCCAATTACTTGAGTATGCGAGCTTTCAGCGTGAGGATGAGATATACTGCGATCCCTTTTCCAGGGCCTTCTGATTGACCTCGACCAGCGATCTTTTCTTGCCCTCCAGCACTGTCTCAATAGCCTGAGCAAGAGCTTTTTCGGAAACAATCCCGACAGTCGCGGTTACAGCCCCGAGCATGATCATATTCAGCGCGCGGTCGTTGCCCATTTCATGAGCCAGAGTGTTCGCCGGTACCTGTACAACCTTGATATCTTCCCTTGGCGGTGCGCCGGATATCAAGTCACTGTTGAGAAACATTGTCCCCCCTGCCTTGACCATGTTCTGATATTTGATCATGGAGGGGTGGTTCATGGCCACTACGTACTCGGGTGAGGATGCAATGGGAGAAGCGATTTCCTCGTCCGAAACGACAACAGTACAGTTGGCGGTTCCGCCGCGTACTTCAGCGCCATAAGCGGGCATGAACGTGACGTGTTTGTCCTCATTCATTCCCGCCACGGCCAGGACATACCCCATCATGAGGACTCCCTGGCCACCGAAGCCCGAAAACACTATCTTAAGCGACATCCTTTATCACCTTCAGCGGGAATATCTTGGTCATGGATTCATCTACCCAGCGGGCTGCAGCCACGGGCGTCATCTTCCAGTTGGTGGGACACGGTGAAAGGATCTCCACCAGAGAAAACCCTCTATCTTCGATCTGAACCATGAAAGCTTTCTTTATCGCTTTCTTGGTTTTGAGAATGTTCTTAGGGCTGGTCACGGAGGTTCTCTCGATATAAACACTTCCCGCGGCCACTCCAAGCATCTCGCTGAGATCGATGGGGTTTCCGTCTCTCAACGGTGCCCGCCCGCCGGGCGTTGTCGTGGTAACCTGTCCCGGCACTGTAGTGGGGGCCATCTGACCGCCGGTCATGCCATAAATCGCATTGTTGACGAAGATGGAGGTGACTCGCTCGCCTCTGCTAGCGGCGTGAATCGTCTCAGCCGTTCCTATGGCCGCGATATCTCCATCACCCTGATAGGTGAAGACTATGCGGTCGGGAAGCATCCTCTTGATCCCCGTCGCCACTGCGGCGGCCCTTCCGTGGGGAGCCTCAGCCATGTCCACGTCGAAGTAATTGTAGGCCAACACAGCGCATCCCGCGGGAGGCACGCCAATGGTCCGCTCCCTGATCCCCAGCTCATCTATTACCTCGGCAACCAGCCGGTGTATGATGCTGTGGCCGCATCCCGGACAGTAATGAAACGGGGTGTCTTTCAGCGACTCAGGTCTGGAAAATATTTTCTTCACTTAAATCACTCCCTCTCCGGCTTTGCCTCGGCGCCTCACATCAAGCCGACCCGAGTTTCGTGTACCCTTGGGCCTGCCTTGAACGAGACCCGCCTCCCTCGAGAGATGCCTTTCTATGATAAGCGCTCGATAACACCCGCGCTATTTCCTCCGGAGTGGCTACCACGCCTCCAGGCCGACCGTAGAAGGAGACCTCACACCGGCCTTCCACTGCCAGTCTCACGTCTTCGACCATCTGGCCGGTGCTCATCTCGAACACCACTATCTGATCGACTTGTCGGCTGAGTGCAGCCAGACGAGCCGAGGGGAACGGCCAGAGAGTTTTCGGCCTGAAAAGCCCTACTTTAAGCCCGGCTTCTCTCAACCTGTGAACCCCTCCCTTTGCAATACGAGCGGCAGTGCCGTAGGCAACAACAATTAACTCAGCATCATCAACCAGGTACATCTCCTGATCTGCAAGCTCCCTGCTTATCATCTCGAATTTTCTGGCCAGCCGCCAATTAAGCTCTTCCTCCAAGGCCGTGTCCAGCCAGAGAGATCGTATGATCCGGCTGGGCCTTCCTTTGGCTCCATCGAGAATCCAATCCTTACGGGGTAATGATTCAACAGCCAGAGGCTCTGGAAATTCTACCGGCTCCATCATCTGGCCCATCATGCCATCGCCCAGGATCATTACCGGTGTGCGATAATGGTCTGCCAAATCAAAAGCTTGCCGGGTCATGTCCGCGATTTCCTGACCATACGCGGGAGCAAAGACTATTAGACGGTAATCGCCGTGGCCGCCTCCCTTGGTGGCCTGGAAGTAGTCTCCTTGCGCGGGTGCGATGTTGCCGAGACCGGGACCGCCTCTCATCATGTTCACTATCACTGCCGGAAGCTCCATAGCAGCAATGTACGAAATCCCCTCCTGCTTCAGGCTTATACCCGGACTGGATGAGGAGGTCATGACCCTTGCTCCGGTAATGCTTGCGCCCATCACCATATTGATGGAAGCCAACTCGCTTTCTGCCTGAATGAACACAGCATCATCCATCTTCGCAAAAGCCGCGGCCATATATTCCGGGAGTTCATTTTGAGGGGTGATGGGATAACCGAAATATGCCCGACAGCCGGCACGAACGGCTGCTTCTCCCAACACGTGAGTTCCCCGCATGAGGACTTTGCCGGCCATGTTATTCTTCCTTCTCTTGGTCTTTGTCTTTCGATTCGTCCTTGGTCTCACGATAGACTTCTATGGCTACATCCGGACAGCAGACCGCGCAAAGGGCGCATCCTGTGCATTCGGTTTTATTGGGATCGGGCACCATAGCTGCCTGGAAGCAGGCTGGATAATACCCTTTGGTGTTTAGTCTGTCGGAAATTTCAATCTGCTTTTTCGGGCAAACGGATACGCACAGTCCGCAACCTTTGCACCGCTCCTCATCGATTTCTATGCGGCCTTTCACTGCTGTTCTCCCTTGTTGGCCTAGGTAAAATCGTAGGTTAACGCCCAATTATTTGCATGTCAATAGAAAAGCAAGACGCCCTGGGGCGGGCTTAGTCTCTTGATGTGGATTCAATGGAGGCAATCCAGTAGTCGAGGAAACTCTTGAAAAGAGGATTCTTAGTGAGGTCAATAGAATTGCGGTATAGTTCCAGTGCCTTGTCAGTTCGACCCACGTCCAGGTACGTGATACCCGTCATGATCACGGACGGCACATAGTCGGGGTCCAGTTCTGTTGACATGGCGTAGTTCAACATGGCAGGGTCACCAGAGGCTTCTCCAATAAAAGGGCCTCCATAGGAGGCGTAGGCAAAAGCTGGTGAAAACTCTCGGGCTTTGTGCCAGTCCAGAATGCCTCTAAGCACATACCCGCTGCGGATGTACGCACTACCCCGGTTAATGTAGGCCGAATAAGATTTGGGATTCTTCCGGATCGCTTTTGACCACAAACGCACCGCACGATCTAATTGTCCTGATCGGGCTGCAATCAGGCCTTTCTCGACATCCTCTGAAGCGGTGCCATCAGCGGGGAGAAAGACGAGGCTCGAACAGGTAATTATCAGAAATGCAGCAACCTTGGTAATGGTCCGAAGCATTGAAATTTCGTGCCGTACATCTTTCCAGAGGCGGAGACTTACTCTCTGTAAATTCGAGCAAATCGAGCCCTTGTGATAGTCTCAACTTTTCAGGTTAACCACTTTATGTTAACACAGAGTCTTCGCATCGATCAAGAATAGGGCAAAACATTTGGAAAAAGCAGATATTACGTTGACATTCCGATTATCATTGTGTTACGATAAAGAACCCTGAAAAAACAGGGCTGATGCAAGGTCGAGAGCCCGGCAATTCACCTGGATGCAGATTTGAAAGCCGGGCTTTCGTTTGTACCCAATGCCGTGGGGAGGAGCTTCAACATGCCGGTATCAGAAAAGATAGTTGAATTTGGGAAAAAGTCGTCCTGGATCAGGAAGATGTTCGAGGAAGGTGCACGTCTGAAAAAGGAGCACGGACCGCAGAATGTCTTTGATTTTAGCCTCGGAAACCCCAACCTCGACCCTGCCAATACGGTGAAGAACGCAATTGTGGAAGCTGCTAAGGACGACACCAGCGGTGTGCACGGGTACATGCCCAATGCAGGATTGCCTGCCACCAGAGCTGCTGTCGCTCAGAAGATTAGGGAAGACGAAGGCATCGCTATTGACGAGAACCACGTGGTGATGACCGTAGGGGCCGGCGGCGCCTTGAACGTGATCTTCAAGACGATCTTGAATCCTGGAGATGAGGTAATCGTCCCCAAACCCTTCTTCGTGGAATATACCTTTTACGCGGACAACCACGGCGGTCGAGCAGTACCTCGTCCCCACTCTAGAGGATTTTTCCCTTGACCTCTCCGCGATAGAAAGCGCCATCACACCGAAGACGGCCGCGGTGTTGATCAACTCGCCGAACAATCCAACGGGGAAGGTCTATTCGGAACGCGACATTATTGCCCTGGGCAAGTTGCTCGAAAAGAGGAGTTCTGAAATAGGGCGCGATATCCTTTTGATATCTGATGAACCCTACAGAGGGATCACGTACGATGGGGTCGTGGTTCCCAGCATCTTCAAGGCTTATGCCAACAGCATGGTGGCCACTTCCTTTTCCAAAGATCTTTCCTTACCAGGAGAGCGGTTGGGATACATAGCCGTCAACCCCGGTGTGTCTGACAAGCCTGCCACAATCGATGGTCTGGTGCTTTCCAACCGGATTCTGGGTTTTGTCAATGCGCCCGCCCTGATTCAACGGGCGGTAAGAGGCGTGCTGCGGGATATCGTGGACGTATCGGTTTACAAGCGCCGGCGGGACAGACTATTCGAAGCTTTGACCAGTTTCGGCTATCAATGTGTCAAGCCGGAGGGAGCGTTCTATCTCTTTCCCAAATCCCCCTTGGCCGATGACGTCGAATTTGTGGCCCGCCTCCAAAAGAAACTCGTATTAACGGTTCCCGGCACAGGTTTTGGAGGCCCAGGCTATTTCCGGATCGCATACTGCGTCTCAGATGCGACAATTGAAGGTTCACTCAAAGGGTTCGAGGAAGCGATCAGAGAGCTGTAGGCCAAGGTCGGTCGACCTTCACCTTCTGGATAACCCCGGCGGGACATCCGCGGCTCCCAAGCTTCGCCTCAATTGCAGTTCCAGTTCGTGGACTTTCGATCCCATTTCGAGCATGAAGCTCTTTTGGGAAGTCACTACATCTTCAAGTTCCTTAATCCGAGCCGAAAGCCCGTGAACGTCCTTGCCGCTCTCGGCCGGCGCTTGCGACTTCATGGCCGCTATGGCCTTACGATCACCTTCCAGTCCGGTTTTTAGGTTGGTCAATGCCTTTTCAAGCGGAGCGAGCTGGTCTTTTAGCTCCGCTACAGCGGCCTCTTTGACCTTAGGCAGGGTCTTCTTGACTGCGGTGAGTAGCTGTGTATTGTTGTCAAGGACCTCTTTGCGAACATCACCTATGTTTTTGGTCAGATCTTCCAAGCCTTTGGAAAAGCCAGCTACGTGCTTCTTGCCCGCTGCCACTTCCTTGCTCATCCGAGCTACTTCACGGCCCTCAGCTTCGACTCTTTTTTGCGCTTCCGCGACGGACTGCTCCAAGGCCTTGAGTCTCTTGGCCACCAGATCCCGGTCCTTTTGGGCTTCCTGGGCCCAGTCGCGGAATTCCTCCAGTTTTGTGTTGACCGGATCCACCTTCGTCTTTAGAACTTGGGAGATTCTGTCCTGTTGATCCTCGATGCGCTGGATGTCTGCGCTGAAGTCCTTTGGTAGGGCCAACTTTCCGGTGAACTCGCGGAGGTCCTTGTCCTGTTGCTGGACCTTCTTTTCAAGTTCGGCAATCTTTTGCTTCAACTCTGCGGTATCGTCGACACAGCCAGCCAGCATTATGGCGATAGCCGTTATGATTAACAATATGTAGCTACGGTGGGGGCCCATAGTGAAACCTCCGGGTCTGGTTAATGAGGAGGCATGATATCAAATCCTAAACTAAACGCAAGGATAAACCATAGATTGGATGTTAAATATCAAGAAATAGCAGACGCATCAGCCTTACCCTCTCGTTGACACCCTACGCGCCCTGTGGTAGAGATCTGTGCGTTTGTGGAACAGGCGCGTGAACCCCTCACCAACTCGGAGAGGGTGGTTGTCCGTACATATTGCGCTGTACCTTTCGCAAACAAGTTTAGGCTATATGGCGAACCTTATCGAACGAGCTTTGTCTGTTGAAAGAGACGGAGAGCATTCCTCATCTCATCGCATCAGTGATTTTTCACAGTGAAATGGAACCTCGTTTTAGTGTCGACGATGCTGCTCCGCCAAATCTGAGAGGACCGACATGCTTGGAGTAATTGCAAGGAAGCTGTTTGGCAGTAAGAACGAACGAGACCTGAAAAAGCTCGAGCCGCTCGTTCAGGCTGTTAATGAACTCGAACCTAATTTTAAGACGCTTACTGACGAAGCCATCAAGTCAAAGACAGAGGAGTTCAAGGATCGCCTCGCAAACGGGGAAACCGTGGACGACCTCCTGCCCGAAGCTTTCGCTCTGGCCCGAGAGGCCTCTGTGAGGGCGCTCGGGATGAGGCCTTTTGACGTGCAGCTAATTGGCGGAATCGTGCTGCACCAGGGCAAGATCGCCGAGATGAAAACAGGTGAGGGAAAAACCCTTGCCGCTGCGCTGCCAGTATACCTTAATGCACTGACCGGCAAAGGCGTGCACGTGGTCACGGTGAACGACTATCTTGCCCGTCGAGACTCCGAATGGATGGGCGCAATTTACAAATTCCTGGGCCTTTCCGTAGGGGTGATCGTTCACGATCTCGACGACGACGAACGGCGTGATGCTTACAATTGCGATGTGACCTATGGGACCAACAACGAGTTCGGCTTTGATTACCTCAGGGATAACATGAAGTTCGGTCTCCAGGATTATGTTCAGAGAGAGCTTCACTACTCGATCGTAGACGAGGTAGACAGCATACTCATCGACGAAGCCAGGACTCCGCTGATCATTTCAGGACCAACACATGAGAATACCGACCGGTACTTCAAAATCAACAGGATCATACCCGGTCTGCACAAGGAAACGCACTACACCATCGACGAAAAAGCGCGCTCTGTAGTCCTTACGGAAGAAGGGGTCTCTCGGGTAGAAAAGTCACTGAACGTATCGAATCTCTATGACCCTGCTCAAATGGAAACTCTTCATCATGTTACCCAGGCCCTCAAAGCTCACACGCTGTTCAAGAACGACGTGGATTACATAGTCAAGGACGGGCAAGTAATTATCGTCGATGAATTCACGGGCAGGCTTATGCCGGGTCGTCGGTACTCCGACGGGCTCCATCAGGCCCTTGAGGCGAAAGAAGGGGTCAAGATCGAGAACGAGAACCAGACCCTTGCGACCATTACATTCCAGAATTACTTCCGTATGTACGACAAGCTGGCCGGCATGACAGGAACCGCCGATACAGAGGCGGCTGAGTTCAAGAAGATTTACAACCTTGAAGTGGTAGTCATCCCTACCAACGTGCCGATGATTCGTACGGATAACTCTGATCTGATTTACAAGACCGAACAGGAAAAATTCGATGCCTCGGTGGAGGAAATAAAGGAGCTTTATAGTAGGGGCCAACCTGTGCTCGTCGGCACAATTTCCATCGAAAAATCCGAGTACCTCGCGCGAAGGCTCAAGAAACTCGGCATCCCCCACAGTGTGCTCAATGCAAAGAACCATGCGCTCGAGGCCGAAATCGTAGCACAAGCCGGCCGATACAAGGCCGTGACTATCTCCACGAACATGGCCGGACGAGGAACCGATATCGTACTCGGCGGCAACCCGGTATTTCTGGCTCGGTCCAAATCCAAGAAAGGTGAGGGCTCGGAAGAATACGCTCAACTGCTGCAAGAACTCAAGCAGCAATCCGAGGTGGAAAGAGGAAAAGTCCTCGAGGCCGGCGGTCTTCACATACTGGGGACCGAGCGCCACGAGTCCCGACGGATCGACAACCAGTTGCGTGGTCGTTCGGGCCGTCAAGGCGACCCTGGATCGAGCCGCTTTTATCTCAGCCTGGAAGACGACCTCATGCGAATCTTCGGCGGAGAAAGGGTCAAGATGATTATGGAGCGGGTGGGCATGGAAGATGGAGAGCCTATCGAGCACAAGTACACCACTCGAGCCATAGAAAACGCGCAGAAGAAAGTCGAAGCCCACAACTTCGATATCCGCAAGCATCTGCTCGAATTCGACGATGTCATGAACAAACAGCGCGAAGTCGTTTACTCCCAGCGTCGCTTTATTCTGGGTGGCGAAGACCTGAAAGGGACGATCCAGGATATGATCGAGGACCTGGTCGAGGAGATGGTGGAGCGCTTTACCGATGAACACCCACATTACGACGACTGGGACATTCCTGCACTTGTGGAGGCTCTATGGGGACAGTTCGGCGTCCGGTTCCATTTCGAATCACTGCCCCCTGAGGAACAGACCAGCGAAGGAATCACGGAGCATATTCTCAAGGAAGTCCTTGCCGCGTATGAAAGAAAAGAGAAGGAGCTCACGCCCGAAGTAATGAGGGAACTTGAGAAGTACGTTATGCTCCAGGCGGTGGACAATCAGTGGAAAGACCATTTGCTCAGCATGGACCACTTGAAGGAAGGCATCGGACTCCGCGGCTACGGGCAGAGAGATCCGCTGAAAGAATACCAGAGAGAGGGTTACGAAATTTTCCTTGATATGAGCAATCGTATCAAGGGAGAGACCGTACGAAATCTTTTCCTCGTCAGAATTGCCGCGGCGAATGACCTCGAGGAACTCGCGCCATCCCGTGAACAGGATATGCTTCTGTCCCACGGCGACTCGGGGGGAGGCGATTCAAGGCCGAAGACAGTCCGGCGCCAGACCGAGAAAATTGGACGCAATGATCCGTGTCCGTGCGGCTCAGGGAAGAAGTACAAGAAGTGTTGCGGGAAAGCGGCCTAACGGCAATGCCCGTCCGAGACAAGGTGAGGCTCGGCATCCCGGTGACTGCATATTGCGGCGGGATCTTCTATCTATCGAGTCTGAGCACTGTGCCTGCGACCTTTACAAGTGTCCCCGACAAGGTCGGGCACGTGATCTTGTACGGGGGGCTGGGCTTTCTTGTGGCCCTATATATCAAGCGTAATCACAAGTTAGAGACGATTCTGATCTGGGGCTTAACAGCCGCTTTTTGTTTTGTTTATGGAATCTCGGACGAATTTCACCAATATTTCGTAGAGGGGCGATGCGCTGAAATCGGCGATGTGATTGCGGACCTCATCGGAGGCCTTCTCGGTGGTGTCCTGACTACGGAACTGATTAGAAGAAACCTATTCCCAGTGCTGAACCGCAAACAGTGAATTGCGGCAAGCGCCGTTGAGAGCGGCGCCGACACCCCGCGGACTCCTGGCACAAGAACCTCCGACAGGCCACGGGCCTGCACAATCTCTATGCAGATGGGAGGACACCAAGATTATCTCGTACCAAAGAGACCGGTTTGTGAAGACCTCGGAACTGGCTTTTCCGTTCCTCGACGACATCAGCGGGACGATCCGAGGATACCGCATTTTCACTGCGTGTCGGACAATTAGAGGCAAGATCTTCAGGTTGGAGGACCATCTGGAGCGCCTCTATCATTCGGCCGCAGGGATTTACATGAAGCCGCCTCTCCGCCGAGAAGAGCTCCGACAGCTCTTGGCCGCGCTTCTTGAAGAGAACCGGAATGTCGGTGTCAAAGACGACCTCCTTGTAGATGTCATTTTTAGCGGAGGCCTCGCCGGAAGCACGATGAAGCAATCCGGCACCGGTGCGCATCTTTACATAGCAGTACAGGAACTCGTACCACCCTCGCCGGAATGCTATGAAGCAGGGGTCGGCTTGGCGACCTTCCCGTATCAAAGGATGTATCCGGACGTAAAGCTGTTGAACTATGTGGGGGCCATTTTGGCACATCAAACCGTAGTGCCGTCTCAAGATGCGTACGAAGTCCTGTTTGTTTTCCCGCCCGACCAGCAGACTATTCTGGAAGGTTCAACCTTTACTATTTTTTTTGTTGATGCCGAGGGTGACATTCTCACCCCGCCTTTGGACGGCAGGATCTTGGACAGCATCACGCGGCGGGTTGTTTTTGAAATTATTGCGGAAAGACCCGAAATTAGAATCCGTGAGGTCCCCGTCACACTGGACGAGCTTCCCTCGTTTTCAGAGGCATTCCTCGCTTCCACTACTCGTAATGTTCTCCCGGTAGTCCGAATAGACGATAAACTGATCGGAAACGGCAGACCCGGCCCGCGCACGCACGTTTTGATGGGCCTTTTTCAAGATTATTTGAATGCATACTGAGCCCGGAGGCCTGAGGTGAGGCATGTTCGCGTCGGTCCCTGGTTCTGAATAGTGAACATTGGCGTTAAGAGTCGCAGTGACCATCTGGCATGATTTACGTTTGATATCAAATGACTGGTCTCGATTCAGAGGCTCATAGGCCGATCCGAAATTTCCCTTGACAGAAGGGTACTCGGCACAATATTTTGAGTCGATGTGTTCCGGTACCTTAAACCGGACTCTTTCTCGGGCAATCCCTTGATGCTCACGTTCTTCAAAATGGACCAATGCGTTCCCAGCCATCAACAGGAGGTGCTGCGGTGAGTGTTCCAGACAAAATTCAAACATGGCAAATGGTGAAGGGCCCGACTTACGATAAGGAAGCCCGAAAAGTCACTGCCCCGGGGGAGTTGCAAAAAACTGAAATACCTGTTCCGGAACTCGGGCAGAACGAAGTACTAGTCAAAATAGCGGGTTGCGGAGTATGTCACACCGACATGTCCTACTTTTACGACGGGGTTCCGACGGTGACCAAGCCACCTCTTACGCTCGGCCACGAAATCGCAGGCACGGTCGTTGCGGCGGGACCAGGGGCCGAATCATGGGTTGGGAAGAACGTCATTGTGCCCGCGGTCATGCCGTGCAACAACTGCGATATTTGCGCCCAGGATAGGAACAACCGCTGCCTGGCTCAGAAAATGCCTGGGAATTCATTAGGGATTTATGGAGGCTTTTCCAGCCACATTCCGGTACCTGCGGGGGACCTTTGCGTGATCGAGGACCTCAAAGGCAGACCCCTGGAGAATTATGCCGTCATAGCGGACGCTGCGACAACGCCCTACCAGGCCGCGATGAGGGCAGGGCTTAAGGCTGGCGACCCGGTAATCATAACAGGAGTGACGGGCGGAGTGGGGGTCTACATGGCCCAGGTGGCAAAGGCGCTAGGCGCGAAGCCCATAGTGGGTATGGCCCGCCATGAAGAGAAGCTTCAGAGAGCCCTCTCTATGGGCGTGGATTACGTGATCAATACCAAAGACAAAGATTTCAAAGCAATCCAAGAAGAATTCAAAGGGGTGGCCAAGCAGGCCGGTGTAAGGCACAACGTGGGCTGGAAGATTTTCGAATGCACCGGGGTCGGGGCCGCTCAGGACATAGCGCTAGGGCTCTTGGGATTCGTAGGGAAGCTTATAGTAGTGGGCTTTGGCATGGGGAAGAACACTTACAGCATCTCACGCCTTATGGCCTTTGACGCCGGAAATCATTGGCACATGGGGATGTCTGCCCAAGTACTACCCCAAGGTCCTTGAGATGGTTCAGAGCGGCAAGATCCAGATCGACCCGCTGCTGGAAACACGGCCCATGTCGAGCATCCAGCAGGCCTTCGTGGAGGCTCACAGCGGGGGCTTGACGAAGCGAATTGTGCTCACCCCTGATTTTTGATGGTAGGATCAGATCAAAGCGGCTGTAACTTCAGCATTAAGAAAAGGTAGAACTGAGAACCCCCTGGCTGATTCCGCATCCAGGGGGTTCTTAGTTCTTACGGGAGCAGAGTCCCGATATTCAGCGTGTCGGCTAGGCCAGCGGCCTACGAGCCAGGCCTATCCGGTAAATGTCATGCACATCGTAAAGCACAATGTCTTCAAATCCGGATCGGGTCAAATTCTCTTCAATTTCCTCGCGTGTTTCGTACACGTCGCATACTTCGCCTCGGGAGCCGAATAATCCTACGACGCCACCGGGTTTGAGAAAATTGTACATGCATGAATAGATTGCCGGTCGCAGGCCGGGCTTTACGTGCGGGATCATGAAGGAACTTATGACCTTGTCGAAGGGGCTGTCCGGAGAGTAGTCTTCGACCGAAGTCGCCATCAAGGAAGTGTTTTCCAGGCCTTCTTTTTGAACCTTCTCTTCTGCCAACTCAATCATGTCCGGGGACAGATCTATTCCCACCACCTCTTTCGCCATAGCCGCTGCCAATATTGTAGCAGACCCGGTCCCGCAACCGACGTCCAGAACTCGGTCATTTTCCTCGAGGGCTAATTCGATTAACCGTTTGAGGCCCTTCCGGTAACCCGGATCCATGGACCATTGAAAATCGTAACTCTTACGGCGATACTTGTAGTAGAGTTGGATGGCTCTCTCCGACGGCATCAGCTTCACGACAGTGGTTCCCTGAATATAGGCTGTTCTCAGGGCTCTTATCACCGGGCGAAGGATTCGTCGGAATGGAGCATTATCCTCACTCACCAGTGTTTCGTTCATCTACATACCCCCTGACAAAGATTAGCTGTAGAAAAAGACACGTAACTTTATTATAACCTCTACCAATTCGCAAGGGAAAATCCCATTTCAGGATACCGATGCCCTTGCAGGCTGTACTATCTTTTGAGCATACAACATATTTTGAGCTTGTTCAACCCCGTGCATCACAACCAGGCGTACCGCCCGGCATCCGGTCAGAACGAGATCTCTTGATAGGTCTTCTTCCTCTTCACGGAATGAGTTGAGCACAAATTCCTCGGCCGAGGTTCCCTCCGGCGGCCTCCCTACCCCCAGCCTCACTCGTATGAAGTCCCTGAACCTCAATGAATCTGCAATTGAACGAACTCCTTTGTGGCCGCCATCGCCGCCGCCTATCTTGATCCGCACCTTACCGGGCGCCAGGTCCAGGTCGTCATGGACGACGATCATTCTTCCCGGATCCGCGTTAAGCCGCCGCAAAATCGGCTCGACTGCATGGCCGCTGAGATTCATAAACGTTTGGGGCTTTACGAGAAACACCCTCGTGGTGTCGATCCCGGCTTCGCAGACAAGTGCCTTCTGCCGGTTGTCCTTCCAGGAGCACGCAGCCTCCTGAGCGAGTTCGTCAACGACTCTGAAGCCAAGGTTGTGGCGTTGCCGTGAATAATTCTTCCCCGGATTACCAAGACCGACAATTACTATTTGTTTTCCCGACGGTGTGCCCCGCACCTTCCCATTGCTCCCATTTTCTGGTACATTTTATGCGCACAAGCCCTACGCGGTGTCAAGGGGCGCTCTTTGGGCCACGGGCTGAAACGCACCGGTGAACACCGCTGACTCTTCACACAACCAAAAAGCCGACTTCCCGTATGTGGCTTGACGAGCGTGACCCAACAACTGTGAATCCTGAGCTTTTTCGCAAGAATGTGGCCAAGGCATTGGAAGACTTGCCGGACGAATTCCGCGACAAGATGGACAATGTCGAAATAATAGTGGAAGAATTTCCGGACCGCGAAACAATCGAGGCTGTCGGCGCAACGTCACGCTGGAATTTGCTTGGCCTGTATGTCGGAGTTCCGATTACGGAGAGGAGCGTCTTTTCCGTAAGCATTCTTCCCGAAAGGATATATCTCTACCGCCGCCCTATCCTTCGTGCGGCCGGACCGGCCGAAAACGTTGTTGACACGATTCGTGACGTATTCATACATGAAGTGGGGCACCATTTCGGGTTCGACGACGATGAACTGGCTGAGATAGCAGGACAAGGCGAGTGAAATCACCCACTCCGGAACAGGAAAAGAAGAAGAGGCGGCGCGAACTCTATGTTGCTCTGGTAGCAGCAATATTGGTAGGCTTGATCTTTTTCGTCGAATCGGAAATTGCACGATCCGCAGAAGAAATACCCTTTGCAGGCCATCTCTTGCTTTTCGCCCTGCTGTTTGTGGTGACCCTGCTCCTTATCTTGGTGATCTTTTTCCTGATCCGCAATCTCTTCAAGCTTGTCTTCGAACGGCGCAGACGGGTCCTTGGTTCGCGTCTCAAGACCCGGCTGACGCTCGCGTTTGTGGCGTTAACCCTGGTTCCGACCGTGGTTCTCTTCATCACGAGTGCCGGCGTTCTCCACACCACCATTGAAAGCTGGTTTAAGACGCAGGTCGAGGAGTCTCTTCAGTCTTCACTCGTTGTAGCTCAGGCCTACTATCAGAATGCTTCGGAAAAGGCGCTCAATGCAGCCGGCAGGCTAGCTGCGCTCGTGTCGACCCATTCCCTTTCTGATTCTTCCCAACGTGACGGCCTCGACACATCCATTGAAAACTGGCGTGCCATGGAGGGCCTCAGCTCGGTACAGATTCACTTCCGCGACGGGTCCCAACCTATCGTCAGAAAGGATCCGGCCCTGAAGGACATATCGATTCCAGCCCCTGTTGCCAGTTTTCTCAAGATTGCCTTTCAAGGAGAGAAGACGTCAAAAATCATCCCTCTGGATGGCGGCGGCGACCTCATCAGCGGAATCGCGCCCCTCAGGGATGAACGCACCGGGGCAGTTGAGGCCGCATTGGTGGTCGATTATTTCATACCGACGTCACTGGCAGGCCGGCTGTTCTCAATATCGAATGCGTTTGGGGATTACCAGGAAGCCAAAAGGATGAAGGGTCCGGTCAAGACCATCTATGTGCTCATCCTCCTCATGGTGGCGCTGTTGGTCATCTTCATCGGCTTCTGGTTCGGTATGACCATGGCGCGAGACATTACCGATCCAATCCTCGGCCTGGCCGAAGGGACCGAGAAGATTGCAGCCGGAGACCTCGATGTCTACATCGAACCCACGGCAGATGACGAGCTGGGCGTGCTGGTCCGTTCATTCAACAAAATGACTGCGGATTTGCGCAAAGGCCGTGCAGAACTCATGCGGGTCAACACAGATCTTGAGAGTCGCCGCAAGTACATGGAGACCGTCCTAAAAAACGTTGCCGCGGGAGTGTTGTCTGTCGATGCGGAAGGAAAAGTCACCACCATAAACAATTCGGCTGTACGGCTTCTTGGTATCATCGAAAGGGAACCGTTAGGCCGACCACTCCTGGAGGTGCTGCCGCCGGTTTCAGGAGCGGCCGTGGGAGAGATCCTGGAACACCTCGGTCCTTCCGACACTGGGGCCATAGAGCGCGAAGTCACCATATCCTTCCCGGAAAAGGCAATATCGTTGATATGTTTTGCCAACAGTTTGAGGGATGAAGATGGCCGAGACCTTGGCGTAGTGCTTGTTTTAGAAGACATGAGTTATCTGGTAAAAGCCCAACGCATGGCAGCCTGGAGGGAAGTAGCCCGGAGGATCGCTCACGAGATCAAGAATCCACTGACACCGATTCAGCTTAATGCCCAACGGATCAGACGCAAGTATATGGGCGTACTTGGAGACGACACGGCGACATTGGAACAGTGTACCCGCACCATCATCGATCAAGTGGAACAACTGAAGATCATGGTGAACGAATTCTCGAAGTTCGCGCGCATGCCGTCCGCAAATCCGGTGCCCAATGATTTGAACTCTCTGATTCAGGAAGCGGTTAACCTGTACCGGCCGGGCAACGATGGAACAAAGTTCTCGTTCAGCCCTGACACTTCGGTCCCGGTTTTCGACCTTGACAGAGAACAGATTAAGAGGGCTATGGTGAACTTGCTTGACAATGCAGCCGCGGCTGCGTGTCCCAACGGAGAAGTTTCGGTCCGTACGGCCTATGATGGAGAACTCTCCATAGTCTCCATCGAGGTGGCCGACAACGGTCGCGGCGTCGACCCGAAGGACCGAGACCGTCTCTTTGAGCCCTATTTTTCGAGAAAGCCCGGAGGAACAGGGCTGGGGTTAACCATCGTGAGCACCATTGTCTCCGATCACAATGGGTTCATAAGGGTCAAGGACAATCCCGGGGGAGGAGCGAAGTTCATCATCGAACTTCCTGTGAAGAAGCGATGAGTCTCCACATTTCGGTTCTTTGGAGACAGGATTAATTCTCGAATTCACGGCGTGTCCAACGGCATGTAACCATTCAGTTACACAGGGCAAATTCTCCCGCACCCATTACAAAGGGGGCTGTAGGCAGCTTTCTCCCCCTTTTCTAAAGGGGGATTGAGGGGGATTTTGAACTGAGCTCGAAAGGAGCTGGGAAAACGGTTTGTTCTCTCTCCACCCGTGACCGAATGCTTACGCCGGCCACTACCTTCAGTACAGCAGGTTCCGAAAGAAATGTTCGATACAGAGTCTCTCTACCGCCGAGCCGGCGTGATCATTCGCTCTGGTGGGCTGGTCATTCTTCCTACAGAGACATTTTACGCCCTTGCAGCGAGTCCTTTTCACGAAGAAGCGGTGCGACGAGTTTTTCGCATTAAGCGCAGAGACGAGGGAACGCCGCTACCTCTTATCGCAAGCGACATGGCCGCTGTGAAGAGCTGGTTTGCCGCATGTCCCCTCTGGAGCGGAAGCTCACCGATGGTTTCTGGCCCGGCAGCCTCACGATTCTTCTGGTGCCGTCCAAACAGGTTTCGACACTATTGATGGGGCCTGAGGGTAAGATCGGGGTCAGAATCCCTCCCGAATGTCCCGCTAGCATCGTCGCGGCTCGCGTGGGTGGGTGGCTAACCGCGACCAGCGCCAATCTTTCGGGTGATCCCAGCCCGGACGATGTCTCAAATATCGCCGGAGAGGTCCTCGATGCTGTCGATATGGTCATGGATCTGGGGCCAACCCCAGGGGGGAAACCTTCCACGGTCGTGGAACCTCTGGATGGCGATTGCCGGGTGCTGCGTGAAGGAGCCGTACCTGAGTCGGCCATCAGGGATTATTGCATGGGCAAATAGACCATTCATTTGTTGGCCTCGAATTCGACGTTGAAGCCGGACAAGCGTAGAGAGAACCTGATCAGCAGCTCATTTTGAAAAGGACTGGACCATGAGAAAGGCTTTAATGATTACTGTGATGCTGGTAATGGCAGCAGCTTATTCTTCAGCGTGGTCAGACCCCGCAGGAGGGAGGTACATTGTATGCTGGGACCAACGATGGATAAACACGATACTGGCCAAGGTATGCGACGGGCCCCAGGATGTCTCCGATGACATGAATAAAGATCATTATAGTTGCCCAGGTGGTCGAGGCAAAGGTTTTAGCTCATACAATGATGCCATGAGCTGGATGCGTCAGAACTGTAATTACTGATTCGTGCTCACTCCATCCCCGCCACCGCACAATTCCCAGGTGTCGCGGCATTCAGTCGCGCGTTCGATCGGAACCCTTACCTTGTCATGAAAATGGAAATTGGAGGGCGTGTGTCGCTCGCCCACGATGTATCTCTCAGCACCGGCACAGTGAACGTTTAGTGGAGAAGGATCTCAGCAAGCGTGAAAAGTGTCGCCATTACAGCAATCACAGCTATAGCAAAGGCAGTGCCCCACAGAATCTCGTATGCCCTATGGTTCGATCCGTACAACTTCAACGGTATAAACAGAAGCGCGCTTGTCAGCACGAGAAGACCCATAATTCCTGTTACAAGAACGAGTTGCTCTAGCAACCAACCGTGCGCATAAGTCCAGAATAGAAATTCAACCAATATGCTCACTAGTATTACGGCAACAAAGAGTGCGATCACCCAGGCGTCCCCCTCCGTCACATACTTTTCACACCTTGTCTCGGGGCATTGGAATTCCTGTAAAGTCGCGTTCGCGCACCGCATAGGTAAGACTTGCTGCCTCAATTCTAGGCTGCTTTGGCCGCAACGGTCAAGAAAGATTCGCCCCCTGGAAGAGCGATTCAAATTACCCGCTGATTCATCCTAATCGTGACTGCAAGCCCTTCCCGCGCCAGTGGGGTTAGATCAGAGCCAATCGACCGAGGATGGCGTAAGGAACCAAGAGGAGGTTCAAATACGTGCTCTCCTAACCTCTCTGAACTGATATACCGCGTCATTTCTTCCTGTATCCGGTACAGATAGAGGTCTCTGTTGAAAGAAACGCCCGGCTTGCCTTGTCTTTTACCGGGGCGTTTCGTTTTCTCGCTTCACGCCAGTAAGGGCGTTACGAATACGGCCGTCTCAATCACAGTTCCCCGAACGGCATGGAGGATCTGTTCAGATAGGCACTCATGGCCCCTTGAAACCAAGAATTGCTCTGACTGCCTCATCAATGGGCTTCCTTTGGCCACCTCATGCCCGAAGATGGCATGTTCATGCAGCTTCAGCGTTTCCGCCGGCTGATGACTTCCAGGATATACTTGGATGCGGGGGAGCGATGGCAATTATCCTTGATCGAGCACCTTGCCTTGCGCTATGCTCGAATATCAATTACATCCCAGTTTGTCGAGTGGCGGGACAGTCAGCTTCATCTTGGCCTGTGGACCGCCGCATGACGTAGCAAGCAAATCCATGTTCACTCATTGCCCCAATGAACCAAGGGATTATAACTACACCACCGAAAGGAAATGAGATGATCGCACTTAGAATCGAGGAAGCCGACCTCAGACGAGCCCTACTCGAAACGGCTGAGAGTTTAGACCAACGGACATCCGCAGTGATATTAAGCGATGAAGCAAAAAGGGAGTTATCACGATGGGTAATGGCTAAGTGTTATGAACTATCTATCAAACACCGTGCCGCCTCTGCTTCTCACCAGCCAGAAGAGCAGATGGCCCAACTCTTCTTCTGTGCCGGGGTCATAACTGGAGCCGCCCTGTCCGTTACCAAATGAGGGCATTGACCGAACTCCGGACTTCGCGCAGGAGAGGCTCATTAAAGCAAAAGCCTGGACCTGCCATAAGCTAAATCAGCATTGGACAATGGGGTTCTGGAAAAAGTCTCATCACACGCCACACGGGATATCTGCGGGGGGATTTGGATAAAGGGGGAAGCGAGACGTGGAAAGCGAAGGACTGGTGAAATGGCGGCTCTTCAGCCCTGGTCATTCGTGAAGGCTTCCACTAACTCCCCTGTATTCTTACGTATCCTTTTGGGCTCGATTGTAGACTCGGCGGGCACGTTTGAACCGATTCAAAAACGCCTGCTCTGACATGCCGTTTTGCAGGCGCACCCAGTCGATCACCTGCTCAAAAGTCGCTTCAGGACATTGAGTCACCGCGTCACTAATTTGCGTGTAGACTAAAGCAGCCGTTACGTAATAGCTCTTTGTCGGATCCTGGTAAGCTTCGATGTCTTTTCTGAGTTGCGCAGCCAGCTTCTCCATTTGGAGTGATACGGCCCGCTTTGCCGCCATTTCCATGCGAACCTGCCATTTTTTCCCGTGGTGTCCCGCGGAAACGGCATGTGTTATTTCATGGATAAGAAGTTCTCTCAAGCCCTCTCTCGGAGCTGCCGTCAATTGGATTGCCTTTGAATCAGTATTGCATGTGCCAAGAGCGCCGTCGAGGTCGTCTACCAGTTGAAAGCACCATTCCTTTTTCCGATCCCATCGCGGGAAGAAAGCCCTTTTCACATACTCAAATTCGTCAAGGTAGTGGTGTTGGTTTTGCTGCATTGATAATTTCCGGAATTGTGGTGCCCTGGCTTACATCATTTCCACTTCCTTTTACTCTTTTCTTCTCAAGGACGCTAGTGGGGGGTGTTCGCAATAAAAATACCGGCAAGCGGGCGGCTACCGTGGCAAAGACGGCCTATCGAAACACCGTTCTTTCCATCTTCTCCACGCCCCCCGGTACCGGCGTTTCCTTTTTGGGAGCATCTCCGCTACAATGTAAGTTCACCGGAACAGCTTGAAGACATCTTCGGAAAACAGGAGGTGGGACCCAATGAAAGCGTTTGATGTTATCTACGCAAAGTTTATGCCCAAGAATGAGGAAGCCTGTCACCCCAAGCTCCTTGAGCAGGTCGGTAAAGTTATGAGATGGCAAGCCTCATCCCCGATCTACTGGGGTCCACAAGAAGGACAGTGGAGTTTTTACGCCAAAGATGACGTAGAACTTCAGTCCTTCATCGTGTCGGAAGAGGATCTTGAAATAGTGGAGGGACCAGAAACAAATTGATCCGACGTAATAGTTCCACGCGAAGATCTTACCAGGGAGGAGGCAGCCCTGGTCTCCGGAGAAGGTATGGATGTCGCTCTCAGGACGAGTGCTCGTCCACCACATGGACACTGTCACCATCGTCAGGGCCCATGTGCGGCTCTTCTTTCTTGTAGCGGTGGGGAGACTGTATTTCGCCGCTAGGGAAGTGACTGTTTTGTTCACGAGGTCTTTTGTCCATTCCCCTATCTCTGTTTGCTTCAATCGTGCTGCAAATATCCGCCTCCCCTTACTGGAGCAGCCTCTTTTATTCAGGTCGGCCGGGTGGCCAGGCATGCCTCTAGGCCCAGCCATTCGCATTGTAAGCGATTTTTTGGAAATGGGCAGAAAAAATTGGTCATCGTCAGGTTGATCTGAAACCTTTAGGCAGGGTATATTGAGACTATTCATCCTCTGAACGAAAGCACAGAATCTCCGAAAAATGGCAAAGGCGAAAGCAAAGGCGAAAAGACCGGACACGAAAGAGAAGAAGCGGTCTTACTCCCGAGAGGTGCTTATAGGAGTCATCGCGATTATAGTCGTACTTCTGGTGATAGCTCTCCTTGCTTGGCTGATGATGCCGGGGGCCGGGAAAAGGGGCGTCCCGAGAAAATCTCGCTTGTGGCAACAATCATCGCTTGAGTCACCGCGAATATGCATCTGCTCGCTTGCAATCTGGGAGGCTTCGCCGTCGAGACGCATACAGCCTCTGAAAGGGACGCTGGGCTTTCCATTCGACCGTGGAACCGGCGTTTCGTTTTTTATAGCCTTCGAGGCACTGTGCTGTGAAAAGTTCCTTGTCAGAAACCCTACTAATCTGATAAAGTATAGCTCTGCACCTTTAAGGTGACAGACTCTTTCCACTAGGGAACGCCGGGCCCATCATCCCCCCAGGTTTCTGGCGTTCCGTTTTTTTGGCCTCGCTCTTTCTTGACCGGCGGAATCAAAAATCCCGATTCGGCATCTGAACCGGAGAGTCTGACTACAAACGCCGTGATGAAATGGTAAGCAAGGAATTGAAACGGCTCTCAAGGGGAGAGGAGTCCCTCGTTATCGAAAAAAGAGAGCCCCACCGCGGATCCCGGCATGCGCCATTCGGAGCTAAGGGCACAATCCATTCTTCATGCCGGTTGATGCAGAATCTGACTGGCCTCTTTCAAGTCCGGGGAATCAAATCCCTCTGTGAACCAGCCGTATACTCCCGCGAGCATCTCTTGAGCTTCTACCGTCTTTCCGTGCTCGTGCCAAAGGCGACTCAAGCTCATCGCCGCGCGCAGTTCGAAAGACTTCGCGTTCTGCCGACGGGAAACCTCTAGGGCTTGCCGGAAGCAAGCTTCCACCTCAGTGTAATTATCGGAAAACATTTCCGACAGCAATTCTCCCTTGAGCCGGTGCAGTTCCGGCTCGCCGAAACGGTCCTCGGTCCTGTGAACCCCCTCGAGGGCCTCGTTCACCGTGGCAAGCCCATCTCCCACTTGTTTTCCTTTTCGGCAGGAATCGGCCAGCAGAGCCAGAAACATCGGTCGTGCTATCTCCGCTTGCGTAGCACTGTACGCGGCCAGACCCACGCGGATCCGTTTGATCCCTTCCTCTTTCTCCCCTCTTGCCGTTAGCGCCCATCCGCTGAGGATCGGTCCCCACGCGAGCCAAAATGGAATTCGGTGTTCGGTGCAGAGCGTACTGGCTGCCTCAGCAAGCTCGTAGGTTTCCTGATTCCTGCCACAAAACTGATGGACCAGGGCCCCCATGCACAGGGCATAGCCCATGCTGAACGGGTGAGAGAGGCCGTCGGCCAAGGTGACTGCCTCCTGACTTGCTTTAAGAGCTTGGTCTGGATAGCCCAGTACCCATAGCGTTAGAGCCTTGTAGGAGAGGCAAGCCACCCCGGGATCTTGTAGGGCACGCTGGGAATGGCGCTTGCGAACATCGTAGAGGCCAATGCCTTGCTCAAAGTTCTCTAGAGCCGATGCAAGCTCTCCAAGGTGGAAAAAGGTCATGCCTACCGCATAGTGTGCCCATAGGACCAGGGGTGGCTTTTTTATGCGACCGGCCAAGGTCAGGCACCGGTTTCCCAATTCGTGGGCCGTCTCCAATTCGCCACGGACAATGTAAAATCCCCACAGCCCACGAAGAATGGTAAACGTCTCCGGGGTCTCACCCAATTCCTGGCACAACCGCCGCGCCTGGCCATAAACTTTCTCCACTTCCGGGGCCGCATAGCCCTTAATAGCCATTAAGGCAGGGCCAAGTGCGATCTGCACATCCAGCTCTTTGCGAGAGGTCTCAGGATTGTCCGGGAGTCTTGCCAACAACTCGAGAGCTTTCTTGAGGTGACCAACTGCTTCCACGTTCGCTGACCTCCTGATGGCTACCTCTGCAGCCTTCTGCCAATAAGGAATGGCCCGCTCCGGAAGACCGGCCTCCGTCAGATGGTGCCCCAGCCTCTCCGGATGCTCGATTGCTTCGATATTTGACCCGCGCAGATGCTCGATTGCACCAGCAATTTTGCTGTGGAGCTTCTTCCTTTTGTTTGCCAGAATTGAATCGTAGACTACATCCCTCGTCAGGGCGTGTCTGAAAACGTAAGTGAATTTTGGGTGGATACCTCTTTCATAAAGAAATTCATACTCTTCCAGGGTCGACAAATGCCCAAGTAAGTCCGGGTCCGGTAGGGCTGCTACTTGCTGGATCAATTCGTAGCTAAACTCATGCTCGATAACGGACCCTATCTGAAGAATTTCCCTCGGCGCTTCGGGCAGGGAGTCGAGTCTGGCCATGATGACGTCCTGGATTGTGGAGGGGATGTTCAATTCCTTCAGCCGGTCTGTAAGACGATACGCGGCACCGTCTTGCTCAAGCGCATTGAGAGCCCGAAGGGACTCGATAAACTCCTCTATGAAAAATGGGATCCCTTCTGTCTTTTGAACAATCAATTCCTCAAGGTCACGTTCCAAGTCTTCGGTTCCCAATATGTGGTGAACCATGGCGCGGCTTTCGCTATTCGATAGGCGATTCAAATTTAGCTGACGACAATAGGACCTGTTGTTCCAAGTTTGAGCGAACTCCGGCCGATAGGTGAGCAGCAACAGCACCTGTGCCCCAGGTACACTCCCAAAGAGGTGCTTGACCACGTCTTCCGAGCTCTTGTCCATCCAGTGGAGATCTTCTATGGCCAAAATCAGTGGCCGGATCTCCGCACGCTTCAACACAATTCTCTTAATTGCATCGCTAATCCGATCCTTCTTGGCCTCGGGACTTAAAGGGATCTTGTCGATTCCACTGTCCTTGACCGAGAGAAGCTCCAGAACGTAAGGCAGAGTGGATGTTGGCTCATCCAACATTTTGAGCCCCTTCAAGACTTTATTCCAGATCGTTGAATCTGCGTCACCGTCCGCCACGTCAAAATTCGATTTCAAGATATCTATTATGGGGTGGTAGGGGACTGCCTTGCCATAGGAGAGACACTTGCCCTCCAGAAAGGTCACGTTTTCGTTGGCCACTACTTTTCGGAACTCATACAAGAGTCTGGATTTGCCAAGACCTGCCTCACCAACAAGCCCAAAGACCTGCCCTCTACCGGCCTTGGTCTGCTCAAAGCAGTCCAGCAAAAGCTCCAGTTCGCGCCGTCTGGCAATAAAGGGAGTGAGACCTCGTTCAGTGCTCACATCAAATCTTGTCTTTGGCCCGCGCGGAGCTATGACACGATATGCTTCGGCGGGTTTCTCTTTACCTTTGATCAGCTTTGCGCCCAGGGCCTCAAACCGAAAAAAACCCTCTGTGAGCTTGAACGTTTGTTCCGTAACGTAAGTTGTACCCGGCTCTGCAAGGCTTTCCATCCTGGAGGCCATGTTGACAGTATCCCCTACGGCGCCAAATTGGACTCGCAGATTACTTCCAATAGAACCTACGACCGCTGGGCCCGTATTTATCCCTATCCGTAACAATATCGGCTGTATTCTGTAGTCGCCTTTAATCCTTTCGTTAAACTCAATCATTTCATTGTGTATGGCTAAGGCTGAACGGATCGCACGTTGCGGAGCATCTTCCAGAGCTATGGGGGCCCCAAAGAGAGCCAGCACCCCGTCCCCCCTCAGTTCATTTACGGCCCCTTCGTAGTCATCAATCTTGTTAATGATGATTTCGAAAACCTGGTCCATAAGGGTTAGCGTTCCCTCAGGACCCAGCTTTTCGGAGAGCGACGTGAATCCCGTCATGTCAACGAACATGACAGTGACCTGCCTTCGCTGGCCCTCTATTCTGTCTTTTTGGGCTAGAATCTTTTCAGTGAGGCCGTTGGGGAGGTATTTCTGAATTTTTCCGAGCTTTTCTTCAAAAGAGACGTCTTGGGCTAGCGGAGCAGCCACGATAGGCAGACTATGCCCGCATTCAGAGCAGAATTTGCTGTCGGGAGGGCTGAGGTTCCTGCATTGTAGGCATTGCAGTTCCAGTTTGGCCCCACACTGGTTACAGAATTTGGCTCCGTCTCGGTTCTCATCCCGGCACTCTGAGCATTTCATGACTTCTGTACTCGTCTGCAAAAGCGTTGTGAACTTTAACGGCGCGGCCGGTTCACGTTATCTTCCGGTCACCGATTCATCTGAGACTCATGATTTGTATATTGCCGTAATTCGGGACCCATACCCTTCATTTTTCATCAACTATGCCATCGCAAAGACTTTTTTATTAGAGTTGATCCACTATGAAAGCAATTGAAATCAGAATGGTGTGCGGCGCTTGCTATCTCAGGGTCCTTGAGTCCGTGAGGAACCTCAATGGTTCCCAAGGCCCGAAAGGCCGCCGTATCTCCTCCCAGAATCCGACCGAAATAAAACCGTCGTCGCGCTGCTGCAAAAGCCCTTCTTCCCGGTCTGTTCTTGTATTTTACTGTACGACCTCGGTGACACCTATCAAGGCGTCCTTACAACTGCTGTCCAAGTGAATCTCCTGACTTTTTGACGACAATCACTCGTGCGTCAACGACAACTACAAAGGGGCACTCATCGAGGGGTACTTCTCTGGAAGGGCCTTGCATAGTACTTGCTCGAGCATCCGCACCCCGAGATTCAGCCTCGTTGAGCACCTGAGACCACACGACGAACAGCAGTATTCGTCAAACCTCTGTTGTTGCACGCGGTCAAACTGCAGTGCAGTGTAAGAGTCTTGCGACCAGCGATAAAATGCTCCTACATTAAAATGTGCCAGGCTGTACCCCTCATCAATCAGCCGCAGTATTTGCGTTTCGGCTTGCTCTGAAATTCTCATGGTCACCTCCCGGCAGGAAATAATTCGACATTCTGCCTACCGTCCGTGATTCTTTCGCAAATCAGCGAGTGCTAGCTTGGCCTCCTAGAGAAATTCCCGGTCGTCATAGTCGAAATGCAAGGGCCATGCCAATCACGCCGACCCACACCCCTTCCAAGGTGCCCTGAAAAGGATGCGCGGGATATCTGCTGGAAACGCCAGCAGCAGCACCTCAAAGTGATCCTCATTGCTTGAGAGCGAACTGATATCAGTTTCCTCAGAGTAACCAACGGGGAAAGTGGTCCGCGAGAATACCCGCGGCCCGGGTAAGGGCGCTTTCGAGGTGGGACCACGTATTACATGTGAAATTGACATGATGGGGACAACTCGAAAGTCAAGCTAATGGTCAGAGGTTTACGTAAAGCTCTTGACGCGCCTTGACACCGTTCTTAACGTACGAGTCACAGAAGTGACCTGACGAAAGGTGAACCTCTTGGCAACGAACGACAGTCCCGAACTCTGGAAAACGGTCCTTGATGTCATGGCCGAAGGAGTCATGTTGGTGAAAGACGGTGGCGCCATCACCTATGTCAACAGGGCCATGGAGCAACTGACGGGATACTCTCGCGAAGAATTGCTGGAAAAGACGTGTGCCTTCCTAGATTTCGATTGCTGTCCCAGACCGCCTGGGGGAGTGAGACAAGGGCCTTGTCCCCTTTTCAGGGACGGTCAGTTGTGCGACAAGCGTTGCTCGCTGAAACGAAGAGACGGCTCGCGGGTCGCGCTTCTGAAAAACGCTCAGGTTGTAACGGACGGCAACGGCCAAATTCTCTGCGCCGTGGAAGTTCAGAGCGACATCACCTTACTGGAACAGAAGCAGCGGGAAATACGCGAGCTCAGAGATCTTCTGACGAAGCGATACGGCTTTCATGGCATCATAGGAGTTTGTCCTCAGATGGAAGCTCTGTTCGATCTGGTGAGGAAAGCGGCTGATTCCGATTCCCCTGTGCTGATTTATGGCGAAACCGGTACGGGAAAAGAGCTTGTGGCATCAGCCATCCATGAGCTGGGGAGAAAGAGTGGCGGCCCATTCATTCGGGTGAATTGTGCGGCACTCCATGAGTCCTTGCTCGAAAGCGAGCTATTCGGCCACGTGAAAGGGTCTTTCACAGGAGCGGATCGAACAACGAAGGGCAGATTCGAGGCCGCGCACACTGGTGAAATTTTCCTCGACGAAATCGGTGACGTCCCGTTGTCTATGCAGGTGAAGTTGCTGAGGGTCGTGGAGGAAAAGGTGCTGGAGCGCGTCGGAGACTACAAGCCCATTGCCCTGGACGTGCGCGTTATTTCAGCAACCCACCAGGATCTAAGGGCTATGGTAGCCAGCGGCTCATTCCGAGAAGACCTGTTCTACCGGCTCAATGTAATTCCCATTTCGGTTCCTCCGCTGCGTGAGCGTTCAGGGGATATCCCTCTGTTGATTGCCCATTTCATCCGGACAATCGCTGCGAGGACGGGGAAGCATGTGACCGGTCTGGATCACGAAGCAATGTACTTCATGCTACGTTACAGTTGGCCAGGAAATGTTCGAGAACTCATCAATTTCATAGAATATGCGTTTGTCGTGTGTCCCGACCATATCATCAGACTTTCCCATTTGCCGGAGCCAACCCCCTGTTTGAATGGACTCGCGGCCTTGAGACCGCAAGTTTGTGTTGAGGAAAACCAAAAGGAGAAGCTTATAGAGGCCCTGATCATGGCAAAAGGCAAAAAGACCGCTGCGGCCAGCATGCTGGGGGTAAGCCGGCAGACCGTTTGGAGCTGGATCAGAAAATATTCCGTTAATCCTGACCTACTCACGTCTCGATTCCGCGAATAAGGCTCTGCGCAAGCGGGACGCGCCGAGATTACCAGCAATGCCTTGCGTGTTATCCGAGCGCGCGGCTGGTCCCCCTGGGCAAGCGAGTTCCTGCGAGATGGTGGGCGTGCCGCCTAATTTAGGTTAAGAGCGTAGGTTCTTCTTAAACATTTGTCCGAATACAGCACCCGCGTAATCATATCCCTGCATAATCATAGAGATAAATCTATGGGTCAAGAGGGTTTCTCCAGAGGGATAGACCTGATAAAGGGATAGGAGGCCTGAGCGTGAGGAAGTCCGTTGCAAAGAGTCTGGTGTGATCTTCCGGGTCAGCATCGTTGTGCAGAGCGGTTTATCGTTTCTGTGGATACAGCTGTGGCCACCTGTGCATTTGGTTAGATTTCAGGCAGACGAAGCGTATTGCACGGAAAAGGTCTGGTCAGGATGAAGCGGAATATTTTTACGGTGGAGCAGATCACGAGCATACTTCGGGAGGCTGAGGTTCATCATTCTAAAAGTCAAGGTGAGGCCAAGGGTTGCAGATCAGAATAATTCGTAAAGTGACAGGTCCGCGGGATACCCTGGGAGAGGGGTTTTGGCGCTTCATGCCTCAGGTATTTGCAGGGGCCCCAAAGGGAGGTTCATGTATATGCCCCCGAAAAATTTACTGACGATTTACTGACGCGTTTTTCGGTGATAGGCTTCAATAATTGCAATAGGTTGTTGGCTGGGGCGGGAGGATTCGAACCTCCGAATGCGGGTTCCAAAGACCCGTGTCTTGCCGCTTGACGACGCCCCAGTAAATTGCCCGGATGCCGTTCAGGGTCTTGGGCCCGGGAGGCTGATCAATGTAAGACTATGCCGCGACGTACGGGTCGGGCAACCACGGTGTTCAATTCCCGCTGCAAGCGCCGCTTGATATTGTCCACTTCATCCGGTTCGGTAATGCCGAAAAGTGTGGGCCCACTTCCACTCATCAAGGTCGCTTTAAGCCCAACGTCGTGCATTAACTGACATATTCCTGCCAGTTCCGGATGCATGCTTTCGGTCACGGACTGCAAATCATTGTGGAGCAAATCCTCAACCCTGGCGGCCTGTTGCAGTCTCGGCCACAATCTACCTTCCCTACCCTCCCCTGTCAAGATCTTGGAGAATTCCCGAAAGATAACCCCCGTCGAGACAGAAAAGGCCGGACATACCAATAAGACACTGTAGTTCATGGGGTGGTTCACCGGGGTGAGACGTTCGCCTATCCCCTCTCCCACCGCGGAACCTCCTCTCAGAAAGAATGGCACGTCCGCGCCCAGTTCGACGGCTCCTTGGTGAAGATCGTCGTCTCCGAGGTCCAAACCGAACAGGGCCCGGATGCCCACGAGCGTCGCAGCCGCATCAGAACTCCCTCCACCAAGCCCGGCAGCCACCGGTATTCGTTTAGTAAGCTCGACCTTTACCGGAAGGCTTTGACCGGTCTCCTTTTCAATCCACCGTGCGGCACGCATTATCAGGTTCGCCTCGGTCTCAAGATCAGGTCGGCCTGGAACGACCAGACAGCTTTCGCCTGTAGTCTCTTCGATTATGAGTTCATCGTACAGGTCAATGGCTTGAAAAAGGGTCTCAATGTCGTGGTACCCATCCGGCCGCGCCGCCAGAACTCGCAGAAAAAGATTTATCTTTGCCGGGGTAGTGACTCGAACACTCCGCATTATTTGGTCTCTCCAGGCTCCTGAGGTGACGAAAAATCTACGGTCGAGGATTTCATCCCTTTTCCGCATTGAATGAACCGACGCTCATATCATATCATAGGGGAATGCGAACCGATGCTCTCTCAAATTCCGCTCTAGATGAGATTTCTATTCCCATAGGGAGTCTGGTCGTACGGATGTTGGCCCCACGGAGCCGGGAGGAATCAGATTCACGGATTTCATTCTGGTGGGGAATAACGTCCGCGGCCATCGCCCTTGCTCGACACATGGAAGCCCTCGGATCGCTACGCGGCCAACGTGTTGTAGAGCTTGGTTGCGGACTGGGCCTTGCCGGCATAACCGCAGGTTTACGCGGCGCTGACGTCCTGTTCACAGACTACGTCCCTGAGGCTCTGGAATTCGCTCGCAAGAACGCTGAATTGAACGGATTGACCGATCAAACCATCAAGTCGGCTCTCCTCGACTGGGAGGATCCCGGAAAAATGGAACCCTTCAACATAGTGCTCGGTTCAGAAATCCTCTACGATTATTTCTTCCACGGTTCGCTTATCAAACTCCTACAGACGATTCTGGAACCGGGCGGCACGATTATCCTGGCAGACCGAAAAAGGCTCGTGGTCACCCGTTTTCTCGGGCGTTTGGTGGACATGGGGTTCCGATGTGTTGAAACACGGTCGCAGGTTGCCCTTGCCGGATTCCCCGAACAAGAGATCAGCATATTCACCGTGGATAGATTGTGAGACGGGTTGAAAATGTCCGTGATTAACCTTTTGCCGGAACGGAGCAGGCTTTGGACCTATAATGATCCGAAACGGAATGTCCGGAATCACCCTCCCCTGGCCCCTCCCATCAAGGGAGGGGGATAAGAAAACGAAACTGTCTCAAAATAGTCGTTGGGGACATTCTCACAGTAGGGGCGCTTCGAGGAGAGTGCCTCAAAACGGCCTGCGGAAAGATTCTTGGCGTAGGGGCGCCGCTTGCCGCGCCCGCATTTCGGGCGGTTCACGAACCGCCACTACGGCGCCCAGGTCATCTGCAGCCCGAATTTCTAGTTTTGCGACAGTCTCAAAACCCTCGCCCCTGGCGGGAGAGGGCAAGGTGAGGGGGGAATCTGAAGTGACTTCATTACGATTAACCGAAGTATAGTTCTAACATTCATTATAGCAGCCCTGCCCTACCCTCCCCTTTTTGACTTCTTCCGGTTGGTGCCTATTCTAATGTTACGAACCTTGCAGGAAAGGAGGGAGTTGGATGGATGTAGAGCGTTACACACCAACCAGGTTGGAATGGCTGGTTTTGAATATTGAGACGAAGATCCCGATGCTGCTTTCTCAATTGAGAAGACTCAAGGACCTTAAAACTGTTGATGACATCAGAGTTTTCTTCAGAGTCAAAGAACCGGATACTGTTGTCGTGGTTACCCGATATGTGAAGGACGTTCCGAAGGACGTGGTTCAGCTCCTGGACGAGGAAATCAAGAGAGAGACACTGGAAATCGCAAAGTATTACGGCTGGGACTCGTGGGTGAAGATCGAAAGGGATGTGCCATAACCACATCTCTGTTGCAGAGCGATATCAGGCGGTCTTTTCGGTGTCATCGGCCTCCCGTAGGAAATGAGAAAGCTGGCCGGACCAGCGGCGGATAACCTTTTCCATAATAATGGATATGGAGAGGCCGTGTTTTCCTAGGCGTTGCAATCTTCCTTCCACGGTCAGGACTTCACTGGTCAAAATATCGCGGGCAAAACCTGCCTGAGCTTTGGGGAACGCCACCACGTCCATCAGACCTGTTTCATCTTCCATTGTGATAAACATGACGCGTTTTCCTGACTTGGTCGGCGGAGTGTGCACTATGACCAGGATGCCGGTGATACGCACACGCCGTCCTGAAGGTATGCGTCGCAGGTCCATTGCCGTTACAATCCCTTGAGTCGCAAGCTTGGGCCGCAAAACCTCCAGCGGATGTCCGTGGCAAAAGACGCTCATAGAGCCGGCTTCGTTATATGCCTTGACCGCGGAATCATGGGGGCTGGTGTCAGACATTGGAAACCTCTTGTCTCAAGCCCCATTCATACTCGTCCAATCCATCCAAAGCCCCGGCTGCTGAAAGGACTTCCACGATTCGGTCTGGAAGAGAAAGGCGAGCCAGAAAGTCTTTACGGCTTCGGAACAGCCCTTTCCTTTGCCGATCAGCCACAATCCTCCGGGCCATTGCCGGACCCACACCGTTTACTACAACCAAAGGCGCACGAATACCTGATCCATCCTGTTCATACTCGAGACCGCTTGCGTTAAGGTGAGGAGGATAGACCGGTATGCCTCTTCTCCGGGCTTCATTAAGTACTACCGAGGGGGGATACGAACCCACATGCCCGGCATTCAGCAGGCCCAGGTAGAACGCCTGGGGGTAATGAGCTTTTAGAAAGGCGCTCTGGTAAGTAATGTGAGCAAAAGAAGCCGCGTGGGCCTTGCAAAAACCGAATGAGGCGAAAGCAGCGACTTTGCGAAAGACCTCCTCAGCTAGGGCCCTACTATGTCCCTTGGCCATAGCTCCCCGAATGAACTCACGCTTGAGAAGATCCATCTTCCCGGACTTGCGATCCTTTGTCATGGCGCGGCGGAACGCGTCCGCGTCGGCATAGGTCCAACCGGCAAAAGAATGGACAATGCGCAGCACCTGCTCTTGATAAAGGATTACACCGTAAGTCTCGGCCAGAATAGGCACGAGGTCCGCGTGGGGAATCCGTACGGCTTCTTCTCCATTCCGTCTACGCACGAATGTACCCACCATGTTTCCTTCAACCGGGCCCGGCCTAAACAGGGAAATCTCGGCTATCAAGTCTCCGAAACGGCGAGGCTGAAGGTGTCCCAGCAAGTTGCGCTGGCCGGGTGATTCGAGTTGGAATACACCCACACTCTCTGTGCTGCGAAGAAGCGCATACGTCTTGCGGTCATTGAGAGACACCCGGTCGAGAGTAAGTGGGATGCCTCTTTCTCGTATAATTTCCAGGGCCTTGCGAATAGCGGTATGCATTCGAAGCCCAAGCAGATCCAGCTTGAGGAGGCCAAGTGCCTCCACATCGTCCTTGTCCAGATGCCCCACCCTCAAGCTCTTGGGTGAAGAACCCACAGGAGTCCATGCCTTGATATCTTCAGGCGCTATAATGACCCCGCCCAGATGGACCGAACTCTGAAACGGCAGCCCCGTAAGCCTTGCAGCCAGATGGATGAGGCGGCTTTCTTTCTGAATCGGCGCATTCCGCAGTTCGGGAAGGGTCTCCAATGCCTCGTCCAGGTCTCGCCCTCTTAGCGACCAGGGGAGGCAGGTGGCAAGCCTATTGATTTCGTCCAGAGGGTAACCCAGAGACCTTGCCACAAGACGCACCGCGCTTCGCACACGGAAAGTGTGAATGGTGGCGACCATAGCCGTCTGGCGGGGAAGGAGGTCCATCAGATAGCGAATGACTTCGTCCCGGCGATCCGAATCAAAATCCACGTCGATGTCCGGCATATCGCCCCGCCCCTCGTTGATGAAACGCTCAAAGAGGAGATTGTGCGCGAGGGGGTCCACTCCTCCGAGCAGCAGGTAAACCACAAGGCTGCCCGCGGCCGATCCGCGGACACTGTGACGTATGCCCTTATTGCGGGCAAACTCCACCAGATCTCGGACCAGAAGGAAAAAGTCGGGAAGTCCCGAATTGCTGATGGCAATCAATTCGTGGTCCAGTCGGCGAACATAAGGCAGAGGAAGCGGCTGGTAACGTTGCGCAGCCTCCTTCAGGCAAAGAGCTGTGAGCTTTGCGGATGCTTCGTCTGGTCGCTGCAATAAAGGCGGATGGAGCCGGCCCACAGGCAGGGAAAACGAACGGCAGAGTGAGGCGATATGCTTAGTGTTGTCAATAGCTTGAGGATAATGGATTCGCTCTTCCATCTCCTTGCCGGAAGTCAGGTAAAAACGATCATTAGGCAGAGGAGAAATATCCTTATGGTGATGGTGTTGCTGTATCCCTGTGAGGGTCTGGTGAAGGACATAATCTTCCGGCTTGAGAAAAGCGACCGCATTGGTAGCCACAGTTGGAAGGCCAAGGCTTTCGGCCAATGCCACGGCCTGTTCCATGATTAGGCCCCCCTCACCCTCCCCTCTCTCGCCAGGGGAGATCCCGCGTTTCGCGGGACTCCCTTGACGGGAGGGGTTAGGGGAGGGTGAAATCGTGTCAACCTCAAATCGCTCTACGAAGGGTTCGTGATTCTGCAAAACGAGAAAAAGCTGTTCCGGATCATGTAATACACTCCTGAGTTCCTGAAGACAGATTTTTGCCGCCTCTGTTCTCCCCTTTTCCAGCAAGGACCTTATGTGGGAACTTCTCCCACCTGCCAGACAGATTAGTCCTCTGGACCAATGGCTCAAATCTTGTTTTGTTATGGATACTTGCGGGGAAGTCCCATCGCCCAAGGCAATGGAAAGAAGGCGACAAAGGTTGCCGTACGCCTCAAAATCCGAAGCCAGAAGAGTTACGGGAGAACCGTCCCAGATGGAGAGCCTGGCGCCCAATATAGGCTGGATACCGGCTTGCACAGCCGCTTTATAGAATCTGACGGCTCCGTGGAGGCCGTCGTCCGTGAGGGCCACAGCTTTTTGGCCCAGGGCAACGACTTCCTGGACCAATTCCTCCGGGGAGAATGTTCCCCAAAGGAAGGAATAAGCGCTTTGAACCTCAAGATGTATAAAATTATCCATTTCAACATATCGTGAAGTACGCCTTGTTCCCAACCGGGAATAATTGGGAGTTTTTGAAGGGGGTCCGGGGGTCCCACGTCCCGTGGGATTGCAAAAAGTTGCCCCCGGCATGCCTTCAAATGCTCCTAAGGTCTTGGGCGTATGATCCCGACCAGTTTCCCCAGAATCCTTACCTTGGCCCGATCCGCGCCGTTGAAGACCAAAGGCTGATAAGCGTCATTGGCGGGATGCAGTTCAAGGCCCCCATTGTTCCGGCGAAGGATCTTGAGGGTAGCCTCAGCCTCCACCCCTTCCACAAGGACTGCCACGATTTCGCCGTTTTCCGCGTCATTTTGCGGGCGGATGATTGCGAAGTCTCCATCGCGGATCTGCGCGTCTATCATTGAATCTCCCTTAACCCAAAGAGCAAAGACCTTTTCAGATCCGAAGAGTCTTGGGTCCACAGGGAGATCATTTTCTCTGTTCTCTTCCGCCAGGATAGGAGTGCCTGCGGCAATCCGGCCGACCAGGGGAAGAGAAACATGCGACGAGCGACCAATCAGCTTCCAGGCCCGCTTCTTACCTGGAGTGCTGGTAAGGCGCCCTTGCAATTCCAGTGCTCGCAGGTGTTTGATCAGGCTCCCTGCCGATGAGAGCCCCATAGCTTTGCAGATCTCTCTCACCGACGGGGGAAAACCTTCGCGGGCTTGAAAGTTTTCGATGAAGCGGAGAATTTCTTTTTGTCGAGTGGTGATTCCCATATCCATAATATAGGGAACATTTGTTCTCTTTGCAAGAAAAAAGATACAGAAGAGGCAAATCGAGTCCGATTCCGATTTCGAGCAAAAACACTTGTGAACCGGCTTCAGCCGTAGCAAATACGTTGGGCATCCTCAGAAGATAACATCAGCGAATCCCGAACCATTGTGGTAAAATGAAACGATATGCTCTCACAAAACACCTTGAGAGGAACGGAGCGGAACTTCTTCGAGAAGGCGGGAAACATACTATTTATGGACGAAAGGGATTGACGACGCAGGTACCAAGACACACAGAGATTGTGGACAAGTTGGCCAGAAAGATCTGTAAGGACCTCGAAATTCCTTTTCTGAGGTAATCATGGAATATCACGCAGTAATAGAGAAATCCGAAGGATGGTGGATCGGGTGGCTGGTTGATCTCCCCGGCGTAAACGCCCAGGAACGAACTCAAGAAGAGCTTTTGGAATCATTAAAGATCGGCGCAGAAGACATGCTAGGCTTGAAAGGTATTCATGATCCGAATGTGGAAATCTCCGTTCCGCCAACCGAGGGGTCAAGAGAGATCGCTTGAACGCGACAGTAGCGCCGGCATCTTGCCGGTCCATGACGAGGACTCCGCGGAACGCGGGTTTTTTTGCAAAAATAAGGTTCCCGGCTAACACTTTCCACCCTCAAAACCTTTTTCCCGTTGGCCTGTCCAAGAAAAATGACACATATTTCAGGTAATCCGAATTGCCAGGAGGAACCATGAAGACAATTACAGTGATCGGAACATGCCTGTTCATTCTGTGCTTCGCAGCCGTGGGTATGAGCTTTGCCGCGGAGACGGGTTCCGGGACCAAAAGCGACGTAAAGAAGGAAGCACCGTCGGGTCTGGACAAACCAAAAGCCCTCTGCAGATCAGGAAAAGCAGGATTATATCAAGCAGATTGAAACCACGCTCGACGATGTTTCCAAAAAGATTAATGAACTGAAAGATAAGGCACAGAGCGCCACGGGCGATGCCCGCACCAAAATCGAATCCACCATCGGTACGCTCAAGACCCAGCAGGACGCGGCAGGAAAAAAGCTTCAGGAACTGCGTTCCTCCACAGGCGCGGCCTGGGGTGAAATGAAAACAGGAATGAGCAAGGCGGTAGACGAATTACACAAGGCGTACGACGACGCGGCCAAGCATTTTAAATAGATAAAGGCCTCCCAGTTGGTGGCAGGAATCGACCTGTAGTGCATACTGGAGAAAGAGAAACACCTTCTGAAGGGAGTCAGGCATCCGCGAGTGCTCCAGAACCGTTAAATGAGACCTCGCCTATGCGTCTGCTCTGTTTGCTGCCCTTCCGATTAGCTATTATGCTCTAGCTTCTTCGGCCACGTTGATGCCTCAAAAGGGCACGGTTGTCTTAAGGCCAAAGACGAGGGCTCAAAATGGACTTTTATGCGAGTTTTGACGAACAGCGAGATGCCGTATTTTTCTCTTCAAATGGTAAGCGCAGTTGCTGGAGAAGACTGAAGCAAATCCACAATATTGGAAATGGGTAATTATAGCGCTCCACAGCTTACTTCAGGGATTCATGGTGTTGGCTCTGAAGAGATCGGACGGTCTGGGGGTCATCCAGGACAGCAAGATTGAGGGGAACGGTATCAATACCTAATTGTGGGTCGCAAGCTGCGAGAAAGAGAAAAGAAGTCCCGGTCTCGGTGGGGTACCTCGGAGAGAATGGAGTCTTTTTCTTTGGGATTCGGACACTAACCCGCAACCGAAACCTCCTAAATTGATGTCTTTCTTGGACCTGTACGATGCGATACAGTCGCCTGATTGCATGCATCGATTTGTTAACACCAGAGTGTTTGAAACCTCTGAGAGCCAAACCAAGAGCGTAGGAATCCTAAACGACCACCTGCGCAACGAATTCACACATTTCCTCCCGAAGACTTATATGATCCCGATAATAGAGTTGCTGCTGGTCGTAACCGATTGCATTGAAATCATGTCGTTTTTGGCCTTTGATTCAAATAATATTCTTTGGTATCCGGAAGAGCTTGAGTCAAAGACACGAGAGCTGAAATATCGCGAACCAAAGAAACAAGCTCAGTTACTTAGAAAATACTTTTTACCATGAGCATGGCCGGGGAAACAGAAAGCCGTCTGGAACTTAAGGAAACCAGGCAGGGCGGCCCTCATCATTGCATACACCCCATGCAAGTTATCACCCTTGCTTCATCAGGCGGGAAAAAAGAACATCAAATTCTTCGGCTGTGGAATCCCAGCTAACGCCGGATTTGACAAGGAAGTCGTGGCCCGCCTTCCCCATTTTGTTTCTTAACTCAGCATCCGCGACCAGAGTCTGAATATGCCCTCGCAGTTCCTCTGCGTTGCCGGGATCATGGAGAAAAGCTGTTTTTCCTTCCTCAACCATATCCGGGATGCCCCCGATTCGAGTCGCGATCACTGGTAAGGCCGATGCCATTGCCTCGTTGACCACGTTGGGCCTGCCTTCCATGTAACTGGGGAGACAGAGAAGATCTGAAGAACGCATGAGCTGCGCCACTTCAGCAGGCGGAACCGTGCCCATCCATTCAGTTTGGTCCTTGAGGCCCAAGCTCTCGCACAGTGCCACGAGTCTGGGAGCCAAAGCTCCATCTCCCACCACGATCAACCTCACCCGTTTTAGCCGAGGATCGCCAAGGGCTTCGAGCAGGTCGTGAAGCCCTTTCCGCGGGATCAAACTCCCGACAAAAAGAAGCCGAACCTCTTCTCCAGGGGTTCGTATGCCCTCTGGCGGATGAAACGTTGCAGCGTCCACCCCGAACTGTGGAAGGTGACATTTTTCCTGAGGTAGACCGAGTTCCAGAAGGATTTTCATGAGTTCGCCGCTCACCGGCGCCACGATCGTGGACCGTCGTGTGACCCACTTTGTCAACACGCGCCAGAAGAATCTATCGCGAGCGAGATATCCATCGTCCCCTCTGAAAGTGACTATCAATGGCTTACGGGTGAATAAATTCACCAGTGCCCCGATTATTCCCGCTCCTAGCCAGTTCGCATATACAACGTGCGAACCGCGGACCTCACGGAGCGCAACGTACAGGAAAGCCAGCATCATGGGGAAGAGCTGAAACCGGGCCAAAAAGCTTGCCGCCATATTTTCGGGAATACCGCCCGCGCCCCTGGTCAACTTCTCCAGGGATCGGGGTCGAAAATAGCCGAACCGCACCATCTCAATGCCGTCCAACAACCGCCGACCATAGAAGCTTCCGTTGGAAGGGGCCACAACTTTAATGGAATAACCCCTCTCCTTGATGGCTCTAAGAAGTTTAGCTATGAATATGCCTGAAGGATCCTGATCGTCGGAAGGGTAGGAAGTGGTAAGCACCAGTATCCTTGGTCTCTTTGCCCCGCTTTTTCGAAGCCTATCAATTGCCCGGTGATTCATTTCTTCATACTACACGTTAGAGGTCTGTCCGGCACGGGACGATCAGCGCCAGAGAGTTTAAGTCCAGAAGACCCTCACGGGTTCATCCATTCCTATCCCAAGCACCTGTGCCGCGTTACCCTGATTGACTGCAATTTCCAGGAGACCGAAGCTGTTAATCAGCGCCATTGCTTCTCCCTCGGGAACTTGTCCGAAAAAGCGGCCCAAACCCTGGATGGTTACATTACCAACACAAACCGTGCCGACAATCTTGTTCAGCATGGCCTTATCTATATTAGAGGTCAGGTTGCCGAATCGGTCAACATAGATCACAGCGCCTTCCAATCCTTCAGCGTTCTCCTTGACCGGGGGGATGGAAAGCATCATCGGATCGTGAACCAGCGGTCCCACTTCTTCAAAGGGCTTACCCGCGGAAAGATGCGCCGCGACCGGTGCGAATATATCCCGGCCGTGAAAAGTGGGATGAGGCTCCGGGAGCATGTAATCAGGGTTTTGGATCTCTCTCATTATACACGTCCCATTGCCAGACATAATTAACGAAAACAGGCCGTTATCCGGACCCACGTACGTTTGTTCTTCGGTACGAAGGACGATTCCTCGTCTCTTACTTCCCACTCCAGGGTCCACTACGGCCACGTGGATAGTCCCGCTTGGAAAATGAGGGGATATTCCCTTGAGTACCAACGCTCCTTCCAGAACCGAAAACGGCTCAATGTCGTGGGTCACGTCGATCAACCTGGCCCGGGGATTTATTCCCAGGATAACCCCTTTCATCTGGGCAACGAACCCGTCCCGGGTCCCAAAATCAGTGGTCAGCGTGATAAGGGGTGCGTCCAGCATCGTCTACCCGTTATGAATTCATCGCCCCAACGAGAACATTCTACCCCAACGTCTTCGTTGTTGCAAAAAACCGAGCCACTACCCGTGCGTTGAATGTTATAATGTATAAGTTTGCGCGGCGTGTGCCGTTTTGGCAAACGGGCGCCAGATTGTTAGAGTGAACGGAGACAAACATGATCCTGAGAGAGGGGCTTCATCTATTCAAGAGCGCTCTCTCGGATCTTTTTTTCCCTCCCGTGTGTGCCTTTTGCGAAGCCCCTGTTGTGGGGTCCGAGGCATCCTTGTGCGACGCGTGTTGCGATTCCGTGGATGCGGTGAGTGAACCAATGTGCGCTCAATGCGGTCTGCCGGTACCCGGCCTCGCGGTCCTGGGATCAGGCAGTTGCGGCCGGTGCCTTGCCGATCCGCCGCGGTATGACAGAGCACGCTACGCGGTGTACTACCAGGGTGCGGTCAGGGACGCGCTGGTACGGTTCAAATTCGCGGGGGCTCTTCACGTGGCTACAGCATTATCGCAAATCTTGATTGAGGCTTTTCGCAGACACTTTCAGCCCGCTGACTTTGATCTAATTGTCCCTGTGCCGATCCATCGAAGAAGACTGATCCACCGCGGGTTCAACCAGGTCGTGGTGCTTGCCAAGAAACTTTCACAGGACACGGGAATCCCCCTCGACCGGACCTCTTTCAAGAAAATAAAGGACACTCCGCCGCAGGTGGGGCTTACCAGACCGGCACGGGTCAAGAACCTGCGCGGCTCCTTCGGCATACAGCGCTCCAACCGTATTCGCGGACGCAAAGTGTTGCTGGTGGATGACGTGGCTACCACGGGATCTACCATTGCGGAAGCGGCCAAGACTATTATGCGGGGCGGGGCAGCACGAGTGGATGTCCTGGTCCTGGCTGTCAGAATGGAAGTTTCGCGGCCGGCGGAATATCATGCGACGGCAGCCACGTCGGAACAGTTGATTACAGACAAGTCTTCGTCATCGGAAGACCATCAATAGGAGACAAATCATGGCCTTAATGACTCCGGAGCAGTTTGAAGCTAGCCTGAAGGGACGCAAGCCCAGGGTATTCATGAACGGCAAACGCGTGGACAGCGTGCTCGAAAATCCGAATACCCGCACAGTGGTTGAAGCGAACAAGGCAAGCTATCAATGGGCCCTTGACCCGAAATACAAGGACATCATGACGTGCCGGTCCCCTCTGATCGGCGAGACGGTCAACCGATATACTCACGTGAGCGCGAGTATCGACGATCTGGTGGCCAAAGCTCGGGCCGGGACATTCACGTCTGAAATGCTGGGCACCTGCATCTACCGGTGTGTTGGATACGATGCGTTTCATTCGCTGGCCGCGACCACGTGGGAGATGGATCAGAAGCTTGGCACAGGATACTATTCCCGCTTTACGGAATACCTCAAGATGGTTCAAAAGAACGACCTATCCGTGGCCGGGGCCCTGACCGAACCCAGAGGGAGCCGCAAGAAGAAGACGCTCGACTGGTCTGATCCGTACCTTTCTCTGAAGATCACCGAAAAGAGAAGCGACGGGATTGTAGTACGAGGCGCCAAGATCAATATCAGCGGCGCGTTTGCGAGCCACGAGCTGATTGTCCTGCCGCAGTCATCGCACGGTGAAGGCGAAGAGGATTATGCCGTTGCATTTGCCGTCCCGGTCGACGCCGAGGGTATCACTTATATTTGCCAATACTCCCCCTACTCTGCCGAAAGAGAGCTGGCCGACGATATCTATGAGCTGGGCAATCCCCTGTTCGGGCAGCGAGAAACCTCCATGGTGGTTTTTGACAACGTGTTCGTTCCGTGGGAAAGGGTCTTTCACTGCGGCGAATCCAAGTTTTCAGGCAAGTTTGTCTCCCGCTTCGCACGAACGCATCGTATGACCTGTGGTGGCACCTGCAAGGTAGGTTTCATGAACCAGATCATCGGCGCGTGCAAGTTGGTTCAGGAATACAAGGGCCTGGACAAGGTAGCTCACATTAACGAGCAGATCACCGAAATGGTGGTTCTCCGGGAAACAGGCCGGGCTTGTGGGCTGGCGGCCGCACAAATGGGCTCCGAAGACCCCCCCGGCTCGGGTGTCTACCTCCCGGATGAGGTGATGGGTAATGTGTCAAAGCTGAACATTTGTAACGCTTTCTGGCGGACAATGGCGCTTGCAGGAGATATCGGCGGGGGTCTTGTCGTGACTATGCCTTCCCTCAAGGAGTTGAAAAACCCGGAGACCAGGGCATACGTTGAGGAGTTTTTCAGCTTTGGGTCGGACGAGCCCACCGAAAACATACTCAAGGTCCACAAGCTCCTTCAGCACTGGACTGCGGGAATGCACGGCGTGGGGACCTGGCACGGCGCAGGACCTGTCATGGCGCAGAAGATCATGCTCCAGAGAATTGTGAACTTCGACCATGAAAAGGAGCTGGTGAAAAACACCTTGAATCTCAAGGAGAAAGAATCAAGCGCAGAGGATTCTCCAGAGAAGAAATAAAGTCCCGTTCCGGTCGGGGGTGATTGATGGTTTTCAAGAAATACGTGGACCGACTTGTTGAAGCTGCTCGGAAAGAGCGGTCTGTGAGTTACAGGATAGTGATCGGACTCGCCGGTGCAGTGGCTTTTGTCGTTGTTGTTCCCGCGGTTCTTTTCGTCGCCTCGTACGGTCTTGACAAGTATGTGCTTGCGGAGCGGGCGAGGCATCTGGAACTCGGGGTCGGCGCAGTGAGCGCAATAGTGGGCCTTGTTCTTTATGGCGTGGTCAGTTTTGACCTTTGTAACCATCGGCAAAGGCACCGCGGTTCCTATAGCTCCACCCCGTAAACTCATTGTGTCCGGTCCGTACAGGTTGTGCAGAAACCCGATGATACTGGGGGCTATGCTCTATTATCTGGGGGTAGGGACATATTTTGGCTCACTGAGGATAGGGATAGTCATGTTTCTGCTAAGCCTGATAATAGGGAGTTGCTACATCAAATTAATCGAGGAAAAGGAGCTTCAACTGAAATTCGGCGCCGAGTACGAGGAATATAAGCGGCGAATGTCGTTCCTTTTGCCGAAATTCTGAGCTTATATCCATTGCCAAGAGTTCCGATCTTCTTCCATTTGCGCCTCCAACGAATGAGGATCGTCAGGGCTCCTCCTTCTCGGCCAATTGCGAAAAGTTGTATACAGCCGCTAAAGCCTGGTACGGGCTGACTTGTGCCCCGTAGTGCGAGATGGGATAGCGGATTCCTTTCTTGTACAACGTCTCCAAATTGGCAAGGATTCTGGGACAGTCCTCCGCGGGAAGACCGATAGCCAACTCCTCGTCCGAGGCATGGCCGAACCGTCGTTCTCCGTAGCAGGGGATGGAGAGCGCGGGCACTCGATCCACGAAGCACCGGCCAATCACATCGGAACAGGAACTCTCGCCGACAGAATAAAAAACCAACCGCTCGAACTTGTCATACTGTATGGCGTTCACCATGAGCGACATCTGGGCCGGGTTTGCGTAGATAAGGACTATGTCGGGAACAAAGGGATCGTAAGAGGTAGGAGCGAGCATAAATGCCTTGTATTTCCCGCATGGGATCCTCTGCATGACCGACTCGCAGAGGGCTGCGTCGTGTTTCTTCTCCAGCCAGACCACGTTACGCATAGAGCCGTCTTTAACGAACTCGGGTAGTTCAGCCAGACCGAGGACGCTGGCGCAACCAGGCGTCACAAGATCATCAGCCGTGCCCCCCACGGTCCAATCGAAGGTACGGACAATGGTGATCAATTGGCATAAAGAGAGCTTTTCCTGAGGTTTACGAAGCCACGGGTTGGCGCCAAGCTCTGCCGGGTCCTCCAGCATTTTCAAGCCCACAGGAAAAGTTTTCAGCCTCAAGAAGCGTTCCATGCTTCTTGTCCAGTCTGACCATTTGATTCCTTGGTTATTCATGAGTACTCCTTAGCCGGCTCGCGCCCGGCCTGCACATCTGCTTGAAAGGGACCTTATTTCATCCTCTCCAGAGTGAAGCGGCCACTCAAAATAGCCGCTACCAGTCCCTTTTCGTCCTCGATCCAGTCTTCAAAACTTGTCACGCAGGTTCCCACGGCCTCCGGCCTATGCGCATCGCTCCCTCCCAGACGCAGGAGGCCCATTGCCTCAGCCACTTCGCGCGCAAGATCATTTTCTTCGTCCGTGGCCATACTGTTGCAAACCTCAAGCCCATGCACCTGCGAGAAAGTAGGATTTCCAACAGCATCATCCAAATTCATCTTCAGTGCGCCAAACCCGAAAAGCAAAAAGCCTCGGAACGGGTGAGCGGCGATGGCCACCCCTCCTGCCGCGTCCACCTTTGCCTTCAAGTCGGCCGGGGTCCACATCCCCGTGGGTTCTTCTTCCATGCCGAAAACGAGTATGTCGCCGCCCGTGGTAGTGACCTCCATGCCCCTGAAGATTGGAAGGTCATGCTTCCGGCCGAGAGATCTCGCCTCTTGCCGGTCCCATATCCTGTTGTGCTCCGTGATGCAGATTCCGTCCAGCCCCGCGGCCTTGGCTGAAGCTGCCATCTGGTCAGGTGTCATGGTGCTGCAAGCGGAATAGGCGTTGGTGTGAATGTGAAGATCGAGCTTCATTAGCCTGGATGCTCCTCGTGCTACTGAAGACGCATGAACTGAGTCAGCTCCGAATGCCGACCCAGAAAGTCTTCTAGAAATTCCTTCCGGTCCAGATGCGAATCCTGTTCCACCGCTGCACGCAACTCTCTGGCGAATTCAGCCCTGGCAAGGCTTCGGCAGCAATCCAGGATGAGGATGGCCATGTGACGACACCCTTTGCGGCCGAGCTCCTTCTTGATCTTTCCCTCAAGCTGTGAATCTATCTTCCATCCTTCCGCTATTGGAAAGACGGCCTGAGCAAGAGGACATCGGGCTGTGGTGAAACGCTTCATCCGGGTTTGCACTCGCTCAATAGTGAGAGTCGGCCAGTTGACGATGATTTCACACTGCATGGCATAGAGTTCATCTTCCAGAACTCCGCTCACAACACGCCGATCTTCCCCCTGGACCTGAACCCCGATTGATTTCATACGCGAATACTCAAGCATCTTTCTTCCCTCGTTTGTCACAGATCCAGGAAGGCCGCGCAACTATCCTTGAGCCTGGGATTGGCTGCCATTAATCGAACTGTTTCCTCTCCAATCACCACATCGTTCAGGGGGACCTTTGATGCGGCTTCCTCATTTTCAAAGGGTCTTCCGCCCACATTCAATGCTTTTCTCAGTTCCGGCACGGTCAACGCATTTACCAGCATTTCCATGGCCTCCAGCACCAGTTCAGCCATCCGCTCGGACCCTTCGTGCCCTCCGACTACTCCGCGAACGATCTTGGTCATGCCGGGCCCGACTCGTACGCCGACAAGCTTCCCCTCAGCCAAAGAAAGATCCGGCGTGAGACCCAGAACGTCGTGCTTGACATTGAGGCGGGCGTGCCGAATATCCAGAACAGGTAGCTTCACATCGAGGAGCACCTCGCCCGAAAAGAGATTGTCGTCCGATCTGGCTACGATGCGCCAAAGCGTCGGCTCAATCATTTCAACAGTGGTCAGGTGGTTCATCTGAAAATCAAGTATCACGACGACCTCTCTTTCGTGGCATAACCGCAATAATGACATCGGCCTGGGGAAGCTCACACAAACGGTAGTAGAGCCTGGGATGTCGTTTCGAACATCTGGGAGACCATTTGACGGTACGTCCGACAGTTCTGCACCAAACAGTGAGACAATTCGACCGATATGTCAACACAGCCTGTCCGCACCAATGGGTATGCGATTACCGAGTTGACCCCGGCGCCTGAGTCTGGTACAAATTGAATGAACCCGGCCTTGAAAGGCTGCGATCAGATGGCGCAGCAAGATATATGCTGTTGCCTTTTTTCGCTTGTGCCACGGGTCGTAGATCCGCAGGCGGGGCCTGCATTCTTACCAAATGAGAAGGAAGAGACAATGAGCTTGCGGAAGCGTCCCATAACTTCTGAAGGACACAAGAAATTGAAGGAAGAGCTGGATCGGTTGGTCCGCGTGGAGCGGCCGTCTGTCATAAAGGAGATTGAAATAGCTTTGGGCCATGGGGACCTTTCCGAGAATGCCGAGTACACGTACGGCAAAGAAAAACAGGCTCTCATTGAGACACGAATTCGAGACCTTCAGGACCGGCTAGCCGCTTGCGAGATAATAGACATTGACAATCGTCCTGATACGGACCGAATCGTGTTCGGCAGCTCTGTTACGATTGAAGATTTGGACACCAGCCAACAGAAAGTCTACAGGCTTCTCGGGCAGGACGAGGCGGATATAAGCAAAGGGGTCATATCAGTCGATTCACCGCTGGGCCGGGCCCTTATCGGCAAAGAGGTCGACGACGTTGTGGAGGTGAAAACTCCCAACGGTCTTCGAGAGTATGAAGTTCTTGAAATCTCCTGAAGCAGACGACTCGCAATTGCATATCGGATAGTCTCACACCAACATGGACACAAAAACTGCGCACCAGACGGCCGCGGCAAATCCCCGAATTCTCATATTGTGCGATTTCGACGGCACTGTGTCGACGAAGGATACGGTGAATCGCCTGGTGCGTGAACACGCGACCTCTCCGGAATGGCGATACTACGTGAAGAGGTACATGCTCGGAGAGATAGGCTCCCGAGAGGTGTACCAGGCTGTGGCGCCACTCATGAGGATGACTAATGCGGACCTGGACCTGTTTGTCCGCGAATCATGCCGCATTGGATCCAGGATTTCCCCAGTTTCTGGAATGGGCCCTGGGACGAGGAATCGACGTCAAAATAGTCTCCGATGGATTTGACGCCACAATAGAAACCTTATTCAGCAAGCACGGGATCTCGGGCCTCGAAATCTATGCCAACACCATGGTTTTGCAGGACGATGGCCGTGTTTCAATAGCCAGTCCGTATTCTGATCCCGCCTGCGACACGTGCGGCACCTGCAAACTGGGCATTTTGCGCAAATTCAGGCCTTCTTACGACAAGATCATCCTTATCGGAGATGGGGAATCGGATCGCCATGCGGCAAGTGAGGCCGACGTCGTGCTGGCGCTGAACGAGTTATTTGTGTACTGCGCCAGGCAAGGCATCCCGGCAGTCCACATCGAAGGTTTTCAGGAAATACCTCGACTACTAACCAGACGCATCGAGGCGGTCACCTTTGATATGGACGGCACTTTGGTCGATTCTCTCGGTTCTATTACCGACGCATTCAATCACATGTTTGCGCGGCTTGGATACCCGTCGATGACTATGGAAGAAGTGGTCCGACATACTTCCATCTCACTCATGGATTTCGTGAAAACCTTTCTCAAACCGGAGGAAGCTGAAAAGGGGGTTCGAGTATTCCGAGAATACTACGACGCTATCTTCCTTGAGAAAACAAAGATGATTCCTGGGGCAATGGAGACGCTTTCGGCTCTTAATGGGACAACGCTCCAGGGTGTCGTGACCAATAAACGGGGCAAATACGCGCGAATGCTTGCGGAACATCTTGGATTCTCGCAAAACATGGCTCGAATCATAGGGGCTGAAGACGGCTTCAAGGCTAAGCCTGCGGGGGAAATGTTCGAGGAATTCATAAGGTCGGTCGGGACCGCAAAAGACAAAACAATCTATGTGGGCGATGCCCCTCTGGATATTCAGGCCGCTAGAAACGCCGGCATAGACGCCTTTGCCGTCGCGAGTTCCATATTCTCTGCAGAAGAGCTTGCAATGTACCGACCCCGCAGGGTATTGAATCACATTACCCAACTACCCGCAGCGCTCCAGCCTCTGATATAAGAGTTGCGGCCGAACTGATTACTTTCACAATTGTAGTTGCTCATGAATTAGTCCAGGGTGCTGGTAATGGCAAAATCGGTGTGTCAGCCTATCCGAAGTTCACCGTCAGCGTATCAATTCCTAAGGGAAGCAAGCATGCGAAGCGCATGTTCGCTTTTTCCGGCCCGGCGTACTTCATAAGCGTGGGTTACATGGACCCGGGGAATTGGGCTACTGACTTGGAAGGCGGGGCGAAGTTCGGATATACGTTCATTTGGGTCCTGCTGGTGTCCAACATCGCCGCGATAGTGCTGCAAACATTGGCTGCAAGACTCGGAATTGTTACAGGAAGGGATCTCGCGCAATCCTGCCGCGACCAATACCCCCGTTCCGTTAATACATGCTCTGGATGTTCGCCGAAATCGGCATAGTAGCATGCGATCTTGCCGAAGTGCTCGGCGGGGCAATCGGAATCAATCTCCTTTTCGGCATACCTCTCTTGTGGGGCGTAATTATTACTGCATTTGATACGCTGCTCTTTCTGGCCATTCAAAACCTCGGGATGCGGAAATTCGAGAGTTTCATTCTGTCTTTGATTATCGTGATCGGTCTGTGCTTCGTATTTGAAATTTACTGGTCAGCTCCCCAGTGGGGCGAGGTGGCCAAGGGTTTCGTCCCGCGCATACCGGAAGGAGCGCTTTACATTGTCGTCGGCATCATAGGAGCAACTGTCATGCCCCATAATCTGTACTTGCATTCGGCTCTGGTACAAAGTCGAGCTTACGATACATCAACTGAGGGAAAACGACAGGCATGCAGTTTCAATTTCATTGATTCCACAGTTGCTTTGAACGTGGCCTTTTTCGTAAATGCCGCTATCCTGGTCGTTTCTGCGGCTGCGTTCCACGGCAAGGGGACCGAGGTAACGGAACTCCAGCAGGCTCACAGCCTCCTCTCACCCATGCTCGGGACAACTCTTGCAGGGGTCCTGTTCGCAATAGGTCTCATTTGCAGTGGCCAAGCCTCTACCATCACCGGCACTCTGGCAGGCCAGATTGTTATGGAAGGGTACCTACATTTCAAAATCCGCCCATTCTTGCGGAGATTAGTTACACGGCTTCTGGCAATTGTACCGACCGTCTTGACGGTCCTCTTTGCAGGTGACGAAGGAAGCTACAAATTGTTGATCTTGAGCCAGGTAATCTTGAGTCTGCAGCTCTCTTTTGCCATGATCCCGCTAATCCATTTCACCAATGACAAAAGGATAATGGGGGAATTCGTCAGCGGTTCCTGGGCAAAGATTCTCGCTTGGGCTGTGGCGCTCGGGATTCTAGGTTTGAACATTAAGCTCGTAATCGATCAAATAGGGGAGTGGATACAATCAAGCCCAGCGCCGGCCTGGATATGGGCCACAATTGTGCCGCCATTATGTCTTCTCGGGCTGTTCCTTCTCTATATTTCTCTTCGGCCCTTTATTCATCTTCCGCGGAAAGAGGCCATTCCCGGCTGGAAGAAACTGGCTCATTTCATTCGGGCTGAGGAGGATAAATTGGACCTCGACATTCCCCGTTACAAACATGTCGGTGTGGCGCTGAATTTCGGACGAAGACCGGAAGATCCTGAGCCATGCGCTCCCTTTAGCGCGGCAGCACGACGCGATTCTCTGTCTCTTTCACGTGGTGGAGGGGGCGGGGGGGTCATGTTCGGACCGGACGCTTATGATGCCGAGGCACGGGAAGACGAGCAGTATCTGAACCAGTTGGCGCAGTCCTTAGGACATAAAGGTGTTGAAGTCGAGATATTCCTCGGGTTCGGAGACGTGGCAAAAGAGATTATCCGCCTGGTCCACGAGCAGCACGTAGACATCCTTGTCATGGGTGGCCACGGTCATAGGGGCCTCGGAGACATTATTTTCGGCAGCACCATCGAACCAGTCAGGCATGGCCTCGAAATACCGGTGGTTGTGATTAGATGAGCGGTGCGGGTGCTGTGTGCACATGAACAGGGGCCGCTTCTACCGGGTCAAATAGTCAAAGAGGACCTTGCCGCCGATGGCAATGAGCACGATCCCGCCGATGCGCTCCGCCCACTGTCCAAGATGAGTCCCCACTTGCTTGCCGATTCTCATCCCCACAAAAGTCATGAGAATAGCAGCAAGGCCGATGACCCCGGCGGGAACCCATATCGATAAGCCTATCAGGCTGAAAGATACCCCAACCGCAAGGGCGTCTATGCTCGTGGCCACGGAAAAGCCCACCAGGCTCCAACCGCGAGTGGGATCGTGGCCCTCGATGCGGCATTCGGGATGGAGGGATTGCCGGATCATATTTAGCCCAAGTAGCGACAATATTCCAAACGCAATCCAATAGTTGGCGCCGGACATGAACGTCGATAAGGCCGCTCCCCCGACCCAACCGCAAATCGTCATCAGCGACTGGAATAGTCCGAAGTGCCAACTCAAACGAAAGATGTGTCGAGCCGTCAGACGGGCGAGGCCCGCGGCCACACAAATCGCGACGGCAAAGGCATCCATGCCGAGGGCAACAGCAGTTCCGAGGAGCGTTAAGGTGTCCATGAAATCAGAGCGATCGCTTGGCCGTAATAATTGGCGGTCTGGAGTGGCTTAGGCAATTCAAGCCTCTTCGGACCCACCAGGTTCCTATTCATCCTTCTTAGATTACTCAAGACGGTCAGGATGATTATGAATAGACAAGAGACGGCATCCACTTTAGTATATCGGTGGAAGCAAGGCAATATGGTGCAACCGGATGGAACACGCACATCACCACATTCATGCCGAACCGGGAAGTGAGAATAGCCGGAGGCGGCTAGTTATTGCTCTCTTCCTGACCGCAGGGTACATGATTGTCGAAGCAGTCGGCGGATATCTTTTCAACTCCCTTGCCCTGCTTGCAGACTCGGGCCACATGCTCTCGGACGTCATGGCCTTGGGACTTTCCTGGCTGGCGCTTCATATTGGGCAGCGATCACCGACGGACAAGCACACTTTTGGATTCAAACGCACCGAGATTCTGGCCGCGTTGATGAACGGCGTGGCCCTTTGGGTGATAGTGGCCCTGCTATTCTATGAGGCAGGCCGACGCTTTTTTCAGCCGCCTCAGGTTGAGGGGACCGGGATGCTGATCGTAGCCTCTGCAGGCCTTGCGGTGAACTTCCTGATCGCTGCCCTGCTCTTCCGGGCCCGCCGTGAAAACCTCAACATTAGGAGCGCGTTCATTCACGTGATTGCCGATGCTCTCGGCTCTGCCGGCGCGATCCTGGCGGCGCTGGTCATTCTGGCCACCGGACTCAATTGGGTAGACCCGCTGGTTAGCGTACTGATCGGATTCTTAATACTGTTCTCCTCATGGGAACTCTTGAAGGAGTCCGTGCACATCCTCATGGAAGGCGTTCCCACGGGAATGCAAATACGCGACATCGAGCAGACCCTGCTGGAACAGGACGGCGTGTGCTGCGTTTACGACCTGCATGTCTGGAGTATTACCAGCAACCGCCATGCCCTGTCTGCTCATGTTGTGCTCTCCGATCTCACTGAAGATCGAAACCAGGTTTTGAAACGGCTCAACACTGTCTTGGTCGACAAATTCCATATAGACCACACCACGATCCAGATCGAGACATCGCATGAAATGCGCAACGAAGCTGAGGCAATGGCCTGTCGAGCCGGGACGTCGTGCAGTGTATTGCAATAGTCAGGTGTAAGCATTCAGTGGCAGGCAGTCCCGCGTTCTGCGCTGGATCACCGTCCCGCAGAGCGGGATGCGCCGAGAACGCAGAGACGAAAAATGGCCTACATACCACCACATAAGCTGCGAGGGTATGCAGTTTAGCTGGTATTGTCTTCACCGTTGCAGACCCCAAAGCGCTATGCCTCACCTGGAAGAAATGCAGAGAAAACAGAATCCTCCGCGATCTCCGCGATCTCAGCGGTGAACGATCAGCGAATCTGTTGTATAGTCCCCTGATGACTTCCAACTCCGTCGACCCCAACTCCAACTACTGCTTCCAGAAAATCGGACCCGCCCACTGTTTGGATGCTGATGGGACTGGCCGCGGTATTTGCCTGGCGCGTCCTTTTCACCGGCTGGGCAAATCTGATCCCCGACGAATGCAGTTACTGGACCTGGTCGAGAAGTCTCGACTGGTCGTACTTCGACAATTCCGGCATGGTGGCGTACCTGATCCGGATCTCTACCGCATTCTTCGGGGAGCAGACCCCTTTTTCAGTGCGGTTCCCTTTTCTGGTTCTCTCAGGTTTCACCACCTACCTCATTTATCGCGCGAGCTGCATTCTGTTTCAAAATCGCTCCAGGGCTGTACTTGCCGCAACGGTCTTCAATCTTACCCCCATAGCCCTGCTGGGCGGCTCCGCGGCAATCCACGATAATGCCCTCTTGTTTTTCTGGGTCATGGCTCTTTGGGCCGCGGCGAGCTTCGTGCGCTCAGAGGACCCGAGATGGTTTTACACGATGGGAGCTGCCGCGGGTCTTGCTATTCAGAGCAAATACACAGGTGTACTGATTCTCCCGTGTGTTCTGGTTTTTCTTCTGTGGAGTGCACCTCATCGGCGCTTTCTGCTGAGAAAAGAGCCCTGGATTGGGGGGCTGATCGCTGCTGCGTTCGCTCTGCCGATATTGTGGTGGAACGTCAGTCACCAATGGGCGTCTCTGCATCACATTTTCTTTATCGGCGCCGGAGCTGCCTCGCTTGGCAAACGGATACTGGATGGGCTCGGCTATCACTTGGCCCAATTCCTTTCGGTGTCTCCTCTGTTCTACTTTGCGCTGGTGGTTGGAACGATTTCAGCGTTGGCCAGGAACCTTTTCAAGCCCAATCCTCAACAAGCGCTGTTGCTATGTTTGGGACTTCCTCTGCTCCTTTTTGGACTCCTGGCATTCAAGGGGCACGTGGAAGCCAACTGGGCCTTGATGGCCTACCCATCAACCGTGATCCTGTCTGTGGAGATTATCCTAACAGCTCGCGAGGCGTTGCCAAGGGCCCCGTGGAAATGGTTTGGCGGGCGATTCCTCAAATGGGCGCTAATTCTCTCTGTGGGACCTGTGCTTTTAGTGCTGGCGCACGCTTGGATCGGGATACTCCCCGCGAGTCTTGAAATGAAGGTCGGCAAGGACGACAGGATTATATGGGAGACCAGGGGCTGGGCAGGCTTGGGAAAACATGTCTCAAGTCTGAAAAGCGAGGGGGACGTCATTGCCGCGGACAGCTACCAGTTATGCGCACTACTGGAGTTCAACGTGCCGGGGAACCCCCATGTGAGGTACTTGGCGCCGTGGAAGCGGCCTACGCAGTTTGATGTATGGGAGCCCTCATTTGACAATCTCAGAGGGCGCAACATTCTGTTTGTTTCGCCTCTGCCGCTCAACCCCTCGTCACCGTCTCTCAGCACGATTTACGAAAACTTTTCCCGTGTGGAGCCCCTCCCGCCGTACGACGTTATGTATCACGGGGTTGCCATCCGCCAGATGTACCTCTATCGAGGCCATGAATTCGATCCGTTTGCACCCAAGAGACTTGGACCCAGATCTCTGCTTTACAAGGATTATCAGTTGTAATGGTTCACGCCACCAGGGACGCGGCGCACTTGAAGAGAAAGGAATTATTCATGAAAAAAGAGACCCAATGTGTGCACAGCGGCGGCTTTCGCGATCGGACAACTCGCGGAATCAATACCCCAATCTTCACGTCGTCAGCTTACGAATATTTGGACAGAGAGAATTGCCCCTATCCACGCTATTTCAACACCCCTAACCTGGAGGCGGTGGTGAACAAGGTTTGCGCATTGGAAGGCGCGGAAGACGGGGTCCTTTTCAGTTCGGGTATGGCCGCCATAAGCACCTCGATTCTCGCGTTCGCAGGTTCGGGCGACCATGTTGTCATGATGGACGAGTTGTACGGGCGGGACTCACGTGTTCGCAACGGATGAGTTTGACAGGTTGGGAATCGCATACACTTTTGCGGCCACCAACGCTGAATCAATATGCGGCGCGGCAACCGAGAGCACCACTGTTATCGTCATTGAATCGCCAACCAACCCGTTTCTCGGCGTCATCGACATTCGAAAAGTCGCCCGCTTCGCCAAAGACCGCGGGATCACCACCGTCATGGACAACACCTTCGCTACTCCGGTGAACCAGAATCCTCTCGAACTCGGAATAGGCGTGGTGGTTCACAGCGGCACAAAATATCTGGGGGGGCACAGTGATCTTTGCTGCGGAGTTGCGGTGACGAGCGCAGAACGCGCCAAGCGGGTGCGTGCGCTGGCACGGCACCTGGGCGGAAGCCTCGACGCGATGGCATGTTATCTGCTCGAACGAAGTTTAAAGACTCTGGCTTTGAGGATAGAGCGCCAGTCGGAGAATGCTCTGAGAGTTGCGGTGGCCCTGCAGCGACATCCAGCAGTAACGCTGGTGAACTATCCCGGCCTGCCTGGTTTCCCGGGGCACGGTCTTGCCAAGTCACAGATGAAGGCATACGGAGGCATGCTTTCGTTCGAGGTCGGTAATGGACAGGGGGATCCATCGGCTTTCTTGAGGCGACTACGCATGATCAAACCGGCATTGAGCCTCGGGGGAGTTGAAACCACCATTTGCTGCCCCGCAGTCACCTCCCATGCCAAAATCTCTGCGGAGGAGCAGCAACGCATCGGGATCACAGACCGCCTCATGAGACTATCCGTTGGGATCGAAGACTGTGACGACATCACATCCGATTTGGATCAAGCATTGACAGCTTGGTAGTCATCCGCCCTGCGCTCCGACTGTTCAGCTATAAGAAGTTCGGTAATCCTTCATGGGCAAAGGGATTTGTCCGTTTTAAAGCTTGGCCGGCAGGGACCCCGGCACTACAATCCAGCCGGTAGGACCGGCCTCAGCGCCGGTTTCCATATTTCCAGTGAGCCGTTACAAAATTGGGTTATTCCAGTGGCTTAAGTAGGAACGAGCCGTCGGACTGCTCCTCTAATTCCAGACCGTACCTTGCTATAGCCTCTTGAAGTGAACGCCCTAAGAAGAAATCCATGCTGTCCGGAGCAATGCCGAACGTTTCGGCGATGAATCCGCGCACGTGGTGATCGAATGCCAGTAAATCGAGAATCTCGCCTACTGTCTGGCCCTTAGTGGCCCCGAGTCGAGTCATTGCCCGGCTGAACTCGGAGTAAGAGCACCGCTCTTCGTGACGTTGGATGATCTCCCACAAGTTGGTAATCGGCTCCAGCAGTCGCTTTCTATTGATAGGTGACACACCGGCGATTCCCTCGGACGCGCCGGCATTCCAACACTCCTGATTCCGGCATTGCGCCGGCCTGGATTCGTAGATAGTACACTTGCTGCCGGACTTCTCATAAAAAACGCAGGTCTTGCTGCCTGATGTTTCACGAATTTTGATCAGTTCTTCTTGTGTGGTGGTAACTTCTTCCGTCTGGTTGGAGTAGGCCGGCTCACCCGCCCTGATGGTGACCAAGTGCTGCGGGTTTGAGTATAGTCCGGCTGAAAAGCTCCATGTCGTCTTCTAACAGAGTAGGACTTCCTTTCGTGCAGCAGGTCCCGCACCGAATGCAGTGTGCCCGCGTCGCATAGGCCGCTTTTAGGAGTAGTTCTCGGACCTGGGTCCATATCTCCTCTTCGGACCTATTGTCCTGCCCGTCGTTCCGCCGTGCCAGGGCCTCAAGTTCACCAAGAGACTCATGTACGAGAGTCTCCGGATCCGTACTGGAGCCAACTTCCTTCAAGATTGTGCGGGCTTCTTCTTTTAGCGCGGTTACGAAAAAATCCCATTCGGCTTTATTGAATTTCTCGTCCATAATGCTTCCTTTTGGGTTTCATCCCGACAGAGTTCTGTGGGAAGACTGGAAATCTCATAGTATCCGAAAAAAGGTTGGGAGAAAAGAGAGGCAAGCCTGCATCGGCCGTGGGAATCGTAGGCATGGCATGATACCTGGGCTTGCGCTGTCCGACACACTGTTGACCTGCTTTCGCATTCCGTGGCAGGATGGTGATTCCCGAATGTCCTGACAAGACCTCGCAATAAAGAGAAGGGCGAATTGTGAAGGTAAACTATTTTCAACTCAGTGGGATGAGTTTCGAAGAGCGCACGAGACTCTATCGGCGAGCCGGAGTAAATCTCGAAACCTTGATGGCTCAGGTGGCCCCCATCTTAGACGAGGTTCGTCACCGCGGAGATGATGCGGTCCGGGAATTCACAAAGCGGTTTGACGGCGCTGACATTGACCCTTCGCAATTTAGAGTTCCGCCGGAGGAGATGGACAGGGCTGTCAAGGGAATGCCCGACGACCTGCGCGAAGCCATTGAGGTCTCAATAGCCAACATCAGGAAATTTCACGAGTGCCAAATAGAGCCCCCATCATGGGAAATCGAAATCAGCCCCGGCATAATTGCAGGCGAGAAGGTGTTGCCTATCGCGTCCGTCGGATTGTACGTGCCGCGGGGTAAAGGGTCCTTCCCGTCGATGATGATGATGGCTGGAGTGCCGGCCAAAGTTGCGGGCGTGGAGCGGATTGTAGTCGTGACACCTCCGGATCGGCAAGGTAAAGCCGACCCCGCGACCATTGCAGCCGCTCGGATGATCGGATTGGATGAGCTATACGCGGTTGGTGGTGTCCAGGCTGTAGGTGCGCTTGCATTCGGTACGGCAACCATACCTCGCGTAGACAAAATAGTGGGGCCAGGCTCAGGCTACGTTCTGGCTGCAAAACAGATACTCTCGACAGAAGTGGATACTGGTCTCCCTGCCGGGCCGAGCGAATCCATCATCTTGGCCGACGACTCCGCGGACCCGCTCACAGCAGTAACGGACCTGCTCATAGAGGCTGAACACGGCCCCGACTCGTCTGCCTATCTGGTGACTTCGGATGAGTCGCTGGCGAAAAAAGCTTTGGAACTCATACCCGAGCTTGTGTCGGCTTTGCCTGACCAGCGCAGGGCATTCTGCGAAGCAGTTTTTAAATCAAACGGCGGAGTTGTTTTGGCTGAGAACCTGGACCAGGCAGTTGAGTTTATCAACGGTTTTGCCCCTGAGCACTTGCAGATCCTCACACGGAATCCTCACGAAACCCTGGAAATGATCAAGTACGCAGGCGAAGTCCTTCTGGGTCCGTTTACTCCGGGAACGCTCGCTAACTACTCGATCGGGCCCAATGCAATTCTCCCTACATCGGGATTCGCCAGAACCGCGTCTGCGTTGTCTGTACGGGACTTCACACGGCGCATGTCTTACTCGATGGTCAGTGAGGAAGGCTTCAAGAACCTGGCCCCGAAGACCCTCACACTCGCACGATATGAGGGATTTGCAGCCCATGCTGCCGCACTTGAGCTTCGGCTAAGAGACAACAAAATAGGAGTGCCAATATGGCCGGTTTGACCCACTTTGATGAAAAGGGGCAGGCCCACATGGTGGACGTGGGTCAAAAGGAAATTACTGTAAGAGAGGCGGTTGCTCGCGGAGAAATCCGCATGAAGCCCGACACTTTGGATCTTATCCTCAAGGGCCGGGCAAAAAAGGGGGACGTTCTGGGCGTCGCGCGTATTGCCGCGATCATGGGTGCAAAGAAGACTCCGGATCTTATCCCGCTTGCCCATCCGCTCCCTCTCACATCTGTGAAAGTGGAATTTTTCCCGGATGAGGAGAGATCGCTTATAGAGATTGAGGCTACGGTCAAGGTGTCCGCGCGAACAGGGGTGGAAATGGAAGCACTCACCGCTGTGGCTTGCGCGGGCCTCACCATTTACGACATGTGCAAGGCAGTGGACCGGGGCATGGTGATTTCGGAGATAAGGCTCATGGAAAAGAGTGGCGGCCGATCCGGCCATTTCAAGAGGTCTGCTGATGAAATGCTGTGAGACTGGTTTGGATTTCACTGAACTTCCTACCGAGGAACTGCTCCGCCTGGTGGGAATATTCTTTGGGTATTTGCTGGTTAATTACGGCATGTGGTTCACTGAGGTCGTGCACCATCACGGAGCTGAAACGGCTGTGAAATTGGAAAGCGAGGTTTTGCAGAAGTATTTTCCCTTGGCAGCAAAGAGACTCGCCCCGCACTTCGGGATCGAAATGGAAGGCTCCGTGCCCCGTGTGCTCGCGTCCAAATCCCGAGAGGAACTTCTGCTCTTGCTGAAAGATATAGCCAAAACCTGGGTGACAAGCGATGGGGTTTGGTTCCAAGCTGTGGAATCCTCGCTCGGCATGGCCGCGGCGAAGATGGTGAACGACACTTGCTGGTCTCACTTCGGCCAGGTCGAAGCTTTCAAGATGTCAGAAGCATCTGGAATTAAGCCCTAATGGCGGCTTGGAGGCTTTGAGAGAGCCCTGCATCTGGAGCTCTACTCTACTATTAGCGCTCATACGGCTGCCTGGGAGAAGGACGGAAGCCTGTTGTTCACGATCAACGAATGTCGAGTGCAAGCTTCTCGGCGGCGTAAAGAAATGGACGATTACCCATGTAAGACAGCGGGCATGATGCAGTACACCCGCTTCGCCCAGCGCATAGATCCCCGCATCAATTTGGAATGCGTATACTGCCCTCCCGACGATGTCCGGGATGATCAATTCTGCGCCTGGCGATTCAGCTCCGTGACCGAAGCGGAGCTATAGCGAAAGAGCATGAACGGCAATCCCAAATCAAGAAGGCGAACACGGTGATGCATCTCCGCGATGACGCCGGGTACCTGTCAGTGCTCGTCTATTACCTACCTCCTCTCGTCCCTTCGAGAAATTCTTTCGGATCTCTTGCGCACGGGCCCTTAAGCTGCTTGCCTCTTCGGCTCTGCCGGTACCCTCATAGAATTCCGCGAGGTTCTCAAGGCCGCTAGCCACATAAGGATGACCTACCCCATAGGTGTTTTCAATTATGGCTTGTGCTTTCACGAGCACGACCTCAGCTTCTTTGTAGTTCCCCAGACCAACCAGCGTACCTCCCAAATTGTTCAGAGAGGACGCCACGTGAGGATGATCCGGTCCGAAAGTTTTCTCGGCTATTTGCAGGGCTCGTCGGTACAGCGGCTCCGCGTCCTTGTACCGCTCCTGGGAATCGTACAGTCCCGCCAAATTGTTCAGACACGTTCCGACCTCAGGATGATCCGGCCCCAGAGCCTTCTCCAGGATGGAGAGAGCGCGGTCATAGAGAGGTTTCGCCGCGGGATACTTTCCCATTGCCCTGTTAACTGCCGCCAGATTGTTAAGTGAAGTGGCAATGTCCGGATGGTCAGAGCCGAGTGACCTTTCTAGTATGGAAATTGACCTTCTAAAGAGTGGTTCAGCTTCTGCCAACTTTCCCTGCTCGAAATAAGCACCTGCCAGATTGTTCAGAGACGTGGCAACGTCAGGGTGATCCTTTCCCAGTGCCTTTTCTCGTATTGCGAGCGCTCGCTTCCAAAGGGGCTCTGCGTCATCGTACTTCACTTGCGCCCGGTACATTTCGGCCAGATTGTTCAACACTCGCGCCACTCGGGGATCATCCGGTCCAAATTCCTTTTCAGCCTCTTCTAATGCGGTCTTCGCAATTTCCACAGCCTCGGGATACTTACCGCTCTGAAACAATTCTACAGCTTTCTTGTTCAATTCTTCCCACATCTTGTCCTCTCCTGTCCTGGCGCAATTATAGCCGAGCAGTGCCACATTGACGGGTAGGCAACTGCCGGTGGTCATGTGACAGTCAAACAGAAAAATTCTGTGTCAACTCTGGACCATATCATAGATCAATTATTTGAGAACGTATGGATTTTTCATAATATGATCTGGAACAGTGAGAAACGGGTGTTGACAGACCCGTGGGGCTTCCCTAGCATGTGGTCATTCCAGTATCGACGGACGTGGGTCCTACGGCGTTGGAGAGTCACGCCTGTCGAGACTCCCTGGGATAGGTTTCGTAGCTGTCTGCGCATACATCCCCAACCGAGATAGCGAGGAAAACATGACTCCAGAAAGTGCTCTCAAAGGGAAAAGAATCCTAGCTGTGGATGACGAACCCGATGTCCTTGATCTTATCAAGGAACAGCTCTATGACAGCGAAGTTGTAACGGCCGGTGATTTCGCCCGTGCCAAAATGCTTATCGAAACGGAGACGTTCGACCTGATCATCCTGGACATAATGGGGGTGAACGGATTCGAGCTGCTCAAAGCCAGCCGCGAGCGAAAGATGCCCGCCGCGATGCTCACAGCCAGGGCGACCACCATTGACAATGTGAACCTTTCATTAAAGCTGGGCGCGGTTTCTTTCTTGCCAAAGGAAGAACTGGCAAATCTGCGCGAGCTTGTAGCCGAGATCCTGGAATGCCTGAGGCAAGGAAAGAGCCACTGGAAGAAGCTGTTCGAGCGCTTGGGTCCTCTATTCAAAGAGACATTCGGCATAATGTGGGAAGACCTTGACAAGCCGCCGCAACCACCCATCTACTACCTTTGATGGTACAGGGTTCCCCTACCGCTGCCTGGTTCTGAGGCGGTGCCGACCGAATGGGTCCTCCCGGTACATCTGACTTAACTGACGATCCTCAGTAAAGTCGTTGAAGATGTTTGTCCTCACCGTTTTTTCGAGACCAGCCTGAATTTATCGGCCGCAAATGCTCCGCACTTCGTCAGCTGTTAAATTGGTTTTCAAGCTGGGTACTGGACGCGGTTTTTTCTTGACGGGCAGATTGTATTTTGTATACATGACACATTGTTCCAGTTTGGCCGATCCTTCCCTCTTATCGTCGGCTAGCGTTGCTAAAGACAACGACGATCCCAGCAGCATCGTCCGCTCCCACAAGGCGCTTGGGGTCGCAATGGTCGGGTCCTCTATTTCTTGTGGTGGACCCTCGAAGACTCGGAACCTCAAGCGCCAGATAGCGTAACCGCTAATTACCATGTCCAGAATTCACGTCAAATCGTTGCATCAGGAGATCGCCCGGAGAATTCGAGAGATGATCCGAAAAGGGCTTCTACAAAAAGGGGACCGGATTGTCGAGAAGGATTTGAGTCAGGCGATGGGGACAAGCCGCACGCCGCTCAGGGAGGCTCTGCGCCTGCTCAGCTCTGAAGGGCTCATTGAGCTGGTGCCTCATAAAGGAGCCTACGTGGCTCAGCCATCCATGAGAGAGATAAGGGAAATGTTTGAGGTGATGAGCCTCTTGGAAGGCACATGTGCTCGGAAAGCAGCGGAAAGTATGACGGACGCGGATTTCCGAAAGTTGGAGAAGCTCCACGAGAAATTGGAGAAGTATTTTAGAGAGAAAAACAACGAAAAGTACCTGGAGGTCAACCACAAGTACCACTCCCTCCTTCAAGAGATGACGGGAAGTAAAGTCCTGAACGATGTCATAAACAGCTTGAGGCAAAAAATCCTGCTCTACAGGTATCGCCAGCTATATCAACCGGATCGCTTCGAGGCGTCCATGAATGAACATCGGGATCTGCTCGATGCCTTCCGCCGGAGAGATCCGGCCGCAGCCGAGAGCGCCATGAGGACGCATCTCATTAACCAGTGTGAAGCGCTGAAAAGCCTGTACGAAGACAAGGCTGATCGGACGGATTAGTCGGTTTCAAGACCCGGACCACTCGTGTGGTCTTAAGATTCGGTGAAGCAAAGGAGGTTAAGATGCCGCGGAAGTCAACAAAGGCAAGGAGAGAGTTGATGGCCCGATTCTTCATGGTAGCCCTTCCCGGATTGGCCGGAAAGACTCAGAACAAGAGCCGCTGCAAATGGCGATTTATTGCGAGCGCGGTGGCGGGACTCTGGCTGGCAATATTCATTCATTGTGTGCAGGCCGGCCCTGCCTACAATCTGAAGATATCTCATCAGTTTCCCGGTGGCACTATCACGGAAGGGGACTTCCGCGATCGCCTTTGCCGGATGTTCGCCGTGGAGGTTGAAAAGCGCACGAAAGGCGCGGTGACGGGCACCGTATATCCGGGCTCCTCCTTGATGAAGACCAACGCCCAATTTAGTGCGATGCGCAAGGGCGCACTTGACGTGTCGCTCTATCCCATCTCGTACGCAGGGGGTGAGGTTCCCGAGCTTAACATAGGTTTGATGCCCGGAGTCGTGACTTCTTACGAGCAAGGGATTTCGTGGAAAAATGCCGAAGTCGGCAAACTGCTTACCAAAGTGCTCCGGGAAAAAGGGATTATAATGCTGAGCTGGATCTGGCAGGCGGGCGGTGTTGCCGCTCGCAATAAAGCGATCGTAGAACCGGAGGATTGCAAAGGACTTAAGATCCGGGGCGGAAGTCGCGAGATGGACATGGTTCTCAAGGCAGCCGGTGCGTCGGTGATGTCGCTGCCCTCGAATGAGATCTACCAGGCGATGCAGACCGGGGCTATGGATGCTGCAATGACGTCGTCCACGAGCCTGATCTCCTTTCGCCTTGAGGAAATCGCCAAACACCTGACCACGGGACGCGGCAAAGCATACTGGTTCATGCTCGAGCCACTGGTCATGTCGCGCATTGTATTTGAAAAACTACCGAAGGATGTGCAGGCTACGATACTGGAGGTGGGGGCTGAGCTGGAGAAGTTTGCCATGGACTCGGCAAAAGCCGATGATCAGGCTGTTGGCGCGCTGTATTTGAAGCACGGCGCTCAGGTCCATGACCTTTCTGCCGAAACGGTTAAGAAGTGGCAGGATATAGCCCGGCAGACTTCGTGGAAGGACTTCGCAGCCAAGAACGAGACTTGCGCCCGTCTGATCAAACTTGTGGAGAAGACATTATGAGCCAACCAGCACGGGTTGAAAGTGATGTCGTAGGACAAGAACAGGAAAGCCAGGACCGTGGCATCCTGGCGACAGGTACGCGGGCCATGTTTCGTGTCAATGAATGGATTGTGGGGGCCTCGACCATAGCCATGCTGGCCGCATCGTTGGTTCTCACACTGGGAGTGCTTTTGCGCTATTTCCTGAAAGTTCCAACCGACTGGCAGGACGAGACGGCGGTCTTCCTCATCGTTGGCGCAATTTTCATGTGCGGCGCTTACGCGCAGTCGTATCGCCGCCACGTAGGCATTGAGGCGCTAGCGAGCATCCTGCCTGCGGCTGTAAACCGAGTGCGGGGGCTGATTGTAGATATAGGATCATTTGCATTCTGCGCATTCTTTTCCTGGAAGTCCTGGACACTTTTGCAGGAAGCCATCCACGAAGGTCAGACGACCTCTTCGTCTTTCGGCCCGCCGCTTTGGATTCCGTATGGACTGATGGCTGTGGGCATGACGCTTCTGTCTGTGCAAGTCCTGCTCCAGATTCCGACGCACTTCGTAATGAAAAAGGAGGAAACATGAGCGTCGGAACCATAGGTATCCTATACGGTGTCGTCACGCTGCTCGTTATGTTTTCGGGCATGCCGATCGCTTTCTCGCTCGGCTTGGTTGCCACTGCTTTCATGTACTTCTTCATGCCCGCGTCAGCGCTTGACACGATTACGCAGAACGTTTTTGAAGAGATGTCGAGCATTACCCTGCTTGCGATCCCGCTCTTCATACTCAAGGGCGTGGCCATTGGGAAATCGCGCGCCGGCGCGGATCTTTATTCCGTGCTCCATGCCTGGATGCACAAGATACCGGGCGGCTTGGGTATCGCCAATGTATTTGCGTGCGGGCTCTTTGCTGCGATGGCTGGATCAAGCCCCGCGACCTGCGCGGCTATTGGCAGCATGGGTGTTCCAGAGATGCGTCAACGCGGCTACTCCGGGCGCTTCGCATGCGGCCTCATCGCAGCCGGCGGTACTCTCGGTATCCTGCTGCCGCCTTCCATCACGATGATACTCTTCGCTGTTGCCGCGGAGCAATCTTTGGGTCGATTGTTCCTTGCCGGTATCGGTCCGGGGCTCCTGCTCATCGCTCTGTTCTCGATCTATGCCGTGTGGCGATATAAGATAGAGTACAAAGCGGCCCTCGATTCGTACCAGAAGGGTGGCCAGTGGTCAGAGTACCTCCGCAAGGACAATCTGACACTGGCCGACAAGGTGCGGTTGCTGCCACGGGTGCTGCCGTTCGTGATCCTGCTCATCGGTGTCATGGTGGCCCTTTACGGTGGATACGCCACGCCATCGGAAACGGCCGGTCTCGGTGCCATGCTGGCGCTGGGGCTGATCGCTGTGGTCTACGGAGTGTGGCGCCCCAGGGATGCTATGATAATCTACAGGACCACCCTTATGGAATCGACGATGCTGATGTTCATTGTCGGCATGTCGCTTCTCTACTCGTACGTGATGAGTTACCTGCACATCAGTCAGTCGGCGGCTGAGTGGATCGTTGCGATGAATCTGTCAAGGTGGGTGCTGTTGGCCGCGATATTGCTGCTCGTCGTCGTGCTCGGTTTCTTCTTACCGCCTGTCTCTATTATCCTGATGACCGCTCCCATCATTTTACCGCCGATGAAGGCCGCAGGATTTGATCTTATATGGTTCGGTGTGGTCATGACCATCGTGATGGAGATGGGCCTGATTCACCCTCCAGTCGGTCTGAACATATTTATCATCAAGAACATCGCCCCTGATGTCCCGCTGGGTTCGGTAATGTGGGGAATATTGCCCTTCATCGGTCTCATGCTGTTCGCCGTGATCTCACTCTGTTTCGTTCCCGGCATTGCAACCTGGTTTCCCGACCTGGTAATGGGGGTCTCCGTCAAATAAACACCGTCATGAACGGGAACGTCTGCCTGCCATCTTGAGATATGCTCTACTGCTCGGGATACTATGCAGACCCAGAGGAGGCGAAGGATGAATCTTGCACGGAAGCTGTCCGATGTAGCGAAGCAATACGGGGCTAAGCCGTCGATAATTTTTGAGGACGGTGTTTTCACATTCAATGACTTGGAAAAGCAGGTGGCGCACTATTCGGCCCTGCTGGTCCGCCTGAATGTGAAACCAGGTGACCGTGTAGCCATTCACCTCCCTAAGCAAATGGAGTTTATTTTTCTGGAGTTGGCGATCCTTTCCGTTGGAGGAATAGTCCTGCCGCTCAATGCCGACTATAAGGCCGAAGAGATCGATTACTTCTTAACAGATTCCGAAAGCTCACTGCTTTTTACTGACCGGCAGCGGTTCTCGCAGGCAGAGGAGAAACTAAAGAAGCTCACTGGCCTCAAAATAGTTCTCGTGGACTCCGCTGAAGGCGGCGAAGCCCTCTCTCTTAACCGTGAGTTGGAAAAGGCTCCGCGGGGTTACATGAGGCAATATCCGACGGGCGCGAACGACGTGGCAGTGATCTGTTACACTTCCGGCACCACCGGAAGGCCCAAAGGCGCCATGATCACCCATCAAAATTTGATTTCAAACACGACAGCCCTGCATGAAATCTGGGAGTGGACCGACCGGGATGTGCTCCTCCATGCGCTCCCTTTATTTCATGTGCACGGCCTTTTTGTCGCGCTTCATGGAGGACTTTACGCGGGCGCGACTATAATAATGCAGGAAAAGTTCGATCCCGCAAGGATATGGGAAACCATCCAGCGAGAGAAGTGCACGCTGTTCATGGGCGTCCCCACCATGTATCAGAGGCTGCTGAACCAATGGGAATCCATGGGCACAAAGCCGGCCCTGAAAACCATGCGAGTGTTCATCTCGGGTTCAGCCCCCCTGTTGGAAGCCCAGTTCAATCGCTTCGAACATCAAACAGGGTTCCGAATCCTGGAGCGTTACGGAATGACCGAAGCGGGAATGATAGCCTCAAACAGGATTGATCCGAACGGCAGAAAGGCACAGAGCGTTGGATATCCCCTGCCGGGAGTCGAAATCAGAGTGGTTTCTCCAGGTGGCCAAGACGTCTCGCCTGGGGATGTTGGAGAAGTCTGGGTGCGCGGAGAAAACGTATTCAAAGGTTATTGGAGGATGCCGGAGAAGACTGGCGAGTCTTTTGAAAATAATTGGCTCAAAACAGGCGATCTCGGCTATCAGGATCCCCGAGACGACGCACGGCTGTATCTGGTGGGGCGAGCCAAAGAGCTGATCATTACCGGAGGCTATAACGTCTATCCGAAGGAGGTGGAAAACGTTCTGGAGGGCCATGTCGCGATAAGAGAGGCCGCGGTCATAGGCTTGCCGGACATGGACTTCGGAGAAAAAGTGACGGCTGTCGTTGTTCCGAATGAATCACATACCGAGCTTTCGCCGGAATCTCTCATAAGCTATTGTAAAAGCCACCTCGCGAACTACAAGTGCCCGAAGATGGTGTTCTTCGTTGACGTCCTGCCACGAAATGCCATGGGGAAGCTCCAGAAAAACCAGCTTACCAACCGGTTCCTGGGTGAAGCGTAACCTGTGAAGCAATATTAGGCGGAAACGCTTCCCGCATCATATGCTTATTCTCCACTGACAAGCGACACTGCTATATCAGTCCCATGCCTTTCAGAACAGCAAGCATAATCGCCGCTGCCATGACAGAGCCTATCTGTCCACCGGTGTTGGCTCCCATCGCGTGCATGAGAAGGTAGTTCTTCTTGTCGGCCCTCGAGCCCTCGGCCTGTACAATGCGTGCCGCCATCGGGTACGCGGAGATCCCTGCTGCGCCAATAAGAGGGTTAATTTTCCCGCCCGATATAAAGCACATAATCTTGCCCAAAAAGACACCCGCGACAGTGTCGAAACAGATCGCGACGAATCCTAGACCGAAAATCGCCAGAGTCGCAGGCTTCAGAAAATTGTGTCCCTCCATAGTGCCGCCTATTGCAAGGCCGAGGAACAGGGTCACTATATTGGCGATCTCGTTCTCAGACGCGCCGCTTAGCCTTGCAACCACACCGCTAACTTTCATGAAGTTGCCCAGCATGACCATGCCCATCAGAGGAAGACCTTTCGGCGCGATGAGACCCGTGAGCACGGTCACCAGTATGGGAAAGAGGATTAGGGTATTTTGCGACACGCTGGCTTTGCTGACTTGCATACGTACCTTTCTCTCGGACTCGCTCGTCAGCGCACGCATGATGGGCGGCTGAATGATCGGCACAAGGGCCATATACGAATATGCCGCCACTGAAACCGGACCCAATAGATGGGGAGCGAACTGAGATGTCACGTATATCGCGGTGGGACCGTCACAGGCACCGATGATTCCGATGCATACAGCGTCCAACTGAGAAAATCCCAGCGCAAGAGCCAGACCCAGTGTGAGGAAGATGCCGAACTGCCCTGCTGCACCGAAGAGCAGGATCTTGGGGTTCTCCAGCAGAGGCGAAAAATCGGTCATCGCTCCGATCCCCACGAAGATCAAGAGGGGAAAGATCTCAGTAATGATACCGATGTCGTAGAGGAACTTCAGCACTCCCCCCGGGTCCATCACATCGCTGAGCGGCATGTTGACCAGAAAACAGCCGAACCCAATGGGGAGCAAAAGGAGCGGTTCCACGTCCTTTTTGATGGCGAGATACAGAAGGGCGGCCGCCACCAGCATCATCACCAGGTTGGGCCCGCCCTTTGTCGCGAGAAATCGAGTTCCCTCCAGAAGACCTGACAGACCTGCTATAATCGCTTCGTACATGGTTCGCGCTCCTCACCGCGGTGAGCCTTCCGAAGACTCAGAGGACTTCGACAAAGGGAAAATTATCTTGAGCATGTTCATGCCCAGGATAATGATCGCTATGGTTAAGAAGGTGCCTCCCATTCCGATTACAGTCATGGTGACACCAAAGGATATGTTATCCATGGAGATCTCCTTTCAGTCCAGAGAACATATCACCAGCAGCCCGATGACATCCCTGCACGATTCAGCGTGTGCTCCAAGACGGAAGAGTACCTAAGGCAATCCCGGTACAGTAAACGGGAACCTGAAGACTATAGCCCCAATCGGTGACATGGCCAAGCCCGAAATGAGCATGTCTCTAAACAATTTTTCGCTCTCACGATGTTCAGCAGGGTGAATGTTGATAATGGCTCCGACTCAACAGGCAATATATGATCTAGGGACGTGTCCCCGGGCGGAGAAAGCCATGCAATAGTCACGAAAAATCTTCGGCAAGTCTTGAATGAAGGCTACACGGTAGGGTGAAGAGCTATCCCAGGATGTTCGCACATTTCACTGCCCGTGGCCGGCAGCTTGAAAGCCCGTTGGCCGTCCTGGCGGGCACGGGAAAGGAAAAGTCGTACGGCACCGGAACAAAGCTTCGCATCAAGTCAATGTCAGCTTTCCCTTATGCTATGCCGATTGTCCCTGAACCACTGGTAAGTGGATTCGAGTCCCTGCCGCAGTGACAGCGTAGGTTTCCAGCCGAGTGCAGAGATACGGCTCACATCCAGAAGCTTTCTTGGCATGCCGTCGGGCATGCTCGTGTTAAACTGGATATCTCCCTCAAATCCCACAACATCCCTGATCAGAAGCGACAAATCTCGAATCGAGATTTCAGCACCGCTTCCTATATTGATTATTTCGCGAGAATCATAATTCTCCATAAGAAACACGCAAGCATCAGCCACGTCGTCCACATGGAGGAATTCCCGCTGCGGATTACCGCTCCCCCAGATCTCGACAAACCCTGCCGCGGACTCGTGAGCCTCATGGGTTTTTCGGAGTAACGCAGGAATCACATGTGAATTCTCCAAATCGAAATTGTCGTTGGGACCGTACAGATTCGTGGGCATGACGGAGATAAAATTGGCGCCGTACTCCCTACTGTAGGATTGACACATGGTGATGCCCGCTATCTTTGCAATAGAGTAAGGCTCGTTGGTGGGCTCCAGGTACCCGCTGAGTAGGTATTCTTCCTTCATCGGCTGCGGCGCAAGTCTGGGATAAATGCACGAACTTCCAAGGAAAAGAAGCTTCTTTACGCCGTTCAGGTATGCGGCGTGAATGAGATTAGTCTGGATCATCAGGTTTTGATATATGAATTGAGCGGGGTACGTGTTGTTGGCATGAATGCCCCCGACCTTGGCCGCTGCAAGGAATACCCAGTCCGGCTTCAATTCACTCAGTAAATTAAGAACGGCCTGCTGATCGCAGAGGTCCACTCTTGCGGTGGGCTCAATCACCGAGTATCCGGCCCGCACCAGGCGTCGGCAAATGGCAGATCCGACCATCCCTGTGTGGCCGGCGACGTAAATCCTGGTCAATGGCTTATTGCTTTCCATTATTGGAAGCCCGCGGTCCGACAGAGCTGTTCCTTTTCGGCCTCTCTGAGATCAGCCACCACCATGCGTTTTACCAGTTCCGGAAAAGTGACCCGTGGTTTCCATCCCAGCAGTTCTCGGGCTTTTGTAGCGTCACCGAGCAATTCATGGACCTCTGTGGGCCGAAAGTATCGAGGATCCACAGCCACGAGTGTCCGGCCTGTCTCGACGTCGGTACCCTTCTCGTCAACCCCCTCCCCTTGCCAGGCTATGGCGATCCCCACTTCTCTGAAGGCACGTTCAACGAATTCCCTTACAGAATGGTTCTCCCCCGTGGCGACCACGAAATCGTCCGGCTCATGGTGTTGTACAATGAGCCACATTGCCTCAACATAGTCACCGGCGAACCCCCAGTCGCGTTTAGCATTCAGATTCCCTAGGTAGAGGCAGTCTTGCATCTCAAGCTTGATGCGAGCCACTGCACGGGTGATCTTCCGGGTTACAAAGGTCTCTCCTCGCATGGGAGATTCGTGATTGAAAAGTATCCCGTTGCAAGTAAAGAAACTGTATGCTTCTCTGTAGTTACGGGCTATCCAGTAACCGTACAATTTGGCCACGGCGTATGGGCTTCTTGGATAAAACGGCGTGGTTTCCCTCTGAGGCGTCTCCTGCACGAGGCCGAAGAGTTCGCTTGTCGAGGCCTGGTAGAAACGAACCTTCTTCCCAAGATCCAGTATCCGGATGGCCTCCAACAGGCGCAGCGTGCCAAGCGCATCTGAATTTGCGGTGTATTCGGGAGTCTCAAATGACACCATCACATGACTCTGCGCCGCAAGATTATAGATTTCAGTAGGCTGAAACTGCTGAATTATTCGAATGAGATTGGTGGAATCGGTCATGTCGCCGTATTCCAGACTGAGATGGCGGTCATCTACGTGAGGATCTTCATACAGGCCATCTATCCGCTGAGTGTTGATCAGGGACGCGCGCCTCTTCACCCCACAAACCTGATAACCTTTCTTTAGCAGGAACTCTATAAGGTAGGCGCCATCTTGACCCGTCACTCCGGTCACGAGTGCTCGTTTATCAGAAACCAAATCCATCAGGACACTTTCCAAATTGTATCAAGGCATTCCTATGCACACTGCAAGCAGCTTACAAATAACACGATGCACCAATCGAGTCAAGCGTCGGCCCTCTTCCCAAGCCCTTGTCTTGCCACAGCGAAATGACTTTCGCTGCCTTTTGTGTTAAGTTAATCATAACCGAGCCTTGGCGTCGAGAATAATTGAGTTTCCTTTGATGGAGCAAGCCGGCCTTATATGCACCCTCAACCGCACATCTCGATAATAGTAGCAGTGTACAACCGGGCAACTACTCTGCAGCGGTGCATTGACAGTGTGGAAAACCAGGATTATCCGCACAAAGAACTCATCGTCATTGACGGAGGCTCTACCGACGGAACCGTCGCCATTCTCAAAGCCAACAATCATAAGATCTCCTACTGGGAATCCGAGGCGGACCGTGGGATCTACCATGCCTTCAATAAGGGTCTTGAACACGTAACAGGCGACTGGGTCTACTTCCTTGGAGCGGACGATTATCTCATGGATTCCGGAGTCTTGGGCCGTGTAGCCGACCGCCTCGTGAAGTGTGAACCCGGGATCAGTATCGTCTACGGCCAAGTGGCAATAGTGTCGCGTGGCGGTCAAATGCTGGCCATTCATGGAGAAGATTACGGCCGAACCAGGCGCAAGCTGCACAAGGTTATGCCAATATGTCATCAAGGGATATTTCACAGACGTAGCCTGTTTGAAAGCCACGGCGGATTCGATGAATCTTTTCGGATTTCCGGCGATTACGAGTTGTTACTGCGCGAGTTGAAAGATCGGCCCGCCATGTTTATGGCCGATGTGGTCGTAGCCGCCATCCTGTTGGGTGGAGCCAGCTCGAAACCGGGCGATGCCCTTATTGTCCCCTTGGAAGAGGCCCGTGCCAGGGAATTGAACGGCTTTCCCGTCTATCATCTCGCATGGCTATGGGTCCTTACGAAGGCCTTCGCCAGGTATTCCATTCAACGGAGTGTAGGACATGAGGCGTTTTGCCGAATTGGCGACCTTTATCGTCGGCTGACCGGGAGACCGCCTGTCTGGACCAAGATGTAAGGAGGCAAGAAAGAGCAGGAATGCTTGCAAAATTCAATATTGTTGAAGGCATGTTGAGGGAAACTTCTTGCAACCCCGCGGGACGCGAGGTCTCAGCGTCTCCTTCCAAGCCTCCCACATATTGCAAGCCATATTTTCATTCCTTCCATCCATGCCTGATAACCCGACTCTTACTCGCCCCAAGGAGGCAGACTTCCCTGTGAATCATGCCTAAGATTGCATTTGTTCATAGCAATAACAATGACGTCGGAGGCTCAGACCTCGCCATGTGGCGCGTGGTCTGTGCTTGCAGGGACGCGGGGTACGATACGCTGGTGGCGATTTCAAAGCGAAATCTGATTTGGGAGCGATACGAAAGAGAAAGAATAGCGATTCGGCAGGTTTCCATGCCTCGTCTCTCCAACTCTTTGAACCCTTTCATTTTGTCCAGGTGGCTGCTGGAACTGTTCGTAACCACCGTCCGGCTGACGCGATTATTCTCCCGAGAGAGGGTTGATCTGGTATTTGCAAACGATTTTAATGAATTGCCCGCTACGCTCGCGGGGCGCTTCCTGGGCCTGCCACGGGCCATGCGCCTTCGATTTATATTCAACCTGCCCTCTTGGATTCGTCGCGGGTACATGATGTTGCTGGCATGGGCTGCGAACAGAGTACTGTGCGTCTCCGAAGCAGTCCGTCTTTCGAACTTTCATGATGTGCGACGCTTTCAGGACCGTGTCCTAACCCTTTATGATTGGCACGAGGAAAACATCAGCGACGGACACCATGATTGGCCCGCCAATCCGTTTGAGCGATTCGGGATTGATCCATCAGCCCGAGTGGTGCTCATGCCCGCTCGCATGGAGCCATGGAAGGGCCAGCACGTTCTCGTGGAGGCCGCACCTGAAATCTTGGAGGCAATTCCTGACGCCGTGATTCTTTTTGTGGGTGATCTGGTACAAGGCCGAGGCCGTGAAAGGTACTCCGAGGAGCTGCGGATCGGCCTCCAAAACGCAGGATTTTCAGAAAGAGTATTTTTCTCCGGGTACGTCGAGGACGTGGATGTGCTCATGCGAGCCGCGAGTGTGGTTGTTAACTGCTCAACTGTTTCCGAACCTTTTGGGCTGACTGTGCTTGAAGGGCTCTGGTACGGGACGCCTGTGGTTGCACCAGCACTTGGCGGACCCCTAGAAATAGTAGGAAACCCTCCAGCGGCATTACTTCACACACCGGGAAATGCCAAGGAGTTGGCTGTAGCCGTGATCAGTATTCTGACGGACAGAGAGCTGGCCGATGAACTCGTCAGGCAAGGGAAAGAACGGGCGGCACAGTTTACTCGTGAGAGACTGTGGACTGCATTCAACTGCATCATAGAAGAGCTGTTGCCCGCGGGGACGCACAGCAAATAGAACGATGACCAGGATCTCAGTTATTATAGTCAGTTATAACACCAGGGAAATACTTGTCAATTGTCTTCGCTCCGTGTACTCTTCCGCAGGCGGCGTTGATGCTGAAGTTTTCGTGGTGGACAACGCGTCTACCGACGGGACAGTGGATGCAATACACAGAGAATTCCCCAAGTGCACCGTCATAGCCAACGAGACGAATGTCGGGTTCAGCCGAGCAAATAATCAGGCGGTCCGGGTGTGTTCCGGCCGATACATTCTTCTGCTGAACCCCGATACCGTAGTTGAACCGGATGTACTGGCCAAGATGGTCGCGTTGATGGACGAGCAGCGAGATGTCGGCATGGTCTCTTGCAAGCTTGTTACGCAGGATGGATCGCTGGATTTAGCTTGTCGCCGGGCTTTTCCCTCACTCTGGGACGGCTTCTGCCGCGCTTCCGGATTGAGTCAGTGGTTTCCCAAGAGCCGGCTGCTGGCTGGATACAATCTTACATACTTGGACGAGCATAAAACCTGCGAGGTGGATGCGGTAAATGGTGCTTTTATGTTCGCAAGGCGTGAAGCTGTCGAGGAGGTCGGCCTTCTCGATGAGGACTACTTCATGTACTGCGAGGACCTCGACTGGTGCTTTCGTTTCGGGAAGTCCGGCTGGAAAGTCGTTTACCACCCTGCGGCTACAACAGTTCATTTGAAAGGTCAGAGCGGCAATCCGAAAAGTTCCGCCATGATCCGGGAACTCTTCAGGTCCACGAAGCTGTTCTATCGTAAGAACTGTTTTGAGGGGATGGGGCCGATACGGAAGGCGTCGCTCCTCATAAGCCTGGATATTTGGAAGTGGGCGACCTTATTGAGAAATGCTGTTCGCACCAACAAGCGAACCCGTCCGTAGCAGTAGGAAAGCAAACAATCGGACGCAGGTTTGTTGCAACAAAGGAAAAGTTGTTATGAAGGCACCATTGAGATTTGCGCGGTACACGGCAAAGAAGATAAAATCTATCTTGGAATCGGCTTACCTCTCCTACCCTAAAGCGGTGCAGTGCAACATCTGTCGATGGGAGGGGCGTCGCTTCTTGAGTGATTCATGGCACAAACACATAAACTGTCCGAGATGCGGTTCATATTTGAGGCAAAGACTTTTTTTTGCGGCTCTTCAGAATATTGAAGAATTGTCCTTGGACCGAGTAATTCGTCGCAGAAGGATCTTGCACTTTGCTCCAGAAAATATCGTCAGCCTGAAGATCCGAGATAAGGCCACTTCTTATACTACAGCCGATTTTTTGCGCAACGACTGTGATTTTAGACTAGACATGTCAAATATGCCGGAAATCAAGGGTGACAGCTTTGAAGTTGTGATCGCCTTTGATGTCCTTGAGCATGTTCCTGACTACCAAAAGGCTCTAGAAGAAGTGCACAGGATATTGTCTTCAAGAGGCTTTGCAATTTTCACTGTACCACAGAAAGATAATCTTTTGGCGACCTATGAAGACCGAACTATGGTGACACCTGAAGATAGAACAAAGCATTTTGGACAATGGGATCATCTTAGAATATTTGGGGAAGATTTCCCAAAAGCTGTTGAGAGTAAAGGCTTTACCGTATTAGCTGTCAATGAATCGATGTTTTCTGAAGATGTGAATAGGTGGCATGTTCTGTTTCCACCGCTGTTGTCAAAGCATCCGATGATAAAGGATCTGAAGGAAGGTGGTAATGTGATTGATGTGTATGATATGAGTGGAAGTTTGAAACAGCTGAATGTGTGTAACTATATATGTTTTGTATAGATACAAAGGTGGTATTTGTTGTTGAATTCTATGATTGCGTAGATGAGGAGAGAGCAGATTGATACCCGTTCCTCAAGCGCTTGCGGAGAGGGTCGCTGTGTAGTTGTGCGATCACTCGTTTTGGGCGGGTCTCGGCCTCCCTGGCCTTTCTTGGGGACTTTGATTTGCTGGAGTGTCTTTTCGGCGAGCCTGACCTCTGCTGGCGAAGCAGAGCGGTATAGCTTACCAGAGGAAGACCCTTGCCATCGACCACCACCATGCACTTTGTTCCTTTTCCCCTCTTGGTTTTCCCGACCGCTGGACCCCTTTTTTTGCGGGGAAGAAGCTCGCATCGATGAAGGACTCTTCCCAGTCGAGCACCGCGTTGGCATGCAACTAGGAGAGAAAGGCGCTCCACATATCTTTCAGTGCTTCGGCCTCGTACCGTTCTTTCAAGCGACGCCAACACGTGGAGGGATGCGGATGCTGTCAGGAAGGTCTTTCTATCGGGCTCCTGTCTTGAGTATCCATAATATTCCCTCAAACAACAAGCGATCATCGGCCCTTGGACGGCCTCTCTACGGGACGACAGGCCTCTTGGGAATGAGGGGCTCGATCTTCTTCCACTGTTCCTCCGTAAGGTACACGACTCGTCTGCTCACCGGACTTACCTCCGGCGAGATGCATATACCAAAAATATAAAGAATACAAGGGCTTATTTCATACATGATATCACATGGTTACGCCTTATCGGAGGTTTTGCAACCGCTCTAGCTACAAACTTCAGAAAAGTGTTCTTTTGTCAAAAGACTTCATAGATCGGCTGCCTAATCGGGCGCTTGGCCTGACGGCTATTCCGCTGCACTTTATACTGGCAGGTGAGCTTGGAGGTTGTCAAATGCGGGAGCTGTGGAGCGTCGCTCGTCAAGATAGCCGAAAGCGGGACAAACCGGGCGAGACTTACTGACCAGATGGGCCGGGGCAGCGATTCTACATGACAAAAACTCTTGGAAGGAGCCTACGAACCGGTGACAGGGAAATGCCCCTAGCTGATGAAGCTTCTACTTAATATAGCAAATATTTATCTCATAACACTTTCTTTGGCGGAAATAACGCTACGATTATGCCACAAGATTTACCCTCATATATCTTCTACGAGAACTCCTATAATCGTTTTCGTGGCAAGCCTCTTGCCGACGACTATGACTTTCGACTGAATTCCAGAGGATTCAAGGATGTGGAGCGGAAGAAGGAGAAAGAGCCCAACGTGTACCGAAACCTGGGGCTTGGAAATTCCTTGGCCTTTGGGGTGGTTCCCCTGATACCCAAAGGGCACCCGGATGGTCCCGCCACAAGGTCCGAAGGAGGCAAAACCCCAAAATGACAAGATCGCCGCATAATTCAAGCTTGATTGATCAAATTCGTGAACATCTGCCAATTTTGAGATGTCCCCTGAGCAAGCAGAGTTTGCGTGCGCTAGAGATGTGGGAAACTGATCAATTGAACTCGTGCATAGCAAAGAAGGAATGTCTGCATCATGATGGCACGCTGGTACTAAAAAGTCTTGAGAGTGGGGGGATCATCTCACTCGATGGGAAATTCATCTACCGAGTGCAAGAGGGCATTCTCTGCATGTTACCTGACCATGCGATATTGCGGCCAAATGACTTCTCCAAGCACGAAGGCAAAATGGGAATACCCACTTCGCGACAGGAAGTGCAAGAGTTCTATGACCGCATGGGATGGAAGAAAGTCGACGAAAAAACCTATTCTGATGCATCTCAGTTCGAGGACCTGCGCGCTGTGTCAAGTGATTATATTTCGAACTGCCATCGGCGAGTGACAAGATACATACAAAAGAGCGGCAGATATATTCTCGATGCGGCCTCCGGTCCCATACAGTACAGAGGAATACCTTGATTACTCCAAGAATTACGATTGCAGAATTTGTGTTGACATATCGCTATTAGCCCTCAAAGAAGCTTCGGGAAGGATTGGCCAAAAGGGCCTCTTCATTCAAGCTAATATCACGAATCTTCCTCTTGCGGAGAACTGCGTAGACGCCGTCATTTCGCTTCATACTATTTACCACGTGCCGTCCGAAGAGCAATTCCTTGCGTTCCGAGAACTCCACCGGGTATTGAAGCCGGGAACTACGGCAGCGATTGTCTACTCCTGGGGATGGCGTTCACCGTTGATGACGCTCATGCTGCTCCCGTTCGCTGTGCTCAGGTGGCCGTTGCGTCTATTCCGACTACTGAGAGCCCGACTGACAAAGCCTGTTGGCACGACCAACGAGCCCACGCTATATTTTTCTTGCCATCGACGTAAGAGACTGGAAGCAGAACTCAGAAAATTCTGTGATTTTGATCTGTTGGTATGGCGGAGTGTGAATATCCTTTTTTTGCGTGTCTATTGTCACTCCTGGCTGTTCGGAAAGCAACTTCTCTCGTTGGTTGTCTCCTTGGAGGAGACATACCCCCGGTTTTTTGGAAAACTCGGCGCTTACCCATTGATCGTGATGCGCAAACGGTGACCATTTCGGAGACATGCGCCATCAGGACACGCGCTGTTGTGATTTCAGGAAAGAGACAGAGTTTGTGCTACCCTGAGAGTATGAAACGCGCGGAGAATTGATCTTATGAAGTCACGTATAGGGATGTGGGGAGGCAGGGACAAGGCACACGACCCCGCGGGGAGAGGGGGAGAGGAGATAGAAGTTAGGAAAGGAGTGCTTAGGTCTGGGCACTTCAGAAGGAGCTAATGACTGGTGGCAAGAAAATTTCCTAAGATGCTTAAGCTTCTACTAATATAGCAATAATTTCTCTATAACACTTTCTTGGCGGAAATAGCGCTGCGATTATGCCACAAGATTTACCCCTCATATATCTTCTACGAGAACTCTATAATCGTTTTCGTGGCAAGCCTTTTGCCGACGACTATGACTTTCGCCTGAATTCCAGAGGATTAAGGATGTGGAACGGAAGAAGGAGAAAGAGCCCGACGTGTACCGGATCCTGGGGCTTGGAGATTCCTTCGCCTTTGGAGTGGTGCGTACAGTAATTTCTTGACGCTATTGGAAAAGCAACTCAGCCACTGTGGCAAGATAGAGGTCATGAACATGGGTATTCCGTGGCTTGACCCTGAAGACTATCTCTCGATCTTGGTCCATGAAGGCCTGGAGTTTAATCCCGATCTGGTGATGGTCTGCTTCTTTATCGGGAATGATTTCTGCCGAACGATAGGAGCGTCTATTCATATTCGTATGTGGCTTCATTGATGAAATTTCTCTATGACCTCCACAGCAGTTACGAGGGTCAGATTTACAACGGAAAGTCAGTGTATGAGGATGACAAACGGACTTTGACGGATGACGACTACATGCACTGTGAGAACGGGAGAAGTCGCATTTTTGTCAAGAATTACGATAAGTTTCAGGGGCTCTTCGATGGGGCCGTTACCCCGTTGCGCGAGATGAAAGAAATATGCCGAGCCAGAGGTATAGATCTACTGGTCGTCATGATCCCCGATGAGGTGCAAGTGAACTCCGCGGTTCAATTGGAAGTTGTGACTGCATCCGATCATAGCCCGGATCAGTTTGACTTTGCACTCCCAAACAGGATGATGTCCCGCGAACTTGAAAACATGAAGGTCAAACAGCTTGATTTGCTGAAGCCGTTCAAACAGGCTTCCACGCGCGAGCCGACTTTACAAGCCAAACGACACCCACTGGAACATCGCGGGAAATAGGCTGGCCGCAGAGGTAATCGGGAATCAGATTAGTAATGCCATCTTAACCAATTGTCGTGGCAGGGACAGACATTAACTTACGCAGGTTCGCTTCGCCCTCTTTCCGGCCACGAACTCCCCTTCAATCAATCCCATCCCCTCTAAGGACCACTAGTATTGTTTTTAACATGATGAACACGTCCAGGAAAAAGCCCTGATGCTTGAGATAGTAGAGGTCCAGTTCTATCCGCTTGGCAAGTGATGGGTCTCCCCTGCTCATTACCTGCTGATAGCCGGTGATGCCCGGTTTGGCCTTGAGCCTGCGCCGTTCCCACGGTTCGTACCTCTCCGCGAGTCCAACCCACTCGGGTCTTGGTCCCACGACGCTCATATCTCCCCGCAACACATTGATAAGCTGAGGAATTTCGTCAAGGCCCGATCGTCGAAGAAATCTGCCGATCGAGGTTACTCGCGGATCTCGGGGAATCTTGTAGACCGGCTCTGCCAGGCTGTCTAAGTCTATGATGTTTCTGAGCTGTTCGTCAGCATCCGGCACCATGGAGCGGAACTTGTACATTGGAAAAGGCTTCCCGTACATGCCCATTCGCTCCTGCGAGTAGAAAATCGGTCCTTTACTGGTCAGCTTGATGAGTAGTGCTATTGCCAACCAGAGCGGAAGCCCGAGAACCAGTGTCACGACAGATATTCCGACGTCCATTACTCGCTTGGCAATTGCATAAGCCGGGTGAAGCGCAGAATCCTGTAACAACACGAGCGGAACACCCGCGAAACTTCCGACTTCCGTGCGGGTTACAGCCACGTCGAGAAAATCCGGGACCATGTAATAAGAAATGTTCTTTTCTTCGCAAAAGTTCAGAGCCCGAATCAGACTTTCTCTGCTTGCCGTGTCGTCTTCGGACGGCAGTCCTCCGCCGACTACGAGCAGCTTGTCAAAAGGCGTCCGGTCGTAGATCCGCTCAAGATCGGAGCTTACACCGAGGATAGGGATGTCGTCAGGATATGCTCGCGGTCGATTCTCCCATTCAAGCCGACCGATTACGTGCGTGCAGCGGTTTCTCTCTCTGAGCCGATCCACGAGCGCAGCGGCATTCTTGTTCCATCCGACCATCAGAATCCTGTACGCTGTAAAACACCGTTCATCAAGACGACGTGCCAGAGCGCGGAAACAAACCCTCACGACAATCAGCAACGTTCCAGCGACGACAAAGACCGTCACGTACACCAACCTTGACAGCAGCAACTGGCGGAACATAAAAGAGACGATCATCAGAAAGCCGGTGGCATACAAACCTGTGATCATGACCGTTCGGATCTGTCCGGCCAGTTGAGTCGAGAAATGTAGGTCACTCCGGTAGCTCTGGTCCTTCCAGAGTAGAAAGACCCACATCCCCGCCCATAGGATGGACGCCTTCAGGTAAGGGGCGAATGGAGGGACCGGGACCGACAGACCCAAAATCTCGTCACCGGGGAGATCCAGATAGAACCTAACATAGTAGGCCCCAATGAAGCAGACGAGGCAAATCGAGAGATCAAGGCCAAAAAGGATTTGGCCGCGATTGGTCCAGAGGCGAGCGAATACAGCGGGGACTACCGGCTTTTCAGGTACGAAGACTTGCTCTTGGGTTATCTGTCTGGCCATTTCGGACTGACTCGCCATGCTTCTCCCTTCAAATCGCGAACGGCGAATGATGCTGTATTCCGTCATGACCGCAACAATTGTCTGCCGCCGCCCTTTGGCTGGTAATTGCGAAAGCCACTTTATTCAATATTGTTAATTATTAACAGGTCCAATAGACAATGTCTAGCATTTTGCTATGCACTTGGCGTAAAGTGACAAATTTAACCCTTCCAAGAGGAGGTGGGCGCAATCAACGAAAGGGTTTCAAGCATTGTTTCCGGAGGGCTCACAACTGCCTCAATCGGCGAAAAAGCCGCTTGGATAGTATTCTGCTTGACATCGCTGCAACTGGCGTTTCTCAGCCCATATATAATAGTCATTCAAGGTGACCGGGCGAATGTTTTCTCTGCGATCCTGTGTGCAGTGAGTCTGGTTGTAGCTCTTGCTTTCCGGAAAAAAGACTCAGTCTGCGCCAACGTGTCCGAGATCGTGATATCTCTCGTGATGCTCCTCCTGGTTTTCTTTAGCGGACTCTTTAGCCTTACACCGGGGCCGTCGTCAGTGAGAGGGTTTACGATCCTTGCGTCCGGCCTCGGAGGATTTTGGTGCGCAAGGATCCTCCTTACCTCCCGTGAAAGGCAGCATCATTTTCAGTGGTTGTGCTTATTCCTGTTGTGCGGGATCCTCGTTCTGAGCGCAGCCAGCATGGTAGTAAGCGGCAGCATTTATGAATTCGTGGACTCGCATTGGCACCCTGTAGCCGACAGACTCATTCTGCTTTCTTTTGCCCCGCTGGCCCTACTGAGTGCGAGGTCGCGCTGGGCTGTGGCGGCTGCAGTGCTCTTGCTCTTTGCTAGCTACATAATACTCTTGTTTGGAGCCCGGACTGCTGCAATGGGGTCGGCCGTGGTTATTCCGATACTCCTGGGCATTTTTGCCGCGGTTCTCCGCGAATGGCGGCTCAAGCAGGTCGCGGTTCTTCTATTAGTGCTATTTGCGGTTTCTCTGGTAGCAGGAAACCACTTTTTTTATCATGATCCCAATTTGGTGAAAAAATGGGATCGACAGGGTGAATCAGTGGCTTATAGAGCGGAGAATATCTTCTTCTCCTGGAAGATTGCCACCGATCATCCCGTACTGGGAATCGGTCTGCTGGCTCCCCGCACTGAGATCCTGGAGCATTACCAACCGAGGTACCCGTATGTCTCCAAAGAGACATTTGTGCAGTGGACGAACCGCTTGAGGACTTCTGAAAACATGTTCCTTACATTTATGGCCGATTTAGGCTTTCCCTTCACGATAATTTACACAGCTTCAGTCATCTTTCTCATGTTCAAGCTGCTACAAATGATTTTTCACCCGCCGGTCGCGTTCATTTTCCACCCGCTGGTACTTCTGCTGCCGATTTCCGGAGCGCTTCTTCACTACCAGGTGGTAGACGGTCTCCTGCATCCGCAGCTAAGCTGGTTTTTTCACATCTTGTTAGGTTTAGTACCGGTTTCAGCGAAACTCTCCCCAACACCCGCGGTCCGCACCAAGAATGTACTGCTCAGGATAGTAGCTTTCGGGGCGATTGTCGCTGCCGGGCTCTTTCTGGGGCGTTTGTTGCCGCCGGGGTTCCCCCTGTTCCTTTTCAAGTAATTAGAGGGCGATCCGCGGGGTTGTCGGTGGATCCGGTTCGGCCAGGGCGCTACCGTTTGAAGCCGGATTTGGAGTATTCCGCTGTCACTTCGATGGATATTCCCCCGCGGGCATTCATCAGACCCCGTACGCGTGCCCACCGGGGTTCGCAGGCAGCTACCAGATCATCAAGGATCCTATTGGTGATCTCTTCATGAAACATGCCGGTGTTGCGGAAGGAAAAGAGGTATAGTTTCAGTGACTTCGATTCGATACACTTCCGGTCTGGAATGTAGGTGATGTAGATTCTTGCAAAATCAGGTTGCCCTGTTATAGGGCATAGGCTGGTGAATTCCGGGCAATCGAATTCTATCGTATAGTCACGAGACGCGTATTTGTTCAGGAAATTCTCGAGCTTCACTTTATCAGGGCTGTCCGGATATTGCGTCCTGCACTTCTTGAGCACCGTCAGATTATCAAAATCGTCCTTAGTCACAATCCCACCGAGTTCGATCCTTGAGATCACCTTCCGGTCTCGTTAGCCTATCAAAGGCCGCACTGCCGGTGTTTGATACTAATTCGCTTTCCGTCAGGGAATTCTGAGCTGCGAAAAATTCGTCATTCCCGCGAAGGCGGGAATCCAGTCTTGCTCGCTATAACCACCTTCTGGATTCCGGCCTGCGCGGGAATGACAGGTTAGCGGATTCTCGTGTTTCTTCTACGCTATGTTACTCATTTGAACGAACATTCGAATGAGCCGTAGCCAGGCAAGAGATTAGCGCGTTAGCTCAGGATGGTCAAGCCCAAGCCCTCAGAAGTAACAAGCATTACGTTACGTGGGGCGGGCTTTCCAGCCCGCCTGTTCGTCAGCTTGGGTGAAGGCAGGCTGGAAAGCCCGCCCCACAAGGGCAATGACACCTACCCTCCGGACAGTGAATACTTGCCGGTGGAGCATTTGTGTGGGCTCGCGACCGAACCTCCCGTCCAGAACTGGATAACCCACGCGGGACTTAAGCAATAAGCATAAATTTCCTGTATACTCGGCCTTACTATGGCCGGGTTTTCACCCGGACTGGACCTTTTGAGCAGGACAGGGCGCGGAGCCGGCGAAAACAGGAATATGAATATTATGATTCAGGATGTGTCCATCGGTGGATACGTTCCCGGCGACTCGGTGCTGCACCGACTGGACCCCAGGACAAAGCTGATCGGTTTGATTGTGCTTCTCATCGGCGTATTTGCAACGCGTACCGACGTTGGCCTGCTGATAACTTGCTGCGTGGTGCTGACTCTGATCTTCCTGTGTGCGTGTTGGATGGCGGGTCTGGTGGTGGGGCTTGCTTCGCTTTTCGTGGATGCTGTTGATCGCCGCGGGGATCAATATGCTCTTCAACTCGGGCGGCCAACCCATGATGATTGGCCAATGGGAGCTTCCCATAACAGAGCAGGGCATGCACACCAGCTTGACGCTTTCGCTTCAGCTTCTGCTGGCAATAATCCTATCTATGGTCCTGACCTTTACAACAACTCCACGTGACCTGACTAGAGGCACGGAGCGTCTAGCCCGGCCATTGAAACGCCTTCGCGTGCCAGTGGAAGAGGCCGGCGTCATACTGTTGTTGGCAATGCGCTTTGTGCCGCTGCTACAACAGGAGCTGCGGACCACTGTTGAGGCTCAGAAGTCTCGGGGAGTCGAATTCGGGCAGGGTGGAGTTGTCGCAAGATCCAAAAATCTTGTCGCCGTACTGGTCCCCGCGTTGATGGGTACTCTCAGACGAAGCGACCTGCTTGCCGTCGCTATGACTGCCGCGTGGTTTTCGGCCCGGGAAGCCCAGATCGGAATATAAGCCCCTACATTTTGCTACACTCGACTTTGGGGCGTTCATTTTTCTGGCGCTTTTTTCTCTTTGTTGTCTATTCATATTCAGATAGATTTGTTCGTCTCAATTTGATTGCACGAGGTATGGGAGGAAACCATGAGCACGGGTGATTCACCCTGGGATAAAAAGATCCTGAACAATATGAAACCAGGCGCAGTGACATTTGCATGGGACGATGGGGAGGTCAGGACAATATCTGCTCCCGAGGGGACACTCGACACGATGAAGTCAGCCTGGGAATGGATAGATGTCCAGATGAAGGAGCTTCAGGCCGAAAAAAGCCGTCCTCGAACTATTTGTTTCAGACTTTCGAGCGGCGAGTTCAGGGGATTGAAGTTCCCTGACTGGAGGCCAGGATTCATGGAGGAGTCTGAGTAATAAGACCCGGCCGCAGTCTAATCACGCTGAAGACTTCGCTACACTTAGCTCGACTCCCAAGTGTTTAAGTCGCTCCCTGAAATCTTCGACCAACCGACGTCAACTCAAGTCGGTCCACCTCGCGGTAAGACATGACCAGGGCCATTTTTTCGTAGCTTGAACTTCCCTCGACTGTTGCGCTCACACGGCACTTTTCGGCAAGTGGTTTGAGATCTGCCAGGACCTGACTCATGGTCTGGTGTCTCATGGACGGGTCTTTCTGTGTGGCTCTCTGTATGAAGTCGTTAAGCTCCGTGGGCAAATCGGAATTCACTGAGCAGCAATCAGGCACTGGCCACTCTCGCTGCGCTTTCAAGATTTCGCCCACGTTCGGTCCGGGAAATGGCTTTTGCCCTGTGAACATCTCGAAAGCAGTGATGCCCAGGGAGTAGATGTCCGTTCGTTCATCAACAAGGTCACCATCTATCTGTTCGGGTGCCATGTAGTAGGGTGTTCCGGCCAGGTCCAGATCGTCTCCAGCACCAGCAGGGCACGCAAGCCCGAAATCCACTATCTTGACTCGATTCCCCTTCCTAACAAAGATGTTGTCGGGCTTTATGTCCTGGTGAACGATGCCTTGTTGGTGCGCATATTCAAGTCCCTCTCCGGTCTGGATCAGCCAATTCATTGCCTGTGAGAAGGGAAGCCTGGGCATGGCCTCCAGCACCTCTTTGAGAGACTGGCCGCTCAGGTACTCCATCACGATGAAAATCGTCCTGTATAGATGCTCGATGTCATATACCCGCACAATGTTCGGGTGGTTGAGACTGGCGATGACGTGCGCCTCGTTCTCGAACTTGTTCGAGAAGTCTGTGTCCATTGCCATGGCATGTTTGAGCATCTTGATGGCAACCGGCAGGCTCAGGGACTCATGGGCGCCTTTGTACACAATGCCCCATCCCCCTTCGTCAATGACATCGGTGATGACGTACTTGCCAATGGTTCTGTGGGGAGTGAATTTTGACTGCGATATGCGCTTAGTTATCAGTTCGGTGACGAACTCACGGATACTCGGATAGGCCAGACACAGCTCATCGAACTCCACTCGGCTCATGCGCCACACAGCCATATCGGTTTCGGCCTCTACGTGGGCGGTCCTGTGCTCGCCGATCAGAATACTCATTTCACCGACAAGCTCTCCGGATTTGCGACGAGTAACAGGGGTCGTGAGGCCGTTTTTCTCGACGCTTACGGTACACGAGCCTTTCTGGATCAGATACAGACAGTCAGCCTCGTCCCCCTGGTGAATGAATCGCTCCCCGGCTCTAATGGTCATGGGAGCCAGGCAAGCCAACAACTGGTTCTTGCTTTCGTCCGGAGCGGCGTCGAAAAGGTCGGTGCTCTTCAGGTATTCGGAATCCTCAGGGGACATCTTTCTTTTCTTGAGGCGTCTTGACACGTTTGCCACTTCAACCTCCCCGCTCGCTGGCTCGGCTCGACATGGTAAGCCTTAAGTTATCAGGGGGCGGACTGCTTTTGTGGGACAGGCTTTCCAGCCGGCCGTTTCCTGGCCGACAACAAGCCTATTCGTCGATCATCTTTATCCCACGGCTTGCGGCACGTTTGGAATACCAGTCCGGAAGATTCTCCGGGGGTTCATCGCGCTGCCCCTCAGGCTTACGAATCAAACTGATGGACTCAGTGGGGCATGTGGTCGTACATACGCCACATCCGATACACCGCTCCGGCTTGACGCTGTATCCGCCGTGGTCTTCTGCGATGGCATCCATGGGGCATCTCTCATCTGCGCAAGTGCCACATTCTTCACAGGTTTCCTGGTTTATCATCGCCACAAAGTTGCTCTTAGCAGTAAGATAGGGCAGGCCAAAATTCTTTGTCGCACTAGAAAGGGACAAGAGCACGAACAGCAATTGCAGATAGCGAAGCTATCCGATTTTGCGTTAAAAGTCTGATGAACCAAGCCCTCTTCTTCTGCTTTTGCCAACAGGTCCAGAGCTTCTTGTCTTGATATCATTCGGCCCAGGGGTACTTATCGAACGCTCCCTCTTCACTTGAAAAGCTCAGACAGACTTCGCGGGTGTGCTTGCACGGACGGCCCTGTAATGCAGCGTCCTTCCGGCAAATGCACTCTGCAACCTGGAAAGTTTTTGCACCTGCAAGCAGTTGCCGAGCGTCTTCGTATGGGAGGATCTGATGTTCAGCTTCAATCGGAGCATTTATGGGTATCACTCGCATGACTCCAGGCGAAAATGTACCGAGAGAAAGGCCCAACACAGGACCGTACTGGGCCATGAGGTCAGAAAGCTCCTTGTCCAGGCGGTTCACCTGGAGTTCCCAAATTCCAATTACAAAAGGATATAGGGCGTAAACTTGCTTGCCGCTTTTCTTCTCTGACCATATTTGGCCCTTCTTGGTCATATTGTCCAACATGACTTCCGTCTCGGGCAACGGCATGCCGAGACGTCCGGCAATAGCCTCCGGCGTCTCCGAGATAGTCTTCAGTTTCAATGCCATTTCAGCTTCTTCCGGAGCGAATATTTTTCGGAGAATCTTTAGTTCGACTCCGCTCTCGGTGGCAGGAAACCCATTCGGCAATTGGTCCAGCTTTGTAGCAAGGCGTTTGTACACGTCACTCATGACTCACCTCCGTCCGTTCCCCGGTGGGGATGGATAGGTCTGAGACTATGCCAGACGTTTAAGAAAAACTTTCCAATCATTCACTGCTCGCTCCATGCTGTTGCTCGGGAGTCTCTCGTACGAGTGCGCACATGCTCGGGGACAGTGTCCGATTGATACGTACCGCCCATTCCACGTGCCCCCCCGGGATGCCGCTTTAATCCGGTTTGCAGTAACAGCGTAGGGGCATCCTGTTGGCAATGGCTCCAAGACACTTGTTGCATGAGACGCACGACGCACGGTCAGTTTTTCCCGCTTCGATTCTCTTCACGAGACCGGGTTCGCGGATGAAGGGCCGACTCATGGAGATGAAATCTGCGTATCCCTTTTCGAGAATCTCTTCCATATGATTGACTCTTCGCATCCCTCCCACAAGTACCAAAGGAATCATCCCCAGCACGAGCTTGATCGTTTTCGCAGCCTGGAGATGATACCCTTCTTCCAGGTCGTATTTCCCAACCAGCCTCTTCATCATGATTCTCGCGATCGGTTTCTTGAAGAACGGCATTGTGTCAACCAATTCTTGCACCGGTACGCTGCCTCGGCACATGTCCATGAAGGAATAGAACGTCGAGCCACTGCTGATTTCAACAGCGTCAATGCCTATTCCGGCGAGCCTTTGTGCATAATGAGCAGCCAATTCAGGTGTCACCCCTTGACGAGGCGTATGATCGTGGGTGTTCAGTTTGATCAGAATTGGCGTCTCTTTCGGTATCGCCCTCTTGATTTCAGTGAACACGTGCTCCAAGAACCGAAAACGGCCTTCCTCCGACCCGCCCCAGGCATCGCTCCGTGTGTTGTAAACGGCGAGAGGAATTGATTGATCAGATATCCGTGAGCCCCATGGAGCTGAATTCCATCCGCTCCCGCCTCCACTGCCCGTTTAGCCGCTCTACCGAAGGACTGGATCGTTTCGTGGATATCGTCCTCGGTCATTTCTCTGGGTTTGACGAAATATATGGGGTCGCGGCCCTTGCCGGAGGGGCCTATAGGGGCATTGGCCGGTGATCTTCCTGGTGGTTTGTCTTCCTGCATGTGCGAGTTGGAAAACTATCTTACCACCGTGTTCATGGACTTCCTGCACAAGCCTTTTCAGGCCCGGTATCATTTCATCCGAATGAATTCCGACCTGATTGAAAAAGGCTTTGCCCAATTGATTAACATAGAAATGACCGGTGATAATGAGACCTATTCCCCCTTTTGCAAGGTTGAGTACAGTTTCAGTATGTCGTCGCTGACTTCTCCGTTTTCTTTTGCCATGCCCTCGAATGTTGCAGAACGGACAAAACGGTTTGGTAGTTCCAGGCTGCCTATTTTCATAGGTGAAAAAAGTTGCGACATAGTCGGCATCCCCCGTTGTTTGTGCAGAGCATTTGGAAACTACTTTCAGCCACGGCTTTGCCAGAGTCGGCCATCATTCAGGTCGTTTCCAGAAGGGGCCTGTCTTGCCAAGTTCATTGAGAGTTGCCAGCATGTCCATGAGGTACTCCCGACTATGGGAGACCCAATCCGGGTCCAGGCGTTTGCGAAAAAACCTGCCTGAAAAGAGCTTCACCAAATCGTTCAGAGTTATAATTCCTTCTTCGGTCCCTGAATCGAACTGCGCCCAGTTTCGAATGTGTTTCCGACCGGAAGAGATTCATCGTGCTTCAGGCGTACGGGATGTCGTCAAACCACTTCCAGAAGGGGACCGACATATAGGCCAATCAAGACCTTCCGGCTCAGCATTAAGTACCACGCCATCACGAATTTCCACGCTAATGGGGAGCTCCGCAATCCAGACACGGACAATCGACACGGACCTTTTCCCTGGAAAGAGCCAGCAGACCGCCAGCGATTCGAATCCTCACTGGCCAAACCATTTCTGCCGGCCGTCAACGGTAATACGGTAGTGAGTGGGAAGGTTATTAAAGGGAGCAAAAGAGGCGATTAGGCTTGTATTGGGAAACAACCACCCTGGAACTCCCGCTGAAAACAGCTTGTGGACGACCTGCCGTCCCGCTTCCATGGACAGCCCCAACTCATTAGCGATTTCCGTATAATGAGGAGCTTGCCCGGTTTCCACCATTCGTCGCATGATGATCTCGAACGTCTTGTCCAGCATAGCCGCATCGCTCATGGCATTTGCCTCCTTGGATTCATGGCTTGTGACGCATTGTGTGCCGCATTCATTGCAGATGCCTGTGGCTTTGACCAGTTGCTTATTGCCCTGGTTTATATCAGGATTTCGGTTGACGATTTTGGCGTTGCAGCGACACCTGGTAGTTTTTCAACTGGAATACCCCGAACCCCATGAATCTGAGTCTACTGCTTTGCCTCCTTGCCAAAGACATATGAGAAAGGTATTGCAATCAAGTCGCCGATAATATAGGTGGCCCAAATCACGGCTAACAATATTGCGTAGGTAGGAAGCTTCCCTGCAATCAAGATCGGAATAATCACCCCAATGAACCAGATTGTTTTGTAGGTCAATTGGAGCAGCAAAACAGGCACGAATTTGAGAGGAGATCGGAGGCCCAAAATTGATAGGAGCGCAAATGATGGATAGACACTCCCAGTCACCCCAGAAACGACTGGATCTTGACGGGGTGCGCCTAATATTGATTGAATCGCGTCGGGGACGAGAATTATTGAAGCCCAAATCCTCCGGCACCAAGGATGGTGTAAATATACATGCCCTTAATCCAACCCCATCGAACTCAAGATTTGGACTCATGGCTATTATGCCATTTCCAGGCCCCCGCCTTCTTGAAACCTAACGTCCTGGTTTGAAAGGGCGGTCCATCCCCGTCAGCGGAGTCCCAGTTTCTGATCGCAGGAGATCGCGTCAAGCGAGTCCTAATGCTTCCACCTCAGCTTTCTTCGCCCAGCCATCAACGCCGCAGGGCGGTTAGATCTCTATCGCTCTGCCCAGTTCCTCCTTGGGCGCTGCTCTGGCGCCTGCGGTCTTGAAGAGTTAAGAGCAAGCGGCCTGCACTGAATAGCTGAACATACTTTTCCGTTCTCGATATCCAAAGAAATCACTCCATCCTCGGATACAGTATGATGAGCAACAAGAAAACTCGATGGTAGGCGTAAACCTTCCTTTAACCTTTTGAGGCCTCGATTACGCAATACATCCCAACAATTGCAGTGGATCGCCGCTCATTCCTTTAAATTCGATGCGCGACTAACCGTTGACACCTCTTGTGTTGGCCACTAAGTATTTTTCGAACGAAGAACTCTTGGATGACCTTACATAGTGTCAAACACCTTTTTGAGTTCGTTGGCTTCCACGGCATGATAAATATTGGCCTGAATGGCCGTGTTGAACATGATTGATGAGCAAAAGCTATACAGCCCCGGACCCGAATTGGTATAGCCAATGATTAGAACCGTTCTGGCTCCGGTAAGAATGTAAGCCTGGGATTGTCCCGGGAGAATCCCCGTTCCCGCGAGTAACTCGTCCAGTTGGTCAACCCGGTCAAGCAACTGGCGAAACCGCTCGCGGGCCACCTTATCTTCCTGGGGTGGCCACGTGAACATGGCCACAAAACGGAAATACCCATCCTGCACATGTGCTACAAATCCCATTTTCCTGATTCTCCTTTCTGTCCCCTATCCTTTCACATCGGATAGGCGCTGGTGGTGTTTGGTGTGGCTTTGGTTACCCTTGTGCGCAGCCTGTCTCTGTAGTGCGTGCCCATCCTTCAGCGCCGCATTCTTCAAAAAGCAACAGGGCCTTGCTTAAATTATCTTTCTCCCTGTCTCCCGACCCTGTAATTTTAGAAATTGCGCAAAGAGCAGTATAGTCTTTAGCCAAATCCCACTTCATCCCCTGTTGCTCGTGGTCGAGAATCGCTGCCTGAAGCCAGAATTCGGCCTCCGCAAAATGGGCTTCACCAAGATGAAAGAGAATTTCAGCCAAATGACGGGCCATGATCCCGCGATAGAACTTTAATTTATTGGTTCTCAAGAGTTCCATTAGCGATGAGACGTCAAAATCCGTTTCCCCGGCGGCAAGGGCAGATCTGGCCAAGGCCATCTTGTTGAGGTTGACGCAAGAGGGGAAAATCCGGTCTGCTGGCGAAAGAGGATGGCTTTCCGATAGTGGGTTTGGGATTTTCATAATCTCCGGTTTCAAAATAAGTGTAACCTAAAGCCTGATGGGCGATCGCAGAGAAAGAATGCAATTGAATCCGTTCACACAGATCAATTCCTTTGAGCAGATGCTCTTCTGCTGCTGCAAAAAAACCTTTGTAAAAAAAGGAGATCCCGTGGCAGACATACGCCACGGCCCGAGAGAAGTATATCCCCGCTGCATTTCGGCGATTTCCAGCGCTTTGAGACTGGTAACAAAACCCTCCTCCACATTGCCCTGATAGTTGTATGCGTAGTAACTCAAATAGCTATTCATGGCCGAAACCCCCCAAGGATTTTGAACGGCTTCGTTGATCCGAAGGGCTTTCCGAATACTTTCAGCTCCCCTCTCGAATTGACAGTTCAAGCAGAGGGCCATCCCGTAGAATAAATGGGCCAGGATGGCTGAAGCATCATCGTTGGCCTCCTCGGCGTTTCGTATGGCCTTCTGCAAGAGTTCAAGGCCTGGCTCAAGATCTTCCTCGATGGCATATTGGTAGATCCCAATATGAGGTAGATTTGGCCTAGACGTCTCTTGTCATTACTCTTGAGGGTCATCTCGACTATCGGCTCGATGGCCTCTTTAGCCTCTGCCAGGTAACCCGCCATAAACAGGGTCAGACCAAGATAGGTCCTCGCATCAATAAGTTGGAGTTGAACTTCCGGCGATGGAGGCAAGATGCTCAAGGGCAGCGATCCTTTTTTGCGCGTAGGAAATCGCCGATGTAAGGGCGGCCTGTCTTCGAGCCCGCTCATAGGTCAGTCTGGAGTAGTCCGCGCTTTTTTGAAAATCTCGCTGATCATAAAATGGTCGGCCAAAATACTGTAATAACATCGAGGCTGTCCCGATACAGATCCTCAATGGCTTTGCCGATCTTTTGATGAAGCAGTTTCTTCCTATTGGTCAAAATCGAGTCATAGACCACCTCGCGGGTGAGCGCATGTTTGAAAACGTAAGAGGATTGAGGGAAAATCCCGCGTTCGTAGAGAAGTTCCGCTTCCTTGAGAACAGAGAGATGGGAGAGCAATTCTTGCTCCGGCAACTCTGTAATCGCCTTTATCAGCTCGTAACTGAATTCCCGCTCTATCGCCGATCCGACCTGAAGCACTTCCTTCGCAGCGTCCGGCAACGAATCCACCCTGCCATGATCACATCCTGGATCGTGGAAGGAATGGCCACACGATCATATCTTTGGCTAGATGATAAGCGTAGTTTGGTCGCTCTATGATTGCCATGTCCTTAAGAGATCGAACGAACTCCTCGATGAAAAACGGGACTCCCTCCGTCTTTTCCAGAATGAGTTCCTGAAGATCAGGCGCGATGTTGTCGCTACCCAGCATATCGGCGACCATAGCCAGGCTTTCTCGATTGGAAAGACGGTTAAGAGTGACTGACTATGAAAGGACTTGCCTCCCCATGTGTGAACGAACTCAGGCCGATAGGTAAATATCATCAGACCCTAGCGCCTGGGATGCTCTCCATAAGGTACTTGGCCGCCTCTTCCGAGCTCTTGTCCATCCAGTGAAGGTCTTCAAAAGCAAATACCAGCGGTCTTCTCTCTGATCCTTTCAGCATCAATCGCTGCAAGGCACCTATAATCCGGTCCTTCTTTGCTTGCGGGCTCATACGGATACTTATCGACGCCGCTGTCTTTAACCGAAAGGAGTTCAAGAAGATACGGCAGGGTGGAGGTCTCATCGATCCCCAATATTGTAAGCCCTCTTTTGACTTTCTCGGTGATATCCGAGTCCGCGTCTTGGTCCTCTACGCCAAAAGATGATTTCAGAATATCTATGATCGGGTGATAGCCACTCCTCGGCCATAAGAGAGGCATTTCCCTTCAAGGAACAAAATGTCTTCATTGGCCACTGCCTTTCTGAACTCGTACAAGAGCCTCGATTTCCCGACTCCAGCCTCACCCATAATGGAGACCGCCTGCCTCTGCCTGCCTTGGCCCTCTCAAAGGCATCCATCAGAAGTTCAAGCTCTCTTTCCCTTCCGATGAATCGGCTAAGCCCACGTTCAGCACTCACATCAAATCTGGTCCTTCTGGTGCTCGGTGCAATTACCCGATAAACCTTCAGAGGCTTCTCTTTGCCTTTGACCTCTCTTTTCTCCCAGCGCCTCGAACCGAAAGAACCCCTCAGTCAGCTTGAACGTATCCTCTGTGACATACGTGGTTCCGGGCTCAGCCATTTGCTCCATCCTGGCCGCCATATTGATGGTGTCGCCGACAGCGGTGAATTGGACTCGAAGATCATTTCCGACAGTACCCACGACGACCGGGCCAGAGTTGATGCCGATCCGCAACAAAATGGGAGGAATTTTCTTTTCACCTTGATCGTTTCGCTGAATTTGGTCATCTCGCGGTGCATGGCCAAGGCTGAACGTATTGCACGTTGCGGAGCATCTTCCAAGGCTATGGGGGCTCCAAACAAGGCCAAGACCCCGTCCCCCCTGAGTTCATTTACGGTGCCTTCGTAATCGTGGATTTTGTGAATGAGGATTTCGAAGACCTGATCCATAAGAGTAAATGTCTCTTCAGGACCGAGTCTCTCAGTCAGAGGCGTGAAACCCTTCATGTCGATGAACATGATGGTGACGTGCCGCCGCTCTCCTTCTATGCGGTCTCTTTGAGACAGGATCTTTTCTGTGAGGCCACTGGGGAGATACTTCTGGATCTTGGCAAGCTTTTCATCAAAGGAGAGATCTTTTGGAGGACGACCTATGTTCCGGTGAGGTAAGACTGTGGCCGCACTCCCCGCAGAATTTGAACTGTGGGGGATTGGGGCCGTGCAATTAGGGCAGACCAGTGTCAGCTCAGCGCCGCATTCCCCGCAGAATTTCATACCCGCTGGGTTCTCGAATTGGCATTTCCGGCATTTCATGGCTTCCCCCGCCAGGCTGTTAGAGAGGAGAGCAGGTAGAATTTTCAGACTCTGAGGAAACGCAACACGATGGAATGAATAATAATTATCTTTACCCCCCTGGTAATCCCAAGTCTAGTCTATTAGGCAGTAGGACTTCTGTCAATTAGTTTTCTTTGTTATCCAAGGGTACTTGGCTTTCCGAGCCATTGATTTCTGGCAAGCATTCAGTTATCAGAGGGCGGACTGTTTTTGTGGGACAGGCTTTCCAGCCTGTCTGTCCTGAAAATCCGATGATGACAGACTGGAAAGCCTGATTCCGCGTAACTGAATAGTTACGGACAAGCTCGAAAATTGCCTTGTGCTTCCGCCGCGTTGTGATATAAGAGGGACCCGCTGAGGCTTAACGGGACGTGTCTCCGGGCGGGTCCCGCTGATCGACGGCAAATCAGGATTGAGGGAAAGGAGAATCGATAATGCAAAGGCGGCTTGGATATTGGCTGACGATAGTCGTTGTGTTCTTTACAGCTACGTTTAGCGTGAGCGCTGCCCCCACAGAAGAATTGATCGTCAAAAACTGTAATGAACTGATTCGGATGGCCCAGACCTATCAAGAAGATTTGAAAACTGTGGACACAGTGTTGGGCTCGGCCATTGACGCGGGTAACATGGACCGGATCAAGAATTACAAGCTAAAAAAAGGTGCTGTCAAGAAGCAACTGGAATCAGTAATGAAAGCCATTGACATCAAGGGATGCGTGATGGGGAGGTAGAGGAACGGCCAACATTGCGTTCACAACTACTCTGTCGCTTCATTTTGGTCCGAGAAGCTGCCGGGTCCGATAGACCACCGGCCTGATTACACGAAAGACATTGATCTCGCACTTTGTCGTCGGCAACAAAACCGGTTTGATTGCCCCCACGTCTACTTCTTTGGAATCGTCTTTATTTCTCAGGAAGATCCTCGTCAACTGATTATCCGCAATAAAACAGAAGAGTTCCTGGGCCTCGTTTTCAATCCAATCCACGACGTTCTTGTCGTGAGCTTCAAGCCGCGTGCCGAGAATTGCTTCCGCATATGTCGCGGCCTTATGTGACTCCACCCCCACATGAGCGATTGCCTGAGCCAACTTACATACGACAATATCTGCCACGAGAAATCGGGGGCTCTTGTGACCCTCTTGTGCAGGCTTAAGTAACCCGTCAGCCAAAATCTGCGTCAATTCCGCCTTGTCGTTGAGGTCCAAAAGGTGCGCCGCATCATCCGCGCCTACCAGCTTTGAGAACATTTTCCCTCCACAATGACATAATGATCTCGGTGCGGATCATCGAATCGCCAGCAATTCATCATCCCGACGGCTCGAAGAGCTGCCCGGGATTTCAAGATCCGCCAGATCTACTATGGGGACACCCCCACCGATAGCATTGTGATTTGCCGCGGTCAAGTTCGGATTGAGAAAAGAAGTGGGCAGTCGGTTACGTGCGGGAATCACTGGATCTGTATCATTGCCAGAAGTAGAATCCCGCGTTCCGTGGGAAAGCAATCTCAGCTTTCGTGCGACAATCGTCATTCCGGCGCACGCCGGAATCCAGTCTGGAGCGCGGATCAAGTCCGGGGTGACGGTGTCGTTGCTTCGCTCCGCTCGCAATCTTTCGCGGCCGTAACCGATTGTTTAAGTAAAGAAATGAGCATTCAGCTGCGTGGGGCAGGCTTCCCAGTCTGCCGGGTCCTCAACTTGGTCGATGGCAGGCTGGAAGAAACTGTCTCGAAATTGCTGAGTGAGAGGAAAACGTCTCACGATATTCTGACTCCCGGCAATAAATTACCGGGCTACTATCCAGCGTCCCCACGGGACGACAAGGATTTGAGCCTCGTAGGGGCGATTGAAAGTAGCCCGGTTGCTTCAGCCCCGGTTTAACATGGTGGGACGTTTCCACGCCCCAGGTAGGTTTTGAGACAGTTTCGGAAAGGCTGCATCATGGTGTCATGACACATTCCCTTTGAAAACTGGATGGCGACCTATTTTTGTTTCTTGTTCTTGCCGTTTACTTTGGCTTGTGGTTTTGGCTTTTTGGCCTGCTTCGGGGGTGGGGCTTTCACAGCCGTGGGTTTCACGGCCGCGGGCTTCACTGTCGGAGGCTTGGGTAGCGGCGGCTCGGTTATGTGCATCTTCTCAAGTTGATTACTGAACGCCTTATAAGTGGCCGCATATTCGCCCGCCTGCTCCCGGATCATGTCCAGGGTCCCGCGAGTTTCAAGAAAAGACTGAAGGGATCGCAGTTCCTCCGCCATGTCGATCTTCCATGGAGAATTGGGGTCCTTTCGGACCAGGCGGACTAGTCTCAGTCCTCCCTTGAGTGTTCTTAGCTGCAGCAGAGCGGACAGTTCTTCCGATTTCATGACCACCGGTGCGGCCGTGGGATCCAGGGCGTTAAGGAGCGCCAAAGATTCCGGCGGCTGTTGCAGTTTATGTTCCGCAGCCAATTCCAGGGCCAGCCTTCTTGAATCATTGGAGAGGAGCGAGCGAGCCTCATCCAAGTTTTGAGTCTTCATACGGTCCCGGTAGAGTACGAAGACGGCCTCGGGTTGGTTAGGGACAAGCTGGCAACCGCAAAGGATCACTGCAAGTGCGGCAAAAGCCCAAATAGGACGCACTAATCCACCCAATCCGGTTTTCTGGAGCCGGTTTCCGTCTCCTTTAGCGCGCTGTGTGCTGTGGCGGGCCATAAATCTGATGCGGGCCGCCTCCTTCTTCCACTGCAATTGTGACTTAGAATTATAGTGCCTCCGCACGATTCGTCAATTGACCGGCGAGTGCGGTTCCCCTATCAGCTTCAACGGATCGGCTAGCCTCAGTGCTTGCTTCTGAATCATTCCTGATATTGGACAAAGGGCCAGGAAACCAGGCCCTAAATACCGCTCCGCTTGGCTTATTGTCGCCGACTTCCAGAGTTCCTCCGTGGAGATGCGCTATTTCTTTGCAGATGGACAAGCCCAGCCCTGTGCCGGTTTCCCCTTCCGTTCCCATATCGCGCGCGCGGTGAAAGCGTTGAAAGATTCTTTCGCGGTCTTCGGGTTTGATCCCTACGCCCGTATCCTCGACAGAAATTTCAACTCCCGGAGAGTCGTGTTTGAACGCAGCAGCGGTCGAGACTTTGAGCTTGCCCCCCCTCGGCGTGAACTTGATGGCGTTGTTAATGAGATTACCCACAAGCTGCGAAATCCTCGCTATATCACCCTCTATCTTTGGCAGGCCCTGTTGGAGCTTGCTATCGAGAGAGATCTCCTTGCGGGCAGCCAAACTGCCCAGCCTTTGAAGTGAGAGATTGACAGGAAGGTTGACGTCCACCGGGGAGCGACGGAAACCGGCCATGCCGGACTCAAGTCGCAGGAATTCCAGAAGGGAATTGATAAATGCAAGCTGATCCTTGGCGCACTGGTAAAGCGTTTCTATGTTGCGCGTCGCGTCGTGGTCGGGGTTCTTTTTGAGCAGCTCGATGGTGCCGAGCAATGTCTGAAATGGCGCCCGCACATCGTGCGAAAGCACGGACAAGAGTTCAGCCTGACGCCGGTTGGTCTCTTCTGCCTGCCTCCGCAGCCGATTGCGTTCAACCAGATTCAGGATCATTAAGACAATTTTTCTCGGGTCCAGCCCCAGCAGTTCCCTCTTTTCCAGGTAACCGTCGGCTCCGGCCCTGAACGCTTCGTTCCACGCATCCACACTTTCCATGGACGAACTTATGATTACCGTGCAGTGAGGATCACGTTCTTTCACTTCACGGCAAATTTCTATCCCGTTCCCGTCCGGGAATACAATATCCAGTAGTATGGCATCATAGCCTTTCTGGGCTGATTCCCGTGCAGCCCGCGCGGTGGCAGCCTGTTCAAAGTGAAACGTATCCCCCAGCATCATAAGGACTTTGCGGCGGATTATGTCCTCGTCGTCTGCCAACAGCACGTTTAGACGGTTCTTCATTTACGCCTCCGTCAAGAGCGGCAACCAAAGCGTGAATGTGGCCCCATTGCCGACCTTGCTTTTCACATCTATCCTGCCTCCGTGGGCCGCCGCTATCCTTCGAGCGAGATAAAGGCCTCTGCCCGTCCCGCCTGTGGTAAACCCCAACTGAAAGATCTTCCCAAGATTCTCGGGCGGAATGCCGGGGCCGCTGTCTTCAACTCGGACGAAAGCTTCAAAATTTGCCTCTCCGATGGAGACTTTGATTTCTTTCCCCTTGCGAGAGAATTTGACGGCGTTTCGGAGGATGTTGTCCAGTGCCCTGACCAGGAACCGCTCTTCCCCCATCACTTGAATGCCGGACGTGTGAAGGTGATTGGACCTCACTGTCACGCCTCTTGTCGCCGCGGCGTCACGGTAATCTGTGACGCATTTGTCCACCACCAAGTTCAAGTTTACCGTTGATGGACGTATGTGAAACGAGTCGGAGTGGAGACGTATGAAATCGATTCGTTCTTCAAGCATAGTGAACAGTTCCACTCGCTTAGCTTCAACCTGCTCCAGGAATTCCATTCCCTCCTCAGTTCGCCCCTCATTGATGAACTGCTTTACGCTGCCTAGGCCCACTCCCATGACGTCCAGTGCGGCCTTAAGCTCGTGGCGATACAGTTTTCCGATCTCGTTATCGATCAAGTGTTGGTCGGTCGTATCGCGCAAGAGTATAACCTGAGGACCTAGTTCCACCTCGAACCGTTTTCCACCGCTTTCGATCACGGCGCGATCCCCGAAGATTTCTGCACGATCCTCATCCTCCCTGATCGAGGCCCTGATTCGGGAAAGCATTCCCTCTCTTGAGTAACTGCGCAGAGCATCCTCAAGCGATCCCGCGCCAAAGAGACGCTCCCGCAGCAACCGGTTCTCGTTCAACATAGATTCCGCAGCACGGTTCACGTAGTACAGAAGGCCCGTGCGATCCACGCAGATGATACCGTCAGGCACCATCTCCAGGGCCTGTCTGTCAAGCTCGCTGTTGCGGACTTTCCGCTCGTGGTCTTCCCTTAGCCGGTCAGCTCGCCGGCGGTGGACCGATTCCTTCGCCAGGGGATAGGACTCGTATAGGAACTTCTTAACGACAGCCTGCTTAGAAGGGTCGGTTGAAAGCATAAAACCGCCGTTGGCGGCATCTACCACCATCGCGAGCCTTAGCCGATCAAAGAAGAGTTGGTCTGTTTGACTGAGCCAAAGTGAGCGCCACTCTTTATCGGTTAGGGGCACGTAGAACGACGACGCCAGATAGACTGTCCGGGTTAAAGAAGAGAGTTCCTTCATGTCGTGGACCGAACGCACCAGTTGATGGAAATCTATGTATCCGGGATTCGGTCCGCGGTTCGCGTCGAGGCTGCGACCGGGTATCGCGGGCCGCCACTGGTTAAGGATCTGGACACTCGGATAACTCGATTGCAAAGAGCGCACCAGATCAGGAGACACCACTGAATCAAGGAGCCTGAGAATGCAGAGTCTCGAGGTGGCCCGGAGTTCTTCCGGCACATCCCGGCGAGTGAGAAAACGCTCTATGAGAAATGGCACGGACAGAGCAGGATCGGTCTCCTTCAACAGCAGGATCTGAAGGAAGCCCATTTCCGGTGAGGGATAATCCCTGAAGAGTTCATCGGTATTCCCTCTAGCCTGCCGGTATGCCCACAGACACGATGGCGTGAGAAACCCTCTCTGCAGAACAGTGTTCCGCAACATCACCCGCTGGGAAGACGCGGCCCACCTGACAGCGGCCTGCACAGCCACGTTCTGGTATGAGGCCTCTCCCTTTTCCAGAAATTCCAGCAGAAATGAAAACGCTTCGTCGGTGAAATGTGGATGATGGGAAGGGTTGGGCTCGAACAGTCCCTTGAACCGTGACAGCAAACTCTCGACCGGAGTGCGCTTCTCCAGTTGCATAAGAAACTTCTTTAACATATTTGACTAATTATTCGATATTACGCATGAATGTCAAGAATTATACGCAAGAAAAGGCTGATGAAGAGATGCAGTAGATGTGAGGGAATCGAAAACTCAAGTTGGCTCGATGTTCGCTGTTCAGGATACATACTAAGAATGGCTCTTTGTCATGCGATTACGCGATGGCTGTAGGGGCAGACGCTCGGGCACTGTCCAAGAATCTCCTCCAGAGTGATTCTTGGCGTAGGGGCGCCGCTCGCTGCGCCCTCATTTCGGGCGGTTCGAGAACCGCGACGTACAAGACCTGGGTAATTTCCTCGCTGAATTCCCAGTTTTGAGACAGTCTCCTCGCGTGACTGCATCTACTGAGCTTTACGGTTTGGTAAGCGAACTCGCCTAACATGTTGTTTTCATGGCGAGGGCGCAGCGAAGCTCTTTGAGGATCTCAGGCCGGATCTTTGCTATTTCATCTCTCCACTGACTGATTTTTTCGATCACTTCTTTTTCCCACGGTAACCAATTGCATGCATCTTTGCTTCTTATCGACTTCTCCAAATCATGGGGGATCGGGGGAGTGAGAATACTGCTGAAACGTTGAAAAATACTCTTAACTAGGCGGTTACGCTCAGTTACCTGCTTTCTCGAAAGACTCAACTCTCCCGTAATAGGGAGATCCTTGGGGATTAGGTCCAAACTTTCCAGATCCCACCCGTTCTTCTTGGCGATGGTGATTACGGTTTTCACGTAATCGTAATTTGCCCCACCGAGTTGTTTAGAACGTGCCTCACAGCGACCAGCAGGCGTTCCCTTAACCATAATCTACCCCCGATTTCACATTAGAATCTGGTACACAGGAACCAACGAGAGGCTGAACAGGCAGATTCACGCGCGCCGGCAAAAGAACAAATTCCGCCTGTCATCATCCCGAGTTACGGCTAATTCACCGTAATCACGACGTTCCCTATAATGGGGAACCAGGGCCATGTCAAGCTTTTTTGCGCGTAACTTGGCGAATTATTTGGACAACTCATTAGACTACCATGTTTTGATTTTACGTAATGATGTTGCTATATTACGAAACTGTCGCTCTTTCCGTGGGAAAATTTGCCCTCGGCAGTTGCCAATAGTTTGTTATTGGGGTACGTGAAAACTTACAATTGATATTGTGCCTCTAAAACTGACAGGAGGTCGGTATGGTAGAATCCCCCGATCCCGAATACAGATTTGATACCCTCGCCATTCACGCGGGCCAGGAACCCGACCCGGTAACGTTGGCTAGAGCGGTCCCAATACATCGAACCGCCTCGTACGTCTTCAAAGATGCCCAACATGCATCGGCCCTGTTCTCATTGAAGGAACTGGGCAACATATACACCCGGCTTATGAACCCGACCACGGACGTCCTTGAGAAAAGAATGGCCGCGCTGGAATCCGGGGTCGGCGCACTTGCCGTTGCTTCCGGGACCAGTGCTATTTTCAATTCACTCATCAACCTCATGGAAGCGGGCGATGAGTTAGTTTCCGCACGCAACCTTTACGGCGGGACGTACACCATGTTCAACGATATCCTCCCCCACCTGGGCATTACTGCACGATTTGTCGATCATCGAGATACGCAGAAATTCCGTGAGGCAGTAAACTCGAAGACCAGGGCGATTTTCCTGGAGACCATCGGCAATCCCAAATTGGGCGTGCCGGACTTCGACGAAATCGCGCGTATCGCACAGGAAGCGCATGTCCCCCTGATCGTGGACTCCACATTTACACCCCCATGCATCTTCAGACCCATCGAGCATGGCGCTGATGTGGTGGTTCATTCCCTGACCAAGTGGATCGGCGGACACGGCACTGGCATTGGAGGTGTCGTTGTCGATGCAGGAAAATTTGATTGGACTGATTCAAAGTTTGGACTTTTTGCCAAACCGGAACCCTCGTATGGGGGAATGCGGTTCGGTTACGACCTCGGGGAACTCCAGACGATGGCTTATATCCTGCGGATGCGGCTGGTGCCTCTGAGAAATCTGGGAGCCTGCATCAGCCCGGACAATTCATGGATGTTCTTGCAGGGTCTGGAGACGCTCTCCCTGAGGATGGAACGGCATTGCTCCAACTCGCTGGCGGTGGCTCAATTCCTGAAGCAGCACCCTCGCGTTGCCTGGGTTCGCTATCCGGGGCTCGCGGCAGATCCATCGTACGATATGGTCAAGCGCTATTTTCTCAAGGGAATGGGAGGCGGAGTGGTCGTCTTCGGAATCAAGGAAAACGGTGCCGCAGCCGAAGAGTTCATAAACCGGCTACGATTGTTTTCTCATCTGGCGAATGTTGGCGACGCGAAAAGTCTCGCTATTCATCCTGCTAGTACGACTCATTCTCAGCTCTCGCGAGAGCAACAGATTGCGGCAGGACTGCCCCCGGACCTCATCAGACTGTCCGTGGGCATCGAGGACATCGACGACATTATGCAGGACTTGGATCAGGCTCTGACTGACTGAGTGCGTTACACAATTATGGCGCCATCTGCTCAGTAGGACCGGCATCCTGCCGGTCAGCGAGAAAAAGGAAAGACCGGCAAGATGCCGGTCCTACTGATCGTTTCCGAAACAGGCTGGGTGGCACACTCGTGTCGTATACAGAGGCGACCTGTGAAAACGAGTGACCGAATACGAGAAATAAAGTACATAGACCGCCCTTACGCCAAGTTGAATCCCTGTCAGTGTTTGTGAGAATGCTCGTGGCCGTGCCCGTGTTCATGAGCATGGCCGTGCGACGGCCTCGTGCTCGGAAGCCTGAAACCCCTTCTCCCGGTGCGCTCAGCCCGGCCAAAGCAGTCTCGAATTCTTCGTTTGCAGCCTCAATCAAGCTTCACCCCGCGACGTATCTTTTCGGATGCCGAATGAAAGCCGTCTCTTTGGAGGATTTGAGCGACTTCATTGTAACCCTTTACATGCTCCAAATTGTGTTCAATCCAGTGTATCAAGCGGACCCTGCTCTTCTCGATATCATCCATGGAAACCCCCTTCATTGCTTCTCCAGGCGTCTTCACACAAACGATAGGGTGGGAATGTGTTGTTGTCAACGCCGCCGCGGCCGGGTTAGGAATATCAACGCTATTTATCAGAGGCCATTTTCAGGAAATTGGCAAGGATTTGCCTGCCGTCGCATAGACCTGCTGCCGGCCCGTTTCCCTTGTCGGGGCATCTCTCCGGATGGAAGGCCACTCCGTAGACAGGTTTCTTAGGAATTCCCATCAATTGCGCCTCACATACTGCACTCTTCGCCAGGTTGATGAAGGGCTTGGGTACGATCTTGACCTCTTCGTAATGGCTTTCCATCACTGTAAACCTGTCGCATTTTTGGACCAAGCCTTCAAAGATCGGGTCTTCTCCCAGGATCTGTATGACAACCTCGCCGCGTTCTGAAGCTGCGTCTTTTGGATAACGTTCGGGGAAGCTTCCTATAAAATTGGGATCGATAAAATCGACCCATCCGCCAAATGCTAGGGCCAGGAACTGATGGCCACCGCAAATGCCGAGTACTGGCGTTTTTCCCTGCAAGGCGAAATCTTTCACCAATTCTTTGGCCAATTCCAGCTTGTGGCCGGCGTCGCCGCTGTATTTGTACCACGGCGTGCTCTGTGGGCTCAAAATTACAAAGTCTACGGCACTCGCGTCCAGATCTTTCCTGGTGAGATCAGCGAAATGAACGTACCTGAGAGTCACGTGGGTCTTCTTAAGAGAGGGGATCTCAGCTTGAAGCTCGTGAGTGAGCACATGCTGCAATTGACTGTGCCGGGAAGGATCCGGCGCTGCCAGTTCAAGATCCACCAACAAACCGTTCAATTTGTGTTCCCTGGTGTAGATATAGAGAAGTATCAAGACGACGGCAAGGCAACAACCTAGAATAACGACCAGTTTTCTGCCGGGCCCACCGATGAGTTTGACTCGCGTCATGAGGTCAATTGGATCACCACATTCCGCCAGGAGGCATTCCCCACTGAGGATAGGGCCTTCTCAGGAATATCTGATACCTGCTCCCGTCAATCGCCCGTACGAGGCCCCTGATGGTCCCGTCACCGTACAAGTAACCTTGAAAGGTGTTCCCTTCCTTCTCTCCGAAGACGCAATTCTCGCGGATTTTGCCGATAATGTTGAATTTTGCCTTGCCAAGCCAATTCCCACCTTCGACTATACCCTCAAGATCTTCACCCCGCTGCTGGGTTATGGTGACGCTTCCCTCCGCGCCAAAGATGGTCCCCTGGGCCTTGCCTACCCAGGGCCCTCGAAGATCGTAGCTCTGTCCGAAGGCCGGCACGTTTGCAACAATACTCCACAGGACGACAGCGGTCGCCAAAATGAACAACGATGATCTCTTCATAATGAAGGATTTTACCACATCAGGCTGAAAAATGACACCGAAATCCTGCTCGACAGCAGCGATTAGAGCCTCCAGGGTCCGGAAACTCTGTGACTACGAACCGACCCCGGCCTCCTTTTCGAAAACTTCGAGGTCTTTTGCTCTTGCCCATGGCTATGAGGGTGTCGTTGTCATGGATGACAGTATTGGGCCCGGGATTGAATTCCATTCGGCCATCCGACTTTTTTATGGCTATGATGATCAGATTCAATTCCTTGCGTAGATCAGTATCAATCAGCTTCTTGCCGCTGTACGCAGAATTCTCGGCCACCTGGACCTCAGCGAGGTCCACGTCCATCTTCTTGTGATCCATAGCGACTTGCAGGAAGTCCATAACAGTCGGTTTCACAATCCCCATGACCATCCGCATCCCGCCGATTTGATACGGGCTGACGACTCGGGTGGCCCCTGCCCGCATCAGCCTGCTCTGTGCGGATTCTTCCGCGGCACGGGCAATGATTTCAAGCTCGGGGTTAAGCTCACGGGCAGTCAGCACAACGTAAACGTTGGACGCGTCTGAATTCAATACCGAGACCAATCCTCTAGCATTCTTGATGCTCGCCGCCAATAGAACATCTTCCTCAGTAGCGTCACCCGGCGCCAGATAGTGCCCTGCCTGCACAACTTTGTCCTGGACCTCGACTTTGTCCTCCACTACCACGAAAGGGATGCCCCTGGCATGGAGCTGCTCACAAACAAAGGAGCCCATTCTTCCAAATCCGCAAATGATAAAGTGATTCCTGAGCTTTTCAATAGCCTTCATGGAGCGCCGCCTCGTAAGAATCTTGTTGATTTCCCCTTCGACCACCAATTGAGTGCCGGCAAATACCGTATAGCCGACCACTCCTATGCCCGTGAATATGATGAACAGGGTGAAAATCTTTCCGGCAAGGGTCAGTTCGTGAACTTCCTTGAAGCCGATGGTGGTAATCGTAATGACCGTCATGTAAAAGCCGTCGAGTAACGGCCACCCCTCGATGAGCCGATAACCTGCCGTCCCAATGAAAAGGACGCAATCCAATGCCTATGAGGGCTTTAATGATGGGGTGACGATGTACCAATGTACATACCCGCTTTCACATATAACGCTTAATCGAATGGAATTCCCTTGATGCCCGCAATGCCCCGCGCATACAGTTCCCCCAAAGAAAAGCTCTTCTCGAAATACTATTCCAAAATATAAAGACCCGGGAGATTTCTGTACTGCTCATTGCAGTCCAGGCCGTATCCTACAATGAAGCCGTCCTCAACCTGGAAGCCGCAGTAATCCAGTTGCACGTGCTTGTCTCTCCTGGCGGTCTTGTCGATTAAGGCAGCGGTTTCCAATGAAAGTGGCTGTTGCTCTTCAAGACGAGTGCGGTACTCACTGAGAGTGAGGCCGGAATCCACTATGTCGTCTACCAGAATAACGTTCTTGTCCCTAACAGGTATTCCCACATCCATAATGATATCAAGCTTGCCGCTGGTGACCGTTCCGTTTCCATAGGACGAGATCCGCACGAAATCTACTTTACATGACACGTCAAGGCTTCGACACAAATCCGCCATGAAGATGAAACACCCCTTAAGTATCCCGATCAGCAGAATATCTCCCGCGGGATATTTGAGTGAGATCTCTCTTCCAATCTCCCGGACTCTCTGAGAAATAGTTTCCCCGTCGAAAAGTATCCTCTTCTTGAACTGTTTCATGAATCTCTCCGCACAAGACTATTGCCAACTTCCGTGGCATAGAGCGCCACAACGAAGTGTGAGGATGCCTCAAAGGATCAGTGCCATGCGCGGGTCCCGCGGATCGCCGGAGTCGGCCTAGCACGGATGAGCTTCCGCACGTCCGTGGCACCAGACCTCTACCGTCACTCCGGCGAATGACCGGAATCCAGTCTCGCCGCCAAGTGGCTCCATTACTTATTACAGTTCACCAGCGGCTCATAGCCCCAAAGTCCAAAGCATCTACCATACCCGCGGCAAGGAGGGTCTCTGCTCGGGCCGCGATCATGGCCGCGTTATCAGTGCATAGTCGCGGCAGAAGGAAAAACCGATTCTATTCCCCGGCGTTTTCCTTCCGCTGCCATCTTCTCTCGTAACGCTCCATTGGCAGCAACACCTCCACAAACGATCAGCCTGTCCACTCTGCGCATTTCCGCGGCATTGAAAGCCTTGGCTACAAGCACGTCAGTCACCGCATCCTGAAACGCGGCTGCGATGGCTCTGATTCCTTCATTGATTTCATCACCCTCCCCAGGAAATGCCACAGGATGAAAGCTGCCGGGGGTGTCATTCCGCTGCGAAACACCGAACATCTGTTCGGCCTGGCGCATTACCGCTGTCTTGAGCCCTGAGAATGAGAAGTCCAGATTGTCCTTCTTCATGAGCGCTCTCGGAAAGCGGATAGTCCCGGCCTCAACACCTCGTGCTTGATCCTCGATGACCTGTCCTCCAGGATATCCCAGTCCCAGGAGCTTTGCCACCTTGTCAAATGCCTCCCCTGCCGCATCATCACGGGTCTTGCCGATTACGCTGATGTCCAGGGGGCCGCGGACGTGATAAAGACTGGTGTGCCCACCCGAAACGACCAAACCCACAAACGGAAACGTTATGTCTTGTCGTTCGAGAAACGCGGCAAACAGATGGCCGTGTAGATGATTCACTCCACAGAGCGGACGGTCCAGAGCAAAGGCAATTCCTTTGGCAGCGCTGATGCCCACGAGCAAAGACCCTATAAGACCAGGCCCTCGGGTTACGCCGATCCCTTCTACATCTTTCGGTTCGATACCGGCCGTATTGAAGGCCTGCTCTATCACTATGGATATGGCTTCAACATGCTTCCGCGAAGCCAGCTCCGGCACCACCCCACCAAACTCTTTATGCACGTCGATCTGAGACACCACCACGTCTGACAGCACTCTTGTGCCGGCCTCAACGATTGCGGCCGCAGTTTCATCGCAGGAAGTCTCTATGCCCAGCACCAGCATTATGTCTCACTCATCTCCGCACGGATTTGCCGCACCTGTTTTTCAATGGCCTCTCGAGACACTCGTGCATACCGGCTGGGAAGCAACTCGCGGGAGGTACACTCCAGTACGGCCAGAAGCTCTTGATATTCACGCTGGCGAGCAACATCCGACGGAATGAAGTCATTGACCTCGTCGATAACCATCTCGGGGGTGAGATCCCCTTCCAGATGCCTGCGCCGCCTGAGCTGTGTGAGAAGTTGGTCAAAATCGGCGGGATAGTAATCAGAGGTAAGGTGCAGGAAATCCTCATATTGTTCAGGAGAGAACTCCTCTAACGCTATCTCGGCCTGGTCAAGGACGTACTTGACGAAAGACTCTCTCTCCTCACCTTCATTGTCGAACACGGGCAGATGGTCCCCGGCTCGGCCTGACCTCTTGATATCCGGTTCCAGGCGATCCGGCCGAGCAGTGATGATGATCCAGATGATCTTCCCGCGATTGCCGGGTTCGGACATCATTTTGAGGATGTTTCCGAAAAGTCTCCGATCCACCTCGTGGGTTTGTGCGCTTCGGCCGCCAATTTCCGTGTCAGCCTCATCATAGAGGACCATCACGTTGCCCATGGCCTCCAGCACTGCTCGTATTCTCTCCCAGTTCTTTTCGGTCTGGCCGACGTAAGGTCCACGAATATTCTTGAGCACCACAGCCACCCAGCCGCATTCCCTTGCAAAAGCCTTGTACACGAAAGTCTTCCCGACACCATTGGCGCCCGGGACCAAAATCCCCACAGGCATGAGTTCCGGATCATCGCCCCTGATGCAAGTTTTCAACTCCTCCAATTTCTTCAAGAGTCGTGATGCGCCGATGATCTTGTCGAAGCCGTAGCTGAGAACCGGGAACTCTATGTGCCCCTCCAGCTCTTTCTCTATGATTTCTTTCGTCTTTCCAAAGATAAGTTCGGGCGTGAGAGGTTGTGCCTTGTAAGCGGCCTGTCGAAATATTTGCCGAACGGACAGGAGCGCCAGTCCTGCACTGCTGTAAGCTATTTGCTCTGTAGGAACAGCCGTTTCAACCTTCTCTTCTCTTATCAGATATTCGATGTATCTTTTCCTCTGTTCTTCGTCGGGCCTGTCGATTTTGATCGCCGAACAATAGGGCAGATCTACAATCCGCTCGTTGATTCCATTCAACGTTTCGCTGATGACAAAGACTATGTCCGGGGATGCCACAAAGGAGCTGTCGGAAAACCAGTTCTCCAGCGTGATTGCCTTTAGCCGATCAGAATCCAGCATGACATCTCCTCTGGATGGAGGTGCGACCGCTTCGCCGTAGCGTATGATTACGGCAAAATCCTTGCGGATTTTCTTGGCTGGATCTTCTTGGAGGGGGACCATCACGGTCAAGCGCGTGAATTCGCGCAATGCAGCCAGAGCGGTGACAATGTCAGCCCTAGCAGATGACAATGCTCTTTCCAGGCGCTCCTCCCCTATCTCGCGGCCTATAAGGCTCTTGTCCAGGGGGTTCAAAAAAGATATGCCTCCCGCCGGATCGTACACAAGCACCATCCTTGGAGCGCCTACCTTGTGGGGTCTTATGAGGGCTTCTACGAAGAAATCAACCAGAGGGAGATAACGGTCCTTTGAAACGGGATAAATGTCCTTGGTGTTGCCGTAAACGAGAAAGGTATTCGACTGCGCCGAAACATATTTTTCGATAATTCGCTGAGCAAATTGAGGTGGTTGCAAATTGTCCGCGTTCATAAACCCTCTTGGTGGGCACCACCACGTCCGAGTTCAAAGCCATTGTCAAACAAGTTATGTCCGATTCCCACAGAGTCATGAGGGTCGCACAACTTGTCGTTGCGAGGAGTAAAACGACGAAGCAATCTAACTCGTTGAGTGCCGGGGATTGCTTCGGGCTATGCCCTCGCAATGACAGGTCATAACTTTGCCGATTGTTCATTGCTTTTGAGAACGCTACAAAGGGCGAGTTCCAGAGATGCGGAGCCGCACGTTTCCCCCTACCCTGTCAGCCAAGATCTCTTTCCTTTGCCGAAACCCCGACCTTGGCCGCGGCTCTTGCCTTCAACAGCTCGTCAAACCGTGCTGCGGCCTCCCGCTCAGCACCTACCCGCTCATAAGCTTCGTCTTGCGATTGCAGGCCGGCTCCCCGCATTTCCGCGGCAATCTTTGCCTGGTGGCGCAATCCTGCGACCTTTTCTCTGATAGCCACGATGGATTCGTCAACCGCAGACTCTCCCAGACCTCGGAGCCGGTCTTCGAGCTGCACCACCTGCTGGTTGGTGACCAACTCTGCCACCATTTCGCCCTGCTCCTTCTTGAGCTTCTCGATCTCGTCAGTGAAGGTGCGGAGTTTCATTTTATATTCTTCAACTTTATTCCTTTGACCTTCCAGGTCTTCCGTCAACTTTGTCTGCTTCTCGCCAATCTCCTTGATCCTGGAGATGTACCGGGCCCCGGCTTCTCGATGGGTCGGGTTTTCAGGCTCTGCTTCGGCCGCGGCCAGAGATCCGTCTAGTTTCCTTTGAGCTTCCAGTTCCTCTCTTTGGAGGTCCTTGAGGGTCATTTCCGACTTTTCCCTCTCTCGGGCGAGGAGCGCCACAGCCTTTTCCATATCCTTATAGCGCCTCTTGGCCTCATCAATGGCCGTGGCATACGTGGCCCTAATGGCCTCGGGACTCGAAGAGACCACGTCGTCACCGGCCCTTATGAAGATCCCCCGGATCACTGCCCAGAGCTTGCCAAAGAAACTCATCTTGCTCCCTCCCTCATGTTTTCGCCAAGTAACAAGAAACTAACGATAATCAGGACATCATGCGTATCTGTTATACTATATGGTGCCGGTTTCATGTCAAGCAAGCTCTTGAAATTACGCACAGGCATGCTTTATGGAAAAGGGATTTGAAATGCATACCCTGTCCGCCGGCTGGATGCTACTGTAGGGGCATCCAGCGAAACGCGGGACCGTGCCCCTACCCCATCCGTTACCCACCCTGCGGGCCATTTTTTCAGCGCAAGTCCATTGGGGGTTCGCTCGAAAGCTTAAGAAACCAACGCTCCACGTCTTGCCAGCCTTGAAACCTCTCTGAAACCGGTAGGTTGGAATTCCGATTCCAGGGCTGAAGCATCAGACCCACCCCAATTCCTGCGTCGAGGTAGTCTTTCACGTACTCGACATCATCCTCCACTATAAAATCGACCTGTTCCCGGCTCAGATAATGACGTTTGTCCCTGTTTCCGCCCGTCACGATCATTTTCGGCACAGTCGGGTTCCACGGCAGCGCCTCGAGCTGTCGTTGGGCGGTCTCCGGCATTCCACGGCCCGTGATGAACAGCAGAGGCTCGCCTGTGGTGCGGTGGATCCGGGAAAGGGCCTTCAGGGCCCCTTCATACGGCTCGATCATCTTCTGGGAATACATATAATTCACTGCATCCCGGAGCGTCCCCAGATCCAATCCAAGCGGCTCCAGGTCCCAACAAAACAGATCGTCGGGGACTAGGCATCTGCCCGTGACCTTGTTAATGTGATCCAGGATGATTTCGATGGATTTGAGGACAACTCCATCTATATCAAAGGCTATTTTCATCTATGGTTACCTCTGCCACGTTTCTCCCGGCACTTGGTTTCGAGACCTGCTGGAGCCCCCTCATGCGGGCATCTTTCGGAACAGCAAGGCCCCGGCCAGTGTCGATACAACCCAGAAACCAGTTAGAATTATAAGGTTCCAGAGTGGAGCTAGTCGATACGGCCCGCCGAGAGCGAATCGCATCCCATCCACTCCGTAAGTGAGCGGATTCAATTCAGTCAGTATTCTTAGCCACCAGGGTATTCCATCCAGCGGAAACAGCGCCCCTGAAAGAAAAAACACCGGCATGATAAGAAAATTCATGATCAACTGGAATCCGTGCGGATCACTCATTCGTGCCGCAAAAGCTATTCCAAGGCTGACGAATGATGCGGAAATGAGAAACATAAACAAAAGAGCCAGCAAGATTCCTGCGGGGTCCGCCTTTACAAGCTTACCCGCCAACAAAGCGATCAGGAACACCAACGCCTTCACAAGGGAAGTGGTGACCGTGCCGAGGGTTTTCCCGGCCATGATACCGATTCGACTCACCGGCGCCACGAGAATCTCTTTCAGGAAGCCGAACTGCCTGTCCCACAGAACGCTCATTCCCCCGAACATGGAAGAAAAGAGCAACGACATGGCGACGACCCCCGGCCCGATGAACTGCATATATGAGACATCACTCCTGTAACGGAAAAAGCTCCCGAAGCCGCTTCCCAACACTACCAAGAAATAGAGCGGGCAATGCCATGGACCCGATGAGCCGGCTACGGTTCCTTTGGAACTTCTTTATCTCTCTCAGCCATAGAGTGTATACGGTCGAGGCCAAGTTCACCGTCTTCGTGCCCACATGTAAATCCTCATGCGTTCCTTGGGCTCTACTACCCCTTCATCTCGAATCTCTCTGCCGGTAAGTTTGAGAAACACGTCTTCGAGATTCGGTTTGCGCATAGACACCGACGTTATCTCCACGCCCACGGTTTGAGCCGTTTCAAAGATACGAGGTATGAAGGACTCTCCATTTTTCACGGTCAGAGCCACTTTGCCATTCTGGCTTGAGATTTGATCCACCTCTTCCAGATTCTTGAGTTGTTCTATGAATGCCGGATCAGGATCGGCAATATCCAATTCCAACACGTCTCCGCCGAGGCTCGCCTTCAACGCATCGGGACTGTCCAAGGCGACTATCTCACCACGATCGATGACTGCGATTCGAGAACAGAGCTGATCCGCCTCATCCATGTAATGAGTTGTCAATATGATCGTCATGCCGTAGGAGTCTTTGAGGCTCCTGATATAATTCCAGATCTTCCTCCTGGTTTGAGGGTCCAGCCCAAGCGTAGGTTCGTCGAGAAAAAGCACCCTGGGTCTGTGCATCAGTCCTCTGGCAATCTCCAGGCGACGGCGCATCCCACCTGAGTATGTCTTGACTAAATCATCGCGGCGGTCCTCAAGATCCACTAGACGCAGGACTTCGGCCATGCGGGTTCCGCGGGTCCGAGAGTCCATTCCATAGAGCCTGCCGTGGAAATCCAGATTCTCTTCACCGGTCAAATCATCATCGAGACTCGGGTCCTGAAAGACAATGCCGATGCACTGGCGAACCGCATCTTCTTCACGGCGCACATCATGTCCGCAGACGGTCGCACCACCTGATGTTGCGGGAAGCATTGTGGAAAGTATGGAGATCAAAGTAGTCTTACCCGCCCCATTCGGCCCAAGAAGACCGAACAGTTCACCCTGCTCGATCTCCAAGGTCATGTTTCCCAGGGCGGTAAGGTTTCCAAACTTCTTTGTGAGCCCCTTGATGCTGATTATTCCCGAAACAATGCCTCCTTTGTCGCGGCTCGACAAGAAACCTAAGTGCTTTGTTTCACAAGCTCGGTGATATGACGTCGGCTCCGTCGTCAGACCGGTAGGGCCGGCGTCCCTGCCGGCCGTGGATCGATGACCGGCACGGAGGCCGGTCCTACCGGTAAAGGCCTCCAGCCAGGGGTACACGGTCGATTAGAACACGTGACCGAATTCAGGAAGGACGGTACTGAAGCAGGGCTACCCTTGCCAGTTGCTCACTCCTTGATCTTGTCCTTCAGAAGGTCGCCCAGAGTCCCCAGGGACTTTGCACCGCCCTTATCTGTCACGAATTCCTTGAATTGGGATTGCTCCGCACTCTTGCTCAGACTCTTTGTGCTCAAGGAAATCTTCTTGGTCTCCGAATCAACTCCAAGGATCTGGACCTCCAGGGAAGATCCCACTTGAAACCTGTTTCTGAGATCGCCCGTCTTTTTGTCACCGATTTCCGAGATGTGCAGCAGGCCGGACTTCCCGCCCGGTAGAGTGACAAACAACCCGTAATCCTTAATGGAATCCACTGTGCCGGTGACGACGTCCCCCTCTTTGAGTTCCGGTTGAGATGAGCCTTCTCCCTCGGAACCTTGGTACACGAGTTCGAGGCCGATGCGTCTGGCTGCTTGATCCACAGTGATTACTCTTACCTGAACCTGCTCCCCTTCAGAGACTGCCTCCTTAGGGTGATTGATGCGCCGCCCCATGCCGAGATTGGATATGTGAATGAGCCCTTCCACGCCGGGTTCCAACTGGACAAAAGCGCCAAAGTTCATGAGCTTGGTGACGGTTCCGGTCAAGACTGTTTCTTCAGCGTACCGCTGGGAGACCGAACTCCATGGGTCCTCGAGAGTCTGTTTCAGACTGAGAGAGATTCTGTTGTTGTCCCAGTCCAGGTCGAGAATCCGGACGGTCACGGATTCACCCTGCTGAAGCACGTCGGCCGCCTCGCCCACCCTGTACCAGGCCAGTTCAGACATCGGTATGAGCCCTTCTATTCCTCCGATGTCTACGAATGCCCCGAATTGGGCCAGCTTTTGCACTGTTCCTTGTACCTCGTCCCCAGCCTTGAGAGTCTTCTTGAGTTGGGCCACTCGCTTGAGCCTTTCCTCTTCCAGAATCTCGCGGCGGGACAGAACCAGGTTGCGCCCTCTATCGGAAAACTCGGCGATACGGAAAGTGAACCGCTTGCCGATATAATCCGAAGGCACTCCGGCAGACCTCAGATCCATTTGAGAATACGGGCAGAACGCTTGCTTGCCGAGGACAGTGACGCTGTACCCGCCCTTACGCTCCTCTGTTACGAGACCCTCCACCGGCACCCCGCTTCTGTGAGCGCCCCTTATGGCATCATCCGACGCGGCGGCGGTCATCTTTCGACTGAGAAGGATTTCCCCCTCGCGAGTACTCACCACATAGGCCGTCACGAGGTCCCCGACCTTAGCCTGGAATTCTCCTTTGTCGTCAAGCAGTTCCTCGCGCGCTATGGTCCCTTCACTCTTGGCCCCGATATCCACGAAGACCCACTCCTCGCCTATGGAAACGATCGTGCCTTCTACTTTGGTGTCCCTTTGGATTCGCATGTCCTGGGAGCGCTCGCTTGCCTCGAAGAGAGATGCGAAATCCTCTTGCGGTTCTTCGGCTTCTTGTTGCGGTCCGGTATCCTGTGCCTGATCCGGCTCTTTATCGGCCATGGTCTTCCCCTTCTTCGGTCAGAGTGAGACTACTTGTTACCTTTTTTCAATGTGGGTTGCAAGAGGCCCTGCTCTCTGATATCTAATGATGAGTACCCGTCATGGCCTCAAAAAAAAGATAGTGATGCTTCGGGTCCAAGACAAATCCTGGCCTTGATCGAAATCACCATGCCGGTGCCGGGCTCAGCGCTTACGCGGTACACGCTTTCCTGCTGCCAGCGAATTCGAGAAACTCCAAGGGGGCCGAGAATCCATGCCCTTTTTGCGACGAAACGAAATAGGTTGGAATGAGAGGTTTCGCCGATGTCTGTACTTCTTCTTGAGGGATGAACTGGACAGCGTGCTCGTCACAGAATCGCTCACCGAATCGTATGCGGCGTTCAAGAACAATAAGAAAGACTATCCATTCGTCGAGATGCGCCACCTCAAACCCAGAGCCAAGATAGTGGGGCCGGAATATCCCGAGCACCGGCATTTTATCGTGATATTCAACGAGGACACGCTGCCGCCGGAGGCGAAGACTCACATCCGATTCTTCGATTCTAACAGGGTTACAAAGGATAACTTGGGCCTTTTCGGCGTATTTGATCTTCATGACGTCTTCCATCAGCGCATGCGCTATTTTGAAGACACCCAGTTCGTCGAGCTGTTGAAGAACCTCCTCAAAGCGGATTTTGCCTTGCTAATCCAGAGGGACCCCACCATCAAAGCCAGATACAGGTTCGGGCTCACTCATTTTCATGTGCGCATAGACTGGCCCTTAGCGACCGCCGCCGAGGACCTGGGACGCTGGTTGAGGTATATCTCCAAGAATCTGTATGAGAAAGGCGAAAGGCCGGCTGAGAATCTACAGCAGAAGTTGTACGAATATTACGGGTTCCACCATACGGTAGGCGGTAGGCGGACAGCCGCACTGGTAGCCGCGCAGTACATGGCGAGGTTCGATTTTATATCGACCGTATACATTTCCTCTTCAGAAGCCCGCACACTGATTCGTATGTCCGAGCAGGGGATTGCCAAGTACGTGCTTATCAAGATCTCGCCCGAAGACATTAAGGAATTGGCCAAGACAGTCCAACTCAAAGAAAAGGATTTTATCAAAGCGTATTTGATCGACAAGACTCCAGAATATGGAGTGGGCATTTTTCTCGTGACCTACACCCACAATGAGCATTCCTCTGCTCCCGAGGACAGCAAGCTGAGAGAACTGAACCCTGACTATCAGTGGCTCAATGTCGATTTGCAGCTCTTGGTTCCCCCACCTTCAAGCGGAGACGTGCGCCCCATCCCTTACTCCAGAATTTATACGTGATAAGTGGGAGTTCTTGAAAGGACGTCCGGGGAAAACTTTCTGCCGAAAGTTTCCCCCGGGTTGACTTCACAAACTCTTGAGGTTTTGCAATTACTTCGGAGCCTCAACGCCAGTGATCGCTGATATCACCGCCCCTTGCGGATCTTGAATCACGCAGAATCGCCCAACGTCCGGAATGTCCGTCGGTGGGACAAGTATCTTTCCGCCAAGCTCTTCAGCCATTTTGGCTGTGGCATCAACATTGTCAACGGTTACATAGACACCCCACATCGGCGGCATTCCTTGGGCCTCCGGCGGGGTTGCCATGATACCCCCGACATCCGTTCCACCGACCTTTACCAAAGTGTACGTCATGCCTTCCATGTGCATCTCTTCCGTGGTCCATCCGAAGAGCTTCGTGTAAAATTTCAGCGCGCCAGGCACGTCCGTTGTCATCAATTCGGACCAGCAAAAGGCCCCGTGCTGCTTAATAAAGTCCTCATGCCCTTTGAATTTTTCTTCCATGTTGTCCCCCTTTTGTAAGCAATATTATTGCTTGGACTAATTGCCCGGTGAAAAGTTCAACGTGATCATAGTGTAGTGTTTCACAAGTAGTAGACGTTCAGCGGCAAAAAAGATTCACCGCAGAGTGCGCCGAGAACGGGGAGAGGAAATAGGGATGCAAGCCACCGCATAATCCAACGAGGTACCCAGCCAACGTTGCCGTCAATGCCATAGGCCCAAATCCGCCGTGCCTCAACTGATGAGAAAGCATAGAAAACAGGATCTCTGCGGTCTCTGCGATCTCCGCGGTGAACCATTTCCCTTTAGTTATTTTAGAGGGGCTCCCGACACAGCAAGAGATTCAGCGCTTTCATGGTCATTACTACTTCGTGGTGTTGGTTCAACACCTCGATATGCGAGTGAAGGATTCCCCGGTCCGGCTTTGAGCGTGACCGCTTGACCTCGTGTACGGTCACGCGCAGGACGAGCCTGTCGCCCGGCCGCACAGGCTTGAGCCAACGCAGTGCATCAACGCCGGGTGAGCCCAGACTTGCCACGTGCGAGAGGTAATGGTCAACAAAGAGCCGCATCATGAGGCTCGCTGTGTGCCAGCCGCTGGCGATCAGGCCGCCAAACGCGGACTGCTTCGCGGCTTCCGGATCTGTATGAAAAGGCTGCGGGTCGAAGCGCTTCCCGAACTCGATGACTTCAGCTTCCTCGACGACGATTCCATCGAACTCGTGAACCGCTCCGGCCACATAATCCTCGAAGTAGCGGTCTTCAACCGGAGTGGTGAAAGTTCCATTGTTCATAAAGCTCCCTGAGTAATCCACACGCTGTGACCGGGTGTGGTTGTGTACCTGGATCCGTGGATGTCCTAGCCGACAAGAGCTTCACTCTATATTATGGGAACAACTTGTTCATGGTTTGCCTTACTTCGGCCAACCAGGCTTTCCGTTCCTCTTCAGTGCTTGTAACGACAATAGTGAACATCCTTCGGTAAGTATTGGCGACTCCGCAAAGATCGAAAATACAATTCTTCCACAGGGTTTCAAGTGGATCGCCAAAGACTCTCTTTTCCCTTTCGGTTTCGGTGTTCGAGGTATTGAATACTACGGCAGATCCGGCCTTTAGTAGTCCGTTGGGTATTCCTTCACCTTCATCGCCGTCCAGAAACTCGTATGCGCAACCTGGACGTATTACTCTGTCAATCCAGCCTTTCAATATTGCCGGAGGCTGTCCCCACCAGTTCGGATGCACAATGACTATGCCTTCCGCTTCTGAGATTTCCTTACAGTGAATAGCTATCTCTTCCGGCAAGGCCGCATCTCTTGGTATTTCCGCGGCTGGAAGTATCGGATCGAACTTTTCTGCGTACAGATCATGGAAGTAGACTTCATGTCCATTCTGTCTTAGCTGTTCAACCGCGGTAAGCGCTATCGCATGATTGAAGCTCCCCTTTTGGGGATGAGCAAGAATGACAAACACCTTCACAGTGCGCGTTGCCTTTCAGGTGAACCACATGAGGCGAGCAGAACCGCGCGGACTTCAGTAAGCGGCCGGGCGGGATTGATGCTAATCCAATTCCTTGCCGGTGGTGGTCATGGTGATCTTGCCGTGCTTAACGCCACGGGTGGAGATGAGTAGTTCCCCCGCCTTTTTCACCTCCGTTGGCGCTCCCCTCATAATCAGCACTTCCAGGCAATTATGCTGGTCCAGATGCACGTGAACCGAGGAAATGATAAGGTCGTGTTTTCTATGCTGAATCTCGGTGAGTTTCTGGGCGAGCTCGCTCTGCTCATGGTTGTACACCACGGTCACAGTGCCGACGACGTCCTCTGCCAAACGGCTCCACTCGTCCTCGACAAAGCGATTCCTTATGAGATCCCTGATAGCTTCAGACCGGTTGGTGTAACCCTGCTCCGCAATAAGGACGTCGAACTTGTCCAGCAGGTCGTCAGGTATGGATACTCCGAACCGCACAAGATCGGCCATCTTGATACACCCCTCACAATTTGAGAATCGGATTGGAAATAGCGAGCGTGCAAGATTCTCGAAGGATAGTATACACCCACATCGGCAGATTGCGAGAGTGAGAATTGTGTAAAAAAAAGGATACGGAAGATCCGGCAGGATCGGGGTTATGGAAAGCCTCTTTCGCTATTCAACAGCGGTTCAACCAACGGCCCGGTTATTCGCTCTCTTCTTCTGTTCGCCGCTTTTCAATATTGTTGATGATGCACTCGGCCCATGAATCAGCAACCTTATAAACCATTTCAAGGCCCTGCCTGGTGGAAGTGATGATGCCTCGGCTCTTGAGATGGATAAGGTGCTGGGACACAGTCGCCTGGTGTAAGCCCAAGCATTCCTGCATGTTCTTGACGTTACATCCCCCCACCTTGAGCAGCCCATACACGATCTTCAACCGAATCGGATGCCCAAGCGCTTTGAAGATTTCAGCTTCCCTCGAGAACTCCATCTTCTTTATCTCATTAAAAAGCTGATCCAGATCCTCTTTATCCTCTCTTGCCATTCCTACTGCAGGGTTCATCTGTCTCACCTTCCATCAAAAGTCCTAGCTTCTTTGAGCCTCACTCTTTGTCTTTTCTTCCACCCGGTCCCCGGATGAGCATGCCGACGACATTCAGGTAGAAACACCCAGGCGAGGGAGTATCCATTTATTCAGTGCGAACCATCCAGCCACGATTGCTATCAAGGGCCACACGTCCATGTGTTTGTCACTCCTTCGACCCGGCCATCGGGGATTTTCCAGGCGGGTCAGTCTAGATGCCGCCGCAAATCAGGGGATTATTTGCGGTGGGGTCCGAGGAAGGGCTTTTTGCATGAAGCTTCTCCCCGGTCACTCCCAAAAAAAACTTCGTGGGTCTTGCAACTGCTCCTACCGGCCCGCGGCTGCTGTCCTGCCGGGACTGCGATCAAACCCCAGGCTTCGGCTCAGGGGGTTAGTCAAGAGACGGTCGAGCCAAGGCGGCAGTTCGTATTCCGAATCGAAACGAGGCTCGGACTTTGCAATTCCCACGAGCCCGGACAGCCATTTACGAACCGAGGGGGTGTTCCAGGGGGCGAGTCCCATGTGAGCGGCGACTACCTGCCCCTCTTTGTTGATGACATAGCTGGACGGAAAACCCTTTATCTCGTAAATCGCTTCCTTTTGTTCGTTGACAATGTAATAACCCATGAGGCGTCCCTTGACCACGTTTTCCACCACCGCCTGCCTTCCCTCGGGTCGGGACGCAATGATCAACTCGCCGCCGTTGGATTTGCCGTAGGACATGACCCATGAAGGTTGGTCCCAAAGGTTGACGCAGACTACCTTCAGATCATCAGTATTCATGGATTGAAGCATGTTTTTCAGGTGACCCTTCTCCATGCCGCAATACTGGCAGTCTTTCCTCCAGAAATTGAGGACCACCACTTTGCCTTTCAAGCCGGAAAGGCTCACAACCCTCCCATCCGGCGTCCCCATTTTGAGGTCGTTGGCAATCGGGGGGTTCTTGAAAAACTGGAAGGCCGCCTCCGCGGAGGCTCCGGCTGCGCCTGCCGGACAAAGACCGCCAGGAAGCAAACCGGCGACGACAATTATTGCAAAAGCAGCCGAAATGACATTAGTTTTGTTGGCGAGAAGCAATTTCCCTCCTCAAGAAGACATCCTCATCAATATTTAAATATCTGAATATCCGCTTTTTGTCAAGAGCTTTTTCCCAGTAAATTGCTCAGGCATCATCTAGCTCATTTGAACAGCTCATACTGCACAGGCCGCGGCCGATGTCGTCCGTCAAGCGGGTCAATAAACTCGCAGATAGATGGATCAATCGCCTTCAGAAATCTGGACCGGGGGTTCTCGACCTTGAGGCCGTGAAGCGTTCTGGCATGAGCCCTGGTTATGAACAGTTCGTGCTCGGCCCTGGTCATGGCCACGTAGAGAAGTCGGCGCTCTTCATCCACATCCGGGGGGCGCCCCTTCGATTCACCCGGCGGGCTGTACGGGATTATACCTTCTTCGCATCCGGCTATGAAAACTATCGGAAACTCCAAGCCCTTGGAAGCATGGATGGTCATTAGAGTAACGGCTTCCGCGCGCGGGTCCAACGCCTCGGCCTCTTCTGACGGACTGGACCGGCGGGCTCGCTGGTAAGGAATCCCCGACGATTTGAACGCCTCTTCCAGGGAATCACCCACCGCGTTCAATCGAAAGAGAACGGCGAAGTCCCGAAAGCCGAGGTCTCCCTCCTGACCAGCGATGCCCCTGGAATCAAGCGAAAAGAACGAGGCCCCGCCCATGGCGGCATCGATGGCTCGAACTATGAATTCTCCTTCCGTAGCTGAGTTTGGAAGACGGATTATCCTGATGGGCCTGGACCCGGATCGTTCTGCCTTGAGGAAGTTCTCCGTACCCCGGCCGTCAAGGACCTCAGCCGCGGCCTTGAGAATTGGTGCCGGTGATCGATAATTTCTGTCAAGTCTCACTTGTCGTGCGGATGGGTAATCTTCGGTAAATCGGAGGAAGAATCGTCTGTCCGAGCCTCGGAAGCCGTAAATGGCCTGGTCAGGATCGCCGATGACAAAGAGCCCTTGGCCGGAGGCCCCGGCCAGTAGGCGGACCATTTCGTATTGAGCTTTATTAACGTCTTGAAATTCATCAACAAGCAGGTGCTCGGCAATCGTGTCGCTTATTTCTCCGGCAATAGTGGGGTGATCCTGCAAGAGTCGGACGGGGCGGACAAGAAGATCATCCAGGTCAAAGGCCCCAGCGCTGTTCAAATGCTTTTCGTACGCAACGTAGGCTCGTCCGACCATGGTCTCGCCATCTGTGTCCGAGCAACTCACCAGAGTCTGCTTGAGTAGGCTTACCTCGTGGAAGAGGGAAGGAACTTGCGCCGGAGCCAGCCCCAAATCAGCGGACTTCACAGCCTCCCTGAACAGGCCAAGCGCCTCGTCTTCGCCGAGGACCTTTTCCCGGCGTTCAACACCGGCCTTGTCCGCGAATATATCAAGTATCCGAGCGCCAAGCTGGTGGAACGTTCCTACCCAGCATCCCTGCCCGCTTTCCGGAGGTAACAGACCTTCAAGTCGTTGCCGCATCTCCGCGGCGGCCTTGCGGGTAAAGGTGACAGCGGTGATCTTGCCGGGATGGACGCCCCCATCTTGAATGAGCCCTGCGATCCGGTGGGTTAGGGTCCTTGTTTTCCCGGTGCCAGGACCCGCCTGAACCAAGACCGGTCGGTCGATAATCGCTATCGCTTGCTGCTGTTCTTCATTCAGTGGCTGATCGCCTTTTTCTGCAGGAACAGTTTGCGCCTTATTCTTTGCCTTTCTTTTCTTTATAGATGTGGAGGCGTTACCCCTGCCCCTCGTCACGCCAGGTTTCTGAGTTGGAACCAGGGCCTGCTGCCCACCAAAATGTGCACGTTCACCCGGTCCAAAGAGTTGAACGGTGCCATACTCACCATCGAAACCGGGCTGAATCGAGACTTCCTCTTTGCGGACTCTCCTCACCGCCTCGACCAATATTTCCGGCGCATGGCGGCCAATCCGGTCCAATGGGTATTCCCAAAGAATCATCAGCTCCGGTCCCAATTTCTGCAACAGGTCAACGTAGAAAGCGTTAACTTTCTTGGATTGGGGCCCGACGCCCAGGGTCTGAGCGACAATCTCAACAAGCGGCAGCATCCTCCAAAATGGAGCGGCTCCCTCCGGGGCGGTTCCTGTCTGTCGGTCAGCAAGTTCAATGACTCGGTTCATGACCCCTACCGTAACCGGTTGTCCGCAGACAGGGCAGTGTCCTTTCAGTCTTTCGGTTTCTTCCGGACTCAAACGAGCAGCACACTTCCTATGCCCATCGAGGTGGTATTTCCCTTCTTCCGGAAAGAATTCTATGGTACCGATAAAGCCCTCACCGAGTTCCTTCTCCTCCGGCACATTCCAACCCGACACATCCGGACCGCACAAAGTCCTGCCACTCACTGAAGCGGCGGCCGGTTTTGTTCCGCCGGCACGAATCCCCTCTCGAATCGCAACATACCCTGGATTTCCCGAAAAAATATTAACTTCACGACCGAGCTTGGACGGAGAATGTGTGTCCGAGTTTGAAATAAGGGTGTATTTGTCCAGGGAACTGACCTGGTGGTTCATTGCGGGGTCTGACGAAAGGCCTGTTTCGAGCGCAAATATGTACGAGGTAAGATCCTCGAAGCACTCTTCCACAGAGTCAAATCCGGATCGCGATCCCAGTATCGAGAACCAAGGGGTCCAGACGTGAGCGGGAATCAGGAAAGATTCAGAAGTAGTTTCAAGAGCTATTTCAAGGAGAATCCTACTATCCAGTCCGAGAATCGGCCGACCGTCGGACTTGATGTTGCCAATACGATCGAGCCGTTTGTTGAAGCGCTCTACCGAATCAAAGTCGGGCATGAATACTAGGTTGTGCACCTTCCTCGTGGCGCCGTGCTTCTTGTAGATGGAGCTTATTTCAACGTTTAGTATGAACCGCACATCCTCAGGCCCAAAACCGCCAGGGACGGCAATTCCCTTTCGGAAGATACTCATTCTTCAGTCGCAATAGTCCGTCTTCGGCCTCCACCAGCATTTCGAATATCTCACGGCTCCACTCCGGATGAGTGAAATCCCCAGTGGCCAGGACACGAATTCCTTTCAGCGCCGCCCATCTCGCCAGCTCTACAAGATTGCAGTCCTTGGAGGTGGCTCGCGAGTACCTGGAATGAATGTGAAGATCCGCGAAATAGATCACTTAAACCTCTACCGTCTCAGATAGACCAGACCATCAGCGCTTTGTTCGCAGGGTCAGTCCATCAATTTTTCTTTTCAGCCCTTCTCTCATGGACGTATCCTGGGCAGATTCCAGCGCCTTTGAATAAGCCTGCAGGGCCTTTTCCATGCTGCCGGACCGTTCCCAGGCCAGCCCCATGCGGGCGTTAACCTCAGCCTGTTGTTCAGGCGTGGCCGATCTTTCCAGCGCCTTCTTGTAGGAGGCCATAGCCTTGTCGAACCGGTTCTTCGATGTCCACGCGTCACCCAAGCGGACCTGGATGTCAGGATCCTTGGGGGCAAGCTTGAGAGCACGCTCCAGGATCGCAACGGCCTTTTCAGGAGAATCACTCGCAAGGTAAGCGGCGGCTAAGTTTTTCCACGCCGGCAGGTGCTTGGCATTCTCGTGTACTGCCCGATCAAAGTCCTCCAGCGCTCGCTTCACATTCGCTCTGGAAAGAAAGATGGCGCCCCTATTGTTGAGGGCGTCCGCGTGCCTGGGATCCAGTTGCACAACCCGGTCAAAATCGGCCAATGCCTTTTCGTCTTCGCCCAGTTTCTTAAACACTATCCCTCTGTTATAAAAGTAGTCAGAGCGATCCGTCTGCAAATCTATCGCGCGGTTGTAAGCCTCAATCGCCTCCCGATCTCTGGCTAGGGCAGCGTAAGCATTACCTAGATTGTAGTATCCTTCAAAAGAAGCGGGGTCCAGTTTCAGTGCCTTGTCACAATCGGTGACAGCCTTGTCGAAATCTTTGACCCTGGCAAACGCTGAACAGCGATTCACCAGGATTCTGGAGTCATTCGCGCCGGCTTCAAGGGCTTGCGTATAGTCTTCAATTGCTTTGTTGAACCGACCCTTTACAAAGCTCGCATCACCGCTGGCACTCAGAGCTTCAAGATTCTTAGGATCCTGTCTCAGGGCCGCAGAGAACTCTCTCAGCGCCTTGTCAGGGGAACCATCCGCGAGATAGAGGTTGCCCAGCATTACGCGTGCTTTCACATTCCGCTCGTCTACCCGGAGAATAGTGTTCAGGTCTGAAGCAGCCTTGGCCGGGGATCCCGACCGTACCAACAGGACCGCGCGATTAAGAAGTGCCTGGACATGCTCCCGATTGATATCTAGCGCCTTGTCGTAGTCCACCGCGGCCCGGTGAAAGTCTCCCTTTTCCTGGAAAGCCATCCCCCTGTTGTTGTATGCGCCGGCATTATCGGGATCGAGTCGTATAGCCTGGTCAAAGTCTTCTATGGCAAGGTCAATGTCCTTCTTGCGGGCGCGAACTATGCCTCTGTTGTTGTAGATCGCTCCATTTCCCGGGTCCAACTCCGCGGCTCGACTGAAAAGTTCCACTGCCGCATCCAGGTTCCCGGAGCGTTCCGCAGCGACCGCCTGGTCAAACAATCCCTCTGCTGAATCAGCCATGATCGAGCCGGAGAGAAGGAGAATCAATACGAAGGTTGCCGCGAAGACTATCTCACTCTTGGTCATTGCTCAGCCTTTCTGTCCAATCCGGCCCCTCCAATGGGGGGCTCCAGGCCCTTTGTTGCACTGCTGAAGCCACCGTTTCTTGACGAGCAAGGGCAGAATTGGTAAAAGCATAGAGTGCAGTTCAGGTCCCTCGCTTGGGGTGCCGCAACCGATCTCCGGCCGGCATCCGGGGCTTTGCAATTATTCAGGCAGTACTTACGCCTGTTTTTCATAATTGAGAATTGGGGTATCCATAACCGATGAGGAAAATGTTGTCAATCGGCAAGCGGCTTGGGCGCAAGACTCTGGAGACCGGGTCGTGGGGCTTGCGATGGGTTCGCCCCCGAGGCTCATCTCCGGCAGATGCTGCTCCTGCGAGAGACGTTGGTTTCCGGTTCCACTGCATCCTTCTCATTCTCCTGGCGCTGGCAGCAGCCTTTTTCTGCACCTCACCAGTGGCGGCGGACGATTTTGATGAGTCTCCGCCTGAATGGGAATTCCTACTGTGGGGCGGACAACCATCGACGGTGCAACCGAAGGAGACGCTGATTCAGGTTCCGGTGGTCGCTCGTCCCGAGGAGAGAGGGAACGGGTCGGTCCAGGATCCTCGTGATGAGACGAAGCAGGTGACCAAAGCTGACTCGATGTCACCGGAGAGCCGTGAGACGCCAGAATCATGGGACGAACGCCTTACCAAGAAGTTCACCCCGCTACTGGCCCCATCAAGGAATTCGTCGATCCTGTTGAAGCCTGTCATCGAATTGGCGGGTGATCACTCCAGGGGACCGTTCAGGACATTGTTTTTGAGGAATATTCCTCCTCTGTATATGACTCCCGCAATGCCTGGCGAAGGTGTATGGCAGTCCGGGGGCTTGCCGACGGGAAAAGACGGCATGCCGATAGTTTACACAACCAGTTACAGGCCGAGCGTCAGGTATGCTAATGCCGTTGCCCACATGATGTTATTCGACATGAAGCAATTGTCCATGAAGCTGTACATAGGGTCCACTGAACCGGGAGGATCAAGCAAAACGGCCACGGTCGAACCCCAAGATAAATCCAGGCTTCTGGCCATAACCAATGCCCTTTGGAAGCAGAAGCATTCAGGCGAAGGCGGAGCGATTTTCCGTGGAACGGTGTCTGAAAAAATTGGCGCCGGGACTGGCTACTATTGTCACCTATAACGATGACTCAGTAGACATACTCGAATGGAACGACGGTATACCCACATCGCTTATCCGTGATGCCCGTCAACTGAGGCATTTGATCGTGAAAGAAGGAAAAGTCGTCGATTCAGTGATACAGGGGGGACGGAGAGCCGACTCTGAAATTGGTCTTGGCTTTCTTCTTTCGGAAGAGGAACAGGCCCCAAATCCGTATTGGGGAGGCTTCGCGGGGCTCGCACCCACACCGAACTACGGAGAAGAATGGTTCATTGCTACTCGTAGTGCCTTCGGCATCCGAAAGGATGGCAACCTGGTGTTTGCCATAGGCCACCACATCAGCACCAAAGACCTCGCCAAGGCGCTCGTGCTTGCGGGGTGCGATAGGGCCATTCACGGAGACGCTAATCCCCACAACGTAGTCGGGAATCTCTACTACGGCAACGGCGACGGAGAAATCGTCAAAAGGGTGAAACTCTCTCCCGAGCAGAGAAGCTACACCCTTGATCGGTACGACCGGAGTTACACTAGTGACTTCTTTGGCTTTTTCTTGAAGCGTGAAGAGGGTGAGCCGTCATGATCCGCGGACTCGTACTTTTCCTCAGCATCGGACTTTGCCTGCTCACGGGAACGCCGCTCCTGTCAGAAACGACCTCCGGCCCGTGCGCAACGGAACATGCAAGGTGGTCAAATGCTTACGAATCTCTCCAAACCGGCATGGAGAACTATCGTCAGATCAAATACGAGTCGGTAAGCCCACGAATTGCCAGGGACATGGAGACCCAAGGGAGAGGGGCATCGATAGCTAGGATCGTTCAGATGGTACTCAAGGAACGGGGAGAAAGGTTGGCTGAACTCGGTCAGAAGTGTCTCGAATTTGCGGATTTGGAGCGATCTTCTTTTGAGGAACTGCGCAGGTGCGCTGCAATGGGGGCTCAAAGACGAGACAACTCGTCTGCGGTAGTCTTCAAAAGCATTTCTCGAGAGAGAGACCGATTAATGGCCGAGCTACAAGACCTTCTGCTGGACGAAGCGTACATTCAGTACAAGAATCATCGTGCTCCTGCTGCGCCGACCTCTCCGAGCTACGAAGCAAACCAGCCGTCGGGCATACGGTACCGATGAAAACTGAGGACCGATGGCAACAATGCCAGAAGGCCGCAGTGCATTTTCTCTCGGCCCAAACCCGAGGCCAGTTTCCTTGAGGCCGTCCAAAATCGCTTGACAATAATTTGCTTGGGAGTCTAAGAATATACCTTTGTTTCCGCGCTCTCACCTATTTCGGAGTCTCTCTTTTTTGAGAGTACCGATCCTTAGTTACCTGGCAGCAGGACTGTCGATTCACGTATAGGAGCCGAGGGCGGAACCTACTGCCTGGTGGAAAGTGACTAGATTGGGCTCATTTCGCTACGGAGTCGGCGGCAATTGCTGGCCGTTTACTAGCCGACGCGTAGATAGAGAATATCTTGACAGAAAATAGGAGCATGCAATGAACAAATCCGACTTGGTAAAATCTTTGGCTAAAGAGATGGATCTGCCCCTTCGTAAGGCTGAAGAGATTGTAGACATGGTCTTCAACACCATGTGCGCAGCCCTGATAGCCGGAGATCGAATCGAGGTTCGCGGGTTTGGTTCCTTCGTGGTTAAGAATTACGATGGTTATACAGGAAGGAACCCGAAGACGGGAGAACAGATCACTGTCAAGAGCAAACACCTGCCCTTTTTCAAAACCGGCAAAGAACTTAAAGAAAAGACGAATGCTTGATTCGGAATTACTCGGATTGCATCCGGGAACAGTTTTTGGAGATCCTGGCAAGGTCAAAGGACTTTTCTCCCCACTTGATTTGAATGCTACATGAACAAATTACAAGGCAATCCCGCGAGCATTTTCCCCCGCGTTGGAGCAGTGCTTCTTACAGGGATACTTCTCTTGGCCATTCCTTCCGGGCCGGCCGGGGCCGCGGAGGCCCCTGGATACTCCCGAGCTAACTACGTCCTTCCCCCCGACATTCAAAAGCAGGGCCTCACCTTCGCGGGAGTGCGTATCCCAATAGATCGCCATGAAGTTTCGACGCGCGTGGTGGACCAGGTAAACTATCTCCTGATGGACCGCCGCGCGGGCATGATGGAATGGTTCGACCGCATGGCCATTTACGGCCCCATGATTCGGAAGGTCCTGGCCGAAGAACAAGTTCCCGATGACCTGCTCTATCTTGCTGCTCTCCTCAGCGACCTACTTCCCAACTTCCGGAACCGAGCAGGAGGGGTGGGATGGTGGGCCCTGGGGTCTCTGAAAGACAAGAAGAACTCTTCGGCGGTCCCGTGGGTAGTGACGAACGACTGGGATGATCGCAGAGATCCAATACTCTCCACCAGAATTGCGTGCACAATGCTTCAAGGTATCCTTAAGCGGAAGCCTGGCACCGATTGGTTATTGGCCATTTCCGCCTTTGTGGATGGGGCTGACAACATTGATCCCATCGTAAGCAAGGCACAAGGTTTTTCGTTCTGGGACATGGTCATGCCATCCTATTCGGAGGTCCTCATCCCGCGCCTGATCGCAGTGCGACTCGTCGATACCCATAGAGATTTCTACGGAGTGGAGGTTCCTCCCTTGCCGGCTTTATCCTATGACTCTCTCGACCGGCTGAAACTCCTCAAGGATTTGCCTCTGCATGTTGTGGCCAAATGGTGCGGAACCAATCCTAGGGCCATGTGGGAACTCAATTCGGGGGTCGATCCTTCGACCGGGATTCTGCCCAAGGCGGATAAACGGAGTCCCCTCGGGTTCCCTTTAAGGGTTCCCAAAGGTATGGAACGCAAGGTCAGGCAGGCGCTGGTCGGGGAAGGTTACATCGCGAACTGACTGCTCCTCGGACATCTTTTTGCGGGGGGGGGTGGGCGAAATCCAAGGGGTATTCTAATGTAGTATCTCTGCATTGACTTTCCGGACGGCCCTCCGCGACGATGTGTCTCGACACATGGGCCTTACGCGGAGTTAACTGTCTATTGGCTGGTCGCCTCTGCGCCGCTCACGCCGACCATATTACTCGCCTAATATGTAAACGCAGTTTTGTGAGACACCACGCCAGGATATCTCACTTCTTAGCTGTCCATTGTATAATAATTTCATGATTGGATATGTGAAACTCCAGCGCGACAATGACAAAAAGGAGCCTAAGCTTTACCTCTGTTCCCAGTGCGGCACTGTGATCACTCACTCGGAAGCCCTCATCCCACTCAACGGCGCACAAGACCATTCGTTCACTAATCCTGCGGGTGTCCGCTGCAACTTCATGACGTTCAGCCATTGTGACAATGTGATTGTGCATGAAGAGCTGTTCTTCCAACACTCATGGTTTCCGGGGTACGGTTGGCGCTTTCTTGTGTGTGGAGCGTGTTTTCAACATTTGGGCTGGAGGTATGACGCAGTACTAACCACGGTCCGGCCCGAGACTTTCTTCGGAGTGCTGGTTGATGCGATAGAGACGGGTTCAGAGAAGAATTGAGGATTGAAGGCCCGGGCTTGCGACCGTGGGCCGTGGCAAAGCCGCCATCTACTTGTGGAGGCTGAGAAGGAACCGCTTCATTTGGGTCAAGCCCGAGAATATCCCACCGAGCCATCCACCCACACATCCAGTAAGGAAAAGCTCGGGATTCGGTATCTGGGAAACACGAATCTTGTAATAGAGAAACAGATCCACGACCACGAACGAGACCACGGCCGCGAGGATGAAGACTCTCACGAAATTCTTTTGCCAAACCCGCAAGAAGCTGCCGACTACATAAAATACTAACATCAGCACTCCCAGCGACAGGGCAAACCCGAGAAAACCTGCTTTTATGAGAAGACCGAAGTCCATATTAGAGAGAATTCCTCCTACAGAAGGTCATGGGTTGCTGATAAGAGCATCACGTCAGGCAATATTCACCGAGTAGTCGGATTCGCAAATTCGGTAACTTCATTCCCACGATTTCCATTGGCGATGACACAAGCGCATAATCAGACCTGCGGCGGCAACACTCAGTAGGACCGGCATCTTGCCGGTCGTCGGCAAAAACGATTGACCGGCAAGATGCCGGTCCTACTGCGCAAATGGTACCATTCTTGTGATGCGTGGCACGAAGATTCCTATTTCGCAACAGTCTTTTCACTCTCCCTTGTCCGGAACCTGGTTTTTCGGGGGTTGGGCCGGTTCAGGCGCGGTTGTGAGATAGTCCACTCCGTAAATTACCGATCCCTCTTCCTTGTCTTTGTAAAGAATCATAACCCGGTCACCTTTCAGGGGAAGTTTCGGAGGATTGAACCGAGCCTTCCAACGGAGTAGGAATTTGCGGGGTGCCGCTTCGCCGTCGGGCTTCAACCAGAGGAAACCCTCTTCCAATTCCACGATAACCCCTTGAATTTGCTGGATAGGAGCTGCAAGCGCAAGGTGCGTCACGCAGACGAGGACCGTGGTCAAGATGAAAATTGTTGCCCGAAAACGCATCGGTTCCTGTAGATGGCGTCGTCGCAACGAAAACTCGCGTATAGAAGTCATGGTGCTAGGAAAGACCCCCACCCTGCCCTCTCCCGCCAGGGGCGATCCCGCGTTTCGCGGGACTCCCTCGACGGGAGGGGCAAGGGTGAGGGTGATAACTTACCGGAATTACACACTAGGCCTCTGATAAGCTGACGCCTATGCCCGCCGGTAGACAGGCAATCTCGCCGTTCGCTGGCGGGACTGTCCCACCAATTCATTTACTTTGTAATGGAGCGTTAAATCAGGCTACACCCCAAAAGTGCTCAACATCGAGAGCGCCGCCTTGCGACCTGCTCCCATGGCCAATATGACCGTGGCCGCTCCGGTGACGATATCGCCTCCTGCCCAGACACGATCCTTTGATGTCTTACCTGTTTCCAGGTCGGCCACTATGTTGCCCCACTTGTTGGTTTCCAACTGCTTCGTGGTGGTCGGGACGAGTGGATTTGCTGCGTTGCCAATAGCCACGATTACCGTGTCGCATTCCATATCGAAGTAATCCCCTTCGACAGGCACCGGCCTCCTTCTCCCTGAAGCGTCGGGCTCACCAAGCGTCATCTTCTGGCAGTTCAGCCCTACAGCCCATCCTGTCTCGTTTCCAATTATTTTGACGGGAGCGGTCAAGATCTTGAACTTGACACCCTCTTCCACCGCGTGATGCACTTCTTCAGCCCTGGCTGGGAGTTCCTCCATGGTCCTGCGGTAAACGATGGTGACCTCTTCAGCCCCAAGTCGCAGAGCTGTCCGTGCCGAGTCCATCGCTACGTTCCCGCCGCCGAATACTACGACTCTTCTTCCCTTTGCCACCGGGGTGTCGGCCTGTGGGAAGAGGTAGGCTTTCATAAGATTCGCCCTGGTCAAGAATTCGTTGGCCGAGTATACGCCATTGAGGTTTTCACCCGGTATCTTCAGGAATAGCGGAGCGCCGGCGCCTGAGCCGATGAAAACACCATCGTATTTGCGCTTTTCCAACAGATCGTCCACAGTCTCAATGCGACCGATGACCCAGTTGGTTTTGAATTCAACACCGAGCTTTCTAAGCTCATCGACCTCGGACCGGACAATGGCTTTAGGGAGACGAAACTCCGGGATGCCGTAAACGAGAACCCCGCCGAGTGCGTGCAGGGCCTCAAAGACTGTGACTCCGACGCCTTTCTTGATGAGAGCCCCTGCCAGAGTAAGACCTGCAGGACCTGAACCGACCACTCCCACCTTCAGACCCGTGGGTTTCGGCAATTCCGGAAGCTTCCCTTCTCCATGCACTGCGGCATAGTCTGCCACAAACCTCTCCAGCCGGCCGATACCGCAGGGCTCGCCTTTTCCCTTCTTGTTGAGGACGCACTTTGCCTCACACTGGGATTCCTGTGGACAAACTCGGCCCGCGATTCTAGGTAGGCTGTTCTTCTCCTTAACTTTCCACGAAGCGCCAATAAAATCACCGGCTTTCACCATCTCGACGAAATCAGGGATGTCCACTTCAACCGGACAGCCGGCCATACAGTAAGGCTTCTTGCAATGGAGGCAGCGGCTGGCTTCCAGAAGAGCCAAATCGTTGTCATACCCGAGAGCCACTTCATAGAAATTCTGTGCCCTCTCCAGGGGGTCTTGTTCGGGCATCTTCTGCCGCGGAACCTTGGGTTTCTTTTCCTTTTTTTCTTGTTCGGTCATGCTGCACCTCCGGGGATACTGCATTGACACCCTCGCGCTGTGTCCTTGAATTTGTTAAGCGCTATCAGCTCCGGCCCTTTGTACATTGCCAGTCTTTTCATGAGCAGATCGAAATCCACCTGCAAGGCGTCAAATTCAGGGCCGTCAACGCAGCCGAACATGGTCTTTCCGCCAACTTCGACACGGCATGCCCCACACATCCCCGTACCGTCAACCATTATGGGATTGAGGCTACATACTGTCGGCAGGTTGGCCTTGCGAGTGACATTGACAACTGCTTTCATCATAGGGACCGGTCCGATGGCCACGCATAGGTCAATCTTGGTGCCTTTGTCGATCAGGCCTTGCAAGACCTGTGTAACGAAGCCATGAATGCCGAAAGAGCCGTCGTCAGTGGCGATCAGCGTTTCGTGGCTGACCTTTTTCATGTCCTCGGTCATGATCAGTAGGCCTTCAGTCCTTGCGCCGATAATAGTCGTGACGTGGTTCCCCGCGTCGTACATGCCTTTGGTTATAGGGAATAGCGGTGCTACGCCGATGCCGCCTCCAACGCCCACCACGTTGCCGAATTTTTCGATATGCGTCGGCTTTCCAAGCGGCCCGCAAAGATCGTGCAGGCTTTCCCCCACCGCCATGGTTCCCATGTAATAGGTGGTGACGCCCACTTCCTGCCAGATAAGGGTTATGGTCCCCTTCTCCGCGTCTTTATCCGCCACGGTCAGCGGTATTCTTTCTCCCTCGTCATGTGTCCTGAGAATGATGAACTGGCCGGGCTTATGTGCCCGGGCAATGTCTGGAGCTGAGATCACAGCCCGGTTTACACCAGGGCCGATCCGCTCTTTGTGAAGGATCTCAAACATCTACCGAACCTCCTCGGATATTCAACTGGTGACTCTTCTGTAAAATCGGTCAGTTGGAATGGGCACGATTTGAAGAATCGTAACCACACACATTATCAAATAGCAGACTCTGGGGCAACCAAATTTCATGGATTACGGGAACTATGCAGATTGGAACTCTTGTGATACCGGCCCACAATCCCTTGAACTGCAGATCCGGCCATGACCCTGTTACCGTAACCGTTCGAGGATTTTCTTGAACCCGGGGAGATCCCGAATGGACCGGAAGACCTCGTCGCGGGCCATTTTGTCCGGGTTGGCGTATCCCTTTTGGACCGCCAGATCGAGATAACGCAGCGAATCCGATGCGTTACCTGAAAGGGCATACATTCCTGCTAGATTGTAATAATGATTGGGATCTCCCGGTTCAGCCTGAATAGCTCTAAGTGTCCAGGGGATCGCCTCAGAGGTTTGTCCGGACATGGCAAAAGCCAATCCGTAGTAGCCCAGCAGCGACGGCCAATCCGGATTCTTTTTCATGCCGGCTTTGAGGACTTTCAGGGCCTCTTCGACCTTGCCCTCCCCGAGGTAAATCCCCGCCAGATTACCATTTGCTTCCGGGACGTTGTCATTTCCATCCACCAGCTTTCGATACGTTGAGACAGCCTCGTCCTTAAACCCCGCCCTCAAACAGGCTGTAGCCAGAGCGAACACCATCTCGGGATCATTGGCTGAAAGCTCAACGGCTCGTCGGTATTCAGCGATCGCTTTGTCATAAGCTCCGTCATCCAACAGATAGCTTCCCAGGATCTTGTGAACCTCGGGGTTGTCGTCCATCGCTCCGGCCGCTCTTTCCAGAGCCGCGCGAGCCTCTTCCTTTTTGCCGGCCCATTTGAGAGTCTTTGCCAGATTCATGTCTTTGGCAACCAAGAACTTTGAATCAAAAGAGCCCATTACTTTCTCGTACAAGGACCGCCGGTCCTCCGCGGTCAGCTTCCGGGAAGGGTGAACCAGGCTCAGTTCGGTCATTTTGTCAAAAATCAGCTCAGCCAGCCACTGGTGCAAACCGATCGTCAGGTGAACATGATCCAGAAGGCTCTCGTTGCCGGGAATTCCCGCCTTGTCCCCTGTCTCGGACAGTCTCCGTTCAAGCATCTGCCGTAAGGGGATTAGCGTCGCTTTCTCCTCCCGAGCCACCTTTTCAAACTGGTCCTCTATATCCGAAATGGCCCTGAGCGGGCACACGTCCAGGTCTCTTGCCTTAATGAAGTTCTCGCGCGCTTCAGCGTTCCGTCCGAGCCCGAGAAGAGCTCTTCCCTTGTAGTAATAAGCTTCAGCATAGAGCGGATCTTTGGCGATAGCGGCTTGTATTAGATCAAGAGATTCCTCGTACCGCTTCTCGTTCGAGAGTTCTATGGCACGATCCAGCCCCGCTCTGTAGTTGGCCTTCTCAGAAGCCGTCAGTTCAGGTCCGTGCTCTGATTTAAAGGGGGAGAAATCCTTGAGGTTGGAAACCGGTTCTACGAGGATCACCGGCACGCCTGCGTTTCGACACAGTGTAATCATGGCCCGCAGGTTGTGAGCGAAATGTTGCACCACCCCTTTGGAGAACTCCTCATCCCTGTGATACAGGTCTAATCCGGCGCTCCGGTCCAGGATCGCAGTCACCTCTTGTTGCAGTATCGGCTTTCCGGTCTGGCGATCTTGCAACGCCGCGGCAGTTGACTTTTGGCTGGCCCGAGCGTCAGCCTGTGGATGTGAAGCTGTTCCTGATCTGTGCCCTGCCCCCGGAAGCATGGGTTCGACGACTTTCTTCAGCGCCTGATAAGTGTTCAATTTCTCCAGGGCCGACCTGACGGTGAGCAATCCACGCCCCTGATCCAGCAGGCCCGAATAAGTCCTCCGTTCCAGAAATTCGTTATGCGCGTCGGAAATCACTATCAGATCTGGGCTGTATTGAAGCACCTCGCGAACAAGAGGCACAATTCGATAAGAAGCGTACGACACTCCCGCGGCGTTAATCACCTCAAAATTCTTATCCGGACTCGAAGCCTTGAGCAAATCTTCAAGCCATCGAGGAAACGATGTTCTGCCGTCAAATGGGTGGCCGTATGTTGTCGAGCCTCCTAGACAGAAAATCCGGATTGTGTCCGGATCTTTCTTCACGGGAAACGAGGACTGGTTGAAAAACCTTAGTTTGGCCGGAGCAGTTGACGCGATACCGTTATCCACAGCGAACAGCGGTTGCGTCCCTGAAAATCCCACAAAGGGGTCGTCTCCCGGATCTCGCGCGGGCACCCCTGCAATGCGCAAGACAGCCTCGATCGCTGCAAAAAAAAGAAAACAGACCACCAGCCCCATTACCAAGTCGCGAGCAATGGAACGCCCGGTCCGTGCCGTTGCCTCAAGAGGGGGGTCGGCATTCCTGACGGGGGCCTTAGGGGACTTCAACTTGCGGTTATTCTTTCCGGGCTTAGGGGGACGAGGCATAAGGCTTACTATAAGCCGACCTCTTGAGAATTTCCAGCGCGGGGAAGAGTCTCGGTCTCGTTTCTTGTTGAATCCGCGACCCATGAGAGGGTATCCTTATGGACGAGGACGTCCCACAGAACAAGGAGACCCTCCATGAAGAGGACTTTTGGATTTGTTGCAATCATATCGATTGCGGCGCTCTTTATTTGCGCATCCGCATGGGCCCGTGACCCTGTTAAATGGTCCGCCCCCATGAATGAATATCCCAGTTCATGGTATCCGACTGCTCAGCCGCCATCCTATTACAACCAGTACGGGAATCAGTATCCCTACGGGAGCTACGGGTACGGCGGGTATTACGGCGGACAGTATCAGGGCGCTTACCAACAGCCTCAGCAAAGGGGCTTCTCGGGGAACCCCTACAATTACAATTATTACTACGGCCAGTGATTACGGCATACCCGGCGAATTTTGCGATTATTTTACCGACAGGTCTGACTGATCCTCGGGGCCGGACCCCGGCCTGCGAGCAGGAGTGCCGTGCAACATGCCTTCCACACTGATATCTTCGTCAATATCCGGCCAATGAATTCCCTGACCGTCTCCGATAATCTGGGAATGTGACCTCTCCTCTGGGGTGGCCTCGGACAAACGCCATGACCACGCGAGAGGCACACTGATGGTACGTCCGTCAGCGAGGTACGCGATGATCTCGGCATCAGTGACAAGCACGTCGAGGAGTCTTGGTTCAACCACTTCAACCGCAGTGCTCATCCCAGCTCTCGATGATTCTTCGAATGTCGGCTGAAACAAGTCGCCGGATTCCGTTGAGATCTTGGGGTGAGAATCAGCGATTACGGCAACAGCGGAAGGCGACGGATTCGCACCCTTGCAGGCTGCACGGTGACTACTGCGCCTTGCTCCAAGTCCGCTTCATAATGCGTGATTATTGTCTGTATCAGACTCGCCGCCTTTTTTCCATGCAACCCTTCGATACGAATACGAATGACTGAAGGAGTCATGGCCCCCGAAAGCGCAAGAATAGCATGGAAATCGGCATCCAATGTAACGACGATACGTCCTTCATCTTGTCCCCGCTGAAGAACAGCAGCGTCACCGGCGGAAGAATAGCCGATTTCACCGACATGGATTGTGTCTATTCCCGCCTCTCGGAGCAACTTGCGGCCGATCGCGGGAGACCCTGGTCAAGCAGCAGTTTCATTGCCTGGAGGGAGATCGACAACGCGGTCGTCCAGATACGTGGCTGCGTAGAGGAGGGCTTGCCGGATATCCTCTCTTCAAGTTCAGGAAATTCCCGGCGCAATTCGTCACGATTGGGATAGAAGGCCGCCAACTCCACAACGCGCCGCACAGTTAGACGCATGCCGCGGACACAGGGCTGGCCATTCATGCGAGCAGGATCTACGGTGATGCGGTCCAATTTCATTAAACCTTGCCTCCTGTCGAGATGATAGCACGTTCAAGGAGTTATACCAAAGTCACTTCGGGGCCTGAGCAAGTACGGAATTCTGCCCAGTATCATCGCGAATCTTTGCGGAGCTGGATCACATTCCCCACTCAGCCAGCCCCTTCTTGACTGCTTCTACGATTTCCGAGATCTCTACGAGTTTCATTTCCTTGGTCTTCCGATCTCTCAGTTCCACTTTCCCCTCGGCAAGAGCCTTCTTCCCGATAGTAACTCTAAAAGGAATCCCTATAAGATCCGCGTCCTTGAATTTCACCCCCGGCCTTTCGTCCCTGTCGTCCAGAAGGGTATCGATCGAGTTATTCCACAGGTCTCCGTACACGCGTTCAGCGGCCTCTTCGATTTCAGGGCTTTTCGCTCCAACCGGCGTAACTATCACGGTGAACGGGGCTATGGCAGGCGGGAAAATGATTCCGTCCTCATCGTGATTCTGCTCTATGGCCGCGGCAACGGTCCTGCTCACTCCTATGCCGTAGCACCCCATGATCATGGGCTTTTCCTGACCCTCCGCGTCCAGGAAGCGGGCATTCATTGCCTCCGAGTACTTCACTCCCAGCTTGAACACATGGCCGACCTCTATCCCCCTTGAAAGGATCAGCTCTCCGTCACACCGAGGACATGCGTCACCCGCGGCCGCGGCCCGGAAATCTCCGTAATGGTCGGCACGGAAATCGGACAGGGGATTGACGTCCACAAGGTGAGCATCCTTTTCATTAGCGCCGACCACTGCCGATCTCATGCCTCGGATCGCGATAGTCCGCAAGAACCGTTACATTTTTGAGTCCCACGGGTCCCGAGAACCCAAGCGGTCCGCCGGTAACCTCTATGATCGTTCGTTCATCCGCCAACTCCAATTCCGTGGCCTTGAGGAAATTCTTGACCTTCACCTCGTTGAGATCATGATCTCCGCGTATGAGGACGGCCACGGGCCCTATGTCCGATCTCAGAATTAAGGTCTTGATAAGGTCCTGCGGTTTCACCTTCAGGAACCGGGAGACTTCCTCGATTGTACTCGTACCGGGCGTCTCGACCTTCTTTGGCGTTGTGTCGGTTGCCGTGTCGACAGGCTCGCACGGCCTTATCTCCGCTTTTTCCATGTTGGCCGCGTAGTCGCAGGAATCGCATGAGACAATGAGGTCTTCCCCGGTGCTTGCCAGTACCAGTGAACTCGTGAGAAAAACTGCCTCCAATAGGTCCGCTATCCGCCTCTACCGCACGAAAGCCGCAGGCCGCATCGCTCGAAGATCTTCTGGTAGGCCTCCCACATCAGGCGGTAAGACTCCTCAGCCCCCTCTTCGGTCGTGTCGAAGGAGTAGCCGTCCTTCATCATGAACTCCCGACCGCGCATCAGCCCAAAACGCGGCCGTATTTCGTCCCGGAATTTGGTTTGGATTTGATACAGGTTCAAGGGAAGATCGCGGTAAGAGCGCACGTCGCGGCGTACCAGATCTGTAATCACTTCCTCGTGAGTGGGACCCAGGCAGCATTCTCTATCGTGCCTGTCCTTGAACCTGAGAAGCTCGGTTCCATAAATGTCCCAACGGCCGGACTCCTTCCAGAGTTCCGCGGGTTGGACCATGGGCAAGAAAACCTCTTGAGCCCCAGCCGCATCCATCTCTTCCCGTACGATCTGTTCCATCTTCCTCAAAGATCGGTATCCCAGGGGCAAATACGAGTATATTCCAGTGGTAAGCTTCCTGATCATCCCGGCCCGCACCATCAGCCTGTGGCTCACCACTTCCGCATCTGACGGGTCCTCTTTTAGGGTCGGTATCAAAAGCTTGGTCATTCTCATGGGATGTTTCACCTCAGACGGCGCGAATTTGCGTAAAGCGCTCACGACTGTAACCCACGCGTTGCATCTCGATCAAGGTCGTTCTTTTGTTCATCCGGCTCTGAGGCCGGTCCTACCGTCATGGTAGGGCCGGCGTCCCTGCCGGCCTTTTGAAACCGATTAAACCCTTTTCCAGTGAACGGTTACTGTTTTTGTTTCAATTACTTGTTAAATGGGGTGTCTTCCCGGATACTGGGAGACAGGCCTGAAAGATCTCGTAGTAAGGCTGTGAAAAGTCCGAACGAAGTATGTCCCCTTTGCTGAAACATGATGAAATCCTTCTAAGGGCCAAAGAGGCGGAGAAACTGTCATCTCCGTGCAGGCTTTGCCCCCGCGCATGCGGAATAGATAGAACCACCGGTGAAAGGGGATATTGCGGAGCAGGTCCTGAGCCGTCCGTTGCCGCGGTCCTCCCCCATTTCGGCGAAGAACCGCCCCTTACCGGGCCGGGTGGCGCGGGCACGATTTTCTTTAGCCGCTGCAATCTCCGCTGCCTCTACTGTCAGAATCATCAGATCAGTCAGGGTAATTTGGGCCGCGTCCTCAGTCCGGAAGAGTTGGCGCTCGAGATTTTACGGTTGCAGAAAAGAGGGTGCTCAACCATAGAGCCTGTTTCCCCGACCCATCACTTGCCCGGTTTGCTCAAGGCCCTTGCCATCGCGGCGGAACAGGGGCTGGATCTGCCCGTGGTTTATAATACCAACGGCTATGAGTCGGTCCAGACGCTGGAATTGCTGGATGGCATTGTGGATATTTACCTGCCGGATCTGAAATACGCCTCTAACGAGGAAGCGCTGAAATACTCGGACGCGGCGGATTACGTGGAAAAAGCGCGCGCTGCAATACTCAAGATGCACGCGCAGGTGGGTAACCTGGTAGTTGATGTCCAAGGTAGGGGCGTGCGCGGCATGATCTTGAGGCATCTTATTCTCCCGGGTGAGGTTTCCGGCACGCGACAGACGCTCCTGTGGGTGAGAGACAATCTTCCGATTACCGTTACGCTCTCACTCATGGCCCAATATGCACCCCTGCACCGGGGGAAGGATTTTCCGCCTCTGGATAGGACGATCACCAGTAAAGAGTACGATAGGGCCGTGGATACGGCTTGGGAGTTGGGTTTCAAAAACGCCTTTGTACAGGATATGGATTCGCGGGAATCGGGGATACCCGATTTCGGCCTGAGCGAACCGTTCAGGTGGGAATAAGTGGATGCGGCTGAGAACTGTCAATGCGAGCGCCGAGCTCGAAGGAATCTCCGGTGGGGTGAGCGTCTCGCCCGTTGTCATTCCCGCGTACGCGGGAATCCAGCACCGGCAGGGACGCCGGTCGCCTACGATTTGGTAGCGGCGGGCGTCCCTGCCCGCCATTTCCTGGACCCCGGATCGGAGTCCGGGGTGACGAATGACCGGCAATCTCCACGGGTGGGACAGTCCCGCCGATGGCGGGATTGCCTGTCTAGAATGACGGGCAGGATGCCCGTCCCACCAAAGAAGGAGATTGCTTTTCCGCGGAACGCGGGATTTCACTCCTCAGCAATGACATGGGCGGCGACGTGCCCCAGGTTACTCAATAGTCACCTGCCCCCCGCGCAACTCAAGTTGACAAGCGGAGGTCCTAAAGTTACTCTTAATCGGCCGCTGACCTGCAAAATGGACCGATTCTTCAAATCAGCCCTCTTGGCAGCTTCACGCTGCGTAGTCGCGAGACGAGGAGGCATTCATGGACGGACGAACTTTTGAACTGGAATTCGCAAAGTTCATACAACGGTTCCATGAGCAGATCAAAGAAGCTTTCTTGGAAGATGCTTTCCAGCGGCGTGAGATTCTCTCCCAAACGCTGCTCGGGAAAGAGATGGTCGAAGAACTCGCAGACAGCATCGTTTCGGAATTCAGGAGCAACATAGATCGGAAGACCGCGGTGGAGACCATTGCGGACCGATATGTTCAGCTCGGTATCAGGTGCTCCGAGGATGGGTTCAGTTCTTCAGCGATAGTCCGTCTTTTCATTCTGTTGAAACGGCACATCTGGCTGTTCTTCCAGGAGAGCAACTTTGCCGGGCAACCCTTTGATGTGCGCTCCATTGTGGCATTGAACAACCGGACAGCGCTTTTTTTCGACCGTGCCATCTACTTTTTCCTCGTAGGTTACGAGAGGGCCTCCAGTGAGTGTTCCGGTGAGCTGGACACGCTGTACAAATCGTTCCTGAACAAGCTGCGCCGGGATCTGGGTCTGAAGAAGGAGACCGAGGAAGAAGCTTGACCAACTGAAGGAAGCTAAGAGACTTAAAGGAAAGCGTTGCAGGAGGCTTACTCCTCAAGAGCCTTCCACCCACTGCTTGATACCCCGTCGTTTGGAAAATTCCACCATGTTGTTGGCATACTTTGATTGCTTTTCAGGCATCTCCGGCGATATGACGCTCGCCGCGCTCATAGATCTCGGGCTTGACCAGGATTATCTGAGGGAGCAGCTCGGCACTTTGAAGCTTGACGGTTATTCCCTCAACATCCGGCGCTCCAACAGACGAGGCATTTCAGGGATACGCTTTGACGTGGAAGTGGCCGCGGATCAACCTCACCGCGGGTATCACGATATCAGTAATTTGATCGAACAGTCTGGTATTCACGAAACAGCCAAGATCCGCGCCCTTGAAATCTTAGAAGTCCTGGCCGAGGCTGAAGCGCGGGTTCATGGCACGACGAAGGAAGAGGTTCACTTTCATGAGGTCGGAGCCGTAGATTCCATCATCGATATAGTAGGCGCAGCCATCGGGATACATCACCTCGGGATTACCGAAATCATCTGCTCCCCCCTGCCCTTGAGCCGCGGCTTCGTAGAGACCGCACATGGAACCATCCCTACGCCGGCTCCGGCAACGCTTGAGATTTTGGAAGGCGTTCCCGTAAGGGGCCTGGAGTGCCCCATCGAACTTGTCACTCCTACAGGCGCGGCCATTGCGCGAGCCCTGGCCTCCGGATTCGGCCCTTATCCTTCATTCATACCTGTTAAGACCGGTTACGGTTTGGGAAAATCAGATCCTCAGCAATTCCCGAATGCCTTGCGCGTAACCCTCGGGCGGGAGGCGGCCCCCCCGCTGAGCCACGATCAGGTCAGCGTGGTCGAGTGTCAAGTGGATGACTTGGATCCGAGAGTCCTGGGGGACCTCATGGGACTGCTGTTTTCCCGTGGGGCCCTCGACGTCACTTTTTCTTCAGTTCAGATGAAAAAGAATCGGCCTGGGACACTTGTAAGCACTGTGATTGCGCCGACACTTGTCCGCGAGATCTCCGAGATCCTCTTGACCCACACGACTACTCTCGGAGTGCGCGTCTCCCATGCGGACCGAATTGTGCTGGAGAGGAGGTCGGAAACGGTCCGAACATCGTTGGGTACAGTACGTGTAAAGGTGGTTAAGCTATTCGATGGTCGAACCGAAAAGCGCCCGGAATTCGATGACGTTCAGGCCATTGCCAGGCGAACGGGCCGGCCTAGCCGGGAGATTCTCCAGATACTCGACCGAGAACTCAATCAATGAAGAAAAAGAGAACGAGGCGGCCCATACAAGATGGAGCACGCCTCGGCCATAGATGTCGGGGGGAGGGTTTTTACTGAACTACCTGAACAGTGTACCCGAACTTGTCACCGTTCTCCTGGCGATATTCGACTTTCACCTTTTCGCCCACTGCGGGCCGCCGGAAAGGTATGAACTTTGTCTTCAGTCCGACACGGACATTTACGACCTCAGCAGCCTCCCCTTCCTCCATGGTCCTTACGGAAAGGCTCTTTGGCGAAGAGGCTACAACTTCACCGGATAGGCTCTTATATTTTTGCTCTTCTGTAGGCACCTGCTCTTTGGGCTCTTCTTTTGCTTCAGGAGCAGTCTTGGTCACAGGAGCCTTTTTTGCCGTCTCTTTGCGTTCGGCAGGGGCTTTCTTGGCACCAGGGACAGCTTTTTGGGTTTTTGGGGTGGGTGCGCCCTTACCCGGAGACCAGGCCGGTTCGGAAACGTGAGCCGGAGGCTTGGTCGCGCAGATCGCCTTGGGAGGCTGGCACGGTTGCTCAACGGCAGAGGGCTCTTCCGCTACGGTCCTGCAAACAGAGCTGCTCGGAGGAGGTGGCGGATAACATTGGACTGACGCGGGCATAGGCGATAGGCTCACTACCTTGGTGGCTTTCATGTACCCGTCTTCCAACAGGAAATCCACGGCCACACGCTCGCCTATGCAGGGCCGCCGGTTGGGAAGGTACTTCGTCCGCCAGCCGACATTGACCTCTGCGCATTGTGTGCCGGATTTGACCGTCATGCTGCGCCAGCCGTTGTCAATAACAGTGCCTTTGAATGTGCAAATCCGGTAGGCTTGAACCGGTGCGACTGCAAAGCATAAAAGGATAAGGGCTGCCGAGATCAGTACAACCCGGGCTGAAACGAAATACTTCCCAGACATGGGGGACCTCCTCACTGGGGGGGTAAGGGATTCGCTGGTAATCAGGACGCCTCCTCGGACATCTCCGAGAGTCCAGTAGCTTAAAGTGGCCTATACATAGTAGCTTATATTCAAAATGTCAAGTAAATTAGAAAGTAAATTTAGCTTCATTCTAATTATACAACATATTATTCATGAGGACTCTTGAAAAGCCGGGCCTTGTCAACTCCGTCTCGATATGGTAACAACCAAACGCGGAGATTGGAAATGGGAATGTTCCGGGATTCGGGATCCCAAGAAATCGATATAGTAAAGGAGATGGCGGAAGGCCTGGGAAGTCAAGGCCTTAGACTCGAAGATCTCCTTGAAAAAACTAGCGCGGCCCGCGAGCGGGTGAAGCAAATGGTGCGATGTCACCAGGGCCTCGAGACCGGTTGCGAGGCATCCGACATCTCGGACATCAATGACTCTATCCGCGAGTATAATGCTCTGGTGGGTCGAGCTGAGGATGCGCTCCGATGGCTTCTGATTCAAAGAGAGGCCTGCGGCTTCAGGACTCATCGCAACGTCAACATTCACTATCCGATTCCGTCGAAAATGAAGCTCCTCAAGGCATGAACCCAGTCTGCTTACTTCCGCTCCTTCGGTATACCGGCATAGTGGTCCTCGCTGTCGCTTTATTGTGCGTTGGCCCCGCAGCAGCAGCTCCGGCCAAGGGAAGAGCGGTGAAGAAAACGGTGGGGATAGTGTTCTTTGCCGCGCATGACTGTCCCCGCTGCGAGAGCGTAAAGGACCTGATGAAGGTCCTTAAGGTCAGGTATCCGCTTAGAGTAAAGGATTTCGACGTTGACAAAGAGGCTGATTACTCGCTCTTCAAGCGCATCGAAGCAATTCACGCAGCGGACAAGTTTGCAGTACCACTGGTTATGGTCGGGGAATCCATACTCATGGGCGAGGAAGAGATTACCGGCAAGCTAGAGAAGACCGTCCGTACCCTCGCTCGGTCTGGTGGCTCACCTTTCCCTTACCTGGGGTCCGCCCGGGAAACAAAGACCGTGGCGAAACCTGCGGCCTCCTGTCGCAATTGCGAGCAAGGCAGGCCGCCCGAAGTGACCGATGAGTTGAGTAAGCTCCGGAAATTTATTGAGAAGTTGTTTTGAAGGGTTGCGGGAGGATCCGGAACTACCGACCGGGCCGTTGCGGTGGTAGAAATCGCGTGCAATCCGTAAAAAGCCAATTGGCAGGGAAACACGAGGTATATAGTTCATTGAAGGAAACCATTCGGTTGATTATCGTCTTTCTAAGCGCGCTCTTCATGCTCGCTTCGTGCGCGTGACTGACCCCCACTCCCCGGCCGGTGGCCGGGCAACAGGGTCCACAGCAAACATCAGCTTCTTCTGAATCCTGCCCCCCAGGCTCTCTGTTTTGTCCTGTGTTCAAGGGGGCTGGAAAGTAGAATTCCGGGACTAGCGAGTCTTTTCTTCAAAGCCGAGGATTACCATACTATGACTATGGTGGGCGCAAACGAGAAGAAGGACGGTAGGTTGTTCTGAGATGCGTGCCGGCCATGGGCGACGGAGCAGGTTTTGCGGGAGAAGCGTTTTTTTCTCTCCCTGGGGTTGACTATATTAGGATATATGAATATTATGCGGACAAAACGGGTTGTCCGGGAAATTTTGTTTAAGAGGTGAAGCATGTTTACTATGGAAGACGAAGCTCGCGACTATTTCAAGTCGAAACTGGCCGAGAATCAGGCTGTCCGTGTATTCTTCGGCGGCTACGGTTGAGGGGGGCCCAGCATGGGCCTGGCTCTGGATGAGCCCCGTGATGAAGATTCGAAGTATGAGGTGAACGACCTCACGCTTATCGTGGATCCTTTTGCCCTAAAAGTGATCAAAGAATCGGGAGGCATCAACATACGCTCCAGCGTCTTCGGACCAATGGCGGAATTGGAGAATTGCGCTGCCGGCGGCTGTAGCTGCTGACACAAGGGGAGTGCGTATGCCGATTTACGAATTTAGATGCAGCCAGTGCGGAAATGAGTTTGAAACACTAGTCTTCAGTTCCCGAGAAGAGGCGGTGAGTTGTCCTGTTTGCGGTTCAGCGGAGACGAAAAAGATCTTATCCGCGTTTTCCCGCACAGGACTGGAGAAGAGTTTGGGAGCTAGCTGCGGCTCATCATCTCCGCGCCACTCGTGAGGTTAGAGACGGGCCGCCGTGTGCGGTCCTCACCTAAACTTCAGAAGGCAGAGATTTCTTTTCGGTAATTGCCAGGAAGTGAACGCCGAAGAAAAGGTGTTATTGCGAGCAGAGCGAAGCAATCTCACAACAGATTGCTTTGCTCGCAATAAGATCCGATTTGAAATTGTTTGTGAGGTTTAACCAAGAACCTCGTCTCGTGCGTCTTCCTACGTCAATCCCACTTGCGCACGTCTTCTATCATCTTTTGATCGTCGGCCAGCTTTCCGGGTTCAAGAATTCTCACAGAACCTCTCAGCTTGAAGACCTCGCGCACGGATTGCTCGATGGCGGGAATGAGACCTTCTTGAGCCGCCTGCTTCAGTTCGACCTCCAGCGTCATGACATCCTGATCTTGCGGGCGCTCAACCAGGAGCCTAGCTCGTACGATCTCCGGATGAATGTCCATAACCTTCTGCACCTGAGATGGATGGACGAACATACCCTTTACCTTGGTGAGTTGGTCGGCGCGTCCCATGATGCGAGTCAAGCGAGGGCCTGTTCGCCCGCACGGGCACGGATCGTCCACGATGCTTGACAGATCACCCGTCCCGAACCGCACAAGCGGGTAGATCTTATTGTTGCAGGTGACCACGACCTCGCCCGCTTCGCCATCGGGCAACACTTGGCCTGTGTTGGGATCGCAGATCTCCACTATGACGTCGTGATGGATGTGCATACCGTTTACCTGCGGGCATTCATAGGAGACGCATCCCACGTCGGCCGTGCCGTACGCCTGCCTCCCTATCAGGTGATAATCTTCCACCAACCTCTTTCGCAGAGATTCCGGGAGCATTTCAGCCAGGAGGAACCCGATCTCCAGCTTGAATTCGTCTGCCACTCGTATGCCCATATCTTCGGCCTTCTTGAAAATGGCCATGAGGAAGCTCGGTGTCCCGATGTAGCCGGTCACGCCGAGGTGTCTCATGATTTCGACCTGAGCCTCCGTGTTACCGACACCGGTGGGTATGATGGTGCCCCCAAGTTCCGAAACACCCTCCTCGAACATGTGCCCCGCTGGGGTAAGATGGTACGCGAAGGTGTTGACGACAAGGTCTCCAGGCCTGAACCCCACCGAGTACAAAGCGCTTTTCCAACGCCAGTAATCGGATACCCTCCCCACAGGATCGTAAATGGGTCCGGGTGACTGGTGTATCCTGACCAGATCTGATGCGGGAACGGTGAGGAATCCTCCGAACGGAGGCCGTACTTTCTGAGCCTCCGAAAGGTCCTTCTTCTTGGTGATAGGGATTCTCTGCAGGTCTCCGGCGGTACGCATGTCCGAGGGCTTGATTCCCTTTGCGTCCATCGCTGCTTTGAGGGGAGTTCCCGCCGCGTACGCGTGACTGACTACTTCCTGAAGAAACTTCTCCTGATAAGCGCGCCTCTCAGCCCCGGAAAACTTTTCCTCCGTGTTCAGAATACCGGAATTCCTGTCTACGTGGTGCATGCCTTCCTCCTAAAAACAGAATGGAGTTTGCGACAGAAATCTCTTAACCAAAGAGTTTTCCATCACTTCCCCTATTAAAAAATGCTCGGTTCTCTAAATTCGCCAAAGACTTGTCTGAAAACGTCTGCCATCTCGCCCACCGTGCAGTAGGCCTTGCAGCAATCTACCAGGGGAGGCATGACGTTCTGCTTTGCTCGTGCGACTCTTTCCAGCGCGTTGAGTGTGCGTGAGACCTCTGAGTCGCTCCGTTCCGCTTTCACACGCCGGAGGCTTTGGAGCTGTTTTACCTGTGTTTCAGGGTCGTACTCGTGGAGTTCCACGTCAGGTTCGTCCTCATCAACATACTTGTTCACCCCGATCTTTATGTACTCGCCTGTCTTGATCCCCCGCTCCCAATCGTACGCCTGCTGAGCGACCAGCTTCTGGACGAAGCCGCTGGAGACCGCCTCGATCATCCCGCCGATGTCCTGGATTTTCTTGCGCTCTTCCTCGATCTTCTCTTCCATCTGCTTGGTAAGGGTCTCGATGAAATAGGAGCCGGCCAGCGGATCCACCGTGTCGCGCAATCCGATCTCGTCCATGAGCAACTCGCAGGTTCGCAGCGACAGAAGCGCTGCCCTTGGAGTTGGAATGGTGAAAGCCTCATCAAACGAGCAGAGCGCTGTGGTCTGTGCTCCTGCCAAGGCCGCGGCAAGAGCATAATACGAGCTGCGCATGATGTTGTTTTCCGGCTGGGCCTTGGTGAGCCCAAACCCTCCTCCGCCGAATAGCCCTCGCAGGTGCATGGATTGCGGGCCCTTGGCGCCGTATTTCTCTTTCAGGTTCTTGGCCCATAGCTTGCGTGCCGCCCGGAACTTCGCCACCTGTTCCCAGAGGTTTCCAAATATATTGAAATTAAAGGTAATCCGCCTGGCAACGTCATCCACGGAGAGCCCGCGGGACAGTGCTTCGTCAATATAGGTGTCGGCTATTTCGAGAGCGAATCCGATTTCCTGAGCCGGATTAGCGCCCGATTCGCGGATGTGGTAACCGCAGACCGACACGGGATTACACCTGGGAAGCGTGGTAATGGAATACTCTATGGTATCGCCTATCAGTCGCACGGCATCTTCAACCGGGTAGATCCATGCCCCGCGGCCTATCATCTCCTTGAGGATGTCATTCTGCGGGGTCGCGCTTATGCGGTTGACGTCGAATCCATGTATCTCGGCCATGGCCTGATACATGGCCAGCATAACGGAGGCAACCGCATTTATGGTCAACCCGGACCCGATCCTATCCAGTTGAATGTCCGCGAATGCAACTTCAAAGTCGCGCAAAGTGTCCACTGCCATCCCGACCCGCCCAACTTCACCCTCTGCTATCGGGTTGTCCGAGTCGTAGCCCATCTGCGTGGGTAGATCGAATGCCACATTAAGGCCCGTCTGGCCGTGTGAAATCAGCAGCTTGAACCGTTCGTTCGTCTCATGGGGTGTGCCGAATCCCGAATACTGCCTGGTGGTCCAGGCGCGCGAGCGGTAACCTTCAGGATGAATTCCTCTCGTGAAGGGATATTCCCCCGGGTCCGCGAGATCTTGGTCGTAATCGAACCCAATCTCTTCCAGATCTTCCGGACCATATTTGGTCTTCACTTTGATCCCCGATTGCAGGATCACTTCCTCGATGGCGTCTTTATTGTTCTTTACGTATTTGGCTACACCCATAATGGTCTACCTGTAGAGAAGGACATCTGGTTAATTCCTAAGGATCAATGACCGGCACGGAGGCCGGTCCTACCACGTGTTGCGGCAACCACACGAGAGCTCAAACCCAATGGCGGCAATGAACCGTCCTACCTCGCATTTCGAGCGGCATGAACATCACCGGAAGCCACACTAAATAATGCCCTCGGCCTTTAAGACGGCCAAATCATCCGATCTTATGCCCAGTTCAGATCCGTAAATGGCTTCATTATGTTCGCCGAAACGCGGCGGAAAAGAGAGCCTCCGCTGATTCTCTTCAAGGAACCGGGCAGGAGCCGGCGGTGGAGCGAGAGTCAACTCGAATCCTGACTTTTCATCCCTGGCCTTTATCAACTTGCCTGAAACCAGCGGGTCTCGAGCCACATCCGTTACCGTGTTGATTTTGAGGCTGCGACACCAATCGTGCCCATCAGCCCTATAAGCTCGTTGGTGGTCATTTTGCGGGTCACTTCAGCGATGGTTTTGTTTATGTTGTCCACATCAGCGATTCGGCCCGCATTCTTCCTGTACGAATCCTCCGCAAGGGACGAAAACTCCGAGAGCGACGAGAACGCGTGGAACTGTTTGTCATTTCCAACAGCAATGTAAACATACCCATCTGAAGTGGGATACACGGACACGGGAGCAAAGAATTCGTGGGTATTGCCTCGCCGGGAGATCTTCTTGCCGAACGAACAGGTCATCGTGATCGGCACCGTCAACCAGGACGTAGTGCTCTCGAACATGGAGATGTCCACACGGCTCCCTTTGCCGGTCATGGCCCTCACGAAAAGCGCCTTCATAATAAGGCCGTAGGCGTGCTCACTTGTCCCCATGTCCGGCAGCGGGATGCCGACCACCTGCGGAGTTCCTCCCGCCTCACCGGTCAATTCCATGAGCCCTCCACGGGCCTGGAGAATCGGATCATAAGCGACTTCATTGCTATCAGGACCGAACCCTGTGATACCGAGCCAGATCAGGTCTTCTTTGATCGCCCTCAGCGTCTCGTAGTCTACACCCAGTTTGGTATAATTCCTTGGAAGCTGATTTGTGGCAAAGACGTCGACTTTCAGCTCCCGGATAAGACGTGCCAGCATTTCCTTGCCCTTCGGTTCGGCAAGGTTAAGGGTTATGGCTTCCTTTCCCGCATTAATGGCCATGAAGTAGCTGTTCATCCGCTCCTCACCATCGAGGAACGGCTCCCCCACAAGCCTGTTAGGATCTCCGTAAACAGGGTGCTCGACCCGGATTACCCGGCAACCGTCTATTGCCAGCCGATAGGTGAGATAGGGAAGGACCGTGGCCTGTTCCAGGGACAGTATCCTGATATTCCTGAAGAGATCCATCTGTCCTGCTCTCCTTCTGTAGGGACAATGATGTTGACAGTGAATTTCCGAGTGCCTATGATGGGTTTGCGGAAAGGACAGCAATCCTTTGTGACCAGTTAATCCGATAAAAACAATCGTGTCAAGCTCAATACAGGGGCTTGAGCAACTTCCGCGAGAACACTGTACGTGCTATTGATCTCTGATCCCATTCACTATTAGAGACGGATTTAGAGGAGCACAAATGCGCCTGCCTTCCTTCGCCTACCATGCGCCGCATTCCTTGGACCAAGCGTTGAAGATCAAAGGGGAACTGGGCGCCCAAGCTCCAGTCCTGGCCGGGGGCACAGATCTCATCGTCAACCTCAAGCATCAGCTCTCTTCCCCGACAGCCCTTATCAGTCTAAGGAACATCAAAGAACTCAAGGGGATACAAGCGAAACCAGACTCCGTGATCATACGGGCGGCAACTACCCTGATGGAGATCCGGAGCAACGAAGCAATTCAGACTCACTTCCCCATCCTGGTGAAGGCCGTCGAATCGGTGGGTGCGTTGGGTATCCAGGGCTTCAGAGGCACGATCGGCGGGAACCTCTGCCTGCAACCTCGCTGCATTCTCTATAACCAATCACTTTTCTGGCGAACCGGCAAGACAAAGTGTCACCGGACCGGAGGGAAAGAGTGCCTTGCTCTTGAGGGGTCTGAATCGTGCAACTCCATCTGCTCGGGAGATACGGTCCCGGTGCTGGTGGCCTTATCCGCTCAACTGTCCATTGCAGGGAGCGGCGGCCAAAGGACACTGCCGGTTGCAGATTTTTTCACGGGCAAAGGTGAGAGTCCCTTCAATCTTGCTCCGGACGAGATCGTGACCGAGATACGGCTTCCCATTCCCTGGGCGCCACTATCCTGGTCTTATCAGCGCCTTAGCCTGAGATCCGCTGTGGATTTCCCTCTCGTCAATGCGGCCGCAGTAGCCATAATAGATAAGGAAAAGGTTGACAGCTTCCGCCTGGTGCTTTCTGCTCTCGGTCCCGCGCCCGTCGCGCTCAAGGAAGCCGAGGCCGTTGTCAAAGGGCATAAACCGGACAGCGCAATGGTCCGTGAAGCCGGCGAGATTGCGCTCCGAGCCGCAGAGGGGATAGTTGTCGAGAATGCTTCAACCTCGAAAGCCTACCGGGTCAAGATGGCCGCGATCATGGCCGGACGGGCCGTGGAGGAGGCGCTGGGTTTAGAGACCTCCCAGGCTACAGAACATAAAGGTCGGTGATGAAGAAACAGCTCCTTACCATGACGGTTAACGGCAATGAAATCGACGTCGCGGTCACCCCCAACACCACGCTCTTGGAGGTTCTTCGCGATGATCTTGGCTTCACGGGCGTCAAGGAAGGATGTTCCGAAGGGGTGTGCGGAGCGTGCACGGTTCTCATGAACGGCGCGCCCGATAAGGTCCTGCCTCACCCTGGCGCTCGAAGCCGAAGGCGCGTCTATCACTACCATTGAGGGACTCGCTTCTCGCGGGCAACTGCACCCTGTTCAGCAGGCCTTCATTGACCAAGGAGCCGTCCAGTGCGGGTTCTGCACTCCGGGAATGATACTCTCGTCCAAAGCGTTGCTGGATAGGAGCCCCCATCCGACGGACGATGAGATTAAGACGGCCCTGGCCGGCAATTTTTGCCGATGCACGGGGTACAAAAAGATCCTTGACGCGGTCCGGTCTGTTGCGACCCAGAGCACAGCAGAGACTGGAAAGAAGGCTTAACTAACTTAAGTACCGCGTCTCACAAGTGTTGTGACATCTGCATGGTAGGACCGGCATCTTGCCGGTCAATGGGAACCACGAATGACCGGCAAGATGCCGGTCCTACTGTGTGCTGCCGCGGCGGATGAGGCCACGTACCAGTGTCGTCTTCAATGGCCATCGGCGGGAATATGTCACGGAATTTGAGAAACGAAGGTACTGAGTCCTCGTGAAGTCACTCTAACATTTGCCTGAATTCTCATTTTCCGGCAGGAGAAATGATAGATTCAGGCAAGTGTTAAAAGTTCTTGGGGAGGGGTTTGGGGAGGCCCTTCTTTCAAGAAGGCCCTCCCCAAATTCTCCCGACTTCGACCCAGCCGGAGGCGACGACTTTGTCTGAATACAGTCTTATAGGGAAGAGCATTCCGCGAGTGGACTCCTTTTCCAAGGTGACGGGGGAGGCCATATTCACAGCGGACTTGAGCCTTCCCAAGATGCTCGTAGGGAAGATACTTCGCAGCCCTTATCCCCACGCCCGAATACTTGACATTGACACCTCAAAGGCCCGGCAGCTTCGGGGCGTCCACGCGGTGGTAACGGGGAAGGATACGGCAGGGGAAAAATGGGGCGTGTTCAGATACACGCGGGATCAGCAACTGCTCTGCGTAGACAAGGTCCGGTACGTTGGGGACGAAGTCGCGGCCGTCGCGGCTGTCGATGAAGACACGGCCCTGGAAGCGCTCAGCCTGATCCAGGTAGATTACGAAGAATTGCCTTCCGTCTTTGACTGTTATTCCGCGCTGGCGGCTGACGCGCCGCAACTCCATGATGAGTATCCCCGCAACATCAACGTAGCGGTGAAGATCGACGTGGGCGATGTGGATGCGGCCTTCAAGGAGTGCGTTCTGGTTCGTGAAGACACGTTTGTCGCGGAAGAGGACTCATACTTCATGCTCGAACCTTACGCTGTGGTGGCGAACTACCACGCGGACGGTTCCATCGAAGTCTGGATGCCGAACGCGTCTCCCCATACCAAGGCGAAGGCACTGTCCAATGCGTTAAGATTGCCGCTTTCCAAGGTGAATGTGCGCAAGATAACCATCGGCGGAGCTTTTGGGGGCCGTTCCGATGTTTTTCCGGCAGAATTCATTACGTGTCTCCTCAGCATTCGTAGTCAGCGGCCTGTCAAGGTCGTTTACTCCCGGGAAGAGAACTCGGTTGCTACCCGTATGGGTCATGCAATGATTACCACCGTCAAAACAGGGGTGGACAAGGACGGGAAGGTCCTGGCGAGGGACATAGTCTCTTATTTGGACGGCGGCGCCTACTCCAGTACCGGCCCCATCGCCACATCCGTTCCCTTCCTGTGCCATGAGCAGACCTATCGAATGGATAATGTCCGATTCCACGGGTACCGCATCAACACAAACAAACCAGTGAGAGGCATGATTCGCATTCACGGTCGGTCTTTCGCATGCGGGATCGACACGCAACTCGACATGATCGCCGAGGAACTCGGGATCGACCCTGTGACGATTCGCCTCCGCAACGCCCGCCGCCCGGGCGAAACAACTCCCACCGGCTCTTATGTGGCGAGCTGCGGTCTCGTGGAGTGCATAGAAAAGACCGCTGCAGAGAGCAATTTCCTCGAGAAATTCCGAGATACCACCCCTAACCGCGGCATCGGCATGGGTCTGAACTCAGTGCAAACCGGGTTCCCTTTAGGAATTCGCGGCGGTTCCCAGGCGTTCATCAAGTTTCACGAAGATGGCGGAGCTACAGTGATTTCCGGCGTCGTAGACAACGGCCAGGGAAACGACAACATGTTGGTCCAGATCGCGGCCGAAGAACTTGGGCTGGCCATCGAGGATATCAGGCTCATATCCGCGGACACTGAAGTGACTCCGACTGATGCGGGCTCCTATTCAATGATCTCCACATTTGGAGGCGGTAATGCCGTGAAGACGGCTGCCGCGGACGCCAGGTCGCAACTCTTTGAGATCGCCTCGGACATGCTCGAAGCCGATCCAGCGGATCTCGTGGCCAAGGACCGGAAAATATTTGTAAAAGGCGCTCCGGATGTGGGTCTTTCCATCGCTAAGGTAGTGCGCAAGGCTCTGATAATGGGGCGGCCGATAATGGGGCGGGGCGCTTTTTCCCCGCAGGTGGACCAGCGAAGAGAGTGGATCACCAACCCTCGTGGGCAGCTCTCACAGGCGTTTTCATTCGGCGCGACTGTAACAGAGGTGGAAGTAGACCCGGAAACCGGCCAGGTTAAGGCGCTCGACGTCACGTGCGCTCAGGATTGCGGCTTCGCATTAAATCCACTGGTGGTGGAAGGGCAGTTTGAGGGCGGCGTGGCAATGGGAGGCCAGGGTGGGATGCTCTCGGAGGAGCATCGTTGGAGCAAGGGCCATCTTTTGAATCCTACGATGCTTGAATACAAGATCCCGATAATAAAAGACATGCCCAATATTAAGCCGATCATAGTGGAAACCATAGATCCCGGCGGGCCGTACGGAGCCAAAGAGGCCGGCATGTCTATCGCCATGTCCTCGGCTCAGGCATACTGCAACGCAGTGGGCAAGGCTCTTGGGATCTATTTCAACCACTACCCGCTGACACCCGAGCGAATCCTGGACGCGATCGAGAATAAGAAACCGGGCATAAGAACCGCGTGGGAATTTGAGCCAGCAAGGCCAATCGAAGCAGCGCACAAGTCCTAGAGGCGTTGCACGTTCACAGTCAGTGAATGATGTAAAGAGTTCTTGATGGTGTCCATGGTGATGCTTCTCTTGCAAAAAGTTCTTTTGCAAAATCCTAGACAATTAGCGTATTATCGGAAAAGAGCCAAGGAGTCGGGTTCATCTCACACGATTCCATAATTCTGCGGACTGAATTTCTCGCTCAGGCATAAGACCCGTTGAAATCAGAGGCGGCGTCAGGTTTCGCTCAAGGAGGTTTTTATGACGGTCAGCAAGTGGATCCACATGGGAACTGTTTTGAGTCAGCACGCAGTCCATTATCCGGACAAACTCGGTTGCCAGGACAAGAATAAGAGTTTCACCTTCAAAGAGTGGAACGAGAGAAGCTGCCGCCTCGGAAACGCCCTCACTGATATGGGATGCGGCCACGGCGACCGCTTTGCCGTGCTGGCTTTCAACCGAGTCGAGTGGATGGAAATTTACGCGGGCTGCGCCAAGGGTGGGCAGATCTGCGTGCCGCTGATGTTCCGGCTGGCCGCGCCTGAAATTGAATACATCATGAACGATTGCAATTGCAAAGCGCTGATCGTCGAGAAGCCTTTCGTTGAGATGATCGACGGGATTAAAGCGAAATTGCCCGTACCCGCCGATAACTACATCTACCTGGGAGAGCCCGGGGACTCGATACCAAAGGGTTACGTCGGGTACGAAGAGTGGCTGGCAAGAGCATCTGCAGAAGAGCCCCAAGTCGTTGTTGACGCTGAAGATACCTGGACCTTCATGTATACCTCCGGGACAACGGGCAGGCCGAAAGGCGTCGTCAGGACTCACGAAAGCTATCTGGGGATGTACTACCTGGACATAGCGAACATGGGGGTGAGGCCCACTGACAAAGTCCTAATGGTGATGCCCATGTGTCACGTCAATTCCATCTTCTATTCATTTCCCTACACCCTCGTGTCCGCGCCGGTCTGCGTGTACAATGAATCGAGCTTCTCTCCTGAAGATTTTCTCGCTACAGTAGAGAAGTACCGCATCACGTTTGTTTCCCTTGTCCCCACCCATTACATCATGATCCTTTCCATGCCGGAAGCGATCAAGAACAAGTACGACGTATCGAGCATGCGTCAGATGTTGATCTCTTCTGCTCCGGCCCGCAAGGACACCAAGGTGGCCATTCTGGAGTTCTTCAAGAACGCTGAACTCTGGGAAGCGTACGGATCTACCGAAGCCGGCCTGGTGACGCTGTGCCGCCCTGACGATCAGCTTCGTAAGCTCGGAACGATAGGTCAGGAGATCTTCGGCATAGACCGTATCAAAGTGATGGATGAAGACGGAAACGAAGTGCCGGACGGTGAGGTGGGCGAACTGTACGCCCGCACCCCCATCATGTTTAAAGAATACTGGAACCTTCCTGAGAAGACAAAAGAAGTCTTCCAGGGTGAATGGTTCACCGCGGGTGATATGTGTTACCGCGACCCTGACGGATTCTATGTGTTGGTTGATCGTAAGGCCAACATGATAATCTCCGGTGGCGAAAATGTCTTTCCGTCGGAAGTTGAAAACGTGGTGGGATCGCACCCTGCTGTGAAAGATGTGGCTGTGATAGGAATCCCCGACGAAAAATGGGGCGAAGCCGTTCACGCGGTGATCATACTCAACGAGGAAAAAGAGCCCAGCGACGATCTGAAAAACGAGATTAAGAAACTTGCCAAGACCAAGATAGCTGGGCTACAAGGTGCCCAAGACCATGGACTTCATTGAAGATGACGAAATGCCCCGAACCGGAACCGGCAAGATCCTCCACCGAGTGCTCAGAGAAAAATACGGCAAATGGAGCGACAAGCAGTAAGATCGGGGAGGAACTTCTTTGTAAAGAAGGTTCCCCCGAACCCCCCTCCAAGAAACTTCTAACATTTGCCGGGCTCAATTTCTCGCGGAGAAATTGAGCCCTGCAAATGTTAGACGCCTGGGAAGGAATTCGAAGAGGACCGTTTACACAAAGAAGGGCCACCCCGATCATTCCTGGTTTGAATGCAAACCAGTGCGAGGACGGGGTTGCGTGCGGGCCGCGTTTATGATAGAGGAAATGCCGGCAGCGAGGGCGTTTCATCAGATACGTGCCCCTCGTAGTACCCGCCTAGGAGAGCCGGAATGAAGTCGGTTTTGCTCACGTGCCTCGCGGTTGTTGTGTTTGCCTGCTGCGTCTCCACTGCACAGGCGCAGGCCGTTCAGCCGCCGGATTCCCGCTCGTCGGATCAATGGGTCAGCCATCAGATGAACCAACCCCCTCCTGGAGCCGGCGACAAATATAGCGTCTCCCAAGATCGCCTCGATGAGATCCAGCAGCTTTATCTCCAGGCCAAGAAGGAGTTGGACGCCAAGGCTGATACAAAGTTGAAGGATAAGAAATAATTAAGAGTTTTTGGGGTGGGGTCCGGGGAGGGACTTTTTGCAAAAAGTCCCTCCCCGGTTACTCTTATCCCTACTCATACACTTTCCAACCGTTCTCCCACTATCAGAATCCACCTGAAGAGAACTTCTGTCTGCGGAAGATGGTCGAAGAGGCGGCTGACTTTGCCCACGCGATCCGGGTATTCAAAGCCTGGGAATAGTCCCGCGGACATGGCGGGGACTGAAAAGAACTCGCGCAGAAGATCTTTCGGTAGTCGAAAATCCTCCTGCCAAAACTTGTGTCGAGGAAACATCTCGGCGAAAAAAGATTGGAATTCCGGTAGAGTCACCGGCCTCCTCAGACTGACACCTTCCTTCGCCTCACGGTCCGCGATTTCCAAGAGGTTGTTCCCATCGGGATCGTAAAGACCGTCCATGAAACTCAGCCCGATTCTTCCACCCTTTTTCAGAAGGTCATTGGCCTGGCGCAGACTCTCTTTGAAATCCGGTATCAGAAAAATAGACGCACTGTAGATTACCGCGTCGAACTGGAAGCTGAAATAGTCCGCAAGCCTTGCCGCATCTCCCTCCACAAAGCTGAGCCGATCCGACTCATTGATCCTCGAGCGGGCTGTCTCGAGCATGGCCGGAGAATTGTCCAGGCCCCAGACTCGGCATTTCGGCATATGCTTCCATGAGTTGAAGGGAGCTTGCGCCGGTTCCGCAGCCGACATCGAGTATGTCTGCGTCTGCAGGCAGATCCATGCCTGAGACCAGAGCCTCATTCAGGCTCCGGAAAAAACCGTACCGATCCTCAAAGGATTGATAGTGCGCGGGGCTCAGTTCAAAATTGCCCTTGACCGCCTTTTTGATTTTGGTGATCTTCCCTTCGTCCATGCTCGACCTTCTGTTTCGCTGGCTATTCGGATTTCGGAGTCATGTGCTTGAGTTCTGAAGGGAGCATGATCATCCTCTCCATCATCTTCCGATAGCTGGACTCGCTGTGGTCGTCCCCGTGCTTCCATTCCCGAAGAAGTGCCTTGGCCTGGGTCTTGTCCATGCCAAGGACCTCCCGCAATTGCCCCATGGTGATGCATTGACGTTCGTACGTGTACCGAGCCAACAAATCCAAGGGGATGTTCTTCAATTCCTCCAGAGTGACCTTTATCCCTGATCCTCGCAAAAAGCCGTGAAGCCGTCGGTACGGGTCTGCTTCTTTCGCATCCGTAGCACCTGTTCGCGACAAATAGGCTGCGCTGCCGTCGATAAAATCCTGCCGCAACGGTGAAAAGAGGTCCATAACAGTGCACCTCTGAGGGCCGACCTCAACGCCGTGCGGTTTGGACGGAGGGATCACCAGCATGTCACCGCTGCGGAGCGTGACCTTTTCCTCGCCGGGAAACACCAGTGTGACAGACCCTTCCTGCACCATGGTGACCTGCTCTGAAACATGGTCGTGGACGGGAAGAGTGGTATTGGGCGCCAGCTCCCATCGTGTGACCATAATATTTTCGCCCCAGAACATCTTCCGGGTAGTATTCTCGTTTATTCGCTCTTCAGCTATGTCGTTCCAGGATATTGTCTGCATGGGTTGCGCTCCAGGTTCTGTCAGCAGGGGTCTCAATGGCTGCCGTGGTGTGGTGGCTTCACATTCACCTGAATATAGCCTAGTCTGGCATACAAGTTCGCCGCACGAACAAAAGGATAACCTTATCCGCTTTGTGCGAGTATTAGCCTTGCTCAGTCTCTGTTTCCGCCCGTCTGCTGCTGCGGCCCAGCTGGAACTCTCGATAAATCGCAAGGGGAGATACGACAATCTCAGTCGCCGTATCGCTCTCAAGTAACATTCTCTCAAACCCGCGAGCTGTCCGAAACAGATTTCTATAAGCATCCAACATCATCGGGTTAGCTGCGGCATCATGCTCATCGAGTGAAGATTTTTCCTGTGAGCCGACAGTTGCAGCTTCGGTGAGGTCTTTGTAAGTTCCGGGAACGTGAGTTATTATACCAACCACGCACCAAGGAGCCTCGGATTGTCCGCCATACCAATGCCGAATCAACTGAGGTTCATATCGAAGCCAAGTTCTGTCGAGTACAGCACGGTAATGCAGATTGGGCTTATCACTGGGCGTTATGACCACATCATAGCCATTCGGATTGAAAACCTCTCCAAAGAACTTTATATTGTTGAGCAATCGGGGATCTTGGCTCAGACCCAGCTTGGCTGCTAAGTTCTTCAGGTACATCGATAGTTCTGTCTCAAATTCTTTTCCTTTTGTCTTGTCGGCTTTCTGACGGATTGAATCTATTTCTTTCTGAAATTCTGGGTTGCCGGATATTGTAGAATATGCAATTGCCTCACCTAATTCATTGAATCTGTTGATGAACACGCCTAATCGCTCGTAGTCTTCGACCTCGGCACGACCGGCGATTCTGATAAGAGGATTCTCGGCGAGCGCGCTCTTCAGCCCAGTAATGTCCACTTTTGAGCCATCTAGAAGTGTCTCCCCCATTTGCTGTTCAAGACGGGTGTACATGTGATCATGAAGTATTCCGCTCTCAACTCGACGAAACACCTCAAATCCTCGTGCCTCCGTACTTGCCTCTTTCAGAATTGGAGCCTGGGTATCTCCAGTCATTAGTTCATTTATTCTTTCCTCAATTATGCGGTCGGCGATCCCCTCAAAAACCTGGGAATACAGAGAGTACAATTTCGGAACATCCAGGTAGATGAATTCGCGAATATTTCTGGACATGTCATTCATGACTTCATCTTTTCCCAGTTTCTTTTGAATTCGGTGCAATTGCTGGAGATGTAATGTTCGCTTTTCCATATACCGTTTGTACGAGCCGGTGATCAGCTCGCGAGTTACCGCCGACATTGCAATGAGGCTTAAGGCAACTATTACGACGACGAGAATACCAGCTATCCAATTTGCATCAATCATCGGTCTGCTCCGCGGATTCTGGCAAGGAGAACCTCGGCCAAGAAGCTCGTCGCGCCCAAGAATATTGCTACTACAAGCGTAAAGACGCTGATATTGCGATGGAACGCCGTGTTGCCAGGTCCAACAATGGCATCATATTGGTACATGCCGTACACGGCGGCGATCGCAATAGCCCCGAACAACAGTACACCCCTGATAAGCTGAAATAGTGGTTCATTGCCGAGGACTCTCTGCTCGTCTGTGACATCGCCGATGGCTGTTGCGCTAATCATAATGGCGAAAAAGAGCAACTCGGGCGCATACACATCGGAAGAGGCGGGAATATTGGCCAAGTGCCGCACCGTCCAAGAAATCATCAGTGGCAAAAGTGCACCCACGAAGTTATACATGAGGAATCGTATCAGGTGCGTCCAGAAGACGCCTGCCAACCGCGCGCCCCCTGTAGATTTTGACATACTGGTTGATATCATCATCTGTGTGTCCCGTTGGCAACGATAGCACAGTCATGTGCGCTTAGTCATGGATTATAAGTTTCCTCATAACGACCCATTTCTGTTTTTTCGACCTTTGGGCGCAGGGACGGGCCGTCCCAGTCTCTGGGCCGTCGCTATCCACTCTTCAATGATGATCTGAACGTTGGATACTGCTTCTTGATACGTGGCCCCGTCTGCAGCACAGCCAGCCAACTGGGGGACCTCTGCAATAAACGCCTGATCTTCATCTCTCCAGTAAATGATGACTTCATAGCGATACTTACCGGCCATTTACTGCCTCATCTCCTGCAACGCCCTGCAAAACCAGTCACGAGAAGATGTTGGGACCTAACTGTCTTCCACAAATACCACCCTCACAACGTCTGAAAGAACTCGCCCCATGTGCTTGTGATCTTGGCCGGAAGGGATAAAGACCCCGTCTCCCGGATTGTAGACCACTCTTTCATTTTCAAAAGTTATTTCGAGTTGGCCCTCAAGGACATAGCCGATATGTCCCTTCTCACACCAATGCGGTTCCAGGTCTTTGGTGTATTCAACCAGACGCAATTGCCTGTCGCCTTGCTTAATTACCTTGTGCCGAACACCCTTCATGGGCGTTTCCCACGGAATAGTCGCAAAATCGATCTTGTGAGTCATGGCTCAAGTCCTTACGGTGTGGCACTTCAATGCCTGGTTCCCAGGCTCTCGCTCATAAGCCCAAACTTAGGGATAGTTTCACTGGCTTCAGGCACTTTGGACTGCTGACGCGCCGTCAAAGTCCCCCTTTACTAAAGGGCGATTTAGGGGGATTTTCAATGTGTTAATGCAAAATCCCCCCTGGCCCCCCTTTACAAAAGGGGGGAACAAATGCCTCTTTCAGCTCGTATGAAGCGGAGCCCGGTAACCAGGAAATGGATTCCAGCGTCCGCCGGAATGACCGGCGCATTGGCCCTTCATCCGAACTCAGGGCCGAGGGTAGCGCAGAGCCACTGGGTTTTACGAGCATATTTGTTGGTTCCGCGGAACATCCTAGTCAGCGGCCGCGAGAACTCGAAGCCGCGAGCCTGGACCAGCGACAGCGCCCAGCGATTTTCCAGCATACAATCGACAAACACGAGTTCTCGACCTGAGCGGGTCAGAAACTCGTCCAAGAGGGTCGCGGCCCCGTCTTCGGTACGAGCCATCCAGGGTCCAAGGTGGTCGGCAAGCGAACCCCGTCGGCCAAACGTGTAGCCCGCGATGTCTTCCTCTGACCTGGCTATCAGTGTGAAATAGAGCGCGGTTTCGTTTAGAGAACGCAGCAGTGAACTCCGGTCGGCCCCGAAAATCTCTCTATCGAGCCGCAGCACGTCCTCAATTTCTACGGGTGATTTCGTTGTAACAATATCGCGAGGTTCACGTTTGAGCATCCATCGCTCGATGTCGTACTCGCTCACGAACCCAAGCTTCTCGTAAAGAACTCTGCCTTGAGGCGTGGCATCGAGCTTCATGCAAGGAATGTTTCGCGAATCAAGGTACTGGATTGCACGTTCAAGAAGCGCTGTGCCGATACCTTGTCCTCGAAATTGCTGTTCAACAATGACCATGCCGATCCACGCGAACCTGCCTTGGTAAACGATCGTCGTGGAAGTTCCGACAACGCGGCCCTCGCGCTCAGCCACGAAGCACCCTTCTGGGCTAGCGGAAATAAACCGCTCCCAGTCGGCAGCGGTCTGGTTCCAGCCCGCGAGGTCCTTCAGCCGCATTGCTGCCGGAATGTCATCGACGGTCATCAAGCGTAATCGTACGTTCATGCACCCAGTCCGGGGAAGACTAAGATTGGGGGAACCTTCTTTGTGCAAAGAACGTTCCCCCAAACCCCCTCCAAGAAACTCTAATACTTGCCGGAATCATCATTTCTCCTGCGGGAAAATGAGGATTCCGGCAAAGTCTAGCAGTTTTTGGGAGGAGTCTGAGACGAACTTTCCCACAAAAAGGGGCTCCCGATGCTTCCTCGTTTGATCGCTGACTGGTATTACTCTTTACAGTTCCGGAGCGTACGATGGGACAAGGCACAGGAAGGTTAGCGGCTCCGTGCCGGTATTACGAAGTTGATGTTCTTCGTTGCCGGGTATGAACGCAACATTGCCGGATTTGACCGGGTTCCATTGACCGTTGCCGTAGAGTTCGCCCGAGCCCGAATGAATGAACATTTCGTGTTCCCAATCGTGCGAATGCAGGGGGGTGTGCCCTCCAGTGGCAATCTCAAAGATTCGCATGCAAAAATTGTTGGCCCCGTCATTCTTGCCGATAACCACACGTGCTGCTATCCCTTTCACTTGGTCGCTTTCAAAGCGGGTGGGTTGCATTTCCGCGTACTGCAGAATCTTCATGATATCCTCCGTGAGTTGTATCTAATGGTTGGCGCCATGGGCGCGAGTGAAGAATGAGCGACAGTCATTTCCTGATGATCGACCCTATAATAACGCCGCCCACCAGAGTTTCGACCAGGGTGCCGATAAACCACGCAAGCGCCATGTACAGCGGGATCGGCATGAAGGAGTATGTTCCGAAACCCATGGAGAAGCCGGTGCCCAGCCCGAACAACAAACCGTACTTCACGCCGCTTCCGATACCTTTCTCCGCAACCAACAGCGCATAAATGCATACAAATGCCAGCGTATTGATCAGAACGGCCAGATACAAGACACCCATTTTCATCTCATTCATGGGTCTCCAAAGGCGCGCTGTTGCTTCGTAACTGGACGCTAGAATCAGCCCATGGATGACGAAGTCCATGGCGGACCATGCGACAAAAACAGCCAAGACAGCGAGGACAATCCTTTTCATTGTGACTCTTTTCACTCCTAAGGTTGATTCCCAAGGAAAACCCCGACCGGCCGGCGAATGATTCGGTCTGCCGAGCGACCATGCGTCACCTGGAGACAAACGAGCGCAAGCCATGGGGCAGGTCAAGTTATAAGTGCGGTCAGGCCCGATAGATACTAGAAGAGAACAGCCAAAGCGAGCCGTTTCCAGCGATTGCGGGCATTGACTCTAATTGGAAGAGGCATCGTCGAGCTTCTTATACCGCCCTTTTGTCTCTATGCCCAGCGGCTCCTCCTGGAATTTTCTCAAGTCTTCGCCAGCCTTGGATGATTGTTCCTCTATTCGTTGCTGGGCCCGATGAAGAAAGAAAAAAACAGTGTTATGAGCTGTCATCAATACGTCTGTGCCCAGCACGGAGTCGATGTGACTGAAAATCGGGGCCCCACCCAGATTGACTACCCCGCCGAGGAGAACAATCGCAAGAATGATAGCAATCACAACAATGGCTGTACGCATTTCTTACCCTCCGTTTGCGATGGGATCGTAAGAAGTTGCTTTCATGAAATAAACTGAGGTGCGTTGAGGTTCCCGGATGGTCCTTTCCTCCTCCTGGGGCTATTTTTCCCAATCCTCGAGGCCGGCACGGCTCGGATCAATTATAGTCACCTTGGAATTTCTTAGAGCCAGCCACTTCCCGCATTTCCCGCACTGGATCTTTATCCCTGTTTTCTTGACGGTTTTCTCCACCGGAATACGGCAATCGTCACAGCTAATTTGTGCGCTCTCAAGGGAATCCAAGGCGTATGCCTCCCAAATCTGGCCGCTCGAAGGTTCTATCTCCATGAGCCTTTTAACGGCTTCTACCATTCCCGCGGCATCGGCAGATCCGAAACTGTCCATCGCGCACGTGGACTCAATCGTCTCCACCAGTTTCTTGAAATCCCTCGTGGATCGGCTGTTAACCGGTGGCCGCACATGGACGACCGGCTTCTTTCGAGGCCACTTGATGTTGAGCGCGTGGGTATGGATAAGGCCTTTCCACTTCTCCGGATAAGTCCTGCAGTACCAGACCATAAAGATGATCACCCAGATACTGATGCCGATAAGGATCTCCATTTCAATTACTTCCTGGACAAAACAGTTGGTCGAACCGAGGTCTCGCATTGTGGCCCGCGCATTCGCGTCCCGCAACTGCCTCCTCTTCCGTGTTCAATCTTATACTTGAAATCAATCGAGAATTTGCCTTCTGGAATTAGGGCCAGGGAACTCCTCTTTACCGCTTCCTGTTGCCTGCTTCGAACCCGCGGCCTCCTTCAGTTCCTCTATAACACTTTCTACCTGCCGGTGAGTATGCTCCAGTGTGTTCCCGTTGTCCACAAGCCGATCAGCAAGCCGCCTTTTTTCATCAATGGGCATTTGAGCATCAAGTCGGGAGCGAGCATCCTCTACCGACATCCCGTCCCGATTCACCAATCGCTCTTCTTGCACATGGCGCGGAGCGTACACCACTACTACGAGATCGACAAATCGTTCCCATCCAGTTTCGTATAGTAGAGGAACGTCTACTACTACAATTGAATGCCCTTCACGTTCAAGGGTTCTCAATCTCTTGTTCTGTTCCTCTGCCACCCTGGGATGAATGATGGATTCCAGTATCTTACGTTTTGACCGGTCCTGAAAGACCAGCCGCGCCATGGCCTCGCGGTCCAGCTTGCCTTCGTCGTCCAGAACCGCGTCTCCAAAGATTCGCCGTATCTCGGCCAGCCCTTGGGAGCCCGGTCTAACAACTTCCCTGGCCAGCTCATCAGAACAGATTACAGGAATGCCTGCCTGCTCAAACATCCTGCTAACCGTGGTCTTACCTGAGGCGATACCGCCGGTCAATCCTACAACAAGCATCTAACTCACTCACCTGTAGTCATGAAATGGACAAACCAAGATTGCTCTGCTGCTGGCCTCGTGGCCTGTGGCTTCACACGAGCTTGCGCTTCAGAAACTGTCCGAGCGCGTGTTTGGAAGGATTCCTGCAGTAGGGGCGGTTCGCGAACCGCCCCTACAATACCCGCATCATCTCCCACCCGGGTTCTTGCTTTCGAAACACTGTCTTCATCGCCGAGCAGACGAGCGCAACGCCCTTTTAATCCTTTTTCTTCAACTCATCCCACGCGGCTTCCATGGCACGGTCAATCTTTTTGCCCGTCTTTTCCATTACATCCCGGAAAACGCTCCACTGCTCTTTGACAGCTTTAGCCATCCTTTCCGACTGCTCCTGGAACACCTTAAGCTGATCCTCTCCCAGACGGCCGGTTGCTTCCCATTGCTTGTCCAGTAAATCCCTGGCCTGATTGACGCAAAGTTCGAAAGTATCCTGAGTGACGTTGCCGATGGTCTTCAGCCGCGAACTGAGTTCATTGAAGAAGCTGTCCCACTCCAAATCCTTCTCTTTTTGCAAGAGTTCCCAAGACTGCTTGACCTTTTCTGCGGCTCGTTCAACGTCTTCTGCGGCCATTTTCCCGGACTGTTTCATAGTTCTTGCTGCCTGATCAACGGCGGCCATAAACTCCTGCCTAGACGCTCCCCAGCTTCTGCGAAGCAAGGCTCGTGTCTCCCCAAGCATGAACACGCCAACGGTTCCGAGATTGTCTACCAATTCTGTAATTGCGTCCTTCACATCATTCTTTAGCGCCATGGTCCCCTCCGCTCTTGCCTGAATGAATTTGACACTCACGGCAGTACGGTAACAGTTCAGTAGGATGTCGTCAACACGGTCTATCAGTTTGGAATACCGGCTGGCAACCGGATTATCCTTTCATTAAAGACCCCTTGCGCGGTATTATGTTGGTGCGCTTTCAAGCGAGCGCAACAAAAGGAACGGTCAGGACAAAAAATAATGAGCAGCAACAGCCCTAACGACCCTAAGATGCCAGATAAGGACGCTGAAGCACAGATGGACCCCCAACCACAAAAGCACTTTGGTTCGCCAATTGAGGAAGATGCAATACCCTGGGCGGAAATCATTTTAGATGAGGAGCCGCATTCCGCAGGTGATGACCAGCCGGTGACACGAGAACCCCAACTTGCCGAGACGTCCCGGACTGAGGGCTTCTTTTCGCGGACATTAGGCATGCACGTGGAAGACTCATCGGATGGCCAAATTGCGGGTCCGCCCCTTGCCGTTCTTGTGGTCGCCGTGCTCATATTTCTTCTGCTGGTCGAGATGTGAGAGGCGATACAATTTCGGCGGCACTGCCGCTACACCAGCGGGTTTCAAATGGATGGATTTCTTGACACGATCGGCGGTTCCTGATAAACGGGTAAGATTCCGCAACATGTGACATTCACCTGGCCAACTAAGTGCCTCAGAAGCCACCGCAGGTGGTTTATTGAGGCTCGACAGGTTTGGCCACGTTAAACAGCGTAAGAGCTAACCTTCGTGCGGTCAATTGCAGTTGCTTGACCGTCGTGATTTGTCGAGGGGAGCATAATGGGGCATCAAGTGACAGCTCCGCTTACCGAGCCTCGAACCCAAACCGCTTATGGCGCGTAATCTAATCTAATTTAAAGGAGGAACGGGCTGTGAAGGTCCTTGTCTCGGACAATCTGTCCGAATTGGGTGTGAAGATCCTTCGTGACGCCGAAGGAATCGAAGTGGATGTCAAAGTCGGCCTCAGCCCTGAAGAGCTTAAAGAGGTCATCGGAGAATATCACGGGCTGGCCGTACGAGGCGCAACTAAGGTGACCGCCGACGTGATCGCTGCCGCAGCCAAGCTGAAAGTAGTCGGGCGGGCCGGCACGGGTCTCGATAATGTCGATATACCTGCGGCGTCCAAGAGAGGCATAGTGGTGATGAACACGCCGGGCGGAAACACCGTCACTACGGCGGAGCATACCCTTTCCATGATGATGGCCCTGGTCAGGAACATACCTCAGGCGAATGCTTCAATGAAGCAGGCCAAATGGGAAAAGAAAAAGTTTTCGGGAATGGAGATCTTCAACAAGACCCTCGGCGTAGTCGGATTGGGGAAGATCGGATCCGTTGTTTCGGACAGAGCCATGGGTCTTGGCATGAACGTTATCGCGTACGACCCTTTTCTGTCTGAAGAGCAGGCGAAGCAGATGGGAATCCGGATCGGCTCACTCGATGAGGTCTTCAAGGAGGCTGATATCATCACCCTGCATGTGCCGCTTACGGACGATACCCGAGGGGTCATCAATGCCAAGAATATAGCAAAAATGCGTAATGGGGTGCGCATCGTCAACTGTTCTCGAGGCCCTGTTATCAACGAGGATGACTTGGCAGACGCGATCGAATCGGGCAAAGTCGCGGGAGCGGCAATCGATGTTTATTCGGTGGAACCTCCCGGCAAGACCCGATTGATCTCTCTCGATCAGGTTATTTGCACGCCTCATCTGGGCGCCTCCACGCAAGAAGCCCAAGATAACGTGGCGATTGCGGTGGCGGACCAGATAAGAGACTATCTCGTAAACGGGACCATCCGAAACGCGGTTAACGCTCCGGCCGTTTCCGGTGAAGCGCTAGTGACCTTGCAGCCTTATCTTGACCTTTCCCAGAGACTGGGCTCGTTCCTTGGTCAGATCGTTCAGACCGGGATCAAGAGTGTCGAAGCTCAATATTCGGGCGATGTCACGGAAATGGCGCTCAAACCGATTACCACTTCATTTCTGACCGGACTTCTCACCCCGATCATGCAGGACGACGTCAATCAGGTGAACGCGCCGATGGTGGCAGCGGAGAGAGGAATTGTACTTTCAGAGACGAGAGTCAGCAAAGCCGAAAACTTCCTGTCTCTCCTCCGCTACAAGGTTGTTACCGAGCGGTCAGAGCACATTGTGGAGGGAACACTGTTCGGGAAATCCGAACCGAGGATGGTTCGGTACGGTGGCTTCCGCGGCGAGTTTGACCTGTCGGGTGATCTCATTCTTATTGACGGCGTTGACAAACCAGGCGTAATTGGAAAAGTTGGCGCCACGCTGGGCGACAAAGGAGTCAACATCTCCCATTTTCAGTTTGCCCGCCAAGAACAAGGCGGAGCAGCGCTTCTGTTCCTCAACACTGACTCCAAGGCAGGGGACGTGGCTTTGGAGGCTCTGAGGGCTCTTGATAATGTTGTCCGAGTGCGGCGTCTAACCATATAAGCCTTCAGTTTCGCTAGTATTGTGCCATTTGCACAGCAGGACCGTCCCGCGGAACGCGGGATTGCCGGTCAGTGGTAAGACCGAATGACCGGCAAGATGCCGGTCCTACTGAAGGTTGCAACAGCAGAGGAGGTTACTTATTTGTGCGGTCTCCAATGACGACCAGCGAGAATACGTCACCAAACTTGCGAAACAGAGTACCAACGGAGATTTAAGGCTCGAAGAAGACCCAAGTGAGCTGTAGGAACGGCTAGCAAACCGCCCTTACAGGGATCACGTCCACACGATGAAGGAATCAGCCTTGTCCCGGTTTAATCTGGATGCCATTTCATGCTGAATATAAAGGACCTGTCTCGTCCTGAGCTTCCTAAGCAGGACAATTACGAGCAAGCGCTGAAAATCGGGCTGGAGATCTTTGGGCGAAAAGACCCTGGCAGGGTCGCGCAAAAGGCAGGGGCCCTTTTCCAGGGCCGATCGGTCATTGTTTCGCACCTGGATAGAGAAATCGTCTTGAACGTGGATACCCAGCGCTTGTCTATCAAGGAGACTGATGAAGAAGCCCCCATCTGGCTGGCTATACTCACGCTCCATTACCTGAATAATGCCGACGGGAGGCAACCCACGGGCCGATTGAAACACTTCCGCGAATTCAAGGACGGTCATTTCTATGAGCCTGCTTTCAACCGTAGGACAAAAGAAATCCTGGTCCAAGTCTTTGGCAAAGATCCCGCTCCCATGATAGCGGCCGCTGGAAAACTGAAGGGGAAAGTTCTTGAGACCGGAGACGCTGCTGTAGAACTCCCCTACTTTCCTTGCCTTCCCATCACTTGCATCCTCTGGAAAGGCGATGATGAGTTTCCGCCGGAGGCCACGGTCCTGTTTGACGAGACCGCTGATCTGTTCTTCAGTGCGGAAGACATGGCCGTGGCAGGACAAATGGCTGTGTTGGAATTGTTGAAAGCCGCTCGGGGATAAGCTTCCTTCGAGGCACGGGAGTGAGCAAGTTTAGACCGGGGGATTTGCTAAATGTAACCCGGTAAGAGGACCAACATGAAAATAGCGATATCCGGAAAAGGAGGAGTAGGCAAGACAACGCTGAGCAGTCTGTTGGCTCGCTACTGGGCGCGGCAAGGCTACAGAGTCCTGGCAGTGGATGCGGACCCGGACGCTAACCTGGGTTCCGCCCTTGGCATAGATACCACTGACATCGTGCCCGTGGCCAAAATGGAGAAGCTCATTTACGAACGGACCGGCGTTCAGCCGGGGACGGTGGGGGGCTTCTTCAAGATGAATCCTCACGTGGATGACCTCCCCGAAGCATTGGGCCGGGAAAAGGATGGGGTTCGCCTGCTCATCATGGGTACCGTCAAGAAGGGCGGAGGAGGCTGCATCTGTCCGGAGAGCGTCCTGCTGAAGGCCCTGATGACCCACCTGGTACTGTATCAGAAGGATCGGGTGATAATGGACATGGAAGCAGGGATCGAGCACTTGGGTCGAGGCACGGCCCAAGGTGTGGATAGGCTGGTAATAGTGGTGGAGCCGGGCCGCAGAAGCATTGAGACCGCGGCCAAGGTGCAGCAGCTTACACAGGACATCGGCCTTTATAAGGTTGCCGCGGTGGGGAGCAAAGTCCGAAGTCCTCAGCAGGAGGAGTTTCTCCACAGCAACTTGGACGGCATCCCCCTGCTAGGGATTCTTCCGTATTCGGAGGAAATAGCCACAGCGGACCTGGAGAGCCGCCCCCCGGCGCTGGACGATCCTGTGATCCTCCAGGCCATCGAAAAGATTGCGGCAGCACTGGAGCCTGAGACAAATTAGAGCCATTTGGTGAGATCTCGGGTAGACTACTTGCAATAGCCTAGCTTTGTTTACAAGGACTTCCGCTGGGTGCGTCCGAGTGTCCAGCATTGACACAATCTGCATTCCTAATCAGGCCAAAGGCCACGGGACTGATTTAAGTCGTTAGTATAAAGGAGGAAGACTGCATGTCGGCCAAAATTATCAGTGGTAATGAGGTATCCCAGCAACTCAAAGACGAGATGAAAGTAGAGGTCGTCAAACTGAAGGCTCAGGGATTGGAACCCTGCCTGGCGGTTATTCTCGTAGGCGAAGACCCGGCTTCCAAGGTGTACGTCGCCAACAAGAAGAAAGCGTGCGAGTATATCGGGATCAAATCCCTTGAAACCAAACTGCCGGCGGAAGCCACCATGGACCAGCTCCTGGACGTCGTCGACGGCTATAACAAAGACAAATCCGTACACGGGATACTCTGCCAACTCCCCCTTCCCAAGGGAAAAGGATTCGAGGAAACAAAAATTCTACGCTCGATCTTGCCGGAAAAAGATGTGGATTGCTTTCACCCTTATAACGTGGGCCTGATCAGCATTGGCGAGGTGCGTTTCTTGCCGTGCACACCAGCGGGCGTGCTTGAGCTGATCGACCGCGGCGGATTCCAAACCGCGGGCGCGGACGTTGTTATCCTGGGCCGCAGCAACATCGTGGGCCGTCCGCTATCCAACATGCTCGACCAACGAGATAGGAACGCCACGGTGACGATGTGCCACACCAAGACGAAGAACCTCAAAGAACGGTGCCGAGCTGCGGACATCGTCATCGCGGCCATCGGCGTGCCGGAGTTCTGCAAAGGTGACATGGTGAAAGAGGGGGCGGTCGTGATCGACGTAGGAATCAATCGCGTAGATGCTCCCGGAACTGAAAGGGGCTGGAAGCTTGTGGGCGACGTGGCCTTTGACGAAGTGAAGGAAAAGGCCGCTGCTATTACCCCGGTCCCAGGCGGCGTGGGCCCCATGACTATCGCCATGCTCATGAAGAACACGCTGACCGCTGCCAAAGAAACTATGAAGTAAAGCTTGAGCCCCAGCCGAAGATCAAACTCCCAGCGGGACTCTTGAGAAGCAAGCGGCCTGTGAACTACTCTGCACTTAAATGGCCCCTGGATTTTCCGGGGGTCATTTGGCTGCTGGAGCTACTGTTCCGAACGAGAACCCTACCTACTTTGTCCGCTTTTCTCCGGTCATGCAAAGACAGCAGCTCCACGTTGCAATGTGGTCACCACCGGCCCATGCTTTGACATTTTCGTCGAAGACAGCATTTTGCCCAGAGCGTTCGGCAGCACAAAGTCCGGCGCGGTATCCCCTTCTTTTGGGCATGAATTCGTAATGCCGGACTGTGCAAGGTCTTGAGTGGCTCGGTCTATTACCGAGAGCTTGTCGGGTGTGGATATGCTGGCTGGAGATTGCCCGACGTGTTGTGAAGTCTTTGGTCAGAGATATGGGTCCGTCCTTTCTTTTTTCCCTGTGGCCGTCTTGTCCATTGCTTTCAGAATCTTTTTCGGAATCCCCGATTCACACGGCACGCTTGTCTGGCAGAGCCCGCAGCCATAGCCCTCAAATCCATAATTCTCTTTGACAAACTTGGCACAAGTCACTCCGGCGTGAATCCAGCACTTGTCCTTGTTGTGTCCTTCTGCGGTGATCGCTCCAGCCGGACAGCGCTCGCGGCATCCAGTGCATGAACCATCGTAGAAAAACAGGCAGTAAGCGTGGTGATCATCATAGGGCCTCTGGGTAATTGGCGCCTCCAAATTTGCGACTACCGAACCAACGCGGTGAGCCTTTCCTTTCTCGGTGATCAGGCCATCAGAAAGACCGAACGTTCCCAGGCCTGCTGCGTACGCCGCATGCCGTTCTGACCATTTCGAAGTGAATCCGTGTTTCGGAGACCTCTCCAGGTTCCATTGAGCAGAAAGGACTGGGGCAACAGCCTCTATACCAATATGACCGAGTTCTTCGACGATGTGCCGCCGGAGATGATTGTTAAATTCCTCACCCGGAAAGCGGGCATGAACCCAGCGCCTGGATGGATAAAGAGTCTCCTTTCGGTTATCCGCCTTTGTGGCCTCGCGGTGGGGGAGAATCCAACTGATGACCGTGAGATTGTCGGCGCTGACAGCGACGTCAGGAAATGTAAGGCGAAAAATTTCGAGTGGCGTCCAGTGAAATGACGCCACCACATCCTTATAAGCCTCATAGAGCGGATCAGCCCCGGCGGAAAAACCGACCAGAATCTCGTCCCACGCCTTTTCATCAGGTTCCATCTTGAGCGAGTTTTGGGGCGAGTTATTGACGTACCCGGTAACAATCGCATTTAACCAGATTCGTATGTCCGTAGTCATAAGAGACTCCTGTTTACTTTCCGACAAGTGACACCATGTTCCCCGTGGGACAGGCGTCTAGCTTGCTTCTTTCAGGTAGGGGTCGCCTGCCCGGCCATTTCTTCTCTAGGATTGTCACTGATTCAACTCGACTTGCAATAAAGAGTTTAATCCACGACTATCTTTGTTCCCCTGCTTTCCGCCCTCTTGAAGTACCAATCCATGAGGTGATCTGGAGGAGCTTCGTGCACAGCGTCGGGCTTGCGCACCAAGCTGATGGACTCCGTGGCGCATGTCGGGACGCAAATCCCGCATCCTATGCAACGATCGTGCTGCACCTCGTATTGCCCGTCTTTTTCCTCAATTGCCTCCACAGGACATCTTTCATCCGCGCAGATGCCGCAGGCGGCGCACGTTTCCTGGTTTATCGTGGCGAGGTAGTTGCTCTTTGCCATAAGGTTAGGTGCGTTATAGTGCTTCATGCCCCTGAGCATGCCGCAGCAACATGAGCAGCAGTTGCAGACAAACATCTGGCCGTTTTGCACGTTAAAGGTCGCGTGCACTAGCCCCTCCTCATCGGCTTTTTTGATAACGTCGAGGGCTTCCTCTTTGGATATGACCCTGCCCAAAGGATACTTGTCGAACGCTCCTTCGTGATTGGCAAAGGCCATACATACTTCCATGGGATGTTTGCAGGGCTCGCCCAGAAGTCCCCTCTCCTTCTTGCAAATACAGTCCATGATCTGGAACGACTTACCCTTCTCAAGGGTGAGCCGGAGATCTTCGTAGGGCTGCACCTGATGCTGCGCGTCGATCTGAATGTTCACCGGAACCACCCTCATTACAGCCGGCGCGTAGTGCCCGAGTGTGCTCATAAGGGAGGGTCCGTATTCTTCCATCAATTCGGCGAGTTCCTTGTCCAATCTCGGTTGCTGAAACTCCCAAATCCCGAAAACAAAGGGAAAGAATATGAAGACCTGTTGATCATTCATCCTGGCGGACCCGATCTGCCCTTTTTTGACCATCTTATCGAGAAGCATCTCCATTTCGTCCACCGGCTTGCCCAGCCGGTCGGCAATTTGAGCAGCTGCCTCGGGAATGGGCCTAATTTTCAGGGCTAACTCCGCGTCTTCGGGGGTGAATATCTTTTGAAGGATTTTCAGCTCCACCCCGCTTTCGGTGGAAGGGAAACCATTTGGCAAGTCGTCCAGTTTCTTCGACAGTCTTTTGTATACATCGGTCATTGGAGTGGTCCTTTCATGAATGAAACATGTGGAAGAGATCTCATGGTAAGACAGCTCATAGTGCCATCGCTCGTGCCTTCCGATCAAGCCATCACTGTCTACTCAGGTGAATCAGCGTGGCGAGCGGTCACAAGCTCCCGCGGACCGGGACTAATCCCTGTCGATTTTGAAGGTGTCGAAAATGATGTTGGTTCCCACCATTCTCGCACCGTGAGCCACCGCGTCCACGACGTCCACTTCACTCCATCCCAGAGATCGAAGACGGTCCATGTCTTCGGCAGACACCGAGTGAGGATTGTCGCACGCCTTCAAGACAAACAGGAGAAGAGTTTTCTGTTTCTCATCCAGAGGAACTTGTGCGGGATCGGCCTGCATGGCTGCTATCTGTTCCTTGGTGAAACCCGCTTTTAAGAGAAGCCCCGAGTTAAGGTTCTGGCAGTATGGGGAATGGCACGCCTTGGAAACCAACATGCGTACCATGGCAAGAAACGGCGTGGTCAAGGTTGGGTGTCCCATATAGTGCCCGATAAGCTGTAGTTGATTCTCCAGAAGAGGGGGGCTGACTCCGAGCATCCGCACGTTGTTTGGAACCATTCCAAACATCTGTTCGACTTCCGCATAGAGTTCCGCCAGCTTTCCTTCAGCCTTTTCCGGTAGGGTTGTCTGAACAAGCGCCATGATGACTTCTCCTGGTTGTTATGGTTGCCGAGCGCGTCGGCGCGTTTCTCTTGTTTCAACAAGATATATGTCGTGCCGATATATGTCAAGACATAAAACAGTGCCGCCATGGACAGGACTGTCCCGTCCGCATGTATATGTCTCTTTGCCCTACAGGAAGATTCGGCGTTAAGAGCGGCGCCTTATTGATGCGCCCTTGAGAACAGCTTTGCGACGCTCTTCAGGGATGCGAGTGAAGTGCTCCACCGCTGCGATCACAATATCCCGCGGAGATTCTCCGAGGCGGTCGGCAAGTTGAGCGACCTGTTCGACCAGATCATCGGGGAGGCGAAAAGACTCTGTCTCTTTTGGCGGCTGGGTCATGTCATAGACCTGGATTTGTCTCCTCTCATTGGACCAGAACCGCCAATGCTTCGGGCCACAACAGGCGGTAGCTACAATCCATTGCAAAACCGGCTATCCAAGCCGTCGAATTTGTAGAGGCACGGCAAGCCGTGCCCCTACTATGGAGATAACCGGCGTTTGGTGCACATTATGACTTGCCCAGCCTACGCGGAGAAAATAATTCGAAAGCTTTACGACGGCCCTACGGCATAGTTGGCCGGCCGGTCAGTATTTCTCTGCCGCGAGCTATGTCTTGACCGATCTGAGACTTTAGGGCTTCTATGTCTCTCGAAGGTCATTTCCGACCGCAATCGGTCCGCCAGATAGACCCGAATAGTTTCGCCGTAAAGGTCTTGATCAAAATCCAGGATGTGAACCTCATAAGATACCCGACGATCCCTGAATGTAGGATTGTAACCTATATTCATAACGCCGACGCGCATGCTTTCGCCTACTCTGCAATAGACAGCGTAGACTCCCTCGGGAGGATGCAGCTTCACTTCCGGTCTTATGTTTGCGGTCGGAAACCCCAATGCCTTGCCGCGATGGTGTCCGTGAATTACCCGCCCCTCTATGGTGAATTCCCGTCCCAACAGCACGTTGGCCTCGCGAATTTCTCCCCGCATCAAGTGATCTCGGATGCGACTCGACGATACCACGTCTCCATCTATCTTTACCGGTGGCACAACATGAACCACAAACCCAAGCTCGGGCGCCATTTTCTTAAGAGTGTGAGGGGTTCCGGCCCTCGCCTTGCCAAAGCGATAGTTCTCACCAATGAACAAGTGCCGTATTCCTAGTTCCTCGACAAGGACGTTCAGCACGAAATCTTCAGCCGATTGAGCGGCAAATTCTTTGGTGAACTCAGCAAGAATAAGGACGTCGATTCCCAGGTGTTCGAGGATGTCGGCTCGTTCGCGGGGGGTGGTTATTCTGGGCACCTCAGGCACAGTGTTCAGGACGAGGCGCGGATGTGGGTCAAAAGTGTATACGACTGCCTCCCGGTCCTTGCCGTGTGCAGTTTCCACTGTCCGCCTTAGGATCTCCTGGTGCCCGAGATGTACGCCATCGAAGTTTCCCAGAGCAACTGACGGAGAGCTGAAGTTTTGATAGATCTTCTCGCGAACGCGAATGATTTCCATACGCTGTATCTAGGCGTCTGGCGCCGACCCCCCAATGGGCTCCTCGGCCAAGCTGGTCGGGGCCGTATCCTCCTTCTGAAGAGAGGACAGCTCTTTGGACTTCTGTTCCAATTCCCCTTTGAGGCGCTTATTGTCAGATTCCAAGCCCTGCATTTGGGTATTCAGGCGATCGACCTCTGCCTGATGCTCCTGGTCTGTTTTGATCATTCTGCGTCTCTCGCGCAGCCATTTCAACTGGGTCATAAAGTCACCCACCGCCGCGATTATTATGCCTACTGAGACGCATATCGTTACTAATTCCCAAAAAGCAACCTTGATGGGGGCGGACAAGCCGAAATAGGTGATCTGTAGTTCAATGTCCTTGTTCTTCATGAACAACGAGATAATCAATATGACAAAGGCCAGTTCTATGAGCCTCTTGATCAGCCTCATTTGCGCACCTCTCACGACTGTTCGGGAAACAGGCTGTCGGAAACCCTCCCTTAGCTTAAGGCAGGTGCTCAGGAGGTGTTCCGGAATTACCCTGATGTCGGCCAACACAGGCATGATATTTGTGTCACCGCTCCAGCGTGGGACTACATGATAATGCAAATGCTCCTCAATACCGGCGCCGGCAACAACTCCTAGATTGATTCCAATATTGAAACCCTCCGGCCGCATAACCTTCCTGAGGACATGGACCGCACGACACAGTTCCTGGACTATCAGGCTGTTCTCTTCCGGATCCAGCAAGCAAATGTCGTCTACGTGCTTATAGGGCGAAACAAGGACATGGCCGTTGGTGTAGGGAAACTTGTTCATCATCGTGAATGCCCCTCGGCCCCGATGAATAATCAAATTAATGTCATCCTGATCGGCAGCGGGCTTTGTGCAAAATATGCAGCCCGGCTCCTTCTCTCCACCAACGACGTAGTCTATTCTCCACGGAGCCCAGATTCTTTCCATTTTCTCCTTGTCGTGCCCAATCGAACTTCAAGTCGATCGTACTGCACTTCTCCCCCGAAGCGCCCCTTTTCCGGTCCCTGTTCCGAAAATCAGCCTTCATACCATAGCATGTGAGCTTAACAATCCCGGACCTTCGGTTGGAAAACCGATTCCCCACGAGTCCAGTCTTCAATGGGACCCCATGTCTCTATCGACTGACAGGATTGTTCCTCTAATATCTCCCTTTACGATTTCAATCAAACCGACGGTTCCGCTTCCCTTGTCCCGGCTGTGACTTGCCGACCCCGGGTTAAACATGTGGACACCATCCACCTTTCCCCAGAAGGGAACGTGAGAGTGCCCATAGACTATTAGATCCGGTCGGTCCGTCTGAAATTGCCCCAATATCCTATGCTCCAGCCCGTCTTTCGATCCCCATCCGTGGATCAGCACTACTTGTTTTCCGCCCACGGGTATAACTCGGACCTGGGGAATTGCTTGCGCGACCTCGTAGTCGTCCATGTTGCCGCAGACGGCTATCACCTCGTTCATCTCAAGCCGGTCCAGCACTTTGCGACCAACGATGTCTCCTGCGTGGAGAACCATTTCCGTATCCGCGAACAATTCCTCAAGGATGTATTCCAAGACAGGATTGGGAGATCGTAGATGCGTATCAGATAACACGCCTATTTTCATACTATTCTCTATCCGCATAGCCGGAAGAGCTTCCGTTGGCGGATCTCAATACCATGTCACCCCCTACAACAATAGTAGCGCCGGCAATTACAACGACACCGCCTACGTCAGTATAATTCTCAGCTCTGTCCAGAACCGAAGACAGCCGCTCTCCCTCGGCCATTCGAGTTCCGATGTCTGTTGCAAACGCGCATGCCCAGCACGCGGACCTCGAGATCACTGTGACCGAATGGATTCCCTTGCCCGGCACAAAGGTGGAAATGCCGAAGCACCTCTTGAATGTGGGCAGGGAGAGGACCAGTTGTTCGTGCATGGGGGAGCCTTGAGCGTACAGATACACGTCCAAAGGCACGGAACTCCTGACAAACGCATCGCCTCCGCTGGCAACAACAAGATTGGCGGAATCCTCGGTCAGGTCCCGGCCCACAAAGTCTGCGATTGCCCCACTCATGCAGGACATTGGGGCGATTCCCGTCTTTCGGCTCGAGAGATCGGTGTAGCGTACTATCTCAGGGGCTGAAGCGTAAATCTGTATCGGAGCGGGCGTTTCGCGAAATGCGGGATGTTGACGCAGGTACTCCTCAATCTGGTACCTGTAGCGGAATACCGAGTCCTTGGCCTTGGCATTCAAATCGCTATGAGCCTGGATGTGAAGATTTGTCTCTCGGACTTCCACCTCAAAACTCACAGACCGGGCCAATGATATTCTGTTGCGGTAGTTCTTTCTTTCGTAGATGTCATAAATGGACGGCATTGGCTAAGCCTGCGGTATTCTTAGTCTATTTTCTAAAGTCCTATCGCTACTTGCCGTGATTATTCATCGACCTCCGCGACCGTGTCAAGGATAATTTAGCCTAACACTTCCGCGATGCTTGCCAAGTTCCAGGTTTGTCAGATAATGAGAGATGCCTCCACTTACATCGGAGAGAAGCAACTGCCTGAATCGAGGTATCTGGCGATGACTCAACATCGCATTCCAAGAACGTGGCGCCCACTGCCTTCAAGCGCTTTTCTGTACTCCACGGCAGGAGCAATCAGCGCTTTGTTGGGGTGGGCGCTGCTTGAGCCTTTTTTCCAGGAAGGAGGGACGAGCGGGCGCGTCGGCCTTGCAAACGCCTTTATTTTTCCCGTGGTCGCGGGCGTGGTTTCCGCATCTCTAGTTGCAGCGAACAAATCTGTTTCTCGAAGATTTTCAGGAGTAATCGCGTCGGCCGCCGGCGGCTTTGGCTTGGTTTTTGCCGGCGCCTTTCTTGCGCTTGTTCCATCCCAGGTCTTGTTCAACTGGTTCAGCTCCACCCCACAGCCTGGCGGCCCCGGCATGGATCAAACCGCCCGTTTCGCTGCGACTCTGGCGGGCAGGACACTGGCCTGGAGTCTTATAGGCACTATTATCGGCTTGGGGACAAGTCTTGTGATTGGAAGACGTGGTGCACTTCTAAGTGGAATGATGGGTGGCCTGCTGGGCGGCCTCATGGCCGGCATGCTGTTCGATCCGCTTCAGGTCCTTATTTCTGGTGCGGACAAATCGCCGTGGATCAGCAGGATGGTGGGATTCATCATCTTGGGGGGAATGACCGGCTTCTTGATCGGTCTCATGGAAGACGCGTCAGGCAGAGGGGTGCTCCTGATTACCTCCGGTCCCCGTGCTGGAACACGTATGGTCTTGGACTCCAAGCCTTGCCTTGTAGGTTCATCAACGGCATGCGACATCGTTCTCCCAGGTGACCCAGAGATTGGGCAGTCAGGAGCGGTAGTCCAGAGAATCGGTCTCAGCTTCGAGTTGACGGCCCTAGGACCAGCCGTTATGGTTCAGGTCAACCGACGTCCGATCTCCAGGACTTGCCTCACTCACGGAGACTGTATTCGAATTGGGGTGACAGACTTGCTCTTTTCGGATCCTGGGAGAAACAAAACATGAAATCAGGAGGGCCGGAGACGGGATCAGGGCTTAGTACCGGACTTGCTACCCTGCCCCTCGGTCATGAGGGAGTTCAGGTCGTAGGCCCTTACCTGACTCTGAGACTTGAGAAAGGCTAGCCAGTCCGTCTTCTTCCTCTCTAAAGTGATCAGTCTCTGTCCGGTTAGTCCAGGCAGCGTGTCAATGGCAAAATCAGTGATCATGCCTTGGACCTTCGGCGTGGTCCATTTTTCATCAAACGCATCGCCATTCCAGGCCAACGCGAGCACCTGCCCTTCGTCGAACATCTTGGTCTTCCCCAGAAGCCGCATAGTCTTGGAACTGTGAGCTATGACGAGTATTTCGTGTATAGGGCCGCTATCTAGGGCCATGATTCGCGGTCGAAAGTACGCTGTATCCTGTTCCAGGTCATACCGGTCACGGCTCGTGGACACTTCAGGGCCGGCCTGTCTCAAAAGAACATCCGACCCTCCGTAATATTCCTTGGAGAGGAACACCCTTTTCCCGGAAGGCTCGTAAATACGGAGATGGTCGTCCTTATCGTAAACTGCGATCAGCGGTGTGTGTTTTCCAGCGAAATCGCCTACGGTAAATCCGAACACAGGAATTTTCAGGGGGACGCCGAAACGTCCCTGGACCTCAAGGTCGTCCCCTTTGTCGGTCAGACGATAAACCGGCCCATCATATATTCTTCCGAGCCCTTTCTTCTGCCCCAACAGAATCGGTCCCTGTGTAGGGTAGTGAATCAATCTCAAGTAATAGGGAAAGTCCTGAACAACTGGCGTCAGTTTTCGGTCTCGGTATTCTAGGACGAAGGAATTGATCGAGCCCCGGTTTCTGGGCAGTCACATAGATCCTGGCCGGGCCCTGTTTCCTCAGTTTGGCTACGTCCACGCTCTTCAGTTCCAGGGGTCGTGCGGAGTATTCGGCTAGGAGATCCAGTTTTTCAGACGCAAAACGATATACGTAGACAGTACCTGGGATCGATGAGAACGATTTCGTTAGCCCCGTCCCCATCCACGTCCCCCACTCCCATCCCAATGGCCAGCGTACTCAGTTCCTGGCTTCTCCACACTCGGTCGGCTTCGCTCTTCTTTCCTTTTTCAGATGACGGCCTTTTGGCGCCGGTTTCACCTTTCGATCCTGCATCTATGAGCTGCGCAAGCCTCCCCTCAATTTGACCGGTCATCTGGCCGGTTTGTGTACGCAAGGCCGTTGTACCCGCACGCTCAACTGTTGAGCGTGCGGTGTCATATTCACTCCCGGCCACTTCAAAAGCACCCTCTTGACCTGTGAGAACCCGGGGTTCGGCATTCGACTCTTGCCATTGGGACAAGCCACTGCCGGCAGGAAGCAAGACTGAAAGCAAGAAGATGAGGCATATAGTTCTTAGAATTTCCATAGTGTTACCACGAAAAACATCTCAACAAAAAAAGTCACCGGCAGCGTATTCGCGATAGGCATACGCAATAAGGCCGGATAAATGCTGGATTGTCTCTCCCATTTGGCGGACGGCAGACAAGCTACATCGGAAAACTGCTCAATGACTCCGATCTCAGTCTACTACCAAATTTTCCCGAAGATCCATAAAGAACATCTGCCCGCTTCCTCTAGGGTGCCGAGCACACATAGCGCTCACCCGAGTCGCAGAGCACTGTAACGACTATTTGGTCGGAACGCAGCCGCTGTGCTTCACGAAGGGCTACGTGGACCGCAGCGCCCGAAGAAAGCCCCGCGTAGATCCCTTCTTGCTCCGCCATCAATTTTGCGGCCTCGACCGCCTCCTGATACTCCACAACCGCAATATGGTCAATAATATTCGTATTGAGGATCTTGGGAATGAAGCCTGGTCCGATACCGGGAATTCGGTGGGGCCCCGGATTCCCCCCCGAAAGTACGGCTGAATCCGCAGGCTCGACAGCGACGATCCTGGTACGGGGGTTCTTCTTCTTAAAGAGTTCTCCCACTCCCGTGATGGTGCCTCCCGTCCCCACCCCAGCTACAAACACGTCAGGCACTTTTCCCAAATCCTTCAGAATCTCCACTCCGGTGGATGTTCGGTGCACCTCAGGATTCATGGGATTCTCGAATTGATTTATCATCACCGTGCGTTTCGTCGATTCGAATATCTCCATGACCCTACCAACCGATCCTTTCATTCCATTGGAGGGAGGAGTGAATACGATCATGGCCCCGTACGCATCCAACAGGCGCTTCCTTTCAGGCGGGACGGTGTCCGGCATAACTAGCGTCAAGGCATAGCCTTTGGCCGCTGCTATCATGGCCAAACTAATTGCGGTATTGCCACCGGAAGCTTCAAGCAGCACGTCTCCGTGCCGGAGCAAATCTCGGGACTCCAAGGATTCCACAATTGCTAGACACATGCGATCCTTGGACGATCCCGCGGGGTTCATGAACTCCAGCTTACACCAGACCTGCGCGCCACGACGGCCCTCTGGAGATCTCAGTCGGATGAGCGGAGTATTCCCAATGCATGACAAGAACCAATGCCGATGCTGCATAAATGACTTTCCAAGAGAGGCTCTAGATGAAATACATGTACTTATGGTCGAGGTCCCTGGAGACGCCCTGTTTGCGGGCCGAGCCGCAAAGATCTGCAATTGACACCGACGCGTAGTAATCTACCAGAAGTCTTTGCGTCTCTTTCCACACTTGCCGGGTAATGCAGGCATCCAACAGCTCGCATCCTTTTTTATTCGTCGCCTCCTCGTCCAGGCATCGGACAGGGACAATAGGACCTTGTGCGGCTTTTATTATGTCTCCGATGGAGATCTCAGAAGGGTCGCGGGAAAGCATATAACCGCCTCGCGGGCCTCGTCTGCTCTTGAGCAGGCCCGCCTTGAGCAGTTTGTTAAAGATTTGTTCGAGATATCTCTGCGATATTTTTTGCCGGCGCGAGATATCTTTGATCTGGGTGGGTTGACCACCGCCGTGGTAAGCCACATCGAAAAGTGCCCGAACTCCGTATCTACTCGTAGTAGTAATGCGCATGTCAGTTCCCCGAAAAAGACGATTTATCTGTGAACAATCTCATCTATAGTCTATATTTAACTTTACTGTGCCTGTCAAGAAAATAACTCCAATTCTCCTTCAGGATCGGAGTTCCGATATGCCACTGATTGTTGCTCGGCCCCCGGCAGGCACTTCGCGAACTGACACTCGAATACCGAGCGTTTCCGTATGCCTGGGCGACCGACACTTGACAGGGCTGAAACAAGAATTACATGGTACTTAGAATGAGTGTGGAGGAGTAGGCCGATTTTGAAAGTCCGTTTGATAGCCCAGAAGTCCGCGAGACAATGGTTTTTTTGGGAGTGCGGCGTGCCCCTCCAATGCAACCTTCGCCGGACACGAAATGATTAGTGTGAACTCGTTAAAAGGGAGGCAAGCGCGTGCGTATGATGATCGGGAGAAATGAGATTCAAGACTCCTGCGGAAAATGTGGCCGGCCGGCAACCAGAGAATCAGATTGTTCTGATCAAAGCTCCTCAGAATGTTTGACACGGACCTTGGGGCATGATAAACGTATATACTTCATGAATGCCGGAGAGGTGTGAATGGGGAGCATAATCAAGAAACGCCGCAAGAAAATGCGGAAGCATAAACACAAGAAGCTTCGAGCAAGACAGCGCCATAAGAACAAGTAAGACAGGTCCTCATGGTCTCAACGGGGCTTTTCACAACGTCCGATCTTACAACTATCAGTAGAGCGGCAGTGTTGGCCGAGGGACTGACGCGGGCGTATTTTAATCTTGCCCCGGATGAGTGGAAAGAGAATCCATATACCATTTTTACCCACAAGCACGTGGGCAAGGCACTCCATGAGCAAGATGTTTTTGCTCACGTGGTACGTTACAAGGCAAGGGCCGGAACACCCAAGGCCCCTCGACCCGGAGAGAAAGAAACGTACGGAGTGGTGCTTCAGGACCCTAATATCCTCTTGGCCCTCTTGAGATCAGCCATGCATGACCTCTGGACGCTGGGGCTGTTTATACTGACCCACGAATTGACTCATATTGTTCGTTTTAAGAAATATCACGTCGATTTCTTTGCGCCCGTCGAAGACCGCGACAAAGAAGAAAAGTTGGTGCACGAGATCACCCAAGAGATTCTTGCCGGAGTCACTAACACTGATTACATCTTGAGCTTATACGAAGACCAGTGGCGCCGCGCACTAAAGATATAACCATAACACGCTATCAATGGAGGTGATGTAGATGCCGATTTATGAATATCGGTGCCAAAGCTGCGGTAAAGAATTTGAAGAGTGGCAAAAGTTTTCCGATCCGCCTGTCGAGAAGTGCGGTGATTGTGGCGGCAAGACATGCCGTTTGATCTCCCAATCTACGTTTGTCCTCAAAGGGACAGGGTGGTATGTGACTGACTACGGTCGTAAAGACAGTTGCTCATATAAGAAACCTGCTGAGAAACCTGCGGAGAAGCCGGCGGAGAAAAAGGAATCTACCTCTGAGGCGAAGTCCACGGTCGCAGCTTCGACGACAGATTCCTGAAGCCTTTCGAACTTGAGCGAATAGAGGTCACTAATGAAGATCAAGCGAATCGCCCACCTTGGAATCGCAGTAAATGACCTCGAAGCTGCGATAAACTTCTTTACCAAGGGGCTCCCTTTGGAGGTCACCCACAGAGAAGATTACCAAGGGATGAAGATCGGGTTTGTCCCAGTGGGTGACAGCTCTGTCGAACTCCTCCAAGATGTCTCCGGGGCGTCAGCGATTAAGAGATTTTTGGACAAGAACGGCGAAGGCATCCATCATATAGCCTTCGAGGTGGATGATATACACCAGGCTGTTGCTGAGCTTAAAGAAAAGGGAATAAGACTCATCGATGAAACGCCTCGATCCGGCGCCCATGGGATGAGTATTGCCTTCATGCATCCTAAGGCTACCCACGGAATCCTGATGGAGCTGGTTCAGCCTGCGGAGGATTCTCATTAGAAGGGCCGCTTAAGGCCGGGCCTTGGTTTTCGTGGCAGACGCCGAATCGAGGCTCATGGCTAAGATAAGCTGATTCATCAAGCTTGGCCTCCGTTTTGTGAGAGTGATGTCACCACATGGTGAACAGTAGTGATTTAGTTGCACGCGTTCGCCTCGATCTCAGACGGCCTTTCGGCTGACCCTTATTCCTGACGCTTTGGACTGACGACATCGGCCGGCAGCCGGGACGACCGGCTCTATAGACGGCTGCACTGTCTCTCAACGGTGCCGGCCGGTTCGTTTTATAGCAAATGAATACGAATTCTGAGGAGGTTATGGAAGATGGCAGATGTTACCATGCCTATGAACGGTAAAGTGATCGCTGTAAAGGCCGAAGTAGGCCAGACGGTTGCAGAAGACGATGAGCTTGTCATAATCGAGGCCATGAAAATGGAATTGCCCGTTGTCGCCGTAACGGGCGGAAAGATAAAAGAGATCAAGGCCCAGACAGGCGAATCTTACCAAGTAGGCGACGTGCTTGTCGTCATTGAGTGACGATCCGAGTCGACATGGTGCCGAATCGAGGCAAAATGCCTCGCAGAGAGACATGTCCCGTGGTCGGAGAGGAGCGAAGTCCGTTGCTCTTCTCATAGCGGCGTGTGGTTCATCGGCTTGTTGGGTATAGGCGTGCTTTGTTTGCTGATACCCCCCCGATAGGACCAACTTTCAGTTATCACTTCTCGTACAAGTCAATTCTATCCTGGAACCGGCCCGTAGCTGCGAAGCGATCCTCATCGCTTCTCAGCTTTCCGGGTTCTGGTCCGGTCAATCCCGGTCACTTCGATGCCCGAGTTACGCTGCATGATTCTTGGAGGTGAGCTGTGCCGGAAAACTTCAAAGACAAAGTACTAGCGTGGGACGAGGAAATTGAGAAAAAGATCGCCAAGCGACCGGAACGCAGGGCACAATTCTCTACGGTCTCGGAACTGCCTATCAAGAGGGTCTACTGGCCTTGGGATGTGGAAGGCTTCGATCTCGAAAAGGATCTTGGTATACCCGGGCAGTATCCATTTACCCGAGGTGTGCAGCCCAACATGTATCGCGGCCGCTTTTGGACCATGCGCCAGTATGCGGGGTTTGGAAGCGCAGCAGAGACGAACAAGCGATTCAAATACCTTATTGAGCAGGGACAGACCGGCCTGTCTGTAGCATTTGACCTGCCTACGCAGATCGGTTACGACTCCGATGCGGAGCTTGCTGCCGGCGAAGTTGGCAAAGTGGGCGTGGCCATCGACAGTGTGGAAGATCTGAAGCTTCTTTTCGACGGCATTGATCTTTCATCTGTGAGCACCTCCATGACTATTAATTCGCCCGCGGCGGTCCTGCTTGCCATGTATATCACCGCGGCTGAAGAACAAGGCGCTGACGTTTCCAAGATCAGAGGCACTATTCAGAATGACATTTTGAAGGAATACCCCGCTCGCGGCACCTATATTTTTCCACCACTCCCCTCCATGAGGATCATCACGGACATTTTCGCTTTCTGCAATGAGCATGTGCCTCAATGGAACACAATAAGCATCAGCGGATATCATATACGTGAAGCCGGTTCGACCGCGGTTCAAGAAGTCGCCTTCACTCTTGCCAATGGAATAGCCTACGTGCAGGCGGCAATTGACGCCGGCATGGACGTGAACACCTTTGGCGAAAGATTGAGCTTTTTCTTCAACGCTCATCAAGACTTCCTTGAAGAGGTGGCCAAATTCAGGGCTGCTCGCCGCTTGTGGGCGAGAATTATGAAGGAGCGTTTCCACGCTACAAATCCTCGGGCGACCATGCTGAGGTTTCACACTCAGACGGCAGGATGCACTCTGACCGCGCAGCAGCTCGAAAACAATGTTGTTCGGGTCGCGTTTCAGGCGCTCTCGGCAGTCCTCGGGGGCACTCAGTCTTTGCACACCAACTCCAGGGATGAGGCACTTGCCCTTCCAAGTCAAGAATCCGTGCAGATCGCGCTGCGCACGCAGCAGATCATAGGGTATGAAACAGGAGCGGCGGAAACGGTCGATCCATTGGCAGGTTCATATTACGTCGAGGCCCTCACCGATCAAATAGAACGGCAGGCTGTGGACTACATCAGGAGAATTGACGAGATGGGAGGAGCCGTGAGGGCGGTGGAATGCGGTTTCATTGAGGGGGAAATCCAGGATTCTGCATACCGATTCCAGAAGGCGGTGGAGTCCGGTGACCAGGTAATTGTAGGCGTGAACCGGTTTCAGACCGAAGAAACCCTCCCTAGCGGCTTGCTGAGAGTAGACCCCACGGTCCGGCAGACACAAATCAGCCGCTTGCAGAAGCTTCGCTCCGAAAGGGATTCCTCAGCAGTGGCTGCGGCGCTGGTGGAACTCGAGACGGTGGCTGAAGGAACCGGCAATCTCATGCCGTCCATTTTGGCCGCGGTGAAGAAAAGAGTCACTCTTGGGGAGATTTGTAATGTGCTGCGAAAAGTCTTTGGCGAATACACCCATGCTTCCCACTGCTGATACTTGCTGACACGGACGAGGATCAGAGCACGCCCGGGCCGATGCCCGGGTTTTGCTTTTCCTCCGCCGGAAAGTGGGCGTCCGCTCAGACCTTATCGTTCAGGAGCCATTATGAACCTTACCGAGTACACGAGAGAGACCCTGCATGGTCTGAGCGGTGTCGTGGTGGTTGTCGAGACAATCAAACCCGATGCGGAGGCGGATGGACTCAAGGTGACGGAGCTTCAAACAGATGTGGAGCTAAGGCTGGCTCAGGGCGGTATACGAGTATTGCCTCACGACGTATGGCGCCAGACACCCGGCCGGCCGTGGCTTTATGTCAGCGTAAATACTATCAAGTACCTGGAAAGCTACTTCTTTTCTGTGGACGTGCAATTAAAACAGGACGTCAGCCTCCCACGGCAACCATCCATCGTGACCAGCTCGGTCACGTGGGAACTCGGGTCAATAGGATTCGTCAACACAGAGCTTTTGCCTGCAAAGATACGGGAGTCGGTGGGCGCGTACGTAGACCATTTTATCAGCGACTATTCCACGGTTAACTCCGCAAGTCATTAGGGCCGCTCGTAACGGAACGAATGCTGTCAATCATGCCGAGGCGTTGAATTCCAAAGGGAAATCGTATAAAGTGCTCCGTTGCATTGCACACCTGACCGCATAATTTCCTCGGCTGCACAAGAGCTTACGGTGGGTCAGGGCATTGGAGTACTGCATATGGCTCAAGATTGAGCCCCCGAATTTAGGCGGCTCAGGAGAAAATAATCGATGGTCGGGTCCAAAACCGGGAGGTCCGATTCCTCCCAACGGGATTCCATTTTCGCGGAGATCAAGTCGTTCTTCACTTCGGTGAAAACCACTATTGCCCTTCTGTTCCTCCTCGCGGCAACCTCCATCATAGGCACGGTGATCCCACAAGGAGCCCCGGAACAGCTAAGCTCCGCGGGACCATCTTTCTATTACCGGCTCGCGGTGATCCTGGATCTCCACAATGTTTACCGGAGCTGGTGGTTCATTCTGCTCTTGATCTTTCTCTCGCTCAATCTCGTAGGATGCCTCCTGAGAAGATTATCAGCGATCCCTGCTGAATGGAAAGGAACGTCTCGGAAGACGTCCTTCAGCTTCACCCTGTCCGATAGCAGGCCTCCCGAAGACATCAAAGGTATTGTCATCTCAGCCATGAAGGGTTTTCTTGGAGTCCCGCTTAAAGTCGCCAACGAGAAAAACACACTCAGCCTGGAGTGGCTCAAACATCGAATCTATTTGTTGGGCTTCCCTTTTATTCACTTGGCCATCATCGTGATACTCCTTGGAGGATTGATCGGCCTCTTCTACGGAGAGAAGGGCCACATACTGATAAAAGAAGGCGAGATCGCGACCGAGTTCAACGTGTCCCCATCCGGTGCCAAGCGTGCTCTCCCCTTCCAGATAGCGGTTGACAGCTTTACGCTGACACGTTATCCGACTGGCGAGCCCAAAGAATTCCGAAGCGATGTTCGGCTGCTGGAAGGCGGCCGGGAGGTCGTGAAAGACTCTATTAGAGTGAACCAGCCGTTGACATTCCGAGGCATCTCACTCTATCAGTCCGACTATCGTGCGCTGGGAATAAAAGAGGTCAAGCTCGGCGTGGTTAGTCCTGATGGAAAGAGTGAGGATCTTGTGATCCAGCCCAATTCCAAGGCTCGAGTACCGGGAAGTCATTATGAAATTCAGCTACTCAGTCTTGATCCAGGTACCACCAAACGGGGAGCCTGGGTGGAGATGACCGCGGAATTGCCTGGAACTGAGCCCCAAAAGATCAAGTTGTTCCGCAGCGACACAGGCCCAGTCAAGCTGGGGGACGTCGGAATCCGCTTCCTTGATTACGTTCCGCTCTACGCCACAGGATTGCAGATCGGCTATGATCCGGGGAGCGCAGTGGTTTGGGTAGGCTGCATCATGTTGATTATCGGGTTTTTCCTTACGCTGTTCACAAACCTGCGCCGCCTGGCCATCCAGATGAAGAGCACAGCGGCAGGGAGTGAAATCAAAGTCTCCGGGAGCTGCCGCAGGCTGCGGCGTGAATTCCGTGAGGCAGTCGAGAAAAGAATCGTTGACGGATTGAAATCCGGCACTCAATAGCTGAACTGAACTCCTGAAAAGGCAAGCATTAAGCGGGCAAACGGAATTCCCCGCAGAGTGCGCCGAGAACGTAGAGAGGAAACATGGTTTTCACAGTACCACATAAGCCATGGCGTATGCAGTCAGGCCGGTATTGTCTTGGTTGTCTCAGGCGCGAATGCGCTGTGCCGCGCTTAAGAGAAATGCTGAGCAAATGGAATCCTCTGCGCTCTCCGCGATCTCCGCGGTGAACGATTCCTTGAAAAGAGGGACATCGTAAGACTTTCCTGGGCGATCACATGACAAGCACTGATCTGAACACGTACGTGACTTTCGGTTATCTGGCTGTGGGGGTCGGTTTCCTCGTAGTCTATATGTTGGGCTCTTTTGCAGCCAAAATGCGCATGGTGCCGCTGGGTCTGTTCATCTTTGTTTTTGCTCTGCACACCGCGAGCATAGGCTTGAGGTGGATTGAGTCTTATCAGATCGGCGTAGGTCATGCTCCGTTGTCCAATTTGTACGAGTCGTTGATCTTCTTCGCCTGGACAATTGCTCTGGCGCTGATTATTGCGCGCTTAAAATTCAGAACCGACATCATCGTTCTGCTCGGAATGCCGGTGGTCTTCTTGACCATGGCTTACACGTTTTTCCAAGATCCCAGCATCAAGCCCTTGATTCCAGCCCTCCAGTCCAACTGGCTTGTCGCTCATGTAATCACCTGCTTTCTGGGTTATGCGGGATTCACAATATCCTTTGTGGCGGCGCTGCTGTTACTTCTTACCAGGGGGTCAACAGCGTTCGGCAGACGTCATTCCGAAACGGATATTCTGGATGAGATTGTGTACCGTTCGGTCCTGATCGGTTTTCCTCTGCTTACTGTGGGAATAATAACCGGCGCGGCATGGGCGGATTATGCCTGGGGTAGTTACTGGTCCTGGGACCCCAAGGAAACGTGGTCTTTGATCACATGGTTGGTCTATTCGGCTTTTCTCCACGCCAGGCTTGCCCGAGGATGGCAAGGGGGTCGGACTGCGGTCTTATCAGTGGTGGGTTTTGCTGCCGTGCTCTTCACGTATTTTGGCGTCAACTATCTGCCGGGGCTCCACAGCTATTTTTGATCATGAACGCACAGGATATCGGCAATCTTTTTGTCATCGGTTTCAACGGAACGCTGTTCACGCCGGAAGTACGTGATCTTATCGACAATTTACACCCATCAGGTGTGGTCCTTTTCTCCAGAAATATCGAGGACCCGGCTCAGACGGCGGAACTCAATCGCGGCCTGCAGAGCTACGCACAGACGAGGTGGGGGGAAGGGATCTTCATAGGCGTGGATCAGGAAGGGGGAAGAGTGCGCCGACTCCGAGAGCCCTTCCAAGCGTTTCCACCTGCACTGGAGTTGGCTTCTTTTCAAAGACCCGAAGAAGCAGTCCGCGACTTCGCGGACGTCACCGCTCGTGAGATCAGGGCTGGTCGGCTTCAATCTGGACTTTGTGCCGGTGCTCGACGTACTGGGCCAAGATCAGGTTGACAAGTCCTCGGTGATCGGTGACAGGTCATACGGATCGCGACCCACAGTCGGTATGGCTCCTGGGCAAGATAGTAATGGAATCGATGAGGCACGGTGGGATCATACCCTGCGGAAAACACTTTCCGGGACATGGAGGGACTTCCGTGGATTCACATAAGGACCTTCCGATTGACGACAGACCTCTGGAAACGATGGAAAGCCACGATCTGATCCCGTTTCGAAATGCCGCGGCCTCGCAAATTGAAATGATGATGACCGCGCACGTGCTTTATCCGGCCTTGGATCCGCATCTGCCTGCCACGCTGTCGCCTGAAGTGATAACCGGCCTACTTCGAGGCAAAATGTCGTACAACGGAGTAGTCATCACCGACGATCTGGACATGGGCGCGGTGGCACATCATTATTCCTCTGATACATGCGCGTTAAATGCCTTTGCAGCAGGAGTGGATCTGCTCCTGATTTGCAACAACCCAGATAAGGCATTCTCAGCGAGGGAAAGAATACTCCGCGCATTGAAGGAGGGAGAGATCCCGGAGGCACGCGTGAAACAATCACTTGAACGCATTCGAGACCTCAAGGCCAAGTATGCCGCGTCTATGAAACCCTGCGACAAGAAGGCTGTCCGGGAATATTTTGCCAGAGATGCCGTCTGATACTGAATAACCACCAGAAACACATCGAGGTAAATATGACGGTCCAAAGTGCTCAGAGGGAAATCTCTCGAAGATTCATCGGCAAGGTCGCCCTGGTGACGGGGGCAGGCCAGGGAATCGGGCGGGCAACGGCTCTCCGCCTGGCAAGAGAAGGCGCGGCAGTCGGAATCCTCGACAGGAACCCGGAAACCACATCGGAAACCGTCAGTATTATCAAGGAAATCGGAGCCCGCGCTCTGGGGCTTAGTCGCGGACGTTTCGGACACGGAAGCAGTTGCCGAGCAGGTGCAAACCCTTCGTGAAGAGTTCGGGAGCATGGACGTGCTGGTCAATAATGCAGGGTTTGATCGGCCGGGAGCATTCCTCAAGATCGACCCCGAGGATTTCAAGGCTGTCTGGGGGGTCCATCTCTTAGGGGCGATAAACTGCTGCCACGCGTGCGGGCCGCTCATGATAGGACAGGGCGACGGCCGGATCGTAAATGTCTCATCCATTTACGCGAAGGTTGGATCAAAAGGAGAGTCTGCCTACTGTTCGGCAAAGGCCGGCTTGATCGGCCTCACGAAATCGCTGGCCCGCGAGTGGGGCTCCAAAGGGGTACGAGTAAACGCGGTCCTGCCGGGATTGACCGAAACTCCGACCATAAGGGATGTCATGAGTCCCAAATTCAAAGAGATGATGATAGCTGAAACACCACTGGGAAGGGCCGCAGATCCTGCGGAGATCGCCTCGGCCATCGCGTTCCTGGCTTCCGACGACGCCAGCTTCATCACCGGCGCAACGCTGGAGGTCGCAGGCGGATGGAATCTGTAGCAAAGAGCCAAGGTTTCGGACGGTTTTTCAAATAGGATTTCCCATACGCCTAACCTGCGGTGGCATGTCGAGGGGTCAACGGAATCAAGGACGGCAGTTCAAAGCATTCCCGCATGCGGTCTACGCGTTCCTGACTGAATTCTTCGAGACCGGCAAAATCAGGGCGCAGCGTGTCAACATTCCGGAACGCTTGAACAATGTACCGCTTCACATTCCCCAGGGCACGCCCGATGAGTTCCAATTGAGGTTCTTCCACGAGCCCTGGAATCGCGGTAGTCCGAAAGATAACTTCCAACTTGGAATGCCTCAAGACGTCCAGGCTTCGCTCGATCGCAGTGAGATCAACTCGCACTCCGGCTGCCCGAGAGTATTCCTCAGAGGTCAGAGGAGCCTTGATATCCATAGAAACCGCGTCGATGAGCCCCCGGTTGATCAGCGCTTCAAGCATTCTCGGATTGGAGCCGTTTGTATCGAGTTTGATCTTCAGTTTCCGTTTGCGAAAAATCTTCAAGAGGTTCGGTAGGGACTCGTGGATTGTCGGTTCCCCTCCGGTAACTGTGATTCCATCGATCCAATTCCCGCGGGCGTCCAGATTTCTAAGAATCTCCCGGAGAGGATAGTCAGGCAGCGATCCCGGCTCCAAGACGAGTTTGGGATTGTGGCATGCCGGGCATCGGAATCCGCACCCACCAAGGAAGATCACCGAGCAAAGTTTGCCGGGCCAGTCCAGAAAAGAAGTGGGGATAAATCCTTTGATGCGGAATGTGTCGTCCATAAATTCTCCGTTGCGCCGGAACATGTGAAGATTAGGATTTGAGGGTGGAACCTCAAAAGAGAGCTTCCACCCGGACTCCCTCCCGTCATATTCGTACTATGCGGCAGCTCAACCGCAGTGTTCCTTCAGAAAATTTTTGATGTTTACTGCGCCGGTAATTACCTCGCTCGGAATCGGACACCAGTATGGGAAGCTTTTTCTCAGAGAGTGTCACACACTCGTAATATGCGAGCAATGCAAGGGCTTCCGGGTCGTCCCGGTTCAGTGACATGACAGTGACATCTTTCATGCTCTCAAGATCCACATTGGTTTTTACCCAATCGCACTTGCCGCAACCCTCTTTTGTAAAAAGATACGTCATAGCTAACCTCCGACAATCAGATCGTACTTAAATATTACCTAGGTAGGGCTCAGCTCACCCTCAGGTCACCGTTGCGATATCTGTCTTTAAGCTCACCCCTTTTGCCCTTGTTCCAGCTAGACACCTTGGTGAAATAACCCGTAATCCTGGTGATCTGCTCTACCTGGTCCGACTTGCAATAAAGGCATATGTCGTGGAGGCCACGGGTGGTGCGACCGCAAGAGACGCAGGTGGTCAGTTCCGGAGAAAAGGCGACCTGATCGTTCTTTGTCATCCTGAAGGTCTTCACGATGAAGTTCGCCAGGGACTCCGCGCTCGGCCGGCTCTCTCCAAGCCAGACATGAGTAAGGGAGCCGGCCTCGATCAAGGGATGGAACAGGCCTTCCCTCTTGACCCGCTCTATGGGATCGACCGCAGCGCCCACATTGAAGAGCGTGGAGTTGGTGTAATAAATTTCTTCGAGGCTGAGGTTCCCCTTCACGACTTTTTGGGCTTCAGGAAAGTGCTTCATGTCCAGCTTGGCAAAACGATACGCGGTGCTCTCCGCGGGAGTCTGCTCCAGCACAAAGCGCATATTGTATTTTTTCCCCAGACGAGCCGCGACCAAATTCATGTGGGCTATCACCTTCAGCCCGAACTTGATGGCGTCGTCGCTTTCGTGAAGTTCCTCGCCCGTGTGGTGCTGAACCAATTCGTTGAGTCCCACCATACCGACCAGGTACGTGACCCTGTGCATTCTCAGGTACGACTCCCCGTCGCGGTCCATGGTGAGAAGGGCCAGCGGGCCGGTTTCTCCCAAAGCAAGGAGCCGCTCGATAAAGGCCTTCTTCTGCATGTGAGCATCCGCGGCCAGTGAAATCCTCTCACTGATAAGAGAGAACAGCCTCGCGTCATCGCCTCCGGCTTCATAGGCAATGCGGGGAAGATTGATGGTAACGTTCTGCATGGCAGAGTAACGCATCTTCCAGGGGGTGACCGCGTCATCCAGGTCGCTCTTCTCCAGTTTGAACGATAGGCGGCAACACTCTGATATTTTGGCAGTGTCTCCTCTATCAAATACGAAGTAGGTATTCCCTTTCTCCGAGGCTATGTCGCAGATATGGTGAAGGAATTCCTCATGCCCGGGAGTCTTGAAGAATTTGTCGGTTATATGGATGAGAGGCTTGGGGAAGAAAAAGGGGCGTCCCGCGCCGTCACCCTCACGGTAGATGTCGAAAAGCGTCCAGACGAAATTCTGGGCTTCTGGGAGGTATTCTGCGTACGTGTGGCCGGTGAAGGTCCCACCCGGTCCGATGGCGGGAACGTTTTCAAAGTGTTTCGGGATTTCCCAGTAGAGATTGATGTCCGTGAAAATGGCCTGGCCTCCACGCGCCACCGCCTGCTGTGAAAACTCAAAAATCAACATCTGGGCCAATTGGCGCACGTCCCTCTTAGGCAACCCTCTGAGATAAGGCGCAAAAAAGAGGTTCACAGCGTCCCACCCTATGGCGCCGGCAAAATGGCTTTGCAATGCGGCAGCGAACTTGACCATGTGGGCCAGCAACACCTCAGGATGTTTGGCCGGTTTAGCCATAGCGAGTGAATTGGGCAGGTTCAGGCCGAACTTCTTTATGTATTCCAGTGATTGGCCGGAGCAATAGGGCCTGTCGATAAAGCCCAAATCGTGAAGATGAATATCGCCGCGCATGTGAGCGTCGCCGACACTCTGATCAAAAACATTCAGCAGAGCATATTCTTTCTTAATGTTCTCCGCCAATGTCAGGTTTGTGGCCTCGGGGCCGTGAGGGACGTTGGCATTCTCCTTGTTGGGACGGGTAATAAGTTGATCGACATCGTACAAAGGCACGCCAAGGCGCGTATGCATGCGCCGCTCGCCTTCCAACCCTCTTTCCAGAAGCTTTGCGTTGACCATCTCCCGGATAAGAGGGGATGTGATCACCTGGATACCGCTTCGCTTTATGTCATTTTCGACCTCGAGGCTGATATCTTCGGCAGTACCTTCATCAATAAAAGTCTCCCGGAGAAGCGCGTCTACGATCCTGCTGCGGTCCCACCCGTCCATGGCTTCACTGGAAGTCCGGACAAATAGGGCCATGTCCGTAGTTTCAAGATGCCGCGGGTTTTCTTTCCGGTATTCCTTGATTTCACTTACGCTAGCCATTGCAATCCCCCATTCTGGTGATGTGAAGTGTGAATGCTTTTTTGCGATTTCTCCGTTCAACCTTTTGCCTTGCCACCAGACTTCGGCCGCCGTACAAAATTTCCGGCGACACTTCGCTCCAAACTAAGGCGCACCGGTTACGCTCTGGAGCTGCAACCAAACCAAACTATTATCCCCCACCCTTTGATCTTTACTTTAAGGCTTTATTCCGGGAGCCTCGGGATTGCTTGATGCTTTCTCCGAAAGTGCCCAGAATTGATTGCCGAATGACCCAGAGATCCGACCCCGCAAGTGGATCATCTTGTGGGGGCCATCTTTATCGCCACAACATCTAGTGTGTCAAGGGGAAAAGTTTTGCGCCGACGCACGGGAGGGATAGGCATCCGAAATTGCGGCCTATATTTTTTTATCCAATAACCTTAATAGGTTAATTGTAAACCCTCGAAAATTTGGAAGGCGAGACTCGCCGTCTATGAGATCCATGTCACCCCCTTCCGCGTAATGCGGGGGGGGGGAGGAGGCCTTTCATTTTCAAAACCGCGGCTGGCCGAAACAGCGTTCGACCGCTTCTAGCGTAGTGTTTCCAATCCAGCCTTACGGTGACATCCGCTCATCAATGTGCTTGGAACACTTCGGTACGGAGCGACCGGGTGGTCGCACCGCAACATATAGTTTTCTTTAGTAACGTAAGGATATTCTTGAGGCACTACACTAGCTAACTCTAACACCGTCAGAGCTTCGCAACATCAGATATATGAGTTCCTCTTCGGTATAGGGGCTTGTGGGAAAGGGCCTGTTCCAGTACTTGCGAGTCTGCGTGGTCAAGTCCCCGAGCTGCATGCTTCCGCCCGCCTTGGCAAGTACCGCCTGGACCACAGTCATTAAGGGAGTCCGACTCTCGCCTTCCCCCTTTTTGTTGAATTTTTCCACTTCCGCAAGCGTAGGGGCGGTTCCGACATCCCCAAGGAGTGAAACGGTAAGCTTCCCGATATCCTTCTTAACACGCGCACCCAACGAACTCTGGGGTTTCGGCATGTTCCTCGCAGAAGCAGGCTCATATGCCTCGACATCCGTCCCCTCAACCATTTCCGGTTCCTTATCAACGGACATGGCGGCTTCAGATTGCACTTTGGCGGCCTTCCCCTTGGCTTTCTCTTTTGCAGACATAAAATTCTCCTCGGAGATCTATATCAATGACCGCCTTTGGCCGGCGGTTCTCACGCGGTTATATCGCCTCCCGGCAAAATTCCCACAAGTATTTCCAGGCCCCTCATTCAAGCGATCTGAGCGAAGTACTTGTAAAATTAGCCGATTTTAGGCGCGCTTCCCGGCTTTGTCAATACCTTAATAATCGCCGAGATACGGGATCAGTCACGCGGGCAAAACAGGGATCATCGGTTGGAAGCACCATCGGTTTCGGACATCTCCCTGTGTCATTGCGAGGAGCAAAACGACGAAGCAATCTCCCGTTTCCCACCTTGGAGATTGCTTCGGGCTCTGCCCTCGCAATGACAGTCCAGCGAAAACCTCTTTCCCCGCTTGCAACCAAATGCTTCCTCCGGACCGAATCGCTCCGTTCTCCGTGGCGAACCATAGGTCCTCAGTCATTTCACCAGAGAGATTTCAAATTCCCGGGCGTGCTGAACGCTCGTTGGCTACAGGTCCGGCCCTAACGCGAGCATTGGTTTACAGTACCTAATAAATCACTTTAAGAAAATATCGTAACATTGTGATTGACAATCATATTTTATGATGGTATGCCCCTCTCATTCGTCGGGAAGGAGGGAACATGACACCCACCCGTCTCAATCCAAAAAATCAAACATGCTCCCCTAAGGGGGAACAGTTGCCGAAAGGAGATGCTGTTATGGCAAGATTATTCATAGTTGCCGCGGCCATCGTTGTGTTGACGGCGTCGTGGGTTTGCGCCGGCAACTTCGAGATGTTGGCCGATGCTGCGATAAGCAGACCGTCCACGCCACTCCATATAAACGCCGGAGATGTCGTCAAGGCGGAATTCAAGTCGAATCTCAAAAGGAATTTCGAAATCGAATTGGAATCCGACACGCTACTCCCGGAGCCGGCGGCAGCAAAAGAGACCTCACGGGTACTAGCCAAGCCTGCCGTAGCGTATAGAGAAAGGTCTAATCGAGGCATGGCTCCTCCGCCGAGAGTTAGCCCTAAATCGCAGCGACTGGGAGCGAGAGCCGAGGCCGCTGACGAGGCCCCTGACCTCGAAGCGGATTTGGAAAAAGACCTTGTCATCTCGCCTCCTCCGCCGAAAACTGATCAAAAACCTGCAATGGAAGAGAAGTCTGCGGCAGAAAAGAAGGCCGTGACCGAAAAAAAGGCAGAAAAAAAGAAGGCCGGGCCCGCGGTCAAAAGAGTTGCTCCATCCGAATATGGGACCTATGCCGCCTCGCCCAAGCCCATCCGGAAAGTCCGTCCTCCTGTGGCCCAGAATCCGTGGTCTTACCCGGCGGGCGCTTATGAGAGCCGGCCCAATCCTGGTCAGCAGTATCTTACTGACGCACCTCGCCAGGCAGTCAACCAAAGCAACAGGCGCGTTAACGAACATCGTGGAGCCGTGAATCCGCGCTACGCCAATACGGATCCTCGCAGGATGGCAACACCGCCCGCGGCCACAGACCGATTCGTCAGGGACGGCGTTACGATCAAGTTGGCTCCCGCGGCAGCTCCGGCAACGGGGGTCGATCCTTTCGAGGAGGAATCGTCGGAGTCCGATATTCTCTCCTCCGCAGCAGAGATAATTGGCTTGCCGTTCGCGTTCATAAGTTCCCTTTTCTAGGCAGCCGGCAGACTCGTTGTTCACAAGTGCGCCGCTTCAACAGGAGGGGCGCACTTTATTCACCCCGCTGCTTCCTAAGCGCCCGATTTCCCAAGTTCATTGGGGTATTTCGGCCAACTTTGGTGGGACAGGCATCTTGCCTGTCTATCAAAAAAAATGACAGGCAAGATGCCTGTCCCACCAATACCGTGGGCTAGAATCCTACTCATCGTCTCCACCGCAAGAATGCGTCACCCGACTTACGAATTTTGGACCACTAAGAATTGCTTCAGACGGGGAGGTCCACCCGCCTATCGGCAGTGGACTCAAGTGCTTTGATGAGGCGAGCCAGTGTCCGGTTTACCGGAGCGGCGATTCCCACACTTTGCGCTTCCTGCAGCCAGCGCGGCGTTTATAAACTCAATCTCGGTACGGCGTCCGGCAATGATATCTTGAAACATCGAGTTTATGTTGCCCGCGGTACCCTCGCAAACAGCGATCACGCGCTCTTCCGGATCATCAAAGATCAGGCGGATTCCCTTTGCCCGAGTAATTGTCAGGCACTCTTCGACGACGTCGTGGATTAGTTCTTTCCCAGCCTGGCTGGAAGGCAGGTCGCCGTTCCTAAGCCTCAGGAGGGTGCACGGAGCGTTAATTGCAGCATTGATGATGAGTTTTGACCAGACGGAGCCCACAGCGTTCTCGACAGGGTGTACCGGCCCGGCATTCATTTTCTCCAGGACCGACGCAACAGCTCGCGTCCGTTCCCGGATGCTCCCATCCGGCTCCCCGAGATGAGTGGGTCCGACGCCGGTGTGGCGGAACCTCCCTGCCCCGAGAGCCATCGCGCCTATGGTCGTGGTCCCGAGCAGTACTCGCCCCGGAAAGGCCGGCTCCAAAATCTCATAGTTCCCGATGCCGTTTTGGAGCGTGAGAACGACCCCTTCGTCCGAAAGGATTTGTTTTACTGTGGCAGTCGCACCGCGGGTGTCGTAGGCTTTCACCGAGAACAAGCGCCAAGTCAACTTTACCCGCCTCTGCAGGATCCCAAACGATCTGCGGCCTGATGAGACGGTCGCCGGAGACTCCTTCCAGCCACAACCCGTCCTCTCTGACGACACGTACTTGTTCGCTGTCGCGTTCGATAAGAACTGCGTCCACCCCTCCTTCAGAGAGTAACCCTCCGAGGACCGACCCGAGCGCTCCGGCTCCTACAATACCGACCCGCATCTGTGTCCCTTCCGATGCTTTCAAGCTTGTTCCGGATAAAGTTTTGCCAGTTCCGCGGCCACATCTTCCGGCATTGGATAGCAATGCTCCGTGGCGGGAAAGGCCCCCTCTGTGACTTCCTTCTTGAACTCGCCCAGGGCTTCCACTATCTGGGCGCCGACCTCTGCGTACTTCTTTACAAACTTCGCAGGCTTGCGGTCGAACATGCCGATCATGTCGTGGATGACCAGAACTTGCCCGTCGCAATCAGGTCCCGCGCCGATGCCGAACACTGGGACCGACGCCCTCTTCGTGATTATGCGCGTCACCTCTGCGGGAACCGCTTCCAGCAACAGTGTCGAGACACCAGCCTCCTGGAGAATGTCTGCGTCCTCGATCAGCTTCTTCGCAGTGGCCACATCCTTGCCCTGAACTCTGTAGCCCCCCAACTGCGCGGCTGATTGAGGCGTCAGCCCCATATGACCCATCACCGGTATGCTTGCATCCACCATCGCTCTTATCGTCTCAGCCATCTCGCGGCCGCCTTCGAGCTTAACCGCGTCGCAGGCCCCTTCTGCCATAAACCGGCCGCCGTTCCGGATTGCCTCAGACTTTGATACCTGGTAGCTCATGTAAGGCATGTCCCCCACCAGGTAAACATCCGGCGCGCCCAGACGAACCGCCTTGACGTGCGGCATCATAAGGTCCACGGTGACCGGCAATGTTGAGTCGTATCCATAAATCACCATGCCTATGGAATCACCGACCAGGATCACGTCGATACCGGCCTTTTGCTCCAGGATTGCAGTCGGATAGTCATAAGCCGTTAGGTAGGTCATCGGCTCTTTCTTGGCTCTTTTTTCTCTTAAAGTATTGATAGTCACTTTCGGCATGGCAACCTCGTCGGATTTGTTTCAAGACCCTCACAGCCGGTTGAACGGCTAGGTCCAGGAGTATTGTAGAAAAATACGGTGACTCTCGTTGAGAAACAGCCCTTCCCATAACAAAGGACGACGTTCGTGTGGGAGCGCACCTTGCGTGTCGGCCCAAATTAGGGCAGACACGCAAGGTCTGCCTCTACCAGTATTTTGATCATGGGTCATATGGCCACTCTCAACGCCACCCACTATGGAGTGAATTGAACCGGGACAATCATCTGCATCGTGAAGCATACATGAACCAATGGGGAAATCGCAACAACTGAGCGGAGGCAAACTTTCCGTTACGGGGAGTCTCTCGTCCCACTGTCATTGCGTGACTGCCTTGACACCACCGAAGTTTACGTGACGGGCAAAGGGAAACGGTTGAAAAGGTTGCCCAGGGCAATCTACGACAAATTCGTACGCAGGTTTTGTAATAACGCGAGGCGATGTGAAGGAATAGTCAGGACAGGTGAAAAATCGCGTCCAGCCGCATGACATAGGACCCGGAACTCCGCGCCGCATGGCTCTCCCCGGGCCGACTTAAAAGCCGCGGCTGAACGCTTGGACAGGTGTTCCGCAGCCGGTCAGGCCTGACACTCTTCTCTCCAGAGGCACCCGACTTCCCAGCAGTCGTGTATGCCCCTGAAGCACGGCGAGTTCCCCTCGAGTTCCTGGATGGCTCGGATCAGGTGTTCCTTCCTGTACCGGGTGATGTTCTTCAATCCCATTTTTCTAGCCTTTTGACGAATCTGTTGTACAGTCATGCTTTAACTCCTCTATACAAGTGCTCTAAAACGAGCAACAATTACTCTTGAGGATTATTAATCCAAAGCTTTATGGAAAATCAAGTGTAAATTGTCTCTTTCATGCTACACTGGTACGGGAAAGGAGCCGATTCTGACGGCGAAATCTGAGAAAATGCTCGAAAGAAATGGCGCCATGACTCCGTCTGACGTAGCCCATTTCTCTGCGAATACCATAAGAATACACCCGCTCGCGTTGACCGCGTTCATTCTTTCGTTGGTGGGCATCCCTGTTGTTGGGCTCGTGACCGGCGCGGTCGCGATGATATTGGCAGGCATAGCACTCGGACAACTCGCCGAGAACCCGTTGCTGCGAGGGAGAGGTCTTGCCGTGGCGGCCCTGGCGATTGGTCTGGGAGATATAGTCCTGTGGGTGGTGATGCTCGGATTTGTCGTCCCGCGGATCAACCAGCCCACAGGCCGGGCGATAGAACAATCCATTGTTCCGTCGAGAGCGAACGTGGAAATGGCACCTGATCACATACGGCGTGCCCTTGAAGCCAATGTCTTCTTGATGGTGGACAGGCAGCGATTCCTGGGTTCCGAATCGTTCAGCGGTTCCGGTATCCTCGTCGGAACGAGCGACGGGGAACACCTTATTCTCACTAGCCGCCACGTGGTGGACCCGTCTTTTTCCCGCAACGAGTCCAAGCCCTTGGACCCTAGCATTTCGATAACAGCGTTCCTTCATGACGGGACCAGCAAGCGGCTCGTACGTCTGGTGGGTTGAACCTCACGGGGTAGACCTGGCTCTCGTTGCAACCGGATCCAGCCCGGAAGATATCTCTCTACCTGAAAACTCCGGCACTACGGAAATGCAAATTGGACAGAAGGTCTTTGCGGTAGGCAACCCGCATGAATTGAGTTGGAGCTACAACGAAGGGGTTATCTCGGGAATTCGAGAGACAGTGAAGGGACCGGTGCGCCTGAAAATTCTCCAGACCCAAACTCCCATCAATCAGGGAAACTCTGGAGGAGGGCTCTATTCGGCAGACGGGACCCTGATAGGCATTGTCACCTGGACAAAGGACAAAGCACAGGCCGAGGGGATCAGCTTCGCAATCACATACGGGGATTTCTTGTCCTTGTATAATTCATGGAAGAGGGGCCGTGGAAAGGTGGCGGGCATACAAGAGAGGCAGAGCCTCCTGCAGCATTCCGAGGCAGAGCCTCGGAACGAGTAGAATGACAGGCAGGATGCCTGTCCCACCGAATGCAGTCATTTCTTGAGATGTGTCCGGATGTATTCCACGATGTCGTCGGTGCGGGTGCCCGGTCCGAATATCTCCTCGATGCCGCTCTCCTTGAGCTTGAGCACATCTTCTTCCGGGACAATGCCCCCGCCGAGTATTAGCACGTCGTCGATCCCTTTTTCCTTGAAGAGTTGAGCCACCTTTGGGAATAGATAATCATGGGCCCCCGAGAGTGAGCTCAGGCAGAGCACATCCGCGTCTTCCTGCAAACAGGTCTGAAGAATCGCTTCGGGGGTCTGCCTCAATCCGGTATAGATGACCTCCATACCCGCGTCCCGCAACGCTCGGGCCACCACTTTGGCCCCTCTGTCATGGCCGTCCAGACCGGGCTTGGCCACCACCACCCTGATACGCTTTTCCATTCTCAAATCCTCTTGGTCTTATATTAGAGAGGAATATTCCCGTGTCTACGACTCGGCTTTTCCTCCACCTTATTCTCCAACTGGGCAAAGGCATTGATAAGGACTGCACGGGTGTCCCGCGGAAAGATCACCCTGTCCACAAATCCGAGCTGGGCAGCCCGATAGGGGCTGGCAAACTTCTCTACATAATCTTGAATAAGCTCCGCGCGCCTTGCCGCAGGGTCTTTGGCTTCCGCGATCTCCTTGCGGAACAGGATCTGTATCGCACCCTCGGGTCCCATCACCGCGATTTCCGCGGACGGATAGGCCAGGTTGATGTCTGCACGCAGATGCTTGCTGGACATGACCACGTACGCCCCACCGTATGCCTTCCGGGTTATAAGAGTGACCTTGGGTACCGTCGCTTCCGCGTACGCATAGAGGATCTTAGCGCCGTGCTTGATGATCCCTCCGTGCTCCTGCTGGGTGCCCGGCAGGTACCCCGGCACGTCGAGCAGGGTCCAGAGAGGTATATTGAACGCATCGCAAAAGCGCACGAAACGCGCGCACTTTACTGATGCTTCAGTATCGAGGCATCCTGCAAGCCAGTTGGGTTGATTCGCCACTATCCCCACTGTTCTTCCGCCAAGCCTTCCGAAGCCGGTGATAAGGTTACGGGCGAAATGAGCGTGAACCTCCATAAAATGCTTGTTGTCCAGGACAGGGACTATCACCTTCTTCATGTCGTAGGGTAAGCGGGAGCTCTCGGGTATCACCGAATCCAGCTCCGGGACCATCCTGTCAACCGGATCGTCGTTGGATCGCCACAGGCGGCCGGACCCGGTTGCTGTCCGGAAGGAAAGAGAGGAGTTCCTTGACCTTGGCCAGGGTCTCATTCTCGGTGGGGTAGTGGAAATGACATACACCCGAGACCCGGCCGTGGACCTTGGCGCCACCGAGGCTCTCGGGGTCGATCTCCTGGCTCGTGACCTGCTTGATCACCTGGGGGCCGGTGATGAACATGTAGCTGGTCTTTTCCGTCATGAAGATGAAGTCCGTGACCGCGGGTGAATAGACCGCGCCACCCGCGCAGGGACCCATGATTACAGAGATCTGGGGGATCACTCCCGAGGCCCGCACATTGCGGTAGAAGACCTCACCATAACCGCCGAGGCTCTCCACACCCTCCTGAATGCGCGCTCCGCCGGAATCGTTTATGCCGATAAGGGGGAAGCCGTTCCGGTACGCGAGGTCCATCACCTTGCATATCTTTTGGGCATGGGTGAAGGAGAGGCTGCCGCCGAACACGGTAAAATCCTGGGCAAAGACGTAGACCCCACGGCCGTTGATGCGGCCGAAGCCGGTAACCACACCCTCACCCGGTATCTGGGTCTTGGCCATGCCGAAATCCGTGCAGCGGTGTGCCACGAATTTGTCCATCTCTTCAAAGGAGCCGTTGTCCAGAAGTTCCAGGACCCGCTCGCGCGGTCATCTTGCCTGCCTGATGCTGTTTTGAGATCTTTTCCGGGCCGCCTGCCTGATCGGATTCGGCCAATCTGCGCTCGAGTTCCTCGAACCTCTCTTCCATCACGGACATGTAACTCTCCTCTTTGTTTCTTCTCTCGTCATACCACCTTGAGTCCACGCGAGGTTGAATCGAGGATCCCTCACCAGGAGCTCTTAGACTTTCACGGAATCCTCATTTTTCAGCAGAAAGAGGATTCCGTGAAGTGTTTAGAGTTTCTTGGAGGGGGTCTGGGGACCCTTCTTTGCAAAGAAGGTCCTCCCCAGGATTGAGCCTACTTAAGCATCTGCCTCGCTGCGGCTCCAACCTGGGTGAGATTATCAACCACGGTTACGCCGGCTTCGGTGAGGGCTTTGATCTTCCCCTGAGCGGTCCCTGATCCGCCGGATATGATCGCGCCCGCGTGTCCCATGCGCTTGCCCGGAGGTGCAAGTCTGCCGGCAATGTACGCGGCCACGGGCTTGTCGAATTCGTTCTTGATGAACTCCGCAGCCTGTTCCTCTGCCGAGCCCCCTATCTCACCGATGAGGACCACCGCCTCGGTCTCCGGGTCGTCCCGAAACATCTTGAGCACATCAATGAAGCTGAGTCCGACAACCGGGTCTCCGCCGAGTCCCAGGCAGGTGCTCTGCCCTACCCCGTTCTTGGTGAGCTGATCCACCACCTCGTAGGTAAGGGTACCCGAGCGGGAGACTACTCCCACAGGGCCCGGCATGTGAATGTATCCGGGCATGATCCCTACCTTGCATTTCTCTTTTGGAGATATGATCCCCGGAGTGTTCGGGCCTACAAGGCATCTCCCCTCCTGACGGACCGTGTGAAGGGCCGATGCAGTGTCAAGAGGCGGTATACCCTCGGTTATGCAGACAATAACGCTGAATCCCCGCATCCACAGCCTCAAGAATAGGGTCTTTAGCGTACGCGGCAGGGACAAAGATCAGCGAGACATTCGCGCCGGTTTCTTTCACCGCATTAAAGACCGTGTTGAAGACGGGAATTCCATCTACTTTCTCCCCCTGCTTTCCGGGTGTTACTCCGCCGACCATGTTGGTGCCGTAATCCCGGCAGGCCAAAGAATGAAATGTACCGTTGCGCCCGGTTATCCCCTGGCATATTACGCGTGATTCTTTATTAACAATAATTGCCATTTCAACTCTCCAGGGAGGAGGCCTTTGCGACAACGGCTCTTGCCGCGTCATCCAGGGAAGGTATCATCTCTATCGGGAGGCCGGATTGCTCGAATAGGGAAAGGCCCTCCTCGATGTTTGTCCCTTCGATCCGGGCTATGACCGGGAGGGCTGTTCCACGCTGTTTGATGGCCTTGATGACCCCGCGGGCGAGCACGTCGCATCTAAGTATCCCGCCGAAGATATTGATGAAAATCACCTTCACATTCTTATCATCCAGGAGAATACTCATAGCGTCAGCCACAACCTGCTCGCTGGCGCCGCCGCCCACATCCAGGAAATTGGCAGGAGATCCCCCGTGGAGCGAAATCAGGTCAAGGGTTGCCATTGCAAGGCCCGCGCCGTTGACTATGCATCCGATGTCGCCGTTGAGTCTTATATAACTCAGGCCGTTCTTCCGGGCTGACAACTCGAGCAGGTCCTCCTGGGACCTGTCACGCAAGCGCTCCATCTCCGGATGCCGGAAGAGCGCATGATCGTCGAGATTGATCTTTGCATCCAGGGCAATGACCCGATCCCCTGAAATGATCAGAGGATTGATCTCAGCCAGGGAGCAATCATATTCCACAAAGACCTGGTAGAGTACCGTGATGATCTTCATGATCTGCACTGCCAGGGTCTTGTCGTCGGAAAGCCGATACGCCATGGCACGGGCCTGGTACGGAGCAAGCCCTCTCACAGGGTCCACGCTTATGGTGAAGATCTTCTCCGGAGAACCACTTGCAAGGGCCTCTATCTCAACTCCGCCTGCAAGGCTCGACATGATTGTGACCCGGCCCGTATTCCTGTCCAGCACAACCCCGAGGTACATCTCCCGGTCTATGGGGAGCACCTCCTCTATCAGGAGGGCGCTGACAGGCTTGCCTTGAGGGCCGGTCTGGTTGGTGACAAGCGTCTGCCCAAGGATCTGAGCGGCCCTGGCGCGAATGTCCTCAGCCATGGAGACAACAGCCACGCCTCCGGCCTTCCCCCTACCCCCGGAATGAACCTGGGCCTTGAGCACCACCTTGTCGCTCTTGAGCTGCCGAGCTGAAATCAGGGCCTCAAGGGGATCGTAACAGATTGCCCCCTTGGGAATCGCTACCCCCCGACAACACAACAACTCCTTAGACTGGTATTCGTGAAGATTCATGAACCTACTTGCCTCCAATACTCTATGCCGGACACATCATCACGCCGTCGCAACACCCGAATTAATCGTGGAGAAGATTTTGTGAAATACAGACAGATCGCCAACTTTACTGACAAGAAGGGAAGTTTGCAATAAAAAACGTCCGCATGCGCAGACGTACATGATCACAAAACTCTGCGCCTGCACGGTTACGCGCCGGCCGCAGAGTTTCACGGACTAACAATTGTCAATTAATGAACCGTAATCTTCACGGCCTTCTTCTTGCAACTTTCACTTTTGGGGAGCTTCAGAGAGAGGACGCCGTTCTTGTAGGTGGCTTCCGCCTTGTCTTGCTGCACCTCGCACGGCAGGGCAAAAGAGCGCGAAAAGCTGCCGTACGACCGCTCGATCCGGTGGAAATTATCGCCTTTCTCTTCGTGCTCTGCCTTCTTTTCGCCCTTGATCGTCAGGACATCGCCGGTCAGATTAACGTCTAGGTCCTTCTGCTCCATACCTGGAATCTCAGCTTTCACTGTGATGTCGTTTTCATTCTCAACGATGTCAACGACAGGCGTAAATGTGCGGCTAAAGAGGCTGCGTGAAAAGACCGGTTCCTGGCCAAAGAACCTTTCTACGAGGTCATCAAATTCACGTTGGAAGATCCGCGGGCTACCCGCGGTAGTCCCTTCTTCTTCTTTGCGTCTCCATGGTATCAGATCGAACATGATCAGCACCTCCTTTTCCAGACATGTTGGAGTCTTCCGAGCCAGTGCTCAAGTTACCTTTTGGGTTAACTCCCGTTGTTCATTTGGCCATTCTCATTTGAGTTGTCAAGATGGCTCCCCGCATTCCGTCCGCAACAACCTCCCAGTAATAACATGAAATTTATTACATAATATCTTGATAACAAGACACTTATAATATATAAGACCGGCTGGGATTGACCTCTCGATGTCGGCTCTCCGAACCGGTCTCCCAGGAGAATGTCATGAAAAAGATGGCGGTGACCGTACTCTGTTTCCTCGCCCTTGCGGTATTGTGGCTGAGCTGCTTTCGATCCGAAGCGCGGCAATTCGTCGGCCATTCTGGCGGCGATTTCAGTTGGAAGCCGGCTGCTGCTTCCGCGGAGTCTGTTGGCCCCGGCACTCCGCACAGCGATTCAATTTCCCCGACAATCACAGCATCAGACATGACTACCCGTGCAGCATTGACCCAGCCCGACGTGAATGGCCCACACGTTCCATTCCAGGGTTCCGGCCGATTTGATCATCTGGTTGCCGACACCTCGTCGGAAGAAGCAATGGCTCCCCAGAAGAGCGACACCGCGGACACTCTGGCCGCACGCACCCGATGAGAGCAACCGCTCACCTGGCCAGAGGAATGCGGAGACAAGACGATAGTTTACACAAAACCATATAGGTCATCGGGATATCCTGGCCGGTCGATGAAGATTTCGAAATATCGCGGACCCGAATGCGCCATGCCCGAAGCTGAGAGAAATCACAGAAGACAGAATCTTCTCCGTTCTCTGCATCTCCGTGCTGAATAAAGACCGATGAACGACGGATTATTTCCCCTCCATTTCCTTTTTGGGGTTGCCTGAAGGACTACATAAAGCTAATATTTGAGGATTATGAATAAGGGACGGATACTCATAGTTGACGATCAGGAGGAGATCCTCGATTCGCTCGGAGCGATTCTTGCCGATGAGGGCCACGAACTGATCAAGGCACGCGATGGGCAGGAGGCACTGCACATCGTTCAGAGCGATTCTCCGGACGTGGTCTTCTTGGATATATGGATCCCGGGAATCGATGGCATGCAGACCCTCAAGGCCATCAAGAGGATCGACCCGCGATGCTCGGTGATCATGATGAGCGGCCACGGCACCATCGAAACCGCCGTGAAGGCAATCAAACTCGGGGCCACTGATTATCTGGAAAAACCCCTCAATCTGGAAGATGTCCTGCATTTGGTTCAGAAGGCTATTTCAGGCCGCACCGCTGTGAAGCGTTCGGACGAGGGGAATGGATCGAGCCGTGGACAACTGATCGGGGCTTCTACTAAGGCGGCCGGATCTAAGACGCGCTCTAGAAAATGCCGCGGCAGAAGCCGGAGCAGTATGGCTGACGGGTGAAAAGGGTACAGGCAAGGAATTCCTGGCCAGGGCCATCCATTATATGGGAGGCAAGGACAGGCACAGCCTTGTCAAGGTTCGCTGCCCGGACCTCACGGCCCAAAATATCGAAGAGGTGCTGGTTGGCAAGAGCAACGGGACTAACGGGGGGAGACCCGGGAAGATGCTGCAAGCAGCGGCCGGAACTCTGCTGCTGATTAGAGTGGACCGCCTCGACAAAGCCCTTCGAGAGCCTCTTGCCAGACTTGTTCGAGATCACTTCAAGCGAGAGTCCCAACCCCGTTCCCAGGGCGCTTCGCGACTCCGAATTGTTTCAACCTCGACAATTGATCCGGATACCCTGGTCCAAGAAGACGATTTCCCGCCTGACCTCGCGGACATGCTTGCCCAGCGGATCATCAGACTGCCTACTCTGCGTGAACGCGCCGAAGACATCCCGCTGTTTGTAGATCACTTTCTCAAGGAAGCGATTGAGGAATTCGATAGGGACATTGACGGAACGGACGCTGAGGCCATGGCACGTCTCCTGTCGTATTCGTGGCCGGGGAACGTCAAAGAGCTAAAGATCCTCATAGAGCACGTGGTTATGACCGCGCCGGGTCCCCACATCACTGCCAACGACTTGCTTATTCCCGGCGAGCAGGAAACCTTTGCCGGTTCACAGGGACGGCATTCTGAGTTACATGCCGCGGGCGAGGAGCCCCAAGCCGACTCGCGTCTCGACCGCACGCATACACACGGAATCAGTGTCCCTGAGGGCGCCAGGTTGTCGCCTCCTCTGACGAGTCCATTCCACCACCAGAAGACGCTAAGAGGAAGGGTGGTCATGTACGGCCAGGGACTCCATTCGGGGGCCAAGACCGGTTTGACCATTTCTCCGTTGCCTCCTTTCAGCGGCATCGTGTTCGGCCATATCACGTCCGGCGGGACCGTGTCGGCTCTCCTCAGCAATGTGGACTCCACGGGGTATTCCACTTGCCTCCAGCGTAATGGCCTCGTTGCCCGCACGATCGAGCACCTCATGGCTGTTTTCCACATATATGGCCTTACAAACGTGCTTGTGAAAATTTCAGGCGAAGTGCCGATCATGGATGGCTCGGCCCTCGAGTTCTGTGACCTTGTGGAGAGTGCGGAAATCATTACTCAGGAGGAGACCATAGAGGATATTGTTATTTCCGAACCCGTCGAATTGCCGAAGGCCCACGGTAACAGCAAGAGCATGAGGGTTGAGCCTTCAGACTTCTTTGAGATCGACTATTTTCTCGACTATCCTCCACCCGTGGGCCAGATGAGCATGGTTTACCGCTGCACCGACGCGGAAGATTTTAAACATGAGATCGCCCCGGCCCGGACCTTTGGATTTGTGAAGGACATGCGCATGATGGATGAGATGGGGCTTGCCGGTGGCGGGAAGCTCTCCAATTTGGTGCTCCTGGACGAAGAAAAGGTCGTGAATCCACCCCTCAGATTCCCCGACGAATTCGTCCGTCACAAGATCCTGGACATAATAGGGGATTTTTATTTGCTGGGCCGGCCCTTTCGCGGCAAGATAATAGCGAGACAGACGGGACATACCGATAATGTTGCAATGCTCAAATTGATTAACGAGAGAATGAAGATACTGTGAAGGTTTCCAGAATTAAGTGCGAAATAGCATCCTTAGTTATTAATGAACGGATTGTTTATCGTGCTCCGCTAGTTAGCCTCAAAGGAGCGACAGAAAGTAGCCAGGCGATTCATCGGTCTCTGCGAGACCAGGACGCCCCAACAAGGGGCAGGCGAATCCTCTGCGTCTCTTGAGCGAACACGTGAAAGCGCCACAATCCCTTCCGCAAATAGTTCATCCCTCTGGACCACTGGCAGCCCGGGCATTTCCATTCTCACCCTTGGCTTGATCTCTCGGGCCCTGCGGCTTTCTTTTCGGGTCAAGAAAGATGCCAAAACAGTAAATGGCGATGACCGCACAGGCTACGAACGTCAGAAGACCGGTGGCTTCAAGCCGAAAGAATTGGATGAGTTCGGCCGGCATATCTCCCAGCGCGTACATGAAATAGAACAAATCCCAGGCCCCCCACAGCGAGCGCCCGGCCCAGGATGCGGCCAAGACCGAAAAATAGAGATTCGCCCATCTCCGTCCCACAAGACTGCGCTGAGACCACAAGAAACCCCGGATCGCTTGCAGCACCAAGTACGGAGACAACAATTTGGCCCACAACGTGAGGGATGTTCCACCGGGACCTATTCCGCCGGCAACCATCTCTTGCGCGAAAAAAGCCAGACCCACATTGAGGGAATCATTGTAGGCCAACAATAGTATTACGGTCGCGGGAAACACGGCCAGCGACACGACGAGTATCAGGATTTCTCGGAAAATTATTCGGAACATGACGAGGCATTATATCATTCCTTGCGGCAGGAGAATGACACAAAACCTCTGATGGATCGTGCAAAGTCGGATCTTTTCGCATTGCATGAGAACAAGAGCAGCAATCGTTCAAGCCTCACAGTTGGATCACCGGATATTCGTTAGGCCTATCGGTCACGGGTGGGGAAGGAAAAGATTTTCTCGTGATTGCTGGCTCCTATTTCTTACAAAATCCCCCTAACCCCCTTTACAAAAGGGGGAATTTTCTGATCGCCTCTTTACCCCCCTTTGGTAAAGGGGGGTAGGGGGGATTTTTCCCCGAACAACTGAGCGAATACTTTTGCCCTGCTTCCAGACACCGGATTTTTTTGTTTGGGTTATACATCGGATTGTGTAACATTGCCGTACGGCAATCCTTCACCTGGTACCAACCCTACTGCTTATTTTGCTCGTACTGAGCTCAAGAGGAGCGTTTCATGGAGAAGATCTGGCTGAAATCCTACCACAATGCTGTTCCGGCGGAGATTACCTTCGAGAAGATCACGTTGTCCGAGGCTCTCACAAGAACAGCCAAGAGGTTCCCCAATAATCCGGCTCTCCTGTTCCAGGGGACTACCATATCATTCCAAAAACTGGACGACATGGTGTCCAGGTTTGCGTCCGCGCTCGTCGCTTTGGGGGTGAAGCCCGGCGACAAAGTGGCTCTGCTTTTGCCGAACCTGGTTCAGACCGTTGCTGCAACCTATGGAGCCTTTCGCGCGGGCGCGGTGGTGGTCATGAACAACCCTCTTTATACGGACCGAGAATTGGAGCACCAGTATAATGACTCCGGTTCCAAGTTCCTGGTTTGCCTGGACCTTCTGGCGCCGAGGATGATCAATTTGAGGCAAAAGACAGGAATCACGAAGATCATCTCCTGCCATATCCGTGATTTCCTCCCCTTCCCCCTCAAACAGCTCTTTCCGTTCGTTAAGAAGGACATGCACCGGAAAACGCCTGCGGCTCCCGATGTCTTCGAGTTCATGGACCTCATAGGCAAGTATGGGCCGATTACTAATCCTCCCAAGTTGGAATGGGAGAGTACCGCTGTGTTGCTCTATACCGGGGGAACCACGGGGGTATCAAAAGGTGTTGAACTGACTCAGGCAAATCTATCGTGTAACGTTCAGCAGTGTGCCGCATGGTTCCCGGACTTCGAGCCGGGTGGAGAGGTCGTGGTCGGTTGTTTGCCGTTTTTCCATTCGTTCGGGATGACGACCGCGATGAATATTGGAATCTTCCACGGATACGCGGACGTCCTGATCCCCAAACCCGAACCCAAACCGATTCTGGAAGCGATCCACAAGCATAAGGCAACGTACATGCCGGCGGTCCCGACCCTTTACAACGGAATGATCAACTTCCCCGAACTCAAGAATTACAACCTGAAATCGCTCAAAGGATGTTTTTCCGGTGGGGCCCCACTTCCCATGGAAACCCTGAAGACTTTCGGGAAACTCACCGGCGCTCAAATCTGTGAAGGATACGGCCTCACCGAAACTTCGCCGGTAACTCACATCAACCCGTACGGAGCAACTACCAAGCCCGGTACAATAGGTATACCGGTATCCAATACAGACGCGAAGCTCGTGGACGTGGACGATTACAACAAAGAGATCACCACTCCAGGTGAACCAGGGGAGCTTTGTCTCAAGGGTCCACAGATCATGAAGGGGTACATAAATCGTCCGGACGAGACGGCAATCACTTTGAGGGACGGATGGCTGCTCACCGGTGACATTGCCATCGTTGACGAGGAAGGGTACTTCACCATAGTGGACCGCAAGAAGGATATGATTATCTCAGGAGGCTTCAATATCTATCCGAGGGATGTAGATGAGGTCCTGTTCACACATCCGAAGATCCTTGAAGGGTGTGCGATAGGCGTACCTGACGAGTATTCCGGAGAGCGCATCAAGGCTTACGTGGTGCTCAAAGAGGGGGAAACCGCCACGGCCATCGAGATCATCGATTACTGCAAGGAAAACTTGGTCAAATACAAGGTTCCCAAGTACGTGGAGTTCGTGAAGGAGCTTCCAAAGAGCGCAGTGGGTAAAATCCTCCGCAAGGAACTGAGGACGATGGACCAGGCAAAGGCCGAGAAGGGCGGGGATAAGTAACTGAAACAGCCGGGATTTGGTCGTAAATCACCGACGTCTGTCAGTTAAGCGACGGAAATGCAGATTGACCGCTCAGAAGGCATAGCAGGTCCGGCATCTGGGACTGTCTCAAAATGCCCTCCGGGGAGATTCTTGCCGTAGGGGCGCCGCTCGCTGCGCCCTCATTTCGAGCGGTTCGAGAACCGCGCTGTACAAAACCAGCATCATTTCCTCGCCGAATTTCTGGTTTTGAGACAGTTTCATCTTGCTGGTCCATGGCGGGACCGGCAAGATGCCGGTCCTACTGATGCTCAGGACCCACTGGCGAGAATCTCTTTCGCCACTCGGAACTGAATTCTTGTTAGCCTATATACTTTAGGGATTTTGTCTGAACACGCTCGAAGTGCAGTGGTTGAGCTTCCATTCCTTGAGATCAGTCTCCAAGTCTTTTCTGCACCGCGTCGCTTGCCAGTTCCCGAACAGCATCCGCAGCGATCCATTTTGCGGCCGCTGAATTCATCTCATTGATTTTATTTGCCGTTGCGATTGCGGCCTGGTTCAGGCGAAGGTTGCGTTTTCCGATCTGCCTTAAGGCCCAGTTGACCGCCTTCTTGACGAAATTCCTTGAGTCAACAGATTCTCTTTTTATGACGGGCAGAAACTCCAGAAACTCCGCATCCGTAGCTTCCTTGTCGTGAACAGCCAGGCAGGCCATGAGCACAAAGCCCGCCCTTTTCACGTATTCCTCGTCTCGCGAACTCCACTCCATAGCCTTTTCGTGAGCATCAACGGCCTTGCGAAATAGGTTGTTGCAGCACTGATCGCAAAGGTCCCACGAATTGAAGTCGCGCACCCACTCTTCCATTTGCCGGCCGGCGATTTCTGCCGGCGGATAGACCATTCCCGCGAGTATTCGCGCCTCATGAATGCCCGAAGACCAGAGCGCTTCCGCTAGCGGACGGTTCTTTCCTATCTTGCGGGCGATTTTCCTGAGATTCGGGATTGAAACCCCGTACGCGTGCTCGGTGTTTATCCCGTAGCGCGCCATGCCTTCCGCTGCAGCGGGGTTACCCAAGGACTTCAGTTGCTTGATTATTTGATTACATTGAGTTGTGAGATCAGATGCCTGTCATGACCGTCATCCATTCGGGACGAGGTTGTTAGAGGCCGCAGCGAAACATCAAGCAATACTGTTTCATCCGACTGCTCGTTTCTTCTTATTATTAGCTCTAGCTGGGACTTTCTTTGTGGTTGGCGCCAAAACCCGGGGCTCCGGTTCGGACTTCACTTCTTCCCCCGCGCTCAGCGCATTCGGGTCCACTGAAAAGGGATGGTATCCCTTCTCATTCTTGAGCACTTCACGCAGATAAAGGCCGGTGTACGAACCGGGTGCGGCCGCGATCTCCTCAGGAGACCCTGTTGCTATCACCCTTCCGCCTTCTTCCCCACCCTCAGGACCAAGGTCGATGATATAGTCCGCGACCTTGATTACGTCCATGTTGTGCTCGATCACAACCACAGTGTTGCCCGCGTCCACCAGGCTCGTGAGCACATCGAGGAGCTTCCGCACATCGGCAAAGTGAAGGCCGGTTGTCGGCTCGTCCAGGATGTATAAGGTCCTGCCCGTGCTGCGTTTGGAAAGCTCCTTGGAGAGCTTGATCCTCTGGGCCTCTCCTCCGGAAAGCGTGGTTGCGGGCTGCCCCAGCTTGATATAACCGAGCCCGACCGCCTGAATGGTTTGGAGCTTGTTGGCTATCGACGGGATATTGGCCATGAACTCGTATGCCTGGATCACAGTCATGTCCAGGACATCCGATATGTTTTTTCCCTTGTATTTGATGTCCAGGGTCTCACGATTGTACCGCTTCCCATGACACACGTCGCATTTGACGTACACGTCCGGCAGGAAATGCATCTCGATCTTTATTATCCCGTCCCCCCGGCAGGCCTCGCATCTGCCCCCTTTCACGTTGAAGCTGTAACGGCCCGGTTTGTACCCTCGAACGCGGGACTCGGGAATGTTCGCAAACAGGTCCCGAACGAACGTGAAGACACCCGTATATGTTGCAGGGTTAGAGCGTGGAGTCCGACCGATGGGGCTTTGATCTATGTCGATGACCTTGTCGATAAACGAGATCCCCTCAATCGCGTCCACTTCCCCTGCCCTCTCCCGACTACGGTAGAGCCGCTGCGAGAGAGCCCGGTGCAAAACGTCCACTACCAGGGTGCTCTTGCCCGAACCGGAAACGCCTGTCACGCAGGTGAACAATCCCAAAGGGATGGCAACATCAATACTCTTGAGGTTATTAGCTCGGGCCCCTCGTATGACCAGCTTCTTCCTTCCGGCGGGGCGTCGCTGGCCAGGTACGGGGATGAACTCTTTGCCGGCTAGATACTTCCCAGTCAGGGATGCCTCGGATTTAAGGATGTCCGCGGGCTTGCCTTCGAAGACGATCTCCCCACCCATCCGGCCCGCCCCGGGGCCCATGTCGATGACATGGTCCGCGCTGAGGATGGTTTCGGGGTCATGCTCGACGACGAGCACCGAATTCCCCTGGTCCCTGAGGTTTACGAGCGTGGAGAGGAGGCGCTGGTTGTCCCGCTGGTGAAGTCCGATGCTCGGCTCATCGAGTATGTATAGGACGCCCACGAGAGAAGAGCCGACCTGAGTGGCTAGCCTGATCCTTTGGGATTCGCCCCCGGAAAGCGTGGCAGAAGACCTGTCAAGAGTGAGATAGCCAAGACCGACCTTGTCCAGGAAGCCAAGACGATCGCGTATCTCTTTGAGCACACGGCGGGCGATCTCCATTCGCCGGTCGTCCAACTTGAGGTCTCCTATGAACTCCGAGGCCTGGCGAACCGAAAAGGCGGTCAGGGTGTGGATCGGCATCTCCCCTATCAGCACGTGACGCGCCTCCTTTTTCAAGCGAGCGCCACCGCAGGACGGACACGATACCGTGCTCATGTAACGTCCTAATTCTTCGTCGAAATCGTCCTTTTCCGACTCGTGATACTTGCGATCCAGGTTGGGGAGAGCGCCTTCGTACGTCTTTCGGAAGAAATGTCGCCGGCCATCCCTCTCATAATAAAAATCGATCTCTTCGTCTCCGGAGCCGTTCAGCAGAATGTTCTGTATCTTTTGGGGAAGCTCACCGAACGGCGTGTCGATGTCAAAGCTGTAATGCTTCGCAAGGGCGTCGATCATCTGAAAGAAAAAGATGGAATTGCGATTTGCCCAAGGGGCAATGGCTCCTCGTCTCAGCGACAGACCGGGGTTAGGAACCACAAGGTCGGCATCAAACCGAATCTGAACGCCCAGTCCCCCGCACGCTTCACATGCGCCGTAAGGGTTGTTGAACGAAAATAGCCTGGGGGAGATCTCCCCGAGAGACACTCCGTGTTCAGGGCACGCGAAATTCTCGCTGAACAGGTGGATCCGGCCGCCCTCTTCCTCGACCAGGACCGTCCCCTGCCCCATGCGCGCAGCAGTTTCCATGGAGTCTGCCAGCCGCTTTTCTATACCGTGTTTGACCACGAGGCGATCCACCACCACCTCGATAGAATGTTTCTTATTTTTTTCCAGTCGGATCTCTTCGGAAAGATCCCGAAGTTCCCCGTCGACCTTCACCCGCGCAAACCCTTCGCGAGCCAGGTGCTGCAATTCCTTCTGGTACTCCCCCTTGCGGCCGCTCACAATCGGGGCCATTAGATGCACCCGAACTCCCGCGGGCAGGTCCATCACCTGGTCAACCATCTGTTGAATGGTCATCGAACTTATTGGGCGGCCACACTCCCAGCAATGAGGAATCCCCACGCGGGCATAGAGTAATCGCAGGTAATCATAGATCTCCGTAACCGTGCCCACAGTGGAACGGGGATTCTTCGATGTGGTCTTCTGCTCGATACTAATGGCAGGAGAGAGCCCTTCGATCAGATCTACGTCAGGCTTGTCCATCATTTCCAGGAACTGCCGCACGTACGCTGAAAGCGACTCCACATATCGACGCTGCCCTTCGGCGTAGATCGTGTCAAAAGCCAATGTGGACTTACCGGAACCTGACAGGCCGGTAATCACGACAAGCTTGTCGCGGGGAATGCGTATATCGAGATTCTTGAGATTATGCTCTCGAGCCCCTCGGATAATTATTTCTTTCGCTCCCACTGTAGATCCTGACCTCTTACTTGACCTGAAAAACAGATGTTGAACCCATAGGCGTCAGAAAATGGCCGCTGCCGCAATCGGGAAGCCCTCACCGCGCCCTCTCCTGCCGGGGCAGATGGTCTTGTGATCCCTCTCCCTCCACTAGAGGGGCTGGGGGAGGGCGATAAACGCTCCAAATAGCTTAGGCTCGCCGGTTTGTTTAACACCCACAGGGCTGAATCTCTCGATTGCAGCCCCTAATTACTCGGTTTACCAAGTTCGGTGTCGTATTTCGGGAAGCTTTGGTGGGACGGGAATCTTGCCAGTCAATCTAGAAATGACAGGCAAGATGCCTGTCCCACCAATACCAGGTCTCGAATCTTCTTTGTCGCCTCCAGATCAAGAATTCGTCACCCGAATTACGAATTAGGCCACTAAGTGTTATCTTTCGCCACCGGCCCTTTTGCTCCAGGGCCTCTCCCATTTTGCCGGAGCGCGCAAGGTAGCACGTACTTGCCCTGCTACATAAGAACACTCGACAACGTATCAAAGTTCCGAGAAGTCCCCCGGCATTCCGGCCAGACCTGGCCGCGCGATCGTCGAGCTTACCAGCAGGAACGGCTCAAAGTAAAGGAGCATGCCGCCACGCGCCTGAAGCTTTGTGAGAACGTATTCCCCCATTTTTTTCTTTTTCTTCAACGCGATAAGCAAAAACCATAAACTATTTCTTGACTCACCCTTGGGGACATGTTATCTGCGCATTGTTTTCTGAGAGTCGGGCTTGTCGGACCCCCTCTCGTGTTTCACCTTTCCAGTAGGAGGTATGGTTATGCTTTTTTCTTTTTGTAATCCGGCCGCTGGAGTTTCCGAACCTCCCGGTGACTTCAACAGCAATTACCGTCATCTCAAAAAACTTATTAACCAGGCCCTTAAGGAGGGGACTCCTATAGAGGACCTCAAGCTCGTCCCGAGACACTCTTCAACCTCACCCCCTAAGATGCTTTCCCGAGAAGACCTCCTCAAGCTCCTTCATACAATCAGAAGGATCAAGACCCGCTATCAGAGGCTATTGCAGTCTCCCGTGCCGCGTGAACTGGAACGGGATATACTGGCAAAGCCGCCTGAAAAGCGTTTACCCTGGGAGACCGAGGCATTGGAGAAGGTAGAGGAGTGGCGGCTGGCTGTATGTGCCGTGCGTGCACAAGTCCAGGCAGAATTGAACGACCACCTTAAAGGGGAGTTATTCCGCGGATTGTGAGTCGGCCTAACCGTTAAACGGAACAAGCTATTCCGGGTACTGATCGAAAAGCTTTCCCCACTTGCTTGTCTTCTTGAAGGCATGCATTTGGGGTTTTGCTTTTAGGGGCCAATATATGAAGTCATGATAAAAAAATGATCCGAAAACAAACATGTACACGAGCGGAGTCCTGAAAAACAGCTTCTGTAGGGGCTTCAACGGCCCGAACCAGATAAAATTTCCCACCGCGGAAGCTGCATTATTCCCAACGGTGAAGCCCCAGTTATGTTGAGAAATGTCTTCGCCCACAACCTCGATCTCCTCAAGAGCCCCCTTCCCCAGCCCTGATTCATGGGCGATGCGAATAAACTTGAGAGACATGGGGTCAAACCCCATCATCTTAGCCGCGACCGCGTCGATCGCTGTGCTGTCACCGGAAGCGAGCATTAGGTCCTTTTCTACCGGAATCATCGTCCTGGGACCGGGTCCCTTGCCGCAGACAGTTCCGTCCATGACGGTAAAGATCCCTGAGTGAATCTCCTTCTGAATTGCAAGTAGATCATTCAGCGTTTCATGGATCACTGAGTGGGTATAGTGTCGCCTAGTGGTTAGCAATCCGCCGAACGCGTTCTTCATTGAGCCGGTGGTCCCGGTGTATATGTGACACTTTACTGTGGGAAGATGAATGATGTTCTTCCCCATGAAGTACTCCGGAATCCGCATGCCGTCCGGGAAGATTTCGTTGAGTACGCGCATTTCAGCCTTAGGGGTGTAATTGATCCAGCGGATATCAGTTTCTTTGAAATTGTACAGGACCGGAATCTTGTACTTTTCAAAGATGGGAACATACTTGTTCAGCCGCTCACCTTTCCAAGCGTTGGTCACCACCGTTTCGTTCTGCACACAGACGATCTTTTCGTAACCCGCGTCCTTGAGAGCGAGTATCACGCCTTCCAGTTGCCAGGGCGTTGTATTAGCGCCGAGAAAAGGGAAATGCCAGGAGATGTTGTCCTTGAGAATTACCGGAGCTGACGGATCCAGATAATCGCGAAAGCGGGCCTCTTCCATCGCGACTCTGACGTCTTCCAGCACTGTCTCCGGTTTTGTTCTCTTGACGGCTACTATCGGCTTATCGGTCATATTTTCCTCATTTGAACAGAATCAATCTTTGTGCGTGCCAAGCACCCATTTCACCACATCCAGCACGTGCACGCCTTCTCTGGAATCGCCAAAATCCCCGAAGGAAGTGGACAGCACGGCCGAGTCATTCCCCGACTCCGCGCTCCTGAGCCTCACAAGCTTCTCTTCATCCTTTAGTCTCTCGATATCTGCCGCTTTAGACTTCTGGAGTCCCCCGCGGGCTATGAAGTCCATGATCTTCTCCATTTCATCCGGATCAAACCATATGCCGTGTCCGCGACAACTATCTATTATAACGCCCGATATCCTGGCAAAGTTCGTCCTGTTCATCATGTTCAGGCAGACCGGACATCTCACGTAGCGGACCGTCGATTCCGTCTCTACCTTGCCGCGCTGCCCCCCACCTGTGGGAAAGATCACCCGATCCGACCTCTCCTGCATCTTGTCAAAGGTCTCATTAGGAACAAAAAAACCACCGCACTGACTACACTTGGCCACTGAGAAGTCTCCGATTTTCGCTCCCCGCATCGGGACCTCGCATCGAGGACAGGGTCGATTCTCCAGAATCGCTCCTTCCTCTTCCGCCTGCTCCATCGGCCGCGCACATCGGATGCAAAACCGGCTATCAGCCGGGGTAGCGGCAAAGCAGTGGGGACAATGGACGGTCTTCCCCTTGAGTGAAAAGTCCAGGTGTGCTTCGCAATATCGGCACGTCGAAGCCCCGCGCTCCACCGAAGCTCCACAAGATGGGCAGTGGAGCACCAGACCCGTGTCAACGTCCACGTGCGCTTTACTCTCCACGGCAGAATCACGGGGCACTCCCGCGCGACCGAAACGGATTTTCAGGTTCTCTTCGCGCTGAGAGATTGTTTGCCGCGTAATCTCGCCTCTCTCCTTGAGGACTCCCACCACGCGCGTCACCTGGGAGTGATCGAGCGAATGCTTCTGTTGCAACTCCTCTTCGGAAGCGCCCCGAATGAAATCATCGAGGAAGCTCTTAACGTTGACCTTTTTGCTATTTTCGCCTTGGCTCACGTTGGACCCCGATAAACTGTCACTTGTACCAGGGACATGATACCCTTGTACGGGCGCGAGATTCAAGCCGTCGCGTTCCATCGTCCGAAGCCCGCGGGCGTTCCTGCGCGATAACCCTTGACAAAGGCTGGTCTTGAAGTTAATTTTACAAATTCAGGAAGGGCCGTTAGCTCAACTGGTAGAGCAACTGACTCTTAATCAGTAGGTTTGGGGTTCGAGCCCCCGACGGCCCACCAAAAAAATCAAAAGGTTATCACACATCTCGTTTCGTGATCTTTTCTTTTGCTGCACCCTTATTGCACTGCAAAAAAGCTAGGACGCATCTCTAGGAAGGCTCTGCCGCTCTAACAGGACCCCGCCTCATTACGCCCCCTCTACTATGTTATCGGCAAAGCAATTGTTTTTCACAGTCAAACGATTTTGCCGGATCCTCCTCGTCACAGAGACCAAGGGCGCAACCAACGGAGATTTTGCGTCAGATAACAAAATCGTGAACAGCCTCTGTGCAAAAAGCCGAGCGACTCCCCAGGGAGCCGAGACTAGAACCTGCGACCTACGGATCCGAAGTGCAGGAAATTGGTTTTCTGCCTGCTACCACTGACATAGACCCAGGCAGCTCTTTGTTAATCATTTCAGAGGGCTGTCTTAAGTTTGCCTGTCACCGATTGATAAGAGATAACACCGCTATTAGCCACCAATATTGACACCTATAGACATCTATATGGACATCATGAATGGGTCCGTCTCGATCCGAAATGGTGAGAGCAAAATGTGAGCATGGCTCAAACTCCGGCAAAAAGACCGAGAGCCTTTTCCTTGAGCGGCTTTGCTCTGTTCTTTTGACTTGTTTGACGTCTTATTCTCCTGCTCCGTGAGCCCCTAATTCATTTGATGATCCCTGCAATTGCGATAATGCCAATGGAAAGTAAAATATATCCGGATAGTTGATGAACGTAGTAATAGATCTCCCCCGAAAACTGAAGCCGCATTACAAACCAGCAAGGCAGTGAACTTGCCACGTAACTGGGAACTACAGAGAAATATCCTTCTTTATCAATCCGGTAGAATTTCTCTGGCCCCAACCTAACAAATGGTAAAAACAAACCTAAGCTGTACCAAAAAGCTCTAAACCCTGAGAGCTTCTTCTCATCCTGAAATATCCTGGGTCTTGAAAACACGAAAGTTCCGCAAACGATGAAGCCGATTACAAAGTAAATCACCATGTTGAGAGCGCGACTTAACCATGCTGCCCCAAGTTTTAATACGTTTGCCGGCAAATAATACCGTCCTTGACCGGCCGCATTCCATTCCTGCCATTTACCTTCTACGAATACTGCGTCAGCCCATTCTTTACGTCCGGCCTCCGTATAGCATGATTCCAATTGCTTATACGGTTGAGGATAGTAATGGGGCATGCGGCTTAGTATTCTTAAGGCTCCTTTATAATCTGCGCTCTCAGTGTAAATATTCTTATAGGTCAGTCCATCAAGCAAAACCGCAGTCTTTTCTTGGAACTTCGTCTGCAAAAAAAACAGAGTACCAATGTTTGCCTGCCGGAAACTCACCACCCCCCGGAAGTTGCTTCCTTCGAAATAGGCAGATCCACCCACCGTCAAAGAAGTAAAATTACTTTCTGCTTCAAAACGAGCCTTACCAGCCAGGAACTGCGATTCGATGTTCGCCAGACGAAAATCCACCGGGCCCCGGAAGATTGCCTTCTCGAGGAAGACGGTATCGCCCACGTGCATAGAATCAAATAGGGCCTTTTTGTCTGTGCTCTGAAAACGAGCCTCATTTGCGTTGAAAATTGTTGAAATATTAGCGCCCTGAAAATCCACCGGGCCCAAGAAGACTGCTTTCTTGAAGGAGGCGGCATGTCCCACCTTCATTGAAGTAAAGTTAGCTTTGCTGCCAGTGCTTTCAAAACGAGCCTCACCGGCGTCGAAATTTCTTGAAATATTAGCGCCTTCAAAATTCACCGGTCCGCGGAATACGGCTTTGTTGAAGGAGGCTTCACCCCCCACCTTTAATGAAAGGAAGTCGGCGCTACTCTCAAAACGGGCCCCGGCTCCAAGAAAATTCCTCGAAATATTCGTCTCCAAAAAAATCACGGGTCCCGGGAAGATGGCGTGAAAGAACATGGCACTATCACCCACCCTGAAGTAACTAAATTTGGCTTCGCTCTCAAACCGGGCCTCACTCGCGTTGAACATTACAGTATTAACCGCAGCAAAAAGCGCCGGTCCGCGGAAAACTGCTTTGCTGAAGGAGGCTCCAACCCCCACATCTAGTGAAATAAAATCGGCCTTACTCTCAAAATGGGCGTTATCTGCCATGAATCTTGATAGAATTTTCGCCCCACGGAAAATCACCGGCCCCCGGAAAACTGCTTGGACTAAGACGGCGTCACCGCCCGCGTTTAGTGAACTGAAGTCGACCTTGCTCTCAAAACGGGCTTTGTCTGCCAGGAAAATTGATAGAGTCTTCGCCCCCACAAAAGCCGCCGGCCCCCGGAAAACGGCCTTGCTGAAGCTGCTTAATTGCCCACCATCAAAGTACTGAAATTCAGCTTCGCTCTTGGTATCCTCGAACCGAATCTCGAGTGCGTCGAAATTGGTTGTAATCTTCGCCAAATTAAAATTCACCGCGCCTCTAAACACGGATTTACTAAAGAGGGCCGTGTCCGCCGCCAAGGAACGGAAGTTCGCATCACTGTCAAACCGGGCCTCATCCGCATCAAACACCCCTGCTATATTGGCCCCATGAAAATCCACCGGCCCCCGGAATACGGCCTTGCTGAAGACGGCACTGCGGCCTACCTTCAAAAGACCAGATTTCATTTCCTTTAGAAAATGCGATCCACTCCAATCAAGTTCGTTTTGAAACCGGGTGTCACGTAAATCTACATCCCCAAAGAGAATACTTCTGGTAATTGACACCGAGGGAGAGATTTCCACTCTTGAAAGATCGAGATCTCCAATTATAAGAGCATTCCTAATATTGATTCCCTTGCGATACACCTTGCCATCATTAAAGTCAGAAATTAGTCGTTCGAGAAACGAGGCCCTGATAATTAGCCCCTTATGATTTTTTTCTATCAAATCCTTTCGCGAAGGCAGAGACAGGCCACGAAATTCCGGGTCTATTCTTTCTAACAAATCGGCAGATTCCCCGTTCTTTACCCTTGCCCGTACCCATTCTTCCTGCTGTTCTACCAAGTTAGGGTTCGCTTCAAGGGCCTTGGAATAGTAATTCCCTATGTCAAGGGCCTTGGAGTAGTAATTTGCCGCCTCTTGATCTCTGGCCACTTTAAAGGCTGCTTTTTCTACTCTCATCAAGTCCGCTGCTGATTCAGCCAGAGCCAGATCGGAGCAAGTCTCAAGAAAGCCACATAAACTGGCAACTAAATAACCGAACATGAGAAGTCTGGCTAGCCGCGTCATTTTCCCCTCCCTCCAGGCAAATCCGCACATTTGAAAATGATTTTACCCTATGGTGCCCCACGGAGCGGGATCAGGAACGCATGATATCACAGGAGATTGTCAAATGAGGAGATAAATCCAAACTGACCCACTACCGCTAGTCAAGCGAGCAATCGGTTCGAGTTGCACAAACGGACACCTGAAAAAGAAAATCCCGCTACGGCTGGTTGATAACCGAGCGGGATGATGTATCTTTTTTTGGCTCCGAGAGCAAGACTCGAACCTACAACGTTTTGGATCTCTATCAAGACCATTCAGTCGCTTTGGAGCCCTTTTTGTTGGGAATCAAGCCTTTATACGAATGTGCGTTCAAATGAGTAACATAGCGTCGAAGAAGCGCGAGAATCCGCTAACCTGTCATTCCCGCGAAGGCGGGAATCCAGAAGGGTTGTAGCGGGCAAGACTGGATTCCCGCCTTCGCGGGAATGACGAACTTTTCTCATCTCAAATTTCCCTGACGGAATGCGAAGTAGTATTAGGCGGTCCCCTTTTCCTTCTCCGAAGACACCGAACGATCCGGGTTTAGGAAGAAGATGACGGCCTGGCACCTGGCCAAAGGCTGTCCTTTGCTGGTGCGGACGTCAATGACCATAGATCCTGTTATCTCATCAACATGCGTCATCCGAGCTTCTGCCTGAATAACTGACCCTGGTTTTGGATTGGCGAAAAAACTGATGTTAAAATTGACCAAAACCGCTTTACGTCCCAGTGAGTTTCCGCACACACCACAGGCATGATCCGCAACCGCAAAGATAACGCCTCCATGGGTCCCGCCGTGAAAATTTAGATGTTTTTCCCCTGATATTTTTACCTCTGCCAAGGCATAGCCCGGACTTGCTTTGATAATCTTCAAATCCAGTAGCCGTGCAAATGAGGATGAATCTGAATCTGCTGCCAAATGTTCAATCTCAGTTTGATCTCCCTTGCTGCAATTGGAAGTCATCAGGGAACCTCCATTCTTTCTTCACGGCTTAAAAGATGCTTATAGCAATGGAACTCCAGATATATTTAGACGAACCCTATAAAGGGAAGTCCTGGCAGTGATATAGAGGGTCTTCCAGTCATTATCTCCCCAACATAAGTTCGCGGGAAGTTCCGGGACCGGTATAACCCCTAGCCTTTTTCCTTCAGGGTCGAGCACCCAAATCCCGCCTTTGCCGGTGACATAAACATTGCCTTCAGTATCCACCTTCATGCCATCCGGTGCGAGCGGTTCCCCAGGCATTTCCGCGAAAATGCGCCCATTCTTAGTTCCCCCATCGTCGGTTACATCAAATACTCGGACGTGATTCATCTCCGTATCAGCCACGTAGAGCAGGGATTCATCCGGAGAAAAGGCCAGGCCATTGGGAACCGAATCATCGACAAGAACCCTTAGATCGTTTCCATCCGGCGACAACCGATAGACCCCAAAAAAGGGCAGTTCTTGTGCCTCTAAAGTGCCAAATATTGGATTTAAACCGTACGGAGGATCCGTGAAATAGACACTGCCATCAGATTTTACGACCACATCGTTCGGGCTGTTCAGCTTCTTGCCGTCAAAATGCGAGGCAATGGTGACTATGTTACCATCTTCCTCAGTGCGTGACACCCTCCGTGTTGCATGCTCACACGCGATCAACCGCCCTTTCCTGTCGAGCGTCAAGCCATTCGATTTGCCACTCGGGAAACGAAATTCCGAAATGCCGTCCGTCGGACTCCATCTGCTCATTCGGTTTGCCGGGATATCGCTAAACACTAAGAATCCACCTCCCACATTCCAGACTGGCCCCTCGGTAAATTGGAAACCCGTAGCCAGTCTCTCCACCTTCGTCGTGGCGGGTACAATGCTGTCAAATTTTGAATTCATTTCTCTCTTCCATTACTGCAAATACCTCCGTGATGGGCGGAGGTATTGTCTTGGTTCAACTTGATTTCTACTAAGGCCGGTATCGGGTATTCTCCCGCCGGGTCGCCCCTGTCTTGTGCCTATGCAGCTTGCCTGACAGGAAGCTCCACAACGCCCTTTCCAGGAACACAATTAACATTGTTCTGGTTTTTTAACCACAGTTCCAACTCAACATATCCTTTGCCTTCGCTCATATACTTGTTGGTAATCTTACCACCACAGGTAAGCAAATCGTCGGGTAACATGAAGTTGCGGAACTGGATGGCCAATTTGCGAAGCTCCCCTTTTTCTCCGGCCCAACCACTCAAGAGCTGGGCGTAGTAGTCCCCTGCCATATTACCTGGCGCTACTACATTGGGCAGCCCACGGCGTTGAGTGGCAAAGGGGTGGTCGAAGTGAATTCTATCCATGAGCCATACGGTCGACAGATACATTAATATGTTGACCGTGGTGACCCTTTTTTCCAATGGGGCTATTTCCTGTCCCTCAACGACGTCTTCAAAAAAGATCTGATTATTCATCCTTCGACTCCTTGCGCGGTGTGGCGATCATTGTTATTCGATGTTTGGCCAGCACCTCTCCGTTTTGATTAGTGTAAACGAACTCTGAAGTTACGAAAATCAGTTGTCCGCTTTTCCCATCCTTTTCATTCATATCGACAATTCTGCCTTTGACCGTCACCCGATCATTGACATACACAGGCGTAAAGAACTCGATCTCCTCGCCGCCACGCACCCACCCCAGAGCCCAGGCATCAGGGACTTCCGGGACGCCGACAAAAGTAGCGAGACCGTCTTCCCCCAATTCCTTAGCTGATTTCTCCGATCCGGGCACGCCGACAGCCCAACTGACGTAGCCCAGAGGAGCTGCCAGGCCGCGATGTTTTCCTGCCTTGGCAGCGTTTTCGTCAAAATAGATGGGATTCAGGTCGTCAATCGCCAGTGCATAACGTCGAATGTCCCGAGCCAATACTGGATCTCCAGTATGTGTCCCAGTCTCTTGTCCAATGTACTTTTTCCAACCAAGGCTTTCTAATAGCGACTCTTTCATAACTCCTCCTGTTTCCTTTCGGAATTAGCCTTTCCCGTAACTCGATAGCTATATAACTTCGATCCCCGTGCCTCGAAATTTGACCGTTCTCTGCTTTGTCTCTAATCAATTTCGCTTTCAAGCTTTTCTTCGGTAAGGAGTAATTTCAAGGGTGTCAAAAAGAGGCGTTCCTTAAGAAGATTCCCGCCATCCTTAATTCAGTCTTGTTCAACAGGTCAGATTCAGTCACCTTGGATAACCTCACTCCTAATTTTGAATATCAACTATTTCTAACCTCATATCCAATATCGGGGCATCTACAATTTGCCTTCCTATGTCAAGGATATCTATGTCCAGGGTTTTCAGTTCGTCTATGGACTCTATCTTCACTCCGCCTCCAAAGGCCAGTTTCACCCTATTTCTTAATCCCCGCTGGAGCAGTCTTTCCGCTGGCTGCCCGAACATCATCGGGTTTGCCGGTGTCGATGAAGACTACATTTGCACCCGACTCCGCGGCCTCGCAAGCCTCTGAAGCTACATTCCCATATCTACCCTTCACCTGGTACTACCCTGGAACCGTTATTCAAGTGCGCAACAGCCGCAAGACATTTCGCAATTCCTCCAAGCAGCGCAACATAATTCTTATCCAAATACACAAATGGACCAGGTTCCATCCTATAGCCTGCCCCTCCCGCGACTACTGCCTCACGGATCATATCTTTTAGTGACGGTGGCATCTTCTTCCAGGCTCCACAAACAACCCTCGGTCTTCCGCCGGTTGCCTCCACAAACTTCCGGGCACTGGTGGCAATTCCTGATGGCTTGGCAAGTAGTCCAATTAATACGTCTTCAGCCATCACTACCTGTTTTGGGCTTCCACTAAATCTGATTACCTCATCGCCCTTCCTGACATGATCACCGTCATTGAGAGCCATTAACAAGGATAAGCCTAGCTTGTCAGCCTCCTTCTTTGTAGAATGTATTCCCGCAATAATGCCCTCGTCATCCGCCAGGATGCAGGCTGTAACATGCTTCCCTTGCACATGCCTCAAAATCTCTTCTCTAATGTCCAATACTTGGCCTTTCTTTCATTGTTACCGCGTTAAGCAAACGTTTTCACGCCAAGGCTGTTTCGGGATCGATTCCCCTTTGTCGCAACCACTTTGGCATCAGTTCTTCGTCAACTCTCTTACTCACTACGGGCGCTCGCTCTAGCAGGTGCTCTGCAAGAGATGAGCTGCAGGTCACAGCACCAAAGGCCCCATCAAACACCATGACATTATCTGTCTTGGCAATGCTCCGCGCAAATGCCATAGCCGTTTCGAGGTTCTCAGAAGTCACCACATAGCGCATGAAGTCATGATTCATGGGATCAGTGCTTAACATATCTGCAAGGTCCCTGCCCACGACTATGGTTGGGATGTGAGTGGGCAGTTCCATCTGCGGAACGCCCAACCACATGTGATTTATTACAAGCGCCTTGATCGCCGGATTGACTGATTTCACCTTGGGGCCGGGTTGTTTCTCATATAGTCCGTATCCAAGGCTGACGGGTATGATATCGAGATCGAAAAGATCCAGCTCAGCCTCGGTAAGATTGCCGAAGGTCGTGCCCCCACCAACCATGTACCGAGGCTCGCCCGTTGCATCCATCACTGCTATACATTCCTTTATCTCACTAAGCAATTCGCGTATCTTTCCGTACGATTTGAAAGCGAGCATCATGAGCCGTCTGTCAAGCTCATAGAGATCATTGCCCGCGTCCACCCCTGTTATTCCTTCGGGGGAAGTCAGCAGAAAGCAGCCAAAAGTGAACTTGCTTTGAACAAATGGAGATTCGAAAATAACTCTGGGTATAAAATTGCTACTTCTGGGGCCGAAATTGATGTGAGCTACTCCTCTTGTTTCCATCCTGGCATAGGACATGGCAAAAGGTTTAATAGCCCGGTTAATCATACGGTGCATGTCCAGTTCTCTCAACTCACCATGGTGGGCATGAATAATCCAGTCAGCATCGTACACCCTGGCAACCCCGTACAATGTTCCGATTTCAGTCTCTATCGGAACCCCCTTATCGAGTGCCCTAACCCCCCGAGCTTTTCCTCCGAAATACTCATTCAGTTTGTAATGCTCAATTATTTCGTCCGGCTCCCTGATTCTGAAGCCGGTACACACTCGTAAGCGGATGTTTTTGCAACCGGTTGTTTCTTCCACCTTATCCTTGATAGTCTTGATCATTTCGGTGTAAGCATCACCGCCCATGATCTGGAATCCGTATTGGGAGGAAAGGATGTTGACACTGTCGTCGGGTTTGATCATATCCATATTGACTTTTTTCAGGGCTTCTTCCGTGGATTTCCGGATGACGGATACATCCCCACCTTCTATATATATTTCCTCGGGAACATCAGGAAACAGCTTTCTTACTTCCAAAGCACCGATCCACGGAAGTTCGGCTGCCCTCTGCCCTGGCTCCGGCCCGTAAACCGATTTTCTAATGAACGATGGTAAAGCCTTTTTCAGCATGGTTTCCTCCCGGGCCAGTTCAAATTTTTCTGAACACGGTCTTGTCTTCCTCTAGGAAATGTCCCGGATATTTCTTTACAATCTCCTCAGAAACATCCCACAACGTCTGCGTTGAATCATACCAACGGTAACCTTTCGGTGGCGTTACCTCTATACCGTGAGCCTTCAGCAGTCTCATCATCGTTTGAAAACAATATACAGTGCACCCCGAACGTGCCCCGGTCATAAGGGTGATCTCTTCCGGAGATTTGGCGCCCTTCAAAACTGCCGCCGCGCCCTCTCTCACCCGGGTTGCCGTGCACAGACAAAGCCATTGGTGAGGGTGCAGGTGGGCCTTTTTGCACAATTCAACCAAGGCCTCTTGGTCAACCTCTGACGCATTTACCCCCAATTTTAAAGGCTCGGCACGAGCAACCAGTTCGATGGCGTCTTCCGGGCACATACCCGAGCAATTAGGACACCCAACACACTTGTTGGGGTCAACTTCAGCTAACTTGTTTATTACAGTGACGGCCTCGGTAGGGCATACGTTTTCGCATGTAAGGCAGCCTATGCACTTCTCCTCATTTACTCGCGCTAAATATTTAATTTCAGCCATATTTATTCCTCCACCGGATAGTGAGCTTCAGTGGGAGCCTCCGTTCGAACACCGACTGGCCTCTCCCCAAGGGCAAACTTACGCCCTGCTCCTTGGAGACAGTCCCCAGTCGCCGGGAACAGTGGAGCGCCCCTCCCGGTAAACAATTGAACGGGAGGCTCCCGGCCGATTGATATGTGTGGTATGGTCGGTGGGCATAGTATCTCTATTTCTTGGGTATTCGGAATGTAGTGGTCGGCATCCAGTCGCTTACCGGCTCCAAAACGCCTTTACGAACTACCCAATATCTCACCTGTTTTGGCCCTATGTGATCATCAGGGCGGTATGTTATCGGTTTCGTCAAGCCCATGCAGTCAAAATCCTTTATACGATCTAACCCATCTTTCTTCAGAGTTTCGCCAGTGAGCTTGTCAGGAGGAACCACGTCCAAAGCAAGACGGATGCCCTCTGCAATGACCATCCCAGACAGGATACCATTGACATACATGTCATTGGGCCTCTCGCCGGAATGATTCTTATTCCAAAGCTCCTTGGCCAGCTTCATTCCAGGCGAGTCTTCATATTTTGGATTTTTTGACATCGGCTCATAGAAATACTCCCCTTGGTATCCTTCTGTTAATTCAGGACCGCCCAGGGCGATCACGTCACCCAATGTAGCGGCTGCACATTGAGTCATCGGAATATTCAAATTCATCGACTTCGCAGAATTAAGCACGACCACAGCCCCAGGGGCAGATGACAAGACAAAAATCGCTTTCGCTCGTGCGTCTTTCAAGCGTAGCAGTTGTGGACTGGCATCAGTGGTTCCTTTCGGGATGGTCTCTCTGACCAACTTAATCCCTTGCTCCTTTACGAAGGAATCAAGGTCCCACACGCTCAGAGGTACAAATGGCTCGTCCGTTTCTATGGAACCCAGCACAAGAGTCCCGCCTGGTTTTCCCGCCTTCTCCCACTCGGTCTTTGACCATACAATCCAGGACCGAATCATATTTGCAACACCGGAATGATAATTTCCATAAGCCCAATCAGACCAGAGGCTTGCTACGCCGTGTGAGCCTGTTACCAAAGGAATCTTGGCTTGTTCGTAATCCACCTGCAAAGCGTCCGAATGGCCTGAAGCACAATGAGTTAAAACAATCATGCCTTGCCCCCGGAGCCTGGCGAACCCGTCCTTTGCTTTCGTAGCAACGTATTGCGAATCGTATGAAACATACTTTATCTTCACCTTTCCTTTGCTACCAGCGATTCCTCCATTCTTGCCATTGAGATAATACAGATAGTCTTTTGATCCGGACTGGCACATCATGTGCGTCCCACTGGTAGGGCCTGTCATGGCACTTACATTACCGACTGTGACCTCTTTAACAGGAGCCTGAGACCAACTAATCGAAGACGGTGATGTTATCACTATGGCTACCATGAAAAAAACCACGGCCCAAAACGCTCTTGCTTTCATAACATCCCTCCATTTAGTTTGTATTTTTCCATCCGAAGCTGCTAGGTCCTATACTGATACACTGACGAACAAGTGACGTTATCGTCACTGGCGGCAAACGGCCTCCACTGCGATCGGAAAGTCTGACTTCGTTTCGGAGGCATGCAGCCGGTATTACTTGATGGAATGAAGATTGGTATTAGTTGATCTCTTGAACTCCACAAGGCTTTTGCCATGTGGCCGGCATCATCGAGGTGCTAAAGGTGGATGCAGTGTTTGGGATTACTTAAACCTTGGCTGTAGCGACATACATCGGCAATATCGCCACCGCAGAACTCAGTCCCTCTAAGGGTCGAGACGGAACATAATTCACCACCTCCTCTCAAATTTAGTACCCGAAGGGCCACAACCTGTAATAAGCCTTGATGAGGTTCCAGCGATGAGACAGACCTCTGGGTTCAAATACCAGGAACAATATAGCTACACCCCCAATAATGACCAGTAGCAGACCACTCCCGGCTCCGATTGGCAGAAAAGGCAAGTTACCCTCCAACATCGGCCCTATAACAAAAATCAGCTCCTTTAATGCTGTAATAAATATTACCCCAAAGATGGCCCCTTCAATACTGCCCAACCCACCCACAATGATCATCACTAAATACCAGATTGAATCTTGGAGGGTGAAAGACTCCAGTTGCGCCCACCTCATGTAGTGTACCAGTAGTGATCCGCCTACACCGGCATAGAACGTACATATGCTGAAAGCAATGAGCTTGTAGCGAAAAATATCAATCCCCATGGCCTCAGCAGCCTTATCATTGTCCCTTATGGCTACAAAGGCTCTCCCCCATCTTGACCTCATCATGTTCTTGGCAAAAAAGGTCATCATGACGGCAAAAAACATAGCGACATAGTAGAATTTTTCTGGAGTGTCAAAATCAAGACTTCCCAACCTTATTGGGTCCACCTGGAAACCAGCTGAGGTTATCGGTATATAGAAAAGGGCGATCCACGTGAGAATGATCTGGGCTCCAAGCGTGGTCAACGCCAAGTATAACCCCTTTAGGCGCACCGAAGGGATACCAAAAATGGCTCCCACAACTGCGGCTGCTAATCCGGCAGGGATAACGCACGCCCAGAATGGCCAACCAAGACCATAGTTCAATAGGCCGGAAGTGAAGGCCCCCACCATTACGAAGGCAGACTGACCAATGTTCAGTTGCCCGCAATATCCCGTCAATATGTTGAGCCCGAGACAAATTATGGCAGTGATGCCGACACCTATATATAGCCTCAACAGGTAACTGCTGTTCAGACCGGGAATGAGAGGTAACGCAAGAAGCAGGACAAAAGCGATCACGGTCATTATCTGTTGCGCTCTCGTCTTTATGATTCGCATATCTTTCTTGTAGCTATCAGCATAAATGCCACTTGGTGGATAGTATGACGTGTGAGCCATTTCGTTAAACCCTCTCTATCCTTTCTAGACCAAAGAAGCCGTACGGCCTGATCAGCATCACAAGGATCAACACGACAAATGTAGCCGGCACTCCTGCTGCGTTGCCCAAATACCCGGAAACGACACTTTCAACCAGCCCGATCAGTAATCCGCCCAGGATTGCGCCCTCCGGCGACTCCAGACCACCGATAAACGCTGCGGGTATAGCTAGCAACCCTATGTGGCTCAGGCCGAGCTGGAACCCGAGAGTAGCTCCCATTAAGATTCCGCCTAGCGTTGCTGCGATACCTGCAATGCCCCAAGATATGCTGAAAATCCTCCTCACGCTTATTCCCATGCTTTGCATTATCTGGTGCCCTTCAGCCACTCCTCTCATGGCCAGCCCTATTTGGGTGTACCGGAAAAAGAGAAGGAGCGCTATCATGGAGCCTAGGGCAAGACCAAAAGCGAACAGGTTCTCGGTGGTCAAAACAATGTTCGCAACCTTCACTGGAGCCTCTGGGTAAGATTGTTATTTGTTGTAACGGATAAGTTCCCCAAATTAATGACACCAATCCTTCCAGGACAAGGGACAGAAAAATAGTCACAGTTATCATGGATATCAATGGCTGCCCTATTAATGGGCGCATCGTCAGACGTTCGATGAGAATGCCCATTAAAAAGCCCGAGGGCAGAGCTAGTAACAGAGAAGGAAGCAGATCCAGCTTCAGCGATCCCTTGAAAAACCAGAAAATGTAAGCTCCCAACAGTAACATGTATCCCTGGGAAAAATTGAGCACGGACGAAGACTTATATATAAGGACAAAGCCAATCGCCACGAGCCCGTAAATGGCTCCGTTCATCAAGCCTGCTATAACGATTTTTCCCAAGAACTCCATTTGCTCGCCTCTCTATAGATGTGCGTCGCTCTGACGTCCTCACCGAATCGGCCATGTCTGACTCTCATTGACAGCGCAGAACCATTCTATTTACAGCCACCTCTTTCTTCTCTTGTAGTGTTTAACTTCCCGGTAACTCTTCTTTTCCCCCAGCTTGCTGAGCCCAAGATAAAATTCCTTAATATCTTCGTTTTCGGCCAACTTAGAAGATGGTCCGTCCATGACTACCCTGCCGTTCTCCATGACATAGGCGAATTCACTTACGGCAAGGGCTGCCCTGGCATTCTGCTCGACAATAAGGATGCTATTTTTTTCTTCGGCGTTGAAGCGCTTTATGATGGAGTAAATCTCCTCTACTACCAGCGGAGCAAGCCCCATCGATGGTTCGTCAAGTAACATGATTTTAGGATGCGCCATCATGGCACGCCCCATTGCCAGCATTTGCTGCTCCCCACCGGACAAATACCCACTGACAGAATTGCGAAGCCGCGTCAATTTTGGAAAGTAATCATAGACCATGTCCAGATCCTTCTTCGTGTTGTTATTCCTCAGAATATATCCGCCCAGGCGAAGATTCTCCTCAACGGTGAGGTGCGCCAAAACCTGGCGACCTTCCATAACCTGAATGATGCCTTTCTTGGCGATTTCCTCCGGACCCAACTTGTCTAGCCTATAACCGTCATATTCAATGCTTCCTGCGGTGACCTCCCCGAGTTCCGTGCGAAGCAAGCCTGAAATAGCTTTCAGGGTAGTAGTCTTCCCAGCGCCATTGCTTCCCAGGAGAGAAACAATAGTTCCGTCCCTGATCTCCAGGGAGACACCTCGCAACACCAAAATCACTCCAAGATACTTTACCTCAACGTTATTAAGCTTCAGCACTTTGCTCTCCTCGCATCGCACTTGATAGCAACGGATTCGGTTAGTAGCTATAAAGCCGGTTTGCTTCCTTCTGAGGTGCCGATCAATCTCACTTTGTGCCTTCTGATTCCTCGTAGACCGTTCGTATTTTCAAATTGGTTTGCACTATTCCCTTTCTGCCATCTCTATATTTGACCTCGGTTACCACCGGAACTTCCGACTTGCCCCCATATATGGCCTCGATCAGTTCGCGATAACGGTCCCGCAAGAATGATCGCCTCAGCTTTCTAGTTCTGGTAAGTTCTCCTTCATCAGCGTCAAACTCTTTGTGCAGAAGGACAAATCTCCTCACTTTCGATTCCTCCGGAAGTGTATTGTTAACTCTCTGCAAATCCTTTCGTACAAGCCGGCTTACCTCTTCTTTCTGAGACAGATCAACAAACGTAGTATAAGTAATCTGGTTTGCTTCGGCCCATTTTCCGATGCTTTCAAAATCGATATTTATAATAACAGACAAAAACTCCCTGTCCTTGCCGCCTACAACCATAACGTCTTGAATGAACCTACTGAATTTAAGCTTCCCCTCGATATATGCAGGCGCGTACCTGTGACCGTTGCTAAGTTCATCCAGATTATCGATTCTATCCAGGTAGAAAAGATGCCTCCTCTCACTTATGTGTCCTGAGTCCCCTGTATGGAACCAGCCATCTCTGATGGCCTGATCCGTTTTTTCGGGGCTCTTGTAATAACCTGAGAAGATACTGTTTCCACTGACAAGGATTTCTTGCTCATCGGATACTCTTATGTCCACTCCGTTGCATATTCTGCCCACACTGTCATTATCAACATCATCCTGGGGGTGCATGCTGACTACACCTGCTTCCGTGCTACCGTAAACTTGGGCAAGATTAATACCTAATGCCTGAAAGAATCTGAAAAAATCCGGGCTCAGAAAGGCACTTCCTGTCACAGGATATTTTGTTTTTGCGAACCCAAGTTTGTCCCTGAGTGGAGCGAAGACCAGTATGTCTCCCAGCTTATGAAGTAGCTTCGAGGTGAGACTTATTTTCTTCTTGGAGGAACGGAAATCAGCCACTTTGTAACCTACGGGCAGGAACAAGTTGTAACAAAACTTTTTCAGGAATCCTGCGTCGTTTACCCGTATTTGAGTCATTGAGGAAAGGCTCTCCCACTGACGTGGCGTAAACAGTATAAACCGAGGAGATATTTCCCTGTAATCATGCATCAGGGTCTCCGGTTCTTCAGGAAAGTTTATTATGACTCCGCAGATGTAATTGTAGCCGGCAAACCATGAATGAAACACAGAAGCAGACGCTAAGGTGGTAATGACATCTTCGCCTTGCTTAAGAGGGGCAAACTCTTGCATTCGTCTTGATGACTCTATTATTGCATTGTGTGCTATCATGGCGCCTTTGGGCAAACTGGTGGTTCCCGACGTATAGGATATTTGGGCAACATCCGTGCCCTTGCCCTTGGCAATCAATTCTTCGAAAAAGTCAGGGTGAGCATTTGCACGCGTGGTTCCCATCTCGTTCAGATCATCATAACTTAGGAGGAGGGGATCCTTATACTTTCTCATGCCTTTCCGATCCCAATATATTAGCTTTTGCACGTCAGGAATGTCGTCTTTAATTTCCAGGATCTTATCAACTTGCTCCTGGTCTTCAGCTATTACGAACTTGGAGTCAGAATGTTTGATGATATATGCAGCTTCAGACGGGATTGAATCGCTCCACATCGCCACGACCACCCCTCCTGCGGCCTGTATGGCGGATTCGGCCCAAAAACCCTCGGGCTCATCATCCCCTATGATCGATACCTTGTCTCCCGGCTTCAAGCCCAATTCTACTAAACCCAAGCACAGTTGCTTTACTTTCTCATAGGAGTCATTCCAGGTATAGTTTTGCCAAATGCCCATATCTTTTCTTCGCAGGGCCACCCTATCTCCCCAGAGCTTGTCGGTTGCGTATTAGAAACTTGGGATAAGTATCCTCTTCTGACAATGTAACGCCTCCTTTTGAACCCACTCAGTGCTCTCCTAGATATGCTTTAATGACTCTGTCATTCCTTTTGATCTCGTCAGGAAGCCCTTCGGCAATCTTGACTCCAAAATCGAAGACGATAATCCTGTCAGAGATGTCCATAACTATATCCATATCGTGCTCAACCAGAAGAATGGTGGTTCCTTTCTCTTCGTTTATGTCCAGGACGAACCTCACCATATCTTCCTTTTCTTCCAGGTTCATCCCTGCTGTCGGCTCATCCAGAAGGATTACGTCAGGCTCCAGGGCGAGCGCCCTTCCCAGCTCGACTCGTTTGCGTTGTCCATACGGAAGAATCCCCACCTCTTGCTTCCTTATCGTTTCCATTTCAAGAAAATCAATAATATCCTCGACCAGCTTTCTTTCTTTAATTTCCTCTCGTTGAGCAAACCCAAAATATAGGCAACTTGATAATAGATTACTCCTAAGGTATATGTGCCTTGCTGCGAGTAAATTATCCAAAACAGTCAGACCGGTGAATAACTCTATATTCTGAAAGGTCCTCGCAATCCCAAGGGCGCAAACTTTATGGGGCGGAAGGCCGGTGATTTCTCGTCCCTTAAAATGTATCTTTCCCTGTGAAGGCCGGTAAAAGCCTGTGATGGTATTGATGATGCAAGTCTTACCTGCCCCATTGGGTCCTATAATGCTAACTATTTCTCCTTCATTCACATCGAAAATGACATCCGTAAGAGCCTTAACTCCGCCGAAGCTCAGCTTAATATCTTCGCACCTGAGAATTGGGGCATTACCATTCTCCTTCGTCGCCATAGCTTTCCCTCGTATTTTTAGTCCGTTGTTGAGACCTACAGCCGTCTTCAGGCTAAGGAAGGTGCAAGGCTCCGCCGCTTAGCAACATGGCCGCTTCTCCGATCCCTTCGGAGAGAGTAGGATGAGGATGAATTGTGTGGGCCAATTCCTCCACCGTAGCTTCCAATTCCATGGCAAGCACCGCTTCCGCAATGAGTTCTGTAGCATGAGGCCCGATAATGTGAACTCCTAAAACCTCTCCATATTTTTTGTCGGCAACTATCTTAATCATGCCTTCCGCTTGTTCCATCAGGGATGCCTTTCCGATGGCATGAAATGGAAAACGGCTCACTTGCACCTCTCCTCTCTCTTTGATTGCATGTTTCTCGGTCAGGCCGACACATGCAACCTCGGGCGATGTGTAAATACAGCGTGGAACAGCCCGATAAGAAAGAGACGAAAGATATCCCAGTGCATTGCGGGCTGCACAATCGCCTTCAGCCATAGCCACGTGCGCCAGCAGGATTCCACCCGTCACATCTCCGGCCGCATAGATATGGGGGATGTTAGTCTGCATTTTATCATTTGCCTCAATCCTCCCCATCTGCGTCTCTAGTCCGATCTTCTCGATATTCATCCCCGCATAGTGCGGTCTCCTGCCAACCGATTGGGCGACTTCCGACGTTACAATTTCTTTTTTGCCGCCCGGAGCGGAGAGGATTATCTTCTTATCCTTCCCGACTTTCTCGATCTTCTCAACTGTAGTTTGGGTTAAGATACCAATCCCTTCTTTTGATAGGGACTCTTGCCAATGCCCGGCTAATCTCTTCATCCTCTGTGGGGATAATCCGATCCGTCATTTCCACAATGGAAACCTTAACTCCCATTCTGCTGTAAAATTGGCCAAGCTCGACCCCGATGTAGCCCCCACCGATAATTAGAAGACTGCTGGGAAGAGACTCCATGTTGAGAAGATCATCGCTTGTAAGAAGGGGAATGTCTGCGCTCCCTGGGAACGAAAGTTGAGCAGGAATAGAGCCCGTGGCCAGAATGAATTTATCTCCGGCAACGACTTCTCCGGTCTCCACGATTTTCATTGTGTTTGAGTCCGTGAAAGCGGCTGTTCCCTTTAAAACCTTGACCTTTTTGTTCTTTAAAAGGCTTGTTACCCCTGCCGTCAGCCGATTGACGATTGTGTTTTTCCGAGCCAACAACCCATTGTAATCAATTTTCAGCTTCTCCGCGGTTAGACCAAAGAGCGAAGCCCTCTTAACTTCTTCATATAGCGATGCCGAGTGAAGGAACACTTTGGTAGGAATGCATCCCTTATTGAGGCACACCCCTCCCATTTTGTCCTTTTCGATCAGGGTGACATCCGCCCCCAGCCTGGCCGCCCGAAGGGCCGCGGGATACCCGCCAACACCTCCGCCAACCACTATCACTCGCTCACTTCTCATGATGCAGCCTTCATGCAAGAATAAGAATTGGGTCTTCCATCAATTCTCTCAAAGTCTTCATGAACTCAGCAGCTTTCGCACCATCAATCACTCGATGGTCATAGCTGAGTGTCAATTTCATCATAGGACGAATCATCACCTCTTTGTTGATGACCACAGGTTTGTCCACAATTGCGCCGACGGCAAGAATCGCACTTTCAGGTTGATTTATATTGGCTGTAAACTCCTCGATGCCAAACATACCCAATGAGGAAAGAGTAAAGGTGCTTCCTTTCATTTCGTCAGGTGTCAGCATCCCCGCCCTTCCCTTTTGAACGACTCCAACTCTGGCGCTGGCCGTCTCGGAAAGAGACTTCCTTGCTATGTCCCAGATCACAGGGACTATGAGACCCTCCTCGAGAGCCATGGCCATTCCCATGTGAATGTCATCAAACCAGATTATCCCGTCCGGCGCCCATCTCGTATTCATTATGGGGTGACGGGAAATCGCGCAGGCGGTGATCTTCATGAGGATATCGGTAATGGTAAGATGAACGCCGGCCACCTTATCTACTGCTGGCGTTAGCTTCTCCTTTGCCTCCAATATATTTGTTGCATCGACTGAAATGGTCATGTATGTCTGAGCCGTCTCTATCTTGCTTGCGAGCATCTTTTGCGCAATGATCGTTCTCATCCCGGACAATTTTACCAATTTCCCTCCCGCCGTCTGAGGCATACCTTGCCCAGCAGATGAGGTTACAGGAGCCGATTCTACATCCCTCATCCTGATTCTCCCTCCTATGCCGGAACCAGAGACGCTTCTTAAGTCCAGACCACGCTCTTTTGCAATCTTCTTGGCCATTGGAGTCGCCCTAATTCTATCTCTCCTGTCTACTCTGACCTCCGCGGCTCGTTTCTCAGTATCTTCAGGGACTGCCTCACGTTTCTCGGCAGCGAATTCAACTTGCTCTCCTTTTTCCTTGGCAAGCAGCCCAACCACTGATCCGACCGGAACGACCTCATCTTCCTGGGCAAGGATCCTGGCGAGAAGTCCTGATTCCGATGCTTCCACATCGAAGGTCACTTTCTCCGTCTCAAACACAAAAAGAGTTTCGCCCTTTTCAACCCAGTCACCTTCTCTTTTCTTCCACTCCACGATTTTGCCTTCTGTCATGGTCAGGCCGATCTTGGGCATCAGTACTTGAATTGCCATGATTTCCTTCCTTCGAGCCTGCAAATGTTTCGGTGAACGGCTACTTTTTATGGATAGCGGCGGATTTCTTCGTTTCTTTGGGAGATGAGTAAAATTGCCTCTGATCTAGATTCTGTAAGAGAGCCATCAAGTGAACGGCCTCAATAGGCGACCACTCTTTTCACGGCCTTAACCACATCTTCGGCATTTGGTAGGTAATATTTCTCCAGGTTAAATGGAACCGGAACAAACGGGGCGCCCACTCTCAAAACCGGTGCATCTAAATAATCGAGCATTTCCTCGCTAACCAGGGCTGAGACTTCGGCTCCAAAACCGAATGCCTTCACTGCCTCATGAGCGACCACCAATCTTGAGGTTTTTTCGACCGAGTTGAAGATGGTTTCTTTATCTAAAGGGCTAATTGTTCTCAAATCGATGACTTCCACATCGATTCCTTCGTCGGATAGAGACTTGGCCGCGTCTAACGCTTCATGTACCATTCGGGACGCTGTGACGACAGTCACATCTTTGCCTGTCCTCTTCACATCCGCTTTGCCTATTGGAACAAGATACTCGTCATCGGGTATCTCTCCTTTCGAACCGTAAAGGGCTTTGTTCTCCAGGAAGATGACAGGATTGTCATCTCGAATTGCGGACTTGAGCAATCCCTTCACATCGTATGGGGTCGCCGGCATAACAACCTTCAATCCCGGGATGTGGGCAAACCAAGACTCCAGGCACTGGGAATGCTGGGGACCTGCATTGAGGCCGCCTCCGCCTGGGGCTCGGACGACCATCGGCAGCTTGTACATGCCTCCGAACATGTAGCGGATCTTGGCCATTTGGTTGACAATCTGATCCATGCAAACTGTCAAGAAGTCCGCAAACATAATCTCAGCAACTGGTCTAAGGCCGGCAGCAGCAGCACCGATGGCAAGTCCTACAATGGCCGATTCGCTGATCGGCGTATCCCTGACCCGCCTATCACCGTATGTTTCCAATAGCCCCTTGGTGGCGCTGAAAGCACCGCCGGGACCTCCCACATCCTCACCGATTATGAAAACATTCTCATCTCTGGCCATTTCTTCATTCAAGGCTTCTGAGATTGCTCTGATATATCGTGTCTCTCTCATGTCACGCTTCTCCAGTTTGGCAATTATGCATAGACGTCAGTGAATAGCTCCTCAGGGCCGGCAATTGGGCTACTCTCCGCAAAAGCAAGGGCTTCTTCGATCTCTGTTTTAATCTTGGCCTCCAACGCATCAAGGTACTCTTGGTCGATGTGTTTGGATTTAAACAAAAACTTTTCGAACTTGATGATGGGATCAAACTCTCTTGCTTCCTGAACTTCACTCGGATCCCGGTATTTCTGAGGGTCGCCGGCGTAATGACCGAACCAGCGATGGGTTTTGCATTCCAGTAGTGTGGGGCCTTCGCCCTTCCGAGCTTTTTTTACTGCCTTCTGTGCAACTTCGCGGACTTTCAAAACATCATCCCCGTCCACGGTTACCCCCTGCATCCCGTAAGATTCTGCTCTCTTGCTGATGTTTTCCAACTTCATGTAGACCTTTTGAGGGGTGAACTGGGCCCATCCATTGTTTTCACAACAAAAGATAATCGGAAGATTCCACAATGCCGCCAGGTTTAGAGATTCGTGAAAAGTGCCTTGATTTGTGGCTCCATCCCCAAAAAAACAGACCGTGACTTTCTTCTCTCCCCTGTATGATGAAGCAAATGCGGTTCCCAGAGAAATCGGAAGGCCTGCACCTACGATCCCATTCGAACCAGCAACACCAGCTTCCTTGGAAGCGACATGCATTGAACCGGCTTTTCCCTTACAGAATCCGTCTTTCCGACCGTAAATTTCTGCCATGAAACGGTTCAACTCAATCCTTTTGGCCAATGCCTGCCCATGTCCTCTGTGGGTGGTAAAAATCGAGTCATCCGCTTTCAAGCACGAACACACCCCGGCCGCCACCGCCTCTTGCCCAATCCCTACATGAATGAATCCCGGTATTTTCCCCTTGGCAAATACGTCTAAGAGACATTCCTCAACACGTCTAACCTTCAACATCAAATAGAGAAGGTCTAAGAGTACTTCTTTGTTGACCATAACTGGATCTCCTAGAAATGAGAGTTAACCATCCGCCTGGACAGCGCATTAGCCGGTTTGAAACGTGACCGGCAGGAGCGCCGTCGCATTACCTGAAAAGAGGCTGGCATTCATTAGCGCAGCATCGGGTGTGATAATCAAGCAACACTTCGTGCCCTTGCCATGCGGCCATCATGCTGATATAATGGCCTAATTGGCTCTCAGATTTCAAAGTCAAATGTGATTTGCCTTGTCCGGTCTCAACCAATGTGGCAATGCAAAAGTCCTGTTACTTCCAGCCTTGTCCTCAAAGGGCTCTGGCAGTGGCTCCAGCAGACTCGGAGCTATACACTCGGTCTGGAACTCTCTCCAGAGACCGAGAGATAATCCTAACGCAGCGAGACGAGTCGCCACCTGGCTCCACATGGTTCACAGTTAACGCAGTTGATTCGGATATCACAGAAAGAAGAGCGGCTTAGGTAGAAGGCATCCAGCCGCAGAATGCAACCTCACGCGCGCCTTCTTTCACTATTCGATTGAGTTTGGAGAGGATATCGTTTGCCACCTCTTCATATAGAGAGATATGTCGGTTGAGAAAATTACAAGCCCCTCATCCGAGACTACTCCGAGCGTCAGATGACACCTGCTTGTAGCCGCTTACTCCCTTCATGAAAATGTCGTAACAAATCTGAGATAGTTCTTGGAGGGTGATGGGTCCTTCGGAATCGTACCAATACATGATTGAATTGCACATCCCGAACAAAGAGAAGGTTATGGCGTTTAATTTATCCCGGCGGAATACTGCCGTTGAAGAAATCTGAAAGGACATCAGTCAACATTTTTGCATATTTTTTTTCTTTTGCAGCAACGGTCTTGAAATATTTTGAGGGCAGGTTACGCGAATCAATTAGCAGTGCCTTGGCCTCGGGTATTTTTGTATTATAAAGGTTTAAATGCCGGAAGATGATGAACTTGATCTTTGACGAATTATCCGAAATCTCTTTCAGTTCGTCCTCTAGCCCTCCTAAAAGGAGGTCCATATAGTTATCTAAAACAAAGTAAAGGATTTCATGTTTACTGGAGAAATAGTGGTAAATACCTCCCTTGCTTAATTTGGCAGCAGCGGAAATTTCCTTCAAGCTTGTTTCCAAATACCCCTTCTCATCAAATAGCTTTGCGGCCGCCCTTCCAATGGCACACTTTTTGTCTAATTCTTTAGTGTTATTGTTTTTCAGGCTCTTTTCCATCGGAACCGACCTTGAAGGCGTCTTGCGGTCACAAACCGGCCAGCCGGTTTGTTTTTTTGATTGATAGCAAGGAGCCATTTTTTTGTCAAGAAAAAAATCTGTCAGGAATCAGTTGAGGGGGCTGGCCCGGAACCGTGACGTGGTGACGAGGTCTCCCGCAATACCTGACGAAAAACCGCCACCGGCTGGGCGCCAGAAATAAGGTACTTGTCGTCAATGATGAATGCCGGCACCGCGGTAATCCCTAATTTGCGGGACAGCGCTTTTGCGTCCTCGAAGCAGCGCTCATATTCACCACTCTTTACTCCTACGACGGCGGCGTTGAAGTCGAGTCCGATCACGCTCATTATCTGTTCGAGCACCGCGGGGTCGGAGATGTCGCGGCCGTCAGTCCAAAATGCCCTGAAGACCGCCTCGTTGTACTCGCGCACTTTGTCTTGCTCTTTGGCATATTCGGTCAGCAGCAGGCTCAAGTGCGTGTTGTATTTGCGCGGCACCGGACCGATGGTGATGCCGACCTCCCGGGCGCGCTGCCGGATCCCATCGTAGAGGAGCGGGACATTGCTGTACCCCAGGCTCTCGAGATAGGGAATCGTTTCCACGCCGCCGGCGCGGATATCGGGATGGATCTCGAACGACATCCAGTCTTCCGCGAAATCGAACTCGGGCCGGATCTGGTCGAGAATAGCTTCTCCGATATAGCAGAACGGTCAGTTGAAGTCGTTAAATACGAGCAGTTTGCGAATCATGTTTTCCCCTTATACGTCAGTAGTTCTGTGAGTTCCGGGCACCCGGACCTGCCCCCGGAATATGTACCACGTGTCAAGTCACAGGCGTAGTACTACGTTTTCTCTCCCGAGAATGGAGAAATGTCTTCGGGCTTAGCCTGGTCGGCCTACGGAACCATCTCTGCCGGTAGAACCGCTTGACGTCCTACAAATATATCCCCTGGGAATTACTTGGTAACGTAATCCGAGACCAGGTGCCGTTCCAAATATTGGATAAACGGCTAGAATGAGACATGGCCCAATCTGTAGTTGCCCTGAGAACCGATTCTAAGCCCACTGCGGGCCGCAAACGACGGCCGAATGTACGCTTCAACCCGTGGACCCGCACGACAGAGCGTCCGGGAAGTCGGGCTCGGGGCATTAGTTCCCACGCGCTTAGAGCGGCCAAGGGGATCGTGATTGATCTGTCGAAGTCGCAGGACAAATTTCCCGAAATCAATGTTTGACTATCAGCTGTACTTTAGTTAATCATATGTTCAATAATTGACAGTGCAGGGGGCGGGAAAGATGCAAGATATGGATTTTGCTTCTCTTGCGTTGCTGGGGCTAATTTTATCGTTTGCTGGTGCCCTCATTCTTGGGGAGCCGGCTTACTACAAATTCAAGTGTTGGCAAATAGAAAGGGCATTCAGGCGCAGGGAACGGACTGACAGGGAAAGGGCGAGGAGCGCGTGAATGCTGCTCCTGACTTAGAATCCGACAAAGCTTAGTTCGGCGCACCATGCGGTGCCGCGTGCTCCATGGCACGTTTTCGTTGCGTTTTCCTTGTGTTTCTGGTATGCTATCGTCGTTTCTTATTAGCCTCGTTGATGTCAGCCAGCAATCAATGGGTGCGCGCCCGCCGGTTTTGCCGCGGGCTTCTTTTTTTGGGGGAAGCAGGCCCATCGGACCCCACCTCTTTCGACCCTAATCGCATCCACTTCGAAGCGGACCTCTGTGCGGCAGCGCAACAAGACCCGCGTTCGGGTGTAGATACGGATCGCGGCGTGAAGATTCACATTTTTTGAGAAAGAAAAGGTCATATGCCTGTAATTTAACAGGTAGTACATGATCCGCGAGCAGCTCAGCTCCGCAAGCCACCTTAAAACAAAATCCGTCTACCTCTCGAACCTGTCCCGCGGATTGCTTCCTCGGTGGTCGGAATCACTCACTTATCACGGCATATGGAAAACCATCCTATCAACAGCTGTTTATAAATTAAGGCAGTCCTGGCGAACGTTAGGAAACGATTCAAGTGAGATTAGGGCCTTAAGTGAACTAATGAAATAACAGCTACTTACTAGCTGGTCAGCATTGGCGCACTTTAGGGAAATCCAAGACATTGTGACCCGGTGCATAAGTTATCCACAGGCTTGCCCGCGAGTTATCCACAGAACCTGTGGATTGTTCCACGCACAGGCCGCTGGCGTGTGAAAGCGATACCAATCCCCGTTCGGCCGCCTGGTTCGGTGGTTGGCATTCAAGAGGTGCTGATTCAAGGAGGCTGTGCCGGAAAAGCCTGCGCGGTTCGTTCCGGCCGGCAGTTCGATGCGCCATCTCCCAAGGGAGAGGCGACATGTATCGGACGGCTTTGCTGGCGATTTGACTCTCTCTTGTGACATTCTGCCGTTCCCGGGCGAGGACGCAAGGTGCAAATTTTCAGCAAGTTATGACATAATGAAGACAGGCAACCGCGACATCAATAGTCATTTCGGGAGTACCTAAGTATGACGGCCGAGTCTAAGACGATCGAGCAACTCACGGCTGAAATCCGAAACCTGCGTCAACAGGTCGCGGAATTGGAAACGTGGAAAAGCCGACATGAAGGGGTTCTGGAGGCGTACAAGCAATCCGAGTCTAAGTTTAGATGCCTTGCTGAGTATTCGGTCGCTGGTGTTTGCATAATACAAGATGGCCTTTTCAAGTACGCTAACTCCAAGATGGCGGGAATCTTCGGATACACCGTTGACGAACTGGTAGACAAGGTTCCCGCCAAGGCCCTCGTCTTGGACGAAGACTGGCCTATGGTTGAGGAAAATATCAGGACTGCGAATTTGCGGAAAGACGGAGGCCATAGGTTACCAATTCCGTGGAATAAGGAAGGATGGAGAGGTCATACGTGTAGATGTTCACGGCTCCTGCGTGGATCACGAAGGCGCCCCAGCTATCATGGGTACTCTACTGGACATTACACAGCGGATAAGGACCGAAGCAGAGTTGGAGAAGGAGGTAAACAAGTTTCGGGCGCTTTATGACTTGGCAGTAGCCATGACAGCCGACAATAACCTCAATGAAAACCTCTCGATGGTCGTGGAGCAGAGCAGGAAATTGCTTGGTTTCGACGCATCGTACATTGCCCTTCGTGACGAGCAGGCAGGAGATGTTTACATGCACACTCTGTCGGGCATCACGACCGAGGCATTCAAGAAAATGAGACTGCCATTCGGATCCGGCCTCGGAGGAAAAGTTGCCGCGACACAAAAGGGTGTTGTGATCAGCGACTATTTCCACGAGGTAGAATCACCCGTACACGATGTAGTCCGTGCCGAGGGGCTAATATCAGGCATAGCAGTGCCGATCCAAATTGGCCGGACGAACTTAGGGGTCCTTTACGGATTTAACCGAGCCAAGACCTCTTTTTCCAAATCAGACCTGGATACTCTGTTTCTTATTGGGAATCTCGCTGCGGTTGAAATCACCCATAAGCGCCAGAAGATCGACCTGTTGAAAGCCCGCGATGACCTTGAGCAGAAGGTTCAAGACCGCACCGCTAAGCTATCCGCGGCTAACGAGCACCTGAAGCAGGAAATTATCGACCGTGAGAAAGCAGAGGATGCCTTACGGGGCAGCGAGGCAATGCTAAAAAATGTCTTATCCGCCTCTCCAGTCGGCATAGGCTTGGCTGAAGACAGGGTCATGAAGTGGGCCAATGAAGCGTGGCTGGAAATGTTTGGCTTTGAAAATGAACATGAAGTTGTGGGGCAGAGCGCCAAAATGATCTATCCGTCCGACGCAGAGTATGAGCGTGTTGGACAAATCCTTTATGAAAGCTTGCAAACTGGACGAGTTACCTCCGCTGACGCAACGTTCAGGCGAAAAGACGGTTCCCTTATTGACGGCCACATCAGGATGAAAGCTTTTGGGCTCTCAGATTTGAATACGGGTAGTCTCGCAGTCATTACCGACATATCAGAAAGGAAGCGAGTCGAACGAGCCCTGCGAGAGAGTGAACAGAGGTATCGGGCTCTGGCCGAGAATTCACTCACAGGTATTTGCGTACACCAAGACGGGGTGCATGTGTATGTGAACGAGCGGTACGCCAAAGACCTTGGTTACTCAACAGACGAACTGATCGGCAAACCGTTGGCGGAAGTTGTGGCTCCGCAGGATCGCGAAATGGTTGAGCAAAGATGGCTCGGCAGGCTTGCGGGCAAGAAGGTTCCCAGTCAGTATCAATTGAGATCGCTGAAAAAGGACGGAACAGTCACATGGAGGGAAGTGTGGGCCACGGTGATAGAGCACAACGGGAGCCCGGCAACTCTTGCCAATGTAATTGACATCACGAAGCGGAAGCAGGCCGAAGACTCCTTGAGAGCGCTGCTGGATTTCCGTCAAACCTTGATCGATTCCATTCCCAATCCGGTTTTCTATAAGGATGTCAACGGCCAATATATGGGCTGTAATGAAGCCTTTGCGGCCCTAATGGGGTTGCCAAAGGAAGACGTGGTGGGAAGGTCTGTCTATGAGGTAGCCCCCAAAGACTTGGCCGATTTGTGGCGCGAAAAAGATCAGGAATTATTCGACGGGCCTCATGTCCAAGTATTTGAATGTACCCTGGCACGCCCCGACGGCACCGAGCATTCATTGGTTTTTCATAAGGCTCCCATTTTTGATGCTGACGGCGCCTTAGCTGGTTTGATAGGGGTCGTGGTGGACATCACTGACCGCAAAAGTATGGAGCGAGCCCTGCGAGAGAGTGAAGAGCGATACCGGGCTATCTTTAGTAATGCTGCCGTAGGAATTTTTGTCACGGACAGATACGGCAAGTTTGTCCAGGCAAATTCCGCTGCGTTAAAGACGCTGGGTTATGCGCCACAAGAATTCGAGTCAGCTTCAGTTTCTGACATCACCCATCCCGACGATGTGGAAATCTCCAGGAATAAATTCGGCGCCCTGGTTCGCGGTGAAATAGACTCTTACAGAATCGAGAAGCGTTATATCCGAAAGGATGGTGAAATTGTCTGGGAGGATCTCTCCGTATCCCCGATTTTCGACGAAAAGGGAGTTTGCGTGGCCACATTCGGGATGACGGTGGACATCACCGAAAGGAAACGGGCAGAGCAAGAAAGGAAGAGTCTGAGGGAGCAACTCCTGCAAGCACAGAAGATGGAAGCCATCGGAACCCTCGCAGGCGGGATAGCTCATGACTTCAACAACATGCTGACCATAATCTTGGGGTACTCGGAGTTGATTCAGTCGGAAACGGACGCACAAGACCCACGTTCGGCGGATCTAGCAAAAATAGTTCAGACGGCAACGAATGGGGCTGATCTTGTCCGGCGGCTGCTCACGTTCAGCAGAAAGGCGGACATCGAGTCTGGCCCACTAGAGCTAAACGCTGAAATCGAACGCACTCGAAAAATCCTGGAGCGGACGCTTCCCAAGATGATCGATATACGGTTGAATCTTGAAGATAAGCTTGCACTCATCAAGGCCGACCCGATACAAATTGATCAGGTTCTGATGAATCTTGCCATTAATGCGAGAGACGCCATGCCCGACGGCGGCAAGCTGATCATTGAAACTAAGAATGTCACCCTGGACGAACATTATCGCAGCACGCATATGGGTGTAATACCCGGGAAATACGTGATGCTGAGCATCTCGGACACGGGCCACGGAATGGATGAGCTTACCCGCGCACGAATTTTTGAACCATTTTTCACCACGAAAGACCGGAATTCAGCAAAGGGAACAGGGTTAGGGCTCGCGGTGGTTCACGGCATTGTGGAACAGCACGGCGGCCACATAATCTGTGAGAGTGAGCCTGACAACGGCTCCACATTCAGGATTTACTTTCCCGCAGTGGACCGAGTGACAACCCCCAGAGATTCGGTTGTCAAACCGTTGTCGGATGGCCGTGGCGAGACCCTTCTGCTGGTCGATGATGAAGATTTTGTGCGAGATTTGGGTAAGCGCATTCTAACGAAAGCTGGATACAAGGTCATAACTGCCTCCAATGGGAGAGAGGCGCTGGAAATCTATAGGAAGGCGCAAGGGGTGATTGACCTGGTGATACTTGATCTTCTCATGCCTGAAATGGGCGGCAAGGAATGTTTAAGAGAGCTTCTTACAATTGAGCCGGAACTCAAGGTCGTGGTAGCTAGCGGTTTTTCCTCTGATACGTCCGTAGACGAATCGGCTGAGTTGGGAGCCAAGGCTTTCGTCAGCAAGCCCTTCAAGATCGAAGAATTGCTCCATCAGGTTCGCAGAATTTTGGATGAGCGCTGATCTGTAACATTTGACCCGTAATCGTTCCCATCTTACCACGTTATCTGACTGCTCATGTTGATTTCAAAAAAAATCTTGACACGTGTACTTGCGTCGGGTAGCTTATTACTATTGCATCTCAATAGCGATAAGGAACCCGGCAACAACGTATGAACTCGAATCCGCCACGCAGAATGACCAGACAGCGTAGGGTGATCCTGGAGGAACTCAAGAAGGTCACCTCCCACCCCACGGCTGAGGACCTCCATCACTTGGTTCGCAAACGACTTCCCAAGATCAGTATTGCCACTGTGTACCGTAATCTTGAAATCCTGAGCGCGGAGGGGATGGTCCTTAAAATGGACCTGGCAGGTGCTCAGAGACGTTTTGACGGAACCCCGGAAAATCATTACCACATCCGCTGCCACAAATGCGGCCGCGTGGACGACGTCCATATGGAACCCATCCCAATGATCGAAGAGACAGTTCAAAGATTCTGCGGCTATAAAGTGGAATCCCACTGGATGGAGTTCACAGGAATTTGCCCTGATTGTAACGGGAGCAATTGAAATCGGGGAGGACCTTCTTGTAACCCCGCGAAACGTGGGGCTCCCCGAACCCCTCTCCAAGAACTTCTAGCATCTGCCGGAATCCTCATTTCCTCGTGGGAGAAATGAGGATTCCGGCGAGTGTTAGAGTTTCCAGGTAGGGCTTGGGGGATCCATCTTTGCAAAGAAGTCTCCCCGATCCTACCGCTTTCAATGCGAATCCGTATTACTGCGGAGCAGAAGATGATGCGGCGGATACCGCCTCCATCAAAACATTATTACCAAACAACAGAAGGAGGAACAGGGAGTCATGGCAAAAACAGAAGAATTCTTGGCACAAGCGTTTGCGGGGGAATCACAGGCTAATCGCAAGTATCTCGCGTTTGCGGAAAAAGCGGACAAAGAAGGGTATCCCCAGGCTGCTCGACTATTTCGAGCGGCAGCAGAAGCAGAAACCATCCACGCGCACAATCACCTAAGGGCACTCAAAGGAATCGGCGACACAACCCAAAATCTCCAGGCTGCCATTGCCGGTGAGACATTCGAATTCAAACAGATGTATCCCGAAATGATCGAAGCAGCCAAGGTAGAAGGAAACAAAACGGCGGAGAGAACCTTCAATTACGCCAATGAAGTTGAAAAAGTGCACGCGCAGCTTTACAGCAAGCTTTTGGAGAGCCTGGGTTCGTCGCAGGAGAATTATCCCTATTATGTGTGTCCCACCTGCGGATACACTTCGGAAGGCCATCCTCCCGGGGTTTGTCCGGTCTGTAATGTCAAGGGACCTTTATTTAAGAAGATCGACTAATGGTGCTGTGACACCAAGGGGGTAAATTGTTATGGACGCTGTCATGCTTTCCCGGTTGCAGTTTGCGGTGGCGACCTATTTCCATTTTCTTTTCGTGCCGCTGACGTTGGGCCTCTCCCTTCTAGTGGCGATAATGGAGACCCAATACGTCAGAACCGGAGATGAAGAATACAAGAGAATGACCAAATACTGGGGCAAATTGCTCATCATCAATTTTGCCCTGGGAGTGGTCACCGGCATAACGCTGGAATTCCAGTTCGGTACTAACTGGTCTCGCTATTCCAAATACGTGGGGGACATTTTCGGTTCCCTTCTCGCAATAGAGGCCACAGTCGCCTTCTTCCTTGAATCCACATTCATCGGCCTGTGGATATTCGGCTGGAACAAGCTCTCCCCGAAAGTCCATGCGGCTTGCATCTGGTTAGTTTTCGCAGCTTCGAATTTTTCTGCATATTGGATCCTGGTGGCAAACTCCTGGATGCAACACCCGGTCGGGTACGTGATCAGAAACGGCCGCGCTGAGCTTGCTGATTTCTGGGCGGTTATTACACAGTCGTACGCGATTTGGATGTTTCTGCACGTTATCAGCGCGGCGTACATTCTTGCCGGATTTTTCGTCATGGGTGTTAGCGCCTACCACTTGCTTCGACGTCAGAACATTCCGTTCTTCAAACGATCCTTCAGAATGGCGGTTACTCTTGCGGTGATCTTTGCCATTGCCGAACTCGTGATCGGTGATTTCCACGGCAAGGAGATGGTAAAAGCTCAGCCCAGCAAGGCCGCGGCTTCGGAGGCGGTCTGGGAATCCACTCCGGGTGCTCCGATGTATCTGTTCGTGATTCCGGACGAGGCAAACGAGCGGAACTCGGTGCAGTTAATCGGGATACCCAAACTTTTGAGCTGGGTCGCTCATGGCGACGCGGACGCAGTGTACAAAGGGCTCAAGGAATGGCCCAAAGAGCAGCGACCTCCCGTTGCCGCCACCTTCTGGTCGTTCAGGATAATGGTGGGCCTGGGAATCTTCTTCGCTGTGGTCAGTATCATTGCATGGCTTAAACGAAAGAATCCGGAAGATAGCCCCGGGCTTCTCCGGTTTCTGCTGTTTTGCATTCCACTCCCCTATTTGGCTCTCGAACTCGGTTGGACGGTCACCGAGATCGGTCGGCAACCGTGGATAGTGTACGGGGTGATGAAAACCACAGATGCCGCTTCCAAGCTCGCCCAATCGCAGGTGGGAATCTCTCTGGCGGCCTTTATAGTCGTTTATACTCTGCTGGGAATAGCCTGCTTCTATCTGATCGGTAAGTACGCTCGCAAGGCGCCTGAACCGATCACCGGCACAACCAAGTAGGAGGGGGGAATTACTATGTTAGAAACCATATGGTTTTTGTTATGGGGTATCCTTTGGGCGGTTTATTTCATGCTTGACGGCTTTGACCTCGGGCTCGGAACCCTGGCACCGTTCCTGGCCCGCACTGATGCCGACAAGCGAGTGGTTTACAACTCCATGGGGCCGTTTTGGGATGGAAACGAAGTGTGGCTGATTACCGCTGGTGGTGTCACCTTTGCCGCCTTTCCCACAACTTACGCGGTCATGTTCAGCGCTTTGTACACGCCGCTCTTGCTGCTGCTCTTTGCCTTGATCTTGCGAGCGGTTGCTCTGGAATTCAGGAGCAAGGTCGAGAATGAGGGCTGGAGAAAGCTCTGGGACGTGTGCCATTTCGTAGGGAGTTTCGTTCCGGCACTTTTGCTGGGCGTAGCATTCGCCAACATCTTCAAGGGCATACCGATTGACGCGGAAGGAGACTTCCACGGCAACCTGCTGACCTTACTGAATCCCTACGGGCTATTGGGAGGTGTCCTCTTTGTCCTCCTCTTCCTCGTTCACGGGGCATTGTGGTTGGCGATCAAGGCTGAAGCTCCTCTTGAAGAGAGAGCCGGAAACGCGGCGGCTGGGATATGGTGGGTTCTGCTCGTGGTTGCAGTGGTCTTCCTGGCAGCCACGTGGTTTGCGACTAGCCTGTACAATAATTATCTGGCTAACCCGGTGCTGCTGCTCATTCCCCTGATAACGGTGCTGGCGCTTTTGGCTGTGCGATTTCTCATTCAACAAAAAGCCTGGTGGAAAGCATGGTTTGCATCGAGCTTAACCATTGTGGGAGCCACACTGTTCGGCGTGGTCGGATTGTATCCCAATCTCTTCCCGTCAAGTTTGGATGCCAAGTATAGCCTGACGATCTACAACTCGGCCTCCAGTCCTCTCACTCTTAAGATCATGCTCGGTGTTGCCTTAACCTTTGTGCCCATTGTGATCATCTATCAGATCTGGGGGTACTACGTGTTCAGGCACAAGGTAACGGAGGAGGATCTGGCCTCCGAGGAGGCCTACTGACGCTAGGCATTGAAGAGGAATCAGGGAGACTCTTCTTGTAGGAAGGGTCTCCTCGACCCCTCCCCAACCACGCTTCTAGAGTGGTTGCCTTTACCGGAAACCGCGACCCTAGTCCTCTTCGGCCGGATGTTGTCTCTTACAGACTTCCACGCACTGCGAGTAACCAACCGGATCCTTATCCTGGTCGATATAATCCGCGCAACTTTCGATGCAGCTATCCAATTCGTCGCCTGACCGGCCCTGCGGCAATCCGAGGGCCAACAGAAAGATTCCTAGAGCCAACAAGCAGAACGTTGTTCTTATCATACCAACACCTCCCCTTGGCCGGGCATTTCGCGTCTATCAACTGTAAGGCCAGGCGCCGAGATCGCGGCTGACCGTCAAGGTTCGAGATGATCGTTTCCCGGTTTGACAAACCGGACGATCTCGCTCTTCGAGCATACTTCGTAGCCGCTCCTTCAAGCAAGGACATTTGTTGCGTGCGACGTTGAGATCTGCGATTATCATTAGGAAGAGACTCAAGGAACGACCACAGGCAGCTTAGAAGTAAGCGCAAGTCATATGAGTTTTTGGGGGAGGGTCCGGGAACGCCCTTTTTGCAAAAAGGGGGTTCCCGGTGCCTGTTTGCCTCGGAGGTCATGTCATGCCGGACAAGAGCGTCAACATCGCTGTGGTAGGAGCGGGGGCCATTGGAGCCACGACCGCGGCCTTTCTGGCCAAGGCAGGATGGAACACAGAGATCGTCTGCAAGCACCAGGAAATAGCCGACCTTGCCCAGTCCCCTGGGCTGCACGTCTTCGGCGTCAAGGGTGAGCACTACGTCCCCGTGCGCGCGGTCAAGGATATCAAGGACCTCAGCGGACCCAAGGAAGTGGTGCTGCTGGCCACGAAAGCGACCGACTGTCTTGAGGCAGCCAAAGACCTGCTCCCTGTGCTTTCGCCGAATTCAATCGTTGTGTCCCTTCAGAACGGTATATGCGAAGACGCTTTGGCAGGTGTGGTTGGCCGTGACCGGATGGTGGGATGTGTGGTCGGCTGGGGGGCCACAATGCACGGCCCTGCCCAGATTGAGGTGACGTCACCCGGGGAATTTGTTATCGGAAATATCGACCATCGCCCCGATCAGCGATTGCCGTTGGTGCAGGAGATGCTCAGTGCAGTTGTGCCGACCCGCATTTCGAACAATATAATGGGCGAGCTTTATTCCAAGCTGATAATCAATTCTTGTATCAACTCACTTGGCGTCATAACCGGAATGAACCTGGGAAAGCTGCTCGCCACGAGCAAGGTCAGGAAGATCTTCACAGCGCTCATGCAAGAAGCCATGGCCGTGGCCGCGGCAATGGGGATCAAAGTGGAGCCCGCGGGAGGCGGAAAGCTGGACTATTACCGTTTCCTGGACGGATCGAGTTTCACGTCAAATCTGAAGAGGAACCTGATGATCCGTATCATCGGATTCAAGTACCGCCGAATAAGATCCTCGAGCCTGCAGTCGCTGGAGAGAGGACGCCGCACCGAGATTGATTACCTCAACGGCTATATATGCGACCGAGGCCGCGAGCACGGCGTTCCGACTCCCATCAATGACGCTGTGGTCTCCATGATCCGGCAGATCGAAGCAGGTACCCGAAAGCTCTCGGTGGAGAACCTGAACGATCGCGCTTTCGACGAGTTGTAGCCAGATAACAACCTAGCTATCCGAACTGAGGCCTATGTGTAGCAGCACGTCGATCAACGATGCCCCCAACGCACCCCTGTTCTGTTCGGAGACGTGGAAGAGTTTCAGATCGGGGCGGCTCTTGATCCGTTGAATGAACGGGCTCCCCTTGAGAGCAATGGAGCCCAGGACCCTGTGCGGGGAATCGAGCGCTCGTACCAAGGTTTCCCTGAACAGCGACGAAAGACATTCCATCTTGCCGATCTCGTCGATCACCACTATTTGCTCAGGTTTTGACGGGATCATCGCTGGAACCGCGATCCTGTCCAGATCGTCAAGATTCACCCCATATTCTCCCACTCGCACCGGGCCCTTGATCTTCTCGTGAGCCAATACGCCTTCCCTACCCTCCAGTGTCACAATCATGAAGCCGGTCCTGCGACCCTTCTCCCTGATCTCTCGGGTAAAGAAGCCTGTCAGCGGCCGGTCAATCTTCGATACAACCGCTTCAATCAAGGTGGACTTGCCACACCTCGGCGGCCCTGTAATGAGCAGGTTTTTGGCGTTCATGGGCTTGCCTTCAACAAGGTTGCGAAACCTTAAGAGCATTTGAAGGCATGCAGAGGGTAACTTTTTGCAAAAAGTTCCCCCCTGCACCCCCCTCAAAAACTCTCAACTATTGCAAACTCGCAAGCGCCGCTCAAGTCTGCCGAAATCGCTTGTACTCGGTCAGGATCTGTCGGATTTCTTCCGCATCCACGGCCGCTTTGCGAAGAAGAGTCTCCAGTTCAACTGGAGAGAACTCTCCCCTCCTGGCTTTTCCGACCAGAACAAAGTCGTCCAGATACCTGTGGAGCAGGCCCAAGGTCTTGAGACTCAAGCTGTTCTTGCCGACTTGGTCCTGTAAAGACATCTTCCCTGCCTACTTTGACGAATACTTCCAAAGCAGCGGCCATATTCTCCGATATGACGGAAGGACACAGTCACCCCGGACTTGATCCGGGGTCCAGAATCTGGATTCCCGCGTTCGTGGGAATGACGAGATTGCCTCCGACAAATCGGTCAAGACATTTGGCAATCGCTATAACCGCTTCGGCAGAGTTGGTCAACTCTCTTCAACAAAGTAGGAATTCGATGAGGCCCATGCATTACCTGGATATTCTTTGCTGCAATAACCGGATCCATGCCCGCGGCAGTCACATAAAGAGGTCGTCTGCTCCGACCCCTCAAGACCGCCTCAGCATTGGTCGCTCCCCTAAACATGCTCTTGGCAACTCCAATCACCGGGACCTGTTTACCTAGTGATTCGTAAAGATGCGCTCCCAGACCCGGCCTGTTTTCGGGTCCGAGCCAAACATATCCGTCCACAATGATTGTTTCGACCCGATCCTTCACCGGCTCCAACAATTTTAACAAACAGGGCAATTCGCGCTTGTAAAAACTCCCAGGCTCGTACGGCTCGACTTGTTCTATGAATTCCCGCAGTTCGCGTGCAGGCTGCTCGGAACGTCCAGTGCGTGAAGAGCACGCCGCTCGCGGTAGCGCCGGTTTCGGAGTAGCAGACATCTACTGCTGCTATCATGGGGTGCCCCGACCTCCGGATTCACGGCTTTATGTAAGCGAAACCCTCTCTCTGCAAGTTGATAAGTTCCAGAATACCTGCCGGCACAATTTCACAGACTTCAAACAAATCAGCCTTCTCAATCTTGTTCTTGGCCAAGGCGTTTCTGCACATCTTAAAGTTGACTCCCAATTTGTGGAGTTCTGCCATGTCTGAGGCCCGCTCTCCGACCTTGTCCTTTCGGAAGAGCTTTACCGCCTTGCCGTTGGCCACCACACTCACCCGACATTGTTGCGGGGGAACTTCCTTGAAAAGGTTCTTAATGTTTTCCAAAGCCATAACCAGTCTTTCTTCCTGGTCCAAATCCAAGTGAAACACCACTTTGCATTTGATTTCCGCTTGAGTGGCCATGTTTTGCCCGTGTTCTCCTTTTGTACTCAGACTTATCAGTCCCTGATTGGCCCGCCGTAAACGGCGAAACGGGTCCGCAGGCAATTACGAGAAAGAGAGCTATGCAACGATATTTTCTCATGTTCCGGTCTCCTCAGAATACTTTTACAAGATGAATTATACGAAGCGCCCCGCGGATGCAAGCTTTCGCAATTTCCTCTTGCAGGTCTCACTGTTCCAAGATCAGGACCTCCATTTCTGCAAACACCAATCGTGGATTTGTGGGCTGTGTTCAGGTATGGTGAATCACATGCAATTGAGTCGCTTGCCCGGTCAGTTAATGTGCCCGGCGGCGGTAGCCAAACCTATGGATTCGTTTAAGAGCGGTTTGAATGCAAGAAGCGTACGCAGAAGCCAACAAGACCACCCTTTACCATTGGCACCTGGCTCATGGAGCCAATATGGTTACCTTCGCCGGTTGGAGTATGCCGCTATGGTATCCATCGGGCGCAGTAGCGGAGCATCAGGTAAACATTACCAACGCGGGCATCTTTGACACCAGCCACATGTCAGTGGTCACCATTGACGGAGCTGGGTCATTCGAGCTGCTCCAGCTCTGCCTCACCAAAGACCTGAATGCTTGCGTGGGGAAGAACAAGGACCCTCTTAGGCCCGGCCGATGCGTGTACGGAGCCTACCTGAACGACGAGGGTTGGGTCATAGATGATGCCATTGTCTATCAGATAGGACTCGACAATTATATGACTGTGGTAAACGCTAGCATGGGCGCTGCCATCGCTGATCATCTCAAGACCCACGCCCAAGAGTCGAACGTCCGGATAACCGATCTAACAGGCAGCGTGGGCAAAATAGATCTCCAGGGCCCCATGTCGGCCAAAGTCCTGATGAAAGTGCTGCAAGACCCTGAAAAAGTCCTGGAAGATATGGCATACTTCAGCTTCAAAGGACATTTCGATGCAAAATCGTGCGCGGCGAACACGTTTCTGACGGACGGCACACCTATTTTGCTCTCGCGAACCGGGTACACAGGCGAATTCGGTTTTGAAATATTCGTTGATCATCAACACATCTTGAGTGTGTGGGAATTGATTTTGGACGCGGGTCAGAATCTCGGGCTGCTTCCCTGCGGACTTGCCGCGAGAGATTCGCTCAGAGCCGGCGCGTGCCTTCCCCTTTCGCATCAGGATATCGGCCCGTGGCCCTTCATCAATCATCCCTGGACTTTCGCTTTGCCCTGCAATGAGAACTGCATAGCCTTCACCAAGAAATTCATAGGCGACAGAATCCTTGCAATTAGAGAAGAGGCTGAACATACTTACGCTTTCGTAGGATATGATCCCAGGAAAGTTTCAATTCACGATCCTGCCGTTGTGCTCGATGCCCGTGGTAATGAGATCGGAGTTGTTTTGACATGCGTAAGCGATATGGCCATAGCGCGGAATGATGGTAGGATATACAGCATGGCGAGTCCTGACAAACCTGAAAGCTTCAAACCCCGGGGGCTGAGCTGCGGTTTTGTCAAGGTCAAGCCGAGGCTGGTTGTCGGCCAAGAAGTACGCCTAAAGGACAGCCGCCGCGAGATCAATGTCATGGTCTCTGATGACGTCCGCCCGGATCGCACCGCGCACCGTTCCATGCGAGAGATGATGCGCTGAAAGGAGTAGGAACCTTGAAAGAAATCAGAGAATTGAACCTGCCTGATAATGTGCGTTATGCTGAAACCCATGAATGGGCCAAGCCTGAAGGTGATGTCGTCCGGGTGGGAATTTCGGACTACGCGCAAGAGCAGCTCGGAGCGCTGACTTTTGTCGAGTTACCGAACTTGGGCGATGTATTGCGCAGGGCAGAACAATTCGGGGTCGTGGAATCAACCAAGGCCGTGTCAGAGGTGTTCATGCCGTTGAGTGGGGAAGTCATGGCCGTAAATGCGGATCTGGTGGAATCCCCCGAGCTTATAAACTCCGACCCTTACGGAGCCGGCTGGATCATCGAGGTTAAGCCGGAGCATTCGGAAGAGTTGAAGTCCTTGATGAAGAGCGCGGCGTACCGGGAAATGCTGGAAGGGCTCGAATAGATGCGTTACCTACCGCATACCGAGGAAGATGTTGCCGAAATGTTGAAGGTGGTAGGGGTTGCCAAGTTGGACGACCTCTACGCGACAATTCCTCCTGCATGTCGCCGAACCAGCGGCCTCAATCTCCCTGAACCTATGACCGAATGGGAATTGGGAGACCACATGGCGATGCTTGCCGGCAGCATGGCAGTTTCTCCGGAGTACAAGGTTTTCGTAGGCGCTGGCAGTTATGAGCACTTTATTCCGGAGTCTGTGATTCAACTACTCGCAAGATCCGAATTCGTAACGGCTTACACTCCGTACCAGCCGGAAGTCAGCCAAGGCACACTTCAGGCCATTTATGAGTATCAGACCCTTGTTGCACGGCTGCTCGGGATGGAAACGGCAAACGCCTCACTGTACGACGGCGCCTCTGCGCTGGCCGAAGCTTTGCTCATGGCACTTCGAATAACACATCGAAATAGAGTGGCAATATCACGCACAGTCCATCCCTCGTACCAAAAGGTGGTCAGAACCTATTTGGCCTCCGCCGGTTGCGAACTGTTGGAACTCTCCTACCTCCAAGATGGGACCACGGATCTTTCAGCCCTGAACGGAATTGATGATCTTGCTGCCGTAGCGGTTCAGTCCCCGAATTTCTTTGGGTGCATAGAAGATCTTAAGCCCATCGGCGAACTTGTCCACGACAAAGGGGCCCTGTTTGTGGTCTGCTTCTCGGAGCCCCTGGCTTACGGGCTGCTCAAGAATCCGGGAAGTCAGGGCGCGGACATTGCTTGTGGAGAAGGTCAGAGCTTCGGTATCCCCCAATCTTTTGGCGGTCCGGGATTGGGCATGTTCGCGAGCAAGATGAAGTATGTGCGAAGCATGCCTGGCCGCCTTGTGGGCATGAGCAAGGACAGGGCCGGGGAGAGAGGCTTTGTTCTGACTCTCGCCACTCGGGAACAGCACATCCGCAGGGAAAAGGCCACGTCGAACATTTGCACCAACGGCAGCCTTTGCGCTCTGGCCGCGGCTATGTACATGGCTTCTTTGGGCGGAACAGGAATTAGAGAGCTGGCTATGCTAAACCACGACAAGTCAGAGTATCTCAAGAAAGAGCTTGCCGGAGCGGGCTTCAAAGTGCCGTTTTCCGGTCCCACCTTTAATGAATTCGTGGTCGAATTTCCTCCCGGCTTTGAGTCTACTTACGAACGGTTATTGGAGAAAAAAATCGTCCCAGGGCTATCTTTGGAGCCCTATTATCCCGAACTGCCCAATCACTATCTGTTGTGTGCCACCGAAGTCAGAACCAGGGCAGACATGGACGCTTTGGTGAGGGAGTTAACCTCATGAAAGGATTTCCAGGGCGCACCGGATTGATTTTCGATGAACCGCTGCTCTGGGAGCGAGGAAGAAAAGGAAGATCCGGAATGAGTCTGCCCAAGAGGGACGTCGATGCGTCGCCGCCGGCAGAACACCTTATCGGCGAGCCGCCGGATTTCCCGGACTTGAGCGAGGTGGAGGTGGTGCGCCATTACACCAGACTCTCCCAGTGGAATTTCGGGGTGGATAGCGGCATGTATCCTCTGGGCTCATGCACCATGAAATACAACCCCAAGGTCAACGAGAAGCAGGCAAGCCGTCCGGGGTTCGCCGGGGCACATCCTCTGCTTCCGGCCCCCTTGTCACAAGGGGCTCTGCGGCTGATATTTGAGCTTGAGCGTCTCTTAGCGGAGATCACCGGCATGGATGCGGTATCTGTCCAACCCGCCGCGGGGGCTCAGGGTGAGCTTGCAGGAATGCTCATCATTTACGCTTATCATAAGAGCAGAGGCTCACAGCGGACCAAAATCATAGTTCCGGACACCGCACACGGTACCAACCCTGCCAGCGCAACCCTCTGCGGGTTTCAGCCTTTAAATGTGAAGTCCAACGAACGTGGCATGCTCTCGACAGAGACTATTGCTGCAGCCATGGACGAAGACGTGGCCGGGATCATGGTTACCAATCCCAATACGCTTGGCCTGTTCGAAGAAAACATAAGGGAGATAGCTGAAGTAGTCCACTCGAAGGGCGGGCTTGTCTACTGCGACGGCGCAAACATGAATGCCGTCATGGGCATTGTGAGCTCCAGTGACATGGGGATTGATATTCAGCACCTGAACCTGCACAAGACTTTTTCCACGCCTCACGGGAGCGGTGGGCCCGGTTCAGGGCCGGTTTGCGTGAAAAAGCATCTGGAGCCGTTCTTGCCGATTCCCCGTGTTATACGGAAAAATGACGGGTATCTTTTGTCTGAAGAATTTTCGGAATCCATAGGGAAGCTCCACGCGTTTCATGGAAACTTCGGAGTCATGGTAAAGGCTTACAGCTACATACTTAGCATGGGCCCTGAGTTGACCAGAGCGAGCCAGCTTGCAGTGCTGAATGCAAATTACTTAAAGGAAAAGCTCAAGGGAGTGCTGCATCTTCCTTATGACCGGCCTTGCATGCACGAATGCGTATTTTCGGACAAATTACAAAAGGAATATAAAGTTAGCACACTAGATATTGTAAAGCGCCTCATGGATTACGGATTCCATCCACCGACCATCTATTTCCCGTTGGTCGTTAGCGGTGCCCTAATGATCGAACCGACTGAGACGGAATCTAAAGAAGACCTGGACCTGTTCATTGATGCACTGAAGGCCATTGCCAAGGAAGCGGAACAAAACCCCGAACTACTGCGGCAAGCCCCTACGAAGTGCAAGGTCAGAAGGATGGATGAAGTGGAAGCCGCGCGTCATCCGTGCCTCACAGGATGACACGGCCTTTCTGTTTCTGTACGCGTTTGGCGGGCGTAGGATTCACGGCAGAAAACACAGAGGGCGCAGAGAAGAGCCCCCAAAATGTCCCTCCGCGATCTCTGCGATCTCCGCGGTGAACGATTACTATTTTAGTTGCAGTTGACTTGCATCCATGAACTGCTTCTTCATAAGAGTTAAACTCGGCACCGACTCCAGCGCAAACCGTCTTGAGGTTCTCGAGTTGGGTCGGGCAAAGGCGTCGGGCGCTTTGCACACTTAATGACCCGGACCCCGCGTATAACTGTATGTCGTCAGCAGAAGTGGGAATTTTGGGTGGCAGAATTAGCGGAGAGTTTCAGCCCCAGATGATGGTCTTGGGGTGTTTCGGTTTAAGTCCCTACGCCGCATGAGAGTTACGTGTTTAAGGCTCTTGCGACGCTCCAATATAGCTTCTCGTCGGCCAAAGTATACGTCATCAGGGGTCACGTTGCCAAGGGCTTCGTGATAGCGCCCCGTGTTGTAGTAGGTGACAAAACTCGTGATCTCTTGCACAAGATCGTCGGGATACTCCCATACGATCCGGTTTATTTTCTCCTTGCAGGATCGATGATACCGTTCGATCTTCCCGTTGGTCTGAGGGTGATAAGGAGAAGCGAATATATGGGCCAACTCCTTGGCTTGGAGGTATTCGCCAAAGGGCTTCGAGATGAGTGCTGAACCTCTATCCGAAAGGAGTTTTGCTCGATGTTCCTGTGGTAGACGGTCCATGCCGGTTACTTCACAGGCCAACTCAATGACTTCACTGAACGCATCCGTGTCCATGCTAGGCTGTAAGAGCCAGGCCAGGATCTTGCGGCTGAAATCATCAAGCACGGATATCATGTAATACCATCCCCAGTTCTTCACGAGCAGGTAACTTGCATCAGTCTGCCACATTTCGTTGATCCCCTTCGTCTTCACCCTATACTCAGGTCCTGCAGGAAAGGTCTTTTTCCCAGAGGCCTTGATGAGACCGTTTCGTTTCAGGATACGATAGACGCTAGACTCTGATACGGTGAAATCGTCGTTGTCTGAGATATGGAGGCTGATCTCCCGCGAGAACCATTCGGGATGGTGATCGGCGACCTCTAAAATCCTCTCTTGCTCGTGAGGGAGGACCTCGTTCCACGTCTTGCCCTTGAACGGAGAACGATCACGGAGGCCCTCAATCCCATGTCGTTCAAGGTTCGCCTTCCATCGATAGTACGTGGAAAACGGCACGCCTAGACGGATCAATGCCTCCTTTAGAGTCACTTGTGAGGACTCCACAGCACGGAGAATATCCAGCTTCTCTTCGGGTGTCATCCGGAGGTACCGCACTCTCACATGCCGAGACTTTTTTTGAGCCGTTGGACATCAAGCATGGTCTCAGCGAGCGCCTTCTTAAGCGTCTCGTTCTCATCCTTGAGACGCTCGACCTCCACCCTGGTTGCATCTCGCTTAGTATCGACTGTTAGTCCGTTTTTCCCGGCTTCCAGAAAAGCCTTGGACCACTGATAGTAAAGAGACGGCGAGATCCCCTCCCGCCTGCACAAGTGAGAGACGGAAATCTCCCCTCGCAGACCCTCAAGCACAATACGAATCTTGTCATCAGCCCTGAATTTCCTCCGGGTAGCTCTCCGGATCTCTGCAACCACATCCCTGGCCATGTCAGCTCCTTTCTCTTCCTGGCCCAAGCCAACTATCCGGAGCCGACAGGCACGTCAAGATCATTAATGGTCGAATCTCAACGTCCCAAACTCTCCACTAACAAAATCCCATTTCGATTCCCATTTTCGCTGACGTTGAACATGAAACCGGAGATCATTGACTTGACAGTGGAAGCAGCCGGAGGATCTCCTTGCAATAACGGATCCAACAATTATAGTACCGGCTGCACTGCGGGTGTGGGCAACCAAACCAGTTGTAATACCGGCACCGCTCATGGCTCCGGCCCAGGTTGCTCAGCTTTCGGTTATGGTGCTCAAAAAAACTGCGCCTTTGGCTTTGGCGTCAGTTCCTGAGCTGTTGCCTCCGGAATGATAGGGCTCATTAGATGCAGAGCGTCTAGCTGTGTCCATGCCCATGCTACCTCCGACGTGCAAATCACTGCAAAAGGGCCTCTCTTGAATCACGGGGCGCTGTTTGCCCAACATGGCAGACTCCACAGAGCCAAACGAATCGTGGATCAACAAAAACATAGCTCATACCTCCTCACTCTCGGAGACCACTTCCGCTGGAGTTTCACGGCATCGCCCGGCACGGAGTCGTGGCTCAATCGGATGGCACGCATCCTAAACTTCCGAGAAGGAGAAGAAGGCGGCATAGTGCAGGTCAACTTCAGGCGGAGATCCTCCTCGCTGAACCTGCTGATCTCTCGGATTCTCAGGCGAGATAGTGCCCGAACCGGGTCACTCTTTGGGAAAAGAGATATTCCAGCCGAGGGATGGACGATGCGTGATTTCGGTCTGATCAGAATCTGGTCTCACCCAGAGGTGCCCAACGTAAGCTGTGAACTCAGCCCACTGAAAAGCGACAGCCGGGAGTTGGTGATGATGTGGTACGCACTTCAGGTTATCTATCCCGGGATTGTCCATGGAGGCGGATTGCCCCTTCATGCAGCGATGGTATCCCGCGGAGAAATGGGGGTCCTCCTGGCTGGAGCAGAAGGTGCCGGGAAATCAACGTGTTGCCGGCGCATGGCGGAAGAGTGGACCGTCATGGCCGATGACGGAGTACTGATCGTGCCTGGAAATGGGTCATCTTACTCGGCCCATCCCCTGCCAACATGGAGCGAACTCATCATGGGCCAAAGCGAAAGAACTTGCACCGTGGAACATGGGGTCCCATTGTCCGCGATCTTCTTTCTCGAAAAGGCCTCTCAGGACGAAGTTGTTCCACTGAATCAGGGCCATGCGTCTGTTATGATCAACGCGTCCGCGTCTTATGTTGCCAGGCAAGGGTGGAAGAAGCCTGATCCTGGTCAGGATAGGCGCCTCAAGACAATGATCTTCGACAATTCCTGCCGCATAGGCAGGACCGTGCCTTCTTTCTTGCTTCGCGTCAGTCCTTCGGGGGAGTTTTGGAAACCGATGGAACAAGCTCTTCACAGATCCTCGCCGAGCTTGCTCAGAGTCCTTGAAATGGCCAACTTCTCCCAACATGGATAGCATTGCCTCGCGAGTCGAATGACAGCGACGCCGGCCAATAGGCTATCCTCGGAGAGCTATAACCTCAGAGATCAATGCGCCACTGGCACGGCCGCCTCTTTTGCGTTAAACTATGAGTTGGAGGCAATAAACAACCTCGGAAACAGGAGATTGTAGTCTCCGGAACAAATTAGAGCGCCCCTGTAAACCTATTCCAATTCTCTGAGCGGGCTGGTGCCCGTCAGAGAGGTATCCTGAATGATTGACCAAATTGACAAATCTGTACCGCTCAGTTGTGAACGGCATGACTTTCGGGAGCTCGTCGCCCGGCTTGAACGGACTGAGGCGGTGGCGCGGGAGGCTCAAGAGCTTCTCCAGGGCATCCTGAATGCAATAAACTCCTCGGCGGACGGAATCATCATTTACGACTTGGACGGAAACGTAAAGCATGTCAGTGATTCGTTCACCCGACTGTTCGGATGGACCAAAGAGGAGCTCTTAGGTAAACGGATACCGTTCATGCCCGAATCGGAACAGGAGGTCTCGCTTGCCCACATCAATCGCCTGATTCAAGACGGAAAACCTATTAGTGGATTCGAGACTAGGAGAACCACGAAGGACGGAGTACTTTTGGATGTAAGCGTCAGTTCCTCGCGATATCTTGACCACCAGGGGGAACCCGTCGGAATTCTGGTTATTCTTCGTGATATAACCCCATGGAAATCTATGCAGAGGGCTAGGCAACGAGCCGTGAACCATCTTTCTCATGAGCTGACCACCCCGCTCGCGATCATAGATGCTTCACTTCCGAAGCTGGCGAGACAGGATCTCTTACCCGAAGAACGGCAAAAAAACCTGGACAGGATAAGGAGGAATCTGATTCGATTGAGAGAGGTTCAGCAGATCGTGCAACAAATCGTTGCCCCTCCAGATTACAAACCCCGGCCCTTTCCTATTGTTCCGTTTGTCCTCGACGCCTTGGACACGTTTCGGAAGCAAAGCTCTAGTCGATCCGTGGCACTACTCCAAAGGCTGCAACCTGTTGATTCCTCTGTGATCGATCCAGACGTTCTTAATACTATTCTCCAGACGCTGGTTAAGAACGCTATTGAGAATACTCCAGATGGCGGAACGGTAACAGTTATTCTGGAAAGCTCCCCGGCCGGACCCCTGTTGCGTGTCGAGGATCGCGGGGTGGGCATCCTCCGGCAGGATCAGCCGTTCATTTTTGAGGCATTTCATCATACACAAGATACGGAGCGTTACTCCACAAAGAAACCATTTGATTTCAATGCGGGCGGCAAAGGGCTGGAACTGATGCAACTCAAAATGCTTGCTGAAGAAGGGTTCATTGACATTGGGTTCGAAACCACCAGATGCCTATACCTGCCCACTCACCGAGAACATTGTCCGGGCAGTATCTCCCGGTGTGAACATGTAACAGACGAGCGGGGATGTAGGGAATCCGGGGGCAGCACTTTCACCGTCCTCTTTAAAGGACCTCATGTGCGCTGCAAGTGACACGTATTTTGATAAAGAGTGGTAGGCTCAGAAAACGACAAAAACTCAACCGGAATGCTTACGCCTTTCCATTTGATAGAGAGCTTCCTTGACCGATTCGAATGGGAAAAACCGGTCGATTACGGGCGGAATTTCGTGAAGTGGCACCTCCTGGTTCCACGCCTCGAACATCTCCCCACGTTGGGCTGCTGATATCGACGGACAGAGCACTTACTATGCGTAGACGTTCCAGATCAGGCGCCAAACTTCTGCCGAAAGGACTCGTGATTATTTACGAAGACAGAGATATTCTTGTGGTGGATAAACCACCAGGCCTCCTAACGATTGCCACAGATACAGAGAAATCACGAACAGCTTACTTCATTCTGACGGATTATGTTCGGAGGGGCTGCGCCAGGTCCAAGAATCGGATTTTTATCGTTCACCGACTGGACAGGGAAACTTCAGGTATCCTCATCTTCGCTAAGAGCGAAGATGCAAAGCTCCGTTTGCAGAGCCAATGGAAGGATACGAAAAAGAAATATCTTGCCGTCGTTCATGGCAAGTGTGAGAAGCGCTCGGAGACGATTTCTACGTACCTGGTAGAGAACAAAGCTCACGCTGTGTACTCCACCTCCGATACCACAAAAGGAAAACTGTCTCACACTGCTTACGAAGTGCTCAAACAGACAAAAGAGTTTGCTTTGCTGGACGTTGATCTGTTGACGGGCAGGAAGAACCAAATACGCGTACATCTGGCCGATATTGGACACCCGGTGGTGGGAGACCAAAAGTATGGAAAAGGGAAGGACGCGCACAAACGTCTGGCACTTCATGCGAGATCGATTTCCTTCCAACACCCTTTTAGCGGCGCACAGCTCACTTTTGAAACGAAAGTGCCTCTGTATTTCAACAAACTGGTAGGTAGTTTGGATCAAGTGAGCGCCCGACAAACTGATGCAATGGAAGCAGAAACACACAGCCAAAGCCAAGTTTGACGAACCTGATTTCACGATTCATCGTTCGTTTTGATTCAAAACCCACCCGTGGAAATTTGATTGACATGCCCACTCGCCTTTGCATAATGGCGGCAACTCTTTTTCGGCTCTACCCGAGCATGTGTCATTTCCCCATCGCAAGACCAAGAGAGGGGGGTTGGTGGATCGGAAGCCGCACAACGGCCTGACGAAAGTCAATCCACCTTTGAGGCCGATTTCAACAATAGGGGGAGGGTCTTTACCTCCAGTGACTAAACCGGGTTAACGCACCGAACGGGGCCGTATTGTGCTTTCCAGCACGGTATCTGCACGTCCGCTCAGGTACCGTTTCCGATTTAAACGGATGAACTACGTAATTCCAATAGGTTACATCTAGCTAACAACCGGACCCGGGTGGGGGTCGCCTGGGCCGATAGATAGTCATCCGCCATTCAGGCTGGTTGAAGTTTCAGGGGAGGGATCTTACCCTTCAAAACACAAATTTAGTTTCTTCGAGGGGCCGAGGAGCCCGTTCTGTCAGAGTTTATTTGAGGCCCGCAGGGGAAAAGGAGCATTCACGGCAGATCTGTGCGAGTACGGCGTCAGGAAGAGGGACTGAAACAGATCGCTAACGCGGCGTGGGGATGGTGGACCGCAGCCAGACCATGGTGAGGAGTTTCCTGCCGTGAAAGGCAAAAGTCAAGAAGCAAGGCCCGACCCCCTTCCCCGTTTCGTAGAGAAAAAAAGACTCCGCTTCCCGTACGGAGCAACATGATGATTGTTAGCCAGATGGGGGCACATTATGCCGACACTTACGGTACAACGAGACATAGAAACCGTATTGGGGTTAACGAGGTTTCGCTGCTACGATCCGAGTTACCGTATTTTTGTTGATGGTGTAGAGGCGGGGCAGATTCGGGAGGGTGAAGCGCTTCATCTCCCGATCACTTTTGGGTACCACGTAGTGGAGGCTAAGATAGATTGGTGTGGAAGTCGGCCTCTCCGTTTCTGGCCCAAGTCAGAGCATGAAGTTGTGCGGGTCCGAAGCAGAATGCGTGGGTGGCGCTACGTTCTTCTCGGTTTTTTCTACGCGCTCTTCAACCCGCGCGGTTGGTTGACGCTGGAGCTGGTGCGGTGACAATCGTCTAACAAGCCGCTGCCACGGACTGAGGTGCCCATTTTATCCCGTTTCGGCTTGTTTAGATGGGAAGAGCAGGGGGGAATTCAGGTAATACGACCTTCATTTCGTCAACTTAAGTCGTTTGGGACGTAAGGCTCGGTTTGGGGAGACCGGACGGACAATCCGCAGTGTATCGACGTCGCAAGGGCCATCAGAATTGAGTCGGGGCCAATTGAGAACGGAAAAGCGAAATTATATCTTTATCACGATAGCTCTCAACAGGGAAGGCTGTATCCGATGTCAGTTCGCCTTCCACCGGGGATGCAATGATTAAGCAGCAGAAAGATGGCCTTATTTCAGGGACGCCTAAGGCAAGGATTTTTCCATTTTGCCTGGGCATGGCCATTTTCTTTGCGGCCCTGACTGCCGGATGCAGCCAAGGCCCAAGAGGTCTTGATGAGTCGGAAACAGCGGCTATGCGAGAGGTGCGGGAGCTTGCTGGGGCTGCGGCTCTACTTTTGAATGTATATATGGACGCCAGAGTCACCGAGATGCTTATGGGATCTAAGACGGGAGGGCCGCTGAAAGACGCTTTGACCATGCCTGAGATCCAGGCTGACGCAAATGCTATCCTGAGAGATTGGCTCAAAGTTGCTGTAGCCTACGAAGCAATTCTGCTGCTTGACAAGAACGGCATCTGTTTAGCATCAGCACCTGCTGGCCTAGTGAATCGTGATTTCTCCAATGATGAAGCATTTCAAGGTGCCGTAAAGGGCCAATTGACTATTACTGATGCCCACAAGTCTGAAGTCCTCATTTCTCTGGACCCCAAATCGAAAGGATGGACTGCCGTGATTGCCGTACCTGTAGTAGCCGAGAACGGGACGGCAGGAGTGCTCATGGCCTTTTTGAATTGGTCACGGCTAAGAATGACAGTTTTGGGTGTGCACGTAGGCAGATTCGGCTACGTGTACGTTGTAAACCGTAAGAATCGGATTATCATTCACCCGGGGAGGACTACTACGGTCTGAGCCTTAGGGACCCTAAAATCGATCTTCCTGAAGTTGACGATGCAATAACAAGAAAGGCTGAAAACTGCTTTTACGACCTCAGAGTAATCAGCCTCAACAGGTCGCGTACGAATTTCGAGGGCTATGCTTACCCGAGAGGATATCGGAACTTCCCCGGACTAGGTTGGACAGTTTGTGCGTGCGCCTCAGAAAGCGAGATAGTGGCATGGGACCCGATTTTGCGGTGGTTTTTTCGTTGGGCACCTCAGAAACTGGATGATAATACTCAGCGGGTACCATTTCGTTCTTTCAAATCTCCATAGCGGGCAAACTTCAAGGAACAAACATGGGTCGGGTCAGGAAATGTCCGTTCCGTCAGCAAGAAATCAAAGTAGTAACGGTGGTATGCCCTCTTTAATTCTGGGGACACCATACTTAATTGATGCTTTGTATTAGGATTTGCGCTATTTTCAGAATTCCGGAAATTTCCGGGACACCATACCCAATTTCCGCCTCAGTTGGAGAATTAAGAGAGGTGTCCCCAGATTTGGGC
>CAVUIT010000003.1:0-43021 GCA_963741625.1 uncultured delta proteobacterium
TCTCCCATTCACCGCCGATTGACCGGGGGTCGCCGCCGAGGTATTGTCTCAGATAAGCAGCAAAGCGCTTTACAAAGGATGGGTGTGGATACAGCCAGTGACAGCGGGTTAACCCCGGGTACATGACAGCTTTCTGAGTTCGAAGCACCTAGCACAGGTATGTGCGGAACTCCAAGAAGTTCACACCAGCTACTCTGCACGACCTTCCTCCACAACATCCTGGGGGCCGTTTTTCCGACTCATGAACCGATTTAACCAGACATCGCAAGACATCCCTCTAAAAGGAGCACTACTTCTTATCGTGCTCTGTTTAATTTGGGGAGGAAATTTTGTCGGTATAAAACTGAGTATTCAGGGAATACCTCCGCTTTTGGCAGCAACCATAAGGTCTGTGGTTGCCGCGTGTCTCCTTTGGCTTTGCTCGCGGGCACTGCACCAACCGGTTGGTCTGCCGCGTGGGGTGGTAAAACATGGCGTGGCGATCGGGTTCCTGTTTGGAGCCCAGTTTCTCTTCCTCTATTGGGGGCTCTATTTTACAGATGCCTCTAGGGCCGTCATGTTTTGCTATGCTCAGCCGTTGGCAACAGCCCTTATGGCTCACTTCATCTTACCTGACGACAGACTTCACCTGGTAAAGGTCACGGGGATATGTGTGGCTTTCATCGGCTTGACCGTTGTATTGGGCTCTCGATCACAAACCGCAGGGCACCTGTACTGGCTGGGCGATGCCATGGAGCTCGCCGCGGGGCTGCTCTGGGCCGTGACCACTATTTATGTGAAGAAGATCACATGGAACACCCCCATAACCCATTTTCAAACACTGTTTGCCCAGCTCTTCTATTCAATTCCCTTTCTAGCTGCCAGTACCATTGCCTTGGAATGGGGCTGGAAGCTAGCTCCTGCACCAGTCGCTATAGCCGCACTTGCGTATCAATGCGTAATCGTAGCCTTCGTTAGCTATCTGCTATGGTTTCGAATGATACACAGTTACCCGGTGAGTCGACTGGCCGCCTTCACGTTTCTTACTCCTTTATTCGGGGTAATCTTGAGCGCCCTGTTCCTAGGGGAATCACTAACGTGGTCGTTGTGGACCGGTCTAGGACTGGTCGCTGCAGGGATATACTTGGTGAACCGACCGTACGCTCCCCAATCCCGTGGCCTTTCCCAGGCGTGACATCTCGTGTCGGAGTTCCAATCTGACCAGGTTTCTGAAAACGCAGCAGGAAGTGGGATATCCAAAACCGGCAGCCCGAGAGAATCGGGGTGGGTGACCACAGAACGGTTTCCTGTGAATGAGGATCTCCCCGAACAACTAATGGCGAGACTGGGAAGCTTCCCTAAGGTCATTTGATGACCGATGTTTATCTCCTGTTACACGAGCTGCCATAAAAGGCTGCTCTCCATTCAGATCATTAGGAAGACGTGTTTGGAACTCAGGCCGTTTTCACTGTAGGATGACAAAGCTCACGTGCTTCTGCTACTTTGGAAGAGGCACATGACCAACGCCGGTCGGACTGATGGCAGGCCACGCGAGGAAGTGCAATGTCGGAAGATTGGACCAGAGAAAAGATATTAGAACTTGGCCGGGCCTTTTGTCGAAGCAGGATATTGTTGACCGCCACGGAGCTGAACCTGTTTACCAAATTGAATCAGGAACCCCGAACCGTAAATGAATTGTGCCGGGCGGAAGGCTGGAGCACACGTGGGCTGACAATACTCCTTGACGCCCTTACAGCTATTGGCCTCCTGTCTAAGACCGAGGACGGGCATTATAGTACACAGCAGTCCCTGACAGGCTGGTTGGGGGAGTGTGGGGAGGATTCCCTTCAGCCCATGCTTCTGCACATGGCACATCTGTGGAGAAGCTGGTCTGATCTCACTGAGATCGTGCGAGAGGGTGATAACTTTTATGATTTCAGTAGTCCCGCCAGATCGGACGAAGAGGTCGAAGCATTTATCGGTGCTATGGATGTGGTCGCTCGGAAAATGGCTGATACGATCGCTGAGTCAATAGACCTGACTCGGTTCAATCGGATGCTGGATCTTGGAGGCGGCCCCGGCACCTACACTGCAGCCTTCCTCAAGAAGGCCCCTCAGATGACTGCCACCCTTTTCGATCTTCCGCGTGTTGTCGATATAGCAAGAAAGAGGCTCACGCAAAGTGGACTAATCGACCGAGTACAGAATAGTGGAGGGGGACTACAACACCGATCCACTCCCCAGCGGGCAGGATCTGGTTTGGGTTTCGGCAATAATCCACAGCAACAGCCGGAACGACAATCGAGAGCTTTTCAAGAAGGTTTACGCCTGTCTTGATGCCGGAGGCACCATACTTGTAAGGGATCATATTATGGACGAGACGCGCACCTCACCCGCTGACGGCGCGATCTTCGCCGTCAATATGTTGGCGGTCACCAAGGACGGCAACTGTTACACTTTTGATGAGGTAAAGGATGATCTGGAAGCGGCCGGATTCCACGATGTGAGAATGAGTCGCCGCGGGGAGAGAATGGATCAGATTGTCTCAGCAGTAAAATAACGCAGGGGGAGAGTGCAGGTGCCCGATTCGTATCGAAGCGTTTTCAATAGAAACTGCAGTTGACGAGATTGGCCTTTCCTTTTTGAGGCAGACCACGATTGGAAATCTCTCTGCCTGTATAACTATTTATAATTACATATCTATTTACACCCACACGTCTCTAAACTCTTATCCATACCTCTTTATTCATAGACACCTCTTCAAGAGGGCTTTGGATAAAAGTTTATCCCAGTCCAATATACCTCGAGTGTGCTACCAGCCTTGTTTCTTACATATAGATGGACGACCCTTTTAACAAAAGCAGTTTGCGTCGTCTTTAATATTACGAAAACCGGAAATGATCACATGAGAGGTTTTTGCCATCAAAAGCACCAACTCGTATCGCTTCTGGGTCCCTCACATGAACTTGTGAGCAAATTTCACGGCTTGCGCCTTGATTTCCTCGCCCATGGCATCAGGTGTGGTCGCAAACGGTATTACAAGGGTTCCAGGGACGCTGCATTTCGTGTACTCCATTAGCCTGTTGAACATCTCCACCACGAGGTCCGCGTTTTCTTCGATAGGACCCGCGCACGTTACCAGAAGCCCAGCACGTTTTCCTTCAAGGAGCGACTTCCATTTCGGAGTTCCGTAACCTGTGACAAGACAGAAACAACGATCTATCAACGGCTTGATTTGCGAAGAGAAGTCCCAGCAAAAAAGTGGCGAGGCTAATAGAATGAGGTCAGAAGCAATTAGTCGCTCAAAGATTTCCTTCGCGTCATCCTCTTGGGGACAGCCCGGCTCGTCGGGAATGCCTTGACACGTGTAGCATTCTTTGCAGCCATTCACCTTTTTGTCTGTCATGTTGATACGATCAACGAAGTGACCATTCACCCTCAGTTGTTCTTCGACCCACCCTAGAACCTTTGCCGTGTTGCCCTTTTTCGGGCGGGGACTGCCCAACACGCTTACAATCCTCATTTTGTCTCCTCCGTCAACGAAGTGAATTATCGCCTATGTTCTTCGAGTCTAATTGGCCGTCGCATTACGCAGAATTTTCCCTCCCTGGAGATCGCGGTTCGTCATTACCCACAATTATACGCCGATTTTGCCACTTCATTGTTGCCTTGAACCGGAGACCGGACGGGACATGGTTGCGTTGACCTCGAAAAGGGGTCCCATCTCCGCCCCTGGTCGTCAGAGCCAAAACGCTCACCCAAGCCGCAGCAGATCAATGGAGTGCTGTGAGGCCTCATTTGGGCGTGAATCCGGGCGGCAATCCTTGCTCTTGAACGCCGGAGGGCTCTGAATACGGCGCTTGCTCAACCGAAGTTCCAGGGGCATCGAATGTACCCGGAGCCAGGCGGTCCACCGCAGCATCTTTCATCTTGAAGCTCAGCCCGTACTCGCGAGCCTTTTCAATATAGGAACCGGAAGCCAGTCTAATTTCTCCAATGATATTCACCCGAATGGCTGACGCTCCTTGCACGGGACACTTGTTTTCACACCAACCGCAACCGCTGCACTTGTTTTCTCTGACCACTGGAGCTGCATTTCGCAGACCAGGAACAGGCTGAAAGGATATCGCATTGTACGGGCAGACTTCATCGCAAACAAGGCATTTCCTGTCCTGTTCCCAGACCAGGCAGTTTTGCCGTGCAATCCAAGCTGTCCCCATTTTGGCATGCTTCTTCTCGATGAGAGGAACGTCACGAATAGCCCCTGTCGGACAGACCTGGCCGCACACATTGCAATTCACTACGCATGCGGCAAGACGAGGGACAATGACCGGGCTGAAGATCCCTTCCAATCCTGCCTTGAGCCAGACCGGCTGAAGGGTATTGGTGGGACATGCCTTCATGCATTCCCCACAACGGACACACCGGGATAAGAAGTCGGCTTCGGGCAGGGCGCCGGGAGGCCGAATGAGCTCAGGGTCGACCAATCCTCTTTCCTTGCCCCGCGGGGTAGCTTGGTTAATGCTTGTGCGCAACAGACCGGCAGAGAGGAGCCCTGATCCCATCGCCATGACAATACCGCGTCTTGTGAGGTCGGGGGGAAGTGATGAGGCCCGTTCATTGCGCGCCTGTGGAAAAAGATATACGGCCGATTCCGGGCAGATTTTGACGCATTCCAGACAAACTATGCACTCAGAGTAGACTGTCTTCTCGGGATTCTCCGATATGGCGGCCGTTGGGCATTTCCTAATGCACTGTCCGCAGCGGGAACATGATTCATTAACGTTGCGCTTCAGCAGGGGCGATCTCGAAAACAGTGCCATCAGTGCACCGGCTGGGCACAGATTTCTGCACCAAAAACGGGGCTGGGCATACGCCAGCGCCACGATCGCCACAAAGAGCAGTGCCACAAACACGTTAGTGGAAAAGGCTCTTCCACCAATCTGAACGTATGTCAGATCGGAGGAGAGCGAAGGGGGGAGCCAGGATGCGGCAAGATCAAGCCCGGCATCGCCCAGCAGCAGGAGGAGTGGATGTACCACCAGCCCGTAAAACCGCGTTGCTAATGAGAGCGGGGAGCCGATGAACAGGAGGGAAACTCCTCCCAGTGCGGCGGTGAGAACTATGGCCAGCGTGAGGTACTTCCACGACCGGAACCGCTCAGTAGCTTCGTAGGTGTTGTTCTTGGCCGATGGCTTCCTTCTAGGACCTATCGGAATTTGCAGGAGGTCAAGCGTCGTGCCCATAGGACAGATATGCCCGCAGAAGACACCTCCCTACAAAGGCTGCCGCAACCAACACAATGAGCCCAGGCAGAAGATAAGACGTGAAAGACCTTGTGGCCAGAATCGTTCCGAGACTGATGAGAGGGTCGAGCCGCAGAAAGAAATCTACGGCCAATCCGTCATAGTGCGGGTAAGCGGCAAACAGTAACAGCGCCAGAAAAATAAGCAGCGAAACTGTTTGAGTGACCTTCTGAAATGTTATCATGATTTGATGTTCTGTACCTTCAGTTTATCAATGTCCATGCGTCCCAGGCCACGCTCCGCCGCAAGACGAATATGCCGCACTTGACCGGGCTCAAACTTCTTCCCGTACCAGGTGCCCAGCGCTACCATCTCGGCATCTGCGGCAACCATGTCAGTGGATGCGATCACAAGGTTCAGCGGGATTACTTTCCCGGGGCCGGCGGGACCGCCCGTGCTCAAGATTCGGGTGGCGTCTATGACGACCAGATTCGGTTTCAAAATCGTGACCATGTCGACAATGGCTTCATCGAGACCCTGCGAATGAAAGGAGCGTCTATCGAAAACCAACCCCATCATGCCCTTCATTGATAAGCTTACACCCGCGGATGAGTGGGTTTTACCGACAGGTACGGCGATCAGCACGTCAGAGTCCAAGACTTCCGAAGCGACGCCCATGGTTTTTATTAATTTCCCCTGGGGCACGTTTACATCACGAAACAGCCTCCTGTCCGTCAACGCCTTAACGCTCGTGTTCTGAATGGTCTCACAAGCCTGGGGTATCTTGGACAAGTGCAGACAGTCCTGCGGATGGTTCAGTACGTTGTCGAGGATTGAGATCCTGGAAGCACCGGCTTCCACGCACATTTTCGCCACTTCCAGCACGACTTCCGGATGCGTAGTGGAAGCTCCCGACGGGCCGCTTGCGAAACTCATGTTGGGTTTAATCACTACCTTATTGCCGGGTTTAACAAAGCGTTTCATTCCACCCAGAGCTTCGACTGCGCTTCTCGTAATAGCCGACGGATTACGGCCGTGGCTTACGACAACATCTGGATAAGTCTGGGCCCATGCCGAATCCCGATTCAGAATAACGCCGGGACCGACGGTCATGGCAGCGCGCCGTTGCTGCCAAACCGCCCTTGAGGAATTCTCTTCTATTGGATTTTCGAGACATAAATTGCTCCCTTGCCGTTTTTGTTGCGGAGCTTATTACGTTGTTAAAGGCGCCCCTTGTCACGAATTAACATCTTCATGCAACTCCGATTTAAGTGTAACAGTTGGGTGCTCTCTTCGTCAACCAGGGGAATCCACTATCAGGAATATCCCCTTGGCGGAGCTTCAGGATACGAGTCCGAAGGTGCCCCGACCGCCGATAAACATATACATATTAATATATTGACAAGGCCAAGGGGATGACGGGCTTTCGGAATTCTTTTTGCATGTGACCGGCACTATAGGTCGATCCTTTACAATATCATGGCGAACCGTTCAAGGCCTCTCAGTTCCCGCGCAAGACCAACGACGGATGTCACTCTATTTGCTTGATCAATTCAGCCAACAGGCTTTCGGCGTCGTTCTCCTTTCAAACCCTGCCGTACCGACAAGGAAGCGGCCCTTGTGTGCGATGATGAGCTTCCCCTGATAAGCGTCTGCTCCCTTAACTGCCTCCAACCCCGGTTGCGTCCGACTTGCCGTCGGGGCACCGCCCTTCTTGGACAAGTCCATTTTGAAGGCCTTGAGCGCAGTCTCCGCTTCATCGGGATTGTCGAAGATGGCTACGAACAAGCTGGAGTCCGGACCTTCCGCCGCAGCCTCTGGCCTGGCCTCCGTTTTGTCCGGTACCAGGTAGGTCGCTTTGAATCCTCTCTTGAGAAATTGGTGACCCATGAGCCCCTGTGGATAGTATTCTATAGAGCCCGGCTTGAGTCCACTTTTCGGGAAATACCCAATCTCCTTCGGTGGGAGAGAAACGTCGGTGATCCTCGATTCTATCATTCTTGCCAGTTGTTTCAGGCTGGAAGGAGTCGATTCCGTGGCTTGCAGCACAACAAAATACTTGCCCTTATAGAAGAGCGCATAACGATCTTCCAGATAGGAATCCAAGCCTATCCCAGCCGGATGGTCGTCTTGCCTGAACCGTGAAAAAATCCCGAATGCCTGTAAAGGGTCACCCATGTCGTAAATGTCCAGGTCGATTTTTTCCTGGCTCGCATTCTTGTTCTTATAAACGGTGAAGATCGACCTCTCAAATCCATACTGCAAGAAAAGATCCGCCTGCCCATTTATATGCTCGAACAGAGTTTCTTCGTGAAAACTTCAGGAGCACCCCATGCGACCCAGCCATCGGAAGTTTCCCTCGGAACAAGTGATTCCACATTCGATCCTCCAGGGAAGACTACCCCAGGAATGGGCAGACATACCAATAAATATACAAGAATTAGCCAGTTGCGCATTCTCATCGAAAAATACCTTTCTTGGGGCCGTAACCGTTACGCCAAGACACGTTTCACGAACTCCACCTGTGCCCGTACATCGAGGCCTCTCCCGCAAATGATGGAGCAGGATGAACATTCAGAGCAACGTTTGCTTGCTTCAAGTAGACCCCCTTCGCGAAATACTGCCTCGGCAAGCTTCTTGTCCTTTTACCCATCGTAATACATCACGACTCTCATGAGATCCGTATGACTGACTCCATGAGGGCATTCTCCCTCGCAGCCACCACACATGTACAAATCCGCCCTTGAAGGTAGGAATCATACTGCTGCAGGGCATGCGAATCCTTTCTTGAGAAATCTGTTCCCATGACGGCAGCACATTCTTCGATCTGTTCAATGGTGGTCACGCCCGGAATGGCTGTGGAGACATTCCGATCCGTCAACACGTATTTCAGGGCTGCCTGATGAGGACTGAGACCACCCATGTCGGCGGCCTTGTAGCCACCGGCCTGAGTCTTCATCGCCACAACGCCGATCCCTGACTTGGCAGCTAAGGCGACAGCCTCCTTGAGGTCGTTCGAATGGGTGAAGTTGTAGGACACCAGAGCTATATCGTGGCAACCTCCTTTCGCAGCTGCTTTCAGGAGTGACCCCATATCGGTATGCGAGGAGAAGCCTGTGAAGCGGGCCTTTCCTTCCTTTTTCATGGCCTCTAGAAACCCGGTGACCGCAGGATCACATACTTCGTTGACGGTCTTGAGATTGTGCGCCAGAAGTACGTCCACATAGTCAGTCCGAAGGCTCTTAAGACTTGTCTCAACAGCCTCTCGATTCTCCTTTTCGTTCGATGTCAAAAGAACCTTTGTCTGTATAAGCACTTTGTTGCGCTTTCCCCGAAGGGCCTTTCCCACGGTCTCTTCCTTTCTCCCACCCATGTAGCGACGTGCCGTATCGTAAAAATTCACCCCCAGATCATAGGCGCGAAGGAGCACGGACGGGATCGCTACAATTCATCACTCCCATCCCGACGGCTGTAACCCGTAATCCGGTCTTTCCAAGAATCCGATACTCAACTGTCGGACTCTTTTCTGTTTTTGCGTAGGAATGGCCGGCGCTGAATAAAGGAGTGGTTGCCAGTCCCACGAACGCCGATGCTGCACCCTTCACGAATGTTCGCCGTCCTATCTTCTGTGACATTATGGTCTCTCCTCTTTAGCGATCAAGGTTGCCTCTATAGGTCTTTGGCGATGATCCGCAATGACCATTAGTAGAAATATTGTGAGAAGCCAAATAGTCCTATTCCCACTAGTGGCCTGCCTCCTGATTATGTACCACCTGTTAGGTTAGAGGTATAGTACCATGACCTCCCGGGATAGGGAAAGGATCTCCTGGTCCAGTGTGGAGGCTCCACGTCTTGATTATAGCCTCAGGAGCAGGCGGGCGATAGTTCAATGAGCTGTGAGGGCTGAAGGCGCATCGCACATTGGCTTAATTTTTGCCTGAATCCTGATGGATGCCATTGGAGATTTCACTGATTCTTGCCCTGCCTTTTTTATCGTCTCCAGAGCGTCAACCACCTCCGGGAGACTATGAGGCGCAAAACCAAAGAGGACGCCCACACAGTAAGTGCCCTCGTCATTGTGACCGACTTCTGAGCCTCTTCCTCAAGCCGTCTTCTTTTTTGTAGGTTTCTTGAGCTGAGACCTAACCGTTGAACCCCCAGCCTGTGTCCCGCCAAGCCCCAGCTTGAACATTGAAGCATAGGAGTATACTCTCGGCCTGAAGGAGATGCCCTAATGCCCATCACATTTGAAACGCTCTACGATACGATGACCCTGATCCGAGAGGGAACAAGAGAGGAAATCCCCTTTGAGATCCTGTACGGACCCTTTGACCGGCGCAACGGGACGCGTCTTTAACCTCCCCTATCATCCCCCTAAAAGCCCCAATACCGAAGAAACTTTCAAGCGATCAGAAGGGATTTTCTGCCCCTTCTGCCCGGAAAATATTGAAGACTCCACCCCTCGATTCCCTGAGGAATTGGTTCCGGGAGGCAAGATCCGGATAGGAAGCGCGACCCTGGTCCCCAACGTCCTTCCACTGGATCGCTACGTGGGTGTAGCCGTTTTCTCTCCACAACACTTCGTGCGGATGGAAGAGCTGACACCCGAAATGATGAGGAACGCATTTCTTGCGGTTCAGGAGTTCATCCGGAGGGTCTCCGAGGTTGACCGTAGGGCAGACTGCTTTTCCATCAATTGGAACTACATGCCGCCGGCAGGTTCAAGTCTGGTCCATCCCCACCTTCAGGTCCTCTGCGGGGAGCATCCTACGAACCACATGCGGCTCCAGCTTGAAGGTGCAAACAGGTATTACCGTGAAAATGGAAGAGAGTTCTGGGACGACTTCATCCGCGAGGGAGAAAGAAAGGGCATCCCGCTACATTGGAGAGATAGGCCCGACCTTCTGGACCGTAGGCTATGTTCCCATGAGTCATATACCGGATGTCTGGTGCATCTTTCCCGAGCAGAAATCGCTACTTGGAGTGGGAGAGGAAACCCTGAACTTCTTCCTTGAGGGCCTTTCGACCATATTGGCCTATTACCGCACCCTAAATCTCTTCAGTTTCAACGTATCGATCTTTTCATTCAGGTTCCAAGAGCACTTTCGAGTCAACGCCCGAATCCTTCCTCGTCTCGCCCTGAGAGAAATAGGAAACAGCGATTACACCTTTCTTCAGGCCGTACATAAGGAGAACGCTTGCGTCTACCCGCCTGAGTCAGTTTGCCAGCAGATAAGAAATCAAGGCTTCGGGACTCCCATTCCAATATCCTGATCGATTGCCAGTGAAGCCCGCGGCGGCCCCAGGAGCCTGTTTACTAATCCTCCCCATTAGGGCAGACATGGCGGGCCATGCTTTGTCAGTAACTGTGTCCCAAATCGACATCTGTTACGTTCAAGTGACCGTTGAAGAAAAAAAAGGAAGGCCCGTAGGTGACAAAGGCGCTATTTGTCTTATTTTAGGTCAAATGTCGGTACACTTATGCCGCTCCTGGCGTCGAGCGAACTACAGCCGGCTAGCCTCATTCGCGCTCAATGCTGCGCGGGCGTGGACCAGTTTTCGGTACTTCTCCGAGACCTTGGCCAGGTCACCCTTGGCGAGCGCCTTCAGAATGTCACCCTCCAGCTCCGCTACCTCCAGCCTCGAATAATAGTCGAGGGTTTCTTTGAGATGGGCCAACACGATCTTTCCTGTCAGCAAAGGATGATTGTTGGTAACGTTCGCATCGGGGAACTGAAGTCCGTGCTCCAGTTCGACTTCCAGACCACGACGGAACTCATCGGCAGTTATTTGAGTCGCCTCCGCCCCGACGGCGGTCTGGATGACTTGTGCCTCTTCAACGGAGACGACAGCCTCTGTCAACGATGTCCAGTCCCGAATGCCGAGTTCACGGCACACCCTCTTGTACTTCCTCCGTCGTGATGTATTGTGGCAGTTTCATCCCATCCTCCCTAGAATTATGCGGCGGTCTTGCCATCTTGAGGTCTTGCGAGTGGTAACGGGTCACGCGACTGCCCCTCCACCACATAAAATGCCGAATTGCCTGAATTTTGCCGGATTCCTGATAAATGTCAATGGGGATTTCGTGGATTCCTGATCTGGAATCGTCCCGAGGCGCAGAAAGAAGTGCGAGGCCGTGTCCGGCGTGACAGGGCGGTTGCCCGCCTAATAAAATCAAGTACGTATCCAGGAACCCCAGTCATTTCGATCCCTATTGAGCCTTTTCGGTCCGTTTCAGTCCCGTTCAGTCATTAAATTTGTGTACACCACACGTGTACAAAGATTGTGGCCAGCCTTACGACAGCTTCGTGCTCTGCAGCAGGTCCGTAACAATTAGCAATACGAGATTCTTGCAACCGGCTGACCATAGGCGTTCCTGGAGCAAACACGGCGTTTTTTCCAATGCCATGCATTACCTCGCGACAGCCCCTGCTACCATTGAACCATGGGAGAAGATCGACGACTATTTCCGAGGAATGCATTCCGGGTCCTGGGACCTGGAGGGCTCTGGTTCTTTGCCGCTCTGTCCGGAGATTGCGAGCTTGAGCTGCGACGTTCTTAAAGGACGACTCGCACCAGATCGGGGCTCCGCGTCCCGCTCATGTGTTGATGCTCGCCCATGGTTTGTCGGTGGATCGTATCTGGTACAGTCCCCGACTCACGGCTACGACGGTCCCCGATTCATCCTTGAGCTCTCCGTGGAGAACGAACTCGGCCCTACCCTTGTCAGAGATTTCTCCGGTAATACGCTCCACTTCTTCCTGTGAGATGGAGATCTCGGTAAATATGTCAGACCCTGCCGGACGAAGGAACTTGATCGTCAGTTCCTTTATCAGAGGGTAGCATTTGGTGGGATCAAAGGTGGTCAGGATCAACGCACCCCCCGGTATCTCGGCAAGGGTGAACAGGGCTCCAGCATACATGCTGCCAATGTGATTTTCGTTTCCTCGGAGTGGTGCCATGAGCTTGACAGATCCCGGCATCAACTCGAGGACCTTGAGCCCCATGCGCTCCACGAAGGCAATCTTCTTTTCCACCAGCTCTCTGACAGCTTTCCGGAGTGAATTCCATGGCCTCTTCCTCTTACGACTGTTACCAATGTGCGTTCCGTGAAGTATGGCGATTGTGACCAGCGGCATGCCTCGTCCACTACTAACGGCACAGTCTGACTTCGTTTCGGCGGCATACCCCGGGTCTTACTTTATGGACGGCACTGCGGTATGATTCGAGCGGCGGTGTCATGCGGCCCCCAGACTGAGGTTCCTCGCCCAGCCTGCCCGTTCAACGTTCTCGGGAATGATCTTCCAGCGATCATCCATGGGCACGACCGAACAGCTAAGTCCCTGCGCTGCTGGACAAGCGGGCAGTAGCACCCAGGCCCAAGGTCCTGCCCAATGGTAAGTTCACTGGTGCTATGTGCTCAGCGTGGCTCCCCTGTCCTTGAATTGGTCCCGGAGCTGGTACTTCATCACCTTGCCGGCGACGTTTACCGGCAGGGCCTCCACGATCTCCATGAGTCGCGGGATCTTGTAATCCGCCAGACGATTTTTGAGAAACTCCCTCAGTTCCTCGAAAGTAAGCTCCTGTTCGGCAGCCAATGTGACGACGGCCATCACCGTTTCTCCCCAAGTCGGATGGGGCACTCCGATGACCACGGCCATGCTGATCTTCGGATGCTCGAACAAAGCGTCCTCGACCTCTTTGGAATAGACGTTTTCCCCGCCGGTGATGATCATGTCCTTCTTCCGGTCGACGAGCGTAATATACCCTTCCTCGTCCATCACGCCCAGGTCGCCCGAATGGACCCAACCGTTCCGAATGGTCTCGGCCGTTGCCTCGGGATTCTTGTAGTATTCCCTCATGGTGGTCTCGCCCTTTATGACGAGTTCGCCTACCACCCCCGGCTTGGTGATAGTGTTATCCTGGTCGTCGACGAGCCTGGTCTCCATATTGACGATATATTTGCCGCCTGCTCCGGCTTTGCGGATCTGGTCCTTGGGGTACAGGGCAATCCCGCCCGGGCCGCCCTCAGTCAGGCCACAGAGGCAGAAGAAATTGGTGGTCTTAAACTTATTGATCGCCTGCTTGACCGACTCGGCTGCCATCGGTGCTGCACCGTACCCAAAAAACCGCACTGATGACAAATCGTACTCGTCGAAGTTCGGGACGTTCATCATCATCAGGTACATAATTGGAGCACCGAAGAACTGCGTGATTTTCTCCTTTTGGATGGTTGCCAGTACCTGGTTCGGGACAAAGTCCTTCATGATGACGTGGGTGCATCCCATGTAGGTGCCGGGGTTGAGGTACAGGTTGAGTTCGGCGGAGTGGAACAGCGGGGCGACGTGCAGAATGCGATCGTCCGGATTGAGTGCATACAGAGAACAGACGGTGGTGGTCAGGGCCATCTGGTTGTGATGCACCAGTACCGCTCCCTTGGGCCGTCCTGTTGTTCCGGACGTGTAGATGATTTCGCTCTCGGCGTACTCGTCCACTTCGATGCCTGGGTCGGACGAATCGCCGGAAGCCATTATTTCTTCAATGGGATCGCATCCGTCGAACCTGGCGGGCCCGGCCGATATGAAGTGCTTGATCTTGCCTAGCCGTCCTTTCATCTCCCGGACTGGCGGCTCGAAAACGTCGTCGAAGATCAGACCAACAGCGTCGCAGTTGTCCAAGATGTATTCAGCTTCCGGTGGGGCCAGTCGGAAGTTGACGGGCACGGCAACCGCGCCGGTCTTAACGATTCCGTAGAAGGCGATAACGAACAGGTCCGAGTTGAACATCCACATGGCCACCTTGTCGCCTTGCTTGACCCCTGCCTTGACGAGAGCGTTGGCAAAGGTGTTGACCCGGTCATCCACTTCGGCCCATGTGTAGCGTTTTTCCTGGTAGATGATCCCTTCCTTGTCGGGAACGGTGCGCTTGTTCCGTGCGACGAGTCCTCCGAGATGCATGGCTAAACCTCCTTTTATCAGGTATTCTGGGTAGAATCGGCCATTTTACGGGTCTTCGGATCACCTCGCGGGTAGTAAATGGCTCCTTGGACCCGGCGTTCCTATCTAGAGGCCCATAAACTTGGCGGCAATGGTTTTCATGATTTCGTTGGTTCCTGCGAATATGGACATTACCCGCACGTCCCGCCACGCACGTGCAACGGGGTATTCCTCGCAGTAGCCGTACCCTCCGTGGAGTTGGAGGCATCCATCTATTACTCGCATGGCCATGTCTGTGATCCAGAACTTCGCCATGGAGACGTCGAGGACCACGTTCAGCCCTTCCATGTGCTCCACAAGGAGCTTGTCCAGGAATGTGCGACCCAGTTTCACCTCTGTCGCCATTTCTACGATCCTGAACTGGGTGTTCTGGAACTTGGAGATGGGTTTTCCGAAGGCGCTTCGTTCCTTGCAATACGTGATGGTCATTTCGAGAATCCGCTCCGCGAGGGCTTGCGCACCGATGGCACACACGAGTCTCTCCTGCTGCAGCTTCTCCATAAGCATCCGGAAACCTGAGCCCTTCTCGCCGAGCCGGTTGCCCTTGGGTACCCGGCAGTCGGTGAAAAAGAGCTCGGCGGTGTCCTGGCTGTGCCAACCGATTTTCTTGAGCTTTCGCCCTTTCTCGAACCCCGGTGTGCCTGCCTCCACGACGTACAAGTCCACTGCTTTGTGAGGGTTCTCCACCGACGGGTCCTTCACCGCCAGTACCGACGAGATCGCAGATTATGCCATTGCTGATAAATGTCTTCTGGCCGTTAATAATCACATCATCGCCATCATCCACTGCAGTGGTGCGCATGGCAGCAAGATCGCTTCCCGCATTGGGCTCAGTCATGGCGACAGCGGTTATCATATCCCCGGAAATGCATCCCGGCAGATACTTCCGTTTGAGATCGTCCGATCCATAAGATAAAATGTAAGGAATCACGATATCGCTGTGTAGGCCGGCCAACAGGCCGAAGTGATTGCTCCGGGCCAACTCCTCCATCAGGATCACGGAATACAAGAAGTCAGCTCCTAGGCCTCCATATTCCTCAGGAACCTGCGGGCAGAGGAATCCGTTCTCCCCCATCTTCTTCCAGGCGGATCTGGGAACGATGCCGGCCTCCTCCCACTCCTCCACATATGGGATCACCTCTTTCGCAAAGAATTTCTTCACGGAGTCTCTGAAGATTCTGTGATCTTCCGTATAAGGCAGAATGTCCATCGATTGTCTCCTCAAGGGCCAGTCTTTTCGCCACTAACTCCACAGAATCAGAACTAAACCCCATCCATCCTGCGACAGGGCAGCAACCTACCTTCAGTTGAGATCGACACCTCGGTCTGCTAGGCATAAGTGTCCTTATGCTCCTCCCGAATCACCTTCTTGTTGATTTTACCCACGCTGGTCTTTGGTATGGAATCCACGAACTCAACTATGTCAGGAAGTTGCCATTTGGCGAATTTCTTGCTCAGATGGTTGCGGATCTCGTCTGCACCGACACGGTCTCGGCTCTCCGGACGCAGGACCACGAGAGCGAGAGGACGCTCCTGCCACTTAGGATGTGACACACCCACCACGGCAGCCTCCAGGACGCCGGGATGAGACATGATCTCGTTTTCCATATCCACCGAAGAAATCCATTCTCCGCCGCTCTTTATGACATCCTTGACGCGATCCGTGATTTTCACTTACCCTTCCGCATCAATAGTGCCCACGTCCCCGCTGCGCCAGTATCCGTCCTCGGTAAACTGAACCTCAGAACCAGGGGCGTTATGATAACAACTTGCTATCCACGGCCCTCGAATGAGCACTTCGCCTTGTGTCTGTCCGTCGGGAGAGACCTCATTGCCGGAACTGTCGACCACTTTAAGGTCCAAGCCTACCACGCAATATCCCTGCTTTCGCTTCTGATCCCATCGTTCTTCTTCCGTCAGTCTGCTCACCATCCACGGCTTGATCCGGTTAATGGTCACCAGAGGGGTAGTCTCCGTAGCTCCGTATGCGTGAATAATCTCCGCGCCGGTCAAGTCGGCAAACCCCTTCATCGTTGCCACGGGTGGTTCGGTAGCCCCTGACAGAAGTCTCACTCCACTCAGGTCAGGTTTCGGGTCAAGGGTCCGAATGTATTCCAGAAAGGGCATGAATATGGCCGGCGCTCCGGCACTCACGGTGACCTTCTCTTTAACGAAAAGCTCCGCCAGGGTACCGAGCTTATCAAGAGTGTACATTCCGGAGAAAACCTGTCTGGCCCCTACCATGGTAGCTGCCTGGCTCGTGCCCCATCCCAAGGCGTGGAACATGGGCACGACTTGGAGGTGGCAATCCCTCATGGTCATTTCAGCGTTCATAGCTATGGAACAGCTATGCAAATAGACATTTCGATGAGAATAGTACACTCCTTTTGGCTTGCCGGTGGTACCAGTGGTGTAGCACGCTGCATACGCGGATTTTTCATCAAGGTTGGGCCAATCATAGATCGGTGAAGCCTGAGCTAGGATGTCCTCGTAGGAGCATGCATTAGGAAGCTGATCTTTGAACTCATCGATCTTCTTGGACGTGATGACCACGTACGCTTTGACCTGAGGGCACAGCGGTGCGATTGCCTTTGCAATGGGAACGAGCAGTTCATCCACGATAATGAGAGAGGCCCCAGCATGGTTCACTACGTAGGACAGGTCCGAGGGAGACAGACGCAGGTTCAGCAGAAGCATGACCGCGCCCATGCCAGGAACTCCAAAGTAGATTTCGTAGTTCTCGTGGGTATTCCAAGCCAGAACTCCCACACGATCGCCACCTTGACTCCCAGTCCGTCCAAGGCGTTGGCCAATCGGCCGATGCGTTCGTAGGCCTGTCTATAGGTGTACGGAAAATTGTCCCGTCATGTTTCCGGCTGGCTATCTCCTGGTCAGCGAAGCTTCGAGCCGCATGTTTATGATGTTGGTCACATTGAGTTGATAACCGTCTTGAGACGTTGCCGGGAATCCTTGTACAAGGGTCATTGCAGTTCCTCCTTCCTTGGTCGCCTATTCTGTAGTTTTGGTTATTCCTCGGAAGACAATCTCACTGAGTTGATTAGAAGCCTCTTCCGGATTCAGCGTGCGTTGGAAAAGAACGCTGGGGAGGCAGGTGTGTTCAATGCCTCCAATAATGAGCTGCCTGATAGCCGCAGGGGGGACGTCCGTGCGTATGGAACCCTCTGCTCTTCCTTCTTCGATAATTCTCATGAGGAGACCGGTATACCGCTTGACCGTCTGTACGCGGCGCTGTTGAAGTAGTCCGGATGATTTCTCACCTCCAGGATAAGTATCCGTGAGAAAACCCGGCTATGGGCATACATGGTGATGTGGATTCGGATCAGCTTGCGGAGCTTATTCAAAGCTCCTGAAGTCCCAGCGAGTTCCCTTTCCAGTGGAGTGAGATAAGAAGTCAACGTAGTCCGAAAGAACCGCGTGCAGCACGTCTCGTTTGTCCTTGAAGTACTTGTAGATGAGCCCTTCCGTGACCCCCGCGGTGGCAGCGAGTTCCGATACGGTGATGGAGGCAAACTCCTTCTGTTCCAACAGAGTCTTGAGCGCGTCCATGATTTTGATCTTTCCCGGGGGAAAGTTCTTTTCGGGGAAATCAGGGACTTCATCGCGGCCCATCATATGGATACCTTTGATCAAAGTCGCTCAATGATTGTAGCCGGCGCCATGCCGCCGCCCGTGCAGAGCGTGACAAGGCCGTACCTGCCTTGCGTTCTCTCCAATTCATGCAGGCAGGTGACCACAAGTCGAGACCCCGAGTTTCCCACGGGGTGGCCCAAGGCTATGGCACCACCGTTGGGATTGACGCGCTCCCAATCCGGTTGGTATTCACGCCCCCAAGCCAAAGGCACCGATGCAAAGGCCTCGTTGATCTCGACCTCGCCGATGTCATCCAGGGTCAGACCGGTCATCTTGAGGACCTTCCTCGTGGCGGGAATAGGACCCGTGAGCATCATTACCGGATCTGCTCCCGCGACGGCCGATGCCACTATCCTTGCTCTCGGCTTCAGTCCCAGCTCCTGTGCCTTGCGGCCCGACACGAGCAGTATCGCGGATGCCCCATCGGTGATGGGGCTGGAATTGCCGGCCGTAATGACCTTGGTGCCGAACACCGTCTTCAGCCCTGCCAGCGCTTCCATCGATGTTTCAGGTCGAACAGCCTCATCGCGGATGAGCAAGCGCTCCTCACCGTCAGGGCCCTTGATTTTTACAGGGACTATCTCCCGGTCGAACCTGCCTTCAACTTGGGCTCGGTGGGCTCGCTGATGGCTACGCAATGCAAACGCGTCCAATTCTTCCTTGGAGATTCCCCATTTCTGGGCAATGAGTTCAGCGGCCTGTCCCTGGTCGACGAACTTGCCGCCCGTACGATTCAGATATGCGGGTCCCAACGGCATTCCAGCCGGCTGGCCATTAGCCAGAGTCAGGTTCAACCACTCCGCAGCGATCGCATACTTGCTCATGATCTCGCAGCCACATGCGATCATGCAGTCCCGCCAACCAGCTATGATCTGGGCCGCACAGAAATTGACGGCAGTGAGACTAGAGCCGCACTGCCGATTTATGGACACTCCGGGAGTGTCATCGGGGAACCCCGCGGCAAGGACGGCCATTCGCGCGAGAGTAAATCCCTGCTCGCCCACTTGAGTGACGGTACCACCAACCACGTCCTCCACCTGAGCAGGATCCACGCTTACCCGATCCACCACTTCTCTAAGGGCCAATCCCAGCAGTTCATCGGCTCTAAAGGTCGCAAGGCTTCCATTCCGCTTTCCTACCGGGGTTCTCACCGCACTTACAATGAATGCTTCTTGCACCGCTCCTCCGTTAAATTAGACTCGAATCCACGCCGCATGCAACGAGTGCATCGAATTCGGGCGCGGGTTTTAGTCCCGGCATTGCGAACTTGTCGGAAAGTTCGGTTAGTCTTTGCTTGACCGCCTTCACGCCCTTGAGGCTCACGTACCTGGCAGGCCCGTGCCAACAATCGGGAAAGCCTATTCCCAACACAGCGCCGAGATCCATGCTGTAGTAATCTTTGAGGACTCCTTCGCTCATGCACCAGAATGCCTCGTTCACCATACCGAGGAGCAGCATGTCCTGAGCTTCTTCTGGTGTAGGAGTCGGTAGCCCTTCCGCTCGAATGATGAATTCCGCGGCGTCTTCGTTCGGCACCAACCTGCGGTCATCCAGATAGAAACTCGGCTTGCCGGCACCGACGAAGCCCGCCTCGAACATTTTCACGAGGGAAGCAGGAACCTTGACACGATCCGGAAGACGAGAAACGAGAAACTGAGAGGCATGATAGATCACATTGCCGCCGGCAGTTCCGTACACGTGCATCGGCCCCTGGGGGAAGCCCGTGATTAAGGCCAGCCGGTCCACCTCCCACGGTGTGAGACCCAACTCTGCCATTCTAAATCCGCTTATGACGTACGAAGCGAACGTGCGACTCGTATAGAAGCCCGGTCCATCGCCCACCAGAATGACGGTCTTACCCATAGCCCGACCTACGGTTACGGCTGTGGCGACCGCTGCAGGACTCGACTTCGGGCCCTGAATGACTTCTAATAGGGGCATGAGAGGTACGGGAGAGAAATAGTGCATGCCCACAACCTGTTCCGGCCGAGGACATGCGCTTGATATGTCAGTCATCGGGATGGTTGACGTATTGGACGCAAAGATGGTGTGGGGATTGGCTTCCTGAACCTTGGCCAGGATCTTCTGCTTGAGCTGCAGGTCCTCGAATACGCACTCAATAACCAGAGGAATATCTTTCAATACTGAGTAGTCATCGGTGACACTTAGGTTGGCCACTGCGGCATCTCTGCGGCCTCTGAGTCCAGCGACCCCTGGCAACGAGATCGTCTAGGGTTTTCTCCATCTTCTCAACAGCCCGGCGAGCGATTTCGACGTCCACGTCGATGAGCGTGGTCTTGATCCCGCTATCCGCAGCCACCTGAGCAATGCCGCTACCCATGAGGCCGGACCCTATGATTGCCAATCCGTCAACGGCCACCGCCTTTCGACTATCAACCTTGGCGAGCTTGGGGCCTACGCTGGAAGCGAGGAAAAACAGATCGATCTTATTGCGGGAATTGGCATTGTCGAAGAGGGACACAAACAGGTCAACGTCGTGTCGGACCGCCTCGTCGAAACGACATCTTGAGGCATGCTCCCATGGAGTCCAGTGCAGCCGAAATGTACGGACGGCACGGGGACATGCCATACCGATTTCGTGCATCTGACAGAACCTTCTCCTTCTCGCCATCGGTTGACTGATCAGCAGACTGATAGCTCGGATCGTAATTCCGATTGGTGATCCCGTGATGCCTGTCGATCCAGTGCACTGCTTCTGCCTTGAGGTCAGCCGACGCACAGAGGGTGACCAATCCGGTCCTCGCATAATCTTCCGCCGAGCTTATCCGCCCCGTGAGGATCGCATCCACCGCAGCCTTGAACCCTACCATCCTTGGCAGAATCTGAGTGCCCCCGCCTACCGGAAAAAGACCTACGTTGATTTCAGGCAAGCCCATTCTGGAGGACGCGGTCGCGAATACGTGGTCGCAACCCCAGAGCAGGAGTTCGAACCCGCCACCCAACGCCGTCTGCCCATCGAGGATGGCCACCACGGGAAACGGACTTTTCGCCAGACCTGCCAATGCTTCCTGGTATCTCAGCACTACGTGACGAATGGCCCCAGGAGCAACGTCGGTCATGAGCTCCTTCAGATTGGCCCCATCGAGAAAGCTTCGCTTCTTCCCGGACAACAACATCACACCACGCACTTCGTCCGAGACAGCCCTTGCAGTAGCACGCTCCAGGTCGGCAACAAAGGCCTGTCCAACGGTGTTGACCGGGCCGGCAGTATCTATCGTGAACGTCGCAATCCTGGAAGACTGATCCAACGTGTAGGCAACTTCAGACATGGCAAACCCTTTCTCGTTCTTATGCTCGAATGATGACGGCCTCTCCCTGCGTCAAACCTCCGCAAATTGCAGCGGCTCCGAGACCCCCGCCCCGACGACGAAGCTCGTACATCATCGTCATGGAGATTCTCAGACCCGAGGCACCCACCGGGTGTCCGACAGCGATGGCTCCTCCGTTGACGTTGGTCTTTTGCAGCAGCTCAAACCAGCGGTCTCGGTCTCCATCCGCGAGGATCTTGGTGCTAACCAGCGGCATGGCCGCAAAGGCCTCGTTGATTTCAATGAGATCGATCTGATCGACCGTCAATCCCGACCGAGAGAGGGCCTTCTTGATCGTGAGCGCCGGTATCCACGAAATTCCGTAAGGCGCATTGGTTTCTCCGGCCACTTCCACGATAGTGCCCAGCGGCTCAAGGCCGAGTTCCCGTGCACGCGCGTCGGTCATCACCACCATTGCTGAGGCTCCATCGTTCAGACCCGGGGCATTTCCGGCCGTGGTCGTACGAGCCCCGAATATGGTCGGCAACTGCTCCACCGCAGCTACCGTGCTGTCAGGCCGCGGGGACTCATCTGCCGAAAGGAGGAATGTGTCCCTACCCTTTCGACCCTGAATAGGAGCCAACTCATCAGCGAGTTTACCTTCTGCCTGCGCTTTTATGGCCTTCTTGTGCGAGCCCACAGCCCATGTGTCCAGCATCCTCTTTGGAACATCATATTTTTCCGCACCGTCGGACGCGTCCACGGCTACGGAATTGTATCCACTGTACGTGATCGGATAGATCGGATCTTTCAAGTTGACATCGCCAATGCGAACTCCTCCCCTCAACCCGCGATGCAAGTGAGGTATCCTGCTCATGGCTTCCACGCCCACTATCAAGGCTGAAGAGAACTCCCCCAGCCTCAGTCCCCAAACCGCCATGCGAAGGGCTGTGAGCGAAGAACAACACGCGGTGTCCAGAGTCATAGAGAATCTGTCGATTCCCAATTTGAGGCCGATCTGGCGTCCGGTTACCGAAGCGGTTTCAAAAGATGGTGGAAAACAGTTACCCACAAAGATGTGGTCAATTTCGGTGCTAATATCAAGACCTTTGGCAGTCAGAGCAGCCTTGCTGGCATGAACTGCCAGGTCCAGGGGTTCCATTGCGGAAAGAGCCCCTAGGTATCTTCCGAAAGGGGTTCTTTTTGCCCCCACTATGACGAAACTCTCTGACATGTGTTTTCTCCTCATGCTGCTTGTTAAGCCACTCTCAAGCCACATTGGCCTGCCTTGATGTCCTTCCGAGTTCAGGACCAAGCACAAGATTTTGAACGGGGGAGGTGAGTGAAAGTTACTCACATTGGTGAGTAAATATTACTTACCCACCGCCTGTCAAGAACTTTTTGATAATGACCTGCCTCCAAAAACAGACCCAGGTTATGAGTTAGTTCTGTGGCAGAACTGATGCTGAGGCCAGGACTTGCACGGCTTTGGCTAAGACGACGGGCTTGTGCTCAGGGAGTGAACCACCTTGGTCAGACCGTCGGTCACCTGAGCCATGGCCACATAGTTAAGCTTCTCCCACGTGTCTTCGCGAGTGTGATACGTCGTGGTGTGAGAATGGGGTTTGGGAGTACGCATGAAAACGGTATCCGTGACCATAATTGCCTTGAACCCTTCTCTCCAAAAGGAGACCTGATCAGACATCTCTAGTCCCACGAATCCTTGCTCTGCTATCAGGCCGAGGCATGGGAAATCGGACACATTTGCGAATTGGTTGACCACTGACTTCAGGAACTGCCCAGACGAACGGTCGCTCATAATGGCCAGAAAGTTACCCCTGTCATGGTTGAAGAAAGAATCAATCGGCGGTGGTATCGTCTGGCTTTTCGGTTCGTCTGAATAGTGGCCCACCGTCTCCAAACAGATCATCCCAATGACCCTTTCCCCTTGTGATCTAAGCATATAGGAATACCGGCGGCTCCCCATGTCATCCGTCAGGAAGTAAGGCGGCTCTTCGTTTGCAAAGGCCACCAGACGGACCGTGTTGCGAGGCCGAGCCTTCAGAGTGGCCAACAACCTACCGATTTCCAATAGCACCGCGACTGCGCTGCCATTATCATTAGCTCCTGGACAATCCTCTTCGAGATCGCGGCTAATTTCTACCGAGTCATAATGAGCTCCAATCACCAGAGAACTCGAAGAGTCTAATCCAGGTATGAGTCCTTCCACGTTACGCACCGTATGGCCATCGGATGTGGTGTATTCAAGAAGATTGATCTCCACGTCCAGCTTCTGGAATTCGCTCTCTATATACTGAGCGGCAGCCTCCAGCTTCCTTGGCCGTCGCGTGTGCCGCGGCCCGATGTCATGAGAAAGCACCCTTACATGGTTTTCGAGATGGAACTGAATCGTCCGTTCTTCATCCGACAAGTCGGATGACAGTGCCAGAGGAATCATCGCAGGAGCCATCATTTCAATCAGACCTAAGCTCCCAACATGAATCGTCTCCAACAATTCGACCTCTTTCCGAAAACTTCTGCGGACATATCCCGGAAGTGATCTGTCCCCCGAATTATGTACCATTTGTCAAGTTAGAGGTATAGTACGTTTCTTCCTGACCTCCCTTTCTAGCCCAGGCCATACTCTATACTAACTCAGAACCTGGACCAGTTTTTGGGGTCATGTCAAACCTGAATCGGAAACAAGTGTCCCACTAAATTAGGACTAGGTGTGAGAGGCACAAGAGGTGCCTGGTTCCTCATGCCGCTAAGAGGAATACGCCATGTTTCTTAGTAATGCGTCTTTCATTGGCGGTTCCTTGAAGCAAAAGAAGCACATGGGCTTTCGCCGTTCTGAGGGTAGAGTTGGACTAAACGGGCGGAATCAGAAGGGGGGAACCTATGATTCGGAACAAACTCTGCGGCGGCACCGTCCAAGGCTCTCTTTGTAGTTACCCCATAAGTGTCGAAGAGGGTCCTGAGGGACGGTACAAGTACAAGGACAACAATCCAAAGTCTGCAAACTTCGGAACAGATATCCACGTATGCCCGCGCTGCGGCGAACGATTTTATTTATGGACAGAAACATTCAGACCAGCTCTACCCCAGGTGGTGAGGCCGTGGGACGGATGCCGTAAATTGCGTCTGGTCCGGCGCGTCGGTATCGTGTTCGACTTTATTCTCATCGGTCTGAGAATTTCCGAAAGGAGATTTGGGGTCCCGGCTTGCCGCTTGCCGCCACTCGATTGATTGGAATAATTGTTAACAAAGATGGTGTACCTCGTTTTGCGGCCTGCTGTGAGAATATTCAGTGTGAATTCGTTTCGTTACCAGTTCAGGGCTTTTCAGCCCCAGCATCATTTCGCTGAGATTTTTTACAATCTGTTTTACAATCTGTAAAAAATCCTGACACTCGTGGCACTCGCGGATTCGTCACTATCTTCTAGCCGTACGTCTGTCCAGCCGTCCAGATCTAGATTTCCTTCCCACCGAGCATTTGGCATGCCAAATGCAAATTGGAAAAATCAGTAATAGTGGAAATAAGCGGAACCAATCCGTTTGCTTTAGCGGAGGTTGGGCCATGGACGTACTCACGGTTTATCAGGCAAGCAAGTACTGCAGCGTTTCTCCCAAAACGATTTGCAATTGGATAGACGACGGGCACATCAAAGCCTTTCGGACGGTCGGTGGGCATCGTCGGATCAGAAAAGAGGATTTGGATGTCTTCCTCCGGCGTATGGGCATCCCTGTCTCCGTCGACGCTAGCCAAGGGGATCGCAAGAAGATCCTTGTAATTGATGACGACAAACTGATCGTTGAGACAATAGTCAGGTCTCTGGAAGAGGAGCCTCACGATTACGAGATAATTTCAGCCGCTGACGGCTTCGAAGCCGGGCTCCAGGTGAGCCATTTTAAGCCTGACGTCCTGATCCTTGACATAATGATGCCAGACGTTGACGGGTACGAGGTATGCAAGAGGGTGAAGCAGGATCCTGCTACCTGCCAGATGAAGATCATCGTCCTCTCAGCTTACTTGGACGAGGAGAATCACGAAAAGATGAAGAAGTTCGGCGCGGATGTCTGTTTTTCGAAGCCTTTGCCCTTGGAGAAGCTGAAAAAGGAAGTGGCGGGCCTCCTGGGCCTCACCCAGTGAGCATTTGCCACTTTGGAGGGGAGTGACGTCATGAGCCTGAAGCAAGTTTTGCAAGAAAACAAGTTTATCGTCACGTGTGAGATCCACCTTCCCCACGGAAAGACCCCTCATGATTATTTGGACGAAATCTACCACCTTTGGGGGCGGGTGGATGGCGTTCGATTCCACCCTTTCGCCACAGACGCGGCCATTAGCGATTCCTTGTCGCTTTGTCGACTTCTCCGGGAGAAAAAATTTGATCCTGTGTTCCAGGTTGGGACACGAGATCGCAATCGCCTGGAAATACAGGAAGCCCTCATCCAAGCATCCTCGGTGGGGGTGGATAATCTTCTGGTCTTTACGGATGACTATCGGATCACAGGCGATTCTATTCAAGAGATGATGTTCTTCCACGTGGATGTGGGAAAATTCTTCTCTGTGATCGACTCTCTGAAACAAGGCATCGACGTGCACGGAAAGGATCTGGATGGTGAAAAGGACTTCTTCATAGGCTCGGGAGTGGAGGCTTGTTTTGGCGGCAACCCCCCGGACATGGAGCTTCGCGAAATGGAGAAGCTGGTGGAACAGGGCACAAAATATTTTCTCACCACTCCCGTCTTCGATGTAGATCTGTTCGCCAGATTTGTGAAACGAGTCGCGCCCTTAGGGGTTCCCATCATAGCCGAAGTGCTTATGCTCCATTCTGGCATGGGAGCCCGCATGTTGAAACGCGTTGGAGGACTAAACATACCTGACCGCGTTATCGAACGGATCGAAAAAGCCCCTATCAAATTCGACGAATCGGCCAAAATTCTGCTGGAGACTGTGGATCAACTGCGGGACATTTGTGCGGGAGTCCACATCCTGCCCTTTGGATGGGAAGACAAGATCGGTAGGGTCCTTCAGGAGATCAAGCGAGCAAAGTTTAAATGATGTTGCCGAAGGGCGAGAAGTGACAAGACTGGTTCTGCCCGTGGTCCTTATCTGAGAGATGTTTCGTCTATAGGGTTGGACGGACCGCGAAGGGCTTGCAGCGTAAACCTCTTCTCCGGGTTTTTGATTTACGGAGGGCCATTGTGGAGACCGTCACGATTTCTCTTAATGGTCGAGTAGTTGCAGGAACGCCAGGCACGACGATTCTGGATCTGGCCAGGCAAGTGGGGGTGGAAATACCGACCTTGTGCCACCATCCCCTTCTGGAAAGCTCCGGCGCGTGTAGGCTCTGTCTGGTCGAAGAAGGAAAAACGGGGAGACTGTTAACTTCCTGCGTTACTCCCATAGCCGACGGGATGGAGGTCCTCACGCATTCCGCCAACGCCGTCAGCGCGAGGCGAGGCGTGTTGGAACTCATTCTCTCGGATCATCCTTCAGCGTGCGTTGTCTGCAACAAGGGAAATGAATGCACGCTCCGGTCCCTGGCAAAGGAGCACGGGGTGTGCGACCCCGATATGGAGCCCGTCAGGCGCTGGAGATATATGGCGGAGCTCAATCCTTTTATTGTCCGGGATCTGACGAAGTGTGTCCTATGTGGCCGGTGCATCCGGGTGTGCAGGGATTTCGAGGCAATGGGAGTTGTGGAGTACACCGATCGCGGTTACTCGAGTCATCCCGGTACAGCACATCGCTCTTCTCTGGACGAATCTGACTGCAATTTCTGCGGATCCTGCGTTGCAATCTGTCCCACCGACGCCTTAGCCGAGAAAGACCGGCCCTCGTTCAGTTCAGGAAAGGATCGAACGCCAGGCATCTGTTCTTATTGCGGGACCGGCTGCCATCTCGAATACGAACTCATTGACCGTGTTGTGGTTGGAGCCAGGGGAGTGCCTGGTTCTCCTGTGAACAGTCTTTCTCTTTGCGTCAGAGGACATTACGGCCAGGATGCGCTGTCAGCCTCGGAAAGGTTAAGCCAGCCACTCGTCAGGGAAGAAACCGGCAATTTGCGAGAAGCCTCGTGGGAAGTAGCTCTTGGAGAGGTCACACGCCGGCTGAGTCAAGTAATCGAACAGTTTGGCTCAGACAGCGTAGGGATTATCGTAGGGGCGCAATGCTCAAACGAGGAAGTTTACCTCGCTGTCAGATTGGCGCGAGCGGTTCTGGAAACTCCGCATATTGACTCCATTGCCAGATTTACGTCCGGCACGGTGGCAGACGGTCTCGCTGCTTCTTTGTCCAGAATACGCCCTCTGGAGCCGTTCCTGGAGCGGATCCAGGAGGCTGAGACCATAATGCTGATGGGGGCCAGGCCTGATTACACCCATCCAATCGTCGCTCGTAACATCCGCAGAGCGGTCAGTCAACGTGGAGCGGCTCTTGTCCAGCTTGACCCGGTGACGACCACGCTCAGCCCGTTGGCGAGAATCCGCTGGAGGGAACGGATTGACGAATTACCTCTGGGTCTTGCTCAATTGATGAGGGAGATTGTCTCCGCCAAACTTCACGACGAGAGTTTTGTTCTCAACAATGTGGTCAACGGTGAAGAATTCATCTCCGACCTCAGGGGACAATTCCGAGATGTCCCTGTGAGAGGTGAGATCAAACAGGTGGCCAGACTCATCGGTGGAGGGCGGAAATCGATCTTTCTCTTTGGTTCGAGGGTGGCCAGAGCCACCCAGGGATATATGCTTAGCAGGCTTTTGGTTGATTTGGCCCTTCTTTGTGGGCAGCCGGACAACGTCCTCTTCCTGTTTGAGGGATGCAACGAGGTCGGAGCCTGGGAGCTAGGATGCGCGCCGGATAGGCTTCCGGGATCTCTTGTTTCCATGGACCGTGAAACCCTGGAGTTTTTCCGAACCACGTGGGGCCGGTCGGACATTGCTTTGAAACGAGGGTTGGACGTCATGGGCATGATCCGAGCTGCGGAAAAGGGCGAGCTTAAGGCGCTTTTGCTTTTCGGAGTCGATCCTCTTGCGATCTTTCCCGATACGGAGAGGACGCAAAAAGCCCTTTCTGTGCCCCATTTGGTCGTGCGAACCGGTATGTTCCCGGCGATCGGTGAAGAGACGGCCCACATAGTGCTCCCCATCGCAGCGATGACCGAGACCGACGGGACCTACGTCAGCACAGAGGGTCGAGTTCAACGCGTTTCGAAGCTCGCCGACCCGCCGGGGAACGCGCGGCCAACCGCTCGCTTTATTCTGGATCTTGCTGGCATGCTGGGGTTCCCTCTCGGCTTTGTCACCGCAAGAGATATTTTCGAAGAAATCACAAGGACGTGCTCCGCATGGAGCGGACTGACGTGGGAAGCCGTCGGAAAAGTGGGAGGAATGTTGCTCGGCAATTCCGGAAACGGCCAAGGAGACACGAAATCCGGCAGCGTCCGCAAGTGGGTTCCATATCCGCCGCCGGATTCGTTTGTTGCTCCCCCGCCGCCGCCGCCTGATCGTCCCTGGAAGGTGTACCCGGAAGCACAAACAGCTCATCCCGGCGACGGGGTGGTTTCCGGCAGGTCGTGCCGGCTAGCCCGCTTTGGTAAAACCGCGTCCGTAAGAATGAATCCGAGAGATGCGCAAAGAATCGGGGCAAAAAACGGGACCTGGGTGCTGCTCCGTTCAGAGGTTGGCGAGGCCAGGGCGCGGGTAATCGAAGACCTTGAGGTTCCTCTGTCCGGGCTGGTCATTCCTGCGGCAGGTCCACGGGTACATTTTTCAGAGACTGCTCCCATGGCCGGAAGAATATTGTCCGCCAGGTTGGGATCGCATCTATGTTTCCGTTGCATCCGAGGAGGAAGGGTAATGGGACAGGAATTGGACTTGGAGCTTCTTGGCGAAATCCTGAAACAGTTCCAACCCGTGCGCGAAAACCTTATCCCCGTACTGCAGGCGGTTCAGGAACAGTTTGGATACCTTCACCCTGATGCGGTGAGACCTGTCGCGAAGTTCATGAAGATCTTCCCATCGGAGGTTTCCGGGGTAATAAGCTTCTATAGTCAATTTACGACCACTCCCCGGGGGAAAAACGTCATCAGAGTCTGTCGGGGAACGGCCTGCCATGTTCGAGGCGGGAGGACCGTGTACCAAACGGTCAGGAAATTTACCCGGCTCGAAGACGGTGCAACCTCGGAAGACATGCGCTTTACTTTTGAGACTGTCGCATGCCTGGGCGCCTGTGCTTTGAGCCCTGTGATGGTCATAAACAAAGCCTATTACGGAAAGCTCAATGCAGGGAGGATAGAGGCCGTGCTCAAGAACCTCCCATGACAGGGTGACGTCATGGATCGTCTGAATTCCGTTGCCGATTTGACGAGGTTTCGTCTGGCGCTTCAGCGGAGGCGTGATCCCAATATGACGGAGATAGCCGTGTGTTCCGATACCGGCTGTCAAGCATGGGGAGCAGACGAGGTCGCTTCCCGATTCGAAGCGGAACTGGGTGGCGAGGGGACAAACCGCAAGGTCCGGGTCAAACGTGTCGGCTGTATGGGCCTGTGCGAACGTGGCCCCCTGGTGGCCATTAGACCGCACGGCATTTTCTACCAAAGGGTGTCCGCGGAAGATGTCCCGGAAGTGGTCTCCGAAACTATTGACAGGTACAACATCCTTGGAAGGCTCCTGTACACAGATCCGGAGAGCGAAAAGAGATTCGTGTACGAGCCTGAAATCCCATTCTTCGCACAGCAGAAACGAATCCTTCTATCTCTCAACGGCCTCATTGATCCCCTTTCCATCGAAGAAGCCATTGTTCACGGCGGCTATGCCGCGCTGGAAGAAGTTCTGGCGTCCTGGGAACCGGCACGCGTAGTGGACGCCATCGAGCGCTCAGGATTGCGGGGGCGCGGCGGCGGCGGCTTCCCTGCAGGAACGAAATGGCGGCTGACCTTGCTTGCCGAAGGCCCACGCAAGTTCGTTATCTGCAACGCAGCCGAAGGAGATCCCGGCGCATTCATGGATCGAGCGGTCCTCCAGGGGAATCCACACTCCGTTATTGAAGGGGTGATTATCGCCGCATATGCCGTGGGCAGCGAAAGAGGGCTACATCTATCTGCGGGCAGATTACCCCTTGGCCATACAGCGGATCACTACGGCTCTCGACCAGGCTAGAGATCTTGGGCTTCTCGGAGAGAATATTCTGGGAACCGGGATCGATTTCGATATTCGGCTCTTTCAGGGAGCCGGCGCATTCGTGTGCGGTGAAGAAACAGCTCAGATTGCGGCGATTGAGGGGCGAAGAGGGATGCCCCGGCCCCGGCCGCCGTACCCAGCGCACAGCGGGCTTTTCGGTTGCCCAACCCTGGTAAACAATGTGGAAACCTTTGCCAACGTTCCGCACATCATTGTCATGGGGCCGGACGTCTACTCTCTGATCGGGACTGAAGGGTCCACAGGAACAAAAATCCTTGCCCTGACAGGAAAAGTTAACAATAGCGGCTTGGTGGAAGTTCCCATGGGTGTCACCCTGCGGCAGGTCGTATTCGACATAGGGAGAGGTATTCCAAGAGACAGGAAGTGCAAGGCGGTTCAGATCGGTGGCCCCTCAGGAGGGTGCATACCTGAGAAACTTCTGGACTTGCCCATAGATTTCGATTCTCTCCGGGCGGTGGGCTCCATGATGGGGTCTGGCGCAATGGTGGTAATGGACGAAAATACCTGCATGGTGGAAGTGGCCCGCTACTTCCTCTCCTTTACCGCGGATGAATCATGCGGCCAGTGCGCTCCATGCCGTATCGGCAGCAAGCAGATGCTCGAAATCTTGACAAAGATCACCAGGGGACTCGGGACACTGAAAGATCTCGAGCGTCTGGAACGGATCGGTCGTCTTGTGCAGCGGACAAGCTTATGCGGCCTCGGACAAACCTGCCCTAATCCTGTGTTGTCTGCCCTCACTTACTTCCGCGATGAATTTGAAGCCCACATCGTCAGAAAACGATGCCCCGCCGGAGTGTGCGAGGCCCTGGTCCTGTCGCCATGCCAGCATACCTGCCCTGCGGGGATTGATGTCCCCTCATACGTGGCCTTCCTCAGTCAGGGTGATTACGAAAAAGCGATAGATGTTATCCGGGAGCGAAACCCGTTCCCTGCTGTGTGCGGACGCATCTGCCACCATCCATGCGAGGGGAAGTGCCGCAGAGGAGAGGTGGACGAACCCGTGTCCATCCGGTATCTGAAACGCTTTGCAGCCGACTGGGCGTATGCAAATCAAGCGCCCCCTGAGCCCTTTCCGGTGACCAGGAAACAGCGAGTGGCCGTGGTCGGAGCCGGGCCTGCCGGGCTGAGTTGCGCCTATTTCCTAGCAAAGATGGGGTACAAGACAACGGTGTTCGAGGCCCTTTCCCACGGCGGGGGAATGCTTGATGTGGCACTTCCTGAGTTCCGCCTGCCCAAAGACGTGCTTCGCAGAGAAATTGAGTACATTCAGACCAAAGGCGTGGAGATCCTCTACGACAATCCTATCAACCAGTACCCACACTCTGGAAGATCTCCGAGCAGAGGGATTCGACGCGGTCTTTGTCGCGGCCGGTGCGCACCGAAGCCAGGAGCTTCGCATCCCTGGGGAACAAGAGGGCATAGAAGGGCTTTCCTATGGACTTCACCTTTTGCGGGATGTCAAGACCGGTGAACCTGTCCGAATGGGTAACCGTGTCCTCATCATCGGCGGCGGAAACACGGCGGTCGATGCGGCCCGCAGCGCTCTGCGCAAAGGCGCTCGACACGTAACGGTCTTGTATCGGCGGTCGAGGGAAGAGATGCCCGTTTCACCCTACGAATTTCATCAGGCCCAAGAGGAGGGCATAGAGTTTCAGTTTCTGGTTTCCCCCACCAGAATTGAAAGGACCAATGGCAAAGTGACAGGGGTGAGGTTCATTCGGATGAGCCTGGGAGAGCCTGATGAGTCGGGGCGGAGGAAACCGTTTCCCGTAGAAGGGAGCGATTTCTTCCTTGAAGCGGACATGGTGGTGCCGGCAGTGGGGCAAGCCCCTGATCTCAGCTTCCTGCCCGCGGATTCTCAATTGGAGCGCGTAAAATGGGGCGCCCTGAAAGTTGATCCTGATACTCTGTGCACCAATATTCCATGGATATTCGCCGGGGGAGACTTCGTAACCGGCCCATCAATGGTCATCTATGCGATAGCGACAGGCCGACGAGCCGCATTAAGCATCGATCGTTATTTCAGGGGGATCAAAGAGCCCCTTGTCATCACGGACGAAAAATACCACCTCATTCCTGAACCCCCGTTGCGGCCTGAAGAACTGGATCAACCGAGACCCAGGGTCGAAATGCCCTCTCTGCGTCCGGCGGAACGGGTATCGAGCTTCTGTGAGCTCGAGACTGGATTCACCGAAAACCAGGCCCGCATAGAAGCGTCCCGGTGTCTCCGATGCGATTTGGAACGTATCAGAGAGATAGAGAGCCGCTCCGACACCGACTTGTAAACGCATCGTTTCTTCACAGAGGCTCGCCATGAAGACTATTACCCGACAGAAACCTTTCGAGCAGATCTTGGAGAGCGTGACGGACGACACGAACATCTTCCTCATCGGCTGCGGAACTTGTGCCACCCTGTGCCGTACCGGTGGAATTGAAGAAGTGGCGGCCATGGCAGGGAAACTGACCGATGCCGGCAAGATCGTTACCGGGACAGCCGTTCCGCCTACAGGATGCGACGAAGTGACCGCGGAGATAAAGCACGCTTTTAAGGATTCACTTAGTGCTGCAGACGCAGTTTTGGTCATGTCGTGCGCATTTGGTGTCCAGACCGCCGCTTCGCAGCTCAAGAAACCCGTGGTGCCGGCCCTCGACACTCTTTTCATGGGAAAAGAGGGGCCGACCGGGCGCTATTCCGAGATCTGCATGCAATGCGGGCAGTGCGTCTTGGCCGACACCGCGGGAATCTGCCCTGTGACCATGTGCCACAAAGGACTCCTCAACGGTCCTTGCGGAGGAACGAACGAGGGGATGTGTGAAGTTGGTGACGGACGCCAGTGCGCCTGGACGGTCATCTACAACAGGCTGCAGAGTCAAGGGCGGCTTGATCGCATGAGAAGATACCATCCTCCCAAAAACCACAACACTGTCCTCAGACCTGGAATCATGGATCTGGTTCTTTCGCTTGAGGAGGCTGACAGGCAGTAAGTGGGTGTGCCGCGAGTAAGAAAGGGGGCCCAAATGAGCCGGTTCAAGGAAGCTCTCGACTCGGGAAAGTTCGTTGTGACTGCCGAGATAGGTCCTCCTAAGGGGGTCAACCTCGAGCCTATGAAGCATCACATCGCGTTACTCAAGGACCGTGTCGATGCCATGAACATTACCGACAATCAAAGCTCGGTATTGAGATACCCGTCTTTGGGAGGGGCCGTTGTGGTTAAAGATATGGGAGGCGAGCCCATTCTGCAGATGACGTGCCGGGACCGCAATCGCCTGGCCTTGCAAGCGGATCTCTTCTTTGCTTACACCCGTGGCATAACCAACGTGCTTTGTCTTACCGGTGACGCAGTGGTCGTTGGTGATCACAAGCAAGCCAAAGGCGTGTTCGATCTCGATTCAGTTCAGTTGCTGGATGCGCTCCAGACTCTCTCGGACGGAAAGGATTTGGCAGGCAACCAGTTGGATGGTGTTCCTCGTTTCGTCAAGGGGGCTATCGTCACACCAGAGGCCCGACCTCTGGAACCTCAGTTAATAAAGTTTGAAAAAAAGATCGATGCGGGCGCGGATTTCATTCAAACCCAGGCGATTTATGATCTCAATAACTTCAGAAGTTTCATGGATTATGCGAGGAAGTTCAAGGTGAAAATCCTCGCGGGCATAGTGCTTTTGACCAGCGCATCAATGGCCAAGTTCATGAACAAGAACGTGCCGGGGATATTCGTTCCGGAGGCCCTTATCGACGAATTGGCCGGCGCACCGAAAGGCAAAGCTCTGGAGACGGGGATCAATATCGCGGCGCGGATGATTAAAACCATCCGGAAGGAGAAGATCGCTGACGGAGTCCACATAATGGCTATAGGGAAGGAGGAGGTCGTTCCACGTATTCTCGAACTGGCCGAGTAAATAAGAATTGCGCAATCATCTCCGGTCCGGAGCGAACTTCCTGGGTAGGGATCCGTGTCAAACTCTTCCGAATTGCAATGGACAAGCCTGGAGGCAGCAATGTCTGATCGGAATCCTCTTTCGATCAACGAAATCAGCGATGAGGAGACTGAGCAACGGCTTTTGGACATCGAGCGTAATAAAAAGGAATTCTTTGCCGAGGCACGAGACGGATTCTACATTTCCACCCGGGAAGGACAGTTCATAGATTGTAACGACGCTTTGGTCAACATGCTCGGATATTCCACCCCACGAGAAGTGCTCGATCTAGATCTCAACACTCAGTTGTGGGGTAACCACGAAGACAGACCCAAATTTCAAGCAATAATTGAGGAGCATGGGTTCGTCAGGGGTTACGAGGGCACCTTCAGGCGTAAAGATGGCCAGCTGATTTACGTGAGCCTGTCGAGTTACGTGTGGAGAGACAAAAACGGGAACATAGGTGGATACCGCGGCTTTGTAGTGGACCGCACCCAGGAAAAGCTGATGCGGGCCCAACTGGCCGAGTCCGAAACCAAATACAGAGACCTTTTTAATAGCATTCGGGATGGCGTCTTCATCGCTGATGCCAAGGGAACGGTAACCGACTGCAATCAGGCCCTCTTAGATATCATAGGCTACACTCGGGAAGAGTTTCTGGGAATGAATTATTACAGAGATCTGTGCGTGAACGCAGACGATGTAATGGAATTCCGGAGGAAGATCACTAGAGAAAGCGAGGTCCATGAGTACGAGCTGCAAATAGCAAGGAAGGACGGGACTGTCCGGGATGTCTCCATGAGTGGTTACGCGGCGAAAAACGCTCAAGGGGAGGTTTTGAGTTATCAGGGATTGATGAGGGACACTACGGAAGCAAAGCGCCTGCGCCGGCAGTTGATTCAGTCCGAAAGGCTTTCTGCTATGGGAAAAATGGCGTCCCAACTGGCACATGAGCTCAACAATCCCATTTACGGCATCATGAACTGCCTGGAGCTGACCAAAGACACGCTGCCCGACACCTATGAAAAAAAGAAATACCTTGATCTTGCTTACAATGAGTGTAAGCGGACCTCAGGTCTCTTAATAAAAATGCTGAAGTTTTTCAAACCCGACGACGAGCAGAAGAGCTCCACGGACATCAATAAGCTTATTGAAGAGACGTTATTGTTCTATGAGAAGCAGTTCCAGAACCTGAATATACGCGTGATCACCGATCTTGCCCCGGAACTCCCCTCAATTATGGCTGTGGGGAGCCATTTGAAACAGGTGTTTATCAACATGGTCATCAACGCCAATACCGCAATGCCGAACGGCGGGGAACTACGAGTCGGCAGCCGATTTGACGCTGGGGATGACAACATTGTCGTCACAATCGAAGACACCGGTGTCGGGATACCACCGCGCAACGTGGAAAGAATATTTGATGCCTTCTTCACGACGAAGAAGGAAGTAAAAGGGGTGGGACTCGGGCTGAGCATTTGTTACGGGTTTATAAAGGAGCATAGCGGCGGAATTGATGTTGCAAGTGAAGTGAGCAAAGGTACGACTTTCACAATTTATTTGCCCTTGAATCCTCCGGAAGAATAATTCTGAATCCGCTCCACTCTGGAAGGATGTTTAGGGGGGACCACACAAAATCATGCTCGTGTGAAATCCTTCCGACCGCTGGTGTGTCTAAGTGTACAAGGATAAATTTTATTAATAAAGGGGGGTAACATGTCTACAGAACTGGTTTTCGCCGTAGTAATCATCGCTCTGGCCGTCATACTCTTTGGCTCTGTTCTGATGGTGGGAGATGGCGCGCAAAAGGGGCAGAGTCTTCGGGCGGTCCACACGGAGTAGCGTTTAAGGATTGTTACGATCTTGGCGCAACCGAAACCGGACGGTCCTCTGAATCCTTTAAAACCATGTGTACTCCAGGCGGGACCATGTAACATCAATTGAGCCAAGCGTTGTCGGGCGACGCACACACACATTGATAAAGAGAGATCGAGTAAGGCCTTGCTTCGGCTGCAAGAGCGTACCCAGGGCGGAGGGGAAAGGGAGTGGACCTGCCGTATGATAATGGAGAGGCCCGACCCGTCTTTTAGAAGAGGAGCAGATCATGAAAGCTCGATGCCCACATTGCGGATGGACTGTAGCGCTAACCAGCTTCCCCGAACCGGAAACCGAAATCTTGTGTGCCGACTGCGGGATTTCGTTTGATCCTGATGCCCACTTGATGTTCCACTTTGGAGAAACCCACGTGTCGCAGGAAGCTGAATCCTTCGTGGTGGAATGGCAGCTCCGTGGATAGTGGCTGCTGATACGCCTCAGTGTTTCCGGTCGATCTCTCGGAGTTGCGATTGCACGGGCAGGGACATGGTTCTTTGACCCACTGGGAGCAAACTCTTTCCAGCGCGACCTGCAATTGACAGGTTCTGTACGGGAGCCGAACTGTCGTCCGTCAAGGTGTCTCGCCGCGATGACGCCTTCGATATGAGAGTCAATTCTTGAGAGGAGATGTCGCATGTGCACGATCGAGGTCGGTAACCAGGTGGTGAGTATGGCCCCAAACGGAGAAACAATCGAAGTGTATACGGTGGTTAAAGTTCTCGCGGATGGGGTGCAGGTGGACGGTACTTCAGGAAAGCTGACTAAGACAGAACTGCGGGCATACAGCACGGATACTGTGAATCGGATAAGAGAAAAGGAGAGCCAACTAAAAACCATCAAACGAGAGATCAAATCCCTGTATGACACACTCGATCGAGTAAGGTGACAAACCTCTTGCGTTTTGAATTGGCTCTGTACGCAGCTCTAAATAAGAGCCGAATCCAGGTGTATGCCGAACGTCTTTGTAACCACAGAAAGGAGCGTGTGCCATGAAGGCAGGCATCTTTTTTACCGGTTCGGGGCCTATTCTCATCTTGACTTCGTATGAATCGCTCACGGATTTCAGCTTGGTTGAAAAGTTGGCAACAAAAGGAATCAAGAAGTTCGTCGCTTTTGAAGTTCCTCTGGACATGGCCAAACAGAAGTACGGGCATCATTACAACGTTATCACCGGTGACCTTCATCAGGAGGATGACTTGCGGATCCTCGACTATGATGGCCATCATGTTTTCAACCTCTTCCGTCTTGGGGACCTTGGAAATCCAATCTACTTCGAGCCGTGAAGCAGCGGTCTAGGAATCAAAGGATTTCGGTTGAAGCGAGCAGCACGTGATCAGCAGAGAGAGTGCGTCAGGTTGACTGTTTGCTATTGCAAACCAGCAAGACGGAAGGCTTGGGGCTAGACTAGAAGAGCGTTTGACCCGGACTTTTGAGTCCTTCCATCGTCGCAACGCGGATTTAGGAAGAAGCGTGGCACAAAGAGAATGGACAAGGAAGGACGGTCCACCTTTTTTCACCAGCTTCGATCAAAAGGAGGTATCCGCCATGGTTCCAAAGAAGATTCTCTTTTGCACTGATTTTTCGGAGAACAGCCGTCCCGCTTGGGAACTGGCGATAGACTACACGAAAGCCTTTGGAGCCCAACTTCTCATCCTCCATGTGATCGATTTTCTCGGCTATTTCGATTGGCCCGAGAAACTGCTGGAAATCCTTAAGGAAACCGGAGACGCCTGCAATGAGCGCCTTCAATTAATGGCACAGGAGGCTCAACTGGCCGAGGATGTGAAGATCTATTGTCGAACTGGAATAGCGCCCAAAGAGATCGTCGAGTTAGCGCAAGAAGAATCTGTAGATCTGATCGTGGTAGGGACCCACGGGCGGACCGGTGTGAAGCACCTTGTCATGGGTAGCGTTGCCAGGAGCGTTTTGAAGACGGCCCATCGTCCTATGCTGATTGTGGAGGCCCCCGCCGAGAAAGGGGAATCGTTCGAGCGATCTAAATAGTTTCCCGTCCCCCAGTTCCTCGTCAATTTTGAATTTGTGGACAGAGGCGTTTGGGGTTGATGCGGGCATCATATTTGAGACCTTATAAACAAAGCTGACGTTTCACTTGGGCGGTAACTCCTCAAGCCACCGCCCTCTTCACCCAGGCTATTTACATCGATATCTCTTACTGTGAGGTCGATCTAATCTGAAAAAATTACCCCATTTTTGGGAGCACAATTTGAAATCCTACAGTGATTTTGGGTAAATGGTTGAGGAGTCATGGTATATCCAAGAATCAGTTCGTGAACATGACAATTTATTGAGCTAAGTGCATGATCCACTGGGGATGATTTCAAGCAGGCTCGGGGCGACAACGCCTATCACCGCATGATTTGAGAGCGGATCATTTTCATTCCACCGCCGGTTGCAAAACATTAGCAGTCGCCTTCCAGGAGTACCCAAGATGTTGGTAAAAGATTGGATGAGCAAAGGAGTCATCAGCCTTGATGTCACGGATAAGTTACAACATGCGATAAAGCTCTCTATGGAGAGCCACATCAGCATTATGCCGGTATTGGAAAACGGGAAACTGGTGGGAATAGTGACGGACCGAGACCTAAAACGTGCCTCGCCTTCGGCCGCGACATCCCTCGACATGCAGGAAATTTTGTATCACCTCTCTAGGCTGGAAGTCGGGGCTATAATGAGCCGATATCCCATAACGGTCCCTGCCGATTATACACTGGAGGAAGCCGCAGAGACTGCTCGAAAAGAATATCTCCGGGGTTCCGGTGGTGGATGATGAAGCGAATATCATTGGCATCATAACAAAAAACGACCTGTTCAAAGCCATGATCTCGCTGGCTGGTTTGTCCAAGAGGGGAGTGCAATTTGGTTTTCTCCTTGACGATAGGCCTGGATCCATAAAAGAGGTCACAGATGTCATACGGCACCACGGTGGCAGACTTGCAAGTATATTGAATTCTTACGAAAAGGCACCTGAAGGTTACAGGCACGTCTACATCAGGGCATTCAACGTTGACAGGGAAACGTTGTCCCAACTTTTGGAAGAACTCAAGTCAAGGGCCAAGCTTCTTTACATGGTGGACCATCGTGAGAATAGAAGAGAAATCTACGGAGGTTAGTTGTACGATGAAGCTTGATGGCGGATTTTGCGAACTCAACTGATCCAGGGTTGGACACTACGGAGCTTAACAAGGAAGGCGGTGCCTGCCATGAATCCGGCCGATCTGCCAAGAGACGAGAAAGGCAGATATTATCACATCCGCGTAAGGAGGGGGACATTGCCCCAGACGTTTCTCATGTGCGCGGACCCCAGACGAGCGGAGAGAATCGCGAAAAGGCTCGACTCGCCGGAACGCAAGGGTGACAAGCGTGGATACCTCACCTTCACCGGCACATACAACAGTGTGCTGCTCACAATCATAGGAACCGGTATCGGTGCCCCTGCCACAGCCATAGCCATCGTAGAGGCAGCCAATTGTCAGAAGAATGCCACATTCATTCGAGTTGGGACATGTGGAGCGTTGCAAAGGCACGTTGCGCTGGGGGACTTAGTGATAACTAAACGAGTAGTCAGAGAGGAGAATACTTCGGAGAACTATGGTCCGCCTGGGATTGAGGTGTCAGGTCACACGGACTTACTGATGCCCGGAGAGACGCAGCTACGGAAATTTGTGCCCCTTTTTATGAGGGTGTCACCTGTACGATGTTGGATTTTTTTGCAGGTCAGGGACGGATATTACGAGGGGTTCCCGGATGGTGGATACAGAGAGGGTTGAAAGGCTCGTGAAGCGGGGGTTTCTCAACCTCGAAATGGAAATGTCTGTCGTCTACTCGTTGGCTTACTTCTCCGAGTATGATCTCAGAGCCGGAGGCATCACGACAGTAATTGATAATAGGATTACCGGCAATTGGGCAACTGCTCGGCAAATAGAGGCATTTGAAACCGTATCCATAGACGTGGCGTTGAGAGCAGTAGAGATCCTCTTCAAGCGGGACTGAAATTGGTCCGAAAGCTGGCCTACAGGAGAGCCTGAAGGGAGCCTCAATGCATTTCAGCGTATCAAGGGCCGAGATCTCTCGCAGAAGAATTCGTTTTATTGGGGAACGATGTGTGGGAAGTGAACCTCCTACCGTCGTGGCTGTGGAGAAGGATGGAGTGGTCTGCAGAGCGATCCATTACAAAGGGAGAATGTCAAGCCATGGACATCACTATCCCAAACGACATTTTGAGACATATCCGCAAGGGAAGAGGGGGTCGAAAGAACGGAATCTGTTTGACAGCATACGGGAGAGGACTAGTCGCCTTGTTCAAACCCCCTCCCAATGGCAGACGCCTTTGCAATAGGAGAAGGCCTTGGCGTAAAGGTGAACGCCAATATAGGGACTTCCGGTGACATTGCGGACGAGGATCTGGAACTCCGGAAACTGGAAGCCGCTCTCAAGGCCGGTACAGACGCTGTGATGGATCTTTCCACAGGAGGGAATCTTAGGTCCGTGCGTCGCAAAATTGTGGAGGCCTCTTCGGTTCCGGTGGGTTCTGTCCCGATCTACGAGGCTATCGTGGGAGCCGCTCGAAAGCGAGGGGGCGGGGGACAGGATGGAAGCTGAGGAGATGCTGGACGCTATCCGGCTTCACGGTGAAGACGGCATAAGCTTTGTAACGGTTCACTGCGGAGTCACCCTTTCGGCGCTGGCGCACTTGGGGCAGACGACCAGGGTCTGCGGCATTGTGAGCAGAGGGGGAAGCTTCCTGGCTCGGTGGATGCGAGCCAACAACAAGGAAAACCCTCTTTTTGAGCAATATGACGAGGTCCTGGATATTTGCAAGAAGTACGGAATGGTCCTCAGCCTTGGCGACGGTCTCAGGCCGGGGGCGATCGCGGATTCGCTGGATCAGGCTCAGGTCGAGGAGGTGATTACACTTGGGCAACTGTTCCGGAGGGCCAGGGCAAAAGGTGTCCAAGCCATAATTGAAGGGCCGGGCCATGTTCCGCTGGATCAGATACCGTCACAGGTGATGTTGGCGAAGAAACTCTGCGACGACGCTCCGTTCTACGTCCTTGGTCCTCTGGTGACTGATATTGCCCCAGGATTGGACCATATCACCTCCGCAATTGGAGGGGCCGTAGCTGCCATGCACGGAGCTGATTTTCTCTGCTACGTGACGCCGTCGGAGCACCTGGGATTGCCCGACGTGGAAGACGTGCGTATAGGCGGACCCGCGGCCAGAATTGCGGGCCATGCAGCGGACCTCGTACGGAGTAGACCTGGAGCATGGGAATGGGACGAAAAAATGAGCACGGCCAGGAAAAGCCGTAAATGGGCCGAACAGATCAGGCTTGCCATTGACCCTGACCTTGCCCGTGAGATCCGAGCCCGCACTTGTGGGGAAGATCACGAAACCTGCACGATGTGTGGTGACCTCTGCGCATACAAGGCCGATTCTCCGGTCTAAGCAGGGCGTCAGATGACAGGGGACTCCACGATTGGCCAAGCCTGAGCCCAGGCATATTGCATATCCTGGTCTCAATGGGAGCGATTACTCCAGCATGAACGTTAGTTTCGTGTTCCGAGACTCTTCCGTGACTTTTGACGAACTGATGAGGAGTCATACACTACGAAGCTGTGTTTGAATGAGTTACAACGGCAAAAATTGGAGGGGTATGATGAAGGAGATCAAAGTGCTGATGGTTGATGATGAGGAGGCCTTTGCTAAAACACTTGCCGAGCGGATGAGGATGCGTGAGGTTAACTCGGAAGTCGTTTTGAACGGAGAGCAGGCCTTACAGTTTCTAGAAGGCAAGACTCCGGACGTAATGGTTCTTGACTTGAAGATGCCAGGAATGGAAGGCATGGAGGTGCTTCGTCGTGGTACACGAAGCCTATCCACAGGTTCAGGTTATCATCTTGACCGGGCATGGGTCGGAAAAAGATGAGGCCGAAGCACGCCGACTCGGGGCTGTTGATTATCTGAAAAAGCCAGTGGCCATCGAGACCCTAATGGCTGCTATAAAGAATGCCTATAAGAAAAAAATGCAAAATATACGATGAGACAATACAAGGGTGCGCATATGTCATGCACAGCATCAACAATCATACCGTTTCCCAAGTTCCGTTACAAAAGAAAGGCAGGTCGTTCCATGAAAGGGATAGGGTTATGCGCTCTTTTTTCACGCCAGGGCGATTGGGCATTCGATTACGCTTTGGCCTTGGCAAGACATCACAATACCAGGCTCAATATTTTTCATTTTCTGGAATCTCCTTACACCTTCAGTAGAGATGTGGTTTTTGTTGATGAAAAAAAAGAAGAAACAACCAAAGTCACCCCCGAGCTTATTGTAAAGAAGGAAAAAGAGCTGAGAGAGACCTATGATGAACGCCTCGGTGATTACGTGGACGTTGGATTTCGGCTTTGTGAAGGTGCTGACGAGTGGGAGCTGAAGAAATGCTTCCGGAAAGGGGAGTACGATATCCTAGTGATCGGATATGAAGAACATGGTGCCAAATTTGGCGGAACCACGACAATAGAGGATTTTGCCTTCGACTTCAAAGCTCCTGTGGTTCTCGTGGGACCTGATTTCCCGGACACCTTGTTTCTAAATCAGGGTTCAGCTGAGCGGGTCAATGACTTGATCATTTCAGGAAAACAGTGGAAAGTATTAGGAGCGGAGAGTATCAAAAAATGAAGCAGGTTGGCACTGTCCAGCACCGGCGGCCTGAATAGGACTCGGAATACCACGTCAACCGATTACTATATCAGAGCGAAAAAACTGAGATTAGGAGGGCGAGAAGAAAACCTGTCACATCTGAGGTAATCAAACAAATCCGTCTTCACTAGCGATGGAGACTGCTGTGGGGCGACGCTCCG
>CAVUIT010000004.1:0-148039 GCA_963741625.1 uncultured delta proteobacterium
TTTATCTCTATTGGAATGCCAAATCTGAAAATCCTTGCACTAAAGGTCTGGTAGACTTTCTGTATAACCAGACTCAGTGAAGTGGTCCGGTGGGTCGTCTTATTCCACTGTCATTGATTTTCGCCACCTGGCAAAGGCCACTGCCAGTCGGAAAACTCAGGTTTATCAATGCCGTATTCGTAGGCATGGTTGGAGTTTTCGATAATCTGGTCTTTTAGCCACTCCTTGACGTGTGCACCCGCAACGTTCAGCGAGGGAAGCCGGCTGATTACATCCGTAGCCAGGTTGAACCGGTCGATTTGATTTGCCATGGCCAGTTCCAGCGGAGTGTCGATGTTCCCCTGCTCTTTGTAGCCGCGCACGTGCAGGTTTTTGTGGCCGTGGCGCAGGTATGCGAGTTTGTGAATTAGCCACGGATAGCCGTGAAAGTTGAAGATAATGGGCTTGTCCGTTGTGAACAAGCTGTCGAAATCACTATCTGAAAGACCATGCTTGTGCTCGCTCGGCGGCTGCAATCTGAACAGATCGACAACATTGATGACACGTATCTTGAGGCTGGGAAAGCGCTCACGGAGGATGGCGGTCGCGGCGAAAGCTTCCATGGTGGGGACGTCCCCGGCAGCAGCCATTACGACGTCGGGTTCGCTTCCCTCGTCGTTACTGGCCCAGTCCCAAATGCCGATCCCCTTTGTACAATGTTGTATCGCCTCGTCCATGGAGAGGTATTGCAAATGACGCTGTTTGTCCGCAACAATGACATTGACGTAGTTGGTGCTGCGGAGGCAATGATCTGCCACTGACAAAGGCAATTGATATCAGGTGGCAGATAAATACGTGTGATATCCGGACTCTTGTTGGTGATCAAATCGAGAAAGCCGGGATCCTGATGGCTGAAACCGTTGTGATCCTGGCGCCACACGGTGGAAGTAATCAGCAAATTCAGGGACGGAACAGGGGCCCGCCAGGAGACCTCGCGGCATTTCTCCAGCCATTTGGCATGCTGATTGAACATCGAGTCAATCACATGGACAAAAGCTTCGTAAGAAGCAAAGAAACCATGGCTCCCGGTGAGAAGATACCCTTCGAGCCACCCCTCCAACGTGTGCTCGCTCAGCATCTCCATTACTCGGCCATCGTGGGACAGGTGGCTGCCGTCCGCATCTTCGGGCAGAATTTCCGCCATCCATACCTTTGCGCTCGCCTCATAAACCGCATCGAGACGGTTGGAAGTGGTTTCATCAGGACAAAAGAAACGGAAATTCGTCCTGTTTTCGACAATGATATCCCTCAAGAAGTTGCCCAGAGGGCGAGTGTTCTCAGCCCTCATTCCGCCGGGTTTTGTCACTTTCGCGGCGTAGTCGCGAAAGTCGGGCAGCCGCAAATTCTTGCGCACCAAGCCCCCATTGGTAATAGGATTGGCGCTCATGCGACTGTTACCGATAGGAGCCAGTTCTTTGAGTTCCGGAATCAGTTTGCCCTTCTCATCAAACAGTTCATCGGGCTTATAGCTCTTCATCCATTCTTCCAGCAGTGCCAGGTGGGTTGGGTTATCGCGCACGTCAAAGGGCACCTGGTGGGCTCGCCAAAAGTTTTCTACCTTGTGGCCCTCTATTTCCTTGGGTCCAGTCCAGCCCTTGGGACTCCGGAGGATTATCATCGGCCATTCAGGCAGCTCCGCGATCCCCACGGTTCGCGCTTGGTTCTGGATGGCCGTTATATCGTTCAGAACTGTCTCGAGAGTTTGTGCCATCGTCTGATGCATGGCAGCAGGGTCAGAGCCCTCCACAAAATAGGGTCGGTATCCGTAACCGACAAAGAGGCTCTCCAACTGCTTGTGGCTGATTCTTCCCAAGATCGTGGGGTTGGCTATCTTGTAGCCGTTCAGGTGAAGGATCGGCAGCACTGCCCCGTCGTGAACCGGGTCAAGAAACTTGTTAGAGTGCCATGCCGTTGCCAGAGGCCCAGTCTCGGCCTCACCGTCCCCCACCATAACCGCTACGATCAGATTCGGATTGTCAAAAGCGGCACCATAGGCGTGGGAAAGACTTTACCCCAGCTCGCCTCCCTCATGGAACGAACCGGGAGTCTCCGGCGTACAGTGGCTGCCAATGCCGCCGGGAAAAGAGAATTGTTGGAAGAACCGGCGCAGCCCTTCTTCATCTTCGCTCTTATCCGGGTAAACTTCGGAATAAGTGCCCTCGAGATAAGCGTTGGAAAGAATAGCGGGCGCCCTGTGCCCCGGGCCTGCGACAAACACCATGTTCAGATTGTGCTTCTTGATCAACCGGTTCAGATGCACCCAGGTGAAGGCAAGACCCGGATCGGACCCCCAGTGCCCCAAGAGGCGTTTCTTGACGTGCTCGATCTTCAGGGGCTCTCTCAATAGCGGATTGTCGCGCAAATAAATCATGCCGACGCACAGATAAAGCGCAGCACGCCAGTATGCGTCCATTTTCCGCAGTTCTGCTGTGCTCAACGGTCCTTCAGGAATGTAGGTAGCGGTTTCCATAATGAGGCCTCTTTTCTTTATCAATATTGGAATGATGCCGGTAATACAAATTACTTCAGAAGCCGGCAACTAAGCATGTACAGTCCACTTATTCGCTTCATGAGGCCAAGCTGATTCAGGGTACCCGCAAAACTGGGGAAGGTCAAGATGACTACCCATTAACATTCTGAAAAGCGGGGAACCACCGACCCTCACGACTACTTGTCAGGCATTATTTTGCTTTGCCGACAAAAAGCGCGGTACTTCAGGAAGAAATGGCTTGACCAGCGGCTGCGAGAGGTGGTAACAAAGGCTATACCGTCTGTGAATTTTAGTTGATGTGAAATGACCCGACAACTTGCTCTAAGGCTATTCAATGCCGGCAAGTGTTGGTTTGCTGGGGGTATGGAGTATGACCAAGCGCCGCGGCCTTCTAGTTGGCCTTTGCCTTCTTCTGGCTTTTCCAATTGCAGCCTTGGCCCGGGGCATGGTCCCTGAGCCGCTTCCTTCTGGTGCGTCTCCCCTGGGGGGAACTGGTGCCTCGGGGTAGATTTCGGGTGTGGCTTCCCTGCCGGGGCTAAACGGGATCCAAGCAGGTAATATACGGATCTGGCCTACCCTTAGTGTTGGATACAAAAAGATTGCTCTCAACTTCAATCTGAATATCCCGCCGACGCAGGTGCTCGACTCGTTCGTCCTTTTCCCTCAATATGGAAGCCTACTTGACACCTATCCACTGGATGCTAGGATCCAATCTGCCGATTTGGCCGTTGGAGCATTCCGCCTCGATGCACAACTTACGCCCGCGTGCGGCCTATTCGGCAGTGTTTCGGCGAATATCCCTCGTACAGTCGGCATTGAAGCAAGTCAGGGCCCCGGCATCGGAGTGCTGCCACCACAAGCGTGGCTTTGGACGGGATCAAGGTTTCAATGGTCCGAATATGAGTTTGGTGGGTGGTACAACATCAATCGGGCCGTTGGCTTGGTAGCCGGGATCAGATTCGACCGTATTTCGGTCCGTTTCTCGGAGCCGGAGCCTATGCCGAGTTATGGATTTTTCACCATTTCCCCGCTTCCGCCTGCCATCCGGTCTGTCACCTTCCCGGACTATTCCGGAGGCCTAAATACCTTTTCCACAATCCCCTACATCGGGTGCCAGATTTTCGGCCCGTATTTCAAGGGAGAGCTGCTCATAGGAAGCGCCAGTGCATGCTTAAGACTACCTCTGGCACTTAGTCACGCTGGCCCCTACATAACAGGTCCCATTTTTGGCGCGCTCGGCAGACGGGGCCTTTCCGAACAGGCCGAATATACCTTCAAGAACGCCGGACTTTTCCTGGAGGCCGGGTTAGAATCAGCGTTCCCGGTCGGATTTCTTAATTGCACCCTGTGGGCCAAGGGGGGCTGGCTAAGAATCCGAGGGGATGGGGATGTGAAATTGGCCGGTCAGAGTAGTGCTTTTATCTTGTTTTTCAGCTTGCCCGAGCCTTTCTCATCATCTAATAGCGGGACTTCAACGCTGAGCCAGTATACCTTCGACCTGGGATTCTCGAGCGCTATTAATTTCTAGAGCTGGTTGTGGCGCGGTCTGTTTCCGGTCAGGCTTTCCGGTGTGGATTGTCAACTTTGCTCAGGTAAGTAGCCCTAAGGAGGCAACTGAAAGTAGCGTGGCGATTCATCGCCAAGTCAACGGGTCACCGCCAAAATTTGTGAGTCCCATTGGGGAGGACACATTCTACTTTGTATTGCACCCCTTTTCGGTCGTCCCTACAGGACTTCACTTCTGCAGGGGGTCCAACTTACCTGGCGATGAATCGCCAGGCTACTATCGCGAGTCCCTACGGGACAACAACTACCTGCCAATAACCAACAGCGTTGATTTGGGTCAGCGGACCAAGAGACATAATCTTTGCGGTATTGCATCGAGGAGACCAATTACCGTCTGCAAGAGGTTTTTCCAACCTCACAACCTCGGCCCATGAACATTTGAATCCTTTTTCCCTCTCAGGAATCTTAAAGAGCACAATTAGTAAGAGGGAGTGGGGGCATGGGATCATCAGCGAAGAATTTCGTAAGGGGATCATTGTTGCTGAGCCTGTTGCTATACGGATGGAGCCTTGTTCAGCCCACTGCTGCTGCTTCCCAGGATTCCCCTGAAGGAGCTATCCTCGACCGGGAATTGAAGGAAGCGGCCCAGGAGTTGCAAGTACAGAAAAAAGAACAGGCACGGGCCCAGAAGCAACTCGAACGCAAGCAACGCTCAACCCGAGAATTTGAAGCCCTGCTGGCCAAGGCCAAGCAACAGGACGCCAGAATAAAACAGTGGCAGAAAGGGCGCTCGACCGAATTGAAAATATATTCAACAAGTGCCCATAAGAAGCGACGCTTGCTGGTTGCCACGACGTTGTTTCGATGATTTTTCGTTGTCTAATGACTATGGTGATTCTTCCTAGTAACGACCAATCTGGCCTGCTTTGGTTCAGGTTCCTATGTAGGCCCTTTTCACTTTGTCGTCATTCATTAGCTCGGGGCTCGATCCCGCCAACACGATTCTTCCGCTTTCTAGCACATAGGCCCGCCGAGTGACCATCAAGGCCATGTTGGCATTCTGCTCAGACAAGAATATTGTGGTCCCCGCGTCATGGATAGCCTTGATAACCTCTCCGATGATTTGCCGAACCAGAAGTGGAGCTAACCCCATGGACGGCTCATCAAGCAACAGCAGTTCCGGTTTGGACATAAGAGCGCGGGCGATGGCCAGCATTTGCTGCTGTCCTCCGCTGAAAGTGCCGGCCAGTTGGTTTTTGCGAGTCTTCAATAGCGGAAATAGAGTATAGACCTGTTCCAAAGATTGCTGCACGCCGATTCGATCCTTGCGCCGCGTGTAAGCTCCCAGCATCAGGTTCTTGTGCACTGAGAGCTGCGGGAAAAGCTGGCGGCCTTCGGGACACAGTGAGAGACCCATGCCCACGATTTTGTTAGCCGGCATGGTGTCAATACGTCGGCCCTTGAACTCAATCGTCCCGTGGGAAGGCTTCAGCACTCCCGCAATGGTCCTGAATAACGTGGTTTTGCCTGCGCCGTTGCTGCCCAACAGAGTGACACAATCGCCCTGGGGGATCTCCAAGGATATGTCTCGGACCGCCTGGAATCCGCCGATGAATGTGGAAAGATTGGTAAGTTTAAGCAACGTACTTCTCTCCCAAGTATGCCTCAATCACTTCCGAATTATTGCCGATTTCTTCGGGCGATCCCTCGGCGATCACCCTGCCGAAACTCAAGACGACGATTCTGTGCGCCAACCCCATCACCATGCGCATCTTGTGTTCCACGAGACAGATCGTTATCCCCGCCACCCGATGGATTTTCTCGATCAGCTTGGTGATTTCATCGGTATCTTCCACAATTAAGCCACCGGTGGGCTCGTCCAGCAAAATCACCTTGGGTTGACCGATCATGGCTACCCCGATAGAGAGGCGCTTCTGTTCAGCCTGGGAGAGGGTGGAGACAAGGTGAAATGCCTTTTCTTCCAACCCGATAAAGCTCAGTGTGTCCGCGACCCGAGCCGTGGTTTTGGCCTTGTCTTCGTGCCAGCCCCGAGTACGACAGAGAGCCGACCAGAATCCTATCCCGGTGCGCATCCGATACCCAAGTGCAAGGTTGTCCACGACACGTAACTGGTCAAACAGGGCGGTGGTCTGAAAGGTGCGGGCTATTCCTTGGCGGGCTATCTGGTGCGGCTTCAGGCAGGTAATCTCCTTGCCCTGAAGAAGTATTTGGCCTGAAGTGGGCTTGATCTGGCCGCTGATCAGTCCGAAGAGCACTGATTTCCCGGCTCCGTTGGGGCCTACAATGGCCAGAATTTCTCCCTCACGAACATGTAGACTCACGCTTTCGACAGCCGCAAGGCCGGCAAAATGCTTGGTGAGATTCTCAACCTGCAATAGCACTCTTCTCTCCCTCTTTGGCTACTAAAATACGCGTGCTCTTTTGTCGCAAGTCGCTGATTGCGCCCATGATCCCGCGGGGAAAGTAGATAATCACCGCGATCAATAGCGCCCCGAAAATAATGAGACGGTATCCTTCCAGAAATTGCAGGTTCTCCATGAGCACCGGAATGGCAAATGCGCCGACAATGGGTCCGGCCAGGGTAGCAGCTCCCCCCAAGAGGAGGTATACCAGCCAGTTGAAGGTCAGCTCGATAGAGGCTGTGCTGGGGCTGATACTGCCCACCAGACTGGCATAAAGGCCACCGGCCATCGCGGCGAAAAAATTGCCCACTACAAAAGACAGGACCTTCACGGAAAAAGTGTTTATCCCCACCGCCTCAGCCAGGATTTCATTGTTCCGTATGGCCATAAAACTGAGCCCCACTAGAGAATAGACCAACCGGTGCATCACCAGCAGGGTGAAGAGTAAGAAAGCTAGAACCAGGTAATACTGGGCAGCCATGGTTTCAAAACCGATTCGCCCGATCCATGGGATAGACACGGGGTTCGGCAGGGCGATCCCCACCACGCCGCTGTAGCCCCCGGTAAGCTCGATCCAGTTGCCGGCGACAATGGACACGATTACTCCGAAGCAAAGCGTGGAGATGGCAAAATACGACCCTCTGCTCCGAAGTGTGGGTAGCCCGATCAAGAACCCGACCAGGGCCCCGAGAAGCGCCGACAGAGGAAGGGCCAGCCAGAACGATAGCCCATATTTCGTCAAGAGCGCCACTCCGTAAGACCCGATGCCGAAAAACCCTGCATGGGCCAGGGACGCCTGGCCGGTGTAGCCCAAGATCAAATTCAGGCTGAGGGTGCAGATGGAGAAAAGGCATCCCATAATTACGATCTGAAAGGCGTAGCGGTTGGTGATCAAAAGAGGAAGAGCCAGGGCCAAAACCAGTAGGAGCACATAAGGCCACTTCTCAGACAAGAATCTTTTGGCCGCCATCAGCTCACCTCTCTGCCGAATAGACCAGTGGGCCTGATGGCCAGGATCAGGATCAAGGCGCCGAAGGCATAAACATCTTTGTACGCAGCAGATAGATAGCCGCCCCCAATGGTTTCGAGGAGCCCGAGAATGTATCCGCCCAGAATTGCACCCGGAATGCTCCCCAGCCCGCCGAGGATAACGATGACAAAGGCTTTCATCCCCAGAAGAGCCCCCATTGTGGGGGAGATCATAAAGATAGGGGCCACCAGGCAGGCTGCCGCCGCAGCCGTAGCTGCAGAAATGGCAAAGGTTAGGGAGGAGACTCTGTTGACATTGATACCCACGAGCATGGCCCCTTCCCGGTTTTGCGCGACCGCTTCGATTGTTGCCCCAGGTGTGGTTCTATTGATGAAGATCTGGAGCAGGATGATCAAGACGATCGCGGCCACGATGACGAGTAGACGCTGATAGGTCATGGTAATCCCCAGCACTTCCACGATGCCGGGATAAGGATTGGGTATTCGTCGCCCCTGCGGTCCCCACAGAGCGATTACCCCTGTTTCCAGAATCATTAAGGCGCCGATGGCCGAGATAAAAGAGTTGATATGGGGCTTATCCCGCAAAGGACGAAAGACTATCCTTTCGACCAGCATCCCACCGAAGGCGAGGATCACCATGGAAGCAATCAGGGCGGTCCAAAATCCGAACCCATGAACGGTCATCAAGAAGAAACTGATGTAGGCTCCCAGCATATACAGATGGCCGTGGGCAAAATTGGGAATGTTAAGAATACCAAAGACCAAGGTCAGTCCGACAGCCACGATCGCATAGGTACTGCCCAGCATGACGCCATTGAATACTTGTTGCAAGAAGAGTTCCATAGGCCTTCCGTAACTGGGACGTCAGCCGGCTGCATGACCGAAAGATCCCTTAGGTTTGGGCTTTCAAGCCCAGAAGCATGCCCGATGCTTTTGATTTGACCAGCAGAGCCCCACCTTCTCTTAGCGGCTGCGCAACTTAAGGTGGGGCTTCAAATCAACGCCATTGGAACTGTACCCCGCCCTTTGGAGGAGCGGGGCGGCTGAATCCTGTTCTACTCTTCTTTTTCGAACTTCATAAACTCCCAAGTTGCATTCCCGATCGGCGCGGCCTGTGCTTTAAACTTGTTGAATTCGTCCTCTGTCTTAAGCCACCAGACGCACATTTGAATCGGGCCGTATTTTCCCGCCTGATCAATCGTCTGCACTGACCCCGGGCACGCCATGCGGCCTCCCGGAGTAATGCTGAAATACTCCACGGGAAACTTATCTCCGCCTAGAGGAAATGCTTTCGGAAAAGCGGCCTTAATCGCAACAGGATCCTTCACGGTTCCGGCCGCAACCATAGCGCGGGCCAAGGCTTGCATGGCATCGTAATTAAGAGCCACTTCCCAGGTTTGCATGCGCTTGTACTCAGCCACGTACTTCTTGTCGAACGCAGGAGCCGCCGCTGTGGGAGACATCGCCACTGAGGCCACGCCGATGGTGTTGCCCATCAACTGGGTTCCCTTGAGAATATTGGCGATGTAATCCATCTTGGCCTGATCAATCAGTATGAAACCGCCCTTGTAACCCAAGCCCCTGGCCTGTTCAATGACCAGAGCGGTGGTACCGGACGGACCGCCAATAAGCAGAACATCAGGCTTGGTGGCGATAGCAGAAGTCAACTGCGCGGAAAAGTCCGTCTCAGTGTAGTAATTGGCCGGTTTATCCTCGGTGATCTGGCCGCCTTTCGCCTGCCAGTACTCCTTAAAAGCATGCCGCCACTCGTCCCCGTACGCGCCCAGAGTCACCACCATGGCTGCCTTGCGCCACCCCTTTTTCCACGCCAGATCGGAAAAGCTCTTTACGTATACCGTGAATGGAGGAGGAACCGCGACCAGCAGTTTGTTACCCATCTCGATCACCTTGGGCGTGCTGGTATAAGCCATAAGGAGAAACTCGTGCCCCTTGTCCTGGTTGATCCGGGCCATGGCTGCTAAGGTGTTGAATACCGGGTTAAACACAGCGGGCGCCTTGTACTGGTCCAGCAACTTGCGCGAGTTGTTAACCGCTTCTGTGGGGTCCACTCGATCGTCGAGCTTGACCAGTTTGAAGAGGTACTTTTCACCGCCGACAGCTATGCCTCCGGCAGCGTTGATTTCCTTGATGGCCATTTCCACCCCGTTCGCGCAGTCCTGCCCATATTCCGCAGCCACGCCGCTAAGGGGCCCTGAAAACCCTATCACCACTTCTTTCGCTGCCTGTGCTGAGGCATCGGCAGCAGGCCAGGCCAACGCCAGAACCGCCACCAGGATGAACACTAAACCGGCAAATCCTTTCAAGTACCTCATCGCTTTGCTCCCCTTTCGTTGAATTGGCCTACAGTTTCGTTCCCAGAACTTTCTGGACGTTTGTAGGGTCATGATTACGGTTGCAAAGAATTTCAAGCGACTGTTTCTTGTGAACGAACGTTTGTTGAATGAGATGAGGCTGACGCTATCTTTGAGCACCATGCCCGATTTCGCGTTTCACAGGCCTCTTTTCCGTGAAGAAGCGGTCGATGTCTGAGGCTGCTCGTTCGCATCTGTTTCGGATTCCATGAGGGACAAAGTCATGCCCTCGTTTTCTTCGCGGGAGAGCTTCCGATAGAGATGGTAAAAGAATACGCCCATTACCTCTCTCGACTGCACCAATCGCAAGGCGTATTCAGCGGGAGATAGCTTGCCCAATCCCGCCTGCCTATAGTACCTGTGGGCCATGACAACGATTTCTCGGAACATATCACGGTAGAACTTCAGCGCTTCCGGATCGAAACCGTCTTTAGGCCCCAATCCTATCCGATCCATGTCCACGACGACCTTGCCTAACGTAAGGTCATCCTGGGAATAAATCTTTTGACCATTTCGGATCTCCGGAGTTATGATGCGCCATTCCTCCATCTTGGCTAGCCACCGCCGACCCAAGCCGGTGGCCTTTCGAAACTGCTCCTCCCCCACTAACTCAGTTGGGAGAAGCTTGTCCACAGGGCGAAAGTAGTCGGTGTGAAGTTGGAGGAACCATTCGCGCTCGGGTGAGCCCTTCTCGTACTTGAGAATCCTTTTGATCATCGAGAGTGGGAGAAAACAGTGGTCCTGCAGCTCTTTGATGAGACGAATTTGCTCTACATAGCCGTCCTTGTAGTCGGCGACGTTCTTTCCCAGTTTCCTGGGTCGGGGGAGAAGGCCCTCGCGGACATAGTAGTGGATGGTTTCTTTGGACACCTGAGTCTGCTTAACCAGCTCGCTGATCTTCACTAGACCGCTCCTTGTGAATCACTCGTTCTCCCCCGAAGTCACGTGGGAGAGAGAGCTTCCGGCAAGTCACTCGTGTCCGTCTCCGGAGGGGAGGCTGAATCGACGATGAGCCCATTTAATAAAACACTCAGATAGGACTGTCAAACATAACTTTTCAACGTACTGGATATGCCAATGTTTTCGCGTGACTTTTTCGTAAAGCGTGTAGTAATACTTATCGCTATAAGCGACGCGGCACCTTTCCGGGAGTTGTTTTTCCAATTCTGCACTGACTGGAGGTAATGACCATGGAATCTAGGCCCTGGCAGCGGCACTATGACTACAACGTCCCATTAACAATCCGATACCCCCGTATCCCACTCCACGATTTAATCGGCATCCCCGCGAACTCGTATCCCGACAAGCCCGCGCTCAATTTCTATGGGACCGAGATGACATTCTGGGAACTCCGCATGCCTCGTGTTGCGCATGGCCAATGCCCTGGGAAAACTGGGCGTGCGGAAGGGAGATCGTGTGGGCATGAACCTCCCCAACTGCCCCCAGTACCCTGATTGCCAACTACGCAGCCCTCTCCCTGGGAGCCGTCATGGTGAACTTAAACCCGATGTACACGACCCCGGAACTCAAACACGCAGCTCAGAAGACCGGGCTGACCACTCTTTTCACCTTCGACATGGTCCTTCCCTATATCCGCGCTCTTTGTCAGGAGGTGGAGATTCCCCGAGTGATCGTCACCAAGCCCACGGACTACATAACCGGGCTAGGTCAGAGCACTAAGGAAAGCCTGGAACTCGATCCGAAATGGCATCATTTTTCGGAGCTGCTGGACGGCTGCACGGATACCAAACGGCCACGGGTCCAGGTGAACCCAGAGGACCCCTGCATGATCCAGTTTACCGGGGGAACCACAGGCGTCCCCAAGGCCGCGGTCCTCACGCATGCGAACCTCGTAGCCGCGACCTTCCAGTGCGCCTTGTGGGGCTCCTCCACAACCAATCTCACACCACCCGAACGGCGCAGCGTCGTGGCCGTGCTTCCGTTCTTTCACGTGTACGGGAACATCGTCGTCATGAATTGGGCGATGCTCAACTGTGCCACCCAGATCCTGATCCCCCGGTTCCAGATCGACGAGATTATAGGGACCCTCGCAAATTTCAAAGAGATCACATTCTTTCCCGCTGTGCCCACCCTGATTACAGCGCTAATCAACCATCCCAAAGTGGCGGAGCTGGATCTGGGCAAGAAATTGGGCCTCCTGAACTCGGGCGCGGCGCCGATGCCCCTGGAACTCATTGAGCAGGTCAAGGACATGGGCATCTTTTTCAGCGAAGGTTGGGGGATGAGCGAGACCACATCCTTGGGGACGGCTAATCCTATAATGGGCCTCAAGAAGGTGGGCAGCATCGGCATCCCCTTTCCCGACACCGACATCAGGATCGTGGATGTGGAGCAAGGATTGGAAGAGGTCAAGCCTGGCGAGCCGGGCGAGCTTCTCATCAGAAGCCCCTTGATCATGAAAGAGTATTATGACAATCCCGAGGAGACGGCCGGGCAGATCAAGGGCGGGTGGCTGAGTACCCGGTGACATAGTGGTCCGTGACGAAGACGACTATCTATTCATTGTAGATCGCAAGAAGGATATGGTGATCGCCGGTGGATTCAACATCTATCCGCGGGAAATCGACGAGGTGCTCTTTGAGCACCCCAAGGTGCTGGACGCGGTGTCCGTAGGCATCCCTGACGAGTATCGGGGAGAGACCCTCAAGGCCTACATAGTACTTAAGTCGGGAGAGACGGCTACTGGTGAAGATATTATCGCTTTCTGTAAAGAGAAGCTGGCCGCTTACAAGGTTCCCAAATTGGTTGAGTTCCGGGACGGACTCCCCAAATCCGCCGTCGGGAAGACACTTCGTAAGATCTTGCGGGCTGAGGAAGAAGCTAAACGGTCGAATTCGTAATTCGGGTGACGCATTCTCCAACCAGGGGCAATAATGGGCGGCTCAAGACCGCTGTATTGGTGGGACAGGCATCCTGCCGGTCATTTCATTATAGACAGGCAGGATGCCTGTCCCACCAATTCTGCTCGAAATATGTTACCGAATTTATGCAAAGGAACACGAACGGAAGGCCTGATCGACCATTCTGATACGCATTGGAAACTCCGCTTCTCTGGAGCCTCGCGTGATCGACGTGCCGTTGTTGGCACGTCTCGGAGAGGTTATTGACTGAGTTTCAATGCGCAACCATATAGCTATAATTCAAAATGGAGGTTTCTCAAATGGGCATACCCAAAGTGGCAATAGTTCGTTACGAAAAGCCCCTGGAATCGGTCAAGAAAGCTGTTGATCTCTCCGGCGGACTTGATCATCTCCCTAGTGGAGCCAAAGTTTTCGTAAAGCCTAATATCGTCTTCTGGACTCGCCTGGTTCAGTTTCCCAAATGGGGGGTAATAACTACTTCCCGCGTAATCAACGACATGGTCTACTTGCTTAAGGAGCGAGGTATCAATGACATTACTATCGGCGAGGGCACTGTGGTCTACGACTCGAAAGACTACGAAACAGCCGCTCATGCCTTTGAAACTCTGGGCTACGGTACTCTCAAGAAGCGTTACGGAGTCAAAAGCATAAACGTGTTCGAGAGGCCCTTTGAAAAAGTCGATCTGGGCGGGGGAGTGGAGCTTGCTATCAACACGGACATTCTCAATAGCGATTTTGTCGTGAATGTCCCGGTTATGAAGACTCATGCCCAAGCAGTGGTAACCCTTGGAATCAAGAATATCAAGGGCACCATAGATATCAATTCTCGTAAGAAATGCCACTCGGCAGACCCTGAAAAGGATCTCCATTACATGATATCGAAGTTGGCCAACAAAATTCCGCCGTCGTTCACCATTCTTGACGGTATCTATACCAATGAGCGAGGCCCTTCTTTTGACGGCAAGATCAGGAGAAGCAACATATTGGTGGCTTCCGGGGATGTGTTGTCCGCGGACAAGGTGGGAGCGACAATCCTCGGGTACCAGCCGTCGCAGGTTCCTCACCTGGCGTATGCCGCTAAGGATAGGGGCAGAACGCTGGATCTGTCAGACTTGGAAATAGTGGGAGAAAAAATCGAAAATGTGGCAATGAAACTGGAGCACACTTTCGCTTACACTGAGAATGGCTCTCTGCCGGCTCCGATGGCAAAGCTGGGAATAAAAGGTCTCTCATATCCGAAGTACGACTCGAGTCTGTGCACGTACTGTTCCGGGATCACGGGCGTTGTGCTCACTGCCATAGCTCACGCATGGAAAGGGCAGCCTTGGGACGATGTGGAAATCCTCTCAGGCAAGATCATGAAACCCACTCCGGGTCGCAAGAACACAATCCTTTTGGGCAAGTGCATGTACGAGGCGAATAAACACCATCCTGACATAAAAAACATGATCGCTGTCAAAACGTGCCCACCTGCCCCTGAAGCGGTCGTCAAAGCGTTGCACCAGGCAGGGATCGAAGTAAATCCCGAAATCCTGAAGGGCAGAGAAAAAACAGTGGGAAGTTACATGAAGCGATACGAAGGCAAGCCCGAGTTCGACGAATCCTTGTTCAGAATTGACTGAAATCAGAAAGTTGTGGGCCAGTTTGCCAGTAGTCTCTGGCTGCGGTACCCACCGTCGCTCCCTCTAGCTAGACTGAGAATATGGCTCAGGACTTTTCGCGTATCTCGCGGATCGATCACATCATCCAACAAATGTAGGCCCGCGGCTTTCCAAGGAGCACCCGCGGCTCTGATTTGTTGCTCGGCCTGCTCTCGCGCGGCCTTGACATCGTCCGACTCATCTATTTTTCTGCGATACACAACATTTGCCGCCACTTCCGGCGCCATGAAGCTGATCTCCGCGTTCGGCCATGCCAGGACGAAATCAGCGCCCATGCCTGTGCCGCACATATTGGAATACGCCATCCCATAAGACTTGCGAATGACCAGGGAAATCTTTGTAACGGTAGAAAGCGCAGCGGCCTCGATAAAATTGATGATTTTGCCGGGCATGCGCTTAAGTTCCGCGGCCTTGCCCACAAGAAAACCAGGGGTGTCATGAAGAAAAATAAGCGGAATATTAAACGAATCACATAGGCAGATGAAACTGCAACATTTATCACAGCCGTCCGGCCCCATGGCACCTGCCATGTGCATCGGCTGGTTTGCGATGATTCCCACGCTGTGACCTTCGATACGGGCAAGACAGGTAATTACGCTCCGATCGAAGTCGGGCTTGAGCGGAAATATCTGCTCATCATCAACAATGGTCTTGATTACCCGATTCATGTCGTAGCCGCGGCGGGATTCCTCCGGAACAATGTGACAGCAGCCGTTCCTGTCTTGTCTCCTGGTCATCTTCCCGCGGTGCGCACGACCGGAGGCAATTCCTGGGCATTGGACGGCATGAAGGAAAGGAACTCGCGCACGATGCGGAAGCAGTCCTCCTCGTCTTCAGCCACTCGATCCACCTGGCCTGTGATTTCCGCGTGGAGCTTCCATCCTCCCAGGTCTTCGTTTTCAACCTGTTCACTGGTGGCCACTTCCAAAACTCTTGGACCGGAAACAGCCATACACGAGCCTTTGACCTGAACCACAAAATCCGCGAGCGCTGCCAACCAGGATGGCCCTCCAAAACACTCCCCCATGATTGTCGCCACAAACGGCACTTTGCGGCATCGCAAAGCCATTTCCTTTCGCATTGTCATGGAGCTGAGCCCGTCCGACCCCATGATATCCGGTATGCGAGCGCCCCCACCTTCGCCCAAATGGATTAGGGGGTAACCTTTCTCCGCTGCCCAATGGCTCAGCCGATGGTCCTTCTCGACTCCAACTCGACCGCCTGTACCTGCAAGAACAGTAGCATCATCCGCGGTAACAGCGACCGGCCGGCCATCGATCTTGCCAAAACCGGCTATCTTTCCGTCGGCCGGCGTCTTATCTTCCATTCCCGGTATGTCGGAATGATTCAGCATCCCGATCTCAAAGAAGCTCCCAGGATCAAGCAACTTCTCCACACGCTCTCGAGCCGTTCCAAGTCCCATCTCGTGTTTCTTGGCGACTTTTTCAGGACCGCCCAGCTCCAGGGCTTTGGCCTTTCGCCGCTGCAATTCGTCAAGAGCCTCTTTCATTCCCATTTCCTGTTACCCCTTCAGGAACCTGACCATGCTTACATCAAAATTTCATGCCCGGTAAGTTGAGTGAGGCAGTGTTGCCGCCGTCAACAGGAAGAGCTTGACCGGTGATATAGCTTGCGTCGTCACTTGCCAGAAAAAGAATCGCCGCGGCCACTTCTTCCGGTCGGCCATAGCGCCGCAACTCGCATCGGCTGCCCAGTTTATCAAACTTCCCTTTTTCCCGGGCCAGATCAAATACGGGCTTGGTCATGCCCGTCTCGATCAAACCAGGACAGACTGCATTGACTCGTATATTGTATCCGCCCAGGTCGCAGGACGAAGTCTGGGTAAAGTTAATAAGTGCCGCTTTGCTTGCGCTATAGGCATTACCCCCGGCCCCGGAGCGAATCCCGGCCACTGAAGCCGTATTGACTATGGCCCCTGTTTTGCGCTCCTGCATGTGCCCGGCAACGTATTTCGTGGTGAAGACCGCACCCAGAACATTTACCCCATAAACTTTATGCCAGTCTTCCCCGTCTTGTTCTTCCAAAGTCGCGAACTGTCCTGTAATTCCCGCATTGTTGGAGACAATATCGATGACGGAGTAGTTTCGGAGAGCCAAGTCGATCAGTTTCTTGACCTCCTCTTCAATCGCCACATTCGTTCTCTGTGCGACCGCGTCTCCACCTGCTTTCAGGACAAGATCCAGAGTTTCCTTCAGCCCATCTTCATGCCAATCAGCCAGCACAAGCTTGGCTCCTTCCCTGGCAAAGAGAATTGCCGTAGCCCGGCCTATGCCGCTGGCAGCCCCGGTGATGACAGCGACTTTCCCGTCGAGACGGCCGGTTTTTTCCATTTTCATGATTCTGCCCCCAAAATTAATTTCTGTGCCGAGAGTCTTGAGATGCAGAATTCGTCATTCCAACACATGCCGGACTCCAGACAGATTACGATGAGAAAGACGGACTCCTGCCTGTGCGGGAATGACGGGCTAGCAGATGCCCGTCCCACCAATTCATTTTCACTGTCAACATTACTCTTGGCAATTCGATATAGATCTGAGTAATCAAGGCCAACAACGAAGTGCCCCTCCCCGCTGAAACAGGAAGGGGCACGTGGAACAGCCAATCCATGCCTTGGCGATCCATAGAAAGGTTCGATTTATTTGGTCTCTTTCTTGCTTAAGGCCTCGCGATCGCCGCCGCTCATGCCCGCGATGTACCTCACCAACTTCTTCCTGGACTCAATGTCATACTGGGTAGTGATGGCGATCTGCTCCATAACCGGTGAGCCGCCGCCATGGTAGTTGCCCACTTTGCTTATGCCACCGGTGGCTGAGCATAGGATGTCGCCCAAGTACCGCCAGAACTGGGCCTGGTCCTCCACCGACATGTTTGGATTCCGCTCGGTATATTTGAGTAGCAGGTCTTTGACCTCGGGGTTCATGAAGTCCTTCTCGTGAGGGAAAGTGGCTACTACGCCACCCGCGATGTCACAAAGGATCTCTGCTTCCCTGTAAACCGCTTCACCCGACAGGCAGCGGCCCACGTTACAATAAATCGAATTCGGAATATAAGATCCGGGCCCATAAGGGACAAGACCCATGCCCGGTATGTATACTTCCGGTTTGCCGAGGTCGGAAGCCGTGTATCCGGCGGCGTAACCCAACTCTGTGGTCATGATGATCTCGGCCAGCTTCTCCCTGACGTGGGATGCCTTATGAACGTTGTTCACCTCGGCAGCCAGGGCCGCAGTCCCTAAAAGGAGATCGCCGATGGCCGGCTTACAGCCTGAATAGGAATGTCGGTGAAACAGGGCGAAAAGCAGGGCCAGCACACCTCCGTGCTGCCACTCACCCGCCAGGAATACTCTTTCCCAGGGAACAAAGCAGTCGTCAAAAATCATATAGGAATCCGTGGCGCCCTGCATGAACCCGCGCTTGAAGTGTTCTCTGGGCCTGAGGTTGTGAACGGTCATTACTTGCTTCAACCCGTCCCAGTCTCCGGGAACAGCGAAGGCTACGGCGTAGTCCTTGTCCTCCGGGCGCAAGGCCCGGGTGGGTACCACCAGCACCTCGTCTGCCACCGATGCCTCCGAGATGTGGACCTTGCATCCGCTGACCACGATGCCGTCGCTGCGCCGCTCTTTAATCCGGACATAAGCGTCCGGGTTCGGTTGCTCGGCAGGCCTTAGCAACCTGTCGCCCTTGACGTCTGTCTGGGCAGCACAGCCAACTAAGTCCTCGGTCTGAAAACGAGTCAGCCACTTCTTGAAGTTCTCATGGTACTGGGTGGCGCCACTGTTCACCTTGTCCGCTTCGTATGAAACGTTGTAGATGGCATTAGTGGCATCGATCCCCATGCAGCGCTGGATGCAGCCGCCTACCTTGTGGCATAGATGGCGAGTCATGTCCTGCTTCTTGTGCAGGTCGTCGGTGTTCTGATGAATGTGAGTGAAACGATTGATCCGCTCACCCGTGAGATGAGAGATGGCCGTCAACAAGGCTTGATTCTCCGGCTTGGCCGCCTCATCGAACGTGGTGCCCATGGTATCGAGGCATGCCATCTGTATTTCGTCTGTCCGGTCGATGAGACTGCCATTGAAATAGATATTTCGCTTCATCTTCGCCAGACCCTGGATATGCTGTTCCTTTGTTCTCATTCTGCCTCCTGACAGGGCGGGTAATTAACTTGGGATTAGGGTTTCATATTATCTCTTAACCTACTTGCTGGAACCAGCCTTGGCTTGATCCGCGGCCCTCAGTTCCTTGCGGAGGATCTTGCCCACCGCGCTCTTTGGAAGATCCTTAACGAATTCCACGTACTTGGGCACCTTGTACTTCACAAGGTTTTGCTTGCAGTAGTCGACGATCTCCTCGGGGGTAGCCGTCTCCCCTTCTTTGAGCACCACATAAGCCTTGATGCGTTCGCCGGAATAATCATCGGGAACGCCTATAGCGCACGCTTCAAGGATCTTAGGATGCGAGAAGAGGACTTCATCCACATCCCTCGGATAGATGTTGAAGCCTCCCGAGATGATCATATCCTTTTTTCGGTCTACGATACTGAAGTAGCCTTCCTCGTCAAAGACCGCAATGTCACCGGTGAGGAGCCAGCCGTCTCTCAATGTGGCTGCGGTCTCATCAGGACGATTTATATACCCCTTCATGACCTGCGGACCCTTGAGGCACAGCTCGCCGGGAGTACCCGGTGTGGTAATCTCTTTACTGTAATCGTCCACATCCACGAGTTTCGCGTCTGTGTTGGACACTGGCAAGCCTATGGTGCCGGGTTTGGTCTTCCCCATGTACGGGTTGATGTGCGTTACTGGCGACGTTTCCGTGAGACCGTAGCCTTCACAGATTTGAGTGCCGGTAAGCTTCTCGAAACTCCTTATGGTCTCCATGGGGAGCGGGGCGCCACCCGAGAAGCACCCTTTGATTGACTTGAGGCTGTATTTCTTCAGTTCGGGGAAGTTGATCATACCGTTGTACAGCGTCGGCACCGCGGGTATGAAAGTTGCTTTGTACTTGGAGATTCCCTCGAGAATTGTCTTGGCCTCAGGCTTGGGAATCAGGACGTTTCCGAATCCGTAAAAGATCGCGACGTTCATTGCTGAGGTCATGCCGAAGGAATGAAAAAACGGCAGGCAGCCGACCACGATCTCGCCCCCGGGGGTAAAGTCAGGAAACCATGCGTTGGACTGCTGAACGTTGCTCGATAGATTTGCGTGGGTCAGCCCAACACCTTTTGATACGCCGGTAGTCCCGCCGGTATAAAGCAGCGCAGCAGCACTCTCCCATTCCAACTTGGGAGGATTGGTAATAGGTCCATACTTTCTTATGAGGTCCATGAACTCGAAGACATCCGGAGCAGCCGGCGTTTTCAGGTGCATGCCCTTCTTGACGAACGGGAATAGTTGCTTGAGCGGGAACGGAAGAAAATCACGGATATGGCACGAGATGATCTTCCGGATCCCTGTCTTTTGGCGCAACTTGATCATTCTTGGAACCAGAACATCGAGACTGACCAGGTACTGGGAGCCGGAGTCATTGTACTGATGTTCCAGTTCCCGGTCCGTGTACAGTGGATTGTTAAGCACCGCCACCGCGCCCGCTCTAAAGGTACCGTAAATAGCTACTACCATCTGAACGATATTCGGTAGTAGTAAGGCCACCTTGTCGCCGGGCTTGACTCCGAGGGCAACGAGTGCCGATGCAAACCTGGAGACCATCTCATCAAGCCTGCGGTAGGTTACTGTTAGTGCCCTGGAACAGGAGAGCCGGATTGTCGGGATACCTTTCGGCTGATCTCGCGAGGGCCTGGGGCAGGGGAATTTCTTCGAAGACGATCTCTGTGGGAACGCCATCAGCGTATGATTTCAGCCAAATTTTTTCCATGTGACACTCCTCTCAGGGAAATGTGTTGGAAACTACGATAAGCCTGCCAACTGCTTCGGCAGGCTCATCCGTCGTCAGACAACTCGTTCTATGATCGTTGCGACGCCCTGGCCTCCACCCACACAGGCGTTGGCGCATCCATAGCGTCCGCCCTTCTTCTCCAGTACGCGGGCCAGAGTTCCCACAAGCCTAATACCGGTTGCTCCCAGGGCATGCCCGATCGCAACTCCGCCGCCCATCACATTGACCCTGTCCGGATCGAGCCCCAGCTCTTTGATGCAGTTAAGAGCCACAATTGAGAATGCTTCGTTGATCTCCCAGAAATCAACATCTTTGGCTTGCAGACCCGGCCTTTTGAAGGGCCTTTTGGCTGGCGGGCACCGGCCCCGCGCCCATGATCGTGGGGTCCACGCCCGCGAACCCGATGGACTTTATGGTGGCCAGGGGCTTGATTCCTTTTGCCTGTGCCGCCTCTTTGGACATCAATATCATGGATGAGGCTGCTGCGTTAAGGGGCGACGAATTCCCTGCGGTAATCTGGTGGTCTTTCTTGTAGGCCGGGGACAGTTTTGCCAGACTTTCGAGTGTCGTGTCCGCTCGCACCGCCTGATCCGTCTTCACCGTAATGACTGTCCCGTCTGCTTGTTCCGCGTCGATGGGCAGTATCTCGCCATCGAAAAAACCTTCTGATTGAGCCTTTGCAGCGAGTTGGTGAGATCGAAGAGCCCATTTGTCCATATCTTCCCGGGTTAGGCCGGATTGAGCGAGCAGCTTCTGAGCGGTGAGCCCCATGTTGAGGGTTGTCATCATGTCCCAGTGCAAGTACTCCGGAGCCGAGAAGAGGGCGAGGTTCGGGGCGATCAATCCACCCTCTGTCGTTGATTGCCCCATGGGAATTCTCGTCATATGCTCCATTCCACCCACCATGACGATGTCCGCGTTATTGGTGGCAACCTCTAAGAAGCCCATGTGTATGGCGGCCATGGAGGAACCGCACTGCTGGTCTACGAATTTGGCTGCGACGGTTTTGGGGAAGTTGGCCAAAAAGATCGGGAAACGACCTCCATAGGCCCATTGTTCGCCAACAGCGGTGGCGCACCCCACGATGAAATCATCGATTTCTTCGGGTTGGATTCCTGTTCTCTTGGCCAGTTCGGGGAGTAACTTCGCCAAAAGCTCATCAGCCCTCATTTTGCCGAATACATCTCTGGCTGGATCCTTGGGCCGGGAGCGGGATTGAGCGGTTCTGAGGTATCCTGCAATGACTACTTCTCTCATGTGTGTTTCTCCTTTTATATTATAGCTGTACTTTTTCGGTTGGGGTCATTGTTTAGTTTGCGATGATCTCGAGGTCTAAGGCCTGAACCATACATTGAGCACAGGCAAGCCCCTGTTCTTCATCCAAAGCTAGGGTTAGTCGTCGAAGATGGCGCTGCTCATGTCCACTGTCAATCCGTCGGACTCCATGAGTCTCGAAGCCAACCCGTAAGTCTTGGGCACTTCGTAGTGGAAGAAGTACCGCATGGTATGAAGCTTTCCCTCATAAAACTGTTTGTCCAGAGCAGAGCAATCAGTCTCCAACCCCCTCTGGGCAACTACGCCTTGGATCAGCCATTGCCAGGCAACGGCAATGATCCCGAATAGTTCCAGGTAGAGCGTTGCATCCGCAAGAAACTTCTCCACTTCGCCCTGCATGGCAAATTGTACTCTGTGCATGGTAGCGGTCTGGAGCCTTTCCAGGGCTTCCTTTAGTCGCTCCGCATACGGTCTGAGTTCCTCGTATAGCGTTGCGTCCTGTACAGTCGCCTGCACCTCCTCAAAATAGAGCCGCAGGGCCTGGCCGTCCTTCATGACCACTTTCCGCCCAAGCAGGTCCAGAGCCTGTATGCCGGTAGTTCCCTCATGAATAGGGTGTATCCTGATGTCGCGGTAGTATTGCTCCAGGGGGAATTCCTGGCAGTATCCGTACCCCCCGAGTATCTGGAGCCCCTGACTTACAGCGAGGATTCCGGTCTCAGAGGGATAACTCTTTGCCACAGGCGTCAGCAGATCAAGTAGCAGCTCGTACCGTGCCTTTTTCTCTGCATCCTCGGTTTTCGCCAAATCAGTGTACATGGCACACTGAAGAATCACCGACAAAGAACCCTCTGTCACGGCCCTTTGAAAGAGGAGCATTCTCCTGATATCCGCGTGTTCAATGATCGGCACCTGAGGGAGCGTCGGGTCCTTACTTGACAACCTGCGGCCCTGCGGCCGCTCCTTGGCATATTCCAGAGACGCGTAATAGGCTGCCGAACCAATGGCAGTGGCTTGCATACCTACACCTATGCGTGCCTCGTTCATCATCTGAAACATGTACGAGAGACCTTTGTGTGGTTCGCCCACTAGATACCCTCGACAGTCATCGTTTTCCCCCATACTGAGCTGGGTGATCGGACACCCTCGATAGCCCAGCTTGTGATAGACCGTAACCACGGTCACGTCGTTCGGCTCCAGCGTTCCGTCACTGTTAAGCCTTTTCTTGGGGACCAGGAAGAGAGAAATACCCTTGACCCCAGGCGGGGCGCCTTTGATTTTGGCCAGCATCATGTGGACGACGTTTTCCACACCGTCATGGTCGCCGGCAGAGATAAATATTTTTTGCCCTCGGATCTTGTAATATCCCTTGTCCGTAGGCTCCGCTCGCGAGGTGATGTCTGAAAGAGAGCTGCCGGCCTGAGGTTCGGTAAGGGCCATTGTCCCCTGCCACTTGCCCGCCAGCATCCGGGGAGTGTAGGTTTCTATCAGATCATTGGCGCCGTAAGACAGGATCAAGTGCGCAGCGCCCGTCGTCAAGCCCGAATAACCGGTGGCGGGGAAATTGGCGGCTGCAAACACGTAGTTGCAGGCCATGTGCACGGTGATGGGCAGTTGCTGGCCCCCCACCTCGTACGGCATGGACGAAGAGATCCAGCCGCCCTCTCCCCATTCCTTCATCATAGTCTTGACCACAGGGTGGACCTTCACCTGGCCGTCTTCCAGTACCTGGAGCCTTTTCATCCATTTCCCGCAAGTATGGATACATCAAGTTGCGAGACAACTTGAGAGCGGTATCTATTACAAGGTCGTAGGTCTCACGGGTATGGTCCTCAAAATAGGGTAACGTCGAAAGTCGTTCCACTCCGTGTACTTCGTAAAGCAGGAAATCCAGATTCCGCTTGCTAACGAATTTTTCCGCCATGGGGGCCTCCGTTACGCCGGGTAAAAGGTCTTACCGGATTCGGCCATCTCTTTGAGGAGCTTTGCCGGTTGGAACCGCGGCCCGTACTGCTTCTCGAGCTCAACCAATTTGCTGTGCACGTTCGTAATGCCCCACTTGTCTGCATAGCGGAATACACCGCCCCTGTACGGAGGAAATCCGGTGCCGTAGATCATTGCCAGATCCATGTCCTGCGGCCGGTCGCAAACTCCCTGTTCGATCATGATGCGCACCCTCATTTATTGCGAGAGCAAGCATAGCGTCGACTATCTCCTCGTCGGAGACTTTCTTGGGAGAAACACCGTTGGCGCTTAGATAGTTTTGTACGACGTCCACAACCTTCTTGTTGGGTACAGGCCGATCGCCGCTGTAATCCATGTAACCCGCACCGGTTTTTCTTCCGTAGCAACCCGTTTGATAGACAGCCTCCGTAAGGGGATGGACCTTGTATCTGTCACCGAGTCTTTTCTCAAAAGTCTTGTTTACGTGATAGTTGATGTCGATGCCAGTGAGATCGGAAAGCTCCGCGGGGCCCATGGGCATGCCAAAATCCTTCATTACCCTTTCGATTTGATTTCCATCCACGCCGTCGGCGACCAAATACACAGACCCTCCGAAAAGACCGCCAAGCTGCCGCGATACGTAGAAACCGGGCGCATCGTTGACCACCACGGGTGTCTTCTTGATCGCACGTGCAAAGGCGACGGATGTAGCCAGAGTCTGGTCGGAAGTCTTCTCCGCACAAATGATCTCCAGGAGCGGCATGCGGTGCGCTGGATTGAAGAAGTGCAGTCCGATCATTCGTCCTGGGTCATTCAGCACTGAAGCCATTTCCGTAATCGGCAGGGCGGATGTATTCGTAGCAAATACAGTATCTGGCCGGCAGATCCCTTCGAGCTTCTTCCAGATTTCCTGCTTTACCTCCATTTTCTCCAGCACGGCTTCGATGATCAGGTCCGCGTCTTTCGCATCCTCCAGAGAGGTTGTGGTTTTGAATTGCTTGTCCAACATCGACTCCAGACCAGCCTGGGTCATCTTTTTCTGCTTGATGGGGTACTCGAAGGTTTTTCGCACGGCCGCGATGCCTCGATCCACCGCCTCCTGGTTGATGTCCCACAGAACCGTATCAAAGCCACCCTTAAGCAATAGGTTGACGATCCCTGACCCCATGACTCCGCCACCCAGCATAACTGCCTTTTTGATCGGGGCCGGTTCAATGCCTTCAATTCGTGGGAGCCGGCCGGCAGATCTGGTGTTCAAGAATATACCGATCAGGTTTTTGGCCACATCTGAAACTGCGCAATCGCAAAACAGGTCGCCCTCTCGGCGGATATCGGCTTCTATGTTGAACGACAGGCCCTTTTCTACGGCTTCGATCACTTTGAATGGCGCAATGTATCCTTTAGCTTTGGTCATGGCCATGAACTTGGCGCCGTTCGCCATAGCCTTTAACTCAGCCGCGCTGGGAAGCCGATTGTACCTGTTGCGGGTTCGCCTGCTCTCCAGAGAGATTGCGCCTGAGACAAACTTGGTCGCGGCTGCCACGGCAGCTTGCACCAGGTTCTCCTGGTCCACGATCTCATCAATGAGCCGTCTGGATAGGCCCTTTTCGGCATCGATTGGGTTTCCGACGGTCATCATCTCCAGTGCGTTGGGCAGACCTATGAGTCGGGGCAGGCGCTGAGTTCCGCCCGCTCCAGGGATAAGCCCGACCTTGACTTCGGGTTGCCCAAGCTGGACGCCCTTGGAGGCCACCCGGTAATGACATGCCATGGCAATCTCAAGCCCTCCTCCGAGCGCATTGCCGTTAATTGCTGCTATCACGGGCTTGGGGCCTGTCTCGATTTGGTTGAGGAAGCTGGACATGGCCTCCACTTTAGGCAGCAAGGGCTCTTTTTCCTTGACCTTATAAATTTCCGTGAGGTCAGCGCCTGCTATGAAATTTTTTCCGGTTCCAGTCAGCACGAATCCCTTGACTTCCGAGTCCTGGAAGCCGCTGGAAATAGCTTCGACCAACTCCTTCACGAAGTGCTCCGAGAGCTGGTTTACTGGTGGGTTGTTCATGAAGAGCACTGCCACACCATTCTGAACTTCTACTCTCACATACTTGAAGTCAGTTATCATCCTCATTCGCTCCTTTCGCCGGGCCAGATCGCCGGCATCTGTTGCTCTCGGCCGTACAACGCCCCGCTTCCAATCTTATTGAGTCCGTTCGTGAGAAGGGCTCGCCATAACCGCTGATGTGAGAAGCTCCGTTACTTGCTCAATCTCCTCCATCCTGTCGGCATGAGCGGATTCACGTAATACGAACCATCGCATAGACATATGGCTAAAGGCACCGAGAAACATATTGCGGAAAACTCTGGAATTGACCGTGCCGCGAAAAACACCGGCGGCTTTCCCCTCCTCTACGACATCCTCGATTAATCTGCAGTAGTTGCGGAATACTTCAAAGGCTTTGGACGCGTAGAACTTGTCGTTGATGTGGAGTCGCAGCAGAAACACTTTCAGGAAATCTCGATCACTCAAGAAGCTGGAAAAATGGTATTTGATCAGTCTGCGAAGCTTGCGGTCGGGGCTCTTGATGTCAAACGCGCCGGCGACCTTCTCCAGATAGGAGTCGAGTCGATTTGTGGCTATAGAAAGAAGAATATCTTCCTTGCTTTGGAAGTACTCGTAAATTGTCCCATCCGCTACACCCGCCAGACTGGCAATCTCGGATATGGTCGCCTTGGCAAAGTCTTTTTCTGCGAAGACTTTCTTCGCCGCGTCAATTATCGCATCCAAACGGTTTAATCGCACGCCTTCCGGCGGACCGTTTGCCACGATCATGGAATCCACCAGATTCACCACATCTTCGAAATCCGACTCGCCTGACTCCACTTCGCCGATTGTCAGGGAGCTGATGGTTTCCATGTCCAGGGTCCCTAGAATTACATCACGTATAAGCCGAATGGGGGCGTCAGACGCGAAACCTTCCTTCTTTGACCCCCCGAGCCAATATTGAAGATACTACACGGGTGTATTCGCGCAGGATCTCATACGCAGGACTGGAATAAAACGCCTTGAAGGACCGGCATTCCATGAGGAGCAGCCGCGCATAACCACGGTGGGCGTCATGGTATCGGAGTTGCAACCATATGACTTTTTGCAGTTGGCTCTGCACGTCAGGCATTCCTGCAAGATGCTCTTTCAACAGAACCAACTGTCTTTTCAATTTTTCGCCGGGCACCGAAAAGAGAAGATCTTGTTTGCCCTTAAAATACTGGTAAATAACCGAATCGGTCACATTAGCTTTACGAGCGATCTCAGAAATGGACGAGGAGGCAAAGCCCTTCTGCGACATCACTTCTTCCGCTGCCGCCAGGATCTTCCACTTTGTCGCCGAGGCAGCGCCATTTCGCTGGCTTGGCTCAAGATCATCGCTCATATGACCGCTGACTGACTGCATGGAATTTAAATCCTGTTCAATGACGGTGAAGTGGTAAGATAAATAGTCTCCCGGTCTTGACAGGGTTAGTCTATCACGATAATAAAATCGCTGTAAAGGATTTTTTGTTTCCGAATGAAATTCTGAAGACCATCACTGAACGGTGAAACAATCCAGATATGACAGCCAGACGGGCTGTCAGCCAGGAGGAAAGGGGCTTCCGAATCCACACTCGAGTTTTTTCATGCCGAGGAAAGAAGATTTCGTGCGATTGGCGGCATAGTGGCTTCAAAAGAAGTATTCGGACAAGGAAACAGACTAAGCTATCTGTTCAGTAGGACCGGCATCTTGCCGGTCAGCGGGAAAAAGGGATGACCGGCAAGATGCCGGTCCTACTGACAGTTGCCGCAGCAGGTTATGTCACGCCCTGGGTGGGCTCCAGTGGCGGCCGCCGACAATATGTCACAGAATTTGAGAAATGGAGCGCTAAGGTAACTCCGCTGCGGTACCTAAGAGATGCCGGAATCCTTTGACGATGCCGTCAGCATAAGCGGCCACTCGGTTGTGCCCATAATCAGACGGCGATCAGCCGGAAATTAGAACTCGCTTTTCTTGGCGACTGAATGGTATTCTACAAACCAATACAACCGCGACGCGCTTGACGGCTCCGAGTTGAGCTGAATAAGATGCCAACCTGACTTTGGCCGGGGCGCTTTTTATCCCGATGGAAGGAGAGAATAATGGGAAAACGAACACTGAAAACAAAACTTTGCGACATGTTGGGAATCGAATATCCAATTCTGAGCGCAGGAATGGGTCCCACGCTGATAGGTGAAAAGACCGGCGCGCCTGTGGAACTGGTTGTAGCCGTCTCAGAGGCTGGAGGCCTGGGGGTCCTTGGGGGAAGTGGCTTTACCGTGGAAGAACTCCGGGACGCTATTCGGAAGATCAAGGCACAGACAGACAAGCCGTTTGGAGTTGATCTGCTGCTGCCCAAGAGCGTGGCTGCTCCGGCGGGCGGTGACGTAAAAGAACTTCCGCTCAGTGAGGTGCTGAAGAAGCTTCCGGAGCCACATCAGGGAGTGGATAAAGAAGGTGAGAGCTGAGATGGGACTCCCTGACGTGGATGTCATGATAAAGTTGAATTCCACCACCAACCGTCCAAAGGAATCCATCCAGGTCTGTATAGAGGAACAGGTCCCCCTCTTTTGCGCTGGTCTCGGAAATCCCGGCTTCATGGTGGAAGAAGCTCATTCAGTCGGGATGAAGGTGCTCGGGATTACGGGTAATTCCAAAAATGCCCGCCGCATGGCTGAATCAGGCGTGGATCTCATTGTGGCCCAGGGACATGAAGGGGGAGGCCATACGGGAAGGATTGGGACGATGGCCCTGCTGCCCCAGGCCATCGACGCTGCTGCTCCCGTACCGGTTTTGGCCGCCGGCGGCATCGGAGACGGCCGAGGCCTTGCGGCAGCATTGGCCATGGGCTGCATAGGCGTTTGGATTGGCACGCGTTTTCTGGCAACTGATGAAGGAGGCGCATTAGACGCCAACAAGCAACGAATTCTGAATTCAACTGATGAGGATACCCGGGTCAGCACTGCTTATACCGGCAAGACCTTACGAGCGAGCTTGAATGAGTATCATAGGCTGTGGGACGAATCGGGTCTTGATCCCCTCCCCTTCCCTACACAGGTTCTGCTTTCTTCTGCGCTCCTTTGGGGCTTCCTCGAGGCCAACAAGACCGACTATGTAGGTGGTCTCGCCGGGCAGGTATCCGGGCTAATCCACTCTATTAAGCCCGCGCGGCAGGTTCTGGAGGAGATGGTGGAAGAAGCGGTGGACATCCTGACCAGGAAACTACCGGCCAGCGTGGTTGCCAAATAGATCTCCGGCCGCTCTGTTCACATTGAGCCGATTCTGTAAATCGCGAAAATCACCTGTTTTGTTGGGCAGGACATTTGGAGAGGTTTATAGGAGTGAGGAGGCATGCATGATTGATTTGGACCTAATTGGTAAGAAATGCGGCCCGATCCCATTCGAGTACACGTGGAAAGATGTTGTCGTATATGCGCTGAGTATCGGGGCTCAGACAGAGGAACTCCCATTTATTTACGAGAATGCCGAAGGCGGGCTAAAGGTCTTTCCCAGCTTTGTCACAGTCATGGGTCATGAAATATTTGGCGAACTGTTCAAGGATGTGAAGGTCGACCTTTCCAGATTCATTCACGGGGAAGAATCGGTTAGACTCCATCGCGCGATTCCACCTGAGGGCAAAGTCGCTCGTTGAAGGAGAAATCACAAATATTTACGACAAGGTAAAAGGAGCGCTGATTATCTGGCGCCTCAAGGTCATGACTGAAACGGGTGAGCTTTTGGCCGAGGCCGAACACGGCGTTTTCTACGTTGGCGCAGGGGGCTTCGGTGGGGACCCCGGACCCAAAGCCGAAGCGCTTGAGCCTCCCGAAGGGATCCAGCCGGATTTTACCACCTCGTATTACATCCCGGAAAACCAAGCAGCGCTCTACCGCCTGAACGGCGACCTGAACCCTCTGCACCTGGACCCAAATTTTGCCAAGATGGGAGGTTTTCCCCGACCCATCCTTCATGGTCTCTGCACCTACGGATACGCAACGAGAGCCATTCTCCGCAGCGCCTGTAATGGAGACGCGGCACGCTTCAAGGAGTTCAAGGCCCGATTCTCAGGAGTGGTTTATCCCGGCGACACCCTAGTGACAGAGGGATGGAGGGATAAGGGTGGGCATTGGCTTATCCGTTCCCGCACCGACCGCGGTGTGGTGCTCAGCCACGCCTACGCGAAAGTTGAGTAAGACAAGATGGCGAGAGAGTTTTGTCTCCCATTGGTTAGATAGGAAAAATCGGTCAATTATACTTATCTAGCCTGATCCAGTCGGACACGGGCTCGTAGATTCCTTTCTCAGGGTTGGCGATCCACACCTTCGCGACAGGAAACCGGTTATTCCAGATGGTCCAGGGTGCCGAGAGTCCTCCGGAATCCAAATTCTTAATCTTCTGCAGGGCCTTTGCTACACCTTCACGGTTCAGTTCTCCGGCCTTGTCCGCCAGCCGCATACATTCGGCAGCGATCAGTATGGACATGAAGCCACGCATGTAGTTGATGTCCCTGAACTTCACATCCGGGTACGTTTTGGCTGTGTAATCCCTCATCTTCTTGATCATGGGTACGTCTTCATTCCACCACCAGTTGTATGGGCTCACAACCATGTAACCCTCAGCCAGAGGACCGAGCTTGTCCAGCATCCACTTGGATGCGCCATAGAACCCGGCCATGAACTTGCATTTCATGCCCATATCCCTGCATGCCTTGATCACTTGAGGCACGGGCTCGTACAGGAATCCCTGGAAGATCACATAATCCGGATCTTTGGCCTTCAGGTCCTTGATCTGTTCAGCCAGGTCCTTCGCCCCAAGTGGCACAACCTCTTCCGCCACGAGGTTCAGTCGCAGCCGACCGCACATCAGCCGGCCAAACTTGATGGGGTCCTTCCCAAATTCGGTGTCGCTGTAGAAAAAAGCCACCTTCGCTCCAGGCTTTTCTTTGGCAATATACTTGAGCAGTATTCCGAAATCGTCACCGTAAGTCGGACCGGTTACGTACGAATAAGGATTCATTGCACTGTTCGCAAGCTCGCTCGAAGAACCGGCGTTGCCGAAGAGCATCTTGTACTTGTCCTTCATCTCAGGAGCAATTTCTTTGGCCTGTGCGGTGCTTTCAGCGGATATGATTATAGGATTTTCATTGGCCATGATCTTATGGTACGCGGCCATGGCCACGTCAAATTTGTACTGGCCGTCCTCAACCACATACCTCAGCTTCTTTCCGTTGATTCCACCCTCCTCGTTAATGATGGCAACGGCAGTCCCTTTGCCCAGCAGCCCCCAGCAAGCCGGCAGGGCCGAACTGTCCGCTCAAAGGCAAGATTGCTGCGATTGTTAGCTCGTCCTCCGCCGCAACCGTAAAGGCCGGCAGCAACAACAAAGCGGTCGCAACAAACGCAAAAATCAAGGTTCTCGCCTTTTTCATGATACCTCCTCAGATAATGGCATTAGCTCATAAACGGTTGGTGGGATTTGTCCTGTCATGCCGGAACTCACTGATCTTGTCAAGAACGTGAGCATAAGTCATGCCAGGTTCCTCCAGGGCCGCCGCGCGTCAGATTGAGACCCGTAACTACATCTGGTTATGCCTTGTAGAGCGCCGCAACGACGGATAAGTTGGTTTTGGTGAAATCAAGGGAAACGGGTCAAAGTGACCCGAAGATCACTCAGATAGGAACTGTGCAAGGTTGTTGCATTGGGCCAAGATCGGCCAATGTGGCCCAATGCGGAAAAGCGGCCCATATGCTGCTGAGAAGAGTTCGTGCATCTGGGTCCGTCTTTTCATTGAAGTCCCTACATGTGATTGTAAGACCTCATAAATACTTTATTTTCATTCCGCCGAATGATCCGGAGCTAAAGCCCTAAGTACGTCTTCCGTATGACTTCATCCTGGAGCAAGTCCGCACCCGATCCTTCGGCTATGATCTTTCCGGACGACAACACATAATTTCGGGAAGCCATCTTGAAGACCGTGCTCACCTCCTGCTCCACCAGGAGCACAGTGATCCCCAGGTCGCGGATATCCTTAATTTTTTTGAAGACCTCCGATCGCATTATCGGCGCCAATCCGGTTGACGGTTCGTCTATACAAAGGAGCTTGGGGCGAAACATCAGAGCACGGCCTATGGCCAGCATCTGCTGTTCTCCGCCGGACAAGGTCCCGGACACTTGCTTTGAGCGGGCATGTAGAACGGGAAACAATTGATAGACCTTCTCCAGATTATTCTGGACCTCGGCCTTCTTCTTTACGAGATAGGCGCCGGCCAGGAGATTCTCCAGTACGGTCATTTCCCTGAAGGGTCTTCTCCTTTCAGGGCAATGAATGAGACCCTTCTTCACGATCTCGTGAGCCGGAATGTTGTCTATCCGCTCCCCATCGAAAACAACCTCACCCTTCAGGGTTATGTCTCCGCCTGTGGTCTTGCGGAGCGCTTCTTTCTCCCAGGCCACCAGTCCGGTCATGGCACGGAGGAGTGTGGACTTGCCGGCGCCGTTGGGGCCCACCAGGCTAACCAGTTCTCCCTGACTCACCCTGATTGAGAGGTCGTTGATGATCATTGCTCTGTCGTAAATGACAGTCAAATTAGATACAGTCAGGAGCAACTCAGATGCCTCCTTCTCCGAAATAGGCCTCGATGACTTCCGGTCTCTGCACCACTTCGTCCGGCTTTCCGTCGGCAAGCAGGGTCCCGAAATTGAGCACCAGGATACGGTCCACAATCTTCATCAGTTGCTGCAGCTTGTGCTCGACGATGATCATGGCCGGTCCTTCACTGTGGAGCCGTCCGAACCGGCCGCCTTTGTGCAACCTCTTGATGGATTTGGCCATTAACTCCGTTTCAGCCGGACTTAGGCCGCCGAACGGCTCATCGAGAAGGAGCAATTCGGGCTCGGTGGCTATAGCCCGTGCGACTTCCAGGCGCTTCAAATCTCCCTGAGATAAAGTGGAAGCCTTTTCAAGCGCCATGTCAGAGATACCGGCGAATTCCAGCGCATCCATGGCCTTGGCTTCGATCCGCTTCACCCACTCTCCCCTTTTCATGGCACGCGGGCACAGGCACGCAACCATCACATTGGCGATGATCGGCAATTTGCGAAAAGGTCGCATGTTTTGAAACGTAGCGGCAATCCCCATGTTTACAATATCCCAGGTCTTGCGACCGCTGATATCCGTACCGCTGAAATGGATGCTCCCCGAATCGGGCCTTAGAATCCCCATGATCAACCGGATCAACGTGGTCTTACCCGCGCCGTTGGGGCCTATCAGGCCAATAATTTCGTGGCGGCCCATGGTGAAGCTGATATCGTTGGTCGCCCGGAGCCCGCCGAAGCGCTTGCCGAGATTTCTGATTTCAAGCAAGGACTCCGCCATATCAGCTCTCCTCAGCCTCTTCTCGGAGTTCGCGGCGGGAAACCTTTCCCACGTCCGTCTTGGGCAACTCGCCTCTAAATTCGATGATTTTGGGGACCTTGTAGTGGGCCAGGTTATCCCGGCAATATGCGATGATGTCCTCCTCTGAAACTTTGCCCCTGGCCTCGGCTTGCAGCACCACATATGCCTTTATTATTGCCCCCACTTTGGGATCCGGCACTCCTACCACGCCGGCAGCCTTGATTTGTGGATGATTGAACAGAACCTCTTCCACGTGCCTGGCGAATACGGCATAACCCTTGTGCTTGATCAGGTCGCGTTTCCTATCAAAGAAATGAAAGTAGCCCTCATCATCCATGCTGGCCAGATCTCCGGTCCTCAGCCATTTTTTGCCGTCGATCTCGATTAATGAATCTGCCGTCTCTTCTGGCCGGTTCCAATACCCTTGCATGATGTTCGGTCCGCTTACAATGAGCTCGCCAACCTCACCGACGGGCATGAAGTCAAGACCACTGTGATCGATGATCGCCGCGGTAACGTTTGGAATGGGTACGCCAAAAGAGCCTGCTTTGACTCTGTCGAGCGGATTCCCGTGACTGAGCGCGGTGGTTTCGGTCATGCCGTATCCTTCCGTGATCTTGCTACCAGTCCTACGTTCCCAATCCTTCATCGTGGATGCATGAAGAGTGTCCGCTCCACAGCCGATCATTTTGATCTTTTTCCAATTCACACGGTCAGTTTTTTCGTATTCCTTGAGGTACTCGAACATGGTAGGCACAGAGAAGAAGACTGATGCCTTGTACATCTCGGTGGCCTGAAGTATGTCGTCCAAATCAGGCGTAGTGAGCAAGACGAGGGTCGCACCTCGGACAAGCGAGGACAGCATGATAACGACTTGTCCATAAATATGGAAAAAAGGCAGAAAGGCGATGATTACATCCTCGCCGGTCGTCAAAACATCCTGCCAGAATGCCATGGCCTCAGCCTGACATGCTACGAGATTCCTGTGCGTCAGGATTGCTGCTTTAGGAAGTCCTGTGGTTCCGCCTGTATATGGGAGCGCCGCCACGTCCTGATCGGGTTGAATACGAACCTTGGGGGGCTGGGCTGGGTATTTCTTGATAAGGTCCTGGAACTGAAGGATCCCTTTCCCTTTCAATACCTTGGGATCCGCGGCCTGCCTTTCACGGTAGGCCTTTCCGAGGGCACTGTTCCCAAGGACTCTCTTTAACCAGGGCAGATATTCGCTAATGTTGGTCAGGATCACATTGTCCAATTTGACGCCGCTTTTTTCCACGTTATCATAGAGAATGTCCTGACAGACCACGGTTTTCGCGCCGCTGTCGGTCAACTGGTGTTTGACTTCATTGCTCGTGTACACGGGACTTATCGGGGTTACCACCGCTCCAGCCTTGAGCGCCCCGAAGTAGGCGATCACGTACTGAGGGCAGTTCAGAAGATGGAGCGCCACACAGTCCCCTTTTGCTACACCCAAATCCGCCAGAGCTGTGGCAAATCGATCCACAAGCTGCCGTAACTCCCCATACGAGATCTTCTTGCCGTAGAAGATGAGGGCGTCATTCCTGGAGTATTCTTCCGTCACCTGATCAAATAGCTCAGGGATGGATTGTCCGGGGATTTCAATCTCGGCCGGAACACCCTTCGGATAGTAGCGCAACCAGGGCTTGGATAAGTAGATCTCTTTGGCATCCATCGATTTCACCCCGAAAGATAATTTTAGTATGGACAGCGGTCCGTTAATGCAGAGAAGCTGTGCAAACTCGGCAGGTCTTGCGTGTTGCAATACTTCTCACCTTGCACCTCGGGCATTCCTTTTCGATCTTGTCTCGGATCCAAGGGATGAGCCCTTCGGGCATGTAAATGAGTGTCAGCAAAACCAGAACCGCGAAGATCAGCATGCGATACTCGGCCAGTACTCTGAGGTATTCCGCGAGTGGAAACAGGATGAACACGCCGGCCACAGGGCCGTATATGGAAACAATACCGCCGAAGACGGACCAAATAATCACTTGGAAGGACAAGCCCACCTCCAAGGTGGAGGGGCCGACGGTTCGCATAGTGTGAGCATACAACCCGCCGGCGATTCCCGCGAAAAAGCCGCTCAGGCAGAAGGCCAAAAGCTTATATCGGGTGGTGTTGATCCCGGCTGCCCTGACAGCGAGTTCGTCTTCACGAATCGCATGCAATATGATTCCGGTATTGGAATCGGTGATCTTCCACATGACGAACGTTGACACGAGCATCGTGACTGCCGTAATGTAATAGACTTGCATTCGCGAGTTAGATAGGGTTTGCAGGCCCGTGATTCCAAGCTCTCCTCCGGTCACATCCGGTATGGCAAATACCAGACCTAGAAGAATGATGGGGAAGGCCAAGGTGGTCAGTGCGAGATAGGTGCCCCTCAACCTGAGACATGGGATCCCAACGATCAAACCAGTCAAAACTCCGGCAAATGCCCCCACAGGAATACTCAGAAGGTAAGGGGCCTTCGCGTGCACATTTATTAGGCCGCTCGTGTACGCGGCTACTCCAAAAAACAGAGCATGTCCAAAATTGATTTGGCCTGTGAAACCGGAAAGCAGGTCCCAACTGGCGGCAAATATGGCAAAAATACTCGTAAAGATGAGAATCCTGAGCAGGTATGGGTCCTGGGTGACAAGGGGAAGGAGCAAGAGCGTCACTACAAATACCAAGACGGCCACTCGACTTGGAAGCACCAACACTTCACTCTTAAACAGAGTAAAGGCTTTCCTGCCATAGAACCAGATGATTCGCATTCTATCTCTCTTCCTCGAAAGCCACGCCGAATAAACCTTCCGGGCGGATTAATAACGCCAGAATCATAATGGAGAGGGCCACAGGTCCCTGGAGAAATGCACCCATGGGAACAGCGAAGACCACCAAGGTTTCGGTAAACCCGAGAATGTAGCTCGCAATGAAACTCCCTTTGATGCTGCCCAGTCCGCCGAGAACCACGATGGCCAGCATCATGATCAGAGGTTGCGTCCACATGTGAGGATCAATCACACGAAGCGGAGCCACAATGGCGCCGGCTACCGCCGCCATACCGACGGAAATACCTATAGCCACCATAATCACTCTGTTCACGTTTATGCCCATCAGGTTGGCGACCTCCCGGTCCTGAGCGGTGCATCTTATCCCAAGACCAATCCTGGTCTTTAGCAAGAACCACCCAGTAGCCAGCAAGGACAGCACGGCCACTCCCAGGGCCAGCACATGCTGATTCGCCACCTTGACTCCTCCCAGGATCAGGAACCCAGTTGCTAATGGAGGCACGCCCAGGTAACTGCCCGTAAACCTCGCTAGAAAAATCTCCTGCATAGCCATCGCCAGGGCTATGGTGGCTATCAACACGGCTGCTTCATGCTCGCGTATGGGCTTGATGAATAGCTGATACGAGATTAGTCCCAATATGGTTGTGAGCAGGATCGAGGCCGGAATGACCAAAAGCGAGGGTAATCCGAAGCGCTGAAGTCCAATGTAGATGAAATATGCTGCGGCCATATAAAATGCAGTATGCGCTATGTTGACGATACGCGCCACTCCGAAGATCAGCGAAAAACCTATGGCCAGCAGAGCGTATATGCTGCCGTTGATCAGTCCGTTAATAATGATCTCCTGGATCATATATCGACTCCACGCATCGATTTAAAACTCGCATCTTGTAACGGCCGGGTTGGGCAATCGAGCCCACTCCGGCCAAATGTCAACTCCGGGACCCAATCGCTATACTGAGCCCCGGCGTGGACGAATCACTTCTTCTTGTAGTGTTCCAACAGCACCGGCGGCAGCTTATACGGAACAGTCCCCTCGTATGTGACTCCCTCCCAGCCGTTGGGCCACACGCACACGTTCTTCCCATTCTGCCATTGCGTCCCCAGTGAAGTAGCGTAACCAGGTCCAAACATGACGTCGTGATCCTTGGAGAATGCTATTCTTGCTGAACTTTCCTTGAGATCAGTCTTCTCCAATACGGGCACCAGCTTGTCCGCGTCCAGGGTCCCGGCTGTCTCTATTGCGTGCTTAAGGATGTAAATGGCGTCGTGGGTAGCAGCAGTGTAATTGGGCGCTTCCTTAAACTTCTTTTTGTAAGCATCGTAAAAGGGGATCGTCTTATCGGTAATCTTGACACGGGCATACGTGTTTACAGTGAGACTATAGTCCCCTTTTCCGCCAGTTGCTTCCCAAAAGCCGTCTTTTTGAGCCTCAACGTTAATTCCGGCGACCGCTGCGGGAATCTTCAGCTCCCCGGCTTGCTTGGCAAGAGGAATGCCCACTGAGGAGGAGAAGGTGGTGAAAATTATGTGTGCTCCGGCACGTTGGATCGCAGAGAGTTCTGCGGTTGTATCCGTAGCCGTGGGCGAAGGCCTCCAAACTCCAACGATTTCCATGTCCATTTTGGGAAGAGTCTCCTGGGCAATCTTCACCATAGGGTCTGCCCAGGCCGCCTTTTCAGCAACAATGGCCACTTTGACCTTTGGAATGTCCAATTCCTTCTTCATGGCCTGAGCCACCATATTAAGAAGAATGAAATCCACCTTGACCAAAAACTTGGAATTGATAGGCGTCACGCGGAACCAGTATTTGTACCGGTCATAATCCTTTGTAACGCGTCCACACAGCTCCGGATGGGCTGCGCCACACCCTATAAAAATCTTCTTGTTGTCCATGGCGATGTCCTGCATCACCAGCACAGCCTCGGTGCGAAAACCCCCAACCAAGAAGTCCACTTTATGCTTGCTGATAGCCAGCTCAACGGCATTGGTAGCGTCAGGAATGCTCAGAAACTCGTTCGAGTCCACCTTTATGACTTCGACCGGGCGCTTGGTACCTTTTACCGAAATGCCGCCGGCCTTGTTGATTTCTTCGGCAGCCATCGTGGCCCCATTCCAGTGCCCCTCACCCTGGGTGAATTGCATTGGCCCGATGACCCCAATCTTTATCGGATCTGCCGCCCAAGCATGAACACCCACGGCCACGACCAACGTTAGGGCCAAGAAAACAGTGCTCAAAACGCTCGACCTCTTCATGACACTCTCCTCTCTCGGAAAATTGTTTGTTGAAGATATTGCTTGCCAAGCATTCGAGAACGGCGGGACAGGAAGCACTGCACTAAGAGACTTTCCCCTGGATCTGCTCTTACCTCTCGCCGCCCTTCTCACACTTGACCAACTCCAGCGTCTGATACCCTTCCGAAGGATTTTACCTATTGGGCTCTTGGGAAGATCGTCGACGAATTCAACGTACTTCGAGACCTTATATTTTACAAGGTTATCTTTGCAGTACGCGATTGTCTCTTCGGCTGTGTCCTTCATTCCCGGCTTCAGGACAACAAAAGGCTTAATCCTTTCGCCGGAATATGCGTCAGGAACGCCTATGACACAGGCATCGAGGATCTTCGGCTGCGAAAACACGATTTCGTCCACATCTCTCGGATAGAATTTGAGGCCGCCCGATATGATCATATCTCTCTTATTGACCCCTTCAGAAAGCGCCCTCCGGCATCTCAACTACTTCCCGGGAGGGTCTCCCGGATATCTCTAAACGCGCCAGCAGGGCAGGTAATGTGACATCAGCGAAGTACATTGCCTGCATGACTTTGCCGGTATAGAATTCGCTCGCGTCACCTTCGTCGATCTTCCTTTGTGCGATTGCCGCCATGTCGAGAAGGCGCCATACCATGGTCGCTTCGGCAAAGCAGAGAAGCGCAGGGTACGTTTTCGAAGCCCACTGCAGAGGATCGGTTTCCAGGGTTTTGCGCATTATGCTTGCCAGTTCCTGCAAGCGTACGGCAGCTTCCACCAGAGAACGGACATGGTCCCCGAGCAGGGCGTGGTCCGCGTACCTGGTGCAAAACGCTCGAAGTTCGCTCAGGAAGGCCTTGATAGGCGCTCCTCCGTCCATGGTCAACTTGCGCCCCATAAGATCCATGGATTGAATCCCGTTTGTTCCTTCATACAGGGACAGGATTTTGGAGTCTCTCAGGGTACTGTTCAAGCGGGTACTCGCGGGTGAAGCCGTAGCCGCCCAGGCACTGAATGGCCGATTCACAAACCCTGAAGCACATGTCGGAGCAGTAAGCTTTCACCACCGGAGTGATGAAATCGACGAGGGCCCTACAGCGCTCACGCTCTTGCTCGTCTTGCGACTCGAAGGCCAGGTCCAACCATAAGCCTGCGGTGTATGCCATGGATCGCATACCCTCCACCGTAGCCTTCATCCAGAGGAGCATTCGACGCACATCCGGATGGTCTATGATCGGGACCTCTCCTGATTTCCTGCGGCCTATATCGGGGCCCTGAATGCGCTCCTTTGCATACGCGAGGGCATTCTGGTATGCAGTCGCGGCAATTCCGATTCCGCCCACTCCGACGTTGATGCGAGCACTATTCATCATCTGAAACATGTGAGCGAGCCCTTTGTTTTCCTCTCCGCACAAATACCCTATGCAATCGTCATTATCCCCGAAGTTGAGAACGCAGGTGGGCGAGCCGTGCAATCCACACTTGTGTTCCACACCCGCGCAAAGCACATCGTTCGATTCACCCAGAGAACCGTCATCACGCACCCTTATTTTGGGAACCACAAATAGTGAGATCCCTTTTACGCCCGCGGGCGCCCCTTCTATACGGGCTATAACCAGGTGGATGATGTTTTCGGTCAGGTCATGGTCTCCCCACGTAATAAAGATCTTCGTCCCCTTGATCCGGTAATGATCTCCGTCGCGGAATCGCCTTTGTTCTGATGGAAGCCAGGTTTGTACCGGCCTGAGGTTCCGTCAGGCACATGGTTCCTGACCACCGGCCGGCGAACATATTGGGAATGTACCGGTCTTTCAGCTCTTTCGTGCCGAAACTTTCGATGAGATGTCCTGCTCCATGAGTCAGACTTGGGGCCATGTGAAAAGACACGGATGCGCCGTACATAAGATCGTTAAGCACTATGCCCAACATGCGAGGGAAGCCTTGTCCCCCGTGCTCCGGATCGCTGGTGGCTGCAATCCAACCATTTTCACCACAAAGGCTAAAGGCCTCCCGGAAGCCCGGTGCACAACGGACACTGCCGTCAGCATAAATGACTCCATGCCTATCGCCGGTCTCCTGAAGCGGCCCCACTACTCCTTTGGCGAACTTGGCTGCTTCCGAGACCACCATATCCAATGTCTCGACATCCAGGTCACGGTACCTGTCGAGTTTGCAGAGGCTGTCGTAACCGAGTTGTTCCTTTAGGATAAAAAAGATATCTCGTTCGTTTACCTTGAAATGACTCATTGAAGAGTGCCTCCTTCACCGCGCATCTTCCGGACCACGTGATCGAAATTACGGTCCCCGTCTTCATTGCAGAGGCCAATGAACTGCAGGTATTGCTTTACAAGGTACCGCACTTTAATCCCAATTAGGCCCGGATTCTCCGGCATGAAAAGTCCGTATGAACACTGCCTGATTAAGCGCCAACGATAGCTTCGCCCTCGGCAGATTGTTGGCCTCGTGGTGAAGCAAGTGGTGTGCCAATCAGAATGTCCGTCGCGGTGTACCTCCGTAATGATCATTTCAGCTCTTCTAATGCGGCATGACCCCGGATCACGGTTCTGAAGGATCACAAGGGCCGCGTACCGCTCCATTGTAGAACAACATCTACACTAGGACGAGTAGCCTGAACAAAGAAGAGGGCAAATTCCGAAGAATTGGCAATGGGTGCTTCTCGGACTGTGATGTATAGAAACATTGACATGTAGAACCTTTTCTACAGAATTACCCTCGTAAACCTGTCGTCTTACTCGGAACGCGTCAAGCCTTCTTGTCCGACTCCAGGCCGTGACGCTTGAGTTTTTGATACAGCCCCGTGCGGTGAATGCCCAATAAGCAGGCCGCCTCAGTGCGGTTGTTGCCAGTGATACTCAGGGCTCGCTCTATGGCGCGGCGCTCTGCCGAAGCCATCTCATCCTTCAGACAGCGCAGCTCTCCCTGGACAGGAGGAGCCGTTCTCACGCCGTCCCGGATCTCCATAGGCAGGTGTTCTTCTGAAATGGAACCCTCCCCCGCCACTGACGAGGCTCGCTCCAAGACGTTGCGCAGCTCTCTCACATTTCCCGGCCAGTCATAGGCCATAAGCCGCCGCATGGCTTCTGGCTCGATGCGTCGGCGGAGTCTAGGCTTGGTCTCGTCCAGAGTGGAGAGAAGGTGGTAGGCCAAGCGCGGGATATCCTCGCGAATCCGGCGTAGAGGCGTTGTCTTCAGCACAAAAATGTTCAGTCGATAGTACAGATCCTGTCGGAACTCCCCTAGACGGAGCATATCCTTCAGGTCGCGATTGGTGGCCGCAATCACCCTGAAGTCGAGTTTGAGGGTCCGAGTTCCTCCCACCCGCTCTATCTCGCGCTCTTGAATCACCCGCAGGAGCTTGACCTGCAACTGTAGTGGCAAGTCGCCCACCTCGTCCAGAAAAATGGTGCTGTTGTCGGCCAACTCGAACTTCCCAGGTTTGCCTTTGGGGCTCGCACCTGTGAAGGCGCCGGCCTCATAGCCGAACAGTTCTGATTCAAATAGTTCGTGGGGGATGGCGGCACAGTTCACTCGCACCAAGGGACGTTCGCGGCGGGCGCTGAGCTGGTGGATAGCGTGGGCGAAGATTTCCTTGCCAGTCCCCGTCTCACCGATTATCAATACCGGCAGATCTGAGGCCGCTGCCTGCACCGCCGCTCGCTTGGCCTCCTGCATCGGGGCCGACTCTCCCACTACGCGGTCCAGCGAATAGCGGCCCCGGTAGGCCTGCTGTAATTCCTTCTCGTAGTAATCCAGTCGGCTCTGAAGCACCTCCACTTGGCGCACCAGTTGCTTGACCTTCTCCGGGTGCCAAAACATGAGCTTGCCCATCACGCCCACAATGTTCCCATCGGCATCACGGAGGGGTATGCGGGCCACGATGCGCTCCTTGCCGCGGAGGGTAAAAAGCTGGCCTATCTCCGCGCGGCCGGTACTTGAGGACTCTTAGCAGCTCGCTATCGGGGTTCAGCTCCAATATGTGACGACCGATGGCTTGATCGCGAGAGGCGCCGTAGAAGCCCTCGTTCGACCTGCTGATGTAACGGACAATTCCTTGGCAATCCACCAGAATCAACGATTCGTGCGGGTTGTTTAATAACGCTTCCAGCAGCTCCGGCGGTATTCCTAGGTGGCTCGGGTCGGACATCTGATGCCTCAAACAGGAATCGCCTGGACCGTAGTTTCGGATTCTTGGAGATCCTCAACTGTCGGCCAGGGTTGGAAATTTACCGCTACGATTACTGTCCCATCCGCTCTTGTCGTCAAGATGGACACGAATGAACTCACCTTCATTCCAGCTCCTTTTGCACGCCATCGGGGGATTGAATTCCCGTTAACGCAAATCGAAAGATGAAATCCGCCAACTCGTCTACTGTCACGCCCTTCTTCGGGTGAAACCAGATCCTGGAGCGAGTAACCATCGAAGAGATCATAAAACCGACCAGTTTTTCATCGTACGGCGTGAAAAGCCCTTTCTCCTGGCCCCTCTGGATCACCCTTCGAATTGTGCGGTCGTACGTGTCGCGCATAGAGACTATGACTTTCCGGTTTGCCGGCAACAGACTGCCCAGGGCCACATCAAACAATGTCTTAGCAGACCTGCGATGGCTCAAAGTGACTTTGAGATGACTCGCGATGATGAAACGCAGTTGGTCTACGGGGTTGCCGTCTTCTTCATGTTCAAGATGTGAGATCGGTTGGACAATTTGCTCCATTTCTTCCAGGAGCACTTCGAAGAGAATGGACTCTTTGGTTTTGAAGTAGTTATAGAGATTGGCCGGCTGACATCCGTATGCGCGAGCTAGATCTCGCATACTGACCGAACTGTAGCCATTCTGCCAGAAGAGATGGCACGCCAGGGCCAATATTTTCTTCTTTCGGACGCCATTACCTTCCCTTTTGTTTTCGCGATTCGGCATAGGGCACTCAACGCTTATTGGCTGCTGGCCGCGGGTGAATGCGAGGCATCAGGTTTTCAGCCGCGCAGACATCCTCTTTAGAAGATGGTATTTCTCAAAACTGGCTTGTAATCATGGATATGCTACGATATTAGTGAACGGTCGTTCATAAGCTAACACCCGTGCTAGCGGGAGTCAAGCTTTTTCACTCCACTGGAGGAAGCCCCGATTTACACGGGGATATGCAGATCATGTGTCATTGCGAGGAGTCCATGGTGGACAGGCTTCCAGCCTGTCTATTACAGATGACGGGAAGATGCCCGTCCCACCGGCAATCTAGGCTTTGGGGGTGTCCCGCGGCACGCGGGACTTCGCTCCGCTCGCAATGACAATCTTTTGCCGCCCGTAACTGAGGAATTACCCACGGGATTCTTTCGGCTCTCTAGTCAATAGCGCGGCCGCGGCGGAGTGCAGGTACTCCATGTAGCGAAAAGCCAGGAAACTGAGCACCAGGCATAGAAGGCAACAAATGAAGAACACGATGACCACCGACGTCATGTCAGAGTGCAAGTAGTCGGTCGCAATTACAGAGAAATCCATGTCCAGGTCGCCGCCTTTTGCGCTCAGATAATCTTCACGGTAGTAAACGTTCGTCAGCAGCTTGTATGCCATGCTGATATTCGAAAAGACGATGAAGAACCCTATGATGCCGTATAAGGGTCGTTCCGCTGCATGGATTACCGCACGGCCGCTTAACGACCTGTAGATGAATAATCCGGCGATGACGAGTTCGGTTCCATGTCCCATGAACAGTATGAGCACAGAGTGAATCGAAGTGAGGGCGGAGACTGCGTGAAGAATGACCAGTACTGCCAGAACGGCCAGGGTTGCCCTATTTTTCCTGTATACCCAGAAGAGCCCTGCAAAACCGACATAGATAAGAATCCACAAAGCAGTCGATCTTCCCGTGTGGATTGTAACCCCTCCCCCCCAGATCACATCAAAGGCGGGAAATGACGGATATCCGAAAAGCCAGCCGAAAATTGCATGGCCCATTTCGTGAACGAGCGTCTTGAAGGTCTCCAGCGTCCATCGGAGCCAGAAGAAGACAAAGCAGGCGAGCGCCACAATCGGACAAACGAGGAGTATGATCCAACCGGACCTGTCCAGGGTCTGGGGTTCCGGGATCATGCTTTCTGATTCGTCATCCGTCCCGTCCTCGTCGTCTTCTTGATAGTCGGGGAATTGCGAGCCCGCGGCGGGCCGACCAGTTACCGGCGCGGCTGCGGTTCCGACTTGGGCCGCTGCCGAAAGCTCCCGGGAAAAGCGTCCGTTCCCGGTCTCTAGTTCGACCCAGCCCCCAGATGGCGCGTCAAAGGACAAAGGCGACGGCTGTGAAAAAGAACTCTCGGGATGTTGCTCTGGCTCCCCAGCTTCGGACTGCTTGCGCCGGAATTTCGCCACAATCACTCCGCACTGGGGACATTCGGCATACTCCCGAGTCTGTGCAGCGCCGCAGGCAGGGCATTTCCATGCCACAGGCGTGGTCGTCGCCCGATCCTCATTCTGTCGATGCAATTCGTTCTCGTGCAAGAGCCCAGCGTCAACCAGTTTCCTGAATAACATTTCGAGACCCTTCGCGGAGACCCGGTATTTTTGCATCAGCTCTGAAGAGGTCATCCCGGACCTGATGTCTGCCGCAGCTTCCTTCGCGTTTATTGTTCTCTTTGGTTCAGTTGGCATTCGCGGTTCCCTGGACTTGAGCTGCGGAGCACAATCCACTGGCTCTGACCACAAGATACGATAGAATAGCGCCAACTGATAGCGAATTGTTGACGGCCGTGTCAGACGGCCATTCTGGAAAGTGTTCCAAAAATCATTGAGGAACGGACATCGCGGCGACCGGATTCCATCATCCTCGATCCCTGCTGCCAGAGGGTGAGGGAAGTGGAGAGCCGCTCCATCTTGCCTGTCTCTGAAGACGGGCAAGATGCCTGTCCCACCAATTACCTGATACCTCAATGCGTGCACTACTTCAGCGTCACGAAGTTTTTGAGACACTTGCCATGTATGTCTAGCAGCATCGGGCCATCTGAGACTCTCACAGGTCCTCCTGGCACCAAAATCCTTGACTCTGAATACCACCGAAGCTAGCATGAACGAACGTTCATTACTTTCATGACCGCGACGAACTCTAAGCACCCTTCCAATCATGTGGTCGACGGAAAGAGAGGCACGCAATGGCCCTAAAGACTGGTGGCGAGTACCTCGAATCTCTGGAGTCGCTGGATCTTGAGGCCCACGCGTTGGGCGAAAAGACCGACAAACTAGCGGAACATGGCCTCATAAGCCCCTCCCGGCAAGCCGTAGCCTTCACCTATGACGCTGCGCACACTCCGCAGAGCCGAGAGCTGCTGCGAGCAGTTTCACACCTGTGCAATGACGAGGTCAACCGCTTTACACACCTGCACCAGAGCACAGAAGACCTGGTCAATAAGATAAAAATGCAGCGCTACTGCGGAGCCATGACCGGCTGCTGCTTCCAGCGCTGTGTCGGCTTGGACGCGGCCAATGCTGTTTACAGCACTACATTCGAGTGTGACCGGAAGCATGGCACCCAATTCCATCAACGCTTTCAAGAGTATTGGAAGTGGGTCCAGCAGGAAGACCTTGTTGTGGACGGGGCCATGACGGACCCTAAAGGCGACCGTAGCCGACGCCCCAAGGACCAGGTGGATCCGGACCTTTTCCTGCGGGTCAAAGAGCGGCGGCCCGGCGGCGTAGTAATCAGCGGGGCCAAGCTGCATCAGACCGGCATGCTCAACTCTCACGAAATCCTGATCATGCCCACCATGAGCCTGCGCCAGGGTGAAGAGCCCTGGGCGATATGCTGCGCTGTTCCGACCGGCTCCCCCGGAGTGCGCTACATCTACGGCAGGCAGGCCAGCGATACCCGAAAACTTGAGCGCGACAAGTTTGATGTGGGCAATCCGATCTTTGGCGGCCAGGAAGTGATGACGGTATTCGAGGACGTGTTCGTTCCTGAAGAGCGCATATTCCTGGACGGCCAAGTGGACTTTTCCGGGACGCTCGTGGAACGCTTCGCTTCTTACCACCGCCAGAGCTATGGCGGCTGCAAGGTGGGTGTGGGAGACGTGCTCATCGGGGCCACTGAGTTAATCGCACGCATGAATGGTGTGGAGAAGGCGGGCCACATCAAAGAAAAGATTGTCGAAATGGTCCACCTGAATGAGACTCTGTACGCTTGTGGATTAGCGTGCTCGACTCAGGGAGGGCCCACTCCCGCGGGAAATTATCAAGTTGATCTGCTGCTGGCAAATGTATGCAAGCTCAATGTAACTCGCTTTCCGTACGAGATAGCCCGCTTGGCCACTGATGTTGCCGGAGGTCTGCTGGGCACCATGCCTTCAGCCGCGGACTTAAACGACCCGAGGTTGGACCGTACATCAAGAAGTACCTGGCCGCCAATCCCGATTACCAGGTGGTGGATCGCATGAAGGTGCTCAGATTGATTGAGAACCTGACTGCCGGAGCCGGCGCGGTGGGTTACCTGATCGAGTCCATGCACGGCGCGGGCCCGCCCGCTGCTCAGAGAATCATGATAGGCAGGCAGGCGGGGTTGGATGAAAAAGTGCAGCGAGTCATGAGCCTCCTGTCGATATCTGAACAATAGTCAACACGGTCTTTTCTTGTCGTGGCAGGCTTTATTCATTAGGAAAGCGATTTTCAAAGATTTGGAAGGAATCCAATGCCTGTAACGGGAAGAATCGGTAGGGTCGGCGTCCCTGCCGGCCTAAACTAGGTGACTTCTTGGCTAAGTGTTCACCGGCACGGAGGCCCCGGTGCTACCGGTGTATAGAAGTCACGCCGCACAGTCCGTGATTGCTGTTGAGAATCACCATAAAGATTTCGCCCGAGTGAGTTCGCGTAACTGGCTGTATGAGACGAAATGTCTTGAAGCAACACCTTATGAATGGTACCCTTATCACCCGTGCCAAACTTTTTGTCCGATTCGGCGCCGCCCTGTCATTGCGAGGGCGAAAGCCCGTGGCAATCTCCTTCGCTGCGCACAAAGGGGATTGCTTTCCCGCGGAACGCGGGATTGCACTCCTCGCAATGAGAGCTTCGACTGTGTCGCTACCAAAGGGACATTCATTTTGGCAACGGCTATAAATGAAGCTTCAGAGGCGGGAGCCAGCCTATGAGCCAAAAACGTCCGATCATTGCTAAAGATTTGGTCAAAGACTTTTGCCGTAAGCACCATATCAGAAAACTGTCCATCTTCGGGTCCTATTTACGCGAGGATTTCAAACCTGAAAGCGACATAGACTTCCTTGTGGAGTTTGATCCCCAACATATTCCAAGTCTTTTCGACATCGCAGGAATGGAGATCGAACTCTCCGAAATGCTGGACAGAAAAGTGGATTTGAGGACCGCTGAGGATCTGAGCCGATATTTTCGTGATGAAGTAGTGGCGCAAGCAGAGGTACAGTATGCGGAAGGATGACCTCATTCGTATGCGCCACATGCTGGATGCTGCTCAAAAGGCCATTACCTTCACGGCGGGGAAGAGCCGTACAGACGTGGCGCGGGATCCCATGCTGGCGTACACCCTAGTCAGAGCGGTCGAGATCATCGGAGAAGCTGCTTCCAAGATCTCGCGGGATTCCCAGGAACTCCACAATGAGATTCCCTGGCGGCAAGTCATCGGAATCCGCCATCGTCTAATCCACGGTTACGATGATATAAATTTCGACATATTATGGGAAACGGTGACGATCGCTTTGCCTCCCTTTGTGCAAACGCTAGAGAAAATCATCGATTCCGAGATCAGCGGAATAGTTACATTTTTTGCGGAAATTGCTGGACCACGATACCCAATTCGCTTCTTTGTTGGAGAATTAGGCAAGGTGTCCCTACATTTTCATGAGGAGTGTGTATTCGTTTCTTGTTACGAGGCGCTCCATTCGCCCCCGAATATGTCATCACTTGGGATTTTATTAGCCTTTACCAGCTCCTTAAGGCGCAACCCGTCCTTCAAAATGGCGACGAGGGCGTCTCCGTCGCCATACGACGAAATGCCAAACTCGTAAAGGACCTCTGTTTGAAAATAGTGTCCTTCGATGGCGTTCATGTACTCCCCTGCTAGCGCAAGCACTTCTGCAATTTTCTTCACCGAAATATTATCCAACTTCACCCGCTTCATCGCGATTTGAGATCAAGGTGCGCGAGGCGTTTATTGCGGACAGCTTCGAATCTCCTTGACTTTTCTTTGAGCGCACCAAGTATCTCACCGAGTTTGGAACCAAGCTCCCGGTCGCCATTCTTTTCTACCTGCTTCTGTAATTGCTCAAAAGAAAGGTTCTTCCTTTTTCCTCTGCCAGCCGGATCAATGAGTTTACCCAACGTCATTAGGACGTCAACTACGAGTGCATTATGAGTTATAAGAAAGAAAGCATGCGCACATTTAGTCAACAACTTCAGCCGTGTATCGGAACCTCCAAAGAGCTGACGGTAGTTTACCCACTTGGTTTGCAACCAGATGACCTCATTCTTGAGTTCATTGAATATGTCTTTAATTGATTCGGGCATGTCGCTCATGGCTTGTGTCTCCGTTCACGTGAGCCAAGTTTGGCACACGTAGGATGTGGTGAACCCCGCCGTTCGCGGGGGAACCGCATCCTACTGGCCACTAAGAATGCTTCGTCGCTCCACTCCTCGCAATGGCATGGTTAGACAATAGCGGAGTCTGGGCGAGAACCATGAGCGAATCCGCCGCAATTCTTGAGAACTGATATTAATCAAAAATTCACCTGATCCAGACCTTTAAGGCCAAGGATTGTTCTGGCTTCATCCGGAGTTGCGGGGTCAACACCAAGTTCCTTACCAATCCGGATTATTTTCGCTACCTGTTCCGCACTGCTCTTGGCGAGCACACCCCTTTCAAGGTAAAGGCTATCCTCCAGCCCCACACGGGCATTCCCGCCCAAAAGAAGAGACGTCGTGCACATGCGCATCTGATCTTTCCCCGCGGCGCACACGGAGAACTGAAAATCGCCGATCTGCTTCCTTGCAGTTTCCAGGAGGAATACGAAATTTTCAACAGTGGCCGGAATTCCGCCGAGTATCCCCATAACAAACTGTAAATAAACGGGTTTCTTGGCTATGCCGCTATTGATCAAGTAGGCTAAATTGTTAATCATTCCTACGTCGTAGATCTCGAATTCCGGTTTGGTGTTGCTTTCATACATAAGAGCGAGAAACTGACGCATTGTGCGAAACGTGTTGGGAAATATGAAATCCTCAGTACCCTCAAGATAGTCTTTCTCCCAATCGAAATCCCATTTCTCGACCTTTGATGCCACGTGGAAAAGGGCAAAATTCAACGAACCAGCATTCAGCGAAGCAAGCTCCGGCTTGAGGCTGGTCACGACGGCTCCCCTTTTCTCCACGGATTCGCCCAATCCGCCTCCTGTGGTGCAACACAAGATGACGTCGCACCTTTTCTTGACTTCTGTGGCGATCTGCCTGAAGACCTCCTGGTCGGCGTTGGGACGGCCGGTCAACGGATCCCTTACGTGTATATGGGCCACTGCGGCTCCGGCCGCGTGACTTGCGATGCACTCGTCGATTATCTGCTCCGGCGTTACGGGCAGGTAAGGCGACATACTGGGCGTGTGAATGGCCCCGGTAATTGCGGCAGTGATGATCATTCTTTCCATTGAGTTTTTCCTGTATAGCCTTTCCGAAAATTGTTCCTAAAAATTCACCGCGGAGATCGCAGAGTTCGCAGAGAAATCTATCGTGTTCTTTTTTTTCCTGTATGAGCCGTAGCGGATTCGAATCCGTCGCAATGGAGCTCTTCCTCCTTGTTTCAACCCTTTTTCCTTCTCACTGTTCTCCGCGCACTCTGCGGTGAATCCTTCGTTGCCGGTCAACGGGAAGAGCAAATGACCGGCAATCGCGGCACGGTCCTACTGCGCAAACGGCACCATAATTGTGAAACATGGCACTTAGCCTTTCTCCTCCTCGACAAGAGCCACGGGTCTCACCCACCCTGCACTTGCGCCTTTGATCTTCACCGGGAAGCAGCAAACTTTGAATCCGCTGGGCCTTCCTATTGCAGCCAAGTTCGCCATTTTTTCCATGTGGCAATACCCCATCTCGATGCCCGCAAAATGGGCTTCCCAAATCACTTTAGGGTCCTTTTTCTCTTGAAATTCTTTGGCAATAAAGGGCAGCGGTCTGTCCCAGCTCCAGGCGTCTATTCCCACAACCTTGACGCCCTTTTCCGTCAAGTAAAGTGTGCTGTCTCGATCCATTCCAGCGCCTTTCACGAGATATTCCGGTGTCCCCCAAAAAGCGTCTGCGCCGGTTTGGATAAGGACAATGTCAAATGGTTTGATTTCGTAGTCAATTCTCTTGAGTTCCATTTCTACGTCGTGAACGGTGATCCGCTCCCCATCAGCTTTATGTCTGAAATCGAGTACCACTCCGTCGCTGAAGCACCATTCGAGCGGAACCTGGTCGATTGTGATGGCCGGCTTTCCTTTGTCCATTGTCGGATGGTAGTGGTACGGAGCATCCAAATGTGTTCCACTGTGGGTCGTTAAATGAACGAACTCCAGAGCCCATCCCAGGGAATCGGGAAGCTGATCGACGGAAAGACCCGGAAAGAAATCCTTCATTTGTTGAGCACCTTCGGAATGCCCAACGTAATCAATTTGGGGAATCATCATCGGTGGATCGCTGGGTAGCCCAGCTTCAATCGCGATGCTCAGGTCCACCATTCGGGTCGAGACCGTTTTCATTGCACCCTACCCTTTTCATGTCAGACGTTGGTGCCCGTCGGAAGAGCGACGATGGAACTCTTGGATAAAATCGTCAACCATCTCGTCTAAATTGTAAGCAATTTCCCAACCCCAGTCTTTGCGTGCCTTTTCCTCACTGATCTGCATCTGTCCGATCTCTTTCAGCAAGGCCATTACCTGAGGATCCGGAGCAAAGGAGAGCTTTGCCTGAGGAACTCTGGCTACCACGGCATCCACCAACTGTCGAGCCGTGTACGGGGGAGCTATGCCTGCCAGATTGTAGACCCCCGTTGTGATCCTATCTTTGTCGGTATCAGCTAAGAGCAGAAGCGCTCGGGCAGCATCCTTGAAATAGATTGCCGGCACCTTCGTTTCAGGCTCCACGGGCAGTGCATAGCCGTGGCCCCGCAGAGGTTGTTCTATTGCCCAGCAATTATAGCTGGACATGTGGACCGCAGTCGAAAACGGCCCCACTACAGACGGCAAACGAATGCCTCTGAAGTCCAGTCCAAAACGGCGAGAATAAAATCGGCCCATGAGTTCGCCAAAGACCTTACATGAGCCATACATCGTCCTGGGCCGTGAGCAAGTGGTTTCGGTTATCTCGCCTTCCGGTAAGTCTTCGGAATAGACTGCAATGCTACTGGAGAATATTACCTTGCCCACTTTGAATAGCCTCGCGGCCTCAATAACGTTGTAAGTTCCAACCGCGTTTACATTGAACGCTGCCCACGGGTTTTCTTCTGAAGGCAACGAGAGCATTCCGGCCAAGTGAAATATGCGGTCCACTTTCCGTCCATCAAGTGCGTTGAGCACTTCCGGAAGATTTGCAACTGAACCTTTCACGTAATCGAAGCGGTCTTTGTGTTCCGCGAGGGGGCCGCTCAATTGCGAGACGTCCATGACGATGGGCCGCTCACCTCGATCGATAAGCAACCTGGCAAGTTCAGCGCCCACAAATCCAGTTCCGCCCGTGATAAGAGTGGTCATAGAGACGCCTTTCTCCTTAAAGCGTTGAGATTGGGAGAAAAGTCAGGCCAGCAAGGACCAAACCCGGCTTAGGACATGCATTCAGTCTGGCGGGGGCAGAGCGTGTCATTGCGAGCGAAGCGAAGCAATCTCCGTTTGCGCGTGCCGGAAATTGCTTCGTCGCTCCACTCCTCGCAATGACAAGGGGGCGAAATGCCCCGCGCATCTGAAGGCTTACAGTTCAGCCCCTTTGTTTTACTTGGTCTTTATTTTAGTGCATCCGGTCTGGTCGCACGGCACTTCTACGTCTTTGGCCGGGATGGCCACGGCCGGGCCCACAAACGCATGCTTGTAGAATTCAGACTTTGGAACCATCTCCGCCATCCAGATGGGCACCTGAGCCTGATGATCACAAGCCCTCATCACCCATTCGCCTGCGGGACCATTGTAGGTCAAACCTTCCCAAGCGTTGATAACCGCGTCCACATCGTCTTTACCCGCCTTTTTCACGGCCTCGGCCCAAAACATGACAGCCATGTATCCCTTACCTCTCAGCCAACTCGGGTAATGACCTTGGTCCTTGTAGAATTCGGCGACGAACTTCTTATTGGCCTCAGTGGGAATTGTAAGCATGTAAACTTCACTGGCCATGCTGCCGACGACCGCGTCATCATTGGCCACCGCCGGGATGGCGTTCTCGTCATTAAGGTAATAGCATGCAAACTTGGTCTTGAGCCCTAATTGATACGCCTGCTTGAGCAGCAAACTGAGATCGTTTCCCCAGTTGGACGTAAAAATGATGTCCGGGCCTGCTGCGAGGATCTGGGTAGCATAAGGCGCAAAATCCTTCTCACCCAGTGGATGGTAGAGTTCCGCAACAATTTGGGCCGATGGGTTAAGCTCCTTAAGCTTTTTTATGAAGGCTGACGTGGCCTCCTTACCGAAGGAGTAGTCCTGAGCTATTGTGCAGACTTTCTTGTATCCCTTGTCGGCAACCCATTTGGCTAGAGCGAAGGAGTGAGTATCCGTGTTGCAAGCCGTACGGAAAAAATTTCGGCTGCACTTGTCACCGGTCAGGCTCGCGGCGTCCATTCCGTAGCTGAAGAAAAGTACGTTGTTTTTCTCCGCCAACACGGACATTGCAGCGCCTACGCTCGAACCTGTGCCGCCGCAGAAATACTTGACGTTATCTTTTAGGATTAGATTGGTGGCTTTACGAGTCGCCACGTCAGGTTTGACCTCAGAGTCAACGTGAATCACCTCAACCTTTTTGCCCAGTAGTCCGCCTTGTTCGTTAATTTTCTTTGCCCCGTACTCTACGCCCTCCAGGTACCGTTCTCCAATGTCTTTGAAGTTACCTGACAGTGGTTCCACAACGGCCAGTTTGATCGTGTCCGCCGCATTCGCGGGGAGCATCCAAACCAGGGCGACGAGAACCGCTAAGAACAACCTGCCATTCTTGCTGATCATCATGGTGCGTCCTCCTTTGAATTGCTTGGAATATAAACCTTAGACCTCTAGATATCTCCGCCTCACCTCTTCTGCCTCATCGAGAGCTTTCCTGTCCCCTTCGAATACTATTTTGCCCTTGGACATTATGTAGAAGCGGGTGGCAACCTCAATAGCCGCCTTGAGGTTCTGTTCCACCAAAAGAATCGTTACGCCGGACCGTTGGATGTCGGACAGCATTTTCATGACATCCTTCACCAGCAAGGGCGCCAGACCTTCTGTAGGTTCGTCCACCAAGATCAGACGCGGGTTGCCCATCAGGGTGCGAGCCACGCTCAGCATCTGCTGCTCCCCACCTGAAAGGTGGCCTCCCATCTGCCGGCGCCGCTTTTCGAGGCTAGGGAATGCCTGATATGCCCGATCTGGTTCCCAAGTTTCTTCGTCTGCCTTCTGTCGGCTTCCTGACGGTTTCATGCCAATCAAGAGATTTTCGTGGACCGTAAGGCTTGGCAGAATTCTCCTGTCTTCCGGGACGATTCCAACTCCAAGTCGAGCGATCTGGTATGGCAAAAGTCCGGCCAGGTCCTTGCCGTCCAGAACGATACTTCCTTTTGCAGGCCGCACCATCCCCATGATGCTCTTGAGCGTGGTGGTTTTTCCCACCCCATTGCGCCCTAGGAGGCAAACCGTTTCGCCGCGGTCAAGGTGCAGGTCGACGCCTTGAAGAATGTGGCTCTTGCCGTAGTAACTGTGAAGATCCCGGACTTCCAAGAACATTTTTATTCGTTCCCCAGGTAGGCGTCCTTAACCCGCTGATCGTCCCGGACTATTTGCGGCTTGTCCGAAACCAACACCAAGCCGTTTTGCAGCACGGTAACCGTGTCCGCCAGAGAAAAGACCACATCCATGTCGTGTTCGATGATGATCAGGGTCTTGCCTGTGGTTACACGGTTTATAAGCTCGACTGCTTCCGTGGTTTCTTCCCGAGTCATCCCCGCTGTCGGCTCATCCAGCAGGATCAGATCGGGATTGGTGGACAGGGCCATTGCGATTTCCAAAGCTCGTTGCTGACCGTAGGACAGCTCCCTCGCCGGAACCGAAGCAAAATCCGTCAGCCCCACTTGCTGCAGAATCGTCCAGGTTTCGTCATCAATGCCAGGCGACCCACCAGGTTTCTTGAAGAAGCTGTAACGAAGTCCTGATCGAGACCGGACTCCAGATCGAACGTTTTCGAAGACATCTAATCCGAAAAACGCGTTGTTTATCTGGAAGGAGCGCGACAGGCCCAAACGATTACGCTTGTGGGGAGGGTAGTCTGTGATGTCCCTGCCCTGGAACGTCACGGTACCGCCACTCGGCTGATATTTGCCGCTGATCACGTTAAAGAGGGTGGTCTTGCCCGCGCCGTTAGGGCCTATTACTGCATGTTTTTCCCCCGTCGCCACTGATAGATTTATTCCTCTGAGCACAATCAGCTCGGAGAAATCTTTCGACACATCTCGTAGTTCCAGGAAACTCACAAACTACCTCGCGGCCGTGTTGGACTTCGGCTCCCAGCGGGCTCGCCATCGTGCGAGGGCATCTTCCATTAGCTTTGAAAGACCGCCAGGAACGAAGAGAACCATGAGAATAAAAATGAGTCCCATGAAAAGCTGCCATCTGTCGGTAACATCGCTCAAGAAGTTCTGCAGATAGATGTAGACGAATGCGCCCAAGATTGGACCGGTAAACGATCCGCTGCCTCCCACAAAGGTGATCAATAGCACGGTTGTGGTCATAGCAATGGAAATGGCATCCACGGACACGAAGCTGAAAAAGAGCGCATAAAATGAACCAGCCAGCCCGGCCAGACCTCCGGTTACGGTGAAAAGGATGAGCCGCGTAACCCTGGTGGAAAAGCCCAAGAATTTCATGCGATCTTCGTTTTCCCGCATCAGGACGACGGTCTTGCCCATAGCCGTCTTGGTAAAGTACCAACTGAGGAGGATCGCGGCGCCTACCACCGCCAAGGTTACAAAATAGAAAACCACGACATCCGAAGTGTTGAGCGTGAAGAGGCCGAGGTCGATGCGAGGCCGTGTCACGCCCAGGCCATCGTCGCCGCGGGTGATGAAGGTGAACTTAATCGCCATCGCATAGAAAAGCGCATTGAATGCCAGGGTGAGCAGAGCATAAGAGGCGCCTTTCTGCCTAAGGAGCAGACAGCCCAGCAAAAAACCCACCAAAGTAGCCCCGGCTGTGCCCAGGAATACGGCAGGGAAAAAACCTAGGCCGGAAATGTGGTTCAATGCCACGGCCGTGGTGTAAGCACCAAATCCAAAAAACATGGCATGTCCGAATGACAGCAGGTTCCCGTATCCCAGCAGAAGATTGTAGGAAACGCCATAGAGAGCGAATATGATTACCTCGGTGAGAAGGTTGACGTGGAACTTGCCCATTGCAAAGGGTATGAGGACAAGAAGGAACAAGAAAAGGACCCCGCTTACCACTGAACTCATGGCGACTGCCTCCCGAAAAGGCCGGAAGGTCTCGCCACGAGGACCACTGCCATCAACAGATAGATAAGGGCCAGCGAGAACTTCGGGATAAGCAGCACTCCGAAGGATTGAAGCTCACCTATGATCAGCGAGGCGATAACCGCACCGCCAAGACTCCCGAGACCTCCGACTACAATCACCACAAACGCATCGACCAGGATGGCATCGCCCATGCCGGGAAATGTTGTAAGCAACGGGCCGGCAATGACACCGGCAAAACCGGATAGCGCCGCTCCAAAGCCAAATATCGCCATAAAGAGGACCGGCACGTTGATACCGAGTGCCCCAACTATGTCGCTATCGTCCACAGCCCCGCGGATTATTATGCCGGCCCGAGTTTTGTAAAGCACCAAGGCCATCAAAACTCCGACCAGTATGGCCGCGGCGAAAACAAAGAGACGGTAAACCGGATAGGTTATTCCGAAGAGATCGACCGATTGAGCCAAGAATCCGGTAATGGGCACGGCCAGCGGATGGGTGCCCCAGATCCACTTCACTAATTCCGACAAGACGTACGCCAATCCGAACGTGAGCAGCAGTTCGTGCACATGGCCTAAAACATGAACCCGCCGGAGCAGGAAGCGCTCGACCAACGCACCGATACAAAAGAGCAATGCCGGCGCCACAACTAATGACAGCCAAAAATTGTTGGTCGTTCGGAGCAGCGTCCAGGAGAAATATGCCCCCAGCATGTAAAAAGTAGCATGGGCAAAATTCAGGACGTTCATCATGCCGAACACGAGGGTGAGGCCCGAAGAAACCAGAAACAAGAGCCCGGCATAAGTCAGACCGTGCAAGAAGAAAATCAAAGTCGATTTCATGATTTTCCTTGTTCCTCCAGACTAACCTGTGAACGCCGACCTTATCCTCTTGAAACGAGTTGAGCGATTCTGAGCAGGAAACGATCACGTTCCCTGATTACTTGCTCGACTTTCTCTTTTGGCCACTCATGGAATCCGCGGCCGGTTTTTGCCCCCAGATCGCCTTGCTCAACCTTCTCTGTCAATACGGCCAAAGGCTTGACAGCGTTTTCAAGGTGGGGAAAGAGGTCCTCGTGCACTTCAAGAGACAGATCGAGGCCGGCCAAATCAGCAGTTTCCAAGGGGCCTATAAACGGCATCCTAAGACCGAAGCCGGATTTCACTACTTCGTCAATCCCCTCCGGAGTCGCTATACCCTGCTGCACCAGAGACATGGCTTCTCTCCACAGGGCATGCTGCATCCGATTTCCCAAGAATCCGGGGACATCCCGCAGGACTTTTACCGGCCGCTTACCTATTAGTTTCATCAACTGGTATGTGGACTCGAACACGGCTTCTGATGTGAAGTGTGATCTGATTACTTCTACGCAAGGAACAATGTGTGGCGGATTCCAGAAGTGCGTTCCTACGAGTCGTTCTCTTCTTTCCAGCGGTTCGGCAATGAGGCTTATGCTGATTGCGGACGTGTTGGAGCATAAGACCGTCTCCGGTCTTACATAGCTCTCCAATTCCGCAAACAGCCTTTGTTTTAAGGCTAGATTCTCACTGACCGCTTCAACAACTACGTCCGCATCCGAGGTGGCTTCTTCCATGCTGCCGCAGAGTTGCACCCGCGACAGGCAGCGATCCACATCGTCCGGGGTTGCCAAGCCTAGGTCCAGAAAGGCGCTGAAATTGGCGCGAATCCTTTCCGGAGCCTCTTCCAGGACCTGCTGTTTGCTGTCAAATAAGGAGACAGGGTAACCCTTTACCGCAAAGAGTTGGGCAATCGCGTGCCCCATGAGCCCTGCGCCCACTATGCCTACCTTCGTCTGTTCCGATGCTTTCATTGGTTCCAAAACTCTAACTCTCGCTGACAACGACCATGAGACATTTTACCGGCTTCGATCCGTCCGCGAAGCCGAAATGAGGCGTGGATGCGTCGAAATAGACGCAATCCCCTTCTTCAACTATGAATTCCTTGCCGCCGTACATGAACCGCATGGTCCCTTCCAAAGTCATAAGCAGCTCCTGCCCTTTGTGCTGAAAAACCGCCCTCCGTCTTGGCTTTACCGGAAGGGTCAAAATGTAGGGGTCCATTTGCCGCTGCGGGAATTTGTGCGCCAGAGGCTCGTATGAGTAGCCAAACGCTGTGCCGTCCCTGGCCATGGTTGTGCGTTCGGACTTTTTTACGAGGGTGATGGTGGTCTTGTTTTCGTCATCGGAAAAGATAGTAGAGATATTTACGCCCAGGGCCTTGGCCAGCGTGAGGAGCGTTGACACAGGGGGAGCCTTTTTTGAATTCTCAACTTTTGAAAGATAGCCTTTTGTGAGCCCTGTCGTGTTGGCAAGATCCTGGAGGTTGAGGCCGCGTTCCAGTCTCAACTGTTTTATCTTTCGACCAATTTCTGCTTCGTCAAGCATCATCAGATCCTTGAGCCGTGCCGTGCCAACAGTGAGTTTGGAACGGCAATCTTTCAGCATGGTGGCGACGACTTGCTGTCACATTATCGCCGCACATGTCCGTCCTATATCTTCTTATCTTTTCGGGGCGTTGTTTGCTGTCGGTAAACTCAGTCCGAGTCGGACTCTTCAAGCAACAGCCCCGCGGCGGTGATTCAAAACGTCTAGAGAAGTCTGCCTGGAGTTTCCTGATAAGAAACTAGCTACGCCATTCAGGAAACCTTGTCAAGCTATTTCTCGATCGATGATGTTATAGCCCTTGCCACAACTTCTATTCGTTTCTGTTGCCATTTACAGCAATTGCCAACATTTTTTGCCGGATTTGCGGGAATGACACCGTCACCCCGGACCCCGGGCCTAAGTTCGGGGCAGGCTTTGATCCGGGGTCCAGTCCCGAGTTTCGCGGGATGGATTCCCGCGTGCGCGGGAATGACGGACAAGACGGCCCTCACAGCGAGCCTTCCGGATACACCGTCTCGGATGACCAAAGGGACATTATTTTCGGCAACTGCTCTAAGAGGTGGAGACGAAGCTGAGATGCCAGGATAAAGTATGCGATCCCACGTGAGGTCGAAATTCATGGAGCCCGCAAGAAAAGGGCGTGACCCCGCGTTCCGAGCGGGGCGCCCCTACAACGCAACATGAGCAGCCAACTTGTGTAAAGGGCATTGGGAGTCCGGTGAGACCCTTTTGTTCGGACTCACCGCTCATTCCTCTGGAACACGTAGGCTTTGCAACCACCTTTAAAAAATTCCAAAGACCTTTTTCCGGTTTTGGATGATCTCCGTGAGTCGCTTGGTTGCTCCGGGGGACAAGCCCAAACCATCCACTTCTTCTCCCAAGGACTCCGGCGTCCCGTAACCGTCCAAATACCCGTTCACACGAGCCGCAGCCGTAGAATCCACAAAATCCGTGTCGGAAGGATATATGGCATTGAATTCCTTCATGAACCCTCTATCTTGCCTCAACCGGTACTTCTGGTGATACGCCTCGGCCCGGTAGAATGTTGTTGCAGGAAGTATCTCCGTTGCGATCGTGCTGCTCCTTCTGGCTGCCTCACGGTCCCTCGCCTCCATAGCCAGTCTTTTCTGCTCGTCATTGTGATAAAACACCGCGGCCTTGTATTGCTTTGACCATGACCGTTGCGTAGGACTGTGGCTGGCCCAGAAGATCTCCAGCAATTTTTCATACGAAATCTGGGTCGGGTCGTAATCAATCTGGATGGCCTCACTGTGATCGCCAAGATCGTGATAAGTGGGGTTTTTCTTTTCCCCGCCTGAGTATCCCACACGGGTGCGAAGTACGCCTTTTAAGCTCCCGAACCGGGAGTCCGGACCCCAGAATCAGCCCAAGGCAAACGTGGCAGTTTCTAGTCCCGCAGGTGCGTATGCATCCACAGGTGGTATTGTGCGATTCGGCTCTGACTCGGCCTTTGTGACAAACATCTTATCCCTTTCTTTAGTGGTTTCCGGGTTTCTGAATCCGCCATTCATAATCTTTACGGCGTAGAGCAACGAAGCAATTGCCAAACAAACGCCTATCAATAGTTTAAGACTGTGCGTCTGTTTCGGGAGGGGAGCTTAGAGTCGCTCTTGTCGCCGGCAATGGTGGGTGGTGTATATTTATCGTTCATTTTTGACCTCTCTAGTTTTGACAACCATGGTCATTCGGCGATCGACCAGGCTTACGGGCCGTTAGACGATCACAGGGCAAGAAGGGCAAAGTTCCGGTAACCGGACTATTGGCTTGCTGTTCCTTCTCTTGGCACGAATGTCAATGCTGCTGAATTCATGCAATAGCGAAGCCCGGTCGGCGCAGGGCCATCGTCAAACACATGACCGAGATGAGCGTCGCATCTTGCGCACAATACCTCGGTCCGTCTAGTGAAGAAGCTGTTATCGCTCTCTGTTTTAATGCTGTTCTTGGAAATGGGCGCCCAAAAACTGGGCCATCCGGTTCCGGAATCAAACTTGGTGTCCGAACTGAACAGATCTTGCCCGCAGCAGACGCACCTGTATGTGCCCTTGCCTTTAAAGTTGTGATATTGCCCAGTGAAAGCCCGTTCCGTCCCTTTTTCTCGGGTAATGTGGAATTGCTCCGGTGTCAGGATTCGTCGCCATTCCTCTTTGCTTTTTAAACATTGTCAGGCATGTTCACTCTCCGGATGTTTCTCCTTTGCCGGCGTCCGCGGCCAAAACAATGGGATCGTTCTTGAAGTAAGATCCAGCCCATGTCGGGATTCCTATGGCAAAGGCTGCAACGCCTAATTGCTTCAGAAAGCTGCGCCGATGGAGCTGCTCATGCGTGTCTCGCAATTTCGATGGCATCTGATCGTCCCTTTCCGTCCGGGTAATCATCTCGTGAACAGAAGATATGCACGGATGTTAAAGCCGCGATAAAGGAAACGTAAAGATTGGGTAAAGATCAGAATGGATATGATACAAATTCGCATTAAAAGCAGAAAGACCGGGGGAACCTTGTTTATGTAAAGACGGTTCCCCCAGGCCCCCTCCAAGAAACTCTAACACTCGCCGGAATCATCATTTCCCCGCAGGAGAAATGATGATTCCGGCAATGGCTAGAAGTTCTCAGGGAGGGGTTCGGGGAGGACCTTCTTACAAGAAGGGTCTCCCCGATTCTTCCTGGTTGTAATCCGTATTCGTATCACACGATTCAAGCGGGAGGGAGAACCACACGTGCGTGTCGCCCTGGGAAATGTCTGCCCCGACGTTCCCATTGTGGGCTTCTATCAACTCTTTGACGATGGCCAGACCAATGCCGGCGCCGCCGTGTTCACGAGACCGTGACTTCTCACCGCGATAAAAACGCTCGAAGATAAAGGGAAGGTCCTGTTCAGTCAATTCTCCGCCGGAATTTGACAAAAATGAACGTGGCTTCTCCGGGGGTTTGTTCCACGGAAATTCTGAACGTTCCGCCCGGCTCGGTATATTGCAAAGCGTTTTCCAGCAGATTTCGAATTACCTGCGACAACTTGTTGGAGTCCGCCCTCAGCCAAGCATCTGTAGCTCCGAACCGAGTCTCCACGTTTATCTGCTTGGCGTTGAACTGAGGTCGAAAAGCGCTCAGTCCCTGTTCCAGCAGACTGACAATGCTGATTTCTGTTTTGTGCAAATCACCTCTCGCGGCGTCTGCTTTGGCGAGACGGAGAATATTTTCCACCAGATCAACCAGCCGCAGAGTCTCTTCCTGGATCAGTTCAAAGTTTTCCTTGGATGGGGCCACGACTCCGTCCAGCAAGGCTTCGAGATATCCTCGAATGTTTGTCAGCGGAGTCCGGAGTTCGTGGGCCACGTCGATGATCATGGTTTTGCGCAAGTTCTCCGTAGCATGAAGACTATCTGCCATTCGATTGAATGCTGCCGCCAACTGCCCTACTTCGTCTCGGGACCGTATAGGGACCTTACCCGAATAGTCGCCTGATGCTATCTTCCGGGTAATATTTGTCATTTGAGTGAGCGGGCCCAACACCCTTTTTGTGAGCAGAAAACTGAGAGCCATAGCCAGTGAGAGCGCGGCAAGAGTTGCCCAGATGAGGTACCGGTGAACCGACTGGAGGAACATTTCATGGCTTGAAACAGGCGATATATTGTATCGCTTCATCAAGGTTACGAAATAATCTGCGGCAAGGTAGTTAATTGCCAGCCAAACGATAACAATAACGAATCCGATGATCAGAAACGTTGATCCCTAGGAGCTTCCAAAGTAAGCTTTTCTGCATATTTGCACCCTGATCTTTATCGCTCGCCCCGTTCCGCGAATTGATACCCCACCCCTCTGACTGTCAGAACGTATTTTGGATTGGAAGGGTCCTTTTCAACCTTCTGCCTGAGCTTTCCAATGTGAACGTCTATGACGCGATCGATCACTATTACTTCTTCTCTGGGATAGAGACCGACCAAAAGCTCATCGCGGGTGAAGACTTTTCCCGGGGCACTCATGAGGGTCTGTAGCAGATTGAACTCGTGAGGCGTAAGTAGCACTGCATGCCCGTTCAACGTGACCTTGCGCTTTTCCGGATCTAAGATAAGACCCTCGTGAGACAGGATTCTCGATTGATCGGTCGCGCCCCATTCGCCCTCTGCGCAGAATGGCCTTCACACGCGCGACCAATTCTCGCGGGCTGAACGGCTTGACAACGTAATCATCCGCTCCCAGTGTCAAGCCCGACACTCGGTCGATTTCTTCCTCCCGGGCGCTGAGTATCAGGATGGGAACATCGGATGATTGTCTGAGTTGCCTGCAAACTTCCCAGCCATCCAACACCGGAAGCATGAGGTCCAGAATCACGAAATTCGGCTTGTGGCGTCGCGCTAATTCCAAGGCTTGCCGACCGTCATGCGCCACGATTGTTCGGAAGCCCTCTCGCTCAAGATACAAGACCACCAGAGCCGCTGTCTTCTGGTCGTCTTCTACAACTAAAATTGTGCCTCCCATTGCAAACCATCTCTTTTTAAACAATTCTCAGTGATTATTCTCAAGTTGAGACGTCCGTTTCCAACAAGGTGCTAAACTTCCTAAATATCTATAATGCCGTTTCTCTCCACGTAACATATACACTGACACTATTATGGCAAGCATTTCAACTATTTTTCGACGACGAAGGCAATCACGAAGCTCTACGTTGACCTAGGCACGTGCGGTGAAGTATGCTCGGAAACGGCAGTAAGGCCATTTGTCGGGTGAGACGGTGTTGATTGTAACTTAGTGGAGGCTCCTGGGGGACAATGCGGCGGCCTTGTGTGGTCAGAGGAGCAATTGAGCGCCGGGTCATTGGTCCCAGGACCGCCTAGAGAGTGAGCCCTCCGCATAATTCCTGTTTACGAGGGCACATTTCAAAGCCTCACTAAAGGAACTATGATATGGCAGAGCACGTTTGTCCGTGGTGGGTCGGATATTTGCTGGTTAGTCCGATACGCCGCTGATTCCAAGATCCTGAGAAGATCCTGTCCCTCCATATAAGTGAAGGGATGACAGTGCTTGACGTAGGCCCGGGAATGGGCTTCTTCACGATTCCCGCAGCCCGTATGGTGGGAGACTCCGGCAGAGTGATAGCCGTTGACCTTCAGGAAAAGATGCTCAAGTCGCTGGTTAAGCGGGCTGAAAAAACAAGCGTAGCGGGGCGCATCGTGACCAAGCTATGCGAGCCAGACAGCCTTGGAGTATCTGACCCGATTGACCTATGCCTTGCGTTCAATGTGGTCCATGAGGTCCCGGATGCGAGCGCTCTCTTTTCTCAGATCAGGGCAATTCTCAAGCCAACGGGCAGATTGCTTCTCGCGGAGCCTGCCGGATGGCACGTTTCCGAGAAGGATTTTGAAAATACCCTTGCCAAAGCCTCGGCTGCGGGGTTGAAACTCATCGGACAGCCCAAGATAAGGAGGAGCCGATCAGCGCTTCTCGGATTGGAATGAGCAGCCTTACCCATTGGACAGGCTTTTCCTCTGGCGCAAGACACAAAACTTCTGTAATGATGAATAAAGGCCGGCAATTTTAGGTAAGAATTGAATGGAACTTTAAGGGCACAGCACAAGGGGGTTGTAAATGGCTAATAGCGAACAGAGGAATGATGTATTGCATACTGATGTCTGGCCGAGGCTACCGCTAAATGAATGGCAGGAGACGCTAACCACACTCCACATGTGGACGCAGATTGTCGGAAAGATAAGGCTCATGCAGAGCCCGCTCGTCAATCACTGGTGGCAGGTGACTCTGTACGTGACTGCTCGCGGACTCACAACATCTTCAATACCCTACCAACAGCGCACTTTCGAGATAGAATTCGATTTCATCGGCCACCAATTGGTTGTGCGTACCAGTGACGGCGCGATCCGATCATTTCCTCTGGGCTCACGCTCGGTAGCTGATTTTTACCGAGAGCTGATGGCGACGCTGCACACCCTGGGCATTGATGTGAAGATTTGGACGACGCCGGTTGAGGTGATGGAACGTATTCCCTTCGAAGAGGACGATCTGCACGCATCCTACGATTCCGAGTATGCCTCGCGGTGCTGGCGCATCATGGTGCAGACCGATCGCATCCTCAAACGCTTCCGGTCCAGCTTCATTGGGAAGTGCAGCCCTGTGCACTTCTTTTGGGGCGCCTTTGATATGGCTGTCACCCGTTTTTCGGGAGGCTGCGCCCCAGCACCCGGGCGGCGTGCCTGCTCTCGCTGACTTCGTGGTGCGAGAAGCCTATTCCCATGAAGTGAGCAGCTGCGGGTTCTGGCCCGGCGGCGGAGCAGTTCCCGAACCTGCCTTCTATGCCTATGCCTACCCTGAGCCAGCCGGCTTGAAAGAAGCGCCAATCCTTCCCAAAGAGGCATTTTACAGTTCTGAGATGAGCGAATTCATTCTGCCTTACGAGGTTGTACGCCGGGCTGACCAACCGGAAGAAATGCTGCTGGCTTTCCTGCAGACCACCTATGAAGCCGCGGCGAACCTGGGAAAGTGGGACCGGGCTGCTCTGGAGAGGTCGCCTGGTCCGTTGAGATAGAAGTTTGAGGAGTCCCGCGGGCCGCGGGATTTCTGCAAAATTGGGATTCCCCGCGAACATTGTAAGACAACCTGGTTCACCTCCTCTGAGATCATAGAACGTGATTCACCTGAAAAATCTCTCTAAGACTTACGGCTACAATAAGGGCTTTGCAGGCCATTGACCTGACGATACCAGAAGGAATGACGACTGCCCTTATCGGCCCGAGCGGTTGCGGAAAATCGACCTTGCTTAGGCTGATTATTGGGCTCACTTATCCGGATACCGGGACGGTATATTTTAAGGATACTCAGGTCGCACCGGACGTTGTCCTCTCTGTTCGCCGGGAAATGGGATACGTCATTCAAGAGGGTGGCCTATTCCCTCATCTTACGGCACACGATAACGTAACACTTATGGCGCGATATGTCGGATGGAGCAGAGATAGGATCGAAACGAGAGTAGACGAACTCTCTGATCTTGCACAATTCCCACGCGACGGGCTGAGCCGCTATCCGGTGCAACTTTCAGGAGGACAGCGCCAAAGAGTCAGCCTCATGAGAGCCTTGATGTTCGATCCTGACGTGCTGCTCATGGACGAACCTCTCGGATCGCTCGACCCAATGATCCGGTCAGATTTGCAAGTGGATTTGAAGCAAGTATTCCAGGCATTAAGAAAGACAGTAGTTCTGGTTACCCATGATATGAGCGAGGCTGCTTTTCTTGGGGACATCATAGTCCTGCTCAAGGACGGGGAGATCGTGCAAAGAGGCACACTCGAAGAACTGGTCCGGTCTCCCAGCGATCCGTTTGTCACTCGTTTCATCAACGCACAGCGCACTTCTCACGATGCGCTCAATGTTTGCAAAAGCTAGGAATTTTCTTGAAGAGTAGCCGGGGAGGGACATTTTGCAAAATGGCCCTCCCCGGACCCCTCCCCAAAAACTCCTATCATTTGCAGGCATTGCCCCCTTCAGAGCTACGGCTGAAACTGCTTCTTTGGCAATGGACAATTTCTTCGGACGCTCTTGAAATTTTGCCGCCACTGTCAGGAAACTTGGGAATGAAAACCCTGAGCACGCTTCTTCTTTCAGCAGCCTTGATCGTCGTTGTTCCGTGCGCAAGCCAAGGGCAGGACGAGACGCCGCCCGAGGTGAAAATAGGCTCCAAGACATTCACCGAGTCCGTCATACTGGGAGATATGGTGTCGCTACTCGTCCGCAATGCAGGAGCGCAGGTGTTGCAGCGGCGGGAACTGGGAGGGACGCGTGTCCTGTGGAATGCCTTGCTGAGAGGTGAAATAGACATTTACCCTGAATATACAGGCACCATCACTCAAGAAATACTGGCCGGCCAGGGGATAGATGGAGAAGACAGAATACGAAAGGCTGTGGCAGCACACGGGATCATGATGACCCGTTCGCTGGGCTTTAGCGACAACTACGCGATTGGGATGGAGAAAGAAACATGCAAGAAATTACAGATCGCTAAGATTTCAGACCTGCGCAAGCATCCGGAACTGAGGCTCGGATTCAGCAACGAATTTATGGATCGAGCTGATGGTTGGCCGGGCCTCCGCAAACACTACGGCCTCCCACAGAAACATGTTTACGGCATGGATCACGACCTGTCGTATCGCGGGCTGGAGGCTGGTTCTATCGAGGCTACTGATCTCTACTCTACTGACGCTGAAATTCAATATTATGACCTGTGCGTGTTGGAAGACGATCTGCACTACTTCCCTGTATATAGCGCCGTGATACTTTACAGGAAGGATTTGACCGACCGTGCGCCCAAAGTAATAGCCGAGCTGTCCAGACTTGAAGGGCAGATTACAGAATCTGCCATGATTGAGATGAACGCGGCTGCCAAGCTCAACAAAATACCTGAGAGCAGGATCGCGGCTGACTTTCTGGCGAAAAAGCTTTCTATAGGCGGTCGGACGCAAATAGACAGCGTGGTTGAAAGACTCTGGCGGCATACTCTAGAGCATCTTTATCTGGTCGGAATTTCATTGATTGCGGCCATCCTGGTCTCAATACCTCTGGGTATTATTGCATCGAAGAGACCGAAGATAGGACAGATTATCTTGGGTGTTGCAGGACTGGTTCAGACGATCCCATCTCTGGCTTTGCTCGTTTTCATGATACCCCTGCTGGGCATTGGTGGGCCCCCTGCCTTAGCCGCGCTCTTTCTCTACAGTCTCTTGCCGATTATTCGCAATACGTATGTAGGGATCCGCGATATTCCCTCAGACATTAGAGAGAGCGCTGAAGCGCTCGGCCTTCCTGCCAGAGCACGGCTTTGGTTGGTTGAGCTGCCGATGGCATCGCGAGCGATCCTCGCGGGGATTAAGACGTCCGCAGTAATTAATGTCGGGACCGCAACGCTGGGCGCTCTGATCGGCGCGGGCGGATACGGCCAACCCATACTCACCGGCATTAGACTTGATGACATCGGGTTGATAATGCAGGGAGCTGTTCCGGCAGCGCTGCTCGCGGTTTTGGTGCAGGGTGTTTTTGAGTTGGCGGAACGGTTCTTTGTGCCAAGGGGCTTGCGCTTGCCGCAACGAGCATGATTATGTGATATCTTGCTTACACCTTAAATTGACTCTGCCTGAAGGGGGACAGGCCAAACGGGGGAGGTTTGATCATGCCGGAACAAAATGTGGACAATTGCATACGCAGGCTGTTTGAAGACGTGTGGAACCGCGGACAAATTGAGCTTATCAACGAAATATGTTCCAGTAATTTTATATGCAACTTTGGGACAGAAGCGTCCCGGAACTAGAGACCAATTAAGGCAGGACATTGCCCAGTGGTTGGAGGCGTTCCCGGACATTCAGCACGAAATCATGGACACCGTGGTTCAAAACGACAAGACAGCAATCCGTTGGCAAGGCCACGGCACTCATCGAGGCGCGTTCATGGGCATTCCTGCAACGGGTAATGCCTTCGATTACTCTGGAATCACAATCTTCCGCATATCCGGCGGGCAGATTTCCGAGGTTTGGGTGTATGCGGACGTGGCCCGACTGATGAGCGATCTGAGAGCAGCACATGAAGCCCAGGAGAAGGCCAAAGCCCCTGCGCCGCAGTTCTCCGACGACCTCACCGGACCAGCCGCGAAGATTTATGCCGAGGTTCTACGCATTCGGCCGATTGTTCCTGCCAAACAAATGATCGCGGCTGCCTTGAGAAGGGACTTCGTGCCCGTTGACAGACCCCTGCAATTAATCATTCCCCAGGAGATCATGGATGAGGTCCGAGTTTCTGAGATAAGGACCCCGGGACCTGGCGGAAGCGTGCGCAGTTTGGTTTATAGGCCGCTTACCGGCGAAGGCACGATGCCGGTGCTGGTCTATTGTCATGGCGGTGGCTGGTGCATGGGCGACCCAGAAGAAAGCGACCTTGTGTGCCGCAAGCTGAGCCACCGTAGCGGAGTAGTTGTGGTCAGCGTCGATTATCGCCTGGCGCCGGAATTTCCATATCCTCATGGACTCGAGGACTTTGTTTCCGTGTATGAATGGGTGCGCGAGCATGCAGCTAATGAGCTTGGTGCTGATCCGCGGCGCGTGGCCGTGGGGGGGGATTCTTCCGGCGGCAATCTGGCAGCGGCGCTGCCGTTATGGGTGCGTGACAAGGGCGGCCTCGTTCCGGATGCAACGGTTCTGCTGTGTCCGCTCACGGATTTCGTATTTGAGTCGTATAATTCGTTTAAAAGGGTCGGTCCAAACAGCCTGATCTATGATGCTGCTTTTCTTGGATACGTGCGGAGCAACTACGTGCCTTTCGCGGAACAATGGACAACCCCGTACGTGAGCCCCATGTACAGCGATCTGATTGGCTTTCCGCCCACCATGATAATTGCCGCTGGTTACGACATTCTTTTTGACGACAACAAACGTTTTGCCGAAAAACTTCGTGAAGCCGGTAACACACGAGTGGAATTGCTCATCCACGAGTCCATGCCCCACGCGTATTACTATTTGCTCGGGCTATCCAAAGAAGAAGACGAGGCGTACGAGGCAATGGCCACATTTCTCAAGGAAGTGCTGGTATAGAGCAGCCAGTCACAAGTACGGTGCGATTTGCACAGTAGGACCGTCGCATCTTGCCGGTCATTCAATCTTCCTGCCGACCGGCAAGAATCAGTCAAGTCTTAGCTGAGGTAACACAAGAGCGACACAATTCGTGAAATCGAAAACAGTCTGTCGTGTGATCATTGACCATCCCGGTAGCTTGCATAAATGCATAGCAGATCGTTGGCCCCACAAACTTGAAACCCCGCCTCTTGAGATCTTTGCTCATGGCTTCTGCTTCGCGCGTCTTGCCCGGCACGTCCACTGAGCTTTCCCAACCGTTTTGTATGGTTTTGCCCCCAACAAATCGCCAGATATAGGTATCAAACGAACCGAATTCGTCCTGAACCTTAAGAACGGCCCGAGCATTGGTCACGGCCGAGCGCACTTTTGCCCTATTGCGCACAATACCCGGATTTTGCAACAACTGTTGGATCTTGTCTTCACCGTAGCCGGCAATCTTCTTCGGATCGAAATTATCAAAGGCGGCCCGATAATTCTCCCGCTTCTTCAGGATCGTTGACCAGCTCAACCCGGCCTGGGCCCCCTCTAGCAACAAGAACTCAAAGAAGAGGCGGTCATCATGGACAGGCACACCCCATTCCTTGTCATGGTATGCAATCATCATGGGATCATTCCCCGCCCAACTGCAGCGTATCTTTTTCGTCACTGTCCGCTCCTCAACAAGACCCTATCCCGATTCCATCTTAGCGGCCGCTGAACTCCTCTCTCCAACCTTCAAATCTCCTCTCCTTACGTACTCACTCCCGAGCCGCGCATTCCCGGATCTTTTCCGGGCTAAAGGCCCTTTGCCGTAAATAAGAGCTCCCCAGCTTTCGAGGCAGTTCACAGAATGAGGCACACTCCCTCACGTCATCGTTTCCATTCTGCATACGTGCCAAAAAGCCTTGACATTAGTCTTGCGCACTCATAAGTTGTTATTGATGAGCCCTAGCGGAGAGATGACCGAGAGGCCGAAGGTGCTCGCCTGCTAAGCGAGTGTAGGGTGTTGAGCCTTACCGAGGGTTCGAATCCCTCTCTCTCCGCCACACCATTGCAAACTCGCATCGGCCAACCCATTCTTGGCAATCGTTCTATTCATGCAAGAAAAAGCCTGCATACCGCTATGGCAGCCAAGACCCCGACCGCGTCCGCTATCAGGCCCGCGTGAATTGCGTAGCGCACCCTAGTCACCATCACAGCACCAAAATAGACAGCCACAACGTAGAGGGTCGTCTCAGGTACTGCCGATAATTACTGAGCCGAGCCGTGCCTGATAGGAATCAGGGCCGTGAGTAGCAATGATTTCGCCCAGCAGGCCGAGCGAGGCGGCACCTGACAGTGGCCGTACAAGGATCAGGCTCAAGACCTCGGGTGAGAGGCCGAGTGCATTCAAGACTCCAGGAATTGCTTCTGTAATGAGCTTCATTGCGCCGGATGCCCGGAACATGCCCACCGCGACAAGTATGGCCACCAGATAAGGAATGATACGCACGGCAACGTCAAAACCTTCCTTGGCCCCATCTACGAAGGATTCATATACCTTCACTCCTTTGAAAAAACCGTACACGGGAATCCCTACAAGAAACAATAGGAAAATCAAATTTGAAGCTATAGCCGAAAGCTCCTGCATTCCTTTCATGATTCGGCCTTTTCTGAGGGTTCCTGACGAAATCGTCTGAGCCCTGAAAGTAAGCGGGCTGCAAGGATTCCGGCCACGGTGGAGGCACACGTTGCGATAATCGCAGGGAAGATCACCACCGTAGGATCAGAAGATCCGCCGGCCGCGAGTAACGCGATAGCGCTTGCCGGAACTAAGTTGAACACTGGACGTGTTGATGGCCAGGAACATGCACATCTCGTTTGTGGCCGTGCCTTTGTGGCGGTTGAGGGTGTCCAAGTCCTGCATGGCCCGGATTCCCAGTGGTGTTGCCGCATTGCTGAGCCCGAACATGTTTGCCACTATGTTCATGGTCATGCTCCCGAGAGCCGGGTGACCGTCAGGTATTCGTGGAAAAAGAAACTGCATGAGGGGAGAAATCAACCGGGTAAAGGCTCCTATTAGACCACTTTGTTCTGCGATTCTCATGAGCCCTAGCCACAGCGCCATTATTCCCGTGAACCCGAGGGCCAACTTGAAAGCAGACCCTGCGCTCTCAGTAGCCGCCAGAACCACCTCCTTGACTTGGCCGGTAAACACCGCTACTGCCGCCGATCCTACCAAGAGTACGAGCCAGATGATGTTCAGCATCTCTACATGACCCCCTATCCATCAGGAAGAGAAATTGGGTTCAACGGGTATCAGAGTAGGCTGGAAGCGCCTGACGATTATGCCTTGCTTCTTATGAAGGAAACGCTGGAGAGCGGAATGGTGTAAAGATCCTCTCCCGATTCGACACCGATGAGGCCATTTTCATTCCAGATGAGGATTCCATTAATCTGCTGATTGGAGCCAATCAGTGAGATCTCAATGTCGGCGCGGGACGAGGAAAGCTCCGCCAATGCCCTGCTCGTGGTCGAAACCGAAGGGATGACTGAATTCGTGCTAGCAGGCCGCACTGCCTGTGCGGCAGCACCGATCGGTTCTTGGGTCTTCGCTCCATACCTACTAGATTCAGTTGGGGGCATGGGTGCCTCCATGACCACGCTGGCAGTCATTGAAATATCATCGATCAGCTCATCGATTATTGTCTCGTCGAGAACGAGAGAATCGTCGATCCCCTGACCCGAAGCCACGGGCGCCTGGTAGCGGCTCTGCTCAGATTCGTCCTCGGACATTGCAATTGGAGCTGACAGCCCAGCGGGAGGAATAGGGCCTGACGCAGGCATTGATGGCTGCGGAACTACGATCCGCTGGCCGAGGTTTTCAAAGTCTTCTAAAGTGTATCGGAAATTGGGATTGATGAATTTTACGTCACAAATTACAGGCTTGCCAGGGATCTTGGTGTTAGATGTCTCAGGAAGTCTAAGGACGGTATCCAGGCTCACATCCGTGTCACACTGAAGATGGTCGCTGATGTTTTTGAGGGCCCGTTCGATTCTCTCCGGATCCTGAACTTCGTTGACCTCCTTCAGCAGCCAATACAGGTGAGCGCCCCTCCCTGATTCCACTATAATAGAAGGCGCCCTGGGAAAGCTCCTGATGGCTTTGGCCGCGTGCTGGGGTCCTTCGTAGTATATCTTCTTCTCCTCATGGCCTTCTGAACCGATGTCCAGGTCAGCCCACAAAGCTACCAGAAAATGTATGTGCTCTTTCTCGGCTTTCATCCGCTCGCGCGGACAGATTCCGAAGTAGACGTCTCTCTCTTCTCCGTAGTGTTCTTTGGCGAGGATTTCGATGTTCGGGAAGTAACGAGTACTCTGCTTGGGGTCGCCGCGTTTGAAGCTTTTTACAAGAATGAACCCCCTGTACTCTTTATAATATTGGGCAAAAATAGCCTCAAGAAAGTCTTTGCGCGTGAACTTGGCGATCATGAACAAACCTTGATGGCTCGAATTGACAGTGGACGCTTGCGGCACATTTTATTATCCAGCCTTTTGAATGTCAATGATCGCTTTGGCACGCTCGCTGCGCGGGTCTTCCGACTAATTCATGCAAATAAAGGCCACAAGCCACGCGGTTCGAAGGAAGTCTTGTTCAACTTGAGGAGACAGATCTCGTTCTCCGGAGAGGCGCCGGCGCGGAAAGCTCGGTTAACATAAGCAGTTGCTGAGGTCAGCCCTCCTTACTCTTCTTCTTGGGAGCGCTCCCCCCACTTTTTTCGCCCTTTGCTTCACCCTTCTGCTTTGCCTTCGCCAGGTTCTCCCGGATCACCTTGTTGTCAGGTGCCAGTTTAGCGGCTTTTGCCAAGAAAATGACCTCTTGCTTGGTGTCGCCTTTTTTGCCGAGCGCAACTGCATGATCATTGTATGCCATTGCAAGATCAACCTTAATCTCCGTGCTGGAAGGAGTAAGGCTCAGAGCCTTTTCAAGGAGGCGGATCTCTTCCAACTGTTTACCCAATTCGCCTTTTGCGAGAGCTTCATTGTGGTATGCTGCCGCAAGATTAGTCTTGACCAGTTGGTTGTTTGGATCAATCCGGGCCGCTCTTTCCAGTAGTTCGATTACCTTGCCGGGAGCACCGCCCTTGGACTCTCGAACAGCCTCCTTGGCCAGAAGATTGCTGAGATTCCCGACAGTGGCCTCATTCTTTGGATCCAGCTTCAAAGAAGCTTCCAAGTTCGATATCTTCTCGGAAAGGTTCATGCCGCTACCCTCGTCAACCGCTAAGTTATTGTAGGCGGCGGCAAGGTTCTTCTTTGTCACAGGGTCATTGGGGAAAATCTCCAGAGATTCCTTCAGTAGCGCGATCTGGCCTGCCAGGTCGCGGCCCTTTCCCTTGAATACTGCCAGATTGGACAGGACCCTTCCCAAGTTCTCTGAGATCAGGGGATCCTTTGGGGCCAACTTTAGTGCCGTCCGGAGAAGTTCAGCCTCTTCCTGAACAGCGCCCGCTTTCCCTTTGGCCAATGCCAGGTTGTAATAGGCAGTGGCGAGATTTTTCTTAATTTTAGGGTTCCCCGGATCTAACGAGGCGGCTTTCTCGAGAGCAGTCACCTCTTGGTCGTGGGCACCCGTGCGCCCTTTGGCCACGCCGGAGTTGTTAAGGAGCGCAGCCAACATTTTGCGGCCCGAAGGGTTTTCCGGATCGATCTCCATCAATTGACTGACAAAGGCCACCTTGTCTGCAACGGGCACCTTTTCGTCCGGCAATGATGCAGCCTGGAATGCTGCGTTTATGAAATTGAATCGAATGTCCTTGTCGTCAGGCGTAAGAGTCACGGCTTTTCCCAGGAAGCGCACACCTTCCGCGACATGACCCTCTCGATTCAGCTTAAGTCCAAGGTTGTTATATGCGACTGCGAGCACACTCTTGTACTTGAGGTTTTGCGGGTCCAGTTTTACTGCCTTCTCAAGTGACGCCACCGCTTCGACCATGTTATTGCGTGACAGCAGGTGGCTGCCGCGAAAGAATGCATTTTCAGCCTGGACAGCATCTGTTGGTTCCGCGGCAGATAAAGGCAGGGCCATGAGACACAGAACCAACACCAGCAGTGCCTGACATGAGGCAACCCTTATCGTTCTTGATCGCGTGGCCATGCATCGCCTCTCACGGATTCCGATAGGGGAAAGCGAAGCTCTCCCCGATGTGTTGACACATATCATCACCGTGAGGGGGGGTCAATTCAAACAGGCGTTTTTCCAAGAAATCAGACACAGGTAGGGCAGAATGTGCTGGCCCACGTCCCTGCGATCGGATCTTGTCACTCTGAGATTTCAAGAAGAATCTTGGCCGGTACTGGATTATTGAGGAAAGTCCTGCGCTAGGAACGTCCCTCTGAGCGGTCGCGGAATTTTCTCTTGGATGCCTGTCCGAGCTGGGTTTTGCCAAACTCTTCTGCCATCGACGCCAATAGCCCTTTAAGGTCGGCAGCCTGCACTCCAAAAAGCCCATGAAACCTTAACGATTCATAAACCCAGGCACCGGATTTCAGCGTTTTCCCTCCGCCAGGAGTGCTTGTGTCCTGCTCAGTACCGGGCTTGCTCGCCCTGAAGAACTGCCTCAGGACCACGGAAAGTTCAACAAGTTGGCCATAGTGGAAGGCTATGATCGAATAAACCCAATCAGGGGCCTCATCCACAACAATAACACCGTCCAGCTTGCCTAATTCTTCCGTGAGCCCTTTCCTTATGTCTTCTCCAATAGGTTCGTTGCAAGCGACCTCTACCTCGACGCGGGCGGCGTTGCTTTTTCCGGCAGGTTCTGTTAATTCCCTCTTTGTACGAACCCATATGAACGACCCTGCCGTCTGCGTTTTCAGTTCGGGAAAATCTGTCTTCCATGAGGTGCGGCCATCTCCTTTCGGGTCATCAAGACGTGCTTTGTTGGGGAGTCAGACAGGGGTCGTATTGGCCGCTGTGTGACGCTGGTCATGCATGCTCCTCTTGGATGTCCCCGTTGTAACCCATCGCTCCGTTGCGAACTCTACCGAGCCGACGGCGATACTGCCGTCATGAATTGCCTTACGTACAGCTTCAGATTGCGTCAGCGCGCGATGGACGGCATCAAGAAAACCTTCGTGGTCGCAGGCGCCCGCGTGGACAACTATGTCCAGGCGGTCCTGGTTGTTTCCATCGGTCAGGATGGCCTGGTAGTCGAGAAGTCCGGGAACGGTAAAAAGCACATCGTCCAAATCAACTATACCAAGCCAATGGGACTCCCCCACCGGGATGAAGTCCTTCAATCTCCCTCGTACCCTGTCCAGCCGTCTCAGCGCTGTACCGCAGGGGCAAGCGTCAGAAAGGAACCTGGACAAATCACCAGTACGGTAGCGGATCAGGGGCATGCCTTTCCGGGTCAATGTGGTGAAAACGATTTCGCCCCACCGACCAGCCGGTTGAGGCTCCCCGGATGTGGGATCCACGATTTCAAAATAGAGATCAGCCTCGCGCAAATGATAGCCCTGGAGAGCTTGGCATTCGACTCCCCCTCCAAGGCCCATTTCTGTGCTTCCGTAATGATTGAACACACGACAACCCCAAACGCGCTCTAACTCTTGCGCAATTGCTGGCGAGACGTAATCTGAACTGAGCAGAATGCTCTTTATCTGTCCGTGAGGTATCGAGGCGCCGGCTTCATGCCTGGCGAGAGCAAGCACCTGGGTGGGGATGCCGACCAGGCAGTCTATGTTATGTCGAAGAATCTCGTCTATGGTGTGACCTGGATTCTCCACCATACCATGCACAATCCCTTCTACATTGATTCTGTGTAGGGCTCGAACGAGTAGGTCTCCTACGCTCGCTGGCCTGTTGCCGGGCATGAGAACCAGGACCGTCTGTCCGGGCGCGACAAGGGTGGACATGCCGTGATGGAAAAAATCTACGGTGAGTTCAACGTCCTCTTCGGTGAAATAGAGCCGTCTGGGTTTCGTCGTCGTTCCAGGAAGTCTGAAGCGTTACGACACGCTGAATCTTGCTTTGGGACACGCAGAGGAATTCTGACCCTCTTTCTTGAAGGTGTTCCGGGGTGGTGAAGGGAAACTGCCTAAGATCTTCCAAGTCTTTTAACCGGCAATCCGGCAATCCGGCCAGATGCGCCCTATAAAAGGGACTCTTCCATCGAACGTAGTCAATAGTTTCTCTCAATTTTGCCAATTGGTGACGGTTTACATCAGCCTGGGAAAGACTTCCTCCGAGAGGATCTTCAAAGATCTTGGATGCAATCCATTTGTCCAGTGGCGTCCTGTCCATAGCTCAACATTCTCGCCTATAGAGGAAGCTGCCTCGGGAATTGGTCAGATTGTATGCACAAAACGGTACCACTTTTCCGTCACGCGCTACGACGTGAATGCAGCAGTCCTTCAATCTCTCCAGATCCACGTTCCAGGCATCTTGAAAGACCATGCCTGAAACACACAGCATATGGGTGCTAGCCCGGTCCAGGAGAATATCCCATTCCCCGAGAGACAACCCGGTGTTCTCCTTCGGAGATTGACTCTTCGGCACCGAGGACCAGTGTTCCGATACAAAGTCGCGGGCTTTGTATGCGCCGTCCTCAGCTCTCGCAGGACGACAGCACGCATCCGAGTGGTGATATCGGGTCAAGGCAGTTACGTTCCCATTCGGCATGAGCACGAAATTGCCGTGAAATGAACACAGAGCATTCTCGCATCCTGGAGGTGCGAAGTTGTCCGCTCTGAGGAGGCCCGAGGTCTGAGTTTCGATATGGCGAACAACCTCAGGCAGCGTAAATCGATCAGCATCCGAAGGAGGCCGGGGATGCCTTCCAAAATAGCTGACGGGCTGAAAATGTACGCCTCGTACCACGTGGATGTTTTCAAGAGCAAACCGGATTATATCTCCGATATTATTTGTATTCACTCGCGGAACAAGAGTGGGGACTAGAATCACTCCCAACCCCTGTTGCTCGCAATGGTGAATGGCCTTCAATTTGGCTTTAAGAAAAGGTCCTCCTCTTAATGCCCTGTGGATTCTGTCATCTGTGCCGTCAAACTGGAGGAATACTGAATCAAGGCCTGCTTCTTTCAGTCGCTCCACAAACGATGGATCTCTTGCTAAGCGCAGCCCGTTGGTATTGAGTTGAATGAACCGAAAACCCATGGCACGCCCCAAGGCCACGATCTCCGGCAAGTCGTCACGAAGGGTCGGCTCCCCACCCGAGAGTTGAATGTTGCACGGATGCCCGGAAGCAACAAGCGCTTCATACCACGACCTGACCACACTCATATCGGGATCGCAGCGATTGCTATTGCTCGAATCGGCAAAGCAGTATGAGCAGCGGAGGTCACAACGCTCGGTGATTTCCAACAAGGCTGTGCAGGTCTGCTGTCGGTGATCGGGGCAGAGGCCGCAATCAAACGGGCACCCCTTTTCTATTGTTGTGGCTGGAACCGATGGATAAACGGGAACTTTCGGGCGGGCCCAGTCGCCATAGGAGGGGTCGCCTCTCCAGACCACGACCCGGAATTCGCCGTGTTCGGGGCACGTTTTGTCCACGTACACATCTTTACCGACGGCCACCTTGAAGGCGGGTATTCTGGAAAGGCATTCCGGGCACAAGCTTTCGGTTTGTGAGAGTACTACTCCTTCCCATGGGGGCATTATCTTCCCTCCGAAAGGTCGAAACCGTTGTCGAGCAGAATCGTCTTTACTTGGTCGTACGTGAGGGTCACGATTCCGGAACATATGGTGGACTGTTTGCCGGAATCATCCCCAATAATGTCCTCACAACGGATGCCGCCACAACGCTCGGCATATTCCCGCGAAAACCACTCAACCAGCTCACTGATCATGAGGTTCAGCCTGGGGTGGTCCTCCTCTTCGGGCGTTCCCCTGCCCGCATAAAGGCCCAATAGGCACGCTCCGCCCGTTAATGCGCCACAAATATCCCCGGAAAATCCTACGCCGCCGGCTAGTCCGGACATGGCTCGTATCAGATCGGGGTTACGTTTTCCTTGGGCCTCCAACCCCAGGAAAAGCAAAATCTGACTGCAATGAAAACCCTGGCCTGCCAACTCCAACATGCGGAGCAGTTCATCCATCATGGTGAGTCATCCTTTGATATGCTTTCCTCACCGGGGAGCTTTTGAGCGATGAGCAGGTAGTAACCAGGTCGTGCCTCGGATACGGCTCGCTGGATGTCATCGAGATCAACCGATGCGGAGCCCGTCCGGAGCCAGAATTGATTCATGGAGCCGTAAGCAAAGACCAATTGGACGGCAAAGTCCGTCAGTAGGTCCGAATGGTCCTCCCACAGATCGATTCTGAAACTTCGATCAGCCAACCTCTCCGTAAGCTGCTCTCGGGAAATTGCGCCTCTCAAGCAGCAATGCGCGGGCATACCGGCCAATTGATCGATGCGGTCAGGATTCCTTGCGTAAACATCGCTCAGGATCAATTTGCCGCCGATTTTCAGGACCCGCCGGAACTCGTCCAGCACGTTATCAGGCTCATTCATGACTGAAAGACTGCATTCAGCGAGTATTCCATCCGCGTGTTCGTCGAAAAAGGGGAGATTCTCGCCGGCAGCCCGGACGAGCGGCAAGTCCGGATTTCTCATGCGGTTCTGATCTAGGAGAACTGAGGAAGCATCCACACCTATTGCCGACAATTGGTGGACACGATTCAATCGGTTCAACGTCACCCCAGTTCCACACCCCACATCGAGGATTCTGGAACCTGGCGAAAATCCGCACGAACCGAGGGCCCTTTCGGTCAGCCCAAGACCGCCCGGCCGGATGCCGTCAACGGCCAAATCTGTCGCCCCAATCTGCTCGTAGACCTTGCAGGAGCCTCCCTTGCTCATCCTTGTCACTTATCTTCCAGCAGCTTCTCGACTTCCGCCATCTTGCCCAAAGCAAGCTCTTCCGGGATAAAGACGAGACCGCAGCGGGGGCATCTTGGCAAGTCCACAGGATATTTGCTTCCCATGTAGCCCACTTCAACCTTTCGCATCTCCAGAGGTACCCCGCACTTCGCGCATAACCACCCTTCAGATTCATGAGGGTCAACGTGATCGCTCACGGTCTTAATTCCTCCACAATCTCCATCCTGTGACTGTACGCGTTGTGGATGGTGAATCCGTTCTCGGCGGGGGAATACTCAACCCAGTAGGTGACGGTCGTCGGGGTGTAATGAGCCAAGAAGTGCCCGGAATGACGGCTGACCAGCTTAAATCCTGTTTTTTCGGCCCAATCCAGCACCTGACGCACATCCTCGATCAGGATCATTCGTCGTTCCATCAGATCCCGGACGTCCTTGGGAATATGCAACTGCGTGGTTTCACGACCTTGATCTGTGGCCACCTCTTCACCCCACAGTTCCTTCAGCAGGGAATTCTTGAGTCGCGCACGATTTTCCCGTCTTTGCGAATAATCCGGGCCTCTTTGCGAGGCTTTGTCATGGTCCCCCGGACCAAAGATGAGATCCAAGCAGGTGCCAGGTCGGCTTGCCCTTGGAGCTGAAATGATCCCGGCACATCGCGCAGTAAGCCAAGTAGTCATGGGGGCTTTCTGCGATCCGACGTTGGATGACATTTTCAGCCAGGTCCCGGTTCGCGAAATACATGAGCCCGCCGTACCCGCAACACTCAGTTCGATCTCGACTCAGAGGGAGTTCGCTGGATTTCGTATCCGAGCCTCCGAAGGATGCTTCGAACACTCTCATGAATATGGTTCTCATGTCGCGAAGTGCAAGGGTCGTGGACTGCTACGGCGAAGGGCTCCATTCGATTGCTGTCGGGTAGTCCCAGCGTGTCCAGCACCTTCCACAGAGATTGCATCTTCATGTGCGGCAAGTGGGCCTTGAACACCGAGTAGCAGGTGGAACAAGCCACAATCAACTCCGGCCTGCCCATTTCTTCCCACTGAGCCTCGAACTCGGACAGGGCCTCGGAAAAAGCTTCTTTGCGCCCGGCCCAATCCGCGGGGGCTCCGCAACAGCGGAGCATAAGGCCGACCCCGCCTCGGAGGCGTTCCGTGAGGTAAGAGTACGTCTTCTTCACGTTTTCCGGAGAGGAGGCACTGAGTTGGCAACCAGGGAAAAACAGGAACGTGCTGGAATCCCTCCCCGGTTGATGACGCTTCAGAGCGCATTTTTCGCTGTTGCTGAATGCCATATCCCGGAGGGCGAACTCATGGGCCGACGGCGGCATTTTGCCCTGTCTAACCATGGTTTCACGAGCAGCCTTGCAAATTTCTCCCATGTGAAGGTCTTCAGGGCAAACCTCCTTACACAGACCGCAAATACTGCACGAATTGATGAGCTTGTTGCCGTGACGTTGGCCCATGACGATGGACAGATTGTTGTAGATCTGCCTGATATACTTCTTGGGGTAGCCCTTGAAGCCGGCAAGGAATTCACAAACTTTAACGCACTCCATGCACTCGCACTGAAGACATCGTCCTGCCTCTTGCATCGCCTCCTGTGCCGAATACCCCACCTTTGGATCGGACACAGCGACTTCGGGAAGCGGTTCAATCCCTTCCGTGCTGGTGTAAAGGCGGGTTTCGTACGCTCCCTCGCCTTCTCTGGAAGCAGTGAGAGAAACTTTTTGCAGGAACCTGTCAATGGAGATGGCTGCTCGGCGACCATCGGAAATTGACACGGATAGGCGACCGCTCTTCGGTGCCCCTCACGAAACTTCCGGCGGCAAATACTCCTGCGGAACTGGTCTCCAAGGTTTCTGGGTTCACCGAAACCTCTCCTTCGGAGTTGAGTGCCAGTCCGATTTGGTTCCGGCTGTCAATACCTGATCCCACGTAAACCGCGTCAAAATCCCTCTGAAGATCGGATATTGAGACGTCTCTGCCCACGGCGGTCTTAAAGCGGATTTCCACATGAAGACGTGTCAAGACTTCAAAGTCAGCCAGGATTACCTCTCCAGGCAATTCCGCTGCGGGAAAATCCCACAGACTACCGCCCAATCTGTCACTGGATTCGAAGACTACTACTTGATACCCTTTCCTGGTCAGATTCAACGAGGCAGTGAGGCCGCTCAACCCTGCACCCACAACCGCCACCCGTTTATTCTTCGTTTGTGCAGCCACCACCTTAGCTTCCGAAACGGGGGCCAATGTCAGGGCCGCTCTTTCCAGGGCCCGAATTGAAATGGCTGACCCGGCATCTCTACGCTTGCACGCATCCTGGCACGGATGGTCACAGACACGACTTATGATTCCCGGAAAAGGTACGGATTTTCGGAAAATCTTGGCTGCCGCAGGGAAGTCTCCCTGTGACATTGCAGCGCTCATCGCGCGAACATCTACGTGCACTGGACACGTGGAACTACACCAGGGAGCACATTCCTGGATGCACAGATTTTCGAGTTCCCGCAGTTCCTTTTGATCCATGACCATCTCGTAGCCGATGGAATGATTTCGATAATAAAAGGATTCGGGGAAAACCCCTATTCTCAAAATGAGTTTTCCCCGAAAGTCACAGCTCCCGTTGGCGCCTATTTAGATGCCTGAAGACCAGCCAACACCTTTTCCGGAAGCGCCGGCAAGGCTCTGATTCGGACGCCCGTGGCATTGTGAATGGCATTGACCACTGCAACGTGTGGTGACGTCAATGGTAGTTCACCCACGCCTGCCGCTCCGAACGGGCCGTTCTCCCGTGGGTTTTCCATGTACATGATCTTGAAGTCGTCAGGTATGTCTTTTGCAAACGGAAGGCCACACGCGATCAGACTCGTGTGCTTCTTCAAGTCCTCAAAGTCTTCTGTAAGTGCAAGGCCGATGCCTTGTGCTACCCCACCGTAGATCTGGCCGTCGACAACCAGCTTGTTGTTGATCTTTCCGATGTCCGCAACAACCGTGAACTTCTCAACCTGCGTCTTACCGGTCTTCGTGTCAACAGCTACTTCGGCCATAAACACGCCGTACATGTACACAGGAAACGGATTTCCCTGGCCGTTTTCGTCGCACGGAGTACACATGGACGCTGTCCATTTGCCCGAATACTTCAGGGGTATATTTTCCGCATTCATTTCTTCGTAAGTCTTGAAAGTTCCATCGGGTTTGCGCATGGCATTCAGCAGCATCTCGCACCCGTTCTTGATGGCGTTACCGGTCATGACCTGCGAACGGCTGCCACCCGCAGGTCCACTATTGGGAGTGATCGCTGTGTCGTTCATCACTAGCTTGATTTTATCCGGGGAGAGCCTCAGTGGCCGCAGGCCTTCGTGACATGTCCCCAAAGATCCCATGTCCGCGCCTTGGCCGTGGTCTTCCCATGAAACATAGAGGGTAACCCCATCCGGAGTGAGTTCCACTACGGCTTCGGATGAATCCGGGCCGTCAAGACCGCAGCCGTATATGCCGATTGATACTCCGACGCCCTTTTTCCTTTCGGGTGTGGATTCCTTTTTTGTTCTCTGCAGGGCGTCTTGATAAAGCGGACGGAGCTTGTCAATCATGTCCGGGAAGCTGAACACGTCCGGCGTCTGGCCGGTCGGTGTGGTATCTCCGGGACGATACACGTTGAGGTATCTCAGCTCCAACGGATCTTTGCCCATTTTTGCGGCAAGTTCGTCCATCAAGCTTTCAGACGCGAGAAAGCTCTGAGGCGAACCATAGGCCCGGAAGGCCGAGCCCCAGGCATGATTGGTACACACCGTCTGCCCCAGGCCCCTGATATTGGCTATGCCGTATCCCGCGCCGATGAACTGGGCTCCGCGAACTGTGAGCAGGTCGCCGAATTCAGAATAAGGGCCATGATCCACAATCCAATCGCTTTCCATAGCGATGATCTTTCCGTCCTTATCCGCACCATACTTGAGTTTGATAAAGAATGGAGAGCGCTTGCCGGTGTAGGTGATGTGCTGAAAGTAATCGTATCTCAGAGCTACTGGCTTGCCGGTCGCTAAGGCCGCGACACCCACGAGAGCTTCCATTGTCGGGCTGAACTTATATCCGAACGTTCCTCCTGCAGGGTTCTGAACCACTCGCAGCTTTTCCGGTTCGGCTCCCAGACCTGCGCAAATCATGGCATGGTGGAGATGAATACCGATACTCTTGGAGTGAATCGTCAAACGTCCGTCTTCATCAATATACGCCAACCCGACATCCGGCTCCATGGTCAAGTGCGGTTGCCTCTGCAGATAGTACTCACCCTCCACCACGTATGCGGCAGACTCCATGAGGGATTTTGTGTCCTCGCCCTTGGCCCGCTTCTGTTCGTAATAGACATTAGGGGTTCCCGGGTGAATCTCCATGGCATCGTCCGCCATGGCCGCAGGAGCACTCATGTACGGGGGGAGTTCCTCAAGACTCACCTTGACCTTTTCCGCTGCAGCTCGCGCATTGGCCTCAGTGTCGGCACACACCATTGCAATTGCGTCTCCAAACTGGAACACCTTCTCGTCGCACAGAATGGGGCGGTCCCAGCCGTCTCCTTTGTTGGTCGGGAACGTGATGAGCCCGGTGATGCGGTTCTTCCCTTTCACGTCTTTGTGAGTGATCACCTTCTCCACGCCAGGCATCTTTTCGGCTTCCGACGTGTCGACAGAAAGAATCTTCGCGTGGGACACTTTGGCCTGTACCAGCGCAAGGTGCAAGGTTCCCGGAGGCATCTTGCAAATGAGGTCTGCTCCGTAATCGATGGTTCCCGTAACTTTGGCCACTGCACTGGGTCTTGGGTAGGCGGTTCCCCAGATCCTACCGTCTGCGGAAAGCTTGTAAGCCAGTTCCGCCGCGCTCATTTCGCCTCGGATGACTTTAGCTCCATCCATCACCGCGTCTACGAGAGGCTTGTACCCCGTGCACCGACACGCATTCCTGTTCTTTTGGAACCAGTCTCTGACTTGCTCTCTCGTAGGATTGCGATTTTCGTCCAGAAGAGCTTTGGCAGAGACTATGAAACCCGGACTGCAAAACCCGCATTGTGCGCCACCGTGAACGGTCCAGGCCAACTGAAGAGGGTGCAAATTATCGGGCGTCCCGACCCCTTCGATAGTGACAATCCTGGCGGCATCCTGGACTCTCTTCATTTTGGTAATGCATGATTTGACGAGCTTTCCATCCAGAATAACCGAGCAAGATCCGCATTGTCCCTGACCGCACCCGATCTTCGTGCCGGTCAGGCCGAATTGTCCGCGCAAAACATCGGCCAGAGAGGCCTCAGGATCGGCGAGGACCATTTTGGTAAGACCGTTAATGCTGACCATCTTCTTTTGCATCGTACGACTCCTTTCGACAGGAAATGCTGTAGCGGTTTCTTAGGATTGGCAACCTAGGGACACTTCCCCCTTGAAAACTACGTGAGGATCTCGGCTAGAATGGTTGTTGCGGCATGGGATGATCAGCAGCCTCGAAACCTGCCGACATCTCCGGATGTTTGCCAACTCACAGATGTGCAATAATGATCACGACTATGTCCAGTAGGACATATGTCCAATTTGACGCAATTACAGCGAGGAGTCAAGATTTTTCCCTTCCAAATCCATCGGGCCAGGTACTGTCGACCGGGATTATTCTCTTGCCGGCATTGCCAGAAGGCATTCCTGTTCGGCCGTCTTTTGAGCGCTACGTTGCGGGCAGCAGCTATTGCACTCCGTACGGCTTAAGAGCATAAGGGGTTAACATTTCAATTAATTGTCTTGACTGCACAAAAGCCGACCATGAGATTGAGTGAACCCGGCATCCACCAACATCATTTGGCATCACCATTGGTGAGCGAATACTATGACTGGCTCCAAGATCAGTTCAATTCCCGAGCCCGTTGCGTTTCATCGCGACGTCACAATTTCACGCATTGCGTCTAGAACCACATCGACATCTCGAGACGTATTGAACGGCCCTGGACTGACCCGCACCCCACCCGAAGGAGACGTTCCTAAGTCCAGATGCACCAATGGAGCGCAATGAAGTCCGCTCCTCGCGGCGACATGGAAATCGCCATCGAGAATGTCCCCCAAATCCCGAGCGTCCATGCCTTCGATGTTGCACAGCAGCACGGCAACGTGATTATCCAGATTGTCCCCGCAATACATATGCACTGGTTCCAATTCGGCCAGCCCGTCACGGAGGCGTTTGAGGAGACTCATTTCGTTCTGGTAGGTATTTTCTAGGCCATGTTTGATTACGTAATGGATCCCGGCTGAAAGACCTATGATCCCGAGCAGGTTGATGGTACCCGCTTCGAGACGGAAAGGATAGGTCTCAGTCTGAAGGAGACTGCTTGAATCCATGCCTGTTCCTCCAAACCGTGTGGGGCGAATGTCCAGGCCGCTTCGCAGAACGAGACCTCCAATACCCGTCGGTCCCATGAGTGCCTTGTGACCCGTGAAGGCCACTGCGTCCACGCCAAGGATCTTCATGTTTATCGGAAGCACTCCCGCAGTTTGTGTGACGTCCAGAATTAGAGGCACGCCGCTTTCTCTGCAAATGATGCCAACCTCCTCAACCGGTTGAATTGTTCCCAGGACGTTGGAAGCATGGGTGAGAATCACCAACTTCGTTTCCGGCCTGATGGAATCCGCTACATCATGGGGATTAATGAACCCTTGGGCATCAAAAGGTACCAAGTCATAGCTAATGATCCCTTCGCGGCGCAGATGGTGCAGAGGCCGAAGCACAGAATTGTGCTCGAGCCGAGAGCTTACGATATGACAACCGGGAGTGACCAAGCCCAGGATAAGGGTGTTCAGAGCATCGGTGGCATTGTATGCGAAGACTACCCGTTCCGGGTCGTCTCCTCCGAAGAACTCGCAGATCTGGTTTCTTACCTGAGAAACAGTTTCCTCAGCCTGTGCTGCCAGATCGTAAGTGCCTCTTCCCGCCGAAACGCCCAGACGAGCGTAGACTTCATGCATTTCAGAAAGCACTTCATGCGGCTTGGGAAATGTTGTGGCAGCGTTGTCCAGGTAAATGATCTGAGCGTCGTTTGACATGGGACCTATGCGCAGCCTCTGGGATTCGGCAGGCCGGCCAGGCGCCTGGCTCCTTGTCTGATCCCTCTCGGGAAGCAGCCCTCAATCTGCGCTAAACTCAGTCCGGTTCCTTTCCTCAACTCCGAATTGAGCGGTGCTTTCCCGTTCGCGAAGTAATATTCTCTAAGAAAACTGATAACGTGCCAATGGATGGTGCTCAACTCAGACAGCCCGTCTTCAAGAGCCAACATTTCGGCCAGCCGCTCGTTCCACAAGTCAGGATCCAGAAGAAATCCCTCTTCGTCAAAGGTGACCTCTTTTCCGTCTACATTTCGTATCGTGTAAATGGACCCGGGTTGAGCTGAATGGAGACCGTTCATGCCGATTAACGCTGGCCTTGCTTCCCCATAGAAGCCAGTACACGCTCAGGAGTGGCTGGAAGGTCACAGATCCTTGCCCCACCGGTGGCGTCTTGTATAGCCGTGATTATCGCGGCCGAAGTAGGCAATAAGACGAATTCCCCTACCCCAACGGCGCCCAACGTCCCCTTCTTGCGAGGCGTCTGGAGTAACAGCACCTCACTATCAAAAGAGGTTTTCATCGTGGGGAATTTGCTGGTAATCCAATCCTTGGTCCACCCATGGACGTACTCCTCACGAAGGGCCATTCCCACGCCCATATCCAGGCCCCCCTCCATCTGCCCTTCCACCACACGGGGATTGATAACGGTTCCGGCGTCCACAACCGCGGTCATCTTCAGTACCGAGCACTTTTCCGGTTTGGGTGTCCACCTCCACTTCGGCCATTTGCACTCCGTGTACACGAGACTCGAAAGGAGACCCTTGACCGGTTTTGGGGTCCAGCAGGGTGGCGTCCTGCACTCTGGTGCCGAGATAACGAGTCGGCTTGCCGGCGGCAACCATATCATCGTAGCCTTTAGCACCGATTTCAGCCATGGCCCCCTTCAGCGCTTCAATCGCTTTCACCATTGCGCCCCCGGCAATGTAAGTGATCCTACTGCCCGAAGCAGAACTTGCGTCTGGAGTGCTGTCCGTGTCTCGAGTAACCAGCCGGATCTTATGGGTTGGAACACCCATAAGGTGAGCGGCGATTTGCGTAAGCATGGCATCGTTACCCTCGCCGGGGTCGGATATGGACCCGTAGACCGTAAGACCTCCATCGGGCATCAATTCCACCGCCACCATAGAACGGTCGGCTCCCCCTCTGCCTATGCCAAAGCTGCCACCGGCTATTCCGACACCACGCCTCAATCTTCTTTGTTTGGACTCAGCAGCATCCCGGCAGGCTCGTTCATAACGTGGTTGTAATACCTCAAGGCATCCCGGATACGGCCATTCTTCTATGACCTGCCCAGTGGAGATGGACTCTCCAGGGCTCAGAGAGTTCAGCAGGCGGAATTCCAACGGATCCATTCCCAACCGGCGTGCCATGATTTCCATAGCGGATTCGAGTGCGAAATTCACTTGAGGTGGCCCGGCCCCACGAGCCGCGCCACCCCAGGCTTGGTTCGTGTACACGAGACGTCCCACCGCCTCCACGTTGGGAATGTTGTACGAACCGCTGAGCATGTACAATGACCTGAGCACGATCGTCTTGCCCACTGACGTATAAGCCCCATTGTCGAGCAAGAAATCAATGGTGTAAGCCGTGAGCTTGCCTTCCCGATCAGCCCCCAGTTTCACCTTCATTTTGAAGGGATGACGTTTGGTGGTAATCCACATGGACTCGGTGAGACCGCAGACGTAGCGAACAGGCCGCCTGAAATGCAGTGCAGCGGCAGCGGCCAAACCTTCTGCCGTGATGTCGATCTTAATACCGAACTGGCCGCCGATAAAGGCCTGTTCGTATCTCATGTTATCCCATCCCAGCGCCCGCTGCAGTACCATAAGATGGTGATGGATATTTATGCTTCGTCCCACCACCACAAGTTTCGGTTCTTCATCGTCTTCACTCGTTTCCAGATACGCTAGAGCGGCTTCCGGTTCTAGAGCAGCCTGGTGGATGAGCTGCGTAGAAAACTCGGCCTCTATCACTTCATCAGACTTGCCGAGGGCCGTGGCTGCATTCCCCTTTATCTGAGGGTGAACGTAGCAGAGGTTGGGTACCGCTTCGTGGACCCGAATGCACCCTTCGGCCAAAGCCTGTTCTGTCGTTTCCACAACGGTCAACGGCTCGTACTCCACGACCACTGCTTCCGCTGCGGCTCGGGCCTGGTCTTTGGTCTCGGCAACTACCAGAGCCACTGCATCACCGATGACATGGACCTTCTTGTCGCACAGCAGCGGTTGATCGTCTCCCAATCGATTGGAACCCTTGATGTCTTTCGCAGTCATCACTCCCACTACCCCGGGCATGGTTTTGGCTGCCGAGTAGTCTATCGATTTGATGAGTGCGTGAGGGTGCGGACTCCGAATCGCTGCCAGTTCCAAGACCCCTTCCATCCTTATGTCTGCGGCAAATTTCGCCACCCCGCAGGCTAGGGAAAGAGCGTTTGGCCGTGGATGGGACACGCCGATCAGGCCGGCGCTAGAATCCGGACAAACCTCTTCGAACGTGGTCTTGCCGCTCGGAAGGTCGGCAGCCAGCTTCACGGCATCGATTATCTTTTTGTAACCAGTGCAGCGACAAAGATTGCGCTGCAAAGTATCCTTGATGAGCTGCGTACTAGGGTAAGGGTCGCTGTCGAGGAGCGCCTTGGTAGCCATGATCATACCCGGCGTACAAAAACCGCACTGAACGGCTCCAGACAGCACATAGGCTTCTTGAATGGGATGAGGCTTCTCCGGGGTGCCAAGACCTTCTATGGACAAAATCTCCGCACCATCCAGATCGCGCACCTTGGTCAGACAAGAACGGACTGCCCTGTTATTGACCAGCACCGTGCAGGCTCCGCACTGTCCGTTCCTGTCGCAGGATTGTTTCGTGCCGGTCAGCCCCAGGTCGTCTCGGAGCAGATCGAGTAGTACACGCCGATCTTCGTTGCCCACTCGCAACGTGACCGGCAGGCCGTTCACAGTCAGGTTGACATTCTTCATAAAGGGTGTGTTACCTCGCTCTGCCTCTATTTCGCCAAGGGCCCTCAAAGAGGTTCCACCTCATCCAGCCCGTGTTCGTCCGGTCTGGACTGACGGAAATCATTTCGCTTCGGTCGATTGTTTCTCGCTCTGGACCTTCTCAATCCGAACACCGCAGACTTTGTAGTCCGGCGTCTTTGATATCGGATCCAAGGATGTCCCCAAGAGCAAATTCGGATTTGCCTCTGCAAAATGGAAATCCATAAATATGGCGCCCGGCGGGACGATGTCGCCAGGTCTGACGGGTGTGACCAGTTCTCCCCTCCGGGATATCACCTTGGCTGAGTCTCCATCTTTCAATCCCAGCTTGTCCGCGTCTACATAGCTGATCTGAGCGAACGGAGCAGGGAACTCCTTGTGAAGCGACGGGCAGTTCCCGGTCTGTGTACGGGTATGATAGTGGGCATATCGACGGCCCGTTGTGAGCAGATAGGGATATTCATCGTCCGGCATTTCCTCCGGAGGACGGTAATCTATGACATGGAAAAGCCCTCGGCCGCGTGTGAATCTACCCTGATGTAGAAACTGGGTTCCAGGATGATCGGACGACGGGCACGGCCACTGGATGCCTCCTGATTCCAATCGCTCATACGTGATGCCCGCGAACATCGGTGAAAGACGCGCCATCTCGGAAAATATCTGTTCCGGCGAGGTGTAATCTGAGGAAAGTCCCAGTCTGGAGCCGAGTTCGCAAAGTATTTTCCAGTCCGGCAGGGTCCCTGGCAGTGGCTCTACGGCCTTGCGTACCCGCTGCATCTTCCTCTCCGTGTTGCTGAACGTCCCCTCCTTCTCGGCCCAAGAAGCTCCAGGCAGCACCACGTGAGCGTGCTTCGCCGTCTCAGTCAGGAAAATGTCCTGCACCACCAGAAATTCCGCCGACTTCAGGGCGTGGACAATATGGTGCGTATCCGGGTCGCTGAGCGCTGGATTCTCTCCAAAGATGAACATCCCCTTTACCGAACCATCAATGAGCCGGTCCATCATTTCCGGAATCGTAATACCCACCTTGTCCGACAGGTGCGCATTCCACGCCGTCTCAAATTTCTGTCGGACGTTCTGGTCCGTCACCACCTGGTAGCCCGGATAGACGTTCGGCAAAGCTCCCATGTCGCAGTGACCCTGGACGTTGTTCTGGCCCCTCAGCGGATTGACCCCTGAGGAACGCTTACCAATGTGCCCGGTAAGCATGGCGAGGTTTGCCACAGATTTCACATTGTCGACACCGTGGGAGTGCTCGGTGATGCCGAGAGTGTAAAGGATAGTCGAGCATTCAGAGGTCGCATAAATCCGCGCTATCCGCTCGATTTCCTCCGGCGGAACCCCGCATATTTCCGACGCCTTTTCAGGCGGATATTTTTCCAGATGCGCCTCGAGTTCCGCGAAGCCTTCTGTTCTCTCAGAAACGAACTCCGGATTGTGCCAGTTGTTCTTCAGGATGGCGTGCATCATCCCGTTGAGCAAGGCCACGTCCGAACCAAAATTGAGAGGGACGTGAATGTCAGCCGCCAATGTAAGTTGGATCTTGCGCGGATCCACCACAATCAGCGTGGCACCCTTGAGTTTTGCCCTGTACACCCTATGAGAGACGAGAGGATGCGCCTCTGTCGTATTGGATCCGATCACCAGAACGCACGATGCATCCTCGATTTCGGGAATCGAGTTTGTCATAGCTCCGCTTCCGAATGCGGCGGCAAGACCTACCACCGTCGGCGCGTGTCAGAGACGGGCACAGGCATCTACGTTGTTGGTTCCAAAACCTGCTCGGCAAAACTTCTGGAGAAGGTAGTTCTCTTCATTGGTGCACCTGGCCGAGGAGAGGAAGGCGAGGCTGTCACCACCGTGCTCATCTCTAATCTCCTTGAGCCGGGAGACAGTGAAGTCCAGGGCCTCATCCCAGGAAACCTCCTGAAGGCTCCCGTTCTTGCGCATAAGGGGCGTTGTCAGCCTCTCCGGGCTGTGTACGAACTCGTGAGCATTCCAGCCCTTGATGCACAATTTGCCGTCGTTCATCGGTGCTTTCTTGAGCGGCAAGGTGCCAATGAGTTTCCCGTCCATGACTTCGAGAAGCATTTGGCAACCACAACCACAAAATGGGCACGTTGTTCTTACGAATCGGTAGTCCATAAAATTCTCCTGACAATATCTGACGCATCCAACCTGATGCAACACGAGCTTTTGGGGGGCATGCTGTCTTGGCCGGTCATAGCAGCCCCGTCTCCCTTATGTCTAATTTGACATAGCCGTGTCGAAAACTCAAGTTCATTGCCAGTGGAGCACAGAGCCACGGGCAGGTTCATTCATGCTGGTTTGATCAAATTCCTGAAGCCTGGAGATTGCGGGACAGGTCGGGGCCTGCACCCTTGTCCGAGAAAGAGTCATCTCGACCGATCGCCGAGTCTTGGATTACTCGACTCAGGGGCGTTATTCTCATTCGAGGAACAACTTTCGGAACTTCGTATTCGCGTGGCGGGTGCAGACTCGATTGAGCTCTGCGTACTTTCTCATCAGATCTTCCCCTTCAGGGGTCAACTTCGATCCTAATCGCGTTCTCTCGACGAGCTTGAAGCCACATTGTTCTTCCGCGTCCTTCAGCCTCGCCCAGACGCGTCTGAAAGGCTGTTTTATTCTGACCGCCGCTTTGCTGATAGAGCCCATGTCGCGAATAGCTTTGAGGATTCTGAACCTTCCGTCACCGATCACTGCGTTGCCGAGGTCATTTTCCGACCAAACTTTGGATTTAACTTTGAGGGTAGTGTTCAAACTGTCCTCCGAGTCGCTTCTCGTTTTCGGACTTCCAGCGACGCGCGTCGAGCAAAGGGACCAATTGCCGGTTTCCGAAATGGCGCAAGCATGTAGGCCATGGAACCACGAGCAAGCTAGGGGTGACGTTTCAGAATCTGAACTGTCACCCTTTCTCCCGGTTCAATCGATCCTTCGCCTGGTTCCACTACGATCAGACCGTCAACCGCCACGGTGGTTCGGATCATCGCCGGCTTCAATTTGGGCATGCCCCAAGCCTTGATCTTACCGTTCGCAACTTCGAGCCTGCACCTGATGAAGTGGACCCGGTCGGAGCGAGCGAGGGACTCACCGGCAAGCTCGGCTTCGGCTGTAGGTCGGAGTAGTTCTTGATGGCCCATCATGCGCAGGAGAGCAGGTCTGACGAACTGGTCAAAGGAAATCGTCGCCGCTCCAGGGTTACCCGGCAGTCCGAAGACGGGCTTCTGTCCAAGCATGCCGAAAAGAAAGGGCTTCCCCGGTTTCATGGCCACCTTCCAAAACACAAGCTCCATTCCCAGGTTTGACAGGGTCTGCTTCACCAGATCATGCCGACCTACGGACACCCCACCCGAAGTAACGATGGCATCACAAGAAAGCCCCGGGGACAATTTCGCCGCAATCTCCCTTTCGTCATCGGAAGACGTGCCCAGGGAGAACGGAATCCCACCGCATTCCAGGACTTGCGCGGCAAGGCTGTAGGCGTTCGACGAATAGACCTTGTCCGGTCTCAAAGGCTGATCCAGGTCCACAAGTTCGTCACCCGTTGACAGGATTGCCACCTCTGCCCTTCTATAAACCTCAACATCTGAAATGCCCAGCGTCGCCAGGATGCCTACCTCCGACGGACCGATCATGTCGCCCGGCCGGAGCACGACTTCCCCACACTTTACGTATTGCCCCTTTGTCCTCACGTTGGCCCCTGGTCCCGGGTCTTCCGCCAGTTCGACCGCGTCGCCTTGAGCGCTGCTCGCTTCGGTCATGACGACAGTGTCATCACCGAGAGGGATTAACCCGCCCGTCATGATCCGAACGGCTTGGCCGGGGCCCACTCGGTCCCCATACGGCCTCCCGGCAAGAGATTCGCCGATCACTCTCAGGCGTGCGGGACACTCGGCCGAGGCCCCGATCACGTCCTCGTGCCGGACAGCGTAACCGTCCATTGCCGAGTTGTTTTCATGCGGAACGTCTCTTGAAGCGGTGATTTCCTTTGCCAGGACCCTTCGGAGGCCTTCAAGAAGCCTTACCCGTTCTGTTCCGAGGATCGGCGCTCTAGCAAGAACTTGTCTGCGGGCTTCCTCGAAACTAATCACGTTGCACCACCATTAGAGGGTTTAAGATCGTTATATCCTCGCGTGAGCGCAGCATTTCAACCGACGCGAACAACCGCCCCATCCGTTGGATTCGGAGAGGGCGGTTGCCGGTCCGGGAGAAGCAGCCGCTACTTGCCGGCTGCGTATTGGTAATATTTTTTCGGATCGTCCTTTACGAGAAAGATCACCCGAACATCGTCGGCATTGAGAGCCACAGCCTTGGGATAGGATTTCTTAAGTTCCTCAACCCTTTTCTTGGCCTGATCCAGAATCTTGCCCCTCTCCCCGAACACCATGGTTCCGGTCGGGCACGACTTTACGCATGCCGGAATCTGGTTGTTGGAGATCCTGTCAAAGCACATAGTGCACTTGAAAAGCTGCTTAGACTTGGGGTCCTGCCGAGGGATGTTGTACGGGCATCCCTCCAGAGTAGCCTTAAAATTAAGGTCCTTAGTCTTTGGCGTGAAGAGAACCGCTCCGGTTTTTTCGTCCTGAACGATTTCATCCTTCTCTGCTGCGCCCATGCATCCCGGGGAAAGGCAATGCCTGCACTGGTCCGTGAAGAAGTGCCAGTACACTTTACCGTTCCCATTCAGTCCGTCCGCAAATCTCACGAGCTTCCACGTGTCAGCGGACAAATCCTGCGGGTTCTGGTAGCTGCCCCAGTTTTTCGTTGCTGTGGCCGGTAACTGATTCCACTGCTTGCAGGCCATTTGACAACCTCTGCAGGCAGTGCATTTGGAGGTGTCGACCAGAATTGAATATCCTTCAGACATTGTTTACACCTCCCTCATACTTTCTTGACGTTGACCATGAAGCCCTTGTATTCCGGGCACATGGTGTTGGCATCGCCGACTCCGGGAGTGAGCTGATTGGTTGAGTAGTTCTTGTCCGACTTGGGCATGAGCCATCCAAAAGCAAACGGCAGGGCCACCTGATGCAGCACCTTGCCTGCAACCTTGAATGGTCTCAGTCGAGGCGTTACCATGGCAACGCATTCCACTTCGCCCCTTATCGACTCCACTTTGACTCGATCGCCATTCTTGATTCCAAGTTCCCCGGCCAACTGCGGACTCATCTCAACGAAAAGTTCCGGTTGAGCCTCCAGGAGCCACGGCTGCCATCGGGTCATGGAACCTGAGCACCAATGCTCGGTGATCGTGTTCGTGCTGCATATAATAGGGAATTTAGGGTCTGCTGAAGCCACCTTGTCCATGTCACTCTTGAAGATCTTGAACACGGGATTGGTTACCTGAGCTGACATTGGGTTCTTGCCGAGCGGGTTTTCATAGGGTTCGTACTGCTCGGGGAAGGGTCCGTCCGCCAGGCCAGGGCCGAAGAGGAACGCCACGCCGTCCGGCTTCATGATGAAAGGAAGTTTCCCTTTCTCCTTGTCGCTCATAGGAGGCGCCGGTCCGTCCGGGACATCGCCGACCCATTTGCCGCCTTCCCACTTGAGTAACGGCCTTTTCGGATTCCAGGGGTTGCCATTGGGATCGCAGGAAGCCCGGTTGTAAAGCACTCGCCGGTTCACCGGCCAGCACCAGGCCCAGTTTGGATAAAGCCCTAGGCCAGTGGGGTCTTCCTTTCCGCGGCGGGCCATCATGTTCCCTGCATTGGTGTAACTCGCGCAGAAGAGCCAGTTTCCGCAGGAGGTGCTCCCGTCCGCCTGTAGGAACGGGAACGCCGGGACCAGATCTCCCTTCTTGAAAGTGACGTCCTTGCCCGTGGGGTCTTTGAGCGATACGTCCTTCAGGAAATAGCCGTTGCATTCCTTGGCCATCTTGTGGGGGTCGAACTTTCCTTTGTCGTCCACGTAGTCCCACTTGAGGTTGAGAATGGGATCGGGATACTTGCCGCCTTCTTTATTGTACAGCTCTTTGAGCTTCACAATCAGCCGGTTGACCATTTCGCCGTCAGCAATGGCGTCCCCAGGCGGCTCAGCGGCTTTGTACCGCCACTGGACGAGTCTGCCACTGTTGGTAAGGCTCCCATCTCGTTCCACCGAACATGCCGCGGGCAAAAGGAATACTTCGGTCTTGATCTTCTTTGGGTCCATTCCGGGGCCGTGCCAAAAGGATGCGGTCTCGTTGTTGAAGATATTGGCATGAACCAGCCAATCAAGGTTCGAGAGCGCTTTCACGGTCTTGTTGGTGTTGGGATGGCTACCCGCCAGATTCTGGCTCCACAGGAACATGCCCTTTATCTTTCCCTGGTACATGACATCACACATGTCGAGCCAGGAATAGGTCACTCCGTCGTCTGCCTTGGGCAGCCAGGCGTACCCGTAATCGTTCTCTTTGGTGGCCTTGTCTCCATAGAATGACTTGAGCAGGCTCACGGTATACTTGGGCGTGTTTGACCACCAGTTGACGGATTGCGCCTCCGCTGTTTTCGGAGTGTTGGCCGTCAGGTATTGCTCGAGGTTCTGCTGCGGCCCCCGGGGAACCTTCAGGTACCCGGGAATAAGATGGAACAGAAGAGCCCCATCCGTGGAACCCTGCACGTTCGGCTGGCCCCGAAGCGCGTTGATGCCTCCGCCTGCAATGCCGATATTGCCAAGCAGCAACTGAATGATCGCACTTGTCCTGATAATCTGAGTCCCGAAGGTGTGATGCGTCCAACCAAGCGCGTACAGCACGCTCCCTGCTTTGTCTCTCACTCCGGTGGAGGAATACGACTCGTACACCTTCAGGAGATCTTCTACCGGCGTTCCTGTGATTTCAGAGACCTTCTCGGGCGTGTACCGAGAATAGTGTTTCTTTAGGAGTTGAAGTACACACTTGGGATTCTGCAAGGTCGGGTCCTTTTCCGGGACGCCCTTGGCATCCTTCTTGAAAGCCCAAGTCGACGCGTCGTATTTTCTGTTTTGTGCATCGTATCCGGAAAAGAGGCCGTCATTGAAATTATACTTGTCTCCAACGATGTAGGAGGCGTTCGTATAGTTGTCCACGTAGTCTTTGAAGTACTTGTTCTTTTCTAGAATATAGTTGATCATCCCGCCGAGAAAAGCGATGTCTGTGCCGGACCTTAACGCGGCATAGATATCCGAGACTGCGGAAGTTCTCGTGAAACGGGGATCCACGGAAATGACGTTGCCCCGTTTTCCTTGGCCTTCATCACCCATCTCATGCTGATGGGATGGTTTTCGGCAGCATTGCTGCCCATGATCAGGAGACAATCACTGTTCCTCATATCCACCCAGTGATTGGTCATTGCGCCGCGCCCGAACGACTCTGCCAGAGCCGCAACTGTTGGGCTGTGTCAAACCCGGGCCTGATGGTCCAAATAAACGATGCCCAAGGCCCTCACCATCGCGTTCAGGCCCCAGATTTCTTCCATGTCGATGTTGGAGCTGCCGATGTGTGCAATGGCCTCCGTTCTGTTAACCACCTGACCTTTGGCGTTCTTTCAATAAAGGTGGCGTCACGGGTAGCCTTGGCTCTCTTGGCGATTTCAGTGATGGCCCAGTCCCAGTTTTTCTCTTCCCATTTGTCGCTGTAGGGGGCTCTGTAAAGCACCTTGGTCAACCGGTTCGGGTTGGCCGCTGTGGTCTGAAAGACTGACGCCCCTTTTGCGCACAACGATCCTTCGTTGGTGGGGTGATCAGGATCACCTTCGATGTTGATGATTTTTCCGGCTTTCGTGTCGGTGCTGACAACCAGTCCGCATCCCACTGAGCAGTAAGGGCAGATCGACGTGGTCTGCTTCGCAGCCTTCATCTTGTCCATCTTGAGATCGTCGGCATACGCCTTGACCGGCCCAAGATCGAGACCCAATGATGAGAGACCAACCCCTGCACCGAACACGCCGGAGATGATGAGAAACTCCCGGCGACTCACATCCATGCTGCTGACCTCCTTCCTGTTTGCTCAAATAGACATTTTCAATGGGATTAAATCAGACATCCTCACATCTATGATTCACAGCAAATGCAGCCCACCGAGCCAAAAGCAGGCCGTAGAATCCCTCACTCATGGTAGCGCGACACTGAGTTCCAGGGTTTCCGCGTCTTCGAGATCAATGCCGGCGGCGCCCTTTTGTGTCAGGAATGACATAGTGGCTATGTCTGAACTGACATAGCTGAAGCAATTTGTCAACATATTATTTTTGTTAGGTTTTTAAGTACCACGTAATGGCGGGAATTTGTGCTCTCAGCGAGCATTTCTTGTTATGCAACAACAGGCATAACCTCTTGCAGATCTACGAAAGAGGGCCTTGTGGCTCTTCAGGTCATTTGGTGTCAGGCAATAGGGGTCACAAACGCGTCAGGGAAGCGTTCAGGGGCTCGTTATGAGCCTAGTCAGGCGGCACCGCGGCCGACACACTTGACAATCATGCTCTTAATAGTAAAAGAGGAAGTTCGAGACGAGGCGCCAAGGAGGATAGCCAATGATCGAAGTGGAGGGGCTGACCAAGTTCTATGGTCGGCTGGCCGCTATCAAGGACGTAAGTTTCCGGGTGGAATCAGGGGAGATAGTGGGCTTCCTGGGGCCTAACGGCGCGGGAAAGACCACTACAATGCGGATCCTTACTTGCTTTTGCCCCGCGTCTATCCGGTGAAGCCCGGGTTCTCGGCATGGATGTGAGGAACGAGTCGCTAAAGATCAGGGAAAAGGTTGGCTATCTACCGGAAAACGTCCCTCTTTACGACTGGATGCGCGTCAGAGCGTACATGGACTTCGTGGCTAGAGCCAAGGGAGTTGCCGCGGCAGATCGGCCCGCTGAAATTGACAGAGTCGCTGAATCGGTGGGCCTCACCCAGGTCATGGGCAAGATTATTCGATGGCTTTCCAAGGGTTACCGCCAGCGGGTGGGCCTTGCTCAAGCCCTCATAGGTGACCCGCCCATCCTCATACTGGACGAGCCTACAATCGGTCTGGACCCGAAACAGATCCGAGAGATTCGCCGGCTAATTAAAGGGTTCTCGCAAAATCGTACCGTGATTCTTTCGACCCATATACTTCCGGAGGTAAGCCAGATTTGTGACCGGGTGATAATAATCAACAAAGGCTCTATCGTGGCCGAGGATTCGCCGGAGAATCTGACCAGGGGCCATGGGAAATGCGTCTCAGGACGCAAATAGTGGTAAGGGCGCCGGAGGATGAAGTCAGGTCCTTTCTTTTGACCCTGGACGGGGTTCGGTCGGTTGTGCCCGTGGGCGACGGCAACCAACGACGAGAACGGCGTCATTGTTGAGGCTGCGTTTGAAACCGATGTTCGCCCGGAATTGGCCAGGGCCGTTCTTGGCAAGGGATGGGACCTGCTCGAGCTACGGCCTATCCATGTGAGCCTCGAGGACGTATTTATAGATCTAGTCACGGAAGAGACGGAGGAGGAAGCCTCCGCAGAACCGGCAAGCCAAAAGGAGGAGGCTTCATGAAAGGACTTTACGCTATCTTCCGCAAAGAAACTGCTAACTTCTTTGTTTCGCCCATTGCCTATGCCGTCATAGCTATCTTCTTACTTGTTTCCGGCTTCTTCTTTTGGGCAAACGTGTCGTTCATGAGTCTCGTCAGCCTTCAGGCAGCCAACAATCCGATGATAGCTGAACGCATAAACCTGACGGATGTTGTGATCCGGCCTCTGGTGCAGAACATGAGCATCGTGTTGCTTTTCGTGATGCCCCTGCTGACGATGCGGCTTTTTTCTGAGGAGAAGAAATCGGGAACCATTGAATTGCTGCTCACCTACCCCGTTACCGATTTGGCGATTCTTTTCGGCAAGTTCCTCGCCGCAGCCTTGCTGCTCCTCGTAATGCTGGCCGGCACACTGCCTTTTGTGGTCCTGCTATTCGGTATCGGCGATCCCGATCCTGGAACCTTGCTAAGCGGATATTTGGGCCTTCTGCTCATGGGAGCGGCCTTTATGGCTTTGGGGATCTTCCTATCCTCACTTACCGAAAACCAGATAATCGCCGCTGCCGTTTCTTTCGGGTCGGCCCTTCTATTCTGGGTGTTGAGCTGGAGTTCCACTCTTTCGGGTGAAAAGGTGGGCGCGGTTCTCAAGCAGTTGTCAATTCTGGAGCATCTGGAATCTTTCAATAAGGGGATACTGGCTTTGTCCGACTTGTCCTTCTTCGTCCTATTCATCGCATTCTTCCTCTTCTTGACACTGCGCTCTCTGGAAACCCACAGGTGGAGGGGGTAAAGAATGACCATCAACAGTCCATACAGAAAGCTCTTTCTCGGGGGCGGCACAGCGGCCGGCATCCTGATCTTTTTGGCCATCGTAGTGGCAATTCAGTACATTGCTTTGGAGCATCCGAAGAGGTGGGACCTCACTCGGGCGGGAAAACATACCCTTTCGCCCCAAAGCAGGAAAGTACTCGACACGTTTAAAGAGAAGAACCTGCCCATAGAAGTGCTCGCATTTTACGAGGCCAAGGACACTGGCGCTCGAGATGCTGTTCGAGACCTTATGGACCAGTACCGGGATGCCTACGGAGAGTTCACGTACTCGTTCGTTGATCCTGACCAAAATCGGACACTTGCACTTCAGAACAAAATTGATTCGTACCCCTCTATCGTAGTGAAAGCAGGGCAGAAAGACGAAAGAATCAATTCGGCGGACGAAGAGACGTTCACAAATACCCTTACCAAACTTCTCAGGTCCGACGTCAAGAAGATCTACCTCGTGAAGGGGCACGGAGAGCTTTCTCCGGACTCGAAAGACCCCGATGGTTTGACCATTGCAAAGGAACAGATCGAAAAACAGAACTACAAGGTCGAAGAAATCGTGCTGATGCAAACCGCGTCGATACCCAAGGACGCCACGATTCTAATGATTGCGGGTCCCAAGACGGATCCGCTGGATAGTGAACTGGATCTTATACGAAATTACATAATCCGAGGTGGAAGCGTTCTCGTCCTGCTTAATCCGTTCAAGACCCCGAAGCTGGCTGCTTTCCTGAAAGACTATGGCTTTGAAACCGCCGACGACATAGTCGTGGACCGCATGAGTCGCGTGTTCGGTGGAGACTATCTCATGCCGGTCATCACAACTTACATCAACTTCCCCATCACCAAAAATTTCAACCTGGCCTCCTTCTTTCCTGAAGTCCGCTCCGTACGTGCCGCAGAAAAGCCAATCCCCAATGTGACGGTCCAGGCCCTTGCCCTTACGAGTCCCGTCTCATGGACGATTAGTGAGGAACAGCTCAAGTCCGGCAATGCCAACTTGGATGAAGGGACCGGGCAAAAAGGACCTATTTCAGTGATGGCGGTTTCGACATACAACGTTCCTTCTCGGAACAAAGAACCCGGCAACGGAGAGAACACAGCCAAAGACTCCACGGAACCCTCGACCAAAGCCGACGGCAACAAGGCCGAGGAAAATCCGGTCAATACCGCCAAAGCGCGCATCGTGGTGGCTGGAAGCTCCCTTCTTGCAGCCAATAAATACTTCAAGTTACAGGGAAACGGCGACTTGTTTATGAACTCGGTGTCATGGCTGGCCGAAGATGAGAATCTCATTGCCATCCGCCCCAAGTCATCCAAGTCCCAACCAATTGTCCTGACGGGAAACGAGTCTTTGGTAATCCTAGCGGTGCCCGTGGTGCTCGTTCCCCTCTCCTGGATCATACTAGGAGTGGTGGTTTACCTTTATCGCAGAAGGACGGTTGCGGCCTGAAAAAGCCTCGAGGATAGACGAAGTGGTCCAGTTCGTAATTCGGGTGACGTAATCTTGGACTCGAGACAATAAAAGAGGATTCCAGACCATGGTATTGGTGGGACAGTCCCGCGGGACGTGGATTGCCTGTCTATCAAGAAATGATAGGTACATGGCTTAGATGCCTGTCCCACCAAAGCTTTCCGACTGTTAAGGAGGTTTCAGGCATGAAACTGGGTAAGCTTCTGATCTACCTGTCAATTTTGGTGGCATTGGCCGCTTATGTTTACTTCGTGGAGATAAGGCATAAGCAGGAACAGCAGGCAATCGAGGAGAAAGCCGCCAAAATAGTACATCTGGAAAAGGATAAGATAGTAGCGGTTGAGCTTCTATCGCGAGACAAAGAGAAGATCGAACTCAAAAAGCCGTCCGATACCTGGGTCCTGACCTCCCCGATCAAAACGAAAGCAGACGAGTCGGCAGTGGCTTCCCTTCTTCATTCCATTACGGATGCCAAACCGGAAAAAGTAGTTTCGGAAAAGGACGTAAAATGGGAAGACTATGAACTGGACAAACCTGAATTTGCAGTCACTCTAGCCACCAAAGACCAAACAGCCGAAATCCGTTTCGGCTCAGCCAATCCAGCCAAGACTTCCTACTATGTCAGAGTTGACGAGCAGCCAAAGCTTCTCCTTGTACCGGACACCTTGAAGACCAGCCTTAATAAGTCCGCTTTTGACTTAAGGGATAAGACCGTCGTGGGCCTGTCCCCTGACCAGGTGGACCGTATAGTCATTTCCACCGAGGGAAAGGAAGTAGACCTTCAACGCGAGGCCAAAGACCAATGGATAATGGCAAAACCTGAACGGATTCGTGCTAAGGCCGCCATCATCGCCCTGAACTTGAGGACGCTCACCAATCTCACGGCGAGGAGCATCATAGACGACCCCGCTAAGGATGGAGACCCATACGGCCTGAATAACCCGCAAGAAACGATTCTCATGGCGGGAAAGGAGCGAGAACAGACACTACTAATAGGAGCCCCTCAGAAAAAAGAGGGTGGCCCCCCCAGCGCCGAACCGGACCGCTATGCCCGCATAAAGGGACAGGACACTGTTTACGTCCTCGATGGCCGGGCATTGAAGAGTCTGAAGACGAATCCCGATGAGCTTAGAGACCGGTCATTGCTGACGTTCAACCCCGCGGACATCGAGAAGCTGGAAATCAGTCTGGACGGCAAGACATGGCTTGCGGCCAAAGACAAGGACAATAAGTGGAGTTTGGAGCAACCTGAAAAGAAAGAAAAGCTGGACGCTTGGCCTGTCACCAGCGTGCTTTGGGATCTCAAAGACTTGGAGTGGAAGTCCATGACCAAGCCGGCGCCAACGGACCTCGCTTCTGTTCACCTGGACAAGCCCCAGCTTACGGTGTCTCTTTTCAAGAAGGGGGAGAGTGAACCCTTACTTTTGAAAGCCGGCTGGAAAGTCTCCGCCGAAAAAGAGCGGCAAGAAGAGGGGGCGAAAAAGGACGGCCAAACGCCCGGTCCTGAACCGCAGCCGTCAGCCGAGAAGAAAGTAGAGCCACCCGCTAAAGGAACAGCCGCCGAGGTGACCCCTGACAAAGCGGCGGCCCCAGAAGGGGTTAGCGTCTTGGTCCAGCCTCATGAGGAACAGGGAGCAATATTCGCCATAGATGGCAGCTTTGTGTCACGTTTGCGTACTGACCTCGAACGGCTGACGGAAAAGAAGTGATGATACCATTTGGCTCTCAGACAGTAATAATCGGCTAAGAGCGATTCGCGAAAGTAGTAGCAGAAGAAGAACGAACGAAGGTCAGTGCCGGTTTGCGCTACCAACCGATTCTCACTGTATGAAGGCGAGCTCGTGTCAGATCCGTTTTTACCTTAACAGCTTAGGCACTATTTCTCTGCGAACAAGCGCGGTGACGCGGCTGGAAAGACCACTGAGTTAAGGTTCCAGACTTCTGCCCTGAGAGAGGTAGAATAGACGTTTGGCCAGGCGGAGAATTCGTGCCGGGTGTTGAGAAATCTCAGCGCGAAACCTCCATTGCACCTCCAGCAGCCTTTCCGCTGGTGTCACTTCGATCACCAGACCAATGCGAAGGGCTTCGCAGCGTCAATCACATGAGCACGTAAAGGCCAGTTCCAAGGCTTTTGAGAACCCTACAACCCGAGGGAGCAAGAAAGCCCCACCATCTCTCGGGAATCAATCCTACCGACATCAAAAGTTTCGCCAAAACGCGCTTCTTCACTGGCAATACGGATGTCACACTTGTAGGTGAGATCGCTGCGCGCCTCCATGGCTGGGACCGTTCACCGCGGCAATGGCCGGTACGTCGAGGCTCTGAAAGGCGAGGGTGATTCGCTGGATTCCTTTGCGGTAATTATGGCGAACGTCATTCGGATCCCCCGAGAACATGCCCTCCTTTTTGTAACATGTACTTGACATTTCCGCCTGCCGCAGATCCGTTTTTACCTTAACGGCTTAGCACTATTTCCCTGCGAACAAGCGCAGGTCGCTATTGTTGTCAAACATGAGTGAAGGCGCATGGGTATTATGCGGCCGGGGCGGTTTTCCCTTTTTCGAGTCTGCGCCGTTCTTCGTCACGTATTTCCCGACGGAGGAGCTTTCCGACCTTGGACTTGGGCAGCATGTCACGAAATTCTATGTACGAGGGGACCTTGTACGAGGCGAGGCGATCCGAACAAAAATTGATCAGCTCGGCTGCGCCCACACCTTTGGCGTCGTCCTTCAACACAACAATAGCCTTGATACGTTCGCCCACCTTCTGGTCCGGGACTCCCACAACACAAGCCCCTACTACCACTGGGTGATCTTGTAGGACAGCCTCGACTTCCGACGCAGATACGCGGTATCCTTTATGTTTGAGAATGTCGGCAGATCGCTCGACGTAAAAGATTTCCCCGTTGTCTCCGGCTCGCACAAAATCGCCCGTCCGGTAATAGATCTCGCCCGCGATAGGCACGAAGGAGGCTTTCGATTCATCAGGCTTATTCACGTACTCCTTGAGAGCTGAACTCCGAGGTGACCAGAAGCTCCCCAACTTCACCGAGAGGTGCGTCCTCCAGTGTGGCGGGGTCGACGATCTTGACCTTCCTGGATGGTAAGGGAATTCCTATGGACATAGGGTTAGGTTCGCCTGCGTCCGGTCGAGAATAGCTTACGTGCCCGGCCTCGGTCGAACCGTATACCTGATAGATGGAGACTCCGACACGTTGCTTCCACCGGGACAGGACTTCTCTGGGCAGGACGTCGCCTCCGCAATAGCAGTAGGTCAGCGAGCTGAGGTCATATGTCTCCTGCCGGTCGTTTTCCAGAATCATGCGGTAGAGAGCGGGAACTCCCAACATCATGCGCACGTGATACCTTTCTATAGCGGAAAGGATGGCATCCACTTGAGGCACCGGCATCAAAACAGTTGTATTGCCCTGATTGAGTCCCACTGCCATCATTAGTCCCAGGGCCATGATGTGGAACAAAGGGTTGACAGCGATGTACACGTCTTGGCCGGGCTTCAGGTGACCGGCGAAAACGTGATCGCTGACATCATTGACGTAGGAAGTGTGCCCCCAGTGGTTGCCGGGTACCCCTTTAGGAAAGCCCGTCGTGCCCCCCGTGTACAAAATGTAGGAAAGATCCGTTTTGGGCTCGATTTCCACTTTGGGCGGCTGAGCGCTGCTCTTTAGCAAACTCTTGAAGGTCATAGTTTCAGGCCCGCCTTGGACTTTGCCATGAGGAGCCTTGTCGAACAACATGGCCACAGATCTCTTATGCCAAGAAAGCAGATCCAAGAGATTGGTCACTATGACGTGCTCAATGGCTGTAGTGTGCAGTATCTCCCTGACGTACCCGTAATTGGTATCGTGACAAATTATCGTACGAGCACCGGAATCTTTGACCATGTACTCGAGTTCATGGGAAGTATAAATGGGGGATACCAGCACGGCTGCAACGCCGATCTTCTGCGCGGCCAGGAAAGCGATCACAAACTGTACCGAATTGGAAAGGTAAATGACTATACGGTCGCCTTTCTTCATTCCCAGTGCCGCAAGTCCTGTGGCAAAACGATCCACCATGTCCTTGAGGCCGCGGTACGAGAACTTGTCCCCAAGGAAAATTATCGCCGTGTGGTCCGGGTACTTGGCGCATGCCTGCTCGAACCTAGTGAAAGTGTACTCCGCCTGCACGGGAGGCCTCCTCATCATGACCCGAAGTAGGCTGACTTCACGTCAGGGTTGTCCATTAATTCCTGTGTGGTCCCTTCAACGACCGAAGCCCCATTCTCGAGGATGTACCCAAAGTCGATGATGGGCATGATGGGACGTGCATACTGCTCTGAGACTATTATGGATGTGCCTCGCTGGTCTCGGATTTCCTTTATGGCTTTGGCCAACAGGTATTGAATGGCAGGGCTCAGTCCGAGGAGCGGTTCATCCAGAAGCAACAATTTCGGTTGTGCCATTAGGGATCTGCCGATTGCGAGCATCTGCTGTTCCCCACCGCTGAGGAATCCGCCAATACGATCAACCAAACGTTTGAGCGGAGAGAAAATGGTAAAAACATAATCGAGCGTTTCTTTCGCCTGTTGCTTGGTCGCCAAGTAGCCCCCTATTTTAAGGTTTTCCAGAACGGTGCTCTCAGGAAAAATCCTCCGACGCTCGGGACAGAGGATTATCCCCGCGCGTGCACGGTCCGAGGGTTTCCAAGCCATTACAGACTGCCCTTGGAACGAGACTTGACCGCGAATGGTGATTCTCTCACCACCCGCCATCTCTTCCTTTCGCTGGATATCCAGCATGATGCCCGAGAGCGTGTACATCAAGGTGGACTTCCCAGCGCTGTTAGCTCCAAACACCCCGATAATTTGATTCTCTTCGCAACGGAGGCTGAAGTTGTTCAGGGCGAGCATGTTCTCGTAAAAGACCATCAGCCCGCTGGCTTCAAACATAGGTGTACACCTCCTCCGATCCGAAGTAGGCCTCCTTGACTTCCTTGTATTCCATCACTTCTTCGGAGGTACCTTCAGCGATTTTGCAGCCGAAATTCAGGACGACAACCCGCGAGGTCAATCGAAAAAGCTCGCGCAATCGGTGTTCCACCATGATGAGGGTTATGCCTTCCATCTGCAGCTTTTCCATGAGCGGAACCATGCTGGCCATCTCACTCATGCTCAGGCCGGATAACACCTCGTCACAGACGATGACTTCAGGTCTGAGAGCTAGACAGCGGGCCAGTTCCAGCCGCTTAAGGTAACCGGTTGGCAATGAAGAAGCCATTTTATAGGGAACATAGGAATCCCGTTCAAAGCCAATCTCTTCTAGAATATCTACCGCAACGGTGTCGCGGCTACCACTTTTCCCTCCGCCTCTCCATCCGCCTGTGCGACGGGCGCGTGGAGAGAAAAGCGGCACTATGAGATTCTTGAAAGCAGGCAAGCTGAAGTAAGGTCGCATGACCTGGAATGTGCGAGTTAGACCCAAGTCCAGCGATTTTGCTCGGACGCCAACCAGTGATGTCTCCGCCCTTGAAGAGTATTCTACCTTTATCCGGCTTGATAAAACCTGTGATCGTGTTGACCAGCGTTGTTTTACCCGAGCCGTTGGGACCAATAATTCCGACTATGTCGCCTCTGTTGACCTCGAGGCTAACGGCGGAAAGGGCCAAAACTCCCCCGAATTTCTTGCTCACATTGTCTACAACCAGCAGAGGACCGGCGTCCGAAACTTGCCCTATGTCTGCAGACATACCTTATCTCCTCGGGTATTTCTGTGGGAATCTGTCTGGACCTAAGGGACTTCCGGAGTTGCACGGGAAGTCCTGATCTCTACAATCGTCCCGGCCTGATTTCTATCCGCCTATACTTCCACCCATCTTTCGAACTGTTCATATTTCCTTGTCGCGTAGTTCATGATCCCTTCACTTTTGAATACGATGAACATCGTCAGGATGATTGCATAGACCGCGATACGCAATGTGCCGAAATCACGTAACAGTTCTGAAATAGGAACGAGAACCAGGCATCCGATCACCGGGCCGATGAGTGTTCCGCCTCCTCCGACCACTGTTGCTGCAATCGGAATGATCGAGAAATCCAGAGCGAATTGGGAGATCCCAGCCCACATGTAAATGTGCGCGAGACAAGCACCGCCGAAGCAGCCCAACGCCGATGCCAGATAGACCCCGATCGCCTTGTAGGTGATGATCTCAATGCCAGACGCTCTTACCGCCTGGTCGTTATCCTTGACCCCGCGAAATACGAGTCCGATGTCCTCTTCGACAAGTCGCCGAAAAGCAAAGACGAATATCAAGACGCTCGCAATCAGCAGGTATTGCTCAACCCACTCGTTCGGGAGTCCGCCCACGCCAATTATGCCGTCCGTGCCCCCGAAGATGTCCAGTGCCTCAATGAAACGTGCCGCTAATAGAGGATACATGAGGCTCACGATCGCGAAATAGACTCCTCGCAGCGGCAGGCAGGGCAGTAGCAGTACGGTGCAAACAGCTGCACCGCAAACGGCTGCCAGGGGGATCGTCAGGAAGGGTGAAAGGCCCAGCTTCATGTTCAGCAGTGCCGCAGTATAGGCTCCCACGCCAACGTAAAACCCGCCTCCCAGGGAAACTAGCCCAACGTAGTTTGCAAGGAAATCGAAACTGATGGCCAGCAGCGCGTACACGCATACGATTGAGAGTACTCGCTGCCAGTAGGGGAAACTGTATAAGAAAAGCGGCGCGGTGGCGAGGCCGATAATGAAGAGAAACCGAGGGGCCAACAGATAAGTCATCTCTTTCCAGGAAGAGACGGCATACACCCCGTCGCACCTGACTTTTATTCCCCGGTCAATCCTCTCCTTGCGGCCGGTTTTCTTATCCACTGACATCTATACTCTCTCCTCCAGCTCTTTTTGCCGACCGAACAAACCGCTAGGTCTCAGTATCAGGACGACAATAATGGCGCAGAGTGCAACTACTATCTGATAATGTGCCCCAAAGTAAGCCTCTGTGAGAATCTGGGTAAATCCGATCAGGAAAGCGGCCAAAACAGCGCCCGTCCAACTGCCCAACCCTCCCACTATGCAAACCGCTACTGCCATGATCAGCACATTATAACCGGCCTCCACAACGATGTTTCCCAACGGTAGCAAGATCAGTGCAGCCGCTCCCGCCAGTGCGGACCCAAGGCCCATGGCCACCACTGCCATACGATCGGAGTCGATCCCCAGGGTCAGGGCCGCTCGCTCGTCCTGGGCCATCCCTTTGAGGGCAAGGCCAAGCCTGCTCTTATTCACGAACAGCCAGAGGAGCCCGACCAGTAGTGCTCCTCCGAGCACCACGATGATACGTTGGAAATCAACGGATAAACCGAATATATCGATACTGCCCTCGACGAACGGCCGGAGGATAAATGTTCCACCTTTCAGGCCTCCCCAGCGCAGGCCTTCGAGAATGGCCAAACCAATAGCGTACGACGCTATGATTTCCGAAATCGGCATCCCCCGAACCCTCACCAGGATTAGTTGATACATGGCGGCCCCTATGATTCCGGTGCATATCAAGGAAAGCAACATGGCCAAGGGGTAGTTCAAATGCACGCGATTCACAAGCAGCCATGCGATGTAGCCGGTTAACACGTACAAGGCTCCGTGCGCAAAATTAGGCAGCCGGCTTACCCCATAGACTAGAGCGAAGCCAAGGGCCATGAGAGCCAACGAAACGCTGTTTATAACCCCATAAATAACTATTTCCATGCAAGAGCCTCAACGCAAGATGCAACGGGGGCTATCGCGAGGTTACCGTGGACGTATCCAGGTCAGCCTACCCGCCGAGAGAGACATTGGCACTAAATTGAGCGATGCGGTTTCTTGGACCGTGGAGCGAGCACCAAGTTTTGTGCCCGCTCCATCCAAGCGCTATCTCACATGATAGGGACGGTTCACTTCTTCATCCAGGGCGGCAGCAGAACTTTTCCCGTCGCAATGGTCTCAGGAAAGACCACGATGCGCTTCCCTGCTTGCCACTGGAAGATCGTTCCCACCGCCCCTTCCTTTGGGTCAAGGCTGGGGATGACCTGATTGGTTTTGGGATCGAAGCGTATTCGCCCATACACTCCCATGAGATCCGTCTTCCTAAGTGCTTCGGCCACCTTGTCAGAATCCAGGGTTCCCGCTCGCTCTATGGCATCCTTGAGCGTGTAAACCGCCATATAACTAGAGGAAGTTCCATAACCTTCCGGTTCCAATCCGTATTTTTTCTTGTAGGCGTCCACGAACTTCATCGTCCACGGCGTGGCTTGACAGGGCACATTACCTGCGTTCACTACATTGGCCATGCAGTACTCGCCCTTCCCTTCGGTAGCCTTCCAAAATCCCGGCTGTTCCGCTGCCGCGAGGATTGTGCCGAAAGGCAGGGCCGGAACTTTCATGTCATTCCACTGTTTGAGGAGGATAGAAGACTCCGGCATATCCATCCAGATAATCATCACTTGGGCATTCTGTTTCTTTGCCTCCTGGAGCGCCATAGAATAATCCGTAGTCCCGGTGGGGAAGACAACAGGATCACCCAACACCTTCCAGCCTTTGCTGGACATCACTTTCTTTAGAATAGCGCCGCCAGCGCGTGCATGGGCCACGTCCTGGACCAAGATCATCAGGCGATCCAAACCGTATTGCTTGCCTATTCCTTCGAGGCAAGGAACCAGTTCGCCCATGACCATCCATTTGGCTTCTCCGGAAATCCGGAATAGATACTTATACTTCTCGGGATCGCTGGCTATTATTTCGCTGTACTTGGGGGTGAGGGCGCCTGTAGTAAGTATCGAGATCTTCTTGTTTTTCACAAGAAGAGGCATCGCTGCCAAGGCCGCCTCCGAACGAACAGGGCCTCCAACAATAAAGTCGACTTTCTTTTCAAGAATCAGTTTCTCTACAGCGAGAAGGGCCTCGCTCACCGGCACTCCCGGTTCCAGATCGCGAGTGTCGATGACCTCCAGAGCGAAGGGCCGTTTTTCTTGTCCCACCTTTACTCCACCAGCAGCGTTTATTTCTTCCACTGCGAGCTTAAAGGCCTTGTCCGCGTCCCAACCGTACAGGAAGGCCATAGCCAACGGGGCGCCGAGGACTATGGGCTTCTGCGCCAGAGCGGGGGACAAGGCTACTGCCAAACAGCACAGAGCGGCCAGTACCGGCAGATAGAAGTGTCTTCTTAAGCTTCATCGTGTCACTCCTTTTTCTGGGATTGCAGCCTTCTTTTCTGAAGTGCCTGTCTTGCGGGTCCTATACGTGGAAGGGTAAAGAATATTTGACTTTTACGCAAGCCTATTCGCAGCTCACTACATGTTTACGCGCGGTCGGCATGGCGACTGATCACTCTGGGCAGTCTGAGCGGAGTGTTAGGTACCGGAATGAGATAATGAGGATATGGTTATAGGGCGGCTCAGTAGTGCCACGTGCTCCCGTCCATGTCACGTTTGTTACAACGCCCCAAGCCAACAAAGACTTGCTCTGAACTCCAAACCCTCACGCATTTCTGAAGGCGCCAGCCCAATCAGAACCCCTTGCCCATTTCTTAACTGGAAGAGGAAGAAGCAAGTCTTGTGCCACGCTCACCGCAAATGCAGCATGAGCTGATACTATCTCACCCAAACATGACTGGTTCTCATGAAGATGGAGCATTGCGACAATGAGACAATTGCAAATTTTCTTTGCAGTACGTGGAAAGGTTCTTTCCAGGGTAGACACAAAGTTGGCAGACTCAGGAGTGAATTCGGTACTGGTTTAGCCGTTTTCGCAAGGTGGGTCTCGAAATCCCCAGCGCCTTTGCAGTGGTCGAAACATTTCCACAGCATCTCGCAAAAGCCGTCAGAATATGTTCTCTTTGCACTTGTTCCAGGGTGCGGAGTTCGGAAATTTCCGGCAATTCCGTGGACGATCCGGCGAGAGCTGCCTCAACGGCATCTGCGAGGAGAACCGTTCCCCGAGATTCCAGGACGGCTTTCATGAGCACGTTCTTAAGCTCTCTCACGTTGCCCGGCCATGTATAAGTCTTGAGGATGTCCATGGCCTGGCTTTCAACTGTGGCCACCTTCGTGCTCAGGTCTCCATTGATCTTCGCCAAGAAGAACCTCACCAATTCCGGCAGATCATCCATTCTCTCGCGGAGAGCCGGCACACGGACAGTGATCACCTTCAACCTGAAAAAAAGATCCTGCCGAAACCTTCCCTGCTGCACGAGATCTTTCAAATTCCTGTTGGTTGCAGCGATTATGCGTGCTTCGCACTGGCGGGTTTGGTTTCCTCCCACTCTCGTAAAATCGCCGTATTCCAAGAAACGCAGAAACTTCGCCTGCAAAGGCAGCGGGAGCTCCCCCACTTCGTCGAAGAATAGAGTTCCGGAACTGGCCAATTCTATCCTTCCCTTCTTAGATTCGACAGCCCCTGTGAATGCGCCTTTCTTGTGGCCGAACAGTTCGGATTCAAACAAGCTTTCCACCAGGGTGGTACAATCGATCGTGACAAAAGGCTGGTCCTTCCATAACGAAGATTCGTGTATTACCCGCGCCAGGAGTTCCTTGCCTGTGCCTGTTTCGCCTTCGATCAAGACTGCGGCACGGTTGCAGGACAACAGTCCAATGAATTTAAATATGGAACGCATGGCCCTGGTGTTGCCGACAATGCGCTTCCTCAGAATCTGGCTCTGGTCGTCATTTACCAGACGCGGACACGAGAGGGAGGCTTTGGAAATGTGCAGGCTCTTAGTTATGGAACGATCCAACTCACGAACACTCAGCGGTTTCTGGATATAATCATAGGCACCGTATCGCATGGCTTCTATAGTGCTTTCCATGTCGTGATAAGCTGTTATCATTATGACTTTCAGATCCGGGCAGGTCTTCACAAGTCGTCGAAGTATCTCAAGACCTGAAACGTCTGGTAGTCGGATGTCGAGAATGACTACTTGAGGATCATAGTCAAGGCACGCTCTAAAGCCTCCATTTCCTGTGTCAGCGGTCTGCACTGCCAAGCCTTTGTCTTGCAGGTACATCTCCAGTGACTCGCGGATTGAAGCGTCATCGTCTATGACAAGCACTCTGTTCATACTCTCCATGGCAACCTCATGACAAAAGTCGCTCCCGGTCCCTGGCGGCCCCGTACCTCAACATTTCCCTCATGGGCCTCCACGATCCTCTTCACATTGCTAAGTCCCAAACCGCTGCCCTGAGCCTTTGTCGTGTAGAACGGATCAAACAGACGTGAAATGCCAGCAGGATCAACCCCAGGGCCGCTGTCTCCGACGCCGAGTTCCAGATATTTATTTTCGCCGATACGAATTGTCTTTGCGAACACGAGTATGCGACTACCCTCGCCCGTGACTTCAATCGCATTGAGTATCAAATTCAGTAAAGCTTGCTGGAGCTTTTTCGCATCCAATTTGCACGGAGGCAGATGTCGGGCATAGCGCTGAACTATTTTCAGATGTTTCTCCGCGGTCTTTGGCTCCACCAGATCTACGCATCCCTGCACAAGCTCACGCACGTCCACAAAACCCAGTTCGATGTCGACAGGCCGAGAAAGGTCCAGCAACTGTCTAAGGATATTCTCCACTCTGGACACCTCCCGGACAGTGATGTCCAAACGCCGCCGATCAAAGCCTTCCAGATGTAATGTATCATTTAAGATTTGGAGATTCATGTTGATAGAAGACAGAGGATTTCTGATCTCATGGGAAAGTGACGCTGCCAGTTGGCCCACATAAGCTAAGCGCTCATTTTCTCGGACTTTGCGCTCCATGGCCACGCGTTCGCTGATGTCCCTGCACACGCCAATGGTTACCGGCCCATGGCCGAGGTCAACTGTCTTCGCCCTAATTTCCGTGGCCCCCTTTTCGGGATCGCAACCCAAACGAATGTATTCAATAGTGCTTGCCGTGAGCTTGCCGGCCAGCGCATCGACGTACGTGCCATCCAAACGTTCGCGCGATTCCGGAGTCACAAATCGCAAGAATGGCTGACCCACCGCTTCAACCGGAGTGGTCCCGTGCATACGGCAAAACGCCTGATTCGCAAACACTATACGGCCGTTTTGTATGACAAAATATCCATCGTTAATCTCTTCGACCAGAGTCTTATATCTTCGCTCACTTTCGGCAAGCTCCGCTGTCCGGATGCTTACTTCCTGCTCGAGATTCTGAGCGTGCTGTCTAATTGAACGCTCGTGCATGTACTGAAAGTGATCGGAAAAACGATGGATCGTGTAGGAAAGACTTGCATTGATAGCTTCAACCGACTGTGCCAACAACTTGAGACGTCGTTCAGCCAGAAGCCTTCGTGTTACAATAGACCTGAACAACTCAAAGGCCTTTTGGACATGGGACAGCGGAAATCCTGCGACCAAGCGCTTTTCCGTGATGTAGTCTATGAAGCGCTCTATACGGGTGAGCCGGTTAGACGAGAGGAACTCCAAATTTGCTAGAAAGGCTTCGGTCACTGTTTCGATGAGTTCTTCTCGTGGACGCCCGGCATAAAATGCGGACAGCGTCGGAAGTGTGTCTACCCATTCTTCAATTATTGGCGCCGTCTCTCTCTTGAGCCATCGGAGGAGAGATCCTGGAGTCGGAGTACGAAATGCAAGAAGTGGATGGTTCTCTTCTCCATCTTTTTGAGCCGGCACTTATTATAATTGTCGAATCAGGCATCACGATCTTTGGTCAAGCCCCGAATACGTTGGGGCACGCCCGAGACCCGGCAGTTCACGAGGCAAGCTGAACTGTCACACTGAGAAAACCCTAATGAAAATGAGAAGACGGAATTCCTTTCTCGATCCGAGAAAGGGGACACTCTTCCACATGCCGTGCCCTTCATGTGCAAGTACCCCCAGCCAGTATAGACTGAATTCCATGTACTTCAAAGCTTGAACGTGCGCTCGACTATAGGTCGTCTCCTGTAGCGATCCCAGAGTCGGTCGCTTGTCGATTAACGTTCCTGTGGTTTTTGCGATGAGGAACCAGAAGGCTGGGTACCACGTTTTCTCAAACGTTTACGGACCGGATCGCTGTCGTACGCCTTGTCGGAGACGATCAGGATAATGGAAGAAGTTGACGCGGCAATAGAGGAGCATGGGGGATTCCCGTTGAAATAAGAATTCAAACTGACCCACTACCCAATTTTCATCCCCCCTTTCCCGGTTCATGGCGTTACACAAACAGCGGTGCTCAAGTATTCTCTGCCAAAAGGGGACATTGACCTCAGAAACTCAATTATTCCTGGAAGCTCTTGAATAACGTACTCTATTTCGCCTTCAGTGTTGTACCTGGAGAGGGAGAAACGAATCGATCCGTGAACCGCGGTGAAGGGTACCCCCATCGCTCTCAGCACATGGGAAGGTTCCAGAGAGCCTGACGTGCACGCTGATCCGGACGAAGCGCAGATTCCCTTTTCGTCCATCCTCATGAGGATGGCTTCTCCTTCGACGAATTCAAAACCAATGTTCAATGTGTTCGGAAGACGAGACTCCAGGTGGCCGTTCACTCGGGCTGCCGCAATAGTGGCCGATAATCCTTCCTGCAAACGATCTCTAAGCTTCCTCACACGTGAGTTTTCTTCATCGAAGTTTTTCATGGCAAGCCGCGCGGCCTCACCCAGACCCACTATTCCAGGAACATTTTCCGTCCCCCCACGCCTGTCCGATTCCTGGTGACCTCCAATAATAAACGGTGAAAAACGCGTCCCCTTCTTGATGTACAACGCCCCTATTCCTTTGGGAGCATGCAGCTTGTGGCCGGAAAGGGAAAGCAAGTCGATACTTGACGATCCGAGCCACAGGGGTACTTTACCGACGGCCTGTACCGCGTCGGTGTGCATCAACGCGCCGTGTTCATGAGCTATCTCGCCGATCTCGCGAACCGGAAAAATCACCCCGGTCTCATTGTTGGCCCACATCACGGACACCATCGCTGTTTGATCGCTGATCTTTGCTCGGACCTCCTCCATGTCCAGCATTCCATCTTTGTCTACCGACAGCCATCGCACATTGTACCCTTTGAAGCGTCCGAGATGCTTGCACAGATTCAGGACTGCCGGATGTTCGACCCTGGTCGTAACAATTTCCTTACGTTCGGGCATGGTAGCCAACGCGCTCAGGATCGCCGTGGAATCCGATTCAGTCCCTCCTGAAGTGAAAATCACCTCCTGCTGCGAGGCATCCAACAACGCGGCGAGAGACTCCCTGGCCCTGGCTACGTCGCGAGCTACACTTCCTCCGAAGGAGTGCATGCTCGATGGGTTCCCGTAGCGTTCCGTCAGAAAAGGGCGCATAGCTTCGAAGACCTCGGGAGCCACCATGGTAGTGGCATTGTTGTCCAGGTAGACCGTTTTCATCCCGCCACCTCCTCTACATAGAGATCAGGGTGCACCAACTCCTTCAGCTTGGATTCTATGCCGCTCTTTGTTAAGGCCGAACTGGGACAGGATGTGCAGAGCCCTCTGAGTGCCACGACAACCCGGTTTCCATCCAGATCGATGAGTTCGACGTCTCCGCCATCCTGCTGAAGCATCGGGCGAATCTCTTTTTCCATAACTTCCTGTATCTTGGCGATCTTCTGAAGGTTCGTCAGTTGCGGTCGAGGCCGGCCATCAGTCTTCTCTTCCTGTTTCAACTCTCCTCTGACCTGCGCAATAATTTCAGCTATTTTATCCTGGCATAGCCCGCATCCACCGCCTGCCTTGGTATAATTGGTCACTTGTTCGACTGTGGAAAGGTTGTTTGCTCTGATTTCTCTCTTGATCTGCTCGTCCGTAACGCCAAAGCACTGGCACACCAGTTCACCTTCCAACTCTTCCGCGGGGGCCGGTTCTTTGCGGTAACAGGCCACGGCAGCATGAAACGCGTCGCGCCCCATGACAGAGCAGTGCATTTTTTGCTGGGGCAGTCCGCCCAGAAAGTCTGCTATATCCTGGTTGGTGATCTTCATTGCCTCCTCTATGCTCTTCCCTTTAACCATCTCTGTCAGAGCGCTGCTGGAGGCAATTGCGCTTCCGCATCCAAACGTTTGGAATCGCGCATCAAGTATCTTGTCCGTCTCCGGATCTATCTTCAGAAAAAGCTTCAACGCGTCTCCGCACGCGAGAGAGCCCACTTCACCAACGGCGTTGGCATCTTCCAGCTCTCCCACATTTCTCGGGTGGAAGAAATGGTCTTTAAGTTTTTCGCTGTATTCCCACATGAGACACCTCTTCCTTTCTCATTCATTGTACCGACGACTTGGAAAAATATCAGACCATGCCGCTTACTTCAAGGGCTTCAGATTTGAACCTATTTATCTTTTAGATGTCTCAGAAGGCAATGAGGTTCTCACTTGTTCAACAGTTGGCACTTTGAGCCACCAATTGTGCCCGGAACTGTTGAACCCTGACAAATGGTGTGATATGAGAGTAATTTTCGACGAGTTGAAACCTGGAGCAAGAGTTGTCCTCCAACCCTCCGGGGCTTATTAGAAATTGGACGAGTGAAAAGTCCCTGTCGCCCATTTCATGGGCGCGGGAGCGAATGGGTAACTTCAGAGGCCGATTGGCGGGACATGGTTGGCCAAGTTGAGGGAGCCGACCTGATGCCCATGTGGTTTGGAGTCAATTGATGCAATTGTTTGTCAAACGCATTTGCAAAGCCTGTGCCGCGGCGGTTTGTCTCATGCCTCTGCTCGCAGCATGTGCAACGAAGGCACCCGCTGTGCCCGTCGCGCCTCGATAGCCTCATTGAAGGCATTGAAAAGAAAGCTTATATAGTAAACCAATTCCGGGCGAAGTTCGTAAAAACCCGCCACAGCACGGTCTTCAACCGCGACCTCAGCGTTCAAGGCGACCTGGTCTTTCAGAAGCCCAACAGATTTCGGCTCATCATGTCGGGAGATGTGAATGCAGACATCCTTTCCGACGGAAGAATCATCACCTTAATACATGATCAATCCGATCAGGAAGTATTCCGCGTGGAAGGGGAAAGGGATTTGTCCAAGTTCGCGGACCCGCTGGTTCTGATCATGCAACGGATCGGAGACGGGGGCTTGCGAAAGTTTGCAACGGTGAAGAATGTCCAGGACGGTAGTTCAAACGTGCTGGAAGTTGAACCAGGTAACGACACCTCCTTTGAAGGAATAAGAAACATCAGCCTGAGTTTTTCGGACATTGGAGAGATAGGCAAGGTAGCTATCGCATTCAGAAACGGTGACCGTGATGAAACCGTTTTTCAGTCATGGTCCTTGTTGGCTCGGGATGATCCGGAAATCCTGCAACTCAACCAGCGTCTGCAGGACATGGCCCAGCGCTCTGCCCAAAGTTTTCCTAAGAATTCGTCTAAGCAAGCTCTTACTGAAATGAAAGATAACAGCCCCTCGAACCTGGTTCGGGTGGTCGCCCCCGGACAGTAGAGCCTAGTGTTTCCATATCTGCTCGACGGTAAGGCGGTTCATCAATGCGTATGGAAAGCTTAGGAGCGACGCGACCGCTTGGACGCCGAAAAGGGGCTAGCAGCGCTCGCCTCTGCCCTATCGTTTGCTTTCTAATCTGAAGATATTTCTGAAACACTACACCAGGTTATGTGCTGTCCGCGAGTTTCCGCTCCGGAAAATGGAGCAAATCCGTATCCATATGGACGAATCGCCATGATTCACCCATGAAAATCGCAAACTCCCATCCGAAATCGACTGGTCGAGCCCAAACCCCCTGTCGGGGCACCTTAACATCTCTTTCCGGGAACGTATCCCCTTTGCGGAAGAATCTAGCCTCCCATTTGACGCCGTTAGCGCTGTAAAAACGGCTTGCGATCACTGACTATCCTTTCAATACAACGGTGCGAGATTCACGTTGCCACGATACAATACTTGTTGCGGACAAGCACCTGCCGGGAAAAGACTCCGATCTCCTCTTATCGGGGAGCAGCTCCAGCATTACTCTGTCTGTGCTTGAGGGGCTTACCCCGGATGCTTCCAGCGTACATCACGACAGGCGACAGGACAATAAGAGAAAGGATGCCAACAAGTGCCACCACAATCAGGACCGGCATCATTGCCAGTAAGAAAGCGATAGTTCTGATCTTTGCCACCGTGAGGGAGCGCGAATTAGCCTTTCTCATGTTCGTGCCCCTCAACGTCGCGAAGCCTCCACCGGCAGTTGGTGACCACCTTTGGTCTTCAACACCCCTACGAGGAGTCCGGCGGGAGTAAGGTTCCCCGAAAACAGATGGCCGTCATGGTGGCTTGCTACGACCTTGGCCCCATCGATTTTCCCGGTGAAATGGTATGTGTCTTTCTGGCCCAGCGGGCTATACACATAGGCAACCCCGCTGATTTTGTTCCCATTCTGGTCTATTTTCGCCTGGATGAGGGAGCCCATGAATCTGCTTTCCCAGTTGCCGGCAATATTCACCCCTGCCCCCGCGGCCGGCAGACACATAGACGCGAGCACTATTGTTACGGCAGCGAAGTATTTGGGCATCTGTTCTCCTTCCCGGACATTTCAGGCATGTGCACTTCAAACACCCGCCTGAAAATACTCCGGCCCGATCTTCGTCAGGCTCAATAAATTTTGCGGCTATAAGTAAATGAGTTCCCTGATCCCTGAACCGGTTCCCTGATTTACGGGACGACCTTTGTTGTCTACGGAATGTCGAGCCGGATGGTGCCGGTGAACCAGCGCACACCCTGCCTAGCCAAACGAAGAGCCAGGTGCGAGTCGCCTACTATCAGAGCCCCGAACCTCCCCTCACTGACCCTCACAATTATCAAGCCGGCCCCAAATTCTTTGACCTCATTCGCTCTGTCGAGCTTGATTGTACACGTGCTCATTAGTTCGACACTTTCCGGGTCCATCTCCTCCACCGCCACAAGGACGCTCTGTGCAATGCCGAGCAGGAAGTGACGGTCCGGTCTTGGCAGTCCCTCCTCTATGTAGACCTCAGGAGGCCGATCCTCGTCAATGCGGATCACCAATTCCGGATCCAGGGAAAACAGAGGAAGCGAAGGCAGGGGATCAATCAATAATTTCATCGGCTTCTTGGCTAGGCCCATGGCCGCCGTGAATTCAACATCGGCGGGCACGGCCCGCCCTACCCGCTGCTGCAACCCTCAGTAGGACTCCCGCGTCCTGCCGACGTACGAATGGCACCAAAGTTGCGAAACATAATCTGACAAGTGCGGCCGCCCAGGAGATCCGGTTCAGCGTCCCATGGCTAAGCGTTGGCGAAGCGCTTCTGCCAATAGAATAGCTGCTGTCTGTGAAACGTTGAGCGAGCCGACCTTCCCTGCCATCGGTATTGAGAGCGCGACATCGCATTTCTCGCGCACCAGACGCCGGATGCCCTTTCCTTCCGATCCCAATACTAAGGCAACCCTGCCTGTGAGGTCCGTTGCAAAACAGACCGCCTCGGCTGTGGAATCCGCAGCGTAGATCCAGTAGCCTGAATCTTTGAGCCCGTCCATGGCCCTTGCCAGATTAACAACCCTGGCCAAGGGAACATGCGCGGCCGCGCCTGCGGACGTTTTTTCCACGGCAGGAGTAACGGCGACTGAACGATCCTTACTCAGGATAACAGCCGTAACGCCGAGACATTCGCCGCTGCGCAAAATGCTCCCCAGATTCGCTGGATCCTGAATTTCGTCTAAGATGAGGACGGGGCCTTGCTGGTCGGCCGAAGCCGACAAGACCTCGGAAAAATCGGCATAGGGGAAGGGTCCCACCTGGGCAGCAAACCCTTGGTGATTAGGGGAACCTGCAATAGACAGCAACTCGTTGGGGGAAACCCTTGTTAAGGTGATGTCGGCAGCCTCAAGTACCGCGGTCAGGTTCCATTGAGGTAACGGTTCCCTCGCCAGATATACCTCTTGGATCTGTCTTCGGCGGGCCTTCAGCGTTTCCATCACGGGATGAACGCCGTATATGACCGTGCGGCCGGGCCTAGCCGGTTGTTTCTTCTTCAATCGGATTTCTTATCCACGACGACGTGGTCTTGCTCTTCACCTTCATCAGGTGTGGGCAATCGGCCCAGGACCTTCCCGCGTGCGATCTCTCGCAGTGACATGACCACTTCTCTGTTGTCCCTGTCATGAACCAACAGAGGTGCGCCTCTTTTCAACTCCTTGGTCCGTTTGGAAGCGAGAATGACCAAAGCGAACCGGTTTTCAACTTTTTCCAGACAATCTTCAACAGTGACTCGTGCCATTTTGGGTATCTCTCATCATTCAATGTTTTGGGTTTGTTCCCTGATTTTTTCCAACTCAGCCTTGATGCTGACCACATAGGACGCGATGTCCGTCGAAGCGGATTTCGAGCCCAATGTATTAACCTCCCTATGGAATTCCTGTAACAGGAAGTCCAACTTTCGGCCTAACGGCGATCCTTGGGCCCCGAAGGAGAGGAACTGGTCCACATGGCTTTCCAGACGGGTAAGTTCCTCGGTGACGTCAGAACGATCAGCCATGATCGCCACCTCTTGCAACAAGCGATCTTGATCCAGCTCCATCCCTCCCGTCAATTCCTGCACCCTTTTTTCGAGCTTCTCTTTCGCCGCTGCGGTAACCTGGCTCACTATAGGAGCAATGTGGCCGGCCATATCACGTATAGAAATCAGTCTCGTCTCGATATCTCTCCAAAGAGCAGTCCCCTCTGCTTTCCTCATCTGGTCCAGCGCGGCCAGGGCCAGTCGCAAGCTGTTTTCCACCACCGGCCATTCCCGTTCAACCCCTTCCTCCTTTTCCAGAGGAACAACTATCTCCTTGAGCGTCAGTATATCGGATAGGCCTATGTCACCAGAAAGTCCGAATTTTTCCTTTAATTGCAGCAGGCACTTATAGTACCCTTCCGCAAGGGAATGGTCTATCATGACGTCCATGAGGCCCGCCCTGCCGCCACTCCGATTGATAGTCACATCAAACTTACCCCGATCCACACTTTGAGACACGATTTTGCGGATCTCAGGTTCGAACGCGGCATACATTCTGGGCGATCTGACCGAAACATCCAGGAAACGATGATTCACAGACCGAACTTCAGTCACGATTTCGACTTCGCCAGCGGCATCTCTCCCCCGGCCGAAGCCGGTCATGCTCCTCACCGGGCCGTTTGTGGCGTCTGTTCCATCAACCTGCATTTATAACTCTCTCTGAGCCTGTTAAGGATTGCTATTAGTTCACGATCGGCGTAATCGGGATATGTCCATTCGAGTGGACGGTATGTGCCTGCGCGAAAAACAAGGGTGAGGTCGGCAAAAATCCCCTTCCCCAAGTAGATCCGGTGGGCGTTGTTCTTACCGGTTGCAAGGACGAAATTTCCCAGCGACATCAGGCCGGGGTCCAGGTTAAACCTTCTCTTCCCTTCAACGGTATAGGCTTGTTCTACCGAGTTAGTCAAGCCCTTGATATTGACCAGCGCCTCGCGGTCCACTAGGTCCGCGAAACTCCAGAGCCACCTCAGGATTCCCTGACCCATTTCACTATTGTAGTAGGAAGTGTAATTAAACGCCAACGGTCCTATTTCTTCATCAAGGGGACCCAATTCCCGGACAAGCAGGGGTTTTGCCGCATTCAAAATCTGCCTGTCCGCAGTGAGAACACTGACAATGACCCTAGCTGGTTCAGGGATACTGGGCAGGCTCAATACAAAATCCTTAAAGAAGTGGGGCTTCAACCCGGCTCGGGTCACAAGGTGGCTGCTCGCGAGACGACAGATAGTTATTACCCAGGCGGCTGCAATTTGGCCGCGGACCACACAGATTCCGAGCAATCTCAGTCGATCTGTCCGTGGTTATTTTCTCCCAATTCGATGTCGATCCCTTCAAGCATGGCTCTCGGAAAAGACTTGGCTGTCGTTTCAAATACTTTGGGGGTCTCCTCCCGGCGCCGCCTGATGACCTTCAGCGGCTTGTTTACAGGAACCGACGCAGCTTCTTCCACCTCAAGCCTGGGTGTCCTGACTCGCGGTTTTCTCGGCGTTGGGACTACCGTGACCACGTGCTTGGCAGGCAACTCTTGAATCGGTGCAGGCCGGACGCTGGGCGCAGGTTGCGCTTGCTCTTCCACCACAGTCAAAGGTTCAGGTAAAGGCGGCTGGGCCGACTCAGGTTCTTCTGGGGTTGCAGCGGAACGAGACCTCAGAACAAGCATTCTCGGAACTGTTCCCTCGGCTCTTACTTTCTTTTTGATTAGCTTCGGAATCCTGCAATTTGACAGAGTCCCCAAAGAGACGTGCGTCACTTTCCCCGCGGCCTCGATTTCAGAGCGTTCGCTTGGAAGCGTATCGGTCTCAACGGTGGACCCGAAAGCGGTGTTCTTCTGCATGGAGGGTTCAGAGGCGACTCCCTCCGTAAACAGTGATGTCTGCCGGTCGTCTCTGGAAATCTGCTTTCCCGCAATCGGACCAACAATTCTCTCGCGAGGCATTCCTATACCTGACCTGAGCATTTCTAGCCGCTCGTTGCCCCTTTTCATTTATTGTGTCCTCTTGTTCGTGTTTTTCTTGGTTGTCAATTTAATTATAGCGCACACAATATTCTTTTTCAATAACTATGGGGACAAATTCTCTTGTTTTTTCCCGTAGAAACGTCATCCATTATTTAGTTGATCTGATTGGCTCTTAAGATATCCCAGCGAAACACATTTTCTCCTGCCGCCAGGGCGCTCCGGTGCCTCCATTCCCCTTTGTCTCAATCTCATTCAGACAATGATAATTGTTCCCTTTACAACCAGTTGGAACTGTATCACGGGTCCCTCTTGCCCATGTTTATTAGCCGGAAGTTTCCTCGTCCTACAGTTTTCTGATCTTTTCCTCTTCTTCCTCCGACGTCTTACAATCAATGCAGTGGGTAGTGACGGGTCGTGCCTCAAGCCTCTTGAAATCGATCGGCTCTCCGCATACCTCGCAGAACCCGAAGCTGCCGTCCTCAACTTTCTCCAGGGCCTTCCTGATTTTGTTGATCAGCTTTCGTTCTCTGTCGCGGATCCTCAGCTCGAAGTTCCTGTCCGACTCCATCGACGCACGGTCGGTAGGATCCGGAAAAGAGCTCTTCCCTTCGGTCTCTGTCATCTCATCGACAGTTCTCCCAGCCCCCTTTACGAGTTCATCCAACTGTTTCTGAAGTATTCCCTGGAAATACTCCAGGTCTTCTTTTTTCAACTTCATCGTTGTCCTCCGTCAACGCCTTCCATCATCAGATGTGATGGTCCTTAATTCGGCAGACTCACGTTGTTCCAAGGGTCCCTCTCATGCGAAAGGTGCTTTGACGATTCCATTAAATCAATCCTTATGCTCAGCGCCCTGCTGTTGTTCTCTCCGTCAAGGTGCAAAGCGAACTTGTCCTCGTCCCAAAAGGTCATGAAGATGTATGATACCGGCAAGTTGATTCTTGTCGTCCAGCACAGCCAGTCCTGTGATCAACTTCTCCTCCATGATCTCCAAGGCCTCAGCTGCTGTTCTATCGTCTCGGATCGTCAAAGGGTCCAGCGTCATCAGGTCGCGAGCTCGGCATTCGTAAATTCCTGCACCCTTCTCGAGGGCTCGTCGCAGGTCTCCATCGGTAATAATTCCCAACAGACGATGGTCCGATCACTACCAAGGTGAAGCCCAAGTTTTGCTTGTTTATGCTGTCCAGGACCTCAATCAGTGGGGCATCTTCACTCACTTCCGGGACCGCCGGCCGATCCAACATCATGTCTTTGACCTTAAGAGACAGCCTTTCGCCGAGGCTTCCTGCCGGGTGATGTCTCATAAAATCTTCTTTCCGAAAGTCCTTTCTTACCATTAACGCAACGGCAAGCGCGTCTCCGAGAGACAGAGCCGCAGTGGTGCTTGCAGTAGGGGCCATATTGAGCGGGCACGCCTCCCGCGGCACTCTGCAATCCAAGACCAAGTCTGCCATGCGGGCCAGCGTCGACGAGGCCCCACCGGTCATTGCGATAATGCGCGCTCCCCTTTTCCTTATGGTGGCTGCCAGTGACGTTATCTCGGGAGTCTCGCCGCTGTTGGAAATCGCTAGTAAGGCATCATCACGTCCGACGATCCCCACGTCCCCATGAAGACCCTCCAGCGGATGAACGAAAATGGCCGGTGACCCGGTGCTGGTGAGTGTGGCGGATATCTTGCGGCCGACTATACCTGATTTGCCAACACCAGTGATGATGATCCGCCCCCGTAGTGAGTAGAGCAGGTCTACACAGGCATCGAATGTGTCATCGAGTCGATCCATTACCGACCGGATACCTTCGATTTCAATTTCCAAGACCTGGCGGGCGATTTCGACGGCACGACCTGTCAGATCACAAATTCTGTGAGATTGCATCGGCCACCATTTCTACGACGAGCCTTACTTCTTCTTCGTCTTGCCCTTCTGCCATTACCCTGCACAGAAGCTGAGTGCCCGAATAACGAACCAGGAGCCGACCCCGATTCTTTCTGAGCCGCTCATGGGCTTCCCCCATAACCTTACGAATTTCCGGGATGTCTTCGAAGTCCCTTTTAGCGCTAACTTCAACATTCTTCAAGATCTGAGGATAGAGCTTTACCCTTGCGGCCAATTCCGATAAAGGCTTGCCGGTTTCCATCATGACCCTAATAACCTGAAGCGCCGACAAGATCCCGTCTCCCGACGTGTTGTGATCCAGAAATATTAAATGACCCGACTGTTCCCCACCGAAATTGAAGCCGCCGGTTCTCATTCGTTCAACTACATAACGGTCGCCCACCGGCGTTCGGACTACCGAGGCGCCCAACTCCTCCAGAGCCACGTCAAGCCCGACATTGCTCATCACGGTAGCCACGACGGTGTTTTGTTTCAACTCCTGTCTTTTCATCATATCCCAGGCAATGAGCCCCATGATCTGGTCGCCGTTGACCTCGTTTCCCTTTTCGTCGGCGAAGATCACCCGGTCCGCATCGCCGTCCAGCGCGACGCCCAATTGAGCGCCTGTTCGCCGGACCTCCTGACAAATCATTTCAGGATACAGGGAGCCGCACCCGGCATTGATGTTATGTCCGTCAGGATGAACTCCCAGTGTCGTAACATCCGCGCCCAATTCCTCAAAAACCAGAGGCGCGGCTCTGTAGGCTGCACCATTGGCACAGTCCAGAACCACGCGAAGACCGTCGAGTGTCAGAGTTCTTGGAAACGTGTTCTTGAGAAAAACCACATATCGCCCCAGTGCGTCCTCAATGCGCATGGCTTTCCCTATCTTTTCAGCGGTGGGGCGAATCTGGTCGATATTGTTGGAAAAGATCAGTCGCTCGATCTCTTCTTCGTGTTCGTCGGAGAACTTGAACCCATCCCCGGAAAAGAACTTGATTCCGTTGTCCTGAAACGGATTATGCGAAGCTGAAATTACCGCGCCCGCGTCGCATCTCATGTTAGTGGTAAGGAACGCAATGCCCGGAGTGGGCATGGGGCCCACGAGGAGAACATCCACCCCCATCGAGCAAATACCGGCAGCAAGCGCCGTCTCTAACATGTAGCACGACACCCTGGTATCTTTCCCTACGAGTATTTTGTGCCTTTTCCCCGGCTGGACCAGCGCTGTGTGAGCCAGGGCCCGCCCCAGCCTGAGAGCGGTCTCGGCTGTCATTGGTTCGAGGTTAGCCACGCCTCTCACGCCGTCAGTCCCAAAAAGTCTCTTTGCCATTCCGGTTACCAGGCTTTGTGTATAGTCGCTTCTTGCCGCAGGAGTTCTTCTTACGCCTGTGGCGCCAAAAAGTCTAATGAATCTTAAACCATATCATGCTCACGGACTGTTCACAAGTCTTTTTCATGGAGGGCGGCAGTCCGTACGTTAAGGTTGGCCTCCCGACCCTTCAGCCGGCCTGTCGCGGGACTTGACGGATTACCCCGCCGCCCCTATCTTAGTTTAGCAGTTGAAGCAATATTTAATGGTTATCCTATTATTTTGCGCACTCTAGGGCGGCTTGGCCGAAATCTCACGGAGGCTCTCTTTTACACTCAATGATCGATCTACACGTCCATACAAACATGTCCGACGGGAGTTTGTCTTCTGCGGAGGTCGTCCGGCGCTCGGCGGAAAAGGGCCTTCAGGCAATAGCAATTACAGACCACGATACGGTCGCGGGCATTGCTGAAGCTCAGGCGGAAGGATTCAGAGCAGGGGTGGAAGTCATATCCGGTGTGGAGATGAGTGTCCAATGGAACCCTGGGATAGTTCACATCCTGGGTTTCTTCATCCGTCCAGATGATGCGGAGTTGCTGGAATCTTTGGCTTATTTGGGCAAGGGACGCCAAGATCGCATTCCCAAGATCCTGTCGAAACTGAGCGGCTGTGGCGTGCATCTTTCGGTTGAGGAAGTGGCCCGAGAATCCGGCGGAGGAGTTCCCGGCAGGCCGCACGTGGCGAATGTAATGGTCCGAAGAGGCCATGTGAGAGCGGTCCAGGAAGCCTTCGATTTGTATCTTGGAAAAGGTGCGCCGGCATACGTGAAGAAAACCAAGATTCTGCCCGGAGAGGCTATTCGTGTGATCAAAAAAGCCGGTGGCCTGCCTGTCCTTGCCCATCCTTATTCCCTCGATGAGCAAGACTGTGACCACCTCGAAGCGATAATTCAAGGCTTCGTGAGGGAGGGACTGGAAGGCATCGAGGCTTATTACCCGAAGCACACTGCCGAACAGACAAAAGCCTTTTTGGACATCGCCCTGGAGCTTGATCTCGCCGTAACGGGAGGGACAGATTTTCACGGAGCCAACAAACCTGAAGTCGAGTTGGGAGTGTTTCCTGGTCGAGGACCCCTTCCCTATTCGATTTTGCAAGATATGAAGGCACGGCGAAAGCGCTAGCCGCTCCAACGACCGAAGTCTTCGGAGGCAACCCTTCACGGGGATTTTGTGACCGGCACGGAGGCCGGTCCTACCGGGATCATAGTAGGGCCGGCGTCCCTGCCGGCCAAGCTTCAGACGGGGTAAACTGCTTTCCCCCGTGGACGGCTGCCTTCGGAGACAAGTGAGCCGTTCGTATCTGCTGTCAAGGTCTCCATCTCAGTGGACCCCAAAGATAGGAGAAGATGAGTTCCGCTAACAAGGTAGCTGTCATCGGCCTGGATGGAGTGCCGTTTTCTCTACTGAAAGACCTGTTCCAAGAGGGTCTCATGCCCCGCCTGGCTGAAATAGCGGGAGCAGGCTCCTTTCTTCAAATGGAAACCGTACTACCCGCGGTATCTTCAGTGGCTTGGGCATCTTTCATGACCGGGAGTAACCCAGGTGAGCACGGCATATTTGGATTCACGGACCTCAAGCCAAATGAAATCTCACTTCACCTCCCGTCGTTTGATGACATGCGGCGCCCTCCAATTTGGCAGACTATCCCGAGTAAGACTTCGATAGTAGTAAATTTGCCGTTCACTTATCCGGCGCGCCCGTTGCAAGGTGTGCTTATTTCGGGCTTTGTGGCCCCAGTATTGGAGCGGTCGGTTTATCCCTCGTCGCTGATCACATGGCTCAAATCCAAGAATTACCGCACGGACGTAGACGCGGTAAGAGGTCGCGGAGATCGGTCCTTTCTGATAAAGGATCTTTTCGAGACCCTGAACATTCACGAAGAAATTATGATCTCTTTGCTGGAGAATCGGCCGTGGGACCTGTTCATAGGCGTGATAACGGGCACGGACCGGCTCAATCACTTCTTTTTCGACGCATACTACGATGAAGCTCATCCCCATCACGGGGATTTTGTGGATTACTATAAGAGGGTGGACACTTGTGTCGGCCGCTTGCTGGATGCTCTGGGGAGCAACTCAAGACTTATCGCACTTTCCGACCACGGTTTCACCCGGCTCAAGACTCAGGTTTACCTCAACAATGTACTGAAAGGGCTCGGTTACATTTCTTTCAACAGGCCCATCCCGGAATCGCCAGAGGACATCGATCTCTCGTCTTTAGCATTTGCCATGGATCCTAACCGCATATATCTCAATAGCCGAGAGCGATTCAAGCAAGGACGATTAGGGCCCTGCGAAGCCGAAGAGCTTCGGGGTCGACTGAAGAGCGATCTGGAGAATATGCGTCTGGCCGATGTGGGAATCCAGGACGGTGAACCAAACGGCGGGGGCAACGACGAACCTCTTTTTGCCGAAGTCAGGACAAAAGAGGAGGTCTATCACGGAGACTGCACGCCGCAGGCGCCTGATCTGGTGGTAATCCCCCGCCCTGGTTACGATTTGAAGGCGACCCTGAGCGTGACAGTGCCTTCTATGAAAGATATTTTCACGGGGATGCACACCCACGACGATGCATTCCTCATCGTAAATTCCCCTTCTCTTTCGGCAACCCTGCCCAATCCGAAAATCACGGATGTGGCAGATCTTGTGACGGAAGTGCTCGGGAGGGTCTGAACCCAGAAGAATCTTCAAGGGAACCTTGTCCCGGAGAAAGGCTTGTCTTCCTTTCCAAGCGAAATGCTGAACGTCGTCCTAGTACATCCGGAGATCCCGCCGAATACCGGCAACGTGGGCCGGCTATGCCTTGCCGTAGGAGCAAGACTGCACCTGATCAAGCCTTTGGGTTTTCGCATCGACGACCGATCCCTGAAACGCGTGGGTCTGGATTACTGGAAAAAGGTTGACCTCGTGGTCTGGGACGATCTTGAACAGTATATCTCGTCAGTTCCTGCAGAGATGATCGTTCTCACCAGCAGCAAGCGTGGGGAGCTGTACCACAGTATAGAATATGGCCGTGACGATCACATACTATTCGGTCCGGAAACCTCGGGGCTTCCCCTGGAGCTTTTTCAACGTTTCCCAAACAGGGTGGCCAAGATCCCCATTCAGTTGGACAAAGTCCGCAGCCTTAATTTGGCCACGGCCGCGGGGATCATGGTTTATGAGGCGTTGAAACAGACCGGTGCACTGCCCAAGTAGCGGTTTGTCGGGCATGATGCTAGAGGGGCATCGGCCCTAACGTAAGGGCAGTTTCATGAATTGCAGGCACTTCAGACTGCTGAGATGCCGTCAAAGCCCCCCTTTTCTAAAGGGGGATTTAGGGGGATTTTCAATAGGTTAACCAAAAATCCCCCCACCCCCCCTTTTACGAAAGGGGGGAATGAATCGCTGAATTAACGCTTATGGGTAGACGGGAGGAACAACTTGAAAGGCAGGCAAGCCCTAAGTGGCGCGTCCGGATTTAGCGACGAGTCCCTGCACCTTATCGACAAGTTCCCCCATGTCTCCAGATTTGACAACGTACGCGTCGGCTCCGAGATCGCTCGGATCGCCATGGAAGTACGGGTACGCGGTGCTGATCACCACAGGAATAGGCAGCTTCAACTTATGGAATTTCTCCAGAAATCCGCGGCCTCCCATGCCGGGCATCTTGAGGTCCAGAATAATGATGTCAGGCCGTTTCCCGCGAAGCATTCGGAGAGCTTCTTCCCCCGAAGAGGCCTGAAGCACTTCGTATCCGAGTTCCTCGAACACTTCCTTGTAGAGAAAACGGACCGAACTCTCATCTTCCACGTGAAGGATGGTTGACATTGCCCCTCCTGGTTGAATTCTAGCATCGGGGAGCACAGAGAGGCAACCGCAAATTTGGCCGCACATAATCATGACCTGCATGATTGACCTTTCCACCGCACACTGGTAAGAGCCTTCTCCAACAGCTCTCAAAGGAGAATCTTTGTCAGGAACTCTCCTACGTGACATGAAAACGCTGCACAAGACTGCCGATCCACGTCGTATATTGATTCCACCGCCCATAAAAGCCGGTGACCTTGTGGGAGTTGTAGCGGCATCCGGCCCCCCTATTCCGGAACTCTTGAGCCAAGGCATAAGGCTCATTCGGGAAAAAGGATTCAGTGTTCGGGAAGGGTGTCATCTTCGCGAACGCAATGCATACCTGGCAGGAGAAGACAGCCAGAGATGCCAAGACCTGAACTCCATGTTGAGAGATCCTGAGATCAGAGCAATCATTTTCGCCAGAGGTGGCTATGGAGTTATGCGCTTACTCGATTCCATAGACCATGACGCAATTTTAGACGATCCGAAAATCCTTCTGGGCATGAGTGATGTCACTGCCCTGCAGCTCTCACTTTATGCCCTTTGCGGCCTGGTTACTTTTTCAGGTCCGATGATAGCCGGCCAGATAGGCGAAGGGCTGGATCGTGTATCCGAAGTGTCCATGATGCAGGCGCTGACCGAGCCGCCGGCAACACGAGACCCTTTCTCTTCGTTCGATGAGTCTGTTCGGATTGTCAGGTCCGGCAAAGCCTCAGGAAGGCTTGTGGGTGGCTGCCTGTCACTTGTGACCTCGCTGCTCGGCACGCCTCACTGTCCGGAATTCAAAGACACGATACTCTTCTTGGAAGATGTTCACGAGCCCCCTTATCGGATCGACAGAATGTTGACCCAGTTGAAGCTGGCGGGTGTCTTTGATGGAATTAAGGGTGTGATATTGGGTTATTTTCTTGGCCAAGACGGCGAAGACCTGTTGCCGGAAGCCGAACGCATTTTACTGGATCTCATCGGCGACTGCCCGATTCCAATCCTCTCTCGATTTCCACATGGTCATGCCCTTCCGAACTTGACCATCCCGCACGGTCTCCCTGTCAGACTTGATACGGAAACTAGGTCTATCTCGGCGTTGAGTGAACAATACCAGAGCGACGAGACAGGCAGTCAGACGGATTGCTGACTGTAACCTCTCTTTGACCAAACTCTGAGACGCGGAAAGTCCGTCATTCCCGCGAAGGCGGGAATCCAGAAAAGTTGCAGCGAGAACGACTGGATTCCCGCCTTCGCGGGAATGACGGGTTAGCGGCTTCTCGTACCGCTTCGACCCTATGTTACTCATTTGAACGATGGTTCCAGTAACGCTACGCAAGGCCACTTGGTCACCTAATGGGCCGGGTCTCAAAAGTGCTCCTTGACAGGACAACTTTGGCTGGGCTAGCATTCAATTACGGAGGGATGGCCGAGCGGTTTAAGGCGGCGGTCTTGAAAACCGTTGACCGAAAGGTCCGGGGGTTCGAATCCCTCTCCCTCCGCCAATAACATATTGTAATCATTAAGACCGACCCCCGAAAATCGTGTATGCAAAGTGTATGCAAATCTTTCGGGGGTTGTCAGTTCTGGCCGCCGGTTGTTGTCTCCAGCCCCCAACTCAGAAGCGCATTGTCAAGAGGGACAATATGGAAAAGAAAGACCAGGAACTCGCCGCCATGGAGAGATCGAAATCTCTCGATCGAATGAAATCGAAGATCCAAACTTTGGTGGAAAAAATGCTGAGGGGGATGCAACAACCCGAGCTTGCCAAGATTGCGTTTTCCGTCCAACGCTGGCAGGATGATTTCTGTTCAGATGACCAGCTTTACATTCCCGGTCCACCGTCCGGCCCCAGCCCAAAGGGCTTAACGGCTCCCAACCCAACGAAGGAAGACGAGCGCTTGCGCGACTGGAGAAAAAAGGTTCGCGATAAGTTGGCGCAGACGGGGAAGGATGAGCTTATGTCCGTTATCATGGAAGAGGCCGACCGGATGAGTCTCGCCCATCTGCAACACCTTTCCCAGTCACTCATTGCATTACAGCGGCGCAAACGGTAGCACTCAGGCTGAGGCCGGAAGCCGCAATCCACCTCCCCCTGGTATCCCTGGCATCTTCCTCTACCCTGTCGACCATCCCGAGCATCCCAAAATCGCAGGCTGAAATTTGGTCGATATCATAAGTGGAGGCTTAGGGGCTCCAATGGCTATATATATATTTCCAGGTTTGATTACCCTCCCCCAGGGGGTCCCTTAGCCTCGGAGGGCCTCCCTTTCCCCGCTGACCCGGCCAATTTCGATTTGAAGGGGTCTAAGATCAATTCTGAGCCGCTTTCGGGTTCCCAGTCAGCCCCTGTTCCGGAAACGGGGAGCAAGACAGGCTTTCGGCTCACTTCGCGGTTGTGGGTGTTTTGGGGGCTGTCCTGTTGTGTTGGCGGAGAGGGGAAGAGCGAGGGCCGGAACACTAAGTCCTCTTTCCCGCAAACCAGGGAGACCTGCAAGATACGGGCTCTCAGCTAGCCATTTCTTTTCGACAAAAGCCTTTGTTATAATGCTATCTGACAAGGTTGTTCGCTCGTAAAGCTGCATGTCAGTGATCAGGTTGGCATCGAGCAGCTTTCTCAAGACCAGTTCCAATTGGTTTGGGGTCAGGTTATATCTTTCCATCAAGAAGGTGTCGCCCATACCCTCAACCACATCAGCTGCAATTGACTTTCCGCTAATGGTTCGCTTGGCCATGTCAATCCCCCTAGCAGGGCAATTATAGTTACTTTACCACATCCATAAAACCAAAGGGAATACCACGAGCTCGAAAAAGCTCTCGGGCGTTCCGCTAGGGAAGAATAATCAAGGGCTCAATATCACTCCATTTTACCTGTCAGGCGTGGCAGGGTTAGCTAATTAGTTCTTCCATGACTCCCAAGTTGTTCTTCCATGACTTTCAGGTTCCTCCATTTCGGTATTATTTGAGGACGCCAACCTTTTATACTTCATGAGAAGTCAAGGCTGGAGCCGGGTAGCACGATTTTGACAGTCTTTTTCCTGGACACACTTCTACGCATGGACAGGACACAGCCTCGCGAGTCAGGCTGCAAACAGAGGAGTCTCGATCTACCTGATTGCTAGATTCCTCGGCCACACGGACATAAAAACGGCGCAACGCTATGCTCACCTGGACACGAATCCGATGCGGCAAGTCCTCCGTAGAGCGACCGTCAGTCGGCTTCCTATCAAAGAAACTTTTCCTGAATAATTCTTCGGGCGCATCACTGGGCGCATCCGGACGTATCGGACGCAGGCCCGGCTAGTTCTTATATTTTATCACCAATTAAGGCGGGGCGATCAGGCTTCCCCGTGCTTTTCAGCCAGGTCACAAGCTGGAGCACAACGTTCTTTCCAGTCCTCGTCCCAGTGAAAACCACTCATACAATCCCAGTAGCATTGAGCAGATGCCAAACCGCCTTGTTCGGGGACAATCCACTGGAGGGGCTCATCTTTGTGAGCCCGGAAATTCAGGGCCGCTCTTTCGGCCCAGGGATCTGAGAGCAGAAACGATCACAGTGACCACGACCCCGATACTTATGAGGGTCGCCACAAGCACCACCCCGCCTATGATTTGATGTATAGTCATGTTGTACGGTCCGTTCGGCCACATCTTGGTCCTACAGATGCAGTTCGGCGTAATTTGATTCGTACCATTAAGAAATTCGCAATCCAGCCTTCTGTTAGAGACCTGTATGCAACTTGTATGCAGAGAAAAAATGACTTTCCAATTAGCTGGAATCACACTATTATTTGTCAAGGGAGGGGGTTCGAATCCCTCTCCCTCCGCCAGTAACACTGCGAAATCATTCGGATCCACCCCCGAAAATGGCGTCAGTAAATCGTCAGTAAATATTTCGGGGTTCGTAGTCCTGGGAATTGTCTTTTCCCTAATCGGCGTGAGCCCCCTCCCCTCTCAGTCCATATTTCAGAGGCTGTAAAACATTGTTCGATGGGGACAGCAAGAAATGAAAAGACCAGAAAAAGCGAAAGCGATTGAAAGGCTTCAGAAAGCCCTTGCGGGTCTTTCCGAACTGCAGAATCAGCCCCTCGATTCTCCTGCTTTTAAGAAATGGCATAGAGACACCATGATTGCGATCACTCACATTTTCGGCGAGGAGTCTCTACAGCTAAACTGTTTCCTAAACATCCACCTCGAAATCATGACAGAGGCAGCTCATGAGCCACTTTACCAGTCTGTGCTTCAGTCGCTGATCGAGGAGGTGCAGGAATACTGGGAAGAACAGACTATACCAGGATCGCCGGCTGCACGTACCATACAGGCCAACACGCGAAACGTGTTCATAATTTTCGGCCATGACAGGCAAACGCCCTCGAATTACAAAAAATGCTAAAGAACAGCTGGAATCTAGATGCCGTCATGCTAGAGGATTATGCAGGTAAGAGCAGAACGCTAATTAGGAAATTTGAAGATGTTGCCGACACGGTAAACTATACCTTCGCCTTGATGACGGCAGACGATACTGTGCAGAAAGCGGAGGAGGATTATGACCAAGCCCGCCCCAACGTTCTGTTTGAACTGGGCTGGTTCCGTTGCAAACTTACTCGCTCCGGAGTGTGCCTTTTGTTCCAGAAGAACACGAAAATACCCTCAGACCTCGAAGGCATCGAGCGTCTCGAGTTTGACAAATCAGTGAAAGAACAGCATGCGGGCATACAGGCTGAATTGAAATCAGCGGGGCTGATATCGGTCGCCAGCTCAAAACCGAAAACTGTCGCTCCCGCAAGAATCTCTGAAAAGCTCCTGTATTTTTCCGCCGTGGCACTGGTAACCTTCAACGAGACTTGTCAAGAAATGCTTCATGCAGTCAACTGGTTCACTAAATGAATGAGAAAGAGAATCAACCAAAAGCAAGGAGATAAACCATGGCCAACGTAGATGAGATAGCCTTTCTAGACGCAACAGCACAGGCCGAGTTGGTCCGAAACAAGGAGATCACGCCAACGGAGCTGGTGGAGGCGGCTATTGAAAGAATCGAGCGGCTGAACCCAAGCCTCAACGCTGTAATCACACCCATGTACGACCAGGCGCGAGAAAGAGCCGCCGGCCCGATCCTCGAAGGGCCGTTTGCCGGGGTCCCATTTTTGCTGAAGGATATAATAGCCTCTTGCGCGGGCGTGAGGATGGCCCTGGGAACGGCTCTGTTATGCAGTTTCGTGCCCGACCATGACAGTGAACTGATCCTGAGGCACAAAAAGGCCGGGTTGATTACACTTGGGAAGACCAACACGCCCGAGCTGGGCCTTGTCCCCACCACCGAGCCGGCTGTCTTTGGCCCAACCAGGAATCCGTGGGATACAGGGAGGACCACCGGTGGGTCGTCGGGCGGTTCAGCGGCGGCTGTGGCTTCGGGTATGGTTCCCATGGCCCATGCCAGCGACGGTGGAGGGTCGATCCGGATTCCGGCTTCCTGCTGCGGGGTTTTCGGCCTCAAACCTACACGAGCGCGCAATCCGTTGGGCCCGGATTTTGGGGACTTATTATCCGGCCTCGTCTGCGAGCACGCTGTCACCCGCTCGGTAAGAGACAGCGCAGCCCTTCTGGACGCCACCACCGGCCCTGATATCGGCGATCCGTACTGGGCGCCACCGCCCCGGCGCCCGTTTCTCGAAGAAGTCCGCGCGGACCCCGGCCGGCTCAGGATTGCTCTTTCCGCGGATTTCCCCTTCGGCCTTAAGCCACATGAAGACTGTGTGACTGCGCTAAAGGAGGCCGCGGCCCTTTGTGAGAGCCTGGGCCACGTGGTGGAGGAAGTTGCTCCCTCCATAACTCGCGATCCTGCAGAAGAAACCGGCGCTTTCATAGCTGTGTGGGCGGCAGGATGCGCGGCCACCATCGACACCATAGCCACCATAGCAAACATTACTCCCAGTGCGCAGATGTTCGAGCCTCTTACCTTTGCCATTTACCAACAGGGCCGTGAGATCAGCGCGTCCCGGTACCTTCGTGCTGTGACGACCCTCCAAAGGCTTACCAGAGAAGTGGGCAGGTTTTTTGCAGACTATGACGTCCTGCTGACGCCAGTCCTTGCGGAGCCGCCCGTACCCCTTGGCACATTTGACGCTCCGAAGGATAACCCCATGAGAGCATGGGAACGGGTAGTCACTTTCGCCCCGTACACCGCGGTGTTCAATGCCACCGGGCAGCCAGCGATGTCCGTGCCGCTTTTCTGGAACAAGGACGGGCTACCGATAGGCTCTCACTTTGTAGGCCGGTTCGGCGATGAAGCAACTCTTTTCCGCCTTGCGGCCCAGCTTGAACAGGCCCGCCCTTGGGCGACCCGCCGCCCGCGTGTTTGCGCTTGAGGGGGTTTTTCAGGAAAACCGGCTAAGAGGGGCTCCGCCCGTGGAACGCAAAGGCGCGAAGACCCTCGAAATGGCAAAACCGCCCCATAATTCCGGTTAATATCAACGATTGCGGCGAGGGTCGCGGCAAGCGATGAATGCCGCACCCTCGGCGTCATTCCAGGTGGAGGTCATGGAGCAAAAATTCGGTCCTATCGTCTTCATTCCCGGTGACAATTCAGGAAATTATCCCAACTGCAACTCCCTGTACGTAGAAGGGGACGTGAGAGTCCTCATCGATCCCGCGTCCAACAGGGACCGCCTTGCCCAGATTCGCGATATATCCGGTGTTGATGCGGTGTTGTTGTCTCATTGGCACGAGGATCATCTCATGCATCTGGACCTGTTTGACGACAGGCCGCTGTGGATGTCCGCCGCGGACTCGGAACCCCTCCGCAGCCTCGAAAATTTCCTCGACGCATACGGCATGAAAGACCGCGAACGAGAGCCGTGGACGAAAACAATGCATGAGGTGTTTCACTTCAAATCCAGGGCTCCGCACCGCGTGATCGGGACCGATGAGGTGATCGACCTGGGCGGTGTAACCGTCGAGATTGTCCATACTCCCGGTCACACTCCCGGCCACATGGCCCTGTTGTTCCGGGAAGCTGAGATCCTGTTCTTGGGCGACTATGATCTCACATTCTTCGGCCCATGGTACGGCGACACGAATTCAGACATAGACGAGGTGCTTGCCTCCATGGAGAAACTCAGGGCCGTCCCCGCGCGGACGTGGTTTGCGTCACATGGCGAAGGCGTATTTCTCAGCGATCCTGGAGAATTGTGGGACACTTACGCCAGCGTGATTCACCATCGGGATCAACGGCTCCTGGATCTGCTGAGCCAGCCTAGAACCATGGCGGACATCATCGAGGCACGCATTGTGTACAAGAAGAAGCGTGAGCCGCAGGAGTTCTTCGATTTTGGTGAGCGAGCTATAATGGGGAAGCATCTCAAGAGGTTGATCAAGAAGGGAGAGGTGACGTTCGACGGCGCCGCGTACCTCAGAAGATAACCCACACTAACTCATGACCTGGACTAGTTCTTGGGGGTCAGGTCATACGCTGTACAGCTTTTCTCGCCCCGGCCGCGAGATATGCAACTACAACCTGCCCTTCGACCTCACCCTCATCACGTACCACCGTAGGCGGTGCATTGCGTACAACCCGATAATCGCCGTGAGGAAAAAAAGGACGTGGAGCCCGAACAGGCTGGAGGCGAGGAGAGCAAAAAAAGAGCCCGTGTCCGTCGACAACCAGTGCGGCATGAGCAATAATTGCTGTCCAGTCAACCTATCGGCAACGATTCCCCCAAGAATCGGTGCAGCGGCCCCTACAACGCCATGCACGATTGTGTTCACCGCCAAGAATCCCGTAGCCTTGCCATGCGGAGCTGCCTTGAGGGCAATGTTCGCTGTGCAGAGATTGACGCCGGCAGCGGAGATGCCGGTGAGCACGTGAACTACCACGAGTAACGGGATCATAAAAAAGTAGCTTTCAGAGAGTAGCAGAAACGGCCAAAGCAGAACGCTGACGATGTACATGTAGCCGGACACAATGAGCACCGACTTATTGCTGAAATTGTCGGCAGCCCTTCCCCAGATGCGGAAGGACATTACGCTCATGATCTGGCTGAGAACCTGGAGACCGATCACTAACGCCATCGACAACTCGAGGCGTTTGATCATGTACACGGCGTAGAATGGACCGGACAGGTTGACTGCAAAGAATAAGGTGCCGAGGAATATGAGAAGTCGACGGAAGTTGAGGTCACGAAACGGCTGGCCCAATGCCTCAAACATGCCTTGGGGCCTGTGCGCAGTCACTCTGGGCTCGGGAACCTGCGACAGGAAGTACACTCCCCCGAGACCGACAATCCCACCGAGCAGGAATAATACGCTATAAGGAACAAATTGGCTGGGCACATACCACTTTCCCATCTCCAGGCCCACACCGGCCAGTAAGGCCAGGACAGCGCCCGCGGCAGTACCAATGGCCATGCGCTTGCCGAAGAACCGCCCCATGATCTTTTCCGGGACAAAGTCACGTATCCAAGGGTTGAACCCACACGCGGAAATGGTCCCCAGCCCAAAATAAAGGAAAAGGCATATAAGCAGGACGGTCACTCTTTGCTCGCTCGGCACAAGCCACGGGATTATTGCGATGACCAGCCATGAAACCCGGCTCAAGAACGAGTTGAGCACGACGAGTGCCTTGCGCGACGGGGTCCGGACGACAAGGTAAATCGCCGGGATCTGAAGCAGCTGCGTGAGCGGGGAGACGGCTGCCAGCAGTCCGACCACCGTGTTCGAAGCGCCCATCAAGAGGGCAAAGGCAACCAGAAACGCCCCGCTAGTGAGGGTATCCATGACCTGCGAGCAAACGCCTTCGAGGAGCAGTGCTCGCAGCCCAACTTGAACATCGCTATCGTTAACCCGATCCGCCGATTTTATCCGGAATAACCTTGTAATCAATTCCCGTGTTCCTGTAACTCGCGTGCAAGAATGTCTCGCGTATCTCGTGGCGACGACTCATCAGCTCGTACAGCCGGCTCTGCAGGCGCTTCACCTTGTCCGGCTTCACTCTCACGAATGCGGCTCGACTCATTCCCCATCTCGATCGACCAGCTAACGTAGAGCTCAGCGACCTGGCTTACTGCATCAGCTGGACCGTTGTGCTACGGCGTTCCTTTTTCCGAGCTATTTCAGTCCCGTGTCTTCATCTGGAAGCATACGACATTCCGACCCTCAAATCCTTACGCGGCTTCCATTTCCTCTTATAATGACACCCTAAACCCTATGATTTCACGCCGCTAACGTCTGCCTCAGTCGCCGGAGCAGCTGGCCGACTGCAAGCAGTTGTTATGCGTTTGGTGATGCATCGTCGATTCCTTTACAGACGAACGATGCCGTAACTAGATTTGCAAATGCTTTCCGGTGCTCCTCCTGCCTACCATAAGTGTGAGGCAAAGGATTTCTTACGGCTTTGGCGAACCGTGACCTCCCCTGTTTAGCGCAAGTCTTGCCGTGTGCTAACTTAGAACCTGGATCAGTTTTGGGGGGTCAGGCCAGTGTCATTCCGGCAAATCGGACTAGGATTTTGACAATGGATATACCTAAAGCCAACATCAACAGCCTGAGTCAAAACCCTCCCCCGTCCTCACGAACGTCGTATTCTTTGTAGAATCGTAGAAAGTAATCTACCCCTGACCATAGGGTGAGAACAAGAGCCATGTAGAGCAGGACGGTCCCGACCATGTGAAAATTGATGGGAATAATTAGATTGTACTCGTAATGAATAATCAGAGGAACGCACGCAGCAAATTGAAAAAGAGCTTTCAGCTTGCCCACACGGCTGGGTGTCAGAGTCGTATCCCAACTCTTTGTAATGGCCCTCAAGGCGCTCACAGCCACTTCGCGGGTGATAATGAGCATGACGATCCAGGCTTGCACCCGGCCCAGCGCTATAAGCATGATGAGAGCCGATGTTACCAGGATCTTGTCGGCTATGGGATCCAGGAACCGGCCGAAGGAGGACTCCAGCGAGAATCGCCGCGCGATAAACCCGTCAAAGTAGTCGGTAAGCGACGCCACCAAGAAGATGATCCCAGCCACTGCGGAAGGATATCTCCCCGGAAAGAAGAGGAGAATGACAATCGGCGGCACTAGGACGAGTCTGCCTAATGTGAGAAAATTTGGAAGGTGCTTTTTCATTGGCCCCCGTGCATGTCAGCCGCCCGCCACTCGAAGAGTGGGATCCCGCCTGAACTTGTTGTAGTGACGGATCACTTTTTCCACATAGTTGATGGTCTCACGGTACGGGGGGATTCCCGAATATTTCTGAACGGCCCCTGGTCCTGCGTTATAAGCTGCCAGCGCCAACCTAAGATCCCCGTAAGATGCCATAAGGCCCTTTATGTATTTCACTCCGCCGATAATGTTTTCCCTGGGATCGAACGGCTTGTCCACTTTCAGGCCCTTCGCCGTCGCGGGCATAAGTTGCATCAAACCCTGGGCACCTTTGGGCGATTGGGCCAACGGGTTGCAATTTGATTCCGCGGTAATAATGGCTTTGACAAGACTCGCGTCGATTGCGAATTCCTTGGCAATCTCCGTGATGATTTCGTCGATACTTTTCGGTTTTCCCTCTTTCGAAAACTGGACCATCGGCTCGTAACCCGACTCGTTCATGTGGAATATCCAGCCCGGACCTGAGGGCCTATTGGTAAACTCCTTGTGGCCATCCTGATGGGTTCGAACAAATATATCCGCCTCCGCCATGCTAGGCAACCCACCGACCACAAAACTGAAAGAAACGGCCAAGAGAAATAAGATCCGGAGTCGCATGTCTTTCTCCGATATAGTTTTCGTCTCGTATGGGCGTATGCCTTGAGAATGAGCTTTCGTCGTAACGCCTCTTTCGAGCCGGCCATCCGACGCGAACCCTATTTGAGAGGACCACCGCGCGATGCGGCTTCCCAGGGCACCAATCCCGTCATAAGTCTCTCCACCGGCAACAGCACTTCGAAAGTGGTCCCCTTGTTCGGGACGGAAGTCACGTTCACGATTCCCCGATGCTCTTCTACAAGAAGATAGGCTTTGCACAATCCCATTCCCGCCCCGGTAGTCTTGGAGGTGACAAAGGGGTTGAATATCTCAGCGAGGTCCTCGCTGCGAATGCCGACACCCGTGTCAGCGATGGATACCGACACGGCTGACGGCAGCTTCTTGAGAGTCACTTTCAGCCTGCCCCCACGCGGCATGGCCTCATAGGCATTGAGAATAAGATTAAAGAAAACCTCTTCCAGGGCCGCGGAGTCTGCGTAAGTTGGCGGAAGATTGTCGTCGGCCTTCAAAATAAATGACACGGCCTGCGTAGATTGTAAGGAAAGGCTTTGAACAGCCTTGTCGCGCGCGCGTTCGATTATCGGTACAAGATCGATCTTGTCAAAGTGATACGTGTAGAACTTCGAGAAGCGAACGTAATCTTCAATATCTTTGACCATCTTCTCGAGGCGGGATACGTTGTCCAGTATGACGTTGGTGTACTGGGTGCAAGCAAGATCGTCCGAAGTGATCTTTTTCAGACGAAGGGCAAACCCTCCCAAGGAAGTCAGGCTATTCCTCACCTCATGAGCGATCCCTTCCACTACTTTGCCCAACGAGGCCAGTTTCTCCGTTTGCTTGAGCCGTCTCTCCACCTCATAGAGCCGCGTCAGGTCCGCAACGACAATCACTATGCCGGTGACGCGTCCGTTCTCCTTTATTACTGAGGTAGACAGATAGCCAGGGAAAGTCCCCTTGTCCTTTCTTCTGAAATGAAACTCTCCCTCTATTTTCCCTTCGTGGATGGTATCTCTCACGAGATCTCTGTACAGAAGTGTATTGCCCTCTCCCCGGATCAGAAAATGTATGTCCTTGTCCTGCAATTCCTCGGACGAATATCCCCATAGATTAGACGCCGCGCGGTTGACGAACTGGATCCGACCCGCAGAGTCGGTTGTTATAAGTGCTTCGTTGATGATGGTGGTGAGATGCGCAAGGTATTTTTCGCTTCGACGGATCTTGTTCCTCAGTTTAACGTTCTCTTCACCGGCATGGCGGCTCTCGAGAAGTTTAGTAGTCAGTTCAACTACTTCCGTCATGGAAAACGGCTTGTTCAAATAGTCGTCCGCTCCCATTTTCATGGCTTTCACGGCAATCTCTTCACTGCCCGCGCCGGTCATCATCACCACAATCGTGCGAGGCGCCTTTTCTTTGATAAATCGAAGAACCTCGATCCCGCCTATTTTCGGCATCTGCACGTCAATGAAGGCCACGTCGGGTTTATGTTGGAGAAAGACGCTCTTGCATTCAATGCCGTCAAAAGCCTGCACTACCTCAAAGCCGTTCTCCTCGAAGTGGTCCTTCAGCAAATTGTTCAGGATCTCGTGATCGTCAGCTATAAGTATTTTTGCACCGTCCAGAGAGGTAGCCATCTGACAGTCATCCCTGATTATTGAGAAACTTTTGCCGGCACTTTTCGGAACAGAAGTGAACGATCCGGCCGTTGTTGATCAGTGCGACGGCGCCATCGCTCGGGATGTAAAGCCCGCACACCGGATCGCGGACCATTTCGTTAAGCCCGGTTGAATTCTCCTCTGCCTTGACTTGACGTTTTGAGAACTGAGAGTGCAGATAGCGGCCCACCAAAGACAATATCTTGATCGCCACGGAGATCAGGAGCCCTACAAGAATGAGTCTTACGAAGAACATGTCAGTTCCCGCAGTCGGTCAAGATGTCCAGAGGATACACCCGGCTCGCTCTTCCGCCGGGAGGATGTCCAACAGCCTGTCGATGGTGCACCCCAGAACCGGGTGCACGACATGGGGGGCGATCTCGGCCAACGGCACTAGCACGAACGCTCTATGGTGCATTCTGGGATGTGGAATTTCCAATCCGTCCCCGGAAATATGTCGGTCCCCGTACAAAAGCAGATCCAGATCGATGACTCGCGACATATCACTCCGATGTGAAGGCGACTTCCCGAGATCGAGTTCAATGTCACGTATCATCTTCATCAGTTCGACCGGAGAAAGGTCTGTTTCCAGGGCGACAGCAGCGTTAAGAAACTTGAAGCCGTGGTCGGAAAGCCCCACCGGCTCGGTTTCGTAAAGCCTGGAGTGGGCCTTGACGATCGTAACTGGGAGACTGCCGAGCGCACGTAAGGCCTCCTTGAATTTGGACTCGCGATCGCCGAGGTTGGAACCAAAGCCAATGTACGCAGAGGGGCTCATGATCCAGCGCTGACCACAACGTTTTTGAGGGAACCTATCCCTTCAATGCGAACCTCCACAGTGTCGCCTGCTTTCATCGGGCCGATTCCCGACGTGGTCCCGGTCGCGATCAAATCACCGGGCAGGAGGGTCATGACACTTGTAATGAACTCCACTAGGCGAAAGGGATCGAAAATGAGGTTGGAGGTTCGTGACCCCTGTTTACGTTCGCCGTTCAGATAGAGTTCGATCTGAAGATCGGAGGGATCGACATCCGTTTCGATCCAGGGCCCTACAGGGCAGAAGGTGTCGAAGCTTTTGGCTCTGGTCCACTGCCCATCCTTGGTTTGCAAATCGCGCGCGGTAACATCGTTGAGACAGGTGTAGCCCAGAATATACTCCCGTGCGGCTTTTCGAGACACTTGTTTAGCGGCCTTTCCGATGACTATTGCCAATTCGGCCTCAAAGTCGACTCGGGTGCTTTGGGGCGGCAAGACAATCGCATCGCCCGGACCGATCACGCTGGACGGCGGTTTCATGAACAGAAGCGGCTCTTCCGGAAGCTGCAATTTCAACTCCTCGGCGTGATCGCGATAGTTCAGCCCTATGGCCACGATCTTCGTGGGAAGCGAAGGAGGCAGCAATCGAACCTGGTCCAAGGAGAACTCCTTCGAAAATGCCTCTCCCTCAACCGGGAAAAGCGAACTCCCCTCGGCGCGGCCGCGAAAAACCTGATTCTCACTTGCAAATCTTACTAACTTCATTACTTTGCCTTTAGGCCCAATACATCTTGCATGTCATAGAGCCCGTTGGGGCGAGGGACTAACCAAAGGGCCGCCTGAATCGCTCCTTTAGCAAATGCGTCCCGGCTGTGTGCTCTGTGCGTAAGCTCAATACGCTCGCCGTTCGTAATAAACATCACAGTGTGCTCCCCGACGATGTCCCCGCCTCGGACGGCCATCACGCCTATCTCGTCAGGCTTTCGTTCCCCTACCAGCCCATGTCTGCCGTAAGTGCCTGCATCCTTCAGGTCTCTTCCGAGGGCACTTGCAATGATCTGAGCCAGCTTGTCCGCAGTACCGCTTGGTGCGTCCTTCTTCATTCTGTGATGCGCCTCTATGATTTCCACATCGTATTCATGGCCCAGAGCACGGGCCACTTTCTCCGCGAGGCTGAACAGAAGATTGACCCCCATGCTCATGTTAGGGGCAACCAGACATCGCGTGCGATTTCCCGCTTGCGCCAGGTCCCGTCTTTGATCCTCTGAAAAGCCGGTAGTGCCTACCACTATGGCCTTTCCCGCTGCCGCTGCCGCCTTGACGTGCTCAACAGAGGCCGCGGGAGCGGAAAAATCAATCAGAACGTCACATTCCTTTAGCACTCCCTCCACGTCAGCCGTGATGGGGATCCCTAAACGTCCGATTCCTGCGTTTTCACCCGCATCACTGCCTAACGCCGGATTAGCGGGCCCTTCCAGCGCTCCTGAGATTTCAATATCTGGATGATCATGACCCAGGGCCAAAATCCTTTTGCCCATTCTGCCGGCAGCTCCACTCACAGCAATTCTCATTCTTAACTCCGTTCTAAAGGATTCCGTACTTCTCCAGCACAGTTTTCAATTTCCCCAGATTAGTCTGGGACGGTGGGCAAAGGGGAAGGCGGAACTCGGGTTCAATCTTCCCCATGAGACCAAGCGCGGCTTTGACAGGAATCGGATTGGTCTCGAGGAACATCGCCTGACAGAGTTCGAATAGCTCAAAGTGCATAGCCCGAGCCTTGTCAATTTCACCTGCCAACATAGTGTTCACCAGCGAGGACATCTTTTCGGGCGCAATATTGGTGACGACAGAGATAACACCCTTTCCGCCCAGCGCCATAAGGGGAAACGTCATCTGGTCGTCGCCTGACAGAACGTCGAACTCCGAGCCGCAGCGCCGAATCACCTCGCTCATCTGCAAAATCGAACCGGAGGCCTCCTTGACCCCGACGATGTTAGGGATTCCGGCAAGACGCTCCATGGTCTGGTTCTCTATATTGACTGCGGTTCGCCCCTGAATGTTATATACGAGTATCGGAATATCAACGGCCTCGGCAACGGCCTTAAAATGTAGATAAAGGCCTTCTTGAGTCGGCTTGTTATAATACGGCGAAACCATCAGGGCCGCATCGGCCCCCACGGCCTTGGCATGGCGCGTAAGAGCGATCGCCTCTTCCGTGCTGTTAGAGCCCGTCCCTGCAAGGACTTTGACCTGGCCGGCGACTTCTTTGACCGTAAGCTCGATAACGCGGTTGTGCTCTTCATGGCTCAGAGCAGGGGATTCACCGGTTGTGCCGCACGGGAGGAAGCCGGTGACCCCTCCGTCAATACCGAAGCGGATCAGTTTCTTGAAGGCCGCTTCATCCACTCGGCCATCTTTGAACGGTGTCACCATGGCGGTAAACGTTCCTGAAAACATCCTCTGCTCCTTTAGCTCGATTGGGAGTATTCCGGGGGAATCCTCTCCCCACGAATCAGATCTTCGTAACTTTCCCGGTCTCGGATCACGAAATATTTGTCGCCGTCAACAAGGACCTCTGCGGCTCTGGGTCGCGAATTGTAGTTTGACGACATGGAAAAACCGTAGGCGCCCGCACTCATCAACGCCAGCAATTCTCCCGACTCGACGGCCTCCATGTTTCTGGACTGCGCCAAGAAATCGCCAGACTCGCAGATGGGGCCCACAAGATCGGCAATAATCCTGTCCTGCGGAGCCGCCGCGGTCCGCTTCCTGGCAACTTTCTGGACCGAATGGTACGCCTTGTAAAGGCTCGGACGGATCAAATCGTTCATAGCTGCGTCCACGATCACGAAATTCTTCGTCAGACCTTCTTTCAGATAGAGGACTCTCGTCACCATAATACCCGCGTTGCCCACCAGTAGCCGTCCGGGCTCCAGGATTAGCTTTACGTTCATGTCCGACAGACGTTGAAGAATGGCCTCTCCATAGGCTGCCGGTACCGGCGGCTCCTCTTCGTCGTAAGGAATACCGAGCCCGCCACCTATATCGAGGTACCGGACCTCAACGCCATTGGAGCGAAGAATTCCAATCAGCTCCTTGATTCGGTCCACAGCCTCCAAGAACGGAGACAGTTCCGTCAATTGGCTGCCGATATGACAATCGACACCTACGGGCTCGATTCCGTTCATGTCCAGGGCTTTGCGGTAGAGCCCGACAGATTTCTCTACATCAATCCCAAATTTGCTCTTTTTTAGGCCGGTCGAGATATACGGATGAGTGAGCGGGTCTACATCCGGGTTGACGCGCAGGGCTATGCGGGCACGCTTTCCAAGGGCCTGAGCCCGTTTATCCAGGAGGTCCAACTCCGCTTCCGACTCAATGTTGAACATAAGAATGTCTGAGGTCATGGCCTCATCCATTTCAGAGGCTTTCTTCCCTACGCCGGAATAGACGACCCTGGACGGATCTATCCCGGCTCTCAAGGCCCGATAGAGTTCGCCTCCCGAAACAATGTCAACACCTGCGCCCAGATTCCCGAATATCCTGAGAACCGCCAGGTTGGAACACGCCTTCATGGAATAGCAAATCAAGTGATCTGCCGACTTGAAGGGCTCTTGAAAGATATTGAAATGTCTTTCAAGAGTCTGTCGGCTGTACACAAAGATCGGCGTTCCCAATTCCCGGCAGATTCGGCTTATGGAGACGTTTTCACAGTAAAGTTCGTCATTTACGTAATGAAAATGGTGCATCTAGATTCCCGATTACGGACTGAATTTCACATCTTCGGAACCGGCCCGCCGCGATTCTGCCGGCGGGCTTCCTTCAGGAAATGACGTCACCTGGTAGCGATAAGTCAAACCCTTGCGAACATTGCTGTCTTCAAACGAAGCATCGCGAAGGGGTTCCGGGTTGATCTTTTCAAACATCTTTCCTGCTTCAGACCTGTAAATGTTGTAACGAGTCTCCTCATTCGGGATTTTCACAGCGTCCCACCAGATGCGTATTCCGTTGGGGTAAGACTGTACGTGGACATTGTCCGGCGGCTTCCATTGAACAGAGGGCACAAATACCTTGACCAGCGGCGATGGCTCGGATTCCAGCGACACTCCCCGGTTCATCTTGAGCGACCGCACAATATAGTAATACGTCTTTTCCTTTTCTACATCCTTGTCCACAAAGGAGGTTTCGTCCCGCTTCGTGCCTCCAATGAGCTTCATCTCATCGGCCTTTTCAGTGCTACCACGATAAACCCTGTAACCGCCTACGCCCGCTGCCCGGGCAGGAGTCGTCCATTCCAGACTTATCCCGCCAATATCAACATCGGCTCGCAAGCCTTGCGGAGCACCTGGAACCTCGTCAAAGACAACGGTCAGGTCCTGGCTCGGACGCCCTTCCCGTCCCTTCAGATTGTACGTGCTGACAGAATAGGAGTAAACATTGCCGGGCGTCACCGCTTTGTCCGTGTACAACACTTCCCCTTTGTCGATAACCGCATTGATCGGATTTTGGAAATCCACGTTCGCGTAGATGCTTTTCTTTTCGTCACAGTTTTCGCACTCTTCCCCAACCTTTTGGGCCGTTCGATAGACTTTGAACCCTGAAGTATCAGTTAAGAGAGACCCGTCAGCATTTGATAAAGGGACGTGCCACTTGAGTGTCACCTTGTCAGGATACCCCTGGGCTTCAACCAGGCCGACCTCTCCCGGTATTGTGGCCGTGGCAGGACGCGGGCTCGTCTTGTATCCGCATCCAGTGAGAAAAGACGACACAATGAGAATCCAAGAAACTCGCCGCCACGGTTGCTTCAACCCTTCCTCTTTCCTCTGTTTTTTCGCTTTCCCATACCCTGAGCATGAAATTCCAGGAAAGCTCGAGCCGCCTGAATCTGTTCCATTACCCGCGCACGAGAAGTAGCGCCCGCGTGATTTCGAGCCTCAACCATCTCCTCGGGCGTGGGCACGCCGCCTCCAATATGTTTCGCCGGGTTCCGATGCCCGAGCCTCCTCCAATCATCGCCCCTATCAGGGAATGGGCCTCTCTAAAAGGAACCCCTTCTCGAACCAGCCGATCAGCCAAATCCGTGGCGGCCATGGACGGGTCTGACGCAGCTGCCAGCATCGTGTGGCCACGGAACTCAATGCCCGGTACCAAACCAGCCATAATTCCCAGCGATCCCCTCACCGTATCCACAGCATCGAATATGGGTTCCTTATCTTCCTGCAAATCCTTGTTGTAGCACAGCGGGAGGGCCTTCAGTGTAGTCAAGAGGGCCACAAGATCTCCGTACACGCGGCCCGCCTTCCCACGTATCAACTCGCATGCATCAGGGTTCTTTTTCTGTGGCATGATGCTCGAACCGGAACAGAACACATCGGGGAGCGAGCAAAACCCGAACTCGGAGGAGGACCAGAGAATCAGCTCTTCGGCAAGCCGGGACAGGTGCATCATCACCATAGACGAATCGAACAGGAATTCCGCCGCAAAATCCCTATCTGATACAGCATCCATCGAATTGGCAGTGATCCGGGAGAATTTCAGCAAGGTGGCAACCGCTTCCCTGTCGATGGGGAAGGTGGTGCCGGAAAGGGCCGCAGATCCCAGGGGCATTTCATCGGTTCGGTTCAATGTATCAGTGAAGCGCATCCAGTCGCGCTGAAACATCGCAAAATAGGCCATCAGGTGATGCGAGAGACGTACCGGCTGGGCCCTCTGCAGGTGGGTGTACCCAGGCATGATCAGGTCGATACTCTCTTCACTCTTGGCCGTCACCGCGGCCATCAAAGTCAGAAGATCCGCCCTCACCAGCTCGTTTTGCTCCCTGAGATAGAGCCGAAGATCGAGGGCCACCTGGTCGTTTCGGCTCCTGGCAGTGTGGAGCTTGCCGGCCACTTCACCGATCTTCGTCTTCAGGGC
>CAVUIT010000005.1:0-11201 GCA_963741625.1 uncultured delta proteobacterium
GCGGAGTTCTTCCTCTGGTACTCGGCAATGCCAGATCAAGCCGGTCTTGTTGAGGATGGGGTCAAAAACATAGAGATGGACGGGGTTAGCAGGATCGTGCTCGACGTAAAGGAGCAGAGTGACACTACTAGCGTGCCGCGAATACAGGGCAAAGTTGAACGCTCGTTGGGATTCAACCCAGGATGCGCCGAGGGGCCACGGGTCTCCCTCGACTCGTCCGTATTCGTCAACTGCGCCCAAAGATGGCATCTTTTCTTCTCGACAGGAATAGACCCTTAATTGGGTTTGGCCTCGTGGAAAGAACCTCAGAGATGGTTTGCAAAACCTCGGACGGCAAGTAACTGCGCGATGTCGCGCCTGAAATAACGCTTTGCAATGGTAGAGAGGTGGTCCTTTATGTTTCCTCTCCGTCAGGTTCTTCCAGACTGACTGGCACCGGTCTTATTTTCCAGATTTCTTCGCAATATTGTCGAATCGTGCGATCGGATGAAAATTTGCCCATTCGAGCCGCATTGAGGATCGACATCCGTGTCCAGACGTCTTGATCTCCGTATGTGAGGCTGACACGATCCTGGCAGTCCACGTACGATTGATAGTCCGCGAATAGCAGGTACTCGTCATGATAGAGCAGCGAATCAACGAGTGGCTTGAATAGTCCGGAATCCCCTGCAGAAAAATATCCTGATGCGATGAGGTCAATGACGCCTTTCAATTCATCATTCCCTTCGTAGAAAGCACGTGCCTGATAATCTCTAGATTTAAGATCGTATACCTCATCGGCCGTGAGCCCGAAGAGGAAGAAGTTCTCCGGCCCGACCTCTTCTCTGATCTCGACATTGGCGCCGTCCAAAGTGCCAATGGTGAGCGCTCCATTCATCGAGAACTTCATGTTCCCGGTTCCTGAGGCCTCTTTGCCCGCTGTGGAGATCTGTTCGGAGAGATCCGCCGCCGGGTAGATCAACCGGGAATTCTTTACGCTGAAATTGGGGAAGAACACCACCTTGATGCGGTCTCGTACGTCCGGATCGTGATTCACGATCTCCGCCACTGCGTTGATCAACCTAATGATCATCTTCGCCATAAAGTACCCCGGAGCGGCTTTCCCGCCAAAAATAAAAGTTCGAGGTACAATGTCCACCGCCGGATCCTGTTTAATGCGGCTGTAAAGGGTCAGGATGTGGAGCACGTTGAGGTGTTGTCGTTTGTATTCATGAAAACGTTTCACCTGGATGTCGAAGAGCGAGTCCGGGTCCACGATAATGCCTGTCCGATTCCGAATCGCTTCCGCCAGATCAGTCTTGTTGAGCCTCTTGATGCGACTCCACTCGGTCTTGAACTCTTTGTCCTCTGCAAGAGCCTCAAGTTTCCGGAGTTGGTCCAGGTCCGTGATCCAGCTGTCTCCGATCCTGCCGGTGATCAAGTCTGCAAGTCTGGGGTTACTCAACACCATGAAGCGCCGAGGAGTGACGCCGTTGGTTTTGTTGCTGAACTTTTCCGGAAATAATTCGTAAAAGTCGCGGAGCACGTGCTCTCTAAGTAGCTCAGTGTGCAACTCTGCCACGCCATTTATCGAGAAACTGCCAACACACGCAATGTTCGCCATTCGCACATATTTTTCTCCGGTTTCGTCGATCAGAGACATCCGAGCCGCGCGATCGTCGTCTCCTGCGTACCGAGTTCGAACCTTCTCCAGAAATCGGTGATTGATCTCGAAAATGATTTCCACATGCCTGGGAAAAAGCGAGCGGAACAATGGCAAAGGCCATTTCTCCAAAGCTTCGGGAAGCAACGTGTGATTGGTATAACCGAACGTCTTCTGCGTAACCTCCCATGCCTCGTCCCATTCGATGCCGTGTTCATCGATCAGGAGGCGCATCAGTTCAGGTACGGCCAGTGCGGGATGCGTGTCATTTAGCTGAACTGAAAAAACTTCGTGAAATCTTGTCGGCGGTAAATCCTCCAGCGAGCACATGCGCAGCATGTCCTGTAATGAGCACGACACGAAGAAATACTGCTGTTCCAGGCGTAGTTGCTTGCCTTGCGCTGGCTCGTCGTTCGGATAGAGCACTTTCGTGATGTTTTCCGAATAGACTTTCTCATCAACAGCACCGTAGTAGTCTCCCACATTAAATGCCTGAAAGTCGAAAGACTCTGCTGCCTCGGCCTTCCACAGTCGCAAGGTGTTACAGGTGTTCACCCTGTAACCCAGCACAGGAGTGTCGTACGCCACTCCTCTCACCACTCGATTCGGAACCCATCGAACGCCAAGACGCCCGTCCTGGTCCTGAACGTGTTCGGTATGACCCCCGAGTTTTACGTCGAAGGCAATTTCCGGTCTATGGCTTTCCCAGGGATTCCCTAAATACAGCCACTTGTCAGTGGTCTCGATCTGCTTGCCGTCTTGAATGCTCTGGGAGAAGATCCCGAATTCGTATCGTATCCCATATCCTATGGAGGGAATCTGCAGAGTAGCGAGGGAATCCAGAAAGCACGCTGCGAGTCGACCGAGACCGCCGTTCCCTAAACCAGGTTCTGGTTCGTGATCCAGGAGGGCTTTCCAATCACCGCCGGCTGATTCGAAGGCTTCCCGTACCTCTTCATAAATCCCCAGGTTGATAAGATTATTGGCAAGCTGTGGCCCCATGAGGAATTCCGCGGAAAGATAGGCCACCGCCCGATGGTCGCCTTTCAGGTATGTCTCTCCACTTCGAATCCAACGATGAAGCAAGCGATCTTTTACAGTATAGGCGAGAGCCATGTAGTAGTCGTTCAGGGTGGCGATGTTTGGGATTCTTCCCTGTGTGTATCTCAGGTGGTCCTGAAAGCCGCGCTTGAGCGCGCCAATGGCCGATCCCCGACGACTACCCCACATATCTTGTGACTCTTCTCCATTGCCGACTTCTTTGCCCATCACGAACCTCTCAACTTCTGCGCAATCCCAACCTGCTTTGGTCTTAGGACCAGTCTCATGTGGGTCTCGTCACAAACCCTGGGCCTTTTGACCCTTATCCGCCAATTTACGGACTGCGTCCTGGTACTTGGCCGCAACCGAATCCATGAAGACCTTGTCAATCCCGCCTTTCCATGTAGTGACTTCTTCGAATCTCTTTGGAATCGAGACATCCTTGGGGTTGTACCCCGTCAGGTACTTTAACTGCCAACGTTTGGCCTGAACATCCGTTGAGCGGGCCACGACGGATTCAGCCAGACGAGAGAGTCCCACAGACGAGAGACACTCCTGCAGACGTTCCTGGGAATAGACGCTACGAGCGAAGAGGCACGACACCATACAGGTGAGTTGCACCCGCGTCCGCTCCTCTTCGATAAGGAATGCCACGGCGTCTTCGGATTTCTTACTATCTGCCTTTTGATCGTAACTGTACCCTGCGTTATCAAGGTGCGAATGTCGAAAACCGTAGGCCTGGGAGGCAAAGTACACTTCACCTGTGGCATATCCCGCCATCTCCTGTCCGAGAACGCATGCGAAGTCGCTCCCGCCGTAGCGGGCGGCGGCCACCAAAGTGCCTTGACCAAGAACATGGTAGAAATCGTTCGTGCGCATCCCCAGATGCCTCACAGCCTCGCTATACTTTTCAACATCTCCGAAGGAAAGAGGAACCAGCGTCTCCTTGTCGGTAACGATGCCACGCTCAAGCGCTTCCGTTGCCCATGCAAGGGCGACGCCGGCGCTCATGACGTCCAGCCCTTGACGTTCCATTGCCTCGAGGAGCGTTAGCACGCCGCCCGCATTGGTGACTCCAAGCATGGAGCCTGCAGCGAAAACGGGTTCATGATCGTACGAGACCTGACGATACTGGAACTCGTTCTGTTCCGCGAACTTCTCCCGTAGTAGTCCCACGTGGATGCATCCCACAGGGCATCCCGAACACGCCGTCTTTCGCAGGAGCAATTCATCGGCAAATCGTTGGCCGGTGATTCCGTGGACATTGTCGTCATGCGTGGCCTGGAGATTTCGCCACGGAACGGCATGGAGTTCATTGAGAGGCAGCATATTCTCAAGAGTTCCCAGATCGTGGTATTTCTTCATGGCGGTTGTTTGGGTAACTTCCTGGTACACCGTCTTGAACAAGTCCCGGTAGGCTTTTTCTTTGGGAAGGGGCAAACTTCCGTCACCAAGCACAATAATTCCCTTGAGCCGCTTGGCCCCCATTACTGCTCCACCACCAAGCCGACCGAAATGCCGGTACGTGTCCACATTGATACTTGCAAATGCTACCCCGCGTTCTCCGGCCGGCCCAATTCGGAGGATACTCCGGTGGCCTGAGTCCCGACCCGAAAACCGCCTGAGATGTTTGCCCGTCGCCAAGACGTCAAGACCCCACAAATAATGAACGTCTCGGATTCCCATACTTCGGCTGCCCACGATCAGGCATGAAGGCGTGCGAGCTACGCCCTTGATCACCAACGCGTCATAACCGGCAAAACGCATGGCCAACCCGAGCCGTCCACCTGCATGACTCTCGCTATATTGCCCGTTGTATGGGGACTTGAAACCCAATACTACTTTGCTCATGAGGGGAAAGTAGGCGGTGAGCGGGCCAATGGCAAATATCAACGGCTGATCGGGATGATCGGCAGGAGCGTCCATGATGCCGTACAAAGCGAAGAGACCAGCAGCCAAGCCGCTTCCGCCCACCAATTCCGAAGGACTGCCGAATAGAACGGGTTCGCTCTTGCCTTCGGTCAGGTCAACCACCAGAAACCCTGAATGCTTCTTCATTGATCATCTTCTTCTCCAGCCGCAGATTCCAACATATCCAGGCATTCATGGGGGCAAAACGTCGTGCATCGGCCGCAATGGATGCACACTACGGGAAGCCCGGTTTCCGAATCCATGTACACCGCGTCCACTGGACACGCCCGAGAGCACTCGCCGCAGCGAATGCATGAATCCCTTTTCACCCTCACTCCTCCACCCTTTCGCTGGCGGAATGCGTCAGTGGGACAAGCTTCCACACAGGGAGCGGGGTCGCAGCCGAGGCAGACCTGAGCCTCGAATCCAGTGCTCAAACCGCCGGCAGAGCGGATTCTAATCCCGGTGCGGTGCCAAGACAGGCTCTGATGTAACAGTCTTGCGCATGCGAGGGAGCAAGAATAGCACCCAATGCATCGTTCCATTCTGGCCGCACGAAGTATTTTCATGAGGACCTACCTTATACTGAGGTAGAAAGCTTGATTTCGGTTTTCGGCACTTCCTATTCCATCGGATGAGGCTGACCTGTGCATGAGAGCACATTACTCCAGAGCCTTCCCTCGGGCTCTATCTTCCTCCGAGCCGCTACGGCCATAGCAATGGGTACGTGCGTGAACTGACGTTGCCAGTTGCCGACGACCATATTGGTCTTCCCCGCCATTGCCGCGTGTACCGCGTTGTGCCCCAGCATCAAGCAGAAGGCGGAGTCGTAAGGACTCGCAGGCATGCTCCGAATTGTATAGCTTGGGTCAATGTATTTTAGGTTGAGTTCAGTGCCGGTCTTCTTGAAGTGCTGAACAATGTGGTCCTTAAGATACAGTCCCACGTCACTGAACCGAACGTTTCCGGACGCGTCTCTCTCTCCTGTGGCCTGAACGAGATCCTGCCCCGCTCCTTCAGCCACGACGACGACCGCATGGCCACGAAGGGTCAGTCTTTCCTCCAACGCTCCAAGGAATGCTTCCACAGTGAACCTGACCTCAGGAACCAGGCAGAAGTTGACATGGTTCGTAGCAACAGATGCGTAGGCTGCAATAAAACCCGACTCTCTCCCCATCAGTTTTACTAGCCCGACCCCGTTTCTCGCTCCAAGGGCTTCCGCGTGAGCGGCATAGATAGACCCTCTCGCTTCGCTAACTGCCGTGACAAAACCGAAGGACATGTCCACAGATGAGATGTCATTGTCGATAGTCTTCGGAACTCCGACAACAGAGATCTTCAAATTGCGTCGGCCGATCTCTTGTGCGATGGCCCCCGCTCCCCGGAGTGTTCCGTCTCCACCTACAGCGAACAGGACGCCCAAATTCATGCGTTCGAGCGTGTCGACCATCTCCCCAACATCCTGCGGCCCCCGAGAAGACCCCAGAATCGTGCCACCTTTTTCCTGAATGTCGGCCACGAGATCGGGGGTGAGTTCAACAGGCTCGTGACCGTATTTGTTCGTGAGACCTTCATACCCGTATGGCAATCCGAAGACGGTGCGAACTCCGTAATGGTGAAAGAGGCCGAGCACTATGGATCGTATCACGTCATTAAGGCCTGGGCACAATCCCCCACAGGTTACGATTCCGCACTTGAGTTTCGAGGGATCGAAGAAGATTTGTTGCCTAGGGCCGGCCATTTCGAAAGCGGGTGGCTGTTGACCGGACCCTAAGTATTCCTGAAGGTCTGCAAGCGTCCCATGATAGAGGACTCGTTCGTCATCACCCACGAATTGGGCGGCCTGCATGGGGGACGGAATCCTGCATTCGCCGAGCCTCTGTATCTCGAAATCAGCAGTCTTCAATTCCATCATGAAATTGGTACCCCTTTGAATTTATTTGATCTTCATTGCCCTCCAGACTCTGCCCGGTCAGGTCCTCATACGCGGCCTGCGCTTCCCAGCACATGCTCATTCTTGTATTTGATCATCCTGATCAGTTCGTCACGCGCCGAGCCAAGGTACTTGCGTGGATCAAACTCCCCTGGTTTTTCTGCAAAGACCTTGCGGATTGTGGCGGTCATGGCAAGTCTGCCATCGCTGTCGATGTTGATCTTGCAGACCGCTGATCCTGCGGCCCGCCTCAGCTGCTCCTCCGGAATGCCCACCGCTTCCTCCATCTTGCCCCCAAACCGGTTGATCATTGCAACATACTCAGGCATTACCGACGAGGCTCCGTGCAGCACTATGGGAAAACCCTGGAATTCGACGCTCAACTTCCTCCAAAATGTCAAACCGGAGAGACGGAGGTTCCTCGCCAGTTTTGAGCTTAAACTTGTACGCTCCATGAGAAGTTCCGATAGAAATGGCCAAACTGTCAACGGAGGTTCGCCCCACGAATTCCTCGACCTCTGAGGGCTTGGTATAGTGAGACACCTCTGAAGACACAGCGTCCTCAACTCCAGACAAAACGCCGAGTTCTCCTTCAACGGTGATGTCACGCTCATGCGCATAGTCCACCACCTTCTTCGTGAGCCCAATATTTTCCTCGAACGAGTGGTGCGATCCATCTATCATCACGGATGAAAACCCGGAGTCTATGCATGACCGGCACAGTTCAAAGGAGTCTCCGTGGTCGAGGTGAAGGGCCACCGGCACAGAGCCGCCGAGATCCGCCATCATCTCCACCGCTCCTTTCACCATAAATCGCAGCAGTGTTGAATTCATGTATTTTATGGCGCTGCCCGAGCATTGTAAGATCACCGGAGATCTTGATTCGGAACAGCCCATGAGAATCGCCTGAAGTTGCTCCATGTTATTGAAGTTGTATGCCGGGATGGCGTACCGACCTTCCATGGCCTGCATGAACATGCCCTTTGTGTTCACGAGTCCCAACTCGGAATACTTGGCGATAGCAGTCACGTTCTCCCTCTCTTCGCTACGATCTACATTTAAGCCTATTTTTGGCCTTCTTTTGCAGCTTCAGTGTCTTTCGGCTGTTCCAGTCTAACCATCAGCCATTGCTGCGACTTCTCTTTGCCAAAATGCACAAGCGCTTCGGTTTGATCTTGTGTCAGATTGGAAATGCCCGTCTCCATGATGATATCCGTGTTCTTGCCGTCGGAAAAAGTCCATGCTGCTCGCTGGGTCTTTTTGTCGACCCTGCCTCTTACCGGCCGACCAATGTCCGTAGAGGTGTTGTAATATGTCCCTGCTATGACGCCGTCTTTGTCGACCGCCAGCTGCAAGAGCGCATTGGAATCAGTGGCCTGGTCTCTGGAGACAGCGAAAACCCCGAACGGCAGCCATTCGGTTTCCGATGCCTGAGCAGGCGGAGCGCTGGTGGCCAGGTCACTCGCCTGCTGATAATATTCCTCCGCGCTTGCCACAGGTTTTCCGCCCGCGTAGACCTGTTCGTCCTCGTAATAGATGCCCTCACCGTAATCATAATAAGCGGGGGACTCCCAGGAACTTCCTGCCACCCAGCCGCCCAACGAAGCCCAGGCTGCGGGCCTCCACCAATGATTACGCGCGTATTGATATTTTCCGAAGTTTTGCCAATAGGCGTTGGCCATTTGGGGATGATCTTTCAACCCCTGGGGCGTAAAAATATTGTCGTACCTGCCCTGAAGATTGTCCCGAATTTGCCCGGCATTTGCCCGCGAAGGCAACTGAGCCGGACGATCCCCTACACCCGGTCTGCCACCTACACCTCCTGGTCCGCCGACGCCACCTACACCGCCTGGACCACCTACACCAGGTCTTTCCGCAGGAAGCGTACCTGCCTGGAGACGGTCTCCCTCGCCTGGTCGTTCGCCGACACCTCCCCTATCTCCAGCGCCAGGCCTTTCGCCTCCCGGTCCTTGCGATCCTAGCAATTGCTTCGCCCCGGCGTAGCCAAGTGCTCCAGCAGCAGCACCGGCTCCAATCTTCCCCAGATCCGACATACCTTTTCCACCCTGTTGGGGAAGATTCAAGAAATCCTGAACTTGACCCTGGCTCGGTTTCGCCCCCCCAGTGCCAGGAACTTTGCTTGCTACTTTTGAGCCGGCAGCCGAAGAAGGCTTTTGGCCGGAAGTACTGGGGCGCTGAGATGCCACCTTACTGGGAGTCGAAGGGCGTTGCTGCTGAGAGACGGCCTTGCTGGGAGATGAAGAATGCTGCGGGCGAGAGGCAACATTGCTCGATTGCTTTGGTTTTGACTGCGATGCTGAGGATCGCGAGGGAGAAGAGGAACTCATGGAAGGACTGCGGGAAGCGGCTCCACCGCTGTAAGAAGCGCCGCCGCTTCTACCACCGCCTCCGAAGCCACCGCCTCCACCACCGCCGCGTCCGCCACCGCCCCCTCGTGAGAAAGCGTCTTCTATGGCGAGAAATAGCAAGAATACTAAACACATAGGTATAGCCAAAAGTGCTAGCTTTTTCATGGGCCCCTCCGCTATTTCCCAGATTTTGCCTGGGCTTTTTGGGCGATCTTGCGTACCACCGTAACCTCATCGATGTCCGGAAGAAGCTCTCCATCCACTTCGCGGCTAACGGACTGCCAGGTGAATGAGTTCGGATCCACATAATTATAGATGTTGATGGATGATGCTTTCTCACCGGTACCAAGGGTGCTTTTCACTTTCACTGTCCACTGATTGCCAGCGCTGGACCATTCACCTTCCCCGAAGCCTGCTTTGGTATCGAATATCCACGAGCGAATCTTTTTTCCCACAGGGTCCCAACCAATGACTTGCGTACCCTCGAGATCGACTCGATCCCCCACGGTCACACGAAACGTACCGTTTATGAATGCGTAGTCCTTGGTCCACCTGAAGGTTGTTTCCACGCTACCGCTGTCATCCTGATCCACCCAATCTCCAATGAGCCATTCGAGCTCCCCTAGTGCCGCGATTGAGGCCAGAGGAGCAGAAGATTCCTCTTCTTCCACTTTAAAGAGCTTCCATGCGCCCTTTTCCTTCACATACGTGGCCGTAAAAAGGACTTCGTCGTTCTCTTCCTCCGGCCTATGGAATGTGGCAAAACCCTTGGCTATTGCCCTCTCAGCCGATTGGCGCTGAACGTCGAAAATTGCCGCCTTCACCTGGATTCCTTTGTTCTCGGCAAAGAACTTGTCCAGGGCAGCCTTTATCTTGTCCGGACCTTTGGCGTATTCTCCGGTCTGGGTAAGGTACGAGCCGTCCCGGCTCCAATGTGAAGCCGCAGCCGAGGCATCCCCACGGTTATAAGTTTCCACATAGGATTCGATGGCTTTGCGGACTGCGATTTCATCCTGGCTGAGGCCGGTGTTTTCAGCAGTCACGCCGTAAGCCATTAGAATTGAGCTGATTATCAAACCCAGTGCAACTTTTCCCACCATAGCGGTCCCCCTTGTTTTGGCACTCCAGCTTATTACAGCGTAACCTCTCCTACAAAATCATTCAACACTCTTGTGAATTTGAGTTTTTGAACGTTGTCACAAGTCATCCTATGGTTGCTGATGACTTGGAAGGCCATCATGTGTCGTTTCAAAATGCTTCAAACAATTCCATTCCCGCCCTCTTCTTGGAAAGAAGTCTTTTGGCAGTGCTTGAGCACTTCTCTCCAAACTTCAAATGGTAAAATGAGAACCTACAAGGATCAGGCTCTAATCATTGACAGTCAGCAGGCCAAAAACGACTGGCTACGCCTTCGCGATAACTAGTAATTACTGATTCAGAGTAGTACCCAAGCAAGATTGTGCTTGCCTGAGGCGTGACAGTGGGGTACATCCCTAAACTGATGAACCTGATTATGGGGAACGTTGGCGCCCCGGCGCTCCGTGCTTGACTGGAATGCGAGACGAATCGGTAATCTCTTGAGGTCCGACAGACTGTGCGCGGAACAGGTGGAGATCGCAAGCACGTGGGGCCTCATAATTTTGGTTCTCCTTGACCAATCCGATGGCAGAAGGAGACCGCATGAAAACAGAAGGGGTATTAAAAAGTGCACAGGGGTCAATGGTTGTGGCGCAAGGGGCTGTAATCGGTATCTTGGGATTTAACCTGATGGAAATACTTAGCACGAAAGTCTATGGACTTGACCCTCTTCAGTGGCAGGGGATTGTTATGAATTCGTTGTCGGGTGCGGTCGTAGGCTTGATCGTTGGGTTTCTGTTTCTCAAGCGCACCCGGGCAGAGGAGGGCCTGAGGGTTCTCAATGATTACTTGGATCAGAAGGTTCGAGAGCGGACTTCGCAATTAAAATCAGCAAATGACGACCTCAAATATGAAATCAGCGAAAAGAAACTCACTGAGAGAAGGCTCCAACAGACCTTGATTAGACAAAACGCTATCTTGGACAATATTCCTGATATGGCCTGGCTGAAGGATAATGAGGGAAAGTTTCTGGCCGTAAACGAACCATTTGCAAAAGCTCGCGGCATAGCCAGAGAGGAACTCTTGGGCAAAACGGATTTCGATTTCTGGCCCAAGGAACTAGCCCAAAGGTACAGAGACGACGACGAACAGGTCATGAAGACCGGCAAGCGGAAAAGCATTGAAGAGACGCTGGTTCACACAGAGGGGCGGGATGTGTGGATTGAAA
>CAVUIT010000006.1:0-39268 GCA_963741625.1 uncultured delta proteobacterium
CCCGGTTTCATAGATGTTCACGTTCACGCGAGAGAATATCCCAGGCCAAACCCCTCGAACCCACAAGCTATGACACAATGGGAGGCGACCTGCCGCAAGGAAACTTTCCGAAGCGCGGGCATGGCTGCAATCAACGGCGGTGTAACCCTATTCGCGGCCATGCCGAATGACCCCGTACCCCCGGATAATGCCGATGCATACAGGGAGAAGCAACGGGTCGCCTCCTCCTCTCGGTGCCCGGTTATCATGTTCGCAGCCATAACCGGACATTCAGAACCATGGGGAGACCTCCCGTACAAGGTGTATCTTGATATCGCTCCCTCTCCGGTCTCCTTCACGACTTGGGCCGATCTGGAAACTGCTTTAGCCCGATACCGGGGGTGTCGAGTTTTTTTTCACGCGGAGGACCCGGAGACACTGAGGAAATTCAAAGGGGACGGACCTCGATGGAAAAACAGACCCCCGGAAGCCGAAATAAGTGCGGTAGAAAAAATCCTTGAACTCACGGCCCGGTTGCGACTACACAGCCATATCTGCCATGTCTCCACGGAAAAAGCTGTGTCCCTGATTTCCGACTATAATCGAGTGTCTGAAGATCGCGTTACCTGTGAAGTAACGCCGCATCACCTTTTCTTCAGCATCCGCGAGGGAAACGTCTTCGCTGCGGGGGCCAAGCAGATACCGGCATCAGCCCTCCTGGACTGTAATCCGCCCCTGCGTCCGGAGGACGATCGACGCTTCCTCGTGGATGCCTTGAAGGATGGTGTCGTGGACCTGCTGGCGTCGGATCACGCTCCGCACACAATGGACGACAAGAGGAGCGGTTCGCCCGGCATGCCACACCTGGACACTTTGGGCCCATTCGCGGATGGCTCATGAGTGAGTGTGGATTCCGGGCGGAACGCATAGCTGAGATTCTTCGACAGCACCGGCCAGACTATTCGGTCAAGATCTCGACTTAGCTCATGGGGCCATCGAAACCGGGTACGCCGCGTCCTTCACCTTGTTGGATACGACGGATTTTACGTTAGTGGAAGGGGATCAGATCAAGTGGCGCGGGCCTCTGGGAACTCTCTGCGGGTGGTCCCCCTTGAGGCCATACCGCTGCCTGCAAGAGTGGCTGGAACGGTAGTGCGTGGAAGACAGCACGTTTTCTAAACTGATCCGACTCCAGACCTTATGGTGGCGCCCACTGCGGGAGCTTGACAAGCCGTTCGGTTGTGCTGGTTTTCATAAGCCCCCATTCAATGCCGGCGAAGTCGATTTTCGAGGTAAACGAGAATGACCTTTCAAAACAGAGATATCATCTCCATGAATGATCTCACTCGAGAGGAAATCGACGAGATCCTCTCGAAAGTCGAAACCGTCAAAATCATCCGGAAAAAAAGAAGCTGTGCAAGAATAAGGTTCGGCCATGCTGTTCTTTGAGCCGTCAACCCGGACTCGTACCTCTTTCGAGGTAGCCATGCGCAATCTCGGGGGCGAGGTCGGCGGGTTCTACGATGCCAATATCACGTCCACCGTAAAAGAAGAGTCTCTGTGGGATACAGTCAAGATGCATGACGGGTACGGCTTTGACGTGATCGTGATCAGGCATCCGCTGAAAGGGACAGCCCGCTTGGCTGCTGAGGCTGCCGAAATTCCCGTGATCAACGCGGGGACGGTCCGAATCAACACCCCACCCAGACCTTATTGGATTTGTACTCCATCAAGGAGACCCAGAACAAGTTGGACGGGCTGACCATCGCGATGGTTGGAGACTTGGTTAACGGCCGCACTATCCACTCCCTGACCGAGGCCCTGTTGAAGTATGATAACTGCACTATGTTTTTCATCTCTCCCCGTGATCTGGCCATGCCCAGATCCTTGATAGACAAGTGCAGCAAAGCGGAATCGTCTCGGGGTGTTAAGTTCACTGAGGGGAGTCGGATAGAGGAGTTCATCTCTGAGGTGGACGTCCTATATATGACGAGAATTCAGAAGGAGCGATTTGAGGACCGAACCGCCGTCGCGGAAAAGTTGAGGAGCATCTACCGGCTTGAAGCGTCCATGCTAAAAGAGGCAAAACCCCACATGAAGGTTATGCACCCACTCCCGCGCGTGACCGAGATCGCCCCGGACGTCGATCACACATCTCACGCCTACTACTTCCAGCAGGCCCGAAACGGGCTTTTCGTGCGGGAAACACTGCTTGCGCTGATCCTGGGAGCCGTCCGATGAAGAAAGATCAATCACTATTGCAAAAATTCAGACAGGAATCGTTATCGACCACATACCTGCCGGCAAAGCTTACCTAATCTCACAGGTTTTGGGGTTGAACACGCTCGCACGCGAAACGGGAGACATAATAGCCATAGGAATAAACTTCGAATCGCCGTCCATGAAGAAGAAGGACATAATAAAGGTCGAAAACCTGAGCTTCACCCGCGATATGCTCAATGTGGTCGCGCTCATTGCCCCGTTTGCCACCATAACGCGAATCGCTAATGGACAAGTCATAGAAAAACACAAGGTTCAGATCCCGAATAGCGTCGGGGATATCGTTGTGTGTCCGGACCGGTTCTGCATAACCAATCACGAAGAGGTCCCTGGGAAATTTCTCGTAATCAGTCAAGAGCCGCTTACGTTGAGGTGCCACTACTGCGAGACGGAATTTTTCGGACCGCTGATCAGGTACAAGGAGAAGACTTAGAGGAGCGAGTCGGCTGGCATATAGACGAGTCTCGAACAGACTTCGGCCCTCGCAAACCGAGGCATGACCCCCCTTCAGCATTTTTGCGAGAGGTGGAGAGGGGGTCTTGTCTTCCCCCTCTCCTGTTTCCACGCGGGACAGCGTTGAGCAAGCCCGCACAAAACGATTAGTACATGCCACCAGGAGGCATACCGCCACCGGGCATAGCGGGCGCCTCTTTATCTTTGGGCTTCTCGGCAATCATGACTTCGGTGGTCAGCATGAGGCCCGCAACTGAGGCGGCATTCTGCAACGCCAGCCTGGTCACCTTCGTGGGATCAATTATGCCGTTCTCCAGAAGGTCTTCATAGACTTCCTTCTGAGCATTGAAACCCCAGGCTCCCTCTTTGGACTTCACCTTGTCGACGACTATTGAGCCGTCTTGGCCGGCATTAGTTGCTATCTGGCGAAGAGGTTCTTCCAGAGCACGGCGAACGATCTTTGAACCGAAACCCTGGTCGCCTTCCAGTTTCAGCTTTTCCACTGCATCAAGGCATCGCAGATAAGCCACGCCGCCTCCCGGGACTATGCCTTCCTCGACGGCAGCGCGAGTAGCGTTGAGAGCATCCTCGACCCTGGCTTTCTTTTCTTTCATCTCGGTCTCGGTCGCGGCCCCAACGCTGATGACTGCCACGCCCCCGACCAACTTCGCCAGCCTTTCCTGAAGTTTTTCGCGGTCGTAGTCGGAGGTGGTCTCCTCAATCTGGGTGCGAATCTGTTTTACACGGCCCTCAATCATTTCTTTTGCGCCGGAGCCGTCGACGATTGTGGTGTTGTCTTTGTCAATAGACACTCGCTTGCAACGGCCGAGATCAGTAAGTGTTACCTTCTCGAGTTTTAGACCAAGATCTTCGGAAATGACCTGGCCTCCGGTCAGCACTGCAATGTCCTCAAGCATGGCTTTGCGACGATCGCCAAAACCGGGAGCTTTAACCGCGCAAGCATTGCAGGGTGCCTCTCAACTTGTTTACCACGAGTGTGGCGAGGGCTTCTCCTTCAACATCCTCAGCGACGATGAGGAGCGGTCTGCCCATCTTCGCTACCTGTTCCAGCAGCGGCAGCATGTCGCGCATGTTGGAGATCTTTTTTTCATGAATCAGGATGTAAGGCTCGTCCAGTGAGACTTCCATACGCTCGGGATCGGTCACAAAGTATGGAGAGAGATACCCGCGATCGAACTGCATGCCCTCGACCACTTCCAGGGATGTCTCCATGGCCTTGGCCTCTTCCACAGTGATGACCCCTTCTTTGCCCACTTTTTCCATGGCTTCGGCAATGATATTCCCGATAGTGGAGTCGTTGTTAGCGGAGATGGTGCCTACCTGAGCAATTTCTTTCTTGTCCTTGGTGGGCTTGGAGAGTTCTTTTAGTTTCTTCACCACGGCTTCCACCGCGGATTCGATCCCTCTCTTCAGTTCCATAGGGGAAGCGCCTGCGGCAACCATCTTGATGCCTTCACGGTAGATGGCTTGAGCAAGAACAGTGGCTGTGGTGGTACCGTCGCCGGCGACGTCGGAAGTCTTGGACGCAACCTCTTTGAGCATTTGGGCGCCAAGATTCTCGAACCTGTCTTCGAGTTCGATCTCTTTTGCAACCGTCACACCATCCTTGGTGACGTTGGGCGCGCCCCAGGATTTCTCCAGAATCGCGTTACGGCCCCTGGGACCCAGAGTGGACTTCACGGCGTCAGCCATGATGTTGACCCCTTTCAGGATCTTGTCCCTGGCGGGTTGTTCGAACATGATAATTTTCGCGGCCATTTATTTGCTCCTCTTTGAAATGTGTCGTCGTTTGAATGTTAAACGTGAGCCGGAATTCGAAATTGCGGCGGTCATGATTCGACTAGGCCCAATACGTCATCCTCTTTCATGATCAGGTACTGGGTACCTTCAATTTTTATCTCCGAGCCCGAATATTTTCCAAAGAGAATGGTGTCGCCTGCCTTAAGCTCCAAGGGGATAATTTTGCCGTCTTCCGTGCGTTTGCCCGACCCGACCGCGATAATTTTGCCCTGCTGGGGCTTTTCTTTTGCGGTGTCGGGAAGGATAATGCCTCCCTTGGTGACTTCCTCCGATTCAACCCTCTCTACGAGGATTCGATCATACAGAGGACGAAATTTCATCGTTCTACCTCCTGGCGTAAGTTAAGGTTATAGTGCTCATGCTTGTTAGCACTCTATACTAGAGAGTGCCAATAACGACAACAATTGTCAACCCCCTTGAATCAAACAAAATCTGCCACTCACATCTTCTTCCCGGAATAACTGGTATAATTCTTTCTTACTCCGTATCCTCTTTCCATGACATTTTCCAGGAGTAGATTCATGAAGAAAGGCGTCCCTTGCCCCAAGTGTGGTCATCTTGTCTCTGTCTACAGTAATCCAATCCCCGCGGCTGATGTAATCATCCGGGTCGGTCAATCCATAGTCCTCATCAAACGAAAAAATCCGCCTCACGGGTGGGCACTTCCCGGCGGTTTCATCGATTACGGCGAGGCCGCGGAGCACGCGGCTCTCCGGGAAGCAAAGGAGGAGACGGGATTGAATCTTGAGCGATTGGAGCTTTTTGGGGTTTATTCCGCGCCCGACCGGGACCCGCGGTTTCACACGCTGAGCGTAGTTTTCACCGGCTGGGCAACAGGGGTTCCAAAGGCAGCGGATGACGCGGCCGACATCGGTCTTTTTATGCAGGACACCATTCCCTTGCCTCTGGCTTTTGACCACACGAAGATCCTCGAGGATTTTTTCGCCAGGGCGAAAAACCGTTAACCGGCCGGAGACAACAGGCGGACATCAAGTCGCGGGAAGGAACCGTATCTTGACCTCGTCATGTCCCAGTTACGCGTTGGAAATCAAGGGTGATCGTCCGGAAGGAATAGTAGGGCCGGCATCTTGCCGGTCCATGGCGGGCACCGGCAAGATGCCGGCCCTACTGATGCTCGGCGTGAATGAAACGTTTTTTGCAACCCCTATCTGAATCCTTACTTGGCCTCCCGGCGCTTGATTGCAAGTCACGGTTGTACGAGTTATCCTTACTACTAAGAATACGCCTTGAGGTTTCTTATGATTGGCATTTCAAAACTGTATTGCGGCGCGGTGGAGGCGTCTGATCTCTTGCGCTACGGCCGCCATTCCAAAGATCTCCCCTCACACCTGTTGCAGTTCTCGGCTGACAAGAAGCCCGTCGTAGTATGGAACGTAACCCGCCGTTGCAACCTTCGATGTGTTCATTGCTACTCCCAGTCTGAAGACCGAGGCTACAGCGGAGAACTCTCTCTTGATGAGGGCAAGAGCCTGATTGACGACCTGGCCGGGTTTGGATCTCCAGTCATTTTGTTCTCGGGCGGAGAGCCTCTGATCCGTCCTGATATTCTCGATCTCATCACTTACGCAACGCAGCAGGGCAGGAGAGCTGTCCTGTCCACAAATGGGACGCTCATCACCCCCGCGCTGGCTGAAAAACTCAAAGATATCGGTCTGTCCTACGTTGGAATCAGTCTGGACGGTCTTCAGGAGACCCATGACGCGTTCAGAGGCTTTCCCGGCACATTTGCACGAGTTATGGCAGCAATTAAGAACTGTCAGGACGTTGGGTTGAAGGTGGGCTTGAGATTCACGATCAACAAACGAAATTTTCAAGATATCCCCGGAATCTTTGATCTTGTGGAGGAAAAGAGAATCCCGAGGATCTGTTTTTACCATCTCGTATATGCGGGTCGCGGCACAGACCTCATCAACGAGGATTTGGAGCACGACCGAACCAGAGAGGTGGTTGATGTCATTCTGAATCGCACCAGGATACTTCACGACAAGGGACAGCCCGTGGAAGTCCTCACTGTGGACAACCATGCTGACGGCCCGTACACGTACATGCGGCTAATGAAGGAAGATCCGAAGCGGGCCGCTGAAGTCTTGCAGCTCCTTCAGATGAATGAAGGGAACAATTCGGGTCGCGGTATCGGCTGCGTTTCCTGGGATGGCTCTGTTCACGCGGACCAATTCTGGCGCCACCACAGTTTTGGAAATGTCCGGCAACGCCCGTTCAGCGAGATTTGGACCGATCCTTCCGACGAACTCTTGATGAAGCTCAAGGAGAAGAAGAAACACGTGAAGGGGCGTTGCGCCAAGTGTCGTTGGTTGGACATCTGCGGGGGGAACTTCAGGGTTCGGGCAGAAGCGATCTCCGGCGACGTGTGGGCACCTGACCCCGCCTGTTACCTCACTGAGGAAGAGATTGGCTTGGAATAAGATTTACCGCGGGAGCCAGAGCGCAGAGTCTGTTTTCCCCTGAATTTCTCTGACGTATAGGACAGCGCATTCACGTCCTCGACAGTGAACACTACAAGGCCTGACTGCGCACCTCAGTGGCTTACGTGGTGGTCTGCAATCCATTTTTTCACTTTGCGTTCTCGGCGCACTCCGCGGTGAACGATCCCCTTCCACTGCCTCTGTCGGAACACTAATTACGGGGAAGGTATGGCTATGCTGTACGGCGGCCACGTCAAAGCCCTCGATGATATCGGTTACCTTCAAGATCTGAAATTTGATCTGGGTGAAGTAATCCTTCGAAACGCCGAATCTCGCGCCTATTGGCTCGATTCAGGGATTGCAAATGGTTTTGATTCGGGCTTCTTTCTCATTGCTCACGGGCCTCGCGAAGGTCCACCCAATGACATCAGGCACTTATGGGAGAATTACTATCCCACGCTCCGGGAAACCGTGGGTGTAGTGCACCGGCTGGGAATCGAATTCCTCACCATACATCTGTGGCTGGATCCTCGTTTCGTAAGCTCGGAGGCGCGCGAGGAGAAGCTGAGTTTGTTGAGGGCCATCTGCGCCTATGGCCGTGAAAACGGTGTGCTCATAAGTCTTGAGAACCTTTCCGAAACAGCAACAGATTTGGGGCCGCTCTTGGAGGCTGTGCCGGATCTCGGCCTCACGTTGGACGTCGGGCACGGACAACTCCTCACGGACACCAACACGTCGTTCGATATCATAGAAAACCTGTCTGCTTCGATAAAGCACATTCATCTACATGACAATCGTGGTGGCCGGGGTGTGAAGGATGATCTGCACCTGCCCCTGGGAGACGGAATCATTGACTTCCAGCGCATATTTGAACGACTGGTGAAGAAGGGTTACGACGGCACCGTTACCCTCGAACTGGAGAAAGAAGTTCTGGAGTCTTCGAGGAAGAGAATCCGTCAGATTGTCTGCGATATTAATGGCCCAGGCAATTCTGCCGGTAAGTGAGGCCGGCGCCAGCCGCTCACGGCGAACGTTGGGCATATATTTTCATGGCAAGGGATTTCTAATTCCAACCACGAACACTTTAGCGGGTGAGCAGTCTCGCCAATTGGAGGAGAGATGGACGAAAGCAAGATTCAGAAGGCTAATGAAGAATTGAGCGCGTTACGCAAGCCAATACGTAATGTTAATGTTAGACATAAGGAAAGTCTTAGTGCATTAGAAAAGATTGCTGTCCAAGTTACAGATCATGTCGGCTCAATGGGGTTTTTCTTAATAATTTTTGCGTGGACCCTATTATGGCTGGGCTGGAATACTCTTGCGCCACAAGATGTGCGGTTCGATCCTTTTCCCGCCTTCGTATTATGGCTTTTTATCTCCAACATGATTCAGATATTTTTGATGCCGTTGATCATGATTGGTCAAAATCTTCAAGGCCGTCATGCCGAAAAAAGAGCAGAGTCTGATTTTGAGGTGAACATTAGAGCGGAAAAAGAGATTGAGGTTATACTCTTGCATCTGGCTCAGCAAAATGAACTTATTCTGAAAATTCTTGAACATATTGAGAAAGGCAAAAATAGTTGAAAAGGCAGCAGCACCGGTTATTCATAATGCCTAGAGCGTGTTGCTAAACATAGCGGAATGTTTTCTCCTGCTTGAAGGGGCGGTGGGCTCCCTCTCGTAAGAGAGACGTTTGGCTCCACACACCAGTACCGCCCCTAAGACCGTACTCCAAAATGCCCCCTAGAACTTTCGTAACCATCATCTCCTCTTGCCTGGAGACCGGTCATGGCCACAGCCTTCCAAATAACCTCAATGGTTTCAACGCACTAAAATCTATCCGGCCAGTCGGCATTGGTTGTTCGCAAGTGTCGGCTGTGCTAGATTGCCGGCCATGCCTGCTGATGGACAACATAGAGAAACCGTTCAGGGCGCGGTCGTTCGCGTTGCATCCGAGCCGAAGACGGCCCTGCGCGGCGGGTACCTCTTCCGAGGGCTGGAGATTTCACACGAGGGTCACAGTGACCGCGTGTTTCTTATGTTTCCTGAATTTGCAGGCGAAGACCTTTATGGTTTTCCACTCCTGTGTTGGTCGGGTGCGCGGATTGCTGCATTCAATCTTCAATTAAACAATCGGCTCGACGACGGAAGCGTCATTTACACTGTCACTCCGGAAAGCCATGTTGTACTGGAACCCTTTCGCCTAGTGAGTGTTACCGAAGCGGTGGAGGCCGCTGGGTGCATTCGATCGGCCGACATAAGGTACCGTGTGGGCTCGGGTGAACCTTTTTGGATGGCCAAGGGGCGCCTCATCCATACTCTTCTCGATTGCTTGCTCTACAATCATGCGGAGTCGTGGGACCGCATTTTTCCGGAGGCCTACCAGGAAGCACTCCCGGCTTTAATGGCCGTGCTGCCGGGCTCCGGAATCTTTCCCGATCAGAAAGAGTTTGAACAAGAAGCCAGGACCCACTTCAAGAATTTGAAATCGTGGCTAAAAGAAGAGCGCGCAAGCATTTCTCTCGTGGAGGTTGAAGAGGATCGCATGTCCACGACATGGGGGTTGAAGGGGCGAGCCGACGCTCTTCTGCATAACGGAAACCGCATGGCAATTCTGGAACTCAAGTCCGGGAAATTTCCCGCGGAGGAACATCGCCTTCAGCTTCAGGCTTATTCTCTCCTTTTCACTCCGGACGGAGAAGACGCCGCACCGCATGGCTACCTCCTCTATTCAGCTTCGGGCAGGGTCGAAGCGCTGGACGGCGCGGGAAACGGAATCGAACGAACAATCCTTGAAGGACGTAACCGAGTAGTTGCGTTGAAACACTCATACACGCTCGAAACCAACCCGTTCGGTGAACATGACTGCCCGCGCGAAGGTCGGTGTTTTTCCAGGGCAGCCTGTAGCCGTTTTTTCGGAAATTCTACCGGAGAAGGCGAGCCCCTTTTGAAGGGGGCTTACCGAGATTACTACGACCGATGGCTGAGGCTTCTATCCCATGACGCATGGGTTGAAGAGGGAGAGTTCGCCCGGGTGTTGGATGGGCGCACCCTTGAAGAACGAATAGCAGAAGGCACCACCTTCCCCGTCTTGGATATCAGCCTTATGGTGAGGAGTGAAGCTCCCCAATCGGTGGCGACAAATGATCGCGAAACAGTTTACAGACCCGGCCAAGTTGTCGCTAACGTAGCGCTCCAAGACACGGTTGCGGACGTCGGTCCTGGAGAAGAAGTTCTCCTTCATTGTGGGGACCCATGCAGCCCTGCCGCGATGCGTGGTCGCGTGATTGATTCCGAAGAGACGGGAACGCTCGTGAGGCTCAAAGTGCCGTTTGCTCCCTTTTCTTCCGGCCCCCCTACCCTAAACCAATTACCGGCATTCGACAGCGGCTCAGGGCTGGTTCCTCGACAAGGTTCCGTTTTCAAGAGGCCGTGACGTGGCTCGACACGCGCTCTTCAGGTTTTTGGAAAAGGCCGATCCCGCGGTGGTCGCTACTGTGGTGGGCACACCGCCACCGGCATCGACCGAACCGCGCGGGCCTTCCGGAGAAGAGCTACCGCCACCGCGGAACCTGGAGCGGGCCGGCGTTAGCCAAAAGGAATCAGAGAAACAACAAGCAGAGGGCCATGCGCAGGATCTTTGTTTCTCGGAGGGACTGCAAAGTGAATTGAACCAAGACCAGGAGTCGGCAGTCAGAGCGGCACTGGACTGCGAGACCTTCCACCTAGTTCATGGGCCGCCGGGAACGGGCAAGACGAGAGTGCTGGCGCGGCTGATCCGCATTTGTTTGGATCGCGGAGAACGCGTGCTCGTTGCCTGCCCCACCAATGTGGCTCTCGACCGAGTGCTTATCTCGCTAATGAATCTGGGGGTCCGGGATTTTCTCCGAATCGGGGGCAGTAGAAATCTTTCGACTGAATTCCTCGATGCGGTGGAAAGATGTGGGAATCCCCCTATACTACTTGAGGAGCTTGGAACCAGGGAGAGGAATTTCAAGCGTTTCCGGCAACGAGTAGATGAAATGAGACTGATAGGGGCCACCGCATATCAATGTGCCGCCCATCCCTTCTTTGTACGCCAGCAATTTGACCGTGTAGTAATAGACGAAGCCGGTCAGCTCGATGAGCCATCAACCCTGGGGCCGTTGACTTTTGCGCGAAAATTTATTCTTGGTGGCGATCATCTGCAGCTTCCCCCCGTCGTGAAGGCACGCGGCCAGGATTCGGATTCGAGCGTGGATGCAGGACTCGGCCAATCGCTTTTCGAGCGTCTTTTCTCCTCCGCGCCTTCGTCGCAGATTTCTCGTCTGCGCATGCAGTACCGGATGAATCTTGAGGTGCAGTCAATTTCGTCGCGGCTTTTTTACGGCGGCACTCTGTTCCCGTCTCCCGAGGCAGCGGGGAGGCGCCTGAAGATTGACCCGCAGGCATCCGGAGACGCACAGATTGAGAAGATAGTGTCTCCAGGGGTGCCCGTGGTATTTGTGGATGTGCATGGGCACGACACGGGAAAGTCCAGTTCCGAAGAGGCGGCGGTAGTTTGCAGGATTGTTGAGAGGCTCCTCGCCTCAGGTGTGCCCTCACATGAGGTTGGAATTATTACGCCTTACAAAGCCCAACAAGCTCTAATTCGTAAACGCCTCTTGAACAACAGACGCGGCAACTTACAATCCCTGTCTGTCGATACTGTGGATCGTTTCCAGGGAGGGGAGCGCGAAGTTATAATATTGTCGCTGGCTCGCTCAGATGCGGTGACCTCGTTTCTGGCCGATCCGAAGCGCCTGAATGTATCTTTGAGCAGAGCCCGCTCGAAGCTTATTCTCCTGGGGCGGGGCAGCGTGCTGGAGGAGCACCCGCTCTTTTCATCCATTCTGGATTGTGTGGAGAGAATTACCGTGAGTCCGTCAGGATAAGTGATCGTTACCTCTATCGACTCGCAACATGCTCTGTCAGCCCAAGCATTTCGACACGAGGCTAATATGGCTAAGAAACCAGAAGAGATTTATTTGATCGACGGAAGCTCATACATATACAGGGCCTATCATGCCATGGGTGGGCTTTCCAATTCGAAGGGGTTTCCAACGGGCGCAGTTCTCGGCTTCACGAACATGATCGTAAAGACCATGAAGGACAAGGCTCCTCAGCGGATCGCGGTGGTGTTCGATGCAAAGGGCCCGACCTTCAGGCACGAGATGTATGGCGACTACAAGGCAAACCGACCAGCGATGCCGGAAGACTTGAGACTCCAAGTCCCTAAAATTCATGAAATAGTCGAGGCTTATCGATTGCCATCCCTCTCGATCCAAGGCTTCGAAGCGGATGATATTATCGCCACGCTCACCCGTCAGGCTAAGGAGAAAGGATGGCAGGTAGTAATAGTCTCCGCAGACAAAGACATGATGCAGCTCGTCCAAGAAGGGATCACAATGTGGGACCCCCAGAGGGACATGGTTTACGACTCTGAAGAGGTCAAAAAGAAGTTTGGCGTGAGCCCCAATCAGATTCTCGATTTTATGGCCCTCATGGGAGACAGCTCGGACAACGTTCCCGGTGTGCCCGGCATAGGACAAAAGACAGCGGCCTCGTTGATCCAGCAGTTCGATTCTCTGGACGGAATCTATTCACACTTGGATGAGGTCTCCCAGAAAAAGGTCAGAGAGAAGCTCGCGGAAAATAGGGAAAAAGCATTCTTGAGCCGAAAATTGGTGGCCTTGAATGACGAAGTCCCCTTGGATTCGGGCCTGGAAGATCTGACGGTCGCGGAACCGGACGCGGACCAATTAAGGGAGATTTTCAAAGAACTGGAATTCAAACGCCTTCTCGGGGAGTTACCCGCGCAAAGAACTCTCGATTATTCAGGCTATTGTACCATCACGACACTAGAAGATCTTCATCAATGGGCAGATCGGATCAGGAAGGTAGGCAGGTTCGCTGTGGATACTGAGACAACTTCCGAGCAGCCTGTCCGGGCCGAGCTGGTCGGAATTTCGATGTGTGCCGAGGATGGAAAGGCGTGCTACATTCCCGTGGCTCACACACAAGGCGACCAATTAAACAAGGAAGAGGTTTTGTCGGTACTACGCCCCCTCTTGGAAGATCCGAAACTCCCGAAGCTGGGTCAGAACATCAAGTACGACATGATCGTGTTCAAGAAGGAGGGTGTGGAAATTCGTGGGATCGAGTGCGACACCATGCTCGCATCATACCTCCTTGATCCGTCTCGCCGCGGACATTCACTTGACGACCTGGCGGAGATTTTCCTGGAACACCGAATGATTCCGATCAAGGAACTCATAGGGACAGGAAAGAGCCAAATTCTATTCTCTGATGTGGACATTCCTACGGCCTCCGAATATTCCTGTGAAGACGCGGAAGTAACGTTCAAGGTGGCTTCAATCCTGTGCCCGCGGTTGGACAAGGAGGGGCTCGGTGACCTTTTCAGAGAGATTGAATTGCCGCTAATCCCGGTCCTGGCGGACATGGAGCTTGCGGGGGTCCGCATCGACACGGATTATTTGAACCAGATCTCAGAAGAGTTCGGCAAAATCCTTCAAAAGGCCGAAGCCCAGATCTATGAACTTGCCGGAGAGGATTTCAATATCAACTCGCCGAAACAGTTGGGCGAGATCCTCTTCAATAAGCTCGGCATGAAGGCGACCAAGAAGACCAAGAGTGGGCCTTCAACCTCATTGGATGTGCTTGAGGAACTTGCCCTTGAGCATGAATTGCCGAGAAAGATTCTGGACTATCGTTCGATTTACAAACTGAAGTCAACTTATGTGGATACCTTGCCAAATCTGGTCAATCCTAAAACCGGCCGTATCCACACATCGTACAATCAGGCGGTAGCAGCGACCGGGCGGCTCTCATCCTCCGATCCCAATCTCCAGAACATACCCGTTCGGACTGAGGAGGGCCGCAAGATCCGCAAGGCGTTTGTGCCGGACGAAGGTTATGTCTTCGTGGCTGCCGACTATTCACAGATAGAGCTGCGAATAATGGCTCACGTGTCTGGAGATGAACGGCTGACGGCAGCTTTTTCCGCCGGAGAAGATATACACGCAATTACGGCCGCGAGTGTTTTTGATTGTTCGCCCGCGCACGTGACTCCGGAAATGAGGCGCAAGGCCAAGGCGATCAACTTCGGGATCATTTACGGTATGGGGGCTTTCAAGCTGGCGGGGCAGATCGGCGTAGGCATGAAGATGGCAAAGCAATACCTGGAGGATTACTACCAGACCTACTCGGGCGTGAGAAGATACATGGAAGAAGTACCGGAGAGAGCTACCAAAGATGGCTACGTGACCACCATTTTGGGGAGGAAACGTTTCCTACCGGACCTGAATAATCCAAACCGGATCGCCCAACAGGCAGCCCGCCGCGTTGCAATCAACACTCCCATGCAAGGGAGCGCGGCCGACTTGATGAAGTTAGCCATGATTAGGGTTCACAGGGCGCTCCAAGAAAGCCGTATGTCCGCGAAAATGATTCTCCAGGTGCATGACGAACTCATAGTCGAAGTGAAGAAAGACGCGGCAAGAGACGCGGCAGCCCTTTTGAAAAAGGAGATGGAAGGTGTTTATCCGCTGTCGGTGCCCCTCCTGGTGGAAGTAGCTACTGGAAATAATTGGGACGAGGCGCACTAATATGGACAACACTCTGGAGGCATGGATCTTAACCATAGGAAACGAGATCATCAACGGTGTCATTACCGACACCAATCGGGAGGCAATCGCCCGGGAGTTGCGGTCGGTCGGAATTTCAATAAAGGGGATGTCTTCGGTGGGTGATGATCCCCCTCTCATTGCCGATGCCCTGGCGCACACAATGGAAAGAGCGGGAATCACAGTGGTATCCGGCGGCCTTGGCCCCACGGAAGACGACAAGACAGCCGCGGCGGTTGCGGATTTTCTCGGTGTGCCTCTCAAATCCGATCCCGAGCAGTTGGCGCGTATCGAGGAGCGTTTTCGCCAATGGGGCCGTCCCATGGCCGCGAGCAACGCGAAACAAGCGTTTTTTCCCGCGGGGGCGATACCCATCCCCAATGATTACGGCACAGCGCCCGGGTTTATGATTGAACGGAGCGGCCGCATAGCTCTCTTCTTTCCCGGGATACCTCGCGAGCTGATCCCGATGCTCCGGCTGAAAGGGATTCCAGCTATACTGGAACGTTTCGGATCTTCCGGCCAGGTGTTCAGGACTCGTACCTTACACGTGTACGGAATTTCCGAGTCCAAACTGGGCGAGATTCTTGCTGACGTGGCTCGTGATGAAGATGATTATCACTTGGCCTTTTTGCCCAGGTTTCCCGTCATCAGGCTCAGAATGGATGCCAGTGCCCGAAACGCGCAGGAGGCTGACCAAAAGCTTGACGCCAAACAACGAGTTGTGAACGAGCGGCTCAATGAAAGCATAATCTCGGATGACGGCCGATTCATGGAAGAGGTCGTGCTTCATCTTCTGCAAAACAAAGGCCTGACCGTGGCTTTGGCTGAATCCATAACAGGCGGGATGATCGGGGAGATGCTGACCCGGGTGCCAGGGTCTTCGCAGACGTTCATGGGATCGATTGTCAGCTATTCCAATGACATGAAGGTAGGCGTCCTCGGAGTGTCGGATGAAACTATCCGAGATCATGGGGCCGTCTCACATCGTTGCGCCCAGGAAATGGCAATCGGAGCGCGTAGAGCAGGCAAGGCCGACATAGGTCTTATCTGCAACCGGTATAGCGGGGCCGGACGGCGGTACCCCGGATAAGCCTGTCGGAACGTTCTTCCTCGGTCTGTCCACAGAGGACGCTACGATAAGCCGGGGCTTTCTCCTGCCGGGCACTCGCGAATGGGTGAAGACTTTGGCCGCTATGCAGGCGCTGGACCTGCTGCGCAGATACCTTCTCGGCTATAGGATTTATGGGAGCGAAGAAGGGAGGGTAGAGAGAGCAGGGACCTAGAAGAATACGCCAACCTGAAGAAACGCGCCCTGCCAGCGAGCCTTCAAGTTCAAGTCAGAGGACGGTAGTCAAAAGCTGCGCCGGTGACTGGATTGGATCACGGCACATTCACGTTTGTCTGCGGATTCGCGTCAAGACTCACAGAGCGAAATCCGGCCTCAAGGTCGAAGGAAAATGTGGCATGCCCATAAAGGCTCGTATCCCAGACCGCGGGGCGCAAGCCTCCTGATATTTCCCAGTCTGTGATTTTGCTTTCTGTTTGTCGATTCACCAGCGGCATGGGAAAGCGGAAACGCGCCTGAATTGTGAAAGGGATTTCACGGATGTGAACGGGAATCGCCCTGGCGTGGAATCCTAACGTCATAGGGGGGACCCCTGTGTACCGAGCCCCATTCAGTGTCCAGGAATTTCACGTCGTTGAGGTAGTAATCATAATCGATCCCGAACCTGAAAAAGGGATAGCGTATCAGATCGAGGTCCAATCCGAGGCGTGAAGAGCTGAATTCCAGCTCAGCGCCCGGTGGGTTCGCCTGGTTAGCCATGGGGGTCTGGCCCCGGTATGTGTTTTCTTCGGCACTGAAGCGCAATCCCAACCGATCAATGTAAAGGATCCCCCAGGCTTCAGCGAATGGTTCGGGCTCGTCTGTGAAGCCGTACTGGGAGCCTTTCAAGTCGAAATCTACACCCCCCTTGGTCACGGTAGCCGAGGCCAACCTCGCGAGAAAGACACGGGCCCCTATTGCGCCTCTGAAATCGGACCAATCCCACCATGCGGACGATCCCCACCACGAAGCGTTCCCGGCAGGCGAAGCACTGGGACACAGTAGAACCGCCATAAGCCCGAAGAGAACAGAGGCGAGAACAGTCCACGGGAAGTTGGGTTTTCGACTTCAATCCATACCTCTTTCTCGGAGGCAATAAAACAAACACGCATAACGCTATATGATTACAAGTGAATATATATCATATGAAATCGTTGTGTCAAGCAATTCCTCTCTGACCGGAAAGCGACGTCGGTCACGCCTGATATTTCATGTGTATCATAAAATCAGCGGCAGCAATAATATTGAATCCACTCTTGGGATATATTATGCTGTAGCCGGTATTCAGACTCCTGACAATCCCTGTGGACATATAACGGAGGAGCAAGTGGCTCTCAGCAGCGCGCCTCGCATCCTTCTCGCTAAACCCGGCCTTGACGGACACGACCGTGGAGCCAAAGTGGTGGCCCATGCCTTGAGGGATGCCGGATTCGAGATCATCTACACGGGCCTTCATCAGACGGTGGAAATGATTGTGCAGGCGGCTATTCAGGAGGGTGTCGATGTAATCGGACTGTCCATAATGTCAGGGGCACACATTCCCATTTGTCAAAAACTCTTGAATTTGTTGAAAGATAAAGGCGCTGAGGACATCATGGTGCTGGTAGGCGGCGTGATACCCAGCCGGGACGTTCCCATTTTGAAAGACATGGGCGTCGCCGGGGTTTTTCCGGGGGGCTCTGACATAGACGCGCCTGCCGCCTTTATCCGGGAACAACTCAAGAAGAGCGCAGACTGATTTCTCAGGGGGCGATTATGGTTCTATCTCCGTCACCTTATCGACCGGCAAATCACATTCGGGTCATCACCGCTACCTCTCTCTTCGACGGACATGATGCCGCCATCAACATCATGCGAAGGATCTTACAGGCGTCCGGAGCAGAGGTGATTCATCTGGGGCACAACCGAGCAGTCGCGGAGATCGTGACCGCAGCCATCCAGGAGGATGCCCAAGCTATTGGTGTGAGCTGCTACCAGGGCGGCCACATGGACTACTTCAAGTATCTCATCGACCTGCTTCGAGAATACGATGCCACCCATATCAAGGTTTTCGGCGGAGGGGGCGGCGTAATTGTGCCCGAGGAAATCAGGGAGTTGGAAGCTTACGGAGTCACCAAGATCTTCAGCCCTGAGGACGGCCGTAAGATGGGTCTCCAGGGGTTGATAGACTACTTCCTCGAACAATCCGATTTTACCACGACCGATGGCACCCTGGACGGAGATCTCGCCGACTCTTGAGACGGGTAATTGGAAACTCATCGCCAGTGCGATCACAGCCGTCGAAATAGCCAAAGAATCTGAGAACGGCAACCTTACTGGAATTCGCACGATATTGCGGCAAAAGATAAACGGGAGGGGCGCTCCGGTACTCGGGATAACGGGCACAGGCGGTGCTGGAAAATCTTCTTTGACCGACGAGATCGTCCTCAGATTCCTCAATGATCAGCCCGATAAGACAGTTGGGATCATCTCCGTTGATCCTACCCGCCGCAAGACAGGTGGGGCGCTTCTGGGTGACCGAATCAGAATGAACTCCATAAACAATGACAGGGTCTACTATCGGTCACTGGCTACGAGGAACCGAGGCTCGGAAGTTCCCGAGTACATGGAGGAGGCGATTGAGGTACTCAAGGCAGCGGGATTTGACCTGATAATAGTAGAGACAGCCGGTATCGGCCAGGGAGACGCTGCGGTAGTGCCCCTTGTGGATGTTTCTCTGTACGTAATGACCTCGGAATTCGGCGCTCAAAGCCAGCTCGAAAAAATCGACATGCTCGATTTTGCGGATCTTGTGGCAGTGAACAAATACGATCGCAAAGGGTCTGAAGATGCGATTCACGATGTACGCAAGCAAATTCAACGCAATCGAACAGACTTCGGCAAGAGCCTCGACGATTTTCCCGTCTACGGCACCATTGCCTCGCGCTTCAATGATGACGGCGTCACCAGCTTGTACGTCGGCATTATGGAGGCCATCAACGAGAAGACGGGGGGAAGCTGGACAACGCGCATGAAAGCCAGGCCGGACAAGAAACCTTCGTCACGAACCATAATTATACCCCCCGAGCGGTCCCGCTATCTTTCCGAAATCGCCGCCACTGTGCGGAAATATCATGCATGGGGCGAAGAACAGGAGCATCTTGTCCGCAGCATCTGGCAATTGGATGCGGCCGCCAAAGCCCTCCGAGAGCAAGGTCTGGATGAGAGTCCCGAAGCGCTTCGGGCCATCAGGCATGCCCAGGAAAACATTGAGGCCAAGCTGGACCCCCGGGCCCTGCGGCTGATTGGAGAATGGGACGATATCAAGCAGGCCTACTCGGGCGACGAGTTCGTATTCGTCGTGCGCGACAGGGAAATCAGGACGCGGCTCACGAACAAGACCCTGAGCGGCCTTACGCTTCCGAGGATAGTTTTACCGAAGTTCGAAGATCGTGGAGAACTGCTCAGATGGCGTCTGAAGGAGAACTTGCCCGGGATGTTCCCTTTCACCGCGGGGGTCTTTCCATTCAGGAGGCAGGACGAGGACCCGACCAGGATGTTCGCGGGCGAAGGAGATCCTTTCCGCACCAACCGGCGTTTCAAGTATCTGTCGGCCAACAGCGAGGCCAAACGACTTTCAACAGCCTTTGACTCAGTAACCCTCTACGGCAAGGACCCGGAGGAACGCCCCGACATTTACGGCAAGGTCGGAACTTCCGGGGTGTCCGTGTGCACGCTGGATGATGTCAAGGAGTTGTATTCAGGATTCGACCTCTGTTCTTCCAACACGTCTGTCTCCATGACCATCAACGGACCCGCGCCCATGATGCTGGCCATGTTCTTCAATGCCGCGATAGACCAACAATTGGCCAAATTTCGGAAGGAGAAGGAATCAGAGCCCACACCGGAAGAGATGGCCAGAATAAAGGCGGACGTGCTTCGCAACATCAGGGGGACTGTGCAGGCGGACATTTTGAAAGAGGACCAGGGACAGAATACCTGCATATTCTCAACCGACTTCTCCCTAAAGATCATGGGTGACATACAAGAGTATTTTATTCGCAACAACGTAAGGAACTTCTACTCGGTATCGATTTCCGGCTACCATATTGCTGAAGCCGGGGCCAACCCGATAACGCAACTGGCTTTCACTCTGGCCAACGGCTTCACTTATGTTGAGTATTATCTCTCGAGGGGCATGCACATCGATGATTTTGCTCCTAACCTCTCCTTCTTCTTCTCTAATGGTCTGGAGCCGGAGTATAGCGTAATCGGCCGGGTGGCGCGACGAATATGGGCTATTGCCATCAGGGACAAGTACAGCGGAAATGAAAGGTCCCAAAAGCTGAAATATCACATCCAGACCAGCGGCCGGTCTCTGCACGCCCAGGATATCCAGTTCAACGACATAAGGACGACACTGCAGGCCCTGATCGCCATTTACGACAACTGCAATTCCCTGCATACCAATTCGTACGATGAGGCCATCACCACGCCAAGCGAAGAATCGGTCCGCCGGGCTCTTGCCATTCAATTGATCATCAACAAAGAATGGGGCTTAAGCAAGATAGACAACATCAATCAGGGGAGCTTCGTAATAGAGGAACTTACCGACCTGGTGGAAGAAGCCGGTACTACAGGAATTCGACAAATTGTCCCAGCGAGGCGGGGTCTTGGGGGCGATGGAAACAGGATACCAGCGCACCAAGATTCAAGATGAGTCGCTTTTTTACGAGACCCTTAAAGGCTCCGGAGAATACCCGATCATCGGCGTAAACACGTTCTTGAATCCTCACGGGGATTACACCGGACAGTTGTCGATCGAGCTTGCTAGAGCCACTGAGGAGGAAAAAGCGTCCCAACTTCGAAGATTGCGGGAGTTCCAAGAGCGGAACAAGGGAAAGTGCGACATGGCTCTCGAACGACTCTACCGCGTTGCTCTGACCGGCGGAAACATCTTCGAGGAGCTTATGGAGACTGTAAGGTGTTGCTCCCTTGGCCAAGTTTCAGACACTCTTTTCAAGGCCGGAGGACAATACAGGCGCAACATGTGAGATCTTTTTGCCACTAAGTGTGAGAGGCTCTACCGCTATCCAAGCTGTGGCGCCTCCCCTTCTTTGACCGCAAACTCGTTTCAGCGCATCTTGGAGTATGCTTTTCCCTCACCTTGTGGGCCAATCTCAACAGTCTTTACGCTGGAAACTCTGCCGGTAGGCTTATGGATAAGTCTTATCCCGTAGGAGCCGGGAGGTAAGGTGAGCTTTCCGGAATAGCGTCCGGTGGAATCGGTAACCACCTCCGTATGGTCTTGCCACGGGCTCTGGGAAGTCTGCAACGTGACCCGAGCATTGGGGAGATCAGGAAAGCCGCCACTAAATACCAAGTCATCGTTCGTGACATTGGCAACCAGCGTTATGCGGCTTTCGGTTCTGTCAGCGGGGAGATCGTGCTTTCTCCTGACTCGATCGTAAAGGCCATCTCGCATCTTTCGACTGAAACGTGTACTCGGTGTCTTATATGGAGCTGCGAACGGATTGTTCCCTTTGAGCAACTCGGCCCAATCAAATGCCAGATTGATGCTCCCCTCCACCTTGTAGTTGTCTCCACGCCCCGCATCCGCTCCCTTCTCAAAGCCCGCGGTCCACATGCCGTCTCTTGTCTTGAACGAAAGGCCGGCCTTGTATCCTCTCAGATCTGTCTGATCACCGCGATAAGAATGGACCTGACCGTCCATGCGGATGTCCAGTGAGTCCACTATCGCGGGGAGCAAGAATGCCACCCGCGCGTCAACACCGGTGGGAAAGATCTCTCGTACAAGCGAATTTCCGTCCTTGGTCACGGTGCGCCGCTCATTTACCGGGAAGTAAGTGTTAACAGCCAGGCTCAGGTCCGAGTAACGGCCAGGCAAAGCGGCCAACTCGATCCCGACTCCTGCCTCCTTCAGGTACTCTCCCTTGAGACGGCGCGGCCTTGTCCAATCGTGGAACGCATGGAACCCCACGAGGGTCTCAGAAGTGATCAGATGGCGAAATCCGCCGCCGATCGAGAAGCTTTCTTTGGCTCCGGTCAATGAAATGCGAGGCGAAAAGAAGATGCTCTTGTCCTTCCATCCTTTGATGGGAAGGAAATAGTCCGCCTGCATGGTCGGAAGACCCTCCCAACGGTCGTAACCAGCGTCGAAATTAAGTCCGCGCCGAATCGTTTGAGGCAAGACGAGATTCAAGCCGTGTTTGAGCGTCGGGTCAATATAGCTTTCGGGGCGTCGGGAATCCTGGCGTTGCCTTGTGTTGGCCGAGGCCGCTGCGAGATCCTGTAAAAGCCTCTGGTCTTGTGTGCCGGCGGCGGTGGACTGATATTTTGACGCTGCTGCGGGGGGGGCAGACAAGGCGGACAGACAAAGTAGCACTACGCTCAAAGCCGAGAGTCTAATTATTAATGTAAAGACATTCACTTTTCAATGTAACATCTCGAATAGCCAGGCTGTTTTAAACGTTATATCATTCAATTTCTCTTGTCAAGCAAATTGCAGGACCGTATGAGAAGCGCCATAGGCGCTAACTGATGCCAATATCTTGGTCCCCCCGGGCCCCACGCCCTACCCGCCTTTGAGCGGCAAGATCCATGTCTTCGTACCATTGCTTCTCAATGATCGTGCTCGATTTACTACTCGTTAACAAAGCGTTACCGCGACATAACGGTCACCATTGACGCCCGCCTTCAGCACAAGGTATAGAAGTGTAGTCCGATGTCCGGCCTCGGTTACTTGGTAAGCTTGTTTACTCACTGCTCCATGCGATTTGTCAGCGCTGGTTCTTGGGAACGGGAGTCCGAGTTTTCATCGGCTGAAAAGTTATGGGTGGGAGGCTCCTCTTCCGATCACGTACTCAGGAAAGAAACTCATGGCATTAAAAAGACCCTCCTGGATCGAACAGCGAATTTCTCCTCACATCCTGTCGATTCCGCCTTATGTTCCCGGCAAACCTGTTGCCGAAGTCGCAAGAGAGCTGGGAATTCCAGACGCCATTAAGATGGCTTCCAACGAGAATCCGCTAGGCCCTTCCCCTTTGGCGGTAAAGGCCGTGGAGACTCATTTATTGCAGTCCCATGTGTATCCAGAGTCGTCTGCTCCGGAACTTCGAGCTGCCCTTGCCTCCCGGTTCGGGCTGTCGCCGGATTCGATCATCCTTGGAAACGGTTCCGATGAAATAATGGAGATGGTCGCGCACGTATTCCTACAGATGGGGGACGAGGCCGTGATGGCAGCAAACGCCTTCTCCATGTATCGTATCTGCGTGGAGGCATTTGGGGGCAAAGCTGTGAAGGTTCCGCTGCGAGACTACAGGTCTGATCTCAGCGCGATGGCCAGGGGAGTCACAGAACGAACCAGGCTTGTTTTCTTGGCGGTGCCCAATAGCCCCACGGGCACCATCGTGTCTTGTCGTGAGTTTGAATCGTTCCTAAAGGATCTTCCTAAAGGTCAACTCGTACTGGTGCTTGATGAAGCGTACAGAGAATACGTTCAGGAGCCCGACTGTCCTGATGGCATGAGCTATATAGGCGGCGACTTGACGATCCTCGTTTTGCGGACGTTTTCAAAGATTTATGGGCTAGCCGGGCTGAGAGTCGGGTACGGGCTCGGCGACCCGTGGCTCATCGAGTTGCTGAACCGTGTCAGGCCTCCCTTTAATGTAAATGCTCTGGCTCAAGCTGCTGCTGCCGCTGCCCTGGATGATGCCGAGCATTTGAAACGATCGCGTACCATGACACACTCCGGCATGGCATACATAGTCCGGGAGCTGAACGAAATGGGTCTGGAGACTATCCCTTCTCAGGCGAACTTCGTCAGCTTCTGCTGGGACAGGAATGCCAAACCCCTTTACGAGGCATTACTAAGAGAAGGGGTTATAGTGAGGCACTTGAGCTCGTTCGGGATGGAGAACTGCATTAGAGTCACTGTGGGCAGAGAGGATGAAAACAAGCAATTTATCGCTTCCTTGAAAAAGACACTCCCGAAAATAAGATAGGACACTGCCGCGTATCGCATTGCTTGCCCGAATTCGCGGCACGATGGTGCCTATTGTGGCAGGATATCCAAGGTGCCGGCACGGAAAAACCCAGTATGTCCGACTCCCAGGAGCGCAGGTGAGGTAACGAAGACGTGGGCAGAACTTCCGCGTAGGATGATTGCGCCAATGAGTGAAGTTACGCAAACAGGCTCCTAGGTTGTCGCATCGTGTCCGGTGCGGAACGAGAGGATCTCATGGAACTCCCCAAGCGGGGTCCCGAGTGCTCAGAGCAACAACAGCACGGCTTGGTCATAGCCATCGATGGCCCCGCAGGCGCGGGAAAGTCAACTGTGGCTCGTTTCTTGGCGCGGCGTCTCGGATTCCAGCTCCTGGACACGGGTGCTCTTTACCGCGTCATGGCTTTGCATTTATTGCGCCATGGGGTTGCCCTGGAAGCAGAAACTTGTCCCTCCGAGTGCGGTCAACTCATTGGACCTCAGAATGGAAGCGGATGCCGGATCGATGAAGCTCTTTTTGGGTGCAGAAGAAGTGACCCACTTAATCAGGGATGAACGTACTGGGGCTGCGGCTTCGGTCTTTTCAACAAAACCCGTTGTGAGGCGAGCTCTGCTGGGTTTGCAGCGATCAGCCAGAGACAGATGGAACCTCGTGGCCGAAGGGAGAGACATGGGAACAGTCGTGTTCCCTGATGCCGCTGTAAAGTTCTTTGTGACCGCGGATCTGGCAGTCCGTTCCAGGAGGCGGTACCTCGAGTTGCTGGCAAGAGGCGAAGACGTTGAATCCCGGGAGGTCCTGGCTGAAATGCGCGCTCGGGATCATCGAGACGAGTCTCGTGCCGTCTCTCCGCTGGTGCAGGCCCCGGATGCCATTTGTATCGACACGACGAATCTGGCGCAAGGAGAGGTCGTGGACGAGATGATGTCCCACATTAGACAAAGGCTTATTGGAGAAGGCGAATGTGAATAGGTAGTCGGAAGAGCGGTGGCACTAGGCCGAAAGGCTCGAGTCGCCTCACTGGGTCAGGCCCCAGGTAGAATAGAGTCAGCAAAGCGAAAAATGTCGATACGAACCAAAGTTTCTCTTGTCACAGATCTCTAAAATGGATATATTTAGTTGATTGTCCTAGGCTGGTCGAGAACTACAAATGGGACAAAAGAGTCTGGGGGTAGCAACTGGATGGAAAACTTGGAAACCCAAACCAATGACAACCTTCCTGTCGAAGAAAACGAACAGGAAATGACGAAGGAAGAGGATTTTGCTGAGCTAGTCGAAAGCAGCTTCCACAAGGTTCAAGAGGGCGAAGTCGTCACCGGCATGGTCGTCCAGGTGACTGCCGAACACGTCATGATTGACGTGGGATCCAAATCTGAGGGACAGATCCCTATAGAACAGTTTTTGGATGAAAAAGGCAGTCTCACAGTTAGCGTCGGAGATGAAGTTCAGGTCTTTCTTGAAGATACGGAAGAGTCTTCCGGCCAGGTAAGAATATCAAAGAGCAAAGCCGACAAGATTCGCATCTGGGATGAGATTGCCGAAGTATGCGAAACAGAAAAGACAATCAGCGGCAAGGTGATCTCGCGCGTGAAGGGGGGACTGCAGGTCGACATAGGCGTGGCCGCTTTTCTTCCCGGTTCTCAGGTCGACCTGAGGCCTGTCCGAAACTTTGAAAAATATATCGGCGAAACCTTCGAGTTCAACGTCCTTAAATATAACCGCAAACGTGGCAATATTGTTCTCTCGCGTAGACCTCTCCTCGAGAAATCCAAGCAGCAAAAAAAGGACCTCATCCTCAACGTGTTGGAAGGGTCAGGAGTATTTACCGGCACGGTGAAAAACATCACCGACTACGGCGCGTTCGTAGATCTTGGAGGAATCGACGGTCTTCTGCACATCACCGACATGTCGTGGGGTCGCATAAATCATCCCGCGGACATCCTCAAGGTGGGCGATCAGATTCAGGTCAAGGTCCTGAAGTTTGACCAGGATAAGGAGCGAGTCTCCCTCGGCTTGAAGCAGACTCAAGCGGATCCATGGGAGAATGTCGAGGAGCATTACCCGGTCGGAGCAAAGTTGACCGGCAAGGTCGTCAGCATCACCGATTACGGGGTCTTCGTCGAACTTGATAAAGGGGTTGAAGGGCTGGTCCACATTTCGGAGATGGCCTGGACCAAGAAGCCCCGCCATCCTTCCAAAATGGTCCAGGTGAGCGAAGAAGTAGAAGTGATGGTGCTCAATGTGGACAAGGAGCAGAAGAGAATATCCCTGGGCATCAAGCAGCTCAAGCCGAATCCCTGGGATGTGATCGCTGAGCGTTACCCGGAAGGAACAAAAATCGAGGGCAAGATAAGGAACGTAACTGACTTCGGCATCTTCGTAGGCATAGACGAAGGCATTGACGGGTTGGTGCATATTTCCGACATTTCCTGGACCCAGAGAATCAAGCATCCGGGCGAGCTGTACAAAAAGGGGCAGACCGTGCAGGCGGTGGTGCTTAACATAGACAAGGAAAACGAGAGGTTCTCGCTCGGGATCAAGCAGATTCATGAAGACCCGTGGGAGACCATTCCGGATCGCTATCCTCCTGGCGCCAAAGTTCAAGGTAAGGTCACGTCGGTCACCGATTTCGGCGTCTTCCTCGAGATAGAAGAAGGAATAGAGGGGATGATCCACGTCTCCGAACTCTCGAAGGACAGGGTTAATTCTCCTTCGGACTTCACCAAGGAAGGTGAAGAGCTTACAGCCATGGTCCTAAAGGTAAACAAGAAGGACAAGAAGATAGCTCTTTCGATCAAGAGCCTCGAAAGAACCGGCGACTATGACCAGGTGAGGGGTTATATGCACAGCCAGGAAGTAGTGGCGTCCAATCTTGGAGACCTTCTCAAGGAAAACCTTGGTACCAACTTCGGAAAAGAATAGTCTCAAAGAATACTTATCGCGGCCGGGTTTGCGGATAGCTAAGCTCGGCTGCTTCCTCGCTCCCATACCGTAAGTCGCGTCAAAGGAGTCGAGGCAGTTCAAGAGTTCCGGTTTCCACCTATGTCATTACCAATTAAGCCGGTGTGCGACCGGCTGAATCCCCTCCGAAAATCCTTCTTGCTGCTTCAAGAGCCTCATCTCTCGTGGTGATTTCTCCAGTGGCCTGGAGTTCGATCAGTTTTCTCAGTAGGTTGCCCAGATTCGGACCGGGACTGATTTGCAATTGGCTCATGAGGTCCCGACCGTTCAGCAGCGGCTTCAGCGGAGCCGCTTCTAGCTTCGAGGCACATAGCCAGCGCCCTCAGCACTTGATTCCACGCCTGCCCGTACGCCTCGGGCCTTCTTGCGGGTCCTCGTGAGGCTCCAAGATCCGCGAGGAACAGCAAAAGCAACCCGATGACGTTACTCTTGAATCTTGCGTGCATCCGATGTATGGCCCGCCTAGAAACCTCCTTTCCGGTGAAAATGGTCGGCCTCATGTGTCCCGCGATTATTTCGCCGATGATCCCAATCTCCCTGGTAGCGAATTTCAGGCGCCTACCAACTTCATCGAAGATTTGTTGCGAAATCCTTTCATGGCCAAAAAAGCGGATTCGGCCTCTGGAATCTACAAATCTTGATTCCGGCTTTCCTGCATCGTGAAAGATCGCTGCCAGTTTGAGCAGCGCTGCTCTTGGCCTATCCTTGACCAACTCTTGCCCGACATAAGCGTCAATCTGATCGCTAAGGGTTCCGAACCGTAGCGCCTTGTTAGCCAGGAGACCTTCCATTCGGAATACCGTTTCCAGGGAATGGTCCCAGACATCAAGATGGTGATAATCATTCTGGTCGCATCCTTTCATGGGCAGCAACTCGGGAAAGAGAGCATCAAGAACTCCGCATGCATCCATCTGTTTTAGAGCTGGAAAAGACGATTCCGCGGCCAGTGTCGCGATCAGCTCATCTCTGATCCTTTCCTGAGCCGTCGAGGCAAGCATCCCCAGGGCGGAAGCCAGCATTTTGAGTGTGTCTTCGCCTATCTCGAATCCCAGGCGTGCCATGAACCGGAATGCCCTCAAGATGCGTACAGGATCGTCCTGAAAGCAATGCCTCGAGCACGCTCTTATAGTCTTTGTCCGCAAGTCTGCCCTGCCTCCCGTCGGGTCGTGCACGCGATTCTGACAGCCAAAGAGAAAGTCTTGGATTCCCACGGCCATGGCATTGATAGTAAAATCTCTTTTTTGGAGGTCTTCAGCAAGAGTAGGAGCCCGGAACGAGGTTACGTCCAGAGTCAGTGAGGGTTCTCCGCGAAGTACAATCCTGCCGGTTCCGTGTTTTGAATCCAAGGGGACAAAGGTTGCAAGGCTGCCGGAACGAGTAGCCGCCTGCCGTGCGATCTCGAAACCGTCACCATCTACAGCAACATCCAAGTCCTTCCGCTTGACTCGTCCAACAAAAAAGTCGCGGACTGCACCCCCCACCACGTACGATTCCGGAGCTAGGTCCCCAATTGTAGTGAGGATTGTCCTCACGCGAGGGTCATGGCTTGCTTCCATGTTTATCGCCTGAAAAGGCTTTGGGCAGATAATGAAGAAGAAATTGTTCAGACAGGCGTTCAGGACGAGGTTACCTCAGCCCGAACCAGCTTATTGAGACCCGGCTCAGAGCTGAGCCTGAACCAGCTCGAACCGAATAGTCCCTAAGATCGGAGATGAGGTCAACAGAAGAGGGATGCGATGTTGATCGTTGGATATCCACAGCTTTCCCGTCCCGACTTCTTTTTTGTCACCACCCAATTTTACCAGCCTGAGATCCAGGCAATAGGCAGCATGACAGCCGGTTTTCACAGTTACCTGCGTCAGGCCCGCTGGGTTGACGAAAAGGCGAGACCTGTCCTTACCGTCATAGATGTCCACAAACATCGGTTTGCTCAGATCCTTCTGATGTCTGAGCATAAAGGCGGCTGTAATGGGATCGCACTGGCCGGCAAACTTTTCGGAGTGACTTTCTCTCTCGCTCCCCTTCTGCTTGTTAACCTGCACCAGGTTTGTCTTATGGTCAAAGGTCAGATCGACCAATTCCGGTCCACCCAGATTGGATTTCAGTTGAAAGCTGTAGGATTGCGGTTTGAAGGTATTAGCCGAGAAGGTAGCCTGGACACGACTCCAAAGTTCCAATAGCGTCTTCAGAACACCGTCGCTCACGGCTTGGGCCGTGACCCTTATCTGCTTGGAATCCCTTTTAGTCGCAATGTCGCCGTGGCCGGCCTTGTTGCCATTCCACGTGACCTCGTACCGGAGCACTTCCGAACGTTCCAGACTGAGACAATCCGATACCCCTACGACCAAGAACCAACAAATGGTCACCGCCGCAGCGACAACCACCTTCTTTTCAATACGCAAACATTCAGCCAACATATCATTCCACCACATTTCGAGAGACGGCGAGCAAAGTTTGGGGATATTATTAGATAATAGTATACACTATCGAAAGCGCCGCCAATAGAACTTCTTCTTGACCTCCGGCATGACTATCATAAGGGTGTCCCCAGTTATTTGATACGGCCATTTCACAGTATTTCCAACGTCATCCGTTATGTTGATCTCACTCTTATCCAAGGCGAATTTCCCGGTCCGGCTCTTCATTTTATCGGAATTCTCTTTGTCCATTCTATTAAAAATCACCTGGCCTTTGTCGGTGAACTCGATGAGTGTGCGCGTGGCGTCCCGCGGGCGTTCCTCGTCCCCTTTTTCGTTGACTTGGTAAAGGAGTTCCCAGGTGTCGAGAAGATTCTTGTCCGCGGATGCCTGGGAAGGCTCCCCGGAAGATGGGCTAGGTTCCACGCGAGCGGTCTTAGGCATCGTCGTGGAAATGCACGATGCACACAGGAGCGCGACGAGGCAAATCGCTGCCCCGTTCATGCGTTTGGAAAGCAAGGACATGGACCCTATCCTCGAAGGTGATGCGGCCTTTTATGACAAATTGAGGCCTTAGTTGTCGCGGCCGGTAATAGCTACCAGAGGTTCTGGAGTACTTTTTCGCCGGCTGCAGGCTCTGAGACGCTTTTAGCACCGCCTCGATCGGAATCTGCCTTAGCGGTGACGGTTGTAGCGACTTCGTCCGGTTTGCTGGGTTTGGCGGTGGGCTTCTGAACTGGAAACTCGCCTCTGGCAAGTCTGGTGAGAAAAGCCTGGTCGGCAATAACACAATACGAGCCGACTTGCAGCGTATGAAAAACGGCCTCCGCGTCCTGCCAGTCAAGGCCTAGGCAGCCGTGGGTCAGTCTCCCGCCGGTGGCTTCAGCATAGTGTATGTACCTGGCCCCATCGAATACCAACTTGTACCGGAAAAATCCAGGAACCCGGCGATCTTCATCCCTCTTGGGTATGGGCTCACCCTCTTCGAGGAAGTACCAGTTAGGTCTGATCCAATCGTCTACGGGCACTTTGCGGCTGATCGGAAATACTCCCACTGGTGTCTCAAATGCCCCGTGATCCGTTCGCCCCTTGCCGATGGCCACAGGTCCTATTCTGAGCAATCTGCCGGTGTGACTGTAGAGGTAAAATTGAAAATTCCGTTTGTCCACAACGATAAAGGGTTTTCCGTTCTTGTTTCGCACCATGGCGCCAATATTGTTAGCTTCCGCCACGACCCCATTGATTTGTCCTTCGTCGTGCATACGGTGGCCATAGGGGTTATCATAGATCTGCTGCTGCGGTCCGGGATCGACCTGAGCGGGGGGTTGTCCCGCCCGACTCATCTGGTCCCTCAGAATCATCTCAGCATCTCGTTGATCATATTGAAGATTATTCATGGGCTCTCGGGAATATTGCTGCCCTGATCTTCCCGGATCTTCTTGCCCTGGCCCATAGGAATACGGGTAGCCACCCGGGTAATACATTTGGGCAGTGACGCTCGAACCAACAAGTGAGAGGGAGAGGAGCAATCCTAGACATGTCATTATATTACGCGCCATTAAAGCTCTCTTCGTGCCCATCACTGCGAAAACTCCTTCATTACGCTGAAATCGCTTCCATCTATAATGTAAATCCGCACCCCTGTCAACCTGTCAGTCTCACGGGGGTTTTCCCTTCTAATTATAATACCGTATCTGTTCCGAGAAGAAAGCCAAATCCGAACAAGAACTCATTCAAATAGCCCGTACTTTTTCATTTTGTACTGCAGGTTGCTGCGCGAGATCCCAAGAGCCTTGGCCGCTTGAGCTTGAACATTGGCTGCCTTTTTCAGCGCTTGGCGAATCATTCTCTCTTCGAGGGCATCTAGAGTGCCGGCCAAATTCTTTTCGCCGGAAAGCAACGCATCGAGTTCCTCATCGATCGGAGGTGATTTCCGTACCTCGGGTGGAAGATCCTCCGGCATCACCGTCCGGCCCCTGCAAAGTACAAGGGCCCTCTCGATCACGTTTTCGAGTTCCCTTACGTTTCCCGGCCACGAGTATGAGTATAATGCACTCGTGACCTCAGGGTCCACCTCCCGAATACCGCAGGCCAATTTTTCGGCGAATCGGTTCAAAAAGTGCGCCACGAGGAACGGGATGTCATCACGACGATCCCTCAGCGGAGGCACATCAATCCGTACCACGTTGAGCCTGAAGAAAAGATCCGCCCGAAACCGTCCGGCATCAACCTCTTGCTTCAGGTGTTTGTTGGTTGCAGCAACTATGCGGACATCCGCTTGTATGTCTTTGTTCCCACCAACTCGCTGAAACTCATGCTCTTGCAGGACTCGCAGCAGCTTCACCTGGAGATTCAACGACATTTCACCCACTTCGTCCAGAAAGAGGGTCCCACCGTTGGCGAACTCGAATTTCCCCTGCTTGAGGCCGACTGCCCCTGTAAAGGCCCCCTTCTCGTAACCGAAGAGTTCTGATTCCAGGAGGTTTTCCGGAACGGCAGCGCAGTTTATAGGAACAAACGGAGCCTTGCTTCGCGACGAAGCTTTGTGCAAGCCTCGAGCAATTAGTTCCTTGCCCGTGCCCGATTCCCCTGTGATCAGGACCGTGGTGGGTGTATCAGCCACCCGTTTCATGACAGCGAAGACCTTCTCCATTGCCCTGGACTTCCCTATGATGTTTCCCCATAAGCTGCCCAGTTCATTTTCCAGAAGCCTGATGTTCTTAATAAGAGACCGCTTCTCCACACCGCGGGCTACGGCTCTTCTCACGTCTCTGTTGTCAAAAGGCTTTTGGATGTGGTCCAGAGCCCCTTTCTTCATGGCTTCGACGGCCTGATCCACCTCAGCGAAGGCGGTCATGAGAATTACCGGAAGGTCCGGATCAAAGGCCAAAATCCTATCGAGAAGTTCAATGCCGGAAATCCCGGGCATCTTGATGTCGGATAGGACTGTATCCACGGGGGCTTGAGCTATCAGCTCCAGGGCTTCAGCGCCAGAGGACGCAGTCAGCACGTTGTAACCTTCGTCTTCCAAGAGGTCTTCCAGTACGACCAGATAGTTCTTTTCGTCGTCTACCACCAGGACCGTACTCATGGTCAAGCTCTCACTGTCCAAATAATCTGACTCCTCGGCATCTGTTCCCTAACCTGTTAAATATGCTTCGATTCCATAAAGAAATACTGTCCGTCTGAATTTCCGAAATTGTTTTGCCACAATTCCCGCGTAACGTCACCCTAATCAGGGAACTCCGTCGAGTGGTTAGGCTTCAGCCGGCAGCGATATGGTGAATTCTGCACCCCGACCTTCCCTGCTTCGTACCGAGACTTCACCTCCGTGGGCGATGATGATGTTGTGGACCACCGACAGCCCCAGGCCCGTGCCCATCTCGTGGGTGGTAAAGAAGGGAGTAAAAATCTTGGGCAGATCATCTTCTCGAATCCCATGTCCGTCATCGGCGAAATCTACCCTAATCTTAGACGCTTCTTGGGATACGCTAATCGTGAGGGTCCCTCCATCCTTCATGGCCTCAAAAGAGTTCATAGCCACGTTCAAGAATGCCTGATACAGAAGATCCGCATCGCCCATTATGAGAGGATGAAATCCGTTTAGGCTCTGATCGAGCCACTGAATCCGCCGGGCCTGTATTTCCTCCTCCAGATTGTTCCTTACCCTGGCAATTACGTCCCTCACGTCTATGGCCTTAGGATTCGGTGACCGCGGTCTGGCAAAGTCCAGGAAGTCCGTCAGAATACTGCTCAAACGGGTCGCTTCTTCAACAATGATACGCGAGAGTTTCTGAATCTTGGATGGGTCCGGATTTGTCTTCTTGGCCAGCACCTCCGCAGAGGAGCGAACGATTCCCAGCGGGTTGCGGATCTCATGGGCGATGGTGGCCACCATTTGCCCTATGGATGCCAATTTTTCGGACTGTTGCAACTGTTCCTCAAGCCGCTTCTGTTCCTGTCCCTGTTCCAGCAGTATCCTCTCTCCTCGTCGGACGATAAGCGTGAGCATGACGAAAAGAAAAACCATCAAACCCGCAGCCACGAGGATCACCACAATGATGGATCTCTGGAGCGCCACGTATTGATCTGTGACGTCCTGGGTGATCTGGATGACCCCGTAGATATTTCCCAACATCCAATAGTTGCCGGTGCTTTCCCGCAGCGGATAGTAAGTGTCCGCCAACCAGTTTGCATGCCACTGGGTAGGCGAGCCCCTCTCCTGGCGGATGAGCGTAGCGTCTTTACCGCCGGCGGCTTCGTCCACCGCTGAATTCTTCCCCTCGTACTTTCCGATAAGGTCATAGTCGGTGCTGTATACAATTTTTCTCTGGAGGTCGATCACCTTAATTCGCTGTATTTTCAGGCCGTAGGTGAAATCTTTAATCAGGGAATCCAAGGCCCCGAACTGATCCCATTTTCGGAGGTCCATGGGAGTCCCTCGAGTCTTGAGAGGGGCATAAAAGCCTATATATATGTTGTAGTTAAGGTTCTCTGCCAGCAACCGGGCGTAGTTTTCGGCGCTTCTCAGCAAGGTGTCCACATTTCGGGTGTAGAGGAACGCCCCGAGTAGGAACGTAACGATAGCGATTACCGCAAATCCCGAAATAATAAAGTACTTTAATAACCTGAACGGCCCGCCGCCAGTGATGGCCGCGAACATACCCTTGCGCATGAAACTCACCCGTTTAGGATCCCTTTCATGCGGGGCATTTTATCACCAGGTGTCCCAAAGGTAAAGTCCAACGCCCGGAGCAAAGCGGCTCAAGCCCCCTCCCACACGAGCCTGCTCACACGCGATTTCGAACTCTTTGTAAGCCCTCAGATACCCCTGGCTAAAGACTGTCATTGCGAGCGCAGCGAAGTCCCGCGTCCCGCGGGACACCGCCAGAAGCTGAGATTGCTTCGTCGATTCACTCCTCGCAATGACAGATGACCAGCGATTCCCCTCGTGACTGACGGTTTATAGTTCTTTGATATCAATGGAATCGCAGCACGGTCGTTAGTTACATCTGTTAAGGGATCAATCGGATGGAGATTATCGTTGGCTGCCACTCAATGCGTTCGTCCGGACGATCAAAATGCCCCGCACCCGGCCTTTATGCATTTCCCAGATCCTCAGGGTTCATCCTCTCGAGAATCTTCGTCAACTCTTCGTCCGTCTGCTCTATGTCTTCCTGGGTGAAGATCACCTTTTGCCGCGAAACCTCTTCCTGCTCTCCCTGAGTCATCCCTTCAATTACTTTTTCGCTGACGAAAATCGGAACACCCATCCAGGTGGCGAGCACCAGCGAATCCGAGGGTCGCGCATCTACAGTTACAAGTTTGGATTCGGAGTTCTTTAAATAAATCGTGGCATAATAGGTGTGATCTTTCAGGTCGTCGATCTCGATGTGTTCGACGTTGACACCAGTCTTATCTATCACATTCCTTAGCAACTCATGAGTGAGCGGACGCTGAAATACCTCTTTGTTCATGGCCCGTTGAAGCGCCATAGCCTCTACCGGCCCGATCCAGATATATAACTCTCGCTCCCCGCTCTTTTCCTTAAGAATCACAACCGGCTGCATGTTCCGAGTGTCGGACGCGATTCCCGTAATCGTCATCTCCTTGAACTTCTTGTCACTTTTCATGAGGCACCTCTTAGTCTCTATACCGACGAAGCGGAGGGCTTATGATGTGGCCGAAAACCTACACAATTCTACCCGTAAATTAACACCCGCTCCCCGATGTTGTCAATGAGTCCGGTTGGATGACGCAGCCTGGTGCTATTGTCAGGCTGTTTGTCTGAACAAACCCTGTGTGTGCCGACATCGTGCTGAGAATCACCCGGAAGTCCCTCTTGTACCTCGTTTGGACCTGGACTCAGCTATTGACTTGCGAGTTTGTTGGTGTAAAATCCGTTTCGCCGAACTCGCCATGACCCAAGGTCCCGTCGCACCAACAACTGCCCGGTGGATTGCCCTGAAATCAAACTCACCGTCAAACGGGCCGACGAGTTGGTCAGGCTCGGCGATAGATTACCAGCATTCCAGGAAGCAGACCTCATTGTGGATGCTTTCATAACTCGAGAGAAGAGGTGTTTCAATGTACTTGCCGAAGATAGCCGAAGAGAAATGCAAGTCATGCGGTGAATGTATAGACGTTTGCCCCGCTGACGTGCTCGAAGCGGACGACAAGGAGACCAAGGTCGCTAATCCTGCCGATTGTCTGGGATGCGAATCGTGCGTTTCAGTCTGCCCCGAGGAAGCTATTACCGTAGAGGAGATTTGAGCTGAAAGAGCCCCTGTCCCGCTTCCATCTCCCGCCAGGGGCATTGCCGTTAGCTCAGCGATCTATTCCCCCCTTTCTTAAAAGGGGGGTTAGGGGGGATTTTAAACTAACCCATTGAAAATCCCCCTAAATCCCCCTTTGGAAAAGGGGGACTTTGATGGCCCCTTCGCCCTCTGGCAGGCATCCGCCCCCGCCTAAACCGGTGTCCCGAAATCCTCACAATCAATTCGATTGGTATACCTTGTCACATGAGAGATCCGGCCAAGGGGTCTGCATCCACGTTTCCACTCAGCGGGACTCTCCTGGAAATCAGTATGGTCCCAAAGGGCACATCCTGATAAGCTCTCACCAACTGCAACTTTACCAGTTCCAGAAGAGCCAGGAACGTGGTGAGAATGTTGAGGCGGGAAAAATCTTCCTCGAAAAGTGAGCCAAAGGTCAACCATTGCTGAGTCTTTAGCCGCTCAAGGATCTGCTGGATTTTGTCTTTAACCAGGAGGCGCTCAGGCTCAAGTTCAATGAGGTCCCGCCGAGAAGTCTTTTCCAGGACTCCCTTCAAAGCTTGGAGCAGATCCACGATGCCCACGTCCAGGGGTTGACTTCGTTTGGGAATATCGACGTCCTCTTCCGAGGCATCCCTGACAAATACCTCCCTATCCAACATCGGCAGGGATGCCAAATTCTCCGCGGCTTCCTTATACCGCTTATACTCCAGCAAATGGGCAATCAATTCATCCCGGGGATCTAGCCCCGATTCGCCGGTCTGCTCTTCTTCGTCGGCCGGCAAGAGCATTTGTGACTTGATGTGCGTAAGATAAGCGGCCATGACGAGATATTCACCCGCCACATCCAGGTTGAGAGACTTCATTAATTCAATTGTCTCTAAATACTGCTGAGTTATGAGCGCAATGGGAATGTCGGTGATGCTGACTTCGTTACGATGGATCAGATGCAATAGGAGATCAAGCGGCCCCTCAAAGACTTCCAGTTTTATCTCGTAGGACATTAGAATCAGCTCAGCCCGTACAAGAGCAACGTCTCAATGAACCTCACGGGGGGAATAATAACGTAGCCGACTGCTCCAGTAAAGACGAGAAGCATGAGGATGATGAAGCCGTACGGTTCCAGTTTCTCGAGTTCGTAGGCCTGCCGCCGAGGTAGCATTCCACCAAGAATCTTGGCTCCGTCGAGAGGCGCGATGGGGATGAGATTGAAAATCGCAAGAATCACATTAATCTTGACGCCAAAGAGAAGCATTCCGACCGCTGGGGCCAAAACGAAGCTTGAGCCTCGCCACCGCTATTCCCCACCAAAGAAGAGCAGCTATGACATGAAGTATGACTGCTAGACACTCCGGCGGTTACTAGATTGGCAGCGGGTCCTCCGAGACTGATCCAGAGCATGTCTTTCCTGGGATTGTGCAGGTACCGAGGATCTACAGGCACAGGTTTGGCCCAGCCGATCATCTGGGTCAGCACCAGCACCAGTGTTCCGAAGGGGTCAAGATGACTGATGGGGTTGAAGGTGAGTCTGCCTGCCAATTTGGCGGTCGGGTCCCCCAGTCTGTAGGCGACGTAGCCATGCGTATACTCGTGCACCGTTATGGCCAACAAGAAGCCTGGAGCAATCAAGGCAAGATTCTGAATCATGCGGGCAATATCGAAGTCGAACATTAGCCTACGCTTTTGACTCGTCCCGCGGCCAATGCTTCAACCGCTGGGAACGGGCCTGAAAATTGGAACAGGGGTTTGAAGGGTGGAATCCAGCTACAGATGTGTGGTTGATGCCCAGAAGTTCGAGACATCAAGTGGCCTGCCTGCAATCCCCATGGCACACGCGTTCGTGGCATTGGAAGGAGCCCAGGCTAATCACTTGGCCTTCTTCTTGGTATCTTGTTTGCCCTTGGCCGGGGCCTTGCCCGCGGCTGCGCCTTTCGCTTTTCCCTTGCCAGGAGCAGGTTTTTCCTCGACCTTCTTCTTTTCTTTCACCTTTTTTTCGCCGGCTATGATTGCCGCTCTCGCAGCTACAGCCTCGGCTCGGCGCTGTTCCTTCTTCTCCTTCAACTGCTTGGTCTGCTCTTCGAGGAAGATAATTCGGGCCGTCGCGCCTTTAATCTGTTTAATCTTGGCTTTGTAGTGCTTGACCTTAGGGTCCTTCGCGATAGCCGCTTCCGGAATCCCTTTTTCCTTGAGAGAAGCCTGGCGGGCTTCCATTTGCTTTAGATATCGGGCCTTTTGACTGTCCTTGGTTTCCTGGGTCTTGGATGGCATGTGTCACCTCTTCTGATTGCCTGTACGACGAATCAATTACAATAGGATAGCGCCCATCTCAAGTCAAGACCATAAATGAGATCTCGCGTGAATCGTCTTGACATGGCATACCCGAGAAACTAAGATGAGTGCCTTGCTGGGGGATCGTCTAGAGGCAGGACGACGGGTTCTGGCCCCGTTAACCGAGGTTCGAATCCTCGTCCCCCAGCCAACGACCTACCGAAATCTGTAACGAATTTCTCTAACCAACCCCGATAAACGCGTCAGTAAATTATTGGCGGGTTGTAGGTTCTGGGAATCATGCCCCCGTAGAAAGGCATTTCTAAGTCGCAGCCCAACTTGCGTTCCATTCAAACCATACTCAGCATAGTTGCCCTTCCCCCGGTGCTTGCCTGGGTGCCGGGGACTACCCTCTTCCTTCTCACTCTCACTTATGGGTCGACAGAGGTTCAGGTTTGTCTCACTGGCCATTTGAGCGATATCACCGGAAGCGGTCTTATACTCGTTGGATCCGTCTTCAAGATGCTTCATAAGTAAGCTGATAAAACTGTAAATCAGGGTACGCCACTGAAAGTCACTTCTCTTAAGAGATTCTTCAACAATAAGACATCCCACCGTAATGGAATTTTGTAACAGAAAACGCTGATCCGGGAATTTTCGTGAAGACTCTAAATTTGTGACGGTGAAGAAGTCCTGCTCGCCGTCATTGGCCATAGGATGAACATGAGTAGATGCGTGGTCATAACCACACCTGTACAGAAAGGGTTTACCCAACCTCTTAGCCACCTCCTTTGGCTGGGGACGCTCCCACTTAGGGGGAGCCTTCGAAAGCATGTCATAACGTGCCTTTTTGCTTCCTGTGGGCTGGGGAATTTGAGAGCTGGAGTCGCTACGAATTACGTGGTAGCTCTTGCATTCTTCATATAATGACCATTCGTTAAATGACTCATAGCGGTTATTGTCGTCTATGTCGACCAGGTGGAACAGGCGATCGAGCAGAGAGCGAATCAGTATCCAGCAATCTTGAAAATCATCGGAATCCCAGAGTTTCATAATGCCGCCTACCATCATAGAAGTGCGCGCCACGAAGTTCCGTATGATGCGGTTTTTCAAGTCCAGGTCATTCTCTTTTGCAAGAGAGAAAAGGATTAGGGCGCAGACTTCCCGGAAAGTAACAACGGCCGTTCGGTATTCTTCTACTGATCGAAACTGTACTGGACCGGCCTTTGGCATGGCTGAACCTCACTTTTTGGGGATATGAGAGTTGAATATGACTTCACCGACGCTTTGGGTCAATCATCTCACCTGGTCTACCAGACCGAAGCCCTAGCACCCTTCATCCTCTCCCATTTCCCGTGTATCCGATATGGAGACATGAGTGCTATCATTGTCGAACAGAAAGGAAGACCCCCCAGAAAAATGAAACGCCAGTACCACTTAGTGGCATGGCGTCTCTCTTCACCTTTTTCGGATGCAGAATTGTAGCCTATATCAGTTGCGTGGGGCTTCTGACAAGAAGTTTTTCACAGCTCAGAGTCCCGAGGCTTCACAGGATCAATTCTACGTGACTGTTGTCCTCGCCCCACCTTAGCAGCCGG
>CAVUIT010000007.1:0-32719 GCA_963741625.1 uncultured delta proteobacterium
CACGAACGTCGTATTTTTTGTAGAATCGTAGAAAGTAATCTACCCCTGACCATAGGGTGAGAAACAAGAGCCATGTAGAGCAGGACGGTCCCGACCATGTGAAAATTGATGGGAATAATTAGATTGGTACTCGTAATGAATAATCAGAGGAACGCACGCAGCAAATTGAAAAAGAGCTTTCAGCTTGCCCACACGGCTGGGCGCCAGAGTCATATCCCAACTCTTTGTAATGGCCCTCAAGGCGCTCACAGCCACTTCGCGGGTGATAATGAGCATGACGATCCAGGCTTGCACCCGGCCCAGGGCTATAAGCATGATGAGAGCCGACGTTACCAGGATCTTGTCGGCTATGGGATCCAGGAACCGGCCGAAGGAGGACTCCAGTGAGAATCGCCGGGCGATAAACCCGTCAAAGTAGTCGGTAAGCGACGCCACCAAGAAGATGATCCCAGCCACTGCGGAAGGATATCTCCCCGGAAAGAAGAGGAGAATGACAATCGGCGGCACTAGGACGAGTCTGCCTAATGTGAGAAAATTTGGAAGGTGCTTTTTCATTGGCCCCCGTGCATGTCAGCCGCCCGCCACTCGAAGAGTGGGATCCCGCCTGAACTTGTTGTAGTGACGGATCACTTTTTCCACATAGTTGATGGTCTCACGGTACGGGGGGATTCCCGAATATTTCTGAACGGCCCCTGGTCCTGCGTTGTAAGCTGCCAGCGCCAACCTAAGATCCCCGTAAGATGCCATAAGGCCCTTTATGTATTTCACTCCGCCGATAATGTTTTCCCTGGGATCGAACGGCTTGTCCACTTTCAAGCCCTTCGCCGTCGCGGGCATAAGTTGCATCAAACCCTGGGCACCTTTGGGCGATTGGGCCAACGGGTTGCAATTTGATTCCGCGGTAATGATTGCTTTGACAAGACTCGCGTCGATTGCGAATTCCTTGGCAATCTCCGTGACGATTTCGTCGATACTTTTCGGTTTTCCCTCTTTCGAAAACTGGACCATCGGCTCGTAACCCGACTCGTTCATGTGGAATATCCAGCCCGGACCTGAGGGCCTATTGGTAAACTCCTTGTGGCCATCCTGATGGGTTCGAACAAATATATCCGCCTCCGCCATGCTAGGCAACCCACCGACCACAAAACTGAAGGAAACGGCCAAGAGAAATAAGATCCGGAGTCGCATGTCTTTCTCCGATATAGTTTTCGTCTCGTATGGGCGTATGCCTTGAGAATGAGCTTTCGTCGTAACGCCTCTTTAGAGCCGGCCATCCGACACGAACCCTATTTGAGAGGACCACCACGCGATGCGGCTTCCCAGGGCACCAATCCCGTCATAAGTCTCTCCACCGGCAACAGCACTTCGAAAGTGGTCCCCTTGTTGGGTACGGAAGTCACGTTCACGATGCCCCGATGCTCTTCTACAAGAAGATAGGCTTTGCACAATCCCATTCCCGCCCCGGTAGTCTTGGAGGTGACAAAGGGGTTGAATATCTCAGAGAGGTCCTCGCTGCGAATGCCAACACCGGTGTCAGCGATGGATACCGACACGGCTGACGGCAGCTTCTTGAGAGTCACTTTCAGCCTGCCCCCACGCGGCATGGCCTCATAGGCATTGAGAATAAGATTAAAGAAAACCTCTTCCAGGGCCGCGGAGTCTGCGTAAGTTGGCGGAAGATTGTCGTCGGCCTTCAAAATAAATGACACGGCCTGCGTAGATTGTAAGGAAAGGCTTTGAACAGCCTGGTCGCGCACGCGTTCGATTATCGGTACAAGATCGATCTTGTCAAAGTGATACGTGTAGAACTTCGAGAAGCGAACGTAATCTTCAATATCTTTGACCATCTTCTCGAGGCGGGATACGTTGTCCAGTATGACGTTGGTGTACTGGGTGCAAGCAAGATCGTCCGAAGTGATCTTTTTCAGACGAAGGGCGAACCCTCCCAAGGAAGTCAGGCTATTCCTCACCTCATGAGCGATCCCTTCCACTACTTTGCCCAACGAGGCCAGTTTCTCCGTTTGCTTGAGCCGTCTCTCCACCTCATAGAGCCGCGTCAGGTCCGCAACGACAATCACTATGCCGGTGACGCGTCCGTTCTCCTTTATTACTGAGGTAGACAGATAGCCAGGGAAAGTCCCCTTGTCCTTTCTTCTGAAATGAAACTCTCCCTCTATTTTCCCTTCGTGGATGGTATCTCTCACGAGATCTCTGTACAGAAGAGTATTGCCTTCTCCCCGGATCAGAAAATGTATGTCCTTGTCCTGCAATTCCTCGGACGAATATCCCCATAGATTAGACGCCGCGCGGTTGACGAACTGGATCCGACCCGCAGAGTCGGTTGTTATAAGTGCTTCGTTGATGATGGTGGTGAGATGCGCAAGGTATTTTTCGCTTCGACGGATCTTGTTCCTCAGTTTAACGTTTTCTTCACCGGCATGGCGGCTCTCGAGAAGTTTAGTAGTCAGTTCAACTACTTCCGTTATGGAAAACGGCTTGTTCAAATAGTCGTCCGCTCCCATTTTCATGGCTTTCACGGCAATCTCTTCACTGCCCACGCCGGTCATCATCACCACAATTGTGCGAGGCGCCTTTTCTTTGATAAATCGAAGAACCTCAATCCCGTCTATTTTCGGCATCTGCACGTCAATGAAGGCCACGTCGGGTTTGTGCTGGAGAAAGACGCTCTTGCATTCAATGCCGTCAAAAGCCTGCACTACCTCAAAGCCGTTCTCCTCGAAGTGGTCCTTCAGCAAATTGTTCAGGATCTCGTGATCGTCAGCTATAAGTATTATTGCACCGCCCAGAGAGGTAGCCATCTGACAGTCATCCCTGATTATTGAGAAACTTCTGCCGGCACTTTTCGGAACAGAAGTGAACGATCCGGCCGTTGTTGATCAGTGCGACGGCGCCATCGCTCGGGATGTAAAGCCCGCACACCGGATCGCGGACCATTTCGTTAAGCCCGGTTGAATTCTCCTCTGCCTTGACTTGACGTTTTGAGAACTGAGAGTGCAGATAGCGGCCCACCAGAGACAATATCTTGATCGCCACGGAGATCAGGAGCCCTACAAGAATGAGTCTTACGAAGAACATGTCAGTTCCCGCAGTCCGTCAAGATGTCCAGAGGATACACCCGGCTCGCTCTTCCGCCGGGAGGATGTCCAACAGCCTGTCGATGGTGGATCCCAGAACCGGGTGCACGACATGGGGGGCGATCTCGGCCAACGGCACTAGCACGAACGCTCTATGGTGCATTCTGGGATGTGGAATTTCCAATCCGTCCCCGGAAATATGTCCGTCCCCGTACAAAAGCAGATCCAGATCGATGATTCGCGACATATCACTCCGATGTGAAGGCGACTTCCCGAGATCGAGTTCAATGTCACGTATCATCTTCATCAGTTCAACCGGAGAAAGGTCTGTTTCCAAGGCGACAGCAGCGTTAAGAAACTTGAAGCCGTGGTCGGAAAGCCCCACCGGCTCGGTTTCGTAAAGCCTGGAGTGGGCCTTGACCATCGTAACCGGGAGAATGCCGAGCGCACGTAAGGCCTCCTTGAATTTGGACTCGCGTTCGCCGAGGTTGGAACCAAAGCCAATGTACGCAGAAGGGCTCATGATCCAGCACTGACCACAGCGTTCTTGAGGGAACCTATCCCTTCAATGCGAACCTCCACAGTGTCGCCTGCTTTCATCGGGCCGATTCCCGACGTGGTCCCGGTCGCGATCAAATCACCGGGCAGGAGGGTCATGACACTTGTAATGAACTCCACTAGGCGAAAGGGATCGAAGATGAGGTTGGAAGTTCGCGACCCCTGTTTACGTTCGCCGTTTAGATAGAGTTCGATCTGAAGATCGGAGGGATCGACATCCGTTTCGATCCAGGGGCCTACCGGGCAGAAAGTGTCGAAGCTCTTGGCTCTGGTCCACTGCCCATCCTTGGTTTGCAAATCGCGCGCGGTAACATCGTTGAGACAGGTGTAGCCCAGAATATACTCGCGTGCGGCTTTTCGAGACACTTGTTTAGCGGCCTTTCCGATGACTATTGCCAATTCGGCCTCAAAGTCGACTCGGGTGCTTTGGGGCGGCAAGACAATCGCATCGCCCGGACCGATCACGCTGGACGGCGGTTTCATGAACAGAAGCGGCTCTTCCGGAAGCTGCAATTTCAACTCCTCGGCGTGATCGCGATAGTTCAGCCCTATAGCCACGATCTTCGTGGGAAGCGAGGGAGGCAGCAATCGAACCTGGTCCAAAGAGAACTCCTTCGACAATGCCTCTCCCTCAACCGGGAAAAGCGTACTCCCCTCGGCGCGGCCGCGAAAAACCTGATTCTCACTTGCAAATCTTACTAACTTCATTACTTTGCCTTTAGGCCCAATACATCTTGCATGTCATAGAGCCCGTTGGGGCGAGGGACTAACCAAAGGGCCGCCTGAACCGCTCCTTTAGCAAATGCGTCCCGGCTGTGTGCTCTGTGCGTAAGCTCAATACGCTCGCCGTTCGTGATAAACATCACAGTGTGCTCCCCGACGATGTCCCCGCCGCGGACGGCCATCACGCCTATCTCGTCAGGCTTTCGTTCCCCTACCAGCCCATGTCTGCCGTAAGTGCCGGCATCCTTCAGGTCTCTTCCGAGGGCACTTGCAATGACCTGAGCCAGCTTGTCCGCAGTACCGCTTGGCGCGTCCTTCTTCATTCTGTGATGCGCCTCTATGATTTCCACGTCGTATTCCTGGCCTAGAGCACGGGCCACTTTCTCCGCGAGGCTGAACAGAAGATTGACCCCCATGCTCATGTTAGGGGCAACCAGACATCGCGTGCGATTTCCCGCTTGCGCCAGGTCTCGTCTTTGATCCTCTGAAAAGCCGGTAGTGCCTACCACTATAGCCTTTCCAGCTGCCGCGGCCGCCTTGACGTGCTCAACAGAGGCCGCGGGAGCGGAAAAATCAATCAGAACGTCACATTCCTTTAACACTCCCTCCACGTCAGCCGTGATGGGAACCCCTAACCCTCCGATTCCTGCGTTTTCACCCGCATCAGTGCCCAGCATCGGATTACCGGGCCCTTCCAGCGCTCCTGAGATTTCAATATCTGAATGATCATGCCCCAGGGCCAAAATCCTCTTGCCCATTCTCCCTGCAGCACCGCTCACAGCAATTCTCATTCTTGACTCCGTTCTAAAGGATTCCGTACTTCTCCAGCACAGTTTTCAATTTCCCCAGGTTAGTCTGGGACGGTGGGCAAAGGGGAAGGCGGAACTCGGGTTCAATCTTCCCCATGAGACCAAGCGCGGCTTTGACAGGAATCGGATTGGTCTCGAGGAACATCGCCTGACAGAGTTCGAATATCTCAAAGTGCATAGCCCGAGCCTTGTCGATTTCCCCTGCCAACATAGTGTTCACCAGCGAGGACATCATTTCGGGCGCAATATTGGTGACGACAGAGATCACACCCTTTCCGCCTAGCGCCATAAGGGGAAACGTCATCTGGTCGTCGCCTGACAGAACGTCGAACTCCGAGCCGCAGCGCCGAATCACCTCGCTCATCTGCATAATCGAGCCGGAGGCCTCCTTGACACCAACGATGTTAGGAATTCCGGCAAGACGCTCCATGGTCTGGTTCTCTATATTGACTGCGGTTCTCCCCTGAATGTTATATACGAGTATAGGAATATCAACGGCCTCGGCAACGGCCTTAAAATGTAGATAAAGGCCTTCTTGAGTAGGCTTGTTATAATACGGCGAAACCATCAGGGCCGCATCGGCGCCCACGGCCTTGGCATGGCGCGTAAGAGCGATCGCCTCTTCCGTGCTGTTAGAGCCCGTTCCTGCAAGGACTTTGACCTGCCCGGCGACTTCTTTGACCGTAAGCTCGATAACGCGGTTGTGCTCTTCATGGCTCAGAGCAGGGGATTCACCGGTTGTGCCGCACGGGAGAAAGCCGGTGACCCCTCCGTCAATACCGAAGCGGATCAGTTTCTTGAAGGCCTCTTCATCCACTCGGCCATCTTTGAACGGTGTCACCATGGCCGTAAACGTTCCTGAAAACATCCTCTGCTCCTTTAGCTCGATTGGGAGTACTCCGGGGGAATCCTCTCCCCGCGAATCAGATCTTCGTAACTTTCCCGGTCTCGGATCACGAAATATTTGTCGCCGTCAACAAGGACCTCTGCGGCTCTGGGTCGCGAATTGTAGTTTGACGACATGGAAAAACCGTAGGCGCCCGCACTCATCAACGCCAGCAATTCTCCCGACTCGACGGCCTCCATGTTTCTGGACTGCGCCAAGAAATCGCCAGACTCGCAGATGGGGCCGACAAGATCAGCAATAATCCTGTCCTGCGGAGCCGCCGCGGTCCGCTTTCTGGCAACTTTCTGGACCGAATGGTAAGCCTTGTAAAGGCTCGGACGGATCAAATCGTTCATAGCTGCGTCCACGATCACGAAATTCTTCGTCAGGCCTTCTTTCAGATAGAGGACTCTCGTCACCATAATACCCGCGTTGCCCACCAGTAGCCGTCCGGGCTCCAGGATTAGCTTTACGTTCATGTCCGACAGACGTTGAAGAATGGCCTCTCCATAGGCTGCCGGTACCGGCGGTTCCTCTCCGTCGTAAGGAATACCGAGCCCGCCACCTATATCGAGGTACCGGACCTTAACGCCGTTGGAGCGAAGAATTCCAATCAGCTCCTTGATTCGGTCCACAGCCTCCAAGAACGGAGACAGTTCTGTCAATTGGCTGCCGATATGACAATCGACACCTACGGGCTCGATTCCGTTCATGTCCAGGGCTTTGCGGTAGAGCCCGACAGATTTCTCTATATCAACCCCAAATTTGCTCCTTTTTAGGCCGGTCGAGATATACGGATGAGTGAGCGGGTCTACATCCGGGTTGACGCGCAGGGCTATGCGGGCACGCTTTCCAAGGGCCTGAGCCCGTTTATCCAGGAGGTCCAACTCCGCTTCCGACTCAATGTTGAACATAAGAATGTCTGAGGTCATGGCCTCATCCATTTCAGAGGCTTTCTTCCCTACACCGGAATAGACGACCCTGGACGGATCTATCCCGGCTCTCAAGGCCCGATAGAGTTCGCCTCCCGAAACGATGTCAACACCCGCGCCCAGATTCCCGAATACCCTGAGAACCGTCAGGTTGGAACACGCCTTCATGGAATAGCAAATCAAGTGATCTGCCGACTTGAAGGGCTCTTGAAAGATATTGAAATGTCTTTCAAGAGTCTGTCGGCTGTACACAAAGATCGGCGTTCCCAATTCCCGGCAAATTCGGCTTACGGAGACGTTTTCACAGTAAAGTTCGTCATTTACGTAATGAAAATGGTGCATTTATATTCCCGATTACGGACGGAATCTCACAGCTTCAGAACCGGCCCGTCGCGATTCGGCCGTCGGCTTTCCTTCGGGAAACGACGTGACTGCATAACGGTACGTTACACCCTTGCGGACATTTCTGTCGTCGAACGAAGGATCACGAAGGGCTTCCGGGTTGATCTTGACAAACATCTTCTCTGCTTCCTGTCTGTAAATGTTATAACGAATCTCCTCATTCGGGATCTTCACAGGATCCCACCAGATGCGTATTCCCTTAGGGGTAGAGGCTGTATTGACGCTCTCAGGTGGCTTCCATTGCACGGACGGCACAAACACCTTGACCAGTGGTGATGGCTCGGATTCCAGCGATACTCCCCGGTTCATCTTGAGCGACCGTACAATATAGTAATACGTCTTTTCCTTTTCTACATCCTTGTCCACAAAGGAGGTTTCGTCCCGCTTCGTGCCCCCAATGAGCTTCATCTCATCAGCCTTTTCAGTGCTACCGCGATAAACCTTGTAACCGCCTACGCCCGCTGCCTGGGCAGGATTCGTCCATTCCAGACTTATCCCACCAACATCAACATCGGCACGCAAGCCTTGCGGAGCACCTGGAACCTCGTCAAAAACAACGGTCAGGTCCTGGCTCGGACGCCCTTCTCGCCCCTTCAGATTGTACGTGCTGACAGAATAGGAGTAAACATTGCCGGGCGTCACTGCTTTGTCCGTGTACAACACTTCCCCTTTGTCGATAACCGCATTGATCGGATTTTGGAAATCCACGTTCGCGTAGATGCTTTTCTTTTCGTCACAGTTTTCGCACTCTTCCCCAACCTTTTGGGCCGATCGATAGACTTTGAACCCTGAAGTATCAGTTAAGAGAGACCCGTCAGCATTTGATAAAGGGACGTGCCACTTTAGTGTCACCTTGTCAGGGTACCCTTGGGCTTCAACCAGGCCGACCTCTCCCGGTACTGTGGCCGTGGCAGGACGCGGGCTCGTCTTGTATCCGCATCCAGTGAGAAAAGACGACACAATGAGAATCCAAGAAACTCGCCGCCACGGTTGATTCAACCCTTCCTCTTTCCTCTGTTTTTTCGCTTTCCCACACTCTGAGCACGAAATTCCAGGAAAGCTCGAGCCGCCTGAATCTGTTCCAACACCCGCGCACGAGACGTAGCGCCCGCGTGATTTCGAGCTTCAACCATCTCCTCGGGAGTGGGCACGCCGCCTCCAATCTGTTCGCCGGTACCGATGCCTGAGCCTCCTCCAATTATCGCACCTATCAGGGAATGGGCCTCTCTAAAAGGCACCCCATCTCGAACCATCCGATCAGCCAAATCCGTGGCGGCCATGGACGGGTCTGACGCAGCTGCCAGCGTCGTGTGGCCACGGAACTCGATGCCCGGTACCAAACTAGCCATAATCCCCAGCGATCCCCTCACGGTGTCCACAGCATCGAATATGGGTTCCTTATCTTCCTGCAAATCCTTGTTGTAGCACAGCGGGAGGGCCTTCAGTGTAGTCAAGAGGGCCACAAGATCTCCGTACACGCGGCCCGCCTTCCCACGTATCAACTCGCATGCATCAGGGTTTCTTTTTCTGTGGCATGATGCTCGAACCGGAACAGAACGCATCGGGGAGCGAGCAGAACCCGAACTCGGAGGAGGACCAGAGAATCAGCTCTTCGGCAAGCCGGGACAGGTGCATCATCACCATAGACGAATCGAACAGGAATTCCGCCGCAAAATCCCTATCTGATACAGCATCCATCGAATTGGCACTGATCCGGGAAAATTTCAGCAGGGCGGCAACCGCTTCCCTGTCTATGGGGAACGTAGTCCCGGAAAGCGCCGCAGATCCCAGAGGCATTTCATCGGTTCGCTTCAATGTGTCAGCGAAGCGCATCCAGTCGCGCTGAAACATCGCGAAATAGGCCATCAGGTGATGCGAGAGACGTACCGGCTGCGCCCTCTGCAGGTGGGTGTACCCGGGCATGATCAGGTCGATACTGTCTTCACTTTTGGCCGTCACGACGGCCATCAAAGTGAGAAGATCCGCCCTCACCAGCTCGTTTTGCTCCCTGAGATAGAGCCGAAGATCCAGGGCCACCTGGTCGTTTCGGCTCCTGGCAGTGTGGAGCTTGCCGGCTACATCACCGATCTTCGTCTTCAGGGCCTCTTCAACATTAATGTGAACATCTTCCAGGTCTTCACTAAATTCCCATCGTCCTTGCTGAAAGTCGCTGAGGACATCCATCAACCCGCGTTCGATCTTGACGGCGTCCTCTGGTGATATAATGCCCTGTAGGCCGAGCATTTTGACGTGGGCTATACTGCCGGCAATGTCATGTTCAAAGAGCCTGAGGTCAAATGAGATGGACGCATTGAAACGGGCGAACGTCGGGTCCATCGAACCCGCAAAGCGACCCTTCCGGATACCGGCGGGTTTTCCCGATCCCATCTGATCTTGCTTTTTCCCGCGTTTCGCCATGGAATTCTCCGCCGGGATAGGTGGCAATTGTTTCTTTGCCTCCTCCTGCTTACTTCTTGCCTCTCTGCATCATTGAGCGAATTCTAAGACGCAACGCATTAAGTCTTATGAATCCTTCCGCGTCCGCCTGAGAATAAACCTGGTCCGCTTCAAACGTGGCAAACCGGTGATCGGACAATGAGTGGTCCGATCTTCTGCCCGTTACCGTGAGGCTTCCTTTGTAGAGTTTCAGTCTCACATCCCCGGATACCACCGAAGCGGCCTCGTCTATAGCGGCTTGCAGCATCATCCGTTCCGGGGAAAACCAGTACCCGTTGTACACGAGTGCAGCATAGCGCGGCATCCATTCGTCCTTAAGGTGCATCACTTCACGGTCGAGAGTGATCGACTCGAGAGCACGTCTGGCAGCGTGAAGGACAGTGCCGCCAGGAGTCTCGTACACTCCCCGACTCTTCATCCCCACGTAACGGTTCTCCACCATATCGACCCGCCCTACCCCGTTGCGGCCGGCAATGGTGTTGAGTTCGGCCAGGAGTTTTGATGGAGACAGGGACCGTCCGTCTATTGCAATCGGATCTCCTGCATCAAAGGTGATGATGATCTCTTCCGGTGAGTCCGGTGCGTCCGACGGGTCCGCAGTGAGCACATACATGTCCCTAGGAGGTTCTGCCCACGGGTCTTCTAGTATCCCTCCCTCGAAACTCAGATGGAATAGGTTCCGGTCCATGCTGTACGGCTTTTCCGCGGTTGAAGTTACCGGGATACCCTTCGCCTGCGCGTAGGAGATTAGGTCTGACCGGGAACGCATGTTCCAGAGCCGCCAGGGGGCAATGACAACGATCTCAGGATCTATTGAGAGATAAGCCAGCTCGAAACGAACCTGGTCGTTCCCCTTCCCGGTAGCGCCGTGGCTCACCGCGTCGGCTTTTTCCTTCGCGGCCAGCTCCATCTGGGCTTTGGCTATACACGGGCGGGCGATCGAGGTGCCTAGGAGATAGGTACCTTCATACGCAGAATTCGCTCGCAACATGGGAAATACAAAGTCCCGCACAAATTCCTCACGGAGATCGACAATGTGTATAGAAGCAGCTCCGCTGGCCTTTGCTTTTTCTTCAAGGGGTGCCAATTCCTCCCCTTGCCCGAGATCAGCCGCGAAGGCCACGACCGGGCAATCATAAGTATCAATGAGCCAGCGTAGGATCACAGACGTATCCAGACCGCCAGAATAAGCCAGCACGATTCTGTTAACCTTCTTTTCCTTCACGATGCCTCCATAATTCACGACTTCATTCAGCCTGGCGGCAAGTGCTCAGGTCATCTTACGCCAATTCGGTAAATCACACGTCCCTAGTCACATTCCGACCAGCATTTCCAGGATCGCCTTCTGAACGTGAAGTCTATTTTCCGCCTGTTCCCAGATCAGCGAGTGCTCTGATTCCATGACTTCGTCGGTAATTTCTTCACCTCGGTGCGCGGGCAGGCAATGAAGTACGAACACTCTCGGGGCCGCGTTCTTTAATAGGTTGAGATTCACCTGATAGTTCTTGAATACCCGCTGTCTCTCCAGAATTTGATCTTCCTGCCCCATAGAAGCCCAAACATCCGTTGACACCACATCTGCGTCGCGCACCGCTTCGATGGGATCGCGCATGACGCGAACACGCGGTGAGTGTGAAGTTACCTGAGGATCGTACCCTTCCGGACACGCCAGCGTCAGTTCGAACCCTAATAGCTCGGCAGCAGTAATCCAGGAGTTGGCTACGTTGTTCCCGTCACCGACCCAGGCGGCTTTCATATTCCTGATATCAAGACCCGCGTCATGAAGTGTCAGGAGGTCACCGAGCACCTGGCAGGGATGAAGGAGATCGGACAGACCGTTTATGATGGGAATTGTCGACCACCTTGCAAACTCTTCCAAGTTTTCGTGACCAAACGTTCGAATAATGATTCCATCGAGATACCTGGACAGAACTCTCGCAGTGTCGCGAATGGGCTCCCCTCGACCTACCTGTATGTCCGACCAGTTCAAGAAAATGGCGTGGCCGCCGAGCTGGTGAACGCCCACGTCAAAGGAAACTCGGGTACGCGTAGACGGCTTCTCAAAAATCATTCCGATGCAGCGCCCCTCCAGTGGACAGGACGGACCTTTGCCGGGGATTCCCCGCTTCATCTCGCTGGAGCGCTTCAGCAGATTAAGAACTGCCTCCACTGAATAGTCCGCCAAGTTTAGGAAATGTCTTGTTTTTTCCATACTCAGCCACCCTTCGCTCCGCCCAGGACCAGGTCCAGAGCAGCCGCCACTTCGTCGATCTCCTGATTGGTAACAATCAGCGGAGGCAGGAACCGCAAAACAGTTTCGGCGGTGCAGTTAACCAGAACACCGGCCTCCCTCATGCCAGCCGCGAATTCCGCGCCGGGTACCTTCAAATCAATGGCCTGCATCAAGCCAAGTCCTCGGACTTCGCGCACGACCTCATGACCGCGGGCCAGTTCTTCCAGCCTCGACCTCAGATAATTGCCCTTTTCCTGTACACTCTTAAGGAAGCCCTTCGACAGTATTTCCCCCATTACTGCAAGACCCGCAGCCGCAGCGAGCGGATTGCCGCCAAATGTGGAGGCGTGGGTTCCAGGCCCAAATACCTGAGCTACTTGATTAGTGGCCAAGAGAGCCCCCATAGGTACCCCGCCGGCAATTCCTTTTGCCAGGGTCATGACATCCGGCGTAATCCCGAAGTGCTCGTAAGCAAAGAACTTTCCGGTCCGACCCATACCTGTCTGAACCTCATCCAGAATTAGCAGACAGCCAATGTCGTTACATAATTTCCTGACATTACTGAAATAGTCCCCAGGGGGCATACGTACGCCACCCTCCCCCTGGATCGGTTCAATCATAATTGCTGCCGTCTCCGAAGACACGGATTGCTCCAATGCCTTTATGTCTCCGAAAGGAACATGGGAAAAGCCCTGAACCACCGGCTCGAAACCCTGCCTGTATTTTGTTTGGCCCGTGGCAGCCAAGGTGGCGAGGGTTCGGCCATGGAACGATCCCTCCATGGTGATGATTTGATAGCGTTGATGCTCTCCTCGATCGTGAAAGTATTTTCGAGCGAGCTTGATTGCTGCCTCGTTGGCTTCAGCACCGGAATTGCAAAAGAAAACCTTTTCCGCGAAAGAGTTTTCCGTCAAGAGCCTGGCCAACTTGATCTGGGGTTCGATATAAAACAAGTTGGAGACGTGGATCAGTTTCTTTGCCTGCTCGGATATGGCCTGAGCCAAACCTTCGTGGCCGTGCCCCAAGCAGCAGGCAGCAAGGCCACCGATGAAATCAAGGTACGTCCGGCCGTTGCTGTCGGTAACTCTGCATCCTGCGCCTTCTACCAACATCACCGGAGTTCGACCGTACGTGTTGAACACGTATTCGTTGTTCATGGCGATGAAATCATAGGATCCCATGGCCGCTCCTCTCTCCGCAAGCATTTGACAACTCGCCTCCTATCCTCACGCTCCCAGCCTCTTTGAGGTTCCTGGTGCGGGCTCGCGAACGATCTCTGTGCCAATGCCCGCATCCGTAAGTATTTCCAGGAGTAGAGCATGGGGGACCCTGCCGTCGATAACATGCGCCTTTGGCACCCCGCCACGCAGCGCAGTCAGACAACACCGGATCTTGGGGACCATGCCCCCCGAGGCTACGCCTCTCTTAATAAGATCTTCGGCCTTGTCCTCAGAGAGGCTTGAAATCAGCTCGCTATTTTCGTTTACCACCCCCGGCACATCGGTCAACACAATGAGTTTTTCCGCGCCCACAGCGGCTGCCAGCGCTCCCGCCGCGGTATCGGCATTGATGTTGTACGGCTTCTCTCCGGGGCCTGATCCCACCGGTGCTATAACCGGAATAAAACCGTGCTCCTCCAACGAAGTTATCAACTCAGGATTGATCTTGTCCACCTCCCCGACAAGGCCAAGATCTTCGTCTGTGCCCGCGAGTCTCGCGGGGCTGGCCTTCCTGGCTTTTATCAGACCACCGTCCCGGCCGGAGATGCCTACCGCCTTGCCACCGTGGAAGTTGATCCTGGACACGACGTCCTTATTCACCTTGGCCACGAGAACCATCTCCACGACATCCATAGTCTCTTCATCGGTAACGCGTAAGCCGCTAACAAACCGGCTCTCTTTACCTAACTTCTTGAGGAGTTCCCCGATCTGAGGCCCGCCGCCGTGAACAATTATCGGCTTTATTCCGACGAAGCTGATAAGAGCTACGTCTTCCGCGAAGTCCCTTTTCAGGCGATTGTCCGTCATCGCGCTGCCCCCGTACTTGATCAGGACGCGCTTTTCGCGGAAGGTCCGGATGTAGGGGAGCGCTTCTACAAGTATCTTTGCCCGCTGAGCGGGGGGAGTGTTCGCGGATTTTGGGGTTGCCGTCATTTCACAACTCACTTGAAGTTATGTCATCAACTTATTGATGAAATAGGCTAAATTCATAACAAAGTCAAGGCGATTCGCTCTGCTGCCTATAATTTTGCGAAAACTTATATGTTACCACATCCGAACAATTTCGCTACGGCAGCGTTTCAATTCAGTGCTACTCAGCGTCCACAGGCTTAATGGCAGTCACGATCATCTGGTGGCCATACATAGTAATACCCACCGCAATATCTATGAGTTTTCTGAACGGCCTCAAGAAAGAGGGCTTCACCGGCAATTCCGTCTCAGGATGATAGAGTTTTCTCCTCAGGTTGAAGGATCTGGTCCGGATGCGAATGTCTGAGAACCCGCATTGCTTGAGCAAGCGGCTGATGGTGTTCGGGTCAAAGAGGAAAATGTGGTCCGCACCGTTGAGGTATACCCATTCGGGTCCGTTGACCCAACGGGAAAGGGAGGCAAAATTGGTAGTTGCCAGCCGCAGCAGACCACCGGGCCTTAGAACCCTGTGTATGTTGATCAGAGCTTTCCGGGGTGACTGCAAATGTTCTATTACATCCCACATTTTGACCACATCCATAGAGCCTGCCGAAGCATCAAAGTCCTCCGCGGTGTCCACGATGATGCGATGAATGCCCTTGCTGCGGAGATGTTGCACAGCGTCGCGGTTTATTTCCACTGCCCACGTCTCCCAGCCTGATTGGGCCGCTACGGACAGGAACCATCCCCGCCCTGCTCCAACTTCGAGCATGCGGTTGAGGCGCCGAAAGGGCTCTATTGCACCAACTTCTTTTCGCAAGCGACTTACCTGGGCAAGCGTCAATGAGTCCTCTCCCATGCATCCGGTTCCGGAATCCGTCTGGATTTCCAGATGGCGAGCCAGTCTAGGACTCACGAAGACCAGCCCGCAACTCCGGCACCGCACGTGGCGAAATCCCTCTTTGAGAAAGAGGAGATCGTGATCTCGGCCAAAGCAAAGATCGCACGCAGTTACAGATTCGAATTCCTGTGATTGCTCCAGGGCAAACCTCTCAATGACACTTTGCGGTGTCGGCGCTTCCATCCTTTGAATTATAGACTGAATCTCCTGAAAAGTGAAAACTGAGCCCTGGAAACGCACAACCCTTGATAGTCACAAGGAATCGTGGTAGTGAAGCCGGGACCTTCAACAAGACGCGAGGCCGAAAAGTGGATTTGAAAGCGATTGCGGATTTCCTGTTCGAGGTAGGAATGTTGAAAAGAACTCCTCGGTCGGGTTTTCAGTTTCTTGGGACGGGGCACGAGACCGTGGCGGAACACAGTCTAAGAGCCGCGGTGATCGGTTACGTACTGGGCCGGCTTTCCGGAAATCTGGCCACCGAGAGGGTGGTTCTCATGTGCCTGTTTCATGACCTGGTGGAGGCCAGAACAGGCGATTTGAACTACGTCAACAAGAAGTACGTAAAAGCAGACGAAGAAGCAGCAGTCAGGGACATGACCGCAGACCTCCCTTTTGGAGAAGAGATACGGCTGCTGGCCGATGAATTCAACGCCAGGGTTACGCCGGAAGCAGAGTTCGCGCACGACGCGGACCAGATTGAGATGATCCTTCAGCTAAAAGAGTTAGGGGACTTGGGAAATCGCTATTCGCGCGACTGGATAGACTCGGCCAGGAAGAGGCTGCGTACAGATGTGGGGATGCGTCTTGCCAGAAGCATACTCAACACAGACTTTTCCGCATGGTGGTTCAAGGAAAAAGATGACCAATGGTGGGTGAACGGGGATCAGCGAGAAAAAAGCGAAAAGTAACTCGCGGCTTCGAGGACACCGATGAAACGATGTAACTTCTGCCTTAGTGCTGCGTTTCACAGATATGATGCCATTTGCTCAGCAGGACCGGCATCTTGCCGGTCACCGAGAAGAAGAAATAACCGGCAAGATGCCGGTCCTACTGAGTGTTGCCGCAGCAGACCAGGTCTCGTACCCGTCTCGCCTGCAATAACCAACGACGGAACAGGCACGACCTCTTCTATCGGATCGATATCGCCGGCCATGCCGCTAGATGCCTCCGGCCACGGGGACCCGAGCCATCAGAATACGGCACAGAATTTGCGAAACATGGCACGCAGCTTCGCGGTACTGAGTTGCCTCGTCGCACTCGCTCTTTGTGCAGATGCTTCCGCCGCATCGGGACCCGATGAGTCAGTGCCGCGGCTGGGACAACAGAATTCAGTCCATGCCATAACCGGCCTGAAGGTGGCGGCCGCTGATGAAAACCGGGCCAAGAAGTATCACTGGCTTCTTAGGGAACGAGCCACGGAGGAACCGGTTCGAGAAGTCGAAAGCGCCACTGTGCTGGAGAAACTGGACCGGGAAATCAAGCTTGCCCGCAAGGTTTATCTTTCAGGAGAAACTGACAATGGAATCCTGAAGTACCGAAGTGTGGTGGATCAGTTTGAGTCCATAGTGGATGACATTCCTCCCGGCCACCCACTGTTAAACGAAATGGAACAGCGGTTCTCGATATTTGACGAACTTGCTACCAAGATCCTAGGACCGGTGGACCTCGAACCCCGCGAAGATCTGGCCGGACAGGTCTTTCATTTGATGGAGAAACGGCGGATCTGCCGACGGAACCTCACATTGAAGAAGGCGGGGGTTCTCGGATTCTTCGATGTTCCGAGCAGTCTTCTGAAAGAAGAATCGGACATTCTCAAGAAATTGCTGGAAATCAAGGAAGATGCGCCGACTTCCGACGTCAGGCAGACAGAAGCGGCCCTCAAGTCCAAACTTGCTGAAGTTCGGAAGTCCTTGCAAAGGAGTTCGCCCAGGTATGAACTGCTGAGACGCGGTACGCCGCCACAACTCGCGGACGTACGCCGAGATCTGTTGAGAAAAGACGAGATTATCCTTGATTTCAATCTCTTCTCCGACCGCATGGTCGTAGGGGTCATAACCACAGAGAAGGGGATTTACTATCAAGTTCCTGTGAATCGCACTGAGATCGATAAAGGTGTCTTTCAAGTTCAGGAGAAGCTCAGAGAATTCACCACCGGCGAGCAATCGAGCTTCATGGGACACGCATGGAAAGAGCCGTGCAGGCGTATTTACAGAACTCTTTTAGGGAAGCTCACTACTCTGCCATCGGACAAGAGCACCTTTTTCGTGATACCTGACCGCTCCCTTTGGTATCTCCCCTTGTCGGCCATGCTGGATCCAGAAGATCGCCCGTTTGGAAGGGACCGTCTGGTTTCGCTCATTCCATCAGTAGATACGCTGAGATTCATCCGATCATCGGTTCAAAAAAAGATGCAGACTACTGTCACGGGAGACCTTCTCCTATTCGAGTCGCTTCCGTGGATCCGCGAAGAAGATGTCCGGGAAGGCGCCCACAGCGAGTCATCCGGCAAGAAGAAGTCTCAGCGGGTGGATGAGGAAGAAAAGATAGAGCACCTCATCATCAACAATCCGGTTTATCCGAAACCCTCGGAGATTGTGATCAGCATCCAAAAGTTGTTCAAAAAATTCGATGTTTGGGTAGGACCCACCGCAACCATAGACCGCCTGCTGGAATACAAGGACAAAGGAGAGGATGTGGCAGTTCTCGCGGTCCCTCTAGCCATGACCGACACAGTTGGGCCGGATCACCAGCCTTCTTTTTTCTTCGCTCCAGACAAGCGCGGCCGGCGAAAGTTTAAAGCTCGCGGACTCTTCATGGCTCCGGTTCCGACGAGCCTCATGATGTTGCCCATTTCATGGTTGGACGTTCAAGATTTGGATACGTCTCTCGGAGAAGGACCGCTTTTGCTTAGTACAGCGATGTCGTATGCGGGTATACGCCTGGGCATGCTGAATTACTCCGACCCAAACTGGGGGCCGGATGACCCTTTTGTGCTTGGCGTTCTGAAGAAAGTGGCTGAGAAGGCCCTACCGGGTGAGGCACTGGCGAGTTTGGCGCGTGACATTCCGGCCGGCCTCGACGCGTCCTTTAGCGGCAAGCCGCCCAGTTGGACAGGATGGATACTAGTAGGGGACCCCGGCAGGTGAGGAATACCCCGGGAATCTCTTTGAACGGTTATGGCGAAAACCGTCCTGTGGGGTAGGAATTGCTCCCTTGCCAACGGGCGGCAATTCCTAAGTGTCCTCACCTCACAGGATCATGTCGAAGCAATCTTCTTGGCGAGCCTTGAGATAGTTCGTGAAGCGGTGTTTTTGTGGAAAATGCCCTTCGACACCCCTTCGTGAAGCAAGGATGTCGCGCTGCTGAGCAGTGTGCCCGAGTCCGCAGCATTGGACTCAGCGGCAGTCAGAAACTTCTTCACCGCGGTCTTAACTTTGGATTTGTACGAAATGTTTCGAACGCGTCTTTCCTCGTTTTGACGCATCCTCTTCAATGCGGATGGATGGTTGGCCATTAACAGCTCCTTTGAGAGGCTAATATTGCTAAATTTCCGGACACTTGTAAGCGAGATTACTTTATCGAGTCAACCTGGATCCTGTCGGTGGGGTTCCACCCCGGCGAATGGACCTCTCACGTAAACATACTTTATGGCAGATAACGGCACCGTAAGTCAACCCATAATGAGTGAACGCAAACAAGAGCGCTTCTCCGAACAAAAGGCCATGACCCGCGCGGCGGGCGTGGTGGGCTTCTGGACCACTCTCAGCCGAATCCTAGGATTTGTGAGGGACATGGTCACTGCACTTTTCATGGGTGCGGGCCCTGGCGCGGACGCGTTTTTCGTTGCTTTCCGCATTCCAAATCTCTTGCGCAGGCTTACTGCCGAGGGAGCCTTTTCCGCGGCATTTATCCCCACTTATGTGGAGACCCTCCAAAAAGACGGCCGTTCCGAAGCAGCGCGACTTGCACGGATCACATTCACCTTTGCTGCTATTGTGCTCGGCGTCGTGACTGTGGCTGGGATGATCTTCAGTCCCTGGATTGTGAGTGTGATCGGCCATGGTTTCCGTGAGAATCCTTTCAAGTTCGAACTCACCGTTCACCTGAATCGGATCATGTTCCCGTACATTTTTTTCATCTCGCTCGTGGCATTGGCATCCGGAGTTCTTAATTCCATGGGGCACTTTGGAGCGCCTGCCGCGGCGCCTATCTTGCTTAACATAGCAATGATCGGCAGTGTAGCCATATTCTGCACATATTTCAATGTGGAGCCCTTCTATGCGCTGGCCTGGGGGGTGGTGGCCGGAGGGATACTTCAGCTTTTGCTCCAACTCCCGTACCTAGTTGCGCTGGGGGTACAGGCCGGGCCTGGATTTCCACTTCAAGAATCCAGCCTTGAAAAAAGTCGGGACGCTCTTTGTACCGGCTGCCTTTGGTGGGGCTGTTTTTCAAATCAATGTCATGATAAGCACCATCCTGGCTTCGTGGATTCCCGGGGCGGTCTCATGGCTCTACTATGCCGATCGCATTGTGGAACTTCCACTGGGCATGTTCGCGATCGCGCTGGGCACAGCGATCCTCCCTTCCATGTCCCGGCAAGCAACTAATGGAGACCTGGCGGCGCTGACCAGATCCGTGTCCTTTGGCCTCCGTCTTATAGCCTTTTTCACAATTCCCGCGATGGCGGCGCTTATACTGCTGCGTGAGCCCATCGTTTCAGTGCTATTCCAGAGAGGGCGTTTCACATGGCTGGACACCCAGGCGACCGCATACGCCCTCTTATGGTACACCGTAGGTCTTTGGGCCTTCTCGGGCCTGAAAGTCGTCACTCAGGCATTCTATTCCATGATGGATACGCGGACTCCCCTCTGGGTAGCAATCGGCGCGGTCATCGTTAATTTAGGCGCCGGATTGCTTTTGATGGGGCCAATGAAACAGGGAGGCCTGGCACTGGCAACCTCACTGGCAGCAGCGTTTAATGTTGCGTTCCTCTTCGCCATTCTCATAAGACGACTGGGACAATTCCCTACTGCTGAATTTGCGGGTTCCTTGGCCAAAATCTCTATCGCCTCACTGATAATGGGGATTCCGTTGGTCTATGGGCGCACATTAGGAGACTGGGGTGGAGGGTTTTCGGCTACAAACGGATTGGTCCTCTCAGGCTGCATTGCAGTCGGGCTGATTGCATTCGCTGTCGCTGCTTATGTGCTGAAGTGCAAAGAGATGCACTCTCTCTTGTCGCTCCTGCGCGATCGCAGGAAATGATCGTATAGGGGCATCCCGCGAGACGCGGGACCGTGCCCTCTCTGGAAACATCTCCCTCGCAGAACCAGCCCTTCAAATGAACAAGTTTTCGGCCTTTTCCCTGGCAATGGTCGATGTGGGAGTCGCACCATAATTGTGGCCCGGGAGCACGATTGTGTCTTCAGGCAGCGTGAAGAGCCTGTTGCGGATTGAAGACTGAAGCACCTCGTACGAACCGCCCGGCAGATCGGTCCGCCCTACACCTGCCACGAAAAGTGTGTCGCCGGTAATCACGTAGCCCGGAAAGTATAGGCAGATTCCGCCGGGAGTGTGGCCGGGAGTATGGATAACCTTTACGGATTGGGTTCCAAAGGAGATTGTGTCGCCATCCTTGAGCAGAAGCCCTGGGGCCGGAGAAGGCTCTGCGTTGAACATCGCCAGCATGCCACTGTTCTGATGGGTCAGCGCATCGGCGTCAGCCTCGTGGATCGCTATGGGTGCGCCTGTAGCTTCCTGCATACTCTTGTTGCCCGCTACGTGATCCACATGGCTATGCGTATTGACGATCCATTTGATCTTGCTCACGCCCCGGCTCTCTGCCCTCTTTACGACGGGAGCTGCCTCTCCTCCGGGGTCTATTATGATACCCTCCCCTGTTTCAGGGTCTCCCAGTATGTAACAAAAGATTTCGAAACTCCCGATTTGGATCTGCTCAATAATCATTCATTCCTCCGAAACAAAAGTAGCATGCGTAGGGCGGGCCGTGCCCGCCGCCGACCTTGACCCTCGGCGGGCACGGCCCGCCCTACCAGGTTCAGTAACGACCGGCATCTTGCCGGTCAATTTTTCTTGCCGTTTACCGGCACGACGGTAGCCTTAAACCGGCAAGATGCCGGTCCTACTATGCAAATGGCGCAACATTTGTGAAAAGCAGCACTTAAGTTCCCGTCCCGATCCTCTGCGACCGCAGGCGGCTGATAAGCACAGTATGGCTCTTCAGACATGTATCGGCCCGTCAGCTCGAATGCCCGAGCCCTACAGCCCCCACAAAACCTAATAAAGTCGCACTTTCCGCACTTGCCCTCGATCCGGCTGAATTTGCGAAGATCTTTGAACAGAGCGGCATTTTCCCATAGATCGGCGAACTCGGCCTCACGGACGCTGCCGGCCTGAACGTCGAAATAACCGCATGGTTGCAGATCCCCTTTGTGGGAGACAAATACGAAGGAGATACCTCCCAGACAGCCGCGAGTCCGCGCATTAAGCCCGAATGTTTGTTCGGAAACCTCAACACCTTCCGCCTTGGCCTGTTGCCTGAGAATCCTATAGTACTGCGGAGCACACGTAGCCTTGGTTTCGAGTCTTGAACTCCTTGCCAGTCGATAGAATTCCAGCAAGGTTTCCTCGTATTCTTCGGGCCCCATCTCTTCACCTGCCATGTCCCTGGCCCGACCCGTGGGGACCAAGAGAAAGACGTGAAAGGCATCCGCGCCGATTCTTTCGGCAAGATTCATGATTTGGGCCAACTTCATGCGGTTGCGACGCGTGAGGGTGGTGTTAATCTGGACCGAGACCCCGGCATCGCGCAAATTAGCCACTCCGATGAGAGAAGATTCAAAGGCCCCCGGCACCTTCCGGAAAGCATCATGATCTGCTGCTGTGGGGCCGTCCAAACTGATGCTCACCCGAGGTATCCCCACTGAAGCAATCTCCCTTGCCACTTCACGTGTTACCAGCACCCCGTTTGTCGCAAGAACTGGTCTCAATCCTGTTGCCTTGGCGTACGCTGCCAGATCGAAGAAGTCCGGTCGCAGGAGAGGCTCGCCCCCTGTCATAATGAGTATGGGTTTCCCCACTTTTGCTATGCCGTCGATGAGAGATCGGCCCTCTTCAAGGCTGAGCTGTTCGGGATCAGGTTCCGAGCATGCACCCGCTCGGCAGTGTACGCAAGCCAGATTGCATGCCCGGGTCATTTCCCAGGCGACCAATCTTAATTGAAGGCCGTTCACTTTGTCCTCGATGTCCGACTTTCGCCTTGAAGGATGCGAACGGCTTCCAGGGCATGATATGAAATTATCAGATCTGCGCCGGCCCTCTTGATGGAAGTCAGGGCCTCCATCATGCAGCGGTCACCATCGATCCAGCCGTTCTGAGCCGCTGCCTTTATCATGGCGAATTCTCCGCTGACGTTGTACGCAGCCAGTGGAAGATCAAAGGAATTGCGGACTCGCCAGATCACGTCCAGGTAGGGTAACGCGGGTTTCACCATTATCAGATCAGCGCCTTCTTCCACGTCCATGGCCACCTCGCGGATGGCCTCGTCCGAATTGGCCGGATCCATCTGGTAGGAGCGGCGGTCCCCGAATTGGGGAGGGGATTCAGCGGCATCGCGAAACGGCCCATAGAATGCAGAAGCATACTTCGCGGAGTAGGCCATTATAGGGAGCCATTCGAATCCGCCTTCGTCCAGGGTTTCTCTGATCGCGGCTACTCGTCCATCCATCATGTCGCTGGGCGCCACAATGTCGACCCCCGCCTGGGCGTGAGACAGTGCCATTTTGGCCAGGAGTTCCAAAGTAAGATCGTTGTCGACATCTCGATCTTTAATGACGCCGCAGTGGCCGTGGTCGGTGTATTCGCAAAGGCAAACATCGGTTATGACTATGAGGTCTGGATAAGCGTTCTTTATCTCACGCACGGTCCGCTGGATGATGCCGTTCCTCGCATAGCCTTCTGATCCTGTGGGGTCCTTCTTCTCCGGTATTCCGAAGAGCAGGATGGCTGGTATGCCCCTGTCCACGGGCTCTTTCAGCTCGCGCAGAAGCACGTCGGGTGATACTTGGAAATGTCCCGGCATACTGGATACAGCCTTTTTCACCCCCTTTCCTGTTCGGACAAAAAAGGGAAGAATGAAATCCTGTGGATCCAGTTGAACTTCCCGCACCATGCTTCGGAGGGTCTCGGTCCTCCGGAGCCTTCTGGCCCTGTATTCGGGAAAATGCATTGTGATCTCCGCTGATTTTGCTGGCGCACGGGCAACAATTTTTTTATAATCTGGCCAGGAGGTTCTGTCAATCTCATGAGCGGGATTCATTGCCATAGATGCGGAAGTAGGCTTCCGGAAGGAACGCTCAAGTACCAAGTGGCGGTACGGGTTCGTTCGCTCTTCGATGGAGTAATTCCGGAATCGCAAGAGCCGAATGGCGAACCTGAACTTAGGAGGCTCATTAGGGAAGTCTCTGCCTATAGCGAGGAAGACCTGAACCGTCAAATTTACGAGGACGATGTATTTGTCCTGTGCCCTGAATGTAAGGAAGCGTTCCTGGACGACATCTATTCGCACCTCCATCCCAAAGCAACTCCGGAGAGCGGTCGCGCCCACTTGATACATTGATGATTTCTAATTGTGCCGTTTCCAACGTGTGCCGGCCTGCCGTGGAATCCTGGCCGCGGACTTGCCAGAAACAAACCGGGATATGAATCTGAGCTCGCACGCAAGGTATCTTTTTCTATTCGCTCATCCAGATGATGAGGTAGTGATTTCGGGGACCATGAAGCTCCTTGTGCAAGCAGGTGCAGAGGTTTACGCGGCCTGGACCACATCTGGAGACAAGTTTGTGAAGCGGGAGATTCGCGAGTCCGAACTTCAACGGTCGATGGGCATTCTCGGTTTGGACGAGTCACGCATTCATCTGTTGAGATACCCCGACCTTGGAATGGTGGCGATGCTGGAGGAAGCAGCCGAATCCGCTACCAGCCTGTTGAGTGACATAAAGCCCGACATTATCTTCGCTAATGCCTACGAGGGGGGTCATCCGGATCACGATGCGGTGAATTTTCTGGCTTACGAATCTTCAGCCAGGCTCGGCGTGACACCGGACCTCTTCGAGTTCCCGCTATATAACGGCACCGGAACCTTTTTTCACTGGAAGTGGCGCATCAACCACTTTCCGCCGGGCGGTCCTGCTGTGCTGCACAATCCACTGACTGATGACGCAATTCGCTGCAAGTACGAGATGATGAAGGCATATTCTACCCAGAAGTTGTACATGGTCCCCGCACGGCTGGCTTGCCCACCAGCAAGACTCGAGCGAGAAGGTGAACCGTACCGCCCTTGCCCAATGGATCGAGATCACACCGCTCCTCCTCATCCGGGGCAACTCAATTACGAGCGGTGGTTCAACTCCTTTATGAAGATTAGTTTTTCAGACTTCGGAGCAGCCGTTCTACGAACACGACGTGCAGGCACATAGCAGGCAAAATGGAGACTTAGAATATTATTGCATCGTTAACAGCCGCACAGGGTGATTTTGCCTCTAATAGGGGATTGTTTGTTTAATTCGCCGTTTGTGAGTTTTTTGGCATGGGACGGGAAATATCTTTTCGCGATGAATAAATTGCTTTGAATATTTAACCCCGCTTTTCACAGCCACGTTGAGGTGAAGAAGACACAGAGTTGGCGTTTGAATCAATCAAAAGCGGCGTGTCCCTCAAATTAGCCCCTCTCGGGAAGTGTGGTCACTTAATCCTTACGAATTCATTTATGAGCGAAAGGGCAGTGTCTATTGCATCAAGTTTGCCGTCCAGACCGGCCAGTTCTTTCAAGTCTGAACTCATTTTTGCAGATTGGGGAAGGAGCTGACACAATAGACTATTTTGAATCCTGAGGATTTCGAGAATCTGGTCTATTCTTCTGCTCATCTCCTTCACTTCGTGGGGTTCGCGAAGAGCGCCCATAGTAAGAACCTTGTCAGAGACCGTGCTGGACTCACTCATTGGCATCGCCGGCGATTGTTTCATTACAAGCCCCTCGTCTAGCCTTGGATTAATGGTTCAGATGACGCCAGCACCGGCATATACGGCCCATTGTCGATGATTGCACGAGTTCACTGACGGCTTTCTGGGTCGGCTTCAGACGAAGTCCAACCTCTATGACCTTTTTGAGCGTCCGGTGGTCGGCTCGATTTCGGTTCCGGACAGCGTCATTGCCTAAATGCTATAGGCAAGCGCCGTGCCACGGAATTGCGCCGGGCTCTCTTGATATCGCAAGACCAGGAAAATGGCATGATAACGGTCGGTTTTTAGAATTAATTTGAAGTGCGGATCTGCGGGGGGTTACTGGAGGGAATGGGTCATCCTGGCTTGTTGTTTTTGGCCACAGAGAAAAGCTCAATGATGACAGATACTAACTGTGGGGCAATATGACCTTTCCATGAGACACTCATGGGTCTTTTTGCCCCAAAAAACCAAGCGTCGTCATCTGCCTTTTCAGCGCATCGCGAGTCAGACCGAGTAAGCGCGCAGCCTCGTGTCTCTTGCCACCGGCACGTTTCAGCGCATCCTCGATCAATGACCGTTTTGTATCCTCAATGATGTCATCGTAGCTTTTTGTCTCGGATGCACTTGCTTGCACAGAGGGCCTGTCTTCCTCACCGGGGAAGCCGAGATATTTGAGGCCCAGGCTCCGCCCTCGAGACAGAATAATGGCACGCTCCAGTAAGTTTCTCAGTTCTCTGATGTTTCCAGGCCATGTGTATTGAGCCAACCTCTGCAAGGTTTGGGCATCAATCTCAGGGCTAGTCTGGAACTGGAGTTCCAAGGTTAGTGTCGAAACGAGCTCTTGTGCCAGCAAAGGGATGTCCTCCAGCCTTTCGCGCAGCGGTGGAATCCGGATCTGAAACACGTTGAGACGATAAAACAGATCACCTCTAAAACGACCCTCGGATACTTCCTGAGTAAGATCCCTATTGGTAGCCGCGATTAACCGGGCGTCTACGGTTATCATTTTTTCTCCGCCCACTCGCGCGAACGTCTTAGTTTCGAGAAAAGTGAGCAACTTTGCCTGGAGTCTCAGAGACAGTTCGCCAATTTCATTGAGGAGAATGGTCCCACCCTCTGCCAACTCCAGGAGCCCCCGCTTGCGTCTTTGCGCTCCCGTAAAAGCACCGGCCTCGTGGCCAAAGAGCTCCGATTCGGCCAGTTCCTCTGAGACTGCGGCACAATTGATCAAATAAAACGGACAGCTCGAGCGCTTAGAATTCTTATGGATAAAACGGGCTAAATGGTCCTTTCCAGTGCCGCTCTCTCCCGTGAGCAAAATCAAGCTATCGGTTTCTGCCGCCAGTCGAGCTGCGGCGATGGTGGTCCGCATCGCCGCGGATGGGTAATCATCCGCTGGTGTCGGGATAAAGGGTTGAGTCGCGGAACGGTCTGTGATGTTCCTAGAAATGCCGCAAATGCCGGTTATGTCACCTTGGCCGTCGTGCATAGGCGCCTTGATATCGAGGAAGGTCGTTGGAATCCCATTCACCACCCGGGTGTGTTCTTCCTCTATGGTTTCTCCCTCGAGTACCCTGGAATCAACCTTTCTAAGATGCCCTCCTGCTTCAGGACCGAAGAGGTCCTCGTCGGTCCGCCCCACAACCCCATTTGCCGGAAGTCCCAACAAATTCGCCATGTAAGGATTTACGAGGATATATCTCAAGGATTCGTCCTTGATAAAGATGCAGTCTCTGGCTGTCTCAAAGATGGCCGATAGTCGAGATTCAGTGATGGCCAAAGACTCTTGGACTCGAGTACGCTCATGTATCTCTCGCAGTAGCGCCTGATTGGAAGCTTCAAGCTCGGCCGTTCTTTGGGCTACCCGCCTTTCGAGTTCGTCGTGGGCTTCGCGTAATTCCTTTTCCGCTTGCTCCTTTTCCTCCATCAATTGACGCTTTGCCAGCGCCTGCGTGATTACTGAAGGCATCAATTCCAAGTATCTGCCGCTTGTATCTTTGATGACATAGTCGCTCGCGCCCAGCTTCATTGCCTCTACAGCTACCGTTTCGTCACCCACACCGGTGATCATAATCGAAGCGGGCAATGCTTTTCTCTCCGCCAGGGTTCTGATCACCTCAAGCCCGCTGTATCCTGGCATCTTGTGATCAACGATCAGTACATCCCAGGCTCCCCTCTCACACATCGCCAGACCCTCAGTGCCGTCAACGGCCAGGTCGACCAGATAGCCGAAAGGTTTCAGCTTGCGCTGCATCAGTAGCGCTAAGCCTTTGTCATCTTCCATGTATAAGACGCGAACGAGCCTGGGCGAGACCATTGTGCTACCCTTCGTTGGGCCATGAAACCACAGAGAGAAAGAGCCCAAGATTTTTTATGGCATCGCAAAACTTTTGATAATCAACAGGTTTTGTTATGAATACGTTACATCCCAGTTCATAACACCGCAACACTTCACGATTGTCGTCAGTGCTTGTGACAACGACCACCGGGATGAGTTTCGTCCGCTCGTCCGACTTCAGGCGCTGGAGGACCTGGAAGCCATCCTTTACCGGGAGATTCAGGTCCAGCAGAACGAGTAGCTGTGAAGGACGTTGGAACCCCACGTACTTGCCTTCGCCAAAGAGGTAGTCCTCTGCCTCTTTGCCATCGCGAATTATGATGAGTTCGTTCGTGATTCTGCCTCTTCGCAAGTTTTTCTCAATCAGTCTTGCATGCCCAGGGTCATCTTCAACCAGTAAGATCGTCACCGAATCAGGACTGCTCATCTGGAGGCCTCTTTGCTAAATGATTGGAAACGGTAAATGTAAAAGTTGATCCCCGGCCAAGTTGCGACTCGCACCAGATCCTGCCCCCGTGGCGACGAACAAGAGCTCTCACGTACGCCAAGCCCATCCCTTCGCCCTGGACATCTTGACTGGATCCACGGTTGAATATTTGGAATATTTGGCTCAGGTAGGCCGATTCCACCCCGCGTCCATTATCACGGACTATAAACATCGTCTCATGAGGAAACTGATGGCCGGTGATGCTTACCTGCTGCGGACGTATTAAATCTCGGTACTTCATAGCGTTGCCCAGCAAATTTGTCATTATCTGCTCCATGGCCAGCCGGTCCGCCACACACTCGGGCAATTTACCGACATAAACTTTTGCATTGGCCATAGTGAGCTGATAGTTCAACGACTTGAGAGTCTCATTGACGAGAAGATTCATATTCAAAGGTTCGTAGGAAAGCTCACGCCTCTCAAGGCGAGATAAATCCAATATGGCATTTATGAGATTGTCCAGTCGGGATATGGAAGAATTGATAAATTCTAGGGCTTCGGGGAGGTCTTCGGCCAGAGCACTCAACGCTTGTGATTTCTGTTTGTCGTTCAAACGAGGTAGCCCCATCTGAACTGCCGGTCTGACTGCTTCTATTGCTGTCTTGAGTTCGCCCGCAAATCCCTTTATGTTTATCAAGGGAGCACGAAAGTCATGGGATACGATGTAGGCAAAATCCTTTATTTCCATGACGAGATGCTCCAGCTTTTCTTCGTCCAGTTTACGCTGAGTGATATCTCGAGCAGTGACGGCGTAACGGCAGGGTCTTCCTTCGCTACTCTTGATCGGGAATCCGGTTGTCCATATCCATCGAATCTCTCCACCCGGCTTGACAATCCTGAATTCGCCGTCAGAATCTTCGTCACATTGAATAAATGAATTAACCATCTGAGCAGCCAGCGACCGATCCTCCTCATGGACCACTGATAGCCATTTAGTAGGGTCTTCATACAGTTCGTCCACCGTGCCGCCGGTCAGACGTTCATAGGCTGGACTGACGTAAATGAATGAATATGGGTCACCGGGCTGAATCAACATGAAGATGTCGTCAACACTCTCAGCCAGTTGCCGGAATCTTTCTTCACTTTCCCGCAAAGACTCCTCAGCCTTACGACGGTCGGTTATATCCCTGCAAATCGATTGGAATCCGAGAACTCTGTCGCCTTTCATAAGTAACTGCACCTGTTGACCGAGCCAAAGCGTTTCTCCTTGCCTCGTGGTGATGCAGTACTCGTAATATGTGTTGGGAATCCTCTCTGCAAACTGCTTTTTATAAAATGTTTCAGTCGGCTCTCTGTATTCCGGGACGATCAACTCAGTGAAATGTTTGCCAATAACCTCTTCCTCCGAATACCCGGAAATCCGTAAGCCACTGGGGTTAACATAGGTGAAGAGCCCCTTTTCGTCTGTGATGAATATGATGTCATTCGCCGCTTCGACAAGGTGGCGGAGCAATCTTTCGCCCTCAGCAACTTTGTCTTCCAGTTGCTTACGGTCCGTAATGTCTGTCGCAAAACAGAGCACCGACGCTTGGTCGTCCCAGACGATTGAAATAGCGCTAACCGAGCCCCATCGAACATCGCCCTTGCCATCCTGAAATCTGAACTCAAGGCCGTAAATCGCCTCATCATGCTCGATGAGCCGCAAGTAGTGATCCATAACCATGACCCGGTCTTCCGGGTGCACGAACTCATAGAAAGGGCGAGAGGTCAATTCTTCTTTTGAAAACTTGCCAGTTCAATAGTCTTGGCATTGACGAACTTAAGCATGCCGTCTTGAATGACGAAAATGGCCTCGGCGGAGTTTTCCACCAACAACCGATATTTTTCTTCCGAGGCCTTTAGCGACTGACTCATCAACTCTCGTCTAGAGATTTCGGCCTTGAGTTGCTCATTTACTGTGGCCAACTCTTTGGTGTGCTCTGCGACACTCTTCGCGAGCTCTTCCGCCTCCTTCGCTTTCACCGCTTTGAGAATCGCGAGCGGAACCGTCTGAACCCAATTGCCGCTCGGGTCCTTGATTACATAGTCCACGGCTCCGGACTTCATGGCTCGCACAGCCACTTCTTCGTCCCCGCTTCCGGTAATGATAACAATCGGGACATTTTTCGGCACGTCATCGAAAAGGTCGAAGGCAGTGCCATCTCCCAGTTTATGGTCGAGCAAGACCACGTCGAAAGTCTGATTCAGCAAGGCCTTCTTCCCTTCAGCAACGGAGCTCGCTCGAACGTGATCATATGCAAGGGGATTGTTTTTGAGGAGCCGCAGAAAAGCCATGTAGTCAACTTTGTCGTCTTCGACGAGAAGGACCCTAATCTTTGGGCTCTGCATTGCTCACTCCTGCGTGGGGAGGTTCCCGCATCTTTTGCGCCCTACTATCGAATATGTGCCACTTGTTAAGTTAGAGGTATAGTATCATTTCCTTTGAGAAAATGGAAAAAATCGTGGGCCATTGGGATACCGGAATATGTTCCGGATGACATTTTGGCTGCGGCTGCTTACCTATTTCTTCCTGAAGGTCGACTCCCAGACCGGCCTAAAGTCGTACGTCGCATAAAACTCTGACCTGTACGCGCCCCACGCACGCTTTTCGATTGCCAAGTTGACTTCTCGCAACTTGTCCGCCGGCACGCGAAGCGTTATCACTTGCCCTATGCCCATCATTACATACCACGAGACTACTTCGGTCCCTTCCGGAGGGAATTCTTTCCAAAAGCCCGTATTGTCCAGGTGCTTGTTGATCTCCTCCAGGGTTTTGGTCTGGTCGTGCTTGAGAAAAATGGTCAGTAGAATCGAACTCTTGGTATCCGGTGCCTGAGCAAGCGCTAAATCCGGAGTGGGAAGACTCGTCAGCCAATAAGAGATCAGCAGCATAAACACTACTGCGCAGGTCTGCTTCTTCATGGTTTGCTCCTTTCAAACGTACAGCTTTTCACAGCGGAGAGTGATCTCAGGGCCGCGAATGAGGTCTACTTCAGATTCTGATCCCAACTCTGCTTACCTTCAGGATCGTACCAGCCTTGGAAACGAAGGTGGTTGGGCACTTCTCGCACCTTCCAGTACCCGCTGTTGCTGCTGACATACTTCCTGAGCGATTCTAGAATCTTGCCATAATCCTTCCGGTCCTGTTCGCTAAGTTTCGCATCGGAGGCCCGAGCGTTCAGGAATTGAATGGTCGCATCCTTGAGCAGTGCCAGATCGCTCTCAGGCCAATGCACCAGCACCAGGTCGTTTTCGGAAATCCCATCATTGTCGTTGGCTGTCAGAATCTGTTTGAGTTTAGCTCCTTGCTGTCTGAGATTTTCGCCATACGACGACAAGACGTGGTCGCGACCAACGCTCACGACAAGCGCCTGCTGGGCCGGACTCAGCTTGTTCCACACGTTCTTGTTGATGATCATATAGGTGATCAGAAATTGCTGGTGCCAGCCAGGGAAGTGCAGGAACCTGGTGCCCACGGTGCCGGGATTACCCTCGGGAAGTCCGAAAAGCTGTGAGACGTCGTCGAGAGGAGTCGCGAACTCGTATGCTTGAATATGGCCGTCGGTCACGGCCTTGACCAGAGACCCTCCTCCCGCGATGGCGGTTATAAACTTGATGTTCTTTTTCGGAATGACCCCGCCCGTTACCAGGTTGTCGCACGCGCGATCGAGAACGAACTGGGCTGGCGGCAGGTAGCGGAATGTCCAGTTCTGTTGGCACAAGCCGGCCAGGCCGATGCCGGGCATCGATCCGGCAGCCCCGACGGGCATCATGAAGTAGCCGGAGCCCTGTTGACTGCTTCCCACAATGGGAACCGCCACGACGTTCTTGCCGTTGTTGTCTAGTGTGCGCTGGAGCAGGTCTATGCCCCTTTCGGCGCCGTCGTCGATAGACTTCCCAAATAGAAAACCCATGAACTCATCGAAGTTGGGGCCGAACGGGATTCCTGAGTTGTATATGAACCCCCATGTCGGGTTGAGCTCCGACCCTGAAATATAGGCGGCGTCGAAACCTGTGCCCCCTGCCAGGGGCCCTCCCGCGGACACAGCGGCCATAATATCCTTGAATGCTCCGGGAATCGCCGGAGTGGGCTTGTACTTGACGAACTTGACCTGTCCGGCCTCACCGAGAGCGATCGTTGAGATACTCAGCAGCTTTGCGGCATAGTCATCCGCGGGAGGGCCAATAGCCGCGGAGCCGCTAAAGCTGCGAAAGGAAATCTCCAGTGCCAGTGTGGTTTGCGCGAAACACGAAATTGCACAAACCAGCGCCACAACAGCGACGCCTAAACTTGACAGACGTTTTGGGTGCCAGGCCATGCGTCCGTTCCCGTTAGGAAAAGGGCCAGCTGCGGCACTCCGCCCGCCATAGCCCCATGTTCCGGCTGATCTGCGTCTGATTGACACAGGCTGAACATGACCTGATCGGGTGCCTTCATTTTCGCCTTCCCCTGCAGATGAGTTAACTCTGCCCAAATCTGAAGTAGCCATCCTGACCTCCTTTCATTTACGTGATCCGAGCCTAATGTCTTGCTTTGAAACCAGAATGGATTGTTTATTTCACTCTGCTAAGGAGCGCTCCAGGGGCCCGGCTGACCCGGCTAAAGCAAACGCCGGCCTGCATCAGCGGACAAAAAGGAAATATTCCACATCAGAATTCCAGGTCCGCGACAGCTCCGTCAGCACACTAGATCCTATGTCTCTCCACTTTCACGATCTTTTCCCTTGTGCGGGGTGATCAGAATCTTCCGGAATCAGGATACGGAAT
>CAVUIT010000008.1:0-334318 GCA_963741625.1 uncultured delta proteobacterium
GAACCCTTCTTCGCGAAGAGTTCCCTCCTGGAGCGCAGGGGTTAGTGAGGGGATATCGTAAGCCGAGCCAGGCGAAGCCCGCGATCTATTACTTTGAAAACAAAGCCGTATCCGGCATCGGTTTGCTGGCGTTCTCCAGCTTATACTGTTTTACTGTAACGTCCGATTTCAACCAGTCCAGGGCTTTCTGGAGGACAGGATCGGTTTTGGGATCGGCTGTTTCACGCATGAATCGGCTCTGCTTGGGTTTCTTTTTATTCTCAGGCTTAGCCTCTTCTTCGGCCTCCTGGTCTTGCTGTTTTTTCACTTCCGCCTTCAGGTCCACGTCAGGGACAATGCCGGTCTTTTGAATGTGGCGCCCCTTGGGAGTGTAGTAGTATGCGGTCGTCAGTCTTAATCCCGTCTTGCCCTTGCTGTCCAGGGGAATAATAGTCTGAACCGATGCCTTCCCAAAGGATTTAGTCCCGAAGATTACTGCTCGGTCGTGATCTTGCAACACTCCGCCCACAATCTCCGAAGCGCTAGCGCTCCCATCATTAATCAGCACTGCTATCCTGAACTTGTAGTGTTTCCCTGTCCTGGTGGCCTTGAATTCCATTTGCTGGTCCTTGGCCCGGCCATCGGTATAGACGATCAACGCTCCCTTTTCCAAGAAGAGATTCGCAACTTTCCATGCCTGGTCAAGGAGTCCGCCGGGATTATTTCGCAAATCCAGCACCATTCCCTTAATCGTCTCGTCTTCACCCATCTCCTTAATGGCGTTGGTCAGGTCCGTGTCAGTGCTCTCCTGGAAGCTGGCAATTCTCACATACGGATAGCCTTTCTCGAGATTTTGGGTCTTTACGGAACACACATGGATGATTGCCCGTTCAAGCGTGTAATCCTTGAACTCCTTAAATCCCTCCCGCATGATCGTCAGAGTCACCTTGGTCCCAGGGCGCCCATCTTCATGTATTTAACCTTGAGCAATGTGATGTTCTTGGTGGTTTCACCGTCAATCTTTATGATCTTATCTCCTGGTTTCAGGCCCACCTTATATGCGGGGGTGTCTTCAATCAGCGATACAATGGTCAGTATCCCGCTTTCAAGGGTAATCTCGATCCCGAGCCCGCCGAACTCCCCTTTAGTCTCAACTTGGAGTTCCTTAAACATCTCCTCGTTCAAATACTGGGAATGGGGGTCCAGAGATTGAAGCATCCCGTTAATGGCCCCTTGAACGAGTTCCTTATCCGTGACGTCTTTGACATAGTGTTTCTGAACGATTCCCATGACCTCGCCGGAAGAGCCCCAGCTCTTTATAATCCACTTTATCGGCGCTCTCCGCTGGGCCTGTCTGGGCCTGAAAGAGAGCGGCGGCAATAATAGCCAATATGAGAATCGTTGATTTGATTGTTTTGTTTACCGTCATCCGAAATCCTCCCCTCTGGATGTTACAGAGGTTTCCAAAAAAGCCTCCATTCCGAAAGAATTGAATGCTATCATACGCCATCGGGTGTCACAAGTGAAGATGTCCGCCCGGAAGGAACAAAAAAATGGATAGCAAGATTTATCGAGTAGACCCCCGAATGATCACTCCGGTGGCGTTAGCAATGGGGTTTGGGGCCTTCCTACTTATCCTGGAAGGACCCACTCCAAGAGGGCTGCTGCTGTTTCTGCTGCTTTCGCCGTTCTTTTATCTGGGGGCCGAGATCTTAGCGAGAAAGATAGCTGTTGACACGACGGGCATCACCATCTCCAAATTTCTCAGATCAGTGCAGTTGAGTGGCCTGAAATCCAATCGTTGGACGCCGTGCGGTCCGGCAGCAAAATGTTCCTTATCCTTCAGCGTGAGGAAGGGGACCGGTAGTAATCACTAACACGATCGTCCATTTCAGGACCTGGTCTCGTCGTGGTGGCATCGGTGCCCGCAGAGAAGATTTCGTCGCCGGTACACGACTTGCTCTCTGACGCACCGGCCAAGTTCGGTCCTGTGATTCAGGCGTGGCTGGTGTCTCTGGTATTTGTTGCTCTGGTAGTGGGCAAACTCCTTGGTTACGGACAATGATTCCGGTTATCGGACAAAGGGCTTGACACAGGCGCTCTAGGGAGTTAAGTTCCCGCCCCAATATGACTCCAATGCGAGGATAAAGGGAACAAAGACATGCAGATCACCCCTCTGGCCAGTGGCAGTTCCGGAAATTCATTCCTGATTCAATGCAACGGGTCGGCCCTGCTGGTGGATGCGGGTCTTTCCGGCAAGCAGATTGTGCAGAGGCTGGAAAAGGTGGGGTTCGATCCCGCGTCACTCGCAGGGATACTTGTGTCGCACGGCCACTCCGATCACATTAAAGGGGTAGGGGTGCTTTCCAGGAAGTTCAAGCTTCCCGTATGGATGAATCGAGGCACATGGGAAGCCATAGAAGGCCAGGTAGGAAAGGTCCACGAATTGAAGATCTTTGAAACAGGCCGGGTATTCGTCATAGCCGGATTTCGAGTCCATCCTTTTTCGGTGCCGCACGATTGCGCAGATCCCGTAGGATTCCGAATTTCCGTGGGCACGGCCGGCGTCGGCATAGCGACAGACTTAGGAACACCCACCGGATTGGTAGCGAACCTGTTGACCGGGTTGCAAGTGGTTGTCCTGGAAAGCAACCACGACCCCGTAATGTTGAGAGATGGACCGTATCCCTGGGAGTTGAAGCAACGGGTCCGAGGTCGCCTCGGGCACCTGTCCAACCCTGAAAGCGCCGAGCTGTTGCAGCGCATTGTCACCGACGAGCTTCAAACAGTGATCCTTGCTCACATGTCCCAGACGAACAACACTGCCGAACTAGCCCTCGATTGCGCATGCGGCTCTCTTCATGAATTTCTCGCCCAGAATGGTTCCATTTGCTGCGCCTGCCAGGATGAGGTGGGCCCCACCATTGAATGGTAAGAGGGATCCTTGGAGCAACTCTTAAGTTAAGAGGTCTTCAATAAACCAAGTTTGAGTGGGGTTCCCTGAGCTTGGTTTTTATACAGAAATGTGCGAGGTAGATGTAGCGGTAGACCTGCGGAAAGTGTCTCAAAACCAGAAATTTGGCTAGGAAATAATGCGGGTCTTGTACGGCACAGGTTCTCGAACCGCCTGCTGAAATAAAGGCGCATCGTGAGGCGCCCCTACACCAATAATCATCTCTGGGGGGCATTTTAAGACAATCCGCAGCGTGTCTGCCCCCGCATGGACTTGGGGAAACTAAGGGTGGCCCGATACAACACGGTATCAAAACGAACAATCTCGTCTGTACCATCTGGGGTGATCGTGTAGAGGTGCTGCAGGGGAGCGAACGCGTGATCGGCCTATTCGTCAATCAGCGGAAGGAGCTTCTCGAGTTCCGCCATCTTAAAAAGGAACTCGTTTGTGGCCTCTTCCAGCTCCTTGGAGAGCAGATGCAGCCTCGGACTGGTTGACGTTTCCTTTTTTTCTGCCGCTTGCTCAGTCATATCGTCACGTCCTACATGTTGGATGAAGTTCAACAGGAGCATCCAGCTATATTTATTGGAATTATAAACGAATTTTGCGCAGTTGTCAACAACGAATACATCCTTCCAAGCCCTGAGTGCCTCCCGGCGGGCACGCAGTTGTCTTCTAATCGGCTTTAGGTTATCTTTCAGTGCCGGAGCGCCGGTGGAATGTCCGCTCTCAGAAACGAGGAGGTATCCCATTCATGGAATTCGTCGAGACGTCGATTGATCAACATGTTGCCAAGGTGGTATTGAGCCGCGGGAAAGCAAACGCAATCAATGAAGCCCTCAGCGGACGAACTAAAGAGTTGTCTTGAGGAGTTGGCAGCGGACACGGACGTCAAGGCGGTGGTTTTAAGCGGTAAAGGAAATTTCTTTTCCTTCGGCCTCGATGTCCCCGAGTTTCTCCAATATGCCAAAGATGATTTCATCCGGTTCGTGACGAAATTCGCCGATCTCTACACATATATATTTGTGTATCCGAAGCCGGTGATTGCTGCTCTGAACGGCCACACGGTAGCTGGCGGGTGCATGCTTGCCACTGCATGCGACTACCGGGTCATGGTGTCGGGTAAAGCCAGAATAAGCCTCAATGAGATCAAGTTCGGCTCGTCGCTGTTTCCGGGCAGCGCTGAAATGCTCAAATATTGCACGGGCCCGCGGAACGCTGAAATAGTAGCGTACACTGGCGCAATGTATTCGGCTGAAAAGGCGAAAGGGTTGGGATTGATCGATCAGGTCGTGTCTCAAAAGGACCTGACTGAAAGCGCAGCGGTAGCCGCGCAAGAATTTGCGCGCAGGGTACAGCCCTGCGTTCGAGAGCAATAAGAAGCTCTTCCGATATGGCGTCAGCGAAGAGATGAGGCGGATGGACCTACGCTATCGTGATGAGATGGTTGATATCTGGTATCGGAGCAAACCTGGGAGCAGCTCCAGCATATAAAGATTCACGAGTAGAAGTGCCTTTCCGACCCTCTGTGCTAAGGTGCCTCAAGGGCTTTTCGAACCGATAGAGCACATTCCAATAAACAAAAAAGCCGGCAATTTCGCTTTGCCGACTTTCGAGTTCGTCAGGTGCTGGAGGCGGCTGGCGGATTTGAACCGCCGTATAACGGTTTTGCAGACCGTCGCCTTACCACTTGGCTAAGCCGCCCCTATATGGACAATGATTGTAAGACAGCCGTAGATCCGATGTCAAGACAAGTAAGGACTCGGCCATACCGCGTCCTGCATGGTTGCACGCAGTGTTGAAAAAGTTCTCCCTCCAAAAGGAGGTCACTATCGTTACGCTAGGCCGCGTCTGATCTCTTGGTGTCAGGAAGCGCTGCGTAGAAGTGCCAGGATCAATGTCATGTTTCTGCAATACGCGATGAAGAAATTAGTGAGGGAACAAATCGAAATTTGCGCATTTGTAAGGGCAACATTTGAATCATTCCTGGAAGACCATGCCCTACGAATGGCTGCGTCACTGGCTTTCTATACGACATTCTCAATTACGCCGGCAATGCTCATAGGGCTGAGTGTTGCGGGGGTAGTGATCGGCAACTCGAGGGCGGAATCGGAACTCGCGGCCGGGGTAGGACGCGTGATCAACCCGGAAGCTGCCGAATACGTGTTCAGCCTGGTGGCGCGGGTCAGTGAGGAACTCAGGGGACGCCACCTGCCCGTCATAGGCATTCTGGGCGCCGTGGTGGCCGCAACGGCTGTCTTCGTCGAACTTCAGTCCTCACTCAACGTGATATGGCGGGGATCGTTGCGTGATCGTCAGGGCCTCTTGAGCATCATTCGTTCAAGAGCAATATCGTTTGTGTTTGTTGTCGGGATAGGGGTCTTGCTGATGGTATCGGTTGTGACAAGCGCGTGCTCGCAACGATAAACGGCTTGTTGATGAAGGCTTTGCCGATCCGAAGGAGATCCTGCGATGGATCCAAATACTGGCTCAATTTGGAATGGTGCCCCTTTTGCTGGCGACAACTTACAAGCTGGTGCCGGATGCGGACATCGAATGGAAAGACGTGTTGGTAGGAGCCATAATAACTGCGGTTTTGTTTCTGCTGGGCAAATCGGTCTTTGAAGTACCTGACGCCGTAAGTATTCTCGGATCGGTCGATCAGGCAGCCGGTTGCTTTCTTATTGGCTTGGGTCTATTATTCGGCTCAGGTATTCTTTCTCGGAGCGGAAATGACGAAAGTTTACGCTATGCGTGATGGTTCCCGCTCCAAAGGTCCGGCAGCCGTTTATGGAGTGACCTCCAGATCGGGAAGCCACGCCACCGTCCCCGCACCTGACAAAGAACAGGGGCCAAGCCAATTACGTTAGCTCTAAATGTAGCTGTGCATTCCTCAGAATACGATCCCCAAAGTGATCCCGCCTCAAAGGGAGGTTTGCGTGTTCATGACGAGCACATTTTTTGCCCGGAAGATGGCCGGCCCCGCAGACATTCGTACCATTAGGCGAACAAGAAACACGCGGCAATCACAACAAGGATGGCAGCAAGTTCGACGATCGCAATCCCTCCGACCCTCTCTACGTGAAGCAGCTTTGCAATCGGAGCTAAAACGACTCAGGACTTTCTTGATCACTGCTGAAATTATTTACATGCCCACTGCCATAGGCACCAGCACAACCAGACCGCCTATTACAGTGTCTTCAGAAACTGATACAACGATTGCATTGTCCGGCTTCCTTTCCTCGCTCCTTGTCCCGATCCATACTCATGCCGTGACGCCCATGCTTCTTAAGAGCTTTGCCGCCAACCCCAAAAGATTGAGTCCTATCTGGGGATAGATCCTCATCATCTCATGAAACTGGCTCTGTGGAAGGACCAGCACATCGGTATCTACAACAGCGACCGAGGTGTTCAGCAGCAGGCTGGTGCAGGAACGCGGGGATGAAATTCAGGTAGCCGCCGGCCTCCGCTGTTCGGAGTCTCCTTCTGATCGGCCGTCCCGTAGTCGTGGTATGTCGCTATTTGACCTGACAGGACCAGGTAAATGGAATGATTTTCTTCGCCTGCCCTGATGACAATATCCTGAGGCTTAATGTCTGCTCTCTTGTTATAGTAGCAACTGCATGAAGTTCCCTGGTCCCCAAGCCCTCGAATAGAGCAAAGGTCTTCAACTTGTTGATGATATCTATAATTTCAGGCATCTTGCCCTCCTTGTTCGTTTCTCGGGCGCGGGCGAATTCGGCAACTTGACGCACGAACACGATCTTCGTCCTCCAAGCAGTGATTCGATCACCGGTATGAAGGCCACGTTCGGCATCAGGTCCGACATTACGTAGAGAGATAGCATCCTGGTCAGGGGATCTTCCGAATGAGATAGGAACGTGAGAAGCCGCTCCGGTTCGTCTCTTGATACAAGATTGAAAAGCTTTCGCCCCTTCTCGATTTTCTCGTCCAGCGGTAAGTCGTCAATCAGGGGTAACAGATATGGAAGATTTTGCCCTCGGATCGAGGTTTCGACCATTTCTATGGCTACGGAGGCGTTTTCAGATTTGAGCGACTGGTACATGAGCCGCATATCAGCGTGATACACCCACAAGGCATAAAACAAGAGGCTCAGGATTTCCTCGTTTCGTGCCAGCAGGTGTTCCTTCAGCATTTGGACGCTTGCATGCTTTTCCAACCCCTGAAGTCGACGGATCACCATGAGGTTCCCGTACGCCTCTTCAACCGATCTTCCTAACAGATGGGCCATCTCGAAATCGCTGATGCTCGGTGACAACCTTATGACCTCAAGAATGGCTTGTTTTCCCCGTAGACTGGACTCCAGAAGGCAAGCTTCAAGAAATGGCAGGATCTCGGCAGGATAAGCGATCAGGGCTTCCATCGCGGCTGTCCGCACGTTGTCGTCCAAATCTTCCAGGCATCGGATAAGCTTTCTCGCTGCCCTCATGTCCGGATTCATGGCCAGAGCAAGGGCAGCCTCGGTGCGAACGCCGGCACTGGGGTCGTCCAACATTTTCAACGCCAAATCCGGCGCCATGTGGGCAGGTTTGGCTTGCTCCTCAGCCCCTTCTTCCGAAGGCATGTCCACAGCCGTGGACTCCAGTCCCATGGGGGCCCCGCCCGCATCAAAGGAGCCAACGGCTTCAACTTTGGTCATAATCAATCTTGCCCTCAACAATAACTTGCTTAAGGATGCGTTTGTATTCCTTTCTGAATACCAGGGTTTCAAACACCCAGTAAGCCGCAAGGACCACCGCTATGTACGCAAAGTCCTGTGGGGTCATGACCGGTTTCAGAAAGATCATGAGGAGGGAACCTGTCAAGCATGCCGATCTTGAGCACCGTGCCTCTGATGAAGGTTCGGCTCCAGGCAGCCAGAGCTTTGGGGATAACGCTGAACAGGATCTTATTCACCGGTCCTGAGATGGCCCGCTGGATAAGGATCGCGGTAAATTGGCCGTAAGCCGCCACGTAAATATTGAAAAAAGCGGTGAGAGCCCCAAACGTAATTGTAAAGTTAATGGGATGAACCAGTGACGCATTGGGCAAGCCCATCCTTGAATACAGGCGTCCCACGAAAAAGAGGATCACAAAAGTGACAAGGGTGGTTGATCCTCGGAACACACTGAGAAAAGTGATCAGGCTCTGTTCGGAAGCAAAGCTGTTGTTGGCGATCACGCTGAACTGGTAGGAGAATATGGGCAACAGTATGTTGGGAATTAATCCGCAAATGATTAGAAAGCGAACTATGGGGAATTGCTTCATAATGCCCGGGACTTCGGCCAAACGTTTCTTCTCCAGGCTGCGTTTCGGCAGCGGTCTTTTTCGGCTTGGGTTCCCCCACGATGTTCCTGCTTGTCTTGACCATGAAGAGCGCCGTGAGCAGGAAGACCACTGCAAAGACCAGAAGCGCTGCATCTTCTCCTATCGCAATGGTGATCGGCTTGGTCAGAAAACTGCCGACCGTGGTGCCTAAAACCTGGGCTGCTGTCACTAGCGGAAAAATTCGCTTTCCCTGGCGAGCGTCGAACAGGTCGCCGGCAATGTTCCACAGGTAAACGAGCAATATGGAGTCCAGCAACCCCATGAGCTGGTAAAGCGATCGGATAAACGATGGTGAATTTTGACTTGACCATAAGCCAGCATAGAGTCACCCCTGCCGCGTATCCCGCCAAAACAAGGGTCATCAGATACGTGTCCGTAAAGCGTTTCGCAATGCGATCGGCATAGGCAAGCACGACCATCGTCAGCAGTGCACTTATAACCAGCATCCACGGGATATAATCCGGCCCGTAGCGCTTCAGGAAAGCCGTATCCACATAGTTGCGGAAGATTGCAGTGACAAAGAAGATGGCGAAGAAGATCACTGCAAGCCACGTGAATCGCGTGACCTCGTGCTCGTAGATTTTCAGACTTTTTTCCAGGAAACGTTTCATGCAACCCTCTGATCTCATTTCTTCTCGAACGGGAAAATTACCTTCCAGTCTTTTTTCATGCTGATGACTATCCAGTCCTTCTTCTTCGCCTCGTCATACAGCCCAAGGGTGAAAGTGCCCACTTTGGTATCGGGTAGGCCAGCCGCAGGACCGTAGGCGTACTCCCGCTCCGCGTCGTCGTGTAGCACCAGCATGCCGAGCCGCGCGCCGTCGCCCGCTGTGGTCCATTCCAGCATCTCGCGATCGCCGTCGGAATTACCAAACGCTGCGTATGGCCGCTTACCGATGAACAGGTTGATTCCGATCGCCTTGCCTGTGTGATCGTCGATGAAGAACACTTTGGGCAGTCGCATCAGCACAGGCTTTCCTTCCCGGTATTCGTACTTGGTCGCGATGCTCGATCCCACCACCTGCTCAGGGGGAACGCCGTAGACCCGCTCAGCGTACACCCGGACAAACTCCTGGCCGCCGCCGGTGACAATGTAGGTTTTGAAACCGTTGGCTCGGAGGTAATTCATGACCTCAAGCATGGGCTGGTAAACGAGCTCGGTGTACGGCCGCTGGAAACGCGGGTGCTTTGCCGTTGTCAACCACTGCTTGGCGATCTCCAGAAACGCCTCGGTGGTCATTCCCGCGTGGGTAGCACGCGATGATATGCGCCCAATCCTGTTCGCCGAATTTGGCCATCGCCTGCCTTGTCGTCCGCGAGCACTGACTTGAAGGGCTCCGTGGTTTTCCATTCCGGATGCTCGGGGGCCAGGGCTTTCACCCGGTCGAGTGCAAATATGGCCTGCGTGTAGAGCGGATGCTCAACCCACAGTGTCCCGTCGTTGTCAAAGGTGGCGATCCGGTCTTCGGGAGCAACGTACTTGGGACCCGACTTGTCGGTAGTATGCCTGCACGAACTGAATGATCGCTTGCTTGGCTGACCCGTCGTTCCACGAGGGGAGAGGGTCGGTCTGTGCGTGCGTCTGAGCGACTACCAGCAGCAGGGCGCACAGCGCCAAAGCAACCACATGGCTCAATCGAAAAGAAATGACACTGAATTTCATGGCAGCCTCCATCGCAGCAGCAGTGGAATAATCAAAAAGAAGCGAGCGCCACTTGAAGACGCTCGCCCCTCACATCATCTCAATCGCCTTGGCGCGATTTGATGGCCCTCAGGATCTGTTCCTTCACCGCTTCCATGTTGAAGCTCGCACCTCTCTGCATCGGCGGGAATTCAATGAAGGTTTTCGCGTACTTCTCCACCTCCTGCTGCACGTACACGTAGCGCCAGAATTCGATACAGTGTACCAGTTTGCGTACTCCAGTCGATCCCGTGATGCCCGTACGCTCCAAGGGGTCGAGTCTCAGGTTCGTGAGGATCGGCCAATCCACCTTGACCGTGCCGCCCAACCAGCCTCCCGGCTGATCGATGAACCGGTACTTGTAGTCGCCGATACGCACGGCGCCAAGCGTACTCTCGGTGAAGTAAAAGATCTCGTTCCGCTTTGACGGGCCCTTGCCCGTAATGAGGTCCATCTGGTTGTACCCGTCGAGGTGGACCTTGTAAGTGCGGTCGCCGAGCTGTTTGCCCTTTCTTCAGCTCCTCAGCGATGTTGGGATTGCCTGCAGCCGCGACAAAGGTCGGGAACCAGTCTAGACCTGAGATGATACTATTCTCCACCTTGCCCGCGGGCACTTTGCCCGGCCAACGGATGATCATGGGCACACGGAAGCCGCCTTCGAGCGCCGTCCCCTTCCCGCCGGCGAACGGGGTCTGCCCGCCGTCGGGCCAGGTGAAGTTTTCGGCTCCGTTATCCGTGCTAAATGCTATGATGGTGTTGTCATCAAGGCCATTGTCCTTCACGTACTTCATAACCGAGCCGACCACGTCGTCGAGCTGGGCCATCCCCGCTTCCTGTATGCTCCAGCCGTTCTCAGGCGTTCGCATCGCTTCATATTTCTCCGAGAGATGTGTAACGACGTGCATACGGGTGGGGTTCAGCCAGACGAAGAACGGCTTTCCGTCCTTCTTGGCCTTGTCGATGAACTTGAGCGTGTGATCGAGGATCTCGTTATCCACGGTTTTCATCCTGTCCGGGCAGAGCTGGCCCGCGTCCTCGATCTTCTGCTTGCCGATCTTGCCCCAGCGGGGCTGCTCGGTCGGGTCGTCCTTGTCAGTGGCCCAGGAATGGATCATATTGCGAGGCCCCACCTTGTCTTTGAGAGCCTGCGGGTAGTTGCGATGGCAGGGGTCCTCCATCGCGTCCAGGTGATACAGGTACCCGAAGAACTCGTCGAATCCGTGCACGGTCGGCAGGTACTCGTTTCGGTCGCCCAGGTGGTTCTTGCCGAACTGGCCTGTAGCGTAGCCCATGGACTTTAGCGCGGTGGCGATCGTCGGAGCCTCTGCCGGCATACCGACGGTTGCGCCGGCCTGGCCCACTGTTGTCAAGCCGGTACGGATCGGCAGTTGCCCGGTGATGAAGTTCGCCCGGCCCGCGGTGCAGCTTGCCTCCGCGTAATAGTCGGTGAACCGCATCCCTTCGCGCTGCCAGCTTATCAAGATTCGGCGTTCTGCCTGCCATGATGCCCTGGTTGTAGGCGCCAATGTTGAACCAGCCGATGTCGTCACCCATGATATAGATAATGTTGGGTTTCTTGGCATCAGCAGCTTTGGATTCCTGCCCGGCAGCACAGACAAAAGTGATTGTCAGCACGGCTGCCAGCAGCAGAATCCATGTCCTCCCTTTCAGCATGTTCATGTTCATCCTCCTCAGAAAAAAGGTGAGTTAATTCTCTATCTCCACACTTCCAACTGTCTCAATTTCTTTGCTCGGTTAGTAATGGTCCCCCTTTCTTTCGCATTATTTGACAAAGCCGCGCGAATCCGGAATGAATCATTTGGTAGTATCTTCACAATCCTGCGAAATACATCAAGTACAAAACCGCCATACTAGTGTCGGCAACTGCCAAAGCCGTTTACCGGGCGGTTTTGGGCATGCCACCAAAGAAGACCAACGTGCTTCTTCGCCTAGTCGTAGAGCGCCGCGTGGACATGGCGAACTCGGTTAGTTGTGCGGCGCACTGCGCACAAAACACCTTCTTCCACATTCCATAGCGCATCACTACACACTGGGCGCCGTTGTTGAATCAGTCGCTACGACCGGGCGTTTGCAGCGCCTGCAAAACGGCATCCAGCGAGAAAGTTCCGACCTTCTGGCTGGGCGGAAATTCCCTGAACGTGCCGATGAATTGCCCGACGTATTGTTGCGCGGGCACGAGCAGGAAAATGTGCTCGACCCACCAACGGTTCCAGTCCATACCTTCCTGGTCCCCGATCTCGAATGGGTCGGATCGCAGGTTGAAGATCTTTGGCGCACGCAGCGTCGTGAACGGATTCCGCCAAACCGCGGCGCCGTGAGCGGTTTGCTCGGCGAAGACGAGCTTCCACTGGTCGTAGCGCAACCCAATGAGCTGGCCGTCGTCGTTGAAGTAGAAGAATTCGTGGCGCGGGCTGGGCGTCTTCCCGGCGAGTGCATCGGTGATGTTGTAGCCATCAAGATGAACCTTGAAGGTCTTGTCGCCGACTTTCATACCCTTCTTGAGCTGCTCCTTCACGTCGGGCACGCCGGCAGCGGCCAACAGCGTAGGGAGCATGTCTTCGTGGGCGAAGATGTCATTGAGCACAGTGCCGGGCTTGATGACGCCGGGCCAGCGAATGGCCGTCGGCACGCGGTAGCCGCCTTCCCAGTTGGTATTCTTCTCCCCGCGGAAAGGCGAGGTGCCGCCGTCGGGCCACGTGAATTTCTCCGCGCCGTTGTCGGTCGAATACATCACGATGGTGTTGCCTTCGAGGCCGAGCTCCTTGAGCGTGTCGAGTATCCGGCCGACGTGGGCGTCGTGTTCCACCATGCCGTCGGGGTAGATGCCGAGGCCCGTCTTGCCGCGGGCCGACTCCTTGAGCCGCGTCCAGATGTGCATGCGGGTGGAATTCCACCAGAGGAAGAACGGCTTGTCCGCCTTCTTCGCGTCCGTCATGAAGCGGATCGCCTCATTGGTGATCTCGTCGTCGATGGTCTCCATCCGCTTCTTGTCGAGTGCGCCGGTGCTCTCGATCTTCTGCGTGCCGTCCGGATTGGCCCAGGTGTGGATGACGCCGCGCGTGCCGTACTTCTTGCGCAATGCCGGGTCCTTGAAATAGTCCTCGTGCTCCGGCTCGTCTTCGGCGTTCAGGTGGTAGAGCGAGCCCAAGAACTCGTGGAAGCCGTGCACGGTGGGCAGGTGCTCGTCGAGGTCGCCGAGGTGGTTCTTGCCGAATTGTCCCGTCATGTATCCCTGCGCCTTGAGCAGTTCGGCGATGGTGACGTCCCTCGCCTGAAGCCCTTCCTTGGCACCTGGCAGCCCAACTTTCAACAGGCCGGTGCGGTACGGCGACTGTCCGGTGATGAATGCCGAACGTCCAGCAGTGCAGCTCTGCTGCCCGTACCAGTCGGTGAACAGCGCGCCTTCTTTGGCGATGCGATCGATGTTGGGCGTCTTGTAGCCCATCATGCCCTGGTTGTAAGCGCTGACATTCCAGTAGCCAATGTCATCGCCCCAGATGACGAGGATGTTGGGCTTCTTGTCCGCCGCCTGCGCCGGAACGACGGCGCATATCAACACCGCCGAAGCGGCGAGCACGGCCAGGCCGTAACGAAGGCGTTTGTCTCGTATCATGGTCTTTCTCCTCTCCCTGCTTGTTTCGTCCGGCCTCTCCAGCGCTACTGCTCGAACGCGAAGATGCGTTTCCAGTATTCGCATCGCCACCTTATGACCGGCTGAGACCGCCCCACATCCGTGGGCGGTCTCCACGCTCCTTCTGCCGAGCAAAAGGGCGGCCCTTTCGGACCGCCCGCTACGTGGATCATGCTGGTCTCAGAGCAGTTAATCGCTCGGGTGGCTCCCCTTCTTCATCGCATCGAGGATCCCTTCCAGGTTGTAGGTCTCCGGCGCTTGCAGCGGCGGGAACTCCTTGTAAGACATGAGGTGCTTCTCCCACAACAACTGGCCGATGGGCAGCATGTTCCAGTCGTACAGAAAGCCGGTAACCGGGCCGCCAAGTGCACCGCCAAAGCCCAGCACCGTCTTCTGAGATACGCCGACGGCCTGCTCGAAGGGGTCGCGCTTGATGTTCTGAACCAGAGTGAAATGGAAGGAGGTGAGCGGCATTACCCAGCCGGTCGCACCGGGTTCTGACATGGTGTAGTACATCTTCCAGTTCTTGTACCGCACCGCGGACGGCGTCGAGCCCGAGAAGTAGAAGAAGTAATCACGCGCGGACTTTTCCGACTTGCCTTCGAGATAGTCACGCTGGTTGACGCCGTCGAGCGTGGTCTTGACGATGCCGGGGTACTTGCCGGCCTCGATCTGCTTCTTCAGCCCGTCACCCTTGGGACCGCCGGCGATTTCCACAAACGTGGGCATCCAGTCCAGGGCTGCGAACAACTGGTTCTTGATCGTGCCCGGCTTGATGTGCCCCGGCCAGCGAATGACGCACGGGGCGCGGTAGCCGCCCTCCCAGGCCTCGCCCTTCTGGCCCTTGAACGGCGTGACGCCGCCGTCGGGGAAGGTGATCGCCTCGGCGCCATTGTCGGTGGTGAAGACCACGATGGTGTTGTCGAGCTGGCCCATGTCCTCCAGCTTCTTCAGCACGTAGCCGATGTTGTCGTCCATCTGCTTCATGCCGGCTTCGTTGACGCCCCAATCCTTGCCGCCCTTTGTACCCACCATGTCATAGTACTTGTCCGACAGCACGGTCGTGACGTGCATGCGCGCCGGGTTGTACCAGACGAAGAAGGGCTTGTTGGTCTTCTTGGGGTCGTTGCGGTCGAGGAAGTCGATGACCTTGGCAGAGATCTCCTCGTCCACCGTCTTCGAACGCTCCAGGGTCAGCGGGCCCTCGTCCTTGCACGTCTGGTTCTTCGACGTGCCGTCGGAGGACTTGCACCAGAGGCACGGCCGCGGGGGCGTCATGCACACGCCGTCTTTGGGGTCAATCGCGCCCGGGACCTCCGCGATTCCGGGTATGGGCGTGTTCTTACAAGGTGGACAGATGCCCTGCTCGGTCGGGACTCTTGTTGATGTCGGGGAAGCTCACCTGCTGCATCGCGTCCAGGTGGTACAGGTAACCCCAGTACTCCTGGAAGCCATGAGCGGTCGGCAGCGCCTCGGTATGGTCGCCCAGGTGGTTCTTGCCAAACTCGCCGGTGGTGTAGCCGAGATCCAGCAGGAACTTGGCGAGCGCCGGGGTGCCGGGCCGCAGATAGGACGGGCTGCCGGGAAGCTGCGGCGGGATCATGCCCGTGCGCAGCGGATACATGCCGGTGAAGAAGGCATTGCGCCCGGAGGTGCAGCTCTGCATGGCGACATAGTCCATGAAGATCGCGCCCTCGTTCCCGATGCGGTCGATGTTCGGGGTCTCACCGACCATCAGGCCACGGTGGTAGATGCTCGGCTGCATCCAGCCGATGTCGTCTCCCATGATGAACAGAATGTTGGGTTTCTTGTCTTGCTGCAAATGCTGGGCCGGCCATCAATGCCAGACGCGACAAAAATTAGCGCAAAGGCCATCGGGATTGTCCCTTTTCTTCTAATCATTTTCCTCCCCTTCCGTAAGTTTGTTCAATTGGGAAAAGTTGAGACACGACTCTCCTTGGATTCTTAATATCGGCAATTTGTTTGCCCTTGTGCCCTTTGACTCACCCCCTTTCTTGCTCAATTCAATGACGTCTTGCAACCGCATGGACCATGTCCATAGTCACTTTCAGCACTACGTCGCTGCATGATTTAAATCTCTCTGCACGTTTGCTCGCGATTCACTTCTTTGCCGTTCCGTATCGGCAAGCCTAATGGCATCCAGACGCGCCTTTATGGCAACCTTGTACTGGTTCGGTATTCCCTCGGCGGCCAGCCCTCTGTTGTACACCTCTCGGCCTCGGCCTTTTTCCCCTGTTTCTCATAGATTCCGCCCAGGAGCACGTATGCATCGGCATAGGCCGGGTACCTGGTAATGAGGCCATCCAGCACGTCTGCAGCGCCGGCAAGGTCCCCTTTCTGTTGATGAAAAAAGGCCAGCGTGTAGGCGTACCTGGGTTGGTCAGGCCGGATTTCGGCCGCCTTCCTGCAAAAATCCACTGCCTCGTCAGGTCGGTCCTTCGAGAGAATCACGCAGAGGTTGTAAGCGGCCTGTGCCATCTGAGGATCGGCTTTAAGGGCTGCTTTGAGATGCTTCTCCGCGGCTGCGAGATCACTCTCCTCTGCTTTGAGCAGGCCCAGGTTGAAGTTTGCCGCTGCGTTATCGGGGGCCACTTTCAATGCCTTCTGTAACGCGTCATTGGCCTTTTGGTTTTCTCCCATGCGGGCATACGCCATTGCTTGGTTGACCATGGCGAGCACCCCGTGCGGCTCCATGTTGAGCGCCGTCTCATACGAAGCAACTGCCTGCTTGAAATCGCGGCGGTCGAGGTAGTAATTACCCAAATTATAATGGGAGTCCCACTGGTCCGGGCGTGATAAGATCGAAGCCAGGTACTCCTCGTTTGCGGCTGCGACTCTTTTCTTGTCGGTCTCATTCAGAGGGAGGTCCTGGTAACCGGCAAGCGACGCTGCCGCACGGACGCGAACAAGGCGGTACTCATCCCCGGTGGCCTCCACCAGTGCCTGAACAGATTCTTTCGTAGGAACGTTTTGCAGGGCTGTGGCAGCTGCAGAGCGTATGAGCGGCGATGGGTCCTTGATAGCCTTGTACAACACCGGAACGACCCGTGGGTCCCCGGAAGCCGGGACAAGGCGGATCAAGCGACGCAGCAAAGACCTCATCCCTATCTTTGCTCGTCACGTAGTCGAGCATCTCCGGCAGCTTGCTCCAGTCGCGCTTGCGCGCAGCGTCGATAAGAGATGCGCGTTTGAGCAGAGGGGCCTGGTAGTCTCGGGTGCGCCACTCGCGGACGTACTTATCAGCCCAGGCAGCGTCTTTATCGGAGTGACACAGGTTGCAGGCATTAGGTGATTTGTACGCTGTCGTGGCCGCAGGCGTTGGGGGCAGCATGGAATGGTCGGTCCTGCGCATGCGCGCAAACTCCGTGGTGGGCATGTGGCAAGCAATACACTTGTTTCCAGGGCTGTCGGCTTTGTGGTGCGTGTGCTCAGTAGGGTTGCCGACCTTGTCTTCATGGCAGGGCATGCACGCTTGATTGGCCTTGTCTTCAGCTTTGAACTTGTACCGGCCACTGGATGTGTGGCAATGCAAACAGTCCAGCTTGCCAGCCTTGACACAGGGGCTCATGAGCCAGGAGGTGTAGGTATAGTTTTCTCCCAGATCGCGGCCATCGGGGTAATAGTCAGGGCTTTCGAGAGTTACCAGACCATAATGGTCGAAGAACTTGTCGCCTGGCTTGAAAGTATTCGTCAGCACGACCGCCTTGGCATGACAGCTTGAGCATGTCGCGTTGTTCTGTTCTTTTGAAAAATCACGACCGCCTCGTGTGATTTTCAGGTCCTTTGGAACAGTGCCCTTTGGGGCGGCTTCGCAGACGCGAATGTGTTCGTCGGCAGGTCCGTGGCATGTCTCGCAGTTGATGCCGGGCTCAACCCATTTGGTGTGGTACGTATCGGTTTTCAGATCGTAGTTGGTGGTAACCTGGCTGACGTGGCATCCATAGCACGCTGTATTGAAGGTGTACTGCCAATCCTTCCAGTTTATCGGTTCATCGGTCTGGCCCGGAAAGTGACGTACACCGCTGGCAGCCATGTCCAACCATTCCTTCTTGTTCACGTCGTACGCCACGGGCAGAGTTTGGAGCCGTCCGCGATCCAGAGCGGTAAGAAAGTAGTAAACGTTCTTGCCCCCCATTACATGGTCGATCCGGTATTTCTTTTCGCCTTCGGGTCCGCGTTCGATGACCCAGCCGGTACCGCCGGTGATGTCCGCACGATACCTGAAGTCTCCTATGGCTATTTCTTCTGCCTGAGGGGTAAGCTTTTTTCGCCCCAATTCGGGGGTATATGGCTGCATGGCCAGCCCGTGGTGCGAAGGCGCCCACAACTGGTAGAACTTCTCATGGCATTTGCGGCAACTGGCTGAGCCGGTATAGCCCTCCGTGTGCGAACGGGTGCTGGGAGCCTTGTCTCCCGCGGTCGCGACTGTAAACTGCTGGACTGTCCAGGAACCCAGCGCAATGAAAAGGATTGTACCAACGGTTATGCCGATGCTGTATTTTTTCATCAATCCCCCACGATTACATTAAAGTAAGCAAAAGACCCCACTAAACATATAGCACAGGCTGGCGCCCTAATTTTACTAAGAGGCGTTCAAAAACCGATCATAGGTTTTGCAACCGCCTCTTGTCATGCTGAACTAAGGTCTCAGCCCAGTGAGTCCTCAAGAAGTGACCCGGGCGATATCAATTCACGCATCAATAGATAGAGAGCCAGGATAAGTTCCGGGGACCGTTCAGTTCCCCTATTTCTTTCCAAAGCTAGCGTTAAAATCCTTCCAGAACTCGTCATCACATTTCTGTTTGCAGTCGGCACAGACCTGCTCCATTCCCGGGATACCGCAGGGGCAATTGGAGTAACATCCCTCTCTGTCAAAATCCTGCAATTGCACGGCCTCGGTTGCAACGGTCTGGGCGGGCATTGTTGTCAGCAGTAGAGGGGTCAAAAGTAAGATCACTACAAAGAGTCGATTCATAATTCAGTCCTCCTTTGCGCCAATCGGTACTATGCGGCAGTATCATTCTGCTGCGGACTTCAAAGTACTGTATGCCTAATTATTCTATTTCTATAATGGCTGAAGTGTATCCCTGGGTCAAGATATTCCAACATAGAGCGGGGTACATCTGACATTCATTCAGAATACGAGCCCAAAAGTAATTCCGCACCCTTAACCATATATGCGGAGCAAGGCAAATTCTGTTGACAAAGAAGCCGATGACTCACTATTACCAGGCTGCTTCTTGGTGAACCCCTGCGTACGAGGGAAGTCACCAAGAGGCTGAGCATGAGTTATGCTCAGAAAGTGGGAACGAGAGTCACTGGCCAAGCGCAGATGCCAACAATTGGGTCGTAGCAAAATCATTGCGCACCGTCACTTGAGGCTGTCATGGGAAAGCGAGCTAAGAAAGACAAATCTCAACAAAGAGCCAAACCAATCGATGATATAGCAAGAAACGATCGAGCGGCGGCAGACCGTAAGGCCATGCGGCCACGCGGTTTCTTCCGAGATCTTATGATCGGCCTAGTCGTATGTGTTGTTTTCTTTGCGGCTTTGGAAGCTGGTCTCAGGATTGCAGGAATTCCAAGGGCGTACGACAAAGGGGACCCGTACGTGGGATTCTCGGCACTCCAGCCTCTTTTCGCGGTCACAGACGGGAAGGCGTCAACTGCCGTTCCGAAGCTGAAGTATTTCAATCAGGTTTCTTTCACTGCTCAAAAGAAGCCCGGCACGTTCAGGATTTTCTGCTTTGGTGATTCGACGGCCTACGGCCACCCTTTCGACGGGAGGACGGCCTTTCCGAGATGGCTCGGGGAACTGCTCGCAGCTTGTGCACCGGGCAAGAACTTCGAAGTGATCAACGCAGCGGGTATCTCGTACGCTTCGTATAGGATCGTACCGCTCATCAAGGAAGCACTGAGGTTCGGGCCGGATCTGGTAGTCATCTACACGGGACACAATGAATTTCTCGAACGGCGCACCTATTCAGGACTCCTCGATCAGGGCCGGGGCCTGGTAACGCTGAGGTCCGTTCTGGAGCGGCTTCGCATCTACCGTGGTCTTGACCTCTTATTGGGACCGCTCGTTTCGCGACTGCTCAGTGAGAGCGACGTCCGAAGGTCCGGAAGTTTAGCCTCCCGGCCCAAAGCAATGTCGCCAAAGTCCGAATTCGCGCGTCCTGGAATGACCGTGCTGCAGGAAGAGCTCACCACGATACTAGACCATAGCGCCGGATTGGATCTCTATCACCGAGACGAGGAATTCTCTCGAGGTGTGGTTCAGCATTTCTCCTATAACCTCGGCAAAATGCTACGGATGTGCCGGGAGGACGGAGTCCCGGCAGTCTTGGTGGAGCCGGCTTCAAATCTCAAAGATTTCTCTCCGTTCAAGTCTGAGCATGGCGCAGATCTCGACGCACCAGCGAGAGCCGGAGTCGAGAAAAGCCTAAAGGACGCGGCTGACTTGATCGAGCAAGGGGCGTTCGGCAAGGCCCACGGACTTCTCGAGGCATGCGTCGGAACAGATCCCATGTATGCAATGACGCACTACTTGTCCGGCAAGGCCCTCCTTGGGCTCGGCCGTACCAGGGAGGCGTTAGAAAGCTTCATTCGCGCAAAAGATCTCGACGTCTGCCCATTGCGGGCCACGTCACCGATTCTTGAAGTGATTCGCAGGAACTCTGGGGATGCGGCATCGTTCATACGCTTCCCGAATCTCCTTGTCGAAATGCCGGTCACCGGAGCAGACGGCTCCGGTATTCTAGGAAACGAGAGATTTCTCGACCATGTCCACCCGGTCATTCAGGGGCACCAGAAGCTGGCAGAATCCATTCTCCAGGAGATCATCAGGCTGGGACTCGTACAGCCGACAAATGATCTGAGTCGTCAGGATAAAGACGCGATCTATGCTCGCGTAATGGAGAGCCTTGATCAAAGTTTTTTCGCCATGCGAGATTGGAATCTGGCCAAGACCCTCTATTGGGCTGGTAAGAAAGACGAGGCCCTGGCCGCCTTACTGAGAATAGTGAAGCCGATGGATTCACACCCGGGAGTACATGCAATGCTCGCAAGCTTCCTCTTGGATCGGGGCGATTACGAACGAGCAGTCGAGGAGTCCGAAAAGGCCGTCAATCTTTCAGGCAACGATCCGATCATGCTTTACGGATTGGCGGCCGCATACTTCGCTTCGGGCAGGAACGATGAAGCTGAGCGCACCTTACGGCACCTAGTGGACCAGGGAGGCCAGATCCCAGGGGCATATTCCAAACTTGCACTGATCTATCTGGGATCCGGTCGGTACTGACGAGGCCATCGGCGTGTTGAAGTCCGGTCTCCAGAATAGCCCCGACGAACCAACTCTATTGGATGCCTACGGTTTCGCTCTGGCTGTCTCCGGAAGACCGACGGAAGGGATTCCGTGGGTGCAGAGCGCTCACCAAAAAGAGCCGGGAAACCCTCAGTACCTTTACGACCTGGCGATGATGTATGCTCTTGCAGGCCGAAAGGACGAGGCCTTAGAGTCACTACAAGAGGCCACGGCCAATGGATACGGGGACGCGGAAAAGCTGGCCCGAGACATAAGCTTCGAGTCCATCCGCCAGGACGCGCGTTTCGAGGCAATCCTTCGACGGTTGCGTTAGTTCTCTTCATGGTGGTAGGGGAGTGTGAATATGAATGCTAAGAAAAAGGGGGAAACCCTTTGTCGGGCAAAGCGGTGGCAATTTTTCTCTCTGGAGGCTTATGTGAGCCAATGCGACGGATATATGGTGGCTACGGGATGATTGAATCATCGGTCAACGGGATGAGGGCCCACAAAATTACAGGACTGCTGCATAGTTCCGGTGAGTAAAAAGGAGGCTTAATGATGAATCGACTGTTCGTGACAACCTTGGTATTGATTGCGCTGGTCTTGGCCGTGACGTCCAATCCCATTGCGGCCGCGGACTCTGCCCCGTCGACGGGATTTGACCTCAACGCATGTTACGCCCAGTGTCCGTGCAATCGTGGGTTAATGGACCATGCCTGTGCCGTTTGTAAACAGCAATGTGAGTGGCAGAACTGGAAGCATCTTAACCAGAAATCGAAGAAGAAGGGGGACTGAAGCTTATTCCGAAGTCAGAGGGATTGCTCATCCCTTCATGCTCGCGTTGACATCGCTCAGCTACTTCGCTAATACTTCGTTCCTTAATAAGCACATGCGGCTGTAAATCCAGTTTAGGTTTTGCGGACGTGTGCAGCCTACAGCACAATTAGGCCTACCGATTAATGCGAACTTTGTGCACAAAAAGCCAATCATCTCCGAGGCGAAACGTTACGTCCGGTGCTTGAGAGTATACTTCGTGTACCAAGGGCACATAAATGCGAAAGTTAGGCGCCGACCCTCCCGGTTTTTCTCTCGCCGACTGGAAAGGGGGCTCCTCTTGTGCCATACTGCATTCGCCTTCTTCATGATAGATCCTTTGTGACGAGAGCTGGCTATGGCTTGGCCTTGAAGGCGATACTGGAAAAAATCGAAATTGTCTTGAAGATGTTGAGAATTTGAGGTCCAATGGGATTATAAGTAATGATGCCTAAAAGCTTTAAGTTTAGAATAAATTCCCTTGAAATTTAAAAGTATTCCTTTATAACCATAGACAGCGGGGCGGTTCCATGTTAAAGTTTAGAACCGGAGCCTGAGAGAGGAGGCAAGAAGTGAACCCGCCGGCCGGAAACAGAATTCCCAAAAACCCGTTTCGAGAAATGTATGCTCGCGCCGAGACCGGGAAGAGAAGGGGATCTTTTTTCGCCGGGATTGCCCGTTTCGTGCTGCTGATCTTCGTCGGATGCGTCGCTGGCGCGGCTGGGGTCACGGTGCAGGGCTATGCATACTTTACTCACAGTTTGCCCAGCATTCAAAAACTCAGCAAATACTCATTTTCTATAGTTACTCAAGTCTATGCCGACAAAGGTGAGTTGATCGGCGAATTCGCGACCCAGCGTCGCTTCCTGGTCACCATAGACCAGATCCCCAAAGTCCTCCAGGATGCGTTTGTGGCTGCGGAGGACAAGAATTTTTGGCGGCATAGCGGCGTGGACAAAGAGGCCATACTTCGAGCGGTCAAAAAGAACCTCGTGGCCATGCAGTCTGAAGAGGGAGCAAGTACCATTACGCAGCAGGTGGCCAAGATCTTCCTGCTCACCCCGGAGAAGAAGTTTACCCGTAAAATCAAAGAAGCCATTCTAGCCACGCAGATCGAAAGCTCTCTCACCAAGGAACAAATTCTTTACTTGTATCTCAATCAAATTTTCCTGGGCAGTTCTTCTTACGGGGTGGAAGCTGCGGCTCAAACGTATTTCGACAAGCATGTTCAGGACCTGACAATCGCCGAATGTGCTATGCTGGCCGGCCTTCCAAAAAGCCCCTTCCTCGTTGTCGCCGAAGAGAAACCTGGAGGGATCGTTGGAGCGCCGAGCGTACGTTCTCAAGAGGATGCTGGAGGACGGTTTTATCACTGAGGCCCAGTACGAAGAGGCAAATCAGGAAGAGCCCAAGATTGCCACGAAGAATAATCCGTATTTGAAGGCGGCGCCTGACTTTGTCGAGCACGTCCGCCGGTACTTGGAGAAAAAATACGGTGCGGACGTTCTGTACAAGGAAGGCTTGCAGGTCCACACCACTGTAGACCTTGCTACCACGAAGGCGGCCCGGGAAGCGATTGACAAGGGCCTGCGCGAACTGGACAAGCGACAGGGATATCGAGGCCCGCTAAAGACTTTGAACGTCAAAGGGGTGATGGAATTTCTCGAAGAGAAGACTCGCACTATGGAAGGGCCTCTGCGATTCGGGCAAATTGCTGAAGGAGTGGTCACTCATATAGATAATGAAAACGTCTACGTACGCATGGGCAGCTACGTCAGCGGAAAGAGCAAGAAAGAATACGTGGGCCAGATCAAAATTGATCCTAGCCCTAAATGGTGGGTCCGCAGTCCCTTTATAAGACCGGAAATGCGCACCCGCAACTTTGCCCAGGGCGACCTCCCGTTCCAGGTCGGCGACCTCATTCGGGTTCGTATTCAAGACCCCAATGCAAAACGCAAGGAACTGTACCTGAAGAAATTCGGCAATTCTGATCCGACATTGAAGAACTATAAGGAATATACCGAGGATATGCTGGTATATTTTCCCCTGGAGCCGGAGCAGGAGCCCATAGCCCAGGCCGCGCTCATGATGCGGGAAAACAGGACCGGGTACATCAGGGTGATCGTGGGCGGATACAGCTATTCGGAGTCCGAATACAATCGGGCAATCCAGGCCAGGCGGCAGGCTGGGTCTTCCTTTAAGCCGGTGATTTACGCCGCGGCGCTTAATAAAGGCTTTACCTGTGCTGACATCATTCTGGATTCGCCGTTGGCCCTCGCGATCCCCGGAACGGGGGAGGTGTGGAGGCCGAAGAACTACAGAGGGGGGTTCCAGGGGCCCGTCACCTTCAGGGATGCCCTTGTCAAATCGAGAAATATACCCACTATTAAGATCCTACAACAAATCGGCATAGAGCATGCCAAAGCCTATGCTCGTAAGTTGGGCTACACTTCTCCGCTGGTGGACAATCTTACGCTAGCTTTGGGTTCTACAGGCGTGTCGCTCGACGAACAGCTTAGCGCATACTCCGTCTTTCCCAACAAGGGCTACCTGGTGCCGGGAGTTTATGTGAAGAAGATTGTGGACCGCAACGGAAAGATACTCGAGGAGCATGATCCGCCGGTTCTCCTCGACGATCCAATGCGCGGTGAAGAACCCCAGATTCAGAAGGTTTCACACGAAACTCCACAGGCTGCCGCAGCGAGTGACGGCGAAGCTCCCGAGAAAGGGGCGCCGATTGTCAGGAGAAAACTGGACGAAGGAACAGCCTACATCATGGCCACGCTCCTGCAGGGAGTAATCCAGGAAGGCACAGCCACCAATTTGAAGAAGATCGTCGGGCGCCGCGACATAGCGGGCAAGACCGGCACCACAAATGACAATATAGATGCCTGGTTCATGGGTTTTTCTCCGGACTTCACCTGCGGAGTGTGGGTGGGATTCGACGACGAACTGTCTCTGGGTGACGGGGAAACAGGAGGCAAAGCCGCGGCCCCTATTTGGGGATATTTTATGAGGGAAGTGCTGCGAGACAAGCCGGTGAAGGAATTTCCTGTGCCCCAGACCGTCGAAGTTCGACGTATCGACCCCAGAACCGGCCTCCTAACGTCCGCTGCCGACGGGTTCCCCGAAGTGTTCAAGGTTGGCAGCGGTCCTGCCGATTCTGAACCCAAGCTCATCAAGGGTTCCAGATGGGATTACTCCGGCTCTGATCTTGATCAATTCTAGGCTGCTCTCCCACGGCAGAACCCGGCCATGTGAGACCGCGCGTGGAGTGCCCTTGTGCTTTGCCGGCTGGGCCGTTCCTGTCGGCAGCCCGGGGCTTAACACCCTTCAGTATTGAACCTTTCCTTTGTTCCATATCAGTTTCTCGGGGTGAGGGAGTTTCCGTTAGGAGTTTTCCCGGCAGGACGGACCCGGCATTTCTAGAAAGACTGTCGATTAGTGCCGCTTATTCTGACATTGGAGCTTGACACTGGGACTTTTCCGCATATATGTATACCTTAGAAGGCGTTTTCGCCGGAATGTCGGGACGTGAATGCGCGGCTTGCTGTATTTTGCCCTGATTTAACGCAAAACCTTCTAATCTTTTGGTGAGAATAAAGGACAACGCTGATGGCCGATGAGATCGAAAAGAAGGATGACTTCGGTCAAGACGACTCTCCGAAGACACAGCAGATAAATTTTGCCGATATCCCCGATGTGCTGCCGTTGCTCCCCGTGCGGGATGTGGTGATATATTCCTACATGATCCTTCCTCTGATGGTGGGAAGGGAGAGATCCATAAGGGCTGTGGACGAGGCACTGGCTGAGGAGCGACTCATATTTCTCGCCGCCCAAAAGATTTCCACCGAAGAGGATCCAACCCCGGACAACATTTACACTGTGGGTACAGTGGCCATGGTGGTCAAGCAGCTCAAGCTCCCTGACGGTAGGGTCAAGATTCTCGTTCAGGGGCTGGCAAAGGCACGAATCGTGTCCTTTCTCGAGTCGCGGGAATTCTTCAAGGTGAAGATAGAAAAGATCCCTGAGCCGATGTCCGGCCCGATCACAATAGAGGTCGAGGCCTTGATGAGGTCCATAAAAGAGAATTCGGAAAAAATTCTGCAGCTCCGGGGAATAATCTCTCCGGATGCCGTGGCTATTCTGGATTCCATTGAAGATCCCGGCCGACTAGCGGACCTAGTGGCATCAAACCTGAAACTCCGAGTGGAAGAATCCCAGGCCATACTGGAAGTTATCGACCCTGTGGAACGACTCAAGAAGGTGAATGAACTCCTGTCCAAGGAACTCGAACTTTCAGCCATGCAGGCCAAGATCCAGACGCAGGCCAAGGAGGAGATGGGCAAGACCCACCGAGAGTACTTCCTCAGGGAGCAACTGAAAGCTATCCAGACCGAACTGGGTGAGATTGACGAAAAGACCAAGGAAATAGATGAATTTCGAGAAAAGATAGCAAAGGCGAAGATACCGAAGGAAGTTGAAAAAGAGGCGGAGAAGCAGCTTAGCCGCCTCGGACAGATGCACCCGGACGCAGCCGAAGCCTCCATCATTCGGACCTATCTCGACTGGATCGTCGAACTGCCCTGGTCCAAAGGGACCCGGGACAAATTGGACATAAAGAATGCCAAAACTATCCTGGATGAGGATCACTACAATCTAGAGAAAGTGAAGGACCGTATCCTGGAATATTTGGGCGTTCGCAAGCTCAACAAGCAGATGAAGGGTCCTATTCTCTGCTTTGTGGGACCCCCGGGTGTGGGAAAGACCTCACTGGGCCGATCCATAGCTCGTGCCCTAGGGCGGAAGTTCACGCGGATATCGCTGGGAGGCGTGAGGGACGAGGCGGAAATTCGCGGCCACCGACGCACCTATATCGGTGCCCTTCCAGGCCGTATCATTCAGGGCCTCAAGAATGCCGGGTCCAACAACCCTGTATTCATGCTTGACGAAATTGACAAGGTCGGTGCGGATTTCCGTGGAGACCCGTCGGCCGCATTGCTGGAAGTCCTTGACCCCGAGCAGAATCATGCCTTCAGCGACCACTATCTAAACGTCCCCTTTGACCTCTCCAAGGTCATGTTCATCACCACGGCAAACGTGGGCGACACCATTCTTCCGGCTCTCAGGGACAGGATGGAGATCATCGAACTCTCCGGGTACATCGATGAGGAAAAACTGAAAATAGCCAGACAGTACCTGATCCCGCGGCAGATCAAAGAAAACGGCATCAGGGAAGAGGATTTCAATATTACTGACGAGGCAATACTCGGGATAATCAATCAGTACACCCGAGAAGCAGGTCTCCGGAATCTCGAGCGAGAAATCGCTCATCTCTGCCGCAAGATTGCTCGCAAGATTGCCGAAGGGGAAAAGAAGGTCCCCAGGATTACGGCCAGGAACCTCAGCAAGTTTCTGGGGGTACCGAGATTTCTACCCGACGACGAACAAAGGTCCGACGAGATCGGAGTAGCCACTGGCCTGGCATGGACTCCATACGGCGGCGATGTCCTTCACATAGAAGCCACACCAATGGAAGGGAAGGGTAGCCTTTTATTGACCGGGCAGTTGGGCGATGTCATGAAAGAGTCGGGCCAGGCCGCTCTTTCGTACTTCCGCTCACGAGCTGCCCGCTTCGGGATGAAGGAGAAATTCTACTTCTCGAAGGACATTCACGTGCATGTTCCAGCGGGGGCAATTCCCAAAGACGGACCCTCTGCTGGTGTTACTATGGCCACAGCCCTGGTGAGCGCCCTCACGGGGATTCCGGTGCGAGCGGATGTGGCTATGACAGGGGAAATTACTCTCAGAGGAAGGGTCCTTCCTGTGGGCGGACTGAGGGAGAAATCACTGGCCGCGCTTCGAGCCCGGATCTACACAATCATTGCCCCGGAGCAGAACGAAAAGGATCTCGACGAAATACCGCGACATATCCGCCGAAGACTTGACTTCAAGTTCGTCAAGCACATGGATGAGGTTCTCAAGCTAGCTCTCAGAGATGGCCCGGCGGTCGATAGAAAGACAACCGGGACAGGGGGCAAGAAGCAAACTCCAAAGAAGCCTGCCCAGAAGGGCAAGGCCGTAAGGCCCAGCGGCACGAGACGTCCTTCGAAAACCGAGTCTTCGGCCGAAAGGGAAGCGTAAGGCATAGGCGCTGTCGAATATGTGACCACGCCTCGGCTGTGCCGTCGGTAGCCTGCTGCCATGAAGCACTACGTGCTTGAAAGCGCATTGGTACAAGTTCCAGGGCTCTTGTTATGACCACCGGACTTACCGCGATCTACATCGTCTTTATGGCCCTGGGGATCTTGTGGGTGATATCCAAGACGGTTTCCTACGTTCGTAAACAGAGGCAAATGGAATCCCGATGGAACGACGGGATGTACGATGAGGGGTTCAAAGCCTATTTGGACAAGCTGAAAGAGCAGGCGCCTGGTGAGAATGAGACGGATAGTGGGGATAAGTCCGCCCCTGGCGGAGCAGCACCCTGAGGCCAGTTCCCGATCAAGAAAGAATATCTGCGTGTGCGCCCAAAGAGCTAGGAGACATCCCACGTCCCGCGGGAAAGCAATCTCTTCTTAGGTGGGACGGGCATCCTGCCCGTCATTTATGGACTGGCAAGATGCCGGTTCTACCGATTCAGGTCAGATGTTTCAGGGATTCGCAAATCCCCCTTCAATTGTCTGACCTTCTCCTCGCATTGTTCCGAGGCGGCCACCATGTTGTCTTCGATCTCCTGTCGGATTTTTTCATAATCGTCACTGCCAAGGCCCGGAGGAACGTGAGTCGGTTTTCCAAAAGCCATGACAATTGTGCTGAATGGCAGTGGTAACACCATCCGGTCCCAAGAGCCAAACTGGATCTGTCTTGTGGCCCAACTAACCAATGGGACAACCGGCGTCTGGGTTTCTCGGCCGATGATCACTATCCCCATCTTCACTTTTCTCGAAGGTCCCCTCGGAGCGTCAACCGCCAGCCCTGTACAGTAATTTCTCTCCTTGGCCATGTCGATCATCTCAACGAGGGCTTCCTTTCCACCGCGTGAGGATGATCCTCTCGTACTGTCGTAACCCCATCGGCGAAGGCATCGGTCGATAAGCTCCCCGTCCCAAGATCGGCTCACCATGACTACTCCGGGATAGCGGCCGCAGTGGTAAACCGGGAAAATCATGGTGCCATGAAAGCAAGCACAATTAAACGGCTGCTTCTTGCAGATCTGCTCTTCGTACTCCTGGTTGAGGTAAATCTTTTTCGATGTTAGATCAACGAGTCTGAAGTATGCGGTTACGAGGCGGGGGACTAGGAAGAGTACCAACCTGAACCAGAGTCGCTGTCCCTTGTCCTTCTGTTTTCCTTTGCCTTTCAACACTTCCCTCGGTTGGGACTGGGCCCGTTTACCACGTCATATCAACAAAAAAGCGCGGACCGAAAAATCAAAGACCGCTTCGTCCTGGGCCTCTATTGCTTATTCTCTATTCTGTCATTCGTCGCAAAAAGCCGACAATTTGATGATATGCAGTAGCACCTGCAAATCTTTGTAGGATATGTCGGTTATCTCGAAACCCGCTATACGGCTTCCATGTTGGGAGTCCACCTTTACCCACCGGCATTCAGCATCGAAAGCGCATGGCTTAATCCTTTGATCAAGTCCTCCTGCCTTGATGATAAGGGACTTTTTATCACCGACTTTGGCCGCGATTCCGCCGACCTGAACGCCTTTCTCCGTGAGGTCCACCACATGGTACTCCGCTTCCGACTCTTCCTTGTCATAGATGGGAAGGCCAAGAGCCATATAGCACCTGGGGAATTCTCGTGCATGATTGATGTCCACGGTATCATCAAATGTCGGGAGGCGCTCGACCAGTTCGTCCTCTTCCATAACCCGCGATGCTATCAATTTGTTGAAAGCGCTGAGCAATCCTTTTGAAGACAGGCTGTACTTTTCCATCAACTCTAAATTGCTGAACCCCGCCCGAATATCATTTACGAGGCTTTTAGCGACGATCTCGCGCTTGGCTTGCATAGAGAGTCCCTTCACCGCTCAGATTATTTGACGAGCGCCACGATTTCAATGTTCGAGGGATTGTAGGGCCTCTTCAGCCGCTTCCCGGACATCCGGATCCTGGTCTTCAGCGGCCTTGCGAAGAGCCGGAATCGCAGCAGGATTTCCGATTTTGCCCAGCAATGCGGCCGTGTCCCCCCGTAAAGCCGCCTCTTCTTGAAACAGAAGGGACGTGAGTTCGCCAACGATGGGGTCCAGGATCCTGGGATTCTTTTCTAAAGCCTCTTCCAGCGCCACTAATGCACCCATGCGCACGGAAAACTCTTTTGACACGTATATCGGTAGGATAGCTTCCGGCTGCTCCTTGGCGCAGATAAGCTCTCCGGCGTCCTCTGCCCGGCCTGCCTTAATCATTGACTCAAGGATCGGAGTAAGGGAGCTGCTCTCGGCCTGCCTCAGCAGGTGTCCGGCCAGCTCCTCTGCAGTGAGGCGGCCGATCAAGGTGAGGCCATCGTTGATGATGGTTGTGGGGGTGGATTTCACCTTATAGCGTTGAGCGAGGTCTTCAAACTGGACAGCATCCACCACACTAACCGTGATCAAGGACGTATGGACGGCCAGCGACAGAGCTGCGCGAACCACCTGGGGGCAATGAGGGCAGGTCGGCGCTATCAAGACGATTACATGACAGGGCACGGTCAATTCCTCAACCGCTTTGGTCAAGTCGGACTCAGGAGGATCAGTGTCGCTGCCCATCCACAGTAGTAGATCCAAAAAAGGCGCAAGTTCGGTCCCTTCCGGAGCAGCAAAATAGTGGATGTTGTTCACGTGCCCGGCAGCCGGCGTGAGAGAAGGTCTCCCCGGCAGGAAAGATTCGTCCCTTTCCTCGATTCTGATGCTGTTCATGGATACGCCGCTGATCTGGCGGACTATGTTGACAAGGTTGACCTCGAACGGGTTCTCCCCTGCCGCACCTCGGTTCACGAAGATGGTTACCGGCGCTGAAAGCTGTGAACTAACGGCCTGAACATTCATCAGGTCTTGGTCTGAGAGCAACGAACACTCCTCTCTCGTTACAGCCAGGCCTTGACGGGAGCAGCAGCCCGGGATGGGGGCCCGGCAAAATGGCCGAACCTCCTCCGAAGGACTCGCGCTTTTCTAAAGCCCAGTCCCCAAAACCGGCGGATTAGCCTCCGTGGCTACGATCAACGGGAACTCGGCACGAAGTTTATATTGACCTGTCCTGATCCGGGCGGGACCGTATAGGGAGAGTCTGCTCCACGGACCGGTGCGGGCATGTAGCTCCACAAATAGCTTCCGAAATCTCCCATCCGGTCGACAGCTCTCGGGATTATGGCCTGATTGGGCTGTTGCTGCCCCCCTTGCCGCTGAGTAGACGGGAGTTGAGTGAAGGTCGGCTGGCCGTACATATTATATGGCCCCGAGTAAGAGCGATCGTACATCGGAGAGTCCTGTTGTCCGAAGACCGGTTGCACGCAAACGGAAAGAACCACGGCCAAAATCGCAATGACGGTTTTCATGATTCGACCTCAGTATAGATATCTTCACTTTATACACCTAACACAAATAACGGGAAAAATAAAGCCGTTAATTGCTTGACAAAACAAATAGAAATATGAAATAATTATACGCTTTGATGTTAACTGGAGGTTCCACTGATGAGCAAAATAGCCAAAATTGCGCTTTGCGCACTACTTGTTGTTGCACTGGCGATACCCGCCTTTGCCAACGGTGCATCTGAAAAGCGCTCCTCTGCTTCCAAAGTCACGGGTGCCATATACAAAGGCGGAGCTACAGCTTTGGAGACTACAGAAGGTCTTTTCTCCGGCTGTCTGAGGAGAACCTTTAGCCTTTTCAATCCGTGCCTTGATTTCGTGAAAGGTTGCGCTAACGTTGCGCTTATGCCGATAGAAAAGCCTCTGGAGTACGTTGAAAAGGCAGCCTTCAAACCGCGGCAAGCAAAGAAGGCCAAGTCCAAGATTCCTGAACCACAGAAACCGGAGATTCCGCAGAAGTAGTTTTTAGGGGTGAAATGGGGATAGGCAGAGAGGACACTCACCAATAAGCTTCCCGACACTTGTGAGTGCTCTTTGCCGACTGGGAGGAGGGTGTATGAGGGGAATCATACCGGGTGTCCTGTTGTCGCTGCTGTGCGTCTTTTCTACGTCCGCTATGGGTGCGGGCGTGGTGCATTCTGACGCCATGGCGATATGTTCCATCATCATAAACGAAATGACTGAGGGTAAAATAAGCGGTGATAGGGCAAAAGAGATCTCTCTGGCTATTGCTCAGGCCGGGAACAAGCATTTCGGACGAGTAACCTGCGGAGATATGTGGCTTTATATGGCCATTGTTCATGTCGAAAGCGGCTTCAGGAACAACATAATCAACAGTGAGAATTGTCGGGGGATGTTTCAGGTTCATGCCCCGTCGTGGGCCAGAAAGTTCGGACTTCGATACGTCGATCTGCTGGACCTCCATACAAACGCGGATAGCGGCATCCGAGTATTCAAATACTATCTGGAACAATACAAGGGGGTCGTGCCCGCTCTCAGTGCATATAACAGCGATCATCCCCGGGCCGCTATCGGTTACGCCCGCGCTGTTTTGGGCACTCGCCGGAAGATCCAAAAACGATATGCGGAGCTTTACAGGGCATTCAGAGATGAAAAGAAGATAGCTTCCAATCCGTCCCCCGCACAGCTAGCCCAGCCCAACGCAGTGGATGCGCCCTCCTCGCCGTAGGTTACACCAGGTTAGCCATTATCGAACCGAGCCTGACAAACGGAATATGTGTAGGATGAGGAGCGCCGGCAGGTTACCGTGGCGGTCCGTAGAGAAAAGGTGAGGCGAGAGAACTTATCACGTCCCAAGGGTTAAACGGGGAAGGGTTATGATCCATGGGGATATACGGGTCATGGCCGGTCGGATAACATGCTGACACAGGCCCTGTCGGCGGAGCCGTATATTGGGGCAAACAGCTCATACACCCGCCGGCAGCCAACGCAGCGGCGAGAATCAGACCCAGAATCACTTTCCTACCAAGAGAAGTCATGCTGTCACACGTTAGAATCTTAAGTCAGCGCATTTTACCTCGTTTGCAAACCGCGATCAAGGTAAAAAGCATTTCTTTTGCATCCGTGCCGCCAACCCTTTATTTTTGCTTGAAATCAAATATTGACTCAGCCCCCGCGGACTTGTGAATTCGTCCTTCAAAATCGATCAAGAATCCACGAACATTGGGCACTGACTCAATGTACTTCAAACCTTCCTCCACTCCGAGGACAAATATACCGGCCGTCACGGTGCTCATGCCCGTGGGAGCTACTACGGTAACCGACTGCAAACCGTCCGCGGGATAGCCGGTGGCGGGGTTGAGAATGTGGTGATAACGCTTCCCATCTGTAATGAAGCAACGTTCGTAATCTCCCGATGTCTGGACCACGCAATCCTTCAGATTTGCCACCGCGACTATCGCTCGCTCGTTTCGCGGATCCTGGACCCCGATTCGCCACAGTTTTCCCGGCTCCCTCTCACCGACCACCAGAACATCCCCGCCGGCATTCACCAGGGCTGCGGAAATCCCGCGCTTTCTAATAACCGCGGCCGCCCGTTGCAGAGCGTACCCTTTAGCAATTCCTCCCAGGTCCAGGGCCATTCCTGAGTCCGGCAGCATGATCGTCCCAGCCGTAGAGTCTACCGTCACGCGACGCCATCCGATCTTGGCCAAAGCCGCAGAGATTTCGGAGCCTGACGGGAGTCGTGGGTCGCCGGCGCTAAAATTCCACAGCCGTGTCAACGGCCCCACGGTTGGATCAAAGGCGCCCTGAGTTTCCTTCGCGAACCGCAGGCTTTCACCAATGAGCGAGAGAAGCTCGGAATCCGCTTTGATGGGCCCGTTACCTGACTGATCATTTATCTTAGTTAGTCCCGATGGTTTGTGGAAAGAAGTGAGATCCTCGACTCGCTTGAGTTCCGAAAATATGTCTTCTGCCACAGCCTTTGCCGTTGCCTCTGCGCCTGGGATCGTCACCTGGACGAGGGTGCCCATCAGGAAACGGCTCGATTTATACAGTGGGGGCGGTTCGTTGCTACTGCAAGATGCAAGAAAAAGTGCTGCCACCACGGCGAGTACAGGCCGGTATAGGGTACAAGTCATCGTCCTACTTTTTCAGGTTTCCCGGCCGCCCATTGAACGCGGTGCGCGATAAGCTTGACCGGCACGATCATTGTGAAAAACGGAAACATATACATCGCTGCAAGAGTTGGAGAAAGCGGCCCAAAGAAGCGAGACGAAAAGACTATCACTAGCACATTGTTCATAACGGCCAGGCTCAATGCAGCTGCCAATCTTTCTTTCACCTGCTGTCCAGGGACAAGCAGAAAGCCGGTCAGGTAATAGATGACCGACAGGGCGTATGCAACGGCCAAGCAAACCATGATCTGCCCGGGATGCTGAAAGAAGAAGGAAGAGTACTTCGAGAACACCCCCAGATTTACCATCGCGAACATCAGTAAAGAAACGGGGTACTGTCTTTCAGCAATCTTTTCGAGGGCCTGCGGGACAATTCTCTTCAAGACAAGGACCGATCCCATAGGGACGAAGATCACTAGCGCCAGCATCCGGATCATCGAGTCCAGAGGGATGGATAATTCAGCTCCAGCCAACAGTTTGACGAGGCAAGGCAAAGAAAACGGTACAGCAAGAGACGTTACAATCACCATCCTGAGTACCGTAGCAACGTCCGCCGCGACAAGGCTCGCCAGGAAAGGAGCCACTACGCCGGTGGAGATCCCGGAGAGCAGCAATATTGGAACGGCATAATCGGGTATCACGAACAGGGCGATCGCGTAAAGTGCTGTTGGCAGAACTATCAGCTTCACGGAGGCCATGGTTGCCAGACGCAGCAAGGACTCACGTGATGTATCCAATAAGGCGCGGAAGTCGATGTTGAGGAAACTGAAAAACAGGAGAAGCATCATAAAATACAGCAGATATGGCTGGAATATTACGCCCGCGTTCGGAAAGAAGACCGCGACCGCTGCAGAGCCGAAGATCACCAGAAACAGGATGAGATCGTTTATTCTCATGTTTCCTGCTCATTGGTTGATCTGTGGACAATGCTCTCGGAATTCACGTTAGCGGGGCAACCACCGCCGGGCAAACAAGCGGCGCCGGTGTTCTTGCTTCCAGTGCCTCTCATACCACTCAAAACTCGGACCAAAGAGCAAGGCCGGTCGGCTCATCGAACTCGCGTACCGGGGTCTTTCCAGGAAGCGGAGTCGCATAGAGTTCCGCGGCGAAAATCTCGGTCCCGGGCATGAGATGGCCGCCTATGCATCGGTAATCTTCCCCTGAGAGGGTCACATGGGCGTGTACGAATATTTTGCCCTCTTTTTCCGAAACATTACCCATACATGCCACGATCTCAAGTGCTCCCTCGAACTCCCTGTTCACATAACGCCTGGTCTGCGGGTCATAATAGCCAAGCGCCGCAAGGGTAACGGCCCCGATCACATTGAATGCGCCCTTGGGAATCGACCTCTCACGGAACTCTCGAGTGATCGCCTCGAGCAGGTCGTCTCCTTTGGGTAGACGGGCAAGAAAAGGTTCTGTCATTCTTGGATTCTCCCATTAGTTTGGTTGGAAGAGGGTTATTGGGCGCGGATTTCAATGCCTTCCATAATGATGTAATATTGTCGAACGGATTCGAACGGGCTCCGGTGTCGCGGAGAATTGGAGGAAGAGTACCTTCCGCCGGACTCCACACCTGCGCATCAAGTCGTGGCCAAACTCGTGAACGTTGGCCATACCATATCCCGGCACGGGGGACAGCGCAAGAGGTCAGACATGAGAAAGGGATTTTGCCATCATTGCGGCCAACTGCTGCAATTTGAGGAAAAGGTGTTCCGAAACGATACTTGCAGCAATTGCGGATCCGATGTCCGCTGCTGCCTCAATTGTTCGGAGTACAGTGAGACTGCCCCCAACCAGTGTAAAGAGCCTGAGGCTGAAAAGGTCTCGGTAAAAGATCGCCGGAATTTTTGCGACTATTTCAAGTTGCGGGAGGGCGCTTCGGTCTCGAAGGCAGCCGACAAAGCTGCGGAGGCCCGCCGAAAACTTGAAGCTTTGTTCAACAAAAAGTGAAGGGCCGAGGACAAGAGACTCAGGAGTTGTACGGTCACTTTTCCCACCACTCCTCCTCTTCCTCGGGCTCTTCCGTCTCGCTCTCAAGCTCCGCCAGAATGTCATCCGGGATCGGCTCCCTGGGAGCTTCCGCCCAAAGGCCTTCCAGGTCATAGAACTCGCGAATCGGCTGGTGGAAAATGTGCACGATTACGTCTCCGTAGTCCAAAAGGGCCCAGTGCCCCTGATGCACTCCCTCCGCGGAATAACGGACAATCTTGCGGCTGCGGGCATCCTCAATGACGCCCTCAGCAACGGCCGTCACATGCTTTGCCGAGCGGGCGGAGACAATCAGGAAATAGTCAGTAAGCACCGTCAGCCCATCGAGCCTTATGAGCACGGGGCTCGTTGCCTTCTTGGACACCGCGGCGCGGAGGAGGATTTCCGCCTTTTCTTTAGAAGTCAAGGCGACTTGTGCGTGGGCTTTGTTCATGAAAGCTCAATTCCGATAGAGTTTCCGTTCCATAATATACTGACGAACCGGTTCTCTAACAAGGTATCGAATGCTCTGACCGCCTCTTGAAAGGGTGCGGATCATTGTCGAAGAAATGTTGAGCCCTTCCACTTTGGATGGGATGACACGGTTGAAGCTTGAGTGGAGCAAATGGCCCCCTCGATCCTGAAATTCCTTCCGAAGTGCCTCGGGGACCCCCGCCCAAGCGGTTGTGAAATCGAGTCCCGGCCTTCTCACCACAATAAAGTGCGAGAGGGAGAAAAGTTTCGCGCAGTCCTTCCATGTGCTAATTTCCCGGAGCGAATCTGTCCCGAGAATGAAGTACGGTTCAAGGCTCTTATCTCTTGAGAAGACTTCGAGCGTGTTCACCGTGTATGACGGCCCCTTAAGAGAAATCTCCATGTCCGAAACTTCGAAGACATGGTTGTCTGCGCAGGATCTGCGGATCATCTCCAGGCGATCCTCCGGCGCTGCCGTCTCCCTGGAGCTTTTGTGAGGTGGGATAAAGCACGGGATGAAAACTATACGCGATAATCCGTGGCTAAATGCCACTTCTTCGGCTACACGCAGATGCCCCACATGCGGTGGGTTAAAGGTCCCGCCAAAAATTCCGATTTTCGCCATGCCGGCCTTTTCGAAGAAAGGGCTTGTTTTCGCCGGGAAAGATTCTATATTTAATCCGAACAATTTGAAAGAGGAATTGTCGCAAGAAGTCGTAGATGACTTTTATTTCAGCCACTGGAGGCTCACTTGTTTGAATATGTCGTAGGCTTTCTAATCCTGCTGGGTGCCCTGATCTTTGTTCATGAATTCGGTCACTTCATAGTCGCCAAGCTCGTTGGTGTTAAGGTTCTCAAGTTCTCACTCGGTTTTCCTCCTGCCATGATAAACCGCAAGTGGGGTGAAACAGAGTACATTCTGAGTTGGATTCCGTTGGGAGGATACGTCAAACTGCTTGGGGAAGATCCGGAGTCCGACGAAGAGGTTCCCCCGGAAGAACTCCCTAGGGCTTTTACCAGTAAATCGTTGCCCGCGCGGATGGCCGTTATACTGGCTGGTCCCCTGTCCAATTATCTGTTGGCGATAGTGCTGATTTGCGCAGGTTATGTGGCGGGCATGCCTGTTCTTGTCAGTGATATCGGCAAGGTCCTTGAGGGAACGCCTGCGATGGAGGCGGGCATCAAGGCCGGAGACCAGGTGGTGGCCATCAACGGTGAGCCTATCTGGCGATGGGAAGATATGCGGACAATCATCGCAAAGAATGCGGGGCAAAAGCTCGCGGTGACTGTCGAAAGAGAAGGCAGCCGAATAGACCTGACCGTGACCCCGAAACTTGCGGAGCAGAAAGATATGCTGGGTGAACCGATGGGCCAAATAGGCGTGGCCCCTTCTGGAAAGACCGCCAAGCTCAGTTTTGTGGCAGCCTTGAGTGAAGGCGTCCGGTTCAGTTGGCATTTGACCGAGCTAGTCGTAGTGACCCTTGTAAAGCTCGTTAAGATGGAGATCAGCGCCAAGGCCCTGAGCGGACCCATTACTATCGTCCAGGCTTCCGGCGAAAGCCTGAAAGCCGGCGTGTACAGCTTCCTCTTCCTCATGAGCTATATCAGTATAAACCTCGCCATCATCAATCTACTGCCGGTGCCGATTCTCGATGGCGGACACCTGCTGTTCTTTCTGATCGAAGCTGTTATCCGTCGCCCCGTGACCGGCAGGGTGCGAGAGGTCGCCGTGCAGTTCGGGCTCTTGTTCATCGCGTTTCTCTTCGCGCTCGTAATCTATAACGATATCAGTAGGATTGTCACAAAGGGCTGGTCGCTTGCCCCGTGATAATCCTTGCTGTTCATTCTACAAGCGCGTCTTTGAGTGTGGCTATCGCTAAGAACCTCGTGGTTTTGCGCGAGGTCATTCTTCCACCAGATCGCAAGCATCTTGAGATGCTGGCGCCCCTCATCAGAGACGTGACGGCAGCGCTGCATTTGAGTGTCATGGATATCGACGGGTTTGGCGTTGCCATGGGCCCCGGCACTTTTTCCGGGACCCGCGTAGGACTGGCCATGATCAAGGGGATGGCCCTTGCCTTGGCAAAGCCGGTGGCCGGCATATCCAGCCTGGACATTTTGGCGTGGCAGGCCCTGAAGGATGGCGAATGGGGAGCCCCTGTAATCGACGCGCGGCGGGGCGAGATTTATACGGCCTTTTATAGAAAATCAGAGGAAAAAGTGATGCTGGTTGCGGGACCGATGCTAATCAAGGCGGAAGAATTTTCGCAGAATGCCAGGAAAGTCTCCGGTGAGCTTATCCTTTGCGGAGACCACGTGTTGGACCACCTGGTGGAGTCAATTCCTAACTTGGTCAGAAGCCCCGTGGCAGATCCGTCTGCTGCTGCTTGCGCTCTACTAGCTTATGAGCGAATCAGACAGGGCAATGCAGACGATCTTCACTTACTGACGCCCCTGTACATTAGACGGTCCGACGCTGAAGAGAATAAACGGTTGAATTAATGCATGGTCTCAGGTGGTTTCGATGATGGATTTGATCTGAAAACTTCAGACGAAAGGCCCTGGCATGTCTCGGCCCGGCAATCATTCCGATCACCATTAGGGAAGAATTCATAACACCCTTTCTCCACAAATTCCCCCTCGAAAAACTCCCTCGGATGTATGACAATAGAGGCCGGCGACACCTCCATGATGTGGTACACACTGTCCCAGCGCGACATTAAGGGGGCTCCGCACGATGAAACCACTACCCTGGCCTCGCGCTCAGGAAAGTTCACCTCCATAACCGCAGAACGGTGCTTATGTCCTTGCAATATAAGCTTGATGCCGTTTTGAGTACAGATGTTAAGGATTTCGCCCGCATCGGAAAGGGAATGCGCCCAAAACGAGGAGCCCCTGATTACCGGCACAACTGGATGATGCAAGAAGAGGACCTTGAGATAATCCTCAAAATGTGAGGCTTGTTCCTTGAGCCAGTACCCGGGTCTCACGTGACACCTTTCCCGGCCATGACGGGAAGGAATGAACCGAATTGAGACCTATGAAGACCACCTTATTGGACTCTGAGCAATAGACTACCCGGTCGCTCGCGCCAAAGAAGTGGCTATAACGTCTCATTGCAAAAGATGGCAACATCCACTCCCATACGGCTGAAAAGCCCACTTCCCGGTTTCCAGGCACGATAATGAAAGGGATTTCTAGGGACCGGAGGAAGGCTCGTGCCCACCGAAATTGGGAAAGGCGACCTCGGTCGGTGACGTCACCCGTGATAACAAGCAGTTCCGAGAGCCTGAGAAACCAGGTCTTTTCTCAAAGAGTCCAGCTTTTCACTTGAAACGTGGCTCCCAAAGTGCAGATCTGAAAGGTGAGCTACTTTCATGGAACGTCACCTTAGACCCACCGGCATGTCAAGTCAATCTCCGAGGCAGTTTAAAAAAGTAACTTGATTTTTTGGAGTGAATTCTTTAGAATTTCAACTGAAATCATTGCTCTTGATTTTTGGGCAGTTATCAGTAGTCTCTCCCGTATGGCGGCGAGAGCCCGCGAACGCGGACAAAGGAGTAGGGCATGAAAAGGTCGGTTACGCTAGCAATATCGATGGTTTTCCTGATTATGGGAGGGGCTGCCTACGGGCAAAGCTACTACGGATACGGGGATCAGGGGCAATATCAGGGGTATGGATCTTACGGAGGTTATGGTCAGGGTCAGGCCGATTACAGCCAGTACGGCCAGCAGTACGGAACCCCTCAAGGTTACGGACAACAATACGGGCAGCAGTACGGCCAACAAACTCCACAAGGGTACGGTCAGCAGTACGGACAGCAATACGGCCAACAAACACCACAAGGATACGGTCAACAATACGGGCAACAATACGGCCAGTCTGAGGGTGGTTATGGCCAACAAACACCACAAGGATACACCGGTTACCAGAATTATCCCGGTTACGGCGCCGGCCAGTACGGCCAGTCTCCGGGATACGGAGCCGGAACTGCTGCGCCCACGACTCCTACTCGGCGGCCATCCGCACGTCAGCGCACCAGGACCGCGCCTGCCCAGTCTTACACGGCTCAGCCCTCAACCTCCAACAGCGCTCCTTCGGGTAACAGAAGCACTCGATCATCAGCGTCCGTATCCCGTGACGTGGAAAAAGGCACCAGCAGCGAAGTTTATTGGGATGGTAGGGAATCGGTAGCAGGCGACGATGCACCTGTTCAGGTTCAACAGCCGACCCAAGTTTCTACTCCACCTACCGCTGCCCCGGCGGTCAGGCAGTTAAGAACCACTCCCGGCGCTCCAGCGCTTCAGACCCCGCGTAGAGCCCGTCAAAACGTAGTCCGGCAGAACGCTGCACCCACGCCTCCGCCGCCTGCTAACCGTAACGTGAAATGGGGTAAAGGGGAAACAACCGATTCCGGTCCTACAATGAAGTGGGGTAAACAGGATAAGCCCGCGGCGGTAAGCGCTGAACCGGGGTCTTCTCAGGGCACACGGCTCGAAGCACAATCCTCGGCAAGCTCTCAGGTTCAGGCAGAATCCACAGCCCCGGCAAAGAAGTTCCAGTGGGGAAAAACGAACTAAGGACACGGATCAGTAAGCAACAGAAGTCGATTCTCGCGGCTGGCTAATGATTTCCGGATGCATTTGCATCCTCGTTGCCGGGGGACCCAACAGTGTTAGGTCCCCCGCAGATTTTCAAGCGCTCCAGTCCACCTTGAAAAAGCAGCCTCGTGACTATGGCCTTGAGTGCTCCCGTAGGCTAGGCGGTCTCTCCTCCCACGAAGTCTCTAATCTTGGCTTCATAATCAGATATTTCTTTGAGCAGGGGGCTGACCACCAATGCCCATTCAGGGTGTTCAGCAAACTTCAAATTGCCGGTTTCGAGAACCTTGAAAACCACAAACATTTTCGTGCGAGCTTCGTTGATCTCGCTGCGAACCCTTTCAAAGGTCCATTTTTCTTCCGCCATTAGTTCCTCCATTTTGACCGTTTGACCGCTTGATTTGCGTTTAGCGCAAATTGGAAAGTTAGACAAGCGCTCCACTTTTATTATTCGATTTCCTGCAACAGTGGCCAACAAAACCGTCCGCATGCAGGCTGAATTCTTTAGCAAATACAATCAGTGAACTGGCCGTATTATAGCAAATAAGGTGCTTGACACCTTCATTCTGAGCGTCTATGATCAGCGCCTAACTAATAGTTAGGGGACCAATCAGGTAATCCTTCCATATATGGTCACTTTTCCGTGCAGCTTTGGTCTAGGAGTGTGTCGAGACGTTTCGACCCCGCTCATGTCTTTCTTCCATGTATGCCGTCCACAGAGGCAGAGGAATCCTTTCTGTTGCAATCAAAATGGCTTGGAGGCCGAATCTTGATTGCGACGGAAATAAAAGAGAAAGGAGAAGGGTGATGAAGGGAAGGCGACTTTTGGTCCTTTTAACTGCTCTAATCTTCGGCTTGTCGGTTCTGGTTTGTGCACATGCGGCAGACAAGAAACCGTTAAAGATCGGGGCAATTTTTTCCGTCACGGGTCCCGCGTCATGGCTAGGCGACCCTGAGAAGAAAACGGTCCAGATGATCGTGGAAGACATCAACAAGGCCGGCGGGGTAAACGGCTATCCCCTCGAAGTGTTGGTAGAGGACGACGAGACGCAGGAGGCCAAAGCGGTCAACGCTGTCGAGAAGCTGATCGATAAAGAACATGTGCTGGCTGTAATCGGTCCGTCCATCAGCGGTTCCAGCCTGGCAGTAAAGCCCATTTGCGAAAAAGCCAAGGTCCCTTTGGTTTCGGCCGCTGCGGCTGAAAAAATCGTCGTGCCCATTGAAGAGTCCATATTCGTGTTCAAGTCCCCGCAATTAGATTCTCACGTGGCTGAACGTATTCTCGAACAGCTTAAGAAAATGGGAATAGGCAAGATCGGGATCATCTCTTCGACCAGCGCCTTCGGAAACCAGGGACGGCTGCAACTACAGCACTACGCCAAAGAGATGGGCGTCCAGATAGTCGCCGATGAAACCTACGCTCCCAAGGACACTGACATGACCGCGCAGTTGAAGAAGATCGCGTCCAGCGGCGCCGGTGCGGTTGTGAACTGGTCAATTGAGCCCGCACAGTCGCTGGTGCCCAAGAATATGAAACAGCTCGGAATGAAGATCCCATTGTTCCAGAGCCACGGATTCGGGAATCCCAAATATATTCAGGCTGCTGGCGAGGCAGCAGAAGGGATAATCTTCCCGGCCGGCCGCCTCCTCGTCGCGGATTCACTACCCGCGGACCACTGGCAGAAGAAAGTCCTCATGAACTATAAGACCGAATACGAGAAGAAATACAGCCCACCCGTAAGCACTTTCGGCGGTCACGCGTACGACGCCCTTTGGCTGGTTGTTAACGCCATGAAAGCCAAGAAGATCACTCCTGACATGGATCTCGCGAAGGCGAGAAAATCGATCCGGGACGGTTTAGAGGAGACTAAGGGCTGGGTTGGGATCGCGGGCCACTTCAATATGAGCCCTAAAGATCATACAGGCCTCGACAAGAATGACTCTCTGGAGATGCTGACTGTCGATAAGGGAGGCAAGATTATTCCTCTATCGCAAAAGAAATGACCGAAACTAAGAGCCTGTCGCGCAAGCACACACATTGGGTGCCATGGTGCCACGAATTCGGGAAAGCCATGCGTTGCGCAACAGACTCCTAAAGTGAATTCCCCATCATCGGAGACGGCCGTCCATCAAACGGCCGTCCCGGTTTTTCCGGCCCTGGAGCGGAGAGCATGGTTTCGTTCGCAGACATCCTACAGTACGTATTTTCAGGGATCACTATCGGAGCCATTTATGCCATGGTGGGCCTTGGTTTCACTATGGTCTACAATTCCACGAGCATCATTAATTTCGCCCAAGGCGAGTTCGTCATGCTGGGGGGACTCCTAGGGGTGACGTTTGTTAGTGGGGCGAAGAACTTCGGTGTGCCTGCTCCCTATGCCATTGCCCTCGGGTTCGTCCTCGCAGTAGGGACAACTACGCTTGTTGGAATGCTCATGGAGAAGTTGGCGATAGAGCCTACAGATCGTCTGACCACTTACCACTACGCCGGCCTCGCGATCATAATCTTTGCTCTAGCCCGACTCCTGGGAGGTCTCACTGTTGGTCCGGCTCTCGCCGTCATGCTTGTGCTCACCGCGGCAGCCTATCTATTGTTGAGGCGCAAGACTGTGGAATCCATGAGAAACCCTTCAGTGCTTCAACTGATCATCATCACCATCGCTCTGTCCATCGTGATACGCGGAATTGCGATGTTTACATTCGGCAAGGACCCTTACTTCATGGCACACTTTGTGCCGGAGCAGCCGATCAGCATCTTCGGTGCCACGGTGTTGCCGCAAACGTTGCTGGTAGTAGCGGCCATCATCGTGGTGGTAATCCTGGTAGGTCTGTTTTTCGGATTTACCCTTACCGGAAAGGCTATGAAAGCTTGTGCTTTCAACCGTGACATTGCCAAACTCATGGGGATCAACGACCGCAGAATGATTTTGCTGTCCTTTGCCATGTCGGCCTTGGTGGGGGCAGTGGCTGGTTACTTTGTTACACCCATCACCCTTATGGATTACGATCGTGGGCCCATGTTGGCGCTAAAAGGGTTCGGAGCGGCAGTCCTCGGAGGTCTGGGGAATGGTTACGGTGCAGTGGCGGCCGGCTTCATACTTGGTATTCTCGAAGCTCTGGGAACGGGATTGATTTCTTCCGGGTACAAGGACGCGATCTCTCTGATCATCCTGCTTGCGGTGCTTTTTTACAAACCCAGCGGGCTCTTCGGCAGTGCTGAAGCTGCAAAATTCAAAGAATTCTGATCCTCTCGGCTCATGGTAGGCCTCCTGGTTCCGGACATTTGCGAAACCGGGGCGATTACTCTTGGAGAAAATAGCTTATGGGGCGCGGTAACCTCATCACATTGATCATTTTCGCTGTCCTGATCATCGTTTTTCCCGTTGTGGTGACCAGTCCCTACTACCTGCGAGTGATCAATTTTGCAGGGATTTTCACCCTGATATGCATAGGATTGTCGCTCTTGCTCGGATATGCAGGGCAGATCTCCATCGGGCAAGCGGGTTTTTTTGCCATAGGAGCGTATTCTTCTGGGATTTTGACTGCTCAGTTCGGGTACAGCCCCTGGTTCGGCATTCTGGTGGGTATAGGTATAAATAGTCTGGTGGCATTTCTTGTGGGTATTCCGACGCTAAAGCTCCGAGGCCATTATCTGGCCATGGCTACTCTGGGCATAGGTGAAATCATTCATATAATTACCCTGGCAGATACCGAAGATTTTACAAAGCTGATCCGGCACCTCGGAGAAAAAGTGGGGTACGCCCCTGAGGCTCTGGCCAAGGCCCTTGAGCCCTTTCGGACCATGACAGGCGGTCCGTCCGGGTTCGGACAAATACCAACCCTCGGCATAGGCCCTTGGCAATTGTCTACTCCCGCAGAGTGGTTCTATCTGATCTGGTTTCTTGTGCTCATTTCTATGATCCTTGCGCTCAATCTGATTCACTCGCGGATCGGCCGGGCCTTGAGGGCTATTCACGGCAACGAGGAGGCGGCTCGGGCCATGGGAATAGACACTCCGCCAATCAAGCTCGGGATTTTCATCATATCTGCCGGCATGGCCTCAATCGCGGGATCCTTGTACGCCCACTATGTGACGTTCATATCCCCTGCAACATTCTCGATTAATGAGTCGATCATGTTCGTGGTAATGGTCGCGGTGGGCGGGATGATGAACGTCTGGGGCGCAGTGGTAGGCACGATAATTATGACCATCCTGCCGGAGAGCCTGAGAGTTTTCCACGACTACGATATTCTCATGTACGGTTTGGTATTGCTGGTCATCATGATGTTCATGCCTGACGGCATTGTGGGCTTGCTTCAGGGGTTTCTGAAAGCGGGAGAAGTCAGAAAAGACAGGGTGAAAAGTGAAGGAGATCCTCTCAGTCGAAGGAATCTTCGTCAAGTTCGGCGGCGTAATGGCTCTGGGAAACGTTTCCGCAGTGGTGGCAGCTGACTCTATCACTGCGGTCATCGGCCCTAATGGCGCGGGAAAGACTACTCTGATCAATGTTATCTCCGGGGCTATACCGCCGACCAAGGGGAAAGTTTGTTTCAAAGAGGACGAGGTCACAGATCTTCCCCAACACAAGATCGCAGAGATCGGGATCGCGAGAACGTTTCAGAATCTTCGGCTTTTCCGCCACATGACCACACTGGAAAACGTGATGGTTGCCCGCCACATCAAGACTTCTTCCGGTTTTCTGACATGTTCCCTCAAGCTCCCATCAAGCCGCCGAGATGAGAAGCTTATTCGACAAAAGTCCATGGAATTTCTCGATTTCGTTGGGCTCAGTGACAAAGCACATATTGATGCTCTTTCGATGCCGTTCGGTCTTCAGCGTCACCTCGAGATAGCACGCGCGATTGGCTCTTGAACCTAAAGTGATCTTATTGGACGAACCCGCGGGTGGATTGAACCCGGGGAAACCGAAAGTCTGGCAAGACTCATCCATAAAATTCGAGATAGGAATGTCACGGTGGTCCTCATAGAGCACGACATGAGCCTTATTATGAATATTTCGGACCACATCATTGTGCTCAATTACGGGCAGAAAATAGCCGAAGGGACCCCAAATGAAATTCAGAGTAATGACGCAGTCATAGAGGCTTACTTGGGCAAATCTACCTCCTATGGAGTGGGGTGATCGGACTGCACGGCACGGAATGAGGCCAATGCTGGAAATTAAGAAGCTCAATGTTTTTTACGGCAAGGTCCACGTTATTAAAGATCTGTCCTTGCGCGTGGAAGAGGGTGAATGCGTAACATTGCTCGGCGCCAACGGTGCGGGAAAATCTACGCTGATAAATACTATATGCGGACTGGTCCCGCCTGCACGCGGTTCAATAAGCCTCGCTGGGCAAGATATCAGCCTCATGCCTGCTTACAAGATAGTTCGTCTGGGTATTTCGCAAGTTCCCGAAGGCCGACAGATCTTTGCGAACATGTCCGTGATCGACAACCTGCGGCTCGGGGCGTATTCCAGATATGCCCGTGCGACCAAAGGTGAAGTAGGCAGAGACATGGACCGAGTCACGGAAATGTTTCCAAGGCTGCGGGAACGCCGAGGCCAACTCGCGGGCACCCTTTCCGGGGGCGAGCAGCAGATGTTGGCCATCGGTCGGGCGCTCATGTGCAGACCGAAAGTGTTGCTGTTGGATGAACCGTCCCTTGGCCTTGCTCCACTTGTGGTGCAGTTCATATTTGAGACCATCGGCCTGCTCAGGAAAGAGAGCCGAATTTCCGTTATGATGGTAGAACAAAACGCGCGGGCCGCTCTTCAGATAGCGGAGCGTGGATACATTCTGGAGACAGGCAAAATCATAATGGAAGACGTGTCGGATGCGCTAGTAAACAATCCCGAGGTTCAGAAAGCCTTTTTGGGTGCAGGAGCCGGTTAGAACAGGCTTGGCTGAAAGCGATACGGAAATTATTAAGGAATCTGGTACAACAACTATGATGGCTTAAGAGATAAGTGGGGCCTGATTTACCTGCTCCAGGAACTGGGACTTCGCGAGATCAGTGTCGAAGGCAAGAGCGCAAAAGAGATTTTCGAACTCTTCAAGAGGGTTTTAAGACAGTTTTCCGAAGAGCTGGACGGTGTGTTTCCCTCGGTCCCGCCCCAGCCTGCGCCGAAGGCAGAATCGAAGACTCCTGCCCCAGCAGTCAAGAGCCTCAAGGACCGAATCGAGGAAGCAGGAAAGGACCCTCGCATTCCTGCCCAGGTTATGGAAGCCATTGAGAAGAACAAGCTGAACGCGGTCGGCCACAGTGGATCCAAGTATCAGCGAGCTGATCGAGACGCTGTTAGCGATTCCCTGGGGAAAGATCCAGAGGATCGACGTGACACCGGAAGCCTTCGAGGAGGGTTTGGAACGGTCGCACTATGGGCTTCGTAAACCGAAAGAGACTATCTGCGATTTCTTTACCAACCTCATCTGGCGCTATCGGCAGTTCAATGAAGAAAACGTTGCATCGTGGAGGCGTAACGGGAGCGCCTTTCTGCTTGTGGGCCCCCCTGGCGTAGGCAAAACTTCTTTGGCCATTTCAATAGCGCAGAACCTGAAGATCCCCTATCACAAGCTTTCATTGGGAGGAATGAGGGACGAAGCTGATCTGAGAGGGCACGGCTTCACGTACGAAGGCTCCAAACCGGGCGCGATAGTACAGGGGATCATCAAGATGGGGATCATGAACGGTATGTTCATCATGGACGAGGCTGACAAGACGGAAAAATTTGCTATAGCGACATTGCTGGAGATCTTGGACCCCGAACAAAACCACCTCTTTCACGACAAGTACACTGAAACCACCGTGGATATAGACCTTTCCAACTGTCATTTTATGCTCACCGCCAACACCTTGGAGACCGTTCCGCCTCCGGTCGTCAATCGCTGCGAGGTAATTTTTCTTGACCGTTACAGCGTGGATGAAAAGATCTCAATAGCGCGGCAACACATGATTCAGCGCGTGCTTCAGCAATATCAGATCACTGAAGAGCAAATCCTTATTGACCCAGCTCAAGAGACGGATCTTTTGAGACACCTGATAAAGACTTACACTCATGAAGCGGGAGTACGTGAGCTCGAACGGCTTATGCGCACCCTTTTCTTGCGGATTTTTAGGAAAGAAATCCTGCCGGGTTCTGAAGCAGAAGGTGCTGATTACGCGGAACGAGATTAGAGAGTATCTCGAGCCGCCAAGAGGCCCGCGGCAGATAAACGACGATGACAGAATCGGGGAAATGATGTCTCTGGGCATAAATGTGGATCTAGGCATCGGGTCGCTTATCCCCATTCAGGCTACCTCGGTCCACGCTGGTAGTGGCTGGTGAAGCTGGGTCGGCTTATTTAAGCATGGTTCAAGCGACCGGAAATATTCAAAGAATCATGGATGAGAGCCGCAAGGTTGCTACCACGGCTATTTTCCATTGTGCCGAGCCGATGAAAATAAATCTGGACCGTGCAGGGGAACCGATTCATCTACACTTCATGGGAGGTTCCAGCTCGAAGGACGGACCATCCGCGGGTGGGGCCATTGCTCTTGCGCTGGCTTCCATTCTTTCAGGTCGGCGCATTCGCCGGGATGTGGCAATGACGGGTGAAATAGACACCCATGGACGAATAACGGCGATCGGAGCGCTTGGATGTCAAACTGGAAACAGCCTCACGATGCAGGTTGCCGCACAGTAATCATCCCCAAAGAAAACCTACACGGCGAGGCTGGGGTCAGACAGACTCTCTGATGCCATCAAACAGAGAGCTGCAGGTTCTATCCTACGAAGCATGGAAAGAGGATCATCTTCCGTTTCGATCATGAGTGCCACGTGCTGCAGGTCGTGGGCGTAGATCACATTCTTCAGGCCGCTGATATTGCTTTCATCGAAGAAGACGAGCTAAAGGAGCTGGAAAGCTGGTTTGAACCTCATGCTCGGTCCGTTGCTGAGGCGCTCATCCAAGCCCGCAAGTTCGCCAGTTCCGTGTTTTCCTGTGTTGTATGTGAAAGACCTCGCAGAACTGGAACTTGAGAATCTTGAAGCGATCCTTTCTGGGAGGAGTGCGGAGGAGCGCTCCTGGTACAGCCGGAGGCACGGGAAAGCATTCTGGCGAAGTATGCCGTGGATCGAGGAACATACCCGGATTGGTAGACTTTGATCCAGACTCACGAGGATCTTGCCGAAGTTCTCCAGAAAGTGGAGGAAACGATGTCAATCCACTCTCAGCTGGTACCGGTACGTCTGTCCATGTTGGCCCCATTTTTCTTCTTGGTTAAGCAAAGAGCCAGCCTGGAACGCTTTGCCCACGGCTCGGCATTGCGGACACTGACGCTTTTCAGCACTAATTACACTTTGCAGGGAGTCAAAATCAAAGCGAGCAAGCCTGTTCTGAACCGCGTATGTCACTATCTGTCACACCTCGAACCAGAACAGTTGGAAACTTGTCCATTTCTGGGGAAACGCGACGGCATTTACGTTATGGATTTGTCATACATTCCGGAAAAGTACTCCTTGGATGTGGAGCGAGCAGCGAGAATTTTGAACGAGGGGCTGAAAAAATGGCTGCTCACAATAGAAGCCTTCGTGTCCGGTAATGTAGTTCAGAGTGTCACGCGTCCTCGATCTCCCCGGAAGAAGAAGTAGTACCTTTGCTTTTGCGCTTTTGTGAGGCCGATGGGTCTGAGGTTACTCTGTCACATGGAACCGGTCTTGCGCTGAAACCTCTCTGTCCGCCATCTCCGACTGCGGCGATTCTCTTACCAGGCAGCAGACTGGAGGTGCAGGGCCTCTTTATTCAAGTATCTCGTCTGAGCACTGTACCGCAAAAGCGGCTTTGTCTATAGCCTTCCAGTAAGCTTCTTCGGGTGTTATCCGCTTTTCATCGACCAATTGTTGCAAAGCCTGATCCATGGTCTGCATTCCTTCGGACGTGCCGGTCTGGATGACAGACTCGATTTGGGTCAGTCTTCCTTCCCTGATTAAATTCGCAACGGCTGGACCGCTGACGAGTATCTCTACGGCGGCGCATCTGCCTTTTCCATCCGCGGTCTTCACGAGCTGTTGCGCGAGAACTGCTTTCAGCGATTCGCTCAGCATGCTTCTGATCTGGTTTTGTTGGTTGGCCGGAAATGCGTTTATGATGCGGTCGATGCTTTTGATCGCAGAATTCGTGTGGAGCGTCCCGAAGACAAGTATCCCCAGTTCGGCGCAGGTCAAAGCCAGTGAGATGGTTTCCAGGTCCCGCATTTCACCAATAAGGAGGATGTCAGGATCTTCTCTGGAAGCTACTCTGAGGGCGTCTGCGAAGCTCTTGGCATGGGCTCCGATTTCTCGCTGTGTGACCAGAGATTTCTTGTTTCCGTGTACGAACTCCAGTGGGTCTTCCACAGTGATTATATGCTGTTCGGTGGTGCTGTTGATATGATCGATTATTGCTGCAAGCGTGGTGGACTTACCTGATCCTGTGGGACCAGTCACAAGCACCAGACCTTTGCGAACCATGAGGATATTTTTAATTCCGGCCGGCATTCCAAGCTGGTCGAGAGCCTTTATGTCGGCAGGTATCTGTCGGAATACCGCAGAGATCCCCCTCACCTGATAGAAGTAATTGCACCTGAACCGTGCCAACCCCTGTATTTCGTAGGCCATGTCCAGTTCCAAAGTGGTCTGCAATCTGTTCTTCTGTTCCGGGGCCATCATTTCAAAGAAGAGCTGCTCGTTAATTTGGTGAGAAAGTATTCCATGTTTGGTGGGAACAAGGTCACCTCTGAGACGAAGCGTAGGAGGCAGCCCAGGCACCATGTGGAGATCCGACGCGCCGGCCTTCACCATTTCCGTAAGCAAGGCATCAATTCCAGCCATAGAAAGTCACCATATTTCCTGATCAACTGAATCGTTTCTTGTTTTCCGCGTAATCGAGCGCGGTCTGAGCTGTAATACGGCCCGTTTGCATGAGCTGCATTATTGAATCGTCCATGGCCTGCATCCCCTGAGCCCGGCCGGTCTGCATCACCGAAGGCAACTGATAAGTCTTTTCGGCTCGAATCAAGTTAGCCACAGGAACGGTGGCCACCAGTATCTCGGTTGCCAACGCTTGCCCCTTGCCGTCGGATGTGGGTACGAGCTTCTGGGTTATGACCGCCCGAAGGCCCTCGGCCAGAAGGGTACGAATCTGGTTTTGCTCATCCGGGGGAAAGGAATCGATCATCCGGTCGACGGTTTTAGGGCCTGAAGAAGTCGCCAGGGTCCCCATCACCAGATGCCCTGTCTCGCTGGCAGTCACAGCAAGTCTTACGGATTCCAGGTCTCGTAATTCTCCTACCATAATGACGTCAGGATCTTCTCTGAGAGCTGCCCTGAGGGCATTTGAAAAGGACTGCGTGTGCATGCCCACTTGGCGCTGGTTCACAATACCTTTCTTAATAGGGTGCTTGAATTCAATGGGATCTTCTATAGTCAGAATATGGACCGGTCTGGTCGAGTTGATAAGGTCAATCATGGATGCCAACGTTGTCGATTTTCCTTGACCGGTGGCTCCGGTCACCAGAATGAGACCTTGGTGAAAGTCGCAGAACTTCTTGACCACCGGGGGCAGGCCGAGTTCATCCAAAGTCGGTATTGTGAGTGGTATGATACGGAAGTTGGCATCCAGACCTTTTTTCTGAAGAATGACGTTTCCCCTGAACCGTGCGACTCCCTGAATTCTGTAGCTGAAGTCCAGTTGGAGGTTCTGTTCCAGAATCTTGCGTTGTGTTGGCGACAAAATCTCATAAATAAGATTCTTGGACGCTTCCGGACTGAGTTCTGCAGAATCGCTTTTTATGAGGCGACCGAACTGCCGTATAAGGTATGGTGTTCCTGTAGCTACGTGCAGGTCTGAGGCTTTCGCCTGGACTGCCGTCGTGAGCACTGCATCAATACGAGCCATTCAAATAGTTCCTATGCTGAGATTGACAAGGTGTTCATCAACACACTTGTTCGGAATCAGGGTCAAAGAGCTGTCTCCTCCGAGCACCACCGGTTCCCTTCACCATCTTGTGCACTTGTCCCCTACGGCGCCGGGGCCTTCATTCCTCGTCTCCCAGTGTGATTAATCGAATAAACTTTCGGAGTTGCAGTAATCGGTCCTGAGAAATCTCTGTTATTCGGAATCCTGCGATCGGGATTTGATCGGGTCCTTCTGTAGAGGTCCAGCGACATTCGGCCTTGAATGTGATTTGATCAATATCCTTCAACCTTCTCGGAACGATCACGTAGGTTTTTACCTCTCCTACCGTGGCATGGATTTTCGCCGTCCCAACGCCTTTATCTGTAAAGTCGGTAACCCAGCCCCGGACCTCCGGAGAGTCTGCTTCATAAATGGAGACTAGGAACGCCAATCTAAGTCTGGGCAAATGACGCCTGGGCTCATCATCGATCGAGTCATCCGTCAATATTGGGCGACGGTGCAATTCGGCCCTTGTCAGCACTTTGGTTTCGACCAGATGATTGAGAACAGTTTTGAGTTCCGCCGCTGATAGTTGATATTTTTCCATCAACTCCGAGTCAATCATCTTCGCGTGGATGTCCTTTACCATCTCTTCGAAGTCTTTTTGTTGCTCGATGTTCATAGCAGCCCTCACGATTTTTTTGGTGCCCCCCTACGGGAACCTGCGCACCAGTCTCTTTGCCGGGGAAGCCCCCTTTGACTCGTCGGACCCGGATATATGGCGGCATAAGGGCCAGAAAGTTAGCATCCTCTTATGTTGGTCAGGCCTGCAAATTTCGAGCGAGGCTAAAGTCAATCCGCGGGGATTTTGCCCGGTTTTGCAACAAATGACAAGTACAGAGGCTGCCTGGAAGTTCTCGCCTGCGGTCTCTGACAACTGGACAATGATGTAAAAGGGAGACTGTCACTTTACAACGTGTAAAAAAATCCAACGCTGTTCACCTATCAAACTTGTCGAGATTTGGTTGCCGGGGGAGCGTCTAACAGGCTATTGCCCAGAAGTATTTGTGGCACAAGAGTTGCATATGTCTCGGGCCGAGGAGATTCGCTTATCCAGGATGTGTGGCAACAATCTGCGCCATATCTATCGAATGCAAGGAGGGTAGCGTGGAAAAATGCTGGGATATCAAAGGGTGTCAAAAAAAGGACACATGTAGGGCTTTTCCGCATTTTGGTCGCTCTTGCTGGTTGATCAACGGGAAATTGAGCTCGCTTTTCGGAGGCAATGGTGAGGCGAAGTGTGAACTTCACTGTGATTCCTGTGAAGTCTACCAATGGCAGACAGCTCTCTCTTGTGGATGCTCCTCAAAAAATGCAAGGTGACACGCGTCCTTTCCTTACTCCCAGTCGAGATAACTGATACTGCCGCGCATAGAAAATGATACCTGAGAATTCGATTTCCTGAGTTCGATGGCGTGTTTCGGGCAGTTTTGGGGGGACAGTCCCGCCAATCCCCATACTGGCTCGGATCGTGCCCCGGCTGCGCTTTCCCGATCCAAAATGATTCTTCCCATCATCGCGCCGTCTTCGTTCCAAGAACTTTCTTCCTACCCTCAGAAATATTTCGTGTAGAATGAACGCCACCCGGCTGGATTGCGGGGAGCATGGTGCGCTTCAGCGGTCTCGCGTTGAATGATAGCCCTGGAACTATGATGGATATGACTGATTACCTGCCCCATCTTCAGTGGATCGACGGCCAGGAGAGCCGAATGGTCGATCTTCTTACCCGGTGGGCCAATGTCAATTCCGGCACCCAAAACCTTCCGGGACTGAACGAGATTCTTACTCTTCTCGAAGAAGAATTCAGCAAGCTGGGCGGAGAAAACGAGAGAATCACCCTCGATCCGCAGCAACTGGAAGATTCTGCCGGCAACGCTGTTCAAGTACCCTTGGGCAGGGCCCTTCTAATTCGTAAGCGCCCCACAGCCCCATTTAGGCTCCTCTTGTGTTGCCACATGGACACTGTGTACACCGCGGATCATCCTTTTCAAAAGAGCCGTTCGCATCGACGATAAAATTCTCCGGGGACCCGGCGTTACGGATGCGAAAGGCGGTATTGTGGTGATGCTCGTAGCTTTGCAGGCATTTGAGCGAAGCCCCTGGGCGGAGAAAGTGGGTTGGGAGGTCCTGATCAATCCTGATGAAGAGATAGGTTCACCAGGTTCCGCGCCGCTGCTAATCGAGGCCGCGAAGAGAAATCATCTGGGGCTGGTCTTCGAGCCTTCCTTGCCGGACGGGAACCTGGTGGGAGCGCGCAAGGGCTCGGGGAATTTCACAGTGATTGCAAGAGGCAAGGCCGCTCATGCGGGGCGCAACCCTCAGCTCGGACGAAACGCGATTGACGCGCTGGCACGGTTCATCGTCGGGTTAGCGTCTTTGGCCGATTCAGGAGACGCGATAACCACCAACGTGGGTTACATCCAGGGGGGCGGACCCGTGAATGTGGTCCCTGATCGGGCCGTCTGCCGATTTAATGTCCGCGTCACGACGCACGGACGACCAAAGAGCCTTTGAGGACGGCCTCAAGCGACTTTCAGAAGAAATTAATCGGATCGACGGCATTTCTCTGGAACTTCATGGCCGCTTTACACGGCCTCCTAAGCCGCTAGACGCCAAGACGCTCAAGCTCCTGGAACAGGTTGCCGCATGCGGCCGCGACCTCGGTCTGTCTCTGCAATGGCGGCCGACCGGGGGCGCATGCGACGGCAACAATTTGGCTGCCGCGGGACTCACGACAATTGACAGCCTTGGCGTGACCGGTGGTGATATACATAGTTCCGACGAATATATTCTGCTCGACAGCCTGGCGGAACGAGCGAAGCTGACGGCCCTGCTCCTCATGAAACTGGCGGCAGGAGAGATAGAAATATAATGGTCAGGGCGCAGCACCCGAAATCGGCAGAGGCTGAACCTGGAAACAAATTTCTTGTCGTGTAATGCGACAGGTAAATACATTATGAAACCAGGGCACGCTATGAAACAGGTTACCCAAAAATGAAAAAAACCATAGCAGCGGGCTTGGCGTCAGACCCACGAATTGCACAGGCAAAGAGACTCCTGCTGGACACCATTGCCGACCACCAGCGCAATATCACCGGAATTCGTCTGCCCGACGCTGAATCAAAAAAGTCTTATGAGGAACTGCTGGCCGAATTCGAACAGGTGCGGGGAGCGCCGCTATTCTACCCGTATATCGGGAGCGGTATCGGAAGGGGCCCGTTCGTAGAGTTGGCCGACGGAAGCATAAAGTACGACTTCATTTCCGGCATAGGGGTTCATCATTGGGGTCACAGTCATCCTTCCCTGATAGAAGCATCGTTGGATGCGGCCCTGCAAGACACAGTGATGCAGGGGAATCTTCAGCAGAACGCCGGAGAGCCTTGAAGTGGCCGGTCTCCTGCTAAAAGGGGCAAACCGCAACAGGGCCCGCCTGAAGCACTGTTTCCTCTCCACTAGCGGCGCGATGGCCAATGAAAACGCATTCAAAATCATATTTCAGAAGAAAAGCCCTGCAGACCGGATCCTGGCATTTGAGGGCTGCTTTGCCGGGCGAACACTGGCGATGGCTCAGGTAACGGATAAGCCTCTTTACAGGGCCGGGTTGCCGTCCATGTTGTCCGTAGATTACATCCCTTTTTTCGATCCCTCTCGCCCAGCGGAGAGCATCCGGATATCATGCGAACATTTGGAACGTCATCTAGAACGCTATCCCGGCAAACACGCGGCCATGATTTTCGAGCTGATCCTTGGGGAGGGAGGGTTTTATGCGGGGAGCAGAGATTTCTTTGCTGCTTTGATGGACATTCTGAAGCAGCACAGCATTACGGTTCTGGTGGACGAAATTCAGACCTTCAGCCGTACCACCGAACTCTTTGCGTTCCAGCACTTTGGGCTGGATGATTTTGTCGACGTCGTCACTGTGGGCAAATCGGCCCAGGTATGCGCAACGCTCTTCACAGAAGAATATAACCCACGGCCCGGACTTCTGAGCCAGACGTTTATCTCAAGCACTTCCGAACTCTTTGCGGCCAAGGTCATCATTCGCGGCCTGATGGAAGGGGATTATTTTGGTACGGACGGGAAGATTGCTCGTTTCCACGATCATTTTGAAAAACACCTCAAAGGTATAGCAGAGCGACATCCCGGACTTGTGACCGGTCCGTACGGAATCGGCGCGATGATTGCGTTTACTCCGTTCGACGGCGATCCCGAAAAGGTCAAACGATTAATCCACGCGCTTTTCAACGCAGGAGTGATCAGTTTTTATGCCGGTCATGACCTGTCCAGAGTCCGTTTTCTCATTCCGGTGGGCGCCGTGACGTTTGAGGACATTGACGCGGTAGCTGCGATCATCGAGGAAACTCTGTTGAGAGAGCTTGGACAGAGTTAAGAGAGGCAATAGGGAGGCGCTGCATGGTTGTAGTTCGCCCCGTCAGGTTAGAGGATCTGGATCGGCTCGTTGAGTTGGCCCATGTTGCCAGTTTCGGTCTCACCTCGCTGCCCAGAGACAGAGATCTATTGCATAAGAGGATCCTCGAATCGCTGCAAAGCTTTTCAAAAGAGACGGACAAAGCAGCCGGTGAGCTGTTTCTCTTCGTTTTGGAAGATCTGGACGCGGGCACGGTTGTCGGCACGAGCTGCATCGTTTCAAAGGTGGGCGGCTTTGAACCCTTTTACGCCTACAGAATACAAACCTCTGTCCATCAATCGGAAACATTGAATATTCGCAAGGAGATTCAGACCCTCCATCTGGTAGCCGAACACAGCGGGCCGACTGAAATAGGAGGGCTGTTCGTGGTGCCAGAGTATCGCAAGCACGGAAACGGGAGACTGCTCTCGTTGTTCCGTTTCCTGTTCATGGCTGAGCATCCCAGTCGGTTTGAACCGCTCGTTATCGCGGAAATGAGAGGTGTCGTGGATGACCAGTGCCGCTCGCCTTTCTGGGATGCCTTGGGAAGCCATTTCTTCGAGATGGATTATTGTAAGGCGGACCTCCTGAGCGCCATGGACAAGAAGTTTATCGCGGATCTGATGCCTACCTGCCCTATATATGTGCCTCTGCTACCCAAAGCGGCCCAAGACGTGATCGGGAAGGTGCATGAAAACACTAAACCTGCCCTCAAGTTGCTTGAGGATGAGGGCTTCGATTTCAGCGGGATGGTGGACATCTTCGAGGCCGGACCGCTTGTCCAATGCAAGATCGCGGAACTTCGTATAGTGAAGGAAAGTCGCAATGCCTCGGTTGACGAGATCACTGACGAACGAGATAGATTCGGTTCCTTTCATCATTGCAAATGTCGGCCGCAACTTTCGAGCAGCTATGGGGCAGGTGGGCTACAGTCCATCCGGCGGAGTCCTTTTGACGCGGCGGACTGCCGACGCCCTTGATCTGAGTGTCGGAGACAGAGTTCGCGTCGCCCCTCTAAGACCTTCGACCCCTGGAAGGGAGAGAGATTGATATGCCCGCGAGAACCCATTTCATTGACAATAAATGGACCGAGGGGACAGGAGAGAAGTTCTCTTCGTCCAATCCTGCGACCGGGGAGATCAATTGGGAAGGTAATTCTGCAACTGATCAGGAAATACTTCAGGCCGTAAGTGCAGCGGCCGGGGCCTTTGAATCATGGGCCGACAGAACTCCCGAGGATCGAATCAGATATCTGGAGGCGTTTCGAGAAGAGGTTCAATCCCACAGAGAGGAAATGGCCGAGGCCATTTGCATGGAGACCGGTAAGCCTCGCTGGGAGGCCCTCACCGAAGTTGACGCAATCGCGGGCAAGATTGGCGTATCGTCTGAGGCCTATTACGAGCGCTGTGCCACGGTGGAAACTGAAATTGCCGGCACTCCGGCGGCTACTCGTTTTAAACCGCATGGTGTGGTAGCGGTTTTCGGCCCGTTTAATCTTCCCGGCCATCTGCCCAACGGTCACATTGTGCCTGCGCTTCTCGCGGGCAACACAGTGGTTTTCAAACCCAGTGAACAAACCCCATTGGTCGGCGAAAAGATGCTGGAACTTTGGCAGGCAGTCGGGCTGCCGAAAGGGGTCCTCAACATGGTCCAAGGCGGCCGGGAAACCGGGATGGGGCTGGCTTCACAAGGCGGTCTTGATGGTCTCTTCTTTACCGGGAGCGCGGGCGTTGGCACTGCGCTGCACAAATTGTTCGGGGGTCGGCCGGAGAAGATACTCGCGCTGGAAATGGGCGGAAATAATCCTCTGGTGGTTTATGATGCATCGGATCATCATGCGGCTGCCTATATGACTATTCAGTCCGCATTTATCACCGCGGGCCAAAGATGCACGTGCGCGCGTCGGCTGATCGTCCAGAATGGAAGTAATGGCCGCCAGTTAGTTGATTCTCTCATGTCCATGATGGGCAAGATCATGGTAGGGCCGTATACCGATACGCCAGAGCCTTTCATGGGGCCTGTAATTTCCAGCCAAGCTGTTGAAGACCTTCTCGCTGCTCAAGATAGTCTCCGCAAGAACGGCGGGGAGCCGTTGGTGGAGATGAAAAGACTGGATCGGGCCGGGAACTTCCTGTCACCCGGAGTCATGGATGTGACCGACTGTGCCGGACCGCCCGGATGTCGAACTCTTTGGTCCCTTTCTTCAACTGATAAGGGTCTCCGACTTTGATGCAGCCCTCCGAGAGGCAGGGAATACAGCCTATGGTCTTGTGGCAGGGCTGTTGAGCGACAATAAGGACCTGTACGAGCGATTCTACCGGAAGATCCGGGCAGGAGTAATAAATTGGAATCGGCAGACCACCGGCGCAAGCGGCAGAATGCCTTTCGGGGGAGTAGGCGCGAGCGGGAACCACCGTCCGAGCGGCTACTATGCGTCGGACTACTGCTCCTACCCTGTGGCCTCCAATGAGTTGGAGCGGCTGGAGCTACCGCGTCGATTCCTACCCGGAATTGATATGTGAGGCCCGAGAGGATTAGAGCAAAGAGCCATGGGAGTCCCTCTCTTCTTAAGGATATTTTCAATGGGATTGTAGGGGCGAATGGCATTCGCCCAGGGCGACCGCCGGTCGCCCCTACACAAAAATCCCCCCTGACTATCAGCCGTGTTTCACGTTCAATATCATAGTAACGGAGGTCCATCCGAACTCTTTCACGTGAGCGCACCTAACGGTAACCAATGAGAACCAAGGCATTTGAAGTGAATTTTGACGGACTGGTCGGCCCGACCCATAATTACGCGGGTCTATCCTATGGGAATGTTGCCAGTATGGAGCATGGTTTAACCGTTTCCAACCCGAAGGCTGCAGTATTCCAAGGGCTCGACAAGATGAAACTCTTGTCGGACATGGGCTTGGTTCAAGGAGTGCTGCCTCCCCATGATCGGCCGGACATAAGGACGCTCAGACGTTTGGGATTTCGCGGGTCGGACGCCCAGATTTTATCTTCAGCAGCTCGGGAATCTCCGTTCTTGCTGGCCGCGTGCTACAGCGCCTCAAGCATGTGGGCGGCCAATGCCGCCACCGTTTCGCCCAGCGCTGATACGGCGGACGGGTTGGTCCATTTCACTCCGGCCAATCTCGTGAGCCAGTTCCACCGATCTCTTGAGTCTGAATTCACGACGCTGTTGTTGAAAGCGATTTTCAATGATGAGACCGCTTTCGTTCATCATCCTGCTTTGCCTGCCGCGGTGCACATGTCGGACGAGGGAGCGGCCAACCATTCACGTCTGTGCAGTTCCCACGAAAAAGGAGGCATTGAGCTGTTCGTCTACGGAAGGAAATCGTTTGAACGTGCGGACTCAGGGCCTCAAGTTTTCCCCGCCCGGCAGACGCTTGAAGCGTCGTCCGCAATCGCTAGGCTGCACAGGCTTGATCCCTCCAAGACGGTTTTTGCTAGGCAGAACCCCTCAGCAGTCGATGCGGGAGTGTTCCATAACGATGTCATCTCGGTTGGGAACGAAAACGTTTTTTTGTATCATTCCCAGGCATTTGCAGATACCGGATCGGTAATAAGTGAACTGAGAAGCACATTTCGTGACTCCTGCCATGGAGAATTGATTGCGATAGAAGTGTCACCGCATCAGGTCTCAGTTTCCGAGGCGGTGGGAACATATCTCTTCAACAGCCAATTGGTAACACTGCCGGATGAGTCAATGTGTTTGATCGCACCTCTCGAATGTTCCGAGAACAAGAAAACGGATCATCTTCTGCAGCAAGTTATTGCCCATGCCGGAAACCCAATCCGACATCTCCACTATACTGATACTCACCAAAGCATGAAAAATGGGGGAGGGCCCGCGTGTCTGAGACTCCGGGTGGTGCTCACGGAAGAAGAAAAGGCGCTCGCTCACCAGGGTACATACCTGACCGACAAGCTCTACAGTGATTTAAGAACGTGGGCGGATCGTTTTTATCGCGATCGGATTGAACCCCGTGATTTGGCTGATCCTGCCCTTGCTGAAGAGAGCAAAACCGCGCTGGACGCGCTGACTCAGCTTCTAGATTTAGGATCTCTGTACAGCTTTCAGAAAGAATGACCTGGATGGGGTGAGGAGTCTTGCCGGTGCGCCCGAAAAGTTCGCGTGCTCCGAGCCAATTACTTGGGGTGTAATTTAAGTCTCTTGACCAGTTTCTCTACTATTACGTCCGCCAGTTTGTCCGTGAACCTGTCGGAAAGCCTTCCCACCACCTTGTCCGCAATTTCATCTGCCAAAATCTCGTCGGATTCTTCGGTACACACGACTACCGTGGAACCGCCTCTAATCTCGTCTGGAACTACGTCCATGACCGGGCTCACCCCGCTGAAAGTTTGTTCTGACGGGAAAGGCTCGTCCGGCTTTCTTTGCTGGCCGGCCTGAGCTGCTAGAGACTGGCTTACGTCTCATGCTGGGGGATGAGGAGATTTTTCGGGGAAGCGGTTTGACGAAGGCACTGCTCTTCATTGAAGCCGCTCCTTCTCCGAGATTCAGGTTTTCAAACTCCTCCAAATCATAGCTAAAATCCGGGTTAATGTACTTGATGCGGCATTCTACGCATTGCGATGGATTTTTGCAATTGGTGGTCCCGGGTAGTCTCAGGACGGAATCGATCCCTACTTCTGTACTGCACTGGAAGTAACCGTTTATTTTTCTCAAAACTGTTTCAACGGGGGCCGGATCTTCGATCTCGGTGACCTGTTTGAGCAGCCAGTAGAGATGGACCCCCCAACCCGATTCCACTATGATCGACGGAGGCAATGGAAAACTTCTGATCGCCTTGGCTGCCTGGGCGTGACCGAAGAAGAATCGATTCCTTCCCGAATATCCTTCAGATGTGAGATCCATCCCGACCCAGAGCGCAACCAGGTAGCGAATATGCCTCTTATCAGGCTTCATACTCTCTCTGGGGCAAACGCCGAAATATATGTGCTGCTCTTCTTGATACTGTTCCCTGGCGAGTAATTCAATATTAGGGAAGAAACGGGTGCTTACTTTGTGGTCCAGATGTCTGACTGCTCTGACTATTATAAATCCTTCACGCTTTGTAAAATAATGTTGGAAGAGTGCTTCTAGAAAGTCCTTCCTCGTGTATTCGACGCGCATGAAAAATCCTCGATTCGCGGAAATGACGGCCATCGAGCGACATTCTATTTTGCGTGTTAGAAAATGTCAACAATTTCGGTATAAAATAAAAAACTCCTCTTTCCCTGTCACGGAGCGTCTGCCTGTTACGATTGTAAATGCAATAAAATGTGTTCGTTGTGCATCGGCTGGACAGCCCTGAGAAACTGTGGTAGGAGATGCAGAGCGTTTCATCCCCTTGAAAGACCAAGGCTTATATTGACGAAGGAGGCGAAGGATGAAAAAAATTGGTTTGGTTATTGCTCTAGTGGCAGCGGTTGGGCTCGTGTGCGTAATGTTTGCGCAACCGGCCGAGGCCTTTTTCTTTGGCGGCGGCGGCGGCTGCGGCAGCGGCGGCGGCCTGTTTAAAGCCGGCGGGCTATTTGGCGGCGGCGGCGGGCTATTTGGTGGCGGCGGCTATGGTTCCGGGTATGGATCCGGCTATGGCTACGGCATGCCCTATTATGGCTCGTATGGCTACTATCCCGGTTACAAATGCAAGGCATGTAAGAAAAAAGCCAAAAAAATGAAATAACCACAGCTTGTGGAAACACCCAGTTGATCGAGAACGGCATATAGTTTTTTGTTCGGGCAACTCTTTTCAAGGGGATGAAAATTAGCTACTGTTGCTGCTGAGTATGTGTGCTAGCGGCTTTACCGAGAATTGAGAGCATGAATGGTCTCCTCCATCAAGGAGACAGCGGAATCCAAGGTGGCTGCGTCAAACGCGAATCTTGCGCCCGCAGCCGTGAAGAGAGCCGGCAGAGAGACTGTGCCCCCCAAAGCCAGGGCTTGACCATAAGCCGCAACTGCCCCCGGCTGATCTCCTATGGCATTCTTCCAGACCTGCACGGCCCCCAGTTGGGCCATTCCATATTCCACGTAATAAAAGGGGACCGTATGGATGTGAAGTTTCCGGTGCCAACCGGTAACTAGCTCCTGTTCCAGGTCGGTCCAATCAATCCACGGCATGAAACGCTCCCAGAGTTGCTTCCATTGCGTGTCGCAGTTGGAAGGCCGATGCGCCTCGGAGGCGTTTTCATAGACCCAGTGCTGGAAGGCATCCACCACAGCCATGTACGGCCAGAATAGAATCCACCGTTCCAGGTGTTCCACTCGAGCACGGGCTGCGTCGGCAGAGGAATAGAAGCCGCCGGCTTCTGCTGCCAGGTAGGGTGAGGCCAAAAGTTCCATGGCCATAGAAGCCACCTCGGAAAACTCCATCCCCACCTGCCGCTGCTGATAATAGGGGAGCCCGCTTCTTTCGAATGCGTGGAAAGCGTGACCGGATTCGTGCAGCAACGTCTGCACGTCATCGTGAAGTCCCACCGCGTTCATAAAGATAAACGGCCTCTTGGCCGCGGCAAATTCGGTGCAGTACCCGCCGGGGGCCTTGTTCTTACGATTTTCCAGATCCAGCAGTCCCTCCCGAACCATGGTATCAAAGTACCCGCCAAGTCTCGGATCTACGTGTTGAAAAATCGCCGCAGCTCGATTCTGAAGCTCCGTGACATCCTGGAAAGGGGCCAGCGGTGGCCTGCCCAATGGATCTACATCGAGGTCCCAAGGGCGAAGCTTCGTGACGTTCAGAAGTTTCCGGCGTCGTTCACAAATACGAGCGGCTGCCGGGACTACAACCTCCTCGATTGCGTCATGGAAACTCTTACAGTCCTCGGGAGTATAATCAAAGCGCAAGAGCTGTTTCCATCTGTATGACCGATAGTCGCGGAAGCCGGCATTGGCTGCGAGTTTTGCCCGGACTCCCATGAACTTCTCCCAGAGCCTGTCTATGGACCCGCGATCGTCCAACTGGCGCTGCGCGGCGACCCGCCACGCGCTTTCTCGCAAATGGCGATCAATGCTCTGGTAGATCGGCCTCAGTTGAACTACCGTGATCTCCTTGCCGTCCCACTGTACCGTCTGAGAGCCGATAATTTTGTCGTATTCCATAGAAAGCTTGTGCTCTTGGATCAGCAGTGGCACGTTTTCTTCCCTGTATATTTCGGCCTCAGCGCGCATCTTGAGCAGAGGCACGTCAAAACGGTCCGGCACGACGCCTTGTGCCAAGAGCTTTTGCTTGAGCTTTTGCTCCGCGTCCTCGGAAGGAGGATAAACCACGTCGAGGAAGGTGTGATATCGTTGCTCGGCTTGTCGGTCGGCTGTGTTAACGGTAGTTGCTACATGCAGGCGGCTGTAGGTTTCGTCAATGATCTCGCTGAGGCGGGTCCAATCGGCAAGAAACCGGGCAACGGTCTCGGCCGAAAGTTGTCGCCGGATCAGGTCGTCGTAGTAGGGTCCAAATTCGGCCCATGACCAATCCATGAGCCCCTTCGCATCCTTAGGCAGCGCATCAAACACAGAAGCCTCCGTCAGGCATCAGCGACGGTAATTATTCACCGCGGAGATCGCAGAGATCGCAGAGATCGCAGAGAGGCAATAAGGGTTTGCACAAGACCTCATGGGCCAGGTGCGTACGTTTCTTTGGCCCGTATTATGGGCACTGTCACGGTCCCGAATGCGCTATGCCTCACGTGCGGGAAATGCAGAGAAAACAGTGACCGTTCACAGGGCATCTGGTAATCCCGCGTCCCTGCCGGCCACGTTTCAAACCGGTACACCGCCCTCTCGGTGAACAGTCATAGATAATAGATTTCTCCGCGTTCTCTGCGATCTCTGCGGTGAACGTTTACATTATCAGTTTTCGGACTTGTCGGAAATGACTTCTTTTGCAGCCGTGAGGATGCCGCCGCCGGTCAGAATATTCTGCCGCTCGAATTCTCTGGTATGATCTTTGAACGATTGCGTATAGTGATGATCGGGCCCGAGTTCGTCTGCGAGAAACTCAACCGCCTCTTTCTTCCATCGATACACGGCTCTGATGTTAAATTCCTCTTCCATAACGTTCCACGCGGTTTCGATCAAATCGTCAATTCTCTGAACAGACATCATGGCCCCTCCAATTTTTTCGGCCTCGGGCACTAGCGGCCGGAAATCGCTAAGGGGAAATCTCAATGCATGTATGCAAACCGGTGGACACTCGCTTGTCTTGTAACAGTTCAACACCTTTCTAGGGGGTTGAAACTGAATTATGTCGCGGTTTGACGTACCCAAATCCCTCTCCCTTAACATTAGCGCTATGAGGTACTAGCCCATGTTCTTGTTTCAGCATGTTATGATGATTACAAGCAATGGTCGTGCCAAGTGACGTTAATATGCGATAACACAAAATTAATACGGTGAAGGTATTTTGTTGTGCGCGATCAATAAGCTAAATATTTTCGCACTAATTTGTATATTTCTCTCTCGTTTGGGAAATTTTTTCGCGCCCCAGGAAGCAGCGTCCAGGATCATGGGGCAATTCGTGGTGTCCCCGGGTTTCGGAATTGGCCGAATTCACTCTGAATTCAAGTCAGAAACGTGCTCGATCGTGAGTAGTTTCCTAATTTACTCTAGTGGGCGTCATTCCGGCGTGCGCCCGAATCCATCCCGCGAAAAGCGGGACTGGACCCCGGATCAAAGTCCGGGGTGACGGCGTGATTCCCGCTAATCGGGCAATACGTTTGCTAATTGATAAGTTGGTGTCCCAGGAATTCGAGGCGTCAGGAGGCAATCTGTTCCGTATAGGCGCCTTCAACTACTTCCCCGCTTTCGCTGATGACCCAGTCGAAGACTTCGCCCTCACTGACCTCTACACGGCTCCCTTTACTTAGGTCTTTTCTCAATACGGGCGTGTTTTCCAGGCGCCCCACCAAAAACTGACCGCGCCATGCCACCAGGGAGACCCACATCCATTCGTAAGCGCCTGCTTGAGCAGGAAAGCCTACCTTGACCGCATAGACATGGCGGTGCGAGCCGTTTGCCTGCTGAAAACTCTTTTTGAAGATAGGCAGATCAGTTTTGGCTTTTTTGTGTGCCTTCAGCAGCCTTTCTCTCATTGCGGCCGCGACAGTGTCTTCAGAAGGCTCTGGAGACGCCGTTACCGCGGGGGGGTCGGTTTTTCGCCCTGAATTACAATGCGTAGCCACCTTCGAGTTCAGCATGGTCAAGACGTGTTTAATGGCAGCCGGGCTTTGAGGATCATAGTCCGACACGTACGGCAGTATCTTCAAACTTCCCGCGGGGAAATGATTTTCTTCGTCTCGGGGTCGAACCTCCAGCTTAAAGAGGAAAGGCGTGTTCGGAATATTCAGCGGCGCCTCCGAGTTAGGCCTATTCCGGCTGCTAGCGATAAGGGTTTCTCCCACGAGAACCATCGTCGCACGGGCAGATTGGGCAAGGTCGGCCGGCACCCCCTCCATCTCCATTTCGGGGAGACCGAATTTTTGCATCCCATGAGTGTGAATCCACACTACCCCGTCCTCGTCCAGCAGCTCGAACTGAACATGGGAGTCCACAAGATTTTCCAGGGGCTGCTGAGAGTGACTCTGCCATAGGCTGGTTCCCCACAGTGTGTGGGAGACCGCGTCCTGCACTAACCCGCCAGTCAGGCGGCGCACTGCTTCCACGAACATCACCATAAAAGGCAGGTACTTCGTGTGCAGAAGATCGGCCGGCGCAAGCTGGAGCCGCACTATCATTTGAGCTTCCACGAGATTTCTTCGGTCATTGTCATCGAGATCCCTGGAGTTGAGAGGGATCAATTCTTCAGGGTAGTTGAAGAGATCCTCGGCGTCCTGCTTCAAGACATAGTCAATTGTTAAGTTGTTTTTTTCCAGAGCGGATTCCAGAAGGTTGAAGGCCCGCTCGCTGTCGCCTTTACGGGAATGCTGTTTTGCGAGTTGGTCCCGAATGTCCTCCCATCTGGGAATTGTCGAGCCGGGCGCGTAAATCCAATATTCCAGCAGCGGCTGAATCTTTTTTACAGATGGGACCGCGGGGTCGGGGGCTTGGGGTTTTTTGCGTCTCTCGAGAATGTCTAATTCAGGCTCCGCAGCTCTCGCCACATGCTCCGGCGGCGCAATGAAGCTCTTGGCCCGGTCGGTTAAGGACTTCAAGCCGTCTCTCCCCGCGCTGCCGAGGAAACGCTGAATTTTACCCTTTTCTCGGAAAAGAGACCGCAGTCCCAACCCTGCCGATCGTTTCAATTCCTTGCGAGCTTGTTTAACAAGCGCATTTCGAGGATCCAAATTTGGATATGAGTCCAGCAAAGCCTTGGCCTCGTCTACCTTCTCAATCCCAACAAGCGCCACTGCCAGTCGGGCCACGTCCTCGTCCTGGAGGCGCGCGACTCGAGAGTCCGCAAGGGCCCGTCCCACTTCAACTGCCTCGTGGAATTTGTCTTGAGCAACCAGCACCCCGAGCATCGAGCGCATGATTTCCCGATCCGCCGGCGACTCTTGCCGCGCCTGAATAAGAAAATCCTCGGCCTTCTTTGTCTCCCCGAGCGTGGCATACCCTATTCCCAATGCCTTGTTACTTTCTTCCATCGGCCCATAGTGGTGGACTAGGGAGTCCAGGGCATAAACAACATCCCTACCGACGTCGCCTCCATTGAGAATTCTTCGAGAGAATGCCAGCATCTTGTGACGAGCTTCTTCAGGTACGGACTCATCTTCTGTAGGGGTCCATTCCTTTGGCACCTTCGAGTGACAATGAGGGCAGTTGAGAAAATCGTCCGATATTGATAAGAATCTTTCTTCAGATAAGGTCTGGAGGTATCCGCATTCCGGGCATCTCACCTGGATCATGTGCAAGCTCCTCACTATGAGCCGGCTAAATTGGTATAGCCGCAGGACATTACGGCTAAGGACGAGGGATAACTTTCATAAAACTATTCAAGTGTCAAGAAAAACAATCATAATGTCCTTGCGGTGAGCCCACGAAAAAACCCAAAGGAGAAAACGCCCGCCATGTGCGGCCTCTGCGGAATCATCGATTTTTCACGTCAACCTTCGATTGAAACAGTCGAGGAGATGAATGCCGCGCTTCGCCACCGAGGACCGGACGCAGGCGGGGTTTGTTCGTTTGCTTCGTGTGGCCTGGGGCACCGTCGTCTGTCGATACTGGATCTTTCTGATTCTGCCAATCAACCCATGCTATCCAGTGACGGGATGATAGCTCTTGTCTTTAACGGCGAAATCTACAATTTTCAGGAAATTCGCAGCCGACTTGAAAGCGCCGGGCATCGCTTCCGCACCCGTTCCGATACCGAGGTCATTCTCGAACTCTATATCGAGAAGCAAGAAGCGCTTGTGGAAGATCTCAACGGCATGTTCAGCCTTGCAATATGGGATGAACGCAAGAAGAGTCTTTTTTTGGCCAGGGACAGGCTTGGGAAGAAGCCCCTATACTATCACCAGCGGGGCGGCAGACTCAGCTTCTCGTCGGAACTGTTTTCTCTGGTTCAAGACGCAGCGGTTCCACGGGGAATCTCGGAGCAGGCGCTTTTCGAGTACCTTCTTTACGATTTCATTCCCGGCCCCCACTCGATTTTTCGCGAAGTTCACAAGCTGCCCGCGGGCCATACGGCCACCTTTGATGCTCGGGGCCTCCATGTCCGGCGATATTGGGGACCGCCCGAGCCCGAGAACTTTGAAGACTATCGAGCACAGAGGGCCTTGCTGGAAGAATTGATTGCCGATGCGGTCCGAATGCGCCTTGTGTCGGATGTGCCCCTTGGGTCATTTCTGAGCGGTGGGATCGATTCCACCCTGGTTACTGCGCTGATGAGGCGAAACAGCGCGGAGAGAGTAAAGACCTTCAGCATCTCGTTTCCGGGGACCAGCCACGATGAATCGGCCTGGTCACGGCTGGCAGCGGAATCACTTGGAACGGAGCACCATCAGTACCCCGTGGAATATGACATCGAGAATGTGTTTTCTCGAATGATTCGCCACTTCGGGGAGCCATTCGGAGACTCTTCTGCCATACCGACCTGGCATCTATGTCTGCAAACCCGGCAGCACGTGACTGTGGCTCTGTCCGGTGATGGCGGCGACGAGTTGTTCGGAGGTTATGATCGCTACCTTGCCCGTCGCCTCCAGGTTGTGTACGATATGCTCCCGTCCGCTTTGAGAGAGCGCCTGCTGGAACCGCTCATCGATCGGCTACCCGGTAGTACCGACTATTACGGGGTTAGCTTCACGAAGAAACTGAAGTTATTTGTTCAGGCCGCACGAAGGATACGTGAAGATCCGCTTGCCGTGGTTCCTCGCACTTTTTCCAGGGACGAGGTCATTCGTCTGACGGGGGCAGATTATAAGGTCGATACTGATCCTGTCCTGTCGGCTGCGCGACAATGGATCGGTTTGGATCCCGTGAGCCGAATGCTCTTCACCGACATTCAAACATATCTCGCGGAAGACATTCTCACGAAAGTGGACCGCATGAGCATGGCTCACGCTCTTGAGGTCCGCGCTCCGCTCCTCGATTACCGTGTCGTGGAACTTGCCTGCCGCTTGCCTTTGGCGTTTAAGATCAAGGGGCGTACCACAAAGCGAATTCTCAAGGATGCGGCTCGCGGCCATGTGCCGGACCCCATCTTGAAGCGGTCGAAGTATGGCTTCCAAATTCCTCTCGGCTCTTGGTTCAAAGGAGGGCTCCGGACGTGGGCGAAACAGAGACTCTTTGATCACACTCAAAGCTTTTTTCATAAAAAGACCGTAGAAAAAGTTTGGGAAGACCATCAGAATGGACGAGCAGACAATGCTCATAAGATCTGGCTGCTTATATTTTTTAATGAATGGTACGACCAATTCGGAAAATGAGTAGGTGTCCAATTGCAGAGAGTAAATGAAGACAGCCTTTCAGGGAGAAGCGTTTTGTAGAAGGATTTTTCCTCGTGCCTTCATTCCAAGCGCTTTTCGTTTTGCAGCAAGTTGTTACCTTTAGGCCGGTCCTACACTCCTGCGCATTGAAAAAGGCCCCCAAGTTGATTGGCAGCTCGCGTAGGGGCATCCCGCGGAACGTGGGACCGTGCCCTGGCGGCAATTGGCCGTCTTATGTCTGGCGAGGGCACGGCATGCCGTGCCCCTACCGTAGGAACCGGCCGACGGACGAGGTGCCAATTTGAATGCGCATCACTACAACGGTGTGAAGTTTCGTCCCTCACTGCCGTGACCGCAAATCCAGTAAGACCAAGCTTTCAAGCTTATGTTTGTTGACTTTGACTGCGGATCTGTGCTAATAATAATGTAGTTTCAAAGTATTGCCTTTTCATTACAAACAAGGACAATAACAATCCTATGTTCCCATGGGAATGTGGAAGCAGAGATGCTCATTAAGTTTTGGGGCGTTCACGGAAGCCTCCCCCGACCCGGACGCTCGACTCTGAAATATGGCGGAAACACCGCATGCGTTGAGGTTCGCTGCGCGGACACTCTGGTTATTTTCGACGCGGGCACAGGCATTCGCGAATTGGGAGAAGATTTGCTGCGGCAACAAAAAGGCTGTCCGGGAACAGATTGCCGCGTTCGGGCTCACATCTTTTTTTCACATCTTCATTGGGACCATGTTCAAGGATTTCCTTTCTTTGGTCCGGTGTACAAGCCTGGCAACGAATTTCACCTCTACGGCGCGCGGGGCCTCAACCTTACAGTTCACCGGATGATGAGCGACCAAATGTGCCGGCCGAACTTCCCCGTAGCCCTCGAAGAATTGGCAGCATCGATCAGCTTCCACGATTTGGACCCTGGCGATCGAGCTCGCCATCGATGACGTGACGATACGGACCAGCAAGATTGAATCATCCGGGCGGAAGTCTCGGTTACCGAGTGGAAGACCAGAGCGGGAAAACGGTTATATACGCCAGCGACACCGAATTCCGCACGGATATTGACTCGGCGATGCTGGAACTGGCTCGCGATGGGGACGTGCTGATTTGTGACAGCATGTTCACACCTGAGCAATACCTTGGTCTTTGGGATGATCTGTCCAGGGAGTCCTGGGGGCATAGCACGTGGGAAGGAGCGGTGAAGCTTGCTCTGGCGGCAAATGTTAAGCAATTGGTGCTGTTCCACCACGGCAACGTCGATGATATAGTAGAGCAAATTGAGGCCAAAGCCCGAGAAAGGTTCCCCGGGACCGTGGCAGCCTATGAAGGACTCGAAATAGAATTGTAGTTGTTTGCGGTAATTCGCTTCAGAATGGATTACTCCTTAGCAAATTGGCTTAGTTTCTGTGGGGATGATTGCCACACCTTGTCGCGTGTTGCCACAGTCGAGGGAAAGCTTATCCGACGAGCCGAGCCTCAGAGGGGAGGAAACGCCCTGAAGCGACTTCTTAATTGCCTGATGCTAATTCTTGCAGCGACCCTTTGGTGGTCAATGGGTGTTGGTGTCGGCTTTTGCGCGGATCAGCAAAATGTTCCGGAGATTCCGCAAGGTGGGGCTTCCATGCTCCCTCAGGACCCAATGGAAGCAATTTACTGGTCCCCAAGGAGCGAATCCAGTGTCGCCAAGAGTGAAATCGTTGAAGTACGGGATATGCCTTTTCAAAGGGCAGTTCGAACTACAACGTATAGAGAAACATCAGTAGCTTGGGACGTTGTTGTTGGCGTAAATTTGTCAGGATCTATTGATGCAGGTGACGTGTGCTTATTGAGTTTTTACGTTCGGGGGGCCAGGTTACAGGGCAAGTCAGGCAGTGCCAAAGCCGATGCATATTTGGAGTTCACCCGCTCTCCGCACGAAAAACTCGTTACTATGGCGGTCAGCGCCGACAAAGAATGGAGCAGAGTCTACATCCCGTTTCGAGCCGAAAGACTCCTACGCGAGAAGAAAGTCAGAGTCGTTTTCCATCTGGGTTTTCGGCCTCAAACCCTGGAGATAGGTGGGATCAGCCTCTTGAACTTCGAGAAAAACGTGTCACTAAACGCTCTGCCGGCGACGCGACTGACATACAGGGGTCGGGAGCCGGACGCGCCCTGGCGCAAGGACGCCCTGGACAGGATTGAGAGAATCCGCAAGGCCGACCTGGCCGTGCACGTTGTTGATGAGTCGGGAAGACCGGTTCAGGATGCAACGGTCCACATCAGGATGAGGCGACACACGTTCGGGTTCGGTTCAGCCGTCACTGCCAAGCTGCTGGGGGTAAACATTGAAGATGCAGAAACCATCCGGAAATATTTCAAAGATTATGGAGGGGTTGGAAGCATCCTTTCATACAGAAAGATAACCGAGACCCTCTTTAACAAGGCTACTTTCGAGAACGATCTTAAGATCATCCCCTGGAATGAAAGTCAATCAAACCGCAGTTCCGTGTACCGTAAAGACTGGACCGACCGAGCCTTCGACTGGTTGAACCAGCGCAGCATTCAGGTCCGGGGGCACTGGATATCCTGCGGGTTCCTTGACGAGCTACCCCCGGAAATCATGCACGCCCCGCGGCCCCAGGTGCGCACTTATCTATTCGCTAACATGCGAGCCAGAGTTAAGGCCGTTGGAGATCGGGTCAAGGAATGGGATGCCATCAATCATATCGTTGGGAGTGGCGAGACCCTTGAAACCTTTTTTGGTTCACCGGACATTTATGTCGACATTATGAAGGAGTCCAGAAAACTGGCGCCCGAGGCAAGACTTTGGGTCAATGAGGGGTTTATTCTGGCCGACGGGCGTCGCCGAGACGCTTACGAAAAGGTTATCCGTTACTTGATCGATCGTGATGCGTCGCCTGACGGCATCGGCTTTATGGGCCACTTCGACCGCCTTTCGCTTACACCGCCGGAGGAACTATTAGAAGTGTTCGACCGCTTTGCCGAGTTGCTCCCGAGGCTTCAAGTCACTGAACTGGATGTGGACGTGGGAGACGATGAGCAGTTGCAGGCGGATTATTTGCGTGACGCGATGACCATTGCCTTTAGCCACGAAGCGTGCCAGGGAATAGTCATTTGGGGTTTTTGGGAAAACCGGATCTATAAGCCTAGCGCAGAACTTTACCGTGGAGATTGGTCGCTGAAGCCGGCAGGTGAGGTCTGGAAGGACCTGGTATTTAGGCAATGGTGGACTGACGTCCAAGGATCGACCGATCAAAGTGGAGTTTACAAACAGCAAGGCTTTTTAGGCGAATACGAGGTTACAGTGACAAGGAATGACCGCTCGGTTACAGTCAATGCCGCACTTCCGAAGGAGGGAGCAACGGTCAAGATCACTCTCCCCTGATGTGGGGGTCCACCAGCTTCTCAAGCAACTTCAGAGCGAGAGCATTTCGTCAGGACCGTGTCAGCCTATGAAGGACTCGAAATAGAATTATAGTTGTTCGAGGGAAGCGGAAAATGAATATTGAAGAGGCTTTTGGTCATATCGTTGCAAAACTGCAAGCGGCAAATGATTCCGGAATTAGACCCTCAATCAGAGTCGCCGGCCCTGATTGGGTTTGCACCATCGATGACAAACAAACAAAATTCGTAATAATTGCCAAGGAAGAGGCATTGATGCTTGTAAGTATGGAATCAGAAGCAGCGTGAGCCGGATGTGCAAAGGATTCATGCTCCCGAATACACTCAGACAAAGCATTGTGGACCGGATTCAAAAGACCATCGTAGAGATATATGGGGCCTTGCCCACGAAATAGTTTTCACCGTCCGGAAACGTGAACCGTTTCGGGCCGGGCAAGACGCTATGGCTGAAAGTCCCTTCAGTATTGCCGCCAATTCATACTATTTCGCATTCCGTCAGGGAACTCTGAGATGCGAGAAGTTCGTCATTCCCGCGCAGGCGGGAATCCAGTCTTGCTCCCTATAACCCTTCTGGATTCCCGCCTGCGCGGGAATGACAGGTTAGCGGATTCTCGTGCTTCCTTGAAGCTATGCTACTCATTTGAACGCACATTCGCATCACGAAACATCTCTGAGCCAGGACAAACGGCTCAATCCGGCGAAATGACCTTTGCGGCCGCGTTGAGTGACTCTATAATCTCGAACATATTCGTAACCTTGCCCACTCTTAGTTTGTCCTCGATGCCAAAGTGCTGGAGACAGGTGCCGCAAGAGAGAATTTCCACGCCTTTCTCCTCCAGCATGGAGATCGCCTCGGCTCCCTCTTCGTCTATGGTCGTCAACTTCACGCCGGAATTAATGAAAATCATGCGCCAAGGCCGCGGACTGACGTCAATCCATGTGCGAAGGAATCCTCGCATAAGTTTCTGTCCCAGCTCGTCGTCTCCTCTGCCCATGCAGTTGTTGCCGATATAAACCACATTCTTGCCGTTCTGGGATTGTTCAGGAACGGGGCAGGGCAAAAGATCCTCCTGTTCGTCGTGGGCGATCTCACTCCCCGCGCGTCTCAAAGTGATCTCGAATTCGTCCTTGCCCTGTTCTTGCACCTCCACCTCACATCCACGATTGCGGGCAAATCTGCTCACGTTTTCTCGTGAAGTGTATCCCTGGACGAGAACTCTGAGGACGCTTAAGCCTGTCTCATCCAAAACCTTTTTGGTCTCAAGCACTGGTTGAGGGCATGCCAGCCCTCGAGCATCAACCGTCAAGATATCCGACATGATGTTTCCCTCCAGGAGTTTCTTGAGTAATTCCGTGTGAGCATTCAGTTACGGGGCGCAAACTTTCCAGCCTGCCTGTTCCTCAGCCTGGTTTATGGCAGGCTGGAAAGCCTGCGCCATAGGTGTAAGGATGCTTGCCCCCTGGAAACTGAATGCATACGATTCTGCGAAGAATTTCGTGTGCCGTGTCAGTTTTTCCATGTTAATATTGGTTTACCACATTCCGGCAGGAAAGTCATCGGCTGTGACTATTTGAAGTATTGGAAGTGTCCGCGGAACACATACTGGCATAGGAGTCGAAGTTCATGAAGATAAGCGTTATCGGCGCAGGAAACATTGGGTCAGCCCTTGTCAAGGGATTGCTGGCATCGGGAAAGGCAATGCCTGAGATGATCTCGATCTTCGACATCGATCCGGCAAAGGCACTCGCTCTACAACAAGAGTTAAATGTTCAATCGGTCGGTGAAATCGGAGAAGCCATAGAATCTGACACCGAAATCCTCATTTTGGCGGTCAAACCTCAGATCATCGAAGATGTTATCCTTTCTATAGCCGACAAGGTACACGACACGCTGGTGGTCATCTCTGTGGCTGCGGGTATTTCGACCGGCTTCATTCTTTCGCTCCTCAACTTCCCGGCCAGGATAATCCGGGCCATGCCCAATGCCGCGGCCATGGTCGGTGCCAGCGCTACAGCTCTATGCAAAGCAGGCAGCGCGGATGACGGCGATCTGGAGAAGGCCCTGGAGATCTTTTCCGCCATCGGCCTAGCAGTGACCGTGGAAGAAAAAATGATGAATGTTGTCACCGCCCTTTCAGGGAGTGGACCGGGCTATCTTTTTCCCATCATGGAGGCCCTGACAGATGGGGCCGTGCTCATGGGATTGGACAGACCCACTGCTCGAGCCCTCGCGGGTCAGACCTTTATGGGGGCCGCGATCATGGCCCTTTCCGGAAACGAAGCTTTCAGCGAACTCAAAGACCGGATTACCTCTCCCGGAGGGACGACCATTGCCGGATTGCAGATCATGGAGCAGGGAGGCTTGAGGGGAATCCTCATGGATGCGGTTCAGGCCGCGGCTCGCCGAGCCGAAGAGCTTGAGGGACGGAAGTAGGGACCTTTCTCTAACAGATTTCGCGGGGCAAGTGTCTGCACGATGGGTTGTTTATTTTGCTCCGCTAGGGAGCCCCGGAGGGGCGTTTGAAAGTAGCCAGGTAATTCATTGCCTGGCTATGGGGCGATAATCAAGATCTATTCGTCCCATTAGGGACGAGTGCTGATTTCAGCCCATTCAACCTGGTGTTCGGTCATCCCTACGGGACTTGATTTCTATGTTTGGTGGTTCACTGGCGATGAATCGTCAGGCTACTTTCATTGGTCCCTACAGGACCGAGATGACCGGGGCAGGACAGACGTGTGTCCTGCTTCAGCGGGACAAAAGCGTCAATACGCGGCACCATGCCTATCATGTGCCTGGATGTCAGACTGCTGGACACCCCGCCCCACTTTCCGGATTTGGGCCCTTTGATCCTGCCCATCTAAGGTTTGTGCTATGGAACGACAATTCCAATGCCCGTCATGCGGCGCGGGAAACGTTATTACAAATCCCGGCGTATTGATGAGTGTCTGCCGTCATTGCAAGACAGCGACCTATTGGGACAAGGAATCAGCGCTGCGTGTGGGCCGGAAATCCATGGACCTTCCGCCATCGTCCCGCTTTCGCGTCGGTGGAACAGGTAAACTCAAGGGACGCTCATTCCGGGTTGTTGGGCCTTGTTAATTATAGCTGTTGTTTCAGTAACTTACAAAACTCATTTTGGCATTGCATACAAGTTGCATACAGCCCTTTTCAGAATGGAGTCATGTTTTTGACTTTTTCAAGGGTGTGACGGTCGCTTGCCGTTGGACCTTTTTGAGCCCGCTGGTGTTAACGTGGGCGTATCGTTCGGTGCTTTTGAGGTCGCAGTGCCCCAAGAATTTGGAGACTGAATATAGATCCACTCCCCTGTTGACGGCCTGGGATGCGAAACTGTGACGGGTTCCTTGATAGAGATTGATGTTAGGATAACCCGCTTTTGCCCTCGCTTTCCGCCATTGTTTTCCTGCCCATGTCGATGAAAAGGGCTTCCCGTTCCGAGTGAACACGAACGCTTGGGGGTCGATATTGACTGGTTGCTGAAGGTAAAGTTCCTTCCAAGATTCATCCAAAGGAATAACCCTGACCCTTTTTGACTTCGTGAAGGGTCTCAACAGTTCCCCACTAAAAGCGCGCTGAATCGTCACTGTGCCCCGTTTGAGATCAATATCCGCACGTTGCAATGCCCTTGCCTCTCCAGGACGGCATCCATGGGTTACCAAGAAGTAGATGAAAAAATAGGTGTTCGGGTCTAGGTGCTGGAGTATCTCGTCTTGCTGCGCTTCATCCGCCCAGACGCTCGGTGGCTCCGGGACAACCCCCAGCTTAGGGAATTTCGGTAAAACTTGGATGACTTCCTGATCCACGGCATCCCGAAACAGCTTTTTCAGGATCACCATAATGGTTTTAATTGTTGGGGGTGACTTTTCGAGGCTGAGATGGAAGTCGACAAGGTGACGTCCCTTGATGTCCATCATGTTCATTTCGCCAAAGGCTGGGATGTAATGGTTATTCACATACCTTTTCACTCCTTGCATGTATATCGGGGACAGCTCCCCCCTTTGAAGTCTGCGTTCGTATTGTTGCAGCCACTCAAGAGCATAAACCTCGAACCTGTGAAGGCTTTTCTTTCTCTTGGCCCAAAAGGATGGATCGAATGTCCCGGATTTGATTTCACTCTGAATGGCGACGAGGGTGTATTGTGCATGTTCGCGGCTGTGAAAGGTCATGTGCTGTTTATCGCACCAGATTTGCACCCCGTCAGGAAGCCGAATAAACCAGCGATTCCCGCGATTCTTGTAAACCTTCCCCAAGAGTCGGCATAATCCATAGCCCTCCCGCCAGGACTTTTTGCGGAGAGCTATGCGCATGCTTTGGGGAAATTTGCAAAGTAATTTATCTTTCAGTCGTTATTTCGAGGCGTTATTCCGTCGCTCCTGAAGAAAATCCTCAACAGCCTGGGCCTCTTCGACTGTCTTGGCCCCCGTCCCATCAATCAACCAGCCAGCCGTCACCCCAAGGATTCCCGCAACCCGCGTGGCTGTTTCCCACCGGAGAGTTGCCCCACGTTCAAGATCCAATAAACTTTGGGGGGCAATTTGGATCTTCCTCGCGAAGGAAGACCGCGATTCACCCGGCGCCATGAATTGCTTCAACCGTTCTCAAAAATAAGCATTAATTAACCTCCGTTTTTCTTGCCTTGAGATATCAGCTTCGTGTTATAGAATCTAAAGGAATACGTCTATAGTCTACTAGCTATAGACTGTCTGTCAAGAAAAAAACACAAGGGTCTAAAGAAATGGACGGCAAGATACTTATTTACTGAAATCATGACGAAAAAACGGCGAGACGAAAACATGGATGACCTTTCGCCGCCCGTGCTGGCACCCACAAGAGCACGCTTTACACTTGGAGGAAGGGGACCGAAGTCACGAGCATCAAGGCTAACGAAGTCTTGAAACGGTTGGGCTATTTCTGAACGTGAAAGAATCACGATCAAACTGAAAATGATGGACTCGGCCTACGAAAGAGCCAAGCCCGGCATGGTCGAAGCAGGACCTTGAAGACATGATGAAAGAAAAAGACGCCGAGATTGCCCGGCTCAAAGCTCAAATCAAAAGGTTAAAGCACACTTTTTGACACTCCCCCACATTGAGCGGATTGTTTAGACCAGCGCACCCCCTCGCGCCAGGCAGCTCTCGACAGCTTACCCCTCAGCTTAAAGGTTGACCCCTCAACCGACTATACCACGGGGGGTAACCGGCGTGAGGCTCATGCGTCGCTCAAATTGGCTCATGCTTCGTTTTGATTCGAGTGGTGGCGGAAGGGGATTGGGAGCGGCTATTGTTAGCGTTTTTTTTCCGTGAGGAGATTTTGACGCGCCCACTACCAAAGTGCTTCTTTCGGGGCTGTTTTGTCGCTGAACAGACGGTCCTTGTTATAACCTGTCCAGCAGTCACGGGCTTTTGTATTTCGGCCACCAACTCGGGATGGCGATCTATCATTCTGAGAAGTGTAACTAAAGGCTGTGCCGGCCTGGATTGACCTCGTTCATAACGAGAAAACGCCATTTTTCCAACACTAAGAGTTTCTGCAATGACCCTTTGGGTCATACCTAAACGTTTGCGAATGGTGCGGATTTCACCGCCTACACTGTCTAATAGTGCCGATTGCTCTTCTGTATATCGGCGATAACTGGCTGCGTCCCATACACCCTCGTCACATTTTGGACAAAAATCGCCCTTCATATCGTGCAAGGTAACCGTTTTGCCGCCATACGACAAAATTTCGTCACAGATCTTTGTCACCATCTCAGGATAACCACAGGATGGGCATTTCATGGTCTCACCTCATTTCGCCTTGAATTGGATGACAGGAGGTCTGCCATCGGTGTAGTGGACAATCTTGATATAGACGGCGGTTCCGCCCAACGTCTCGCCGTGGTACACGTCCTGCCAAAATGCCAGGATCTAGCACGGCGGGCATTGATTTGTAGAAATCACGACGAGAGAGGGCCAGGATTACGTCCCGCATTTCCTTCTCTTTCAAACCTAAAGCAAGTCCTCCCCTCAGTGCGGTTACTGTGAAGGGTCGACTACTTCGGATCAGCCACCACTGCCTGCACTGTTCGCTAGATCGTAGTGGGGTTTAAATTTTTCTTTCGGGAACTTCATGAACCTCACACTAATCAATCTGATTAATTTAGTCAATCTGATTAGTTTAAAGTTCTCCTCCTGGCTGTAATTATTAACGGCTCTTTTGTAGTTAACGAGCAACCCCGAAGAGCCAATGCGCGCTCTCATGTATCTCCTATTATGTCGTTACTGACATAAGCACGCATTAACACTTCACCCGCTGCTGATGCCTGATTGGTGCCAATTGTGCCCCGAGAAACGGTATATTTTTTTTTTACAGAGGGAGCAACATGGGATAAATTGGTCGAAAATGTCGTTAAACCTACCAAAATGTAGCTTATGTCACATCCAAAAACGCTCCTCACGTCTCACATAAGTCGCTGCTGGATTAGTTAAAAGATAATTTGACATTATTACCCGTGGCGATATATTGGCGACCAATGGGCCAATGAAAAATACAGCAACACAAAAAACACAAAAGGAGAACGGACAATGGGCCTAACGTCACCGACAGGACACAGGGGGAATATATCGGTCTACATTTGAAACACGAGACATACGACCGTCTCGTGGCGCAGACCGCTATTGATGTTTTTTTTTTTTTTTTTTTTTTTTTTTTTTTTTTTTTTTTTTTTTTTTTTTTTTTTTTTTTTTTTTTTTTTTTTTTTTTTTTTTTTTTTTTTTTTTTTTTTTTTTTTTTTTTTTTTTTTTTTTTTTTTTTTTTTTTTTTTTTTTTTTTTTTTTTTTTTTTTTTTTTTTTTTTTTTTTTTTTTTTTTTTTTTTTTTTTTTTTTTTTTTTTTTTTTTTTTTTTTTTTTTTTTTTTTTTTTTTTTTTTTTTTTTTTTTTTTTTTTTTTTTTTTTTTTTTTTTTTTTTTTTTTTTTTTTTTTTTTTTTTTTTTTTTTTTTTTTTTTTTTTTTTTTTTTTTTTTTTTTTTTTTTTTTTTTTTTTTTTTTTTTTTTTTTTTTTTTTTTTTTTTTTTTTTTTTTTTTTTTTTTTTTTTTTTTTTTTTTTTTTTTTTTTTTTTTTTTTTTTTTTTTTTTTTTTTTTTTTTTTTTTTTTTTTTTTTTTTTTTTTTTTTTTTTTTTTTTTTTTTTTTTTTTTTTTTTTTTTTTTTTTTTTTTTTTTTTTTTTTTTTTTTTTTTTTTTTTTTTTTTTTTTTTTTTTTTTTTTTTTTTTTTTTTTTTTTTTTTTTTTTTTTTTTTTTTTTTTTTTTTTTTTTTTTTTTTTTTTTTTTTTTTTTTTTTTTTTTTTTTTTTTTTTTTTTTTTTTTTTTTTTTTTTTTTTTTTTTTTTTTTTTTTTTTTTTTTTTTTTTTTTTTTTTTTTTTTTTTTTTTTTTTTTTTTTTTTTTTTTTTTTTTTTTTTTTTTTTTTTTTTTTTTTTTTTTTTTTTTTTTTTTTTTTTTTTTTTTTTTTTTTTTTTTTTTTTTTTTTTTTTTTTTTTTTTTTTTTTTTTTTTTTTTTTTTTTTTTTTTTTTTTTTTTTTTTTTTTTTTTTTTTTTTTTTTTTTTTTTTTTTTTTTTTTTTTTTTTTTTTTTTTTTTTTTTTTTTTTTTTTTTTTTTTTTTTTTTTTTTTTTTTTTTTTTTTTTTTTTTTTTTTTTTTTTTTTTTTTTTTTTTTTTTTTAAAAAAAAAAAAAATTAGATCCGAATCCTCACGTGGAAGCAGACGGAGGACGAGCTTTCAGAACTCCTTGACGTTTTAGAATTCCACAAGCAGGAATATCCCGATCTTTATCAAAACTGATGGAACTCCCCTCTGTCCAGACTGCGGCAAAGGTGAGCTGCATGCTAAAGTGGCTGGGGAACCGGCAAAAACGGCAAGAAGATCGTCAAAGCAACTCACTTGTGATGGCGAAGGCAATGGAAAGAATCAGTTCAAGCACATACTTGGGACATCCTTGCTTCAAAACGAGGGGACGAATACCCCAGTGACGCGAAACGTTGGCTCGCGGCAGAGCGCCTAAGGCGCCGTCATTGGCAGCCAGAAATCGCCCAAAAAGAACACCAGACAAAGGGATAAATTAACAGGAAAGGCTCTCCGGGAATATATAGCCCGTGGATGGCACCTGTAAAATTTTTTTTTTTTTTAAAAAAAAAAAAAAAAAAAAAAAAAAAAAAAAAAAAAAAAAAAAAAAAAAAAAAAAAAAAAATTTCCCAAATGATCAAAAAGGGGAAAAACCCCCTAACGAAAAATGGCTTCCTGGACGCAACCGACGACCTTACCAAGGCACTTTTTTGGCTGAGCAAGTGGCCAGACATGAACATCGGAGTGGCTACAGGCGCGAAATCGGGTTTTTTTGTCTTCGATGTCGATGACGAAATCGGCCAAGAAGAGCCGGGACGACCTAGTCGCTAAATACGGCCCCTTGCCGAACACTGTCGTGCAATTAACGGGGGGCGGGGGACTCCACTACCTATTTAACAATTCCATCCTGGAATGAGCTTCGGTAGCAGCTCTGGGGTTATTGGCACAAATTTGGATATTAAGGCGAATGGTGGCTATATCATCGTTGAACCATCCATCCACCCTGACACTGGCGACTCATACGTCTGGGAACTAAGTAGCCATCCTGATGACGTGGAGATTGCCGAGGCCCCCCCGTGGCTACTGGATAAAATTAAAAGTCCACCGGCGAGAATAAGTGCAGACACTAAAAGCGAGCGCCGGAACTTTGCCGAAGTCCTGAATGGTGTACCTGATGGCAAGCGGGATGTTGAGGTTTACAAGTAACGCGTGCAGCAGGCTTGCACGGGGGCTTGCTTCTAAAGAGATCACCAATCTCGTGATGGATGCCGCGGCTAATTTTGTTTTTGCATCCACGAGAAGAGAAACGAGCCCGGAATAAAATCAAGTCCGCGGTCAACACTCACAAGAAAAAGCACCCCAACTGGACCGATCCTGAATACGATCCTGGCGAAGTAGCCAATATTGTCCCACCACCTGACACGCTAGAAAAGGCTCGGGCTAAATGCCACGAAGTGATTGAGCAAGCCAAGAATAACCCATCAATGGTTATGAAGCCGGAGATGATAGCGACATTCGAATACGTTAAAGAAGAAGACCCCGAGCTGTGGGTTGCCGTCAAGGTCATACTACGCAACCAGAACACTTATCTCTGATGTAGAGAAGGCATTGCGAAAACGCAAGATGGGATTAGGTACAAGGGCGAGGCCCCCCGTGTTAAAACGTCAGAGTTACTCGTCAAAGAAGAGAAAGATTCCCCCACAGATATTGCACTTCACACCGCACCAAAGACATACACATTCCTTCAAGGAAAAACACAGCTAGCAGCGAATGGCCCAAACGGGTTGGAATATAAAGAGGTGGCGGAGCGCATAATCTTTGTCACCAAAACGGCAGTAAACCCTCAGCGCCGGGGTCCCAGTGATCGAGGTGGCTTGGTATGAGGGCGACACTTCTTCAACGGCGATGGGTTCCCTTAAAGACCGCGGTTAATTTTAAACTTAATCCACGACCTGGTGGAGGTTGGCCTGCCGGTTGGTTCTTCTGCTAATGCCGGCATGTTGGCCAACTACATCCATCACTACATCCAAGAAAATACCCAGATCCGCGGGGGGCTATGATCCAAGAAAAGATCACTAATTCTTTTGGGTGGCAGGCCGTTGAAAAGGGCCACACTTTTTTCTTTGGGGGACAGAGACCATCTCGTCCAGTAATGAGGTCGTCAAATTCATTGGAGCCGACGATGGCGACGAGGCAAATTGCCGCATCAATGTACAGGAAGGGATCCTTTGAAGAGTGGCAGAAGGTAATCAAGCTATTTGAACCCCACCCCAAGGCCCTTGTAGCACTCTACACATCTGTCGCTGCGGTGATCGTAAAGGCGATGGGCAAACCGAACCCCCGCGACTGACTATCATGGCGACACATCTCTCGGCAAAACCACCGCACAGGCGGGGCAGCCTCACTCTGGGGCAATCCCAATGAATCCGAAGAGGACAGCTTTATCACGGGATGGAATAACACCGGAGTATATATTGAGCGGCGCGCAGCAATCACCAACTCCATGCCGTTGATAATGGACGACACGAGCAAGATCAGAGACCCACGAACCACCGACTATTTGATCTATCAAATCCAAGGCGGTACAGGAAGGGGCAGGGGTAGCAAAAAGCCGGATTACGAAAAACGGGCCACTCGCAAAACGCACTGATCTCCTCTCGCGAAGCCCCACTAAATGCCATAGGAAATCAGAAAAAACACGGAAAAGACACCAGAGTCCTTGAACTTCGTGACTCCCCATTCGATGGCAACGATAAAGAAACTCTCTGCCCTGGTAAACCAGATTAATGCCGGAGTGTTTCATAATTTCGGCCACGCTGGTCCCCTGTTCGTCAAATGGTGGATCGACAACAGCTGACCGTTGGCCGGAATTCCAGGCCGAACTTGCCACGATTGCATCCAGCTATCCAACGGTAGTTACAGGACCCCTCGCACGCATGGCCGACAACGCGGCACTTATTAGCACCTGGCAGGGAAACTTGCGTGCGAGGCCGGCATCTTCCCTGGGAATTCAAAGATCCATTCAAAACTCTATGGAAGGATATTGAGTGGGACCTTGCCGAAACGGATACCGCACGACGATCACTCCAAGATGTCTACGGATGGGCCATTAGCCATGACTCCAAATTTTTTGGCCGCCACGACAAAGATAGGCCCCCTAAAGAATGGTCCGGGGTTTGGCCAGATGAGGCGTATGAGTCCATCTAGACTTCATAAAAACCAAACTCAGCGAAGTCTTGGAGCGATATGGCCATAACTATGAGGCCGTCTTAGGGGCCTGGCGTACAAAAGGATGGTTGAATATCGCCAAAGGAAGACGCTATGACAAGTGTGGTTCGAATAAAAGGGAACTCAATCCGGATGATTTCCATCAAAAAATCCGCAATTGAATCCCTTTCAGGAAGCCCAGAAACTCCAGCCACTACAGATTGGCGCGATGGTTGCGAACATTGTAGAGAACATGCCGACGGATGGTGCACTTTCCTGGAGAGTCCCCACATAATCCACTTTTTCGCGGCTTGTCCAGCAGGTTATATATGAGGGAGACCCCGCTCCCGAAGATGGCGAAGTATGGAAATTCACTGAAGAATATTTCGAAAGATGGGATGCTTTATGGGAGTCTGTTGAGGTCCTAGAATGGGGTATTTGTCCTCAGTGATTTGTAACCGAGTGGAGACAGAGTGGAGACGCGAGATAAGCACTTTATAGGACTATTTAGCTTTAATAGAATTGTAACCAAGTATCCACTACTATTTCTCTCTCTAAGGGAGGGTGTTGAGATCTTTTCGAGAAAAAGAAAACGGAAAATTCTTTGACCATTCTGGACCAAACTCTTCTACTTTCCTATAGGTTGTATTTTTTTTATCTGGTGAGTGGTTACAAATCGCAATGAGCAAGCACCCAAGCGGTCAAATGCCTGTATTTCTTTTTTTTTTTTTTTTTTTTTTTTTTTTTTTTTTTTTTTTTTTTTTTTTTTTTTTTTTTTTTTTTTTTTTTTTTTTTTTTTTTTTTTTTTTTTTTTTTTTTTTTTTTTTTTTTTTTTTTTTTTTTTTTTTTTTTTTTTTTTTTTTTTTTTTTTTTTTTTTTTTTTTTTTTTTTTTTTTTTTTTTTTTTTTTTTTTTTTTTTTTTTTTTTTTTTTTTTTTTTTTTTTTTTTTTTTTTTTTTTTTTTTTTTTTTTTTTTTTTTTTTTTTTTTTTTTTTTTTTTTTTTTTTTTTTTTTTTTTTTTTTTTTTTTTTTTTTTTTTTTTTTTTTTTTTTTTTTTTTTTTTTTTTTTTTTTTTTTTTTTTTTTTTTTTTTTTTTTTTTTTTTTTTTTTTTTTTTTTTTTTTTTTTTTTTTTTTTTTTTTTTTTTTTTTTTTTTTTTTTTTTTTTTTTTTTTTTTTTTTTTTTTTTTTTTTTTTTTTTTTTTTTTTTTTTTTTTTTTTTTTTTTTTTTTTTTTTTTTTTTTTTTTTTTTTTTTAAAAAAAAAAAAAAAAAAAAAAAAAAAAAAAAAAAAAAAAAAAAAAAAAAAAAAAAAAAAAAAGGAGCCTATGGGTACGCGGGGGCGGTTATCACCATCAACGGCAGTCCTCCTTCGCGGGACCGTTGTCGTCGAATCTCACGGCAAGGTTGCATATTGGTGGGGTGGTGGAAGCGGTCCCATCCGTATCATCTGGATGTGCTCAAGAGGGGTTATGGCTCGCTACGCTGGCGTTCAAAGACAAACTGAAGAAGGATCGGTATGGGCGGCTGATTGCTCAGGTCATCAGTGGCGCGGTCCTGGATGAGCAGGTGCTAGTGACGCGTCCCACACTTCACGCTGGTCCTGCCATACGGCCCGAGGCGAGGGTATAACAATGCCACGGATAGATTCCCGACTCTTGGCGGCAATCTCACTCAAACAGGAGCGAGATTCCGGAACGGATCAGGCGCCCGAGGATGATAAGGATCCGGATCCCCAGGCCAACCCCTCGCCACTGGTCAATCATCTCAGGACGAGGGCTCGCCCACGTAACTGGTTGGATAAATACATGGGCAACGGGTTACTCCAGGCAGAACCGAACGATTAATCTGGTCAAGTGCGCAACGTTGCGCACTTGATTGGGGGTTAAATTAGCGCCCTAGGCCCGGCTTCGCGTACACCACGTAGAGACGATTTCTCGGGCAAGGCGATATATGACAAGGGCGATTCGTTCTGGGCGATTGTACGCGGTCATCCTGGGCGGACGAATCCGGTAGCACGATTCCTCCGTCCTCTTTTCCCGTTCCGATTTATATCACTTACAAGAGGTATAAAAATATGTGAGGGGAAAGGCGCGCAGACTGGCTAAGGTTCGGGGGATTGAGATAACCAGGCTAGCCTAACCCTGAAAGCCCTTGGAAAAAAGGAATCATATCGAGTGCTTAGCCCCAAGCAAGTCGGGATTCGCTATAAGGTCGAGGCTCGCTGAGAAAATAGTTGCAAAATATCGGCTCTGGGAGCCAGTTATCTCACACCCCCCCACCTGTCGCCAATTTCACTGATTTTCTCCTTCCAACCACGTTTACCGAGCGCGCATCTATGATTGCCATTTGCAACAATCTATATTTCACGTTTCTGGTTAATCCGGGCATAATCGCTCTTTTGTCATCATTGCGAGGCAAATTGGAACACAAAAGGCTTGCACGTTTTTGCTGGATTTTGTATTCTGGGGGTGACAGATAAAAGGGGATTCACATCATCAATGGAGAAAGGGAGAGACGAAAATGAAAAACATAAGTGCATTGAAGGCGATTGGATATTGCCGGGTATCAAGCGCAGAGCAGGTGGACGGGACTTCGCTCAAGTCTCTTAAGATCAAATTCGGGCTTATGCTGCCATGAAGGGTCTTGACCTCGTTGGCGTATCATTGATGCCGCGGTGAGCGGTGGCAAGCCCTTGGCGGATCGTCCTGCGGGTGGCCAGGTGGTTGATATGCTGATGGGTGGTGAGGCTGATGCGGTTGTTATCTGCAAGTTGGACAGGGGGTTCAGAAGCGCGAGTGACTGTCTCATTAATGTGGAGGCTTGGGACAAGAAGGGCGTGAGTTTGCACATATTGAACTTGGACGGCGCCACTGTTGATACGTCCACACCTACTGGCAAGTTTATGCTCACCGTTCTTGCCGCGGCAGCCGAGATGGAACGGAATCTCATTAATGAGCGTTGCAATGAGGGTCGTCGTGCTCGTAAGGCTGAGGGCAAAAGGATCGGTGAGGTTCCTTACGGCTGGAACTTGGGAGATGATGGCAAGACTCTTATTGAGGCGCCGGAGGAGCAACGGGCGCTTCGGTTGGTGAAAGGTATGCGGGCAAAGGGCTTCACACTAATAGCCATCGCTACAGAATTGAATAAAAGAGGCTACGCTGCCAAGAAGGGCGGGGCTTGGAGCTTCGGGCAGGTTCAGTCTGTAATTAGGAGGGCCGCGTGAAAGCATCTGGCGGCAAAAGGAGGATACATTGGGATTAATCGACAAAGAAGAAGATGCCAGGGAGCTGGCTGAACTTGATGAGATGAATGAACTGGTTACCACATTGAGCCAACAGGGTTACGACCGGGTTGCGATGCTCATGGACCTGATTGAGGTCGAAGCGGCACGGGAACGGTTATTTGATGAGGCTGGGGGTGAATGATGAGTCACTACGATTACGATGATTTCAAAGGATTGAGCCATATAGTGGACGAAGATGACCTCATGGATTCTGACCTTGAGGATCTTGACCTCGATGACGATCCTTCTGCCCTCACTGAGAATGACATCAGCAATATTGCTGCGATTGCCGCGGTGCGTCGTATCCAGGTGGGCAGGGATAAGTTGATGAAAATATTGAAGGGTAAAACTGGGAAACGGGGGAGACATGGCGACGAATGATAGTAACAAAATTGCCAGTCTTCAGAGCAAAATAACGATGGCTGCGGTTGTTGAATTGGCTGAATCAACCGGGCTGCGTGGTAAACGGCTCGCGGCTGAGTTGAATACCCGAGGGATTCTCCCGGGTACGTGCGCCTCGATGGACCCCACATAACCTGGCGCAACTGTGTGGTCGGTTTGGTCTGGATTATGGACGCGAGGGAATCGGAACAGAAACAGGAGAAAATCATCATGAAGAAACAGGCGGAGAAGTCAGTGAAACCATCCAAGGATGAGCAGGTAAAACAGGCGGCCATTCTTTGTGAGGTGATTCCCCAGATTGCCCAGAAGCCAAAGCTCTGGCGCAAGTGGGCGAAGATATCCAGAGAGTTGAATGCGCGAGGGCTCACAACACCCGAGGGTAAAGTTTGGGGAGCTGGCGGGCAAAACATAAAGCAATTTTGTGGCAGGTATCATTTACTGGAAGGTCCTGTGCCTACGGACATCATCCCCCCCACATTATCACCTTCACTGGCTGAATCACCACCTACCCCTGCGCCAGAGCCATGTAACTGCGTGCGCGCAACACAAACAGCTACCCATATTGATGTGCAGGAATTGCAGCCACCCGATCCTGTTTTACAGGAAATTGTTGAGTGGTGGCGAGCTGGGGGGAAAGAAATGGTCATGAGGAATGTGACTTTCGAGCCCGAGTCTACAGACCGGTCTGAACCTTCATATAGGCCACGATTCCCCGGCGAACGGAAAAGCACTGGCGTGAGGCTCAATCGGCGGTTACTCGATGCCGCACTGACCAAGGCGAGGAGTGCTGGCGAGAAAGTAAAAACCGGAGGCTCATTAAACTCGCTCCTAGAGCGGCTTTTGTGGTCTTACGTCGGCTATGATGAAAAGTTCACGAGATAAAGAGAGAAATCAATGTCAGATCCGATGATTATCAGAACCAAGCGGGCTCGCACTCAAGAGGAGCACGTCCACGCTTTCATTCTTAGGGTTGCTGCTGAAGTTGGCGAGTCTCGCGATCTCAAGGCATTGGCTCAAGAGTTGAACCGGCGGCGGTTTTACGCGAATGAGGATGAGGCCACGTGGAATGTCTCGAGGTTGGAGGCGTTGTTCACGAAACTTGGCTGGCCTGGGGGCCATCAACCTACTGTTCTACTTACTCCAGCGGCGAAAACAGTTGCTACGCGGGAACCTGGAGCACACGTTCCAACTATTTCACCGGTTCCTGCTATTTCCGTGGTTCCTCTTGAGAGAGGGGGTCCTACTGTTCGCCCCAAGTTCAAGGGTGATCCGTTTGACAGGGCTGATGTCCGAATCCGAATAAACAGAGGACTGTGGAGGGCCGCGATGAAAAAGGCTTCCGCTGGAAAGGCCGCTGGTGGCGACCGGGCATTGACGGGTGGGAGTGCCGCGGGGTTAATCTCGTACGCACTGTGGAAATATATGAACTACGATCCTGCACTCCTGGATGATGGCAGCGACAAACCTGCTCCAGAGTCTACCAGCGCGCACAACCGATACAATTTATTTCCACATGAAATTGATATGCAAGGAGAATAATAGCATGACATCACTTAGCGATAAATGGGCAAAACACGAGGCTGCGATGGTTGATGGTGAGTTATTCTCACCCCTCGATGGCCCTCAAACGATATCCGAACGGCGCGAGCAATATGAAAATATACTTGATTCTGAGCCTGAAATTGCAGAAAACGAGGGTGATGGTATCAATGAAGGCGACGATTAGGAGTTATTATTGATGTGTAGTCCACCTTTTCTCCATTTGAAGGTAATTGAAGATCAGGACCACAGCACCGCATCGTTGATTGAAACATTAGAGGGCAGTTTCGACTATCATGGCGATAGCGAAATATCACTGGAGGACGAGGCAGCTCAAATACATTCTCGCATTGCCGGTCGTGTCGGGCCGCGGATGCCAGGGAATAGTAAATACTAAATGTTGATTGGATCTCACAATTCATGTAATATCTGTATGCCCAAGTGTAATTTGGGCAGTGTGCACACTAAATTGATAGGAGAGTAATTAGTCATGACTGAAACCGAAATGATCACCAATATGGACCGGCTACAGGCCATTGTGGTAAAGCTCAATGCTGATGTGAAAAGCCTTGCCGGCCTAGTAGGCCAGCTCGCGGCTGCAATCTCTGATGAGGAGAGCGGCGAGGAGACTGTTGCGAAGCAAGACAGAATTATCAAGCTTGCGGCTGAATTGCGGCGCAGCAAGGAAGCTGCTGATGCGGTTCGTGCAGAGAAAGCGGCCAATGACCCGTATTTTGCATTCAATACTCCCATGTCCAGAACCCCATACAACGGGCTCAGGAGCATGGGCTGATCGATTTTGATTTGCCTCGGTGGATGGTGTGATGATGCTAGGGCTTTGGTAATGTGATTTTCAGTTTTCAGCGCGCATCAGGTTTTCTCCTTTGTTCTCCTGATGTGTTGTTGATTAGCTTGCAGGCTTTCAGCGGCCCTTGCAGGCTATTTTTTTGCCCAGAATTCAGTATTCGTCGGGCTTGAATTCCTTAACTGGCTTGCGTTTCCCGAACAACAATTCCAACATGGTCCTGCCAATCTTTCTTTGCCTCCCGCTCTCGGTCATTGGAATCCCGACATGTCGGGAGATCCGGGACTTCAGGGTGGTGATTCCGAGAATGCGGGAAAGGCTGAATCCTCCCAAATTGCTCATTTTAAACCTCCTGGAATCATCGTCTTCGCTTTCTGTTCCGCCGCTTTTCTGGCATTGTCCCGACTCTTTGAACTCTGCGGATCGGTGACCGGCCGCAGGTTCTTTGATTCAATCCAGAGCATCACCCCAGGACCATAACCCCACATAACCCGCACAAGTCTATCTTTCAGCGAGCCTTCAATAATAGTCAACTCAACAGAAGGGATTCCCATTCTGACCTGTTGGGCATCCACTAAAACTTTCGCCGCACTGCCAAATGGTCCATAACCTTCATATTTCAACGTAGGTTCCCAGGCATGCTTCCCAAGATACTTCAATAAATTTTCATAGTCCTCACCGTCCGCCAAAGATAGCAACAGTTCTAACTGTTCCTTCCTTAATGTCATGAGAGAATGAATCTTTACTTCAACCGGGATCATCGTTCCAGTAGCCTTCGCCTGGTCAATTGCCGCTTGGTTTGCTGCCATAGTTGCAACGTGCGTCTCTTCGGGTTTTATTGGTTTGAGGTATTTCGTCTGCATCCATGGTGTCCAGGGGTCATCTTCGTCGCCGTATCTCCTCACCTGAACAATAGGATCGTTATAGGAGCCTGAAATAATCTCCATCTCTTCGCCCTCATCGATAACCCAAATATGCCCTGTTTCTTCTTCGTGGAGGGCTAATAGTTTTTTTGCCATCATTCCGAAAGAACCAGTGCCTTTATATTCGGCCGGCTCCCTCTCATTATCAAGAATGTGCTTTACGAGTACTTCGAAGTCCCGCCCCTTTGCCGTATCAATCAACACTTCCAATGTTTCACGGTCCTGGCGTACTGATAGCATTTTCGGTTACCTGAAAGACTGGTCCGGCGCCATAAGCAATCCCGGCCATTGCCAGGATTAGCACCAAGCCCACCGTTGTCAGTTTTGTTTTCATTCATCCTCCCAGTTGATATCATGCTCGGGAAATGCCTTCCGAAGCGCCACCCTCAACTTGGCGCCCTGGGCCCCCGTGAAACTGTTCACATCAACAGGGAACCAGGCTTTCATAGAATCGTCGTGGAATTCATAACATCCCAATTCCTCGTTGAAACGCTCTTCTTCAGCATACCACCCCTCATTTTCGATGCCGTGGTCATCATCCCACCAAAAATTAATGCGTGGTGTGTTTGACATTTAGGCGCCCATCCTTTCCCGCTGTAACTCCCTAACCTTGGCGGTAAATGGGTTGAGATTAACCGATCCACCTGGCACGAACCTCGGCAGGAATACACGCCCCGGCGTTCATGGTATGTGCGGACGCGGGACGGTTAAATCGCTGAAAGGCGCGAATGAGGCCTGGTTGGTGTGTTTCATGCTGTCCTTTCTGTGGGGTCCCCCGGCCAACGCTCCATGTCGGCCAGGGGATGATGCCGACACTACGCCCGCATGTCTCGAGGCATTGTCCCAAACGTAAGCCACCCCGGATCATAGTCGAGGTGCTGCGCCAGAGCGACAAGTGTTTTTGCCCGTGGCTGGTGCCGCCCTTCACCCAGGTAAACCAGGGTTGAATAGGGGATATTGAAGCGCCGTGCGTAAGCATGCAGGCTTTCGCCCGGCAGTCGTCTTGAGATTGCCCTTTCGAATATGTCTTTCGCTAACGCTGAACTCATAACCTTCCTCCTTGAAAAAACAGTGATGTTGATAAGTTGAAAAGAGGAATTGCTTTCACGCGGCACTAAGGGGGATACTTAATCATGCTGCACTCCTTCCACCAAAGGTTTGCGGCGCCGGCCGGCCGGAAGTGGCTATCTTTCGGTCGGCCTTTAGCGTTTTATGGGTATGGGAGCAGTATGCTCCTCCTGAGAACGCGGTGTCAAGTCAAAAACGATAATATTACCTGCATATTACCTGTGACGGGGGCGTCACGCGCTGTGTGATGGTAGTCTAAGCTGTAAACGTGGGGTCAACAAGAAGGATTCCCCGCGGAGTGGGATTTGCATACAGTTTACATACAAGGTTTTAGGTGGAAGGTCTGAATGATATTGGTTACTTATTGTCAAGGGACGCTCATTCCGGGTGTTGGGCCGCCTATCCTACGCGCACGAGAAGGGAACCTGGGACGAGTGGTTCATCGTGCAGGATTGGGAACATACTGTGGTTGACCGAAGATGAAGGAGAACTCTTCCTTGAAACGCCGCTGGAATTGACCTCGCCCGTACCGCCGTATTCGGAGCTCTCCCCGGGCATGCAGGTCAAGCTCAATGACAAAGTAGGGACGATCGAGGAACTCGGCGAAGCCCGGTGCCTCGGAGGCGAGGGGGAGATCCCTTTCCAAGTGGAGATCGGCGAGACTTACTCGTACGCGGACGGCAGTCTGCTGGACGAGCACTCTTCTTTCGGCCTGGAATACAATGCCGGTACAGGCAACGTCAGAGCGTTTATAGGCGGGATCCTCGACGTGAAAGATAGCCAGGTCAGGCCGGAAGATCGAGAGGCTCCAGTCAACCGCACCGCGCAAGCCATAAGATGTCCGTCATGCGGAAAGCCTTACGAAGGCCCTCGTCTCGAGAGCACTAAGATGGTGGTGTGCAATGCGTGCGGTTCCGGACTGGTCCTGGACGAAGCCGAGATGCGGGTTTTAGGCAAGAACGTCGGCAAAGAGCCAGGATTCACTCTTAAGATCGGCATGCCTCTTAAGCTTGAAGGGACGCGTTACGAGGTCATGGGTCGCCTTTCATACTCGGAAGCAGAAGGCAAGATCGAGTACGTCTCATGGGAATATGTCCTTTACAATCCCGATGCAGGTTACCTGTGGCTATCCGAAGAAGGTGGTCACTTCACCTTGAGTCGGGTAGGCCATGTTCGGGTTGCCATACCGCCAATTCCCGTCACCAAGATGAAGGTGAACGTCGGTGGAGAAACTTTCAGGGTTTACGAAAAGGGGATCTTGACGCTCCGGTGGGTGGACGGCGCAATCCCCTGGAGGGCCACGGTCGGCGAGAAGACCCGTTACACGCATCTGATAAAGCCACCTGAATATCTTGACCAGGAAATAACCGGCTCGGAGGTGGAAATCTTTCGCGGCCGCTATGTGACTCATGAGGAGATGGAGAAGGCCGCGGGGAAGACAGTCAGGCTTCCCCCTATGAAAGGGGTTTACTCCTGCCAGCCATATTCGGCCTCTGCCTGGATCAAAGGAATGTGGACCATCGGAGGAGTTTTCCTGTTGATCAATTGTTTGCTGCTCTTGTGGGCCCTTCAAACCAACCGAAAGCCTCCAATACTTCAAGAGAGGATCACCGCAGAGCAGTATTCCAAGGAACATCTGACCAGCCGATTCGACGTGCCTCGGGACGCAAGTATTCTGCGGTTGAGGGGGAGCGCACCAGTGAACAATTCCTGGCTTGCGCTTGACTTCGCATTGGTGGATGCGGACGAACGCGTGGTCACCCAGTTTGGGAACGACGCATCCTACTATCATGGGCAAGACTCCGAGGGGAGTTGGAGTGAGGGTTCCAGATCTTTCAGTTCGTATTTCAAAGTGAACAAGGCCGGGGCGTATCGTCTGCTATTGCATGGCCAAGGGGGTAGCGGTGAAAAGGACCGTTCCCGCAATGAGCCGGTGGACATAGCAGTATTTGCGGGCATGGCGGTGCCCTGGTACTTTATCATCCCCATTATCGTGTCCGGCCTCGTCATGATTATCGAGCCTATTCTCCGAATGAGTTTTGAAGCGCGAAGATGGTCCGCTGTCGCTGGTGATGGAGAGGAAACCGACGACTAATTGCGGGAGAAGCCGTGAGAAGAATCATTCCAAGAATCGTGGTAACAGTCCTGTTGGCAGGATTCACCGTGGCGGCGTACGGCGCGGCTTTCCACGGCTGGTTTTTGCCCAAGCCATTCGAAAAGCCGGTGAGCCTGCGGGAAGGTTCCACCCGGACGGGAAGTGGTGGGCGCGGGTTATTTTTCATTGGGGGTCGGTCCCACCACGGAGGGGGTTACAGGGGGGGTAAATGACCCCCGCCGCATGAAGTCCGGTGATCATTCACCGCGGAGATCGCGGAGAACGCAGAGAGTAAAGAAGGCTCGCACACGGTCGCGTAAACCAAGGGGGTACACAGTCAGGCCAGCGCCGTATTTATTGTCCCAGGCCCGAATGCGCCGCATCTCAACTGAGAGAAATGGAGAGAAAACAAAATCCTCTGCGTTCTCTGCGGTCTCCGCGGTGAGCGATTGCAATTTTTCTAATATCGGAGGAGGAATATGGATCAGATGTTGCTAGATTTGAGACCGCTGGCCATGCTCAGTACCGTTGTGTACTCCGTGATAGGCTTGGCCGTATTCGGCTTGGCCTTTCTATTAATGGTTAAAATCAGCCCCTTTTCTATTCGCAAAGAGATCGAGAAAGACCAGAATGTGGCGCTGGCCATCATCGTAGGGTCGGTCTTCATCTCGCTGGCTATCATCATCCAGGCCGCGATGCGATGACATGTCAAGTAGCGCCGCAGTCGCTGCGGGATAGATCGCTGCGATCAAGGTCGATCAGTTATGAGTGAGCGCTTCCCGGGCATATTCCTTCTTGCAGCGGTGTTTGTTATTGCTGTCTGCGGGCTGGTGTACGAACTGATTGCAGCCTCGCTTTCAAGTTATCTCCTCGGCGGATCCATCACTCAATTCTCCATCGTCATCGGGGTCTTTCTCACAGCGATGGGCCTTGGTTCTTACCTTACCCGCTTCGTGAACGAAAACCTTATTGACGTGTTTATTGCCGTTCAACTTGGGATCGGGGTGTCCGGAGGGCTATCCGCGGCTATTCTCATGATAACCTTTGCCGCGTTTCCCACATACCTGCCTGTCCTTGTAGGGGTGCTGACTGTTTGCGGAACACTGGTCGGGATGGAAGTCCCGCTCCTCATCAGGATTCTGCGGAGTCAGGAAGCGCTAAGGCTCACTGTTTCCAATGTATTAGCTCTTGATTATATTGGGGCCCTCTTCGCCTCATGCGCTTTCCCCATCGTGCTGGTACCGTATCTGGGGCTGTTGCGCACGTCGTTCCTTTTCGGGCTCATCAATATAGGTGTGGCTGCGGTTGCGCTCCGGGTCATGGGGACAATGCTGCACGCGAGAAAGAGGCTCACAATTTTTGCAATAGTGTCGGCTTGCATACTAACCGGGGGCATGGCAGGGTCCGGCACTTTCACTTCCTTTACGGAAAACCTACTATATCAAGACGACATAATCCTCGCCCGTCAGACACCCTATCAGAGGATAGTTGTAACGAGATGGCATGATGACATCAGGTTGTTCATTGACGGACACCTGCAGTTCTCCTCTGTGGATGAACACCGCTATCATGAGGCTTTAGTCCATCCGGCCATGTCCGCTTCTCCAGGAGCCAAACGGGCCTTGATTCTGGGGGGAGGGGACGGCATGGCTGCACGAGAACTCCTGAAGTACGCTGAGATCGAAAGTATTGACCTGGTAGACCTGGATGCCGAAATGATCCGGCTCTTTCAAGAGCGTCCATTCCTTGCCGCTTTGTCGGACAATGCACTCTCAAGCCCAAAGGTACGGGTTCATATCGAGGATGCGGGAAAGTTCCTCGAACATTCTAGCGAAACTTGGGATTTAGTATTCCTGGACCTTCCCGACCCGAACAACCTTTCGCTCTCTCGGCTCTACACCAAGAGCTTCTATAAGCTTCTCGCGCAACATCTATCTGCTCAGGGAATCGCCGTTACACAGGCCACCAGCCCGTTTTATGCTCCGGAGGCCTTCTGGTGTGTGGCCCGAACCTGGGCCGAAGCTCCTATCGGCCCGGAAGGCAACGCTCAATTCAACGTGTATCCTTACCACGTTTATGTCCCTTCGTTCGGAGACTGGGGTTTCGTCATGGCCACACGGCGGGCTATAAGCCCGAGGGGACTGTCGCTCACGCCTAAGTATTCATCTCAAGTTCCTGACCGACGAGACCTTGCCCACCTTATTCACGTTTCCAAAGGACATGTCTTACAAACCTGATATCCAGGCGAACAGGTTGGATGACCAGGCGCTGGTGAAATACTATCGTGCCGGTTGGAAGCGATTTGGGCTGTAAGGGTGGGGTGGACAGGCATGGCCGTAGGCCAGTTTATTCGAGAATGGATGATATCTTTTCCTTCACTGCAGCAGGTTCGCGTCTGCCCTGTCTCGATGATTCTGGTCCTGTAGGGGCGCACCTGTGTGTGCGCCCAGGGCAGACACGCGGGTCTGCCCCTACCGGCCTATGTTCGCGACGTGTTTGTCTCAATTTCGATTTGTCACCGTATGTTGTCAACGCACTCGCCAAGCAGATGCCAAAAGTTGACATCTGCACTAGGTTTTTCTATTCTAATACTGTATGCAACACGAGTAAAACTCTCAGACGGAGACATTCATGTCGGAACCTGAACCTAAGATCCGGAAGACCATCGCTGCAGCCGCTCAGATGAAGAAGCTCATGGCCGACCACTTCCTCGCGCTGGACGCAGCAAAAAAGGAAGGGAAACCGAAGGTCGCGTGGTGCACCTCGGTGGGTCCAGCGGAACTGCTCCATGCGATGGGCTTTCTGGTCTATTACCCGGAAAACCACGGCGCATTACTCGGCGCCACCCGCATGGCAACAGACTATATCCCGGTCGCTAATTCGATCGGATATTCCCCGGATATATGCTCGTATCTCACATCGGACGTTGGGGCATACCTGAAAGGTGTTACCCCGTTGACCAAAGCCTACGGTCTGCAATCAATACCAAAGGCCGATGTGCTCGTTTACAACACCAATCAATGTCGCGACGTCCAGGACTGGTTTGCCTTCTATGCCAGGGAATGGAATGTTCCCCTGCTGGGGGTACACACTCACCGGAACATCAAAGCTGTCGAGGACTACCACATTGCGGACCTCGCGGCCCAGATGAAAGCCATGGTACCCACTTTGGAGAAAGTCTCAGGCAATCGCTTCGACATTGACAGGTTGCGGGAAGTCGTTGGCCTTTCCTTGGAGTGCACCAGACTCTGGCGGCAAGTCCTGGAATGCGGAGCCGCCAAGCCCGCGCCCTTGACCTTTTTCGACGCCACCATCCACATGGCGCCTGCTGTGGTGCTCAGGGGCTTACCTGAAGCCGTGGAATATTATAAGGTCCTTCTGAAGGAACTCCAGGAGCGTATTGAAAACAAGGTCGCGGCAGTTGAAGGCGAGCGCCACAGGATCTATTGGGACGGGATGCCGATATGGGGAAAGCTACGGGACCTTAGCGATCAATTCTCTTCTCTCAAGACCAACATTGTGGCCTCAACCTATTGCAACAGTTGGATATTCGACGCATTCGACCCCGCGAGCCCCTTCGACTCTATGGCACGGGCATATGCCGAGCTTTTTATCGTGCGCGACGAATCCTACAAAGAAGCGTATATGGATCAATGGATAAAGAATTTTTCCGTGGACGGCGTGATCTTCCACGATTCCAGGACATGCCCCAATAACTCCAACAGCCGTTATTGCATGCCCCAGCGGATGAGCGACCGACTGAATGTCCCGGCACTGGTTATAAATGGGGACCTCAATGATCTGCGGTGCTACTCCGAGGAACAAACTCGAACCAATATCGAAGCTTTCATAGAGCAACTGGACGAAAGACGGTCATGAGCCGCAAGTTTGCAGGTGGAGTCGACGTCGGATCCTGCACTACCAAAGCAGTGATAATCGACGGGGAGCGTAGATTACTCGCGAGTCGTGTCATCTATTCAGGGACCGATTTTCAGGCCGCGTCACTACAAACCTGGGAAGAATGTCTCGACGGAGCCGGTGTCAGCAATGGTGATGTCACATCCATAGTTTCCACCGGATATGGCAGAAAGAGCGTTTCCTTCGCCACGAGCAGTCTTACGGAGATCTCTTGTCACGGCCGCGGCTGCCTCTATTTCTTTCCGGGGCCGATTACGGTGGTAGACATTGGCGGGCAGGACAACAAAATTATCAAACTGGACGTGAAGGGACAGCGTGTCAGTTTCAAAATGAACAGGAAGTGCGCGGCTGGAACCGGAGCCTTTCTTGAAGAGATGGCCCTTCGGTTGCGGCTTCCTCTGGAACAACTGGACGACCTGGCAAGAACCGCCGATGGCGAGGTGGCGCTTGGCAGTTACTGCACGGTTTTTTCTGCGACCGAGGTCCTTGAGAAGATAAAAGCAGGTCACCCAGTGCCTCGAATCGTTAGGGGGCTATTCCACTCGGTTGTCAAACGAATACTCGAGATGGACACTCTCACCGACACGGTGGTCCTCACCGGGGGAGTGATAGAGCACAATCCCTTCCTGGCCGAACTCATAAAAGAGGAGACCGGCAAGCTGGTGCTGATCCCGCCGCATCCTCAGATTACCGGGGCTCTTGGGGCTGCCTTGTACGCGTGGGACGCGTAGAAACCTTTTGAGTTTGCCGGAAGGCAAGACTCTTTGCTGTAAACGCTCGGCGTTACCACCTGCCATGATCGAGAGCACCTGGCGGCACAGATTTTTCCCCAATGACTTCGTACTTCTGAATCCTCCTCCCCCCCTTGGCATCCAAACCATCAAAGGAGAATGATTTCCTCTCAATGGAATGAACCGATTAATGGAGACGGCAAATGGATGCCAATATAGTTCTTGGATCAGCAATATTGGTAGTGGCGCTGGTAAGCGGGGTGTTCCTGGCCTCAATGGTCGTGGCTGCTAGCCAGGAGAGCGAGACGCGCGCAGGCAGGCTCCTATACGGGCGCAGAACTCGCGGCGCTTTTGCTCGACCGGGCACAGGCCAGCCGGCGGTGAGTCGCGCTCACTGCTACTACGATTGCATGAGCGGCTTTCACTGGGGTTCCGACTGGGGCGGCTTGTGCAGCGAGGCGTGCAGTGTGAGCGGACGGCTGCCAAGAGGCTAGATCCACGTCAAAAGCCTACTGATATGCGGCGTGACGACCTAGAAGGTACTGACTTTGGTGCCGACCGGGAGCGGGCGGTGTTTCAGCGAAGCAAGCATTCAGTTACACGCGGCGAACGAGGTTCTCGTCAATGGGTCACGAGAATCAGTAGGGCCGGCATCTTGCCGGTCCGTCGCGATGGACCAGCAAGATGAAACTGTCTCGAAGTTCCTGAGCGAGAGAAAAACGTGGCATGATATTCTGTCTCCCGGCAATAAATTACCGGGCTACTATCCAGCGTCCCTACGGGACGACAAGTATTTGAGCCTCGTAGGGGCGAATGACAGTAGCCCGGTGCTTCAGCGCCGGGTTAAATTGATGGCACGTTTCCGCACCCCAGGTAGGTTTTGAGCCAGTTTCAGATGCCGGCCCTACTATTCCTTCTGAACGCTCAGTCTTGATTTCCCCCGCGTAACTCCTTGGATACCGAGCGAAGGCAATTTTCCATTTACAATTCCTCTGACCGTACCTATCAATCAGCCGACCCGGCAATTTGCACTCCCTCGATGTCTTCAACACGTTGTGCGGAAGGGCGCGGCGAGGCATGGGTCTTGTGATAATCGTGGGAATATGGCATAGTTGCAGGTAGCAAGGTTGCACACGCGCGATGCTGACAAAGATTCAAAACTTCATTCGTGGCACGAACTCCCTGATCTACCTGATTTCCGAGGAAGAAGACCGGGTAGAGCGAATCATTGCGTCCGCTGCTGAAACGGCCGGTGCCGGAACCTCTCCAGGTTTACGTATGGTCTTGTGTTCAAGGGCTCACCAACGGTCAAAAGGTGGTGGCACCCACTTCAGACCCTGTTGTTGCTCTAGACCATTTTCTAAGACTTGACGCGAATTCCCTTCTAATCTTCAAGGACCTGCATCTCTTGGTTAATGGCAATCCCGCCCTGATCAGGCAGCTAAAAGATGCAGCCCGCGTTTTGCGTTTAGGCCGCAAGAAAATTTTTTTTATTTCGCCCCAATTGAACCTGCCCGACGAACTCTTTTCGATTTTCAACATTGAGGACGTTCCTCTTCCTCGGTTTGAGGAGCTTTCAAAGATTTTAGACCAGTCCATAGATGGTAGCCCGGATTCCCAGACGCTTCGAAAGTCACTTACTCCGGATCTCCGAGGCAAGATCGTCCGTGCTTCAATGGGATTCACCGCGAATATGGCTTCAGACGCTTTCCATGGGGCTCTGATGGACGAATCGGCAGTGACGGCAAAGACAGTTGACTACGTCTTGTCCGAGAAGCAGTCTCTAGTTCGGAAGAGCGGGGTGCTCGAATACGTGAGCACTCAGGCGGGGGCCTGGGAAATCGGCGGGCTGGTGAACCTGAAAAAATGGCTCTCGGACAGGAGCAGGGCGTTCTCGCCTGCGGCTGCGAAACACGGCTTGACCCCGCCCAAGGGGATTCTGGTAATGGGAGTGAGCGGCTGTGGCAAGAGCCTCTGTATCAAGGCTATTGCCTCATACTGGAAGCTTCCCCTTCTCAGGCTCGACATGGGAAAGGTCTATGACGGCCTCGCGGGTCCTCCAGAAGAGGCTATGCGCAAGGCCATAAAAACCGCCGAAGCTGTAGCGCCCTGCGTTTTCTGGATAGACGAGATTGAAGCAGGCATTGCCAACCAGCAGCAAAAGCAGGCAGGTGGGAAGGAAGCTCGAGTGCTTGCCCTGTTCCTGACCTGGATGCAAGAAAAGACCGCGCCGGTATTTGTCGGGGCAACCGCAAACGAAGTGGAAGTCCTTCCCCCTGAAATACTCAGAAAGGGCCGCTTCGACGAGCTCTTCTACATGGGCCTACCCTCCAAGGAGGAGAGGAAACAGATCCTCACTATACACATGCGAAAGAGAGGGGTGGACCCTGCTCGCTTCGACATGGGTTACCTCGCATCGTCGACGGAAGGGCTCAACGGGGCTGAGATTGAACAGGGTATCATCTCAGCGCTGTTCGAGAGCACGTCCGGCAAAGTTGAACTCTCAGAGCATATCCTCGCCAATTCCCTCAGAAACATAGTGCCGCTTTCCCGAACCATGCGCGAACGGATTCAAAAAATTGAGGCGTGGGCTCGGGACCGGGCCATGAAGGCATCTCTCGAAACACTTTAGGATTCCGGGGGACACCTTAAACATGGCTGGACATAATGAGCATGTCCTGCTATGAGACAGGCCGGAAGAAGAAGGAGCCGTGCAAGCCGGACCCTTCCGATCTTAGCGTGAGGCACCGGATGCCACAAATATTTTCCAGGGCAGCAATTTTTCTGAAAGGGCCGGCATGCCGGGCCCTGTTCTTCCTTACGGTTGTGGGTCTGTTTTCGGCTTGTCTGCCGGCATTCGGGTTGTGGCTTCCATGGGCCAGTGAAGAGCAGAAAGTTAAGAAAACGGTAGATGACGTCTGGCAAGGATTGATCGCAAACGATCAAGTGCTCCTCAAAAAGCAGATAGCAGGGAACGGCGCCAAACTCTTCATCGACCAGGAGAGGCAAAAGATAAAGACCTTCAACATCAAGAGCTATGAATGCAAAATAAAGAGCGTCAAGATTGATCCGACGACCAAGGCCTGGGCTTTCGTGGAGTATGAGACCGTTGCGAAACTAGGTGACGGCAAGAAAATGACTGTTGGCACTCTTTCAGTGCTTCAGAAAATCGGGGGCAATTGGAAATTCTTGGCCGGTTTCAAGACCCAGGGCACGGCCGGTCAAATCCCCAAACAGGTAAGCCCCTCTGCAGTACCCGGCAAAACAGACGCCCAAAGCGCAAAACCATCCGTAGGCGTTGCGGGTCCACAGTAAAGATCGAGGCCCGTCTTCATGAGTGAATCCCACGCGGACTGCGTTTTTTGCAACATTGTGAACGGCAAGCTGCCGGCCGACAAAGTGTACGAAGATGATCTCGTGGTAGGGTTTCTGGGATGCAAACCCGGCCGCGGCCCTCCACATTCTTATTGTTCCCCGCAAACATATCCCAACCCTCAACGACGTAAAGCCGGAGGATCATATTCTGTGCCACGTCGGTCAAGTGGCCACGAGAATTGCCGAGGACTTCGGAGTGGCCCAAACGGGTTACAGGCTCTTCATTAATGTGAACCGTGGCGGCGGACAGGTAATCTTCCACCTTCACGCGCACCTCATAGCCAAGAAACGACCTGGATCCGAGTGATCCTTTCACGGTTTGGCTGACCCACGGGTTCCTCCATGACGGATTGTATTTTCTGCAAGATTATTGACGGAAAACTGCCGGCGCGCAAAGTTTACGAGGATGACCGGGTGGTGGCGTTTCTGGGATGCCAGGCCCGCTTCACCTGTTCATGTGCTGATTGTCCCGCGCGAACACATTCGCACCCTCAACGACGTGCCGGATGAAGACCAAACTGTAGACCATTTATCCCGTGTGGCCAAAAAGATCGCAAAGGATTTGGGTGTGGCCGAATCGGGCTACAGATTTTTTATCAATGTGAATCGCGGGGGAGGGCAGGTTATATTCCATCTCCATGCGCATCTTGTCGCGGGAAACGATTTTGGCACAGTCTTTATCAAGATCGGCATTGCTGCTGCGATCTTGTGGAGAAGACTTGTTCGTCTGGTCCGGCCTCAATGAAACCACGTTTTGCCATCTGTGTTGATAACTCAGAGTACCCGGTGTCTCTCGAGTTGCACAAAATTTATCGTGTGCTGCCGGACGTTGAGGCCGAGCGGGACGGAGATTTACGGGTCATTGATGAGAGTGGAGAGGACTACTATTCCCTGCCAAATACTTTGCGCCCGTTGAGTTGCCCGCGGAGACAGAGTCCATTCTTATGAATTCGTTCGCTGGAGATGCTCCGCAACCGCTATAATCCCCAATCCTTCTTATCGACCCTTGATTCCTGCTTTTCGCGGCTCCACCCTTGTGGGAGGCAGGCTTCCCACAGCATGCTGTTACTCGTCTTGTCTACAGACGCCTTTATCCAGGCATTGCCCCTGAATCTGTTCGCCAACAGCCCGCACATGATTATTACGGAGATGGTCATCGACCACCATATCCCCAGTGCGCTGGTCCGAAGGATGTAAATAACCGCGAGTATAAAAGGGATCCTCAACACCCACATCCCGGTAAAAATGATCCTCATTGTGGCGAAAGTGTCGCCGGCTCCCTGTAGGGCCCCGGAAAGAGTCACCCCGATGGCCATAAAGGGCATGCTGATCATGTTTACGCGGCAGATAGCGAGTCATCTCTTGCAGTACTTCGGGATCTTGAGTCAACAAGCCTGAGATCACGGGGGCTAGAATGAATATTCCCAGAGCGGGCAAGAATATGATTGCAAGGCAGAGCAGGGCAGTCACTTTAGCGCCGGATCTCGCTCCAGCCACGTCGCCCGCGCCGAGCCTGTTTCCGGTCAAGACCGCGGACGCCATGTTAAGGGCAAAGATGGGAAGGAAGATGATCGCTTCTATGCGTACGCCTGCGGTCATTGCGGCCAGTGCGGTAATTTCGTTTCCCTGGAGACGTCCCACCAGGAAATAGACCATTAGCGTTCCGACATTCCATGCGGTCTGTTGAAGTGCAGTAGGGACCCCGAGTTTGACCAGGTTCTTGATGCATCCGAATAGAGGGTTTATGAGCGACCGCAATGTTACCCGAGCAGGACCCGAAAACACGTAAATCAGATTGAGCGACATCCCCAGGGTCGTCGCAATTGCTGTGGCCCAGGCTATCCCGATGTACCCCATTGCGGGTATCGGGCCCCATCCGAAGCTGAGAACGAGTTCTCCGACCACATTGACCGATGCGGCAACAAGACTGTTTATCATTGTAATGTGGATACGGCCCGACGAACGCAGCACTCCGCCGGTTATGATCATTGCGTAAGTAGGAACGAGCACAAGCGAGAAGACCCGGATGAAAGACTCCGCTATAACCTGAATCCCTTCAGGCATCCCCGCGAGGCGCACAATGGACGCGGGATATAACTGGGCAACCACGGTCAGAACACCGGAGACACAGAGACCGACCAACAGTGAATTGGCGGTTATGGATCCCACCCCTTTGCTGGACTTGGCACCATAGGCCTGTGAGACCATTGAAACTGTTCCCACGCTGAGCCCGTTTGCCATTATCATTAGGGTCCAGTAGAGTTGGGCCACATAGCCTACGGCCGCGAGCACCTCAGTCCCGAGGTAGCCTGCCACGTATACGTCCGTCAGACCTATGGCGAACTGAAAGAACATGATCAGGATCATGGGCCAACCCATTGCCCAAGATTCTTTCAGAAGATGACGGATTTCGAGATATTTGGTTTTGAACGGTATGACCATTTAATCAGCGTCTTCTATGTCTTTTCCGGTCACAGGATGCGATGGTCGCACGATGGCCCCTCGAAACCTCCCCCACTTTAGCATAATGAGCCCCATTTGCCAGGCAGCGCCCCCACAGGTTGACCTGCACAAGAAGTCCCTCTTGATATTTTGAGCCGGCGACCCTATAGTTTCGGGTGGTCTCGATCCCTTCAAGTAACAGATCATCTGTAGAAAAGACGTCAGTATGCCCAAACGAACAGACATCAAATCAATTCTTTTGATCGGGTCCGGCCCCATCATCATCGGTCAAGCCTGTGAGTTCGATTATTCGGGAACCCAAGCGCTGAAAGCCCTGAAAGAGGAGGGTTACCGTGTAATACTCGTGAACTCCAACCCGGCCACGATTATGACCGATCCGGAATTTGCAGATGCCACCTATATTGAACCCCTCAAAGTGGACATCCTCGCCAGGATCATCGAGAAGGAACGCCCGGACGCTCTCCTGCCCACAATAGGCGGTCAGACGGCCCTCAACCGCGCCGTGGAATTATATGAAGCGGGCATTCTCCAAAAATACGGTGTCGAGCTGATAGGGGCCGGGATCGACGCAATTAACAAAGCTGAAGACAGGGACCTTTTTAAGAAGGCCATGAGTAATATCGGCCTGGACTTGCCACGCAGCGGATACGCGGAAACTCTGGATCAAGCATGGGAAGTGGCCAGGGAACTCGGGTTTCCCAATGTTATTCGGCCGTCCTTCACGCTGGGAGGAACCGGCGGAAGCGTTGCGTTCTCTGAAGACAAGTTCGCAGACCTGGCAAAATGGGGGCTTGAGGTCTCCCCTGTGCGGCGCATCCTGGTCGAGGAATCAGTCCTGGGCTGGAAAGAGTTCGAGTTGGAAGTCATGCGCGATGTCGGCGACAACGTAGTGATAATCTGCTCCATCGAGAACTTCGACCCCATGGGAGTGCACACCGGCGATTCCATCACCGTCGCGCCCGCTCAGACTTTGACCGACAAAGAGTATCAAATCCTGCGCGATCAGGCCGTCGCGATTATTCGGGAGATCGGCGTGGACACAGGGGGGTCGAACATTCAATTCGCGGTCCATCCGGACACAGGTCGAGTGGTTGTCATAGAGATGAACCCTCGAGTGAGCCGGTCCAGTGCGCTGGCTTCGAAAGCCACCGGGTTCCCCATAGCAAAGATTGCAGCGAAGCTGGCCGTGGGCTACACGCTTGATGAGATCGCCAACGATATAACGCTTAAGACTCCCGCCTCTTTTGAGCCAACTATTGATTATGTCGTGACAAAGATCCCGCGCTTCACCTTCGAGAAATTCCCCAGCGCGGACACAACCCTCACCACGCAAATGAAATCCGTGGGAGAGGTAATGGCCATAGGCCGTACCTTCAAGGAGTCGTTGCAAAAGGCCATCCGTTCACTGGAAATCGACGTATACGGCCTGAATACACGCCTTTCAAGAGGGCTTCCCAAAGCTGAAATCCTCGAACACGTGAGCCGGCCTACTCCGGATAGGCTCTGGTACGTGGCGGATGCAATGAGAGCAGGTATCGGCATCGATGAAATATATGAAGCGTGCGCTATAGACCCGTGGTTTCTCGGACAGATATCTCAGATTGTTGAGATGGAGAGTGAGATATCAAGAGCCGACTTTCTGAAAGGTGATGAAGCGCAAGATAATCTGAGAAGAGCCAAGGCCTATGGATTTTCCGACATACACCTCGGAACGCTCACCGGCAAATCAGAAGACGAGATACGGGACCTGAGAACTCGCCACGATGTCAGGCCCGTCTTCAAACGGGTTGACACCTGCGCCGCGGAGTTCGAAGCCCATACCCCTTATCTGTACTCGTCATACGAGGAGGAGGATGAGTCCGGACCCACCGATAAGAAGAAGATCATGATACTTGGTGGTGGCCCCAACAGAATCGGGCAGGGGATTGAGTTTGACTATTGCTGCGTTCACGGGGTCTTTGCTCTGAAGGAGGACGGATACGAGACCATTATGGTCAACTGCAATCCCGAAACTGTGAGTACGGATTACGACACGTCCGATAGGCTCTACTTCGAGCCTCTGACCCTGGAGGATGTGCTGGAAATCGTGCATCGGGAAAAGCCTGATGGAGTCATCGTGCAGTTCGGCGGGCAGACTCCGCTGAAGCTGGCTGTGCCTCTCTGGAACGCGGGGGTTCCCATCATCGGCACGTCACCCGACGCTATAGACCGCGCTGAGGACCGCAAGAGATTCAAGGAAATGCTTATTGCTTTGGGCCTGAACCAACCTCCCAATGATATTGCCCATTCCTATAGTGAAGTCGTCGAAGTGGCCCGCCGAATAGGGTATCCGCTTGTGGTCCGACCGTCTTACGTCCTCGGAGGCCGGGCCATGGAAATAGTCCACAATGAGGAGGATCTCAAGCAATACCTGACACACGTGGTTCAAGCTTCTCCTGAACACCCGATACTTGTTGACGGATACCTGACAGGCGCGGTTGAGATCGACGTGGACGCAGTGGCTGACGGCCAAGATGTCGTTATCGGCGGTATCATGGAACATATCGAAGAAGCGGGCATCCATTCGGGTGATTCTTCATGCTCCCTCCCTCCATACAGCCTGGGACGCTACCATTTGGACGAGATCCGCCGGGTGACCCGCATGCTGGCCATGGAATTGAAGGTCAAGGGGTTGATGAACCTCCAGCTTGCTCTGAAGGACGGCGAGATCTTCGTGCTGGAAGTCAATCCCAGAGCGTCCCGGACCGTCCCATTCGTCTCCAAGGCAATCGGCGTGCCATTGGCAAAGGTCGGCGCCCGAGTAATGGCCGGAAAAACGCTCCGCGAAATCGGCTTCACCGAGGAGGCTCGACCTGCTCATGTGAGTGTCAAAGAAGCCGTATTTCCATTCATAAAATTTCCCGGCGTGGATGTGCTCCTGGGACCGGAGATGAAGTCCACGGGAGAGGTGATGGGGATAGATCAGGAGTTTGGGCCTGCATTTCTCAAAGCCCAGTACAGCACCGAGTTTCCCATACCCGCGGGAGGGAACGTCTTCTTGAGCGTCGCGGGCCGGGACAAAGCGGGCGCGGTAATAGTTGGACGCCGCCTGAAAGAATGCGGCTTTTCTTTCGTTTGCACGGAAGGGACGGCCGCGGCCCTACAGGCTGCCGGGATTGATTGCACTAAGGTAGGGAAGATCCACGAAGATGGGACAGTTGATGTAACCGATCTCATTCACCAGGGCGAGATCGCGCTGGTTGTCAATACCTCTGCGGACAAGGAGTCCTTCCGTGACTCATATCATATAAGACTCGCGGCCTTGAACCATAATGTGCCCTATTTTACCACTCTAGCGGGAGCCAACGCATTGTCTCTAGGACTCCGAGCAATCCACAGGGGGGATACGTTCAGAGTGAAGTCCCTGCAGGAGTACCACTGCTAAGAAGTAAGGGCAAGGGCCTAGTCTGGGTGCTCTCACCATGTCCTCGGATGCCAACGGCTTATTCAAATAATGTGTTCAAGAAATCCAGAACCGCTCGATACCCTTTGATTTGATTCTCTTTCTTGACAAATCCATGGCCTTCATCCTCGAAGACCATGTACCCAACGGGAACACCTCTTTTCCGGGCTGCCGCCACGATCTCGTCTGATTCAGCTTTGAGGACCCTCGGGTCATTTTTCCCTTGTAGCACCATCAACGGTTTAACGATTTTGTCCGCATGAAAAAGCGGCGAGATACTTCGCAAGTATTCTTCTTCACGTATCGGGGTTTCCAATTTCTTTATACAGGGATTCCTTGTAAGGATCCCACCAGGCGAGGAAAACTTTTCAAAGTACGAAGCCAGTTTGATACTCCGAACATGTCTACGCCTAGGGCGAAGTCCTCAGGTCTAAACGTGAGGGCAGCCAGGACCATGTACCCACCATAACTGCCACCTATTATTCCGACTCGATTTACGTCCACGTAACCGGTTGATTCAAGGTATTTCTTGGCCTGAACGCAATCTGCCAGGTCATCTTGTCCGTGTTTGTGGTTATCCGACCGGTAGAAAGTCTTCCCGTATCCTGAACTGCCACGATTATTGACTGCTATCAGAGAATATCCGTGATTCACCAGATACTGAAATAGGGGGTCGTAATGAATTGTGGACTGGCCACCGGGTCCGCCGTGAACCCACACCATTGCAGGGGCCTTGTTGGAGGGTCCAACCTGGTGAGGTTTATACAATAGGGCCGGAATGTCCAAGCCATCGAATGACTTGTAATGGACCCGCTCTGCCTGCACGAGGTCTTCAGGATTAATCTCCGGATTGAGCGTATTGGTCAGCCGCGAGTAACGTCGGGTTTCGAAATCATAAACGTACAGATTGCTGGGCGATGTTGCGCCGTTGACATAGAAGCTCATCAGCTTCTCGCTCTTGGAGATCCTCACCGATGAGATCTGGCCCTGCGGCGGTTCCGGCAGATGCACCAATTGATTCGTGGATGTATCGTAGATTCTGATTTCGGTCCTTGCATCGTTATTTATTCCAACCACCATGTACCGCCCGGAATGAGAAAAACGGGCGAACTCTATGTCCCAGTCGGCCTTCAGTACTGGTCTCGGAATTTCCGGATTGGAGATCGTAGCGCTTCAGGTACGTGAACTCGCGGCCCTTCATCTGTGAGGTAGTACAAGCTCTTGGAGTCTACGCTGAATGTCTCGGGAGAATAGTTTATGTCTCCTTCGTGTGGAGTAAGGTGCTTGAATTCCCCGGTTTTGGTATCGTATAGATATATATCCGAGTTGTCGCGTGTTATGGTCTTGCTGAAAGCAAGATAGCGCCGGTCTCTGGAGACGGCTCCAAGGCTATACGGCTCCCTCATTCTTAAAGACCATGTGTGGAGTAAAGGTCTCGATGTCCAGCTACCTCGGGTCGTTCGCCCGCGGCAGTGCTGGCCTTAATTTTGGATGGTGCATGGAGTATAATCCCCGCGCGCACAACCTCCAACCTCATGCATAACGACCTGCAATAAATACCGTTTCTTGGGTGAATCTGCCGGTTCAATGTCTTCGGCCATCACATACGCTAAAGGATCTTCATGAAGGGCGGCAACTGTAGCTGCACCCACAATCTCACTCAACTGTCCATTTGCGAAGCAGGGATTCATCCTTTTAGACGAGCATCCCGAGCTCTGTCATCATAATGATTGCGATACCTGTTGAAGCAAAAAGATCCTGAGGCGCGTCAACGCTGATAGTGATCCGCGTAGATCTCGCAACAAAAGCCCCGATCACGAGGCTTCTAGCGATGTGGGCGCATCTTGTTCCCGCGGTCAACCCATGGTATGATCGGCTTCGTAAGGAAAACGGAGGAGAAACCCACCCTGGCACCCCCTCAGTCGCCATACCAGACTACGATTCGTCGCAATCACCGCTACCTGGAGCCCACCGATTATTATCAGCCGCGGGAAAACTTCCCGCATGCCCTCTCTCTCCCTCACGCGGCCACCAGTTCTCCTAAGGCGGAAGCAGCCGCCATAATGTTCGAAGTGGCGGTTCTCACCTTCGCCTTGGTGGTGCTCGGAGCGGGAATGCTCACGCGGGACCCTGTGGTCCGCGACCTCGCGATCAATTTTGTTGCCATCATACTCGAAGCAGTGCCGTTCATGATGATTGGAGCCTTGATCGGTGGAATCATTGAAGCGTTTGTACCTCCGGAGTTTGTCCAGGGACTACTGTCGGGACGCACCAAGGCGGCAGTTTTTGTCGCCGCAGGGCTCGGCGTGATCTTTCCCATTTGTGAATGCGCAATTGTGCCCATAGTGCGGCGTTTGATCAATAAGGGAGTGCCGTTACCCGCGGCCATAGCCTTCCTCCTTGGGGCACCCATAGTGAATCCCGTCGTGGCTGCTTCCACCTTGCTTGCCTATCAGGGAAATTGGGGCATGGTCGCGACCCGAATGGCCTGCGGGTACGTTATAGCTGTGAGTGTCGCACTGGTTCTGGGCGCAATATTCAAGAATGAGGCGGGTGCTCTTCTTCCTGGTGGGGCTTCATGCGAGCACGGCTGTTGCCACTGCGAAAATCCCGACCACGACCATGGTCACTCGGGCCTCCTCTCGAAGATTTTAGCCGCAATCACGCACGCTCGAGATGATTTTTTTACTTTCGCCAAGTTCTTGATTATAGGAGCATTCGTGGCGGCCCTGGCCAGAGCCACCATCGACGTGGTTGCCTTTCGAGAGCTGTTCTCATCACCTATTCTTTCCATTCTGGCGATGATGGGTCTAGCTGTGGCTCTCAACTTGTGCAGCGGGACCGATGCATTCATAGCGGCCGGGTTTCGAGCGGTATTTCCGTCAACTGCCCAGATGGCGTTTCATGGTTCTTGGTCCCATGCTCGATCTGAAACTCATGCTCTCGTATTTCACACTGTTCAGAAGCCGTATGATTGGAGTGCTCGCGATACTGACATTCGTGGCCGTACTCACAGCAATGATGGCGCTGCAATATGGATTTGGAGGAGTGCCCGGTGCACAGTGAGCCCAGCCGCGGCCGCGGAACAGTGAGTACTCCAGTCTGCTGTTGTCATTGCGTGGATCGCTGCCTTTGGGTGGCTTGCGCTCGGTTCGGGGGATGATCCCCTGTTGGGTCGCTTCATCCGTAGCGACTACTGGTGGCTGGTTTACACGGGCATTGGGATCCTCATAGCTCTTGGGTCCTCTTTAGTGGTCAGGCCGCCACGGCACACTGGGCTGGGTAACCTGAGAAGCCTGCTCCAGATCGGCATCCTGCTTCTCCCACTCTTGTTCCTTCCCTTGGCAGTCACGTCAGACCTGAGCACTGACGCTGCAGAAAAGCGATCTCTCTACACTCCACGTGTGGTGACGTCCCGAACTGTGTCCGCTGTCCCGGCCAAAGTCGAGACGAAGCGCAAACGCCCGACCGAAGGCTCCAAACAGGCTACAAATCAGGTGAAGAGGCCCGAACCCACTATGCTGGACTTGGTTTCCGATCCTGAAGACTTCGAAGGTTCGAATGTGACCCTGGTGGGGATTGTTCACAGAGATAAGAGGCTTCCAGCTAACTCCTTCTTCTGCTATCGACTGGTCATGGTCTGTTGTGCGGCTGACGCGACTCCAGCCGGGGTCATTGTGGAATGGCCGGGAAGCAGCAAACTAAAGAAGGGGACATGGGTCACGGTGCATGGAAAGGTGACATTCACGAAATTTGACGGGAGCGACTATCCGGCTGTCTCGGCAGCAAAGGTGGAAAAGACGAGCCCACCCAAGAATCGATTCCTTATCCCTCAATAGGCAATACCGCTTTGACCGAGAAATGACAGGCAGGATGCCTGTCCCACCGAAGAAAAGATTGCTTCGTCATTTCACTCCTCGCAATGACAGAACAGGCAAAACGCACAAAAAAACTTTGGCAATCCGTATATATGTGACGCTGATCTTACGATCTGCCGTGACTCAGGGCCCATTTCAGTGTGACGGCTCCAAGATACGCTGCACCGGCAATTATGATGGTTGTGGCTCCGGCAGGATAGTCAGGTTCATAACTTAACACCAAACCGGATGTGGTGAAGATTGCGCATAGGATGGTTGAAATGGCCATCATGCGCCACATAGTAGAGGAGAAGAGCGCTGCAATGCCTATGGGCAGCGTCAAGAAGAGCGATTACCATGACAATACCAACCACGGTCGCAAGGACCACCACCGTGAGAGCCGCCAAACAGAGCAATAGAAGATAGAATAATTCAACTTTTAAGCCGCGTAAGCGGGCAAATTCATGATCAAAACATACCGCAAGGAACTGATTATAAAACAGGAGCCCTATGCCCACCACAATAACGTCCAGCGCCACGAGCATCCATAGGTCGCTACTCGACACCATGAGTATGTTGCCGAACAAGTATCCCATCAGGTCTTCATTATATCCGGGCGTACGAGAAATGAAGACTATACCCACGGCCATCCCCACAGCCCAAAGTGCGCTGATGACAGTATCTTCCCTCTGCTTCGCCCACAGGCTCACCAGCCCGATTATGATTGCAGCAATTACTGCTGCCACCAAAGCGCCGTGGATCGGTACTAACCCCTTGCCAATGGTATACTTTATGGAGGTACAGAGCTGCGCCCATTCCGCCCAGCACGGTATGCGCAATGCCGTCGGCAATATAAGAAATACGCCGGACTACAACATAGGTCCCGATAATACCGCAGGCTACGCTGGCAAGAATCCCAGTCAAGAGAGCGTTCTGGAGAAAGGTGTAGTGTTGTAAGTCAGTTAGAAATTGCGACAACCGGAAGCCCCCTCACCGTTGTGCCGGACTATCTTCATTGGTGAACCATAAATCTCGTTAATAATCTCACCGGTGATTTCAGTGGTCGGGTGCATCAATACTTTACGTTTGACGCAGATCACGCTCTTGACGACTTCTGAGACAAAGCCTATATCATGGGAAACCATCACTATCGTCAGCTTCTGGTTCAAGTTCTGGAGCAGTTCATACAGGTCGCCTTCCATCACCAGATCCAGATTAGCGGTCGGCTCGTCCAAAAGCAGAACGTCGGGTTCGCAAGCCAAAGCCCTGGCGATGAACAGTCTCTGGCGCTGTCCGCCTGAAATCGATGCAAAAGGCTTCTTCAACAGACTATACAGACCCACTTGATCAAGAGCCCTGCCAACTATCTCTTTATCTTTTTTCGAATAACGTCCGAAGGGCCAACCATGACCGAGTCGCCCCATCAGGGCTACGTCCATAACTGTTGCCGGGAATTGCGGATCCAGTTGCACCTGCTGGGGCATGTATCCAATGCGCGATCTGGCTTTCTCGGGGGTTACTCCAAATACCTGGACCTCACCTTGCGACGGTCGAAGCAAACCTAACATGAGCTTCAACAAGGTGGTCTTGCCCCCACCGTTAGGGCCGACGACGGAGACAAAATCCCCTTGAGGAATGGAAAGGTTCACGTCCTCCAACACAGGATGGCCGTCATAGGAAAACGACAAACCTGTTATACGAATTGCCGCGGGATCTTGTTCGGTCATGATGCTTGCCTCATATTAATCGGTCTTGTCCAATTATACGTTGAAACTGAAGGAAACACGCGGCGGAGACACGCGGGCCAGTAGGGGCACGGCATGCCGTTCCCTTGCGGCTCAAGAATGGGGTCGACTTGTGTATGGTGCGGGCACGGCATGCCGTGCCCCTACAACAGCACGACACCATCGGTCAAATTCCCATTTCTCCTGCGTCTCAGTATCATTGATGTTCGCGCAGTTCACTTCTTCTGTGCCTGAAGTGCAGAATCGAGCTTTGCGGCAATTTCCTGAAGATTCTTAAGATAGTCCCGAGCCAGATCGTCAAGAGGGACCACCGCCCCTCCAATGCTCTTGGCTAGGGTTTCCGCAGTCTTCTTGGAGAATTGAGGTTGCACGAAGATAACTCTCACTCCGTCCTCTTTGGCCAGTTCGATCAATCTTGCAAGTTGCCTTGCTGTAGGTTCCTTACCTCCTATTTGAACTGGAACCTGTTTCAAACCATACGCGTCGCCAAAATAACCATAAGCAGGATGAAATACAAAGAAACTCTTGCCCTTCACGGGAGCTAGAGCCTTTTTCAGTTGCTCGTGGATAGCGTCCAAATCAGCCTGGAAGCCTTTCAAGTTCTTTTCGTACTGGTCTTTGTGGCTTGGATCGATTCGGATTAACGTATCCGCGATGGTTTTGGCTTGAACCTTTGCAAGCTGCGGATCGAGCCACGTGTGCTGGTCCATCTCTCCTGCTTCATGGTCATGCCCATGTTCCTCTGCTTCCCCGTGGCCGTGCTCTGCCTCCTCGGCTTCAGATTCTTCCTCCGTCATGGCCCGCAGTTTTATCCCCTTCTGGAGATCAACTACTTCCACGTTCTTAAACGTTGATCCTACCTTCTTGATGAGCGTCTCCTCGAAAGGAAATCCCATTTTGAAAAGGACCTTAGCGTCGGCCAACTTTGCCATGAGTTTGGGTGTAGGCTCGAACGTGTGTGGATCTTGTCCTGGTCCCACCAGTACGCTGACTTCTACGTTGGGGCCTCCCACACGTTCCACCAAATAGGCGGCAGGGAGAATGCTGACGAATGCCTTGACCTTGCCGGCAGGTTTCTCCTGAGCATTGGCGGATACGCCGGCCCACAAGGCGACGAATACTAATAGAATTGCTATAGCAATGCCTTTACGCATCGAACAGTACCTCCGTAAATTAGTTGCGTCCCCGACAGTGGGGCTGGTTCAAGCGGTTTCCTGAACATGCACGGTTTCGTGGGGGCTACGGTCGCACACCACATGAACTGCGCTGCAGGTGTCACATTCTTCAAAATGATGATCGTTGACGAACTTGTCCCAGTGTGGCCGTTGATTGGGCATCATGACCCCTGTGCCTTTGCACAGCGGACACACGCTGTCGAGAGCCGTAACCACTGCGGCCCTGATGAACTCGGATCTATTGGGAATCCCCTTCATAGCATCTCTCAAGGATTCTGGGACCTTAAATGTAATGATATCGAGCTTTTCTTTTTTCATGGGCAGTTCCCTCAAGGTGTGAAAAGTTTTCGACCTACGGTATTATTACTAAGTATTACTCTTGGCGGCATAATACGCGGTATTACCCAACCGTGTCAAGCAACTTGTCCTGGGATTCCCAAATCTGCGCCGGAGGCGCAGAGGTGACTTCCGCCGTTCACTCTTCAACTCCGGCGGAGCTGGTTTCGATGAAAAGTGGGTGGTTGCAAGACAGGTGGTAGGAGAGCTTGGAGGCGGCCTGAGAATTGTGGCCCGGAGGGGATGAAAACAAACCGGCTCGGTATAAGAGGCGATGAGGCAAACTAAGCGCACACAAGGCCAAAGCGGCCTAAGTCACGATTTCCGAATCATTTATTGTCCAGCAGACGTAAGGCCATAAACGCCAGGGGACTGGTCTCTTAGCGTCACTTACGCGGAACAGCGAAGAGCCGGCTTCTCGTCCCGTCACCGCTGGGAATCAGTTGGTATCAACCTTTAAGTTTAAGCGGCTTATCGCAGCAAGTCAGACAGTCATCCGGTTTGCAAGCCCCAGATGGTTCCCGCGAACAGTCGCATTCTTTTGCAATTTTGATTTCCAGTCCGCAGGTGTCGCAAACCCAAACTTGATTCAATTTCAAATCAGCGCAGCAGGATGACATTGGTCGGCCCTCCTCGATGGTTTAATTGCGTGTGCCAATGACGACCTCTTGCTGATGATGGCACGCGTCACTTTGCATGTCAATTCTCTGCACAATTCTGAAAACTTGCATGAGTCCCGCGAGCGTATATAACATGAAAAGGCCCTGTACAGACGGCTCAGTCCAATGCTGCCGAGCAGGAATTCTTGGTGAGATGCACTAAGAGGTAATTCCCGAATTAAGGAGAGAAAAAATGGGGTGGGTAGTTGGCCACAAAGGGCTTCGCGGGCGTGGTGGTGCTAATAATTATTAGCAATTTATGTGAATATGCGAGAAAGGCACTGAAGAGGAAACCAAAGACGCTCGGGTGGAGATTACTTACGGACATAAACCTCATTGTTTACGCATTGTGTATCGTGCTCCTGGTATTCAACATTTTGACAGAAATAGTAATCTAGGAGCGTCAATTTCAATTTGTCCCTGGCTGATGCGGAGCTGCACGCATACCTTGTGACCCTGTTGTCTTGTCAAATCTATTTCACCTACGGAACCGGAACTGCAACTGCAGGCCGTTCCAGGGGATCGAGGTTCAACTGAAAAGCCTCACGCAGAAGTCACAAAGAGCGGACTGAAAGAAAGCTGCCCACCGAGCACCCCCAACGCAAGGTCAATGACTGTCATGAAAAAGATCCGGTTGCAAAACCCTCGGTTAGTAGGAATGGGGGTCACCCCTTAGCTGACGTGATTCCGAATCAGCATTAATTGATTCCTGGCCTAGTGGCCGGGAAGGGAAACCCGAGTGAGGCATCATCCTTCCCTCCTGGCGAGTCAAGGACTTTGCTGGGCTTCAACTTCCGACTCTCCTGTAAAAGCTCACCTTATCCCGCCAGGCGAAACCAGCCCCCCCAGAGTCAGAAAATGTGAGCGATTGGTCAGCACACTCCTAAAATGCAATTATTAGCTTGACCTTCATCCCGAGGACTAGGATCGATAACCCTGTCGGGATTGATCCCGAATCGATTCGCCGCGGAAGGGATGTCCCAATTCGGGACTGTTTTATCAATGCAGGCATAATTGAACCACTTTCCCGGCTGCCAATACGCGGCGATAAACTTCACAGTCCATTTGTCCAGCAACTGCCAATCCATACCCGCATCGATCTCCCATCCGAGATTGTTGTCAGGAACCGATGGAGCGTTCACGCTGGCTGCATTGATGGTACCTGAGATTGAGAAATTGCACAAAGCTGCCGGTCGCTGCTGGCCTCATGAATCCCCACCCATAGCCCGAAGTGGATGCCCTATCCGCCCAGAAGAAGCTTCCATAGACGTTTAAGTTGGACGCAACGGCATAATCCAGCCTTATGGCGAGAATGGATGCGTCGTTCATAAAGCCGTCCGTATTCAGGTTGAACAAGTCCAGTCCTGCGCCGTAATAGAAGCACGTAAGAAGGCTGTATGGGGCGAACAATCCGTAGTTTCCAAAACCATAGAAATACGGTTGCCTGTCGATCAGCAGTCCGTTTCTTCTGTCAGGACCTGGCAACCAGGCATAGATGAAGGAAACTTTAGCAGGCCCTACCATAATGCCGGTCTCCACCATGCATCTCCAGGCTTCAATATAGCGGGGAGCAAACAGGCTTCCTCTTCCGTCGGTTCGGTCCGGCGCTCCGAAAAAGGTCCCATCCAGTGATCGGTGAAACTTGGTTATCTTATTCACCCAATCCAATTCCGCGTTAAAGAAGAATCTGCCATTATTGTATTTGAGGAACACTCCGCCATCGGTGCTCACAACATCGCTCGCGGGAAAAGACACCCGGTCAATTTGGAGACGTTGGGATTCGGGACCCCTGTGGTAGCTGAAATACTCTGCAACGATGCCGAAAGACAATGGACCGGAATCGTACGTGAGGAAGCCAGTGGGAGACGTGGCGAGCAAGGCGTTAAAGTCTCCCTGGTTGTAGGACGGATTGTCAGGTGGAGCGATAGCGTTATTGGGCTGATAGTGTGTGAAGGGATGTCAGGCTGCCGCCTCCAGGGATAAAAGCCAAGCCCGATTCTGAACGGTCCTGCTTGGCGCAACCAAAAGGAGGGATTCAGATGTGAAGTCCTCGGCCCCGTTGTACTGGAGACCACATCCGAAGTTAAAGGGTCTCTTGCCCACCACTACGATGCCCCAGGGAGTCTGCGCGGAGAACCACCACATGGTCCACTGACCCTCGGAAATCGCGACCTGAACGCCGGGACTCGTTGAGTTGACATAGGCTGAGGCTATGGGGTCTCCATAGGACCCAATCCGGTACTCGCCTCTCAACCTCATCGCTGGATTTATCCTCAATTCTGGGAGAGCGTTAACCTCCATTCGCTGCTCAGCAGCGCCACTAGAAGACGACAGATCTTCGAGTTTTCCTCCTGCCCAGCCGTTGACGGACGCGAAATTCCCAGGAGTGGAACTGTTATCCAGGTCGAACTTTCCGAAAAACCCCCTCGATCAGCTTGAGACGGGCGAAAACCCGGCTGTTGACGACCCCAGCGCTATACCATAGAGTAGAAAAAAGAGAGCTGTGTGGGGGATAACTAAAGTCTGAGAAGCTACCCCGCGCTTTCAAACATACAACCTGTGCAATTTGGCCTTAGTCATGTCGCTGAGCTTACGACATGTAAATTAAATATCGTGGTTCAGAAGGGGGTTTATTATGAATCGTATCGCCGACGAATCTGCCAGTCGCAGAGAATTTCTCCGCAAAACGGGAATCCTCATTACCACTGCCGCCGTTATCTATCTTCCAGCGCATCTGGCACAGGCGAAGTCACGAGAGAAAGAGAAAGAAAAGAAAGGAGAAGAGGTTTCCCCCCAGAAGACCTGATGCGCGAGCACGGGGTCCTTCGGCGTATCCTGCTCATTTACGAAGACATTCAGGGTCGGCTGAACGGTGGGAAAGCATTTCCTCCTGAAACAATTTCCAGCGCGGCGGAAATAATTCAGAAATTCATTGAACAGTATCACGAAAAACTTGAGGAGGACTATCTATTCCCACGGTTCGAGGAGGCGGGCAAGCTCGTTGACCTGGTAAAGGTTCTCAAGGACCAACACAAGGTAGGCCGCCGTTTGACAGAATATATCAAGCAATCTGTCGGGATTGCCCCAATCAAGGAGGCCTCAAAGCGAAAGGAATTGGCTGACTCGCTGCACCTGTTTATCAGGATGTACCGTCCTCATGCCTCACGGGAGGACACGATACTCTTTCCTGCCTTGCGGACAATCGTGTCGGAAAAAGAATTTGATTCTCTTGGTGAAGAATTCGAAGAAAAAGAGGAGAAACTCTTTGGTGAAGGCGGTTTTGAAAAGATAGTTGCCCAGGTCGCGGAATTGGAAAAAGGCTTGGGCATCTATGAATTGGCCCAATTTACGCCACCCAAATGAGAAAACGGGAGTCACCATGAGAACGAAAGACGTAGCGTGGCTGGTTCTACTTGCTTTGGCCGTTCTTCTCACGATTTTGCTCAAGTATCTTCCCTATCTTCCCGGGGATGTGAGCATTACACGACTAGTTCAATCCGCGCTGCCCGAATCCAAGAGCTGGGCTCAGGCCCTGTCGTCAACAGCCAAAACCCCGTGGGTCGTGGTTCTGATCGCTCTCACGTTCGCCCTTTCCTGGAAAATTGCCGGCTGGCATGCAGGTTTGTTGTCTATCGCCAGCTTCATCGGTTTGTGGTTGCTGGGAAATTGGCTTGGCCCGTTTATTGCCCAGCCGCGGCCTTCTCCTGAACTGGTTCAGGTGGCGGAAGCAACTCCCGGTTCCGCATTCCCATCCATCTTTGCATTCAATTACCTATCGACGGTGGGATTCCTAGCTGTTTTGGCGGCAAGCAGGACATCAGGAAAGCTCCGATGGGCTTTATTGATCGTCTGCACCTCGCTTCTTATTGCCGGATGGATTGCGAGGGTTGCCCTGGCCGCTCACTGGCCCAGTGACGTAGCTATATCATATCTTATAGGGCTTCTATGGGTCACCTTGCTCATTCGCTTCGTTTGACTAAATTCAAGGGTATTGGCGAAGAATCCAAAATCATAGCTCAGCTCAAGCACCGAAAGAATCTGAAGCAAGATAGAACTGTCTGGTTGACAAACATGAGTCTCAGTTTGTATTATCCGAATACGTTATCTGAATTGGATAGAGCTAATTAAATGGAGAACGAATTTTTCGCAGGATTCATACGTCTGCACATTCTCTACCATGCTTCTGAGGAGCCTATCTTCGGTCTTGGAATCCTTCGAGAGCTGCAAAGGCATGGATACGAGCTAAGCCCTGGCACTCTGTATCCACTCCTTCACCGGATGGAGGACAGAGGTCTTCTGATCTCCGAAAAAGAGTTGGTGGCAGGGAAGATCCGCCGACTGTACAGGATTACCGAGTTGGGATGGAAAGCGCTCTATGAAGCGAGGGAGAAGGTCCGCGAATTGTTTGGAGAGCTGTTTTCTCAAGAGAGCCCTTATCCTGCAAGGAACAGGCAAGTTGAAAGGGACTTCGAGGAGCCCTGATGGAATACGCGGTCATCTGCACCGTGGCAATAGTTGTTTCCGCGCTCACCCTCTTTTCAGGGTTTGGGCTGGGAACCCTTCTTATGCCGGCCTTTGCCCTTTTTTTTCCGGTCACTGTCGCTGTGGCTGCAACCGCTGTCGTGCATCTGGTCAACAACCTGTTCAAGTTATTGCTGGTAGGCAAACACGCAAATAAGAGGGTAGTGATAAGGTTCGCGGTACCAGCGGCAGTATTTGCGGCATTGGGAGCCTTTGTCCTCGGTTACATATCGGGAATGGAGCCACTCGTTCGCTACACCGTCGGAGGCCGAAGTTTTGAAATAACAGCGGCTAAAGTCGTTATAGCGGCACTCATTGCCGCATTTTCCATCCTCGATCTGTTACCGAGATTCGAGAACCTGGCCTTTGACCAAAAATATATTCCACTGGGCGGTATGCTTTCGGGGTTCTTTGGCGGCTTATCCGGTTTTCAAGGAGCCTTACGAAGCGCTTTTCTTCTCCGAGCCGGACTTGGCAAGGACCAATTCATCGGCACAGGGGTAGTTTCAGCGGTAATAGTGGATGTCTCCCGTCTTGCAATCTACGGGATGACGTTTTTTTCTAAGCACTTTACTACACTCGGTGAGCACGGCGAGAGTGGTTTAATCATAGCGGGCATCCTATGCGCCTGGTTGGGATCGTTCATCGGGGTACGGTTGCTTAAGAAAATTACTATCAAGACATTGCAGTTGATTGTGGGGGCCATGTTGCTGCTTTTGTCGGTTGCCTTGGCAGTGGGCATCATATAGCAGCAAGAATCCAAGAACCTTATCACGGAGATTCTTGAGAAGACTCTCAATCCTTCTTCCCAGTCTTTATCGCGTCCGTGAAGCGGGCGAACTCCGCGGGGGAGAGCGTTTCTCCCCGTCTGCCAAGGTCGATGCCCGCATCGTCCGCGGCCTGCGTCAGGGCTTCGGGTGTAACTCCCGGTATGGGGTTACTCCGCAAGGTGTTCCTCAAAGTTTTGCGACGCTCAGCAAATGATGCTTTCACGAGACGTGTCAGCAACCGGCCGTCTTGCACTCGATAAGGCGGGATCTCGGGAAACACAACTTTTACCAGGGTTGAAATCACTTCCGGGGCGGGGAAAAAAGCATGTGGAGGGATATCGAAAACCAGCTCAACCCTTGCACTTATCCCGAGTAGTACGGTCAAGACTCCGTAGTCCTTTGTGCCGGGGTCAGCAGTCAGGCGCTCAGCCACCTCGTTCTGAAGCAAAATGTGAAGCGAGGTGAAAATGTCGCGATTCTCCTGAAACATGAAAAGAAGCCGACTTGATATGTTGTAAGGCAAGTTTGCCACCACTCGAAGTCTTCCTATCCTGCCGGCTAGAGAACCGAAATCATATTTCAGAGCATCCGCGTGTATCAGTTCCACGTCCGGGGAACCCGCAAATTTTTCCTGTAGGACCCTAAAGAACCCCGAATCAACCTCGAGAGCGCAGACCTTGGCCCCTCGGTGGACAAGGGCTTCGGTCAAGACACCCAGGCCGGCCCCGACTTCGACCACGGTCTCGCCGGGCGTGATTCCGGCGGCCTGCACGATTTTGTTCAGGTAGAGTGAATCCACAAGGAGGGTCTGCCCGAGCCACTTCTTGGGGGCCAGTCCGTACCCTTTGAAGATCCTTCTTACTTCAGATCCTTTGGACATATTGAATGGATTGCGCCTCGTTTCAGAAAAGCTTTAAATGTAAGACAATTCGGCAGTAGACCTTATCTGAGGCTATCACAAAATCTCGGCTGCTGGTTTGAGAGAAGCTGCTTTCCCTCGTTACCAGGGAGTTTCCCGCGCACCTGCAGGCGGGTCCGGGGAAGGCTTGGAGGACGCTATTTCCATGGCCTTGTTCAGGTCTGCCACCGCCTCTCGGGTCCTGCCCAGATTGGCCAGAGCAATCCCGCGATTGTTGTAGGCCGCTGAGTCATCAGGTTTGATCTGAATGGCCGCGTCATAGTCTCTTACAGAGTTCTCATAATTTCCGGAAGCGGAATGGATGTCGCCCGTTAGTCTGTAAAGCGCTGCATTGTTCGGATTAAGGCGGATGGCTTGAAGCAGATCGTCGAGGGCCTTTTGCGTCTGGCCCAGATGGAATAGCCCCCTGGCTCGTCGGCCTCGGGCGTAAGGATTCTCGGGTTCAAGCTCCATAACCTTTGTGAAGTCGTCGACGGCCTGCTGATATTGAGCGGACCTGAGCAACGAGACTCCACGCTGCAAGTAATAGGACGCCTGGAGCGGTTGGAGCGACACGGCCCTGGTGAAGTCCTGAACGGCGAGAGTTTCCTGGTTCTTGGCGCTGTACGCGAGCCCGCGATAGTAATACAAGACCGCTTGAGGGTCGCTTGCGATCAGGCGGGAAAAGAGGTCCAACGCCTCGTCGGGTCTTCCAGACTCCATGGCTTGTTTGCCGGCTGAGATGGCTGACTCTATATCCTGTGCCTGGAGCGGCAAGGGTGCTGCTTCGAGAAAAAGCGCGAAAGCCAAAACCATCGGCCAGACGGCCTGCCGGATTCTCATGTTCAGTTTACTCTCCGAAAAAAAATCCTATTGTGAAGCCTGAAGTCATAAGCTCCAACTTGTAACGCTCTTTCCTGCAAAAACAAGGAGCGAGTGCTGATAATAAAGCAATGGGGTCGAACTTTGCAACACCATGAGGTCGTCAAAGGAATGCGGGTCGGCCCTAAGCGCACTCAAGCCGCAGTTGCGCTTGACTCAAGAGCACTCCAGTGTTACACAAATCGGATTATCTATTTCTTTCCATCGTTTGTCTTGGTGGAGAATAGCTCACGACGAGGCCCAGGCGCATGCTCACATTTCAGGAGTTGATACTTTCCCTGGAGAAATTCTGGTCAGACCGCGGATGCGTGATTCAGCAACCCTATGACATGGAAAAGGGTGCGGGGACGATGAATCCTGCGACCTTTCTGCGAGTTCTGGGCCCGGAGCCGTGGAACGTCGCCTACGTGGAGCCTTCACGGAGACCCACCGACGGCCGTTACGGTGAAAACCCGAACAGATTGCAACACTACTACCAGTATCAGGTAATTCTCAAACCGTCTCCTCTGGAAATCCAGAACATATACATTGAGTCCCTGGCCTCGTTCGGGATCGATCCTCTGGACCATGACATCAGGTTCGTGGAGGACGACTGGGAGTCCCCAACGCTTGGCGCATGGGGAGTTGGATGGGAGGTTTGGCTCGACGGCATGGAGATCACTCAGTTTACGTACTTTCAGCAGGCCGGAGGGCTGGATCTGAAGCCGGTCTCAGTGGAACTCACCTACGGAATCGAGAGAATCTGCATGTATCTTCAAGGGGTTGAGAGCGTGTACGATCTAAGATGGACGCGGGACATTACGTACGGGGATGTCCACCACCGTTCAGAAGTGGAAGGCTCCATCTACAATTTCGACAGGGCAAATACAGATATGCTTTTCAAGCTGTTTGATATGTACGAGGCTGAAGCAGATGCCCTCCTGGACGCGGATGATCCGCTGGTCCTCCCCGGATATGACTACTGTTTGAAGTGCTCACATGCGTTCAACGTACTGGATGCCAGGGGCGCCATCAGCGTTGCAGAGCGCACCGCCTATATTCACCGCGTGCGCAATCTGGCCCGTAAGGCCGCATCGGCATACCTGGCGCAAAGGGAAGCGATGGGTTTTCCGCTCCTGGACAAGTTCAGAGAAGGTGGGGCTACATCATGAAGGGCGAGTTCTTCCTCGAAATCGGTACTGAAGAGATCCCGGCCGGTTTCATTGGCCCCGCTACCGGGTCGCTCTCGGATCTCTTTACAAGGGCACTGAGGAGCGCGCACGTGGCGCACGGCCGAATCGTGACCTACGCGACGCCAAGACGACTTGTCTTGTGCGTGTCAGATGTGGCTGCTCGCCAGGAATCCGTAGAAGTAGAAAAAACCGGGCCGCCCACGGCTTCCGCGTTTGACGAGCAGGGAAATCCCACCAAAGCCGCAATAGGGTTCGCACGAAGTCAGGGCGTTGAAGTGGCCGACCTGGTCACAGTGAAGACGTCGAAGGGCGAACAGGTAGCGGTCCGCAAAATCGAAGAGGGACAATCCACCATCCAGGCACTGGTCGATATCCTGCCCGGGCTGTTGGAAAGGATTTCCTTTCCAAAAACAATGCGCTGGATGGATCTGGACGTGCGGTTTGCCAGGCCGATTCACTGGATTGTCGCGCTATTCCAGGGAGAGGTAGTGCCATTCTCCTTTGGAAATGTCAGTAGCGGCAACGTGAGTCACGGTCACCGGTTTAAGAATCCGGCAACCTTTCGTGTGACCGGTTTGAAGAATCTCAAGAAATCGCTGGAAAAGCAGGAGGTGGTTCTGGATCAGGCCGAGCGGCGCAGCCAAATCGATGTGCGCATCAAAGAGTTGGCGGCAAGCGCGGGCTTTCGGATCTTCGACGATCCAGAGCTTCTGGACGAGATTAATTTTCTGGTGGAGAGCCCGTACCCGATCATGGGAGAGTTTTCGGAGGATTTCCTGGAGCTCCCGGCATCTATCCTGATCACATGTATGAAGAAGCATCAACGGTACTTTTCGGTTCAAGACCATGAAGGCCGGATCACCAACAGGTTCATCGCGGTGAACAATACGCCTGTTAAGGACCCGTCGATTTCGGTCCGCGGGCACCAACGAGTCTTAAAAGCAAGGCTGGAGGATGCCCGTTTCTATTTCCGTGAAGACAGGAGGTTACCGCTGATCGACCGTCTCGAGTCACTCAAAGGAGTGGTTTTCCATTCCAAGTTGGGTACAGCTTACGAGAAAGTCGAACGGTTCACGCGCCTTGCGGTGAGCCTGGCCGAACGATTTGCACCTGATAAGGTCAAAGAGGTCGAACGGGCTGCATGGCTGTGCAAGTGCGACCTGGAAACAGGTATAGTTTACGAATTCCCGGAACTGCAGGGCATCATTGGCAGCTTCTATGCCAGAATGGACGGGGAACCCGACGAGATTGCCACAGCCGTGAGGGAGCACTATCTGCCTGCACATGCGGGGGACAGCCTCCCCAGAGGTATCATAGGCGCCCTAGTCTCCATTGCCGATAGGATGGACACGATAGCCGGCTGTTTCAGCGTGGGCCTGATCCCGACCGGCGCCGCGGATCCTTACGCTCTTCGTCGGCACGCCCTCGGCATTATCCAGATTCTTATAGAACTGGATCGCCCCCTCGATATCGGTTGGCTTGTGTCGGAGGCAGTAGATCTGCTTGCAGAGAAACGGACTCGCGAACCGAAAGCAGTTCAGACCGAGGTACTGGAATTCATCCGGACCCGTTTCGTGAACTTTCACACCTCACGCGACTTCCCCTTGGACGTGGTCGAAGCTGCCGTGAGAGCACGGTTCGACGATGTGGTGGATGCTCGCAGGAGAGTCGAAGCCCTGAACCAGTGGAAGAGCCGTGAAGACATTGATTCCATCATAATCGGGTTCAAGCGAGTGGTTAACATCCTCAAGGATACAGCGCCCCAGTCGGTGTCGCAGAAGTTGCTCGCACAGGATGAAGAAAAGAGGCTGTACTCGACTTTCAAGGACGTATCCAAGAGGGCAGATTCGCTAGTCCAAAAAGGAGAATACGCCAAGGCCCTGGAAATAATTGCTGAACTTAAGTCACCCATCGACGAATTCTTTGATGCGGTAATGGTGATGGTGGACGATGAAGGATTGCGCAACAACCGTCTCGGCCTGCTGCGAAAGATAGCCGAATTCTTCGGTCAGATAGCCGATTTCTCATTTATCGGTTCCACTGCCCAGGGCAAGTAATTCCACTGCCCTGTCGAGTGACTATCCACGCCTCGGGCGTGGCATACCGACTGTTATCTCAGGAGCCCCGGATACCTTTCTCTCGTGCGATCAGTGCAGCTCCCAAGGCTCCGACCGTATCGGGCTTTGGGGGCACCGAGATCTTTGTCTCGAAAGCCTGGCTCAGCGCTCTGACCACCCCGTGGTTGTGAGCGACCCCACCAGACATGGCTATAGAGAAGCCATCCGAGGTCGGGGCTACCCGCCTGACCAGAGCCACAATTCTCGATGCGATGGCCCGATTAAGCCCGCTGACGATCTCGTTTACTGCAACACCATCTGCAATGAGCGACACGACTTCACTCTCAGCAAAGACAGTGCACATGCTGCTGAGTGTTACACCGCCCGAAGCGCCGGTGTCCAGCTCACTCAATTCCTCTATGTCAACCTGGAGCGCTCGCGCCATTGCCTCCAGAAACCTACCCGTCCCAGCCGCACATTTGTCATTCATGGCAAAGTCAGCCACCTGCCCATCGCGGTCCAGTCGAACCGCCTTGCTGTCTTGCCCTCCGATGTCTATCAGAACCTGGGTGCCGCCGAATAGCCTGTTTATTCCGCGTGCGTGGCATGTGATCTCGGTCACTGCGGCTAATCGCTTTTCTACTCTGTCACGACCGTAGCCGGTGGAGACGATGGCCCTGATCTGATCCTCAGTTATGCCTGCGACCTTTAGCACCTCGTCGGTGGCTCTGGCTATGGCCTCCCGATTGCGTGCTCCTGTGGGCACAACTGACGAGGCCAGAACTCCTCCGTTATTGTCCAGGAGAACTGCGTCGCAGGATAAGCTACCTAGATCTACTCCCAGATAGTACATGTCGCGCCTCCCGCTAAGCTCTTTGTCCTGACGGATTTGTTTGGAGCATCTCCATGAATGCCTCGAGCCTGGTTCTCAGTTGTCCTTCCGCGAAGTTTCTCGTGTCCACGCAGTCTACTTCCAGGTTCACCACGGGAACCCCCAGTTCCTTGAGGCCCGCCTGAATCAGCCCTCTCGCTCCGGTGCCCTGACGGCATCCCCAGTGGCAGGGGTTTACAGCCCCGTCGACCTTGTACGCTTCGACCAAATGCCGCACGTGATTGAGTCTTCGATTGATTTCACCGTTGAGCGGAATGGAAATGGTTCGTTTGGCAATTCCCGTAAAGGGATCTGACGGGTCTATAGCTTCCCAGGTGATGTCATTCAACTCATCGATCACGACGGATGCATGATATTCCCGCTCCAGCATCTTGATCAGCGGATTCTTGAACTGGATTCGATTCTGGAGCCACAGCAGCCTCACTTTCTCTTCGGGTACTCCGCTTTGTCCGTTTCGGATCATCTCTTCGAATTCGTCTATATAGGCCTGCGCGATCTCGATTCCCGCGTCCGTCCCGAGGAACAGGGCCATGACTATCCCGAAATTGGCAAGGCTTTGTCCGTTGGAGGGAGACGGGACATTCTCCGCCAAACGGTATACCTCGACCATCAACTCCCGTGCCCGGTTTGACTTCTCTATCGCCTCTCGCAGTTGGTCTTCGTCGAGCGATTCACCGGTGCGAGAACCGATGAACCGGATCATATCCTTGTATTGATTCGCGAGGTACTGGACGCTCTCCGGTGTGTCGGAACTGGGAACGTCGAGCACGAACAGCTCCTTGTTAAACATGCGGGCAAGGTTTTCCATCGCCGCCAGCCCTCCCGTACACGGGCAAGTGGTCGCGATCATCACGTCCGGAACCGGCATGAGTCCTTTCAACGCCGCGCCGATAACGGCCCGGTGATATCCGCATGTGTCGGCCCCGAAGCCGGCGTGTTCAGACTCCTCCAGAAACATGCCTACATTTCCCGTGGCTGCAAGCATGGCACCCACGAACTCCACGAAGCATGATGTGACATTCATCGCAGAGAGCATATCAAAAGGCGCAACCACTCCGCACCACGCAACTCGGTGTTCCCCTGAGTAGAGCCGAGTCCCAAGCTTCGCTATCTCGAGGGCGAATTTCCTGCGAGCGTTAGGCTTGTCCGGGGTCTTCTGTATTTTGGCATCGAGACGTGATTCGAGCATCTGGAAGTATTGAAGCATCATGGTTTGTTACCTCAGCATTTCTACAAAGGCTTCTATTCTGGTTCTTTGTTGACCCATCGAGCGCATGGTGCAGTCCCCCTCCAGGACGAGCAACGGCAGGCCAGCCTCACGCAAGACCTCGCGAATTGCCGGAAGACGGCTTGTGTACGGATCGCAGAATTTCAGGGTGTAAGCGATAACTCCCTTCGCTTGGCACCTCTGAGCTTCAGCCAGGACTTCCTCAGCAATCTTACCCGGTCGGAATGGCTCGAACGTTCGAGCGCACCGGGGCTGATCGAGCAATCCGCGGGCCAAACGCAGGAATACTTGGTCGGAATCCTCTCCGCCGATATGGCGAAAAGCCCGGGAGCCGGTGCAAACGCTATCTCCTGCTATGTGAACGCCACACGATCCAAAAAGCGCAAAGGCTTCCGGGTCTGGGAGGACATTGCCGAAAAGGTAGATCGGAACGGCATTGTCAGCAGTCACCCGCAATTCCGGCTCTCGCACTACGGTCCTGAGAAGGTCCAGTGTTCGGTCAACCGGTTCGGTGGCCGCTCGGTTGAAGAGATCCTGCAAGCGAAAACTTCCCCCATCCAGCGTGCCCCCGCGGGCCCGCTGACTCACCTTTTCGAGCAACTCCGCCATTTCGTTGAGCTTGTCGATGCTTGCTGAAACATCGGCCTCATTGAACGACTGCCCGCTCCATGCTGAAATTGTTTCCGAAAGTCTTGTCAATTGACCGGCGAAAAAGAAGACTGCGCTCTCCTCGTTCGACACTGGTAAGTCAACGAGCGTCACTCCGTGATCCGGCCTCGCCGCACGCCACGCGTCGGACAAGCGTCGCATCGAATCACAACAATTCATGAACACCATTCCGTCAAGAGCCGGCAGATCGTTGTCCATCGCCCGGTCGAGAACTCTCTTGACGTGTGGACAAAGATTGTCGTGCAGAAGTTGCCCCGCCCGATCAGGTGAATCTCCTATCGGCAGCACCCGGTAGGGCGTGAAGCCGGCTGCGTGCATGAGGGCCGTGGGCGTGTACGAGCACACATGGCCGATCCAACGGATTCTCTCTTGCGACATCACGGATTTCCTTCGTGTGCGTTGGCGAGCACCCGCTTCAACACGTCTGTAGTCTTCGACAGGTCTTCCGGGGGAATTCCCTCGAAGACGGTGGCCAGAATTTGATCCACTGCCTCAAGCGCAGGCCGCATCACCTCTCTTCCCTTCTCTGTCAGGTTTATGCGCTGAACACGCCTGTCGCTCGCATCATCACGCCGTTCCAGAAGGCCGTCACGCTCCATTCGGTCAATCAGTCCCGTCATGGAGGACGTCTCTAATCCGGAACGCCTCCCCAACTCAACTACCTTGAGTCCATCTTCTTTCCACAAAGCAAACAGGGCGCCCAGGTAGGCAGGCTTGACGTCGCCGACACCCGCCGAGGCCAGGCCTTCCTTAAGTGCTGAAGTCACCACGAGCGTTACTCTGGAAATGAGATAATAAGGACAGTTAACTGGATCGATCACTCATTACTCCTCGCGGCACTGAATTTCCTGTTCCTACGGATAAAACGCATACACATATCACGTAGGCGGATATACGGTATCGCAGTATTCCGCATACGAAATAACATGTCAAGAAAATAATACGGCGGGACATAAGCATTCACGAGGTGGGGAATCTTCGGATTTTTGTCATTGCGGGGAGTGAAACGACGAAGCAATCTGAGCGTTTGAAGGAAAGGATTGCTTCGCTCCGCTCGCAATGCCAATCTTTCACCCCCCCGTTGCGTGAGGCATTACGGCAGAACTTATCGTAGTCCTTCACGTCGCGGATTTTGGGATCAAAAGGTCATTACTCTTGGCAATTGCTATAGGTTCGCCTTGAGAAAGGACGCCAGGTTCTGGCGTGATTGGGAAAGGACAAGCTTTTTTCTTATGTTCTTGCGGTGGACGAGCACTGTCTGAGGCGATATGCCCATCACTTTGGCAATCTGCTTCGAGGACAATCCTGACCGTATCATCTCGCATACTCGGATCTCGCGCGGCGTTAACGGGTGACCGCTCTTGACTATATTGAAGCCAAATGAGGAGAGCATGTTGGCCAAATTGAATTCAAGGGACTTCAGTAGGAAATTTGCTGTTTCCGGGAGTTCCTGAGACTTCATTTGATCGAGTATGGGCCGCACTGTGAGATTCAAGTTGTGGGAAATCTTCTTTTCAACTTCCTTTTTCTGCTCCTCGATCCCTTGTATGATAATCTTCAGTGCCTCATTGGTCCTTTCCAGGCTCTCAGAATATCTTTTCAGTTCGCTGCGAGAGTTTTCAAGGTCTCTGGTTCGTTCTTGCACCATTGTTTCAAGGGAAGTCGAGTACAGTTCCAGGGCCTCGTGCTTCGATCGCAGCGCCTCTTCCGCGGCTTTAGCGTCGCTAATGTCTCGCAGCGTCACGATGACTCCGACAGGATTATTCGAGCCATCCAAAAGAACTGAACTGTTCATGAGGCCCGGAAACAGCGTCCCGTCAGCGCGGGCATGCTGGATTTCAGCACTGGATTGCTGCTGCGATCGCACTTGTTGCAGGGCTTCCACCACACATGGTACCTGGTCCGGGGGGTGAAACTGTGCAAGGTCTTTCATTGCCATTTGCTCACGGGTCGAGCCGTGCATAGCCGCAAAGGCCTTGTTGGCAAACATCAGCATGCCGTTCAGGTCTACGACGGCAAGACCCTCCGAACTCTGCTCTATAGCTTCTGACAGAAGTCTCAGTTGTTCTTCAGCCCTTTTTCGTGCCGTGACATCGCGAAACACCAACACTATGCCCGCAATTTTGGTTTCAACATCTCGGATCGGGGCAACATTGAATGCTATGTCCACGTGGGAGCCATTCTTTGCTGTCAGCAGGCCGTGTCCGCGGCCGTCCGCCCGTCCGCCCCTCTCCAGAAGTTCTCCTGCCAGGCTTCCGTACCGCGCCTCCGTACCGCTCCGTTCCATACTAAAAACCGCTTCTAATGGTCGGCCGTTTGCCTTGTCCGCGGTCCATCCCGTCAACAATTCCGCCACTGGGTTCATGAGCTTCACAAAGCCATTTTCATCGGTGGCAATCAGAGCGTCAGCAATGCTGTTCAGCATCACTGAGAGCCACTCCTGATTTTCTCTGAGCTTTACCCCCATCTCGTGTCTAAATAGAGCCATCTCTATTGTGGAGTGCAGTTCTCTGTCGCGAAAGGGCTTTATCAAATACCCGAAGGGTTCGGTCATTTTTGCCCTCTCCAACATCTTGTCGTCCGCGTAGGCGGTCAGATAAACAATGGGGACTCTGAAGCGGCCGTGAATGAAGTGGGCGGCCTCAATCCCGTCCATGCCTCCTTGCAGGACCACGTCGACCAGTGCCAGGTCCGGCCGTTCAGCTTCAGCCTTCCGCACAGCCTCCTCGCCTGTGGCAACAGTCGCGCAGACCTCATAGCCCAGCTCCTGAAGGCTCGCACGTATATCTTGAGCAATAATCCCTTCATCCTCCACTATCAATATCCTTGCTTTGGGCATAGGCCGGCCCTCCAAATCCCAGGCTGTTTATACACAGAGCCTTATATCATTTTTCTGCTCGGCGGAATCTGAAAACGTTGACGTGCATGTCAACTGTAAGAAACTTAGGGGGCGTAAGCTATGTCTGATATCGGCAATGTTTCGAAAGAGTAAGGCGCGAGTGAGGGACTTGCCAAGGGCCGTGGCGAAGAAGAATCCGCTCCCACCGAAAGCCGAGTTCACGAGCAGTTCATTAAATGGATTTCCGCTCACGAAGATCAAGTGCAACAGATTCTCTGCCATTCTAGCGAGTTCAAGAGAGAGTCGTTCTGCGGTGAGGTTGATGTCAGCAGAGATGAGGGCTCTTTTCTGTGGAGAGGCGCCGCGCCATAACCACTGCAGCTTGTGAGTGTCACAAATTGTTCAGCGGTCGGAACGGAGACAAAGCGCGAGCGGAGGGGTAAGAATAGGTGAAGAGTGGGGTGGGGCACGGAGCAGTGAGCGCATTGCAACTGATTTATGCTTCCTGTCTCTCTTCGCCTCTGGGTGGGTCTACGCGCCCCCGTCGAGTGTGAGATATCGGAAGTCAACCCAGCCTGCGCGACCGGAGGGAGTAATCACTCTGAACCACATGGTATCGTTAAGAAGGCGCTTTTCAGTAACCTTGACCTGTTGCCCGTCCAAAAGCTTTTCAACTACCTCAGAATTTTGTTGAGGCCGTTTGCGCACACGCAACTTCTCCGTCACTACGTGGCCCTGACGGTTGAGTCGCATTGAATAAACTTGTTCACTTGCATCGGCTCGGGTTTCGAATCGCTTCTCGATGGCCTTATGACCGCTCGCCATTGATGAGGCCTTTGCCTCCTTGGCAAATCCTCCGTCTACATTGCCTGTTTTCCCGGTTTGAGAATTCAGCTGCTGCCGCCCCTCTAATAATCCGCCCGCGGGAACGCGTAGGCTGCTCGGATTTTGAAGGCCGCCTTGGACTCCCGAGCCCCGCTCGGATTTCATAGCGTGCAAAAGCCTGCTGTTGCCGGCGGCCTCCTTCCTAAGGTTCTCGATCATCCCCTTCATCTCGTTGATAACCCGAATATTCTGCGCTTGCTTCTTTGCCGGAGTGATTGCCGAAGCAATCTTTTCATGGATTGTCGACGAACCCCACAGGAGGTAGATTTGAACCAGGCAAGTGAGAAAGACCAATCCGAGCAAGAGTCGGCACAAGCGGCCCAATGGCGGGAGCGCGTGGTTGGCGTCATCGGGGCAACGAAGGACTTCGAGTCTTCTCTTTACCCAGAAATGCCACAGTATAATAAGTACAGCCAGAGCCGTGAGTTGAAGGGCGGCAACTGTGAGTTGGATTACCATTGGGGGCGAACCTCCAGCTAAAATCATGAGTTTATTTATCATTAAAACCAAACAATTGCAATCATTCTTTAAAGTATAGAAGGGGTGGGGACAATGCGAACGAATCAAATATGCCGACTCGAGGCGCTTGCGTTTGGCACAGTAATTGCTCTCTATTTAGGCAACGAAACACGTACAAAACCATACTCTTTGAGCCCTTTACCAAGGGCTTTTTTTTTGACGCATGAGATCGGCCATCCAACACAGGTTTGCTGGAATTGCTCATGTACGAATTGACTAATTTGGCGATGTGAACCTTCTCATGTTCGTGGCCGCGGGTGAGAAATAATTTCGCTTGACGACCAAAACGGGTAATTTCTTTCACGCTGAATCTTCCTTATCTCCAATGGACTATCGCGGTCGGCGGCCTTGTCGCTACAATTGATAAAGGGCCTGTGTTGCCTCACTCCCAGCCACAGTCTTTTTCAAGGCCCGCTCGTGAGCATTCAGTTATGCGGCGGTATTTCGTCGCGCCTCTCATTGCGAAGAGTGAAATCCTGCGTTCCGCGACAAGGCAATCTCCGTTTAGCCACGCGGGAGATTGCTTCGCTGCACTCGCAATGGCAACATCTACTCCCGCGAGATTGAAGGAATACCCTGATTCCTCTCCAGTCCGCCGGTTGCCGGGCAAAAGGTCTTGACATCTCCTGATGCATCTGTTTAGATGTTCGTTTCAGAGGTTTGATCAGAAGGTCGGGGATCACCGTGAAAAGAACATTTCAACCGAGCAATACATCTCGCAAGAGAACTCACGGGTTCCGCATTCGGATGAGGACCAAAAGTGGAAGAATCGTCCTCAAGCGGAGAAGGGCAAAGGGACGCAAGCGTTTGTCGGTCTGATTCCCAAAGGTTCAGGCTGACCAAGCGAGACAGAATTCGCCAATCCTCCGACTTTCGGAGGATTATGAGAAAGGGTGTCCGTTATTTTACGCCTCATTTTCACATCCGCATGCTCAGAAACCCGCTGGGCATAACACGGTTAGGGATCACTGCAAGCAGGAAAGTTGGGAAGGCTTGTGCTCGAAACCGGATCAAGAGAAGGCTAAGAGAATACTTCAGGCTGAATCGGGACAAAATGCCGCCCGGAGCAGATATAGTATTCATCGCTTCGCAAGGGGCCGTGGCCCTGGAAACGAAACAGCTCTCCGCAGAGTTGGACCGGTTTTTCGAAACGAAATTCTGAACCTGGGAAAATACGCCCTTGGCGGGGTGATTCGGCTCTACCAGATCCTGATTTCCCCTCTCTTCCCTTCGGCTTGCCGCTTTTATCCCACCTGCTCAGAATATGCCCGTGAGGCCGTGCTTACATACGGTGTGTTCAAAGGAGGCGCTCTGGCGGTCAAACGTGTTATGCGGTGTCGGCCATTTGGGCCTGCGGGCTTCGACCCTGTCCCGTGAAGACTCCCGACGCGCAAGGATGCGTTCGCTCAGAGATCATTCCCAATAATATCAGAGCCCCACGTCGGGGGAGAGAATAATGGATCGTAACCTTGTTCTGGCTATCGTTTTATCCATAGTGATAATCGTCGGATTTCAGTTCCTTTTTCAAACTTTTTCCCCTCCGCCGCCTAAGAAACCGCTGACTACCACAGAAAGCACAAAGCAGCCAGTGCCTGGGCCTCCGGCCCGACAAGAGGCGATTGAAGAAGAACAGCCCGCGGTGAAAGAGGCTTCGCCCGCGGCAAGGCCTGAACCCCGCGTGCCGACGCCGACTGCACAGATCGGCGTAGCTCAGGCTGAGGAAGAGCAGGTCAGAGTGGACAGCTTGAAGTATGAAGCTATCCTGTCGTCGAAGGGGGGCCGGATCGTTTCATTTAAGCTTAAAGATTACACAAAGTCACTCCAGGGCCCTGAACTTGTTAATTTGTTCGATCCCGAAGGTCCGGATACTGCCGGCCCATCCGTAATGTTCACACGACGGGATGAAACCTTTAATGACGCTTCGCTGACGTTTGATCACGACTCTCCCACTAAGTCCGTCACGTTGAATGAGGCAGGTGCGAAAAAATCGATCACGTTTCGAAGTACTACCTCAGCCGGACTTACGATAGCGAAAACCTACACCTTTAGGGCGGAAAACTACGATGTGGGCTTTTCGCTCAAACTTACTAATGCCTCGGGTGAGGACACAAATTACTTGATTACGTTCCCGTGGCGAAAAGTCTACAGCGGGGAACAGGGTGAAAGGTTTCCGTGGAACAGCGCGGAAATCCTGCTTAATGGCCAATTGAAAGACTACTATTTCAAGAACATCAAAGGAGACGAAGAACCTTCAGGGCAGGTGGAGTGGGCCGGGCTTGGCGACGTCTACTTTTTCAAGGCCCTCGTCTTCGGGAAGAAGCCCGCGAGCAAAGTCACACTCTTCAAGCCTTCAAAAGAGGGAGTTGCTGAGGTCTGGGTAAGGTACGGAGCGGTGGACCTGCCACAGGATCGGCCTGTTGAGATGGGCATGTCCATTTATCTGGGACCCAAAGAGGAGCACGCGCTGCAGGTCGCGGGCGACAACCTTTCTCGCGCTCTGTTTTACAGTAATTACAAAATCCTGGACCTTGTGTCCGAATATCTCATAACATTCTTGAGATTTTGCAACTCCGGCTTCACCGTCGCTGGGATCAAGATTCCAGGCACTCACAACTATGGGTGGGATATTATCCTCCTCACGATCCTTATCAAAATCCTTTTCATCCCGCTTACTCACAAGAGCATGAAATCCATGAAAAGGATGCAGGAAATTCAGCCGCAGATAGCGAAACTCAAAGAAAAACATAAAGATGACAAAGCGGCCATCAATAAGGCCACCATGGAGTTGTTTCGGGAGCAAAAGGTAAATCCCCTTGGAGGCTGCTGGCCGATGTTCCTCCAGCTTCCGGTCTTTGTAGCTCTCTATCAGGCCCTATCGTACGCGATTGAGCTGAGGCATGCCTCGTTTCTTTGCATGCCATCCATCTATCTTTGCATTAACGATCTCGCCGCACCGGATCCGTACTACGTGACTCCTATTCTCATGGGGGGCACAATGGTGCTCCAGCAGTGGATGACCCCATCCGGTGGAGATCCCACTCAGAAAAAGATGATGCTACTGATGCCGGTGGTATTCACGTATCTCTTCCTCAGCTTTCCGTCAGGCTTGGTGCTCTATTGGTTGGTCAGTAATGTCCTGTCCATCGGGCAGCAACTTATTACCAACAGAATGGCCACTTAAGGAGGAACGTGAACATGTCTTCCTACGAGTTTACAGGAAAATCGGTGAAAGAGGCCATTGCCAGAGCGTGTGAAGAGCTGAACCTGGACGAAGGGCTCCTGGAAATAGAGGTCCTGGAGGAAAGTACAAGGGGCTTTCTGGGCATTGTCGGGCAAAGAGACGCACGTGTCAGAGTAAGAAAGCGGGATATGCCCCGGCAGATCTCCCCAACGCCCGAAACCTCGCCTGCGAAAACAAAAGAGGACGAGGTGCCTGCTCAATTGTACCACGAGGCTGAACCATCCGAGAAAGAAGTTCTGCCGGCCGCCCCTGCTTCGCAACGGATTGATGCAGCCCCTGTGGATCCAGCCTTAGTCGAGGAGGCGCGTACCGTTCTAGAGCAGATTCTGTCGAAGATCCCGGTAGAGGCGGGGGTGGAATCATGCATTGAGAATGGAGCGATCTATTTGAACATCAAAGGGGATGGCTCCGGGCTCTTGATAGGGAAAAAGGGCCAGACCTTGGACGCTCTCCAGTTTCTGGTCAACAAGATCATCAATAAAGAAAACGCCCCGGGCCACAAGGTCGAGATTGTCGTTGATACTGAGAATTACAGGCTTCGCAAAACGGAAAACCTTCGCGATATGGCCTTGAAAACTAGTCAGAAGGCCAAGAGGACGTTCAAGCCGGTCTCAATGACGCCCATGCCCCCTCATGAACGTCGCATCATTCACATGATTCTGGCTGAAGACCGCGAGGTCTATACCAAGAGTTACGGCGAAGGCGCACTTCGCCGAATAATTGTTTATCCTCGTCGAGGTGCGGCCAACAAGCGTCGAAGACGCTAGTGCAGTATCTCCGTGATGGCTGGACGCAGCACTGGTGCCACAGGACGAACCTTCGGCACATCCTTGGATCCTGAGCATTGGCGGGCACGGAGGCCCGCCGCTACGATAGTATGGTAGGGCCGGCATCCCTGCCGGCTATTCCCGCTTGAAGGGGAACCAGTATCATCAGTGCCTTTCCAAGCGCATGCACTGCTCTCCTATGAAAAAATCCGCACATAACCTGAGTGACACAATCGTGGCTCTTTCCACTCCGCGAGGCTACTCCGGGATTGGGGTCATCCGTTTGAGCGGCCCCGATGCGATTCCGATTCTCCAGAGAGTTTTCAGATACCCCGGAGTCGGCGCCGACTTCCCCAGTCGCACGGCTGTTTACGGCCAAATCGTAAATCCGGAAGATGACAAAATCCTGGATGATGGAATAGCGGTCTTTATGAGGGGACCTTCCTCATATACCGGTGAGGATGTGGTGGAACTAAGCCTCCACGGGAGTCCTGTCATTCTGGATATGGCGGTCCGGATGATCGTCAGACTTGGTGCACGATTGGCCACACGGGGGGAATTCACCCGCAGGGCGTTCCTGTCAGGTAGGATAGATCTGGTCCAGGCCGAAGCAGTGATCGATCTGATTGAAAGCAAGAGTCCCGTTGCCGCCGAGCAAGCAAGGGCGCGTTTGGACAGATCCCGTTCAAATCCAGTAGGCGAAATCTCCAACGCGCTGAAGGACCTTCTGGCTGAATTAGAGGCATACATCGACTTTGACGAAGACGATACGGAACCCGCACCGGAAGTCAGGGAGAAGCTGCGTGAAGTCTTCCTCAAGATGGAGACACTAAAGCAGGACTCTGAAAAAGGAAGAATTAGCAGGGAAGGCGTCAACACGGTAATTGCGGGTAAACCCAACGTGGGCAAATCTACACTGTTCAACGCCCTTATGCGGATTGATCGCATGATTGTCACCCCCCACCCCGGCACTACACGAGATCCGGTGGACGACTACCTTCTCCTGGATGGGGTGGCTTTTCGTCTCTGGGATACAGCCGGTATTCGGGAAGGCGCTGAACCTGTGGAAGAGGAGGGCATACGGAGATCTCTCGCCAGGCTCGATGACGCGGACGTGATTCTTGCGGTCCTGGACGGGACGGAGGTTCCTGATGAGGAGGACGCGGCTGTGCTAGACGCGGGGCGAGGCCGAGAGATGATCGTCGTTCTGAACAAAATCGATCTTGGTCTTGCTATCGACCCCGGAGACAGAATGCTTGGGTTAGAGGGCTTACAGCATGTTGCGCTGAGCGCCAAAACCGGCGAGGGCATGGATTCACTGGAAACGCTGCTTGGCGAGGTGGGGGTGAAGTTGACGAAGGCTTTGTGCGGGGAATCCCGAACCAGCCTCAGTGAACGCGCCCTAATACTTCTGGAGACCGCGAGCATGCCCCTTAGCAACCTTCTGGCTTCGTTTGAGCGGGGTGAAAGGGTGGAGCCTGAAATCATGTCCATGGAGTTACGAAGGGCTTTGGGTTCTCTTGAGGAGATCACCGGCGAGCGGGTGGACGAAGGGATCCTGGACCGGATTTTTGAACGGTTCTGCGTTGGAAAATAGGAATGGGCGGGCGGAATGCATTGGTTTAATAAGATAACATAATAATAGAAAATAACATGATAATTATCTACAGGGATTGGGCAGGCCATGAGATAGTGGGCTGACGGGGGCAGAGAAACACGTCAAAGCGACAATATTATAAAGCAATACTTTAATAAATTACTATAACATCTCAAAATAAGACTAAAATAATCCTAGAAAATTCTTGACATTCTTCCCGGTTTGGGTTAGGCATCAGGAGCATCATGTGAAGACCCGCTGCCGCGGGTCCTCCACCCATCGGGAAAATCCGGTGCATTCCGGGGAAGGGGCAATCCCATTGCTAAAGAGCATTTTCACCCATTCCAAAGAGGGGCCAAACTCTCCGGTTCATCACCGCCTGGAGGTATGCCTATGATAGCAAGGGGCGCGATGAAAGTTCCCTGCGCTTTGATAACCCTCGCTGTCCTTCTGCTCGCGACGAGCCAGGCGCCGGCCTGGGATCAGCAATATCGTTATCCCATCAAAGTCAGGGTTTCTGAAAGCCGGTCTGCCGACGCGAGAGTTGCAGGCATAGGCTCGGGTTCCCCGAATGCACGCGCCGACTGGGAGATGGCCGCGGGACAACCCCGCCGTGAAATACTCTGCCCGCGGCGCGGTTATGCACTTGCTCTGGGAATGCGACCGTTTTTCAGCACACTCACCGGTTCCACTAAAGTGATCAGTAAAGGTGGAGAAGGCTCGTGGCTCAATCTTCAGGGGCACCTCCGTCTCCCTGCTGACAAAACTCAGTGGGAGTTTTATGCCAACCTGCATATGTGGGACAAGATAGGCTTGCGCTTGGAGTATCTCCCCTGGAACTGGGGCGGACCCGGTCATATGCCTACCGACGGCAACTTCGCGGGTTTGCTTCTCAAGAAAGACGACGGCATAAACTCTGATCTTAATATCACGACGTTTCTGATCGGGGCCGATTACGACGTCGCTTTCGGCCGGGATCTCATCTTCGGGCCTAATGCTGACCTGTACATTATCAAATGGGGTCAGAGGGTTGCCAGGGACGCGGGCGAAGGCGTGGATTTTTCTCAGACGATATTGCAGCCTGCGATTGGGGCCCATGTCAGATACGAGCCGTCCAATACCGGCTATTTCTCCTGGTTCAAGCCGGCGCTCGAGGGGCGATTCAACTGGATGAGTTTCAACGGGTTGGGATTATCCACCTGGGACATAGGTGCAGGTATAGCTCCTCCAGTGAGCAAAAATGTGGATGCAGGGATCAAGCTCGGCTACAAGCAATGGAAGCTTGACGGGAACAGGGGTCGGCTCTTTGCCGACGTCGGAGTGGAAGGACTGTACCTGGATCTGTCACTCCAATTTTAGGGCTCTCCGTGTCCTTTGCTTATCCGAATCCCGCGGGAGCGGCTCCCCGCGGGATTTTTTTCACCATTCCCCTTGACAGTTAATTTCAAACCCTCGTACAATTCCGATCAAGCCCATACGCGAGAAGAGTCTATATATTCATACATGTCGGCTGGTTAAAGCACTTTTTAAGATAACCTCTCCGGTTACCAAGGAGAACATGAAAACCTTCGGAAGGTACGCTAAGGACAAAATCGCACGACTGGGGAAAAGCCAGAAAGACCTGGCCGCGGAACTCGGAGTTTCCCCCGCTTATGTCTCTCAGATTTTCACCGGCAAGAAGAACCCCCCTGACCTCGGAAAACCGAGGAATCGATCTCAGTTAAAGACCTGGTGCCAATTCCTGGGGGCGCCGGAAGAAGATGTTCTAGATTTGGTGAGGTACGAACTTCATCGTGTTCCCCCACGGCCCAATCCAAAGTTTCGCAATATGAGGGACCTTCTCTTGCAACGCGTCAATAGTCCTACGACAGGATTGATCGAAGAAATCCGTGCAATGGAACTTCATCCGGCTGAGAATTTGGCCGTCCAGGCGATGGTACAAATATACTTTGTGCTTCAAGAGGATAATGTCGGCGGTCGGGCTTACGGCACTGCGAGGTTCAAGGATTTCTGTGACCGTGCCAGGGCAAACAAAGATTTTGTTGAGGGAGAACTGGTAGAGTTTTTTCAAAAGCAACCCTTTTCATGGTCATGGGATACTGAAATCAGTGATGTTAGATTCTTGGCTGAATCTCTTCAGATTCGCGAGGCAATGAACAGGTTAAGAGACGTTTCTCAACACGCCTGGCCTGACCTACCCTGTGACTGTACCGGTCGTGGCACATGTCAGTGCTGGTGAGGGGTTTGAGTATACCGATGGGGGATACGCCGCGGGGGAAGGGTTCGAGCAAGTGGAAATCCCGCCCGGGGTGGACCGCAGGCTTGCTCACGCCTTATACTGTGTTAAGGTTAGAGGCGATTCTCTCCGGGAGTTCTTCGGCGACGGAACGCTTCTGTTCATAAAACCCGAGTCATGGGAGGAGATCAAGGATGGGGACCTGGTTATTTTCAAGGATCGGAACGAAGGGAAAGCCTTTGTGAAAAAAGTCGAATTCGCGGGGGATAATCTTATTCTCAAATCCATGAACCCCCTTTATAAGCATAAAGTGCTGACCAGGTCGGATCTGTTGTTGCTCGAACGGGTCATGGCAATAGTATTCTAAGGTGAATAGGTTGATTACTGCTACAAAGCGATGGACACTAATTAGTTTGGGCGTGTTACTGATCCTCGGGACACGAGCCGATGTCGGTCTGACCGCGTCGACGTGTCCGCCGCCTCACTTCGACACCATTTCCGATGGGTTCCGCTACGGATTTCCGCCCCAGATTGAGAAGGCCGGTCTCGTATTTGCATCCAAGCCCATTCCAATACATCGGCGAGACGTGCGAAATCGGATTCTCAAAGAGGTGAACTATCTTCTTCAGGACCGACGTTCAAGGGTCTTGTTGTGGATGTCCAGAGCCGATTCACTCAAGCCGGTCATAGCGCCGATTCTTCGGAAATACGGACTGCCGCAGGAGTTCATTTACCTGGCCGCCATCGAGAGCAGTTATAACAGCCGCGCTCTCTCTTCAGCGGGGGCTTTCGGTTACTGGCAGTTCATAAAATCCACAGCACAATGCGGGCCTGCCGGATGCGATCAGTACGACTGGAAAATGCCCATTACCAATTGGAAGGATGATCGGGCCGATCTGGTGCATTCCACCCATTCTGCGGCCAAGTATCTTGCCTGGATGAATCGGGTGAAGAAAGTCAGCATCAACGAGAATGCCGAACGGCAAGGCTTCGACGACTGGTTCCTCACTGCCGCTGCTTACAACGCGGGCCCGACGAGGGTTATTCAGCGGCTGAGCACTTTCCGGGCCCACTCGTATTGGGACGTCCCATTACCGATAGAGACGGAAAAGTATGTGCCGCGGTGGATCGCTATCAGCCTTATAAGCAACCACCGTGACTTTTACGGCGTCCAAATCCCTTTACGGCCCGGCGTCTCGTTCGACGTAGTAGAAAAAGTGCGCCTGGAAAAAGACCTCTCTTTTGCAGCCATGGCTAGGCTTTTAGAGACAACCCCTCGCATTGTTTGGTCGCTCAACACGCGGATCTTCCCAGAAAAAGGGGTATTTCCCGCCCGTTCCGGCCGTAGTGTCATAACTCATACCATCCATGTTCCCAAAGGGACGCGCAATAAGTTCATGGCGCAGCTCGTGGCACACGGATACGTAAAAAAAGTGGCCTCGGGAAAGCCCTGATACCGATTCGCGGTCAAACAAGAAAAATCTCCTAAATCTAGCACGGATCTGACAAAGCCTCCCACGCGACGCGGGATGGCACCCAGGACCCCATGTTGACCGGATGCTGGGTACCACTGACCTGGGCACCAGGTCAGTGCCGTTTTCCTGCCAACCGATTCTCACTGTTTGAGAGCGAACTGGTATGACTCAACCACAACTGTCACCAGCCTTCAGCGCCAGAACAAGAAGGGAAGATTCTCCCGAAGTCTGGTTTGCAAAGCTCACCCCTGCCTCCGGCAAGAGATAGAGGCCGTCGCCTCCTTCCAAACGATAGATTTCCTGATCAACTTCGGCTGTCACCGCCCCGCGAAGGCAGTACACAAAGCGGTCGGTGGAACGGTTTTCGGGTGGAACCCGCCGGTCCAGCCCTTTCAGTGAGAAAATTCTGACTTCCATTCTGTTAAGAGACGCTTTACCGGTCAGCAATTCTACGGACACACCTGGAGAGAGCGCCTCGAACTTGTCCCCCTCACCTCTCGGGCACAACACTGCCTTCTTGTACAGCACTTCGTCCAAAAATACGCCGGCCCGAAGCTGAAATGCAGAGGCAATCTTCACTAACGTATTTAACGTAGGCGAGGATTTGCCCAGTTCAATGGAACTGAGGTTGGACGCGGCGATTCCAGTGATCTTCGACAGATCGGTCAGTGACAGCCTCTTCTTTTTGCGGAACGCCCTGATCTGCTCACCGACGTGGATTTCGGATGATGACATGGATCATCTCCTCAGTTACTGACGTATCACTTGGGTACAGCCAGTCAAATAGAAACTCCCATCAAAAAGGTGACGACCTTAAACAGGGAATGGTGGGGCAGGCCGCTCGCTTGCCTAAAAGAGACAGGCAGGATGCCTGTCCCACCGGGAACAGGTGTCATTTGTTTGAAAGCGAATTCCTATGAAGACGCTCGTCCTCGATGGCCGGCAGATTGGACTCATGGTGCCACGGATGTGCGAAGCTCATCCGTGCACGGACGAGCCGGACGGCACGTCCGTGGCACCAATCTTTCAAGCATTTTCATGCCTAGTTGTAGTTTCCTAGCTATGCGAGCACGGCTAATCAAACAGCAAGTCAGCCAGCTCATTGATTCGTGAAATCCCGGAGACCGTCGCGCCGGCCGGCAAAGACAAGTCTTCGGCGTTTGAACCTGGTGCGATAATGCGGTGGAATCCCAGCCTGGTGGCCTCCTTCATCCGCGCAGCCGCTCTGGAGACGCGGCGGACCTCGCCGGCTAAACCCACTTCACCGAACACCAGTGTCCCTTTAGGAACATTCCTGTCCATAAAGGAAGACAGTAGGGCCGCGGCTATTGCGAGATCCGCCGCGGGTTCGGTGGCCCGAACTCCCCCAACCGCATTGAGAAATATGTCCTGGTCGCTCAGCGTGAGTCCGAGTTTCTTCTCGATGACCGCTATCATGAGAGCCAGCCGCTGTGAATCCGTCCCAAGGCATGTCCGGCGGCCCTGGCCTGGAGCCGGCCCTGTCACAAGGGCCTGGATTTCAGCCAGAATGGGTCGGGAGCCTTCCACCAAAGCGGTAACTATGGAACCTGACACCCCTTCAGGCCGCTCCGACAGGAAGAGTTCCGAGGGATTGGCAACCTCGTTAAGGCCGGAGTCTCCCATCTCGAAGACTCCTATTTCGCTTGCCGATCCGAACCGGTTTTTGACAGCCCTCAGAATTCGGTATGAGTGGCCACGCTCTCCCTCAAAATAGAGGACCGTGTCAACCATGTGTTCGAGGACCCTTGGCCCTGCCAGGGCACCGTCCTTCGTTACGTGACCAACTATGAAACACGCGGAGGAGCCTCGTTTAATGCACTCGAGTATCCTGCCTGCCACCTGCCGGACCTGCGACACGCTGCCTGCCTGGGCTTCGAAAGACCTGCTGAAAACTGATTGAACCGAGTCCAAAACAACTACAGCCGCCTCGTTTTGACTGATTTTGTCTATGATGGCTTCAAGCTCGTTTTCCACGAGAACAAGGAAATTGTCTGCTCGTATCCCCACTCGATCGGCTCGAAGTTTGAGCTGCTCCGAGGATTCTTCTCCGGAAACGTAAAGGACCTTTTGGCCCGCGTGGGCCATGTGCCCGAGGGCCTGCATCAACAGCGTACTTTTTCCTATTCCCGGATCTCCTCCCACCAGAATTACGCTGCGACGAACGATCCCTCCACCAAGGACTCGATTGAGTTCTTCGATACCTGTCCCCAGCCTATCCTTGGATTCGCCACTGATCTCAGAGAGAGAAATCACCGCTCCAGGGTCTTCATTGCTCCGCGAGGCATGTGCAGAAGACGCCGGGAAAACAGTTACCTCTTTTTCTACTACTGAATTCCATTCACCGCAGCCCGGACATCGCCCCATCCATTTGAGGAGGTGTTTACCGCAATGGTCGCAGACAAAGGCAATTTCGCTCTTCAATTAATTCTCCTGGAGGACGATTGGACTCACCCCGACACGTGAACTTAAGAGGCACCCAATCCTTTTAGCCTTTCCCCTCAACGGGGACAACCCATATTCAGCGATTTGCAGGCCATGAGCTGGTCATGTTATTCTGGGACCTGTTTCGCTTTGGACTAAGATATGACAACGAACGACCCAAGATATCGAACTCTGTCCTCATGGCTCAAGGAAATATTCGGCGAACCCGTTCGCAAGATTGCGCTTGATGCGGGATTGGGGTGCCCAAACCGTGACGGCACTCTTGGTTCTGCGGGATGCATATATTGCAATCCCCGTGGCTCAGGGACCGGTGCCCAGAGCCGGGGGATTCCTCTGCGCGAACAAGTAGATATGGGAATAGCTTTTCTGTCTAAACGATTCCGGTGCCGAAAGTTCATTGCTTACTTTCAATCCTTTACCAACACTCACGGTGATCCAGGGAAGCTCTCCCGACTGTATGAAGAGGCTCTCCAGCGTCCCGAAGTGGTGGGCCTGGCGGTGGGCACGCGGCCGGACTGCGTGCCGGACCCGGTCCTGGATCTTCTGTCGGATTTTGCCCGCAGCCGGCTCGTCTGGATTGAATATGGACTACAGTCGGCCCATGTGCGCACCCTGAACCTGATTAACCGAGGCCACGGGCCAAACGCATTTTTTGACGCGGTCAGCAGAACGCGGGCACGAGGGATTACTTCAGTGGCTCATCTCATACTCGGGCTTCCTGGTGAGTCTGTGGACGATATGGTGGAAACCGCGGTGGCCGTAGCCGATGCCGGCGTGGCCGGGGTGAAGCTCCATCCCCTGTACGTGACACGAGGAACCGCTCTGGAGCAAATGTACGTGGCTGGCCGATATAGCCCGATGACAGAGGAGCAAGCCTTGGAAGCCACGCTATCGGTGTTGGAAGCGCTCCCCCCTCAGATCGTAATACACCGCATGACCTCGGATCCTCATCCAGAAGAACTTATTGCTCCCCTTTGGATGCTGGACCCGGGAGGGGTGCGGCGACGCCTCTATGAGGCGATGGAAAAAACAGACTTCAGGCAGGGGGCTCACCACAAGATGCGGGAACCTGATTCTACGCTTCAGGCCATAGGATTATTCGGAAATGGGACCAAGAAGTGAGGCAAGCCGGATATCAATAAATACGTAAATGAGTCGGAATCTGGATTATTCCAGGACGAAAATTACTTCCGCGGTAACACGGAATTCTTGAATTTGCCCGGCTTCGCACATGACCCTGAATTCGGTGACCTTCATTCCAGTGATATTCCTCAGGGTCTTGTTGGCGCGTTCGAAGGCCAACCTAACGGCATCATCAAAGTTGTTTGGAGATCCTGCTATAACTGTTGTAACTCGGGCTACTCTTCCTTCTGGCATTACGGTTCCCTCCCTAGCCGGGTTGCCTCACAGAATCAGACTAGAAGATCGTAACGGTTGTTGTCAACTTTTCTTCCCAGCTTAACTCAACACGGCGTGGCCGGGACGTCTCTGCCTGCTCAGAAAAGGTGCCTTACGGCAAACGGACATCAATTTTACCAATGGTTATATGATAGCTGCCAGCTTTGTCATCTCTCTTTCCGTGAGTGGCCGCCATTCCCCGACCGGGAGCGTGCCAAGTGTGAGAGGACCGAACCCCACTCTCCGTATCTTGCGCACCGGATGCCTGATCTGGAGAAAGATTCGCTTTATTTCGTTTTTCTTGCCTTCGTAGAGCACAATCCTGAGCCATGTGGTGGTCTTTTGCTTCTTGACGACGGACCACAGCACGTCGCCTAGCCTCTCACCATCTCCGATCCTCATCCCCCTTTTAATGGTGCTCAGCAACCTGTCGTCCGGCGTTCCGCGCACTTTTACGAGGTAAGTTCTCGGAATTCTGTGTGAAGGGTGACTTAATTTCTGAGCGAGCTGCCCATCATTGGTTAAGATCATCAACCCTTCAGCGTCAAAATCCAAACGTCCAACCGTAAAGAATCTCTTCTTAAGGGCTTTGAGAAGATCGCCCACGCACGGACGCCCCTCCGGGTCGTTCATAGTCGATACCACGTTCCGAGGCTTGTTAAATAGGTAGTAGTATTTGGCTGAATCAGGACGGAGCAGCAATTTTCCGTCCACCTTTATGTGGTCCCTGTCCGGATCAGCCGTCATCGTAGGATCAGTCACGATGCTGCCGTTGAGGGTGACCCGGCCTTCCAAAATCATCTCCTCGGCTTTTCGGCGGGATGCGAGGCCCGCATCGCGTATTATCAACTGAACTCTTTTTTGTGCCATATTTGTTCCTGGACTCAAACCACGTGCTGGAAAATCACTTTTATCGCTTTGCTGCCGGCACGATCCGCCAGAGCAGCGAAAGCACGCTCATACTCTTCCAACCTGAATCTATGAGTTACAATCTCTGAGACCGGTAGTCCGTGTCCCGCTGCAAGGTCCATTGCAATATCGAACGTCTCTCTCATTTCTCCATTGTGGGAGTCCCTGCCGGAGAATAGGGTTCCACAGATCCTCACGCTCTTGAACCACAGAGGGGTCAAGTCGAAGCCCGATGGCTCATTGATGCCCATGAGCACCACTTTTTTGCCCTCTGCCGTAAAGCGCAGGGCATCTCCAATGCGATCCCTCAAACCGGTCGTTTCATAAACCAGATCCGCGCCCCCTTCCAGGGTTATGTGTCCAGCTTCGGGGTAACGAACCGTGCCCTTCACGAATGCGGCCACCTCCTCGTACGCCGCCCCCGGGTTATTGGCGAGGACCACCTCTGCCTCCGACCGGTTGCGCGCTATTTCAATTTCAAAGGGATGTTCGCCCACCACGAGAATGTTTGCCCGATATCCCAACATCTGCAAAGCCTCTAACGTTAACAACCCCAACGAGCCCGCTCCCATCACGATCACGCGGTCTCCGACCGCGGGCGGGTGCTGCAAGACTGCTCTCACTGCTCGGGCGAACTCGGGGACAAGTACGGCTTGATCGCTTTCCATGGCGCGGGGAAGTTGCCGTACTTGGCTCTGGTGCGCTATGAAACAGTCAGCCCAGCCCCCTGAAGTGTCTCTGCATGCTCCAATCATTGTTCCAGGACCGACAACCCCTTTGGAGAAGTTTCGGCAGGAAGATGGTTCTCCGCGAGAGCATGAAGGGCAGGGCGGTTGAACTTGCCGCGGCCTGCACGACAAGACGGGGTCCACTACTACACGCTCTCCTGGTTCGATCCCCTGAACCTCTTTTCCCACTTCCGTCACTATGCCCAAGTTTTCGTTTCCAGGAACAAACGGGAAGGAGAGGAATGCTCCAAAGGGCGTAGGGTCGTGATGAAGTATCAGGGCCTCATCCATGCCGGAAATGCCGGACATAATCGTCCTGACTCTCACCCACTGGGAAGCTACCAGGGCCGGTTCGGGAAGTTCAGCCGGTTGCAAGGATAGGGCGTACGACGCTTCTTCCCGGCGTAAAATCTTGGCTCGAACGCGACCCCACACTTCTCTCCCGAGACTGAAATCTGCCAGAATAGCTTTCATAGGAGTGCCCTCCGGCCTTAACGTCCGCTGCCCTTGTTAGTGTTCCGCTGAGATTTTGTCAAACCGTTTTCCTCATCCGGCTACGGTTCTTGCGGTCATGAGATCCGGCAGAGGTGAAGGGGAGTTGGCCTGTGGCGCAACTTGACATCCACACAAGGATAACCCATCTTAGATACAGAGCAGGCTTCAATTGCTTGCCGGCGAGTTTCGTGGTATATTTATTATAATTATTTAGGAAAATTTACTCATTGGAGAATTTCTTGAACGGTATATACAAGAATCTAGGGTTATGGCTAGTTATTTGCCTTGTGATGATTTTCTTGTTCCATCTCTTTAATCAAGGAAAATCCTCTGACAAAGTAATATCTTACAGCCAGTTCCGGCAGGAGATCGATCAGGGGGTCGTGAAATCAGTCACGTTGCAGGGTAGCCGTATCAGGGGCAGCTATGTTGACGGTTCCATTGACTTCAAAACACTTGCTCCACCTGACACAGAGCTGATTCCCACCTTGATTAAGCACAAGGTGGATATCAAAGTGTTGGCCGAAGATGACAACCCCTGGTATTTGACGGCATTAATATCATGGCTCCCCATGGTATTTCTCATCGCCATATTCGTGTTCTTCATGCGACAAATGCAGGCGGGCGGCGGCAAGGCCATGAGTTTCGGGAAAAGCCGGGCGCGCCTTATCAGCGAATCCCAAAACAAAGTTACGTTTCAGGATGTGGCCGGTGTCGAAGAAGCCAAGGACGAGCTGGGTGAGATAATCGAGTTTCTGCGCGATCCCAAGAAATTCACCCGCCTGGGCGGTAAGATTCCCAAGGGAGTACTCTTAATGGGTGCCCCCGGAACAGGGAAAACGCTCCTGGCCAAAGCGGTTGCCGGTGAGGCCAGCGTACCGTTTTTCTCGATTTCAGGATCGGATTTTGTCGAGATGTTTGTGGGCGTGGGAGCTTCACGCGTCCGCGACCTCTTTATCCAGGGGAAGAAAAACGCTCCGTGCATCATTTTCATTGATGAGATCGACGCTGTGGGTCGTCATCGGGGAGCCGGTCTCGGCGGCGGCCATGACGAACGGGAACAGACGCTCAATCAACTCCTTGTCGAGATGGACGGCTTTGAAACCAATGAGGGCGTAATACTCATCAGTGCAACCAACAGGCCTGACGTTCTTGATCCGGCTCTTTTGAGGCCGGGCAGATTTGACCGTCAAGTGGTTGTCCCTCCGCCTGACATACGTGGCAGATCGGCAATCCTTGGGGTCCATACGCGCAAGACCCCTGTGGCCAAAGATGTGGACCTCGATACTATCAGCCGCGGCACGCCTGGGTTTTCCGGGGCGGATTTGGCTAACCTAGTCAATGAAGCGGCTCTGAACGCGGCCAGGAGGAACCGAAATCAGATCGAGATGAAGGATTTCGAGTTCGCCAAAGACAAGGTCTTGATGGGCGGAGAGCGGCGCAGCCTGGTCATTAGCCTCGAGGAGCGAAGAAACACGGCTTTTCATGAAGCCGGCCACACGTTCGTCGCGCGGAAGATGCCCGGAACAGACCCCATTCACAAGGTGACAATCATTCCCAGAGGACGCGCGCTGGGCGTGACGCAGCAGCTTCCGCTTGACGACCGGCACACGTACTCTAAGGATTATCTTATCAGTCAGATCGCAGTGCTGATGGGCGGCCGCGCGGCGGAAGAGATATTCCTCGGCCACCTGACCACCGGCGCGGGCAACGACATCGAGCGCGCAACTGAGCTTGCCAGGAAAATGGTCTGCGAGTGGGGTATGAGCGAAACACTCGGCCCGTTGACCTTTGGCCAGAAAGAAGAGCAGATCTTCTTGGGCAAAGAATTCGCCCGCCATAAGGACTACTCCGAGGAAACTGCGAGAGATATAGACGCGGAGATTCGCGGTATCGTCACCGAGAACTACGAAAAAGCCAAGAAGGTTGTCCAAGAGAATCAAGAAACGGTGACGCGGATCGCGGAAGCGTTGCTCGAAAGGGAAACCCTCGACGCTTCCGAAATCGAGGCCCTCATCGAAGGACGTGACCTGCCGCCTTTGGAAGAAGTGCCGGAAATGAAGCCGGATAAGGGGCCGACGGAGATCGTATCCCTCGATGACGGCAAGGTCATGGTGGGCCGTACTCCCAGGACGCCTGACCCTGAAAAGGTTTAGAAACAGTTGCAAAATATAGGAGTTTCTGCACTGGTTACCAGGCTCTGCCTGGTAACCTACCTGTGTCCGGGCTCTGCCCGGAAAGCATGATTTTGTTAAAAGGGCATCTCGGGGCTTTCCGGCCAGGCGAGCTGAGGAGGCGGAGCCTCCCGTGCAGCATTCCCAGGCAGAGCCTGGGAACGAGGAAAATGATCCCGCAACCTATCCCTCTCCCACGCATTGTTCTGGACCCCGCTTCCCATACGCTGGTCATGGGTGTCATCAACACCACACCGGACTCCTTTTCGGATGGCGGAAAACACCTTGATCCTGAAGTTGCTGTCGCCGCGGGGATCGAGATGCTGGAAGCCGGCGCGGACATCATTGATGTGGGTGGAGAATCTACTCGGCCTGGGTCCGCGTACGTGGAGGAAGAAGAGGAGCTTCAGAGGTCCGTCCCTGTGATCCGGGAGATCTCCCGATCCAAGCCGGAGGCGGTGATTTCCATCGATACCCGCCGGAGAACCGTGGCCGAAGCAGCCGTAGCCGCGGGCGCTCAAATAATCAACGACGTGTCGGGCTTCCGGGACGATCCCACGCTGATTGATCTCGCTCGTGAAGCCGGAACAGGTCTCGTTGTCATGCACATGCTTGGGACACCTAAGACCATGCAGACTGAGATCCGTTACGGTTCTTTTCCCGGCGACATCTATTCCTTTTTTCAGGAGCGCATACAGGTTCTGGAGAAGGCGGGAATAGCGCCGGAAAAGATTGTCATAGATCCAGGCATAGGATTCGGCAAAACCTTTGATCAGAACCTCACCCTCATAAATCGTCTCGATTTCTTGAAGCCCCTTGGGAAAGCCATTCTGGTGGGGCCATCAAGAAAGGCATTTCTGGGAAAGATCTTGGACGAACCGGTTGCAGTCAGGCGAGATATTGGCACCCTGGGGGCAATAACTGCGGCCGTGCTCCGCGGGGCCTCTATAGTCCGCGTTCATCACGTCCCCTCAACCGTGCAGGTTTGCAGAGTTGCGGACGCGGTCCTGAGAGAGAGGGTTGGCACGTGATCCTCGGGGTGGGTGTGGATCTTGTGGATGTCCGCCGCATGGAGAGGGCCTTGAACTGCCGTTGGGGGAAGCGGTTCGTCGCTAAAGTCTTCTCGGGAGAAGAGATTGCAGCCTGCAAGGACTCCCCTCAGCCGGCTCAGGGGTACGCAGCTCGCTTTGCAGCAAAGGAAGCGCTGGCCAAGGCCTTGGGAACCGGTTTTTCCAGAGGCGTCTATCCCAGCCGAATCGTTGTACTCGGGGGCGAAAGGCGTCAGCCGTCGATAGTCCTTCTAGGCCGAGCACAGAAATTGGCCGAATCAATGCAGGTCACTGCGATCCACGTGTCTCTCACCCACACCCCGCAAAATGCTTGCGCCTTTGTTGTGATAGAAAGCATTTGAACGAAGATTAATCGTGGGGCCAGGTAGGGCGGGCCGTGGCCGTCCTACTCCGATGGAATGCCGTAATTACACAACCTCGGCCACAATAACTTTCAAGTAACGAGTTTCGGGCATGGACAGGAGAAACGGATGGTCGGGTCCTTGCCCGCGAGTATCCAGTATCCGTAATTCCTTGCCGCTCTGACGCGCAGCTATCGCCAGCGTCTCTTCGAAGGTCTGAGCATCGAGGTGATGCGAACAGGAGCACGTGACAAGGATACCGCCGGGATTCAGTTTGGTCAGCGCTCGACGATTGAAATCAATGTAGCCCTTTTGTCCTTCTTTGATTTGCGAGCGGCTCTTGATAAAGGCAGGCGGGTCAAGAATCACCACATCCCAGGTTTCATGGCTCCTCTTCAGGAATTCCAGGACGTTTGCCCGGATCGCGTGAACGCGGTCTTCCATTCCGTTCAGAGCGGCATTTGACTCGGCCATTTGGATTGCTCCGCGAGATGAATCCACCCCGGTGACTTCCACGGCCCCCGCGGCCGCAGCATGGAGACCCCACGCGCCGGTGTAACAAAACAGATCCAGCACTTTGGCACCGGAAAAGACATACTGCTTCATCAACGGGCGATTGGCCTCCTGGTCCAGGAAGAAGCCGGTCTTTTGCCCATCGGCCACGTCAACAAGGAACCTCAGGCCCGATGAGCTTATGGTGACAGTATCCGGTATCGACCCGTAGGCAAGGCGTTTCTCTTGCGACAGTCCTTCCAGGACACGGGAGGGGGAGTCATTGCGCAAATAGATCCCTTCCGGGCCAAGATAACGAACCAGAACCGCCAAAACGTCTTCCAGAAGCGCGTCCATTCCGGCAGTCAGGCTTTGGACAACGAGCACTGTGCCGTAGCGATCCACGATCAGCCCGGGCAAAAGGTCCGCCTCTCCGAATATGAGGCGGTAAAAGTCTCTCTCGGGGAAGAGGCGCTGTCTCCTCTCCAAAGCAGCCCCGATCCTCTGCTCCAAGAACGCCTCGTCTATCTCAACCTTTTTGTGAGACAAGATGCGAGCCGTAATCAGACTGGCGGGATTGGCATATACCATTCCCAGGAACTCCCCGGTCGAATCCTGAATTTCATGGATGGAACCCGCCTCCAACTGGGCCACGGGCGGGTCTGCTATTTCATTGGAAAAGAGCCAGAGATGCCCTCTTCGGAGTCGTCGGTCTGCTTTTTTCTTTAATGTGATCATGATCTAAGGTTTCTTGGGTTCGATGCGTTCCATCCCGCCCATGTTGGGCCGCAGCACCTCGGGGATTGTTACGCTCCCGTCCGCGTTCTGGAAATTCTCCAGAATCGGAATGAGGATACGAGGGGATGCTATGGCCGTGTTGTTGAGCGTGTGGCAAAACTGCGTTTTACCGTCCTTTCCACGCCATCGGATCTTGAGCCGCCGAGCTTGAAACTCGTGCAGGCTCGAACAGGAATGAGTTTCTGAGTATTTGTTACGGCTCGGCATCCATGTCTCTATCTCGTGCTTGAGCACCTGCCCCTGCCCGATTTCCGCTCCGCAGGCCAATGCAACCCGATGCGGCAGCCCCAGTGCCCGCATCATTTCTTCGGAATTGTTCAAGAGTATCTGATGCTCGGCCCTGGACACCTCCGGGTCATTAACACAGATTATCACCTGCTCGACCTTGTTGAACTGATGAAGCCGGTAGAAGCCGCGGGTGTCCCGACCGTACGAACCTGCCTCCCGGCGAAAACACGTTGAATAGCCGCAGTAGTGTTTGGGGAGGTCTTTTTCGTTGAGGATCTCGTCCATGTGATACGACACCAAGGGAACCTCAGAAGTGCCTATCAGGTAAAGATCGTCCTTTTCCACGAAGAACGTATCTTCTTCTCCTAAAGGGAAAAACCCTGTGCCGATCATGGCCTCGCGGCGGACCAGTTGAGGAACGATCATCGGCATGAAGCCTTTTGAGTACAGGTGATCCAGGGCAAACTTGAACAGGGCGAATTCGAGCATGGCCCCTTCGTTCTTCAGGCAGTACATACGCGCGCCGGCAAATTTCACGGCTCGCGGCATGTCCACTATGTCCAGCGATTCAGCCAGTTCCAGATGATCCTTGAGCGGAAAGTCAAACGTTGGTGGCTGCCCGAAGGAACGAACCTCCACATTGTCGTCATCCGAATCGCCTTCCGGGACTTCCGGCAAAGGAGGATTGGGAACCTTGAGCATCAGCTCTTCAAAGCGACTCTCGACTTCCCTGAGCTTCGGCTCCCTTTGACCCAGGCCGTCCCTGATGCTTTTCACCTGGGCTATGGCCTGTTCCTTCTCTTCGCCCTGGAGCTTGGGGACCTCCTTTGAAATCCGGTTGCGGTCCGCGCGAAGGTTTTCCACGTCGGCCCTGAGACTTCTCACCTCCTCATCCACGGCAAGAAGCTCATCTATGTCCATTTTCATCCGCTTTTTGCGAATGCCATCTTTTATCACTTCCGGATTATTACGAATGAAAGCAATATCCAGCATGAAATTCTCCTTGAAATCGAGACTTGCGGCCTAATTCTTAGGATTGATCCTTCCCAGGCCTCGGCGTTTGTGACTTTGCCAGTGCGGATCTCAGTGCCTCGGAAGGGGGACGCCATTCCTTGCGCCGCATTTTTTCGATAGGGTCTTTTTCCTCGGAATCTTTCGAGTCCGACTCGTTTTTCCCGAACTTGGCCTCTATGTATGCCGCGAGCTCCTGCTGCTCTCTGGGCAGCATGTCTGCATAAAGCCTCTCGAGAAGTTGCCGCTCAGTTTTGGTCATTGCTCCGGGTCCGATCCTCTGTGAGGCTTCCAGCCATTTGCGTTGTTTTTCGGTCAGCTTATGTTCTCCCAATTTAATATCTCCTGGCAGTGGCAGACGGCTGCAAAGTGGCGAGACAATCGGTGTACTAACTCGCATTGAAAACGACACGTTGTCTGCCAAACTGGTCGCATCACAAGGGCACGGCATGCCGTGCCCCTACGCAAACAGCGGCGCCCCTTAAAAGTCGAAGGCCCACCATCCGTTCCAGAGTCAACTTACCAAGTCACTCCGAGTCCCGCAAGCCGTTTCCTCATTCTCCAATCCGTAAGCGTTCAGTGGACAAGCGGAATTCACCGCAGAGTGCGCCGAGAACGCAGAGAAGAAAAATGGCTTACGTACTGCAGCATCAGCCCAGAAGGTACGCGGTCAGGCCAGCATGCTTTCACAATTACAGACCCCAAGACGCTATAGATCAACTGAGAGAAATGCAGAGAAAACAGGATCCTCTGCGCACTCTGCGATCTCCGCGGTGAACGATTACTCCAATCCTTTCCCTTGCCCGTCCCAGTGATTTTGACTATATTCCGGTGCAACTCGCGAAGCGAAAGGACGACATGATATCGAAGAAGCTCTATTTTCTTGCACTGGCCGTAATGGCCTCTCTCCTTGTGGCCGGGTGCGGAGAAGGCCAACAGAAATCAGAGAACCGCCCCCGGCAAAGACCAGGCCAATCGTCCGGTTGCCCAAAAGATATACGAGCCCGCGTACGGCGACATGATAATCAGAGGCAGCATCGGCGACGCGTCCGTGCTTCTGCCTGTGCTTGCTAACGATTCGTCGAGCTTTGACATCATCGGCCTTATCTATAACGGGCTGGTAAAATACGATAAGGACCTCAAGCTGGTCCCTGATTTGGCAGAAAAGTGGGAAATATCAGAGGACAAGCTGACAATCCGTTTCTATCTGCGCAAAGATGTGAAATGGCAGGACGGCAAGCCGTTTACAAGCGACGATGTTGAACTCACGTACAATGTGATCGTGGACAAGAACACACCCACCCCTTATGCCACTGATTTCCTCAAAGTGACGAAGTTCAATAAGCTCGACCCGTACACTGTCGAGGTCACATACGAGCAGCCGTATGCCCCGGCCCTTGGTTCCTGGGGCCAGTCGATGCTTCCTGCGCACCTCCTGAAGGGGCAAGAAATCACAAAGAGCCCCTTGAAACGCAACCCTGTTGGAACAGGCCCTTATAAATTTGTTGAGTGGAAAACAGGCGAGAAGATCGTCGTGGACAGCTACCACGATTACTTTGAAGGTAGGCCGTACATTGACCGGGTCCTGACGAGGACAATCCCGGACCTGGCAACAATATTCCTGGAACTGAAAGCCGGCAGGCTCGACCAGAGTGGCCTGACCCCCCTTCAATACATGAGGCAGACGGACACCCAGTGGTTCAAGGATAACTTTGTAAGATACAAGTACCTATCGTCCAGCTACAACTATTTAGGCTACAACTTGCAGGACTGGAAGTTCAAAGACAAAAAGGTGCGGCAGGCACTTACCACGGCCATAAATCGGCAGAGCATTGTCGACGGGGTGCTTCTTGGTCTGGGACGCGTGGCGTACACGCCGTACAAGCCCGATACAGTCTGGTACAATCCTAATGTTAAGAAGTTTCCGTACGACCCGGAGAAGGCCAAACAGATGCTTGCTGAGGCAGGCTGGAAAGACGAAGACGGTTCGGGTGTTCTCAAGAAAGACGGCAAGCCCTTCGAGTTTACCATCATCATCAATCAGGGAAATGACGTGCGCAAGAATGCCGCGACAATTATCCAGAGCGATTTGAAGAAGGTGGGGATACAGGTAAAGATCCGGGTGATCGAATGGGCGGCCTTTCTGAAAAACTTCATTAATAAAAGGAACTTCGAGGCGTGCCTTCTCGGTTGGGGTATAGGGCCAGATCCAAGTCAGATCGACATTTGGAACTCGAAAAAGATCTCAGAGACGGAGCTGAACTTCGTAACCTATCAGAACGAGGAAGTAGATCGCTTAATGGACCTCGGCGCATCCACATACGACGAAAATGAACGGAAGAAGTACTACGACCAGTTCCAGGAGATCTTAGCAGAGGACCAACCCTACACTTTCCTCTTTGTCGGCGACACGCTTCCCATTATAAGCTCCCGTTTCCAGGGGATTGATCCAGCGCCCGCCGGAATTGGTTACAACTTTATAAAATGGTATGTTCCCAAGCAGTTGCAGAAGTACCAGATTCAGCCGTGAGGTCACATGGCCCGTTTTCTCTTTAAGCGTATCTTGCTCATGATCCCGATTGTGCTGGGGATCACAATTATTTCTTTTGGAGTCATGAAAATCGCTCCAGGTGACCCAATCAGCCTGTATACGGACCTCAATCCGAACATGAACCAGGAGACCATCAAGCGGATGAGGGCCCATTACGGCCTTGACCAGCCCGTGTACGTGCAGTACGGGAAGTGGCTGGGGAGCATGCTGATGCTCGATTTCGGGACATCGTTCGCGCCGGACGGCCGTCCTGTCATAGACAAGATTCGCGGAACGTATTCCTGTAACGTTGGTGATAAATCTTCTTTCCTTGATCCTGATTCTTGCAGTGGCGATTCCAATCGGAGTGATGTCCGCTGTGAAGCAGGATTCATTCCTTGACAAGGGGACAACGCTCTTTGTTTTTCTTGGCTTTGCGATACCGACTTTCTGGCTTGCGCTCTTGTTAATGATCCTTTTTGGAGTGAAGCTGGACTGGCTGCCAATCTCCGGGCTTCACTCTCTCAATTACGGGGAGCTTTCATTTTCGGAGCGGATCCTGGACACGGCAAAGCATCTGATCATGCCGGTTTTTGTATCGGCATTCGGAGGCTTGGCAGGTATGAGCCGATATATGAGGTCGAACATGCTGGAGGTGATCCGCCAGGATTACGTGACCACGGCTCGGGCCAAGGGGCTTGACGAACGTACCGTGATATTCAAGCACGCGCTTCGTAATGCCCTGTTGCCGGTGATCACGATTCTGGGGCTTTCTATTCCCGGTCTCATCGGCGGGAGCGTCATTTTTGAGACTATTTACGCAATCCCGGGCATGGGCCAGCTTTTCTACCAGTCGGTTATGATGAGAGATTACCCCACAATCATGGGAATACTTGTGATCGGTGCGGTTCTGACCCTCTTCGGGAACCTCCTGGCTGACTTGATGTACTCCGTGGCAGATCCGCGAATTCGAGTGGCAGATTAGAAATGGAAAACCACATGGACTACTGTAATTTGCGGCTCTTGCCGCCCGCGGTCGTGAGGATGAAAAAATACTGATGGCAATTCTCCAGGGAGATTTCACGCGGCGGCTCGCACGAAACAAGATGGCTATGGCCGGGCTGGTTGTGGTTGCAATTCTTTTCGTGGTGGCGTTCTTTGCCGATCAGTTGTCCCCATATTCGCCAGACCTGATAAACACGAAGCAGATTCTTGCCCCCCCCAGCATGGCCCACTTCATGGGAACAGATGTGCTTGGCCGCGATGTTCTTTCCAGAATTATTCACGGTGCGGGAGTCTCCCTGAGCGTGGGGTTTGTAGCTGTAGGAATATCCACCTTGATAGGCGTGCTTCTTGGGGCCACGGCAGGGTATTACGGCGGGACGGTGGAACGCATAATCATGCGTTTCGTGGACATAATGCTATGTTTTCCCACATTCTTTCTAATTCTCGCGGTTATAGCGTTTATTGGATCGAGCATCTGGAACATAATGGTGGTCATTGGCGTTACGTCGTGGATGGGGGTCACTCGATTGGTGCGGGCCGAGTTCCTCAGCATCCGGGAGCGTGACTTTGTTCAAGCCGCGATAAGCCAAGGAGCGGGAGACCTGCGTATAATCTTTATTCACATACTGCCGAATGCCATGGCGCCGATCCTTGTGGCCGCGACTCTCGGAGTAGCTGCTGCCGTGCTCATAGAATCCAGCCTCTCGTTCCTCGGAATCGGAGTTCAGCCACCGGATCCCTCGTGGGGAAACATGCTCACAGAAGGGAAAGACAACATCGAGATCGCGTGGTGGCTGTCGGTCTTCCCCGGCCTTGCAATCCTCATAACGGTAATGGGCTACAATCTGTTGGGGGAGGGGATCCGTGACGCGCTCGACCCGCGGCTTAGACGGTAAGAGGGAGAAATAGGCGAGGCATAGGAAGTTACGGAACTGTCCTCGGCACAGGCGCTAACTTAGCGAAATCATGTTCGTGATTTCAATTACATATCACCCTCCCCCTTCCCCTCCCGTCAAGGGAGGGGGTCCTGAAAACCCTCTCCCCGCCGCGGGAGAGGGCAGGGTGAGGGGGCCTTGCGGGATCAAAGCACGGCCTTAAGTTAGCGCCTATGCAGGTCGGCGTAGGTTTGCTTTGGGTCGTTGAAAATCCCCCTAAATCCCCCTTTAGAAAAGGGGGACTTTGATGTCTCACTCCTAGGCCCAGCCTGGGAATGCGGTTCACGGAGGCTTATTCCCATGACGCTGCGAATTGGATGGTTCTCCACCGGCCGTGACCCCGCGGCACGGAATCTCCTGGAGACTGTGCATGTGGACCTTGTGACCAATGGAATCCCCGCAAAAATCGAATGGATTTTCTGCCACCGGGAAACAGGCGATGCCGCAGCCGATGAAGAATATCGGCAGAGGGAGCTTTTCTTCGACCTGGCAGCAACTCTTAACATCCCTGTCGCAACCCAGTCTCATATTCGGTTCAAACCGGAACTGAGGAAAAAGGGGCTTGAGGAGAGTCGTTCCGCTGCCGAGGCGTCGCGGTCGCTCGAAGAGTGGAGGAACCTCTATGGCAAAGAGGTGATGAAAACCATCAACATCCTCCCATCGGTGGACCTGGTTGTTATGGCGGGGTACATGCTCATCATCGGTGATCCGGAACTTGAGGGCCTTGCTATGGTGAACATACATCCGGCACTCCCCTGGGGTCCCAAAGGAACATGGCAGGAGGTTATCCATCAACTCATCGATGAGCAAGCGGCAGAGCAGGGGATAATGGTCCATCTGGTCACAAAGGAGCTGGACAGAGGCCCCGTAATCTCGTACTGCCGCTTCCCGATAGGTGGGGCTGAATGGGACCACCTGTGGGAGCTCTGGAAAGATGATATCAATCCCGATTCGACCAGAGAGACGAGGGAAAGCCACCCGCTCTTCCGGAAGATCCGCCAAGAAGGAGAAAAAAGGGAGTTGCCCCTTTTGCGAAGCGCAATCCGGGAGTTGGCCTTCGACAAGATAGTCGTCCGAGACAGGCAGATTTGGGCCGATGGTAAACTTCAACAGGAAGGGGTGGACCTGACAGCGACGATAGAGGATATCATCTCCAAAGAACCGGGATGCGGATCTGTGTGTTAGTGGGCGTGCTAGTGGCCGGCAGCATGAGTAGGGCGGCCCGTGGCCGCCAATTCCTTGATTCGGCTCAATGCTCCATTTCATAAATTCGGTAACATATTTCGGGAAGAAGTGGTGGGACAGGCATCCTGTTCATCAGTGACCTGTCCTACCCATACAGAGGGGTAGGGCGGCCTGTGGCCGCCCTACCGTCAGACGCTTTGACCCTCCACAATCCTCTCTGTCAGTACCAAGACAAGCGTAAATATCATGTCCAGCTCGAACCACCGAGTTATGGACTTGTCGAAGAGGACGGAAACTGATGCAGGGAATTCTTCATCTTCTTTCCAAAGTACGTAAGTGACGGGCATGAGAGGAAACGGGAGGAAGCGCATGGCCTTGTCCCCATGCTGTACAGGAAGACCGCCGAGTTCTCGGCCGCGACTTTCGAATGCTTCCGGATCGCGTCCATAGAGCTTGGCGATGGGAGCGACGTTCAAGGCGTGTGGTCCCTGAAAAAAGGTTACTCCGCCCGGGAAATCTTTTTGGCTCGCTTCTTTGTCTTCCAGAGGTCCCCCATTTTTCGCGACGAGATAGCGGATGAGAAGGATCTGGAACTCTTCGGGCAATTCACGTTCGGGATTGGGAGAAAGCTCAACAATTCGCTCGGCAACCGGATCCACAAGGCAGACCGAATTAAGGAAATCGACCTCATAACCCTTGCCGTCGGTAGGGACCCTTACGCCGTCTCTACCTAGAATCTGTTCCCTGGAACGGCTCCGAAGATCCTCCCAGTGGAACGGATGTGGAGCAGCACAACCCATTAGCGCCTCCTTTTGAGGAAGTGAAATTGTTCACCGCAGAGATCGCAGAGACCGCAGAGATAGCCAGTTCTTCTCTGCGTTCACTGCGCACTCTGCGGTTGGTCTCTCAGACAACTTTCCGCGAACATCGCAATATATCAGTGTGCGCGAGGAAAATCGAGTGTCGGTCGACTCCATTTAGCTAACGAAAAATATTTTCGCGGGAATTTGCCATCACGGTTGTAATAGATTATAACGCCGAGAGGTCGGGGCTATTTCCCAGCGTTTCAACATTATGCCCGACAAGGCCACTTGACTTTAGGGAAAAAGTCAGTAGACTAGATCATTAAGGAATTGGCACGCAGAAACAGGACACAATGCTGAGTCGTTTAGTAATAATAATTACATGTGTTTCTCTAGTCGGGGTAACCATCGTTCCTGCTTCTTCCATTCCCTGCTGCTGCAAATCCATCCAAGCTAATTACCGCGATCAAAGTGGAATTTCGGGCCCCAGGGCCGAAACGGGCCCGGCCTGCTGTTCAAGAACCGTGGCCAAAGCCCGTTCGTGCTGTTCCACTAAAGTGGTTCAGGCTTCCTGCGCTAACGGACTCGTAAGAGACGAATGCCCCAAATGCCGATGCGTGCAACAGTTACAGATTGTTGCCCTTTCGGGATACACGGCTATTGAGACCAGTGTTAGACTTTCCGCAGTAACGTTTGCGGCAGCGGCTCACTCATCAGGGATCCAACCTTCCCATATGGCCGGCATAGTGCCCGAGGTTGACTGCCGGGACATTGTTATCAGTCTTCAAACTTGCACTCTCCGCTGTTGATCCATCCTTCACAACATTCTTGATTTCACCGTAGTACTTTAATCCAAGGGCTGCACGAGAATTCCTGTTTATTCTTGAATCCTCATGCCTAACGAAGTCCGTGTAATTGTGCGGACTCCAATCAATGGGAGTGCAAGTATGTCCGTTGAAAAACAGATCAAAAAGATCGACCTGGACACTCTAAACCAGGCGGATCGCAAAGTTTCTCTCGGCAAGTTACGCAGGGTGGGCCTGGCTCTGGTAGTGCTGCTCTTTCTTGCAGGTGGCGTCTATGGTGCGTACAGACTTATCGCCGGCGAGGTGGTGGCATCCAGATTTACCGTCAATGACATGTACTGTCCTGCGTGCGTTATCACAGTAAAGGAAGTTGCCGGCAAGATTCCCGGCGTCATTGAAACCGATGTGAGCCTTGCGGGTCAGGACGTTATTGTCAAATACAGAGATAAGCAAACAAACCCGGACCAGATCAAGGAAGCCGTTGCCCGTGCAGGATATCCGATCAAACTGGACGGCATGTTCAAGCCAGGTGGCGAGGGAATTAACGAGGTAGTAGTGGCCACCATCAATGGTAAGCCGGTATTCCAGAAGGACATGAAGGTTCCTCTTGACGTAGACAAAGTTGCGCCGAAGGATTCCGACCCGGCTTCGACCTTATTCTCTACCGTCGGGAAAGAGATCTTGCTGCAAGCAGCGGACGCTAAAACCATAGTGGTGCAACCTTCCGAGGTCGAAACAGAGATGGAAACCATTGCGAAGAAGAACGGGATCTCACAGGAGGAATTCCTCACCCAGATGAAGGCTGTTTTTGGTTCCAAGGAGAAGTATTTCCAGGTGGTGGGCCAAAGGCTTGGCATCCGGAAACTCCTGGATGAGCACGTGCTCGCGGGCATTCAAGACCCGCAGGAACGTACGCGAAAGACAATGGAATGGGTGGGCACAATTTTCAAGGATTCCGACGTTAAGATTATTGATCCCGGCTTCAAGGAAAAAATCCATGCAGTGGCCGGTCAGGATGACTGGAAAACTTTCTGGCCGCGGATGATCGCCACGGGAACAGAGCTGAAAAGCCTACTGGTTCAGTGACACTTGATTGCCCCAACCTTGCCCGCCGTTAGGCGTGCGATCGTATTCAAGCTTTGAAAAAGAAAGGTATAAGAAAATGCAGAAGAAATATACGAGATTTTTTGTAGCCGCAATAGCTGTTATAGGGATTCTTACCACCATCGGTGTAGCCTTTGCCTGGAACTTCACTGTTCCCGCCGTGGACGTTAAGCCGGCGAACGGCGTGTTCGCATTCCCTGTCGCCTCGTTTCAGGATGGAAAGGCCAGGCATTTTGAATACAAACATTCCCCGAACCAGGTGGTACGTTTTTTTGTGGTCAAAAGTACCGACGGGGTTATCAGGGCCGCATTCGACGCGTGCGAAAAATGCTTTCGTGCAAAAAAAGGTTACGTGCAGCAAGGGGACAACATGGTTTGTATCAACTGCGGGCTGAAGTTCAGGACCGACAAAGTCAATGTGGTGACTGGCGGCTGCAACCCGGTCGCGCTGAAGAAATCCATCGTGGGACCCAACGTAGTGATGACGCAGCAGGATGTTCTGGCCGGTCTGAAGTATTTCCAATAACGGAGGTAGGTAATGAAACTTCACGATATAGCTGTAAACAATTTGAGGCGTAGGAAGGGGAAAGTATTCTTTCTCGTCATGGGGCTTCTAGTCGGTGTGGCAGCAGTGGTGGCCCTTCTCACTACAACCAGCATCCTGGAGGCAGATATAGCACACAAAATGGATGAGTTCGGGGCAAACATATTGATTACCCCCCGGTCCGAGGGACTGTCACTCACTTACGGCGGATTGAGTCTGGGCGGGCTCTCTTTTGATGTGAAAGAGATTTCCGAGACAGACCTGGCCAAGATAAAGACAATCGAGAATGCGGCAAACATAAGGCTTGTCAGTCCCAAGGTTTTCGGGGTGTTCGAGAACCAGGGACACAAAGCACTCGTGGTTGGCGTGAATTTCGCTTCCGAACTTTCGCTCAAGAAGTGGTGGAAGATCAACGGAGACGAGCCCGCTGCGGAGCAAGATCTGATAGTCGGCAGCGAGGCAGCCGAGCGGTTTCAGCTCAAGCCCGGATCCTTCATCGACATAAAGGGAGAGAAATTTAAGGTGACCGGCGTGCTCGAAACTACCGGCTCTCAGGACGATGGACTCGTGTTCATGTATATGCCCGTGACCCAAAAACTGTTCGGAAAAGAAGGCAAGGTCGGAATGGCGGAAGTGGCGGCGCTGTGCAAGAACTGCCCGATTTCCGAAATAGTCACCCAGATTTCTGAGAAGATCCCAACAGCCAAGGTGACCGCGGTTCAGCAGGTAGTGGAGGGCCGCATGGACACTCTCCACAGCTTTCGTAAGTTTTCTCTCGGTATTTCCGGCCTGGTGTTGTTCGTGGGCTCGATGGTCGTGTTTGTTACCATGATGGGAAGCGTGACCGAGCGCACTCGGGAGATCGGAATATTTAGCGCAATAGGTTTCAGGCGCTCTCACATAATGAGGATTATTCTCCTGGAAGCCTTCGTAGTGTCGTTAATGGCGGGGGTGGCCGGATATCTTGCCGGGATAGGTGTTACCCGCCTGTTGCTTACTTTTCTCAGCGACCAGATGCCACACTTCTCTCTGGATCCTCTCGTGGCCGTGGGTGCGGTTTTTCTGGCGATTGTGGTAGGACTCCTGGCTTCCCTCTATCCCGCGCTGACCGCATCAAAGATGGATCCCAGCGAAGCTCTGCGGACTTTATAAGGAGGTTTCCAAATGAGTTACATTACAGCAAATCAGGTGGTCAAAGAGTTCGGCCACGGTGAGGCAAGAGTAGCCGCAGTCCAGGGGATCGACCTTGCAATCGAGCAAGCCGGCTTCATATCAATCATGGGTGAGTCCGGAGCAGGCAAGAGCACCCTTCTTTCCATGCTGGGCGGGCTGCTAAGCCCCTCCCGAGGCGAGATCCTCATCGAAGGCATCAACATATATTCACTCAAGAGGGACAAATTGGCCGATTTCAGGCGTGAGTTCATGGGATTCATTTTTCAGTCGTTCCAACTGGTCCCATATCTCAACGTTGTCGAGAACGTCCAGTTGCCTTTGGCAGTCACCCATCATTCACAGGCAAACAAGAAGGCTTTGGCTATGTCAGCCCTGGAGAGGGTCGGACTGCAAGACAAGGGGCATCGCCTTCCAAACCAGCTTTCAGGTGGCGAGCAGGAGCGGGTGGCCATCGCACGGGCCGTGGTCAATGAACCCCCGATCCTGTTTGCAGACGAGCCTACGGGCAATTTGGATTCCAGGAATTCCGCGGACGTGATGAATCTTCTGAAGAGGCTTAATGCCGATGGCCAAACAATTGTCATGGTCACTCACAGCAGACACAACGCGGAATACGCTGACCGCATCATAGAGGTTGCCGACGGAAGGCTCAAGGAAGCGCAGGCAATCAGGGCGGTTGTCTGAGTTACCACGAGATGGGCGGGAAATGCCCTCTCCTGAGAGGGCAGCCCGATCACTTAAGAGCATTTTTTCGCAGAGAAGGAAAAGGAGGAAGGAAATGAAGATGAGAATACTCGCGGCGGCTTCGATTATCTTGACCGTCGTCCTCGTAGCGGCAATAAGTCACGCGGCCCCGAGCTGCTGCGATCCGAAAACCAGTTCGACTCCGGGAGCCACGCTCGCACCGGGCCAGCCGACGAGAGTCACTATACCCGCTGCCTCGCCACAACAGCGCGTTATGACTCCCCAGGTTATCCCTGCTATGGTCAGAGCAACCGGCAGCAACTGGAGCGGGCCGGTACCACAAAGGCAGGTTGCAGCCCCCAGGCCGGTGGGTCTCCCGAACGCTCCTGCCGCACCGAGTTGTTGTACTGGGCCGAACAACAGCGGGCCCGCAAGAGGAATCAATCCCGCACCTCAGGCCCAGTCTCGTGGCTGTGGGTGCTGTGGCTGTGCCGGTGGCCAGGCTTCATATTCGGGTTTCCAGCCCGCTAGTGGGCGAGTTCTGACCACATCGAATCCGCCAAACACCGGCCAACAGGTGTTCCCCGTCGCCCAGGCCCCCTGTTGCTCGACAACAGGGCCCGGCAACAACCAAGGGGGCTGGAACGCATCGCAGACAGGCTTCCCAGGACTATGGTGATTCGTACCTTATAATGATGAGATGAGTGGACCCCATCTCCCTCCCTGGAAAGGGGAGGGGAGATGGGCCAACCAAACACTGTAAGTAGCCATAACCTATTAATCCAAAATAGGAATAACTTTCGAGAAAAGGCGACGCGGGAGCAAAAGAGTCCTGAGCAGTTTTCCTACTAGTACAGTAAGGAAACTTGACTTTGCCAAAAGAGATTGCATCGTAAAATTGTGGTGTATTGAAATAAGGAGCCCGAAGTGCTGAGTCGAGTCGTAGCCATTATTCTGTGCTTATCTGTCGCGGGTCTGCCGGTGGCAGGAGGACTGTCTTCAGTGTGTTTCGGAGGAACGGTATCGCTTCAAGGCCCCACAAAGCACCACATGTGCAGTTGCGCGTCCGCGAATTGCATGGAAGGAGCCTGCTGTTGTGGCCATCACGGGAATGCGGGCTTCAACATGTGTGGCTGCGGTGATATGAACCTCGTTTTCTTACTCTCCGTGATTCAACCTGCAACAGCCGGCCAAAACTCGCTTCGTGCTCCATTTTCCGCTGAGGCATTTGAGGTGGCTCTGAATGTCACATCTTTCGGGGGGGCAAGGTTTTCTTATCCCTTGGACTACAGCGGAATGGATGTTTTATTCCGGACCTGCTCATTACGTTCTTGACCCTGCCGATAGATCAAGCAATAGCTATTACAGCGACACAAGGGGACTCGTCCGTCTGAACGGCGACACGCTGGGAAACTTTAAGCGACGCGGACAGACTAAGAATGAACAGATAGGGGCACTTTTCGAGAGGGAAGAATCATGAATTACAGTTATCTAATTGATTTTTGGGGCAAGCTTCCAAAGAAAAAGATCCTCTTACCCCTGCTGATTATCGCAGCATTTGTGTTCGGTTATTACTTGCCCAAGGGCAGCGAAACCAGAGTGGCAACCGTTGAACAGAAGACCGAACAGCAGAAAGCATCGGCCCCAGCCGATTCGCACGACCATTCTGCGGAGAAACCTGCGAGCGAAGCCAGGCAAGCCACTTGGTGGACGTGCGCGATGCACCCCCAGATAAAGCTTCCCCATCCCGGTAAGTGCCCAATCTGCTTTATGGACCTGATCCCAATGGCCTCGGGCCAAGATACCGATACCAGCGTCAGCCTGGTGCAGTATTCCATGTCCGAGGCAGCCAAGAAGTTGGCCGAAGTGGAAACCGTTGAGGTCAAAAGAGAGCACGCGAAAGTATTGGTCAGGATGGTCGGGCTGGTTTACGAGGACGAGACAAGGATTGCGTCGCTTACATCCCGTGTCGATGGAAGGCTTGACGAGATCTTCGTCAACTTCACCGGAAGCTTGGTCAACAAAGGGGACCCGATGGTTACCATCTGGAGCCCCACTCTGATCAAAAGCCAGGTTGAGCTGTTCGAGAGTATGAAGAGCAAGGACACTGAAGGCATTATTCGGGGGGCCGAGGAGAAGCTGCTTCAGCTAGGCATGACCAAGGAGCAGATCGAGGATATCAAGAAGCAGCAGAAGGCCAATCTGTATGTGACGCTTCGAGCGCCCATAAGCGGGGTGGTCACAAAAAAAATGGCGATTCTGGGGCAATTCGTTAAGGAAGGTACCGAGATGTACACCATCAACGACCTTTCCCACGTGTGGATCAAGTTGGACGCGTACGAATCCGACATGCCCTGGATACGGTACGGTGAAGACGTTACCTTCACCACTCCTGCTGTCCCCGGACGAAAATTCAAGGGTAAGGTCATGTTCTTGGATCCAGTGCTCGATACGAAGACCCGAACTGTGAAAATCCGTGTTGAGGCTGAAAACCCCGAATACATGCTCAGGCCGGGTATGTTCGTCACGGCCGAACTTGAGGCCGAAGTGGATGCAAAGGGTAGGGTCATCAAACCCGAATGGGCCGGGAAATACATCTGCCCCGTTCACCCGTCAGAGCAAGGGAGTTCGGAACCGGGATTCTGTCCCGAGAGCAAGATGGCCTTGCGGCCTGCCTCAGCTTACGGATACGCGGATGATCCAAACCCGGAGTTTCCGCTGGTGATTCCCGCGTCCGCACCTCTGATAACCGGTAAGCGCACGATTGTCTATGTAGAAGTCCCCAAGCAGGACCGTCCGACCTACGAATTGCGGGAGGTTGTTCTGGGACCTCGAGCCGGAGAGGAATATGTGGTTTACGAGGGCCTCAAAGAGGGCGAGCGCGTGGTGACGAAAGGGAATTTCAAGATCGACAGCGCGATGCAAATAGTTGCCAAAGCAAGCATGATGAATCCTATCGAACCCAAGCCGGCCAAAGCTTCCGATGAAAAGGCGGAAGATGAGGTTGTCAAGAAGCTGCAGGCCCCTGAGGAGTTTGTAAGCGCGTTAACTCCGATCGATTCAGGAATACTTGAAGCTCAAAGAATCGCTTGTCGGAGAGAAGTCCGAGGAGGCCGCAGTTTCTGCCGAAAAGCTGGCGGGACTGCTGAAAGGGGTCAACAGCAGCGGCCTCGACGACAAGGCTCTGGAAACCTGGAAGAAACTCTCCGATTCCATGGAGACCAACTTGAAGGAGATCGAGGACGCCCGAGAGATCGGGGCCATGCGCAAGGCCTTCGATCCTCTTTCAGAGGCCTTTGCCAAGGTTATGATGGGATTCCGCCACGCAATGAAGGACCCTCTTTTCTTGTACCACTGCCCAATGGCTTCCAATGAGCAGGGGGCTTATTGGATCGAATCGAGTCAGGATGTAAAGAATCCCTACTTCGGTGAAACACCGTACAAAGGGCAACAGATGCTCAAGTGCGCTGAGTTGGTCGAGAAGATTCCGCCCGAAGCGCTCCCCTCTCTGAGCAAGGCGAAGGAAGCTCAGGAGTCCCAGGCAAAACCGGAGAAAGACGAAGCAGGACACCGATGCGAAGCCCGAGCAACACGAGCACCGGTTCCCATCCGGCACATGATGGGGGAGAAAAATGACACCCAATCAGGATCAAGGACAGAATCGGGATCAGCACGGGGAAGGGTCATTCTTCTCAAGGATGATGCAGTTTTGGATTGAGCAAAAGCTGCTCATGGGGATCGTCCTGGCAGCGACAATCCTCGTTGGGTTGGCCGTGGCCCCCTTTGACTGGGACATTTCCTGGCTGCCGCGACACCCGGTGCCGGTTGACGCCATCCCGGACATCGGTGAGAACCAGCAAATCGTGTACACCACGTGGGAAGGCCGGTCGCCAAAAGATATCGAGGATCAAATCACTTATCCGCTCACAGTCTCTCTTCTGGGTCTGCCGGGGGTGAAGGCTATCCGGAGCAACTCTTTTTTCGGCTTCTCCACCATTTACGTGATTTTCAATGAGGACGTGGAGTTCTATTGGTCGCGCTCGAGGATACTGGAGAAGCTCAATTCTTTGCCGTCAGGGACGCTTCCCGAAGGGGTTCAGCCAACACTGGGACCTGATGCGACGGCATTGGGGCAGGTATTCTGGTACACCCTCGAAGGCGAAGGCTTTGGTCTCGATGAACTGCGGACCATGCAAGATTATTACGTCCGGTACGACTTGGAGTCTTCCGGAGGGGTGAGCGAGGTCGCTTCAATAGGCGGCTTTGTAAGGGAATATCAGATAGATATAAACCCGGACGCGATGAGGGCCCACAACATAACTCTTCCCGAGGTCTTCAGCGCGGTCCGTATGTCAAACATCGATGTGGGCGCGGGCACCATTGAAGTGAATCGGGCCGAGTACACCATACGAGGCTTGGGCTATATCCGTTCCGTCCAAGACGTCCTGGATAGTGTTGTGAAAGTCAATGACAACGTGCCTCTGTTCATAAAGGACATTGCCACCGTCTCGCTCGGGCCTGAAATGAGACGCGGCGCGTTGGACAAGGAAGGAGCCGAGGTGGTCGGCGGCGTCGTGGTGGTCAGGTTCGGTGAGAACCCGCTTCAGGTCATCAAAAACGTCAAACAGAAGATAAAAGAAATCAGTCCGGGGCTCGCCACCAAGACCCTTCCCGACGGCAGGACCTCACAAGTCAAGATCGTCCCGTTCTACGACCGTACGACCCTGATCCACGAAACCCTAGACACCTTAAAGAAAGCCCTTTCGGAAGAAATACTGGTCACCATCATCGTCGTGATCGTCATGGTGAACCATCTTGCCAGCTCCGCTTTGATCTCCACTATTCTGCCGCTGGCGGTTCTTCTGACTTTTGGGATTATGAAGTTCGTAGGGATCGATGCCAACATAATGGCCCTCTCCGGCATCGCGATTGCTATCGGGGTGATGGTGGATATGGGCATCATCCTCTGTGAGAATATCCTGAGGCACATGGAAGAGGAGCATTCGGGAAGAAACATCATCGATCTCATCCGTGACTCTGCCGCGGAGGTGGGGGGCGCGGTCATGACGTCATCGTTGACGACCATCATCTCGTTCCTCCCCGTTTTCAGTCTTACAGGTCCTGAGGGGAAGCTATTCAAGCCTGTCGCGTTTACCAAAACATTCGCGGTGGCCTCCGCTCTTGTCCTGGCCTTGGCCATTATTCCACCGCTTGCCCATCTGGTTTTCACCAAAAGAAGCCTGCGCCGAAACACGCTGATGATTGCTCATGGTATCATAGCGATTCTGGGCATTTGGCTGGGGTTTTCCCTTTCCTGGTGGGTTGGGCTCCCTGTGCTTTTCGTGGGAGTATTTAAGGCCGCGTCGCAGTTCTTTCCCGAGTCTTTCCGGGAGAAAACCCCGACGGTCCTTAATCTGGCGGCCCTGGGATTTGTGGTGGTTCTCCTTACAGAACATTGGCTGCCCCTGGGGCCGAGTTCCGGCTTTATCCGGAATTTGATTTTTGCGTCCGGGATCATCTTCGGCCTGCTCGGGGTCAGAAAAATCTTCACCGCGTTTTACCGTCCGTTCTTGAACTGGGCGCTGTACCACAAGGCGCGTTTCCTTGTGCTGCCGATCAGCCTCATTGTTTTCGGGCTGGTCATCTGGCAGGGATTCGACAGGGTGTTCTTTTTCATCCCGGCGACGGTAGACCCGCTTATTGGGCACAAGCGTCCTGCTGTGACCGCGCAGCAAGTTCACGAGCCTCAGGTCAAAAGTGATGCGGCTCCGCCGATGCAGGAGGCGGATAGCCCTGTTCGGAGGACTCGGCTATGGTCGAAGCTGTCTCACAAATTTCCGGGGTTAGGAAAAGAGTTCATGCCGGATTTGGATGAGGGCTCATTCCTTTATATGCCCTCCATGATGCCCCATGCAGCCATTGGTGAAGCTCTGGACGTCATTCAGAAACAGGATATGGCGATAAGGGCCATACCGGAAGTCGAGTCGGTGGTGGGTAAGATCGGAAGAGTGGAGAGCGCTCTGGATCCTGCCCCCATATCTATGGTGGAGACGGTGATCACTTACGTTCCCGAGTACAAGACAGACCCGGTAACCGGTGAGCGCGTGACTGATCCCGAGACCGGAAAGCCCATACGAAACTGGAGGCCGCAGATCAAGAACTCCGGCGATATCTGGAAAGAAATCGTCAAGGCCGCTCAACTTCCGGGGAGCACCTCCGCTCCTAAACTTCAGCCCATAGCTGCTAGGGTCGTTATGCTCCAGAGCGGCATGAGGGCCGCGATGGGGGTGAAAATCCGCGGAAGAAGCCTTGAGGAAGTGGAGAAAGTGGGCCTGGATGTGGAGCGCTTCCTGAAGGAGGTCCCGTCAGTGGAAGCCTTCGTCTGTCATCGCGGATCGTGTGGTTGGAAACCCTTACCTCGAAATTGATATCGACCGGAAAGCCATAGCCAGGTACGGGATCAAAATCCAGGACGTCCAGGACGTTATTGAGATAGCCATCGGAGGGAAGCGGATCACGACCACGGTAGAAGGTCGTGAGCGTTATCCGGTCAGGGTCCGGTACCAACGGGAATTGCGCGACTCTCTCGAGTCCCTGGATAAAATACTGGTCCCCGGAAATGAGGGAGTGCAGGTACCGCTGAATCTTATTGCAACAATAAATTTTATCCGTGGTCCTATGTCCATAAAGAGTGAGGACACTTTCCTCGTAAGCTACGTGCTCTTTGACAAAAAGCCGGGAACCGCGGAAGTTGATGTGGTTCAGGCTGCGGACAACTATCTGAAGCATAAAATCAGCACCGGCGAGCTCAAACTACCGCCCGGCACGTCGTTCACTTCGCCGGTTCGTATGAGAGCCAGGTCCGGTCAGAGAAGACATTGAGGGTTGTGATTCCGCTGGCGTTGGTGCTTATCTTTGTGGTTCTGTACTTCCAGTTTCGCTCCATCCCCACTTCGTCTGAACGTATTCTCGGGGATCTTTGTGGCGTGGTCCGGCGGTTTCATGATGATTTGGCTATATTCACAGCCCTGGTTCCTTGATTTCAACGTATTCGGTGTGGGCATGCGGGAGCTGTTCCAGGTCCGGCCCTACAATTTGAGCGTGGCTGTATGGGTAGGATTCCTGGCCCTCTTCGGCATTGCCAGCAATGATGGCGTGATCTATTCCACCTATCTGGATCAGGTGTTCAAGTCGCGCACTTTCCATTCGGTGGCTGAAATCAGGGAAGCGACGCTGGATGCAGGCGTAAAACGAGTCAGACCTGCGCTGATGACCACCGCGACCGCAATCCTGGCGCTGATTCCTGTCATGACCTCCCAGGGAAAAGGAGCGGACGTGATGGTCCCAATGGCCTTGCCGACTTTCGGCGGCATGGCTATCGACATAATAACGATTTTCGTGGTCCCCACCATTTACTGCCTCGTAAAGGAGGTCGAATTTAAGAGGGGCATGAAGGTCTAAAGCATCGGAAAGGAGTTCCAATTATGTTTGCACAGGCGAAGAATCTTTTGTACATCGCTTTGGCTTTGGCTATTGTGGCGTCGGCTCCTCTCATTTCGGTAGCCGCACAGACGGTCGATCTTCCGGACGGGTCTAAGCTTGATCTTTCGACAAGCTGTCCGGTCTGTAACATGAAACTTGAAGACAGCAAGCTGGGCGTGGCTGCCGTGGTTTTCAAGGACGGTAAAGTAGTGGGGTTCGACTCCGCGGGCGACATGTTTCGCTATGTCCTTGCTCCCGGTCAAATACAGCATCAGCACGGAGAAACATTAAGAACATCTTCGTGACGGACCATGGGACAAAGAAGTTCATGGACGCAAAGCAGGCTTTCTTCGTAGTCGGCAGCGAGGTTCAGGCAGGTATGGGAGCTGAAGTAGTGCCGTTCTCAAAGAAAGAAGATGCGGAGAAGTTCAGTTCCGAACATAAAGGTAAGCGAGTGGCCGCGTACGCGGAAGTTACCGCGGACGATGTGAAATCATCGAAAAAGATGTTGAAGATGGAGCCGGCGGGCGGTGGAACGGGTGGAATGAAGCACTGAGAACGTCTTCGCATCGTGGTTGAGAGGTTTATTGTAGGAAGATTCGCGGAAACGGTTTAAGCTCCTTAGAGCCCTGTTTTGCAACTTGGTGGCTTATTGGTGGGACAGGCATCTTGCCTGTCTATCATGAACTGACGGGCAAGATGCCTGTCCACCAATACTGCCGAAATACGCCGCCGAACTAAGGAAACCGAGTACCGAGATCATGCGTTCGGGTGCCACTGCTGGCAAGCCAGCGGTGGCACCCCAGCGACTTGATTAGCCGCTGGTCGTGAGAGACGCGGGAGATCACGAACATAACCAACCGGAAAGCTGAAGGAAACAATATTCTGGAGGTGTTTCATGGAGACCAGGATAGGATTCATGCTGGGGCGTCGGAATTTTATCAAACTGACTGGTGCGGTTGGCATGGGGTTGATGGCGTTACGTGGGATTGTGACAGCGGCTGAGCCGGCGACCTTTTCTGGCCCCTCGGCATTAGCACCGCCGGAGGGCAACACCGACTTGACGCTGCCCAATGGAGCGAAGGTGGATTTGACCGCGCACTGTCCCGGTATGTGGAATGACAGTTGGAGGCGACCTCGGGGCCGGGGCCACTTACTCCTACCGAAATGACCGAGCGGTCGGCTTTGCAGGGGTAGCAGCCGTGGTCTTCAAAGATGGTCACACCGTAGGATTTGAAGGTGCCCGTTGTCTCTTTATCTACAATAAGGTCCCGAAAAGGTTCGGCATCAACCTGAACGATATCACTCATCGATTTGTCACGGATTTCTCTACGCGAAAAATCATTGATGTGATCAATGCTTTTCTGGTACTCGGTAGCACGGTCAAGGGCCCTATGGGCTACGAGCTGATACCGTTCTCGAACAAAGAAGAAGCGGAAAAGTTCGAGACGGAATACAACGGCAAACGACTCGTCCAACTCCACACGGTTGATCTGAAGGATGTTGACCGGCCGCGGAAGCCACTGGATACAAAACCGCGATAGGAATGGCATGACAGATCGGACTAATTCAACTTCCATAACAGATAAGCTTGGCAAGAAATCACCATGATTTTTTCATTGGAAAGACGATTTCTGATTCTCCTCCTCCTGCCGGTGACAGTGATACTCCTAGTCGCGGGAGTTGCCGGTTTTCTCTATTCGCGAGGATTTCTTCTCGATCAATGGACTGTTTCCACAAGGCTGAAGTTGGAAAAGGCCGAGCACCAGATCGAGATGCAGCTAGAAGAGAAACTGGAGCTGATCAGGCTCATTGGAAAAGCGGAGGAGATTCCGGATAACGATATTGTCAGGACATATCTTATTCAGCAACTCATAGGCAAGGACGGCGTTCGGTTTGTTGACCTGGAACCGGTCGATGCCAAGGTCCTGGAAGATGCCAAAGAAGGAAAGACCCTAGAGAATTATTACCGAGGAGAAAATGGGCATGGCACGGGCTATGCCACGGAAATGTGTGGTGACATCGGATTCTGTGCTCCGGTCATGGATCCGAACAGTCCGGACCGAACCCTCACAATCGTAAAACTCATAGGGGTTGATACAGAGTTTCCCAAGAGGCTCACCGTGAGGATCAGCTTCGATTCTTTCCTCAAACCAATAAAGGAAATGGCCCTCTGGGAAGGGAGCACCGCGTGCCTGGCCACGAGCACAGGTCAGCTACTGGCTCACACGGACAAGTCCTGGTCAAACAGAAAGAAGCTGGGCGAAAACGACAACGAAATAGAGAAAGACCTTCTCAAAGAGATCCAGAATAATAAGCCCTTTGGGACGGTATTTGGAAAAGGCCATCCGCCTGAGGTCGTGGCCGGCTTTTACAGAATGCCGTTTATCAATTGGTACATGCTTCTCTTTTCCCGCGGCGAAGTAATCATGGCGCCCATCATACAGTTCAGGTTTTATTACACATTGGCGGGCTTCCTGGCCCTGGGGGTAATTCTCCTGTTGATCCGGTTTACTACCCGCTCTGTCAGCCGTTCGGTAGCGGAGATATCCGCCGCGACGACGCTGGTCGAAAAGGGCGACTACACGGTAAAACTCCCGGAGGAGCGATCCGACGAGATAGGACAATTAAACCGCAGTTTTAACCACATGATCGAAGGACTGAGACAACGAGACTTGATCGAGCAAACCTTCGGCCGGTACGTAGACAAGAGCGTGGCCGAAGAGTTGATGAGCAAGCCTGAGGCTCTGAGGCTGGGAGGGGAAAAGAGAACGGTCACAATCATGATGTCCGACCTGCGAAACTTTACGGCAACATCTGAAAAGCTACAGCCCGAAGAAGTCATCAAAATGCTGAACAGGTACTTCGCCCGAATGATAGCGGTCATCGAATGCTATAGAGGCATCATCGTAGACTTTTACGGGGACTCGATTCTGGTCTTCTTCAACGGCATGGAGTCCGACATCGCTCTAAACGCTGTGGGGGCTGTGAAGTGCGCGGTTGAAATGCAACAGGAACTGGAAGGCTTTGTGAAAGAAAACGTCGCTCAAGGCCTGCCTGTGGTGGCAATGGGCATAGGGATACACACGGGCGAAGTCATCGTGGGCAACATTGGGACCGAAACCAGAGCGAAATACGGCATAGTCGGATCTAATGTGAACCTGACCGACCGGATTCAGTCCTCTGCAGCGGGCGGAAAAGTGGTAATTTCGGAAAAGACTTATGAGGTAATCGCGGACAAGGTCAAGATATCTCAACAATTCACAGTATGCCTCAAAGGCGTGGAAGAAGACCATACCCTTTACGAGGTTGGTTCCGTCATGAGCCACTGGAGCTGCTTTCCGGTCAGTAAACGATAGCCGCGTACCCGACGAAGCTCGAGTCGGGCGCTACATCGTAACTTGTGTAGTATTCCAAGAGCTTCCCGCACGGAACGCCGTGGCGTGACATTGACGCAATCACCGAGGCAATCGGACCAGCGGAACATGTATTTTGTTTCGACCGCGCATCCTTCAACAGACCGTGGGCATCCATAGCCAGCGCCTTATTGATCAAGGACCGGTCGTTCTTCTCTTTTACCCATTGCACTGCCTCGGCCAAATTTCCTTTAGGCGTGAACCCATAATTGGGGCCGTAGTGCGTAAGGTCAGCGGAGCCGATGTACACTGCGGCAAGACCCTCTCCTTCAAGGAGCGCACCAACTGCCTCACCCAGCCGCACCGCCCTCTCTGAAGCCGGGGAATGTATTGCAATCACGGGGACTTCCGGAAAAAACCTGCGCACCAGGGGGAGCTGAATCTCCACGGTATTGTCCGAAAAACTTCTATCTGCTTCCGCAACTTCACCTGCCGAGACCAATTTGCGGGAGGTTTCTGAATCCAGGGGTTGAGCCCCCAATGGGGTTTCCCAAGAGTCATCGGTGTAGATGATCGGTTGGTGTCCCTCTGCCAGATGTCCGCCATAGATCACGACCCGGTCCGCGCGCACAGATCCGGCAATGGTGCTCATCACACGGGCCGCGGCTCGTCCGGAGAAAAACCAGCCCGCGTGGGGCACGACTCCGCCCCTCCACATCCCCTTGGGCGGGGTGAATCCTTTCAAGAATTCATCTATTTCTCGATTGCATTCATCGGCTGAACCAGGGTACCAGCCTCGTGGTAGGACTCTTTTTCGCATGGGCATTGTTTCAACCCCCACAATGATTCATGCCAAATTCTCCCCCCTTTCATAGTATAGGGACGTTGAAGGGATTTTGACAGCGGGCCAAAATTTGCGTCCGCGAAGGCCCACCGTGGCGCCTTTTTCTCCGTCATTCTCGCGAACGCGGGAATCCGGAGTTTACACCGCGGATCAAAGCCTGCCCCGGACTTAGATCCGGGGTCCGGGCTGACGGTCCCATTCCCTCAAATCGAACATGAAACGTGGCAAATTTCTATATTATTGCCAAAACGATTATAGAGTGGTACGTGGTCAGAGGGCCTTTTATTGCATCCATTCACATGCAATTCCCAACCGCCGGCGCCATAGTGCGAGGAGTTTATCGGCATGAAGTACCGTTGGATCGTTTTGTGTCTTGTCACCATTCTCTCGACACCCGCGACCTTCTGCGCGGCCCAATTCAACTCGGCAATCGAGACGCAAGTGCTGAGAATATTCACTACGAAAAACTCGGCCTACTATCACAAGCCGTGGAAAAGCCCCGACTTCACTAATGTTAAAGGCAGTGGCTTTTTCTTCAAAGATGAGAAAAATTTTCCCGGCCAGGAGGGCCTGATCCTCACAAACGCTCATGCCGTCTCGCTTGCGCAAAGCATTAAGGTCTCCAACGGCCGAGAGAAGAGACGCTATGAAGTAAAAAGCGTGGGAATATGCGATAGCGCGGATTTTGCCGTCCTGAAGATGGAGCCTGCCGAACTAGCCGACTACCAACAACGTAACGGCAAAATCGTCCCCTTGGATCTTGGTGACAGCGACAAGCTCCGCGTAGGCGACAAGGTCCTTGGATGGGGGTACCCGTTGGGCGGCGAGCGGATCAGCAAGTCAGAACAAGGGGAAATCAGTCGAATCGAGGTCAATAAATATGCGTATTCGCAGGACCAATGGCTGATGGTTCAAGCATCGCTGCAGCAGAATCGAGGCAATTCGGGCGGACCCGTGCTCAAGGACAACGTGGTGGTTGGCATTAGCTTTCAGGGCATACAAACCGGAGATCGCATCAATTATTTCATTCCCATCAACCTGGTGAAAGCGCTGTTACCGCTGATGGACAAGCAGGAGCAGATTCCCCGCTGGCGATACCAGATACAGTTCATGTTTCCACGGTTGAAAGAGGTACTACCACCTTGGGCCCGATCAGGGCGGAATCCTGCTGGATTATATAGTTCCCGGCGGCGGTCCTCATGAATTCGGGCTCCGTGCGAATGACATATTGGTGGAGATCGAGGGGCACGAGATTGACGACTTCGGTGAGATCTTCTTTCAGCCACTTGGTCAGAAGGTTTCCTTCAGCGAGGTCATCAACCGCAAGATGGTGGGCGATCCCCTGGTGGTGAAGGTCATCCGGGACGGGAAAACCATGGAAATCAGCGGCAAGGTGACAAAAGGCCTTCCCAGGCTCGTTTCCAAAATCTTCACCCGCGCAAATTACTTTATCTACGGCGGTATCGGATTTGTAGAGCTTACCCTGAACTGCATTGATAACCTGGGAAAATCAGGCGATCCCTTTCGGGCCAAGTACCTGGACCGTTTCCCGAAACGCCCGTACCAGAAGATCGTGATCGTTTCGGAAATATTCCCGGAATACGGCCTAGTGGACACTACCCCCTATCTGAAAAGGGTGACAAAGATCAACGGAGAGGAAATCCTGAATATCGACCACCTGTACCGCACCATCCAATCCCTGACCAAACAAGGGGCGCAAAAGGCGCTTCTCGAGATCACCGAAAACGTTCAACTGCCTGTGGACCTCGCACACGCGCCGGCGCTGGACAAGGAAATCCAGGAGAAGTACGGAATCCTGTACATGAGGACACCGGGCGAGTTCTACAAATAGTAGTCATGGTGGTGCTCGGGCTCGGAGCGATCTTGTCGGTGGGACCGTCCCGCGCGTAACGCAAAATTGCCGTCATCCGTCACCCCGGACTGCGATCCGGGGTCCAGGAAATGGCGCGCAGGGACGCCCGCCGCTACCAAATCGTAGGCACCGGCGTCCCTGCCGGTGCTGGATTCCCGGTGGGACAGGCATCCTGCCTGTCTATTGAGGACGGGCGGGACGCCCATCCCCACCGCGGGACGCCCATCCCCCAGGATATTGCTTTCCAGCGTTCCGCGGGATTTCACTCCACGTAATGACCCTGAGGGATGCGAGGTAGGTGTCCCCGGTGACTCACGTGTTTGAAAGCTGTTCGTATAAAGCCTACCTGGGAACTGCCGCAACCCTTCATTCCACTGTAAAGTCCCCTGCCGACTCCTTGTTCCAACCCCTACCGGTTTGTCCTTACCCAACTTTTCAATGCGCCGCATGTAAAGCGGGCAGCTCTAATTATTGATGTACAACATTAAGAATTATCAAAAACCACCTGTAAATACTGCTTAATTTTTATTGACTAGTATGTTCCAATATGTTATAAACCTAATAGCCTACAAGGCTAATGTAAAACTTGATGTTCAGGGAGTTCCTTCCACAAACGGCCCAAGAAATCGATCAAGGATTTTACACATGAAACTCCGCAAACATATATGCACTGCCGCCTTGCTAGGGGTAGCCCTCGCTTTCATCTCCGTCGGCACTACTGCCGTCGCTCAAGGATTGCAACCGCCCTTCATGGCACCCACACCGCCATCCCTGACCTATGGCGTCTTTTATTTCCAGGCCGGTGCCAAATACCGCAATCTTCATACCTTCACAATGAACGTCTCGGGTGGGCCATCCAGCATTGTCGTGAGCACGGGCACTATTCCTTTCGGGCCTACAACCGCAGGTGATTTCGGCGTGGGGACAGGAAAAGACGGTTTTAAAGGAACCGGCTTCCCCCCTTTAACCTGGACGTATCAGAACGGCTCCATAAATACCACTCCGGCCCCGCCAGGCGTTGTGGTAAGTTGCGTGGGTCCCCCTCCTGGAACTTGTTCCCCGGCCGACGCGGCATTTGTTTATTCGCCTATTCAACCGGAACTTGGGCGGTTCGTGTTCCTGATCGGGGGCCTCGGAACTTGCTGTGATGGAACAACTGCTCCAGGGGAAATCGGCAGCTTCTCCATAGTCGATCCGACGACTCAGGTGGACAATCTTGCCAGCATTGCCGGTACCACGAAAGTAACGTTTACAGCCTCTATCCCCGACAGCCTGGCCTTCACGACAAATACCGGCGGCCTCGAACGGGTATTCGAAGGGGCGGTTGTCGGGCCCAGTTTGGAAATGGGGTATCAGTGGTCAAACTATTTTGACTTCTTTTACGGAATTTCCTGGTTCACGGCCAGCAATTCAATGAGTACGACAAGTGTCATCCAGGGGACGGGAAGCCGGACGGCAATCATTGATACGTTCCCATTCCTTTCCGACGATCCTTCCGCATGGCCTGTGTTCAACTTCAATTCCTCGAATTCGGTGGTAAATGGGGACCCGACTTTCAATTACAGAATTGCTCCCAACGGTCCGGGTCAGGGAATATTCCCTAACCGTCAATTCGCCGCTGTGCCGGACGCAACTGTACCTACTGAAGACATCCAGGAAACCATCACCAACTCCGCTGAATTCACTCCTCTTGAAAACAGATTCGGCGCAAGAAGTTGGGCTCCATTATGGGGTCTTGGCCGTTTCGGAGCGATATTAGGCGGTGCGATCATTCCCACGTACTACAAAATTACCGGCTCCAGGACTGACATTGCTCTCGGCCCTGTGGACGGTGCGGTTCCTCCGGGAACGGTGTTGGCTGCTCCAGTCTTTGGAAACAAGGAATGGCGCACGCTTTACGGCGGGTTTGTCGGGGCCGACCTGTCATTGGGGAACACCGGGTACTTTCTGTATGGCAGCGTAGATTACATGTGGGCCAATAATCTGTCCGTTGATTTGGGTTCTGTAACGACAATTTTTAACCCGGGCGGTTTTACGGCCGGACTGAGCGCCGGTGTCCAATTTTAACGATCCAGAGATGGGCTGAGAATAGGGCGACTTAAGGTCGCCCTTTTCTATTTTGCCGGATTGTTCAGCTTGCTCCACTAAGTCCTCCGTTTCACAAATTCGGTGACATATTTCGGCCGAAGTAGTGGGACAGGCATCTCGCCTGTCATTTCTTGATCGACAGGCAAGATGCCTGTCCCACCAATACAGCGGTCTCGAACCCTTCAGGGTCCGTGCCAAGATGGTTGGTTGTCGTTTCCCCGTGGGTTTCACCCACGGCTACTCATCGTGTTCCCCTTCAGGGAATCGTGCCGGCGATCTGACGGGCCGACAATTCGGTGAAGACTCTTGGCAATAGCTACCCTAGGGAAACACGTCAAAGTCCCCCTTTTCTAAAGGGGGATTTTCAATGGGCTTGTAGGGGCGAATGGCATTCGCCCAGGGCGACCACCGGTCGCCCCTACAGCACAATCCCCCCTTCCCCCCTTTAAAAAAGGGGGGTGAAGATAGGCTTACTTTAGCTCCTTTGAGAGCGGTATCCCTCCTCACCTACCCCTGAATTCGTGCGTCCGCTTCACATCCACCGATTCTCCGATTCCTTGTCTCCAATCAACAGGGATCTTCGAGACACCCTGACCTTCGCGGCGGTAAAGGAGAAAACCTTTCTCAAGACCGAATCGGTACAAGTCCCGAGTGATCGCGACATCGTCCCGGCAATACCGCTCGATCAGGTCCATCTTCCCTTCTCGGAACCATCGGGCAGCGTCCAGGCCGTGGCCGGATTTTTTCCTCCCTAGGGTGAATTCCGCCAGATGGTCCAGCTTCAAACGAAAGCCCAGCGCGGCCTGGACATGCAGGAGAATGTCCAGGTTCGGCAGGGCACCTCAGGCGCTCCGGGCTATACGCGCTCAGGACCTCATAGTCGAACCTCACGTGATTGAAGCCAACCACCAGGTCCGCGCCTTTGAGCAGCTCTATCAACTCCGAGACATTAGCCTCGGTAAACGTGAGGAAACCGTCTTCTTCAGTGTGCGCTACTGCCAGCGAGAGGCGCATTTTGGCAATGTTTTTCCATCCGCCGACCTCTTGAGCCAGCTTCTGAGTTTCTACGTCAAATACCACAACCCTTTTCGGCCCCTGCAGCAATTCCTGCTTTGGATCTTCCGGAGCTGTCGCGGGCTTAGGCTCCTCTTCAAACGACAGGGTGATCCCACCGCTGGCGGAAGACCCCGTCGCTGTTCTTTTCAGCCTCGGGACTGCTACTCTCTTCTTGCCGGGGGACTTCGTCAAGGCCCCTTGGCCGGGAGCGGTTTCCATATCAGGTCTCTCGGTTTTCACAGCATTTTCCTTTCTGTGACCTAGCAAGTCCTTTGGTTCGGACATGTCGTTCTGCAGATCGGGGAAGATAAGCGATCGAGCGGGTCTTGCGGGAATTTTAGGTTTTGGCTCGGTTTTCGAGGCAAGAAACGCCGTGTCAGGGTGCAAGAGGAATTCGAGCGTAGCCAGGCAGGCCTTCTTATCCAGAGGCTTGTTTCCCGAGCCGCATTTGGGTGAGTGTATACAAGAAGGGCAGCCCGCTTCACACGGGCATTTCTCCACAAGGAGGCGGGTTTTCTCCAGGAGTTCTTCAATCACCTCAAACGCGCGATGCGACAGCCCCACTCCGCCGGGGTGGCCGTCGTATATAAACACTGCGGCCCGGCACACTTGTTCATGTTCCGGGGTGCTTATCCCTCCTATGTCGTCTCGGTCGCAAAGGGCAAAAAGCGGGAACATTGAAATCGCGGCGTGCTCCATCGCGTGAATGCCGCCCATGAAGTGAAGACCGGCTTTCTGAACGGCATCCTTGACCATATCCGGGATTTCGATCCAGATGCCGACGGTTTCGAAGTGAAGCGGGGGGAGATCCAGGTCCACCATGCCGATGAGTTCCTGACCGGAAGACCGACGCTTCTCGTACCCCACAATGGTCGTAGTTACCTTGAGCTTCCCTTCTCTCACCGTAAAGCCGGGGAAATCTCGCGTGCGAATCGGCGCGCCAAGGATCTTTGTATCTTTTTCGTTGAGGGCCCGAGTGTAATAACTGAGATTAGACGGCTTCACTAGCACGTTCCGGCGCTGCAGGTCCAGCTTGGTAACCACATACTGCCTGGTGCGGTGGAGGTACACGGCCCCCTCGTGGCATTCCGTGAACGCACGCATGCCCGATGAGCTTCCAATCAGCGTTTTCTTGTCTTCCAAGAAGATCGCGTAAGATTCGCCTATACCTCGCAGGTCAACGCCACGATGCGGCCGTCTCGAAGCCGAGCGCCACGAGCCGTCCCCACCGCGATAGAGCGTGCCATCCTGTTCGAGTTCCTCCAGGGCTGTTTGGATCTCAGGCTGCCGGGTCCATTCTTCTTCGGGAAAAATGGGTGTTTCAGCCGCGGCACATGGGAGGTGCCGCTTAAGCACCTCACTGTTAAAAGGATCCAGAATAGCCTCTTCGCAGGTGCGTTCGAAAAAATCCCTGGGATTTCGCAAGAAATACTGGTCCAGCGCATCGTTCCCTGCAAGCATGACAATCGCGCTGGGCCGTCCGGCCCGGCCCACTCTGCCGCCCCGCTGCCAGGTATTGATAATGGTTCCGGGGTATCCCACGAGCAGGCAGAGATCCAATCCACCAACGTCGATCCCCATTTCCAGGGCCGAGGTGGAGATCACCCCGTCCATCTCTCCGGAAAACAACTTCGCTTCTATGTACCTGCGCTCTTCGGGGAGAAAGCCGGCCCGGTAAGAACTAATACGGTTCTTCAAGTGCGGGGCATCGTGCAGCACCCATGTGGTGATCAGCTCTGTGACTTTCCGCGCTCGGGTGAACACGATGGTTTTAAGACCGGACTCCAGTGCCTTGACAAAGAGTCGGGCAGCAATGGTGTTCGGGCTTAAGACCGGATTCAGAAAGATAAAATGCCTTTTCGATGTGGGTGCCCCTGATCGATCAATGACAGCGGGTTCGCGGCCGATCAGCCTTGAAACGAACGCGCCCGGATTGGCCACTGTCCCGGAACAGGCGATGAATTGCGGACTCGCCCCGTAGCGAGCGCACACTCGCAACGTGCGCAGCAGCACCTGAGCAATATGGCTGCCGAAAATCCCCTTGTACGTGTGGACTTCGTCCAGCACAATGAAGCACAGGTGTGAGAAGAAATCTTTCCAGATATCGTGAAACGCGAGAAGTCCGAGGTGGAGCATGTCCGGATTGGTTATAAGGACCCGTGGAGGGCTGCTCCTAATCTTGCGACGCTCCGATTCGGAGGTGTCCCCGTCGTACACTGCGGCGGTCAGACCCGAGTTCCCTGCCAGCGTTAGAAACGCATCTCGCTGGTCTCGCTCCAGCGCCTTCAACGGAAACAGCAAGAGGGCACATGCGTCCGGGTCCCTTGTGAGGCGGTCCAGGACAGGTATCTGGTACGCGAGGGTCTTTCCGCTTGCGGTGCTGGTCGATAGGACCGTATCCTTCCCCTGAAGGCAAAATTCAATAGCTGCTGCTTGATGAGAATAGAGAGAAGCGATCCCGGACGAACGGATCAGCTCTTCCACACGGGGATCCAGGCCCGCGGGAATTGCCGCAAGCTCAGGAGGCTTTTCGGGCAGGATCTCGTGGTGGCTCAGGTTCCAGTCGTAATTCCGGGGGCTGCATAACCATTCAAGGAATGAGTCTAGCACGATCTTTCCAATGATGTCAGGTAGATATCCGAGTTTCTGCGTAATCGGTCCAGATCATACTCGGCCTTCTTGCGCGGTGTCAACCGTGGAACTAGGTTTGGGAATTTTTTGGGCGGAGGACCTCAGAATCAATATTCAACTCCCTCGGGAAGCCACCATTCAGTTACGAGGATATTAGGGTCTCATTGACATCCTCGTGGCACCAGTAGGGCCGGCATCTTGCCGGTCCGCGCCATGGACCGGCAAGATGCCGGCCCTACTATTACATTCGAGCGAATCACTGTAGGCTTCCCCTGCGTAACCATGGCATTTCCTTTGGAAAACGTGGTTTCTTCACAAACCGCGCAACATGTGCCAAATTGTTCCTGGTTCGCTGATTCCCGGGCTCCGGTTTCGGGACCAGTTGAGACTTAGGGTAGGAAGTAGTCATGTCAACTTCGATGCGCCATGCAACAGTGACAATCCCCCTTATGATCGTATTTGCCGCATTGGCGGCCCTTTTCGGCCTGTCTCAGGTCGCTCAGGCGGAAGATCAAATGAATTCCAATCCGGAACCACGGACGATTTCCATTACCCTGGGTAATCAAACGATCCGCGCGGTAGTGGCTGACGCCGATGCTTCAAGAAGAGAGGGCCTTCTTGGGTGGAGTCAGATAACAGAAGACAGAGGAATGTTGCTTGATTTCGCGATGGAAGGGCAATACGCGATCCACATGCAGGGGATGAAATTCCCCATTGACGCGGTCTGGATAGATGGCAAAGGCATAATCAAGCTAGTTTATGAAGATATTACCCCTAACTCCGGCTTGATTTACCCCTCGCTGTTTCCCTGCAGATACTGCTTGGAAATCAAGTCGGGCTTTTGCAAGAAATATGGGATCAAAATAGGGCAGACTGTGCAGTTTGGCTCCTCCAAAACGCGCTGACCCGAACTTTCTTTTCAACATCAAGCCTCGTTTCCCTCTGATCAGGATAGGATCATGTTGCAGGATTTTAGAAATTCCCGCGGGTCCAACTCGTCTCGGATTCCCAACCGGGTCAGGGAAAAGTCGTAGCGAACCGGGTCTTCCGGCTCGATGCTCCTGAACGCGGCCGTGATCTCGCATGCGGCCCTCAGATTTGCTTGCTTTCGTTTGGTGAGCCCTAGCTGCAGGCTGATCCTGTGCATGTGCGTGTCCAAAGGCACAATCAGTTTGGAAGCCGGCACTTCATCCCATCCACCGGGATCCACCTCATCGTGCCTGACCATCCATCTCAGGAACAGGTTCAGCCGTTTGCACGCGCTTCCCGCCACTGGGGAAGGGAGAAGGCTGCGCGGCCTGGATTCAAACACAGCAGACAATTCCTTTACCAACTCCGCCAAGGCAGGGATGATTGTCTCATGATCGTCACTCAGAGCATTCACAAAGCAAGCCTGCAATGAGCCGTGCTGTTCCACGACCCGCTTGATGCCATAGAGCATGCCCGCAAGCTCCTCACCTGTTGTAAATCTATACTTAAAGCTTTTGAAGATCCTTATCAGCGACTCGCGAGAACTGTCTTTCAGGAACGCGTGCGGGGACTCCATGCGTTCGAGCACGGATTTCACCCCTTTCAGAATCTGCCGGACTCCGCCGTAGGCCAGTGATGAAGCCACAAGCCCGACTATTTCCCGATCTCGCAGGTCTTGGTAATCGTAAAGAAATTCCAAAGGGTCGGGATGGACAAACTCCCTGTGGTTGTAGGTCTCGTAAAGTTCACAAAGGTTCTGTTCGTAGATTTTCGCCGTCATGTCATCACAGCCTAAATTCAGTGTGAATTGAAAGTTTTTGGAAGGGGGGTGTTGGGGGGAAACTTTTTTACAAAAAAGTTTCCCCCCGACAAAACGTCCTATCCGGCCCTCACAGACGTTTCACCCCTTCGGCCAATTCCGTCAGTTCTTCGCGGTCTACGATTCGGATATGCGGGCCATCGGACTCGATCAGGCCTTGTTTCACCATCTTGGTCAGTATGCGGGAGAGCGTTTCGGGTATGGTCCCCAACATGCCGGCCAGTTGCCCTTTAGGAACATCGAGTTCCAGATCGGCGGCGCCTTCGTTTCGGTCGCTCAAATAGAGAAGGTGGGCTGCGAGGCGGCCCGGGACTTCCTTCAGGGAGAGATCGTCCACAAGCACTGTGAAGCGTCGCAAGCGACGGGAAAGGACTGCGAGCATATTCAGCGAAAGTGAAGGGTTTCTGCTGATGAGGTCCGTGAAGGCCGGTCTGGGGAAAAACAGGCATCGAGTCTCGTCCAGAGCCACGGCATGGGCCGGAAAGCGACGCCCTTCAAACACCGGCACTTCGCCGAAGGGCTCCCCACCGCCGAAAATGTGCAGAATCTGTTCCTTGCCTTCAGCAGAAAGCTTATAGATTTTAACTCGCCCGGAGACGACCACGTAAAATCCTGTTCCAGGATCACCTTCCGTAAAGATTGTTTGGCCGCGACTAAATGACTTCACCAGAGCGATGGACGCGAGGTCTCTGTGCTGTTCGTCGGGCAAATCCTCAAAAAGCGGTATGTTGGCGACCAACTTGGCAATTTCCATGTATTCCACCCTACGTTAGAAAAATGACGCAAAGGAACCTTGTCACGGATATGGACTCCAAAAGGATAATTTGATTGACTTAAGTCAAAGTAAGATCCTGATCGAATTAGTAAACTCTTTAATATGGCATCGAACTGGTTTTCAGATTACGCCAGAATCAATCAAAATCAGGGAAACGTCAAGACAAGCGAGAACCCGAAGAAATCTCGAATGACCAATAATTGAGGAGCTTTTCGTGGCACCCGAGGGAAATGTTTGCGGTGCCTGGACCGAGGAGATCGATCAATGAAGTGGGCCAGGGAGGCCGAAGAGGCTGTGAGCAGAGTCCCCTTTTTTGTCCGTAAACGTGTACGAAAGAGAGTGGAAGAGGAAGCTCAACGGCATCATGCCCGTGAAGTGACTCCGAAGCATGTGCAGGCGTGCAAGCAAAAGTTTATCAAAAATATGGAAGACGAGGTCAAAGGCCATCAGGTCGAGACGTGCTTCGGCCCCGGCGGTTGCCCGAACCGCGCTGTTGAGGACTCAGATCTGGTGAGAGAGTTGGAAGATCTACTGGCCTCTAAGAATCTAAGGGCCTTTCTGAAAGAGACCGTGAACGGCCCGCTTAAATTGCATCATGAATTTCGCGTGTCAATGTCAGACTGCCCCAATGCTTGCTCGCGGCCGCAGATTTCGGACTTGGGCCTCATTGGGGTCGCTCGTCCGCGCCTTTCCGCCGCGGAATGCGCCGGATGCGGCGCCTGCGTTGAGGTCTGCAAGGAAAACGCGATCCAATTATCCGAAGAAGGCCATGATCCTACTATCAATTCGGAAAAATGCCTGTCCTGTGGCCAGTGCATCTCAGTGTGCCCTGTTGGTGTGTTCGAAGCCGAAACCAAGGGCTATCGGATACAAGTTGGAGGCAAACTAGGCCGCCGGCCCCAGTTGGCCCGGGAACTCGAAGGCATCTATTCCAAAGACGAAGCGCTCCGAATCGTGGATCGCTGCCTCGATCATTATCTGACTCACTGTGTGGAAGGGGAACGCTTTGGAGTGATCCTAAACCGAACCGGAGTCGGAGTAGTGGGGTCGGCAGCAAAACAGCCCAAATAGGGCCATTGTTGCGAGGCATCCTTCGCGGGGTTGAACGAGTGCTTTCAGTAGATGAAAAAAATATTAAAAAGATCGCTTTCTTGACTTAAGTCAAAGCACTATTTCTCCCTGTGATTAATATATCAATAAATGGCACGGCGAGGCCGGCCCCAATCAAACGAACAGGAATTTCGAGCCAGATCATCATCAGGAGGGAAAGATGGAAGAAATGTTTTGTTATCAGTGTGAACAGACAGCTTTCGGCACAGGATGCACCAAAGTTGGTGTTTGCGGCAAGTCACCCGAAGTCGCTGCTCTCCAGGACCTACTCACGTACGCGCTGAAAGGGTTGGCCCTGTATGCGGTAGAAGGGCGCAAAGTGGGCGTCACGGACCATGATGCCAATGTGTTTACAGCGCAGGCTCTCTTTTCTACGCTGACCAATGTAGATTTCGACGCGTCACGGTTTCCGCCTCTAATCAACCGCGCGGTCTCGCTGAGAGAAAGTCTCAAGCAGAAGGTCAAAACAGCCGGTGGAAAAGTGGACTTTTCTCAAGACCCGGCGACATTTGCTCCCGCGACTTCAATGGAGGGAATGCTTAACCAAGCGGTCGGTGTTGGGTTCAAACCCGACACCCTGCTCAATCCAGACATACGCTCCCTTCAGCATACGCTAATCCTGGGCCTGCGAGGCGTGTCCGCGTACGCTGATCATGCGCAGATCCTGGGACAGGAAGACGACGCTGTATACGCGTTCGTTCATGAGGGTCTGGCCGCTACACTCAACGACAAGTTGACCCTTGACGATTGGGTAGGGCTGGTCCTCAAATGTGGCGAAATCAATCTGAGGGCCATGGAACTACTCGACGCAGGAAATACCGGAACTTACGGCCATCCTGTGCCGACAAAGGTTCCTCTGGGGGCCAAGTCGGGGAAGGCGATCCTGGTTTCGGGACATGATCTGAAGGACCTGGAGGAATTGCTCAAGCAGACTGAAGGCAAGGGGATAAACATATACACGCACGGTGAGATGTTGCCGACCCACGCTTATCCCGCGTTGAAAAAATACCCCCATTTTTACGGGCATTACGGGACCGCTTGGCAGAATCAGCGCAAGGAATTCGCCGACTTCCCAGGTGCCATTTTGATGACCACCAATTGCATCCAAAGGCCTAAAGAGTCTTACATGGACAACATCTATACCACGGGCCTTGTAGGGTGGCCTGGGGCAACACACATTTCCGACAAGAATTTCGCCCCGGTAATCGAGAAGGCTTTGGCCATGCCCGGTTTCACAGGCGACACCAATGGCAAGTCCGTCATGTGCGGGTTCGGTAGAAATGCCGTTATGTCGGTGGCAGGCCAGGTGATCGACGCTGTTAAGAGCGGAGCTATCAAGCACTTCTTCCTCGTGGCAGGATGTGACGGCGCCAAGCCGGGCCGCAACTACTACACCGAGTTTGTGGAGAAGGTTCCCAAGGATTGCGTCGTGTTGACGCTTGCTTGCGGGAAGTTCCGATTCTTCGACAAAGATCTTGGGGACATCGGGGGCATCCCGAGACTCCTGGATGTAGGACAGTGCAATGACTCATATTCTGCCATCCAGATAGCAGTTGCGCTTTCCAAGGCATTTAACGTCGGCGTAAACGAACTTCCGCTTTCTATGGTGCTTTCGTGGTACGAGCAGAAGGCGGTAGCTATTCTGCTTACTCTTCTGCATCTGGGAATCAAGGGGATTCGCCTTGGCCCGAGCCTTCCGGCTTTCCTCACTCCCAACGTACTGGATGTGCTGGTGAAGAATTTCGATATCAAACCCATTACCACACCAGACGAAGACCTGAAGGCCATTCTGGGATAAATGTCGTGGGGCGGGTCCCACCGCCCCTTTCACAGCCGTTGCCGCAAGTGGGCGGATGGAAAGAGAGAAATGCCATGAAATGCCCGGGACAAGACCCACGCTACTGGAAATTTGACGCCATCTTTGAGGCCCCGTGCCCCAAATGCGGCCAGGCTGTTGAATTCTTCAAAGATGAGACGAGGCGCAGGTGCAAGAAATGCGGGCATCAAGTGCTCAATCCAAAGATGGACTTCGGCTGCGCAGCCCATTGCAAGTTTGCGGAGCATTGTTTTGGAGAGCTTCCGCCCGAGTTATTGAAGGAGAAACAGGACCTCTTTAAGGACCGAGTGGCAGTGGAGATGAAGCTCTATTTCAAGCAGGATTTCAAAAGGATCGGCCATGCCGCCAGAGTTGCCCGCTACGCGGAACGGCTCGTCCAAGTGGAAAAAGGTGACCCCGCTGTGGTTCTTTCGGCCGCCTACCTGCACGACATCGGCATCAAGAAGGCCGAGGAGAAACATCAGAGTTCCGAATCGCAGTACCAGGAGCAAGAAGGGCCCGACGTGGCACGCGAGATCCTCACGAAACTCGATGCAGCTGAACCCCTGATTGACGAAGTTTGTGACATCGTGGGCCACCATCACCATCCTCGCCCCGAAGAGACCGTCAACTTCAAGGTGGTTTACGATGCTGATGTGCTGGTCAATCTTGAAGAAATCCAGAGAAAGGCGCCGATGGCGCCCGAAAAGCTGGCAGAAGCTTGTTGATTCCAAATTCCTTACAGACAGTGGTCGCGAGCTGGCCCGCAGTGTACTGCTTAACGGGGCGAGCGCGAGGGCTGCTGTTTAGCGAATCGGCTTTTTGAAGACTGTTACCATCCTGATCTTTTGCAAGGCTGGCACAAACTGACGCCCCTCTCCGCCGAGATGAGCCGGAGAGGGGCCTTGACGAGGACCAGAGGGCCTCTTCCGCCCTTCTATCAGATAGAGAATCCCGAGAGAAGAGACGGTTCCAGGAGATTATGAACATGAAAACGAAACGCAAGATCATAGAAATAGACGAAGAACTTTGTGACGGCTGCGGCCAATGCATGATTTCATGTGCCGAAGGCGCGCTCGAACTGGTGGAAGGCAAAGCCAGGCTCGTGGCAGAAAAGTACCTGTGACGGCCTCGGAGCATGTCTGGGCGAATGCCCCACAGGGGCTCTCAAAGTCATCGAAAGAGAAGCCGAAGACTTTGACGAGGAAGCGGTCGAAGAGCACCTGAAGGAAGTGCAAGAGGACGAAAAACCGCTCCCAGACCATGGCCTGCGGTTGCCCTTCCGCGACAATCCAGAGCTTCGCGCAGCCCACTTCTTGTCAGCAGGCCAATCAACCCGTGACACAGGTAGGCACCGCTTCGGCCCTCTCACATTGGCCCGTCCAAATAAGGCTGGTCCCACCCACCGCACCCTTCCTTAAGAACGCAGACCTTCTTGTCGCAGCGGACTGCACACCGGTGGCTTACCCCAACTTCCATCGAGATTTCCTCCAGGGTAAGGCGATAATGGTCGGCTGCCCCAAATTCGACGACGCTCAGGGTTATATCGAGAAGTTTGCGCAAATTTTCAGCAACACTTCCGTCAAGAGCGTCACTGTGGTTGTCATGGAAGTCCCTTGTTGTGCCGGCTTGCCCATGATAGTTCAGAGGGGAATGCAATTGGCAGGCAAGAGCATCCCGATGGAACAGATCATCATCAGCGCCAGAGGGGAGATCTTGAAAAAGGAGAAACTGGTTGCATGAGGAGCCGGTTCCGAGCATACTTAAATTAGAAGTTTTGCGAGTCCATATTAATCTGTAAAATGAGTTGGACTAGTGTCAGCGTCGCCCTGGAATTACAATATAGCGATTTAGTGGCTAGTTTCGATACTTGGCATGTGAAAGCCGATTATAAGCGCGTGCCAAAACTCTTGATCTTTTCGGGCGTTGGGAACCCCGCTTGTCGCGTGGGGCAGTCCCACCGCGCACACTAGGTTTCATAGCACTGCGCTTTCATACAAGTGAACATGGCGGGCACGGAGGCCCGCCGCCACCACGTTACGGTAGCGGCCGGCGTCCCTGCCGGCCATTGCTAATGTCACTTCTTTGAAAGCGCATTGGTATCAGGCATGATTTTAGCAATTGCTATAGCAGTCCGGTAGCCAACTCTTGTAATGGCAGAACAAAGTTCCGATAGGCATAGACGGCGGGTGAAGGATCGTCTGACGGCCCGCCGCCCAAATAGACGGGCAGTACTCGTGCGGGGGGCAGATTGTCTGTTATTTTCCAACGCCTTTGGAAAGGGGGAACGCGATGTCAATCAAAGGCCTCAAATGGGCGGCAATATTATCTTTCATCGTTTCCATGTTGGTGCTGCTGATAGGGGGGTATTTTGCATTTGATAGAATACCACCATATCCGGGCAAGGTCGTCGATTCCTCAGGCAATGTGCTTTTTCAAAAGGCCGACATTATGTCTGGGCAGGATGTTTACCAGAGCCACGGCCTCATGGACCACGGCAGCGTTTGGGGGCACGGCTCTCAGAGAGGGATGGAGTTCTCAGCTTCAACTCTTCACTTGGTCAGCACTACTATAACCGACCAGATCGCAACTAAAGAATTCAGCAAGCCCGTTTCAGAACTCGGTGATCTCGAGAAAAAGATCGTAACCCTGAAAGTCACCGAAGAGGTGAAGGCGAACCGTTACGATCCGGCTTCGGACACCCTTACCTTGACGCCGAGCCAGGTGCAGGCTCTGGAGAAAGTGGAACAATTTTGGGAGAAGACCTTTAAAGACGGTGAACAAAGGTACGGCTTTCTTCCAAATACAATAGCGTCCCAGCCCGACCGGCTTGCCATAGCACGGTTTTTCTACTGGACTGCCTGGGTGGCGGGGACCAAACGCCCGGGCACAGCGTACACGTACACGAACAACTGGCCCGCGGACCGGAGTGTGGGAAATGTGCCCAGCATGGAGACTTACATGTGGTCGCTGGGTGGCATTTTGGCCTTGTTGATTGTGGTCGGTATTTTCATCTTCTTTGTCCATTACTTCGGGATATGGTATGGGCCTGCCAAGGGAATTCCACTGTCGGAAAAATTGATCGAGCTGCCTCTTGCACCTAGTCAATTCCACGCGGCCAAGTATTTTCTGGTGGTCATTTCCCTGTTTCTTCTTCAGACGAGCTTTGGAGGATTGTTGGCGCACTACACAATCCATCCGGGCAGTTTCTACATTCAGCTCGTCGGCGACTTGATCCCTTATAGCTGGGCAAAGAGCTGGCATCTCCAACTTGCTATATTCTGGATTGCAACAACGTGGGTGGCCTCGGCCATGTACATGGCTCCTATTCTCGGAGGAGTCGAACCCAGAGGGCAGGGTGCATTGGTGCAGCTCCTTTTCGTGGCTATTCTCATCGTGGCGCTGGGAAGTCTTCTGGGTGAGGTCGCGGGCATCTATGGTTGGATGGGATCCTGGTGGTTCTGGTTCGGACACCAGGGGTGGGAGTATCTAGAGCTTGGCAGGGTCTGGCAGATACTCCTTTTTGTGGGACTTATCAGTTGGCTGCTAATCGTTTACCGCCCCATAAGCCATCATTTGAAGCTCCGCCACGGGGATGAATTCAGTTCGCTCATGGTGTTCTACATGCTCAGCGCAATTCTTGTAGTTCTCTTTTTCGGCTTCGGTCTTCTTTATGGCAAGGGCACACATCTCACTGTGGCCGATTACTGGAGGTGGTTCGTCGTCCACATATGGGTGGAGAGTATATTTGAGTTCTTCGGTGTCGCAGTTATCTCATTGCTTTTGGTCGCCATGGGCCTTGCCTCGGCCAGGGGGGCCCTTATCGTTGCCTACTTCACAGCGGCACTGGTGTTCTTGGCGGGCATCATCGGCACTGCGCACCACTATTTTTGGTACGGCGGCCCAAGCTACTGGCTGGCGTTGGGTTCAGTATTCTCATCAATGGAGCCTGTCCCGTTGTTCGGGTTGGTCGTCAGGGGTCTGATGGAATACAAGTCAATCCGTAAGGAGGGGATGGAGTTTCCATACAAGTGGCCACTATTCTTCCTCGTCGCTTCCTCTTTCTGGAACTTCCTGGGAGCAGGCGTTTTCGGGTTCCTCATCAACCTTCCCATCGTAAATTACTACGAGCACGGCACTTACTTGACCATGAATCATGCCCATTCGGCTCTCTTCGGCGTGTATGGCCAGCTCTCAATAGCGCTTTTGCTATTTTCGTGGAGGGGATTAGTAGACAAGGCCCACTGGAACGACAGAATACTGAAACTCTCTTTCTGGGGATTCAATATAGGGCTTGCTATGTTGACGCTGGGCACTCTGTTCCCGGTCGGCATTTTGCAGGCCTGGACAAGCTTTCAGGATGGCCTCTGGGCGGCTCGAAGCGCTGGTTTCTTTGAGAGTGGTGCGGTGCACTTTCTGGGCACGATTCGGATTATCCCTGACCTCACCATCATTCTGATCGGCGTGGTCCCAATGGCTTACTTCCTCTTCAAGACATATCCGCACCTGAAGCCGGTCTTGATAAAAGAAGGAGAGTCGCTCTGGGAGCGCATGGGTGTAGAACTGTAACGGAGCTACGGCAGAGGAAGACTTTGAGATGGTCGGCCACATTTGCGGTAACCTAAGAGTCACGTTTCACAAGTATGGTGCCGTTTGCAGTAGGGCCGGCATCTTGCCGGTCAATGGGCAGCGCAAATGACCGGCAAGATGCCGGCCCTACTGAGTGTTGCCACAGCAGATGAGGTCACGTACTGTTGTCGTCTCTAATGGCCACGGCGCGATTACGTCACCGAACTCGCGAAACAGAGTACTCGAGAACAGGCCCCATGTAATTCCAGTAAATTGTTTCCCACCCCCAGCCAACTCCTATCTAGGGAGGGGATAAGGAAACCCTCTCCCCCGGCGGGAGAGGGAAGGGAGAGGGGGGGCCCGCACGATTACGCTCTGGCTGCCGAACGCCATCCGATCTTTTTCCAACTCGCGGGGTCTTAATTCGGAGGTGCATTTGTGGGAAGGAGCAAGGTAATGAAAGCCACCGAGCAATTGAGGAATGAGCACGAAGGAATAAAGTTAATGATGCATATATTGAGGAAACTATCCGTGAAACTGGAAGCAGGAGAGGAAGTTGATCCGGAGCATCTTGAAAAGATAATTGAGTTCTTTAGAGTTTTTGCAGACCGATGCCATCACGGAAAAGAGGAAGACCTGCTGTTCCCCGCGCTTGAAGCGGCAGGCATCCCGAGGGAAGGGGGTCCTATCGGAGCGATGCTTCTCGAACACGACAAGGGTCGCGGGTATATAAAGGGGATGGCTGGGGCCGTGGTCAAATACAAGGGAGGTGACCCAAAAGCGGCCCCTGTAATTGCATCCAACGCGCGCAATTACATAGCGTTGTTGACCGAACATATTGAAAAGGAAAATGCTGTCCTGTTCCCGATGGCAGATTCTCGTCTCTCCGCGGAAAAACAGGAATCAATGTTTGAAGAGTTCGAGAAGATAGAAGTTGAGAAGATCGGAGTGGGCAAGCACGAGGAATTTCATCAACTTCTCGATAACCTGTCGGCAATCTATTTGAAATAAGTGTGAGGTTAACATCTTGTCTGACATTTATGCTATAAGCAATTCCTTAAAATAGTCGGGAATGGCATGGATGATAGTCGGCGCTTCGCCATTATCGCGCAAAATAATGACTTAAACCGGCAGGTTGGGTAACGATATGGCCGTACGTAAGGTGCCTCAAAACCAAGTCCTTGAGGACATCAGATCTGGAATGGACGAAACCGCGATTCGCAAGAAGTATAATCTCTCCGCCAAAGGGGTGAAAAGACTATATGAGAAATTGATCGAAGCCAAGCTTTTAGGGCCCGACCTCAAGCCCCCTTCCCGAAGGCTCAACTTATTGCAATTTCTCGCCGACATCCGTGCGGGGATGAGTAACCCCGACATCATGGAAAAGTACAAATTGTCGGAGGATATGCTTCGGCAGGTGAGCAAGAAACTTCTCGATGCGCGGATGACAAGATCCGTTGCCGACGGTCCGGTGACCACCATCGAAGAACGTCCTGATTTTCTTGCAACTCGTGAGTTTGTCAGACATGAAGTGGATTTTGAACTGCCGGTGTATGAAGCAGGTCGGCCAGAGCTCCACGGCCTTGTGCGAGACGTCTCCGAAGAGGGCGTGGGTGTGGCGGGCATTGAAGCTAAAGTGGGGGACCTCAAAACCTTGGTGATCCTCGGCGACGAATTCGGTGAGTTCTCATCCTTTGAATTCGAGGCCTACTGTCGGTGGTGTTATGCCGACAAGGCAGACGGAACTTGTCTGGCAGGATTTGCCATCAGCAAGATATCGAAGAATGATTTGCAACAGTTGAAAATGCTCGTGCGTTTGGTCAGACTTTTTTAGTTGTTGGAAAGACTGAGGATACTTGTCAGGTCGGTAACATTGTCCACATTGGCCGATCTGGCGAATGTGTCGTCGATCAAGCCCTCAATGTCACTGTGCTCCAGGAGCTTGAACCTGACCATCTGGTCGGCTAGGAACTGCATCTCTTCTGCTTTGGGGATAAACTCGTCGTATACTATTCTGTTTGGAGGGGTCTGCAAAGCGTAGTCCACAAGCTCAGCGGGCTGGTTCCAATATTTGGAGGCAATTCTTGCCGCGTCCTTCGGGATGACTCCGGGCCCAGTAGCCCGATCGTGCAGCGCCTTGAACCAACATTTTGACCCGTTCAGGATATTTTCTTCACGTAATCCTCTTTTACCAGGAGGAGATTACAGATGAATTTCGGCCAGACCTGTTCAACATAGTACAGCACCTTCGATTCACCTGCACGTATTGTTTTGGCCGCAAAAGGTTCACCCACGAAATACGCGTCCAATGAGCCGGTAGCTAGTGCCGACGGCATGTCCGGAGGATTCATTTCCACGATGTTGAGATTAGGCCCGGTAACACCGTATTTTTCTGCCAACAGTCGTGTACATACGTTGTGACCCGAAAATCGCTGTGGTACCGCAATAGTCTTGCCGGCCAGATCCGCAAAGGAATTGCACGTCAGGTCTTTCCTGTAAACAAGCGTACTTTCATGGCGGTTGCCAATGTATATTAGCTTGACGCCCGCGCCCTGCTGGTGAAGCACTATGGACAGCGGCGCAATAATGAACGCGGCCTGTATGTGATCGTTCCGGAGAGCTTCTCCCATGTCGGCAAAGGACGAAAATTTTAGGGCCTCGAATCGAAGTCCCTTTCGGCCCTGACTTACATGATCGAGAATTGGAGCTGCCAGATTAGCGATAACAGGCATGTAGCCCATTCGGATCACCTGCCCGGTGTCGCGTTCAAAATTTAAAGCGTAGTGCAACCAGGAGATCAGTACCAGCCACCCAACAGCGAAGAGACCAATCTTCCAGCCAGTAGATAGGCCAAGCATTCGACCTGGTCTAAAGCGCATAGTGAACTCCCAGTTCCTGGTAAACTTCTCGCCGCAGAGCCTCTAACTGAGAATCACAAACAACGTCACGGGGGTGAGGGGAGTCCAACTTGGTATCGATTTTCACCCTTGCCGGCCGGTCGGTGAAAAGGACCACGCGATCAGCCATCATGAGCGCTTCCTCTATGTCGTGGGTAATGAAGATGATCGTCTTGCCGATCAGTTGGTGCATATTGATCACTTCTTCCCGCATCTTGAGCCGAGTGAGGAAGTCCAACCCTGCAAAAGGCTCGTCCATAAACAGGACTTCAGGGTTGACCACGAGCGCCCTGGCCAGTTCCGCGCGGCGCTGCATGCCTCCGGACAATTGGTGCGGGTAGTGATGCTCGAAGCCAGTCAGATTTACCACGTCTACATATTCCTGAACCAATTCGGCCATCTTGACCTTGTCATTCATGTGTCGTAGGCCCAGGCTCACGTTTTCCTGCACGGTCATCCAGGGGAAAAGGCTGTTGTGCTGGAAGACGAAAATATTGTCCGAACTGGGCCCAGCTACTTCCTTTCCGTCAATCAGCACCGTTCCTGAAGACCACCTTTCAAAACCCGCCATGATGTTGGCCAGCGTAGATTTGCCACAACCGGAAGGGCCCAGCACGCAGACCAATTCGCCGTCCTGAAATTCCAGGTTGATGTGGTCGAGCACTTCCAATCGTTCGCCCAGGTGTGTGTCAGGGTCTGAATTTAGCACCCGTCTTGCTTTCCGACGCTCTATGAAGTCCTTGCAGAGATCCTTGACGATAACATGCCCCATCTTATACCGAGCCCCACGAAACGGACTTAATCCTCTTCAGTTGGTTGATGACCCTATCCAGGCAAATGCCGATCACACCGATAGCGATCATGGCGTCCATAACATAATCCATGCGAAGAGCATTGCGCGAATCTAGAATCAAATAGCCCAAACCCGATTTCACTGCGATCATCTCCGCGGCCACCACGACGAGCCAGGCAATGCCCAGGCTTATGCGAAGCGCGGGCAGGATACCGGGAAGGATAGCAGGAAAGATGAGTCTTGTCCCCATTTCGAGCTTCGTAAAATTGAAGTTCGCCGCGACCTGAAAGTAAAGGGAGTTGATACGATTAACAGCGGTGATAGTTGAAACGAGCAACGGGAAGAAGCTTGATAGAAAAATAAGAAATATTGCAGGCTTGTCGCCAATCCCAAACCAGAGCATTGCCAGCGGGATCCACGCCAGGGGTGAAATTGGCCTCAGAAACTGAATCATGGAATTAAAGAGAACTTGTCCGGTCTTCCACCAACCCAAAATTATGCCCAGGGGGATGCCCACCATAACGGCCAGGTAAAATCCTACGGTTACACGGAATAGACTGGCCACCGAGTGTTTGAGGAGGGTTCCGTTCAGGATGAGTTCCCACATTCCTTTTGCGGCCCCGCGAGGCCCCGGAAAAACGGAAGCACTCCAACCACTGTATCGCGCCAGACCTTCCCACAAGGCCCCTACAGCCAGGAAAACCAAAAGAGGGAGGAGCAGCCGCCTGAGTCGATCGTAATCCATAGTCGATCCTCACGAGGTCAATGTGGTCCGGATCTCTAAATCTGAACACAACGATTGGTCGGCGGCTAACTTTCGGTTGCAGAATATTCTAATCATAGCCGGTTGAAAGTGATCAAGAGTAGTTCTTAGGTCTGGGGTACCCAAACTTTATTTAATAGCAGTTTCTCCGCAATTCGGGAATCTAAAATAATCGTATTTGTGTTCCGGCGCTGAAATCCGGGTTCGCCTTCGCTCTGTTGCAAGCATCTAGCCTATGTGCATCCGCCTCCATTGAAGACGCAACTTGAACTTTTTACTTGACGTAAGGTTCAAGCGTTGCTACGGAACCCGCAACCGAAACATGCAGTTCACGGATGAATACCCTGAACCTATTTCGGAAATCAGTCATGTCTACGGCAATTCTTCCGACGACTCCGGGGATGCCGAAACTCTGGAGAGGAGGAGAGCGTAAGTGAAAAAAACCTTGATCGCCGCCATATTACTCGTGCCGGCTTTGACACTGATTGCTGCGGCTTCTGAAAACGTTGCCGGAATTGCCGATCAGGTCATCGTTGACCGGTCCACACGCAGCAAAGTGCTCAACGACTACACACTTCTTACACGGGATACCATTCAACGCGCGTGGACGACCCCAACAGCGTTAAACGCCCCTGGGGCGCTCAAAGGTCGGATCAGCGTCAACTACATCGTAACCAGGAGCGGCGCCCTGGAGGCGCTGGAACTGGTTAAGGGTTCGGGCAATCCGGACATGGATAGCACGCTCTTGCAAGCCATCCGGTCGGCAGCTCCATTCCCGCCTTTTCCGGACGAAATCGCTGCGCGCAGACTCTTGATACGCGCCAATTTCATTGTAGCCGATCTACCGACAATTCCAGTAACAACAGTCGAACATGCGGTTCAAAACGGCAAATCCTCTCCGTCCGCTACCACTGACCAAAACTCCAAGAAATTCATTTGGGGCGCCCCAGCGGGAACAGCCAGCCAAAAAACATCGCCAACGGAAAATGAGACTCCGCCTGAGCCACTCCAGAAAAAATATCATTGGGGTGTAGATCCTCAGCCGCCGAGTCGTTAAACGCTTTTCAAGGGGGGCGGGGGGAAACTTTTTACGGAAAGTTTCCCCTCGCAATTCACCGTCATCTCCTCCCGATCAAAGATTCTCGCCACTGCTCGTCTCTCGTCAGTCCCGTCTGCCTTGTGAATACCATGCACTTTCCTTCCCGTATGCATTTGGTCTTACGGGGCTAGAGATGCCATTGCGAGCGCAGCGAAGCAATCTCCGTTTTCCCGTGCGCGAGATTGCTTTCCCGCGGAACGCTGGATTTCACTGCTCGCAATGATAGCGGGGCGTCACACCCCGCGTCATCGAATGATTACTCCTTTCACTCATTTGGGGTTGCGCTTGCCGCCCCCACGTTATATAGAACGGGGAGTTCAGCGGTCCATTAGGAGTCATTTTGTTCATTGCGGAGGTAGTCTCCGCTGCACGCGCCGCCTCGTTGCGCTCGAAAACCATAATCAACTAACCCGCACCATGCTTGCGAGGTGAACCATGGCTGTGAATCAAAAGTTGTTGGAAATACTAGTATGCCCCAAGTGCAAAGGGGACCTGGTTCTTACTGAGGCCGGTGATGGGCTCATCTGCAATGCCTGCCGCCTGAAGTATGAGATCAAGGATGACATACCGATAATGCTGATAGACGAGGCCATTCCCCTGGATCAAGGAGAGCAAGCACCGAAATAGAACGTGTGAAGAATCTTCCGCTAGTTTGGATACTTCCAGCCAGGGCTACATCGGAGGGTAGGATGGCTGCGGGAACGGAGAAAAGTGGCGGCCCCAATGTAAATGTGTTCGTGGAGTATCTTGTTTACCTGGTGTTTCGTCTGGCGGAAGAGGCTATTTGCCTGATCCGCGAGGACGGACACGCTCTGGCGGTGGGACGCTTCTTTGGCCGACTCATGTTCATGCTGGGCGGGGAGCGCAGGCAGGCTACGCTGGAAAACATTACTATTGCATTCGGAAAAGAGCGTGGCCCAGGGGAGATACGGCTGATTGCTCTCAAGAATTTTGAGCATCTCGGGATGCTAGGGGTGGAGTTTTTTAGGATCAGGCGTTGGTCCCAGAAAAAATTGGCTGAAAAACTGATCCTTCGAGGTAAGGAAAATTTTGATTTAGCTTGGTTGCCCAGTGGGAAAGGTATCTTGTACGTCACCGCTCACTTCGGCAGTTTTGAAGTTCTCGCTGCGATGAGCAGGTTCATGGGCATCAAGGGCAATCTTGTGGTGACTCCTGCCCCCAACAGATTTGTCAATGAACGCATGTTCTTCCGCCGCGGCGGGGATGACAGCGGGTTGAATATCCTGCCCCATCGCGGTATTGTTCATCATGTCGTGCGTTGTCTGCGTGAGGGCCAAATGGTGGTCGTGCTGGCAGACCAGAGAGGCGATGATGCTCGGCCGGTTTGGGTCGATTACTTTGGAACGAAGGTCTTGGCCAACGGTGTCTTTGCAAAGTTTGCGGCAGAGGGTGCGGCATACGTGTTCCCGGTTATTGCACTTCGTACGCAAGATGGCAGGTATCGCTGCGTTTATGGGGATGAGATACCTATCCAAAGGACGCATGACAAAGATAACGATCTGATGGTCAATAGCCAGCGCTTCCATCAAGTGTTCGAGGCGTGGCTGCGGGAATATCCTGAACAGGGTTTTTGGATGCATCGGAAATTCAAGAGAAAGAGCGGGCAGCGCAAGAGAAAAGAAGCTCCTGCCGCGGTTCCCGCCCATAGAATGCAATATGACGCCTAAAGTGAGCCGTCCGGCGCCTCCTTCCCGAATCGTCGTCAGAGGAACAAACTGGGTGGGCGACACTGTGATGAGTGTCCCCGCGATCAAGGAGTTGGGACGAATTTTCCCCTCAACCAGGATCACACTGTGGGTGCCTTCCGGGCTAGCGCCTTTAGTGAGCGCCACAGGAGTTCCTGATGACGTGATTTGCTTCGACGGGAATTCGGGAGGCCCGATGCAAAGGCCCTTCCGGATGAGGAGGAAACTCAACTCCGGCAACTTCGATATGTCGGTGCTGTTACAGAATGCCTTCGAGAGCGCATTCAGCTCTTGGCTGGCAGGGATACCTCTCAGAGCGGGCTATCCTACTGACCTCCGCGGTCCCCTTCTCAACATTAGAATCCCCCTAACCAGGCAGATCAGAGGCAAACATCAGGTCTTTTACTATCTTGCCATAACGAAGTTCCTGGAAGTGTACTTCCGGGACCGGGATAATTCCCCGAAGGAGCCACCCGATTGTTCCATTCCCATCAGGGAAGAGAATTACATCAGGGCCCGAGACCTCATTGCGTCAAGTGGGGCAGGGCTTGATCGGCCCATTTTTTGTCTTTGCCCAGGGTCGGTCAATTCTGAAGCAAAACGCTGGCCAGTCGAAAGGTTTGCCCGGCTGGCGGACCTTCTCATCGACCGTATTGGAGCTCAGGTAGTATTTCTGGGTGCGCCCCAGGAAAAAGGCCTTGTTGAAGAAATCATGTCTATTATGCGGAATTCAGGCTCTCTTAATATTTTGGGAGCAGACATGATGACTTCAATGGCTGTTATGAACCTTTCCGCGCTAGTGATTTCCAACGACACTGGGAGCGCCCACCTGGCCGTGGCATCGTCCGCACGCGTCCTCACTATCTTTGGGCCGACCAATCCCGGCGCTACTGCTCCATACGGAGCTAATGCCCACGTCATACAAGGCGATGCCCCATGCGCTCCTTGCCGCCATTTCCGCTGTCCTTTACCGGAACACCCCTGCATGAGCAGCATTGAACCTGAAGCGGTGCTTCGGAAGGCTGAGGAAATCCTGTCTGGGATTCCCGCGTGCGCGGGAATGATGCTGCGACGCGAATATGGAACTTGAAACGCAGCCTTTTATAAGCGTAATAATTCCCACCTTCAATCGACTCGATCTCTTGAAGGAAACGGTTGAGTCCGTAAGAAACCAGACTTTCAATGACTTCGAGATAGTCGTGGTGAATGACGGGTCCACGGATGGCACTGGAGAGTGGCTGCGGGCTCAAGAGGATGTGTGCGCGTTGGAACAAGAAAACAGTGGGATTGCAACGTCGAGGAACAACGGCGCTGCTGTCGCACGAGGCGCCTGGCTTGCTTTCTTGGATCACGACGACCTGTGGGCACCGGAAAAGCTTAGAATACAGGCGGACTTCCTGAGAGAGAATTCTGATGTCGCGTTGGTGGCAGCCCGTCACGTCAGGCTAGGCAAGAAATACCGCAAACCGCGTCAGCCGACTTGGATCAAGGGAGACCTCCTGGTCAAGGAGTTCAGTGAGAGCTTTATCCACACCTCTTCCGTTATGATACGCAGAGACGTTTTCAATGAAATTAAGGGCTTCCCCCCACGCTATCGTTTTGCTGACGAATTCGACGTGTGGTTGAAAATAGCGGCCGCCTATCCTATAGCTTACGTGGACGAGCCTTTGGTGTTCATACGGTTTCACGAGGCCAATACAAGCCACAACCGCCTGGGAGTCCGTTCCGACACCTATGAGATACTATTGAAACAGTATAATCCCGCTCGCATCCCGGTGCCGATCTTTCTGAGAACGCTCTCGGATCACGACATCTCCTTTGGCAGGGCACACCTGAAAGCGGGCAACATGGCTGAAGCCCTGAAATGGTTTCGCCGCTCAGTTCAAAGAACGCCTTTCCGTTTGAGAAGCTGGCGATATTACGTGCGGTATTCCATAGCTCATGCTCTTCATGCAAAGCCTAGTGGATGAGTCTGCACCCGGCGCATTCGGCACAATGGGAGCTTTTCGGCCGACGCGGACACGGATAGACTGTTGAACGTCTCTCTTGAAATCCATCCTGAAGCCTCAACGAACCTGGATCGCAGCGAACAGGACTGTGGTCCGACTTCGTGCGGAAGGCTATTGAGGAACACACCCGCCTCCTTCTCTCAAAAGGCAGCGCAATTCGGAAGGACGCCCCTGAGAGCGCTGTGACCCTAGTCGATCTGCCGGGATTCCCTGAGGTTTGTGTAAAGGAGTTCCGCTGGAGAGGGTGGCTTCATGCCCTGAAAGGGCTTTTTCGACCTACACAGGGGTTGCGGACGTACCGAAACGGGCGCCGATTGTCCGAAATGGGCATCAGTTGCGCATGCCCTCTGGCACTGGTTAGAAAGAGCACCTTGGGAATTGTGCGCTTGGAGTGGGTGATCATGGAAGTAATCCCCGGCGCCTTGGAACTGGACCGTTACATCGTGAAACAAATAGCGCTCGGGTGGACACCGGATGAGAGGAGGGGACTGGCCAGGCTCCTGGGGCGTTTCATCGGATCGATTCATTCCCGGGGGGTCTTCCATTCAGATCTGAAGACTTGCAATATCGTGGTGTCCGGGCCCGGCTCGTCACCGAAGGCAAACCCGGATCCATCGACACCTGATGGGGACCCGTTAGCTTCCTCATCGAGCACCGTTCATTTCTCCTTGCTTGATTATGATGATGTCACCTTTGCCCGTGAAGTCACCGACAAAAAACGGATAAAGAACTTGGTCCAGATATTTCTGTCTACTCCTATGGCTGTGAAAGCCACTCAGCGTTTGCTGTTCCTCGATGAATACGCTTTGCATGCGGGACTGAGTCGCAGTCGGAAGCGCGAGATCGCCCGGGAAGTTATCAAGGCGGCCCAAGGAAAGAACTTGCTCTACGTGGGATTAGACGGGGATGTTTGTGAGAGATGGCACTGAATTGATTCGGCTTTTGGCGCACCAGATCGCGGTCCCTAGAAATTGGTTACCCGACAATGATAAGGGGTTTCGGCTCTCCCGTGACAAGCTTGTCGCCGACCGAAGTGCCACATCTGGCGCACAGGTATTCGTACTTTTCTCCCTCCGGAAGGACCAGGAGGAGGCGTTCCCGCACGGGCATAGATTTGCGGCAATTCGGGCAATACAACTCCGTCGCCCTAAATCCCTCAAATTGTTTTTGCTTTGGTGCGCCGGCACGCTGGGGCACGCCGAATTTTCGTGGGCCAAATCTCTGCATGGTGCCTCCTAAATTGGATCCGGGAGTTCCCTCCAGGCTCGTCAAAACTGAACCTCGAAATTATACAAAAGTTAGCAACGAATGCTCACAACGTCAATCCATGGTGGAGCCACAGGACGGAAGATTTGATCGTTTTGTAAATGCTATTATTGACATAATCGCCACTTCTCTGCTATAATATTACCAAAATTAGATTAGGTTGTAATGACTTGGGCCGTGCGGTCTCGGCCTCACTCGTAGGAGGGATGTGATGAAACGAATATTCCTGGTCCTAGTTCTCTTGACGGTGGCCTCCACGCCGGCGTTTTCATTCTCAATCGCCCCCGCGCAGTTTACATTCGGTCTTAACCGTGACGCAGCGTGCTTGAACCAATGCGTGAATGCGCCGTGCGATTTTCCTCCAGTGCTCAATCCTTGCGCTGTTCCGTGCCGGCCTCCCGGAATTCAAAGCCAGGCTGTCCCATGCGCCTTTGATACGGCCTGCCCCGCCGGCCGACTCCCTTGCCACGGTGTGTCCTACGGCGCCAATCCTTATCCCTTGTTCCGAGTCCGGTAGTCTGCTAGAGTCTTCATGACGGAGGGTGCGGACCCGCGTTAGGGAGCGTCAGGCGACTCTCCCTTTGCGTGAACGAGCCCTGGTTTCATTCGTGTGGACCACATAGAAGTTTTGTGGGCTCAGTCTTGAGTTTCAATCTCTTCTATGTAAGAATTTTGCCTTGACGGCAAGCAGGTTTATGTCTTAATTGAATACACAGGGCTTGCATTGGCCAGAATTGGCTGAATGTAGGCTGCTTATTTGTTTTGTTGAGAGGTTATGGGAATCATGTCGGTCTGGTGTCGCGTGGGAGTGTTGTTCGTAGTAGTTGGTGTCGTGGCGTGTACTCTCTGGGGTTGGCCTTCTCCAGCCTCTGCCAAAGATACATTTGTCAAAGATCTCCTCCTAAGTCTCGCCTATCCACTGGAAGTTCAGAAGCCGGAGCCAAGAGCTTACGCAGATTTAGAGAAGCTCCTTTCGGAACCTCTGGAAGGTGTCGAAGACCGCAGCAGTGTTTCTTCTCCCGACGCGTGGAAGTTGCCGTTCACGGAAGACCATCTTCGCAAACAAAAAGAGAGCGCCGATAAGGCTTCCAATGCATTTTTCCCGGGCATGGGCTCTTTGGGCCTACTGCCTGAACGCTGGACCCGCCTCGCGTCCCTTCATCCGATAGTCCCAGCCGCGCGAAGACTCGGAACGGCGATATTGGATTCCGGAGAAAGTTTTTCATCCGCGGGTCGTCTCGTTGGGGATCCTGTGTCACTCTTCTCCAGCTTCGAGGTTCTGGTGAGCAAGTCCGATTACACCCTAAAATTCTACGGAATGAAGAATGGCCGGGACAGGACTCTACTCTTTGACTGTAGAACTGGGCTTGGATCACCCGAATTTCCGACCCCTCGTGGTACTTACTATCTGGTGAGAATTTTTGACGATAAACCTATATGGATTCCTCCCCCCAGCGATTGGGCCTACGGACAGGCTCCCAGCCGCTCTGCTTATGGCGGACACATGATTCCGCTGTTTAAGAAGGTCCCTGCCAAGGATGGCGGCAAGGGCGACGAAGTAGTGAACGTGCTGGACAGTGTGGCGCCTCAGATGAAGGTGATCGATACCGGTGGGTATCGCGTTCACGGGACCGATTCACCCTGGAGCATAGGCTCCAGCCAGTCTCATGGATGCGTTCGATTGCTGAACAAGTCGGCAAAACGGTTGTCCGACACACTGAAGATGTACGTCGGGACCACCACGAGGGACAAGACTCCCAACGGGCCTTACATCAATCTGGCGCGGCCGGTAAGGCTTATTCTCAAATAGTAATCGCTCACCGCAGAGATCACAGAGTCCGCAGAGGATTCGGTTTTCTATGCATGTCTCTCAGGTGGGCACTTTATTCTCATTCCCAGGCTCTTATTTTGTAGGGGCAGGGCTTGCCATGCCCGCAGAGGGCGCAGTCCCGCGTCTCGCGGGACGCCCCTACGTTTGGTAAGGCGCTATCTGGCGCGCGGCTATCTTCTCCCCATCTTCCGCCGAATCTCACTGAATGGGAACCGTATCGCCAGAGGACGACCATGTGGGCATACCTCAGGCGAGCCGGTACGGTCCAAGTCCTTCAACAGTGTTCTTATTTCTTCCACCTGCATGGTCATGGTCTCCTTGACTGAAGCTTGACAGGCCATGCTTTTTAGGACTTCCTCTCTGAATCGAGTCGGTTCACCGCGAAGCCCCGTATTCAGCATCACATCCACAAGTTCGCTGAAGAGTTCTTCCACGTCCGAATTTCCGAGCCACTCCGGCACTCCCTTCACCGCAAACTCTCGTTCGCCGAATTCCTCGATCCGGAAGCCTGCGTCTTGCAGTAGGTCCAGATGCGCGGCCAAAGCTCGGGCTTCCACTGCGGAATATTGAAGAATCTTGGGGATGAGAAGATCCTGGCACGCGGGTCTGGATGCTTCCCTCTCACTTCTCATAAGCTCATCAAAAATGAGCCGCTCATGCGCCGCATGATGGTCCAGTACGACAAGCTCATCATCACTGTGAAGCACGAGGAATGAATTCGGCAGCCTGCCGACTATCCCCAGTGAGGAAAACTTGCCCCCCTGTTCGTTCAGGGTGGGCGTCATGTCAACAGCGGCAGGGGCAACCTGGGGGTGGTCCCGGTATTCAATTTCCGGCACCGCATCTGACGGCTCTCTTTCGCCCTGAAGATGTCTGGCCAGAGGAGTCAACGGCGGTCGTGGGAAAAACGGTTCCATCGGACCCGACGGGGGATTAAACGGGGCCCCCATCAACGCCTGATGAATACCATCGAGAATGAGCTGCGAGATTTGCACTGGGCTGACAAAACGCACCTCGGCCTTTTGGGGATGAACGTTGACATCGACCAGGTTGGGGGGGAGTTCGATGAACAGGATGGCCAGCGGATACCGCCCGCGTTCCATCAGGTTTGAAAAGGCCCGTGTTACTGCCGCGTTCACCAGACGGTCGCGAACCGACCGACCATTGACGAAGGTGAGGACCGATCTCATGTTGGAGCGTGCATACGGGGGCCTGGCGACGTAACCCTGAAGACGGGCGTCCCCCACATTATGTTCGACTGCGACCAGGTTCTCCCGTACGTCTTTTGAATAGAGAGTGTGGATGCGCTCGAATGTGGAGCGAACCGCGGGTACGTCTATTTTGGATCTGCCGTCCTCTGAATATGTGAACCCAACCGTCGGGAAAGCCAAAGCAAGTTTGATCAGCAGTTCCTGAATGTGGGCCGCCTCAACGCCGGATCCCTTTAAGAATTTTCTCCGGACAGGCACATTGAAGAAGAGATTGCGGATCTCGACGGCGGTTCCTGTTCCCATGCCCACTCTCTCGGATTTGCGAAGCACCCCCCCTTCTATCAGGACCTCGGTTCCCGCTGTATCCGACTGATCTCGCGTCAAAAGCCTCAATCTGGAAATAGATGCGATGCTCGCCAGCGCTTCCCCGCGGAACCCCATGGTGGCGATGCCCACAAGGTCCGTTTCAGACTTCAATTTGGAAGTGGCATGTCTTTCCAGTGCGAGAAAGGCATCGTCGTGACCCATGCCTGTGCCGTTGTCTCGCACCCGAATGAGTTTTCTGCCGCCATTTTCAATCTCCACATTGACGGAAGACGCCTGAGCGTCAATGCTGTTTTCTACCAACTCCTTAACTACCGAAACCGGACGCTCGATCACCTCGCCGGCGGCAATCCGGTTGATGACACTTTCTGAGAGTATTTTTATGCGAGCTGACATACTTAGGAAAGACTGCTACTTGGAATCGAAGAGGCCTTCCTGGGCTTGAGGGAACCCAAGTTTCTTGAAGTGCTCGTAAGCCTTCCGTGTGGCCATTCTCCCTCTCGGTGTCCTGTCAACAAACCCCTCTTTTACAAGATAAGGTTCGTAAACATCTTCCAGCGTATCCCTCTCTTCTCCCACCGAGGCGGCCAGCGTCTCGATTCCTACCGGGCCGCCGCCGAATTTGAACATTATGGTCTCCAGGAACTTGCGGTCCATATAGTCCAGACCTGATGCGTCCACGTCCAGCATCTCCAGCGCATTCATGGCTACGCCCTTGTCGATTCTGCCTTGACCTCTTACCTGTGCAAAGTCTCGCACCCGTCTGGTCAAGCGGTTCGCAACACGCGGAGTGGCCCGCGCTCGGCTTGCTATTTCCACTGCGCCCTCTTCATCGATCTCGACCTTGAGGATTGAGGCGGATCTCTTGACGATCGTTTTGAGTTCATCCGTCGAATAAAAGTCCAGGTGGAATATTATTCCAAACCTGTCTCTCAGAGGATTGGTCAGCAGCCCACTGCGAGTAGTAGCCCCCACCAGCGTGAAAGGAGCAAGGTCCAGCTTGATAGTCCTGGCGCTTGGCCCCTGGCCTATGATGAGGTCAAGCTTGAAGTCTTCCATTGCCGGGTAGAGGATCTCCTCCACTACGGGCGAGAGCCTGTGAATCTCGTCGATGAACAGGACGTCTTTGCTTTCGAGATTTGTCAGGATAGCCGCAAGGTCTCCAGGTTTCTCGATGACGGGTCCGGATGTTGACCGGATCTGAACTCCCAACTCCCGAGCTATTATGTGGGCCAGCGTGGTTTTACCCAGACCGGGCGGGCCGTGGAAGAGAATGTGATCGATGGCTTCTCCTCGGGCGGAAGCTGCTTCGATGAAAACAGCCAGATTGTCCTTTATTTTTACCTGTCCCACGTAATCAGCCAGATGGCGGGGCCGAAGGGTCCTGTCAGCGTCGTCATCCTCTGGGATGGGGCAACCGGTAATTATGCGTTCAACGGTCATGCATCCGATCCTCGTAGTTCATGAAGTTCTTTGGTGATAAATACGAAGCAAAAAGGATTGATCCGCGCATTCAGAGACTGGCGTCTTTAAGGGTCAGAAATCGGATCAGTTTTTCCAACTCACCCGAGCCGCGTTGAGAAATTTGAATTATCTGGAAGCCTGCGCAGCCATCTTCGTCGACCCACCGACATATAGCCCGGAAGGCGAACGGATCAACCTGCGAAAACTTATCAGAAGGGATTGCAAAAGTCTTCACTTCACCCACTTTCGTTTCTATGCCGCTTACTTTCAGACCTTTTTCAGTGATGTCTTTAATCACACCCTTAACTGCTGGGCGTGTACCCACGCACAAGTAAATTGGAAAAGGGAACTCCAGTTCATCTCTCGGCAAAAGGCGCGTGGTGGCAATGGCCACGGTGTCGTCTTCCAATGACACGCGGCCAAAGACTTCCGAGGTCCTTACGGCCTTGACTTCCAATAGCTTCTTGAATGCGCTTTGGAGCCCCTGGGCCGACAGATTGTATTTGCCCCTTAATTCGGAATCGTTCATCCCGGAACGGAGGTCATTTACAAAATCCTTGGCTATGATTTCTCGTTTCGGCAACTTAGTTCGAGGCTCCTTCCCATTCAGGTCAATTCTATCACATTTGAGCTTCGACGGCTGTTGGGCGATTGCTCGCATCCCGCCAAAGACTTTCGGCCGGTGATGAAGTCTCGATCACACCTACTTTGAATTCTTCGATCTCCAGGTTGGTAGTTCGCAGCGTGCAGCGAATCCAAGACACAAGAACTTTTCTATCACAAGGGGAAATATTAAAAACATCAACTGGGACCTCGCGGCTGCCATGGATCTTATTGTGTAGAAGACTGTCATGAGGGCCGTAAGCGTGTAATCCACGTTGGAGGGTATCAGTGTAAGATAATGAAACCATGATATAATCTCCGGAGGGAAAAATCATGTCAGGTCACAGTAAGTGGAGTACCCTCTATCCTTCCGGTATGCAGAAATCTAGTTAAACAGCGTCCTAAAAGGCTTTTACCCGATTAACCGCTTTGTAAATGGTCGCCATTTTGTTAACCCGTGCAGGTTAAAGGCTACCGCGCGGGCTATCATAGGATTTGCCTTCAAGAATCCATGTAATTGGTTCTGGTGAAGCGGTTGCGATGGGTGGAATTGCCCCAGTGACCACATGAACCACATTCCCAATTTGGGAATATGCTACAGGACAACTTTCGTTCAGAACGTCTTCCCACGAAACGAGACCAAATTGACACCGGACGAGGCAGATCTAAAGGGCGCTCTATTCCATGCTGGCCGCAGTTTTCGTGTGGGAGCATTATGCAGAATTCCGAGCTCCGGGTCGTGAAAACGATTCGCGTTATCTTTTTCTTTTGGTACGAACGATGAACTCGCTCGGAGCCCTCGATATGGACATAAGCGTCAAATAGACCGTTAGGCCTAGAGAAAGAGCGGCTACTGCTACCACACATGCGGCTATATTGTCATCGAGGTCAAAGCCGTATCCCGACCACCTGGCAATGAAATAGACCAGGAGAAAACCCACAAGGACGCAGCACACCGAAAAATACAAGTGGTCAAAGAAGACCCTGACATTGCTTGTCTGTACTGAACTCATCGCTCCGCAACTATCCAAGCCGGTTAGAAAAACGTCTGGTGCAAACTGCACATAGGTATACTATTAGCAGATTCTGCACAGTTATCCAAGATGACCGGACACCCAAAATTGGTCCCGGTTCTGAGTTAGTATCGTGGCAGTGAAGGGCCGGAGCTGTAAGTCATCTTTGGGGTAAAAACACCACTGTCCTTCTTGTGGACCCCAGAAGATTTTGGATGAAACTTGCCACATCATAACTTTACCGACCTTCTCAAGGAGCATGGGGTGACAGGCTTCCTTATTTTTGGGCATAAACTTTGCGTAGATAATATCAAACGGTTTCATTGGGTTCCTCCTCCTGTTGCCGAACATCTCTTCAAGTTGATCCGGTAAACTTATACGGAACTTGTAGCAGAGAGGCGCTACAAAGAATGAAACGCCGTTACGGGGTGGAGGATCGGTGTTTTTTGTCACCGGCTAAACCCGAAGTTTAAAGGCCGGTATGCACCAAAACTCCACCCCTTGACACGGTCCCGCTCACAACGCTTCACGCAACACGGAGCGGTGGTCATTTGTCGGCACAATGACCGCAGAAGAGCAGAAGCGCCGGGAATTCAAAGGACAAAAGGTCTGTCACCCGACTTCATCTAGGGTGTCGTACAGAGACCTGATCTCTCGTTTGATGAATCTGAGGCCAATCGGAGGTCAGCACTATAGATCACGGATTTCTCATGATTATTTCTTCACGTGTAAACGGCCTTAGGGTTCCCTTGTAATATGATTCTAGACGGACCGGCCTGATCTCCTCCCCACCCCCATGCCTGTGGCTTCACAGGATCAATTTTGCGCTCGGTTCATGCTCGCCGCACCCGTCCCCCACCTTGACCCGCCTGTGAAATCGCCACCCGACCTCGCTGTGAATTCGTATGACCATGTGAGCTATTGAGCAGATCCTTGGAGGGTAAGTGAGCGGTATTCGGATAGGCCGTCTGCCTCCCGTTCCTAACCCGTACCTCACCCCGGGGAGCGGAACATAAGGCGAGCCGAGACTTTTCAGCGGATATTGACACATAAGAACTTGAGCAGAACCGAAAGATACATTAAAAAGATCAACGAAGGCCTCGCGGCTATCGTGGACCTTCTTTCAAGAAAGGGCTATCATAATGGGCTACCAGGGGCGAAAGAAGAGCCTAGTGCGAGTTAATATCATCCCTAAGTAATTCATCATTAGCAGAGAGGATAGGCCACCATGTCTGGTCACAATAAGTGGAGCACCATAAAACACAAGAAGGGCGCCGCGGATGCCAAGCGCGGTAAAATGTTCTCCAAGCTCATTAAAGAGATCTCAATTGCTGCTCGCATGGGGGGAGGGGACCTGGACGGCAACCCGCGCCTGAGAACAGCGGTTACCACGGCACGGGCCGCCAATATGCCCAAAGAGAATATCGACCGGGCCATAAAGAGGGGCACCGGCGAAATTGAAGGGGTGATTTACGAAGAAATGACCTACGAGGGCTATGGCCCGGGCGGGGTAGCGGTCCTGGTGGAAGTCCTCACGGATAATAAGAATAGGACCGTGGCAGAGGTTCGCCATATCTTCGACAAGTACAACGGCAACCTAGGAGAATCCGGCTGTGTTTCGTGGATGTTCGATAAGAAGGGGGTTGTGGTTGTTTTGGCAGAGGGTCTCTCTGAGGACGAAGTTATGGAACTTGCGGTAGATGCGGGAGCGCAAGACGTGAAGCCCGAAGGCCACGCATTTGAGATAACGGCCGAACCCTCGGATTTCGAGGCCGTTCGCAAGGCGGTCGAGGACAAGGGCTGGAAGGTTGAGTTGGCGGAGATCAGCATGATCCCCCAGAACACTGTGAAGCTGGAAGGGAAGAGGGCTGAGCAGATGCTTAAAATGATGGATGCGTTGGATGACAACGAAGACATGCAAAAGGTGTTCGCGAATTTTGACATTTCCGAAGATGAGATGATGAGGATCTCTGCCTGATTTTGTGCAGCCATTTACAAACTTCGAATAAGCTTCCATGCGATCGAGAAGGGGGACAGGCGCCTCTTGGCCCGTATGGCAGCCGTCTGCCCGTATACTAAGCCCGCCTGATTTGGGCCAGTGCTCGGGTCTAAAACAAAACCCTGGAAAGAAAGGCCAATCAATAGTATAGAGATCACCGTTAATCCGTGGGGCTGAAGACCCGGGCCTTACAAACAAGGTTAAATTCGGTTTCAGTCATGTCATCCACGGCAATATCTGGGACCACTCAAGGCTGAGTCAGCGGGCGAACGAAAAGATGTTGATCATTGGAGTCGATCCAGGAAGCACAGCGACAGGCTATGGAATCATTCGGAAAAATGGGGTACGCCCAACGCATGTGGCGAGCGGGGTCATACGAGTTTCTTCGTCTCACTCCCAGTCCAAGCGACTATGGGGAATCTACAGAAAACTGGATGAAATTGTCAGGGAATTCAGCCCCGCTGTTATGGTGGTGGAGTCCTTATTTCATGCCAATAATAGCCAGAGCTTAATGAAGCTGAGTCAGGTCCGCGGCGTCATCCTGCTTCTGGGTGAGACGTACTCCATGGATATCTTCGAGTACAGCCCTATGGAGATCAAGCAAGGGCTTACCGGTTATGGCAGAGCCGAAAAAGTTCAAATGATGTTTATGGTTGGGAAAGTGCTCGCATTGCCGACCCTCAAGTCTCCAGACCAGGCAGACGCTCTGGCAATGGCCATTTACCATTCTCATATTTCTTTACCTGACAGGATTGTATCATGATCGCCTCTCTACGCGGGAAAATCGCTTTTAAAGGTCTAAACCGGATTATTGTGGATGTTCACGGCGTCGGCTACGAAGTAGCGGTCTCACTTTCCACCATGGAAGCTCTACCCCAAGATGCGGAAGCCTTTCTCAACATCTATACTGCTCTGCGGGAGAACGCCCTCGAATTGTACGGCTTTGTGACACAAGAGGAAAAAGCGCTCTTTGAGATGCTGCTGACTGTGGCAGGTATAGGCCCACGAATCTCTCTGAACATTCTCTCCGGTACATCGCCTGATGGTTTTCGTAGAGCGGTGCTCGAGGGGGATTTGCACCGGTTGACATCGATCCCCGGTATCGGGAAGAAGTCCGCGGAACGCATTGTGCTTGAACTGAAGGAAAAAATTCATAAAATGCCCATGTTCGGAGATTCGATCTCCGGTAAACTCGCCCCGCCTTCGCTGCGAGACGATCTTGTTTCTTCTCTCACAAACCTTGGGTATAAAGAGCGAATGGCTGAAACGGTCGCCAAGAAAGTGTTAGAAGACTCCGGCCCGGAAATGTCACTTTCGTATGCCGTCAAGACGGCACTCAAGGAATTGATGAAGTAAGAGACTCCTGCCGAAACGCTCTTAGTACTGTCGGAACTTCACCCGTCGGTCTATAATAAGTTAACAGAAGGGGCATAGTATTGCCAATGCCCTCCAGAATGGTCGTATTTGCTTGACTGCCAATCCTCTATAGGAGGCTTATCAATGAGATTTGTTGTCATTGGCGGGGACGCGGCAGGCATGAGCGCCGCATCGAAGGCTAAACGGAACGATCCTGCCATCGACGTGGTGGTGTTGGAGCAGACGAGCGACGTCTCCTATTCGGCCTGCGGCATGCCATACAATATTGCTGAACCGGAACGTGACATGAACGATCTGGTTGTTCGGCAGGCCCATGTCTTCAGGGATAAGCAGGGAATAGATCTCAGGCTTGGACACAGAGTGGAGAGGATCAATCGAGATCGCAAGGCCGTGTCCGGCTTAACCCCCGACGGACAGCTCTTCGAAGTCAGTTACGACAAACTTCTCATCGCTACCGGCGCTCGCCCGCGTATTCTCAGCATACCGGGGGAGGATTTGCCGGGCGTCAAGGCCCTAAGATCATTGGAAGACGGGCGCCTCATCAAGCAGTTCATGGCTGTTCATCCTGTTGAGAGGGCCCTGATCGTTGGTGCGGGATATATCGGTCTTGAGATGGCCGAGGCGTTTCACGAGCGCCACGTTCAGGCGGAAATTTGCGACGTTGTGCCCACATTGCTCCCCTGGCTACCCAGCGAGATGAGTGACGTAGTCAGGAACGAACTGAAAGACAAGGGCGTGGGACTCCACCTGGGGATGGGTACATCCCAAATCGAAGAATTTGACACCCGACTAAGAGTGAGTTTGGGCGATGCTTCGATGGATGTTGACCTGGTGATCATGGGCGTGGGTGTCGTGCCCAATTCTGAAATTGCTTCCGATGCCGGGCTCGACCTGGGGCCTCAGAATTCCATCGCGGTGGATAAAACCTTGCGCACCTCTGACCCGGATATCTTCGCCGCGGGAGACTGCGCCGACGCTTTCCACGTAGTAACGGGCCAACGAATCTGGATACCGCTCGCCCTGAGGGCGAACCGAGGTGGCTGGGCTGTGGCGGACAATGTCACGGGCCGGAACATCGAGCTGCCCGGCATTGCAGGTAGCGCGGTATTCAAGGTCCTGGACATGGAGGTGGCCCATGCCGGGCTGAGCGCGGCCGAGGCCGAGCGAGCGGGTTTCGATGTCGTAGACGAGGTCGTCAAGAGCCGTTCCAGAGCTCATGGACATCCGGGTAATCAGGACATATACGTGCATCTAACGGCCGACAAGAAGAGCGGAAAGTTGCTCGGAGGGGACCTCGTAGGAAAAGAAGGAGCCGCTCATCGGGTCGATGCGGTGGCCGTAGCCTTGCACGCGGGAATGACCGTTGAGGAATTTTTTCAATGCGATTTGGCCTATGCTCCGCCGTTTTCTCCGGTCTGGGACCCGCTGCTCACTGCGGCAAATCAGTTGTTGAAAAAGATGTAGTTCTTCAGATGCGAAAACTATGCGAACTATGATGTCCGAGCCGATGAGTGAAACTGCTCACCATACTCCGTGTCGCGTGCAGACAGGACTTGTAAGCTCCCCATTCTACGGGCTTGTGCCTCTGGATTTCCTCGTACAGGGAGAGGACCATCCATGTCCGTATCTTCCTGAAAACACTGCCCGAGAGGAAGTGTTTAGAGCGGTAGATTTTCCGCCGGAGCTTTACCACGATTTCATGAATTATGGGTTTCGCAGGTCTGGTATGTACTTTTACAGGCCCGTGTGCGAAGCTTGCTGTGAGTGCCGTCCTATAAGGATACTTGCCGGGGATTACCGCCTTGCCAAGTCCCAGAGACGAATCCTCAGAAAAAACCGGGGAGTGGAATTCAGAATAGCCTCTCCGAGATTCACGAAAGACAAGTTTAAGATGTATTCAGACTACTTGGCAAGTCAACACGGTCGCGGGCCGGATCACTCTGTCGATAGCCTGAGGAGCTTTCTCTACACATCCCCTGTTCGCACACTTGAATTCGAGTACCGGCTGCGGCGACGGCTGGTGGCCGTGGGAATTGTTGACATCTGCTCCAGGTCGCTGTCCAGCGTGTATGCCTTTTACGACCCGGACTTCTCTTCAATCAGTTTGGGAACTTTTTCTGCCATTCAAGAGCTCCTCTTTTGCCAAGAGCACAACATTCCGCATTACTACCTCGGTTTTCTGGTGGCAGACTGCCCCTCCATGAACTACAAGGCACGTTTCAAGCCTTACGAAGTTCTGGACAACTCGTTTCGATGGGTTTGCAGCGAACTTGCGTGAAGAGCAAGTCAATCTACTTTTTTTGAGCCTTCTTTTCTAAGTCGACGATTTCTTCGGTGAGGCGCCTGCGAGCGGTCTGGTCATCTTCGAGTTTCAGTGCCATCCGATACCACCTAGCTGCCTTTGTGGGCTCTTCCTTTTGCCGGTAAATGAACCCCAGATGCTTCATGGCCATGAGATGGTTTGGGTCTTGAGCTACTATCGCAGCTAGGTCCTTGATGGCATCGTCATACTTGCCTAGTTGTTCAAATATGTAAGCGCGGTTGCCCAGCGCCCTGATCATACGTGGATTAATCTGGATGATCTTGCCGAGGTCTTCCAATGCGTTCTCGTGCTCGCCCGTGTCAAAAAACACGGCAGCACGGTTGATCAGTGCACCCGTGTTCCCCGGATCGAGGCTTACCGCTTTGTTCAAGTCCCTGATGGCTTTTGAAAAGTCTCCTTGCAACCTATGGATGGTTCCTCGAACAATGTAAGCGTCGACGGCTGCGGGATCGAACTTTATTGTCTTGTCCAAGTCTTGAAGAGCTCGATCCAGGCGGCCTAGAAGGAGGAAGACCTTGCCGCGATTGAATAGTGCGGTTACGTTCCCGCTGGACGCCTTCAGACTTGCATCGAATAATTCAAGGGCTTGCTTAAAATTTCCAGCGTTGGCCTTTATGACGCCCCGACGCGCCAACTCCAGGGGCTGATCGCCCGATGCGTGAGCCGGTTCCTTAGCCCACGAAGGGTGAGCCATTAGTAAGAGTGCGAAGACAAACGCAAGCGTGCCTAAAGGGCTGATGCCTTTTCTTTTCATGGTCTTTGGTGCTTTCACGGATGAGACTGGACGGGGTTCTCGCTGTCGCTGCGCCTCACGGTCTTGCGGGCCGAATCGAGGGCTTCCCTAGAAAACAAGACAAAAAAGTCTTTCGTATAACCGTCCTCGTATCGTTTGAGCGTGTATTTGGATTGTTCCGGGGAAAGCTTCATCTTTTTTACAAGATTGCCGAAAGAATCCCTGATGTACAGGTTTCCCACTATATTGTCTGGATTGGCGTCCCCGTGCATTCCTCTTTCGCATCCCGCCAGTACCAGGGCCTTGGCCATATCCTTGCTTCCGATATGGTGTCCGATTGCGAAAACTAGATTACCGTCTTTCCTGATTCCGAACGCGCTGCGATGAGCCACATACCAGAAGTGTTTGCCATCGTAATTCTTACCCCCACCACCCAACAGGAAGCCGAGGCCTATTTCGGCGTCCTCCAAGTGCCCGTTTCTCAGGACTGACTGCACGACCATGCCATTCTTCACTATAAGGTGCCGGAGCTGACGAGCGTCACGGACTTTATTGACCGGAATTTCCGAGTGCCATTCTTGAATATCGGCCGATCCGTCGTTGTAAAGAATGAGGGTGGCCATACCGGGGACCATTGGATAGAGTGCCTTGCCGCGGAAAATCGCGCCGGCGCCGCTGGAATGGCGTTGCATCCACATAGCATTTGTTATGGCCATTATGCGTGATCTGAGCGGGGCCTCGATTTCGGAAGACGCCAGACGGGCAGCCGGTTCCTGTGAACCGACGTAGTACTGCATGTACGTCTTGCTCATATCCACGACCATCATATACACGATGGCGTTCGGGAATTGCACGCTCGGCCTGTAGAACGTCCTATAAATGATAGGCCTCCCGTGTGCGTCCCGGGGCGCTTCGGATGATTCCCACACTCCCTCGCCAGGGAGGCCGGGAGAGGTATAAAGCGGCTTGATGTTGTCCAAGCGTAGTTGGTCTAACGGATCACGGGAGAGCAGATCAAATTCGCCGGCAATCGGGACCGATACAGTTTCGGCTGCCTGGCTGCCTACATCATGCTTCTGCGCATTCCCTGATGGTGTTCCACCATTTCTCCCAGCCTGAGCAAGGACAGAGATTCCAGGGATTGCTTGAGCAGACTCTTGGCGGGTCAAAGACGATTTTTCGGAAGCCAGGGCACTCGAAGTCTCGAACTTCATGTACTCACGGCCTCCGTAAACCCCGGGCGCCCACAAACAGACGACCGCTACCGCGATGGCCAGCAATATTCGTTCGCGCAATTCAGCCACCCTCAAACAAAACTTACTTCAACATAAATCCCCAAGACAATTCATAGGGGTATTTTATTTCTATACTCTAAAATGCGTTAAAATTCAATAGGAATCAGGAACTGAATGAGAGATGGGGCTCTGGACGCCACCAGTAGCTTCGTAATTTCATGTAAAAAGCTTGTGGTCTGGCCGGACAAAGGGCCCATGCGCGCGGCAGAGGATGGGAAAGGACAGGGAGTTTTCAAATCCCGACAACAGTGGCTTGGGAAGCGATCTAGGTGCGCTTGCTGTAGAACAAAATGAACAGATCTGCTTCAGGCAGGATCAATCGTGCTGGGACCATTGAATCGCCTGAGAATAGCTTCCAGGGCGGTCCCACCAATAGCCCGGGCCTTCTCAGAGATCGTGTTGCAGTACGACGGGTTTCCCCGCGGGTCTATGTCACCGATCTTCAGGCTCCGACTCACCGGGGTGCCCGGCCTTATCAGTCCGCGGATTACTCCGTTCAGACTTGCCCTCACAGGTTGGCCCGCTACCTGACCGATAAGTTCCCCTTCTTCCACCAGGCTTCCGATATGCTGATCGGATTCAAAGATGCCGTCCGCCGGCGACCTAAGAACCCTAAGAATACTATGTCCTTGGATTTCTCCGGGAGTGCCGGTGTCGGGAGCAGCTACTCCCTGTAGAATCAATCGACCCAAATCGTGCCCCCTGTTGGTCTCTACGACGCAGTGAGCATCCCTCCCCGCGCAGAAACCCGGTCCGAAAGCTATGACCAGGGGCGCGTCGTTCATAGTCGTGCCTAGATTCTTTTTTGCCAGAATTGCATCCACAAGCACGTCGGGCTTGAAGATAGTCTTGGAAGAGGCCGCAGGGTCTACAAAAATCGGTATGCGCTGCTCCTGCCAGACCTTCGCCACTTGATCCAGGGCTTGAATCTGTACAGCTTCTACGCCCTCGACACTCCAATTCCCCTCATGCAACGCCTCGCTGAAGCTGACCATGCGCCTCACTGTCAGCGGCTTGTCAATTTCAGTCATGAGAAGCTTGCGGAATCCTGAGCTATAAAGGCGGCACGCGGTTCCGGTGGCCATTTCGCCGGCTCCGCGGATGATTATTTTCAAGCCGGCGAGAGAAGAAGGCATCCGAGCGGTTCTTTCTTACGAACAAAAGTCTTGAAGTGCCTTGAGTATGGTCTCTTTAGGCACGACGCCATAGAAGGCGTTTTTTATCTCACCATCCCGAATGATGAAGATGGCCGGTATCTTGTTGATTCCGAATCGACGGGGGATGAGATTCTGGTCGGTGTTGATCTTGCCTATTGTGGCGCAGCCGTCTAGATCTTTGGCCACTTCCTGGAGTATCGGGTCCAGCATTCGGCACGGGAAGCACCATTCAGCATAGAAGTCCACCAGTATGGCACGTTTCTTCGAAGCTTCCACCACATCTTTCTCAAAGTTTTCATCAGTGAAGCTTTGGATCATAGAAACCAGTTGCGGTTGAACAGTCCCCGTTTGTTGGTAGACCGACCATAGAACTATTAGTCCGCCCACGAGCAGGAAGGCTACGGCCGTCACTACTATTATCCTGGTTTTACTCATGCCGCCTCCGCGATTCATTACCACTACTATTTAATTTACTCCCCCTTGGGCACAATGAAAAGCCTTATCTCATTTTCTTTGGCTGCATTAAGCTTCGCGGGGGCACGGGCTCTCTCCGAGGACGTCATTGCGAGCGTCGCTGAGCAATGTCCGGTCCCGCGGAACGCGGGAAAAACCGCGGTGGTTCTTCGTTTCACTCCTCGCAATGACAGCGGAGGTAGCGTGTCCCCGGACGACTGAATGCGTATTTTTCTTCACATGAGGTCGATAGGGTCAACGTCGACGACGATCTTGAGACCATGGCCTTTCAAGTAACCCTCCGAGATAAGCGCCTTGATCAAAGACCGCACGGGACCTCGTGCGGCCGCTTTGAAGAGGAGTTGCCACCGGAATCGTCCCACTATCTTTTTTCGGGGAGATGGTGCCGGCCCCATAATCAGAACCTCTCTTGATTCGCCTTTCAGCAGCCTGGCCGCTCGACCGATCTTTATGGCTTTCTTTTCAACCCGCTTCTCGTTGTTCCCTTCCACTCTTACGAGGATCAGGTGGCCATAGGGCGGATAGAGCAATTCCCGGCGCAGCTCTGAATCCCGTTCAAAAAAACTCTCATACGCGTGGGAGGCTGCGCACTGAATGGCCTCGTGATCCGGGTCGAATGTCTGAAGGATCACTCGGCCGGAATCTTTCTCCCTGCCAGGTACGGCCGGCGACCTGCGTAAGCATCTGAAACGTTCTCTCTGCCGCTCTGAAATCCGGGAAGTGCAAGGAGAGGTCCCCACAAAGGACCCCCACGAGCGAGATACCGGGAAAGTCATGCCCTTTGACAATCATCTGAGTCCCCGTGAGGATATCGATCTCCTTTTTCCTGAATCGGTCCAATATTCCCTCGAGATCTTCCCTTCGGCGTGTGGTGTCGCGGTCGAGCCTCTCAATGCGCGCGTCGGGGAATACCGCAGACAGCTCTTCCTCTACTTTCTGAGTCCCAACACCACCGAAAAAGAGTTTCTCCCCTGAGCACTGCGGGCACAAAGGAGGTGCGGCCTGGGAAAAACCGCAGAGATGGCATCTGAGATCCCGCGCTCTTTTGTGGTGAGTGAGGCTGACATCGCAATTCGGGCATTTGAAGACGTTGCCGCACGAACGACACTGGGCAAAGGTATCGAAGCCTCTTCTGTTAAGGAAAAGCACGACTTGCTCTTTGCGGGAAAGAGCTTGTTCCATGGCATCTATTAGAATGGGTGTAAGGAAGGCCCCTTGGTTACCTTTGCCCTTGGTCCCCTTGAGGTCCACCAGTTCGACCGCGGGGAGCGCTCCTCCATGATGCCGGGATGGGAGGTCCACGCGAGTAATTTTCCCCCGCTGCGCGTTAACGAAGGTCTCGAACGAGGGCGTAGCGCTTCCCAGGATAACACATGCGTTTTCGAGTTTCGCTCTGGCCAGGGCCATGTCACGAGCATTGTATGGACAACTGTCCTCTTGTTTGTACGACGGGTCGTGCTCTTCATCGACGACGATCAGGCCGAGGTCTCGCATTGGCAAAAAAATGCCCGATCTAGCCCCTATGGCAACGGTCACAGCGCCCGCCTGGACGCGTCGCCATTCGTCAAGTCTCTGAGCAGGTGTTAAACCGCTGTGAAATATCCCCACCCCTCCTCCTAAGCGCCTCAAGAAGCGGCGGGCCAATTGCGGTGTCAGCGCTATCTCCGGCACGAGTACCAGTGCCCGTTTCCCTTTGTTCAGGACCTCACGGATGACTCTGAGATAGACTTCCGTCTTTCCTGAGCCGGTAACGCCAAAGAGGAGAAAAGGATGAAATCCGCCTTCCAAGACTGCGTCACCGATGCGCGTAACGGCTGAGCTCTGGTCCGGGGTCAGTTCGGGAAGCCGTTCAGAAGGGGAAACAGGGGTCCCCGCAGGATCAAGGAGTTCGGGAAGCTTTTTTTTCCGCAAGCTTAGTCTAGGGCGAGCAATCCGCTCCTCAATTCGGATCCATTTCCTCTGAAGGGCTTCTTTGCGGCCATCAGTCCCAATAAGGTCATCAAGTTCGCTTTGAGTCATCACGCCCGCCCTGAGAAGCTTTGCGGGAAGGGTTTGGCGCTGACTGTTCCCCGGTTCGTCGGATGACGCCCGACCCTCTGGAGTTAGGATGGCCCAAGGGCGCGATTTCCTGTCCGAGCCGGGGGGAAGCGCTGTCTTCAGCACCAGCCCAGTGGGAAGCATGTAGTAGTCCGCGACCCAGCGGATGAACAACCACAGAGCCGGAGTCAAATATGGCCCTTCTTCCGGGATGTCCACAACATCCTTGATTTCCTGGCTGCCTGGGCCAGAAGCTCTGGTTTCGACGACAAAACCTGCCCGTATCTTATTTCTAAAGGGCACAAGGACTCGGCGGCCTATCTCCACGCGAGGCATGAGCTCTGAAGGGACCCTATACGTAAAGGGACCGTCCAATGGGAGCGGGATTGCCACGTCTATGAGATTGCTTGGGTCACTCATCGATCAACCAGTGCCAGGGGACTCTCCGCAATGCAGTAAGCCAACGCAGTGACGGAGACGCGCGAGCTCAGATGATAGGCGCTGTCAGGTGAAAGCCTTTCGGTGTTCCGTCGGGCCAAAAAGACTTAGCAGAGGCAGCCGCCATTGACAAGATGTGTCTGGAAAGGCAGGTCCTCGTGGAGGCGGATTTTCATAAGACAGGTCGATGGCGTCTGTGTCGTGTCAAAGCTCCGCAAGGATAATAGGTCTTTGTTGCGCCGATTTGAGCCACAATAGTTAACAATTTGGACTGCTGTGCAGGCATTACGGCAGTGGAGTTTCCAAATGCGATCGGGAAAAGGCAGATGTGCAGCATCTATGTCATAGGATCATGACCCTCGGGGATTTCCGCGGCGATGGCGCTTGTGACGAAAGGCATCCCCGTCACGATGCTCGAAACCAACGACATAATATAACGCAATCATTAGCAGAGCGGCAGTCAGCCATACGAGTGTTCTTCATTAGGTTCCAAATCCCCTTAGTGGCAATTATCCTTCCGCTAGCTTGGCCGTTCTCGGCGTCATCCTTTGCTCAACGAATGGTTGCCGGACATCGCGAGAGCTTTTGAAACGCTGATTTTCAAGCATTGGCAGCAAGCTTGCGGGCTATTTGAGCCACGCGTCGCCCCTGGAATCTTGCAATAGCCAGCTCATTCTCTGTCGGCTGGCGAGATCCATCCGAGCCTGCGAGAGTCGAAGCACCGTAAGGAGATCCGCCTGAAATTTCAGTCATGTTCAGGAGGCGTTCCTCAGTGTATGGGACACCCACTATGATCATTCCATGATGAAGCAGCGTACTGTGGAAGCTGGTTATTGTGGTTTCTTGGCCTCCGTGCTGCGTTGCAGTGGAGGTAAAAACACTCCCCACCTTTCCGACCAGTCCGCCCCTCACCCAGAGCTGGCCCGTACGATCCAGAAAGTTGCGCATCTGGGCGCACATATTGCCGAAGCGGGTAGGGGTTCCGAAGATTATGGCGTCAGCCTCTGCCATTTGATCCGGCACAGCCTCCGGAATGTTGGCAAAAACCTGTCTTGCCGCCTTAGCCCCAGTCCTCTCCAGCGCGGCTTCCGGAACCAGTTCAGCCACTTGGTAAAGCGTCACTTCAGCCCCTTCCACTTCACGAGCCCCTTCGGCCACAGCCTCAGCCATTTTCTGAATGTGTCCATACATGCTGTAAAATATAATCTGAATCTTCATGATTCTCACCTCGGTTGCATCTCGGCCACAGGTAGAGCGCAGGCATTGGTGCCCCATTTCCGTTGTCGTAGCTCAGCAGGAGCACCCCCTTTTTGTATCTTTTGATGAGCAGATTGGAAAGAAGATTCAAGCAGCGGCGCGTTTACGTGGAAAGGTGGAGCCCCTCATGGTGAGGGAAGTTCTCTTCTACGAATAGGCACGCAAAGGGATGAGAATAGGGGAAACCTTCTAGAAACAAAGGCCTCCCCGATTCTTTCTGGTTTGTTGCTACTTATAGATCGCACATCAACCGAATCACTCGGCTCCGGTCATTCAGATAAGAGCGCTTTGAGTTCCTTGTTGAACTCCGGCACGACCTTGAATAGATCCCCGACAACCCCGTAGTCAGCTTTGGTAAAGATCGGCGCCTCACTGTCCTTGTTGATGGCAACGATAACTTTGGATGACCCCATGCCCGCCAAGTGCTGGATAGAACCGGAAATGCCGCAGGCAATGTACAGATTCGGGGTCACAGTCTTTCCAGTTTGCCCTACCTGATCTGAGTGGGGTCGCCATCCCGCGTCCACCGCGGCTCTGGACGCCCCAACTGTGGCTCTGGAGCCGAAGATGGCTGCCATCTCCTCGATGAGAGTGTAGTCTGGTCCTCCCATTCCCCGGCCGCCGGACACGATGATTTCAGCCTCGGTTAGGTCCACCTTGCCGCTCGTGTCCAAGTTGAGATCCTTAGTCACGTAGGTCGCACGGCTGGTGTCGGGGCTGAACGAGACTTTTTCGACTGTTCCGGCTTTTGGGTTTTCCGCAATTTCCAGAACGTTGGGTCTTGCTGAAGCGATCTGGGGTGATTTGACCGCGGTCCACTGGGCATAACATTTCCCGGCATACATAGGTCGCTTACCGACGAGAGTGGAGCCTTCGAGTTCAAATGACACGCAATCTGCTATGGCCGCCACGCCTAGCTTGGCGGCAGTTCGGGGCGCCAGGTCCTTGCCCTGCATGGAATGGCTGATTAAGACTATGTCGGGCTTCTTTTCCCCGATGAGGTGGGCCAATGCCTGGGCATAATACTCCGAATTGTATGTGTCCAGTTGCGGAGATTCAGCAACATAAACAGTGTCCACTCCGTATCGTGCCAGGTCAGGAGCAAATTGCTCGGCCTGCGAACCCATCAGGCACGCGGTGAGTGTTCCTCCCAGTTGATCGGCCAACTTGCGTCCCTCGCTTGCCAGTTCAAAAGCGGTCTTCTTTATTTTGCCCGCTTTGATCTCTCCATATATCATGATGTTCGACATCTGTTATTCCCCTCTGCTTGTGAAATCTTATGAAAGGCTTATGAAGCTCAAATCCTTCAGATCACCTTGGCCTCGTTACGAAGCGCCTGGACAACTACCTTGGCTACTTCAGCGGGTTCCATGTTCTCATACTTCTTGCCCGCCTGCCGTTCCGGGGGCATAGTGAAATTCCGCGCTTGCAGCCTCGCTTCGGCGCTGAGTCCCAAATCCCCCGCGGTCTTCGGATCAATGGGCTTCTTTTTTGCCTTCATAATACCGGGAAGTGATGCGTATCGGGGTTCATTAAGGCCCTTCTGAGATGTCAGAACGCATGGCAAGGGGACCTCGACCGTCTCCTTGCCTCCTTCCACGTCTCTTTCGACAATGGCGGTCTTTTTGTCCTCGGATACTTCGACCTTGGTCACGAGCGTGACCTGGGGAAGTTGGAGTAATTCGGCCAGCATTGCCCCGGCTTCACCGAAATCGTCGTCGATGGCCCGGTGGCCGCAGAAAATGATGTCGTACTCGACCTGTTTGGCTGCGGCTGCAAGCGCCTCGGCGATTACATACGGATCACCCTGGTTGAGACTCTCGTCATTGATATGAATTCCTCGGTCAGCACCCATGGCCAGGGCGGTGCGGATGGCTTCCGTTGCTCGATCCGGACCGACGCTGAGTATCACCACTTCTCCTGCCTTGAATTTCTCCTTGAGCTTAAGGCCCTCTTCCACACTAAACTCATCGTAAGGATTGATGATGTACTTTATACCGTCGGTCACGATTCCTGTCCCGTCCGGCTTTACCTTAATCTGTGTTTCCGTGTCAGGGACTTGTTTCAGGCACACCAGTGATTTCACTGATAATCCTCCTTTCCATAATCGACTCTGATCAGGTCGGCAATAGCGTCTCCGGGCCGGCCTTTACACCTGGAACTTCAGAATGAGGTGGCTCGCATTTACCGTTCCCGGGCTCTGCCCGGACAGAAGAACCTGATCGGGAACGGCCGCGCTATATCTCGGTTTCGCCTGCACGAAGCTGGTCACAGCCTCCTGCAAGGCGTTAACAGGCAGAACCTGAGATCGCGCGGACAAGACCTTTTCAGCCTCCTCACACTTCCTATTCCCGTCAAGGAAGAGGACAAAGGAATCTCCAGGAAAACTTACAGATTCTAGTGAGGGTTGACATCTGAGTCAAGTGAAAACACCGCTACGCGGGTACGTTTGATGCGCGCGCTCCTCTGTAGTAAGATGTTTATACTAAAATGTAGGGGGTGAATTATGACTTCTCCGACTGTCAGTGATAGTACTTTGAAGCAATTACTAACAGATCTACGCACGATTGCAGTCGTGGGCATTTCGACGAATCCCGGCAAAGACAGCCACATGGTAGCCGCTTACTTAAAGAAGCATGGGTACCGAATAATCCCGGTTAACCCCGGTGCAGATGAAGTCCTGGGCGAAAAGAGCTACCCGGATCTCCAGTCCATACCCGAACCTGTGGACATAGTGGACGTATTCCGCCGCCCCGAATTTCTGCCCGAGATCGCAGAGCAGGCTGTGGCAATTCACGCAAAGGTGCTCTGGATGCAGAAAGGCATCAGCAATGAGGAGGCTGCGCGAATAGCGAAACAGGGCGGATTAACAGTAATAGAAGACACCTGACTGATGCAAGAGCACGCCCGGCTGGTCGCCGGCAAGTAACATAAAACGGTAAGTGCTCAGCGGGCAGGCAGTCCCGAGTTCCGCGCGGGATCACCGTCCCGCGAGACGCGGGATGCGCCGAGAACGCGGAGATGAGAAATGGCTTGTGCCAGGCACATGAGCCACCTAGGTACGGAATTTGGCTGGTATTGTCTTCGCCCTCACAGACGCGTACGCGCTATGCCTCACCAGGAAGAAATGCAGAAAAAACAGAATCATCTGGAATCTCAGCGATCTCTGCGGTGAACAATTACAGGAAAGGAACGGCTGCCCATGACTGCTATTTCTGATTTCAGAGGATTCCCCAAGGAATGCGTCGATTTTTACACAGAGTTGACGCAGAATAACAGCAAGACCTGGTTCGATACGCATAAGAATGATTTCGAAAAATATGTCCTGGGACCCGCGCGGGATTTTGTGGCAGAAATGGGCAGATCTCTGGCAAAAATCTCTCCGAAAATCAACGCAGATCCCCGCGTGAACCGATCAATCTTTCGTCCCTACCGGGACATCCGCTTCAGCAAAGACAAAACCCCATACAAGACCCATCTTGGGATTTTCTTCTGGGAAGGTTCACGTGCCAAAATGGAGTGTTCCGGATACTATTTTCATCTCGAGCCGCCGACGCTGTTTTTGGCTGCGGGCATACACTGCTTCTCGCCGTTGCTGCTGGGAACTTACCGTGATTCGGTGGTGGACCCAAAGCATGGGTCCGAGCTACTCAAAGCAATAAAGCAAATTTCTAAGCATAAGGGTTACTCCGTCGGGGGCACACACTATAAAAAGACGCCTCGTGGCTATGACGCGAGCAACGAAAACGCAGCACTGCTGCTACACAACGGCCTGTATGCCTGGACCGAAGAAAAGATTCCTTCCGAATTCTACTCCGCACAGATACTAGACTACTGTATCGACAGGTTTAAGAAGATGTCGCCGCTACACAAATGGCTCGTGGACATGACAGCTCGGGCGGGCACATGACCTAAAGGTTTATTGCTCCCTGGGGACATTGGTTCCAAACGACCATTTCGCGGGTGGAACCGAGATGAAGGACAAAAAGAAAACAAATAAAGAACTCATAAGTGAGTTGGCTGACTTGCGCCGCCGGCTCACTGAACTCGAGGATTTGAAGCAAGAATTCGAGCAGGCCAACCAAAGGCTCCGAGAGAGTGAAGAGCGCTTTCGACGTCTCGTTGAGCTTTCTCCTTACGGTATCGGCATAGCTAGCGACGGTGTGGCTGTGTTCATCAACGATGCGGTGGCCAAAATGTTGGGGGCGACAGAGCGATCTGAAATCATCGGAAAGCCCATCATGGATTTTGTCCACGAAAGTTCCAAACAAGTGGCAGTCGAGCATATTCGCGAGGTTATCGTAGAGGGCAAGCCGGTTATATATTCGGAGCAGAAATTTGTCCGTCTTGATGGTGAGCTTGTGGATGTGGAAGTGACGGCAATCCCATTCACGTACCACGGTAAACCCGCAGTTCAAGCCATGTTCCATGACATTACGGCCCAGAAGAAGGCGGAGCAGGCCCTCCAATTGGAGAGGCAAAAGTTTCAGAGCTTGGCCGAGCAGGCGCCTTTTGCAATGGCAATAATCGCTAAGAACGGGAGAGTTTCAATATATAAACCCCAAGTTCAAAGAAATGTTCGGTTATGACTTGGACGACGTTCCCAATGGAAAGCAATGGTTCCGACGGGCCTATCCGGATCCTGCATACAGGCATGAAGTGATCCACGCCTGGGTCGCTGATTTTCACGACGTCAAGGTGGGGCACACCAGGGAACGGATCTGGACGGTAACCCGCAAGGATGGCTCGGAAAGGATAATCCACTTTAGACCCGTTCAGTTGGAAAACGGCGATTATTTGATGACGTGCGAAGACATCACCGAGCGCAAGCGGATGGAGGAAGCCGTTCAGGAGAGCGAGAAGCTGTACCGAGGCCTGGTTGACACCATGAACGAAGGTTTCGGGATTCAGGACCAAGACGGCATCATAACGTACGTCAACGAGAAGCTCTGCGCATTGTGGGGATACTCGAGAAGGGAATTGCTCGGCCGGCCGGTGACCGATTTTCTCGATGAAGAAAATGCTAAGCTGCTCAGCGCACGGATGGCGGAACGAAAACAAGGCCGAGACACGTCCTACGAGATTGTGTGGACAGCTAAGGGTGGCAGGCAGATTCCCACCATAATGTCTCCGCGGCCTTTATCCGACATACATGGGAGTTACGTCGGGAGCTTTGCCGTGATCACCGACATCACGGAGCGCAAGAACGCGGAAGATCAAATCAAGGCATCTCTCAGGGAGAAAGAGGTGCTGTTGAGAGAGGTTCACCATCGCGTAAAAAATAATCTCCAGGTGATTTCGAGTCTGCTGCGGCTCCAGGCGCGGAACGCTCCGGACAAAGAATGGAGGCAGATTTTTGCCGAGAGTCAGAACCGGCTGCAATCAATAGCGCTAATTCATGAATTGCTATACCGTTCGAAGAATTTGGCGGACATTGATTTCAGGGCATACATCAACAGCCTCACGGTCCAACTTTTTTATGCATACGGTATCACCGGTTCGCGGATTTCGTTGAAAACAGAGGTAATATCAGCTCCTATGGCCATCAATCTCGCTATTCCATGTGGATTGATCGCCAATGAACTCATATCCAACTGCCTTAAGCACGCATTCCCAGCGGACCGAAAAGGGTTGATCACGGTTTCTCTGGCATCAGTCAATGATGAATATGAATTTGTAATTGCGGACGACGGCGTGGGCCTACCTGAAACAGTGGACGTCGCCGGCGGGCAATCGCTAGGTCTGAGCCTCGTGAATACTCTGGTAAAGCAGTTGAAGGGAGAAGTGGTAGTCAGGCGGTCGCAAGGCACTCAATTCCGGATAACCTTCAAGGAAAGCAGGCCGTTAGAGAGGTGCGTGTCATGAAGAATTTGTTAAGGAATTTGTCGCTGACTTATGCCGCAGGAAGCGTTGGCGGTTTGATCAACGCCCTGGCCGTGTGGGTGCTTGGCGTGCTCGCAATTACGGGCGCCCTGGGGGTGAAAGTTGCGCCGGCCCTCACTTCCGCGTTTCTGTATCCGCGTCTTGTGTGGGGCGGTCTCTGGGGATTTCTGTTCTTGCTTCCTTTTTTTAGGAACTCTCCTGTTTTGAGGGGAATTGTATACAGCGTGGGGCCGACGCTGGTTCAACTATTTGTCGTGTTTCCGTTCATGGCGAAGAAGGGAATGCTCGGATTGGAACTAGGGGCGCTCACACCTCTGTTTGTCGATATTCTTCAACATCATCTGGGGAATTACCGCGGCCTACTGGTTATACTTCGTTGAAGACCGGTCATCGAAGTGGAAGTGGTAAATCCTTAACGGTTATTACCGGCGCAATGCTCAGGGTGGCAAGCCGGTGAGCATAGGAATGAGGTGTCCTCACGAACCGTGTTCCGGAGGAATCCGCGGCACGCGGGAAAGTAGCCCGGCAATTCATTGCCGGGCAAAGCTGGATAAATAGACCATATTTCGTCCCATAGGGACGGCCGAGTTCTCGCTCGAGTGATCCAACGATTCAATCGTCCCTAAAGAGACGAGGGCCGGTTACCTTTCCGGCCTTCCCGGCGACGAATCGGCGGGCTACTATCTTGTCATGCCTGCGGGACGAAGAGAATTCAGAACTTATTTGATGGACCGTAGGGTCGCCAACTCCACTCCCTCGGATTGACAGTTTCTGACCGCTACGATAAGAAATAGACATGGCTGAGCAAAATACCCACGATGTCAGGTTCCTCATGGGGAACGAGGCCATCGGACGCGGAATTATCGAGGCAGGCTGCACTGTTGCGGCAGCATATCCCGGCACTCCCTCTTCCGAAGTCCTCGAATCCCTTGTGCGTTGGAAAAAAGAACTGGGCCACCCCATTTACCTGGAGTGGTCCATCAACGAGAAGGTCGCTTTCGAAGTGGCCTATGGAGCTTCGCTCGCAGGCGCACGTTCCGTCGCGGTCATGAAGATGGTCGGATTGAATGTGGCTTCTGACCCGTTCATGAGCGCGGCTTACCTGGGGGTTCGTGGTGGGCTCGTTGTGGTCGTGGCCGACGATCCCGGGCCTCATTCCAGCCAAACTGAGCAAGACAGCCGATTCTTTGGCTGGTTCGCGAAAGTGCCGGTACTGGATCCGAGCACGCCGGCAGAAGCCCTGGAGATGACCCTCAGGGCCTTTGACCTGTCGGAAAAATACCAGGTGCCCGTGCTGCTGCGACCGTGCCTGAGAGTCTGCCATGCCCGGCAGAACGTATCGCTGGGAACCCTTCGCGCACCTGCTGACGTGGGACCGTTCAAGAAGAACTGGACCAGATGGGCGGCCATACCACGTTACCGACTTGTCCTCCACGGCGAGTTAAATGAAAAGCTGGAGACGATAAAGCGTGAAGTTCCTGAAGCTCGGCCGGTCCTGATATCTCAGGGCTCGGGGAATTCGACGGCATTGATAACCTCGGGTTCGGTTTCGTCCCACGTGAGGGACATTGTAGCCTCTGATCATCGGCTAAGCAGCGTGGCTGTCTATAAAGTGGATCTGCCCTTTCCCGTCGAAGCCCAAGCCATGCAGGAAATCGTGGACACGCATCGTACCACACTTGTTGTGGAAGAGACTTATCCTGTGCTGGAGCTCCAGATTCAGGACCGGCGAAACGTAATGGGCAGACTTTCCGGGCACGTTCCGCAGCAGGGTGAGCTGACCCCTGAAATTGTGGAGGAGATAATTCTGAAAGCGGTCGGTGAACAGCCAACCGCCGTGCAGCCTCCCAAGATTAAACCGCGGCGGCCCTCTCTGTGTCCGGGGTGCCCCCATCGCCCCTCTTTCTTCATGATGAGGCAGGTATTCGATCAGGCGATCTTCTCGGGGGACATCGGGTGTTACACCCTGGGGATCAACATGGGAGCAGTGGACACCTGCCTTTGTATGGGGGCCTCGATAGGCATGGCCGCGGGTCTGGCCCGCACTCCACTCGCGAACGGCGAGACCAGAGTTGTGGCCACTATCGGAGATTCCACTTTCTACCATGCAGGCGTTCCGGCCCTCATCAACGCAGTTCATACCGGTGCCCCATTTGTCCTCATGATCATGGACAATAGCATTGCCGCCATGACAGGAGGTCAACCGACTCCTGCGCACGATTTCTTGGCAGACGGCTCTCCCGGCGTCGCGATCAGCCTCGAAAGGGTGATTAAAGGGTGTGGTGTCGATTTTCTGGAAGTAGTGGATCCCTATGACCACGCGAGCACGCGAGAAGCGCTGCAAAAGGCCAAGGACTACACCTTTAGTGAAAACAAGGGCGTTGCGGTAGTCATCACCCGGCGGCCCTGTGTCCGCGCGCCGAATGTGGAACTCTCGTCTGCAAGGTTCCGGGTCGGCGATGGTTGCGATTTGTGCATGACCTGTGTGAAGGATTTGGAATGCCCGGCATTTCACTTCGTAAAGGAAGACAAGAAGATGAAGATCGACGCGGATCTATGCGCGGGGTGCGGCTTCTGCGTTCAGATCTGTCCGTCTCAAGCCATTGAGCCTGAAGGACATTGATCATGGTTGAACTTGTTCTCTGCGGGAGAGGTGGCCAGGGAATTGTTTTCCTGACGCGCCAAATAGGCCAGATAGTCACAGCCAAGGGATTAGAAGTAGTTTCCTCCGAGACTCACGGCATGGCGGTCCGGGGAGGCTCCATCAACAGTCATCTGAGAATAGGCCGCTTTTTCTCACCGCTGATTCGAGCCGGTCACGCGGACTTTCTCCTTTCGCTTGACCCTTCTGAAACGGCGAACAACAGTCATTATCTGAAACGCGGCGGGGTTACCGTAGAAAATTCCATCTTGCCGGACGGCCTTGGTATAAAACGCGTGGACGCGGCTGGCCTGGCCAAAAAGCTCGGACGCGTGCAGCTTGAAAATGTGGTTCTGCTGGGATTCGCAGCGACGCTGGATGGCTTTCCGGTCTCCGTGGAGGACATCCGTGAGCACCTCAGCAGTGAAACCAGAGACGCAAGTGAGAAGCATGAACCTCATGGCCCTCGAAGCCGGGATTCAGGCCGCCGCATGACAAGAGCTTCTTGAATGCGCGGCAGGGTAGGTGGCCTTCTCCTTGACCTGAGTTCTCAAAAGCCTTACCCTGTATGGAAGTCGTGAGGAGGCAACGTGGGGATTGAGGAAGTACTATTGGGCCTGGCTGATCGCGTGCTCGATTTCGACGAGGCGTCGCTGGGTCAGCTTCAAGAGAAATACCTAAAGAAAGTCTCGGAGTTTTCACCGACTCGGGATTGGGAAAGATCCATCGTAGTATACTTCTTGATCAATTCCGTGCGTGTGAAAAACAAGATTTTCAACGAGAAGGTAAAAGGTTCCGATCCGCCCGATCCCCCGAGATCCTCAAGAAACACGCTGAAAATAGTTAAATAAATGTGATTATTTAACTATTGCAGCAAGAACTGATCGCATCTGATTGACATAAATCACGGTTATAAAGGCGGTAAAACCTTTTTTCACCTTGATTTTCTTACAAAAAAAAGTATAATGTGAATCGTGGTATCTGTGGGTAGTTCGAGCGGCAATAAAGACTTGTTTGGCACAACAGAGTCGGCGCGCTGCGGACTGCTCTTCTCCAAAGGAGAATCGCTATGCGACGAAGATCGATGGTCCTGATAAGCACAGCCTTAGGGCTGATGCTGATGGTTGCCCCGGCAGTCGGACAGTGGTCCCCTGGTCAAACCGGCTCTGCCGGCTCTGCCGGCTATGAAGGCTCTACCTTGATGGAAACGCCTTCCGGGGGGGTCGATCCCAATCAGCCGCCCATTTACTATTCGGACTGGTCTAACTACCTGGACAAGATGCAGCAACAGGGCGGGTATTATTCGGTAACGGGTAACTATCCGGGTTCGGCTCCGGTGACGAGCTATTATCCAGCGTCTGAGTACAGTGGAGCTACATCGCAGCAGGCCGGACCGGGTCAGTCAAACATATATTACAATCCCTCCGAATATTACTCGAACCAAGGGGCCGCGGCCTACCAGGCTCCGCAAGTCCAGACTTATCAGGCCCCGCAAGTCCAGACATATCAGGCTCCAAGTGGGGGCGGCCAAGCTGTCACCGGTGGCCAACAGGGCACCCCGGCTACGGGCAAGAAACGGCGACTGAGCGCCAAACAGCGACGCGGCGCTCAGGCCCAACAGCAGGCTGCTTACCAGCAGAGCCCATATCAGCAGTCCCAACAACAAGTAGACCCCCAAGCTTATGCCCAGCAGCAAGCTTATCAACAGCAATTGCAGGCTTATCAACAACAGCAGGCCAATCAGCAGCAGCAAGCCGGATATCCTCAGCAACAAGCCTATCCCCAGCAAGCCGGATATCCCCAGCAGCAGGCTTATCAACAACAGCCCGGCGCGAATCCTGCGGGCCAGGAAGGCTATTATCAACAGCAGGGCTACGGGCAGCAAACTCCGCAGCAGGCTGTGCAACCTCAGGCGGGAGATGCGCAAGGACCTATGAGCTCGGACCCGATGGTGCAGGCTGCCCAGCAGAAGGCTTATGAGAGAGCGGTGGCCCGGCAGCGTGCGGCTGAACTGGCTGCTCAGCAGCAGGCCGCGACCCAGGAGCTGACGCAGGCTCAACAGCAGTTTAATATGGCCCAGCAGAGGGTTAGGGAACAAGAGGTTAAGCAGAAGGCCCTGCAGGCCGAGTACCACAAGAAGGCTGTTGGCGAGGCTTATGATAGCTTGCGAGTGGCCCAACAAAGGTATTACGAACTCATGGGAGTTTCCGGAGACAGCGGCAGGCCTACTCAGTCAGGCTACCAGGCGCGAGCAGTCCCTCAAGCTCAGGGCCAGCAGCAGGCGCTTCAGTATCCGCAAATGGCCCCAGGCCAGCAGGCTCAGCCTCAGGCCCAGCAGCAGTACGGTCAACCGGGCGCTCCCCCCGCGTATCAAGGAGGACAGGTACAGTATGCCGGGCCAGCTCCGGCCGCGGCCGGCCCTATGCCCACCCCGCAGGGCGTCACCCCTTTGCAGGCCCCACCGGGTCAGGCGACTCCATTGCGAGTGCAGGGTCAACAGCAACAGCAGGCTGACAGCGGAAGCGGTTTTTGGTCGACTCTCAAGGAGATTTTCTCTTCCCCTACAACGGTTGGCCCCGCCCAAAATCCACGCAGCATGTTCGACGGTCGCGGCAAGAGCAGGTACAGCGACTAACCCTGATGAAACGATGAGTTTGAGAAGTCCGGTCTTTGGGCCGGACTTTTTTGTTCTATCGTGATTCTCAAAAGTAATGATCAACTCTGAAGAGCGATCTCTCGAAATTTGTAGTCCCGCGGGACGCGGGACCTCTGTGCCGGTGCACAATACGCAAATAAGTTGACCAGTTTGGCCCGCGAGGCACCCCTAGGCCTACCGATTCTTCGCAGCGCGGCTATTGGAAAATTTCAAAGCTTTTGGCAAAGGCTGTAACTGCGGAAACTGGTGTGGAATAGCGATGCGCTTTCTAACAAGCGATACTAACCTACGGTCAAAGAAGAGGATTTCATCAGGGATGGCGGGTACCCCGCGGCACGCGGGGCCGCCCCCAGTTTGATTGATTCTATGAGCCCTCTCCAACTTCCTGTTGTTGATGATAAGTCTTCTGAATCATGTCATTGAGGAAGCGCTCAGGGTTCTGGATTGCTTCTCGAGGAATGGTGAATTCGTGCTCTTTGGTTCGCTCCATCACGAGCTTTAGACCATGATGATAGTTCTGGAAAATCTTGCGGCACACTATCAGAGCTTCTTCTGAACCGTTCAGCACCAACCCGATCAACTCCTGGAGAGCATCTTCGGAGAATCGTATCCTGAGACCGTAGAGGCCCTCAAACTCCTTCTCAAAGGCATGGATCTCCTGCTCCACTTTGATGAAGCGCTTGTAAACCGTTTCAGGGGTGAGGCCCTGTTTCATGCACGCATCCACAATTAGGTCCAGCGCCCATCCGTTAGCGGATTTGCCGCAGGCTTTTTCGAACTCCGCGCACCTCGCTTGGAGTTCCTCGAGGAGTTCGGCCCTCTCATGCGCGTCAACCTGGTCGAAAACCTCATATTTGGAAGGATGGGAGTCGTCCTCCAAGAATTCCTGGAGAAACTTTCTTGGGTCGTCAACCAGCTCCTCGGTGACGGCCAAACGGGTGATCTCCGTTGACGGGAGCATCCTTTCAAAGCCCACGAGGACCTTCTCCATCACGCTTATAAGCGCCCGTGCCCCGGTTTTCTCCTTGTGAGCCGACGCAGCCAACTTCGCCAGGGCCTCGTCGGTGAAACGGATGTCTATGCCATAGGCCTTGAAGTCCTGTTTCTTCGCGGTTACAACCGAGGAATACCTGTTTTTCAATATCTTGTACAGGTCTTGCTCATCCAGATCGTCCAGCACGGCGATGACAGGGAGGCGTCCCACAAATTCCGATTCAAAACCGTACTCTATCAGGTCCTCTGACTTGACCTCACGCAAAAGGTCGGTCCTATTTTCCTTCACTTTGAGGCTTGCGCCGAAGCCCAACCCCTTACGGGACATTCGTTTGGAGACTATTTCATCGAGCCCATTAAAGGCGCCTGACACGATAAAAAGGATGTCCCGGGTGTTTATTGTCCGCTTCAGCCGCTTGCCGGTTTTTTGGAAATGGGCTGCCGCCTCCATGAGAGACACCGGATCATGAGCTACCTTCAGGTCTACCTCGGTCTCCTCCATCGGCTTGAGAAGGTTTCTCTGGACCCCCGTTCGAGATACATCAATCCCGATTATATTTCCCGAAGAGGCTATCTTGTCGATTTCATCTATATATATGATCCCGTACTGCGCCTTTTCAATGTCACCGTCCGCTTCCTGAACCAGGTCGCGGACAAGATCCTCCACATCGCCCCCAACATAGCCCGTTTCGCTGAACTTTGTTGCATCACCCTTCACGAAAGGGACGCCTATCTTTCGGGCGATTAGCTTAATTAGATACGTCTTTCCCACGCCGGTCGGGCCTATGAGGATCATGTTACTCTTGATCCTCCCGATTCCCTCGCGATCTTCGCTTTCGCCTTTTTGCTGAAAGTAGCGAATTCGGTTGAAATGGGTGCATATCTTGGTTGCAAGCATTTCTTTAGCTGAATCCTGGCGAATTACAAAACGGTCCAAGTAGTCGTGAAGTTCCGCGGGCTTCATATCGAAGCGGACATGGGAAGGTTCGGTATCCTGTTTGATCGTTTCCCCCCCGCCCGTTTCCTCCACGCCGGGCCATGGACCAATCTGAGTCCCCATAACCCGTATACGGTTGCCGTATTTGTTTGCCAGAAACTCATTTATCTCTTTCTCGATCTCTTTCGGATCCGGCAGATTTGATCCTATGGTTTCATCTTTGTCGTTCATGATCTCGACCCTTCCTAAGTCCAAAGCTCCCATTTTTCTGTATTCTACCTTGGTTTCTAATATATGTATTGAGTCCAGAAAGGTCAATCCTGTCTCGACTCCCTCAGCAATTCTGTTGTAAGGTGAGCGTCTCGCGGGACGGAAAAGGAAAGGGTGAAGGTGATTCTCACGCAAGGCATCCGCTCGCGAAACTCAATGGATTGCGCTATAGATTCTTAAACTGCCTCAGACCAAGGCAAGGTCGATGCGAGCCTATCTGAAAACCTTAATCAAGAAAGGGCCTGTTCCACTCGTGAAATGGGGACAGGTCCTCTACAATTTGCTACCTCCCTCCGTCAGGTACGGCAAGGAGTGGAACGAAGCCGTTGCTTTGCTCATGGAAAGTGAACACTGGGACGAAGAAGCTCTGGTCAAATACCAGGAAGAGCGCCTGGAATGTCTCATGCATCACTGTTATGAGAATGTCCCTTATTATAGGGAGATTTTCCGGCAACATGACCTGAAACCTCAGGACATTCAGAGCATAGATGATCTGAAGAAGCTTCCGACACTCGACAAAGAGACGGTTATAAAGCGAAAGAACGACCTCCTTGCAACCAATATAGCGGCTTTTGGGAAAAACCCGGCCCATACCAGCGGTAGTAGCGGGACGCCCCTGGATTTTTATATGGACAAAAGCACACGGCCTACAGAAAGAGCATTGGTCCTGCGGCATCTCCTGTGGTTGGGATACAAGAAGGGAGACAGAACAGCTCTGTTCAAAGGCCTTCCTTTGGCCGATCCGACAAAGTTCTCTCAGTATTTGCCCGGCTCCAGGGAGCTTAGGTTCTCTTTTCAGAATGTAGACCACAAGCGCCTTGAATCGATGGTGGATGAACTTGAAAGATTCAAGCCCGCGTTCATAAATGCATGGCCTTCCTGCCTGTACGTCCTTGCCAAATGGATGGAGAGAAATGGGCGATCCATACCGCCGCCAAAATATATAGTAACCTCCTCGGAGAATCAGTATCCCCACATTCGTGAAAAAATAGAACGCGTTTTCAGGTCCAAGATAATAGATTGGTACGGCCAGGAAGAATGCTGTGCAACAGCGATCCAGTGCGAGCGCGCACAGGGATACCACATACAGATGGAGATGGGTATAGTTGAATTGGTTCCCAGGCGACAAGGCTGCTGGGAAATTGTAGGTACTTGCCTTCACAACCTAGTTATGCCGTTCATTCGATACAAAACGGGTGACCTGGCTGTGAAAGGCGAAGGGCATTGCCCTTGTGGAAAAAACTACCCGACAATCCAGGAGATAATAGGCAGGGAGATCGCTTTTGTTTTAACCCCGGAAAAGAATATGGTTTCCCCTCTCATATTGCATTTTTCCTTTTACAACTTGGATGAAATAAAAGAGGCGCAGATCATCCAGGAAGACCTGAACACTCTGAGAATAATGATTGTCCCGTGGAACGGGATTTCCCACAAGACAAAGGAGAGGCTGTTGCAGGAGCTGCGGATGCGCCTGGGGTCGCCGAGCATGAAGCTGATCCTCCAGGAAATGGGGAGCATTCCTTGTAAAGAGGGATGTTACAAGAAGCCATTTCTCGTCTCGCACGTTGAGTTGGACAAATATTTGTAGATGGATGCACAATGAAGATTCTTTTTTGCGGTGAAACATTTCCCGTAGCGCCCCCTATGCTGAGGGGGCTCCTTCCGGACGAGGAGATCCTTGCGTCCCCGGTCGGGCAGGTCACAAAACAAGGAATGACAGTCGACGTCATCATTCCTCTTATGCACCGCCTGGAGCATGAGCTGATCGCAGGCACGACGGCTCGGTTGATTCATCAGTGGGGCGTAGGACTCGAAGGAGTTGACATTCCCGCGGCAACCGCCCGAGGTATCCTCGTGTGCAATGTGCCGGGAGACGCGACAGCTAATGCCGATTCCACTGCGGAGCACGCGGTCTTTCTCATGATGGGTCTGGCAAGGCGTATACAAGAATGCTTCGGGGCTTTTCAGAAAGGCCTCTGGGGGGCTCCTGCTGGGTGAGGCTCTCTTTGGTAACACCGCGCTGATTGTGGGGTTGGGGCGGGTGGGGAAAGCCCTCGCACGCAAGCTGACAGCACTCGGCATGACGGTGGAGGCGATCAGGCGCATTCCCGACCCTGAGACGGAAACGACCCTCGGTGTTACAAGGACCGCGGACCTATCAGGTATATTAGACATGGCATCAAGAGCGGACTTTGTCATTTCAACCATTACGCTCACCGAAGAAACCAGGGGCCTTTTCGATAGGAAATTGTTCCAATCAATGAAAAAGACCGCGTTTGTAATCAACGTGTCCAGGGGCCCCGTAGTGGACGAACATGATTTGCTACAAGCACTCGATGAAAGGATAATCGCGGGCGCGGGATTGGACGTTTACTCACGTGAGCCGCTCGAGCCAACTAGTCCGCTTTTATCCAGAGACGATGTCTTCGCCACTCCACATGTTGCCGGAGCGACGAGGCAAAATTACGAGGGTATCGCTCGAATTCTTGCCGACAATATATTGCTCTTCAAGGCGGGTAAGGCACCCCGCTTCTGTGTGAATGCGGGATAAACAACGAGCTGCGGTGGCTTCAGTCAATCGGCTCCCTCGGCAGCGGGGGTTCTCCCAACGCACGAGGATGGACACACTCCCTATCAAGGAGCTTGAGGAACCTGTTTATCACCTTCCGGGACAGATCTCCTTTTTCCTCCTCTGTCATTCCTGCAACCGGAATCTGACCGCCGGCCATCTCTTTATGGCCTCCCGCTGATCCAGCCTTCCCCACGAGCCTGCGAATGACCGCTCCGGCCTTGTGTAGTCTCGATGTGGATCTCATGGAAAGGATCAGCAGGTCGTTGCGTTCACCCATGCACAAGGACCAACTCACCCCTTCGAGACGCAGAAGCACGTCGGCCAGTTCGGGGATAATAGCCTCGGAATGGATCTTTCCCAGACATGAAATTGCTATGTCCCGGTGGACGGTCGTCCGGGCCAGACCTCGCTCGTAATCCTCAAAGTACCTCCGAAGAGAGCGAAGGCCGCTCGATTTGAGCGACCACGCGAGGATTGGTAAGGGGCGACAGATAGTTGAACGCATTGAAATCTACCTTTGAAGCTCCCCTCACCAGAGAGTTCGTGTCCGCTTTAATGCCGTAAATCAAGGCGTTGGCGAGAAAGCGCGTTGGAACCAGTCCCGCGGCGGAGAGGTACTCAGTGATTATAGTTGATGTGGCGCCGTATTTTGGGCGAATGTCGTGAAATTCGGCTTTTAGAGAGGGCTTCCGCAAAGGATGATGATCTATTACAATCAGTGGGGGGGTAGCCCTGGAATCGATAAGATTATTTCCCGTGCCGGGCTGAGCGTCCATTAGCGCGATGCCGTAGTACCGGGAACGGTCGATACGCGACAACTGGGTCATCTTGATCCGCAGCCTGTGGATCATTGCCCTGTTTTCGGCTCGCGTGACGACACCGCCATAACCTATTACAGATCGAATCCCGAATTTTTTTGACAAGAGAAACTGGAATCCGTATGCGCTTGCTATGGAATCGGGATCTGGATTGTTATGGCACAAAACCAGCACCCGCCGCCGTCCTGCTCCTTCGAGCACGGCTGCTAGCTCGTCGAGCTTACACGCGGACCTACCCACGTCCCATTTAAGAGCATTTGCAATGCCGCAGGTTTGACCGTGCGACTTATTCAAGGGCCTCCCCCGAACAGATTCGAGCTGAACTGAGCTGTCCATCACACGTAGTGGTCAATCCTCCGTTTGGTCGGGGCTAAAGGATGCCATCATCTTCCGCACTACGCGTTCGTTTAGCACCATGCCTCGAATTATCCCTTTGGAGCGTGCGTATCGATTCTCGATGAACGCTTCCAGCGCCAAGTTCCTTTTTTCAGGAACGGTAATTATTCCCATCATGGTCAACGTTTCGCCCGGAGGGGCCATGGTGTTCAGATCGGGAAACTCCGTTCCCGTGAGTATAGGCATGAGCCTCTGGTTCTTAAGGAGCTTCAAGACCATGAATGCCGCGAACTGGGCCACCGCTTCCATCTGCAGGTGACCTCCGAAAAGGGGCATGCCGACGAAGTGGTCCTTCAGTATGGGGTTTTGCTCAGGAGTCGGAACAGTGAACCGGGCGAATCCGTAGAACCCATCATAGATATCGGCTTGTTCCATTACCACGCGGTCAAGAAAGAGGAAGTTTTTTCCGTACATGTTGAGCGTGCGCTCTATCTCATCTTTCTCGTAGCACACCCACTTGCGGTTCACCGCGGGCTTGCGGGGCCTTAACTCACGCGGTTTTGCCGTTCCGACGGATGTGCCTCCGGTCAGGTCCCGATAATACACCTGCCGCACATCCCCCGGCTGGTAACGGCCGCCCGAGATGAATTCCCTGACAACAATGATCCCGCAGGCTTCCCGCACAAAGTTGGAAATGATCGCCACCGCTTCTCTGAGCACCGAGAACTTTCTGTCCTTTCTCAACCCAGCAAAGAGTTTTTCGACCATTCGAGAAAGCCGGCCAAGATCTGAGGAGTCGGTAACAGAGTTCCATTCCTCTTTGAGAAATATCTTCAAATCCTCCAAAAGTTCTTCCCACCCTTGGAGTCCGGCCAGCGATCGTTCCATCGTGGAGAACGCGGGGGCAAGGTCCTCTGAGATTGCCGACGCCTGCTGCAGGTCTCGAACATAGTTGTGGATTACCGCAATCTCAATGCCGGTGAAGAACTGGGACGACTGGGTCCAGGCTTCGGGGAGGGCCGCAATGAGGGTGCGTTTTCCCTGGCGCGCGAGTCGCACAGCAAGGTGTTCAAGGTGCTTTTTGGTGTGAGAAATGAAGTAAGGCAAATCCCCGCGGTAGGTCAGGGCCATGAATTGCGTATCTTCATGAGTCAGACCCGAAAGACCGCTCACCGTATCGGCGAAGGAGTCGGAATTAACATAGTAGACATTCCTCTTCACGGCCGTGGCCATGTCAAAAAAGGTCTGCTTCCCTTTGAGAATGTCACCTACTGCTTTCATGACCGACGGCTGTCGCGGAAACCCGCCGGCGACCGTGTGTATGACCGCGTCGAGCCGGTTGGCGCCCATTTCTCTAAGCCGGCCTCCGATGAGCGTCAAGTCATCAAAAACTCGGCATCTCTGATCAAAGCTGTACCTAAGGGGCACATCTATGAGCTTTGTGTCCAGTTGCGTGAAGAACGCTTGCTCCCGTGGGTCTTCCGGATTGAGTGAAGTGCCGAAAACGTGAGCACTCGCTGCCACAGCGGCTTTGGCAATTGCAGCCCCGTATCCGCCTTCGCGAGCGCCGATTATAAGAAGATTCTTGCCTTTGAGCATTGAATCAGCCCCTGCTCCTGTTCCGCAAATTGGATGCGTTTGAACTCTGAAAATACAGTACGCACTGGTTGCAGTCAATGCGAGTGTCTGAGAGAAGCATTCCCAATATTTTTGTTCGTTTTTCCTCGCTGAAGGTACGCAGGTGAGTTATAAGTAAGAATGGCAGTCAGAGCCTGCCAACGAGGTATGTTTAATGACATGGATTAAAGAAAAAGAAGAGGCTGCACTGGAAATTCTTGGACTCTTGTACGAGAAACAGGATGATCCGGACCTTTTATCGTGACAAACCCGAAGGCTGGACCCTGGTGTCGGGCCTGTACAGCCCCCTGTACATCCAACTACGACCTCTCGTCTCTTATCCATCGGTCTTTGAAAAGGTTTGCAAGGCCATGGCCCGTATGGTTCGTGAGGAAGCGCCCGAGATCACCAGAGTAATCGGAATTGCCATGGCCGGAGTTCCTATTGCTGCCGGGATGTCCATCGCGGGTGGTATTCCTGGGGGATTCACCAGAAAGATGGATAATGTAAAGTCTCTGGCGCAATTCAAGGAGGCCATTACCACTTATGGTGAACATGCGATGCTTGAGGGGGAGCTTGCTTCCGGGGACAACATAGCACTGGTGGATGATCTGGTGACCAGGTTCGACAGTAAGGTCCTGGCCCTGGAACAGGTGAAGTACGAGGTCCAAAAGAGAGGGCTCCAAAGCGTTGAATGCCGGACCGTACTTGTGGTGCTGGATCGTGAACAGGGCGGACGAGAAGCCGCAGAGAAAGAGCAGGTGAAGCTGCTAAGCCTCATACCTTTCAAGACCGTGGGGCTCCCGCTCTTGGAAAGCGTAATGGCGAAAACGGAGTGGGAAACCATTAGTCACTATCTCCGGGAGCCAGGCTATTTTCAAGAAAAGGCTGTTCAAGAGCGTCTAGCGGGTCTTGCCCCCGTGGGTGAGTGAAATGGACCTCTGCTAGACTGGCTGTGATTCTCGTTCCCAGGCTCTGCCTCATATGCGCTAACTTAGCAAAATCATATTAGTGATTTCAGCTACTTATCACCATATCCCTTCCCCCTCCCGTCAAGGGAGGGGGGGTCCGAAAACCCTCTCCCCGCCGCGAGAGAGGGCAGGGTGAGGGGGGGCCTTGGGGGATCAAAGGACGGTCTTAAGTCATTCTCGTTCCCAGGCTCCCGCCTGGGAATGCGCCCAGGGAGGCTCTGCCTCCAGTCGGTTTCGAGCAACTAGGAAGCAATCATTTGGGCCGCAGTCGTTACATCGTGTTGGCCGAGAAGCAGTACCTATTTTGCGACATGCTCGGTCGTAAACTGGCTGCCGTTGTTCAGCAAGCCTGAACTGGCAAAGGTTGTCCTCGATTCAATGGAATTTTTAAACACTGAGCGAAGGCTTGTCCTACACGCCTACGCGCTTCTCGAAAATCATCTGCATCTTATTGGCTCATCTTCAGAGTTCTCTAGAGAAATGAAAAATTTCAAGTCATTCACAGCAAGGGGGATAGTGGATTGTCTTGAAAAGAGCGGCTCCAAATTCTACCTGGAACAGCTAAGTTTTCTCAAGAGACCTGACAAAAAAGACCAGACCTATCAGGTGTGGCAGGAGGGATTTCATCCCCAAGCCATCTTGAACGAGAGTATGTTGAGGCAGAAGATCGAATATATCCACCACAATCCAGTCAGGCGGGGTTACGTGGACTATGCGGAGCAGTGGCGGTATTCGAGTGCTCGACAATATGCGGGAGAACAGGGATTGCCGACGATTGAACCTGCATATTGATCCTCAGCGCGTTCCGGGCAGAGCCCGGAGATTACGCATTGCCAGGCAGAGCCTGGCAACGAGGGATTCGGTGAGGTCCTTCTCGTTCCCAGGCTCTAGCCTGGGAATGCGCCCAGGGAGGTCTGCCTCCAACTGCCCTTTGGCGACGCGGGAGAAAGCTGTTTGCCTATCTTAATTTCTATTGACGTTGCCATCTCTATGTTTTACATTTATGCGATGAAATAGAGCCGCCCCTCCCGCGGGTTCTTTAAGAAACGGGACAAGGCCGCTCTCATAAATATTCTAAAGGGCGTTTCGGTGGTTATTAATGGCTATTCAGTCAAGAGACGCCTTGTAGAAGGGATCTGATACTTCCAGCCAAGATTATCTAGATCGAAAAACAATCTCATAGGTGTTTCTTTCCTTTAAGGGGAGAGGCGCGACAAATAACAGCGAAAAACAAGGTTCCGAACGGTCGGGACTTTTATGGGGCGGACGGGGAAGAGCGCTCTTCAGTTCTCTGATGGGATGATCCTAATCGGGACTGTGCGCCTACGTACCCGAGACAAACCTTTTCAGAAAGGAGAAATTCTGAATGCCAGGAATCTACGTGAAGGAAGACGAACCGTTTGAAAATGCATTGAGACGCTTCAAGAAGCAGGTACAGAAATCCGGCGTCCTGACTGAAACAAAGAAGCGGCGGGCCTACGAAAAACCTAGCGTGAAGAAGAAAAGAAAGGCTATGGCCGCTAGAAAAAGGCTATTGAAAAAATTGCGAAGAATGCGCACGAGATAGCGTTCCAGGGCCGAGGCAGCATAGAGGAATCAACAAACCCGAAAGATAATTGAGTCTGCTTGCGTCTTGAAGAGTAAGAGCTTTCGGGGTACTGTCCAGTAAATTGAAACAAGGAAGGCAAGTCCAATTTCCGTGAGATTATTTGAATCTCCGCAATGGTCGGCCTGGCTTGAGGAGAGTCGTCTACTCATCGCCGTGCCGTACATCGCAGCATTGGCTGTTCTCGTCGTAATCGGCCTGGACACTGGGTTCTCAGGTAGAGACCTCAACACGTATGAGATGATTCTTGCCCTGGCCGCGGCCATTCCGGCAGGGTTCCTGCTGATCTTTTCAACGTTTGGCCTGGTATCGTACTTCATCTTTATTCCGTCGATTGCCCATGACGGCCACCTTTTCTCACAAGTTCACGGGACCCATCTCATCCACCCATTGACGACCTCGATTTTGCTGGGCCTGGCGGCTCTGTGCATTTACACGGGCAGTTTGCCTGCGTGGGCAACGTGGGCTGTCCTCCTGGTGATATACCTGCTTCAAACTGCTCTGATCTTGCGGCGAGTCAGTGAAGAACACCTCGCGAACGGCCTTGATGGACCAGGCATCGAGCAAATCTCTCCTCTTGCTCAACCTCATCCTTGGCGGAGAGCTTGTTACTGTGGCGGCCGGCGCGAAACCCTTGCGGCCGTGGCGCCTTGACACGCTTCCGGTAGACACTTGGATTGTGGATGTCCGCACAAAACCCGAATTCCACTGGAACCGGCTGCAGGCCGCGGAGAATTACCCGTGGGGCGCGGGGGTCATCGAAGCCGCGAAAGACATACCGAAAGAACGCCCGGTGCTCGTGACCTGCTTTTCAGGCCACAGATCGCCCGCGGTGGCGGTAATGCTGAGAAGGCTCGGGTTCAAGACCGTTTACAATCTAAACTGGGGACTTCTCTATCTAATCTTGTTGGAACGCGGCAAGAAAACAACCGGCCCGTTCAGCCTCACCCGGCCTCATCGGGACCCTGACCGAAGGGGCGAAGATTTCAAGGGAATATCAGTTGGATACATCACATGCGCCGTGTTGACGCTGATCTGCGCGCCATTGGAACAGGCTCTTAGAGCGACTACCGTGTCTGAAGCGCAGCAGATTATTGGTGCCATACTTGGGGTTGGGGGGCTTTTGATCGGCTTCTCGAGCTTCAGGGCACTGGGACGGAATTTTCGCGTATTTGCAGCTCCCAGGAGAAGCGGGACGCTAATCACATCCGGTGTGTACTCTAAAGTGCGTCACCCCATGTACACAGCCGTCATCACGAGCCTGGGAGGCTACGCGCTCTACTTCGGGAGCCTCTGGGCTCTCCCCTTCTGGTTGGGCTGTACAATTCTTTACATAATCAAGGCAGTGAAGGAAGAACGGTTGCTGGCGGAGCATTACCCCGAATACGAAGACTATCGCCGCCGTTCGTGGCGTTTCATCCCCTTCGTTTTCTAAAGATTTGGCAATCCCGTTAGATTTCGGAACGGGCGAGGCGCCGGCTTAACGCAACCCTGTACCGTGGACGGCTTTGCTTTTCCCCTACCCGAGGCTGCCGATCTTTTCTGTGCGAACCGTTTTGCGAACCTTGCAACTCAGAGTTGAGATTCTTTCCGTACTTTCCGGGGTGATCTCAGCCATTGTCAGGTCCTTGAAGCCTCGGATCCCCTGGTTCACGAACAGCATAGCCAGCCAACCTATGGGTAACGCGTTCCCCGCGGTAACAGCGAATGAGGCCTCTTTCACTGCCCAGTCATTACCGTTGAACGAGAGCGCCATGCCGCCGGCCGCCTTTACCAGGCGAAACGCGTCCACATCCGTTATGCTATCCCCCACGTAGAAAACATCACGCAATTCCGCGTCTTCGATGTCTGCAATTCTTTCGATGGCCCGTGCCTTTTCTCTGCCGCCCACAGGATTGACTTCCTCGATGATCCTGTAAATATCCATCTCGGGGAGTATCGTCCAGAAGATCTCGTCGAGTTGCTCGACTGTCTTTCTGTCCTGATCCAAGAGATCGTCAGCCGAGGCGGCGTCCGAAGGAATCGCAAAATCCGGCAGCTCCAGTATGCGGGCATGAATCTCTTTGAGTGTTTTTTTCTCGCCCTGGCTGAGTTGATAGTGGTCAAGATTTACAGGGGTGGAATAGGTGTTCGGGAAAGGAAAACCGACCGCATCGCAGACGGCCATAATGTAGGCCGAGTAACTTGTGCTCACAATGTACGCGGGTATTATGTCCAGGATGTCTCTGAGCATGCAGTCCGCCTGAGGAATCATCTGAATATTGTGCCGCGAAAACTTGATCATGCTCCTGTTATCAAGACCGAATGCTTTGAAAAAGGGTAGGATCAGGCGAAGTGTGTCACCCGCCTTGTAATCGGGCTTGTGAACCACTTCGGCCAGATAGTCATCATAGAGACTTATCTTGCTGAAAAAGCGATCGCCTCCCGGTATGAACGCGTCGGCCAGTTCGGCCGCATTGTCATTCTTGGTTATTGGGCCTTCGCAGTCGCTTATGAAGATCCTTCGGGGGCTTCTTTCCATATCGTTTCTCCCTCCTAAGGGTGGCACTCATATGGCTCACCACTTGTCAGCGCGAACCTTTAAAGCGTGAGAGGGCCTCTTGAAAAAATGATTTGTCAGGGTAGCTGCTTCGGCCATAGCCTTCAATGCTCTTGGACGCCATGATTGCAGCCAGTTTTAGACTGGCTTCAAGCCCCACGGACTTGATTGTTCCTGCCAGGAAGCCTGCGGCTGCCACATCGCCTGCTCCGGTGCGGTCCCTAACTTCCCGCGGAACCACTGCGGCCTGATAAACGGACTTACCTGGCGCGAAAGCCATCAGGCCTTCCGGACCAAGTTTCACGATAACCATCCCAACACCGATTTCAAACAAAAAATTAACAGCCGTCTCAATGGCCGTGCAACAAGTCAGAGTTTGCAACTCTTCCTGAGTGATGAACAGAAGATCGGTCCGCTTCAATATAGGCTTGAGCTGATCCAATCCTCGTGCCGCGTATAGCGCGCCGGGATCGAAGCTGACTCGCATCGAGCCATAGATATGTTCAACTAGCTTGATCTGGGCTTCCAATGCTTTCTGAGACACAAACGAGGTGAGGTGTACCCACTGGGCTTGCTGGAAATAGTCGAAATCCGGCTCCTCAGAACCCGCCAGATCATTGGCATTGGGCAGGATCACAAGGGCCCTGTCTCTATCCGGGTCTGTGCTGTCAATAAGGGCCAGGCACCTGCCTGCCGGGAGCGCCACCTTCCTTATCCTCACATTTTCAGGCTTCCCCAGGGACCTTAGGGCAAGACGCTCTTCCGCATCAGTTCCCGTCGCGCCGTAGAACCCCGTGGCAAATCCCATTTTGCAGAGGGCAGCAATCATGTTGGCCGCAGACCCACCCGGCTCTGCCGCTCTCAGGACGCCTTCAGCCTCAAGAGCGGGATAGATAGTGTGGAACAGCGCCACATCCCGGACATATTCCTCTCCCGGCCGCAGGTCGTGGGCGAAAAGAAATTCCCTGCTCACCTCCCAGATTTCATCGAGATTCAGCGATCCGAAGCCTATGACTTGTAAGTTCAATACGGTAGCCTCCAGCCGCCCGGGATATTGTTGATTCAAAATCGCCGGTCACTTCTCTTAACTCAATCCGCTATCGCTCCCCATGTCTTCTTCTTCAAGACCACTATATAGTTCGAAGCAAACAGTTCCTTCAGGTTGAACACACCGTCAAGCCTTCTTGCCAATGCGAGCCAGAAAAGGGTAGTGGGGCGGATTAAAGCTCTAAGTCTGACGGTCTCCCAGATAGTCGAAAGGACAACCGAAGGGAGATTCAGAATAAGGTGGAATAGGCCGCCGTTAACTACTACTTGGGCCACTTGAAAGCCCGCTCGCTCAGCGAGGTGCTCGATCCCGTACCGGGTGAAACGATAGTAGTCGTGCGGCTCATCGTGCAGATGAAGCAGAAACGGGAGAGAAACAATGGCAATTCCGCCCGGAACCAGCACTCGATACATTTCCGAAAGCGCGCCCCATGGTTCCGGCGCATGTTCCAGCACGGAGCAGCAAAAGAGAGTATCAAAGGTTGCGTCGGCAAAAGGGAGACCCTGAGTCACGTCGAATACAACATTCAAGTCCGTGTGCTCTTTGGTCACATCTCCGCTGAAATAGCTCGCAACATGCTGCATCAACAGATTCCGCCACGCCAATCTCCCCGCGCCTACATCCAGGGTGCGACCTCGGGCGTGTCCAGCGATGAGGGGCTCCATATCCCTGTAAAAGGCCGCATTTTGAAGCGCAATCGACCAGTACCTCGTCAGTGCCTATAGTGTTCGTGTTCAGGCGTCGCCATGCTTGGGCCAGCCGCCCGCTCTTTCCGGTTTGCATTGAGGCTATCCTGAGGCTGGAAGTTGATCAACAGAGATCAGCAGTGATGTATCACGACGCAGGGCCTGGAGGCAAGGCATCTACCGGACCCGATCATAGTACGCGGGCTTTCCGGCAGGCTTCCGAGACTCACCGGCTACTCCGGGTTCAACTCATGATAAGACGGAAGGGGGGAATTCTGCGCTGTCGCGTGGACCGGCCTCACCCAGTCTCCTGCCCCGGCAATGGCGCTCCAAGAATGAGACGTCACACACTGCTTGAACGTAGGCTTTTCAGCCGCGTACGGGTCTATGCGGAATCTGACCGCACTGGCCAAAACCTGAGCAGCCACTTCATGCCCGAACATGGTGTAATGGTCTCCGAAGACATGTCGCCCCGTGTCCTTTTGGGCGGCAATTAACGGCTCCAGCAGCGAAATGAAGAGAATACCATTTTCATCGCAATAGCGGCTCACACGTCTAATGGATTTGCTCATATCCCAAGGGATAGCCTGATGTGGTCCACCCATGGCTTTGAGTTGAGAAATCGTCCCCACCGGGTCCAGAGCGTATTTGACCTCAAGATCCGAGCCGACGTAGACGAGCAGGAACGTAATCCCGCGAGCACGACAGAAGTCTCTGGAAGCTTTGACTCTTTCCAAAGTGCGCGACCAGGCAGTCTCAATCTTAGGCATCTCCTGCGCCGACCACTGGAGCAATTCCGGTGACATCGCGATCCTATTCCTGCGAAGGTCATTGACACGACGCAAGGCAAAGGCAAGGGCGAAGTAGCCGTGAGTCACCAGGCGGCGAAAGGCTGGGGTAATCCCCCCGGCTGCCAGTATGAATTCCGCTTTCAGTGCCGGGTCATCATCGCAAAAGTCATTGCTGCACAATGTCACGACCACTGTATCAGGGTCATACAGCATCGCTTGGCTCTGCAGCACCCTAAAAATCTCGACTTGTCCTGTACCGGAATTTCCCAGCGCGATCACCTCGAAACTCGGACGCGGTCCCGAATGCGAAGGACTGTTGAGCGCGGCCTCCCAAAGCTTGTGAAAGGTCCTTGATAGCGGAACTTGCACGGCCTCCACGTACGAGTCGCCCACTACGACGAGACGATGCACTCCCGGAGGCTTCCTCAGGTTGTAATCGTGGTCGAAGTAGCCTCGAGAGTTCCAGTGGAACACATTCACATACTGTGCCGTAGAATTGGGATCGTACCCGCAGTAAGAAAATTCCCGCCCCGGAGCGTGCCAGACTTTGAAGGTGCTTCTCCGGTTATTGGGTAGCTCCGACACATTGCATCTTTTCTGGTCCAGATTGCGGAACACCACCGAACGAGCGGGAAGGTTTTCCGAGAATGAATCCATAAAAGATTTGGCCAACTCTCTAGTTTGGGCATAGTCGGACGGGAGCAGCCGCGGGAAGGCGATTTCGACTGCCGAGAGCGAGAGCAAGGCAACAGTCAGACAGAGGGCAGCGCGCTTTGCAGGGCCTACAATAGCACTGAGGTTCAGCCTCGCTGCCGGAATAAATAGAATGCAAAGATTCGAAAGTATCAAGATCAGATAAATCAGCCACCCGCTATAAAGATTGTTATAAAGCACAGCAAAGAGGGATATTGTCCCAAATACCGGGAACAATCCGCCCCCGACCCTCGCGAGTACCCGAGCCCCCCCGTAATCCAAACGACACCTGGACCATAGCGATTACCCTAAATTATCAACTTATTTGAAAGCAACGGGTGTCTTTTTGCTCACTGCTAAGTTCTTGTCAAGAAAAATTAGTCCCTTTTAGCACGAAAGTTTCTGGAACTTACGGTCATAATTTCTACCAGAGTCTCCAATCGAATTAATAGGCCAAGCAAGGAGTTTTGATCTTTTCCCTCTAGTAGCGCTCAGAGGCGCAAACGCGTCGACGCTGCGAACCTCAGCGATTTCTTCCAGTTTCAAGTTCAGTAGGGCAAGAGTTATGACTATCTCATATCAACGCGCTTTCAGTCGAGTGGTGCCTCGCCACAGCAATTCACGACCGGCGGAGTTAATTATTCGACAGCGCACTAGTATTATCGTAGCGCTTTGCGGGGGGGTCAAGCAAGTCTATATAAGTCAGACGCAGGGTTGCCATGGGGACATTTAAAGATGCAGATTAGGTTTATGTGATATTTTTTCTAGGAAAATTTCGCAACTATATAAAACTGGCTAAAAAAGGCTTGACAAATCTCGGGAAGTGATATTTAAGTCATGACTGGAGGTTGGGTATGGGGTAGTGAATAGTGGCGGCTGATGATGAAAAGGACTTGAATCCTTGGACGCAGGCCGCGTCATCGAGAAGTGACATGTGCTGAGGGGGCGCGTCATCAAGGCTCAATAAACACGAAAACGGCATCTAAATGGCCGTTTTGCGTGTGTTCCACTGGGATGGAAAAGTATATTGAGAAGTGCCCACCTCTTATCACAGGAAGCGCGGGTGTCAATCAAAAAATCCGCGTTTGACCAGAAAAATCTTGTTCTCTTTACCTACCTGAAATAAAAACAAAAACCCGACGTATTGAGAAGCACGGAACGCGCTTAGTAGATTTGGAGCTCTCCATTAGTCTGTTTCGTCACGAAGTTTCTTGGTGTAGCCAAGACCCTGTGAATTCTCCTGACCGTCAAAAATCGAGGATTTCCGAAAGCTCCACTCCGAATCGCCGTCTCAGATAAAGGTTTATAAACTCCATAATGGTAGGCTTGAAGGGTTGGCGCACGAGGTGCATACCGGCTTGTCGGGGGGTTCGGCCTCCTTTTCTAATGTTGCAGGAGCGACAACAGGCCACCACGTTGGTCCAACCATTTGCCCCGCCCTGAACCTTTGGAATGATGTGGTCTATGGTGAGATCGCCCGAAGAAAACTCCCGTCCGCAGTATTGGCACACGTGAGCATCACGGATCAGGATGTTTTTTCGCGAAAAAGGGACTTCGCGCCTGTAGATCTGCCGTATGAACTTGATGAGGCGGATTACCGCCGGAATCCGAAAGGTTCGGCTGACCGTTCGAACAATCCTGTCGGATTCCTTGACTACCTCCACCTTGCCGTTAAAGACTAGCAGCATGGCGCGTTGCCATGAAACCAGTCCCATAAACTCGTAGCCTGCATTCAGGACGATAACCGCCTCCATGGATGACATCTGTCACAAGCCTCTTTACCTAGGAAATCACGGGATTTATCCATTCGGCAATGTCTATCGTTTAACAAAGCTCTGGAAGGTGTGTCAAGCAGAAAGGAAAGGCCCCGCATGGTGAAAAACCGTGTCGGCACTGGTCCACCTTACGGGGATTCCAGAACAATTCGGTGACCGGTTAGGTCCATTTCTAGAAGGCGAGCTTCGACGGTGGTCTGCTCGCCGAAAATACTTTTGAGCAGTATTCTGTCGCCTTGCGGCTTCAAGAAATCCACGCTTTCCATCAGCAACTCTTCTTTGCCGTCCTTGATCAGGTACGCGCTGGATTCACACATTGGATGACCTCGCAAGAAAACGTGTGTTTCGACTCATCTTTATTTAAGCATCCTGTGTGAAAGACGAAACCCCTGAACGGGTCGGCCTTGCCTTTCACGGTGCACAGAAAGCGGCATTGTGGTGGTCAAAAGCTGAAACCATTCATTACCCCTGATATGGAGCCATCAGGTTTGTAGCTTTTTTCCGGGACACACTTCGGTTATAATAATAATCGAAGTCACTCCTAATGAAAACCAGTGCCGTGAAACAATCAGACGATACACTACCCAACAATGTAAGAGAGCCACAGAGCGTCCCAACCATCGGCAGGTACGAGATTTTAAGTACCCTGGGCCGCGGGAATATGGGGGAAGTCTTCCGTGCGCGGGACCCTATGATCGGACGCTTCGTCGCGCTGAAAACCCGCCGCTTTGATCTTGTCTACGAACAGAAAGACCTCAAGTTCGTCACGGACAGGTTTTTCGAGGAAGCTCGGATTGCCGGAAATCTGGTCCACCCGAACATTGTGACGATCTTTGATGTGGGGCGCGACGGGGATTATTGCTTCATGGCGATGGAACTGTTGGAGGGCGAGAACCTCACCTCCTTCAACAAAGAGCACGTGTTGCTACCACCCGCCAAGACGGTGGATCTGGTAAAGAGAGTTTGTCTCGCCTTGGATTTTGCTCATTCCCATAAAGTTATTCACAGGGACATCAAACCGGCCAATCTTATGTTCACGCGAGACGGGAGGATTAAGATAACGGACTTCGGAATTGCTCTGTTAGCTCGCACAGATCATTCCAACGAATTCCAAGTCATGGGCACGCCCAGCTACATGTCTCCGGAACAGACCAAGGGCCTGAACCTGACGAAGCAGACAGATTTCTTCTCTTTGGGGATAGTGCTCTTCGAGTTGTTGGCCGGTAAGCGGCCGTTCCAGGGCCGCACGCTCTATGAGCTTATGGACAACATACGGTACGGCCCTGCTCCCTCCGTATTGACCTTCAATCCGAAACTGCCAGCTGGTCTAGATCAGGTAATTCAGAGGGTCTTGGAGAAGGAACCGGAACTCAGGTACAGAACGGGAAGGGAATTCGCCGAGGAACTCGACCGCGCCATGAAAGGGATGCAAATCCCCGTCAAGGACCTCAAGGCGACCAAGAAAGCGTACCTTCTCAAGTCCATTGACTTTTTCAGGCCCTTCAGCCGAGTGGAGATAGAGGAAATCACTCAGTTCGGGACCTTCATCCGTTACGAACCGGGCCACGTGATTGTTCGTGAGGGGGATGTTGACACTACATTCTTTGTCCTTCTTAACGGCACGGTGCGCGTCATCAAGAACAATCGAAAAATTGCTGATTTGCCGAAGGGATCGTGCTTCGGAGAGATGGGCGCGTTCACGAAGACCCCGCGGACTGCGCACGTGGTTGCCAGAGAACCCTGCATAGTGCTGAAGCTCGACCTCAAGGTGCTTGAACGGGAAAGCCCGGATCTCAAATTAAAGTTTTACCAGGTCTTCATCGAGACACTGATTTCCAGGCTGGAAACAACTACGAAACGGCTGAGTGGCGACAAGGGGGACTCTCCCGCGAAAAGCGAACCGATTGTGTCCGCTTGAATTCTCGAGGCCCAACCATTCATTCCCGTTATGCGCAGAGAACATTGAGCGTTTCTCGTTTCAGGGCGCCCTCAACGAATCGGCAGCACGCGGGCTCAGCGCTTGAGTTCCATAGGGAATGGGCGCTACCGTAAGGCAGCATTCTGATCCAGCAAGGCCCCTTCATACCAACTCCCATAGGTAGAAAGCTTCAACGAAGCATGAAAATGGTCGAACCATTGGGCCACGGACGTGCCGTCCGGCTCGTCCGTGCATGGATGACCTTCGCACATACGTGGCACCCTGAGTTTAATCTGTCAGCCATCGAGGATGAGCATTTTCAAAGCAATTCGCTCTCATGCGAGTAGGCACGGCAGGCACCCCGCGTTTTGCGCGGGGCCGCTACCACATTATGGTAGGGGCCGGCGTCCCTGCCGGCCATTGTAAAGAGCACCTGTTTGATCGCGCATCGGTATCACCCTGCCTTGTCCCACTAGAGGTGGGGGGTCCGAATCCTCTCCGTCGACGGGAGACGGAAGGGGGAGGGTGACAAGCGGCTGAAATTACGAATACCATTCGGATAATCAAGGGTCTACGCGGCAGGAGGGATTTCCCTTGTGCAACTGAACAGTTAGCCGCAGTCGAAATTATGGGCTTGCCCCCCGGGGGTTATCGTGCTACATATTAAAGGTTCACTGATCGACGTCCTGCCGAGTGTCTCGGCCCAAAATTCTTGGTGAGGGAGATGCCCCATGACAATCCAATACTTCAAGAGTATACGTGACCTCAATAGGTTCTTGAAAACCGCCCCCGTGGACCTGCCCGCAGCCCGCCTGAATGAAATCAAGACCAGAGCCAAGAAAAGGAAACCTTCCAGCTTCATGGTTTGGATTAACCCATCCGGCCACGTTATCGACCTGTCTATGAGGGTTTAAGGACCTACCGCGGAGTCCCGCATCCGGCGTGTTCCCCGTCTGTTCGTATCAACAACCGTCATCTGTCCGTCCCGACACACAATGAAAGTGCCTGTCCCGCGCGATTCGTTGTGCCGAGACGCACACCACTGAAACCAAGTCCCATAGCTAGAAAGCTGCAACGAACCATGACAATGGACCTTCTCGGCACATCCGTGGCACCGTGAATCCAAAGGACTATGATCATTGCTGGGGTGCCACTGCCGGGAAATGGCTCAGTGTGTGTGCGTTCCTATGAATATGCTCTCTCCGAGCACTCTTTCTCGCAAGGACCTGCTACCCCCATATACGAACGGCCGAAGTGGGGCACTTCTTGCGGCATTCGAGGCAGGATATGCACTCTTCCGCTCGGTCATCATAGACGCCGAAATCCTTCTTGCCCGGAGTGGTCTCCATGGGACAGACCTTGTTGCAGGCCCCACACTCGATGCAGTCCGACGTCCGTTCCGGAAAAACGGCCGCGAAACGGTTGAAAACCGATAGGCACACGCCCAGGGGGCAGATAACCTTGCAGAAGAACCGCCGATGTCCCATGACCAAGATGATCAGTGTAAAAAGTATCGCCAGCCGAACGGAAAGAGTCACCACATCTGTGGTGCCGTTGATTATCGCCCAGGGAATCGCCGATTCTATTGTGGCCACAGGGCAAAGACGGCAAAAATATAGCGGAAAGTTTGGGCTAAGGAAATAGGGGACAAGAACCAGAAGTCCCACAAAGACCCCGTACTTGATGAATCGCGTCCAAGAAGGGATCTGAAACTTGACATACGGGATCTTGTAGAGGAGTTCCTGCACCAATCCAAAAGGGCAGGCCCAACCGCACAGAAACCTTCCCGCCACTAATCCCGCCACAGCTATCCCGCCGATCACGCTTAGCGGAATGATCCCCAATGAGACGCACTGGCCGATCACACCCATCGGGCAGGCAAAAATTGAAGTCGGGCAGGAATGACAGTTCAGGACCGGAAAGCAAATGAAATGCCACTGGAACAGACCTATGTTGAAGACGACTGCAAGACCTAACTGAACCTTCAACCTGATTTTTTCCACTTTTATGAAACCTTTTCCGAAATTGCCGGCACGAGTGCCGGACTTTGCAAACAAACTGCCCTGTCCCTGAAGAAGCGCCCGAGTGCCTCACAGGATTCTTCTCGGATGAAGCCTTTTTCCGCCGGTCTTGAATCCATGGCAGAGCCGCAGACCTGCGGCCGGTGCTAGATTCAGGTGGGACACGGCCGCCGGCCCTTGAGCATTCGCAAGTCAGGATAGTTGGAAATAAGACGCCCGTCCTTGTACTTGCCAATCCCTTCAAAGGTCGTAGCATTGACTACTTCGGGCTCTGTGAACCATTGGGATTGGACAGTGAATTCATCCTTTTTCTGCTCATATCCTGGGATCTTGATAGTGATCCCGACGTCTTTCAACTTGTCGAATTTCTCAAGGTTGTCAAAAATGAGAAACTCCCGAAAGAAGCCGCCGTAGACTATCGCCGCGACACTCAATACGAGCAAGATTCCGAAAAAGCTCTTTCTAACCATTCTGATCCTTCTACTGCCACACGCATTTACTTGTTCCTGTCCGAGGAACAGCGGCGTCCAGACAACCGGCTTGCGGACCTCGTATCTATAGACTGATTATAGCTTAATTGCAATTGACCTGCCATGCCGATCCGTGTCATTAAAGCGGGACTCTTTTGCGACTCGGCCGGCTGTGAGAGGTACAGAGAAAAGTCATGGGAAAAGGAACTCTTTTCGTCATATCAGCGCCATCAGGTGCGGGAAAATCCACACTGGTAGCCAAAATCATGCAGATGTTTCCGGATATGCGCTATTCCATCTCTTGCACCAGTCGACCGCCGCGAAAGGGTGAAGCCGAAGGGGTGGATTACTATTTTATCAGCACCGATAAATTCCGGATGATGATACAGCGCGACGAATTCCTGGAGTGGAAAGAGGTTCACGGAAACTTGTACGGCACTCCCGTGGCTCCTGTGAACGAATGCCTTGCATCGGCGCGGCTCATGATCCTCGATATTGATGTGGAAGGCGCAAAGGAAGTCTTCAAGAAGATTCCCGGTGCAGTGGGCATCTTCATAGCGGCCCCCAGCATGACCGTTTTGGAGCAAAGGCTCCGACTTCGAGGCACCGATTCAGAGGAATCCATACGGACCAGGATGGTCAACGCGGCTCGCGAAATGGAACAGGCCGGAATGTTTAAGTATCAGATTATTAACGATGACCTCGAAAAGGCCGTGGAAGAATTGGCCGGCATTATCAGCAAGGAATCGGGACAATCTATTCCGGAGACTTGCCTATAATTACATCGACCGTATGGGTCTGCTTTCCTCGCATGACTTTCATTCTTATCAGATCACCGGGCTTTGCCCCCGCGACCAGACGGGAAAGGTGGCGGCCATTTCGGACGGCTTTGCCATCGGCATCCAGTATCAGATCGCCTTTCCTCAAACCAGCGTTGTACGCGGGAGTGGAATTGAGCACTTCGTCCACAAAAGTGCCGCGAGGACTGCCGAGACCCAATTGCCGCGCCTGCTCGCTGGTGACGTCTTCGACGTAAATTCCAAGCCACCCGCGGAAAATGTTTTCGGCGTTCATAGGAGATCGCATGAGTTCCGTTACATAGTTGACCGGTATGGAAAAGCCGATCCCCTTGCCCGATGCGATGATCGCCGTATTGACTCCTATTACTTCCCCCGCCATATTGAACAGCGGGCCTCCGGAGTTGCCCGGATTAATAGATGCGTCGGTCTGGATGAAGTTATCGTCGGGTCCCAGGCCGATAAAGCGCCCTTTGCCGCTCACAATTCCCACGGTGACCGTCCTTCCGAGGCCAAAGGGGTTTCCCACGGCTAAGACCCATTCTCCTACCTGGATTCTTGAAGAGTCCCCTATCCTTGCTTTTTGCAGGGCATACGGCGGATTGATCTTGAGAAGCGCCAGGTCTACCCTGGGATGTACTGCTACCACCTTTGCTAACTCAACACTGCCGGTTGAGAGCGTCACCAAAATTTTTCCCGCTCCCTCCACCACATGGCCGTTCGTGACGATATGCCCCGCGGTATCGCAGAAGAATCCGCTGCCCAGACTGTCTGTCTGAAATCTGTCTCTTCCTTTGCCACGTTCGTCGAAATAGCCGGGACGGGATCGGAAGAGAGGCGGGGGTTCAGTGGAGCTGTTCTGGAGCATGTGCCTTTCTATGGAAATGTTCACGACTACTGGTGTCAAGTCTTTGATCAAATCAATGAGTTCAGGACATCCCCCTCGCGGAGTCTGGGACTTCTGGGAGGTTGCATCTGCAGCGAGCGCTCCTATCGCGCCTAAGCAAGTCATGAAGACAATTACAAGGGAAAAGACAAAGAATCTGTGAAGGATCTTGGGCGAGTCTATACAAGAGGCACGTGAAATTCTTCGCATGACGCTGTGTGTATCAGCGGAATTTCTGTGTGTCAACTTTAAGTCTGATCGTCCAACCAGATTTATGGGCTCACATGCCTTCATGCCGTTTACGGGCTCACCGATTCATTCCCAGAATGAGCAGCAGTTCCCTGACAATCTTCGCCGCTGTTATGGTTCCCACTTCTGAAGGGTCAAGCCCGGGGGTGAGCTCCACAACATCTGCTCCGATAACGTGCATCCTGCACAGGGCCTCGTAGAATCGTTCCAAATCGCGGTATAACCAGCCGCCGGCCTCGGGGTTCCCCGTTGCCGGTAGACAGGCAGGATCCAGCACGTCCAGGTCTAGGGTAAGGTAAACAGGGCGACTACCAACTCTCCGGAGCAGGGCTTTGTCCAGGCTCGGTCCCCACTCCATCCATGTTCCATGCTCGCGCATCCAGGAAAACTCTTCCGCAGTCCCCGAGCGTATCCCGAGCTGGATTAATCGGCCCGGCCCTGTGATTTCGTGCACCCGCCGGATTACCGTTGCGTGGTTAATGTAGCTCCCTTCGTAACTGTCTCTGAGATCAGTGTGTGCGTCCAAGTGAATGATCATCGCATCAGGATGCACTGTGTTTATCGCTCTCGCCACGGGCAGGGTAATCGTGTGTTCTCCTCCGAGACACAGTGGACGGCCTTCCTGGCGCAGTATTTCCGCTACAGCTCTTTCTATGTTCGCCAGAGAAGACTCCAAAGATTCGCCGGATAGGGGCAGGTTCCCAAGATCGCTGAAGGGGCTGTTTTCCAGATCCGCATCGAGGAAGGGGGAGTAAGTTTCGATAGAGTCCGAAGCGATTCGAATGGCGTCGGGGGCTGGTCCAGTGCCGCCACGGTATGTGGCGGTCACGTCCAAAGGACAGCCGAGGATAGCTGGGCGTCCGGTGACTATTTCTCTGGAAGAGCAGGCGAGAAAAGTATTATCTTGCATCCGGTGATGCGCTCCTAATCATCCATGAGGATAAGATACAGTAGTGAACCGTCTTACTTGAAATAGATTCTGTGGGGCAGGCATCTGGTAAGTTCCTGTTGTTTCGACATGTAGGGGCATCCCGTGTTTCGCGGGATGCCCCTACCCAGCCGACGGTCTGGAGAGCGCGCTTTGTTAGACCCTTTGAACCGCCCGTAAGCTCCATAAAACCCATGTAGAGTCAAACAGCTGCGTCTTCCATCATTTTGCGGACAAATACAGGCAAGGCAAAGGCCGCAGAATGCACATGAGGGTCGTAGGTACCTGAAGAGTCCGCGTCAGCTCCAGCGGCAATCCCCAGGGCTCCTTCCTCACCGGGTCAACGCTCTCTGAGCAGAACGTGAAAGACCAGAGGCCGCCAGGATATGAAGGGATTGTAGCCAGATAAGGCGTGGCCGCGTCGGACCCAAAGACGAGCCGTAAATCCCGTACTGTTTTTGAAAACACGTCTCCCATGAAAAGAGGGCTTTCGGTCTGAAAAACCGCGGCTCCACCCTTCCTGAGACTTTTCTTTATTGACTCGTAGAAGGTGGTTTCGAATAGTGCCACACCCGGACCAACCGGGTCAGTCGAATCCACGAGGACCAGATCAAATTTCTCCGTGAAATTCTTAACAAAAGCCGCGCCGTCCTCGCAAACGACCTGAGCTCGAGGGTCAGAAAGTCCTCGCGATATTTCCGGAAAATACTCCCGGCACGATTTAACGACCAAGGGGTCGATTTCGCAGAGGGTAACAGATTCCACTGTTGGGTATTTCACCACCTCCGTGACCGCTCCACCGTCGCCGCCGCCTATAATGAGGACGTTTCGCGGTTCAGATAGAACCCCCATGGCCGGGTGAACGAGCATCTCATGATAAATGAAAGAATCTTTCTCGGTAACCATGAAGCAACCGTTCAGTATAAGGACCCTACCCAGAGCATCAGTATCGAAAATCTGGATCTTTTGAAAATCACTGTTCGTATCAAGCACCTTCCGGGAATAACGAACGGAAAAGGCCGTTGCCTCGCCATAGATTTCAATGAACCATTCAGCCTGTGTCAAGGACATAACACCACCGCAGCAAAGACAGCTCCTACACGTCGAACCGTGAGGGTTGCAGAGATACTTTTGATTTCACGAATACGGATGCCCCGTATGACCTCCATACCCTCTCGAACCATTTCCCGCACAGCAACTTCGCAGGGTCCCGGGTCGCCGATGCGCGAGCATTCCATGATAAGTCCGGCGTGTGACGGGTCCACCGGAATGCCTACCGCTACAGACGCGGAAATGGTCGTTCCCGGTTCCGATGATACGCGATCTCCATAGGCCAGTGGAACCAGGGACCCCTTGGGCAATTCATAAGGTTCGATCTCTTCGGCTCGCGGCGGAAGGATGCTGCTCAACTTTACGAGGTTCGTGTCCCCTATCTTTGCGTCGAGAAGCGCCGCATCAAAAGCGTTCAGCTCGGTAGAAGCCTCCCCGCTGCCGGACGTAAGAAAAAAACGTTTCGGAAGGATTCCGATCATCAAATGCCTCCTAAATTTAAAGGCGACGGTGGATTATTCCGGGTTCGGAACGTCAGAATTCTAGCCGGAGGACTCCCTTCTTGTCCACAATCCTGCGTCTCCAATTGGACTCAATGTAAAACGGCGCACGTGACGGTCATAAGATGATTAATGGCCATCGAGTAATTACGCGTTTATTCTTGAGTAGGATCCTTTTGACATTGCCGCAGGATTTCTGCTTTGATCTGTTCCAGTTCTTCTCGAATGGCCTCTCGGCTCCCATGTATGAACATCTCGTTCTTGGCCAATCGGTCCTCGAGAACCTGGATTTTGGGAAGCATAAAGAAAATCGCGTAGACTGCAAGTGCTGCTAAAAGAACGAGGTTGAAAATCTGGATAATCCACAGCCAGAGCCCCCCCCACTGCCGATTCGTCTGAGCGGTATCTGCCGGGCTCGCGGCCTCCCGCCGCGCAGGGGGCGCGGAAGCTTCAACAGCCTCCGCTTTTCGTGGTGGCCCGACTTCAGACTTGCTCGGCCCGCTGGTCTCCTCACCTCGGATGGATTCTCCGCGCTGGCCGGATTCTTTTCCTGGAGCCCTAAGATCAGGGGCCGTCCGAATTGGTATCTTTCTCGTTTCCCGGATCTTATTTCCCTGGAAGACCTTGATGATAATATCTTTACCATCAAGTTGAGACAGTTGCGCAGGGTTAGGCTCTGGAAACAGTAGGATGCCGATGCCGGAATCGGACGCGAGATTGAATCGATTCCAGTCTTCACGTGGGATCGGCTTCTGCTCGGGCTTTCTTACTATTTGGGAATAAACGAGCTCTTTTTCCGGAAGCTCCACCCCGATTACCTGATCACTTCCGGAACGAATGTCCACGTTGAGCCATTCACCCTTCATAAGATTGTTCTCATCGAATGTGATGGAAGCCTTGTCCACATTGATCGACACGTCTCGCCCGGTCCCGAGCTGCACTGTCCGCTCTTTTTCGGGGACCGCATCCGAAGAGATCAACGGCTGGTCGCCGACACTTATCGCGAACAGGTCGGCAACGCTCTTTCCTGCGAACAGGTTCACCTTAGTCTTGTCCAAGAGTTTCAGACTTAAGGACTTGGTCATCGGGGCCTGGAAAACTTTTGTGCCTCGGTTGTACAGAGGGCCCGCGAAGGGAAGAGGCTTCCCGGGCTCATTGTTGGCATTCACCCACTGTATATCCAGAAGTGTGACGTTTTGAATGAGTTTGTGATTCTTGAGGGTCAGAGAAATTGAGGTGAACGACGCTTGCGGATCGGTTTTCTTTATCTCAACTTCTTTATTGCCGACTGTGACCGTCACCTTGGGTACAAAATTGCCCTTTGGGTCCTTTATCCCCAGCGTTTCACAGGCAGCTTCTGCAGGAAAAAGGACCGCCCCAAGAAAGACCAGAAGGAGCAGCCGGCCGCCGAGCCTGATGTTTTGAAGTCGTTTCAGTCGGGTTTGAGTCGTCGAGCCATGCATAAACAAAACCCATGCCTTGAAAACAAAGAATTTTCTTAGAGTTGCGCCATGTTAGCAGTAAAGGGCAAGAAAATCAATGAATAAGTTTGAAGCAACAACCTGGTTTTAACTATAATAGTTTAGGTTTGCGTACTGAAGACCAGACGGAGTCCCCTTATGGAATCTCAGAACATTCCGATTTCCCAAAAATCCGAACAGATCCCGCCTTTCCTGGTCATGGATGTGCTCGAACGGGCCATGGAAATGGCCGCGAACGGCGAGGACGTCATTCACCTGGAAGTGGGCGAGCCTGATTTCGACACAGCAGACAACATCATCCAAGCAGGCCTCGATGCCATGCGCGCCGGGAAAACCCACTACACGCCCAGCATTGGAATACCCGAATTGCGGCGCGCCATAGCCAGCTACCATTTGCAAACATACGGCGTTGAAGTGGAGCCACGGGACGTTGTAATAACCTCCGGCTCATCACCCGCCATATTCCTGGTGCTTTCCGCACTCTTGGATGCTGGCAGCGAGATTATCCTCTCTGATCCCCACTATGCCTGCTATCCAAATTTCATACGTTTTTTGGAAGGGGTGCCGGTGTTCGTGCCCGCGCCTGCTGAAGATGGTTTTCAGATGAATCCCGACGACGTGGAGAAAGCCATCACAGACAAGACGCGCGCGATCCTGATTAATTCGCCCTCCAATCCCACGGGGACCGTCATGGAACCCGAAAGGATGAAACGGCTCGCCAGATTAGGCCTTCCCATCATATCCGATGAAATATATCACGGTCTAGTGTACGAGGGCCGGGAGAATTCGATCCTGGAGTTCACCAGGAACGCATTCGTTGTGAACGGCTTCTCGAAGCTATACGCGATGACCGGGTGGAGACTGGGTTATTTGATTGCTCTTCCGAACCATCTCCGGCCTATCCAGAAAATGATCCAAAACTTTTTCATCAGCCCAGCGGATTTTGTCCAGTGGGCAGGGTTAGAGGCTCTTACCAACTCGGCAGACCATGTGCGCAAGATGAAGGAGATTTTTAATCAGCGGCGGATGGCGATGATTTCGAGGCTCAAGGAGATCGGCTTCGGAATAAAGATTGACCCCACCGCGGCATTTTATGTGCTTGCGGACGCGAGGCGATTTTCTTCTGATTCTTACAAGTTTGCTTTTGATATTCTTGAAGAAGCCGGGGTCGGCGTTGCACCAGGGATTGATTTCGGCAGCAATGCCGAAGGGTTTATCCGATTTTCTTATACCAATTCTATTGAGAATATCAACATCGGCCTGGACCGAATCGAACTCTATCTCAAGACGCGGTTCGGCCGGTAAAGTCCGGTGGATAGGGCCGGCGGTTTGGCAATAAGATGAAGTGTCCAAGAATATTTATCTCTCCGGAAGAACTTTTGGGGGACACAGTTTCTTTTTCCGGAAACGATGCGCGTTATCTTTGCAAGGTCCTCCGCCTAAGGCCAGGGGACAATGTAGAGATTTGCGACGGCACGCGGGACTACCTCATCCGACTAACGTCCTGCAACCGGGGTGCTGTTCAGGGAACGGTGATCGAGTCGAGATCGCCTGTAAAGCCGGAAGGGATAGAAATTACGTTGGGATTTTCAACCGTCCGTCCAGGTCCGGTCCAGGAGATCCTAAGGCACGGGACCGAACTCGGCGTCTCACGTTTTGTTCCGATCCTGAGCCTCCGCACCAATCGTCGGCCTCCGGAAAAGAAACAGCGGTGGGAAGCTATCGTGGCTTCGGCATTGGCTCAGTCGCGACGCCGCGTCTTACCGGAAATTGAGATTCCCATGACTTTCGACCAGTTCATTGAATGGGCGGGCCGGGAAGAGGTGAGGCTGCTTCTTGCCACCGGGCCTGAGGCTGTGCCCATTCTAGCAACTCTTGAGGAGCGTGCACCTCAAAAGGTGGTCATATTGGCCGGTCCTGAAGGGGGGCTGGATACCTCGGAAATAAAGAAAGCCATCGATGTCGGCTTCGAACCGGTCAGCCTAAGCCGCAGCATATTGCGGGCAGAAACCGCAGCGGTAGTGGCTGCAGGCATAGTCGTGCTCTGGTACGATTGGTTGAGATTCCGTTGTACGCCCCCCGCCGAATAAGGCGGTACACAATTCTGTGAGATCGGATCATTGGGAAAACCAGACTCTCCGGCATCTCAGCAGATTGACCTCTCGACAGCTTCGTGGTATTTTCAACACATAGAGAATAGACAAAAGCGATCCGATTTTTCGAAACGGACCAGAATAAGCGAATTCATATTGGAATTCATGGTTCAGCGGCTGGGTTCGGATCGTTTCCGGTCGAGTTGAGCCTGCTTGGCTTCAGACGGTCGACCGGAAATGAAGGCTGCCCCGGACGTATCGAATCTAATGTGACGAGGTTATGGATGGCGACAAGGGAATTGGAGGATACTTTTCAGTGGGACGAAGATCCTCTTATCCTTACCACTCCTTTTCTCCCCCCGTTCCCTGCTGAGAGCGCCATTCTTGGGGCGTTTCCTGAAATGCTTGCTGGTGGCCTGCGGCTCAAGAAGGCAGACTTTCTCGCCTGGGTTAATTTCACGCTAGAAAATCCTGATGAGATTTGGGAACACGAGGAGCCCGATGAGAGAAGGTTCTATCATTACTTGAACTATGTCGCGGGAGAGGGCAAGCCGCCGCTGTTCGTGGTGGAACTCGCTTGCTCGGAGGATGTCATGGAGGTCCGGGATTACTCCGTGGTACTTCGGGTGCGAGAATTGAACCAACTCAGGTCAGGCAATCTCGTTTATTCCCGCGCCAAGGAATGGGAACGGGAAAGGATCGTCAGGGCCTTGAATGAGAAGGCGCTTGCAAAATATGACGAGGAGTGCCTGGACGAGGCCAGACAGCTTATTGACGCGGCGATACGGATGAGTGGAACCGGCAGCGCCTATCTGTTCAACAACCGGGGGCTCATCTGGTGGAAAATGGGAAAGACCGATGAGGCAAAGGCCGATTTTCTCGCATCCATTGGTCTCGACGAAGGAAACGGTGATCCTTATTTCAACATCGGTTTGATCTATTTTGACGAATCGGATTACAGCCGGGCTCTCTATTACCTGCGCCGGGCCGTTGAAATCAATCCGGTGGACAGCCAATTCCTCACCGAGCTAGGGCATCTCTACCTGGAGTTGGAACGCGAAGAAGACGCTCTAAAGTCGTTCCGGCAAGCATTTGAGAATGATCCGGACGATGCCCAGGTCGACTTCCATCTCGGATACTACTTTCTGTACAAGAGACGCGAACCTCTGTACGCCATAAAATACTACGCCAAAGGGCTGAAAAAGGACCCTGCGGATCAGTTTGCGCTTGCCGATCTCGCTGTTGCCCACTGGGTCCTGGGAAATACACGCAAGACTGTGAAAATACATAGACTTCTCCAGCGAACCCCGCGTCTGATGCCATACACTATCAGCCGACTGGTCTATTTGAATATGGAGATGGGAGACTACGAGGCCGCGCTGAAATACTACCGGCAGGCTTTGAGCCAGAATGAGCCGTTTGAGCCGGAATGGCTCCATTATAATGCAGCAATTGTCTATGCTAAGACTGGACACCCGAAACAAGCCCTGGATATTCTGGACCTGGCCGTAAAGGCCGGCGGCGAAGCGGTGATAAAACGCGCCCTGTCCGATAAGGCGCTCCAACCGCTCAAAAGAACACCGGATTTCAAGAAACTGATCAAGCTGCCCACCAAGCGCAGAAATCGCTGAGGTCTGCAAGAACTGGAACTTCAGTCCATCGCGAGCGTCGAGCCGAAGGTCGCTTACTCTACAGACGCCGCGTCCCCCAGCGGAGCGCTGCAAGTTATTCCCTGGATGCCCTGATTTATGGAAAACGACGCTCATTCCCTTAGAGAAGATCTGTATGGAGTCATCCAGCATTACGCTGAATTGGCGGAATTGGCCAAGAAGGGAGAAGTCGATCCTCTCGGGCAGATCGGAAAAATCCTCAAAAAGACAGCTCCTTATCTTCTTCTGATCATACGAGATCTGCTCCCCCGTTTGGAACGAGACGAAGTCACATATCAAGAGGTGCTTTTCCACATTATCAGGGAGGCCCAACAGTTTTCCAACCAGACCGTACTTATTGACAGCCGCAATGAGATCCAGGAAATCGAAGGTGACCAAAAGGTCTTCATATATGCGGTCAAGTGGCTCGATGCCGCAACCAAGCTTAGACCATCTCCACACGAAGTTCAGGCCATCCGGCGAAAACTCAATCAATTAAATGAGAAATATAGGAAACGCTACGCCCCAAAGGACGAAGAAACTACGGCGCTAATCCCCTGGTTCTTAGTGCATCAGGAGGACGAGTCTCAGGAAACCAGTCTTAGCCGAGTTGCGGACCTCGTACGAAGGGCCGTTCTTGAGCTTCATCATCTCATGGTCGACTATGAGCCCGCAAAGTCGTTCTTTCTCTTCACCAAGAATTCCAGGAAAGAGATAGAAGAAGATCTGACACAACTGGCGTGGTTTTTGTTTCGTTGCGGTTACGCGGTGAATCGGATTGCCTCCGGATATTACAAGGATCTTCTTACCGAATTCCTCAACGACAAGCTCCTGGATTATTTGATCACTACCGAACGAGACCTTGACACTCTCCAAGGGCTTTCCAACCATCTGTCCGCGCTGTGCCTCGTGGACTTCTCAAATTATTTTGAAATGCCGGCCGATTACATGGGGTTCGACGATCCGCGGGAACTTGAGCGCCACATAAGATTCATGAAAAGCAAAAACAGACGGGGAGCGAATCTTCTGAAGAGGACGACGGAGCTCCGCGGACTGTACAGCGCGAGACCGCACGGCCAACTGGCCTGGAATTTTCTCTTGACGTTATATTACACGGCTTTCGGAGATTACCACGGGGAGCATCGCTATAGGGACCCCCGAGGAGCGCTGGCGATCCGCTTGTACAAGCCCGTGCTGGATCGCTCCGCTATGGAGAAAAGGGCGGAGGAGGATCTAAAGGAGAGCGGTCGCTGCTTCAGCTCGAAGACAAGGGAAGAGATGGCCGGGTTGCTCAAGTTGGTAATGGATTCGCTTGACAATCCCGACAGGGTCAAAGGAAAGAAAGTCAAGGTCTTGGGTGACATCTCTTCAGGCGCAATGGGAAAGGTGAGCATAGGAATTTTCCGAAATCAGATCGTGGCGCTCAAAAAGGTCAAGGCTCATATCTCCCGCTCCCTCGGAGACCCCGTGAAGCTCCTAACTTATGAGGCGGCGATGCACGCCAGGGTGCAGTCACCGGAACAGCATCCCTATATTGTTGAGTATCATGGGCTGGTGGAACAGAACGACGAAAAGCTTCTTATTAATGGCTACCATCCAAATGACAATGTTACACAGCTCGTTGAGAGAAACTGGCAGGAAAAGTACAAACCGCCGTTCTCCACGGAAAGCAGATTGAACCTGGCCACACTGGAAATTATTATTAATCAACTCTTGGAATGTCTGAGAGTGCTCCGTGCCAAAGGCGTAGTGCACAGGGATCTTAAGACGGACAATATCCTATATATGGTCGATGAGAACGAACGGCTCAACCGTATAAAGGTGATCGATTTCGGAGTGGCACTGGCAGTAGGGCAGGGGGCCATTGAAGACCTTTTCAAGGGGAAGGTTGTAGGGACATTCGCCTATATGGCGCCAGAGCAGGCGAGAGGTAAGAGCGTCTTTCAGTCCGACCTTTACAGCGTGGGCGCAATCTTTACAGTGCTGTTGACCGGCAAGCTGCCCATGGTGTTTCCAAAGACCGCCAACCGCCAGGATCTTATCAAACAAATACTCAGGATCGAGCGTGAACCTCGCCCCAAATTAACTCAGCTCAATCCGTTGCTGAAAAAGCATACAACTCTTGAGCACATTGCAGCCACAGTAGAGAGCATGATGGACTTGGATCCTTTAAGGCGTCCCAATCTGGAAGAGGTCCAGGCGGCATTCGACGGCGTGTTCCAGCACGTTGGCGAGGCAAAGCACTCCATCAGCATCTATTACCACAAGACGTGATGGCGTCGTTTCGGGACTGAGCATTTTATCGATTGCCGGGTTTTTTGTCCCACACTCCGTCATTCCCGCGCACGCGGGAATCCAGTATGGGAAAGACAGAAAAGGGTTTGCCGTCGTCGTTCGTTCAGGGACTCTGGATTCCCGCGTGCGCGGGAATGACAAAGAAGGGCAGTTTCGGATTCCGGTACAGCCTTGTGTTAGCACCTATGTGGAGCGAACTGAGAAGCAGACTGAAATAGGCTATTCATCCAGTCAGCACGCTTTGCTCAATTTCTTCTAATTTCGCGTGCAAGTCTTCCCACTGTGATTCCAGTTCCCGGATCTCCCTGTCCAGGAGAGGACCTTCTTCCAAAAGAGGAACAATCAATTCTTTTTTGTCGTAATTAGCCGGCTCCGCCAATTGACTCTCTATTTCCTTCTTGCGGGACTCTTTGGCTTCCAGATCGCGTTCGATCTTCTGAATTTCATCTCTTATCGGGGCCTGTCTCTTAAACAGAGCGATCCGGCTCTGAGCTTCGCGACGTTTACGTTCCTTCCGGGATTCTGTCGGTGGAGATGACTCGCTCTCCTTAATAGTTGGTACAACCTCTAAAGCCGGGGCTTCCAGCTCGGCCTGCAACTCAAGCCCTTTCTTGTACTGGTAATCCTCATAGTTCCCTAAGTAATACTCCGCGCTCCCTTTCTCGACCTCGAGGATACCTGTGCAAATTGAATTCATGAGCCGGCGGTCATGGGTGATGAGGATAAGGGTCCCCTCGGTACTTTTTCAGACCCTCCTCAAGGATTTCACACGACGGGATGTCCAGATGGTTGGTCGGCTCATCCATTAAGAGCAAGTTCGGGGGTGAGAGCAGTATCTTGGTCAAAGCCAATCTGCTCTTTTCACCTCCGGATAGCACTTTCACCTTTTTCTGCACGTCATCCCCGGAAAAGAGGAACGCCCCGAGAAGGTTGCGAACCTCCTGTTCCATGATACCGGGAGAGGCAGAACCCGCCTCCTGGAGGATAGACCTCTCCGAGTTCAGGCTCTCGGACTGGTGTTGTGCAAAGTAGCCCGGCTTAACCATATGCCCGTACTTCACGTTTCCCCCTTCGTACAGGCAAAAGGCCGGCAATAATCTTCATCAAAGTGGATTTACCTGCTCCGTTGGGGCCGACCAGTCCGATGCGGTCTCCTCGATCTACGTTGAGCGAGAAGCCGTTGTACACAGTATTCTGGCCGAATCGCTTGACAAGGCCCGTTATTTCCAGGGCCCGTTTGCCGGAAGAAGGCGGCTGAGGAAACGTGAACTTAAGGGTCTTGGGCCTGGGAGGAAGCTCAACTCTTTCCATTTTGTCCAGCATCTTAACTCGGCTCTGAACGCGGCTGGCAGTCCTGGCCTTGACCCTGTTTTGGTTGATGAACTTCTGTATGCGTTTGATCTTCTCTTGCTGGTTTTTGTGCGAGGCGATGAGGATCTGGTCCTGCATCTGCCTTGTTGTTTCGTAGGTATCATAGTTGCCCGAATAAACGGAGACCTTCCCGCGGTCCACCTCCATTATCTTGTTGACCAATCTGTTTAAGAAGGCGCGATCGTGAGAAACCAGGACCAGGGCTCCACTGAAGCCTGTGAGATATTCCTCGACCCAGAGTAGACTCTCCAAGTCCAAGTGGTTGGTAGGCTCGTCCAGCAGGAGCACATCGGGCTCTGCAAGAAGAATCTTGGCAAGGGCCACTCTCATGCGCCAGCCGCCGGAAAACTCGCTCCAGCGCCGTTGCGCATCCCCGGGTTGGAATCCGAGCCCCTGCAGAACTTTCAATGCGCGGGCCTCCAATGTGTAGCCGTCATAGCGCTCGAACTCCAGCAGAAGACTGCCTTGCTCATCAATGAGGGATTCCGCGTGAGCGCTATGTTCGGAAAGGAGCGCCATCTCCTTTTCCAAATCCCGAAGGCGTTCCCGCACATCTTGGAGATCTTCCGAGATCTTCATAACCTCTTGCAGGATCGGGCCGTCATTGCCCTGTATAAGCTCCTGATGGAGCACTCCCATCCGGATCCTTTTTTCAATGGAGACCTCTCCGTCATCCGGCGTCAGAGCGCCTTCCATCATCCCCAGAATTGTTGACTTGCCCGCGCCGTTCGGGCCGACTATCCCTATGCGGTCGCCCCGCTGGACGCTTATGTTTACTTCCTGGAATAGGGGCTTACCGTTGAAAAACTTTGAGACATTGTTCAGAAAAATCAAATCTTCTCTCCAGAAATCGCGGGATTCAAGGTCAGAGCTATTATAGACCTTTTACTGTTATTTCCCAACCGTTCGCGATGAAATTTGCCACGATGGGCACTTGCAAGCTGCCATCAAATCCCCGCTGAAACTACTGACTATAAGGTGGTTCTGCTATTACCTATGCTGTGGACGGAGAATCTTCACACATTGGGGACAGAGGCTGTGAGTGAAGCGAAAGTTCCAATGCTTCGTAAAGTAGTCCTCTGGCTGTGTCCATGAACCGGACTCATCCCTTATTTTTTTTTAGCAGGAACATTTCGGAAGCATTCTTTCCGATCCACCGACCGTTGGAGAGTCCTGAACCTGGGGTCCCATTGGACAGCCCGTATCGTCAGGACTGACATCCACAAAGGATGGAGATCGACATTGTCGATGGGATCAAGTGGAATTGGTTCTACAACATTGTGGACTCAATTCCACGGTTTTGAGCCCAGTCGTCCTATTTCCCGTTATCCAGACGTGACTATGTGGATACGACTCGGCATGAATAACAGATTTCAATCTCAATTATGTGGAACAGTGGCCGAAGCGGGAGACAACGTTTTTTCAATGGCGGGAGTATGTTCCTACGATGTGGTTCAATCTGCGCGCCAGTTCGTTCTGGACTTTCGGGTATCAGGCGATTATCTGCTTTAAGAAAAACAATTTCGGACGTCTAAGGAAAGTAACCTCGGCAGATATCGCTGAAGGGTTCAGATTTCACGGAGTCAAGATGGCCCATACGGGTCACATCGACCCTGGAGAAAGCCCAGACCAATCCTTGGTAATGTCATTTTATGGGTCAGTTCGCCCTTTTTTTCGCTTTTTTGACGCCCAGCATGGCTTTGCGCTGATTCACCCACTGCGCCGCTATTCCAGTCAAGAATGCGCTTGCAATCAATATGGCATGAATTCTGCACTGAATCAGGGTCCTATGGTCCGAGGTAGGGGTGGGAGGGCAAAATGCAAAAGATCATTCTGTTGGTGGCGGTTGTTTTAACGTTTCTCGTCTCGGCGGCGTTCGGTGAGTCTCAGCCGATCAAGGGAGAGGTGCGGGACGCCTCGGGTAAACTACTGTACAAGACTTACACGAGAGGCACTGTAACGGAGACTCGCGAACCATCCGGCAAGTTGGTTACGAAGTCGAAGACTAAGAACGGCACGACAGAGGTTCGCTCTCCGACAGGAAAGCTGCTGTACAAGTCAAAATAACATTCTAACTCAGCATTAGTGTTCTTCCTTAATGTTTGTGTTTGAAGAGGTGTTCACGTGGCTCAGAAGAAGATTTCAGCGAAAGAAGCTGTGGACGACATCAAAGCGGGGATGTCAGACGATGAGATAATGAAAAAATACGAGATTTCAGCAAAAGGCTTACAGAGCCTTTTGGATAAATTGCTGAAAGCCAATCTCCTGAGCAGAGCCGAGTACAGTCACCGAGTGGCTGGGCAGTCCGTCGAAATCAAGGAGGAACTCAAGGATCAAGTCGTGGAGCATATGCCTGAACAACAAACGGCGGCCCCGGCCGAGACTTCCGGATCGACAGAAGGAAGTGAGCCTACCGAACCCATGCCGCAAACGTCCCAGCGCCTCTGGTACGAGAACAAAGGTAACCTTGTCCTACTCCTCCTCTTCCTGACCCCTCTCGGCATCTACGGACTCAGGATGACGTCCATCTTATCCTTATGGCAGAAAGCGGTCGTTGCCGTACTTGCAATTGCCTTGGCGTGGCTCCTGGGAACGACATCTTTGATCTTGTGGTTTGTAGCTGGGGTAGGGTTAGGACTCTACCACCTCTGGAGGAAACAACAAACTTCCCGCCAACTCACGCCCCAAGAGGGAGAAGGCCAAGAAGGACAGCCATTCCCAAAACCAGCGCTGGGGATCCTAGTGAAACTCAAAGCAATCCCGGTGGCTTTAGGAGGCATAGTCATCTCAGTGTTGACCGGGAAGTTTTTATTAAAACTCCTAGCTTATATGGTGGCGGTGATTCTCTTTATAGTGTCTGTGTCGGCTATCATCGATCCCGGCGAATTGAAAGTGGTGAAAGAAATCCAATCGCTACAACGCGTAGACCCAATTCCCCGAGCCAAAGAATTGGAAGCGGCGGGAGAGTTGTGCCAGGCTTTAGATTACCTGGAGCATTTCATGGAATACGACTATGTGCAGAACAACCCGGAGGCATCAGCTCTGTACCAGACTCTGAAAAAGAAGAGGAAGTCTTGGCTCTTCCGCGCCACCGAGGGTGGCAAGGGCATTATCATCGGTAAAGGAGTTTGCCCGGAAGCAACTCTCACTGCTACCGTAACTGACTTTTTGCTGATAGGAGATGTGCGTGATCTCACGTGGGGACTTGTCAACAAATATTACTACAAAGAAGACACTGATGATTTTACGACTGCTCTCGCTGGGGTCGGTGTCTTGTTGTGGGGAGCGACCGTGGTGACCATGCCCGTACCGCCAGTTAGCGGAGGTGCCGTCGCAAGCAAGTCTTCAGTGGTAGTCCTTAAACTTGGCAACAAAATGGGGAAACTTTCTAAGTCCCTCAAAACGTCGCTTGTAAAGGTTTTGAGTAAGACCACAGAAACCAAGAACTTAAAGCACTTCAAGCCAATAGCAGAGTCGGTTTACAAGTTATCGAAAACTCCCGGAGTAAGAGTTAAGGATGCAATGACCATATTGTCGCGCTGCGCACATGTCGACGATTTGGAACACATGGCAAAAGCCACTGCTGTTTACGGTAAAAAGACGGCTAAATTTCTTGAGTTAGGTGGAGAGCACTCACTGGAAATGTTCAAGAAATATGGACACAGCAAAAATATTACTACCGCCTTAGACTCTGCAATTATGCACGGCCCTAAAGGCTTATCCATATTGGAAAGAGTCGGACCCGACAAATTCATCAAGTATCTCACCATTAGCAAGTTTTCTGTCCGTGGAGTCAGGAGCTGGCATGAGGGTCGGCTATCGGAAGCAGCTAAAATGCTGCCATCTTACGCTAATTATATGATTAAGAAGCTCTTATCGCTTCTTCCCAAGTGGGTGATATTCTCACTTGCGGCGGTGACTGGCCTTGTCGTTATCGGGATTCCTTCACTGGGGCTTTACAGGTCTTGGCGCTGGTTTCGGACGCCTGTTTAATATTTTCCAACAATTCAGGTGAGAATGGGGCAATCAATGTCCAGCATAATCAGAAAGATTAACGTCTTCAACAAATTTTTTTGGTCCGTGGCTGGGGGCGTTTGTGTTATCGCTGGCATCGTGATGGTTTCAACAGGCGATATAGGCAATGGTCTTGGAACTATTATAATTGGAGCCATCACTGTGTGGTTTACGAGGTGGCTGTTTAGTCGGCTGCTGTCGGAAGCCTCTGACAAAGAAGCAAATCCTGGCCCCCCTGTAGACAGCACTGACGAAGAACTTGCCCATCTCTACGATGAATGCTCTTCGGGAAAATTACCGGTCATTTCAAATCCACCTGTCAATCTAAAGACCGGTGAGGTTGCGCACCATGCCTGTCCCGTTGAAGTACGGCAGCTCAAGACCGAAACCACAACCTATCGAGGATATACCGGTACACGAGTCAAGATCGGAGACCTTCCTATCTATCTCGGCGGCAGCGTGCCACAGAAGGTATCGCGGGAGGTATTGGCTACTGTGGGAACGGGCAACTTCGTTGTCACAAACAAACGGGTAGTCCTCTCTGGAACAAAGGTCAATTACAGCATAAAACTCGATCAGATCAATAACCTGGAACTCTTCAGTGACGCCATTCAGATAATGAACGAGGGCGGGTACGGGGGCCGGTTTTATATGATGGATGACCCCCGAAGAGCGGCTTTGTTTTTGCACATGCTCATCGGTCAGACGAGCTGAGAAAGTAGGATGAAGGTGGGAAGGCTTGTTGGGATTTTGGTACTAGAGCTGGTTGCAAAACCTCATAAACGTTTTATGACAATCATGATACAGGCGATCTGGATGAAAGCCTCGTACATGCAGACCTGGTGCTCGTATCGGACGACTATCCGTCGAAAGTTTCCGAACCAACTGAAAGTTCTCTCAACTGTATATCGTCTCCTGTATCGATCCCAAAGGCGGTCATCTTGTCTGTTGACATTCCTATGATTGCGTCGATGAGGGGAGAGCAAGTTGATACCTCGTTTTCTCAAGCGCTTGCGCAAAGGGTCACTGTCGTACGCCTTGTCTCCGATTACTCTCTTGGGGCGGGTCCTTGGCCTCCCTGGCCCCTTTTTAGGGACTTTGATTTGCTGGAGTGTCTTTTCGGCGAGCCTGACCTCTGCTGGCGAAGCAGAGTCGGTATGGCTTCCCAGAGGAATACCCTTGCCATCGACCACCACCATGCACTTTGTTCCCTTTCCCCTCTTGGTCTTTCCGACCGCTGGACCCCTTTTTTTGCTGGGAAGAAGCTCGCATCGATGAATGACTCTTCCCAGTCGAGTCCCCCGTTGGCATCCAATTCGGAGAGAAAGGCCCTCCACATATCTTTGAGGACTTCGGCCTCGTACCATTCCTTCAGGCGACGCCAGCAGGTTGAAGGGTGCGGGTACTTGTCAGGAAGATCTTTCCACCGGGCTCCCGTCTTGAGTATCCAGAGGATTCCCTCGAAGACCAAGCGATTATCCTTTCTGGGGCGACCTCCTTTCGGTCGAGGAGGAGGCTTGGGAATGAGGGGTTCGATCTTCTTCCACTGCTCATCGGTCAGGTACACGACGCGTTTGCTCACCGGACTTACCTCCGGCGAGCTAAATATACATATTATTTCATAAAAACAAGGATTTAAATCATGCGCGATTTCGCGCGCTTATAACTGATCGGCGGTTTTGCAACCGCTTCTAGTGTTCATTCTTGCTGGCTCCGGTGTGTGTTTCTCTGGGGAGGGAGCGGACAACACCAAACAGGAGTTGGATCAGCTCAAGCGGCAAATGGAACTGAAGAAGCTTGAGATCAAGCAGAAGCGGCTCGAATTGGACAAAAAAAAGCGGGAGACCGAGCAAAAAAAGATCGGAGCTAAACAGGTCAAGCAAGAAGCGAAACAAATGAAGCTTGAAGCTAAGCAAATCAAACAAGAAATACAAGAGAAAGAGCAGGATTTGAAACAACTAGGGCAGGATATGGAGCAGAAAAAGCTCGAAATCAAGCATCAAAAACAGCAGGAAAAAGAGAAAGCGGCACTGGAAAAGAAACAAAAACAAGAGAAACAGCAAGTCGAAAAACAACGCAAACAGCAGGAAAAGGAACTCGCCAAGCAGCAGAAAGAAGAAGAAAAGAAGCGTAAACTGGAGGAAAAGATACTCCAAAAAGAACAGAAGAACAAGGCAAAGGAATGAGACCCATCTTTTTTTTGCGTCTGAGACGCCGACTGATCCGATTCTAATGCAACCGGGACTATCCTGTAGCATTATAAAGGGTGCAGCTTCCCAAGACAGAAAAGAAGTTACACCAGCAAGGGGGCTGGGACATGAAAATATTGGATAAGGTATCCAGGAAGGACGTTGAAGATGCTTTCGAGTCCTTGGGCAGATTAGCAGCCAAAGCTATTCCTGGCCCCGTCGCTGGGACGTTAGAAGGTGTGGCGGGAAAGATCGGCAGAATGGCGGGAGGAGCCTTGGGCGGTGTCATTTTTGGAGCTGAAGAACAACTTCGTGGCCTGTTTCTTCGCACAGCCATCTCGCTCTCAGCCAAGATCATCAAGGCAGACGGCACTGTGTCAAAAGAGGAGCGAGATCGCTTGCAGCGAGCCTTGGACGCAGAAGGAATGGATGTGAAGCAGAGGGGAGAGTATGAGAGAATTATCGACGATGCTTTGAACTCAGAGGATAGCTTTGAACAAGTCGCAAAAGATTTTTATGACAAATGCCAGCACCGCCGGGTATGGCACAAGGAAATGCTAAATTTGTTGTTCAGCGTTGCATGTTGTGATGGGAGTTTTGGCCTAGCCGAGGAAGACCTTATCCGTAAGGCGGCAGACATATATGGATTCACGGAGAAGGAGTATTTGTCGTTGAAGGAACAGTTTGCCGTGACAGAGAGCGAGCTTGAAAGGTCCTATGAGATTTTAGGATGTGGAAAGAATGATTCCGATCAAATTGTAAAGCAAAAGTACGAGGAATTACTTGATAAGTATCAACCTGAAAAACTGAAACTGGCGGGTGCGGCGCCAGAATATGTCGCTGACGCAGAAGACAATCTCCACAAGGTTGACAGAGCATACTCCATTGTAAGCAACTTGCGAATTATAGGTGCTGGGGCACAGGCAGGCGCTCCCCTTCCACTAGAGTCAAATGAATCTCTATGGTCAGTTTTTAGAGGCGATTATCAAAGAACGGGGGTCTTCCGCACGAGGGGAGTGGATCGACAGACCGACCTTAACTGGAAATTTAAAGCGAGTAACCAAGTGACCGGCTCACCCGTGGTAACATCGGACTACGTTATTTTCGGAAGCTTGGACAAATTTGTTTATTGTGTCGAGAAAGAAACAGGGAGAGAGAATTGGGCATTCAGAGCGGATAATCAGGTACAAGCCTCCCCGGTTGCCCACCGCGGTTTAGTATACTTTGGGTCTGCCGCAGGTAGTTTATATGCTGTTGAGATCAACACGGGAGAGCAGCGGTGGAAATTTGACACGCAAGGCTCTGCCCTTGGCTCGCCTGCCATTTGTGACGAAAGTATATATTTCGGGAGCAGTAACGGTTTTCTGTACAGTTTGGATATTTCGACGGGAAAGCAGTCGTGGAGATTTAATTCGGGAAAGGCGATCGGATCGTCACCATCAATCTGTGAGGGCGTAATATATTTCGGAAACAATAACGGACAATTATATGCCGTGAATAAGAGTGGCGGACAAGAAAAATGGAGGTTCCAAACACAGCAGGGTTGGCTTTTGCCGAGTCCTATCAGGACTTCCGCTGCTGTCGAAGATGGAGTGGCATATTTCGGTAATAACGACAAGCAGTTCTACGCTATTGAGGTTAAGCTTGGACAATTAAAATGGATGTTCGAGGCGGATTCCAATATACGAACAGACCCTGGAATTTATCATGAAATCATTCTGGTCGGCACTTCCCATTTAACGGCAGTGGATATGCTCGCCGGTGAGGTAAAGTGGATATATGAAGATCAAGAGATAACCTCTTCTCCTTCCATAGCGGGTGAGACAGTTTATTTTGGAACTGTTCAGGGGCTCCATGCGGCCGATGTCAAAACAGGACGGAACCAATGGAGGTTCCCGACGGAAACACCAGTGGTCTCATCTCCTGTCATAGCCGATGGTGTGATCTATTTTGCAAGCCAAGACGGGTACGTATACGCTTTAAGATAGAAAAGCCCGTTAGGCTGTGGTTCCCAGCGACGCGCAGGGTTACCGCATCCGGATCTTACTCAAGAATCGGTGCCAGCCTTGCCAACACTTCGTCCATGATGGTTTCGGGAAGGTTTTCCAGCCTCTTAGCGTTGCGCGCGGCAAGATCCAGCGATCGAGGCTGGTCGCACCGGATGACCCCCGCCGTTTTGGTTCCCGCACCCGTCAGAGGCACAGCAAATCCGGCTGTCCGCGCGAAACTCCCGCCGGTGGTGATCGGGAGAACCACGGGCACCTTGGTCACACGGTTGAAGGCCTCCGGCGACACGATCAGCACCGGGCGGCGGCCTTTTTGCTCATGTCCTGCCGAGGGATCAAGCCCAACCAGCCAGATTTCACCCCGCTTCATCAGAGCAACTCGTCGCCAACCGCTTTATCACTGAGCCACTCGCGCTCTTCTTTGGTCTGGGCGGCATTGGGGTCGCATTGGGCGAGGAGTTCATCCAGGGTGTGGCGAGGCCGTTTCTGCGGCTCCACGATCAACCGCCCGCTCTCGACCGCAATGCCGACCTCGGCTCCAGGACCCAGCCGCAGGATGTCGAGCAGAGCAGGCGGAACGGCCAGCATGACCGAGCCGCCGACCTTTCGCAAATTGGTGGTATACATGGCGACCTCCGTTATTATATTTTAATATAACATTTTGCCAGGGGATTCACAAGCCCGTTACTCATCAGCTTCTGTAGAAATTGCCAAAATGTTTGTCCGGTTTGCAAGAATGGCCCCGCGTTTCGCGGGGTCACCCCGGACTCCGATCCGGGGTCCAGTCTGGTTTCCCGCGTCCGCGGGAATGACGACGGGCGGGACGCCCATCCCACTGAAGATTGCTTCGCTCCGCTCGCAATGACAATCTGTCTCCACCCGCGAGTGAATGCTTACCACTACCCGTCCCTCTCGTCTGGACATGATCGCCGATTCAGCTTATAAATGCATGATAATCTCGGGAAATCCGGGAATAGGTGCACTGTTGCTATCAATACCGCATGACACCGTCAAGGTTTCCATTGACAGCTCGGACAACTGATCCATGAAGAATAGCGCCTTCACGAGCATAACACGCCTGGTGGGAAGGGCCATAGGCGATTTCAAGCTGATCGAAAACGGCGACCGTGTGCTTGTGGCTTTGTCGGGCGGCAAGGACTCCTGGTCACTGCTCTATGCGCTTAAGCATCTGCAGACCAAGGCCCCGATCAAATTCGAGGTGGCCGCGGTGACAATCCATCCGGGGAACACAGTGTTCGATTGCGCCCACCTTTCGGAACGCCTTGACCGCGACGGAATAGCTCACCGGATTATACCGGGTGACATAGTGAAAGTGGTGAATGAGAACCTTACGGAAGGCACTAATCCATGCTCTTTCTGCTCGCGGCTGCGCCGGGGCATGCTCTATACGTACGCAGCGAGGGAAGGTTGGAATAAAATCGCACTCGGGCATCATCTCGATGACTTCGTGGAGACTCTATTGCTCAATCTCTTCTTTAACGGCTCAATTAAAGGCATGAGCCCTCACCTTCTCGCGGACGATGGCCGGAACACCATTATTCGCCCCTTGGTCTATGTGAAGGAAGATTTGACCCGCCAATGTGCCCAAAATCTCGGAGTTCCCATTCTGGGATGTTCCTGCGCGTACCAGGGGATGAGTGGTTCTCGACGGCAATGGGTAAAGGGGCTGCTGAACCAGGATCGAAGGGGAGGTTCCTCACGTGCGATCCAACCTGCTTGCATCTATGGGAAGGGTTCGTAACAGGCACCTGCTGACCGCCTGGAAGGATCCGATGGGCGATAAAGCTTTCTCAGTTACCGAGGAAGGTGTAAATTAATACAGGTGATTATAAAGTCGTTAAAAAAAGGCGCCATGCGGGCCGCTGGATTTGTAGGGGCATCCCGGGGACCGCACGACCGTGCCCCTACCTATTGAAATAACCCGAGTTTCTTGTATATTCCAGCTGGATCAGCGTGTGCTGCTAATATGGCTCGCTGATTTTACAACGATGTCCGATATCCGTGGGAACCAGTATTGCCCTGCGGCACTCTGATTCCACGAGGTCAGTTCAGGAAGCGAAGCATGTTTACTGGTATAATTGAAGCGCGAGGGAAGATAAAAGGCATGGAGCCCAGAGGCGCCTTCGTCAGAATTCGCATCGCTTCAGAACTCGATTTATCGGATGTGAAAGAAGGGGACTCCATTTCCGTCAATGGGGCCTGTTTAACTGCGACGGCAATTGAATCCTCGCGTTATGAGTTCACCGCGGATGTCTCTCCGGAAACCTTGCGGGTAACAACTCTCGGCAATATGAAAGCCGGTACTGAAGTCAACCTTGAAAAGGCAATGCGGCTGGATTCACGACTCGGGGGGCACCTGGTGGCCGGCCACGTGGATTGTGTAGGGCAGATGGTCGAGAAGCGGCCTACCGGAGTAGGGTTCCTTATGGGCTTTCTCGTGGACTCGGAGCGCTATCTGATTGAGAAAGGGAGCGTCGCTGTTGACGGGGTGAGCCTGACGGTGAATCGAGTGCAAGGCCAGCGCTTCTGGGTGATGATCATCCCGCATACTGCGCTGTTGACGGGGTTGACCGAAAAAAAGATCAATGATACAGTTAACGTGGAATTTGACCTCATCGGAAAGTATATTGAAAAGTTCATTTCCGCGCGTGGAAAAAAGGGCGGCGTGGACGAACAAACTCTTATAGAGCACGGATTTATCTGAAGGAGGACGGCTTAATGAGCGTTCTGGTCGAAATTGAAGAGGCCATTGAAGAAATTAAACATGGCCGAATGGTGATACTAGTTGATGACGAAGACCGCGAAAATGAAGGCGATCTCACTATGGCCGCTGAGAAGGTTACTCCAGAGGCCATCAACTTCATGACAAAGTACGGCCGGGGTTTGCTGTGCCTATCCATGACCCCGGAAAAGATCCAGTCCTTAGATCTCCCCATGATGGTGAATAACAACAAGTCCCCTTTTGGAACGGGATTCACGATCTCCATCGAGGCGGCTAAAGGGGTTACGACGGGTATTTCAGCTCACGATCGGGCTGTAACTATTATCACCGCGGTTGACAAGGATGCCTCACCAAAGGACTTGATTTCACCCGGCCACGTGTTTCCTCTGAGGGCTCGGGGAGGCGGTGTTCTGGTGCGTGCAGGACAGACTGAAGGGAGTGTGGATCTGGCCCGACTTGCGGGCTTCACCCCTGCCGGGGTGATCTGCGAAGTGATGAACGATGACGGCACGATGGCAAGGCTTCCTGACCTGATGGTTATGGCTGAGCGCCACGGGCTCAAGATATGCACCATCAAGGATCTCATCAAGTACCGCATGCACAACGAGAGGCTCGTCAGACGGGGCGCTGAGACAACGCTCCCCACGGATTTCGGAGGGGACTTCAGGCTCATCGTGTACGAAAACGACGTGGATAAGCATAACCATGTGGCCCTCGTTAAGGGAGAAGTCAATCCGGACGAAGCAATTCTTGTCCGGGTTCATTCCGAGTGCCTGACCGGCGATGTTTTCGGCTCCAAGCGGTGTGACTGTGGGAGTCAGTTGGAAAAAGCCATGCATATGGTTGAAGAGGCCGGCAAAGGCGTCATCCTGTACATGCAGCAGGAGGGCCGCGGCATCGGTCTGCTTAACAAAATAAAAGCATACGCCCTTCAGGACCAGGGGTGTGACACCGTCGAAGCCAACCTGAGACTAGGCTTCAAACCCGACTTGAGAGACTATGGCATAGGGGCCCAGATGCTGGCGGATCTCGGCGTTCGCAAGATGCGCCTGATGACCAACAATCCCACCAAAATAGTGGGATTAGAGGGTTACGGCCTGGAGGTAGTGGAACAGGTACCCATCGTGGTCGAGCCGTGCGCCACGAACCTTCGCTATCTCAAGACCAAGAAAGACAAGATGGGTCACCTTTATGATCTCAAGAATCTGCCGTGACAGCGCGCGCAGGGACAGGCGGCAATAAGCCCGCCCAGTCGAAAGAAATATCGGAGGCTGCATGACCAGACAGATTGAAGGAGGCCTCGATGCCAGCGGCTTGAAGGCAGCTCTCGTGGCAAGCCGCTTCAACGATTTTATTGTGTCGAGGTTGATTTCAGGCGCTATCGACGCGCTGGTGCGACACGGAGCTTCTGAGGGAGATATTACAATTGTGAGAGTCCCAGGGGCCTTCGAAATTCCTCAGGCGGTGTCAGCAATGGTTCGCTCGGGACAGCACGACGTCGTAGTAGCCCTGGGAGCCGTTATCAGGGGCTCGACCCCACACTTTGACTATATCGCAGCCGAGGTTGCCAAAGGCGTGGCCCAGACCGCTTTGCAAGCCTCTATTCCAGTTAGCTTTGGCGTGTTGACCACGGACACGATCGAACAGGCAATCGAGAGGGCGGGCTCCAAGGCAGGTAACAAAGGTGCTGAAGCAGCCATGTCCGCTATTGAGATGGCTAATCTTCTCAAGCAAATGTAATTGAGACCAGGTCTTCAAGGTCTGACAATATTTACATTTTTCTACGGAAACTCTTCATTTTCTAGTGCCTTCCAGACGCAAGACTCGTGAATTCGTACTTCAGGTATTGTTCGCTGCTGACGCCAGGAACCAGGACCCGGCTGAGGTGTGGGAGTTCTTGGAGGGGCATTTCGGATCCGACCCGGAGGAAGTCGTCAAAATGCATCGGGTCATGAAGGACTTTGCTCGCGACCTCGTGTTGGCCGTATCCCGGGACTTGAAAGTAATAGACGAGTTGATAGCCCAATTGTCCCATCATTGGAAGCTGCACAGAATCAACCGTGTCGACCGCAATATCCTGAGAATGGCTATAGCAGAGATCACCAATTTTCCGGAGATTCCCAGCAGAGTCATCTTGAATGAGGCCGTAGAGATCGGGAAGAAGTACGGCGCAGACAATTCCTCAGCTTTTATCAACGGAATTCTGGATCGAATTCACAATTTGGAACCCCGGCCCTCTTCTACTGCACAATTGCACAAGATTATCACAGAACTTGACGAATCCGGCACAACAGTCTAAAATTGTAATGCAATCTTCTGACCTCATTGTCAGAGGTAACAACTCATGAGGATCCGCGCCATCTACCGCTGGCTCATAACTTTCCGCTTGCGACCTCTCTGCACTCCCCGTGCGCTCGTCTTTGCCGCACTTATCGCTGTTTCTTGCTTTGGTCAGTCCTTTTGCTTCGAGGCGGCAGCCCAAACCGGTAGTGAAGGTAAGTCTCAAGCCTCTGGAGCAGGCGACGTTCCGCCAGGTCAAAGCGTTGCTCCTATTGGAAACAGCGGGTACTTGGTTCCCATACCAGAAATCCGGATGAATCGGATCATAGGGGACAAGTCGGCTCCGTCCTCTACCCCGACTCCGCCAAAAGAAGTGCCCCCTGTCACCCCGGCCCCCGCGAAAGAACTTCCTCCCGTGGAGGAAGCAGGGCCTCCTCCGCCTGCGGAGGGTCCCGCCGCGCTACCGGACGGGCCTGATGTTAATAGCTTGCCTTTCGAACCTTTGGATCGCAGACCCGCGGTAGAGAAGCCTCTGGAGCGGAGGCCGGTCCAGGAGACCCCGGAGAAAGAATACCGCCCTCCCGTGTTACAGTCCCCGGCAGCACCGGAAGATATTATGGAGGCCCCTGCACCGAAAAAAGAGCGTCTGGGAAAAACGACCGCGCCGGTAATACCACCTCTGATGAACCTGGAACCCGTGAAAAGGCCTTCGAAGAATACGCCCCTCGAATCGATCAAGGCTCAAGATGATGCCGGCTCCAAGGAGGGGATACCGCTTGATCCGCGCCGTGAGCCGGAAACAATCCCTGGCGTAGAGCCTGAAGCACCAAAGGAAATATTGGCCCCAGCGGAACCCGCGCAGCCTCTGACAGCTCCCACCCCCGAGCTTTTGCCCGAACCTGCATTGAGGGAGCCGGTTCCTTCAGCGCTCACGCCTCCGGCCCTTGAAGAACCCGCAGAAACCTGAGCGAGCCCATCCCGGTGTCGAGCAAGCAACCCCGCCCGCGAAAGAGGTCTTGCCATCTCCCTTGGCCCACGAAGCTTTGGACAGTCCCGAAGTCAGGGAGTACCCTGAGGGAGACCGCGCCCTTGCTAGAGGAACTCTCCCTGCTCATGACCAGGGCCCCGTCGCTGAACATCGCCGATTACGACCCTTCCGACGCCGACGCGCCCATCGTGCCCAAGGAGATCTACCTGAAGATGGACTCGATGAAGAGGGAACTTCAGAAACCTCGATTCGAAGACGTTCGCCATAATCCCCCCGCCCAAATACGGCCCCTTTCATGCCGTAATACGGGAATCAATAACAGAGACCTACCAGGCATGTGATGCCATAATCAGCTACCTTAACGAAAGAAACGACGAAAACCTCCAGAAGGTCATGGAACACCTGACCAAGGCCCGTGAACTCATCAGGAAGACGCGGAGCGCTCAAGGCTGAAGAGAAGCGGCCCGTTTTTGCGGGAACTATTGGGGGAATTTTTCGCCTCGGATGTCGTTCCGAAGTCTTCTGAGCCGCGCGGCCTCTGCAATTACTCGTCATGCTGACGATCCTTGCCGGAATCTTTTGACATCTTGTCAAGAATTTTGACATGACGATGTTTCAAAGGCGCCAACGGGTCCTGCTATTGTCCAAAAAATACCTCAGCATATCAGGTAATTGTTCCGCTAGCCTGCTTGCTCGATTTGGCACGACCATTGCTACTAGTGAATAACTTTGTGTGTCTGGCGGGAAAAGGTTACCATAGAAGCTGTTGAGTCAAACTCTCATCATGAGCCATGCCTGATCAAAAGTATTTTTCCGCCGGCCACTGATCCACAAATCAAGTCTTAAACTGCCCGCAACGGCTGTGAGCCGGGGGCGGAATTCCACCGGAGGAGATGGATGATGAAAAAGCTAGTTTTCTTGTCAACTCTCATGGCGTTTTTGATGCCAGCTGCGTTTGCTGTAGCGGGTTCAGGTGGAGACGGGAACCGGCTATCCATGAAGCAAGCTTGGGCGGCAGTACAAGCGGATCAAAAGAAACAGGCTGCCGCTGAGAAAGCCACGGCCGAGCAATTGCAGGCCGCTTTCACCTCATCCAAGGCCAAAAGCCGGAGATAACTCGGAGCTTGCGCGGTCTATAGACCAAGCAGTCCCTAGCTGCCCAGGAGGTCGCTCTTTGTTGACTGGCCTGGCAATGAAAACCGGGGTGACCACAGCGGTCACCCCTTCGCTTTCAGTCCCGCTAATCCACCATCTGGCAGATGTGCCCCAGCCTTTTCAGCACAATTTGATTATAAAGAGTAGAGTAGGGCATACCTTCTCGCAAGAAGCGCCTTCCCAATTCGGCATCATTTGAACACAGATTGGTATCGGAGCACCTTTCAACGAAATTTGGGATCGTCTGTCTTCTCCCCACCTTTTTTCTCCGCTACCTTACCCAGGAAATCCTCAGATCTCGACTCACACAATCCCAAGGCTGATTGTCGCCCAATCCTTGCACACCCGTGTAGGGCTTCATACATTTTTGGTATGTGATTGAACACGTGTTCGCAACTGAATGGCCGGAATTTGCGGAAGGAGAAGGCCATGATAAAACCCAGTTGTTTGCTGATTGCTGTGTTGGCAATCGGCATCTCTCATTTCAGTATTGCTGCTCCGACACAGAGCAAAGATAGCGCGGAAACGAGACAACAGATTGAGCAGTTCAGGCAACAATTGCAGGATCAAATGACAAAGGAATACCAAGAATTCAAGCAGGACGTCATAGTCCGTGCCAAAAATGACCTGCTGAAATTTACCCAGAATCTGCCTCCGGAAACGAAACAAGATATTCAAACGTGGAAACAGCTAATCGAACAAAAGAAGCAGCAGATCATGGAACGTGCCAAGCTGGAATTGGATCTGAAGAGGAGCCAATTGGAAGAGCAAATGGAACAACAATTGGGAAAAAGGAGACAAGAACTTCAAGAGCAGCAAGAGAAGAAATAGGTGCATCAGACATCTTTCCGCTAAGGTCTTCGATGTCTGTTGAATTCCTTTTTTCCGATCAATTACGTGGTGGGCACTCCGAGGTCAAATCGAGGGAAAATGCTAATTATAGGGCTCTGGAATCGAATGGTAAATCTGTGCAGGAGCAAAGAAATTCGCTAAGGGAGGATATCTCATGAAAGCGAACGATGTGTTGAGGAAAGAACTGCTGGCGCTTCTGGAGGGGCGGAACGCGCACATGAGCTTCGATGATGTGCTATCCGATTTCCCGTTGGAGCATATCAACAGCAAGGCCCCTGATACCCCGTATTCCTTCTGGCATTTCGTGGAACACATCCGTATCGCCCAGTGGGATATTCTGGAGTTCATCCGGAACCCCGATCACGAGTCGCCGAAATATCCGGAGGGGTACCGTCCTCGCCCGGAAGAGACGACCGACGAAAAGGGGTGGCGGAAGAGCATCGAAGGCGTCCGGGCCGACCTTGAGGCGCTGAAGAAAATCGTCCGGGATGAGAAAACCGACCTATTCGCCCCAATTCCTCATGCCCCGGGTTACAACATCTTCCGAGAAATCGTCCTCGCTGCTGATCACAACGCCTACCACGTGGGTGAAATTGCCATCATGCGTCAGGTAATGAACATCTGGCCTGCGGGGAACAAGTACCTCACCGGCAAGCCGGACTAACACGGGGAAGAGTTGCCGCAGAACAAGTTTGTTTGATTATTTTCCTGCCGTGAGGCCTTAGAACGGAGATGGAACAGATGGCTCTTAAATACTTAATTTGTCTTGTTGTACTCCTGGGCGGCATGTCTGCCTTTGCCGAAAATCCTACTCCTGTAATTCGCGAAGAGCACAAGGTTGTTGTGGACGGAGTCGAAGAACATCTGGCGTCTTGAATGGGCAAGCCCTCCAAGCCCGGCATGCTCCCCAGATGAACCGGACGTATGGTCGACTTGTCCCTGCAGCGGCTTTGCCTTTGGAGAGCGCGGCAATTTGGTTCTCGTAAGAAAGAAACCGGGAGGAGAAGAAGAGCGTTTTGCGCTCACACAGCTCTTTGCCGGAGATTTTGACGCGCCGGGAAATGTGGGGGAAGTCGTCTTGCGCCGATGGGACGTTCACGAAAAGGATATGGACCAGAGCGATTCGCCGGATTTTGCTGCACGCGTGCGGGCTCGTCCGATTGCCACGGTAATGCGTTTCGCGGACTATGATCACGATGGCAAGGCCACCGAATTTCTGTTTCAGGTCGGAACATTGCCCTGCGGGAAGAGCGATGAGCGTGGCAATAGGGGTTTCTCGCCACAATCCACGCTTGCATGCGTTCAGCACGGCTGAACACCCTGAACGGCCGTTAGTCCTGCAAGCCTGGCAATGGGAATCTCTGCTCGAGGCAAAGGCCCCGATCAAGGTGACCGACTGGAAGTGCGGAGATCATGGATCCGACGCGGAGACTGAACTGGAACTGGCCATTGATGAGAACGGTATTCACGCGACAAATTGGACGTACGACTGTGACCAGGACGGACGCCGCGGAAAACTCGAGAGTAAAGAGGTGCGCTGAAGCACCCCTCACTCAGTCTTTCGGGCAGGTGTCGATGTATTTCTGCTTGTGCTGCCCTAAAGCTTTCAGAAAATCCTCGTTTCCCTGCACACTCCCGCGCAGTTCCACGGCCACATAAGTGTCCCAGGCGAGACCTTCATAAATTGAGAGCAGCTTGGAAACTCTATGTGTCCTGGCATACTCTTGAAGCGACGAGTTCATGTTATGCAGGGCTTTCTTCATCTTTGCCTTGGCAGCGGAAGCATCACTCGCTCTGACACTGGCCTCTGCTTCCGAGAAGAATTTCCCAACAGCCTGGCATGCGAGCTTTGTGACTTGCTTTTCGTCAACTGGTTGCTCCGGTTTCACAACCTTCTCTTCCTTGGGAGTCCCTTTTTCAGAAGGCTGCTGATCCGTGGCCGTGGCGGACGTCAGCACTGCTTTTCTCAAATCGTAAACCAGGTTCCTGAGATTGCTGACCTCATTTTTAAGATCGGAGATCTCTTTTTTGAGCTGATCCATTTCCCTGAAAACGTCCTGGGATTGGACGCTGGATATTGAACCAAGGAAAACGGCCACAAATAACAATAAAACCCGAGAATATCGCCAGCAGTTCTTCATGTCTCCGGCCCCCATTTGAAAGTATTACACTGCAATTTACACGAGATCATTCATCAAATCCAGCTTGAACTAGTTGTTTTGCCCGAAATTCCAAGTTGGGACAATGGAAGGATCTTATGCGATAATCCATCGAGCCTTCGGAGCCAAAGAGGGACCCGGTGCCTCAATGGCTTCTCTCAGTACTTCAAGAGGATGTTAAACTTGGACACTCTTCAGCGTGGCGATGACAAGAACCTAGGCCAATCACGGGAGCGGCTTTTTGAATGCAAAGTCTACTATGAGGACACGGACTGTATGGCCGTAGTCTATCATGCCAACTACTTGAAATACCTTGAAAGAGCTCGCACCGAATACTTGGCGGATCGATTAGCCGGCGTAGTGGAATACCACAATCAGGGATACTCATTCATGGTCCATAAGATAGAGATGGTCTTCCATGCGCCCGCGAAGTTGGGGGATCCCCTTGTCGTACGGACTTGGATCGAGAGCACCACCCGATTCCGAATAGTCGTGAAGCAAATTATCATCAAGAAAGGCGAACCCAAGGATTACCTGGTTACGGCCACCATTACTCTGGTCGCGGTAGGAGATGACGGGCAGTTGAGACAGGTCCCTGGGGAATTCCACGATCTGTGAACTCGATCCTGGCAACCTGCCCAACCTTCGGGCGACTCTGAGGCGGAACCATGTGCCGGAAGCGGAAGCCCCAGCAAGGAATCCAGATCAACGAGCGTTTGCGGAGGTTGTATGAAGAGAACAAGGAAAGGGCACGATGGTGACACGCAAGAGACTAAGCAAATGTGCCATGCCGAAAGCCTGTAGGGGCGGACCAGTGAGTGCGCCCAAATCAGGGCAGACTCTCGGATCTGCCCCTACCTCCAGCTTGCACAATTGTCGGCTAAAGCCCTTCTCTCAGCGCCTGTTTCTACACTTGATGGTGGTCTTTCTTTTCATAACTGTATGCCATGCCCCATCTAGCGCACAAGGAACGGACGCTGATTCTCTCATAAACAAGGCGCTAAAGTTGTCCGGAGTCACCGGCCCGTTGGACAAACTGGGCGGGGCGATTCTCTCGGCAATCCCCGGAGATGCATTTCCCGATGCGAAAATGAGAAATGAGGTGGCGGCGTATGTAAAAAAGGAAGCCGGCAAAGAGGCGTTGCTGTCTATAGTCCGCGCCGCGGTCAGGGAAGATTTTGACAAAGAGAGTATTGAAAGGGTGATCGGCTTTTACGATTCCAAGGTTGGGAGAAAAATCGGCCATCTCCAGGAGGCTTCGCTCGACCCAACGCTGCTCAAGAGCATTAGGGAGGGACGCAAGATAGCCTCTTCGTTGGAAGAACCCAGGTTGAGCCTTTTGCGAAGAATTATAAAGGCTGAAGGGGTGTCGGATTTCAACGGCACATTGTTGAGAAGCGTAATACGGGGGTTGGTCGACGGCTCGCCGGCTGAAGGGCCGGGGCTTGCCACATCCGCGGAAGCGGTTCAAGAAAAGATAAATATTATGGAAAACGCGATTCGGTCGGGTCAGAATCGCACGGAAGACGTTGCCTTGGTTGCGTTTGCCTACACATTTCGTTCCGTTGACGATAAGGAACTCGAAGCGCTGGCCTCATACCATGAGACGCCTCATGCCGCCTGGTTTCGGAGTGCAGTCCAGAAGGGGTTCGATCGAGCGGTTTACCAGACAGCAAGGTCGTTGGGGGAAGCGGTGACACGATGGCGGAAGTTACCCCCTCAGGGCGATCCAGTTAGCGTCCCATCAGACCAAGCACCGGAGACGCGGGTCGGTGGCAATGGCTAGCAAGCATTCCCATAAAAAGAGCGTCGGGTTATGACTCGCAGGTTGTTGAGAATCGTGACTCTTCTTCTGCTTGGCTCCTTCCAGGTGGGCAGCCTGAGCGCGAACGCCGTTGCCGCGGACAGCGGTTTTACCCAGGTACACTGATCCGGAACGACGATTCTCGTTCGATTATCCTTCGACCATGAAAGTCCGGGGAGCCGGCAACGATGAGGTTAAAGTCACCCATCCGGGCGCCACTCTGCGCATCACGGTTCTTGTTGAAAAGCGGCGGCGCACAGCCAGTGCGAGCGCTGAACTCCTGCTGGAAGCATTCAAGAAGACGCTGAAAGCCGAGATGAAAGATGCCGCGGTGCTGGAAGAGGGTAAGCTGGCGGGCCTTGAAGGCTCTCAGGGGTACATAGTCTGTTCTTTCAAGGACCTACGAGGTATTCAGCTTGTCCAATTAGTACAGTATTACGTAACCGAAGACCGTGTGTTGCAAATGACCATCTCGGACCGACCGGAAGGGTTCAAGAACCTTGAAAAGGTAGTGCGCAAGATTCACCAGTCTCTTAGGATATTGAATCCAAAGTTAAAATAGGAGTCAGACTTCCGGTCGTTTCGTTTGCGGTAGCAGGCCCTGGGATTGGCCTTTTCGCACGATATTTGACGAGGTTGGTGTAGGGGCAGACCTCGTGTCTGCCCTGATGTGTGCGCACTCTCAGGTGATCGCCGAACTCAATCTCGCTGCCCCAGCTGACAACTTCACGCCTCTCTACGGTTGCGGACCAAATTGATTCTCACAGAGAAGGGCACAGAAACATGTCCTTGTTTCGATTAGTTTCCGATTTTTCCCCACAAGGAGATCAGCCCGCGGCAATTGATGAGCTAGCCAAGGGAGTCGAAGAGGGTCTCGAACATCAGGTACTGCTGGGTGTAACAGGTTCGGGAAAAACGTACACCATGGCGAACGTGATCGCCCGGACCGGCAAGACCTCCCTCGTGCTGGCGCCAAACAAGACCCTCGCCGCGCAGCTATTCAATGAGTTCAAATCCTTGTTTCCGGAAAACGCGGTCGAGTACTTCGTCTCTTACTACGACTACTATCAGCCGGAAGCCTATATTCCACAGACGGACACGTTCATAGAAAAAGATTCCAGTATCAACGAGACTATCGACAAGATGCGGCATTCCGCGACCCGCTCACTGCTGGAAAGACGCGATGTCATCATCATAGCCTCGGTATCGTGCATCTACGGCCTGGGTTCCCCGGAAGCATACCAGAACATGCTCGTGCATCTGATCCAGAAAGAGGAGAGCGACAGGGACCAGGTGTTAAAGAAGCTCGTAGAAATCCAGTACAATCGTAACGACATGGATTTTCACAGAGGCACGTTCAGGGTCCGCGGCGACGTTGTCGAAGTCTTCCCGGCATACGAGGAGGCCCTGGCAGTAAGGATCGAATTTTTTGGAGACACGGTTGAAGGCATTTTCGAAATCGATCCCTTACGGGGCAAAATCCTAAGAACTCTCGACAGAGTAGCAATCTATCCCGCCAGCCACTATGTGACTGAAAGATCAAGGCTTCTCGAATCCGCTGACCTTATCCTCGAAGAGATGAAGGAGCGCGTCGAGTATTACAGGCAAAACAACCGTTTAATAGAGGCCCAGCGGATCGAAGAGCGAACGCGATTTGACGTGGAGATGCTCAAGGAAATGGGGTACTGCAACGGCATTGAAAACTATTCGAGATACCTGACCGGGCGCAAGGCAGGCGAGCCTCCTCCCACGTTACTCGAGTATTTTCCAAAGGATTCACTCTTTTTCATCGACGAATCCCACGTGAGTATCCCTCAGGTGGGCGGCATGTTTAAGGGTGACCGTTCCAGAAAGCAGACGCTGGTGGAATACGGCTTTCGTCTGCCGAGTGCCCTCGATAATAGGCCGCTGAGATTTAACGAATTCGAGTCTCACGTATCCCAGGCCATATATGTCTCTGCCACTCCCGGCCCATACGAACTTGAGAAAGGCCGGGATCAAGTGGTTCAACAGGTAATTCGGCCGACCGGTCTGACGGACCCAGTCATCGAACTTCGGCCTGCGTCGGATCAGGTGGACGACCTGCTCGAAGAAATACGGAAACGGGTTGATAAGGGGCAGAGGGTGCTGGTAACGACGCTTACCAAGAAAATGGCCGAAGATCTGACGGAGTATTATGGAAGTCTCGGTGTGGAAGTAAGATACCTCCACTCGGAGATCCGCACCATAGAGAGAATGGAGATAATCAGGGACCTGAGGCTCGGCGAGTTCGACGTCTTAATCGGAATCAATCTCCTTCGGGAGGGGTTGGACATTCCCGAGGTAGCGATGGTGGCGATTTTGGATGCAGACAAAGAAGGTTTCCTTCGTTCGGAACGTTCACTCATCCAGACGGCGGGGAGAGCGGCGCGCAACGTCGAGGGGACGGTCATTTTTTACGCGGATCGTGTTACGAACTCTATCCGGAAGGCTCTGGATGAGACGAATCGGCGACGAACCATTCAAGTGGAATTCAACCGGGAAAACAACATCACGCCGGAGTCGATCCGCAAAAATATTACGGATGTTCTGTCGTCTCTGGCCGAACAAGATTATGTCACGGTGGAAGTGGAGCGGGAGGATGAATTTCCTGACATCCCGCTGGACCAAATCCCCAAGGTTATTGAGGACCTCACTCGCGAGATGTTCGAGGCCGCTCGTGACCTTGAATTCGAAAAGGCGGCAGATCTGCGGGACCGCATCCGAAAGCTCGAAAACCTCCGAGTGCGCTACGGAGAGCCCTAATGCGGCGGGCCGTAAGCCTTCAACTATGCGAGGGTATTTCGCCACGCCTGTCATTTACAATTGTGAGGCAGTGAAATCCCAGCGTTCCGCGGAAAAGCAATCTAGGTTTTTCCGTGATAGAGATTGCTTCGCTCCGCTCGCAATGACCACCTTTTCCCATCCATAACTGAACGATTGCGCCGGTTCCACTTTTTGGCTGGAGAACAGCGCCGGTTTTGTGTAATAATATTTGGCTTGGCAATCGGCTGTTTCAGCTTGTCATCTTCACGATTAACGAGGTAGTTCAGAATGCACGTAGGTGTTATAGGGACCGGCTATGTGGGGCTGGTAACAGGGGTCTGCTTCGCCGAGATGGGCAACGACGTCACGCTGATGGACATCGACGAGGCCAAGATCCAAAGCCTCATGGACGGGAGGGTCCCGATCTACGAACCGGGCCTTCAGCCGATGATAGCTCGGAATACCGCGGAAAAGCGTCTTCATTTCACCACGGATCTGGAAGCGACCATAGATCGTTCTCTTATCAACTTTATAGCTGTCGGGACCCCGCCTCATCATGATGGAAACGCGGATCTCAGCCAGGTCTTCACTGTTGCCCGGGCCATCGGTCAGGCCCTTAAGACTTACAAAATCTTTGTAACCAAGAGCACGGTGCCGGTGGGCACGACCCACAAAGTCCGCGAAATCATTGCATCAGAAACGACTCACCCCTTTGACGTGGCTTCTAATCCGGAGTTCCTGAAGGAGGGCAACGCAATTGACGATTGCATGAAGCCGGACAGAATAGTGATCGGGGTGGACGACATCCGTGTCGGCGAGATCCTCAAAGAGCTGTACGCCCCTTTTGTCCGGACCGGCAAGCCCATTCTGGTGATGGACACTCTTTCGTCGGAAATGACCAAATACGCAGCCAACGGCCTTCTGGCCACCAAGATCTCCTTTGTGAACGAGCTTTCCAAGCTGTGCGAAAAGGTCGGGGCCGACATCGAAATGGTCCGAAGCGGTATAGGCTCGGACCCTCGTATCGGCACTCAATTCCTCTTTGCCGGGATAGGATACGGTGGGTCGTGCTTTCCCAAGGACGTTGATGCCTTGACCAGGACAGGGATGGAATACGGGGTCAAGCTGAAGATTTTGGAAGCGGTTCAAGAGGTGAACAAAGAGCAGAGGGCCCATTTTGTGAACAGGATTCTAGCTCATTACCAAGGGCAGTCTCTGGAAGGTAAGCGTTTCGCTCTCTGGGGTTTGAGTTTCAAGCCCCGCACGGATGACATCAGAGATGCCCCCTCTTTAGAGGTGATTCGCATGTTGCTTGAGAAAGGCGCTCGTGTTACGGTCTTTGATCCCGTCGCTATGGAGAACTGCGGGCGCATTCTAGGCGACACGATAGACTATGCTCCAGGGAACTACGAGTGCCTCGAAGGAGCTCATGCTTTGATCATTGTCACCGAGTGGAATGAGTTTCGTTACCCCGATTTTGAGAAGATCAAGCAACTACTGTTGGAACCTGTTATCTTTGATGGCAGAAACCTTTATGATCCCAGAAAGATGGCCGAGCGGGGATTTACATATTACAGCATAGGAAGGTAAGTAGATCGGTCCACAAACATCCCTCTCCTCAGTCACGGTACCCAAGGCCGTGCCCCAAGAAAGGCAACCACTGCATCTTCTCGTCGGGCGCTGTTGTTCTCAAAAGCTACGCCGGCGGAATCTGAAATGGCACAGCGAACTGTAAAAGCTAAAGAGATAGTCCAAGACATCAGATCTGGCATGGACAGGGCTGCACTGATGGAGAAGCACCATATCTCCGCCGGTGAACTTGCCCTGTTGTTGAAAAAACTAGTGGAACTGAGGGCGCTCGCGCCATCTGAGGTGGAAGGAATTGAGTCGCAGGCCGGCGGCGCGCCCGCCCATGTTTTCGAGTGTCCCGAGTGCGGCACAACGGATGCTGCGGATTTGGACGAATGTCCAAACTGCGGGGCAATAGTCGCGAAGATCGAAGCCGAGATGATGGAAGAGGAAGTAGCAGCTCCAGATCGACAGATCGTAGGTCAACCAGCCGGTCTTGAAGAAAAGAAACTCGCAGTCGGCTCGCAGGAAATCGCGGCTCCGGCTCTTTTTCGGGCTGACTTACAGCGCACCGGCTTCTACCACTCCAAAGGCGTCGCAACGCTGACAGAATTGAAATGGAAGTTCAGGACTGAGGGGTGGGTTTCTTCCTCGCCTGCGATAGCCTCCAAAATGATCTATTTCGGGAGTTGGGACGGTTGTCTTTATGCCGTGGACATGGAAACGGGCGTGGAGAAGTGGAGGCACAAGACCGAAGGCCCAGTGTCTTCTTCTCCTGCCATCGCAAGCGGTCGGGTGTATTTTGGGACATCTGGCGGACAGTTGTATGCCCTGGACCTGGAAACCGGAAAACCCCTCTGGAATTTCAGCACCGGAGGACCGCTCTCGTCGTCAGCGGCCATTACGGACACAATGATCTATTTTGGCGGCTCGGACGCCAACCTTTATGCGGTCGAAATCAAATCCGAATCGACAAAATGGAAATTCAAGGCACGCGGGTTGATCTCTTCCTCGCCTGCGCTGGCGAGCGGTCTGATATGTTTCGGAAGTTACGACGGCAGGCTTTACGCAGTCGATAGTGTTTCCGGCAAAGCCCAGTGGGATTTTAGGACAGGCGGCCCTGTCTCGGCCTCTCCTGTCGTGGCTGAGGGAATGGTCTACTTCGGGAGTTGGGATGGAACTCTCTACGCTGTAGATTTGGAAAGCGGCCAGGAACGATGGAACTTCAAGTCAGGATCGAAGGTGGCAGGCTGTGCTGCTGTCGGTTATGGCAACATCTTTTTCGGCAATGCGGGGGCGAAGGTCTACGGCGTAGACATCAGGACGGGGCAGGAGCGCTGGAGAACAGAGGTTGGCGGCCCGATCTCGTCTTCTCCCACGTTGACAGATTCCCACCTATTGTACATTGGAAGCGCAGACCGATGCCTATACGTGCTTGATGTGGAATCAGGTGTGGAAAGATGGAAGTTCAAAACCGAGGGGGCAGTGAATTCGGCGGCCGTGGTGTACGGCGAGGTGGTATTCTTTGGGAGCGATGACGGCTACCTGTATGCGGTAGCATAGACTTGCGGCTACTTATTCTGAATTTTCAGCTATAGGTTCGATATCGGGCAGCGGGGGAAGGGAAGCAAGGTCGTTAAGCCCAAACACTTCGAGAAAACGCCGAGAGGTCCCATACAGAAGAGGACGACCCGGCACGTCTTTACGCCCCACCACAGTAATCAGCTCCCGTTCAATCAGATGTTTCAGGGTACCTGCACTTTCCACTCCCCGAATCTGCTCTATTTGGCTTCTGGCGATGGGCTGATTGTAGGCGATAATGCTGAGGATTTCCAGTGAAGCTCGGCTGAGCCGGGAAGGTGGCCTGCTTTGTTTCATCTCGCTTATCCAGGGTTGGATGGTCTGCAAGGTTCGGAACTGATATCCGCCTGCCACTTTTTCCAGGATAAAACCCCGGGACCGCTTTCTATACTCATGTTCCAGCTCATCTAAAACCGATTTAATATCTTGAGGAGGGGCTTCGTGCATGACTCGGACTATTACGTCGAGGCTCAAGGGATCATTATGAGCGAAAATCATCCCCTCCACAATGGACTTCAGAGTCTCTTTCTTCAATGTCTTTGACCTCGATGTAGGGTGCGCGCCGCCTGGCCCGAACAATCGCCCTCGCCCAAAGGGCACGGATGCGGTCGCATTGGGCGAATCCCTCATATCATGACAGGAACGCGGGATCAATTCGGAAAGCGGATCCGGTCTGATTCAGAAATGCGGACTAGTCTGTCGTACGGATTCCGAGATGGCCGTGTCGGTCATTGCAAGGAGTGAAATCCCGCGTTCCGCGGTAAAGCAATCTCATTGGTGGGACCGTCCCGCGCGGAACGCTGGATTGCCGGCCATTCGTCACCCCGGACTCCGATCCGGGGTCCAGGAAATGGCGGGCAGGGACGCCCGCCGCTACCAAATCGTAGGCACCGGCGTCCCTGCCTGTGGTGGATTCCCGGTGGGACAGGCATCCTGCCTGTCAGTCGAGGACGGGCAAGATGCCCATCCCCACCGCGGGACGCCCATCCCAATGGAGATTGTTCCACTTCGCTCGCAATGACAACCTCTGCCCTTCGATACAGAGTGCATCCGCCGTCAGGTTTGACGCGCGGGCCATTTGTGATAATATGTGCTGTAGTATAAGGATCACTGTATCCGCTTTTTGTCTCAGATCAGGGTATTCTATATGAAGGCTATTGTTATTGAAGACAATCCCGGAGGTGTCACTCAATCTGACATTGTAGTGGGCATACCCTCGTACAATGAAGCCCCCTCGATATCTGTGCCGACTCAGCAGGCGGACAAAGGACTTTCCAAGTACTATGGCGAGCGCTCCGCGGTGATCATCAATTGTGACAATCATTCCCCCGACAATACACGCCAGGCCTTCATGCAAACCGCCACCAAGACGCCGAAGATCTATCTATCCACCGAAGAGGGGACCAAAGGGAAAGGCAACAACCTGCGGAATTTATTTGATAAAGCAGTGGAACTGTCAGCCAAGGCGGTCATAGTGGTAGACGCTGATCTTAGGAGTATTACGCCGCTATGGATACGGAATCTGGGGGAGCCGCTCTTTGATGAGTATCATTTCGTATCTCCTCTGTACGTCCGCCACAAGTACGACGGCATGATAACGAACAACGTCGCCTATCCACTTACTCGCGCGTTGTACGGCCGCCGGGTCCGTCAGCCTATTGGAGGGGATTACGGGTTTTCGGGGGAACTCGCTCGCATTTATGCAGAAGAGGACGCCTGGGATGACTCTGTGGGCGAGTTTGGGATCGATATATGGATGACCACCACGGCCTTGAGGAATCGAATGGCCGTCATCCAGTCGTTTATGGGAAGACCGAAAATCCATAAACCGAAAGATCCTGTGGCTGTGGTCGATGATTTGTTTCCTGATGTGGTCATTACTATATTTGAACTCATGTGCCGCTACGAGAGCTTCTGGAAGGAGGTCAAGTGGAGCCGGCCCACAGCCGTTTTCGGGTTCGGCATGGGCGAACTTGAGGTACCTCCTCCAGTGGAGGCCGACATAAACGTTCTGTCGACCAAATTCGGTGAAGGACTCTCCCAGCACTGGGACCTCTACAAAGCTGTTTTAGATAGTCAGAATATTAACAAGGTGGAAGAGGTCGCGAGCTTACCGTCTGACTGTTTCGAATTTCCAACGGGTCTGTGGGCCAAGGTCCTTTACGATTTTGCCGTAGCCTACAAAACTCGGGAAATTCCTCGGGACTACCTGGTTGCCGGGCTGGCCGCTCTGTATTATGGGAAAACACTCTCATTTGTGTTGGAAACCCAGGCCATGAACACTCAGCAGGTCGAGGAGTTTATCGAGGACCAGTGCGTCCAATTCGAGAAAACCAAATCCTATTTGTTGGAACGATGGTTTTCTGGATGACGTTGTGGGAATTGCCGAACATCTCCAAAGGAGCCTGAAATGGCAAAAATACTGATAGTTGATGATGAAGAAGGAATCCGAATGCTCTATGCCATGGAATTGCAGGATGAGGGATACGAGGTCATAACTCTCCCGGACGGCAAAGACCTCTTGGAGGTCGTCGAAACGCAAGAACCGGACTGCATCGTGCTCGATATAAAGATGCGGGAATATAACGGCCTGGATCTGCTTCAACAGATCCGAAGAAAACACGATGATCTGCCCGTGATTCTGAATTCAGCCTATTCGAGCTTCAAAGTGGACCTGAAAGCTGTTGCGGCTGACTATTATGTTGTGAAAAGCTCTGACCTGGGCGAACTTAAAGAGAAATTGAAGGTAGCACTGGAAACCCGCATACCGCAGAAATAAGAATAGATCCCTGCAAGAGTTCTAGAAAAGGCCGGGTCCGAGCGCCCGGTTTTTTTACCTGACCGGCCTCCGAACGTAACAATTCATCAGCCGAGGGGCAGAGAATGAAATACCGAACAGAGATCGACAGCATGGGGGAAGTAATGGTCCCTGAAAATGCTTATTACGGGGCCCAAACTCAACGCGCTGTGGAGAACTTCTCTATCAGTGGCCTGCGTTTTCCCCGATCTTTCATCGGTGCTCTCGGCGTCATCAAGAAGAGCGCAGCGCAAGCTAATCTGGATCTCGGGCTGCTTGACGCAGAATTGGCAGAGGCGATCATCACGGCTGCACGAGAAGTCGCGGAAGGCAAACTGGACGATCAATTTGTGGTGGACATTTTCCAGACCGGTTCTGGGACATCCACCAATATGAATGCAAACGAGGTGATTGCAGGCCGTGCAAATGAGATCCTAACCGGTGTGAGGGGAGGAAAATCTCCGGTTCACCCGAACGATCACGTCAACAAATGCCAATCGAGCAACGACGTCATCCCGTCAGCTATCCACGTTGCAGCCCTGACAGAGATCGAGAGCGGGCTTCTTCCTGCAATGGAGACGCTTCAAGCGTCTCTGAAGCGAAAGGCAGCCGAATTTTCCGCTGTGAGGAAAATTGGCCGGACGCATTTGCAGGACGCGGTCCCCATGACTCTGGGCGAAGAGTTCAGCGGGTATGCCAGGCAGGTGGAACTCGGTATCGCGAGAATAAAGGGGATCGAGGGGGCCCTGTCAGAGCTTGCCCTTGGAGGGACGGCAGTCGGTAACGGGTTGCATGCTCATCCTGAATTCGCTCGACGTGCCATAGAATTGATATCCGAACAGTCCGGCTGCTCGTTCAGAGAGGCTGTCAACCATTTTGAAGCCCAGGCCGCTCGGGATGCAGCCGTTGAAGCCCACGGAGCCCTGAAAACCTTCGCGGTGAGTCTCGTCAAAATAGCAAATGATATCAGATGGCTGGCATCAGGCCCCAGGTGCGGTATCGGAGAGATCAATATACCTTCACTTCAACCCGGGTCGTCAATCATGCCAGGCAAAGTCAATCCCGTCATTCCCGAGTCAGTGATCCAGGTGGCTGCTCAGGTGATCGCGAATGATGGGGCCGTCACACTCGGAGGTCAAGGCGGTTTTTTCGAGATCAACCTCATGCAGCCGTTGATCGCCCACAATCTTTTGCAGTCGATACATCTGCTTGAACGGGCGGCTGCCGCTCTTGCGGTGAAGTGCATCGAGGGTATCACGGCGAACAAGGAAAAATGCCACGCCAATATAGAGCAGAGCTTGGCAATGAGTACCGCGCTCGCGCCGATAATAGGGTACGAGAAGGCCGCGGCCGTTGCCAAGGAAGCCTTCGAGGAAGGAAAAACCGTCAGAGAGATCGCTTTGCGAAATAGAGTCTTGCCTGAAGAAGATATCCACAGATTAATGGATGAACTGGTCCACGGCGTTTCCTGACAGCAACGCTGCCTCAAATTCGTGCACTTTCCTCAAAACATCCATATTTCCAAATTTCCTCCAAGTCGCGCTTGATTCGCGCCATTCTCATAACCGCGATGAATATTACTGATATAAAGGGCCTCACACTCTTAAATCGCGAGATCGTCCACCGCGCATTGTTGAATGTTTCCGCGATTGACACAATAATTTCTTGACTCGCCGCGAACGGGATGATAGGAGCCCTCCACGAAGGAGAGGGACTCCTTCAGGAGCGCCGCGGGCCAAGCGGAACGAGGGCGTGTCGATCTGTTGGTCATCATTCAATGGCCGGTTGTTTATTCCCCCGATTGATATTTACAAAATTCCTGTGTGAAAAGGAGTGCCACATGAATCAGAGTGCGTCCCACGCCTCCGCCGGAACTTTCCTGGATTCCTACGACTTCAATCAGAACTACCATTACTTGAAGAAGCTTATCCAGGATCTGAAAGTGGAAAATAGCACCTCTGTAAGGAAGGAAATCTTTGGGGAAGATGAACGCGAGTGTAATTTGACGAAGCAGCAGATGAAACAACTCTTCCGCTTTCTCAGGAAAATCGAACATCATTACGAAGAATGCTGTTCGCCCCCAATCCCGGAAGAGCTTGAAAATTCGATAAGAGATCGAGACAGTTCCGAATGGCTCCCCTGGGAGCTGGAGGCCATTGAAAAGGTGGATGCGTGGCGCGGAGAACTCGAAGAAAGAAGGCGGAACGCCCGGCAGATGCTTCACAGTGCACTCGAAAAGGTGCGCAGGGGAGAGGAGATCCCCGGTGACGGCCCAGCGAAAAAGGGGACCCGCCTGCATTGAGGCAAGTAAGCCGGCCGCGCGTGCGCTGCTTTACGGTCGGATCGAGAATTGATGTAAAACGTCGGCGGTACATTTTTCAGGCCGCCGTTTCCTGAGCTCATTCGTTGTGGACTATCATACCCCCGGTCAAGTCAGGCCGGGGGTTTTTTGTTCCGCCTACTTGCCGGTGAACTCCAGAGATAGCGATGCGGCATCTAAACCGATTGGCCGCGAAATGAAGAACACGCCGACGTGCCATTCCCGGCCAGTTTCAGGAGCTAAGACAGCCACGCCGGAGGGCTGGCGTTCGTAGCGAAGCGTTTTGCCGGAAACGGTATCACTCCCTGCACTCCCGTACTTCTATCCATACCCCCTTGAACGCGAATCGGCACCAGACCCAAGATCAGCCTGAAAAGAGGGAGGGAGTTGCACATGCTGCAATTGTCATTCTTATTACAGGTGAATCAAAATCACCCGTTTTGCATCTTATAGTGAAGAAATGACAGCATAAGGAGTTTGGACCGATGAACAAGAGAAAACTTTTGGCAATCTTAAAAGTGTCAGCGGTCGGGATTGCTCTATTGGCTCTCGTAGCAGTCGGCGGCGTCTCTAAGGCGGGCCAGGGCGGGGGGGCAGCAGGAGGCTCTAAGGGTTCAACATCGACTGGGAAAGTAACTACCTCTGGTCAATCTGGTAACACGGGCCAGGGGAGCGGGGGACAAACGAACTCGGGTGAACCGAAAAAGCTTGGAGATTTTACGACCGGCAATATCAATCAGGGCGGCGCAGTAGCAGATACTGGAACGGGCTCCGGAAAGGGCAAGCTGGCTCACTGAATTTCCGTATCAACTTCCCTGATTTAAGACATCCCTGGATTGAACTCATAAACGCGAAAGGATATGAGCAATGCAAACCAAGATTCTATCAGCCTTTGCTATAAGCTTGGCGGTCACTGCCCTCTTGATGATTACTTGCAACCCGATTTACGGCGGAGGAAAGTCACTGTTCATCAAACAGTTGGATAGATCCGGCAATACGATCGCGGATGAGGCCGGCCGCACAGTCAAGAATACTAAGGGCGAGGTTGGGCATGCGACCAAAGACGTAGTAGAAGATCCGCGCGTGCAGTCAAAGATGCAAAAAGCGAGTCCACGCGTGCTCCGAAAAATATTGCCGACTTTCTGACCGGCAAAAACGACAGCGATAAACAACTCATTAAGAATGTCCAAGGAGGACTCCATCAAGCGGGCAAGAAACGCACAGGGAGCTGTCAATCAAATCAACCAGAACCTCACAGGATTCAATAAGGCATGGAATGCCACCTTCAACAAAGGTATGGATTCCATTTTTCCTTCTGCTCCTTCGATCTACAATCAATTCAAACCTGGCGCCAAAGCCGTCGGCGATGAAGCCGGACGTGCCGAAAAGAACATCAAACAAAATACCGATCGTGCTATCAGCGACACAGAAAATGAAGCCGCTCGTGCCCCGAAAAACGTGGCCGATTTCTTGACTGGTAAGAACGATAGTGACCAGCAGCTCATCAAGAACATCAACGCGGGGGTCGCGAAAATCGAACAGGTCGGCGATGAATTTAGAAATCCGATTACTCGCACTGGAGAACAGATTAAGCGCAGCGGCGAAGATATTGCCGACGAGGCGGGGCGTGCCGGAAAGAATATAGGAGCGGTTGTCGGCGATACGGCAAACGATGTGAAGGCTGAAGCCCAACGTGCGCCGCAAAACGCCGTTAATATCCTGACCGGTAAGAACGATAGCATCAAGAATACCGTGGAGACCATTAGCGGAGGACTCGATCAACTCGGCAAGAATATTCAGGCTGGCGGTGATGCATGGCAACGCATCAACTGCGGTGCAAACTGCTCCTCGATTTTTCCCACTTCCAGTGTTCTGGGAAATGCTCTGTTGAAAGGTGGAAAGGACATAAACGCGGAGGCGAATCGCGCCATAGACCGGATTGGGACGGGAAAAGATCTTGGCAGGGATGTCAGTCGCACGGCGGATAAGGCCGGTGACGATGTTTCTCGGGGCCTTACAACAGCGGTGAACCAGGCCGGCGACGCCGCAAATCAAGCCGGAAACGCAGCAAATGATGCAGGCGATGCTGTTGCCGACGTTATGGGCTGGTAAAGTCGTTATCCGGTCGATTCGCCTGCTGTTGCCAGGTTGATGAACAGCGAATCTTTTCGTCCACCACCCCGTTGTCAACACCAAGTGATTCACAGGCGAGTTTCCAGACATATACTCAGCCTGGGTCCGCAGCGACGACCCATCGTACCAGGGGTCGGTAGGGATGGAAGCGACCGGCCCGGGGAGCAAGAAGAAAAAGGCGGGTGGAGGAGGCTTCCCACCAGTTGATACATCAGACGTAAAGGCTTCCGAGACCGCCGATACTGCTATGGCGATCCGCAAGAAACCTGCTCACTCGGAAGAGTCGGGCGCCGGCGTCCCTACAAAGGGAGGATCTGAAGTCTCCGGCGGTGGTTCATCCGGCGGATCAGGCGGCCCCTCGGATCTTGAACGCCTTGGCCGCAAGGTCGGAGATGTTGTCCAAGAAGGCGCGGAAGGTGTGAAAGGCACGTTAGAGAACCTCAAGGACACTTCCACAGCGAACACCCATTTATCTGGGAAGGAGCAGCTGTTTCCGGCGGTTTTAAGGACACACAGGATCACGCCGGAAAACAGGTCGACCAGGCCGGCCGAGACATCGGTGATGAAAGCCGGCGAGCGCCTCGGAAACATTAAGGACTTGTTTTCCGGGAAGAACATAAGTGACAAGCAGCTTCGTGAAAACATCGAAGCCGGCGGGAAGGAGGCCGGAAAACAGCTCGACAAGGGCGCGGAGAATGCCAAAGTGCTGTGGGACTTGCTCAGAGGGCATGATGACGGCATGAACCCAATCTGGGAAGGTGTCAAGGGAGAAGAGAAGTGGTTTAGAGACACAGGGGCCAAGATCGACAAGTCCTACAAAGGCAGCGATGTTTACAAAGGTGCGAAACAGCTTGAAGAAGCTGGAAAGAAGGTAGGCGACACACTGGGCAAAGCCGGAAAAGACGCCGGTGACGTAATAAGCGATGCCGGGGACAAGGCGGGCGACGCAAAAGAAAAAGAAAAGAAGAGAGAAGCCCGCAGCAAGGACAAGACGCGGCCGAAGATGCCGGAAGTAGCGCCGCAGAGACGGTTTGCAACTGGTTAGGCTGTTAATGTCTGTGATCCGGTGCGTTCCACATGGGATCGGCGGACTCGCCACCCATGAATGCGATGCGGCTTACCGATGGATGAAGCTTACTGAATTGAGCTTGGGAGTGGATTTGTTAACGACTGACTTTCTGATTCCTCAATGAAGGGCTGCCAATGACAGGCCGAGAGGTTGAGAAATGCATGCCTCAAAATTATTACATTGGCTATTCTGCCGGTCTATTGCTCTGCGGTCCCAGCTTAGGTTCCTGGGATGAACCACTGGGATGGGGTTGATAAGGACGCTTTTGTAAAGGCCTACATGGACAGGATCGACAGTGAAAAGGGCTTGACCGTGCATGCCGGGCCGTCGGCCGAGAGCCCCGTTTTGATATATCTCCCGTTGGGAACAAAGATTCAGGGCATTAACGAGTTCAAGAACGGATGGGTCAAATTGAAGGGTCCGGCTGTGCCTGCGTGGGTCAACCTCAAGTTTCTCAAACCCATGCCATTTGAGGGGACGGTCACGACAGTTGATCAACAGGATTTATTCTCGGGATAAGGGAAGGTCCGAGCGCTTCGACGTGAGGAAGTAGGCTGCGCCCAGAATGGTGAGGTTCTCAAGTTAACGGGTGTCATGACCAAGGATAATTGGGTTCAGCATGCAGGTCGCCGGGGATGGGTCTCCGCGTCTTCCGTTGCGGCGTCTTTGAGTGCTTCCAAGACTGTCCCTTCCAGCCCGACAAAGCCAATCGAGGCTTCTGAGGGGTAGGCCCAGCGGCCATCCGAGGAAAAAGGCTGAGGGGCCACGGCCGCCGACACGAAAAAGGGACCTGTGGTCATGTGTAGCACCGGCTGGTGCATTGATTATGAAAAGGCTCAGGTAACACACAACGGGAAGGCCGTGCAATACCGATTGTCTAAAGGAAAGCGTTATGCGCGGGCATTGTTGGCCAACAGCATGTCGCAAAGGCAATTCTCGATGGGAGCATTACTTTCGGAAAATTCAAACTCTCGTCTACTGGGGCAATCTCAAGTCTCCAGGGCGATCAGATGGCCAACTCCGCGGAAATGGGAGACATCAATGATAGGTGCGTCGGAAATATCTTGACGCCAGATGATTGCGGGTATCGGTGGGGGAAAAGAAACGGCATCGGTTTCGGGGAAGAGCCAGGCACGCAAAGGAACAGATCAAGAACACCGCAGGCCAAAAAACAGAATCCAAAAAGCAACAGTCGGCTAAGAAGTCTTCCGGAGCCAAAAGAGATGCTGGCGCAAACCCGAATGCGCCCTTTGTAAAGCAAGAATGAAAAGGACGAACAGCATGAGAGGGAAATGAAGATGAACGAGGAGGCTTGGGAAACGCTAGGAAGTCAGGCTTCTGAGACTGTTTGATGACATATGTTTATGTTTCTCATGGTCCGGCGCCTTTAACACTGCCGAAAACTAACTCGCACCTGGACCAGTTTTGTTGAGGTAAGTCTCTGAAATTGTGCACCCCGCTCACGTTGATGTCGTGAAAATGCTTATGGACAATCAAGCCAATTCAAATGCTCGGACCGGAAAAGGGGTAAGCCCCTTGCGGTGCGCTTCGGCCAAGGGCCATCTGGATGTGGTGAAAACACTTATAGAGACAGCGAGTCCGTGACAACTTTATGAAGAGCGGCGATAATTGACGAGACAGATTTGAGAGACGCAACGGGTTGCTTTATGCAGCACCGCGGAGCGTAAAGGTGTTTTTCGTCAAATTAGGGCCGCTTTTTTCTTGCTTCCCGTGGGGGGGATTTGTGCGTGTCCGGAGAAGCAGCCTACTGTCGGGCCGTGTAAAGCGTGCTTGCTATGGCCCCCTGCTTCAGGGAAGAAACGCGCGCTCAGATGAAAGTTTGATTTCCCCCCTCCACTGAACTATATAGTAGAGACCTAACAGATATACGGAAAACCAACCCGATTACAGGGAGGCACGATGGATCAATTCAGACCTAGGGAGGATCAAAACCCGGTCCGAGACTTGCAGCGGGGGGTCGAGGATATAAAGGCTCTTTTGGACCGCTTTCTCAAGGGGCGTGGAACCTGGCTCATTATATTGATCCTTATAGTGCTGTATTTGTTATCCGGCATTTATATTGTCGGGCCGGGACAGAAGGGCGTGGTACTCCTGTTCGGTAAGTTTCAGTCCCTGACGGATCCTGGCCTTCGGTATCGGCTGCCCAAGCCCTTCATGGCCCATACGACCGTAGACATCGCCACAGTGCGGAGCGCGGAAATAGGGTTCAGGTCAGACCGAGGTCGTAGTACTACGCGCTGCTGTGCCCGCTGAATCGTTGATGCTGACGGGAGATGAAAACATAGTTGATGTGCAACTCTTCGTTCAATACATGGTCCAGGATCCTGTGAAGTTTCTTTTTGGAGCCGAAGACCCCGTAAATACGTTGAGGGCATCTGCTGAAGTGGCTTTACGCGGAGTTGTGGGCGAAAAAGATATTGATGCCACCATGACCGAAGGGAGGGGGGAAGTCCAGGACAAAGTTAAGGCGAATCTCCAGAAGCTTCTCAATATTTACAATACCGGATTGGTGGTCACTCAGGCCGGCCTTCAGGCAGTGGATGCCCCCACCCAGGTCCGAGAGGCTTTTCACGATGTGGTCAGGGCATGGGAAGATCGAGAACGACTCATCCAGGAGGCACAAGGAGTTAGGGCGGATGTGATCCCCAAAGCAAGGGGGCAAGCCGAGCAGGAAATACTCGAGGCCGAGGCATATAAGGCTCAAAGAGTGATAAGGGCCCGCGGCGACGCTCAGCGCTTCAGCAACATATTCGCTGGAATACGCCAAATCGCCGAAGGTGACGCGGGAGCGCCTCTACCTGGAAAGCGTGGAACAGTTTTTGCCGGCCACCAAGAAGTTCATAATGGAAGGTGGGAGCAGCAGCTTGCTGCCGTTGCTACCACTCGGGCAGCAGGAAGGCAGCGCTGCTGCTCGCCCCGCGACGCAAGAAACACATCCGCCAGCCGACAAGAAAGGGCGGTAAGGAACTATGGTTAGACTCAGTATTGTTGTAATCGTTGTCCTTGTACTGTTGATCCAGTCGACTTTCATAATCACCGAAGGGTGGCAGGGACTTGTACTCCAATTCGGCAAGATTGAAAGGATCGTTCTGGAACCGGGCCTCTACTTCAAGTACCCGTTCATCCAAGACGTCATCGAATTGAACAAACGCATTCTTGCCGCGGAATCACATCCCGCGGAATACATAACTCTGGACAAGAAACGACTCATGGTGGATACGGTAGCGCGCTGGCAAATTGATGACCCCAAGCGATTTTACAATGCGGTGCGAAACGACCGCGATGCGATTGGGCGCCTGAACGAAACAATATTTGCCGGGCTTCGCCAGGAAATTGCCAACCACAACTTCAAGGATTTCATACGGGAGAGGCGCGAGGGCATTATGAAGCAGGTCACTGAAATGACTGCTCAGAAGGCCAAGGAATGGGGTATTGGTGTGGTTGATGTGCGAATCAAGCGGGTGGATTTGCCCGAGGAAGTTCAAAAGAGCGTCTTTGCCAGGATGATCGCCGAGCGGGAACGAATAGCCAAGGGTTACAGAGCTGAAGGGGAAGAGCAGGCCCGTAAAATCAGGGCTAATGCCAACAAAGACAAAGAAATCATCCTCGCGGAGGCTTATGGGAAGTCCGAGGCTTTACGCGGAGAGGGAGACGCTGAGGCCACCGCGATTTACGCGGGGGCGTACGGCAAGGACGAGGAGTTTCTATTCTTTTGTCAGGCACCTCGAAGTTTATAGGAAAGTATTCGCGGCTGACACCACATGGCTACTCAAACCTGGATCGGACCTGTTGAGATTCTTCGATTCCGCGAAAGGACAGCCAAGATAGGCGAAGAACTGGCATTTTCATCCTGTTGGATGCGAGCTGACGCCCTGCGTTCCGCGCGGGGCCGGCCGTTTCTCATAGAACTCGCCACTACATAAACGATTCCTACCAGAGTGCGTTTCGGGTTCCGGCGGGAGGCATAGAAACAGATCTATGCGACCGCTCTGAAATCTGGTTCTGGGGAAAAAGGCTTCTACAAAGCTCCGTGACTAAATCGTCCGAATCTTCCTTTTTTGCAGGGGGCGCCGCTCCGGCAATCCGGCCTGCCTGATCTCCTTCCGGAGCTTTTCCATCCGCGAAAATGTAATTGGAGAGAGGTACTGAAACCAATCTGCGAGACTCTATAACATCTAGCATTGCGGCCAGATGTTTCATTGTTTGCATCCGGTCATGCAGGAGGACCACATCCTGAGGTCTGGCAATGTTGAGAGATTTTATGACTCTGGAAGCGGGCCGCGGAAACCAGGCCATTTCCATCCGCCAGTCGTTGGTATCCAAGTTCCACCACGCAAGTTTATAGTTCAGTTCGGCAAGGACGTCCCGGCAAGCCGCATGGTTCGATCGGGAACCCCCTACACCGTAAGGAAATCTGAAAAAGAGATTCTGCCTGGCGGGGTCGACCCCAGCTTCTCTCACCAACTCCTCGACAAGCGCATGAGTAGAAGTAATCTCCTTCACGGCCCTTTTCACTGAAATCGTAGAGAAATCCGGATGGTCGTATGAATGGTTCGCGATGTCATGACCTTCGCGAAGCGCTTTGACTGCGAACTCTCTCAATGTAGGGTTGGCGAGATTACGGCCGATGACGAAAAAGGTCGCCTTGTGGCCACGCAGCGCCAAGAGATCCAATATGCCCGCCGTGCAGTTTAAGGGTCCGTCGTCAAAGGTCAGGAAGACCGATTTTGCATTCAGTCTTGGGTCCCCAACATTCTTTTCCCATCCATCCAACTGAGAGTCTAAGGGAAGGGTCTCGCCACGTTCCGGCTTCAAATAGCCGCCGGGAGTCCTCTTTATAAGGGCAAGTTCGTCGGCCACCGAAGGCCAGAGACTGCCGCTCAACACCAGACCCGCACTCAGGTTGAAGAACTCCCTCCGGGATATTGTGCCGGTAGCCCCGCGATCGCAGGACCTGCTGAATGGTTTACTTCTCAACACTTTTAAGAAATTGTTGTCGGCAGCGCTTTCAGCCTGCGCGGTTGAAGAGTTGGTCTTATGCCACTAATGTTCCGGTCTTTACAGGTGACGAATGAAGTATTTTACAACATAACCATTGAAAACGGCAAGGATTAATTACCAAAGCACCAATCTGAAACCGTTCAGCAAAGTGATGACTTTGGTGCTACCACTGGGTATCATTGATGATGCTAGGTTTCAGACCGCCCGCCTGAATGGCAAGCTCATCTGTTATTTCCGCGCAAGCTCAAACCGGTGTAGGCCGGACGAATGTCACTGCATTCTCCGGAATGGATCTACCTTGAGAAGCTTGCACAATTCTTCGACCGGGCCGTAGTCGAGCGCCTCCTCGAACCGGTCGATCTTGCGGGCCTTCTCCAAGGCTGGATGTTTGGGAGGGATAGCCAGCAATGCTTGTTTCATTTTGTCTGCGACTTCAGGGGGAGTCTTGCCCAGCGCGGCCACAGGCCAGTCCGGATACAATGGGGTGCTGCACGCTTCCGACATCTCTGGATGTTTAATCTCGTTCAGCACTAGGAAATCTTGCATGTTTATCTTGCCTTCGCGTTGCATTGTTTCGAGCAAGTTGTTCCGTACTGTTCCCACATCCACCTTTTTGTCCCGCACCGCGAAAACCACCTCATCGTGAGATTCCTTTTCTGTCTCGAGAAGTTTCGCCAATTCCTTCTCTGGTGTTATCCCGGCATTCACTATTTCTCCTTTTTGGAACAGCCATCCGCCTGGAGATGACAACTTCGGACACATCAAGACCTTGCCGCGAATATCAGCCAGAGAGTTAATCCCGCTATCCTTCCGAGTGAATATCACCCCGCACATCTTGTCTCCCGAGTTCTGGTATTTGACCGTTACCAGAGCCTTTGCCTTCTTGAGAACTTTGGCTCGGACGTAGAACCACGGGTTCGTGAATATGAAAGCTGAGGGCTCCCGATCGCAGAAGTCCAAGAAATCGGTGAATGAGAGCGGGACAATTGTGACCTTATCGCCGAGCTGTTGGCTCAGATAGTCTCCCAAGGGCCCCCATTCTTTCAAGGCAGTCTCGGGCCCCCGCTGAGCCAACATGCCTATCTTGATCTCAGCCTGAGCCGCAGATACACTTAAACCCACAAAGACGATCAGGCACAAGGCAACAAATCTTTTCATGATGCCTCCCATGTTTCCATCTCTCACCATAATGCGGCAAGAAGTGTCAGAATTATTCCTTGGGACAAAGCTCGCCGTTGCGATGGCGCTTCAGCCCACGCGCGACCAGTCACCTGTATTGCAACTAAGAGATAGCAGCCTTGTGAACTCGCTAAGTAGCTTGCTGTCAGCCTCCGAAAGGCTGACGACCTCGAACCCGGCAACGGCATAAGGTGTGATCTTCCCCTTTGCCTCAACCCACTTGCACTCGGCTTTTATTAACAAGGGAGCGGCCTGAACGAACAGGTCTACAGGAACCTGAAATGTCTTGATTTGGCCGACAGATGCCTCGATCCCTGCCACCCTTAACCCCTTTTCGGAGATGTCCCTCAATACACCGGTCTTTGAATTCTCAATGTCCCGTACGGGCACGTAAAGTGGAAGGTCGGCACGGCAGTGCGCTCGCGGCTTGATGCCTTCAGTTCTGTCCCTGTAGAATGGAGAACTCTCGTAAAGCTCAGCGTGGCTGATGGCATTAGCTGCCACGAGCTTTTTGAAAATATTTTCAAGGGCCTGTGACGAAAGCTTATATTTCACCTGCAATTCCCAGTCAGCCATGCCTGACCGAAGATCGTTAATAATAGCTCTCCCGTTGATTTGCCGCTTGTCTTCCATGGTACCTCCGCTTGCCCGCACAACGTTGCACAATCCTCAGCCTCAAAAGAACATGCCACGGCAATTAGGCACGTGGATCTTTTCCCCCTTGAGACGTTCGCCGGCGACACAGCAGGGAAGGCACCCCCATTCTTCGTGAGGCGGAGCAATTTTCTATTTCGGCAAGACTTTCATGCAGTCCATGAGCCGCGTTTTTGTGAGCCATTATACCTCATTTTTTATTCAGACTGGCGAACTTTTTTCGGATAATCGAATTCTCGCGCTGCATGAAGCCATCACCGTGCCCGGGCGACCGAACCGGCGATGCCACCCATTATTGAAGCATTTTATCTTTATTGGGTGTAAATCGCCTCCCTATATCCCCAACTATTTCTGTGTCTTGGCTGAATTCTGATGGCTGAAATGAGCTGCCAAGGTCTGGAGCGGGCGAATTCAACCCACATCTCCTTGGAACACCCTGCCTGCAGGTCGCAATTGTCGGGTCTAAAAGCCTTCAAAACACTCATGCACCGAAGGGCAAAAACAGTCAAGTTCGCGGTATGCCGTTGAATTTGCCGAGGGCCGTTTCCGTCTCGATGAACTTGGCACGCCGTTTGCTTCACTTGAGTGGAGGCCTGAGACAATTGACCAAGAAGAGCAATTGAGCAACCCCTTCGTCCCATAAAAATTGACGATCGGAGAAACGCCATGGCCGTCCAAGAACTATCTTCCATTAATTTCTTGAATGAATTGGAGCGCATGGGCGAATACGGGGCTCCTGAGCAGGATTACACAGAGTCAATCCGGGTAACGGACTCTGTTCCCGATATTGCGACCCGTACGGCCAGCTTTCAGGTCACCGAATTGCGAATAGCGCCATTCTACTCCTTGCTGAATGCCTTGCCCATTGGGGCCATGCTGGTGGACCAAACCTATTCCGTGATATTTGCTAACGAATCGCCCGAAACGGTCCACGTCAACAGGCTAGTAATGCAGGGCGGCCCTTTTTTCGCTTTGATTCCTCATCATCAAGATGCTCTTGCTGTTCAGAAGATTATAGACAAAGTCTTCTCCCTAAGAAAACCACAAGTCTGTGAAAGCCTGCTGCAACTTGACGGAAGAAGGATGTGGGGCCGTATGCATTTTCGGTCGCTGAGGTTTGGCCAAGCTAGATTGATACTCGTTCTCATCGAAGACATCACCGCGGAAAAGAGACAAATCTCTCTTACACAACAACATGGAGAGATGCTTCGGAACGCGCGTGACCAACTGGAGAAGGCGGTGGAGCAGCGCACTGCAGAACTGGCAGCGACTAACAGGCGACTGCGGGAGGAAATTTCCGAGCGACAACGTGCTGAGGAAGAATCGCACAGAGCTCATGACGAACTCGAAGAGCGCGTGGCGCAACGTACTGCGGAACTGGTGGAAACCAATCGACAGCTCAAGCGGGAAATCGTCGAGCGTCAAAGGGTGGAAGAAGAGCTGCTCAAGATGGCCAAACTCGAATCCATCGGAATACTCGCTGGCGGCATTGCCCACGATTTCAATAATATACTGACAGCGATTCAGGGGAATGTTTCCTTAGCTAAGCTGGCTTCAAAGCCGCGGGACAAAGTCTATAAGTGGTTGACGGAAGCTGAAAAAGCGTCTACGCGGGCTAAAGACCTGACCCAGCAACTGCTCACTTTCTCCAGAGGCGGCGAGCCAGTGAGAAAGGCCTCACACATCGCCGGCATAGTCAGGGATTCCTGCGAATTTGCACTAAGGGGTTCCAGCGTGCGTTGCGAATTCTCCATTCCTGAGCACGTGTGGACCGTTAACGCGGATGAGGGACAGATCAGCCAAGTCATCAGCAATTTGGTCATAAACGCCCATCAAGCGATGCTGCAGGGAGGTGTCATTGATGTGAGGGTGGACCATTCTGAGGTGAGGCCTGATCACGTCCTGCCGATACCGGCCGGCGACTACGTAAGAATATCCATTGAAGATCATGGCTGCGGCATACCAGAAGAGCATCTTTCGAAGATTTTTGATCCCTACTTTACCACAAAGGAAAAAGGAAGCGGTCTGGGGCTGGCGACAGCGTACTCTATAATCAAGAAACACGACGGCCTCATCACGGTACAGTCCACGCTTGGACGCGGCACAACCTTTGATGTGTATCTTCCCAGGTCCAGTGATGAATTCGATGGGACTGACAGCCCAAAAATGAAGTTGGTCACGGGAAAGGCAAAGATCTTGTTGATGGACGATGAACAAACAATAGTTCAGCTAACCCAAGAAATGCTATCTATGCTCGGCCACCACGTGGATGTCGCCAACGAAGGAACGCAGGCCGTAGAGATTTATCAGAGGGCCTTGAGGACTTCACAACCTTACGACTTGTTGATTGTAGATTTGACCGTTCCGCGGGGGATGGGGGGAAAAGAAGTAATCGAGATACTTGGTAAATCCGACCCGAAAATTAAGGCAATTGTATCGAGTGGTTACTCAAACGATCCGATTATGGCCAATTACAAGCATCACGGCTTCACAGGGGTTGTGTCCAAGCCTTACACCGTGCAAGAACTCTGTAAAGCGGTTAACCAAGCGCTCCTGCAATAAATAAAGTAATGAGGAACCCAAGAGGGTCCTGTGTGCATGGAGCCGGGGGAGGTTTGGATTCGGGTTTGGCGATTGGTAAAACAAGAAGCTTTGCCTACCTTTTCCGTCCTAGGTCAAGACCACCTTTCTGCTGAAAATCCGTCTCTTGACATTAAGCCTGTGCCTATGCTTTAATTCTTGGATTAGGCCACGATGATGAAACCGTGTGGCGCTTTGGAATGCGGTCATGGGAACCATTCTGTGACGCACCTGTGAGGGCCGTTAACTCAGGCGGTAGAGTATCTGCCTTTTAAGCAGAGAGTCGCTGGTTCGAGCCCAGCACGGCCCACCACGTGGCCCGGTGCTTTGGGCGCTGAGTTGCGCAGCTCGTTTAGGCTGTTCATTGGCCGGTTATAAACACGTCCCCATCGTCTAGCCTGGCCTAGGACACCGGCCTTTCACGCCGGCGACAGGGGTTCAAATCCCCTTGGGGACGCCAAGCAATATACAAAGGGTTAGCAATCATTGGCTAGCCCTTTGCTTTATGCTTGGGGAGCCCCTCTTGGGGAGCCTTTTCCTGAAAGCAGGTCCATGGTGGCCGCCAGGTCTTGATTGATGTTCTGGATGTATCTCTCCGTGGTCATGACATTCTTATGCCGCGAGAATCCGTTGGATGGTCTTGGCGGAGACCTTGTGAGTGTCGGCCAGACTGAAGCCACATAGCGTCTCAGAGCATGGAACCCGAAAGGACGGACTCCGGCCCTCTTACACAGAGCCCTTCATGAACCATCGGCGCTCGGTGAAGGGTTTACCGTAGTGACGGCCGGGTTCTTGCTTGTGGAGACAAAAACATAAGGAGTGTCTTTGATCGGACGATTGTTCCACCACCACCAAAGCTCTTCATAGAGTTTATCATTCATCGGCAACGTCTGAGTATTCCATCGAGCCGTCTTTTGTCTTGCGAGTTCCAAGCCGGACTTCCCGGCGCTCAAAATTGATGTCCTCTGCCCACGTCCATCGGAAAATCTCCGACCTTCTGGCCCCGGTCTGCAGGATGGAGTGCAGGAATACGGCCTCCTCTCTCGTTGCGGCAGCCAGCAGTTTCAGAACCTCCTCGGTAGTCGGGGCGTATTGAGGGCCGCGCTCATGGGGAAGTCGATCAATAGAGGCTATTGGATTGCTTTGGAATCTTAAGGATTTTCATGCCCCAGTTCCACATGGCAAGTAGGTTTTTTCGGTCGCGGTTATAAACATTTGCAGAACGAGTCTTGGCTTGTTCGCTGAGATAACCTAAAACTTCTGCCTCCGTTACCTCGGCAACTGCTACATTGCCAACCTTACGAAGGAATCGCTGGCAAAGGGAGTGCTTTTCAGCAAAGGTCTTGGGGATGAACCGCAATTTTCCATAATCCAAATAACGATTACACAAAGTCGCCAAGTCCATGCCGGTCGGCGTCGTTTTCTCGGACTCCTTGCGCAGCTCCTTTCGCTTTTCCGATTCCCAATCCGCGGCTTCTCTCTTGGTGGCGAAGTCGGACCGATGTCGCTGACCGTTCCATTTGACCTGCGCGCGCCACTGTTTTCTCGATTTGTCCCAGGATGGCATGTTCTAATCCCTCCTCAGTAAAAAACCAACTTCCGCCAATTTTTCTCCCGCCGAGTGCCGCACCATGATCATAAACCCATCGTTTGGATTTTTTCAACCTGACGGCTATTTCTTCGGGTTGCAGGATGGTCATGGCTTCTCACCCTCACTCCAACGATGAGACCGATGGACTTGACCATCCGGGTAAAATTCAATCCCAGCACGATCCTCGGCAGCAGGAGCCATTTCATCCAAAATTTTGTGTGCTGCCTGAGTCATCACTGGGGATCTCCCTCACAAACTTTCTTCGCCGATCAATCACCGGCGTCTTCTGAACAACCCTTCAAAAACAAAAACCCGCCCTAGCCTTGCGGCGGACGGGTCCTTGCACCTTTAGCCAGTATTTCTACTGCGCCCAGCAAGCTGTGTGCTTCAAATCGGCGCTGAATCTATTTTTTCTTATCGGCAGGATGCCCTGTTCAGTCCAACCTACCTTGTGTTTCGAGTGTCCTCCTCGGTCCCTGTCGTCTCCGTCTATTTCTTCTCATCGTCCTCGGTCTGAGTAATATCTATCCTCGCTGCCTTTTCTTCGTCGTCCCATTCCAAAGGCAGTCTTTTCGTTTCCGTTGGCTTCCACTTCAACTCCTTCAACAGAGCCCGGATCGAGAGTGTCCTTGTGTTCTGGCTCGTCCGGTCCATCCTCCGCGCCCCTGCTGCATCCGAATCACAAGGCTTCAACCAGAAAAAATTCTTACGATCCTTGTCGGTCAAGATTTGAGCAAACTCCACTTCCTGCCCGTAATTGTTCTTAATGACCTCATAGCCTTTCTTATACAGAAGGAGACGGGAGAGTTTCGAGTTGATAGAGACATACTCCGCTCCTCGGTGTCGGTATCTATCGTCGATCAGTACTTTCGTTGCCATGAGGTTATCTCCTTTTGGTTAGGGTGATTTCTGATTCACCCAGATTCCCGTTATGTCTTAATGTATATCATACCTTTAATTACTTGTCAAGTACTTTTTACCTTTATGACCTATTTTCTTTGATTGGCTCCTTCCGTAGCACAGAACTGGCTGTAATCAATGGAGTAAATGGACTGCGCTGCCCTCAACCTCTTCAGCGGTCATCATCCTTCTTGTGAGGCTCCTGAGGCATAATGCAGCTCTGTTGGCTGGGTTATGACAGAGAGAGTGTAGATGGATTCGGAAGCTCACGTGGTTTGATAATATCCCCTATTACCTCTGATACCTATTATCTCGTCGAGAACTATGATCGGGGGAAAGATACGAGATATTGTCCAGCTGAAAGCGGTTGAGAGGCTCATGTCAGATAGTCTAATCCCAGTTCCTCCAGTTTCGGAATCCTACCCGTACCACTCTGGGACATGTAGGATTCATGCTCCGTTTGCCCACCGGTATTTTTCTCTGAGGTAATCTGAAGCATCAAATAAACTACAACCACGACACCTGTCGTCGCCTACCTAACTCAGAGCAGTTGTCGGGGTTGTGCGTCAGGGAAAAGTGGTAATGGAGAATGAGAAGCCACAGTATAGGTTGGTTAAGACGTGGCGCAACCCTTCGGAAGTTTTGACAAATAGCGTTCGAGTCGGAGATTTATGGTAAGGAGAATATGGATCGGGGCCCGACCGGATGCTAGAGGGTTGAACCAAAATCCTACACACTGACGAGGCTACATGCCAGCTACGTCCCATCTCGTGGCTATCGCCAGCAGGTCTTCATTTGGCTTTCCCGTCCTGGTTATCAGAACGGCTTCCAGTAGATTGTTTTCCGAGAAGTGCTGTCGCACTTCATTAACGGTGAGCGTGTCCTCTACGAACATCACGTTATCCTTCGTTTCCTGCTTCTTCAAAAGCTCCTGGACCAAAGTTTTATCAAGCAAGACCCTTTCCACGGTGATTTCTTTGAATTTGACGTTTGACGATCCGAGGAAGATGTTGTGAGCAAGCCACCGGACTATTCCGTTTTCAGTCAGGAGCCCCCTGAAAACCGTTCCATCGCTTGTTTCTTCATAGACAGGAAATTGGGAAAAATTCATTTCGCGTATCCGATCCAAGACATTGGCTAGCGTTTGGTCAGGTGGAACTACTTCTACCGCGGTTGGAAACCTGTTTATCGTGATGTCGGTTCCCATGAGCTGACGATAGGTCTCGGATAGTCGGCGGAGCGTCTCGCCGGTTGGAACGGCAACGTAATGGTAGTCTCTTACAGTCCCATGTACAATGGAATTCCGCAGATCGCCAAGTTTCTTGAGGAATTTCGGTTCGTGGCCGTCATCCCCCCCTTGAAAGTATAGAGTCACTAACCGGGTGAAGCTCGGACGATATTCCTGGGGACAGAGTTCTTAAGACGGGCATCAATTCTGTTATAGAGCGTGTGGAAGCGTTGCACTCGATCTAGCTCAGCCTTAGAAAGTCCTGGGTCGTTCACTGGGGGATGCGGCATGGACGAATTCTCCTCTCTGAGTTGGGGGTCAAAAAAAGAAATTCTTGCTTCAACTCCGGAGGCCCTTGCAGCCTCATCTTAGGATACAAAAATCGTCAGGGTTTCATCACAAAGGCAAACTCAACACGGTAAAGCTCTGCACAAGGAACTCTCATATCATAGTAGAGGCAAAAAAAGCAATCTTGTCATTGGGTTGTTGCTCGCTTTACTGTGGCGAAAGGAGGGATCGTCTCTGAAGACGCTGTACTCTCTGGAACAACGGCGAGAAGGCCCAACGGAACTTCTGTGCGTGCGATGTCCCGGATGGTCAAAGAGTTCTCGACGGGGAAGGATGTCCCCAATGCCATTTATCAGCACCGGCATGTACTGATCAGCGTCCCGGCGTCCAGATATTCCAGGGCCTAGCATCCGACGAGCCCACAGCAAAAGCAATCTTGAGGCTTTGGGTGACCAGTTCCCGACAGATTTTGACCAGTAACGGTTCTCATAGCGCCGAATTCTTATCCAGCCCTTATTGATCAGTCGGAACAGTATCTCCTCACGTGCCTTCATTGGCATCCTTCAGGATCCTCAATATCCCGGAAGGCCCACAAAGTCACATTCTTCCTTTTTCGGAGTGGATAACGCGTTATCCAAAGTCTCTGGGAACTGCACAGGCGACGCGTCCCCAAGCAGCCCACCTACATGGAAACAAACGCCACGGGGCGTCTAGTGAAGCAGTGGAATCTGGTGGTTCCCGCACAAGTCCTTGACCGGGCGTGGGAGGAACCGGCAACGAGATGAGACATACCCGGAGGAGACCCACCCAGTAAGTCGAGCTATCCCATCTACCAGAGCCGAGCAAAATCCAGCGAGTCTGTGGACCCGTCTTAGAGCAAAAAAAAGCAACCCAAAGGAGGATTGCTAAGGAGGATATGGATTAGGTTCCATGTCTATCCATTACATAAGCAATTACAGTGCCAAGTATGAAGATAGCCTGATATCCTACCGGCTTATTGATAATGGGTTGATCTGGCGTGGCTACAAGATGGTCAATTCCTTCACGGTTTTGAGTGGGTTTTCACGCGTAGTGCGAACATTTCGCACAATATACCAAACAGCCAACGTACAGGTTCGGAATGCCAAGGGGCATCTTGTGAAAAAGTGGAACCTGGTGGTTCCCTCAGAGGTTCTTGACCGGGCATGGGACGACATCTCATGAAGGTCTCCCGTAATCCTTGACAATACCCCGCCAATGGCGTACTGGTTATTGAGGGAGTGATTATGGTCTTTGTTGAGACTCCGATTTTTACGCGACAAGCACAGGATCTCCTCTCGGAGGACCAGTATAGGGACTTGCAAGATGAGCTGAGGAAGCACCCGGACGCCGGGTCTAAGATCAAAGGTTCAGGGGGTCTTCGAAAACTACGCTGGGGGATAGAAGGGCGGGGAAAGAGCGGCGGAGTCCGAGTTATCTACTACTGGGTAGTTACCCAAGATCGGATTTTCATGGTTTACATGTACCCGAAAAGTAAACAGGACGATCTCTCTTCCGAACAACTCAAGGCACTGAAGAAGACCGTAGAAAAGGAATTGTCATGAAGGAAGAAATGTTCAAAGAACTTCTCGAAAGCGTCCGGCAAGCCGGAGCAATAATGAGAGGCGAAATGGAACCTTCTAGGGTTTTTGTGGTTGAAGCACCAGATGTTAAGGCTATCAGGGCCAAGTTCGGAGTTTCTCAAGACGAGTTTGCTTCCCTACTTGGTATCAGCGTAAGAACGCTCGAAAACTGGGAGCAAAAGCGTCGGATACCCAAAGGGCCAGCTCGTGTCTTGCTAGAGGTGGCTGCTGCCCATCCAGACGCAGTGTGGGATGTGGTGCGCCACGCAAGAAAAGACCGAACGCCAGACGAGGATCTCAGAAAACAGAGGGACCACGATCCCAGTATTGGGGACTTTCAGGGTTGTCAAGAAGGCGGCACGTACCGGTGTTAATCCTCAGACTAAAGCCAAGATAAGAATACCTGCCAGTAAAACACCACGTTTCAGAGCATCAAAATCCCTAAAGGAAGCGGTAAAAAAGGCTAAGTGAACTGCCCTTGGTGGAGACAACCCACCATAACCTTTCTTGCAATAGCCACCGATGAATCCTGATTGTTCTCAGCCTGACCTCAGAACCCACCTCCAGCGACACTTTCTGGTGCTTAGCCCAGTCCCCACGGGCACAAGAGCCGAACAAAAGGGGCGGCTCAAAGGGAGCCGGATTTCATCCTGTCCATAACGTATCCGACGGCGGACGTTCAGACTGCGTTGCGCGCACTCACCACTAATCGATCCAAGCGCCCCATTGTGTTGATAGGCGATAGGGGACGCGGTAAATCGCACATTATGGCCGTAATGCACCACGCCATCGCATCCTGTGATCGGGTGCAGTGTTCAACGTCAGCGAAAATGGGAATCGAAATGGGATTTTGTTAGTGTAGAGTTGGTGACGTTGAGATTGGACTATTAATGGTCTTGACGTGCCTGTCGGCTCCGGATAGTTGGCTTGGGCCAGGAAGAGAAAGGAGCTGACATGGCCAGGAATGTGGTTGCAGAGATCCGGAGGGCTAGCCGGAGGAAATTCAGGGCTGATGACAAGATTCGTATTGTGCTTGAGGGTCTGCGAGGGGAGATTTCCGTCTCTCAGTTGTGCAGGCGGGAGGGGATCTCGCCGTCTCTTTACTACCAGTGGTCCAAGGCTTTTCTGGAAGCCGGGAAAAACGGACTAACAGTCGATACTAAGCGAGATGCAACCAGGGTGGAGGTCGAGCGTCTCAAGGATGAGAACGAGACGCTTAAGAAGGCGCTCGCTGAGACCATGCTTGATGTCCAACGGCTCAAAAAAAGTCTCGGCATGTGAGAGTGCGGTACCTCCGGATGGCACCCGAAGAGAAGCTGGATATTCTCCGTGCTGTGGAGTCCTCACAAGTGACTCTAAAGGAGGCATTGATCCGTCTAGGCGTACCGTTTTCCACGTACTATCGATGGAAGGCGAACCTTGAACGACATGGGATTGAGGGCCTCCGTGATCGTTCTCCATTTAAGGGAAGGACATGGAATCAGATTCTTCCTGAGGAGGAACAGAAGATTCTTGAGGTCGCCGATAACCATCCGGACTGGTTGTCACGGGAAATCAGCTGCAATATTTCAGACAACTACGGCTTCACCGTATCAGAGTCAAGTGTCTACCGCATTCTGAAACGATCCGACCTGGTCAAGGCTCGCGATCAGAAGACGTTTCCTGCCGGGCCTGAGTATAGAGTGAAGACGAAAGGGATCAACGAGATGTGGCAGACCGATGCAAGTTACCTGCTCGTGAAGAACTGGGGATGGTATTACATGATCTCCGTGCTTGATGATTTCAGCCGCAAGATCCTGGCCTGGCTCTTACAGCCTAGCATGGACACGGATGCGTTCAGTGAAGTCATTGAGTTGGCCTGTGAAGCAACCGGCATGGACCGCCTACCACAGGAACATCGAGCAAAACTCCTTTCGGATAGAGGTTCAGCACTCATCTCCAAGCCCTTTGGCGAATACCTCCAAGCCAAGGGGTTGGCCCATATATTCGCTTCTCCTTATCACCCTCAGACCAACGGGAAGATCGAACGGTATCATCGATCCTGCAAGGAGAAAATAAACCAGATCGTATGGGAGTATCCCGACGATCTCGTGCAAGAGATCACGAGGTTTGTCACCTACTACAACACGGGGCGCTATCACGAAGCCCTTGGCAACGTGACCCCCGATGACGTATACTTTGGCCGACGAGAAGCTATATTGGATCGTCGCAAGAGCCTTAAACAAGTAACTCTCATGCGGCGTAGGGACTTGAACCGAAACACCCCAAGACCATCATCTGGGGCTGAAACTCTCCGCTAATTCTGCCACCCAAAATTCCCATTTCTGCTGACGACATACACTCTTATGCTCTCGGACTCCCTGTTCCTACAGAAAGACGGACTGGTCATTTCAGTTTTAGAACTTTCTGATAATTAAAAATAACATGCGAGAATGTGGGTGTCAAGAACTTTCCGAAGATTCAAAAATACCGAAAAAAGGGATGCGAGAATATTTCGAAGAACGTCTTGAAACCTTATGAACCTTCAGATGATGAGTGCGGCTAAATAATAAAGCTAGTGTGGTGTGTCCATGATAGCTCTACCGCTTGTCTTGCGGCCGAATTCTCTGGAAAAGGCACCCGATCCCTTCAAGTGTAAAGGCTTTGCGGAGAGACTACACTAGGTTCGGGAAGGTTCGCGGTCTTTGTGGTTCATAAACGGGTCCTGGCCGAGGACTCGCTCACAGGTAACCAGGTTCTCTTCCACGGTATCAGCAATAGTCGGCAGGTCGCCGCACATGGGACAGTCAGGATCTCGAACCCGTTCGCAAGTGACAAACCCACAACGAAGGCCATCGTATGCCAGGAAACGGCGGGCGCTCGCTGGGTCGTGTCCCAGGAACAATTTCATCGTTTCCACTGCCGCCAAGCTCCCCATGACTCCCACAACCCCGCCAAGGATTCCTACATCTCCGCATGTTAGAATCCTTTGCCCGGGCAATGGCTCGGGGATGAGGCACCGATAGCATGGGTTCCCCGAGCCAGGAATCACAACCAGGAGCTGTCCTTGGAATCCGACTGCCGAGGCAGATACCAGCCCGACTCCTTCAAGCCAGCAACAATCGGCTACCAGAAACCGCGTCCTGAACGTGTCGCTTCCATCGACAACGGCATCATAACCTCGAACTATCTCCCTAGTGACCGCAGCGTCATGGAGCCGTATGTGATAGGTCTCCACAGCGCAATGGGGATTCAAGGCTGATATGGCCGCCCTGGCCCGCTCTACTTTTACCCCATTCACGTCGCTCGTTCTGAATAGGACTTGTCGCTGCAGATTGGAGAGATCAACAGTGTCGCTATCGACAAGTCCTATACGTCCTAAGCCGGCTGCTGCCAGGTACAGGGCCGCAGCGGAGCCGATGCCGCCCACGCCTACCAGGAGCACGCCCGACGATTTCAGGCGTTTTTGTCCTTGCCAACCCACCTCTGCCAGGACGGCGTTGCGCGAATAGCGCGCGAGCTCTTCTTCGGAAAGGGTGACGTTCATCATCTAAACGAAATCTAGCCCCGTTCCTTTGGGCGGCTTTCCCATCTACTTACGTTTCAGCCCTTCTCGTAAGTCCTGGCCCACCTTGAAAAACGGAAGCCTCTTCGCCTCCACGACCGTTTTTCCGCCTGTCTTGGGGTTCCGGCCCGTGTATCCTTCGTAGAGTCGTACGGTAAATGAGCCGAAACCCCTCACCTCTATCCTGTCTCCCGCGATAAGGGCGTTGGACATGGTGTCGAACACCATATCCACTATTTCCTGCGGCTTTCCGAATAGGGAGATCCGTTTCTTTACTCAACGATTTTGAGAGATCGATTTGTTCATTAAATGAGTCCTCTCCGGCTCACTTCTTCTTGCCGGATTTCTTTGGAGTCCCCTTCACCGCGTCCTTGAGAGCCTTGGCTGCTCTGAATGCAGGTGCTTTTTTAGCAGGAATCTTGATCTTGGCTTTGGTTTGAGGATTAACACCTGTCCGCGCCTTTCTTTCCATAACCCTAAACGTGCCGAGCCCGTCGAGTCTTATTTGCCCATCTTTCTTGAGAGCCTGCTGTACGGATTCTATCAGTGACTTCAGAACTGTCTCTACTCCTTTCTTAGGGACATTGGTCTTCTTGGCGATTTGAGCGACGAGTTCAGCTTTGGTCATGGCAATACCCTCCTCACAATCAACGGAATTTACATCACGCACAAGTCGTGGGAAGTGCTTTCCCTATATCCATATCAGAGCCGATAGTCAATTAAGAAAACAGCCTTGACTCGCGGATTTGCGTACCTTTGAAGAGCCATACAGGTAGGGCTAAAAAGTCCAGTGGTTGAGGCCAAATTACCGAAAATGCCTTGACTCGTCCATCCATCTGATATATCCGCTCTCCCTCAATACGGAATTCGTTTCCCATCTTCGCAAGAAGGGCAGAATAGATCCATGACCAAGGAAGAAGTTCTCTCGAAGGTCAGGAAGCTCTTTGAGCTCTCCAATTCTCCCAATGAAAATGAGGCTGCTCTGGCTGCCGCAAAGGCTCGTGAGCTTCTGGCCAGGTACAACCTGAGCATTGCGGATTTGCCGACGGATGACGCTAACAGCGCCCTCGCTCCCACAGAGGCATCTGTGCGAGTCGGTAAGGCTGTCAGAAATTGGGTGAAGGGATTGCTGATCCATGTTGCGGATGGATTCGAGTGTCAGCATATCATTCGCCGGCGTCACGGGTGTAATACGATATTGTCGTTCATAGGTACACCGGCTGACGCGGAGGTTGCAGTTTATACGTTTCAATTTCTCTACCGGCAGCTTCACAGATTTGTGGAGCGAGCCCTTCCAAGACTAAAGCGAGAAAACAGGGGCTGGAGTACCGCTGCTCTGAGACATGCCTACTTAGAAGGTGCAGTCAAGCGGATCGGCGAGAGGTTCCGAGAGCAAACGGAGAGCATCAGGGCCGCGGAACGCTATGACTGCAAGGAGCTCGTCTTGGCCAAGGAACAGATGATCAAGAATTACATGGCTACCGCCTTCTCAAGCATCAGGATGGAATACGGGAGAAGGAGGGTTGTAAGCGCCACGGCTTTTGAGAAAGGATATTGCGATGCCGGTACGATTAACCTGAGACCTGGAGTTGCAAAGGAGGATTCAGAACAGTTGGCCGTGACCGCGTAGAAGCTTGAAGGTTGAGTAGAAACTCCCTTCACCGCCGGATTCATTGAGGGGACAATCGGCTCCTTGAGTCGCGGGGCAAAAAAAGAGCCTGAGGAGAAGGTACGAAAAGCCATGGGCCTTATGAGGATACCCAGCGAGGGCGGAGGATGGAACTAGTCGCGAGGAGACCGTGACATGGTTTGATGGGCTCCGGCTTATTCGCACCGGCTCAAATGGACAGAAAATGAGGACCCGTTTGGTCTGATGAGAAAAACGAAAGTGTCACGCAAATTCGATGTTGTCCCAAAGTTCAATCTTCTCTTCGCCCGTCCACACATTCCTCAATACGCTGCTTTCACGGTCGTATAAGTGTCTGACGGTCAGGTATAAATTTGGATCGGGCAGGAATGACGCCGACTCTGCGAACGTAAACTCCTGAGAGAATCAGATCGGCGGCTTCTTTGCCGGTCATTTTGATGCTGTAAGATATGGTTTCATTCATTGATGAGTCTCCTCTTCATCCCAAGGTTTGATGATTTTCCACGGCACCACATACTCGCGGCCTTCATCATCTCTGAGCCGGATCGATTCACGCTCCCACAAGATTTTCACCACGCGAAACCGGTGGTCGTCGCCAGGAAGTGACACGAAGCTGCCGCGTGTTACCCTGTCTGCGAACCCTTTAGAATCTCTGCTGAGGAGGTACGGAACGAACCCCATATCCTGCAACTGCTCGTCCATTGCCGTAATCACGTTTTTTCCGGTTAGAATATACTGTGACCATGATTGCCTTCCGTGATTCCTGAAAGACTCAAGGACTTCTGAGGCTCCTGTGGGCGTCTCTTCTTCGATTATTGGTGTCACATGGGTTGGTTTGCGTCCGCAGACGAGGCGGATGAAATCCGCGGCCGCGCTTCCTGTATCTAATTAAACTTGTGATAAGTCGTGCTCTCATTGCTCTTCCTCCAAGAAGAATTTCTACGAGAAAGACTTCACGGAAGCGAAGGATATCGCCCGCCGTTGAAGCACAGGATTCACTCTACCAGGACTCTTTCCATCAACGTCTCGATAATCCGTCTGACGGATGGAGCAACGAGGCGTAGATTCGGATCATGGAGCTTCTGCCGTGGCGTCTCTCAAAATTGCCAGGGCAACCTCTACTCGCTCTCTGTTCGTACCGAACCAATCAAGGCACTCATAGCAGGCTTTCTCGACATGATGGGATTATTTCGAGGGCTAGGTCAGCCAGATTTATCCAGCTCAAAATCTGACCAAAATCCTCAGCGCCGTAACGCAGCAGGGATTCCCCGCCACTGATCGTGAAATCGAAGATTTCTTCTGCTTCGCGGGGGATGACCACATCGTAAGTAAATATGGACATGGATACTCCTCCTTGCATCACTCGGATACGGGTTGGACTTGACCCTGTGCTCTGCGCAGGAAAAGGGCGTCTTTGAGAACATCTCTTCCCCGTGTAAGAATTTTCTCGGGGTCATCTGCAAAGGAGTGGCACGTCTCCTCAAACTCGGCCAGCCCTCGGCATCGCATTGGAGAGAGATCCATCCAAGGAGGACAAAAACTTGCACGAATCGGAAATCGCCTTCCTCCAACATTTGTCGCCCCTCGCGTATAGCCCGCATCATGACATGGCGACAGAATTTCTCCCCCATCTCCGGCCATTCTGCAGCCTGTGGAGGGTTCTCCGATGAGCGTCTGTCAAGATCGTGTTCGAGGGCGCTATGGAAAATGTCGATTGAACTTCGGAGGACTTCTTCCTTTGTGTCAGAAGAATAGGAGATGATTTTCCCGTATTTATCAAAGAGTTCCTCATCGCTCCCCAGTGCACTCAACCCAAGCCCCTGCAAGACAGCAGGAACCTTTGGGTTCTCGCTCTGGATGATTTCGTTGCATCGTTTAATGAGAAAGTTCAAAATGACGGACGGCTGTATTCCGGGGCCGTCAGGGTCGGTGAAATCAATTTTCGTGTTCATTTTATTTCTCCTATCAATTAGTTGGAATGCCCGGATCATCAATTCAGGGCTTACCAATTAAGGTTTACGAACCTTCCGAAGCATTTTCCTCAGTCGGGAATGCTCGCTATAAGTCGCCTATATGAGAAAGACAGATTTTCCAGATTAACCTGATTTGGGTCATCCATTTGTTTCACGGCGCAGTCTAGAACATGAATACCTGCGCTGAGTCTTTCGTCGGCTGATCGTCGTTTATTCCCACATAGGAACCGAAAACGCTCCTGATAATCTGGCAGCGGTTCGAGAGCAGTATGCGAGAGGCTCAGCCAGTGTCGAAATTCTCCGAAATCTTCCCTGTAGCTCTTCCACAGGGACTTTCCTTCTGCGACTAGCAGTATTAAGGCTTCCCTTGCTTCGCTAGGATCAATGGCTTCCAGTTCTTCCGTGTTTGTCATTGGTTTTTACCCTATCGATCCAAAGAGCGAACCATTTCGATTCTTTGACTGTTTCAAAGCTAGTTCATCGGCTTCTTCCACCTTCATACCCTCACTAGATGGGCCACAGAGAGGATACAAAAGAGTTCCTGCAAGCTGTCGTTCCAACCTCGGACCTCTTCCGGCAGAGGTGGATACTGGGAACTAACAAAAGTTATCCGATAGGAAGGGTTATGCTCCTCCAATTTCTGAAAAATCGTCTTCTTCATCGATCTGTTTCTCCTCAACACTGGGAACTCGAATGGAAAGTTTGGCGAAAATATGGCAAGTTTATGGGAAGTTTTTGGAACTTACCAGCCGTATCCTAACTGATTTGATAGCCTAATGGTTTCTTGGGAAGTTTTTCCTCTTTTTAATAGAGGAGGGGGTGAAAAAAAGAGACACATGTACAAAAAAGAAATTTTTTTTGTACGGGGGGTATGACTTTTTCCAAAAAACTTCCCAACTTCCCATTTCTCTTCTCATTACAGTGAGTTATCATGACGGAAAGTTTGCGTCAAACTTTCCATCAACTTCCCATCAACTTTCCATCGGATCTCTCAGCTTGATTTTCGGTATTGACACTCCGAAGGTCTTTCTCCTGCGGCCTCAACATTCAGCTCTCTCTCTATGGTGCGGCCGAAGATGATTTTACCGACCGGCATGTATCCGCTTTCTTCGCACCAATTCTTGTAACTGAGATAGAGCCTCTTAAGAGGGCACCCCGCTTCCTGCTCATCACGGATTACCTGTTCCTCCAGTAAAAGTTAGGTTGGATCAATCTGTTCCCTATATGCCCTGAGAGCCTTTTTGGAGGACTCCGGTATGGTGAACATGCCTCTATCCCTGCAGCCGCCGATATCCGCCCAATGCCCAGTTCAGAATTCCCGAGAGTTCCAGGTGAATGAGATTCTTTAGCCAGGTCCGGATTTCTCTTCGTCTACTGGAATGATCTTTTCAAACGGAATGATGACATGCGGCTCTCATAGCCATAGCTTCGGTCTCTGGCTCGCGGGAAGACCATTGCACGCTACGATCCATTTGGCGAAGGGCCGAAACTTGAAGGGGTCTTGGTTCTTTCGTTCCCCAACCTGAGGGTCACCTGCCACAATAGACTTGAATTTGGCATCATGTATGAGGCATTTTGCCTCTACCTCCGTCACTATATTGACCAATTTGTTTTCCAGCTCCGCTAATCTGAACCGTTCCTTGAGGTCGCTCAGCATCAGTGCGCTGCAATTCTCTACGCCTACAAGGGCCTCAAGCACGTTGAGCATCACGGATTTTCCCATTTGCGCCTTCTCCCACCAGGACGATGGCCTTGTGATGAGACAAGTCCGGGTGTAGGCAATAGCCAAAGACTTCGCTCAAGAGGAATTGCTCGTCTTGCTCAGGCAATACTTCATCCAAGAATTTCTTCCAACTCGGCCATTCTGCTTTGGCTTAGAATCGACATCCTGGGCTTGGACTGTGCTGAAGAACATCCGGCGCATGATCTAGAAATTCCCCTGATTCCAGATTCAGGATGCCATTGTGCAAGTTTAGTATGTCCGCTCCTGTTCACGTTTTCGGGTCGAATAAAGGCCAGTCCTTTCAGCAGCCTCTTCACGGCATCCAACTGGTATGGCCTGGACTTGCGGCCCGATAGTTCAACGATCAACTTGTCCAGCTCTTCGGATACCAATATCGTAGGTCCCTGTCATAATGGTAAAAAGCCCCATGATAAAAGAGGACATGGAAGAGCTTTTTATCTCTCGCGCATGAACAAGGGGATAGAACTTTTCATTTGGCTCGTTCTGGATCCCTGTTGAATAACTGTACGATTTCTTGAACGATCCTTGATTGCCTTATATCGGGAAACCGCTCTCTGAATCTTTGTCGCATATTCGTGCCAGGTGAGTTGGGGTTGGCTCGAAATCAGTGTGAGAATTGGCTGAAGGGCCTGGTATCTCTTCCGGCCTTCCGTTCGTCGGAACTGATCCAGAAGACAATCAAAGAAGTCTTTCGCCGTCAGATCTTCGGAAGTCGTCTAGGCTGTGGGTCTGAAAGAAACTGTTACATCAACTTTTTTGGTTCCATTTCCCGCGGCAATGTTATGAACTGACGATGGAAACCGATTCCTGAACAAAGCGTCTCTCCCGACTTCCAAAGCAGCCTTTTGTCCTGATGATTCTTGTCGGTGTCGAAGACCAGGTTGATTTTCTTGACCTTGGACTTCTTCAGGAGAGCCAGCCGGGCATCTGTGAGTCCTTGGGTGCCAAGAGAGCCCCACAGCATCATATCCATGCTGAACGAGCGTCAGAGCATCTATAATTGACTCACACAGCCAGACTTCTTCTTTCTTCCTGCATTTGTCCAGGTTCCAGAGGGTCGCGGGCATAGTGGGTCGGTGGTAGCGGGATAGATATGCTTGGGGAAGGTATCGTCGTCTAAGGCTCTTCCGTATAAGCTCACGATCTGACCGTGAAGAGTAATCGGGATGATTGCTCGACCGGCGAAAAGGAAGTTGCCCTTTCTGCTTATGAGCCCGGCTTTTTTGGCTGCTTCTTTGTCCTTAGTTTATAGGAGTAGCGGCAGATAGCCGACTTTTCCCTTGAGAAGTTCCGGGTCGAATCCGCGGCCCTCAAGGTAGGTCATCGCCTTCTCAGGATTCTCCAGAGAGTCCCTGAAGACCTCGTTATACGTCTCGGAGATTTCTTTGATGGCTTGATAACGGCTCTCGCTATCTCCGTTAAGACTCGGCTCAGGCAGCCCTGCTTCCTCGGCGATCCACCGAATGGATTCCCTAAAACCGCAGTCATTCGTTTCCATGACGAGCCGAATTGGACTGATGTACTTCCCACAGCCAAAGCAGTAATAGTGGTCATCATAGATTTGAGCCGAGGGACTATCTTCAGTGTGAATCGGACAGAGGATTTTGCCGTTTTCGATTTCAAGCCCCAACCGTTCACATAATTCCGAAGCACTCAGGGCTGAGTTGTAGATTGCAATTTCTGAGTGAAAATCGTCTTTCTTAGTAGACTTCGTGCTGTCCATATCATTAACTTCTCCTGTGAGCCGTCCCGTGATGCCCCATCAACTGGACGGCTTATCAATTTTTGGGCTTCTATTGCTTCGTTTCTTCGATTTCCCCCTGCTCCTCTATCTGAAGGGCTTTCTGGAGCAAGTACCGGATCTGCGAACTCTGGGTTCGCTCCTGCTTGATTGCCTGTGCTGCGAATTTCTTCAGCGATTTCTAGCGTCAGCCGGACGTAGATGGGTTCGGTCAAAGTGTTTGGATTTATGCTAGCCATTTTCAATGCCTCCTTGATGTTTTAATAGAAAGACGACTTATGCAGTTGAGATAGGTCAAGAAGTCCCACCACCCTGCTGGTCGTCTTTCCGTGGTAATCTCGCTATGGCCGTATGGTCCCGGTCTTCGTGACAGTTGCTTCAAGGACTTGGAAGCCCGGATTTCCTGCGCTTTTTCCTCTGACCCTATAAATCTCAACCCAGACCGCGACTCCCAATTCTTCTAACCGAGGGTCATCAGCAAATAGCGCCGTTATGCAGTCAATTTCTTCAGGAGTGTGTTTTCCTCGGGTCTTAAACACTCTCCAATCATCTGGTAATGGTAAACTCTCAAGTTCAGTCATTTTCTTTCTCCTCTACTGCTATGAAATTTGATGGATTCCGGAGGACAATTTCCCGCTTCCTTAGAAAGACGATTTTGGTCGTAAAGATAGGTTTAGGTCGGTCAAACCTTCGACCCAGACCTCGCCCACTCGCCTTTCATCTGCTCAGGAAATCTCTTTCAACAGTTTTCGGAGTACCTTGCTTCCCTTGCCACGGCCAATCAAATCTACAGCCCTTTTCCCGTCACGATTCCTACGCTTTGGGTCCGCTCCCCTTTCAACAAGAAGTTTGGCTAAATCAAATCGTTTATGGACGATGGCGTGCATCAGCGTTGTACAGCCATTCCTATCCACTGCATTTAGATCAGCGCCGTGGTCCAAAAGGAACGACATAATTCTTTTTGCTTCCTTTGAGCCCGAGAATATGGCCGCCTCCAGGGCAGTGCAGTGCCCAGACCTATGCTGATTCACATCAGCTCCGTATTTCACTAAGATTTGAGTCATCCTCACTTCGCGATGACGGATAGCGTGGTGAAGAGCAGGATTTGAGTACTTATCCATTGCATTTGGATTTGCTCCTTGCTCCAGCAGAGCTTCTACTCGATCCACAGTACCAACGCGAATAAGCAAAATTAAGAGTTCATCTGAGGGCTTGGGTATCTTAACGCCCTCCACGTGATTTCTTCTCAGTGATCGTAGACTTCCCATCGTAAAAACCTCCTTGTTTCTAAGGTGATATTGATATGAGGATCAGGAAAATGTGTCCTCTCACTTGAAAGACGATTTTGGTCGTAAAGATGGGATGCGAAAGGTTAGACCGGTAATATTTGTGAGCTATTGCCCATGTGATATCCCAGGCGTGGAAGCAGAGGCACCTGAGGAGACAGGATGTTGGAAGGAGAAAAGGAGTGCGTCGGAAAATGAAGACGTGTGTTGTCCAGGCTAGGCGCACTACTCAATACAGATGAGTGGAGTTTAGGGGAACTTTAATGTTCCAGTGAACCGGAACACTGTGTTACGAAGAGCCTCAGTTCTCAGAGGAGTTCCGCGGAGCGACCAGCGACAAGGCCATTTTCGATCTGAGAATCTTTCTTGTCGTCGGTGCATCTGTATCCTAAAGGGCTAAATTGACGAACATTTTAGGCTTAGTGAGATTTGGAGCCATCAATTAGTTAGGAACAAGAGGAAATTGCTGCGATTTCGGATAACACAAGAGAATGACCATGGAGACAGTTACGGTTAGGCGCCTCGGCGTGTCTGTCGCCACAGAGGAAATGTCCGCGATCAGCCGAAAGTCGTCGACGCAGCTTCGGAGCTGCTGCAAGACGTCTTCGGCAAATCCGCGAAGGCAAAGTGGAAAAATATCCAATGCCCCCTGGTTTCCCGAATCGGGCTGGAGACGATCTTTGAGGTGAAAGCCTGACAACAAAGTAAGCGGACAGTCAAATACGAAAGCAAAGGAGAAAGAACAATGAAGATTGTGATGGTACTAACGTCGCACGATCAACTGGGCAACACTGGCCGCAAGACCGGTTTCTGGCTGGAGGAATTTGCGGCCCCTTACTTTGTTTTCAGAGACGCCGGGGTCGAGCTGACACTGGCCTCACCGAAAGGCGGGCAGCCACCGCTCGATCCAAAGAGCGATCTGCCGGAAAATCAGACCCCAGGCCATGACCCGCTTCAAGAAGGATGCAGGCGGCGCAAAAGGCTCTCGCCAACACGGTCAAACTTGCGGACGTGAAGGCGGAAGACTTCGACACCGTTTTCTATCCTGGTGGGCACGGCCCGATGTGGGATCTCGCGGAGAGCCCTACGTCGATCGCTCTTCTGGAGGCCTTCTACAATTCGGGCAAGCCAATCGCATTGGTGTGCCATTCGCCCGGGGTGCTTCGCCACGTTACTTACCAGGGCGCTCCGCTGGTGAAAGGAAAACACGTCACCGGTTTCACGAACGGCGAGGAAGAGGAGGTGCAGCTCACGAAGGTTGTGCCGTTCCTGGTCGAAGATGAACTGCTGCGGCTCGGCGCCATATTCGAGAAGAAGGCGGACTGGCAGCCTTTTGCCATCACTGACGGCCGTCTCATCACTGGCCAGAACCCCGCATCATCGACGTCCGCGGCTCAAGCGCTTCTGAAGCTCATGACTGTATCGGAATCGGAGTCGTCAATGAACGCCGTGCAAATCGAACAGAAGAGCTATGAAATGCCCCCGCGGGACGGGATCAGCATCGCGCATTTTCTCACCGTCGCCGGACATCGAGCGATCGGCTCGCTATTATGAGAAGGTCTTCGGCGCTCGCATTCTGAGCCTGGGCGACGGCAACGCGCCTGGGTACCTTCAGCTCGCGAATATATGGATGATTTTGAACGTCGGCGGCGGGCCGACCCCCGACAAGCCGACGGTAACGCTCAGCGTCCCCGACCCGGACCACATCAGCAGCTTTCATGAATTTCCGGGTTGCGGATATTCAAGCGTGCTATGAATTATGGAAAAGTCGAGGAGCCGAGTTCATCACGGAGCCGATGGCCAAGTACGGCGAGATGCGCTGCTACATCCGCGATCCTGACGGTTATATTATCGAGGTCGGGCAGAGCACCACGCTCAAGTACGGTTAACACTGGCAGCATCATATGAACAGAAGGAGACCACGCACATGACCACCCCCATTACGTCAAACACGCTTGGTGTCAACGTCTTTACCGCACCGGGAAAGGCAATGGTAGGCGAGCGGCGAGCTGCTACCGGATGATTCAGTGGAGGAGGCTTTGACCTGGCTCGGGAGCGATGCGACCACGTCAACCGGTAACATG
>CAVUIT010000009.1:0-302500 GCA_963741625.1 uncultured delta proteobacterium
AAATGTGCCATGCGCTTGACATCTCGGGGGTCTCCAGGATCGCAGATCATCAATTATCTTTCAGGTTATGAAATCCTCTAATTTGACTGTACCCATCCCTTGGGCCACGCGCGCTCGTAATTGCGCCTCAAGGCAGAGCGGAAAGGAACAGGTTTTGTGGCATCAAAGCCAACTTTGCCCACAAGAGCGGGGAAACGAGTCTCTTCGGTGTTCGGAAATGTTCCGGTCAGGACATCCGCTGATGGATCAAACGGCCACCCCCGGGCATTATTTATAATAAGCAAATCACGGCTCGGATTCACGCGAGTTGCCATCGCATAATACACATCTCTATAGTCATAAATATTTATATCCGGATCTACTGCTACAACCATCTTTGTGTTAATCCATGGCGATCCCATCACCTGTAGAAGGGCATCCGTGACCTGTCCATCGTAAACCGGCTCCACTTGGATGATTACCGATAATGCACCGCCCCCTTGCGGGAAATGGACATCATGCACCTTCAATCCCATTCCCATGAGCCGCTCATAAATAATCGCTTCATGGAATATCCGCGGCATCTCTTGGTGGTCCGTAAAGGGGGTGCACTGATGATGACGATAGATAGGGTCTTTACGCATAGTTATTGCGGTGATCTCGAAAACCGGCTGTTGCATCTGATATGGGCAGAAAAGCATTGTTGGACCGGGGTTCGGCCCATCCGGTGCCGTTCTGGTCTCGTTTACATATCCCTCAATAACTATCGATGCGTCTGCGGGAATCGGCAGATCAACGGTTATACCTCGGGTAACTTCGGCCTTTCGCCCGGTGATGTTTTCGAACAGTTCGTACTCACACCACCCTTCATGAAGATAAGAATAACACGCAGCGAGTTCCCAGGCCGGATGCGCCCCGATGACGATGGCCTGTGGCATTCTGGTCCCTAGCTTCCTATGCTTGGCCAGGATCTGATTGGCTGTGGGAGTGACGAAGGACGTCACCATTTCATTGCTGCTCATGACACCGGAGCGCGGAAACATCTGGTTGTACTGGCCGGTTTCAGGGTCTCGGTGCACGGCAAAACTCGTACAATACGGATAGATATCGATCTCCGTGTGCCGCACGACGGGAAGCATAGAGAGATCGACATCGTCTCCTTTAAGAATCCGTTCCTGACATGGGCCTCCATCAACCATCTTCACCGGTTTGGGTCCGGATCGTCCTACTTCGGCCAAAGTCGGAACCACATTTTTCGGTTCGCAACCAGAGAACTCGAGCCTGAGCCCGCCGCGTGGAAAACAACAAATCCACAATACGGAAATCCCCGTAGCCATTGATAGTATTAAATACTATCGTATCCTTTGCCTGAGCAACTAACGCACCAATGTGATCCAAGTCCACAGGTTTGTTGACCTGAATATGGTCTGCCTCATGCTCCTTCAGGAAAGAGTGGAGGTCTTTGCCCATGTGTCACCTCTCGGCGGAATCGTTGTTTATTCGGGAATGCCTTCCCGTCGGATATAAAGGTGGATAGAAAATTTCCGCTCCTTTGATCCAAAGCTTATCTAGGGCAGGTGTCGTCCGCACAAACCAGCGGATCAGATCATGCCCTATCCCTGCTTTCTTGTTGAAGGGACAAACGTTTATGCACTGGTAACAATCTATATGGTACATGCCCTTGTCCGTTTTAGCCCCGTTTCGCCACCAGAAGCGAAGACACTTCTCACCATCAAAGGGCCATTTTAGAAGGCCGGGATTTGTCGATGCGGTTCTCGCCTTGTGTGTCCGTGAGCCGTACAAAATCGCTTGGGGAGGACAATACTCTGCGCATCGTTGACAAGCAGAGCAGAACTCGGTAACGCCAAAATCAATGGGCTTGGTAGGTTGGAGCGGTAAGTCGGTCAGAACTTTGCACAATCGTCCTCTGGGCCCAAATTCAGGCGTAATTAATGCGCCGAACCGAGCTAATTGACCAAGCCCGGCATCCACGGCTAACGGCACACTCAATGTGGTGTCATTGCCGCACGCAAGGGCTGTGTAGCCGAGACTTGCAATGAACTTAGCCATGGCAGGAGCCAAGAAGGCCATTTTGGAATAACCCAGGCCTGCGGCCGCGCTGGCTCGGGCAGTGGGAGCATGCTTGACCATGTCATAGTTCGTCTCGATGGCCATCACCACGGCATATTTCACCGCTTCAGGCATTTTTTCGTCCAGGTCTACCGGAACGTGGCCATAGCGATCCCAACCTGGTTTGTACACCCACGTCCTGTTGAGCTCGGTTATGCCCACCAGACTCGCGCCCAGGAAGAGCGCAACATCTTTTATGGTCTCCGACATTTCTGACGGATTTTGGACCCGCATTTTGGGAGGAGTCCAGGGCAGTCCGATGTTCCCCGCACTCCACGGCCCTTCCCAATCATAAAAGCAGCCGAGTTTTTCACTCAGTCGCGGTCTTGTCCAATTGCCCGTATGACAATTGGTTGCCATGGCTGCATGAAACCCTGCTATGCGCAAAGCCAAATCGATTTGGGTATATCCTGGCTCGTCTCGTGGGACGGGACCTTGATCACCGATAACGGAAAGCAGCGTCTCCAGATACGATTGGTCCCACCCACCCGGCGGCACATATCCGCGTGAGAGTGGAGTCATACGCTCATCGTACCGATTGAGTGGTTCCACAATATCCTTTACGTATGCAGGTTGGGATAGTTGGTGAACTCCTTTCCGTCGAAAGTATTTGCCCTTCACCGATACTGCTACGGACATGAGGTCTCCTTGTAGAGTACAGCGCTTCTCGATGCGACGAGGAGGCTGTTGCGTGACGCAATGCTTTCCCACGATCATGGTACGATGACGTGGATTGGGCCGCGGTATCTTCCGTGCGACCACGGACACGTCACAGTATGTCAGCCTCATGGAGCCTTGCCGGAATACTATGGAGCCCTGTTGCTCCCTGATGTGGCCCGAATTCAGCCCATTTTAGTGTTAAGGCAAGGCTCCTAAGCTGCTGAGCCGGCTGGAACCCCTTGGTCCATTGTGGTTCTGGACTGATGAAGGCTTTCCATGAACTGAATCGTCTCTGTGCTCGGCGGAGCAGAGACGAGCGAACCGATAACCATGAAGAGCGCTGAAGCCGGCAAGGAAATGAGGATTTCTGCGAACATCGGCACGATATTAGAGAAATGTACCACGACGAATGTGATGAACCCTCCCACTACACTCAGGAATCCGCCCAGCGCATTGGCTCTCTTCCACCATATCCCGGCCAAGAGAGGAACAACGAAACTGGATCCTGTGCCTTCCACCAGAAGCCCTACAATTACACCGATGGATTTGGTCTGAAAAATGGCCAAAATTGTGGTAAGGACTCCAATAAAGCAAATGAAGGCCTTGGCCGTGCGAATTACCTGGCCCTCCGGAGCAGCTGGATTGATGAATTTTCGATAGATGTTGTTCGAAAACTCCGCGCCCACGGCTAAAAGCATGCCGGAGGTGGTGGACATGATCGCTGCGAGGATCGCAGCGAGAGCAAGTCCTCTAAGGAACGGCGAAAAGAGCTTATCCATGACGACGATGTAGGTGTTGTCTACGTTGGCCAGTTTTGGCTCTATGACCAATGCCGCTGCTGCTACCCCGATATATCCCAACAAATGAAACACAAGTGACAAACCAGCAGTGAGCGACAACGACGCACGCCCTTGATTGACGTTTTTCGTAGTGAAAAGCCTCATGATGATGTGAGGTGACGAGAGCACGAACATGAAAACGCCAAGACTAATGCCGAAATATGTCCAGACTGAGGTTTTGGGATGTATTCCCAAATAATAAGGATTTACGGTCACGGCTTGCGACATGAGCGAACCGAAACCGCCAAAATGAATGATGGCTGTAATAGATAGTCCGACCATCAGGAAGAACATGAGTAGACCCTGAAAGAAATCAGTCCAGGTGACGGAAAGCATGCCGCCCAAAAGCACATAAATCACATAAACGGCGCCTACGATGACAACCGCATACCCGAAATCAAGCCCGAGCATGTAAGCTGTCGCGAGACCAGCTCCCATCAGCTGAGGCACAATATACGCGGGGAAAAGAATGAGGACGAAAATGGTCGTGGCAATGGCCGTGCCGCCGCTAAAGCGTTCGGCGAAAAAGCTCGTCATCGTGAATTTTCCCCTCAGTTCACTGAATCTTCTCAAAGGACCGGTGGCCAGGAGCATGCAAAAGATGAATCCCAGGGTGGAGCTTACACCGAACGACATGGTGGTGAGTGACCATCCCAAACGGTACGCAAGGCCAAGAAAACCCATGAAACTTCCGGCGCTCACCAGGGTTGAAAAAAGGGCCACTCCGTTGACAAAAAAACCAATTGACCTGTTCGCTCCCCAATAGGTCGCTTCCCCCCCTACCAGCCGTTCTCCGAAAGTACAGAGCTATGCCCAGGCATAGAGCGAAATAGCCTACGAATATGACGAGCTCTAAATATTTCATGGTTCGTGTTCTCCAAATCGTTCAAAGGCAGTGGACTAACTGTCTTCCCATTTGCTCAGGACAGGAATCGCAACCACACTAGCGATGACGGAAACGACCCCTATGACGATCATCCCCCACGTGATCAATGGAATGCCTGCCAGCTGAATGGAACTAAAGCGGCCTATAATTCCTATCCAGCAGAGCAACCATGCGCCGAAGATCACGATTCCCAAATAGAGACCCGGGTTTTTCATCGAAATGTAATCTTTACTCATCTCTGGCCTCCTTAGCTTTTGATCAGGGAAATGTGGAATTCTCGAGGAAATCCAGCCGATGTATCTCATACGAGCACGTCAGCTTTTTCCGGGAATGAGGGTTGAACAATTCTGAACGGAAATGGCTGCCGAAAATCGTTTCGTGAGCGAGCAAAGGAACAGTGCCGGAGAATATGGCCATTCCACTCATGTTTGCGTCGGTCAACTGAGACTTCACCAGGTGCATCAGGTCCGGTGGAGAAATAATGGTGGCCAGGGTAGCTTCCTGATAGAGAACGAGTTCACTCGTGGGAGTTTGTTTCACCCAGCTTCGCAGAATAAGATTGTCCCAGACGGATTCCACGTCGGCATATCTCCAGACCTGATCGGAAAGGACGTTGCCGCAGATTTGTTTGGATTTGACGAGACTATAGGTTTCCAAATCCCTGTCGGTGTGGTCACTTCCCACGCCCACAAAGATTTCATCACGGTCGCATATGAGAACAAACTCGGCTTCGCCTGAAGTTGTGTCTCCAACGACGTCGATATGGGAGTTTGTGGTTAGAATGTCGCACAAGACAGGAAAAATCATCGGAACTCGCGACGGCGCCGGCACTCCGAGCTTTTTCAGCTCATCAACATGTGCCTGCACAGCATCCAAGTCTCGGCCGACGTACCCAGCGTTCACCATCCGTTGAATTTCAATCTGTTTCCAGGCCGAACCGTTTTCCGTAACAACTTCCACATTGAGAACTTTCATCGCTACTCACCTTCTCGATACTGCCCATGAAACTCCGACTATTTGTCCACGAGAAGCGATCCGGCAGTCGCGATATTTTCCTTCGAAAATTCCATGATGTGAATCATGAATTTCTCCTTGGGAATTCCGTAGACTTCGCTCGCAACCTTCGTTATTTCTTCCGCAAGTCTTCTCTTCACGTCGAGAGGAATTTCCGGACCCTTGATGGAAATGTGAGGCATGTTCTGTTTTCCTCCTTCTGGCTTAATCAAAGTTATGAATTTCAAAAAGGAGACAGCCTTCGTCGCTTCGAAACGGGCCGTGTGGAGTATGTGGAGGCCGCACGGCATACGTCCAAGGGCGAAACGTCTCCTCCCCGATAGTCAACGTCCCGGAAATTTGAAAAACTTCCTCCCAGTATTCATGTTCAAACGGCTCGGTGGTGAATGCCCCCGGCTGGAATCGAAGCAGCCTGGTCCGTGAGCCCTTCTTGCTTTCCTCATCCAAGCTTCCAGCCAGGATTTTCTGCTCTATGCCGGGTGGATAACCCGGAGGCGTTTCCCAACCTGAACTCATGTCCAATTCGTGAAATTCCAAGTGTGGTTTGAGCATGGTTACTCCCGATGCGATTTGTTATGTGAACACTCGATCATGCAGAGCACTAAAATCTTTGCGGACCGAATCCACGGAAGCCATATCGATCTCAGCCGATACGAGGCATTCTTCTTCGGTTCCTTCAGCTGTAACATTGCCCAAGGGATCTACGATCATGCTGTGGCCCACGTACTGGTCCCCTCATCCGTGCCCGCACAATTGCACGAGATGAGGTATGCTAGATTCTCATGGGCTCTCACTTTATTGAATAAGGTCCATGCCTCGAGTCGAATGAGGGGCCAAGCGGAAACCACCAGGAAGAATTGGCATCCCTCATCCACCATTTTCCGATAGAGCTCCGGAAAGCGCAGATCGTAACACGTGGAAAAACCTGCCTTCCCCCAAGGCGTAGACACAACAGCGACTTCGCGTCCTGCCGTAAGAAGCTCCCGTTCCCGGGACTGATACCCGAAAAGGTGAATTTTACGATACTTGGCTACAATGTCGCCGTGGGGATCCAGCATTAGGCTGGAATTGAACAGTTTGGAACCATCCGATTCCACAAAACTGCCCATCAGGAGGTAACAGCCTCGTTCAGCGGCTTTCACTCGGAAGGAGCTTACCGTGGGACCGTCAATGGGTTCGGACTCACGTCCGTAGTTTTCAAAAGAGAAAAATCCGGTGGGCCATATCTCCGGCAGGAGCAACAAATCACTTTTCGGGCTCTTGTCAATCAGCTCCAAAGCATGCGCTAAGGCTTCTTCTTTGGTTTGCCCTTTTCGTTCGAATTGAATACTGGTCACACGCATCGTTTCAGCTCCCTTTTCAACGAGTTGCGGCGACTCGCGTGAAAAAGTGAATTATGTTCCCAAGTTCTTCAGGATTTCCTTCTCCGTCGTGTTCAGGTGGTTGACCATGGCATTTACGGCACTCTCGACATTTTTGTTCCGAAAACCCTCAACTATGCTGGCATGTTCTTCCAAGACCCGCTGAATTCTTCCTGAGGTGGCCAAGGCTTTCAGCCCGAGAATTGCTATCAAAGTCCTTATTTGTTCAGTAATAGTAATGAGCAGGCTGTTGTTGTACCGATGAACCAAATCCATATGAAAGTCCTTGTCAGCCTCCAGAAATCCGCTAGGATCCTTTTCCTCGGCCCTCTGCTCCATCACCAACAGCATTTCATCCATTTCGTTGAAATCCGGTGCTCCCAGCCGCCCCACCAACTGCTCGATCACGTGTACTTCCACCATTCTCCTGACTTCAAAGAAGTCCCGAATCTCCTTTTCAGAGAACTGGCGGAGCATAAAGCCTCGACCATTTACGGCAACAATGAACCCTTCACTGGCCAGCTGTAGCAGCGCTTCCCGAACCGGTGTACGAGAAACCTTGAGCATCCCCGCAAACTGGTTTGCAGTTATGATCTCTGCGGCCTTGATGCTTCCGGTGGTGAGAAGGTTCCTGATCTCTGAATAGGCCAAATCCTTAAATGTCTGCGGCCGTATTATGGGTTCAATCGTATTCATGGGTTGCCTTACAAAGGGGGGTAGTCAGATCTGCTGCCGGTGGGTCCCGGCGTTACATGGGATTCCCAAGCCAAGGATCTGAGTAAACTGATACATCCTGGATTGAGAGATCTTTGTATGCTGCATGTAACATGGAATACGCGGACGCAATTGTCAAGACTTTTTGGGCACGGAGTTCCGCCATGAAATTGTCCGATGAGAAGTGGAAAATAGAGCTAATCGTTGGAGAACTTACCATCTCGATAAGGCGAGTACTCACGTTTTATCCTCACCATGAGGGGCTGACCCACTTATAATCTGGCCCAGTTTTTTATGGTCAGGCCAGCTTCCTGCCAAAGCCTGAACCGCTTTAAGGAGTGATAGTTCTGCGCCAGTTTTCCTACTCCTGGTCGGACCGAGGGGCCTGTCAGCGGTACAAATCTCCTCCAACGTTCAAGAAGCCTGCCTCATAAGTTTATCCTCGACATTTACTGTTGACAAACTTCATATATCTTTGATATCTTATGCGTGAATGTTGAAGAACTAAATTAACCGCGAGAACTTCAACACTCCATATACCTCCAAGGATGCCGGGCGTAATTCAGCCCGGCTTTTTTTGTACACAAAACAATTAGGCACGACTTCTGAGGCTTCGTAATAGCAGGTTGGTGTTGGTCTAGTGAGCCCTGTGAGCGGGCAGGGGCTTCGCTATAAAGGAGCGGGAGTCCCAGGGTATGGCTTTTTCCCCTGTACAACGGTGTGTGCCTGTCCGCGTTGATGTTAAGGGGCTTTAGGTTGATGTCCTGGAGACTTTCCCTGGCGTCGAGGGAAGTATTTTGATAGATAGGCTTCGCGGTGCAGTGGTGGCTAGGGCAAGACACGCGGACGGGATGGCGGAGGCATTGGCATGCGCCATCAGGACGAGGGATGAGTGATGGGAACCAAATCGTCTAAAAAAGACAGGGAAACACTGATGTTGGAAACTAGGGAATCCCGATTGCTGCTGTGGGAACTGCTACGGTTGAGGTATCCCCGGCGAGAACTGATCGAGAGACCAATTGCGGTCGATGAAATACTTGAAGAACTCAGGCAAGTTTTGAACCTTTTTCACCCAAGCAGCAAGAAATCCACCTTCAAGATATGGCAGCGTCTGAGGTTATGGCCTCCGCCTGAAATCCTTCACGATAGCAAGAAGCAAGTCTTGGATAGCCAGAATGACTGACAGGAGTTCCAGTCTACAGGATTTTGGACTGTAGCGACGGAGACGGCATAACTTCTTCGCCAACTGATAATTCCAGTGCTGTCGTAGTTCCTCTCAAGAACCGAGAGGATCAATTTGGGCCGGTTTGACAGAGCCTATTCTCTGCTCCAAAAGTGTGCCAGCATTGATGAAATCAAGGATATCCACGATAAGGCTCTGGCTGAAAGAGAGCCCTTTAATGGGCGTACTGAGGATGTGGGATGGGGGCAAATCTTCTCTTGGCTCATTTTCGCCGACCTTTCGATGCGGCGAAGTTCAGAGATGAGGCAAAAGCAGACTTTGAGCCTGCACCCACGCACATATTAATGCTGTGGGTTCCGAGCTTGATCAGTCCCGTCCTCCTGCCGGGAACCTTTGGGCTAATCTTCCCCGACTGGAATCACCTATTTTTTCTTGCGCTTTGCCGCACCGGTAGCGGCTGGAGGCTTTTTTGCGCTGGGCTTTCCAGTGGGTTTAGCCTTAACAGGTTTCGCTTTAGCTGTTGCTGCTTTAGCAGGTTTTGCTTTAGCCGGTGCTGCTTTAGCGGGTTTTGCCTTGGTTGGTGCTGCTTTAACCGGTTTCGCTTTGGCAGGTTTTGCTTTAGCGGGCGCTGTTTTAGCGGGTTTTGGCATGACTCTACCTCCAAGTGGTGATGGGGCGCCTATACCACCTTGCTCCAGTCAGGTCCAGCAATTACTGAGAGACGACCGCAAATCGGAGAAATTTTCCTCGCTATCGACGATGTCCAGAGGGTGCCACAACAGGCTGGTGGACATACCTTGGCCGCCCTTCCAAGCGGTTTCAAACTCCGGCGAGAGGCTTCACAGGGCCGAAAGTTGATTGCGCATCGACATCATGTTAGAGAACTTGTTCCGAATCCTAAACAGCTGGTTCGGCTAAGAGTCTCTATCACGAATGTCCAGGACGCCATGTTCGAAACACGTGGTTGGACAGGGACACCTAGAACGTTGAAAGTTAGGATTGTATATGGTCAAAGAACCCAAAATAGCACATGACTGGCCTACCGATTTGATGCTGGCTGCTAACGAGTACCTCTTTCTGGAGAGTAAGGTCAACTCTTTAATTTCGCATGCTTGCAGATGTTTTTGTACGGAATGCAAGGATCGCTGTTGCAAGAAAGAATATTGTTCGGAGTCCGTTAGTAGCAGTTGGCTGAGGATCATATGGACCTTATACGTGTTCAACGTCAGCGAAAATGGGAATCGAAATGGGATTTTGTTAGTGGAGAGTTTGGGACGTTGAGATTCGACCATTAATGATCTTGACGTGCCTGTCGGCTCCGGATAGTTGGCTTGGGCCAGGAAGAGAAAGGAGCTGACATGGCCAGGGATGTGGTTGCAGAGATCCGGAGAGCTACCCGGAGGAAATTCAGGGCTGATGACAAGATTCGTATTGTGCTTGAGGGTCTGCGAGGGGAGATTTCCGTCTCTCACTTGTGCAGGCGGGAGGGGATCTCGCCGTCTCTTTACTACCAGTGGTCCAAGGCTTTTCTGGAAGCCGGGAAAAACGGACTAACAGTCGATACTAAGCGAGATGCAACCAGGGTGGAGGTCGAGCGTCTCAAGGATGAGAACGAGACGCTTAAGAAGGCGCTCGCTGAGACCATGCTTGATGTCCAACGGCTCAAAAAAAGTCTCGGCATGTGAGAGTGCGGTACCTCCGGATGACACCCGAAGAGAAGCTGGATATTCTCCGTGCTGTGGAGTCCTCACAAGTGACTCTAAAGGAGGCATTGATCCGTCTAGGCGTGCCGTTTTCCACGTACTATCGATGGAAGGCGAACCTTGAACGACATGGGATTGAGGGCCTCCGTGATCGTTCTCCGTTCAAGGGCAAGACGTGGAACGAGGTCCTCCCTCACGAGCAAGAGAGGATTTTAGAGGTCGCCGATCACCATCCCGAATGGTTCTCGCGGGAGATCAGCCTCCATATCTCAGACAACGACGATTTCACCGTATCAGAGTCTAGCGTCTATCGTATCCTGAAACGAAACGGTCTCATCAAGGCCTCTGGGAAAAAGACCTTTCCTGCAGGACCTGAGTATAGGGTGAAGACGAAGGGGATCAACGAAATGTGGCAGACTGATGCAAGTTACCTGCTCGTGAAGAACTGGGGATGGTATTACATGATATCCGTGCTTGATGATTTCAGCCGCAAGATCCTGGCCTGGCTCTTACAGCCTAGCATGGACACGGATGCGTTCAGTGAAGTCATTGAGTTGGCCTGTGAAGTAACCGGCATGGACCGTCTACCACAGGAACATCGAGCAAAACTCCTTTCGGATAGAGGTTCAGCACTCATCTCCAAGCCCTTTGGCGAATACCTCCAAGCCAAGGGGTTGGCCCATATATTCGCTTCTCCTTATCACCCTCAGACCAACGGGAAGATCGAACGGTATCATCGATCCTGCAAGGAGAAAATAAACCGGATCGTATGGGAGTATCCCGACGATCTTGTGCAAGAGATCACGAGTTTTGTCACCTACTACAACACGGGGCGCTATCACGAAGCCCTTGGCAACGTGACCCCTGATGACGTATACTTTGGCCGACGAGAAGCTATATTGGAGCGTCGCAAGAGCCTTAAACACGTAACTCTCATGCGGCGTAGGGACTTAAACCGAAACACCCCAAGACCATCATCTGGGGCTGAAACTCTCCGCTAATTCTGCCACCCAAAATTCCCACTTCTGCTGACGACATACACTTTACCCACACCCAGAAGGCTTCCATGAACGTGACCGACCCGCTTGGCACGCCTCCGAAGGCATTTTCTTCGGGGCCAGCCAGAACCCTATTCTTCGTTTCTCCCAATCCAAACCTGTCCTTATTAATTTCGTCCGAGAGATAATTTTTCATGAAACACTTTCAGCCCGGGTTTCGCTCCAGGCGTAAAGAGCGTGAACCGGACCTTCGGGTTCAATTTTCTTCTGATCACTCTGCCCACGGCTCTTGACAAATGATACGCATGTATCATAGTAGTGTCAAGTGTTATACGGAGGACTCGCGATGGCTGAACGGCCCGAGGGAAGATGGTTGCTGCTAATTCATCAGATTCCCCTCAAACCAGCTTATTTCAGGGTAAAAATCTGGAGAAGGCTCCACGGTCTCGGGGCCGTGGCGATCAAGAATTCAGTATATGTCATCCCAAAGAACGAGGAGACCCTCGAAGACTTCCAGTGGGTTTTGCGAGAGATTGTTCAGGGCGGGGGAGAAGCTTCGATCTGTACAGCCGATTTTATTGAGGGCCTGACTGACGAGCAGATTGAAACCTTCTTTCAGACGGCTCGGAATGCGGATTATGCCCAGATCGCTGAAGAAGCCAGGTCTGTCTTGGACTCCGTACCTTTGATCGTGGCGGCGATTACCGACGAAGACAGAACTGGGATAGAAGCGAATCAGTCTCGTCTGAAAAAAAGGTTCTCATCGGTCACAGCCCTGGACTTCTTCGCCGCGCCCGGACGTGAATCCGCCGAGGCAGCGATGCAACAACTGGAGGCCCGGCTGAAAGAAGCTCGTAGGAAGACGGAAACTGACGAGGCCGAAAGGGAGAAACGCGACCTCGGGGATCTACGCGGGCGAACATGGGTGACCAGGAAAGGTGTGTATGTGGATCGCATAGCGTGTGCTTGGCTAATCCGTCGTTTCATCGACCCTGATGCGCAATTCAAGTTTGTGTCCGGCAAAGGATATAGGCCGAGATCCGGCGAGTTGCGATTTGACATGTTTGAAGGAGAGTTCACCCATGAAGGGGATCTCTGTTCTTTTGAAGTCCTCAGCAAGGGCTTCTTCCCGGAAGACCAAGCCCTTGTCCATATCGGCCAGGTAATTCACGACCTGGATTTCAAGGATGCGAAGTTCAAGAAATCTGAAACCGCGGGAATCGGAGGACTCATGGAGGGATTGGCCGCGGCTCATAAGTCGGATGAAGCGAGGCTTGAGCGTGGCGGTGCCATCTTTGATGACCTATACGAGTATTTCCGGCGCAAATGACTGATCCGAAAGCGCTATGCTTCACACGGAACAAATGCAGATAAAACAGAATCCTCTGCGATCTCAGCGACCTCCGCGGTGAACGATTACCCACAAAACGAGACTTGATGGCGACAAGATCCGTCACAAAAACTTTTAGTGAACCCGTCAATGGCATCGACATGAAGGGCAGCCTAGACTCAACCTTCAACGGCCTCTGCGCGGTAGGATTTCTCGCCAGAGCCTCTTATGCCTTGGCCAGAACCCCGGTGTTGGCGCTTTTCGCGGCCTCGCTTGGTGCGGGTCCTGAAGCCATAGGCTTTGCAGTTGCGATCTCCACGGTGACGGGCATCTTCGTCAAGATGCCGGCGGGAGTGTTGTCTGACGTGATCGGCCGGACTCGTACTCTCTTCATGGGGCTAGCGGTCTTTGCAGTCGTTCCGTTCGCATACCTGTTCGTTTCATCCTACGAGGCCCTGGTTGTGGTCCGTTTCCTTCACGGATTCGCCACGGCCATATACGGTCCTGTGGCAATGGCAGTGGTCCTGGGGATTGCGGGGGGCAAGCGTGCGGAAATGCTCGCCTGGTTTTCTTCAGTAACGATCATCGGAAACCTCATTGGCGCACCGCTTGGAGGCTTCATGCTGACGTGGATGTCTGCCGGACAGAACCCCAGTTTGGCTCATTTCCACATCATATACGGCGTCGTGGCAGCTTTGGGAATGGCATCCTTGTTGATTGCGCTTTGGGTCATGAAAGGGAAGTGGGACTCCCCTAAACATGAAAACGGCCGCACTCTGAAAGCAGTTTTGACACAATTTCGGACCGGCGTTCGGGAAATCCTCATGGACCGTCGAGTATTGCTCACCAGCAATATGGAAGGGTTCCAAAACCTTGCGGTCGGCGCTCTGGAAGCATTCCTTCCTATCTATGCGGTGGTCATCTGCGGATTCTCGGCCTTCCAGGCAGGGTTGCTCTGGGGAATACAAATTGCCGTTACCATTCTTTCGAAGCCCCTCATGGGGAAGATCTCCGATCGGCATGGTCGCCAGAATCTCTTATTCGGAGGAATGTTTGTCTGTGCGCTTTCTTTCGTGTTGATACCCTGGTTCCAGAGTTTCAATGTGCTTTTGCTGCTGGCTGCCATCTTCGGACTTGGAGAAGCGGTCGTTACGTCGTCGGCAGCGGCTCTCGTGGCAGACTTTTGCAGGGAAGACCATCTTGGTTCGGCCATGGGAACCTTCGGCACTATATTCGATGTGGGGCACGCTTCCGGTCCGCTTCTCGCGGGTCTTCTCATCGGTCTGACGGGTTCCGGCACTGATTATCGCTTGTCATTCGCAGTAGTGGCTGCACTCCTGGTTGCCGCGGCCCTGGCATTCCGGATAGGCGTCAATACCACTTCGGCACTCAATGAGTAAAATACCGACATATTGAGTAGCATTTATTGGATGAGACTGGCTTTTTTTGATAATGGAGAAAATGGAGGCCCGATATGATACCCAAAGAAGGTGAATCTGCCACATTGGCAAAAACTATTACCCAAAGCGACATTGAACAGTTCGCAGAACTGGTGGGAGATCGAAATCCGGTACACGTGGACCCGGATTTTGCCAAAAAGACACGCTTTGGGCGTCCCATTGCACACGGGATGTGGGGATTGTCGCTTGTTTCAGCAGTTCTGGGGACGAAGCTTCCCGGTCCGGGGACCATATATCTGAGCCAAACTGTGCAGTTTAAGGCCCCTGTATTTGCCGGTGACACTTTGACCGCTAAAGTAAAAGTCCTGGAAGTGCGTCAAGACAAGCCTATCGTCAGGCTGGAAACTACTTGCGAAAACCAGAAGGGTGAGTTAATCCTAACGGGAGAATCGATGGTTCTGGTCGAAGACGTGGATTGAGATGCTGTAATTATCTTTCAAGGAATGAGGCCCTTTCCAAGCCGCTCTAAGACTATATAGGAAGCAGGGATGTTACGGCTCAGGTCTTCTTCAGGACCTTTTTTCTCCACGGATTCAAGGGAAAGCAACATCCGGCGCCTATTTCCAGGAAATATTCGTATCTGAGCGGATCAGCAAGGTACAAGGAGCAGACGTACCGATCCTCCTTCCACGTCAACGCGGGACAAGGGTTCGTGTAATGGCCGTAGATCATGGCACCGGTTCTGCACATCAATTCCGTGCAACAGAATCCGCATCCGACACATCGCGGGGATTCTCTCAACGCAAACTCTCTTTCCAGGGTCGGTTGCAACACCCAACTGCATTTCACGTCGATCATAGCACAAGCCGGCTGGAGCATTCAGTAAGTACGGAGGACCTCAAGAAAAAGTCGGCATTTTTTTAACAACTGAGTGTGAGATCCGTCCAATTAAGTAGAAAGTGAAGGAGCAGACTACAGCACGTCCAAATTTTGACGCAGAAGCTCTTTATAGGGGCGTGAAATCCTGAACAAGGAAGTGACGACTAATGACAAAGTGGATATATATCCCGGTGATCTTGATAGCATTGACAATGGCTGCAAATATACCAACTGTGACTTTGGCCCAGAACAGTCAACCTGCTCAGGTCCAGACCGACCAGACGAGTCGACAGGTTCCTCAACCGAAGGGCGGTGTTGCCACTGTTATTGGAGTGGACCAGCCTGAAAATTGCCTCCGAATCCGGAGTGGGCCCGGCAATTCCTATGATGTCATCGGATGCGCCAATATGGGCGAGCAACTGAATATTACCGGCGTGTGGACATCAAATGATTGGGCGCAGCTTGCCGACAACGCATGGGTTTACGGACCCCAGATCGAAACTGATTTGCGTCCTCCTCGGACCGCTTATTCCCAGAGCCCGAGTTACGTTGTCACGGAGGAAGTGTCGCCGGATTACGCTGATTGGTCGTACTTGCCGGATTATGGATATGATACGTACTGGTATGGAGGAGTACCGATATTCCTTTATAATATCGGAGTATGGTCCAAGTTCCACCCGTGGTGGTGGCATCGTGGCCATCATGCGTGGTGGTGGCAGGGTGGTCATCATGGCAAGAGAGCCTGGAACGGCACTTCATTCAGTAACTTCGCAAGGGCTCGAGCCCGAGGAGGTGTTGTCACGAATCGTGCCAATATTTCTTCGTTCAATAGGGCTGGAACCCCGAGGAGTTTCACAACCAATCGCTCCAATATTTCTCCAGCCAACGTAACCCGTTTCAATTCAACGAGATTGCGTTCGGGGACTGCGAATAGAATTCGTTCGGGGCAAACCTTCTCGAATCCGAACACGATTCGTTCGCTGAGGTCCTTCTCAAGCCCGAATACCATTCGTATGCGTAGTAATTCGGGAGTAAGAAGCTTTAACACCGGAAACATCAACACAAGAAGCCTTAACACAGGAAGCTTTAACAGAGGAAACTTCAGTACAAGAAGCTTTAATACAGGAAATATTGGCACAAGAAGCTTGGGTGCTGTGCGTGGAGGCGGATTTAGTGGCGCACGTATAGGCGGAGGTGGCATGAAATTCGGTGGCGGCGGTAACTTCGCCGGCGCCGTTGCGGGCGGGCGCCGCAGATAGCATCAATAGATATTAGATAACAGATACTAACTTTCATAAGGACCGGAGGCTCTTTTTCTATAGAGAGCTCCCGGTCTTTTTTGTTCACTGGTCTCAGGCTGCCGTACACAAGCTTCGTCACTGGACAGGCTTGCCGAAAGGATCAGAATAGAAAGACAAGCTCAGGTCATACCAAGCATTCACGCGGCAGTCGCTCTAAGCTTTCCTCACAACCGAGATTCGCTGTCTCTTTCTCTCTCCTCCCGATTTGTGCTATTCTGTCGCACGCTTGGGAACTGAAGTCATCATTATGGAGGGCATGTCCCAATGACGACAAGGGTCAAGATCCTGCCTGCAATCTTGGTATTTTCGATAGCCCTGTTCCTTACGGGCCAATACGCCCTATCCGCCGACAAGAAGCCTGCCAAAGTACCGATCTTCGAAGTGCCCACTTCCGGCAAGATCATGGACGTCCAGTATCGTCCGGAATTTGACGAATGGTGGGTGAAATGTCGCGAGGGTAATGACATTGCCATCTATTCGTACGACAAGATGACCCGAAAATGGGGCAGAGTCCTGTTCACGCACAAGAAGCTGGAGGATAAAGGAAAACAAGCAGAGGGAGTGCAAGAGTCTGAGACAGGGATCCCCTCGGGTGAACCAGGAGTCGGAGCGCCCAGAGAACAGAAAAAACAAGATACCGGCAAGGTCGAGGGCCCAAAGAAGCAATCGGACGCGAATCAGAAAAGGGGCGGCCAAAAGAAGTGGTGGGATCCATTGAACATCATCCCAGGCGGTGAACGTCTAATTTTCCCCGCCAAGCCAGCGGAAAGCAAATGAACGCAATCGGGGAAAGGGCCATGAGGCGCTGTCGCCGGCTTGAAACAAGGAGGATCGCTTGGCTGGTTACGCCCTGATAATCGTGGATATGATCAAGGACAATGTCAATACGGCCGGACACGGACAGATGGATCTGGAGGCCAAGAAGATTGTCCCTCCCATACTTGACTTGGCCAAAACCTTCAGGCGTTGTGGCCAGAAGGTTGTTTTCGCGTGCGACAGCTTCATGCCGGGGGATTTCATGTTCGGTGGGCGTATGCCGTCTCACGCCATTCGGGGCACTGGCGGGGACGAACCCATCGCGGATCTGCAAATGCAGCCCACAGACCTCTTGCTTCCAAAACGGCGCATGAGTGCCTTTTATAAGACCGACCTGGATCAGACCCTCCGGACCTGGGGGGTTGACACTGTGGCGGTCTGCGGCATCGTGACCAACGTGTGTGTTTCTTCTCACGGCTCTGGATGCCATTCAGAACGATTTTCGGTCGGTGATAGTTTCAGACGCGTGTGCCTGCCACAAACCAGCTTTACACGAAAGGACGCTGGGCCTGTACGACAAATTCATACTTGCCCCTCTTTTCCGCATAATGACTGCTTCGGAAATAACGGAGGAACTGGAACGGTTTCAAGCGGCCGGAATTGCCGACGTCGCTAGTTAGATAGTGCTCTCTATGATTCTCTTCAGGAGCCGCGTAAGAATTCTGGCAGTAGTATCCACCAGAGGTACAACCTTCTGATAATTCATGCGCTTCGGCCCGATAACGCCGATACTCCCCAGGACCGCTTCGGCGGTCCGAATCGGATAGGTCACGATTGAGCAAGTTTCAATCTCGTCCAGGCCATGTTCGGACCCTATGAAAATCTGAATGCCCCGGGCTTCGAGAGTTTTGTCAAGAATTTTAAGAAGATTGCTCTTCTCCTCGAACGTTACCAGGATGGCCTTGAGCGTCTCGATCTGAGCGAACTCGGGCTCGTCTAGAATGTTGGTCTGCCCCTCGATAAAAATTTCCCTCGTCGCCTGATGTGACAGAATTATATGGCCCAGGCGGAGTACTTTGGCCAGCATAGCGTCAACCTTGGTCTTTTCCAAGGCCAACTCGTGTTCAATTCTCTCACGGGCCTCGCGCAGGTCAAGATCCTTGAGCATGTCATTCAGCATTCGACTGTAGCTCTCGAGGGCCTCCTGATTGATGCCGTCTTCGTCAAAGATGATCTTGTTCTGGACTAGGCCGCTCGTGGAGACCAACACCACAAGAATTCTGTCATCAGCGATCTTTATGAATTCAATCGTCTTGAACGTCTGTTCCACGGCCGCGGTCGAGGTCACCACCCCCGCCTGCTTGGACAACCCGGCCAGCACTGAAGAGGATTGCCGAAGCACGTCCCTGACATCGAGACCGGCCGCCTGAATGAGAGACTCGATCGTGGCCTGTTCGTCCCATCCCAGTTCCTGGTGCTGGGCTATGGTGTCCACGTAAAACCGGTACCCGCGATCGGTGGGCACACGGCCGGCGCTCACATGGGGTTGCATGATGTAACCCGACTCCGTGAGATCACTCATTATATTTCTTATGGAAGCCGCAGAAATGCCTATGTGCTCCTTCTTGGAGAGCGTACGCGAACCAACGGGCTCGCCGGTAAGTATATATTCCCAGGTTATAGCCTTGAGAATTTGTTCAGAACGTTTTTCGAGACCTTGCATTACCGTTCCTCTGCCGGAATTATCCGCCTACCAATACGTTAGACACATTAGTCCCGGAAGGAGTGCGCGTCAAGAGGAACCCTTGTTATCAAGAAGCACGGCCGCACCGCTCACCACAACCCGACAGGTGCCTTTTCCGGCCAAGGTAGAAGGCTCACAATCTTTTGAGGTGTTTCACAAACGACTTGAAAGACCCTTTTGGCGCTGCAATCAAAGGATCTTCTACTCGTCTCCCATCGAGATGTTCGCCCACCTGGAAAGGACGGCCGTCCAGGTACCGTATCTCTCCGCCCGCGGCCTCCAGAATGATACTGCCGGCCGCCAGGTCACGAACGTTAACGTTTTTGATGAAACAGGCATCCGCGGCCCCTCTCGCCACATACGCCAAATGGCCTGCAGAAGATCCGAAATTGCGAATCTTCCCGGGAAATGTGCTCGTAAAATCCTGATGAAACCGGGAATAGACCAATGCGAGGCTTTCATTGTCAATGGTGGGATCTTCCCTCACCCGAATGGGCCTATCGTTTAACACTGCTTCTCGACCGGCATAGGCGGAATAGAGTTCGCCGGTGACCGGGAGATAGAGAAATCCGAGGACAGGCCAAAACTTCTCGAATAGCGCTGCGCTGACTCCCCAAACAGGCATGCCGGCTTGGAAAGACGCCGCTCCATCCAACGGATCCACGATCCAGAGAAAACGAGGGGAATCGTCTCCGCCAATCTGGTCTGCGGACAGGTCGCGAAGGAACCCGTGCCCCTCGAAGCTCCCTTTGATCTTTGTGGTAATAAGCTCCCAAGCCGCGTTGTCCGCTTCCGTTACCAGTTCGTCATCGAATTTCAGATGCCGGTTTCCTTTGCCGAACATCTCCATCAGCAGAGTTCCGCTTTTGCGGAGGGTATTTTCCACGAACTCTTTCAGAGTCCACAATTCACGTTCAGTGAGAGATTTTTGCTCTTTTTTTGCCATTCGTTGCTCCATCAAACGTGTTCGATGTTTGGGTGCGCTCTGTAGCCTGGACAGAAATCAAATTGTGCCGTGATCTCAGGATATGCCGCTCAAGATACAGGGTATACGCAGGTTAATGTAAGGGCATTCCCGGTCGCATGTCAAGGAAGCGGAACACAGACAGATTTCTCTGGATAACCGGTTTGTTCAGCTCATGAAGATGTTTAGCGCTCGAACCATTTCATGATATGAATGATTGACGAGAGTCGCTGGAAGGAGACCGTCATGAGAGAAGTTGTCATTTTGGGAGTGGGTATGACCAAATTTGGCATATCAACCCTTTCCATGAAGGAGATGTTCAGCCTCGCCGCTCTGGAGGCCCTCGGGGAATCGGGAGTCGAGCCCAGGGATCTTGAGGCGCTTTTCGTAGGCAATGTCCTTGGCGAATTCGAGGAAAGCCAGATGAACATTGCCCCTTTTCTCGCCGCGGAACTCGGCATGCCCACAACAGCCCCCGCTACACGGTTCGAGGGAGCCTGCGCATCGGCAACCGTGGCGATCCGACACGCAGCCCTTATGGTGAGGGCCGGCATCTACGATCTCGTCTTGGCCGGTGGAACCGAGAGGACTACCATCATGGGCACGCCTCTGGCCACCAAGACCTTTGCGATGGGTAGTCATTCCGAGTATGAGCGATTTAGCGGAATAACCTTCCCCGGTGTTTTCGGGATGGTGGCCCACCAGTATTCTGCGAAGTACAACATACCTCTCGATCGGCTGAAGAAGAGTATGGCCGCTGTAGCGGTCAAGAACCATTATAACGGGACTCTAAATCCTCTAGCTCATTTTAGGAAAGCGATAACCGTTGACACAGTTCTTCAGGGTCCCATGATCGCGGACCCGCTCCAGTTGTTCGATTGCTGTCCTTTTTCTGACGGAGCCGCAGCTCTTGTGATTGCCGACGCTTCCAAATTCAAGAACAAAGTCGCGGAACCGATCTATGTGGCCGGTGCTGGCCAGGCCACGGCTGGGCCTCTGTATCGCCAGAAGGACTTGACTCGGATGGCCGCTCGAGAAGCTTCCATCAAGCATGCATACGCAGAAGCTGGTATAGGCCCGGATGACGTTGACGTGTGTGAACTTCACGACTGCTTCACCATTGCGGAGATAGTCGCGTCGGAAGCTCTCGGATTCTTTGAATTCGGCAAAGGAGCTGAAGGCGTAGACCGTGGCGATACCACGTTGAAGGGACGGATCCCGATCAATCCTTCGGGAGGTCTTAAAGCCAAGGGTCATCCAATAGGCGCAACAGGCGCGGCACAAGTATACGAAATAGTAAAGCAACTCAGAGGCGAATGCGGAGAAAGACAGGTGGCAGGCGCGTCTATCGGGGTCGTGGACACTCTGGGCGGAGACTTCAGCACTGTATGTAATCTCGTGTTGAGGAGGCAGTAAATGAATAAATACCCTTTGACTTATGAAGAGTTCAAACAGGGGTTGCAGGAAGATAAGCTATTGGGTCTCAAGTGCATGGATTGCGGGGAACTCTTGTTGCCACCGGGGGCTGTGTGCACATCATGCGGCAGTTCCAAAATGGAAGTAAATTCCTTCGCCAAGAAAGGCAAGATCAAGACATTCTCGGTTATCCGTGTAGGGCCTGCCGGGTACAGCACTCCGTACGTCGTGGCCTTGGTAGAATTACAGGACGGGCCCTGGGTTGTGGGCAACCTGACCGCGTTTGATCCCCAGAAAGCGAGCATGGATCTGATAGAAAAAGAAGTCTCCGTCGGGTCCAAAATACTGCCCCGTGATCCCGCGGAGCCCGGTCAAGAGGGGTGTGTTCTAACTTTTGAGTTGATTTAGGTGGTGCGTTTTGATCCCGGATTAAAGGTGTTGCCGAAAGTTTAGCCCGATTGGGAATCCGGAACACAGACTGACAGCGGACCAGATTGGTGAGTCAGGCATTCAGTTTCCGTCACTCCAACCCTCTTCCAATGGGCGCATAGGCGCTAACTTGATGGTTTGCTCCCCTCAAACTCAATCCCAACCGGACTGCGTCATATTCTATTTGAATAACCGTCCCATGTTGAGTTAGGATGCTCCGCAAAAGCCTTCGGAATCACAGAGGACCTCAGAGGAGACAGAACTTGATTCGCTGGTCAGCCATTTGTGCGATTGTTGTGGCCTTACTGTTGTGGGGAGTCGGCGCGGCCCGCTGCCTAACATGCGAAGAGTGTCAGGAGCTTGATAAGAACAAGGCTGTGACTCAGCAGGATCTAACCCAGAAAGAAAAGACCCTGGAGACTGCGTTCAAAAAAAAGGACTTCCAGAAGGTCACAGACATCCGGAAGCAGATCACCGATCTGAGAAAAAAACTCATGGATTTGAAGGATAAGAGCTTAAATTGCAAGGACGCTTGCAAGCCCGACGTGATAAAAGAAGCTGAGTGCCGCAAACTCAAAGGTGACATCAATACCTTAGAATTGAATCCCTCCGGTGCAGAGGCAGATGCGGAAAAAGTGGATGCCCTTTACAGGGATCTCCGCCAATGCAACAAAGACTTGGAAGAGTTAAAGAAGAGGCGGAAATAGGGGTTAGACGAGGTCTCGTCACCCTTAGTATTCTGAGTCGTCTGGGGGAACCGCCAGGCCGTGGCCCGGAATGAACGGAATCGGGGCCACCGGATATCCTTGGACCCATCTGATCCCGCAACGGAGTACGGTTTTGACCGGGGCAGGATAGAGATACTTGTCCGGATCTCCTTTTGTTGCCTCCTCCTCGAACATCGAAGGAATTATTCTGATGCAGTGTCCCTGGTCCGGAAGATAGGTGTAGTACGGTCGCAATCCGTCGGGAATGGGTTCCGGATAATCCTCAATATCGGGGATCCTGCCGGGTTCGGTTCCGGGGGCTTCTGACCTCAACTTGATCATCTCCCAGAGATTCTCCTTTGGGTAGGATTGCGCGCAGAAACCTCTCACCGCTCGATCAAACTCTATGTCCGTCCATTGCTGCGATGACTTGATGACCTCCGGAACCGAGTTGAAGAATTTTCGAAAGCCGTTTTCTTTGTTAACTGAGAACCCCTGGGCTTCTTCATCATAGAAGTGGATCGTCACGTTCTCCTGTTCGGACATGCGTCGAAAGTGTTCCATTCCTCCCCGGGCATGGTAATTCCACCAGATGTCAAAAAGCTCCTCTTCATCCCCTCCGACTCTGAGCATGGTCAGCACGAGCATTACGTCGTCAAACTTAATCAGTCCTGCACGTTGCTCTATATCCAAGTCACCGTTTCTTCGAATTAGGCCTGACGCCGAACGGATGAAAAATCCTACCTCCCCCGGATTATCAGGACCCGGCGTAAACATGGCTTCAATACTCTGGCCGGGGATAAGGCGAATTTTATCCGGATTGATGAGGTCCATAACCTACTCCTTCAGATCAAGTTCTACCAGAAAGCTGAAAAGTCATCCAGTTCATTTTGGCATCTTGCCCACAAGCACTTAATTCGAGAGAACTTGTCTTAACATTTGTTGACGGCTTGCGTACACTAAGAAGGGAAGCTCAGGCAAAAAGTTCCCCTGTTTTGACAACTTTTTGAGCAATACGCCGCGGTTCGAGAACCCCGGTTACCCGGGACACACCGCAGCCTGCGCGCGGCCGAAAGATATGCTAAAGTGCGTAACGCTTATCAGTTACGGGTGGCGAAAGAGCAAGCCGTTTTTCCAGCGCCTTTTCGGCTCCGTCCGAAATCCCCCTTAATCCCCCGTTAGAAAAGGGGGAGAGAGCCGGCCCAACCACTCTCTTTGTAAAGGGGGCAGGGGTTTTTTCTCCGCGTAACTGAGGTATTACTTAAAGTGCTGTGAAAGACCTTGACCATAAGCCTTAGAATTGATAAGTCAATTTTAGGCAAAGGAGTAAGATCATGGAGAATGGACATACTATATGTGTGACGTGTGCATGGAGGCAGACATGTAACAAGAAATTCTCCATGGACGGTTCCACAACAACACGATGCCCTGAGTATACAAGAGATGTCACGCTGAAACCGCCTCCTTCAGATAAAGAGAAAGACGAAAAGGAGGAATAAGTTGTGGCCGGCATCGACGAAAGCATAACGTGAGAGGGGCCAATTTAGTCCAGAAGTTGACACAGATCGGATAACTACTAAAGAGAGGACCGTTCACGGAGAAAGCCGTTTACCCAGTCCGAAGCTCGGCCGGCAGGGACGCCGGCCCTACTGTGATCCTGGTAGGACCGGCCTCCGTGCCGGTCACAAACTCCCCGGTGAACGATTACTAAAAAATAGTCATGTATTTGAGGTAGGCTCTGAATGAAAGAAGTCATAAGAACCCTGGTCCGAGAGGCCATCATTAAAGCAGACGAACAAGGAACTATATCTCTCCCGGATGCAGGCTCCGCAAGCGTGGAAGTTTCTCGCAGCAAGGACCCACGCTTTGGCGATTACGCTACGAACGCGGCGCTAGTACTCGCAAGTGCCACAAATTCTAAGCCGCGCGATCTGGCCGCTGTAATCAAGGACAATTTGACAAAAGACTCCAGAGTCCTTGCAGGCGCAGAGATAGCCGGTCCCGGCTTTATAAACTTCTTTCTCGCTCCCGAGGTATGGCATGAGGTGTTGCACACGATTCACAGGGAAAAGGAAGGATACGGTTGCGCGGTAAAGCTGGACGGCCCTCGGGCGCTGCTCGAGTTCGTCAGCGCCAACCCTACAGGGCCGCTTCATGTCGGACACGGCAGAGGAGCCGCTGTTGGCGACACTTTGGCTCGACTTCTCAAGACCTGTGGATATAAGCTGGAAACCGAATACTACGTCAACGACTCCGGGAACCAGATGAAGATCCTGGGGAGGTCTCTGCTCGTTCGGTACAGGCAATTGCTGGGGGAAGATATCGAGTTTCCTGAAAACCACTATCAAGGAGAATACATACGGGAACTGGCCGCGGAGCTTGACGGCACGCCTCTCGGCAAAAAGCTCTTGGAGGTCCCGGAAGACGAGGCAACAGAACTCGCGGCACAATTTGCCTGCGATAGAATACTCCAAGGTATCAAGGACGATCTGAATTTATTTGGGGTCAGGTACGACCGGTATTTCAGCGAAAAGATTCTGCATGACAGTGGGGCTATCGCGGCCACACTAAAAGATCTTCGCGACCGCGGAAGAGCCGAGGAGCACGAGGGCGCGCTTTGGTTCAGTATGGATGAGGAACAGGACGAAAAAGACAGGGTGCTCGTCAGGGCGACCGGTGAGCCCACCTATTTCGCCGCTGATGCTGCCTACCATCAGGACAAACTACGTCGAGGTTTTGATCTGTTGGTTGATATATGGGGCTCGGACCATCACGGGTATGTGCCGCGGGTCCGCGCCTCTATTGAAGCGCTTGGTTACTCGCCGGATGTATTGCGGGTGCTATTGGTCCAGTTCGTGAATCTCGTGCGGGAGGGCCAAAAGATCTCGATGTCAACACGCTCGGCGGAATTCATAACCCTTCGGGAGGTTTTGGAAGAAGTTGGCCCTGATGCGGCCCGCTTCTTCTTCCTGACCAAGCGATGTGACAGTCATCTAGACTTCGACCTGGACCTTGCCAAGAAGCAATCCCGTGATAACCCCGTGTACTATGTGCAATACGCTCACGCCCGTGTGGCCAGTATCTTTAGAATAGCCGCGGAGAGGAACATAGACGCGGACATGACAGATCCCGACCTCACCGTCCTCTCATTACCCGAAGAGCAGAAAATAATGAAGCATATCGCCGATTTTCCGGATACGCTCTCCGAAGCAGCCGAGGCATTGGAACCACATCGAATAACATTCTATCTCATGGAGCTTGCGGAACTCTTTCATGCCTACTACCACGACAACAAGGTGCTGACAGAGGATTCGCGACTGAAAAAGGCCCGGCTCTACCTCGTGGAGGCTGTGCGCCAGGTAGTGGCGAACGGCCTGAACATCCTTGGCGTGACCGCGCCGGATCGGATGTGAAAACAACAATGGGACTCAGAAAACTCCTACAGAGGATACCACGTCTCGCAAGGAAGAAGCCTCACAGACCGATTCCGAGCGGAGATAACCGGGGCCCTAAGAACGGCCGACTGACGTTGGCCGTGGCCGCGTCGATTATCATCATGATAGTCTTGGGCATTCTCAACGTGAAGTTGATTCGCGATCGCTCCATGACTGGGAAGGCTTTTGGCCCATCAATTCCGTCACAACCGGAGCCGCTCCCGTCGGCGGTGACGGCGCGGGTGCCGTATGCTTGCAATAAAAGTGAGGGAGACGCCCCCCCTGAGGTAACTTTCTACAGGCAATTGACCGTCCAGGACGAGCAAAAGCCTGTGACGGGAAATATTACTCAGGATCCGAGTTCCGAGACCGAGACCAGCCCCGTTCAAGCCGATCCAAAGACTGCTCAAGCCTCTAAAGGGCCTGCCAAGCCTGCGGGACACGATAGGAAACAGCCTAAAGCCAGCTTCGACAAACCTGCGGGCGCGCCCACTCAGCAAAACGTCCTACCCAAGGCCGATTTCGGGGCAAAAACTTACACCGTTCAGGTAGGCGCTTTCTCACATCCTGCCATAGCACAACAGTTTGCTGCAAAATGGAAACTCCGCGGATATGACGTTTCGCTAAAGCCTGTGGCAAGGCCTAAGTCGGGAGTAATTTACCGCCTTTACCTGGGGAACTTTTCTTCCGAAAGGAAGGCGGACGAGTTGGTCAAGCACCTGAAGGCAAAAGAGGGTATCAGCGCCTTACGGCTCGTTCTTCGCAATTAATCGGAAAGAGCGACGATGGTTCTTTACAGCGATTGTTAAAAATGGTGTCCGATTGCGAAAAGCGAATTTCGAAATTGGTAGCTGCCGGCCTCCGTGCCGGCAGGCCGTGAGAAAATATACCAACCACGCCTACAGCGTGGCCCGGCAGGGACGCCGGGCCCTACCGCTTATTGGGAATGCGGCTAGTGGACAAGTTCAAGACTTTGGCGACCGTTACGCGCCAAAAAGTTTCCACATATCCTTAATAAGGACATCCAATTCACGTAGTTAACTCAGCCGCCTCTGTTTCCTTGAAAATATCGGCCTGAGCGTGTAACATTCACAGCCATATTGCTGTCAAGAATAGTAACCAATTCAGGGAGATAAACCTTACACGGCGGGTGTGCCTCTCCGCGACCGACGCGCAGAGCGCCTGCCTTACCCAACTAGAGAAGGAAAAAGCATTTGGCAGTGCTTCACGAGAAGACCACCGTTGGAATAGAAGAGGAAATCCAGAAATCATATCTGGATTATGCCATGAGTGTGATCATCGGCCGGGCCCTCCCCGATTTGCGAGACGGCTTAAAACCGGTTCACCGTAGAATCCTCTATGCCATGCATCGAAGCGGCAATGTCTGGAATAGGCCTTACCGCAAAGCAGCTAGAGTAGTCGGCGATGTGATCGGTCAATATCATCCTCATGGTGACACCGCGGTTTACGACTCGGTAGTCCGAATGGCTCAGCCGTTTTCCTTACGTTATACCTTCGTCGACGGGCAAGGAAACTTCGGCAGTGTGGATGGCGACGCACCCGCGGCCATGCGGTATACAGAGGTTCGAATGGACCGCATCTGCCAGGCGGTGCTCGAAGATCTTGACAAACAAACCGTGGACTTCATCCCTAATTACGACAACACACAGGAAGAGCCCGTTGTCTTGCCGGCCAGGTTTCCGGTGCTTTTAGTGAACGGCTCGCAGGGGATAGCCGTCGGAATGGCCACCAATATACCGCCCCACAATCTGGGAGAAATTGTTGACGCCACCATATTTCTAATAAGCAACCCGTCAGCATCGATCACGGATCTTATGCAATTCGTCCCGGGGCCGGATTTTCCGACGAGCGGATTCATACACGGGAGGCAGGGAATCCTGGACGCTTACACCACCGGTCGCGGATCGGTCCGAATGAGGGCCAGAGCCGAGGTGGAAGATGCAGGGAAGGGCTTTCAGCGAATTGTCGTGACTGAAATCCCCTACATGGTCAACAAAGCCAGGATGGTGGAAAACGTTGCTGAACTTGTTAAGGATAAAAGGATACCCGGTATTCGAGACCTAAGAGATGAGTCGGACCGCCATGGTATGCGGGTGGTATTTGAGCTGAAGAAAGACGAGAACCCGGACGTAGTCCTTAACCAGCTTTTCAGGTACACCCAGCTTCAAACCAGCTTCGGAATTCAGCTTCTATCCGTGCACAATCAACGGCCGAAGCAATTCAACCTCAAAGAGATTCTGCAGCGGTTCATTGACTTCCGCAAAGAAGTGGTGATCCGCAGAACACGGTTCGAGGTTGCCCGCGCACGTGAGAGGGCTCACATCCTCGAAGGCTTGAAAACTGCGCTGGATAATCTGGATGCGGTTATCGCGCTTATCAAAGCTGCGGAAAACCCTGCAACGGCACGCCAGGGCCTAATGGACACTTTCCAGCTCACTCAGGTACAGGCTCAAGCAATTCTGGACATGCGGCTTCAAAGGTTGACCGGCTTGGAAAGGGACAAGATCCTCCAGGAACTCAAGGAAGTCCTCGCCAAGATAGATGAACTAGAGGCCATCCTTGCTTCCGAACAGAGAATCCTCGACATCATCATCATGGAACTCCAGGAGGTGAAAGACCAGTTCGGTGATCCGCGACGGACAGAGATCCTAGACGCGGAAGGGGACATGCTGGACGAAGACCTTATCCCGCGAGAAGACATGGTGGTAACATTTTCCAGCAGAGGCTATGTCAAAAGAGTACCCGCGAGTCTCTACAAGAGCCAGCGGCCCGGAGGAAAAGGAAGGATAGGCACCAGAATCGGAACGGAGGATGTAGTTAATCAGATGCTCTATGCCTCCTCCCATGACGTGCTGCTATGCTTCTCCAACCGAGGACGGGTTTACTGGGTCAGGGTGTTCCAACTCCCGGAAGAGGGGCCTTACGCGCGAGGCAAAGCAATAATTAACCTCTTACGGCTCGATCCCGGCGAAAAAATCCGGAAGATCCTGCCTGTTCAGGAACTGAGCACCGCAGGGTACGTTGTAATGGTTTCTGCCAAGGGCAAGATCAAGAAAACAGCCATCGAGGAGTTTTCCAGACCAAGGCTCTCGGGACTCATAGCCCTGACCATCGACCCCGATGATGAACTCATAGGTGTCAATTTTACGACCGGGGACGATGACATTCTTCTGGCCACCTCTAAGGGCAAGGCAATCAGATTTCACGAGAGTCAGGTGCGGCCGATGGGACGGCAAGCCCGCGGCGTCACAGGGATCCGGATGAAGATCGACGATGCGGTTATCGGCATGGAGGTGATTTCGGATGGCACCGGTACGCTCTTAACAATAACCCGTAGCGGATTTGGAAAGCGCACGGCCCTGCCGGAATACCCTGTGAAGCATCGTGGAGGCCAAGGTGTCATAACAATTAAAAACACGGCCAAACTAGGGGACGTCGTAGCCATTCAGATGGTCGAGGACATAGACCATCTGCTGATACTGACCTCAGGAGGTCGGATCATAAGGCTCCGTATGGACCAGATTTCAGTTATCGGGCGAAACACAATGGGTAGGACTCTGGTTCGGATGGAGCCGGGTGAGCACGTGGTAGATGTCGCCAGAGCCGAGCCCTCCGAAGAAGACGATAATGATTCAGACGCGGTTGAATCCGAAGCCGGCCTCGTAAGCGAGGAAACTCTCTCAGAAGATGACGAAGGAGCCGACGAAGATTGATGTGGGATGGACCCTCCTGGACCACACGGCGGACGTCCGTATGGCAGTTCACGGGTCCTCGCGGGAAGAGCTTTTTCTCAACGCGGCACGAGGATTCACAAATCTTCTTGCGCCGGAATCTAGGGGCCTTCCGGATACTGACCTAAAGTTACGCCTGGAAGCGGACAGCATCGAAGAGCTACTCGTGGACTGGCTGCGAGAGCTTCTCTTTCATCATGAGACGCGAGGCTTCATCCTTGTCTCCGCGGATATTGAAGAACTTTCAGACACCACACTGAGGGCCAAATTGGCCGGCCGGACACGCGGCCCCGAAGAGGAACCGGAGATCGAAATCAAGGCCGTTACTTATCACCAGCTTTCTGTTCATAAGAACGATACCGGATATGATGTCACAATTGTTTTCGACATCTGAATGTTCCCGGGCAACAAAATCGCCATTCATCTTATTGGCAGCGCTCATCATTCTGATCGTTATCTTCATTCCAGTCCTGATTTTCAATCACTCGCTCTTCTTGTGGATGAACGGGCTGCATTCTCCTTTCACTGACCCAGTCTGGCTGGCTCTCACAACTCTCGGTGACGGACTGCTGCTCGGGATTATTCTGGGCGCTTTTATCCTCGTGAACCCGCGTGTCACAGTCATGGGACTCCTGGTAATGATACTGTCATCGGTGGTAGTGCACGTCGTGAAGGCCGCGTATCCGAGCTTGCGACCGGCAGAGCTTCTTCAATCGGTACATGTGGTGGGCCCTCTGCTCAGATCAGGGTCTTTCCCGTCCGGTCATGCCGCGGCAAGCATGTCAGCCGGCCTGGCCATCGCTCATTTTTGTTCCTCAAGAGCCACCAGCGCAGTAGTGATGGCAATTGCATTGCTTATGGCTCTGTCGCGGATCTTCGTCGGCGCTCACTTTCCGGCTGACGTATTGGGGGGGATGATTTGCGCGTTGAGCGTGTTTCTTATTTTCACGCTAACTGCCTGGCCGACACTCGAAGCGCACGTGCCCGAGCACCCCTCTCTTTCTCGGCGACGATTCCGAGTAGCCTTGTGCTTCGAAGTTTTGGCAGTCCTGTTCGCCCTCTTTGTGCATGCCCCGCACAGTGCGGAACTTCCCTCATTCGCAGTGCTCGTTGCTTTCGCGGTTTTAGTTTTCCTGGCCGTTGGATATCGAAAGCTGAGAGCTGAGCAGGTTTGAGGCCCGCTGCGGTCCCGTGCGCTCCTTCTCAACAGGAGCTTCATGTCTTATCATACAGTAAGAGTTGGTCCGGCTCAGAGGACGCGGAATCTGTGAGGACCATTTCTTGGCGGTTCCCTTTTCTCGTTTAAATCAGCTCGACGAGGAATGAATTATGTCCGAAGCAAAACCATTCAGATTAGTACAGATCGACGAGGTTCGCTGGGAAATTCCTAAGACGGGCGGAATGAGGGTTCCTGGTCTAATCTTTACCGATTCCAGAATACTGCCTGACATCGAGAAGGACCAGAGCGCTGAACAAGTCTACAATGTCGCTCATATGCCGGGAATAGTCGGCCGGTCCCTCGCCATGCCGGACGTTCACTGGGGGTACGGCTTTCCGATAGGTGGGGTGGCGGCGTTTGATTTGGATGAAGGGGTGATATCCCCAGGTGGAGTCGGTTATGACATAAATTGCGGTGTGCGTCTGATTACAACGGCCTTGGATCGAGAAGCGGTCATGCCTCGCATCAGGCCATTGGTTGACCTACTCTTCGCGCGGGTCCCCAGCGGGTTAGGGTCAAGAGGCGGAATACACCTGAATCGAAAAGAGTTGTCAGCGGTTCTCAAGAAGGGAGCTGCTTGGGCAGTTGAGAACGGCATGGGAGAGGCCACGGATCTCGAACATATCGAGGATCACGGCGTTATTGAAGGGGCTGACCCCAACGTGATAAGCGATCGAGCCTTTGAAAGAGGCAAGGACCAGCTCGGAACTCTCGGTTCGGGTAATCATTTCCTCGAGATCGGGTTCATCGAGGAGATCTTCGATGAGGACACTGCCCGCCAATGGGGTTTGTTCACCGGACAAGCCACGGTGATGATTCACACCGGCTCCCGAGGGTTCGGATACCAGGTCTGCGATGACTTTCTGGCTCGAATGGTGAAGAGTGTAAGGCAGGAAGGGATCGAGCTTCCTGACAGGCAACTTGCATGTACCCGCTTGAATACCAACCTGGCCAAGGACTACTTTGCGGAATGAGGTCGGCCGCGAATTTCGCCTTTGCTAACCGACAAATCCTCATGCACTTGGCCCGTGGCGCCTGGGAGGAAGCTCTCGGGCTATCGCCGCGGGAACTGAAGTTCCGATTGCTCTATGACGTTTGCCATAACATAGCCAAGATCGAGTCTCATACGGTAAATGGTGAACAGAAGAAGCTGTGCGTTCACCGTAAGGGAGCGACTCGGGCCTTCCCCGCCAATCATCCGGTCCTAGCCCCCGAGTTCCGTTCCACAGGACAGCCGGTGTTGATACCAGGAGATATGGGCCGAGCTTCTTACGTGCTTGCCGGAGAGCCGGGGGCAATGGTGGAGACCTTTGGATCTGCCTGTCACGGTGCAGGACGCCTCCTGTCCAGGCACGAAGCGCTCAGAAGGACCAAAGGGCGATCAATTGAGCGTGAATTGCAGGATAACAACGTTTATCCCCGATGGGTCGGGAGAAAGACATTGCGGGAGGAGTTCCCCGAAGCTTACAAGGACGTGAGCATGGTGGTGGACGTGGTTCACAGAGCCGGTTTAGCCAGGAAGGTGGCCAAAATTCACCCCATGGGTGTGGTCAAAGGTTAGTTTGGAGTTCAGCCGGAACCTAATTTCACGATAAGTGTCCTAACAAATAAGCCCATGTGTGATAGGTGTCAGCAACACCTGTTTAGTCATGCCGCTAAGAGGAATACGCCATGTTTTCTCGGTAATGCGTCTTTCATTGGCGGTTCCTCGAAGCAAAAGAAGCACATGGGCTTTCGCCGTTCTACCCCAACACGACCCCACATATCGTGAAGCTTCTTATGACAAGGATCTTGACCGATTATCGTTACTTATGATAGAATCATTATGTAAACGTCTCAGCTTAACGGGAGGAGAGAGGCGCTATCAGATTCCGAGCGAATTTGCAGAAGGAGTGTAGCATGAAACGCGTATTATTATTGGTAGTTATGGTTTTGATGGTCTGCTCTCCTCTGGCAGTCAGTTATGCAGAGGACGAAGTTTATTGGGAAGGCATAACCCCCGCGGATCCGACGGTCACTGACAAGGATTTTCGTCTGGATTTCAAGCTTCCCGCGGCAAAATCGTTGGGGGACCTCGAAATTTACGATCAGCCTAAAGATATTTTCGAGGAAGAAGAATCGGCTGCACCAACCCCACCGGCCGCTTCAGCCCGCCCGACTGCACCGGCTGCCCCGGCGGAACCGCAGCTTCGCCCACCCATACAACCCCGCGGCTTAACCAGGCCTCCAGCGGACGTTTCTCCACGTACCGACCGGCACCACACCGAGATCCTCCGAGATCATTCCACAGCCGGCGGAAACCAGCCCAGGGACAACTGAATCAGTCACCAAACGCCGGAAGGGTTCTACCGCTACGCAAGTTCAGCAGAGCGATGAAGGTCGAAGAACACCGGCTGCTTCCTCAGACGAACTGGACATGGCCGGTCAGAAAAAGATGAAGTGGGGACAGGTGGACGTTAAACCGGCCGAACCCAAAGGCAAGTTTCAGTGGGGGCAACAGTAATCGGCTAATGTCGCGTTTTGGTGCCATCTCCCACAACTAAGCACTCTGATTCCTAAATTCGGTCACGGATTTCGGAAAGCATTGGTGGGACAGGCATTTGAGACTGGCTCAACATGCCTGAGTGAGAGAAAAACGTAGGACGATATTCTGTCTCCCGGCAATAAATTACCAGTCTACTATCCAGCGTCCCTATGGGACGACAAGGATTTGAGCCCCGTAGGGGCGATTGAAAGTAGCCCGGTGCTTCAGCGCCGGGTATAAAATGGTGGCACGTCTCCGCACCTCACGTAGGTGTTGAGACGGTTTCAGATGCCTGTCCCACCAATACCATGATCTCGAATCTTCTTTTATAGTCTCAAGTCCAAGAATACATCAGGCAATAAGCGCCCCACCTGTAGGCACGCCCGTCGTGGTTGCTCAGCGGTGGACTAGAGTTACCGAGGTCCGAGTAATCGGAATTACTCTTTTCTAGCCCCGAGCTTGATACCGCTGTCCTTCTGCAACCGCATAAGCGCGACTTCTATGTTGTAATCTCGGATGTTGAGCCCTTTGGATATCGCCACGATTTCTCCGTCGTCCACCCCGATCTCCATCGCCATGATCTCTTTCGCTTGTTGTAATCCCGCCAGGTTTACAGGAAAACCCGACCAGAGATTCCAGGACCTGAAATAGACTATCCAGTGGAGCTTATTCTCCATGATTCGGGTGTCCACGAGCCTCATGCACGGGCTGGAGCCTTCAGGTTGATCGTAGAAAAAGATGTCTTCGGGCCGGCCCACTTCCATGCACATCCGATTCGTGCGAGGTCCATGCTTCTTGTAGTAGTCAATCACGTACTGCCAGGCGATCTGTAATCGTTCTCCATAAGTATAATGCTCTCCTGCGGCTTTCTGGGTCGAGAGCAAGTAAGGCATGTACTCAGCCAGATATTTCTCATCAGCCACAGGGGGCAGATTAAGATGCTCCGGGATTTGAGGCAACAATGGCCGCGCCCCGGGCTGTCTGATATGGATCATGGCCATGTCGAATTCGATGCGGTCCGCACCTGGGTTGGAGCCTGTGTCCACAGTATAGCGACGGGCCGCACCGTCAGGTTTACGCGACTCCTCTATTAGAGTATACAGGCATTGGAACCATGCGTCCGGTATAGTGGTTGCCTCGATGAAAATCGGTTTCATGGCACTCCTCCTGGGTGGATACTCAAGGTCCCGTCGAATCCGCAAGTTTGATCGTGCGAGCATCGGCTAGGACGTGGCTTTTGGTTCTCTGATTCGGGAATAGCCTATAGCTGATTCGTTTCTTTATTGCCAGCCTTTTCCCATAATTTGGATAGCGGCTGAACATCTGATATAGGTGAGCAAACAACTCGGATTTCCGGGAATTGAGGCAAAGTTGGCTTTTCGCAGGGAACCATCGGGAAAAGATTGTGATTCCAGTGACTCTTGCAGAGACATGTGGCAGAGTCAGCCCGGTAACTGGGGTCAGGGCAAATTCCGAAAATTTTTTATTGAGCCGTTTACATCCTCCAGGAATCCGCCGTGGTTTGATGCCCGAGGGGTTGCTGTAGGCCTTTTCATAGGCCTCGGCATTCCTGTAGGAACTCAGATGATGGTTCTCGGACTGCTTAGATTGCTGTTCAGGTTCAACACAATTATCGCCTTTGCCTGCACCTGGGTCAACAATCCCGTCTCCATCATCCCCATGTATTATGGATATTATTGCCTCGGCTCATTAATACTTGGAAGACAGGTCATCATGAGCGCGGAAGACTTCCAGACCCTTATGAGACCAATGCTGTACCCCGAATATTTTTGGCACTCGGCGCAAGCCTTTGTTTACCTGGGTTGGGACATTGTGGTGCGGTGGTCTGTCGCTGCCTTGACCGTTTCAGCGACATGCGGACTGATCGGATATCTGGCTAGCTATCGGCTCTTGATGAAGCGCTGTAGGAGAAAGGCTCAACGCCTTGGAATAACCTACGAGAAGCTTCTTTCGGAACTCGAAGGCTCAGTCGAAAAGAGCGAGAAGGCTCAGAGCTGAAAGGTGCCGCCTGATACGAATCTCTTATAGCTAGAAAATTACAACTAGTGTGGTGTCCCGCAAGTAACCTCCATAACCTGGCATCTGAGCCCCTCCCGGGAGTTCCAACTAACCAGAAGGAGGCCAGCTTTGTCATTGCGAGCGCAGCGAAGCAATCTCCAGCGTTTGCACTACAACCCCGCGAGATTGCTTCGTCGCTTCGCTCCTCGCAACGACACTGGCTCGTGTGCTGGCCAGGGCAGGGATTTGAGAGCTAATTGCGGGACACCGCACCAGGCACGGAAGCCAGACTTATCAGGTAGGTCGGGCTGTGCCCGACGTAATAGGCGGCAACGGGCCGGCCTACAAGCTGAATTTGTGGTGAACCGGTATCAACCCTAATCCGGCATTCCTGTATCAATCCAGTCAGCTATCTCACCGATTTCATCACTTGACAGATACGGCCCGCCTGACGGCATTCTCCGATAGCCTCCAATGGGGCCTCTGAGAATCCGCAACAGATTGGTTTCGTATGCCCGTCCGTTTCCCACCTTATCCGTGTCGATGAGCCGTTTTCCATAGGGAGCGCTGGCCGCCAGCTCTTCTTTTGTCTCCCACCCGATGTCGCCTTCATGGCTGGCCTTCATTTTCGGTTCGCGTCCATTTTCCAGCTTCCACCGCCCCAAAGCATTATCCAAGATCTCTTTAATTCTCAGCCAATTTACGTTCGACATCAATTACCTCCCAACTGCCGCACAGTAAAAGCACCTAACAATAATGTGTATCATTCATCTGTTTCGAGCCACCCCCACTTGTTTGCAATAAGGCAGCACAGCGCATCGAGAGCAGAACGGCGAGATGGGTCTGCAAATGTTCTGACCCCAGGTTACTAGAAGATCGTTGTATTCTATCCAGTACTCTTTAGGCAGCTTTTCTCTCAGGGCCATCTCAGTCTGCTCAGGAGTTTTAGTCTTGACGTATCCGAGTCTGTTGCTGACCCTGTGGACGTGAGTATCCACGCAAATGCCGGCCTTGTGAAACCCTAAAGTTAGGACCAGGTTGGCAGTCTTGCGGCCTACGCCCTTAAGCTTCAACAGCTCTTCAAGATCGTCCGGCACCTTTCCCTCGTACTGGTCGATCAAGTCCCTACAGATCTGTCTCAATGTTCGGGCTTTGGTTTTGTAGAAACCCACCGGGAAAATCAACCGGGCTATGTCTTCTTCCGGCAAGAGCAGCAATTCTTGGGGGCTCCGGGCCTTCCCCAGTAGTCGGGTCGCGGCCTGGCGGGTGACCTCATCCTTGGTGCGCAAGGAAAGAATTGTCGAGACAAGAATGTGGAAAGGGTCTCGACTCCGGTGTGAGATTTCCGTAACGATGGGAATATCCATGTTACGGATTGCTCTCCGAAGGAGAGCAATTATTTTGTGGATATCGGGTACTCGTTCCTCGCGCGGAGGGGTCAATACTTCACTCCCACTCTTTGCCTCACTAAATCCAGAGTTGGTCCGCCGATTGCCCGAACCTTTTCAGCCCCTGCGGCCAACACTTGTCGAATATGACCCGGATCCGCAATGAGTCGAGCTCTTTCCGCTCTGGCGTCACTAAAGAAATCCCACAAGATCCCGGCCAGCTCCTTCTTGATAGCGCCATAGGACGCTCCTCCCTGCCTGTAAAGCGCCAGCACTTCGGCAACTCTATCCGGAGCGGCAAAATGACGGTAGATCTGGAAGAGGTTGCAGGTCTCGGGATTTTTCGGGCTCGTCAACGGGCGTGGAGTCCGTCGTGATGCTCATGACCTTTTTCTTCAACGTTTTTTCGTCCAAGAAGATTTCGATGGTGTTTTCGTATGATTTGGACATCTTCTGTCCGTCGATTCCGGGGATGACAGCAACTGCATCACTGATCTCCCCTTCCGGGACGACAAAGGTCTCGCCGAAAATATGATTGAATTTCATCGCGATATCGCGAGTCACCTCGATATGCTGCTTTTGATCTTTTCCGACCGGCACAAGGTTAGCCTGGTAGAGGAGGATGTCCGCGGCCATGAGCACAGGATAAGCAAATAGGCCGTGATTTGGAGAAATTCCCTTAGCTATCTTGTCCTTATACGAATGGCACCGCTCCAACAGCCCCATCGGCGTAATGCAAGTTAAGATCCAGGCCAATTCCACCACTTCAGGAACATCCGATTGGACCCAAAAGAAACACCTGTCAGGGTCCAGGCCCAAGGCCATGAAGTCCGCCGCGGCTTCCAATGTGCCTGTCGCCAATTTTTCACTGTCATTTACGCTGGTTAAGGCGTGATAGTTGACAATGAATACAAAAAGCTCCTCGCGATTCATGTAAGAAAGCATGGGCTTCATCATACCCAAGTAGTTGCCGATATGCAGGGATCCGCTCGGTTGGATGCCCGATAGAACTCTCAAAGCGGTCTCCTTTCTTTCTCCTACAATCTAGGTTCAAGATGTTTGTGGTGGACCCACGCCCCAAACGACGAAGATGCACCAGTTTCACTTCAGGGTCAACCAGAGATCCTCGGTTGTGTTAGAATTTCCGCCTGGACCCCTGACTGGAATTATTTTATGATAGACAGCAGCGGCGGTAAGGTTTAAGGAAGAACGCTGCCGACCCGCTTTAATTATGACGATGAGCGGGCCGGTGAGCGGCAAGAGCCGCTATTTTTATCCATAAAAGGCGGGAAGAATGGTTGAACATCTGGCAGGATACTTCACCTACGCGATTGAACAGGGCGGATATTTGGGAGCGGCCTTTCTCATGGCAATGGAAAGCATGGTGGCCCCAGTGCCGAGCGAGCTTGTGATGCCCTTTGTCGGCTTCCTTGTCGTCGAGGAAAAGTTTTTACTCTGGGCCGCGATCCTCGTAACATCGCTGGGTTCTATAATTGGCTCGCTGATTTCTTACTACATGGGCTACTTTGGCGGCAGACCCGTCGTCCTGAGGGTAGGACGCTACCTCTTGCTGAATCACGAGCACTTGGAATGGACCGAACGGTGGTTCCGCCGACACGGTTCGTGGACGATCTTTGTCAGCAGGTTCATTCCGGTGGTTCGTCACCTCATTTCAATTGCAGCGGGTCTGGGACGAATGAGGCTGTTGCCTTTTTGTGTGTACACTCTGATCGGCGCGACAATGTGGAATTCCTTTCTTCTGTGGCTCGGCTATAAGTTGCGGCAGAATTGGATGCTTGTGCAACAGTATTCGCACGAATTGGACATGTTGGTGGCCATAGGCCTGGTTGCGGTGACGATATGGTTTGTTGCCGTTCATTTGCGACGTGCTCGGGCCGTGGGGGTTGCAAGCGGGGATTGACTTCAGGCGCGATTGACAACAAACATCCATGAAGAACCGTTTCCGCGGCGGAAGTGGCGACAGCGTCGTTCGTAAATTTGTCGACCAATTTAGTCGTTGATTAAAATTGTACTGAAGGTTAGAATTCATATAAGCGAGTCATAATATTGAAGAGAAAAAGCCTGGGCAGTTGTTTGCCAGTGCTTTAGTCTTGTCGCGTCAAAAACCTCATGTTGTGTATCCATAATCCATAACAAAGGAGGGGTTCTTATGGAACTAATGGAACGTATCAAGACTATGACTCGGGAGCAAGTTGGCAACTGGATGGTCGACCTCGTTACTCATGTGTCACCCGACAATTTCATGAGATTGAGCTTGATGGCCTCCTACCTGATCGGCGGGGAAGATGCCGGCGCTGCCGTGGACGCAGTGATCGACAGCTTGAAACTGGGAGAAAACGGCCAAGCCACCAAAATGTTCCGGCGGGTCATGACGGAACTTTCGCCTCACTGCCTGAAAACAGTCTCACGCAATCTCTTCGTCAACGGGCTTCTCCGCAGTTCGGCCATGCGCGACGAATTCGCACAGAAACACGGATTTGCGCCCCCGTTCACTGTACTGATAAGCCCGACCATGCAATGCAACCTTCAATGCAAGGGATGCTATTCGGGGAAGTATGTCCGTTCCCAGGGCTTGTCTTACGAATTGATGGATCGCATTGTGGGTGAAGCTTGCAATATGGGCTCCCTGTTCATCGTATTAAGTGGAGGCGAACCTCTGACACGCAAGGAAGATCTGTTCCGACTTGTCGGAAAGTATAGCGACATGTACTTTATGTTCTACACGAACGGGACTCTCATTGATGAATCAGTAGCCGACAGGCTCTACAATTTGGGGAATGCGGGCGCAATCATGAGCCTGGAAGGTTTTGAAGAAGCTACAGATGCACGTCGTGGTAGAGGCGTGTTCAAGAAGGTTATGGACGCGATGGATCGTCTCAAGGAGCGCGGAGTTGCGTTCGGCACTTCTCTTACTGTTACTCGCCATAACATTGAGCAACTTACCAGCGATGCATTCTTTGAACACCTCTACAACAAAGGAGTAATGGTCTGTTGGCTGTTCCTCTTCCTGCCTGTGGGCAAAGACCCCGACGTATCCTTGATGCCTACCCCCGAACAGAGGGAATATCTGAGGCAGCGCGGCAGCCAACTTCGAGCGAAATATCCAATTTTCATCGCGGATTTCTGGAACGACGCTCCGCATGTGGGGGGATGCATTGCCGGCGGCCGCAATTATATTCACATTAATGCCAACGGAGACGTGGAACCCTGTGTCTTCACTCATTTTGCAGTGGACAAAATCCACGACAAGAGCTTGCTGGAAGTGCTGCAAAGCGATTTCTTCAAGGCAATTCGCTCCAAGCAGCCATACTCCGATAATCTCCTTACTCCCTGCATGATTATAGATAATCCGGACGTTTACCGAGAGGTCGTACACTCCTGCAATGCCTATCCTACGCACGATGGGGCCGAAGACGTCCTGATGAAAATCAAAAACGAGCTCGATGATTATGGTCGAAGAATCAGAGCGCTCGAGGATCCTATCTGGGAACGGGAAAAGGCTGAGTATGGGTACGGGAACGTTCCAGTTGGGGGAGTTCCGGCTGCTCACGGCAGCCAAGTCCCGGCAGGACTGTGAGCAATATGGGAGTAACGGGCTAGACTGCGATGAGTGTGCTAGCGGCCGAACCTGGTCGCAGACCGGTGGGACAGCCGGCTCGCCTGTCTCTGGATGACTGGCAAGACGAAAATGTCTCAAAACCATAAATTCGGCCAGAAAATGATGTGGGTCTTGTACGGCGCGGTTCTGGAACCGCCCGAAATGCAGGCGTAGCGAGCGGCGCCCCTACGTCAAGAATCTCTTAGTAGGCCATCTGGAGGTAGTCCCAGACGCCCGTTCCCACAAAATCATTCCGAGTATTGCACATCATCTTTTGGCAATTGATATAGTAAGCTTCTGCTTAGTTTCTTCTTGGCGCCGATCGGGATCTTGCGACGCTCTCAAGCAATTCTTTGCGCGTCTTTTTCAGGGTTTCCGCCTTAAACTTCCCCACGCTTCCGAATCTGGCATTCAAGTAACTGTCCATAAACTTCAAAACAGGGTCTTTGAGGGAGGGTGATCTTTCGATTATCTCAGCCACATTCTGCTCGTGCCAAGGATGCACGCGGCGGAGGATTCCCTTCTTAACTAAGTCCCTCATTGTCATCATGTATATTCCGGGAAAACCAGCTTCTTTGCGGCGAGATCGGAGAATAATTAAAGCCGCAATTGAAAGCACCAAGGCTCCAGTGATGATGGGCAGTGCATAAGACCTCAGCGTCCGGGGAATTGCAAAAGGAAGCGAGACCTGCCCGGAGACCAGTTTTGTGAATGCCTCAAAGATCATGGCCTGATCTGAACGATCAAAGTAAATTACATTCTTTGTCCATTTGTAATCCAGCGAATCGTAGAGGTCTGCGGCCAGGCTCCATAGATAGCTCTCGGGTGTCTCTCTCCCTGGAGGCGTCGCGTCAAGCGTTGTCCAGTTCCCATCACCCAGATCTGCTTCCACCCACGCATGAGCTTGGGAGAAGCGAACGACGAATTCATTGGGCTGCGTTGGTTCGCTCCACTCCTAGAAATCCCTCGACCACACGAGCAGGAATCCCGATGGATCGGAGCATGAAGCAGAGCGCCCCCGCGAAGTACTCGCAATTTCCCGCGCGGGACTTGAACAGGAAATGCTCGATGGGATGTACTTCTTCAGGAGGTGGTACTGTCCGGAGCGCGTACCTGAACCTGCTTCGAAGCCTTGAGACCAGAACACCGGCTCGGTCTCGAGGAGACGAAAAGCCGGCAGTCCATTGCTCGGCGAGCCCTTGTATCCGTGGCGTAACCCCTGTTCTGTCCAAATTGATAGGTTGCGACTTGCGGGTTACAGGGATCGGGCGATCAACAGCCCGAACCATATACGACTCTGCAAACAGAAAAGGTGAGTCGATGATCACCTCTCCTGCGGAAGTTATGTATAGCAGCCCGCCCACGCGTCCAGTTGCCCTCACCGGCAGGCCTGCGACATAAACCATTTTAGAGTGAAGCCGATAAGGTATGAACCGGTACAGAACGCTTTCCGAAGGATCAGCATGAATCAGCTTTGTCATGGGAGTCTTTTCTTCGAAGGGCGACCATCCCCGGCCATCGGTCTTTTCCAGCACGCGGCCGCGCCAATAGGGGATTTCCGGGAGAGCGCCTCTTTCCACTTTGACGACAAAGGCGATTCTTTGCCTCCCGGACATGCTCGCCATTTCCCGGTACGTGATCTGCTGCTCCAGATCGGCAAGTCCCCCAGTCCGGGCCATTGCGGTCCTCAGGCCGGGCATTGTCAAAAAAGGCCGTGGCAAGACCACGAACATGACCACGGTCAATATCACCGAAAAGACGACATATTTAACGAGATGAGTATGCCACCGGTTCCTGATTCCGCGGCCGCTTGGGGTCTCCAGTGTTTCATTCTCGGGAGCCGCGTTCCGGGCGAGATGGAATGACAGCAATGTCCCCATGAGCGCGAAGAGATAGAAGGGCAGAACAAGGCCGAAAATCAAGTGGTTGGTAAGTATACAGTTTATGAGGATCAGCCCAATGCTCAAGAAAATCAATTGCGCGACGTTGCGATCCGTCAGTGGCGACAGAACCCTAGCCATTATGGTTCCGAACGTGAAGTAGACGACAAAGAGAGGGAGAGACAGACTTCCGTAGAAAATCAGGATGCCCAGGGAAAAAAGAGGCACATATAACAGAAAAAGGATTGTGATTACTCCCTCCGAAAAGAAAAATGGTCGTGAGAAATCAGTTCGGACGAGAGCTACGATCACCAGCGGCAGGACCAGCAGTACTGAAGAATGTAAACCGTTTTCAATGCAGGCTGCGCCAATGGACAGGCTTACAAGCGTGGCTAGAAGGTACCTGAACGCCCGGTATCTGCCAGGCAAAATGGAGACGGATGAGGTCATTGCAGCAGATTTGCCGTGTCCTCCGGTTTTCCATCCGGTCCGAGTTTTGTCAGGAAGCGCGGCCATAAAGGTCTCCCGAGCGTCTCCAAACGAATTCACCGGCTTGGCCTATCTCTACCACAATGTCGGGCGAAAAATCGGGCAAGGTGAGTGCATCCACATTGTTTTCCCAGCGTGCAAGCGTCGTGAGAAGCTTGATAGCAAATTCCTTGCCCCGCCCCGGCCCCACTAGAATGCCCGGGCCCTGCAGGCATATAGGTCGGGCCGATCGCGCAAAATGAACCACCAACGAAGCTGCCCTCGATATGGTCCTCTCGGAAGCTTCCTTTGGCATACGAATGGTAATCTCTCGGGCGCCCTCGTCCGACAGCACCTTCGTAATGAGTCCCCCGGTACTGGCAGTTTTTTTCCACTCGATATGCTTATAAGGGTCGCCGGGCACATACTCCCGAAACTGATAAGGGATCGTCCCAAAAGGGTCAGGCCGTTCCGGTCCTTTTCCTGATCCGCCCACCCACGGAGGAACGTCTTCCTCCACCGAATGTACCTGCGGAAAAACAAGCACTGACTCGGTAGGTCCGCAACTTCGTGAATACGAAGCCAGCCCGAAAGGAAAGGCAGAGATCAAAAGTCCGGGCAATACGCCCTTATCCCCTCGGCTGGCTACGGAGAAAGAACCGTTCACGCTTACCGCGTCACCAGGTGGGATATGGGAAAATGTTACGCCTTCCGTCGCACCCTGTAGAGGCGATGCTTCCACGAACTTCAAGGTAACCACCCCCCACGGTCGTTGGTCGGTCTTGACCAGATACCGGACAGTGAAAACGTTCCCTGCAAAGATTTCGTCAGGAAAGCACCTCGACAACTGAACGGTCTTGACATTCTTCCGCGCGAGTCTGTGAGACACCAACGCTAGCCCAACCATCATGGCAAAAATTATCAACAGAAAATTGTTCGCGGTGCCGATCGCGGTGAGAGGGATCCAAAGAAGGAGAAAAATCAAGATCCAACCGGAGCGAGTTGGTCGGATGCGGAGGGAATCTCTTGGAGATGAGGTCTTGATGGGGGCAGTAGAGTTCATGGTCAGTGTATCAGAAGTTGTGACAGGTAATATGGGAAATGGCCGTGCAACCTACCGGTCTTCAGTGAAGGGGGTCGCTCCCACAGCCCCTCATACCGGACCGGCTGCTGAGCGTAATACCTGGTTTAACACGTCCTTTTTTCGTTCCCGCCCCCGCCCGTCCATTGATCCCCCGGATAGCAGAATCCTGTGCAAAGTGACGGGAAGAAATACATTTCGAAGATCAGCAGGAACTACGTAATCTCGCATGTCGAGAAGGGCCTCGGCCTGCATCGCACGTTTCAAATGCAAACCTGCCCTGGATGAGAGCCCGAGTCTCATGGCTGAAGTCTCCCTTGTAGCTCTTACCAGATCCAGGAGATATTCCATGATCGACGATTCGACTCTAACTTCGCGTACTTTTTCCTGAAGTTTTCTTATCGTCTGGGGATCGGTCACTGGTTGAAGCTGTTCGGCGTGGATATGCTCAATATCTCTCATAAAGATTTCCCGTTCATGGCCGCGATCGGGGTACCCGAGGCTGACGGACATCATGAAGCGATCCAACTGGCTTTCAGGAAGCTCGAAAGAACCGAACCGCTCAACCGGATTCATGGTAGCCAACACAAAGAAAGGCGAGGCCAAATTATACGTGGTCCCATCAATGGAGACCTTTCCCTCTGCCATGGCCTCCAAGAGAGCTGACTGCGTGCGCGGGGATGTTCTGTTGATTTCATCTGCCAAAAGGACTTCCGTAAAGATCGGCCCCTCTCTGAACTCGAAGTCGGAATTCTTGGGATCATACACGTTGACGCCAAGAACATCCGAAGGGAGCGTATCGCTCGTAAACTGGATACGCCTGAAACGGACCCCCATGGAGCGGGCCGTTGCCAGCGCCAGCAGAGTTTTGCCCACGCCCGGGATATCCTCAATGAGGACGTGGCCCCGTGCGAGTAGCCCCACAACTACGTTTCTTATCTGCCTTTCCTTGCCTATCAGGACCTGAGAAATTGATCGGACAAGTTGGTTGGCTATTTCTCCCGGATGATTCATTATCTATGCCCTAGATTCCTGTTAAGATCCCTGTAAATAGAGAACCTGTTTACTCTGGTCATACAGATCGTATGCCGAGTGACGTTGGTTTGCTACTCTTAATATATCCGTCTTCGACGGTCTGGTGTCAACGCCACGCAGTTCGTTGGTCAATCCGATCATTCCCTCAGTGGAAGGAGTTACAGCAACTCCCATAGCCAGAAAGCTGCAACGAAGCATGAAATACACGATACATTGGTGCCACGGACGTGCGCTTTGGCTCGTCCGTGCCCGATGGAAAAGCACGGATGAACCCTGCAAAACGCAGGCCGCATCCGTGGCACCATGAGTTAAATCTGCTGACCATCGGGGATGAGCTTTCCCACGAAAAAAAGGTTGCCTAAACCTCGGATCATTTTCTCCGGGCACGCAATCCGTCTTAAATGTAGTATGATCGATTGCCGGATAATGATCCGACGCCGGTGATGCTTTGCAAGGAGGAGACACGATGTACTTACCTGAAATCTTCAAGAAATTTATGGACAGGCACAGCGAAATAGCAGATGCGTACCGAAAGGTGGGGGATCTCTGCACGGAAGCAGGACCCATCGACCTGAAGACCCAGCATCTGATTCAACTCGGCGTCTCTATTGGAATGGCTTCCAAGGGAGGAGTGCGGTCCCACGCGCGGCGTGCACTGGATTTGGGCGCCACCAAAGAAGAAATAACTCAGGTCGTGCTCATGTCGATGACGATAGTCGGCTTCCCCGCAATGATCGCGACTTACGGCTGGATAGATGAATTGCTCTCGGTTCGCGAAAAATAAGTACGGCCCGGCCGCGGATCCGTTTTCCTACCAATGCTCCGGCACGGAACTAACAGAATTTGGCGTAACCTGGCCTTGATCCAGTAGGACCGGCATCTTGCTGGTCAACGTTCTGCGACCGGCAAGATGAAACTGTCTCAAAACCAGAAATTCAGGTAGGGGATAACGCGGATCTTGTAGGGGCTGGGCTTGCCCTGCCCAGCAGGGAGGGCGCGGCGAGCAGCGCCCCTACGGCAAGAATCTCTCCAGCGTTCAATTTGAAACAGTTTCAGAAGCCGGTCCTACTCTCCTTTGTTCAGGATGGTTACTTGTTCACCGGCCCATCCAGGTGGGCTTTCTTTTTTCAAGGAAAGCGTTGATCCCCTCTTGCGCGTCTTCCGCGATGAGGTTCAATGTCATTACATTTCCCGCATATTCGTATGCGTGTGGTTCGTCCTGTTCGATCTGATTGTAGAATGCCTGCTTTCCGATTTTCAAGACTAACGGACTCGCATCCGCGATAGATTGGGCGAGGTCCACGGTAGTCTTTTCCAATTCCGCCTCCGGCACCACCCGATTTACAAGACCATAATGCTCTGCTTCTTGGGCCGAAATGAGCCGGCCCGTCATCAGCATCTCCAGCGCGTGCTTGCGCCCCACGGCCCGAGTTAAGGCTACCATCGGGGTGGTGCAAAAGAGCCCGATCTTGACTCCGGGTGTTCCAAACCTCGCAGTCTCATCTGCCACTGCAAGGTCGCATGTGGCGACAAGTTGACAACCTGCAGCAGTGGCTACTCCGTGAACTTGTGCTATCACGATCTGGGGAACTTGGTGGACCATGGTCATCATTCGTGTACACTGGTCAAAAATAAACCGGTACTCGTGGTCAGTGCCATTTACCATCTCCGTGAGATTGTGCCCGGAACAGAAATGCTTGCCACTTGTTTTGATAATAATCACCTTCAACGTTGGGTCGGCTCCAAGGGTCCCAAGAGCCGAAATGATCTCTCCGATGAGATTTTTCGACAGTGCGTTAAAGGTTTTTGGAGAATTCAGCGTGATCGAGGCGATCGGACCCTGGGGATCAACGATAATGTCCCGGTATTCCATGGTGGTGCAACTCCCTGTCGCGGATTGATGTCGTGGGGAAGCTCCCTCTAGGAAGCTTACTGCATGCTGCGAGATCTTGGAAAAAAAGAGCTTTGCCCGCACTTCCGCGCCTTGGCATTCTATCTTAAGAAGAGATAACCTGTCTACCCTGTGCGGCAGAGGGCAGTGTCCCAATTTGGGACACTGTGGGCGGTCTCTACCCCGCGAAACGCGGGGTCACTCCGGACTCCGATCCGGGGTCTAGTCCCGCGTTTCGCGGGATGGATTCCGGCATTCGCCGGAATGACGGACCGTACGCTAAATTAGGACATTACCCGGCAGGACTGAGTTGTCATTCCCGCGCGCTGGGGAATCCAGAAAAGGTTTTAATATGAAGAGATATTTTCCGAAATACTTATTTGAACTGATGTTCCCAAACCGTTCGCGCTGGATTTGCCGAGTCGTCGCTATGATTGTGGTCGCACTGCCGTTGGCCTCACCTCATTCAGCGCCGGCTCAAAACGCGCCTAGGTCGACAGTGTCAACGGTCGGTCAATCAGCCAAGATTCACATGGATCGGGGAAAGGCACAGATGGAGAAGAAGCGGTACGCCCTTGCCATACCCTCGTTCTCTGCCGCGATACGGCGAGATCCGCGCTTTTCGGAGGCATATCTATTACGCGGCAAGGCGTATGATCAGGTCGGTAAGCCTCAAAACGCCATCAAGGATTTTACCCGTTATATCGAACTGAATCCGTCCGATCCAAGGGGATACGTCTTCCGCGGGGACGCAAAGAATTTTAACCTCGAGCACGAAGCAGCCGTGCAAGACTATAGCGCGGCCATAAAACTGGCCCCTTCCTCAGCCGCTGGGTATCTCGGCCGTGGGCTGGCCTATGCCGGTCTGGCCAAATACGATGAAGCCATGAAGGACTACCAGTGGGTACTAAAAATTAATCCTAACAATGTTGAGGCCCTTGGAAATATGGGAGTCGCCAATATGTTGGCCGGCAGGCCGGTCGAAGCAATGAGCTATTTTGAGAGAGCCCTCGAACACGAAACAAACCCCCAATGGCGAGCCAAGATCGAACAATGGATGGAAAAACTCCTACAGGGAGCGAGCGCCGCAAAACGGAAGACAAAGGGGCCGACTCGATGATTTGCTAGCCTCGTCCGATAAGGCAGGGGACTATCTCATCAGGTGGGGCACGTGTCTACAATCCGCTGACGGACAAAGCTTCAACCAGCAGTGAGGGCGCTCCCATATTTCCGAAAAAGCGGAAATCATCAGCGACTTCCAGAACGCTTCCGAAAAGATCGACAAGATTTCCGGCTATAGCGATGCCCTTTACTGGATGATCTATCTTCCCGTCTTTGATATTAAATCCTGATGCCCCGACTGAAAAATCTCCGCTGACAGGGTTGGCCGTGTGCAATCCCATTAATTCGGTCACAAGCAGTCCTGATCCGGCCGCGGCGGTTAGCTCCTCCCGGGTGGAGGTTCCTGGTTCTATCAGAAGGTTTGTCACGCCGTTCACCGGAAGTCCCTCGAAGCTTCCCCGGCGGCAATTCCCGGTAGAAGCAGCTTTGAGTTTCCTGGCGTACGACAAGTCAAAAAGCAGCGAGCGCAAGGTTCCGTTTTCAACAACTTGAGTCCGTTGCGAAGGCGTCCCTTCTCCATCGAAAGGGAACGCGTAGTCGCCTCTCGCGTCCAGTGCGTCATCCACGATGGATATCTGTCTTGAGAATATAGGCTCGTCCAGCTTGATCCGTGGGGAGGTGAGTTTCTTGAAATGGTTTTCAGCCAAAAAAGAATGGGAAAGGACGTGAAGAAGGTCGACTGCCACGCTGTTTTCCACAATCACGGGCATTCTGGCTGACGGGAGCGATTTACCACCTAGGCTATCGAGCGCTCTGCGGGCCGCCTCGGAGGCTACTGTTTCCGGATTAATCCGTTCCGGAGATCTGGCCTGTTCCATCCAGTATGCCATCTCTTGCTCGCCGTTCTGTTCCGCCATCAATTGGACCCAGGCACTTACAAAACCGGCTTCGCCTTTAGCGTCCAGCCCATTGGAATTGACGAGTCTTACTGCCACGATCGTATCAGAATAGCCAGCAGACCGAATGGTAGTGATCCTCTTGTCCTCAAGCCGGGCTTTACTCTCGATAACCCTGGCAATCTCCGTCTTGTCGGCTTCCGTTGTTCTTCGCAGAGACGCGTCCATAATTTTCTCTTGCAGGACAGGAAGAGGAGCAGGCACGGCAAGAGTTGCGTCGGGATCGAGGGGCATCACACCGGCCATAGAAAGAGCCGTATCGACTGTCTTTTGTAGACTCGAAGCATCGAGAGCGGAAGTAAACGAAAATCCCATTCTCGACTCTTTTATGACCCGGACAGCCAAACCGGAAACCCGAGCCTTTTGAAGGGTGTCCATGACACCATCTTTGAATTCAACACGAAAGCTGTGGGAATCCTTATGGAACACCTCCCATTGCTTTACGGCCTGTTTTTCGAGAAGCCCGCAGGTGAAGGCAACCGCGTCGTCCATGTGGCATCCTTATGGTATAGATAACGAAGACCTTATACGAAAACGGCCAATACTGCGACAAGCTTTTCTAAGGCGAGATTAAGCGTTCTGTTTCGCAAGTTCGGAGACGTAACTGGCCACTGCCTCTGCCGGATCGGTAGGGCCGGCGTCCCTGCCGGCCGTGGATCAATGACCGGCACGGAGGCCGGTCCTACCGTTAAAGGGCCGGTACCCCATCCGTCAGAATACGTAACCGAATTTAGGAAACAGAGTCCTAAGTGTCTTGCGCAAGAATGCAGTTATCCGAGGAATCTCGTCGCCTCTGTCATTACAATTACGAGGCGTGAATTCCCGCGTTTCGGTGGGGCGCGATTCCATCGGTGGGGCCGCCCCGCTCGGAACTCGGGGATGCCGAACGTTAGTCACCCCGGACTCCGATCCGGGGTCCATCGGAAATGGCGGGCAGCGGACGCCCATCCCACCGGAGATTGCTTCGCTACGCACGCAATGAGATGTCGGGCTGACGCTCTCCACGCGGTGAGACGGAGTGCATACGCTCCTCCATAAAACAGTGTTGACAAAGCGTTGAAGGGAGGATATGAATAACAAGAAGGAACAACAGATGATCGTCACCAGCAAATCTTATTTTTACTTTTATTTTAGCAGAAGGAGCGGGATGCTGCTGCGCTGAGTAGGACGATTTTACATATCGGAACACCAAGCGGAGCAGAGACTCCGCTTTTTTTTTGATTTTTGCGGCCACCCGGTACTCAAAAGTCATGCTGAAGGACCCCGGCCAATGACCAAACCATCAGTCCACAGGATCTTATCGAAGCCCTCGGGCCCGGAACATAAGCGCCTCGGCCTCAATGACAGGCTTGCTCTCATAAGCTTGATCAATGAGGGGGTGCGCCTCGGCTCCTCCGATTCTCCGATGGTTGCTGATCTGTTTTCCGAGCTTGGGGACCTGGTAGATGCCACGGTATCAGGCGCCAAAATAGATCGCCTCAAACCGGAAGGTGACCAAAATGGGTTCAAAGTCTTCGAGATCAACGCGGAGACGGGTGAAAACCTTGGCCGCCTCAACATGTTGTACCTTAAGAAGCCGATCCCCTGTTACTATCTCGTGTATGTCGAGGTTGCGGCCCCATTCCGGAAAAAAGGGGCTTGGAAACCGTATCCTCCTGGCATTCAGGGATTTTCTCATAGAGAAGTCTGCGGTGGGAATCCTGGACAACATTATTCCCGAAGAAGAGCCTACCTACGACATCTACATGAAACTTGATTGGAAACCCGTCGAAGAAATTACAGGGACACCTGTTGCTGACGGTGAAAGCCAGTACATGGTCTTTGTCCCGCCGGCACTCGCAGAACGTAATCTGAGAGATGCAGTCCTAAAGCTGGTTCACCATCTCACGAGGAAGCGACCGACCATCGACATGAGAGATAATGAATTAATGGTCCGGCGCACCATCGATGAGTTCAAAGAGCTTTATGCGGCTTTGGTCAAATATTTCGAAGACGGGATCCGGCGTGGCGAAAACGACTCTTTCATGCGCTTCATGTTTACCCGATTCGTCACCAAATACCTTGGATTTCGCCGCCGCATATCAAATCTCCTGGGGTATACGGGTGGTGAATCTCTGGAGCAGATCGTCTTGGATTCGGAGGTCCGTGCCCTGCCCGTGCAGTCATATGCTCCCCGAGACTTGGCCGGCAGCCCTTTTTTTCAGACTGGCGATAAGGAATTGTGGCTCCATTTGCCCGAGGTGCTGAAAAAGTTTCCTGCTCGTATAATTGAATCGCTTCCCAATTATCGGCGACCGAATTTAGTGTCCTGGATGGAAGAGAAAGGAATCTCATCCAGTGACACCTTAACCATTGGCGATCTCCTGGATCTTGGGTTCGACCCCACTCGTCTCAAGGAAATTACTATTGAAGGCAGCGATTTCATCTTTGAGCGCATGCAAGCTCGAATGCTGCCCGACCTGGAACGAAGAAAAGAGCTGCTGGGAGACATCACCGGTGAATTAGGTGGGGTCAGACTTCGTAACGCGGCTGTACATGTCAACCTTCCTCTGCTGGTCATTCGCGATCGCGGCAACGGATACGTGCTGCGCCGGAAGGTAGCCGGAATTCACTGGGAAGAGGCCGTCGAACAACTCCAGACTGCTCCCGAGCTGAAAAGTCTCAACGCGTCGATGGCGATAGACGCCATGACACGCTCCACAGTGCGCAAAACTCAGGATTGGCTAAAATCACGACTGAATCAAGAAGACGAATTCCTGTTGGATCAATTCACATACTTTGTCTCATGGGACCTCGAAGCTAACCAGCCCAAGGTAGTGGTGGATTTCTCGGGCTCGTACCTGGAATCGATCTGGGTGGCATAGCGGCACACGGTGATCCTGGGCATCTATGCCAAAGACTGTGACGGAAGAGCAGCACAAAGTTCGCTTCCCACGGTTAAGGCTTCATACTGGTTGGCTCTCAAGCAGTGAGAATCGGATAGAAGGAAAACCGCCACTGACCCGGGGACCAGGTCAGTAGTACCGGGCATCCGATCAATACGACGCTATTCAGTACGGTGCCACGGATGATTGAAGCTTCATCCGTGCAGCACGGACGAGTCCCGCTGGACTCGTCCGTGGCACCAATGTCTTATGTATTTACATACCTAATTATAATTCCCTAGCTATGGAAGCTAGGCATCAGCTATCCGCGGGCGAGTAACAGCACCGCTTTGGCGAGACGATCATCCCCTTCTTTTTTAGAGAATCGATGATCTTGGAAACTTCTTTGCTGTCAAGATTGAGAGACTTGGCCACTTCTCCGGGTCTTACCGGTTTGCCCGCCTTCTTCATCGCCGCGAGAACGACGCTTTCTTTTTCCTCCATCAGTTCACTCCCTTGCGAATAATTTGTTCCATTGACACGAGGCTTTTCCCGGACCTCACGGCCACTATTGTAGGGCTGCCCTGATCGGTGTTCAAGAGCTAACACGAATGTTCTTTTTTGAACACCAACCAGTATGAATCGCGAATCCTCAACCATCCATTGCTAGCGGACCCCTCTTTTGTTACACATTCGTATTGAAAGCCCACTTCTATGACAAGGAGCAGCAACATGCTGGAAGGTTACCCCAAGGAGATCATGAGCAAAGATGGGACACCCATCCTCCTTCGTCCTTTGGCTCTTGAGGACGAACAGCATCTCTCCGAGTTCTTTGCAAGAATTCCGGAAGACGAGCGATGGTTTCTCAGAGACAACGTGGCTGATCCCACTGTGATGCATGTGTGGATCAAGAATGTGGACTATGACCGCATTCTCCCCCTCGTTGCAGTGAGACAGGAGGATAACACCATCGTTGCGAACGTAAGGCTCCACCGCCGCCCTTCAGAATGCCTGCACCACATCGCGCATCTTAGGATCATGGTGGATCCGGCCTATCGTCACCAGAGGTTGGGGACGTGGATGCTTCTAGATACCATCAGGCTGGCCATGAGCGTCGGGATCGAAAAGCTGGTCGCTGAATTTATTGCGGGAGTAGAAGACGCGGCTATGAATGCCGCGCAAAAACTAGACTTTTTCGAGGAGGCCGTTCTCAAGGATTACGTCAAGGACAGCCAAGGGCGCTATCGTGACCTTATAATCATGGTGAAAACCTTGCATCGTGATTGGAGCGATTTTTGAGCCGCGAAACCAGTTCAATTATTTGTTCTGCATCGGCTCGAGATGCGGAACTTATCGAGACACCGAACGGGTCTATTACGATTTATCCCAGATGTGGCCCAGGTTCCTTCGCAGGTCTCAAACTGGATGCGGGCATCGGCAACTTCTCACATTATTCATCGATCATCCAAAAGCTCGAAGTCTTCGAGAAAGTTGCCTCGGCCAAAGACGGCAGGGTGGCGCTAGCCCTCAGAGAAGAAAACAGGGTGGTCGGCTATCTGGCGTGTTGGTACCCGGATCGGGCTGAACGGTGGAGCAAGCTTGGGGAATTGATGTACGAAATGGGTGCGGTCGAGGTGAGCCGCAACTTCCGCCACGTGAATGTCGCGCAAAAAATGATTTCATTAATTCTGGCCGATGATTTTTTCGAGGATAAGGTTGCTTACATGAACGGCTTCTCGTGGCACTGGGACCTTGACGGAAGCGGCCTCACTATGGCCGAGTATCGAAAAATGATGATGCACCTTCTCAAGGGTCACGGATTCCAGGAATACTATACCAATGAGCCGAACATTGCCCTCAGGGAGGAAAACATCTTTATGGCGCGCATCGGATCACGGGTCTCTGCAGAGCAGCAACAAAGGTTTCGGAACCTCCGATTTGGGATCGCAGACCGTGACTGAGCTTTCGAGTTAATAATCAACAAGGCTTGACCTGATTAGACGGCGGTGATATCCACGGTCACCATGCATGTGAACGACCATTCGGTGCCAAAAGAAACCGCCGGCGATCAGTGGGATGTCGAGAAACTCATTCTCGCTGCCCGAAACGTTAAGCACCGGGCTTCCGTCCCGCTGAGCCGTTTCCGCGTAGGCGCTGCGGTGCTCACCAAGAGTGGAAGAATATTTGAAGGGTGCAATACCGAGTGCCTAATTCCTGTGCTGGGCGTGTGTGCTGAACGTAACGCGATCAATCATGCGCTGATTCATGGTGAAAACAACTTCCTGGCAGTCGCGGTGGTGTCGGATCTTCACGCTGCGCTCCTGCCGTGCGGGACATGCCTTCAATATATCCAGGAATTCGCTCGTCAGAACGGCGGGGACATACTCATTATTGCGGAAGGGGCCTCTGGGGACAGAATTATCTCCAGTCTGGACGAACTCTTCAAAGGCGGGTTCCCACCCGAGACCTCTGTAAGGGATATTCAGGAGTCCTTTAGCTGGACATTGGAAACCGACTCATAGTCATTGTCAAAATTTTTGTCCGTATTTCGAAAGAATGGGTAGGGCCCGGCGTCCCTGCCGGGCCACCTCGCAGGCGTAATTGGTTTACTTTCATAATCCACCGGCACGGAGGCCGGTGGCTACCCATCACGAAGGATCGCTCTTCACAATCGTATAAAAAATTCGACAACGGCTATGTAATTCTCTTACCCGCGGCCTGGTTCCAGCTCAGCGTTCTGAATCTCAAGGAATCCGGCCGGGGTCCGACGAAAAGACCTGGGTAGCGTAGGCAATTCTGTTCGCGCACATGCGTATGCCCACTCCGAGGTAACGCCAACGAGGGTTGAGGATGTTCTTTCTGTGTGGCGGGCTTTTCATCCATTCTTTGACGACTGCCGTCGCCCATTTTTCCGGTTGCTCGCGTAGTGTCCGATAGCCAATGTTTTCCGCCCCGGATGTGACTCCGGCAATTTTCAGCCTTTCCGTAAACTTCTTCCAGCCGTTAGGAAATGCGTCAGACTCATGCTCCAGAGATCGGGCGGCACACATGTTCTCGCTCTGTCTCGAGGCAAGATGCGTCAGGGGGAAACTTTCCTGAAAAGCCGGAAGTCCCCTGGCCTTTCGCTCGTTGTTGGTAAGTAGCAAGATGCTTTTTTCGATGGCGAGGAGATCTTGTTTACTTGGATAACTTCCTGATTCCTTTTTCTGTTGATCCGGTGGTCGGGTTTTCCGTTCGGCAGCGAGAGCGGGCTGGAGGAGTACCGCTGCCGCTATGACGAAGATGAAGGCGCATTGCACAAGTTCGTTGCCAATAAAGAAACGTCCAAACCTCGACAGGCCACGCCAGCGCTTATAGGAAAGAGTTCCTAATAGGACTGTGGCAACAGCGCTTGCGAAATAAATAGACCTGAATTGACGCAGCGATACGGACAGGCTCATCTGTCTTCCTCTCCCGATTTCCGTTTGCGGGGCGGGTAGGCGAAAGTCTATACCCATTTTCTGAACTGTGTGATAATAATCCCGACTGAGCGCAGGAATACCCTTCCAAGTCGGCCTGTTCCCGTTATAGTGGGAGCAGACTCAGTCCGACCTCAGAGTCGGTGGTCTAATCGCTCTGATTTAGATGGTGACGGCCTTCTCCAGTTAAACACGGGATCGTTTGAATTCCAAGGCAAAAAGGTCGGTTCGCGCTTGCCGGATTTGTACGGCAGGCTTTTTTAGAGATATGCTGTAATAATTCTTCTGCAGAAAGTGGCGTCAAACAGGCCTTTCGGGTTTTGGAGCGATTTTCAGAGCCTGTGAACGGTCATGGGAAAAGAGTACGTGCACTCGATGAACAATTGCGGTTGTGGGGCTTTTGTCGTCTGGTGGAAAGGCACTCTTCGATTGCTCCTGAGCCTGCTCACCTGCTTAGCCATTGCAGGGATGACATGGGCCGCCGGGGCCAAGGATAAAGGCCCTGCCCGCATTTCAGGTACTCATCGCTACCGGGATGCCCGGCGGGACCTATTATCAGGTCGGGCTGGGTATGGCATCGCTCTGGACAACGCGGTTGCGCGATATCGGCATCCGGGTCTCTGCGGCCATCTCTGAAGGGTCTATGGAGAACATTGAGGCCATACGCATCGCAGACGCGGACATGATCCTTGTGGAAGACCTGTTTTGCTCCATGGCATACAAAGGAACCGGAATATACAAAGGCCGGCCCCTGCCGGAACTCCGGAGCATCACAACTCTGTGGCCCGATACAGTCCACTTGTTGATCCGTGCTGACAAGATCGAAAGCGGGACCCTGGAAGACCTGAATGGTTTGACGGTAGCTACAGGGTTGCCTGATAGCGGCAACAGGTTCACGACTGAATTGCTCCTGAAAACTCTGAAACCCGGCCCGGCTAATGTTCGCCTTCGCTCCATGAGCAATATGGCGGCTGCGGAGGCTCTGAGAAAAGGGCAGGTTGAAGGTGCGGACTTGACTGGCGGAATACCGGTTCCCATGGTTACAACCCTTTTCAGTGAGGGGAAGCCGCCTCTTGCTTTTCTGAACATTACAGACCTGCAGATGCAGGCGGTTCACGAGGAAGGATGGCGTCATGCTTTTCGTCAGACTATTCCGGCCGGCACGTATCCCGGTCAGGGGAAGCCTGTGCAGACCGTGGGGCAAATGAACGTTCTTGCCGTAACCGCGTCGCTGAATCAGCAGGTGGTGTATGCCCTTACCAAGACTCTGTACGAGAACCTTGACTATCTCGTGAGGGTTCATCCTGCTTGCCGCGACATAGTTCTGGAAAAATCGTTGGAGGGGTTGAGCGTCCCTTTGCATCGCGGGGCAATTCGTTATTATAGGGAGAGGAAAATCAAGATCCCCGAACGCCTCATTCCGTGAGAGAATATATAGGGAACAGTGACTGCCGCATATCGAAGTACAACAGCGGATTCTGCGGCGATGGACACCGATCATGGCGAGTCTTATCGGCATGATCGCACCAAGATAGAGACAACCAAAGATTGAAAACGACTAAGTAGACCAGGAGGTTATATTCATGAAGGAAGTGGTCATTATTGACGCGGTCCGTACTCCCGTAGGTTCGTTTGGCGGGTCGCTGACCGGTATACCGGCTGTGGAACTGGGCACCATCGTGGTGAAGGAACTTATCAAGAGAACCGGAATCGATCCGTCCCAGGTGGACGAACTGATTTTCGGTTGCGTCCTGCAGGCAGGGCAGGGGCAGAACGTAGCCCGCCAGGTCTTAATTCGTTCCGGCATACCTCAGGCAGTGCCGGCCATGACCATAAACAAGGTCTGTGCGTCCGGTCTGCGCTCCGTATCTTTGGCAGCCCAGACAATCAAAGCAGGCGATGCAGATATCGTCATAGCGGGCGGCACGGAAAACATGTCCGCGGCCCCTTACGCTATAAATAAGGCCAGATGGGGAGCCCGTATGAATGACGATAAACTTGTCGACATAATGATCCATGACGGACTCTGGGAAATATTCAATAACTATCACATGGGTGTAACCGCGGAAAACGTGGCGGAGCAGTACCAGCTCACTCAGAGAGGACCAGGATGCACTCGGCCTGATGAGCCAGCAGCGTGCGGAAAAGGCCATTAAGGAAGGGCGCTTCAAAGACGAGATTGTGCCGGTGCTCATCCCTCAGCGTAAAGGGGACCCGAAGGTCTTCGACACCGACGAACATCCTCGGCTGGGCACGACCCAAGAGGGCCTCACCAAACTGAAACCGGCCTTCAAGAAGGACGGAACGGTCACTGCGGGCAATGCTTCGGGAATAAATGACGGGGCAGCCGCTATCCTGGTTATGTCCGCGGACAAGGCGAGGGAGCTAGGGCTGAAGCCTATGGTCAAGGTTGTCTCGTACGCCTCCGCTGGTGTCGATCCCAAGGTGATGGGCCTCGGCCCTATTCCTGCGACAAAGAAGGCCCTGGAAAAAGCCGGCCTCACACTTGCCGACATTGACCTTATCGAGGCTAACGAGGCATTTGCCGCACAGACCTGCGCTGTGGGAAAAGATCTTGGGTTTGACATGGACAGGGTGAATGTCAACGGTGGCGCTATAGCACTGGGCCACCCCATCGGAGCTTCCGGCGCACGGATTTTCACAACACTATTGCACGAGATGAAAAAACGGGACAATGTGAAGAAAGGCTTGGCCACTTTATGCGTGGGCGGCGGCATGGGCGCAGCAATAGTGGTGGAAAAAGTCTAACCGGGCCGGTACATAGCAACATGCACGTAGGGGCACGGCATGCCGTGCCCCTACCGAATCCGATGGCCCGTATGAAACCCAGGCCTCGCCCACCATACAAAACCTCAAAACTATGATTCTTATTGAGCTGGATCTCATCGAATACGCCCAGTGCCTGGAAATCCAGAAAAGAATTGTGCGAAGAAAGATCCTTGAGGGGGGCCCGGACGTTCTGCTGATCCTGGAGCACCCCCCCACCGTGACTCTCGGCATAAGGGGAAAGGCTTCAGATCTGCTAATTTCCCCCGAAGAAATGCGCGGGCGCGGCGTGGCCGTGCATCACGTCGACCGCGGCGGAGAGGCTACATTCCATGGTCCAGGCCAAGTGGTCTGTTATCCCATTGTGGACCTGAAGGCACTGGGTCTTTCCGCGAGAAGATACGTTCAGGGTCTTGAAGAAACGATCATAAATACTTTGGCGGATTTCGACGTAAGAGGCTTCAGCCAACCTAAGAAAGTAGGGGTCTGGACAAGCCCCACGGATAAGATCGCGTCCATAGGGGTGCGTATTCAACGGCGCATCACTTCCCATGGCTTCAGCCTGAACGTCGATCTGCAAATGAATCCATGCGAGCTGATCGTCTCGTGCGGGATGCCTGATGCTAGCATGGTGAGCCTCAATCAGATCGCGCCGCGGCCGGTGACTGTAGAAGCTGTGCGGAACGCTGTTGCGCGTTCCTTCGCTCACGTGTTCGCGATAAACCTTGAGCCAGGCTCGCTGAAAGAGGTCATAGCATGAAGCCACATACGGAATCCTTGTCAAATGAGGGCGGCGCCGGCCTGACGTTTACGGGGGACTTGCCGAGCGAAGGATCTGTTTTGCAAATAGACGGTAGCGCTGGCCGCGCCCGCCAATGCCAGAATCTGCCGGCGGCAATGGGCCGCCCTACCTGCGACAAGCCATCACGGAGACAGTAAACTAGAAACTGAACATGGCGATTCCTTTTAGCTATAGCTTTCGTAACCTCTGGACGAGGAAGTGGACCAGCATCCTAACTGCGGGAGGCATGGCGCTGGTTACCTTTGTCTTTGCAGCGGTGCTGATGTTAGCACAGGGGTTGCAACAGACTTTGATCGATACGGGCTCTCCCGACAACGTCATAGTCCTCAGAGGCGGCGCGGAAACGGAAGTTTCCAGCGCCATAGATCGAGGCTCAGCCTCCATCATAGAGGTTCAGCCGGAAGTTGCCCTGAACGGCCGCGGGGAACCTGTGGCGTCCAAAGAAGCTCTGGTGCTGGTGACAGTGCCGAAGAAGCGAACCAACGCGCCAACCAACGTGGTGGTGCGGGGAGTTGGATCGCACGCCATGAACCTGAGGCCCCAGGTGAAATTGATTGCAGGAAGAAATTTTCAGCCGGGTTCCCGGGAAGTAATCGCGGGCAAGAGCATTGCTGAAACCGTCAAGGGGGGATCTCTGGGACAAACCCTATCTTTTGCCCTTTCTCAATGGAATGTTGTGGGCGTATTCGACGCGGGGAAGACCGCTTTTAATTCCGAGGTGTGGGGAGATGCCGATCAGTTGTTGTCCGCGTTCCGAAGAACCACCTATTCTGATGTGATCTTGAAAGTGCCCGGCCAAGAGGCATTCGAGGAATTGAAGAATCGCCTGGAGAACGACCCGCGGTTGTCTGTCCAAGTGAAGCGTGAAATAGCCTTTTACCAGCAACAATCTGAAGTGATGGCAAAGTTCATCCGCATATTGGGACTTGCCACGACTCTATTTTTCAGCATAGGCGCAATTCTCGGAGCAATGGTGACCATGTACTCCGCGGTAGCCAATCGTACGGCCGAAATTGGCACACTTAGGGCTCTGGGATTCAAGAGAAGAAGCATTTTGGTGGCTTTTTTGGCCGAGTCTCTTCTCCTCGGCTTAATAGGGGGAATAGTCGGCATAGCAGGAGGCTCTCTGCTTCAGCTCTTAACTATTTCAACGGTAAATTGGACTACCTTTTCGGAGTTGGCATTTGGATTCGAACTCACCCCCTCTATCGCGGCCTCCACAATGGCATTCGCTGTTGCAATGGGTTTCGTGGGCGGGTTGCTGCCGGCCTGGAGGGCGGCACGCCTGAAGATTGTCGATGCGCTTCGAGAGAGTTGAAGGCGAGAAAGCATGGGGTCTCATCCCATGTCGCTCAGAGTTCCTTTCGATTATCAAGGGCACGGGAGAGGGTAAGAGGGTCAGCATACTCCAGGGAACCGCCCACGGGTATGCCGTACGCGATGCGGGAGACAATTGTGCCGGATCCTTTGAGCCGATCACGGATATAGCCGGCCGTGGATTCTCCCTCGACAGTCGGATTAAGCGCCAGAATAACTTCAGCAATCTTATGCTTTTGGACCCGCTCCAGAAGCTCTGAGAACCGTATGTCATCCGGGCCGATCGCATCCAGCGGGGAGAGGAGACCGTGCAACACGTGGTAGAGCCCTCTAAAATGGCCCGCTTTTTCGATGGCCATGAGGTCAAGAGGGGTTTCCACAACACAGAGACGGCTTGCATCCCTTTTCGAGTCCGAGCAGATGGAACACGGGTCCACTTCCGTCAAATGAAAACACCGTGAGCAGAGACGTAGTTTCTCCTTAACGTCTCTGATAGCCCTGATCAGTTCCCCGATTTCTTCCTTTTTCGCATTGAGCATATAAAACGCGAACCGCGTGGCAGTCTTCTCCCCGACTCCAGGGAGCCTTTTCAGGGCCTTCACAAGTATTTCCAGCGGACCGATCAATTGTCGTCCTCAATCGCCACATCACGTCAAGCCCGGTATACGGAGCCCTCCGGTGAGTTTTGACATTTCTTGAGTCATCAGTTCCTTGGATTTTTTCAGGGCGTCGTTAGCCGCGGCAACAATAAGGTCTTCAAGAAATTCAGGGTCGTCAGGCGAGAGAAGCTCCTTCTCAATCTTTATGGACACGATTTCTTGAGCCCCGTTTGCCGTAACCTGGACCATGTCGCCTCCAGCACTGCCGGTGACTGTCTTCTCTGCCAATTCTTCTTGCAGGGCAGTAACCTTAGCTTGCAGTCCTTGCGCCTGCTGCAACAAATCTTTGATACCAAACACGGGATGTAACCTCCATAGGGTCCGGCACAGGTGCGGGGTCCGTCTCGGCCCGATCAACATTTATAGTCGTATACGACCGTTTCCGTACACCAGATTGGCGGCACGAGCATTCCGACTGATCGCCAAATCGTGTAAAGTGCCGCACTGAGGTCTCAGATTTGCCTAAAGACTATCAAAAGAAAAGCTCAGAGGCAAACAAACGATGAAAAGACCGGTGATACTCCTGGTCAATCCGTGGATTCATGACTTTGCCGCTTACGATCTCTGGGCGCGGCCATTGGGCCTCCTGGTCCTTGCAACAAGGCTGAGGCGTTATGGATGGGAGCCGAGGCTCGTGGACTGCCTCGACCCGGATCATCCGGAAATGGGGCCGATAAAGGCTAAGGCCCTTTCGCACGGCCATTTTCACAGGACCCCTATCCCCAAACCCGGGGCCCTGGAGGGAGTTCCCAGAACATACTGCCGGTACGGGGTACATCCTGAATTTATAAGGAAGGACCTGGAAAGCATGCCGGTTCCTCGCGCAATTCTGGTGACCAGCCTAATGACCTACTGGTACCCAGGCGTGCAGGAGACTATTCAATTGCTGCGGTCGGTCTTTCCCGAGGTGCCCATCTTGTTGGGAGGGATATATGCTTCTCTTCTGCCGGAGCATGCCCAGAGAGCATTGTGGCGCAAACGAGGTTTTGGTCGGTCCTGGGGAAGCGGATCTGGAGGAGGCCCTTTACAGGAAAACAGGGGTCCGCGTCAGCCCTGATGAAGATCCGGCTGAGCTTGAATTCAGCCCCTGTCTGGATCTGATGCGCCACGTGAGATTCCTGCCTCTGCTGACATCGCGAGGGTGTCCGTTTAACTGCGCATACTGCGCATCCAGGAAAATGAGCCCGGCGTTTGTGAGACGAAACCCTGCGGTGGTCATCGAGGAGATACAAGCAGCCGCGATTCGGTACGGGGTCCAGGACATAGCCCTGTACGACGATGCCTTTCTTGTGGATCCTGCCCGTCACGCACTACCGATTCTGGAGGCCGCTGCAGAGAGGGTTCCGGGCATGCGATGGCATACTCCGAACGGTTTACACGCGTCGTCGATAGATCGCAGTGTCGCATCAGCCATGAAAAGAGCAGGCTTTGAAACCATCAGATTGGGTCTGGAGAGTTCGTCTGACGAGTTCCATGCGCGTACGGGTGGCAAGACCGATATTCAGGGCTTTTTGAATGCCGTAGCGAACCTCAAGGAAGCGGGGTTTTCGAGTGAACAGATTGGCGCATACCTTCTCGTGGGCCTCCCCGGTCAATCAAAGGCCATGATTGAAGACGATGTAGAACGCGTCCTGCTTGCAGGGGCCTTCCCCAAGCTGGCCGAATACTCTCCCATACCCGGAACCGAGATGTGGCCGAAAGCTCTGAAAGCAAGTCGTTATCCCATAGATCAAGAGCCCCTTTTCCAGAACTGCACGTTGCTGCCGGCAGCAGAACCGGGAGTTGATGCCGCCTTCCTTCAGGCGACCCGAAAGCGAATAAGGGAGTATGTTGGCATATCAATGTGAGCACAAAAACGACTCTACAGTAATCCCGCTAACCGAACGATTCTTCAAGCAACGTCAATATTCGGTAGTGCCCTAATTTTGGGCACCACGGATGACCCTACAAATCGTCACCCCGGCGAGGCCGGGAGTCAATAGACAGCCATTAAGAAATCTTCCGGATTCCGGCCTCTGCCGAGAATGAACGAGGTCATGGATCCTACCGTCGAAGAAGAGCGTGCCGGATAAGAGGCATGAGGCTTAAGTCAACAGCATTGGGTCCAGAGCTTGGGAACGGAGGCCCACCTCTATCGCATTTCGTAGGGACCGGCGTCCCTGCCGGTCCATTTCCTGAATTCTTGCAATGGCTCCAGAATAACTAGTATCGAGCTTCAAAGAATGAGCCGAACACTACTCAAGTCGACCTCAACAGTTGACAGTTAGTGCCTGCACTGGTAAATTGAAATAACTCCATCGCAATCATAAAATCACTAGAAAACTGGCGGAAGGTGAAAATACTATGGCCGAAGCAAAGGACGTAGTAGGTGCGGCTCTTATCGTCGGCGGCGGAATAGCCGGAGTTCAGGCTTCGTTGGACTTGGCGGAATCGGGTTACAAGGTATATCTCGTCGAAAGTCAGACGGGCATCGGTGGGCGAATGGCCCAGCTCGACAAGACCTTCCCCACCAACGATTGCTCCACCTGTATCTTCTCTCCGAAATTGGTCACCGTGGGACAGAATCCGAACATAGAGCTTCTCTCCTACAGTGAAGTGGAAGATATCCAGGGTGAAGAGGGGCATTTCCAGGTAAAAATCCGGCAGAAATCCCGCCATATCCGCAAGGACAGATGTAAGGCCTGCGGAGACTGCGCCACCGCCTGCCCGGTTCATGTGCCGAACGAATTCGATCAGAAATTGAGCAAGCGAGCCGCAACATATAGGCTCTTCCCTCAGACCATTCCCCAGACCTTTGTCATTGAGAAATATGACCGCGCTCCCTGCGTGATGGCCTGCCCGGCCCATATCAACGTCCAAGGGTATGTGGCGCTCATCAGCAAAGGCAAATACAAAGAAGCAGTCGAGTTAATATATAGAAGTCTCCCCCTCCCCGGCGTGTTGGGCCGCGTTTGTCCCCACCCCTGCGAAAAAGTCTGCCGTAGGGGCGAAAAAGATCAGCCGGTTTCCATTTGTAAATTGAAACGCTTCGCGGCCGATCAGGTAGACTATTCTGATCTGAACATCCCTGAAATAACTCCTCGGGAAGAAAAAGTAGCAGTCGTCGGTTCCGGACCCGCAGGTCTCTCCGCGGCCTATTACCTGGCCTTGGAGGGATATAAAGTCACAATATTTGAAGCAGGCCCGGTACTGGGCGGTTGGCTTCGCGTTGGAATTCCGGAATACCGGCTGCCCAGAGATATACTCGAACAGGAGATACAGCACATCCTTAACCTGGGAGTGGAAGCCAAAACCAACACCGTCCTGGGTATGGACGTGACTTTGCAGGACCTTAAGAAGGAAGGCTACAAAGCGACATATCTGGCAGTGGGTTGCCAGCAGGGCGCAAAATTGGCCATTCCGGGAGAAGATACGGACGGAGTGATCCAGGGAGTTGATTTTCTGCGGCAAGCGGCCCTGGGTAAACCGGTTGATGGTATCAAAAAGGCCGTGGTGATAGGCGGCGGTAACGTTGCCATCGATGCCGCGCGCACACTAGGTCGTCTAGGAAGTGATGTCACAATTCTTTACCGCCGGTCCAGAGACGAAATGCCCGCGTTTGAAGAAGAAGTGACCGCAGCTATTGATGAAGGAGCCAAGATTCAATTTTTGGCGGCGCCGGTAGAAGTGATGGGCAACGGAAAAGTGACCGGCCTCAAGTGCATCAAAATGGAACTCGGGCCTGCCGACCAGTCGGGCCGTAGGAGACCCATTCCCATCGGGGGGTCGGAGTTCGTCGTCGAGGCTGATGCGATTGTTCCCGCGATAGGCCAAATCATAGATCCACAGATCTGGGACAGTATCTCCGATTTGGAGAGAAGCCGCTGGAATACCATACACGTAGACCCTGTTACATACGCTACGTCCATCGATGGCGTCTTCTCAGGTGGCGATGCCGGAACAGGACCTGCGACGGTCGTTGAAGCCGTAGCCGCCGGGAGAGAAGCTGCGGAATCCATCTCACGCTATCTCAATGGGGCTGATATGGCCGCGGGCAGACCCGTGAAGATGCCGGAGCAGCGAGAATATCCTCCTATTCCGGATATCCGGTCGGAAGCAAGAGCCACAAGCCCGGAACTACACCTATCCGAACGCAAAGGCTTTGAAGAAGTGGAGCTTGCCTTCCCCGAAGACGAAGCTCAGCGAGAAGCGAATCGGTGTCTCAATTGCGGCGTGTGTTCCGAATGTATGGAATGCGTCAAGGCATGCCCCGCACAAGCGGTAGACCATACCATGCAGGATGAGTTCATGGATGTGGAGGTCGGGACAATCATCCTCTCACCAGGCTACGAGATGATCGAGCCTGAAAAGGTCCGCGGAGAGTTTTCGTACGGGACTGCTCCCAATGTCCTTACGAACATGGAGTTCGAGCGCATGCTGAGCGCTTCGGGTCCGAATGCGGGAGAGGTCAAACGCCCGTCTGACGATAGGCATCCCAACAAGGTGGCGTGGATCCAGTGCGTCGGCTCAAGAGATCCCCAGAAGGGAATGCCTCATTGCAGCTCGATTTGCTGTATGGCTTCCATCAAGGAAGCGGTGATCGCCAAAGAACATGATGCCAATATAGAGCCCACGATTTTCTACATGGATATCCGAGCTTATGGAAAGGACTTCGACGCTTATTACGAGCGTGCAAAGAATGGCGGCGCAGTTCGCTTTATCCGTTCCATGATAAGTCGAGTCGTGGAAGATCCGCTGACCCATAATCTCAACGTTATCTATCTGGACGAAAACCAAAAGCTCACCACTGAGACGTTCGACATGGTGGTCCTTGCCGTCGGGCTCAAGACATCTGCACAGTCGCGAGAGCTTGCCCAAAAGATAGGCATCGAGCTGAACGAATCGGAGTTCTGTTCCACTACCTCTTTCGAGCCAATTCAGACAAGTAGGCCGGGCATCTTTGCCGCGGGCATGTTCCAGGGTCCCAAAGATATTCCCCAGACGGTCATGGAAGCCTCGGCAGCCGCGGGGGCCTCTTCGAGACTTCTCTCATCCGCGCGCAATTCCCTGACCACCAAGCTCGAATTTCCTCCACAGCGCGATGTTTCCGGGGAAGAGCCGCGTATAGGCGTTTTCATTTGCCGGTGCGGTATCAACATTGCCAACGTGGTGGACGTTCCCAAGGTTGTGGAACATGTGAAGACCCTTCCGAACGTGGTATTCGCGGATGAACGGCTTTTCACATGCTCTCAGGATACACAGGAACAATTCCTGGAAATCATAAAAGAACACAATCTGAACCGGGTTGTGGTCTCCGCGTGCAGTCCCCGTACGCATGAGCCGATGTTCCAGCTCACAATGGAGAAGGCCGGACTGAACCCGTATCTCTTCACGATGACCAATATTCGCGACCAGTGTTCGTGGGTCCACGCAACGCACAAGGAAGAAGCCACTCTTAAGGCCATGGATCTGGCCAGAATGGCGGTTGCAAGAGCCCGGCTTTTGGCGCCGTTACAGAAATCCAAAATGGATGTAGTCCCCAACGCCCTTGTCTTGGGTGGAGGCATTTCCGGCCTGGCTGCCGCTCTGAACTTGGGAGACCAGGGATTCCAGGTCTATCTTGCCGAAAAGAGCGAGCGGCTTGGTGGTAATGCTCTGTCCATCGAAAGGACCATTCACGGCGAAGAGATCAAGCCGTTTCTCACGGATCTCGTTGCAAAAGTGGAGTCCCACCCCAAAATCGAGGTATTCAAGAAGGCCGCATTCTCAGATCTGAGCGGGCATGTGGGCCATTTCAAAGGCAAGATAACCGGTAACGGTGATGCCCCACGCGACGTTGAGTTCGGTGCGGCTGTCATTGCCACCGGTGCGGTTGAATCGAAACCCAAAGAGTACCTCTACGGGGAGCATGAAGCCGTCGAGACGCACCACTCACTGGAAGAGCGCATCATTGCCGGAGATCCCAAGCTCAAAGACATAAAGACAGCGGTTTTCATCCAGTGCGTGGGTTCGCGGTGCGAAGAGCGTCCTTACTGCTCCAAGATCTGCTGCCAAGGGTCGGTCCGGCTGTCCGAGCGCCTTAGAGAGATCAATCCCGATGTGAAAAATTACATTCTTTTTAGGGATTTGAGAACTTACGGGCTTCTGGAAAAGTTCTATACGGACTCGCGTAGGGCCGGCACAATCTTCGTCCGATATGACCCCGAGGCGAAGCCCCAAGTGGAAGCCCAAGGCGACAGAGTCAACGTTGTAGTGCGTGACCTCGTGCTGGACGAAGACATCACGATCCCCGCTGATCTGCTGGTCTTGGCTGCGGCCATCGACCCGGCTGAATCCAACAAGGAACTGGGGCAACTCTTTAAGGTCACGGTGAATTCCCAGGGCTACTTCATGGAAGCTCACATGAAGCTGCGTCCCGTGGACTTCACGACTGAAGGAGTGTTCCTGGCCGGCCTTGCCCATTATCCCAAGCCGATCGATGAATCCATAGCCCAGGCTACCGCGGCTGCTCAAAGAGCGTCGATCCTGATCAGTCAGGAACAGTTGACATTCCCGGGGGTTATTTCCAAGGTAGATCCTTCAAAATGTGCGGCCTGTCTGACCTGCGTCCGACTGTGCCCGTACGGCGCGCCCCGCATCAACGAGGACCACAAGGCGGAAATCTTGGAGGCCCTGTGCCAGGGTTGTGGGATCTGCGCTTCGGTGTGTCCCGGCAAGGCCATAGAGCTACAGCATTTCAAAGACGATCAGGTGTTTCAGGAGATTGATTCGCTTCTGGATGCCGCCTCTTAACTAAGAGGAAAAAGGACTGCAAGACCGCATGTGAGGATTATCGCCAGCCGAGGTCGATCCTCATAACAGGAGATAGAGATGCAGCAATCCGGCTTGAATGTGCCGTCCAACCAGGTAACCCCACCGGTGGGGGATTTATCATCAGTGATTCATCAATGTTATCAGTGCGGCAAGTGCTCGGCGGGTTGCCCTGTGGCCCCGGAGATGGATCTCCTCCCGCATCAGCTTGTACGCCTTGCGGTTCTGGGGAACATGGACCGTATAGTGAAATCCAAGAGCATCTGGCTGTGTCTTACCTGCCATACCTGCGGTGCGAGGTGCCCCAACGGCATTGACGTGCCTGCTCTATTGGACCCGGTCCGCCACCAGGTGCTCAGGGAGAACATAGCCACCGGTGGTGACTCGGAGGTCCCTGCGTTTCACACGTTGTTTCTCAAGACCATCAAGACTTTCGGCCGCGTTCACGAGCTGTTTCTCATCGGCATGTACAAGATGAAGACCAAGAGTTACTTTTCCGACATGGAACTCGGCTGGAAGATGTTCCGTAAAGGGAGGATACATCTCCTACCCCACCGTTCGAAGAATCTGAGTGGAGTGAAGGAAGTCTTTAAGCAGTCAGGGATGAAATAGGCGTACTCTCCCGAACTCTTTGATAACAAGGATAGACCATGGAATTCAGTTACTACCCCGGATGCACCCTAACAGGCAGCGCGCAGGAATTGGATGAATCGTTCAGGTACTCTGCCGAGAAGCTTGACGTTACCCTCAAAGAGATCCCGGACTGGACATGCTGCGGCGCTTCATCAGCCCACATGGTGGATGCTTATCTCGAATCTGCCCTCCCTGCTGGAGACCTGATGACCGCGGAGAGGATCGGTCTTGATGTGGTTGCCCCCTGTGCGGGTTGCCATGTGAGGATGAAGGCTGCATCCAGGCGTATCATGGAGGACGAGGAGCTTAAGAAAAGGTTCCCCTTCAAGGGTGAGATAAAGGTGATCTCGGGTATGGACATGTTCCATATTGACGAGCTTCTCAGCCGCTTGAAGGAGCGTGTAATAAAACCCCTCTCCGGCCTGAAAGTAGTGCCGTACTACGGCTGCCTTGCAGGTACGTCCTGTGGAGGTGGTGGAGCCAGCCGACCCTGAGAACCCCATGCAGATGGACCACATACTCGAGGCCCTGGGCGCGGAGGTATTGAGCTGGCCTGTACAAGACGGACTGCTGCGGGGGCTCGCTTGCCCTGACCCGTACCGACCTTGTGCTCAAACTCTCCCGCAAGCTTCTGGACATGGCGCTTACCGTAGAAGCCGATGCAATGGTGACCTTGTGCCCCATGTGCCAGGCGAACCTGGACACTCGCCAGGCAGACATCTCGCGGGAGACCGGGAAGCTCTACGAGGTGCCGATCCTCTACCTCACGGAGCTCATCGGTGTGGCGTTTGCCAGCCCGCGCTCAGGCGCATGGTTTGACAAGCACATGGTCTCACCTAAGAACATGCTCGCAGCAAAAGGGCTGATTTAGAGAACTCTCTACTGACAACATCTACCTCAACCGAGTGCGTTACTTCAGTCTTTTCCTTTTGTTGCCGGGTTTTCCGAACAGGACTGAGGGAAGGCTGCAAAGCCTTCTCATCCCCCTTCCGCACAAGAATTCCTTCCGACCATTACCCGCTTCTTGATAAAAGCTTTACGACGAACTATGATTTACATCGTGGCAGCGCATACAATATTAATCGCTGCGGAATAGCCTATGAATTGCGCTGCACGTTTGAAGATTGTGTATAGTGAGGACCGGTAATGTTCTTCTCCCCTTTGAAGCCAACTTCCGACGAACAGTAGGGTTTAACCGCAGGGGCGGGTTCGTCACAGACGGAGAGCGGTGCCGGCGGGATGGGATTTTCAAGCCCATTCGTGCAGGTCACAAAGATTGTATGTCACAAAGCGTTAGCCAAGGGTGAGCACACCTCACAGCGTGCAGAAGCCTTGGACCGCAACAACAAGGGGTACTAACACATGTGGATAGTTCGCCTCGCGCTACGGCGTCCTTATACTGTTGCAGTGATGTGCTTCCTTATCTTCGTTATGGGAATTTTGTCCTTGACCAGGATGATTGTCGACATCTTGCCGGCAATTGACATTCCAGTCGTGATGGTAGTTTGGAATTATCCAGGTCTCTCCCCCGAGGACATGGAAAGGCGAGTAGTCATCATCAGTGAGAGGGCCTACTCAACTACTGTCAACGGAATTGAGCGTATTGAGTCTCAGTCCATAGCCGGCACGGGCCTGCTGAAGATTTACTTTCAGCCGGGAACCGACCTCGGCACGGCGATCGCGCAAGTTTCGGGCGTATCAAATACGATACTCCGTATTACGCCACCGGGGATGCAACCGCCGGTCATCATTCAGTTCAATGCATCCAACGTTCCAGTGGCTCAGCTCACAGTGTCGAGCAAGACCCTGCCTGAACAGACCCTATTTGACTACGGGTTGAATTTCATCAGGGTCAGGCTATTTACCATACCGGGACTTTCGACTCCGGCTCCTTTCGGCGGCAAGAACCGTCAAATCATGGTCGAGATCGATCCTGCTGCCCTGGCTTCAAGGGGGGTGTCCCCGTCCGATGTCGTGAACGCTCTTCAGAATTCAAATGTCATTCTTCCGGCCGGAACTGCCCGCATGGGCGACATCGACTACAGCGTACTTACGAACGCAAGCCCCCAGGTACTAGATCATTTCAACACCATCCCAGTCAAAGTGGTGAACAACAGGCCAGTTTATCTGCAAGATGTGGCGCGCGTTTCGGACAGTTTTGCCGAACAGAACAATATTGTCAGAATAAACGGTAAGCGGGCCACATATCTGGCCATTTTGAAGCATGCCGACGCCTCCACCCTTGCGGTTGTGGAAGCAACGAAAGAAGCCCTGCCATTGATCAAAGAGACTGCTCCCGAAGGGCTGGAACTGAAAATAGACTTCGATCAATCAATTTTTGTCAGGGCAGCAATTGAGGGGGTCCTTCGTGAAGCCATCCTGGCCTCGATCCTGGTTTCGCTAATGATCCTCACCTTCCTGGGTAGTTGGCGCAGCATGGTGATAGTGATCGTATCCATACCGCTCGCCATATTGACTTCTATCATTGGTCTGAAGCTAACCGGCCACACGATCAATCTCATGACTCTCGGCGGTTTGGCGCTGGCTATTGGCATGCTGGTGGACGACGCTACAGTGGAGGTTGAAAACATACATCGGAATCGTGCGCTTGGTAAGCCCTTAACGGTAGCTATTTTGGATGGGGCTCGGCAGGTCGCGGTACCGGCGATCGTGGCTACTCTCTCCATCTGCGTTGTCTTCTTCCCGGTAGTGCTCCTTTGGGGACCGGCAAGGTTTCTATTCACGCCGTTGGCCCTGGCAGTGGTAATTGCGATGCTGGCATCTTATCTGCTATCGCGGACGCTTGTGCCAACACTGGCAAGGATGCTCATGGCCGGTGAGCACCATGAGCATTCCCGGAACGATCTGGACGCGGGCCGCCTCTGCAGGATGGATGACGAAGCTATCGCAAAAGATGAATCAATTTCGGGAAGATGTTTTTGACCGTTTCCGAGAGGGATACGGTCGGACGCTTGAAACTTTCCTGGCGCATCCAGGCATTCGGTATTGTCGGCGCGGCAGTTCTGATCGTAATCAGCCTGGGGCTGCTCTACACGGTGGGGACTGACTTCTTCCCTTCAGTGGACCCCGGATTGATGAAGCTGCATTTTAGGGCCCCCATCGGTACGAGGATCGAGAAAACCGAGGAGGTAGTTGCTCAAGTGGAGCAACGTATCCGAGAAATCATCCCACCGGAGGAACTCGACACCATAAACTCCATGATCGGTGTTCCGATTTTCTACAATCTTGCTTTTGTTCAAACCGAGAATGTGGGCGCAATGGATGCTGAAATTCTGATCGCTTTGAAACCTGGCCACCGCCCTTCGTCGATATTCAGGCAACAGCTTCGCGAAGTTTTGGAGCGAGATTTTCCAGGATCAACCGCATATTTTCAATCTGCCGACATCATCAGCCTTGTCTTGAATTTTGGACTTACATCACCAATTGATGTTCAAATAGAAGACCAAGATATGAACCGCGCGTATCAGTTGGCCGTCAAGCTGAAGAATGCGATGCGCGAAATTCCTGGAGCCGCGGACGTCCACATTAATGAAGTGATTGATTATCCTGCCTTGCGGGTCGACGTCGACCGAACCCGTGCGGCGTACCTGGGTATGAGTGAACGCGACGTGGTCAACACTGTTCTTGTTTCGTTATCGTCGAGTTCTCTCGTTGCTCCTAACTTTTATCTCAATCCTAGTAATAACGTGAATTACACAGTCGCGGTTCAGATCCCTATAAAGAGCATAGAATCTATAGACAGTCTGCAAGCGATTCCGATAACCTCCCCGTCGGCGAGCACGTTACTGCAACCTTCTGTCACGCCTCTCCCCACCGACGTGCCTAAGATACCCGCACAAACGCTGGCGAACTTGGCCGCCATACACCATCAGGTCACCCCTGCGAGTATCAGCCATTATACGGTCCAAAGGGTTGTAAACATTGATGCTACTCTGGAAGGTCGTGATCTGGGATCAGTGGCCAAAGAAATTCAACGAAAAATCGCTGAGTTGGGCAAATTGCCCCCAGGAACCCGCATCACCCTGCGCGGGCAATACGAAGTGATGAATCAATCCTTTCGCAGCCTTGGTCTGGGACTAATCCTCGCGACCTTACTCGTCTATTTTCTGATGGTTGTGCTGTTCCAATCCTGGCTCGATCCGTTCATTATCATGATGGCGGTCCCAGGGGCGCTGGCCGGGATACTCTGGATGCTCGCCCTGACAGGGACAACCATCAATGTGGAATCGTTGATGGGGTCCATTATGGCCATCGGGATTGCAACTTCCAATTCGATCTTGCTGGTGAGCTTTGCGAATGACATTCGCGTCGAAAAAAATGTTTCTCCCATGGAAGCAGCTTTAGAGGCAGCCAAGACCAGATTACGGCCGGTTTTGATGACTGCTTTAGCCATGATTCTCGGCATGCTGCCCATGGCATTAGCGTTGGGTGAGGCCGGCGAACAGAATGCCCCGCTCGGTCGTGCCGTTATCGGGGGGCTGCTTGTGGCGACGATAGTCACGCTCTTCATTGTGCCCACGATCTATTCGCTCCTACGCAAGGATCTCCCCACGAAGTACGTGCTTGAAAAGCGTTTCCGTGCGGAGGAACGAGGCGAGGATGTGAGCAAAAACAAACATGAGTGAAACTCAATCTGGAACAGCCGAAAAACGCAGAAAGCGTCTTTTTCTAGGAGGGGCTCTGGCCGTCCTGGTGTCACTAATTCTACTAAGTGGCTTGATCTGGAGGCACGAAGTTCGCCTGCGACACGAAGAAAAATCCCGAAAGGATTCTTTGGCACAAGGCACGAAAGTCCGCGTGGTCAAGGCCAAGAAAGCCCCTGAAATAAGACCGGTCGTGCTGGTAGGGGAGGCCTTTCCTTACGCTAATGTCACCCTGTACGCAAAAATAAGCGGTTATCTCCAAGAAATCAGGGTGGACAAGGGCGATCAGGTGAAAGCGGATCAGATCGTAGCCATCATAGACTCACCCGAACTCAACAAGCAATATGCGGCGGCCGTAGCTGACGCGAGGAATAAGCGAGCGGATGCGGAACGGTTCCAGTACCTCCTCAAAAGCGGCTCTGTTTCTATTCAAAACGCGGAAAATGTTGAAACCACGGCCAAAATCGCTGAAGATAACGCCGCTGCTCTCCAGGCACAGAAAGACTATCAGGTCATGCGGGCACCGTTCGGCGGGATAATCACTGCTCGTTATGCCGATCCGGGCGCTTTGGTACAGGCTGCTACCAGTGCTCAGACCACCGCATTGCCGGTCGTAGCATTATCTCAAACAGATCGGCTGCGGGTGTACGTCTATCCCGATCAGAAGACGGCAAGCTCAGTGCAATTGGGAGATAAGGCGGAAGTCTCGGACGCGACGAGGCCCGAGACCAAGGTTTCGGCCACTGTCAGTCGAACTGCCGGCGAGTTGGACGTCAAAACCCGGACTCTTTTGGTCGAAATCGAGCTGGATAATCGCGAAGGGAAGATTCTGGCTGGAAGTTTTGTGCAGGTGACACTGTTCATCCACGTCCCCGATGCCATTGAGATACCGGCCGGCGGTTTGGTGATGCGTGGCGATAAGGCGTTCGTAGGTACCTTGGATGCGCAGAACAAGGCCACCTTTCGGGAAGTGACCGTGTATGAAAGCGATGGCAAGACCGTGCGGCTCGTGTCAGGAATTTCTGAGGGGGATCAAGTGATGCTCAACATTGGTCAGAGCATTTCCGAGGGCGATCAGGTCCAACCTGAAGAGGAGAAGACGCAGGAGCCGTGGAGCAAGGCTGAAGGGAAGAAACCCGATAATCCTCAAAGAGAAAAGTCTGGAAAGTAAGAATGTTGGCAGACAGTAATCCATCAGGTCCGGGCGGCCAAAGATTGTCATTGCGAGCGGAGCGAAGCAATCTTTTCCTTTAAGCGCTAGATTGCTTCGCTCCGCTCGCAATGACACGAACCCGAAGATTTCCCGCATAAGTGAACGGATGTGACCGGCAACAAAGCCTTTCCTCATGCGGAGTTTGCTCAAATTTCTTGACGATTTATATGTTATTGTGATTAAATATGAACGCTGAAGTTTAATCCTTATTGTGTGTAGGGCTGCATGAGAAGGACGAAGCGCACCCGCGCTGTTAAATCGATAACACGAGTAATTCTCGCCGCAATATTGGTCTGCGGGGTGGGGTTCGTCCCCTGCTATGCCCAGTCATATGGTTCCTCGCTCAGCTCATTACTTGCTTTAAGTTCCATTGAGAGCATTGTAGGCCCCATTTTTCCGGCCAAGGGGCTATGCAGCACCTTTCGAAGTGAAGTTGGGACCGGCTTCCGTGCCGGGGATGTAGTGTCGGCTAAGCTTACCGGAGCCAATCAGGGGGAAGTGAATCTGCGGACTGCCGCATTTCTGGATGAAGGCCCTCTTCGCTATGACACATATGCCATACTCCGTTTCTGGAGATTCGGGGCTCGTGGGGTGTATACCAACGCTGAAACCAGGAGCCGCCGCGTAAACGGAGCGAGAATAGACTTCAGTGGTCTAATCCTCGGTGGCGATTTTGACGCGGTCCAATTCCAGTGGTTGACCCTGGGCACGTCAATTGATTTCTATTTCATTGACCCGACACTACAGGGAAAGTTTGCGACTAACCTCTTAGATCCAACGGGTCCCATCAATACCGCAACGATAGATCTCAAAGGCAATAGGCCAATTACTTGGGCACCTACCTCCGGTATGTCCCACCGGAGATTCTCGGATTCCCGGTGCATGTCGAGGCGCGCTACATTGTTCCGCTCAAGCGGATCCAAATTGACCATATACGGAGCTTCTTTGGCATTCAGGCCACAGATCTACCGCTTCGACCTTTCCTGCAAGCTCATTGCAGAAAAAACCCACCTTAAGTTTCAAAACGGAGCCGATACTGTGGCCCATCAGGGGCCGATGGCAACCCTGCCCCCCCAGACATGGGAACTGGACATGGAATGGAAGTATTTCGGCGTTGAATTTGCCGTGTACTTCTAGAATCAAGTTGCCCACCTAACACTTTAAATAACCTCCATCTACCATAGGGCAGTTTCTCCTATGCTTTCGCACGACGTGTTTTCATCATTGAGGACCTCAGGCCGTTGCTCTCGACCGGGATGGACAATACTCCATTGTCTTTCTATACTGAGGGAAATCCAAAATGGAGATTTTGTATCTTGAACAGTTTACTGAATGAAATTGCACGCGAAGAAGGCGTGGATGATCGGGTTCTCCAAGAGAGTTTTGAAAGGGGCAGAGTGGCGGTTTGTAAGCCTTCTCCCACGGGTAAGGCTCTTGCCGTAGGGGAAAACCTAAGGGTCAAAGTGAACGCTAACATAGGCACGTCAGGTGACGTACATGATGAGGATTTCGAGCTGCGTAAGCTGGAAGCTGCGGTCAAAGCAGGAACAGATGCCGTCATGGACCTCTCCACCGGTGGAAACCTGAGGTCGGTGCGCAAGAAGATTGTCAACGAGTCTCCCGTCCCTGTTGGATCTGTCCCCATCTACGAAGCCATTGTGGAAGCGATGCGCAAGAGAGGGGGGGGAGAGCGGATGGAACCCGAGGAGATGCTCGATGCCATCCGACTGCACGGAGAGGATGGCATAAGTTTCGTCACGGTCCATTGCGGAGTCACCCTATCGGCCCTAGCTCATCTGAAACAGAAGCCTCGTGTGTGCGGGATCGTAAGCCGTGGGGGCAGCTTTCTCGCCCGCTGGATGCGGGCCAACAATAGCGAGAACCCCCTTTTCGAGCGGTACGACGATGTGCTTGAGATCTGCAAGAAGTACGGGATGGTTATCAGCCTCGGCGACGGACTCAGGCCGGGCGCAATCGCGGACTCTCTGGACCAGGCGCAGGTAGAGGAATTGGCAACCCTCGGGCAGCTCAGCCGCCGTGCGCGGGAAAAGGGTGTTCAGGCCATAATCGAGGGACCAGGCCATGTTCCCATCGACCAGATCCCTGCCCAAATACTTCTCCAAAAACAACTGTGCGATAACGCCCCCTTTTATGTGCTGGGGCCATTGGTCACGGACATCGCGCCAGGGCTGGACCATATAACCTCTGCTATAGGAGGAGCTATCGCGGCTATGTCAGGCGCTGATTTCCTCTGCTATGTGACACCCTCCGAGCATCTGGGGCTACCTGACGTAGCAGATGTGCGCATGGGAGTGCTGGCGGCAAGGGTTGCCGGACACGCTGCTGACTTGGCCAAGCGCAGACCGGGCGCATGGGAGTGGGACGAGAAGATGAGCCGGGCTAGAAAACAGCGAGACTGGGCTGAACAGATTCGGCTGGCCATTGATCCTGACCTGGCCCGTGAAATACGAGCCCGAACATGCCGCGAGGACCACGAAACCTGTACCATGTGTGGCGATTTGTGCGCGTATAAGGCTGATTCAGGAGAGTAGTTGTTGAGGGTTATGGCCTTTGGCCCAATGACTGTCCGTTTGACCACCACGAGACCGTCACTCTGGAAACCAACATCGTTCGGATTCGCCCCATAGGCGTTTAGGTAAGGCTTCTTACCTCAGTTGTGGGCACTTTAGACGGCTGATAGCCCATCAAAGTCCCCCTTTTCTAAAGGGGGGTTTAGGGGGATTTTCAACGGCTTGTATTAAAATCCCCCCTTCCCCCCTTTATAAAAGGGGGGTGAAGATAGGCTCATTATAACGCCCGTGCCCCCAATCCCCACGCTCACACACCCCGCGCGCCATGCGGCCAGATGTACTTGTGAATCTGTAGCTGGAAGCGGGCCTGGATTCCATCTTCAAGCATCCATTCTACCAGATGCTTGGGGGGCAGTTCGCCGAAGACCGTGGAGAAGAGTATTTTGGTTTTTGCTTGCTCAAAGCGTTCCAGAATGATTCCTCGGGCCCACTCATAGTCGTGTCGGTCTGAAATCACAAACTTGACCTCATCGTCGGGTCGGAGTTTCCATAAATTCTCCCACATTACGCTGTGGCTCTCTCCGCTGGCCGGGCATTTGATATCCATGATCCTGATCACGCCTTCGGGGAGAACCGAGATGTCCAGACTGCCGTTTGTCTCTACTAGGACCTGGTATCCTTCTTCCATTAAGGCCATAGTAAGTATGGGAGTTTCCGACTGAAACAGCGGCTCTCCCCCGGTCACTTCCACGAGCTTGACAGCGAATTCGGAAACACGCTTGAGGATTTCTTCCAGCGTCATTTCTTCCCCGCCTTCCTGCGCGTAGCGGGTATCGCAATATCGGCACCGCAGGTTGCAGCCTGCGAGCCTTATAAAGACACACGGCAAACCGACAAACGAGGATTCGCCCTGAATGCTCCTGAAAATTTCGTACACTTTCAAACTCACTGGTGGCCCTTTCACATGGGTGCGTTGCGTCGCTGGAAACCAAACGTTGAAAAAGTCATCGCCAATGATAAGATACCGTATTTTGGCGCGGTTGATAAAATAATTTCTTAAGATCAGATTAGCCGCCGCCGGCAATGATGTTCCTGGTGGACACGGGTCTTGGAGGGGAACGGTTGGAAAAAGCTCAGGTAAGATTTCTCCCTGACGATGTGACGGTTGAAGCGGATGTCGGGCAATTACTATTAGATGTGGCTCTTGAGGCGGGGGTCTTCCTCCCGGCTGCATGTGGGGGGGCGGGTGCTTGCGGCAAGTGCCGGGTAAGAGTTGTCCATGGATCCGTAGAGGCCCTGAAGCTCGAAAAGCTGCCAGCCGCGGCGAAGGCAGAAGGTTACGTGCTCTCGTGCCAGGCCCGACTCACCGGTGATGTCACTGTGGAGGTTCCGAGGGTCAAAGTAGGACGCAAGGTGATCCCGAGGGATGAAGCGGATCGCATGCGTCTAACCGCCATCCCGATGGAATCGCCGATAATCCCCGACATCAACCCGATGACTATCCGCGTGTTGCTGACGCCGAAAAAGCCGGGACCTGCGGATAATGTCAGCGACTATGAAAGGATTGTGCGCGCTCTGAGGGTAGATCACGGGATATTCCCCGTGACGGCAAACCTCGAGGTCCTGAGGGAGCTTCCGCGACAGGTTCGTCAGGAAGACTGGAAAGTCACTTCTTGCCTGCAAGTTGAAGATTTCGCAGGTTCAGATGCCAGGGTATACCGCATAAGAAGAATGTGCCCGGGACATCTTAAAGATGTTCCCACAGCTCTGGCCGTTGACATAGGCACGACTTCCCTTTGGGGGGAACTGGTCAATTTGGATACAGGTGAAGTACTGGCCCGAGCTTCCCGCTACAACCCTCAGATCTCAATGGGGGATGATGTAATAAGCCGCATCGTATTCGGTCTAAAAAAAGACGGGCTTGATAAGCTCCAGCAACATGTAGTCAGGGGCCTGAATGAAATCATTGATGAAGTCCTTGAAAAAAGTGCTAAGACCCGAGATTCTATAAATTATATGGTGGCGGCCGGAAATACCGTGATGACCCACCTTTTTCTCGGGCTCTACCCCAAGTTCCTGCGTGAAGCGCCTTATGTGCCGGCTGCACAAAATGTGGAACCAATCCCCGCGTCTGTTCTGGGCCTCGATCTTCCAACACATGCCTTCGTGCGCGTCTTCCCCGGTGTGGCTTCCTATGTGGGCGGGGATATTGTGAGCGGAGTACTGGCGAATGGAATGTGGGATTCGGATGAGATGACCCTCTTCATCGACATCGGGACCAACGGTGAAATTGTGGCAGGTAATAAGGATCTCCTCATGACCGCGTCATGTTCCGCGGGTCCGGCGTTCGAGGGAGGCGGCCTCGAGTATGGCATGAGGGCTGCTCCCGGAGCCATCGAAGGGATACTCATTGATCCTGAAACATACGAGCCCATGATCAAGACAATCGACGCCAAGCCTGCCCTGGGGATCTGCGGGTCCGGCATCATCAACATCATTTCTCAGATGCTGAGACTTGGTATTCTGAATCAGAACGGCAAGTACGCTGAGAATCTTGGACACCGACCGGATTCGCGAGGGGCGAAGTGGGTAATGAGTACGTTATCTGCCGGGCAGCCGAAAGCGGGCTGGATGAAGACATCGTGCTCACAGAAGTAGACCTGGACAACATCCTCAGAGCCAAGGCCGCCATGTTTTCAGGGTACGCTTGTCTACTTGATAAACTTGGCTTCAGCGTAGACAGTCTCGATCGCGTAATTATCGCCGGAGCGTTCGGCAGTTTCATCAATTTGGAGCACGCAGTGACGATTGGCCTGTTGCCCGACATACCGCGGGATAAGTTTTCGTTTATAGGAAACTCTTCGCTGAAGGGCGCGCGCCTGGCCGTGACGGACCGCAAACTCTTTCGCCTCTCTCGCGATATAGCACGCTCCATGACAAACATAGAGCTTTCAGAAGATCCTTCTTACATGGACAACTTTATGGCAGCTCTCTTTCTTCCCCACACGAGAGCAGAGCTTTTCCCCTCGGTTCACGTGGAAGTGTAGAGAAAGAAGAGGAGGGGCCGCTGTCCCATAAGCCTGATCGCAGCAATTGCCAGAAGTAATACTATTTCGCATCCTGTCAGGGAATTCCGAGATGCGGAAAATTGTCATTGCCGTGAATTTAGGGAATCCAGTCTTGCTCGCTGTAACCTTTTTGGGATTCCCGCCTTTACCTGAAAGTCCCTGCCCTTTGTGCCGCAGCTGTTAGAAATTTGGTGCCACGGATGTGCCGAAGGCTCATCCGTGCTGGGACGGGTCCGTCGGGGCGTTCGGGGCATTACTGTTCTCTTGATGGAGAGGTATCCGTAGACCATCGAGTAATAACCGGCAGGCACGGATGAATCCCGCGGGGCGGGACGCATCCGTGGCACCAGACTCTATCGCAGCACTTTCATGTTCCGTTGTGACTGATAGGTCATGGTTGTTCGCGGGAATGACAGTAGCGGATTCTCGTGCTTCTTCGACCCTAGGTTCCCCATCGAACGCGCATTCGTATTAGACGCCGCGTCCGTGAGACACATGCTTTGCGGTCATTGGTCGCGCTAGAAACTAGTTTGACCCAGTTTCCGACCCTGCCTTCTGCGTTTTTTCTCGTTTAAGTTTTTCTCGCGGCACGGCCATCAGCGTCACCATGGCCTTGGCTACGGGAACTTGATCTCCGTCCCGTATATCCAAGACTTCGGACTCCGACACGATGATCTGGCGTCCCTCCCTGATGACGCGAGAATTGCAGACCAACTCTTCCCCGAACGCGGGACGGAGAAAGTTGATCTTGAATTCTATGGTAAGGATCTGCATGTTTTCCGGCACGGTAGTAAACGCCGAATATCCGGCTGTATGATCGGCCATGGTCGCCATAACGCCGGCATGTATGAAACCGTCCTGCTGACGGTGATCTTCTTCAATTTTCAGGCTTGATCGGAACATCCCCCACTGGGCGTGCGCTGCCTTGAATCGGCAGAATTTGATGAATCCGCGCTCGTAATCATTCTTCAGATAGGTTGCCCGTTTTTCAGATATTTGGCGTTGAGGCATGCGTGACCCTTCGAAGTTCGGTTGCAACGCCGTGCATGGCTCCAGGATCTGTCGAGCAACCAAACAAGTCTCATGTGGACGTGAGTCGGCGGAAACTGTTATCAGTAAAACAAGTCGGTTGCTCAGGTTAGCCATTGTGCTCGGAAATTGTCAAGGCAAGGTTTTTCAACTTCATGCACTCTGGTCGGTCGGGTATCAGTATTCGGAGGCTTTTACCGGAATGACAATCCTCTCCGTGGGACGCGGGGTCGTTGACCCACGGCCGGCAGAGACGCCGGCCCTACCGATCCGGCAGAAGCGACGTTGCGTCACCGAACTTTCGAAACAGAATATTGAGCTTGTCTGACGATGGGCTGAGTTACTATTCAGTCATTTTGCAGGAGTCAATTCACCTCATGGAAATCATCTAACATTTCTCGCTTAGGCTCACTGTAGCCGACTATTCAGTTCGCTGAAATTTGTTGCATAAAAAAAGATTTGTTTGATAAAGTAATAAATTACCCAAAGATCACGGGACGGGGCGCAGATCTGGGGATGGATGGCAGTAGGTAGAGCAAATGTCGAATTTCTTGAGGGAAAAGCGTCTGCTCACAGCCGCTTCCTAACCCCCTCGGGAGAAGAGAATCGTCTGCGCATCACATTGTCGGCCCGGGAATTTGGGCCGATCTGTAAGACCAGGTCGCCAAGCCAATCAAATTTTCCACGGAGAGCACCATGAACTACAAGTATATCTTTTCGTTTCATGACGGAGATGGAAAAAACAAGAATCTCTTGGGGGGTAAGGGTGCTGGTCTCTGCGAGATGACTCAGATCGGCCTCAACGTGCCGCCCGGATTCGTGATCAGCACTGACGCGTGTCTGGCCTTTCTTGACTCTCCGAATGGGGACCTTCCTCCGGGATTGATGGATGGCGTTAAAGCACATATCAAGGACCTGGAGAAGGCCACCGGCAAAGGCTTCGGCGACCCCGACAACCCGTTGCTCGTCTCGGTTCGATCGGGATCCGCCCTTTCAATGCCGGGGATGATGGACACTATTCTCAACCTTGGCCTAAACTCCCAGACTGTGCCTGGGTTGGTAAAACAGACTCAAAATGAGCGGTTCGGATATGATGCTTATCGCCGTTTCATTCAGCTCTATGGCAAAATTGCGATGGGGGCGCCGGACGAACACTTCAACCAGACTCTGGAAGCCATCAAGGTCAAATCCGGCGCGATATCGGATGTAGACCTCACCACTGAAGACCTGAAAGAAGTCTGCGAACTCTTTCTCCACGTGGTTGAAGAACAGACCTTCAGGCCCTTCCCCGAAGATGTGTACCAGCAATTGGAAATAGCCATCAAAGCGGTATTCAACTCGTGGATGGGAAAGCGCGCAGTGGATTATCGGCGTGAGTTCAACATCACCTCGGAAATGTGCAACGGCACAGCCGTCAGCGTGGTTGCAATGGTATTCGGAAACATGGGCAACGACAGCGGCACCGGTGTCGGCTTCACTCGGGATCCGGCTACCGGCGAAAACAAAATGTTCGGCGAATACCTGGTAAATGCCCAGGGAGAAGACGTGGTGGCCGGTATCCGTACGCCTAAACCTATCCAAGCTATGGCCGAGGAAATGCCGGGTCTGTATCGTCAGTTGGAAGATTTGCGTAATAAACTGGAGAACCATTACCGGGAAGTTCAGGATTTCGAATTCACTATTGAAAAAGGTGTTCTTTACTGCCTCCAGACCCGCAACGGCAAAATGAACGCAACGGCCATGGTGAGAACCTCCGTGGAAATGGTCGGAGAGGGATTGCTGACCAAGGAAGAAGCTCTGCTCCGCATCAATCCCGAGCACCTGGAGCAGATGCTGTACCGTGGCCTGGACCCCAACTTCAAAGCCGAACCCATTGCTCAGGGCCTACCTGCGTCACCAGGGGCAGCGTCCGGTAAGTGCGTCTTCGATGCGGACAGAGCAGAGGTTCAGGGTAAGGCCGGCGAGAAGGTGATCCTGGTGCGTGAGGAGACCAAGCCGGACGATATTCATGGTTTTTTTGCTTCTCAGGGTATCCTCACCAGCCGCGGGGGAAAGACCTCGCACGCAGCAGTGGTAGCACGGGGTATGGGTAAACCTTGTGTAGCCGGCGCCGAGGGGATACGGGTCGACGTCCAGCACCGGCTGGCTCTGATAGGGGACGAGGTGGTTCACGAGGGGCACGTCATCACCATAGACGGCGCCACAGGCAACGTGTACCTAGGTGAAATACCAACGGTTGAACCGGAGTTCAGCCCTCAACTGGGCATTCTGCTTGGGTGGGCGGATGAGTTGGCTAAGCTTCACGTCATGGCCAATGCAGACATTCCCGAAGATGCTAAACGGGCACGGAAGTACGGAGCTGTCGGAATTGGCCTGTGCCGCACGGAGCGCATGTTTAACGCGCCCGATCGTCTGCCCATAGTGATCGAGTTGATACTTGCCGAGGACTACGAGGATCGTCAGAAAGCCCTCATCAGGTTGTTGCCCATTCAACGATCCGATTTTAAGGGCCTGTTTGAAGTCATGTCCCCATACCAGGTAACGATTCGCCTTCTTGACCCGCCGTTTCATGAATTTCTTCCCTTGGAAAACGAATTGGTGGAGCAGCTTGACGATTTGAGGCGTCTGCGACGAACCGCGAAGACCACGGAAAGATTGCTGGAGAGCGTGAAGCTGGTGGATACCGACCTTTATGCTAACTACCGCGAACAGCGGCAAGGTTTGCCCATATTCTTTGCGGAATTGGACGCCAAGGCTATAGACGAAGCGATCAAAAAGAAGGAACTGATGCTACTAAGGGCCCGTGCCCTCCGGGAGGCCAACCCCATGCTCGGGCATCGCGGGGTCCGCCTTGGCATTTCCTATCCCGAAATCTATACCATGCAGATCCAGGCAATCCTCGAGGCGGCAGCAGAATGCATAAAGGAAGGTATTGAAGTCCACCCGGAGATCATGGTCCCTCAAGTCTGCGCTGATACGGAATTGAAATGGGTCAAGCGATACGTGGACAAGGTGCAGAAAGAGGTCGAAGAAGCCCACGGAGTGAAGCTCAATTTCAAATATGGCAGCATGATCGAAGTGGTGCGGGCCTGCCTCACTGCCGATGAGATAGCGCGTGTAGCGGAATTTTTCTCTTTCGGGACGAACGACCTTACCCAAGCAGCATTTTCGTTCAGCCGCGAAGATGCGGAGAACAAATTCCTCCCCTATTATCAGCAACGTGGTGTTCTAGAGGCGAATCCCTTCGAAGCCCTGGATGTCAAATGCCTGGGGCCGCTTATGAAGATGGCCATCGAAGCGGGTCGCAAAGTTAGGCCGGGCCTGGAGATAGGAATCTGCGGTGAACATGGTGGGCATCCCGGTTCTATCCGTCTGTGTCATCACGTCGGTCTGGACTACGTTTCGTGCTCCGGTCCCAGAGTGCCGATTGCCCGTTTGGCCGCGGCCCATGCGACCATGCTGGAAAAGAGCTACGACGTATAGTGATGATCGCTCACTTAGGCGGGGAAATCGCCAATCCTGTGTCATTGCGAGGAGTGAAATCCCGCGTTCCGAGGGAAAGCAATCTTGGCTTTGGCGTGTAGGGATTGCTTCGCTCCGTTCGCAATGACAATCTTTCTCCGCCCGGCGACTGAGCGATGACGCTCAGCGGCTTCTTCCTTGACAGAAAAGTTGCAGCGATGATAAGGTGTCACCAATATTTTTATGTGATTTCATGTGCGACTCAGTGATGCGCACACTGTATTGAGGTATAGCTATGAAAACTTCCAGGGTTGCTGTCCTTCTTGTATTTGTCATACTTGCTATGGGGGTGACTCTGCCCTGTTCTGCCGGGGAAGCCGGCTATCGGTCCTGTGTGCCTGATAGGCCCATTCCACCCGAGAGCGTGGGCCCTGTTTCTGTCCCGTTCGACATCCCCATCTGGCCTACAATAGTAAAGACCGAATTCCACATACTTCCCTGGGTAAGTTTGGGCACGGCCTCCGTGTGCATTCCCGGCACCTGCAAATCCATTGAGTTTCCGGCTCCTTGTATTTCTCTAAAGCCCATTCCTGTGTGGTTCCCTTGGCTCCGACCGCTGGATGCAGAGTGCAAGGACAGTGAGGTCTGCCGCGTCCCGTGAGGTATTTTCTTCCTGGCGCTATGCTAAGCAACTATTAACCTGGACTCAGTCTCTCCCTCCCCCGCACAAACTTGCTTGTCTTCCCCCAAGCTTCTAATGGAAGAGGTTTTGTCATCGTGAATCGTTCCTCCCTTGCACTGACTCTGGAGCGGTCCTTGGAATTCCTCCGGACTGACGGGCTCTTTCTTATGTCAGGTGAGGCCCGAGATTCCTTTGTCCAAAGGACTCAAATTCTTCTGCAAAAGGCCAGCCAGCCAGGAGAAGCGCTTTATGTAGGCATTCTCGGCGGAACCGGAGTCGGCAAATCGACTCTCATTAACGCTCTGGCGAGAAATAAGATCTCAGATTCGTCGGACAAGAGACCGTTTACCGATCATGCCGTGGTCTATCGGCACAGGGATACTCCCCGGGGGCTGGAAAAAATCTCCACGCTTATACGCGAAAACGACGCTGTTCATGATTCCGATATCATAAAAGACCTTGTGCTTCTGGATCTTCCCGACTTTGACAGTATCGAGCAGGACAATCGCAAGGCAGTCCTCGAGATCCTTTCTTGCCTCGACTCTATCGTGTGGGTGGTGAGCCCAGAGAAATACGCGGATGTCGTCTTTTACAGATTCGTGGAGCAAACTCTGATCAACAGGGAAAACTTCACGTTTGTACTTAATAAGGCTGACGAACTAATTGAAGGGAACGCTGCCGATCCGCACAGCAAGCTCAAGGAAGTGCTGGGAGACTTCACTTTTCGCCTCAAGCACGAGGCCGGCATTGAACAACCCAGAGTGTTCATCCTTTCGGCTGCTCAGGAAGTTGATGGAAAAAACAGGGAGTCGGTTCTGGATAGCGAATTCAAACGCTTCAGGAGTTTCCTGATGGTTCGCAGGGACGCGAAGGAGATCGCTTCCGTTAAGACTGTCAATCTCGTGGAGGAAACCCGACATCTACTGAACGAATTGAACGCGGTAATTTCGCCAAAGGAAAAGAAGCGGCTGTTGAACGGCATCCATGATATCCAAACGGAGGTTAGCTCCGAGCCGCCAGCTTCGAGTCTGTACCTCATCGATCACGAAAATAAGCTTGCCGAGCGACTCTTCCCCCTTCTGATGAATGAAGATACGTCGATAGGGCCCGTGAGGCTCGCCATGAGGATGCTCAACCTGGGACGAGGAAGTGCTGCGAGGGCTTTCCGCGAAGACCTGGACCGCATATTCCTACGGACGGCGGGGGCGGTGAGTCAAGAGAGACGCACAGAGATTGAAGAGGTGGGTGCGCGATTGGACTCCGAATTTCTTCTTGCGTTTCCGCGGACTGACGGTTCTGAGAGCGAGGAAAGCCCCGAAGAGTTGATGAACACGGCGGTGAATCAAGCCTCCAAATTGTTTGCCCAGAAGCTGAAACAGAGAAAAGCATCCGTTGCTGGACGACTCGCAGGTTGGCGGCGTCTCAGCCAAAGACTGGTCTTGGGCATTCCAGCGCTGATTTTGATTGTCAGGTTGGCCGGCCAAGCCGCTCTTGAAGCCTGGTTAGAGCATCCCAGCCTCGCCGGAGGTTTGAAGATATTTGTTGGATTTCTTACCGCTCTTTTCAGTTCCGACGGTTTAACCGGTCTCACGGTGCTGCTGATATGCCAACTGTTTCTTATCTTTTATCTGGGTGCAAAGCGAATTAAGAAGATAGACAAAGAGGCTCGCAGCCTTGCCGCGTCAGCGATGGGAGACCTGGATTCCAGCCTCGATGCTGCCGTCCGCCGAATCCGGCAGCAGAGGAGCGAATTCGCACAACGGATCCAAGAAGGTATCGATCACCTGAGCGCTCTCAACTCTGCCTTTGACGGCATGCTGGCCGGCCGGCAGCGCTGAGGGAATTATCGTGACCAAATCCCTCAGTATTCTATGCCCCTCAGCGCCCTGACTCCGCTTTCGAAATGGTGCTTGATGTTTACCATTTCGAGCACCTCATCGGCCCGCGCACAGATGTCAGGATGAGCGTCTCGACCTGTCAGAACAAGGTCCAAGTGCTCCGGTTTGGCATCCATGAGATCGAGCACGTTCTCCCTGCTGACAAGATTGAGTCGGACGGCGACGTTTATCTCATCGAGAATGATGGCATCGTAGTCTCCGCTCAGCATAATTGTGCGGGCCTTTTCCAGGGCCCTTTCGGCCATCATTCGATCAGTCTGATCTCCCTCCCGCTTGCGAATGAACCCCTTCTTTCCCATGGGCTCTATAGTAAACGCAGTTCCAAGCCGCTTGGCCGCAAAGTGTTCCCCTGAGCTGTCCGGCGCTTTCAGAAATTGAATCATGTAAACATTCAGACCTGTGGTTACTGCTTGTAATCCCCAGCCTAAAGCCCGAGTGGTCTTACCTTTGCCTGTGCCGGTAAAAACAAGAATTCGCCCTTTTCTACCCATATACCTTACCTGAAGCTAGAATGACCGCGCCAACGCAACTGCGCGGTCACTCGGTAACCACGTCAACAACCACAGCACAGAAGCCTGCGGCAGCAAATCCCCCTGTTCCCCCTTACTGAGGGGGCAGTGAGGATTCTGAAAGTCATCTCAAACTCTGCTTGCGCTCTTCGTCCTGACCCTGAAAGCGAGATTGAGCTTATTTCACCAACTTCCATTTGCCGTCTTCGATTCGAACGATAATCATGGAGTTGGTATCCAGACCGTTGTGATCCTCAGGGGTCAGGCTATAAATACCGCTTATACCTACATAGCCTTTGGTCTGCTCGATAGCCTCACGCAGTTTTTCCGGGTCTGTTCCAGCTTTTTTCATGGCATTGGCCACAATATAGATAGCGTCCCAGGCATAGCCCGAGTGGGCATTGATCGGAAATTCTTTGTTGTGGTGATAGACATCGTTGTACAGGTGAACGAACTCCTTTATGACTTTCTTTTGGGGATCGTTGTCAGAGAGTTGTTCCCATGCCATCAACTTGGTTGACGGCATCATATTGCCACCCGAGGCTGGTCCTGCAAGCTCAACATACTTTGGGTCCGGCTGGCCGTGGCATTGAAACAGGGGGGCTTTCATGTTGAGCTGTTTGACATTCTTGGCCACAATGGCCCCTGCTGGGCCGATGGTCCAGCAAACAATTGCGTCGGGACTGGCAGCCATGATCTTTGTCAACTGAGCGGTCATGTCAGTATCTTTGGGATTGAATGATTCATCCGCTACTATCGTTAATCCGTGTTTGGGGGCCAACTTCTCGAGCCATACCTTGCCGTCCTTGCCAAAACCGTCTGAAGCGGTCATGAGGGCGATCTTCTTCAGCTCTTTCTGTTGCAGGTACTGGTAGAGTTTTTCAACTGCGGTGGAACTTCGCTGGGGGGATTTGAAAACCCATTTAAAAGTTCCTAGAGGCCCGCCTCCCATTATGACCGGATCCCCGCCCACTGTCATAAACGTGGGAATGCCGGCCTCTTCAACCTGTTTTTTCACGGCCATGCCAAGGTCTGTCCGGTCCGGTCCGATGATTGCCGCTACCTTGTCAACGTTGATGAATTTCTTGACCACCATAACGGCTTTAGTCGGATCAGACTCGGTGTCTCCGACAATAAGCTCTATGGGCCTCCCATTAATGCCGCCTTCTTTGTTAATTTTCTCCACCACCATCTGGGTAACCAGCTTGGTTGGCGTTCCAATATTGGCTGCGGGTCCGGACAGGGAGAAAAACGCGCCGATCTTGATGGGGTCAGCCGCGTTCACCGAGGATAATCCCAAAACAAAAAAAGCTACCAGCAGGAATGCTCCAAATCTCTTCATTGTGCTCTCCTTCAATCCTTACTCCACTTCCCATCGAGGGCAAAATAGTGCTGTTAGAATAACGCAGTTGCCGCGTGGTCTACAACTCACAAATTCCTTGGTTGCGGTAATGTTTGCTCACCCCCTTTGCGACTTCTTCTAATCTTAGAATGTCTTCACACGCTCACGTCCTGGCCCAAAAAGGCCCTGCGCACTTCCGGATCCTGTATCAGAACCGCGGCCGGTCCGCTCGTCGTCACTGATCCGCTCTCAAGTACATAGGCCCGTTGTGAAATAGTTAGCGCGCCCAAGGCATTCTGCTCCACCAGTAGTATGGTTCGACCTTCGCGCTGGAGTTCCTGAATGATGCGGAATATCTCTCGGACAATCAAGGGGGCCAGTCCGAGCGAGGGCTCGTCGAGTAACAAGAGGCGAGGGTCGGACATCAGCCCTCGGCCGATGGCAACCATTTGTTGTTCCCCCCCCGAAAGTGTGCCGGCTCGCTGCTTTCTTCGAGCCTTGAGTGGCGGAAAGAGCTGAAAAACCCTTTCCATTTCTGAGACTAGGCGTTTCTTGTTAATTTGCCGAGCCCGCGAGTAAGCTCCCATTTCCAGGTTTTCCTCGACAGTAAGAGGGCCGAACAGTTGCCGGTTTTCAGGTACCTGGACTATGCCCAGGCGGACTATTTTTTGCGAGGGCGCATGGGAGACATCCTCTCCCATAAAAAACACCTTGCCGTTTCTAGCGGGATGGATACCCGAGAGACAATTGAGTAGCGTAGTCTTGCCCGCGCCATTGGCGCCTATCAAACAGACAATTTCCCCCTGCCGCACTTCCAAGGATACCCCTTTCAGTGCCCGGTTTCCGCCGTAGCGTGCCTCGATATTTTGAACTCGCAACATCTAAGCTACGCCTCCTAGATAAGCGGCCAAGACTTTTTCATCTCTTTGAATGTCTTCGGGATTACCGTCTGCGATTTTTCTCCCATAATTGAGAACCACAACCTTGTCTGAAATTCCCATGACCAGGTTCATATCATGCTCGATCAGGAGTACCGAGATCCCTTGAGACCGGATCTCACTGATTGTCCCAGCCATTTCTCGGGTTTCAGTCATGTTCAGACCTGCCACCGGCTCATCCAAAAGGACTACACTTGGGGCCGAGGCCAAGGCTCTGGCCATTTCAATCCGCTTCTGTTCCCCGTAAGAAAGACTCGATGCCGGCCAAAGTCCTTTTCCCTCAAGACGGAAAAACTTTAGGACCTCCCATGCCTTTTGTTCGATTTCCCTTTCTTCCCTGCTGAAGCCTGGCAGACGAAACAGACAGGAGACGAATTCATTTCTTGTTTTGGCATGAAGGCCCACCATGACATTTTCCAGTACCGTCATATTCTCGAAAATCTGGAGATTCTGGAAAGTGCGGTTCAGCCCCATCGCAGCCATGTGATACGGCCGCCTGCCGCTGATCTCTCGGTCTCTAAAGAAAACTTTGCCGCTCTGAGGCTGAGATGCGCCTGAAATGACGTTGATCAGGGTAGTTTTGCCGGCGCCGTTGGGTCCGATCAAGGCTGTAATGGAGCCTTCGGGCATTTCGAATGAAACTTGGCCGAGGGCCATTAATCCACCAAACCTGATGCTAACGTTTTCAACCCTCAAGATCGCTTGATTTCCCGAGCCGGGTACTGCTCGTCCTTTTTCACAACCAAGCGAGGGATAGACGTGAACGGGTCCAACTCCGAGTTTTGCAGAATCAATAGGTATTTCTTTCGTCTCAGAGCGTATCTTAGAGAGCCACCGGCTTTGAATCGCTACTACCAATCCTTCCGGAATGAAAATTAGGATCAATACAAGGATTAAGCCATAGAATACGTCTTTGTATTCATCAAAAAAATGCAGGACAAGGGGTAAGGGAGTTAAGAAAACAGTTCCTGAGAGGGCGCCCCAAATGCTTCCCATGCCGCCGACAATGACCATGGTCACCAATTCGACGGAAAAGAAAATGTCGAAGGTTTTCGGACTTATAAAGGTCAGATAATGCGCATAGAGACTGCCTGCCACCGATGCGAAGATGGCGCTTAATACAAAGACCTTGACCTTATAACTTTCCGTCCGCACACCCACCGACGCGGCAGCCGCTTCACTCCCGTGCAAGGCCCTCAGACCCCTCCCAACACGTGAACGCACCAGGTTCAAAGCCAAGATAATCGAGGCAAAGGCAAAAAACCAGATGAGGTAATACATTCTCTTGTCGGAGTCAAAGGACCATGATCCGATTGTCAAAGAGGGAATTCCGGGAAAACCTGAAGGACCACCTGTCATCTTATCCCACTGGATCAGGATGATATTAATAATCAAGTTGAAGCCCAGTGTGGCCATGACCAGGTAATGGCCGTGCAGTTTCAAGGTGGGGATGCCTATTGCCAAGGCCAGTAAGCCTGTCGCAAGAAGCGCTACAATCATCGCGAGCCACGGCGAGAAACTGTACGTGACGGTGAGGATGCCGGAAAGATACGCTCCCAGGCCGTAAAATGCGGCATGTCCCAGCGAGATCTGGCCGGCGTACCCGATCAACAGGCTCAGGCCGACCACGACTATTGTGTTCAGGCCGATGATATTGATTACGTTGAGGTAATAAGGATTGGGTATCAAAAAGGGGATGATGACAATGACCAGGGCCGGTATTATCAAGCTCAGTAATCGTTTAGTCTTGGATAGGCCGGCGGCCATGCCCTTAAATCTTCTCCTTCTCTCCATAGCCTAATAGCCCGCTGGGTTTCATGAAGAGGACCAGAAGAAGGATGGCAAAGGCGATTACATCCTTGTAGGTAGAAGAGATCAGCCCGGCACCGAAGGACTCCAGGAGCCCGAGCGAAAGCCCGCCGATAATGGCCCCAATGCTGTTCCCGTATCCTCCGAGAACAGCCGCGGCAAACCCCTTCAGGCCAAGTATTACACCTATATCATAGGACAGGGTGGTGATCGGAACGATGATAATTCCTGCGACTGCTCCAAGTGCTCCGCTTAAGGCAAACGAAAAAAGGATCATGCGATTCACATTTACTCCCATAAGTGCCGCCGCCTTGGGGTTAAAGGACGTGGCCCTCATGGCCTTGCCTAACCGAGTGCTACTAAAGAAAAAATGAAGCAAGATTACTACGATGACAGTGATGACCAAGAATCCAGAGACTTTGAGGCAAAACCGCTGCCCGTAGGATCAAAAAGGGTGTGTCTCCCGAAAAAGAGGGAAGGGCCATCTGATTCGTGCCCCAGATGATTTTGAAGGCCCCACGCATCAGGATCGAAACACCGATAGTGATGAAGATGAGAACTATGACGGCACGGGATTTGGCTGGTCGAATAGCGAAACGCTCCACCAGAGCCCCTACCGCCGTCACAGCCAGGACGCCGAGGACGAAGGCCAGAGGCATGGGGAAATTCATGCTCTGGAAAAAGGTGTACATCATCATGCCGCCGAGGGTCACAAAGTCTACCTGGGTAAAGTTAACGATCCCGATGGCATTGTGAATGATACAAAAACCGAGAGCTATCAGCGCATAGATGCTGCCGGTAGTAAGGCCGGAAACGATGAACTGGGTTAGTTGGTCCCCAGTAGACATGGCGTCCTTTCCATATTCCCTGCGGAGCTGGTAGGAAAATCGATGAGTTTTTCAAGAGCTGCCGGGGGCATGATTCCCGCAGCGATTTGGCGTCTTCAGGTCCGCCAAGTGAACAACGTGGTACCATATTACTGAGCCGCTCTGTTGTCCAGCTTGTTTTTGATCGGCACGACCGGCGCGGTAAAGAAGGCCTGCACAGGTAGGTCCGCAATGTGCAATGTTGCGGGGCTCCGCAAAATAGTGCGGGTATATTGCGACACTAATTTCCGATTACGGCCGGAATCTGGAACAACCTCAAAGCAGCCAAAAGATGATAGTTGACCTTTCAAGCCGAAGTATTATAGGTTGTCTAGCGTGTAAGCCACAAGAGTATCGGAAAACTCTTTAGATCGTCGTTACATCATTAGCCACTGTAACCATCAGTATTGATGTGAGAATCATCTCCACGCCGTCGTGTTCGTGGCAGCTGAGTCATGAGCGGGAACCTGAGTTCTCGTCGTGGGAAGCCAGAATGCGTTGTATTTGAAATTCTGTTTCGGGTGCGGGAGAGCTATTTTGCAGCGCTGTCCCATTTGTGGGTTCCAAAATCTTCCAGAGAGCAAATCCTGTGGGAAGTGCGGCTATGGATTGGCCGAGGGGATAGAACCGTCAGCAGTGCGGCAACCCAGTCAACCAACATTCATGCCGAAATTCCTCGCGGACAAAATCCTTGCAACTGGAGATGGCCAGGCCGGTGAACGGAAGATCGCCACAGCGCTTTGTGCGGACTTGGCAGACTACGGCCCCATGTCGGAGAAGCTGAAGCCGGCCGAGGTTTACGAGGTCATAGATGAGCTTTTTGCGATTCTTGCCGACCAGATCGTCAGGTATGGCGGAACAATCAGCCAAGTCACCAGCAAGGGGATTCTGGCATTGTTCGGGGCCCAGCCGGCAAGAGAGGATCACGCGCAGGGAGCCTGCCATGCCGCGCTGGAGATCCAGAAAGCGCTCCGGGATTACACCCAAAGAGTCGGGAAACGGTTCGACGTGCATCTGGAAATTAGAGTAGGCCTCAACTCGGGCCCTGTGCTGGTCGGCTCGATAGACGACGATTTGACGGGGGACTACACGGAAGTAGGGAATACGGCGGGTTTGGCCCACGAGATGCAGTGCCTCGCAAAACCCGGAGCCATATACGTCACTGAGGAAACCTTCAAACGTGCCGAAGGTTTTTTCATGTTTGAAGAATTGACAGACATCAAATTTCGGCTTGCCCCGCCCGTGAAGGCGTACCGCCTTCTCTCGGCCGACTCGTTGTTGACAAGCTTCGATGTGAGGGCTGCCAGGGGACTAACGCCTTTTGTGGGCAGACAGAAAGAATTGACTCGACTACTGGAAGGCTTGGCTGTCTGCACAGAGGGGGGCTGCGCGGCCATTTCCATTGCAGCAGGGCCTGGTCTGGGCAAGTCCAGGATTTTGCATGAGTTCAGGAAGGCAGTCGCAGGACGGGACGTGACTTTCGTCGAGGGGAGATGTCTCTCTCACGGCACGGGAATGTCGTATCATCCGTTCGTCCGGCACCTGAAGGAGACGTTCGGTGTCCGGGACGATGACGGCCACTTGGAGACCAGAAAGAAAGTTAAGGAAGGTCTGGAATCCTCACACGCCGGGGACGGCGAGATGCTTCCATATATCCTAGAGCTTCTATCTGTGCGTGACAGCGGAATAGACTCGATTCCCATGAGTTCTGAGTCAAGAAAGGACCGTGTCAGGGAGTCTTTGGCGAAAGTACTCGTGAAAGGATCGGAATCCAGGCCTCTCATCTTGGCGATTGAGGACCTCCACTGGTGTGACAAATCCTCGCAGGAGTTTATCAAGCATCTGCTGGAGACCATGCACGGCCTGAAGATCTTAGCGATATTCACCTACCGACCGGGTTTTTCAGCGAACTGGGCAAGACTTTCTCATCATCAGCCGATGACCCTGGACCGGCTGTCTGACGGGGAAAGTGCCGCTATGGTCCAGAACCTCCTGGGTACCAGAGAAATTGAACCCGAACTTCAAGAATTGATATTACGAAAAACGGGAGGTGTGCCATTCTTCATTGAGGAATTTCTGCGGTCGTGGAAGGACTTGAAGATAATTGAAAAAAGGGGTGAACGGTATTATCTGACCCGGCACGGGAACGACGTTGCTATCCCATCTACTATCAATGACATCATAATGGCAAGAGTTGATACGCTTCCGGAAAAGTCAAAAGCCCTGCTTCAAACAGGCGCAGTCATCGAGAGGCAATTCTCGTGCAATTTAATCAGCAGAGTCATGGGGGTTCCGGAGAAAGAACTCCTGCCCCATCTCTTGCTCCTCAAGGCTTCAGGCCTTCTGGACGAAACGGGATCCCCGACTCAGCCAACCTATGCTTTTAGGCACGCCCTGATCCGCGACGTCGTTTACGATTCGATATTGGCTGCCAGGAAGAAGAACCTTCACGAAAAGATAGGAAATGCGATTGAAGAAATACATCAGGGTAACCTCAGTGAACATTCGGAAGAGCTGCTGCAACATTATCTGATGAGCGAGAATTTTGAAAAGGCAGCCAAACATGCCGAATTGGCGGGGAAAAAAGCTAGAAAAATCGCTTCCTTTTCCGATTCAGTCTCATACGCGAGGAAAAGGGTGGCCTGTCTGGACAGGTTGCCGCGAACTTCAAAGGTGGATACCTATCTCGTTGACGCCAGAACGGCCTTGGGGCTGTATTTGCTGCAGATGAATCACCATGTGGAGGCGAAACAGGCTGTTGACCCTATTATTTCGGTAGCTCGGGAAGGTAATTACAGAAGACGGCTCTCCCAAATATATACCATAGTTGGAACCTATCATTGTCTGGTTGAGGAAAACTTTGAAAAGGGATTGAAATACCTGGAAGACGGTCTAAACATCTCAAAGGACGTGAACGACATTCTTTCGCTCGTCACGGCCAAAGTGTGGTTGGGTCTCACGTTGCCGGCAACCGGCGCGTTCGAGAAAGCGCTCCATTTCTTGGAAGAAGCCCTGGAGATAAACGTGGCGGCAGAGGCCCTATGGAGCATTTCCATGGTCAAGAGCCTTATGAGTTCTCTTGTTTACAATTATACGGGTAGGCTTGATCTCGGCCTTCAGACCGCTCGAGAAGCGCTACACATAGCTGAGACCGCCGGCGATAGATTGTCCAGGGGTATGGCGCACGGCAGCCTGGGGATTTGCTATTATTACAAAGGCCGACTGATGGACGCCGAAAGGCACCTGTCCAAGTCGGTCGCCTTGTTGGAGGGTGCCAATTATTTTTGGGAGGCTCTCGCTTACTTCTTTCTGGGTTTTACCTATTTTGACATGGGTCGTTTCGCTGCTTCCCAGAATTGTCACTCGAAATCCATATCCATTCTGGAATCGGTGAACATCATGCCTTCGTGCGTAAGGCTGAGCGAACTAGCAATGACATTGGCTGAAGTCTCAAATAACCGCAAAGACGTAAAGCAGGATCAAATCTTCAAAGCCTATCAGGAGAATAGATTCGGCGCTCTGTCCGGCTGGATAGCCAGACTCATCGCCGAGACTCTTATTACTATTGACGATCGCAACGTAGGCGCGGCAGAGAATTGGACCAGAGCGGCCATCGTCGCGGATGAAAGCGTCGGCATGAAGGTGCACCTGGGTCGGGACTACCTGCTCCACGCGCAATTGTGCAAACGTAAAGGAGATGTGGCCGAGTCACGTAAATTCTTGAACCGTGCAAGAGAGATCTTCAAACAATGCGCGGCCGATGGAGACCTGCAAAAAGCTGAACACGAGCTTGAGGGACTATCGCGAACGCATTAGTGCTTTGTTTCGCAAGTTCGGTGACGTATTCGCTCCTTGGCCATTAGAGACGACACAAGCACGTGACCTCATCTGCTGTTGCAACGCACAGTAGGGCCGGCATCTTGCCGGTCAACAGGAAGAGCAGATGACCGGCAAGATGCCGGCCCTACTGTGCAAACGGCGCCATACCCGTGAAACGTGGTACTCAGGCCCCGCGGGTTCGTTGTCTTCGCCCGGAATTGTCCAAGGACGGAGACGAAGGGCCGAGGCCCACATCTTTGACAATCAGCCCATTCCCATGCACGCTGAAGGGTTCTTACCCATGATTTTCGGATATTTGCAGGAGAGAACATGCTAACGCCGGGCAAAACTTATGATCAGGTCTATGGATCGTTTCACTGGGAGGTTCCCGATTTTTACAACATCGGTGTGGATATATGCGATAAGTGGGCGCACGAACCGGGCCGTACGGCCCTGATCTACGAAGACCACAAAGGGCAGGTCACTAAATATTCTTTCTCGGATCTGAAAAAACGCTCCAATCAACTGGCAAATGGTCTCAAGGCCCACGGAATTCAACAGGGTGACCGCGTCGGAATTTTGTTGGGTCAGAGTCCTGAAACAGCGATAAGCCACATCGCGTTGTACAAAATTGGCGCCATTGCAATACCCCTCTTCACGCTTTTTGGTACCTGACGCGTTGGAATATCGATTGTCAAACAGCGGCGCGAAGGGGCTCGTAACGGATGGGGCAAATCTCCCCAAGATCATGGAAATCTGGGACCGCCTGCCGGAATTGAAAATCGTTGTGATCACCGACGGGGAAAAGAACGACCGAGTCCTAGATTTCGGAAAGCTGATTGACAAAGGATCAACAGAGTTTGAACCGGCCAAGACCAAAGCCGATGATCCGGCTCTAATAATTTACACCTCCGGCACAACCGGTCCTCCGAAGGGGGCTCTCCACGCTCATCGAGTGGTGCTGGGACATCTTCCCGGCGTAGAGTTTCCTCATAACTTCTTTCCGAAAGAAGATGATCTTTTCTGGACGCCTGCTGACTGGGCATGGATCGGCGGACTTATCGACGTGCTTTTCCCCAGCTGGCATCATGGGGTGCCTGTGGTGGCTCACCGGGCCAGGAAATTCGACCCGGAAGAAGCCTTCCACCTGATAGCAAAGCACCGCATCCGCAATGCCTTTCATGCCGCCGACTGCTTTGAAGATGATGCGCCAGGTCAAGGATCCTGGAAGGCGCTACGACTTTCACATGCGTAGCATCGGATGTGGAGGAGAGACCCTGGGCGCTGAGCTCCTGGAATGGGGAAAAGAGGTCATGGGGGTAACCATCAACGAATTTTACGGACAAACCGAAGTCAACCTGGTTGTAGGAAACTGTGCGGAAATAATGGAAATTCGGCCTGGCTCTATGGGCAAACCCATCCCGGGCCACATTGTCGAAATTGTGGACGAATCCGGCGTGCCGGTTCCGACGGGTGCCGTGGGCGAGGTTTCCATCAAACGGCCCGACCCTGTGATGTTCCTTCAGTACTGGGACAATCTGGAAGCCACGGAAGAGAAATACGTTGGCGATTGGTGCCTTACCGGCGACTTGGCCCGCAAGGATGAAGACGGGTACTTATGGTTTGTGGGGAGAAAAGACGATGTCATCACAAGCGCAGGCTACAGGATAGGGCCCGCGGAGATCGAGGATTGCCTTTTGAAACATCCGTCGGTAAGCCTGGTCGCAGTCGTCGGTATTCCGGATGAAGTCCGTACGGAAATTGTGAAGGCGTTTGTCGTGCTCAAGCCCGGTGTGACGCCGACGCCAAGCCTTGAACAGGAGATCAAGAATTTCGTGAAGGTCAGATTGGCGGCTCACGAGTTCCCACGAGAGGTCGAATTTGTGGGAGAACTCCCTATGACCGCAACAGGCAAGATCATGCGTAAGGAGTTGCGCAAACTGGAAGAAGAACGAAAGCGTATCAAAAAGTAGACAGTTGTCCCACGGGCTTCACGGGTGCCACTCGTTCTACGAATGTGCGTTCAAACAAGCAACATAGGGTCGAACCAGCACGAGAAGACGCTAACCCGTCATTCCCGCGCAGGCGGGAATCCAGTCTTTCTCGCCCTAACCTTTTCTGGATACCCGCCTGCGCGGAAATGACGAACTTTCCGCATCTCAGAGTTCCATGACGGAATGAGAATTAGTATTACTGGTAAGCCTCGCGCAATTCTCTCTTAAGCACTTTGCCCAGAGCATTGCGCGGGAAGTCCTCCTCACGGAAAACTATTTTCCTCAACCGCTGGTACTTGGCCAGCTTGGGGTTGATCCAATCCAGCAACTCCGCCTCGCTGACAGCGGCTCCTTCATTGAGAATTACGAGAGCGACAGGGGTTTCGCCCCACTTCTCGTGAGCGAGACCGATCACCACCACATCCTTGACCGCAGGGTGTGTTGAGACCACTTGCTCCAGATCACTGGCGAAGATGTTGATTCCGCCTGAGATGATCATGTCCTTCTTGCGGTCCATGATGTAAAGGAAGCCGTCCTCGTCCAACTTGCCCATATCACCAGTGCGCAGGTACGTGCGGCCGCGCTCGTTGATCCAGATAGCCTCGGCGGTCTTGTCGGCAAGCTTGTAATACTCGGGCATGAGAAATGCGCTGAATGCTGCGATCTCACCCACTTCTCCCGGAGGCAGCTCGCGGCCTTGCTCATCTATGATGCGCACATCCCAGCCAACGAGCGGGATGCCCACCGAGTCGGTCTTACGCTGCATGTCCTCGGGTTTCAGAGTGGTTGCGACACCTTCGGTAAGGCCCCATAGCTCCGCCAGCTCGCCCGGAAAGCGCTGGAGAACTTCTTGCTTGGTTTGGGTACGAAACGGGCTGCCGGCAGAGACCCACATTCGCATGGATGCCAGATCGTACTGATCAAAGTTGGGCTGCTCCAAGAGTATCATGAACTGGGTCGGGACCATGAACGTGTGCGTGCAGCGTTCCTTTTCAGCCAGGCGCAAGAAGTCCTGAGGATCAAATTTGGGCATAAGCACCAGAGTGCCGCCCGCGAAAATGGTGGGGAGCATGGTCAACCAGGTGCCGTTGGCATATAGAGCAGTGGCGATGACGGTTATGGCCCCGGAATCAATGCGGAAGTCCATGCCAAAGCTCAGAGCGAAGTGGAGACGATTGTGGTGAGTATGCAGGATGCCTTTGGGGGTCCCGGTTGTGCCGGATGTGTACATGATGTTGATGGAATCTTCGTAAATCAGGGGAACACCAGGATCGTGGTCTGAATTGGCGGACAGGAACTGGGAATATGACTTCCAGGCGCCGCTTTCAGGGCCGGGGGATATGAAGCCCTCCGCGACTATCTGCGTGAACTGGTCTCGGAAAGGATCCATGACCTTGCGGCGATCGGAATCCACGAACAGGAAGCGAGAGTCAGAGTCCACCACCATCCGGGCCAAAGATTCACCCGGCACCATCACCGACAATGGAACGATCACCCCGCCGGCCCTGATGGCGCCAAACAATATCTCCAGCATCTCCGGCCGGTTACTCATCAAGAGGCTTACTTTGTCTCCCTTTTGCAATCCCAATCCTATGAGCCCATTGGCCACCTGATTGATGCGGCTGTTGAACTCTCTCCAGGTGAGACGAGTGTCTCCGCAGATAATGGCCGGTTTGTCTGCCCGCCATTTCCCGTGGCTACTCAACACGTCGGTGATAATCACGTCGGGATTGTCGAATCTCTGCATGGCTCTCCCACAATTTTTCTGCGGATTGCAGAGCATCGGCCATCTGTTTACAGGAGCGGTATCCCCGGGAGGATCTTCACTCGGCAAGAATGGCTCATGTGCTCCTGGGACAGAAGAGGAAGGTCAGACGGCCAGATAGCGCTTCTTGATTTCTTCGTTTTTTTCCAGGTCAGCTATGCTTCCGTGGTATTTGATATGACCGTTATCCACGATGTAAGCCCGGTCCGAATGTTTCAGAGCGAACTTGACGTTCTGTTCGGAGAGTAGCACCGTCATCCCCTCTTGTTTGATCAGATCGATGAATTCGCCCAGGACCTTAACAATAATGGGGGCCAGACCCTCGGAAGGCTCGTCGAGGAGGATGAGATCAGGATTGCCCATGAGAGTACGGGCTATGGTGAGCATCTGCTGTTCTCCGCCGCTGAGATTGCCCCCTCGGCGATTGGACAGCTCTTTAAGCCTGGGGAAAAGTTCATATATTCGGTCTATGGTCCAGCCCTTGCCCTTGGACCCCGATTTCTGCCGGCCAACATCAAGGTTGGCATGTACGGTAAGATCCGGAAAAATTCGCCGGTCTTCCGGGACGAATCCTAATCCCAGCCGGGCCACTTTGTAGGGAGGCAGTCCCGAAATCTCCTGTCCGTTGAATTTCACCTTTCCCTGTTTTGGTGCAGTGAGGCCCATGATACTTCGCATAGTTGTGGTCTTTCCTGCTCCATTTCTTCCCAGCAGAACCACCACTTCGCCTTGATCAACCTGGAGGGAGACATCGAAGAGGATGTGGCTCAGTCCATAATACGTGTTAATATTTTCAACTTCCAACTGCATGGCTAAACCTCTTCCCCCAGATACGCCTCGATCACTTGAGGGTTTGACGAAATCTCTTGCGGCGTTCCTTCGGCCAGCAGAGTTTTGTAGCAGAGCACTCGCACTTTCTGGGAAATTCCGAAAACCATGTCCATGTCGTGCTCGATAAAAACCATGGTAATTTTCAGCCGCTCCCAGAGCTTCTTGACCAGCTCCACCGTTTGCCAGCGCTCTTCGGGGCTCATCCCTGCCATGGGCTCATCAAGAAGGAGCAGGTCCGGTTCCAGCGCAAGCGCCACTGCTATATCCAGTCTTTTCTGGTTCCCATGCGCAAGGGTACCGCTTTGCCGGTTGGCAAGATCGGCAAGTCCTACGCTCTCCAGCACTTCGTATGCTCTGCTCTTGCACGGCTTTGAGCTTACTTACGGCTGTGACCATGTTGAGATTGCCATTGTCCTTGGTGATGATGGTGGCAATCAGATTTTCCAGCACGGTCATTCTGGGAAAAATATTGGTGATCTGAAAAGCTCTGGCCATTCCCAGCCTGACAATGTCGAAAAGGCTCCATGCCCGAGATATCTTTTCCCTTGAATATGATCCGTCCTTTGTCTGGGACGTGATACCCGGTTATCAGATTGAACAGCGTAGTTTTCCCCGCGCCGTTGGGCCCGATAATGGCACTCAATTCGCCGGGGGAGACGGCAAAATTCACGTCGCTGAAAATCTGATTGCCCTCGAACGACTTTGACAGATTTTCAATTCGCAGGATGTGGTCGGCCATTTTACCTTTCACCGTCCGATGTACGAGCTATTTCACGATTCCGATTTCCCGAACGTCTTTTCGTACAGACCTACGATACCAGCCGGCGCGAAAAGCACCACCACCAGCAGTATTATACCCAGGACAATCGCCCACATCTCGACCATGCTCCTATGCAATTGTTGAAGAATGATCTTGAGAAACATAAGAACCGCCGAACCAATGGCAGGCCCCACCAGGGAATACATTCCTCCCACAAGGCCGGCCAAAATAGGCTCAGCGGATTTACTCCAATGGAGAAATTCCGTTTGAGCGAAGCGATTCAGTTCGGTCAACAAACCTCCGGCGAGTCCGGCGAAAGCTCCGGCGATTGCGAAGTTGATCAACTGATACCGCCTGACATTAATTCCAATGAATTTAGCACGTTCCAGGTTCTCACTTATTGTCCTTATGCTCAGCCCGAAGGAGGAGTTCACTATCATTCTCATGATCATAAAACAGACGAGAAAAATTATGAGGCAGAACAAATAATAATTTGTCGCGTCGAGGAACGCGGGTCTGGGAATTCCGTGAATTCCGTCATCTCCACCGGTAAAGGTGTACCACTGGAAGACTATCATGTACAAAAGCTGACTAAAGGCTAGAGTTAGGATCGCAAAGTACAATCCCAGGCGCCGCACGCAAAACCATCCTATGATGGCCGCAACGATAGCAGCCACAACGGGCGCGGCCGGCAGAGCCAGATAGAGAGGCCAGCCGGCTTTTTTCATCAAGAGGGCAACGGTATATGCCCCCACGCCGAAAAAAGCCGCGTGTCCAAAACTTACCATGCCTCCAAAGCCCAGAATCAAATTGAGGCTCATGGCAAACAGGGCCATAATGATCATCTCAGTGGTGACCCAGATCCAGTATTCGCCTGTCCTGCCCAGCCGGTCCAATATCAAATGGCAGGACGAACAGAGCCACGACCACGACAATCCCTGTGACCCAGTTCCTATTGTTACTTGAGTGCGACTTGTCCATTGATGGCTTCTCCCTCTATTTCCTACCGTTCCGGTTTTCCAAACAGGCCCCACGGTCTCAGGACGAGCACTAGGGCCATGAGGGCGTAAGGGAAGACCAGAGCCCACCGGCCAAAAGGAAGCTGGAAGAATGCAGTACCTGTGCCTATGATCAGAGATCCCAACAGCGCTCCGCCCACACTCCCGAGGCCTCCGATAACTACGACGGCGAAGCATTCGATGATCTTCTCCATTCCAATACCAAGATCGATACTGGCGAGGGCTGCCGTCAGCACCCCTCCTAGACCGGCTAACCAACATCCGAGCATAAAGGTCGAAGTCATCACCCAAGAAACATTAACCCCTAGCGCACCCAAAGTGTCGGGATAAGACACAGCAGCCCGAATCACGCTTCCCGCCCGTGTACGATATAGGAGGAACCACAATCCCAGTGCTATTATCGGCCCCACCGCCAAGACGAATAGGTTATAGGTTGGCAAGGCCAGCCCAAATATATCCACTGACCCGGCCAGGATTTCGGGTCGCGCCACATTCCTCGGGTCCCCTCCCCATACTACTCTCACCATGTCGTCAAGTATCAAGACCAGGGCGTAGGTGAGCAGCAACTGGAGGAGGTGCTCCTGGCCATATACGCGGCGGAAAAGAGAAACTTCCAACAAGAGGCCAATCACTGCCAGCACAGGGGGAACGACCAGCAATAAAATCAGAAAGCTGTACAAGCTCCCGCCGGCCATAAGGGTGGACAATGAAAAGGCCACAAATGCCCCGATCATGTAAAGCGATCCATGGGCAAAATTGATCACCCTAAGCACCCCGAACACCAGAGAAAGCCCGGACGCGATGATGAATAGGAGCATTCCCTGGCTTAGTCCATTGATCAGCATAAATATGAAATATTCAATGGTCATGGTTTTTCTGCTCTAGAAGGAAGGGTTGACAGTTGACACGGTCGGATGCAACCAGGGAAACGGTGCTCCAGGTCCACTGAGCAAAACCGAGCAAGAATGGTCCAGACAACCTAATAGGCATGGAGGTTGGCCCCTGAAGCACCTTACTCCAGGAGCCAACCAGGAACCCCATGTTATTTCTTTTCGGCTTGCAGTTTCTTGACTTCTTCCACTGGTAGCCAGACCTTTTCTGCAGGCACTTCCTTCACATCCTTCATAATGAGGAACCCTTTATAGTTGGGATCCTTGGTGGTCACACCCACGTATATGCCGACATTGGCCATGTGATCTTCCGCACGGATGTAACGCTCGCCCCTCAAGGATTTGAACTTGAGTCCGCCGAGGACCTTGACGACCTGCTCTGAGTCAACGCTGTTTGCTTTGTTTATGGCTTCGGTCAGGGCGATCATTCCGTCATAAGCCATAAGAGCCCAGTCGGCAGGCCATTCCTTGTATTTGTCAAAGTACTTCTTGGAAAAGGCCTTCATCTGCGGTGTATCGACCGCGTAAAACGGGCAACGTGCGTAACCAGTGAGCCCTTCCGGCATGTCCGCCCCGGTCGTCCTGAGAAAATCCAGGTCGAAGAGCGAACTGAAAGCTGCCTTTTTGAAGATGCCGTAGGGAATGCCTTGCTTTATTAGAGAACTCAATTGCCCGCCCCAGAATGCCGAATATATGGCGTCGGGGTTTTTGGCCATGAGCGTTGGAATGAACGGAGAGAGGTTTGACTCTCCTATCTTTACCCACACCGGCTCCATGACTTCCACGTCGGGCTTCAGCTTTGCCATTTCCTTTTTGAAGCTGTTCAACTGGTCGTGGCCGTAGGCATAGTCAGGACCTATAAGGCCGTAGCGCTTGAAAGGCTTCTGAGAGAGAAACAAGGCCATTCCACGACCTTCAATCCCCGTATTGGGCACCACTTGGAACATGTAAGGCTGAAAATCCGTCGTAGTGATGGACTCGGCATTTGAGGTGTGAAAGAATACGATTTTCTTGAACTCTTTCGCCACCTTGGTAACAGCCAGTGCCACGGCGCTGCTCGTGGGGCCGACAAGAAAGTCGCACTTTTCGCTGAGGATCAACTCCCTAGCCATGTTCGCGCCGATGTCAGGCTTGAGTTGGGCGTCACGGACGACCAGTTCCAGTTTCTTCCCAAGCACCCCTCCCGCGGCGTTGGCCTCTTCAATAAACATGTCCAGCCCAGCTTTCTGGGATTTGTAAAAGGACGCCCCGATTCCCGACACGTCGGCTACAAACCCAAGCCGGATCGTGTCCGCTGCGGTGGCGGTACCGGAAGCGGCCAATCCGCCGATCAGCAATACGGACAAGAAGACTGCAACGATTCCAGATCTCTTAAGTCTCATATTCCCCTCCAGAGTTAGATGTTTGCGGGCTTGAGGAACCATCGGCGTGCCGAGAATCCTCCCGCCCAAATCGCTGTTTTGGCTGGCTCCTTTCGGGCCCGCAGGTGAGATTGTTGCCACAATCAGTAGGTCAGGACCATCCCGCCGTCGAACAACAGGTCGCCGCCCACGAGGTATCTCGCGTGGCGTGAGAATCCAAAAATAAACAAGTTGGCCGTTTCAACCGGGGACATCATCTCCTTGACCTGCGACTTACCCATCATGACGTCCCGCACCACTTCCTCGGGGCTGATGGCTCTCTGCTCCGCTTGGGCCGGAATCTGCTTTAATGCCAGTGGAGTCCTGACAAAGCCGGTGCTTACAGAAAAAGAACGGATCCGCCCCTCCCCTTCCGCGGAAATGGATTGGCTCAGCGCTCTCAGACCGAACTTGGTGATGTTGTATACAGGTTTGTTCTTTGTACAAATGTGGGCGTGGACCGAAGCCATGTTACCGATGGCTCCCGTCCCGTTGGAACTTTTCTTGATATGAGGGATGGTCAATTTGGATAGATAAAATGGAGCGCGCAGCATTATGCGCTGCATAAGGTCATACTTCTCCATGGGGAAGCTTTCCACGGGGTCAATGTGTTGGATGCCGGCTATATTGGCCAGGTACTTGATCGACCCAAGTTCCCCGGCTTCCTGCACGGCACGCTCAACGTCCTCATCTTTGGCGAGATCCGCCCTGATGAAGACCATTTGCCCGCCCATTTCGCGGGCCATCTGCTGCGTCTTTTTGCCTTGCTCTTCGTTGATGTCAAGGCCTACGGTCATCAAATTGTTGGCCGCGGCTGCAACCGCGGTTGCCCTTCCAATCCCTGTCCCTGCACCGGTCACAATGCAGACGTTCCTGGAATTGAAATCGTCATCCACTAGGATGAGTATCTCCTCTCGGCCTATTTTGGGTTCGTTGATATCCATAGTTCCTCGCCGGCGTTCGCGTGGGTTAGGCGTCGCGATCACGGAAGCAATTTTTGCGCCAAGGTCTGCCATTGGCCATGCAGCGTACCGCGAGGGCTGATCCTGGTCAGCTTTACAAGCCCTTTAGATCAAATTGATCGGGAGTTACAGATTTCATTTGATATGTGCGTGGCGGTATCGGATAATGTAGAAGGATAGATACATGTAGCGATTCTGATACGGGGGACGTCACCATGGATCACGGCCAAAAAATGGGTTCCAGTAGCAGCCAGGCCGCAAGGCGATCTAAACACAACGCCCAGGCACCCCAAGAGATCCTCGACCAACTCGAAATGTACAAACTCATTCTGGACAACATCTACAACGGCATCCTCGTAGCCGATGCAGACGGATATGTGACCCACTTCAACAAGCCGTACGGACAATTCCTCGGCGTTGATCCAGATGCCCAAATCGGCAAACACGTTACGGATGTTGTAGAGAATACCCGAATGCACATCGTAGCAGAAACCGGGCAGCCTGAGATCTGCTGGAGCCATCGGATCAAAGGCCAGAACATGGTCGTGCAGCGTATTCCAATCAAAAAGGACGGCAAGGTCATCGCGGTCTTCGGCCAAGTTATGTTCAAGGATGTCAGCGACGTGGGCAAACTGGCCAAGAAGTTGTCCCTCTTGGAATCAAAGGTAGAGTTTTATGAACAGGAGTTGATCTCAATACGCTCTACCCGTTACACGATTGATAGCATTGTGGGCGTAAGCGATGACATGGTTGACCTGAAAAGAGAAGCACTCAAGGCTGCTCGGACTCGTCTGCCGGTCCTAATTACAGGCCAATCGGGGACGGGAAAAGAGCTGTTCGCTCAGGCTATCCACTGTGCCAGCGGGCGCAGATTATATCCTTTCATCCGTATCAATTGTGCTGCAATACCTAAAGATCTTTTGGAATCTGAGCTTTTCGGTTACGAAAAAGGGGCTTTTACGGGAGCCAGATCCGATGGGAAACCCGGAAAGTTTGAATTGGCCCACCACGGCACGGTATTCCTAGATGAGATAGGAGACCTGCCGCTTGAAATGCAGCCGAAGCTGTTACGAGTGCTGGAGGAAAAGGAGTTTGAGCGCATCGGTGCCACTTCTCTGCTGCGGGCTGATTTTCGACTGATTGCGGCCAGCAACCAAAATCTTGAAGAGATGGTCAGCCAGGGCAGGTTTCGACAAGACCTTTATTATCGCTTAAACGTCATACCATTGCACATTCCACCGCTTAAGGAGCGAAGAGAAGACATTATTCCTCTGTCATTGCATATACTAAGATCAATTGTGACGGACGCGCATCTGCGGGATATAAAGATTAACCCTCGGGCTGAAGAAGTTTTGAGAAATTATAACTGGCCGGGGAATGTGCGAGAACTATCCAACGTCCTAGAGCGAGTTTCTTGTTCCCTTGAAAAGGATGCCATTCATCCACGCGATTTGCCGTTCTACTTGCATGGCAAGCCGGCAAATTCGGAAGAAGCTGGCCGATCTTCTCTAAAAGATGTGAAGTCTACGTCGGAGAAGAAAGCAATTCGCCATGCACTGGCTGCAACTGGTAATAATAAGGCTCGTGCTGCGGACTTGTTAGGCATACACAGGACACTCTTGTACAAAAAAATGAAAAGATACGGGCTGTCCTTGGATTGACGGCGGTGAAGTCCCCTTTACAGCATGTGCTCGAATGCTTGCCCGATTCCAACCTGTAGATCCCTCTGGGTCTCGCGGCCGATCTCGTCCTCAGATCGGTGGGACCGGCATCCTGCCTGTCCCACCGGTACAGCAGCCTCGAATCCCCCATAGTCTTCGGTCCGAGAATTCGTCACCTGAGTTAGGAATTGGACCACTAAGCCAAAGACCTCTGGGCACAAGTTGCCTTTACAGCCTGTAAGAAATACTGACAGCGAGGGTGCCCCCACTGCGGAAGCGGATTCGAAGGGTCGGAAGAAATCACCGTGTTTAGAGGTCATTAAGTTCACGGAGTGGCTCTACGAGACTGGCACAGTCATTGCAAAATTGTGATTTCCTGTTGCCTTTTATTGCTTTAGAGCGTACTCCTATGAACGATCCATTCAGGATTCTGATAACTGACCGCAACCGCCACGTGAGGGAATTTTTGGAGCGCGAGTTTCGAGGCGCGGGATACCAAACACAGGTGGCAAAAGACGGCCAAGAAGTTCTCGCCCTCATGGAGGCCGAGATGCCGCCGGATCTGCTGATCCTGGACCTGGAGATGCCTCACGGGGACGGCCTGGAAATCTTGCAGCGCCTGCAAACTCGTCTCCCCCCTCTGCCTGTTGTGATACATGCGTACCTGGCGGAGCACTCGAATCAAGCAGCTCTCGATAAAGTGGCCGCGCTCGTGGAGAAGGAGGGGGACACTAATTGCTTGAAGACTACGGTCATGGAGGTGCTCAGGAAGCATTATCCGAGTCGATTTGAGGACATGCCGGAGAGCGGGTGATAGTTGGGGCAACAATAGGCTGGGCACAGAGGGTCAGCCACGCTCGGATTTGGAGGGAGTTCGAAGAACCGCTGGGAGTCGTTCCCGCTGGGATCCTACCAGTGACCGCGGGCGAGTGGCTTACGAGGACAAGTCTTAATGGCTTCAAATCACTATCAGAGACTGCGAATAAAGATCATCGCAATGACGCTCTTTTTTTCGCTCATACCGCTCTTTACGCTGGGCGTCACCATTTACTACCAATTCGATACGGCCTACACCAGCAAGATCATGGAGGCTTTGAAGACGCTTTGCCAAAACCGTCGGAATGCCATCGAACTCTTTTTTGACGAACGTGTGGCCCAACTCATCACCGTAGCTAACACTCATACCCTGGACCGCCTGAACGACGAGGAATATCTCAAGAAAGTATTTGACACGATGCAGTCGCGGTCAAAATCGTTCATAGACATGGGGGTTATCGACCATGAGGGGAACCATCTGGCGTACGTGGGGCCTCATTATGAACAATTGAAATCGGTCAACTATCACAACGAAGATTGGTTCCAGGCGGTGATGTCATCTGGAGTCTATGTAAGCGATGTCTTTTTGGGTTTTCGCAAAATTCCTCATTTCATCATCGCGGTAACCGGCGTGGAGGGGAATAGGCGCTGGATCCTTCGGGCCACGATCAACTCGGAGATCATAGACAACATTGTGCGCCAGGGCCAAGTAGGCAAAAGAGGAGACGCGTTCATAGTTAACAGGGCTAACGTGCTCCAAACGGCCCCGCGATTCAGCGGGAAGCTTTTTGAACACCCGACCACACCTGATTTCTCGTCAGCAATAGGGACAAATGTTGAAGAAATCGCCTCTAACGGCGATCATATCCTCTTTGCCACGTGCCCGATCACTTACCCCAAGTGGGTGCTGGTCCTCAGGGAAGATCCCCGGGAAGAGATGGCCCCTCTTTTCAAGGCACAGTATGCGGAGGCGATGATCCTGATTGCGGGTATTTTCCTGGTCGTTGTCGGCACAGTTTTTACGACTAGATCAATGACGAGCGAACTCATCCGTATGGAGCACCAAAAGGCCGAGAGCGATGATCTCATGATCCAGTCGGCAAAGATGGCCGCGCTGGGGAAAATGGCCGCGGGAATAGCCCATGAGATCAACAATCCTTTGGCCATAATTGGAGAAAAGGCCGGCTGGATGAAAGACCTTCTTGAAAAGGAGGATATTAAAGCCAGCCCCAACTTAGGTGAGTTCGAGGATTGTATCAAGAAGATAGAGCGCCAAGTGGATAGGTCCAGAACTATCACCCATCGCCTGTTACGATTTGGGCGCCGAATGGAGCCTACCGAAGAGATGGTGGACGTGAATCAAATTTTGGCCGAGACCATCACGTTCCTTGAAAATGAAGCCCATTACAGAGATATTCGTATACAGACCGCTTATGCTGACAAGCTCCCCCGTGTCACGACTGATTCCGCGCAACTTCAGCAGGTTTTTCTCAATATTATCAACAATGCCATCGACGCGATCGGGAAAGGCGGTTCCATTAATTTAAGAACAAGCTACGATGGAGGGAATCATGGCAATGTCGTGATCGAAATATCAGACAACGGCCCGGGAATTCCTAAAGAGGTTTTGGGCAAAATCTTCGACCCGTTTTTCACTACCAAGAGCGCTCAGGACGGGACCGGACTGGGCCTGTCGATCAGCTACAGCATTATTGGGAAGTTGGGAGGGCAAATCACCGTGGCCAGTGAAGAGGGAAAGGGCACCACTTTTACGATTTATGTGCCCGCAAGAGGCTTCGCAACATGATTCCATACGGGTGATACGGAGAAGAGAAAAGCGCCGAGGAGGTTAGAGCCGTGGAGAAGTTCAGGGTTTTGATAGTCGATGATGAGGTGGACTTTGTAGAAACCATTGTCAAGCGTCTGATTGATCGAGGTCTGGAAGTCGCCGGGGTTCACAGTGGACCCGAAGCCCTCGATCTGATGGACACAAGAGATTTTGATGTGGTCATCCTGGATGTGAAAATGCCCGGCATGGACGGCATCGAAACCTTGCGGGCCATGAAGAAAAAAAGACCTCTCACGGAAGTGATCATGCTCACGGGACACGGCTCCGTGGAATCCGGAATTCAGGGGCTTCAGCTCGGGGCATATAATTATGTCATGAAACCCGTCCCCCTGAATGACTTGCTCAAGCAGATGGCTCAGGCCTATGAAAGAAAAGTAATCGAGGAAGAGAGAGCCCGTCAGTCAGGAAGCGAAGCTGTTCCCGAAAGAGTTTGAGCCATGACAGCACGGACCAAGTCCCCAAGTAAAGACCTGTGCCTCAGCGGTCACCCAAAATGTCCTACCGTGACTTTCACCCGTATCTTTTAAGTTTGTTGATACTCTTCTCGGCGGTGCCGCTGGCCTTTGCGACCGGCGGCTTCTTCGCTCTGGGCGCAGTTGTGATCGCTGCGATTGCTTTTTTCCAGACAAGGAACTTGTTGCGCGCAGCTCAAATTGCCGAGCAGCGGCGGCGCTCACTTGATGAGCAGCTATGCAGGTCCGAAAAACTTTCCACGGTTGACGAAATCTCCGCTGGAATCGCACATGAAATAAATAATCCACTCGGAATAATTGCTCAGGAGACTCAATGGATACAACATCTGCTACAGAGCGAACCTCTCAAGGACGCCAAAACAGTCGGAGACTTGAGGGATTCTCTGCGCGAGATATCTATCCAGGTGGACCGGTGCAAAGAAATTGTACACAAACTGCTCAATCTAGCACGCGAGATGGAGCCGGTGATTCAAGGTGCGGATATAAATGACTTGATCGAGCATATGGCCGCGCTGATCGAACGAGAAGCAGCTACGAAAAACATAAGAGTTACTAAACTGTTGGAGCCGGGCTTGCCAATAGTATACAGTGATCCGCCTCTGTTGCGACAAGTAGTGCTCAATTTGCTCATCAACGCAATCCACGCAGTAGAAAAAGATGGAACAATAACGGTCGCCACAAAATCTAATGAAAGCAAATCAGTAGAAATTGGGGTCACGGACACAGGGAGCGGTATTTCTGAAGAAAATTTGAATAAAATCTTTACGCCGTTCTTTTCCACAAAGCCTCATGGCAAGGGGACCGGCTTGGGTCTTGCCATTTGCCGGGGAATAATCGAGAGGTTGGGAGGTCGTATTTCCGTCACCAGCGATGTGGGTGAGAGCACGACGTTTACTATACACCTCCCTATCCACAGAGAGTCGGAAGGAGCCAAATAGAATGTCTTCGCAACCTAAGGTGTTGATCGTAGACGACGAAGAGAGATTCAGGACCACCATGTGCAAGCTGCTGACCGTAAGAGGCTTGGAGGCATCAACTGTCGGGAGCGGCAAAGAAGCTCTGGAGAAGCTGCGTGACACGCCCCATGACATAGTCATCCTTGACATAAGAATGCCTGAAATGGGAGGAGTACAGGCATTGTCGGAAATCAAAAAGATAGACCCTCAAATTGAAGTCATCATAATGACGGGCTACGCTTCGGTAGATACAGCCAAGGAGATTATAAAATTGGGGGCTTTTGATTACCTTCTCAAGCCCTACGCCATTGAGGAATTAATCGAAAGAATCGAAGCAGCCTACGACCGCAAAACTGCAAGGAGCCGACTGCAAGCCCAGACTTCACAGGATTCTTAGAAAGAGCGCCAATCCGGACTACGGAAAAGGAAGAACCTGTATGAGATTAGGGGCCAATATTGCAGCTGTCATCCCGGCATTCAATGAGGAGAGTTCCATAGGCAAAGTCATCTCTGCGATACCGCGCTGGGTTGACGATGTCATTGTGGTCGACAACGGCTCCACCGACAAAACGTCGCATGTGGCCGCGGAACATGGCGCGACAGTACTCTCGGAGCCCCATCGCGGCTACGGTTCGGCATGTCTGAAAGGCATTGCAGGTCTTGATGATCCTGATGTCGTCCTGTTCATGGACGGAGACTTCAGCGATTACCCGGAAGAAGCAGGCTTGCTTGTGGATCCTATAATTTTTGGCGCGGCCGATATGGTTATCGGGTCGCGGGTGATGGGGAGGCGCGAGGCCGGCGCACTCACACCCCAGGCTCTTCTCGGGAATTGGCTGGCTTGCAAGCTCATGCGCTTTTTTGGGAATGCCAGGTTTACAGACCTTGGGCCTTTTCGTGCGATCAGTTTGCCCGCTCTGCGCCGCTTGGAAATGCGCGATCCCGATTTCGGTTGGACCGTCGAAATGCAAATCAAGGCCGTGAGGGATGGGCTCGACATTCATGAAGTCCCCGTCTCTTATAGGCGACGCATCGGTAAGTCAAAGGTATCGGGAACCGTCAGAGGCGTAGTGGGAGCGGGAACCAAGATTCTGGGTACAATTCTTCTCGGGGCTTTGGGCGGCTTGCCAAGCACAAGAGCGTCAGGAGATAAGATCATCATTTTCACACGGTACCCGGAACCCGGTAAAACTAAAACACGCTTGATTCCGCTACTAGGAGCGGAAGGGGCCGCGGAACTCCAACGCCGCATGGCGGAACACGTTCTTGCTCAGGCGCAGGACTTGGCCGCAAGACGTGAGGTCTCCCTAGAGGTCTGCTACGAAGGTGGTGATGAGGCCCTTCTGAGCACGTGGCTTGGAAGCCGGTTTTCCTATTGTGAGCAACGTGACGGAGATCTGGGTACCCGAATGCATGGGGCGTTCAAGGAGGCTTTTCTGAAGGGGTGCGAGCGAGTTGTCATCATCGGGACCGATTGTCCGGGACTTACCGACAAACTTCTCGAGACAGCTCTTGAATGCCTGCACGAGCACGACGTGGTACTCGGCCCTGCACGCGACGGTGGCTATTATCTGATAGGTTTGAAACGACTGTGCCCTTCGATCTTCCATGACATACAATGGGGAACGCACAAAGTCCTGGCGCACACGCTCGACGTCGCTCATAGCAATGGGCTTTCCGTAAAGCTTGTGGAGATTATGAACGACGTAGACCGCCCCGAGGACCTGGAAGCGTGGGATAGGAACCAAAAAGTGAGCCGCCATGGCCTTCGACGCCTGTCACACTCATTCGACTCAGAGAGGCACGCTGCGACTCCCGCAATTATTTCCGTGATAATACCGACGCTGAATGAAGCCCACATCCTCGCTGCTACGCTGGAAACCGTGAGCGAAAGCGAAAACGTGGAGGTCATCATCGCGGACGGCGGCAGCAGCGATGAAACAATGGAAATGGCACGAGCTTACAACGTACGGAGCCTCCAGGTCTCGGCCTGTCGGGCTGCACAAATGAATGCTGGGGCAAAAGTTGCATGCGGCGACATCCTGCTGTTTCTTCATGCTGACACGCGGCTGCCCAGGAAGTGGGCAAATCATGTTCGCAGCGAGCTGGACAGGCCGCGCGTGGCAGGTGGCGCGTTTACGCTGAAACTCGACGAGAATGCCCGCTGGTCGGAGATAATCGAGTGGTTGGCAAATGTGCGATCGCGCAGGCTACACATGCCTTATGGCGACCAGGCCATTTTCATAGGAGCGCACCTCTTCCGCGGGATGGGCGGGTTTGCGGAACTGCCGATAATGGAGGATTTCGAGTTCATGCGCCGCCTGCGCAAGCGGGGACGCATAAGCATTGTACCGGAGCCTGTAGTGACATCGGCGCGTCGCTGGCGAGAATCCGGGATCTGGTGGACTACTGCAGTCAATCAGGCTGTGATCATCGGGTACTTTTTGAGCATCTCACCCCACTTATTGGCCCGACTCTATCATTTCAAATCGCGCAGTGCTGACCGCCGCGAGGTCAGCGGACGAAAATCATTTACTTGAACGAGAACCGGCTTAGGGAGCCTAATATTGAAAGCATTGGTGACAGGGGCCACGGGCTTTGTAGGAAGCCACATGGCCGAGCTACTCGTAGAAAAAGGGTGGGAGGTGGTCTGTCCTGTTCGCGATATGTCCAACCTCCGGAATCTCGCGGGAATTCAGGCCCGCGCTATACCTCTCGCTGACGTGGGCTCTGAAGTTGAAAAAAATCAAGGGTTTGATTATGTAATACATTTGGCTGGTGCAACCCGCGCGCGATTACAGAGGTTACAGCGAGGCCAACGTCGAGTCCACTCGACGCTTGCTGGAACTCTTTTCAAACCCGGTGACCAATTCTAACCTCAAAAGATTCGTGTTGATCGGTTCCCAGGCCGCATGCGGGCCTTCCCCGGATGATGGCACCCCTATTACCGAGTCCGATCCTCTCTGCCCTGTTTCCCTTTACGGACGTTCCAAGCTTGAAGCTGAAGAGGTTGCGCTGAGCTTCACGGACAGAGTCCCTGTCACCATAATTCGTCCGCCAACAGTATTTGGGCCGCGGGATACGGACGTGCTGGGAGTGTTCAAGTGCACACGTTACCGGTTAGCTCCCTGTCTGGCCGGTCCGGACCGGATGATAAGCATAATCTACGTGGAAGATCTCGTCGCGGGAATTCTCACCGCGGCACTGGCGTCGAGATCGCGCGGAGAGGCCTACTTTTTAGCAAACCCGAAACCCGTGGTCTGGAGAGAATTCGTCCTACAGGTTGCTCGGATTGCCGGCTGTCGCTCGATCACGCTGCGCGTGCCTTTGCTTGCAATGAGACTTGCGGCTCTAGCCGGAGATTTGCTCGGCAAGGTGCGCAAGACTCCCCCACTTTTCAGGTCGGAGAAGCTGGAAGAGATGAAACAGATAGCCTGGGTCTGCTCTCCGGAAAAAGCCTACCGACACCTACGATGGCGCCCGGAAACCCCATTGTCTGCGGCAATTGAAAAGACGCTGGGCTGGTACAGGGCGCACGGCTGGATCTAGCGTGGTGTCCCACAACTCTTGAAACGCAACACAAGAGACACCACAATTGGATTGCGGCCTGTAAGTATGAGCTCCTGAAGATCGAATCCAAATGCAAGCCGAATCCGAGAATAGGGCTATCGGACCAGTTCCGCCTTCTTTAGCAGTGCATCAGGAAACTTGAGCCCCAGACTGTTCATCATGGGTTCATTGATGCTTATTCGAGGATCGGAGTCTGTCTTGACGGGAACCTGAGAGACAGGCTTTCCCTTGACGACCACGTCCACGACTGACTCTGCAAGGAATCTCCCGAGCTTGGCGTCATCAGCAGCCACTCCCGCCACTGCCCCTGCCTTCACCGGTTCCTCGGCAAAAGAGAATGTCGGTATCTTGGCGGGGTTTAGAATCGGGAGAAGATTGACGATGTTGTCCATCACCAACCGAGTACTACTTATGATGAACAGATCTACGCTGCCCGAAAGTCGTCTGGTTCCGTCGAGCAATTCATTCAGGTTTGAAGCGACAACCTCGTTGTAAACAATACCGAGCCGGTCACACTGTTCTCGTGTTCCTTGTTGCTCGATGGGGGTGCTGGCATGCCCTTTTTCCACCAGCAGTCCGATTCGTTTCGTATTGGGGAAAAGACTCTTAATAATCTCAAAGCGCTTCTCATACGGGATGAAATAAGTGACTCCGGTGATTTTTCCTTCAGGGGCATTCAAATTTTTTATTGTGCCCAGTTCCTGCGGGTTGTTACAGCCCCCCACAAAACACGGAATCCTCGGGTCCAGCTGAAGCAAGGAATTTAGCCCCTGAGGAGCGAAGAAAGACTATGCCATCCACTTTCGGCTCGCACTCACGGAAAATTTTTTCAGCCGCTTGCATGTCCTTGAGTTCCCTGTAGAGAGTGACTTTCAGATCAGGAGCCAATTGTCTCAACCCGGGAAGCAATCCCATTGCCACGTTGGTCGTCATCCTAGATTTACCTTCCCAGATGACGGCGATTTCTTTTTGGTCCGCCGTTGCGGTTCCGAATACCCCCAGCGCCGCAAACAGAACCACTCCCATTGCTGCCGACCAGAGCATCTTTTTCATGACAATACTCCCTGAGTTGGTTGAAGGGTTAAGCGGGTGTGATCCTTCCCTAAGGAAGACCGGCTTGGTGCCAAGTTCCAAAACTGAACAGCCTAGGTGCGGTATTAACCTTCCTATGACAGATCTTCCGCAGCAGCTTCTTCCTCTTCTCGTTTTCTCTCTCGCTCTCTTTTCTTTTCGAACAGCACCAGAACTTGGATTCCCACCTCATAAAACAGGAGCATCGGCACAGCCATGAGAGTCTGGTTTATTACGTCGGGCGTGGGGGTCAGTATCGCGGCGATTATGAAAGCAAGGACAATGAAGTATCTCCGCCCCTTCTTCAGGTGCCCACTATTGAAGATACCAAGAAGGCCCAGGAACACAATCACAATAGGTGTTTCAAAGACTGCACCAAAAGCAGCCATCAGTAGAACAACAAGGGAAACGTATTCACGGATTGCTATCATGGGCTTCAGCACTTCAGACTGCCAACCCAGAAAGAACTTGAAAGCCGCGGGGAACACTAGGAAATAGGCGAATGCCGCGCCGAGATAAAAAAGCAAAGTGGCACACATAATGAACGGCAGGGCAAGCCGACGCTCGTGCTCATGAAGTCCCGGATAAATGAATAGCCATAGTTGGTAGAGCACATAAGGGAGCGTCAAGAAGAGGCCGGCAAAAAAGGCTATCTTGAGATTAATAAAAAAGGGATCGGGAAGGCTGGTGAAAACCAGCGTAGTGTCCGGGGGGAGCAACCCAATGATCGGCTTGGCCAGCACACCGAATAGCCGTTCGCTGAACACCAGGCAGATCCCAAATCCGACACAAAGTCCCAAAACCGATCTGATCAGCCGAGAACGCAGCTCTTCCAGGTGCTGCAAAAACGGCATTCGCCCTTCATCTTCTGTCACAGTTATGTCCTTCTCAGAATGATCTCGGCAAGAAAAGTCCTGTCTTGTTCCGCATCGTTAAACAGCCCCGCTCTCTTCAGCCGCCTTGGCCACTGCACCTATGCTCTATATGTCGGCAACGTTCAAACAGAGTGGGCAAGTATTGCGTTACGCAACAGCCTCCTAGTGCGCGATCCTGAATCTTTATTACCTAGCATGTAAACGGCTTGCTGGGCAATGGCTTTTGTTGCGACTAATCGAAAGCCCTATCCCGGCTTGCACTTCTCACAGGGATCATGCGCAAAGAGCTTCATAAGTCTCTTTCAAGCACGCTATCCTCGTAAAGTTGACTGGCTGCTCATGTTCCAAACCTGAACCGTGTGGCAATTCAATAGAAAATGTTTGTGTGCCATTGAGCCCTTTGCGGACCTAAGAAAGATCTCTCCATTTGAGAAGAGGTCCTGCCGGCCGTGGAGTCAGCTAAAGGGCTCGCCGAAGGCTTTTAGCTTGACTAAGCAGAGGAAAGACATATAGGCTCCAGCGGTGAGGACCGAGTCCCTCTGGCTATTCAGTAAGTGGCGTACTTTGCCGAGTGTGCCGGAAATTCTTCCGTTGATACTGATTCATGGAACAATCCGCTAAATGAAGACCGTAATTCTGGTAATCATTAACGCATCCCTGCTGGGTCTCTTTATCTATTTGCTGCGCAAGCCGGGATTACTGACTTACTACCTGAACGGACGCTTCTGGCTTACGTGGCTTGCAGTGGCCATCATCACCTTGATGGATGAGCTTACTTCGGTATTCTATGCCCCGGCAGAGGCATTTCGGTTCATAGGCCCGAGCGCCATTGTCTTCATAGCCTTCACAGCTCTGTTCATTCACTACATGACGACGAGGCTGGTGGAAGTAGCAGAGATCCTGGAACATCATGGGGTATTCGGCGGAGGCGTCTATTCTTTTTCTTATCTGGTGTTGGGCCCGGTGATCTCGTATGTGGCCGTCTCATCCATCATGGTGGACTACATACTCACGGCCTGTATCTCAGCCGTCAGTGCCGTCGAAAATGCCACATCGTTTTTTTCGGTGTCTCACTATTCAAAGATGGCCATGGCCATCGGAATAGTCTGGTCCATAGCCGGGCTCAATATCCTGGGAATTCGTGAAAATGCCAGATTTACGTTCACGATTTTCATTCTTGCCGCATTCATTTTCTTTAATCTGATCGCCTCCGGAATACTGTCCCTTGATAGTACGTCGATCCTACGGCTAAAAGAATCCGTTGATGATACGGCGACCCGGCTTCATACCGACTCCTGGGGAAGGAGTTATGGGATTTTCATTGCCTCTGTAGCCAGTTGCGTTCTGGCCTATTCCGGGGTGGAGTCGGTCTTGCAGACCGCGGGCCTGGTTCGTTCATGGCGTGAAATCGGCAGGGCATATATATTTCTCGCTCTCACTGTGGGGATCATTACTCCCGTTGTGGCAGCACTGGCTTTGTCAGCTCCGATAGACTTCGCGGCCCATGAAGGTGACCTGATAACGTATTACGCCACACAGATTGAACGGGGCGCCGTTCGGAATCGCGGTGGCCGTTCTGGCCAGCCTGACTTTGATCATGGCCATAAACACAGCGTTCGTGGCTTCAAGTGAGCTGCTGGAACGGGTAGCAGAACGATACGGCTTCCACTGGCTTATTGCTACCAATCGCAATCAGTCTCTCTATAGGATCCATCTACTGAATGCGGGTTTCTTTTCCGGCTATCATTTTCATCACCCAGGGGAGTCAGATGATACTCGCGGACATGTACGCCCTGGGCTTGATCGCCAGTTTCTGCATCAATATGGGATCTCTTTTGATTTACCGCTATTTCATGGGAACAAAGGAGGTCATCCATTTCAACACGAGCCGTCTTATCACGTTAATTATGTTTCTGATATTTGTCAGTTGTTTCCTTTTCCTTGCCTGGATGAAACCCCATGGTACGGAATTGTGGGCAGCCGTTACCGGCTTCGTCCTCGCCTCGGGGCTGCTCGTGGCCCGGAAACGCGCACCGGAAATCAAGGAAATAGCCCAGACGGACAGCCAGATGGAAATGATACTGCATTTAGCGGAATCGGCCGAGGACGAAGTGCACATATTTTTCAGAAGGCCACGAGAGGAAGCGCTGAGACATGTGAAACAGAATGAAGTTTATGTGACGTTCTACAATCCTCGACAGGGAGCCCCCACAAAATTGGCCCCCAATCACTTCCGTTTTGCTGCAAGCAAACGAAGCATTTATCAGCACATAGTGGCCCTGCTAAAGGTCGTTGAATATGAGTTGACCCACAAAAAAGTCACAGTGCATTTTGGCTGGCCGCTCTCATCTTGGCTTGACCGACTGTCCATAGGCGTCATGGTATTTAACCTCATGCGGCTGCCCAGACAGTTCTATCATTTTAATTTCAATATAAATTATCCTGGACGTCCATACCAACCACCTTCTTCTGAAGAAGGCCAAGAGAACCCTTAGTGATGCTTTCAAGACGGAGCGCTGAACAAATCTGGTGAGCCCTCAGCAGTGGCTCCTTAAGCCGGTTTCCTACAGTTATAGCGATTGCCAAAAATAATGTCCGTTTGGCTGTAGGATGCAGAGCACCCTGATGGCCACCGTGATGGGCGTTTCCCCGTCATTCCCGCGCAGGCGGGAATCCAGACTGGACCCCGGATCGGAGTCCGGGGTGACGGTGTCATTTTGTGAATCGGACAAAAATTTTGGCAATTGGTATAGTACATCCATTTCGGCCTACATCTGGTGGGAACTGTCGAGAATCAGTCCAAATCCTAACGGTCAAATTGAACCTTCAGCAGGATTTTATTTGATACCAAATTTTCTCATACGATTCCAAATGGTGACTCTTGAAACTCCAAGCAACCGCGCGGCTTCTGACTGGTTGCCCCCTGCCCTTGCAAGGACTGTGATAAGTTCACTTTTCTTGTCCAACTGGCGATTTCTGTTGAAGGGGGGGTGTATATTACTCCCGTTTTCGTCTCTACATATCCTGCTGGGAAGATGGTGCTGGTCAATAACGGATTCCCGGCATGTGACACAGGCATATTCCAGAGCACCCCGCAACTCCCTTACATTACCCGGCCAGGAGTAGGACATAATCATGCTCATAGCCCCCCTAGAAACTCCTTTCACCCTGACGTCACCCTTCAGACTGCTGCGGCGTAAGAAAAAGTTCACCAGAAGAGGAAGGTCGTCGAGTCGCTCTCTTAATGGAGGTACGAGTATTGGGATCACGTTGATTCTATAGTACAAATCTTCTCTTATTAGACCTCCGGTCACGAGATCTTCCAAGTCACGATTGGTAGCAGTAATGATATTCACGTCAATCGGAACCGATCTATTGTCACCTACTCGTTCAATTACTTTGTCCTCAAGAAACTCTGAGTAACTTGACCTGAGTTGACAAAGGCAGATCACCAATCTCGTCCAGAAAGATGTCGCCTCCATTGGCTGCCTCAAATCGTCCCTCCCTTGATTGGTAAGCTCCTGTGAAAGCTCCTTTAACGTGACCAAATAATTCGCTCTCAAGCAAGGATTCGTTAAGCGCGGCACAGTTTACCTTGACGAAAGGCCTTTCTCCTTTGGATCGGAGCGTGTGAATGGCCCTGGCTACTAGTTCCTTGCCCGTTCCACTTTCACCGAGTATGATCACCGGAGCATCCGATTTGGCTGCATTGGTTGTTAAATCAAATACCTGTTGCATTTTTGCAGAGACCCCAATCATCCCGCAAAATCCCTCATCCGATCTCAGTTCCTCCCTGAGAGCCTCAAGCTGTTCGTCTTTGTCCACAAGTTCCGTGATGTCGGCGACGGTTTCTACCGCACCCAATACCTTGCCTTCTACATCGCGGAGGAGCGATGCATTCTTCATCACGTGTACCATCGATCCATCCCTCCTCATGAGAGTGCATTTGCGCATCTCGAAGTTACCCGATTTGAAGAGCGCGCACCAGCTATCACCTTGAATATTCAAGGCTATATCGCATATATTACAGTTCAATCTCGTGCAAGGTTGGCCAACAATTTCGTTTTTCGAGTACCCCGTTATGGTTTCGAGGGCGCTATTCACCGAGACTATAGTCCCGCTCCTGTCCACGATCATGATTCCGTCCTGAATGGTGTCCACGACGGTCTTCCAGTATCTGTTCAATTCCTGTTCAAACATGTAAAACTCGCTGCAAAATACTTAACAGGTGTCAAGTTAGCACTTTAACATAACGGCGTAAAGGGGGCCCTCCTCTCTAAGCACTGGCAAGCGAGAAGTGGGCTGAAATAGCCACGATTCAAGCAATTGTACGCCAAATCCGATTGAACTCCACCAATGGCACTCTTTTTGCTTGACTGTGGGAGGACAGCCTTTTGATGCCTATAGAGGACCTCTACATGAACAAGGAGCCAGATCATGTTCTCGATCTTACAGGGACGATGATTCCCCTCGCGCTGCTGAAAGTAAGCGCTTTCTTCAGAGAAATGAGAGTTGATGAAACCGTAGAGGTCGTCGGGGCTGATTTGGAAACGAAAGAGGATTTGCTAAAGGTATTGCCGGCTTCCTGTTGCGAGGTGGTGCAAATAAATGCGGGTGGTTCGGATCAATCTGTCTATCGGGTCCTTTTCAGGAAAACAGGGAAGCTTTGAATTGGACCGGGAGCGCTGGGCCGGGAAAGGCAGCGGCTTTCCCCGTGCATCGAAGAAGGACCGGGAAAGAAGCGCGTCTCCGGCATCATTTATTTCTGTGGCAGTCGCCGTCCTTCAGACCGGTCTTTTTGGAGTGAAGGCAGCGAATGAGTCGAAGAGTGTCTGCTACGTCGTCGAAAACTCTTGCGAGCCACTTCTGTGGCAAGAAAATGAACTAGGAGGATTCTATGATCGGTACCGCAACTAAGCCCAAAGAGGAAATCTTAAACGCCCTCAACAAGTACGAGAAAATTGTCGTCACCGGCTGCAACGGATGCGCCAAAGCGTGTAAGACGGGTGGCGAGGTTGAAGTGGCAGCTATGGCAGACGAACTCCGGAAAGTCGGGAAAAAAGTGGTGTTGGAGGTCACCCCCGAGCGCACGTGCTACATCCATCACACTATGGCAGCACTGGAAGGACATCAGAAGCTTTTGGAAGACAGCGACGCTATGCTCGTCCTCGGTTGCGGCGGCGCATTACAGGTGGCAAGACAGGCCACGGAAGAGTTGGGTCTGCTGATTCCGCTAAAAATTGGGTTGGATTCGGTGGGGCACATGGATACCGTCATTGCAGGCGCCCTTGCCATTGAACAGTGCCAAGAATGTGGAGAATGTGTGCTCAATGAAACGGGAGGCATCTGCCCGGTTACCAAGTGCGCCAAGAGCCTTTTAAACGGTCCGTGCGGCGGCGCCCAAAACGGAAAGTGCGAAGTGGATTCCGATCGAGACTGTGCCTGGGTACTTATATACAATCGTCTAAAAGCGCTCGGCGAGCTCGATTCGCTGCGAATATACAAAGAACCGAAGGATCAACGCAAGGCCAGCAAGCCTCGCTCATTGAAACTTGCCTGATACAGAGGAGTCATTATGAAGATTACCGAACTGTTTTCAAAAAATACCTACGTCATTACCAGTGAAGTTGGACCGGCCAAGGGTTCTGTTCGTGACAATGGAAACGGGACCGTGCCCGCGTTTGTGCAAGACGCAAATCTTGTCCGAGATTATGTGCATGCGATCAACGTCACCGATAATCAGAGTGCGGTCATGCGCCTCGGTTCATTGGCAGCATCCGTCAAGCTCAAAGAGAAAGGCTTCGAAGCGATTTACCAGATTACATGCCGGGATAGAAACCGCATAGCATTGCAATCCGAGCTACTCTCTGCATACTCCCTGGGAATCGACAACGTACTCGTCCTGACAGGTGATCACACCACACTGGGCGATCATTCTACGGCTAAGCCGGTTTTCGACATTGATTCGGTTCACCTGTTGAAAATTGCCACCGGCATGAGAAGCGGATATGACATGGAAGGAAACGAACTCACCCAGGCACCGGACTTCGCTTTGGGAGCCGTGGTCAATCCCAATTTCGAGCCCCTTGATCTTCAACTCATAAAAATGGAGAAGAAGATAGGTGCAGGTGCTGAGTTCTTCCAGACCCAGGCGGTTTATGATGCCAAGCTCTTCGAGCAATTTATTCGCAAAACCGAGGGATTTGGGGTCCCCATTCAAATCGGGGTTGTCCTGATCAAGTCTCCGAAAATGGCCGATTACATGAACAAACACGTTGCAGGGGTGACGGTTCCGAATAACTGGTTGAAGGAATTGGCAAAGACTCCAAAGGGCGCGGCAAAACAGAAGTGTGTGGAAATGACATCAACATTGCTCAGAGAAGTTGGCCCGATGTGCCAGGGTATTCATTTCATGCCCATGGGATGGTCTGACTTGGTGCCCCAAATTTTGGAATCGAGTCTGAACAGCGCCAGTGTTTCGAGGTGATCATCATTTACCACGGAAGCAAGAAGTCGCATCTTCGCCCCGCTCTTCGAAATAGAGGTATTTGAGGACCCAAGAGAATCCGACAAGGGGTGATCTCGCATGGTATATAATGTCCCTTGCGGAAAAAAATAAACGAGGATGAAAAAGATGAAAAGAGTCGCAGTAATCGGCTGTGGGGCCTATATGGACAGTGGGTACGGCTGCCCCGGCGAATGGCGCTGCCTCAAGGCTGCTTCACAGGGAGAGGGGTCTTTCGAAGAGCCCTCGTCCGTCGTAGCGTTTGTCAAGTGTGAGTGCCCCGGGCGTACGGTAGCTCCCAATCTGGGCATGGCTGCCAAGCTTTCAGAGATTAAGCCCGATGGCATTTATTTCAGTACCTGTTTGGCCAAGGCAAAACCAGATTGTCCGTACGTTAAACCAGAGGAACTGGCAAAGATCGTGGAGAGCAATACCGGTATAAAGCCAGTGATGGGAACTCACGACTATCACTGAACCCAAGCAACCAGTCTGACGGCCAACGATTGATTTGAGAGGCGGTAGCCCACACCCTTGCTGCCGCCTCCGCCATATGCTAACAAGATTCTCGGCGTGAACCCTCCGTCGGTTGTCCAGGGAGTCTCCTCCGTGAATTTCCTTTCAAACCTCCTCTTGCCGTTCTTGGACTGGATACAGGTTGAAGTCACCTCCCACTGCAACGCAGAATGCGTGTATTGCCCTCACAGTGTGTACCTACAATCCTGGCAAAATAGCCACATGCCCATTGACACATTCGAGAAGCTATTGCCGGCATTTCGGCGAACATCCCTCATATATTTGCAAGGCTGGGGTGAGCCACTCCTACACCCTCGATTCTTTGAAATGGTTCGCAAGGCCAAAGCTTTGGGGTGCCGGGTAGGAACGACGACAAACGGCATTCAGTGTACGGGTCCGATGGCCGACCGAATGGTCCGTGAAGGCTTGAGCATTGTCGGTTTTTCGCTGGCCGGAACGGATGAGTCTCAAGATACAATTCGCCGCGGCACCGGTCTTCAGGCGGTCCTACAAGCTATGAATCAGCTGGGTGAGGCCAAGAAAAGGTTGGGTTCGTCTCTTCCGGACATACACGTGGCATATATTTGGTTGCGCTCTCAACTTGAAGCGGTAAAGCGACTGCCCGGCCTTTTGGAGGGCACGGGAGTCAGGCAAGTGGTTGTCAGGTACCTCTTGACTTTGTGCCTCACCAAGACTTCGCTACAGAGGCTCTCCACGCGCGAGACAAGGAGGAAGAGGCATTTCTCCGCGGAATCATATCCGGCGTGGTAAAGGATGGCAGGAAACGAGGTTTGGACATCCATTTTCATTTGGTGACACGACACAGACCACCTGGGATCTGCACGGAAAACGTTACGAGAGCACTCTTTGTCTCCGCACGAGGTCTTGTTTCTCCATGTGTTTTCAGTAATGTTCCAGTCGTTGACAACCATGAAAGGGGAGAGCCCGGCTTGTGTTCATCGACGAGCCTCATATTTGGCGACATTAACGATCAAAGCCTTTCCACCATCTGGAGACAGAAAGCTTACAGGGCGTTTCGACGGCATCATGCCAAAGGGAGCGGCACTGATTGCTGCGGCGACTGTGCCAAATTGTTCTGCCCCGCATAGGTGTATTCGGCAACCATTTCCCGCAAGGGCTTTCACTATCTTCAGATGTGACTATCCATAAAACTTCGATAGCCCAGCAGTGTCCCGCACCTCAGCGAGCAACTGCTCCAGAGTTCGCGAAGCCGTGGGCACGATCTCGATCTGCAATGCTTCAAGAGCGTAGCCCGATCCTTTGCCATTCAACTGTACCGGAGATCGCACCTGATCCACTCCGTATTCTGCAAGCAACTCGGCGGCCTTAACACCTTTCTTGCGCTCCAGGTCTTTGAAAGGATTTTTCAAATATTCCTTGATAAGCACTGTCTCATTTGAAAAATCCTCTGCAATGATGGCGAAATACGGCGCTTCACCGAAATGCTCGGACAATCCGGATTTCTCGTCTGGTGAATTGTCTACGGAAACATCCAATGGGACCGCGATTAGTCGAAGGTCCTTATGTTCCGGTTCGTAATGTATAAGAAGGTTGTCAATGTTGGGATACTGGTCGAGAATCTCCTCCTCAATCTGGGACGTCAACTCGTGTGCATCACGTAAGAGCCTCAAATCAGTCGTCAGAGATATTTCCACGAACTTAAACCTGCCCGAACTGCGTCCGCCAATGGTGAGGACCTCTTTCACCTCCTCGCGGCTTTCGATGATTTTCCTTATCCCATCGAGGGTCTGGTATTCCAATGTTGCATCCAGAAGCACTTTGACCGCGTCGACAAGTATCTCGACACCTATACGAACCACAAGCACTGCTACCAAGAGAGCTACATACCGGTCTACGGGCCACCCCAGATAAGTGCTTATAATACCGACGAGTATTACCGCGGACGCAAGTAGATCCGTGGTCACGTGTCGAGCGTCGGCCACCAGGCTGGGCGATCCCACCTCAAGCGCGATTTTGAGTTCATATCGTGAGAAAATGGCAGAGATCGCCATAATGAGAATAATTCCCGCGGCGACCTGTGGGAGGGCTGTCATTTGTCCGGACGTATCCCCCCGCAAGGCCTCGAAACCTATATGATATGCAGCATAGAAGATGAAAAATGAAGACAGCAAGGCGACCAGGTTTTCAACCTTGTACATTCCCTCCGGAAAAGTCCTGGTCTTGCGGCCGGCGATTACTATTCCCAGAAATACGGTGAGCGATGAAATTACGTCAGCGAGAGAATGTACAGCATCAGCTTTCAAGGCAAGGCTACCCGAAGCCTCGCCTAAATAATACTTCACAGCCATGAGAGCCAGGTTTACCAGACAGGAGTATATGGCTACCTTTGCGTATCCGTACATCCCCTCAGGTCGGACCTTTCCGGCTTGGCCATTCGTCGGCGCGATCCCCAACAACGATCTGGTCTTGGTCCGGGGTTTGTCCTGTGAATATTCATGGTTCCACATCTTGGGCAAACCAGTTGCCGACCGCCGCCGAAAGGGACCTCCCATTCGTGCTTACATTCCAGGCAATGAAATTTCCTCATCTGGTTGTCGGTCATGAATTCGCACCCAGCTACTCTTACTCAATCGTTACCACAAGACGATATATTTCCGCCCCTCCCTGAGTTCACCTCTGACTTTCTCCATGTGCCGTAAGGCAGCGGTTTCTCGATCCAGTTCAACGGGTTTTATTCCCAGGCGCTGGGCCAAATCTCCTGGCTCCATTCCGCCGGTTTCAGTCAGAGCTTCCAGGATCTTCTTCTGGAGCGGGTTTGTTTGCAGCCCGCCGGTTCTGTCTCCCAACTGTTTTGCGCTGTGCACGGCCCACGGATCACACGTGCGGGTGGGGGAAAGAGCATCCATATAGCAATCTTCACACAATAGTTTGCCGTAATGCTCTCGATCTTCTCCTTTGGGAATGTCCGAACCGCACCTGTCACATGTTGTCGAGTCATCTGATTCCGACTTCTTCTGCACATGATCAGCCGATTTTTTCATCCGAGATTTCCTTCAGTTTGAATTTGCTTGTGGGTTCGCCATATCTGGCGAGCAGTTCCAAAAGCCATAAACCGAAATTCTTGGGGCGCGCAAGTATATGGGTTATGAGACACATAATCATGCCTTGCGGTTCGACGGATCATCCTGGCGCCGAGTGTGTCGGCTGGGTTCCCTGGAAGGTACATTGCAGCAAGCTTGGTTTCAAAGCTGGTTTTTCAACATAGCAGGGCACGGTCGTCCCAGTAAACCCCCATTCCTGCCGTTGTTCCTCAATATGAGAAGGCCGGACAGGCGTACCCCATACATTTTCCCTTGTCTGAGCCGACGAACTCAGTCATTCGTCGTACAATTCGGTCTTGTGCACGCCCTCAGATTTGATCCTTTCAACAATCTCCCGCGTGACTGCGAAGACGTTTTCCCGAAAATCCCCCGCCACGACGACGAACAGCAGATCGTCTCCAACGTGAAACTCGCCTTCAAACGCCCTCAATTGCCACGGCCACAATCCCCGGCTGGGATTCGCCCCAGGATCGGATACGCTCTATCACCGTACGGTCCACCACGACCTTCAGGGCACGGACGCGTTTCTCACCGGAGCGATCAGACTCCCTAACGATTCCGTTGTGGCACAGTATCATACCGGCTCGTGCGATCTCCGAGTGTGCCTTAATGCCGGCAATTAACTGGTCCAAAGACATCAGGTTTGATCCCACCTCAAGAACAGATCCGTTTCATGTAAAAATACCCCATCCCTGACCCCGTTGCTTCCTGATGCCCATAGCGTGAGAACTCGTTCCCTTGACGGTTGAATCCCCACATGGGACGGCTGCAACCTGTGCAGGCATCGTCCATTGCCCGTTTGTACCCAACGATCAGAGTCTTTTCGGTCCGTTTCCTGATGGAGTCAGGCGTTCACAAGCCTACGTATTCAAACCCCTTATGTTTACGAGAGGTCCGCGAATCTTCGGTCCGCTCTGACTTCGTTCACCCTTGATGCCTGATTTGTATACCACCCTGTCCTTTGAGCCTCGCGGTTGTCGAAGTCAGGCACAAACGGCTTGATATCAAGAAGAGGGGTGCCGTCCACCACGTCGATGTCTTCAATGGTCAGTGTCGAACCCGAGATGCCGGTGAGCCTCACTACAGACAGACCAATGGCATTGGGACGTGCCGGGACTCTGGTCGCAAAGACCCCCCGCGGCGTGTCGTCCAGGAAGGGCTTCACTTCCAGTGAATGCCGCTTGGAGAGGTGAAAGTGGTAGATCAAGATGATATGTGAAAAGCCTTCAAGGTCTTTTAGGCCGAGTGCAAGGTCCGGATTAACGTGGGCAGTCCCAGCTATCCCGGATGCAGCCTTCGGCTGAATGGGCATGCCCTCAACGGCGGCAAACGGGGAATGTATCACTCCTATGGGCTTGTAGACTATCTCCTGCATTGGCTCTCGTCCATCCTAGCTCTAAACGTGATTCACTGATTGCGTGAGACGATCTGTAGAAATCTGTCGATGAGTCTATCCAGGCTTTCGACATCGTCTGCCGCCCTGATAGCACCGAGAATCCCAAGTCCTTCGGTTTGGTCGTGAAGGGCTTCCTCCTCTTCATCAGATATCAGAATGGTTGAAGTTGTCCACGAGACCTTGAGTAACTCGGCCAGGAAGCGGATGCCCGTCATGCCCCTCAAACGATCTTCCACGATAACCAGATCTGGGGGATTCACACCGCAGGACTCAAGGACCGACTGGGGATCGCTTTCGACAATTCGGGCGAAACCTTTTCGTGAAAGGCTCTCAACGATTGGTCGGACCTGGCTGGCATCATTGACAATGATTGCGGCTCTCAACTCCATGCCGTCACCTCTCTGTTTTCTAGCACGAAGTCCTAACCGAACATCTTGTCGGTCAGGTCTCTCTCCCTGAGCAGCGAATGCATCCAGGGGCGAATTCGTGGAACTACATTTGGCAAAAGCCGCAACGAATAGTAAGGTCGCATCACGGGAATGCCGAGATGATCCCCGAAAACGGTGAGGAAGAAAAGGCGCTCCATTCCAGCCCTCTCCTTCATAGGAACCAGCGCCGGCATGCGAACCAAAGCGCCACGAACGAATTGTCGTATCGCTTCAACAAGGCTGCCGTGCTTCACTTGTCCGTCCCCCTTTCATAAGCTTTGGCGTATTCGCCGTGCTTGTAGCTACAGCGTCGTGCCGGATAGGGATGTTCCATTTTGTGACAAAGGGTCTGAAAAGACGGGTTCCGCCTCCCTCACTCACCAATCGCAGCAGGCCGTCGGAGTCGTCAACGGCAATCCCTGAGAGCCATGTTGTCGGCGTGCCCTCAAAAGCTTCTGTGATCAGTGGAGTGGAGGGGCCGACCAAGACGACCTCACGGCAGTCTCGGGCCGACTTCCAGCAGTTCGTCGACGGTATCGTTAATTATGGTTGTCGACGTTATGAGTGCCACGTCGTACGATGGTATCGCAGAAACTGCCTCGGAAGAGCCCCGCAGATGCGGCAACAACCCTGCCTGTTCCTGGAAAATCTCAAGCTCTGCGACCCGGTCCTGCAGCTCGGCAACTAGTGGTGCAAAGAACCCCACCATAGCAACGGAATCGGATCGGGAAAAGCTCCACGGTTTTCAAGACATCACCCGTTGATCCTTGCGATGGAGCGGTGTTGGCTATTGCGTTTGCCGTCGCAAGCCCTAGGGCGGATTCCACGGGACCATCGGAATCGAGATAGCGAAGTACCTCCTCGGCCGGACTTCCTGCAATGGGTCTCTTGCCCGCAAACGCCGTGCAGCCTCTAAACAGTTCTTTTCCGAGAGTGTACGCCACACCGGTGCGGCCGTCATCGAGCTGGACTGCCGTATACCCGAGCCCGATGCGCACGTCGCGGATCACATGACCTGCGCATGATGGTTCAAGGATGTCTATAAGGCGCTTCCGAAGTCTCATGTCTCACCTCGCCTTTGCAAGGGCGCTCCTGAGCGTGTTGACCGCGAGGTCTGCGCAATGGGTGTGCTCCACAGGCAAGCCTCCCAGGTACTCCATCAGATCCTTGCCAGTGATTTTCATGGCTTCTTGAATCTTGAGTCCGCTAGCCATGCACGTGAGCGCGCTGGAGCAGGCGATGGTCGGGCCGCATCCGTTGGTGACAAAGCTGATGCGCGTGATTATGTCGTCATCCAGCCCGACATAAATGCCTATCGTGTCCCCACAAATGCCGCTCATAGCATTGAAGCAATCGGGGTTTTCCAGCGCGCCAAGGTTTCTGGGTTTCATGAAATGGTCGATGATCTTTTCAGAATAGGTTTTTCGTGCGTCTGCGAGAATCAAACCTTCGATGTCGTCAAAGACTTCTTTTTCCCTGTCCATAAAGTTAACCTTGAAGAGACGTGTTGAGGGCCTAACCAAAGACCACGGAGTCTCCGTTGCCCAAGTGGTAATGGTTGTGCGAGCCGTTGCAGTGCTTCCACGCACCACAGGCCAGTTCATATCTGTCATCTTCTACCCCGAAGACGAGTTGACACAAAACTGGCTCGCGTCAGACTGATCTCGTACCGATTTCTCTAAGACGAAACGGTTTCAAGACGAACCACAGCAGCTTCCGGGCACGCACCCCTTGTAAGAGGGGTTGCTGCCGCAGCAGGTGGAGCCACCCCCATGGTCAGCAGGTTCGCCATTGATTGATACAGCCGGCGCGGACATCAGTTGTTTCAGGCCGCTTCCGCCGCACGAAGCACAAACGAGTTCATCGGAGTTTCTCCCTATGCCTACAAGGAGTTCGCTTACGTGACCGCAATCCGAACATCTGTATTCATGGATCGGCATCAGTCCACCTTTCTTCGAGTGCTACTACCTGTTGATTGCAAGAGACCTTCTAGATGACCAGCTCTCTCAAAATTCTCGACCCTTATGTTGACAGAAGTTATCCCTGTAACTGTCTCAAGCCTTTTCTTGATGGAGTTGGCCAACGAATACGCCATGGGGCAGATAGGGGAAGAGGGACGGAACACAAGGCTGACGCAACCGTCTGTCGTCACCTTGGTGCCGTGAATCAGATCCATGCGTATAACGTTCAGACCCGTCTCCGGGTCTATTACTTCGGTGAGCGCCCGCATCACATCCGTCTCAAGGCTTTTAAGTTCCACGGCTCTTCTCCTTATGATGAGAGATCCGGTTCCAATGTCTCCCAGATTTCGCGAATAGCAGCGTTAGCCGGGGAGTTGCCATTCTCAACAACGCAGTGGCGCTTCACCATCATCCGGATCACCTCGGGATCGTATGGAATCCTTCCGAGAACTCGAGCTTGTGCCTTGACGGAGAATTCCTCTATCTGGTCAGTAACATCCAGGTTTATGTCATACTTGTTGGTTATGACAGCTACGGGAATGCGGAACCCTTGAGCGAGCTGCATGGCACGCTCCATGTCGTGAAGCCCTGAGAGCGTAGGCTCCGTGACAATCAAGACACGGTCTGCTCCCGTGATTGAAGAGATGACGGGGCAACCCACTCCGGGAGCTCCGTCCACCAGAATCAGGGATTTGTTCAGTTTTCTTGCCAAGCACCTTGGCCTGATTCCTGACTAGCGCCACCAATTTGCCGGAATTTTCTTCACCGGGCAGCAAGGCGGCGTGCACCATAGAACCAAACCGAGTCTCCGAAATGAACCAGTGCCCATTCAAACCCTCTTCCAGAGAGATAGCTTCTTCCGGACAAACATAAGAACAAACGCCACAGCCCTCGCAGGACAGAGAGTTGACGACAAAGCCCTCGGAAATGGCCCCGAATCGGCACGCTTCCGAACATGCGCCGCATTTGACGCACTTTTGGAGGTCTATGGCAGCCTTGACCCCGCCCTTGAAGTCTTCCTCATGGATGACCCGCGGATGTGCCAGAATGTGGAGATCAGCCGCGTCCACGTCGCAATCGGCCAGCACCGCCTCTTTGGCCAGAAATGCGAAACACGCAGTCAAGGTCGTTTTTCCCGTGCCTCCTTTTCCGCTGATTATAACCAACTCCTTCATAGCGCTCCTTCTTTCCTGTGGGAGGCATGCCCGGCCACTATCTCCCGGATCTTCATGAACAGCTCCAGAAAGGTTCTGATGTAAGCCGGCTCTTCCACGACCATCAAATTGCCCTTTGCGTAGCCTTCAGCTATTCTCCGACTGTGAGGTATCTCGGCAAGGACCGGTATGCAGCTTTCAGCGCAGAATTGCTGGACTTCCCGATCTCCCACATCGGATCGGTTGAGAATGACGCCGCACGGGATTTCCAATGGAGCCAAGGCTTCCACGGCGATTTTGAGGTCATGGAGCCCAAAAGGTGTAGGTTCGGTAACCAGAATGACGAAATCCGACCCCATTACCGTGTTGATCACCGGACAGGAAGCACCGGGAGGAGCGTCGAGGATTGCCACTTTGTTGGGGTCGATCTTCTCTTTGACTGCTCTTATGAGCGGGGGAGACATGGCTTCCCCAATCCTGAGACGTCCTTGGACGAACTGCACCGGTCCCGTGAAACCTGTTTCCAGGACTCCTAGCTCGCGAGAGCCCTCACCAATGGCTCTTTCCGGACAGAGAAGCGAGCAGCCCCCGCAACCGTGACACATTTCAGGAAACGTAAGCACCTGATCGCCAATGACCACAATCGCACTGAATCGACAGACTTCACTGCACTTTCCGCACAGGGTGCATTTATCCATATCGACAATCGGCACCGGAATGGTTATGGATTCGCACGTTTGCAGGACCGGCTTCATGAGGATGTGGCAATTGGGCTCTTCCACGTCACAGTCCAACAACTGTGCTTTGGAACCGAGAACCGCGGCAAGGCTGGTCGCCACGGTGGTCTTGCCGGTCCCTCCTTTTCCGCTGGCTATGCTTATGATCATATGATTACACTCATGTGGCTGAATTAGCCGGATTGCCTGTCGTCAGGCAGTTCCGTGGGAACTGTCCTCCTGGTAGGCGACGATTTAGTTCCGTCTCCAACTAGATAGAGCCTGATTGCCTCCTGGAGCACCCCCGCAGCCAAGGTTGCACAGTGCAGGTCCTCTTCCGGCAATACACCCACTTCTTTTTCGATAGCGTCATGGTCTATGTCGGCTATTTCCTCGGCGGTCTTGTGAAGAGCCAGCTTGGCAGCGGCAGCACCGCATGCGCTGCTCATTCTGCATCCGTCCGTCCAATACTTTGACTCAACGACCCGGTCTTGGAAGAAGTTGAGCGAGATCTTCATGGCGTCTCCGCACTTGCCGCGGACAAAAGCGGTGGCATCAGGTGAATCAATGGTCCCTCTCTCAGGGTCAGATTTCAACTGGAACCATGTCCAGCCCCCGATGAAAAGAAAAATTAATAGAGCGCCTTCCAGTACCGACTTCCATGGAATCGCAGATAGGAATTGGAAGTCTGTCATGCCTCAATAACCTCCAATGCTCCCGTTCGTTCTGGCCGTGGGAAAAGGGCTGGAGAGAAACGTTGCATTAGGCGACATTCTCCAGTCTTTTCCACCAGTACGGGTAGGAGGGAGGAACAAGCCAACCGTGTGGGTGATGGTTCCCACGTCAGAGGCTATCTCGGGAGCAGCGTGACTACCAGTGAGCCTCCACATTCGGCTGATCGGCAAACTTCACTTCCTTCCGATTGAAGCGGTCCAGGGCGTCTTTGACCGTGCCTGACTGCTCGATGCCAACCTTTATACCCGCAGCTTTGAGTGTCGTGAACGCATTTGGTCCGCAGTGGCCGGTCAAGAGCACATCCACCTTCTTGTCTGAAAGGACCTTGCCGGCCTGGATTCCTGCTCCCCTCATGGCATTGAGGTTCTGCGAGTTGTCGACCGCTTCGAGGATGGCGCCGTTCTGGTCGAATATTATGATGTACTGTGCTCTGACCGAAACGGGGATCCACCTGGGAATCAATCTCTTTTCCCATTGCTGTTATCGCAATTTTCATGTCAACCTCCCGTCCGGTGGCCTTTTTTCAGAATTGGCCGCCGCCGCAAACCTGATTTTCTTGTATCAGTGCCAGCCTGCCCTCAAGCAGATGTTCAATAACCGCTCCCACTGTTTCACCTTCCGGGCCGTAATAGACATCGATTCCCGCCTGGCGAAAGCCCATGAGCGGCCTCATGCCGATGCCTCCCACTATCAGAGCGTCCGCACGGCTCTGATGAAGTAGATCTACCGGGGCTTGACATCCTCCCTGCTGGTGAGGCGGATTGTGCACCACCGAAATATCGCCGATTTCTCCGTTCTCGACGTGTATCAGAGTAAAAACATCGCAATGCCCGAAGTGGCCTGAACGCGTGGCGTCCAATCCTCCGGGATGCATTGATGGAACAGCTACAGTTTTGGAAAGCATGTGAGTTGATCTCCTCTTTGTTTCAGTCTGGCTAAGATTATCAGCCGCAGCGAACTGCAGCGGCACACTCCCGTTTTTCACAACACTGTCAGTTTTCACGGCCAATTCCCGGAATATCTCGGAAATTTCCGACCCGGAATCCAAACTGGCTACGGGGATTCCCGCGTCTCCGGCAAGGACAACATTGGGGTCAATGGGTATGGCCCCGAGGAATGGAACCTCAAGATCCTTTGAGGCTCTCTTACCGCCCCCGGTTTTGAACAAGTCAATTTCTCCCGCGCAGTGCGGACATATCAGCCCGCTCATGTTTTCAATGATTCCCAATACGTTCATATCGAGGCTCTTTGCGAACATCACGGATTTTCGTGAATCCAGAAGAGCCACGTCCTGGGGAGTGGTTACAATGATTGTCCACAAGGGTTTTCCAAGAATCTGCGCGATGCTCATGGGCTCGTCCCCAGTGCCCGGAGGAAGGTCCACGATGAGATAATCCAGTTCGCCCCAATCGACATCCGCAAGGAACTGCTGGAATAACGTATGCTTCATTGGGCCTCGCCAGGCTACGGGAGTGTCCGAGTCCGGAAGAAGAAATGCCATTGACATGACTTTCAAGTTCACAGACGCCTCCAGAGGAAGCATTCCCGCAGGGCCGCCCTGAGGGCTCGCCCCTTCCAGACCCAACATCTTGGGTATGTTCGGCCCATGGACATCTCCGTCGAGGATCCCCACTCTATGACCCTCGGCAGCAAGAGCCACGGCAAGATTTGCCGCAACCGTGGATTTGCCCACTCCTCCTTTGCCGCTCATGACGACCAGGCGATGTTTGATCGAGGACAATCTATCTTCGAGGCGCTCGTCCATGTGCCTTTGCTGAGTGTGCGAATCACACGTGTCGGTCGTATCACAACTTCCGCAAGATTTTTCGGGTGAACACGTATTGTTTTGTGACATTTACCGGATAGCCTTTACCTTTCGTATGATAGATGAGGATCCATGCTCACGATGAGCCATGGCTACTCCCGTGCCATAAGGGTTCCGCACTTTGGGCATTTCTGGTCGAAGCAGGGACTTCCCGCCTGGTGCGGAGTCCTTTCCCCACAGTTTGGACAAATGCAATCTCCGCCCGGACCTGCCCGACGACCACCGCCCCGACCTCCGCCTCTTCCCATGCCTTTCCCTGATCCGGACCCCCGGCCCGGTGGCCCTGTTTGATCTTGTCTTGGCATTTGAGCTAAATCCTTTCCCGCTCTTAACCAGCGATTTCTGAAGCGGGTCTAAGAATAATGTTTACATGGCTTCTCGTGCGAGGGTCGTGGATGCGTTGACCTATCGTCGGCGTTTGCTAATTCCAACAGCCTGGTCAACGATCCACGTCCCGACGCCCGGAGTCATTGGGCTTACCCCTTGTTTGCCAATTCCTCCAGACGAGCCTTCATGGCAGCTATCTCATCTTCTGCGGCCGCCAGTTGAGCCTTGAGCGCTTCGGCCTCCTCTGAGGGCGACTGAGAAGCTGCACCAGCGAAAGGGCGCCAGCCCAACCCCGTGCCCTGGCCACCAAAGCACCGTCCTCGGCCTCCGCCCCATGGGAAGCCGCCCTGGCCTACTCCCCGGAAAACGCCACCCAGGGCACGCAACCCTCCGGCGGCATAGGCCCCGCATCGACCTAAGCCCCATCCAGTTCGGGGACCGGCTCCCATTGGTCCTGTTCGATCATATCTAGGCATTCCTAAGCTCCTTTTGAAACAGTTCCTGTGAGTGATTCGATCTTCCGCATCCCTGGCCGCGGCGACGTCGTGTGCATCCTGCTCGCCCCGGCATGGCATACTGTGGATCGAGAATTCGTCCCTGCCTCAGGGCGGCCAAAACCTCCCACACATCTCCTGCAACCCATGGAATCATTGGTATTCCGTGCCGGCGAATCTGATCTTCCATCCAACAACTGATGCCGCCGCAAACCAGCAACTCCACTTTGAGTTCTATCAACCGAGCAGCTCGCAACACCCTGGGAATCGCTGCCCAGTTCTCGTTTTGGAGCAGCTCATCTTCCCGAGGGAGTTGCATGACGATCATCAATCGCTTGCAACAATCAAATACAGGGGCTATCCGGCCCTGATGTTCGGGAACGGCGAGTTTCATTCTTCCACCTACAAGGTGCCTTACATATTTCGTGCCATATTGCTCTATGAAGCCATATGCTTAATTTAACATCAAATTGCGGATTCGCTGTCGGGGCTTGCAAGACGAGATAAGTTGCAAAATGCACCAGAGACGGATATGATATTTGCAATGTGCAGAATGATTGGGTCGCTGGGTTTAACATGAAATCGGAAAAAGACCTTACTTCCGCTGAAATGAAAATGATTCTCAGCTCCGTCGCCGATGGAGTCTTCACCGTTGACGATAAGTTCATCATTACCTCTTTCAATCGGGCCGCACAGGAGATTACCGGAGTTCCTGCCCACGAGGCCCTCGGGAAGCCATGCTGTGAGGTGTTCCGAGCAGAGATATGCGAAGCGGATTGTGCCTTGAAACGAACCATTCTTACGGGCAAGCCAGTTGTAAATCACGCGGTTTTCATTGTGCGGGCAAACGGCCAGCGCGTCCCAATCAGCATCAGCACTGCCGTGCTAATGGACGAGGGACGAAGAGTGCTTGGAGGAGTGGAAACTTTTCGCGACCTCACTCTGGTAGAGGCCCTTCGAAGAGAAGTGGAAAAATCTTTCACCTTCGAGGACATCATCTCGCGAAATCAAAGGATGCAAGAGATATTCAGCATATTGCCCGACGTTGCTCTGAGCGACAGCACGATTCTAATTGAGGGTGATAGCGGCACCGGCAAGGAGCTGATGGCAAAAGCAATCCACAATTTGTCAAGCCGGCGGGTCAAGCCCCTGGTGATCGTAAATTGCGGGGCCATTCCTGACACGCTCCTGGAATCGGAACTGTTCGGGTACAAAGCCGGGGCCTTCACCGGAGCCACCCGTGACAAGCCCGGTCGGTTTGCTCAAGCCGACGGAGGGACTATCTTTCTGGATGAAATAGGCGATGTCAGTCCGGCCCTTCAGGTCCGCCTCCTGCGGGTACTCCAGGACAAAAGTTTTCAACCTTTGGGAGGCACTCAGACTCAGACTGCCGACGTAAGGGTGCTTGCAGCTACGAATAAAGATGTCAAGGCCATGCTTCAAGAAGGAACGTTTCGCGAAGACTTGTACTACAGGATTCAGGTTTTCAAGCTTTCGCTGCCGCCACTTAGAGAGCGGAAAGAGGATATACCTCTTCTTGCGCAGCACTTTGTGGATCGCCTGAACCGCCTAAAAGGCAAAGACATAACCGGCCTTTCACGAGAAGCTCTGGCTTCGTTCATGCACTACGATTGGCCAGGCAATATCAGAGAGCTGGAGAACTCCATAGAGCACGCGTTCATACTCTGCCACGGAGGCTTGATCGGACTCCGACATCTCCCCCCGCCATTGCGGGACGCCGGCGAGACGGCGGACGGCCTGCCAACAGGTTTGACCCTCGCAGAAATCGAAGCTCGGGTCATCAGAGAAGCGTTGGGGAGAAACGAGGGCAGGAAAATAGCCACAGCCGCTGAACTGGGTATCGACAAGACGACCCTCTGGAGAAAGATCAAACGGCTCGGAATTGAGCCCACCTAGAGTGCGTTGACAGAGGGATAGACTCCAATTTTCAGCCGCGATTGCCGCAGTATTTCGCTACAATATGGACGCTTCCCCAGAAACGCTGCGCGTCAGGACTCACTCTTAGGCGCAGACATGGTAATTTTATACAATGCGAGCCCCACCATAAAGTCGGCAAAGAGTACACAATTGTCGGGAAACATGGATTCCAGCAGCCATGCCAGAGGCTGTTGTGTCGGACTAGCTTTATAAAATCCCGCAAATGTAGAGAAGATGGTAAAGTCGGTCATCATAATGATACCGATGAACGCCAGGAAGCTGTTTAACAACAATCCCCACACGGCAGTGCTCCTGAACAAAAAAAGAAGGCTGACCAACACCACGTCAACCCCCGCAAACAAAGAAGGCCAAAAGTAGGTGAGGGCTGCGGGTGGGTGAATCCTGTAGTGGAGCATGAACGCGCCGAGACTGATCCCTATCAAGGCAATCCACAGTTGCCAACGCTGTGCAGTCATGACTTCCCTCAATGAAAATGAACAGAATAGCCCAAGAGGAACAAAAGCGTTACGGCCACGGCATGCAGTGCCCAAAAGCCTACTTTGGGATACATAAGGTGCTTAAGCATAATTATCACCCCGCCAACATTCTTGATGCCAGACGACCGGCAGCATAAACGATACTGAATCCGACAAAATGGACAACCCACCAGCGGAAAGAGAGGAACCGCCAGTTCTTATTCAATTGAATCACCTCCCCCTGCACACGATTAAAGAGCTTTCACCAAGTGAAGCCCGCAACCGTCCAAAGTCGTGTTATCCAGCGTTCAATTGACAACTATTCTCTTATCAGTATAGCAGATCACCGCGCCGTGGAGGCACTTTTTTCGCTTGATTCGAGCTTTGAATGTGTTTGGCTATTTTGCGACGAAACGCTGGAGTAATTGCACATTTCCAAGCGCCATCAAATAAGTGATCCCACCGTTGGCGGGACTGATGGCGGTTTAGAGCAAGTCTCCGGGGTGCGATGAGGCTCTGCCGTTCGCAGCCTAGGAGATTTGTCCTAAACCGCCCAAACTGCTGTGATGAAATGCTATGGATTTGAAAGCGCATTGGCATAGGAAATGCACAACATATTAGAGCCACGTTGCTTGCGCTCTTACGTGTGACAGCGATGAAGGAGGAAACCATGCAAGATCAATTGTTCGCAGCAGCCGAGTCAGGCGATCGAGATGAGGTTCAACGCCTGTTGGCTGCCGGGGTTGATGTAAACGCCAAGGGACGGGATGGTCTGACCGCGCTCATGAAGGCCTCCTTGAAAGGCCATTTGGAAGTGGCAAGTGTGCTTTTAAATAAAGGGGCTGACGTCAACACCAGGGACAACTATGGTTGGTGTGCCTTACTGTGGGCTTCATCGTTGGGGCATGAGGACATAGTGAAACTGTGTATTGAAAAGGGAGCCAGCCTCGAAATCAGGGACCAATACGGGGCAACCTCGTTGATGAAAGCAGCCCGGAGGAATTTTCCCGAAGTGGTAAAGATTCTTATCAGCAGCGGCGCCGATGTTAATGCAAAAGATGGAATGGGGCGCACAGCCCTGATGAGGGCGGCACGAAGAGGGTATGCAAACGTGGCGAGATTGCTTTTGGACAGCGGAGCCGACTGCGAGGAGCCGGATGAACGAGGGGCTACTGCTCTTATAATCGGTGCGTCTGAAGGCCACTTGAACACGGTCAAAGAACTTCTGGATTGCGGGGCGAATGTGCACGCCCGCGATAAAAACGGGTGGACTGCATGGCTTTGGGCTTTTTCCGCAGGTCACGCGGACGTGGTGAAACTGCTGAAAGCTCGTGGCGCGGAATACTAGTGCGGTGTATCCATAATGGGTTTACACCAATTCTCTTTCAACAATATTAGAGCGACTGCGTGTCCCTTTCCGCACTGACCTGGTTCCCAGGTCAGTGGCACCCAACAACTTCAATGTCTTGCAGTTTTGGGTGCAACGGACCTGCGCAGGCGGGTCCGTGATTCTCCATCCCTATGTTCCACGTCTGAGGAGTTGGTATTACACCCGTAGGGCGGGCCGTACCCGCCACGGGAATGCATAACATCGCGGGCACGGCCCACCCCACTCAGGTTGAGCCAAGCGCAAAGCTTAGACTGAAATATTACACCAGTTCTGCTGGAGTCTTCCCTTTACAATCTGTAAAAAACTGTTACAGCCTGCCTCCTAAAGACGGGACGAGCATTGTCCAACCTGCTGATAATCTATTAAAATTTCAAGTAATTGACTGGCGCAGCCTGGAATTCTTGTGTTGGCACAGCACTTGCTCAATCTATTCATCGAGTTATTCGGCTCTTGTGCAGCAAATAGGAATCTGGCCGAACGAGCTGTATCCCGGATTCCGTCACAAAGGACGCAATGATCCATGCGTGAGACTGAAGGCAAAGTGACTAGCGATAAACGGTTATGAGAAAACGGATTCTCGCAAATGTCAGGACCGGGTCGAACCTTCTGCTTACGATTCCACCGGAGGTGAATGTCGATGGCTTTAATGACTTGTTACGAATGTGATGGCAAAGTCTCCAGTCTGGCGAGAGCCTGTCCGCACTGTGGAGCTCCCATGCAAAGCAAATTGATACACGTGGTAGAGTCTGGCGATTTGAGCTCATTGCAGCAACTGGTAGATAGGGGATCCGATGTGAATGTCGGCGACAAAATGGGCGCGACAGCACTCATGAAAGCCGCCGAAATGGGCCGGATCGAGATGGTGGAATTGCTTCTGAGCAAAGGTGCGGATTTGAAAGTCGCAGATCAAGGTGGGACAACCGCGCTCATGTGGGCCGTATCGACCGGGAACGCGGAAATAATGAGAAAACTCTTAGATGCCGGAGCCGACGTCAACGCCCGGAGAGAAGGGGGGAGCACAGCGCTGAATTGGGCTGCGTCACAAGGGTATCCTGAGGTGGCTCGACTTCTTATTCAGTACGGTGTGGACGTGAATTCTACTAATGAACTTGGTCGAACGCCATTAATGGAAGCTTGCGGACGGGGCCATCTCGAGTTCGCAGAAGTGCTTCTGGAGCATGGCGCCCAACTTGATGGCAAGGACGAGACTGGTGAAAGTGCTCTGCTCAAGGCTGCTCGGGAAGGCCGAGCCAAAGTCGTGGAGCTACTCTTAAGAAAAGGGGCTGCTCCCGAGCCCCGGGCTGTACGATGGGCCGCGGCCAACGGCCGCTCTGATGTAGTCACTCTTCTGTTGGATAATGGCGCCGACGTCAACGCCCGTAATGAGGCCGGCGTTACAGCGCTAATGCGCGCTGCTCTCATGAATCATGCTGAGCTGGTGAAGCTGCTCCTGGCCAAAGGAGCGGATATGGAGGCCAAAGACGAGGAGGGTTGGCCTGCTCTAATCCTGGCTTGCCGTGAAGGACATGCGGAGGTTGTCAAAGTGCTCCTGGACGCAGGAACCAGTGTGAACGTGACCGACGCCAATGGATGGGCGCCACTTACATGGGCAGCGTCCCTGGGTCATGTGGATGTGGTGGAGCTACTCGTCAGTCGAGGGGCTGATCTTAATGCCCGTGATCGGCATGGAGCCACGGCTCTGATGAAAGCCTGCCGTCGCGGCTACCCGGAAACCGTGCAAATCCTTCTAAACAAAGGCGCCGAGGTCAACGCGGCGGACAAGGCCGGGTCCACTGCTTTGATGAGAGCAGCGCGAGGCGGTCACACTAAAGTGGTGAGGCTGCTATTAGCCAAAGGAGCCGATGTAGACGAAATAGACAAAGACGGTCAAACCGCGCTGATCTTGGCTGCAAGCGAGGGACGCCGAGAAATAGTGAGGCTCCTTCTCGAAAAGAACCCTAATCTGCGAACGCGGGATAAGAACGGGTGGACAGCCGCAATGTGGGCGCAGTCCATACGTAATAAAGATATTATAGAGCTGATGGAAAAGCATGCAATGCGATAGGAGGCTTGTTAGGCCAAGCAAGGATTTGGCCCTCGAGAAAACGCGGCTAGAATATCTGGAGGTAGAACCATGGCTTTGACCACATGTTATGAATGCTCAGAAAAGGTTTCCAGTTTTGCTGAAGCGTGTCCCCATTGTGGAGCGCCGATGGAAAACAAGATCATACACGCGGCCAAGGTAGGCAATGTGGAAAACGTTCGAGAACTATTGGCGTGCGGGGCTGAAGTCAACGCCAAAGATCCCGACGGTTGGACCGCTTTGATTTCGGCCTGCCGTGAAGGTCACTCGAAAGTGGTTAAGGAGCTGTTGGAAGCGGGGGCTGACGTTCAAGTCAAGGACAAGAACGGTTGGACACCGCTGATGTGGGCCGCGGCCTCGGGGCACAACAACATAGCAGGAATGCTGATCGAGAAGGGGGCAGAACTTGAGGCGAGGGATCAATATGGTGCTTCCGCCTTGATGAAGGCTTCTCGAAGAGGGTTTGAGGATGAGGTGAAACTGCTTCTGAACAAAGGGGCTGACGTCAATGCAAAGGACGATTACGGTTGGAATGCTCTGATGAGGGCTTGTCGCCGAGGCTACTCAAAGGTGGCCAAGCATCTCTTGGAATCCGGGGCGGAGACCGAAGCAAAAGACCAATACGGGGCCACCGCGTTGATTATTGCTTCATCCGAAGGCCACTTGGATGTGGTGAAGCAGCTCTTAAAAGCCAAAGCTGATGTGCACGCGAAAGACAGGAACGGCTGGACGGCCTTAATGTGGGCTTCCTCCGCCGGGTACCGGGACGTGGTGGAGTTCTTGAAGTCGCAAGGGGCTGAATAAGGGTCTCATCACAGGCCGGGAGCAAGTAACCGCCTTATAACAAATGTCAAAATTCTTGTCGGATTTGCGGGAATAAGACCGTCACCCCGGACTCCGATCCGGGGTCCAGTCTGTCCCGCGCCTTGTGGGACCGCCTACGCGGGAATGACGACAAAACACGTCACGCTGAACCTTCCGAATTCTGTGCGTCGGATGGCTAAAGGGACATTATCTTTGGCAACTGCTATATGACAATCCTTTCCGATCGTGCGCTTTCCATCAGCAAAGTAATTGAAGCAGCGATTCCTCGCGCGCCTCTCAGGGAGCTTCACTCCGGAAATTGTCCTACGGTCAAGAAAATGTTTAACCTCAAGACTTTTGCTGCTTTGACTCCGTCACCGGCTGTTTACTCTGTAGCCCCTTGCTAGCGCAAAAGTCGACGAACTTCTTGATGCGATCGTCCTGAGTTTGACTGTTCCAGTAGAGGCGGATCGAGTTAATTATCGGGTAAGACTTCTCCTTCAGGGTCTCTGCAGACGGCACGACAGCCGGGGTGTTTTCGTCTTGTTTTATGCCCAGCACTTTGATCGCTCCTTTATCACCCAAGGCAGGACCGATCCCGATCGGCAAGTCGTTCGCCGTTGTGCATACTTTAACAATGGCGGTCCAACTGTCTGCCATCACTGTAGCGGCACCGTATGGCTGATTATGAAGAACCTCTTGCATGAAGAACACCGCGCCGCCGGACTCCGGAATTCGCCGCGTGAGAGACCTGATCGGAGCATCAGGGCCTCCCGCCTGTTTCCAGTTGGTATATTCACCGGTGAATATACGGCGGAGCTGATCCAGGGTGAGTTCATTGATCGGATTTTTCGAACTGGTCATCACAGCCATGCCCGAGTACCCGATTAGTTTGTTTTCAAGTTTGAGGCCTTTTGCAGCGGCCTTCTTCTGCTCGTCCGGCGAGATGACGCGGCTTGCCATAGCCACATCTGCGTTGCCTTCAAGAAGATCGTTAAATCCTTTTCCCGCGCTGGAGCCTGTCACTACGATGCGAACGTCCGGGTTAGCCTGCATGAAAGCCTCGGCCCACATGTGCACTTCATGGCTTCCCATTACAGCACCATTCACCCTGAGCGCTTTACTAGTCGTGTCTTGTGCATGAGACGCGGGTACCGCCATAGCGGCCAACGCGAAACCGATAATAAAAGTTAGTGCCAAAATCTTTCTCATGAACATTTTCCCTCCTATGCCGATCTCCATCAATTTACATCTCGGGGTTGTTTGTTTTCTGTACCGCCTCATCCAATGGTGGCGGTTTCCCATAGCGAAAATGTCAAGAACGGGAAGCAAGTTGCGTACCAAAACGGAAGGGGAAGGCTCTTGCATTAACCAATGATAATTACGGTGTAAAGTGTGTGGACGTAAGCTTGGGCCAAGTGGCCGCACTTAAAGCATGTCAGAGTTTTTGACAGGGTGTAAAATGCTTTGGGAAGCTGGAGCCGTACGGTTTGTTTATGATCGTACCCTGGCTTGCTCACACGTGAAAATCACGTAGATACAAGGCATCAGAAACAGCGCGACAGGGATCAACATGATGAGGCCGTCCATTCTGCATATATCAATTTTCTTTTGGGTCCTTTTTGTGGTTGGACTTCAGCGTTCCGTCCTCCATTTCCAGAATGCGGTCGAAAACATCCAGGGAACGATGGTCGTGTGTGGCCACGAGGACTGTAGTGCCCTGCTCGTGCGCCACTGTGCGAAAGAGTTCCATGACTTGACGACCTCGGACACTGTCCAGCGCTGCTGTAGGCTCATCTGCGAGCACAAGGCGGGGTTTGTTGGCAAGCGCTCGGGCCACGGCTACCCGTTGCTGTTCCCCACCAGAGAGCATGAAGGGCAAATTCTTTGCCCGATGTCCAACGCCGAGGTACTCCAATAAGTCCATGGCTCGATGACGGGCAGGTCGCCCTGAAACGTCATTGATCTCCAAGGCGAGCTGCACATTTTCCAACCCCGTAAGAAATGGGATTAAGTTCGCTTTCTGTAAAACATAGCCAATAAATCTGCGACGGTACGATCGTAAATTCAGCTTTGCCGCTGGACCGTCCATAACAAGATCGTGGCCAATGGTGACTTTTCCCGAGGTAGGGGTATTTATGAGGCCGACGATAGTGAGCAAAGTAGATTTTCCGGCTCCGCTTGGGCCCAACAGTGCAACCACTTCTCCGCCGGAAAGATTGAACGAGACGTCTCGGATCGCCGCCACTGCCACGTCACCGCTGCCATAAATCTTGGTGAGTCCCTCCAACTCAATGGCGTGGGGCGAATCGCTCATGACACCACCTCGTTCGGTTCAACCCGCATGGCCTTCCATATGCCCAGAACAGAGGACAATACAGAGATTCCCAGCACGATCAGTGCTAGGGACAGCAAGTCCTCCGAAGTAATGAGAACTCGCCTTGGAAACAAGGGGAAAAGCCATTTTCCGGCATAAAAGGCTACGACGTATCCCAGTAGGCCCAGGAGAAGGGCCTGCTGAAGGATGAGACCGAGTATCACTGAATTCCGCGCGCCAATCAGTTTGAGCATGGCTATATCATGGAGTTTCTCAAGAGTAAGTGTGTACAGAATGAGAGCCATGATGATGGCAGAGATTATTATGAGAAGCGCCCGAAAAAGGCCGAGCTGGCGGCGGGCCCGGTCAACGACCCCTTTGAGAAGCAATTCCCTTTGCTGTTCCTTCGTGAATACTGTGACATCCGTCCAGCCTGAAAGGGTTGCCATGACTGAAGCGGGATCGGTTCCCGGCTTCAACTGCAGGAGAACGGCACTCACCGCAGGAGGGGCAATGGCCGGGAGATTGGCCGAGGGAAGTTGAACTCTTTGGAGCAATGAGGGCTGTGTGTTACCAATGTCCTGACGGGAGAGTCTAGACAGACGAGCCTTTCGCTCCAGTCGAATCGCCTCGCCTGAGTAATCGAATTGGATGGCCATGGAATCCAGGAGACTGAAAAAAGCGAGTCCGTCTCCTGCCATGCTGGACATCTTACTCGTAATGCCCACCACAGTGTAGACATCCTTTCCAAGGGAAACTTTCTCGCCAAGTTGTAGGCCCAGGATCTTATCGGCGATCATTTCATAATGGGCTGCCCCAAGGCTACGTCCCGATACGATAGGAAGCCACTCACCTTTGTCTGCCGGCCACGAGAGTCCTTGAATCTGCATTCTCAAAGGCTTCTTGAGATGTTCCCGCTGAACGACATAAGTGACGAATGCATGAGCGCTCTTGACTCCCGGGACAGCCAGCAATCTCTCTTCAAGGTTTCTGGGGATACGCGAAATCTCTGCAAAAGGACCTCTGGTTCCATGTTGCACAACCCAGAGATCGCCTCCGATCCTGTCAACCAACAGCGTGGCTTCTTCTGTCAAACCTCTATATATTCCTCCCATTCCCATGACGATCATGAGGAGCATACCAATCCCCACCGCTGTCAGTGAAAATCGAGAAAGGTTGTGACGAATGTCTCTCAGGGCAAGGTTCATTGAGCGTACACCCTCTGCCCGTCGGTCAGATGGGAAGGGTCGGGCCCGGCGATCACCTTCTCATCTTTTGAGAGCCCTTGGTTGATCTCCACCTTGTCGAGCCCTCGCAAGCCCAGGGACACCCCTCTCCAGTGGGCTCGTCCACTGTCGGCAACGTATACACCTGCTTTGCGTTTCCTCCACACGACTGCCTGCAAGGGAACATTTGTGGCGCCAGACTTCCTGTCGGTCTCCATGTAAACTTCGGCGCGTTGGCCCACGCCCCAATTCTTGGGAAGGCTATCCACTCCGACATCTACTCGAAACTCACGAGTCTCGCGGTCCACTTCTTGACCTAAACGAGTAACCTTGCCGCGATATTCATGGCTGCGGCTTGGACCGGAATACAATCCTTGCCGGTTGCCCTGGAGCTAGGCCGTCCATTGCGGACTCATCGACCCATGCGGAGATCCACATTTCCTTTACCGATACCAATAGAAAAATGGAGGCCCCTGGAACCACAATGTCTCCCACTTCACGGTCTCGCCTAATAAGCAAGCCATCAAAAGGAGCGGTAATTCGGGTGTCGGCCAACCGGGCTTGTTGAAAATGGAGCCGCTCTCTTGCCGCTACTTGCTGACGACGCGCCTCAGCAATAGCTGCCGACGCCCGAGACAGTTCTGCCTCGGCCACAGCCAGATTCTGTGAGGTCTTGTCCATCTGCTCCTGAGAAATGCTTTTGGAGCCCAATAGCCCCGAGTAGCGGTTATAGTCTAGACGGGCTTGCTCAAGTAACGCCTTGGCCCTTGCTTCATCCGCGATGGTTCGTTCCACTGTTGCCCCCGCGGCGTCCAGTACAGCTTCCTGTGTGGTCACTTCCCTTTTGAGATCAGAGTCGTCAAGTCTCGCCAAAGGCTGGCCAAGCTTAACCCAATCATTCTGATCCACGAGGAGTTCCAGGATGAGCCCTTGGATCTTTGCGCTTACCGTCGCCTGGTAGTGAGCCTCAAGTGTTCCTGTGCCCATTACCTCGGCTACAACTTCACCGACTGCAACCGGCTGGGTGGCTACGGGTACCGGACCAAACCGGACCTTGTAGACAATTAGACCGAGCGCCACGGCAATGAGAGCCCATTTCCATCCTTTGCGCATCAAGTTGGCTAATACTGCATTCATGAATTTGCGCTCCTTTTAAGGTTTTCTGCCCCACATGTCACGACTGCCCAGAATCTCGTGTAGGAACGAAGATAAAAACAATGCTCATTGCATGAACGTGGATCGAAAGGGGTACGCAATGAAAGGTGAGATACATGATGAACTTGTCATGCGTTTTTTCGCCCGGCTCACATATCTTAGGAGCCTCCTCTGTTTCGGGGAGATTGCTATTCCGAGTCTCCATACGGACACCGAAACCGCGTGACGTTCTGTACGGCCATCTGATCCCTTCAGCTTGACTGAGAATTCACTCCGAGTCGTTCACGCGTAAAAATCACGTAGATGCAGGGCATCAAAAATAGTGCAACCGGGATCAACATGATGAGGCCGCCTATAGCTCCCACCGCCATAGGTTGGAGCATGTCGCCGCCCTCCTCAAAGTTGAGGGCGAGTGGAATGAGACCCATGATGATGGGAAGTGTTGTCATCAGGCGAGGACGCAACCGGATCTTTGCAGCAGCAATGACCGCATCGAAAGCAGAGAGTTGGTCGCGGGTACGCAGCTCTTCGGCAAAGGTCATGAGCAGCACCCCTTCAGTAACGGTCGCTGCCACCACTACCAGGGCGCCAATGAGCACAGTGGCTCCAATCGGAAGCCCGGTAAGGAAAAACGCGAACACAAGACCGGCCATACAAAAGGGGACACATCCCAAAATAAGGATCGGAAGCTTAAGACTGTTAAACTGCACGGCGAGGACAACAAAGGAAAAAAACAATGCAAAGGCGAGGACCCCTAATGCAACATTCTTCAATTCCGCCATCATTTGGGCTTGCCCACCGTAACGGAACTCATAGCCTACCGGAAGCTCCAATTTTTGGATCTCTGCCTGGAGTTCTGAAAGAGCCTGTCCTACGCTCACCCCAGCAGCGTCTCCACGCACAATCACTTGTTTAATCTGGTCCTCTCGATCAATCTCGACCGGGCCAACCGCCTGGTTTACTTTGGCCACATCTTTGACCCTCAAATAGCCTCCCTGAGCGCATTCCAGAATCAGCCTTTCAACATCTTGCTTGGAAGTGACCTCTTTTTCAGGAATAATTACTCGGATGTTATAGTACCTGTCACCGTCCCTGTATCGAGTAGCCACCGCGCCGGTTAGCAGTGACCTCAGGGTAGTGGCTACGTCGGCAATTGACACGCCTAAATCTGCTGCAAGCTTGGCGATCCACCTGAACCTGATACTCTGGTTTGGTCATGTCCAAAGAGACGTAAACGTTTGTAAAATGCGCCAACCTGTTCATTGCCGCTGCAGTTCCCTGAGCCAGCTCAAATAGCTTGGGGATCTCTTCGCCCTTTATCTTGACCTCAATGTCAGCATCCCCAGTCTTCTGATCCCTTTGACTTGGGGTATTATCACCATGGCAATACCGCCCGGGATGGAAATCTTGGCAACAGAGGGTCTCAGCCGGTTCATATACGCCTTGGTGCTCAGCTTTCGCTTGTTCCTGCGGGATAAGTTGTATGTTGATTTCTCCTTCATTGGCGATAAGGTAAGTGTATATTCCCCACACCTTTCCTCCGACGAGCGTAAAGTAAGATTCTATAAGCGGATCGTCAGCAATAAGGGCTTCAATCCGACGAAGTGCTTCGCTGGTTTGCCATACGAGGCTCCGGTGGGCAGACGCACTTTGACCATGACTCTCCCGTCGTCCATCTGCGGGAGAAACTCACTGCCAAGTTTCTGAACGGTAACGACTGCACCGATCAAGAACAAGATGGACACAGCGACAACCGTCCAACGGCGGTTCAGTGCACGGCTCAGAAAGGCGGCATACTCACCTGTAAATCGCGTAAACAAGCGCTGGAAACGAGTATCTTCCGTTTCGATCTCTTTTCGACACCCAGAAGCACGCTGTGAGCATGGGTGTCAGCGTATCGCAGTCGCCAGGCTTATAAGGACCACGCCCGCAATAATCAGGATTAGCTCTCTAAATAATAGGCTGGTGAGTCCTGGAATCAGCGAGAACGGGACAAAAATAGCCATGAAGGAAAGGGTGGCAGCTACAATTGCCGGTCCAACCTCGGCTGTAGCGGAAATAGCTAGTTCACCTGTGGCTACATCCGGACTCTTGTGTTTCAAACGAGTTATGTTCTCAATCACCACTATGGAGTTGTCGAGCACTACACTGATAGCGACGACCAGCCCCCTAGAGAAAAAAGATTGAGCGAGAACCGCAAGTTTCATAAAACCGAAATTGACAATCATCGTGACGGGCAATGCCACGAACATTACTAGAACCTGACGCCAACTGCCCAAGAAGAGATAAATGATGAGAATAACGAGGATAGCGCCCTCAATGGCTGCATTACGAACTCCGGCGATAGCCGATTCAATATAATCAGCCTGATTCTCAACCATCCCCAATTTGATGCCTGCCGGAACCGATGGTTGTAACTCCTGGATTCTTCGATTGACGGCCTTAGCAACCTCGACAGTGTTGGCATCCGCTTGCTTGAGCACGCTTAACTTGACGCAGGGTTTGCCATCCAAGCCGTGTGATTACGCGGACTTCCTCATTTGCGTCCTCGACCTTGGCTACGTCACGCACATAGACCTTCGCCTCGTCTTTTCGAGCCAGGATGACAGATCTGATTTCTTCCAGGGAGCGATATTCGCCGTAGTCCTGGCGATGAATTCACGAGGTCCGACATTGACCCGCCCACCGAATTGCTCGACATTCTCGTCGCGGAGTTTCTTGACTACCCCTGGAAGAGACAACTGGTGTTTTTCGAGTGCGTTTCCGTCCAGATTTACTCGTATTTCCCTCTTGAGACCTCCTACGATATCTGTCCCAGCAACGCCTGACACGCCATAAGTCGATCCTGAAGCCAGTCTTCGGTCCAGGTTCGCAGTTTGACAAGATCCAACTGATCCGAGCTGATGGTGAGCTGAACCACGGGAATTGAGAAGGGTCGGCCTTGATCATGAATGGTGCTTCAATATCTTTGGGCAGGTTCTTGGAAGCCCTCGCCATCGCGGCCAGGCAATCCTGGTACACCACGTTTACATCCACGCGTACTTGAAATTCACCAAAGCGGTGTACAGCCCTTCAATGGACGAGGATTCCAAATAGTCCAGGCCGTCGACGGCTGCCAACTGGCGTTCTATTGGGATCGGCCAAGTCTTTATCAATCTCTTCGGGGGTTGCGCCGGGCCATGAGATGTACAATCGAATCAATGGATATGTGATATTGGGCACAAAGTTCACAGGGAGTTCCACAGGCCATACACGCGAGAACCACAAGGGCGATCACAATTACACTGGTGGCTATACGGCGTTTGACAGCCGATTCGGTTATCTTCATCGTTTTGCGTCTCCCTTATCTTTGCCTTCTTGAGGTTTCGGTTTCGCCTTTTTTCAGCCCCTGGAAGTCGTACCTCACGCCGTCTTTCAGTTTCTCATTGCCAGCGACAACGATCTGATCTCCTGCCTTGATACCGGAAAGGATCTGTATTTTGCCGCCCCTTCGATGCCTGTTGTAAGCTTGCGTTGCTGGGCCTTCCATCCTCGATCACATAAGCCACGCGCAACCCCTTTGGGGTGACAATGACTGCTTCAGAGGGAACCGCTATCGTGTCCTTTTCGGATTTCAAGATCAGGTTCAGCCTGGCGAACATGCCTGGAACTAGATCAACAGCGTCCACGACTTCCACTCAGCGGTGCGGGTCTCGTTCGTCGGTCCAACTCGGGATAAATGCGAGAGATCTTTCCGCGAAACGTTTTGCCATTGTACGCATCCAGTTTCACGGCCACTTCCATGCCCAACCGGAGTTCCTGGCTTTGGGCTTCAGGCACAGCCGACCGAACAACCAAAGATTTGGGGTCAAAAATCTCAACCATTACGGTTTTCGGAACGACATAGTTTCCGTCCGAAACCATAACTTTGGAGATTATGCCGTCCCAAGGAGCTATTACCTCGTAATCATCTGAAGTTTCTTTGACTTTTTCTCGCTGAGCGATCGCACGTTGAAATTTTGTCCGGGCCAGATCCAATTGATCCTTGGGAATCGCCCCGCTTTCCACTAACTGTTCAATTCGCGCCAACTCTTCTTTTTCGGTTTTCACATCTTGTTTGGCAGACAACAATAACGCTTCCGTGGCCTTTTTTCTTCCGATGCTAAGACTCTCTCACCTTCTTTCACGGGGTCGCCTTCTCTCAGGTTGCAGTTACAGACAGGGCCTTCTGCTGGAGACGCTAGCGAGCCACCTCGTAGCCTCAACGGAGCCGGTCAGTTCATAGTGTTGGAAATATCGGCCGAACTCAACCGTTCTGGGTGACCACGAGAGGATTAGGTTTGATCTGTTTTCTTTTGCCCAGCACTGTGGAGTCGGACTTCTTAAAATTCCCCAAGCAGCAAAGGACATAACAACTAGACCAACACAGATGAATATCCAACGTTTCATAAATGAATCCTCCGGGCCTGCGTTAATGGCAGCGACTTTTGTCAATCGACAACAGGCTATTTGGTGAATTCCGCTTGTAGTAAGGTTTTCAGGCCGTTTAGAGAGAGAGGTCACTGATCGCACACTTATTATACAGCTTGAGAAAGAGAAAACCCGCGGATGAATGTGTAACTTCTCGAAGTTTGGGCGGCCACGCCAAGTGTGTAGTCTAAGTTGTCTGAACTCTTTGTTTAAGACATCAACGTGACAGCCGCCGAATATTTTTTGTTATCTTTTCTCGCCGGTAGCCAGCCCCAACTGGGCAAGCGCAATGTTGTATTCAGCCAGGGCTCGATAATAATTTGTCTGTGTATCGAGCATGGCTGCCTGTGCATCGAGCACGTCAGTTATGGACCTTTGCCTAGGTCATACTTCTCGCTCTCGATCCGGAAGCTTCTTTCGATTGTTCAATAGCCTTCTGAGTGGATTGAACGGCTGTTGCCGCGGAAGACGTGACATTAAGGAGCGCTGTCTCCACGTCCAGCCGTATCTGAAGCTCCAGCTTCCGCAAATTCGCCTGGGCAGACGCGAGCCTGGCCTCTTGTTCGCGGATCTGCGCGGTTATCCTGCCGCCGTCAAAGAGTGGATAATCAGCCACGACCCCGATGTTTCCGACCGGTAGAGAGCGCTGATACTCCGGGAGAATTGAAATTCTTATTGACTCCCGAGCCTGGAAGGGTGGTTCAAATTGAGGATTGCTGGCTATAAACCTGTTTATGAAAGACTGCACCGCTATCAGTGATGCCCGACGGCAACTCGTGTCCCATAGCTCCCTGCCAGCGACAATGTCGGCCATCATGCCCCACGGGCCGCGCTCACCGGGCCATTGAGCGTCCAGAGATGCCCTTGCCGCCCGATAATCCCCGCGCTCGGCATAAGCCATAGCAATGGCTCCGTGAAGATCCGGCACACATTGGTTCAGACTCAGGTTGCCCCGAACAGCGACGGGTCGGCTGCCGTCTCCAATGCCCATAAGTGTACCGAGCACACGACGTTGTATTCCGAGACAGTCTGCTCGCGCACCAGACGCTGATCAGGTCTGAAAGCTGACCTCAGTGGTAACACGTCCACCTTAGCGGTTGCCCACCCTCATCATGTCAAGGACCCGCTGGCGCTGCTTGTTCAACACTTTCGTGGAAAACTGCAAAGACTCAATCAGCGGCCGCTGGCCCAGAATCGTATAAAACGTGCTGGAAACATTGAAAACCAGCTCTTCCCAGGTGCGGGCAAGGCGGTGTTCGGCTGCCTGGCTCAGGAGAGCCGCGGCATTGATCTCGTTCGTGATGCGCCCTCCGGTAAAGAGCGGCATCCTCAGAATTATATCGCCGGCAAAGAGGCTCGTGCTGAACATGCCGGGATCATTGTTCTTACGGACCGGTACAAGCCGTTGATTCTGCAGGTAGCTGTTATAGCTTGCCGTGCCGCGGACATTTGGCCATTTTTCGGCTGCCGCAATGTTCCACTGAGCAAGGGTAGTCTGCACATCCCAGATCCCTGCGGCCAGAGAGGGGTTATTTGCCCGCGCGGTCTCAATGCATTGCTCCAAAGTCAACGGCTCTTGTGCCTTGTCTATGGGGCCAGGACGGCTGGCGGACGGCTGCGCGCAGCTTGGGGCGGGCGGAACAACGGGTCGATTGTGAGCCATTGGGACCAGTGAGAGGCAACCTGACAAGGATATAACCAGCGGCAAAATGATCGCCACAAGGCCGGCAGCCTTCATGATTCCTCCCAACACCGGGCTGTGACCCGGAAATTATTGCATGTAGCGAAGGCCAAGTTGGACACCGAGCCTCCGTACAAATTACGAAAAACCTTGCTATTTAATGTTATACAAAGCTAGCGGAGAATTCCCGCGCGGCGGAAGATATCATAGCGGAATGTGCCTTGTCATCCGGAAAAGGCCATGTTCAATTGGCGGGATCCCATCCAGCAAGCACTCAGTTGTGCGGATAACGCGAAAGGGATCTTGACTTGAATTGGACAAACTCAGAGGAAGTAACCGATCACATATCTCAGGCCCACTGCGCTGATTACAATCGCAAGCGCGGGTTTAATAACGGCTCCTGGAACGTACTTCTGAGTTCTGGCTCCCATGTACATCCCCGCAAACCACCAATGCCAAACAGGAAGCCGAGTAGCCAGTCCGGTCGCACTGATTGCCCAGGCAAGGCCACTAATGGCCCGAAGAACTCGTAGAAGATCACACCACCCACTGAGGTTACACAAGTCCCCATCAAGCACGCTCCGGCTATTGTATGAATCGGCAGGCCGAAAAAGGAGACAATGAACGGTGCTATGATGGCACCTCCACCGATCCCGTAAACACCCCCTATCAATCCCACCACAAGGGAGAGTGCGAAGAGTCCGGTAGTGTGAAACCGGAAACACTCTCCGAAAAACTCATACTCGGTGCAGGTGAGTGACCAGCTCAGCGTACGGATACCCGGCTGACCTGGGTTTGCAACCGCGCATGCTTGCCCCGCGGCGTGCTGCCGCATCTTGGTTTCTGCTGCCTTCTCCGAGGTCTTTTCCCCTCGCTCCCGAAGCAACTGATAGAGCATGCGTCCGCCGATGTACAAAAGAACACAGCCCACAAAAAGTTTGAACGCTCTCGGATCAGGGAGGTACCAAACACGTATGAAGAGACCTAGAACCAGCCCTGGAATCGTTCCCACAATAATGTTCCAGGCGAGGGGCCAGTTCATCCGGCCTTCTTTGAAATAACGGTACACAGCGCTTGGAATACCGACGACATTAAACACCAGGTTCGTCGGAGTTACCGCGGGGCTCGTAAAACCCAGGACGCTCATCTGGAACGGTAATATGAGAAAAGCCCCAGATATGCCGCCCATGGAAGTGAAAAAGGAGATGACCATTCCCACAAGCGGTGGGACCCATATAGCAGTCTCTACTCCTGAGACGGGGAAAGTCATTGCGACCTCCGAACATCACGAGGTTGGGTCTAATGCCACGGTCAGGGCACAGGAAATTCATTACCGTTTCTCTGATGATTCGCCTGTGCCTGCTGGGGCCATCTGACAATCAACACTGGACGAGTGGGCATCCTTACAACATTTTCTGCGATGCTACCCAGCACCAGGTGGCCCACACCCAGTCCAGCCCATGCGTACCAATAACGATGAGATCGGCTGATTCTTCGGTTGCCAGACGAATAATTTCTTTTACAGGGTGTCCAAATCGATGACACGCATTAACATACCGTACCACACTGCGACATTCTTCCGCCGCAGTCTTTCAAGCGACTCTATTGGCGCTTGTCCTCAGCACTTTTGAGCGTCAATTCGTAGGGTACTTTTCCTCGATTCAGGCCAGAGCTGCCAATCTCTCATCTATTGGGGGATGCGCTGAGAAATCGAGAGTGAAAACATGGACGACTGAGAGGTTAGCTACAAAAGCCTTGGCATAATCCAGGGCCAGTTGCCGAGCGGGCTCGCTGTTCTCCGAGAAGTCAGTACAAAACAGGATCTTCTTTGGAACCATGACACGAACCTCCTTCTGCTTTGAAGCGGTAGTGGGATCATTCCATGGCGGTGGTGGCCATCCCCATAATGGCACGTTTTTATATAAACTCGTGTTACTATGATAGAGAGGCCCAACGGTCGTTGTCAAGCGTTTTCTGTCATGCTCTCCTATTGGTCTGGAGCAGAGGATGTAGTAAACTCTGTCAACCTAAAATGACTTGGTGAAGGATGCCGACAAAGAAAACAACGCGCCACGGTAAAGGCCGGAAATCAGAATCGTCTGATTTTACCAGCGTGCATCCCAACTCTGGCCTGATGAATCCTGCCAGGATTTACGCAGTCCCGCAGGAAACTCGCTACCTCGATCCGACTGACTTGGCCAAACTGGAACAGGCTTTCCGCTTGTGGGAAAGGGCTTCATCACGCGCCGACGTGCGTGTTTCCAGGAAACGTATTTTATTGATCTTTCTACTCATTCGTTACACAGGTGCGCGTCTTAACGAAGTGTTGGCGCTTAACCTCCGCAAAGACATAGATGAGTCTAAACGGATTGTCCGGTACAGGAATGTCAGTGGGGTCAACAGTTCGCCTGCACGCGAGGTGCAGATTTCATCGGAATTGATGTCCGAAATTCAGGAGACGTTGCATGACCTCGCTTTTGCTGAAAAGGCCGCTTTGCTCTTAAAGGTGGATGCAGGTCATGTCCGACGCAAGTTTTATGAACGAGCTGTGGCCTGCGGTTTTGCACAGGATCTTGGTTCGCCTAACGCCATTCGTCGGGCCAGGGCAGTCGAGTTGATGCAGAGCAATGTGCCGTTGCCTGTAGTCCAGCGGGTTCTTGGTCATTCGACCCCTAATCTTACAGCATCCTTCATCGCTTTCTCTGAAGAGGACATTCGTCAGGTCGCAAGACACTTCATTGAAACGGAAAGCCACAGGAAAACCAGTGCGCGGAATGCTTTTTTCGGGAAAATCGGCGCGATACGGCGCGGGGATATTCAATCCGAAGTCGAACTGGTGACGGTCGGCGGCGAAGTCATAACCACGGTGATTACTAACAACAGCTTGAAAAAACTTGGACTCAAAGTAGGCTCATTGGTGACGGCCGAGGTCAAAGCGCCCTGGGTTGTGATGCAAAAGTGCGAGACGCAACCGTTATGTACCGCAGAGAATGTGTTTTACGGCGCGGTGAGCCAAATCCTCCGCGGCAAGCTGACCACTGAACTGATTGTTCGAATTCAAGACGGAACTGAGTTCTGTTCCTTGGTGACCGAGGAGAGCAGGCGTAAGCTCGATGTGAAGAAAAACGACAATGTGTGGGTAATGTTCAACAGCTTTGCTGTAATTTTACATGTTAGCTAAAGTATCAACCTCGGGAAGTAGCAGCGAAAAACGAGAGGAACATCAATGGCGGATACTGACAAAACAGACGAACAGCCCCAGCTACCTGACGCGGAACAACCGTTGGAAGACGAGGATCATATCAACTTTAGCGATCGAGTTATCGCTTTTCTGATTCTAATTTTGCCGTTTTCCTGGTCTATCGATAAGGCCCAAGAGCTGCTTCTGGACAAGGTAACCGAATTCGTTAGCCACATGGCTGTACTTGTCGGGTTGATCGCTTTTCTGTTACTCGTGGGCTGGCTGTCCAAACGCGTACACGCGTATCGAAAAGGAATGTGAAACGCAGCCAAAAGAGAATTGTACAGGGCAGATTCTTTTTTTGACCGGTGATGACTGCAATAAGAGAGGCAGAGGACTACAGCCTCTGCCTCTCTCCTGAGGTCCTCAAATTTATTGCCCTGGGGACAATGGCCTGCCAGGATGGGGTTAAAACCCTTTACTTCTTCATCAAGTCCTGTTTCGTCACGTTCATGATCCTTACTGCGTGTCTTTGATTATCCTTTTGCTCGTAAGCAATTCTCACGATATCTCCAGGATTGGGCGGGATTCCGATCAGACTCCCGGTCAAGTCGTAGGTCGACTGTTTCCCTGTTGGTTTACCAAACTTATGCTCCGCAGAAAAGTTGGTATCATAGTCTTCAATCACAATGATCTTCTTGTCCTTGTCGTAGCTTATGCACTTTCCCTCAGCGACATCGGCCGCAATCGCAGGCGCCACCAAACAGAGGGCGAAGATCAGGACCGCCGCACAACACAATATCTTGCTCTTCATAATCTATCTCCTTCGTGTGGTTAAGCTCCCCGCTCTGTTAGGCAGCAACTTTCGCTGCGGCTTTCTTTTCCCTGAGTTCCTTGGCCGCGCCACTGAACATAGTCCAGCAAATGTACGCGGATATTACGGTGATCGCACCGAGTATGACCACCGCGGCACTGATATCCCACTTGTACTGTTTCAAAATAACTGAAACCATGCAGCAGACAACCGCGATACCAAAGGCGATGCGAATGCCGAAGCCCTTGGCGTACTTGGTTGCCACGGTCCCGATTTGTGCGCCGATTGCGGCGCCGCACAACATCACAAACACGCCCCAAATCTCAATCCTGCCTTTTGAACCGTAAGTCAACGTTCCGTACAGACCCGAGATTATGATCTCAAACAGGTCCGTGCCGACTGCGATGTGAGTGGGACAACCGACGAGGTACACAAGCGCGGGCATGCGGATCAGGCCCCCGCCGATACCCAGGAATCCCGTAAGGATGCCCGTAAGGAAACTCACCATAATCGGCAACCACATGGAACACGTAACACCTGCCATCTTGAAATGCATCATCGGAGGAATCTTGATCTTGTGAAGGGTCTTGTACCACGTATGCCCTTCCGCACCGTGTTCCCCGACGATTCCCGCTGCCTTCTTCCTACGGGCTTTCGCGTAATCGGTGAAGACCGTCAGCGCAATCAGTGCCAGCACTACCACGTAGACCCATCTCACGACAGGGCCGACCTGGCCGATAAACTCAAGCCACATGACTAACTGGGCGCCGACCTCGATCCCTCCCACCGTCCCGATCACCATAATTACGCCAAGCTTGTAATCCACATTTCCGAACTTGGCATGGCGAAAGGTAGATATCATGGATTTGCCGGCCATATGGGCCATGTCAGTTCCGATGGCAAACGCCATGGGGAATCCGAGGATGTTCAACCCGGGGGTCACCATCCATGCGCCTCCCATGCCGAAGAAGCCGCCGATGCATCCAACGGAAAAACCGATGAGCACCATCCCGGGCCACCATATCGTGACTCCCGCGATGGGCATATACATATACGTCCAACTCCAGTCCATCTGGGTAACCTCCCTGTATTTCTTGTGTTATTTCAGGCGTTAGTGCTCGATGATCTTTCGGGTTGTAAGGTCGAGACCTGTATGAGCCATTATTTGATCTGCTATTATTCCGAGTCCGCCGCCCAAAACGGCCGTCAGAATCACACACAGTATCCCAAAACCGAGCGGGCTCGTGTTATACATGTTTAGGAAGTACAGCGTGATAGGTGACTGCACAACTCTACTATCCGCAACTACAACGAGCATCTCGACTTTTCCACCTGCGGCCATTACAAGATCTGGAATCAGCAGACAAACCATGGCTATAAGTGCCAGTAAGCTGTAGTAAATACGCCTCATTTTGTTAAACCTCCTTGCGGTTATGGTTGAGTCTTACGACTTTTGTGAACAGGTCCCACCAGGGAGTTGCAACCCCCGTGCCAAGGACCAAGATGGAGACGCGCGGTATTAGACCCACCAAATTAGCGGAGCTTGATTCATCGAGCGGATTTTTCTGGTATGGTGAATAAAAGGATTTCCCTGTCGGTTTTTTTTACAGACTGTAAAGGGATGTGAACCGGCGTCAATTCCTGGTGGTCGGAAAAAGATAGGGAATAATCCCTGTAGACTTGCAGTAGGGAAACGGTGGCGTCAAATTACTTATGGCAAGGAAGAATAAAACAGTTGCCAAAAATAATGTCCATTTCGCCAACCGACGAGGCGAATCCGGAAGGCTCACCGTGACGAGTATTTCCTCCGTCATTCCTGCGAAAGAGGAATCCAGAGTCTGGACCCCGGATCGGGTCCGGGTGACGGATCATTCCCGCAAGGCGGACAAGAATTTTGGCAATTGCTACGATCGACGCTCAACAGGAAATGCGGTTTTGGTAGGCAAGGGTTGACGGCACAATTATTGCTTGGTTCACTGCGATGGATTCGGCTTAGGCAAAGCGCCTCATCGTAAGCAACAACTTTCAGCCGGAGCAGGCATGCCTGAGGTCATCTCAAATATCGTCAACAAGATCAAAGCTTGGAAATCGCGTGCTCGGCCGGCCAAGGCCGCGGTGTCTCGAGTCTTCCAATTCAAGTATGCCAGCTTTAAAGACCTATTAGCATCTAACACCGAGCTTTTGAACATTGTTACGGATCTTGAAGAGAAACTCCGCGGACAGGACGTCTTCGGAATGTCGTACGTCAGGTCCCAGTCCACTCGCGCCGTTTTTCACACCCTCCGCATGGTGAAAAGCCTCGATGATCTTTCAGGCCACCGGTATCCTCTCCTTTTTGACGTGCTGGAACAAATCAACCACTCCATAAAAGAGGAACTAGGGAAAAGAAAGGAACTTCCGGTTTGCGAATGGGTGTTCCCTTATTCCCGAATCACCAAGGAAATGGTGGACTGGGTCGGCGGGAAGAACGCGAATTTAGGTGAGTTGGTCAATAAAGCGGGCCTGGCCATCCCTGAGGGGTTTGCCATCACCACGTGCGCATATGATTTCTTCCTCGAGCAGAACGACCTCATCGATGAAATCAACCGGATGCGAATGGACCTGGACCCCAATGATCCGACGGCTTTCAACAGGGTTGGAGAGGAGATCCAAGGGCTCATAATTTCAGCTCGGGTACCTGTGGAACTTGAAGAGGCTATCCTCTCAGCGTACGACGCCATGGTGGACACCATCCGGGAAAAAGGGGGCAAGCCTGAGGCCTCACCGCCGGTCGCCCTCCGCAGCAGCGCCATAGGCGAAGATAGCGAGCTTTCTTACGCGGGGCAATATGTCTCTATTTTGAACGTGCCGCGAGACCGTATCGTTCAAACCTATAAATTGGTCGTCGCCAGCCTGTACACCCCTCGCGCCATTTCCTACAGACTGAACAAAGGGATGCGGGATGAAGACATTGCCATGAGCGTCGCATGCATCGAGATGGTGCAATCCGTTGCCAGTGGCGTGATTTATTCAAGGCATCCCTTTGACCTATCCGCGGACACTGTCCTTGTCAACGCAGTATGGGGCCTCGGGCCCTATGCAGTGGACGGGATCGTGACACCGGACAGTTACATGGTTGCTAAGGACGATGGACTGACCATACTCAAGGCCTCTTGCTCTCACAAACCCGTCCAGCTCATGGCTGATGAAGGGGGCGGTCTCAGTGAAAGGCCGGTGGATGCAAGATAAACAAGACGCGTTGTGCCTTTCTACGGAACAGGTCAAGACCCTGGCCGGGTATGCCGTGAAACTGGAGAAACATTACGAGTATCCTCAGGATATTGAATGGGCCCTTGATCCCCATGGACGCCTCCTCGTGCTGCAAACGCGGCCTCTCCATTTGGGGAAGGGCGGAAAGGGCAGCCTGAAGAAGTTTCCGCGGGTGGAGGGATACCCTGTCCTGGTTGAGGGGGGCGCGGTAGCCTTTCCGGGCGTGGGCTCAGGACCGGCGTTTCATGTGCGCTCCGATGAGGACCTTGTGAATTTCCCACCGGGCGCGGTGCTCATTGCCAAGCATTCAACCCCGCAGTTTGTGATCGTGATGCAAAAGGCCCAGGCCATCGTGACCGATGCCGGGAGCGTGACAGGCCACATGGCATCGCTGGCGAGAGAATTCGGCGTGCCGACCGTGCTGGGCGCCAAAACCGCCACCGCGGCCATTCCACATGGCGAGCAAGTCACTGTGGAGGCATATTCGGGGAGGGTCTATAAAGGAAAGGTGCGGGAGTTGATCGCGCTGCAAAGAAGCAGGGAATCCGCGATGAAGGACACCCCGGTATACCAGACGCTGAGGCGGGTAGCCGATTGGATCGTGCCCCTTTACCTGGTGGATCCGAGAGCGGCCAATTTTTCACCCGAATTCTGCAAGACTTTGCACGACATCATGCGGCTGGTGCATGAACTGTCGTACAAGGAGATGTTCCAAATCAGCGACCTTGTATCGGATACCGAAGGCGCCGGCGCCATGAAATTGAGAGCGCCCATCCCCCTAGACCTCCACATCATTGATCTAGGAGGAGGTCTTACGGGAATAAATGCTTATACAAGGTGGGTGACGGTGGATCATGTCGCCTCGGTCCCCTTCAAGGCGGTCCTCAAAGGGATGCTGCACGAAGACTTGCGCAACCAGGGCCCGAGACCCGTTGACCTGGGAGGCTTCCTGTCCGTAATGAGGCAGCAGATGCTGGCGCCCAACAACATGGCGGAGCGGTTCGGAGATCGGAGTTACGCTCTCATTTCCGATAAGTATCTGAATTTCAGTTCAAGAATCGGGTATCACTACAGCGTCCTGGACGCCTATGCCGGCGAAACCGTCAACAAGAACTATATTACCTTCTCTTTCAAAGGGGGCGCGGCCGACGATGTCCGAAAGAACAGGCGAGCCCGGACTATTGCCACGATCTTCGTCGCCCTGGATTTCTCCGTGGAGGTTCGGGAAGACCGTGTGGACGCGCGCTACTACAAATATGAGCTTCCTGTGATCGAAGCGAGGTTAGACATGGTCGGTCGCCTACTTCAGTTCACTCGGCAGATGGACATGCTCATGCACTGCGAGGAGTCTGTGGAAGTTCTCGCAAAGAACTTTCTGGAAGGGAATTACAACCTGGATGTTGACTTTGTGTGCCCGACGCGAGCCTCTACGGCCGATTAGCTCCGGTCTTATGTTGGCGGCACAGGCGTACCGCCTCTCATTCCTAGACAGCCAAGAGGAGAGTGTCTCAAGTCCAGAAGATTGGGTCGGGAATGATGCGGGTCTTGTAGGGGCGGTTCGCGAACCGCCCCTACAAGCTTGTTTGCTCTATATGTAAAGACGGTTTGGAGACACAACACTACGCGCTTTCGTGCCGCGAATTCGGGAAAGTGTCGCGGAACTCCGGCTTACGTCACGTCATACCCTCCTGGCTCCAGTATCATCTAGATACTGCCACTACAACCTGCGCTTTTCCCCTTTTTGAAGCCGATTGGCTCCTTTGTTTTGCCTGCTGCAACCGCGCCTTCTTATGCCATGTCATTATCAACTCACGTTGCGCCCGCGCCTGTTGCAGAAGCTTGTCAAACCGTTCTTGACTCAATTGCTGCTTCCGCTGCATACGCTCCCATTGCTGCTCCGTAATTACTGTTGAGTTGCCTGCAAAAACCATTTGCGGCAGAGGCACAACACCGAGCAATAGCATGAGAGCCGCAACCAACCATACATTCATCCATTCCGGTCTCATCTTTCCGTGCCCCCATCCCTATGAACATCGTCTTTACAAAAGAGATGCTTACGAGCTGAAAAGGATTCAGGGGGAGAATGTGGGGTTGCTGCCTCCATTCCGGCGCGCTCACTCTGACGCGTTTGCAGCAAGTATTCCTGTTTCCCAGTAACGAGGTTCGGCGCAAACAGGTTCCATATCTCGCCATACTCTACTGTTTTTGTATTTTCAGTAATATCTGTGGGGATTTAAATATTATGGATCTTGTCAGAAATGATCTTGACTTGGCCGGTAGGGAACAGTATTCTGGGTCACATATCCCTGTTGGCGCACCGCTTGCGGAAATTGTGGGATAACCCGCCTCACGTGACAGAGGCAGGATTGAAATAGAGTGTGAATATTACCGACCTCACACGCAAACACCAAAAAAGACCGAACAGAGGTCCCGACAAGGACCCGGAATAACTGATTGTCGAAGGGAGAAAGAGGAATCATGGAAAACACCGTGAGCCACGCCATGTATATCCTGGAGGAACCGGTGCAATACATCTGCCTGACTTTTATGGCACTGATGTATGCCATTAAGATCTACTCAATGATGAAGAAGCCGGGACCGCCGGAAAAGGCGGAACTCAAAGGGGATCGCTATGCAGGCGCGTTGCACTCTCTGGCCAACGTGCTCAGGCCCTGGGGCATGGAGAGCACGCGAAATCACCTCTATTTTTATGCTGAATTTGTGGTCTTTCACATAGCCGTTGCATTGACCATCGGATCGACCTTCTTTATTCCCTTGGTTCCCCAGTTGATGGGCCCCACGGTTTCCAAGGTAATTATGGTCTTCATGGGCCTGGCGTTTCTCATTGGATTGCGCCGGATTTACCGCAGGATTACGGTTCCCGAAATACGAATCATCAGCAGTCCGGATGATTTCTTCGCCATAACGCTCATGACGGTCTTTTTTGCTGTCGGGTTTGGGGCTATGTGGCTCTGGATTCACGGAAGCCCTGAAACCGGCTTCATGTGGATCTTCTTCTTGATGACCACTTTCTTTCTTCTTTACGTGCCTTTCAGCAAGATCTCCCATTACGTCCTCTATCCGTTCGGCCGGGTGATGTTTGGCCAGATCTTCGGGGGCCGCGGAGTCTTGAACAGACATGCAAAATAAATAAACGAAAATAAATACACGGGATTAGAAAACCGGAGGAAATGAAATGGCCGAGCCGGCAGAAAAGACAGCTCTTGAGGCAAAAAAGCAGAAACCGGAGAAACTAGGGACCCAGCAAGACAGAAAGTGGCCCGTGAAACCGGAATTCACCCCTGAAATGTTGGCGGAGATGGAGAAGCTTCTCCCTGCCAAACTCAACAGGATAGTCCAGACTTCGCTGGCGGGCTGCATCCATTGCGGCATGTGTACTGACTCCTGCCACTATAGTGTGTCCATACCTGAGGACAAGACCCTGTTGCCCGCTTACAAAGCCGACAGGTTCCGGAAGTGGTACAAGTACAGATACGACTGGATGGCCAAGGTGTTCCCGTCATTCGTGGGGGCACAACCTCTCACCAAAGAGCTTGCCGACGAGATGTACGACAAACTTTGGGGCGGCTGCACCATGTGTCGGCGCTGCACCTTCAACTGTCCCATGGGCGTGGATTACGGGATGTTGACCAGGGCCGCGCGAGGGATCATGACGCAAGTCGGCCGGGTGCCCAAACATCTTCAAGACACCATTGATACTCATTACAATTACGGCAACAATATGGCCGTTCCGCAGGATGAATTCATCGAGACAATTGAATGGATCGAGGAAGAGCTGCAGGATGAGGATGGTTGCGCGGATTTCAAGATCCCGATCGACAAGCAGGGCGCCAAATACTTCCTTACACTGAATCCCAGAGAGCCTAAGTACTATCCCCTGACAATTCAGGCGAGCGCAAAAGTGCTTAATGCAGCGGGAATCGACTTCACCATCTCTTCACGGTACTGGGATCTGACCAACTATGCCATGTTCAACGGCATCGATCCCGACGCCAAACAGTTCGCGCAATGGATTTTCGATGAAATGAAGCGACTGGAGTGCGGGTATCTCCTCTCCGGTGAGTGCGGCCACGGGTACCGCGGCCTCCGCTGGGAATTGGCCAACTGGCTGGGAGGAGTGCCGTTCAAATTTTCCAGCATGATGGAGCTTATGGCCGAACTGATTCAGCAAGGGAAGCTCAAGGTCGACAAGAGCGTGTGGGCGGACAAGTGCTTCACATATCATGATTCGTGCAACATAGCTCGGTCCGGCGGTGTGATGGAAGAACCTCGAATGGTGATTAGGGCAGCGGTCGATAATTTCGTGGAAATGGAGCACAACCGAGAAGAGAGCTTCTGTTGCGGTGGAGGCGGCGGCGCCCTGGCAATGCCCGAGTTCTCGGAGCGGCGTATCGCGGCGGGCAAAATCAAGGCTGACGAAATACGGGCCACTGGAGCTAACGTGGTGCTCCAGTCTTGTCACAACTGCACAGACCAACTCAAGGAGATAGTCGAGCACTACCACATCAACGCTAAAGTGATGAATCTCGCTGAATTGCTGGCTCCGGCTCTAGTGCTCTGAGCTGTCGCCACTCAATGCCAGGGAAAATAGTTGATGCCGCTGTGCCGGCCAGTACTGCGGCATCACACACCGAATGGGCATAAAGCGCGCATGAGGTTTACCCTCATGTTGGAGGGGCCGCCGGCGCTTCGTGCCGGTCCGGCAGTTGGAACACCATGATTTCATGACACGTCCCACGGCTTTGGGGGCACTCTTGAAACCCCTCACGCCGTTCTTGCGGAAATTGTTCTTATGCTCAAGACGGCAACCCGGTTCGTCACAAAATTTACCCGCAGTCTGAGCTTCAAACTCAGTTTCTATACCGCATTTATTATGTTCCTTGCTTTGCTCGCCTTTGCTTACCACAGCATATCCGCGCAAGAAGACAACCTTATAACCAAGATGATCCAGGGGTCGCTCAAGGATTCTGAAGTCATAAAGGCCGCGATCTGGAATGGGATGATGACTAAGGACCGTGCAGTCATAACACAGATTGTCCAGACCATAGGCTCGCAGGAAGGGTTCAAGGAGATAAACATTTATGATGCGAAAGGCGTTTTGCACTACACGAGCAAACCCGATTTAGCCAAGGAGCGCCTTTCCATCCGAAAGAATCCGCTGCTAGACGATATCGGCGCCAACACCTCAGTGCGACACAGTGTCTCTCAAAGTGGGAACTCACTCCTCGTGGTGAACCCTCTTCTCAATGAGAAAAGTTGTTCTGCCGCATCATGCCACGCGCACCCCGAATCGCAAAAAGTGCTGGGCGTATTGGAGGTCAAGCTTCCCCTGGAGGGGGTTAGTCAAGAGATAGCAAAAACTACCAGAAAGACGGTGGTTTTTGCCTTCTTACTCTTCATATTTATTTCGACCATCAGCGGATTGACCGTCACATATCTTGTGATACCAAGCATCCGAAGACTTCAGCGCCGGGCTGCAAGAATGGCCCGGGGAGAATATGATCCAAAGGGCCGGAGCGCCGGATCGGACGAAATGGCGGAACTTCTGCGGTCCTTTGATAAAATGAGCCGGCAAATCAACGAGCGCACGGCCGAGTTGGCTGCCAGCCGTAAGCTGTACAAGTCGTTGTTTGAAGAGGCGCCTTGCTATCTCACAGTGGTAAGCCACGATTACCGGATCGTCAGGGCAAATCGGACCTTTCTAGATCAATTCGGCGTGCAAACAGGCAAACACTGTTTCACCGGATACAAAGGGCTCAGTTCCAAGTGCGACGAATGCCCGGTAGAAAAAACGTTTGCGGATGGCAAATCGCATCAATCAGAGGAAGCATGGCAGCTAGCCGGAAGCACTGTGTACGTCATGGTCAAGACGTCTCCAATTTTTAATGACCAGGGTGAGGTTGCCGAAGTGTTGGAGATGTCCGTAGACGTAACGAGGCTGAAACAGCTCCAACTAGACCTTGAGAAAAAGCAGCGAGAATTCAAATACCTCTTCGAAAACGTCCCCTGTTACCTGACAGTTGTGGACCGTGATTTCAACATCGTTCAGACCAATAAACTCTTCGACCAGGATTTTGGGGATGGTCTGGGCAGGAAGTGCTTCAAGGTATACAAGCGGCGAGATTCCAAGTGCGACAATTGCCCGGTTGAGAAGACTTTCCTTGACGGCCAAACGCATAATTCCCAGGAGATCTGGCGACGGAACGGCGAGGAGACTCACATCATTGTGTATACGGCTCCCATCACCGATCAAAAGGGGGAAATCCGCGCAGTGATGGAGATGTCCACGAATATCACAGAGGTAAAACGTCTTGAGAGCGAGCTGACAATCCTCGGCGAGACTATCGCAGGAATGTCTCACAGCATTAAGAACATTTTGTGCGGACTTGAAGGCGGCGTGTACGTGGTCGACTCGGGCCTCCAGCGAGGAAAGGAGGATCGAGTCCGTGCCGGCTGGGAAATGGTCAAGAACAATGTGGCAAAGGTCTCGGAATTGGTGAAGGGAATACTGTACGCCTCCAAAGAGAGAGAACCCGAGTACCAAGAATGCGACCCCGGTCGGCTGCTGACCGAAGTTTGCGATTTGTATGAAGCAACGGCAGGCGGCGAGAGGATTCAGATTGTAAGAGAATTCGAAAAGGAGATGGGCAATTGTCTTCTGGACCCCGCGGGGATCCACAGTGCTCTGTCCAATCTCGTCTCCAACGCTGTTGAGGCTTGCCGCGCAAGTGATGTGGCAGGCCACAGAATTACCGTGTCCGGCCGAGTTGAAGGTGGCGTACTCTTGATGGAGGTGACCGACGACGGATATGGCATGCCTAAAGAAGTCAAGAGGAAGCTATTCAACAGGTTCTACTCTACCAAAGGGTCCAAGGGAACAGGGCTCGGGCTGGTAATCACTAGAAAGGTCATTGAGGAGCATGGCGGCACGATACGGGTGGAGTCCGAACCAGATCGGGGAACAAGTTTTTTCATTGAAATACCGTTGAAGACCGCGCAAAAGCCCACTGCGCGCAGCGCGGCCGGCTGATTTCACGTTTGAACCACAAAGAAAGCAATAAAGGAGGGAACAATGCACGGAATAGGATTTTGTGCCATCTTTTCCAAGCAAGGCGATTGGGCTTTTGATTATGCCCTTTCCTTGGCGAGAAAGCACAACACGAAACTGAACATTTTTCACTTTCTCGAATCCCCTTACACTCTTCGGCGCGATGTAGTCTTCGTTGACGCGAACAAGGAGAAGACAGAGGTCGTCACCCCTGAACTTATCGCTGAAAAGGACAAGGAACTGCGTATCCAGTATGATGATCGCCTGGGGGACTACGTGGAGGTGGGGTTTCGTCTCTGCGAAGGGGCAGATGAATGGGAACTCAAGAAATGCTTCAAACGAGGTGACTATGAAGTCCTCGTGCTAGGTTACCAAGCTAAGGGAGCCGATTTTGGGGGCACGACCACGATCGAAGAATTTGCCGCGAGATTCCACGGGCCCCTCGTTCTGGTCGGTCCCGACGCGCCTGACAATTTTTACATCAACGATAAGGCAAAAGCCATGCTGGACCAGCTAGACATCCCGGAAGGCAAGGCGAAAATACTGAACGGAGCCGGCTGATTTGCACAGATAAGTGAACGCCCCGCGACGGGCGTTCACTTATCTGAAAATGCCTACCGTCATGTCCGCAATTCAAGCTCAACTTTTCCGATAGCGGCAGATTTGGGGTTGCCGGGTAAAATGTACCCGCATTTCCCGAAATTTTAGGAAAAATAGAAAGATTTTAGCGAAGGGGGGACACCATGGAATCGCAAAATTGCTGGGACTATGTTGGTTGCGGGAAGCAAAATACCTGCCCCGCCTACCCTAATCATGGACGTGCGTGCTTTGCTGTCACAGGTACCTCGTGTCGTGGCGAGAAACAGGGATCCTTCGAAGAGAAGATTGCAAGAGGCAGAGAACTTTGTGATTTTTACAAAAAGCTTATGGGCTTGGGTTCCAAATGAAGGCCGCCCGGAGGGTCTGACAGGAAACTGCTGCGAAAAGCACGGGGCCTAGCAACTGTACGCCTTTCAGCGTTGCTATATCTCGCGAGCGTAATTCTCAAACCACTATATATTCTTGACGTTAGCTTGCGGGGGCAGATAAAGTGGCCCGACGAGCTTGGGGTAGCCTGTTTTCTCGGCTTGGCTTGCGCCCTCTTGAAGATTTTTCGAGGAGGGCATAAGGTCGTGCCGGGAAGGGTCCTGATCCTACGGAGGTTCTATGAGTGAAGAACTGACAAGTCTCCGCTTTCGACAAAACGCAGCAGAGGCTGTCCTGAACCGATCTCTACGACAGGCGCTGCGGACAACCACAGATACATTCGCCATCAAGAGGGCACAGGGAACAGAATCTTTTCCGATGGAAGCCTGGCGAGATGCGGCCTCGGCAATTCGGATGAAGGTTTTGGATGGTCTGCCTGCTTACCTCGACCGCTTCTCTGCAAGCGCCAGCCGTGCGGGTGCGGTGGTGCATCGAGCCAAAGACGGTGAAACTGCGAGAGACATTGTCTTCAACATACTCAAAGATCACAATGTAAGAAAGATCGTGAAATCCAAGTCCATGGTCACCGAGGAGATCCACCTCAATCCGTACCTCGAGGCTCGCGGCATGGAAGTAGTGGAAACAGATCTAGGGGAATACATTGTGCAAATTGCAGGGGAGAGGCCGTCCCACATTCTGGCGCCGGCCATTCACAAGAGTCGGCGTGACGTCGGGCTATTATTTGCAGAGAAGCTAGGCGTGGAATACTCGGATGATCCGACCGTTTTGACAAAGATAGCCCGAAATGTTCTGAGAAAGAAATTTCTCTCCGCGGATGCGGGAATTACGGGAGCCAACTTTGCCGTTGCAGACTCAGGCAGTCTGGTCATCTTCACGAATGAAGGGAATGGACGGATGGTAACTACCCTCCCTCCACTCCATATAGCAGTCCTCACCATCGAGAAAATCATCCCTTCGCTCGCGGACCTGCCGTCGTTTATCCGCCTGCTGCCGCGGTCTGCGGCAGGTCAGCCTATCTCCAGTTATCTCTCCCTTATCACCGGAACGCGAAAGCCGGGTGAAGCCACCGGCGCCAAAGACCTCCATATAGTACTCGTGGATAACGGCCGGACCGAAATACTCGCCGGGGATTTCCGTGAAATACTGAAATGCATACGGTGCAGCGCTTGTCTAAACGTTTGCCCGGTGTACCGTGTAGTGGGCGGGCATGCGTACGGCTCCACATATTCCGGCCCCATGGGAATCGTTTTGACCGAGCTGCTTGATGGGATGGAGAAGGCCCATCCGCTTGTAGACGCCACAACACTCTGTGGAGCATGTGTGGACGTCTGTCCTGTGCGAGTGCCGCTCTTGAAGCTCCTGAAAATGTTGCGTGAGCGCAGAGTGAGCGAAGGATTCACCTCGACGCTTGAACGGGCGGCCATGGCCGGGTACGCCCTGGCGACAGAAAAGCCGACCCTTTTCAATCTCGGGCAAAGGGCCTCTCAGATTTTGTGGCCGATCTTGAGCAGAATAGCCGGCAAGGGTGTTTGGAGACTTCCACGCCCCGCGACGGAGGTTCAGGGAAGAATTTCCTAAGTCGTCCACTAATTCGGGTCACGTATTCTTGGACTCGAGACAAAAGAGGATTCGAGACCATGTTGGTGGGACAGGCATATTTCCCAATAGCAAAATGCTCTGTCCGAGCACTCAGCTTTCCTGCTTCTAACTCATCACTTCCAATGCCCTTTTCATGGCTTCCAGCAAGAGTATGACGTTTTCCGCACGGCTGTTGAAGCCCATGAGTCCTATCCGCCACACCTTTCCCGCAAGTTGACCGAGCCCGGCCGCAATTTCTATGTTGTAGGTCTGGAGGAGGTAGGCGCTCACAGCCTTACTGTCTACCCCAGGGGGTACCAGTGCTGTTGTGAGACTGGGCAGGCGAAACTCCTTATGCACGTGGCACTCTATTCCCAGCTCTTCAAGTCCTTCCCAGAGCATTTCCGCATTGGCCCGGTGCCTTTCCCATCGATCTTCAAGGCCCTCCTCCGCTATGAGACAAAGGGCTTCCCGGAACGCGTAGTTCATGTTGATTGGCGCTGTGTGGTGGTAAGTCCGTTCACTCCCCCAGTATTTCCCTACGAGGTTCATGTCCAGGTACCAGTTGGCCACCTTTGTTTTTCGACTGTTGAGCTTGTCTATTGCGCGCTCACCGAGTGTAAGCGGAGAGATGCCGGGAGGACAGCTCAGGCATTTCTGGGCACCGCTATATGCGATGTCCACGTGCCATCGGTCGAGGAAGACCGGTGCACCTCCGAGACTCGTGACTGTATCAAGGAGTAACAGGGTGTCGAATTCACGGCATAGTTTCCCGACCCCCTGCATAGGGTGGAGCGCGCCGGTAGATGTCTCTCCGTGAACGAGGCCGAGAATTGCAGGTTTGTGAATTTCCAGGGCCGCGCCAATCTCGTCGAGGGTGAAAACTTCGCCCCACGGCTTTTCCATTCGCCGCACATCGGCTCCGTAACGAGACGCCATGTCGCAAAGCCTCTCGCCAAAGTATCCGTTCACCCCGATCAGGACTACATCTCCCGGTTCGACGCAGTTGGCAAGGGAAGCCTCCATAGCCGCACTGCCGGTACCGCTGATTGGAATTGTGAAACGGTTGTCTGTTTGCCAGACGTAACGCAGAAGCTCTTGCGATTCATTCATAAGTTCGATGAATTTCGGATCCAAATGCCCCACTTCATTCATGCCCAATGCCTGCCGCACTCTAGGATGAATGTTCGAGGGGCCGGGACCGAGCAGTAGCCTGGGCGGCATGTCCAGTTGAGCGGCCATAATCCGATGAGATTCATCTGTTGGGTGAGTCTTGTTTTGCATCTCGAAAGCCCCTTGTCTCCGCAAATGCTTCAGCTTGCCCTGCGACGAGCAAAGTTGAATGATATGCATTCTGCCACAAGATTTCAACTTGCTCTACGCCTTGGAGGTCGTATGAGGCACGTTTAGGAAGTAGACAGGCCCGCTTACCATTCTTATATTGAATCCATGACAAAGAAGGACCGTCTCAAGCCCTATCGCGAAAAGAGGGATTTCACCCGCACAGCGGAACCGTCGGGGGAGTCCCTAAGATCCGACAGCGATAAACCCATCTTTGTAATTCAGAAGCACAAGGCCAGAAATCTGCATTACGATGTGCGTCTTGAGGTGAATGGGGTTCTCAAATCGTGGGCCGTGCCGAAGGGTCCTTCGGCAGATCCGAGCGTAAAAAGACTGGCGGTAGCTACGGAAGACCATCCTATGGAATACGCCAACTTCGAAGGCACTATCCCGGGAGGAGAGTACGGGGCAGGGGTGGTGCTTGTCTGGGATATTGGGACCTATCGCAACATCACCCAAACTAAGGACCAAACACCTTCGGTTGAGGCAGCCATCGAACAAGGTCATCTGAATGTGTGGTTGGAGGGGAAAAAGCTTAAGGGCGGGTATTCGTTCGTCCGTTTCAGGAGAGAGGCGAAGAATCAGTGGCTTCTCATAAAGATGAGCGATGGGGAGGCAGATCCGGCAAACGATCCGGTGGTTACTCAGCCGGACTCGGTCCTTAGCGGCCTTAGCCTAGAGGAAATAGAAGCAGGAGAGAGGTAACCATTCGGTTACATGGGGGAATCTGCGTTTCCGAGTCATTGCGAGGAGTGAAACGACGAAGCAATCTTAGCTTTGGCGGCGGCATAGATTGCTTCGCTTCGCTCGCAATGACAATCTTTCGCCACAGGTGACTGAAGATTGTGGGGAGAACTCGAAGATCCCTTGACAGTATTTGTGCTCAAGACAGCGGGTCTCGGTGCGAGTATTGCAATCGATTCACACCAATGCGCTTTCATACAAGAGAACATGGCGGGCACGGAGGCCCGCCGCCACCACATTACGGTAGCGGCCGGCGTCCCTGCCGGCCATTGCTAATGTCACTTCTTTGAACGCGCATTGGTATCACACGCGGGTGCGTTCAAACAAATTGAACTGATGTGTCGGTAAATCGGTAGTTCGCCGTAGGGGCATGGCGTGCCATGTCTCCCACATGGTACCGCCTGTTCACCAGTTGGGCGGCAAACTTCAATCAATCATTATGAAAAACAGGAGGCGAGTATGGAAGAAAAGAAAGAGACCGAAAAAAAGGAAGGATGGCTAAATTATCTTGCTCTCGCGACCGTTATTGTGGCCTTAGGCGCAACTCTGTCCACTTTATAGCAGTTGACTAAATTTCTGTCCGAATGGCACAGGTTTTTTGGTTTTGCTCTTTACGGTCAATGACCCAATTCAATGCTTGGCATAGACGATCAACCAGTTGGTAGCGCTCTTTTGCGATAAAGCCTGAAAACCATTCGCCTTTCATGACCAGCCACAGTCGTTCAATGGGATTGAGGTCTGGGGAGTAAGGTGGAAGAAAGAGCGGTTCGAAACTTCCCCAGCGGAGGGATTTGCGTTTGTGCCATGCGGCGTTGCCCAGAATCAGAAGGTTCCGCTTTCGCTCCAATGAGATGTCTTGGTTGGCATTATCCAGAAAGATCTGGAAGACTTCGGTATCAGAATGGCTGAAGATCAGAGAATAGAATTCTCCTGTTCGGGGACATACGCTCCCCGTGACGCTCATTCGCAGATGAGTGCCTTGATAGGGGTGGCGAATCTTTTCACCCTTTTGCGCCCAGCGCCGGCGAGGGCGAGGATCTCCTTCGATCCCTGTTTCGTCAAGAAACCACAGGTCAATTTCCGGATCGTCAAGAAAGATTTGGAGCAACTCCACAAAGGCTTTTCTCTTTTCCTCGTCTTGGCCGTTGGGCCACGGTCGAGGCACTTTCAAGCGAAAACCTTTGTTGTGAAGCCAACGCACTACGGTCCGATACCCGATCTCTTGGTCAAGCTCTTTGGTCAAATGGCCGTGAAACTTCTTTCCGGTCCAATGGGTCTGATCGAGCCAGTTCTGGAAGCCGAATCAGTTCCTCATATTCGGAGCTTTGTTCGGGAGCTGATTTTACTGAAGCGCCCTGTGTGACGGCCTTCAATCAAGCCATCAATGCCTCGTTCGTTGAAGCGCTCAACCCAACGGGACAATGTCTTTCGCGTAACGCCGTACAAGAGCTGCCACCTGGTCATACATGATGCCCAACAGTAACGCTTTGATCGCCATCATCCGAACATGGCTGCGCTTGGACACCGCTGCCCCCGAGGCAGATTTCCAATTCTGCCAATGTGCAGTTCTCCGAATTGGGCATGTTCGGTCGGCGAGCCATGCCCAGGGTAAAGCACAATCCCGATCCGATCGCGAGAAAAATCCTCCGGCAATCGGACAAAAATTATGGCAATCGCTATAAGAGTCGGGAGCTTTTCCAATAGGTCAATACTCAGGCAAACCCAGGCGTCTGATCAATGGGCTTACTATCAGGCAAAGAGTATCAAGGGGTATCTTTACGAATTACAGAAAGAGAAGCTGGAACTCGAACTCAAGGTGCTGGGCAACACCGGCCCAAAAAGTACTGTTCAGGAATACGGGCAAAAAATTCAATCGTACGACAAGAAGATAAAGAAATATGATGAAGAAAAGGCCGAAATCCAAAAGGAGGCAAAGGGTTTGGAAGAGCAACGGGACGTTGCGGTAAAGGATTCCCTGGCATACGGATATGCGGTGATATTATTTCAGCTCTCCATATTGCTTTCTTCTATTGCCGCTCTCATGAAGAAGCCACGTGTCTGGTATCTCGGGCTGGTTCTCGGCGTGGTCGGAGCATTCTATTTTGCAAATGGCTTCCGGCTGTTTCTATGACCCAATCAGGGGTTCATTGATGATAGCCCACAGCGGAGATTGGTTTTGCAGGAGGGTGGGGCGTTTCAAAGAGCCGCTGAATTCCATTCGATTTCTCGGATGTTTCCTTATCTGATGATGCAACACTCTTTTGGGGACTTGGCAACTCGGTGGTCTTCAAGGGTTGGCCTGTATTGAGAATCTCCTTACCCTGAACCACCACCATTTCTCCTTCTTTAATCCCTTCGAGCACCTGCGCGTAGCGCGGGTCGGTCGTACCTATTTTTACGCGAGTCAGTTGGGCTTTTTTGTTCTCATCCACCAGAAAGACCGTGTTCGTGTCATTGACGCGGACTTGCTCCATCAAAGCGCCTATCGGGACCCTCAGCACGCCCGGAATGGTTTTCACCACGATTCGCCCCCGCGCAAACATCCCCTGCAGTAGGACCATGTCCGGATTGTCCAGGTAGATACGGATCTGAAAAAGACGCGCCTGACTGGCGACCGGTTGGATGTAAGTCAGCTTGCCCTTAAAGATCTTACCGGGATACGAATCCACACTGACTTCGCCGTCCACTCCTTCTCTGACCACTTTTCCCACATCCAGTCTGCCCACTTCCATATCCGAGAGAAATGCCTCCAGATAAATTCTGCTGTAATCACTAACCAGAAACAGCTTTCCGCCTTCAGACACCCAGTCGCCCTTCTCTATGTATCGATTCGAAAGCAGGCCGGTGATGGGGGACAATACTTTCGTTTTCTTCAGATCCTCGTTGGCCTTTGCCAGAACCGCCTTATCTGCCTCCACCTGGGCCACCGCATTCTGATAAGACGAGAGTTTCTGGTCGAACTGGGTCTGACTCACGGATCCGGTCTTGAGCAGTCCCAGGTTCTTCTCCCATTCCGTTTTGTTAAATGTAAGGGTTGCCTCGTCCTTTTGAAGGTTTGCCTGCGCTTGATTAGCGGTTTCTCTGATCTTGGTATCATCGAAAACCAAGAGCAATTGGCCTTCCTTAATGGGTTGGCCGTCCGTGACTTCCAACGACTTTACCTGGGCCGACACTTCGGAGGAAACAGTGGTGTTAGCGATGAAAGTGAGGGTCCCGGACATATCAAGGGTATGTTCTATGTCGCCTCGATCCACACTGAGAACACCCACATTCATAGGAGGAGGGGGCGGCTTTTGCTCCTGCTTTGACGAGCAAGCGGCCAACACGGTCAGCGGGACGATCACGATCATAAGGAGCCTGTAGAAAGTCATGAGAACTCCGTCATGCGGGGCCGAGAGGAACCATTGAGCGGCGACAGGTCTGAGCAACGTGTGCAGGGCTTGTTGCCCGTTGTCTCGATAAAGGAGTTAAGGTCGCGAGCAAGACCGGCAACCGGCCAACTGCCCCGTAGCAATAGAATTATGCACCAGTTCTGGTTCGGTTTCAAGAAAGCTCGGTCACATCCGAGTTAGAAAAAGAGTGACTTCATAGTAATTCGCGTGCGGTCATGGAACTCTGAGATGCGGAAAGTTCGTCATTCCCGCGCAGGCGGGAATCCAGAAAAGGTTACGGCGAGAAAGACTGGATTCCCGCCTTCGCGGGAATGACGGACTAGCGGCTTCTCGGGCATGTTCGACCCTATGTTACTCGTTTGAGCGCACATTCGTGTCAGGAGTGTTTGAGGTAATCAACGCGTGGATTCAACGTACGCAGAGGAGAGAATAGAGTAGGATATGTGTGGAAAATATATAGTTGGAGCTGCTTGATGAAGTTAGGTCTTCAGGACCGTTCTGAGGCTTTCCAGACCTTCTCGTGAACATCCGGCATCGAGTCTTCGAAGAGCCTATCAGCGGTTCCTAAGGTCCTCCAAAACCTGCCGGAGGAGGTCCGGGATTACCTCGATGCCGTATTCCACTTGACCGATACTTTTGATCAACACGAAACGCACACGGCCCTCAACGGCCTTCTTATCCGCGGCCATAACGTCAACAAGTGCATCTGGGTCCGCACTGTGCCGAACCGGCAGTCCGGTTCGCTTCAAGAGAGATTCCAGCCTGTCTGGCACAGTAGATGCGCACAGCCCCATTTTCTCTGAAATTCTTGCGGCGGCAACCAGACCGACAGAGACGGCTTCTCCGTGACCCACAGTGTACTCGCTGCACTTTTCTACCGCATGGCCTACCGTATGCCCAAGGTTCAAGACTTCACGCGGCCCTGATTCAAATGGGTCTGCCTCCACCACTCGAACCTTGACGTTGGCCGAACGCGCAATTAGGGCTGCATCGAGTCCGGACGCCTTGTCCGAACGCTCCAAAGCCTCAAACAATTCAAGGTCACCGATGACAGCATGCTTGATAAGCTCTGCCATGCCCATCCGTATTTCTCTTTCCGGGAGCGTGGCGAGAGCTTGAGTGTCCGCAGCAACCAGAATAGGTTGTTTGAAGGCCCCCACAAGGTTTTTCCCCACTGGGAGATCCACACCGGTCTTACCGCCAACACTGGAATCAACCATAGCCAGAAGCGTGGTCGGGCACTGCACCAGGGCCACGCCCCGCATATAGGTTGCCGCAGCATATCCGGCCAAATCTCCAATCACCCCTCCGCCGAGCGCGACAACGGCGCCGCGACGATCCAGTCGGCCTGCTAAGAAAGACTGGTAGAGCGAGCTTAGCTGCTCAAGGTTTTTGCTCCCTTCGCCTGGCGGAATAGTGCAGATAAACGGTTTGAACCCTGCGCTTTCGAGTGCGCTTACAACCTGATCCGCGTAAAGTTTAGCGACGTTGAAGTCTGTCACCACGGCTATCCGCGAGGTAAGACTCCTGTCTCTGAGCATCTCCCCGAGATGGTCCAAGCTTCCGGGTCCAATGGCGATAGTATAGCCTCCACCCCCGGGAAGATTTACTGCTAGAAACCTTGAGGGGCCTTTCCCGTTATGAACAATTTCATACACGCGGTTCACCGATTCTTCGACAGAGAGGCCCGTAGCGTTTACCTGGTATGCAAATGAAGAGTACGAGGCTTCCCGTTCACGGAGAAGAGAGTCTATGCGGTTAGCAGGTTTTTTGCCCTCAAGCATCGGACGGCCCCCGTTATTGCCGATCCGTGCTAGAATCTCTTCGGTAGAGCGCCGCAGGCAGAGCACAATACCGGCAGAACTTAAGAGCTTGCGATTCTCCAGGTCCAAGGGCATCCCCCCGCCGGTGGCGATCACGGTTCCTTGCCGCGATATGAGCTCCCGGCACAATTGCCTCTCAAGATTCCGGAAGTGCGCTTCACCGTGTCGGGTGAAAATTTCTGGAATGGATATTCCGGCGCGACGCTCTATTTCCAGGTCCGTGTCCAAAAATGTCCATCCCAGCCGCACCGCGAGCGCCTGGCCTATGGTAGTTTTTCCGGTTCCCATAAAACCCGTAAGAATAATGTTTGCGTATGCCGTCATAATGCTCAGAAATCTTTAGAAGATTAGGGTTGAACTCGGTTTTCTACGTCGTTTTCAATCGTATCCGAATTTCCAAGGGATGTTGTCCATGGGAAGGTCTTCGAGCTGGGAAGACCGGAGGCTCCGGAATCTTGGCATCATCTCTTCGAGGCTGTCTCCGCCGAGCTTTTCTATTAACGCGTCGGCAAGGACAAAGGCCACCATCGCTTCAGCCACGACAGATGCCCGAGGGACAGCGCAAATGTCGCTGCGTTCGTAGACCGTCTTGACAGGTTTTCCTGTTGCCAGGTTAACAGAGTCGATCCCCTTGAGAGTCGTGCTGATGGGCTTCATGGCTGCTCTAATCAGGAGTGGGGCTCCGGTGGATATTCCTCCTTCTACACCTGCCGCTCGGTTCGACCCACGTTTCAGAGCAGTTGTCGATCCACTCTGGGCAGGCAGGATTTCGTCGTGAACCTTAGAGCCCATCTGACAGGCGTCTGCGAACGCGTTGCCAAACTGGACCCCCTTGATGGCCGGGATGGAACCCACCGCGGCCATGAGCCTGGCAGTGAGCCGCCGATCCCATTCCACATGGCTCCCGAGACCGGGTGGGACGTTAAGCGCGACGCACTGAAAGATTCCTCCAAGGGTATCGCCGGCCTCCCTCGCTTTTCTGATCTCCTCGATCATTGCCTCAGTGGCCACTTCGTCATGACACCGGACAGGCGATGTCTCGGCCTGGAGTAAAAGTGGTGCAAAATCAGGCTGGTCGGGAAGTTTGGCCTCAGCAGCGCCTATGGAAATCACATGTGAGCCTATGGTGATGTCAAAGTGGGCAAGAAATTTCTTGCAGAGCGCTCCCATGGCTACACGGGCCGCGGTTTCTCTGGCTGAAGCCCTTTCAAGCCCCAACCGAAGGTCTCCGTACCCGTACTTTATGGCAGAAGTCAGATCCGCGTGACCGGGCCTGGGGATTGTCATGGGAGAAATAGCCCGGTCACGCCACGCGCTAAAGTCTTTGTTGGCAATTACCAGCGAAACGGGGGCGCCTGTGGTCTTTCCCGCCATTACGCCTCCGGTGATTCTAACGCGGTCATCTTCTATAGACATTCGACCGCCTGATCCCTCACCTCGCCGGCGCCTGTCCAGTTCGGAATTTATATCTGCGCGCTCCACTGAAATGCCCGCAGGAAGACCTTCGAGAATTACTGTAAGTTCAGGCCCGTGGGACTCTCCCGCGGTGAGGAATCTCAGCATAATGCTACCGCCTGTTTCATCACTTCCAGCGGGGCTGGTTTGCCGGTCCACAGTGAGAATCCGATCGCAGCCTGGTGGACCAACATTCCAAGTCCATTTGTCCCTTGGATCCCTGCGTCAAGCGCCTGCTCGAGAAAACGCGTGCGAGGCGGGTTGTACACAAGGTCATAGGCTAGCCGGCAATCAGGAAAACGCGCTCCCTCCGGCCACGGTGAAGAATTGATCTGAGGCACCATGCCCAGCGGCGTCGTATTGATAATCAGATCGAAAGTCCGGTCCATCCCCTGTAGTCTCTGGAGCGTCCAAGTCTCAGGACGCTCTTTGGAATGGAGCTTTCGTAAGCGTTCAACAAGGGCCGCGGATGTCTCGGCATTCCGGCCGCACACCACCACTTTTGCCCCAACCGAGACCAGAGCATAGGCCACTGCCCGCGCTGAGCCGCCTGACCCCAGTATTACCGCAGTACATCCTGCGGGGTCAAAGCCGATTTCTGACAAATGACTCAAGAAACCGGTCCAGTCCGTGTTCTCTCCTGTCAGGCTGCCATCGGACCCAACGGTGATGGTGTTGACAGCTCCGATCTCTGAAGCAGCAGTGGAAACGCGGTCCAGAAACGGAATTATCTTCTCTTTGTACGGTACAGTCACATTGGCTGCGTGAAATCCGAGCGCAGACAACCCTTTTATCGCCTTCTCCAGGTTGTGCGATTCCACCGGTAGCGGCACATAGAGCCAGTCCATTCCTAGTGAATGAAATGCGGCGTTGTGCATCACGGGGCTTAAACTATGAGCGACAGGATTCCCGATGATGCCGACCAGCCGCGTAGCGCCCGTTACCATTGCACGTCTGCCCCAAGCCGTTTCAAGATGCGTGGAAATTCCGGGAATGAATCGTTGATGATTTCCCATCCTTCAATTAGGGTCTCCCCATCGGCGACCAAACCCGCAACGGCCAAACTCATGGCCAATCGGTGGTCTCCGCGAGCGTTCACGACCGCGCCGGTAAGCTTCGTGGGCCCATTGAGAGCAAAACCATCAGGCATGGTTTCAATGCCGGCCCCCATTTTATTCAGTTCCTCAGCTAGACTCTCAATCCTATCACTTTCCTTTACCCGGAGTTCTTCGGCATCCCGGACAATGGTCGTTCCACGGGCCTGAGTAGCCGCAACCGCAAGTATTGGAAACTCATCTATCATCCTGACAACCAAGGAGCCCAGAATCGTCGTCCCGAGCAAGTTTCCCGGCTCCACGGCTATGGTTCCCGTGGGTTCACCGTTGGATTCGGAAGAGTCTTTCACGCGCAAATTCCCGCCCATCGAGCGAAGGACGTCGAACAATCCTGTTCTCCCCGGGTTCATACAAAGGTTCGTCACCTCAACATCTGAATCGGGAACAAGCAGCCCCGCTGTAACAAGAAACGCAGCCGACGACGGGTCTGATGGAAGCTGTACATCCAATGGCGGCAGTGAGGCCACCGCTCCGGAGACGGTCACGCGGTGACGGCCCTGTGGGTCTTCCGATTCTGTTACCGGCACACCCAGCCCTCTCAGCATTCGTTCCGTGTGGTCTCGACTCTTGTGAGGCTCGATGACCGCCGTGAGGCCATCAGTGAAAAGGCCGGCCAGCAAAAGCGCGGACTTTACCTGCGCGCTGGCCACTGGAAGGAAATGCTCGGATGGCTGCAACAGAGAAGGAAAGAAGGTCAGAGGTGCGTTTCCTTTGTCGGTCTCGATTATGGCCCCCTTGGCACGAAGTGGTTCCACAACACGGTCCATCGGCCGCGCTCGGAGGCGTTGGTTGCCGTCAAGAGTGGATTGGAATTCCTGGCCAACTAAGACACCGGCCATCAGCCTCATTGTGGTGGCCGAGCCTTGGCAGTTGAGTGGTTTGGAAGGCGTCGCAAATCCCACCAGATCTTTGCCTGTGATCAGCAGATCAGCAGCACCGGGCAGGCGATGGGGCTTGTTTTCTTCAGTCACCTGTACACCGAGTGTCTGTAGGCACTCGATCATGGCAAGAGTGACTCCGGCCATCGCGCAATTACGGACTCGCGACACCCCGGCCCCGAGCGAAGAGATTAACAGGGCTCGATGCGACAGGGACTTGTCGCCCGGCAGCGATACGACGCCGCGCAGGCGGCTCGCAGGACGAATTCGGAGGGCTCTGCGGTCAGCCATGTATTCGGGTTCCCTCCTCAGGGGACAACTGCTCGTGAAACATTGATGTTCTGCGGTCGTGCACATGCGACAGGGCCTCACGCAGGCCCGCTTCATCGTTGTCGACCATTGACCGCGTAAAAGCTTCGATTATTCGTTGGGCAGTTTCAAGCATCTGGATCACGCTGTCTCGATTGGCCGCGAGTATGTCCATCATCATGGTCAAATCACCTCCCGCTACCCTTGAAGTGTCTCTGAACCCGCTGGAAGCCAGGTTCCAGACGTCAGGCTTCTCCAGAGCGGTTTCCTCAGCGACCGCCACGAGGGTTGCTGCGAGAATATAGGGGAGATGACTCACGCATGCCGCAATCAGGTCGTGGTCATCCGCGCTCATGAGTAGCGGCTGAGCGCCCACAACTGTGACCATTTCTTCGATAAGCTCTAATGCCTCGGGATAGGTCTGGTTCCGTGCGTACGAGCACCCATGCCTTGCCCCGGAACAGGTCCGGATCAGAGGCTTGAAGACCTGGGGTCTCCTTACCGCACATTGGATGTCCGCCCACTGCTCCGATGTGGGGCGGCAATTGTTCCATAGCCTGCATTATGTTCCGCTTGACACTACCCATGTCTGTTATGATCGCGCCGGTTTTCATGAATGGGTGCAGAGTTGCGATTTGCCGTTCAATGGTGCGGACGGGAGTTGCAAAAACCACCAGGTCAGTTTCTCCGAGGAGCTCTTGCGGGTCTGTGCCTGCAAGGTGGACCGCTCCAGCTGCCACAGCCAATTGCGCGGCAGCCTGACGCCTTACGAGTCCCCGCACCTGCCGGCAAGCTCCGCCATTCACCAGGGCTTTGCCAAGGCTGCCTCCCATGAGCCCCAGGCCCACAATTGTAATTGTCGCATCCGAAAGCCTCACGGATTATCCTTTTGCATTAGGTGCGTGTAACAACATTGCCGCTGGTAATCTTAATTTGATCCTCTTGAATAGCTAACTCATGCGCCCGTCTAGGCTACTGGGCCACCAGTCCGACAGTCTCCATCCTAGATAGTTCTTCCCACGGCCTCGGCTACCGGACGGAGCTCGTTCATCAGTGCTTCAAACTCATGGGGACGGAGGCTCTGTGCGCCGTCTGACATGGCATTTTCAGGATCCGGATGGACTTCAATGATGAGACCGTCAGCTCCAGCGGCAATGGCGGCACGGCTCACCGCGGGCACGTATTCGCGTTTTCCGGTACCGTGGCTCGGATCTACCATCACGGGAAGGTGGCTCAGGGATTTAAGAACAGGGATCGCGTTAATGTCAACGGTGTTGCGAGTGGAAGTCTCGAATGTGCGGATTCCGCGTTCACAGAGGATCACGCGAGGATTGTTGTGGCTAAGTATGTACTCCGCAGCGTTAAGGAACTCCTCAATAGTGCTCATGAGGCCGCGTTTCAGGAGAACTGGTTTGTGGGATTCGCCCACCGCGTTGAGCAGAGCGAAATTCTGCATATTCCGCGCGCCGACTTGTAGCACATCCGCGTACTGGGCCACCAACGGAACTTGTTCCGGTGTTGTGACTTCGGTTACGATCGCCAGGCCCGCCACGTCCCTTGCCTGCGCCAGAAGCTTCAGGCCTTCCTCTCCCATGCCTTGAAAGCTGTACGGGGAAGTCCTCGGCTTGAAAGCGCCGCCCCTGAGAGCTGTTGCCCCTGCCTTTTTCACCGCCAGAGCGGTCTGTATGAGTTGATCTTTGCTTTCAACCGCGCAGGGACCGGCTATGATGATGATCTTCTTGCTCCCGATATGGGATCCGTCGATGGAGAAGACCGTGTCTTCTTTCTTGAAGTCACGGCTGGCAAGCTTGAAGGGGCCCAAGAGCGGGACCACCCGTTCGACCCCTTCCAGGCACTCGAAGGTCCCGCCATCCACCGCGCTGTTGTCGCCGACAACGCCAACGATGGTCCGTATCTTGCCTCGGGAGACATGGGCCATCAATCCCAGGGCTTCCACCTTGGTCAGTACCCGCGCCACCTGGCCCTCACTAGCTTCTTTTTTCATGACTACCACCATCTTCTTTTCCTCCAATAAAAAAAGATGCGGAGCGCTTGCTCCGCATCTTTTTATTTCTTTGTATAACTAGTTATCAGCAGGAGCGCGCGTCACCCTCGACAGGGTACAAAACAGTACCACCAAAAATAGAGGTTAAACACGCTGGACTGCTGAAACTGAGTCATAGATTTAAACTGCCTCGTAACTTATAGAAATACGATGGAATGAAAACTCTGTCAAGACTTTTTTGCCCAAGGCGGTAACCCTTCAGTTAAGTGGGGGATTGTGGGTGGCGTGTCATTGCGAGGAGTGAAACGACGAAGCAATCTCAGCTTTGGCACAACAATCGTCATTCCGGCGTATGCCGGAATCCAGTTTGGACCCCGGATCAAGTCCGGGGTGACGGTGTCATTGCAAGCGAGACGAAGGCAATGTCACCGTCACCCGTAACTGAGCGGATACCCGACGCGCCCATGAGATTCTTCTGGCGCTTGAATTCATACACCTTTCTGTGAATAATTCAGACAACGTTATCCATGATATTTGCTTGAGTAGGGCGGACCATGACCAAACACACCCTTGAAGAGCTGCGCGAAAGAATAGACGAGCTGGATCGTGATATCGTCAAACTCCTCAATCAAAGAATGAACTTGTGTCAAGACATTGGGGCACTTCAAATCCGCGGCCGCTCGAAACGTTGTTGACACAGAGCGCGAGGCGGAAATCCTTCGACGGCTCGCGTCCGAGAATCCCGGCCCACTTTCCGAGCAGACCTTGTCGGCTGTGTTCCGAGAAATTTTCTCAGGATCCAGAGCCTTGCAGACTCCCGTGACCATAGCCTTCCTGGGTCCGGCCGGCACGTACACCCATGAGGCCGCTATACAGATGTTCGGACATTCAGCCTCATTTCTCCCTTGCATGACTGTGCATGACGTCTTTGAAGAAGTCATCCACGGCGGCGTCACCTATGCCGTAGCGCCCATAGAGAACAGCATTGAAGGTTCTGTCCGCGAAACCCTGGACCTTTTAATGACCTCCTCGATCGGCGTTTGCAGAGAAGTTTCTCTGAGGGTGAGCCACGCGCTGATGAATCTCACCGGAAGAATCGAGGATATCCGGCAGGTGATCTCCCACCCCCAGGCCCTGGCCCAGTGTCGCCAGTGGCTGGCCGACAAGCTCCCGGGGATCCGATTGCAAGAGACGTCCAGCACTGCTAGAGCAGCGGAACAGGCGATGGAGAATGAAGGAATCGCGGCAATCGCAAGCGAAAGACTTGGCATGAGACTGGGCCTGCAAATAATTCGACGAGGTATTCAAGACCGCCCGGAAAATATTACGCGATTCTTTGCCCTGGGGCGCCAGAAACCGCTGCCGACAGGTGATGACAAAACATCAATAGTGTTCTGGACCGAAGACAAACCCGGCGCGTTGCACGAGATACTAATAAAATTTGCACAGCATGGAATAAACCTCTCAAGGATAGAATCCCGCCCGGATCGGGGAGCCGTTCCCTGGAAGTATGCTTTCTTTGTGGACCTGGAAGGGCACAGAGATGACGCGGAAGTGGCAATTTGTTTGAAAGAAATAGCCGGCAAAAGGACCATGGTCAAGGTTCTCGGTTCATTTCCCAGCCGTCCTCTGCCCGCTGGTGAATGATTGGGTCCTTGTGGTTCTTTGTCATATTATCAGCCACTGGATTGCTTACTTGCTCCGCTAGGGAGCCCAAGAGTGGCGATTGAAAGTAGCCAGGCGATTCATCGCCTGGATGCGGGTCAATAACCAATATGCCTTCGTCCCATTCGGGACGACCGATTGTTTCAGTTATTGACACCTGAGGTTCGGCCGTCCCTATGGGATTTGGTTTCTTTTATCACCAGTTTACCTGGCGATGAATCGCCAGGCTACTTTCGTCGGTCTCTACGAGACCATCGTGACCCAGAAGGGCACGCAAATCCTGTTTAAGTGGAGCAAAACAATGAGTCCTTGATAATTTAATGTGGAATAACAATATGATTACCTAAGAAAGATAATGTTATTTATTAAAGCTGATTGACAACAGCTTATTTTTATGAGATAAACACCATCAGTAAATCAAACACCATACCCTTTATTGCCCGGCATGACCGGGCTTTTTTTTGCTTTTCAGCAGCACACGGCTCAGGTCCTTTATGTTGACTTGGCCGGACTCGTGCGGCTACACTTGGCGCCGACGCATCGGAATTGCCGGTCTTTGCCGAAAGGACCACAGACCGCATTAAGTAACGGGCTTCTAACCGTGGAGGGATTGCGATGAAAATTCTCGTCTTGCACGGTCCGAACCTTAACCTGCTCGGCGTCAGAGAGCCTGACATCTACGGTCGAGTTGGTATGGACGAAATCGACAAGGAATTGGCTGCCCGGGCAAAAGATCTGGGATTCGAACTCCGCTGCTTACAGTCCAATCATGAAGGCGTCTTGATCGACGCCATCCACGAGGCAATAGGGTGGGCAGACGGGATCCTAATCAATCCTGGAGCCTTTACTCATACCAGCTTGGCTCTACGGGACGCGATTGCATCAATAGGAATCCCGACTGTAGAGGTTCACTTGTCCAACATTTACGCTCGCGAGGAGTTTCGCCGCAGGTCGGTTATCGCGGGGGTCTGTGTCGGTCAGATTTCTGGTTTTGGAGCAAACTCTTACTACCTGGGGTTGGCCGCGATGATTGAGGCTTCCTCGAAGACTGTGAAGAGCTGAGTCACGGGAGCAATGCTGAGAAAGTCATGCAGGGGCATCTCGCAAACCGCAGGACCGTGCTCCTACTCACTTTGCAACATCTTCGTCTCCGCTCCATGCGTGGCCGTATAGAGAATCGAAATCCAGAGAGCATTCAAGCGCCGCTATTGCCCATTGAAAAAAAGAGTGTTGACAACAGAGCCGCAGTCTTATATCGTGCTGAGTCACAGGTAGCAAACCCATGATATCCATAAGCAACCGAAACTGGTGGTGGTGCTGGAAAATCGAACACGGGAGGTCTGCCTGAGCCGCGACATAAAGTCTTGAAAGACTGAAATAAGCATCTGAATGAAAAAAAGGCCATGAGCAGACAGCCCATGGCTTTTTCGCGTTCTGGGCATGGAACAATGTGCATTCCAATGAGTAACACAGGGTCGAAGCTGCACGAGAAGCCGCTAATCCGTCATTCCCGCGAAGGCGGGAATCCAGAAGGGTTACAGGGAGCAAGACTGGATTCCCGCCTTCGCGGGAATGACGGAATTTCCGCATCTCAGAATTCCCTGACGGAATCCGAATTAGAATCACAGTACTTCCCTGGAGGCCGATAAACATGATCAATCCTAACTATGAAGACTTCAAGAAACTTTGCCGCCAGGGGAACCTGATCCCTATGGCCACCGAGATGCCAGGAGACCTCGACACCCCTCTTTCGGCCTTGCTGAAGATCGACGACTCCCATAGCTCTTTTCTCCTGGAGAGCGTCGAAGGAGGTGAGCGATGGGCCAGATACTCCTTCCTCGGTTCAGATCCCAGGGCGATCATCAAATCCAGGAATGGAACGGTCGAGATCCATGAAGGCGAAGCTGCGGAAACCATAAGTGGAGTCTCTGATCCGACCCGTCTGGTGAAACAAATCATGGAACGGTTCCGTCCCGCGCGCGTTCCCGGCCTACCGGAGTTTTTCGGCGGAGCCGTAGGCTTCTTATCATACGATGTTGTGCGGGATTTTGAGCGGATCCCGGATTTGGGTAAGCCCGGCCCGGGATTTTATGACGCTTGGTTTATGGTGACCCGCGACCTGGTTGTTTTCGACAATTTCTTACACAAGATCCTCTTAATAACCACTGTCTCGCTGGACGAAACTTCATCAATGAAGAGTGCATACGGGGAAGGCTGCGCCAGACTGGAAAACCTGGAACAGTCGCTTCGCTCCCGCTGCGCACAGGCGGCAGTTGGGAAGCCGCAGACAGATTCTCCGGAATTCTCTCCAAATATGTCTCAGAGTGCCTTTGAACAGATGGTGCACCAGGCCCAACGGCACATAAAGGCGGGGGATATTATACAGGTAGTTCTTTCTCAAAGATTCCAGGGGGATGGGCTCGCCGATCCTCTGAGTGTTTATCGCGGCCTGAGAATGATCAACCCTTCACCGTACATGTTTTTCTTGCGTATGGGGGATGAAGTGCTCGCGGGTGCATCCCCCGAGGTCATGGTACGGATGAGAAGCGGCGAGGCCGTATTGAGACCCATTGCTGGAACGCGGCCGCGCGGAGAGACACCTTCGCAAGACACGGAGTTGGAACGCGAGCTCCTCGAAGACCCCAAAGAGTCGGCTGAGCACGTAATGCTGGTGGACCTGGCGCGCAACGACCTCGGACGCATCGCCGAGCCCGGCAGCGTCAGCGTGGACGCTTTCAAAACGGTCGAGCGATATTCTCACGTCATGCACATGGTGAGCAATGTCCGAGCCAGGTCGGCAAATGGCCGAGATTCCTTCGATGTGCTCAGAGCCACTTTCCCCGCGGGGACACTTACCGGCGCCCCGAAAATCAGGGCCATGGAGATCATCGAAGCCCTGGAACCTGAACGGCGGGGGCCGTACGGAGGCTGTGTAGGCTATTTCTCTTACACAGGAGCCATGGACATGGCGATCACCATACGCACGGTCATGATGAAAGGATCTCAGACATATTTTCAAGCCGGTGCAGGCATTGTGGCGGATTCCATACCGGAACGCGAATACGAAGAGACCATGAACAAGGCCCAAGCCATGAGGACAGCCCTGGCTCTGGCTCACAATTTGGAAAGGAGAACCTGATGCTACTCGTCATCGATAACTACGATTCGTTTACCTATAACCTGGTTCAGTATTTTCAAGAGCTGGGACAAACGGTGCTCGTCCGGCGAAATGACTGTATCACGCTCCAGGAGATTGTCGACCTGAATCCAAGTGCTGTGATCATTTCCCCAGGTCCGGGAGGTCCGCAGGACGCGGGCATATCCATGCAAGTAATCCGCGATCTAGGAGATAAGATCCCGATCTTCGGAGTCTGCCTGGGTCACCAGGCCATCGGCGCTGTCTTCGGGGCACAGGTGGTTTCAGCCGATCGACTGATGCACGGTAAGACATCTCGCATTTTTGCCAATGGCAGTGCCCTGTTTTCAGGCATAAGCAGCCCTTTTGAGGCGTGCCGTTACCATAGCTTAATCGTGGACTGGGAGACTCTGCCTGACTGCTTGCAAATAACAGCTTGGACTGATGACGGGGAGATCATGGGGATCCGACACAAGGACCGTCCCATTGAGGGGGTCCAATTCCACCCGGAATCGATTCTCACGCCGGCAGGAAAGCACATGCTCGAGAATTTCTTGGATATGACAGCAAAATTCCACTCGAATTTGGTCTGTAAGTCAGCTCTCAGTGATGAAGAGGGAGCGAACAAGACTCTCTCGTCCAGCGAAACGGCCACAAATGGCTGAAATGACCGCTTTCCAGCGGTTTCCTACAGGAGGCAAAAAAATGCTCAAAGAAGCCATCAGAAAAACGACAAACGGGAAAGATTTGAGCCGGCAGGAAATGGAAGCGGCCATGGATGAAATCATGTCGGGAAGCGCAACTGGAGCGCAGATAGGATGTTTGCTGACCGCCTTGAAAATGAAAGGAGAAACGGTCGCCGAAATTACCGGGGCTGCAACCGTCATGAGAAGCAAGGCTGTCCCTCTTCCGGTGGAGGAGAATGGAACCCCATTGATTGACACGTGCGGCACTGGTGGAGACGGGGCCGGAAGCTTCAATATATCCACTACCGTAGCATTTATCCTTGCCGGAGCAGGGTTGAGGGTTGCCAAGCATGGCAATCGTTCTGTTTCCAGCTCATGCGGGAGCGCCGATGTTCTCAGGGAGTTGGGCGCGGACTTGGATCAGACCCCAGAGACCGTGGGGCAATGCATTAATGCAACGGGTTTCGGTTTTCTTTTCGCTCCTGTCTTCCATCGGGCTATGAAACACGCGGCAGGTCCACGTCAGGAGATGGGGATTCGGACGTTGTTCAACCTGCTGGGACCCCTCACAAACCCCGCGCGCGCGCCGTACCAACTTCTGGGAGTGTACGATCCTGACCTGACCGAACCCATTGCATGGGCATTACACGGTCTTGGCACGCTTTCGGCCATGGTGGTGCACGGTCTGGACGGGCTTGACGAAATATCTCTTTCCGGACCGACGAAGATTTCCCTTCTAAAGGGTGAAACCGTAGTAACGACGCAAATCGAACCGTGTGACGTCGGGCTGTCCACATGCGGCCTTGATGAGATCAAGGGCGGGAGCCCCTCGGAGAACGCTCAGCACCTTCTGGACGTGCTAGACGGCAAATGCGGCCCCCGCCGGGACGTGGCCCTGATAAACGCGGCTGCAGCGCTGGTGGTGGCTGAAGCCGCGGACGATTTGGAAGCCGGTCTCCATGTTGCCGCAGAGTCCATAGATTCCGGGAAGGCGCGCCAAAAACTGGATGAGTTCCTGCAATTCAGAGCAGCACAATGAGCACCATACTTGGCAAAATCGCGGACCTCCGCCTGGCTCGGCTGGCTGAGGAGATGAAAAGAACGAGCCGGGACGAGCTTGAACAAAGAGCTCACCAGACGAAGCCGCCTGTAGACTTCGCCGGAGTCTTCGCGGGGCCCCGCATACATGTGATAGCGGAAATCAAGAAAGGCTCGCCTTCTCGAGGAATACTCCGGCCTGATGCAGATCCGGAACAGCTTGCCAGAGCGTATGCGCAAGGGGGTGCTTCAGCGATCTCAGTTCTTACCGAAGCTGATCATTTTTTTGGCAGCTTAAGTGCGTTGACAATGGTCAAGAGCGCTGTCTCGTTGCCGGTGCTTCGCAAGGACTTCATACTGGACCCTTACCAGGTAGTGGAGACAAGGGCCTCGGGAGCCGACTCTTTTCTCCTCATCGCCGCTCTGCTGGACGGGCGGTCCCTGGGTTCCCTGATGAAAGAGGGCCGCAAATGGGGAATGGAGCCACTGGTCGAAGTTCACAATGCCGATGAGGTGGAAATGGCCCTCAAAGCCGGCGCCAGAATAATCGGGATCAACAACCGCGACCTCAATACCTTCCACGTGGACGTGAACACCTCTCTTAACTTGATTAAGCACATCCCTGGAGAATGTATTGCCGTTTCCGAAAGTGGTATCAAGACGCGTGGCCAGATCGTCCGACTTGCGGACGCGGGGTTTAGAGGTTTTCTCATTGGAGAGAGCCTCGTAACATCCGCAGACCCTGCTGCCACGATAAGGGGCTTTTTGCATGACGATTCATGATCATGCGGTCCGCGTCAAGATATGCGGAATTACGCGCTTGGAGGATGCTCACGTTGCAGTAAGCTCAGGGGCTCATGCACTGGGCTTTGTATTTCATCCGGCCAGCCCGCGCTATATTGCTCCCGAAAAGGCCGCGGCAATAATCAGCACCTTGCCTCCTTTCACAATGGCCGTCGGGGTGTTTGTAAATCTCCCCGCGCAAGAAGTGGAAAGAATAGCTGATCGATGCGGTCTTCACGCGGTTCAGCTTCACGGGGAGGAATCGCCTGAGGAATGCGCCGCACACAAGCGGCCGGTGATCAAAGCTGTTCGCTTTGACCCCGCGAAAGGAAACCTTGGATTGTCGAGATATCCAGTTTCATCCGTTCTCGTCGACACAGGAGTCGTAGGAGCATGGGGAGGCACCGGGGTGCCCGCGGATTGGGAACTGCTCAATCAGTTTTTGGAATCTGAATCCGAGGCCGTCCGGCGACGACTCGTACTGGCCGGCGGCCTGGCTCCATACAACGTTAGAGAGGCTATCAGCCTAGTCAAACCGTTTGCCGTCGATGTATCCACAGGAGTCGAAGTCGAGCCGGGAATTAAGGACCATCAGAAGATCAAGGAGTTCATGAATGCGACACGCAACAGGAGAAACCCAGGCCAAGTGGCCTGATCCACACGGATACTTTGGGGAATTCGGCGGGCGCTTCGTGCCTGAGACCCTTGTAACCCCTTTGCTGGAACTGGAAGAAGCGTTTTTCGCAAGCAGACAGTCCATCAAGTTTGCACGAGAGTTGGAGAGCCTGCTGCGAGACTACGCGGGTCGAGAGACGCCCTTGTTTTGTGCGTCGCGGCTCTCCGAGAAGCTTGGGGGCGGGAAACTCTACCTGAAGAGAGAGGACCTTCTTCACACAGGGGCACACAAGATAAACAACACTTTGGGGCAAGCACTACTTGCCAAACACATGGGCAAGCTCAAAGTCATAGCAGAGACAGGCGCGGGACAACATGGCGTGGCAACAGCCGCGGCCGCTGCCCTTTTGGGTTTGGAATGCCGAGTTTTCATGGGTGAAGAGGACATGCGGCGGCAAGCCCCCAACGTGTTCCGCATGAGGCTCATGGGTACCGAAGTAGTCCCCGTCACAGCGGGCACCGCAACGCTCAAGGATGCCATGAGCGAAGCCATGAGGTATTGGGCTGCGCACATACATGACACCTTTTACGTTATCGGTTCCGTTGCCGGGCCTCATCCTTACCCTCTCATGGTCAGGGAGTTTCAGTCGGTGATCGGCCGGGAAACGCGTCGGCAAATCCTCGAAGCGGAAGATAAACTCCCCAAAAAAGTGATAGCTTGCGTAGGTGGTGGTAGCAATGCTGCGGGCATTTTTCACGGATTCCTCGAAGACGATAAAGTGGAGCTTATCGGGGTCGAAGCCGGCGGCCACGGGCTTGATTCAGGAAAACACGGCGCCACATATGCGCGGGCCGGGAGGGCGTATTTCACGGGTCCCGTTCCTTTGTGCTTCAGGATGACGAAGGCCAAGTAAAGGAGGCCCACTCGATCTCCGCGGGATTGGACTACCCTGGTGTAGGGCCTGAGCACGCACTTTTGCACATTACCGCGCGAGTCCGGTATGTTTCGATAACAGATAATGAGGCGCTTGAGGCTTTCTCCATCCTTTGCCGCACTGAGGGGATAATTCCGGCCCTGGAGTCTTCGCACGCGCTGGCCTGGGCCATGAGAGAGCTTCCCGGTCTCGGCAAAGACGACATCTGTATTGTCAATCTCTCCGGCCGGGGCGACAAGGACATGCCGATAATCGAAAACGCGCTAACGGGGAGCTGAAACATGGAACGAATTTCACAAAAGTTTAAATCATTGCACGACAAGGGCGACACGGCATTTATCCCTTTTTCAGTGGCGGGGTTCCCTAACCCATGAGAAGTCGTTGGAGATTTTCTTGAAACTTGCTGAAGGGGACGTGCTGGAATTCGGCTTCCCGTTTTCAGATCCCGTCGCTGACGGTCCTGTAATACAGAGAGCCTCAACTGAGGCCATCCGAAACGGAATAACCATGGACAAGGCTCTGGATATGATAGGAGAGATTCGGACACGAAGCCAGGTTCCGATAATCTTCTTCAGCTACTTCAATCCAATTCATAGTTATGGAGCCGAAAGATTTGTGGACCGGGCAAAGGAGTGCGGAGTAGACGGTGTGCTGGTAGTCGATCTCCCTCTGGAGGAAACACGCTGGTTGAAGCCGCTCACGGACAAGGCAAACCTTGCGTGGATCTATTTGGCCACGCCCACCACACCTGATATTCGGATCAAGAAAATGGATCAGGACGGTTCCGGATTTCTCTACTACGTTTCTGTGGCAGGAGTGACGGGAGCCAGAGGATCTCTGCCGATCGATCTGGAGCAGAAATGTGATCACGTGAGACAGTTGTGCCGTCTTCCAGTGGGAGTGGGATTCGGGATTTCGAGCCCGAGTCAAGCTTCTCAATTGAGCCCTCACGTGGATGGGGTTGTGGTTGGTAGTGAAATAATTTCCCGTGTCCAGAGAGGGGACTCAGTTGATGATATCGGGAAATGGGTCAAGGAAATGAAAGCGGCGTTGTCGCGGCCTGCATGAAGCCGCCGAACTGGCTGATTGCGCTGACGGCAGAACGGACTTTGAGGCGATTCCACCGCTAATGGTGATTACCGGTCCGACGGAGGACAGAATCAGCCGTTAGCCTGTTTACGAAGGAGCTTTCAAAACAGGTGAATCAGGATGGAGACTGTCTCGTAATTGCGCGGAGTGGACGACGAAGCAATCTCACTGGTGCGGGACCGGCAACTGAACCCGTCTCAAAATAATGCTCTCCGGAGAGATTTATGGCGTAGGGGCGTCCCGACGCGGGACTGCGCCCATTCCGGGCGGTTCTGAGCGCCCGTACACCACCCGCGTAGTCTCCACCCCGATTTTCTAGTTTTGAGCCCGTTTCTTCAGCGCCGGGTTAGATTGGTGGCATGTTTCCGCACCCCAGGTAGGTTTTGAGACAGTTTCGGGTGCCCGTCCCCACCGACTTGTTCTCAACTTTGGACACTGCGGCGGGCGATCTCTATGAGTCCCTGTCCGGCCTTACTATTCGCGAGTGTAAGTGTTGACGTCCGGCTGCGCCTGCACTACCGCGATGGCCGTATCCGTAACGACAGAGCTGTGGCCGTGCTCACCGCCGGTAAAGACAAATACTCTCAGTAGCGCCACGCTAATGGCTACGCTTAAAACTATCACCACGACCAACCAAGTAACAATCTTCAACAATCTGAATCGCATGACCAACTCCTGCTGTTTCCGTTCCCCGGGCTTTCATCAGAGCCGATACGCTTTGTCCGCTCGATGCGCCTGGAGGTAGTCGGACGTCAGAGAGAGAATATTTCCGTATGAATGCGTGGGTACGGCACCCCCATAGCTAACAATGTTTCAATAACCTTCGTGTTCATAGCTGGCGGTCCACAAACATAAAAAGCCTTTTCTGACATATTGTCCGAGAGGTATCGTGCGATCTTCTCCCGATCCACATAGCCGGTTTCGCCATTCCAGCCCGGTTCGGCCGCACTCAGGATGTGCACCACTTTGAGACGAGGCGCGTCGCCGGCTTCTATTGCGGCCAGTTCCTCCCGAAAAACGATGTCCTTCTCGGTCCTGTTAGCGTAGAGGAGCATTACGTCGACCTCGGCCTTGGTATCTCGCATGTGACGAAGCATGCTCATCAAAGGCGTCATGCCTATGCCTCCCGCAATGAATACGAAGTCTTTCTCCTTCGGGTAAAGTGTGTAGGAGAAACGCCCAAAAGGGCCCTGCACTAGGGCCGTGTCGCCTATCTTGGTCAGGCCTATTGTTGCGGTAAAGTCTCCTGATTCTTTTATGGTCGAACTGACAGACCCTTTCTGAGTCGGGCTGGATGAAATGGTCCAGTGATGTTCTTCAGTCGGCAGATTGGGGCCGCGGTTAAATGTTATGAAGTGAAATTGCCCCGGCTGATATGCATACAGTGCCTCTCCTTCAGGAGGCGCGAGCTTCACGGTCCAAACCTTGGGGGCCTCCGGTTGGACATCTACCACACGGTAAGGGGAACGGCTAAGGCGTGCCGGAATAATGATCTTGTGATAAATGTAGGCCGCAGCAGCCGCAGCCAGCAGAATGACCCAGAGGACTTGCACTTGCGGCAGCTTTAGATCATCTCCTGCTTCCATGCTGTGAACGAACACGAGAACGATAATCAGAGGCGCCAGCACGTAATGTATGCGGCGCCACTGTTCGAACGTTAATCCCAACTCGATTTGAATACACGCTTATCAGAGTGTGGATCAGCAGTAGCACAAGGCCGGCTTTACCGACCCAAATATACCAGGGCTGGCTGAAGCCGAGAACCTGGCCGCCTCCAAATTCCATCAAAATCGGATGGGAAGTCATCATGACCGTAACAAAAATACCCATGGACTTGTGAAAGCGGCTCAGCATGTCCATGCCGAAAGGTCGCTCGATCCATTTCAGTCTGGCCACGAGTACCGGCTGCATGGCCAGAATGACAAAGCCGGCCAGGCCGAAGCTCCTAGCTATTTCGTAGACCAAGAGGTTAGGACTTTGAATACGGAGTGCTGCTACCAGCAGCAAGGGGGTTACGACAATTCATATATAGACAGCTACCAGAACCGTCCCGTACAACATTATTATTCCTCCCCTTATGCCTGTAGTTTACTTCAAAGCAAAATAAACTCTACATTGCAGTCTCATTCTATTCTAACTACATTCATCTCTGCGGCCATATCCTACCGCATGGCCGCACATTTTAGCGCTTTCATCTATTCTTGGGCCCTTTATTCTAATGGTAACAGAAAAAGGACGCATATCCGTGGCCCAAACTTCAATATACAAACATATTATGTATGATAACGAGCATTCGAATGCTTGTCAACGCGGGGAGTGTTGAGATGAGGAAGGGGGAGGAAACTCTCTATCGAGAAAGCCTCCTCCCTATAGTGCTTGTTCAGGCTGATTTTCTGGCGGCCTGAGGCCACACGAGCTGGATGGCGTGAACCGGGCACGCCTGTTCGCAAAGGCCGCATCCTACACACGCCTTTGGATCGTACAGACCGGCAATCGTCTCGTTGTTAATTTCTCCCATAGCAAGCGCCTGGAACGGACAAACTGCGGAGCAGACTTCGCAACCGACACAATCCTCTGCCCAAACGTACGGCTTGGGCCAGTCTACTCGCTTAATTCTTTCGGGCTTGTTTCCCTGTGCGTCTCTAATCGCTCCGTAGGGGCAACCTCTGGCACAGACCCCGCATTCGATACATCGTGTAACATCGATGCTGTGCGGTTGTTTCTTTTCCCCGCTGGAGGCCCGAGTAGGACAAGCCCTGGCGCACGTTTGGCAGCCCTTGCATTCTTCCGCGACGATTCGATACGGCATCTAGAATACTCCTTCGCTCTATGAGAAGATCCAAGAATAAGATTTATGGATTCCCGGGTAAGGTTATTTACAGAATACATCCATCTCTTGTGAGTTGTCAACGATCACGTGAGGAAGTCGCTATTGCGCCAGATGCCGCAATTCTAGAGAATTTTTGAAACCAACTTCACACATGGCGCGAAACCGACAGGAGGATATGTCGTGCTCGGCTTTCAAGCCACTGATTCTACGCTCTTCACCGCGGGGACCTTCTGCTTGAGGATTCTTTCAATTCCCATCTTCAGCGTCATCTGACTCATAGGGCATCCCCCGCAGGCCCCTTTGAGACGAAGCTTAACCACTCCGTCCTCGGTGATCTCGACGATCTCTGCATCTCCTCCATCAGCCTGAAGCTGCGGACGAACTGTATCGAGAGCTGCCTGAACCTCTTCTTTCATAATCGTGCTCCTTTCGATAAATCTCCGGCATCAACTTTCGTGCGAAAACCATAACATACTATTATAGATGCGGGCCAAAAAAAAGGGATTCGACGTGCATTGCGAGCAGCCGCATTTTGAAACGAAAATTGCGCGCGGTTTGGTGGTTATCGTATTCGAGCCATCTTTGACACACGACAGCGGAGTTCATGAAGGCTCTTACTCGGAAGCAGACGGAGGCCCTTCATGCGGCCTTGTTCGCTTCAGACTTGAGCCACGATCTCAACTCCTCAGTGATGCCGCAGGCTCGGTTTTTGCATGCAAAGAACCTTACTGATTCGTCAATAAGGTCCTGTGGCGCTTCTACCTCTGAGATTATTTCGTAGTCCTTGTGACTCTGTCGCACGATAACTAACCGAGGAGGCTTATCCACGGCGTTTATCTTAAAGTAGACGCACTCTTCGTTACACGATTTCGCGTGATCGAGGCCCCGAGACCAGTTGGTGCCCCATTCCAAGTACCTGGTCACGGCATCAAAAGGATGGAGGTCCCAGTCAACGAGTTTCGCGATGTTCCTGTCTTGCAAGATTTCTCTGATGCTTTTCACAGACGTATTCCTTTCTTGACTATGCACGGATCGCCCCTAATCGAGCAGTCTTCTTATTCTGATGCAGAAACGCGGCGAAAGGTTTCGATGACTGCCGCATTACCCTCCGGCTTTCTCGGACTTGACGTGCCATCGTGACCTAGGGAAAGGCGCCATGAGCCTGATATTTTGGACAGACCCGCTTCTTGAATGGCAAGGCTTCTCTTTTTCAGTATGTTATGATATAATAATAACGTTAAACTAGATATTTTAGGGCCAAAGGCTGGAGGATTAATTATGAGGTATGGTACGAAGGTTGTCGCAATCGGTATATTGATCGTGCTGGTAGCCGTGGGAGGCGCATTGGCAGTCGGCTATGAACGTTACAATGCTGAAGGCCCGTCTGACGGTCAAATCAAGGCAAACGCCACGGCTCGTCCAGATTTTTGCACGGCGGTGAAGCAAGCCACTTTTGTGGAAAAGGCCCCGGCTGTGCTCGACGAGGTAGCTGCTTTCATCAAGGATTTCCTTGCTCAATTCGGTCTCACTGAGAACAGGGCTAGGTGACTTTACACCAGGGATTCCAGGGGAATTGATTGATCCATTTGATTAAGCTGCGGCACGAACAGAATTGCCGGAGCTTGGGCAGCATATCCCAGAGCCGCGAAGGAAGCCGCAATGAAACTCATGCCGGTGATTCTCCTCTTATTGATGTCGATTTTCGGCGCAGCCTCCTCTGAAGCGGTTCCAACACGAGGAGGCCAGGATAGTCACAGCTCTGCCCTCCAGGCCCTCCAGGGAGGCGATGTTCAGACCGCTGTGAACTTGCTTTCGCTCGCGATCAAAACAGATCCTAATAATTACCGTTATTACAATGACAGAGGAGTGGCTTACAAGAGAACAGGTGACCTGGAAAAGGCGCTCTCGGATTACACCAAGGCTCTTGAAATCAAGCCAGATTATACCCATGCGTTGAACAACCGGGGCATGCTCTACGAGCAGCAGGGGCGTCATGATAAGGCCATACAGGACTTCGAGGCGGCTCTGAAGCTGGGGGAACTGCAGGGCAAGGTACACACGAACCTCGGGATCGCTTATGCTCGCCAAGGAAACCACAAAAGCGCAATAAAGGAGTTCGAATCGGCGGTTTCATTTCAGCCACTCGATTACAGGTCTTTTCTTTTCATGGCAGAGTCTCTGGAACAGTTGGGGGAAAAAGAAAGAGCCCTGAAGATGTATGAGTTGGCCCTCGGCCTCGTCGAAGATCGCGCGACAATCGACGCGGTGGAGAAGCGGATAACCACTCTTGAAAAGGGTTTATCCCCAAGCAAACCTGTTCCCGCCACCACGGTTCCGAATGGCAGGAATATCACTCTTAATTCTTCCCGGGAAAGGACCGTCTCCAACCAGCTAGCGGAAAAGCAGCCCAGTCGCACTCGAGAAATACTCCCTGCACGGCCGATCCATGACATCGGGGCCAAACAAATGAGCAAACCCTCTGCGGCGGAGGAGTCGGGAATAGAAAGTCTCGATGCATTGAACCGCCGATCCAGGAATAGAGCCCTGGGAAAATTTTCTCCTGCCACGGCAGAAATTTATCGCCAAGGAGTCCAGTTTTGGGAACAGTCTGAACTCAGAAAGGCTCTGATTAGATTCGAGGACGTCCTCCAGCTTGAGAAAAGAAACAAGAATTCTCATGGTATCGCCTGGAGCTGTCTTGAAACAGGAAGACTCTACTCAAGGATGGGGGATCACCCGAGAGCCGCGGGCTTTTTTGAAGAGGCCCTGAAGCTTTTCAGCCGCCTCAAGGCAGGCGATGAAACCATTCTGACTCTAGTGGAACTGGCTTCAAACAAAAAGATCACAGGCAACAAGGATAAGGCTTCGGCTTTATATTCGAAGGCCATAGAAGAGGCGGCTTCAAAGGGTCATTATAAGCTGGCAAAGATGGTAACTGACCTGGTCGAGGGCCGTGCACCCGAGCGCGTGGCCAAACCGGCGTCAGCTCCGCCCGAGGAGCGAGCAGTTCCGCAGAAGGCTATTGCCGAAAATCGGCAGAAGATCGCTCCCCCGAATCAGGCCAAAGCTTCCCAGGGCAATCAGCAGCCCGCAGTTGTGGCTAAGGAAAAAGCGGTTACGGCAAAAGAGCAGCCTGGCCAAAGTCCCGGAGACTCGAAAACTGAAAGCTTCGTCAACATCGGCCGAGGGCCCATGATTTGGAGTGAGTCCGGAAAGGGTGGCGCTCCGATGCGGCCCACGACAGGCGTTCACCAAAAGGGAACCGACTCCCGGAAAACCGGTCAGCCCTCCGATATAAAACCTCCGCAGCCGAGCGTTGTAGCCGGAGGAAAAAATGCCATTGCCCAGGACAAGCCTGCACAGACGGCAACAAAGGGCCGTCCGGATAATCCTGTGTCCCGTGAACAGGGAGTCCCATCGCCCAAAGCTCTGTCTGCTGAGAACCGCTTCCATCGGGAAGGGCCTGTCTTGACCGAGGCGAGGAGCGCAAAGGGAAAAGGACCCCGCGACGATTTGGCAGAACTGAAAAAACTTAAAGAAATCAATGATGAAGGGCATATGATTATAGTCTTGGAGCGGCTAGCAGACAAGTACGCTCGTCAAAAAGAATACAGGAAAGCTCTCGCAGGCCTGTCAGCTTCACTTGCATTTCGCCAAAAACTGGGGATGCACAAGGGTGAGGAAATCGTTTTCCGCCATAGCGGCCTTCTAAAAGAACAATTAGGGGATAAAGCGGGGGCTCTGGAAGATATTACCCGTGCACTGGCTCAGGCTGTTGCAAATGGCGCGTCCAAGACGGACAGAGCACTGGTTGTCAGGGCTAGAAACCTGGCTGCTTCGATTGGGCTTAAACCTGATGCGTCGCTTCAAGCATTTCGACTCCTTTGGAAAACGCGCATAGCAGGAGAGAACCACGGGGAAACCGAAGCGTTGTACTTGATAGGCAGGCTTTACGACGAAGCGGAAAGGCCTGCCGAGGCTCTTCAGTATTATGAGCGCTCATCTGCTTCTCTGCTCGCTGACAAAGCCCGAATTTACGAGAAGATTGGAAAGACTAATCAGGCGGAACAATCGTACAACGAGGCCTTGGAATCTTTTAAGAAGCTGGATTATTCGCGTTACCTCAACCTCTTAAGAAATCTGCGCGTACCAAAGACCCTGTCGCTGCAATAGGAGGCTGTTGCGTAATCTCGCGTTCGGCGGGACTTTCCCGAATCCGTGGCACGATGGTCCAATAAGTGTGGATGCGCGACCGGCTCCTAGAGGGACCTGCATTTTCAAGTGTTTCCACCTGTTAAGACAGGTCAGAACGTTACAATAAGCTCTGAAGCCTCAACTGTTGTAGGGGCGGTTCCGGTTTTCATGATTGCCAGAATCCTCACTAGCAATTGGTTTGCTGCTCTGGTGTTGCTGGTTGCAGCCGCTTCCCTGGTGTTGCTGTATGAAAGCGGTAAAACCACGGAGGCAGTCCTAGGGGCCGCGATACTCTTTCTCGCTCTCGTGCTCATTTTAATGGGCTCCAGAAAGACCGACAGAGACAAGTAACTCGCGACAACGAGTTCCTCTGAAGTACTGAGCACCGCCTGCCTTTCACCGCACAGAAGTTCGCTCCATTAAAGCAACCGGCATCAGGGCACCGAGATATGCCATTAAGCGATCTCCAGGAATCTGAGAACGGTCCGCGGACGCGTCACGGCACTCCCCACCGTCCCTCGATCAATCTGTATTCTGGTTAAAACTGTTATGACATCAGGGGCTGGTAACTTGATAAGTGTAGGAGAACTTCAGACCGTTGCAGCCGTCTGAACATACCCGATGGCCGTAAGCCTTGCACGCGAGATCGGCCTCGTAACCGATGTCCGGAGATTGGTCCACCGGTATGACAAATGCGAAATTTCCCACCGTGTTATCCTGCAGACAGCGGCAGGTTATATGACATTTCGTTCCGACCTGCCCCCCCAATGCCACCGCAAATGGCCCTGTCGCCAAAAGCATAATGAGAACGAGGGTAATAGCACTCTTTGAATAGGCCATCATCTCACCGGTCTTTGATAATCGGGTGCAAGTTTATCACAGCTTCTTCCCGCAATGCAACGGCGATGAGGGCGGTCGTGGCAGTTTGTCTATAAATTGCTTGATGAATTATTTACAACATGCTATAATAAATTATTATATCGGAGGTTTATTATGTCAAAGAAGTTTTTGGTGATAATCTTGTCGCTGGCGTTTTATTCACTGTCTCCGACATCTCAGGTTTTTGCATTTGGAGAGGGCGTGCTCGCGCTCACGGGCCAGTATACCTTTTTCATCAGGCCAGTCCCAGGCTGGGACGTGACGTTCTACCAAAAACTGGTTCCTTGCGTGGCCGAAGAGACCGTCCCCGTTGCGAGGAGGGTGGTTGAGACCTACCCCCTTCCCATTCCTGCGATGCAGCGGCAGCCTATAACTATTACTGAAACACCGGTGGGATGCGCGCAAGGCGCAGGACCGTGTGTTGAATGCTACCCGAAGCCGTCTTCCAGATCTGCGTCAAAAGACGTGGTTGGTCCCAGGGTTGTCCCCGTAGGCGTCCCTGGGATAGAGCTGAATCCCAAACACGTGACACGCCGCGTTATGCTTCCTCAATGGTTTGCGGTTACTGAAGAGCCAAGGCTTCCTCGCAAGGTCTCAAAGGTTAGATAGAGCCGTCATACACCCACATTCTTTGTGCCCATAGCAGAACTAGCAGTTGAATTAAGCTGATAGGCGTGATAGATTTTATTGGTTCTAACCCTATCAGCATGGAGAGTTCCGTGAATCTTAGCGAGATTGTGGATCGCTTTGCCGAGGATATGCCTGACCAGGCGGCTTTGGTTTTCGAGGACCAGACCATCTCTTACGCAAAGTTGCTTCGCTCGATAAATAAGCTGTCCAACGCGCTTGTCAAAGCCGGCGTCAAGAAAGGTGACCGCGTGGTGATCTTGATGGGTAACAGGCCCGAATTCGTCATGGGATACTATGCCTCCATGAGGATTGGGGCGATGGCCGTTACGCTTAACCCAATGTCCACCGCGTACGAGCTTAGCCATTACCTGGCGGACAGCAAGCCTGTGGCAATCCTGTGTAAAGGAGATCAGATCGAGAAGATTGAAACCATTCGGGATCGCGCGGAATACCTGAAAACAATTATCAGTACCGAGCAGGTGGACGGAGCCGTAACTTTCGACGAGATCGAAAAAGACTTCTCGGACCGCTTTACGGCCTTATCGATGGACCCTGACGATCCGGCCGTAGTAATATTTACGGCAGGTCTCCTGGGCCGGGCCCTTGGAGCAACCCTGAGCCACCGCAACTTGGATTCCAATTCGAACATGCTTCGCGATCAATGCGGACGTGGTCCGGAAAGTCATGGGCTCGCTCTTATCCCGTTGTTTCACGCCTTCGGAGCGGTGGTGAATCTGCTGTGTGTAACGAAGGTAGGCGGTACTGTCCATCTGGTGGAGCGTGTAGATTTTCCTAAGCTGATTCCCTGGCTTCAAAGAGCCCGCATAACCTTCACCGGCATGGTTCCCATGGTCTATTACGGTCTTCTTTACCACCCTTCTTGCAAGGACCTAGATCTTTCCAGCCTGGATATCGGCATAAGCGGGGGCGCGCCGCTTTCCATGGAAATATATGAAAAGTTCTGTGCTCGATATAAGATTGACATCTATCAAGGATACGGTCTCACCGAAGCCTCGCCGGTAGTATCCTGGAATAACATCAATGTCCCGAACAAACCTCCTACGGTAGGTAAAGCTCTCCCCGACGTGACCATAGAGGTCCATGATGATAACGGCAAGTCGTTAGCTGCCGGTGTCCAAGGAGAGGTGGTGATCAAAGGACCTAACGTAATGCTGGGATACTTGGGAAGAGCTACTGAAACGGGAACGGTGATCCGGAATGGATGGTTGTATACCGGCGATATCGGCCACCTGGACGATGATGGCTATCTGACGTTAACCGGGCTGAAAAAGGACCTTATTATCACTTCCGGGTTCAATGTATACTGCCAGGAGGTAGAAGAGATTCTTATCCGGCATCCCCACGTGGCTGACGTTGCTCTCAGAGGCGTCGACGACCTGATCCGCGGTCAGGTTATCGAAGCGCTGGTCGTCCCGGAGAGAGGAATTAAGCCGGAAGAGAGAGAGATCATCCGGTTTTGCAGGGAGTACCTTTCGAGGTACAAGTGTCCCAGAAAGGTCATTCTTGTCAAAGAAATCGTGAGAGACGCCAACGGCAAGCCTGTCCGCTGGAGTTAGGAGGCTGTTGCATAATCCCGCGTTCCACGCGACGTCCCCAAATTTGTGGCTCAGCCAGGCCCATAAAGATCGGTTCAATCCACGATGAATCCTTGGAGGGCGTGTTCCTCGAGGGAGGGGTTCCGAGTGAATTTCAGCCGCCGCATCATTGATCTCATTCGACCGGACGGACCCTGGGACGGACCGGATTTTCGAAGGCGAGTCGAATGGCTGATGCTGCTCAGGTTGATGGTGACCACCCTTTTGCTGGGTATCACCATTTTTTTTCAACTTCGTGAAAGCGGCGACTCCTTCATTTCTCCGGCCACCCCCCTCTACATTCTTATCGGGACCACATTTCTACTCAGTTTCATCTATGCCTTCTCTCTTCCATTAATTCCGGACCTCTGGATGTTTTCTTATTTCCAGGTGATGGTGGACGTGGTGTACGCCACAGTCTTGATTCACTTTACCGGCGGCGCGTCCAGTATTTTTACGTTGCTGTACATTTTTCCTATCATCACGTCCGGCATATTGCATATGAGACGCGGCGCGTTGCTCACCGCGGCCGTAACGTCCGTGCTGTTCGGGCTCCTTGTCAATTTTGAATTCTATCGGCTCATCCCGCCAAGTGACTGGCCCTGGGTGAGTCCGTGGAGCAGAGATACACCCGGGTATCTGCTCTGGGTCCTGGTAGTGCATTTCACGTTCTTTTTTCTTGCAGCGATCCTTGCCAGCACCGGTGCAGAGCAGCTCCAGAATATAAGAATCTCTCTTACAAGGCGAGAAAGCGATTATCAAAGGCTTTCGGAGTTGTACACGAGTATCGTGCGATCAATTCCAAGCGGTATCATGACCACTGATGAGATGGATCGGATCACCTTCGTCAATTCCGCAGGCGTTATACTGCTGGGAGTATCTCCGTCCGATCTGATCAATGCCCCCCTGAAACAGGTCTTTCCGGTTGTTCACAATGATGTGAGGACAAGCAGGGTGAGACGGGAAACTTATCTGACCGTAAAAGAGATTAACGGCGATAAAAGGCACATGGAACTCACGGTTTCTGATCTCCAGAGAGAGAACAATGTTCCGAGCGGCAGACTGGTAGTGTTCCAGGACGTGACCCAGGTCCGAAAGATGGAAGAGCGGGTAAAGCTTAGCGAAAAGCAAGCAGCATTTGTCAGGATCGCCGCGGGCATGGCCCATGAAATACGAAACCCCCTCGCTTCATTGCGAGGAGCCACAGAACTGCTCTCGGAGCCCTCTTCCGGCCGCGGTCATCAAAAGAAGCTCCTTGGGATTGTAATACGGGAATCGGACCGGCTGAACTCTCTGCTGGGGGATTTTCTTCTGACCGTGGGCAGCCCGCAGCCTAAGAAAGCCCGGGTGATGCTTACGGATCTTGTCGAGGAAACAGTGGATCTCTTCGCAACTGAACCGAGGGTCCGCCTGGGAGTATCCTTGGAAACCTTGATCCACAAAGGAATAGAAGTAGAAGGGGACTCTACGAGGCTCAGGCAAGCTGTATGGAACCTTTTGGCGAATGCTCTGGATGCTACGCCGGACGGTGGCGTGATCCGAGTTGTCCTTGACTCCGAATCTGGGCAAGCAATTCTCACGGTGGAAGATTCGGGTCCGGGAATACCTCCGGAGATAAGGGATCGCATTTTTGAACCATTCACTACCACGAAGGGCAAAGGGACAGGACTGGGTTTGTCGCTGGTTCTGAGCATAGTGGAAGCGCACAATGGGACAGTCGAAGCAGAAAGCACTTCGAGGAACGGTAGCCTTTTCATTATCAGGCTCCCGCTGGCCTTGCCGAAAGCCGCTGTCGAAGAAGGAGAATCTGAGAATGGGTGAGCGACTCCTAGTAGTGGACGACGAGCCGAGTATGAGGGAGTTCCTCGAGATTATGCTTTCGCAGGAAGGCTATCAGGTTCGGACCGCATCCACCGGGGAGGAAGGTATTAAGGCGTACCGCGCGGAAGAGCCCGATCTGGTGCTCACTGACGTGAAAATGCCCGGTATGAGCGGTCTGGATTTGATCAGAGAAATACATTCTCTGGATCCAGCGGCCCCCATCATTGCCATAACCGCCTACGCGTCTGCGGACGATGCGATACGTGCGGTTCGTGAAGGGGCTTATGACTACCTGTCCAAGCCATTCCAGATAGAAGATTTGCGTATTATCATCCGTAATGCGCTGGAAGCTCGACGGCTGCGACGCGAAAATCTCGAGCTGAGACGATCAATAGAGGGGCGATACCGATTCGGTGACATTATCGGAAAGTCGCAAGAGATGGTTGAAATCTTCGATCTCATTTCGCGAGTGGCCCCATCCAAAGCAGGCGTGCTCATCATGGGGGAATCGGGAACGGGAAAAGAGTTGATTGCAAAGGCGGTCCACTACAACTCCCCCAGGGCCGACAAACCATTTGTGACCATCAATTGCACGGCCATCCCCGAGAATCTCCTGGAATCGGAAATGTTCGGCCACCAGAAGGGCTCTTTCACTGGAGCTGTCGCAACCAAGGCCGGTCTTGTGGAAGCAGCCCACACCGGGTCGTTGTTCCTAGATGAAGTCGGCGAAATTCCTCAGTCTATCCAAGTCAAGCTCCTGCGCTTCCTTCAGGAGAGGGAATTCCGACGAGTCGGTGGCACTGACGACAAAAAGATAGATGTCAGAGTGATTGCAGCGACAAACAAGAAACTTGAAGAAGAAATGGAAGCGGGCAATTTCCGGGAAGACCTCTATTACCGCCTCAATGTCATTCGCATACGACTCCCTCCGTTGCGAGAGCGTGAAGAAGATATTCCACTCCTCATAGATCACTTTCTGAAGAAATTTTCCAAAGAACAGGGCAAGAATATTGAAAAGGTGTCCTCCCTCGCAATGCGGGTCCTTTGCAATTACAGTTATCCCGGAAACGTAAGGGAATTGGAGAATATCATCGAGCGCTGCGTTACGCTCGAACAGTCCGACCAACTCACCGCGGAGAATCTTCCGCACAAACTTTTCGAGTCAGCCATTCCGGTCTGCATCGGCGGCGAATTGGATATACCGCCCGATGGCATAGATATGAACCGGACTATGGAAAACGTGGAAAAGAAGTTGATCAGCCGAGCACTCGATATCGCAGGCGGCAACAGGCCCAGAACGGCCAAGCTTCTGGGCATTTCATTCAGGTCTTTGCGCTATCGGATGTTGAAGCTTGGTATGGAGATTGAAGAAAACGTCGAATGACATCCCCTCTGGAGCCTCGAAAGGAAGGTGACATGAGGCATTATGCAATAGTTCTGGCTGCGGATCTTCCGACTGCAGATGAAGTTCTTTCCATAGTTAAAGAGGTGGGAACCATCGTTGACGCAGTGAAGGTTGGCGAGGCCACCGTGCTCGAGGCCGGCACGGGCATTCTGGGCAGAATCCGTGATGTCATTCAAGACGCCCCTCTGCTGGTGGACCTCAAGGTCGCGGACATCGGCTTTCGGGCGGACGGCGCGTGGCAGGGGACCAATGCCAAGATCATCAAGAGCCTCGAAAACTCGGGCGCCACTCACGTTACTGTCCACGGATTTCCAGGGCCCGTCTCGGTAGCTGAGGCCGTGGCCACGGCCCGCGAAGTCGGAATAGGAGTACTGCTCCTCCCACTGATGAGCCACGCGGGCGCCGGCTTGTTCTTTTCCAGACCCCTCGATTATTCCTCGTTGACATACTCCACTATAAAAGCCGGAATGGATGTTCATTTCCCGGAAGAGCAGCTATGCCGCGACGTGACGGAAGGGATATTGGTCATGGGTGAGGCGCTGGACGTCGACGGTTACATTGGGCCAGCGACGCGTCCGCAGGATCTCGAACGCTATCGTTCCATAACTCAGCGCCGGATATGGTGTCCCGGGTTCGGCCGGCAGGACCGGCAGGGTAGGAGTCTCGAGGAACAGTTCAGACAATGGGCAGCCATCGTAGGTCCGGCTTCTGCCGCCATAGTGGGATCAGCTATCTTCAATGCGGCTGACCCGGTGGCCGCGGCGAAAGAGATAATGGGAATGCGTGACAGAGCAGTGGCTTGAGGCCAAATTGTGCTACTTGGGGGGTGCCATGACAAATCTCTTGAAAGGCGAAGAAATAGTTTCTTCAGCCGAGGGACTTATTTCCGCTAAGAAGCAGCAAGGCGAATTCTCGCTTGATCTCACAGTGAACACCATTAGCCGTATAAATATGGGGGGAGCGTTGGATTTCGGCGGAAGCGAATATCAGGAGGCGTCAGTTTCGCTTCTGGAGCCTGAGAAAAAGACTCCTGACGAGCCTTATGGCTGGTGGAACCTGGACACGGGAGATTACCTGATACGGTTCAATGAGAGAATAAAGATCCCTGCGAAAGGTCTCATCATGATTTTGCCCCACGAGAGATTGCTCGCGGCCGGAGCATCACACGCGCCATTAGCCATAGAAAACCTCGATCAAAATATCAGTGTGCCGATTCACGTAGGACTGGCAGGGCTGAAGATCAAACAAAATGCCAGGGTGTCAAAGGCCGTTGTCATAAGCTCTGACCGATGATTTGTCTGTTTACGCTGCAGTAATCGGGGAGAGAGTTGAAATTGCTGAGCTTGCTGGTGCCACGGATGTGCCGTCCGGCTCATCCGTGGCACCAGATTCTGAATTGCACGTGTCTTTCTCTTCGCGCTGGACACAATGACCACCCCAGATCAATGTGCGTGCTTGTTTGTCCGTTCCAAAGAGAAGTATCTTTTCCCGAAGTCTCTCGCGTGGGCAAGCAAAAGCCCCAGGAAAGCCATCTTTTTCCTGCCGTGCGATAGGTACATGAGTTTCAAATACCGTAGAGGCTCCAGAAACCTTAGCGATGAGAATGTTCAGCAGCTTGAACTTGACCCGGGTAAGGGCATGAGCGCCGTTGAGCACCTCCAGAGCACTCTCTTTGCCAAGGAAAACAGCGAACTTTATTGCCTTGACCTCCTTGCTGGACTTGTTCCACGCGTCCTGGTTCTTGGTTAAATGGTCATCAACAGCAAAACCGTCTGTCCTTCGCCTTGTCGTACAAGGCCGTGTATTTATAAAACGTGAGCGATGCAAGGGACAAATACGCGGTGGAGGGCAGTTCGGAGATCACCTTAACCGTCTCTCTGGTGTCGGCTATCGTCTCATACGGATTGTCCACGATAACATCATAAATCGCCGGGATGTCGTTCTCATCGAGCAGTTGCGCACAATTCAGAAAAGCCTTTTGGGAGTGCTTCCTCTGGTAAACCTCGTTGAGCGTTCTCTCGCTGCCGGTTTGAAGGCCGATCAGAGCGAATCCGCACGGCGCACCTTTTAAAATCGCGATCTTCTCTCTGGTGATGAATTGGGGAATCGCCCTAAAGATCAGTGGGATACCTATCTGCCTGTAATTTTTAACGAAGGTGTCGAGCCACTCCGGAGAGTGCGCGGTAAAGCAGTCGTCGTAGACATTCAGGTACCGAAAACTCAAGCCGGACCGGCTCAAATTCATATCTATCTCTTCAATGACGCTTTCGGGGCTCCTTTTTCTTATTTTCTTGCCGTATATGGTGTGGAGAAGATTGTTGCAGCAATAACTGCAACTAAAGGGGCATCCCCTCGATGTCATTACCGACAGATACGTGCCGTTATGGCGATTGTGCTTCTTGAGTAGCGCAGGGGTCAGCGGTGTTATTCGGCCCTGGTCCGTTACCCATGCATTGTGAGGCAAGAACTCGGGGAAAACCAAATCATCCAGGTTTTCGATTCTTGGGCTCACAGAATGTTGGCCTGTGCCGGTCGCGCTGATCCCGGAGACTGGTTGGGACAGGGCTTTGCCTTCCAAGTTCCTGAGGAATTCTCCAAAGGCCGCTTCCCCTTCGCCGACGCAGACATAGTCCGCGTGGCCCTCGCACCCCTTGGGATCAATTGTGGGATGGATGCCTCCCCATGTAATTGGGACACTATCGCCGCATTTCTTTCTGATAGCATCGGTCAAACCGGCCGCGGCGTAAAAAAACCGGCTCATGAGACTTATACCGACCGCATCGACTTTGCTTTCCTTTACGAAGTCGGCCACAGCGTCAAAATGAGAGGCATCGTCGGCAGTGTGAAAGAGAATCTCGGATCGAAAGCCCTCGTGTTGCAGCGAAGAGTGAATGTACTTGAGCCCAAGATTGTCGGTGCTGTTAATAAGAGAAATGAGCAAGGCAGAACGTTGCGCGGCCATGACAAATTCCTTTCAACACGGTCTGATAATTGCTTCTCGATTGCCTATCAATTATCGAATTTGGGGGGAGATTACCACGATGGCGCTGCACGGCAAGAGTTTTTTGTGCCGGCCATACCTGTATGCCTCCGCGGGCTTTGCACAGGGACAATCTTCCGACCCTTGACAAACACAAGCCTTTTCCCGAGAATCCACAATCAATGCGCCAGGGCGACGTGCGTTCACCAGCCGGCAGATTATGCCAGTATGGGTGAAGTGTCGTCAGCCCAAAGATTTGGAACAAGACCCTCAGGGTTCGCGGCAGCTCGCGAGCGAGGGAATTGGCGCGTCAGTAACAACCGGTGCCCGTGAGTGGCGCTTGTACGGCAGGCAAAATTTATTGGAGATCAGGAATTGGGCAAAGTTGGTTTTATGAGCGACGGTGTTTACATCAATGCGGCTCCCAAGGGGCAGAGGGGCTCCCGTTTCGCAACCCTTTTGCAGGCGCTGGTGGTTCGAGACGTGACCAGTCGGTACCGACGTTCCGCCCTGGGAATGTGGTGGGCGTTTCTGCAGCCGATGATCTTGATGTTACTCTTTAACATGTTGCGGGGATTCGTCAACATCCCGAGTGACGGACTCCCTTACGTGCTCTTCAGCTACGCGGCCCTGGTCCCATGGACCTTTTTTACCAATGCGGTGGCAGCATGCGGCCCCAGCATAATCACAAACGCGGAAGTAATAAAGAAGATCGCTCTCCCCAGGGAAGTTTTCCCACTGGCTGCCGTCGCTGCCACGCTATTTGATTTCTGCATGTCGGGAATCGTGCTGGCGGGCATGATGGTTTGGTTTCGGGTCTCCGTGGGTTGGGCGCTCCTGTGGCTGCCGGTCTTGATAGTTCTTATGGTTGCGGTCTCATTCGGGGTGGGAATACTCCTTGCCGGCCTGGGCACATTCAGAAAGGATTTTATTTTTGCGACTCCGTTTCTCACTCAGGCGTGGCTGTTTGTGACGCCGGTAATCTACCCACTGAGCACGGTACCGGAAAATTGGCGGTCTATATATATGCTCAATCCGATGGTAGGGGTGATCGAGGGTTTTCGCAACGTGCTGCTGAAAGCTACAGCCCCGCCCACGGAGGCACTGGGGATCTCTGTCATAATGACAGCGATTTTACTGGCGATTGCCTGGCCGGTTTTCCGCAGGCTGTCCGGCTATTTTGCGGATGTTCTGTGAGGCGCCATGTCCGATGACGTTGTGATTAAAATTGAGGGCCTCTGGAAACGTTACGGGCTGCCGTTGCCGGCCGTCATCCGCAAGGGATGGAACCTGGTCCGACACGGACGTTTAGAACCCGGGAATGGGGAAGGCGGTCCCTGGGCCCTCAGAGATATTAACCTCGAAGTCCGAAGAGGCGAGACTATAGGAATAGTCGGCCGCAACGGTGCAGGTAAAAGCACACTCCTCAAGGTGCTGGCCGGTGTGACAGCCCCCACCAGGGGAAGGGTTGAGATTCGCGGCAGGATCTTCCCGATGATAGAGTTGAACGCGGGTCTTCACATGGAATTAACCGGCCGCGAAAACGTGCGGCTGTTGGGGGCGGTGATGGGGCTGTCCCGAAGCGAAATGGAATCCAAACTCCCCGACATTGAGGATTTTACAGAGCTGGGCGATTGGTTCGACAAGCCGGTCCGGATGTACTCAACTGGAATGCTGGGGCGTCTCGGGTTTGGAGTGGCAGTCAACATAGAGAGCGACGTGGTCCTCATAGATGAGACCTTTTCAGTAGGAGACCTTAAATTCCAAAACAAGAGCCTTGCTCGCGTCAAAGAAATGCGGGAAAGCGGCGCGACTGTGCTGCTCGTCAGTCACAGCCTCGAAACCCTGCAATTCGTCGCGCGACATGGCATCCTACTGGAACAAGGGGAACTCCTGACTACCGGCTCCTCCCTGGAGGCAATTAATGCTTACGAAACGCTTGTGTTCAGATCCGAACAAAAGCGGCTAGAACATCGCGTGCGGAATCGAATTTCCAGTGAAGAAGTAAACATCTACAGTGCTCGCGTCTACGGAGCTGACGACCAAACCTTGCATGAAGTCCCCGCGGGCGAGCCTTTCGGCATTGAAGTGGATCTGAAGATCAATCGGCCGTTGGAACGGCCCATGTTCTCGCTTGGGATTCTGAACGCCGCTGGAATCCTGTGCAAGTGGAACATCTCGGAAGAAGACGGCCTCGCTGAGTCAGAAAAGTTCGGCACGTTCATTTTACGCGCGTGGTATCCGGAGAACCATTTGATGAATGGAGCCTACGAGGTGCATTTTGCAGCCCGCGACGGCGCCTCCTTCGAGACGCTCGAACGAATTGCCGGAATAGTGAGTTTCGCTGTGATTGGCCCGCGCCGGGCCCGCGGGTTAGTGGCGGGTCCATGCCATTGGGAGCTTTTTCCGTTCGACTCCAAGTTCCAAGCTGCCGCCAATAACGCGGATGAGTACTCCGCGGCGGTTTCAGAGAAACGATGAACACTGCATTTGAAAGTTCCTGGAATCGCCTGATGCAATGCCGAAGTGAGTGCAGGCCGCGGTTCGGCGCAAGCCAAAAGGGGAGTTGAGGTGACGATCGGATCGGCAGCCCCTGGGCGAAGAGTGAAGCTGCAAATTCCCATAGACGGCCGCGACTATCTCGTTGAGGTAGATCGGAGAGTTGTGCTTCCCGTCGAGGCCCCCCGCATCATCGTGGTATCCCATCAGCCGAACCGTACAGCCATGGACCTGCTGCGGGTCTGTATTCAAGCGGTTCAGCTATTTTACGCCTGAACCCCATGAATTGTGGATTGTGGACAACAATTCCTCACGAGAAAACCTTGAGTGGCTCCAGAAATGGCCCGACATAAACCTGGTCCAAAATCGGACCGAACCGCTCCCACCCGAAGCGCGGCACGTAGGCTCGAAAGACGTTGCGTCCACGACCCAACAAACCTGGGGGAGCTATGCGAACGCAGTGGGGCTGGAGATTGCAGTTCGGCTCATTGATCCGGGTACGCATTATCTGATGTCAATGCACATGGACGCGATGCCGTGCCGTGTCGGCTGGCTGTCTTTCCTCAAATCCAAGCTGTGCAACGGTGTGGGAGCCGCGGGGGTGCGCATGGACAAAACGCGCACTGCTGAGGGTGTGTTGCATGTACTTGGATATATGGTCGATTTTCGCCTGTTCCGGGAGTTGAATCTGGACTTCTTTCCCGAGCTTCCGGACCTGGATGTTGGAGACAAGGTGACAATACGGTTGCGGCAAGCGGGCTATAAGGTGTTCGTATGCCCCAACACGGTCTGGGAGGCTCAGCTCGCCGAGGCTATTCCCCCATCGTCTCCGCTTAGAGATCTCCACGTAGACCGGTCATTCGACGACGACGGTAATCTGATTTTTTTGCACCTCGGCCGGGGTGTCAGAAAATCCACGGGTGAACATAAGAAGGGTCCCAGCTCTGCGGACTGGATTCGGATTGCTCGCGAGCACCTTTTGGCATTACCCGAACCATAACCATCGCCGGGGTTCGGCCGAACAGTAACGATGGAAGATAAGATGAGAAACGCGAGGTGAAGGATCGGTGCCCATCGGGCTTACACAGTCAAGGGATCTGACATACTCCCTGAGACGACATTTTGTAGACGAATTCCATTTTCGCAATGTGCCGAATTTGCCCGATGGTGGGCTGGTACTCGATTTGGGCGGTAATCGGATCGCCAAGAGGGGGCTCTTCGATATCGAACGCTATGATCTGCGCGTGATTTACACGAATCTCTCCACGGCCAAACGGCCCCATGTTCAGGCTGAAGCCGAGCATCTGCCGTTCATGGCAGGAAAATTCGATGCTGTGATCTGTTCGGAACTCCTGGAGCACGTACCCGAACCTGCGGCCGTGTTGTCGGAAATTTATCGGGTCCTCCGGCAAGAAGGGACCCTCCTCATGTGCGTTCCGTTCATGAATCGCATTCACGGAGACCCTCATGATTATGGACGATATACTGATTATTACTGGATGCGGACCCTCCAGGGTCTCGGCTTCGGCGAAATTTTCGTAGAGAAGCAAGGCCTTTTTTGGAGCGTTCTGGCTGATATGCTGCGAGAGCTGGCAACAGTGAAACCGAAACCACCAAGATTTCAGCCGGCCTGGTTGGGTCGACTCTTTTCTTATGCCCTTGGCGCAGGTAGGCGCAAGGCGGTGGAATGGGATAATCGGCTGGCCTCAAAGGAAGACCATTCACTCAACGGATTCACAACAGGATTTGGTATTAGAGCTAAGAAGGAATGAATAGACCTAAAGTCTTCTTGACCGGCGGCGATGACATTGGCTGGGCTTTGGATGAGGACCTGAGGCTCATCAAAGAAGCCGTCGAAAATATCGTTGAACTGGTCGATCTCTCAGACTGCGACGTGGTACATACAGCCTGGTGGGAAGGTTTGAACATGTGGCCGAAGGAAAGCTTGATGGGCAAGCGCATCATCTGCCACGTCCCGGGAGAGCCGTTCCGTTATTTCGCGGTGCCGGCTCATCGCGTCGCCATGTCCATGGTCGGCCGATGGGTGACACGAACCGAACAAGCCGCTTCGCAACTTGCCGGAATAGGAATTCGCAGCGATCTGATACCCTATCTTGTAGATGTGAACACGTTTAGACCCCTTCCGCCCGACAGCGAGGCTCTGAGGTCTCTACGGAGCGAGTGGAACGTGCCGGCAAACGCTTACGTGATCGGTAGTTTTCAGCGCGATACCGAAGGCTCTGATCTGAAATCGCCAAAGCTGGTGAAAGGTCCGGACGTCTTCCTAGAAATCTTGTTAGGTCTCAAAAGTCGAGGTATCAATTTCCATGTATTACTCGCCGGGCCGCGTCGGCATTGGCTCCTGGGCAAGCTCAAGGAATCAGGTATTCCGTTCACCTATGTAGGCCAACTGACCGATACAGACGATATCAAAACCAACTCGCTGCCGCGATCAACGCTGAATCTTCTGTACAACCTGGTGGACTTATACATTGTTGCAAGCCGTTCAGAAGGCGGACCGCACTCGATCCTTGAGGCCGCGGCATGTGGCTGCAAAATAATAAGCACCCCGGTCGGCACTGCACCGGACATTCTCGACGCCTCATGCATTTTCGGATACCCTGCTCAAGCGGTCCATATTATAGAAAAAGACATGACGGGAGATTTTCTGGAGCCTACAGTGAAAGTCCATTACGAACGCGTGTATTCCAATCACCGTCCGGAATCCGTCAAGCCATTGTTTCAAAAGCTTTACGAAGGACTTGAGGAAGTGCCAAAATTCCGCGTGGATCAAGGAAATAGCCCTGGAACAAGGGCCACAAGGAGCAGCATCTCGAGTCGTTCCAAACATGAGAGCCATTCTCCAAATGGGAATCTCACCATAGGGCTGTGGCATAGTTTCTTTAAGCCGCCGTACGGAGGTGGTAACCAGTTCATGTTGGCCCTTCGCAAAGCGCTCGCGAAGCGTGACCTGGATGTCAGGGAAAACGAGCTTCGGGACGGCATAGACGCGTACATTCTCAATTCGATTCATTTCGATGTAGACCTGTTCATGGAATTCAGCCTTCGGCACAGATTAAATGTGATTCATCGCATCGACGGGCCGATTCATCTCATCCGCGGTTATGATCGGGAAAAGGACGAACTCTGCTTTGAACTAAACGAGCGATTTGCTTCGGCCACGGTGCTGCAATCCGCATGGACGTATCAGCGGATCGTCGACATGGGGTACAATCCTGTGAGCCCCACGATCATTCATAATGCCGTGGATTCTGACATCTTTCACGCACAAGGTCGCATACCGTTTGATGGAAACCGCAAGGTGCGCCTCATCTCTACTAGCTGGTCCAACAATCCCCGCAAGGGCGGTCCCACGTACAGGTGGATCGAGAAACACCTCGATTGGGATCGTTTTGAATACACCTTTGTGGGTAACGCTTCGGAGACTTTCGAGCGCATTCGGCATATACCTCCGGTCTCATCTGATGAGTTGGCCGAAATATTGCGCAATCATGACATCTATATTACTGCCAGCCGCAACGACCCATGTTCCAACGCATTAATCGAGGCTATGGCTTGCGGGCTGCCCGCTCTTTACCTGAACGACGGTGGACACCCTGAGTTGGTCGGGAGTGGCGGTCTGCCGTTCGCGGATGAAGAGGAGATTCTGCCTCAGCTGGAAACCCTTGTAGAGCATTATGAGTCGTTCCAACGACTGATAGCTGTCCCCCGAATGGAAGATGTGGCCGAGAAATACCTGACGCTGGTCCGAGAATTGGTACAATGAGCACTCACCTTGTCCTTTTTTTCACTCGCGGTGTATCTCTGCGGACCTGGAGCATGATGGGCATGCTCGAAAGGGAGATAGCTATATATAAGAGGTTGCTGGGACGTGGTTTCGAGGTGAGCTTTCTGACGTATGGCAACGAAACGGATCTGGCCTATTCGGACCAACTGGGTGGCATTCGCATCCTGTGCAACCAAACTGGACTGCCTCCGGAAGTCTACGAGAATGCCCTCGGCTCGCTCCATCGGGATAGCCTGGAAAGTTGCCATATCATAAAAACAAACCAAATCTATGGAGCGGAGCTGGCACTCTCGGCGAGCCAGGTTTTCCAAAAGCCTCTAGTCGCGCGTTGCGGCTACATGTGGTCGCAGAATGCCGCGAGAGAACACGGCCCCAACTCTGAAGCAGCCATCCATGCTCGTGAAGTTGAAGAAAAAGTCTTCCGGGGGGCAAAGCGGGTGGTCGTGACCACTCCTGCAATGAGGGACGACGTGCTGCGAAGAATTCCGGACGCGGTCTCGAAAATAGCAGTCATTCCTAACTACGTAGATACAGACGTCTTTAGGCCATATTCAGAGGTCCGAGAAGAAACCACGCTGATATTTGTAGGCAGGATCGCACCGGAAAAGAACCTCTCGGCGCTTCTAGAAGCTATTCAGCCGCTTCAAGTGAGGCTCGTACTAATAGGTGAAGGGAAGATCCGACCTGAGCTGCAACGGCGTTTTCCATCGCTCAACGGTCGGATCAGCTGGGAAGGGAACGTGCCGAATTCCGAACTCCCCGAGTACCTGAATCGTGCAGGACTGTTCATATTGCCCTCGTTGTACGAGGGACACCCTAAGGCATTGATTGAGGCAATGGCTTGCGGACTGCCAGTAATTGGGGCCGACTCCCCCGGCATCAGAGAATTGATTCGCCATGGAGAAACCGGCTACCTTTGCGGCACTGAACCTGAAAGCATCCGTAAAGCGATACAAGACTTGCTTGACAGCCCCACTCTGAGTGCTCAGATGGGACACCACGCCCGACAGTTCGTGATAGAGAATTACTCTCTGGACAGAATCGCAGAGTTGGAATTGGCTCTGCTTAAGGAGGCAGCACGCCCGTGAGAGTATCCGGAATTCTCAACGCCCTTGCTCGCTTGCTTGCAAGGCCTATCTTACGAAGGCTGTCGGACGATGAACTTCAGGATTTTCTGGTCACAGTGGCGAAGAATAGAGCAGAATCCTTGTCTGCTGCAAATGGTTTGCGATTCCTCTTCGGCCTGGACGCATCACTTTACCCTCTGCAGGGGTGGCTGTCGGTGGATTATGGGGGCGGGATTCACACAAAACATCGCCACACGCGCTACCATGATTTTTTTGTCCGAAGAATAAGGAAGGGTGAGAGGATTCTGGACATCGGCTGCGGAATAGGGGCTCTGGCATACGATGTGGCCGAAAAAGCAGGTGCTTACGTGGTCGGGATAGATTTGAGCACGGCTAATATTGAGACTGCTGCTTGCAAACATTCGCATTCAAACGTGACATATCAGGTGGCGGATGCTCTCAAGACCTCACTCGAAGGGCCTTTCGACGCTGTTATCCTTTCCAATGTGCTGGAACACCTCAGCGCCCGGCCTGAATTCCTCAGACGAATGATTGACCTGGTTCACCCTTCGCGCGTTCTTTTGCGAGTGCCCGTTTTCGAGCGCGACTGGCGGGTTCCCCTGAAGCAAGAGCTGGGAATAGATTACCGACTGGATCCCACCCATTGCACTGAGTACACGCTTGAGAGTTTCGCTTCGGAGATGAAGGATGCAGGGCTCAAGGTGACCTATCAAGAGGTCCGTTGGGGCGAGATCTGGGCGGAAGCGGTGTCACAGTGACTGCTCGGCACGACTCAATCAATAATTGAATCGAGGCGAAACTAATCCGCATGACCAGTCCCAAAGTCACAGTGCTGATGTCCGTGTATAATGGGCAAGATTTTCTTGCGGAAGCGATTCAAAGCATTCTTCACCAGAGCTACGGTGATTTTGAATTCCTTATTATAGACGATGGTTCCACTGAGCCACTTGATCACATATTCCACCGCTGCAAAGACAAACGAATTGTGGTCAGGCGTCAAGAAAATATGGGGCTCACTCGTTCCTTGAACAAAGGTCTCTCTCTGGCACGTGGGGAGTACATCGCGCGAATGGACGCAGATGATGTCAGCTTACCCAACAGGTTGGAAACCCAGGTGCACGAACTTGACTCGGACAGCGGGCTCGATCTGGTGGGCTGCTTTTTCGATATTGTCGATGGTGCGGGCCGCCTCATTGAACGAAAAGAGCTGATCACTGATCCGGTATACAGGCTTTGGCGTTTGCAATTTCATAACAATTACGGACACGGAACGGTGATGCTCAGAAAGAAGTCGGTGCTCGATGCCGGCTCGTATGATGAAAATCTGTCATACGCCCAGGATTACGACCTCTGGTCTCGTATTTCAATAAAGAACAACACCAGGATCATACCTGAAGTTCTCTATCTTTACCGCATGGTGGAGGACGGGATGCAAGCCTCGGTCAAGAACTACGAGATTCAACTCACTAATGCATTGGGTGTGAGCAACCGGAATCTGATGGCTTGCAATCCTAGCCTCAGCGAAAAAGACTGCCAGGAGGTCCGAGCGCTCTACTGGAAATGCGGCCGCGAAGGCATTTCTGTACGAGCGGTCGAGTTGCTACCTGGTCTTCTTGAAGGTTTTTGCCGACGTTTCGGCATCGTCAATGAGGAAAAGTCCCAGTTGGCACAAAATATAGCTATGGATGCAATTGCAGAGGCGGAAAAGTCAGAGGGTTTAAGATCAGCCGAACAGAAAAAAATCATCGAACAGTCGCTGTCGCTGGCGAGAGGGGACTCAACAATGGGAGATTCCCCCTGTGCTACATAAGCTATCCGCGTGGAAGGCTTCGCACAATGTTTTTCGCCAATCTTTTAAACTGCAAGAATTCAATACATTGACGCCACGGCCTTGCATTAGGTTTGGGCAAGCAGCAAAATGGTCTTGAATTTCGCAGAAGTATTTCCTATCATTAGGGGTTAGGATGTGTGCTCCGTTGGAGACGGCCGAGCCCCCGCGACAAACACAGTCGTGCCAAACTGGACAGAGGCTCTGCATGAGACCGCAACTTAGAATTTGGCCTTTCAGGAGGGCCGATTATAGTGCCGGACCCGTTCTGGGGTTGAATTGGAAGCAGATCTGACATCCCTTTTTAAGATCTCGGAAGATGTTCGTGGCACGGTGTGATCGCCGAAATGGCCAGGTTCGCACCGGCCATGTGACACTACAATTTCTGCCGAAGTTGTAGCTGTGGGAGAAAAGGACATGATTGCTCAGCGTCTTAGATACAGGGTGGGCGAGTTTCTGAAGAAATATTTTCCGGCGCCCGAAAACCTGGAAATCGTAAGCTTGAAACAAGAGCTAAAGGAATTGAAAGAGGGCTTGCAAGCCGTTCAATGGGGCGAGGTAAATTCGGTTAGGCGCGAAATTGAATCCTTGCGAACGGATCTGCAGGACGCAGACGATAAAGATTTGGCCCTAATGAGGCAGGAAATAGACATCCTCCGTAACGAAGTTCAGGAAGACATTGCTGCAATTCACAGGCTCGAAATTCTTACGCTATCCCAAAGAATCTCCCTGCTCAACGACTTTGGGAAGGCACTGCCCCCAACCGTCCCAGGTAGAACCAAGAAATCTCTGAAACCGCATGGCTACAGCTTCGGGATCATCACCAACGGTAAACGAAACGAGAAATTGGCCAATCTGATAGAATCAATACGAAATCAGAATCTATCCGATGAACGCTACGAGATCCTGATCGCCGGTTGTGTTGACGAGATCAGGGGATATGACGGAATCAGAAAGTTTGCCATGGACCAGGCAGCCTCAGAGGGGAGGCTAGGAGCCATGCGCAACGTTCTCGCGAGAGCAGCCGCATTCAACAAGTTCGTGAGTTTAGATGACGATTTCTTGCTCCATCCAAAGTGGGCGGAAGCTGTGGAAGAGATCGGCGGAGATTTTGACATAGCCACTGGCATTATAGTGAACCCGGATCTGTCCCGATACTGTGACTGGGTAAATATCATTGAGAATTTCACCTTTCTCCGGGCCTATCATGAAGCATTCGACAAATGCCAATATGTCACAGGGGGGTACGGGATATACAAGGATTTCATATTCCTCGAGCATGCCTGGAACGATGATTTGGGATTCTATCAGGGAGAAGACGTCTCCTTTTCAAAGAGATTATTCGACGCGGGATATCAATTGAAGTTTGTCCCTAAGGCGGTCGTGATGCACGATGACGAAAATTACCGACAGAAGGGCTATGGTGTCATCAGGCTAAAGTCTGCCGAACAACCTGTTGAAGGTTTACCGCTTACATTGCGCATTGAGAAACTGTGCCCGAGGACCCTTTCCTGACCGGAGGCGGCTGGGATGAATCGGGCAAGGCAACTTCCGCCGGTTTACATGGAGCTGGCCAAAGGGGCACCAGCCAGGCCCGCTTCCACGTTATTCCCGAACTCTGTGGCGACATAAATTTGTCTCTGATGTCTCAAAAAAAATTGATTTGCCCTTGCCATAGGGTGCAGCCGAGAATCTCAAACGACTCTGACCAACGTCTCGGGATCATTTTCTGGTCAAGGGAAAATTCTCTCCCACAAAAGAAAACCCTTGCAACGGGCAGATGCAGCGGGCTAGGATGCGTTGATTCCCCCCCCCAACGTCCTCTGTATGGGGTGGCGGTTAGATCTCCTTGGATTTTGGGAGGCGTCTGATGAAGAAATTCTTCTTGTTGTTAACAGTGATGGCTTTCATGGTGACCGCTCCCTTGGCAATGGCTAAGGAAGACAAGATTAAATGCTGCGTTAAGGGCAAATGCTCAAAGATGACGACGGCGAAGTGCGACAAAGCAAAGGGCGAGATAGTAAAAGACTGTAAGGACTGTAAGAAACCGGCGAAGTCCAAGTAGTCATTGTCGGGAATTTGGAGATGCCGTCAAGGGTTCGAGGAAATTGAACCGCTGACGACGTCTCCAACCATCCAAGAGGCATATATCAATCCGCAATGTGGGTCGGGAAAGCATGGGCTGTAGACTAGTCTGTGCAAAAGGGTAGGGTTTACCCCAGATAGCAGCCACCCATAGCGTCCGCTCAGATGGGATGCTTGCCGTTGTTTTTCCTGCCGTTCGGCTGGATGCCCAGTCTGTCTTCAGCCGCACTCAGAATCGCCTCCAACATTTCTCTGTAAGAAATCGCTGCAAAACCTGCCATTTTTGCGAGGTGACCGTCCCAGCACCAACCTGGATTCGGGTTTACCTCGAGCAGTTTCGGATTGCCTTCCCCGTCCAGTCTCCAATCGAATCGGCAATAATCCCTGCATTCGAGCCTTTCGAACAGTCTCAGGCACCATTCCACTACGGATTTCTCCACGTCTTCGGGCAGATAAGCAGGCACTGATTTGACCTTCCAATATGGGGAGTCCGGCCGCCATTTTGCTTCATAACCGCAGATGCGTGGTAAATTATCGGGGACCGCGGAATAATCCTCCTCTGAAACCGGAAGCACCGTGTAGCCCTCCAGGGGATTACCAATGATGCCCACGCTGATATCATTTCCTGTGAGGAATTCCTCCACGAGTATCGGTTTGTCGTACCCGAACTTGTAACGAATTTCGGAGATTGCATTTAAGGCTTCTTCCAGGCTGCTTGCCACGCTTCGCTGGGTTATGCCGAAGCTGGAGTCACCAAAGTTGGGCTTTATCATGACTGGAAAAGAGAAAGGCAGCTCGAACGCCGTGTCCTCCGGCTTGACAAAAAAGGCCCTTGGCACGGGGATTTTCATCTCCTTGGCAATGCCACGCACGAGAGATTTATCATAGCAATAAGCCAAACATTGAGGGCCGGCGCCCGTGTAGGGCAGGTCCAATTGTTCCAACAGTGCAGGAACATGCAGCTCTTGGCGGGGGTCGTTTTTGTACCCCTCGTCACACAGATTCATCACTAGGTCAATTTTGCCGTTCATTTTTTTTAAATCGTGTATGAGGGTATCGTGATTATCCAGGTACTTGAATCTGTATTGCGGAAGTCCTTCGAGCGCGTACTTTACTTGCTCGATAGTGTAGAAATCATCGTCGTCGAAAATTGCTGATGGCTTTAGAGGATCCGGTTTGGTGGGGTCGCCGAAGAGGACCACAACGTTGCTCACAGCTTGAGCCCGTTTCAACCTGATCGGCGTGAAGGCCTTTTCGACTCGAGCCGTAACTATTATGCGCTGTTCCATCATGCCAAGGTCTTGATTTCGAAGCGAATTAGGCGAGATTTGGCCGTGAACCGTGCAATGGCTGAAGCCGGCTTCCTTGAGTAAGCTGACAATACCTTCCCTTGAATAGAGACGTTCCGCGTAAAACTGATCGGCTATCACTCCCTTACTACAGTTCGTCACCACTTCTCGTGATATCAGGCGCTCGCCATCCGCTGAAAGGGAACGCTCCCGGCACACGAAATGCTTCTTATCAATCCATTCCCAAGATCGGGACTGGAACCTATCCCTCAAGTAATCTCCGTCGGTTACGTCGAGGAGGCATAGGCCGTCGGGCCGCAAAATCCTGAATACCTCTTTGAGCACTTGGAGATCATCCCTCACAGTCTCAAAATAACCGAAGCTGTTGCCGAGTATCATGACGCAGTCGAATGCGTCCGGCGAGTAGTGAGTCTTTCTTGCATCGCCCTCCCTGAATTTGACGCCAAGGCCCTCTCTGGTCGCCAGCCCTCTGGCCTTTGTAATGAGATAGCGGGAACGATCCAGCCCTTCAACATTTCTGAACCCTTTCCGAGCCAATTCCAATGAATGGCGTCCTTGTCCGCAGCACAAGTCCAAAATTCTCGAGTCTTGTGAAAGTTCGGCCACGCCGACAAAGAACCCTACTTCGGTGCCTGTTATATTCTCGTCCGCGACGACGTCCGCATCCGTCTTCAGGTAGAGAGCATTAAAAATCGAACGCCACCAGTCAGGGCTGACGTGCTCTTCGAGGTTGGACACGGGTCCCAATATTGCGCTTTTCGTTTGGCCGTTCTTAGGCCGCTGAGGAAGCCTTCGCAGAGGCTTTCGTCCATTCATAGCTCGGTTCCTCCGGGGGAGTGTAAGTCTTGGGTCCGCGGCATCGGTCCTCGCCTATTTTGCTGCCGTTTATAGGCTTTACTCGAATCCAAATAGTCAGAAGGAAGTGTTCCGCGTCAGCCACTTTTTGTTCATGGCATTTACACAAAGCCAACGATTTTCTCAACCGCTTTTTTCATGTGTTCAGATATTTTTGTTACGCTCAGGTGTGGCCGGATTATATTGACCCAAGGCTGCTATGGCAGGAGAATATCCATCAGCCGCTGCGTGCCTTGCGGGTTTGGGGTGCCCTCGCTGAGCACCCTCACCCGGTTAAAGTGTAGGTTGAGACGACTGGACGCTCCGTTTGCAGAACGGAGCGTCGGTGTAATTCGGCTCGCTGCAAACCAAGCCTCGTACCTGCATTCTGTGAGAAGCAACCCATTCGGAAAAAGCATTGTCAGGCCAACCCTTCACGCTCGGACATGTTGCAGTTTGGTTCTCTACGCTCACCATGCCCTCAGGCATGATGTGCTCAATATCCCTTGTCTTCATGAGATGACCTCCTCATGACGTTTGTTCTGTCACTAACGATGCAGCTAGCAGACGCTGGATTCAGAAATTTTGCGCCTTTTTGCGAACTTGAAATCGCATTAGCATAAGGTGCCCCCAATCCTCAAAGTCACCCATGTGATCTCCTCTGAAAGGTATGCTGCTCTTCTCCTGCTACGGGACATGCTTAGGCCGTTTCCCGGAAGGGGAATACTCGAACGGAATCATTGACGGAATCGGGGATAGTGCTATAAAAGAAGATAAATGCAAGGGGGTAACGGCAAGATGAGAACGAGCAATCCTGCACTTAATGACCAGACGTTTGCCCAATTCGGTTATGCGCAAACCGGCGAAGCAATGACCGTTCAGGGGGCTGTAAACAAGGCCGCCCTTTTGTTGGTCTGTGTGCTGCTGACCACCGCGTGGACCTGGCATCTTTTTTTCCTTACTTCTAATCCGGCCTCCGTAATGCCCTGGATGATAGGAGGCGCCATAGGCGGTTTTGTTGTGGCTCTTGTAACGGTGTTCAAACAACAATGGGCCGCGGTGACGTCACCTATCTATGCGCTTCTTGAAGGCCTTTTCGTAGGCGGCATGTCGGCCCTGGCCGAATCCCAGTATCCTGGTATCGTGATTCAGGCAGTGGGACTCACTTTCGGGACGTGCCTTGCGGTGTTGATGGCCTACACCTCCGGACTCGTAAAGGCGACCGAGAATTTCAAGATGGGAGTGGTGGCTGCCACTGGGGGAATTGCCCTGGTTTATTTGGCGTCGATCATTTTGGGCCTGTTTGGAGTGCGCATGCCCCTTATCCATGACAATGGCCTATTTGGAATAGGATTCAGCTTGTTTGTGGTCGTCATTGCAGCGCTGAACCTTGTCCTGGATTTTGATTTTATTGATAACGGTGCACGACAAGGCGCACCGAAGTACATGGAATGGTACGCCGCCTTCGGCCTCATGGTAACTCTGATCTGGCTCTACATAGAGGTACTGCGGCTGCTCATGAAACTGAGAAGTCGTGATTGAGCGCTGTGAGAAAGGAGCAGCGACAGAAGGTTTTGCTTCCCGGATTTTCTTTCTCCACAAAATCCCGTTTGCCGGCCGCAAGGAGATCGCATTGCTCAGGGGCCTATCCGTGCAGAGCGGCGGGTTCTCATCGTATAACATTGTGCCACGACGAATGACTTCAAAAGAAGGACGGTGAAATACCGATGCTTTTTGCAAGAGACAAAAGCCGAGCGCTGTTTGAGGCCATTCAAAAAAATCGACCTGAGCAGGTGAAACAGCTTTTGGGAAAGGGGGTGGATGTCAATTCACGGGACGAATCAGGCGCTACTCCGCTGATGAAGGCCCTTTACGCAGGCTCCTATAGGGTGGTCAAGGAACTTCTTAGCCGGAAACCCAATTTGAATGCCCAAGATGAAAAAGGCATCACGGCTTTGATGGTGGCTTGCATCACGGGCCAAACAGCGGTGGCCAAAGTTCTCTTGGAACGGGGGGCTCACCTCGAAGCGCAGGACAACCAGGGTTACACTCCATTGATGGCTGCGGCTTATTACGGGCATACGGAACTGGTGACCATGCTTCTGAAGTCGGGGGCTCGCATCGAAGCTCGGACTTCGGACGGCAAAACCGCGCTTATGGTGGGATTGACAGCCGGCCGGCCTATGATTGTCTCGAGGCTTTTGGACAAGGGTGCTGATGCCAACGCGAAAGACGATGCTGGACGGACACCCATGATGATTGCAGCATTTGATGCCCACTTGGGCATGATGAACCTGCTTTTCAAGCATGGAGCGGACGCGAATGCCGTGGACAAGGCGGGGAGAACAGCGCTGGCGAAGGCTGCGCATAAAGGTTTTCGCGAAGTAGTCGAGATCTTGCTGGAAAAGGGGGTTGACCCCGACATTGCAGATAATGCCGGATGGACCGCTCTCATGGTAGCCTCTGACAGGGGACATCTGGCAGTAGTGAAATCTCTTCTGGACAGAGACGTTGAAATCAATCGGCAGGACAAGGCTGGACGCACGGCTCTCATGTGGGCTGCACGGGTCGGTCGGACATCAGTGGTCAATCTTCTGCTTGACCGAGGAGCCGACTTTGACATTGAGGACAATGCCGGCATGACCGCCCTGATTTGGGCTTCCCAGGAATCCCACGGGGAGGTGGTGGAACTGCTCTTGCAAAGAGGAGCAACAATCACGCCTGAAGCTGAAAAGACCATTACAACCATGCTTGAGGCCCCTGAGGAAGGTATCACTGACACTCTGGAACTGACTTTGGACCGTGGGTTCCTTGTCGAAGCAGACGTCAAATACGGCAATCAGGACTTAATTGATGCAGCGAGCGCTGGGCTATTAGAGGATGTGCGGAAGATATTGGACCGGGGTGCAGATGCGAACGCCCGGAACCAATATGGCCTTACGCCTCTGATGAGAGCTGCATACAAGGGCCACTTGGAAGTCGTCCGGCTCCTTTTGGAACGTGGCGCTAAGGCCGACATTCAGGACCATGGCGGCAAGACCTCTCTCATGAAAGCGTGCTCCGCAGGGCAAATAGAGGTCGCGAGAAGTCTATTGGAACATGGCGCAGAAATAAACGCAGCAACCAAGCACGGACTCACCGCTTTGATGAGAGCATCTTACAGGGGTCTGAGTGAAGTCGCCCAGTTTCTTGTGGAACAGGGGGCTGAAGTTGATGCCAAAGATAAAGCAGGGCTTACCGCTGTGGCATGGGCATCTATTAAAGGCCACTCCCATGTGGTACGGCTGCTTGTTGATGCAGGCGCCACGGCGGATCTTCCCCCTCATATCCCAGATGTTTCTGTCAGTAGCGATTTCGAAAAGGTCCCGCCTGAAGCTCCTGCGACTTTCTCGACCGACGAGGATGCCGGAGAGGTCGAAATAGATGCTGAAGTCCTCATCGAGGCATGCATAGGGGGTAACCCGGAGGACGTCCAGCGCCTACTGCATGCCGTTACCGACATCAATGCCAAAGATAAGGCGGGAAGGACGGCTTTGATGTGGGCATCTTACCGGAATCGCCAAGAGATTGTGAAATTGTTATTGACCCAAGGGGCGAACGTGAACATTCACGATAATGCGGGAAGGACAGCCTTGATGTGGGCCGCACTCTACGGGACACCTGAAATCATGGAGATCTTGCTGGACGAAGAAGTTGTTCTAGACGCCAAGGACAAGAACGGCAGAACCACCTTGATATGGGCCTGCATCAGCGGCAGGACAGAAGTGGCGAAACTTGTCCTTGCCACAGGGCCGGACCTCGAAGCCGTTGACAATGACGGCAGAACAGCCCTCATCTGGGCATGCGATAAAGCGCAATCGGAATTGGTGAAAATGCTCTTGGAGTGGGGGGCTGCTGTTAATGTAGCCGATAATAGCGGAAGGACGCCGTTTGCTATAGCCTCCGAGCGCAGGTATCCTCAAATGATTAAGATCTTAGAAGAGTACACGAAATCGGGAATCGCATGAGTTCGCGGACAGATTGAAAAGCATGGAAACAAATTCCGCAGAGTAGTCTTCAGTGCGATGCATTGGCGACGTGTCATTCAGATGCCGGGCTCTGAGTCCGATCCTCTGGTGCTCTCAAAGCGGTCAGCCATGCTGTCTAGAGGTCTTCCGATGATGGCGCTAGTTCTAGCCCTGATATTGGCTTTTATATCGTCTCACGTGTATGCGTATTCTTCGGCAGTTCCCGGTTCAAACGGCAACCCTGAAACCGTTTCAGACGCACCTCCAAAAGTGGATAGACCTCCTCAATCGGAAGTTTGCCCCCGATGCGGCGAAGAAAAGGCCGACAGCGTTAAATGCAAGAACTGTGGCCTCAGACTTCGGCTCACACCTGGGCGGTTCATCCCATATGGGGTCGACAGCAGGGCAAGATCCGATCTGAATAACATAGGGCGGAGTAACCAGAAGATAGACAGAAGCATGAGAAGCTTGCAGAAAAGTCTGAGAGATATGAACACGAGCATAAACAGGGCGAGAGTTCCTAGCCGGCGTTACTGACCGCCGGACGGAAAATTTCGGATAGAAATTCACGGTTCCATTCAAAAGGGGCTCATTTAAGTGATTCTCAGACTGATTCCCTTAGTAATTGCTTCGCTTCTCTTGGCGGCTCATTTTCTCCGGGGAGGAAATATTGGATTAATGCTGGTGTCTGTTCTGGTTCCCCTGCTATTGCTGATCAGAAAACGGTGGAGTCTGATTCTTGTGCAGTTGTCAGCCTATGCAGCGGCTGTGGTCTGGGTGTACACAGCCATTCACCTCGTGCAGGAGCGGATGATTTGGGCTAGGCCGTGGAGTGGCGCGGTAATAATTCTTGGCTCAGTAGCGCTGTTTAGCATGTTTGCAGGGTTCTTGCTGAACTCACCCACGGTGAAGGCAAAGATATCCGTCTTCATAGGAGGCTGTTGCGTAATCCCGAGTGCCGTGGGACTTTCAGCCGAATTCGTGGCACGGTTGAGAATTGAATCTGACCGGGATTTCGCTCGTCTACCTCTTCACCTTATTTATTGCGGTGACAAGATCCGCTGCGTCGATAAGCAATTGAGGGGGATCCGCACCCGTTATGATGACGTGCACATCGGCTGGACGATTCGACAAGAAATCAACCGCTTCGTGGCCGTCAACAGCCTTATGTGCCAGCAAATATATAAACTCGTTGAGGACGACCATCTGGAATCTTCCAGAGTTGATGGCCTCCTTAGCCGACTTCCAGGCTTCTTGCGCGGTCTCCGGATCCGGAGAGTGGTCTTCTGATTCGCCTCCCAGGTCATTTCCCAATGCATGTACTGTCAACAGGTCTTGAAACCGGTCAGAAAAATCCGATCTGCTGATCCAAGACTCGCCGCTGAATTCGATTACGCAGACCTTAATTCCCTGTCCCAGGGCCCTGAAAACCTGTCCAAAGGCTGAAACGGCCTTATCTTCGGCATTACCGCTCAGGACCATGAGCAACCCTTTTTTCATCTGATTCTCCTCCGACAACCTTTTAACAATAATGCCTCCTTGTTGGACGCCCCTTCCTCCCAACTGGAGAGTGTAACAAAGACCAAATGCCTCGTTGTTTTGTAGCCAAAATGTTTTGACCAGGGATTTATTTCACCATAAACCATACAATTTGCAAAGACGTGTGTCGGGCGTGCCACGATTCGGCTCAAGTATAGCATGCACTTGACGATGAACCGGTCGAGAACTAATTTTTGAAGAACAGCCTCAGCAACGGAAGAGGCGGCAATGTGGCTCGGAAGGGAGGAGACAAAAATGGAAGGGTCCCACGAACACGACCATGAACACGGCCATGAGCATATACACCGTCATACCCACGAGCACTCGCATGGGGGCGAGGTCCATACGCATGAACATGAGCACGCCCATAGCCATGAACATACGCACAGCCACTCGCATGAGCATGAGCACGCAGGAGACGCCTCCGGTCACTCTCACGAACATACCGGCACCCACGGTCCCCACGAGCATGTCCATTTTGGTCACAAGACCGAGGGCCACGAGCATGTTCACGCGTAAATGGCGGAAACAGTCTTTAATCTCAAATGGATAGCTCAGTATTGAGGTCAGGAGGCTATTGCGTAGTCCCGCGGGACGCTCCCGAATTTGTAGCCGCTGGTACCAGCGGGGCTGGCATGTCTCAAGGGCTGGCAAGGAAAAAACTCAGTATGTCGGACGGCTAGGAGCCTAGACGACGTACCCGGGCGGTGGCCGGAGCCTCAGCGCAACTCGATGGCGCCAATAAGCCAGGTTGCACGCCAGGTTGCTAATCTGAAGATGATTTGACCGTCAGTACCGGACATTTGGCCGTGCGCACGACGTTTTCTGCCGTGCTGCCGAGGATCAGATGTTTGAAGCCGGTCCACCCATGAGTCCCCATCACTATAAGGTCCACGGACTCTTCATTGGCGAAACGGACAATTTCATTGGCCGGCACACCGATCCGAGAATGGGTGGTCACATCGGGGAGCGTTTTTTTGCACTCTTCCACGAGTGCCACAAAGCCTTTTTCAACCGATTCTTCAATAGCCTTGAGCACTTCTTGAACATTGACAGGGACCGCCATCTCGAATGCTGGAAACCCCAGCCTCGAAGAGTTGACCACATGGAGAATTACTAGTCCGGCCCCGAATGCTTGAGCATAATCAATAGCAACCTCACGGGCAGGCCGTGAGTTTTCTGAAAAATCCGTGCAAAGCAATATCTTTCTCGGAACCATTGTGCTTACCCCCTTCTCTCATCAGGGCGTGTTATGCGGACTTTGACTCCCCATGGGGAGGTTCATGGCGCATTCACCATATCAGAATTGTCTCAAAATCAAAATTGGTTATACTAGAGAAACCGCTTAAAGTTCCGGCTAGGGATTATCTCTTCCAGTCAAGAATGACATTGGCTTCACTGATACCAATTCGCCTTGATGCGGGTAGGCATGGAGGGGCCGCCGCGTCCCGCGGGGCCGCTACCACATTATGGTAGGGCTAATTTCTACATTTACCGTGACCATTGTAATGGCGCGGCAACTCCTGCCAAGGAACCTGGGGATCACTCCGGGGCTCATGGTGGGTTTGGCGTATCAATACTCGGAGCGATTGCTGACCACATCGGCGTGGAGAATGCTTTGAAATCCATAATGATACTGCCGTTGGTGAGACTACTGTTGAGCCTGCCCATCAGGTATCCGGGGAAGGAAGGGTAGGAGTTCAGGCGTACCGCTCCGCCTCCCATGCCTCCTCACGTGTCGGACAATCGATACAACATTCTTCGCAGTTATTCTGGAGCCAACGGGCCACGGTCTTCTTAAGTCCAATGAAGCTCTTAGGCTTACCTTCACTGCAGATTTCCCATTCTGCATCCTGCCGGCAGTAATTGGCGGTAAAGGTATCGTGATGCGTGTCGCAGTCGATTTGCACCGCGTGGCCGCGTTGCTGATCCTTGAAATAAACTTGGATCATGTCGAGGTCTTTGTCATAACTCCATCCGGACTGAGTGAACCCGAAAGCCGCGACAATCGGCCCGAACTCCCTGATCACGTCATCGGCAAACTCTTCTCTGAGCTGCCTCTGAGCCGCATTAAATCTTGCCTGATAAGATCTAAACATCGGTTGGATCTCCACTAACTCTCACCTGCCTTTTCCTGTTGAACGCATCGTGATGCAGCCTGAGCTTGTAGTGGCTACTACGTGTAAAATATACATTTTTAACCGAAAGGCAATTGAGCACACTAACGCTGTTGGGCGATATTACGAACTCTGAGGCCTTGGAACGATTCTCCACAAGCGGAACCTCGGCGAGGTATCGGCCTCCGGAATCGCTTCAAGGTTCAACCCCAGGTTGTGCAATGCCCTTACCGTCTCATTGAACAGATCCTGGTCGAGGGCGTCCGAGAAGAAGTATGCAGGGCTTCGAGATATGATCAAATTTTGTAGCTCTTTCTGATCTCTGACCCAGGTCTGCTCAAAAGACACCCCGGAGCGTGTCAGCTCGACTGTTGGTCTACGGGACAGATAATGAAGAGTCCTGGGATGCATCGTCATCACGACTCCGTTTGAGGTCTGTGTTCGGAGCCAACGGGCAGCTCTAAAAAACGGCAGATCTCGCTCCGATTCCGCGCCCCCGGGCTCAATTGCAGTCCGTGCTTGGTACACCGTGATCAGGTTGTGCCCCAGGTTAAGGACGGCCAGGAGCAAAAAAAGGCCAACCAGTATGTATTCAGGTCTGGAAAATCTGCTAGTTGGACTCCGGAATCTTTCATTTATCCATTTAGAAACTCTCAGCACCCCTAGTGCGAGAAACATATACAGCCCGGGGACGAGTAGAATTAGATATCGGCTTCCTGCCGGCATGAGGAACAGCCCGCAGAATTGAATCACAATCATGGGGAGCAGAAGCCGCTCTCCAGTCTTAAATGCCACCCACATCCCGGCGAGAACCAGGAGAGGAATAATCCATTCGATGAAACCGGTCTTAATGACCGCGGCGGTAAGCGCGTAGCTAGTTTCCTGAACATATTCCCAAACGGATGTTAGTGTGACCTCGATCTGATATGCGAATGTTCTCCCCGTAATTGCGTTGAAATAAGTGCCCTCGTTGACCGAGCTGGGAAAGAAAGCCTTGTAAGATTCCCACACAGCGATAGGAGCGACGGCTAAAAGAAGAAATAGGACCGTGTAGGCTACTCGGCGCAACCGCGGCATACTTTTCCACGTGCAAAAAAGAAAAAAACCTGTGGTCGCCACAAGTCCCAATCCGTTGATCCGTATCAGAGGGGGTATTCCTGCAATCAAAGCGGCAAATATCGTCCAGCGCAACCTTACCGGGTTGCCCGCGGCGGAAAGAGCCGCGTTTAAACTGCAAAGACCGAAAAAGGCAAATGGAACATCGGAAGAGGTAAACGTAGAATTATGCAGGAGTATGTGATTTGCCGCAAAAAGCCCACCCAGCAAAAAAGCTGCATCCCGACCACACAGCCTGAAGACTAACAGGTAACCTGCTCCCGCTGTCAATAACCCGATCAAGGCCATGAGCACTCGATAGGTCAGAAAACTCTCTCCAAAAAGGCGAACTCCAAAAGCCACGATCGCGGGAAATCCGGGAGGGACGTACGTGTGGGGCTCTCCGTTGAAAACGTATCCGCGGCCTCCAGCCAGAGACTCGCCCAATTCCAGGTAGAGCGCGCTGTCAGGCGTCGCCTTCCAGGAACTGTTCACGACGAGGAAGAACTGCAAAACAATGATAATTGCTAGGACAAGGCCGCGGCGCCTCGTATACACACCTTGCAAGCCAACGCCTATCTCACTGAATGAAGTGGACTCCAAAATTGTGCTGCCTTTGCGCCTTTGGGCTGTCTGGGCGCTATGTTTTCTTATATCCAACTTTGCTTCGATCACGCAGGTACACGGCCCAAGCTATGGGCAAGCCAATCGCCCATAATATTCTGGCTTGAATGCTGGTCAAAGAGGAAAATTGCGACCATAAACCCAAGTTGGAATGAAATGAAAATCGCGCATAGTGAATCGCGCAGCGAATAAAATACGTGGGGTCGTAAATTAACCAGTCTATTTGTTCCGTCAATACTGCCAAGAGCGCGAACCGGCCTCCCGCAGCATTGTCTGCCGGAGAGCCTCCCCGCATGAGCGACGGCTGATCCTGCCAGTAAACTCGCAATGTTTCATTGACGTACAGAGTCTTGTAAACCTTCGCTATTCTGGTCCACACAGTCGCTTCCGGAAAGTATCTGACCTTAATTTCTGGAAAGGGGAATTCTCTCATTACATCTGTTCGAACGCAAAGCCACATCTCGTTCTTTATTTTGAAGTTGTAGATCATTTCCAGGTGGTTGGACACTACGACATCACCTGGGAATGGAACCCCAACAAGGTGGCCGTACTGGTCCTGGCACAGAGATGTCACGCCGCAAAAAAGATCCCGTTCGCTTTCAGGAATGTTTTGCCAGTGATAGGCAAAACGCTCTAGGGCCTCTGGCAAGCATGCGTCATCGGAGTCGAATATGATGAAAAAAAAGCCGTTGGCCTCTTGAACCCCACGGTTTATGGCGCCATGTTTCCCTCGATTGGACTGATAAAAATATCTTACCGGAAAAGAAGGGGGTTCATCTAACCATCTTTCGATAAGCGTTCGCGTTTCGTCCGATGAACCGTCGTCTACTATAACCCATTCAAAATCTTGCAGCGTCTGTTTTTTCAACGAGTTATACACTCTTTCCAAAGTGTGCGCCCGGTTGTACGTTGGGGTGAATACTGTGAATAGAGGTGCGGCCATTTCTGCACTATTTGACTCGGCTTTTGTCATAGAAGCATTCTATAGACGTTTCCAAAAGTTTTGAACATATCCAATGCCCGCATTCCGAAAAGATCAATAGAGCCCGGCAGGTGCCTCGGGCCGAATGGGTTGAATTTTTCAGCATGGTCAACCGGGCAGGAGCCCGGTGGCTACCAACCAATTTCGCAAGATCGCTCTTTAGTATCGGACAAAACTTTTGTCGACAGCCGCCATAGGTTCCCAGGCTTGGACACTCACTGAGAGTCTACAAGTCAAGACCGAGAATTCGGTCAGTTTATCAGCAAGAACGTTTCAGTTTCAAGTTCCCAATGCGCTTCTCATTGCATTATGTGGCCTTTAAGTGTCTTGACAGGGACATCTGAATTAGCAGTTCCGTCAATACCAGTGTAGACGCCCTTCTTGGCAGGATGCTGGATGTGAGCGAAATCATATAAGTATTTCTGGCCAAAATCTCTCATTACCAGGTTTGGCAATATTGCGTATTTGGGGTGGGCTCGTTTCTGCGCGTAGATGTTCCTTCCATCATAACTTGCCTCCGCCAGTGCCCGGGATTCCGCGAAGATTTCCAGAAGGCAACCGGAATTCAGGTTTTGACGAAAAACAGAGCGCGGTACCCGAAGGGGCTGAGAAGGGAGGCAGCAAACGGCACCAATTTCACCAGCCCTAACCTTGAGAGCATTTTGTAAATGAATTGACCTTTTCCTTCACTGTGCTTCCAAAAGTGCTTTTCGACAAACTCTATGTCCCTGAAAGCACCGGCAGCAAGCTTCACCAGGCGTCTCTTGCTCAAATACTTAGTCTCCGTCCTAAGAAACTCGTGGTTCTTTCCGGCAACCTCTCGAGCCGTACGCGCCGGCTGGGACTTGTCCCTCAAGCCCAGCAAAGCCCAAAAGTAAAGGTAACTGTAGCTTTGCAGCACAGTTCCAAGGGGAACACCAATGTGCGGCTCCAGAATACAGTACCGGGATGGGAAAAAGTGGAGGCTTCTGCCACCTCGTTTTAGAACCCTATTGATCTCTGACAGAGCCGTGGCATGATGCTGAATATGTTCCATGACATCCCAAGATACGACAAAGTCAAAGCTCTCGTTGTCAAACGGTATCTTATAGTCTTCAGCATCAATTAGAGTTAACAGCTGCTCTCTCGGTCTGCACAAACCCTCTGTCCGGATGAGGCGTTTAGCGTCCCCTGAAGGCGGTGCTATATCCGTCCCGAATGCTCTGTAGCCCAGTTTTCGAAACGCATAAACCATTCTGCCTTCGCCGCAACCGAAGTCAAGAACAGCATCATCCATCTTGACCGGTTTTCCCATTTCTGTGAAAACACTTAGAAGCGGTTGCAAAACCGCCGATCAGTTATAAGCGCGCGAAATCGCGCATGATTTAAATCCTTGTTTTTATGAAATAATATGTATATTTAGCTCGCCGGAGGTAAGTCCGGTGAGCAAACGCGTCGTGTACCTGACCGATGAGCAGTGGAAGAAGATCGAACCCCTCATTCCCAAGCCTCCTCCTCGACCGAAAGGAGGTCGCCCCAGAAAGGATAATCGCTTGGTCTTCGAGGGAATCCTCTGGATACTCAAGACGGGAGCCCGGTGGAAAGATCTTCCTGACAAGTACCCGCACCCTTCAACCTGCTGGCGTCGCCTGAAGGAATGGGACGAGGCCGAAGTCCTCAAAGATATGTGGAGGGCCTTTCTCTCCGAATTGGATGCCAACGGGGTGACTCGACTGGGAAGAGTCATTCATCGATGCGAGCTTCTTCCCAGCAAAAAAAGGGGTCCAGCGGTCGGAAAGACCAAGAGGGGAAAGGGAACAAAGTGCATGGTGGTGGTCGATGGCAAGGGTATTCCTCTGGGAAGCCATACCGACTCTGCTTCGCCAGCAGAGGTCAGGCTCGCCGAAAAGACACTCCAGCAAATCAAAGTCCCTAAAAAGGGGCCAGGGAGGCCAAGGACCCGCCCCAAGAGAGTAATCGGAGACAAGGCGTACGACAGTGACCCTTTGCGCAAGCGCTTGAGAAAACGAGGTATCAACTTGCTCTCCCCTCATCGACGCAATCATAGGAATGTCAACAGACAAGATGACCGCCTTTGGGATCGATACAGGAGACGATATACAGTTGAGAGAACTTTCAGTTGGTTCGGAAACTTTCGACGGATAGTCGTCCGATACGAGCACCAGGTCTGCATGTACGAGGCTTTCATCCAGATCGCCTGTATCATGATTGTCATAAAACGTTTATGAGGTTTTGCAACCAGCTCTAGTAGCGACCGCACGTTGCGGAAGGCTTGGCTGTACTCGATGTCAACAATCCCTACCGATGGCTGCGACACGGCTTCAAGTGTCCCTCTTTGAGGGCGATCTGTCGTTCCGGGGACATGCCGAGGATGAAACCTACCCTTTGGTCCTGCTGAATCGTGTGAGAAGCTCAATAACTCCGCCATGCGGCACCTCCTTGGGAAGAACTGACCTCAAAGGGAAGCCGATAAATGGAGAAGCAAGATTGATGCCGCCGCATAATAAAAATGAACAGCGCTAATGTGATGATTTAACGATAACTTTCACCCTATTTGTGCGGTGACAGATCGCGGGGTGCTCCCTGCCGTTCAAAGTGTGGAAACAAGTCCGCTGTTGTGTGGAAGAGAATCTTCACTTTCATAGCCTGAAGCTTGAATTAACAATTTCGTAACATAGGTTAGGGAGCTGAAGGCGTATTACTTGTGAAATCGCCGCATTATGTTATGTCTATTTTATTCTTGTGGACCACCATGAGCCGATTTGGTATAGTTGTGGCATTAAGCGACCGATTCCGAATGAGTCTCTAAAGGCCCCAATGAAGCTTTGAACAAGGGGTTGATTATTCCTGTAAAGGGGGAATTGTGATGAAGAAGTTGCTGGTCATTTTATCCCTGCTGGCTTTTGTTATTTCCATTAGCCCGGCCTTTGCCCGAGAGCCGGAACAGGAGAAACAGGCTGCGCCGAACATCAACTGCTGCTTCCAGGACGGTCAGTGTTTAAAAACAAAGCAGGAAAACTGTGCGCTAAAAACCGGGATAGTCGTAAGCGATTGCAAAGATTGTCCTGGGGTTTGGGGCAAAGGGAAGAAAGACAAGTAAGTCTGTGGCGTGGACGGGGCATTCTTCAGTACGTGCCCCGTCGCCACGTCAGTAACGCGGCCATAATCGAGACCTATGCCTGGGGGCGGAGAGCTACGGCCAGAGTCGCCTCGCCGTATCTTTCTTTAGAATAGCCCCGCGAGCTCGAATGGGGTCCTGCCCACCAATATTTTGTGGTGCGCTTCCGCACTAACAATCTATCTTCCGTCAGGTACCGATTTTCCCTCTCTCTTTGACTAATAGAGACGCCTCCACGACTCACTCCTGCACGAAACCATTTTGCATTGCGTTTCCGGATCTCGCTGGCATACACATACAAAATTTGTTTTCTTGAATTCTTGTGCGAGAATCTGCATCTCTGTTTAATAGGTAGGTGTGAACAAGGAGGTCGCTATGGGAACCTGTGCGGTGGCACAATCAGAGGCAGCAAGAAAATGGCCGGAGGGGGTCATCTCCGCGAAACTGACGATGAATCCTTATCTCCTGGCAATGGCTTTCGAGGAGTCAATGAAAGCCGGCGTGCAGCTTTGGGAGTTTATCAACACTGCGCTCTGGGAGAAGCTCGGCGAACCTGACAGGGAGAAGCTCTTGGAATTTGCAGCAAACATGGAAGTGTTCGACGAAGATCCCAAATGGAAGAAACGACTCAAGATTGCTGCCCGGTACGAAATGGGATTGGAAGAATTCAGAAAAGAATTGGGCGACGAGCCGTTTCCGGCCACAAATATTTCAGAAGGGAACGGTGGCGCCCAAGGTGATTGAGTCACCGCAAAAGGAGGCATTTCATGCCGATTCTTAACTACAAATGTCGCGATTGCGGCAACGAGTTCGCTAAAATCTTTTTCACGGAAGGGCATGCTCCCCGTGAATGTCCGGTGTGTCGCGCCACGGAACTTGAGGAACTGGGCCCGGCCTTCAATCCGGATCGCGGGTTGCTGGCAAGGGTTATGGGTGTGTCTTGCGAAACCTGCGCAGGCGAGGGCTCTTGTTCCACAGCTCCATCATCCTGATGAGCGGATTTCCGGAGAGTTGCTCCGGCATGACCGCTTTTTTTTGATAGGGAACTGCGGAAATCTCGTGAGAGTCGTACAAGATCGGGGAGGATCATGCGTGTCTGCGCCATGATCGCCGGTGGGCTTACTCAGGAGTACGTGCTGAGTAATCATGAGTCTCCGAAGCAAGTCCACCGGATACTTGGAAAAGAATAACAAATAACGACGATTTTACATAACGCAGGAGTATCACCATGGAGACCCTGACGATTAAATCAACGCGTCTCGAGTACATTGAAGTGGCTCCCGGCATCCATCTGCATGTCCGCGATTGGGGGGAAGGGCGACCCGTAGTCCTAATTCATGGCTGGCCATTCTCGAATGATATGTATGACTATCAGATGATGGAATTGGTCGAGAACGGATTTCGGGCGATTAGCATTTCTCTGCGCGGATTCGGTAAGTCCGATAAGCCTTGGGGAGCTTATAACTACGATGTTTTTGCCGACGACACTAAGGCCGTTATGGACCAACTCGGTTTGAACGACGCAACCTTGGGCGGATTCTCTATAGGCGGCTCAATCGCGATCCACTACATGGCTCGCCACGGAGCAAGCCGCGTGTCCAAGCTTGCGCTCTTTGGGGCCGCAGCACCGAGTTGGACAAAGCGGGAGAATTACCCTTACGGCATGGAAAGAGCGGAGGTAAACGCACTCATTAACGGTGTATCTATCGACCGCCCTCAACTGTTCACCGATTTCGGAAAGATATTTGGTCTCACGGAAACTTCACTGAATCCAGGACATGCGGCTTGGCTCCACTCCATCGGAATGCAAGCGTCCCCGTACGCTGTGGCTCAAAGCCTCATCGCTCTTCGTGATGCCGATCTTCGGCCTGAGCTTGCAGCAATCGATGTGCCAACTGCGATCTTTCATGCGGTCGGAGACAAAATCTGCCCCTTCGTTTTTGCCGAGGAGATGGCCAAGGGCATAAGGACAGCGAAGATTATCCGTTTCGAGAATAGTGGGCATGGTTTGTTCTTGGAGGAAAAGGAGAAATTTAACAGCGAGTTGATAGGATTTGCGGGTGAGGGATTATACGTTCCGCGTCAGCAAGAACAGGAATCGACACGGGGGGCTGTCACGGGAGAGTATCGGACGCTCCATTAATGCAAATGTGCGTTCAAACAAGTAATGCTAGTTTGAACGCACATTTGCATTAGAGTTTTGAGACGAGGTCCTATTCCCCATAAAATGGATGCAGAAGTCTCGCGTCCCCGGCACCGCTTCCCAACCTTCTGCCGTTAGTTTTCTAAAAGCCTCACCTTTTCCCACCAACGCTTTCACTCCTGCCGATTCAAGAGAATCAATGGCCCGAGTTCTTGCTTCGGCGGTAGCCGAGATGAATTGACTTTCGTCTGTAACTTCAGCCGAAATCTTCACCTCTGCCAGTCGTCCCCAGTACCACAGGGGCAAACCTACCATAGCGACATCATCTCCTTTGACCACCCCCCGACGGCCGAGGTAATCCTTAATGGCCAACATCTCAAAGAATGTGTCCCTGTATGATGGCGTTTTCCCAGTTGAGTGTAGTCCGCGGATGCTCTGATCCACCACAGTATTGAGCGTCATTCCCAGAATCAGTGCCCCGAGTAGACCGGCGCTTATGAGAACCTTGGAGCGCATTGCGGAATTCTTGAAATCATATGCCGGCAGCAACAGGACAGCGACAAACGCGAAAAAAAGAAAGGCAGCCAGATAGCGCATTTCCACGTGTACAAGGCAGTACAACCCTGTGCCCGCAGCCGCGACGGTCAGTAGGATCAGGGGGACTGAAGGCGGCCACAGGCCGCGTAAGCTTAGGGTCCCTATCCGCCACTGCATCATGAGCCATAAGACGGCCCCAATAAACAACCATGGACTGTCGAACACAATGGCGCGGACATGGCCCGGAATCACCTTCAATTGGCCGACAATATGGACAACCGGCTTGACGCCCTCGTTCCAATAGCAGGGATCGAAGCCTGCCGGTCGAGTGCATTCTACGAATGGGTTCTTCTTGTAAAAAAGGACCGACGGTTGTTTAGCCAACACTGAGGGAGGATTGGTCAATTCTCCCTCCCCGGCCACTAAAGTTGTGTAACAAAAATTTCCAACTTCGCCGAATGAAAAACGGCCTACTGTGCGCGACAACGAAAATATCAAGGGGCCACTTACAATAAGCATTACCATTGCGGCCAACAGCAGTCTCGGCGCAGCCTTCCTCAGTGAGCCTGAAACAAGGCCCGCAAGGACAAAGAATACCATTGAAAAAGGAAAGAAGAAGGATTTGAATAAGTAGCCCAAAGCTGTGGATACGCCCAGCAGCACGAATTTGACATACGGAACAGGGTTTTCTTTGATCCAAAGGACAATGGATGTTGACGTAACCATGAACACGAAAACCATCATCTCAGGCGCCACAAGCCGAAGTCTGATCCAGCTCAGAGCGGCGAAAAGAAACATGCTGTAACTGAGAGCGCTGACGACGGGAAACGGTAGAGGTTGCTTGGTACCCACGTATAAGCTGCTGAATTGCCTCTTCAACATATGCACAAACAGTTCGCAGGCTGCCATGGCAACAACGAAGCAAACAAAGTTAACACTTTTTAGCAACTGCAACTCATTGAGACGATTAGTATTCAATACAATTTGACCCAGACCCAACAGAAAGGCGTAGCCGGGACTTTCGGTCAGATTTACCAGACCCGACCACCAGCCGTGTCTGAGGGCCTCGCCCATTTCTATATAATTTATACCATCGCCATTTAGATAATAACGGGTAGTGTAAGTCAAAATTGCACCGGAAGTTAGTCCTACAGCCCAATACGCAAGGCGTATCCGAGAATTCCATACATCCATGACACCTTTTGGCTGACTAACCGACACGTTGTCCCATATGGGTTGTTTCTGTTTGGTAATACATGGGGCCTTTCCTGAAAGACGAAAACAGCTTAAAAGCTTTCGACATTGCTTGTTGCGTAGAAACCGGTCGGCACTAATGAAACAAGCGTCAGCATGCCTTTATCACATTGCCATGTTCATGAAAAGAGGCTTGGGGGTAAGAAAAGGTTGCCTCCGGTGGGCAGGAAGGTGCGTCGTACCTGCTACACTATGTAGGCCCAAACACAAATTACATTGAATATGTATTCCTCGTCTGATATGTCAACCATGAGACAGACTGTTGAAAGATTCACGGCCGCACCGACTGAAAGGATCTCCAACATGATGAAGGATTATCCCAAGGCCATAGTAACTGGAGACGGCACTTCAGTTCTGCTTCGCCCTGTGGTTCCGTCGGATGAAGAGGCGCTGAGGAAGTTCTTTGCATCAATCCCGGAAGAAGAGCGGTGGTTTCTAAGAGAAAACTTGAGTGATCCCCAGCTCCTGCATCAATGGATCGAGGCCCTGGACTACGATTATACCTTACCGATTGTTGCCGTGAGAGAGGACGATGGAACCATTGTTGCCAATCTGAGGCTTTATCGATCAAAATCTGACTCCATCCGTCACCTGGCTCACCTGCGTGTCATGGTTCTTCCCGCATACCGAGATTTAAAGGTGGGGAGTTGGATGATTTTGGATTGTGTGAAGCTGGCCATGGATTTGGGGATCGAAAAGCTGATTGCAGAGTTTGTCGCCGGTGTCGAGGAGCTTGCCATTGCCGCTGCCAAGAAGCTGGATTTTCATCAGGAGGCGGTCTTGAAAGACTACGTGAAAGATCGTCAAGGACGTGATCGGCACCTGATCATAATGGTAAGGAATCTTTGCAGGGATTGGAGCGATTTTTGACGGATTCGTCAAGAGAAAGGGACCGCGCAGCCAGTTTGGGGGCAACAGTCATTCATGAGACCCCCATGGGAAAGCTCGTAATCCGATCGAATTGTCCGCCGGGATTCTATGCCGGCCTGCAACTAGAAGAAGGTCTCGGACATTTCTCGCACTACTCATCCATCATTCACAATCTGGAGGCCTTCGAGACAATTGCATCACGCAAGGAAGGCAGAGTAACACTGGCCCTGCTGGAACCCAATCTTATAGTGGGATACGGCACATGCTGGTATCCTGATCCGGATGATCGCTGGAGCGCCTTAGGAGAACTCATGTATGAAATGGGCGCGGTGGAGGTGAGCCGCAACTTCCGATCCCTGCAACTCGCCGGTCGTATACTGGAGGCCACCCTGAACGAAGATTTCTTTGAAGACAAGATCACATATATGTGTGGCTTCTCGTGGCATTGGGACCTCGAAGGGAGCGGCATGAACGCGGTCCAGTATCGTCAGATGATGATGAAATTGTACAGCCGTGTGGGATTTCGGGAAGTTTACACCAATGAGCCCAACATAGCCTTGAGAGAGGAGAACCTAATGATGATCAGGGTGGGCTCCCGGGTTACACCAGAGGATCAGCGAAGATTTCGATACCTCCGCTTTGGCATCAAGCAGCCGAAGTAAGTCGTAGGGAAGATCGAATGTCGCAACAGGCTGAGCGACCTTGATCCTCCAGGTGTTCACAATTGTGCAATTTCTCCTCCGGCCTTGAATGGTGGCCGAGAGATTACAACGCGTGTCACCCGCCGGGAGTATCCGGCATCAACGCGGAGAATCCTATGAAAAAAGAAATGAATGGCGAAACAGATTCTTCCCTTGTTCAGACGTCTGGCGCGGTCTCGCAAAACAACTGCCCGCTATGGCCAATTGAGGACAACCTGTCCATCCTTGAGAACATGCGGGCCGAGGCCGCGCAGGCAGGGGGTGTCCAGCGGATCGCTGCTCAGCACGCAAGAGGAAAGCTAACAGCCAGGGAACGATTAGATCTTCTGCTCGATGAAGGCTCGTTTGAGGAATTCGACGTTCTTAAGGCTGGTAGAGGGGGCCATCTCGGGGGAGAGAAAGAGTATTTGACCGACGGTGTTGTCACGGGCCATGGGACGATAGACGGTAGAGAGGTTTTTATTTTCAGCCAGGATTTTACAGTGATAGGCGGCTCTCTCGGGGAAGCGCACTCGGAAAAAATCAGCAAAGTTATGGACCATGCTGTTCGAGTGGGTGCGCCGTTCATAGGGCTCAACGACTCCGGCGGAGCCCGTATCCAGGAGGGCGTTGACGCACTGGCTGCGTATGGGGAGATCTTCAATCGTAATGTTATGGCCAGTGGAGTGATACCGCAGATTTCTTGCATCATGGGCCCGTGCGCGGGGGCGCGGTGTACAGCCCTGCCATGACCGACTTCACTTTTATGGTGGAAAGCTCTTCGTACATGTTTGTAACCGGTCCCAATGTAGTGAAAACGGTCATTCATCAGCAAATCAGCTTTGAGGACTTGGGCGGCGCAGGAGTGCATTCGGAAAAGAGCGGCGTTGCTCATTTTGTTTTGCCTAACGATATTCTTTGCCTGCGAGAGGTCAGGCGTCTCATAAATTACCTCCCTTCCAACAACCAGCAAAAACCTCCGTTCCTGGATCTCAGGGATCCGCCGAACAGAACAGACCCTGCCCTTGACTATCTGGTCCCGGTCAATCCAAACCAGGCCTATGACATGAAGGTCCTGATTCACAGCATCTTGGACGGGGCGGAATTCTTCGAGATCCACGCCCATTTCGCCCGCAATCTCATAGTGGGCTTTGGTAGACTTGGGGGAGAGACCATCGGATTGATAGCGAATCAACCCGCGGTGTTGGCAGGGGTGCTTGACACTAATGCTTCTGTCAAAGGCGCCAGATTCGTTCGGTTCTGCGATGCATTCAATATCCCATTGATTTGTCTGGTGGATGTGCCGGGCTTCATGCCTGGGCCGGAGCAGGAGCACGGAGGCATTATTCGGCACGGAGCTAAGCTCCTTTATGCATTTATTGAGGCCACGGTGCCGCGCATTACCGTCTTCGTGCGCAAGGCGTACGGCGGCGCGTACATCGTCATGAACTCCAAGCACATCGGTGCGGACATTAACTATGCTTGGCCCACGGCTGAGATAGCGGTTATGGGACCGAGGGGAGCAGCGGAAGTTATCTATCGCCAAGAGATCCAGTCCGCGGCGGACCCGACAGGTGCGCTGATGGAAAAAGAACAGCTTTACCGCAAGACGTTTGTAAACCCATTCCTGGCCGCCAAAAGGGGTTACATCGACGATGTCATCTTCCCGCGGGATACGCGTCTCAGGCTTATCCGGAGCCTTCAATTTCTCGAGGGGAAGAAGAGAGCTAAACCCATACGCAAACACGGCAATATTCCTTTGTGAGGTGCGATATTGTTTAAGAAGATCTTGATCGCCAACAGAGGGGAGATCGCTCTAAGGATCATCCGCACATGCAAACGCATGGGCATCGGCACTGTTGCTGTCTATTCAGAAGTGGATTTTCGCTCCTCTTTTGTTCAGGAGGCAGACGAAGCGACCTGCATCGGACCGGCTGCGTCACAAGAATCGTACCTCGCAAAAGAAAAAATCATTGGAGCTGCCTTGGCCTACGGTTGCCAGGCAGTGCATCCGGGGTATGGTTTTTTGTCCGAAAACTCAGAATTTGCTCAGATGGTGGTCGACGCGGGCCTCGCTTTTGTCGGCCCTTCCGCTGCAGCCATCGCCAGGCTTGGAGATAAGGTGGCCTCGAAGGCGCTCGCGATACGCGCTGGAGTGCCTGTGGTGCCTGGATTCCACGATGTCATCAAAGACCCGGCCGAGGCCCTTGCCGTTGCCGAAGAGATCGGTTTCCCACTGCTGTTGAAACCCGCTGCAGGGGGAGGCGGGCGGGGAATGCGTATCGTGAATTCAAGAGAAGAGGTCGCTCCGGCCCTTGCAGCGTGCCGTGAGGAAACGAGAAAAAGCTTTGCAGACGACCGAATATTCATGGAGCGCTATGTCACCAGACCGCGCCATATCGAAATTCAAATCATAGCGGACCAACACGGCCATGTAGTCCACCTGGGTGAAAGGGAGTGCTCTATACAGCGCCGGTACCAAAAAGTCATCGAAGAGACCCCGTCTCCTGTGGTCGATGAGGCGCTCAGAGAGAGAATGGGACAAGTGGCCTGTGCGCTGGCCGTTGAAGCCGGGTACACCAATGCAGGAACAGTGGAATTTATCCTGGATAAGGAAAAGAATTTCTATTTCCTGGAAATGAATACCCGCCTTCAGGTTGAACATCCTGTGACGGAAATGGTGACGTCGCTGGATCTGGTCGAGTTGCAGATCCGTGCAGCCGCGGGTGAGCCGTTGCCTCTCAGGCAAGAAGATGTTAGGATGAAGGGATGGGCCATAGAAGCCCGCATCTGTGCGGAGGACCCTGCCCGGGGCTTTCTACCCACCACCGGCATTGTAACGCGCTACGCTGTGCCGCTCGGCAAGAATGTCCGGGTAGACAGCGGAATTAGTGCTGGAAGCGTAATAACCATCTATTACGACTCTTTGCTGGCCAAGGTCATTGCGTTTGGAGAGGACCGGGAAGAAGCGCGAACCACCCTACTGAGGGCCCTGAACGGTTACCACATTGAGGGGTTGATTACCAACGTTGACTTTGCCAATGCCATTGTAGGTCACCCAGCCTTTGCCGCGGGAGATCTATCCACAGACTTTATTGAGGAGCACTTTTCCGGTGGGCAACCCAAGATTCCGCCCGATCCTGAAAAAATACGTTACATGTCAATCGGCGCTGTACTGATTTACCACACGCGCCGAAGCCTGGTCCGGGAATCCTTGAAGCCGATGGCCGCGCTTGTGGGAGGTCCCCCCGCACTTCTAACGTCCCACCATTATATCGTGAAAGTCGATGAAGACGTATTCGAAGTGGAACTTGCAGGGGACCAAAAAAACCGACGCTGGACGGCCCGGGTGAATAATCATTCTTACGAGGTCATCACTCCGGAATTCGAATACTACCGCCGCCGCCTCAAATTGAAGATTGACGGCTCTTACCAGATGTTCCGGTTCCAATATAGCGACAATCATATTCAGGGGTTTTTCTGCGGGATTGTCCGCATGCTTGAAGTTTACACGCCGAAGGAGTGGAGCCTGACGCATTACATGCCGCGGGAAAAGAAGGTGGTCCAAGAGAATATTCTCAAATGCCCTATGCCAGGCATGGTGGTGGCGGTATGTGTGAGTGAGGGGAGCTACGTGCGGCGAGGCGACGAGCTAGTACGCATGGAGTCCATGAAAATGGAAAGCGGAATTGCGTCGCCGGTTGACGGGCTGGTGGAGAAAATACTTGTGCAGGCGGGCCAGACAGTGGAGACAGATGAGACGCTGCTGACTTTCAAACTCTCGTAAAGGGGAGGCGGTACGGCGTCAAACCCACAAACAAATGATGACCCAACACAGTCCTCGACCTCATCTCTGCGACAGCCAAACCACTCTGCCGCGACAGGCCCTGCGCCTTGCCTCCTTCTTCCTGTCCAGAAAAGCCCCCGGCTTACTATGCAGGCGCATGAGAGGGACAAGGGGATTCCGGGGTCTCCTGATGTGGCGGGTTCGTCTCAATTGGCCGTCTCCTATGTGTGCGCATACTCAAGATGACAGCCTGAATTAACAAGGGTTCCTTGGAGGTGAGAATACCGAGTATGCCGATCTCTTATTCACGGGTGTTTTTCAGAAATAGCGCCTGAGCTTTTTTCTACCCTGTCACGTCCATTTCCTTTGGCGGCATATAAGGCGGCATCAGCCACTCTCAGCAAATGCTCAAAGTCTTTCGTCTCATCCGTCACCGCGGCCACCCCCAAACTCAAGGTCAACCTCAAGTCACCTTCTTTCGTCCGCAAAACCGTGCGCGAAACTGTCCGGCGTAACCGTTCCGCTGCCATCCAAGCCTGTTCCATGCTGGTTTCCGGAAGCAACGCGGCGAACTCTTCCCCTCCGATACGAGCGAAGATATCAACGTTCCGAAAGCTTTTCAGGCAGATTTGTGCCACGGCCTGAAGAACTTGGTCGCCAATATTGTGGCCAAAAGTGTCATTGGTTTTCTTGAAATGGTCAAGGTCCATCATAATCAATGACAATTGGCGGTTGTAACGTTTGACTCGAACGAACTCTCTCCTGCCCATTTCCATGAAATAGCGATGGTTGAAGACCTTGGTCAACCCGTCAGTGATAGCAAGTTGACGAAGCTTCTCCTGGGCTATCCTGCGCTTCGCGATTTCTTCTTGAAGCGCCTCTGTGCGCTCGGCCACCATCTTTTCGAGACTTTCGTTGAGGAGTACAAGTTGTCCGCGGGCGTCCTCCAGGCGCTGATTCTGAAGAAACGCGTCTCGGTAAGCTGAAAGGAGAAAATTGATCATTTGACGGCGGCCGGCGCCTATCAAGTAGACCTGGTTTTCCAGTGCGACCTGGCAGTGTTCATCCAGTTCTTCAGGAACTTGCACAGTCAACACGGACAGCGTACGTTCGATAGTGGAGAGGAGAGTGCTTTCGTCATAGGGCTTGGTAACGTAGCTGTCCGCACCGGATTCCAAACCGCGAAGAACGTCCTGTGGTCTTGATTGGGTGGTGAGTAGTACGACAGGAATTTGCTTCAATTCGTCTTGGCTCTTGATTATTCGACACATCTCAAACCCGTCCATCACGGGCATGACAATGTCGCTCAAGATGAGAGACGGCCTTCCATTCTTTAGAGCGTCAAGACCTTCTTGGCCGTTTCGAGCCACGCGAACATCGTAACGGTGCTTTTCCAGAAGCGCACGAAGAAACCTTGCCTGGAAGCGACTATCTTCGACTACGAGTACCTGGGTGCAGGATGCTCATGTTTCACGCGGAAATCGGCCTGGTTTGTGTGCAGACTTGTTTGGGTCGGATTGAATGCTGAGGTTGACCGATGTCGGACTACGCTTCGCGCCGATCATCTGATTAGAGACTATTTCCCCTTGCATTTCATCACATTGCCACGCCGCGCAAGAACATGCAACAAGAATCTCCCCCGCATTTGCGACCAGTGGCGCATCAAGTTCACACGGGCCGCTGTTTCCTTCCCTTCACTGGCCGGCATCGTCAATACGCTTTCGGTACTCTTCAATCATGGCCGGGTTGTCCTTAAACCATTGTACCATTTTGCGAAAGCCCTGCTCGAACGTGTATTCAGGATGCCAAGATAATTCTTTTCCGATGCTTTGATTGTCCGAGACCCATACGCCGGTATCCCAGATGCGATCCTCCATGGAGCCCCATTTCGGCTCCTCGGCTATTCCCAGCGTACGGCAGGCAACATCAACCACCTCCCGAAGCGAGGTCTGCACGCCCGTGCCAACGTTGTACACCGCGCCTAATTCCTGTTTTTCTTCTGTAGCTGCTAGAAGGTACACGCGGACTACATCATCAACGTACACATAATCCCGTGCTATGTGAGGCGCGACCAAAGGGGGCAGTCGATTTTCCAAGCCCTTCACAATGAGCGTCGGCATCAACCGGCTGGGCTCTTCGTACGGTCCGTAAACAGAATAAAGTCGGAGCGTAGGGATGCGCAAGCCAAGACTCTGAGCAGTATAACGGCAAAATAGGGTGGCCGATGCTTTGGCTACAGCGTAATAGCTGTTGGGTTCCAACCATTCCTTTTCCCCTGGGGGATGATCCTTAAAGCCGTATTCAGAAGATGATCCCGTGTTGATAAAGGCCTCGAATCCTGTCTCCAAGCATGCTTGGAGCAGAGTTGCGGTCCCGATGATGTTGGATTGAAGTATCCTCATCACGTCTGTTTGTGATGAATATGCGCCATGAGCGGCCAGATGGAAGACCCAGTCAGGGCCAATTTTCTTCACAATGCGTCTTAAGGTGTCGCTGTCACGTAGATCGGCTGTGTGAATCTCCACATGCTCCCGAATATCCTGAACGCGCCAGTCCGCGTAAGAATCGCGCAAGAGCAGATTCACCCGGTGCCCGAGTGTCAGCAGGTGGCGGGTCAGATTATTGCCCACAAAGCCAGAGGCTCCGGTGATGAGGACTTTGGCCATGTTCCACTAATTTCAGCTACATAAACGTTGTATAATTAAATACTTCTAAATAGTGATCCGCCCAAACACGGATTTTGGCAATCTCTTCACCGGACAACTCCTCAGCCGTGATCTTGTTGGCTGCGGGAGAAGCTCTGCGAATAGTGCCCCACGGATACACCTCTTCCAGCGGGTTTCGATTCCACGTGGGTATCTCAAGACTGTCAGACGCTTCAAGCCCCAGCTTTGCGCAGATCCTTCCAAGAGTCTCCCGAGGGGCTTCAATTACGTCCTCATACCGCACGATATGTATACGATCCGGGTGGATTTTTTGAAAAACCGAGCGCGTGATACTGGGTCTCAACCCAGGCCGTCAGGTAACCCTCCAGCGAGAGCGGCACCGGCCTTTTTTTTGTATCAGCGTAAGCAGACCAGGGGTTCCGAACGACGTGAAGCACATGGGCCGCAGGCAAATCCTGCAAGATCTTGTCAGCGTCAACTGCTATAATAGGACTGTACCCGACGTAAACTTCCTCGCGGCCTGTTCGATTATAGTCCTTCCAGGCATCGAAAGTCGCGCGATAAAATGCCGCAATATTGTTCCCGCGTGAGCGGCCTTCCCGGCTGACATATTCGACGAAAATGCGGCATCGTTCATCGTCGCTGAAATCAAAAGGCGTGTGCCGAAACTTACTCACGTTCGGGGTTCGTGCGCGGACCTTGCATTCCTCGTCTATAATGGCCTTGTAGTCTTGCCAGGGAGTTGCTTCGAGCGCGAAGGCAGGCCAACGGTACTTCACCGGAAACATGGAGGTGAGATGATCCTGCACCAGCTTGGTACCCAATTGAGACTCAAAGGGGTAAACGAACATTTGAGGATGCCCGTCAAGAAAACGGTGCGTGGTATTGCCGCCGTTCTCATACATGGCCGAAAGCATCAGTAGTCTAAATTCCATCAGTCCTCCTGTGGCAATTTGAATGAATAGAAAAGCAGTTTTTCGTGGGCTTTCGGCGAGGCCCTGTCAGGGCAAAAGGGGAGGCCCGAGGCGAAATCCGCAGGCACCCACTCGACCGCAAACACCTGGCTACCGTAAGGCCAGATTATGCTCCCCAACACCTCGCCCGATTTCACGTCAAGCGCATGAATCCCGCAGCGACCCTCATCAACATCGAGACCCGGCGCGTATTGCCGAAATCGTGGCAAGACTCGGGAAGTCCCCACGAACATTACGTCACGAACGAAACACAGACCGCGGGTCCAGCCGGGCAGGCGTGAAACTGCGCGAAACTTTTCCCCATCTATAAAACCGACTTCGCCATAACCGCTGTTGTCAACCCAGATCCGGTTCTCCCACAGACGGGCTGAGTGCGGCCGGGTAAGCCCGCGTGCTATGGCCTCTCTGGAAGCGCCGGAAAAGATCACTCCTCTTCCATCCACCGGAAAAGTCGGATCTCCGGGCCTCTCATGGGTAATTTCATCTGTGGAAGCCGAAAAGAAAGAAGTTTCCAAGGTTCCGCCGGCAGCAATAGAATTCAGTTGGAGGTGGTTTTGGCCGAATACAGGGCCGTCCTCCGATTCAACACATTTCGGCCACCAGACACGCTCGTGACCTCCTGAAGGGGACAGTCTCACGACTGCATTCTGACCCACTGAATTCGCGTGAAGTTCATCTCCGACCATGGCGAGATCATGAATGTACAAGCAACCCGGCAGGAACCGCGTACGCACCGGGACCAGCGGTATTTCTTCCAGCGGAATTTCTTCCACGTCCAAGCGGGTCATCAACCCTTGCAAAGGCATCAGATCAAATACTTGGTTAGGGTTTCTCGTGCAGGCCACATGCACCACTCCCCGAACTCTATCTATGGCCAGACCTGAAGGGTGGGGCATTCTCATCATGCGTACGAGCGGGCTGGAGCGTCGGTCTACCGCCAAGGACAGGAGCAGGTGTTCGTACTCCCGGCTGACCAAGAGGGTGATTGCCAACTCTTCCAGAGTTTCCCACCACTTACCGCGTGTCTCGAACTCGAAGAGACGCGGATCGGGACTGTTCGTATCCTGCCAGTACCCCACAATCTCGGCGGGGTCGCGAAATTCCTCGTTTTGATTGGCCCATATTGCTTCGCGATCCGGCAGACTACTCACAATGAAGAATCCTCAGGTCCCGCATCCTGCTCCGTATTGCTGTTCAGAGAACGGAGCATTCTAAACGCCCCCCAATACATCTTAAACGCGGACGCAAAGTTCGTTGTCGATTCTCCGCTGTGGCGCAGTGAAGACACAATCGGCACTTCGAGAATCTGTATCTTGAGCTGTTTGCACCTCACGATGAATTCCAGGTCGATCAGGTCGCCATTTTCCTTGAGGTTGAGACGGTCAAGAAGATTGCGCCCGAACAGTTTTGGGGTGCCGTTGACATCCCAGACCGGTAAATCGAAGAGGCTGCGGCACTCGAAATTGTACAGCACCGACCCGACCCGTCTCACAAACGGATAGCGAAGCCTTCGGTTGGCTTTGATGACCAACGTGGGATTTGCTGCGGCCAGCATGATGTGTAACGCCAACGTGTAGGGGCTGGTGCGTGCCGAGTTAGTGTAGCAGAGGATTTGGCCTGATGAAGCGTCTAGACCTGCCCGAACTGCACGGCCCCACCCGGCCTTCTCTTCGTGCAGCACTCTTACCCTGCTATCGGACCGTTCCAGAAGTCGACACCGCTCCAGAGAGTCATCGCGGCTTGCATTCACCACCAGAATGATCTCTAAGGGATCTTTCAAACCGTCGAGAACTGCGAGATAGTCTTTGACAATCTCCTCGATGTGGTCCGCTTGATTGTATACAGGAAGCACAACTGACACGCGTGGCTCTTCAGTCATCACCTGTACTCCCCGAGGGCTTTCAGTGCGGTCTGGCATATCCCTTCCGCGGACAAGCCGTTGGCCTCCCGAAGTGACCCTTCGCTACCACACACAGAGGCCGGCAACTCTCGCACACCACAGCGAATGACCCGGCAGTTTGCTGAAGTCTCCGCTGCTATTTCGCAAACGAGAGACCCCAGACCTCCTTCCGTATAGTGCTCTTCAACGGTGAGCGATACCGGAAAGCGCTCAAGTAAATCACTAAGATCACCATAGGGTGCCGGCCGAAGCGATGACACCACGCAAATTGTAGTTCCGACACCGTTTTCCGCGAGCATGCTTGCAGCTTTGACGACTTCTGCCGAGATGCTCCCAATAGTAACTATCAAAATGTCCGGCCCCTCGCGAACCACTTCCGCTCGGCCCAGCCTGAAACGACCTTCCAGCCCTGGAAGGACATAGTCCTCCCTTTTGCCGATGCGATAATAGATCGGGCCCGGAAGATCGTACGTCAGCCTAATGGCCGCGGAAGCCTGCAGGTGATCTGCCGGGGCCACCACTCCGAGACCTGGTTGGACCCGTGCTATTGCCAAATCTTCAAGTGCGTGGTGGGTGAATCCTGCATGACCGTATTCAAATCCGCCTCCGACCCCGATGACGCGGACAGGCAGATTGTGCAGAATCGGTCCATTACGGATTTGCTCGTAACCTCTCATGGAGGCGAAGGTTGCGATCGAGTAGACAAAAGGAATATAGCCGGAGGCTGCCAGGCCAGTTGCTAGCCCGATCATGTTAGCCTCGGCTACACCGACGTTATAAAAGCGTGTCGGATATGCCTGTGCGAAATCCTCCAGAACCATGAATCCGAGGTCTGCCGTCATCAGGACGATCCGTTCGTCGGATTCGGCTATGTCATAAAGTGCCTTGGCAAAAGCGTGTCTCATGGCGCAACGGCCTCCTGGATTTCACGCACTGCCTGAATATACTGCTCGTCAGACAACGGCAGGTAGTGCCATTCTACTTTGCCCTCCATGAATGACACCCCTTTGCCGCAAATCGTGTGCGCGACTATCACTTTCGGCGGGCCGCTTGACCGGTTTAAGCCGCGAATCGTTTTTCCAATTTCGGCCGTATCATGGCCGTCAACTTCGTGCACTTCCCATCCGAAAGCTTGCCATTTTTCTCCAAGGGGATTCAGATCTATGATGTCTTTTGTCTTTCCAAAGGCCTGCTGTCCGTTGTTGTCCACTATGGCTATCAGGTTCGAAAGATTGTGATGTGCCGCAAACATTACCGTTTCCCAGAGCGAGCCTTCGTTGCATTCCGCATCACTGACCAACACGAACAAACGATAAGGGGTTCCGCTCAGCCGCGACGCAAGAGCCGCCCCTGCGCCAATGCTCAAGCCGTGGCCGAGAGAGCCGGTAGAAAAATCAATGCCGGCAAGGCGGTGTTCGGGATGAACCCCGAGCAGGCTCCCGTCGCAGCAATAGGTCTGCAACTGGTGCATACTCAAAATCCCTTTGAGGTGCAGAGCAGCGTACAATGCCAATGCCGCGTGACCCTTGGAAAGAATGAAGCGATCGCGCGAGGGATCATCGGTCCCAGGCAGGCGCAATTCACTTTCAAAGAGGACTGAAATAATGTCGGCTATAGACAAGGCCGAGCCGATGTGTCCCACGTTTGCTCGCTTGGACTCTTCGATGATGATCCTGCGAATTTTGCTGGAGAAAACCGGTGGATGTGCGGTCATGGAAGTGCGGACCCTGACTGCGCTCTGGAGACCCGCCCGAAACGGCGATCTGCCCCGCCCGAGGCTTGGTTACTTGTTCGACAGCGCATTGGAATCAGTAGTGGTGCAAGGCAACCCCTGCTTAAAGTCCAGCCATTGATAGCACACGACCGGCGGTACTTCAATGCTACAGAAGCTCAAACGTAACCCTTGAGTTTCAAGTGGGGAAGGAGCGTGGGCCAGAACTGTCATTGCGAAGGCGATGGCCCGAAGCAATGTCTAAAACAACGAAAACAGAGATTGCTTTCCAGCGGAACGCCGGATTTCACTCCTTGCAATGACAGGGTACCGCCCACGAGCAATTGAAAGCTTAGGTTCGAACTTTGTACCCCCAACCTTAGCGCATTGCTCTCGCGGCTTTTTCACAGTCTCTTCCAGAAGCCGGGATCTACCATGGCTCATCACAATCGGCGTTTTTTGCTGTCAGCAATAGATATGGACTAGCAACGAGGATGTCACGGGGAATCTCATAATCTTGAGAAAGGCGGGGGAATGAGATCTGTACGAGAGGCTGAAGACAGGCCCGAAACACGTTACAGGAGACCTACCCCTTTTCTTGGGTTGATTCCCCTTCTTCTTTCTTGGCCTCGGTTTCCATTCTGTCCCAGGTGCTCGCACTCCCCACGGCCTTTGAAAGACGATGATACTGCCAGGCCAAGTGGCAATGAAGGATGACGTCTTCTATCGAGTCTCGCAGATCGCTCATCACGCCATATTTTCCTTCGGCCTCCTCTTGTTCCGCTCGTTCCTTGATCACGGCGTCCATCTTCATAAGCTGTTCGAATATCTTGCCGAAGCACTTGTGGACGTGCAGTTCGAATTCCTCGCCACTTGAGAATTTCACTTTACAGATTCCTTTCAAACGGCTGTTACATAGCTTACGGAAATACTTCCGACGGCCCTAGTCGCTGCCGAGAAAGCCCCGCGGTTGCGCCTAGGGACTTTCTCACAGTTTTGCCAAACCTCTGGTAAAATCTTTTGAACCTATTTTGAATCGATCAGCTTCCAATTCCCGTTGGGAATCAACAGGTCATCCAATCTCTTCCGGGCATGCTCGTTAATGTAGAAGGAGTCAGCACTGTCAGGGCCTATTAGAATGATGGGGCCTTTGAATTTGGATGCAAATTCCTCGATTGTGGTTGTTCCACCAAAAGCAGCGCCCTTTTCCTTGTAGCCGATTACCAGGACTTCATAGTCCCCCTTCTTGAAGCACTTCCTCAACTCCCATTCGTCATTTCCCTCGCAGAGCCGAAAACCCACTTCCACATAATCACCCAGGCGCTCGTCGAACATCTCGCGCATCTCTTTGTCTTTCTTCGCGATGAGGTCGGGGGTAACCTGAGCAGTCTTGGTCCTTTCGGCATCCACAAAAACAACATCCCTGCGGAGCGTGTACGGTGAATCTAGGAAGTGAAAGATGTTCAATTTGGTTTTGTGGTGTCTTGCCAGAGAGAGCGCGTAATCAAAAGCCCAGTCGCCTTGACGGGAAAAGATTGCACATAATCCGATTCCGTTCATGCTACCTCCTAACTTTCGTCTATGATATTTTGCAAAACTTACTACTGTTCCAGGATGTTGAGACATGGGTTAAACCACCGCCAATGCTTTGTTCCGTTCCGCCGGCCTCAGCGGAACTTCTATGAAAAAAGTTGTTCCCTTGCCGGGGGTGGATTCGACCTTGATGATTCCGCCGTGCTCTTCAACGATCTTTCTTGTTACCACCAGACCGAGTCCTGTCCCTTTGGATCCTTTCGTAGAATAAAATTTCGTGAACAGATTCTGCCTCACGTGCTCTGGAATCCCGATACCGTCATCGGTCACCTGGATAAAGAGTCGGGCGTTTTCGAGCCTGCCGCCTATTGTTACGTGATGGCGATCCCGCCCGGTGGCCGGATTGCAAGCTTGTATCGCGTTGGCCACGAGGTTTGAGACTGCGCTGTGAACCCCCTTGGGATCAAGAAGACCGATATCCAACGAAGGGTCAAAGTTTTTTGTCAGTTCGATCCCCTTGGCGCGGGCCTTCCCCTCGTAAAGATCGTAAACGTCCTGAAGGATTGTGGCCGGGTCACATTCCTGATACTCGGGTTGTCTCTCTTTGGATGCATAGAGAATATCTTTGACCAGGTCGGAGACCTTCTCGACGTTCTTCTTCACCATTTGCCAGCCCAGACGAACCCGGTCATCTCTACCGCTTCGCAAGCCCGAGTCCACTACGTACACACCGCCTTCGAGACCGGAGAGCACGTTTTTCACTGAATGCGACATGCCGGCTATGGTCTCGCCAAGCACCGCGAGTTCATTCTGAAGGAGCTTCAATTCGGTAACATTGGTGCACATCTCCATCACTGCCACTATTTCACCGGATTCATCCGTGATGGGTGAGGTATACGTGACAATATAAACCTCATGACCATTCTGGTGCCAGACCTCTTCAGACGTGTGAGTAGCGCCGTCGGCAAAGGTTTTTTCAACGGGGCAATTCTCGCACTTCGAGTCGCGTTTCTTGTACGCCTCAAAGCAACTCTTGCCCCAACAGTCACCGAAATCTTTTGCGAAGATCTTGTTGTAAAAGGCTATTCTAAATGAACGATCGACCACTGTAAGGTAGCAAGGCACGTTCGTAATGAGGTTTTGAAACTCTTGCTCTCTCTTGGCAAGTTCCAGTTGCAGTTTGACAATACGTGTGACGTCGAGGGACATCTCCATCACTTCGGCGACCTGTCCGGTTTCGTCAAGAATTGGGGAGGTGTGCACAATCACGTAGGCTTTCTTGTCACTGCTGTCTGGATTCCAGACTTCCTCGGACCGATGGGACAAGCCGTCCGCGAACGTCTTTTCCACCTGACAGTTTTCGCATTTGGAATCAAGGCCCTTACGGCCTTCAAAGCAATGCTTCCCTACCTGATCTCCGAATTCGAGTTTGAATGCCTCATTCTCGCGCACTATGCGGTAATCCTCATCAACTACCGTGATGTAACACGGAACCTTTTCAAAAAGCTCCTTGTACATCTTACGGCTCTGTTCGACCTCTATGGTACGCTCGTTGATCTGGCGGCTCATCTCGTCAAAGGCTCGGTACAAGGCTGCGATGGAATCATAACCTTTCCGGGGTACATCGGGGATGTACTCACCGCGTGCCATTCTTTTAGCTTTGGCTTCAAGTCTCCTCAAGGGTTTCGTCACGAAAAATATTACCCCCAGGCCGATAATCGTCGAGATCAGGACAAAAAGCAGAAAAGCAAAAATGTATGTCTCACGAGCCGTATGAAGAATCTGGGTTCGCAGTCCCTGGAGAGGGAGTTTGACTTCCAGTGCACCCAGGACCGCGATTGATTCGGGGTGGGCGTGGCACTCAGCCGTGGAACAGCTCTTGGTATTCACCAACGGGTTTACGACGTCAAGGAGTCTTCCTTGATCGACAAATTGATACCGCACCGAGGCGTTGGTGTCGATGTTGCGGAGTAGAGGGCTTTCCTGCTCGTTCAGACGTTCGCCAAAAACTGCCGTCGGGCCTATATTGCTGGTATAGTGAAGTATACCCCGCCAGTCGTAGATGTTGACCTCAGTGAACTCTTCTTGCTCACCGATGGCTTTGACTATCTGCCTGATGACCTCTCTGTCTTTGGTCATCATGCCGTTCCAGATAGCGGCCTTTATGATTTCCGAGTTTTTCAGGGCAGCTTGAACCCGGGCATTGACCAGGTGCTCCTCTTGAATCGAGACACTATGATAGGTGAACACCACCACCGTCAGGAACAGGACTAGCCCGGCGTAAAAACTTAGTTTAAACCTCAGGGTGCCGACAAATCTCCTGAACAAATGTATGGCATTTTTGACCATTGCGGTGTCACAGAAATGGCGCCGGGGGATGGAGCCCATCCCCCAAAACCTTAGCTCTCCAGGTGCTCTGGACCATCCCTTCCTCAGCCGATAGCTTTCTTGATGGCCGCTAGAAGGACTTCCTTGTTCACCGGTTTTTCTATATACGCTTCAGGAGGCTTGATGGCCCGCTTCTGAATCCATTCCTTAAAGTCCATGCTGGGCACGTCATCCTTGCCGAAACCGGTGACCATTACCACGGGGATGTCCTTTATCTCGTCATCCTTTCTCAGCTCCCTGAACATCTTAATCCCGGTCTTGTTTGGCATAAGGAGGTCAAGAGAGATCAAATCCGGCTTTTCGGATTTGATCTTCGTCATCCCTTCTTCGCCATCGGTCGCAGTAACGGTCACATATCCGTGATCCTCCAGCAGGGCACACAGGAAAGTAACCATGTCCGGCTCATCATCGATGATCAGAATCTTCTTGGCCATGTTAAACCTCCGTTTTGTGAAGCTATAGAATCCCAAATATTATTAACATGCTAACCCGTCTCCCCGCCAGTCTTTTTTCAGAGGATCAGAGTTGGAGCAACAAGCTCGGCCAAGTTCATGACTTTAGCATCTATATGATAGTGATCGACTATTTCCTTCAACTGGTCCGTGCAGTTGTGGCAGGACTGCAAGACTACGTTGGCACCCGTGGCGCGTATCTCGTCTCCCTTGATTTTGCCGGCCGCGATGCGGCGAGGGGAAAATTCGGACATGGCAAGAGCGCCCCCTCCTCCACCGCAACAGAAGCTGCGCTCTTTGTTGTGTTCCATTTCCACGAAATCTTCCGCCGCTGCACGGATCACAATCCGCGGCTCTTCAAGGATGCCGCCGGACCGCGCGATATTGCAGGAATCATGATACGTGAAACGTTTTCCGGCCCACACGCTCTTGTCGAGCTTGATTCTCTCTTGCTCAATGAGCAATGCCATGAGTTCCATTACGCTGGTGATCTTGAAGGGCACACCGCCGACCCAGTTGGGCAGTTCCCAACGCAGAGCGCGATATCCGTGGCCGCACTCACCGGAAAGGAGATATTCGCACCCGAGCCGCTGAACGTCTTCCGCCTGCCACATAGCAAACATTTTAGCATCTGCATCATTTCCGTTAAAGAGGGCGTAGTTGGTCAGGTCCCAGTACCGGGAAGAAATCGTGAAACTGATGCCGGCCGCATTCAGTACTTTTGCCGTGGCCTGGATAGTAAGAGGATAGTACTTTGGTTCCCTGGGATTCAAAGTTAGGAAGTATTGGGCTCCCTTCTTATCCACAGGAATAGTGAAATTCGGCGCAGCCCTCCTCGTCCTGAAGCTCTTCTTCGATCCACTCGATGGTCTCGACGAACTCTTCCTGCGGAACCGCCATATTATTGCCGTGGTTGTAATGAGTGTCCACGGTTTCCTGGAGATTCGCCGGGCACCGTCCTACCTGCTGCATAATGCCTCTAGCAGCTCGCACCAGCATGCCATAGTCAACTCCCATCGGGCAGTTGTAGGTGCACCGGCGACACATTGTGCAGCCGCCAAACAGCTTATCAAACATGTCTTCGGCCAGCTCTTTGGTCAGCGGCTGCGCGCCCACGAAGGACGGGAAAATTCGGCCCATCCAATCATAGCGGCTCTTGTACCATTTGCGGAATCTGTCCGCCTTATACGCGGGGACGAGGGTCTTGTCTTCAGGGATGGACACGCTGTAATGGCACGCGTCACTGCACATTCCGCAGTGAATACAACCGGCAAGAGATGTGGCAACGACCCGGTTGAGCTTGCCGGGCAGGAGCTTTTCCATCTCTGCCAACATTTCAGGGGTAAATTCAGGTTTGAGGGGCCATTGTCTCTCTTCCGCAGCGCCCAGTTTTTCCGGGGCCGCGGGCTCTTCTTCAGGGACCCCCGGTTTTTCTTGGATATCGGACATTGATTTTCCTCCATTATCGGTTTTTAAAAGTTATCAAGATATTTTGGGATCCCACGTAATATTCTTGTTGCCCTTGTTCAGAACGCCGCGGCCTCCGAAGATCATGCCGTAGTTGACGCGGCCGAAGGGATAAAGCACGTAATGGGAAATCTTGCTAAATGGGACGTAAAGCAAAAAGAATGTGGTCATCAGGAAGAAGATCCACATGAAGCCGGTTTCCGGCTTTCCCTCTATCCACAGGTACATGGTGACGAATCCCACAGCGAAGAAAACGGTCATGAGAATAATTGCAAAATAATCGTCGGGGCTGCTGATTATCTTGATTTCAGGGACTGTCAATCGCCTGTAGATACGACGCAATCCGATAAGAAACGCCAGGCCCATGAATATCATGATGACCGCAGAGACTGTGGGGGTCATGAGCCACGGGGTCAACGGAATGAAGAAGGTGGACCCGATCGTCAACGCGACCGCGACATGAAAGATAATGAACTCGGTATAGAAATAGAGGTTCTTGCTGGTGCTTTCCATGTCCCAAGGTCTGAGGACGTTCGTCAAGGAGAGGAGCGCTCCTGTGACTCGGTCACCCTTCAATTCCGCCCTTTCAGGTGGGAAAGGCTTTTTCAAGAGTCGCGCGGATCTTGATCGCGTACATCAACGCCATAAATGACAGAGCCACATACTGGACGGGTTCTTCCAATATGGCCAGCGCATGACTTACCGTGTTTTCCATAATTCGCATCTCCCTTCGATCACATCTATTCATGAGCCGAAGGAGGAAGCCAGCAAACATCGTGCCAAGAGAACGGGTGGCCTGATTCGCTAATAAGCTGGAATCAAGTGGAGTTTTCGAGACAGATGAGAGCACTCGCCGGAAAGCCTCCGGCTCCGTGTCAGAGTTCTTTACAAATTGTAAAGAGGACGCCCGCCCGCGGCTCCCCGATTTCCCCAAAGACATCCAAAATGACCTACGAAATGTGGGCAAACTGATTGCCACAGGCAAAATTCTCAGTTGCCGGCCAACGGCAACTGAACGCATACGGCCGGCTTTTGATTCCTCTTGCCATTTTTCGGCATTATGATACGGCCTCCCAGGGAATCTTGCTCACCAGGAGAAGTTCAAGATGGACCTGTTCTACATCCTTCTCGCTTTCGTGGCTGGAGCTTGTGCCACCACTCAAGCCGGTATCAATTCTCAATTGCGATTATGGACAAACGATCCTGTTTTTGCAGCCATGATTTCATTCGCAGTCGGTACCGCAGCGCTTTTATTTTATGTGCTCATACTCCGAATTCCGTGGCCCGCTGTAAAAATCGTTTATTACTCACCGTGGTGGATATGGACAGGCGGCTTGCTGGGGGCTTTCCTGGTCGCCGTGACCATCATTCTCGTGCCCGAGCTTGGAGCTGCCACGATGATGGCAATCTTGATTTCCGGCCAGATGATAGCCGGTGTCATATTGGATCATTACGGGCTAGTGGGCTATGAAGAGCACCCTGCAAACATCTGGCGATGTCTCGGAGCGGTTTTGTCGTGGCCGGCGTGGTAATAATAAAGAAATTTTAGTGGGCGCGAGCAGTTCGGTAGGTCGATTTTGGAAACTAGAACGAGGCTCTCGGCCGACCTCTTGGAGCAACTCTGAGCATTCAAGATAATGTTACGCTTTGCCCATTCTTAATCGGGGTTGACCGGCCACATCTGCTGCCTATATTTAAAATAGGCAGGGTAGAATGTCCGCCGGGAGGTTTACCATGAAAACGTCATTTGAGAGACCGTGTTGTTGCATAGACAATTTTTGTCGAAAACTGATTGATGAATCTGAATGCATAAGAGCCGGAGGCAAAGTCGTCAAGGTGTGTTCTGACTGCAAGTAATTGATATACGAAATGCTTTATCGACGCCAAGGGTACCTGCAGCCGGCCCTTGACGTCGGTTTATTTAAGGGTAGCCTAATAGGTTATGCACATCGGGAACCCTTGTCACTGGACTCCGATGGCGTGGCCAAAAGAATCTTTTTGTTTGAAGGGGGTATGAGATGAAAAAGTCCATTGGTGCTAAGACTATTGTCTATCCTACGCCCGTTTTTGTCGTGGGCACCTACGACGCAGACGGAAAACCCAATTTAATGACAGTGGCGTGGGGCGGAATATGTTGCTCAAGTCCTCCATGCGTAGCTATTTCGTTGCGGAAGGAGAGGCATACCTTTGGCAACATTACCGCTACTAAAGCGTTCACCGTCAATATTCCTTCTCAATCACAGGTTGCTGTCGCCGACTATATCGGTTGCGTGTCCGGCAAGCGAGAGGACAAATTTGCCGTGGCCGGGCTGACACCGGTAAAGAGCGAAATGGTCAACGCTCCTTTCGTGAAAGAATTCCCAATGGCGCTGGAATGTAAGGTGATTCACGTAATTGAGATAGGAATACATACTCAGTTTATCGGTGAAATACTTGATATCAAAGTCGATGAAGACTACCTGGGGGAGAATAACCTGCCTGATATAGAAAAGGTAAAACCGTTCATCTATGCTCCGGACCGCAATGCCTATTATGGTATGGGGGAATATCTGGCCAAGGCATTTTCAGTAGGGAAGGAGATCAAGAAGAGATAAGACTTTCTCCCTCGCTTAATCGTCTTGGTATAAAATATTTCACCGCAGAGAAGTCAGAAAAGAGTTCATATAATCGTTGTCCTCGATCTCTGCGCTGAATCATCTCTTCGGCATTGATCTTGACCTGCAAGATTAGAGTGCGATATGCTCCGCCCGCTGGGGCATTGCCCACGAATGGCACGCGCGGTGCCCACTATTTGGCGCCTGCATCCATGAGGGGTGAAAACGGCTGAATGAAAATCACTGTTCTCTTGATCCTGAATGCCGCCCTCATCGGTTTTTTTATTTTTCTGCTGCGGAAACCAGGATTACTCGCAGATTATGCCAAAGGGCGTTTCTGGCTCACATGGTTAGGCATCGGGGTAATAACCCTGATGGATGAGTTGACCTCCGTATTCTACGCGCCCGCTGAAGCCTTCCGGTTTATCGGCCCGGCCGCAATATTCTTCATCGCAGTGACCTCCATACTTATCCGTTATTTCACTTCCCGGCTGGTGGAAATCTCAGAGATCCTGGAACATCACGGAATGTTCGGAGGCGGAGTTTATTCTTTTTCCTACCTCGTGTTAGGGCCGATGGTCTCATTTATCGCCGTTTCTTCAATCATGGTGGATTATATTCTCACAGCATGTATTTCCGCGATCAGCGCGATAGAAAATGCGTCCTCATTTCATGCCATACCCCACCACATTAAAATGATAACGGCCATGGCGGTCGTGTGGGCCATAGCCGGTCTGAATATTCTGGGAATCCGCGAGAACGTTCGCTTCACATTTGGGGTGTTTATCCTGGCAGCATTCGTTTTCCTGAATCTGATCGTTTCAGGAGTGCTGGGCTTGGATCAGGAATCTATCACACGCTTGCACAACTCCGTCAGCGGCGGAATGGCGAGTCTTCAGACAGGCTCTTTCACACAAGACTACGGAGTTTTTGTTGCGTCGGTCGCGAGTTGTATCCTCGCGTACTCCGGGGTGGAGTCTGTTCTTCAAACCGCGGGGTTTGTCCGCTCCTGGCGCGACATCTCCAGAGCGTATCTCTTTCTTGCGCTCACGGTAGGTATTGTTACGCCGGTAGTAGCTGCTCTGGCCTTGTCGGCTCCTATTGACTTTGCCAAGCACGAAGGGGACCTCATCCCGCATTATGCCAGCATGCTCAACGGGGTCCCATTCGGAGTGATTGTGGCCGCGTTGGCGAGCATCACCCTCATCATGGCTGTAAACACTGCCTTTGTGGCTTCGAGCGAACTGATGGAGCGGGTAGGGGATCGATACGGCTTTGCATGGCTTATCGCGACCAATCGTAGACAATCATTGTACCGCATCCAATAATCAACGCCGCCTCTTTTTCGGTTATTATCATCATCACCGGTGGGAGCCAGATGATTCTGGCTGATATGTACGCCATCGGCATTCTAGCGTGTTTCACCATTAATGTGGGTTCTCTCATTCTTTATCGATATTTTATGGGTACCAAGGAGGTGATTCATTATTACACGAACCGGTTCGGCACGCTTGTATTGTTTTTTATCTTTCTTAGTTGCTTCTTTTTCCTGGCCTGGCACAAACCTCACGGTACAGAGCTATGGGCTATTGTAACCGGCTTGGTACTGGTCGGCGGGCTGGTCGTCGCGAGAACGCGTGCTCCGGAAATAAAGGCGGTCGCCGCGACCGACGCCCATATGGATATGATATTGTATCTCGCCGAATCGCCCGAAAATGATCTGCATATCATCTTCCGCAGACCCCGAGAAGAAACGCTGAGGGAGAGTAAGCAGAATGAGGCATACGTCAGCTTTTACAACCCGAGGCAGGGCGCGCCGCCCAAAGTGACTCCGAATCACTTCCAATTCGCCGCCGGCAAACGAACTCTTTACCAGGAGATGATTGCGTTGCTGAAAGTGGTGGAGTACGAATTGGCCGATCGTAAAGTCGTAATTCACTTTGGCTGGCCATTATCTTCCTGGCTGGACCGCATAGCCATAGGCGTAATGGTGTTTAACATCATGCGCCTGCCGAAGCAGTTTCCCAAGTTCGACTTCCACATAGATTATGCTGGATCCAAGCAATGGCAAGCCTGCTGCCTGAGGATCGGCCGCGTAGCAAGTGGGCCAGGTCTCTTCGGAGAAGAAAGGAAGAGACAGAGCTTCTTTCAAATTAAAGGCTGCTTCGTATTAATTCAACACATAGGGCGGTTAGGTTAGGATTCTAAAGCAGGAACAGGCGCACCGCTTCCATGGTGTGTGCATCGAACCGTCCACCCAGGTCTCGGATTTCGTCACACAGGTCTTTCTGGACAGCACACTGGAAAATGGTGCAAGTAGAGTACATCCTTTCAATACCGTTTGACGTCGGCCGCCAACCTGTTTCATTGAGCATCTTCAGATAATGCCGCAATGCCATGTGGATCTGATCCGCGCGAGGGCCGCCTGATTTCTTGAGTTCATCATAATCTTCCTGCGTGATCGCGATCGTCACCATTTCGCAGCGCAGCACCTTGTCCCTACGACATTCTTCGGCCGGAGCGCCAACATAATGTGAATCTGTATGGTCTTGGTTCATTACCGCACTATGAAAGGCGAAGGTCGTGGACTTACGGATTGCTGGAGGTATGAAACTGATTACGTCGAAAGGAAAACATTATTCCGTACGGCAGTGAAGCGCGGATCGTGCCTCCACTGAAAACCGCACGAGTCAAGCGTTGCAGGCCTAAAATAATCTGGCGCTCTGCCCCGAAGAACAAACTCACACTTTCCCTTACGCGTTTCATAAGGGCACGCCATCCAACCGGGCAGAGCGCCGAATCTAATTTTCCAACGCCGCGCTTATTTTGCCTTCTTCACGGCTTCCTTCAACGCCTTGGCTGCCCTGAAGCGGGCCACTTTCGACGCTGGGATCTTAATCTTTTTTCGAGTCTGCGGGTTGACGCCGTTGCGAGCTTTCGTTTGGACAGACACGAAGGTCCCCAGATCCGCAATCCGGATTTGTCCGCCCTTCGCCTTTAGCGATCCGTGAACCGCGCCGACGAATGACTTCAAAACCGCGGCCGCGGCCTTCTTGGATACGTTCGCCTCCGCAGCAATGCGTGCAACCAGTTCAGCTTTTGTCATGACTGTACCCTCCTAATGAAATAGTAGTTTCAAGCCCTTGATACGACTCCAAGGAATTGCAGAAGGTTACCGCTACTCAACTGATTTGTCAAGAGAAATTTCAAGGGTCAAAAATGACAAATTGACGGACCACCGGCCTGATGCCGGCCATCGCGGAAAGCAGCCACTGGAGCGCCTTTTGCCGATCATGGCAGGCTCGCGCGAACCTACGGATTTCCCCCGCTCTATCCCGCCCAATGGAGACGAAGGGAGGTCCGTCCACCGTCCGCGGGGGGACCTCAACCCCCATATTAGGAGTGCCGGGGGGGGACTGGCACCTCACGCCGAGAAGCAAGTTCAGTAAACGGCTTCTTGATCTTCAGCTTTGTCGGATCCAGCCAAAGTGTTTAAGGCTTGTGGCGTTGACATCATAGTTATTTCGACGGGCTGCCCCGAGCTAAGGATTTCCTTGCCTTCCACCACAACGCGGTCTCCAGGATTCAGACCGTTCAATACTTGAGCGTAGGTTTTGTCGAGAGCGCCTATTTTTATGCGAACTATTTCGGCTTTTGCCTTTTGGTCCACACGGACAACCGCGTTGGCCTCATTGCTCCTCACTTGCTCCAACAAGGCATCTATCGGTATTCTGACTACATCAGGAATACGTTTCACCACAATTCGGGCACGGGCGTACATACCCTCAAGAAGCTGCATGTCCTGATTATCTATATAGATACGAACTTCAAAGAGACGATTCTGGTTCGCGGCAGCTTGTATGTATCCGACATTGCCTTTGAGTGTTTTTCCGGATAAGGAGTCCACGGCAACTTCCGCTTCTACTCCCTGTCCTTCTTGAATCACTTTGTCGATGTTCAACTTATTAACGTCTCTGTCGCTGAGAAAGGTCTGTAGGTACACTGTGGTGTAATCGCTAATCTGGAACAATTTCCCGGCCGTCGATACCCAGTCCCCCTTTTCCACAAACCGGCTCGAAAGCACTCCCGTGATAGGAGCATTAACTATTGTGTGCTTTAGGTCCTCTTGTGCCTTGGCAAGCGCAGCCTTGTCGGCTTCTACTTGGCCCACGGCATTCTGATACGCCGAATACTTCTGGTCATACGTAGACTGGCTTATTGAGCCGCTTTGCAGAAGAGGCGCATTCTTCTCATACTCGGTCTTGTTGAAAGCGAGTGTGGCTTCATCCTTCTGCAGGTTTCCACGAGCTTGATCGGCAGCCGCTCGGATCGTGGAATCGTCGAACTTGAGAAGCGTCTTACCCTGCTTCACCGGCTGACCGTCACGTACGTCGATGGATTGGACCTGGGCTGATACCTCTGACGAGACAGTCGTATTTGCAATGAAGTGTAAATTTCCGGACACCTCGAGGGTCTGCTTTAAGTCTCCGTTCTCGACCGCGACCGCCCCTACTTTTATTGCAGGCGGCGGAAGGTTTTTCTCCTGTCGCGGCCCGCAACCGGACAACAGCAGCATAGTGAGCATGAGAATCGTGAAAATTCGAACGATCATGTTAATCCCCGGCATAAGTGGTGCGGTAACTTGGTCACCTTTCTTGAGCTTCGAAGAAAGTTGTTCGGCTTAACTTTGTCGCACGCGCCTTAGTAGCGAAGCGCCGCAGCCGCGAACAGGTTTCTTCCCTGAGTTTCCTTAACTCGTCTTATGAACCATATCCTGTTCCATATCATCCAAACTGACCGGCCGAACTTTCCAAAAGCGGCTTTTCACGTCATCCAGTATCGTAAAAACAACCGGAATAAAGATTAGAGTGAAGAGCGTGGCAACGGAAAGGCCTCCTATTACCGCCATTGCCAGGCCGTTGTAGATCTCAGCGCCGGCGCCGTGTTTGAGAGCCAGAGGGAGCATTCCCAGGACCATCGCGATCGCGGTCATGAAGATCGGCCGCATCCTCCTCTGACTTGCAAGGATCAGGGCCTCGTTTCGCTCAACGCCCCGGTCTATAAGTTGAACCGTGTACGTAATTAATATGATGGCATTTTTTACCACCAAGCCCACCATCATAATGTATCCCAGCATGGTGAACGAGTCGAAGTGGACTCCCGTGAGGTTCACTAGAACATTCGCTCCTATAATCGAAAGCGGCACGCTGAGAATGATGGACAGGGGTCGAACAAAGGATTGGAACTGCATAACCAGCAGCAAATAAACTACCACAACGGAGAGCGGAAAGACAAAACTTATCGCCTTCATGAGAGTTTGGAGTTCGTTGACCGCTCCGAACGGGACAATATCATATCCGATGGGCAAAGGAACGCTCGACTTTATTTTGGAGATAACGTCCTGAAACACTTCAGATAGCGGCCGCCCCTGTATGGTGAACTGAATAGTGGCAGCTCTTTTCGAATTGTAGTGGCCGATCTGGAGCGGCCCGAAAACGGTTTCCACCGACGCCACGCTCGTCAATGGGATCTGGATGTTGGAATTAAGCGGTGAAGTGAGAAGAATGCGGTCCACGTCACCGATCGTCTTCACGTCGCTTTCCCGGCCCATGACCATGATATAGAAATATCGCCCGCCGACATCATACTGGGTTGTAGTCTGTTGACCTCCTCCCGCTGCTTCCACGGCATCGGCAATGTCCTTCCCCTGAAAGCCTAAATTAGCGGCCCGTTCAGGATCTACACGGACTTGGACCTCAGGCTTGCGCAGGGCAAGGTCCGTGTGCCGAAAGACAACTCCCTTAATATCATTTCCGATTTCCATAACCTGTTTGACCAGCGGTTGGATCACCCTGTAACCGTCGCCCACAACGCGGATATCCACGATGTTGGACCGGGTGTCAATGTTTCCGAACAGAGGAAATTGAATAGGGTTTACAGACTTGAAAGGAAGATCGCGGGAAGTCTCGTATGCTTCACGAGCAATTTGCTCGATCGGAACACCGCTGTCCTCTTCTCTATCACAGATCAGGAAAATGACGTTGCGAGTGACGTCTCTGTTCGGGGTCGCGACAATGCTCTTTACCCCTTTGATTTGTTTCCACCGATCCTCGAGAATTTTCATCAACTTGCTGTTTGCGTCGAGACTAGTTCCTTCGGCAGCTTCGATCTGAACTTTTATGAGATTCGTTCCTCCGGTTGGGAGATAACCCATGCCTGGCAATGCCCAATATGATAAGCCGAAAAGTGCGAGTACTGATACTACCAAAGCCGCTTTTCGCCGCGCTCCGCCGAGGAAGAAACTAAGGGATCGAATCAGGCCGTCGGAAACTTTTCCGCCGATCCTGTCCAAAAGGTCGAGAGGGGACAAGATTCGTTTCATGAGCCCCTCGGGCGCTCTCTCTTGTTTCATCCAGCGAGATGCAAGCATCGGAACCACGGTGAAGGCGTCAAACAGAGACAAGAAAATGGCCACCGAAATTATAAAGGCTACGGGTCCAAACAGGGTGCCCACCTCACCTGTGAGCATTAGAACCGGCATAAAAACGGCTGCGGTAGTCAATGTACTCATGAATACGGCCATACCCACCTCGCGGGTGCCGTCAACACATGCCCTGACAATACTTTTTCCTTCTTCGTACCGATGCCGGTAGATGTTCTCCAGAACAACAATCGCGTCGTCCACTATCATGCCGATAGATAAGGCGAGTCCTGCCAGGGAAAGGACATTAATCGAATATCCCATGAGATACATGCCGATAAATGTTCCGACGATGGAGACCGGGATTGAGGTTGCAACGATAAAAATGCTCCTCCAGTTCTTCAGAAAAACAAACAGCACCAAAAGGACCAGCACAATTGCCTGAATCAAGGAGTCCTTTACCGTCTTGACTGCATCCCGGATGTAGCTGCTCGTATCGTACACTTTTGTAAACTTGGCGCCACGTGGCCCGAAGTCTTTCTGGAGAAGCTCGAGTTCATGATCAACCGAGCTGATAGTTTGTGGGATATTCGCACCTGCCTGGCTGAGAACGCTAAACACTATTCCTCGTTGGCCGTTGATGCGAGCATAGGAGTCCGGCCGGTCATACAAATCTTGAACATCAGCTACGTCCGAGAGATACACGATGGGATCGCCCGGTTTAGAGATAATCACCTTGCGAAAAGATTCGGCATTGAGCAGTTCGCCTACTGTACGCGTTGTCCATTCGCGGGTTCCTTGGACGAAATAGCCGCCACTCTGATTGAAATTCGTTCGGTCAATGAAGTTCTTTACGTCATTGGCGGTCAATTGCCTGGATTTCAGTCGTTGCGGGTCGTAGGTAATTCTCATCTCCCGAGTAAGGTTGCCGTCGAATTTACAGTCGCCCACCCCCGGTAGCCTGAGTATTCGCGGGGTTATATCTTTGTCCGCCCACGTGGATGCAGTCACCAGATCCATGTCTCCCGTCAGAGCGAACTGATACACGGGAAGGCTCACTTGATCGCTCGCTTTGAAAATCTGCGGCTTCTGGACCGTCCTCGGCAAATTTGTCACCCGATTGAGGTTCCGCTGGAGTTCAGAGGCGGAAAGGTCAAGATTAGTACCCGGCTTATAGAATACTGTTACCTGCGAAAGGCCATAGAAGGAAAGGCTCTGAGTATGCAGCATGTTAGAAACGCCGCTTATAGCCTCCTCAAAACGAGTCGTCACCTCCCCTTCCACTTCTTCGGGCGCAGCACCGGGAAAAGCAGTGGTTACGAGAAGTATCGGCTCCTCAGTATCGGGTTTGAGTTCCACAGTGAGAAAAGTTAACGACACGTAACCGAAAACAATGACCAGCAGAACTCTTACGATAACTGTTATTGGAAATCGGACTGACGATTCCGCAATATTCATCTCTGCCTCACAGATTACTCATCCTGTATGTTCGAACGGCCATTCAATTGCCTTTATTAGTTGTGAGCCTTGCACCGTACCTTGAAGTGCCGCACATCACGTACCCTTATCTTTAGGACTTGATTTGTGCCACAAACGTTAATCCTCATATCAACTTCACCTTTCTCGTCGCGAGTTTAAGGCGCGACACCAGCAGCGTCAGTTGGTCTTGTGCACTATCTCTCCATCTACCTCATCCAGCATGATTGGCCGAACCTTCCACAAGCGGCTCTTCACATCCTCAAGGATCGTAAAGACCACCGGAATGAATACCAGCGTAAAGAGTGTGGCAACAGAAAGGCCTCCCACCACTGCCATTGCCAGGCCGTTGTAAATCTCCGCGCCTGCGCCGTGTTTGACAGCCAAAGGAAGCATTCCAAGAACCATTGCGATGGCTGTCATGAAGATCGGGCGCATCCTACGTCTGCTCGCCAGGACGAGAGCCTCGTCTCGCCCCATACCCTCCCTTTCCATAAGCTGGACTGCATAGCTAATCAAGATGATGGCATTTTTTACCACCAAGCCCACCATCATGATGTATCCAAGCATGGTGAACGAGTCGAAGTGAACTCTAGTGACGTTCACCAGAACATTCGCCCCTATGATCGAAAGCGGCACGCTGAAGATGATGGACAAGGGTCGAATGAACGATTGGAACTGCATGACCAGCAGGAGGTACACCACAACCACGGACAGCGGTAGGACAAAACCAATTGCCTGTGTGAGCGTGCGGAGATAGTTGATGGCTCCGAAGGGAACTACTTGGTACCCGATGGGCAAAGGAACGCTGGATCGAATCTTGGAAATAACGTCCTGAAACACTTCGGACAGAGGCCTTCCCTGTATAGTGAACTGAACACGCGCCGCTCGTCTCCCATTGTAATGATTGATCTGGAGCGGCCCGAAAGTAGTTTCCACGGTAGCCACGCTTGTCAGGGGTACCTGGATCTCGGGATTGAGAGGAGAGGTGAGAATCATGCGCTCCACGTCGCTGACCCTTTTCAAGTCGCTTTCCTGGCCCATGACCATGATATAGAAATATCGCCCGCCGACGTCATACTGGGTTGTGGTCTGTTGACCTCCTCCCGCTGCTTCCACGGCATCGGCAATATCTTTGCCTTGAAAGCCGAAATTTGCCGCTCGCTCGAGGTCCACTTTAACTTGAACCTCGGGTTTCCGTAGGGCAAGATCCGTGTAACGAAAGACAATCCCTTTAACATCCTTCCCCACATCCATAATCTGCTCCACCAGTCTTTGGATGACTGGATAGCCCTCGCCCACAATGCGGACATCCACAATATTGGATCGGCTGAAAATGTTTCCGAACAAGGGGAACTGGATAGGGTTTATGAACTTGACGGGGAGATCGCGGGCCGCGGCATTTGCTTGACGCGCTATTTTCCCGACGGAAACACCGCTATCCTCTTCTCTGTCACAAACGAGAAAAATCACGTTTCGGGAATCCTGCCGGTTAGGAACCGCAATAAGATTCCTTACTCCCTTAATTTTTCTCCATCGATCCTCGAGGATTTGTATCAATCTGCTGTTTTCATCCAGACTGGTTCCCTCGGCGGTTGCTATCTGAACTTTGATTAGGTTCGTTCCTCCCGTCGGGAGATACCCCATGCCCGGCAAGGCATTGTAAGACAAGACGAACACTGTGAGGACTGACACGACCAAAGCGGCTTTCCGCCACCCTTTGCCAAGGAAGAATTTTAGAGACCATATGAGCCCGTCCGAAACTCTTGCACCGATCTTATCCAGGAGGCTTAGTGGAGACATGATCCGTTTCCATACCCCCTGGGGTTCGCTTTCCTCTTTCATCCAGCGGGAGGCAAGCATCGGCACCACGGTGAAGGCGTCAAATAGGGATAGGAAAATTGCCATAGAAATGATGAAAGCTACAGGACCGAAGAGAGTTCCAATCTCACCCTTCAGCAACAAAATGGGCATAAAGACTGCCGCGGTGGTCAAGGTGCTCATCAGCACGGCTGTTCCCACTTCATGCGTCCCATCGACACACGCTCTGACGATACTTTTTCCTTCTTCGTATCGATGCCGGTAGATGTTCTCCAGGATAACGATTGCGTCGTCCACTATCATCCCGACGGATAGGGCGAGTCCGGCAAGGGAGAGAACGTTGATAGAATACTTGAACAGATACATCCCGATGAAGGTTCCTATTATGGATACCGGAATTGATGTCGCGACGATAAAAATGCTCCGCCAGTTCTTCAGAAAGACAAACAGCACCAAAAGCACCAGAATAATGGCCTCAATTAATGAGATCTTGACCACCCGGACCGCGTCCCGGATATAGTCGCTGGAGTCGTACATCTTTTGAAATTTAGCTCCGCGAGGGCCGTAGTCTTTCTGGAGGCGCTGGAGTTCATTGTCAACAGAGTTAATGGTTTCGAGAATATTGGCACCCGCTTGGCCCAGGACGCTAAATATTATCCCCCGTTGGCCGTTGATCCGGGAGTAGGAATTCGGGCGGTCATAAGAGTCTTGAACATCGGCGACGTCCGAAAGATAGACAATAGGATCGCCGGGCTTCGAAATGATTAACTTTCGGAACGCTTCCGCGCTGAGAAGTTCTCCTACCGTGCGAATTGTCCATTCGCGATTCCCCTGAACAAAATAGCCGCCGCTCTGATTGAAATTTGCTTTGTCAACGAAGTTTTTAACGTCATTGGCGGTCAAATGCCTTGCTTTGAGACGTTGCGGATCATAGGTGATTGTCATCTGCCGAGTAAGGTTGCCGTCAAACTGACAATCCCCCACCCCCGGTAGCCGTAATATTCGCGGGGCTATATCTTTGTCCGCCCATGTGGATGCAGTCACCAAATCCACATCGCCGGTTAGTGCGAATTGATAGATGGGCAGGCTCACTTTATCAGTGGCTTTTAAAATCTGAGGTTGCTGGATCGTGCTTGGCAGGTTTGTAACCCGGTCAAGGTTCCGCTGGACTTCGGAGGCTGCAAGGTCAAGATTGGTTCCAGGCTGGTAGAATACAAGGACAAATCCCTGACCATAAGTGGAAAAGCTCTGGGTCCAGAGCATCTTGGATACACCGCTGATAGCCTCTTCAAATCGAGTGGTAATCTCGCCCTCCACCTCTTCAGGCGCGGCACCGGGGAAGGTGGTAGCTATAACCAGTGTCGGCTGTTGGGTGTCAGGCTTTAATTCCACGCGGAGAAAAGTTGAACACACGTACCCGAAGACAATGACCAACAGAACCCTGACGATAACTGTTATTGGAAATCTGACCGATGAGTCTGCAATGTTCATGCACCGCCTCGCGAATTATCCGCCACCTTACTATTAGACGCTTCTTGATGCCATTACGTTTTATCATCACTGCACTCAGGCCGGAACACGTCGGAGAAAAGGGCCATCATCAAAATGGACCTTGTTTGATAGACGGCTTGGAACCATAATGATGTACCAACGGAGGTTGCCATGACAGAGGTCAAGGATGAGTCAAAAACTTATGTGAAGGTCGTGGACCGCTCGGGCAAGGAGTATGTTTGTCCGTTGAACGCCCTGAAAGATCCCAATAATGCTACGGAAGAAGAATTGAAGAACTGCTTTGATTCTGTTGAAGAAGCGTTCAGCGACGCGGAAGTCCTCGCGATCATCAAGAGCGAACTGCGAAAGGATTAGGGAACATGGCCATATACGCTAAGATTTTTTCAGACTATGTCTGACCCTTTTGCTACATCGGCAAGGGCATTGTCGAAGCATTGAAAAAAGAATTTCCTCTGACGGACGAGTGGGTGGCGTACGAGCTTCGGCCAGAGATGCCTTTGGACGGCATTCCTATGTCGACGCTTTTTCCTGGGGTTGATCTGAAGAAACGTTACGAAAGCCTGAGCCACGCCGGCTCTCCTTACGGGATTGCGTTCAATGAAATTTCGCGAGCTTCCAACTCCCGTCTCGCGTTGGAAGCAAGTGAATATGCTCGCGATAAGGGGCATTTCGATTCATTCCATGGCCGGGTGTTCCGGGCCTACTTCGTGGAAACGCGCGATATCGGCGATCTTGAGGTAATCTTGAGGTTGGCTTCGGAAGATGGGCTCGATGGCGATGACCTGCGCCGGGCCCTGAAAGAGAAACAGTACGCCGCGCGTCTCGAAGAAGCCAAGGAGGAAGCTGGCGGATATGGCATTACCGCTGTCCCCACATTTATCATTAACGGCAAACACAAGCTCGTGGGCGCGCAGCCAATAGAGGCTTTCAGGGAAAAGTTCAGAATCATTCAGGCCGAATAACGCATCAATTCTGGTTGGCAGACCTGCCGAACAATGAGCGTACGCATATACTCCTTGCCAAGGCTATTGCCATAAAAACGTGTGTCCAGCACTCCACGACGCACAGGGATGCCCGTCACTGTCGAGCCGTGGGCCCATCGGACCTAGTGTCTGAAGCGCTCGCAGTGGTTTTTATGATTCGTTGTAGCTTGTGAGCTATGTGAGCTGGTATAGTGGCTGCTAGCAACAGCCTGAGCCTGCTGCTTGCTGGGAGCCTGCTTGAACATCGCCCTTATCCGACTCTATTACACAGCAACACGCGGAACTCTTTCGGCCTAGCGCCGCGTTGATAACCGCGGCAGCGCACCCTACGCCGGACCGTACCGACAAGGCTTCAGCCGGGCAATTCCGGGCGCACGCGCCACATTCCATACACGCGTCCGGCTCATCAATGCCGACGCGTCCGTTGTGCATGGACAACACCGCCTGAGGGCACACCTGAAGGCACATTCCACAACCGGTGCATTTAGCTTCATCAAGCTTCAAGCTGGTCACGTTTTTTAAGTAAATCAGTCGACCCATAGTTGGACTCCCTTCAAGCCGCCACTCGCGATCCGATCCATAGCATGATTCCGAGGCAAGCCGCGGCAATCTCAAGCGGCACAGCCCATCGCATCTCCTTTTTCACGCCGGATAGCGAAGTGAAGGTTGACGCGCCGGTAAAGTTCATTGCCAGATACGCGGTAATCGCGGGGATCAGAAAGAACCAGGCCAAGAAGCTCGAGCCTGCCCGACCAGTGTTCTAAAGCGGCGCTTCGTAGAACTGCTGGTATCAGGGCTACTACTAATCCCAGGATCAGTCCCTTGAGGGCAAAAGCTCTGCCGGGCAACCACGGCAAAAGAATGGGGGTCAAAATGGTGCCGGCCAATAGAGCTGTGACAAACGCCAAAGCCGCAAACAGACCGTGATTAAGCGCGCCCGCCCAATACCCTTCCGAACCTCCAAGGCCGCCGGCTAAGAAAAACAAGGAGAGGATGATGAGGGCCCACTTCAACGTCGCCACCAGTTCCACCGGGATCAGGACGATCCTTTCCCATGTGTCAAATGTCTTTCGCCTCATTTCCGGGGTAGCCTTGAATTCTGCGTCTATGAATGCCGGCAAATCGGAAGACCTCACGGGGCCATATATCACTCTGAAACCGGACAATTTCTTTACCTCGTGCGCAGCTACCCCTGGCGCGGACAGTTGGGGCAAGATCACGCGCCGGTGCGACACGACCCTGGCGAGGCCGGAAGATTCGATCCGCTCCACAAGTTCGCTGGTGCCGAATGTCCCCTTGCCCGCCGCACACCATACATTGATGCCATTGGTGTCAAGCACGAGAATCCAGGCATTCCGACCCGGTAAATCTTTTCTCAGGGCATCAAAGCTCATCTTATAATTGGCCGTTACAAGTACTGGGGTTGTGTCGTCCGGCTCCCCCAGAGCGTAAAGCCCCGGGTCTACCTTGTATTTCATCCGTCCAATACGCCACCGCGCCTTGATGCTGCCCCATCGATCCGCGGACGCCAGCTCCGCGGCCACCCGCGGCACACTTCCTGCCGGCGTCAGAATTGATCCCGTCACAAACGGCTGTTCAAGTCGGGGAAGGCTCACCTGAGCCTTTTCTTTCGACGGTCAGCAGGAGAGGATTCGACGGACCGGGCATTGTGCCGCTGCCTCGGGATCCGCGGGCGCTTGACGCCTCGGCTGATTACAGTTACTTGCGCTTTGTGCCATGGAAGAAACTCCTATTCTCGGTTTTCAGGATCCTGGTTCGTGCGGGAAAGCCCTTTTGCGAATTCTGTGGATAGTTATCCTCGCCGCACACATCGTGCCCCTACAGCTTGGTGGCGTATTAGGTCTGTTAAACCAGCTATTTGCGCCTTTCCCAATCAAAGCCGTATTCAGAAAGAATCGACCTCACCTTTTGATACGTGCCTCCCACAATTCTGGGACACCTGGTTGCCGGAATGTTTGGGTCATCGTGAGTAATATCACGACATCTGATTCCGCCGTAAGCCTCTCCATGTTTCTTTGAAAACCATTCGACAAGGTCCTGAATCATGCACTTCAGTTTGGGATCATCCTGCTCTTCTGCCGTGCCTCTTCCTGCGAACAGGCCAAGCAAGCAGGCCCCTCCGGTAAGGGCCCCGCAGGTCTCGCCTGAGAAGCCTACCCCGCCTGCCAGCGCGGACACAGCCCGTATCAGATCCGGGTCCGTTTTGCCCTGTGCCTCCAAACCCATGAACAATAGGATCTCACTGCAATGGAATCCTTGCTGCGCGAGTTCAATCATCCGTACCTGGTCAGGAGTAAGTGCTCCGACCGATGAAGCTAGATTGTTGATCATCTCTTGTGCCTCCCGTAATTTCTCAAAGCGAGAAATTTTGTGCTTGGGGTTGTAGCCTGCCCAGACCTTCCATTTCTCCTGAGGCCGACGCTCGATAGGAGATCCGGATGCGACAACTTGTGGTGGATTTACTCCTGAGGAAGCCGTATCTCACCGACACTTGACTTTCCAGACCTGCCTTCTTCCTGAAACTGGCCGCCAGCTCCGCGGCCTGCCAATAGTTCGGCCAGCTCGCTCACCGCCTGCTCGTCAACCCAGCATTCAATGTTTTTCCCACGTCTCTCGACTCTAATTAGCCCCGCTTGCCGAAGTTCCTTAATATGGTGGGAGACAGTGGAGAGCGTTATATCGAGTTCCTTGCCTAACTCTCCGACAAAGCGTCGCGCTTCAGCGTCGGAACTACACTTTGTGCCGGGCGGACAACAGGAAACCAGACGTAGGAAGATGTCGAGGCGGTTGGGATTTGACAACGCCTTAAACATCTCAGCGAATCGCCGGATTTCTTCAATACGATAGTTTGACATATTTCAATATTTACAACTATGATATCATCCTGTCAAGAAAAATTTGACTGACGGGCAAATATCTTGCATCTCATAATGTTTCCGATTAGATAACAGGCCTCTTGCCCTGGAATCGTGTGCAAGAAACTTCAGGCTTCCCGATCGTGAGGCGACTCAATTTGGTGTGCCAATTTACGGTAATTGCCAAAAAATAAGGTTCGCTACTCAAAATGATTTAGTGGGGACGTGCAGCCTGCCCGTCCTTCAACGACAGGCAATCTCGCCGGCGGCGGGACTGTGCAACCGATCTTGGGAGGGGAAGTAGGTATTCCGCAGATTAGAATCAGTGAAGAATTCTGGCACACGCTGTAGCGCTAAGAAGCTTGTTCGTTCATCCCCACAACGCATACGGCGCGGTAACCAGGATAAGGCTGATGATCCGCAATCCCTGGCTCATGAGCAATAATTCAGTCCCCAGGCGCAGATCGAAGAGGCCCGCGTACGCAGGCAATTGGTGCCGGACAGCCCTCAGCGGCGTGGAGATGATAGTTCCGAGGACCAAGGCCAGAACCGTCTGTTTTACGGAAAGTGCCCCGGCGTGAACGAGCGCGCCAGCAGCAGCCATGCCTGAATTGAATTCGGCTACAAGAGTAAATATCACCACCCCGGCAGCTTCTACAGGAAACACCTGGTCCGAAACCCAGCCGGCTGCTCCGGATCGTAGCCACACGAACAACCCCCATTCATTGGTCAGGAATACGAGCACATAGATTGGAAAAGTGTAGAGAACCAGACGGAGAAAGCGAGCCCGAAACTTCTGCCAAATCTTCTCAGCCCTCTTTTCCTCACGAGGCTGCAGATGATTTACCAAGGCGCTCCACTTTGGCGAGGGCCTCGGAAAGGTAATTCGGGCATATATCAGCGCGCCCAGGCTCCTGAGACAAGCTGCGATGAAAGTTATGAGCAGATACACTAGGCCTGCGCTCCCCGCCAGAGAGGATACAACGAACAGAGTTGTCGGCAAGTGCACCAGATATACCGGCAGACCATTGTTAAGAATGTACGTGAGGACAAGTTCCTTGCGAGTGAGTTTCTCTTCTCGGTAAAACCCCATCAGCATAGTGTTTGCCACGATGCCGGAAACAAAACTGGAAATAAAGGCCGCTCCGCTCTCATCCTTGAGGTGCCCCCATCGGGTGAGTGGACGTACCCACTGGGCCAGTCTCGCTGTCCAGCCCAAGGTTTCCACGATCTGCCCCACCAGGAGGCCGACGCCAAGGTAAGCCAACAAACGGAAAAGAGGGAGAAAGAGCTTACTGTAGATCTTTTGTGGAGGGAGCCCCGGACCCCAGACGTGCATCGCGTCCAAAGCCATTCCCAGGGCTGCGGTCGCCATTAGTAATATGGGGGCTATAATCCATCTTTTTTGGCTCGTCTGTGGGGGAGCTTCCTTCAATCTTAGATTAACCCTGATCGATGACGTTCCAGCCGCATATCGCACCAGGCGAGAATCCTCTATCCTGAGCGAGGACGTCGAGATAAACCAGCCCCAGCGGAGCCGCCTCCCGGACAACATCGTCGGCACGATCCCTGAGATCTACGCTTACAAGGTATTTCATGCACTCGTAGCACAGCTCGGCTCGCTCGGAATTGCGATCCTCCGAGAACAGGAGTTCCAGTTTGTCCTGGTCTTCCGACTCGCAGAAAGGACATTTGGTGCGCATGTAGGCCCATTCATGACCACAGAATGAGCACCTTAGCCACCTGTGCCCCTCTTTGCCTTCAAGGAAGCCCATTTCGGGCCAGGAACCGCAGACCGGACAGTATCCCTTATGCCACTGTAGGTTTTGAGGCAGCGGTATGAGAGAATCGGCCTGCTTCTGTACAAATGGCTTTGCCAGTTGCCCCAGGACAAACTGGAGAATACCCATGTCCACACCGAGGTTTGACGCAGTCCTGTTAATCTCTTCGTCGGCGCATGCCCCCATAGCAGTCAGGCAGAGTCCCGAATCTTGATTCTTGCTCTCAATTGCCTTTTTAATGACGGTCAATTGTTTCTTAATCTTAGGGAATCCTTTTTCCATGGCGGGCATAAGACGTTTTGAGGCTTTTCTCAGGTCGTCCGTGGAAAGGGTAAAGGCCTCTCCGGCCAGGATCGGAACACCTTGCGAATATTGCATTGGGTCTATGGACAGGTCATTGCTGTTGATTGCAGGAAGTTCGGCCTTCAGAGCCGCCTGTGCCGCCAGCAGCCCCTTAAACGCGTCAAAAACGGTGGCCAATTGGGGCAAATCCTCCCGCATGCGCTCTATGGCCTTTTGTACCCGTGCGGATGCCTGTTGGGCCGACCGTTCCTCAGTCATGTTTTTTCTCCTGTGAATGTGTGGAACCTTGTGTCATAGGAAAGCACGAAACGGGGCAAACGTGCAAGGCGGTCGAACGGCCGCGCACATAAAAAAACCGCCCAACCCCTCTCTTGAAGGGCAGGGCGGGCTTTAGTTCATAGCACTGACAAACTTGAAAATCCAAAATGGAATCTCAAGTTTTACCTATAAAGGTTACTTACTTGCCGGATGCGAACTTGGAGTACTTTGCCGGATCATCCGTCACGATGTAAATCACCCTCAGTTCGTCCGGCTTGATCGCAGCAGCCTTGGGAAAAGTCTGCTTCAGCTCTTCAACTCTTTTCTTGGTCATGTCCAGGATCTTGTCCCTCTCTCCGAAGGTCATCGCGCCTGTGGGACAGGATTTGACACAAGCAGGGATCATGTTGTTGCTAAGCCTGTCGAAGCACATAGTGCATTTCACCAGCACCTTGGACTTGGGATCTTGGCGGGGGATATTGTACGGGCATCCCTCCAGAGTCGCCTTGAAGTCAAGATCTTTGGTCTTTTCGGTGTAGATCACCGCGCCGGTATTCTCATCCTGGACAATCTCGTCATTTTCCGCTGCGGCCATGCATCCGGGGGATAGGCAGTGCCTGCACTGTTCCGTGAAAAAGTACCAGTACGGTTTGCCGTTACCGTTACTCCCTTCAGCGAATCGCACCACTTTGTAGGTGTCGAACGAGAGGTCCTGCGGGTTTTCATAGGTTCCCACATTTTTGGTTTGAGTGCCGGGGAGCTGGTTCCATTGCTTGCAAGCTATCTGGCAACCACGGCACGCGGTACACTTGGAGGTGTCAACTAGTATTGAATATCCTTCAGCCATTTTGCACCTCCTATGCCTTTTCCACGTTAACCATGAACGCCTTGGATTCAGGGATCATGGTGTTGGGATCTCCTACGTTGGGGGTAAGGAGATTTGCGCTTTCGCCGCCGTCCTTCGGCGTGACCCATCCGTAGCACCAGGGCATCCCGACCTGATGCACAGTCACATTACCGATTTGGAACGGACGGAACCGGGTAGTTACAATGGCTACGCAGTCTACAGTCCCGCGGACCGAAGAAACCTTTGCCTTTTCGCCGTCCTTTATCCCACGGAGTTTGGCAAGTTCTTCGCTCAATTCCACGAACATCTGCGGTTGAGCCTCGATAAGCCAGGGCTGGAATCGTGTCATGATGCCCGTCTGCCAGTGTTCGGTCACCCTGTAGGTAGTGGCCACAAACGGGAATCGAGGATCGCAGGTGAGGTGTTTATCCATTTCACCTGCAAATATCTTGATGGTTGGATTTGTAAACTGTTTGGAAAGCAGATTGTTGGGAACAGGGCACTCCAGAGGTTCATAGTGCTCAGGGAACGGCCCGTCGTTGAGTCCCGGCCCGAATATAGCCGCGAGGCCGTCGGGCTTCATAATGAATGGATACTTCCCCTTTTCCTTGTCACTCATGGGCGGCCACGGACCGTCGGGCACGTCACCTACCCATTTGCCCTCAGCCCATTTGAGGAGAGGCCTTTTGGGATTGAAGGGTTGACCATTCAGGTCTACCGAAGCGCGGTTGTAGATGATCCGCCTGTTGACCGGCCAGCACCACGACCACTGGGGATAGAGCCCGAGACCTGTGGGGTCATCTTTCTTTCTCCGGGCCATGTTATTGCCGTCAGCATTGTAGCTTTGGCAGTAAATCCAGTTCCCGCAGGAAGTGCTACCGTCGGCCTGCAAGAAACCAAAGGCCGGGACAGGATCGCCTTTCTTGAACTGCTTATCCTGACCCGTAGGATCTTTGAGGGTAATATCCTTTTGGAAATGGCCGTTAATCTCCTTGGCCATCTTGTGAGAGTCAAAATGCCCTTTTGCGTCCGTGTAATCCCACTTGAGATTCCGGATGGGGTCAGGGAATTTCCCGCTTTTCTTGTAGAGGTCTTTGATCTTTGCCATCAGTTCGATCATGATGTCTCCGTCGGGCTTAGCCTGTCCCGGCGGATCAACAGCCTTGTAACGCCATTGGGCCCATCGGCCGCTGTTGCTGATGCTTCCCTCTTTTTCTACTGAAGCCGCACACGGGAGCATGAAGACCTCAGTCTTAATGGTCTTGGGGTCCATTTCCGGCCCTTTCCAGAAAGAGCCGGTCTCGTTGTCGAAGAGATTAACATTCACCATCCAGTCAAGCTTGGAAAGTGCCTGCCTGACCTTGTTGGCGTTTGCCCCGCTGCACGCTGGATTCTGACCCCAGGCAAAGAAGCCTTTGATTCCTCCGGAGTACATGACATCAAACAGGTTGAGCCAGGAACAGTTTTGCCCCGGTTCCAGCTTCGGCAGCCATGCGTAACCGAAATCGTTCTCCTTGGTTGCATTATCCCCCCAATAGGACTTGAGAAGACTGACTGCATACTTGGGGGTGTTCTGAGGCCAGTTCGCAGACATAGGATCCGCGCTCTTAGGAGTACGAGCGGCACTGAATGCTTCCAGAGTGGTCTCGGTGGCCAGAGGCGCTCTTAGGTAGCCGGGAAGGATGTGAAACAGGAGGGCCTGGTCTGTGCTTCCCTGCACATTGGACTCGCCGCGCATGGCATTAACCCCGCCGCCGGCAATCCCCATATTCCCGAGAAGAGTCTGGATGATGGACATGGTCCTGATATTCTGAACGCCCACGGTGTGCTGACACCATCCCATGGCATACATTATGGTCCCCGCCCTGTCCTTGGTGCCGGTGGACGCATAAAGCTCGTAGACCTTCGACAGATCACTCGCCGGTGTTCCGGTGATTTCCGAAACTTTTTCCGGGGTATAGCGGGAATAGTGCTTTTTCAGCAGCTGGAAAACGCATCGGGGGTTCTGTAGCGTGTCGTCTCTCTCTGGGAGCCCCTTGTCCGTTAGCTTGAATGCCCAGGTAGATTTGTCGTACGACCTCCCTTTTTCGTTGTATCCCGAAAAGAGACCTTCGCTAAAATCATACTTGTCGCCCACGATATAGGAGGCATTCGTGTAGTTGGTGACATACTCGGGGAAGTACTTGTTGTTGTCCAGGATGTACTTGATCATCCCGCCGAGGAACGCTATGTCGGTTCCAGACCTCAAAGGAGCGTACACGTCGGCCTTGGCCGATGTCTGGGTAAACCGCGGATCAACGGAAATCAGTTTTCCGCCACTGTCCTTGGCCTTCTGCACCCATTTCATGGAGATGGGATGGTTTGCGGCAGCATTGCTGCCCATGACAAGGATAACATCACTGTTCTTGAGGTCGATCCAGTGATTGGTCATTGCGCCGCGCCCGAACGACTCTGCCAGAGCCGCAACAGTTGGGCTGTGTCATATACGGGCCTGATGTTCGATGTATACCAGCCCTAGCGCCCTCATCATCGCCTGCAACGGCCAGCATTCCTCGTTGTCCAGGGCCGCGCTTCCGACGTGAGCAATGGCCTCAACACGGTTGACCATCTGCCCTTTATCGTTCTTTTCGATGAAATAAGCGTCTCTCGTGGCCTTGACTCTCTTGGCTATCTCCTTGAGTGCCCAGTCCCAGGGCTTTTCCACCCATTTGTCACTCTTGGGGGCCCGGTACAGGATCTTCGTAAGGCGATTGGGATTGTTGGCCGTGGTCTGGAACAGAGCCGCTCCCTTGGCGCACAAGGATCCTTCATTGATAGGATGGTCGGGATCTCCCTCAATATTGATGATCTTTTTGTCCTTGGTGTCTGTACTGCAGATAAGGCCGCACCCGACCGCACAGTAAGCACAGATCGTCGTGGACTGCTTGGCTGTTTTCATTTTGTCGATCTTCTTCAGGTCAGCGGCATAGGCCTTCACAGGTCCCATGTCCAGACCCAAAGACGACAACGCCAAGCCCGCGCCCACCACACCAGAGATCGCAAGGAACTCTCGGCGTGTCACTGTCATGACGTGGTCTCCTTTCTGAGGAAATTGAAACAGTGCATCTCTTCGAAGATGAAAATGGATCGCCGAACCTTGTTTTTCACTGAGTGACACCTCATGAGGCATCAGTAGTGGCAAAGTTGAAGTGAACGGAGACATCTGCGCCCCGCTTCCCCGGGAGAACTCGTGAAAGCTCAGCGCAGCGGATGAAAGGTTGGAAAGACGCCGTAAGTCCCCTTCATATGCAAGTAAATCAAGAAGAAGGTATTGCGTCAATAGCGATGTTTTCAGTAGGAATTATAACTAGGGATATATATTTAGTAATTTGAAAAATACGCGGCCATCCGTTGATGTCATAAGAGACATAACCATGCAAATTTAAAAGGGCTTTTGTCAAGAATAGAGCGCATCGCCGTTGCAAACAATGCAGTACATTGTCCTTTGGGGAAGCCCCTTTTATTCTGGTTCCAAACTTTCTCGACGCCCCTCGCAAGTAACGCGCTGTCAATAATTATGACATCCCCTTGATCACAACAAGCAACATCTTGAAGCGCTGCACGGCATGGAGTGCGTGTGGAACATTTGCCGGCATCGCCACAACCTCCCCCGCTTTGACGACAATCTGCTTCTCTCCAATAGTGATTGACGCTTCTCCGTCAAGGACCTGCACAAACCCATCCCCCGCCGCGGTATGAGTGCTCAAGCCCTCGCCCTTATCAAAGGCGAACAGAGTCAGGCTCATGACAGTATTTTGTGCAAAGGTGCGACTCACCACGCGCCCCTCTTCGTAATCAACCAGATCGACTAGGACCTGGGGTTCGGAAAAAGGGAGGTTCTTTATAAACCGACCTTGTGCCACCATCGCTTCTCCTTCCTTTCCTGATGTCCTTTGTAGTCTTCGTTACATTTGCGGCCGAACCATGTAGAAGATCCATCGCAGCCGTTAAAAGACGATGATCATTGCCTCCCATCATTGCAACCCTTTCACTCTTGCCGGAGCAAGAATTAAACTCAGCAACAAATTGCGATGCTCTTTCGCCCTCGGTTACAAGAATAGGTTTGTCCCGCGCTGATGGAATTGCTGGAAATATGGTATCCTTTTTTTGATCCGCAGATCGAGATTTTACATTATGTTTGATATTAATGCGCTTTCAAGCGAGGGAACTCAAGGAAGACGAATCGGCTAAATGGTCATGAAACTTGAACAGACGGAACTTAAATCGAATTCAAAGGTAGGAAGCGGCCGGGTGAGGCGCTTCGTCTATTCTGACTCCAAACTCAGTGTCACCCAAATCACCACGTTCTGTCCCGACGTTATAGGGCCAGGCCCGACTCATCTGTATCTGATCGAGAGCGATGCGCTTATCTTAGTGGATACGGGAATCCCCACAGATGTTGCGAAGGCATTCTTTTACCATCTTCGTAAACAGCCCATGCCGCCGGAAGTCGAGGCCCTCCCCCCGGATTATGGCGAACAAGAGCTATTGGATGGGTTGAAACTAGCGGGTTACTCAGTTCAGGATATCGACCTTCTGGTGATCTCCCACGGACACCCCGATCACTTTCTCATGGGACATTCCCTTTTGAGGCATGGGAAGCCGACTATTTCAGCTCACATTTTGGACACACCCCAAATTTGCAATCCATGGGGATTACTAAGTTTCTGGTTTTCTCGGCAGCACCAGATGGCAGGTACCGGGCATGCCCGCGCCCTGGACTGCAAGGGGCGCGGCCAGGGAGGAGTTGATTCACGGCCTTGACCTCAACTCGATGGGCATGGCTCTCAAGGTGAATCAACCAATTTTCCATAACGGCCCCGTAACTATCAACGGCTCTTCGGTCCGAAATGTGGAGGCAAGACACCTCCCCGGCCATTCACCGGGAAGCATCGGCCTCCTGGTGGGGCAAAATGGGGACGACAAGGCGCTTCTCTGCGGAGACGTGCTGTTGAATCCAATAACTCCTCACCCCGACGATCTCCTGGTTTATTTACAAACCTTGGAAGATCTCTCGAGAATGGAGAATGTAGCGCTGGTGTTGCCTGCACATGGGGAGCCCATTCAGGACCTTAAAGGCCGCGTGGACTTCTTGCGCCATCACCATTACCAGCGTTTGAAGGCCACATACGAGGCTTGCACCGAGCCACGGTCTGTCTGGGGTATTGCCACCATGAGCGGATACTTTGATACCTACGTTGACCCTGACAAATTTAATTTGATGGCCGGTACGGAGGCCCTGGTTCATGTGGAGATCCTCAACATGGTCGGAGGCCTTAATCGTTGTTACATTCGGGACCAGGTCCACTATTTTCAAAACTCCGGAGAACCTTTTGACAATGTGTACAATCGAATAATGGAGCTTGTTGCCGACAAAAAGGTAAAGACGATTATGCGATATTAACAAAGCGCCTCATTTCAGGACGATTGACAACGACACAATTGTGGAGGGGCGGTACTGAGGGTTGGAATACAGCTCCAGGGAGACTCAAAACATGAATGAGATAAATGAAGTGTTGTGCGAGGTCTGCTCTCAGAAGCGGGGTGTCAATGTCAAAACACTTGAACAGGCCATAATCCTGGCAGTTGAAATCGCGAGAGAAGGTCGAGAAGGGCGGAGAATCGGGACCATGTTTGTGATTTCCGATTCTGATGAAGTCTTGAAACGCTCCAAGAACTTGATCTTGGATCCACTTCTTGGCCATCCTGACGAGCGAAAGCGGGTGGATGATCCGGACATGAGGGAGACCATCAAAGAGTTGGCTCAACTGGATGGAGCCTTTGTCATCTCGGATGCAGGAGTAGTAATCTCGGCTTGCCGATATCTGGACGCTTCATCAGAAGGGATCAAAATCCCGCTGGGATTTGGGGGGCGGCACATGGCCGCGGCCTCCATAACCAAAGCAACAAAAGCGGTGGGGGTTGTAGTTTCGGAAAGCTCCGTGGTCAGGGTGTTCGACGACGGAGAGCTTGTTTCGGAAATAATTCCTGAGCTGTGGCTTTTCAGCAGATACAGCCATCATCTGGAAGGCCCCTATTCTGAACAAACAGGCGAGCGTTTGACGGTCATCAGTAAATCGGACTAATCCGTATTATGGAAACCCAGAGAGTGTAAATATTGGAGCGGCTTCAGATAATAGATCCCTCACTGTTTGTTGAGTTCAGGTGCAGCCAATCGTAGGGCGGCCCGTGGCCGCCGGCTTGCGTCGGACAAGGCCCGACCTACCTGTTGACTACCGGTAACCATCGCCAGCCGCTGCTATGAATGCGGTGGTCCTTGAGCGGCCCAGCGAAGATCGGTTTATGATTTTGCGGGATTCATCGGAACTTGAAAGATTGTGGTTGCCAGTTCAGAGGGAATTACACGGTACAATGTGACCGGGTGATCTATCCCCTTGAGTTCAACCCCAGGCATAGGCTGCACAGTAATCGCGTCCGCGACGCTTTTGTATACCTCCTCGCTTATCAGTATCGCCCCCTCCCCAGCCAATTTTTCAATTCTGAATGCCACATTAATCGGGGTTCCCACCGCACCGTATTTTCTACGTTGTTCGCAACCTATATTCCCGACAATCAGCGGCCCCTTATTGATTGCGATGCCCATTCTTAGGGCTAGTTGTCCTTCAAATGAGTCTCCGGCGTTCACGGGATTTCGATCTTCAGTCTTCTCCTGGCCGGCGATCAGATCTACTCTGCAGTTCTTGGTTAAGCGCATGCATGACATTCTGCATGTCAACGGAGCACTGTACCGCCCGTGTTGGGGCGTCCGTCATTAGTCGCGGCACGCCGAAGAATGCTAAAATTCCGTCACCTGTGAACTCGTCTATTGTTCCACCGTACCTGGTTATTATATCGACCATTTTTTCCAGAAAACGGTTGAGGATTTTCACTACAGCCTCAGGCCCCACATTGGCGGCGAGCGAAGTGAAGCCTCTCAGGTCCGCGACCAAGATGGTGACGTCTCGCAGTTCGCCGCCAAGGTTAACGCCCGCGGGCGACGAGAGGATCTCCGAAACAATCTCGGGGCTGAGGTAAGACCCAAAAGTGTCTCTTATGAAATCCCGCTCTCTCAACCCGGCCACCATGCGATTGAATCCTTCCGCCATGTTGCCTATCTCATCACTGGAGACCACAGGTATGTTCACGTCCAGATCTCCATTTCGGATCCGATCCATAGACGAGCGCAATTCACGCAGGGGTTCGGAAACACTCTTCGCTACGAAGACCGACAGCGCCACCGCCGCCAGCACGGCCAGGGAAAGCAGGAAGGCTATGACCAAAGGCATCTTCTCAATGAAGCTTTGCGGGTCCAGCATTCCCGCGGTGACCTCGTGGATTTGGTCCAGTGTGACATAACTAATTATCGTCACTGGTAAAGTTCCTATCAGTAGAGAGGCAAAGAGGACCTTGGGCAAAACATTAAGGCGAAAGGAACGAGGCACACTCGCCAGAACCGCAGGAGGAAAAACCGACCGAATTTCAGCTCTTACCATCCATTCCGTGATGAAATACAGGCAGATCACTGTGTAAGGCGCACCAACAAACACGATACCGAAAAAAACCTGGTAGGAACGATACCACTGGGCAGCTTCCGGTGTATGAAAGAGGAAGAGCGGTGGGAGAATACCGTACCAGAACTCCCGCAGCGAGCCAGGCAAAAAGACTGAGCGCCGAAGAAGCAAAAGGCAAATTCAGGAATCTGCCTACCAATGGTTCAATGTGTTTGGGATCACGTTCGTCCTTGACAGTGGCCAAATCCCGCCACAACCGCCCGGGGTACCTTGTTTGAAACTAATGTGGCTGCCGAGAAGATCACGATCATGACGAGGACGAAATACCAGGTCTGCGTGCGCACATCCAGTTGCGCGGGACCAGGCATAAGGCCGGTCCTTATGAACGTGAAATACACAAAGGCCAATCCTGCCCCAAACATGTTCAAAAGAATGGAGGCCACCATAATTTTAAGGCGAAAGGTTCTTACCCAGGTTTGTTTCAAAGAGGCCTCTGCTCACCAACTTCAGTTCGTGGTCTGAAGGAAACCATAACACGAAAGAGCGGGCAAAGTCAGATGCTTTGTCCGGAATTCTAGAGCCACGATTCTCTTGACCTCGGGTCCCGCACAGTGTAGAGAGTATAAGTTTAGAGAATGGCGGGTTGCTGAGATCAGCAGCCCTTCAATGCCGTACAGATGAATAAGGACCTCGCGTCGGAGGATAAGATATGATTCCTGTTTGCGAACCGGTGCTAGACGGCCGAGAGATGAAGTACGTTATGGACTGCATGGAGACTAACTGGATCTCCTCGGCCGGCAAGTACATCTCCCTTTTTGAGGATAAGTTCAGCCAATATTGCGGGGTTCCCTTTGGGGTGGCTTGCAGCAACTGCACCACAGCTCTCCACATGTCTCTTGTGGCCTTAGGAATCGGTCCCGGCGATGAGGTCATAATTCCGGACTTTACGCTGATTGTATCTGCCAACACTGTCATATTGGCCGGAGCCAAGCCGGTGCTGGTAGACGTGGATTCGAAAACCTGGTGCATCGACGCCGGATTAATCGAGGCCAAGATAACTCCGCGCACTAAGGCCATAATGGTGGTCCACATGTACGGCCATCCCTGTGACATGGAAGCCATCATGGAAATCGCGCGGAGGCATAATCTCTTTGTTATTGAGGACTGTGCCCAGGCGCACGGCGCGGAAGTTAACGGGAAGAAGGCCGGCAGCTTCGGGGACGTCTCCTGCTTCAGCTTCTACGGAAATAAAATACTTACCACCGGCGAAGGCGGCATGGTGCTGTGCCGCGACGAGAAGCTCGCCGAACGGCTTCGTCTTTTGCGCAACCAAGGTTTTCAGGAGCCTCGGTTCGTGCATGAGGTCGTGGCTTTCAATTATCGCTTGACCAACATTCAGGCCGCAATCGGCGTTGCTCAGACGGAATTAATTGAGGAGAAAATTACACGCAAGAGATGGATCGGGCAAACGTACAATGAACTTCTTGCAGGGACGCCGGACCTTGTTTTGCCTTATGAAGAGCCCTGGGCTAAGAATGTGTACTGGATGTACGGCATAGTATTAGAAGAAAGTTTTGGGGTAGCCAAAGACGATCTGATGAGGAAGTTGAAGGTGAAAGGAGTGGACACACGGTCTTTCTTTTGCCCAATGAGCTTGCAGCCCATATTTCATGGCTCAGATCCCCGCTTTCCCGACCATAGCCGGAGATTATCCAGTCTCGGTAGATCTTTGGAACCGAGGTCTTTACCTTCCTTCCGGTCTCGGCCTGACTCGACCGCAAATGGAAGAAGTGGTCGAGAAGCTGCTGGAATGCAAGGTGTAAGGAAGTGCTACAGGTTCTGATAGGTAAGATAGGGTCGAAGAAACACGAGAATTCCACTAATCCGTGTCATTCCCGCGAAGGCGGGAATCCAGAAGGGTTACAACGATCAAGACTGGATTCCCGCCTTCGCGGGAATGACGGATTTTCCGCATCTCAGAGTTCCCTGACGGAAGTTCGAATTACCATAAGGCACGATTCGGCGAGTTTAAGAGGTAGGTCGGACCGTGTCCGACGAAATCGGCGGCCACGGGCCGCCCTACATGCGGTTGCAACGCAAGGCTTAAAAGAGGTCATTCGGAGGTGATTGAGTGGAACGGGATCCCAGGATCTCTATAGTGCTTGCCACTTATAATGAACGCGAAAATATCGTTGATACGATTCAAAGTATTTTCGAGCATGTGAAAGACCCCGTGGAAGTCATTGTCGTCGATGACGATTCCGCGGACCAGACGTGGCAACTGGTGGAAAGTCTTGGTGATCCTCGCGTCGTGGTCATACGACGGGTAGACACGCGGGGCCTGGCTTCGGCATTCAACCGGGGGATCATAGAATCCCGCGGTGAAATTGTGGGTTGGATGGACGCGGACATGTGCATGCCCCCTTCTATGTTGCCTGCGATGGTCGATAAATTGAACGACCATGACATTGTGGTCGGTTCACGTTATGCTCAGGGAGGGAAAGACGATAGGGCCGCCCTTCGTGTCATATCGAGCCGCCTGATTAACGGCCTCGCTGGTTTGGTGTTAGGATACGGGATCAAAGACTATGACAGCGGCTTCGTGGTTTTGCGTCGGACTGTGTTCAACAAGGTTTCGATAATCCCTACTGGGTACGGCGCATATTTCATGGAATTCCTGTACACCTGCCGCAAGAAGGGGCTGACAGTGTATGAAATGCCCTACGTGTTTAGAGACCGAGCAAAAGGAATCTCCAAATCAGCCCCCAGCATACTCAAATTTTTCAAGACGGGCATGCAATATGTTATCCGAATATTCACTGCTCGCCTGCGCAGGATTGACTGATGCGACACCAGATACTCACTCCTTCTTTCGAGCGAATCGATGATCGAGGACTCTTTCGGGAAGTATTGAACGACGGGAGCTGGGAGGCCCTGATCGGCGGCCGGATGAACCCCGACGCGGTAATCGGCAATCATTATCACAAGAAAACAATAATTTTCTTCTATCTTACCAGTGGGTTGGCCAGAATCACCACAATTCATGTGGAAACAGAAGACAAGGATGATTTCCTTTTGCAAGCGGGCCAGGGCGTTATCTTGAACACTAACGAGTCTCACGCGATCCGATTCATTGAAGAGTCGGATTTTGTCATGCTCAAGTCGCTTCGGTACAATCCTGCGGATCCGGATACCTACCAATTCCCTGTAAAGGATTAAGTCGTCTTTGGAATCCCACGAATATCAGACTTTATTTGAGCTTGAGCCTTTGTACTGGTGGTTCAGAGGTCTTCATCTGATCCTCCTGGACACCCTGCACGCGCTCGGAATCGAAAGCCATGAACCCGTGTTGGATGCAGGATGCGGTACGGGACAGAACCTAGTCAACATTGGCCAACAGGTCACTTCCGGTGCTTATGGATTCGATGTGTCATCCGAAGCGGCTCTATTTTGCAAAAAAAGAGGGCTGACAAACATATGCCGAGCCTCTATCAACGATATACCCTTTGCTCCGGATACATTCGCCGCAGTTGTCTCTGTAGACGTATTAGAATGTGATTCAGTGCTGGAGGACCAGGCGTACGGCGAAATCTGGAGGGTGCTGAAACCGGGAGGTTATATGGTTCTGGTGGTTCCGGCTTATCAATGGCTTATGACACCGGAACATCACAAAGCGGTTCACGCGTCTCGCCGTTATTCGAAAAGCAGGCTGGCAGCCCTGCTCAGAAAACGCTCGGTGGAAGTGATCCGCATGACACACCTTTTCGCATCGCTCTTTCCGGCTGTGGCCGTGTATCGCCTGGGGCTCCGTCTAGCCGCTGGAGATTCCGAGGGTCCACCTCGATCGGAACTCAAACCGATGCACCCTGCGCTCAATAGCCTTCTTTTCTCCATTGTTAAGGCGGAACGTCAATACCTCAAGTTGGGAAATCTTCCGTTCGGTAGTTCCATACTTGCTGTTGCCAGGAAAGTTGGTAGATGATGGGAGCGAAGTCATGGCAACTCGGGTCTCCCGGCACACTAACTTACCGCCTGTACGACGCCTTACGGAATCACCTCAATGGGAAACTGGTCAATTACCTCCTCGCCAGGGCTATAAACCATGACAAATGCAAGGTGCTGGAAGCAGGATCAGGGCCGGCATTTGCGTCGTCGATCCTGGCACAGGACAGCCGGGTGGGACTCAGCGTCGCGATAGACTTGGATATCGAGGCCCTACACGAAGCCCGCCGCCGTGACACCAATTTATGTCTAGTTGTGGCCGACTTGCGCAACCTTCCTTTTAAGGCGGAAAGCATGGACCTATCGTGGAACAGCAGCACCATAGAACATTTACCAAACCCCTCTTCTGCGGTGGTAGAGATGGCACGTGTCACCCGAAAGGGCGGGAGCGTCTTCGTCGGGGTCCCTAATCTCTACGGGCCGCTGGGATTCGAGTATTTGATCCGGGAGACCTCTGTCGGCATCTGGATCGGACAGACCTTTACCGGTGCCGGATTAAGAGAAATGTTGATCAACTCAGGGCTCAAGCCGCAACACTCGCTTTTCTACTTTTTCCGCTTCTTTGTCGGGGTTCTCGCGCAAAAATAAGGCAACAATTCAGTCAGCCAAAATCCACGCGTTGACACCCGCAAACTTGACCGATACAGTTCCGAGCTACCGTTTCCCAAATCCTGTCACGTATTCTGATAGGTCGGGTGCCGGCCCTTTACTGGTGGGACCGGCCTCCGTGCCGGTCATTGATCCGCGGCCGGCAGGGACGCCGGCCCTACCGATCCAGCAGAGGCAGAGGCCAGTTGCGTCACCGAACTTGCGAACCGGGTACAAGGCGTGGGCTGACAACGAATCATAGGAAAAGCAGCAGTTGTTTACTGAGAGAAAACTGTACAAACGGGGAGAATTAATAGGGGACCTGTTAATTCGTCCTTTCAAATCCTTTGCGTCCCTGCAGGCTGCCGGTGGCATCCTCATTTTGCTGGTGACGATCATTGCTCTCTGGTGGATCAATTCCGGTTATTCAGAGTGGTACGAGCGCTTGCTGGACGCACGCATCATGGTCGGATCAAACGGATATCAGCTTGATAAGCCTTTAATTTCTGGATCAATGAAGGGCTTATGACGGTCTTCTTTTTTGTGGTGGGCCTCGAGATCAAAAGGGAGATACTCGTAGGCGAGCTGGCTTCCTATCGAAAAGCAGCATTGCCGCTCATAGCCGCCCTGGGTGGCATGATAGTGCCGGCCTTCATTTTCTTTCTTTTAACCCCAGCGGGCCTGCGGCCAAAGGCTGGGGAATTCCCATGGCCACGGACATTGCTTTTACTCTTGGGGCCTAACATTACTTGGAAAACGAATTCCCCGCTCTCTCGCGGTCTTCCTGGCCGCGTTGGCTATTGTGGACGACTTGGGCGCGGTCCTTGTAATAGCTCTGTTTTATACTGCGCAGATTTCGACTTTTTATCTCGAAGTTGCGCTGCTAGTCTTCTTAGTGCTTGTTGGGATTAACATCCTGGGTTACCACGGCCCGCTTCCTTATATTTTTTTCGGGTGCCTGGTTTGGCTGGCTATGTCATTGTCGGGGGTCCATTCAACGGTGGCCGGCATCCTGGTGGCCATGACCATACCTGCTCGCTCTCGAATTGACACCGACAAATTCTTGAGAAGAGCAAAGGAGGTCTTGGTGCACTTCGCCCGTGTCGGAAACTTTGGTTCGACCATTTATACGAATTCCGAACACCAGGCCGCAGTTCGCACTCTCGGCGCTCTCTGCAACAGCGTTGAGCCGCCTTTGCTGAGGATCGAACACGCGCTCAATCCGTGGGTAGTTTTTATGGTGGTACCTATCTTTGCACTGGCAAATGCGGGGGTGAGCCTTGAATGGTCCCGGCTCAGCCATATTCTGACAAGTCCCGTATCTCTGGGAATAATCCTGGGCCTTGTGTTGGGAAAGCAGATCGGCATTTTCACTTCAGCGTGGATTGCGGTGAAGAGCGGGCTCGCCGGCATGCCCGCGGGGGCAAACTTTTACCACCTTTTTGGAGGCTCAATACTGTGCGGCATGGGCTTCACAATGTCTTTGTTCATTGCTGACCTTGCTTTTGAGAAGACCGCGATACTTGATACTGCCAAGGTCAGCATCCTTGCAGGATCATTGATCTCGTTCATTATCGGCATGACGGTGCTTTTAGCCGTGTCGAAACGCCTCACGAAAAAGCGGGCGTAGAATGTGGCAAATCCCGCGTCTACACGATGAACGCATCTGGACGTGGACAAACATGACTTGCGACTGGGTGTCACTGACCTGAGTCAGGCCGTCCTGGGCGCCAGGTCAGAGCTGTTTTCTCAGACAACCGATATCTCGCTATTTGAGAGAGAATGGTATGAGATGGGATCATCTTTTCCCAAAGGATTGTCTATCTAGCTCCGCTAGGGAGCCCCAGCGGGGCGTTTGAAATTAGCCAGGCGATTCATCGCCTGGGCCAAGAGCTGAAACACGTTCGTCCCATTCGAGACGACTGATCTGTGGAGCGAACTTCCAGTCCGCCGAGATCTAAAAGAAAGCCCAGGCTGGAAAGCCTGCGCCACAATGTTCGGCCGTCCCATGGAACTGGATCTGTCAACACCGGCTAATGCTGGCGATGAATCGCCAGTGCCACTTTCGGCGGTCTCTACGAGTCCCACGTGAAGGAATCAGGTTGCGAGCGAATCTGGCTTCAGCGGAGCAAAAGAAATAATCTATTTCCCACAGAAGCTTACGCCGCGCTTACCGTCTGGTAAGCAACTTCGCCGACTTCCTCTTGGACCAGAGCTTCGGCCACCAGGTTAGAGAGGAACTCGACCTTAACATCCAATTTGTAGTGTTCGTTGAGGTCTGAAAGCTGGCTGTGACAGTTCTCGCACGCGGTGCACAGGATCTCCGCGGCGGTGGCTTTCACCTGATCGGCCTTGACTTTGGCCGACTTCATTCGGAAATCCTTCTCACCGATGACAACTAGACCGCCACCTCCGCCGCAACACCAGTTGGCCTGACGATTTGGCTCCATGTCGACAAAATCGTCGGTCAGGTGCTTCAGGACATTGCGGGGCTGCTCATAAATCCCGCCGTTGCGGGCAATCTGGCACGGATCGTGGTATGTGATCCGCCCCTTGGTCTTCGACTTGTCCAGCTTGATCCGGCCTTCATTCAAATACCGCTCTATCAGCTCTACGAAAGTGATGACTTTGAACGGGTGCTCGCCTGTCATGTGCTTCATCACACGGTAAGCTGTGCCGCACTCGCATATGGCCACTTCGGCAACGCCAAGTCGTTTGGCTTCGTTCAACTATTCGCTGCGCGATCTCCTTGGTCTTCTTGGGGTGACCCACGAAAGCGCCGAAATTGACCGCCTCAAAATAGCTAAGCGACCATTTTTCGCCTGCCGCGTTCATGATCGCGGCTGCAGGGATAATTGAGTGCTTGCCTGCAAGAGCAACGTAAAGCACATTTGCTCCCTGAACATCGAGCGGTATGGCATCCACGCCCGCTTCGCTCCGCCACTTCTGGATCACCTCGGATTCGAGTCCGCGGACCGCCTCACCAAAATTCGCTTTTGTCGCATCAATATTTTCGCCCTTCGCGATCGACACATCTGCCAGCATGCTCAGCACTTTCGGCTCCATGTCCGCGCCGATGAGCATCAGCTTTGCGATCGACTGGATGAGTTGAGTATCAATGCCGAATGGGCAAAAGGTCATGCAACGGCGGCACCCGGTACACGTGTACGCGGTCTCGTAAACCTTCTCCATCCAATAGTCGTCCAGTTCCACCGCTTCATTGAGCCACGGAGCGATCTTACCGGAGAACTTGAAATACTTCTCGTAGAGCCGCCGTATGTTCTGTGCTCGGCCCACGGCTGTGTAACGAGTCTCCGGAGAAGACGCATAAGCGTGGCAAGCTTCGACGCAGAGGCCACAGCGCGAGCAGTTATCCAGGTACATGCGCGCCGCGCTGGTCAGTTTTTCAGAGAAGAGTCCGAGCAGTTTTTCTCGTTGTTCCTTTTCCATCGTCAAACCCTCCTCAGTAGATTCACTGGGACCGCGAAGAAGCTGTGCATGATTTTGCTGAACGGCAGAACCATCAGGAACAAGTTGGCCAACAACACGTGCGTGCCTACGACCGCGTAGTGGGAACCTGAGAGCGTATTGTGAGGGTCTTCAAACGTGAACCTCGTGAGGCCGCTCAGATAGGAACCCAAGTCCTGTTTGGTAATGACAAAACCGTCGGGACTCCAGGAATTTCCCCAACTTATGACATCTCCTGTGACCAAGATGCAAAACAGCAGGGCCAGGATCAGATAGTCGGCAGGAACTGAGAGTTCACGCACCGGGGTGCGGAAGCGCCGCAAGAGGAAGTAGACTACTGATATGGTCAGTACTACCCCCGCTGCTCCGTTGCCGATCATGTGCGGGGAATCCGCACGGGTGATCCTCAATTGAGGGATCAGGTCGAGGTGCGCGGCGATCAGCACAGCGACGGCTATGTGAAACGCCGCAAGAAAGAACCAGAATAGCGGCTTGTGCTTTCTGACCGTGGGCATGGTGAACGCGTCCCATACCGCTGCCATGAAGGGCACGTTGCTTTCAGGGAATATCTTGAGCGTGTGCGGAACCTTTGGTGCTCTGATAATCCCAATGACCTTGACCGCGATGCCTGTGATGCACCAGACCATCGCCAGGTACACCATGGGCACCATGATGAAGTAAAAGATTTTGTCTATCATGGCTTATTCTCGTACTCGCTACTTGAGCCGCTTGACGAATATCTTAATGACGCCGTCGCCCTGTTCGGATTCCAGCACTTCGTTACCGGTGGTCTTGGCCCAAGCCGGAAAATCCGATAGAGAACCCGGGTCGGTTGTGTGCACCTCAATGACCTCGCCGACTGCGACCGAGCCTATTTCCTGGCTAATCTTGACAACGGGCATAGGACAAGGAAGACCTTTGAGGTCAAGCACTTTAGAAACGGTGTGTTCGGACATTTTGACTCTCCTTAAATGAACAACTGGTTGCACGATTCTTTGGCATGAGCCAAAAATGTGGCCACGCCTACGTACTCGAGGTTGGGGTAGTCGATCATCTCTTCGTGCTTGAAGCCCATGAGATCCATAGACATCTCGCATACCTTGATTTCAACTCCGAGCTGGGCCGCGATATCAAAAAGCTGGTCCAGGCTGGGAGCGTTCTTCTTCTTCATGAGACCCTTCATCATGGCTGTTCCCATTCCACCCATATTCATCTGGGAAAGCTTCGCCTTGTTCCTGCCTTTGGGTAACATCCAGCCGAACATCTTGGACATGAAGTCCTTGCCGATCACTTGGGCATCGGGCTTGCGAAGAGCCGCGGTGCCCCAGAAGGTGAAGAACTGCACGACCTTCATCCCCATCGCGGCCGCGCCGGTGGCGATAATCATTGCAGCCAGCAACTTGTCGAGATCGCCGGAAAACACCACCATTGCCAGTTTGTTCTGCTTACCGGCCCCGAGTTCCTGAACCTTCTTCTCCAGCTCTGCGAGTTGAACCAGTGCTTCTGCGCTCATTTCTCATTCCTCCATTTTCTTGTTGGCATCAGGTGCCGTTATGTATGTAGCCGCCGAAGGCTGAGGTCTGTTGGTGTCCCATTTTCAGCCCCAGACATCCATGTATGTCAATATATGAATACAATGATACAGTTGCGTTTTTCGGTTGTCAACTATTTTTGTCGTGAAAATTCATCCCCACGGAATCTCTTTTCTGATCCAATGAATCAAATAAATTTGGCAGGCGTCTAAATGATTAACGACACGTTAAGGAGGTGTGCATCATGGTCAGCACAGAAGAAAGGCAAGAAGAGAAGAAAAGCGTAGCCGAACCGGGAACCGAGGGCAAGGTGGATGCGTGCGGAGATATCAACGATCCTATAAGGAGAGGTCTCTGCCGAATGTGCGGCATGCCTGTTGTAGGAGAGGCCCCGTTCTGCAAGGACCACGAACCGCCTGTTCCCTAACAGAGGGTGCGCTCCAGCCTAGGATTATTTGCTTTGGGGAATTTTGCCGGAGCCCACGGCAAAGCAAAGTTCTAATTTGTCAAGAATCCGCAGGCTCAGAGACGAACAGCCTTGGAAGCGGTCCTAGGCTACCAAGCCATCAGGAAGGTGGAGCAGTGTGTCGCTGCCCATTCTGATCAGGTCATCGGATTCCGGACCTTGGCATTTCTGAGGTCACCGCGGTTGTCAGCTCTCAGATCGCCGGAACAACGCGACGAATGCCGCGTTTCATATGAGGTTAGTCGCTATTTGAGCCTATCCGGACGATCCCAATCCGATTTCGTCTCTTTCCTGTGTTCTCTCTTGCACCGCTCCACGCACTGGGCATGGTCGCTGGGTTTCAAATATGGGTCGAAGTTGAGACGGCAATAGGTCATACAGGATTGCAAACCAGATTCGTCAGCATCTGCCACTAGCAGCAATCCGTAGGCAAAAACTCCGACAAGAACCAATAACAACAATGATTTTAGAGACATGAGATGCTCTCCCCCATCACTTTGCCGACGCGTAATACCTTCACTCAGTATCGGAATTGTGCAGCAAAAGGACAAGGGTCAGAAAAATTTTCCTGTTATGTTCGGGATTATCGCCTAAAATACCGGCGCGCGCCTCAAGCCGGAACGTTTAAGCTATAGATTGTTTTCAAACATTGAGCCAAAATGGGTACCGCACTGGGCCACGATGCCCAATCGTCTTGATCCGTACCTGAGTCATTCTGAGGAGGCTAGGTCACAATGAGCCAAACCGTTGAACTGCCGTGGGGAGCAGGTTCCCTGAAAATCCTCCTGCCGGAAACCTGGATGGTGCTCGGAGAGCTCAAACCCAGAAGCCATCAAGCCCCAGCAGATCCGGCAGAGATATGCGCGGAGGCATTGCGAAATCCTATCGGGGTTGAGCCCTTGGCTTCACGGGACCTTTCGGCGCAGAGGGTGGCCTTGGTGGTGGACGACCATTCGCGGCCCACACCGGTACGGGAGTTCATTCAGCCGGTGTTGCGTGAGCTAGCTTCAGCAGAGGTCAAGGACGAGAATATCGATATTATCATAGCAACGGGAGTCCACAGGTCGAGTCGCGCTGAAGAGGTAGAGCGAAAACTGGGCTCTGACGTGATGTCTCGTTTACGCTGGCGATGCCACGACGGGTATGACCCGGACGGGCTGGTAGATCTGGGGACGACCACGCGTGGGACTCGGGTATTCCTGAACAAACTGCTCTTGAATGCGGATTTGATCGTCTGTCTTGGCGCTTTGGAACCCCATCTGCTCCTCGGATTCGGCGGGGGGCTGAAAGCAATAATTCCGGGTTGCGCGGGCGCAGAGACAATCGGCAAGAACCACTTGCAAGGGGTTGACCCTGACCACTTCAACTACGTAGGTGAGCGGGGAGAAAATTCACCCATGCGCCTGGACCTGGAAGAAGGGGCCAAGCTACTCGGTAAAGAGATTTTCATTGTTAACGCGGTTATGAACGAGCTAGCGCGGCCCACGCACTTCTTCTGCGGGGACCCCGTTCAAGCCCACCGGGCTGGCGAGGCGTTCGTGGAGGAACTGGTGCGCCTGGATGTGCCTGAGCAATCCGATGTTGTTTTGACCAACTCATTTCCCATGGATTCAGACATGCGGCAGTCCGTCAAGTGCGTGGGCAATACTTTACAGGCCTGTAAACCCGGAGGGGTGATGATGGGCTTTTGTCGCAGTGAATATGGGTTGGGAGAAATGCCGATACCCAAGAAGACGCTCCCTTATCCGCTGATGCGCGCTCTATTGAAGGTTATGGGGAAGAATCGCGTCCTTCCTTTCGTGAAAAAGGCCAAGAAGGGTCAACCTGTAGAAGAAGTATTTGTGGGCCATTTCGGTCTCCAGATGCTGAGAAGAAATCACCTCGCCCTGTTCAGCGACAGTCCCACCCTTCCTCAAGACATCGGGCGTAAAATGGGCTTGGCTCGGAGCTACACCGATGCTCAAGAAATGGTAACCTGGGCCGCTACGAAAGTCCCTCGTAGGGCCAAGGTCTGGATCTTCCCGTATGGTGGAAGCACTTACGCTCGAGTAACGAACCCGTCCTGAACCTAACGTAAATGCGGAGTCATGCCTGCAGTGGGACAAAGAATCCTCGGCATGTAAGCATGATCCATCAGGTCTCCCAGCCCCCCTTTCGTAAGTCTTTTTCCCACATTAGGGGGTCCTCTCCATTTTTTTCGGGTTCCCCCAACTTTTCTTGTCAGATTTTCGCCTCCTCTACGAATTGTAAAGTTAAACCGACTGAAATCCGGTCGGAGGAACAGCCTGAAAACGGCTGTCCTAATAAGACGAGGAGCATCGAGGAGGCTTCAGATGAAAAAGTTGTTAGTATTGCTGACCCTGGCGGCTTTCATGTTTTCCGTGCCATTGGCAATGGCGGCCGGTGAGACCCCGGGCGCGGCCAAGGCTGGCGACAAACCGGCCGCGAAAAGTGAACTGCTGCATCAAGGGGAAGTGTAGCCAGGTCGGTTCCGAAGCGGACTGTGCCAAGGCGATGGGGAAGGTCGTCAAGGACTGCAAAGACTGCAAGTAGTCTGAGCTGATGAGGTCTTGGGGAGCTGGAGGCCCAACGCGCTTCCGGCTCCTCTGTTCTCTGCTGATTCGGACCTACTTCTCATTAGCGTGCCGAGATACCATCAATGCTTGCTTTCCGCTACCATGACCGTAAGTTATAGACCTTCAAGACTGAAAGGAGTGTCACCGAACCCCCCAGAGCTGGGGCACGTTTCCATGTATAGTTGCCACATCGACCTTATTATGGAATAAAGCCTCTCATCTCAGACATGACCTCCGGGCATGGCGATGCGTGATGAAAATCAAGAGCAACTGCTGGTTCAAGAAATGTTTGGCAGGATCGGAAACTGCCTGGAATCAGTTCTACTCGCGATTCGTTGGATTAATAAGAAGCGTTGTCAGGCGACAGGCGGGGCTATCCCCTGCGGACGTGGAGGATTTTACTCAGTCCACCTTCCTCGCACTTGCAACCTCTTTGAATAATTACGATTCCATGCATTCTTTGGCGCGTTTCGTGTGCGTGGTCGCACAGAGGGTACTGATAGATGAGTACCGCAGAACAAAGGCCGCAAAGAGAGACGCGGAAACAGAAAGCGTGGAACACCATGACGGTAACGAAATGGGGACCAGGATGGTTCAATCGGAGCTTGAGTCCCCGGATCGGCAGATGGAAAGGGCTCAACTTGTATCTCATCTAAGGGGCGCGTTAGGAGGATTGGACCCCAAGTGTCGAGAACTTATTCATCTCAGGTATTATGATGAATTACCTTTCAGCGAGATTGCTGCCATCGTAGGGTTGACTGAAAACACTTTGACCGTGCAGACCAGGCGATGTTTGGAAAAACTCAAAGTCGTGTACAAGGATATTGAAACCAAGGGAACCACGCGGTGAAGAACCCCAGTCCACCAACGTCTTCGGAACATCCGGACGCTCTTCTCCTTCCGTACGTGGAGGACATGATTACTCTTCCGGAGAAAGCTGACGTTGAAGAGCACCTGAGCACGTGCGATCAATGCACAGTGCGTGTGCAAGAGCTTCGAGAAGCGATAGCTGCCTTGAGACAGAACAAGCAGGCATTCTGCCCGGAACCGTGGGAACTTTATGACTTCGCTCAGAGTGGGGATGACCCCCACGGCGTTATTTCGCCCCACGTCGAGAATTGCCCTTTGTGCTCGGAGGATCTGCGCGCATGGAAAATGGCGCTACCTGAAGAGCCAATGCCCGCGGAGCTTTGGAATCGGTTGAGGGAGACCCTCCCTAGGTCGGTTCCGAGGCAGGTTCTCCCGAGAACGCCACGATGGGGCGAGATTTTCCTTCAGAACCTTGTGCGCTGGTGGAAGGCGCCGGCAATGGCGGTAGGGGTGGCCGCGGCAGTGCTGGTGCTGGTCGTAACCTTCTATCCTCGAGACATGACTCAGCCAATGATCGCTCTGAGTTCCGTGAGTTGGGAGGGGATTCCCAAACCCAAGTCAATCCATGAGAATGCCGCGTTTGTGGTCTTTTTCAAGGATTTCAAAAACCCTGTGCCTCAAAAACAAATAGATTCCCTCTATGAAGCTCTGAAGCCTTCAATGGATCTGAATGAGCGCTATGGAATAGTATCTCCCGCGGAGATCTCGGAGGCGGTCAAGAGTGGCCAAGTCCCATCAACCAATAGTACTGCGATGATCGACGGGCTGAGGAAAAATCTTAATGTTTCCCGTGCGCTGGTTGTTACCGTTTTTCCTTCGGCCGACAAACTCGTGGCCCGCATAGAATTTATAGATACGATCAGTGGCAAGACGTTGCAGACGAAAACAGAGGAAAGAATAGACCAGAGTGAACTCCCTGCACGGGTTCGTTCCGACGCCTTCGGCATGTTGCTTCCGCCAACTAATCAGCGTTGACCTACGCCTTCCAATACGTTGTCTCCCACCGCCGACACGGGAACCCGCTGTGGCAACCGGTGTCTTAAGACTGAATGTTCGCATTTCACCAAGGTATCCAATTTTCCGTACAAACAAAAAATGTGGGCATCCAGGCTCCAAACCATGTTGATAGCGCGCAGTGCTTCGGAGGGATAATTCCATGCACAGGACACTCGGTCTAGGAGATCAGAAGTTCGGAGACAGGCTGACCAAGAGAGCATCTTTTAAGATCGCAGCCGCTTTTGTCATGGCTCTGATCTTATTCCATCCTCTCTCCCCCTCGGTGGATGCCGCTGCTCTTGCCAAGTCGGGCCCGGGCGAGTCCAAGCAGCCTGCACCCACTGCTCTGCCGCTCCGAACCGGTGACCTCTATGCTCTTGTGGTAGGCGTCTCAAAGTATCGTGATCCAAAGGTCCCCAAACTGGGCCTGTCGGATAAGGACGCGAAAGCCTTTGGGGATTTTCTCAAGTCCCAGAACGCAATCTTCAAGGAGATTCGAGTTACCTCCCTGCTAAACGAGAAAGCCACCAAGGCAGAAGTGGAAAAGTATCTCTACTACACGCTGCCCAAGGCCGGGAAAGAGGACACGATAATTCTGTTTTTCAGCGGTCACGGCGCATTCGACCCCATCAGACCCACCGAGTTCTTGTTTCTT
>CAVUIT010000009.1:310000-582589 GCA_963741625.1 uncultured delta proteobacterium
TTGCTTTTGCCCCTTCCCGGTGGCTATGGCGGAGGGGAAACACCTGTTCCCATTCCGAACACAGAAGTTAAGCCCTCCAGCGCTGATGGTACTGCGTGGGCGACCGCGTGGGAGAGTAAGTCGCCGCCGGGATCACAATACAAAAACCCCTGTTCCACCTTGGAGTAGGGGTTTTCTTTATTCTGGAGAAACGGCCTTGACATCCTGCTCTCCATGAGTAGTCTGAAACCCCTGTGTCATACGGATTCGCTTTCAAGCTGTGAAGGCAACGCCGGTCCTTGGTAGGGGCAGACCTGTCTGCCCGCCCTTTGGGCGCGTCCCGCGAGAGTGCGCCCTTACTACGTTACTTCCTTGAACGCGAAGAGATATTACTCACCGATGCAAGCTATTGGAGGATTTATGGCTGGTGTATTGATCGGACCAGGTGATGATGTTGAGGCATGGTGCACTCGATGCCGAATGAACCTGAACCACAGGGTCATTGCAGTGGTTGGAAATAATATCCAGAGAGTTGTCTGCCTGACTTGCGGCTCCCAGCACAAGTTTTACCCGCCAAAGAATCAGGAACCCGAGGATAAAGAGGAGCGAGTGGAAAGGAGACCTCAACCCGACAAAACCCGGAAGCCCGCGAGCAGAGCTGCAAACAAAGCTTACGGGGAATGGACCACATTCATGAAAAATATGCCGCCTGGCACTACGGCGAAACTCTATAACATATCGGAATCATATCAACCTTCGGAATACGTAGAGCACCCTCTCTTTGGAACTGGGCGAGTACTCGAGATTGTGGGGGCAGAAAAGATTCAGGTTATCTTCAAAGAGGGGCGGAAGATCCTTATTTGTAATAGGCGGAATTAGTTAGGAATTAGGGCTGGAATCGGCCCTGAAGTGGTTGCCGGAATAAGTGCCCGATTGCCAATAACGATCTCTGCAAATTGGTACGCGCCTGCCTCCGTGCCGGCGAACCCCGTTCAGGCCGGCAAGGTCGCTGCCCCCTACCGATCTTTCGGAAAGGGACTTTTGGGTAAGGTCAATACTTAAAGCCACGGCCGCATTCGCGGCCTAATTCCCACCAGCTCTCTGGGCTCGGTTGAACGCCCAACGTTCGAGCGTTTTGATTTGCTCTTTCATAGTCGTTGAAAGCGGCACGATGTTCTCCAGAGCGATATAGAGATCATTCTGGTTCACCTCCCGGCTCTCGCTGAAGGCTCTGAAGACTGCGCTGAGCACGCCCTGCTCGATTTCGGCGCCATTGAAGCCGTCTGTTACTTTAACCAGCGGCGCGTAATCAAATCTGTTGATCGGGATATCCCTTTTTGCAAGATGAATTCGGATTATTTCCATCCGGTCGTTGTCCGATGGCAATTCAACATAGAATAGTTCGTCAAACCGGCCTTTGCGGAGGATTTCAGGGGGGAGCAACTCGATATTGTTGGCCGTAGCTCCAATAAATACCGGCGCTGTCTTCTCCTGCATCCAAGTGAGAAACGAAGCAAGAATACGAGATGCGGCTCCACCGAGGGTTTTCTGACCTGCGTTGGCGATCCCCGCCTCGATCTCGTCTATCCACAGGACGCACGGCGATGACGCTTCGGAAATTTTTATGACCTTACGCAAACACTCTTCGGGGGTACCCTGTAATCCGTCGTAGATTCTCCCCATGTCGAGCCGCAGGAGTGGCAAATGCCAAAACGCTGAAATGGCTTTGACGCATAAGCTCTTTCCGCATCCGCTTATTCCCATGAGCAGGACGCCTTTAGGCAAACTGAGCCCATAATCCCGCGCTCTCTTGGAAAAGATGTCCTGCCGCAGTGTCAGCCACTTCTTGAGATTGGTGAATCCTCCCAGGTGGTCGAACTCCATAGGCTGAGAAAAAAGTTCCAGGAGACCGCTCTTCCTGACGATTTGCCTCTTCTCTTCCATCAGCACGTCGATATCGCTAAGATTCAGCACCTGTTTGCCGGATAGCGTCTTGCGGAAAGCCTGCATGACCTGCTGACTTGTAAGACCCGCGCCCGCTTTCAAGAATTGATCTCTGATCTCATCGGTTAACGACTGTTGAAGACTCTCCCGGTTTTTCTCCCTCGAGATAACGTGGTTGAGTAGTCTCTCGACCTCTTCCAGCTTTGGGAGAGGCACATCCACCAGCACAATGTCGCTCGTGATTTCAGGAGGAATTTCTAGAATAGGGGACAGCATAAAAATAGTCTTGTACCCATTCTCGACCTTCTTTGCCGCATCCTTGAGCTTGCGGATCACCGGCGGATTTTCCCTCAGAAACACGTGAATATCATGAAGAATGAGAAAAGCGGTTTCCTGAAGGTTCATAAACCAATCCAATGCACCCATGATTGAGGGGTTTGGGACCACAGCCTCATCATCCAGAGTCACACCTGTGGTGCATGACCAGACGTACACTCGGAATGCAGGTTTGAAAGCCGATGCCAAAGCCTTGATCTCTGCCTCGACTCGGCGGTCCTCGTCCGACACCAGATAGAGTAAGGAAGTTCTTGCAACCACCATGTCTCTGAGAACGGACCGAAGTCCTTGAACCTCTTTTTCAGGCATTTTTCTTCCTTTTTGAGCTGCGGTTCACAACCGTATCTTGCAGGAATGCGCTACGCGCAAAGATTCTCGGTGCTGATATTATTACATAATAAAGTAGGTATTCAATATGTCAAATAATCTGAATTCCGCCAGGTAGCCGTTGGCCATCGAGCAGCCGACCAACAGCCTTGTTGACGAATTTCTTTCGACAGTGGATCAACTTGACTGGTGATATGTCAGCATCAAATCTTGTGTCAAATTCCCAGGTAGGCTTCTTTGACGTGATCGTTGTTCAGGAATTCTTGGCCGGTACCCGAAAGCGTAATACGGCCGTTCTCCAACACGTAGGCGCGATCGCACATTGCCAATGTATGCTTTACGTTTTGCTCAACGAGGAGCACGGTCACACCTTCTTTGTTTACCATCTCTACCATCTTGAAGATTTCCATTACCAGAATGGGGGCCAGTCCAAGGGAGGGCTCGTCGAACATCAATAACTTCGGCAGAGACATGAGTCCTCTGCCTATAGCGAGCATCTGCTGTTCGCCACCCGACAGAGTTCCCGCCGCCTGTTTGCGCCTTTCTTCGAGACGTGGAAAGAGCTGATAGATCCGGGCCATGGTCTCGTTGCGTTTGGCTTTGGCTTCTCGGGTCAATGAACCGACAATCAGGTTCTCCTCTACGCTCATCTCCGGGAAAAGGCGACGCCCTTCCGGCACATGGGCCAAACCGAATTCGATGATCTTATGAGGAGGAATTTCGTCGAGCCGCGTTCCCTCGAAGGTCACCGTGCCATTGCCAGGTGTAAGAAGGGAAGAGATCGTCTTCAGGATGGTGGATTTTCCAGCTCCGTTCGCGCCCAAAAGCACAACGATTTCGCCCTGCCGGACCTCGAAGGAGACATCCCACAGAACCTGAAGATCACCGTAAGACACATTGAGATGCTCAGCTTTGAGCACTGTAATCTTCTCCCAGATAGGCTGCTATGACACTATGATTAGAAGCCACTTCTTCCGGGCTCCCTTCGGCAATGACCATTCCGTGGTTGATTGCCAGAATCTTGTCGGAAATTGTCATTATCACCTTCATGATGTGCTCTACAATTATGATGGTGACACCGGACTCACGAATTTTTTTGATTAAGTCTATAGCCCCTTCGACTTCGGAAGGATTTAGGCCGGCAGCCGTTTCATCCAGCAGCAGCAGCTTGGGTTTGGTAGCCAGCGCCCTGGCAATTTCCAGTCTCTTGCGGGAAGCTATGGGTAGGCTCTTGGCCAATTTGTCTTGGTAAAGCGTCAGCTCGCAGAATTCGATGGTTGCTTTGGCCTCTTCCACCGCCTCGGCTTTGCTGTCAGCATGAAGAAACGCTGAAGCAATGACATTATCGAGCACGGTCATTCTCTTCAGGGGTTTCACCACCTGAAAGGTACGACCCACGCCACGGCGGCAAATCTGATACGTTTTAAGCCCCGAAATCCTCTTCCCTTCGAATTGTATCGAGCCTTTGGTCAACGGAAAATAGGCGTTGATCAGATTGAAAATAGTGGTTTTGCCCGACCCGTTGGGGCCGATCAGTCCATATATTTGCCCCTGCTCCACCTTAAAGCTGACGCCGTTGACCGCAGCGAGCCCTCCGAAAAATTTGGTTATTCCCCTGGCTTCAAAGTAGGCCATGTAACCGCCTCAGGCTGTTTCTCGTTTCCGGAACAGTATAGTTTTCTTTACACGCAGCCAGTCACCCACTACCCCGTTGGGCAGGTAGAGAATGACCAGGACCACGAGCAAGCCGAAAGTCAACACGTGGGCTTCGCTCACGTACTTGGTGACCGTTGTCATGAAGTGCCAACCGGTAATTTTCGTGAACCAGGCCAGAAAACCGAACCCGCCTGTCCGGATCAACTCCTGGACAAGCACCATAATAAACGCTCCCACGGCCGGGCCGTACACGGTACTGACCCCGCCCACTATGCCGACGAGGATTGCCATAATGGAGACGTCGTGCAGGGAAAACACGACTTTTGGGTCGATGAATCCCATGTAGTTGGTGTACAGGCCGCCGGCAAGGCCGATCAAGAGCGCTGCCAGGCTCAGGGAAACCATCCGATAGTAAAGGGTATTTATCCCCATGCTCTCTGCTGCGTCCGGATCTTCACGGATGGAAACGAAATAGTACCCAAGGCGGGACCGCATTGCCACGTCCACAACAACTATGGACAGGACAGCTAGCGCCAGAGCTATGTAGTAGTACGGCAGCTTAGAGACCCAAGTCTGCATAACCAAAATGCCGACCATCCCTTCGGTCAACGACTCCCAGATGGTGGCAACATGCCGCATGATCTCGCCCAAGGCCAGAGTAACCAGGGCGAAGTAAGGGCCCCGCAGCCGAAAAGATATCCATCCAAAGGGCAAGGCCAGTATGACTGCTGCCACTCCGCCAAGAGGAAGCCCCCACCACGCCGAAATATCCAGCTTATTGAGCAAGAGCGCGGCTGTATAGGCCCCTGTCCCGAAGAACGCCGCGGCGCCGAACAGTACCTGGCCGGTAAATCCTGAGATCAGGTTCCACCCCGACCCGATGGCTACCCACATCAATACCAGGATCATAAGATGTTGATAATAAGAATCCTGGATTGCCCAGGGAAAGGCAACCAAAATCGCCAGTAATGTCACAGGGCCGCTGAATTGCTTCATAGAGCCTTAAACCTTGGTGAGACGCTTGAATCCGCCCGGCAAAAAAAGCAGAACCAGGACGAAGATTATCAGGCCGATCAAGCCCTCAAATTCCATACCTATGTAGGTGGAGCCGAAGGCCTCGGCAAGCCCGAGGGTAACACCTCCTAATATCGCCCCCACAGTGGAACCAAGCCCACCCAGTATGGTTATGACAAAGGCCTTCTGGGTAAACGGGCCTCCTATGTCGGGAAAGAGATAGTATATCGGCAGCAGCAGTGTCCCTGCCGCAGCAACCAGCCCCGAACCAATGCCCATGGTGATCACTTTGATCGTTCCTGCGTTGATACCCATTAGCTGAGCGGCTTCACCATCTTGCGCAACCGCTCGAATGGAGCGCCCCAGGTCTGTCTTGATGAGGAAACCAAAAGAGCGCCAAGGTCAGCAGACAAGCGAAAACAAAAGCGACAGTCAGTGCCACCGAAAATGATATCCCGCCGATGAAGATCGCCTCGGTTGCATAGGAGGTCTTTACCGACAGATAATTCGACGAGAAGATGAACCGGATGATCTCCGTAAGAACCATGCCGATGCCCACGGTCATCAGGACCTGGTTTTCGGGAAGGATGGTTTCCACTTTCATAAGGGGGTTAAGGAGGAACTTCTGGATGAGGACGCCCACCAGGAACAGGCTTGGCATGCTTATAAACAAGGTGATGTACGGATCGATACCAAGATAATGGAACAGCACGTAAGTGATGTACATGGCCAGCATCATCAACTGGCCGTGTGCCAAGTTAATGATACCCATGACTCCCATGATCAAGGTCATGCCGATCCCGATAAGGGCGTAGAGCCCGCCCTTGAGGATGCCCGCGACCAATGTTTGCAGAAATACGTCCATCTGGAACTCAACTATGTAGCGTTGAATAAATGCATGCTACGGACAAACGTTGTCCCCGCATTTGAAACTCGCACAATGAGATAGCAGCGACAAGCCCTTGACTCCTGCACGCAACTGGGTTCTTGGTCGTCCAACGGCCAACGGAGCTACGGCAGGCAACGTCTGAGTGTTACCGATTCCGGTCTTAACAGCCAGACGAGAATCGGAGTGCAATCCGACCGACATAGAAAAGTCTTATAAAACCTACTACTTGGACCAAGGTGGCACCGGAAATACATAAGGCTTTGTGGCCACATCTTTGGGCCATACAGTCTCCAGTTCCCCTTTTTGCCATTGCATCACATAGGTAGGCAGAGAGTTTTGCTGTTTCTTGTTGCCGTACGATACGAATTTTACCGGGCCAAAAGCAGTCTTCATGTCCGTAGCGACCAACGCCTCGCGCACAGCAGCAGGAGTCGGCTCTTTGGCGCGCTTCAGGGCGTCGGCCACGACATAAATTGACGCGTATGCTTCGGCCCCATGATACTCTGTGGGAGTGCCGAATTTCGCCAAATATTTGTCAAAGTACTCTTTTGCGCCGGGGTAAGGAACCTTCGGCCCCCATAGATCCGCGGAAAACACGTTTTCCGAGGCCTCTCCTGCGTTCTTGGCGAATCCAGGAAGGGTAAATCCCGCGCCGCCACCCACGAAGAGTTTGGGGTTCAAGTCTAATTCTTTGGCTTGTCGCATGAGCAGGGATGCATCCATCACGTATGAGATCATGTAAACAAAATCTGGTTTGGCCGCTTTTACGTTTGTAAGCAAAGGCTTGAAGTCCACTGCGCCATGCTCGTAACCTTCCTTCATTAAGACCTTGATCCCCATGGCTTCGCAAGTTTTGACGAATTCTTTTGAACCTGATTGGCCGAACAGGCTGTTCTCATAGAGTATTGCCACAGTCTGAGGCTTAACCACCTCTTTCAAGAAGCTCTGCACAGCCTTGGGATACTCACTGACCGGAGGGTTGATCCGAAATACGTAATCCCACCCCTTTTCCGTGATGTTGTCCGCGGAACCTGTTGTCACCATGAATGGGACTTTGCGCTGCTGCGCTACTGCACAGATGGCGTAAGTCACTGAAGAAGAGTATCCACCGGTAAGGCAGATCACATTGTCCCGGGAGATCAGCTTTTCGACAGCAGAGCGACCCACATCGGGCTTTCCCGTGTCATCCTCAATGAGGAGTTCGATCTGCTTCCCATTTACGCCGCCTGCTTTGTTGATTTCTTCAAGCCCCATGAGAAACGAGTTCTTCTCTATTTCGCCGAACTGGGCTTGCTCGCCGGTTAGAGGGAGCACCACACCCACTTTAATTGGTCCAGCCGCAGGCTCCGCAGCCAGAGCCGGTCCCCAGCCCATGAATGCGACAACCAGAACCGCCACCAAGCAAGACGCGATACTTTTCATTCCTGACTCCTTAATGTTGGAAAGGGCAATTGAGAGAAGAGACTACTGCCAGGCAGATTCTCAGACGGGCCTTCTTATGTCAAGCAAAAAGAAGAGCTTGAGTAATCGCTCGGTCACGGGCGGGGAAAGAGGAAGCCCTTATTGTGGCCTTTGTCTGCCCGTTCAAAATCTCCCGAAACCACCCATGCGGGTGCAAAGCTTTTCGTCTCCTTGAACTAGGGCCTCTTTACGGTTATAACCCTGAATCAGGCAATATGCTCCGGCGGGAGACAGCGACATGAGAAACAGTTCCTATTTTGTCATTCTATTTATCGTGGCCACGTTATTCTTGCCGGGTCACTGTTCCTGGGCCCTACCCCTCGAGCTTGAAAACCGCATTTCAGAGTCAACCCGCGTTCTCAAAGATATGATGGATGCGCCCGACGGGAGCATTCCGTCCGATCTTTTCAGGCGCAGTCGTGCTGTTGTCATTTTCCCTTCAGTAATCAAGGCGGGGCTCGGCGTTGGGGGTCAGTACGGCACAGGGGTTGTTCTCAGGCGGAATCCTTCCACTAGAAAGTGGGGGCCCCCCGCGTTCATCACTCTTGTCGGAGGCAGTTTCGGGTGGCAGGTGGGGGTTCAGGCCACGGATCTGGTGCTGCTGGTAATGAGCGATGTCAGCCTCCGAAGCCTTTTCCATGACAAATTTACAATAGGTGCGGATGCGTCCGTTGCCGCAGGCCCTATCGGCAGAGATGCGTCCGCATCGACTGATATTGCTTTGTCCGCGGGCATTCTTTCTTATTCCAGGGCCAAGGGGCTCTATGCCGGTGCCTCTCTGCAGGGGAGTGTCATGCAGGCCGACTGGGAAGCCAATGAGAGATATTACGGATCAGACCTTCCCATAATTGACAGATTCTTCAAAGGAAAAGGCCCTATCTCGCCGACTGCCGGAAGGCTGATCGAACTCTTGAACAAATACAGCCGGTAACCCATGACCCATCTGCCATGTGACACGTTCGATCAGAGTAGTCCCATGAAAAAGATAGGAACCACTGACGTAGAGTTGACAGGCTATTTCCCCGGCGTGTTAGGCAAGATAACAGAGTTGCACGCAGTCTATTATCATGAGCACTGGGGATTTGATATATCGTTTGAAACACAAGTCGGCATGGAACTGTGCGAATTCATGAGAAGGTTCCGACAAGAAACCGATGGATTCTGGGCAGCGCTGGTCAACGGCAGCTTTGCAGGGGCTGTCGCTATAGATGGCAATCAGGAGGATGGAGAAGGAGCGAGGCTCCGTTGGTTCATAGTGGAGCCTAGTTTACAGGGCCTCGGAATTGGGAAGACGCTGATACGAACCGCTATTGAATTCTGCCGAAAAGCGGGGCACAAACAGGTATTTTTGTGGACTTTCAGGGGCCTGGATCCAGCCCGCCTTCTGTATGAGCGCGAGGGCTTTTGTCTTGCCGAGGAGCACAATGCGGAACAGTGGGGGGCCAGGATACAGGAGCAGAAATTTGTTCTGCCCTTATGAATTGTCGTTGAAATGCTGTGGCTCCGTCACGCGCTAATATATAGTTTCGTCAAAACGAACTCCCGATGCCCCAGGGCTTCGGCCGCGGTCAACCGGCCGTTTGAAGTCCGGACCACCATTTCGAGGAGCTTATCTCCTGCCTGATCCAAAGTCATTTCTCCTCTGAGGATAGCGGAAACGTCCAGATCGATATGCTCGCTCATGGTACTGCAAGTGAGGGGATTGGCGGACAACTTGATCACGGGCATGATGGAGTTTCCACAAATATTTCCCTGGCCGGTGGGGAACAAGTGCACCACAGCCCCGGATGCGGCCCAAAGAGTCAGGGCTTCGGCAGCAGCGGACGAAGTATCCATATACCACAGCCCTTTCCCTTCAGGCGCCTCAGCCGGCTTCAAGACTCCAATGTATCGCGCCTTCTTGCCGATCTTTTGGAGGTTGCCGTAAGCTTTTTCCTCAATGGTGGTAAGACCTCCTCGGATATTCCCTTTGGTGGGCTGTGAGCCGGAGAGATCGTCGGTCTTGAACTTCACAATGATGTCATTGTAGGCGTTCCATACCTTCATGAACTCCTCGCCGATTTCGGGAGTGGCAGCGCGTTCTTTGCATACCAACTCGGCGCCGGTTATTTCAGATGTTTCTCCAAAACACGATGTCGCTCCCATCTCCACCAGCTTGTCAATCGCATTGCCCACCGTCGGGTTTGACGCCAGACCGGAAGTGGTGTCGGATTCCCCGCATTTTACAGAGACATAGAGCTCATCAATGGAGCATTCCGTCCTGGGAAGCTCCGATGCCCACTGTACATATTCCTTGGCCTGGCGGGAGGCCGCTGCGATGGTGTTCAGGTCACCATTCCGTTCGATATAATAACCCTTGACCGGCTTCCCGGTTTCCGCGACGCCGCGCACTATGCGGTCCGTCCATTCGGGCTCAATGCCAATCACCACAACTGCGGCCACATTGGGGTTCGCGCCCGTCCCAATAATAGTTCTGAAGAAAAGCTCCAGATCCTCGCCAAACTGCAAACGCCCATAAGAATGAGGAATCGCCATGGTCCCCTTGATGTTGCTGGCCACGGCCTCGGAGGCTGCATTAGACAGATCGTCCAGAGGCAATATAACTACGTGATTCCGGACACCAACCCGTCCGTTCTCGCGACGATAACCGAAAAAATTTGGAATATTCATCATTACCACCTCTTGGTTTTTAAATTATGAATGTGGACGTGCTCACCAGCCGTCGTCTCTGCCGCTACTCTGCCGATGTCATGGCCGTACTTGAGGACAGTGTCTCCCGCTTTGAGATCTTTCAAGGCGATCTTGTGGCCGAGAGGGATGTTATTCAAGGCTTTTATTTCAAGCTGTTCTTGGGTATCCATGAACAGACCCTGCACTTGTTCTCCAGCCTTGATGTCCACAGTGGCAACCCCCACTGTGTCTGCTTTTTCGTGCACCAAGAAATGAATCATTTGCCCTTCCTCCATAGAACAGATTGTAGACAAGCCCCCGGGGAGCCCGTCGCGTGGCCCCACGCGTTGGCACAATGGTGTCCACGCGGAGACCCCGCCCAACGCTGGGACACAGCGCCCAGGCTCCTCGTAGTCTGACATGCCAGGTTTTTGCCTTGGCCGCTCTCGATATATGCTAACCAAATAGGTACCATTGTGCTTCGAATTCGCAAAAGTCCAGCGGAACGCGAGAATACGCCGGCCTCCCAGGGGTTGGGGAGGTTTCTTGCCGGTCCCTATCCTCGTGAGTCTCTTCGGTCTTACGATGCACGTGCTGGTTGCCTCTCCCATTTCATTATAGCGATTGCCAAAAATAATGTCCGTTTGGCTGTAGGATGCAGAGCACCCTGATGGCCACCGTGATGGGCGTTTCCCCGTCATTCCCGCGCAGGCGGGAATCCAGACTGGACCCCGGATCGGAGTCCGGGGTGACGGTGTCATTTTGTGAATCGGACAAAAATTTTGGCAATTGGTATACATTACCGATTTTAACGAGAATCTCCACACCCCTGGGGGTTCGGCCTCTTCGCGGCCAGTATGACAGAGCCGTTGGCAATGCGACGCCCCATCATGTATACTTTATCAAACGAGGATGCTTGTTGGACCACTTACACCAATGCGCTCTCAAGCGAGTAGTACTTAATCACAGCAGTTCGTTCCGTTTTGGGTAGATCTCCTGCGCTGCGAACGGCACATCCTGACTCCGCTCCGGAGACCCAGCCGAAACGTCGATCAGTCCCGCCAGGGGCGGGATTACATGTTTGACCGCGGATTAGTACGAAACGGGTTGATACAAGGACTGCTCAGGAGCGCTAAAACGCTGGACGAACCGCCCCGCAAACTCTTAAGGGCGAGCCCCTCCCGGAATATTGCCCTGAGGATTTCAATGGCTCATTACCAGGTAAGCCTTGATAGGGCACGGACATTGAATGAGTTGAAACACGACACAGTCTAAGAGCACCCACGGTTCCTCGAACGACGTGTCTCATAAAATTTTCGATGCAGGCATTACTGTGAAGAAAGACCGCAACCTCTTGACAAATAGTGACGACGGAAATGAAGCCCGGCCTGCCAATGCCTTGAAGGTCCTTATCGTCGGGGACTCGGACAAGGTGGACGATAGCAAGGAACTTCTGGATTCACTGACGATGATTGGCTACCACATTGCTCGCTTGGGCGAGGTAACTCGATCCGCCGCCAAAATCAAATGTCAGAAAGATGGGCACTCTGGAATCTCCTTGCTAGAAGAGGTGAAGAAGCGACTGAAAACCGAACCTCCTGACATCCTTATCCTGACGACTGATGACCAGGAGTTGAGCAATAGCATGATGAGCTTGATACAGCCTCAGACCAAATTTCTAGATCCTTTTGTTCTGAAAATTATTAAGGGCCTTAAAGACGTGTCGGGTCAGCTTGCTTCGACTCGAACAAGGCTTCAAAGTGTCGAACTGATGAAAGAAGTTCTTATGTCCGGCTCGGAAACGAGCATAATGGTCGTAAATGAGGATTTCAAGATTGTCGAGATAAACAACGCCATTCTGGAAAGGACGAATAAGTCACAGGAGGATTGCATAGGCAGGCTGTGCCATTGGGTGGTAAGGAAAGACATGAAACCCTGTTACAGCAGAGGGGAAAAATGTCTGGTTCAGGAGGTCTTGCAAACAGGGCGAGCGGGGCACACTGTGAGGGAAGAACGCCGCCTCGACGGTACAGTCCGGTATTTTTCAATCAGTTCGTATCCATTGCCAAAAGATGAAGAAGGGAAAAAAAATATCATAATCGTTTGGAAAGATATTTCCAAGCAGATGACGCCGGTACTGAACCGACAAGCCCGGAGCATTCGAGAGAGTTTTACCCATACTCTCCAACAAGACAAGATGGCTGCTCTTGGAAAGCTCGCGTCCGCGGCCGTGCATGAAATCAATAACCCGATTCAGGGAATCTTAACTTTTGCCAAACTCATGAGGCGATCCTTTGATAAGAAATCGTTATCTGAGGAGGAAATGGAGAAGTTCAGCTCCTACCTGGACCTGATATCGGTCGAATCAGATCGATGCGGAAGAATCCTCCAAGGGCTCCTAGCGTTTTCGCGCAAGCGAGATATCAACAAATCCGCGGTAGACCTGACGAAGACTTTCCATGACATAGCCCTACTTACAAGAAATCGGATGAAACTTCAGGGCATAAGTTTGTGTATCGAGAAACCTAGCATCATGCCCATGGTATACTGTGACGGTGACCTGATGAAACAAGCGCTGTTGAATCTAGTTCTTAACTCAGTGGAGGCCATGCCAAACGGCGGGCTCATGGTCATGTCGGTCGATCTGCCCTGGCAGGCAAAGCAGGTTATGATAAGAATCCAAGATACAGGACCGGGGATCCCAAAGAATGTTCAGAGCAATATCTTCGAGCCGTTTTTCACGACAAAGAATGACGGTAAAGGTACCGGCCTTGGTCTGAGCATCGTTTACGGCATCATGCTCCAACACGATGGCACAATCGGAGTGGAAAGCGCGGAAGGCGACGGCACTACCTTTGTTGTAACTTTACCGATTGGTGAAAAATCTCTTGCGCGATCTGCCCGGAAGACCAGGCAGTGAGGCTGGGAGGCTATTGCGTAACGAGCATTTATTTTTCAGGGGAATCTCAGCAATGTGGCTCTGGGATTAGCTGGCTATAAGCCTTCTCATTTTTTTGTCTTGACAGAGGGGACCACGTCAAATAGAAGCACGCGCGTGATTGCTACTCCGCAAGGAGGGAAGGAGGATTCGCATGAAGAGAATCTTGTTGCTGGTTACGCTCGCTGCCTTCCTTATTACTGGCTCGCTGATTTATGCCAAGGGAGACTTCATGGTCAATTGCTGCGTTAAGGGACAATGTAGCAAAATGACGGCGCCGGCATGTGAACGGCTCAAGGGCAGGGTTGTTCAAGACTGTGGGCAATGCAGGTAATGAGCCTTCCTTCAACCAACCGAAGGGAAGCTTTTCCTTCTTAAATCCGTCCCTTCAATTTCTTCCGTCAGTGTCGCAGCGGTACCCATGAGGATGGCTACCTCCTGGGAATTAGACTGTCCTCATCATGGTATGAATAGGTTCGTCTGCGATCTCAGTTCTTGAACGGTTCCTCTTTGAAAGAGGTGCCGCTTTACTCAGTCGCAGTGCCCCAAGATGGCAAGCCTCCCCGCATGATTCCGACCCAACTGAAAAAAATCCTTTTCCCGGCTTGGTGAATGTGTCATTTAAGTCAGTTATGGCGTCTCGATAATTTCCATGCCTTTGCACGGGGGGCGATTCGTTTATCGAGGCAATCACAGAACTGTGGAAGGAGAATCCGAGCCATGGTTGCCGAGAGAGAGATTAGAGCCAAAGAAATAGTAACCGACATACTCTCCGGAATCGGAGATAACGAACTCATGCAAAAATATAGACTCACTTTCAGAGGCTTGCAAAGTGTCTTCAGAAAGCTCGTGGACTCAAATATAATTGACGCTGAGTTCCTCCAAGGCAGGTTAGTGCCTCAGTTGAACGGCGAAAAAACGGTCATTGCAAGATCGCCTCGCAAAGAGATATACGTGCCGCTTCCCGTACACGATCTAGCCAATCCAGATATGCAGGGCATGGTCATCAACATCAGTGAGCGCGGCCTGGGAGTGAAGGGACTCAAGGCAGAAGTCGACGAAGAAAAGAAACTTAGCATAAAACCCGATCAATTTCTCCAGTTGAGATCTTTCCGACTGAAAGCGAAATGCAGATGGGTGACATCCTCGGATGATGCCGAGGAGATAGTGGCCGGATTCGAGATCACATCCATTGGCCACGAGGAACTGCAGGAATTGAGAAACTTGATCGAGACGCTGGAGTACATGTACCGCTGAAAACACACGGGAGGACCAGCATGGAAAAGCGGCACATAAGCGGGCATGAAGTGGTGCAGGACATCAACTCCGGAATGGACGACTTGGCGCTCATGGGAAAATATAAGCTCTCGCTGAGAGAACTCGACCTACTGATTAAGAAGTTGGTGGAAGCAAAGCAGATCAGCGAAGAAGAATGGTCTGAACTTCAACTGCTTTGGGCGCAAAAAAAGGGTAGTGCGTGGCATTGTCCCGCGTGCCACATGCCTCAAGCCCATGAATTCGATGAGTGCCCCCAGTGCGGAATCATTGTGGCGAAGTTCAAAGGAAAATTCCGCCAGGAACAGGGCTCCCCGGCAACGGAAGACAGACAAGAGCAGGAATTCATTGAGGTTCCGCCGGTTGAATCCGAAACCCCGACAGCTCCACCAGATAGGCCGTCGGCCATTCCCGTAGCGCAGGATCCCAACCCCAAGTGCTCCAGTTGCAGCTTCTCTTTACCCCAGGACGCCAAATTCTGTCCGTCATGCGGAACCAAAATCTCAGTGCTGTGAATCCTTGAGAACTGAGCCGAGCGATCTCAATTCAAGCATCAAGGACCGAACATTTGGTAACCGTTTTCACCCCGAAAGGGGTTTACCGGGTCTGTTACTTGGCCGGTAGGGCCGGCCTCAGTGCCGGTGGCCAAATGCCCGGTGATCGGTCACAACAATTGTAACAATTTCCGGGTTCGGATCAATTCCCCTTTTCATTCTTCAATTTCTCGTCAAAATCTTTCCAAAACTCGTCATGACATTTCTGTTTGCAGGCGGCACAGGCCTGCTCCATTCCACCAATAGCGCAGGGGCACTTGGAGTAACATGCGTTTCGGTCGAAATCCTGCAATAGCCCAGGGTCTGCTTCAATGGCCTGCGAGGGCGTTGCCGCCGGCAACAGAGCGGTCAAAAGGAAGATCGCTACGAGCAGTCGATTCATGGTCGAGGCCACCTTTGTGTAACCGAAATTATACGGCGCTTCTTTTACTATTTTGCTCAAGACAGCGTGCAGGTTTAAAAAAAGCATGAAAAAATGCACTATAATATTATGCTATTATATTCTGCCTTTCCGCGATACTTTGTATCGTATAGCAAAGGCGCACTCCCCAGCAAACCATGGAGAGTTTTCTTGTAAAATACGTTGAATGCACTTATCAATTACGTTCTCTCTCTGAGAGAATGTTTGCATCGATCTGAATCCCAGGAGTCTTTCGTGCATCTGAAATGCACATAGATTAGGACGAAAGGAGAGAAACAGATGAAAACGAGGGCAGGAGTACCAATAATTGTGCTTTCGCTTGTTTTAGGGCTGATGTGTCACTCATCACTCATGGCCGGTCCCGATGAAGAGCGGGCGGGATTGGATTCTGCCAGGGCGTGGTTGACTTTGGTAGATGCCGGGGGATACGACAAAAGTTGGGACCAGGCCGCTTCCCTTTTCAAGGAAAGTTTAAGCAAGGATCAGTGGGTGAAGTCCCTGAAAACGGTCAGAACGCCTTTGGGGAAGGTTATCTCGAGGACATCGGCCTCTACGACGTACACCACATCGCTACCTGGGGTGCCTGACGGTAAATATGTAGTAATTAAATACGACACGTCCTTCGAAAACAAGAAATCTGCTGTGGAGACGGTTACGCCTATGCTTGACAAAGACGGAAAGTGGCGGGTCGCGGGCTACTTCATAAAATAGAGGTTGCGCGTTATTGTTATCCGCTGAAGCACTTGCCTCGGTCCGGCAAATCGGTTTTTCTAGATTCAGGAGCTTTCAGCACCTAAGGAGGGGAACATGATACCACAAGGTCCAGTCACCGAACAAGAAGCGAGGGCGATAATCTTGGAATGGAGCCGGCTGCACGACTTGCAAGCAGGCCTCTCCGCGTTCCTGCCCATCATCGCAGAAGAAGGCTTTTACATGCAGTTTGGAACGAAGCGGTGGGAGGGATATGGGGATTTCGAAGACCATCAGATCACGAAAAGGAAATTCTTCGACGAACTGCACGACTATTTTGACGTGAGCGTCGAAGTCGGGGAGGAAAAAACCATTGCGAAAACCAAAATGAACTGGACTTACAGCTATCGACCTGAGAACAGCCCGAAAAGCAAGCTTATCAAAGCCTATCTCGAACATACCTGGGAATTTCGCCGTTGCCCGAAAACCGGCCGTGCGTTTATGCAAGGGCACGTGGTTGATGTCTTTGAATATGAGCAAGGATTCCGACCGGACGACGAGCCGGAGTATGATCCGCATCTGGACCTCAACTGGGGAACTCGGTGATTCCCGGCATAGTCAGCGACATTGGCTCACAATATGGTGGTTCCGAAGGGCCGCGTTTTGGGCAAAAAAAAGCAATCCTTGAGGAGGATTGCTAAGAGGATATGGTTTAGGATTCGTTGTTACCCTAAGCTATAAGCAAGTAGCATGCCAATGTAGCTAAGTGGCTAATTTAATTGAGGCTGTGTTATTGAATCCATTTCCCACTCCCACTTCCCGCGCTCAATTGCTTCGCATTTTTTCGGAACTGAGATTTTCGGGGAAATTGTTTCGCACCCCTGTGGTGATTTACACGGATGCCCCCTTGCCAGTGCTCCTTGCGGTACTCGCGTATATTTACGCACTTAATTACGCGATTGGATTTGTAAGGGCACGGCATGCCCTGCCGCCGCCTGCTCAAATGACGAATGTTTGTGAACGTTGCAACCTGATCTGCCGGAATCAATCCTTCAAATACTTTCTCACCGCGTTGGTTACGAATTCCGAGAATGAAACATGGCCTCTTTTTTCGTCAATTGCCTCAATTATGCTTACGGGAAAATTCACCGCTTTTAATCTCATTATCTCTCTTGCCGTATCGCTTACGACAACGGGCTTAGCCTCTCTTGCCCGGTCCCTGACCCTAACTCCGAATTCCAGGACCTTTCCCTTATCTTCGATGAAACTGCTTTGGAGCACCTGAAATTCTTCGTCAGTCAAAGAGAGATTCCCAAAGCCCACGTAGTATTCATCTGTCGATTCGTCCTTTGTTACCCAGTCGATCTTGGCATGGCACGTGATCTTCTTGTCCCCTCCGGCTACCACCAGCCTTAGTTTGACGTTTTTTCCCACCTCAAATCCTGAGAATTGGCCGGGTTCCACGTTGCAGGGGACCTTAATACCGTACTTGAATGCAAGATCCGAATTGATGACCGGCGGAGTCGACGCGTATCGGGAATAGACTAGACCGTCGATATGCTTGTAATCCATGTCGTTGCTCCTAATTTCAGAATGCTGCACTCACCCGGGTTTGGGCTCATTACACGTTGAGAGGAGGTCGAGTTTCACTGTATTCTGATTCTATCATGATGCGGCTTCCTATTTGCTTTTGCAATCAAAAATTATGCGAGTCAGATCACTCCCTGCTGGACCAGGGACGCCAAATCATCATCGGATCGGCCCAAGCCCATGAGGATTTCGCGAGTGTCTCCGCCTAGAGCCGGAGCAGGTCGATCTTCGACAGAGGAGGAATCGGACAATTTGATAGGAGAGGCCAGAAAACGGGAACCATCGTGCAATCGAGTGACCATGTCCCGGGCTTCCACAAGCGATGAGTCCGCGGCTTCTTCCAGGGAAAGGACGGGTTCACAGCATGCGTCGGAATCTTTCAACTGGACCACCCATTCATCCCTGGTGCGCGAAGCGAAGATTTGCTCCACCTCAGTAACGATTTCCGGTCCTCCGAACTGTCCACCCACCAGATCTTGTCGGTTCACGGTAGTGCAGAAATTTTCCCAAAATTTGAATTCAAGGGCTCCCAATGACATATATTTCCCGTCTCTGGTCCTGTACAGCCCGTAGCAGGGAAAGCGACCGGTCAGAAGCATATTTCCTGCTTCGGCATGCTCCAATCCGGCCTGGACTCCACCGAAGACCATAGTGGCCAGGGAAAAGGCGCCGTCAAACATCGCCGCGTCCACGAATTGTCCTCGCCCTGTCCTTCCTCGCTGAATTATTGCGGCGAGGAGGCCCGCCAAAGCCATGAGACTTCCTCCGGCCAAATCCGCAATCTGGACGCCTGGGAGCGCCAGGTTCCCTTGTCGAGTGCCGGTCATTCCGATGATGCCCGCAAGCGACAGGTAGTTCACATCGTGTCCGGCACGAATCCTATATGGCCCGTCGTGGCCGTATCCCGTTATGGATACGTAAATCAAGCGAGGATTGCGAGCGCTGACAGCATCAAAGTCGAGCCCCAGGCGCTCCATGGTTCCCGGCCTGAATCCTTCGACAAGCACGTCGTACGTATCCACAAGTTCCAGGAGCAACCTTTTCCCTTCGGGACGTTTGAGGTTCAGGGCCAGACTCTTTTTGTTGCGGTTGACCGCGGCAAAGAAGGGAGAATCCTGGCTGCCGCCAAGGGCGCGAGCGTAGTCTCCGCCTACGGGATTTTCCACCTTAACTACTTCAGCCCCCATGACAGCGAGCAGCCACGTCATATAAGGGCCCGGAAGGTTCATGGTCAGATCCAGGACCTTTAGACCCTCAAGAGCTTGGGACATTTTCAATCACCATCATTCTAACTTATTGGATCACGCCCACGTGATTGTACGCCATTTCAGGCCAGTCGGAAAAACATGCGCATGTATGGGCTAATGGCCATTGATCATTGCCCACCCACAGGGGTCTGTCAAGGCTCATGCTTGAATCCTTCACAAGAATGTCAACGCCCGGCAGCCGGGACAGAACCTCCGGAAGGGTAACAAATCAAGTGCATACCGTCGACAATGCTGGTATCCTTTGCCGTGCCGACCTCGGCTCGCTTGACCGACAAACGGCCCTGTTAAATGTTGAAGAACTTTCGCACTTGAACATCCAACGGGGATCAAACAGTGCTCGAACGTGATCGTATCCTTACCTGCGCCAGCCTTGCAGCTTTCCTGTTATTCCTCTGGTACGCAGACAACTATTTCAGTGAATATTCGATCCGCATTCTCAACAATATTGCCATCTTTACGATCCTTGCGGTGAGCTACAACCTCATCAACGGGGTGACAGGACAGTTTTCGCTTGGGCCCCACGCTTTCTTGGCTGTTGGAGCCTACACGTGCGCCATCCTTACATTGTCTCCCGAGGAGAAACTTCGATCCTTCATAATAGAGCCCATGATCTGGCCGCTGTCTCAGATCAGCGTCTCGTTTCCGGTTTCGCTTTTGATTGCTGGTCTGGTGACAGCTTTTTTTGCACTATTGGTGGCAGTGCCTGTATTCCGTGTGCGAGGCGACTATCTGGCCATTGTGACGTTTGGATTCGGCGAGGTGATTCAGGTAGTCACGAACAATATCGTGCCCATCACCAATGGCCCACTGGGACTTAAAGGGCTCGCGCCATATACGAACCTATGGTGGAGTTGGGGCGTTTGCCTCATGACTCTTTTCTGTATCGTCCGCCTTGTCAATTCTTCTTACGGCCGCGCAATGAAGTCCGTCAGGGAAGACGAGACAGCCGCAGAAGCCATGGGCATCAATGCATTCTGGATCAAGACCCTGGCGTTCACGTTCAGCGCGTTCTTTCAAGGAGTGGCGGGTGGGCTGCTGGCCCATCTGATAACCACCATTTCGCCTTCCCTCTTCACATTTATGCTCACGTTCAACCTTCTCATCATGATCGTCGTAGGAGGCCTGGGCAGCACAACCGGCGCGGTTCTTGGGGCAGCGATCGTGACATGGGGCGGGGAACTGCTGAGGGCCTTTGAAGAACCACTGACGATCTTCGGTTACTATTATGAAGGAATTCCCGGCATGCGGATGGTTATCTTCTCCCTGTTATTGATCGTCGTAATGCTTTTTGCCAGGAGCGGAATCATGGGGAGGAGGGAGTTCTCGTGGCAGGGCTTGTTTGACTGGGGCCGGTTGATCTACGGTCGCATGGTGAGGAAAAGATGACGGAGACGTTATTCCGCACTGAGGGTCTATCGGTGGTATTCGGAGGCCTGGCTGCTCTGAACAATCTCGATCTGGAGATTGAACAGGGGCAGATCATAGGACTCATCGGCCCCAACGGCGCGGGCAAAACCACCGCTTTTAATGCGATAACGGGGAGCGTGCGGCCTTCGGCGGGGCACGTTATTTTTCAAGGAATGGATATCACCGGATGGCGAACCCACAGAATTGCCCGCACGGGCATTGCCCGTACTTTTCAACAAATCAGACTATACGACGACCTGTCCGTACTTGAAAATGTGATGGTAGCAGGTCATGCATCTATACACTACTCGTTTGTGGAAGCGGTTGTCGGGTTCGGCCGCTTTTCGGCCGATGAACGGCGGATCAGGTCAAAGGCAGAGTACTTACTCGAACTCATGGGGCTCATTGAAACGGCTGCTGAGAAGGCCGAGTCGCTGCCTTACGGCAGGCAGCGCAAACTGGAGATGGCCAGGGCCTTGGCACTGGAACCCAAACTTCTGCTTCTCGACGAGCCCGTGGCAGGAATGAATCCCAGAGAAACGATTGAGTTCGGCGAGCTGCTCGGTAAGCTGCACGGAGACCTAAACCTTACGATAGGGCTTATAGACCATGACATGCCGTTTGTCATGGACATCTGCCACAGAATTAAAGTGATCGATCATGGTATCCCGATTGCTTGGGACACACCGGAGGAGATCCAGAGGGATGAACGAGTGATCGCCGCATATCTAGGTGAGGGCTGATGATGCCCAGCGGGACGCCCATGCTGGAGATAGAGGGACTCCACGTGAAATACGGCGGAATCCATGCCTTAAAAGGGATTTCCGTAAATGTGGAGGAAATGCGCATCGTGACGCTCCTTGGCGCGAACGGAGCCGGCAAGACCACTACAATCAAAGCAGTGTCCGGAATGGTTCCGATAACGGCGGGTGACGTGCGATTCCTCGGGCGATCATTAAAGAACATGCCTGCCCATGCAATTCAGAAACTCGGGCTGGTTCACATCCCTGAAGGCAGGAAGATCTTTGCCAACCTTACTGTCCGGGAAAATCTCATTATGGGCGCGTACAACAACAGCGACAAAAGTGACGTCGCGCGTACTATGGACAGAATATTTGCTGCCTTCCCTATACTCGAAATGAGGTCTGATCAGCTTGGTGGCACACTTTCAGGTGGAGAACAACAAATGCTCGCGATTGGGCGAGCCATGATGTCTAGACCGAAGCTCCTCATGATGGACGAACCTTCGCTGGGACTGGCGCCTATGGTCGTGGCAGAGGTTTTCCGGGTAATCGAAGAGATTCGCAAAGAAGGGGTAACTATCTTTTTGATAGAACAAAACGCAAATGTGGCGTTGAAAATTACGGACCATGCGTTTCTTCTTGAGACGGGCAACATTGTTATGGAAGGTTCAGGCGAAGAGTTCTTGAACAATCCGAGGGTCAAGCAGGCATATCTGGGAGAGAGGGCAAAACCGCAGACAGGCTGACGAATTTACGACATCCTCGGCATCCTTTCCCTGAAAATATGGCCGTTCGCGTCGGAAAACATTCAAGTTCTTTGAGAAGTGACTTGACTCGCTGACCCTCTAGTGGTAGGGAAAGGCCCGGCCTCAACCTCGGGGGAGGGAGGGGCCTTCAAACCGGCAAACCGGCGGGTGAGGGTGCCGGGCATCCTCCCCACCGGTTTCATTTTTTCTGCGCCAAGCCCCCGCATTTCTGCTCTCAGCCGCTAGAGCAATACCAATGAGCGTTCAAAGAAGTGACATCAGCAATGGCCGGCAGGGACGCCGGCCGCTACCATAATGTGATAGTGGCCCCGCGCAGAACGCGGGGTGCTTGCCATGTTTACTTGTATGAAAGCGCACTGGTATTATTCGCATACTTGAAGCTTGGGGGAAGTTGCAGTTGCATTCCCGCTCCCACGCGGCAGAGCCAATCCTCGAAAAACAACTCCCTTTACATGCAACCAGCGATGATTTATAAAGTCTCTTCACGCCGTTAGTCGGGGTGTGATGACGGCACGTTTGGGATGAGCTTCCAGAGCATTGTTGCGTGGCGCCAATTGAGAGGGCGAGAAGCTGTGCAATAAAGTTTTTTTATGGCGCAATCGTCAGGCAGAGAGAGAAGAACATGACGGCAGATACTCAGGCCGGTAGAAAGACAAAATCAAACCGCAACATATTCCAGGAATATTCGGAAGCATTTGTTGTAGCAGTAGTGCTGGCGATTATTATCAGAGCCCTGTTTGTTCAGGCGTTCAAGATTCCTTCAAGCTCCATGGAACCCACCCTTCTCGTTGGGGACCACATTCTCGTAAACAAGCTTCTTTATGGTATTCGAATTCCTTTTACCGACAAGCGATGGCCTGAGTTCGTTCAGCCCAGACGGGGAGATGTGATTGTATTCGTATTCCCCGAAGATCGGACCAAGGATTTCATCAAGCGGGTGGTGGGCATCGCTAGGGATACAATAGAGATCCGAAACAAACAGGTCATTCTCAACGGGCAACCAGTTACCAACCCCCACGCTTACTTTGGTGACAAGGGGTTTCATCCCGCTCGAGACAACATGAATCCTGTCACGGTCCCTCCAGGCCATCTTTTCGTGATGGGCGATAACAGAGACTTCAGCCATGATAGCAGGTTCTGGGGCTTCGTCCCTTTGGACGATGTCAAAGGGGAAGCGTTCCTGATCTACTATTCCGCCCATGCCGATGGATGGCGCCGCCTCTTCAAAATAATTCGCTGAGCCGACACGTGCTTGCCACGAAGTCGAACAGCGCTATTCGGCAGACTCAGACCCGGCCGCAATACAAAAAACTTGACACACTGCTGCTACACAGTGTAGTTGTGCTGCGAACGTACTCGAGGATTAGTAAAATTCCTCAAGGCAACAAAATAGGGAATGATTTCAACTTGCTTGTATGACTAAGAAGCACATCACAACATGGACCGTTCTATTTGCCTTCCTTATAGCAGGGATTTCGGGGGTACCGACGTGGTGCTTCGGTGATGACGGTCACGTTCAAATAGGTGACGTGTCCTGCTGTTTGGAATCCAACGTCCAAACTGGGTCTCATTGCGCGCCGGTGGTCGACAACGCCGCGACCGACGACGAATGCGGAGGCTGCGTGCACATTCCCGTGTTCGCAGTTGGTCCTAATTCAAGTTTCACACGTGTTCAACACCCATCGACACCTATCCATCAATCAGCAATTACGGTGTGCATCTCTTGTGCCTTCTTGGTTGCACACTTACGTTTCGCAGGTTTAGCACACGGGTTTCTTTTCGTATCGAGTTCCAGTCCCGCATCCCTCCGTACCGTTATTCTTCTCATTTAGACCCCATCGTTAATAAGTTTCGTTCTGATCAAGCGTCTCGGATTTTCTCCACGCCGAGTCCTGTCGAATACGCGCGAGCTTTTCAGGATCGCGACAACAGTGGCTTATGAGTCTGTGGGCATGGTTGAAAATCAGGGCAACTGATCGAGACCCAGCCATTTCTCGGTGGAAGGAAGTTCCAGAGATGTCTTCCCATGATCCACCAGTGCTCCAAAAACAGTTTTGTACCACCCAAGAACGGTATTCACCGTGGGGTGAAATTCCACCAGAGGAGAAAGATGATGAAAAAGCTAGTTTTCGCATTAACTCTCATGGCGTTCACGATGTCCGCTTCCGCTGTACTGGCGGCCGGCGGAGACGGGAACCGGGACAGTCTGCGGCAAGCCTGGGCGGCAATACAGGCCCAAGAAAAGAAACAAGCGGCCGCCGAAAAGGCCGCGGCAGACGCAGCCAAGGCTCCTTCGTCCCAAACCAAGTCTAAGAATCAAAGATGATCTGAACCAGGCCGACATGCAAGCCTGGTGCCCCCTGGCCGCCTAGAGGTCGGTTTGTCCGGGCCCGCTGGGCAACGAAAACGGGGGTGGCCATTGGTGTCACCCCCGCCGACTTCGCACCGCAAAAGTGCCTGTATCAGACGGCTCGCCCGCGGGGAAGCATTACAACGACAACGCAGCATCTGAAGGTTTTGAGCGCACTGGATGCTGTCAGTAGTGAACCAATCGTCGTGAAGATCATCTGAGACATGGAGTAGGGAGATCAACCTATGAAGGACAGAAAAGGGCTCGTCGTGGGGTTAGTCGCCCTGGGCCTGATACTCGCAGTAGTTGCCATTAATCGCTACGTTGGTCCGGCGCGTGCCACAACTGAACCGAGGTACGGTGAGAAAGGCCACGACGGCCACGAGGATCATGACGGCCATAGGAAGCCTGTCGAGCTGAAACACCGCCAAGGTGAGCAAGATCGTGATGAACATGGGCATGACCAGGGCAAAGCAGCGAAGGAACTTGAGCCTGATATCGACCACGCATCTCATGACGATAGCGTGGATGAAAGAATTGTACGGCTGTCCGACCGTCAGCTCCGGGAATCCGGAATAGAAGCGGAGAAAGCTGGGCCTGGCAAGCTCGAGGTAAATTTGACACTTCCTGGCGAAATTGTCGTCAATGCAGACAAGATGGCTCACATAGTGCCTCGCTTGGCCGGAGTGGTCAAAGAAGTACGGAAAAACCTCCAGGATTCAGTCCAAGCCGGAGAGGTCATGGCTGTGATCGACAGCCGAGAGTTGGCGGAAACCAAAGCCAAGTACTTGGCGGCGCTGAAACGGATGGAACTGGCGGAAAGCAACTTCAATAGGTTCGAGCATCTTTGGAAAAAGGATACCATAGCGGAAAAGCAGTTTCTCGAAGTAAAAACAACTTTCTCGGAAGCCCAAATCGAACTTCAATCCGCTGAGCACAAACTTTACGCGATGGGATTTTCAGAGGAACACCTGAAACAATTTCCTCTGCATCCAAATACCTCATTGACACGCTATGAAATCGTTGCCCCATTCGAGGGATCCGTGATTAACAAACATATCACCCTGGGAGAGATGCTGAAAGAAGATGCAGACGCTTTCATAGTCGCGGACCTGCGTTCCGTCTGGGTTAACCTGAGCGTGAATCAAAAGGACCTTCCTAACGTGAAAGAAGGCCAAAATGTAGCGATTTCTGGCGTGCGCGGCATTCCCGAGGTTCGTGGAGAAATTGCTTATGTGGAGCCGATAGTCGTAGAAAAAACCCGCACTGCGCTTGCCAGAGTGGTTCTCCCTAATCCCGAAAGAGTTTGGCGTCCGGGACTGTTCGTTTCGGTCAAGGTGACCCTCGACAGCATGGACGTCCCGCTGCTGATCTCAAAATCCGCGATCCAGACCATTGAAGGCAAAAGCATTGCCTTTGTGGACACAGGAAAAGGTTTTGAGACCCGACAGTTAAAACTCGGGCGTTCGAACGAATCCCAGGTGGAAATCACCTCCGGCCTGGCCCCCGGAGAGCGTTACGCCTCGAACGGTTCGTTTCTTTTCAAGGCCCATCTAGAAAAGAGCAAAGCCGCCCATTCCCACGAACACTAGAATGTTTCAAAGCTCATGGTTGAAAAATGCTTGAAAGAGTCTTGAAGTTTGCCGTAGAGCACCGATACCTGATCTTGCTCGGCAGTCTTGTGGTTGCCGGCATTGGTATTCACTCGCTATATCGCCTTCCCATTGATGCGATCCCGGACATTACGCCAAACCAGGTCCAGATCAATACGGAATTGGCCGGCCTTTCACCTGTGGAAATTGAAAAACAGGTCACCTTCCCCATTGAAACTGCCTTGGCCGGCACGCCAGGTCTCACGTACACCCGTTCTCTTTCACGAAACGGGTTCTCGCAGGTGACCGCGGTATTCAGTGATGATCTGAGTATTTACTTCGCCCGGCAACAGGTCAACGAGCGGTTAGTCGATGCACGGAAGGATGTTCCGACAGGGGCAGAGCCAAAGATGGGGCCCATTGCCACGGGACTCGGAGAGATTTACGTATGGACGGTGGATTACGAGCATCCACACGGCAAAGGTGCTCCCATTCGGGATGGCACCCCCGGCTGGCAGAGCGATGGATCATATGTAACTCCGGAGGGGCAGCGACTCACTAATGATCTGGAGAGGTCCGCGTACCTTCGAACCGTTCAAGATTGGATTATACGCCCACGACTCAAGGGTCTGGAAGGCTTGGCCGACGTGGACGCCATTGGCGGATACGTCAAGAAATTTCACGTGCAACCCGATCCGATGAAACTGTTTTCCTACGGTCTCAGCTTTCAGGACCTTATCGATGCCATAAAACAAAACAATGTCAGTACGGGTGCGGGGTACATAGAGCATAAGGGCGAAGCGTACGTGGACGGGCGGACGGTCGAATCGGCAACGAGGATCAGATAGCCCATATCGTCGTTAGTACCAGGGGCGGCACGCCGGTACATATTCATGACGTAGCAAGCGTGGCCATAGGCAAGGAATTAAGGACCGGCAGCGCAAGCTCGAACGGTGTGGAAGTCGTTGTCGGCACAGCTTTGATGCTTATTGGCTCCAATAGTCGGACAGTGGCCGCGGCTGTTGACGCCAAGATAGGAGAGATTAACAAGACACTACCGGCGGACATTCATGCTACGCCGGTCCTTAACCGCACCACGCTCGTGGACGCGACTATTGAGACAGTTCGGTGGAACCTAACAGAAGGGGCTATTCTGGTTATAGTAGTCCTTTTCCTGCTGCTGGGGAATTTCCGTGCCGCTCTGATCGCCACAATGGTGATCCCGCTTGCAATGCTCATGGCCGCCACCGGGATGATCCAGTGGAAAATCAGCGGAACCCTCATGAGCCTCGGGGCCATCGACTTCGGCCTCATCGTGGACGGGACGATCATCATTATCGAGAACTGCCTCAGGCGCCTTTCGGAGAAGCAACAGGAATTAGGTCGGGTGCTGGTCGTGGAGGAGCGGCTGCGTGAAGTAATGACAGCCAGCAAAGAGATGATACAACCGACTGTCTTTGGGCAGGGCATCATTGTCATCGTGTACCTTCCTGTCCTTGCCCTCACGGGCATTGAGGGCAAGATGTTTCATCCGATGGCCATGACGGTCATTCTAGCTCTTGTGTCGGCATTCATTCTTTCACTGACCTTCGTTCCCGCCATGGTCGCCGTGTTCATCAAGGGCAATGCAAGAGAGACCTCGAACCCTCTGATGCGGTTGGCCGAACGAGTTTACGAGCCGTCGCTCCAGGTGGCGATCCATCATCGCTATGCGGCTGCCGCTGCGGCAGTCGTGATATTTGCTCTATCACTCCTGCTCTTCGGCAGACTGGGGCAGGAATTTGTTCCCACCCTTGACGAGAAGGATCTGGCGATCCAAACAATACGAATTCCCAGTACCAGCCTCACGCAATCTACGGAGATGCAGCTCCAGGTGGAAAAAACTCTCAAACGATTTCCAGAGGTGGCTTGCACGTTATCCAAGACAGGTACAGCGGAAACAGCTTCCGACCCGATGCCCCCCAACATGTCAGATATGTTCGTCATGCTCAGGCCGCGCGATCAATGGCCCAATCCCAATCTGAGGAAGGCAGATCTTGTCCGGCGTATTGAAATAGAACTGGAAAAGTTGCCAGGAAACAATTACGAATTCGGCCAGCCAATCCAGATGCGCACAAACTGCATCATTTCCGGGGTATCCAGCGATGTCGCTGTCAAGGTGTACGGAGACCGATTCGAGGTCATGCGTGAGACCGCAGAATCTATTGCCGAAGTCCTACGGAAAATTCCGGGTGCCGCGGACATCACGGTGGAACAGACTACGGGCTTGCCTTCTGTGGATATCAACCTCGACAGACCGGCTCTTGCACGGTATGGTTTGAACGTTGCCGATGTTCAGGAGGCCGCAGCTATCGCAGTCGGGGGCCGCGAGGCAGGTTTGGTGTTCGAGGGTGACCAGCGATTTGATATTCTTGTCCGGCTGCCCGAGAATTTGCGCCACGATATCTCCGTCATGGAGACACTACCGGTCTTGCTCCCTGACCAGGGGAAGCCGTCTCATGGCGGGACATGGAGTTCACACGAGAAGGGGAGCAATGAATCAGAGCGCCGCTCGTTTATACCTCTCCGAGAGATCGCTCAGATCCAGGTTACTGAAGGGCTCAATCAAATCAGCAGGGAGAACAGCAAACGGCGTGTAGTTGTGCAGGCCAATGTGCGCGGTCGGGACATTGGGTCCTTTGTAAAGGAGGCCCAGAGACTTATCGCAGCAAAAGTTAAGATCCCGCCAGGTCAGTGGCTGGACTGGGGCGGTCAGTTTGAGAATCTCTTGGCTGCTCGTCAACGGCTGACTATTGTGGTCCCTGCGAGCCTTCTCTTGATCTTTTTACTTTTGTTCAGCGCATTCAATTCTGTCAAATACGCTCTCATGGTTTTTACCGGTGTGCCCTTGGCCTTGACTGGCGGAATAATTTCGCTCTGGCTGCGGGGGATACCTTTTTCAATCTCAGCCGCGGTCGGTTTTATAGCTTTGTCAGGGGTAGCGGTGCTCAACAGCCTCGTGATGGTCACTCTCATCAATCAACTCCGCAATAAAGGGGTGCCGCTGGAAGAGTCGATTATGGAGGGATCACTGAGGCGCTTGCGGCCCGTGCTCATGACCGCGCTCGTGGCATCTCTAGGATTTGTGCCCATGGCGTTTTCCACCGGGACGGGGGCAGAGGTTCAGCGCCCCCTCGCCACGGTGGTCATTGGAGGCCTGATATCCAGTACAGCGCTCACGTTACTGCTGCTCCCCGCCCTTTACGCGATTTTAGAGAGAAGCAATACGCCTGCGAAGGAAAGCCCAGGACAAATGCGTCATTGAGTTCGAGCAATTCAGGAAAGGCAGCGATACGCTTCGATCCCCCGCCCTGATAATTACAAATCGGCATTCAAAGCAATAAGGGTGGGCCTCGCGTTTCGCCCCGATTCCTAGTTCTTTGAAACCAAACTGGCATTACAACTTAGAAATGCGTCGCTTCATGTTTGCCTGACCGACCGGATGGCGGTCCCCACGCGCTCGTCTGCCAATTGTCCGGATGGCTGGATTCGAAGAACCAGGGTGGGAGATCTATGCGAAAATACCTGGAGAGGGCGTAAACGTACGGTTCATATGTCTTACGAAGCTCCTCGAGCTTATGGTCGGCTTCCAGCCCTTCATGGAGCTTTACACCCCCCGCGGTCAGGGCCGAGCGTAAAAATGCCATATCGGTGGCTGAAAGTCGATCTCGTTCCGGCTCCTGCGGGGAACTGTAAAACACGATGGCTAGGTCCACAACCGCGTGGCGTGCTATGGCAAAGGTCCGTGTGGCTTGAAGCACGCAACCCCCTTCCACACCCATTATCACCAGTGCGCTTGCATCGAGAATTGTCGTGAGGGCCCCAAGCCACGACTGATTTTCGTGCTGAGAACGAAAATAAGCGAGCACCGGGTAGGATAAGTGAAGCTCGAGGAATTCTGCCGACCAGAGTTCCCACTCGTGGAGAAGCTGTTCCAGTGCCTCCATGCCATGGGCATCCCTGTGTCGAAGGAGCATTTCTGCTGCGGACGGAGGAGAGCCCGCGCGGGCGTCGAGCAGTGAAATACTGACTTCACGGCGGGAAAACGATTGATTGAGCGACGGAAGGTATCCGATAACCAGCGCGAGAAAGGCAAACCCCATTCCGGCTTCCACCACGACGAGAGCCCTGGCCACGGTAGTTCGCGGAGTAACATCGCCTATGCCCAGCGTGAAGAAGGTCGTGCCACTGAAGTACAGATCCGTAAAGAAGGCCGTCGCCCCTTCCTGGGCACTTACTCCGGCGCTTGTTGCCCAGAAGAGAAGGGCAAAGCCAACCATCAAACCTACCGCCCAAAGGGCCACGAGCACGGGCAGCGAAACAGGACCGTAATAACTTAAGTAGGCTTCTTGGCGTCTATGAGAAGCTAATGAGGAAATCACCGTTCGATAAGATAGCCACGTGTATCGATAGAAAAGACGTGCGAGGCGAAACCGGCGTGTCACGCGTCGGGGCAGGACGATAGTCTCGAACGCATCCCACAAAACGATGAAGATGAAGGCCGCCCCTAATATAGCCGCTAAGATTCTCATGGCGACTCCCGTAGCTAAAGACCTACAACGAATTATGAAAAAGCTTCAGACATTGGCGCCTCGGACGGCACATCCGTGGCACCATGAGTTCAATCTGCTCGCCATCGGCGATAAGTCCTCTCGTAGGGACGCTCCTTTGACTATTTCGGCCTCTGTCCTATAAATTTGTATGTCCGACACTGTAATTCACTGAGACTGGATTTGTTCGTATCTGTTCCCATCCGAAGAGTCGTAGCTCACGTCTAGTTCGGTTCGCCTCAAGAAATTGCCTCACTTGAAGTCCGTCAATCCTCTGAGACATAATTACTTTCCCGTTTCATCTATTTGACGGTGCCAGACCGGCGTCAGCAGGAATATTGACGCACATGCGCTCGTTTTGGAATTGATTTTTTTTTCGAGGAGGGCTAGAATGCGTTCGTCGAGGTCGAAATGCGCTGTTTTTTGTTAATATTTCTCATGGTTCTCTGCCTAGCCGGTATGTCTGCTTCAACTTTGTCCGCGGACAATTTTCCGGCTGCGCCTGCCCAGAGCGGCCAAGTCCAGGGCCCACCTCCGTCCAAGGTGCAGCAAAAGATGTTCTACGGTTATGTCCCCCCTCCGCCTATCCGCCACACCTGGCCGGGTGGCTATAAGGTCATATTCCACGAGCTTACCAACACCCTGATGGAACATATCACCGGCCAATACTGATCTCTTCCACGCCTTACCAGCAGTCAATTCAATCAAGCACGGGTTTGACGGGCGCGCCTTTGACTCCGGATCAGGGGATGATTAAGTCATTACCATAGATTCGGAAGAGGAGGTTACTGTTATGGCTGATCAAACAGGCTTTGTCGGTTGCGGTTGCGATCCCTTCCCGACTCCTCGGGCAGGTGGCGGCTGCACGGGTTGCTCGCCCAATGAGGTGCTTACGTGTGAGGAGGAGTCCATTCTGGCGCGCATGAGAGGAATTAAGGAGGAAGTACGCCCTATCGCTCATAAGCTCAGGGACATTCATCAACAGGTGGGACAAACATCGGAATGGACTGAACTTTACGGCCAATTGGAATCTTTGAGGAGCCAATGGGAGGCATGGGAAAAGAAACTGGAAGATGCCATCGAAAAGAAGCTCATTTATCTTGGCCATCGCGAACCTTGAGCATGAATGCCACTACTGAGGGTTGTTAATTATTGGTAATCGTTTACCGCGAAATTCGCAAAGAAGGCAGATGATTCTGTTTTTCCGTAATTTTTCAGTCAAGGCTTTGCGCATCAACTCGGGCTAGGCTTAGTAAGCGAAGCGAACCGCAGGGCTCACGGCGGCAGAAACCGAAAGCGCAAGAAATAGCAGGGTGCTCCCTTGTGTCCAGGCTTGACACCGGGCGATGGTCTCAGTAATGTGGCGGCCAAAATGGACGGTACAGTCGCGGCGGCATAAACGTGAGGTGCCCCGTGATTTCGGTCAGGATGGCTTTTCACCCTCATGTGGGAAAGGGAGTTAAAGTATGGCTGTCCCAAACGAAATATTAAATCAAGCCTTAACTCTGGATCCTGTGGAAAAAGCAGAGTTAATTGACAAGCTGATCTTAAGCCTGGATATTCCTGACAACGAGATTGAGGTATTGTGGGCCACAGAGGCGGAGAATCGAATCGATGCTTACGAACGAGGCAAAATCAAGGCCGTTACTTTAGAAAAAGTTCGTGAAAAGTATAAATAGGGTTAGCCCATGCGGATCCGATTATTGGAGGTGGCCGAAATCGAACTGGATGAAGCTATCCAATATTACAATGATAAGGCGCTCGGGCTTGGTGATGATTTTCTAGCGGAAGTATTAAAAGCTCTTAATAGAATTGCAAGATTTCCGGAATCATGGCATCCGTGCTCAAAACGAACGAGACGGTGTCAAACAAGGCGTTTCCCATACGGAATCATATACCAAATTCGACAAGACGAAATCCTGGTAATAGCGGTCGCAGACTTGCACAGAAAGCCGGGCTATTGGGATAATCGGGTGTAGTACTGGCTTGTAGTGAAATGGATTGAAGATTGCGCTACGATCACTCACTGCTGACTTCTCCCGTCAAAAGCTAGGGGCTATTCACCAGCAGAACTTAAAGTGATTCACTGTGGGAGGACAATTCCATCATCAGCGTTCCCAAATATCGTTCTCCTACTCATCCGGGAGAGATGCTCCTAGAAGAGTTCTTGGCCCCGATGGGGCTTACTCAGCGTGAACTTGCCGACGCTATTCACGTGCCATATCAGCGCGTTAATGAGATCATCAATGGTCGCCGGGGAATAACCCCCGGCACAGCTTTGCGCCTGGCCAAATTCTTTGGGATATCGGCTGATTTCTGGATGAATGTTCAGTTACACTGGGAGCTTTATCGCGCGCAACAGTCAGAGCGTGACGCACTCAAGGCAATTCGCCGGTACGCACCGGCTTCCGCCGGGTAAACAGGCAGCGCCTCATCACCGCGTTGTACCTGGCCTAGGGCATTGAAAGGAATCGTTCAGGTCGATGTGGCAGCACTCTGCAGGGCCATACCTTAGAATAAAGATTAGAATTCAGATTATTTGGCTTTGGGAGTCTAGATCGCATGCAACGCGGACCTTGGCTGGAGCAAACAACAGCGAAATTTACTTGGCGGTTTTTTATGAAGGATTTCGTCATTCTAAATCCCAAGTACTTTAGGGCTGGGCAAGAAAAAGAGTTGGCCGATTTACTTTTGATCTCAGATGATACCTGCGTCATCATTAGCCTCAAGGGTACCGATGGGAACCCGAAGTCCAAAACGAAACTCAAGAATTGGTTATCGAAGAAGGCGTTCGAAGGGATTAGACAAGCCAGGGGAGGAATTAATTGGATCTCTAGAGTCCCTTTTGGAGGCCTAAATTTGTGGGGGGAGATCAGGCAGTTTGAACCCAACAGTCTTCGCCCGTTATGCGGAATCGTGTTGTTGGAGTGCTCTCAAAAGCCATTTGGATCTATCCAGTTCACCACCCCTAATATTCGATCAAATGTGCCATTACATTTCTTGTCGTTGAATGACTTTCTAAATGTTGTTGATCGCCTAGAAGCGGTTGCAAAACCGCCGATCAGTTATAAGCGCGCGAAATCGCGCATGATTTAAATCCTTGTTTTTATGAAATAATATGTATATTTAGCTCGCCGGAGGTAAGTCCGGTGAGCAAACGCGTCGTGTACCTGACCGATGAGCAGTGGAAGAAGATCGAACCCCTCATTCCCAAGCCTCCTCCTCGACCGAAAGGAGGTCGCCCCAGAAAGGATAATCGCTTGGTCTTCGAGGGAATCCTCTGGATACTCAAGACGGGAGCCCGGTGGAAAGATCTTCCTGACAGGTACCCGCACCCTTCAACCTGCTGGCGTCGCCTGAAGGAATGGTACGAGGCCGAAGTCCTCAAAGATATGTGGAGGGCCTTTCTCTCCGAATTGGATGCCAACGGGGTACTCGACTGGGAAGAGTCATTCATCGATGCGAGCTTCTTCCCAGCAAAAAAAGGGGTCCAGCGGTCGGAAAGACCAAGAGGGGAAAGGGAACAAAGTGCATGGTGGTGGTCGATGGCAAGGGTATTCCTCTGGGAAGCCATACCGACTCTGCTTCGCCAGCAGAGGTCAGGCTCGCCGAAAAGACACTCCAGCAAATCAAAGTCCCTAAAAAGGGGCCAGGGAGGCCAAGGACCCGCCCCAAGAGAGTAATCGGAGACAAGGCGTACGACAGTGACCCTTTGCGCAAGCGCTTGAGAAAACGAGGTATCAACTTGCTCTCCCCTCATCGACGCAATCATAGGAATGTCAACAGACAAGATGACCGCCTTTGGGATCGATACAGGAGACGATATACAGTTGAGAGAACTTTCAGTTGGTTCGGAAACTTTCGACGGATAGTCGTCCGATACGAGCACCAGGTCTGCATGTACGAGGCTTTCATCCAGATCGCCTGTATCATGATTGTCATAAAACGTTTATGAGGTTTTGCAACCAGCTCTAGCCTCAGTTTGGGACGTGTTCGACTATTTCTCCAAACGAGCAGCTATCAGCCATATTTTCACGGGAATCAACCAAGAACAGCCCATTCTCGCATACTACAGTCTTCGCTCCCAGAATTTGTCGGGAATTCTGTCTACCGACAAGGCAGAGCTAACGAAGCTGCGGCAATCATACTTACTCCATTTGCACGATAACCGCGCCGAATACGAAGAACGCGAAAGGATGGCGCTGAATGTTAACGCAATAGTTCATGAACTTCACACGAGGCATGCTTCTCCGGAAGATTACCTTCCCGTCGAGCTGCAAAGCCATCTGGAACCGGTGCACGAGAGGGTTGCCTATTTGAGCATGGCCGCGATGCTCAATGGTTTACCTATGTCAAACAAGGTATTCATAGGGCGGACACTTGAAAACATTCTGGCGAATCTCCGCAATTCTGGAGGCAGTGACTGTTTTGCATTCAAACCTCTCCGAAAAGAGTTGGTATTCGTGTTTGCCTGCTTTTCAAGGCTTGCCCGCGGAGAGCGAGCCCAGCGTATCTACAGGCTGCTGCCTGGAGCCCTTCATCGGTATAAAGTTAGCGAGGGGCTTGCGGTGGGCATTGACGCTGACAGTTCAGCGACAGGCTATGAACTAACTTGGATTCGCGGCCGTAGATACTTCAGCGAAGAGGATCAGAAGATAGGGGAGACTTTCTTTCCCGGGCCCATAGATACTTTAGTTACCGATCTTTTCGGCAAACCTAGACCATATCAACCTGATGGAACTGCCGAGCTAGGATTTGGACACGGACGCTACATTGCAAATTACATGACCGTTCCAGGGGGTATCAATGACTGATCCGCAACCCACAATAAGCAAAGCGTTTCAACTCTTCATGAGCGAAGCGCCTGAGCATGCCAAAGCCTGGATGACCGCTGTAAAAGGACTGGATAGTGCCTGCGCGCTCGACAAGAAAACTGAAGCACTAGCCTATCTAGCGGTGTTGGCTGCGCTGCGCCTGGAAAGCGGGATACTTTTCCATGTACAATCAGCCAAACAGGCCGGCGCTTCACGCGAAGAGGTGATCAGCGCAATTCTCGTGGGTCTGCCTGCTGCTGGCCATGGTGTTACACAAGTTTTGCCCGCGGCGATAGCGGCCTACGACGCGACGTAACTGCCTTGGGCCAGATCATTTCCATGAAAACCGCAGAATTGTATCGTGCAGTTTATCCGTAGACAGCAATCGATGTCCTGAGCTTTCCCCTTCCATTCGCAAGCCAAAATCGCTAAGCTATTTACCGTGATGCCCGCTACACGACAAAACAAGATGCAACCTGTGACTATTTCCGGCCCTGAGAAAAGCGCTTCCGACGGCGCGGTGCGCAAACATATTGCCCTCAACGGGGATACTTCAAGGCATAGGTTGCCGACCCACCGTGTACCGTCTCGCCACTCGTCTGGGTCTTACCGGCTGGGTAATTAACACTTCCGCGGGAGTTTACATTGAAGTAGAGGGGACCGCTGAACAATGCGGCCGCTTTGCGCGGGAGCTTCCCGAGGCAATCCCCTTTCCGGGCCGGATCGATACGACCCGTGTCGAGGATGTGGCTCCGCTCGGGGAACAGGACTTCTGCATCAAGGCAAGCCTGGAGGGGGAGCGCTCTATCACGCCGATTCCCCCGGATGTGGCGGTTTGTCGCGAGTGCGTGGAAGAGCTGTTTGATTCTCACAATCCGCGTTATCTCTATCCTTTTATCACGTGTACGCTCTGCGGCCCACGCTTCACGGTAGTTCGCTCCTTTCCATACGACCGCGAGCGGACCAGTATGGCTGACTTCACCATGTGCCCGCGATGCGAAAAGGAATACGATTCCCCGGAAGATCGGCGCTTTCATTCCCAGACCAATTCATGTCCGGAATGCGGCCCACAGCTTATCCTCGTCGATCGAGACGGCAACACGCTTGATAAAGACCCTGTTCTGGGAACTGCTGCGTTGCTCAAAGAGGGAAAGACCGTCGCGATCAAGGGAATTGGTGGGTTCCACCTCGCCTGCGATGCGTTGAATGAAGACGCAGTGAACCTTTTGAGAGAGCGGAAGGGCCGTGCTGAAAAGCCTTTTGCCGTTATGATGCCGGACATGGAAACCGTGCGGACCTATTGTTCCGTCAGCGAGGTCGAGGAAAAACTTCTTGCTTCTTCAATTGCCCCGATTGTTCTACTTGAGGCTGGGCAGCGCCGCACCGCGACAAATGTGGCTCCATATATGGGCACTCTGGGAGTGATGCTCCCGTATTCCCCCGTCCATCACCTCCTTTTCAAACATCCGGGCATTCCGGTCGAAGCGAGCCTCAGAGTGCTGGTGATGACCTCAGGCAATCGCTCTGAAGAGCCGATAGCATGTGGGAACGAGGAGGCTCTGGAGCGCCTTAAGGACCTTGCCGACGCGTTTCTTCTCCATAACCGGGATATTATCCTCAGGGCCGACGACTCCATCTTCCGTGTCATCGCCGATCGACCAACGACTTTTAGGAGATCACGGGGCCTTGTTCCCGGTGAATTCATTATCAGACCTGACGTTTCCGCAGTGGTGCCCGCAGATGGAGTCAATTTCGAGAAGTCCGGCGCTTCGTCCACTTCGGCTGCCGAGCCGGTAATACTCGGGGCTGGCGGCGATTTGAAGAATTCAATAGCTATCATAAAGAGCCGACGAGCCGTGCCCGGCCCACACGTGGGAGACTTGGCTTCGCCGGTGGCTCAGGAGTATTTCAAACAATCTGCAAAGGTCCTTGCCGGATACTTGGAAGCGGCCCCGGACATTATCGCGATTGACCCACATCCGGAATACTTCAGCAACAGTCTCGGCCGTGAGATGGAAGTCCCGGTAGAAGAAGTGTTCCATCATCATGCGCATGCAGTCAGCCTTTTGCTGGAACACGGGCTTTCCGGTCCGGCTATCTTTGCGGTCTTCGACGGCACCGGCTACGGAAGCGATGCCGGCATCTGGGGCGGTGAATTCCTTATAGCCGATTTGGAAACATTCAGCCGTGCGGGGCGCCTTGCACTCTTTTCCCTCCCAGGCGGGGAGGCCGCGATTCGAGAGCCCGTACGCATACTAGCCGGGCTCCTGAGCCAGGCGAGAGGAGTTTCCGGAAGAATTTCTCCCGTTGATGGGGGAATACAGCGGCCGCGTGCGGCTCTGGATTGAAGCCGTGAACAAGGGATTGAACTCGCCTCTGACCTCATCCGCGGGGAGACTCTTTGATGCTGCGGCTGCGGCTGCGGGTTTCAGGCGGCCTGTCACCTTTGAAGGTCAGGCTGCCATGTGGCTGGAGGGGATTGCAAAGAAGGAGGAGACCGGAGAGTATCCCGTAAGATTCTCAGATGGTGAAACACTTGTCGCGGATTCCAGAGCCTTGATTCTGGAGGTCGCGAGGGATATTCTCTCTGGGACGCCGGCCGCAGTGGTCGCCGCACGTTTTCATAACAGCATGGCTCGACTGGTGGCAGACGGCATTGGAATTCTGGTTAAGAAAACCGGCATAAGAACCGTCGGCCTGAGCGGCGGTTGCTTTCAGAACAAGCTATTCACAGAGCGGACAGTGGCCCTGATCGATGGAGCCGGAATTAAGGTGCTGCTCCACGCTGCTGTTCCTCCCAACGATGGCGGAATCGCGCTGGGCCAGGCTGTATCTGCCCTGGCCCGATTTCGGAAACGAGGTAAGATTGGGGGAACCTTCTTTGTGTAAAGAAGGTTCCCCCAAACCCCCTGCCAAGAAACTCTAATACTCGCCTGAATCCTCATTTCTCCTGCGGGGAAATGAGGATTCAGGCGAAAACTAGAAATTCTCGGCGAGAGGTTAGGGTACTTTCGTTACAACAAAGGTCCCCCGATTCTTCCTCGTTTGAAAGCAAGCTGATAGTAATAGAGGTTAGCAAAGATGTGTTTGGCCGTTCCTATGCAACTGATTGAAATAACCGGAGAAGGAACCGGGAAGGTGAACGCGGGCGGCGTCAAGACCGACGTCAGCCTGATGATGATCCCTCATGTCAAGTTGGGCGACTATCTCATTGTGCATGCAGGCTTCGGAATAGAGGTACTGGACGATGAGGAGGCTGGAATCCGACTCGATCTCTTCCGAGAGCTCGCGGAGGCCACCGCAGGCGAGGAGGAGCCGTGAATTCCATCAGAGGAAAGCCGCACAGCCAAGGCCCTGGCCCGTGACATTCGAGAAGCGGCCGCGAAGTCTCCCGGTCCGTTGAGGTACATGGAAGTCTGCGGGACCCACACGATGGCCATTCACGCGGCCGGCCTGAAGAGCTTCTTTCCGGACAATCTCAAACTGGTATCCGGGCCGGGATGCCCGGTGTGCGTCACAGAGAAGCGCTTTATCGATCACGCGATCCTAATTGGGCAAAAGTACGATGCTTGCCTGGTGACTTTCGGCGATCTGATAAAGGTTCCAGGCTCTTTAGGGTCGCTCGCGACATTCCGTTCCGAAGGCGGCGCGGTCCGAGTGGTTTATTCGCCCCTGGATTCCATAGAAATCGCCTTGCAACAGCCCGGCCGGCCCACTGTCTTCCTCGGAGTGGGATTTGAAACCACTATTCCGACTGTAGCCGCCACTCTCAAGACCGCGAAGGTCCGAGGGATCGAAAACTTTTTTGTGACTGCCCGCATTCAAGACCATACACCCTCCGCTAAAGGCGCTGGCCGCAAAAGAGGACCTGCACGGCTTCCTGTTGCCGGGTCACGTTTCCGCAATCATCGGTGCGGATTCGTATGAGTACCTGGTTCGTGAATTTCGCAAGCCCGGTGTTGTGGCAGGTTTTGAGCCCCTGGACATCTTGTTGGCACTGCGGGACCTCGTCAGGATGACCGTGGAGGGTTCTCCAAAAATATTAAACGATTACAAGCGAGTGGTTCGGAGCGATGGGAATCCCACGGCCCGCAAGATCGTGGAAGAGGTCTTTGAACCTTCCGACGCCTCCTGGCGAGGCCTGGGGGTAATCCCCGGGAGCGGCCTGGCGCTAAGAGAATCGTATTCCCGCTTCGATGCCACGCTGCATTTGCCGGTAGAAGTTCCCGATGCTCCGGATGATCCGCGCTGCTTATGCGCGGCGATACTCACGGGCAGCAAGACTCCTGATAGGTGCGGTCTCTTCGGCAAGGAATGCACACCCGAAGATCCTGTGGGGCCGTGCATGGTATCATCGGAAGGGACCTGTGCCGCGTATTACAAGTATGGGGCGGCCTGAAAACCATGGCAAAGAAACCGGACAGAAGGGTTCTCCTCGGTCACGGCGGGGGAGGCAAAATGACAGGGCGCCTCATTAGGGACATCATTGTGCCCAGATTGGATCGAGGCCAATTGGGAGCGCTCCCTGACTCTGTGGTGCTCTCCGGTCTTGGCGAGAGCATCGCCTATACCACCGACTCCTTTGTGGTTTCCCCCATATTTTTCCCCGGCGGGAATATCGGTTCACTCGCGGTCCACGGCACCTGCAACGACTTGGCTTGTTCCGCGGCACGCCCGCTGTTCCTCTCACTGAGCCTCATCTTGGAAGAAGGCTTTCCCATGGAAAAGCTAGAGCTGATCCTGGAATCCGTTGCAGAGGCTGCTGATCAGGCTGAGGTGGAGGTTGTTACCGGCGACACAAAGGTAGTGCCCAAAGGGAGTGCTGACGGAATCTTCATCAACACCTCGGGGATAGGAAAAGTTGACGGGTCTGTGCGCCCCTCTCCGAAAAGAGTTGAAGAAGGGGATCTGATTCTGGTAAGTGGCCCAATAGGAAATCACGGGCTCGCAGTAATGCTGAGCAGGGCTGAGTTCTCATTTGATTTCGATTTACAATCGGATTCCGCGTCGATTTGGCCTGTGGTGGAAAGACTGATGGAACTAGGGCCCGGCCTGAAGTTCCTTAGGGACCCTACCCGAGGAGGTGTCGCTGCCACCCTGAACGAGATAGCTTCACTGACCGGAAAGGGCATAGCAATCGATGAATCGGCCATCCCGGTGGACGAATCGGTTTCCGCTGCTTCCGAGATTCTTGGCATAGACCCTCTTCAGGCGGCCAATGAAGGGAAAATCGTCGCTGTAGTGGGCAAGGGAAAAGGCGCCAAGGCCCTTGATCTGCTGAAAGATTGCCCATTGGCCCGTGGGGCGGCCATCATAGGAGAAGTGACCTCCGAGAACTCGGCCAGAGTCGTGATGAGGACCCGAATCGGAGGATCGAGGATTCTTCCGGAACCATCAGGCGAGCTGCTTCCACGGATTTGTTAGAGGCAGTTGCAAAATCTATGAGTTTGTTGAAGAGCGGCCGGGGAGGCCCTTTTTGCAAAAAGGGCCTCCCCGGACCCCACCCCAAAAACTCCTATGATTTGCAGCCTTACGTCTCATTCCCAGGGACCGCAACTGCCGATTCTTCGAACGCAAAATGGTATTACAAATCTTCTACGACGGAACACAATTCGCAAGGGGCTTCAGATGAGCGACAACAATCCTGGAGAAAAGGGCGCCCAGACCTCCTGCCCGTTTTCCATTTCTCGAACCGTTGCCAACACCCGGGTTGTGGGCGAAGAGAACGCTTACCAAAATGCTCTGATACAATTTGATAAAGCGGTAGCTCACCTGAACATAAAACGCGGCGTAGCAGACACCCTGCGGTACCCCAAACGTGAGCTGTCGGTATCATTTCCAGTATTGATGGACAACAATGAGATCCAGATTTTCAGGGGTTACCGGGTTCACCATTCCGTAGTGAGAGGGCCGACCAAGGGGGGCATTCGCTATTCTCTCGGCGTAACGCTGGACGAGATCCGGGCTCTGGCAATGTGGATGACGTGGAAATGCGCCCTGATGAACCTCCCGTACGGTGGCGCCAAAGGAGGCGTCGTAGTCGATCCGAAGGCGCTATCTCCGCGTGAATTGGAAAGATTGACACGCCGCTACGCCACCGAGATCAGCATCCTGATGGGGCCGGAGAGCGACATCCCCGCTCCGGACATGGGAACGAACGCACAAGTAATGGCGTGGATAATGGACACCTATTCGATGCACCGAGGCTTTTCGGTTCCCGCGGTGGTTACGGGCAAACCTGTTGAAATTGGAGGGTCTTTGGGAAGGACCGAAGCCACCGGGCGAGGCGTAGCGGTTACTATGCTTGAAGCCTTGAGGATCAGTGGCATTGACCCTCAGGGAGCCACGGTTGCCGTTCAGGGCTTTGGCAATGTGGGCTCCGTTGCAGCCCGGATGGCCCACGAGATGGGTCTGAAAGTGATCGCGATAACCTCTTCCAAGGGTGGCATAATCAGGGAGTCCGGTCTGTTTCCTCCGGCAGTGGGCCAGTATGTGGACGAGACAGGGAGCATGGCAGGGTTCGAGGATTCGGACGAGATTTCAAACGAGGAGCTTCTGGCCCTGAAATGCGATGTGCTGATCGCCGCGGCGGTGGAGAACCAGATAACGTCCCACAATGCAGACCAGGTTAAGGCCAAAATAATAGCCGAAGGGGCTAACGGCCCGACCACCCCTGAGGCGGACGAGATACTGAATGCCAAGGGTGTCTATATCATCCCTGACATCCTATGCAATGCCGGTGGCGTTACGGTGAGTTACCTCGAGTGGGTCCAGGATTTACAGTCGTTTTTCTGGCCGGTTGAGGAGATTAACCGTAAATTGCAAAACCTGATGCTGAAGGCATTTGAGAGCGTCATGGAATGCGCGCGGCATCACAATGTGCCGAACCGAGAAGCAGCTCAGATTTTAGCCATTCAACGGATCTCCGACGCTCTGATCATTCGAGGGATTTATCCCTAGGAAGTAAGTTCCCCCATTTAAATCTCTCATCGGCAGGGGCGTGGGCGTGCCTTCCAGTCTTCAAGGTCGTCCAGTATGGACTTGCCGACTGCATACTTATCGAACTTGAACGAGACACGCGATATGGAGCGATTGAGGAAGTCAGATATAAGATTCTCTGCACTGTCGGCCAGAATCTCATCCTCGGTTGAAATGCAGATGTTTTCTTCATAGACGCTTTGGGCCCGGAGTTCCTGCTCTCCCCCACCATGGCTCTCGGGGATAATTATCGCCTTTGTGCCTGTTAGCAGAATCTCATTGACCGTATTGTATCCCGCTCGACAGATCAGCAGATCCGAGTGATGGACCAGATCTACCAGGTCCGGGACAAATGGCAGGAACCGCACATTCTTGCTCAAAGGATGCTTACCCAGCGCATGCGCGTCTCCATTGGCCAGGTACGGGTCCATGACCATGACGATCTGATAGGCCGTATTGATCCCAGTTTTCTCGAAGACCTCCAGAAGTCGCTGTGGACAAGTCAAAAACGCGACAATTCCTCCCCAGCGAAATCAGGACAATTTTCTTGTCCGGCAGACCGAAGCGGTCCAGCGCGTCGCTCCGACTCGGCAACTCGCCGTACACTTTATTGGTCACTTTCCCCAAATAGCGGATTTTCTTTTCCAGGTCAGGGTCATTCCCGAGGAACTGCTGGTTGATATCAATGACTTCCCTGTCCTCCAGGACATACATGAAATCATACAACGAGCCTATGTTAATGGATTCAGACCTATGCCTGGGATTCTGGTAAGGAATACTCAACAATGGAACCCACTTCATGATGCCCCGGCAAATGTGAACAACGGCAAAATCCACGGGTCCGCCGTTTCGCATCCACTTCTTCATGAGCAGTGGAATCAACTCGCTCATTTGGCCGGTCATATTGTGTTCGATGATCAGAGCATCCGGTTGGAAAAAATCAAAGCTCGCCATAATTAATCGCTGGCGAAAATCAAATATGGTCTCCAGCTCAAAACCGGTTAGATACCGGGATTGCATGGGATTGTCTTTGTGATCGATATCAATTTTCACGGAAGGGAGCTTGATCACTTCAATCCCTTCCTTAAAAAAGATCTGCGGAACCGACGTGCTGGATACCACAAGGAAATCTATGTCGGGCCGCCATTTTTTCATTCCCGTGATTACGGCCAAAGTACGGAAGGCGTGCCCCAATCCTATGGAATTATGAGTATAAACAAGAATTCGCTTAATATTCTCGCGCGCCATGGGCCTAACTTCCTGCATCAATGATACGGCACTTACTTTTTTACCATAAAATGGGGCTTTCAAGCAACCTAAAGCCCTATCATATAACGCAACCGAGGGCGTCGCATCCGGTCAGGTTCATTGTACTCTTGAAATGGCATGCAGCCAGGTGTCCCGGCTCCACCTCTTCCAGAGGCGGCACGACTTGCGAACAGACCTCTTCCGCGTAAAGACACCGCGGATGGAACGGACATCCAGAGGGAGGGTTGATGGGGTCCGCGGGCTCTCCCCTGAGAATAATCTTGCGACCCACCAATTCAGGCCGGGTGGTGGGAACATTGGACATCAGCGCTTCCGTGTACGGATGGCGTGGCCTTGCAAACAGAGGCTCCGCTGGTGCGTATTCGACCACACGTCCCACGTACATGATCACGATTCTCTTGCTGAAATGCCTTACCAACCCCAGGTCATGAGAGATGAACAGATAGGCCAGGCCCAACTGATCCTGGATCTCCAACGCAAGATTTACAATCTGCGCCTGGACCGACACATCCAACGCAGAAGTCGGCTCATCGGCCACCAGTAGTCTGGGGTATAGAGCCAATGCCCTGGCTATGCTTATCCGTTGCCGTTGCCCGCCCGAAAAAGCGTGAGGATAGCGGTTAAGGTGCTGGACCTTCAAGCCCACCAGCTCAACAAGCTCACGTACTCGACCTTCCAGTTCTCGACCGCGGGCAATTTTATTCACCACGAGAGGTTCCGCAAGAATTTCCCTGATAGTCATTCGCGGATTCAGCGATGCAAAAGGATCTTGAAAGACCATCTGGATGTAAGGACGCAGGGACCGCATATGGGAAGGCTCAATGTTAGCCAGATCGACTCGGGGCTCTCCATTTGGGGGCTGAAACCAGATGTGCCCACTGGTTGGTCTGTAAGCGCCCATAATCATGCGACCTACCGTGGTTTTACCGCAACCGGACTCTCCTACCAACCCCAGAGTTTCACCGCTGTTCATGCTGAAGGTAACGCCGTCCACGGCCTTCACATAACCCACCACCTTCTTGAAAACCCCTTTGTGGATGGGGAAGTGCTTTTTGAGATCCTTCACTTCGAGAAAAACTTGCGGTTCAGACACTAGCAACCCTCATATTGCGATGCACATCCTCGGGCATGAGACATAGTGACGCGGCCCAACCTTAGTCAATTCATACTGGTCGTCTCGGCAAAGGGTATCGCCTCCGCACTCGGTGCATCTTGCGGTAAAGGGGCAGCCCTTTATGTCTGCGAAGGGGTCTGGCAGCGTCCCTTCGATGGTCGCCAATTGAGTTCGCACCGGAGTGTCGATTCCCGGAACGGACTTCAACAAGGCCTTGGTGTACGGATGGAGTGGATTGTTGAACAGGACATCTACCGGTGCATGCTCCATAACGCGACCGAAGTATATTACCAGGACTTCATGGCTGATCTCTGCGATTACCCCAAGGTTATGCGAAATGAAAAGAATCGCCATCCCGAACTCTTCCTGCAACTGCTTCAGGAGTTCAAGAATCTGAGCCTGAATGGTGACGTCCAGAGCCGTGGTGGGCTCATCCGCGATCAGAATTCTGGGGTTGCAGACCAGAGCCATGGCGATCATGGCTCTTTGGCGCATCCCGCCGGATAATTCGTGTGGATATGCGTCAATCCTGCTCCCAGGGTGTGGTATGCCTACCTTTTCCAACATCTCGATCGCCCGGTTGCGAGCCTCTTCTTGGGAGACATCGGTATGGATCCGAAGCGCCTCCATAATTTGACTTCCTACAGTGTGAACCGGACTGAACGAATTCATCGGTTCCTGAAAGATCATAGCGACATCATGGCCACGTATTCTGCGAGCCTCACGGCTGTGCGGACTCAAGCGTCACGAGGTCCAATTGAGTAGGATCACCATGATTGTTGTCGGATCGGAGAAGGATTTTCCCCTGCACGATCCGACCAGGGGGCGGCACGATTCTCAGTATGGCCTGCCCTATGACACTCTTTCCGCTTCCGGACTCTCCGACAATGCCCAGCGTCTTTCCGGGTTCCAGACTAAAAGTCACGCCATCCACCGCCCGTACGGTGCCCTCGTCCAGGATAAAGTGAACTCGAAGGTCTTCAACTTGCAGGACAGGAGCCATCCAGTTTACCTCGAATAGGGGTCGACGGCATCTCGGAGACCGTCACCAACGAAGTTAAAAGAGAGTACGGTGGCAATGACGAATACCACCGGTATCAACAACCACGGGTAAAGAGCTATGGTTGTAACGTTTTGGGCCTCTTTCAGCAATACTCCCAGGCTCGTAATGGGAGGTTTAAGGCCGATTCCGAGAAAGCTGAGTGCGGTCTCAGCCAGCACCATGCTCGGTATGGCTAGAGTTACTGTGACGATGATATGGCTGGTGAACGACGGTATCAGATGCCGGAAGATTATTCTTGTGTGGCTCGCGCCGGCAAACCGGGCCGCAAGGACAAACTCTTCGTCTCGGAGGGCTATGAGCTTTCCCCTAACCACTCTCGCCAGATCCGTCCAACCGACAAGCGACAAGATTATCGTAATGACAAAGTAGACCTTTAGAGCGTGCCAGTGCGGAGGCATGGCCGCTGCGAGTCCCATCCATAGCGGAATGCTAGGGAAGCAGCGTATGATCTCAATGACTCTCTGAATTAAGGTATCCGCCCAACCTCCCCTGTAGCCAGAAATTCCGCCTAAAATTAGCCCTAGTACCAGACTCAAGAATACTCCCAGCATGCCTATGGACAGGGAAATCCTACTGCCGTAAAGGCACCGGGAGAACATGTCCCGTCCCATCCTATCGGTCCCGAACAGGAAGATCTTGCCGGGAGAATCCACCCCAAATAAATGCAGCTTACTCCTCCAAAGACCCCAAAAATCGTATGCATCGCCTGTTACGAACAGGCGAATGGGATGGCGCTGCTCTGTAATCTCTTTGTAGCAAATCTGTTGTGTCACCTCATCCACGTCAAGTGCCATCCCGTATACGAAAGGCCTGCGGAGGCGACCTTCTTGATCAAAGATTCTAATCTTAGACGGACAAGAGTATACGGAATCGAAATGACGCCTGTCTTGGGCATACGGCGCGAGGAATTCGCAACATGCGGCACTGAAGTAGAGTAGACCAATGAACCATAGGCCGATCATAGCCAGAGCATGCTTCTTGTATCGCCACCATATCAACTGCCGCGTTGAGGCATCAAGATACTTTTGCTCCTTCTTATGATCCTTGTTCATACTCCCTCACGTGCGCCGAAACGAATCCTGGGGTCCACCCAGGCCAGGAGAATATCCGAAATAAGCGTTCCAATGACGGTGAGAAAGCTGAGCAGCATTATGAAACCGCCTGCAAGCTGCATGTCTTGGCTCCGAAGAGCGCTAAGCAGTAGAGGCCCTGAAGTTGGAAGGTTCAGGACCACCGCGGTAATAGCGATCCCCGAAATGAGTTCCGGCAGAGTCCAGCCTATTGTGCTGACCAAAGGGTTGATGGCCACGCGAACAGGATATTTCAGGATCAAGCGGGTTTCTGACAGACCCTTGGCTCTCGCGGCAGTAACGTACGGCTTCTTGAGTTCGTCCAGAAGATTTCCCCGAATAATGCGGATGAATTTTGCCGTATGGGCCGTGCCCACTATGATGACCGGTATCCAGAGGTGCTTGAGAAGGTCCAGGATTTTGGCCCAACTCCAGGGCGCCTCCAGGTACTCAGGGGAAAAGAGTCCGCCAATGCTCATTCCCAAATACGCGTAAGAAAACCAGAGCAGTACAAGCGCAAAAAGGAAACTTGGTGTCGCCAGCCCGATAAATCCTATGAAAGTGAGGAGATAGTCAACCCACGAATACTGGCGAACAGCAGAGTAAATCCCAATGGGGACCGAGACCAGCCAGGTGAATAGGAGGGTGGAAAAGGAAATCACAATGGTCAACGGTATTCGCTCAGCTATCAGTGAACTAACCGGTCTGTTCCATTCGAATGAATGACCGAAATCGCCATGGAGAAAATTCCATGACCAGCGCAGATATTGGATGTACATAGGCTGATCCAGCCCAAAACGCTGTCTCAGTGATTCCACTTCGGTCGGATCTACCGTTTCGCCACGGGCATTCCGTTCGGCCACGTAGGTGGTGAGAAAATCTCCTGGCGGCAATTGAATTATGGCGAAAGATATTATTGAAATGGCCACTAGGGTCGGGATCATGATGAGGAGGCGACGAATTATGTAACTGAGCATGATCGCTTTCCTCTAAGATAGAGTTCCGGCGCTGGGGGACTGGCATTCTCCCCCTTTTTTGAAGGGGGCAGCGGGATTTTACTCACCCGTTGAAAATCCCTCTAAATCCCCCTTTAGTATAGGGGGACTTTGAGGTGATCCCAGTAGTGCAAAAAGGCTCACGGCCGGCAAAAAACCTTGTTTTAACGCCTATGGCCGGAACGCTTGCTCAGCTATTTTTTGTCATCTTTCGCGTAGAAAAACTGTTCCGGATGAATCGGACCCGGGTTGGGATAAGTCCAACTCTGAAAATCCGTCTGCAGGGATATTGTACATATTCTTCGCCACAACGTAATAGTCCGGGGGGTCGTGAACGAGGCCGATTACCCATAGATTCTTTTCGTTTGCGGCAATAATTTTTTGGAACAGTTCTTTCTTCTTTTCCTCAGAGGTAGTGTGAAGAATTTGATTGTACGTGTCCATCATCTCCTTAATCACCTGAGGGGGCTCTTCTCCTTTTTTTCCTCCACTCTGGAACCATTGTCCGTACAGCGGGGCATTGAGGCTTTCGCCGCTATACGGGAAGTACCAGCGAGGTTCCAGCAGGCATTCTAGTCCGCCGTCACCAGGCCACAAGGCTATATCGTGCTCCGCGCTTTGAGTCCGCTGCCGGAAAAGCTCCATGGCTTCAGACTTCACTTCGGTGTCTATCGCGAGGCTTTTCAGGTTTGAAGCCACGATCTCAGCGGTATCCACCCACGTCTGAATAGTTATCATAACGTCCAAGGACAACTGGAGAGGCTTGCCGTCAGGCCGCATTCTCTTACCGTTCGGGCCGATCTTGAGGCCCATTTCATCCAGAAGGGATGCCGCCTTAGCCGGCTCATATTCCAAATAAGCCTTCTCGTATGAAGGGGAATAGTAGATGGATTCTTTCAGGGGCGCAGCTTGTCGTGGATCGCCTTTTCCCCGATACACTATCTTGTTAATCTCGCTTCTGTTCAGGGCGTGAGAAAGTGCGATGCGGAACCTGGGATCGGAAAGGATGGTTCTCATTACCGGGTCCTTGTGGTTCAGGTTGGGCGCCAGCAGCACTCCCACGGAGGCCGTCCCCGTCTTGGGTACCAATCTGTACTTACCCTGCGCTTCGCTCGCACGTAGCAGTACGGAATTCTGCATGCCTCCGAGGTTGCGTCCCTGGAAATCGATTTCGCCGGCGATGGCCTTGAGAAGAATCGTCTGGGCCTCGGCCTGAAGATCATTAACTATCGCATCGATATACGGGAGCTGATTCCCGGCAGTATCAACCTTCCAGTAATAAGGGTTCCGTTCAAGGACGAAGCGTTTGGCGGGCGCCGGGATTTTGATGGTCCAGGCGAGTATGGAAGGCAGGTCCGTGTCCACGAAAAGACCGTGCTGAAGGTCTGAGTGATCTCTAAAGATGTTGACCCAAGTGGTGGTCTTTTTTCCCTTCATCAAGGCTTCCAGATCCTCGGGTTTAGCGTATTTCTTGTGAAATTTCTTCAAATAATGTTTCGGATTCGTCACCAGGGCCATAGCTTGGGGACATGCCAACTGCTCCAGAAAGATGCTATATGGCTGGTCGAACTCAATACGGAACGTATAATCATCAATTTTGGTCACCTTGGGCTGTGACCCCGACGGCGCAATCCACTTGGGCATGGATGGGGTCAACTCTTTGTTGAAAAGTATGTCTTCAAAGTAAAACATAATGTCATCGGCAGTAAACGGCGCGCCGTCAGACCACCGAACACCTTTGACCAGATGAAAAGTGAAGGCTCGGCCTTTCTCGTCGACCTCCCATTTTTCGGCCAAATTGGGGATAACCTTGAGATCAGGACTCCATCGGACCAGCGGATCATAAAGGATTCGCCTAACCCCCACCAGATCGGAAAGCCCGGTGTAGGCGCGTCGCCAGACCCCTCCGTAAGTTCCCGGTCTATCAACAGGCGTCACAACCACCGGTGACGCGGGCAACCGCTGGTCGACGGGGGAAGCTCTCCGGACGTGACCCTTGGTGCAAGCACAGGTGCCTCATTAAAGGCCAAACATGGGCCGCACCCAAAATGCATGAGATACAGCAAGGAAACCGTTGCGGCCAACGCGGCCACTCCCGCCGTGAACCTAACCCTCTGTTGCATAGATCCTCCTTTGGTCTGCAAAGCAATACTAATCCGGGTGATCTGTATTCTCAGGCATCGGAAAAGGCATGCACTTCATAGTCAGGAACGGTTCGGTCTTCGTGTCAAAACCCATTGCACCGATTCTCTAGAAGGGGATATCATCTTCCGGGGGCGGTGGCTGTAATCGGCCGTCTTCTCGTTTCCCGCCTTGCCCGGTCCCACGGGATTGAGTGGGCGCCTGCCGTTTGGGACCTTCACCGGAATTGCGGCTTTGGGAGGGGCTACCCCCGCCCAACATTATCATGTCGTTCGCTATGACTTCGACCGTAGTTCTCTTGTTGCCTTCCTGGTCTTCCCATTCCCGGCTTTGAATACGCCCTTCGATGAATACCTGCTTCCCCTTGCTCAGATACTCTCCGCAGACCTCACCAAGACGACCCCAGGCGACTACCCTATGCCATTCTGTTCTCTCTTGGTCATTGCCATCCTGATCGCGCCACTGCTGGGATGTAGCGAGGGTGAAAGTCGCAACGGCCCTCCCGGATGAAGTATACCTTACCTCCGGGTCTTTGCCCAGATTGCCGAGCAACAGCACCTTGTTCAAAGATCTCTGGGCCATGAATGCCTCCCTGAAATGGTTTATGGATTAAGCGGGAAAATCGTTGCCGCGATCATGCTGAAAGGTTTATCCTCCATGAAAAGGCAACAAGTTGTCAAGAACGAAAGGTCTCATCCCGACCGACATCGAGGGCGAATTCCCTGACCATACGTCAGAGGCTACAGCAAATCCTTAGAGAAAGCGAGTTGACTGCACGGGACATTTCCCGCTTGCTCGGGATCCGCGAAAAAGAGGTGTACGAGCACCTTCCTCATGTGGAGCGGTCCTTACGCAACGGAGCTAGTTTGATCTGCCATGCTGCGCGCTGTCTTGACTGCGGCTTTGTTTTCAAGAAGCGCAAGCGCTTCACCACTCCCAGCCGATGCCCGGTTTGCCGCTCTGAATCGATCAGTGCTCCGGTCTATGCGATCAAAGGGTCCGCGGACAAATGATGTCCAGGGAGCATGAGGATCTGGCTCGTGCAATGAAACCCAACCCTTACCGCGTATAACGTGCTATCATATAGACTAGTAAGTTGATGTCCGATGAGCCTGGAGGCACGGAGACCCTATGATAAGGAGCGCGGCCGACAATGACTAAGCAAGTTGATCCCGCAGCGCATGGAAAGATTGTTTGTGAATTTGAAGAAGACGTTCTTGCTCCGGTACAGGACGACCGACTGAAGGCTGCAATCGCCGCGACAGTACAGTCATGTGCCGATGAGCAAACCGTCGATAATGTAGGAGCCGCGTTAATCCCCTCCAAGGATGAAATTATCCGTATCCTCGACTTGCTTCAAGATGTTCTCTTCCCAGGCTTTTTCGGACGGCAGGAGTTGTCCCATTCGACTCTTGAATACCACCTGGGTAACGAAATGATGATTCTGTACGATCGGCTTGCTGCGCAAATCTCCAGGAGTATTCGCCACGAGTGCCGACGTATGGACAGTCTTTGTGTTCAATGCATACAGAAAGGGAGAGACGAAGCCGTAATATTCGTAGAAAAGATACCGGAGTTACGGTGCAAACTAGCTCGAGACGTTCGCGCTCACTACGACGGCGATCCTGCGTCGAAGAGCCTTGATGAGATCGTGTTTTGTTATCCTGGCCTCTACACGATCTTTGTCTACAGGGTGGCACACGAACTTTTTATTCGTGACATTCCTCTGATGCCGCGCATCATGACGGAGCACGCGCATTCGCGCACAGGTATAGACATTCATCCCGGCGCCAGGATCGGTTCGGATTTTTTCATCGATCACGGAACCGGGGTAGTTGTCGGCGAAACAACAGATATTGGGGATCGTGTCCGTATCTACCAGGGAGTAACGCTGGGGGCGCTGTCTGTACCCCGAGGATCCGAAGGCGGGAATTATCTAAGAGGCCGCAAACGGCATCCGACAATTGAAGATGATGTAACCATATACGCCCAGGCTACTATACTTGGAGGAGAAACAGTTATAGGGGCCCGCTGCGTAATAGGCGGCAATGTGTGGCTCACCTCGTCAGTTCCACCGGACAACACGGTCCTTTTGGAGACCCCCAGGCATGTTTTCAAGGAAGACAAATTAGGACGCCGCTCTTCCGGAGTCGACGCAGAGGTAGCCGCCCTCAAGTGAAATTAAGAAGGTATGAGTCTCCTCCTGGAGAAGCCGCGAAGCTCGTCGATTGCGCGCAGAGCCGCGGAGTGTTGGAAAAAATTGATAGGCATTTCTTGAAGATGAACCGCGTTTTTGATACAATCCGGTCGCTAATTATGAAGCGGACTCAACCTCGACCTTTAAGGAGAAAATTTGACAACGATATTCTATGACCGGGACGCAGACCCTGCGGCCCTGGCAGGCAAAACTGTGGCCGTTATTGGTTACGGCAGCCAGGGTCATGCTCATGCCTTGAATCTTAAGGATTCCGGCGTGAAGGTGGTGGTGGGGCTCCATCGTCAGAGCCGCCGATGGGACAAGGTAGGCCAAGACGGACTGGAAGTCATGGCGGTGGATGAAGCAACTCAACTTGCCGACGTGATAATGATTCTCGTCCCCGATGAGCTACAGGCCGCGCTTTATAGAGAAAAAATAGGACCTTTCTTGAATAAGGCCAAAACCCTCGCGTTTGCTCATGGGTTCAACATCCATTTCGGGCAGATTGCTCCCCCCGCAGACACGGATGTTTTCATGGTGGCCCCAAAAGGGCCGGGACATCTGGTCCGGCGTATGTATAAGACGGGATTCGGCGTTCCTGCTTTGCTGGCCGTGCATCAGGATGCCGAAGGGGAGTGCAGGAAAATCGGGATGGCTTACGCTCGCGCACTGGGCTCCACAAGGGCTGGCGTGATCGAGACGACCTTTGCAGAAGAGACCGAGACCGACCTTTTCGGTGAGCAGGCGGTCTTGTGCGGTGGCGTAACAGCCTTGATTCAGGCCGGTTTCGAGACCTTGGTCGAGGCCGGGTATCAACCCGAAATAGCCTATTTTGAATGCCTTCACGAGCTTAAACTCATTGTAGACCTCATCTATGAGGGTGGCATAGGACGAATGCGATATTCGGTGAGCAATACGGCTGAATATGGAGATATGACGCGAGGACCGCGCATCATTGATGATCGCACCAGAATGGAGATGAAAAAGATTTTGGCCGAGATTCGCTCTGGGGAATTTGCTCGCGAGTGGATCCTGGAAAATCTGGCGGGACGGCCTGGGTTCAAGGCCCTGGAACGACTGGGGACCGAGCATCCCATTGAGGCTGTGGGTGAGCGTCTCCGGTCAATGATGAGTTGGATTTCAGCCCCTCTGGACGAGAAATAAGTTGGTTCCTTGCGGAGAGGTACCGCTTCATCTTAGCGTCAATTGCACCTGAGGGTGGTCTTCGGCGGATTCGCTGAGCGCTCTTCTTGAAATGCAAACGCGCCGAGACCGATTGTGCGTGATCGATTGTATTAAGGGGGACGAAAAATAGGCAGAAAGCAGTTCTAAGCCTCCAAATGTGAAATGCAAAGGTCCTAGACCGCCGGAATGGGATGAATGGCTTGTAGAGTGCAGTGATATCCAGTGCCGGCAGGCGGTGAAGGAGTCTTTTCTCGCTGTGGGCGCGTCGCTCCGAGTGGCGGTTTCAGGACGTGTTCCATTCTCAAGAAGAAAGTCAGACCGCTCTTGAATGGCATGGATATATTAGTAAGAAGGGAGAATTGGGGACATGATAAAGAGCATCCGTATCAAGAATTTCAAGAACTTCCGGGATGCTGAATTTGACGTTAAGCCGCTGAACATTTTCATAGGGCCTAACGGGACCGGAAAATCGAATCTTGGCAATTTCCTACTGATGATAAGTTTCCTGTCTTCCGGACCCTTCAGCAGCGCTTTCGGCCCGGGGCCATTCACATTCCGCCAGACGCTGAGCCGCAGGGAAAAAGGCGATCCGAATCCGCAGGACCTAGATCTCCATTTCGAGGCAACCTTGGAAGTGGAAGGGATGAACTATAATTACACGCTCATCTTCACTGAAATCCGGCGCAACGAATACCTCATCAAAGAAGAAACCCTTCAGGAAGTCCAGGGAGATATTCTTTTCACCATTGGAGATGTGAAAGCCAGGGAATCCAAGATGGCCCAGATGAGGAAAGGTCACGCGTGGAACGACTCGGAAAAGCGAATTCGATCTGTCGCCCAATACCTTTCCAAGATCAAGAGGTACCGCTTCATTCCTGACTTGATCAAAAAACCGGCGGCAGTGCAGGATTCCTACCTCCTGGACCACACAGGCGAAAATCTGGCCGCGGTAATACACCACCTGGAGAGAAATCATCCAGTAAACTTTCAGAGGATTGTTCAGGAAGTAAAGCGCAGCGTTCCCGGAATCCGCCGGATCTTTACTCCACACTTGGGAGATCCGCATCAGGTGGGCATCGGAGTCGAGGAGGAGAGCAAGTCCGGCTACTTTGTGGGACCGCAACTGTCGGACGGGTTCCTCGTGTTTTTGGCTCTTTGCACATTGTTCAACCTTCCTGATCAGCCTCGCATTTTCTTTATTGAGGAGCCGGAAACGTATCTCAATCCCAACAGGCTCAGGGTTCTTTATGGGCTTATGCACCGTTTCGCCGAGGCCAATCCCGGAAAACAGGTGTTGATGAGTTCCCATTCGCCTTATTTCATCGACTGGTCGGATGACAACCCAGAGGAACTGACACTCATGAACGATCGGGACGGATGGGTGGAATTCCATAACCTGAAGGGCGTCAAAGAACTTCGCTACTTTCTCGAAGAAGACCCGTGGGGGCAGGAGTGGGTTGCGAGATTCTTCAGGGCTGATTTTGCTGACGAACCACTACCTGCAATAACTGAGGAGGAAGCAGCCTCGGAAGAGTACGATGATACGGAATGGGAAAGGGAAAAGAACGAGCAACAAGCAGGCGAGTTTTGAAGTCGTTCTGGAGCCGCAATATTTCCCGCGATGGGTAGAACTTTAGCGACACAGTTGTCTCCAGAAAAAAATACCTTGGTCCTTATCCTACTAACACCTGCCTCTCATCCCCTTGGAATCCTCTCCTCGAGGAGTTTGACTGTTTAAGAATCCGCAGCCTCTGTCTTCTACGATGTGCTTTAGTGCAGACTCCCTTAGCGTGGTGCGCCACGACGAACTATGAAAATGCCTCAAACATCCGTGGCACCATGTAGAAGCTGCCTCACCTTTGCGATCTGGCCATTCTTGCACGCGGATAGCCCGAAACGGCACCAACCGCTCCGATGAAATAATACTCGCTTGAAAGCGAAGTGGCATTAAGAGCCCGCTTCACTCTCGTGTCTTCTCTCCTCATCGGTTTCTGCGTGGTTGATAGAAGCGGCTAAACCTCTTCAGGAAAACCGCCTATTTTTTCTGCTTCAGTACAGCCCAGGGTGCGTGAACGTGCGCGCACATAACAAAGGCAAAACACTGCTTTGGGGCGTAGAAAAGCAAGACAACAGAGGGAGCAAAACTCTAGAATAATTTTTGGGAACGTGGTAGAAGATAGATGGTATTTTTCCCCATCGCACGGTAGCACATAATCAAGAATATTCCGAAAGGAGCAGCGAGATGGACGTCCTTAAACTGTTGACGTATGCCAGCGGCGTGGTATTTGTCGTGGCGTTTGCCGTCAAGTTAATCAAGTATGCCACCATGCCCATGCATGTCCGCTGGGAACTGTACCCCGTTCCCCACGAGGGCAAAGCTTACGGAGGCTCCTTTTACGAAGACCTAGACCACTGGACCAAGGAAAGACACAAGAACCACATGGCACAGTACAAATTCATGGTGCCTGAGATCCTTTTTATACGCGCCCTTTATGAGGATAACCGCCCGCTGTGGTACTGGTCCTTTCCGTTTCACATGGGGCTCTACCTTAGCATCGGCGGCTTGGTTTTTCTCGCATTAGGAGCGCTTCTCCAAATCGCCCACCTGACTCCCGAAGCTTCCGCGCTGGCAAGCCTTGTGCAGTCACTGACAACTGTCCTTGCGATTATAGGATACGTACTCGGAACAATCGGCGTGGTCGGACTAGTCATCAAACGAATGACCGACCCTGACATGATCGATGTCACCGCGGGCATTGATTTCATGAATCTGCTCTGGTTGGGAGCGATTTTTGTCACGGGCTTCCTGGTATGGCTTAAGGATCCCGGATTTGTGGTTTCACGTGAATATCTGGTGAGCCTCATCACGTTCAAGCCTATGGCCAAGGCGATGAGCGGAATTCATGTCCTCAACCTTCTCCTTTTCATAGGTTTTTGGGCGTACTTTCCATTCACCCACATGACACACATGGTCTCCAAGTATTTCATGTGGGACAAAGTCAAGTGGGATGACAACCCGAATGTCGGCGATGCCGGGATGGACTCAAAAATTAAGAAGTATCTTGCTTATCCGGTGACCTGGTCGGCCCCTCACGTGGGGGCTGAAGGCGGAAAGAAAAACTGGGCCGATGTTGCGACATCGAATCCGTGGCAGAAGGACGAAGTGAAGAAATGGGAGGACGTTAGATGAAACCTCAGGAAATATCTAAGAAAGCCGAACAGCTAGAGAAGATTAAGGTAGAGGAACTGCCGCCCCTCCCTCCCCCATACCAGGACTTCGAAGAAAAGCCTATCACCGAACTCACCGATGACCAGAAGCAGCGTTGGGAGCATTCGCTGGACGGGGTCAGCGCTCTCAATCTTCCTAGGCCGGAAACCCCGGAGGAAGAACAAAGGCTTGTGGAAGCCTTCCTCGAGGGCTTTCGAAAACTGCTGAGCAAAGAGGACAACTGGGCGTTCCTTCAGCCGCTTTCACTCTCCCTGGAATACTGCGCCAAGTGCCAGACCTGCGCTGACGCCTGCCCTATTTACGAGATGAGCGGCAAGAAAGACATATACAGGCCGATCTTTCGGGCCGAGGTTCTGAGGAAAATCGGCAAAAAATATCTCTCGACGGGAGGGAAGCTCCTTGCCGGCTTCAGGGGACATGACATTGATCTGAATTGGGAAACCATCGCTCGACTTGCCGAATTGGCCTATCGGTGCTCAATGTGCCGCCGCTGTACTCAGGTGTGCCCCATCGGGGTAGACAACATGCTGATCACGCACGAGCTGAGGAAGATCTTCAGCCAGGAGCTTGGCATAGCTGCTGCCGAGATCCACGAAAAGGGTTCGGTGAAGCACCTGAAATTCGGCTCCAGCACGGGCATGATCAAGGCGGCTGTTGAAGATATCATCGAGTATCTTGAAGACGACATCGAAGAAAAGACCGGAAAGAAGATCAAGATCCCGATAAACAAGAAGGGCGCGGACATACTCCTCCTGCACAATGCAGGCGAATTCATGGCATGGCCTGAAAATCCCATGGCCTTTGCCATCCTCTTCGATGCTGCGGGGATCAACTATACGCTTTCCACCGACCTGCTTGGCTACGACGCGGTGAACTACGGGCTCTGGTACGATGATGTCCAGTTTGCCAGGGTGGCGTTGAAGCATCTTGAGGTGGCCAGAGACCTCGGTGTGAAAAAGATCGTCATCGGCGAATGCGGACACGCTCACAAGGCCCTTACTGTTGTCGCAGACCGCCTTCTGCCCGGCGAGCAGCTCATACCTCGCGAGAGTTCGTACACCTTGCTCTGGGACATAGTAAAAAGCGGAAAGATAAAGTTTGACCCGAACAAAAACGACTTTCCGGTTACTCTTCACGACCCGTGCAATGTCGTGCGAATCATGGGAATCGTTAAGCCTCAGAGAAATGTCCTTAACGCGATCTTTCCTCCGGGGCGCTTCCGAGAAATGACGCCGCATGGCGTGGAATAACTACTGTTGCGGAGGTGGGTCCGGATTCGCCATCATGGAGTCGGGGAATTTTCCGGATTGGAGGCGAATGATATCGGGAAGGAAAAAGCTCACGCAGGTCCTGAACGCCTTCCAAGGCGAGATGGATCCATCCGTTCGCAAGATGGTTTGCGCACCGTGCTCCAACTGCAAGGGCCAGATCCGAAATCTTTTCGAATACTATGAGGTCTTCGAGAAGACCGGCATCTGGTACACCGGGCTCGTGGAACTCATGGTCAACGCAATGGTGGATCAGGAGAAGCCCTTTTTGGAGTGGCCGGATGACGAAGACGACGACATGTGAGTAAGGATACGGCGGTAGACGTTCCTCAGTCTACCGCCGCGGACCACCTAAGTCGCAGGGAATTGCTTATCACCGAAACTGAGCTTAGTGCCATTGCGGCCGCAGCGAACACCGGGTTCAACAGAATTCCGAAGAAGGGATAGAGAACTCCGGCGGCAATCGGTATTCCTAGTGAATTGTAGAAAAAGGCCCAAAACAGGTTCTGCTTGATAACCTTCATTGTCTGAAAAGAGAGCTTGATTGCGGAAGGGACGAGCCGCAAGTCATTCTGGATCAGGGTGATGTCGCCCGCTTCCATAGCCACGTCCGTCCCCGCTCCCAGCGCAATGCCGATATCCGCAGCCGTCAGCGCCGGCGCGTCATTTATGCCGTCGCCCACCATGGCTACGACTTGTCCGTCCTTTTGAAGTCTGCTTATCTCAGCAGCCTTGTCACCGGGGAGCACTTCGGCCAGGATTTCATCTATCCCCACCGCCTGGGCAATGGCTCCGGCCGTCTTTCGGTTATCTCCCGTGATCATCATGACCTTAAGGCCCATATTTTTCAGGGCTTCAACCGCTGCACGAGCAGATTCCCGGGGAGTGTCCGAGAGACCGATGAGGCCCATGACCTGGCCTTCCTCGGCTACAAAAACAGAGGTCTTTCCCTGTTCGAGCAATTTGGCTGCTTGCACGTCCAGGCCGTTCATGTGCATTCCATGCTGCTCCATGAGCCGCATGTTTCCTAGCAGGACCTTTTTCCCGCCGACAAACGCCCTTACCCCGAGTCCTGATAAGGCTTCGAAATTTTCCAGAGGCAGGGTCTCCAATCCTTGCGAGCGCCCTTTTTCAACAATGGCTTGCGCCAGCGGATGCTCAGACACAGCCTCAATGGAAAGAGCGACTTTCAGCAATTCTTCAGGTCGCACCCCGTCCGCCGGTACGATCTCCGTCACCGCGGGCTCGCCTATGGTCAGCGTCCCGGTCTTGTCAAAGACTACAGTAGTGAGTTTGTAAGCCTTCTCCAGGCTTTCGCCACCCTTGATCAAGATGCCCTTCTCAGCTCCTATTCCTGTGCCCACCATTACTGCCGTCGGTGTGGCCAATCCCATGGCACACGGACACGCGATGATCAATACTGAAACGAAATTCAACAGGGCCCGGCTGAAAATCGGTTCGGGCACGAAAACATACCAGATCACGAACGTCAAAATCGCGATGCAGAAGACGACAGGCACAAAGATCGAGGCCACTCTATCTGCAACTCGCTGTATGGGCGCCTTTGATCCCTGAGCCTCTTCCACCAGCCGGATGATCTGAGCAAGCGCGGTTTCGGCTCCCACCTTAGTGGCCCGGAAGGTGAAGCTCCCGGTCTTGTTAATCGTGGCCCCAAACACCTCACTCCCAACTTCCTTGCCCACGGGTATGCTTTCACCTGTCAACATGGACTCGTCTATCGCGGACACTCCCGAAAGCACGACCCCATCCGTAGGAATCTTTTCCCCCGGTCTCACAAGGATCACGTCTCCGGTTGTGACAAGCTCGATGGGGATATCCATCTCTCGGCCGTCTTTGATCACGCGGGCGGTCTTCGGTTTCAACCCCATCAACCTCTTGATTGCCGCTGATGTTTTCCCTTTGGCTCTGGCTTCAAGGAACCTTCCGAGAAGAATGAGCGTGATGATCATCGCGGCCCCGTCATAGTAGACGTGGGGCGTAATGCCGGCAGACTCAAAAAACTTGGGAAAGAATGTCACCAGGATAGAGTACAGGTATGCCGATAGGGCGCCGACAGCTACGAGGGTGTTCATGTCAGTAGTTCGCTGTCGGGCCGCCTTGTATGCCCCGATGAAAAAACGGCTCCCCACCCAGAAGACCACCGGGGTAGTCATGACGAGGAGGGCCAAGAGAAGGAGATGATGAGGAATCGATTCGAGAACCGGGAAGAAATGGGGGGTCGATCCCACATGAATAAGGATGCTTAAAACAATGCCCACAACAAGCTTCAATTTTAGCTCGGTCATCTCATGCCGGCGGGCAGCTTCAATAGGATCGGTTTCAGTTTCTCCAACAATCCCAAGGAATTGATAGCCGACATCATCCACGGCTTTTTCCAACTGCGAAACATTGAAGAGGTCCGCGTCATGAATCAGAGTACCTCTGGAAGTGGCCAGATTCACGGATGCGTCTTTTACGCCGGGCAAGGCATTGAGCGCTGCTTCCACTCGACGCACGCAGGCCGCGCAGGTCATTCCACCAATCGAAACGGTGGTCTTCTGGAGTTTTCCGTCTTGACCGGCTTGAGTCTCGACAACATCGTACCCGAGTTCCTTGACCTTGGCTTTCAGGGCAGACGGAGTGACAGCGTCGGGGTCATATTCGACGGAGGCTCTTTCAGTGGCAAAATTGACCGAAGCGCTATTAACACCTTCCAGGGTACCCAAGCCCTTTTCCACTCTGCGGACGCATGCCGCGCAGCTCATGCCCTGGATCTGAATGGTTTCTTTAGCCAAATTCATAACCTGCCTTCTCAATCTCTTGCTTTATTCGGGCCATATCCACGGATGTTCCGTGATCTAAAGTCGCCTCGCCTTTTTCGAGATCTACTTGTACGTCACTTATGCCATCAATCTGGTTCAATGCCTTGGTTACAGCCATAACACAATGATTGCAGGACATTCCTTTGATTTTAACGGTAGTTTTCATTGATCAATTCCTTGCTGTTTCAGAGTGGGAGTTTTGGGCCCACAAGAGTTTATGGTGAGGATTGATTAAATGGGTATTTCCCGCGTTTCATACTAAGCGATTATCAACATGATTCGCTTGCCCGTAGCACAGCGGGAAAAGCGGCGCTATGACAAAGGCAGCGATAAACCGTGCTACTTTTGTTTTCACAGAATTCTCCTTTAAGCGGGATCTCATTCAATGCCGAGAATATATATATAAACATATTAATATAGCGTCAAGGGCTGCCTACCTTAAAATGAGCCTGGTGCGCCGACCCTACGTTTCCAGCAGGCCATGAGCCCATCTTTTCCGAATAATAGCTGTATGAGTTCCCATCCTTCGACGCCGCGCTCATTGAGTAGGTCCACCAGTATTTGAGGCTCCTCAGCAGGAACCTCTTCCAGGGTGCAGCTACCCTGTTCCGAGCAAAAATAAATCAGCCGGCTAAAGGTGTCGGCAGCATGAGTGGTGACGTCATATTCATAGCGATCCATCTCACTTCCTTTCTAAGGACCACACGTTCCGGCAGTTTGTTTGACAGAGCTGATGAAAAGTCCCTCCTGGATGCGATTAATAGCTCCGGCAGCCCCTAAGCTACTCGAACGCGCCTCTCATCTCTGTCTCACTAAAGATAAGGCACGCTCCGGTCTAATTCAATAGGTCCACGGTTGGGGATTCACACTGGAGGAGCAATCAACAGCTATCTGTAGCAGACAACGAGGAGTAGGGCCGGCATCTTGCCGGTCCAAAAGAGACAGGCAGGATGCCGGTCCCACCAGTCAGGTAGGACGGGCCGTGCCCGCCGAGACGCCCAAAGGCAATGGCGGCCACGGGTCGCCCTACGTACGCGGTAGGCTAGACTTACGTCTTCTTATCACGCAGCTTGCCGAGCGCGGCCAAATGGCCTTTCTCCTCATCGCCTATGCGGTGCAGGACGTCCTTAGTTTGTTGGTTATCGCTCTTGTCTGCGAAGCGGAGATAGAGGTCCAGGGCTTGAGTTTCCAGCATCATGGACAAGTCCAGCAACGAGGGCACGTCGTTCAGGAATTTCTCGTTTTGTTTGATGAACTCATCGCTATCAAATCCGCCCTCCATGACCGTAGACGACACATCAGCCTCGAAGGTCTCGGGGGTGATTCCAGAAAGCTCCAGAGATTTGTACAGCTCCAGCAGGTATTGCTTATGTTTGTCCTCAACAGTGATCAACATTTCCAGCAGCCGAGCGAGTTCATTATCCTGAGTTCTTGTTTTCACAGTACGATAAAAATCAGCCAAGCTCTGTTCCATGCCATAGGCTAACTTGATGATGCCTGCCGGGGTCTCATCGCCACTTATCATATCCAGATTCAATTCCACCGGCCCTTCAGCTTTCAGGCCATTCCAACCCATAATTCCGCCCGAGAGATTGTAGACCTCCTTGAAGCCACGCCCTGACAGCAATTGAGCCGCAACTCGGCTCCGCCCGCCGATCGCTCAGTACGCAATGACGGGCTTATCAGGATCAAGCTCTTGCATGCGATTAGGCAGTTGAGCGATTGGGATCAGCTTGGCTCCCGGAATGTGGGCCTCTTCATATTCTCCGGGTTGCCGAACGTCCAGCAAAGTGAACGTCCCCTCTTTGTGCTCGGCTATATAAGCTCTGACCTGATCGGCATCCAGAGCCTCCACCGGCGTGAAGAGTTTCTTCAAGGTTTCGAGCACCATTACGACCTCCTCTCTATTTCGCGGACCATTTCTTTACGGGACCAACAGCCACAAGGTACAAAAGCTTCGATTGGCCATTCAACCCGAGCAATTCAACCGCCTCACCATCATAAAACGCTCCGATTCCGCAACACCCCAGCCGCATGGAAGTCGCTGCGACGTAGATACGTTGGCCAAGTCGGCCCGCGGAAAGCATTGCGTGGCGGTAACCGCGCAAACCACGGTTCTGTTTGAGAAGTTCAAAATTGGTAAGGAACAAGAAATGGACTGCACAATTGGCCAGCCAGGACTGGTCGAGACAGATATGAGCCATGCGATCCATCATGTGGCCCCGACATACCGGGCTTATTGACTCATTCTGCCGGTCCAGCAAATAGAAGCCCGCATCGAGCGCCTCTACGTTTCCGGCAAGGAGTCCCACACGAGACCACGTCAGACCCCGTCGGCTTCGAGTGACCCTGGGCCCCGATGTCAGAGCAGAGGCTTGTCAAAAGGGCTGCCATGCAGTCCGCGGCCAACTCCTCTCGCACAAAGTTGCGCATGGAGCGTCTTTTTAAGACCGCCTCAGCGTAGCTCATGACATCCGGCCATTTTTTGAGTCGGCTGATTTTACGTTCTTCTCCGGGAACGGGGCCCAGATTTTCGTGGATATGAGGCGGTCCTGCGTCGAGGTTCGATCACGAAAGAAGAGGCTGAGTGAATTTCGCGAATAAAGGGATAATCGACCTCCCGGACTGCAACACGACTTGCCGCGGCCAAGTCGCTTTCGGGCTTCGCTAAGTCCACCGACTCACTGGGCCCGCTGCTCTTGCCCCATGCGCAGACCACGGCCAGGCATGCCTCACGTGTCGGGTCCACTCCCAGTAGGTTGTTAACGGACTCATCCGCAAAGTCGTAATGAACCTCAAACGGGACGCGCGACAGCCGTGAGAGCCAGAGTCAGGTTTTCGGCCAAATGGCCCGTATCGAGCAGATGATACCGATACGCGCGATCGCGATATTTCCAGGAGCTTCGATAGAATATGGAAGTAAGGAAAAAGACCAGGGTAGGGGGCGCATCCCGTCTGGTTTTCACGGCACCCGCGAGGGCGAAGTTAACGTTGCCCGGCCGAAGGAGGGTCAGCTCCTGGTTTGCAACACTGTGGTGGTAAAGGCCCTTATCGAGTCCCACTACGTTCGATAGGCCCACGTACAGCTCGAAAGGATAGAGTGCTCCAGCGGAAGCCACGCTGCGATAATAGAAATCAGTGCCTCCATACCGGGCCTTCGCAGTCAAAGAGTGGGTGAGCCGAAGTATCAGCGCGAGGCAATCATGGTCCACCTCAGGGGCCGGCGAATCAGTAAGGTCACGTTCGACGAGCACGGAAAAGTTGTCGGTGGGCAAGACAGTCGGTTCGGGCAGAGAGATCGTTTCCAGGCCCGGATAGGTTTTGAACACGTCCGGCTGATTTCCCCAATCGAGCCCGTGACTCGACATGCCGTGTCGATCATAGGCTGTTCGGCCATGGTATTCCAGAATGGATTGGGTCACGGCAGCTCTCCATCAGAATCGTTCACCGCGGAGGTCGCAGAGTTCGCAGAGAAGCCTAACGGTCCTTGCGGCGAGCGGCTGGCTTGTAGGGGCGGTCCCGCGAGACGCGGGACCGCCCCTACAAGCCAGGGATCGGTATCCAGAGAGACGGGATGAATTCTCTGCGATCTCCGCGAACTCTGCGGTGATCCAGCGAGCATTACCCGCCCCAAGGCATGTTGGCATAGACATCAGAGAGTTTGTCGCGATATTCGCGAAAAAACCGTTCGTGCTCCTTCTCCCAATTTGAGAGCATGGTGAGCGCTTGTTTCGCTTTCCCTTGGGTCTGTTCGGCCATCTTCGCGTAATATTCGCTGAGGTCCTTCTCAATGAGCCAGGCCATGTTGAAAACCGTGACATCGGGCACCATGGAGCCTTCAACACACTTTTCCAGGAATTCCGACCGCGCGCGGTCATCGAAATAATTCGTGGGCTCTATGATCACATCTTTCATGGCCGAGAGTTCGATTTCTCGATCCGCCTTCAGGTCGTTGATAATCCTGGTTATAAAGTCAATGTGCTTCTGTTCTTCCTGAATCAACGTTTCGAAAGCCGTGACAGCCGCGCCCACTGCCAAACGCTGTAGAGAAAGTTGAAAAAAACTCATACCGGTCTTTTCTTGATTAAGCGCATACTCAAAAATTTTGACCACTTTCTCGTTTAGGGACATACGTTTCTCCTATTTGACGGCAACATGATCTTGCGCCGGCCAATCAACCTTTTTTCTCCTGCGGGGCCGAAGACGATTCCTTGGAGGCGCTTTCCTTCTTGGGTGTGATTCTACCCAGAAATTCCGGCAATTCCAGACCCGACATCTTAGCCAACTCGTGCATGGGGGGAGCGCGCCCATTATGCGCTGGCCCAGGTTGGACATGCCGCCTTCTCCACCGCCATCCCAGACAATGATTTTCTCTATCGGCAGGTTCTTTACGGCTTCCGTCTGGATCCGTGCCACGTCTACCAACTTTTCGATGAGGAGGAACCCCGCGGTGAGGGAGGGCTCCTGAGCGCAAGCCGCCACAAGAGACTTGTAACCCGCGGCTTTTCCATCAAGAATAGCTTGCTGCCCCTTGGCCTCGGCCTGCATTTTGAGCATTACCGCTTCGGCCTCGCCCCCGGCGATCAGTATCCTCTTTTGTCGCTCCGCTTCCGCTTCTACTACAGCCTTTTCTTTGGCAGCCTGTGCCGGTACGACTACTTCAGCATTAAGGCGCGCCTGCTCTCGATGGGCGCGAGCCTCCTCGGCAAGCTTTTGGGCTTCTTCCTGGGCTACTCGTATTGTCCCGTCAGCCTTCATTGCAGCCGTCTGGCTCTTTCCTCTGGCCTCTTCTTCAGCCACCTTCTGACTCGCGTGGAAGCCTGCTTTATTTGCGTTTGCCGTAGTTTCGGTCTCTACTGCCTGAGCGTCGAGCAGAGAGGTCTGCTGCCTGCGGTCACGTTCTGCCTGTGCCTCTCCCACGGCCGCCGTTGCATTAGCCGCCGCGACAGCACTGCGCCGATCCCGTTCCGCTTCAGCCTCTCCTACCGCTGCCGCTGCGTTAGCTGCCGCCACTGCTCGCCGCTGATCACGTTCTCGTTCGGCTACTCCGCTTTTTCCGACTCTTTCTTGTTCGGCCACGTCAATCATGGCCTGGTTGATAGCCTCTGCCGCGGCCTTTCGGCCCAGCGCCATGATGTACCCGCTTTCATCCTCTACATCCTTGATGTTGACGTTTATAACCGCAAGACCGATTTTTTCAATTTCAACCGCCACGGCCTCATTCACCTTGGCCATGAATGATATCCGATCCCGGTTAATTTCCTCAATTCGCATGGTTGCCATAACCGCCCGCATCTGGCCGAGGATGATGTCCTGGGCCAGCCTCTGAACTTCCTCTCTGCTTCGGCCTAGAAGGCGGATTGCGGCGTTTTGCATAACTCCGTCTTCGGTACTGACTGCCGCTGTGACGGTGGTGGGAACCGATACGCGGATATTTTCATGCGACAGGGCGCTGGTTAGCTCCAAGGGGATGTCGAAGGGGTCTAGGTCGATCCAATCGTATGACTGGATGACCGGCCAGACGAAAGCCGCTCCTCCGTGAACGCATTTGGCGACGCCTTGTCCGGTTTTTCCATAGATCACAAGAATCTTGTTTGATGGGCAACGCTTGAATCTAGAAAGGAACATCTGAAGAATCACACCCATAAAAAGGGCCAGGATTACCGTTAAGACGATCGCTGTCGTCATGCTAATCTCCTTTTAGATTTTCTATTGGTTCGATCTCGACAATATTTTTGCCACAGATTCCCACAACTCGCACTTTTGTTCCTCGAGTCACCGATTCACCTGTCTTGGACCTGGCTTTGACATAGTTTATCATCCCGCTGACCTTAACTCGCACCTGGCCGACACCATCCGAAGGAACACCAATGTATACAGTGCCTTCTTCAAACAGTGCGGTGGCAATATCAACATTGCCGATTTCTTCAAGGCCAAGCAGCCTGTACATCAGGTAAGAAACAACGAACATCCCGACCAGGCCCCAAATTAAGCTGAATCCTATTGCCCAGGCCGCACTGGTGCCCCCCATCAAGTAGAGCGTCCCTGCCCAACAGAATAGCGTACCGAAGGCTATTAGCGAGCGAATCGACACGAAGGTAAACCCGGATTTATCGCTTCCGTGAGACCCGTGATGATGAGCTATGTGCGCGTGGTGGCCGGCCCCTGAGGCTAAGTCCACATGGTGCCCGCCTCCAACATGGTCGAGGTGACCGTGGAAGTGCCCGATCCCAAATAACATGGAGATCAGTTGGCCAGCAAAGATTATTGAGAAAAAGACCGCTCCAAGAAAGAACACCTGAGTCAACGTTGAAAGTCCTTGCCACCAGGCTTCCATGGTTGTTTGACCTCTCGCAGTAGGACCAGCATCTAGCCGGTCGGTGAGCCGAGTTTAGCGATAGACTTGATCTTCCAATAAGGCAACCCTCTCCGGCAAAGGTGGATGGGAATAATAGAACCATGCATAAAACGGGTGAGGAGTCAAATTAGAAAGATTATGCGCTCCCATCTTCTTTAGAGCCAAGGCCAGCGGTTGCGGATTCTCTTGAAGCTTGGCCGCAAAAGCGTCCGCCTGTTTCTCAAAGCGTCTGGACCAGCCTGCATAGAAGGGCTTCAGGAAGAAACCGATTTTGAGCCAGAATATACTGATGAGAAAGAGTGCGATATATGATTGCGACGGTTGGAGTTGGAAAGTCCGGTACAAAAGATCCCAGTTGAGCATGAGGTGCGTGCCGTAGAGTCCCACAAGCATGGTGAATTGGCCGGCCGCGAAAAACTTCCAGACATGCTTGAGCTTGAAATGGCCCAGTTCGTGGGCCAGCACCGCGAGGATTTCATCATGAGAATGACGGTCGATAAGCGTATCAAAGAGCACTATGCGCTTGGTCTTGCCGAAGCCCGTGAAATAAGCGTTTGAATGAGTGCTCCTCCGACCTGCATCCATTTTGAATATGCCGCCGGTCTTCATCCCCACACTTTTCACCAGCGTTTCCACCTCGCGGACCAGGTCCCGGTCTTCAAGTGGTTCAAATTTGTTGAATAACGGGGCGATCAGGACCGGATAGATCACCACAACAACGAACTGGATAACGGCCACAATGATAAAGCCCCATAACCACCAATAGTTTGGTGACAGCTCTATTGTCCACAGTAGCGGGGCCATAACGCAAACGAGAAAAATCATCGACAACAATCCGCTTTTGAGGTTGTCCGCGGCCCACGTCTTCAGGTCAGACTTGTTAAATCCGTATTTTTCTTCAATGATAAACGTCTCGTAATAGTCAATAGGCAATTCCAGAATGAATAATACTATGCCCACGGTTACAAAAAAGATTAATCCGGCCCAAATATAATGAATCTCAGGATTGACGGAGTAACTGTCCGCCATCGGCAGCAGGCCCGTGAGGATTACCACTAGAAGCGTGAGATCCATCGCAGTCTTCGTGAGGCCTGAGAAGCGGCTTTTATCCACAGAATACGCATTGATGCGAGCAAGCGTTTCTTGGTCAATAAACTCCCGGAATGACGCGGGCACTTCGTTAGCGGCACGCTGGAGATGATCACGATTCAGTCGCTCCAGCCACAATGAAAAGAGAAACTGAAAGAGGTAAACGGCTACAAAAAACAGAGGTAGGGCATTTAATTTGATCATGGAAGCGCGCTACCAAAGGGAATTCGATCCGTCGAAGGCAAACCGAGGTGGGATGGTGACACCGTAAGCCGATGTGGCAAATGGGGTGGGCTGTAGACCCCCGCCTGTCAGCAAGGGTCTACAAGCTTTGAGTCATCTTAGTTCATTTGATCGGCGGAACATACGGAAGCCACATTGCAAAGAGCCAACAAAGAAAAAAGACAAGCGGAATGTGGATGAGCAATTGCAGCACCGAGTATCCCACCAGGTCCCGGGCCTTCATGTGGAGGATGCCAAGCAACGGGAGCATCCAGAAGGGATTTAGCAGATTCGGCAAGGCTTCTGCCGCATTATAGATCTGCACGACCCATCCAAGGTGTACCTTCAGCTCGTTGGCTGCCGTAAGAACATAGGTCGCTTCTATGACCCACTTGCTGCCGCCGGAGGGGATAAACACCCCCAGAATAGCGGAATAGAATGCTACCAGCAAAGGGTAGGTGCTCTGGGTGGTTACGGAAACGAAGATGTCAGCCAGCCACTTGTTTATGCCCGTGCCTGCAATCATTCCAAAGATGACCGCGTAAAAAGGAAACTGGATAAGAACACCACCGGTGGCCGGCACAGACTGGGCTACCGCTCGGAGAAACCGTTTGGGCCTCCAGTGCAGAAGAAGGCCAATGGAAATAAAGATTAGATTGTACGTGTTCAGATCCAGTGCTGCCATTGGTCCCATGGGTGATGTCATGAATACATTCACCAAGTACACGAATAACAGCAAGGACACGAGAATGTTCAGCACAGGACTGTATTCTAGCCATTCGCCGGGCTTTGTTCTGGGCTCAAGCTCCACGTTGATCGGTTCAAAGACCACCCCATAGTCTTTGACAGTTTTCGCGTGCTGGGGCTTCGGCGCCGACCAATAGGCTACGATCACTGATACAACCACCAATATTACGGCTGTTGCAATACTTTCCCATAAGAAGATGGTCTGAGAGAGTGGGATCAATCCACTGATGTTAAAGAGCGCGGGCGGTATCGATCCCTTTGTAGCCATCATCAGAGCGGCTGACGAGGACAAACCAAGGGCCCATATACTGCCTAGCCCGAGATAGGCTGCCGCGCCGATAGCACGATAGTCGATCCCGTCCATACGTTTCACCAGTTCTCGGACCAGCAATCCACTAAAAATGAGGCTGAATCCCCATGAGATAAGAGAAGTGAACATGGAGAAAAAAGCCACGAATGCAATAGCGCCTCTCGGCGTTGACGGAACAGCAGCCAGACGCTGAATCACCCAATAGACGGCAGGGGTGGAAGCCAGCACGTATCCGCCGATAATAATCATGGCCATTTGCATGGTGAATGGAATGAGAACCCAAAATTGCTTTCCTCCCTCGAGAGCAAGCTTATAAGGTTTCTCACCGATCAAAAGGCCGACGATGAAGACAATGACAATGCCAAGGAGAGCGAACACAAGGGCATCCGGAAACCAGCGCTCGCTCCAATTAGCCAGACCTAGACCAAGTCGGGCAAGACCTCCCTCGGCCACAGTTTCGTCCTTTATCGGAGTTTTTCCCTCGACCATCACTGATCCTCCTTTCCGCAAGTTATGGCACACTCAGAATTAGAGAGAGAAGAGGTTATGTGATTGACCAACACCGGCGCATGCAGATCCTCGAGCCCCCAGGGCCGAACAAGTCAAAATCACCTGCATTAGTCACCGGTGGACGGAACCCCCCGGTTGTGAGAAACGGAAGTTGTGGATCACCCCCTTTCCAAGGTTATCGTCACATGTCTTTATCTTCATATTCAAGACAAAAATTGTGCCCAGAGAACAATCTTTCACTGCCGTATCCTTCTCAATGAGGGCCGCTTCATGCTATACCGACACGCATTGAGGATCGTCCGTTGCCCAACAGTGGCACAGGATAAGTGTAGGCGCGGACCTGTGGAGTGCGGGTGCGCGTTGTGCCGGAATATTCGTCATAGCGCATGTGGCAGATCGCGTTGCGTTCGGCTACGGCAAGTGAGGTTGTTTTGAGACGGTTGTTTCGCGTTTTTGCCAAGATAGTCAAGTGGTTGATAGTTGCAGCGATCTGTTTGGAGATCCTGAGCTTCCTGGCCATTACCGCCAGCAACTTCATCCTTTACGGCCGTCTGCGAGAAGGGGGCCGTGCTATTTACGATCCATACACGCTGTTTTTGCAGGAGGGGGGAGTTCGACCGACCGCGAACAATTCCCACTCGCAGGATGAGAAATAAAAACAGGATTCTGTGGCTTTTCGGAGGTTCGACAATGAGGGGGGCCACTCCGTCTGACAACAAAACTATCCCCAGTTTTCTTGCCGGTTTGCTCAACTCAAATCAACAAGACCTGCATTTCACGGTCGTGAATTTCGGGGTAGACTCTTTCAATTCCCTCTTGGAGACCAAATACCTCCAGAAGCTACTAATAGAGAGTTCTGAAATGCCGGATTTCATAATATTCTATGACGGAGCCAACGACGCCAGCTACTTTGCTCAGCATCGCGATCCGTACGGCCATCACGGCTATCGAAGGGCCCGTTCACTGATTGAGAGCTATTACAGGAGTTGGTTCGGATTGCTGAAGCCCCTCAATGCCGCGATCTATTCCTCCTTTTCCAAGGAGCTTTATGACAAGATCAATCAGGTCTTGGTACCACTTGAAGCTGACTCACCCGCGTTAAAGGAACTGGTTACCGGGGCAGAAAAAAGGTACGATCATGTCAACAAACTCGCCAAGTGTTACGGTGCTGAGTTCATACTCTTCTTTCAGCCGATTCTTTGGGTTGAGGAATGCCAAGTTTCCCCGGTCATAAGAAATGCGGAGAAAGATTCTATTGTCGATGCGGAACGTTTTTCAACCATGCGCCAAAACTTTGCTACACCTTACCTTGCTTTCCTGGACCACCTCAGTGGGAAACCTTACTTCGTGAATTTCCGGAATGTGCTGTGCCGGCGAGAGGTAGCGGCGTACCAACCCGACGGAGTTCACCTCACTGATGCCGGCCGGAGAATGATTGCTGAGCAGATGTATTCCGTCCTAAAGCAGCGGATATCGAAATAAGAGGGTTCGGCGCCTTTATGGGGGCGCCGATGACCCGTTGCTCCAGGGGACTGGAATTCGCAGCTCAATCGTGTACTATATTCAAGACAGGGCAAGAGACGGCCTGTCGGGTTATAGGCAAAGGAGCGGTATGCGTTGAAATTCGATGATCTGATGACTATGTGCTGGCGTCTCGTCTTGCGCAACCGCCGCCGTTATAAAGCGGTGATGGCCGGTATTGCGCTCGGAACAGCTGGGTTCATAGTTATTCAAACCATGGGCGATTCGGTGGAAAAAAAGATGGGTGAGCACCTGGAACTCCTCGGGGAAGCTACCGTCATGAAAGCCCATTGGGAAAATGATGAGAATTACCACCCGGGCAAATACTACATGCGGGACGTCGTGAGGCTGAGACAGGTCCCGCACCTTATGGCTGTAGCCCCTGTTGTTTCGCTGCCACAGATTGACGCGTATTTTCGGACCACTCAATGGAGCCCCGGTCTCTTTGGTGTGGACCAGTCGTATTGGAGCACTCAAACTCCCCGTTTGTTGTACGGACGTCTTATAGGTCCGTCAGACGTGGTTGCGAGGAAAACCGTTTGCGTGCTTGGCCAGGACGCAGTGAAGTATCTGTTCAATAATCCCAATCCTGTCGGAGAAACAATCCGGGTGGGAAACCTGGGTTTTGAGGTCATAGGAGTTCTCGGGGGACTCCAGAACTCCGATATTCGCCGGTCCATCTTTATCCCCATCACGACCGCCCAAAACCTGTTCCAGGGCCTTTACTGGATTCGAGAAATACACTTGAGAGTAGACGATTACAACGAGGTGGAACGGGTTCGCGATCAGGCCCTTGAGACGCTCAAGGGATCCCACAAGGGGTACGAATCGGGCATCAGGGTCGTCCATTACCCGCAGCGAATCAAGAAGGTAACAGGAACGATTTATATGGTCAAAGTCTTTATCTTTGCTGCATTGGGCATTACCATACTCCTTGGCGGCCTCGGGATCACGAACGTCATGCTTGCCGCTGTGCAGGACCGAACCCGAGAGATAGGTCTCAGAAAGGCTCTTGGAGCCAAAGAAGGGATCATCATGGCGCAGTTCCTCACCGAATCGGTTTTCATAAGTCTTTTTGCCGGGGCGATCGGCGCAATCGGCGGTCTTATGTCGGTTCAGCTCTTGAAGGGGCCGCTCGGTGTTGAGGTATCTCCCCTGATGATGACTCTCAGTATCATCGGGGGGCTCGTATTCACTGTTTTTCTTGGTGTGGTCTCGGGGCTCTACCCGTCTATCAGGGCGAGCAGGCTGGATTCAGTGAGCGCCATGAGATTTGAATAATCTGTGCATTAAATTGGGCAACCGACATATACATCCGAATGGCTGGCGGCTCAATCGGGCAACTCCTCTCCCATGATTCCGGTGGGACGTGTGAGCAGAATTACGATAAGGATCGAAAAAGCGATCGCGTCCCGATAGCCGGACCACTGCGGCTCTATCGCTACAATCAGGATCTCCGCGAGTCCGAGAACCATCCCTCCTATGGCCGCTCCACCCACACTCCCGATTCCCCCAAGGACAGCGGCAACAAAGGCCTTGAGGCCGGGTATCACTCCCATGAAGGGCTCCAGCGCAGGATACTTCATGCACCACATGATCCCGCCAGCAGCGGCCAAGGCAGAACCGAGAACAAACGTAAAAGAAATCACTCGATCTGCGTCAACACCCATGAGCCGCACTGTCTCCATGTCACGGGATAGGGCCCGCATGGCCATTCCAATTTTGGTCCTGTGAACCACGAGAATCACGAGGACGAGAAGCATGGCCGTAATAAGCAGTATCCACAGAGACAGGATAGGGATTCTTACTTCCCCCACTCTGACGAAGTTTTCAACAAAGGGGAGTGGGGGGAATGTCTTGGGACGACCTCCAATGAGTACGAGCCCGAGGTTTTCGAGGAGAAATGAGACGCCGATAGCCGTAATGAGAGCGCTGATCCGGGGGCTCCTCCTTAGAGGCTTGTACGCTCCCCGATCGATCAAAATCCCCAATAAGCCGGTGAGTGCCACGGAGATGACGATGACCACGGGCCACGGCAAGTGAAACATGACAATGCCGAAAAACGCTATGTAAGCCGCGACCATCAGCAGATCGCCGTGAGCGAAATTAATCAGCCGGATGACGCCATAGACCATGGTGTAGCCGATCGCTATCAGGCTATACAAACAGCCCAGGGTCAGACCGAAGACAATCTGTTGAAGTATAAAGGAGGAATCCACTATTTAACCGCCGAGTATCCAGGGTCGAGCCATTTATAGCAGTTGGCAAAATATTTGTCCGATTTGCGGGAATAATCACGCCAACGGGGTGATCACCCCGGACCCCGGATCAAGGTCCGGGGCAGGCTTTGATCCGGGGTCCAGTCCCGGTTTCGCGGGATGGATTCCTGCTTTCTCAGGAATGACGGGAAAAACCCTCGTCACGGTGAGCCTTTCGGGATTTTCCATCTCGGATTGCCAAACGGGCACTATCTTTGGCAACTGCTATACACGTGCCAATCCGCTTGCCGGTGAAATGATATCTTACGGATTTATGGTTGTGACATAGACGAATTTGCCATTCTGAACCTTGTTCACGACCATGGCCTTGATGGCGTTTCCGTCCGGCTTCATTGTTATCTTGCCGCTGACGCCTTCAAAGTCCTTTGTGGACGCGAGGGCATCGCGGATTTTTACAGGGTCTGCTGAGCCGGCCCTACGGGCAGCGTCAAGGATGATAAAATAAGCGTCAGCTCCCATGGCAGTGAATGCGTCGAGGCCCTTGTGGAACTCCTTCTCATAGAGTTCCATGAACTTCTTTCCACGTTCGTTGTTGACCATGTCTTTGTGGAAATGCGCCGTGAAATAGAGGCCTTCAACCGCCTTGCCCCCGAGCTGAGTTAGCTCGGGAGCCTGAACGCCATCCCCTGCAAGTATAGTGGCCTTGACGCCCATTTCTGAGGCCTGTTTGGCGATGAGCGCGCATTCAGTGTAATAAATCGGGGCATAAATGACGTCCGGTCTTTGTCCCTTCAATCCTACTCAATTGGGGGGTAAAATCTCGATCACCGCTCTTGAACTTGGTGTCCGAAACAATTTTCCCGCCAGCCTCAATAAATTCCTTCTTGAAGACATCAGCAAGCGTTACCGAATAGTCCTGGGATATATCATAGATGAGTGCAGCGGTTTTTGCCCCGAGCTGGCCAAGGGCAAGTTTCGCCGCGACACGCCCCTGGTCCGTATCGATAAAACAGACACGGAAAATGAACTTCTTGCCCTGGGTTACTATCGGGTTCGTTGCCGTGGGGGAGACCATGGGTATTTTGTGTCGCTCGGCATAATCTGCCCCCGCTATAGTGTTTCCCGAGATCATCTCACCGATAATGGCTATGGCTTTGTCCTTTTCAATGAGCCTGGAGACCGCATTGGCCGCCTCGACCTTGTCGGACTTGGTATCCGCTAATCTTAGCTCCACGGGCCGTCCCAGGACTTCGGGCTCCATTTTTTTCGCCAGCAGAACTCCCTCCCAGCCCATCTGGCCGTAAGCGGCCACGTTGCCTGTCATGGGCAGATAGGCGCCTATCACTATGGGTTCCGCGGCGCAGACCGACGCTGCCGTGATTGAAAACACCAGCAGAATTGCTGACAAAACTCTCATCGCCAGAAACCTCCTGACGGATGACATCACAGGCACGGTGGGTTCTTAGGTGGCCTTATTTAAACATGAACGAGTCCTAAAAGTAAATGGTTTACCCTTTGACGAAACTCTACTGCCAGTGTATCTTCCACGCTTATGAAGGCCGTTCAAAAAAACTTGCGGGTTGGCGTCGTGGGTGTAGGGACCATGGGGCAGCACCACGTTCGGATTATCTCTCAAACATCGGATGTAGTCCTTGCAGGGTTCTACGACCCTGATCCGCTAAGGGCTCAGGAGATTTGCGAGCAGGCACGGTTGCGAATGTTTTGCCACCCTTGAGGAACTGCTGGATGAAAGCGACGCTGTCACAGTTGCGGCTCCCACTTCAATGCACTTTGAAATCGGCGAGAAATGCCTCAACCGTGGGATCCATGTGTTGATGGAGAAGCCGCTGGCCCACGAGTTGGAAGCGGCTGGCCGGCTGGTGGACCTTTCGCACAAGACCGGGCTGGTCCTCATGGTCGGCCACGTGGAACGTTACAACCCCGCGGTGGGGAAGACTCATGGACCTGTTGCGCCGGGAACCGGAAGAGATCATTTCAATTGACGCCCGGAGGTTGGCGCCTTTTGACGGCTCCCGCTGTCTTGATGTGGATGTGCTCTACGATCTGTTGATCCACGATATTGACCTTGCCCTGGAAATAGCCGACTCATCCGTGGTCAGCGTTTCCGCAGTCGGCCGGCCGGTCTTTTCACAAAAAACAGATATTGCGCACACCAGGATTGAATTCAAGAGCCAGGCCACGGCTGTGTTTTCGACAGCCAAATGCTCCCCCCAAAAGGTCCGTACTATAACGGTCACCACCCCGCGGCGTTCCCTGGTAGCTGACACACTATCTCGTACCCTTACCGTGTATAAGGCGGAAGAACTCCCTGCCACCGAAAACGACGTGTGCATAATGGGAGACATTCAGAAAGAGGATGTTCCCGTGCCGGATGAAGAGCCACTGCGCCGAGAACTCGAGGACTTCTTTCTAGCGATCAGGGAAGGGCGTCGGCCCCTTGTGGACGGGGAAAGGGGACTGCGGGCTCTGGAAGCGCTGGCGCTCGTGGAGCAATCCATAGCCGCCCGCGGGGCCGTGGTCGAATTAGCGCTGGTGGAGAAGAGAGTGTAAATGTATTGGTGCCACGGACGTGCCGAAGGCTCATCCGCTGCACCAGAGCATATCTCTCCGGTTCTTAGGGCATATCATGGTATTCGTCGGCTTAAATCACTTTGTTGAGCGAGTACTCGACGATGCCCGTTGCTCCCGCCTTCAACAGCTTCGGGATCAGGGAACGGACGACCTCTTCGGACACGACCGACTCCACTGAAAACCACTCCGATTTATAAAGCCCGGACACAGTAGGAGCGTTCAAAGATGGAAGCAGGCCAACTACCACGTCCAGGTGGTCCTTTGGAACATTCATCTTGAGACCGACCATTTTTCTAGCTTCCAGAGCGGCTTGCAGCAAGAGGTGAATTTGCTCGATCTTGTCGCGTTTGAAAGGGTCTTCAAATGCTCTTCGGTTTGCAATGAACTGGGTGTTGGTGGTGAGCAAGCTGTGAATGATACGAAGCCCGTTGGCCCTTAGCGTGCTTCCCGTCTCCGTGACATCCACAATGGCGTCCACAACTCCTTCATTGACCTTGGCCTCGGTGCTGCCCCACGAGAACTCGACTTCCACCTCGATACCGCGGTCCTTGAAGAATTTTCGAGTGAACCTAACCAGTTCGGTCGCTATTCGCTTTCCGTTCAGGTCCTCGGGCACGTGATAATCGGATTCCGCGTCGACCGCAAGCACCCACCGTGCCGGATTTTGAGAGACTTTCGAATATACGAGGTCGTCGATAACCTTTACGTCGGATTCGTTCTCAAGTATCCAGTCTTTTCCCGTGAGTCCGGCGTCAAAAGTACCAGCTTCCACATACCGAGATATCTCCTGGGCCCTCAAACGGGCCATGGTGATTTCATCGTCGTCAACAGTGGGAAAATAGCTCCTGGGAGAAACACTGATGTTCCATCCCGCCCTACGGAACAGGTCTATTGTGGCCTGTTCCAGGCTTCCCTTTGGAATTACCAGCTTGAGCGATTCTTTACTCATTTATCTCCCGAATTTCTCCTTCCGGTGTAAGGCGGCGGAAGAAACAGCTCCATTTTCGTGTGTGGCAGGCTCCCTTCCCGAGCTGATCTACCAATAGGAGGATAGTGTCCTGATCGCAATCCACGAGAACGTCCTTTACAATCTGTACATCACCCGAGGTGGCCCCTTTGCGCCATAGTTCCTTCCGAGAGCGGCTCCAGTAGCAGGCCCTGCCTTCCTTCAGCGTGGTCTCCAGGGCTTCCCGGTTCATGTAGGCCATCATCAGGACTTTGCCGGTGCGAACGTCCTGAGCTATGGCAGGAACAAGTCCATTGCCTTTTTCAAAATCAACCACCGGTTGATCAGTTGGATCTAGCGGCTTCATCCGGAGCCCTCCTCACCCTCGATCATGAACTCCTGTTCCATCGCACGGAGGATGCCCATCACAATACCCGCGGCAACCTGCGCAACTTGAGGATCCGTGCTCCCATTCAATACGCCACTGAGAAGGTCGTTCAGAATGCGGACCGCATCTGCCGGCTTGTGAATCAACACGTCACCTGTGGCTTGAAAAACCGGAAAAGGGCTGTCTGATTTCGTAATGGTTGCTTGACTGGCCCCGCGACTTGTCTCTTTCCCTTGTCTTTCCTGAAGGATCTCTTCGAAGATTCTTATCGCCTCGGGAGTGTAGTCGTCTCTCTCCTCTTGAAGTATTTTGACTATCTCTTCCGTCGAATTAGCCTTCCAATAAAGCTCTATCCACCTTGAATTCCGCCATCGGAGCCTCCGAGTCAATAGAATATCTGGAATGAAATACGCGTTCAGCCTCACGAACTCAAAGCTTGTCAGTGCGAGCGCAGCGAAGTCCCGCTCTATAGCAGGGGATCGAGATGCACCTGAGCCACATATTCATTTTGTGAAGATGTCCACAATGCGGACCGTCTGGTCATCGCGCTCAAACTCCATTTCATCAAACCACTTCCAGACTTTGTTCCACGAGCAACCCGAAAGAATAACTAGAGTCAGAGCTATTAGCAACCATTTTTTCATCTTGTTCCTCGCGCGTGTAGAACGCGATCCAGATGGAAGACGTTCAGAGACTGATAATACCTCGCCAGAGTAAAGGAGGCAAGTCTGGCCGATATCGAAACCTATTTAGAGATATTTTAGACATCACTTGGTAATAATAAGCAATTTTATTGATTTTTTCAACCTATTATGATAGTATCACGATGTGAATCGGTTCCCATGACCGACATGAACAGCACAAATATCATGGGGCAGGACACAAACCTGAATGTTTGGCAGCGCGGCAGACAGCGGCAGACATTCGGATCACGGAGGATAACATGAAGAGATTTCTGATCTCAGCCGTAGCAATGATTCTGGTCGTTGGAATGGGTAGTTGGTCTTTCGCTTACGAGACAGATTTCGATGATCTCAACGCCTTCGACAGGTCCCTCCCCGCGTGGAAACTAGGGCGCGGTCTTGTCAATATTGTTTCAGGGCCTCACGAGATTGCTGCGCACATTGCCAACGCGACGATAAATGGGGGTTATAATGGCGCATACGAAAGTGGCTGGTGGGGGCATATAGCGGGATCCGTTAATGGTATGATAGCCGGCACCCTCACAGGCGTTGTCGCTGCGGCGAAAAGAACCACTACGGGGTTTGTTGAGGTAGGTACATTCTGGAAACCCGAGTACGGCCCCACGGTGGACCCGGAATACGGAACTCGATGCCGAGCCTTCGGGGATCAGGACTATTTTGATCCCGATCCCTTCTGGTATACAGGGCCGCCGCGCTCGATTTTCGCAGATGGAACGTGATAGATTCTGCGCATGCTTGTGCGGGTGATGAAGAGTCAGAGGGAATGTGGGGAGTTCAGCTTATAGGCTTTCCAAATACTGTTGTGCGCTGTGCGCGGCCGTGGCCCCGTCCCCGACCGCGGTTGAAATCTGACGGAGGGTCTTGGCGCGTATATCACCCGCCGCGAAGACCCCAGGCCTTGAACAGGCCATTCTGTGGTCCGTAATGACGAATCCTCTTTCGTCGGTATCAATGAGGTCGCGGAAGCCGTCGGTGCTAGGGGTCAGGCCCACATAAAAAAAGACGCCGCCCACAGGCAAGACCTCTTCGGAGCCGTCGATCACCGAGCGAATGCGCATCCCTTGGACCTCACCCTTACCTAGAATCTCTACAGGAACTGTATTCCAGTGAATCAAGACTTTAGGATCGGCAAAAGCCTTCTCCTGAATCTCTTTCACGGCTCGCAGTTTGTCACGCCTGTGGATCAGGTGCACCTTCGAAGCAAACCTGGACAGATAGCACGCTTCCTCCACAGCAGAGTCACCGCCTCCCACTACGGCGATTTCCAAATCCCTGAAGAAAGGACCGTCGCATACCGCGCAGTAGCTCACTCCCCTTCCGGCCAGCTTCAATTCTCCTGGAATGCCCAATTTTACCGGCGACGCGCCTGTGGCCAAAATCAATGCTCGACCTAGTAAAGTGTTGCTCCCCTCGGCACTTATGGAAAAGCCTTCATCTGTCGACGTGACCAGTCTCACATCAGCCTGGATGATCTCCACACCGAACTTCCTCGCTTGAGCCTCCATCTTCTGGGCTAGTTCAACTCCCAAAATCGGCTCACTGAAACCAGGGTAGTTATCCACCGTTTCAGTCGCGGTCAACTGTCCTCCCGGCAGACCCTTTTCAATCACAACTACCGGCACGCGGGCTCTCGACGCGTACAATCCTGCAGTAAGGCCTGCCGGTCCACCTCCGAGAATAACAAGATCTGTCTTCATGCTAAGAGACCTTGTCGAGCAGCTCCTTTATGCGGCTCTTGGGGACTGCGCCCACGATCTGGTCAACTATTTGGCCGTCCTTGAACAGCATTAGTGTGGGAATGCCTCTGACTCCGTACTTGCTTGCAACCTGCTTGTTGTTGTCAACATCCAGCTTGGCAACCTTGATTTTCCCTTTGTACTCCTCAGCCAGCTCCTCCACAATCGGCCCCACGGTTCGGCATGGGCCGCACCAGGCAGCCCAGAAGTCTACCAATGCCGGAATATCCGATTGCAAAACCTGCTGGTCAAAGTCTCCATCGGTCACATGGTAAAGATTTTCATTTTCAGACATTATGGACTCCTCTCAAAGTTCAAATTATTCTTTTCCGCAATGCTCTCTCAGAAACATTTTCAGTTTGGTCCGCACATCTTCCGGTATATCGCAGGAGACACCTTTGCCGCAAAGATGTAAAGTAGTCTTAAGTGACTCAAGGACAAGGGAGCACGGCGGACATAGCGCCAAGTGCTCTTCGAGGCTCTTGCACTCTTCTTCCCCTATGTCACCGTCCAGGTAATCCGACAAATGGTCGCAGTAGTCAGCACAAGTCTTCATTTGCTATCTTGAAGCCCTTCGCGCGCCGGAAGATACATCTCTCTCCAAGTAATAGGAATTCAAAGCCAGGCGAACCGAATTCCGTGCCCGGTGCAGTCGCGATTTGACGGCTGCCAGCGAAGAATCCATTATCTTAGAAACTTCTTTTAGCGAAAAACCTTCGACATCTCTGAGAACGATCACCGAACGATATAGCACGGGAAGATCGTCGATAGCCTCTTCAATTTTCTTGCGACCCTCCTGTGAGAGAAGGAGGTCCAACGGAGTGTTCACAAACTGGGGAGAGGCCTGCATAGAGTTGCCATCAGAAGGATTCTTGAACTGATCGTCATATTCGACGACCTCCGGCCGATGTTTCCTTAGAAACATCAACGCGTTGTTCGTCGCGATCCTGAACAGCCAGGTAGAAAAAGAGGAACTGCCGCTGAAGCCTTTCAATCCCTTGTACGCGTTCAGGAAGGTCTCTTGCAATAAATCCTGCGCCTGCTGGTTATCCTTAACAATTTTCCTCAAATGGCGATAAATCCGTCCCTCATATTTCTCCACAAGACGCTCGAAAGCATCGTAGTCTCCGGCGAGGACCTCTGCTATGGTTTGTCGGTCTTCGTCCATGTCCTTCTCGTATCAGAGATGCTACTTGCACGCAAAAGATTCGTAAAATCCCCACTTATACACTATAACCATAGTATCTACCTCTTCTCTGTGTCAAGGGCAAAGCCGCATCGCCGCACCTCACGACAGGCGCAGAGGCCGGAATCAACATTTTGGGAACAGGCATAAATGCATTCGTTACTGCGGAAAAATCGGTTGCGTCATAGGCCCGCCCCTTATAGTATCAGGGACAGCAAGGAGACCGTATGGAAGACCTCATAGAACAAGTAGCACAGGGCCTGGCAAACGCCAAAAACACGGTAGCGCTGACCGGAGCAGGAATCAGCACGGAATCGGGAATCCCGGACTTCCGAAGTCCAGGAGGACTTTGGACCCGCGTCGATCCGGGTGAATTTTCCATAGACCGCTTTCTCCAAAATCCTTCACGATTCTGGCGACTTCACTTACAGCTCAAGGAATCCGGTGATTTCGACCTGGCCTCGGCAGAACCCAATGCGGCGCACTTCGCTCTCTCGCGTATGGAACAAATGGGTATTCTCAAGTGCATTATCACTCAAAACGTGGATAACCTTCACCAGAGGGCGGGCTCGGTCGAGGTGGTAGAATTTCACGGAAACCTGCTCCGTGCTGTGTGCCTGAAGTGCCGTACTCTGGAACCCATCGGTGAAGTTGAAGCCCGACTGGCTGGAGGTAATGAAGACGCTCCAAGATGCCAAAAATGCGGCGGACTGCTCAAACCTGATGCAGTTTTCTTCGGAGAGGCTATTCCTTCCAAGGCTCTTATGATTTCTCAGGTCCAGTCGCAAAAGTGCGATCTGCTCCTCGTGATAGGGACCTCGCTTCAGGTTTTCCCAGCGGCACAGATTCCGCTATCAGTCAAACTCAAGTACCCACCAGCCACAGTGGTAGAGGTCAATCGGGAGCCGTCTGCCATGTACGAGCAGGTCAGCGACGTTTTGTTGCTTGGGAGCGCAGGTGATATTCTCACTAGGCTTATGGACGCTCTGGAGCGTAAGGTTATGGCAGGCGCTTGCTAGAGGCACGTCCTGCAAATAACTTACGTAACTGGTCATCTCAGCCCCTCCAAGGAGTTCCGACTAGGCAGAAGGGGCCAGCTTTACAATTGCGAGTGCAGCGAAGCAATCTCCGGTGGGATGGGCGTCCCGCCCGTCGTCATTCCCGCGTACGCGGGAATCCAGACTGGACCCAGGATCGGAGTCCGGGGTGACGAATGACCGGCAAGATGCCGGTCCCACAGATGAGATTCCTTTTCCGCGGACGTGGGCTTTCACTCCTCGCAAAGACAAGGTAATTCTGTCCATAAGTTGCTAACAGGAGAGCAAATTAGTGCGGCAAGAAACGGAGAGCGTCAGGTCCATTTCTAAAATAGCACGGACGTTTCGACAAAAAATCCCGTGCGGTTTATATCAATAGTGTCCCGCTCTCGCTTCGATTTAACGTGCCAAAACCTGTACCCTGTGTTGATTGTCCAGGTCCAGAGACTGTTTATGGGGATATCCACCGCGCTGCTGACTTCCCAGTCCCACGTCTCAAGATCGTTGTAATTCCACCAATTGACTCTGCCGGTCACATTTGGACGCAGAGAAATGCTCTCTATTATGGGGTAGAAGCTCCCGTGTAGGCCGAGCGTAGGAATCGCGCGAGTTTGGTTTTCATAATAATCGAAAGAAGAATTCGCGACCGTAACCTCTTTGACCCTTGTCTCGGTATTTAAGATATCAAGGTCGAAATTTGCTCCGAACAGGATTTGAGGGGTCATGTAGAAATCTATATCGTAACCCATCTGGAAATAACGTATTTTTTGGAAAGAATCGTTGCGCGAGTTGTAGACGCTCGAGGGCTCCGTGCGGAATCGAAAGACGTGTATGTTATCTAATCGGAAATTGGCGAAATATTCCCAAACGAGCTTATTGCTGTCAATTCCGACATTGTCGATGAGATCCACTTTAGTTCTGTCGCCTTGAATAAGGTTCCCCTGAAGCGCTGAGAACCACGTTCTGGCGCCGGCGTTTAGCCTCAAAAAGGCCGGCACGTCCCATGCGTGGACGTTTCCCAGGAGGAGAAAGCACAGGACTGTGAGCCAAGCTATGACGAAAAATTTTTTCATTATCGAGGGCTGTCGCGCCACCACAGCTATAAATTACTTTAAAAAAACGATGCAAGTAATATCTTTTAATGAGTAATTTGTCAAGAAGAACTGGGAGGGTGCGCTGGCTTATTATCTCGTAACCTTTTATCGGGAAAGCGGTATACACGGTCTGAAAAGTGGCCGGCAGGGACGCCGGCCCTACCATGAGCGCAGCAGGACCGGCCTCCGTGCCGGTCATCAAATACCCGATGAACAACTGCGTTATCTCTTCTCCCGTCTAATTCACGAATTCCACCGATACCACTCCGGACGAGCCTGGTTCTTCCATAGTTATGCCAAAGAGTGAATCAGCTTCTTCCATGCTTCGCTTGTTGTGTGTAGCGACGAGAAATTGAGTGCGATCCGAGAGTTTCCTAAGCATTTCATTGAACCGCACGAGGTTGGCGTCATCAAGGGGCGCATCCACTTCGTCAAGAAGGCAGAACGGCGATGGACGTGTGAGGAAAATCGAGAAGATCAAAGCCACGGCTGTGAGGGCCTTTTCACCTCCGGACAGGAGATCCATGTTCTGAATTCTCTTGCCGGGGGGGCGTGCCATGATGTCTACCCCAGTTTCAAGAAGATCTTCCTCATCAGTCAGTTCGAGGCGCGCCTCACCACCCCTGAAGAGAAATGGAAAAATTTCCTGGAATTTCTCGTTGACGTTGTCGAAAGCAGTGCGGAAGCGCTCCCGGGTAGTCTTGTTAATGGTGTTGATAGTGGCGTACAGGGAGTCCACTGCCTTTTTCAGGTCTTCCTGTTGTTCCAGCAGAAATGTCAGCCTTTCTTCGGCTTGTTGGCTTTCCGAGATAGCTGCCAGATTCACTTCGCCCATCAGATCCATTTTATTGCGGATTTCTGTTATCACAGCGTCATCCGGAGGAGAATCCGGACAGGCCACAGACCGAAGATCCACATGATATCGTTCCAGAATTTTTTCTACGAGGCCTTGCAGGGCCTGTTCGAGACGTACAGACTCGACTTCCAAGCTGTGCACACTCTCCTTGAGTTCCTTGACCGCCTTTGCTGTTACGGCGGCCTCTCGTTCCAGCGCCTCCACAGAAGCGGCGAGGTTGGCGGACTCAGTTCTCAGGGTTCCAATCTGCCCCGCCTGAGCCTCATGCTGCTCCATCAGGTCTTTTTCTCTTTGTTCAGCCTGAGTGATCTGTTCGCCAAGTTTTTTCTCTTCAACCTGATTGTTCTCAATTTCTACTGCAAGCGCGGAGAGTCTTGCCTCATGCTGTTTCAAGCTATCCAAAGAAGTGCGGCACTCCCGTTCCAGGGAATGGCTTCGTTCCTCCAGTTGTGCGACTCTGACCTGGAGTTGGCCAGTTTGCTGCGACTTTTCCAGAGCGAAGAGGCTGAGTTTCTCGACCGCACGATTCACCTCTTCTCGTTCTGTCTCTATGTCAACACGTTTGCGTTCCAGGAGAGAAATGGCTTCCTCAGCCTTGACGAGATCGAATGAAAGCCCCTCTTGTTCATTTGCCAGGCGCTCTCTCTCGAGGCTCAGGACGTCGAGTTTCCGTTCGGCATTGGAGACTTGAGCCGCCAAGACCTCCTGATCCTTTCGGAGATGAACTTCCTTGACATTAAGCTCGTTCAAAAGGCGCTCAATCTGATCGTTATCCAGAGAGAGTTTTTCTAAATGCGCCTCCTCCTCCTCCAGAGCTGACTGCAATCCCGCCAGCTCCTGTTCAAGAGAAGCGACCTTTTCTTGAAGCGCTGCGATTTCTCGCCGTTGCTCAAAGACTGTATCGCGACCATCCTCATGCGACCCGCCGCTGATCTCTCCGTGGCGATTGAGCATTTCGCCGCCGGCGGTAACCAGGTCCACGTGTATGCCGTTCTTCTCCCAGAGTTCTACCGCTTGCTGCATGTCCTCTACAACGAAACAGCGATTCAGAAGGAAGTTCCCCAGACCCTCGCAACCTTCACGAAAACAAACCACCTCTTGAAGCGGTGTAAGTCCCTCCGGCACTGCACCAAGCTCGGATTCCGGAACCGATCGAGGCGACAAGGGGATAAATGTGGATCTGCCCGCCCCGGCTTCCTTGAGCCGATCCGCCGCTTTGGCGCCCTCGCGCGTTGAGGTGACCACCAGATGGCCCAAGCGATCACCTAGGGCTGCGGTAAGGGCTTTCTGGAATTCCCGCGGAACGTCGATCATTTCTGCAAGCGGCCCTAACAGAGCCTCTCTCTTCCCGGACTCGTCGTCTTTGAGTAGGAATCGGACCCCCTGGCCATAGCCGCGGTAATTCTTTTGCATCTCTTCAAGTGATTCGAGTCTCGCCTGAGTCGAGGCCAAGTGTTTTTCCGCCTCTTTCAGGCTGTCTCTCAGGGAATTTATCTTGTGTTTGGCCGATTCTCGAGCACTAACGAGTTCCTCTTTCTTTGTCGTGTTCCTCTGTCGGTCGCGGCCAATTTCAGCAATATTGTCGGCCAGCCGATCCTTTTCGCCTTTTTGTGAGTCGAGGCCGGTGCGAATTTCTTCGGAGTCCCTGGAGATCCTTTCGAGATGACTTGAGATTTCCGTTCCGCGTCGCGTCAAGGCTTCCCGGCGATTCCTCTCCTGGGAGGTCTCCTGAAGGGTATGGAAGAGGTCATCCTTGAGTTGATCCAGATGCTTGCGTTGCCGGACAAGATCTTGTTCCGTCCCCTCAGAGTCTCCCAAGGCTTGCTTCAATTGGTCGCCGGCAATCTTCAGTTCCGCGTGGACCGCCTCTCTATCTTTGTCCAATGCTTCCTGGAGACCCTTTGCTTCCACGACCTTTTCTTCGAAGACCTGCTTCTCTCCCGCGCAGCGCTGCTGCTGGTTTGCAAGCTGTGAGACACGGTTCCGATCTCTCTCCATGCCGCCTCGCAGACCCGTCAATTCCAGTTCCACCTGGTGGCGTGTTTCGAGAAGATCTTTCAATGCCTTTTCGCGTTGCAGAGCCTTTAATCTGTCGTCTTCCAGTCGAGCGGTTATTGTCGAGTACTGAGATTCATTCTCCAGCAGCACCGACCGACTCTTTTCCAAGTCTCCGTCAATTTGTCCTGTTTGTCGTTGTAATTCATGACACTTGTAAGCATGAAGCGCGATATCCAGCTCATGCAACCGGTCGCTCAGATCGCGGTAGCGTTGGGCCTTCGAAGCCTGCCTCTTCAGTGAGGCACTCTGGCGTTTCACCTCTCCGATAACATCATTGATCCGAAGCAGATTTTGGCTGGTCTGTTCGAGTTTCTTGAGAGCTGCTTCTCGCCGGGATTTGTAACGGTTGATCCCAGCGGCCTCCTCGATCAAAACGCGACGGTCCTCGGGCTTTGACGCCACGATCATATCCACGCGTCCCTGCTCAATGATGGCATACGAGTTCCTGCCCACACCGGTGTCCAGGAAAAAATCAGTGACGTCAGACAGGCGGCAGGGGACGTTATTGATTTCGTATTGAGATTCGCCGTCTCTGAACAGGCGACGGGTTATCATTATCTCATCGTAATCGGCCATGGAAGCGGGTGCCAGACCTTCCGTATTAGAGAGAACCAGCCTCACTTCCGCCATACCGACCGGTTTGCGGCTTTCCGAGCCGTTGAAGATGACGTCTTCCATCTTCTTGCCACGGAGGCTGCGAACCCTCTGCTCCCCCATAGCCCAGCGCATGGCCTCGAAAACATTACTTTTTCCGCAGCCGTTCGGCCCTACGATTGCAGTGATCCCGGGCTTGAAGTCAAAGACGGTCTTGTCCGGAAAACTTTTGAATCCTTTGAGTTCGAGTTTTGTGATTTTCATTACAGTTCAGGCCCAATTCATTGAAACGGGCGGATAGTATCTTCGGCCAAGGCCAATGTAAAGCAAAAATCTGCAATGGCAGCGTCTGGTAGTCCCGCGCAAGCGGGAATCCAGACGTGAACCGCGCTGCTCATCGCCGGACCCTCATTCCAGCGTACGCTGAAATCAGAAGGGATTGTATTGCTTAGTACCTGGATTCGCAAATAAGGTGACGCAAATCCCTGGATGTGTTAGCAGGAGGAGCGGGGCAGCATAGGGCGCAGTGGCACCCGAATCCGTCATCTATGTGGCGAAGCCGAGCATTTAAGCCGCTCTCAGGCTGCGGCTTGAAAAGTCAGTCCAGGGGAGGCATTTGTTCCAATTTAGAGATAGCGCTTCAATCAGGCTGACAAGAGCATAACAAGCTGAGATTTGCGCTTCTCTTTTACCGAATACTTCCCCGCATGATATTATACTGCCATGAGCACAGCCGATGAATACGATTACGTTCTGATACGGGACGCCACCATCGTGGTCAGGGTCCCCCGTTGCGCAGCAGAAACCGCTCCGGAGGTCTTGCCGGAATTCTTCGACGTGAGGACAGGGGTTCAGCTAAGGCAAATCTACCCGGCTTTTCAGGCGGATGAGCTGCAACGCGGTTACATACTGCCTGATGGCCACGCAGGCGCAATTCTTAAAGGAGGCACCCCCATAACGGGCGGCCCTTCCATTGATCCTTCAAAAGTGGTGACAATCTTGGAAGCCCGGCAGAGGAAGCTGGACGCTGTCGTGGCAGATTCCATTTTCGACCAGCTCAGGATATTGACCAATGTGCTGAACGAGTTCCTGGATGCTGCCGATCACGCGCAAAAGGAAGAACGATTTTGGTTGGCCCAGCAGGTCCTCACTTTGGTGAGGAAGTTCTCCGGTCGAGAGCTAGCCGAGTTGGAAGGGATCGTAGAATGGTTTAAAAGGCGGCCTCCGAAATAATGAAAACCGGCTTCAAAATAGCTGGATTGACGCGCGGCTGGGTACGGGCGGTTGTTTGTTCCGTGATGGTAATCGCGGCTTGTAGCTTCCAGGCCTGGGCCGCTGAGAATGTTGAAACTTTGTTTGAAAAGGGGAAACAACATCTCAAGACCGGCAACTATGAGCAGGCTGTTCGTGCATTTTCAGAAGCCCTGAACTCTGTGGAGCAAGACAGACGAAACGAGCACGTGGTAAGGATGGCCCGAGCCCAAGCTTATTTCGGCAAGGGTGACCTCAAACGTGCGTACAAAGACCTGGATGAGATTCTGGGGTCCGATGGAGTGGAAGGGGAAATGCTAGCGTCGGGTCTGCAACTGCGAGGTGTGCTAAACCTCCGGCAGGGCCGTGAAAGCCGCGCGTTGGAAGACTTTACCGCGGCGATTAAAACGGCTCACGAGAACGGTTCTCTACGCTCGGTCTGCTTTGCCAACCGCGGGATTACTTTTATCAACGTGGGCAACTTCGACCGGGCCGTCAGCGACCTGAAAAAAGCAATCGAGTTGGACCCGACATCCGGCTTTGCCTATGCGGGGAGGGGATTAGCTTACCTTCGCCAGGATAAGATTGATTCGGCTCGCAGAGATGGGGAAAAGGCCTTGAGCCTCCACCCGGATGAGGAAACCAGAAAGATAGCCGAAAAGATTTTGAGCGAATTGTCAGTCTCGGCTTCCGGTCCTCTGGGCGTAGTAGTGCCGATAAACGAAGGGGGCCACATTTTCGTTCAGGTCCGCTTCCGGAAAAATGGCACGCCCCACAGATTTCTCCTGGATACTGGGGCTACATTCACCCTCATCGACCGAGACCTCCTCGAAGAGATCAAGCGCGACGCCCAGGTGACGGAAGTGGGAAAAGGTATCGTAGCCATAGCAGATGGTTCCAGGCACAAGGTGACCCGGTACAAAGTGAAGACTGCTTTTCTTTTTAATCTCCCTCTAGGCGAAATCGAAGTGCACGTATTTGACAGGAAAATCAAACGGGTCACAAATCTGTTAGGGATAAGAAGTCTCGGAAACGTTGCGGTATCTATAGATAGCGCCGGCCGGAAGGCAGAGATCAGCCGTAGAGAGTCCAGGAACAGCAAAGACTAGAGATTGGAATCAAATCAGTTCATGGTCAAACAATGAATGGTCCGCTAAATCAAGCACGGACCTGGACTGAGTTGGTTTTGGTTCTAGTCGGTTGTCACTGATTGAAAGCGAACTGGTATGAGATCGTGAGAGGGAGTGTGGCTCAGCTTCCGAACAGCTTGAAAAGGTCCGCGTCTGGAGAGACGGGTCCCAGAGCTACAATGGTAAAACGATCCGGGTTAATCACCTGCGCCCCGGTGGCATACAAATCATCTGCAGTAACATTTTCCATGGATGTTATTATTTCATCCAGAGTAATTTGACGGCCAAAATAATACTCTCCCTTGGCCAGACGATTCATGCGCGTATCCGTGGATTCCATCGCAAGAATGATGTTCCCCTTGATCTGGCTCTTGGCGGTCACAATGTCCTCTTCGGTGATGCTCTTGGAGAGTTCCAGCGTCTCTTTGCCCATAGTCTGCATAAGCTCTTCGAGGCGCTCGGGGTCGCACCCGGCGTAAATCCCGAAAATTCCGGTATCTGAGAAAGAGGAGAGGAAAGAGTATACGGAATAGGCCAGTCCTCTTTTTTCTCGAACCTCTTGAAAGAGCTTGGAACTCATTCCGCCGCCGAGAATAGTATTGAGGATGTATGCCGCGTGCCGGCTCTCCTCAACCGCACTTGGGCCTACCGCGGCGAGGCAAACATGTACCTGTTCAAGATCGCGCTCGACGACATTAGCGGATGAATCAGTCCTGGGTGCAGTGGGCCGGGCCTGAGCCGAACCCCGTGGAAACTCGCTCATATGTTTTTCGACAAGATCCACAAAACGGTCGTGCTCGATGTTTCCCGCCGCGCACACCACGGTCTCTTCGGGAGTGTAGTTGTTGCGCTTGAATCCTACTAAGGTGTCCCGGTCCAGCTTGGAGATACTGTCCAGGGTCCCAAGTATTGGCTGGCCCAACGGGTCATCGCGCCAGAATCTGATTCCCAGGATCTCATGCACCAGGTCTTCGGGGTTATCTTCCATCTGGTGGATTTCCTGGCAGATCACCTGCTTTTCCCGCTCGATCTCGTCTTCCGGAAAGGAAGCGTTGAGGAAAATGTCGCTTAGCAGGTCTATGGCAATTTCGAGGTTTTCGCTGAGGATGCGACAGTAGAACGCGGTTAATTCTTTGCTGGTAAAGGCATTGAGCACTCCGCCCACTTGATCGATCTCTTTGGCGATGGTAAAGGCTGAGCGGCGCTCAGTCCCTTTGAAGAGCATGTGCTCAATAAAATGACAGATTCCGTTTACTGCAGGTTGCTCAAACCTTGACCCGGAACGCACCCATATTCCCAGTGAAACGGATTGCAGATAAGGCATTGCTTCCGTAACAATCCGTAAACCGTTATCAAGAGTGGTTTTGCGGTAGGTGTTAAACTCTCCGTACTCGGTAGCCAAGGGTGGGATCACGATTCCTTGATTCATTTGTCGGGAGTTTGCCCGATCGCGTCTTTCCGTGACAGCTTGATCTTACCCTGAGGATCGATTCCGATCACTTTGACGGGGAAGGTGTCCCCTTCCCTGACAACGTCAGTTACCTGCCGGACCCGTTCCGGAGCGAGCTGTGAGATGTGCACTAGGCCGTCGGTGCCTGGGAAGATCTCCACGAACGCACCAAAGTCCGTGACCTTGCGAACCGTGCCCATGTAGATTCGCCCCATTTCGGCCTCCTGGGTGAGCGACTTAATCGCTGCCTTCGCCTGATCCGCACCCTCGACGTCCACCGATGCAATGACGACCTTTCCGGTGTCGTCAACCTCAATCTTGGTGTTAGTCTCTTCTTGAATGGCACGAATTACTTTTCCGCCCGGGCCTATGATGTCCCGGATTCTATCCGGGTTCACATACATTACGAAGATCCGAGGCGCGTACGGCGATATTTCGGCCTTGGACGCGCTGATCGTCTCGGCCATTTTATCGAGTATGTGCCTGCGACCGTCGCGTGCCTGAAACAGCGCCTGAGTCAGGACCTCACGAGTGATCCCTTCGATTTTTATGTCCATTTGCAGGGCCGTTATACCTTCTCTGGTCCCGGCCACCTTGAAATCCATGTCGCCGTGGTGATCTTCGTCTCCGATGATGTCCGTGAGCACTATCACACGGCCATCATCTTTTAGGAGCCCCATGGCAATACCGGCCACAGGCTCTGCCATGGGAACGCCTGCATCCATGAGGGATAGCGACGCCCCACAAACTGTGGCCATGGACGAAGAGCCGTTGGACTCCAATATCTCCGAGACCACGCGGATGGTGTAGGGAAATTCCTCATCGTTAGGAAGCAGATACGAGAGAGATCTTGCGGCAAGGGCACCATGGCCGACCTCTCGGCGAGAGGGGCCCCTGAGAAACTTGACTTCACCCACTGAAAACGGGGGGAATTTGTAGTGGAGCATGAACGACTTGTAGCTTGAACCTTCCAGCGCCTCGATCTTTTGCTCGTCGGAGGATGTGCCGAGTGTCACTATAACCAGTGCTTGAGTTTCACCGCGAGTGAAGAGCGCGCTGCCGTGAGTTCGAGGCAAGATTCCTATTTCAATTGAAATATCACGAACATCGGTGTAACCACGTCCGCCGATCCGGACCCCTTTTTCCAAGATCATTTTCCGGATGTATTCGCCTTCGATCTTTTCCAAATAGCCCATGATCTCCGAGCGTCGCTGCGCAGCTTCTTCGCCCAAGGATTCAAGGATCTTGTCATAGATTCCTTTCAGGACGGCGTATCGTTCGAGCTTAGCAGGAATTGTAATAGCGCGGTCGATCTGTTCACCCCACTCACTTCTGATTTTTTGTATCAGCTCAACATCCTGAACCGGGGGCAAAACCTCCCTCTTGGGCTTGCCTATCAGCTCTCGGAGCTTCTCTTGGGCTTCCACTATCTGCATGATTTCATCGTGAGCTTTGAATATGGCCTCAAGGACTATGTCCTCGGAAACCCGATCCATGCCCCCTTCGACCATCACTATGCCCTGGCGGGAGCCGACTACTATTAAGCTTAGGTCAGAATAGGTGTCCTCCATCGGAGAGGGGTTGATGATCAGGTTTCCGTCAACCCGGCCAATTCGTACCGCTCCGATTGGTCCACCAAAGGGAATATCCGAGATGTGGAGAGCCGCGGAAGCTCCATTAATGGCCATCATGTCAGGATCGCTTTCGCCGTCGGACGAAAGAACGGTCGCTATGATCTGAGTTTCTGCCTTAAAGCCCTTGGGAAACAACGGGCGTATGGGGCGATCAATGAACCTCGCGGTCAAGATCTCTTTTTCTGTGGGGCGACCTTCTCTTTTGAAAAAACCGCCGGGAATTTTTCCGGCAGCGTAGGTCATCTCCAAGTAATCAACAGTGAGCGGGAAGAAATCAATTCCTTCTCTGCCGTGTTTTTCTGAAACAGCCGTGACGAGAACCACCGTCTCCCCGCTACTAACGAGAACAGATCCTGAGGCCTGTTTGGCCAAACGTCCTGTCTCGAACGAAATTTCCTTCCCTGAAACAGTGGCATTTACAATATGAGCCATGATTATAATGATCCTCACCACACGATCGGGGGACTATTCCCGCCGCGATGTCGCGCCCCAAAGGGTCAGAGCTACTTTCTGATACCCAGTCCGGCGATGATGGTTTTGTACCGTTCTACGTTCTTGGCTCTCAAATAATCCAGGAGCCGTCGGCGCTGACCCACAAGCTTCAGAAGACCTCGACGAGAATGATGGTCCTTCTTGTGAATTTTGAAATGTTCGGTCAGGTATCCGATCCGCTCGCTGAGGAGCGCTATTTGGACCTCCGGTGATCCCGTGTCACTCTCGTGGATCCGGTACTTCTCGATGATTGTTTTTTTCTTCTCCGTAGGAAATGCCAACGCTTGTCTTCCTCCTGGATAGGCATCTAAAGGCTTGGTCAGCTCAATCTGATATTAATATCATACGAGTTACACGAAGTAAACAGCCCTTCTCATTTTTTTGCCTTGGTTGCACCGCTGGAATTCTTTTGGAGTATTAACATCTATTATACTATGTGCTTAAGAATAATCTTCGGGGATGATTCGCTTGGGAAAAATGCGGCTGTCATTGCAAGAGCGTAGGCGCAAAGCAATTCCTTCTTCGGTGGGACGGGCATCTTGCCCGTCATTAAGCGACAGGCAGGATGAAACTGTCTCAAAACCCACCTGGGGTGCGGAAACGCGCCACCATTTTAACCCGGCGCTGAAGCCACCGGGCTACTGTCAATCGCCTCTACGGGGCTCAAATCCTTGTCGTCCCGTAGGGACGCTGGATAGTAGCCCGGTAATTTATTACCGGGACACAGAATATCCTGCCACGTTTTTCTCTCACTCAGGAATTTCGAGAAACTTTCGAATGGATGTCCCACCAGTCCCGCGAGACGCGGGACAGACTGGACCCCGGATCGGAGCCCGGGGTGACGAATGGCCGGCAATCCCGCGTTCCGCGGGATTTCATTCCTCGCAATCACACAGGTCCCTGACTGTGATCCCTTGCCAAAAGCACAATTCCTAATTAAATTAGGAGTGGCAAAATCAGAATGAGTTCGTCATGCTGAACTTATACCAATTGCTATGAGATGTTGCCATTTCATTCAGCCACGTAAGAGGCCGTCTTGTCCCCCATCTCAAGAGCTACTGGAAATTTGATTTATTTTCACCCTTACGGTATCATGAACTTGGCGAGCTAGGCCATGTAGTGCTTCCAGTCTCAATCCCATCGAAACCGTTAGAAACGCCTTTTCAAGCTTTTTGACAAATATACGGATTCTGCCCCAGGAGAACACAGACATGGATTTCATTAAAGACCTGACCAGCATAGTGGGCGCGGACAATGTCACTGCTTCCCCCGTGGATTGTCTGGCCTATTCCAGAGACATGTCCATCCATGCAGGGGTACCTCAGGCCGTGGTGTTCGCGAGTGACACCGAACAGGTAAGCAAAATTCTTGCACTCGCAAACTCGCAACAAATCCCCGTTGTGGCTCGGGGCACCGGTTCCTCGGTTACTGGAGCCGTGCTGGCGGTGAAAGGTGGTGTGGTACTGGATTTCACCCGTATGAACGCGGTCAAGGAGATCAATAAGGCCGATGGTTATGCTGTGGTCGAACCGGGGGTCATCTGTAATGCTCTGAATGCCAAGCTAGCCCCCACCCATTTCTTCCCCCCGGACCCCGGCAGCGCGCCCATCGCTACTATCGGTGGAATGATCGCTACCAATGCTAGCGGAGTTCGTGCGGCCAAGTATGGTACTACCAAGGACTATGTGAAAGGTCTTACTGTCGTGCTGGCTGACGGGAAAGTGGTAAAGACCGGGAACCTAGCTCCGAAAAGTTCCGCGGGCTACGACCTCACCCACCTCTTTGCCAGTTCAGAGGGGACCCTCGGGATTATCACCGAAGCTGTGCTGAAGATTCTTCCCATGCCCGAATACGAGGCTTTCGCGAAAGCTTCCTTCCCGGATGTGGATACAGCCGGCAAAGCGGTGGAAATAATCTTTACATCGGGGTTGGAGTTGGCCACCTGCGAGATCCTTGACAACGTCTGTCTCGATGTGGCTCGCGACGCCCTGAAAATGGATATACCCAGGGAGGTCAACTGCCAGCTATTTATGGCGATCGACGGTCCCAAGAGCGCCGTGGTGGACCAGATCAAGAAGATCGATGATATATGCAAATCCGTAGGTGGGCTGGAAAATGTGTGGTCCGATGATCCGGTTGAGAAGGCGAAGCTCTTTGCTGCAAGGGGAGGGCTGGTCCCAGCGATGAGCCGACTTCAGCCGGGTTACCGCCTTGTCCCCCTTGTGGAAGATTTCGGGGTGCCCATAAGCAGAATCCCTGAAACAATCGCGGAAATTCAACGGATCGGCCTTAAACATGGCTTCCCAGTTGCGACGTTCGGTCACATTGGCGACGGGAACCTTCACGCTACGTTTATCATGAATCCCACGGTTCCCGAACAATGGGAAAGGGTGAAAGGGATCGCGCTGGAATTTATCGAGATGACGCTTCATTTCGGGGGCACCGTTTCAGCGGAGCATGGCGTGGGAATGGCCAAGTCGCCGTACATCGGGTATCAACTGGGGGAAGCTCTGAATGTGATGAAGGACATCAAGAAAACCCTAGACCCAAACAATATCCTGAACCCCGGCAAAATGGGCTTCGACGATTCAATAAAGGACATTCTGGATGAAAACAGCTTCGCCAGGTATTTGAAGGAGCCCGATAAAATAGAACACTTTCCCGAAGACGTGGACAATGAGATTATAGCGTGCATTCAGTGCGGCTTTTGCAGGGCCGGCTGTCCAACCTTCGGGGAGACCACTCTTGAATCATTGAACGCGAAAGGCCGTGTTACTCTTGCCTACAACATGTTGGTCGGCAACATCCAACCGTCCGCGGATCTTGCCAAACGGCTGTACCAATGCATGCTCTGTCTCAACTGCAAGGCCGTCTGTCCGGCGCAGGTAAAAGTTTCGAGCGTAATTCGCGCTGCTCGCGAAAGACTGGTAGAAAAAGGATATCTCCCTGACGCGTTCAAGCCCGCGCTCGCGGCCATGATCGACGCGGCCAACCCTCTGCTTGCCCCCAAAGAAAAGCGGGCTGACAGTTATCCGGCCGGGTACAAAAAGGCGGTTGCAGGCGAGACTGAGGCGGTTCTTCACTTGGGATGCGTCACAAGCTTCCAGGATGTGAAGATCATCCCCGCGTTCATGCAAATACTGGACAAGGCCGGCGTGAACTACGGAGCATTGGGAGAAGAAGAAACTTGCTGCGGTTACCTGGCCTATCTCGTCGGCGATATGCAGACCTTCAAGACCACTATGGCGAAGCACGACGAGCAAACTGCTAAGTACAAGCCGAAGCAGTTGATCACCTCTTGCGCCGGGTGTCTCAAGACGTTTCGTGATCTCTATCCCCACTATGGGGGAGGAAACGGGTACACGGTCCTACATGCGGTTGAATTGATAGAGAAACTCATCAACGAAGGCAGGCTGAAGTTCAAGGACGAGGGAAAACCTTTCAAGGTGGTTTATCACGACCCGTGCGACATGGGGCGTCATATGGGCGTGTACGAACCTCCGCGCAACGTGTTGAAAGCGTTGCCCGGTATCGAGCTTCTCGAGTTCCCCCTGAACAGAGACAAGGCTAAATGCTGCGGTGGCGGAGGCGGCATGAAAGGATTTGATAACCAGATGGCCGGAGAGATCGGGTACAAGCGGCTCTTGACTGCCATCGACCTCGGCGCGGACATGATTGTCTCGGCTTGCCCCTCCTGCAAAGGATCGTTTAACCAGGCCGCGGCCAGGGCAAGAAAAGAGAAAAAAGCCAAAATCAAAGTGATGGACATAACAGAGCTGGTGGCAAGCAGACTGGAATGATTTCGAGCAAGAATGAATCGGGGAGGACCTTCCTGTAAGAAGGGCCTCCCTGAACCCCACCCCAAGAACTTTTAATATTCGCCGGACTGCTCATTTCGCCTTCGGCCAAATGAGCAGTCCGGCGATCCTTAGAGTTTATCGCAGAGAGTTTGGCGAAACAGTTCAGACACAGAGGGGATCGCCAGGGGTGCCTGTGTCCTCTCACCCCAGCCGCAACAAACCCAATCGCTGCATTATTACTCGCCCTATAAACAAGGGATTTCCCACGATATATCGCCTCCACATGCGCTTTGGGTCTACCCAGAATCTATGCAGCCATTCCAGGTGATGATCCAGCATCCAGCGCGGAGCGCGGCGTTGGAACCCTCCAATAAAATCGAAGAGAGCCCCCACAGCCCACACAACCGGAACATCGAGTTCGTGCCGGTGCTCAAATATCCACCGCTCCTGAATGGGGGTTCCCATACCGACGAACAAAATATGCGGCCGGGCCGCATTTATGGCATTTATGGCAGCCGCGCTGACTGCTGGATCTTGAAGGTACCCGTGGTGGGTCCCAACGATGTTCACTCCCGGGCATTGAGCCTGCAATGCTTCGGCCGCACGCTCGGCCACTCCCGGCCGGCTTCCCAATAGGTAGAGACTGGTTCCCCGGCCCGCGCACGCTGCACATAACGGTTCCATCCAGTCTGCCCCAGTCATGCGAGGGGGAATCCTATGGCCCAAAAGCCAGGCCCCAAGCCTGACGCCTGACCCGTCGCAGTAGACTATGTCCGCATTATTGAGGATTGGCCGGAGACCAGAGTCCCTCCGGCTGGTGTTGAGAACGTGGATATTTGCGTACATCACCGTCGCGGTCTTGTCCCCTGGGTTTCAGTGCAAGCACTTGCTTGATGAGAGTATCCGGAGTGAGGCGGTCAACAGACACGCCAAGAACGTTCACCGGAGGCATTGTTGCTCTGGAGTGTATCTGTTGATGAAGGATTTCATTCATTATGCTGTCAGACCGATCTGTTTCTCTTTGAAATGAGCACGGATTCGTTCCACATCCTTTTGGCCGATGCCGGGAACAGCCGCAATATCCTCGTCAGTGGCTGCGAGCAACTTTCTTACGCTGCCGAATGCTCTCAGAAGTGCCTGGCGTTTCTTCGGGCCTATTCCGGGAATTTGGTCCAAGGCCGAGCTTATCACAGCTTTCGTTCTACTCTTGGTGTGAAACGTGTGCGCGAATCTGTGGGCCTCATCCCGAACCCTCATGAGAAGCATCAGGCCGGAGTCACCCCTGGGGAAGACGACCGGGTTCTTTCTGTTGGGGAGATAGAAACGCTCTTCCTCGCCCTCGCCGCGGGCTTTAGCGATAGCCGCGATAGCCGGCGTCTCTTCTCCCGGATTTTCCCTAAGGGCCTGGGAAGCTGCATTGAGCTGAGACTTCCCCCCATCTATGAGGAACAGGTCCGGGAGCGGTTCTTGATCCCTGTGTGACACGCGGCGAGTAATAGTCTGGTGGATCATTCCCGGATCGTCCTGATCGGGAAATCCCTTGATCTTGTACTTTCTGTAGCCGGACTTTTCCGGTTCCCCATCCCTGAAAGATACTTTCACCCCTACAGGTTGGCTCCCTGCTATGTTGGAGATGTCGTACCCTTCGATAAGCCGGGGAGGGGAGGGAAGGTGCAGCTTTGAAGCAATCCTCTCCAGCGCCTTCTCCACGGAGTCCTTCTGAGCTTCTCGCAAAAGGGCGTCCTCCGCATTTTTGAGGGCCAGCCGCATCAGGCGGTCCCCCTGACCGCGCAGGGGGACCCTCACAGTCACCTTGTTGCCGCGCAGTTCGGAGAGCCAAGCCTCTATAAGCTGCGGCTGTTCGATAGGCCGCGACACGAGCACTTCCTTGGGAACAAATGCGGCCGAGCCATAGTATTGTTTGATGGATGAAGCCAACACTTCCTCGGCATCGAGGGCTGGGTTTCGGAAAAAGAAGGACTCTCCCGAGAGGAGATTACCCTTGCGAAACGATAGTATTGCCACCGCGAAGTTCTGAGCATCACCCTCAGCTAACGCTATGACGTCCTGATCCTTTAGGTGAAAAAACGAGACATTCTGGGCTTCCAGGGTCCGGTCCAATGCCGCAAGCAGATCTCTGATCCTCGCGGCCTCCTCGAAGCGAAGCTCGGTGGCCGCAGCGTCCATTTCACGCTTGAGGGTCTTGAACAGATCTTCGGCCCTTCCTTGCAGTAGCAGTGCGACCCCTTCCACCATGCGGCGGTACTCTTCCGGGTCCACTTTTCCTGCGCAGGGGCATAGACAACGCCTCATTTGACAGTTCAGACACGGCCTCGTACAGGTTGCCAGTTGTCTTTCGGTACATTGACGCAGGGGAAAGAGCCTTCGGATAAAATTCAGTGTGATACGAGCGTCTCGAGCTGACGAATAGGGGCCGAAGTACCGTTCGCCGTCGGGTTTGATCTTTTGAGTGCGCACCAGCGTGAGCCTGGGAAAAAGATGAGACACGTTAAGCCTGAGGGAAAAGAAGGATTTGTCGTCTCGCAGATTGACATTGTACTTTGGCCTGTGCTCCTTGATAAGATTATTTTCGAGAATTAAAGCCTCTTTTTCAGTCTCTGTCAGGATGGTTCGGATGGTGTCCACGCGTTCCATAAGGTAGTGAATAGAGGGTCTCTCGTCACCGCCTTTGACAAAGTAGCTCCGGATACGGTTCTTGAGATTTCCAGCTTTCCCCACGTACAATATCTCTCCCCTGCGGTCGGCCATAAGGTAAACGCCGGGGCTGGTGGGAAGATTTTTCAGGAATTCTTCGTCAACTGGCATGGCATTAGTCGTTGAGTAGGTACCGCAAGTTAGGGTTTGCGGTCGCTGCTCGGTTTCTCGAAAGGGCCGGAGAATCGGGATCGTAACGATTGATAGCCCTTGATTGCGATGAGCAAAATCTGCTAATAATAAATATTTCCGGCGGTGGCCTGTTGTCAACCTCAGACCGCGCCGGGCTGCATGGAGATTACCACATGAAGAAAAATGAAGACCGAAAAATCGCCGAACAGACATTCTTGAGCGATCGCGGGCGCATCACCAATAAAGAACTCGCCAAAAAGCTGGGGATTCATCCGGCGACTGTGGCACGCTGGAAGAAGCTTGATGAATGGGACATGAAGCTAGTCCAATCTGTAACGTCGCCCGAGGGGTCAGCAGGGTTGGAGGAAGATTTTTATAAAGTGGACCTGCGTCACATTACCCTGCTCAATGAGCGAATCGACGCATACTTGCAGAAAAAGGAACTCCTACCCACTGAGATCCTGGAGCTGGCTGAGGCAAAATACCATCTCATGAATTGCATGGAGATAATCAGCGATCAGATGAGATACCCAGTTATGGATGAATTCCAAGAGGAAGAAGAAGACTTTGATTGACTCTCGCCGAAAGGGGCAACCATGATTGAAATGAGATTTCACGGCAGAGGCGGCCAGGGCGCAGTGACCTCAGCCGAACTTGTTGCTCAGGCGGCAATTGCTACGGGAAAGTACGCAACCGCCTTTCCAAGCTTCGGTCCGGAAAGAAGAGGCGCGCCTGTCGTCGCGTTCGCAAGGGTTGACGATCAGCCTATCCGGATGAGGTCCAAGGTTTACAACCCGGACGCTGTGATCGTCCTTGACCCCTCGCTTTTGGACATTGCCAACCCTACCGAGGGCCTGCGCAAGGAGGGGATTCTGATCATTAACTCGTCCCACGATCCGGATTCGATCAGAAAGCATCTTTCGTACAACGGAAGGATGGCGATCGTTGATGCGGGAACTATCGCGCGGGAAGTATTGGGATTGCCAATCACGAACACCACCATGGTTGGAGCGCTTCTAAAAGGAACAAACCTGCTTACCGTAGAAGAACTTGAAGAACCCTTTACAAAGCGCTTCGGCAAAATAGCGGCGAGGAATATCCAGGCAATGAAAAGGGCCTATGAGGAGACCAGGGTAATTGGATAAATAGATGGATTATCCGAGTATCCCGAAATCGTGCTGTGCCTGGCACCCGTTCAAAAGGGAGGACTACTGTGACTAAACCCATGGATCAAATCAAATGGCAAGAGGTGGAGCCCGGAGGGGTGATCACCGAGCCTGGCAATGCCTCATGCTATCACACTGGAACCTGGCGGTCTGAGAGGCCGGTATATCTTGAAGAAAAGTGCATCCGGTGCTGGAGATGCTACATAATGTGCCCGGATGCGGCCATTTCCCCTGACTACGAGAATAATTGCATGGTTTGGCACTATGATTATTGCAAAGGTTGCGGAATCTGCTCGTATGAGTGCCCCGTAGACGCAATTGAAATTGTAGAGGAGGGGAAGTGATGGGCAAGAGAGTTGGAATTGAAGTTTCCATCGCCGCGGCCGAAGCTGTCGGACTTTGCGACACAGACGTTGTGGCTGCCTATCCAATCACGCCACAAACACATGTGGTCGAGCATTTATCGGAGATGGTGGCCAATGGGCACCTGGACGCGGAGTTTGTTCCCGTGGAGTCGGAACATTCTGCTATGAGCGTCTGCTGCGGGTCTGCTGCCACGGGAGCGAGGACCTTCACTGCGACAGCGTCTCAAGGGTTGGCCCTTATGGCGGAGATCGTGTTCATCGCGGCTTCCATGAGGCTCCCCATGGTTATGTTCTTGTCGAACCGGGCTTTGAGCGCCCCCTTATCAATCTGGAACGATCACTCGGATACCATGATGGTCCGTGATGCGGGGTGGATTCACGTATTTTGCGAAAACGGTCAGGAAGTCTACGACGCGATGTTCCACGCGTTCCGGGTCGCGGAAGATCAGAAGGTTTCGCTACCAGTAATGGTCAATGTTGACGGTTTCACCCTAACTCACGTAATTGAACCGATTGAGTTTTGGACCAAGGAGATGGCCGCAAAGTATCTTCCGCGGTTCAAACCTCTCAACCGGCTTCATCCGGACAAAGTGGTCTCCATGGGTGCGTTTGGCATGCCGGAAATCTACGTGGAACAGAAGATGGCCCATGACCATGTCTTAATCCAGTCCAAAGATGTCATTGTGAAAGCATGGGAAGAGCTGGAACAACTAACCGGACGCCATTATAAGCCGGTCGAAACCTATAAGGTTGAGGGAGCCGAAACCCTCATCGTCGGGATGGGCTCTATCTGTGAAACTGCTTCGATAGCTGTGGACCGCATGAGGGAACAAGGTAAAAAGGTGGGTCTGGTGAAGCTGCGACTATGGCGTCCCCTGCCGATGGATGAAATCCGAAAAGTCCTTGCCCCGGCAAATGATGTTGTAGTTCTGGATCGGTCCATGTCCCTCGGCGCAGCGAATGCACCAGTGACTTCGGAATTGCGGACAGTCATGTATCACGAACCGCAAAGACCAAAAATCCACTGCATGATAGCAGGGCTTGGAGGGAGAGACGTCACCCCGGACGATGTTTCAAACATGGTTGACATGGCGCTTTCTGAGTCCACCTACGGATACCACCTATATGGCGTTCGTGGTTAGCCGATCGATATCTTTAGGGAGAATCCCATGGCTGAAGCAAGCAAGAAAAAAGTATTGAAACCTCTCAAGAATTTTCCTACTGAAGAAGTACATAAACCAAGGGCATCGTGCATGCCAGGGCTGCGCGGAAGTCTTGGCGGTCCGACATGTGCTCAAAGCGATCGGGCCCGACGTGGTCATGGCCATGGCCACAGGATGCATGGAGATCATCTCATCGCCGTACCCTTTAACTTCCTGGAATATCCCATGGATTCATGTGGCCTTCGAAAACGCGGCCGCGGTGGCCTCAGGAGTAGAATCGGGGCTGAAGGTGTTGAGGCGCAAGGGGCGCATCCCGGACCGAGACATCACTGTTCTGGCGATGGGGGGCGATGGAGGGACGGCCGACATAGGATTTCAGGCCCTTTCGGGAATGATGGAGCGTGGCCACAAAGTGATATATGTGTGCGTCGATAACGAGGCATACATGAACACGGGGGTGCAGCGTTCTTCTTCGACCCCGTTCGGGGCCTCTACTACTACGTCTCCAGCAGGAAGGGTCACGCCATCCGGCCAGACCACTTGGAAGAAAGATATGACAGCCATCGCAGCAGCCCACGGCATACCATACACGGCAACCGCCTGCCCCAGCTACTACACGGATTTGATGAAGAAGGTTCAAAAAGCAAAAGAGGCCGATGGTCCGGCTTACCTCCATGTCTTGTCGGTCTGCGCCACCGGCTGGAGGATACCCCCCAAGAAATCGATTGAGTACGGCAAATTGGCCGTGGATTCAGGGGTCTTCCCCCTGTATGAAGTCGAAAACGGCGTTTGGAAGATGAGCCGAAAGCCCAAGCAGCTCTTGCCTGTCGGGGACTACTTCAAGGGTCAGGGCAGGTACCGCCACCTGGACGATAAGCTCATTGCCTACATTCAGGGAAAAGTGAATGAAAAATGGGACCGACTCTTGAAACTTAGTGAAGCAACAGATGATGGCGGCAAATCGGCTACTGAGGAAACGACAGAATAGCGGATGCAAACAAGCTCCTGAACCAGATGGCCACACGCTGGAGACGTTGCTAAACGAAACGTCCATTTGGCCGTCTGGGGCAGGCGCAGGAATCCTTGTACGGAGCGAAGGGCCTTCGCCCTCATTTGGGCGACCACCGGTCGCCCCTACAACCCCCGATCAAGTCCAGGGTGACGGTCTCATCCTCACAAATCGGACAAAAAGTTTGGCAACTGCTATAGAGTTCAAAGCATCAAAATGGAGAATCTTCCTCAGTTCAAAGAAGCTTCCCCCGATTCTTGTTTGAAGACAATTGGTATTACGTCACCCTTGCCAAGCCCGCCCTGTCCCTAATATTTTATTTGTGAATCAACGTGTATTTCTCCACCATGTGGTCCGGATAGTACGATTCTTTGGCTTTCCGCAGATTCTCCAGGCCAAGGTCCTGCTCGCGATTTATATATTTTACTCCCGACCATTCCTCAGCGCAGAAAAGCTGGTTGATAGCAGCATACAAGCCGGGGATGTCGGGATTGGCCTTCTCAATGTGGATGACAGCGGTGTCCGGATTAAGGGGCTCGCCGAGTGCGAACGCTTCTACCTTGGAGTCGATGGATATCGCACCGCCCTTGAAACCCAACTCCTTAAAATGAAATATCGCTTCGTAAATTGCACGGTCTTCGTGGAGAAGGTCCGGGTCCTCAAGGCAGTCCCTCAATTCGCACCAATCTTCCTGCAGCCCTAGAAATGATTCAGCCAAATCGTCATCAAGACTCCGATACTCAAAATCATAATTCTTCTTGAATCTGTTCACGTGGTTCTTTTTTCTATGGAATTTGTTCCCGGGTAATTTTATTAAATTCTCTGCAAGATACACGTAATCACTGTTATCACGGTCATATATGATTTCGTAATGATCTGAATCCACATAACTATCTACAAAATCTTTGCCTACACGTGAAATCTTCGGTTCCGGCGAGACTTCTTGGAGTTGCCGTGATAGGTGTAGCAGCGCGTCTTCCTTATTTCCCGGTCCCACCGGTGGTAATCCGAAGGGGGCTTGATCGACCGGCCGTAAAATTATCAGCAGACAGTCATCCCGTGTGCTCCACCCTGGTTGATACCGGTAGCGCCACATGAAGAGGTTGGTAAACGTCAATTCGGACGTGCGGGGGGGATCTTCAGCAAAAAAATCGTCAAACACCTTCTTGTCGGTCAGTTCGATCTGTTTGAAGTCAGTCATCGAAAGACTCCTATGCCTTACGCTGCGCCCTGGCGGGCGACCGCTCAACGTCGGTGGAAACGGGCGACAATATTGCGAACCAACGTAGCATACTCATCCCCGATCTGTTGCCAAGAGAAGTTTTCCTCAGCCATTCTCCTGGCTCGATTTCCCATCTCTGCAAGGGTTTCAGAGGAAATTTTCGTCACTTCCTCCATGGTCCGAGCCATGGCTTCAGGCGAGGGGTCCGATACGAAGCCACAATCGTATTTTCTGACGAAATCCGCTGTCTCATCCACGTCGTTGACCATGATTGGCCTTCCCATCGCCGCATATTCAGCGAATTTTGTCGGAAAAGCATGACGAAGAGCAGGATGGCTGATCCTGGGTATAATGAAAACGGCAACGGATCTCAATATGTTTATGAGCGAAACCCTGTCGGTCTTGTCAACGAGCTCCACCCGATCGCCGAACTTTTCGGCACACTGCTGTTTGATAGACAGATCGTCTTGCGTGAAGCCTACCAGGAGGAGCCGTATATTGCGATTTTTGATTCTGTCAAAGGCCTCGACCAGGTTGTCTATGTTTTGCCAGATCTGGAACGCGCCGGCGTACGCAAAGGTGAACCGGGGATTCTCAGGAAAGGGGAGTTGGCGAAACAGATCCAGATCAACCCCGTTGCGTATGATTCCCACTCGATCTTTGGACAAACCTTGCCGTATGAGCGCTTCTGTGTGCGTCTCGGAGACGGTCACAACATAATCAGCGCATGCCATAGCCATCCGCGAAACAATTCTGACCCTTAAAGACGCGCTTGTAACGCGGCCCGAAGAAGCCATCTGCCGTTCGAGCGCCGACTGGGCAATAGAATCACCGTGGACATCGTATATGATAGGGGCCTTAACAAAAGGCCGACAGAAGAACATTGCCTGGCCGGCGCCTTCGCAGCCTGTGTAGATAAAGTCATATTTCCTGAGAGTTCTGATCCAAAGGGGCATGAAGAAAGAGGCAGCGGTCTGTTTACGCAGAGTGAAGTTGTCCTTCATGTACAAGAAGTCACAGGCGATGGACCGCTTCACCAGACACTCAGCTAGACTTTTTACTCGATGAGTGTATGCGGAAGTGTCCTTCGAGTCCGTCTGAGATACCACGAGGCCCTTGAGATCCATCAGGCGTCCTCCCAATTACTTACCTGATCCAAGGTAACCTGATATAAATGGAGAAAGCATAGGGAAAGGAGTTGGCACTAAATGGGTGACGCAGAGCTAAAAGAGCTGATCATGAAAAGCCAGGAAAACCGCCGCATCTCATGCAAAGCCGCGTGTGACATAGCCGATCAGACTGGAGCGTCGCGGAAGAAAATCGGCGAATTGCTCGACGAACTGGGAGTAAAGATACATTCGTGTCAATTGGGGTGCTTCAAGTAACCTTGCCGACCTCAAAGCTCTCCAGCCTCTCGTGCCTCTCTGAAGAGGGGCATCACGACATCCTGGCGAGTCCTGTGGAGGTGAAGCGTTATGCCCTTGTTGGTGACTTGCGTTACCGTAGCGCCCCCGATCTGCATTCCAGGAGTTATAAAATAGCCCCGGCCATCGGGATCTTCGACCAGGCCCTTAAACTCACCTTCGCTCACCTGAATCACTCCTACCAGCTTAAGCTGTGAGCGATCGAATCTGCACAAGGGCATGGAAGGAGGACACTCGCTCGGAAGGACCTCAGTCGGCGCTTTAAAGGGATTACGCTCAGCCTGGAAGAACTCTGCGGCCTTCTTTTCTTGGGTCGGCATCAACTGTTGCATCGCGGGGGAGAGCTGGCCCGGGGTCCGTCTCTTCCCTTGCTGGGTCGCATACTGTGCGGGCTCAGTCTTCGTCGGCTCTCCCGCCGGCTTCTGTTCTGCAGGCGCAGACGGTTCGACGACGGGCGAGGCTTTTTCACCTGGTGTTCTTCTTATCGCGGGAACGAGCGACTGGGAGGACGCCTGCGGGGCTGCCGACAGAACCGGCGATCTCCTTCCAAGAATGCTGTCAATAGCCAAGTTGGCCTCTTCGCAACCGGCTAACGGCACGAGCACAAAGACAACCATGCCCAGATAAAATATCCTTCTCATCATGTGGGAATGTCGAAGGTGCTTCATGCGGAAACCTCTGGAATCCCGTCCCGTGTCTTTCAGCGCTTCGGCTTAGCGGGGGCCTTCTTCTTGGCTGCCTCTGCTTTGCGCTGTGTAATTTCTTTGATTTCTTCAGGAGATAGACGCCGGTAGGTGACGCCACTGATATTGGAGTCCAGTGCAATCACGTCGAGTTTTTTCACAAGATCGCTTTCTCTGCTGCTCAGCGCACCGGCTTTTCCGAGTTTAATAGTCGGAACATTAACTATTCTGGGAAGATCATTAAGGCTTGCCAGAAACGCTCCGATTTTTTGATATTCCCCACGGACATTAAGTTCGAGAGGAATTGTCGCATAATATAGTTCCTCGTCTACCTTCTCCTTGCCAGGGACAAATCGCTTTGCCACGAGATTTGTCTGAGAGAGCAGGTCGGTGATTTTCTTTAACAATATCTCGATTTCTTGTTTTTCCGGGAGAGAGGCGACCATGGTCTGAAGCTTCTTCTCCAGTTCCTGTATCCGCGCCTTTAGTTTAGGGCCTTCGGCCAGGATCTTTTCCTGGTTAATGATCTCAAGCTTGAGGCTACCGATCTGCTTCTCAAGGCTGCTCACCTTTTCCAGGTCTTCGGCGACCCACAGGAAATAGAAGGCCACCAGCAGGAGAACGCAAATGCCTACCACGATCAAGATTCGATGAATCGTCTTGAGTTTAAAGAAAATCTCTCGAGGTTCTAAGGCCACGGCAGTATCCTCAACGAACGTTTCCGACTATTTTGAAACTCATCGAGCCAAGACCTCCGGCGGCGCCGGTGGTGGCAACGATCTGAAGCAGTTTTACGTCTATAAAGAAGGTCTTGTCGGTCGGCACGGCGGGATTTGCCCACGGCTGTTTCGCGGTAAAACCCTGCTTTATACTCTGAAGCCTTTGAACAAAATTCACCACCACGGTGTTGTCTACCCCAACCCCATCTAAGGCGAAACTTCGGCCCGTTTTGGTGATCGAATTCACCCATACCTCATCCGGAATTGCGAGTGCAACGGCGGCCATAAACGGCGCAGGAGTATCGCGAATCTTGGTTAGTTTCTCTATGGTGTCGACCTGTCTCTGAAGTCGCGCTATCCTGTTTTTGAGGTCTTCAATTTCTTTATTCTTTTCCTTGAGCTGCTTCAATTTTGTCTCATGGACAGTCTTTTCTTTTTCCAAGGCCGATATCTTCCAGGAAAAGAACACAGCGGTGCAGACCATAAGGCCAAAAGTGGAAGCCACAATGACTGCGGTCAGCAGCAGGAATTGCTTCAGCTCACGCTTACGAAGAATGTCCCGGATGGGTAGAAGATTAACTCTTACCATCTATACCTGCTTATCCCCCTCATCCCTAAGAGCGAGGCCCACGGCTACAGCCATCTGGGCCCCCACACTGTTGAGATAAGCCAAGTCAAACACTTTTTCGTTGACCTTGAGACTTCTAAAGGGATCGATAATCTCAACAGGAATGTTCAACTCGGATTCCATGGTGGAGGCCAGCCCATATGTAGAAGCGGCCCCGCCTGAGAGAAATATTTTCTGAATCGGATCGTAAGATACGTTGGCGGAAAAAAAATCCAGGATCTTTTGGAGTTCCGAGACAAAATAGTCCACGGAACGCTGAAAGATCTTCCTGAGATTTCGAGGGTTGACCTTGTCCAAGTCAGCTCCGCGCTTGATATTTTCGGCACGCTCGAAATCTACGTCAAAAAACCTCATTATTTCTCGGGTTATCGTATCTCCCCCAACCGGGAGATCTCGAGTGTACTGGGAAGCGCCTGATTTCAGAATATTGATGTTGATCGTACTCGCCCCCACGTTGACCAGCGCTACTATCTCTTCCTGCACGTTGGGGTAACAAAACTCATACATCACTTCGAGAGCGAAAGGATCTACGTCCACAATAACAGGGTTTAGATTCAAAGACTTGATCAAATCCAGATACTCGGCCATGTATTCTTTCTTTGCCGCTACCAATACGACTTCCATCGATCCTTCTTTTTCAGGCCGATCACCCATTATGAAGAAATCCAGATTCACGTCCTTAATGTCAAAGGGAATATAGGGCTCCGCTTCCATCTGAATCTGTTTTTCCAATTGACCATCTGTCATGGAAGTCATGGTAACCTGCTTGATAATTACCGCCTTGCCGGCAAGCGAGGTAGCCACGTACTTGTTTCGGCTCGATAAGTTATGCAGAGCCCTGATGGCGTTACCGACGAGATCAGCCTTCTTGATTGACTTGTCTACGATAGCGCCATCGGGTAAGGGGGCAACGCCCACATACTCGAGCACGAAACCTTTCTTCGAGCGGTCTATTTCGACCATTTTCACTGCGTTGGAACCGATGTCCAAGCCGATTATTTTCGGTATTGCCATTTCCCTACCTTGGTCGGACCCAATCGAATCCTCTTTCGGGTCACAAAGTGAGGATACAAGAAAAGAACTAGATTGTCAATAAAAATTGATATTAGGGGATGTTAGCGTCTTTATTTAAAGTTGATTCTAAGTTAGTCGCTCTGACAGCAGACGGATTGCTCTGCTCAAATATATAGACTGTCTCGTCGGGCCGAGCCATACCGAGTTTTCGTTTGGCAACGTTTTCAATCGTGGAGGGATCCGAACGCATGAGCGTCACCTGGCGCTCCAGTTCCTTAATCTCCAAAGCCAGTTTGTGGTTTTCTTTTCTGATTGATGACTTTTTTTCTTCGAGTCCGGCCTTCTGAGTCAAGCTCTTTTCGCCCACCAAAACGCCTACCAGCACCAACGCTGCCAAGAGCAGAACGATTCTCAAATATTTGACCGCACGGTCCACAATTAGTTTCCTTGGGAAAATCTCAAACCTCGCGTCTGCATCGCGGTCTTGCCGGCCATCAAGTGCGGGGCCATATGCCCTTTATACTCCAGATAGCTTTTGTTCTCAAACTTTTTCTGAAGAAATCACAGTCACTTCCCGATCATGTTCAGTAAGCAAGAAGAGAGTTCTGCATTATCACCACAATATGCCGGGACAAGTCTTCTACTAAAGAGGGCACTCCTCAGGCCCGCAGTGCCGCCGGCCAGAGACGCCCAGCGGCTTCCGTATCGGACTGCAAACAAAATCTGAAGCCGTTCCGTCGAAAAAAATTGTTCCCTGAGAAAGGAACAGGATCCTGTCCGCGGTGAGAGCGTCCTGGAGATTGTGAGTAACTTCGATGACGGTCAGTCCGGGGATTGCGCGAAGGGAACTAAGTAAAGATCTGATGGACCGTCGTATTGGCCGGTCTAACATGTTAAGAGCCTCATCGATTACAATTATCCTACACCCCATGGCCAAGGCGGCAGCCAAGGCCACTTTTTGTTGCTCACCTCCCGAAAGTGTGTGGACTAGTCGCTTCTCTATCCCTGTTAAACCTGTCCAGCGAAGGGCCTTCCGCAGCCTGGTCTCGATTTCGGATGATGAGAGCTGCATGTTTTCAAGGCCGAAGATTATATCCTCTTCGATGGAGATGCCCACCAGAGAATCATAAGGATCCCCGCCGAGATAGCCGACGATCACAGAATCATTATCCTGTGGAGGATTGAATTGAATTGAACCTGAATGAGGCTTTAATAGGCCACTGATAACTTTTCCAAGGGTAGTTTTTCCCGAGCCGTCCGGCCCGGTTAACACCACCCATGACAGATTCTCGATGGTAAGGGACAACCCTTTAAGGACAAGTGGAGCCGGGGGGGAATACGAAAAGGCGAGGTTTTCTATACGGATCATGTGTCCGCAATACCGTTATCGACCCTGGACAACCGCGCTGTCGGCGGATTTCGAGGAAAGTTCATTGTCCGGTGGCGGAGCGATGACTCAGGAGGTGGGCCTTTGAATTTACCGCACGACGAACACTGGACGCCATCCAACCAACCTGGAATGGATCGGCGCGGTGCAGTTGGAACTCCACGGCGCCGCTTCGATAAATAGGTTTCCGATCCTTTTGAGAAAACCGTTTTCGCCGGAGCTGAAACGGGGGTACCAGCCCGCGCTTACTTGGACTTTAAGGTGTCTGTAATCTTATCTTTGAAGCTCTTGGCTTTTCCGGACGTCTTTTTTTCCTTTGTCTTCTCGGGATTTTTTTCGACAAGCTCTACGAGAGACATAGCGGCCCTGTCACCCTCTCTGAATCCCTTTTTTACCACACGCACGTACCCCCCCTCCCGATTGGAGAAGCGCGGGGCGATCTCATCAAATAGAAGGCTGGTGACCTTCTTTGATCTTATGGTTTGCATGGCCTGCCGCCGGGCATGGAGGTCGCCTCTTTTACCCAGGGTTATCATCTTGTCGGCCACGCTTCTGATTGCTTTGGCCCGGGCATCTGTTGTGGTAATGCTCTCATACTCCAGCAAAGAGGTCACCATGTTTCTGAGCATAGCTTCCCTGTGGGAGGTCCCCATGCCCAATTTGTATTTTGCTTTCCTGTGTCGCATGTGTCTCTCCCGGACTTATTCGCTGATGAAGCTCTCGCGTTCTTGTCGCATTCGTTCCAGCTCTTCCCTACTAGGAAAGTTCGGTATCGCCATTCCTAGCTGAAGGTCCATGTCGGCCAAAATCTCTTTGATTTCATTGAGCGATTTTCGGCCGAAATTCTTGGTCTTGAGCATTTCCGCTTCAGAGCGTTGGACAAGTTCGCCAATGAATTTGATATCCGCGTTCTTAAGGCAATTGGCAGACCGAACGCTCAGCTCCAGCTCACCCACGCTTCTGTACAGGTTTTCGTTGATCTCGGGCTCGCGCTGGGGCTTCTCCACGTGAACAGCTTTCTCTTCTTCCTCAAAATTGAGAAAAACCAGGAATTGTTCCCTCAGGATCTTCGCTGCCTGCGCAAGCGCATCCTCGGGGTGAACCGCTCCGCTGGTCAAAATCTCGACCGTGAGTTTGTCGTAATCGGTCCTGCGCCCCACACGGGCATTGGTAATCTTGTAGCTCACCTTACGGACGGGTGAAAACACTGCATCCAATGCCAGCGTGCCAATGGGATCATCTTCCGTCTTGTGAAGCTCTGCGGGCACGTATCCCTTTCCCCATTCCGCGGTCATGGTCATGGAAAGGCGGCCTTCCTTGGACAGAGTCGCAAGAATCTGCTCCGGATTGATGATCTCCACCGTCTCATCCGTAATTATGTCGCCGGCGCGCACTTCTCCCTCTCCGACCGATTCCAACTTGAGGGTCTTGGGGTAGGTCGTGTGAAGCTTCAGTTGCACCTTTTTCAAATTGAGGATCAGATCGGTGACGTCTTCTTTCACACCGGGTATGGTGGAAAACTCGTGCAGCACTCCGTCGATCTTCACCGAGGTTATGGCCGCGCCCTGCAGCGAAGAAAGGAGCACACGCCGCAGGGAATTCCCCAACGTGATACCGAACCCCCTCTCCAGTGGCTCGCATACGAATTTACCGTAAAAAGGGGTGTGCGACTCCTCCTCCACCTCCATGCGGCGAGGTCGGATGAGTTCAGTCCAATTTCGACTCATCAGGGTCTGCCCTGTTTCGCTCATGGCTTCCCTCTTGTTAAATGCGAATTCTGCAACGCAGAATCCTGATACGGTTGTAAGAAATCGATTTCCCTTACAGTTTCTTAAGGCCCACAATGGGTCGTAGCGCACAATCCTTCCAGGATTCCCCAGGAGTTGAATTCCCCCTAGGTCGTCGCCGCGTTACTTGGAATAGAACTCGACAATCAACTGCTCTTTAATGGTGGGAGGCAGTTCTTCTCTAGTCGGCAATGCCTTGACTACTCCCTTAAACGCCTCAACGTCGACATCGAGCCAAGACGGGATCCCGCGCCTGGTGACCGTTTTCAGCGAATCGTCGATGCCCTGGATTGATCGGCTCTTTTCCTGGACTTCTATGGCCATGCCGGGTTTGGTCCGGAAGGAGGCTATGTCTACTTTCCGCCCATTAACCTTAATGTGTCCGTGGTTTATCAATTGTCTGGCTTCGGCCCTGGATGAAGCGAACCCCATCCTGAAGACCATGTTGTCCAGCCGTGACTCCAACAGAAGGAGCAGGTTCTCTCCGGTCACGCCTTTCTTCTGCTCGGCAAGATGAATATACGTACGGAACTGCTTCTCCAGCACTCCGTAAATCCGCCTCACTTTTTGTTTTTCTCGAAGCTGTGTCCCGTAGTCTGTGTGTTTCTGACGGCCCTGACCGTGCTGTCCCGGAGGATAAGTTCTCCTCTCTACGGAGCATTTATCCGAGTAGCAGCGATCCCCTTTAAGGAACAACTTGGTCCCTTCCCGGCGGCAGAACCTGCACACTGATTCATGATAGCGAGCCAATACTATCTCCTTTGGTTCGGAAAACTATTGTATCCCTAAATGGTTAAACTCTTCTTCTCTTCGGAGGCCGACACCCGTTATGCGGTATGGGCGTAACGTCCTTGATTAGGGTGATCTGAAACCCCGCAGACTGCAAGGATCGTAACGCAGCTTCCCGGCCGGCCCCAGGGCCCTTTATCAAGACCTCGACACTCCTCATACCTTGTTCCATAGCCTTACGCGCAGCGTCCTCCGCTGCCAACTGAGCCGCGAAGGGTGTAGATTTTCTCGACCCTTTGAAGCCCTGCGTGCCTGCCGAGGACCATGCCACGACGTTACCTTCGGGGTCGGTAATCGTGACGATCGTATTATTGAAGGTGGATTGGATATGTGCCACGCCTCTTGGAATACTGCGCTTTTCTTTCTTTTTGCGAACGACTCGCCTTTTTGGCATTGACCTCTCCGTTCAAAGGCCCCGCTATGGGGTAATCTGGGGTTTCTTGTCTACAGACCCATAAGGGGCCACTCCTAATCCTGCAAGGCGCAAATGTTCCCGCTGAGCTATTTGCGCTTGCCTATCTGCGTCTTTCTCGGGCCTTTGCGGGTTCGGGCATTGGTATGCGTGCGCTGACCGCGGGCCGGCAGACCGCGCCGATGACGCAGGCCGCGATAGCACCCGAGATCCATGAGCCTCTTGATATTCATACCTATATCGCGGCGAAGGTCACCTTCCACCTTGTATGAACGATCAATGGCCTCACGTATCTTGGCTACATCGACCTCGGTCAGTTGATCCGTCTTCATGTTCAGATCCAGACCGGCCTCTTCCAATATTTTCTGAGCGGTGGTCTTTCCTATCCCGTAGATATAAGTCAGCGCCACTTCCATGCGCTTATTCTTGGGAAGGTCAATCCCTGCGATACGTGCCACGATCTTCCTCCTGGCGATGAAACAAATGCGAACAGGGCTTAGCCCTGTCGCTGTTTATGTTTAGGGTTCTCGCAGATCACCCGAACCGTTCCTTTTCGTTTGATGATCTTGCACTTATCGCAAATCTTCTTAACCGAAGCCCTTACTTTCATGGGCCCTCCTCATCGCCTTCAAGGGACGGGTTCCTATTTCAAAACCTTTTGTATGGACGCAAAGATCTCGTCGATAGGACCCACTCCCGCCACACGGCGAAGCAGTTGTTTCTTGTCGTAATAGTCGATCAGAGGGGCGGTTTGCTTGTTGTACACGGTCAGCCGCTCTCTGATGGTGGCCTCGGAATCGTCATCCCTCTGGTACAGCTCTGATCCGCACGCGTCGCAAATACCCTCGCGTTTGGGTCGATTGAACATCACATGATACATCTTGCCGCAATCGGAGTTCCGGCACGTGCGCCGACCGGAGAGCCTGGCCACAAGCTCTTCATCCGGAACATCCACCAGGATGGCATGATCAATCGCTTTCCCCTGCGAAACAATTATCTTGTCCAGGGCTTCTGCCTGGGCAAGTGTCCTAGGAAACCCGTCGAGCATGTACCCTTTATCAAGGTCGGGTTTGGCCAGACGCTCCTCGACAACTCCTATGACCACGTCGTCCGGCACCAATTCGCCCTTGTCCATATACGTCTTGGCCTTAAGGCCCATCGGAGTACCTTCCTTGAGAGCAGCCCGGAAGATGTCACCGGTGGAAATCTGTGGAATGCCCAGCTTGTCAACAAGCTTCTTGGCCTGTGTCCCTTTGCCCGATCCTGGTCCTCCCAATAATACGATTCTCATAGTCCCTTCCTGTTCTTGAGGAGTCGCAAACTACCGCCTCCCCTTGATCCGGCCCGTTCGGATGAATCCTTCGTAATGCCGCTGGATCATGTGAGATTCAATCTGAGTCAACGTGTCCAGAGCGACCCCTACGACGATGAGCAATGAGGTTCCTCCGAAATAAAAAGGCGCGTTAAAACGTCCCATGAGGATCGAGGGGAGAACACACACTACTGAAACGTACATGGCCCCCCCAAAGGTGATTCTCGTGAGCACCTTGTCTATGTACTGGGAAGTCTTCTTGCCCGGCCTGATTCCCGGGATGTACCCCCCGTATTTTTTCATGTTGTCGGCCACGTCTACCGGGTTGAAGGTGACGGCGGTATAAAAATAACAGAAGAAGACGATTAGTCCCACGTAAAGAAGCTCATACACTGCGGTCCCGGGTCGCAACCAACTCGTAACATACGTTACAGCCGGGACGTGGAGGAATTGACCAATTGTTGCGGGAAAAATCATCAGAGACGACGCAAATATGGGAGGGATAACCCCGGCAGTATTCACCTTCAAGGGTAGGTGAGTACTCTGGCCTCCATATATCCGCCTCCCTACGACCCGCTTAGCGTACTGAACTGGTATTCGACGCTGCCCTCTTTCCACAAACACGATGATACCGATGACGCCGACCATGATGGCCAGAAGGAGAAGCAGCACTAGAAATCCCATGTCCCCGGTTTTCACAAGCTGAATCGTATTGCCCAAAGCACTCGGCATCCTGGCTACGATGCCGGCAAAGATGATCAATGAGATGCCGTTGCCGATGCCTCTCTCAGTGATTTGCTCACCCAGCCACATGATAAACGCGGTTCCTGCGGTCAGTGTAATCATCGAGAGTATGACGAACGCGGGTCCGGGAATGTAAACCAGGTTCTCGGTCTTGGCCAGACCGATGCTAATCCCCATACCCTGAATGAGTGAAAGGAACACTGTCCCGTACCGAGTATACTGGGTAATCTTCTTGCGACCGGCTTCTCCTTCCTTGGAGAGTCGTTCCAGGTGAGGAATGACCACCGTGAGGAGTTGGAGGATGATGGAAGCGCTGATGTAAGGCATGATTCCAAGCGAAAAGATAGAGAAATTCTCCATCGCGCCGCCCGTGAACATGTCGATCATGCCGAACAAGGTCTGCTGAAACCTTGAAATGAAATCTTTGAGAGCGACCGTATTTATGCCGGGCGTAGGGATGTGCACACCCACTCGATAAACGAGAAGCATCAGGAGGGTGAAAATAACCCTGCGCTTGAGTTCCGGAATTTTAGCTATGTTGCCAATGGAACTTAACACGACGGCAGTCTCCTACGGGAAAAACCTGACGAGATCCTAAAACCTGTCCACGGAGAGCGATTTCTCACTGCTCCTCCACTGTGCCGCCCGCAGCCTCAATCTTCGATCGGGCCGCCGAACTCACCCTCTGGACCTTTATATTATATGCGCCGGCTACGTCACCGTCCGCCAGAAGCTTTACCGGCCCTTGTCGTTTTATCATGCCCTTTTCCCGGAGTAACTCGGGCGTTATCTCAGTACCCGCTTCAAACTGGGAGAGGTCCTTGAGGTGAACAATGTTGTAATGAATTTTGAAGGTATTGGTAAAACCCTTCTTCGGAAGGCGCCTTTGTAGGGGCATCTGGCCACCCTCGAAGCCTGGCGACACTCCGCCGCCGGAGCGGGACTTCTGCCCCTTGTGCCCTTTTCCGCACGTCTTGCCAAGCCCTGAGGATTCTCCACGGCCCACTCGCTTGCTCTTCTTATTATCAGGACTCTGTAGGTTCGAAAGCTTCATCTATATCTCCAGTAGGCGCCCAATCATTCCGCGACTTCTTCTAGTTCCACCAAATGGCTCACCTTTAGGACCATCCCACGGACCTCGGGAGAATCCTGCAAAAGACGACTCTGATGGAGTTTCTTCAGCCCGAGACCGCGCACTGTTTCTCGCTGCGGTTTGGTGGATTTGATGGTGCTTCTCTTCAATGTCACCTTAAGCATTAGGGGCATTTTCCTCTCCCTTGTCCTGATCTTCTTCAGAAAGCCCCAGCTTGCCGAGCTTCTTAGCAATTTGCTGCTGTGTCCGGAGGCCTTTTAATCCTTCAAAAGTTGCCTTCACCACGTTGTGGGGATTATTCGTGCCAATGCACTTGGTAAGGATGTCGCGGATTCCCACTGCTTCCATGACAGCACGAACCGCACCGCCAGCGATAACTCCGGTTCCGGATCCGGCCGGCTTCATGAACACTTTGGCTGCACCGTATTGGCCGGTAATCTCATGGGGGACTGTGCCGTTGACGATAGGCACCTCCACCAGTGAGGATTTGGCGCGATCCACCCCTTTGCGTATAGCCTCGGGAACCTCATTGGCTTTGCCCAAACCAAATCCCACACGGCCTTGTCCGTCTCCAACAACGACCACTGCGCTGAAGGAAAATCTCCTCCCGCCTTTGACCACCTTGGCCACACGATTCAGATGGACCACCCGGTCCTTCAATTCTCCTTCAGCAGACATATCGGATCTATTGAGCAAGCGCTTCCTCCTTAGCTCCTAAAAGTCCAGACCCCCATCACGGGCGCCGTCGGCCAAAGCCTTGACCTTGCCGTGATACAGGTAAGGACCCCTGTCGAAAACTACTTTCACTATGTTTAGCTCTTTGGCCCTGGACGCGATCCGTTTGCCTACTTCACGGGCCGTATCTGCGTTAAAGGGATCTCCCAGTTTCTTGCGAAAATCCTTGTCGAGCGTGGACGCTTGAACCAGGGTAACACCATTTCGATCATCGACGATCTGGGCAAAAATGTTCCTGTTGGACCGAAAAACCGACAGGCGTGGGCGCTCCTGGTTGTGACCGACTCTAAAACGTACCCGCCGGGTTCTCTTCTTTCTGGAAGCCGACTTTTCCGTGCCACTGGCCATTCTATATTTCCTCTCCAACGCCGGCGAGCCGTCCCCACTCTTCAGGGACATTCAAGAGCCGGCACCAAAGCTATTTCGCTCCAGCTTTCCCGACCTTACGCCGGATCTGTTCACCGAGATAACGGATCCCCTTGCCTCTGTAAGGTTCAGGTTTGCGAACCCTTCGGATGATCGCAGCCATCTCACCGACCTGTTGTTTATCGATTCCCCGGACGTGAATGATGGTATTCTTCTCGACTTCCACCGACAGGCCATCAAGGAGCGCCACCACTACAGGATTGGAATAGCCGACGCTCAGCGTGACCGATTCGTTACCCGCTTCAGCCCGGTACCCAACTCCCTGTATCTCAAGCGATTTTGTGAAGCCCGAGGTCACCCCGGTGACCATATTCTGGATGAGCGTTCTTGTCAGCCCATGCATTGCCCGGCATTTCCGATGGTCTTCAACCGCCGACACCCGGATGTGAGACCCGTCAATGTCAACCCTGACCAAGTCCGAAAACGACATGCTCAGCGCACCCTTGGGCCCTTCAACCTTTAGGGTTGGGGGGGTGAGGGTGATTTTGACCTTTTCAGGTATCGCTATAGGGGCCTTGCCTATTCTTGACATTAGTAAAGCTCCTGAATTACTACCATTACCAAACGCTGCAAAGCACCTCGCCTCCGATTCGGCGCCGCTTCGCTTCTTTGTCGGTCATAACTCCTTGAGAGGTGGAAAGGATAAGCATTCCCACTCCACCGTGGCTCTTCAGGGTATGGTCATGGCCCACGTAAACTCTTCGACCGGGTTTGGAAACCCGGGCCAGTCCTTCGATGACACATAGGGTCTCATCATCGAACCGGAGAGTCAATTTCAGGACACCCTGCTTATTCTTCGCAGACCGTATGACCTTATATTTCTTTACGTATCCTTCCTCTTTCAGGATCTGGGCGACACCGATCTTGAGGTTGGAGGCAGGAATCGTAACTTGTTCCTTGCGTGCTTGCCTGGCGTTGCGGATACGAGTCAACATGTCCGCTATGGGGTCAGTCATGCTCATTTCAGCAGTCTCCTACCAACTCGATTTGACCATGCCGGGGACATGGCCTTTAAGGGCCTCGTTCCTCAGGCATATCCGGCACAACTTAAACTTCCGATAGTAGGCCCTTGGCCGCCCGCAAATCTGGCATCGATTGTACTGCCTAACTCCGAACTTCTGAGGCCTTTCAGCCTTTACCATCATCGATATCTTAGCCACGCTCCCTCCTTAGAGGAAAAGAAATCTATTTTCTGAACGGGATCCCCAAATTCCCCAACAATTCTCGGGCTTCCTCGTCCGTCGTTGCGGAAGTTACGATGGTAACATTCATCCCCCGGATCTTTTCAATCTTGTCGTAATCGATCTCAGGGAAAATGATCTGCTCCTTGATTCCCATGGAGAAATTGCCTCGGCCGTCGAACCCTCGCGGGTTTACTCCCCGGAAGTCACGCACCCGCGGCAGAGCCACGTTGATAAGCTTGTCGAGGAAATGGTACATGTTGTCCCGTCTTAGGGTGACTTTGCAGCCGATGGTCATCCCTTCCCGCAGCTTGAAGGTAGCTATTGACTTGCGCGCTTTCCGCATCACCGCTAACTGGCCTGAAATGACTGTCATCTCCTGTTGAGCGCTTTCCAGGATCTTCGCATTCTGAATCGCCTCGCCCAGCCCCATGTTTATCACGACCTTCTTGAGGCCGGGAACTTGCATGGGGTTCTTGTACTTGAACCGATCCATCAGAGCCGGTACAACAGATTTCAGGTAAAATTCTTTCAGCCTCGACGCCATGAGATTGTTCCTTCTAACTGTCTAATTGCTCTTCACACTTCTTGCAATACCTAACTCTGTGGCCGTCATCGAGAGTTCTGACGCCCGCCCTTGAGGGTTTGGAGCACTTGGGACAAACCAGCATCAACTTTGAAAGTTTTATGGGGGCTTCCTTTTCGATGATGCCGCCTTGTTGGCCGGCAGATCCCCCGGCTCTCGTGTGGCGCTTGACGAAATTCAGTCGCTCCACCAAGGCCGCGTCCTTTTCTTTGAAAATCTTGAGGACCTTACCCTGTCTCCCCTTCTCCTTCCCTGCGAGCACCTTCACTTTGTCGTTCTTCTTAATGTGAGACATGTTCAAAGGACCTCCGGAGCCAGGGACACAATCTTCATAAACTTCTTGGCTCTCAACTCTCGAGCCACCGGACCGAAAATGCGAGTGCCGATGGGCTCCATCTGATTATTGATCAGGACAGCGGAATTGTCGTCAAAACGGATGTAGGACCCATCCTGGCGTCGGACGGCCCGTCGAGTACGCACCACAACCGCTTTATGGACCTCGCCCTTCTTGACCTTAGAATTAGGAATAGCCTCCTTTACGGAAACTACCACCACATCGCCGACGCTGGCATACTTCCGCCTGGTTCCGCCGAGAACTTTGATACAGTAAAGTTCTTTCGCCCCGGAATTGTCCGCGACGGCCATGCGGGTCTGCTGTTGAATCATGAAGCACCTCCGGGCAACGGCGCCTCCTTGACGACCTTGCTGACACGCCAATTCTTATGACGACTCAGCGGACGGGTCTCCACGATCATCACCTCGTCGCCGATGCGGCAACGGTTATCTTCATCGTGGGCCATAAATCGTTTTCTGCGTCGGACAAATTTCTTGTAGACCGGATGGATCACCGTGCGGCTGACTTCAACCACGACAGTCTTGTCCATTTTGTTGCTAATCACCACGCCGGTCCGGACCTTGCGTTGCTTTCTGGTTTCAGAGGAGTTCGTCATGCTGACGCCTCCTTTTCTCCGATAATGGTCTTCACCCGGGCAATATCCCTTCGCAGTTTCCTGAGGCGTGCGGTCTTATCCAACTGACCGGTCGCGTGTTTGAAACGAAGTCTAAATTCCTCTTCGCGAAACTCTTTCTCTTTCCCGGCCAGCTCGTCCACGGAAAGATCCCTTAGTTCTCGTGGCTTCATGTCAGCTCCTCACGAATCACGAATCGGGACTTGATAGGCAGCTTCCTGGCTGCAAGACGAAAGGCTTCGCGTGCTACTTCTGCGGGAACGCCCTCCATCTCGTACATGATCTTCCCGGGTTTGACCACAGCCACCCACTCTTCCGGAGCCCCTTTGCCTTTGCCCATGCGAGTCTCGGCAGGTTTCTTTGTGATGGGCTTGTCCGGAAACAGACGTATCCAGATTTTGCCGCCCCTTTTCACGTGGCGTGTCATGGCGACTCGGCCTGCCTCGATCTGCCGTGCCGATATCCATCCGGGAGCCATGGCCATGAGTCCGAATTCGCCAAAGGAAACACGGGTCCCCTTGAGGGGCTGGCCCCTCATGCGACCTTTCTGTCTTTTCCTATATTTGACTTTCTTTGGGGCAAGCATGTTACTTCTCCGCTGCGGTGCTCTTGATCAACTCACCCTTGAAGATCCAAACTTTCACGCCGATTACGCCGTAGGTCGTGGATGCCTGGGCGAATCCATAATCAATGTCAGCTCTCAGGGTGTGCAATGGCACTCTGCCTTCCCGATACCACTCGCGTCTCGCCATTTCCGCGCCTCCGAGACGTCCTGCGGTCGCGATTCGGATGCCTTTGGCTCCAGACTTCAAAGCACTCGAAACGGATTTCTTCATGGCCCGGCGGAAGGCAATACGCCTCTCAAGTTGCTGAGCGACATTCTCTGCGACAAGTTGGGCATCAATCTCCGGTTTGCGGATCTCTTTGATGTCTACGACGACATCCTTCTGGGTCATTCGGAGGATCTCGCGGCGCAGCTTCTCAATCTCGCTTCCCTTGGGACCAATAACAATGCCGGGACGCGCCGTGTGAATGATAAGTCGAATCTTACCCGCAGCTCGCTCGATTTCTATCTTTGATATGCTGGCCTGGGCAAGTCGCTTTTTAACAAAATCCCGAAGCCTGAGATCCTCAATCAGAAAATCACCGTAATCCTTCTGGGAATACCATCGAGAATCCCACGTGCGGGTAACGCCGAGCCGAAATCCGATAGGATGTACCTTTTGTCCCAAGATAACCCTCCTGAGGGTTGGATGAGGATTCGGTCTAAACTAACGCGGCTGCCCGGATCCTCTGTGTTGAAATGCTATTTTTCTTTCAGCGCTACGCAGATATGACTCGTTCGTTTGCGTATGCGTGTGGCTCGTCCCATGGCCCGTGGGCTCCATCGCTTGGCCGTAGGCCCCTCGTCCACTGTGATCCTGCTTATGAAGAGCTTATCTTCATCAACCCCGCTGGACTGAGACGCGTTGCCTATCGCGGATCGAAGCACTTTTCTAATCATGGCCGCAGCTTTTTTAGGAGTAAACTGAAGCGTGGCAAGAGCCGCTTCCGCCCCCATTCCGCGTACCAAATCCGCCACCAACCTGGCCTTACGGGCGGAGATGTGCGCATATTTCAGCGTTGACGCCCACTCCATTACTTTCTCCCCTTCTTGGTTTTCCTATCCCCGGAATGGCCGTGAAAGGTGCGGGTAGGAGAGAACTCGCCAAGCTTGTGGCCAACCATGTTTTCAGTAACGAACACGGGGATGAATTTCTTGCCGTTGTGAACCGCGAAAGTGAGGCCTACCATATCGGGAATAATCGTCGACCGCCGCGACCAGGTTTGGACAACCTTCCGAGAACCGGTCTCCCGGGCCTGCATAACTTTCCTCAGCACGTGGTCGTCTACGAAAGGACCCTTGTGTACCGAACGGGGCATTGCAATCACTTCCTTCGTTTAAGGATGAATCTGTCAGAGGTCTTGCCTCGCTTGCGGGTCTTGTACCCTTTGGTCGGGACGCCCCATGGAGTGACGGGGTGGCGCCCTCCCGAAGTCCGACCTTCTCCTCCGCCGTGGGGATGATCAACCGGATTCATCACAACTCCACGGACCTTGGGGCGGCGGCCCAGGAGGCGAGTCCTACCCGCTTTCCCCAGGGAAATCTTTTCATGATCCACGTTGCCCACCTGACCCACAGTCGCGCGACAACGGTCCAGGATCATGCGAACTTCGCCCGAGGGAAGCTTGACCTGCGCATAGCCTTTTTCCTTGGCCATCAACTGACCGTAAGCCCCCGCGGAACGTATGATCTGGCCGCCCTTGCCGATCTTCATCTCTACGTTGTGCACCATCGTTCCCAAGGGGATGTTCTTCAAGGGGAGGCAGTTTCCCGGTTTGATGTCCACCCGATCGCCGGCAACCACAGAGTCCCCTACTTTCACGCTCTGGGGCCAGATAATGTAACGCTTGTCCCCATCTGCGTAGTTGATAAGGGCCAAATGTGCGCTTCGATTGGGGTCTGTACTCTACATTTACCACCTTGCCGGGCACATCGTTCTTGTCTCGCTTGAAATCGACCACGCGAAACCGCCGCTTGTGTCCTCCACCACGGTGTCGGACCGTTATTCTGCCGTTGTTGTTGCGGCCGCCTGTCTTGCTCGTTCCTTGCACCAGGGCCTTGAGAGGTTCACGCGTGGTTATCTCTTCAAAGGTCAACACCGTCTGAAACCTGATGCCGGGAGATGTCGGCTTGTATTTCTTGATGCCCATGAATCAGTCCTTGACTCTATTTGGGTCCGTGTCGGTCCATGCTGAGCGATTAGCCCTCTCTAGCACGCGACCCGACAGTGGAAACCCGGATCTAAACTCCTTCAAAATAGTCCACTCGATTGCCTTCTTTAAGCGTTACGATCGCTTTCTTCCAATGTTTGCGCCGGCCAACCGACTTGCCAAGTCTCTTACGCTTTCCGAGGCGATTCTGAGTCCGGACAGACAGGACCGTCACCTTGAAAAGCTTCTCAACGGCCTTCTTAATCTCGGACTTGTTGGCCGCAAGTGCGACCTCGAAAATGAGCTGATTGTTCTCATCTTTGAGGGTAGAGCCCTTTTCAGTAACAATGGGCCGTCGGACAATCTTGTACTCTTCCGAGCATCAGCCCAACCTCTCATGTATTCTTGGGACCGCAGCCTCGAGGACGACGAGACGGTCGAAACGAAGCAGGTCATAGACGTTGAGCCCCTCTATGGGGAGCACAAGGACCTGGTAAAGGTTTCTTGATGACCGCAGCAGGGTCTCGTCCTTTTCAGCGGTTACGAAAAGGATCTTTTTAGCTTCCAACCCCATTGTCTTCATAATATCTACGAAGACCTTGGTCTTGGGAGCGTCCAATTCGATCTTATCGATCACAGTGAGCTGGTCGTCTTTTAGCTTGGCAGTCAGGACTGATCTTAGGGCAGCCTTTCGCATTTTCTTGGGAAGGGAGAAAGCATACGAGCGAGGCTTAGGGCCGAAAATGGTCCCACCTCCAACCCAGATTGGCGACCGGTTGGTCCCTGCTCGAGCCCTTCCTGTCCCTTTCTGCCGCCAAGGCTTCTTTCCACCCCCTGATATCTCTCCTCGGGTCTTGGTAGAGGCGGTACCGCTTCGGCGCTTGGCTAATTGCCACACTATCACCCTTTGCACCAACGTGTCCCGGATTTCCGCGTTGAACACGGTGTCGTCCAACTCAATGGAGTTAACCTTTTCGCCTTTTTGGTTGATCACGTCTACCGAGGCCATCAGCTTTTCCTTATCAGGACGATCGCCCCTCTTGCTCCGGGGACGGGGCCTTTCAGAAAGATCAGATTTTCGTCAGGCCGTACTTCCACTACTTTCACGCTGGGGGCTGTCACTCGGACTCCACCCATTCTGCCCGGCATTTTTTTCCCTTTGAAAATACGCGAGGGCCAGGCGCATTGTCCGACGGACCCGGGTATCCGGTGTGAACGAGAGCCGTGAGTTTCGCGGCCTCCTCCAAAATTCCACTTCTTGATGACCCCGGCGAATCCCTTGCCTTTACTGGTTCCTATTACTTTTACAATATCCCCTGCATTGAAGATATCCGCCCTAATTTCCTGCCCGATTTCTATTGCGTCCGAGTCATCGGTGGGGAATTCCTTCAATACCTTGAACGGTGGCGTTCCGGCCTTCTGAAATTGCCCTAAAAGAGGCTTGATAACCTTATGTGCCTTTGCAAGGGAGTACCCGAGCTGAATCCTAGAATCACTTTTCTTCTGGATCACCGTGCACGGACCGGCCTCTACTACAGTGACTCCCATGGCATGGCCGGATTCGTCAAAGATCTGTACCATTCCAAGTTTTTTCCCGATCATTCCCTGAACCATGTTCAGCTCCTTACCGATCCGGGGCTTCCTCAAGCCTTTATCTCGACGTCCACGCCAGGCGAGAGGTCCAACTTCATCAAGGCATCGAGCGTCTGCTGGGTAGGTTCCAGAATATCCAGCAACCGCTTGTGAACCCTTATCTCGAACTGCTCACGGGACTTCTTGTCAATATGGGGGGACCGCAACACCGTATACTTGTGAATTCTCGTGGGGAGAGGTATAGGGCCGGCGACCTTCGCTCCAGTTCGCCAGGCCGTGTCTACGATCTCAGCCGCGGATTGGTCAAGGAGCTTGTGATCGTAGGCCTTCAGCCTGATCCTTATTTTAAGAGCTTGCACTTCCATGCTTAAAACCTCTCACTAGGCAGCGACAACTCCAAGTTCCGCTACTCGATTATTTCTGAAACGACGCCGGCTCCGACGGTCCTCCCGCCTTCCCGGATCGCAAAACGAAGCTCCTTCTCCATGGCAATGGGGGTGATCAGATGACCCTCGAGCGAGACATTGTCCCCCGGCATCACCATCTCAATCCCTTCGGGCAACGTTATGATCCCGGTCACGTCGGTGGTACGGAAGTAGAACTGAGGTCGGTATCCGTTGAAAAACGGCGTGTGCCGGCCGCCTTCTTCCTTGGCCAGTATGTACGTCTCGGCCTTGAACTTCGTGTGCGGGGTGATGGAGCCCGGATGGGCCACTACCTGGCCACGCTCGACCTCCTCACGCTTGATACCCCTTAAGAGAAGACCCACATTGTCTCCCGCCTCACCCGAATCCAACACCTTGCGGAACATCTCCACTCCGGTGCAGACCGTCTTGCGGGTCTCACGAATACCTACGATCTCCACCTCTTCGCTCACCTTGATCCGACCACGCTCCACGCGTCCGGTCACAACCGTGCCGCGACCTGATATGCTGAAGACGTCCTCCACAGGCATAAGAAACGGCTTGTCCGTCTCGCGAATAGGCACCGGAATATAAGAGTCCACCGCATCCATAAGCTCAAGTATGCACTTGGCGTCAGGATGGGCAGGATCGCCCGACTCAAGGGCCTTGAGCGCGCTACCCTTCACTATGGGAATGTCATCGCCGGGGAATTCATACGAACTCAAAAGCTCCCGAAGCTCCAACTCCACCAGCTCGATAAGCTCGGGATCATCCACCATGTCCGTCTTGTTCAAAAAGACCACTATATAAGGAACACCCACCTGGCGGGCCAGAAGTATATGCTCTCTCGTCTGAGGCATGGGACCGTCATTGGCCCCAACCACTAAGATAGCACCGTCCATCTGCGCTGCACCGGTTATCATGTTCTTGATGTAGTCAGCATGACCCGGACAGTCCACATGCGCATAGTGTCGCTTGTCCGTCTGATATTCCACATGCGCCGTCGCTATGGTGATGCCGCGCTCCTTCTCCTCAGGTGCCTTGTCTATCTCCTCAAACGGCACATACTCCGCCATACCCTTCTTCGACAATATCCGCGTGATCGCCGCTGTAAGGGTTGTCTTGCCGTGATCTATGTGACCTATCGTCCCAACGTTCACGTGAGGCTTGGTTCGCTCAAATTTCGCCTTGCCCATGGGCTCCTCCAGATTGCTTGAACTCGGCGACCACTTTTTCGGTCACAGATTGCGGCGCCGGCTCATAATGAGAAAATCGCATAGTAAATGTGGCACGACCTTGCGTTAGACTTCTCAGGTCCGTGGCATACCCGAACATCCGCGCCAGAGGGACTCTGACACCGACGGTCTGAACCCCTGCACGGCTCTCCATGCCGAGGATCTTTCCTCGCCTCGATGTAAGATCGCCCAATACATCGCCCAGGAACTCGCCCGGAGAGACTACCTCGACGTCCATGATCGGTTCGAGAAGAATGCTGCCGCCCTTATTGCATGCCTGTTTGAAGGCCATAAATCCGGCCATCCTGAAGGCCATTTCCGACGAGTCAACCTCATGGTACTTGCCGTCTGCCAAGGTTACTTTGACGTCGACGACAGGGTAACCTGACAACACGCCGGTCTCCATTGCATGCCGAACGCCTTCCTCTACGGGTTTGATGAACTCCTTGGGAATGGCTCCGCCGGTTATCTTATCCGTGAACTCAAGACCGGACCCTCGGTTTGTCGGCGCCACCTCAAGTACCACTTCGGCGAACTGGCCCTTGCCTCCGGTCTGCTTCACGTGTCGATAATGTATTTTGGTAGGCCGGGTGAGCGTCTCACGGAATGCCACCTGAGGTTCTCCGACTGAGGCTTCCACCTGGAATTCCCTCAAGAGCCGGTCCACTACTATTTCCAGATGAAGCTCACCCATTCCGGACAAGATAGTCTGGTTCGTTTCGCGGTCTACTCTAACCCTCAGCGAGGGATCCTCCCTTATTAATCGGCCGAGAGCCTTGGACAGCTTGTCCACTTCATCACGGGATTTGGGCTCAAGGGCGACAGAAATCACCGGTTCGGGGAATTCCATCGATTCCAGCAGCAGAGGATGATCTTCGTCCGACAGGGTGTCGCCGGTCCTCGTATACTTAAGCCCCACCGCGGCTATTATGTCACCGGCGGCGGCCTCTTTTACGTCTTCCCGTTGGTTGGCGTGCATCTTGAGAAGGCGACCGATCCGCTCTCTCTTGTCATGGTTGACGTTGAACACCGCTGATCCGGCCGCGAGCCTACCCGAATAGACCCTGAAGAACGTGAGATTACCCGTGTAGGGATCGTTCATTACCTTGAAAGCTAGGGCTGAAAATGGGCCATCAACCGCTCTGGAGACTGTTCTCCCCTTGGAGTCTTTGCCTTCGATCGGAGGGACATCCAGAGGGGAGGGAAGAAAATCTACCACAGCATCCAGAAGCTGCTGAATTCCCTTATTCTTAAAGGCCGCACCCATCAGCACGGGAGTGGCTTTCAGATCTATTGTGCCCTTACGAAGCGCTCTATGTATTTCCTCAGCCGGGATATCGGTGTCCCCTTCCAGATAGCGTTCCAGAAGTTCATCGTCGAGTTCGCATATGCTCTCGATCATATGCTGTCTTGCTTCAAGGGCTTTTTCGCTGTACTCCTGAGGTACATCCAGGACGTCGAACTTCATCCCCACCGACTCGTCGTCGAATAGGATGCACTTCATGGTGATGAGGTCTACAACGCCATGAAATTTCTCCTCCGACCCGACCGGGATCTGAAGGAGAATGGGATTTGTTCTCAGTCTGGTTTTCATCATTTCGACTACTCTCAGGTAGTCCGCTCCCGAGCGATCCATCTTGTTGATAAAAGCGATTCTGGGAATGCGGTAACGGTCAGCCTGTTTCCAGACCGTTTCGGACTGGGGCTCAACGCCACCGACAGCACAGAAGAGGGCAACCGCGCCATCCAACACCCGTAGAGACCGTTCCACCTCGATGGTGAAATCCACATGTCCAGGGGTGTCGATTATGTTTATCCTGTGTTTTCTCCACTGACACGCCGTTGCAGCCGAGGTAATGGTAATACCTCGTTCCTGCTCCTGTTCCATCCAATCCATGACGGCATTTCCGTCATGGACTTCACCCATTCGATGGGAAACCCCTGTGTAGTAGAGGACACGTTCCGTTGTCGTGGTTTTTCCTGCATCAATATGGGCCGTAATCCCGATATTTCGGGTATTTGCTAACGATTCTCCCATCATGGGGCTCGGTCTCTCCAGGATCACTACCACCTGTAATGGGCGAAGGCCTTGTTGGCTTCGGCCATCTTGTGGGTGTCCTCCTTCTTTTTGACCGCGCTCCCCTTGTTGGAGGATGCATCGAGAAGTTCGGCGGCGAGCTTCTCTTTCATGCTGTGTTCACCACGCCCGCGGGAGTATTGTATGAGCCAACGGATTGCCAAGGCCTGGCGCCTTTCCGGGCGAATTTCCACGGGAACCTGGTATGTGCTCCCGCCGACTCGCCTGGAACGGACTTCCAGCACGGGTTTGACATTCTCCACGGCCTTCTCGAATAGCCTAAGAGGGTCTTCGTTCACCCTTCTTCCCATGATTTCGAAAGCATCGTAGAGAATACCTTCGGCAATAGACTTCTTGCCTTCCCACATAATCCCGTGGATGAACTTGGCAACAAGCTTGCTGTGGTATTTAGGATCAGGCAAAACGTCCCTTTTGGGGACTTTCCCTTTTCTCGGCATTGCACTTCGCTCCAGTTTGGGGCTTGCGCCGTCTAGTTTATAGCGATCTTCAGAACGTGCTGCACCGGGCAGCTTCCAGGTTGGAAAGGTCCAGAAGGCCATGGCGAAATATCTTTCGCTCTTGAACCTTCGAGTATTGCCTTCTAAACCTACCCCGTCGCAGTTGACGGTTTACCCGGACCCGTAATGATTAATTCCCTGACCATTCAGCCATTCACCAATTGGCGCGTTTCCTGCGTGCTCATTCACTCCATGTCTTCGGAACGCTCCGAACCGTGAAGTCAGGGAGAACTATTTGGGCCTTTTTGTTCCGTATTTTGATCTTCCCTGCTTTCGGTCCTGCACACCGAACGCGTCCTGAGCACCTCTGATAATATGGTAACGTACGCCGGGCAGGTCTTTAACGCGCCCTCCTCGTATAAGGACTACTGAGTGCTCTTGTAGATTGTGACCGATACCGGGGATATAGGAGGTGACTTCGTACCCATTGGTAAGACGCACTCTGGCGACCTTCCTCAACGCGGAGTTCGGCTTTTTGGGCGTAGTAGTGTAGACCCTCACACAGACTCCCCGGCGTTGGGGGCAGTTAGTCAGTGCCGGAGCCGAGGTTTTTTTCCTGGGCCGTGTGCGTCCTTTTCTGACCAACTGGTTAATCGTCGGCATGCGCCATAACCTCCAAATATGTATCCAGGTAGTATGCTCAAAATACCGCGCGCTTGTCAACCTCTTTTTGATCAAAGGTGAGGGGCCGGAACGAAGATTTCCGGCCCCGCGCTGCTACAAGGCTCGTTACAAAAAAATTGTGCCTCCTCCGTCAACCGAAGGAGGGTGTAATCATCCCTTTTCGAGTACCGATCAATCGTCACGCGGCCAAACCAGGATAGCAATCAACACCAGCACTGACGGTTCGGCATTGGGATGCTGTTTCATGTTCAAGCAATGTCTTGAAAACTTTCTGCGACCTGGCGCCTTTCTTGACGGCTGGGGCGGACCGCCTCCTCCGTCTCCCCGTGGTCCAACCTGAGATTCTTGTACCTGGCCAGGCCGGTACCTGCAGGGATCAGCCGTCCCATAATCACGTTTTCTTTCAGACCTCGTAAGTGGTCTATCTTTCCACAGAGCGCGGCCTCGGTAAGAACCTTGGTGGTCTCTTGAAAACTCGCCGCGCTGATAAAGGAGTCGGTAGATAGGGACGCCTTTGTAATTCCAAGGAGAAGCGGTTCACCCACCCCCGGGGTACCTCCTGCTTGCATTACGCGGTTGTTCTCTTCTTGGAAGAGGGACCGCTCGATCTGCTCGCCCACGAGGAAGTCGGTGTCGCCAACTTCCTTTACGCGGACTCGCCGCAGCATCTGTCTGACGATAACCTCGATGTGCTTGTCGTTGATCTTGACACCTTGAAGGCGATAGACCTCCTGCACCTCGTCCACGAGGTATTTGGCCAGATCTTTCTCCCCTTTGATTCCAAGGAGGTCGTGGGGGTTGGTCGAGCCCTCCATGAGAGCTTCTCCGGCCTGAACCCAATCGCCTGAGTGGACGGAAATATGCTTACCCTTGGGGATAAGATATTCTTTAGGTTCGCCCACTTCGGGCGTCACGATCACCTTCCGCTTACCTTTTGTGTCCTTGCCAAAACTTACCAGGCCGTCAATCTCCGAGATGATGGCGAATTCCTTGGGCTTGCGCGCCTCAAAGAGTTCCGCCACGCGGGGGAGGCCTCCGGTGATATCCTTTGTTTTGGTGGTCTCACGAGGAATCTTGGCAATAACGTCTCCCGCGTGAACATCTTCGCCCTCTTTGATCATGATGTTCGCACCGACAGGCAGGAGATATCGGGCTTCGGAGTCACCTACTTTTGTGGTCTTTCCATGCTCATCTTTAATGGAGACCCTAGGTCTGATCTCAGTGTCCCTATCTTTGTACTCGACGATAACCTTTCGGGACAGACCGGTGACTTCGTCCACCTGTTCATTCATGGTGAGGCCTTCGATCACGTCCCCGAACTTCACCTTTCCCGAGACATCCGTAATAATTGGAATGGTATAGGGATCCCATTCCGCGAGGAGTGTCTCCCTGTTGACGGTTTCAGCATCGGAGATTCTCAGGCGGGCTCCATAAATGACCTTGTTGCGCTCTCTTTCCCGGCCTTTCTCGTCGGTTATGGCAATGGAGCCGTTCCGGTTCATTACGACTTGTTCGCCATCTCGGTTGACGACGGTCTTAAGGTCGATGAATCGGACGCGCCCTTCATTGCGTGAGAAAAGCTCCGAAGAGCCTGAACCCAACCATTCTAACAGGACTTGCCCTTCGGACTCGATCCGATCTCCATCCTGAACTTTCACGTTCATGTAGTCCATGACGGGATATCGTTCATAAAGACGGAACCGGATGGTTTTGCCCTTGGTGCCTTTGATCTGGAAGATACCGCCGCGTTTTTCAGCTTCAGTCATACGGGGCGAACCCTGAGCAGCCTCATAGATAAAGGTATGGGGAGATATTCTGTCTCCGTGCCTCACTACGAACCGGCCATCCTCAGGAATTACAAACGGGTGCTTGATCCCTTCTTCGTCCTGTACGGTGAAGGTCTTCCTATCGAGAGATATTTCGACCTTGCCTCCCAGTTGCTCAGATTCGTGAATCTTGTGTTTCGGCCCCTCATAGAGGAACGAATTTTCACGAAGCGTCTGGCCGCTTTCAATAAGCCACTTTTTAGCTTCAGACTCATCCAGCGTAAATTCCTCGGAGACCATGATCGCCTTGATCTTCTCCTTCTCTTTCTCAAACGAGACCTTGCCTCGCTTGCGCGCAGAGATGATGTTGCGTTTCAGAGAGGCTGTGCCTCCGATATGGAACGTCCGCATGGTGAGCTGAGTTCCAGGTTCACCAATTGATTGAGCTGCAATGATACCCACAGCTTCGCCTATGTTGACCATCCTGCCGTGGGCAAGGTCGCGGCCGTAACATAGGCCGCAGACTCCCCGACGGGACTGGCATGTCAGAACCGACCGGATCTTGACGCGGTCGATGCCCGCGTCCTGTATTCTTTCTCTATGCTCTTCATTTATTTCTTCATTGGCCCGTACGATTATCTCACCCGTGAAGGGATGTTCGATGTCCTCCAGGACCACTCGACCCAGGATGCGGTCCGCAACGTGCTCGATGATTTCGCCGCCCTCTTCGAGGGATGCCATTTCTATCCCGTCCAGAGTTCCGCAGTCAGGCTCGTAGATGATGGCATCCTGAGCCACGTCCACTAGTCGTCGGGTAAGGTAGCCGGAGTTTGCGGTTTTCAAGGCCGTATCCGCGAGACCCTTACGGGCCCCATGCGTGGAGATAAAATACTGCAACACAGTAAGGCCTTCTCGGAAGTTGGCCTCGATAGGCGTTTCGATGATTTCTCCAGTGGGCTTGGCCATGAGACCGCGCATGCCCGCTAGCTGACGGATCTGCTGAGTGCTCCCTCTCGCTCCGGAGTCAGCCATCATGTAGATCGGGTTGAAACTTTCCACGTTTTTCTCGGAGCCATCTGGCAGCTTTAGGGTCATGGTCCGCAGACCGCCCATCATCCTTTCGGAGATGTCCTCGTTGGCCCGGGCCCAGATATCGATCACTTTGTTGTAACGTTCACCGTCGGTTATAAGGCCTTCATTGTACTGGTTTTGGATTTCTAAAACCTCTTCACGGGCCTTATTCAGGATCTCCTTTTTGGATTCGGGTACTACCATGTCATCAACGCAGATAGAGATCCCAGCCTTTGTGGCATAGTAGTATCCAAGGTCTTTGAGGCGGTCGGCGAGGATCACGGTTTTCTTGTCGCCGCACCGGCGATAGGCTTCATCAATAAGATTAGCCAGTTCCTTCTTCTTCATCACCTTGTTGGTGATGCTGAACGGGATTTCCTCGGGGACGATCTCATGAAGAAGGATTCGACCTACGGTCGTCTGGATCTTTTCATCGATTTCACGAATAACGATTTTCTCGTGAAGGTCTACTACTCCTGCATCGTATGCGACGCGCACTTCGGAAGCGTCGGAAAATACGCGGATCTTCCCTTCCAAATCCGGATCAACGGACTCCCTCGTCAGATAATAGAGACCGAGCACGATGTCCTGAGTCGGAACGATGATCGGCTTTCCGTGAGCCGGAGACAGGATGTTATTGGTGCTCATCATGAGGACTCGGGCTTCCACCTGGGCCTCAATGGAGAGAGGGATATGCACCGCCATTTGGTCTCCATCAAAGTCCGCGTTGAATGCCGTACAGACCAGGGGATGCAGTTGGATGGCCTTCCCTTCTATGAGGATCGGCTCAAAAGCCTGTATGCCAAGCCTGTGAAGAGTAGGTGCCCGGTTGAGAAGCACCGGATACTCTTTGACCACATCTTCCAGGATGTCCCAGACTTCAGGGGTCTCTTTTTCCACTAGTTTCTTGGCGCTCTTAATGGTAGTGACGTAGCCCCGTTCTTCCAGCTTACTGTAAATGAATGGCTTGAATAGTTCGAGAGCCATTCTTTTCGGCAGGCCGCACTGGTGGAGGCGCAGATCAGGTCCGACTACGATCACTGAACGTCCGGAATAGTCCACCCTTTTTCCGAGTAGATTCTGACGGAAACGTCCTTGCTTGCCTTTCAACATATCGGAAAGCGACTTGAGAGGACGCTTGTTGGGACCAGTGATCACGCGACCCCTTCTTCCGTTGTCGAAAAGGACGTCTACCGCTTCCTGAAGCATTCGCTTCTCATTGCGAAGTATGATCTCAGGAGCGTTAAGTTCCTTGAGACGCTTCAGCCTGTTATTCCGGTTTATCACTCTCCGGTACAGGTCATTGAGGTCCGACGTCGCGAAACGGCCTCCGTCGAGAGGAACCAGTGGCCTCAAGTCGGGAGGGATAACGGGAACAGTGGTGAGGATCATCCACGCGGGGTTCTGCCACTGCCGGAATTTTCCAAGGTCTTCCGGTCGGACCACACGTGAGCGGATGAGGCGGTCGACTATGTTATTGATATCCACAAATGCCAGCAACTTGCGTGCTTCCCAGGCGTCGGTCTCTTCCCATTTCACCTGGATCGCTCGAGCGCTCTGGATCACTTCATCCAGAAACCGACCCACTTCGTCATCAGGGTCGACTTCTTGGTAGAGGTCTGTGAGTTCATTCACCAGGGTTTCGGGATCGATCCCCTTGAGCGATTCCAGGACCCTCAGTCGCTTGGCCAACTTTTTACGTTTAGCCTCAGAGGTGGAATCCTTCATATCCTCTCTGAGCTTGATGCTCTCTGAAACCAGATCCAGCTTTTCGAGCATGTCGCGGACAGCTTCGCCGCCCATGCGAGCTTCGAAAGACCCAGGTCCATATTCTTCCATCGTCTGGCGATACTTTTCCTCGTTGACAAGTGTTCCAGGTTCCAGATTGGTCTTTCCTCCGGATATCACCAGGAAGGACTCAAAATAGAGGACTCTTTCGACCTCCTTGAGGGTAAGATCCAGCAGGGTGCCTATGCGGCTGGGGAGGCTCTTCAAGAACCAGATGTGGGCGACCGGCGTAGCGAGTTCGATATGCCCCATCCGTTCTCGGCGAACTTTGGACTGGATTACTTCCACACCACATTTTTCACAGATGGTGCCGCGGTGCTTCATGCGTTTGTATTTCCCGCAGTTGCACTCGTAATCTTTTACGGGACCAAATATCTTTGCACAGAAAAGACCATCCCGTTCAGGCTTGAACGTCCGATAATTAATTGTTTCCGGCTTTTTTACCTCTCCATGCGACCATGACCGGATCTTCTCCGGCGAGGCCAGCGAGATTCTCACGGCATTAAAGTTTAACGGATCTTTGGGTTTCTCAAAAAAGCTATAGTAGATTTCTTCCAAGGTTTTTCCCTCCTTAACAGGGTGAGCCGGGGTTGTGCCCCGTGCTTTGAGGGATCATCCCGAACCTCACTCGAAAGAGGCCCGGGATTGTTTTATGATCGACCGACCGCTGGTTCGCTTTCCAACAGTTCCATGTCGAGGCCCAGGGATTTGATCTCTTTGACAAGGACGTTGAAAGATTCCGGCAGGCCGGGTTCTAATGTGTTGGTTCCTTTTACGATGCTTTCGTACATCCTGGTACGACCGGTGACATCGTCTGATTTTACAGTGAGAAATTCCTGCAGTGAGTAAGCTGCTCCATAGGACTCCATTGCCCAGACTTCCATCTCGCCCAGTCGCTGGCCTCCGAATTGGGCTTTGCCGCCCAGAGGCTGCTGAGTCACCAGCGAGTACGGCCCAATGGCCCTGGCGTGAATCTTATCGTCCACCAGGTGATGGAGCTTCATCATATAGATCACTCCGACGGTGACTTTGCTGTCGAAGGGCTCCCCGCTTCTGCCGTCGTAGAGTTGCGTCTGACCCGCGGAGGGAAAGCCGGCGCTCTCCAACATGGCCTTGATCTCAGTTTCCCGGGCACCATCAAAGACGGGGGTGGCTATGGGAACGCCCTCGGACAACGACGCCACAAACCTTTTTACCTGGTCCTCGTCCATTTCCCGGATGATTGCCCGGATCTTCTCTCTCCTTTCGGGTTCCTCGGGGTCGAACATCTCAATGAGCTTGCCTCGGAGCTTGTCCGGGGAGAAGTTTTCTTCCATCATCTTATTGATTGCCTCTCCCAGGCCGCGGGCCGCCCAACCCAGATGAGTCTCGAGGACCTGACCCACGTTCATTCGGGAAGGCACACCAAGCGGGTTGAGAACTATCTCGACAGGGGTGCCGTCCTCAAAGTAAGGCATGTCCTCTTCAGGCAGGACCCGAGAAAGAACGCCCTTGTTGCCGTGACGACCAGCCATTTTGTCGCCAACTGAAAGCTTGCGCTTTATGGCGATGTAGACCTTAACCAGTTTGATGACTCCGGGCGGCAGTTCATCTCCCTTCTTAAGGCGGCTGATCCTCTCGTCGTAGTGCATCTTCCAGAAGTGCTTCTGGTCGCTCAAACGTTCAAGTATGCGAACCACCTCGTCCTCAGTGGTGGTGTCGCCTTTCAAGGAAATCTCACGAAGCAGTTCCAGCGGAACTACATCCATAGCCTCATCGGCGACGGTCTCACCCTTTTTCAGGTATGTGCGGCCCGTGGAAGGGTCGGTGAGAGCAGATGAGACGACTTTGCCGCGCAGCATGTTCCGAATTCGCTCCCGAGCGCCTTCCTCGACAATTCGCATCTCATCGTCGCGGTCTTTTGACAACTTGGCGATCTCCTCATTCTCAATGGAGATCGTCCTGCTGTCCTTGTCGGTTCCTTTCCTGGAAAAGATCCTGGCGCCAATGATGGTTCCTTCCACACCGGGAGGAACCCTCAGCGAGGAATCTCTCACGTCTCCGGCCTTCTCGCCGAATATCGCGCGGAGAAGTTTCTCTTCCGGACTGAGCTGATTCTCCCCTTTGGGAGTGATCTTGCCGACCAAAACATCCCCGGGTTTAACCTCAGCCCCAATGCGAATCACGCCCGCCTCGTCAAGGTTGCGGAGGGCTTCTTCACCGACATTGGGGATGTCTCTCGTGATTTCTTCCTTACCCAATTTAGTATCGCGGGCCATCACCTCGAATTCCTCAATGTGAATAGAGGTGAAAATATCCTCCTTGACTACCGTCTCGCTCACGAGAATGGAATCCTCGTAGTTGTAACCGCCCCAGGCCATAAACGCGACCAGCACATTTCGGCCTAAGGCAAGTTCACCCTTTTCCGTAGCCGGACCGTCTGCTACCACCTGGCCTTTAGCGACGCGATCCCCTTTCTTGACAATAGGGTGCTGATTAATGCAGGTGTTTTGGTTGGACCGCTGGTATTTGATCAGGTTGTAAATGTCGACCCCTGGGTCCAGATCGCCTTCGGTGAAGTCGGTGGCCTTTATTACCAGGCGTGTGGCATCAACGGAATCCACAATTCCATCACGTTTGGCCACCACAGTCACGCCGGAGTCGGTTGCCACTACCTCTTCCATGCCTGTGCCCACCAGAGGAGCTTGCGTGGTGAGGAGGGGAACCGCCTGACGCTGCATGTTGGATCCCATGAGGGCGCGGTTGGCGTCGTCGTTCTCGAGAAACGGGATAAGCGATGCAGCCACTGACACGAGTTGGTTAGGCGACACGTCCATAAGATCCGGTTCGGAGCTGCTCACCATGGCGAACTCGCCTTCCTTGTGTCGGACGGAAACCAGATCAGATGTCAGGAACCCTTTCTCATCCAGTTGCGCGTTGGCCTGGACTATCACGTGATCTTCTTCGTCGAGGGCCGTCAGGAATCGAGTCTCTTTCCCCACCTTTCTGTCGGCCACCGGGCGGTAAGGAGTTTCGATAAATCCGAATTCATTGACCCGAGCGTACGTTGAGAGTGACACGATCAGACCGATATTCGGACCTTCAGGTGTCTCAATGGGACAAATTCGTCCGTAATGAGTGGGATGGACGTCTCTGACCTCGAATCCAGCCCTTTCACGCGTCAAGCCACCGGGACCGAGAGCCGAAAGCCGCCTCTTGTGCGTGATTTCGCTGAGAGGATTGGTCTGGTCCATGAACTGAGAGAGCTGAGACGAGCCAAAGAATTCCTTGACCACAGCCGTTACCGGTTTGGCATTGATCAGGTCGTGAGGCATGAGTGTTTCCACATCTTGGAGACTCATTCTCTCTTTTATGGCCCGCTCCATGCGTACCAGTCCTATTCTGTACTGGTTCTCCAACAACTCGCCAACGGATCGGACACGCCGGTTTCCCATGTGGTCGATGTCGTCTATTTCACGTCCGGGTCTGCCTTCTTTCAGCTCGAGAAGGTACTTGACCGCGAGCATAATGTCCTCACGGCGCAATGTCCTCAGCGATAAGGCGGCTTCTTCCAATGAAATGCTAAGCTTGCGATTGAGCTTGAGGCGCCCGACTCGTGACAGGTCGTAATATTCGGTTTTGAAGAACAGATTATTGAAGAAAGTGTTGCTTATCTCGACCGTGGCCGGATTGGAAGGCCTGAGCCGGCGATAGATCTCGATCTGCGCATTGAGAGTCTCGTTGCTGGTGGCTTCGTCCGGATGCTGCTTGCGGTAATCATCTATAACCCGGTTGGGACGATCATCAATTTTGTCTTCCAGCAGAGTGTCTCTCAATGAGGAAGAGACGATTCTCTCTTCGATGAAGAGCGCGTCGAAGCTTTTGATGTTTCGATTGGCGAGGTCTTCCACAAACTGGTCAACTTCGTCCAACGCGATTTCTTTGTTGCAAGGCGCAACCACCTCGCCGGTTGCCTCATCTATGATGTCCCGCGCGATAACCTTGCCGGCAAGCTCTTCTTTCTTCATCACGAGAGGGGCAATGTCTCTTTCGCCCAGACGTTTAAGCGCGGCCCGGGTGATCTTCTTGTTCTTACGGACAAGAATTTCGTCTGTCCCTTCTATGAAGATGTCGGCAGGAGCGGCGGTTCCTACCAGGAGTTTGAGGTCCAGCTTTCGGCGCAATCCTTCTGGGGCAATTATGATTGTCTGCCTATTGTAGAAGTAGTTGAGAATCTCCTCGCTGGAGTGCCCCAGGGCCTTGAGAAACACCGTGACAGGAAGCTTCCGTCTGCGATCGATGCGCACGTAGAGGCGATCCTTGGGGTCGAATTCAAAATCGATCCAGGAGCCCCGCAGGGGAATAACGCGCGCGGAATAGAGAAGCTTACCGCTCGCATGAGTTTTTCCCTTGTCATGATCGAAGAATATCCCGGGCGACCTGTGAAGCTGGGAAACAATGACCCGCTCGGTGCCATTTATTATGAAGGTCCCATTCTCAGTCATTATCGGGATTTCACCGAAGTACACTTCCTGCTCTTTGACGTCTCGTATGGTGCGGGAACTAGTTTCCGGGTCGACATCCCAAACAATGAGCTGGACCGTAATCTTCAGGGGAACAGCATATGTGACCCCTTTTTGGAGGCATTCTTCGACGTTGTATTTCTCTTCTCCCAGGGAGTACTTGATGAACTCCAGGGAGGCCGTATCGGAGAAATCCTTGATGGGAAAAACCGACCGGAAAACCCCTTGCAAGCCGATGTCTTCGCGCGTCTCAGGCGGGACATCCGCTTGCAAGAAGCGGTCGTACGATTGTTTCTGGATCTCGATCAGGTTCGGGATCCCCACGATCTGTGGTATACGTGCAAAATTCTTCCTGAGCCTCTGAGAGTGCACGGAAAAAGGACTCATTTTCTCCCTCTGGTCTTTGGTGATCTTAAAAGGCGAGTTTATGGGAGGTGTTCCATGAGCATCAGCCCGGGGCGCGCGTCAAAAGACAACCGATCCCCGGGCCTCGGGCCTATCTTGCTAATGCTGGATAACTAAACGATCTCCACCGTGGCGCCTACCTCTTCAAGAGCAGCTTTTGCCTTTTCGGCGTCATCCTTGGAGACAGCTTCTTTCACCGGCTTGGGAACACCTTCCACCAACTCCTTGGCTTCCTTCAAACCCAGATCGGTCAAAGAACGCACGACCTTAATGACCTGGATTTTCTTGTCACCGAATTCTTTCAAGATCACGTCAAATTCGGTTTTTTCCTCAGCCGGGGCTGCTTCTCCACCAGCCGCCGCCGCGCCGAACGCGGCAACGGCCACTGGCGCCGCTGCAGAGACCCCGAACTCTTCTTCCAATTCTTTTACGAATTGGCTCAGCTCCAATACCGACATGTTACGGATAAATTCTTTGACATCTTCTTTGGTAACTTCTGCCATGATATCCTCCTCGATTCGCTATTCTGGAAAAACTACAGGGACGCCTCGACCGCGGATTCGCCGACGGCAGATCCACTGGAAGCGCTTTTCTGTTCCTCAATGGCCTTGAGCACATTGAGAAAAGATCTGGGCACCGCTGCAAGAGTGTTGACAAAGGCGCTGACAGGAGCCATCATCGTGCCGAGGACGCGTCCTAGCAGCTCTTCCCTCGAGGGAAGTCTGGAAAGCGTCTCCATATCCGACGGATCCACCAATTTGCCGTTAAGGACTCCACGGACTAATCCCAGGTTGGGGTGGGTCTTGGCAAAATCAACCAGGACCTTAGCCATCGCAGGGACATTTTCATCCGTATCGGTCCATGCCGCAGCACGCGGCCCGACAAGATCCGGCCCGATAACAGCTACGTTGGTGTCCTCATAAGCGAGACGCACCAAAGTATTTTTCAGAACCCTGAACGTTACCCCCCGATTTCTCAACTCAGCCCTGAGAGCGTTGGTTTCTGCAACACTCAGGCTCTTGAAATCGGTGAGGAACAGCGCCCTTGCACCCTTGAAGTGCTCACGGAGCCAAGCAACCTGTTTCTCTTTTTCTTCTCTTTTCAAACTAAGGTTTCCTCCTTTCAGTCGGAGGAAAGCAGCGAATCGAGGATATTCGGGTAGAAGTCGTCTCGTCACCCCTTTCCGGCAAGTCTAAGCCGGCCTCAATTAAGTGCCCTACGGCACGCCTGCTGTCTCCGACTCGGCCTTAAAACGAAAAATGTTGTATCAGCTATTCCTTCGTTTCCTCACCTTAAGATTGTTAAACATCTCTACTTAAGTAGCGTTCGTATCTCCTGAGTGTCCAGCTTGAGTCCCGGCCCCATGGTGGTGGAAATCGAGACTCCTTTTAAGTAGACCCCTTTGGACGCAGAGGGTTTCAAACGGATAATGCTTTCCATGAGACTCCTGAAATTTTCGGACAACTTCTCGGGCCCAAAGGAAACTCTTCCCACGGGCACATGCACGATGCCGGCTTTTTCCACTCTAAATTCGACCTTGCCTCCCTTCAGTTCGGACACCGCCTTGCCGACGTCGAAGGTCACGGTGCCGACTTTCGGGTTAGGCATCATGCCGCGTGGACCAAGTATCTTACCCAGTTTGCCGACCACGCCCATCATGTCCGGAGTTGCAACGGCCTTATCGAAGTCGAGCCAACCTTCCTGGATCTTCTTGGCCAGATCCTCTCCTCCGACGTGATCCGCTCCCGCATCCAGGGCTTCTTTCTCTTTTTCCCCTTTGGCAAATACGAGCACTCTAATGGTTTTTCCGGTTCCATGCGGCAAAATGCACGTTCCGCGGACCATCTGATCAGCGTGGCGCGGGTCTACGCCCAGTTTCACAGCGACGTCCACCGACTCGTCAAACTTTGCGTAAGCTGCCGACAATAAAGCCTGGAAGCCCTCTTCAAGACTGTATTTTTTGGCACGGTCGATATCTGTTCGCGCACTTATTTTTTTCTTGCTGACGGCAGGCATGTCACTCCTCTAAACGATGTCGATCCCAAGGCTTCGCGCGGAGCCCATAATGATCTTGATGGCCCCCGGCAAATCTTTGGCGTTGAGATCGGACATCTTCAATTTTGCAATCTCTTCGACTTGATTCATGGTCAACTGGGCCACCTTGTTACGGTTCGGCTCTGGCGAACCCTTTTCCACTCCTGCCGCCTTCTTAAGGAGATAGGACGCGGGCGGAGTTTTCAGCACGAAACTGAAGGAACGATCAGCGTAGATGGTAATCTGCACGGGGATGATCACGCCGGGCTGGTTCTGGGTCTGGGCGTTGAACGCCTTGCAGAATTCCATTATGTTCACGCCGTGCTGGCCCAGTGCCGGACCCACCGGCGGAGATGGCTTTGCTTCGCCTCCGGGAATCTGGAGCTTTACGTTAGCCATTATCTTCTTCGCCATGTAGACTCTCCTCAGACGGGATAAGCGCTCCCCGACAGCAAAAGCGGCCGCAAAGCCTGCTCACCTGCTGGTTGATCTCTTATCAGTTAATTCTTCGCAACTTGGATGAAATCCAGTTCCACCGGGGTCGGCCGGCCGAATATGCTGACCAGAACTCGAAGTTTGCCCTTATCAGGCCTAACTTCTTCCACAGTCCCGTTGAAATTGATGAAAGGCCCGTCAACCACCCGAACCGAGTCTCCTTTTTCAAAGGAGTACTTCGGCTTGGGCTTCTCTTTGCCTTCCGCCATTTGGGATTTGATCTGCTCAACGTCCTCGTCCGGGATCACAGCAGGTTCGGTACGGGACCCGATGAATCCCGTGACTTTCGGGGTGCTTTTCACCACGTGCCACGTCTGATCGTCAAGTTCCATGTGGACCAGAATATAACCGGGGAAGAACTTTCGGGTAGAGGTCTTTCGTTCTCCTTTGACCAGTTCGACCACGGATTCCGAAGGGATGAGAACATCGGGAATCCTCTCCTCCAATCCCATCCCGCGAACTTTCTCCTCCAGACGCGGCTTTAACTTTGCTCTCATACCCGGAATATGTATGAACGACGTACCATCGTAAAGCCACCGGATCGCCTCCTTGTGTACCTTCAATTAGAACAAACTAACCGATTTCCAGGAGCATTTTTACGATTCTGGCGAGCGCCCAATCACTAAAACCCAGATAAGTGGCCAGAATCACGGTAAGTATCAGGACCACAATGGTGGAACCCACAGTTTCCTGCCTTGTGGGAAATGTCACTTTCTGAAGTTCCACCTTGACTTCCCGAAAGAACTGGGCCGTATCTCTTAGAAAAGCTGTTACTTTCTCCATTAGTCTCTAGTCTTCCGGTTTGCTCCGGAGGGAACAAGTTGCAGAAGTGGACGTTGTGGCAGGCCAGGAGGGATTCGAACCCCCAACCCCCGGTTTTGGAGACCGGTGCTCTAGCCGTTGAGCTACTGGCCTACACCCGATTTGCCCCATGCCTCTTATTACTTGGTCTCCCTATGAAGAGTATGGGAACGGCAGAATTTACAATACTTCTTGAATTGAAGCTTGTCGGGAGTATTCTTCTTATTCTTGGTAGTCGAATAGTTCCGCCGCTTACATTCTGTACAAGCCAAGGTAACAATGTCTCTCATGTATATCCCTCCTCCGTCGATTCCGTCCGCACGTCAAACGCTATCGTCGCGCAGGATCGGAACTGAGGGTCAAGCTACTCGATTATTTCTGAAACGACGCCGGCTCCGACGGTCCTGCCGCCTTCCCGGATCGCAAAACGAAGCTCCTTCTCCATGGCAATGGGGGTGATCAGATGACCCTCAAGCGAGACATTGTCCCCCGGCATCACCATCTCAATCCCTTCGGGAAGCGTTATGATCCCGGTCACGTCGGTGGTGCGGAAGTAGAACTGAGGTCGGTATCCGTTGAAAAACGGCGTGTGCCGGCCGCCTTCTTCCTTGGCCAGTATGTACGTCTCGGCCTTGAACTTCGTGTGCGGGGTGATGGAGCCCGGATGGGCCACTACCTGGCCACGCTCGACCTCCTCACGCTTGATACCCCTTAAGAGAAGACCCACATTGTCTCCCGCCTCACCCGAATCCAACACCTTGCGGAACATCTCCACTCCGGTGCAGACCGTCTTGCGGGTCTCGCGAATACCTACGATCTCCACCTCTTCGCTCACCTTGATCCGACCCCGCTCCACACGTCCGGTAACAACCGTGCCGCGACCCGATATGCTGAAGACGTCCTCCACAGGCATAAGAAACGGCTTGTCCGTCTCGCGAATAGGCACCGGAATATAAGAGTCCACCGCATCCATAAGCTCAAGTATGCACTTGGCATCAGGATGGGCAGGATCGCCCGACTCAAGGGCCTTGAGCGCGCTACCCTTCACTATGGGAATGTCATCGCCGGGGAATTCATACGAACTCAAAAGCTCCCGAAGCTCCAACTCCACCAACTCGATGAGCTCCGGATCATCCACCATGTCCGTCTTGTTCAAAAAGACCACTATATAAGGAACACCCACCTGGCGGGCCAGAAGTATATGCTCTCTCGTCTGAGGCATGGGACCGTCATTGGCCCCAACCACTAAGATGGCACCGTCCATCTGGGCTGCACCGGTTATCATGTTCTTGATGTAGTCAGCATGACCCGGACAGTCCACATGCGCATAGTGTCGCTTGTCCGTCTGATATTCCACATGCGCCGTGGCTATGGTGATGCCGCGCTCCTTCTCCTCAGGAGCCTTGTCTATCTCCTCAAACGGCACATACTCCGCCATACCCTTCTTCGACAATATCCGCGTGATCGCCGCTGTCAGGGTTGTCTTGCCGTGATCTATGTGACCTATCGTCCCAACGTTCACGTGAGGCTTGGTACGCTCAAATTTCGCCTTGCCCATGGGCTCCTCCTTAATTAGAATGCCGGCAAATATTTGCAGGGACCTTATTCAGAACAAGCTTAACGTCGGGCTTCCCTGCCTCTTACTCCATGGCCCGGGAGTGAACTATTTATTGGAGCCCACGACCGGGATCGAACCGGTGAACCTCTTCCTTACCAAGGAAGTGCTCTACCAACTGAGCTACGTGGGCAGGTTGTCGCAGCGACTTTCCTTGAACAATGCGGCCAGTCGTCCGGGATTCCCATAGGGCTCAGACGTCGGTTCACGCGTCGCGTTGGAGTCTTGGAGCGGGAAACGGGACTCGAACCCGCGACGTTCAGCTTGGAAGGCTGACGCTCTACCAACTGAGCTATTCCCGCATATTTTACCTCGGCCACCATTTCGGGACTATATGGTGGAGGGGGGAGGATTCGAACCTCCGAAGGCTGAGCCAACAGATTTACAGTCTGCCCCCTTTGGCCGCTCGGGAACCCCTCCCTCTTGGAGCTGGCGATGGGACTCGAACCCGCAACCTGCTGATTACAAATCAGCTGCTCTACCGGTTGAGCTACGCCAGCAAACGGCTCCTCTATAAAACTATTTTTTTTAACACAGCGAAAATTGGTTGTCAAGGGGATTCCACCTTCGCCTCACCAGATCCCATAGACCATCGAAATAATTCCCGCAAGAAGAAAATTGCCATCCGTAATCCCTTCAAAGGAAACACGGTCTACCAAGTGCCGCTTCCTGTAGATCAGGAAAAAACACCCGAACACCACTGTATTGATAATCAGCCAGAAGCCGACGGTGGGTACTATCCCCGAGGCTGCCGACCCCGCTAGTAACAACCCCAGAAAGATCAGCAACGCTTGTAAGAGTTTCCTTGTATTTTTGACACCTATTAGAATGGGAATGGTTTCGCGACCTACCATCCGATCCCCTTGGATATCCAACAAATCAGAAAGAGCCGTTCTCCAAAAGACCATGCCCGCGGCAAATACAAAGGCCACGGCAGTCACAGGCAACGACAGGCTCCGATCCGAGCCTATTACAGGCAGTATCGACGCGGATACAGCCCACCCAAGGGCAACGAGCGGCGTCTTGGACCCGGGCAAGTCTTTAAGACTACGCCATTTCAGCCACGGGAGTTTGGGCCCGGCAACGAGGGGTACGGTGTACAGGCGACCCATGACGAGCATTGCCGTGAGGAGAAGGCCAGCGTACAGGTCCCATCCAAAAGCCGAGAACAATCGCCGCGACCGATGCAAGCACGCCCAGTGAAGTCAGCAGACCGCGGTGACGGGCATAAAACAACGCTATCTCAGGCGTGTTGAACCGTACTGCACCGGCCCTTTCCTGAATTCTGTTGAGCAAATGCATGGCAAAGACAAAGAGCATGGTCACGGCCAATGGGAGCCATGTGACCTGCCGTCCCTGCAGCACAAGACACGTTGCCGTAAGGCTGCCGCCGGCCACAGCCGCCCAGCAGTAAGTCATGATTGCTATATCGCTTATCCTTTTAACCCGCTTCAAAAAGCTGGGCGTGCGGGTCATTCCGATCTCTTTGAGTCGGTCCGTAACACGCCGTATCTGCCAATTCGGGGTGCTGGCGCCGGCCGTCACCCCGACAGAACCCACCCCGACAAATGCCTGCGACGAAACATCATCATCGGTTTCCACGTGCAAGGCCGAGATTCCCTGGGCCTGGGCAACTTTTACCAATCGCTGGGTGTTCCCTGATCCTCTGCCACCCACCACCACGACTACGTCCACCTGCCGTGCCATTTGGCTCACTTCTGCCTGCCGGCTTTTGGTAGAATCGCAGATGGTGTTGTACACATGAAGGTTAGGACAGCAGCCTCTGATGACCCTGACAACCCCGTCAAAGGTCTCGATGTCTTGAGTTGTCTGTGCCACTACACAAATCTCTCGGTCACGTGGAAGGCTATCGAGGAATCCGTTCTCTTCACACGACGGGACGGCAATACTCCCTGCCGAAGCAAAACCCATGAGGCCGCGGACTTCAGGGTGATCTTCGTCACCAACAATGACGCAGAAATGGCCCTTCCCCGCATGCTTACGTATGACTGCCTGAACACGAGCCACTGCGGGACACATGGCGTCTATTATGCCTACCCCTTTGCTTTAAAAGTGAGCCGCTCCACGGGGAAATCCCATGAGCCCTGATGACTACGGTCCCGCCTGAAATTTGGTCAAAGGATTTCGCCTCCTGATGCCTCTTGATCTGAGGAGCTCCAGAGTTTGAGGATTGTGTATCAGAGGCCCGTACATAACTATGGGAAGGGGAGGGGAGTCCCGTTGGAGATCAAGCACCATATCCACGGCCCGGCGGACACCCATGCAGAAACCGGCAGTTTTTGCCAGGCGGATTTTCATTCCGTGATTCTCTCCCTCCCTTTTTTACACGGCTCTTCTGCTTCTGATCTTATCCAGGTCTTCGGGAGTGTCCAGGTCAGTGTCGTCGTATCTTGGCCCATTTCCGATTCGACAACTTGGTCCGCATGTCGTTTCGACAAGTTTCTTCCGCCAATGTCTCCGGCCTCTTCCATCAATTCAGCGAACAGAGTCGCAGGAAATATCACGGAGTAGTTCTGTGGCCCAGGACGTAAGGGACGATTATCTTTGTCCGCTCTCTTTGGAATAAGGCAAGCAACTTATTTATGATATCTCCCGTTATTCCGGGCTGATCTCCAAGAAGAGATCATGACGCCAGGGCAAAGCTGTCAAGCGATTCCATCCCTGCGCGAACCGAGGAGGACATCCCAGCCTGAGGGTAAGGGTTCACCATTTGGCTCAAACGTGGATCTGTCGCCACTGGACCCAGCGCTTCCACTGATCTCGAATCCGACGGGCCAATAACCAGAATAACACGATGAAGTTCAGACTCAAATGCAGCGTGCACAACACGCCTGATTATAGGAATCCCCCTCGATTTCAATGGTAGCTTTGGACGCCCGTTCTGGTGGACAAACCTGCGGCCAGGATAATGCCTTCGATTTTGAGAGTTGTTCGGCCGCTGCATGGTTATGTTTCAGAAGAAACACAATGGATAAAATGCCTTGCAGCTGGTTCCTGCGGCTCTCCGGGAACATTCTGGCGATTCCTGTCTCAAGAAAAGGCCCATCTGAATTTCTGACCATTTGGGGCGGGGATGCGGAGGCAGAGCCTCCGTGACGGCATTCCCAGCAGAGCCTGGGAACGAGAAGACTCGAAATGGCAGGCAAGATGCCTGTCCCACCGAGAAAACTACAGACGCATTTGCCCAGATGAATGATAGGCTGCAGGAGGCTCCGAGCAATTCCCAGGGAATTTATGGGGAAGAAGCATCTTGCTGTCATTCCTGAATTGTGCCCCCGCGTCTGAAGTGCATGGGACCAGACTGACCCCAGTTTACGGTGCGGCATGGGCGAAGCTCATCCGGCAGAGGAGCTGGATGTCACGTCCGTGCGCCAATGAATCGACTAAAAACCAAATACTTTAGGCCATGCGGACCGTCACCCCGGACTCCGATCCGGGTCCAGGTTCGCGTTCGACTGGCTGGATTCCTGCGTGCGCCGGAATGACGAAGACTGACCAAGCGGGAAAACTATGCTCTTTCAGCCGGCTGCCGCTTGTTTGTTTTCTTTAATAAGCTCAAGGAATTCCTCTGCCTCCAGAGTCTCTTTTTCAAGGAGCTTGGCAGCAACAAGGTGAAGCAGGTCCTCGTGTTCGTGCAGCGTCATCAGGACTCCTTCTAAGCGCTCCTCTATAATAGTCCTCACTTCGTGGTCTATCATGCGGGCCGTCTCTTCGCTGACCTCTCTGGACTGGGGGATCCCCTGCTGCTGGAGAAACGGATTCGGTGTCTGTTGATAGGCAACCGCCCCGAGATTCTTGGTCATGCCATAGAGCGTTACCATACTGCGTGCAACGTCCGTTGCCTTCTGTAAATCATTTTCCGCGCCGGTGGTGACGTCGCCGAAAATTATCGTCTCAGCCCCACGGCCTCCAAGAAGCACGTCAATCTTTTCCAGCAGTTCATTACGTGACATGAGATAGCGGTCTTCGGTGGGCAATTGCAACGTGAAGCCCAGAGCCCCTATTCCTCTTGGAACAATGGTGATCTTATGCACTTTTTCGGCCGTGGAACGGAATGCAGCCACCAGAGCGTGTCCAGTCTCGTGGTACGCCACAGTCTTCTTTTCCTTCTCGTTGAGCACACGGTTCTTCTTTTCTAATCCTGCTATGATGCGGTCTATGGCCTCTTCCATTTCCCGTGGTCCGACATCTTGTTTCTCCTTACGGGCAGCAAGCAGGGCAGCCTCATTGATCAGGTTTGCCAGGTCTGCTCCTGTAAAGCCCGGGGTTCGGCGGGCAATGACTTCGAGATCCACGTCCGGAGAAAGAATTACGCCACGGCTATGGACCTTCAAGATCGCGATCCTGCCTGCCAGATCCGGACGGTCCACCAGAATGTGGCGGTCGAATCTTCCCGGCCGAAGGAGTGCAGGATCGAGTATTTCCGGCCTGTTGGTTGCCGCGAGAATGACAACCCCCTGATTGGGCCGGAATCCGTCCATTTCCGACAAGAGCTGGTTGAGTGTCTGCTCCCGTTCATCGTGTCCGCCCATGTAACCTGTTCCGCGAGCTTTGCCCAGGGAGTCGAGTTCGTCTATGAATACCAGGCAGGGAGCCATTTTACCTGCCTCGTCAAAGAGGTCCCTGACTCGGGCCGCGCCCAGCCCCACAAACATCTCGATGAAATCCGAGCCACTGATCGAGAAAAACGGCACACCGGCTTCGCCGGCCACTGCTTTTGCGAGGAGGGTCTTTCCTGTGCCCGGCGGGCCTACTAGTAGAACTCCCTTTGGTATCTTTGCCCCAAGTTTTGTAAATTTCGTCGGGTTCTTAAGAAACTCGAGGATCTCTTGCAGCTCCTGTTTGGCTTCGTCCTCGCCGGCGACGTCATCAAAGGTAATGCCAACGTCGGTTTGGGCCACAATCTTGGCCTTGTTCTTGCCGAGAGTCATGATGCCCGTCCCCTGGCCCATTTTCTTCATGGCCCAGAGCCAGATACCGACAAAGATCAGCGCAGGAAGCACCCAAGAAAGTAGGGTCATCAGAAAAGTATTCTCGTTTTCAGCAATAATCTCCGCGTTGTTCTTTTCAAGGAAGTCCACTAGGTTTCGGTCATCTATTCGTGGCGTCATATAGAGTAATTGGGGGAAGAGGGGTTCCTTTTTCCCGTCCTGGACCTTCTCGTACCCTTTGAGAAACTTGGTGGAGACAACTACGGAGTTGATTTTTCCATCAGCTATCAACTTCTTGAATTGAGTATAGGAGACATTTTCCACTTTAGGGGCCAACCACAACTGAAGCAGTGAAAAGATAAGCAGTGCGAGGAAAATATAGATTATGGAGAAGGATGTCTTCTTCTTTATGTCTTTCGGATTTGGCATGGTTGCTCCTCCGCCTAGCGGCCCATTCTTCACATTTGGACACAACCCGGGCGCTTGTCAACCAAAGTTGGCAGCGCCTTAGATGTGCCGACCAAATAGGCAGCGTCGTGCCACGAATTTTAAAAGGTCTCGCGGAGCGCCGGGTTACGCAAAAGCCCCCTACGTCTCGAAATCTATTCTTAACACGACGCCTCCCTTTCCAGGCCAATACCTTCTGCCGTGCCAATCAATATAGTTTCTGAAAATAGAGCGTAGAAATACGAACGCACTCAGCAGAACACAGGGGAGAAAACAAACCAGCCAGCGTCTGATCGAAATAGGCGACGGATTGGTCCATCTCAGCACGAGCGCGGTTAATGCTATGGCCATGAGAAAGCCGTACGACGCCCACCCGCAAAGGGCGTCCACTATGCCGGCAGGGAAGAGCACACCTATGAGGGCCGCCACAAGGATTGCAAGAGTCAAATTCAGATGGAACACAAGCGTCGCCGCCCAAATCCCCGGGTTGGTAAACTTGGGGAACAGAACCTGACGATCCAAATAGCTCAAGAATCCCTTCACAGACTGTCCTTGCAAAGGGGATTTGAGCAGGTTGTGAGAATCCATCCGCACCTTTATACCGGCACGATCCAAAGCGTTACCCAGAATCAGATCATCTACCACCGTTCTTGACCATGCTTCGGCAACGTTCAATCTTTCAAAGGTCTCGCGGCGAATTGCTGTTGCTCCTCCCCAGGGTGTGGGTTTGATTGCAGCAAGGAGCCTGATGAAAGACGCGTATATTGCCTGGCAGACGCCGCCCAACGTCTCAGGATCAGGACGGAAAGCCCTGAATGTGGTGACTACTTGGCACTTCCCGTTCCGCAGGGGCTTGGTGAACCGGCCCAACCAGCCAGGGTCGGCTATGTTGGTGCTATCACAGAACACAAGGATTTCGGTATCGGGCTTAAGGCTCCTCAGTCCAGCCAGAAGGTTGTAATTTTTCTGAGCGCACAAAGCGGCTATGCCGCTAAACACCTTGCGCGCGAAGGGATAGCGCTCCAGGAGCCTGTCCACTACTGCGTTCGCAGAATCATTTTCAGTCTCGAGAACAAAAATCACCCCATAGTTTGGATAATCCTGTTCCAACAGAGACCCAAGCGCAAATTCTTGACCCGCGACGATTCCTTTTAAGCGGAACAATAACTTCGAGAGGCGGTGCGCAAGGCTCTGTCGCACCATACGGCTCATGAGAAGGGGACCACCGTATCTTCACCAGCCCAAGCGCTATTTCGACAAACAGGGACAGAGTTGTTGTGGCAAGCCAAACAGTCAGGATCAGTCCAAGCATAGCCATTGCCTTGGAACTACCCTAGTGGAGGGGACGAGAGTCGGCTTATCAATGTGAAACACAGGGAATGAAGCGAGAAGTTCTCTCCATACCCAGCACTTATGGGGCGGACAGGGGCCGGCAATCATTCTGTGATGTTGACCCGGACGTTGCAGGTCAGACCATCTTTGATCTTTCCATCCTGATTTTCCAGGAGACACTCTATGTCGTAATCCGCAGGAACTTCCAGGGCTGCATTTCTGCTCGTCCAGGGTATCCTGCTCACTTTGCAAGGGTACTTCTTATCGGGCATTGCGTCAAAAACGATGGTTCCCCGATCTCCAGTTTTCAACTTCACCAGATCCAGCTCATGAACTTTACAGCGTACCAATATCGGGTTCATAGGTGCAAGGGTCATGGCATGAAAACCCTTTGCGGTCTCCGAATTTACGCTGATTTCCGGAGATATCCAGACCACGTTCCCTTCTATAGGAGCCTTGAGAAATGCCTTGTCCAGGGGCAGGTTCGAGTCTGAATACGAACGGTTGGTCTGCCATTCCAGCAAATCGAGGTCTCTTTTCTGCTTGGCTTCGTAGAAACGAAGATCTTCCTTTGTTTTGGCCAGACCCGCCTCAGTTTGCTTGATGGTGTCCTCGATTTCGAGGACCTCCTTCTTCATCTGTTGAAGTTGCCGGTCCTTATTCTTAACAGCCTCCGCCTGGGCCATTTCTTTGGACTGAAGTTCACGCAGGTCTGAGAGTTCCTTTTCAACTCTTTCCACGTCCAATCTTTTCACAGCGAGACTTACTTTTGTTAATTTATCAAGGTTAATTTGTTGGTCGTACAAGGATTTTTTCAGAGAGAGCACCTGCTCGGGATAGAGCACATTGTGGACGTGCATCACCGACTCGCGGTCGATTTTATATGCGGCCAGGGTGTCGTCCTTATTAACCGCCTGGCCTTCCTTGACAGGGATGTCAACTATCTCCCCAGAGAAATAAAAAATCAGGTTTCGCTTTACAACCGCGAAGCTCTTTCCACGGAAAAGGATCTCGGCTTCGGATTTGGCGTCGGCGATCTGGGGGACTATGGCGGCTTTTGCCGGACTAGGGCTCGAAACGGCACTCTTGGGCTCCTGCGTGATCGCCACCAGGACCAGCGACGCAAGTGCTACAAAAGTCGCCAGGAAAACACCCAGCGCTTTCGCCCGCCGCCGGGGCTTGTCAGTATCGAATTCCGGCATTGTATTTATTTAAACCTCCTGCAATAGTCGCAAGGTCGATCAGAGACGTTACCCTTCCTTCAAGGCTGTTGAGGGAATCAACATAAGCCTGAACTTTCTCTAGGCGCTTCTCCACATATTGCTCGTATGTGATTTCTCCAGCCTTATATTGGAGAAAGGCCCTTTCCTCGGTCAATTCGGCAAGTCTGGCCTGTTCGCGATTAAACCCTTCTCTTTCTCCTGAGAGGCCAAGCTCGCCGCGCAAGCGTTTGAACTGGTTATACAGTCTCTGCGAAAACTTGTCGCGGTCTATCTTGAGCTGCTCAGCCTTCAGCTTTTGTCTCTTAATGTCACGTACGCGTTTAAAACCATCCCAGACCGTGTAATCCAGCCCTAGTGCGAGGTTGAACCCGGAGGTTCGGTCTACTTGATTCTGCACATCCTCGAGCACAAAGACAGGCTTGGGAACGAGCGCAACGTAAGCTCCCGTGATCATGTTGGATTGAAGCTGTTCCTTCTTAGCCAAAATCTTCAGGGGCATGTTCCCCGCCTGAATTTCTGCAAACGTGACCAGCTGACCGTTGAATCCCGAGAGGATCTGATTGGCCGCGTCGCGCGTGTCAAGCGGAAGATAATAGTCGGGATGGTAGCCCATAATCATCTTGAGCTGCCCTATCTTCTCCTCCATCTCGGCTTCCAAAGTCTTGAGCTTGACGCGTTCGCCTTTCAGGTTGTTCGTCCAGAGCCTGACCTCCAACGGATCCACGGCCCCCTGCTCGTGCCGGCTCTGTCCATAGCTTACTTTATTCTGATGCAGAGCCATGATCTGCTTACGGGCTCGAATGGTCTTTTCCAAAACATGAATACGATAAAAGATCTTGGCCATCTGGCTAATATTGTCGGAAATTTTGTCGTAATGCGATATCGTCCCTATATCTACCATGATGCCGCTGGACTTGATCTTCAACAAAGCAAGATAAGGGTCCCAGTTCGTTATGAAGAGCTGGACGTTCAAAGGTGTTGTCAACTGGTCAGAGGCCGTGGCGAGGTAATAACGCGTTACAATTTGAAGAGTCGGGAGAAGTTCAGCGTGGGCGTCTTTGACATCAGCCGACGCTATTTGTATAGCAAGGCGATTCCTAAGGAATTCTTCCGAATGGACAAGTGCGTATCGAACGCAGGTGGGAAAGTCAAAGTAGCCACCGGACTCGCTCTTGACCTTTGACGCCGAGGAGGCCGGCAGGACTTGCGGAAACAAGAAGACGCAGGCCGCAAGAAAGAGCAATAGCCTACCGGCCGACATGGAGGTTGTCGATAGCCGCCGGGCAAGGCTCTTTCCGTAACACAGCGAATCCTTGACAGCCCGTGACGCAAAAATTAACACGTATTTCCCACACCTTGAGGTCCCTTCCGAGATTGAACGGTAGAGACTCACTGCAACGTATAGCAAACAAACACCAAAGAATGACCACACTTCTGGCCAAAATGCTTGGCGCAAGTATATCCAATCATCCGGCAAAAGTCAACGATGTTCGGGGTTATTGCTGCACATCACCAATAATCAGACGGCAGGGAACTGAACTTCATATCATCGAGGGGGAAAGTATTGCAAACGCGAAATTCGCATTTTCTATTAAAAATCCGCTTACCCTTATTTCATCTGTAGGCCGAATCACTTAATTGCGAATGGATTATTTCTATGGCCCAGCTGAAGCAGATTCAACGCATTTGGTTATTCGCAGGTCGTCGTGTTCTCTGTGGGACTGATTGCGGAGTAAAGTCAACAATCCAATTGCGAATGAACAAAATTTCTCCACCTAAATTCTTAGGAGCCAGCCAATTATTTTGGTCGAGTCCTAAGTGCCTTGCTGACATTGGGAGCCGTATCTGCGGGACTGACCTTGTACCATGCCTGTAATATTATTCCCTTTTCATTTATCAGGAAAGAGGAACGGATAATGCCTTCGTAACTCTTGCCATACATTTTTTTCGTGCCCCAAGCTCCATAAACCTTAGCTACTGAATGATCCTCATCGGAGAGCAGCGGAAAACCAAGCTCATATTTTTCGTCAAATTTTTTCTGTTTTTCCGGCTTGTCAGGGCTTATGCCGATAGCGGCCACACCTTCGACTTCCAGGTCCGGTCCGGCATCTCTCACACTGCATGCTTGTTTAGTACATCCAGGTGTGTCGGCTTTAGGATAAAAGTATACTAACACCTTCTTTCCCTTGAAGTCAGAAAGCTTAACGATCTTACCGCCCTGATCCATCAACTCGAAAGATGGTGCTTTGTCTCCAGCCTTAAGCTTGGCCATTCTTTCCCCCCTTTGCTTGATCCATTGCCCTGAGTTCTTTACGGAGGATTTTGCCCACAGCGCTTTTCGGAAGGTCATCAAGGAATTCCACGTACTTGGGAATTTTGTATTTCGTGAGGGATTGCTTGCAGTACTCTATGATCTCCTCGGCTGTAGCTGTTTGTCCATCCTTGAGAACAACAAAGGCCTTGACGCGTTCGCCGGAATGCTGATCCGGGACCCCAACTGCACATGCCTCTCGTATTTTCGGATGCCCAAATAGTACTTCATCCACTTCTCGAGGGTACACGTTGAATCCGCCGGATATGATCATATCCTTCTTCCGGTCCACGATGGTGAAATACCCTTCTTCGTCCACGGTCGCTATATCGCCCGTGAGGAGCCAGCCGTCCTTCAGGACTGCAGCGGTCTCCTCGGGCCGGTTAAGGTAGCCTTTCGTCACCTGAGGTCCTTTCACACAAAGTTCTCCGGGTTCTCCGAAGGCCGTGATCTCTCGGGTGTAGTCTTCGATATCCACAAGTTTTGCATCGGTATTCGGGATCGGAAGTCCTATGCAACCCGGCTTTTCTTTTCCACCCAACGGGATGCAGTGTGTTGCGGGGCTGGTTTCAGTGAGGCCGAAGGCTTCGGAGATCAAAATGCCGGTCAGGTCCTTAAAACCCCTAATGGTCTCCAGGGGCAATGGAGCCGCTCCAGAGAAGCAACCCTTAACCGATTTTAGGCTATACTTTTTAATATCCGGATAATTTATCATCACGTTGAACAGCGTCGGTACCCCTGGAATCAGCGATACTTTGAACTTGTCAATCGCATCCAAAATGGCTTTGGCTTCGGGTTTTGCAATCAATACGTTGCACCAGCCAAAAAAGATCCCAATGTTCATTACCGCGGAAAGGCCGAAAGAATGGAAAAAAGGCAGGCATCCGAGTATCGCTTCCTCCCCGTCGCGGAATTCCGGGGCCCAAGCACGCACCTGTTGACAGTTGCTGGAGAAATTCCTCTGGGTCATCTGCACGCCCTTTGAGACACCTGTGGTGCCACCCGTGTAGATGAGCACCACAGTCTCATCCATGTCGGGTCGGTGATTTCCCGCAATCGGCTCATGGCTTTTCAACAGATCCGTAAACTCGAAAACCTCGGTGGCCCGAGGGGTCTTAAGGTGAAGATCTTTTTTCACAAACGGGAAGAGCTGCTTCAGGGGAAAAGGTAGGTAATCCCTTATGTGACACGAGATGATCTTGGTGATACCCGTCCTTTCTCTCAGCTTAATCATCCTGGGAAGGAGGAGGTCCAGACAAATGAGCGTTTGGGATCCGGAGTCGTTGAACTGGTGTTCGAGTTCGCGGTCCGTGTAAAGAGGGTTGTTCGGTACCGCCACCGCACCCAAACGCAACGCCCCGTAGAACCCGACAACATTCTGCACCAGGTTAGGCAGCAGCAGGGCCACTCTATCGCCTGGCTTAACTCCCAGGCCCTTCAGGGCCGAAGCAAACCTGGAGACCATTTCGTCCAATTCTTTGAAGGATATGGTCTTGCCTTGGAAGATGAGAGCGGGCCTGTGGGGAAATCGGCCGGCTGTCCGTGTCAGGGCCTCCTGAAGGGTGATATCCTGGAGGTCAATAGTTGGGGGAACTCCCGGCGCATAGGATTTGAGCCAGATCTTTTCCATTGGTCGCACCTCCAATATATGTTTTGGGTCAACATTCTGAGCAGACCCCTGCCCCCTTGTTCCGGTGAGTCAGCAAACCGTATCAATTGCTTGTCAAGTGCGACGAATTGCAGTCAAAGAAAGTTAAATTCTTGTTCAGTGCATAGCCAGGTCGTGCAAAGGCGTATACGAGTACCCCAGGGCCTCGGCAACATTGGCATAGGTCACTACGCCCTTGTAAAGATTGACACCCTTCGCGAGAACGTGATCCTCCGCAATGGCTTTTTCGATCCCTTGATCCGCAAGCTTCAATGCATAGGGCAACGTAATGTTGGTCAGAGCAAAGGTAGAAGTGCGCGACACTACGCCGGGCATATTTGGAACACCGTAGTGCAGCACCTCATCCACCACAAATGTGGGATGCTGGTGTGTTGTCGGCCTCGACGTCTCGCAGGATCCCCCCTGATCGATTGAGACGTCCACGATTACGCTGCCGGCTTTCATGGCGCTGACCATCTCACGGGTAATGAGTCGGGGAGCCCTGGCTCCCGGAATGAGAACCGACCCGATCACAAGGTGGGACTTGATCACAGCCTGCAGGATGTTCTCATAGTTTGAAATCAGGAGAGTCACTTGATTTCCGTAGATGTCGTCCAAGTGCATCAAGCGTCGCTGGTCCACATCCAAAACATAGACGTCAGCGCCGAACCCGACCGCTATCTTTGTCGCAGCTCGGCCTACAGTGCCTCCGCCTATTATGGTCACGCGGCCGCGACCGACGCCGGGCACACCGCCCAGGAGCACGCCCCTGCCACCCTGGGTTTTTTCCAGGAAATGCGCCCCGATCTGGACCGCCATGCGACCGGCAACTTCGCTCATGGGGACTAATAGGGGCAAAGTGCCGTCATCCAACTGGATCGTTTCGTACGCGACCGCGATAACTTTTCGGTTGAGAAGGGCCGCGGTAAGCTCGGGAGCGGGGGCCAGATGAAGATAAGCGTACAGAATCTGGCCTTCGTGCAGCAGGTCGTACTCGTCTTTTAGGGGCTCCTTTACTTTCATGATCATGTCGGCTCGGCCATACACCTCGACCCGGTCGGGCAGGATCTGTGCGCCCGCGGCCAGGTACTCCTGATCGGAGATCCGGCAACCTTCTCCGGCCCCCTGTTCGATAAGCACACTGTGGCCGTGTTCAGTAAGCGCACGCACGCCATAAGGGATGACACCCACCCGATATTCATCTTCTTTGATTTCTTTAGGAATTCCGATGATCATCACAGTCCCCGGTTACACTCAATTTTGGCACTTTTGCTGTCGGTTGGTCTGTAGCTTGGCCCGACTGGGCCGCGCCGGAGAATTGTTGCCGTAAAGTAACAGCATCGTGAGAATTAGTCAAAAAAGATAATGAATATGTGCCGAGCGGACTAGTGCGGCACTCAACGTCTAGGGAACTCAATGCCCAGGGTGGATTTCATTGCAACCTGTGCTTGACCCATCACCGCCGGAGCCCCTACAGTGACCACCATCATGAGCACCTCCGAACCATGCCAATATTCAAAACTAACCATTCCCACCGATATTTCCTATGTTGGTGTCGTTGGAGCATACGTGCGGCAGGTGGCTCAAAACTTCGGTTTTGACGAAAGAGCCTGCCTAGCCATTGTTGTCGGAGTCGAAGAGGCAGTCTCAAATATTATCAGGGAGGCCTTCAGCCCCGATGACCAAGCCACGCTTGATATAAGTTGTGAACGAGTATCTATGGGCCTCAAGATCGTGATCAAAGACAAGGGGTTGCCGTTTAAGCCCACTGGGCTCCTGTCTCCGAAACGTGCATCGGATGCCAAGCCATTGTCCGGACCTCAACGCGCCCTTGTTGTGATGAAACAGACCATGGATGAAGTGTCTTTCCGCAACATGGGTTTGGAAGGGAAAGAAACACACCTTATCAAATACTTACAGACAGGAACCATCGAAGACTATTACCAGAGTTGTGAAATTGAACCCTATCAGGAACCGCGGACCGGCAAGCCCGGGGCAGCCAAAGCAGTAGACTTCGAAGTTCGGCCTATGCAGTCCCACGAGGCAATAGAGGTCTCGAAATGCTTCTACAAATCCTATGGATACTCGTTTGTGTACAGGCAGATTTACTATCCGGACAGAATAGTCGAACTCAACGAAATAGGACAAATGGAGTCCGTGGTAGCGGTCACACCGGATAACGAAGTAATAGGTCACTGTGCCCTGCTAAGGTGGGACTCTCGCCCTGATGTCGCAGAAATTGGCCTGGCGGTTGTCAAACCTGAATTTCGGGGGCAGGGATGTCTCACTCGGCTCACGGAATATCTGATTGAAAGAGCAAAATCCGAAGACGCGAAAGCGCTCTTTGTCCTGGCTGCCACCAATCACACCTATTCCCAGCAGGTTATCCATCGGTTCGGCTTCAATGACTGTAGCTTACTTGCGGGCTTCGGCCCGGCAACGTTGTCCTTCAGGGGCCTTACTGAAACGCTTCCCCAGAGGGAAACATATCTGATCTGTTTTCGATACCTGGAGAAACCTGAGAAGTTCCCGCTCTACCCGCCGGAGCATCATAAGGAATTCATACGAAAGTTGTACCGCAATATAGGTCTCGAACCCCAGTTTGAGACGCCCGCTGAGCCGGAACCCCGATTTTCCGAGCCTCATTCCAAATTGACAGCCGCGCACTACAGTCCTTCAGGTTTCGGCTGGATTGAAATCGAGGGGTACGGTGCCGATGTCGTGCAGGAGGTCAAAGCACGGCTCAAAGAGTTTTGCCTGAAGCATATTGAGGTCATACAGCTCTATTGCAACCTGGGCGACCCTCTAACCTATTATATGATTCATGAGTTCGAGCAATTGGGTTTTTTCTTCATTGGGCTCAAGCCGAGTTCCACGCTGGGAGATGCCTTGATCCTGGAGTACTTCAACAATGTGGCCATAGACTACGACAGAATCAAACTCGCCTCGGCTATGGGCTATGAACTGCGGTCCTATGTCAGGAAACATGATCCGAACCAGGAGTAGTTTAACAGTAGCAGCCTCTGATTAATGGTCCTGCCCGGTGCCGCAAGGTTAACGGGTCCAAGAAGGACCAGTGAGCAGGCTCTCCACAACTCCTTGCCGGCGCCTCATATGAGCTAACTTAGGAAAATTATGTCCGTGATGTCAGTTGCTTATCACCCTCCCCCTTCCCCCTCACGTCAAGGGAGGGGGTACTGAAAACCCTCTCCCCGCCGCGGGAGAGGGCAGGGTGAGGGGGGCCTTGCGGAATCAAAGCACGGCCTTAAGTTAGCACCTATGTGCCGGTGCCTTGGTTCTCGGCGTGGGATTTCCTTCATGAAATCTTAAACATACACACCACCTGAACTTCTTGCGGTTGAGATCACAATGCTTTAAGCTTTTAGTCGGGAATTTAAAGGACTGGAAAGAACTGTGGAAGTCAGGGACATCATACGACAGATCAGCGATTCCGAACCGCTCAACCCGTACCAGATCGCAGGGATGACAGCCGTCATCTCCCGACCCGGAGTCAAATTCGGGGAAGGGACGAAGCTCACGGTTGACGGGCTTACTGCTGTCCTGATGATCCTCGACCGGGCAGGTGAGGAGGCTTCACCCTACCTGGTAGATCTGCGGCAAACCGACTCGCAGCTTACACTCTTCAGCCGGTTTCCACGGGAATCCTTGGAAGAGCTTGTCTATCTCACCTCATTCGAAGGCCGGCGGCTCGCCATCCTTGAAAACCTCATACCAGCGCTCTACGAAATCCCCAACTGGCTGGAGGTGGTTCGCTTAATCTCCCGATACGCTCTGGACAGAGACGAGGAGTCGCTCGCTGACCATCTTGCCTCTGTGATGGAGATACTATTCAGCTATTTGTTTGCCGCGGTGCGCCAGCCGTTTGATCCTGAAGCCCGGTCCGAAGCCGAATACGTCTTGTCTCGGCTGGTGGCGAGCATTCTGAACTCGGCTGACGGCAAGGCGTTCCCGCGGTATCAGCCTTTTGTGGAATCCGCACTTGATTTTATGGCTAAAGAGCCGTTTCGCACCTCCTTGAATTCTTTTGATCGCCGTGTTCTGGAAGTTTCGGAAATCAGATCATCCTTGAACAAGCGGTCAGACGAGATCCAAAAAGGTCTGACGCCTCGCGTCAACCGGATGGCGATTCAAGCACTGGTCACTGCCCTGGGAGAAATACGCGCCTGTCCTGACAACCTGGTCAAAAAGCTCGAAATCGCTTTGGATGTTGAGAGTTTTGAGGAGCAGCAGCGCTTCCGTAAAGAGGTTCTGGAAAGGATAAACCTTCACTCAGCAGAAGAAATTGAGAAGCGCAGGCAAATCTATCAGGCCGCATCTGGATGGCGGCAGTGAAATAGACGAAGAGGAGATCGCCAAAGGCATATCATTCGTCCGGAGTCTGACGGATGAGTGGAGAGCAATTCTTTCCGCGTTCTTGGATATGATTGATGCTCTTCCCATGGCCGTGCAGGAAGCTTTCGCCGGTATTTTAGCGGCTCAGATCCTTTCGGTAGATAAACCCGAAGTCAAACAACTGTTTATCGACGGAATTTGCCGCATAGTTGTTCGGCTGGAAAAGACTCGAAAACAGGCATCCAGGGACCTTGTCGATACCTTTGCAAACGTTTTCTTGGATCGAGCCTGCTCGTCGGAGGCCACAAGCGAGGTAGTATCTTCGCTGAACGCGTTGGAATCGCTGGGCGTTACGCTTGGTAAAGCGGGCTATTTCCTGATGGCTCAAGAGCTGATCGAACATCTTGTCAGGCGGCCGCTCATTCAACCTTTGGGCAGGAAATATACCATCGAGGACGACGATACAGGTGAGCCACTTGTATTGGCCGAGGAAACAGGGGCCAACCAGGCGCACGTGCAACACGTGAAGAGCTTGATCTCCATCATCGCATCAAATCCGCGGATTATGCACCGCCTGATACCCTATCTCATTATTCAGACTGAGATCGGACAGACCCACCTGTGCGACGAAGATCTTATCCAGTACTGGATCTCCAGACTATTGAGGGCTAATTCGCCTATCACTCACTTTCTTGTTCGGACCCTCATCAAGGCGATCCCATATTCCCTAAAGGACATAGGGCCGCTGGACACACTCAGGCTCACGGCCGCGGGCTTGGCCAAAGAGTTGGCGAATCGGGGTGTAAAGCCTATAGGCAATTTTCTCGGAAAGCTTCGCGGAGACATACATTGGCGCGGTAGCATAGAAAACTTCTACTTTTGTCAGGGAATAGTAAAATACTTCTCGGAGGGACGGCCCGAGGCCATCGCGGAGTGGATGCCCTCTGAATCGATGCCATATCTGGGGATGGACAAATGGTGCTCGATTTCTGAAGCGGAGGGGATACGAAATCTGTGTAGTCGAATATTCGAGGATCTCAAGATAGACCCTTCCGATAAAGACAGCATGATGGCGCTGGCATTTCTCGATACCACGCCAATACCGGACTGACTCGACATGGCCCGAATTTTCGCGTCGCATGGTCCTCGACGTCATTGAGCTGACAAAAGGCCTGTACACCAAGTATTTCATTGTTCGCCAGTCCACTTCCGGCGCCACGACTGAAGAAGATCTGAAACGGCTCGATCAGATTGTCCTTGCCCGAAGAGAGACCAAGGAGAAGTCTCTCACTCCCGATATTCGAGAGCCGCTTCCTGAGCCGGTAACGCTGACAGAGGGCACGGAAGAGTCAGCCAGAGAAATGGATAGGATTGGTCAGGAACAACCGGGTACTCCTATTATCTTGCGCGCGAAGAAGGCCGGACACGCGTACGCGCAAAAAGCCACGTACATAGAGGAACGTTTCGAGGCTTTCAATAAAGACCTTGGACTGGAAGGACTCCAGGAGACCCTTGCCACGAGCATAAACAATGCTCATTTCGATAAAATTACATTGGAGAATCTCCCGGATGCGCTCACCTTTCTTGATTGTCTGGTGCGCGGCGTCTCTGTGAATGGACATTCGAGTTTCTACCTGGAGCAGGCAGGCCGAGACTTGAGTCGTGCCGGGGCGCTTGGCCTGACTCTGGACAAAGTCCGGGATCTCGTGACGATCATCAAGAAAGAGGTGGACGACATATATGTCACTTATAGAAACTGGTTTGAAGAACCTTTCGATAACTTTTTGTCACTCCGCCCGATGGATCAGACTGCCGCGAAAACTCAAGGACTTGACGACCCTCAAAGAGATCCCCGACACCGACTTCTTTAAGAACTATCTCAAAACACTCTACGTATCCGATCTTCAGGCACGGGATGGAAATTTGAGGGTTTTGGAAACCTTCATAGACAAGGTGGAACTATTCCTTAACCAGCGCCTGGCCGAGTCCGGCAGAAGGGTGATCCGAAAAGGTGAGGCGCCGTCGCGTTCGGTTCCGTTTTACTTTCCCGACGCCCAGGAAATTTCACCGTGCAGAATCGGATTGAAGGCATCATTGCTTCGGTTTGCAGAGAATACTCCTCCGTACTTTGTCATCACCACGGACACGCCTTTGCGAGCGCCGGACGAAATGTTGACAAACGCCGAGTTTAGGCAAGGACTCGGTCGCTCTGTGGTAAAGTTGGGAAAGGTCTGGGGGCGCTCGTTGGGGGATCCCTCCAATCCCGCGTTGTTTTCGGTCAGGTCCGGGGCAAGGGTAAGCATGCCCGGCATGATGACAACCATTACCAACGTCGGAATCAACGATGAAATAGCTGAGGCTCTGGCTGAAAAAGTGGGACCCTGGTTCGCGTACGATTGTTATCGGCGTTTCTTACAGGAATTCAGCCAATCTGTGTTTGGCGTGGAGCGGGATGAGTTTCAAGAGATCATCGATGAGAGCAAGGAACGGCTCCAGGTGATGCGGAAAGCCCACATGACCGCGGAACAGATGAAGAGTCTCGCATTCGAGTACAAGAGGCGAGTCGCGGAGTTGGCCCCCAAAGTGGTGGAGCTGTTGGACAAGGGGCAATTCCTCGACATACTAATCCACTGCGCAATGGTCGTGCTGCACTCTTATGACGGCCGCGCTGGCGCGAAAATACAGAGAAGCCGCAGGCATCCACGGCAATTGGCGCACTCCCGTCATAGTGCAAGGTATGGTCTACGGGAATGTGGAACTGAATTCGTCCGGCACCGGTGTTGTGTCCTACAATCCCTTCACCATGGAACTGCGCGGAGATTTCGCGCAAGGCGATCAAGGAACCGACGTTGTTGACGGAAAAGTCGCAACCATCCCAGTCTACGACCTTTGGAGGGCCCAGGAATGTCTCGCCTCTGAGATGCCCGAGGCCTGGAAACAGCTTTCCTCTGTTCTTTTCCGCACGGCCGAACGGCTGCATTTTGATACCCGCCTCGAGTATACTATAGAAAAGGGGAAGGTATTTATTCTTCAGATTCGCAAGGATAGAGAGCGCAAGGAGCGGGTCCCGGCTCTCAACTCCTCAGGATACGACGTGATTGCTCAGGGTACAGGGGTATCGGGCAAGATCTTCAGGGGCATCATGGTCACCGACCGCAACCAAATAGCGCCCTTCAAGCATATCAATAAGGCTCAGTCAATTATAGACGCCATGAACGAACAGCTAGCGGAATGCGAGAAATTAGACGGGTTCATCTTCATCGTGAACGATCCTATTCCTGAAGAAATAATGGAAGAGGTCTTTTCGCTCCCGGTGGCTACCGCACTCGTAAGCCGTTTGGGTGGTAGAGGAGCGCACGCGGCGGATATCTCCAAGTCTTTGGAGAGGGTGTACGTGGGACAAGTCCGGCAAATAGTCAAATTCTCGGGCAAGCCGGAAGTGGTGCGGTTCAACGAACGTGATGTGGTGGTAGGCAGCAAGATGATTATTCACGGCCAGACCGGCGAAATTGCCCTGTACGGGAAGACCGGAGGGAATATTAGTGATTGACCCTCATTCTATCGGCCGTCTCCTCCTGGAAACGGGAAGGATAGGCAAAGACGATTATGCAAAGGCGATTCGTGAGTCAAAAGAGACAGGAAGATCGCCCCATGAGATCCTCCTCCTAAAAGGCAAGGTCTCTGTCGACGAACTAGTCCAGGCTATCACCATTCACGTGGACATAACACTGCTGAAGGAAGCCCTGGGGATGGAAGATGGGTCGATTCAGCACAAAAGGGCGGTCAGACCTCTCGGCTCTTACCTGGAAAGGATATCCCTGCTTTTCAAGATGGGGATTCTGATAAGCAGCGAAACGAACATGAGTTCGTTGATTGAGCTTCTTATACGGGAAGCCCCGTCGGTCATGAACGCGGAACGAGCAACCATTTTTTTGGCGGACAGCGAAACGCAGGAACTGTATTCCCATTTGGGTGTGGGGCTGAAGCACGATCAGATCCGAATACCTTGGCACACGGGCATTGCCGGCTGGGTGTTCACGAACGGTCAATCGCTCAACATAGTGGAGCCCTACAAGGACGTTCGTTTCAATAAGGCAATTGATCCCCAGACCGGGTTCACGACTAAGAACCTGCTTTGTGTGCCGTTGAGGGTACCTGGCGGACCCGTGATGGGAGTGTTCCAGGTGCTGAATAAACGCGCTGGCGTTTTTACCTCGATTGATCTGGAAATACTGGAAATCCTTGCATCGCAGGCGGCCAGATCGATGGAGCATGCTCAGGAATGGGACCATCTGAGACAAAGCGCTTCGCTATTGAAACAGGAAAACGTAGGTCTGAAGCAGGCGCTTCAACATAAAGCACCGCTGGAAGAGCTAATCGGAAGCGCTAGAGCGATTCAAGACGTACGGTCGTTAATCCGGAAAGTTGCACCCACGGAAACCACCGTTTTGATACAGGGGGAGTCAGGAACGGGAAAGGAACTGGTAGCCAGAGCGATTCATCGACTTAGCCCCAGGGCCGGTGAGTCACTCATCAGCTTGAACTGCGCAGCCATTCCTTCCGAACTGATTGAGAGTGAGTTGTTCGGGCACAAGAAGGGCTCATTTACAGGCGCGGTGGCCGATCACATGGGGGTATTCAGGGCCGCCAACAAGGGGACCCTCTTTTTGGATGAAATTGAAGCTACCTCGCCCGCCATGCAAGTGAAACTGCTTCGCGCAATTCAGTCCGGGGAGATAAAACCTGTCGGTGACAATGCTACACAGACGGTTGATGTACGACTTATAGCTGCGACTAACCGTGATCTCCAGGAACGAATCCGGCAAGGTCTGTTTCGCGAAGACCTCTTCTACAGGGTCAATGTGTTTCCCATCCTAATTCCACCACTGCGCGATCGCACCGATGACATTCCCATGCTGGTTCTTCATTTTCTGGACAGATTCTCGGTACTGACAGGCAAACTTGTCCGAGGTATCGATCCCACCGCTCAGGAACTGCTGATCCGATATCCTTGGCCTGGAAACGTGAGAGAATTGGAAAACGAAATCGAACGTGGCCATATACTCGCCGGCGAGGGAGGAAACATATCGGTTCGCTGTCTTTCGCCTCGTATAAGAGAATCCATCGAAAAGATGATCGACGATAAAGCTGTCGCCAGATCCTGTCACCTTGAAAGAAGCGATTGAAAAAATCGAGAAAAGCATGATCCAGAGTGCACTCGATGACTCCAGCGGGAACAGGAGCATAGCGGCGAGGCGATTAGGGCTTTCCAGACAAGGATTGATAAACAAGATCCACAAATTCGGCGTCGACGGGCGGTAAGAGTCACATCAGACTTTAGATCAAGACTTGATCAATATGAATAAGGCGGAGTTGGTGGCTTTTCCAGGTCCGCCCAAGTGATGCCCAATCTTTCTTTGAAGAAGGGCCCCAAGCGCTCAAACAGTCGGGGCCAATGAGTCTGCCCTTTTCCCAAATCTTCCAATATCTCGGCCACAAGTTCCGGCAGCCGGGCCAACTCTTCCTTTGGCAGGAAGGATACAGCCCCCAATCGCAACGACTTGTTAATGCTTTCCACATCTACAGCGTGAGCAGTGAGCATCGCTGCCGGCATTTTTCTTTTTTGGCACTCTTCCAGCAAAGCGAAGCCGTTCACGCCCATAATGTCCAGAATGATCAGGTTGAAACTCTCTGTATCAATAAGCTCTTTGGCTGCGTCGAAGTCACCGGCGGTGACGACGTCGCAGTCAATCAGCGACTCCTTGATGGTGTCCCGCACGTCAGGCTCATCATCTACGGCAAGTATTCGTTTGCCCTTCAGAATATCCAAGTCAACCATGTGTCTACTCCCAGTTAATGGCAGGGGCCATCGGGATGCCCGAACGCTGAAGCAATCTATAACCGCCCGCAAGGCGCCTCAACCGACCACATGTCGGCTGAGAAATTGGTTTGGCACCAACCCTCAAAGTAATGAATCGTCCGAACTCTGTCAACGTATTTTGCTTCAGAGTTCTGGGGTGGCTACTGGACGAAATAGCATTTTCAACATGCATATGATATAGTCCAGCGCCGACTCAGAGGGAGATCGTTGCTATGATGAGATTAGGCATCATTGTCATCCTGGCGGGAACTCTGTTCCTGGCCGGGGCTTTTGTCAGCCAGAGTGTCGTTGCCCAGGATTTTCCATATAGCGTGCCTCAAGCGCCCGAATTCGACAACCGCGGCAATCACGTGGAAGCCGACTCAACCGAGGAGCCTGATGCCGGACATCGTCGGCGCTCACGTCCGTATCCCCGGGTAAATGAAAACGAACTTCGCTACGGAGACGTCAAACCTTATACCTCGCAAGATGCTCCTCCCGCTCCCTCGCGCCGCCGCGCTCCGCGCGTCTCAAGGTTATGTCCCCCCACCCTCTGGGCCCCCAGCTATGGCATCCACCCCTCCTCCTCCCCCGCCACCTCAAATGCAGGAACGGCCTGACTGCTCGCCGTATCCGATGATGATAGCGCGGGCTCGGAGTGAGCCGGACATGCAAATGATTGCCAGACAGTATCTTACCTGCTTGCTGAAAAATGGGTGGACCATGGACCGGGCACGACAGCAAGTAATTAATACTATCGAAAGTACGTACAGATTGGCAAGATAGGTATTCGTACCAACGCTGTTGATTTAGTGCTCCCCGTAAATAATTCAGTAACATATTTCGGGCTGGAGTGGTGGGACAGGCATCTGAAACTGTCTCAAAACCTACCTGGGGTGCGGAAACGTGCCACTATTTTAACCCGGCGCTGAAGCACCGGACTACTGTCAATGGCCCCTACGGTGCTAAAATCCTTGTCGTCCCGTAGGAACGCTGGATAGTAGCCCGGTAATTTATTGCCGGGAGACAGAATATCGTGCCACGTTTTTCTCTCACTCAGGAATTTTGAGACAGTTTCAGATGCCTGTCTCACCGATCTGCGTCCGGGGTTGGCCCAGCGCCTCGCGGGGTTCCCTAGGCCGGAATAGGTCAAGACTTTGAGCACCCACTACACTTCTAGGAATCCTAACTTTTTCGGGCTCATGCTCCGCAACAGCGCTTATATTTCTTTCCGGACCCGCAAGCGCAGGGGGAGTTCAGGGAAGGGGGAGGGGCCACACGCGGCGGTTGTGCCCGTGGTTGTCGGGCTCTCTGTCTCAGATCGCGCAGAATTAGATAACCAGTAATACCGACAAGGACCAGCCATACGAGAACCAATCCAGCGCTCTCCCGCGTATTGAACATTCCTGAAGCCAGGAACCAGATCAGGGCTGCTGTCCAAACCAGGATCCATAATGCACCATACCAAGGGCTTTTAATCTTTTTCATGGAGTCATGATTTAGCAGGAGGCCATACTAAGGGTCAACATCTCATGTTGTTAGTCAAATTCATTTGATGTTATCCTTGGAGCTCTTCCCGACTCTATAAGCAATGGAACGGTGATAAGTGTCTTTTCTTTTTATCAATGTCAATCATGATGTGGGCTACGAATCTTCGGAGAGCATCCCCATTTCCACAGGCTACATACTGGCCGCGCTCAAGGCTGCTGGATTCGAAGGCATAATCCTCGATGACCTTCGCGACAGGCCCTTGAGCCTCAGGAATCTTGAAAAATGGATTCGCCGTATCGACCCCGTGGTCGTCGGCTTCACAGCATACCAGAGCACTATGAGCCGGATTCGTTTCCTTTGCCGGTACATCAAGTCCAGGCATCGGAAAATACATGTGGTTCTGGGTGGACCGCAGGTATTGGCTATGCCTTCACAGGCGCTGGAAGCCCTTGGAGACGTGGATGTGCTTGTCCGCGGAGAGGCTGAAGTGGTGCTGCCTGCAATGGCCGGGAAGCTTCAAGCGGGAGAGCCCCTTGAAAGTATAGAAGGGATTACCTGCAAATGCGACGGACGGATTATTGACACCGGCCCGGGACCGGAACCGCCACAAGATCTGGACGACTATCCTTCTCCATACCTGGCGAATCTACTTGACCTGAGTGGGAAGCATACGGCAATTCTTCTCTCTTCCAGAGGGTGCCGGCATGTTTGCTGGTTCTGTATAACGCCTCGTATTTGCCGGGGCAAAGTACGCTATCACTCTATTGAACGAACCTTGGCCGAAATGGAACTCCTTGCAGGGGAGGGAATAGAACGATTTTGGTTTGCCGACCCCAATTTTACAGAAAACAGGGAAAGAACCGAGAAACTTCTCGAGGAGAAAATCAAGAGAGGCATTGCAACGCCGTTCTGGTTCCAAACCAGGGCTGACCTCGTAGACGCCCCTCTGCTGAAAAAATTGCAACAAGCCGGCGCGGACACTGTGGCTTTCGGCCTGGAATCGGGCAGCCCCGGCGTACTCAAGGCCACCAACAAAGGAATCGTGCTCCAACAACTTGGTGAGAATATTAAGGTTGCTCATTCACTGGGTATGGAAGCGGAGCTGTTCTCGATTTTCGGGCTTCCCGGGGAAGCCGTCGAAGACGCGCACGAAACCATGCGGTTCCTCCGTTCATTGGAGATTCCTATTCAGTCGAACTCAGGCTCCCAACAGATGCAGCTCTACTTCGGGTCAATGTACGAACAGAACCCGGAACGCTTTGGCATCAAGCCTTTTCCCAGTTTCAGACCTGCGTACATTTCAGTTGGCGATCAGTACGAAACTGAACAGCTGTCGAGGGTGGAAATCAGGAAAGTGCGCAACCTTTGGGCCCTTGCTAATGAACAGATGGAAAGAGACGTTTATTACAAACAGCGCACATTTGAGATCCTGGATTTCTTGCTTACAAGCCGAGCGGATCTTTCGGACGAGCCGGCCTTTCATGCGTACGGGGCACTTGCAGCCAGCGCAATAGAGGAGTTTTCGCTACTTGAAGAATTCCTGGAGGGATACAGCGCAGCACTGGATGGGGACGGGTCGGATGTGGAAGAGCTGATTTCTTCCTTGGGTTTCTTCGAGGAGACCAAGGATCCTGCGGGGCCCGCGGACCGAATCATATTCGACTCTCGGAGTTGGATCCAAAAGGTCCCGTTCACGGGGATATCCGGAAAGTACTGGGATGTGCTCCTGGGACGAGGTCTGCTGCTTCCATCTTTTGAAGCGGGATTCATCGGCGCTGCCGCGGGAACCGAGATTGACTTCAGCTTTGTCTTCCCCGACGATTACGTTGAGGAGGAGTTGCGAGGAAAAGAAGTAGAAGTACATGCTAAGATTCACAAGATTTTCAGGTCACTGGAAGTACAGACGCTTGAGGATGTGAAGGAACTCCGCATTGCCAACACGTATCCGTTTCCGGATCTCGATCTACTGCGGGAACAAAACGAGATCCTCTACTACCTGGCCTTACGTGATGCAGAGCCGAAGGTTTTGTTGAAAACGCCGAGCCACTTTCTCATGCTGGTTCTTAGACTGGCCAAATTGGGTAAACACGAAGATGTCCGGAGTCTGGCTGCTTTGCTCGAAGGGAAGCCCACCCCACTAAATGCATTGGCAGACACCTTGGTCGGGGCAGGAAAGTACGCATGGGCGCTGGAATACTACGAGGCCATTTCAGAAGCGATCCCGTCATCGGTGCTGAAAAGGGTCCGCTGCCTTCTGAATATGGAGCAACCTGAAGAGGCCATGAAGCTGTTAGAAACGCTCCCGGAGGCTGCCGACATGGAATTCCAGGAGACACTGCTACAATGCCTCAAGGTGGCTCAGCCCGATTCAACACGCATTCCTTCTCTCGAACATCACGTACTGGACCTCAGGGTAAATGCCGCACTCAGCCGGGAAGCGATCTCAAAAGGGGGACAGTATTCGGGAGAACCCCTTGTGCACGGGGCAGGCGGGAGTGAATCAAGTGAACTGTGAATCTACCATCCTGAGTTCAACCAGGCTCTGCACTGGGAACCCATGCCCATCTGGGCTCCGCCCAGAACACCGTCTCATTTCGAGACGGTTAGGGACGTGCGAAGTCTCCCGGCATGCAGTCCGAGAGTAGAGCCTCGGAACGAGAAAGAAATAAGGAGAAATTCGACTATGAATATGGAGGCATCAGCAACCGTCGATCTGGTCACCTACCATCGAGATGGGCATGTAGGCTTCATCACTCTTAACAGGCCCGAGAAGCGGAACGCCATGAGTGTCGCCCTGTGGAACGCCTTGGACCAGGCCGTGGGTATGGCAGGAGAAGATCCCGAGGCGAGAGTAGTACTACTGCGGGGCTCCGGAAAATCCTTTTGCGCAGGTTTGGACCTAAGCCCTGACAATGAGGTGATAGCCACGATCACCGGTCAAGCGACTGCTTCCCAAAAGGTGACCTTTTACAAGGAGGTCAAGCGCATTCAGGCAATCCACACACGGCTGGAACGTCTCTCGCAGCCCACGATTGCGGCAATTCACGGACACTGCCTCGGCGCGGGACTGGAACTTGCCCTGTGCTGCGACATACGTCTCTGTTCCGAGGACACCGTGTTTGCCCTTCCCGAGGCTACGCTTGCCATCATCACAGATGTCGGTGGCCTCCAGCGTCTCCCCAAAGTGGTCGGGCAAGGGCATGCACGTGAAATCGCTTTCCGGGGACACCGCTTTGACGCCCAGCATGCCCGCGCCATCAACCTGGTAAATGAAGTCTACGCTGATAAGGAAACCCTGGATGCCAAAGCTCTGGAGATGGCCCTGGAAATAGCGGGCAATCCGCCCCTCGCGGTCCAGGGCGCGAAGGACGTTTTCCTCTACAACGAAGAGGTCCCGATGGATCAGGCCCTGGACTACAATGCAGCCAGGTCCAGCATGATCATGCCCTCGAAAGATCTTTTTGAGGCCATGTCCTCATACCTGGAGAAACGAAAGGGGAAGTTCGAAGGCGCTTGATTCAGATCAGTTGGACCGGCATCTTGCCGGTCGCTCGAGATTGACCGGCAAGATGCCGGTCCTACCTTCCTCGTTCACGATGGTTACCTGTTTTCTTGCAATTGAAATTACTTGTCCGGAGCGAGCGTGCAAACGTGCACCACATAGTCATGCTTATAATCCTGAATTCAACCTGGAGGTTTCATTGATTACCAAGCTGTTCGAACCGATATCCATAGGTCCCATGTCACTGTCCAACAGAGTTGTCATGACGGCCATGCACCTCAACTACACACCTAACGGAGAAGTTACCGACCGCTTTATCGACTTCTACGCGACCCGTGCTCGCGGAGGCGCTGGACTGATCGTCATCGGCGGCGCGGAGATCAACGATCAGGCATCAGGTATCGATCTGATGCTGTCCATCAAGGATGACCGTTACATCCCAGGGCTGCAAAGGTTTACCGAGGCTATTCATCAAAACGGATCCAAGGCCGCGGTGCAGTTGTACATGGCGGGCGCGTACTCCTTCTGTAGTATTAAAGGATTGCCGATCCTTGCTCCGTCCGAGTATACGAGCTATTTCACGCGGCAAGAAACCACGGCCATGACCTTGGACGATATCGAACGTGTCCAGCAGGATTTCGTGAAAGCCGCTAGGAGAGCTAAAGAGGCTGGTTTCGATGCTGTTGAAGTCCTGGCCTCGGCAGGTTATCTCATCTGCCAGTTCCTCTCCCCCAAGACCAACAAGCGAGAAGACGAATACGGCGGTCCACTGGAAAACCGCATGCGTTTCGGGTTGGAAACCATCCGGCGTGTTCGGCAGGAAGTCGGCTCAGACATGGCTGTGATTGTTCGTGTGGCAGGGAATGATTTCGTACCCGACAGTCACACCAACCGCGAGGCGCGCGTGTTTGCCGCGGCCGTAGCAAGAGGCCGGTGCGGATTGCATCAACGTCACGGGGGGATGGCACGAGAGCCGAGTTCCACAGATAACCATGGATCTCCCTCAGGCAGGTTACGTGTACCTTGCACGTGGCATCAAAGAAAGTGTCGGGGTCCCGGTCATAGGGTGCAACAGGATCAACGATCCGTTCATTGCGGAAGAGGTGCTCCGGGAAGGCGTGGCAGATCTGGTCGGCGTTGCTCGAGGAATGCTGGCTGACCCTGAATTCGTGAACAAAGCACGCGAGGGGCGAGCAGATGAAATCCGCCGTTGCGTGGCCTGCAATCAGCGGTGCTTTGACCACGTGTTTCAATTGCTGCCGGTCGGTTGCATGGTAAATCCCCGATGTGGCCGGGAGAAGGAGACTGTCATCACACCGGCCGAGACACCCAAGAAGATCGTGGTGGCCGGTGCAGGGCCGGCTGGGTGCGAATTCGCTGTCACCGCGGCGCAACGAGGACATAAAGTCATCCTTTGCGACAAGGAACAGCAGATCGGAGGCCAGGTAAGCTGGTCTGCGGATGCAACAGATAAGCGCGATTTTCACTATCTGTTCGACTACTATCGGGCAGTTTTACCCAAGCACAGGGTGGAAGTGCGTACCGGGACTGAGGTCACCTCTGAGCTAGTGGCCGGGGAAAAGCCCGACCTGGTGGTCGTTGCCACGGGCGCGGCCCCGTTCAAGCCGCCCATAGAGGCCGTGGAAGCCCCTAACGTATTTCAGGCATGGGATGTCTTGAAGGGAAAGGTTCAGACAGGGTCGAACGTGGTGGTGGTCGGCGGAGGATCGGTCGGTCTTGAAACCGCGGTTTTCCTGGCCTCAAAAGGGACAATTTCCCCGAACCAGGTCTATTTTCTCATGCTGCACCAGGCAGAATCGCCCGAAGTGCTCCGTGACCTCATGCTCAAGGGCGTAAAGAGGGTCACGGTTATCGAAATGGCGCGGCGGATCGGTCAGGACATCGGGCCTTCCACAAGGTGGGTGCTTCTCAAAGAACTGCAAATGAGAGGCGTGGAAATAGTGACCGAGGCCACAATGAAGGATATCACTCCGGAAAAGGTGGTCTACACTGATTCCAAGGGGAACGACGTTACAATACCCGCTGACTCGGTCGTGCTTGCAATGGGGTCGCGGCCGGAGAATTCCCTCAGCCGAAAACTTGAACAAGCAGGCGTGAATGTGAGCGTCATCGGCGATGCCAAGAAGGTCGGGCGCATAGGCAGCGCCCTGGATGACGGCTTTGCCCTGGCTTGCGAGGTGTAGGAAGGCAGGAATCGGGGAGGACCTTCTTGCGAAGAAGGTCCTCCCCGAACCCCTCTCCAAGAACTCCTAACATTTGCCGGGGTCGTCATTTCTCCTGCGGAAAAATGGCGATCCCGGCAAGCGTTAGATCCTCATGTGTGGACTCAGGAGAATCTTCTGCACAAGAGGCTTCACCCATCTCACCGGCTTTGAATGCGAATTCCTGTCAGGAGTGCGAGCAGGCGAATCTGAAGGGGATGCGAGCAGGATGAGGAGAACACACCTGGAGCCACGGATGTGCGAAGCTCATCCGTGCCGGTGCGCGGGAATGATGGCCAAGAGGGCAGTTCCGGGTTGAGAGACAATTCTTGGAGGAACTGGCAGTGTGAGGGCAGCAGGCTCGATTACGTTCAAAAAGATATCAGTTCGATCAGGTCTTGTCGTGAGAAGTGTTTAAGAAGGGATTTGTCGTCTTCTTTGACCACCGACTCCATGAGCCGCCTCTTCTTCGATATGATGGAGTCGATCTTTTCTTCCAGCGTGTTTTCCGTGATGAGTTTGAAGACCTGAACTCCTCGTCTCTGGCCGATCCTGTGGACCCTGTCTGTGGCCTGCTCTTCCCTGGCAGAATTCCACCATCGATCGTAATGGATCACTACCGAGCCGCCGGTCAGATCGATTCCCAGACCTGAAGCCCTCAGCGATGCGCTGAAAACCATGCAGTTCGGATCGGTATTAAAACGTTTCACCGGTTCAGAGCGATTCCTCGTATGGCCTTTGATGGTCGCGAAATCGATTCCACGATCGGACAGGAAGGACTCTATTAGTGCCAGCATCTTCACGTACTGGCTGAACACCACCACTTTCTGGCCCGATCCGAGGCTCTCCTCCAGGAGTTCAACGAAGAGGTCCCACTTTCCCGAAGTGTATTTGCCGTAATTCTTTGTCTCCCCTTCCAGCATGGCCGGGTGATTACAGATCTGCTTCAGGTAGTTGAGGACCGAAAAAATATGCATGTACGGGACTTTTTGGTCCGGATCCTTCAACGCCTGCACGAGGCTTTGGCCCCGATTGTTCACAACATCCCTGTAAAAGCGAATCTGATCCTCGCTCAAAGCGCAGCGTCGGATATCTTCGATCTTGGGCGGAAGCTCTTTAAGCACCTGCTCTTTTTTACGCCTCAACGTGAATGGCTGGATCATGCGGGAGAGCTTGTCCTTGGTGGCACGGTCCGAGACTTCCTCGATGGGGAAGCGGAAATGGTCCTCGAACAAGGAATCCGACATCAGATATCCGGGAAGAATTATGTCGAATAGCGATTTCAGGTCGGTAACACTGTTTTCAATAGGTGTTCCTGTGAGCCCTACGGTGCAGGCGGATTCCAGCGCCTTCACGGCAGCGTATGTCTTGGTAGACTTATTCTTGACCGCTTGAATTTCGTCGAGGACGATCAGATCGAAGCGGAACTCGGAGAGCATCTCTATGTCACGCAAGGCGATGCCGTACGAAGTAATAATGAGAGGGTGTTCCTCGAAGCCTTCCTGGAACGAGCGGTCTGTACCATGGTAAACATACGGGTCTAGGTAAGGACAGAATTCCACAACCTTGTCCTTCCAGTGGCTAAGAACCGTTGTAGGACACACCACCAGGAAACGAATTTTATCGGGACGTTTGGCCAGATGATGAACCAGTCCTGTCATGAGGGCCATTACTTGATGCGTCTTGCCCAGACCCATATCGTCGCACAAGAGTCCTGAAAAGCCGTTTTGATAGAGGAACCAGAGCCAGCCGTAACCGTTCTTCTGGTATCCTCTAAGCTTCCCTTTCATCGCCCTGATGGCCGGCAAGCGCCCGGGAGGTCTGAGCATTTCCAGGGCCTCGAACCACTCCTTGATCCGGGCAGATGAGAATCGTTTTTCCAAGCGATCGTGAAACGCAAGGAATCGGAGATAGTCGGTGCGTCCTATAGTGAGCGTATTTCCATGGATCAGAGCCTGGTCGTCGAGCCCGTCCATCCAGGAGAATTCCGTGGACATCGTGTCAATCCACTTTTCTCCTTTAACGAGAAAGCGTTTGTTGTTTCGTCTCGCCTGGAAAATCTCCCGGAAAGACATTTGGAATGCGCCGAAATCGTAGTTTATTTCCAGCTCGACCCCTTCGTCACTGAACTCTTTGTGGTCCACCGTTACCCGTTCGTAGTTCTCGACAATCTCGTGGTCCAGGAGGCTGCTGTCTATGACCACTGATGGGTCCGCACTGAGCACGTCGCGATACTCTTTCAGAAAAGGAGTGACCTTTTCAGGGGGCACCATCATTTTCTTCTGCGGAGAGAAGTAATCAGCCGGCAGACCGCTCGTGTGTGAGGCAATCCTGAAGAATCCCCAATCCGGAAAGAAATAATACCGGCCGAATAATTGTTGCTCGATGGTGGTGCGATCCAGGTAAGCCTCTGAGGGGTCGGCATCGGGGTCAGGATTCTCTACTACCGGCGTTATACTGAGGAACGACGATTCAGAGAGGTTTACCTGATATCCGGTCTTGAGAGGCTTGGAGTGTATCAGAAGATCATCACCAATGACCGCCTTGTTCTCACCCATCTCTATGATCGTCCCGATCAGAGGTCTTGGCGGCACAAGGCGGAGGATAACGGCCTCTTCCTCATCAAGGGCCTCTACGGTCAGTTCTTGCTTGTACTCCAGGAAACGGAAATTGAAGGTCCCTCCACTACGTCCCGCGACCAGGAAGCCCACCTTGGCGATTCGATGCCAGACGCTGTCTTCAAGATGCTGGCGGACGGACTTGACCCCTCTTCGGTTGATCTCCTCTTCTGAATCCGAATATTGCCAGGGACGGCGGCGCAGCGAAGGGACGTTCGGATCTTTGAGCTTCTTCCCGTACATTCGCCTGAACAGGGTCGCATCGATATCGCGCCGAATTATGTCGAAGAATTCGTGAAGGAATTCCTCCACCAACCGTTCGCCGGGTATGAACGCAAGAATCTCGTGTTGATTACGGTCGGAGAAGCTTATTCGGAGCCCCTCGCCTCCATGATTCACTTGTGTCTTGAAGCCGAGTGTAGAATCCCCGAAGTTTTTGTAACCGAACCAGCCGATCTCATGCCAAAAGCTATCTTTGAAGTCCTCGCCAAGGGAGCGCAGAGCGCCTGTTTCCGGGTCGGGCCTAAGAATGTATCTGATGAAAGAGACTATGTGGTGGCAGTAGGTGCGAGTACAGGACCGGAAGCAACTACAGGTGGCCCTCTTTAGGATTTTGGTTTCAGGGTGGAGTGAGATGTGGACATTGACCCCTTTCCCGGACGAATCGGTGACGAGGCCGAAGTAAGATTCTCTTCCGAAGTTAATATGTGAAATTCGCGAACTCTCTGCCAGCCGGAGACCCTTGTCTATAATTTCCGAGTTAAATTGCTCTGTTATTGCTGTAGGAAGCTCCCCCCCTTTGCTTACAGAGGAGACATTTTTCTTCAATTGTATTACTTTTCCAAACACTTAAAACTCCTACGCCCACACCCCCAACCTACAAATAACGAGGCGTGGATATCACAACAAAATTGGGTTGTCAACACTAAAAGATAAATCTAGTTATCAAATACAACACGGTTTAATAAAGGGTTTATTAGGTTTAGATTACTATATGGGTTAATTTAGTCATCATGGCTTGGAAGCTTCGCGAAAGTAACTACGGAATCGCCAGAGTCCCTGTCGAGTCCGTTCCTGGGACCGAGGCCAATGCTGTTGACTTAGGCCGCCTGCCCTTGTTGTAGGGGCATCCCGCCCAGGCGGGACCGTGCCCCTGCGGCTGAAGAACTCGGCCGCGTGTGTGTGATGAGGGCACGGCATGCCGTGCCCCTACCGTCATTCCGGCAAACCACCATGACCTGTCAGTCACAACGGAAGATGAAAGTGCGGCGATAGAGTCTGGTGCCACGGATGCGTTCCGCTCCGCGGGACTCATCCGTGCTTGCTTGGTATTGCTTTATGGCCGACAGACGCAGGTCCAGTGAGGCATCCTAATGCTGTGGACGTACTGCCGGACCCGGTCCCGGCACGGATGAGCCTTCGGCACATCCGTGGCACCAGATTTCCGTCGACTCCTGCACAATGGGCACGCGCCTGATTCACGATCTTGAACACGAGTACCAATCAGATAGAATAACGGGTCGTATTGGAGGCTTTGGACAGGCATAGACAAAAATTTGTTAGCAGACGCTGGGACCTGAATGTATAGTGGACGATGCCCTACTCCGCAGGCTTCTCCGCGGAGCATCCCGACAATGGTGTTAGTATTGATTCCACGGATGTGCGGTCAGGGTCGTTTGTAAACGGATGAATCCCGCGTGCCGCGCAGGATTCATCCGTGGCACTAATGCAGGACGAGTGTGCGTCTGAGCTGTACGGCTGTAACTGGGTCCGAGAAGGCTAGAGCTTAGTCATGAAGAAAAAAATAATACCCGTACTGGTATTTTTGGTGGTGATCAGTGTGGTAGCCGGTTGGCTTCATTTCAAAGGCAATGGAGATACGGAGGGAAGGGTCTTCGTCAGTGGCAACATTGAGGCCACAGAGGTTGATTTGTCCTTCAGAATTGCCGGACAAATCAAAACTCTGCCGATTGAAGAGGGTGACCGCGTACAGAAGGGCCAGGCCGTCGCCACCCTTGATACCGACACTCTCCTTGCTCTAAGGGGCGCGGCCCAGGCCGAAATTGGCAACGCACGCGCGGTGCTGGATCAGTTGGAAGAAGGGACGCGTACCGAGGAGATCGAACAGGCGCGAGCCATGCACAAGTCTGCTCAGAGCAGGCTGAAGAACGCGCAAGCTGAATACGACCGCTACGTTCCCCTGTTAAGGGAAAAAGCCATCTCTGCTTCCACATTTGACACCAAGGAGACTGCCCTCAGGGTCGCGACGGAAGAATTCAACAATGCCGCGGAACGGCTGAAACAGTTCGAGAAAGGACCCAGAGAGCAGGAAATTAGGGCAGGCCGAGCGCGGTTGGAAAAGGCCGAGTTTGACTTGAAAAGGATCGAACTGGACATAGAGCACTCGATTCTTCAGACTCCAGTCTCTGCAGTAGTGCTGGTCAAATCAAATGAACTGGGCGAGGTGGTTCTTCCGGGAGCTACGGTTGCAACCGTTGCAGCGATCGATGAAGTCTGGCTCAAAGGGTACGTGGGAGAGCAGAACCTTGGCAAGATAAAACTGGGCCAAAAGGCGGAAATCACCACAGACACGTATCCCAACAAGGTCTACCCCGGTGTAGTAACCTTCATCTCTTCCAGGGCCGAGTTCACGCCAAAAAACGTGCAGACGAAGGAAGAAAGAGTCAAGCAGGTTTACCGGGTAAAAATCACGATTAAAAATCCGAACCAGGAGTTGAAGATCGGGATGCCCGCGGAAGGCTACATTCTAGTTGACATTGAACCGCCCAAGAAAGGGGGACCACGGACACTTGGGAAGCCCGCGTCTTGAACAAGCGAGTTCCGGACTCATAATACAGACTGAAAACCTCTGCCGTGATTTCGGTGAAACCAAGGCTGTGAGGGACCTCAACCTGGAGGTGAAGCAGGGAGAGCTTTTCGGGATCGTAGGACCTGACGGAGCGGGCAAGACCACCACCATGCGAATGCTCGCGGGAATTCTCGAACCTACATCCGGCCGGGCATGGGTGGACGGGATTTCCGTGGTGGATGATCCGGAAGGCATAAAAGAGCATCTCGCTTACATGCCTCAGCGTTTCGGGCTGTATGCAGATCTTACCGTAATAGAGAACCTGATCTTCTATGCGGACCTCTTTCAAGTGCCCAAGAAAGAGCGGTCCGGCCGGATTGAGCTGTTGTTCGGCTTCAGCCGGTTGGGTCCGTTCAAGGACCGGCTAGCGGGAGCCTTGTCCGGAGGTATGAAGCAGAAATTAGGGCTTGCTTGTGCACTGATTCACTCGCCGAGACTTCTCCTTCTGGATGAACCCACCAACGGGGTTGACCCGGTTTCTCGCCGCGATTTCTGGAGAATCCTCTATGACCTTCTAAAAGAAGGGATATCCATTCTCGTCACCACTGCATATCTGGATGAGGCAGAGAGGACTAATCGAGTAGGCTTGATGCATCACGGCTCTATAATTCAAATGGGTGAGCCTCGCGCGCTCAAGGAGATGGTCAAGGGAGTCGTCATCGAATTGATTGCCTCCGACACAAGCGGCTCACGGGACCTGCTCTCCAAAATGCCCGGTGTGGTGGATGTAAATATTTTCGGTGAAGGGCTTCACGTGCGCTTCAACGAGGAATCGGAAGCAGAGGTCATCCGCAAAAGGCTCAAGGAAGAGGGGATCCAAATCCATTCATTGAAGAGAATTTCTCCTACGATAGAAGACGCTTTTCTTTCGCTGATCCCGAAGGGCCCAAGGTCCAAAGAAGAAAATGGATAGAGGGAGCAGTTGAACCAAAGCGACAGGGAAATAGCGGTTTTTGCCGAAAATCTCACCAGGGTCTTTGGCAATTTTGTGGCCGTGGATCACGTAAGCTTCGAGGTGCCCAAAGGTGAGATTTTCGGATTCCTCGGGCCTAACGGCGCGGGCAAGACCACAACAATTAAAATTTTGTGCGGACTTTTGACCCCCACTTCCGGGGTTGCCCGAGTTTCAGGATGGGACGTGTCCACGCAATACGAAGAAATTAAGAAGCGCATCGGGTACATGTCCCAGAAATTCTCGTTATACGAAGACCTGACTGTTGAAGAGAACCTGGATTTCTTCGGAGGGATCTACGGCCTCGATGCCGAGAGGAAGCAATCCAGGGACGCATGGGTCCTCGACATGGCAGGGCTGACCGAAAGAAAAAAGAGCCTCACGAGAGAGCTTCCCCTGGGTTGGAAACAGCGGCTTGCTCTCGGGTGCGCTGTGCTCCACGAACCACCGGTCCTGTTTCTGGACGAGCCCACATCCGGCGTGGATCCGCTCTCCCGACGCAGTTTCTGGGACCTGATTCACAGCTTGGCCTTGCAGGGCGTGACCGTATTCGTCAGCACGCACTATATGGAAGAAGCCGAGTACTGCAATCGCCTCGCACTGATGAGCAAAGGCCGAATCATAGCCCTGGGGACGCCCGGAGAACTCAAGAAGAACTGGATGAAAGATTCTGTCGTGGACCTGGAATGTGACCACCTGATGCAGGCTGCAGAAGTGCTTCAAAAAGAAGCGATCTTCAGCGAGGTCGCTGTTTTCGGCAACCTGCTCCATCTGGTCACCGCGGATGCAGATACTGCCATCCCGACAGCCAAGGAGAAACTCAGCGAAGCAGGGATCCGCCTCTCCAGGATAGACGTCATAACCCCCAGCCTCGAAGACGTATTTGTTACCCTCACGGCGAAAGACCGAAATTCGGAGTGCCCAGCCGGATGGAACATCCCTCCGGGACGCCCGCAATGAGCCCATTGGGGCGCCGAAAGTAGGCCGGTGCTAGGCGAATGGAAGATCATGAACATTCATCGCACCTTCGCTGTGGCTCGCAAGGAGGCCAGGCAGATAGTTCGGGATTCCCGCTCGTTGTATCTCGCGCTTGGTATCCCCGTGATGCTCATGATCCTCTTCGGGTACGCACTTTCTCTGGATGTGGATAAAATTCCGCTCGCGGTCTGGGACCAAGACCGTAGCTCACAGTCAAGAGAACTCATAGACCGCCTCACAAGCTCGGGATATTTTACGCTGGTCCTTTCGCCTGAATCCTACAAGCCGATTATTCAGGCCGTGGACAAGACAGACGTAAATGTTGCGGTATTGATACCCTGGGATTTCAGCCGAAACCTGAAAAAAGGCAGAACCACCCGCATACAGGCTATCGTCGACGGGTCCGACTCCACCAGAGCCGGCCTAGCCATCGTGTACCTCGAAACCATCATGGCAACGTTCGACGAGGATTTCCGCAAAAAGGCTCTCATCAGGCAGGCGGTAGAGCATAGAGTCATCCTCCCGGTTGAACCTCGGATACGGCTCCTCTATAACCCCGAACTCAAGAGCCGAAGCAACATCATCCCCGGCCTCATTGCCATAATCATGATGGTCATCGCAGCGCTGCTCACATCCTTGACCATCGTAAGAGAGCGGGAGACCGGCACCATGGAGCAGCTAATTTCAACACCGGTGAAGTCCAACGAGCTTATCGTGGGCAAACTCATACCGTATTTTGCGCTCGGATACGTGGATCTGCTGATGGTCTACCTCATGGGGCAATACGTTTTCGATGTGCCGTTAAGAGGGAGCCTGTTGCTGATGTTCCTGGTTTCGAGCCTTTTCCTGATTGGAGCAATGTCTTTGGGGTTCCTGATTTCGGTCATTGCGACAAATCAGTTCTTTGCAACTCAATTGGCGCTTCTGGGAACTTTTCTTCCTTCGTTTCTCCTTTCCGGCTTTGTGTTCCCTATTTCCAATATGCCCGATGCGCTGCAAGTGATCACTTATGTGATTCCCGCGCGCCACTTTGTGACCGTACTGCGTGCCATATACCTCAAAGGAGTAGGAATAGAGGCGATCGCTGTACCAGTAGCCATGCTGGCAATCTTCGCTTTGTTCATGACTACCGTTGCAACCAGGAAATTGCGGAAAACTCTCGTATGAAAGATAACTTTTCTAATTCAGGTGTGCCGGAACAGATGCCGGCAACCGAGTCGACTTCGCCAGGAGAACACAATGTCGGCACACATCCGGATCCTCGCGTGTCAAAGGGAACCATCGCTGAATCGCTGAAAAGAATACGGCACATTGTTCGCAAAGAATTCATTCAAATAAGGCGCAATCGGCAGAATTTCGCCCTCCTGTTAATCGCCCCTATACTCCAGCTCCTCATATTCGGTTATGCCAGCCGCCTGGACGTACGTAACGTTCCGACCGTGGTGGCCGATATGGACCGAAGCGTCCTCAGCCGGCAGATTATCGAAGCCTTCTCACGGTCCGGATATTTCACTATCAAGCAAATGCTCAACTCGTATGACGAAGCAGACAGATGGCTGGAAACAGGACAAGCTGCGATGGCCGTACTTATCCCTCCCGATCTAGAGCAGCGGATCAAGTCAAGGCGTACGGCTCTCGTGGGTATACTTATCGACGGGGTGGACACCACAACCGCCGGCACCGTATCGGGGTACGCTCAATCTATCCTTCAGCGCTTTGCACTCGACATTATGGACCAGCGGATGAACCAGATGCAGGGACAGCTCTTCGAGACCACCACTCCTCATCTCATAGTGCCAACCGCGGCTGAAGCCAGCAGAGCGTGGTTCAACCCAAATCTGAACTCCAAGGACTTTTTCGTCCCGGGGGTGGTGGTAATCATCATGCTAGCCCTAACCACTATCCTCACATCATCGGTCATAGTCCGCGAGAAAGAAATTGGGACTATAGAACAGCTTATGGTGGCCCCCATCAGTAGAATGGAGCTGATCCTCGGCAAACTCATACCTTGTTTTATCATTGAGATAATCACCATGTCGGTGGTGGTGCCACTGGCGTTTCTGATGTTCGATATACCATTCAGGGGATCCATGCCTTTTTTCCTTGCCACCTCAGTACTGTTCCTCATAACCATTGCAGGGATAGGAATTACCATTTCGACCTTCTGCAGAACTCAACAGCAAGCGATCCTCACTTCATTCATGTTCTTACAGCCCGCGGTTCTCCTTTCAGGTTATGCCTTCCCGATTGAGAACATGCCGACGGTGATCCAGTACGTAACCTACTTGAATCCCCTACGCTATTTCATCACCATCGTACGCGGAGTCTTCCTGAAGGGGATCGGATGGGATATCCTCTGGCCTCAGGTCATCCCCATGTTTGCTATGGCCATCTTCTACCTGGGGCTCGCCGCGCTCCTGTTCAAGAAGAGGGCCGACTGACACCAATCTACTATAATGTTGCGCGATGTCTTTACATACGTAGGGCGGCCCGTGGCCGCCAATGGATTGGAGCCTCGGCGGGCACGGCCCGCCCTACTGGGCAATGTTCAAGAAGAGACTGGACTGGTACGAACTTGCATTTAAACTGGGAAGATTACTCCCTCGGTGCGACCCCGGAGGCATAGAGCGGAAAGATTAGGGAAACCTTCTATGTAAAGACGGTTCCCCCAGCCCAATTCCAAGGAACTCTAAGACTCGTCGGAATTTTCATTTCCCGGAAGGAAAGAAGGGGAATCCGTTGGGGGCTACCACGCTAGAAGCGTGGTTGGGGAGGGGTTCGGGGCGGCTCTTCTTACAAGAAGGGTCTCCCCGATTCTTCTTCAATTGGGTGACAAGGATCAGCTCTGCGAACGCTTTGACACAGCGATAGGGATAAGAGATTTCCCTCTCGACGAGGCCAGTTGCATCATGTAGTCTTTCGCTGTTGCAGGCGGCACCTGGCGTTCCGATTCAGGCTTAGATCGCAGGGACAAGGCTTCGCTGGGACATGTAGTGACACACAACCCGCAACCGATGCACCTGTCACGGTCCACTTCGGCTACGCCATCGGCTCCTATCTTAATGGCTTCCATTTGGCAGCGGTCCAGGCAGGTCTCGCAGGCCGAGCAGGCATCCGAGTCAACGCCCGCGTAATAATTCGTCAGAAACCCTTTCCGCAGGCTTGGGGTGCAACTTGATGGACCGAAGAATTCCACAACAGTCGCCGCAGCAGTTGCACATTCCACCAGCGTCCTGAGAAACGAACGGCTGCGGCACAAGGCCGGCTTCGTCGCACTTGTCGATTATCTGAAGAGCTTCCTCCTCCGTGATGAAGCGGCCCATACCTTTGTCAACGTAGTACTGAGCGTGGCTCCCAAACTGGAAGCAAACCTCCTGCGGCTTATCGCACCCCTTGTCCAAGAGTCCCTGCTGTACCCGGCATATACATTTCGACACGCCGATCTTATCCTTATTCTTAAACATTCCCTTCACATCTTCGTACGGCGCCACCGGCCACAATTGGTCAATTGATTTATTCACCGGTATGGTTCGCAAGGGCGCTATCTGACCCAACCCCTCCTTGCCAAAGGCTTCCAAAAAATACCGGTCGTACAGTTCAGCGAACTCCCGGTCCATGTCTTTGAGTTGATACTCGAAAGAGCCCACGACAAAGGGGACCGCTCCATATTTGGCGGAGTCACCTTTTTTAAGCCGAAAAATGAGACCTTTGCCGAACATGCGTTCAAGCAGGCCAGCTACCGTGCCAGGTTCGCGACCGATTCGTTGAGCAATCGCTTCAGGCGTTTCAAGCATCATGCTGAGATTAAGGTACAGTTCAGCTTCTTCTTCTGAGAAGAGCTTCTCCAGGATCCTAATTTCAACTCCGGATTCGGTTGAAGGGAATCCCACTGAATAGTGGTCCATCTGTTCACGCAGATCGTAGTACACCTTCGCGGTCATCTTGTCCTCCTGGATGATGAGATATCAGCTCCTGCGCCATTAGAGCTATGTTTATGGCAACGGGTAACCAGCTTGCTTGGCATCACACCGCCTTCACGGAGCAGGGAACGAATCTGTGGAGCGGTGTCCCCGCGATTGGGTCCCTGTTGCTGTTTTTTGTCAGGCGATTCACGTTGGCGCCATGTTTTCGGCCTGTGTGTACCAGTCCGAATCCATGAGGCATGACCACCTGACCCGGACGAGCCGTGTCAGTAACTTCCAGTTCGATATCCTCCGAGCCGGCCTCAGTGGTTACTCTCACCGTCTGGCCGTCTGCAAGACCCAGGGCGGCAGCATCGTCAGAGTGCATCATCAGCGTGCAGGCTCTACTCTTACCCTCGTTCCAGGCCGGGTCCCTCATGATCGTATTGGCGTTGTAATCCATGTGGCGACCCGCCGCCAGGATGAGCGGGTAGTCATGATTCATGCGGAGGCTGATTTCTTCACTTTGAACGTCGATACCCTTGACAGCTTCCGCGAGTTCCGGAATCAGAACGTTTACGCGCTTATCGTCCGTTCTCAGCTCATCCAAGGGCTTCGAGGGGTCGCACTTGCCGATCCACATCCCTTCGGGGTGTTCGAGAATAGCTTTGAAGATCTCCTCCCCCATAGCCGGTCCAGGGCTGAAGCCTGCACGGGCAGCGTTCTCCCGCAAAGACTTGGGGGCCACCTGCAGCATCCCCCATAGTGCAGCAAGGTTTACTGAGCCGAGAGCCTTCCCGAGCGTCTTGCCGAGAATGTAGGGCATGAATTTCATCGCACGGGGCTCGTTCTGTGCAAATGCCAGAAGCTGCATGCCGAAGTTCATACGGTCTCCGAATGCGGCATCGTACAGCTCTTGAGGAATTTCCGGGAGTAAACCCAAACGGTCGGCGAGGCGTGTGAGTATTTCTCCCTCCTCAAGGCATTCTCCTTCCGCTTCAATTACAGGACGCCTCATCTGAAAAAATATTTCGGGGAAGTTCCAAGCGAAAAACGTTCCATCCCATTTTTCGTAAGCGGACTTGGCGGGCAGCACGTAATGAGCCAGGCTCGCGCTTTCGGTAAAAGCCACGTCCACCACAACCAACAGATCTAGGGCTTTGAATGCCTGTTCATAGGCCGTGGTGTCGGCATAGGACCTCAATGGATTTGAGCCGCTCACAACGACCGCCCGCAGCCGATCCGACCGATCTGACAGTATCTCCTCAGGCATTACGTTGGGCGGAAATGTGCCCATAATTGCAGGGAAGTCCGTGGCGGCAGTACGCCAGGTTTTGGGATCGCGTTCGTCGGAATGAGCCCCCATCGGCATCATGTGGCCCGGAATCAAGTTTCCCCCAGGGGCGCCTATCCGACCACAAATGGCACAGCAGGATCAATTCCAGGTAAGACGAGACAGTGCTATGCCTCCCCATGAGGATCCCAAGATCCGAGTGACATGACCAGTTCCGAGTGGAGAGGAGCCGGCACACCTCGCGAACCTCATCATAATCCAGCTTGCAAAGGTCCATGGCAGGACGGGGGTCGAAGTCGAGGAACCACGGCTGAATCGCTTCGAAGCCGCTCACATGTGCTGCGATATAGTCGTGCTTTTGCCAACCCTCCTGGAGAATAATGCTTATCATGGATCGAAAGAGCAGAGCATCCGTCCCGGGACGAACGGCCAAGTGGATGTCCGCTCTCTGGGCCGTCTCCGAACGTCTTGGATCGATCACCACGAGCAGCTTGTCCGGGTCCTCGGAAATCCTTTTCAAATGCCGTCTCGCCTGCGGAATCTGATGGCTCATCCAACCGTTCCAGCCCACTGCTACTAGCATGTCCGTGTGTTCGTGGTCAGGCAGGGTCCCCAAGTACTGTCGCCCCAACCCTCTTCCGTTTACCCAGAAATAGCCAGTCAACTCCTGTGCGAGCGGGCTGTAATGATAATGCGATCCCAATGCCCGAAGAAGCCGCACCCCAAAGGCAGCTTCAAAGTGGCATCCTTGCCCACCTCCGCCCATGTAAGCAAGGGAGCGGGGCCCATAGGTCTCTACGGTTGATTTGAGCCTTTGCGCAATCTCATCCAGCGCTTGGTCCCAGGATATCTCTGTGAACTCATCGCCTACCCGTTTGAGGGGCCGTTTGAGCCGATCTTCGTGCTGCTGATAGTGAGCGATTTTCAGTCCCTTGCGACAACAGTACCCCTCACTGCGAGGATTTTGTTTGTCAGCACGAACCTTGATTATGCGATTCCCTTCAACCATGACTTCGAGACCACAGTTTTGAGCACAACACGCACAGCTTGTTTTTTGCCACGACGACATCTCACCCTCCGATCACTTCTGGCATGTAGATCCTGCTGAGAGCCGACTTTCAGACGATTAGTTCGTCTACTAACTATTTTGCGAAAAAAATACTAGTCTCTCAGGTCTTTTAGAAGCCGTTTGAGAAGCACCCTTTCCTCGAGAGACAAGTTCCGGAGAATCTCTTCATTGGCACCATCCCTTTCTTCCGTCAGCTTGGGTTCGAGGTTTCTGGCCTCATCCGTTAGATAGATCCTCAGGACCCTCTTGTCTTCCTGGTCGGTCTGTTTAACGATCCACTCTCTCTCAGCCATCCGGTCTAGAATGCCGGAGAGCGTAGCCGGATCGAGACCCAGTTTCTTCCCTAAGTCGCCGGCGGACATGCCCTCCTCGTGCCACAACCCTCCCAGGACTAGCTGCTGGATGGGGGTTAAGCCATAAACCGAAACTCTTCGCTTGAGGAGCGCGTGGGCTCGCTGATAGGCTTTGGCCAACAGGTAGACAACGCACTCATCATAGGGGGACTTAGTATTCATTTCGTATACAAAGTAACTGGTCCGGCGCCCCTAAGTCAAGAGAAAAACGACTAAGACCCGTAGCCATTCAGTTACCGAAAGCCTTTGCCAGACAAGCAACAGCTATCGCACCGCAGAGATCGCTGAGAACTATCACATGAAATCCATTCCGCGCTCTCCATGTTAGCGTCCTGCTTCCTAGGCTCTGCCTCATAAGCGCTAACTGAACGGAATCGACCTTGTTATTTCAGGCTGTTATCACCCTCCCCCTTCCTCCTCCCGTCGAGGGAGGGGGCTTCAAAACCCTCTCCCCTGGCGGGAGAGGGTAGTGAGAGGGGGATTTTGCTTTGCAGAGCGCCAAATCACCAACGTACGCGCAAGGAATAACCCGCCGAGACAGCCGTACGAGAGGCTGATCGCGCCGATAAACTTGGCCTCGAGGGCGTATGGAAGTTGGCGTGCCAAGACTACACCGACTGCGTATTTAATAAAAAAGATGGCCATCATCAGAAGGAGTGGAACCCAACTTCCTGGAATTGAAAATGATCGGATTTCGTCCGAGTAGACAACCCCCTTAGGGGCGGCGAGCGCTAAGCCTAGCCATACCGCACTTGCTGCACCGATGAACCAACAAATTAACCCAACAGGTGCAGTGCCGAAAGCAGAAACCACCCCATAGAACGATAGTGTAATTATGGCGCATGGAAGTATGGAGACCTTCCCTCGTCCGAGTGTTCTGGCTTTGCTCTGAAAGTAGCCTAGAGTCAGAAGAACAAAGAAGAGAACGAATACCCATGTAGGCGTGCGTTTCAATATTTCGATAAGCAACGGTCTCTCCGTGGGACAATGCCTAACTTATGTTTGGCCGATTTCAAGATGATACTTCGCCTATAACGCGCTCCGCCTTCTCCCGCACAAATCGTCCACCGGACTAAGATCTCCGTATGGTTCCCGACTAGACCGACTCGCCTTCAATATCCGACACCTCTGTCCTGTCGCTGAACCTGCTTCACGCGGGAATGTCTCCCGTGGCCAATCACTTGCCCGGCCGGTCATATAGCGCTGACAGGACTTGTGACCGGTGCGACTCTCCCGCTAGATTCAATCCCCTTCCAAACTTCAGACACTATTGACACGGGGAGTGTGACAAAAAGTTTCAGCCTGAATCATTCTCCAGATATCCCATGATATGGGCGCTCATTTCTCCCCTCTACCGAAGAGATCGTTCATCCGCATCAGCAAAGACAGATCCCCAACAGCCTTGTACTCCTGCTGCATAAACATCTGCTGGCCATCGGCTTTTCCCGTAATTACGTCCATCCAGACCTCGAAAGGTGATTCAATAGTTAGATCGGGTTTCTCTGTCGCACCCTGTTTGGCCTCGATCTTTCCATTCTCGATCTTAAAGTGGCAGGAGCCATCGACTTCACCGGAGAAGTTGAACTGAAGGACCGCCTTCAAGTCACCCGCTGCGCTCGCTGTTGAATCCCATGGGCATGATCATCATGAAGGTTTCGAGGGAATCGGGACGTGGAATCAAATGCCTTTCATCAAACTCCTTGGGTGTCAATCCCTCACGGATGCAGGACTTCCAAAAGACATTTGCCATGTTGGCCATGGTGTCAAAGTCATCGACGATCGGCTTGGTAATTCGTTCCATCGTCTCTTTAGAGATTTTCATGGATTGAACCAGTTCCCGGCCGCCTTGCGCCGTGGCATCGAGAATGTCTTTCGTCGTCTCAGAGAATTGGGACAGCCTCAACATTTCAGCGGCCGGGCGGTAAATCTCGGCCACGAGTCCCTTGCCAAACAGGAAATTTATGTATGAGGTGAGCTGGGCAAAAACAGAGGCCTCCGGGAAACCAGCCACGGACAAAACCACCGCCCGTGGGAGCTTTTGACGCAGAGGGTGGGAGGTCGAGTCGTCACCTCTCTTGAGAAAAGGCTCCACCACCGGCAAGGTTCGTTCGATGAAAGCTTTCATGGTGGCGTTTACCGTAAAGTGGTACAGAGGCGTTGCATACACGGCTAGGTCAGCTTCCAGCCACTTGGGGAACAACTCGTTGGTCATGTCGTCCTTCTGGACGCAGACCCCAGGGGTTTTGGTCCAACACGTGAAACATCCGATGCAATTCTTGATCTTCTTTTCACGTAGGTGGATCGTTTCCACCTCTGCGCCCGCGTCGCTCATTCCTTTCACCAGGGCGTCCAGCATCATCCCCGTCTTGCTGATTCCGTCAGCCCTAGGGCTGGAGTTGATAGCGAGAACTTTCATGATGGTCTCCTTTCGAAGTTGTGAATGTCCCTTTGCGTCCGATACGTCGCTGACGTCCGATCTGAAAGTTTTAGGTGCAAGAGGGTCAGAGGTTGTGGGAGCTGAATAAGGCGATGTCCTGGTGTCTGAAACAACAGATGCTCCGTGCCGCCCCTCCAGCCCGATTTTCCGCATCTCAGCCAAACCGGGCAAGCCGAGGCGTCTAAGGTAGTAGTCCGGAAACCGGAGATTGAAGGGAACACCAACGCCGAGGATTAACGCGATGGGGATTAAGGCGCGAGTAATGACCGAAGGATACAGGCTTAGAACCACGCAGGTTGCAAGAAGCCCTGCCCAGGCGAAGGTCATGATTCGATTGATAGTAAGGAAGATCGGGGTCTCCCAAACTGCTCGGGGCGCAGATTTCTTGGCGTAGTGGTAAGTAAAGGGGTCAAAGCCGAGAATGGGCGGGAAAAAGGCCGCCGAGAACAGGCAGAAATAGATCCCTGTCACTGCATATTCAGTGAGGATCGCGCCGGCTGCTTTGGGCCACAGAGCAAGGGATAGCGAAAGGACCAGGAAATATGCGCAAATTGTCCAATCAAAATAGGTCGGCTTGTCCCAGCGTCGCGCCAGCACCAGAACGCAAGCGCAATAGATGAGCATGGCGCAAGCCGCGGCCAACAAGCTGCCGGGGTCCCTCCCGGTGGAGGCCCAGATCTTAAAGAAAGCCAGAGCCGGGAAAGGTCCGATGTACAGAAAGATCTGCCGGCCTTTGGACGGTCCTTGCGCTCCGTCGGTTCTTGTACTGCAACTCATCCTCCATTCTCAGCCTCCTCCTCGTTCAAGGCATGGATGGTTTCAGAGACATTGCGGGCCAAGTCCCGGAAAAAGCGAAGGCCGAATTGAAAGCACAAGTACTGAAACCGATCGGCATGCGCTTCAACCGCGGGCCTGGCCGCCTCCAACTGTCCACGAAACTCCTCTATGGATTTCAGGTACTTGTCCGCAATCGCGTGGCGCTCCTCGGGCGAGAGATGGGCGAAAAAGAAGAGCCTTCATCAAGAACGGGCTCTTGGGTTGCTCTAGGAGTCAACGGCGATCTCAAAGAGTCAAGGAAGGCCACCCTGCCGGCTTCTGTAATGGTGTAAACTTTACGGTTTGGTGCGCCGTCCTGAATCTCCGTCCGTTTGGAAACCAGTCCATGATTCTCCATCTTCTTGAGCGCGGGGTAGATGGACCCGTAGCTGAGGCCGGAGAAGAATGAGAACGAGATCGAGAAAGCTTTCTTGAGATCATAACCGGTCATGCTTGTGTTCATTAGGAAACCGAGAAGAACCGACTGAACGTCCATGGTGCCTCCTTTGTTGTCGATGATATATCTCGACACGATATATGTCAAGTGAAAATAAGGTTAGCTTTTTGGCTGTATCCGGGACAACCAAATACTCTGGCCTTAATAGCCTTCCGATGTAGCCCCACAACCGTGCCACACAGAACCTGGTCCTTCCAGCCCCATTTTCTTGCGTAATTGCAGGGTGTTGACAGTAACAATTTAGATACGCTGGGAAAATCCTCTCTGCCCTGCCTTTACAAAAAGGTGGGTGGGGTTGGCTTTACTCCCCCCTTTTTAAAGGGGGATTTTGGGGGATTTTGTATTGTATAGACGAGGGGTCGAAAAACGGCCGGCTCTTTCCCCGCCCTGCGACTGACGCGTAGCTGCCGGTCGGACAAAACTCTTGACACACACCGTACGAGTTCGGTAAAAAGAATGTAAGACTAACTGGTCAGTCATTGATTCCTCTGACTGACCATTGTGTTTTCTGGAGGGCCGCCATGAAGTCCGATCTCGAAAAAAACATCCGAGACGTCATCGCCAAAACCAAAGTCCACAAAGATACCTTCGCGGTACCTGAACTCGTCCGAATACTTCGGGCAGAACTGGCCAAAGAAGACGACTCAGATTTAACACACGAAGAAACCGTACTCCTCTTCGTCGAAAAAGCCACCCAGGCATTAGCAGCATCCCCCATCTATTCGGACCCCCTGGTAAGGGAATTCTACCGCAGTGTGCTGGACGTAGCAGACCACGCGGGAATTCCACGACAAAACATACTGGAAGATCTGCTTTTCCAGACCTTGCGCCGTCCAGCGGATGGTGAAGGGCCAAAGCGCAAGAAACAAAGAGACGCGCGGTCCAGAATACTCCAGTCCGCACTCGATGAATTCTCGGACAAGGGGTACCACGCCTCGACCATCGACTCCATCGCTGAAAGAGCCGGAATTGCCAAAGGGACTGTCTATCGCTACTTCAACACCAAAGAAGGTCTATTCAATGCTCTCAAAGAAGACACCATAAGTGAATTTGTGGAACACGCCCGCCATGACTTGAGCCAAGAGGAAGACGTGCTGAAGATCATAGAGAGCGTCATCAAGAATTATCTCAGCTTCTTCGAAAAGAACTCGGCTTTTTTCAAAGTCATCATTCAAGAACAGAAAGATTTTGGCCGGGAGTTTTCCGAAAAGTTTATCAATGAACTCATACTTGCCTTACCCGGGCTGAAGAGGCGCTGCTGGAAAGCCTCACGGAACGGCCACCTCAAACAGATGAACTATTTCACCGTGTTTTTCGGCATCATCGGCTTCCTTAACGGAGTGATTCAGAAATGGTTGCACGAAGGTGCAGAAGGATCTCTTCTCAATGAGATCGAAACGGTGAAAGAGGTCCTGTTTTACGGTTTTGTGGTCCCCCCCATCCAAGCAAGCAAAGTTAATACGTTGAAGGTGATCTCATGAAATTGCCAATGCCGTTTGATTTGAAGATACCCGTGCTCTACGTTAACCCTGGAATTAATGCAGATCCGGGTCTTGTGGAGGAGGTCTCCCGTGCGGGAGGGCTGGGAATTGTAGACCACGTGACCACCGGCCCCGCAGAATTCAAAGCTTCGCCTGACATACCTCACGGCGTACGGGTTTTGATCAAGGATTTGGAACGATTTGCTTCGGCCGAGGGGACCAAATTGGTCCTCATTCCTTTGGAAGAGGCCGAGCAAGTTTCTTCGCTGGAACCGGGAGCCTTGAAAGAAAATGGGGTGCCTGTTCTGGTGGAAGTCGGCAGCGCAAGGCAGGCCGCCGCGGCTGAAAAGGCCGGGGCTGCCGGGCTCATTGCCCGTGGGAACGAAGGGCCGGGTTGGGTGAGTGAAACCAGTGGGTTGGTGTTGCTTCAGGAAATCCGTGCTCTGTCCGACCTTCCACTCTTTCTACAAGGCGGGGTGAGTCCTCGAACAGCGGCCGGCGCCAGGGCGGCCGGCGCCACAGGTGTGGTTCTGGACGTTCATCTCCTGCTCGCGGACGGTTCCCAGGTCAATCCCTCGCTCAAAGATTTTCTCAATTCACTGGGGCTCCCCACTACTGTAACGCTGGCAGACGGGACAGGCACTCCACTGCGGGTCTATTCCCGCGTTGGTACGCGTATGGTCCGGGAACTGAAGAAGCAGGAGGATGCTCTACCAGCTCAAGATTTTCCTTCCTATCGCGAGCGTCTCCAGGTCGTTCTCCAAGGCCGTGGGATCTCACCGGATTCCGAAGAGATGCTCCTGCCCATGTCTGAAGATATTGGAACAGGTAAAGTGCTGGCAGGTGCCCACGGGAACGCTAAGGCCATAGTCGCGGTTTTCGGACAGGCAATGGCTGAAATCGGCCATGCATGGCCGTTTCTGCGAAGGTTCTTCACTTTGTCGCGACCACGGGACGCGCTTCCCCATAGTTCAAGGCCCCATGGCTCACGTGAGCGACAACCCCAACTTTCTTGCCGCAGTAGCCGCAGGAGGCGCTCTGCCCTTTCTCGCCATGGGGAACATGCCGGGCCCGATTGCTCGAGAGGGGATCAGTCTCGCCGGAGAAAAGACCAACGGCCGGTTCGGTGTTGGTCTCATCGGACTGGAACTAAACAGAAACTGTTACGAGGCACATCTGGAGATAATGAGGGATAACCCGCCCCCATTTGCCATCCTGGCCGCAGGGAGCATCGATCTGGCCAAATCCATAGAAGATATCGGCACTGCATGCTACTTGCACTGCCCCTCGCCGTCGATACTGTCGGAGGGGCTTAAGGCAGGGCTTCGGCGGTTTGTGTTCGAAGGATGCGAATCAGGCGGACACATAGGCACGCTGGGAAGTTTGAACCTGTGGAACGCCAATCTTAACGCGCTGGAAGCAGCCGCGGCACAGGGCATTGATCTCAGTGAGGTTAGCGTACTCTTCGCAGGAGGAATAGCCACCGGCCGGGCCGCAGCCTTCGTAGCCGGGATGGTGGGGGGCCTTGTAGAAAAAGGTCTCAATCTGGGCCTGCAGATCGGGACAGCGTATCTTGCCGCCAAAGAAGCGGTGTCCACCTGCGCTATCACGTCCACATATCAGGAACTAACCTTGCAGAGCGACCGTACCGTAGTCATAGGTCGGACCGTAAACACCAGGGCACGCGCCGCTGGCTCTCCTATGGCCTCGCAGCTCATCGAGAGGGAACAAGAGCGGCTTCGAGCGGGCGTGCCCTTGCGCGAGCGCAAAGAACTGTACGAAAAAGATAACCTGGGGGCCCTCAGGCTCGCCTCGAAGGGGTGCGCCATTGATCCTGACACAGCCACCTGGGATTGCCCGGTGTTCTGTGATTTGCCTCCTGAAGAGCAACTGGACCGCGGCCTGTACTTGATGGGACAGGTGGTCTCTCTTCTTGAAAGTCCTCGCAGTATTGAGCAACTTCACGCGGAAATCATTGAGGAAGGAAGGCGTATCTTCGAAGCAATTCCGGTTGCCCCCTCGTCTGAAGACGATCTGAGCGAGGAGCCGCCTTACACTGAGCCCCTCGTGGAAATGGATTACGTAAAAGAGCCGATTGCGGTGGTCGGCATAGGACTCCGCTTTCCCGGTTCCGATTCGCCGGATTCGTTCTGGCAGCAGATCATCAGTGGACGCAGCGGAATAGGCCCGGTTCCTGAAGAGCGATGGGGCGGCAACTCGGATTTCTACTATGACCCTGATCCCAAAGCCCCTGACAAGAGTTACTCACGAATTGGCGGGTTCATAGGGGATTTCAAGTTTGATCCGCTCAAGCATCGCATTCCCCCCGCAGTGGCCCGGAAGATGGATCGAACCCAGCAAATGGCTGTGACCTGCGTGGCCGATGCTCTCCAGGATGCCGGCCTCTCCCCGGAAAAATTGAAGGGAAAGAGGGTAGGGGTAATCCTCGGCAACAGTATGGGCGGAGATACCACTGACAGGTACGCGGAACGAGTGGGTCTGCCCAGATCAGTATCCTGCCTCGAGGAAGCGGTGACTTCGCTGGATTTGAATGAGAGCGTAAAGAAAGATCTAGTGGCCCAGTTCCGGTCCCGTTACCTGGAAAATCTCCCAGAGATTACGGAGGATTCACTCCCCGGCGAATTGGCCAATATAATTTCAGGCCGGGTGGCCAACGTATTTAACCTGGAGGGTCCGAACTTTACCGTTGATGCGGCCTGCGCGTCTTCCATGGCCGCGGCCATGAACGCGGTTGCTGCATTGCGGGAAGGGAGCATAGATTACGCGGTGACCGGCGGTGTAGACGCGGCCATGCACCCCTCCTCCTTCATCAAGTTTTGCAAAATAGGCGCCTTGTCCCCTGACGGCAGCCGGCCCTTTGACGAATCGGCCAATGGGTTTGTCATGGGTGAAGGCGCGGGAATCATGATTCTAAAACGGATCTCCGATGCTCTTCGCGATGGTGACCGGATCTACGGGACAATAGTGGAAATCGGTTCATCTTCAGACGGGAGAGGCAAGGGGATAACCGCGCCCAATGCCGCTGGACAGGAACGAGCCGTGCGGGCCTGCTTAAGCGCATCCGGGATTGACCCCGGATCGATCGGTCTCATTGAAGCTCACGGCACTTCCACACCGGTGGGCGACACGACGGAGCTGACGGTTCTGGACCGCTTGTTCAGGGGAGCGGGAATTCCCAGAGCGTCGGTGGGCGTCGGGTCCGTGAAATCACAGATAGGCCACCTCAAAGCAGCCGCGGGCGCTGCCGGGATGATAAAGGCCGTCCTCAGTCTGCACCACCGTACATTGCCTCCGACCGCCAATGTGAAACGGCCCAACCCCTGTATCGATTGGGATTCGTCTCCCCTGTACCTCTTGACCGAGGCACGGCCGTGGGAAATCGACAGCGGGTCTGTACGAAGGGCTGGCGCCAGCGCGTTCGGATTTGGAGGGACAAATTTTCACGTAATCGTCCAGGAACATACTCCCGGCCTTCGGCTGGTCGCAGGCAAAAAGAAAGCCCAGGCTACAATTGAATTTCGACCGCCCGATTGGCCTCGTCCTCCGGACATGCAGATTCACGGGGATGCCTGGGTCATAGGCGGAACGGATCCCGGAAATCTCTTGAGTAAGGTCGAAAGGCTTCTCAAGGAAATGACTCCGGAAAATGCAGCCGTGCTCGCCGCTCGATGCCGGCAAGAGACAGGCCCATTTGACATCCGGTGCGGATTTGCGGCTCAGGATTCAGAATCCACAGCCAAGAAGCTTTCTCTCATCCGTGACGGACTGATTGATCCTGCCAAGCAAGCTATCTTCCCGACTCGCGGCATACATGTGTCTCAAGGCACGCCAAGCAAGGCCCAAGGAGGAGTAGCATTCCTCTTCCCCGGCCAGGGTTCGCAGTATCCATTCATGCTGCGCGATCTAGCCGAACGATTCCCAGTGGTGGCACAGACATTCCAAGAAGCTGACGAGATCTTGGCTTCCCTTGGCCTTCCTACGGTTACCTCCAGCGTGTTCCTGGTCGACGGAAACAACGGCGAAGCCGCACGCCGTCAGGCCGATGCAATGAAGGATACGCAACTCCTTCAGCCAATGATTCTGACGGCCAATGCCGCGATCTTTCGGCTTTTATCCTCGATGGGAGTGCGGCCGGTGGCATGCGCAGGCCATTCGCTGGGTGAATATGCGGCTTGCGTGGCAGCGGGTGTCTTTACATTCAGAGATGCTGTCGAAGCAGTGGCGGTTCGCGGGCGTGAAATGGCCAGAGTGAGCATCGCGGATCCAGGCTTGATGATGAGCCTACCAGCCGATGCGCGGGTGGTGGAAGAAGTGCTGGCCGAAGTTGACGGGTATGTGGTTGCTGCAAACAAGAACTCGCCCAAGCAGACCGTGATTTCCGGAGAGACTTCGGCTGTAAAAAAAGCTGGTGAGCTTTTCAAGGCCCGAGGACTAGAAGGGACAATCCTCCCGGTCTCTGCTGCGTTCCACTCCGGGGTGGTGGCCCCTGCCCGGGAGCCTTTTATGAAGACCCTGGAAAGACTTAAGGTGAATCCTCCTTCCATTCCGGTCCTCTCCAATGTGACCGGAGACTTTTACCCCGTAGGTCCGGCAGCCCCCGGCAGAATTCGCGACCTCCTGGGCAAACAGTTTGCGGCTCCGGTCGAGTGGGTCAAAACATTGCGACGCCTTTACAGCGAAGGGATCAGGATTTTCGTGGAATGCGGGCCCAAGCGAGTCATGAGCAACCTGACGCTGGACACGCTCTCACAAGATGTTGTGGCGCTGCCTACCAACCATCCCAAGAAGGGTGGCATGCTCCAACTCATGGAGACCTTGGCCGCGTTGGCTGCAGAAGGGATCCCCGTTGACTTTTCCGGGGCGGACGGTCCGGTAGAGGCCGAGCAGCCGGTGGCTCGTCGCGAAAGGACCGAGTTGAGGGTTGTGGCACAAGCCCCCGAAGCTGGTTCACAGCAAGCGCAACGGGTGCAAGCCCAGCAGGCTGATCCGCTGGCGGGGCTCCTGGACCCAGAGATAAGCCAGATCGCATCTCAGAAAGATTTCAGCCGATTCCTGGAGATCCAGGGTGAGCCGATTCGGCAGCTCATCAAATCGAGCTTCCAAACATTTGTGAAGAATGTGCTCCCGCTGGAAAAAACCGTCAGACAGGTGACATCCGAAGGTATGGATTTCAATCCGGTCGTAGTCAGCGGATTGGCTGCGGGGCTTCCCAGCGATGTACGGTTCCCGTTTGATCGGGAAACGCTCGACGATCTGATATTGGGCCGGAACTTCATCAAGAAGATCCCGGAAGACGGCCGTCGCAGAATGCTCGAAAAGAACGTGGAACGTCTGCTCAAAGGGCCTTCTGGGGAAGTGGAAGTCCAGATGGTGGAGGACCTTTCCGACGTAATCAAGCTCGCCGGTTTTTTCAACGACGAAGAGGTCATAGAGGAGTACGGCTTGGATGAGCGGTTGGTGCGGTCCATGGACATCACGACCCGCCTGGCGATTGCCGCCGGCCTCGAGGCCCTTCGGGACGCTGGGATTCCTCTGATCCGTCAGATTCGCACCACCAGCACAGGGCACGAATTGCCTGAATCATGGGCTCTGCCGCCGGCTCTGAGGCGGGAAACGGGAATTATCTTTGCCTCGGCTTTTCCGGGTATGGCCTCGCTGGTTGACGAGGTGACCAGGGAAGCGGCGACCCGCTATGGGGCCGGGGCGAAGAAGCGACTCATTGAATTCTATACCGGGATTCTGGCCCATATCAGCGACGACCGGGAACGGGAACGAATTACCGCATGGTTTACTGAAGAATTCGGCAGTCTGAACCCCTCTGGATCGGAAGAGCTTTACACCTTCAACAGAGATTTTCTACTGCGTGTCATCAGCATGGGCCAAGGCCAAATGGCTCAACTGATCAAAGCCCAAGGGCCGAATACCCATATCGATGCAGCTTGCGCGGGGACAACCCAGGCCATATTGCTGGCGCGGGACTGGATCCGCACAGGTCAAGCGAAGAGAGTCATCGTCATTGCAGCGGACGATGTGGCCGGGAAGACACTGCTCCCATGGGTCGGCTCCGGCTTTCTGGCCGTGGGCGCAGCCACGACCAACGGCAATGTGAGCGAAGCTGCGCTTCCTTTCGATGATCGGCGGCATGGTCTGATCCTCGGTTCCGCCGCTGTGGGCATAGTCTTAGAAAGCCAAGATCTCGTCAAAAAGAGAGGCATGGACGGGATAGCGACAATAGAGGCCGGAGCAGTGGCCAACAGCGGATTTCACGGCACCCGTCTGGATGTGGACCATATCAGTTCCATCATGGAAAAGATGATAGGGAAATGGGAAGAGCAGTCCGGTCTTTCTCGGCATGATCTCGCCCGGGATGTTTTTTTCATGTCCCACGAAACTTACTCACCAAAGCGCGGCGGAAGCTCCGCAGCGGAAGTTCATGCCCTCAGGCAAACTTTTGGCGAGCAGGCTCGGCTAATCCCCATAGCCAACACCAAGGGATTCACAGGCCACACCATGGGGGTAGGGGTGGAGGACGTTGTAGCCCTGCGCTGCCTCCAGAAGAAAATGGTGCCGCCCATTCCGAATCTCAAGCAGCCGGACCCTGAATTTTCGGACCTCAATCTCAGCCGCGGAGGGACCTGCGAGGCAAATTACTCGCTCAGACTCGCAGCAGGGTTTGGTTCACAGATTGTAATGGCCCTGTACAAGGTTGCGAGTCGTGAAGAGAACCGCATCAATGATCTCCACACCCATCGAAGCTGGCTAAAAGAGATCAGCGGTTACACAGATCCAGTAGTTTCGGTGGACCAACGAACCCTGAGATTAAGCGAGCGCTCTGTGGAACAGATTGCAGCCCAGGCAGCACTTGCGGCGGGCCAACGCGACGAATCTGAGATTCAAACCGCCCGAGCTGCCGGAGGAACAATCGGTGGGGCTGAAGAAATCCGCGCGAAAATTCTGGCGCTGCTGTCAGATAAAACGGGCTACCCTGCGGACATGCTGGACACTGGCCTGGATTTGGAAGCAGACCTGGGGATCGACACGGTAAAACAGGCCGAATTCATCTCCGAGGTGAGGGAGACATTCAACATCCCCCGCATCGACGGGCTGAAAATTGCCGAATTTCCAACCATAGAGCACATAATCAATTTTGTCCGTGAACAAACCGTGAAAGTCACCGCGCCTGACTCTGCTTCTGACGCCGGAGTCGAGCCGCAAGAGGGAACAGCCGCCCCCGCGGACGAAGGAGCTGAAGTCAGGGACAAAATCCTCGAACTCCTCTCGGCCAAGACCGGGTACCCTGCGGACATGTTGGATACCGATCTGGATTTGGAAGCAGACCTTGGCATCGACACTGTCAAACAGGCCGAATTCATCTCTGAGGTGAGGGAGGCGTTCAACATTCCTCGCATCGATGGTCTGAAAATTGCTGATTTTCCTACTATCAAGCACATTATCGGCTTTGTACAGGAGAAGCGCCGAAAGGCATTGTCTGTGGCTCCTGAACAACCACAGGAAGCGATCGCTGAGAAAGACGCCGAGGGCTGAAGAAGAGGTGCGACTCTTCGAAACAAGGCTCATGGCCTTGCCGCCTCTTGAACGAGTGCCGCGACCCGAAGCGGATGAGGTGCTCGTTATGGGTGGTCCTTCCGAGCTGGCTGAGGTCGTGACAAGCGCACTGGGCGGCCTCGGTTACGCGAACGTGAACCGAATTGCCGACCCTGTTCTACCGGAAGATTCGTCAACGAAGCGGATAGGATTAATTAACCTCTTTCCAATGGAGGGCGATCCCGCTTCCTTGAGAAAAACCTTCGAGCTTTATCTGGCTTGCGCCACGACTTTTGAGGCGGGGCCCTCGTTCCTGGTGACCGCTGTTTCGGAAGATGGTGCGTACGGATTTGACGTCCCCTCAGAAACCGGTGACATCGCCGGAGCGGCCGCGGGCGCCACCAAAGCCTTCGCCAAGGAATATCCCGACACGTTTGTACGAGTGCTGGACTTGCATCCTGATCTTGGTTCCGAGCAAACATCAGAGGCAATCGTCCGCAGTCTCACGGAAGCTTTTCCGCTCGAAACTGCGGTGGGGGAAACTGGAGAGCTTACGGGCCATTCGGCTGGTCCCCATGATCGAGGAGGAGAGAGAACCCGGAATCAGATCCGGGGATGTTGTTCTGGCCAGCGGCGGCGCAAGGGGCATTACTGCGGCTTGCATCTCGCATCTTGCCGAACAATGTCCGTTGACCATCGTGATTCTCGGTCGGACGTCACTGTCGAGCCGTGCGGAACAGCTAGCGGAGTTCAGTCCCGACCAGTGGACAGAAGAGAAGAACAGGATCGTGGACCGAATGAAGCGTGACGGAACGGCTCTTACTCCTGTAAAAGTGGAAAAGGAGCTTGCCGCGTTGCAGGCTGAAGCCGAAGTTTTCAGGCACATTCGCAAGCTGCGAGGCCTAGGCTCCGAGGTCATTTATAGGCCGGTTGACATTCGCGACAGCGATTCTGTGGATGAGACCATTGCCGAGGTCGCGGAGACATGCGGGCGTGTGGACGTGGTCATCCACGGAGCCGGAATTGACGTGAGCCGTGCACTGCGCAGCAAGACCTTGGAACAGATGGAGAACGTTGTGTCCGTCAAGGTTCAAGGCATGCGGAACATAATGGAGGCCCTGGATCGCCACGGCATGCTGCCTCGCCGAGTTGTAGGGTTTGGCAGTGTCGCTGGACGGTTCGGCAATATGGCACAGGTGGATTATTCCGCTGCCAACGATGGGCTATCGCATTTGCTGAGAAAAATAGATCACGATTGGGACGCAAAGGTCTCGATAATCGATTGGGCCCCGTGGTCCGAAATCGGCATGGCCACGAGGGGAAGCGTGCAACAGAGCCTCGAAGTGGCAGGCATTGACTTCATCCCGCCGCAAAAGGGCGCTGAGATTCTGGCGCAGGACCTAGGCCGATCTTCCGGTGCCTGCGAGGTAATGGTTGCCGGCAAGCTGGGTCCCTTTGCTTCGGATGCCTTCACTATCCCCGGTTCGGCAGATTTGGGCGAGCTGCAGATTGCCGGACAGCAGGGAAGGGTCATCTCGATCCTGCCCGGAGAATATCTGAGGGCCGAGTTCGCACTTGACCCTTCTCATCCCCTTCTAAATCATCACCGCATCGACCGTGCCGCAGTGCTGCCCGGAGTGGGCGGAATGGAGATGATGCGGGCAGCGGCTGCTCTGTTGAATCCGAAAGCCGCGGATGCTGTATTTGAAAACGTACGATTTGTCAGCCCCCTCAAAATATTCAAGGATGAGCCCTTCCAGGCTGAAGTCGAAGTAATACGCGTTCCCAATGGGGCCGAAGGCGATACTACCTACCATGCGAGAATTTTTTCATGGTTTGTAAACCGCAGCGGCCAGAAGGTCGGATCAGCCAGGCTGCATCATGAGTGCCGCCTTGCGGTTGGGAGAGCAGAGTCGAGTCCGTCTCTGGAATCGGCCGACTGGAAGGCATCGGTCTGGATCGCGGATCAGGACCTCTATTCGGTATTTTTCCATGGGCCCGGCTTCAGATTTCTCGATCACGTGAGTATCGAAGGAAACGGACAGGGAGTCAGGTTTCGGTACAAGGAGACGGCCGAACGCGAGGCCATGTTTACTGACATTTTCCCCTCGGGAGTGGAAGCCGCTTTTCAGGCCGCAGCGGCCTTTGGGGTGGAATCCCGTGGAATAATGGCCCTCCCCACAGGCATAAAACGGGCCGAAATTCATTCGGTTGATTCACTACCCTGGGAGGGAGAGTTGATCCCGATTGAAACTTCTCAGGAAGGTCTGGAGGGAAGAACGGTCATCAAATTTGACGGGCTAATCAGGGACCGCCAAGGCGGGGTAGTCATCAGCCTGAAAGGTGTAGAAATAGTGGAACTCGAGCAGACTTCCGGCTTCCCCGGAAAGGTCTTTGAGGAAATGCTGCCGGTGGCCGAGATCGTCAGTGAGATGGAAAAAGCTCCCGAAGCATTTTTGAAACGCACTCTTGACGAACAGGAGGTCCAAGAGCACGACAAAAAGGCTACGCCGAAGCGGGCAGCGGAATGGCTGGCAGGCCGAATCGCGCTGAAGAGAAGTATTCGGAGAGTGATGGCGACAACCGACACCGGGACCATTTCGGAAAATAATATTCGCATCATCCAAGACGAGCAAGGGAAGCCGATTGGCGAACTATCAGTCAAGCCGGGGCTTGAAATAAGCAGCATTTCGCTTTCCCATTCCAATGGCCTGGCGATGGCTGCGGCTACGGTTCCCGGGACGTTTGAAGGACTGGGCATAGATCTGGAGAAGGTGGAAGTTAGGAGCGAGGCCTGGGTCCAGGATTACTTCACCGAAGAAGAGATTCATGCCGCAGGGGACAGCAGCCGGCGCTGGGTTGAACTTACGAGAATGTGGTGCCTGAAGGAGGCAGCTCTGAAAGCCATAGGCACGGGCCTGCGGTTCGACCTGAGAGACATCAACGTAGCGGCTCTCGATAAGGCGGGAAGAGCGAAGTTGGAATTCCGTAATGAGGCAGCAAAGCACATCGAAAAAGCCTCAACCGGGCAATTCGAGGCCAGGGCGGAAGAAAAGGATGGAATAGTCATAGCCAGGGTCATAATTCGCAAAACTTTTTGAATGCTTTTCGCCGGCTATGTGCTAAGAATCACTAAGACGAAGGGCTGCATATCATAGGAGTTTTTGGAGGGGTCCGGGGAACCTTTTGCAAAAAGGCCTCCCCGTCACTCTTACGCTCCTCCCAAGGAGCACACCTCGTGCGATGGGGCATTCTGGTAAACCTGGCGGTGATTCTCGCCGTTAGTGGCATTCTTCTGTTCGTTGTTTTTGGCGCGTCACTGGAACGCGCGGCCGTAGATCTTAAGATCCAGCAAGCCGGTGTCATTGTTGACCTCCTTCAAGGACAAATCCTGAATTCAGACTCTCCTGAGCACATGTGGGCGGCCGTCCGAAGTGTGTGTAGAGCACGCACAGGATTGAAGATTCTTCTGTATGATTCCGGAGGAAACATTCTCGGCGGCTGCGCTGTAGGCAAAGAGCCTGACCCGCCTAGCCCTTCGGAACCGGGGCGCAGGATCAGGGTCGTGGGCGCAAGTTGGCCTAGCAGCCTATTTCAAGGGACGGTTGTCCTGGTAGATGTCACTGGTTCCTTTTCCCACGGTGTCAGAGCAATTCGAGCGTTTCTTGAAATTCCTCCCTCAATCTTTGCGCCTGCCTGGAAATTCTTTGGCGCTTACCTCATCCTGACCCAGTCCGCTCTATTTTTTCTCGGGTACATTCTCTTCCACAGGACTATTATTGGCCCGGTGAGGGACATCGCCCGACTTGCGGGAAAAGCCTCGGGGATCGCCGATTCTCCGGATCCTTCAGTCTCGCCGGCTCTGAAGGGCGACATTCAGAGAATATCTTCGAGCCTCAAAGCCATGATCGTGAAAATCGTGGACGACCGCGAAAAGATGCAAGCGCTAATAGAGCAGTTAAAGAAGAGCAATCGCGACCTGGAAGCGGCTCAACAAGGTCTTGTGCGATCGGAAAAACTTGCCGGCGTGGGACGGTTGGCTGCGGGGGTGGCTCACGAGATAGGTAATCCTCTCCAGATAGTCATGGGGTACGCCGAACTCTTGAGTCGAGGCCCGGATTCTGAGTCCCGCACAGAAATACTTCCGAGGATGGACCGGGAACTCAAGCGCATCCATGACATTCTGCAGAGGCTGCTGGAATTTGCCCGCCCCATCCCCGAGAAGATAGTCTCCTGTGACATCAACGCTCTGGTGAGAGACTGCGCGTCCCTCATACGTGGCCGAAAAGGCTTTGGCAGCGTTGAATTTGAATTTCAGCTTGCTCGCGGACCTGCCGCTAATGGAGACCGAGCCGGAAAAGATACGGCAAGTCATAGTGAATCTCATCTTCAACGCGGCAGACGCCATTCCCGAATCAGGGGGCAAAATCACTCTCCGGACCCGCAAGGATGAAAATGCGGCGGAAATTGAGGTTGAAGACACAGGGTTCGGGAATCTCTCAAGAGAACCTGGCGAAGATCTTCGATCCCTTTTTCACCACAAAGGAACCGGGAAAAGGGACCGGCCTGGGCTTGGCAGTATGCCTGGGACTGGTAGAATCAATGGGCGGCACAATCAACGTAGAGTCGGAGGAAGGAAAGGGGACGGTCGTGATGGTTCGGATTCCGCGGCAGGAAGAGTAGGGATGTGTCAGAACATATGGAAGGTCCACTATTGGGTGTCTTGACAAAGTATATACTGTACTTTAGGATAGGAATATGGACGTAACCCACGTCCTTGAAGGATATCTTTTCGTATGGGATTCCGAGAAAGCCGAAACAAATCGGCAAAAGCATGGCGTCTCCTTTGACAGGCCTGCGAAGTTTTTCTTGATGACTTTTACAAAATGTACCCGGAAATCCACGAGAATGAAGAACGATGGAATAATCATGGGGCACTTGTACCTGGCACACCCGATCAAGCCTCTCTATGTGGTGGCTGTAGAAAAGGGACAAGATACCTGGCGAATCATTTTGGCTCATTTGCCTCGCCCAGCGGAGAGACGACGCTTATGAAGAAGATGATGATACCGACTAAGCACCGTCCTACCACCATGATATCCCTTCGCATTCCGGTGGATGTTTTGGAGAAACTCAAAAAGATCGCTCCTGGCCAAAGGTATGTCAGGATATCAGGCCCTCATAAATTGACTCCTCTGGGAAGTTATCTCCATAGGTTGGTCCGAGCCTTGTGTCAAGTGACAGATAGTCGATGCTTGCTCGCAACAAGTGTGGCGAGCCCTATTTCAGAGCGGGACTCGGAGCTTTTTGTGTAGACAGATATTCGTTATTTGCTCCCCCGGCCGCGTTCACGATGCAGTCTGAGAACTCAGCAAAGAGCAACCATGCCGGCCATTATTGCATATCATGCTGGAGTCCCTCCCCTTGTCACATGCGCAATCGCCCTAAGCTGTTTTTCCATTATTGACGGCAGGCAAATTCTTCGTCGGACCACCATACCGGGCTTCGTGCTAGAACTCTCTATCTCTTGTATTTCTGTCTTCCGGTCACGTACAGATCTCCGCCTTGAGTATCGGTGGCCACTATTAACGGCAGATCCTCGACTACGAGTCTGCGCACCGCCTCCGGTCCCAACTCCTCCCAGGCCAAGATCTCAGCCTTTTTTATACAACGTGATATCAACGCGCCCGTGCCGCCTACCGCGGCGAAGTACACAACTCCCCACTGGATCATGGCCTCCTTGACCGCTTCGGCGCGGGGGCCTTTTCCTATCATTCCCCTAAGGCCGTGCTCCATGAGTAAAGGGGCATAAGCGTCCATTCGGTAACTTGTCGTTGGGCCTGCAGCCCCGATGGCGCGGCCGGGAGGCGCTGGGGTGGGACCTACATAATATATAACCTCACCCTTTATCGAGAACGGCAGAGGCTCCCCGGCGCGTAACAGGTCTGTCATCCGTTTGTGGGCCGCGTCTCTTCCAGTGATGAGGGTCCCTGATAAGCTCACGACTTCGCCGGCTCGAAGTTCCCTCACCAGCGCTTCTTCAAGCGGAGCGACAATTCGTCTCGGTTCGACTTTCAAAGCTCCACCTCCCGGTGACGGCATGAGTGGCATTGTATGTTCACTGCACATGGAATGCTGGCAATGTGGGTGGGGTACGCGTTTACATGCACTGCGAGCGCGGTCGTGCGACCGCCGAGCCCCATGGGTCCGATCCCGAGTCTGTTGATCCGTTCGAGAAGTTCCTTTTCCAGGTCGTCCAGATCCGAGTCGGGATTTTGGGTACCCAGCGGGCGAAGTAATGCCTTCTTGGCAAGTAGTGCGGCTTTCTCAAATGTGCCGCCAAGCCCCACTCCTACCACTACCGGCGGGCAAGGATTACCTCCCGATTCTTCCACCCTCTGAACAATGAAGTCTTTAACGCCTTCAATACCGGCAGAAGGTGGAAACATCATGACTCGACTCATGTTTTCCGATCCGAATCCCTTCGGTGCGAGAGTAATCTTAAAGCCGTCTCCAGGGACGATCTCGGTGTGAATGACCCCAGGCGTGTTGTCTCCGGTATTGACACGAGTAATGGGATGAAGCACTGACTTGCGCAGGTTTCCGTCACGGTATCCCTGCCGGACACCCTCATTGATCGCTTCGTCGAGTGCCCCGCCGGTCAGGTGAACGTCCTGGCCTATTTCCACAAATACTACGGCCATGCCGGTATCCTGGCAGAGCGGGATTTTTTCTTCCGCGGCTATTCGAGAATTCTGGATGATTCGTTCGAGAATCTCGCGGCCGATTGAGGATTCTTCGTTGAGCAGAGCGGTCTCAAGAAGTTTGACGACGTCATCGCCAAGAATTGTGCATGCATCCATACACAGGCGTCTCACTGCCGCTGTTATGTCGGCTGCCGAAATTGTCCTCATTTTTTTTGTCCGAAGAAGTTTTTTGCATTCAAAATATAAAACATAAAGGTTAGCTTGAAAACTTGCAACTGATTACTGCGGCCGCGCCTGAAACAGAATTGGCCGGCAAGGGACTAATTCTTCAGGCACGGAAGACTGGTCAACCCGGGAGTGAATTATGGATGGTCAGGGAAATTCAGAGCATCAGAATAGCGCTTATTCGGAAATCCTGAACCTGTTGGACAGGCAAGGGCTTCTGAAAGAGCGCCTTCCGTTTACCCCAGCTCTACTGGAAGAGGCGGTTTTCTTCGCCTATAAGATGCGTCTGATCACGCAAGGCCGGGTGAAGCATTACCTCGCTCTCGACAGGGCCGGCCTGAAGCGAATCATCAATGAATGGAATAGTGGGGATGAGGGCAACTGCACCTGCCGTCTGGCACGCAACCCCTTTGCCGAGGAGGAGTGAGCAGCTAAATCGCTTGACAAGCAAAGCCCGCTGGCATAATGTACACGATGAACCTTAACTTGTGTTTCTCCAGTCGACCTCTTTTCAGGACCACGGGCGTTATGCAAGGCTTAAGATCCTAGGACATAGGCGCCCGTGCCGAGGACCGACACACCGTAACTCCAGCCGGTTTCTCCCCGTTCACAAAGAGCCCTTGTTCGTAACCGCAAACGCACTCTCTCAAAATATATGGGGTGCTTTTTCTAAAGGAGTTAGAGAATGAGTATTAACATTTATGTCGGCAACCTGTCCTTCGATGCCAGCGAAAGCGAACTCAAGAGTCTCTTTGAAGCCTATGGCGTGGTGGATTCGGCCAAGATCATCGTTGACCAGTTCACGAACCGCTCTCGGGGATTCGGATTCATCGAAATGCAAAACCGGGAAGAAGGTCTTAAAGCGATCCAGGAATTGGATTCGAAGGACCTCGGCGGCCGCAGCCTGAAGGTGAACGAGGCCCGCCCCAAGAACAGTTCGGGCGGCGGTGGCGGCGGCGGAAGGCGAGACTCGGGAAAATCGCGCTGGTAACCAGTCAGCCTTAACAGCACTATGAAGATCGGGCAAGGGTTTGCGCATGCGAACTCTTGCCTGACCGTCTACGCGATTCGGTGTCCGGGAAGAAGAACCCTTGGGCACAGCCCAAAGGAGTGCACACTTATGCCGGGTGTCGTGGTCAGAGATGACGAACCGTTTGAAAGCGCCATAAGGCGATTCAAAAAGCAGTTGCAGCGATCCGGAGTCCTTGGAGAGGCCAAACGGAGGCGTGCGTACGACAAGCCTAGTGTCAAGAAAAAGAAGAAATCCATTCTGGCCCGGAAGAGACTCCTCAAGAAATTGAGAAGAATGCGTAGATATTCGTGATTGGAATTCGGCCGTGACGGGGTTTGGTCTATGATTAGGGGAGGTTCAGTAACGGTTCAAGCTTGAAGAACGCTTCTTGTGATCACCAAGTGACGCCTCTCAAAGGTCGGATAAGGATTTGTCTGCCGCATGACAACTGCCCTCGGCGGATCTTTCAAATTTTGACCATATTGTCAGCATTAAGAATTAAGTTTGGGTCCAGATATTCGTTTGATTCTTCTAATTTCATTGATCCCTGCCGCACCGAGCATCACCTCCAGTAACTCTCGCTTCAGCTTACCAATGCCGTGCTCTCCGGAAACGCTTCCCCCCAGTTTGCACACTTCCAGCGCAAGTTTTCGTGAAAGGGAGCGGTAAGACTCCAACTCTTCACCGTTTTCAGCCAAAATGTTTGAGTGAATGTGAGCATTTCCGATATGCCCAAATACGTAGGACTTTCCTGCAGGCAGAGTTTCGTCGTATAGCTTCAACAATCTTCCGAGATGCTCCATTGGGACGGCAAAATCCGTTCCGATCTTCACCATGCCGGGTCTAATCAATTCATTGAGTTTTTCAGGCACGTTCTGCCGGTCTCTTCTCATCTTGCGGATCTGATTCTCATCAAGGGCAACTTCGGTTTCAATGGGGGGAGATTCGGCCGAGACTGAACCATTTAATGTGTCCACCAGGCGGGCCCATTGTGAGGCCTTTGCCATAGGGCTTTCCCACTGCGGATACTCCTGTTCCACGTAGAGACAGCCATAGGTTCCCGCTAACTTCCCGGCTCTTTCGTTTGATAAAAAAGGTGCGACGGACGCGCCCAACCATTCCATGCAGGACGGGACCACTCCACGGAACTGCTCAAGATCAAGAATGGCCGACCGTTCCGGGGAGCTGAACGGCATCCTCTCAATTTCTTGGCGTGAGCCTTGTTCTCCGTCATGAAAGTATCGCTTGAAATTGTTTAGCAGCGTCACCACTTGGACTGTCTGTTTTCGAGTGGGGAGGTAGAGCATCAGCGCGAAATATGGGTTTCGGCGTACAAGTAGGCGCGTCTTGATCTGGAGCACGATCCCGAGAATACCCTCGCTTCCGATGAAAAGGTCAACCAGATCCATCGGCTCAGAGGAATACAGGCCCGCGGCGTTCTTACAGAAGCTCCAGTCGGACGCGGCTCTCTTCGGAACAGGTATGAGAAGATCCTCTGCCCCAACAGGCAACATCAAATCGGCCGGCACCCGTAAAATGCCTTTGTCGCTAATGACCTGCCCACGCTCAATTTCGAGAACGGTTCCTGTCGGAAGCGCCAGCCTCAAGCCCTGGACATAGTTGCGAGTCGGTCCATACAAGTAGCTCAAAGGTCCTGAAGCGTTGCACGCAACGTTGCCGCCGAGCGTACATGAATCTTCCGACGTTGGGTCGGGCGGGTAGAACAATCCCCTCGAGGCAACGTGATCCTTGTAGTGCTTCAAAATGACGCCAGGTCCAACTAACGTAGGATCATTGGGAGCGATGGAGGCCAGCCCTTTGACGTCAAGTATGAGGCCCCCAAGGGGGACCGACGCGCCGGTTAGCGAAGTTTTTCCAGACACGGCCGTCAGTGGAATGCTGCATTTGTTTGCCACTCTGAGAGCATCGATGACATCGCGTTCATCGCGGCAGCGGACCAATCCACACGCGTGCCCCTGGAATCGGGATTCATCTCTCAGGTAATCCTCGAATCCTGCTTCGATAATGGGTATTCCCAGTGAGTGAAATTCTCCTGAAAAGCTTGTCAAGACCTGACCGTTGGAAGGAATTGGCAGGTGGCCCGTGTCCAACAGGAATCATCGATTCCGATGTCGCGATCTCCCGGCGCCGGTGGTGCTACTCATTCAGCGAAGAAACCCGGCTAATGGAAAGGCCTTTCCAGATGCCGCGGCGCTTCTTCTTGGCATCGTCTTCGAGGAACTTGTAATTGACAAAAGTGACGTGCACATAGTCTCTGGTGACAAGTCCCAAACCGTTTCTGATGATTTCACCATTAACGTCCAAGGGCTCGTCCGCCTGGTTTGGGATCATAACATAAGCCAGCAATCGACTTTTGTCGTCGAATCGATCCCACTTCCTCGCCCACACTTCCACTATCTTCTTGTCGAGCAGGGATCGGACATAACTGCGCGAGATCTCCCAGAGACCGTTTTTCCTTATGTAGACGAGGACTTCCGGACTAAGGTGCCTCATCCGATCTCTGTTGCGCGGTGAACCTACTCCAAGCAAGCGAATCGTTACGGTTGCATCTCGGTCGAGCATTTTGACTTTCAGCAGATTCGGTGCTTCCACGTCCACTACTTTGGCTCGACCATACAACGTGTATCGCGTGCTGAAGGCCCAAGACGCCTCCAGCACGCTCACGGATAGCATCACGACTGCCGCCGCACAGAATAGTCCCCTAAACCAGGACATACCCCTCTCCACGCCCTCCACCATCCACAAAAGAGGCCAGTAAATTCAGATTGTTACTTCTTTTCGGCGATATTCAGGAACAGTCTGATATTCCCATATCCGAAGATGTCAAGCAACTATTTTTTTCCTCGGACACTCTCCTTGAGGGCCTTGGCGGGGGAAAACCTGGGAACCCTCATGGCAGGAATCGTCATTTTCTTGCCGGTGCGGGGGTTGACTCCTTTGCGCGCATTCATGTGGACTACTCTGAAGGTGCCGAGCGCGGAGATCCGTATCTTTCCTTCCTTAGTCTTCAGTGCTGAGTGAATGGTGTCAACTATGGTGTCCAGCACAACGGTAGCAGCTTTCTTGCTGATATCGGCGCGTTCGGCAATAAATGCCACGATTTCGGGTTTTGTCATGAAACGATCTCCTTCCATCTAAGAAATCTGCGGCCGGTCAAGTATACCGGCCGACAAAAGACGCCTTGAAGAATCACTTAAAACTGCCCCTTTCCCACTTATCGGGTGGCGGGAAACGGGACGGTAATGCGTAGGTTGACTCCCCCCTTGAGCCCGACCCTGTGGTCCAGAAGGCCGGACACGAGCAATTTTCTGTCCCTGGAGGGCTATTCTGTGGCCTCTCATGACGGTCATCACTTTAGGCTTAGCCTTATGGGACAGCTTTGAGAAGGAAGTTCAATCGTCAAAAAGAGCTGCAAGAGATGAACCAGTGACATTGGTTTCTTCGGTCAGCGGATCAGGACAGTGTTGTATGGTCGTGAGTCAATGGCACAGTATTTGCTTGATTGCATGAATGTCAAAACGTTGGACATGAATGTCCACCATGTTGACAGTTCTTTTGGCCCTCGCCCTTTCGTAACCCTCTCAGAATGCACCCGTGTTCATTACCACACGCCCTTCGGCTCAGGTGAATCTGTTGCGCGGTCCCTCCGAAGATGGTATACAGCCACGGGAGAAGTTTTCGTCCGCGGCTTTTCGTCATTTGAATGAGCCGATGCGGCGAGCGGCAGGGCACCTGAATCTACGGCAGGAAGTGGCGTCCCAAGGGCTGAAAGAAGAGAGGACTCATGGAAAAGATCGTGATCCGCGGTGGTGTTCCCTTGAGAGGAGCCGTCGAAGTCAGCGGCTCCAAGAACGCGGCCTTGCCCGTTATGTGCGCTGCTTTGCTCTCCGGCGACGAGATCGTCTTCCATAGAATCCCGAATCTCAAGGACATCCGTACCACCAAACAAATATTGCTGCAACTCGGCGTTCAGCTTGACGACTTCACGGCCGGCACTTTGAGGATCAAGGCCAGAGAGATCACCGATCACACGGCCCCCTATGAGCTTGTGAAAACCATGAGAGCTTCGGTTATGGTTTTGGGCCCTTTGATGGCCAGGGAAGGTAGGGCGGACGTGAGCCTTCCCGGGGGTTGTGCCATCGGAGCCCGGCCTATTGACCAGCATCTAAAAGGCCTGGAAGCGATGGGCGCGACCATTGAACTCCAAAGCGGTTACATACAAGCACGCTCCCGGAGACTTAAAGGAACCGACTTTACATTTGACCTGAAGACGGTTACCGGCACGGAAAATCTCATGATGGCAGCGTCTCTGGCCAACGGCACCACCGTTCTCCGAAACTGTGCGGTCGAGCCGGAAGTGGTGGAACTCGCCCATGTTGTCAACAAAATGGGCGGCAGCATAGGCGGAGCAGGGACTGACACCATAGTGATAGAGGGAAGGAGTTCTCTCCATGGAATGGCTCATGAGTTGATGCCGGACCGCATTGAGGCGGGAACTCATCTAATAGCCGCAGCGATCACCCGCGGCGACGTCCGAGTATGTGGTTGCCAAACAGCTCATCTCAGTGCCCTGCTCGAGAAACTTGAAGAAGCCGGACTGAAACTGGAGGTGGCCGACCGTGAGGTAAGAGTGGTTTCCAATGGGACGATAAGGAGTCGTGATGCGGCTACTGACCCTTACCCGGGGTTTGCCACTGATTTTCAGGCCCAATACATGGCTCTCATGACCCTGGGAGACTCGCAGGCCCGGATTACTGAGAATGTCTTCGAAAACCGCTTCATGCATGTTCAGGAACTCGTACGTATGGGGGCACGTATAAGAGTGTCCGGCCGAACCGCAAAAGTTGACGGGGTTGAGAGACTTTCCGGCGCGCACGTGCAAGCCACCGATCTCAGGGCCAGCGCCTCGCTGATCCTGGCTGGTTTGGCTGCTGAAGGAGTGACTGAAATCCACAGGGTCTACCACTTGGACCGCGGCTACGAGCGTATCGAAGAAAAACTGTCCCATCTTGGGGCCGACATCAGACGTGAAAAGGACCAAATGCTGTGACGCGAACTCAGGCCAAAAAGCGGACTGTCACGAGAGCCGCTGAAATTTCCCGCAAGACTGCCGAGACCGATGTACAGGTCAAGCTCTCTCTTGAAGGTACAGGAAGAGGACGGATTTCCACAGGGATCGGCTTTTTGGATCACATGCTCGACCATGTGGCCCGCCACGGTCTGCTCGACTTGGAGATTTCAGCCAAGGGTGACCTACACGTGGACCACCATCACACCGTGGAGGATGTGGGGCTCTGCTTGGGGGAAGCTCTGAGGCAAGCCCTTGGGAACAAGCATGGAATACGCAGGTACGGTTTTGCCATGGTCCCTATGGATGAGGCTATGGCATCGATCGCGCTTGATGTCTCCGGCCGCCCGCTTCTGGTGTTTTCCAACCCCTTGGGGGGCAGGAGCGCCGGAGGGTTCGCTCTGGACCTTGTGCCGGTGTTCCTTCAGGCTCTGGCAGATCGCGCAGGCATAACTTTGCATGCAACCGTTCAGGCCGGTGAGAACCCGCATCACGCGGCCGAAGCGGTGTTCAAAGCCCTGGGAAGAGCATTGCGAGCGGCTGTGGAAATGGATCCCAGAGTCATGGGCGTCCCTTCCACTAAAGGAATACTGGAGTAACTTGTTTGGAGGAGTGGGAAACAGATTGAGGCATTGATGACAGTTATCGTTGACTATGGCATGGGTAATTTGCGGAGCGTCCAAAAGGGATTCGAGAAGGTGGGGTCGCGCGCTGTAATCTCCAGGGATGCCGAGCAGATCAAAAATGCTCCCCGTCTTGTGCTCCCAGGTGTGGGTGCGTTTCCGGAATGCATGAAGAACCTCTCCCGACTGAATTTGATTGAGCCGATCTTGGAATTCATCCAATCGGGACGTCCTTTTCTCGGGATATGTCTGGGTTTGCAGCTCCTATTTGATGAATCCGAAGAATTCGGACTCCATGACGGGTTCAAAGTGATCCGCGGAGGAGTCAAAGCTTTCAGCCGACAGATGGGCTTGAAAATCCCGCACATGGGGTGGAACCAGGTCGTCTTCCGCAAAGACGCGCCAATTTTTCGGGGCATTCCTGATAGTGCTTATTTTTACTTTGTTCACTCTTATTATGTGCTTCCGGACGACGGCTCCGACGTGGCAGGGGAAACGGATTACGGCATCACATTTACCTGTGCTGTGGCCCGGGAAAATATCTTCGCTGTTCAATTTCATCCGGAAAAGAGCCAGGAGAACGGCTTACGTATTCTGGCCAATTTCGCAAAGTTGTAGAAATTTACTGAATAATATCAAGGCAGGCGCAGATCATAATCGTGAAGAATGTCGTAAATCTCTTCTGCGGATGTTGCGTGTTGAAGACTGCTCTTCAGCAGCGGGTCCTTGAACAGCCGGGAGATCCGCGCCAATGCTTTGAGATGCTCACCGGCCGAGTTTTTGGGGGCGATTAGAAGGAAGAAAAGAAACGCCGGCTTGTTGTCCATGGAACTGAAATCAATTCCTTTGGAGCTTTTCCCAAAACTAGCCACCAGGCGGCCGAGACCGTCGAACTTGCCATGAGGAATCGCCACACCACCGCCGATGCCTGTACTCCCCAGGTTTTCCCTCTCTATGAGAGTCTGGATCAGACGGTCTTTGTCCACATTGGGGTGGGCTTTGGCAATAGGCGCAACCAGTTCCTCGAGCACCGCTTCCTTTGAACCGGCCTCAAGTGATGAAATTATTGCCTCAAAACTAAGGAAATCAAGAATCCTCATGTGCAATACTCTGAGCTCTCAGTGCCTACATAGCCGCTAAACCGAAAACTCCCCGACAGCTAGGTTGCCGGCACTTATATTCGTTCCGTATTACTTGATATATAGCAATTGCCAAAAAAACTTTGTCCGATTTGCGGGGATGGTCACGCCGTTGGCGTGACCATCCAGGACTTTATCCGGGGTCCAGCCCCGCGTTTCGCGGGATAGGTTCCTGCTTTAGCAGGAATGACGGAGAAAACGCCAGGCACGATGAGCCTTCCAGATGCTCCATCTCGGATGGCCAAATGGACATTATTTTTGGCAACTACTCTATATCAAGATATATACCAACTCCATATATATTGCCCGGTTCAGATGGCTCTAAACCGGGCGCTTCACTCAATGTCACTTCCCGTCGGCGGGCACGTTCGTGGCTTTTATGACTTCGCTATTTCATTCCTAAGAATTCTGTGGAACTATCAGACCGTAGTTGCCGTCTTTTCGCCGATAAAGTACGTTCACTGTTTGCGTGGACGCATTGTTAAAGACAAGAAACTCCTGTTGGGACAAATCCATCTGCATTGCTGCCTCGTCCACGGACATAGGTTTTACGAAATAGTTTTCGGTTCGTACCACCACCGGTTCCCTGTCGTCCTCAAAACTCTCCTGTTCGTAGATATCCCGTCGCCACGTAATTTCCTTTCCTAGAGAAGGTTTGTGCTTCCTTATCTTACCCTTGTACTTTTTTACCTGGCGCTCGATTTTGTCCATGACCAGATCTATGGCCGCATACATATCCTCATGGGACTCTTGTCCGGCGATGCGGATACCGTCGGCGTTGATGACCACGTCGGCCATTTGCCGGAATTTCTGTACCGTGAGGGTAACCTGGCTTTCCAGGGGTCTGTCTATGTACTTCGTCAGCCGTGAAGTTCTTTCCTGGACGTAATTCTTCAGGGCGTCAGATGGTTCCAAATGTCTGAAAGTCACAGAAAGTTGCATAATGTTACCTCCTTACAAGGACCTTGGTTCAGATCCTTTGACTCAGAATTTCTTTCTTCGCTTACTTGATGGCGCAATACCCATTAATTCCCTATACTTGGCTACGGTACGACGGGCAATGTGTATTTCGCACTTGGCCAGTTCCTCCACAATCTGTTTGTCACTAGCAGGTCTTTTCGGGTTTTCGTTCTTGACTATTCGCACGATCTGATTCTTCACGGACTCCGATGCGATAGCATCGGCCCCGTAACCTATTCCCGAGTTAAAGAAGTATTTGAGTTCGAAAATGCCACGCGGGGTATGCATGTACTTGTTGGTAGTGACGCGGCTTATGGTAGATTCGTGCATCTCGATGTCGTCGGCCACATCTTTCAAGATGAGGGGCCGAAGGTAGTCAATCCCCTTATCAAAGAACTCTCGTTGGAATTTTATAATGGACTGGGCCACCCTGTGAATGGTCCTTTGTCGTTGATGAATGCTTTTGATCAGCCACATTGCTCCTCGCATCTTCTCATGAATATAATCCTTTGTGACTGAAGAGCAACCGTGGGAGTGCAGCTCCCGCTGGTAAAAGGAGCTGATCTTGAGCCTGGGGAGCCCATCGTCATTGAGTACCACTGTATAGTCTTTTCCCGTTCGTATGACGAAAATATCCGGGACCACGTAGATGGTATCGGAGTTCACAAAGGGTTTACCCGGCTTAGGATCTACTGAGCAGATGACCTTACCTGCTTCCTTCACCTCTTCGATGGAAACCTTGAGTTTTCGTGCTACCTGGTCGAGTTTTCCCTGCTGAAAGACTTCGAAGGCCTCCTCTAGAATTCGCTCAGCTAGAGGATGAGGCGAATCGAGTGCCCGAACTTGGATCATTAGGCATTCTCTGAAGTTACGAGCGGCCACACCGCGAGGATCGAATTTCTGAACTTCAGCCAGTATCCGCTCAACGTCTTCCAGCGGAACTTGCAGAGAATCAGCCAATTCCTGGAGTTCCACATCTAGGTAGCCATTTTCATCCACATTGCCAATAATTTCTAATGCAATCCTGCGGTCCGCGCCTTCGATATGGCTCAGCTGTAACTGACGCAGGAGGTATTGAAACAGGGTTTCCTGGTAAGTGACCATATTTTCCATCGGTGGCCGGTCTGCGAAATCTTTTTGCGCCGGGGAGTAGTCTCCTCCGTAGCTCTCCAGATAGTTCTCCCAATCTACATCAAAGATGTCTCCCGGATCCGGACGCTCCGGCTCTCTCGTCATATCTTCGAGGGAACTGAGATCGTTCCTTGTTGCGTCGGGTTCACCTTCGGCGAAAGGCTCGTCATAGGAAGAGGCCTCGAGCAGCGGGTTCTCTTTGAGTTCTTGCTCCACAGCATCAATCACCTCCATGTGATTGTACTGGAGGAGCTTGATTGCCTGCTGAAGTTGCGGCGTCATGACCAGCTGCTGGGTCTGACGCAACTGTTGTTTTATCTCAAGGGCCATTTGATCACATACTGAATTGTTTACCGAGGTAGATTTCTCTGGCGCGTTCGCTGGATGCTATGCTTTGGGGGTCTCCGTGTTCGAGGATTCGGCCTTTATCCAAGAGATAAATTATATCACAAACTCCAAGGGTCTCTCTAGTGTTGTGATCAGTAATCACCACCCCTATCCCGCGGTCTCTGAGCTTGGCGATGATCTTCTGGATTTCCAAAACCACAATCGGATCCAGCCCTGCGAACGGCTCATCGAGAAGGATGAAATCCGGGTCGGTCACGAGGGCGCGAGTGATTTCCAAGCGTCTCTTCTGACCTCCGGAGAGGCTATCAGCCCTCTGGTCTCTTAAAGCCGCGATGTCCAGCTCTGCCAGTAGTTCCTCAAGTCTTTCGTTACGGCGAATTTTATCTGTCTCCACTGTTTCTAGAATAGCCATGATATTTTCGCCTACAGTGAGCTTTCGGAAAACCGAGGTTTCCTGGGGCAAATAGTTTATCCCCAACCTGGCCCGGAGATACACCGGCAGTTGGGAGATTTCCTGGTCATCCAGATAAACTTCACCCTTGTCCGGTTTTACCAGCCCAGTAATGATGTAGAACGTAGTGGTCTTGCCGGCTCCATTGGGACCAAGTAAACCCACAACCTGGCCTGAACGAATACGGATGCTCACATCATCCACTACGCGTTGGTGTCCGTATTCTTTCACCAAACCTCGAGCCTTCAGTTCTCTCGCTTCCGCGACTACTTCTCCTTCTCTTTCTTTTGCTGTTCGGGATTTATCTTGAATTTGATGGGGTTTTCGTTCCCTCCCTGCGAGTCTACACGATTCTCATCGAGGTAGATGATGATGGTGTTAGCCACCATCATATCTGCCCCCTGCCAGAGGCGAGGACCTTCCGTCAGGGTAATGGTCCGTTTCGCATTATCGTACAGGGCCTTGCCGGCCACGGCCATCCGTTCATTCTGAACGATCTTGACATTACCTGATGCGGTAATAGACTTGATCTGGCTGACATTTTCCAGCTTCTTGGCGAGCTTCTTAAGTCTGCCATCCCCTGTCCTGGCTCCCGTCTTCTCGTCGTAGACTAAGACCAACTGATCGCAACTCAAGGTCACGTCACCCTGGTTCACCTTCACGTTCCCCTCGAAAGTCGCTTCCTTGCCGTTAGCGATGTTCCTGGCGGTGAACTTCGTGGACGTGATATCGATAGGCTGGTCCGAGCCCTTTCCCAGTCCTAGATACTCGTTAGCTGCTGGCGCCTCCGTCATTACACAGCCGAGAACCAGAAAGACTACCAGGCCGGCGATCTTATGTTTCATTGGGAGTCTCTCCCTGTCACATGGGCAGCCGCCCGTTGGGCTCCACCCATTTAACGTTGAAAAGACGGGCCCTGACATTCTCCTCGACTACCACCTCTTCGCGTTCCACCGATACCTTCAGCCCTTTCCCTGTCAAATGAAGATCACCACTTTCTAGAGAGACCCGGGAGGACGTTTCGGCAATGTGTTTTTCATCTGAGTAATCGATCTCACCCGTCGAAAACAAGAAATTCTCGTATTCTATAGTAACGTCCCCTTGAGCGGAGACATTGCGACTTTTTCTGTCCAGTCTGCCTGTTTTTGCGCCCAAAAATATCTTTCCGCCGGCTCCTCCCTGGTAAACCACTCTCGGTCCCTTCAACTCGACTCTGTCGAGCGACTCAGAGACGAAAGCTGTGGCGGCTTGAAGGTCCCAAGGGTGCGCGCCCGGCGAGGAGTACGAAAAGTTGTCAATTCGTATACCTCCGTCCGCGGGCCCCGGAGACTCAATCGTGACCGGACTCGGCTGCACGAAGCGGGAAACCATGTATCCGCACGCTATAAGAACCACCGTGACCACCACCAGGATCTGGGAAGCTCGTTTGAGGTTTCTCAGCCTGTGCCAGCGCTCTATCTCTTTGTGGTTCATTCGGACGTCCACCCGGCGCCCGCCGCCTGCTCTCATGTTGTGCGAATTCGTTGCCACTATGCGTTCTTCTTATTCATAGTACCTGGCCATAGCGGCTTCCCACTTACCCTGGGCTTTTAGGATGATCTCGACGATCTCTCTCGCAGCGCCTTTGCCGCCGGGATATCGTGTCACGTAATCGGCTTCACAGCGAACTTCTTCCGGTGCTTCAGGAACCGTAAATCCCACTCCGGCCCTTCGCAACAGAGGTATGTCCACAATGTCGTCACCCATGACTGCGACCTGATCAGCCGTCAGACTCAGCTCGGTCAGGAGCTGGGCCAGCACCGGCTTTTTGTCCCACACTCCCTGGTACACCTTTTCAATTCCCAAGTCCTGGGCACGTCTATGAACAACTTCAGAAGTTCTTCCTGTGACCAGGGCGATGTCCAGACCGCACCTCTTAGCAATCTTTATACCATGTCCGTCTCTAACATTAAAGGATTTTATCTCAAGCCCCCCGCTGCCGAAGATAATCCCGCCGTCAGTCAGCACACCGTCCACATCAAAAATTATCAACCGAATCTTTTTCAGATTCTCCTCCATTGAAACCGGAGAGGTTTCATTTGTGGAGAGAGGAACAGTGGCGTCATTTTTCAGGGAAGGTGCAGGAATCAGATCATGGATGTCGCGCAGATTCAGAACCAGAGCCTCAAGATCAGCCAAAGCCAACGAATTGGGGCCATCACAAAGGGCATGATCCGGATCCGGGTGAACCTCCATGAAAATGCCGTCCGCTCCGGCTGCAACCGCGGCCCTGGCCAGTGGAGCCACAAAAGATCGATTTCCCCCCGAACAACCGTCACCGCCACCGGGAAGCTGCGCGGAATGCGTCGCATCAAATATTACCGGATATCCAAAGCGTTTCATGCGTGGTATGGATCGCATGTCCGCCACAAGGTCCCGATATCCGAAGCTGGATCCGCGCTCAGTAAGGAGGATGTTGCTGTTGCCTGTACTGCGGACTTTCTTGATAGCGTACTCTATGTCTTCCGGCGCCTGAAACTGCCCCTTCTTGATATTCACCGCCCGACCGGTACGCCCTGCAGCTACGAGGAGATCGGTTTGCCGGCTGAGGAACGCAGGTATCTGGATCACGTCGAGAACTTCCCCAGCCATGGGCGCCTGGTCCGGAGTGTGAATGTCCGAAATTATAGGGAGCCCGGTTTTCTGCCTGACATCTTTAAGAATTGCCAGACCTTGCTTCAGTCCCGGACCACGATAAGACTCCACGGAAGTCCGGTTTGCTTTGTCGAATGATGCCTTGAATAGGACGGGGACCCCTGCCACATTGGCTATTCGGGCCACTTCCCGTGCGACATGCAGTGTGAGTTCTTCACTTTCAATAACGCATGGGCCGAGAACAAAAAACAGCTTCCCGGCGTCTAGACGATGGCCACCCAGATCCACTGCTCTGGGCGCTTCAAGAGGACTATGCATCTCGCTCCTGTTAGTCGGCAATTCTCCAACTGTTAAAGAATTCAATAATCTGGACGTGCAGGGGACGATCAGATACGCATGGGGAATCTCTATGCTGCGACGCACTGAAGTTGAGACAATGGTCTTGCGAAGCGTCGGGCGTAGTGTGTAGTAGTAGGGGCACGGTCCCGCGTTTCGTGGGATGCCCCAACATGACAACCTAGGCCAATTCCAAGATCCCTTTTCAATGTCCAGCACTATAGCTACGAGATTACTTTCGCAGCCTGCGTCAAATAGCTTCTAAAGCTTGTTTCCTGGCCGCGGCCTCATCAGGGGAAAGTTTCGTCGGCATCGCGCTGGTCAGTCTCGGCCCTGGGCCGTCCACCGACCACAAGACGGCGAACATCGCCCTTCTCGCGGTTTCGCTTGCTGTATGCTACACAAGCCTCTATGTACGAAGCAAAGAGTGGATGAGGATCCATTGGCCGTGACTTGAACTCAGGATGGAACTGGCATCCTACGAACCATGGATGGTCCGCGTACTCTACCAGCTCTACCAATTTGCCGTCAGGCGAAAGCCCTCCCGCTTTGAGACCTTTTTCTTCGAGCATCTCCCTGTACTTGGAATTAAACTCGTAGCGATGGCGGTGCCGTTCGCTAATAACCTCCTTGCCGTAGATCTTGTAGCATATGCTGTCCGAGGGGATCACACATTCATAGGCTCCAAGCCTCATCGTGCCGCCTTTGTCCGTTATGGAGCGCTGTTCTCGGCTCGCCCTGGGGGGCGTGGGTTGGCTACGACCGGAGCTGGCAATACGGGCCGCTGGACGTGGCGCTGCAGGCCTGGATCGAGGCCAACTCCGTCATCAACTTCCAGCCGGTGCACTTCTCGGGCGACCTCTGGCTGCACGGGCTCGTCCGGCTCTCGGCGTTCGGGGTCGGCATCGGTCTCTCCGCCGACGCGCGAATCGCCGCCGACGCCCCCGACCCGTTCCACGTGCGGGGCGAGTTCCACGTCAACCTCGACCTGCCCTGGCCCCTGCCCGACCAGAGCAAGGACATCGTGCTCGAGTGGGATGCCGTCGGCACGCCCCCGCCGCTGCCGCTGCCGCTCAAGGAGGTCGCCGTCGAGCACTTCAAGGTCACGACGAGCTGGCCACTGCCACGCACCGGGCAGAATCCCCTGCTGGTCCCCGACTACGATCGGGGCGACGGCTTCCTGCGCGACGATCTCCCGACGCCCGCCGCGGCGGCGTCCCCGCCCACCGACGCGCGACAGTGCCCCTGGATGGGCGGGTCCACCTGACCTTCGGGCGCCCCGTCCACGACGACACGCAGGTCGGCGTCAACCTCAAGCCGGTCCTCCCTGACGCCCGCCCCGAGCCCGGCTGGGAGCGCGTGGGCGATCCGACCCAGGAGAGGGGGCCGGTCCGGGTGCGGTACGCCCTGGAACGCCTGGAGCTGCACAAGTACGTCGGCGGGTCGTGGGTGGCCGTCGCCAAGTCGCCCGCCGCGGCGGGCGAGCGGAAGCTCTACGGCTCCTGGGCCCCGGTGCCCCAACTGCCCGACGGTGGCGGCGAAAACCCCGGCCAAGTCAAGCTCTGGCTGTGGTCCAAGACGCCCTTCGACTATACCCGCCACGCGGGCCGCGCCTACGATGAGTGGTATGTCGGCCGGTTCGACCCCTTGCCCCCGCCCTCCGACGGTGCCCCCGTCCAGAGCCTCATCTGCTGTGATTTCGGGCAGTTCAAGCCTGGGCAGTGGCTCCCCACGCCCTGGACGCATCCCACGCAGCCGGGTATCCAGTTCGAGTGGTTCGAGGGGCGAAGCATCGTGCAGCTCATGGAAGGAGGCGCGCTCCTTTGCACGAGTCCGGAGACACTTCACGGTGACGCTGTCCGAGCCCGCCCAGGTCGTGACCATCGACTTCGTACCACCGAATGGCCTGGATTTGCGCGGAGAAGGCTGGGACGCAGCGGGGAAGAGTTTCGGCCCCTTCGATCGAAGGGATGATCAAGCGGCGTCGTTCGAGGTGTCCGGGAACGATCTCGTGAAGGTCCGCTTCTCCTGGGACTTACGCCCGTGGGCGACCGGCGGTATTTACTACAGTCGTCGATCCCGGGTCGTTCCGCGCCGGTCGCCAGCCCGGGGGGGGCGGACCACACCATCTGGTTCGCGGCGAGGGACGGCTCATCCGATACGCAGATCACGGCGGGCGCATGGCCCCGCCTAGCCCCGGCGGCCGCTATCTGGCCTTCGCGGCCCCGATCCGAACCCGACCCGCAATCACATCTGGGTGCGCGACCTGCAGACCGGGGCCGAGTGGCTCGTCTTCAACAACGACGACTTCGTGGTCAACTTCGACTGGACCGCCGACGGCGACCGGATCATCTTCGACTACTTCGCCGACATCTATCAGGCCAATCGCGATGGCACCGGCTTCCGGATGCTCGTGGCCGGGCCGGGATCCTTTGACGACGTGCCGGTGGTCAACCCCTTCGACGGCACGCTGGCCTTCCACAACACCAACCCGGCGGAGGCGGGCTGCCTGTTGCTGGCCGACGCGGACGGCGGCAACCGCCGCCCGATCCCCAACACGGTCGGCGCCGTCTGGCCCTCCTGGTCGCCCGACGGGCAGTTCCTCACCTTCGGCGCGGCCCCGACATCTCCGCCAACTTCCTGGACCTCAACAGCGACTGGCGGATCAAGCCCGACGGGACCGACCTGATCCAGCTCGCGGTCCTGTCCCCGGGCAACGCATTCGGCCCGGGGCGGTCCTGGACCCCCGACGGCTCCCAGCTCGTCGTGCCGGGCCACATCGACGGCGTCCAGGGCCTCTTTGGCATCGCCACCGACGGCAGCCAGGGTATCACGCGGCTGATGGCCTCGGAGGCCTCCGCACCGCCGGAGTTCGTCGGTAGCGTGACGAAGACGCAGCCGATTACATCTACCTGTCCAAGCTGTGCTTCGTCACGAGGGTGACCAAAGAGCACTTCACCGACGAGCTGGCCCGCTGGTCGCAGGAGGGGGAGGTCCTGGAGGCAGACACAGACTACCGCCTCCAGGTCGCCACGCGCGCTCACGGCGGTGGGAGAGGATGAGCTCGCCGGCTATCGCCGGGAAATCCCGCTCATCGAGTACGCCTACTTCCGGGCCGGGGGCCCTCCCGGGCTGACGGACCTCTCGATCCGTTCGGCTGGGTTTGACCTACGATTGATGCCCTGGGGCGATGGATCGGAGGTGCCGACCTCGGGCAAGAGCCTGGTCTTCGTCGGTACCGATAACAACGGCTTGCTCCACATCCGGATCTTCGACGCCACGGGCAGCTGCACCAATGACGCGGTCGAGACGCAACTGCCAGCCCAGGCAGCGGCCATCGCGACCTTGAAGCAGCAACTCCCGGGCTTGTTGCCCCCTCACGTCCTGACAAACACCGAGAAGGAGCAAGTCATCGCAGAGGCGACATCAATCGTAGGTCAGACCTTCTCGATCCCCCGGGGGCATCCGAACCCGGCCGAGTTCCGCACCGCGATCGACGACCTGACGCGCTACGTCCGGCAGACCGTCCCGGCCACCGTGCCCGCCCCCGGACAGGCCGCCGTCCTGCCCCGGAACGTCTACCGCGCCTACGACGTGGGCGTGGAGTTCAACGAGAACTACGTCGAGCTGATGTACCGGATCACGCGACGGGACCTGGGCCTGTACCTCTTCGACACCAACGGCCGGCCGGTGCGCGACGTCCGGGGGAGGATCGTCGCCCCGGCCAACCGATGGGGGCACGTCGAGCGCTCACCCTGACCGAGGGTGAACTGCGCTGGATCGGGATCGTCAACGAGAGCGACCTGCGCGGATCGACCCGGCCGTCATCGTCCGCGACGTGCGGGTGATCGCCGACACGCAGGGGCAGGTCCTGGACGGGAGCACGCTCTACGAGGTGCGGCTCGTGCCGCTGCTGCTGCACGAGGACTTCACGGCCTACCCGGCGGGCGCCTCGGCCGCGGGGCCCGCCGGGAGCCTCGGGCGCTGGGTCGTCCGCGACGAGCCGGGAGGGCCGTCGCGGTGGGAGATCGGCGAGGCCGGCACGCCGCCGAGTCGCCACGTCGCTCAGACCGCCGACGCCGCCTCCGTGCTCGCCGCTGGGCGGGGTCCCCGGCCATCCCGACGCCTGGGATAACTACCGCCGTCAGCGTTTATCTCCGGTCGACGGGCGGTGGGCCCCGGGCGTCACCTTCCGCGACCAGGGCGCCGGCCAGCACTACCGCTTCACCGTGGATCGGGGAGCGGGGATCCGGCGGCTTGAGAAGCATGTTGGAGCGCCGTTGCCGTGCTCGCCGAGGAAGCCTTCCCCCTCGACCCGGACCGGGACTACCGGATCACGGTGGAGGCGATCGGCTCGTCGATCAAGGTCGATCTGGACGGCGTCCCCGTGTTCGACTGCGACGATGACGCGATCCGGACGGGCGGGATCGGCCTGTATGGCTCCGCCGGGTCGCGGTTCAGCGACCTGCGCGTGGACGACTTCCGTCCTGTCGTGCCGGCCGCCTACAAATTCCGCTTCGTCACATCCCGTTTCACCAACTTCCTCCACCACCTCCACAGCTACCGCGACGAGGCCCGACCGGTCGAGCTGCCGGCGGACGTGGATCTTGGGCCGGCGTCCTCAGCCGCCGTGCCGCCGGAGGGCCGGCCGACGGATGCCGAGGCGCGAGCCTACCCGCGCCCTGCTCCCGCTCGTCCCCGACATCGGGACAACGCCGGTCCCGACCGAGGTGGAGATCTACCGCATCGAGCGGGGCGGGACGATGTCGGCGCTCCTGTTGCGGAGTCTCCGAGCCGATCGACTGGGAGCGTACTGCGCTAACCGCCTTCCCGCGCCGATCGTTTCGAAGAACACCCGATTCCGCCGCGCACCCTGAAGCTCATCGACGTCGACTTCGGGTCGACCGGTCCCGGGTCACAATCCGTCACACTGCTGCTGAGGGAGACGGCCGTCCTGACCGGCCTCCGCGTCGAGTATCGCCCCATCGGCCTCACCCAGGACTCGGCCTGGACGCTAACAAGACGCCGAACGAAGCGCTCCGGCGATTTCCAGGCGCGGAATGTCTTGCTCATGGGCAGAGACAGAATTCCGACTTGCATTTCATCGGCCTAGCGAAATCCGCCTATTACTCAGACAGGCTCCTAGGGGGTCGTACCTTACTTTCCTATGAAATGTGCATTTTCGGTTGAACGGGAACCTGAAAGAGCAACGAACGCGCCCGGCAGAAAAACTCTCGTGATCAAGATTATTTTACTGGGGCTATCAGAATAAATTTCTACTTATCTATGATATTGTTATACATTTTTGTGCATTGCAGTAAATTATTATGCCGCATTGCACAATACCGCTGGGCTATTATAAGCAGGCGTGTAAAAATACGTTACTTCGCTTAAAATCCAATTAAAGACCATCACTCGACGCTAACATTTTGCATCAGAACTGCTTTGCTACGCTTTAGTTGTTAGGTTAAGTCTTAGCTGTTGTTATTATGAGTGTTTGTGCATCGCAATAGATATTTGCATCGCAATAAATATCATTCCCGCAGTTGCACAATAACGTTGACTATTGTAATCAGCCGTGTAAAACTACACTAACTCGCTTGGAATAAATAAAAGAAACATCACTCGCTGATGAATAGCAGGGGCCAGAAGTATTCTCTACGCTTTAGTTATTATGTTAAGTTTTAGATTTTGGTAGATGAGACAATAAGCAATTGATCCGCCCCTTATGGTTTAAAAAGGTTGTGTGACCTGTAGCCGTATGGCCATTGGACTTTGCAATGCAAGGTGGACTTTGATGCAAGGATACTTCTGGAGATACAAATCGCGGTGGCTTCTTGGAGTGAGCTCGGGCACGCAGCGTTGCTGCGCGAAAACGCGCCCATCCCGCGAGCTCAGCACAAAACAAGAAAGATGCTCATATGGCAAGCAAGCCCCGGGGAACGGCATCCGCTAGGTGAAGATCTAAAGGGAGAAACGCCAATGTCCACCCATCAGGATGTCAAAAAGCAGAAGCTGCAGGATGTCAAAAAGCAGAAGCTGCCCGATCCCACACACACGCTAGCCCGGGCGCAAATGAACCTATTTTGGGATTATTATTCGCTTTGGCAGCACGCCACGATGCGCTTTATGGGTCTCTCCCCCGAGCCCGTAGCCGCACCACACAAAGACGACAAGCGGTTCCAGGAGGAGCTGTGGGAGGAACATTTTCTCGGAATTTCCCGGCTCTGTAAGGGCCTGAAGATGGCAAATCGCGGTGGCTTCTTGGAGTGAGCTCGAGCACGCAGCATTGCTGCGCGAAAACGCGCCCATCCCGCGAGCTCAGCACAAAATAAGTAACGTGCTCATACGGCAAGCAAGCCCGCGGAACGGCATCGCTAGGTGAAGATCTAAGGGGAGAAACGCCATGTCCACCCATCAGGATGTCAAAAAGCAGAAGCTGCCCGATCCCACGGATATTGCGAAGAGTTACTTCGAAGTTGCAGGCCGCGCGTCCAAACTGCTGACCGGCCATATCCGCCGTCAGATCAGCGAAGGGGCCAGCATCCCCAGTGACGAACTCGGAATTGCACAGGCCTTCATGGACATGATGGCCAAGATGTTAGACAACCCACACAAGCTAGCCCGGGCGCAAATGAACCTATTTTGGGATTATTATTCGCTTTGGCAGCACGCCACGATGCGCTTTATGGGCCTCTCCCCTGAGCCCGTAGCCGCACCACACAAAGACGACAAGCGGTTCCAGGACGAGCTGTGGGAGGAACATTTTCTCTTCAATTTCATCAAGCAGTCTTACCTCATCACCGCCCGTCACATTCACAGCGTGGTGCAAAATGTAGAGGGCATGGAGGAGCGAACAGCGCAGAAAGTGAATTTCTTTACCCGCCAGTTTATCGCCGCCCTTTCACCAACGAACTTTGCGCTCACTAACCCAGAAGTCTTCCGTGAGACGGTCAGAAGCCACGGGCAGAATCTGGTGAAAGGCCTTAACAACCTGCTGCGCGATATCGAAGAGGGTGAAGGCCAGCTCAGGATAAAGATGACCGATACGACTGCCTTCGAACTTGGAAAGAACGTCGCGGCCACGCCTGGCAAGGTCATATTTCAGAACGTCCTCATGCAACTGCTTCAGTTTTCACCGACTACCGGAGAGCAATGGAAGCGCCCTCTGCTTATCTTCCCACCTTGGATCAACAAGTACTATATCTTGGACCTGCGGGAAAAGAACTCGTTCATTAAGTGGGCGACTGATCAGGGTCACAGTGTTTTTGTCATCTCGTGGCTCAATCCGGACGCCAAACTCGCCAAGAAGAGCTTCGATGATTACCATGAAGCGGCCCGCATTGCCGTCGACAAGGTCTGTGAGCACACGGGTGAGCAGGAAATCAATGCGCTGGGCTACTGTCTGGGTGGCACACTTTTGGGAACTATCCTCGCTTGGATGGCGGCAAAGAAAGACAAGCGCCTCGCTTCCGGCACGTTCTTCACAACCATGCTTGACTTCTCGTTTCCAGGTGAGCTGGGCGTCTTCATTGACGAGCGGACAGTTGCCAGCCTCGAAAAGAAAATGGAGCAGCGTGGCTACCTCGAGGGCGCAGAGATGGCTGGCACTTTCAGCATGCTGCGCGCAAACGATCTGATATGGTCATTTGTAGTCAATAATTACCTAATGGGCAAGGACCCATTCCCCTTTGACCTTCTCTTCTGGAATTCTGACTCAACGCGAATGCCCTACGCAATGCATAGCTTCTATCTCCGAAACATGTACATGCGCAACCTCCTGAAGGAGCCAGGGGGCATAACAATGGGCAATGTTCCGATCAACCTGTCTGAAATTAAAGTGCCCTCCTACTTCATCTCTACTCTCGAAGATCACATTGCTCCCTGGAAGAGCACCTACCTTGGGACCCAACTGTTCTCGGGTCCAGTGCGCTTCGTGCTCGGTGGGTCCGGGCACATCGCCGGAATCATCAATCCACCGGCAGCCAACAAATACGGATATTGGACCCGCAGCACTCTCGCGAAGACGGCTGACGAGTGGCTATCAGGCGCGAGCGAGCAGACCGGATCCTGGTGGACTGACTGGCAGGCCTGGGTCACGGCCCTGGATGACCGGAAGGTGCCACCCCGTGATCCGGCCGACGGAAAACTAAAGCCCCTCGAAGACGCACCTGGCTCATACGTCAAGCTGCGGTTGGACATGCAAAAAACGCGGCCGAAGTCTATAACGCTCAAGCCCCCGTCTCAACACTCAGGAGCCGCCAGCAACTTAATGGCTTAAGCAGTTGGTATCGATTTTTGTCATGTAAGAGCTTCCGCGAGAGCGGCTACACTTCTGCACCTTATTTCCCGGGAGGAAACTAATGGCCGAAAACCCATTCGAAATCCCGCAGGCACTGCGTGACGTGTCCGAGCAGAACCTGAAGCAGGCGCGTGCCGCGTATGAGCAGTTCACGGATTTCGTGACCAAAACCATGGGCTCCTGGATGGGCGCGCTGCCCTCAAATCCGTTGGCCGCTGTCGTCAAGGATATGCAAGGCCGCGCCATGCACATCGCGAGGGAAAATGCCGAGTCAGTGTTCACGTTCGCCGGCAAGATCAGCAACGCACTGACCCCCCAAGATATTGTGACGCTTCAGACTCAGTTTACTCAAGACCGGATGCAGGCCTTCGTCACGCAGACGCAGCAACTTTTCAGCGTGATCGAAGAAGCTATCCAGAAGTCAGAACGCGGCGCCATGGGCGCCTCGATGGGCGCGCTGCCCTCAATTCCCATGGCCGCTGTCTTCAAGGATGTCCAAGACCGTGCCGTGGCGATGGTGAAGAAGAATGCCGAGTCAGCTTTCGCTCTGGTCGAAAAGGTCGCCAAGGCACAGAATTTCCAGGAGATTGTGACACTTCAGACCCGTTTTGCTCAAGACCAGATGCAGGCTTACGCCACTGAGATGCAGGAGCTTCAAAAGCTGATGGGGGAAACTCTCCAGAAGCTGCAACGCGGCTGATTTTACAACAAAACCCGCGCCCCATGGGAGAAAGCGCGGCTTCCTGGCTGAATGCAAAAAACCACAACAAGCGAGACCTTGACTTGTTCCACGCCAAAGCCACCCCGGGCAGTGGGTACTTTTGAAATTTAGTTTTGTGTGACTGTTGCAAAATCGACTTTAGCCATGAGTTTACGAATCAAGTGCGATGGCCCCTTAACGTTTGAGATTCTCGAAACAAGTTTATTAGACTTCAGTTTCGAGGGTGCGAGCTAGTTCAGCGGGCCAATTAAGAATGGCTCGCTGACGATTTCGCATTCGTAAGCGTCGCTACGGCCGGAAACGGCAAGATTAGCTGTGCAGCAACAGCGCCTTCAAACTCATCCTTCTCGCCTGGTACAGCGGTAAGCTGAGGCCTGACGGCACTGAAGGTCAAAACCGCGCCGATGGTACATCCGCGGTGTCCTGGTTTGAAGAGAAGATGCTGATGCTTCTTGCCCGCCCCGAGCTTATTCGGGTCTTGCGATGACTAAGGTCATCTATCAGAAAGGCGAGCATGATTTCGCGGTTGCTGCTTTGGCGATGGCGGCCGCGCTCAGCTATGATGAGGTTCTTGACCGGTTCTGGGGCTATGTGAAGGCGGCACGGACGCCAAGCATCGTCACAATCACGAACTGGCTCGAAAGCCTTGGGTTTGAAACAAAAACCGTTGCAGGCTGGGTTAAGCCTTTCGCGCCCATGCACGTCGCTAAAGTGATGTGGGAATGCCCGCATTTTGTCGCAATGAACGGAGAGGGCCAGGTTTTCGATCCCTACCCGCGCTATCCCGGCTATTACGGTCATGACATGCTCGATCATCCGCATTTTACCAAGGTGTTTTGGGTGATGGGGATATGGCGGGAGGGGGCTTTGCGGGGGCTGCTTGACGGTATTCACATGCAGGCCAGCTAACGCATTCGCAAACGCTTCTGAATTTGCCCGTCCCATAGCATCTACCCGCCCCCCTCGCCATCCTCCCCCGCCATGTACCATTACTAAGCTTTGGCTTTTGCCGTCCTAAGTCCGGCGGAAAGGGGAAACACAAATATCAAATACAAATATTGTGCGGTGCACATATTTATATGCATTGCACCAAGTGGCGCGTGCGCTACGCTCGGCCGCAAGTGCGAGAGCTTAGCTGATGATTAATATTATTAATTTTCCTCAGCCAGAGAGCCGAATGACCCGATAGCGTTTCTGCGAGGCAAAAAGGACGGGGAAGGCGGAAATATGAATAAGAAACCTCTTTTTGCGGTGGGCGTTGTGCTGACAATGACCCTTGCCGTTGGGGGTGCCGTCATTCTTGCTGGGCACCCGAATCCGGTCTGCGCCGCCAACGCGGTAATGAGCTTTAAGGACGACGTTTTCCCGATCTTCAGAGGCCGGTGCATCGATTGTCACCAACCAGGCGGCGAAGGCTATGAGAAGAGTGGCCTTGATCTAAGGACCTATGCAGGCGTGATGAAAGGCACCAAGTTCGGTGCCATGGTCGTTCCAGGTAATCCCGACACGAGCAATTTGGCGTGGCTGCTGGACTGGAAGGCTTCCCCCGAAATTCGGATGCCGCATGGAAAGACGAAGCTTTCAATCTGCGACCGAGATGCGATCCGCGAATGGATTCGACAGGGAGCCAAAGACAATTAGTTGCAGAACTTTGGTCGAGGGGGTGTGTCAGGCTGCCGGTTCGTTTAGCGCTTGACTTACAATTCTACTAAAAGCTTCTCTGTAAGATTGGAGAGACGAAAGATCGTCCGAGAGCTGAATTGTGAGCGATTGAGTCCCCACATGGAAAGCCGCGCGGTTCCACTATATCGATTACCATCGATATTCGTATATGGCCAAGGCAATGCGATTATTGAATTGTAAGATTGATAGAAAAAGTCGCACCTACATCAGGACATTCAGAAGACGACTTACAGGCTTATAAGGAAAGGATAGCGGCAGGTAACTGCCGCGTTAGTCAATTTTGACACAGGAGGATATGACACAGTAGGATATCATGAATACGTACGCAGAATTCATACAGTGGGTGGCTCTTTTTGCAGGACTAGTGACCTTTGCATGGCTGCTTTCTAAATGGCAGGTCCGACTGGTCTTACTCATTGCTTTCATTCTATTGGTAGGCTTAGTTTACCTTAACGCACCTCCGCCGCATCATGACTCCTTGAAGCAAAGAATGGAACTTTCTGCTGTAAGTCTTTATGAGCAGATAAAGCCAAGCTTGTGTTCAAATCCAGAAGCGCTGTCTGACTTCTGCGTAGGTTTCAACCAAGGGCTGCGGCGAGGGTGGTTTGTGGAGTTATGATTTCCTCGCCCTTTTCCAGCCATCGCCGCCAGCCGAGGTAGCTTGGCAGATATTTGGTGGCGACGCCGTTGAAGCGGTTGAGCCATTGCTTGAAGCGCCCGCCATAAGCATTGACGTTCTGGATGTGCAGCACCTTCTCGTGCACATGCTCACCCTTGCTGGCGATGATGAGCTCATATTCGATGCCTTCGGCCTCTGCGAAGGCGACCAGCGCCTTATCGCCATCCATGCACAGCAGCGTATCGTCCTTCGATAGCTTACCCCCAAGAACCGGCCGGACAGCCGCTTCGGATCGGTCCGGCAGCACCGCGTCGATATGAGCGCCGGCGCGGTTACGGGCGATCAGCACCGGGATTTGCTCAGTCGATAGTCCTGGCTTTTCGGCAACGCCGCCGCGTTTACGCGCCGCGCGCAGCAGCTTGCGCTGGCCTTTGAAGCTTTCCAAAAGAAAGATCTCGTCAACCTCCGCGATGCCAGCAAGCGTTTGATCCTTCGATTGGTTTTGCGCCTTCAGAAAACGATGGCGCCACTTGAAGGCAGTGTTCTTGTTGACGTTGCACGCCTTGGCGGCCTTGCGCACCGGCAGCGATTGATTGAGCGCCCCGGCAAAGCCGAGCCAGCGCTCCTTCTTGCGCAGCCGCGCCAGCGGCGTCCCGGTCAGCGGATTGAAGGTGCGTTGGCAATCAAGGCAGCGGCTGCGCGGCAGGCCGTTCCTCTCCCGGCCCCAGCCTTCAATGCGGCGCGAGCCGCAGTGCGGGCACTTGGGATCGTCCTCGAGGCGCTGCTCCAGAATACGCTGCACCTCATCACCTTCGCCGCGCTGCTGCAGTGCCGCGATCACCTTCTGAGCCTGCGCGTGCGTCAGTTCCACAACCAGTTCATCGAGCCGCTGCAGAAATTTGCGATGCTCCATCGGGCACCCTCCTGCCGAATCAGAACACCCAGGATGCCCTCCGATTGCGGCAGAAACCTACGCACAACTCAGACAGCGCTAATCCAGAAGTCACACGCAAAGTAATCAGTCGCCACGAAGTCAGGCAGCACGGCCAGCTGATCAATCAAGTCATCATCGAACCGGCGGCCGGCTTGATAGCCCTCGAGCGCTTTGTGCCGGTAAGTCGGGGCATCGAGCGTGTCCCAGCCGACCAGGACGGCGCGAGGCCGTTCGCTTTCATAGAGCCTCAACAAGAAGTTGGCAAAGCCGACGATTGCGCCAGCGCCTTTGTTGCCAGCTCTTCGAATGGTTTTCGGCACCGCGTGATAGGCGCGATGGGCAAACGAGTCGCCGTCAATAACGAGAAGGGGCTTGGTCACCGCGTCGGCCGTCTGTTTTCACGAGCGTCAGCGACTTCGATCCATGCGGGCGCATGATCGCTCGCCTTTTCCCAGCCTCGTACGTCCCGGTCGACACCGGCGGCAAGAAGGCGTTTGGCCAAAGCGGGGCTCAGCATGAGGTGATCGATACGCAGCCCTGCATCCCGGCCCCACGCGTTTCGGAAATAGTCCCAAAAGGTGTAGATGCGTTCGGTGGGATGCAGCTTGCGCAAGGCATCCGTCCAGCCTTGTTCGAGGAGACGGTGAAAAGCGCTCCTGACCTCGGGACGGAAAAGCGCATCGTCCACCCATCGCTCAGGCTTATAGACGTCAAGGTCGGCCGGCATCACATTGTAGTCGCCGGCGAGCGCGACAGGCGCATTCAGGGACAGCAGTTCGCTTGCGTGAACGATCAGCCTTTCGAACCAGCGTAATTTGTAGTCGAATTTGGGTCCGGGAGCTGGGTTGCCGTTCGGGAGGTAGAGGCAGCCGACGATGATGCCGCGAACGGTCGCCTCGATATACCTGCTGTGGGTGTCGTCGGGTTCTCCGGGAAGAACGCGACGTGTCTCAATAGGGTCAGCGCCCCGCGCGAGAATCGCAACTCCATTCCAGCTTTTTTGTCCATGCCAGATCGCTCCATAGCCGAGCTTCGCCAGCGCGGCCTGAGGAAACTTGTCCTGAGGCGCCTTCAGTTCCTGCAGGCAAACCACGTCTGGCGTTGACAACTCCAGCCAGCGCAAGAGCACCGGCAACCGCCCGTTGATGCCATTCACGTTAAAGGTCGCGATCTTCATCTCTTGCACTTGGGGTGCCGCTCAAACAAGCCCAAGGTTTGACCTACAGTTGAGGACTGTGGCGCGCTTTTCTTCGGATCCCTGAGCTGGACTTAGCCGCTCCCAAAGCCACAGCACCTTTAGCGGGCCACCTGTTTCGTTCAAATCGCCAGGGCTCGGCCGCTAACCCGCAAAAGACACCGCCCGCTTAGGCCCAAAAATGAAAAGCGCCGCCCAAACGGCCGGCGCAGATGAAGGAAGACTCCCTTTCTTAGCCCTGACCGGTGACGATGACCAATGGGAGGCGAACCTCGAAACAAGCGCCGCCGCCTTCGCGGGGAAGACATCGGACGCTTCCGCCATGCCGCTCGGCGATTTGCCGGACAAGGGTGAGGCCGAGGCCTGCGCCGCCTGCCGAGGCGCGGCCTTGGTAGAATGGCTCGAAGACCTTGTCCCGGTCGCCTTCGGGCACACCGGGGCCACGATCGCAAACCGAAACGCGGATGTCATTCTTCCCCGAAAGGATCGTCACCTCTGGCGCCTCCGGGCCCCCATGCACCGCCGCGTTTTGGAGGAGGTTCCGAAACAGGCGCTTCAGAAGGCGCGGGTCGCCCTCGATCATGGGCGTGCCCCCATGATCAGCGACCGTCACCTCGGCGCCATAGGCCGCGCATTCCTCGGCTAAAAGGCCGGCGAGATCGATCGGCTCCTTGATGAGCTCAGCCGCTTGAAGCCGGGACGCGAGCAAAATCTCCTCCACGAGCGTATCAAGCTCGCCGATGTTGCGAGCCACCTCGCTTTGGGCAGCGTCATCGGATGGATTTCCCTTTAGCCGCTCGATGGCCATGCGGAGCCGCGACAGAGGCGAGCGCAGCTCGTGGCTGGCATGGGCGAGAAGATGCTTATGGGCGTTCATGAGGCTTTCAATGCGATCAGCCGAGGCGTTGAACGTCGCGGCAAGCTGCGCGATCTCGTCCTTGCCCTTTACCGGAACGCGCGCGCCGAGATCGCCTTCGCCAAATTTCGCGACCCCGGCCTCCAGCTGTTCGAGGCGGCGCGTGAGCTGGCGTATCAGGGGATAGAAGCCGATGGCGATGGCGAGCGCCAGCCCGAACAAAGCTGCCGGAAAACGCAAGCCGTGAACGAAGTCAAAGCGCCGTTCCTGCGGGACGGCAATCAGTCTGCGGCCGTCTTTCAAGGTGAGACCAAAGACGCCTCCCGGCGCATGCCATATCCGGCCACGATGCTCGTGGGTCAGGATCGCTGGGGTGATGTCGTGTGTGCCGCCTGCTTTGGCGATCATTTCCCCGGCAGGCGACAGCAAGGCAAGGTCAAAGCCGCTTCGCTCGCTCCAGAAGGCGAGTTCGGAGGCAAGCGAACCGCGATCGCGGTCGGGCGGCAGGAGGCGCTCGGCTATGTCGGTGGTCGCCTCCGGCCAGGATCGGGCGGGACGGTCGTCGAACAGGCGGAGCAGTCCGGCCGTCATCCCCGCCAGCACGGCGAAAACGGCGAGGCTCCCAAAGAGCGCGAGGTAAATCCGAAGATAAAACCGTCTCATCAGCTTTGCGCCTTTGCGAACACGTAACCGGCGCCGCGCACGGTCAAGATTCGGCGCGGGCTTTTCGGGTCGTCTTCGAGGACGGCGCGCAGGCGTGCGATATGAACGTCGATCGAGCGGTCGAACGCGGGGTCGTACTCCTCGCTGCCGCGGACGAGTTCTGCGAGCATTTCGCGAGACAAAACGCGGCCGGCGCGTTCCGCCATGGCGTTGAGAAGATCGAACTGATAGCTCGTGAGCGGCTTCTCTTCATCGCCGATCCGCACGATGCGGCTGCTCCGGTCGATTTCGAGACGCCCAAAACGGAGGATATCGGAAGACGTTATGGCCCCGCGCCGAAGCACCACCCGGATACGCGCCAAAAGCTCGCGCGGCTCAAAAGGTTTCGCGACATAATCCTCAGCGCCGATCTCGAGCCCGACAACCTTATCCATCGGATCGCCGCGCGCCGTGAGCATGATGACCGGCGTTGCCCGAGAGGCAGACAGCTCCCGAAAGAGGGTGAGGCCATCCGTGTCAGGCAGCATGAGATCGAGGAGGATCAGATCAAACCTGTGTCGCTTGACCGCGGCGAGCGCCGCGGCGCCCGTTGCGGCGTGCGACACATCGAACTGATGGTCGCGCAAATAGTCCGCGACCATGGAGGCGAGCCGGATGTCGTCGTCGATGAGAAGAATGCTGGGCACGGGCGCCCCATACATTGGATTCAGACCATCCATGCCCAGCAATGCGCCTAAAATCTAGCTCGAAAACCGGCGCAGCCATGGTTCGGTCAGTTCGCGGCGCTGCTCGGGCCTTAACACCTGGGCCGCCTCGGCGACTGCTTGCGCGATCCGCTTCGTCGCCGCGTCCCATTTTGTGCTTTGCTCAGCCCGAAGAGCCTCGATGGCCTCGGGTTCGATCTTATCCGCTCGGAAGAGCTGAACGAACTTCGAACGGCCTTCACCAGGCGTGAAGCCAAGCTTGGTCAGGTCGGCGACAGCCGCTTTTGCGATCGCGGTCACCTTTGCTTTCTGCTCGTCGGTCGCGTCCACATTCGAGAGCACGTGGTTCACCTTCCGCTCCACCATGGACGCGGTTTCTTCCGGCGTGAGTTTGCCCGGCGCCATCGCATGCCAGAAGAAGGATGAGGCCTTGTGCGCGCCGAGAGCGAAGCCTCCAACCCCTCCAAGTCCGACAAGAAGCGCCGCCGCCAGGAGCAGTCTTCCCCAACGCCGTTGCGGCTGTAGGGTTTGTGTTTCCATTGTCATAGCGATCTCCCTCGCTGTTGAACCTATGCACAGTGGGAAGATGAGGGGCTTTTGTTTCCCGGAAATGCGACGACTGTAAAGTTTTGTAAACTTGAGCTGGCGCTCATTCGGATTTCAATTGGCTGCCCGGCCTGGGCCAGTGGCCTGGCCGTTAAGCTGCGACAATGATCTTCTCGAGCGTATGTGCGATAGGCTGTGGCGCCATGCCGAAGGCGTCGAACCCAGGCACCTCCGGGGAAGCGACCGTGTCGGCTTCCATGAGTTCAATTTGGTTGCGACTGATTGGAGCCCCGGGGATCCGCGCGAGCAAATGCCATAGGGTGAACGGCACAGGGACCAAGATGGGGCGTTTCCCAAGCCGCGCAGCTATCTCGGCCAAAAGCTCCCTGTACGTGTACACTTTGAGGGCCGCCGAGTTCGCAGGTGTTCGGCGCATTGGGATTGAGGGCCCGCGCGATCGCCTCGGCCACATCCTCTACAAAGACTGGCTGTAGTCGTGCCAGGCCCGCCCGAAGAGCGGATACGCAGGGAGCCGCCTCAGAAGCTTAACGATGGTATTGAGAAAAGCATCGTCGTCCCCAAACATCACGGCCGGGCGAACGATGGTGGCATTGGCAAAGGCAGCTCGTACCGCCAGTTCGCCTTCACCCCGGCTGCGGATGTAGGATGAGCGGGAGTTCTGATCGGCTCCGATCCCCGAGACATGGATGAACCGTTCAACGCCCGCTCGTTTCGCCTGGCTTGCGAGTTGCTCGGCTCCTTTCACATGCAGCGCTTGGAAGGTCTCGGTTCCGCCTTCGCGATAGAGGCTGACGGCATTCACCACGCCATAGGCGCCGGCGATCGCTGCATCAACCGCGCCTTCGTCTCGAATATCCGCACGTATGCCCTCGCCCTCGGGATGTCTCGATGCAATCCTGGCCGAAAAGCCTTGACTGGTAAGATGGCGTACGAGGCGCCGCCCCAGAAATCCCGTTCCCCCAAATACCGTCACGATCGGATTGGCCATCACAGGTGGAATCCTTTGGAGGTGGGGTCAACTGATCCTCCGCTTGCTCGGCTTGAGGGCAATTCCCGTTTCATTGTGATCGCATAGCTTCGCTAAGCGACGAGAGGCTCAATGCAATCAGGCTCGTTATATTTCGGCGAGTTCATCTTTGGTGAAACGGGGGTAACTGTCACCGCCTCATTGAGACAGGGGTCCAGGGTCGGATTTTCACCCGCAAGCCAAGGCCCAAAGCCTTCCTTCGCGAGCATCACGGGCATGCGGGTGTGCAGGTCCCGAATGCCGTCACAGGCTTCGCAGGTCAGGATCGTGCAGGACAGCATGCCGTCTTTCCACTTCTCCCAGAGCCCCGCGAAGGTCAAAGGCAGACCGTCCCGCCGTGAGATGTAGAAGGGCAACTTGCTCGGTTTCGCCTTGCCGGGCACGTCAAGGCTCCGCCATTCATAGAAGCCGGAGGCCGGGATAAGGCAACGCCGCGACGTCCAAGCGCCGCGAAAGAGCGGTTTCGTCGCCGCGCTTTCGATGCGCGCATTGATCGCCTGATTGCCGATTTTGATGTCTTTCGCCCACATCGGCACGAGGCCCCAGCGCATCGTCTTGTAAATGCGACCGTCTTCCTCCGGCACGATGACGCCCACATCCTGTGTCGGCGCGATATTCCAGGACGCTTTCAGGTTCGGAATGGCCTCATTCGTGAGGTTATAAAGCGCCACAAGCTCCGACCAGGTGAACAGCTTGCGTGAAACGCCCGCACATGCATGTCTCCCTCGATATGGCGGCTCCAAAGCGCCGGCTATGCGTCAAGCCCCTCTGCCTCAAGCGCCCTGCACACATAGGGGTCTGAGGCCATGCGCGCATAGTGACGTGCGATCGCCGGATAGCTCTCAACCGGTTTGGGCGTCATCTTCAGCCAGCGGGAAAGGACGTAAAGATAGGGATCCGCGATACTGCGCTCGCCTAGAAGCCAGTCTTTTCCCTCCAAAGCCGCATTGAGCCGGACGAAACATGCGTCGACCCGCGCGAGTGCTGCCCTTTTCACCGCCTCCTCACAGCTGGGTTCGGCTGCGTAGCGGGAGGGCGCGAACAGAGGCCCGAATGCGGGGTGCACCTCGCTGGTGAGCTCGCTCAAAGTTTCATTGAGTTTCGCGCGACGCACCAAGTCCGAAGCAGGGGGCGCAAGGCCCGCATCAGGGAAGAGATCGGCGATCAAGAGGAGAACGGCCTGGGCCTCGGTGATGACGTCGTTCTTGTCCAGCACCAACGCGGGGACTTTGGCCTTCGGATTCACCGCTAAAAACTGTTCGCTTCGCAGCGCATCGTGCGTCAGGACTTCGAGCTCATAGGACGCATCGGCCCATTCGAGAGCAATGTGGCAGGCAAGGGCACAGCTGCCGGGCATAACGTAAAGCTTCATGGATGCTCCTTCAGGACGCAAGGGTCTCGCCGGCGCATTGCGCGGCGTTGACGTTAAGATGGGGGGCGGGGCGCGGTGCGAGGAGTAAAGGCGAAAACCAAAACGCCCTGCTCCCTGGCTCGCTCCCCTTGCCCAAACTCGATGTCTTCGGATTGGCGTGGCGCCCATTAAGCCAACCGCCATCGACCCCCATATGTTTGCGGATGTGAAGGTCGTTTGAAGAAGCTCCCGCTTCGCTCAATGGATCACGTTCTTATGTCAGGAGGCCTGTATGAGCATTCTTATGGTTCTAACCTCCCATGATCGCCTCGGCGACACCGGCAAACCGACCGGTCTTTGGCTCGAGGAATTCGCCACCCCCTATTACATCTTCAGGGATGAGGGCGTTAAGGTGGTGCTGGCGTCTCCAAAGGGCGGCCGACCACCCATCGACCCCAGAAGCGAAGACCCTCAGGCGCAGACGGATTCCACCAGGCGGTTTTTCAAGGACAAAGAGGCCCTTGAGGCCTTCGAGAATACCGCACAGCTTTCAACGATAAATCCAAGCGATTACGGCGCTGTTTTCTATCCAGGTGGACACGGCCCGCTCTGGGACCTCTCCGAGGATCCGCACTCGATCAAGATCATCGAAACCCATTTTGCGGCTGGCAAGCCCGTGGGTGCGGTTTGCCATGGTCCGGCTGTGTTCCGCCACACCAAAGGACCGGACGGCGCGCCTCTCATCCAAGGGAAATCCGTGACGGGCTTTTCGAATTCAGAAGAAGCCGCCGTCGGGCTAACCGAGGCCGTTCCTTTCCTTGTCGAGGATATGCTGAAGGAGAACGGCGGCAACTACTCCAAGGGTGACAACTGGCAGCCTTATGTGCGCATAGACGGGAATCTCGTGACCGGGCAGAACCCAAAATCCTCGGAGGGGGTTGCCTGGTTGTTTCTGGACAAGCTTTTGAACCGGGAAACAGCGAGAGAACCAGGATCTACGGCTGCGTGACGCTTCAGGGGCGTCGCCGAACTCCCAGGCTCGAAGATCTCGCGCACCAGTCCATAGTTTCGGAGTGGAGATAGCCATGGAATATCGCCAGTTTGGTTCAACGGGCCAGCAGGTTTCCGTGATTGGGATGGGCACCTGGTATATCGACCTCGCTGACCGAGACACGGCGATCAGGGCGCTTCAGACCGGCCTCGATCACGGCATGAACCATATCGATACAGCCGAGATGTATGGGGATGCCGAACTTGTCATTAGAGACGCCATCCGCGAGCGCAGGGACGAGGCGTTCCTGGTTTCCAAGGTGCTCCCCCACAACGCATCACGGCAGGGAACAAGGCGAGCCTGCGAGCGATCGCTCCGGCGCCTCGGAACGGACCGGCTCGATTGCTACCTTCTTCACTGGCGCGGCCCTTTTCCGCTGGAAGAGACGATTGCGGGGTTTCAGGACCTGGAACGAGAGGGCAAAATCCTATCCTGGGGTGTCAGCAACTTCGACGCCGATGATCTCGATGAGGCTTACGGCATCGCGGACGGGCGGGCGAAGAGATCGCCTGCGATCAGGTTCTTTATCACCTGGAGCAGCGGGCCATTGAACATGCGGTGCTTCCCTGGTGTATCCGTCACGGCTTGGCGGTGACAGCGTATAGCCCTTTCGGCCATGACGATTTTCCAGGCCCCCACACCCAGGGCGGCCGGGTGTTGGCCGAGATTGCCGAGGCTCATGATGCAACGCCGCGTCAGGTCGCGCTCGCGTTCCTTGTCAGGCATCCGGCGGTGTTTGCGATCCCCAAGGCATCAAACCCGCAGCACACGGCGGAAAACGCAGGCGCGGCCGACCTCGTCTTGAGCGATGAGGAGATCGCTTCGATCGACCGCGTCTTTCCAAGAGGGCCAAGACCACGGACGCTCCCTACGCTCTGAGAACGGTGGGTGCGGTGGCGAACAACGAAGAGAGCAAGACAATCGATTTATTGGCAGGAGGCAGATAATCCATGCGTGCAGTTGGCTATCGCAAATCGCTTCCGATAACCGATCCGGAAGCCCTCATCGATATCGACCTTCCCGATCCAACGCCAAACCCTCGTGATGTGCTTGTGCGGGTCAAGGCCGTGTCGGTGAACCCGGTCGATGTCAAGGTGCGGGCGAAGGTTGCGCCGCCCCAGGGCGAAGTGCGAGTTCTCGGTTTCGATGCTGCGGGCGTGATTGAGGCTGTTGGATCGAACGCCTCGCTCTTCAAGCCGGGAGACGAGGTTTACTACTCAGGCTCCATCGCGCGCCAGGGGACCGACGCCGAGTTTCACGTTGTGGATGAACGCATTGTGGGCCGGAAGCCTGCGTCGCTGACGTTTCCCCAGGCGGCGGCGATGCCGCTGACCACGATCACGGCATGGGAACTGTTGTTTCATAGAATTGGCATCCCAGTCGGGGACAAATCAGCGGGACGAACGCTGCTTGTCATCAACGGCGCAGGCGGCGTTGGCTCTATTCTCATTCAGCTTGCGCGCCAATTGACGGGGCTGACGGTCATCGCCACCGCATCGCGTCCCGAAAGCCGGGCCTGGGCAGGCGATATGGGCGCCCACCTTGTCATCGACCATCGACAGCCCCTGAACGAGGCGCTGGTCGATGCCGGATTTGCGACCGTTGATCTGGTGGCAAGCCTGACCGCGACCGAGCATCATTGGCCCGCGATCGCTGAGGCCATCTCTCCTGAAGGCCATGTGGCGGTCATCGACGACCCGAAGCAGCTCGATATCGTGCCCTTCAAACGCAAGAGCGTGTCGAGTCCATTGGGAGTTCATGTTTACGAGACCCGTGTTCGAAACCAACGACATGATCGAGCAGCATAATTTGCTGAACAAGGCGGCCGCTCTTTTCGACGATGGCGTCTTGCGCCATACGATGAAGGAGGACTTCGGCCCCATCAATGCAGCCAATCTCCGGCGTGCCCATGCTCATCAGGAAAGCGGGAAGGCCATCGGAAAAAGCGTTCTCACCGGCTTTTGAAGGCAGACGCGACACGCCCTCCGCTATTCGGCGACAGTGCGCGTGGTCCGGATCACCACGTCAAAAGCCTGTCTCCGCGGCCGCGCGCTATCCTTTAAACCGCCTTTTGCGAATTCAATTGCTCTCGCGCCAGACAAAGGCTGGATCTGCTCGCTCGTGGTCTGTGCCGCTGCGTGGCGCTCCCGCAGCTGCGCTGGCCATTGGATTTGTATTGAAGCAAAGATTGGGCTTGGCGAGGCCGTCCTCGTTATCAGACAAAGGAACTGCTATTCGTCAAAATAACTGGCGTCAGGAGATCTTATGCGGAAGCCCTTTTCCTGGATTTGTGGAATTCTGGCTGTCCTTGCCAGCCAACCGGCAAATTCAGCGACGAACGCGGCTGCGTCCGGGCCTGATCTCAACCGCGCCTACGTTCTCGCGACTGCATCCTATTGCGCCTACGCCGTTGGCGCCATTGATAGCGACGGCGAAAGGCTTGCGGATAAGGGCCGCCAGCGGGCGCTTGACTGCCTGATGGCGGCAGTCGAAGCAGACCCCAGTCGCCTCGCGGCGTTGAAAGTCGAAGACGCGAATGTCGAAGCTTATTTCAGCCCGGCGAAACCCCAGAACGCCTATCTTCTGATCCGCGCAAGGAATGGGGTTATTCTTGCCTTCAGAGGTACGCTGACGCTGCCCATATCGCCCGGTAAGGCAAGCCATAACGGCCTCATCAAAGAGGTGATCGAAACCTTCAATATCGCTGTTCTGAAGGCCTTTGAAAGCTATCTCAGGGATTGGGCAAACAATGTCGTCGCGTTCGCAGACGAGCGTGACCGGCATGCTGGTTTCGACCACTCATGGCAGGAGCTCAAAGAGCATCTGAAGATCGACTGCGGACCCGGAGCGGCCGAAGCTTGCAGCAAGTTCCGATCCTTCATCGCTGCAATGGGCGCAAACCAGCAACTCCTCCTCACAGGACATAGCAAAGGCGGCGCATTGGCCACGCTGGCTTCGCTGGACATGCCGGAGTTCTTTGAGCACGCCCCCCAAACCACGGTTTACACATTCGCCGCCCCCAAGTCGCTCTCACAGGAAGGTGCAGCGAAGGCTGCCAACGCGACAGCTGACTTATGGCGGTTCGAAGATGAACGCGACGTCGTTCCAACCCTGCCGCTTGACAGCACGGGTTTTCCCGTGACGCTTGATGTGCCTCTGACGGAGTGGAAAATGGCGCCCTACGCGCATGTGGGCCGCCGAGTGCTTTTCCGCGAGAACGAGAAGCCTGCCATCTTCCCGGAACCAGTGGACGGCCTCGACCCGCCCGGCGATTTGAAGCGGCTGAAGACGATCTTGAGAGGCGGCGTGGAGCCAGCCGCGAACAACTCTATAGAAGAGAAAGGTCTGCTTCGCCGGATATTGTCTGCTGGCGCAGACGGCTGCCGCCGCTTCTTGGACACTCACTTCTCTGTCTTTTCTTCAGTTCAGGCGATGACGCGGGCTGGCGAGCTGGCGCAACCGGGACCGGGCGCGGATGAGGAAGCCGTCAAAAAGAACTTCTTCTTTTCTGGAGTGTCCAACGCGGAGGGAGAAATCCTCTGGGGATATGGCCAGTGGTGCAGCTTGTTGTATCCGCCGAAGTGAAACGGGAGTGCCCGCTTAGTCGCGATCCATTGACACCAGGAACTCAACCGGGTCGTCAAGCGTCGCATTTGGCGGCAAGACGCCGCCTCCGATTTGCAAGTCCCGCCAGTGCAGCGGGCCCTGGACCCCGTGGAGAATAAGGGCGACGCGCCTTTTCGATCTCTCGACGCGCACCTCCATGAAGCTCTGAAAGAAGGGCGCGTGGTTAAAGTCGAAGACGCCGGAGAGCGCCTCGACACTGACGGGCCAGGCGTTGAACCATGTGATCCAACGCCAGAACGGCTCCTTCCACAGCGGCATCTCCGCTTCCATCTTCGAGCGAAGCTGGTCTGTGCGCGGATAGAAGGCCCAGTCGGCAACGTCTGGCTGTTTCGGAAAGTCGAGGGCCGTGCCGATGCTGAGGTAAGCGCCGCCGCCGCCATTGACGAAGTGGTGCATCGTGCGCGCCGGGCCGTCGCCGCCGACTTTTTCTTTGTAATACTCAAAGTCATGGGTGTCGCCGGCCATGGCGATTTTCACATTGCGGCTCGCCAGGAGGCGATAGAGCGCTGCAAAGTTGCCTGACGCGTCGGACACGTCCCCGCCCTCTGCCACCGGAGGAGTATCGTGACCGCCCGCAAAGCGCGGGATGGCCAACGATCGCCATAGTAAACTTTCCCCGGCTTCGATCGAGCGCGCGTTCGAGCCACGCCCACTGCCGTTCGTCGACGCTGCGCAGGATACCGGTGTCGATCGCCAGCAGTGCGAAGTCTTGCGTCTGCAATTCGAAGAACGTGCGCGCGTTGATGAGCGACGTCGACGCCGTACAGGCCGCGCAGTCGCGCCGCCTCGGCCACGAGCCGGTCCATTCGGCGGGTATTGGTGCTGGTCAGCCCAAGGTCGGCTTCGACGCGCGCTTCTATCGCTGCGCGGGCTGCCTTCGGCTCCAGGAAGTTTGCGTTGAAACCTTCCAGCGCATCGTACCAGTCGTGATTTCCGGGAATGGCATAGACCGGCTTGGCGAAGCCCTGGAAGGGCAGATAAAAGTTGCGTTCGTAATCCTCGATGGCGCCTGCCGGATAAATGACGTCGGAGGAGACGACAAGGAACTTCAGGTCATCGCGGCGTCCGAGGTCCAGATAGCGCGAGATCAACGAATATTGCGACGCATCGCCTTCTCCCGGATCGCCGATGACAAGAAAGCTGAAATCCCGAGAGCCTTCCACGCCGCTCGGATGGATTCCGAACAACGAGTCGGAATCGTTGCCATAGGTGCGGCGGACCGCGCCGGTCATGGCGGCGCGCCACTCATCGACCCGCGCTTCCGTCAGCTTCTGATAAACCCCGGTCGCCCAGCTTTCCGTATTGAAATACCAGCTGAAACCCCAGGCTGGATTGAAGGCGACGAAGAACGCGGTGATGGGCAGACCCAGCCCCAGGACGAGGATAAAAACAGCCCGAAGCGAATTGCGCGCTGCGTCGAGACGCAGATCGAAATTGAAGCGCCCTTCGAGCCAGCGGCCGATCAGCCAGTCTGCCGCGGGATTGGGCGTAATTCCTGGCTTGGGGTCGAGGCGAAGCGACCACGCCAAACGCTCGACCGGCCTTGTCGCCCGTCTCCACAGGAAGGTTGCAGGCAGCACGAGAAGCAGTCCCAAAACCGTGGCCATGAAGAGATCGCCTGCAGTGGCGATGAAAGGCGAGCTAATGCCGAGCACGGTGTCCGATATCGGCATCCGGCCGAGGTGGATCGCGAAGAAAACGACCGCAAGCGTCAGCATCCATGTGAAATCGGAGGCGAGCACCGTCCGCGCCCCGCTTTGTGCCTCGGCGCGCAGGCGGGCAAAGGTTTCGCTCGGCGGCAACCCAAGCTTGATGTCGGGGTGCGAGGTGGATGCCGCGGCGGCGTCTTCCGGCTTTGCCGCTTCCATCGGCGCCGCCAGCATGCGCCACCCGGCAGCGGCGATATATGCCCCGGTGGCTATGCCGATCGCCTGCTCCATGCGAATGAGCCCGCTGAGGGACCAGAGAAGCGCCGCACAGGAGATATCGATGAGGCCGTTGATGGCTATTGCGGAGCGAGAGGAAGGATCCGAGCGCCAGGCAGTCAGGATTTTGCTGAAACCGCCGATTACTAAAATACCGATGAGAAGAAGCAATAGCCCATTGACCACGAGGGCGGAACTGAAGAACAGAAGGAGTCCCGCGAGCATCGTGAGCAGGCTTGGCAGGTAGACGCTCGCCGTGCCCCGCTGCGGCGAAGTCAAGGCCGCATACGCCTGGACGACACTCAATGCGAACAGAGGAACCGCGAGAAGCGAGAGCGACCATCGTCCTGCCGCCAAAGGCACAAACAGAGCCACAGCTCCCAACGCCATCAATAAAATGCCTGCTGCGCGCTTTCGAAACGCTGCGATAGTCATGCAGTTCGATTCCGTTCAGAAATGACGCCGCTACGATACATCAATTCGGCAGAAACTTAGCGCCGCGCCGCTGGTGGTTTGTGGACTCCGTGCCAGAGGCTTTAAACGCCCCGCTTTAGACGTTACGCTGCCGCCACCGGAATCATCCCTCGCGGCGGGTTATGGCAACGCTGATCATCACCGAAAAAACCAGCCAGGCTAAGGATTTGGCGGCGGCGCTTGGCAGCCGTTACGGGAAGATCCTGCCCGCTGAGGGCCACCTGCTGCGTCTCGCCGAACCCGACGAGATCGATCCGGCCTGGAAACGCTGGTCCTGTACGCTCTTAAAGCCGGACGGCCTCTACCCCACCCGGCCCGCGACCGGCGGCAACAAGTCCGCCAAGCTGAAGGCCATCGCGGCGGCGTTGAAATCCTGCGAGATGGTGATCATCGCCACCGACTGCGACCGCGAGGGCCAGCTGATCGGCCAGGAAATCCTGGAACATCTGCGCTATCGCGGCAGCGTGCAGCGCGCGCTGTTCACCGCGCAAGACCCCAAAACGCTGCGCCAGGCGTTCGCAACACTGAAGCCCAACCGCGAGATGCGCCCCCTCTACGAGGCGGCGGTCGCGCGCCAGCAGGCCGATCAAATCTTCAACCTGTCGCTGACGCGCACCGCGACGAAGACGCTTTTGGCGCCCGGCGCGCGCGGCGTCATCGGCATCGGGCGGGTGAAGACGCCAACGCTCGGCATCGTCTGCCTGCGCGAGTTGGAAATCCGCAATTTCCGGCCCGAGGACTATTTCGAGGTCGTCGCGCAGGCGCAGGTGGCGGGCGGCAGTTTCGCCATGCGCCACGCTCCGCCTGCAAAGCAGCGCATCAAGGACCGCTCCCGCGCCGAGGCCATAGCCCGCGCGGCTGATGGCTATCGCGGCCCGCTCGGCGTCAAGGTCGAGCATTGCCGGCAGGGGCCGCCGAAGCTGTTCGACCTGCCGTCGCTGCAAAAGACCTGCGGCCAGCGCTGGGGCTGGACGGCGGACAAGACGCTCGCCATCGCCCAGGAACTCTACGACGGCGACGGCAAGAAGCTGATCACCTATCCGCGCGCCGAGGCCCGCTATCTGAGTGAGAACCAGATCGCGGACGTGCCGGCCATCACCGCCGCGCTGACTGGGCTGCGCGGCTTCGCTCATCTCGATCTGTCCAAGCCGGTGATCCGGAAAGGCAAGTCCGGCCATTTTTGCGACCGTGCGCTGGAGGGCGTGTCGCATCATGCCGTGGTCCCGAACGTCAATGTCCTCGACGATGATCTGGAGAAGCGGCTGGCGCGGCTCAGCGACGACGAGAAGCGGCTGTTCGCCATCATTTGCCGATCCTATCTCGCCGCGGTCATGCCGGACTACGAATACCGCCAGACGGCCGTCACCCTGTGCGTGCCTGCGCCGCCAGGGGATGCCGCCGAATTCCGGGCGGTGGGGCGCATTCCGCTGGTGCAGGGCTGGAAGGCGGTCTACAGCGCCAACGAGCCGGACGCCGCCAGCGATGAAACGGAGCAGACCCTGCCGCCGCTCACCGACGGCGAAATGGCCCGGCTTACCGAACCGCGCATCGACGCCAAGCGCACACAGGCTCCGCCGCGCTACAACGAAGGCACGCTGATCGACGCCATGCAAAACGCGTGGCGCTTCGTGGCAAACCCGGCGGTGCGCGAACGGCTGAAAGAGGCGAAGGGCATCGGCACGCCGGCGACGCGCGCCGAGATCATCAAGGGCCTGAAGAAGCAGAACCTGCTCGCGGCCGACGGCAAATGGGTGGTACCGACCAGCGCCGGTCTGCAATTGTTCGAAGTGTTGCGCGACGCGGCGCCTGCACTCGTCGATCCGGGGACAACCGCCGAATGGGAGATGCAGCTCGATGACGTGGTGACCGGCAAGGCCGACCATCGCCGGGTGATCGACGCCATCGCTGGCGAGGCGGAAAAGCTGATCGGCGTGCTGCTGCAGCGCGAGCGCGGCACCGTGAACATCTCGGCCGCGCCTGCCAAGCGGGAGCCTCGAAATCGGCGTTCGCGCCAGGCAGCTGCGGCAAAGGATGAAACCGTAATGGCGAAACCCTCCGGCCGCAAGGCGGCTTCGACCAAACCCAAGCGACCCCGCAGGGCCAAGGCTGTTCAAGCGAGAAGCGCTCCGGAAACTTCCGCGGCCGTGCGCACCGCTCCGACCGCCCGCATGGTCGCTTACGCGGAGAAGCTTGCCAAGACGAAGAAGCTGCCGCTGCCTGCCGGCTACGCGCAGGATTTCCAAGCTTGCCGCCGGTTTCTCGACCAGCACGGTTGAAGCGACGACGCCTCCGCAAGTCCAAACCAATGCGCGGCCTAAACCGCCTCGCTGAGATCCTTCGCGGCGCGGAACGCCACTTTCTTGCTCGCCTTGATCTCGATCGCTTCGCCCGTAGCGGGGTTGCGTCCCATGCGTGCGGAGCGCTTGCGCACCTCAAGGGTTCCGAGCCCGGCAATGCGGATCCGCGCGCCCTTCTTAAGGTGCTCGCCGATCAAAGCGACGGTACCGGCCAGCACCTCGTTCGCCTGCTTCGTCGAAATCCCATGCGCTTCGCCAATCGAGGTTGCGAGCTGGCGAAGCGTGACAAGCTCCACCTTCACGGGTTTTGCGGCTGCCTTGCCTGCGGCGGATGCTTTGGCCGGGGCCGCGGTCTTAGCTGCGACTGCAGGTTTAGCCGATTTTGTCTTTGCCATTGATCTCTCCCTCATTGCGCCGGTCTTCCAAATTCCCGCTCGACTTCCGACATGCGGTGCCGATCGGCTCAAGCCTTGTCCCACGGCCTAGCCGGCGCTCCGCAGTTGGCCGCCCCCGAGATTTGATGGGTTTGCACGGCCGCCTGCTTCGGGCAGGCGCAACCAGTATTTTCACGCGCTACGCCGATTCTTATGCCGATTTCAAATGCGCACGTTGCGCTACGTTTAACGTGCTGTCTCGGCAGTGATGCCGATCGTATCAAAGTCTGCTATCGCGACTGTCATCGCACCATACGGCCGGTTGGCCTAGATGCCGAAGGCGAGGATGCCGGCAGCGATTAGCGCTAATCACGCTGTAACCTGATTGGCACTCACGGCGCAATCGTGCTTCCATCCCATGCGAGAAGCTGACCGCTTTGCGGCACGTCGAGACCATCGATGACGGTGAGCAAGCGTTCCGCCGCGAACATTGGGGTGAAGAGCCGTCCCACGCTGGACTGAAAGGGGCGGGACAACGCGCTGTCGACTGTTCCGGGATGCAGGCCGACGCAGATCGCATCCTTGCGCTGGCGGGCAAGCTCGATACTGAGCGCGCGGATGAGCTGGTTCAAAGCGGCCTTTGAGGCGCGGTAACCGTACCAGCCTCCGAGGCGGTTGTCTGAGATGCTGCCGACGCGGGCGGATAGCGCTGCGAACACGGCTTTGCCCTCGCGTGGCAGCAGCGGCAGCACGTGCTTGGCGACGAGCGCCGGTCCAACAGCGTTAATCGCAAACCCCTCCGTCGGCAGACGTGTGGATTTTGCTGCCAACAAGGCCCATGGTTTCAAGCACCGCGGGGCGAGGATTGTTCGGGTTCCAGGCATAGCTGGCATCGGTACCAAAGCGCATCATACCGGTCTTGAGGGTCTTATCTAATTCGCCATAAATGCGGGTCGCGATGGCTGCGAGGTTCTCGCTCGGCGCATTGCGGCTGAACGGCGGCCGCCTGTTCTCCACATTGAACGAAACCTCTGTCTCCGGAACGAGCTTGTTTCTGACGATGGCCTCACCCTCAGTTTGAACGCGGACAAGCTCGTTCATGTCTGAAAGCCGCATGTCGGCGGTTGCCTCGGCTGCATCGGGAATGACATTGATCTTCTCGCCGGCCCTGATAACGGTCCAGTTGACGGTCGTCCCCTTCTTGGCGTCTCCCAGATTTTGCAACTGCAGGAGCTGATGAGCCAGTTCGATCGCGGCGTTGCGACCCTTTTCGGGCGCCGAGCCGGCATGCGCCGCAATTCCTTTCACGCGCAAATGCACGGATGCAACGCCATTGGTCGCGACTGTAACCTGATCCTCCTCTGGAGGCTCGTACGACAGGACGTAATCGTGATCGGGCGCCAAGCGCATGATCTGGGCCCGCGAGCCGTTCGAGCCGCGCTCCTCATCCGGGTTGAGAAGCACCGTTATGGTTCTATAGTTGCGGAAGTCCGTCTCCTTCAGAATTTGCAAGGCATACAAGATCATGGCGAGCCCGCCCTTCGCATCCGCGACACCTGGGCCGAAAGCTCGACTTCCTTCGATCCTGAAGAGTCGTTTTTGCGCCTCTCCTGGCGCAAACACCGTGTCGTAATGGTCCATGAGCAAGATTGAGCGCTCACCTTTTCCTTCGAAGCGGGCAATCACGACTTTGCCCGGAGAAGGCTGAACCTCGCGAATTTGGATTGTGGCGCCAAGGTCCTGCAGCCGCTGTACGAGAACGTCCTGCACCTTTGCCAGTCCGGGTCCGTCATCGGAGCCCGAATCGAGGTTCACAAGCTCCTCCAACGTTTTGAGATAGCCTGCTTTCTGCGTTTCCGCGGCGCTAAGGACAGACTTGGACAACTCCGCAAACGCTGGAAAACTGAGGATTGCACAGCAGGTCACGACGGGCCAAATCCGCATTGCTTTTTCTCCCTCGATCCGAAATCACGGCATCACGGGTGAAGCCATCGATGGTACAGCCGGTAATTGCCTTCGTGAGTAATCTTAGCCTGACAACAGTCCCACCTGCTTTAACAAGGTGTGCTGAATTTCGAAGTGATGAGGCAATCTTAGAGTCCGTCCAATAAGTTCATGGGTTTTTACAAAGTCTTCTTAACATAAAGCGGATCGAGGCGAGCTTGACGAAGGCTAGCGCGATCCTGGTCATGTTCTCGAAGTCTTTGGCCAGCCTGCGGCAGCGTCCAAGCCAGGCGAAGGTTCGCTCCACGACCCATCGCTTCGGCAGGATCTCAAATCCTTCGGCTTGATCGGAGCGTTTGACGATTTCCACTTGCAGCTCAGGAAGGATTTTCGCCACTGCCTGCTCGAATTGCGGCCCCTGATAGCCCCCATCGGCGAACAGCTTTTTCAGGAATGGGAACAGCCCAAATAGTGTGGAAAGCAGCAGAACGCCCCCATCACGGTCTTGAATATTCGCCGGATGAACGATGACGTGAAGCAATAAACCAAGGGTATCTACAAGAATATGCCGCTTCTTGCCCTTGATCTTCTTTCCTGCATCGTAGCCATTCGGGTTGATCGAGTCCCCCCTTTTTCTGCGCTCTTCACGCTTTGACTATCGACGATGCCAGCGGTTGGACTTGCTTCGCGTCCTGCTTTCTCGCGGCATTTCACGTAAAGCTCATGATGGATGCGCTCCAGCGTGCCATCGTAGCTCCACAAATCGAGATAATGCCACACCGTGCTTCTCGGCGGAAAATCCTTCGGCAACGCCCGCCATTGGCAGCCGGTGGAGAGCACGTACATGATGGCGTTCACGATCTCGCGCTCGTCAACTTCACGCTTGCGTCCGCCGCGCTTGGCGGGCTCAATCTGAGGCTTGATCAGCTCCCATTCCTCATCGGTTACATCGCTTGGATAACGCAAATGACTACGATCATAGAGCTTGCGGTTTTCTAGCGTCCACATCGGCGGCCCCTCCGAATCATGGCCGCACCCCTTGAATCACAACAGATTCATACTGACTTAAGAAGTTTTTAGACGGACACTTAGAAATGCTGGTGCCGGGCAGAACGACGATACTTTCGCAGCTGCTGTTGCTGGCTGTTGGGCTTGCCATTTCGCTCGCGCCTGCCCGAGCCGCAGGAGAGCCGCATTACATCGTCCAGTTAACCCTTCAACCGGCGAGCCGGGAGGTGCAGGTGCGGATGAGTGTGCGCCTTCCGATCAGCGCCGAGCAGCACTTCGGTCTCGACCGCGGGTTCGCAGTGAAGACGATTGAGATTGATGGGCAGACCGTGGACCCGGCAGGACAGACCTGGCCTCTGCCGGCGGGTCGCCCTGTCGAAATCGTGTATGCTGCCGTGCTGCCTGCTCTAGGCACCGTTCAAAAGAGCGGAGAACTCGCGCCTTTCGCTGATCTTGAGGGCTCTTATGTGCGGTTGGTCGGCACAAATTCGGGAGGTGATGCCTTCACATACGACGTGACGATCGACGTTCCCGCCGGCCAGCGGGCGGTTGCGCCGGGACGGCTGGTTGAGGAGCGGGAATCCGAAGGGCGCTCCATCGCGCGGTTCGTATTTGAAAAGCCAGTGTGGGAGTTGCCGGTGTTCGCCGGGCCCTATGTGGTGGGCGAGACGATGCATGGGCCTCTGCGGCTGCGGACCTATTTTCCCAACACCGTCGACACCGCACTTGGTGACCGCTACCGAACCCAGGTCGCGCACTATCTCGATGTTTTCTCGGCCGAGATCGGACCCTATCCGCACAGCGAGTTCCATGTGGTGGCGAGCCCAATGCCGGTGGGTCTCGGTTTCCCGACGCTTGCTTATGTCAACCAGAGTATCCTGCCTCTCCCCTTCATGCAGGAGCGTTCGCTGGCTCACGAGGTGCTGCATGCATGGTGGGGTAACGCGGTGGCTGTCGACTATGAACGCGGCAACTGGTCCGAAGCATTGACCACCTTCATGGCCGACTATGCTCTTGCAGAAGAGTCTGGCGAATCCGCAGCGCGCGAAATGCGGCGCCGCTGGCTCGCCGATTTCGCCATGTTGCCGGCCGAGCAAGCGCGGCCCGTCAAGGATTTCGTGGCCCGCAGCCATACAGCCTCTCAGGTCATTGGCTACAACAAAGGCGCGATGCTGTTTCTCATGCTTCGCGACGAGATCGGTTCCGAAGCATTTCGTGCTGGGATCCAGCGCTTCTGGATGAACCGGCAATTTCGTGTCGCTTCCTGGAGTGATCTGCGCGAGGCCTTCGAGGGTGCAGCGGGGCGTCCCCTCGACGCCTTCTTCCGGCAATGGCTCGAACGCCCGGATGCGCCGCAGCTCATACTACGCGATGTCGAGCGTGGCGACGGGACTGTCGGCTTCACCCTGATGCAGCCGGACCCGCCCTATCTGCTCAATGTCCCGGTCGAGATCCAAACCAGCTCCGGAATTAAACATCAACTCGTGCGCCTGGATGCGGTGGAGAAGCATTACACACTGAAATCTTCCGCACGCATCACGGCCCTGCGCATTGATCCGGATTATCGTCTCTTTCGACGGTTGCCGATGGATGAAGTCGCGCCGATCATCCGAAGTCTCGTCGTTGCACCGAATCCCGTCGCCATCATAGCCGACGCGCAAACTGAGTATAAAGACGTGGGACGCGACATCGCGGCTGGCTTGCTGGAGGGGAGCTGGCAGTTGGGCGATGTGAAGAGCGCGGTGGCGGAAAAAGCGCCCATACTCCTCGTCGGAACGACGCCGCAGGTGGCCCAGGCCCTGAACCGCGCCGGTTTGCCATCACCGCCGGATCAGTTGCGCGTTCGAGGAACGGCGCGGGTCTGGATGGCTCGATATCGCGGTGACATCCCGCTGCTTGTCGTGGAAGGAAACGACATCGACGCGCTCAGGCAGACCACTGGCGCGATCCGTCATTACGGAGCCAACAGCTATCTGGTTTTTGATGGCAGAAAAGTGATCGACCGTGGCGTCTGGCTGCCAACGTCGCGGTCTCTCGACGTAGATTTTAAAGATTAATGTCTTGCCGCGTCACCTGTCATCCGGAGGCTTGCGTTGTCTGCCTGGACCTTTCTTGTTCTGACCATGGGCGTTGTCATGGCGCCCTTTCTCCCGATAAGCCATGCGACCGCGAAGGACGGCTGGATTTCGCAACATTTCCAGGACCATCCCCTCGCCGGTACGATCTGGAACTCGAATTTCGAAGCGGTCACGATCAGCGAGCTTGAAAACGCTTTGGCGAACGCCCGCTTCGTGTTGCTCGGAGAAATTCACGACAATCCCGATCATCATCGGTTACAGGCTCGGCTTATTGATACGCTTGTCAGAAAAGGCCGGCGTCCGGCTGTTGTCTTCGAGATGATCCCCCCAAATCTGCAGGCGGAACTCGATCGTCATGTGCAAGGTGGCGTCAGCGAGGCAAGCACGCTCGGCAAGGCGTTGCGCTGGGAAGAGCGTGGCTGGCCCGATTGGGGCATCTATAAACCCATCGCCGAGGCCGCGCTCTCGGCTGGCTTGCCGTTAAAGGCCGGCGGAACTCGGCGCCGATGAGCAAAAGGCGCTCGCCAAGGGGGAGCCGTCGCCCATTTACGCGCAGACCATGAAAGACCTCGATCTGGCTCGGCCTGTGAAACCGGAAGCGGCGGAGGCGGAGGCCCATGAGATAAAAGAAGGGCATTGCAATCTTTTGCCCGCGGCTGCGGTGGAGCCGATGATGACGATGCAACGCGCACTCGACGCCTCGCTTGCAAAGGCAATGGCATCAGCGGATGCCGGCGACGGAGCGGTGCTGATTGCTGGCGCAGGACATGTGCGAAACGACTGGGCTGTTTCGCATCTCATCCGTCAGAACTTGCCCAATGCCACCGTGGTTTCGGTCGCCTTCATCGAGGTGGACCCGAAGCGCACCATGCCGTCAGAGTACATGAAGACAGTTTCTGGCTTGGAGAAACCGTTTAACTTCATCTATCTGACACCGAGCGCAGACCTGACTGACCATTGCGCCGAGATCGAGAACCATCTGAAAACGAAGAAGGCTGAGAAAACGGGCGAACGCTGAGGTCGACGGCGGCCCAGAAGACAGCTCCCCGAGGGCTGAAATCGCCTCGATGGTAGGGTGCGCCGATCAATTGAGAGCGAGGAATATCGCGGGCGGCCGGGCAATTTTAGCCGCTCGTGCTATATTCCTTTGAGTTCATTCTCGCCGGAAACTGTTCATGCTCGACAAAATCGCTGCCAGAGCCCAAAGGGCCAGCGGCTACACGGAATTGCGCTGGCACGGCAATTACAGTGTCCAGATGTCCATGCGCAAGGGCACCCTTATGGCGAACACCCGCTCGCAAAGCAGGGGCCTTTCCGCAAGGATTTATCGCAACGCGGGCTTTGGCTTTGCGGCGCTCCCCGGTGACGATGACGACACGATCACGGCAGTCCTGGCGCAGGCCGCAGACAATGCCAGACTTTTGCGGCAGACGTGCCGAACCGGGCGTCCTGCCCGATGCCCTCTCCCGGCAAAGGCATCTACGATTATCGCAGCCAACGTGCGCCGCTGCCGGTGGCCGAACGCATCGGCCTGTTGCGGCAACTCGATGCCGCTATCGAAGCCAGATATCCAGGTCTGATCAACCGCGATCTGGGACTCTCAAGTTTTGTGAGCGAGAAGGCGGTCGCGAATTCGGAAGGCGCGGAGACTTATTCCTATATCCCCCGCGCGGCGCTTGGCGTCACTCTCAGCATGCAGGCCAACGATGGCATCGTGGAACTCTACGACGTGTTCGGCGGGTTCGGCGAAATCGAGGATCAGTTTCTCGATCTCGATCCGATTTTGTTGAGGGTCGAGCAGCTTTACCAGTACCTGCGTGAAAAGGCCCAAGGCACGCAATGCGAAGCAGGCTTCCACGACGTGGTGCTGGATTCCGCTGTCGCGGGCATCCTCGCGCATGAGGCGATCGGCCATACCTGCGAAGCCGATTCCGTGCTGGCAGGATCGGTTGCCGGCGATTGCCTGGGAGAGATGGTCGCCTCTGAAAAGATCACGCTCGGAGATTATGCCGGCCGGGGACCGGACGGCAGCTCTTCGTTCGCCATTCATGTCGATGACGAGGGGACGCCCTGCCAGGATGTCACGATCATCGAGAAAGGCGTGCTGAAGAATTTTCTGCACAGCAAGGAAACGGCACGGCGCCTCGGCAAGGAGCCTACCGGCAATGCGCGTGCCTACTCGTTCTCCGACGAGCCTCTGGTGCGCATGCGGAATACAGCCATTCTGCCCGGCGAAGACAAGCTGGAAGACATGATCGGAGCCGTAGAGCGGGGCTACTATCTCAAGCGCGCGACCAACGGGCAGGCCGATTGGACGAGTGAGTTCATGTTCGGCATCAATCACGGCTATGAGATCCGCAACGGCAAGCTCGGCCGCGCCATCCGCGACACGACGATCTCCGGCGTCGCCTTCGACATGCTGAAAACCGTCACGCACGTCGGCGACAAGCTTGAATGGAGCGTTGGCGGCTGGTGCGGGAAAAAGCAGCCTATTTCCGTGGGCATGGGCGGACCAGCCATCAAATGCCGCCTGAATGTGGGAGGCCAGGGATGAGTGGAAGCCTGGATGCCGCTCCAACGGAATTTGCGGAAGACCTTGTCGAGCGGGCAATGCGCGCCGGTGCGGATGCGGCACAAGTCACAGCGACTCGCGGGACCTATTTTGAGATCGACTTCAGCGAACGCGGCATCGATCTCTTGCGGAGTATTACGAACAGCAGCGCCTCCATCACAATATTTCGCGACGGCAAGCGCGGTTCTGCAAGCGTGAACGGCTGCAATGCCGACGATATCGAAGCGGCGCTCGCGGCTGCGCAAACTGCCGCGGATGCGGGCATCAAGGATCCGGCAAACGGCATTGCGGACGCGCCCTTGCTCCCCAAGGGAGAGTATGGGCACAAAGAGCCGCAACGCGACGCCATGATTGCCTCAGCCGAAGGCTTCATCCAGGAACTGAGCCAGCGCTACCCTGCAATCCGGACTCGCAATTCGATCTACTCGTTCAGCGACTTCGAAAGATCCTTCGCCAATTCGCTCGGGGTCCGGCAAAGCGAGAGGCGCGGCAGATACGGATTTGGAGCCGGTTTTTGCGGGAAGGACGGGCGCCGGACGACATCGGTCAATTATTCGGGTGCGGCATCCTTCGAACCTTTCGAACGCCTCCTTGGCGTTGGAACGGTTCAGCGGCTCATTGACGAGACCCTGAAGATCCTTCGAACGCAAGCCGGTTCCTGGAAAGTTTGTTGGCGATGTCATCATCACCCCGGATTGCCTCCGGTCGCTGATGGGAAGCATCACGAACGCATTGTCGGGATCAGCCTTGTTTGCGGGCACGACGCCTTACAAGGGACGGAAGGGCGAGCAAATCGCCAGCGAGAAATTCAGCCTTCTCAATCGTCCGCGATCACCCGAATTCCCTGGCGGTTCCGATTTCGATGGGTTCGGCATCCCGACGAAGGATCTCGACGTCGTCAAAGATGGCGTGCTGAACGAATTTCTCATCGGTTTCTTCATGGCGCGAAAGCTCGATGTGCCCCAGACGGCGGGCGCCTGGAACTTCGTCGTGCCGCCGGGGGATACTCCGATCGACGAAATCGTCGCCAAAACGCGCCGTGGCGTCGTCTTTTCGCGTTTTTCAGGCGGCCGGCCGAACAGCAATCTCGACTTCTCCGGGGTCGCGAAGAATTCCTTTTATGTCGAGGACGGCGAGGTGAAACACGCGCTCGGCGAAACGATGGTGAGCGGCAATTTCCAGGCGCTTCTGAAGCAGATCCACGCGGTCTCGCGGGAATGCGTGAACTTCGGCGGAAGTTCCTATCCGTATGTCGCGGCGTCAGGTGTTACGATTTCGTCAAGATAGAGCGCTGCTGCTCCGGCAGCGCACATCGAAGCGCAACCCGTCACATCGCCAGCGCCTTGACGATACTAATCGGAAACCTTGACAAGGAGCTTGCCGAAATTTGCCCCTCTCAAGAGCCCGATAAAGGCCTGCGGCGCGTTCTCAAGCCCTCGACGATGTCTTCCTTATATTTGAGCTTACCTTCGCGCACCCAGGTGCCAACCTCACTCAGAAAATCGCGCGTTTGCTCCGCGAAGTCGTAAACGATGAAGCCCTGAACACGCAAACGCTTGGTGAGGATCATCCGCATCAACCCCGCCGTGCGGTCAGGACCTTCCGGAAGCGCCGTGGCGTTGTAGTGGGCGACCAGGCCGCAAACCGGCACGCGGGCAAAATTGTTGAGGAGGGGGAGAACGGCATTCCAGACCGCCCCGCCCACATTCTCGAAATAGATGTCGATGCCGTTCGGGCATGCGGCCTTCAGTTCCTCTTTCATATTTGGCGAGCGGTGATCGACGGCGGCGTCGAAGCCAAGCTCATCGATGAGGTAGGAGGTCTTCTCCCTGCCGCCTGCGATGCCCACAACCCGGCAGCCCTTGATCTTCGCGATCTGACCAACTGCGGAGCCGACTGGCCCAGCCGCGGCAGCAACCGCAAGCGTCTCGCCTGCCTTCGGGAGCCCGATATTTCGAAGCCCGGCATACGCAGTCATTCCCGGCATTCCGAGAACACCAAGGGCAGTCGAAACAGGGGCCGCACTCGGGTCGAGTTTCCGCAGATCGCCGCCGTTTGAGACCGAATAGTCCTGCCAGCCGCCAAAGGCGAGCGCCATATCGCCCGCGACAAATTCAGGATTATTCGAAGCAATGACCTTGCTGACCGTTTGGCCGCCGAGGGGCTCGCCGATCGCAAACGGAGGGACATAGGATTTGGCGTCGCTCATGCGCCCGCGCATGTAGGGGTCGAGCGACAGAAAACTCGTTTTGAGTAAAACCTGGCCGGGACCGATGGCTGGGACGGGTGCTTCGGCGAGCTTGAAGTTCTCTGGCTTGGGCTCGCCATGCGGCCGTGAAACGAGAATGATTTGCCGGTTCTTCGCTTCAGTCATACGCCTGTCCTTTCCGCGATCGATGAAGGCGAACTCCCCGCAAGAACCAACGCCTTGCTCTCTTTGATCGCATTTGATGCCATCATTTCCCTTCAAATCGACTTGTTGGTTCGCTGCTTCAAGTTGGGGACTACTGGTTTCTCCGAGGGGCGATGAACTCGTTTGAGGCCGCAACGATAAAGGTCTTAAGTTTGCCCGCCTCGATGAATTCGATGCTTAGAAGGTTCCTAAGCGGGAACGTGAGGTCCTCGACTTCCAGAGTTTGGGAATTGCTTAAGATTTCGGAATCCTTGGCCGCTTGCTCGATCGTGACCGCGATCTCACTTCTTTCCGAGGTTGGCAATCCGGCTGCTGACACATGCTTCCATCAAAGCCGGTGCGGATGCGCTGAACATCCGGATTGGGCCAATGAAAAATGGGGAGAATTGTCATGCTGATGTCGGCCGCCGACTACCGGGAAGTCTCTTCGGGCCTACAAGCCTCGGGTGTTCGTAAACGGAAGCCAGGTGGGAAGCGTCGCCGACGAGCCGCTGCTCGCACCCGGGATCGCTGGCGTGGGCGTCACCTACGACTTTGCGCTCAAGAAGGAGCACCTTCCGATCATGACGGCGCGGCAGGGTACGTCCGGAAAAACGGTCAACCGGATGCTGCACATCAACGAGACCTCACAGGACTTGCTCTTTAAGCTTGAAGCGGTCCGCCTGGTGTGCAGGACGGCGGGGTGCGCGCAGCGCTATCTCACTCACGATGCGTTCAACGGCCTCTATCAGTCGACGCGGCTGACCGACGACGAGCACGGCACCGACTACAGCCAGCGCTTCCTCGCCTATCTTCACGATGTTCAAGATAAGGATCTAACGCTCGGCGTCGCGATGACCGATGCCAAGGGCGACCGTTCGAAGCGGCCGGGCAAGCAGGTCAACCCGGACGTCTACGTTCATATCAAGGAACGGCGCAGTGACGGCATCGTCATCCGTGGCACAAAGGCCATTGTCACGGGTGCGCCCTATATGCACGAGTTTCTCGTCATGCCGTGCCGGACCCACACTCCGGAGGATAAGGACTTCGCCGTGTGCTGCGCCGTACCCTGTGACGCGCCCGGGGTCACGATTGTCGCGCGTCCGGCGGGCCGTCCAGGAGAGGCATCGGCCAAGTTCTCTGCCAAATACGGCCAATCTGTTGGGGTCGTGTTCTTCGACGACGTCTTTGTTCCGCACGATCGCGTCTTCCTGGGCGGGGAAACCGAGGAGGGCGGCTTCCTCACGACGTCGTACGCGACGCACCACCGCCATTCTTGTATCGGCGCGCGCGCCGGTTTCGGGGATCTCCTGATCGGCGCCGGAGCCCTTATGATCGAAGCCAACGAACTCGATCCCAATCGTCACGCCCATATCCGCGAAGCGATGGTCGAACTCATCACCATCACGGAAAGCTTCTACGCTTGCGGCGTCGCCTCGTCCGTCTATTGCACGAAGGACCCCGCCGGATCTGTGATGCCGGACGCGGTGTTCTCCAACATCGGCAAGCTTCTGCTCGCCACCAAAATCTATGATATGCATCGCATTGCGCACTATGTTTCGGGCGGGTTGATTGTCGCTCTGCCGGGACCCGATGAAGACCACAATCCCCAGACAAAGGCTTCGCTCGCTGCGGTGATGGGCGGACGGCCGGACATCCCGGCCGAGCAACGCGCCGAAGTGGCGCGCCTAATCGAGGACCTCACAGTCTCCCACGAAGCTGGCTGGTACTCGGTGATCTCGTTGCATGGTGGCGGCTCGCCGGAAGCCATGAAGCGGGAAATCTGGCGCAATTATCCGGTTAAGGAAAAGGTCGAGTTGGTGGAGAGCCTGCTCGACCGCGGCGTCCTGGACGAAGGGCGACGCGTCTCGAAGCAGCCTGGCCGCTGCTGCAATAGCGGATGCCAAGTGCCCGAGCCGCACCAGCATGTCTCGGATCAGACGCCTCCATAAAATCGGCCGAATGCGTGAGCCAGCATGACTCCCATAAGCAGCACGCCGAGCCCGGCGGCAAGGACGTGCACGGTTTTACGGAGTTCAAAGCGGCCAACACGGGCGAGCAGAAGGTAAGCTATAGCGGCGTTGGAAAACCCCCAAAGCACGTTGACCATCGCACTCGATAGCCCTTCCCCTGACGGGGTCGCGAATGGGCTTTGAAATGGGTGCCCCGCCACTCCCATCACGAAATGCGGGATCGCGTTTGTAAGCAAGGCTGCTCCGAAGAAATAACTTAAAAAGTGATACCATTTCATGATGGAAGCTTTCTCGCTTTTGCCAAGCGCTTTCGATGGAGCAAACGTGAGCCCGAAGCAAGAAGGCTCTTGCTTTTTTGGTTCACCGGCCGTCCTTGCTGAGCGCCCTCCGTCGAGGAGGCTACGAGCGGCACCGCCGGCTGTTTATTCATCGTGCGCCGGAGGGTCCCACCATTTGGAAAGCCGCCGGCTCAGGATCCTCGCCGGGATGCCTTCATAGTGAGAGATATCGTTGAACAGACGCAGGCGCGGACGCACCTCGCTCATGAAGTCCAGAATGTTGAGCGCTGCCGGGCTTTGATCAAGGCGATCCCGATAGCTGCGCATGTCGAACCCCAACAGGCTGCTGATCAGCAATCGGTTGGTGCCCTTGTGCGAGACCACCAGCACACTCCGATGCCGATGCGTCTCGACGATGCGGCGAACAACCGGCAGGACGCGATTGAGGACATTCAAGCCCGATTCACCGCCTTGAGGAGCGATGGTGAACGGATCCTCCTGCCAGATTGCGTACTCGGCTTCGAAATCGCGTTCCACCTCGCTGCGGGTCAGCCCTTCCCAACGCCCGTAATCGATTTCCCTGAGGGATGGCTCCGGAATAGGTTGCAGACCGTGCGGGGAGGCCAGGATCCTCGCCGTTTCAAGCGTGCGCACGAGGGGACTTGCATAGATGGCGTCAAGCTTGTCCTTCTTGAGCCGTTCGGCGAGGCTGGCAACCTGTCTTTGACCTTCCGCCGACAAGGTGACATTGGAGGAGCCGGCGAAGCGATCTTCCTCTGTCAGCTGGGTTGCCCCATGGCGAACCAGGTAAATGCGAGTTGGCATAGCGAGAGTTTCCCTTAAGAGCGCCCCGTCACCAAATCGATGATCAGCTTTTCAGCCTATCAATCATGAGAAAGAGCTATTCGAGAACCGAAGGCTGCAACAACACATAGGCTGTGGATTTCTGAAAAGCGCGCTCCGACCGCCCTCCGGTCAGAAAGTTGCTGAGCCTGAGCTGCCATCGCCACAGGCGCGGCAACGGGAAGGGCCGATTGAGCGCAAGGAGCACCAGCGGCACCAAGGCCCACTCGGGGGCGAGCAGGTAGAAGAGGTTTTTTGAACTTGCCGGGTTACTCAAGAGCAGCGCCGCTTGACCGTAATAGTTCAGCATCAGAGCGGGTAGCACCAGGATGAACCATGCCAGGCGGATCGGGAACCGGCCGAAGTGCCCGAGGTCAGCGTAAAGCGCTTCGCCTCCAGTCACGGCGAGGAAGATTGCGCCAAGCGCAAGAAAGCTTTCCCATGGGTGCCGGATCAGAAGTTCCGCGGCATAGACTGGATTGATGGCTGCGAGCACAGCCGGTTCGCGAATGATGTTTATGATGCCGAGAAGCGCAATCACCGCGAACCAGACGCACATAACCGGACCGAACAACTTACCGATCAGGGCCGTGCCATATTGCTGAATCCAGAACAGCCCGCACAGGATCACGATGCTGATTGGCAAAATATAGGACTTGAACGCCGGCGCGACGACATTGGGACCTTCAACGGCGCTCAGAACTGAAATCGCCGGGGTGATCATGCTGTCGCCATAGAACAGCGCAGCCGCGAAGATGCCAAGCATTGTGACGAAAGACGCCGCCTTCGACTTCTTGGTCAACTCGGTGACGAGAGCAAGGAGGGCGATGCTCCCGCCCTCGCCGCGATTGTCGGCGCGCATGATAATGCTGACATATTTCAGCGTCACCAGTGCCATCAAGGTCCAAAGCGTCAGCGATACGCCGCCAAGAACTTTTTCTGGCTCAACCCCCAATCCATGCGGCCCGCCGAAAGTCTCTTGCAGCGTGTAAAGAGGGCTTGTGCCGATATCACCGAAAACAACCCCGATGGATCCGACGACGAGCGCCTTCAAGTTCTTGGATGCGCCTTCCGGCTCTGCACCTGAGGAGCTTGATACGAAACGAGGATTCGATGTAGCCGCCGACGTGCCCGGGTCGTGCGTATTCTGAGCCATTTCGCCTCCGGTGTTTTCAGAGAGCCCGCGTATGGAGGAGAACACCCTCGCCCAAGATCTTGGCTTTGACCATCGTCAAGACTGCCGTAAGGCGCCTACGCTCGATGGAAATGGGGGCTCCGCTCGGCCTGAGGGCTCTTCAGGGTCGCTTGCAGAAATGCTCACTGTGAGCAAATCCGGGCAGCTGGACTTCGATAAGCGGACTTATCATCGAGGGCAAGAACTCTGCCGTGACCGGCATGGGCTTTCCGATTGTCTGGGCATGAACAAACGAGCCATTGCCCCACAGGCGTCCTCACCCCTGATTAAGGCGACGGCGTGGTGGTCGGTTTGTTCACGGAGGTTCGGCTCCTCTGACATTGATCAGAATGAGGATTGACGGCCTGACGATGTAACTAAAGTAAGGTGAACCCCTCATGACTGGGCGAGCTTTTCCTCCCACTCCAGGTTTTCGCCGGTGACGCGGCCCTTCTTGTAGGCCATGGCCAGGAGGTTCTTCCGGCCGGTCTGGAGAACTTTAAGCCGCATGCCCATAGCAGCGAGTTCGTCCTCGATCACATCCCGTTTGACGGGCACCAGATCCCTGCCTCCGCTGGCGCGGAAGGCCGCAGCGCGTTCCGCCTTGAGCCTGTTGAGCTTGGCGCAGATGCCGTGACCGAGGCCTGCTTGAAACGACGTCGTGGCGCTGCGGCGCTTGGCGGACGGGTGCGAGTCATAAAGCTCGCTTCGCTTGAATTGAGCCGTTTCGGTTTCGAACGCCTCCTCGATCTTCTCGTAGAGATAGCGGGCGCCCGCGACATCGGCGGGCAGGCCGAAAAAAATATGCCGGATATGGCCCTGAGGCGTCATTTCGTACCAAGTGCGGCAATCGCAGAAACCGGCGATCGCGCCCGCGCATTCGTCGAGGGGCGACCGGCGGCGGCGGTTGGTCTCAATGCCTTCGCCCGCGCAGCTTTGCGCCTTCATGTCGATCTCGCTGAGCGTCAAACCGTACTGGTCAAGCAGTTCAGCGACCTTGCCTGCAGCCAGCAGGGCTTCCGCCTCGGTGCATCCCTGTTCCACGGTTTTGCCGCGCAGCGCCTGAATGCGGGACAAAACCTTGTCCAGTTCCTCGCGATTGCCCTTGTTTGTCTTGGCGCTCCCGGCAAGCCTCGCGCGGCGGCACATTTCCTCGAAATGCGCGATGGCATCCGCCGGAGCTCCACCTTCCTTCAGCTTCCCGGCGAGGCTGTCCAGGGTTTCACACGACGTGCGGATTCCTGCGCTCGCCCGCCGATGGACGGTTTCAAGCTGAAGGGAAAGAATGCGGTCGTAGGCTGCAGCGAGGCGCGCCTTCCCCATTTGATGCGCGTGGTAGCTGGCGTTGTGCATCTCCAGCACGGGTTCCTCGTAAGCCTCGGAGCGGATCAGTTGCAAGACATCGGCGTCTGGCTCTGGAAGCTGGCTCTTCTGAGCCCATTCCTCCGCCAGGCCATGAAGCGGGCCGTCCGAGGCGTCGAAGGGAAACTCATCTTCGTCCTCGTCCAAGAAGTCGAGGTTCACGCCGTCCAAGGGGTCGCAATGCCGGATAAAGTGTTCGTAGAGCGCCTCGGCGCAGCGGAGTGGCTTTTTCAAGCCGCGCCCTTTGTCTATGAAAGGGGCCGCCACAGCCAGCATGCCATCGTTGAGCGGCGTCACCGGTCCAACGGTCACGTGCACGTCCTGGTAAAGACAGGTGCGCCGCGCCCAGCGGCCGCCATGCGCCATTGGCGATTCCGGATCGAAGAGCGTCAGCCTTTCGTTGCTGACAAGATCGGTGGCGGCGAGCAGCCCGCCGCCGCGGTCCTCGGTGATTTCAAGAAGGCGAAAGGACGTCTGGCGCAGGAGATTCGCCGCTTCCATCTCTGCGCCGCCGACTTTGCCGGTGCGGATGGCGCGGTCGATCGCGGTGTGCCCGCTCATGGACGGCGTAAAAAGAAGCGTGTCGATCGCATAGCCGGCAGCATCCATGGCGCGCAAAGGCATGTCGGGGGCGTCCCGCAATCCGTGAAGGAAATCCGCGGCCTTGGCCTGAATCTTCGCAGGAACCACGCACTCCATCGCCTTCTTGCCGACCGCGTGAAGATCGCCGTGCAGCTTCCGCAGTTGATCGACAAAGGGCGAATCCGTTCTGGCGGCCGTTGGCTTACCTTGTTTCACGATGTTTCAGTCCCCTGAGATGCTCTCCGCGATGAGCCTGTCCGGAAATTGCTTACCAGCCAGGGCATGCCTTGGAAACTCTCTGAGGGCGTCAGCATCAGTGGCGGCATAGTCTTGCCTGTGGATTGTCATGTCCTCAGGATCGAGGGCGGAGAAGACGCCGATGCGCATACTGAAGTCGCAGTTCGAGCAGGCGATCGCCACAGCAAGAAGCTGCCCGAGCGACCCGACAATAAGACGTTGCGGCGGATCTACCTGCTGTACAAGCAGGCGACCGAGGGCGATATAACCGCCAAGCGCCCGGGCTTGACCGATCTGGTCGGCCGCGCGAAGCGGGACGCTTTGAAGGCGGTGGAGGGCAAGTCGTCCAACGAGGCGATGCAGGCCTTATGTCGACCTGATCGAATCTCTGAAGTAGGCGCCACTTGCGGCGCGGGACGGCGGTCTTCGCCGGTCCGCTAGAACAACGCTGGCGCGGCGCCACGTACAGCCGCGATTGGCAGGCTTAGCAATATAGCGACGAGGATAATGTGAGAAAACGAAATTTAAGGCATTTTCTGACGAAGCCCCAAGGCAGGCTCGAAAACACGTCGACGAATATGACTTTCTCGATGCCGCGCGAGATTGCCGCTCGCTTAAGAAACGCGGCGGCAGCAAGAGGCACAGATTTGCAGGGAGTTATCGAACTGGCCGTCGCCGAATGGCTTGCGCGCCAGACAATTTCGGAGGTTTTGCGATAGAGGCCTACATGGGGCCCACTGCGCCAGAAAGCAGTACTTCGCCAAACCCCGATGGCTAGGCCAACCAAACTTGGCGTCCGCTGTACCTTCAGTTGCATCCCTGGTTCAATCATATTGAACGGCAGCACTCGGCCTACCACGCTTTCTGGAGATTCTCGATCAGCTTATATCAATCCAATCGGTTCCTTGACCATCTCGGCGTCGGCGGTGTCGGCGGAAACCCGCCTATCACTCTGTCAGAATTGACCGCTGAAAAGCCCGTGAAGGAGGCTTATCTCACTGTCACTGAAATCGAGAGTTACCTTGGATATTTTGCCATGCCGGAAGAAGTCTTCCTCGAACCCCGCCGTTTTGCAGCGGCTGCCAAGCACTATCTTGCGGGACGGCCGGCCTATGCGCAGGGACTCATCTCGCGGATCGTCAAGGAACTTCGCCTGGGAGCGAAAGACGCGGTGATGGATCTTGGCTGCGGGGCCGGACAGCTAGCAATGCTATTTGTGCCGTTCGTCAGATCAGTGCTGGCCGTTGATCCGTCTGCCGAGATGCTCGCAGTCGCACGCCATGCGGCAACTGGAGCGGATAATGTCCACTTCAAATCCGGAAGCTCATTCGACATAGGCCCTGAACTTGGGACATTCAAGTTGGTGACGATCGGCCGTGCATTTCACTGGATGGACCGGCCGGACACCCTGCAGCGTCTTGATGTAATGCTCGAAAGAGACGGAGCAGTCGTGCTGTTTTCCGATTCTCATCCAAAGCATCGTGACAACGCGTGGGTCGAGTCGTACCAGCGGATCATCGACGACCATGCGGCCGGGGATGTTCAAAGAGCGAAACGCCGTTCAGCCGATTGGCCTTCCGACGAAGAAATTTTGCTCGCTTCCCCTTTTGCCCGGCTCGAACGGGTTTCCGTCATCGAGAAACGCACCTTGCCTGCGGAGCATCTTGTGGAGCGCGCCCTTTCCATTTCAGCCATTAACGAGGCTGGTCTAGGCAGCAAGATGAAGCATTTGATCGATGATATCAAAGAGTTAAGCTCACGCTTCAGCCCTGGGGGCATCGTAAGCGAAGTGATCGAGACCAGTGCCCTCATTGCGCGCCGGGTGGATGAAAGCTGATGCATGCTTGCTTAGAACAGACGGCACCATAAGCGCTCGCAAGGGCTGTCCCTGAAGCTGGCGGTTTCATGAAAATCCGGCAGAAATGCACAGCCTTAGCTGACGTCCCTTCTCTAGGGGAAAAACGTCAGTTCTCGGCCTGAACCACGCTTTCTGCAAATGCTCATCGCCTACAACGCGTCCCCCGAGCGAGCAGTTCCGCCCGCCCATCATGCCGCCTCATCGTCCGGAGGCGCGCCGCGGCCCCTGCCGGAACCGTCGGCCAGAAACGCGCATAGGCGAGTCCGCCGTAAACCACCGCGGGGGTGAGCCGCAAGGCCTGCCACCAGCCCTCGAAGGGCACAAGCGTCTCGATGGCCCAAGCGCGCGGCGAGGAGAGGCGGCTGAGCTTTTCGAGGATCTCGTCCGTAGTTGTTGTCCAGGCGAAGGGTTTGGCAATGCGGTTGTGATAGGGGATGTAGCGCTTGATGCGTCTTCCAAATCGGCGACGGATTTGAAGACGCCGCGCCTAAAAACGAGGCATTTGCTGTGGCGCACGAGTCGGGAATTGGCATCAGGCTGAAGAAATGTGCGATTCCCAAACGCTCAACGCTCGCCTGGCGACAAGTACTCAGCCGCGAGCCTTCCAATCCCGCTTGTCCCCCAGGAAGAGACCTCCCCACGAGCAAGCTAAAGTTCCGCAAACGTGAACGTTTTCGGATGCCGGCCCGCACAAGGGTAGCCACATCCGAGGGGGCCGGCGTTCGAAAACGGCCGGGGAAGGAACACGCGGGGGGCAGGGCCAGCGATCCCTCAGCTATGGCGATTTAAGCAGGTCTGGCGCTGAGGGCGCAGCGGCTTTTTGCGAGGCCGGCTCGGTTCGAAGGCCGGAGAAAGCGCTTCCCATGGGCGGCGGCTGCGGAATTGAGGGGGAAGCGGCGCCAGTTGGCCTGCAAAACAGGCTCGATTTGGCGCCTTCAGGCGAGCGCCGCCGGTGCTAGCCTTTGGGCGGCGACGAAGGTCGGTCATTGGTGAGCTGGAGATGGCGTTCGTTTCGATCATGAGGTGTCGAACCTCGCTGGAACGGGCGCCATTTTACGCCGCCGGCAGGCCCCTTCGAAGCGCAGGATGACGTGCAGGCGGCCGCCGCACTTGGGGCAACGCTCCGCCTCCTCGCTTGAGGTTTGGGATTTGGGAGCCTCATTCAGCTGGGGCAGCAGCGAGGAAAGCGCGATAAGCGCCCGCATTGTCACAAGATTGCCGGCGCGGATATTGCTGGCGAAGAGGCCGTAATGGCGAATGCGGTGGAAGCCTTTCGGCAGCACGTGGACCAGGAACCGGCGGATAAACTCCGCGGTGGCAAGCGTCATGGTCTTGTAGCGGCCAGGTCCCTCGATGCGATAGTCCTTGAACGTGAAGGTCACGGTTTTCTCATCGGCCGCGATGAGCCGCCGGTTGGAGATGGCGACGCGATGGGTGTAGCGGGCAAGATAGGCCAACACAGCTTTAGGCCCGGACAGCGGACGCTTGGAATACACGAACCAGTCGATGGTTTTGAGGGGCGCGAGATAAGCTTTGAAGGCGGCGTCATCGGCAAGGTGCGCCAGCTCGCCGAAGAACCTGAGTTTGCCGGCTTTGTGGGCCGCTGCGACCTTTTCCAACATGAGCCGCCGAAACAACGCCGAGAGAACCACTACGGGCAGTAAGAAGCCGCGCCGGCATCGAGCGGATTGTCCTGATCCTTGCGAAAGCCTCCGGATTGGGGATCAACCTCAAGCAGCCTATGGATCGTCTTCGCCTCGTGTCCCGTCGCTTCGCTCATACGTTTCGCCGCGCGTCCCGTCGGCGCGCAGAGAAGCATCTCGACAGTCTTCGCTTTCAGGATGCGCAGGATCGAATTCACAATGGTTGTCTTGCCGACGCCTGGGCCGCCGGTGACGACGAGAACTTTCGAGCGAAGCGCCAGTTCGACCGCCTGCTTCTGACTGTCGGCGAGCGCGAAGGGTGATTTGGTCGCGAGCCAGTCGATCGCCTTGGCGCCGTCGATCTCCGGCCAGGACGGCTTTCCGGCCGCGAGCCGCAGGATGCGCTCCGCGATCCCCTTCTCGGACTGATAAAGCCCGGCGAGGAAAACGCACTCTGTTTCTTCAACGCTGTCGCGCACGATCGTCTTTTCGGCAAGCTCGAGCGCCATGGCCGTCTCGATGAGTGCCGCCGGCACTTCGAGCAGCTTTTCGGCGAGCGACGAGAGCTCGTTCACAGGAAGGCCGCAATGGCCGTCGTTCAGCGCTTCGGTGAGCGCGTAGGAAATCCCGGCTCTGACCCGGATCATGGCAGTTTTCTCGATGCCAAGCCGGGACGCGATCGCATCCGCCGTTTTGAAGCCGATGCCGCGGATGTCCCTCGCAAGCCGGTACGGGTTTTCCGACATGAGCTGCACGGCGTCGTTGCCGTAGGTCTTGTAGATGCGCACCGCGCGCGAGGTGCCGACCCCATGCGAGTGCAGAAAGATCATGATCTCGCGCACGATTTTCTGCTCGGCCCAAGCGGCAATAATGCGCTCGGCGCGACGCGGGCCGATGCCGTCGACTTCGCGCAAGCGCCCCGGGGTGCTCTGGATGACATCGAAGACCTTGTCGCCGAACGCCTGAATGAGCCGTTTGGCATAGACGGGGCCGAGGATCATGCCCGAGGCGAGGTATTTCTCCATGCCCTCGATCGAGGTCGGCTCCGTCGCTTTCAGGAACTGCGCGCGGAATTGCAGCCCATGCGTGCGGTCATTCTGCCAGCTGCCGCTGGCCGTCACCCGTTCGCCAGCCGAGATCGCGGCCGCATGGCCAAGGACGGTGATCAGATCCTTCTGCCCGCGCACTTTCACGCGGAGCACGCAAAAACCGTTCTCCTCGTTGTGAAAGGTCACCCGCTCGACAAGACCGGCGAGAACCTGCTTTTCATCCGTCACCGGCATCAGCCCCTATCCCGCCATGCCAATGAGAAGACCATTCCGCGCGTCAGCCAGGGGTTAGCCTTCAGGGATCGGCAACACCGGCATCACCTCCACGGATTGGCCGGGGAAGATCGTGAAGTGCGGGTGGTGTTCAAACAGCTTGGCGGCCTCCTCCTGGGACGCGGCGCGAACCACCATGAACGCTCCCAGGTCGTTGCTGACGTCCTCGATGCCGTGCTCGGTGATCTTTTTTGTTTTGCCAAGCGGTCCGCCCATCTCGACAATCGCCTCGGGATGCTTTTCTATCCACGCCTTCCAGGCCGCTATACCCTCTTTTGTCTTGGCTTGCCGCTCCTCCTCGGGAAGGGCATTCCATGCGGCCATCCGCGGGCTTGATTTGCTACCAAGAAAAACAGCGAGAAATGTGTTGCCCGTGCTCATGCGGTCCTCCTGTAGTTTTGGGTTGGGGAAGCATTCCGGCTGGTTACACCTTCTTTGTTACAAAAACAAACAAGGCGGCCATCAGGCCATAGTCAAGTCATGGCATTCCTATGGCCGATTTGAGAAATACAGCGTTTTTTCAATGGCTTAGCTGACGCTTTCGATATGTAATTATCAAACTATTCAAATATAGATAGAACATTATAATAGTCTTGAGTTTCTCGCCCTCTACAATTTCCGGATAAGTCGACAGAAACCATGAAGTCGCCCCAAGTCGAGTCGGCTGCCTATATATCCAGCGACGAGAAACGCCGGTACAGCGACTTGCTGGTTCGCGAATCCAGGGCGGGGTTTTATGTCGGCACAACTTACAACGGCGATCACGGCCCCGAACCGGGTTCTCGCGATAGTGGTTATTTTCCGACGCGCGAGAAAGCCGCGGCCGCCCTTTGCTTGATCGTTTCCGGCAAGCTGAAGACGCGCCTGGAACCATAGCCGGCACCAAGTTTACACGCCGCTCATTCGTATGCCCATCCCAAGCAGATGGGGCTTGGTTGCTTCCTTTCCCTGGATGTAAGTCAGCGAGCGCCCGTTCACTGGCCTCATACTCCTGCGCACAGGGACTGTTGCCACCGGTATAAAAGACCTCTTTAACCGCCCTTCTCGTCGTTTTGGATGGTCGCCACTCGCACAGGGTCGCGACATTAGAACAGACACTGCGCGCGCGAGGGAATATGGGCGGCATTGCTATGAAGCGGCCGTCGCAGGGAGGAGACAAGGAGCAACAAATCGGTTGCGCCTGGATGCGCCGAGTGGTAGCCCATGAGCAACCAGGAGGATGCTGATGGAAACGAACCGAATTGAGAAGAAGATGGTCCTGAAGGCCGCGCGAGACCGGGTGTGGCGCGCGATCAGTGACTCAACCCGCTTCGGCCAATGGTTCGGCGTTGAGATCGATGGTCCATTCGTTGCTGGCCAGGACGTGGTCGGGCGGATCGCCCCAACTAAGGTCGACCCGGACGTCGCCCGTTTGCAGGAACCGTATACTGGCAAGACTTGGCGCGTGAGGGTCGAGCGTATCGAGCCCATGCGATTGTTTTCATTCCGCTGGCATCCTTACGCTCTTGATCCTGGCTACGATTACTCAGCGGAGCCTATGACGCTCGTCACCTTCGAACTGGCGGAGGTTGAGGGCGGTGTCCTGCTCACGATCACTGAGTCGGGTTTCGACGACATTCCGTTCGCCCGGCGTGCACAGGCGATTGAGGCGAATGACGGCGGCTGGGCGCATCAAGCTAAGCTGATTGAAAAGTACCTCGCCCTGGAAAAGAGAAGGGCGCTAAGAAACCGCCATGCTGGAAGGCGAGCACGACTTCAAACAACCGGGATCGGCGGCTTCGATCTTTGCCGCGCTGGGCGATCCGGTCCGGTTGTCGATTGTCAGACGATTGTGCGAGGGTGGTCCCCTACCAACCGTCCAATTGAAGGAAGTCGCCGGTGGCGTCTCGCGCCAAGGCATAACCAAGCATCTGCGCCTTCTGGAGGATGCTGGTTTGGTGAGAAGTTCTCGGCTCGGCCGGGATCGGCAATGGCAGCTGCAGGCGCAGCAAATCACTGCGTTACGCGAATATCTCGACCAGATATCAGCGCAATGGGATGCCCGACTAGAAAGGCTGAGGTCGCTAATCGAGGAGAGCGACACATGATGCGATGTTTGCTGACGTAGCGGAGGCTTCGGCCTCCCGCCTTAGCCTACCTTTGAATTGTGCCGGCGAACGTCAATCTGTCCGCGCCAAAACCTGCTCCAGGGCCGCAAAGAACCCCTGCCATCCACCCTTGGCGCCCTCGTAGTACCGCGGCTGATCCGGCCGGAAGCCCGACTGCTCCATGCGCAGGTGGGTCCGAAGTTTAA
>CAVUIT010000010.1:0-317103 GCA_963741625.1 uncultured delta proteobacterium
TCTGCCGAGCTTCGGTTTTGGACTGGCGTCAGTTGCCACCCCCACAAGATCTTGCCTGAAGGGGCGGAAAGTAAATGTAGTAGCCCTTTTTCCTCTTCGTTACCGCCATGACTGCATCTCCTGCTTGAGAGCCGTCCTGGCAAACCTCAATGATTTCTTACCTCCTTTCCGTGTGAAATCTACTGGCTCTGGGCTCTTTCTGTCAACTGGTCTTTCGATGGTTCGGGATTCGATGCACTCCCGTACCTGGTCCTTCAGTAAATCTTCTCTCTTTCGCCGTTATCTGGACGCATCCTAGCTTTCCTTCACGCACCAGCTTATTCACCATCTTTGCACTAATTCCAAGAATGTCTGCAACATCTTTGGCACTCAAAAGCATCTGAATAAAAATCTGCTCTTGATCATTCTCCTTTCCCGTTTCCTTGTTCATCATTCATCCTGTCCTCCAGAATAACACCTGCTGCTAATGCAGCTTCGTTGCTGGCATACACCCGCCTTGTGCCCCCTTGTCCTAAAAGGTTATGGTGTGGGGGCCTTCAATTAATTTCGTCCGACAAGGGGACTACGTTCGGTTACGACATATCAAGCTCTGAGGCCTCGGCTGAGTCATACGCAAGCGTCACAGTATTGATAAACTGCATCTGTTGCCGTCTGGAGAATCTGCTGAGATGATCGCGGTTTAAAGCGGGTTTCAAAGGCTTCTCGTGCCTCTTCTCGTCGATAACACCCAAAGGAAGCCCTAGTTTTCATCAGATTCTTTATCACGGGATGTCTGTTAAGACTGAATGCAGTGGCAACGTTCCTCCCGAATCCTTCTTGAATTGCCTTCTGGGTTTTTTTGTCCAGTCCTGTAGGTGGGAGCTGTAGGATGATCTCCTCTGGGTGAATGCGATTGCAGAGTTCCTTGATTTCCTCGTCAATGTTTCCGGTTAAGAAATCGGAGCTGGCAAAATATCCTTTTTCCCTGCTACCTCCTATGAATGTGTACGCTGTCTTGTCTCTGCCGTTATTAATTGCTAATACTTTCATCTTCTTTGTTCTCCAACAATTCTGGTGGCGCCATAGTGATGGATTTCCCGCCACCCGTTTGCTTAATTTTGCGGGCACCGGCTTATATCCGGCACTCGGTTGGGCAGACGAGCAGATCAAGCCCCAAAAGCAGCTGTACCTGCTGTCTGCAGATTAGAATGTGAAAACCGTATTACTGAAGTCTCAAAGGTGACCGCCCGCTAGGCTGCTAGGTCTCATCGTGTGGCTGGAAAATCAAAAGACTATAAAGAAAATCTGGTTTTGACATACCACTATGCTCAATTCTGCGAGCCTGAATCGCCCCGTTTGCAGGGAACAAATTCAGAGCATGGGTTTAGAGAGTTTCTTCGGTTAAATTTCCAATATGCCCGACTCGCCACCGTGGCGAGTTCGATCTCAATTTGACAAAAGCCCGCCAAGCTTTTCAATCAGTTTTTCCTGGTCGCTCTTGCTCGTACACTCAATGGTTATTCTGCTGCCATCCTGCGATGGAGTGACTTTGTAACTGCCCATGTCAATTTTCTTGGAGCTCTCAGACTTGCCGGATATTTTTACTGGTTGACCGAGCAGTGCTTTCACTTCCTTTTCAAAATCCTGGGCTGTTTGCTCTGTGAGGCGTTCCAAGTTCGCTTCCACATACTTCACATGCTCGGGCAGCTTCGAGGCAATCAAAAGCTTCTTGATGCCCAGACAAGAAAAGTCAGGGAGTCGATCAGTGAAGCGGTCATACGCCTGCACATAGTTCTGTGCGGTCCTTTCTGGGAGTCCTATGAACTTCAACCACGTGTGGTACAGCTTTTTCTTCTTCAGTTTCGACCTGACTTCAAACAGTAATTTGCCGATCTCGTAGATGCTGTTGAGGGTTCGCTGTTTCACGGGGTATCCCTCTTCACAGGCTTTGATGAAGTCCTCTTCGGTCTTCCGCCAAAATCCATTTCTTTGCCTTGGTCATTGACTATCGTGTTTTGTTTACCCAAGGCTTGTATCATCGACTGGACCTGATCCTTGTCGATCATTTGCACGGGTTTTTCATTTTCGACAGGTTCCGGGTTGGCTATTGATTGAGGAGTGGACTCATCGCCCTCTCCGTCATCATATTCATCTTCCTCATCTTCATTTTCTTCTGGATTAATTTTTAGCTGTGGTTCACCCAATGGGTTTTCCTCCTGTTTTGAAAATACTACGATGCATTCCCCTGGATAACTCCCCGAGGAAATCCCGTAAAGGATTGGCTGAAGCAGACGCATCAAACCCTCAAGCAGGTGAGATGCGCCGCCCGAACATTAGATTTATAAGACCCTTACTATGGAAATCTCAGTGGTGACCACCTGGCGAAGGTCGGTCTCATGGCGTGACAAGAAAGAATCTGAAGACTATGAAAATATCTGGTGGTTAAGATGCCACTCTTTCAAATATGCGCTCCAGATTGCACTCAATTCTTATGGTTCCGTCCGGAACATTGGCTTCGCAACTTTAACTTCCTATATATTATCTAGTAGAGCTGGTTGCAAAACCTCATAAACGTTTTATGACAATCATGATACAGGCGATCTGGATGAAAGCCTCGTACATGCAGACCTGGTGCTCGTATCGGACGACTATCCGTCGAAAGTTTCCGAACCAACTGAAAGTTCTCTCAACTGTATATCGTCTCCTGTATCGATCCCAAAGGCGGTCATCTTGTCTGTTGACATTCCTATGATTGCGTCGATGAGGGGAGAGCAAGTTGATACCTCGTTTTCTCAAGCGCTTGCGCAAAGGGTCACTGTCGTACGCCTTGTCTCCGATTACTCTCTTGGGGCGGGTCCTTGGCCTCCCTGGCCCCTTTTTAGGGACTTTGATTTGCTGGAGTGTCTTTTCGGCGAGCCTGACCTCTGCTGGCGAAGCAGAGTCGGTATGGCTTCCCAGAGGAATACCCTTGCCATCGACCACCACCATGCACTTTGTTCCCTTTCCCCTCTTGGTCTTTCCGACCGCTGGACCCCTTTTTTTGCTGGGAAGAAGCTCGCATCGATGAATGACTCTTCCCAGTCGAGTACCCCGTTGGCATCCAATTCGGAGAGAAAGGCCCTCCACATATCTTTGAGGACTTCGGCCTCGTACCATTCCTTCAGGCGACGCCAGCAGGTTGAAGGGTGCGGGTACTTGTCAGGAAGATCTTTCCACCGGGCTCCCGTCTTGAGTATCCAGAGGATTCCCTCGAAGACCAAGCGATTATCCTTTCTGGGGCGACCTCCTTTCGGTCGAGGAGGAGGCTTGGGAATGAGGGGTTCGATCTTCTTCCACTGCTCATCGGTCAGGTACACGACGCGTTTTTGCTCACCGGACTTACCTCCGGCGAGCTAAATATACATATTATTTCATAAAAACAAGGATTTAAATCATGCGCGATTTCGCGCGCTTATAACTGATCGGCGGTTTTGCAACCGCTTCTACACAAATCCATCTTTACCTGCATTTTCTTGATGGCTCCCATAGAGGGCTAAGAGACAATATCCTGAAATACCAGGTTTAATTGTCTCGAATTTGTCCCGTCCGAATACCCCGTCCGACGAGCTCTCCCGATGCGTCGGGAGAGTTAAATTCAAAACGAAATTTCATCAATCCTTGTGAACAGAAGTTCCTGTGGGATTAGAGAGTGCCGTTGCCGATTCCGTCTATGCGAGGTCTAGTTAATGCTTACCGATTCCTGAGAGCCGAAAGGCGATTCCATGTCAGACTGTTCGAGAAAAGCCAGCTTCTCTCGGCCCTCCGACTCATGTCATGATCCAGAACTGACTCTTTCGGTATTTTCTCCTCAGTGGAGCACTGGGTTCACTAAAGTATTTACAATCCTTGCACGGACCGAGCTTGATTTTTGCCAGAAACCGAGCGGAGCGGGAGGTTGCTTGGCGCTGCCATCCCTCACGCGCCTTTTGAGACATTCCGCTAACCATCCCTGGTATAAGGCATTTTCGAAGATCTTCTCTTTCCTTAAAAATGCGGATCTGGGCATCAAGAGAATCGTTCTCGTTTTGGCCGAGCGGCAAACGGCAGAAAGCTTTGTGGCGAACGGATCGTGATCTTGCGTGCGTATGTCCTTGTCGCCCCGAAGTGCTGGTTTGAGGCGTTATGGGCAATCCAGGCTTTTTATTCGTCTCAGCTCCAGTTCGTGCATCCCTTGAAGTCGGATGTTGAACGATCCATACCGCAGCGTCTCTAGATGCTCGGCCAAAATCACGTCCTTCGTAGCAGTTGGGTTCAGGCACACAAAGGGGACGCTCTGGACTGTTGGCTTCTGGCGTAATCGAGTTGGCTAGCTTGGCGTAGTTGTACTCCACCGGACCGGAGGCTTCCTGCATCCGTGACATTGGGTCTCTCCTTTTGATCTTTCTTTCGATTGTCTGTTATCGGTGATTCGATCGGGTCTACCTCATGAGAATCCTTCACCAGAACATGTCTGGTCATTATTTTATTTGAGTCAAAATAATGATCTTTTGTTCCAAGAAATTATCTATAAAATTTATAGCATAAGATTATTTAAACTGATGAATAGCTTGATATATAACATTTTCATGTATTAGTGGTCTATCTTCGCAATTCCTGGAATGAAACTCTGGGGGTTCGTCCTCCTCGCAATGATCATAATTGCTAAGTCGATGGCGCTGATTATCAAAGTGGTGGAAGTGGCTGGATAAAATCCCCCGCAAAGCAAATACTCAGCGTCCAATGTCCAGACTCGGCGAGTTGAGATCACTCAACACCATGTGCCAGCCCGACACGGATCATCCCTCTCAAGCCGGATATTGCTCCAAAACGTGAATGATACTCAAGAGGGTTTCGTTTACGGGTGTCGGGATGCCGTAACTTTTGCCCAGCTCCACCACTTTCCCAGCAAAAGCCTCGACCTCTGTCTTGCGTCCCGCTTCAATATCCTGCAGCATCGAAGTCTTGCCTTTGGGGTCCTGTGTCCTGAGAGCAGCATGCCAGTTATCAAGATCCTGCTCCCCCAAATTCACGCCCACACGGTGTGCCAGTACGAGGACCTCCCGCATCAGCGCATCCATCAATGCTCTTGCGTCAGAGGATGATTGAAAGACGCTAAAAGATGCCCGCATGACCGCAGACGCCTGGTTGACTCCCACGTTAACCATGAACTTCCACCACAACATACGCACCATGTCAGTGGGTATCTCAGACGCAATTCCTGCCCTTTGCAATGCTTCTTGGACGCGTAGGACTCTTTGACTCAGATGGGAATTGTCGGCTTCACCAAAGTAAATTTTCCCTGGGTTGGTATAGGTGACAGAGTTTCCCTCACGGAGGGCATTTAATGAAATAGCAATGGCATAAAGGACTTTGTCCATGCCATAAACCGAGCCAAGGTATTCCTCGCTGTCAAGCCCGTTCATTACCGAGATAAGAGTCGTCTGGTCGCCGACCAAGTTTTTCAACTCGTGAACCGCCTCCGCAAGGTTGTGATTCTTGAGAGCCACAATGATGAGATCGGCGGGTGTAGCATGTTCATCCGGGTGAACGACGGGAACAGAATACTGTTTCCCGTTAACCACCAAACCTTCTGCTTTCAGGCGGTCATAGCGAGTGCCCCTAGCCACCAACACAGTTGAGAATACAGACGCATCGAAAAACCTGGATGCGTAAGATGCTCCCATCCCTCCTGCTCCAAGGATAGCCACGTTTTTGATCTCGTTCACTGAATCCTCCACCCTGATTGGTTCATTTAGGCGGCACTAAGTAATCAGATTAGCAGAACTATAACCTTAAACGCAATGATATCACCATATTCTTCAAAGCGGATTCACAATGATCCAGACATGTGGACAGGGTCGGTCAGAGTGGACAACTTCCCAAAAGCACCCTGTCCACAGATTATCCGCACCAGGACTGCAAAAGACAGGGTGGACAACCTGGACACCCATTTTCAGGGGTTGACACAAGAAAAAAATCACCATATCAAAAAAGATGAGTATGGCGATGAACGCTCCGAAAAAAACTGATATCCTTCATAGTGCCAGCTAAGGTGTCCACCTTGTCTATACTATTATTTTATATTTTATTATAGTTTTATGTGGACAACTTGGTGTTTTTACCCTGTCCACACCTCGTCCACCCTGTCCACTTCATTGCACACGCTAGTTTGCATGTGATGGCTGTGATAAACCTCGTGAAGCAGCCGAACGGTGATATACTTAATAAATGATGTCTCAAGCAAGGCCCACTTCAAGGGGACATGCCAGCTCTAACAAGCTGCTCTATCTGTTAGCGGGGCTTCTCGCCTGCTCTGGCTGTGGGATTGCTGCGTACAAGGCTTATCTAGGGTTTCCTTTGACTCCCAGATCAGCAGATCGCGTATGGAACCTGGAGGTGAGCGTCAATTTCTCGGCTGATCACAGACCGGTAAAAGTATCCATGTTCATTCCGAAAAGCTCGCGGGGCTTCGCACTAATGCATGAGGAGTTTGTTTCCAAGGGTTACGAGTTGACGGCTCGGGCCGAAGGCGACAATAGGAAGGTGACGTGGTCCATGCCCGACGCCGGGGGAGAACAGACCCTTTACTATCGTGGAGTAGTCCGTGCGGCACGTACTATGGCTCCCAAATATGAAGCAAAAAGGCCAGACACCATCGACCCAGGAGGGCACAGGTGCGAATCTTGCCGCTGCCAATGATCTGATTGCCAAAACAAAAGCGAAATCAGCTGACATTCCCAGTTTTGTGGCAGAACTAATTAGACGGCTAAACCAGTCGGTCCCAGATGACAATGTCAAATTTCTGCTGGGGCGCAACCCGTCACCTCTTAAGAAGATTGATCTTGCTGTCCGTCTATTGGGCCAAGCCGACATTCCCGCCAGAGTAGTTCGAGGGCTCCATCTGGATGCAAAACAATACTCTTTTCCTAGAAAAACCTCGTTCTTGAATTGGCTGCAGTTCTATGACAACGGGTACTGGTGGCCATTTATCCCTGGCCGTGGCAAACCTTCTATTCCCAGGGACTGGTTTCCGTGGTGGCGGGGTACTGAAGAGTTCGTCCAACTGGAAGGGGGGAAAAACCTACGCGTGATGGTGTCGGCCAGTCCCAAAGTCGAAGCAGCTATTAGCGAAGCTGTGAAGCGAGGTGACATTAGCAGGCCCTTTCTGTTGGATGTCTCTTTGCTTAGCCTTCCTCTCAATGTTCAGGCTGTCTACCGGGTCATGCTCATGGTTCCTGTAGGCGCACTTGTGCTTGTTCTGCTGCGGAATATCATTGGCATAAAAACTTTCGGGACTTTTATGCCAGTACCGATTGCTCTCGCATTCCGTGAGACCGGGCTTCTCTGGGGAATTTTGATATTCATTGTACTGATCACAATGGGTTTGACTGCACGATTCTACTTTGAACAGCTGAAGTTGCTGTTAGTACCAAGGCTGTGCGCGGTTCTCATCGTTGTGGTGGCATCCATGGCGGTGCTCAGCGTCGTCTTGGAGTTTCTGGGATTACATCCCGGTCTGTCGGTCGCTTTGTTACCGATGGTCATCATCACGATGACCATCGAGAGGATGTCCATCTCATGGGAAGAAGAAGGTCCTGGGAAAGCTCTGGTAATGGGATTAGGAAGTCTGGTAGCCGCCAGCCTCGCTTTCATCGTGATGAATATAAAAAATGTTGAACACGTGGTGTTTGTTTTCCCGGAACTGCTGTTGGTATTGTTAGCTATTACTCTTTTGCTGGGTCGCTATTCCGGATACCGCTTGATGGACTTATATAGATTCAGATCCTTAGCAGCGGATTGAGAAATGGCTGGTCCCAAAAAAAGCGGTCCGAGTTTTGAATTAGTATCGTGGCAGAATCTAAGCCTATAGGAGGTGAGGATGAGATTGCCGGATCTGATTATTGACGGACTCACATCAACGGTTCACCCTTCTGCTCTCGGGATTTTTTTGGGTCGTCCTCTCTTAGGCATCTCAGCTCAGACGTGCTCTTGCCAACCTGAGCGAATAAGGCAAAGAAATCCTGTCTTAGCTCATCAACTATGTAGTACAAAAATCCATCTTTACTCGCATTTTTCTAACGGCTACCAGAGCCTGTTACCGGACAATGCCCTGAAATAACAAGATATCTTTTCTTGAATGTTTGCCGTTCCCACACCCTGTCCGCGGGAACTCTCCCGACGTCGGGAGAGTTAAATTTGAAACAGAATCTCCCGAAATCTTACTGAAAAGCTTCCCGCCGGTGAACTCTATGAAGGTACAGCACCTGCAATTGGTGGGAATTTTGGGCAAATCACAGATTGTCAGACCCGCCTCTGGATGGACTCGTATACGGCATCGAAAAACTTGTCTATGATTAGAGCTTCTGCCGCAAGGGCTTTATCCATGTCGATTTTAGCTATCACCACTACTTTCGAATCACGCCCCACGGTTAAAGAAATTGTTTCCTTGGATTTGAATGGCCATGTGGTTGGTTTTCGGGCCTGGATAACACCCGAAGACTGTTCCACATGGCTAACTTGAAGCCCCAGAGAAAGAAGCGCCTTCTCACAAATCAGAAACAACTCGTCAAAAGGAACCTTGAATGATTTTCGCTTCTCAACACTGAATAAAAGGGGCATGCGCTGGGACCTCTTACGCTTGCTTCCGAGATCATATTGTTTCTCTTGCCTTCTGGACTACGCCCCCCTTCGTGGCCTCAAAACAGAGACTTTCGCTGTTCTGGATCCGTACAATGGAGCAATGCCGCGCTGGGGCCTATTCAGCGGCGTACTTAACGCTTGATTTAGAAAACGTGACCAGGAAAGAAATTTGTTCCGTGTGATTACCCGCTTTATTTATCCGGACTCTTTTTATTCTGCATCTTGGCGCTCTTGCCATTCGTTTAACAGATCTACCACCGCCGTGTGTCTTCTGGAGGCAGCCTAAGTCAATGCCGCGTTGCCGCTAATATCCGTAGCATGCATATCTGCTCCCCACTCCAAAAGCTGCTTAGTGACCGTCGCATGGCCTTCAGAGGCCGCTAAGATCAGCGCTGTGGCTCCACTGTGGTCGGCGATTTCCGACTGTGGAAAATGTTCGAGCAGGAGTTGCACAACGTCCTCAAAACCGCGATTTGCGGCTCTCATCAGGGCTGTCCAGCCCAACGCGTCTACCGCATCAATGTCAGCCCCATACTTGAGTAATAGATCAGCAATCGCAAGACTATCTTGACGACACGCCTTCATCAAAGCAGTGGCACCATATTGATCGGTTCCCTCAGTATCTGCCCCATTCTCAAGAAGAAACTCTGACCACATGCGGAAGGTTCAGTGCCGAAGCCCACATCAATGCAGACCAACCGAGGGGGTCCCGAGCATCGAGATCCGCTCCACTGCCAAGTAAAATTCTCAGTTTGGTGAGGTCGCCGGATCTGACTGCCGCTAACAATTCTTCTTGCATCGCCCAGAGTCTCCCCCTGGTCTATGGAGCTTCACCGCATGAAAGAGAAACACTCTTATTTGAAAACCAAATTGGCTCCATTCATGGCACTCTTGAGCCTGAGGCGAACACTTCCACGTAACCACTCTCCGGGCATCCAACACTATCTGCTCTCCTGTCTTAGGATTCCTGCCTTTTCTGGCATGCTTAGACTTCACAGACCATTTCCCGAAGCCTGACATCATAACGTCTTCCCCGGCCACAAGCCTTGCCTTCATGATGTCGAGCATCTTCTCGAAGATCTCCTCCGCTTCCCTCTTCATAAACCCGCAATCATCACCGATTTTCTTTGCTATGAGTGCCTTGGTAAATGTCATGACAACCTCCCCAAATTGAAACTCAAGAAGCACAGAGTCACGAGGGTATCAGAAACGTGACCGTAAATGCAATAATATCAGGATATTCTTCCAAGAGGATTCGTAATGATCATGACAGAGCACCTCGACACGGCCGCTCAGAGGTACACAACTTGTCAAAAGGACCCCGGCCAACTCACCGCACACGGTAGTTTGCGGCTACCGAATGCATCTCTCCGGGCGAATGAAATAGGGGACTGCTCTCGCGTATAATGGTTGGCGTTCTCCGCGTTCTCAGAACCCCATAGCCGCGTGGCAGACATTCGGTAAGAGGAAGCTGCGCGGAAATGCCAAAATCGCTCAGAATTGTTCTCCGGGCGTTATACGCGAAATCTGGTCAATGACCGAGATACGTCTCAAACGTGCTCATTTTTGTGAGCCGAATCTCAACAATAAGGTCGGCTTCACCGTCCGGCCTCCCTAGGACATATTCCGCCCGTATACGCCAACTATGCGATGATAGTGGGACTTCCTAAGTTGTCTTATAAAAGAGGCTGTACCTGGACTGGAAAAAACATCTGATACCATTTCGCAATTCAACAAGTAACTTGCAGATACGGAAAGTTCATCATTGACCTGACCTTACTCGGATTGCTGTGAAGATCTCGTAGTCCTTTGCACAGAGCCTGTTCAACACCATCCAGTGACTTGAATGCTTTGTTTGGGAGGTGATTTTCCCTCAAATCCTCCCACAAATGCTCTACCGGATTGAGTTCCGGACTGTGTGACGGCTGAATTGCACTACCTTTGACAGATCAAGGTTCGCTGCGGATGCTGCCCTCACTGCCTGGGTGATAGCGGTATGCCTGATTCCATGAACTCTGGTGTTGATACCGACTCTCTGAAACACTTATAACTTAGCTTACCAATACGAGTATTCTTACATGAATGTATGTCCCAGACCTGAGATCCTTGTTTGCCCATAACAAAGAGGAGTACCTGATCCGCCAATTGGGCGGGTTACGGAACAAGGCAGCCCGTAATATCATGTGGTTACGGCTATTGTTTCACACCCCAAGTCCGTTTTTGATGTACTGGCTTACAAGAACTCCCCAACTCCATCTATGTATTATGGCACCGCCCACCTGCCTACCTGCCGGGCCACCGAAGCCTGCCCAGAGGAAAGGCGAAGGCGAGGTGGAGCCCAAGGCAGAAGAGTGTTTGTCGGTTAGGTGGGAGATCTACTTGATGCTGATGGAAACATATTCTATGCCGATGTTTCTCTGCCCTCTCTGGAGATAACAGTACTCTTGCTTATAGCAGTGCATGTGGATCAGCATTCATGAATGTACCGATACAAAGGCATTCATAGCCTTGAAGAGTTGAGACAGACCTGGTGTGAAACATGATCGTCAGAAAAAGAAAAGGCTCTGCCGTGCATCTCTCTTTTGATAGGCCACGACAATTGGTGCTATTCCTTCGCTCCGTGGGCTTTGAGCAGTTCCACGATTTCCCGGTGGCCTTTCTTCTGTGCAATCTTCAACGCTGTCCAGTCAAACCTGGTCTTTGCATTGACATCAGCGTCCTTACGTAAGAGCATTTTCACGATTTCGACATGGCCCTCTGCTGTGGCTGACATCAGGGCAGTCCAACCACTCTCTCCTTCCTCTTTCAGAAACTCCTCTAGCGCCCCAGAGGCAACCCACCATGTAGAAGACCTGGACCTCATGGACCAGAAAGGCCTTTTGCTATTGGCATTTACATCTGCGCCCTTGTTCAGGAGGAGGCCAACGACCTGCTGGCTTCCTTTCGCCGCGCCCGACATTAGAGCTGTCCAACCACCAGTGTCCTCCGCATTCACATCAGCGCCACTGTCCAAAAGCACTTTGACCATCTTAGGGTAGCCGCTATCGGAGGCCCGCATCAGCGCAGTCCATCCACCTTCACTCTTGGCATTTACATCAGCGCCCCCGTCCACAAGCAATCTTGCGATCTTCGGATGACCGTTTACTGCCGCCCACATTAGCGCAGTACTCCCATCTTCAGTCTTAGCATTGACATCAACGAGCCTTTCGAGAAGCAATCTAGCCATTCTCTCGTTGCCAGTCCCAGCAGCACACATCAGAGCTGTTCGACCAATCCGGTCTCCTGCGTTCACGTCAACGCCTTTCTTGACAAGTAGCTCCATCACTTTCAAATGACCGTTACAAGCAGCAGCCGTAAGGGGCGACATGCCATCGTCGTCCCCGGCATACATATCAGCTCCCTTTTCCAAGAGGGTTTTGACCCGCTCCAGATCCCCTCCTTTTGCCACTTCTATAAGCTGCTGGTCGGGAGTAACCGTGTCCTCTGCCGTCGCAACGAATGGCAACAGCGCCAAGACCAAGAACATAGCCAGCCACTGCTTTGAGATCATGGGAATGCGGCGGCGCTTAGTGGACATGAATCCCCTCCCTGCTATCGGATTGATTTACGCTTTGTGTCTTTACATCTTCCCAGCCGAGGTATTTGGCTAGTCTACCACATAGGTGACTAGATATGCACGCTTTTCTTCCCGTCACCAAACCGGCGTGCAGAAAATCCAGGGCACAAGAAGAATATGATCTTCCGAAATGCACCCATCAACGATACGGCCATGACGAGATGAGATTTGTGACTCTGTGTGAAAATCAAAGCAAAAATGGGTAAAATGCTTGGAAAATCCAAGAAGTGATGCGGGACTCGCTTGACTGATTTTCACACTTAAACTTAATATACCAATACATAGGTATGATGATGGCAGCGCTGATATCTTTCAAGCTGCATGTCTCCGAAGAGTTCCAGCTGAGCATGATCATTGCCTCCCGAAATATAGTACACCTGATCCTGATGTGAAGAAGTATCCAGCTCTGAAGCTTTATGAGCTTTGATCGGATCATTGTACTCAACTATGTTTGGATAATGGCAATACCCCGGAGCTTTAGCGCTAGGATTAATTTTCTTACGATTAGCGAGGCTCTTCTGATTGTACGTGAGCCAGTCATCCGACCACCTGAAGACCCCAGTATTGTACAGCGAGCCTGTTTCCACTGTTTCCCAAAATCCTGCGGCTACAAGCTCTTTACGCGCGGCGGCTATGGTATCACATCCTCTGATCCCTCGTTCCTTAAGTAAATTTGAAGGCAAAGAGAACCGCCCATCATTACGTAGCAGCCCGATAGAGCTTTCCCGCTTGGGGATGTGTTTGTGTTTCTTGCTCCAATAGTCCACCTGGCTCAAGCTTATGATAAGAACCAGTTTGCTTGACTTGCTCAACTCATTGAACGCGTCCGAGTCCAGTACTTTGCTGGGCAGTACTCGGAAGCCGCCGTAGTTGCCCGCATTGCCATACCTCTGTTTTCTTGCTTCTCTCCATTCCGCCTCAGTCTTAGGACGAGGTCTTGGTTTTATGTCGTACGACATGTTTCCTCCTTGGAAGCGGAGTACGCTGGTGTGCGTACCCGCTCCTGCTTAGTTCCGGGTTAAGTTTGTATGTGGTTCAGCCGACAGGGAGATAATCACTCGGAAGACTATTGCAGTGGCTCTAGGGTTGGCATAGGTTCCTCATTAGGGGAGACGTCCACCTGCACAAAACTTTTCATATACAAAATTGTCCGTCTATATATCATATAGTACACAAATTTATCTCTACTTTTTCATACGTAATTACAATATGTTGAAAATTCTCCTGCCCGTTTTTCTGCCCATAATTTTATCCGCGCTGAACTTATGGGGCACTTGCCAAGCATTCGGATTAGCCGGAGCGTCAAGTGGCGCACCCGCACCTCGACGGTGAAAAGCACGAAATACTAGACCAGTACCTGGAATTTTACATCAAAGGGTACTTTTTCGCGTAGGGTACTAGAAGCGGTTGCAAAACCGCCGATCAGTTATAAGCGCGCGAAATCGCGCATGATTTAAATCCTTGTTTTTATGAAATAATATGTATATTTAGCTCGCCGGAGGTAAGTCCGGTGAGCAAACGCGTCGTGTACCTGACCGATGAGCAGTGGAAGAAGATCGAACCCCTCATTCCCAAGCCTCCTCCTCGACCGAAAGGAGGTCGCCCCAGAAAGGATAATCGCTTGGTCTTCGAGGGAATCCTCTGGATACTCAAGACGGGAGCCCGGTGGAAAGATCTTCCTGACAGGTACCCGCACCCTTCAACCTGCTGGCGTCGCCTGAAGGAATGGGACGAGGCCGAAGTCCTCAAAGATATGTGGAGGGCCTTTCTCTCCGAATTGGATGCCAACGGGGTACTCGACTGGGAAGAGTCATTCATCGATGCGAGCTTCTTCCCAGCAAAAAAAGGGGTCCAGCGGTCGGAAAGACCAAGAGGGGAAAGGGAACAAAGTGCATGGTGGTGGTCGATGGCAAGGGTATTCCTCTGGGAAGCCATACCGACTCTGCTTCGCCAGCAGAGGTCAGGCTCGCCGAAAAGACACTCCAGCAAATCAAAGTCCCTAAAAAGGGGCCAGGGAGGCCAAGGACCCGCCCCAAGAGAGTAATCGGAGACAAGGCGTACGACAGTGACCCTTTGCGCAAGCGCTTGAGAAAACGAGGTATCAACTTGCTCTCCCCTCATCGACGCAATCATAGGAATGTCAACAGACAAGATGACCGCCTTTGGGATCGATACAGGAGACGATATACAGTTGAGAGAACTTTCAGTTGGTTCGGAAACTTTCGACGGATAGTCGTCCGATACGAGCACCAGGTCTGCATGTACGAGGCTTTCATCCAGATCGCCTGTATCATGATTGTCATAAAACGTTTATGAGGTTTTGCAACCAGCTCTAGGACGACTCATAAATCCTTGATGACCACTATACCACGTCCACCGGGTGTCAAAGGGGCGGTATAAGAAAGACTTGACAAGATCATCATCGTTGCGATTATCAAAAACATCCTTCAAGGCTTCATTCAAATTCCAACCAGCCGAGTCTCGCCATTCTAATCCAGGTTTTGAGTTAATTGGGTTGCCGTGCCGTTCAGGATTCTCTTTCAGTTCACGCAACTCTTTTACAACGTGCCGGACCTCTTCAGCGGTAAAAGATATGGTCACCCCATCATTCATGGTCTCAAATCCTTGTGCATTAGTCGAAAATATATCAACAAGTGACCATCCCTTGTCATATTCGTCGCCCAGACTGAAATCTTTAGGAACAAAGAAGAAATAAGGGGTTTCCTGGATTCAAATGAGTCCACTCTGTGCAGTTGACGTTAGAACTTCGTAACCACTCATACTTATGTTCCCTTGATCCCCACAGTTCAGCGTGTTTTACTTTGCATGGTTTCTTGCGCCCCCGAAGTCTTTACAAAAATTCCAATAGACACGCCTTGCTGTATGTCAAAAACATTCTGATTATCAGCGCCGTTAGGTGCCTCTTCTTGTTTTATAATACTGCCATGCACATCTAAGATGTAAATGTCATTGAAAGTTTCCATCAAAGATTGACGCATCCGTCGATGTGTGATTCCATCAATGTAAGAGCTGCTCGTAATAAACGCTAGTATTCCGATTCCTGTTTGTTCAATTCGCCATTGACCAAATCTTATGAATTTCATGTAATCATCTGGATTCCACTTCTTTTCCTGTAATCCTTTCTTGTAATCCTCTAGTAATCTTAGAATCCAACTACCTCTATTCAGGCTTCCAAAATTCGAGTAGGGTGGGTTTCCGAGTACGACCATGATGGGGACTTCTGTTTTAACCTTACTGGCCTCGTTGGCCTCTTCCGCAATCCATTGAACGAAAGGCAATAACGAAGCGATATTGCGAGGTTCCTCAAGGGTATTGGTAAGGTATATCTTCAGGCGTTCGTCAGCCTTAAAGTCGTAACCCTGCTGTTGCAACTGTAATCCGACCTTCATGTGAGCTACTGCATAAGGAGCCATAAGAAGTTCAAACCCCCATAGTCTCGGCAGAAGGTGTTCCGAGGCGTATCCAGACCACATACCCTCATTATCCCTAAATGACTCGTAAATCTGGTCAATTACACTGTGAAGAAAGGTTCCCGTACCACAAGCAGGGTCGAGTATTTGAACCCTGTGAAATGCGTCTTTTGTTTCTTTAGAAAACTTTTCCCTCATAATTTTTGATGCGTCGGCAAGGCCCCCTTTCAGACCAAAATCCTTCTTGAGAATCTGGTCAACACTCTTCACAATATACGAGACCACGGGCTCAGGAGTATAATAGACTCCTCTCAACTCTCGCATCTTCGGATCATAGGCACTGAGAAAAGTCTCATAGAAATGAACAACCGGATCTTCTCGGCGAGTCCGTTTTCCAAAATCTTGGAGAATCGAACTCATATCACAATGATGGAGAAGTTCGGCAAGGTCATCTACAACCCAATCAATTCGTTCATCCAGGTCGGGTGCTGCTATGTACAAAAACATCTTTCTCAGGAAGGGATTCGTCTTGGGAAGGTCCCACGGGGCACGTTCACGAGTAAACCGAGCCGAGGGATCGCTGTTGCACCGGGCAGCAAAAAGACCATAGCAGATAGATTGAGCATACATATCAGCGAATTGTTCTTCGGTGAGGTCATGAAGCAAGACTTCGCGGAAGCCTTCCATCTGATATCTAAGAGTTCCCCCCTTGTCCTCATCATTCAAGGCTTTTTGAATGGCTTCGCGGACAAGGCGAGCAAGAGCAGCCATTCTCTGAGCCAACTCCTTGGGACTACCAACGGTCGGAACTTGAACATTGAGAAATAGATTGACCATTTCCAAGAATTCGTTGATGCCATCTCTATCGGCCTTCACCCTATTGAGCAGTGTTTCACCGATCCTCGTGGTTAAGCGATGCTCTCCGTTCATGTACCAACGAAATTCCATATAATCAGTGAGGATCAAATTGGATAGGCTCGCGCGATACCGCGTCATTTGTTCGCTTTTTTCTTCGATTGCCAAAGAGACGCCCACGTCCTTGGCTTCTATGTAGCCCAGAGGCGTTTGCCCCCTCGCAACTATGTAATCCGGCGCACCGCACTTCACTCTCTTGGGTTCATTTATGGCGAGAATGGTCTTATCGAAGGACTGTAAGAGGTCTTTGAGATGAGGACGGTGGCTGTGTTCGGTTGTATTTCCCGATTGAAGTTCTTTCTCAATTCTCTTGAGGTAATCTCTAATTGGATCAGTCACCCCGTCACCTCTTTCAGGTTACAGATGGTCTCTTGGTTCAGTGATCGGCTAACTCAGCTATTTCCTCAAGACTCCAGACATGACCGATACTCCAGCTTCCATTGCCGGAGAGACCCATAGAGTCTTATGAATGCGCTCAAAATTGTAATACATGAAGTGAAGAGCCACGGCATGCGCCAGGTTTTCGCCATTTTTTGAGAAAGCGTTTGTCAACCGCGTAAACCGACGCATGCTCATTCTCATGGTCAAGTTCTGCCGCTGTACATAGCTGGTCGAGATGTGGGCTGCGTTGGGATTGCCAGTTATAGGAATGCGATCTGCCCCGATACACTTGGACGGACTATACCTCCTCTCCTTTTCAGGATCAAGGCCATAAATCTTGACCAGCATGGCACACTCTATATCGGCCCCGAATGCGCCCTCTACCGCCTCCAAATAAGCCTTGTAGCCATCAGTAATCAGTTGTCCGCGGTGGGCAAAGCGAGAAGCTAAATCCTCCACGAAGACAGATGCGGTCTCAGCGTCGCGGTGGCCTACTAGGAAGGCAGGCATAAGCTTCGTGTCCGCACATGCCGCCGTCCAGGTCCAAACGTCACCCCGCAGACGCATTTCTTGCAAGGAAGTTCGGTAACGTGGTAATGTTTACCGTTCTTTAGGCCGCGAAACATCCCGAGCCAAAGAGGAGAACACGGCCACAGTTTAGCAAGTTGATTCTTAAATCTAGGCGATGATGCCATAAGAGGCGGCGCGGGAAATTCAAAAGTCGGCGAGCCCGCAACCAGAGAAAACGATGCATATCTTTATCGTAGGTTCCAACAGGCCGGGGAATGAGACTCCCGCGGACCGAATCGAACCGGAGGCCATATGACCGGTGCTGAATTGCGTGAGTTGTTCCTCAAATACTTTGAGGAAAGAAACCATACACGTCTGGCAAGTTCGTCGCTGATCCCCACGGGGGACGCGACCCTCCTCTTCACCAACGCTGGGATGGTCCCATTCAAGGGGGTCTTTACCGGAGCGGAGAAACGTCCCTTCAATCGCGCGGTGACCGCGCAGAAATGCCTCAGAGTCAGCGGAAAACACAACGATTTGGAGAACGTGGGGCACACGGCCAGGCATCACACTTTTTTCGAAATGTTGGGCAATTTTTCTTTCGGGGACTATTTCAAGGAAGATGCAATAGCCTTTGGATGGGAATTCTTAACCAAAACAGTGGGTCTCCCAAAGGAACTGCTTCATGTCACTATCTACAAGGACGACGATGAAGCCTTCGAAATCTGGCGCAAGGTTCTGGGGGCCCGCAGCAACCCCATCACACGCTTGGGCGAGAAGGACAATTTCTGGAGCATGGGAGACACAGGTCCGTGCGGTCCCTGTTCGGAGATTCACATTGACATGGGAGAAGAATTCGGCTGTAGCGAGCCCGATTGCGCTCCGGGATGCGACTGCGACCGCTTTCTGGAACTTTGGAACCTCGTGTTCATGCAATACGACAGGGACGAGAGCGGAAAGATGACGCCGCTACCCAGACCGTCCATAGATACGGGATTGGGGCTGGAGCGTCTTGCTGCAGTAGTTCAGGGCAAGGTGAGCAACTGGGAGTCCGACTTGTTTCTCCTATCATCGAGGAGGTGGCGAGGCTCTCTGGAAATCGATACGGACGTGTTCCGGACCACGACGTTGCGATGCGCGTGATTGCCGATCACCTGCGCTCTGCCACTTTCTTAATAGCTGATGGAATAGCACCGTCCAACGAAGACCGTGGATATGTCTTGCGTCGGATCCTCCGGCGAGCAATTAGGTACGGGATGCGCGTAGGTGTGGGAGAGCAAGCGATCCTATACGAAGTGGTGCCCGCAGTAGTAAAGGTTATGGGAGAGGCTTATCCTGAAGTGGTTGCAGCCCAGAATCGCGCCCAGCTCCTTATCCAGCGTGAAGAAGAACTTTTTCTGCGGACGCTGGGAAATGGCGAGATCAGAGCAGTCTACGAGATTGGAAAGGTGGCGAGCTCAGGTGGCAAGGTTGTGCCAGGTGAGATTGCTTTCCGGCTTTATGACACTTTCGGGTTCCCAATAGACATCACGTCGGACATTGCAAGGGATGCGGGGCTATCTGTTGACGAGGCCGGCTTTAACCGAAAAATGGCCCAGCAAAGAGAAATGGCACGCCAGGCCTGGGAGGGAATGGCTGGCGAAGAAGTGGACGTCCTGAAGAAAGTCGTGGAAGAAGGGGTTCAGAGCGAGTTCACCGGGTTATGAGACCATGGAAGACACCGGGGCGATCACCACAATCGTCAAGGAAGGCCAGCGGGTGACCGAGGCAGTTGCAGGCGATCGGGTGGAAGTCATCACTGACAGGACGCCGTTCTATGGAGAGGCCGGCGGCCAAGTGGGGGATCACGGCATCATAAGCCGCAACGGAGACGAAATCGAGGTGGAGGATACGATAAAGCCTTTTCCGGACGTTATCGTGCACCGGGGAGTGGTGAAGCAAGGTATCTTTCGTGTGGGTGATAAGGTCAATCTCAAAGTCCAGCCGGGTCTCCGACGTTCCATCATGGCCAACCATTCCGCAACTCATATCCTCCAGTGGGCACTTCGCGAGGTGCTGGGGGATCACGTAAAACAGAGCGGTTCTCTGGTGGAAGCTCAGCGGCTCCGTTTCGACTTCACCCATTTCTCGCCTCTCACCGCGGATGAACTGAGCAGAGTGGAAGAGCTGGTCAACGATAAGATCCAGGAGAATCTCGAAGTAGCCTCGAAGACCGTGCCCATCGAAGAGGCGATGAAAGAGGGTGCCATTGCACTCTTTGGAGAGAAATACGGCGACAGTGTCCGCATGGTGTCGATGGGAGACTTCAGCAAGGAGCTTTGTGGCGGGACCCACACGACACGGACGGGGGACATAGGTCTTTTCAAGATCGTCAGCACAAAGGGAATTGCTGCGGGTGTTCGTCGCATTGAGGCGCTGACAGGCAAGGCCGCCCTCAATTATGTGCGGTTCGTGGAAGAGGAGTTGCGGGAGGTATCCAAGCGTGTCCTAGGCAGCAAAGCTGCAGAGGTGGTTGTGGATTTGGACAGGGTACTGTCGACGAGTTCGCGGGTCTCTAAGGCTAACGAGCTCAGTCAGAAGATAAAAGACATACTTTTGATAAATCCGCAAATCAGAGAGGCCGAAGCACTCAGACGTCAACAGCTTGCGGAAGTCCTTGAGGCGAATCCTGTGCTGAAAAAGGCTAACGCTGAACAACTGAGCCGGCAATTCGATCAAGTGTTATCAGCGGTCTCAGGTCCCGGCAGGGCAGAGGAGCTTATGGGCCAGATAGTCGAAATTGCCCGACCAAGTGCCGAGGACAAATCCGAGAAGGCACGGGAAATGACACAGAAATTGGAAGAAATGCTTTCCGCGGTTCCTGAGTACCGGAAGGCAGTGGCAATGAGCCGGAAGGTGGAGGAAGTACTTTCTGAGCTTCCTTGGTATAAGCAGGCACAGGAAACGAACCGGAAGGTGGAGGAAGTGCTTTCTGAGCTTCCTTGGTACAAGAAGGCACAGGAAAAGAGTCGAAAGATGGAGGAAACGGTTTCCGCGGTTCCTGAGTACCGGAAGGCAGTGGCAATGAGCCGAACATTGCAGGAAATGATTTCTGAGTCTGCTGAGTACAAGAAGGCACAGGAAAAGAGTCGAAAGATGGAAGAAGTGCTTTCCGCAGTTCCTGAGTACCCGGAAGGCACTGGCGATGAGCCGTGTTCTCAGCGCCGTACTTCCCTCAACCCCTGATATCAAAGAGATGTTAAACTTTGCGCCACAAATCTGGAAACCGTCTTTGGAGAGCGTCGAATTGCTACGAAGAGTGGACAAATTGCTCGAAGAGAAGAAGAACAAAGAGCGTGAGGTCGAAGTCCTCAAGAAGAAGCTGGCCGGAAGCCATGCCACTGATATTCTTGAGGGAGTCCGCGAGGTCAAGGGTGTACGGGTGTTGACTCGGTTGGTCGAGGATGTCTCAAGTCCCAAAGACCTACGGGAATATGCCGATAGAGTAAAGGACAGACTGGGTTCAGGGATTGCACTCCTGGGCGCAAAGACCGACGGCAAGGCTCTTCTCATAGCCCTCGTGACCAGCGACCTGACAAATCGGTTTCACGTGGGCAATATCGTAAAAAGGGCGGCCGAAATTCTAGGCGGATCCGGCGGAGGCAGACCCGACATGGCCCAGGCAGGAGGGCCACAGGTTGCTGATCTTGACCGGGCCCTGAAGTCAGTGGAGGAATTCTTTAGTTGAGACAATCGAAGGAGACGCCCACGAAGAATTAGTGGTAGTAGTCGCAAGGGGAACACACAATGTCCGGGTCTCATGACGAGCCTGGACTGCGAGGCGAAGCAAAAATGGACATCAATGAGGGGAACGAGGTTTACGGCAGGATTACCCGTGTAATCAATGAATTGAAGATGGCGAGACAGTCGGTCACCATCTTCAAGGTAGTTGAGCTGACGGGTATCGACCAGTTCGTAGTATTCCAGTATTTCTACGAAAAGGGGTTGCTCAGGGGAAAGTGACGGACTTGAGCATTGCACGGCCTTAGCAAGCCGGCAAAGCTGTCTTGCTTACCAGAACCAGAAGCCCCAGTGGGGATCGTGAGGCCCAACGGTGCTTGCAGGGTAAGCGTAGTTTTCGGGCCAGTTGGAGTACCACTGGTTGTACCATCCGGGATAGGCTATCCAGCCGACAAACGCCAGTATAAGCAGAACGCGTGCGAAATGTCGATATGCACGGAACATGGGAAAACCTCCGTATAATGCGCACTCATCTTGACATAAATTAATACTATTTTACAGTATGTTAGCATATAAGTCAATAGTTAGAATTAGGTAACCGTTAGATTTTGGACGGGAATAAAGGGCCTTTAGTCTGTAATAATTTGTGATTTACTTACGCTTACTAGGCAGGCCGTATGTGCGCCGACTTCAGGCTGTATCGTGATCGGGAATAGCCCTGGCTTGTCATGCCCAGCGGACGCGGGAATGTCAAAAACCTGAACGAGAAGAAATCCGATCTGGCTGACTGCCGATCTATGGCTTTCGGCCAAAAGATGCTAGAATGTCTTCCAGGCAGGAGGGGGACTACGGAGTGAAGCGGCAAATCAACGCGAAAGAGATGGTTGACGATCTCCGATCGGGAAATACCGACTCTGAATTGATGGAGAAATATGAGCTTTCACCCAAAGCCCTTCAGGCCATTTGTCGGAAGCTCGTGGCCCGCCAAGCTATCAGTCAGTCTGAACTCTACGAGAGATCCCCATTATTCAGGGAGCGAGCCGATCAAATCAGCGCACGAAAGTGTCCCAGAGCGGGCCTGTCCATTCACATACCAATATATGACCTTCAGGCTTCGGCTACCGGTTTATTGAGGGATATCTCTGAAACGGGGCTGCGCGTGGCCGGGATCGAGTCGAGCGTGGGTCAAATAAAGACGTTTCAAATTCCAATAGATACATTCATGCAGGCCGATCCTTTGTTAGTTGTCACCAAGTGCAAATGGGTGAAAACACAGGGCAAGAACCGGAGATACCCTGTAGCGGGATTCGAGATAATGGATCTGTCAGAGAAGGACAGAAAGAGTATCGGAGAATTCATTAAGTTATTGCTGCTGAGTAATTCGGGAGAATGGCAATCTCTTGCCTGACAAGCGCCGGAAACGATAAGCCTTGGGGGGAACGCGTCCTAAATGTCGATTCCACTTTGTCTACATGTGGCGAATCCATTCCAGACCACCAACATCAGGAAAAGGTGTTTCGGGCGAACGGCCCGGAATTTTGTGCCAATTTGACAATCCCTCATGATATATTACCGTCACAACTTCTTCGTAGGGGCTTAGTGATCCGTGGCGAAAAAGACGATCAAAGCGCGGGAACTGCTTTCCGACATCAGGGCTGGGGTGGATGATGCGGGCCTGATGGAGAAGTACGGCCTTTCGGCCCGAGGAATTCTTCAGGCCCTGAACCGACTCATCGCGGAAGGCCTCATGTCGCCGTCGGAGCTTGTCGAACGCAGGTCCTTGGCCAAAACTGTTTACATGCCGGTGTTCAACTGTCCGGCCTGCGGTGATTGCCATTTCGAGAAGGTGGAGAGGTGTCCGCGTTGTGGTTCAAAAATGAAAACACTGAAAGAGGATAAGTCCGACTCCAGCTATTAACATTGGTTCATCAGCACCTTTGAAGGTGTGACACCTGCAATGCCCTAAGACGAAAGATCGGGAAGGGCGTTTAGCGTGAAGCGAGACATTGTTGCATGGACTGGGCTGGCGGACATCCATTCCGGCATCCTGGACCCCGAGTTGATGAAGGTATACCAGGTCCGCGCTGTGGGGGCGAGGTGAAGAACTGAATGCGAAAAGCCCCATGTGGTGCCCATTGAACCTGTCTTTCCTGGGAGTTTCTGGATAATCCTGGGAGGTTACAGGGGGGAGACGATGGAGAAGAAGCGACAAATCAACGGGAAAGATGTTATTAATGACCTCCGATCTGGGATGGCTGACTGGCAACTGCAGGTAAAATACAAGATTTCGACTAAGAGCCTTCGGTCTATTTTCCGGAGGCTTGTGAAGTCTAATGCTGTCAGTCACTCCGAACTGTACGAGAGTTCCCCACTATACAGAGAGAAAACTGATCACCTCCGAGCACGAAAACACCCTAGGGCCGACTTGGACGTGTATGTACCCGTATATGATATTGTAGATTCGGCTATTGGCGTGTTGAGGGACATCTCGGAAAGCGGACTCAGGGTGGCGGGGGTTAACGCGAGCGTCGGACAAGCCAAGACATTTCAGATTCCCGTCGACATGTTGATAGAGGCTCCGCCTCTCCTGGTTATGGCTGAGTGCAAATGGGTGGAAATAAAGAGGAAGAACCGAGAATATTCAATAGCCGGGTTCGAGATAGTCAATCTTCCAGAGAATGACTGCAAGATTCTCAAAGATTATATTAAGCTATTGCTTCTTAGCACATCGGGTGAATGGCAACTTATGGACTGAGATTTCCTTCCCGCGGGACGCGGGACTTCACTCCTCGCAACGACAGGGTAATCAAATCGAACTACAAAACTTGGCAACCGATATATGCACTGCGTCGGAGAGCGCATTCCCTTGGAGGTGCTTTATCTTGCCCGTTTGATGCCCAGTCTCTCCAGTAATCCCTTCTTTGTAGGCTTGCCGGGGGTGCGCAGCTCATCTTGTATTCTTTCCAGCGCTTCGAGCAATTCCTGCGTGTTGGCGAACCTTTCGTCACGATTCTTTGCGGTCATTTTCTGAAGCAGTTTGAACACGGAGTCGGGCACGGGTGGATCCACATCCTTGAATGGCGGCAATGGCTCGTGGACATGTTTCTGGAAGATGACATAGGCCGATTCTCCATGAAAAGGCGGGGAACCGTTCAGCAAATGGTATAAGGTTATTCCCAGGGAGTAGAAGTCTGAGCGGATATCCAGATTTCGGGCGCCTTTAGCCTGTTCCGGGGAAAAATACAACGGAGTGCCGCATGCGATTCCTGTCTGTGTTATGCCGGAGTCTTGCGAGTCCAGATAATTCTTGGCCAGACCGAGGTCGGCAAGTGTTGCTTCCCCCTTCTTGGTGAAGAGAATGTTAGCCGGCTTGATATCACGGTGCAGGATGTTGTTTTCTTCGGCAACACTCAAGGCTCGGGTAATTTCAAACGCTATTTGCAGGACCTTGTCGACGGGAAACCGCCCGATTCTGGCAAGCATGGAAGCTGCATTGCCGCCGTCTACGTAGGGCATTATAAGGTAATGATGCCCATCCTCCAGTCCCACATTCATGACGCCGACAATGTTCGGATGTTGCATTTTGGCCGCAGACCGTGCCTCCCGTATGAAACGTTTGACAAAGATCGGGTCTTTATCCGCGAGGTGAGCGTGAAGGACTTTGACGGCCACGGGGATATCCAGGGCTATGTGTTGCCCCTTGAACACACCGCCCATGCCGCCTCCACCTATTTTGTAGAAGAGCCGACATCCTCCTACCGTTCGCCCAATTAGCTGGTCGGCAAGGCTGTCGGATCTCGTGTCGGCATCCGGGACTTTCACAATGTTCCCGCAGTTTGCGCACTTACCCTCGCGTCCAACGTACCGCCTTGGGACGACGTGTACGTGGCCGCATTCGCAGGCAAACCGAACCCTCGGCCGGGCCTGCAGTTCAGTCGGCGGAATCGCCCCACTCCCGTCAGCCTGGTCCTCAGTAGGGAGGAGATCTGTTTCATTCCCGAACTCGGGCAGCAGAGCCGTTTCCATCGAACGGATAGCGTCCAGCTCCAGATTCGCGAACACACTGGTGCTGAACTCCTTTCTCTGCTCTAGAAAGGACGGATCCTGTAACGCTCTATCGATGAATGTCTTCAGTGTGACCTCTCCACCGGGGAGAAACGAGACGAACTGCGCTTTCACCATGCCTGATTTGTCATCCTGTCCCTTGGAGGACGTTTCAGCCGCCCTTGATATAACCCAGACAGGTTCGCTAACTTCTGGAAAAGGCAGATGAATCTGCAGTGCCAGTGAGGCGCCGGGAGCTACTCGTTCAGGCAAATCCAGCAGTATCCAGCCATAAGAAAGACGCGACGACGTCCCCTCCCGCCAATTCTTGTTATCCACCGAATAGCTGACAGGGGTCTTCAAGGAAATTTCCGACGGAGGTTCCTCGACAGGAGGGCCGGGCGGCGTGCTAGGTGCCTTATCCTCATCGAGGTCGGTAGAATCTGCCACGATGGGCTCGCGGTAGATCTTTCCAGTTTCCACATCCTCGACGAGGACCTCTAAATTGAGCTCAGTATCGACTGACGAAAGGGCATCCAGGATCTGGTCGTAGTTTTCGATAAAGCCCTTTTGGTCATCTGATACCCTTGAAAGCAGGTTGCGGGCCATGCTGACGAGACCCTGTTCGACGAAAGAGCTGACAAGGTCGGAGATTATGCCTCCCTTTTCCGACAACGTGAGAGTTCGGTCAGCCAGAATTTCGTCCCAGAGTCCTCGCGTCTCGTCGACTTTCTCCAACTGAATGAGACATGTCGCCGAATAACGGAAAAGGTCCGCATGGAATGCAGGCGACGAGGCAAGGGCTTTTCTGAATTCTTCCAGGGCCTCTTCGTACAGGCTCATACCCATGTACGCCACGCCCAGGTCCAGGGCTAGCCGAGGGGAAAGGTCGTCGGACGGAGAGCCCCTGGACGCGCTAGTCTCTTCCATCTTTCTCAAGAACTGAATGTGAACTATTTTCGCTCGTGCCTTGCGATTGTCCGGTTCCCCGGTGAGAATGTTTTGGTAGACAAGAATAGCATGATCGTACAGCCCTTGGGCCTCATAAAGCTCTGCTTCCTGCCACATGCGGGTCAGGTCGTCTTTGCCGATATGGGAATTGCTCATGCCCGTCCTGTTTCAGGTCATCCTTGGATCCTGGATTGGCCCCTCCTCTAATCGAGAGCTGGATTCGACAAGGATGTCCCTCTCTGAGGAAGGATCATAACAAATTAATGCAGCGTTGTCAGGCTTCATTTGGGCATGAATCCAGGCGGCAATTCTTCCCCTTGAACGCCGGAGGGCTCCGAATAGGGCGCTTGCTCGACGGACGTCCCGGGAGCATCGAATGTCCCCGGGGCTAGACGGTCCACCGCGGTCTCCCTGGTCTTGAAACTCAGTCCGTATTCGCGGGCTTTTTCTATGTAAGAACCGGAAGCCAGTCTAATTTCTCCAATGATATTCACGCGAATGGCTGACGCCCCTTGCACCGGACACTTGTTTTCGCACCAACCGCAACCGGTACATTTGTTCTCTATGACCACCGGCGCGGCATTCCGCAGTCCCGGGACAGGCTGAAAGGATATAGCATTGTACGGGCACACTTCATCGCAAACAAGGCATTTCCTGTCCTGTTCCCAAACAAGGCAGTTTTGCCGTGCAATCCAAGCTGTCCCTACCTTGGCATGCTTCTTCTCAATGACGGAAACGTCACGAATGGCCCCTGTCGGACAGACTTGGCCGCACACATTGCAATTTACTGCGCATGCCGCAAGGCGAGGGACCATGACCGGACTGAAGATCCCTTCCAACCCTGCCTTGAGCCAGACCGGCTGAAGGGTATTTGTGGCACATGCCTTCATGCACTCACCACAGCGGACACATCGGGTTAAAAAGTCGGCTTCGGGGAGCGCGCCGGGAGGCCGAATCAGCTCAGGGTCGACCAAGCCTCTTTCCTTGCCCCGCGGCGTAGGTTGGTTGATGCCTGTGCGCAGCAGACCAACCGAGAGGAGGCCCGATCCCATCGCCAGGACGATACCGCGTCTTGTGAGATCGGGGGGGAGAGAGGAGGCCGGCTCGTTGCGGCCAGTCGAAAAAGTCACGGCGGATTCCGGACAGATCTTGACGCATTCCAGACAAACTATGCACTCGGAGTAGAAAGTCTTTGCCGGATTCTCCGATATGGCGGCCGTAGGGCATTTCCGAATGCATTGTCCGCACTGAGAGCACGAGTCATTGACATTGCGCCTCAGCAGGGGGGATCTCGAAAACAGTCCCATCAGTGCGCCGGCGGGGCATAGATTCCTACACCAGAAACGGGGCTGGGAGTGCACTAAGGCTGCGATTGCCACAAAGAGTAGAGCCACGAACACGTTAGTGGCAAAGGCTCTTCCAGGAATCTGAACATAGGTCAGATCCGCGGGGAGCCAAGACGCGGCAAGATCAAGTCCTGAATCGCCCAGCAGCAGAAGCAGGGGATGTACCACGAGCCCATAGAACCGGGTTGCCAGTGAGAGGGGCGAACCGATAAACAGAAGGGAAACTCCCCCCAACGAGGCGGCAAGGACGAAGCCCAGTGCTAGGTACTTCCATGAGCGGAACCGCTCGGTAGCTTCGTAGGTATTGTTCCTAGCTGATGGCTTCCTTCTCGGACCGAGTGGGATTTGCAGAAGGTCCAGCGTGGTCCCCATAGGGCAGATGTGGCCGCAGAAAAATCTGCCTGCTAGGACAGCCGCAGCTAATACAATGAGCCCCGGCAGAAGATAAGCGGCGAAAGACCTCGTGGCCAGAATAGTTCCGAGACTAATGAGAGGGTCGAGCCTTAGAAAAAAATCCACAGCCAATCCGTCATGGTGCGGGTAAGCGGCAAACAGCAACAGCGCCAGGAAAAGAAGGAGCGTAACTGTTTGAGTGACCTTCTGAAATGTTATCACGATTTGACGTTCTGTACCTTCAGTTTATCAATGTCCATGCGTCCCAGGCCGCGCTCCGCGGCAATGCGAATATGTCGCACTTGATCGGGCACAAACTTCTTCCCGTACCAGGTGCCCAATGCAACCATTTGAGCATCTGCTGCAACCATGTCCGTCGACGCGACCACAAGATTCAGCGGGATTACCTTACCGGGGCCGCCGGGGCCGCCACTGCTCAAGATGTGGGTCCCGTCAATTACTACCAGATGAGGTTTGAGTACTGTCACCATGTCCACGATGGCTTCATGCAAATTGTACCGTGAATGGAATGACATGCGGTCCTTGATGAGACCCATCATTCCCTTCATGGAAAGACTCACTCCCGAAGAAGAATGGGACTTCCCCTTCGGTATGGCGATTAGGACGTCGGCATCCAAAACATCAGAGACGGCCTCCATGGTCTTGAATTGCCGCCCCTGAGGTACCTGGACTTCGCGGTATAGTCTCTTTGCTTCGACGGTGCTGACCGTGGTGTTGGGGATGTTCAGGCAAGCTTCCGGGATCTTCGAGAATTTGAGACAGGCTCGTGGTTCGTTCAATACATGATCGAGAATCGCGATCCGCGAAGCTCCAGCTTCCGCACACATGCGAGCCACTTCACTGACAACCGCCGGGTGGGTATTGGAGGCTCTTTCAGGCCCACTGGCAAAGCTCATGTTTGGTTTGATCACAACCTTGTTACCGGGTTTTACGAAACGCTTTATTCCTCCAAGCGCATCCACGGCGGCGCGGGTGATGGCGGCAGGGTCTAGACCGTGTGATACGACTAAGTCGGGTATTTCTGCACCGAACGATTTTCCGGGGCTGAGTATGCCGCCCACGGTGCCGGTGGCGACAGCCGCGGCCGTAGCGACCAATCCGCTTTTCAAGAACTCGCGGCGGTCGGGTTTCTCGATCATTACGGTCTCTCCTCTTCTTGACAAAATTCATGAGCCATACGTTTTATTAAAGCTGCTGGTTTGACAAAAGTCAACAGGCCGACTACAACGCATCAGCGCTCGGAAGGTTCGCGACCAATCCGCCTGATACTGGTTTACTCCCCGACTAGCAAGTGGCACGGATCCGGGATTGTAAATGACCCTGTCTCGAATCGTAGAATTTGGTGTTTCTTTTCTGACGGCATTTCTGCTCATTGTACTAGTCTCGTTTCTTACTCTGCGCCCGACGCTCCAGGAGGTGAGATCAGAGGCACGAGCAGACTGGGAAGGGTTTCTCAGGACGGTCAACGAACGCAACGAGGTGCTACCCGGCCTCGTGGAGGCTGTGAGGGGATTTGAACCAACGTATGCGAAGCCTGCCGAGCGGCTCTTGGAGGCCCGATCAATTGTCCTGCGTTCAAAAGATCCCGGAACTATAGTGGCATCGGTCGACGACATGGAGAGGCAACTACAGCAGATTCAAAAACTAGCCGAGTCTCAGCCGGGACTAGATCAGCATCCTCCTTTTGCGACTCACTGGAAGAAGGTCCGCAGCATTTCCGAGCGAATCGCTTTCATGAGACAGAGTTATAACAGCAGTGCGAGAGCGTACAATCGCTTGCTGACAGCTTTTCCCCAGAGTCTGCTGACCGCGGCCTTTGGATTTGTTCCTCTGACTGACTATCCACGGACTCGAACGATGGGTGAGCCGGAGCCGCTGTGAACCAGGAGGATTATCCAATGCAGCCGGCAGAAGTTAGGCGACCATGTTCTTATTGTCGGTGAGGACGTGAGGGCAGAAAAGACGGGTCTTTTGAAACTGACAGGCGTGGCCCCGGACATTTAATAGCGTGAGCCGTGACTTCGCGGTGGCGATGTTCAAGAAGCCGGCTCACGGTCGCCTAGTGAATGCGCGCGTTATTGGGTATTTCCTCCTCACCGACCTTCCGAATATTCCCCTTTATTACAACGAAACTGGCGAGAACCAATCTGTCCTTCTTTGAGGGATGGAGGTAACGCACGCTAAAGCCCGGCTTTCCCTCAAACTGGTAATTGGTGATGGGCAGGACCCCATTAATGGGTAGTTGCCAGCCTGGGGAGCGCCTCTTGAGCTTTGTGGACCAAGTCATGAAATAAAGTCTCGTGTAGTCGCAGCCAGGGTCTTTTCCTATGGGGGCATAGGCGACGATGTAATTGTTCTTGGCCCCTTGATCCGGATCGTCGGTGCTGTTCACCGTTCTCCAGCCGACCATGCGCATGAAAGGAACGATTCGGGCTATGTCTTCGGGAGGGGTAAGCCTCATATTATGCGTATAAACATAACCGACCCTACCGTCCTCGATCTTTACCTTGTACCAAACATCTTTTTTTGCCTGATCGTCCAATGCTTCGTCCACTGAGGCAGCGTCTTCCAAAGACACGGTCCGATTGCCGAGCTTGCCTCTCGTCGCTATCTTTTCGGCAGGTGAGTTGGGTCGCCGGACTGAAACCACCCGCTCATAAACCTCGAATTTCTTGCCTGGAGGCAGGATCTCAATGACCTCGTACTGGCGGCCGGGTTCCAGCCGGAAGTTTGCCTTGGTATGGATGACCCCCTCAGCCTGTGGAGGCATTCCTTCTATGGAGCGTCTCAGTTCCTGCGTCTTCAGTATTATTTCTTGCCCGCCAACTACTTTCTGATCAAGGTAACCTTCCCTACCGTCGCGGGTGCGTGCACGATAGTATTCGCCCACCTTATCTACCAGATGGACGGGCGTTTCCGCAGGTAACTTGACTGTTACCTCCGAATTGGGATTTGCGGTCTGGTAGAGCGAAGTGGCCCGTATGGTTATGCCGTCTCGAGGGGTGAAAGGACTCTTCTTTTTGAAGATCTTGCTCTGATACTTCTTCAAAATCTCTCGCTTGAGAGTGTCCACTTCCTGGCACCCTGTCGCAGCGAGCAAGGCGATACCCAAGGAGATGATCGTGACGCAGAACCCTATGGTGCGCGTCTTCTTGAGTCCGAAATTCATTTGCATGGCCTCCGAAGCCCTCCTGAGACCCTAAGCTTATATCATCTATTCATAAGAGAAATCAACCCGCTGCGCGTCTTCTCAGCCAAATCCTTAGCCAGGCGATTCCGCGGAGCATTCCGTAAATCGTCCATAATTTGTTTGCCGCGCGAATGCAACCTTTTCCCGAGGGTTTTTCTCGAGCACAATGGCTGACCCGCCTCTGTACCATTCGGAAGTGAACCTGGCGTCCACGTGAATTTCCTATGCCGGGAATTTCATGGATAATTCTTGATTTTCTGGTTGAAATCAGATAGATGTTCAGCAAGCCAAGCGGCTGTAGTGAGTCGGGACGCGCGCAGCCACAGGGCACCTAATGGAGGTCAGATCAATGTGGGCATTGTTCGTGGGTACCGGGAGGCCATGTGATCATTGAAGTCTGGGCCACAACGGATGTGGGAAAGCAACGAAGCACTAATGAAGACTGTTACTACGTTGATCCTGACCACGAACTCATACTCATCCTGGATGGAATGGGCGGCCATCAAGCGGGGGAGGTTGCTTCTCGTTTGGCAATGGACACCATTTCATCTTTTTACAAGGAACATTGTGGCGGCTCCGCCGACAGCTCCGATATTTTCGATAGCTATGACCAGCGTTTCACCTATCACACGAACCTGCTACGGCAGGCCACTTTCATAGCCAACAGGGTGATTTTAGAGAAATCCCTGGAGAATCCCGAGCTTGTAGGCATGGGCAGCACCTTGGCAGGCATGGCCATACACGATTTCACGGTTTCGTTGATAAATGTCGGTGATAGCAGAATGTACCTTGTCCGGAACGACTTGATGGAGCAGATTTCCAAAGACCATACGCTTGCGGAAGATCAGGTGGAGCGGGGTATCATGACCCGTGATGAAGTCCGCGATTCCCAGCTCCGGCACATTCTCTCTTCTGTAATTGGCGTTGATCCCCGGATCCGAGTACACATGGATGAATTAACAGTTTTCCCCGGCGATATGTTCCTCCTCTGCTCTGATGGACTCACCGCTGTGATGAGTGACCCGGAAATTCTGCAGGAGGTTCTCAGGGACAAACCAGGCCCGCGGACCCTGGACCGCATGATTGAAGAAGTGAATCTGAGGGGTGGTCCTGATAATACCACGCTCGCTCTTGCAGCGTTCATTGCAGAACCGCAGCCGGTCCGGGAGTCCAAGTTGCAGTCGCTTCTTGCCAAGACCTTGGCAGTATTCCACAGTCGAAAACGTGACGTCTCAAAAGGACGACTCCGTGGAGGATATCGATGTTTAAGCTGGTCCTGACGTTTCAGGATACTGTTCTCGGGGAGTACACATTCGATACAACTCCTGTCACCGTCGGCAGACGTGAAGATAACGACGTGGTCGTTGACAACATGGCCGTATCGGGCCATCACGCGCAAATCGAGGAGGAAGAGCCGAACTATTACGTTCTGGTAGATCTTGAGTCCCTAAACGGAACCTTTCTCAATCAGAAAAAAGTCACGCGCGAAAGAATATTTGATGGGGACACTATTATCATCGGTAAGCATTCCCTGAATTTTGTTGACCTTCGACCGGAGGAGGAGCAGCCGTCAAGGGCAGAGGAATCGCAGGATGACAAGTTCGCAGGCCGAGCGTTTCGCGATACTGTCATTCTTGATACTCAGGCCCAGCAGGAACTGCTGGCAAAGCAGGCCGAGGAAAGAGGGTTCTCGCAAGACGAGCTTCCGGAAAAGCCTAAGAAAATAGAACTCTACGGATCGATCACCATTATATCCGGAGGCACACCGCAGATCATCGATCTCACTAAGCGACTCACTACGCTGGGCAAAGCAAGCGATTCGGATGTCAAGTGTTCGGGGCTCCTCGTGGGAAAGACCGCAGCCTTGATCAACAAGAGGCCGATTGGCTTTTTCCTGGCATACGCAGAAGGGCTGAAGAAGCCGGAAGTCAACGGAAAGGCAGTGGCCACACAGGTACAACTTCAGGACGGGGACGAGATCACGATCGGAAGCACTCGACTGACATTTAACCTTCGGGAAGAGATATCTTGAAACCGTTTACAGAAGGTTCGTAATCTGTTTCCTTCTGAGGTCTCCACCGTTGACCGGGCACTGGGTCCTGATCAACTCAATCCGCAAATGAGAGTGTCATTCAAGAGTCCGTCCATGCTAATGGTTCAGAGTTCTTGTGCTAATTACTCTCGAATTTCTGCCTCTAACTGATCTTCTCAATGAACGTGCTCTGAGCATAAGGCTGAACATCAGCAAGAGGCCGACCGCCAGCATAGCCACACCAGCGAGCCTCCAAAAAGTCGGCGCAGTTCTTGTCTCCACATTAGGCTCCGACCTCAGCGCTTGGACAACCACATTTTTTTGTTCTTCTCCGAGCCTGATATTCGAAGAAGCTGAAACTATACGCGCAAGATTGGAGAGAACAGCCGCTGGGCTCGTCTTGACAGCTTCCGCTGTGGGGTTGTCGTAGTATAGCTTGTAATCAAGACCTCGGCGGTACTCGAAGATGGCCAACCGCATGGTTCCGGTGGCCGCGATTTTTTCCACCGCGACCAAAGGTCCGCCCCCGTAGAGTTCGAGAAGGATGTATCTGAAGGACTGTGGATCAACGCGCACTTTTAATTGTTCGTTCACCGCATCTTCTTTGCGGAGTCGAAATACGGTTCCTTCATAGATCTTTTTCCAGGTGTCCGGACTGGACGAGGAAGCGCCGTGCACTCGAATTCCCTTTTTGAACTCCTTGGTCGGGGTCGAAAAGGCGACGTGCGTGAGAGGAAGCCGTTTCTCACCCAAATCTGCAATGATCCTGGTTGCCCCGGAAGCTGCATTCGGACGGTTTTCGAGAATGCGCACGTCTAGGGACCTTTCGAGGGGGGTCTCCGGGTGGGGCGGACAACATTGGACAGAATCTATCTTTAAAGGGGCCTGGTCTCCGTCCAGGATGCGGAGATAGATGTACTGGAAATTATTGAGGGGATGCGTCAGTTTGAGGCTGCTTAACGGGATGGCCCCCCCGACATCAGCAATGAGTCCGTCCATCCGGATCACGTATGCATCGCGGACATTGTCGGAACCCCTTATTTCAACCCTTCGAATGAAATCCTTCGACCGGGTCCCGATAATAATACCGCTGGTCAGAATTTTGCCTGTCTTGTCGATAGCTATGTCCGTCCACTTGCCGGCCGTCTTGGCCACACGAAATATCTGCGCCGGAAAAGGGCGAATTGCATCGTTTGCCGCCGGGTCGGTGATCGTAACTGGGGCAGGCATGCCGTTCGAGGCTAGTATCCGGACGTCCCCCACATCCGGTCGGCATTTGTCGGTCACGCCGGATTCCAAAACAATGCCCGCGGGCCCATCGGGAAGATCCGCGGGAACTTGGATGCTTCTGACCCTTTTCCAATCGCTTGAGTTGAACTCCGCGAAGAGCGGCCCCCATGAGAACAGAACGGTCAGGATTGCACCGATAATCGCAATCCCGCGACCATGCGGCTCATCTCGCCGGTAGCTAGTTGAAACCTGGAGCACCTTCGACATGGGCGCGGATTATATTATCCCGCGTCGTTGATATCAAGATATTGTTACGTTTTATAAGTGTCCCTTAGTGGTCTACGTCAATGGATAAAGATCATTAATGTTTTGGTTGCCTGCAGGGGCATGCAGCCTCCTATAGTAGTTGCCAAAATAAATGACAGATTGTGAGGAACGATTTCTGCAAATTGGTAGACGCCGACCCCTACCGATCCTTCGGAAAGCGACTCTTGCACAAGGCCCAGACCTCTGGCCACGACTATAAATGGTGTTCAGGAGAGAATTCCTTGTCATAAGGGTTGCGTCGCGGCGTTTGAATTTCGGCTTTCTCCATCAGGGGGACCCTGATAAGATACCCAAATCCTTTGTTTGGGGACCGAGGCTCCGACACCTCCACCCGGACAAGGGTCGGACCTAGATTCCCTTTAACTGACTCTAAAGCATAGACATGGAAATTATCACCACACATCTCAATGCAGACTTTGATGCTTTCGCCTCGATGGTTGCGGCCAAGAAGCTCTACCCGGAAGCACTCGTGGCTTTCCCGGGCTCTCAAGAAAAGAACCTTCGCGACTTCTTTATGGACTCCACCCTGTACATTCTCTCCATAGAACGGGCGAAAGACATCGACCTGAGCAAGGTGAACCGGCTTATTCTGGTTGATACTCGGCAAAAGAGCAGGATCGGAAGATTCGCAACGCTGGCTGATTCGGGAAACGTTGAGATTCATGTCTATGACCATCATCCTGATTCTGACGACGACGTTAAAGGCCACATAGAAGTTGTTCGCGAGGTTGGAGCCACCGTAACGCTGCTCATCCAGGAACTCAGGAACCGCGGCATAGAGCTAAATGCGGAGGAAGCCACTGTCCTTGCGTTGGGGATTTACGAAGATACCGGCTCGTTTACTTTCTCATCCACCACCGAGGATGATTTGGAGGCCGCAGGATGGCTGCTTGCCAAAGGGGCAAATCTGAACATCATCTCGAACATGATGACCAGCGAGTTCAGTAGAGATCAGATCGAGCTGCTATACCAGCTCATCGAAGAGTCGGAAGTGGTCAATCTCGGGGGGATCGAGGTCGTTGTGACGACCGCCGGCGCCGAGGGGTATGTTGGCGATCTCGCTATCCTCGTGCATAAATTCAAGGACATGGAAAGCCTCGACGCCATATTTGCCATCGTGAGGATGGATGACAGGGTTCATCTGATCGCCCGGAGTAGTCTGGAAGAAGTCAATGCGGGAGAAATCGCTGCTGAGTTCGGCGGCGGAGGGCATCCTACCGCTGCGAGCGCGACGATCAGAGATGGATCTCTTTACGAAGCGCGTGAAAAGCTGATTGTTCTGCTTCGGCAGAAAGTGCGTCCGAAGCAAAAGGCCGGCGAAATCATGAGCCGACCCGTCATTACCATTGGGCCGAACCAGACAATCAGCGAAGCAGCCAAATTCTTGAGTCGTTATCAGATCAGTTCGCTCCCAGTGGTGCGCGATGGTTCCATACTGGGCATACTTCACCGAAATGCAGTAGAAAAGGCGCTCCATCACGGTTTGGAGCGGGAACTTGTCCACGAATATATGAATCCCGGCGTGGTCTTTGTTACACCCGATGAACCTATTGAGAAGGTCCTCCGCGTGACGCTGGATGGCCGACATCGGCTGGTTCCGGTAATCGACGAGGGTAGGGTGGTTGGAGTAATCAGCCGCAGCGATCTTCTGGAGCATCTGAAACTTCCCCGCCGCAGTGATTCGACGGGCCCGGAGGAATTCCCGGTTGGGCGCATGCGTACGAAGAGCGTGCGCAAATTAATGGAAGAACGGTTTCCAGAGCGCGTAACGAGTATTCTGCGGCGTGCCGGAGAGACGGCTGCCGGACGAGGGGAAAGCGTATATCTGGTCGGGGGTGCTGTAAGGGACCTTCTCTTGCGAAACTACAATCTGGATATCGATCTGGTCATAGAGGGAGAGGGAATTCCGTTCGCACGCGAACTGGCGAAACAGTTTCCGGGCTGCCGTGTGCGCGGCCATGACAAGTTCGGGACTGCAGTGCTTCTTTTTCCGGATGGATTCAAGATCGACGTCGCCACGGCGCGGCATGAGTATTACGCTAGACCCGGTGCGCTCCCCACCGTGGAGACCAGTTCCATAAAGAGGGACCTGTACCGTCGAGACTTTACGATGAACACGCTGGCCGTGGCCTTGAATCCTCGGACCTTGGGCCAGGTGATTGATTTCTTCGGGGGAGCTCGGGACATCAAGGAGAAAGTCATCCGTGTGCTTCACAATCTCGCCTTTGTCGAAGATCCAACAAGGATTCTCCGCGCGGTACGCTTTAGCAGCCGCTTCGGGTTCGCTATAGGCAAACATACACTCACCTTGATGAAAGCAGCGCTGAGAATGAAGGTTTTCGACAAAGTGGAAGGGAAACGCCTCCTGAACGAATTGATTCACACGCTCAACGAAAAGAGCCCGGTACCTTCTTTGGCTCTCATGACCACGTACGGTATCCCACAGGCCCTGCACCCTGCATTGGATTTCAATTCCAAGGCCAGAGAACTTGTCGAAGCGGTGGCCGCAGTACTCGCGTGGTGGAAATATCTCTTCCTAAAGGACAAGCTCGATCCGTGGGTTGTCTACTTTTTTGCTCTGACCGATTCGCTGCCTGACGAAGACTTTTTCGATGTGATGAAACGATTCTCACTCGTGGAATCCCACGCAAAAAATTTACTGAGCGAGCGCATAGAACTCAGACAGGTACTGGCCCTGTTCGCAAGAGGACTGGTGGAGCGGCCAAGCCAAATAGTGACATGTCTCCGGAAGTTGGGCATGGAAGGTCTGCTTTTCGTGATGGCTAAGACACACAGAGAAGAGACTAGAATGGCTGTGTCAGAATATATTACTACGCTCAGGAACATTAAGCCTCTCTTGAGAGGCACGGACCTGATTGCAATGGGATACCAGCCGGGCCCCATTTTCGCTTCCATACTTGCAGCGTTGCGCGATGCCGGATTGGACGAGAGTATAACTACTACAGGAGAGGCCCGGGACCTGATCGGCAAACTTTTCCCCCTGCCGACCGGAGGCGATGCCTCATCGAAGCAGTGAGAACGCCATCTGCTACCGGTTTGACGAATTGTCTCGGAACGGGCTTCTCGCCATTGACCGAAGGAATTTGCAAATCTGTGTGACAAGTTAAATCCTGGTATGCTGAGATGCGAACTATTATGATATATTGGCTGAGGTACTGGCGGAGAATGAGTTGGATGTGGCCGCAAGCCACAAGAGCATTTGAAGGCATGCCCGAGTAGCTTAATGCAAAAACCGCGGAACGCCGGGTCCCCGGTCGCTCTTCAAAAAAACTGATAGGTTCTGCAATCCATTCTAAGCCGCGGGACTCTTGATGGAGCACTGAAAAAGCTGGAGGTTTGAATGAAATCCAATGGCGCGAAACAGGTAAAGATCTTCGACATCACGTTGAGGGACGGTTCTCAAAGCAAAGTGGCCACTCGCATCAAACTCGACGACTTGCTTAAAGTGGCCCGCAAGCTGGCGGCCACAGGGATTTACGGGGCAGAAACGTGGGGTGGCGCTACTTTTGACGTATGCGTCCGCTTCCTGAGGGAAGATCCGTGGGAAAGGGCTCGCAGGCTCAAAGAAGCAATGCCGGGTGTCAAGAACATGATGCTCATCCGTGGGCAGAACCTGGTCGCGTACACCAATTTTTCCGACGATGTCGTGAACAAGTTCGTGCATGCCTCTGCTCGAAACGGAATAGATGTCTTCAGGATTTTCGACGCACTGGATGACATGCAGGAACCACGATGCTGTAATCAGGGCGGTCAAGGAAACGGGGAAAATAGCTGAAGGAGCGGTTTGCTTTACCATCAGCCCGGTGCACACTATCGAGAAATTCGTATCCAAAGCAAGGGAACTGGAAGACAAGGGAGTAGATCAAATCTGTATCAAGGACATGGCCGGCCTTATTGATCCGCATACGACCTTTGAGCTTGTCACGAGCCTCAAGAAGGCAGTTAGTGTTCCCATTCATCTCCATACCCACGACAGTTGCGGCCTGGGCATGATGTCCGCTCTGAAGGCAGTGGAAGCCGGATGCGACATGCTCGACTCCGTTCTCAGTCCGTTCGCGGGCGGCACCGGCCATCCGTGCACAGAGTCATTGGTTTACGCTTTGCACCGTTTCGGTTACGAAACAGGGTGCGACTTGGCAAAACTTACGCTAGGCAGCGGAAGAAGCCAAGGCAGTCAGAGCGCTATACAGCGACTTCGAGGCCCCTTACAGCGGAGTTGACTGCCGGATGCTCGTGACGCAGATTCCCGGCGGCGTCATGTCTAATCTCTCCAGCCAGCTCAAGCTCCAAAATGCTCTGCAAAAGCTGGATGAAATTATAGACGAGATACCGCGAGTCCGCGCAGACCTCGGATACATACCGCTCGTAACTCCGACTTCTCAGATAGTCGTATCCCAGGCCACCTTTAATGTTCTCTTGGGAAGGTACAAGATCATCGCCAACCATACAGCCAACCTACTCAAGGGGATGTATGGGGAAACCCCGGCTCCGGTAAACAAGGAGTTGCAGGACAGAGTGCTAAAGGGGGAAAAGCCCATTACCGTGCGCCCTGCTGAACTCCTGCCGCCGATGTGGCCGGAATTGGAAGAGAAGTTCCCAGGTCTGACGGATGAGGAAATCTTGATTCACGCAATCTTCCCACACGAGGCGCCGGGGTACTTCGCTGAGAAGAAGTAGCTTTGTCTGCCACGAGGTGAAACCAAATATTCCCTCACGGGTGGCTGAAAGATTGTCATTGCGAGCGGAGCGAAGCAATCTGCCTGCACCGCCAAAGCTGAGGTTGCTTTCCCGCATCGGAACGCGGAAGATCTCCAATCCATTCGCAATGACACAGGACCAGCGATTCCTCCACGTAACCGAGTGGTCACAGGTGCAAGATCATGGATGAAACCAAGCCCTTGCAGGATCGCCTCCATCCGGAGGCGCCCATACGGCACTGTTACGGATGCGGCGCGGACAATACGAACGGGCTGAAGATCAAGAGTTTCCTGGAAGGGGACGAGGCCGTGAGCCGATGGCGGCCTAAGACGCATCACTGTTCCTATCCGGGATATCTCAATGGCGGTGTTGCTTGTACCCTGATTGATTGCCACTCTGCGTGGACTGCTTTCGCCCTGGAATGTCGCGACCAGGGTGTGGACATGGAACGGCAGTCCGACCTCCCTACCGGCTGGACGCGCGCAATGAGCGTCGAGTTTTTGAAACCCACCCCTCTGGACACTGAGATAACTCTGCGGGCCAAGGTAGTGAAAAAGGGACGTACGAGCCGCACGGTAGCTTGCTCCCTTTACGCCAATGATGAAGAATGCGTCCGTGCCCAGGTCACCATTGTAATGAGCGGGGCTTGAGTCAGACTCTTCCATTCTTTTCGAGTCGGGTAGGATGTGGTGACTCTGCGTTCCGCGGATGAACCGCATCGCTCGCGAAAAGCACTCGAATTATGCGGTTCGCTTCTCTCCCGCATCCTACTGGCTGTTTCGCTAGACCGTTGTTGACTGGTCTGGTAGATTATAGTTGTTGCTAAAATGAATGTCCGATTGCGAAACCCGGTCTTTACAAATTGGTAGCCGCCGAACACCGTGCCGGTAATTGATCCACGGCCGGCAGGGACGCCGGCCCTGCCGATCCGGACCAGGCGACGTTACGTCACACAACTTGCGAAACAAAGCGTTAAGAAGTATCAGACTGTGCATTTACTTGATAATCTACTTGCTTGATAGTGCGGCTGACAAATTGCATTGAAGGGAAATTCATCAAGTGAAGATCCGAATTCTTCTCGCTGTGCTTCTTGTGGCCGGTCTGGTCGTGTTGACCGCCTGTGATTCCTCAAAATCCAAAAAAGCGTCTGGCGAACCCGAGGAAAATCTTACGATAGGAATTGCTGATCCGAAACGTCTTTCGTCCCTAATCTGGATTGCGGAGGACCAAGGATACTTCTCGGAACATGGTCTAAAAATAAATATCAAATTGTACGAATCCGGTCTGGCAGCTACGAAAGATCTTCTGGCGGGTAAGGTGGATCTCGCCACTGCCGCCGAATTCGTTGCCGCTCGTCTGCATCCTTGAACACCCTGATCTTCGAATAATTACCAGCCTGTGTGAGTCTGATGATGTGAAACTTGTGGCAAGAAGGGATCATGGAATCACACAGATCTCGGATATCAGGCACAAGCGCGTCGGGGTTTTACGTGGCAGTGGCGGCGAGTTTTATCTCGATCTCTTGATGGTTTTGCACAATATCCCCTTTCAGGAAGTCCAAAAAGTGGACCTACCTCCTTCAGAGCAATCTAAAGCCATTTCAAAGGGTGAAGTTGATGCTGTGGTCACTTGGGAGCCTTTTGTCTCGGAGGTAAGCAAAGATCTGGGAACGAATGCCTTGAGTTGGTCGGCTCAAAGTGGACAGAGCTATTATTGGCTACTGCTCGGCACAGCAGATGTTGTCAGCAAGCGGCCTCGTGCAATAGACGGTTTTTTGTCCTCACTGGTTTCGGCCGAAAAATTTATTAAGAATCAGAAGGATGAAGCCAGGACAATTGTCGCCCGCAAATTGGGGGTGAGCGATCTTGACTCTCTGTGGAAAGGAACCCTCTTCGGAGTCGGCTTAGACCACCCCCTCATCCTTACGATGGAAGCTGAAATCAGATGGATGAACCCCAGGATTGGGACAAAGGAATCCGATATGCCTGATTTACTGGATTTCGTTTATTTGGATGCTCTGCACGCAGTGCAGCCGGAGAGGATCAAGATCCTTTATTAGGAAGGAAGAGATGACCGTCGAGCGCAGAATTCAAATAACCACGGTAACTCTTATACTTTTTGTCTTGGGAACGGTCTTGATTCTTTTTTGGAGTTCTCGTCAGGTAGAAGAGGGGATCAAAAGAACTGAATCCACTTCACAAGCAATCCAATCTGCTTTTATGCTATCGGTTCTCATGGATGACTATCGGGATCACGGAGGAAACCGGACTCTACGGCAATGGGAGAGACATCGTGAAGTCCTGGGTCAAATTCTCAAAGATATGAACTCCGAATCAATCGACTCGGAATTGTTGACAAATCTGAGCAGTAGATTTCAGGCTGTAAGTTCTCTTTCCCCTCAAATCTTACGAATGGGACCTTCGCAAACAACTGGAGATGAGCGCCAAGATTTGAGAGAGAAAGACATGCTGACCAGCTTAATGTCTATACGACTGGAACAGTTGGTCAAGGCTGCAAATGATTTGAATAGAGTCAGCCAGTCCGTAACGCTGAACAGAAGACATTTCGTTCAAAAGATAATTGTGGCGGGCGGGGTTTCCTTGGTCATCGTCATTTTGATCAACATCTATCTGATTCGGAAATCAGTTGTTCGTCCCCTCAAAGTACTCTCCAACGGAGCAGAAAGAATCGGTGCAGGCAATTTCAATTACGTCGCGGAAATAATGAGTGATGATGAGGTGGGAAAACTGGCTCAGGCATTCAACACGATGATTGAGCGTCTTGGCAAACGGGACATGGCACTCACGGAAGCAAGGGATGAACTTGAGTTTAGAGTGGAGAAGCGTACCGCCGAATTGAGAACAGCCAATGACTGGCTCAAGAAAGAAATTGAAGAGCGCGAACGTGCCGAAGAAGCCTTGTTGGCGGCCGGTGCATACAACCGCAGTCTGATTGAGGCAAGTTTAGATCCCTTGGTTACAATCAGCGCTGAAGGCAAAATTACCGATGTGAATACGGCAACGGAGGGAGTTACAGGCTATTCACGTAGTGAACTTGTCGCGGACTTTGCTAATTATTTCACGGACATGAAAAAGCCAGGCTTGGATACCAACAGGTTTTCAGAGACGGCTCCGTGAGAGACTACGAGTTGGAAATCAGTCACAAGAACGGATGGTTGACTCCAGTCATCTACAATGCGTCCCTCTATCGAAATGAGTCCGGCGAGATTGCGGGTGTTTTTGCGGCGGCACGTGACATCAGTGACCGCAAACGTGCTGAGGCGGCATTGCAGACAGCCAGTGCATATAACCGTAGCCTAATAGAGGCAAGTTTGGACCCTCTGTCACGATCAGCGCTGAAGGAAAGATTACCGATGTGAACACGGCCACCGAGCGGGTCACCGGTTGCTCACGTGATGAACTCATCGGAAGGGACTTTGCTAATTATTTCACAGATCTGAAAAAGCGAGGATTGGATACGAGCAGGTTTTTCGTGATGGTTCGGTGAAGAACTATGAATTGGCAGTCCGGCACAAGGGCGGAGGGGTGACTCCGGTAATGTACAACGCATCCATATACCGTGACGATTCCGGGAAAGTTATCGGGATCTTCGCTGCTGCCAGGGATATCACTGACCGCAAGCGGGCGGAAGAAGAATTGATTCGCTCCAATGAAGACCTTCAGCAATTCGCTTACGTGGCATCCCATGATCTGCAGGAGCCTCTCCGCAATGTGGCGAGTTGCCTTCAACTCCTGGAGAAAAAGTATAAGAACAATCTCGATGCCAAGGCCGACCAAGTATATCCACTATGCAGTGGAATCCTCTGTACGGATGAAGGCCCTCATTCTAGATTTGTTGGCGTATTCCCGTGTCGGAACAAAGGGAAAACCGCCACAAACAGACAGATTGCGAACAAATACTTGGATCAGACGGTGAAAAATCTGAGATCCGCCATATCCGAAGCCGGAGCGGTCATTACCCACGATCCGCTTCCCACGATTCTTGCCGATGACGCGCAACTATTGCAGGTGTTTCAAAATCTGATTGGAAATTGCATTAAATTTCGGAGGGATGCAGCCAGCCGCAGATCCATGTGTCAGCAGTCAAGAACAAAAAAGAGTGGATCTTTTCCGTCAAGGACAATGGCATTGGCATCGAATCCAGACACCTGGATCGAATCTTTGTGATATTCCAGCGATTGCACAAGAGGAGCCAGTATGGCGGGACTGGGATTGGTCTTGCCATAGTCAAAAAGGTTGTGGAGCGCCACAACGGACGGGTTTGGGTGGAGTCCGAATTTGGCAGTGGAACGACATTTTATTTCACGATACCTGAGAAGGGGACTCAGACATGATGGTTCCAGGGACTAAATTACAACCTGTCGAGATCCTGTTGGTGGAGGATAACCCGGTCGATGTGATGATGACCAGAGAAGCCTTTGCCAACGGACGAATATGCAACAACCTTCACGTGGTTGAAGACGGTGAGGAGGCGATGGATTTCCTGTACCGGCGGGGGAAATACTCGTCTGCACCTCTACCGGATGTCATCCTGCTGGATTTGAATCTTCCCAGAAAAGACGGGCGGGAAGTCTTGGCTGAGATCAAGGCAGATCCATCACTCCGGCACATTCCCATCATCATTCTGACTACTTCGGAATCTGAAGAGGATATTTTTAAGAGTTACGAACTTCAGGCCAATTGTTTCATTACCAAACCGGTTGACATGGAACAATTTACCGGGACTCTTGAATGTATCGGAGACTTTTGGTTCGCGGTGGTGCAACTCCCGCGACAATAGAGGAAGGTGGATATGGAAACCCTTAGAGTGCTGATCGTGGAAGACAACCCGGTGGATGCCCTCTGTATAAGAGAGGCACTGGAGGGCACAAACAGCACGAAATTCGCAATCTCTCACGCGGAGAATTTGGCAGAGGCCAAGGAGCGTCTTGGAAAAGAAGCTTTCAACGTAGCTGGTGTTGGACCTGGGGTTGCCGGAAAGTCAGGGAATTGAAACCTTTCTGGAAGTGAAGAATATAGCCCCCGGCATCCCTATTGTAGTGATGTCTGGTCTGGATGACGAAACCGTGGCTATCGAGGCAGTCAGGGGAGGGGCCCAGGACTACCTACTCAAGGGCAAATGGGATGCCGAAGTCCTAAAGCGTTCCATATACTATGCCATTGAACGGCACCGACTACTCTCGGAGCGTGACCATAGCGAAGACGCAGAGCATCAAATGGAAGCCCTTAGAGTGCTCATCGTTGAAGACAACCCGGTGGATGCGCTCTGTATAACAGAGGCACTGGAAGACACAAACGGCACGAAATTCGCGATCTCTCACGTGGAGACTTTGGCAGAGGGCAAAGAGCGTCTTGGAAAAGAAGATTTCAATGTCCTGGTGTTGGACCTGGGGTTGCCGGACAGTCAAGGAATTGAGACCTTTCTGCGGATGAAAAATTCAGCCCCGAGCGTCCCTATTGTAGTGATGTCGGGCCTTGATGATGAGACCTTGGCCATGCAGGCAGTACGAGGAGGGGCGCAGGACTACCTGCTCAAGGGCAAATGGGACGGTGAAGTGCTGAAGCGTTCCATAAACTATGCAATTGAACGGCACCGACTGCTGTGGGAGCGTCAGCAAAGCGAAGATGCCCTGAGGCAAAGCGAGCGGCGTTTCAAGACAATCTTTGAGAAGACGGAAGCGTGCATCTGTTTGAAGGACCAGTCATTACGATATATTGATGTGAACCCTGCTTTTGAAACACTCGCCGGTCTTCCCGCTTCTGAAATTATCGGAAAGAGACACGAAGATGTGTTTGGAGATGAGGCTGCTGAGTTCATCAGGGACGCGGATTTGCGCGTCTTAAAGGGAGAGACAATAGAGGATGAACATAGCAAGACGATTAGAGGAGTACGAAGGACATATCTTGCGACCAGAGTGCCCCTCTGTGGCGGCTCGGATGAAATTGTCGGTATCCTTACTCTATTGCAGGACGTCACAGATCGGAAGAGCATTGAAGTGTCTCCGGCTATGGCGGAAGAATATCCTTCAAAGGCTATGCGATCCACATTGAATCAGGTGAGAATTGCGGCAAAAAGTTACTCCACTATACTCCTCACCGGCGAGAGCGGCAGCGGAAAAGACTATCTGGCCCAGGTACATCCATAATCATTCCGATCGTGCCGGCGGCCCTTTCTTTTCCGTTAATTGTGCGGCAATAGCGCAGCAACTTGCCGAATCGGAACTCTTCGGCCATGAGAAAGGATCCTTCACCGGAGCAGTGGCTCGAAAACGAGGTATTTTGGAATTAGCGGAAGGAGGAACACTGCTTCTGAATGAGATCGGGGAACTGCCTCTTCCGTTGCAGGCAAAACTGTTAACTTTCATGGATACCAAGAAATTTCCCCGTGTTGGAGGGGAGAAGGAAATCTCGGTTAATGCCCGGCTCATCGCCGCAACCAACAGAGACCTGAAGAAAGAAGTTGATGCTGGTCGCTTCAGACAGGATCTCTTTTACAGAATCAATGTGATGTCCATACCAGTACCTCCGCTTCGAGAGAGGATGGAAGACATTCCCATACTCGTGACGGAGATTCTCGCCAAACTCCGTGAGGTATTGCAGATTCACGAGATGCCGATTGTTGATCGCGAGGTGATTTCTACCCTCAAAAGATATGACTGGCCGGGCAACATTCGGGAACTGAGAAATGTGTTGGAACGGGCTTTGATTCTTTCCGGTGGGAAATATCTGGACCTGGAGGGTTTGAGAATTCGTAAGGGTGAGGACCCCCGTCTCTGAAGGCGGAGAGGCGGCTTTCTCGGTATCATTTCCCAACCACCGATCCCTGAATGAGATCACCAAAGATGTAAAACGGTTCCTGATCGATGGAGCGCTGCGCAAATCCAACGGCAGCCGGCAAGGCGCAGCCCGCTTGCTTGGGATTTCTCGTTATTCTCTGAAGCACTATATGAAAACATTGGGATATTCCGAGGAAGGGTAATCGCAGTGCGTAGGATGTGGTGAGCGAAGCGAACCGCGTAGCTTAGGAAAAGGACTCGAATGATGCGGTTGTCCCCCGTTTCGCGGGATGACCGCATCCTACTGGCTGCATCGCAATCCGGCCCCGCGTCTCGCGGGGTCATGTCCCGCGAACGGGGATTCCCGCGAAGGCGGGAATCCAGCACCGGCAGGGACGCCGGCGCCTACGATTTGGTAGCGGCGGGCGTCCCTGCCCGCCATTTCCTGGACCCCGGATCGGAGTCCGGGGTGACGAATGACAGGCAAGATGCCTGTCCCCACCACAATTTCACGACATTCTACTGGCTGAATTACTAATGCGCCTTGCTCTGGGCGCCAAATCGTGAATTCTTTTCAAGCAGCTTTTGGATATTCCCGCCGAGAATGCCTTCCCGCAGACTTCCGTCTATCCCGGCCTTGTCAAGCTCTTTCAGGTAGCGAGCCAATGGAAGGAGCGGATAATCACTGCCGAATATGATCTTCTCCGGCCCCATGATGCGGCACGCGATCTCGAATATCTTGGCATCATAGAGATATGGAGACGCGGCCGTGTCCAGGTACGTATGGCTCAGTATGCCCGAGACTTCCGGCATGAGCCCGTAAATGAACACCCCCCCTCCAAAATGTGAAAGAATGAAATCCACCTCTGGATTCGCCTGTATGATGTGGAGCAATCCTCGAAAATCCACAGGGATTTTACCGGGGTAAGGATGCCCCACCGGTTCGTTGACGTGAATCATCACCGGCACATTTGCCTTTTGCACAAGTTTAAGGCTGGGATCAAGATCCTCGAAGTCGGACAGACTCCAACCGCCATGATACATGGCCAGTTCACCTATCCCGGCAAATCCTCCCTCAAGCGTTCGCTCAGCTTCCCTGTATGCTCCCTCTCCTCCCCTGGTGGATAGCACGGCAAACGGAATAATTCTGTTGGGGTAGCGCTGATGAAATTCCCAAATCTCATCATTGTTCCGCTTGACAAGATCGTGGCTTTCCCACGGAAAGCCGAACACGATCGCTCTGTCAATGCCGGAATCGTCCAGATACCGGATAATGTCAGCCTCTGAGACCACTTTGGCTTTTTCGGATGAATATATGGATCCGAACGCGAGATCGTTCCTGCAGAAATGGGCGCGATCCTGCTGGACATTGCGGGGCAATAAATGAACGTGAGAGTCTACAATCATTTCAATAGGTTCCAGGCCGTCAGACTTGAAGTCCCGCGCCGACCGGTGCCACCGGTGAACGAGACGAACCGAACATGCATCCTAAGATGGAACATCCTATTTCTCAAGAGGTTTTGCATAATTCCGCGGTCATGATGGGGAATGGCAAGGAACGTCGATTCCCGTACAAACGAAACCCGGCAACGCCGGAATAGTTTGTTAGGCATTGTCGCCGGGGTTCATGGTTTGGGATAAATTGGCTGGATTTCCAGGATGACATATCTTGACAGATATCGTCAAGAAAAAAACCGATCAAAATGGTAGGAGTTGAGTTGTAAATGAGCAATCAGGAGTAATTTTTCAGCCGTAAATAGTAGGACCGGCATCATGCCGGTCGCTTCCATTTACCGGCAAGATGCTGGTTGCCCCCTGACCGGCAAGATGCCGTCCTACTATTTGATAGAGGAATCAACCGCGCCCAAACTGGGCATGAGCGAGCCATCAAGCCGCCATGCGCTTGACAACGGGCCGAGAGTAATTAATTATTCAAGAGCAAATTGAGGCGATTCGTCGGGGTGATTGAAAGCATGAAGGCCGGTCGCGCGAATATTGGTGCTTGTTTGTCGGGTGAAGGGAGGCTTCTGCATGCCCGATAAGGATCTATACGCTGTTCTCGGGGTGAAAAAGGACGCGACCACCGACGAAATCAAGAAGGCCTATCGGAAGCTTGCCCGAAAGTACCACCCGGACGTCAATCCTGGGAATAAAGACGCTGAAGATAAGTTCAAGGCCATTTCTGAGGCCAACGAAGTTCTCTCGGATACGGAAAAACGAAAGATCTACGACGAATTCGGGTACGAAGGTATGCGAGCCGGCTTTGATCCCGAGCAAGCACGGCAGTACCGCCAGTGGCAACAGGCCGGGGGGCGGGCCGGGGCTCAAGGAGCTTACGGGGATTTCTCCACCGATCAGGGATCGTTTAAGTATTCAGGATTCGAGGATGTCTTCAGCGACTTGTTCGGGGGCGGGGCAGGTCCGTCTGCTGCTCGAGGTCCGATGAAGGGCCATGACATAGAGTCCGGCCTGGAAATTGATTTCATCACCGCAATTAAAGGGGCCACAACCCGGATTACTCTTCAGAAGCCACAGATGTGCACAAAATGCGGAGGAACAGGGTTCGTTCCGGGCAAGGACTCGGTCTGCAAGACTTGTAAAGGAACAGGGCAGACCAGGGTCGCTCAGGGGCCGTTCAACTTTAGTCAAGCCTGTCCCGAATGTGGCGGAACCGGGCGCACGGGCGAACGGTGTCCCGAGTGCGGAGGGGCCGGAGCGATTGCAGGTTCCGAAACTATTGACGTGAACATTCCCGCAGGCGTGAATGACGGTTCACGCATCCGGCTTGCAGGCAAAGGGGAACCCGGCAGGGGAGGAGGGCCGCCCGGTGATCTGTATATTGTCACACGAGTGCGGCCACATCCTGTCTTCAAGCGTGAGGGAGATTCCCTGAGTGTTGATGTCCCGGTGACAGTAAGTGAAGCAATGAATGGGGCGGAAGTGACGGTGCCCACACCGGGTGGACCGGTACAGTTGAAGATTCCGCGCGGCACCAAATCCGGCCAGCGGTTGAGGCTCAAAGGGAAGGGAGTGCCCAACCTCAAAACCAAGGCGCCGGGTGACATGTTTGTCACCGTGCGGGTGCAGGTTCCCCCGGCGAGCGACGCGGAAGCTTTGAAAGCTGCCGCCGCTCTGGATCGTTTCTATCAAGAGGACATCCGCAGGGATATTCGGTTGTGAACGGATCTCGCGGGTTGAAGTGGAACGAGTGATGGCAGTTACCTATTATTACAGAAGACAAGTCATTGAAATCTTCGAAGTGGACGAGAGCTTTCTAGACACTCTAGAAGCAGAGGATCTGGTTCACCCCGTCCAAGAAGAATCAACCCGCGAGAAAGTTTTTCCACCGGACCAAGTTGAAAGGATTCGCATAATCAACAACCTCGTGAATGATCTGGAAGTGAATCTTGCCGGGGTTGAAGTAATTATGGAGATGCGAGAAAACCTTATACGGATGCAGCGACAGTTTGACCAAATCCTCGAAACGCTTGTCAAAGAATTGAAAACGAGGCTTCCTGATTGACCCGGCACAACTACTGATACTTATTGTCAAACGAAACGAATCTTGCAACAATCCTGACAACAGGGCAGTGTGCTAGTTTGGGACATAATCGGCAGTCTTTACAACCCGTCACCCCGGACTCCGATCCGGGGTCTAGTCCTGCGTTTCGCGGGATGGATTCCGCCTGCCCGGGAATGACGAACTTTCCGCATCTCACAGTTCCCTGACGGAATGCCAATCAGTATGAGCCATAAAAGACTAGCTCTGATAATAGTCAGCCTCCTATTTATTCTGATCGCCGCTGCTGCATCTCTCTCCATTGCCGATCAGACCGCGGCCAATTTGCTCAGGCAAGTTCGGGAAGAACCAGATCTTGCCAAACGGATCGAACTGTTGGACCTGGCCCTGAAAGATTCATCCCTCAAAGGGGATACGCTTGGGTCAGTATTCTTCGAGCGCGCGATGGTATACAAGGCGATGAACGATTGTTTTCGGGCCATTGAGGACCTCGATTCCTCATTAGCCCATTCTCGTAAGGCCCCCCCGGCTCTTCTCGAAAAGGCCCACTGTCTGATTCTGGTGGATCAATTGGATGAGGCTTTCCGCGTGTTGGAAACGGTCCTATTGACCGCGCCGGCCACAGCACGTGCTTACGTGCTCAAGGGGATGATCTACGAGAAAGAGGGTTTTCTTTCCAAAGCAGAAGATGAGTATACCAGGGCGCTGGATCATGACTCTGAATCATTCAGTGCGCTCGACATGAGGGCAAGGCTCCTGCTCCGCGAGGGGAAGCCGAGAAAAGCTCTTGATGACATGAATGCGTTGGGCCGACTAGCGCCCAAGGATCCTGATGTATTTATGACACGGGCGCGGATTCATGTAAAACTCAAGGACTCTGGCGCAGCCCTTGCCGACTATGCGCGTGTCGAATCTCTTACACCCGGAGATGATCGAGTCCTTAAAGAGAAAGTGCCGGTATTTTTTGAGATGGATCAGCCCCAAAAGGCGCTGACCGCACTGACGACCTACGGCACAAAGCATCCCGATGATGTCGAGGTTCTTGTGCTCGAGGCGCGAGCCCACATCCTCCTAAAAGCCTATCAGAAGGCCGAACAGATTCTTAAGAGGGCGCGCGCAAAGAGACCGCTTTTTGCGCCAACATACCTGTATATGGGGGTGGTACTGGCCCGCAATCAAGATCTGGACAGAGCCCTGGAGAACTTAAACCGCGCCATAGAACTCGATCCGACACTTGTGGAAGCCTTACAAGGAAAGGGCTCGTACGTTCACGGAGTTGGGCGAACCTGTGAGGGCCGCTGCCGACCTCACTGCCGCGGCGGATCTGGATCCCGCGGACGGAGAAATTTTCGCATTCCGCGGTTTGACGCTGATCCAGAGGAGGCTTTTTGATGCCGCGATAGCGGATTTTACTCGGGCGCTGGAATGCCTGCCGGGCGATCCACGTATCATGTACGACAGGGCTGTAGCCTTCCTTCTCCGGGACGAACCGCAATCGGCATTGGCTGACCTGGATTCGCTGCTACGGGTGAAACCGGATACCGCGCGAGCGCTCAGTCTCAGGGGCATAGTATATTTGAATTCAGGAAACTCGGCGAAGGCCCGCGAGGATTTTGACAAGGCTGCGACTCTCAGCCCCCAAGACCCACAGGTGTGGAATAACCGAGGATTCTTCCATTACAAGACGGGTAATATCAACGGGGCGATTGAAGACTTCAACCGAGCCCTGAAGCTGAATCCAGCGTACGACAATGCACGGTACAACCTGGGACTGGCTGTCCGGAAACAGGAGGCCTCGGACAAATCCCCTGCGGCAAGCCGGATCGAGACAACTCCGATTCGTGATGATGAGCCGCGAGTGACTAAACGCCGATGACGAAGACACACTACAAGGCTATTTTGGCTGATCTCGACGGCACCGTGAACAGAGGGGACGTGTTGATATCTGGTGTGGAAGCCATCTACAGGGATCTTTCTGAAAGCGGGATCCAGTGGCTGTTCTTGTCCAACAATGCCAGGGTGTCGGCCTCCGATTTGGCGCTGAAGCTCAGGAGCCTTGGAATCCCGGTTTCGGAACATCAGGTTATAAATTCGGCCTTGGCTTTGATTCATACTGTCCAACGAGAGCACATCGGACGAAGGTTCATGGTCGTTGGGGAGGCTGGCCTCATTCGGGCGATTGAGGAGGCCGGGGGGACAGTATCCGACGATTCCGCTAACGTGGACATAGTGGTGGTTGCCTTGGACAAAAGCTTCACTTACGAAAAGCTCAAGAGGGCCCACCTGGCCCTTCAGAATGGTGCGCTTTTGTGGGCTACGAACCTTGACCCCACGTTTCCAGTTCCAGGAGGTTTTCATCCCGGGGCAGGGAGCCTTGTAGCGGCAGTCGCCACAGCGGCCGGGCACCCCCCTGATCGTGTGTTCGGCAAACCGTCTCCAGATATGGCACTTTTGGCACTCGAGACACTGAAGCTGCCCGCGTCGTCCTGTCTGGTGGTGGGAGACCGCATGGAGACAGACATTCTTTTCGCCAGGAATGCCGGAATGCCTTCGGCCCTGGTTCTCACGGGCGCCACGTCTCGTTCGGACATTGCCAAATACTCGTATGCTCCGGACCACGTTTTTGAGAGCCTCGCGGATATAGCCGGACTTTTCTGCTAAAGAATGGAAAAACGCCCCCGGACCTTGACTGTTATTAAGATCTCCAGATAGTATGGTCGTAGCGACCTGTGTCGCCAAGGTTCGGAAAAGGACCGGAGATGCAAAGATCTGTCAAACTCTACGCGCTCAGCACTTGTCCTCATTGCAAGTGCACCAAGCAATTCTTGAGCGATTGCGGAGTGAAATTCGACTGTACCGATGTAGACAAGGTGCCGAAAGAAGACGTGGCGGCCATTTTTGAAGAAGTGAAAAGACTGACCTCCAGGTGCTCATTTCCCACAATTGTGATAGGAGATAAGGTGATTGTCGGTAACAGGGAGGATCAAATCAGGGAGGCCCTCGGTTTATGATGGAAGTGGAACAGCTCTACGAGATATTGCGGAAAGTCCAAGAGCCCAAAGGCTATTTTTTCAATAAGGATAAAGAGAAGGTATTTGAGTTGCTGGCAGGCCTCCTGGCTAATAAGGAGCGTTACGGGTACATGTGCTGCCCTTGCCGGTTGGCAGCCAACGACCGCGAGCACGATAAGGACATAATTTGTCCCTGCATATACAGGGAGCCGGATGTTGCGGAGATACGGAAGCTGCTATTGCAACCTGTACGTTTCACAAGCCTGGAACGAGGAAAGAATTCCGCACGAATATGTTCCCGAGAGAAGGCCCGACGAGAAGTTCATCTTTTGAGGTCTGCAAAGCAAGCATTCAGTTACGTGGGGCAGGCTTTCCATCCTGCCGTCAGCCGCGTTGAGGAACAGGCAAACTGGAAAGTCTGCCCCACAAGTGTAATCGCATTTCGTTAGAGCGCCAAGAATATCAAGAACGCGATTAGGCTTAACAAGCTCCTGACGGCATGCAATCGGCCCCACTTTTCAAGAAGATGCAGAGTAAGTTCTGATTCTTTGTCCAGGTCCGGACTCAGTAATTTCTTGTTAGTCGGCATGATGACAATCAAAGTGAACGGAATCACGGAACCGAGAAGGACTCCGCCCACCAACCACCAAGAACTGGCGCCAATTAACCAGGCCGCCGTCGCGGCTGCGAAACCTATAGCCGCCAGGGATGCCTGCATCACAGAGGCCCTACGGTAACTGGGGGCGAACTCTGTTGCGGCCAACCTTGTACCGCACTGCATTCTGGCAGGATGCTCGACAAGATTGATATATACGGCAGCGCCAGTAAATATTCCACACGCGAACGTGGCTATTGTCTCGAAAATTTTTTCCATCGGCATGATCCTTCGTACCCCAAGTCTTACTGAGGGGCACACGAGACCCAATGAAGCTCCACCCCTCCAGACCAATGAGTCTTGTTGCGCCGGATGAATTGTTTATCTTGCAGCGCTAAGGAGCCCCAAAGGGGCGATTGAAAGTAGCCAGGCGAAGACCCTTCATCGCCTGGATCAGGGTGAGCAATTAAGATTTCTTCGTCCCATTTGGGACGACCGATTATTTCAGTTCTTATCATCTGATGTTCGGCCGTCCCTATGGGACTTGATTTTTTTGCGTTGCAGGTTCACCCGGCGATGAATCGCCGGCCTACTTTCATCGGTCCCTACGGGACCAGAATGATTCAGATAAGGCAAGACGAACCTCCTTCAGCGGTGCAAAAGAAACTATCCAATGCCGTCAACGGTTACTTTGCAGCGGAGTATTTGCTGAAGCGCTCTCCCACCTTTTTCCAGTCTATGATCTTTGCAAAATTATCCACGTATTCAGGCCGACGATTCTGGTACTTGAGGTAATAGGCATGTTCCCATACGTCGCACACCATGAGAGGCATGGCGCCCCAACTAGTGAGATTCTGGTGCTTTTCGGCCTGCATCACTACTAGTCGTTTACTGAAGGGCTCCCACGCCAGGATTCCCCATCCGGATGCTTCCACGTCCTTGGAGGCCGCTGCAAACTGCTTCCAAAATGTTTCATAGGAGCCGAAATCCTTCTTGATCGCATCCGCAAGCGGGCCGGTCGGGGTTCCGCCTGCTTTCGGGCCGATTGTGCTGAAGTATATCCAGTGGAGCACAACGCCTGAGCCGTTAAAAGCAAGATCGCGGCTCAGGGCTTTGATGGCGTCAAAATTACCGTCTGTTCTAGCCTTTTCCAGTTTTTCAAGTGTTGCGTTGAGCCCCTTTATGTAAGCCGCGAAATGCATGTCGTGATGTATTTTGACGGTCTCTTTGTCTATAACGGGCTCGAGCGCGTCTTCAGGGTAGGGGAGTGGAGGTAACTTGTGAACAAACGGGGGGCTTCCTGCCTCCTTTGGCTCCGCGGCCAGGGCTTCCGAAGTCAGAAAGTGGGACAGGACTCCAAGCGTTGCTGCAGCTCCCACCCCCGCAATAACGTCACGTCTGCTTAATTCGTTTTCCATCTTATCATTCCTTTCTTCTAACAAATTAGTTGGGAATCCGGTGTCTTTCCCAAACAATAGCCCCCTTGAGACATTGGTCTTAATAGCTTCAGGATATCCGGCCGCGGAAGCAATCCGTCAATAGAAACTGATTTTCGATTGCACTCGGAGCGCAAGAAAGCGAGGGATTATCGTCTCGATGTTGGCTGCTTGGTGTGGTAGAATTATTTGTTAAGTAAGCTCAGGACATTATGAAGACTTTCACCTTCATGCTGTATTTCCATGCGAAGAAGATGAGAAAACAAGAATGGATATTTTTCTCACAACCGGAATCATTTTGGGATTGTCCGCTGGGTTTTCCCCAGGACCACTTACAACCCTTGTTATTTCTCAGGCTCTACAACACGGTGTCAGAGAAGGGATGAAAGTGGCGATGGCGCCATTCATTACCGATTTACCCATTGTCCTTCTATCTGTGTTCGTTATGACACGACTACGCGACTTTCATGCGATTTTGGCATTGATTTCGATCATTGGAAGTATATTTCTGGTCTATTTGGCTTATGTGAGCTTCAAAACCAGCAGAATCGGTATGAATATTGAGGCAACCGAACCGCGATCCTTGGGCAAAGGGACACTTGCGAATCTCTTCAACCCAAGTCCGTATTTGTTTTGGATAACCATCGGAGCACCAAATGTGGTTGCGGCCTGGACACAAAGTCCTTTGATTGCAGCCGGATTCCTTGCAGGCTTTTACACGTGCTTAATAGGGGCCAAAATGTTCTTGGCCTTTCTGGCAGCCAATTCGAGGCGATTCCTCACGGGAAAGGGATACGCTTACGTGATGCGCATTCTTGGAGGATTACTGTTGATTCTTGCATTTGTTTTATTGCGGGACGGAATTCGCCTGTGGGGCTAGTGGGATGCGGGTCAGATATGCTTTTGGCTCAACGAAAGCAGTCGTTCGCCTGAGATGAGTCAAGGGCAGACGTGACCATAGGTCCACATGGAATGTTAAGCTCAAGAACTACTGCATAGACCGAAATGCGCTCGGAAAGAATGGTGGGCAGTTTGGTTCTTTGGATTGCAGATTAAGAATTCAGCATGCAGTCAAAATTCAGCCTGAACGGTCACCATCTGTGTCGAAGTTCGCATCGGACTGGGACTTCTCCGGAGATTTTCCGAACCGTTTCTTCGATAAGTTGGTGCTGCTTTGGATTGTGAACTATGCCTCGAAGTATCAGTTCTGTTCCGGTGGTCTCCACATCTAGAGTGGGGATGTACAGGCGGGGTTCTGTGAAAATGGCAGCTTTAATTTTGGCGGCAAGGTATCTCATCTTCAGGTCGTTCTGAGAGGTTTCGGATTTCAATGAGTCTCTGGGCAGAAGGGCCTCCTTGACCTCAATAGCAATCTGTTCGACGGATTTGACGCCGGAGTCGAAAACAACGTCATAGTACTTTGGATCATTTATGTCTTTTCCATAAAGTGCAAGGATAAAACCGGCACTGTCCCGATCTGCTTTTTCGGCCATCCATTGCGCCGTTTCTTGGCTAACCGACTTCCATTCTGCAATTTGTTCAATTCTTTGATCCATGGGAGCAACAATCCGAATCCTGAAGGCGTTAGGAATGTTCTCAAGGAGGAAGTTTGCGCCTCTTCCTGTGAGGCACACGTTATCTTTGAGAGCGTAATTGAGGAGGATACTCTGAACCAGCGCCCCGAAGCCTTTGAAAGACCAATCGTATTTTTCCCATATGCTAGGGCAACTCCGGTCCAGCTCTTCTGCCCATCTTTGCCAATTTCTCCCAAGTGGACGGATTTCATCCAATAACTTTTGCTTGTCAATTGCTTGATAACCCAGCCAAGAAACGATTGCCTGCCGGACTTTCCGATTCCCCGTTCCTAATTGCCTCGATGTCGTTAGAATGGCCATTTACCCACCTTGTTTGTTCTCTTGCAATTTTGGTTTTTCCGCTTCGGTGTGGAGTGGACTGTCGATTTGCTTCGCGTATGTTCTCCTCGCCCAAAGCCTTCCGACAATAATGACACCGGCCGCCGCCAGAGCCTCTATAAAGTAAATCAAAATATCTGATGGAACAAGTTTTTCGATCACTATGGGATCGGTGATAATCATTTCTCCGCCAACCTTACCGAGCACCGCGGCGCCGATATATATTATTATTGGATATTTGTCCATGAGCATCGAAAGCATACTGCTTGCGACAACCATAATGGGAATGCTTGTGCCAAGTCCAAAAATTAACAGAAACAAGTTTCCTTTGGATGCAGCTCCAACCCCCAACATATTGTCCAGAGACATAGTTATATCAGCGATGACAATGATTTTTAATGCTTGCCAAAGGGTGCCTGCTTCTCGGCTCTCATCATCCTCAGGGGCGGCGTCCAGAAAGAGCCTCACGGCCAGCCACAGAATCAGCGCTCCACCGGCTATTTTTAGGTAAGGGATTTGAAGCATGCTCGCAACAAAGAATGTCAGGACGATTCGCAACAACACTGCGCCGCCAGCTCCGACCAGTATGCCTTTCTGCCGCTGGGCGCGAGGCAGAGACCTGACAGCCATTGCGATCACTACCGCGTTATCTCCAGACAATATGACATTTATTACGATTACGCTCAGGAGACCGGAGACGAAACTCCAATCCAGGCTAATGCTACCAAAATATCCTAAATCCATAAGGGACTTCTCCTCGGGCCCGTAGATCGATCTTGCCTACTCAGAGCAGTCAATTACTTTTCCGTTTGGCATCCGAATAGTCTGCTCTTCAACATGCTGCAACCGGAATCATGCAGCGTGCTCCGCATTTTGACGGGCTTCGAGACGTTCACCGACCATTCGACGATTGCTGAGACCCGAAAGGGTAGCGTGGTCTCATTCGCGCGTCCAAGGAGATACAACCGGCACCGTCTAGCCCGAAAAAAGCGGTTCTCTGCCATCGCTGAGCATACCTCGCCACGCCTGAAAAAACAAACGGGTAACCTTGCGGCTTTGCCGAGGTGACTTGCAATGGTTTGACCGTGTGAGGCAGTAGGATGAAGCCTCACAGAACACACAAACATTAAATTCTAGGGAGGTTATGAGGAAAGGACTGTCAGAGCCCGAACCACAAGAGGGAGGTCTCAGAAGTCGCACGGGATGCGTCTATTCAATACTATTCGTTGTAGTGTGATATGCACGTCATAAACTATTGCTTCAACGCCGTTAGTCACCGCCCTTCGAAGCTCGCGGCCGTACGCCGGATCAATATGGTCTGCTGGTCTGAAAACGGAGGCATCCATGCGCTGAATGAGGAAGAAAATTACTCCCCGATTACCGAGGCGCACCTGTTCTTGAAGTTCCACAAGGTGTTTCAGTCCTCGCGCTGTCACGGCATCGGGAAAGTACGCTATTCCATCCTCCACTAGCGTGCAGTTCTTGACTTCAATGAAACAACGGCTACCGTCGGAGTTATCCAGAGCCAAGTCCAATCGCGAATGCGGACTGCACTTTACTTCGCTGCTCACTCTTTCATATCCGGAAAGGGCCTCTATTTTGCCTTCAATTAGAGTCTGCTTGACCAACCTGTTGGGGACAAGGGTATTCACGCCCACCAGTGAAGACGCCATCTCGATCATTTCCCATGTGTAAGGCAGGCGCCTTTTCGGGTTCTTGCTGCGGGAGATGTAGACTGGCCTGCCCGGCTCGCAGCACCCGGCCATGCTGCCCGAGTTCGGGCAATGCACGGTCACCACGTGGCCGTTTCCGAGCCTCACGTCGGCCAGGAAGCGCTTGTACCGCTCAATAAGGGTGCCTTTGATGAGTCTCGGCCAGGGCAGGCCGCCCGAGCATCCCACAGGAGCAGCACCGACGCTGGGTTCGGGAATGAGGGAAGATGACATGCTTAAAGGGCTTCTTCTGTGGATCCTGAATTCAATTTGGCGAGGGCTTCACGTGCGGCTTTCTGTGCGGCTTCTCTCTTATTTCTACCTGTGCCGAGTCCCGCAACTTCCGTCCCCAGATACACCGCAACCGAGAAGGTTTTCCGATGCTCCGCGCCCCATTGATCCACGACCTCATAAGTGGGGGTAACTCCGAGGTCTGCCTGGACTCTTTCCTGCAAAAGACTCTTGAAATCGTCAATCCCCTCGCGGGTAGAACACTTTTCTATAAGCGGATAGAAATGCTTTTCTATCATCTTCTCAGCATGGGCGAAGCCGCCGTCCAGGTAAACAGCGGCCACCAGTGCCTCCAACGTGTCCGCAAGAATTGAGTCTCTCTCCCGGCAGCCGGATAACTCGTCACCCCGGCCCATTCTGAGGAAGCGTGCCAGGTCCAGGTGTCTCATTAGCTGAGCAAGCGCTGCACGATTCACAAGGCTGGCTCTTTTCTTCTGCAGCTCTCCTTCCTCGTCTTCAGGGAATTCACGGTACAGGATGTCGGCAATCACCAGGCCGAGAACTGCATCTCCAAGGAACTCGAGGCGTTCATTGTGCTCGCTGCAGGTCTCCCTGTTCTCGTGCCAGAAGCTTCGGCGGGTCAGCGCGTTCAGCAGATGGGAGGGATCGCTGAAAGAATGGCCGAGAAGTGTTTCTATTTCTTTTATTTCGGTGTCGCTCGCACCGTTGTTTAGAGCTTCTTCAGAGAACATGTCAACTCTTCCGTATAAGAGTGCGCCGTGAGGTCATAGAAAAGGGGAGTCACGGACACATACCCCTCTTTCACCGCGGTGACGTCTACATCCACGTCCGTCTCGGCCGCGGTGGCTTCTCCCGCAAGCCAGTAATAGACGTTTCCTCTAGGATCTTCACGCTGCTCGAAAGACTCACGAAACTTGGAGAGTCCCTGCCGGGTCAACTTGAATCCCCGCACCTGGTCCGGCGGGAGGGCCGGTATGTTAACATTCAATGCCACCCCACGGGGTAGTCCGCATTTCAGGACCCAGGCGCCCAGCTTTTCAATGTGGGGCACGGCCCATTCGAAGGGCGGGTCTTTCTTCTGTGCCAATGAAACCGCCATTGAAGGAAAACCGAGTATGGCTGCCTCTGTGGCTGCCGAAACCGTCCCGGAATAAAGAACATTTATTCCCAGATTGGAGCCATTGTTGATTCCGGAGATTACCAGATCGGGCGGCCGGCGCAAGAGAGAATAGACCGCGAGCTTCACAGAATCGGCAGGTGTTCCGCCTATGCCGTACCCGTAGAATTTCCCGTCCTTGGTCACTTCGTGGGCTTTGATAGGGTCGTACAATGTTATGGAATGCCCGACCGCGCTCTGTTCACTCTCCGGTGCAACAATGCGGACTTGGCCTAGCTTTGCTGCCGCGGTTCTCAGCTTGCGGAGCCCTTCAGCATGAATGCCATCGTCGTTCGTTAGCAGGATGAGGGGGCGGCTGTCTGTCATGTCAACTCGGCACACGCAGCACGAATGCGTTCCAACCCCTTGAGAATCATCTCTTCGCTCGTTGCAAAGGAGAGCCGAATATGATCCTCAGATCCGAATGGTCCTCCAGGCACGCAGGCCACGTGATGGCGCTCCAGCAGGTAACTTGCGACGTCTGTCGAATTTGCGACGCTCTCTCTACCGCAAAGTTTCGAGGTGTTCACAAACGTGTAAAATGCTCCGTCGGGTTTGACGAGGGAGAGCTGAGGAATCTTCGCAATTTCGCTTACCATCAGGTTCCGGCGTTGCTCGAAGATCGTCTCGCATTCGCTTGACCTCGTCCTGTGGTCCGATCAAGGCCTCCACCGCCGCGGCCTGTGCAGTATTATTGGGGTTGGAGGTGGACTGGCTCTGAATGTCGGTGGCCGATTTTACCAATTCGGTCCTGGTGCAAGCGAGATAGCCGATGCGCAGGCCCGTCATGGCATAGGTTTTCGACACCCCGTTCACCAGAATGGTGCGATCCTTCATGCCGGGCAGTTTCGCAAAAGGGGTGAAAGCATGGCCGTCGTAAACGAGCTTGTCGTAGATCTCGTCCGAAATGACAAGCAGATCGTGTTTATCCGCAAGTTCGGCCAGCTTTTCCAAGACATGCCCAGGATAAATTACGCCCGTAGGATTGGACGGGGAATTGATCAGTATTGCCTTGGTCGCCGAGGTTATGCGAGATTCCACCTCCTGCGGTTCAGGCACGAACCTGTTCTCTTCTCTGGTGGGAACAATGACTGGAGTGCCGCCGGCGAGGGCAATCATCTCAGGATAGGAAACCCAGTACGGCGCAAAAACCAGCACCTCGTCTCCGGGTTGGATTATGGCCTGAAAGATGTTGTACAGACTGTGCTTGGCTCCGCAGGAAACCATGATCTGTGCGGGCGTATATTCCAAGCCGTAGTCCTCGGCAAACCTGTGGACCACAGCCTTTTTCAGTTCAACAGTGCCGCCCACCGGCGTATAGAATGTCTCCCCGCGGTCCAACGATCTCTTGGCCGCTTCTCTAATATGTACAGGAGTGGGGAAATCCGGCTCACCCGCGCCAAAGCCCACCACATCCACACCTTGGCTTTTGAGTTCCTTTTCCTTCGCGGATATGGCCAAGGTGGCCGAAGGCTTCAATTGAAGTGCTCTTTCAGACAGTATCTTCTTCATATTTCTCACCTGGTACGGAGTCCAATTCATCTCCGCCGTCTTCTATTGCGGGAAACTTCTTTTTCAAGACTTCGAGAACATACGGGGGAACCAGGCCTTTCGGCGATCCGCCAGCCACTACGGTTGCCTTGATGATTCTCGAACTCACGTAGAGATAACGGTGCGCTGTCATAAGAAAAAAAGTCTCGATTTTCCGGCTGAGTTTACGGTTCATGAGAGCAAGCTGAAACTCATATTCAAAATCGGAAACGGCCCTGAGTCCCCGGACAATCGCGTGGGCATGCTTCCTTTCAGCATATCGCACGAGAAGACCCTCGAAGGCATCGCATTCTATCCTGGGGTCTCCGTCCACACTGTGCTGGATCATATCCAGGCGTTCCTCAAGCGTAAATATGGTGTCTTTCTCGGGGTTGAGGCCGAGCGCGACGATCAAGCGGTCAAAGGTGCCGAGCGCGCGGCGGATTATCTCCAGATGTCCGTTGTGAAACGGGTCAAACGTTCCCGGATAAACAGCGACTTTTTCTCCCATGCCCTCGCTTCCCTACTTTGATGAAGACAGTGAAAGATCCTCTCCGTAATAGCGAAATATCTCCACAACGGTGCCGCCGTATTTCCGGCTGAACTCTTTGGCAAACCCTGCGGGGATTGCTAGTTCCGGAGCTTTTTCTTCTCTCTCAATGATCAACAGGCCGTCAGGTGCGAACAGATCCGCAAAAACAGAGTCACAAACGACCTTTGGGACCCATTCTGTTCCGTATGGCGGGTCGAGAAAGACGATTGTGAACTTCTTCTCTGAGTCTGCGAGCTGTCTGAACAGCCTGATCAGCGGACATGGTCAGAATCCGGACCTGATCCACAACTCGCAATGCATCGCACGTCGTGATCAGGGTGTGGGTGACTTGCCGATCGTCGTCCACGAATACCACTGACGCCGCGCCTCGGCTGAGGGCTTCAAAGCCGAATGCTCCGGTTCCCGCAAAGAGATCCAGCACGCGGGAATCCTCGACCTCGTGACCTAGGGTGCTGAACAATGCCTCACGCACACGGTCGGTGGTCGGGCGCACGCCCTGCTTCCGAGGTGAAGGTAGCCGCAGTCCTTTGAAACGACCCGCAATGATTCTCATGTCCCGAACCCGTTCTTATACCCTTTTTTCCGAAATCCTTCAAGCTCGGATTGGTTGGGTTTGCGTATGCATACAGTTTTCCAAGGGACAAATGTTATTCCACCTGTGGGGCAGGTTTTCCAACCTGCCATTAGTTAGATTGAGGGACAGGCGGGCTGGAAAGCCCACCCCACGTAAGGGAATTCCCACGAGGGAGCAAACATTCTATTTGACTGCCAATCGAACACCACCGCATAATCCAGGTTCATTCCGTTAACGACAGGGGGTCCAATCATGGAATTTGTTTCGGTTTCGGTTGATGGGGACATCGCCACAGTTTTGTTGACCCGTGGAAAGGTCAATGCGTTAATTGAGGCTGTGATAGATGAATTCAGTGACTGCTTCCATGAGTTGTCTTCAGATCCACAGGTGAAAGCAGTCATTTTGACCGGAAGCGGAAAGTTTCTTCTCCTTTGGTTTTGACATTCCTCATTTTATGGCTCATTCAAAAGATGAATTTACAGGCTATCTCACCAAATTCACGGACTTTTATACGGAACTGTTTGTATTCCCGAAACCGGTGATTGCCGCATTGAATGGTCACACGATTGCCGGCGGATGCATGATTGCCACTGCGTGCGATTACAGGATCATGGTGACAGGAAAGCCAAGGATCTCATTGAACGAAATAACTTTCGGCTCCTCTGTCTTTGCAGGCTCGGTAGATATGCTGAAGGCATGTGTAGTGCCCCAAAATGCTGAGTCGATCCTTTATAGCGGGGGCATGTATTCGGCTGAACAAGCGCTTGATCTCGGACTCGTTCATCAAATTTCGTCCGAGGAAAATCTGCTCCCGGACGCGAAGCGGGTTGCAGAGAATCTTGCCAAGAACAGCGGTCGGGCCTTTCAAAGTATAAAGCATCTCCTCAGACGACCCGTCGCGGAGGAGATGAAAAAGAAAGAGAGACAGTCCATCCTAGAATTTGTAGACATCTGGTATTCCCCGGAAACACGAGAACAGATACAGAAAATAAAAATCCATACGTGAGGCTAATAATTCGGGGTGGAGGTAGCCATGCGGTTCGTCGCTCTCACCACATTCTGGATGGGATTTCGAGAGGGGTGTCATGATAATCAGGTTGATTATTCTGTTAGCCTTTATTGCAGTGCCCTGCTTTGCAGCAGACACGTATTACCCAACTCCAAGCCATTCTCAGATCAAGAGTTGGTGGAAGGCTGAACATGGGGCAAGGCCGGATGAGGGATGGGGCATCAGAGATATCAAACCCATCCGACTTAAAAGCGGTGAGCAGGCTTTTGTAGCATCCGCCTTGTTCCCTACTAGGGGTCATTGTTGTGAAGCTGGAGTTCTGCTCATACGGCCGGCGCTTCAGGAAGCGCGGCAAATTGATTCCGCAGACATAGACCTGAACCCCATGGTCTCTGAATTGATAGATCTGAATGGTGGCCGGGTCACCGGAGTTGTGGTATTGGGATTGATGACGAGCGCAGGGGAGACTGCCGGCCACAACACCTTTGTCTATTTTGATGAATGGAACCCCGTTATCCTTCATGCCCGGAGATTTGGGGGCAACCTTTATTCGTGCGGCGGAGGTGATATTTTGCCATCGTGCCATGGCGAAGAAGTGAAATGGGTTTTCATGGACCTCGATGGTGATAACATCACAGATTTAATTGAGCCAATTGTGACCAAGGATGGCAGGGAACCCGATCACTTGACTTGGAAGACGAAACTAAACGCGTACTTGATCAAAGATAAGAAGGTTGTCCCTCTTTCGCCCGGCCTTATGGAATCCGATTTTACGGAATCACAAGGGAAGGCCAAATCTGATACGAACTGCCCCGCGGACAAGCAGGGCCACAGGAGCCCGAACATAAACACCCCTGAGGAAGAGCAGCCCGTTGACAACGAGGTCTTCATTAGCAAATGCCGTTCGGGGCTGGATCAAGCAGTGACGACGGCTCGCGATATTTTGTCGCAATTCGGGTTGACTGCCGCCGAATCCGGTGCACGTGGCGTGGCCAAGCCATACGGAACCAGCCAACACAAATGACTGCCGCCAAAAAAGCCGGAGCGCTAGGAACAATGGTCTCAGTCACCCGAGCACTTAAACGACCTGAGCGGTTGACTACAATGAGAACAACGACAGGACGGCCTTCCACAAAGAGGATTTTGGCCGGTTCTGTTTCGGAGCGGTGCCCGGCTTCAGTGCGTCACCTTCTTTTCCTAGGAAATCCCGAATGTTATCCCATTTGGGGTAACGCCGGTCGCCCTCCAGGTCTTGGCGACATTGAAATTTAGATACCTTGCCTATCTGGCCCGGCGCATCCTCAATTTCCCGTAAGTTAGGGCATCTGAAACGCAAGCACATGGATGGATCAATTGGGATGGACTTACATCTGTCACCGACTCTGTTCCTACACTGCCATCTGTTCAAAAAAGAAAACATTTTCGGGTCTCACCTGCTTTAAGTTCACTCTTAAGATATTATGTGCATTCATCCGGGCTCGGAAAAGGTTGGAGTCACGGCAGTGGGCCATCCATTCGCAGAGCTATTGCAGAGAGAAAGAAAACGATCGTCTGGCTAAGAGGCCGTATCTATGGCTTCTGCCCCGTCATTCCACTCCTTCGTTAAGTCGTCCTGCCAATTCTACAAGCTTTTCTTCCTGCTCCCGCACAGATTTTTCGATCATTTCATAGCGCTTCCTGAACCCGAAAAAAGCCGATCCCACCATGCCGACAAACAATAAACAGGCAACGAATATATTGTCGATTTGATTCGCGAACAGAGCGGACAATAGTGGTCCAAGCACTATATATGGGAATAACATGGTTTTAAGTTCGTCGAGTTGCCGGCTGGGCGGATCGTGAGTCATGTATGGTGTTCCTTTTTAATCGTTCACCGCAGAGATCGCAGAGAACGCTGAGGGACAGTTAATTGGGCTTTCCTCTGCGCCCTCTGCGTTCTCTGCGGTAAAACAGAGATTCTGCATTTTTGAGGCTCCTCGCATGACCTCTTAGCCTACGCTTTTCGAGCCTTGCTATGGTATCCTATAATCCTCACTCCGCGTCTTTCATGACGACGAGGCGAAGCAGATCCATAATATGCCAAAAAAGGAGGAAGACATGTTAGCAGAATTGAGCGTTTTCCCCTTGGACAAAGGGGGCCAGGGTCTAAGCCGCTATGTAGCCGATTCCATCAAAATTATAGAGGAGAGCGGCCTGGATTATGAAATCCACGCTCTGGGCACTCTGATCGAGGGGCCCGCGGACAAGGTCTTTGACGTCATCCGAAAATGTCACGAAAGCATGGCGTCTCAATGCGATAGGGTCATGACAACGGTTCGTATCGACGACCGAAAAGGGGTCACGACCGCGATAAGAAGCAAGGTTGAGTCCGGTCGAAAAGAAGATCGGCCACACGCTGCAAAAGACGTGTGAATAGCAGTGGCTGTAAAACACATGGGTTTCTTGGGAAGTCGCCGGGGAGGGACTTTTTGCAACCCCGCAAACGTCGGGCTCCCCGGACCCCACCCAAAAACTCCTATGATTTACGTCTCGTTCCCAGGCTCCGCCTGGTAACGCCGGTTGCGGAGGCTCTGCCTCCGGTAAGCACAACATCGTGTAGCACTTAGCTTGTGGCGCCGGCCCTGAATGGATTCACGGCTGATCCTTTCCGGGCAAAGCCAGGTGGGACAGGTTCCCCCAGCATGACTCCAAATGCTCGCGAGGCTTTGCTTTGAAAAGCACCATGTATTCTACAGACAGCGAAATCCTCGAAATCGTAGATTCTCATGACAAGGTGATCGGTACGGGCACCCGCGGCGAAATCCATCGGATGGGATTTTTCCACAGGGCCGTGCACATGTTTGTTTTCAATCCGGTAGGCCAGGTCTACATCCAGAGGCGGTCCCGCTCGAAGGACCGGCATCCCGGGAAGGTCGATTCCTCTGCCGCGGGCCACGTCGATCCGGGGGAAACATACGAAGAGGCCGCGATCCGTGAACTACAGGAGGAGCTTGGAATTCAGGCCGAAGTCAAAGAAATTCTTAGGCTGCCCGCGTCAGAGCAAACCGACAACGAGCATGTGGTTCTGTTCGAGGTAATAACAGAATCCGAGCCCGTTCCCAATCCGGAGGAGATCCAATGGGGTGCATTCTTGAGATGTGAACAGGTGACCAAGCTCATGGACGAGGCACCCGAGGACTTTGTTCCCGCGTTTATTATGCTGTGGAAAAAATTCATTCAACAGGGAAGATGAGAAAGAAGCATATATGAGAGCCGTGGTTCAAAGGGTGTCTGAGGCAAGAGTCTCCATTGATGGCGAAGTGGTGACTGAAATCGGTCCCGGAATGCTCGTGCTGCTCGCGGCTGCTCATGGCGATGGCCCGGAGCAGGTGCGGTGGATGGCCGAGAAACTCATTGGTCTGAGAATTTTCTCGGATGATGCGGGCAAGATGAACCTCAGCCTGGAGCAAGTCGAGGGAGAAATGCTGGTGGTTTCACAGTTCACCTTGTATGGGGACTGCCGCAAGGGGAAACGGCCGTCTTACACCGGTTCAGGTCCGCCTGACGAGGCGGTGACCGTCTACCGCAGCTTTATCGACGCGGTGACAAGACTGAATGTCCCGGTTCGAGAGGGTGTGTTCGGCGCTATGATGCAGGTCCATCTGGTCAATGACGGGCCCGTGACGCTGATCGTGGATTCACCGTAGCTCATAGGAAAAATCGGGGAGGGCCTTCTTGTAACCCCGCGAAACGCGGGGCTCCCCGAACCCCCCCAACCGCGCTTCTAGCGTGGTAACATTTGCCGGCATCCGCATTTCCCTGTGGGAGAAATGAGGATGCCTGCAAATGCTAGAAATTTGTTGAAATGGCTTGGGAGCATATTCTTTACACAAAAGAGGGTTCCCCGATCTTGCTACTTTGAATGCAAATTGTCATCGGCGGCCAGTCTCGCAATCACTGTATTTACGCCACGTTCCCAGGCTCTGCCTGGGAATGCGTCTCCGGAGGCTCTGCCTCCAAACGGGAATTCGGCCCTACGGATCTCAGGATCTTTAGCAAAGAGAGGCATTACGGCCCGGAGCCCGAAGCCCCGCGGGCCGCGGGATTAATGACGCCGTTTGAGAAGTAGGACCGGCATCTTGCCGGTCACGGGGAGGAAGCAGGATTGACTGGCAAGATGCGGGTCCTGCTGAGTGTAACCCCTGGCAACCAGAGCAATATACGTCAAAGAGGTCTTATTCCAACTCTCCCTGCCGTTTGATCTCCGTCCGCTTACCATCTATCAGCAGAAAAAAGACCTTTTCGTCATCGCCGGAGACTATATGGCGGGCGAGTTGGTAGTAGGCCGGCCTAGAAAAGCGCGCATGAAATTTCCCTTCTTTTACTTTGCAATACGGAACATTCTCATTGCCGATCCAAAAGCGCTGGGGATCAAGAGGCTCCAGAGAACCATCGTTTAATTGGATTGCGATTCGGCCGTCAGCCTCTTCATTCACGCGTTGAACCACAAAGGGGGCGTCTTCGACTTCGACACGGCATATTTCACGGCCGAATTGGACTCTGTATCCGCCGTCGGCCGTCTTCTCCAGCAAGCCGGTGAACATGCGAAATATCTCTGGATGAATGATCTCCGCTCCGTTCTGGAACCATCTGCCATCCTTATCAATAACGAGCTTCAAATAGGGGGAGACGTCAAAGATCTCTCCATTCCCATCTGTTGAATATTCGTTCATCCGAGATCCTTTGTGGTTGCGGCCGCGTAGAGACCGCACGTCATCTTGCTACCTTGAGTGCAAACTTACAACAATTGCCAAAAGTAATGTCCGAAACTGTGGATGACTCGGTGGGACAGGCAAGATGCCTGTCCCACCAATCTGTGTGTTGGGTCTTCTCCGCACCTCGCGTCATTCCGGTCCTTGGAATAGGCCAAAACTCTGGGAACACAATATATCTTACTGAACACCCGCCAAATCTTTCTTGGCATGTAGCCTTCCATAGGCCCGGTAACCGGCCAGGACTTTTTTCACATAAAGGCGTGTCTCCAAATAGGGAATGTTTTCGATGAATTCGTCCTGCTTCATCTTTTCATATTTTTGAAGCCACTCATGTACCTTCTTGATGTCCGCGTTGTATGAGGCAATCGCCGGGACAAGCTTTCCCTTGAAGATGTTTACGTTTTTGGCAAGGATCTTTATCCCGAGAGTCAAATTCTGTTGGGGGTTGAGAACCTCCTCCACCGCTTTGGAGGGTATTTTGCCGCCCTTCTTCACAATCCCCGCTGCCGCTGGTGTGACCTGCATCAGTCCAAGAGCGCCCGCGGGCGATACCGCAGACGCATCGTACCGGCTCTCCTGACGGATCACCGCCCAGACCAGGTGTGGATCAATGGAGTTTTTCTCCGCGGCGCGGGTGGTTTCGGTAAAATAGATGCGAGGAAATGCCATTTCCACGAATTCCGCCGGGGCGCCTTCGGGCGGGTTTTCCGCAAGAGGGCCAAAAGCTGAGGCCATCGTGTCCTGGGCTTCGCGATACCGACCCGCAGCGTAGGCCGCCTTTGCCGTCAAGAAAGCTATGCCGTACGATGACTTCATGGACTTGGGGAGCGCTTCCAGGTTGAGAAGGGCAAACTCGCCAAGCCCTTTCTCCGTAAGTTTGTTGGCGGCTGATACCAACGGGTTGCAGGTCTCTTCAGATGTCAGGACGACTTGGGGAAAGGGTTGCCGAGACTTATTGTTTGTGTCCGCGGCCGGCCGCATAGTCTTGAGCAAGCGAGCCGCTTCTGTCCCGTAGTAATCGAGGGGCGTATTCTTGGCGATCTCATTCAGGAGAGGCGCGGCCTCTCGAGAATGGTTGCTGTTAAGTAGACATCGTGCTTGCCAATATTTTGAAGCGTTATCTATTCTGCCTCCCGACGAGACAGCCCTAATTTCACGGAAGGCCTCAGCGGCCTCGCCGTACTTGTGATTCCAATACTTAATCCACGCGATCTTCCACTTTACGTTCGCCTTGACAGAGGGATCAGGGCCCGTGTTGAGAAGCTTCTTGAAATAAGTTTCGGCATCGGCGAATTTTCGTTTCTCAAAATAGTAGGCCGCAATGTTATAGAGCGCCTTCCTCTTGAGTTTCAGAGAGCCTTTCTCGAGGATTCTGTTGCAGCAAAATTCGAAGTCTTTTCCCCGATCCAGCCTCCAGTAAACGACGCTCAGGAGGTACAGGGCCTCCATGCGATCATGCTCGGATACTTCCCCTTTAAGCACGTCCTTCAGAATAGTTATCGCCTTTTGGTTTTGGCGATCCTTGTAACGGCATTGGGCCAATTTGAGCATCAAGCCCTTGTCTGACGGTTTCGTCTTCAGCAGGGTCTCATAGGAATTGGCTGCCAGATCGAACCTTCCTTTGCTGAAAAGCCGATCCGCACGAGCGAGTTGCTCTCTCTCGGAAAACGTCAACGGAGGGACCTTATGGTGGAAAACCATAGACGCCAGGTCGTCGGCAGCTTTGAGTCCTTCCACAGATGCCGGGTAATTCAGAAACAGAGTCCGATACTGTGTTGCCGCTTCAGAATGATTGCCCAGGCGCCGTTCCAGCTCAGCCAGTTTAAGTGTAAAAGCCGGCTTGTCTTTGTCCGAAGCTTTGGCTATTAGAGACAGCAACAAGGACTTTGCTTCGCCTTTTCCCTGCCGGAACAGGACTTCGGCAAGGGTGCGTCGAGCTGAATCACAATACACACTGTTCGAGTGCCTTTTCAGGCACTCCTGGAGGAATGCCTCAGCAGCCTCATCATTTCCTGCCCGTTGTTTGCCCTGGGCCAAAAGGAGGTACGCGATCGGGCCATAAAGCGTGTCGGGAAATATATTGGTCCACACTTCGGATGCACGGTCCAGTTCACCCGCGTCGTAATGCTTTTTTCCTTCATCAAACAGGTATTCCTGCATAGGCCCTGTTGTGACGGTCAGGCCGAAACTGTCGGTCGGCATGATTGGAATCAGGCAGAGCACAGAGAGATAGAGTACTGTCAAGCATAAGATGCTGAGTCCGGTTTGCCCTCTGGAGATGGGGGCGCGGCAGACGCACGTATGTTGAGGAAAGCAATCATTCGTCTGATTCTAGAACTGCACGTGCAAAACGTCAAGTAATGCCTTATAAAACTGGTCTCTTGGATTATAGACATCCGGGTCATAATGTTCATACCCTATTCCGGGGGGTGAGTATATCCCCAGGAGTCTTTCAGAGCTTGTGAGTCAAAATCATGGTGGCAGCCGACATTTGCATCTATACCATCGGCCATTCCAATAGATCTCTAGAAGACTTTCTCGCGTTGCTCAAGGAATTCGACATTCAGGCGCTTGCAGACATCCGAAGCCAGCCGGGTTCACGAAAATTTCCACATTTTAACCTTGAAAATCTGGAAACCGTCCTTCCCGGACATAGAGTGAGATACATTTGGCTGCCGAAGCTCGGTGGCCGGCGGAGGACCCGCAAAGGGTTCGACTCACCCAACATGGGCCTGACCAGCCCCGGATTCCGCAGCTATGCAGACTACATGTGTGAAGAGGAATTTCGGAAGGGAGTCGGGGAACTGCTGTCCGTCGCATCAGAATCGAGGACAGCCTATATGTGCGCAGAGGCTCTCTATTGGCAGTGTCATCGGCGTCTACTCAGCGATTACCTTGTTGCACATGGCGTAGAAGTGCTGCACATTTTGGGCCCCAAGAACCTCCAATCTCACAAGATCACCGAGGGTGCATTGGTCACGCAGCAAGGAAATGTGGTTTATCCGGCTACCCCTTGACACGGTGGGGTTGGTCGGACTGAAGCACGCTATGCCGATGAGCTTTCACTAAAGCAAGGTGCAACGAGGATTTATGACGTCATTGCGTGGGCGCAAGCCCAAAGGCATCCCCGGTGCGACGGGTATCTTGCCGTCATTAAGCGACAGGCAGATGCCTGTCCGCCATTTCCTTGACCCCGCATCGGAGTCCGGGATGACGAATGACCGGCAATCCCGCATTTAGAGCGGGACGGTCCCCACTGGTGAGATTGCTTCGTCGTTTCACTCCTCGCAATGACCACCTAGGCCCCTCAGTCACTTACCTCTTTGAAAGCAAATTCGTATTAGCCTTTGTACATGGCTCGAATGAGATCCCCGAACTTCTCGTTGATGTATCGTCTCTTAACCTTCATGGTGGGGGTCACTTCACCGTCCTCTTCGTAAAGTTTTTTCGGGACGATGGTGAACTTCTTGACGGTCTCCACGTGAGAAAGCGTTTTGTTAACTTCCTGCACTTCGAGATCGATCAAGTCGATGATCTCCCGGCACTTGGTGAGGCTTTCATAAGTGGTAAAGGGTATCTTGTGGTCCTGCGCGAACTGCACGACGTTTTCTTCGTCGATCACGATCAAGGCCGCCAGGAATTTCAACCGGTCTCCCACGACGATGGCGTCATTAATGTACGGGCTGAACTTGAGCTGATTCTCAATGTTTTGGGGCGCTATGTTCTTTCCCCCGGCAGTAATGATAAGGTCTTTCTTTCGGTCGGTGATTTTGAGATAGCCCCTTTCATCCAGGACGCCGACGTCGCCGGAATGTAGCCACCCCTCGCTCAATGTCTCCGCAGTGGCCTCAGGACCGCTGTAGTAACCCACGAAGACGTTGTCACCTTTGACCAGAATTTCCCCATCATCGGCTATGCGCACCTCCACGCCGGGTAGGGGAGGCCCCACGTTTTCCAGTTCGATGTTCTCGCCCTGATGCATGCATGTGGGACCCGATCCTTCTGTCTGGCCGTACACCTCGCGCAGTGAGACGCCTATCCCGTGGAAGTATCGCAGGACGTCAGGTGAAATGGGCGCCGCGCCCGATATTGCCAGGCGAACCCTATCAAAGCCCAGTCGCTCACGGAGCTTGTAGAACACGAGAACATCAGCAAAGAATCGCATCAGCCGCAGCCATGCAGGAACAGCCTTGCGTTCAAACCGTACCCGGCCGTACAGCGTAGTCACGGATTCTGCCACGCCATAGGCTATACGCTTGAACCACGTGGCGTTGGCAATGCGAATCCGTATGCCCGAATAGTACTTCTCCCAGATTCTAGGAACAGCGAATATTACTGTCGGCGATACCTCGCGGAAGTTGTCCATCACCGTGTCCGGGCTCTCCGTGAAATTGACTGTGTATCCGAAACGAATGGGTAGGAACGAACTGAACATGCGCTCCGCGATATGGCTAAGCGGTAGAAAGGAGAGCAGTTCGTCGGAAGGGTCCAAAGGCGCGGCCTCTCCGATGGACCACGTCGTCCAGGTTACATTCCGATGCGTGAGCATAGCCCCCTTGGGCGGTCCTGTGGTTCCCGACGTGTATATGATCAAAGCAAGGTCGTCAGGTTGCGTCTCAGCGACCATTTCGGCAAAGCGGTGAGGCTCCTTATCGTCAATTTCTTTGCCTTTTTCGCACAGGTCCTGAAATGTCATGACCATAGGATCGGAGAAGCTCCGAAGGCCTTTGGGGTCCATGACAACGATCCAGGTGAGATCCGGGGTCCGTTCCCTCAGAAGTAGGGCCTTGTCAAGCTGCTCCTCGTCCTCGGCAATGAAGACCTTGGAACCTGAATGACCGACCACATATTCGCACTGGTGAGCCGAACTGGTGGTGTAAATCCCGACCGTCACCGCACCTGCTGCCATAGCCGCAAGGTCTGAGAAGAGCCATTCCGGACGGTTTTCGCCTATGACGGCCACCCGGTCTCCTCTGTCGATTCCCAGTGACTTGAGTCCGAGGCACGTGTGGCGAACCTTTTCCAGATACTCTGCCCAAGTGATGTCTCTCCATATCCCGAGGTATTTGTACCGCATGGCCACCTTTTCAGGGTGCCGTGATACCCTTTCAATGAACATCTTGGGCACAGTCGAGTATCGATCCATTATTGCTTCGTTGTTCAACGCCATCTCTTTTTTCTTTTGTATCGCTGATAGCCTTTCACGGAAGTCTCACTGCTCATGCCGAGATAAAATTCCTGAACATCTTCATCCTGCATGAGCTTTTCGGGTGTGCCTTCCAGCACAATACGCCCCGTTTCCATGATGAATGCATGATGAGCCACGCTGAGTGCCTTTCGGGCATTCTGCTCCACGAGGAGAATCGTGGTGCCGTCCTCGTTTATGGCCTTAATAATGTTGAAGATCTGGCTGACAAGAACGGGTGACAATCCCAGGGAGGGCTCGTCAAGGATCATCAGACTCGGTCTGGACATCAACGCCCTCGCAATGGCCAGCATCTGCTGCTCGCCTCCGGATAGAGTCCCGGCCTGTTGTTTGAGGCGTTGCTTGAGCACAGGAAAATACGTGAACACGCGATCCAGGTCTTCGGAAACCGCCCCGTCTCGTCTGGTGTATGCGCCCATCATGAGGTTCTCCTTGAGCGTCAACTCAGGAAACACCTCCCTTCCTTCGGGCACGTAAGCAATCCCCAAGCGCACAATGTGCTCGGTGTGCATCCCGTCTATGCGCTTGCCCTTGAACCAAATGGAGCCCTTTTCCGGCTGATCGTCAAGGTACCCCATAATGGCTTTGAGCGTGGTGCTCTTCCCTGCGCCGTTGGCGCCAAGAATGGCTCGAATCTGCCCTTCCTCCACCGTCAGGGATAGTCCGCGCACCACCATGATCTTACCGTAGTAAATTTCAACATTTCTTGTTTCAAGCATGGGGAACGACCAAATTACCTCATTGCGTTAGGAGGAGGTTGTCGAGAATTCGTTTGCACCAAAAAGTGTCTCTCGCTAACGGTTCCACGCATGTGTCCCGCGGCACGCGGGATTCATCCGTGCAGTCTTGCGTCTAAAGAGAACCTCTTGTTGCTTAATCACTCTGTTTCCCAAACTTCGTTCACACATTCTGATGGGACCGGGTATCTTGCCTGGCTATCAAGGACTATGACAGGTAAGACCGGCCTCCGTGCCGGTCATTGATACCACGGCCGGCAGGGACGCCGGCCTCTCCGATCCGCGTCGGAGGCGACGTCACGTCACCGAACTTGCTAAACAAAGCGCCTAGTCGCTTCCAAGGTACGCTTCGAGAACTCCTGGATGGGTCTGGACTTCTTCGGGAAGACCTTGAATCAGCTTCACACCGAAATTCAAAGCCAGGATCTCATCCGACACTGTCATGACCAGATTCATGTCGTGCTCGACCATGATGATAGTCACGTCAAAGTCGTCCCGAATATCTCTGATCCAGAACATCATGTCTCGCTTTTCTTCGTGATTCATCCCTGCGGTCGGTTCATCCAGGAGCAACAGAGTCGGTTCCATGGCCAGCGCTCTGCCCAGTTCGACCAACTTCCGGGTCCCGTAGGGAAGTGCAGCAACCGGAACATTCCTCGCTGATTCAATTTCCAGGAACTCTATGATTCGTTCGACTCGTTCTCTGTGGGCACATTCCTCCTTGGCCGCAGGAGACCGTTTCCCGAAGAGCGTTGCGCCCGAGAGGATGCCTGTTTTCATGTGCATGTGACGACCGAGCAGCAGGTTGTCCATGGTGGTCAGGTGTGCGAACAATTCAATATTTTGGAACGTTCGCGCTATTCCCATCCTCGCCGCTTGATGAGGATGCTTGCCGACGAGATCATGCCCATCAAAAACGATCCGTCCTTTCGAAGGGCGATAGATACCCGGTGACGCAGTTGAAGATGGTGGTCTTCCCCGCGCCGTTGGGGCCGATGATGGAGAAGATCTTGCCTTTCTCCACCACCATGGAAACCCCGCTTAAGGCAGCTAGGCCTCCGAACGAAATCCACAAGTCATCTATGGAGAGAAGAGCCATAAAACCTCTGAACAGGGCCAAGAGCTGTAGGGACGGGTATGAAACCCGCTAGTATGCACCCTCATCCCGGTTAAGAAACCCTTGCGGAATGCAAGGTTCCCCGTTCCTAAAGGGGGTAGGGGGAATTTTTCTGTAGGGGCGACCGGTGGTCGCCCTGGGCGAATGCCATTCGCGCCGTACAATTCCATTGAAAATCCCCCTAAGTCCCCCTTTAGAAAGGGGGACTTAGATAGGCCCTGAGCCGACTGAAGAGTTGAAAACTGAAACAATTGCATTAAGTTGACGCTGATGCTCCTGCAGCGCATTCATCGCGACGGTCCTCGCCTGTCAGAATCGGGCGCGATCACGACCGCCCGGCGGACCCCAACTTTCCGAGATGCAAGCGTGCAAAACGGTCTTCCGTAGTCCGCGCATCGCTCTCTAAAATAAGCCTATTTCCCTTCCTTGTAACTCATCCAGTCGGCAATCTTCTCGGTCTTCCCTTCCGGCCCGCACTTGGACAGAAAGATCGACTTCATGCCCTGGTGGTCCTGCGCTGTGAACGTGCAGTCATGGCCAAGCCAATCATTCCAATTCTTTATGGATTCCATAGCCTTGACGAACGTGTCAGGGTTCAGGTCCTTGCCCGCGCGCCGCAAGCCCTCAACCATAGGTTCCACGAACATGAAACCTGCCAGGAAGAACACTCCGGTATTCTGCTCGTTCGGAGCGAATTTCTTCTGAGCCTCGAGGTACTTCTTCACCTTCGGGTTATCAATGTCGAGGAAGTTGGCGTAAATAACCCCCTCCCAAAGCCCTTTTGTCAGCTTATGCATCAGGGGAGCATCCGAAAGAGTTGAAGACGCTATCCATTGAGGCTGAAACCCGGCCGCCTTGGCCTGGCCCAGAATGGTGGCCGCATGTTTGGGCAGCACCCACATGATCACTGCATCTGCGCCACTTTCCTTGAGTTTGAGGGCATGGGACTTCAGATCGGTGTCAGTCACCTCAACAGGTACCTCGGCCGCCAACTTGATACCCTTCTTGTCCAGATATTTCTTGGCGCCCTCCATACCTTCTTTTCCGTAATCGTCGTTCTGATAGAAGAACCCGATTTTTTTCTTATTGAGCTTTTCCACCGCGTATTGGGTAAGGAGATAGGCTTCGTCTGTATAGCGGGGATAGAGCGCAAAGAGATACTTCTGGAAGGGCTCAGTCCAGTGTCTTGAACCGGTTGAGGGCCCTACCCACGGAACTTTGTTCTCCATGAGATAGTCGCGTACGGCCATTCCCGGTGAGGTGCCTACGCCGCATGCCACGCCGAAGACCCCGATATCCTCAACGAATTCTTTGGCGATGGCCTTGGTTTTCGCAGGTTGGTATGCGTCGTCCCGCAAAACATACTTGATCTTCCGACCGTTAATGCCTCCCTCATCGTTTATCATGTCAAAATACACCCCGGACCCTCTGGCAACAGCGCCCCACAGTGCAGCCGGTCCGGTCTGAGGACCCCATTGGCCTATGATAATCTCCGTATCCGTCACTCCCCGGACCTTGTCCGCGGCCGCAACTGACGAAAAAGATCCGGCCAGAAGCGCCAGACACATTATTGATACCAACATCGCGAGACCTTTTTTCATCTCTTGCCCTCCTTGCTGAAACGAAAGACCGTTAGAGCCTATGAGCATTGCTTTGTCCTGGTGCATCACACCTTCCGTTCGAAGTGCCGTACGAACAGGCCGGAAGGCTTCACGCACAGGATCAACACAATGACTCCGAATGCCACGACAGACTTGAACTCCAGAGAAACATATCCCCCAAAGAAGTTCTCGATGAGCCCGAGGAGATACCCGCCCAAAGCCGCGCCGGGGAGACTGGTCATGCCCCCGAGCACCGCACCGGCAAATCCTTTCATCATGGGATCGAGCATCATGTTCGGATCAAGCGTGGAGATGGGTGCAATCAACATCCCTGCCACTGCGCCCGTGACTGAACTGAGCCCCCAAGTAAAGGACAGCACTCGCCGGGTCGGGATGCCCATGGCCTTGGCAGCAAAATGGTTCTGCTGGACCGCCTTCATCGCCACTCCCAGTTTAGTGAACCGAAAGAACAGGAACAGCAGTAGCATGAGCACCAGGCTGGTCACAAAGGTCCAGAGGTTGATCTCCGTGATCATGATTCCACCGGGACTGATCCCCGAGTATTCAGAGAAGGGGACAGGGAAGGGATTCTGGTTTGCCCCCCATTTCCAGCCGGCGAGTCCGTAGAGGATCATCTCCGCGCCGAGGGTGATCACGATCAGTCCGAGGATGCTCGGGTCCTTGGCCGGTCGCAAGAATGCCACTTCGAGCACGACTCCGAGGATCAGAGCGAAAAGCAACGTGATTCCGGCCGATGTCCAGAATCCCGCACCATAGTTGCCCATGAGTGTGAACGCAATGAAAGTGGAGATCATGGCCATCTCGCCCTGGGCAAAATTGGGCACTTCGGAGGTCTTGTAAATGATGACCATGGCCAGGGCCACAAGAGCATAACAGGCTCCTATGGAAAGCCCCCCTATGACCAGATCGAAGAAAAAGTTCATCCATGCCTCCGTCGCCCGGTTGCAAGCTTGATGTGAGTCAGAGCCTCACTTTCTAGAAAGGCCACATCCTCCAGTACCGCTTGCAACGCAAGTAAATGCCGTGTATGCCCAACGGCTCGAAGACCACAATAGCGATCATGATAGCACCGAATACGATGCTCTGAATGTTAGGCAATCCTTCCGTGGTGAAGTACCGCTTCGAAACTTCAAGAAGAAAGGGGCCGATCCATGCAGCCTCCTGAATTATCTGGAGCTTGAGTTGCAGATAGGTGAGCAGAGCTGCTCCCAAAATAGAACCCATCACGGATCCCAGTCCACCGACAATGATCATGGCAAGAAACGTGATGGACAGAATCAGGTTAAAGCTTCCAGCGGACACGTGCTCCAGAGCGAAGGCCATCAATGCTCCGGCCACTCCCGTATAAAATGCGCTCACGGCAAAGGACAGGGTCTTGTACCAACTAATGTTGATGCCCATGGACTCTGCCGCGATCTCACTGTCTCTGATTGCCACAAAAGCACGCCCCACACGCGTCTTCATGAGATTGACCGCGCAAAAAGTCAATACAACTGCCACGACCATGATCACGGCGTACTGTTTGGCACCGGTGTCGGCAACAAGACCTGCGATGGACATCTTGGGCGCGTGGATGCCCATGTGGCCGCCGGTAAAGTCTGAGTGACTGATGATCTGCGTCACGGCCATCCCAAATCCCAGGGTAGCAATGGCCAGATAAGGTCCCTCTAGTCTCAAAGCCGGCAGCCCGAGCATGAATCCGAAAAGGGCCGCAACCATTCCGGCACACGGCAACGCGACTAAAAAGGGAACCCCGCCCTTGACCATAAGTAGAACGCAACTGTATGCACCAATGGCGAAGAACCCCGCATGCCCGAGAGAAATCTGACCGGTGTATCCGACCAGGATGTTCAGCCCTATTGCAACTATTGCGTGAATCGCAATGAGGTTTAGCACGTACAGGGCATAGTCCCCTACTAGAAAGGGGAGACAGGCGAGTGCGGCGAGGAATATTACGGTCAGTGCCAGCGCAGTGTTGGTCTTGAAGAGCTGCACGTCTTCATAGTAGTGCCGTTTCATATCCATAGTACGCGCACTCCAAGTGCTCCAATACGTTGCGCCGCTGAGTTGAGTCCGCGGGCCGAAGGTCTCGATTTATAGTCACATGAACCGTAAGACGGGGAATGTAGAGGTCACTCGTGTACCAAAAGAGGCCCCAAATGTCAAGCCGGTGCGTTGCGCCTGGTGAGACAAGAGTTCATCTTCATGAATCTTCGCTGCAGCTGCGTATTCTCCTGACTCTCAGACGCAAAGTTCACCGCGATAGTGATGCCTTGCGCGAAGGGCCATCCCGTCTTCGCGCTTTTGGCGCCTTGACCTCGGGCCTGCAAGTCTCTAAAGTAACTGTCTGCAAGGGCCGGCCTGTGCCCTTGTCGAGAGATTACAACAAAGCAGATCTGAACCCCATCGGCTTTGAGCAGGACAAAGCAATCCCGGCTTTCTCCGGAACGAGAAGTATGAGCGACGTCAATACAAAACAGCAACTAATGAATAGAATCAGCGAATTGGAACGCCGAAATGCGGAACTGGAAGCATTGGACGCGCGGCGCCAATCAGTCGAAGAGGCGCTCCGGGACTCGGAAATGAGGTTCCGGTCGTTGGCTGAATCGGCCATAGACGCGATTATCTCGATCAATAGTGAAGACAAGATCATTTTCTGGAACAAAGGCGCGGAAAGGATTTTCGGGTACTCGGAAGAAGAGGTAATGGGTCGTTCCGTAATTATGCTCATTCCCGAATCGCTGCGTGAAGCACATCGCACTGGCGTGCGCCGGTATCTGGATACAGGTGAACGCAAGCTCATTGGTAAGACGGCGGAATTACAAGGTCTCACTAAAGGTGGAATCGAGTTTCCACTCGAACTTTCTCTTTCGACTTGGAGAACGAGAGAGGAAACATTCTTCACCGGAATGATACGGGACATCACTCGACGCAAAGAGGCTGAACAGGCACTCGAGCAACGAACTATCGAGGCACGGCAAAGAAACGAGGAACTGGAATCGCTTATCCAAATGGTGGCGCACGATTTGAAATCGCCTGTGATAACGATTGGAGGACTGGTCCGTCTTCTCAAGGGGAGAATGGCCAAAATGCCCGCGGACGACAGGATGGAGCAGATACTGAACCAGCTCAGCCTGACAAGCGAAAGCGTGGAACGATTCCTGAGGGATCTACTGGACGGATTGGTATCTGAGCACACGGAGCCCGAGCGAGCAGAGGTCCGGCTCGACGAGGTCGTGAACGAGGTCGTCCGGCAACACCGGCAGATGATCGACGAAAAAGGAATAAACTTGGACGTGGAGATAGCATCCGCGCCAACCGTGCTGGGTGACGGACACCGCATCAGGCAAGTATTGGATAACTTAGTGATAAATGCGATCAGACACATGGGGGAGACGAACCATCCCATGATTCGGATTCAGGTACTGCAGCGATCAAGATCATGTTGTCACGAAAGTGTCGGATAACGGTGTCGGTATACCCGCTCAATACCTGGACAAGATCTTCGACCGATTTTTCCGTGGGGCAAAATCCGGCGTCCAGGGGGGCACTGGCCTTGGACTTTCCATCGCGAAAAAAATCATTGAAAGTCACGGCGGCCGAATATGGGTTGAGTCCGAGGAGGGAAAAGGTGCGACTTTCGTATTTGTGCTCCCCAAATCATAAATAATCTGGAGGGGTCCCCATGTTTGATTTCCTACTTACTGAAGAGCAGCGCAAAATAAGAGATGAAGCCCGTGACCTGGTCAGGTGGGTCCCCCGGAAAATGATCCTGGATATGGATGCAGATCAAATTCGGTTCCCAAAAGAATTCTTGCAGGAAGCTGGACGGCGTAACCTGTTCGGATGCCGCTACCCGACAAAATGGGGTGGACGCGACATGGACTGGGTCACGACGTGCATGGTGATGGAGGAGGTCGGGACACTTGGTTACATCTTCTCATGCGTTTTCGGCATTGGGGCCGAACTTGTATGCGACGCCATCATTCTTCACGGTACCGACGAACAGAAGGAAAAATACGTCAAACCGTTGCTTGCAGGTGAACTGTTTGCGGCAGAGTGTCTTACCGAACCTCGGGGCGGCTCTGATTTCTTCGGCACTACAACTACTGCGGTCGACAAGGGCGATCACTTTCTATTGAACGGGCAAAAACGATTTATCGTTGGTGCAGAGGGAGCGGATTTTTTTCTTGTGTACGCTCGCACCGCAGCGGACGCGCAGCCTCACAAGGCCCTGACATGCTTCATTGTGGACCGGAGCCCAGGCCTGGACACAAAATATGTTTACGGACTTATGGGTTGCCGCGGCGGGGGAGCAGCCCGAATAGTCTTCAAGGATGTCAAAGTCCCCAAGCAAAACATCGTCGGCCAACTCCACGGAGCTTACGCGGTCTTTAACACAATGATGATTCCTGAACGCCTAGGTACTGCCGCCATGACTATAGGCGCGGCCAGACCCGCTTTGGACATTGCTACAGGCTACACCACACGGCGGAAGGCGTTTGGCCAGACCATCAACCAGTTTCAGGGTGTGAGTTTTCAAGTGGCCGAGGCCGCCATGCTGCTGGATGCGTCACGAGCGATGGCTTACGCCACTGCAAGAGCGGTGGATTCAGGAGCCGCTACCACCGTTGTTAGACGGATGGTATCCGAAACTAAGAAGTTTGTGACCGAGTCGTGCCAAAAGGTTGCCAATAACTCGATGCAGGTGATGGGCGGAATTGGTTACACCAATGTTTACCCGATTGAGCGAATATGTCGCGATCTCCGTCTGGCCTCGATCTGGACCGGCACAAACGAGGTGATGGCTGCGATCGTAGCGAACGAATGGTACAAGGAATACGCGGGAACGAAACAAGCCCGCCTTGCACGCGACCATGAATCGGACTCACTGGCCTTTGACGCTGTTGACGAGAAAATATATGAATGAAGGGAACTGACTCCGCCGTACTTTCACCCCAATGGTATTAATACTTAACAGTGTGGTCCCCATATTCGCGGTTATCGCACTGGGGAACCTTCTCAGGCGTTTCCAAGTAATCGACGACACCTTTATCGCGGTGTCGGACAGGCTGATTTACTACATATTTTTCCCTGCCCTGCTCTTTTGGAAAATAGGGAAGCCCGCGGCCGCGGGCGCAACGATAGAAACCCGCCTCATATTTGCGGTACTTTGCGCTGTCTTAATCGTATTCGTGATGAGCTTGATCTATGTCAAGCTGGTCAGAATGCCGGATTATGCGGTCGGCTCTTTTGCTCAGGGTTGTTTTCGCTTCAGCACGTACATAGGGATGGCCGTCATGCTCTCGGCGATGGGCGAGGAGGGCCTCAGGCACTTTGGAGTGCTGATAGGATTTGTCATCCCTTTCATAAACGTTTTGGCTGTCACCACCCTGATATGGTTTTCCGGAGAAAGTTATGCATGGCCCCGCAAGGCGGCTCTGCTGGTAAAGGCTACCCTGTTGAATCCTTTTATTGTGGCCTGCATGCTGGGTATCCTGTACTCGAAGCTGAACACGCCGTTTCCCGTCTTTGTAGACAACGTCTTGGGATTGGTATCTCTGGCGGCCTTGCCTCTGGCCCTGGTTTCCATCGGGGGATCACTTACTCTGGCCAAACTGCGGGGCCATCTCAAGTACGCTTCGGCGGCCGCGATGTTCAAATTGGTCATCCTGCCGGTTGTGGGCTACTTCTGTCTGCAACTCTTTAGTGTCTCAGGCATGCCGTTCAAAATTGCCATGATATTCTTCGCCCTGCCCACGTCCCCCGCTAGTTACATTTTGTCAGCGCAGCTCAATAGCGACGTGGATCTGGCGACAGCGGCCATTGTCTTCTCCACCCTGTTGTCGATTGGTTCCCTCTCCGCGACCCTCATGGTTTACGGCGGTTAGAACGGGGACCGGTGCGCGACATTCCGGTTCGGGTTCTTTACACACTGTAAAGGATTCTGACGATCAGTTTTGGTCAGTCCGAGGATGCGCCTGATGTTGCTTGCAAGATATCAACATGTTGCAAGATTCGTCTTCGTTTTTCTCACGGCACGAGTCTTGCTATCGTTACCGTATTTCAAGCGGTGCACCTTGGGTGTTATCTGCACGTCTTCACATCAGTGCGTTTTGTATGCTAAAGCGAATCCATACCAAGTTCAATAAGGTCCCTGGAGGAGATTGGAGTTATGGAGAAACAAGTTCGGAAAATAGACAAGACTGCATCCGCCTATTCTTATCCCCTACTCATCAAACAGTTGCTTCACACGCCGATTCTTTACGCGCCCGATCAAGAGATTGTGTATCGTGACCAGTTGCGCTTCTCGTACCGGGACCTGTACGGCAGGATCAATCGGCTCGCTTCCGCACTGGACTCGCTTGGCGTGGGGCCGGGTACGACCGTCGCGGTCCTGGACTGGGATTCCCATCGTTACCTGGAGTGTTTCTTTGCAATACCCATGATGGGGGCCATCATTCACACTGTTAACATTCGCCTGTCCCCGGACCAGATCCTCTACACGATGAATCATGCCGAAGATGACGTGGTTCTCGTCCATGAAGATTTCTTGCCGATATTGGAGGGCATCGCCAGCCAATTGACTACTGTGAAGAAATACATACTGCTGAAGGAAGGAGCCGAAAAGCCGGCAACGTCATTGCCCATCGCGGCGGAATACGAAGAGATGCTGGCCCAGGCTTCCGATTCCTTCAACTTTCCGGAATTTGACGAGGACACCCAGGCGTCAACCTTTTACACAACCGGTACAACCGGCGATCCCAAGGGGGTCTACTACAGCCATCGCCAATTGGTGCTGCATACCCTGGGAACCGCGGTCGCGGTTGCGGGTTACACTGCTCCAGGCAGATTCCAATCCGCAGACGTTTACATGCCGATTACGCCGATGTTTCATGTGCACGCCTGGGGGTTTCCTTTTGTCGCGACCATGTTGGGCGCGAAACACGTTTATCCTGGCAGGTACGAGCCCGCAATGCTCCTCAAACTCCTCACAACGGAGAAAGTTACCTTCTCGCACTGTGTGCCCACGATTCTTCACATGATTCTGAGCAGCCCGGCTGCAAAGGACGTAGACCTGCGGGGCTGGAAGGTAGTCATAGGCGGATCCGCGCTTCCGAGAGGGTTGGCAAAGACCGCGATGGAGCGAGGAATCGACATCTATGCCGGCTACGGCATGTCCGAGACCTGTCCTGTTCTGACCCTGGCCAATCTCAAGCCGGAGATGATGGAGTGGGAGGCTGGGCGTCAACTTGACATACGAACTAAGACCGGGATGCCGATTCCTCTGGTCAACCTGAAGATCGCTGATGTTGCCACGGGCGAGTCGCTGCCGAGAGACGGCAAAACCCCCGGCGAAATTGTGGTGCGCACCCCGTGGCTGACCCAGGGATACTTCAAAGACCCTCAGCGATCGGAGGAACTGTGGGACGGGGGTTGGCTCCATACCGGCGACATAGCTTGCATGGACCAGACCGGATACGTCCAGATTACCGATCGTCTCAAGGATGTTATCAAAACCGGCGGTGAATGGATTTCATCCCTTCATTTGGAGAGTCTTATTAGCCAGCATCAGGCGGTTTCCGAGGTCGCGGTCATAGGCGTGCCGGACGACAAATGGGGAGAAAGGCCCATGGCCATGGTGGTGCCCAAAACTGAGTTCGCCACCGCCATAACCGCGGAGGAACTTCGGGACTTCATGCAGAAGTTCGTTGATGACGGCCAGATTTCCAAATGGGGAATTCCCGACGCCTTTGTCATGGTGGAACAGATTCCAAAGACAAGCGTCGGCAAAATCGACAAGAAGGTAATAAAGAAGGGCGTCAAAGACGGCGCCTACTAGCAGTGGTATGCGGGGGCAAGAACTTCCCTTGCTACACAATCCGTGCGATTTTCCAAAGCCCCCGCTTACCCATTTCATATACATTGGTTTACCGAGTCAAGTCTTGATTTCTGCTCCTTGGCTATTCATCCGGGACAGAAGTAGTCCTCACTCCGTCCGAATATGATCTCCCGCTAGAAATTACCATTTGATTTTCATGCAAAAATCGCTACGCTCTTTGGGTCCCTCACAGGGGATTCATATCAATGCGCTTTGAACCGAGTAGTAATTTATCACCGCAGTTGGCGATTAGCCGACCGTTACTTGTTCGACAGCGAATTGATATCAGCCGTGTCAGAATGGAGTGATGAACAAGCATGACTGGCAAGAACAACAGTAGACTGATATTGGTTACAGGGGGAGGTGGCTTCATCGGAAGCCATATAGTAGCGGGCCTGCTGGAGCGAGGCGATGCGGTCCGCGTCCTTGATAACTTCAGGTACGGGAAAGAGAGAGAACCTCCAAAAACTGGGCAGCGGGCGCTGGGAAGTCCATCGGGACTTCGAACTTGTTGAAGGAGACATTCGGGATCCTGCAGCAGTGGATAGGGCGTGCGCAGGTGTTGATGGGATCCTCCATCAGGCCGCGTTGGGAAGTGTTCCCCGCTCCGTGGAAGATCCGGCCACCACTCAGTTTGTCAACGCGGACGGAACCCTGAACGTTTTCTTGGCCGCCCGCAAGAACCAGGTTACTCGGGTGGTCTATGCCTCTTCCTCCGCCGTTTACGGGGACAGCCAAATCCTGCCGAAATGCGAGGGTGCGGAGGGCTTGCCTCTGTCCCCCTATGCGCTGACGAAAAAAAACAATGAGGAGTACGGGCGCCTGTTCAAAGGGCTTTATGGATTCGAGACCATAGGACTTCGTTATTTCAACGTCTACGGTCCCAGACAGGACCCTGAGTCTCAGTACGCAGCGGTGATTCCCCGCTTCATAACCGCGCTACTTTCGGGGAATCGGCCGGTAATCTACGGAAGCGGCCAACAGAGCCGCGACTTCACCTATGTGAAGGACGTGGTACAAGCGAATTTGCTTGCGCTGGAAGCCCCTTCGGCCGCGTGCGGAGCAGCTTACAATATAGGCCGTGGGGACCAGGTGAACCTGCTCACCTTGCTCGGCACGCTGCAAAGTCTTTTGAACACCTACATCGAGGCCAAGTTTGATCCGCCACGTGCCGGCGATGTTATGCATTCGTCTGCCGACACTTCTCGGGCCGAAGAGATGCTCGCGTTCAAGGCGCGTTCACGACTTACGGACGGGGTTGGAACAGAGTATCGAGTGGTACAGGAACAACCTTTGATAGCAATTCGCAATAAATAAACGTAACCATGCTATTTTAATGGACGTATTCCCGCCACTGTCATTGCGAGGAGTGAAACGACGAACCAATCCTTTCTCCGGTGGGGCGGGCATCCTGCCCGTCATTGCTAGACAGGCGATACTCCTGCCCCACAAATGTAGATTGCTTCGCTGCGCTCGCAATGACATCGCCAACCTCTGCCCCCTAGATTGAAAGCACTCAAATCAATTCAGGAGTTTATTTTTGAGCGGAGCCTTGTGGCGAAGAGGGTGTACCCATAAAAAATGAAAACCCGGAGCGGGGTCAGGAAGGAGCGCCGGGTTTTCTACCAAGCCAGCCTAACGGCTGGTAGGTTTTGTTACTATAACATAGATACAAGCAAAATGTCAACGTTTTCTTTTAAGAATATATGCACTATGTGCATATGCATGACAGAAGTGCAATCCAACCGTACAATAAAAAAGAGTCCGACCCTAACCCCAATACCCTCTGCCGGACTCAAACGCATGCCGGAATCACATAATTCCGGACGACTGAATTGAAATTTAATGAACGGACCCAAAATACACATCTGCACTGATTTTGTCAAACTAGAAACTACATTAATAGACTTAGTTAAATAATATCAAGAGATATATGTAGATTATATTAATGCTGTTTCTCAGATTGTTTTCTGGGTATTCCGGTTCGTCTGCCGACAGACGACAATAGCTTGGAAACTGTCTATGGATGGCATTTGGAAAGATTCTTGTTGTAGGGGCGTCCCGCGGGACGTGGGACTCCGCCCCCATTTCTGGCGGTTCACGAACCACGCCGTACAAGACCCGCATCATTTCGTAGCTGAATTTTCGGTTTTGAGACAGTCCCCTTTGTCCAGACGGCAACAGGGGACTGCACGTGGTATATGTAAGCATGCAGTCATGCCGGGGCAATCCGCCGGGCATGTCATTTCGAGGAGCAAGACGACGAAGCAATCTTCGGTGAGTGGGCATCCTGCCCGTCATTCGTCACCCCGGACTCCGTCCCGGGGTTCGGGAAATGGCGGGCAGGGACGCCCGCCGCTACCAAATCGTAGGCACCGGCGTCCCTGCCGGTGCTGGATTCCCGCATACGCGGGAGTGACAACGAACAGGATGCCCGTCCCATCGAAGAACGAGATTGCTTCGTCCCGCGTCCCGCGGGACTCGCAATAACAATCTCCGCTCCGCTAGATTGAATGCACAGGTTCCATGTGTTGCCGGTGGCAAAGAGATCTGTTTGGAAAACCTCCGCGGACATGGTATGAATTAGGCTCAAACATAAGTTCCGCATTCAATCAAAACAGAATAGTCGATGTGGGAGGATCCTCTTGTGAGAACTTTCCAATATCTCAAACCTACGTCACTGGCAGAAGCCCTGGGTCTCCTGAACGAACACGGAGACAAGGCAAAGGTGATCGCGGGCGGAACAGATTTGATGATTCAGTGGAAGAAGAGACTCTTGTCCCCTGATTATCTCATCTCCCTGAGAAACGTGCCGGAACTGAACTTCATCAACTGCGACGGGAGCTTGCGAATCGGGAGCGCCACCCCTCACAGATCACTGGAGCTTTCTCCGGAGATTCTAAAGTGGTTCCCCGTAATCTCGGATGCAGTCACCGGTCTGGGATCCGTTCAGGTGAGGAACTCAGCCACCATAGGGGGTAACCTCTGCAACGCGGCGCCTTCCGCGGATACTGCCCCGCCTATGCTGGTCCTCGAGGCCCAAGTCAAGATCGCTTCTTCCAATGGTGAAAGGTCCGTTCCCATCGAGACCTTTTTCAAGGGGCCCGGCAAGACGGTCCTGCAAACGGGGGAGATCGTCACTGAATTCTCCATTCCCCAACCGCTCCCAAGAACAGGCATGGCCTACACAAAGCATACCCGGCGCAAGGCTATGGACCTTCCCATTCTGGGGGTCGCGGTGCTGCTTTCCTTCAACGAGGACTTGAGCACTTGCACAAGAGCGCGAATCGCGCTTGGCGTGGCCGCTCCCACGCCCATGCGGGCCAAGAAAGCGGAAGCGTTCCTCGAAGGGAAATCAATCAATGAGAAAATCCTGGCTGAAGCGGGAGAGATTGCCGCGTCCGAAGCGAGCCCCAGGACGACCATTCGGGGCTCCGAATGGTACCGCCGAGACATGATCCGCGTGCTGGTCAAGCGCACCGGCCTGGTTTGTCAGCAGAGAGCGAAGGGAGAAGGCAAGTAATGAAGCAGACTATCCGGTTCACTGTAAACGGACACACCGTGGAAGTCGAGGCCCAGCCCCACTGGCCTCTGTTGCGAGTGCTACGAGAAGAGCTGGAGCTTATGGGCGTCAAGCAGGGATGCGGCGAAGGCGAATGCGGTGCGTGTACGGTCCTGGTCAATGGCGCGCCCGTCAATAGTTGCATCTATCCCGCATTGGAAGCTGAAGGAAAAGAAGTCCTCACCATCGAGGGCCTGATCGGCAAGAACAATGAACTGCACCCCATACAGCAGGCGTTTCTCGAAAAAGCGGGTGTCCAATGCGGCTTCTGCACTCCAGGGATGATCATGTCCGCTAAGGCGCTTCTGGACAAGAGCCTCAACCCCACGGAAGACGAAATCAGACACGCAATCGCAGGAAATATGTGCCGGTGCACCGGTTACGTCCAAATAGTCGAATCCGTCATGCTCGCAGCAGACATGATGTCGAAGAGGTAAGATTGGGGGAACCTTCTTTGGAAAGAAGGTTCCCCCAAACCCCCTCCAAGAAACTTTTAACACTTTGCCGGAATTCTCATTTCTCTGAAGCGAAATGAGAATTCCGGCAAAGGCTAAAAATATCTTGCAAGCGATTTCGAGGAAGACCTTTTCACAAAAAAAAACCGCCCCGACCTTACCGCTTTGACGGTGCGATTGCCCACGGGGCGACGTTGTGCGAGGCTGAATGTATGATCGCCCGCTCGACCAGAGGTGCAAATCATAGGAGTTTTTGGGGAGGGGTCCGGGGAGGGACTTTTTGCAAAAAGTCCCTCCCCGGCCAGTCCTCCAGTAACTCATAGATTTTGTATCCGCCTTTGGGCGGGCGGCAGGGAGCAGAAAATGGGAGAGTTATTTGTAGGGAAGTCGTATCCGAGGATGGACCGGGACAAGGTGACGGGGAGGGCCGCGTACATAACCGATATTCGGCTACCTCGGATGCTCTATGGGAAGATACTCTACAGCACGCGGCCGCACGCGCGGATCAAGAGTATAGATACTTCCAAGGCTGAAAAATTGCATGGCGTGAGGGCGGTCCTGACCGGCTTCAATACTCCGGATGTGCGGGTAGGGTTCCTCGGCGATCAGACCCCTCTGAAGAAGGACAAGGTGCGGCAGTTCAGGGATGAGGTGGCCGCGGTGGCCGCGATTGACGAGGACATCGCGGAGGAGGCTATCAGTCTCATCAAAGTCGAGTATGAGGACCTCCCAGCGGTCTTTGATCCCATCGAAGCCATGAAAAAGGATGCGCCTCTTGTGCATGAATTCGATGCCAGGGGCAAGCCGCGGCGCAGCAACATTCTGCCGTTGCCGTGGAAGTTGGCTGCCGGCGATGTGGAGAAGGCCCGAGACGAATCAGCCTTTGTGGTGAAGGACACGTTTTCCACCCAGTGGGTCCACCAGACCTGCATGGCCACGAGCGGCGGCATTGCCGAGTTCGATGTGAACAACAATCTGATCTTTAGAAGCGTCACCAATGTGCCGTTTGGCGGCAAGGACCGTCTCGACATGTTCCTGAAGAACATCGGGATCAACGGGAGCACACGCGTGTTGACCCCTTTTGTGGGCGGGAGTTTCGGGAGCAAGCTGGATACGGACATATACGAGTTCATTCTCGCTCTTCTGGCGTGGGAGACCAAATGCCCGGTAAAGATCGTGTTCACCCGGAATGAGGAGTTCGTAGCGAGCCCGCCCAGGCAGCCGACAATCGCCACGGTGGAGCAAGGCTGCGACAAGGACGGCCGAATGACCTTCAGGAAGGTTGACATGATCCTGGATAATGGCGCTTACACCTCATGGGGCGCTACAACTCCGTCTGTTATGATGATACCGATTTCATCGCTTTATCGCGTGCCCAATGTGTATTTCCAGGCTACCTGTGTGTATACCAACAATATTTATGCGCAGGCCATGAGAGGTTACGGCAACCCGCAGGCCACGTACGTGGTCGAGCAGTCCATGGATCAGTTGGCTGAAGAAGCAGGGATTGACCCGATGGAGTTTCGAGCCATCAATACCAATGTGCCGTACGAAACTTCGCCCATGGGCCTGAAAATAACCACTTGCCCCATGAAAGAGTGCCTCGATGAGGTCAAGCAGAGACTGGACTGGCCCGCCAAACACGGCAAGAAAAACGGCCGCGGCGTTGGCGTTGCTTCGTTCGTGCACGTGGGCGGAGGCGCACGGGTCTATTTGTCAGATGCCCAGGGGATAATCCTCAAGGTTGATGATGATGCCAAGCTTTCGGTGATAACCGGCGGGACCGATCAGGGGCAGGGGTCTGAGACCATTATCCGGCAGATGGTCGCGGAGGCAACCGGCTTCCGGCCTGAGGACGTGTCTATTTTCCTGGGAGATACCGAAGTATGCCCGTGGGATGTGGGGACGCATGCCAGCCGCCATGCGTTCATTTCCGGGCACGCGATCCTGCTCGCGGGGGAAGATCTGAAAAGGAAGGTCCTTGAGCTGGCAGCCAAGTGGATGCAGACCCTCTTAGAGCAGGATTTCCAGAAGACGGCCCGCAGAAATCCGGATTTCAAGCCGCCGGCATTGGATTTCAGCGTGCTGTCCGATCCCGACAACCTGGACCTTCAGAACAGCACGGTTTTCGTCAAGAACGATCCGGACAATGAGCATTTTCGAATGCCCGCGGCACGGATACTCCGAAAAGCGCACATGGTAGGAACCGGAAAAGGGGAGATGGTGGTTTCCGAGGCCTTTTACGATCCTCCCAACGAGATGCTCGACCGGGAAGGGAAGGGGAACCTCTCGTGCTGCTACACGTTCGGCGCTCATGGCGTGGAAGTGGACGTAGATACGGAAACCGGCCAGGTGACCATACAGAATTACGTGGCTGCACATGATGTGGGCCGGGCCATCAATCCCATGCTGGTAAAGGGGCAGATTTACGGCGCGACAATCATGGGCGCGGGTTACGGCCTGACCGAAGAGATGCAGGTGAACCACGGCCGGGTAATGAACGCCAACCTGCTCGATTACAAGATCCTCACGGCCAAAGATAAGATCCCCATCGACGCGGTCATCATCGAGCCCATCGAGCCCACCGGCCCGTTCGGCGCAAAGGGTATCGGCGAGCCCGCGTGCGTCCCGAGCGCTCCAGCCATCGCCAACGCCATATACGACGCAGTGGGAGTAAGGATAAAGGATCTGCCGATAACCCCGGAGAAGATTTTGGCGGCGCTGAAAGAGAAGGGGAAGTAAGTAAGCGGATATAAAGCGAGCAGCCCCGTCACCTGGAAACTTTACGGAAAGCTCACGCAGTGTTTTTCAAGAGGGGGCTGGATACCGTACTGCATACCGTCCGACAAGGAGGTTACCGGCCAAGTGTTCCAGCCAAATCATCCAAATCATCAGCAATGCCATCCGGTTGCTCTAGCGGTAATTGATCGTTCTTTACTTCTACACTGATAGCAATATGAGCGTATCCTGAAGGCGCAGACTGGAAACTCCTCGAAACCGGACCGCAGAAACAGCTTACGGCTGCTGAGCAGATTCCGACGCAGCCATATGAAATGTTTTTTTCAACTTGGGACGTGACCGATGAAGACGTTCGGCAATTCAAGGAGAAGCGCCACCTCTATACAGAAGGTATGGACGATTCAACATATGAAGACTACAAAAGAAACGAAGATGCTATTAGAGACTACCTTCTGCATAGTGCAACTTTACGAATACTTGGCATTTGCTCATACGTTAAACACTAACCCTGACTACCTCGGACTCGAACCCAAGCCTGACGACCCCGAGGTAAGCAGTGGGTCGAGAGATAGATCAGAATCTTGATCTGAAGACGCCAGGATTTTCCGCACGTCCATGAATCTTATAGAAACGATCATCCTGATTTCCAAAGGCTGCTGAAGATTGGAAGAATTACGAAATGGGATAGTCGATTAAGGAAGGCGTAACATGGCTTCCGGGAGAGGCCAAACCGATTTAGGCCGGGTAGGATTCGGTGAACGAAGCGAACCGCATCTATCGGCTAAAAGAATGCGAATGATGCGACTTCCGTTGGTCACCGCTTCCTGCGGGGACTAGATTAGACGGAACTGGTCAATCGGTCTTAAACTTTAGGAACACGAAACCCAGGTCGAAGCTGTCTCTTTTCCGGAGAGCGCCATATTTTTCATCCCATCTGCCGCAATCCAAATCACTTCGAAGCCGCTCTACTCCATCCTCAACCTCTGACTTGGACGCAAGAGCGAACCCGGACATACAGCGCCTAACGTTTGGGTCAAGATATAATTCCGGCCGATTCCAGCCGGAGCGCATGTTGAAGTCCGAGAAGTCATGCGGCAGAGGGAATCTGTGGACGGATTTTGACCACTTCCCGACATTCGCCACCAAATCGGCCAACTCCTCAACGGGCGAGGTAAGCGCTAAACAACCATTGGTAGATTTCAGGGAAATAGTCTTTGAAACCGGAAACTCCTCCCCCTTGCCTCGGATCGTTTGTAAACAAAACTACTGGCCCGTTGGGACAGATTCTTTTCATTTCTACCAGCCGCGTCTATCATCGAAGGAAATGATGTGATCGCCAGCGTGGACACCACGCCATCCACGGAATTATCAGCCAAGGGAATAGATTCAGCCGACCCGTCCATATACTCTACATTCTCACTGAATAAAGCTTGATTACGCATTTCCTCAGACGGCTCAATAGCCTTCATTTTATAGCCGTATTCAGCCAAGCCATTTGTATAATTTCCTGTTCCGGCCCCAATGTCTGCCACCACAGACCCCACAGGCAAGCCGAGAAGCTCTATAAGCATTTTCAGAAACACGATGATCGGCCTTCCGGTAGAAATTATAACCTTTGCCAATTTCGTCATAGCGAGCCACTACAAAATACTCCAGATTATTTCCTAGCCCAGGGCATCACCGGCCGACGTAGCAGAGGGCGCTCCCACTCGTGGTTTGCCACAATCATCCTTCGCCCGCCAGGAGGCTCAAAATCTATGGGTTAGACGATACCACTGCCTAACATTCATCTGATTCGACGGGGTACCTGCTGAGCCCAGGTACGATGCGATGACTACACATTGCCAGGGCAGCACTTGCCGGATGAACCAGAGTTATTTTCTGCACATCTTCCGCAAATCGTCTCGCATTACATCAATGCCTTTGCCTAACTGTGTTCCTGCCTTAGCCTGAAGGGCTACAGCATTTCCAAAGAGTAATGCCTTCTGCTGGAGAAGTGCAATGCGGGGTTGCTTCTGGAAGGGTTCCAGATCCTTTACGAGGTCGCGGCCTGCCCCATCCACCTCGGATTCGACCGTCTCAGCATCGAGACCCACGGCCCCCTCCACCCTGGCAATGTAGGTCTCCAGGGCGTTGCATGCCTCCTGATTCGGGACATTCCGGTCAGAGACGCTGGATCCAAGTTTGGCGACACCGGAGCCAGCAACAATAAGGATGATCACCAGGACAATACCCAAAGGAATCGCGAGTGCTCCCACGGCCCTGCCAGTAGTAGTTTTGTGAATCTCCCTGAGCCCAATCACGGTCAGCACCAGTCCCCACAGGCTGGCCAGGCTGCCGACAAAAGGTACGGCATTGAAGATGCTTGTTACGGATGAATAGGAAACAACACGAAACGTAGCCTGGTATCCTTCGCGGGCGCCTCCCACGAGCAAGAGGCACAGGTGCAGTATGCCGCTCCATATTGCCAGAGAAATAGGAACAAAGATTATCCCTAACACGAACAGAATAGACGCCACGAACAGAAGGCCGACCAATCCAGCTAAACCCATGCCTTTAAACAGCGCTATCCAAAGATACGTCAACACGGCTGCGACCGGTAATGTCATGGCCACAAAAAGAATCGGGTTAAAATATCCGTCGCTGGTCGGTAGCTTTGAAAAAAAGCTAGTGGGGGTCAGTATGCACTTGGTTGCGGTCTGAAAATACGCATTGATGGTTCCATAATTTTCTCTCTCCTCCCATGGGCACTCTTTGTCTGCCTCAAAGGGTTCTTCATCCGATTGAGCATCAGCAGCCGGATGGGCTGGACCACCGGCTGCAATCGGCTCAGTGAGCGACGCAGGATCGAGCCAACTCCCGCAGTGAATACATTTGGGTGCAGATTCTGTTATTTCCTGGGAGCAGAACGGACAGAGCCTGGTGCCGCTACCTTTTTGCGGGCCCAAGCCTTCCGCGCCCAAGAGTCCTGATTGGACAAGGCTATCTCTGATCTGTTTGAGCGTACCCGGAGTCAATTCATGACGACGCATAATCTCATTGTCGTGCCGTCCGTCTTTAATGTCCTGGAGGATGGCAAGGGCCAATTCCGATGGTTCTCCGGGTCCAGCAGGTGTCGGATTCGGGAATCAGGGCCGCGAAGGGAGCCGGTTTTGCCCCTCGATCAGCCTCTACCGGAGCAGTGCGCGTGCGAACAAACGACTGGTCCAGAAGCTTGGCTTCTACGAGTTTTCCAAATAGGCTCTCCAGCCCTTTGGCAGTCAGCTTGTACTTCTCCATCAGCTCCGCGTCAGTCATACCCGATTTGATGTCGTTCACGGCCTGTCGAGCGCCAATCTTAGGTTTGTTCATTTGTCGCACCGATGAAACTGATACATACAAGCCATTGCACTCTGGCCTGAAATCTGAGCTGACCGCCTTGTATAAACAAGTCCTCGCTGAACTCCGATACATTATCATTCGCTTCAACCATCAGGATTTCTCCATCATTAAGCCCACCGGAATCCGGACTCGATCACCGACTTCCGGCCCCTATTAACATAAACATCGCAGCGGGGGAAGTCCTATTGCACCTTTTTGGAGTCTCGCGCAGCACTATGTTAAAGATTGCCTATGCCCCCAAGCCCCTCCTTCCTCCTTCGACGACAAACTGGTATTACTGCTTTTCAAGGTCGCTTGAATCAGTGAGGAGAACGCATGAGACGGGTACTTTCGGTTTTCTTGATCTTGTCCATTGTGGTTGCCGCGTTTGGACTGCTTTACGCCCAGTCCGCGGATCATTCCATTTTCCAGGTATCAACATTCCATGCCTTGAAGCTCGGGAAGTACAGACGGTGAAACAACCTTCGAGGAACTCAAGAAACATGGCGACTTCGGCATAGGGACGGTAAACTGGCCTGGATGGAGAAGTGGTCGCTCTGAACGGCGAATTCTTCCAGATAAAGGCTGATGGGAAGGTTTATTCCATTGCCGAGCAGGAGAAGACGCCATTTGCCGTGGTGACTTTCTTCAAGCCCGATAAGAGGCTCTCCTTGCCGCGGGTCAGCGACATGAAGGAACTACAGGAAACTCTGGACCACATGCTCCCCTCGGCGGACGGCATCTTTGCAATAAGAATTGCTGGAGAATTCAAATATGTAAAGGTTCGAAGCGTGCCCCGGCAGCAAAAGCCGTATCCGGGGCTTGCGGACGCTCTGAAGCATCAAACCGAATTTGAGTTGAAGAATGTTCGCGGGACGCTGGTGGGCTTCCGATTCCCCAGTTACATGGATGGGGTCAACGTTCCAGGATATCATTTCCACTTTATCACCGCGGACAAGAAGGCCGGCGGCCATACTTTGGATTGCAGCACGGAAGGTGCGAACGTTGATGCCGCTCGGATCTCCAATCTTTCTGTTAGGCTTCTCGAAGACGGCAAGGATGCCACGCCGTCACACTGAAATACCAGTTCGCTTTCACAACGGTAAGATTGGGGGAACCTTCTTTTGTAAAGACGGTTCCCCCAAGCCCCCTCCAAGAAACTCTAACACTCGCCGGAATCATCATTTCCCGGTAGGAGAAATGATGATTCCGGCAATGGCTAGAAGTTCTTGAGGAGGGGTTCGGGAGGAACTTCTTACAAGAAGGTCTCCCCGATTCTTCCACGTTGGAAAGCGAACTGGTATCAGTGGCTGCCAGGCATGTTGAACATCATGTGTATTCCCGCGAGGGAGAGTCCGTAGATGAATATTTCTTTCAGCGTCTGATCCGGGATCCGGCCTGCCAGCCGCGGTCCGACTTGGCCTCCGATGATGACTCCGGGAATCGCCCAAAGCACTAGGCCCGTGGCAAAGCTCTCGCCTATCAGAAGATGAAGTATCGCAGCGAGCGCGGCATTCATGGCCATAACGATCAGGCAAGCCGCCATCGCGGATTCCATGTTCAAACGGAGTCGATTGCGAAGGATAGGAACCAAGAAGTCCCCCACTCCCATAGACAAAAGGCCCGTGAGCACAGCGAAGACCGTGGACAGCCACAAGTACGGAGCCGTCTGCCGCAGAGAAACACTTTTCAGCAGCGTGTCGTCAAAATCGTCTCGTGCATAAACGAAGACCAGCGCCAGAGCCAGACTGAGAGCGCCCAGCAGAAAAACAATGGAATCCGCGGAAACCAATCTGGACAGCCAGACTCCGATGGGAACCCCTAGAAACGCGCAGGCAGCCAGATAGAAAGACAAGCGCAAGTCAGCCTTCTTCGCTCTGATCACCGCCACGCTGCCGGAGCCCATGCCGCCGACTTGAATCACCAGGGAAGTCACTACGGCCTGTGCGGGGTCCAGGCGGGCCACAAGTATGAGATAGGGCATCCACAGTATGCCACCCCCGAAACCAACCAACGTTGCCAGTGTCGCAATGAGAAACCCTGCCGGCAGAGCCATCCAGTCGCCACCGGTAGTCAAGGCCGTCCAGTCCATCGTTAGACCTGCTCTCCTTTACTTCCGGGCGAAGGAGGGGGTAACAATTTGAAGCACTGGGCGATTTCTCTGAAACCATCCAGTCGTGTCTCTATGTAATCGAGCCGGCTCGTGGATGCCGGGTCTCCCGCTAATTGTTGCCGCAGAGCTGCAATTGGCGTGCGCAAGGCTGTCTCTGTGGACAATCCCAGAGTTACGATCTCCTGGATATTGCTCGTCAAGCCGTTTATGGTCTCCCCGATCAGGCCGATCTCGTCTTGGGTGCGAACCTTTATCGTGCGGCTCAGGTCCCCTTCGGAGATATTCTGGGCTTCTTCAACCATTTGCTGCAGAGGGGTGGTGATCCTTCTCATGAACATGACGAGAACGATGAGTGTCACCACAGCCTGAACCACAAACATGAGCAGAGCCTTATTCTGCAAGGACTCCATCGCGCGCCTCGCCATCTCCAGGGACTCGGTTGCCAAGAAAGCGGATTGGCCAGCCGTATCCGGTGGCGTGGCTGTTCGGATGGCTAGCACAAACTCGACAGTTATCAGAAGTGACGCGGCTGCAATCAATCCGAAATAGGAGAGCATCTTTCTTTCAAGACTCGACCGTTTCTTCATAGAAGGATCTCCTCTGGGGGCGCACAATGGGGAAGTCATATTCTTACCCCCCTAACCGCTCATCTGGAAAACGGGCTACCGTGGCTGAAACGTGGCCGGCAGGGACGCCGGCCCTACAATGAGGTCGGTAGGACCGGCCTCCGTGCCGGTCGCCAAATGCGCGATGAACGGTTATCTTACCTCTGCCGTATACCTCTTTCCACTCTTTTTGGGTATGCTGACGGGATCGTTTCGAGCGACCCGCACTCTAATGTGTAGCGACAATTGTGATACCACGGAGGAGGGAACCATGAAGGCAATTAAAGTGCACGAATTTGGCGGTCCCGAGGTCATGAGCCTGGAGGAAGTTCCGGATCTTCAACCTGGTCCCGGGCAAGTAGTGGTGACCGTGAAGGCGGCCGGTGTCAACCCCGTTGATACGTACATCAGATCGGGACAGTACGCCAAGCGGCCCGCGCTTCCCTATACCCCAGGCATGGACTCAGCCGGTCTGGTTGCGTCGGTGGGCGAAGGCGTCAGTGGTGTGGCCGTCGGTGATCGTGTGTATACAGCCGGAGCGGTCACCGGGACTTATGCTGAACAGGCCCTATGCAATGAATCTCAGGTTCACCCGCTGCCGGAACACGTGTCGTACCAGCAGGGCGCGGCAATGGGCGTGCCGTACGGCATCGCGTATCGTGCCTTGTTCAATCGCGCGGTTGCCAAGGCTGGAGAGACGGTCCTGGTGCACGGTGCCACCGGCGGGGTCGGGGTTGCGGCTGTGCAATTGGCTCGTGCTGCGGGACTGCGAGTAATCGCGACGGGTGGCACTGAGAAGGGTTTGAAACTGGTTCTGGAGCAAGGGGCCCATTATGTGGTCAACCATAAGGCCCCTGACCATTTTGAAGAAGTCGTAAGCCTGAACAGCGGACGCGGGGTAGACGTCATTCTGGAGATGCTGGCAAATGTCAACCTCGGCAATGACCTCAAAATTCTGGAACAGGGAGGCCGGGTTGTTGTGATCGGCAGCCGGGGGACTGTTGAGATTGATCCTCGCGACGCAATGAGCCGCGATGCTTCTATTTTAGGCGCAGTCCTATTCAATGCTTCGGAGCGTGAATTGGCCGGCATCCATGCAGGGCTGGTTGCGGGCCTGGAAAACCGCACGCTCCGCCCGGTGATACGGCGCGAAATTCCGCTGGCTGAGGCCCCTCAAGCGCACATAGCAGTGATGGAATCGACCGGATACGGCAAAACAGTGTTGATCACATGAGGGGCCTCCGGGAGGGCCTATGTACAAGAGCCCTGGCGGGCTTGCTTCCCACAGTTTGGTCGGTACTGGGTGGATCGGAGCGAGGATGTCGAAAGATGCGATACTGGAAAAGCTAAGAGCAGATGCAGACAAAATCCTGAAGGCTTGTTTGGACGCTGCTGATCCCGCGGAGGCCGTGAAACGCTTTGTCTTACTCACGGAAGACAATCGGCTGGTATGCCCCGATTTTCAAATTCAACTGAACGACGTGGACCGTATAGTACTAGTGGGAGCAGGCAAGGGGAGCGCTCCTATGGCTAAGGCCATGGAAGATCTCCTGGGGGATCGTCTTGCCGGCGGAGCCATTTGCGTAAAGTACGGCCACGGCATACCGCTGAAAAAGGTCGAGGTAATTGAAGCAGGGCACCCTGTGCCGGACGAAGCCGGACGAAAAGCAGTAAACAAGATCATAGGCATCTTGGAATCTGCCGGACCTAAAGACCTTGTTATCTCTTGCATTTCAGGAGGAGGCTCGGCTCTTCTGCCTGCTCCGGCAGCCGGCATAAGCCTTGGTGACAAACAGCAAATTACCCAACAGCTCTTGGCGGTCGGTGCGAACATCTATGAGATCAACGCGGTACGAAAGCATCTCTCCGATGCAAAGGGCGGGAACCTCATGAGACGCGCGTACCCGGCATTTGTGATTAACCTGATGCTCTCCGACGTCATAGGGGACGACCCCGGCACCATTGCATCAGGACCATTTGCTCCGGACAGCTCAACGTTCCCGGAAGCGCTGGACATTCTTGATCGCTACGGTCTCATGAGCAAGGTACCGAAGGCGATTGCGGCGCGGATTCGAAATGGGGCAGCGGGAAAGGTCCCCGAGACTCCCAAGCATGGAGACCCGATTTTCAACAAGGTTAGGAACATAGTAGTCGGGAGCAACATCCTGTCTCTCTACGCAGGCCGGTCCAAGGCCGAAGAACTTGGATACAAGAGTCTCATTCTCTCCTCCTCGATCCAAGGGGACACCTCCGAAGCCGCACTCTTTCACTGGGCTCTGGCAAAGGAGGTGCGGACTACGGGCAATCCGATCCGGCCGCCGGCGATGTCTGCTCAGCGGAGGGGAAACCACTGTGGTCTTGAAAGGTAATGGTCGCGGAGGCCGGAATCAGGAATTTGTCCTCTCTCTGGTGAGAAAAGCCGCGGAGGTGCCCCGCGCTCTCTTTGTCAGTGCGGCCACGGATGGTACCGACGGCCCCACGGATGCGGCCGGAGCTGTGGTCGATAGCCATAGCCTCGAACGTGCCGCTGAGGCAGGGTTGGACCCCGACGCATTCTTGAAGAATAATGACTCGTACACGTTTTTTGAGAAGTTGGGAGATCTGATAATTACCGGGCCGACACGTACGAATGTGATGGACGTAAGGATAGTTTTGGTCTCAGACGTCCTCCCAATTGCTTGAATCGCAACAGGTAGAACTCCGTCGGTAATGAGTTGACGGGTCCCAGTCTCAGCCGGACAGCATTTTTTTCTTGTATTCCCGAACGACAAAGAGGAGGTGCTCGGCCATGGCAGCTTCGGCCCCCTCTGGATCTCCGTCTTGAATGGCCTTGAACACCCGGAGGTGATGGTAAAAGATGGTCTGCTGGTCCTCAGGTGTCACAAAGACCTGCTCTCTGTGCACCTTAATGGAATAGCTGATCAACTGGTGAATGTTTTGAATCAGGTGGAGAAAGATCGTGTTGTGAGTGGCTGCTGCAATTTCAGCGTGGAACTTGAAGTCAAGCTCAGGCCGAATCTGCCCTTTCTCAAGGTCTCGCTCCATCTCTTCCAGAAAGCCGCGGATCAGTTGCAGTTCCGCATCGGTCCGGTTTGCCGCGGCCCGCTTTGCGGCCCATGCTTCCATGAACGCCCTGACTTCGGTCAACTCGAGGACCCGCTCTTTGTCCTGCTCCAGGACTATCTCCATGGGGCTGCGGATTTCCTGTTCAGTCAGGTTCCTAACGATAGATCCTCCCCCATGAACGGTTTCAACGATGCCGAGCAGTTCAAGTTGCTGAATCGCCTCTCTCACCGAGGTCCGACTGACCCCCATCTGTTCCGCGAGTTCCCGTTCGGACGGGAGGCGGTTCCCAACTTTGAACACGCCGTTGCCTATGGCCTTTTTGAGTTGGTTGGCGACCTTTTCCGCCACTCGCTCTAGTTTGATGGGACGGAAGACAGTATCAGGGAGGTGATTGGATTTTGGTTCCATGACTATCTGATTAGAGGTTTGAGACGTTTGTGTCAAGTTTTCTGGTAGACGTCCAACAAGTTCACTTGACATCATATCATATCATGATATGGTAGGACCACTCAACCACTATAAAGGACCCCCAGCGTGAAAAGCCCCTTTGTCCAGAAACTGGAGGAACTGGTCGGAAAGAGTAAAGTGCTTTCCTCTGAGGCTGAACTACTCTGCTACTCCTACGACTCGGCCCCCCTGATTTCTCACAAACCGGACGCGGTAGTCCGTGTCATCTCTGAAGAAGATATCCGTCTCACTTTAGAATTTGCTGCACAGGAAGGGCTGCCGGTCACCACCAGGGGGAGCGGCACAGGGCTGAGCGGAGGATCGGTCCCGGTCCGGGGGGGCATCGTGATCGTCACCACAGCCATGAACCGCATCATCGAAATCGACGCGGATGACCTCGCTGTGATCGTAGAACCAGGTGTAATTACTGCCGACCTTCACGCGGCGGTCGAAGCCAAGAACCTGTTTTATCCGCCTGATCCGGGTAGCATGAAGGTTTGCACCATCGGTGGGAACGTGGCGGAAAACGCCGGAGGGTTGCGCGGGCTGAAGTACGGCATCACCGGAGACTACGTGCTTGCGCTTGATACATATCTTATCGACGGCAGCCAAGGTCCATTACGGCACCAAGTGCGTGAAAGATGTGGCCGGGTACAACCTTACCAAGTTCCTGACGGGATCCGAAGGAACACTAGGGATTTTTTCAAAGATAACGTTAAAGCTCATTCCCAGGCCACGGACCAAGAAAACCTTCCTTGCTCTGTACGATGACGTAATCGATGCGGCGCGGACGGTTTCCGCGATAATCTCCAGCAAGATAATTCCGTCCACGCTGGAACTGATGGACTCGGTGACGATCAACTGCGTCGAAGATCACCTGGGGATCGGTCTGCCACGCGACGTGGCCGCGTTACTTCTGATAGAAACGGACGGACACCCGGAGGTCGTTCGAGAGGAAGCAGCCGCGATTGAAGAAGCTTGCCGAGCCAACCGGGCCCGGACGGTGCGTGTAGCCAAGGATCTCAAAGAATCCGAGGAGTTATTCACTGCTCGGCGGAATGCTCTCACGGCTCTTGCACGGGTCAAACCCACCACGATTCTTGAAGACGTCACAGTTCCTCGGCAGGCCATCCCGGAAATGATTGCCACCATCCAAGAAGCCGCAAAGAAATATTCCATAAGGATCGGGACATTTGGGCACGCGGGAGACGGCAATCTTCATCCCACTTGCCTTACCGACGAGCGGGATACCGAAGAAATCCACCGGGTGGAAGAAGCTTACGACGAGATTTTCAAGAAGGCCATCAGCCTGGGCGGGACCATTTCGGGCGAACATGGAACGGGAATCACGAAAGCCAAGTATCTACCTCAAATGGTGGGTCCAAAGGCAATTGAAGTCATGAAAAGAATCAAGAATGCCTTCGACCCTGAAGGCCGTCTCAATCCGGGAAAAATATTTCTACAGGATACGGAATAGCGGCCATGGGAAAGCATGCCGATTCAGAAAAGATTGCCAAGGCCTTAGCTACCCTGGACATCCACGATTATGGCGACGTCCTTCAATGCATGAGGTGTGGGACCTGCCTCCCAACATGCCCGACTTATCGTACCGACGGTATAGAGACGCAGTCTCCCCGCGGCCGCGTGGCCATGATCAAGGCGGTTATAGACGGGCGATTGCACGGCTTCGGAAGAATTCATAGGGCACATGTACCATTGCCTTGATTGCCGCAATTGCCAGACAGTCTGCCCGGCAGGGGTCAAGGTGGGTGAACTGGTCCTGGAGGCGCGGCATCGGATTGAAGAGAATCGGCCACAAGCCATTCTGAAGCGGTTCCTCCTCAACTACGCCATTCACGATCAGAAAAGGCTTGCGCGCTATATGATCCCGCTGAAATTGTATCAGGCAACAGGGCCTCCAATCGCTGATCCGGAAATATGACATTCTGAAATTGATCTCCGCGGACGTTGAATTCATGGAAGCCCTGCTGCCTCACTCTCCCGTCTCGTCCGCTCAGCGAAACGATTCCTGAAGAGATCCCCGCAGTTGGAAAAGAAAAGGGCAGAGTGGGCTTTTTCTTGGGCTGCGCAATGAACCTCATATTCTCTGAGGTCAGCAGAGCCACCATAGCCATTCTCACTCGATCCGGGTACACGGTCGTTGTTCCGAAAAACCAGCAGTGTTGCGGCACGCCGAATATCGCCGAGGGGGAGCGCAAAGTTTACCGCGAGATGGCCGAGCACAATGTAAGTCTCTTTGAGGGAAAGAGGGTGGAAGCCATTGTCACGGACTGTGCAGCCTGCGGCTCGGAACTGAAAGCATACCGAGAAACTCTGGGCAAGCAGGACCGTGTGGCCAAGAAAGCCGAGGCGTTCTCGGCAAAGGTTCGGGACATCTCGGAGTTCCTGGCGGTGGCTCTGGGGGACGACATCAAGCTCGGTGCAATCTCCGAGGTCGTCTGCTTCCACGACCCATGCCACCTCCGCCACGGACAGAAGCTTATTTCTCCGCAACGGGACCTGCTGCGCCGGATCCCGGGCCTCACATTCAGAGACATTCCGGATGATGGACAATGCTGCGGATCGGCCGGTATCTACAATGTTACCCACCGTGACCGATCCATGAAAATCCTTGAGGCCAAGGTAGCCGCGATCGACAAGACCGGGGCCGAGAGGGTTATCACTTCCAATCCCGGTTGCTTCATGCAGTTGCAGTATGCCCGGAAGAACTGGGGCAAGGATTGGAATGTATCTCATATATGCGAAATTCTCCGCCTTTCGCTGGACCGCGGAGACCAAGAATAAAGAGGATACAAGGCGGGGACGCCTATAACAAAGAAGGGGAGGTTTAGAGATGGCTTGGCAGCAGGTTTACAATCCTTTGAACAGCGTTGCGCTCTCAACGCTTTTTGCCGCATTGCCGGTTGTGGTCCTACTGGGGACACTGGCGATCCTTAGGATAAAGGCCCACTGGGCAGCTATCCTGGGACTGATTACGTCCTTGGTAGTGGCCATCGGGATCTTCGGCATGCCGACCAGCATGGCCCTATCCACCGCGGGGTTGGGTGCCTTGTTCGGTTTATTGCCAATATGCTGGATTATTGTTCATGTCATTTTCCTCTACCGGCTCACAAAGGAAAAAGGTGAGTTCGAGGTGCTGCAGACCAGCCTTACCAGGCATCACCCAGGACAGCAGATTGCAGCTTGTTTTGATCGCTTTCGCGTTCGGGGCATTTTTTGAAGGCGCTGCGGGTTTTGGCACGCCGGTGGCGGTGACAGCGGCAATCCTGATCGGTTTGGGTTTCAAGCCGCTGGAGGCTTCCGGACTGTCGCTGATTGCAAACACCGCGCCTGTGGCCTATGGGGCCCTGGGTATTCCGATAATTACATTGGCTGCGGTCAGTGGATTGCCGGAGATGGACTTGAGCGCTATGGTAGGGCGAATTCTCCCCTTCTTCTCGATTCTCGTCCCGTTTTGGCTAGTATGGGCTTATGCGGGCTTCCGCGGGATGCGCGGGGTATGGCCGGCAACCCTGGTGGCAGGGGTCTTCTTTGCTATCCCTCAATACCTCATCTCTAACTTCCACGGCCCATCGCTGGTGGACATCATATCTTCACTTGTCTCGCTGGCAGCAGTCACAATATTCTTGATGAAGTGGCATCCAAAACAGATTTGGGGCATGAACGGGCATGATGTAACTGCTGAGGCACGTGCAGAGCACGGGTACAGCCGTGCAGAGGTGATCAAGGCGTGGGTCCCCTGGATTATTCTCAGTGTTCTCGTCTTTGTGTGGGGCCTGCCCTCGTTCAAAAATTTCGTCAATGCGATTTCGATGCCCAAGTTTCCTGTGCCCGGCCTGAACAACATGATCATGCGTATGCCGCCGGTGGTTGCAAAGCCCACCGCGGAAGCAGCGATCTACATTCTGAACTGGTTGTCGGCCACCGGAACGGGCATCCTTTTGGCAGCGATAATCTCGGGTTTTGTCATGGGCTATTCTATTCGCGACATGGTCAGGGTCTATTGGGAGACCCTCAAGATGGTCAAGTTCTCCATCTTGACAATAGCTGCCATGCTCGCCCTTGGATTTGTAACCCGGTATTCGGGGGTGGACGCCACTATGGGTCTAACCTTTGCCATGACCGGCCATGTTCTATCCTTTCTTCGGGACCCTGCTCGGATGGTTAGGGGTCGCTCTTACGGGCTCGGACACTTCCTCCAACGTGCTTTTCGGTAGTTTGCAGCGCATATCTGCCGAGCAGATAGGCATCAGCCCGACGCTCATGTGTTCGGCCAACAGCGCGGGCGGCGTTATGGGCAAGATGATAGATGCCCAGAGCATCGTGGTGGCCAGTACTGCAACCCAATGGTACGGCCACGAAGGTGACATCTTACGGTACGTGTTCTTCCACAGCCTTGCCTTGGCGGCATTGGTAGGATGTCTGGTCTTCCTCCAGGCGTACGTATATCCGTTTACTGCCCTGGTAGTTCGCTGATGCCGCGGAGAGGTATTGGAGCCGGTTTTTACCTACCTCCTTGCTACCGGCTCCGATACCTCATTCACAGCCTCCGTAGCAAGTTGCCATCCTGGCGGTAACTTGCTATGGACTCGTAGGGTAGTAAAGGCAAGCCTCACACGTTGCCGCGATCTGGATCGCTCTTCGATTATCGCGATATTCTGCATGCGGATGACGACGAGAGCTTGCCCTGCCCGCGGAGGTGTTGATGCGCGTTCAACTATTCGGCACATGCCTTATCGACACAATGTATCCCGAAACAGGGGAGGCCACAATCAGGCTGCTCCGGCACTTCGGCGTGGAAGTGGGATATCCGGCAGGACAGACCTGCTGCGGCAAACCTGCGGACAGCGGCGGGTATAGTCGTGAATCAAGGAAAGCCGCGGAACATTGTATTTCCGTTTTCGAGGGGAGCAGCGATCCTATTGTCATCCCATCGGGCTCTTGTGCGTCTATGGTCAAGAACCATTATCCGGAACTGTTCAAAGATGACGGCAGGATGCGTGAAAAGGCAGAGGCAATAGCAGGGCGCACCTATGAGCTGAGCCAGTTCCTTGTCAAGGTCCTGAAGGTCCATGAAGCCAATCTGTCCGGAAAAGGGAAGATCACTTACCATGCCTCCTGTCAGCTCACGAGAGAACTCGGGGTCAGAGAAGAGCCACTGCTCCTCTTGCAGTCTCTGAAGGGGGCTGAATTCGTTCATCTCCCTCATGCGGACCGTTGCTGCGGTTTTGGAGGGATCTTCATGGCCAAGCTTCCCGAGGTCTCGATGGCTCTGGCGGACGAGAAGCTTGACACAATCCTTGCGACAGGGGCTGACACAGTCACGGGCTGCGACCACGGTTGTCTCATGAATATTGCCGACGCGATTAAGCGACGGGGCAGCGCCGTGCAGGTCAAGCACATAGCGGTGGTGCTGGCGGAGGGTCTATGATGAGTTCGTCCACTCAAGTCATCCCCTTTCGGACCAATGCCGCGCGGGCGTTACGCAATGCCACCCTTCGCGGAGCAATGCGCAACGCCACCGACACATTCACGATCAAGAGGGCGGACGCGTTATCAGGAGTGCCTCTGGAGGAATGGCGGGAAGAGGCATCCGCCATGCGGCTGCACGTTCTCGACAATCTGTCCGATTACGTAGATCGCTTCGAAAGAAATGCGACCAGGGCCGGGGCCAAGGTGCATAGGGCGAAGGATTCTCAGGAAGCGAGAGAGCGCATAGGTTCGATTCTGAAAGACCACGGGATCGCAAAGGTGGTGAAGTCGAAATCTATGGTCAGCGAAGAAATCCACCTCAATGACTATCTGGAAAGCCAGGGAATCAGTGCGGTGGAAACCGATCTGGGCGAGTACATCATACAGATTGCGGGGGAAGGGCCTTCTCACATCATTGTCCCTGCAATTCACAAGGACCGCAGACAAGTGGGGAAGCTTTTCGCGGAGAAGCTGGGAGGCGAGTACACAGACGATCCGGCTGTCCTGACGCGAATCGCCAGAAAGGTCCTCAGAGAAGAGTTTATCTCCGCGAAAGCAGGAATATCAGGTGCTAACTTCGCTGTGGCGGACTCAGGCAGCATCGTCCTCTTCACAAACGAGGGGAACGGGCGAATGTGCACGACCCTGCCGCCTCTCCACATCGCGGTGACTGTCCATCGAGAAGATGGTCCCGTCGTTGGCGGATCTTCCCAAATTCACCCGGCTGCTTCCTCGTTCTGCGACCGGGCAGGCAATCACCACGTACATGTCGGTGATAACCGGGACCAGGAAACCCGGCGAATCCACCGGCGCCCAAGAGATGCACATTGTTTTGGTGGACAACGGCAGATCCGAAATAGTCACCGGAGAATACCGTGAAATGCTTAAGTGCATTCGGTGCGGCGCTTGCCTGAACGCTTGCCCCGTGTATCGCATGGTTGGGGGCCATGCTTACGGCTCCACCTATCCGGGACCCATGGGAATAGTGCTGACAACCTTGCTCGATGGAATGGAGCGGGCTCACCCGCTCTTGGACGCAACCACTCTTTGCGGTGCGTGCGGGGACGTTTGCCCCGTAAAGGTGCCACTCCCCGGGCTTCTGCGCCGATTGCGCGAACGTAGGGTAGAAGAAGGGTTTACTCCAAAGCTCGAGCAAACAGGCATGGCCGGATTCGGCAAGGTCGTCCAATCTCCGTTCCTTTTCCATCTGGGGCAGACCGCTGCGCACCTTTTTTGGCCCCTTGCAACAAAAATGGGACCAAAGGATGCTCTCGACCGCTTGCCCCGACCTGTTGGAACAACATTCAGCCGGAGGGCCTCATGACACGCGACGAAATCATTGATCTCTTCATTGGGAATGCTGCCAAAGCGGCAGCGGAACCGGTTCGCGTGAACAACAATGACGAACTGAACAGCGTCCTGGGGCCGATCCTGGCCGAGAGTGAATCGATCTTCTGCCCTGCTGTCACCGACAAGGAGAAGGCAGTTCAATTGCCCGCGGACAAACGAGCTCAAGACTACGCTTCAGCTTCGGTCTGTGTGGAAGAGGTCTCCGCCGCGATAGCCGAGACCGGGAGTTTGGTCTGTTCCAGCCAGGGAGGGAAGGCGGTTCAGGCGGGTCTGTTGCCTGCGCATCACGTTGCAATTGTGTCCTCCGAAAACATATACGAGACGGTGGACGATTTCTTCGCCACGCTGGGTGATTCCCCTCCAACCAATATCACTCTGGAAACCGGCCCCAGCAGAACCGCGGACATCGAGTTGACACTCACCATAGGCGTGCACGGTCCGGGAAGACTCACGGTGATCGTTTTCTAAAGAAAGGGATCCCAGATAGGAACGCGATGTGAAAGTGCCTTTACGCTTCCGGGAGTCACTTTTCATCCAAGATCTACGCATCTGCTGGAGCAATTCCATTAATCTGAAGGGCTTCCTCACAAAGCCATTGGCACCCAACCGAAGAGATTCCTCCGATGGAGACATCATCTGAATATCCGCTTGCCACTAACACTTTGATTTCGTGGCTGCGATTCTAAGTAGTTCGCTGAGACACTGCTTGCTTTCCATCTCGGCATGAGAAGATCGAGAATCACAGCTGATGTTCCCTTGCTTTTTGCTATAAAGTTCCAGCGCTTCTTTCATTGGCGGCAGTGATTACCTTGTACCCGGCGTTTGAGTGTACGCTTGCGCCCAAATCTAGACAACTCCTCATCATCTACCATGAGAATGGTCTCGCCACGGCCATCCAGCAATCGATTCTCAAAGGATTCCTGGGTCTTTCGTGGCACTACTGCGGGAAAGTAGATCTGAATGTGGAGCCTTTGCCGGGTTCACTCTCGCAGATCATGTGGCCACCGTGTTGATCGACGATGCCGCTGAACCACGGCAAGCCAGTCCTGTTCCCTTTGTTGATCCGTTCCTTGGTGGTAAAAAAGGGGTCAAAAATCGTGCACGGGTAGGCTCATCCATTCCATGTCCGGTATCTGAGATGCTCAGCATGACATATTCCGGGTGTACGTTCACGTGGGAGTCGCAATAACGTTCGTCTAGAGTGACATTTTGGTTTCAATGGCCAGCTTGCGCTGTCCGGCATGGCGTCTCTCGCATTAATGGCAAGGTTCATGAAATTGATCGATTTGTAGGGTCGGCATTAATCGGTGCAAGGTTATCTTCCAGATTCAACCGTATATCGATCATCTTAGGAAGAGTCCGCTCCATAGCTTTTGAGTGCGTTCGATCTCAACGTTTAGCTCCAAGGGGCGGAACTCTAAGTTGCTTTGCTGAAGGTGAGCAACCGTTTGACCAGGTCTGCTCCATTCTTTGCAGTCTGGACTATTTTGTCGAGGTCCTCCGAACGAGAATCTTGTTCGTCCATGTCAGACAGAAGGATTTCGCATATCCAGGATTATGGTCAGCATGTTGTTGAAGTCGTGAGCTATCCGCGCGAGGTACCGATGGCTTCCATCTTTTGAGCCTGGAGGAGTTGCTCTTGCAATGAGATTTCTTTGGAGATGTCCTTTACCATACCTGTATACGGGTCCTTTAATGCTTATTTCTTGGCTTAATTTCAACTTCAAGAGATGAACTCTTTACGTAGCAACGAATCTGTATTGAGTATTCTTCACCCTCATTCGTGCCGAAGATTCGACATTGGTGGTCAGGATGGAAGTAGCGTGTCTGTAGTTCGGGCATATAAGCATCTCGTGGAGACGCGGTTGGCAAAGATCTTAGGCTGTGTAACGAATATGCTCAAAGCTCTTACAGGTCGGTCTCTTCACTCTCTTGAGCGCTCTGCATCCGCCAGCTCGGTGATGTTGGTTACGATAGGTTTAGGCGGCAGGCTGTTTGACGACGAAGATCGGACGTTAATGTGGCGACTCTCATCGCGTCAGATGCGGTGCTCCACTGTTGGTAAGGTCGGAAGTGGATTCCATGGATTCGAATCATCAGTAACATGCTATCATCGGGATGAGAAAGCGGCGAGCTACTCGGGCGACATGTATATCACGACTGCTTAGCTGTTGTGCGAATATTTGAGAACTGATCGTTGAAGTAAACAAATTTGGGACGTATATCAGTGGCAGGTGAGCATACTGCGTTGGACAGATGCTCGCTGGTTCGGAGCGGGCTCGGACTTACGCTAGTTATGTCGACACACTGAAGCGTAGGCGTATGGCGTCGCGTAGGACACGACAGTGCCAGATCAGCGTGCGTCGGGAGCGGAGAGGAGCGCACGCTAAGAGCTGCGCGAGCGCCCGCGGGAGGGAGAAAGCGCAGGGCGCGCGGAACGCGGCGCGGGACCACAACCTCCGAGGAGGGCGCGCGGAGAGGCCGGTCGTCCCCCGCGGGCCGCCGCGCGGATACGACACAGGTGGGACAGAGCGGGGCGCACGCAGAGAGGGGAGGTGCCGACGAGGAGGCGAACCGACGGCGCAGACAACGCGCGCGGGACGAGGAGCGACGGAGAGGCCGGGGAAAAAGGGCGAAGCGGGCCCAAGAGGCCAGAGCGAGGAGCAAGGAGCCCAACAGAACGGACGCCGCCGCCGCAGCGCCGGCGCGCGAAATCGACGGCGAAGTGCAATTTCGCATCACGTCCGTCAATCCATTAATGATTCGTCGTCGCCAGGTAATCCTTTGAGACGTGGGATTGTGATAGTCCATGATACGGCTCCCTGCATACTGATGACCGCCTCTTTGGGGCAATGATCGCAAGGGCTGACAAACCATGTAGTTCTCGGAGCATTGGCCTCCGATCAGCTCTTCCATGCAGATTCTTCGCAAACTTATTTGCATACAGGATTTCAGAGGTTTAAATCGAGCACTTGGATCACTGATCCATGCTGTCAAGAATCGAGAGAAGCGTTCATTCGCTCTTTCAGTGCGGAGGTATTTCAACACGCTTTCAAGTTCGGTGATGTCATTCGTAGTCAAGAAATTCAAATTTTAAGATAATGTGATATTTAAGTCAATCAGAAACGCTTGCGCGAAATAGAAAAACCGTGAGCGTCTCTGTGCCGGCTCCTTCGTGTTTGACGTGATTTGAACCTTACGCGTCCCCGACGCATCTAATATTCTGAGACTTGAAATTCGTTCGGAGGAGCGGAAAAATGGAAATCACCTACTTTTCAGCATCAGTTATTTTCATAGCGGCATTTGCGGTTTTCGCAATTCTGGCATTTCGTGCAGCAAGAAGAGCTAAGATGGAAGGTGGAGGCGACGCACGCGGGTCTGACGCCAGACCTGGGATTCTGTGTTCCGAATGTTTGGGCGCCACCAAGCTGGATGCGCACCGCTTGGCGGAATGCTCTTCGGCATGCGCATTGCCGCCGGCTTAAGCCCTACTTGTGTGCGCTTAGTGGCTCCCCGCTCTGCCACGAAGAGTCGTTTAACCGCTAATCCAATTCCCTGACGGCCCGCTGCGCCTCTACAAAGGCCTTGGTAATCTGCGTGTCGGACAAGCTGGTTCGCTCATAGAGCTGGAGATGGGAAATAAGGTCAGCATCCACCATTTTCCTGAGTACGCTCTCCAACTGCTTCGCAGAGAGTTGGTATTTTTTCATGAGAAGAGTGTCACCCATCCCGGCCTGCACGTCTCGTGCAACCATCTTTGCATTAATCGTCCGCTTTTTCAAAATCACCCCATATTAACACCGACGTCGGACACACGTCAGCCTTCACAATTCGGCCGATCAAATGTCCGCGGGACTAACCTGCCGGTAGATTCACAAATTTGAGGACAAAAAACAAGACAAGAGCCCACCGATAGCTTTGGTGGTCGCCAATAGAAAGTCGCGGATGCTACTCGCTGGAACGCAAACCGGCCTTGCTTTCGGTTCGCTCCCAATGGGGACTTTTGCCTTGCCATGCACTTCTGACTCTGTTAGTCTCTATTCTGAATCCCAAGGTTAGAAGCCGGTCCCTACAGACCTTGAATGAGTTAGTACTCGGTTTCGCAAGTCGAGTGACGTAGACGTCGCCTGGGGGTTGGGGAGTGTGGCGAGAGGTCATCGTGTTAGACGTGCTTATTGGCGAGGCGAGGTGGTAGAGAGAGATGATAGGATGGCGGTGAGATGAGGATGGAGAGGAGTTGGGGGTGGGAGGGAGGATGGAGGGTCTGATTCGGGAGTTTCACGCTGGGATAAGAGCCTCTTTTGAGCTGTGGAGCTATTGTCTTGTAGACAAGTCCTTTTTTGGATGTGTGCGATAGCGGATATGAGACTGGAGGGAGATTCTTCGTTTAGCTCGGAGGGCTCGTAGCGGCCTGGACGAGAGAGAGAGGGGGAAGTAGGCTGGGTCGACGTTGGGTAGAAGGGAGCGAGAAGGAGACTAGGACGGAGTACCTCGCGAGCAAGATGGGAGCTGACGATGCGACTGATTGGCTGATTCACCGTCCATAAGCTTGGCACAAGCGGGGTTACGGTGAGAGCGTAGGCGCTGTAACTTCTCCTTCACCGGAGGGAGGTGGGAGATGGCTGACGGTCGGACTACGAGACAGAGAGTCGGGGTTCGATGGATATTTGTGAGATGTTCCGGAGGAGGTGTGTGTCGTGGGAGAGACGTGAGAAGAAGTTAAGAATGAGGAAGAGTTGATATGATGTTATGGGAGTGTTGTTGTGGTTTGAGGGGTTTTTTCACCGGATCGGTAGGGCCGGCGACCGTGTTCTGGCCCGATTAGGCGAAATCGTTAGGAACGAGCTGCGGCAGGCGGATTTTGCCGGCCGGTGCGGAGGAGATGAATTATTAGTGATTTTTCCTCATACTGGCTTGAGGGGCGCCTACGAGCGCATGGAGCGCATACGACGAAAGCTGGAAGAGACTATCTTTCAGATAGGCTCTAAGTCCTTCCAAGTCACTTGTACGTCGGGTGTGGCCGAATTTACCCTGACGGTGAAACGGTCTGATGATTTGATCCACATGGCGGATATGGCGTGGTTAGAGGGTAAACGGCAGGGCCGCAATCGAATAAATTTTCATCAGTCGCCGACGAACGGTTGATCCAGCCTCTCGTGCAGATAAATACCGGCTTTGGCGAGCACGTTTTTCTCGGGGGAAGGGAGATCCCCACCGAGGGAGGTGCCGGATGGTTGGCAGCAGGCTTGATATGTCGGTGCGCTTGAGGATATTACTGCCTCTTGTGGCGGCTGTTGTTCTTACGGGAGCGGCCTGGGATAGTGTGAATCCTGAGGACCTGAACCAGGCACTTCGCGATGCCAGCACCATAGGTAATTTGGATAAAGTGCAAAGACTCATTGCCAGGGGAGCGGATGTAAACGGAAAGGATGAAATTGGAGTCACGCCCTTGATCATGGCCTCCATGCTCGGCTACTCCGCGGTTGTGAAAAAACTCCTGGAAGCCGGCGCAGATGTGAATGCTCGAACCGACCATGGCGGGACTGCGTTGATGGCAGCGGCGCTGCAAGGCCAAGCTGAAACGGTGAAAATCCTTCTGGATAACGGTGCAGACGTAAATGCCAATGAGGACACCGGGCTCACAGCCTTGATGTCGGCCTCACAGCGGGGAAGCTCGGAAGTTGTGAAGATGCTCCTGGACAAGGGAGCTGACATCAATGCCCAGAGCGAAGACGGACGCACGGCATTGATGCTGGCATCTTCGGAAGCACACCTCGATGCCGTGAAGCTGCTCGTGGAACGGGGTGCGGAAGTAAATGCAAAGAGCAAAGACGGGCAGACTGCGTTGACGAGAGCCACCAGCCAAGGCAACGAACAGGTTAGAGACTTCCTGAAACAGCATGGAGCCAAGTGAGATTTGATTGTTAGCGAGTATGGATTGTGCTGTGCCGAAGTGATCTCGTCGCCCCTGTCATTGCGAGGAGTGAAACGAAAAAGCAATCTCAGCGGTGGGACCGTCCCACAGTGGAACGTCGGGATTGTCGGTCATTCGTCATCCCGGACCCCGATCCGGGGTCAGGGAAATGGCGGTGCAGGGAGCCCGCCGCTACCAAATCGTAGGCACCGGCGTCCCTGCCGGTGCTGGATCCACGGTCGGGGGAATGACGCCGGGCGGGACGCCCATCCTGCCGGAGATTGCTTCGCTGCACTCGCAATGACAACATTGCCCACGCGAGACTGAAGGTGCATGTTTACGACGGCAGTAGGAGTTGCTTCAGAGAAGCCAATCCGGCGCATTCTGTCTTGGTCGGAAAAATGCTGACAGGTTTTCCACTCATAGACCGGCTACCACAATTCCACGACCCTCGCCAGAGGCCAAAGCAATGATGAAGCCCCACAGCAGCATCAGCCTGAAGATAACCGTGCTGGTATTGTGCGGAGCCTCCATAGTCTTCTCATTGGCCATTGCTTACAGCTACTCGTATTCACGCAGGATCATCCTAGCTGAGGCTGAAAAGAGCGCGAGAAGCCTCACTTTGTCTGTTGCGCGAAGGATCGAACAGGAATTCCGGGCCGCAGGCCAAGGTCCCCAAAGGTTTGGCTGCTGTTCTGGAAGCCAGCAATCCTGACAAAGAGACGTTGCTACGCATCATCAGGCGCATGGTCGAGGAGAGCAGAGAAATCTACGGCTCTGCCGTGGCCTTTGAGCCGGGTGCGTTCGAAAAGGACCGACGCTGGTTTGCGCCTTATTACTTCAAGGGCAAATCCGGGATCACATACGAAGAGCTCGGGTCAGAGTCGGTACGACTATTTCACTAAGGACTGGTATCACCTTCCTAAAGTGCTCAGGGCCCCGGTTTGGACTGACCCGTACTTCGATGAAGGGGCCGGCAACACTATCATGACCACCTGTACGCTCGTCCGTTTTTCGAAGGCGGAGGAGCGAGCGCCGCCTCCAAGGTGAAGGGGATTGTTACAGCCGATGTTTCCCTCGAATGGCTTACCAACCTGGTCTGTTCCGTACAGGTGGGCCGCACAGGATATTGTTTCATCATCTCTGATACGGGTCACTTTGTCACTCACCCCGACCCCGATTTGATCATGTCCGAGTCCATGTTCAGCCTCGCAGAGGAGCGTCACGACCCTGCGCTGCGCACCATCGGCATGGCAATGGAACGGGAGGAATCTGGTTTTACGGAAATCGGGCCGGCTCTGAGCGGGGAGGATGCTTTCTTGGCCTATGCCCGAATCCCTTCGCCCGGCTGGTCCCTGGGAACGGTCTTCCCCAAGAAAGAGCTGCTGGCTGATATGAACAGCCTGCACCAAACCACCGTGCTGGTGGCGGCAGGGGGTCTGATTCTTCTGCTGGTGGTAAGCGGGCTGGTGGCCCGGTCCATTGCCCGGCCCCTGCGCCGCATGGCCGCGGCAACGGAAAAAGTTGCGCATGGCGATCTTGACATAGATCTGACAGACATTCGCAGGCTACTGACGAGGTCGGGCGACTCGCCCAATCGTTTATGCGCATGACAGAAGGGTTGAGAGAGAGGGACCGGATCAGGGACACGTTCGGTCGTTATTTGACTCGCGAGGTGGTGAATCGACTGCTCGAATCGAAAGACGGACTGCGGCTGGGTGGCGAGAACCGTGAAATAACGATGATAATGTCTGATCTCAGGGGGTTCACCGCGCTTACGTCGAGCATGCCGCCCCAGCAGGTCCTGGCATTTCTCAACCGCTACCTCGGCAAGATGGTGGAAATCCTGATCGACTACCAGGGCACCATCGATGAGATCATAGGGGACGGGATCCTGGCCTTTTTCGGCGCTCCTGAACCCTTGGACGACCACCCGGCCCGCGCTGTGGCTTGCGCTCTCAAGATGCAAGCTGCCATGGATGAGATTAATTCCCTTAATGAAGCAGATGGCCTTCCACGGCTTGACATGGGCGTTGCTGTGAATACCGGCTCAGTTGTTGTCGGTAACATCGGATCCGAGAAGCGAGCAAAATACGGCGCAGTGGGTTCACAGGTGAATTTCACCGGCAGGATGGAATCTTTCACAGTTGGGGGGCAGGTATTGATAAGCAGTTCCACCTACGAAAAACTTTCTCAATTCCTTGATATCAGGAATGTGCTTCAGGTCGAGATGAAAGGCGTTCCGGGGAAGGTAACCCTGTATGACGTCCGCGGTATCAAAGGCCCTTACGAGGCGCATCTGCCGGACAGGGATGAGACGCCGGTCCCGCTCGAAAGGCCGATCAATGTGCAGATATACCAGCTGAACCAAAAAATCCTCGCGGAGGCTCAGGAAACGGGCCGTATCACTCATATCTCCCTAACTTCAGCAGTGATGGTCTTGAAGTCTGCAATAGGCCAATGGGAGGACATCAGACTGTTAATCCTTAATGACGACATGGAGCTGGTACCTGGAGAAGTCTATGCGAAGGTGGTTTCCGCGGCCATGACGGGGGACGGCTGCGAGGCCACTGTTCGTTTCACCTCTGTTTCACCCGAGGCATACAAGATGTTTCGACGTCTAGTGCACGGAGCTTGAGGCGAGAGCTTTCGGGCCACGTGGACGCCCGGCAGTTCCGGTTGTTGATTTCCGGCTTCATTGCGTTAACATGTCTCTTGAACGTGCAGTTTCACGGGGGAGGCACCATGAATAGGAAGAGTCTTTTGTTGTCAGCAGCGGCAGCCCTGTTGGTCCTTTCAGGGCTTGAATATTACCTTCAAGCACAGCCTGCGGAGTTTCCACTCGGGGTCGGAGCGGAATCGCTGTCCAGCAATGTTGAGCTTCTTGATGCAGGTTTGACCGTGAGACTTGCGTGCAGGACTGCCGGGAGCGGTTCGGCCCGTGGGCCGGTGGTGGAGATGACCCACGAGCCCGCCTTTATGCGCGATGTATTCAGGAATGCGAAAGCCAGTTCTGGAAAGATTATGATCGCCGGATGAGGGACCTGGAGCGAGAGAAGAAGTAGGATTACGCCTCGGCTCTGCGCGGAGGCTTGCCCACTTCTTTGTCCTTGTTCGAGGGTCCTCTAAACAAACGGTAAATAAATACCAAATTTCCGGATGGATAAGTCTTTCCGATCTAATTGGTGCGCTGCACAGACATCTCAAGTTTGCAAATCTTTTCCACTGCCTCATGCGTGAGCGCATAGGTTGAGACCGCACGACCCGCGATTTGTTTAGCGCGCGCCGGGCTTATCAACAATTGCAGACCGACGAAAGCCATGGGAATCAGACTCTGCCAGTCAGTCGTAATCGGGGTCAAGTCCTCCTGACTATCTCTATAAGCTCCACGGTTGAGAATCGCACTGAATGATTCATTGACAAGCCGAAGCCGCGATCCTCCACGATCTGCAATCCCCAATAGCGATCGCCAGCAGACTGTGACTACGGACTCCAAAGTGGCCTATCCTAAGCGGCTCATTGCTGAAGGATTCACCCAATGAAAGCCGAATGACGAATCTCCGCAAGATTCACGCCGCTCATAACAGCATTCATCGGCTCAACAAGTCGGGGGTTGGCTTCAATGTACGCGGGCTCTCCAGAGGCAGGATCGAAGAGATAATCAAGGGCGAGAGCGCCGTGCCAACCAAGATGCCGGCCCAGCATCTCCAGGTGATGGCGAACCGCAGGGTGGTCCACGCTGAGGCGTGCGCTTTGGCTTCCACCTATCCCTTCGGCTTGCTGGCTGGTACAGTGCACCGCGACGAGTCGCCCATGCTCGAACACAGCCTGAGCCTGGCTAAGTACGCCAATCGCAACATCTTGCACCACGATATCAGTCCTGCCGTCGAGCAAGCCTTGTTTTTCCAGAGCTACTTATTGCGTGAGACCGATCTTCAGCATTGTCTATGCGCCACACGCCAGATCCTGCTGTACTATAAGGCGCTTTCACGTAGTACGGGAAATGGCTCATTTCTTCCAATTGTGATCGGCTATTAATAAGGCTGGTTCTCGGATGGGGAAGATGGAGATCCGCGAGGAGTCTTGCGAAAGCTGTCTTACTCTGGAGCAAAGTGAAGCCGCTAAAGTCTGAGATAGCTATCCCTACTTTTGAAACGAGTTGATCTCTCACGGCAGAAAACAAGAAAGCCTGTTCGTGAACCGGCAGCAAAACATCGTATCTGCCAGTTCTAGCCGGCTGTAAAATGAAGTCCAGGTAATTTCCAGGGTTCTCTGACCAACTGGGGCAGCGATAGAAGCGACGAACAAAGGCCGAGAAACGGCCAATACACAGCGGATCAGGGTCGCAAACATCAAGCCGGTAGCCCAGTGGACCAAGCGCCGTGATGGCTTGTCGTGACGAAAGGCTTGACCCTTCAGACAGGAGCACTGAGACAGTTTCGGGCCTTCGCTCGGCTAGGAGGGATATCAGAATCCATAAGGAATTAATCCATAAAATTGACGTGCGACAGGCAAAGACTCGCAGACTATTTCAGGTGAGCAGGCTGATCCTCGTTTCCAGGATATTCTTGGATTGGTCCCGGCTAATATTCTATTGAATTGACGCTCTTTCGCACGAGATAGACGCCCAGACCGCCCTCAGAGCTTTCTTCGAGCGACTCTCTCATTGCCGGCGGGGGAACAGCAAGCGGGTCAAACTCTCGGCCATCATCCACAAACCGAATCATCAGATCGGCATCATTGACTGCCAGGAGCACGCTTATTTCATGCTCGGCTGCGTCTTCAAAGGCGTATTTGACAATGTTCGTGAGGACCTCTTCCAGTACCAGGTTCGCCTTGTAAAAAGCGGGTCCCGGCAAAGATTGAGATTCCAGGAAGGCGCTTGCTTTGTCGATCAGAGCCGCCAGCTCCTTGAGATTGTTTCGCATTAACAGGTTGATCTGCTTCATCGGTTTTTAATTGTCACCGCCCAATGGGAGGCCGTGGCCTAAAATTGCGGGCGGGTTTTACGGACCATGTAGATACCCGATCTTTGTCCGATTTGCTCATTCTGTCATTGCGAGGAGTGAAGCGCACGAGCAATCGCTGGTAGGATCCTGCTGGCTGCTTCGTCCGTTCTCCGATCCGGTGTCCATCTGCTGGTAGAGTCATCAGATGTGCAAGACGGGGTGCCCCCTACATGAATCTCGGCTCGCAATGAATTGGCACTCGCTGCAGCGTGTCGAATGCCTGACCGATCAAGGCCTGCCGCATCGTCTACAGCAACCCCAGGGCCTCATCTTCACCGTGAGCTATCGGTACCAGCTTGGCTGTGCCCGAAGACATTAAAGTTTCTTCCACCATCGGTTGCGGGTCAAGGACGATCAGCTTTTTCCCGTCTGCGGACAAAGCTTTTGCGCCGGCGAACAGCAATCGAATGCCGAGCGAAGCGAGATAGGACACCTGGCTCATATCAATCAGGAAATGCGTGTCGTGAGCATCTATAAGATGCCTGAATTCATCCCCGATTGCCTCTTCCCCGGGCACATCGAGTTTTCCCGAAAGGGAAATGCGGGTCACGTGTCCATCGCTTTTATTAAGTGTCAATTCCATTAGATGCCTCCTTCTGAGCTGCAAACCGATTCCGAGTCTCCACAAGCTCGACCATCTGACAGGCCCACAATACCATACCGACGGATTTGTGAAAAACTATTGTGGCCCGTCATTCCGGCGCACGCCGGAATCCAGAAAGATTGGCAGCTTTCGCTGGGGCGGGAATGACAGCCAGAGCGAAAAAAGACTTGTAGTCCCTGGGGACTAGCCATATCATGACAAATCATGTCGTTCGCTGCGGCCATTTCAAAGAGGGAATTCGGACTTCATGCCTAACTTAGATCCGAAATCGAGCAGCAGACTGTTTCGTGACTATTACCTTGGCATGTAAGAATTTGAGAAGTTGCGCATTCATGAGGATAAGAGGAGTGATATCGTCAACGACTCGAACAGGCCCGATGACCCGCAGTATATCGTGAGGCTCATGGGTCGGGTGATTGTGGCCGGCTTGGAAATGGTGCGTATGATGAAGTCATTGCCGAGTATTCGGATCGGATTAGATTGTTTTTTCCTCAAAATGTGATTAAACGGGTGACAAAATAGGATGCTCGACTTTCCGAAGCTCTTGGGCGGTCGGGGTGGTGACCTTGGACGTCAGGCACAGTATGCTTCCGCCGACATCTATTTGATGGTTTGTCAATAGGCAAGATTTGTCGAGAGAGGATTTCAATGCTTAGTCGAAGATCGGCAAAAGCCATCGCCGATACATACCAACAACGATTCACAGGTTATGCCCTTAGTGGAAATTCTACGGCTTCTGGGACGAAGTTTGATTATAGGGCCGACGAGTTGTATGATTTCCTTTACGCTTATGATTTTGATAGTTGGCTTCTGAACGCAATAAAAAAATCTCATGTTGGAACCAGCGGGGCTTGGTGGAATTCATAATGCAATTGCACACTGGAGAATCTCAGGTAAGCGTGACCCCAAATTGGGACTGGAAGCAGAGACAAGCTTTAGGTCAGCGTGTGCTAAAAGATTTGGCACAGTCGCATTATCCATGCGCGCCGGACGGATCCAACATTTGATAGTACGGCCAGAGAATAAAGTCGGTTGACGAGATGCAGCGAACGCTGGAACTTGATGGATACATCTACAGCAATGGTGTCTTGCTCATACCGAGGAAAGTGTCTTGGAGGAAAAGGAAGAGGAAGGTGTCTTAGAATCCCTCATCATTGGACTCAAGCTGTCTGACCCTGCTGTTTTGAAGCACCATTTGGAAGGGTCCGCCACGCATTATTATGCGTCCAAGTGGGACGATTCCATATCCAATTCCCGCAAGGGACTCAGGGCGTCCTGCAACAGGTGGCTAACCGTCACAGTGAAGCGACTATTGGAAAACCACTGGCACCAGAAACATACGATAAACCCGTCAAAGTGCGTGAATATTTGGAAAGAGGTGGACTGCTTGAAAAGAAGGAGCAGGAGACGATCTCCAAGGTGTACGGTCTCCTTAGTCACACCGGCGGCCATCCGTATATGGCTGAGCAAGACCAAGCACGTCTGATGCGCTATCTGTCACTGATATTTTGCCAATTCGTCCTCCTGCGCTTACAGGGAGCACTCGGGTTGTGAATTCCCATTGATCGGATTGGTAACAGGAGCCGGCCTTGCGAGCACCGCAGACAACTGAAGTCACATTGAACCTCAGGGCTGATCCGGCTTTCTTGCCGTTGGCCACCGCTTTTGTGGAGAAAGGGGCTGGAGCCTTCGGCATGGGCGGGCCGGAAGCGTTGGCTCTCACCTTGGCTGCGGAAGAGATCTTCGCGTACCTCTGTCAGGTGGCTGCACCCGGCAAAGAAGTCTGCATGCGATGCCGATCCGGCGGTTACTACGTGGATCAGGAATTCGTCTTCCAGGCTCAAGACTTTAATATGCGGGCCTTCAATCTGACAGCCTCAGCCTCTTTCGATGACGAAGCATGCCGGGAAGAGACAGGACTCCTGATCGCTTCACGTATGGTCGATCGCTTTCAGTTCTTCCAGGAGGAAACCGGTCTCAGGCTTATTCTAACGAAAGAGAGATCTTATCCTTCATTATCGGACCTGCCGGTTCCCGATTCCAAGCCCTTGCCGGAATTCACCGTCAGGCCTCCTGATGCTGACGAACTCAAGATTTTTGTCCGCCTGGTGAACGGCAATTATCCCTCGCATACGATCCCCATGAGCTTTGCGCTTCCGGGCAAGGTCGTAGACATGACGGCCTGCGGTGAGCTGCACGCTGCCATAGCAGTCGATAAGGTCGGGCATATCGGTGGTGGAGTTGTTTGGCGCTGGGAAGGGTCGCAATTGGTGGAATTCTATGGTCCGTACGTCTTCAATCAGCCGGCAGAATCGGAAATGGCCCAGGTTTTGACCGATCATTGCATTGGGGCGATTGCCAGGACCGATGCCGGGGGACTAATCAATCGCTATCCGACGCCGGAGCTACCTACCGCATATTTCGAGCCGCTGGGATCTCTAACCCTTCACCAACGAAATGGTGATGCTCTGGAAACCGTGGCCTACTACCGCGATCTTGCGGAGGACCTGGGGCTTTCGGTCTGGGCTCACTCTTCGATCCAGGCATTTCTTACAAGCCAGTACCAGCGGCTGGTCTTTGCAAGGGAAATCAAGCCGGTAACCGAAGAGGGCGAATCCGCTTCGCCTTTCTCGGTCATTTCTGCAGAATTCGATCGTGCGTCCGGGCCGCGTGACCTTGCGCCCCATCTGGTGGGGCAGCAACGCGGAAGAGACCCTGCGGGCGTACGTGCAAACGCTTCTGAAAGAAGAACTCCCCAACATCTTCTTTCAAATGGATTTGGGCAGGTCCTGGCACTGCCATTTTACGCCGGCCCTTATGAAGTGCGGCTTCGAGCCCCGCCTGCTTCTTCCCTTACGCGGGCAAAGGCGATCTGGTCATTTTCCAGTATAAAGCGGGTGGCAAGTCCTGATGAGTACATGCTCACTGGAAAAGCTGCTGCCTGAGTATATCAAGAGCTTCGAGGCTTACGTCCCCAGCAAACCGGATTCGGAACTTATCAAGCTCTACGGCTGTTCACGTCTATATCGTCTCAACAACAACGAAAACCCTTTGGGGCCGCCGCCCGCGGCTGCACAGGTGCTCCAGAGCTTTCCGCCCCCCAGGGCCGCGGTGTACCCCAGCGGGGATGCGTTCTATCTTCGCCAGAAGCTTGCAGAGAAGTTCAACAAGAATCCGGAGCAGTTTCTGGTGGGCAACGGCGCCAATGAGGTCATCAGCTTCGTCATCAAAGCATTCTGCGAGCAAGGTGACAACATCATTACAGCCGACAAGACCTTTGCCGTTTACGAATGGGTGGCGCAGTTTTCAGGTTTCGAGGCGAAGCTGGTCCCTCTCAAGGACTACGCATTCGATGAACAGGGAATGTTGGACCAAATCGACGAGCGGACCAAAATTCTCTTCCTGTGCAATCCCAACAACCCTACGGGCACTTACTGGAACAGCGAAAAGCTGCGGCACTTTCTCGACGCAATAGACGGCCGCCGCATCGTCGTGGTGGACGAGGCTTACTGTGAGTTCGTCGAGGCAGAGGATTATCCGGATGGGATGTCCCTCATCGAGGAGTATCCCAATCTCGTGATTTTCCGAACTTTTTCCAAGATGTACGGCCTCGCGGGACTGCGCATCGGGTATTTAGCCGGTCAATTGCAGTTGGTGGACGCGATTCGACGCACCTGCATCGTATATTCGGTAAATGTTCTGGCCCAGGAAGCAGCGCTTGCAGCCGTGGCGGAAGACGACCACGTTATTCGAACCCGGCAACTGGTTCGGGAGGTGAAGGCATTCTTGAGGGAAGAACTCACAAGATTGAGGTTGCCTTTCATTTCCGGAGAAGGCAACTTCGTCATGGTTAAGCTTCCCATGAGTGACACGCTTGCATATCGCAAGCTCATGACGCAAGGCGTGATGGTGCGGACCATGACGGGCTTCCGTTTTCCCAATCATATCAGGATAACAGTTGCCAAGATGGACGCGATGGAAGCGCTTATTGAAGGCTTGGGGAAGATTCTGCGGTAGCCGATGAGCGTCGCGGTCTGCAGTATGGGCACGGCATGCCGTGCCCCTACCGTCATTTTCCCATGCACTGGTTACCAGGCTCTGCCTGGTAACCGGAAGTATGTCCGGGCTCTGCCCGGACGTGCATACTCACAGGTGAAACGGTTAAGCCTCCCGCGCTTCCCGGAACCGAGATTTAGCGGAGGCAGAGCCTCCCACACGGCATTCCCAGGCAGAGCCTGGGAACGAGGACAATGAAAGAATCGGATCCAAAATTTGCCTTCACGGCCTCAACAAACGTCGGTCCCATGCCCAACCGAACACTGAGCATCGGCGCGGCTGTGCCCCGTCTTGATGCCTACGAAAAGGTAACGGGCAAAACCAAATTTGCTGCGGACTACTACAGCGAATACATGCTTTGGGCGGGAGTAAAACGTGCCGGAATCCCCCACGCGCGACTGAAAGGAATTGATGCAAGCCTCGCGGAGAAGCAGCCCGGCGTCGATTCGCGTGCTGACCCACAAAGATATTACCGGCTCAAACCGTCAGGGGGTGATCCGAAAAGATCAGCCAGTGCTCGTCAATGACAAGGTGCGCCATTGCGGCGATGCGATGGCGTTGGTTCTGGCCGAGGATAAGGAGTCTCTCAAGCAAGCAATTGATCTTATTACATTCGATTTTGAACCCTTGCCCGCCGTCCTGGACGTGGAGAAGGCGCTGGAAGCCGGGGCTCCGCTGGTGCATGAGGACAATGCCGACGGCAATGTCCTACTGAAGGGCGACTTGAAAATCGGGGCAGGGGAGGCCGCGGAAAAAGAATGCGACGTTGTGTTGGAAGCCTGCTTCGAGACCCCGCGGCAGGAGCATGCGTACCTTGAAACCGAGGCTGGGTGGGCTCAGAAGGGGGACGATGGAAAACTGACTATCGTCTGCTCCACACAGACCCCGTTCCGCGATCGCATGGAAGTCGCGGACGCGCTGGGACTGGAGCCGACTATGGTTCGCATCATCGTTCCATACGTGGGTGGGGCTTTTGGGGGTAAGGATGGCATCACCGTGCAGAGCCTTCTCGGTCTGGCAGCGCTTCACTCCGGAGGCAGGCCGGTCAAGATGTGGTGGGACCGCGAAGAGTCATTTCTTGCGGGGACAAAGCGCCATGCCGCGCGGATGCACTATCGCGTCGGAGCCAAGAGGGACGGCTCTCTGCATTATCTTGAATGTCCGATTGTATCTAGACACAGGCCCTTACGATCATCTCGGGGGAGTTGTAATGGCATTGGGCCTCGAACATTCCGGCGGCCCTTATCGTATTCCGAACGCGGCTTTGCGAGCCTGGTGCGTATACACCAACAATCCTATCGGCGGGGCGTTCAGGGGCTTCGGAGTTACTCAGGTTACCGCGGCCATCGAGCAGATGATGGACATGCTCGCGGATAAGCTGAATATGGACCCTCTTGAACTTCGCTTGAAAAATGCAGTGAAAAGAGGCGACAAGAATTGTGTGGGGAAGACGCTCGTTTGCTCCACCGGCTTGACTCGATTGCCTCGAAGTCGCGGCGAAGCATCCTCTCTGGCGGCAACGGAAGTCGTGGAAGTCATCTGCCGGCCTCTTTAAGCGCCGCGGAGTAGGGATTGCGGCGGTCATGCAGGCGTCCGGCTACGGTCCAGTGGTTCCGGACACAGCCAACGCTAAAATTGAGCTTACCGAAGAAGGCAAGTTCAGAGTTTATTGCGGCGTGGTAGACATGGGGCAGGGAAATGCATCTACCAACCTGCAGATAGCGGGCAGCATCCTGGGGCAGGAGACGGCGCAGATGGAAGTGGTGCTCCCCGACACGGATCGGACCTTGCCCAGTGGCTCGGCTTCGGCCAGCCGATGCACCTATACTTTCGGCAACGCTCTGATCGGCGCGGCAGAGATCCTCAGAGACCGAATTCTCCAGCGGGCCGCGGATCTTTTCATGGCGCCGGGCACGGACCAGATGGCGCTCATTCCTGGCGCTGTCAAGTGGCTTGCTACCGGACGGGAGATCCCTCTATCCAAGATGGCCCAATTGCTTAACGAGGGGGAACGGGTGGCTACCAGCCGCTTCAGGGCCCCGATTGCCACCGATACTGTGACCTCGGATGAGAACCTTAAGCTTCACGGTTTGCCCCATACCCTGTTTTCCTATGGCGCACACATCGCATGGGTAGAGGTTGACGAGCTTACCGGAGCAGTGGATGTGAAAAAGTATTTGGCCGTTAGCGACTGCGGTAAGGTGATGAACCCCCAGATCTATGAACAGCAAGTTCACGGCGGCATCGCCCAGGGGCTTGGCTATGCGCTCTCCGAGGAGTTCCAGGTTGAGGACGGGAAGGTTCGCACCCCTGACTTCTTTACTTACATTATGCCTACAGCCGCGGATATTCCGGAGATCGACTCAGTTGCGGTTGAGCTTTACGAGCCCACAGGTCCTTTCGGGCTCAAAGGCGTGGGAGAAGTATCAACGAACGGTCCGCTTCCGGTAGTGGCCAATGCAGTGGCTGATGCATGCGGCATACGGGTGCTCCGGTCGTCCGCTCACGGCCGAACGGGTCCTTCGAGCCCTTCGAGAAAAAGAAAAGAAGGGGCCTGCAGAGTGAAAATAACCTTCAAGCTCAACGGAATAGAGACCCATTTGGATGTTTCGCCTGACCGCCGCGTGGTGGACGTGCTCAGAGAGGATCTGGGTCTCACGGGCACAAAAGAGTCTTGCGCTGCGGGTGATTGCGGGGCCTGCACAGTGCTGGTGGACGGTGAGAGCAAGCTCTCCTGCCTCATGCTTGCCGCGCAGCTTGAAGGGCGTGAAATCACCACCATAGAGGGCCTGGCTCAAGGGGATTGTCTGCACGCCGTTCAGGATGCCTTTGCCGAGCATGGAGCCGTTCAGTGCGGCTTTTGCATTCCAGGCATGGCACTGGCCTCCGTGGATTTGCTTCGACGCAACCCCAACCCGTCCAGAGAGGAAATCAGGGAGGGTTTGGCGGGCAATCTCTGCCGGTGTACCGGGTACCAGAAGATTGTGGATGCTGTTCAGATGGCCGCGGGTTCGGTCAAAGAAGAGGAAGATTCATGAGAGAGGTCTTTCTGCCACGGACTCTCGAAGAACTCTGGGAGATTCTGGACAAGAAGCCTGGGGCAGCGATATATGCCGGTGGCACAGACCTTCTCGTCAAGATGAGGTCAGGGGTGATCGACCCGTCGTGCTTTGTTTGCTTGGAACGAATTGGGGCTTTACAAGGCGTTAGGGACCTTGGGGAAGAGGTATTCATAGGACCCGCGACCACGCACAGTCAGCTTCTTGAGGACTCTCTCATTCGGGAGCACTTTCAGGTGCTGGCCAAATCTGTGTCCTTTCTGGCGTCCCCACCGATTCGCCACATGGGAACAATCGGAGGCAACATCGTGACCGCTTCCCCTGCCGGAGATACATTGCCGGCTCTGTATGTGCTTGGAGCAGAGGTTGAAATCGGCTCCGTGGGCCGATCCAGGCGACTCCCTCTGAGGAGTTTTATCCGTGGACCGGGAACTGTCGATTTGCAACATGGGGAAGTCTTGACAGGAGTGTGGCTGAAAAAGGCCCCACATTGGAATATTCACCACTACGAGAAGATTGGAAGGCGGAAGGCTCAGGCGTGCGCGATCGCGAGCATGGCTGCGATTCTTGAGCTGTCCGACGAGGGCAGGATAGAGAAAGCTCGGCTGGCCTGGGGGAGCGTCGGGCCGATGGTGGTAACCTCGGCCGCGGCTGAGCAATGCATAACCGGCGGGAATCTTTCCCTTGAAACCTTGAGATCCGCTGTGAGACATGTTGAGGAAGCAGTATCCCCCATAGACGACGTCCGTGCCAGTGCGGATTATCGTCGAACCGTGGCGGGAGCGCTCCTTTTGCGCCTGGTCGAATACGCAGTATAAGATGTGCCAAGCATGTGTAGGGCGCCCCTCGGGGAGGAAGAAGGCTCTCTTGGCCGTTCATTCCCGGCGATAAATCGCCGGGCTACTATCGTCATGTCCCTCTGGGACAGGAGCTTATTTTAACTCCTATGGGATTTATGGGGATTTTCAACGGGTTATCCCAAAATCCCCCCAACCCCCCTTTACCAAGAGGTGGGAAGCAATCTCTAAGGTAGCGCCTGTGGGGCATCCCGTGGTCGCCAAAGGTCATAGCAACTTGCAATCCGCCCTGGAACCGGAAAAGACTTATTACAAAGGATTTCTTGGCTCTCAATGCCATAGTTTTCCTGACTTATTGCAACATTGCCGTGTTCTTCGAGTTCCATCACTACCTCGGAACCTTGCCCATTGACGAGAAATGGTTCGGCCTGCTGATCGCACTCTTTTCAGTGACAGTCCTGGTGATCAGGCCGATTATCAGCCCGCTCCTTCACCCGGACAATGCGAAACGATGGATAGGGATCAGTTGCTTCTGGGTAATAGTGTCCCTGTTGCTTTACAATGTGGCTCACGACTTCTGGACGATGGCATAGTCCGGTTGATTCACGGCGCTGCATACGTAGTGATGGCCACCGCTGTAGTGAGCAGGCTCGTGGGGAGCATACCGCGGGACAAAAGCGCTCAGGCCTTTGGTTTGATCTCTGTAATAACTCTCTTGCCGTATGCAGTGATTCCGCCCATCTTGGAGCCTCTGACCCGATGGGCCGGAAGCTTTGACAATGTCCTGAATCTCTCGTGTGTATTGATGGTTTTGTCCTTTCCCTTGCTTTCCGTAGTCGAGAGCGCTCCTGCCGGAATGGACGACACGTCTAGGGATAGGATCAGATGGAGCGAGGTGGTCGAGAATCTCAAGGACACTCGGGTCTTGTCGTTAATGCTGCTCTCGTTGGTAGTTTGGACCTCGTACACGCCGGTGTTTTATTTCCTGAAGGGACACGGAGACCAGATAGGCGTCACGAATCCGGGGTGGTTTTTCACGCTTTCGACCTTTGCTGAGATCGCGGTCCGCCTCGTGGCAGGGCAGATGTTTGACAAGCTCAACAAAGCGAAGCTTCTTCTAGGTTCCCTGCTGTGGCTGGGTCTCAGCAATCTGGTGATGGCTCATGTTGACACTCCGATAGCGTTCTATGCCATGGGCGTCGTCCTGGGATTGGGTTGGGGCGTGGCAATGCCTGTGTTGAGCGGCCTGACGTTCGACGTGTCGCAGCCGAGATTCCGGGCGCTGAACACCAATCTCGCCATGGAAATGTTTCAATGCGGCTTTTTTGTAGGACCGCTGGCGGGAGGATTTATTCTAGTTCACTCTAGCTATACAACATTATACTATGCGTGCGCCGGGCTCTTGTTTGCCGGTCTGGCCGCTGCGCCCGCTCTTTGTCGCAAGATGGCGGAAGGCTAGGTATGTGCTCACATAGCTTTACGGGCAGTCGTTCCCCGAGTCCTCGGGCAACCGGGCCTCATGATTGAACCGGCAAGATGCCGGCTCTACTGGAACCGGAAGTAGGACCGGCATCTTGCCGGTCAATTTGAGCGGCTGAATCGCTTCTTTAATGTAAAGCTTTTGCTGAAACGCGATATAGTGAACGAAAGGCTGACGTCTGAGGAAACACATGGAAGCGGAGAACAAGGAACAAACTACGGACTCCGAACAGCAGATCGAAGTGGGCTTATTCCGCCCCGCGGACGCAAAAGGAATCGTAGATCTTTTCAGGGCAGTTTATGGCGAAGGCTACCCGATCAAGGTCTTTTATGATGAAAAGGGCCTGACCGAAGCGAATGCCCAAGGGGAATACTACTCAATAGTGGCCCGCACGGACTCCGGCAAGGTGGTCGGAGTGCAACACTTGTACCGGTCTGCTCCGTGCAAATCTCTGTATGAAACGGGCGCTGGCCTGGTTTTGAAGGAATACCGCCAATTTGGCGTCAACAAGCGCATGCTGAAGTTCGTTTATGACGAATGGGTACCCAAACAAGCCAATATCGAGCAAACATTCGGGGAGGCCGTATGTAATCATCCGTACATGCAAAGAGTTGTTTCACAGATGGGCCACGTTGAGACCGCGTTGGAAATAGCTTTGATGCCGGCTGAAGCATACGATAAGGAGCGGAGCGCCAGTGGACGTGTGGCCGCTCTCCTTATTTTCAGGTGCTACAAGCCGAAACCGCATGCAGTCTTTCTGCCTCCTGCGTACGAGAGAGGAGTTGCGATGGATTTATTCTCGGCTTGACGACAGCCGCGACCTTTCCCTGGGCGAAAAGAGCTTGCCCGCGAATCTATCCTCGAAAGCAGAAATGACCGTTTTTGATTTCGCGAGGGTTGCACGCATCGCAATCTATGAGATGGGTCATGACCTGGCAGATTACCTCACTAATCTCGAAAACCAGGCCTTGGCTCAAAAGGCCGTAGTCATCCAGGCTTGGCTCAAGATGAGTGCTCCGTGGAGCGGTGCGGCAGTAGACATCCTCAGGAGCAAGGGGTATTTTTTTGGAGGCGTATTGCCACGCTGGTTCGATGAGGATGGCCTGTTAATGCAAAAGCTGGTGTGCGAGCCAGGTTTTGATGGAATTCAGTTGTATTCGGACGAGGCGAAGGAAATTCTCTCAATCGTGAAAGAAGACTGGGCGAGAACCAAATGAACAAGAGGTCGGCAGCGGAAACCAGGAGGCAAAAGTGCAAATCAACGTGACGAAGGGCCAAAATGTCTTGATCGTATCGGTTGAGGGGAGGATGGACACGGTATCCGCACCCGAATTTCAAGAGAGAATGGAAGACTTGCTCGATCAGGGAGAAACAGGGATCCTTATGGATTTCGGAAAGCTCGAATATGTGAGCAGCGCGGGTTTGCGGTCCATACTCGTTGCGGCCAAGAAGGCCAAGTCCTTGGGAGGATGCGTCTCATGCTGTTCCCTTCAGGATATGGTCAGAAAGGTCTTTGATATTTCAGGGTTCACAAGTATGCTCCCCGTGTTTGATTCAGTGGAAGACGCTTTGAAACAATGAATCCTTGGAGAAAACTCTTATCTTAGTGACATGAAAGCCCACCTAAACGCCTATTTCCGAAGCCGTGTGCAAGCATATCAGTAGAACCTGGATTGTCGTGTTGCTCCTCCTGTTGGTCCCGTCCGTGTCTGTTGTCGGAGCCGAGACCACCCTGAAGAAGGTTTCTTTAGCCCCTCAATGGATTCCACAGGCCCAGTTTGCCGGTTACATGGTCGCTTTGGAAAAGGGTTTCTATCGTGACGTGGGAATTGACCTGACGCTTCTTGTCGGCGGACCCGGAAAACCTCCATTTGTCATGCTTGAGTCGGGACAGGCGACGTTTTGCACCGACTGGCTCTCCAATGGAATCGAGAAGAAGGCCTCGGGGCTCGGCATCGTCAATCTGGCGCAAATCAGCCAACGTTCTGCTCTGATTCTGGTTGCGAAGAAAAAGAGAGGAATCGAGGAACCGCAGGACCTGAACGGCAAGACCGTGGGTCTTTGGGCAGGGCAGTTCGAACTGCAACCCAAGGTTTTCTTCCAGAAGTATGGGCTGAAAGTAAACATTATTCCAAATTATTCCTCTATCAGCCTCTTTCTCAAGGGGGGTGTCGATGCCATGTCGGCCATGTGGTACAACGAGTACCACACTATTCTCAACAGCGGGTTAAATGCTGACGATCTTACCCTTTTCTTCTTCAGCAGGCTCGGGCTCAACTTCCCGGAAGACGGGATTTACTGTATGGAGGAAACTCTTCGGAAGGATCCAGAGTTGTGCGGGGCCTTTGTGCGTGCATCCATCCAGGGTTGGCTATACGCCTTCGCACATCAGGACGAGGCCCTGGAGATTGTGATGAAACACGCAAAGGCGGCACACACCGGGACGAACAAGGCACATCAGCGCTGGATGCTGGCACGCATGAAAGACCTGATCATTCCGGACGGCGACACGACCAACCTTGGAAAACTCAACCCGACAGAATATGCCTTGGTTGGCGACATACTGAAAGATTTCCGGCTCATTGACAGGCTGCCGCAATTCGACGACTTTTATCGGGGGCCGAAATAGTGGTCAAGCCGCACAGCAGCATCGGTCTGAAAATAACCGTGCTGGTGTTGTGCGGGGCTTCCCTGGTTTTTGCACTGGCCCTTGCTTACAGCTACTCGTATTCCCGCAGGATCATCCTCGACGAGGCCAAAAAGAGCGCGACAAACCTTACTTTGTCGGTTGCACGAAGGATAGAACAGGAATTCCGAGCCGCGGCCAAGGTCCCCAAAGCATTGGCCGCTGTTCTGGAAGCCAGCAACCCGGACAAAGAGACGCTGCTACCCATCGTCCGGCGCATGGTCGAGGAGAGCAGAGAAATATACGGCTCTGCCGTGGCCTTTGAGCCGGGTGAGTTCGAAAAAGACCTGCGCTGGTTCGCCCCGTACTACTACAAGGGCAAATCCGGGATCACATACGAACAGCTCGGGTCAGAGTCGTACGACTATTTCACCAAGGACTGGTATCACCTTCCTAAAGTGCTCAAGGCCCCGGTTTGGACTGACCCGTACTTCGATGAAGGGGCCGGCAACACTATCATGACCACGTACGCCCGTCCCTTTTTTGAAGATGGAGAAGGCGGCACTGCTTCGAAGGTGAAGGGGATCGTTACAGCCGATGTTTCCCTCGAATGGCTCACTGGAATCTTAGATTCCGTGCAGGTGGGCCGGACGGGATATTGTTTCATCGTCTCTGATACAGGACACTTTGTTACTCATCCCGACCCCAACGTGATCATGTCGGAGTCCATGTTCAGCCTCGCAGAAGAGCGGCACGACCCGGCGCTGCGCACCATCGGCCTGGCCATGCAACAGGAGGAATCCGGCTTCGTGGAAATGGGGCCGGCTCTGAGCGGCGAAGAGGCTTTCTTGGCGTACGCTCGGATCCCTTCGCCCGGCTGGTCCCTGGGAGCGGTCTTTCCCAAGAGAGAGCTGCTGGCTGAAATGAACAGCCTGCACCAAACCACCGCTTTGGTGGCGACAGGTGGTCTGATTCTTCTGCTCGTGGTCAGCGGGCTGGTGGCCCGGTCCATTGCACGGCCCCTGCGCCGGATGGCCGCGGCAACGGAAAAAGTTGCGCATGGCGATCTGGACATAGATCTTTCAGATATTCGCAGGCAAGATGAAGTCGGGCAACTTGCTCGATCTTTTACGGCAATGGCACAGGACCTGAAGAAATATATCAAGGACCTTACCGAAACCACAGCGGCTAAACAGAGAATCGAGAGTGAATTATCCATAGCAGCCCGTATTCAGAGGAGCATGCTGCCGTCGGTTTTCCCTGCGTTTCCCAACAGGGACGAGTTCGACATCTATGCGGTAATGCATCCGGCCAAAGAGGTCGGCGGAGACTTTTACGACTTTTTCTTCCTGGATGATGACCATTTGTGCGTGGTTGTCGGGGATGTGTCAGGAAAAGGGGTGCCCGCTGCTCTTTTTATGTCAGTGACGAAGTATCTGATCGAGGCGGCAGTAGGGATGGATGAACCGCCGGACAAAGCCTTGGCACGGGTCAACCGTCACCTGGCCGTCAATAATGAATCCTGCATGTTCGTCACAATATTTATGGGGATATTGAATGTGAGGACCGGCGAGTTTCTCTATGCAAACGCAGGCCACAATCGTCCGTTACTATGGGATAACGACTGTGAGCCGAGTTTCCTCAAGCCTCCCGGCGGGCCGGTGGTGGGCATTATGGACGATGCGGTTTTCACCATGGACCGGCTGACATTTACGGCTGGAACCGTGCTCCTGGCATATACGGACGGTGTGACTGAGGCATTTAGCGCGGACGGCACGGCCTTCTCAGATGAAAGATTGCTGAAAGTCGTGACACCGGTCCGGCAAGAGTCCGTCAAGGAAATTACCGAGGTCCTCCTGGCCGATATTGGTTCCTTTTGCGTAGGGGCTCCGCAGGCGGACGACATAACTGTGCTGGCTTTGAGTTTCGGTCCGAGAACGACGCCGACCAATTAATCTCAGTCAGTTTCGGGGCTATTCAGGTCAGCGCAGCCAAAGGCGCACGGCTTCCATGATATGCAGGTCGAAGCGTCCTGCGAGACTCTTAACACGGTCACAAAGCTCTCTTGGCAAGGCACAGCGAAATGTGGTCACAGAGCCATTGAAGGTTCCGGAGCCGTTGACTGCCGGAATCAACTTGGTTTCTTCTATGAGACGCAGATAGTGCCACAGTGCCAAGGCAATCTGATCCGGATTAGGCACGCCAGATTTCTTCATCGCCGCGTAATCTATCTTTCTCACGAGCACAGTGACTATTTCGAAACTGCTGCTTTGATCTGCGTCAATCAATTACTGTTCCCCAGTGGTCCATGTTAAAGAATTATGAGCAATGTACTATGATAGTATTATTGATGAAACGGTTCTTTTTGTCCAGAAAATTGGATCGCATTATCATTGGCCTTGGGAGCCCGCGGCTTGCCGCTGCTGGCTCCTAAGGCCAGCCAAAAACTGTACTGTCTAATTGTGTACAAGTGCAGGGAAGGATGTGGCGACCCCGTGAGACGCTGGGGAACCGCATCGCTGGCGAAACAACAACTTCCAGGGGAGTTTTCCCGATGACTGGATACCTAGTGCTCAACTCCCCGAAGGTGTATGGTGCGGACAGGTCCGCGGCCTTGCGGATTGCGTTTGTTCATGTCTCGCTAATTGTGTACAGGGGGAAAACATGGCTAAGATTATCAATATTGGTGCTCTATTCAGCGCATTTGACCTGCGCGGGCTTTCATTAAAGAATAGGGTCGTTATGTCGCCTTTGACGCGATCTCGGGCGGGGGAACAGCGGCTGCCAAATCCCTTGATGACCGAATATTATGCTCAGAGAGCGTCGGCCGGGTTGATCATTTCAGAAGCGACGGTGATTTCGCAACAAGGTATTGGGTGGCGCAACAGCCCTGGAATCTATTCGGATGAACAAGCCCAAGCCTGGAAACAGGTTGTCGATACAGTGCATGCCAAAGGCACGCCGATGTTCCTACAACTTTGGCATTGCGGGCGGGCTTCCCACAGCTCTTTCCACCCGGACCAGGGACTTCCTGTAGCACCTTCGGCCATCATAATTAATGAGGACCACATTTACACTCCCATCGGCAAGCAGCCGTATGAAACGCCGCGGCCGCTGGAAACGGAAGAAGTGCCGGCCATCGTGGAGGATTATCGCCGCGCGGCTGAACGAGCCAAAACCGCGGGCTTCGATGGTGTGGAGATACACTCCGCAAATGGATACCTCTTAGATCAGTTCTTACAGTCCAAGACCAATCATCGAAAGGACCGCTATGGCGGCAGCCTCGAAAATCGTTTCCGGTTCTTAGATGAGACAGTCAGAGCGATTCTTACCGTCTGGCCGTCCGGCAGAGTGGGAGTGCACGTTGCGCCTAACGGCAATTTCAACGACATGGGCTCGCCTGATTTTCGAGAGACCTTTCTGTATGTTGCCAAGCAGCTTGACCGGTACGAACTTGCCTATCTTCATGTGGTAGACGGTCTCGAATTTGGCTTTCACGGACTCGGGACGGCGATGACGTTGGCAGAATTCCGAGACGTATTCAGGGGTCCACTCATGGGAAACTGCGGTTACACTCAGGATAAGGCGGAAGCTGCCATTCAGAGCCACAGTGCAGACTTGATTTCCTTTGGCCGACCTTTCATCAGCAATCCTGACCTGGTTGAACGTTTCGCGAATGGATGGCCCTTGAATCCGCCAGCAGATACAAGCGTGTGGTATTCTTTTGACGAAGTTGGCTACGCCGACTTTCCCAAGTACGAGAATCGTGACAAGAAGTCCTCGGAGTGAGTAGTATTCGGCGACCCCGCGAGATGAGAAGAACGGGATCGCATGGTGCCACGGATGTGCCGAAGGTTCATCCGTGCCTGGTCGTTCCTGGCTGCCGGGGGTATGCGGTTTTTCACAATGAATTGTGCCGAGCGGTGAAGGACTCGGTTTTTGGTCGAGCCGATTCATTTATGGTAAGCGCTCAGAGGCCAAGCAGGATTCACCGCAAAGTGCGCCGAGAACGCAGAGACGAAAGAATGCTTGCACACCGCAGCATAAGCCAAAGAAGTAATCAGCCAGGCCAGCATGTCTTCATTGTCACAGAACCAAATGCGCTCCGCCTCAACTGAGAGAAATGCAGGGAATACAGCTTCCTCTGCGTTGTCCGCAATCTCCGCGGTGAATGATTACGATTTATGATCATGTGCGGCGTGGTTTATATCCGGGGAACCCGGGTGGTAAGGATGTTTCGAGCTTTGAAGCCGGAGGGTGACGCGCGCGATGCGGGTTCCGTTGGCCACCGCATCCTGCGCGGGCTGACCAGTGCAGTGCCCCGGATGCGTCTGGCGTCCTGTGGGGTCACCGCATATCATGTTAGCTGAACAGGTCCTTACAAGGAACCGTTACAATACATAGTCTGCCACGGGAGGGACAATGCCTGGATATCTTAGACCTCACATACAAACTATTTTTCCTGGGCCGGAAGATCCGAGACACAAGCCAGGACAGCACCACGAAGGAGGCCCAGGATGGTATTGGGTCGAGTTGACGCTTCACCCTCATCCGGTCCTATTTAGCGAAGTAGACAGTACTTCGCTCAGAAATGATTTCATAGGTGATTCCCTGGTTACCCTTTCAGAGCCACTTTCGCTTGGCGAGAGCCGTAAGCACATTTTTACGATTCAATTGCAGAACAACAATTTGGAATATTTTGTTTATTGCAATCAGAAAGGCCGTCTGTCGCACTTTAATGTCCACTTTCAAGCTTCGAATTATGACGAGGTTATAGAAGTGGCCCGCAACAATATCCAACCGTTTCTGTCCGGCTGGGCTACTCGTTTCAATATCCCCATCTATGTATTCAGGATTCGAGCTATGGAAGAGGCTACCAACATCGTCAGAAACATTCTGTATCATCAGTTATACGCGCCTGTCAGGATTAGTTACGAGGAAATAAACCGGCTGTATTGGTTCCCAAAAGATACCCGTCTCCTTTCATTCTATCATGATGCGTTGAATTCGACTAACCCCAAGTATCAGTTTCTATGTTACTTCAAGGTCATCGAGCTTGTGTTAGGACTCCGCGGCAAGAAAGCCGTCGAGGCGAAAAACGCGGGGTGAACGGAAGGTGCGTCGGCGAGAGACCCTTGCAGACGAAGAATGGTTTAGACTGCACCTAGCACCAAACATCCAGGCTCGTCTAATTGGAAAAAAATTCACGACTATCAGAGACGATGTATTGAGACCGATACGAACTCGAATAGCTCACGGGCTCTTAGACAATGATGAGGACGGTGGGATATCAGATGAAGAAGTCTATCCATATATGCCCATAGCAAAGCTCATGGCCGAGCGGTTGTTATTGGCTGAGATTGTGGAACAGCAGACGGATTAAGCAAAGAAGAGGTATCAAGAAGGGGTCTAGCTGGTTCTCGTCTGAGCGCCAGAACAGGGCTCAAGGCCCGTCCCTTCAAGGGTGCGCATCTCTCAAACCAGCAGGTATTTCCGTCTTAATTCCTCGTTTTCTCTCAACTCGGCGATGCTTCCATGATACCGTATGACACCATTATCGATGAGGTAACCGCGGTCACTGAGGCTTAGAGCGACTTTTTGATTCTGTTCGGCCAACAATACGGTCAAGCCGTTTTCTTTCAATTTGAGAATGTGCTCTTCCAGCATGCCCACCAGCAACGGCGCCAGACCTTCAGTCGGCTCATCGAGCAACAAAAGCTCCGGATTTGTCATCAAGGCCCGAGCAATGGTCAACATTTGCTGTTCGCCGCCACTGAGGAAGCCAGCTTTGCGGGAATCCAACCTATGCAATTGCGGGAAGAAATCATATACCCTTTGTTTATTCCATGTTGCGTTTTCGTCGGTTTTTCTCTCCGAGATTTCCAGATTCTCGCCGACCGTCAGGTCCGCGAAGACCCTGCGATCGTCAGGCACAAATCCAATCCCTCGCCGCGCGATCTGATATGGCTTCTTGCCTGAAATGATCTCGCCTTTGAACGTGACGGTTCCCTGTCGGGGAGGAGTCAAGCCCATGATACTCTTCATGATGGTGCTCTTGCCTGCTCCGTTTCTCCCCAGAAGGCAGACAATTTCGCCCTTGGCTACGCTGAGAGTCACGTCGAACAATATATGGCTCAGCCCGTAGAATGTATGGATTGATTGCACTTGCAGCATCAGTTGGGGCCTCCGAGGTAAGCCTCTTGGACCAGCTTGTTGCACCTCACTTCGTCGGGTTTTCCCTGGATTAGAGACACTCCTTGCTGCATACACATTATCTTGTCAGCGATTGAGAACACCAACTCCATGTCGTGCTCACAAAACAGGATGGTCAGTCCCATATCTTTGGTGAGACGATTTATGAGGTTGATTGTGCTCGCGGTCTCTTCAGGGGACATGCCCGCGGTCGGTTCATCCAGGATGAGCAGCTCAGGATCGTTTCCCATGGCTATGGCTATTTCCAGGACCTTCTGGTCTCCATGGGAAAGAGAACCACAGACTCTGTTCGAGAGCTGAGAAAGGCCGACGTTTTGAAGGATTTCATTGGTTTGCTTAACAGCGAGCCTTCGGGCCGGTGAAAAAAGGTTGAAGGTCCGCTTTTGATGTGAAAGAACCGCGACCTGAACATTTTCGAATACGGTCATTCGACTGAAAATATTTACAATCTGAAAGGATAGGCTTATGCCCTTTCGGCAGATCTGATATGGCGGCAATCCGCTGATATCCTCATCCTTGAATACGATCCTCCCCCTATCGGGTTTCAGATGGCCCGTGATAAGCTTGAACAGCGTGCTCTTGCCCGCGCCGTTGGGCCCTATCACCGCGACGACCTCCCCTTTCTCTACTACCAGGTCCGCTTCGGCCACGGCCACAAAACTATCAAAAGACTTCTGGACGGCTTCCACCCGGAGCATTTACTCTTCCTCCCGCAAAATGGCAGTGTCCGGCGGTAGAAACCGTGCCTGGAGATAGCCAAGGACGCCTTGGGGCAAGAAAAAGATTAAAACCATCAACACGATCGCCAGGACCATTGTCCAGTATCCCGTGTACACACCCACAATGGTTCGAAGAGTCACGATGATGGCAGCTCCCAGCATTGGGCCTAAAAAGGTAAACCATCCGCCGAGAAGGCACATAATGAGTATTTCGAGGGACAAGGTCCAGAACATCAGATCAGGAAAAACCGATCCTTCGACGGTTACGAAAAGCATGCCCGCAATCCCACCGAAGAATCCCGCGATTACCAGGCCCACAAGCTGGTGGAGCCTGACGTTGACTCCAATGGCCTCGCTTCTTTCGGGGTTATCACGTATGGCCTGAAAAACTCGGCCGAAAGGTGAATTGATGATCAAGTACATGGCGCAAAGACAGATTCCGGCAACGATCAGCGTGAAATAGTACGAACTGGTGATAGATGAGATGAATGCGGGCATCGGAACCCCATGAATTCCGTCATCACCGCCTGTGAACGAATACCATCTGAATACGACCGCCCACACCAGAGATCCCAGCGACAGTTGCAGCATGCCGAAGTAGAGCTTGGACAGACGAACGCAAATAAGACCCATAATCAACGACAGAATTGCAGCAGCCACAGGGGCGGCTACGAACGCGAACACCGGCGAGAGGGTCGTCTTGGTCAGCATCAGGGCGAAAGCATAAGCACCTATGCCGTAGAAAACCGCATGGTGAAATTGATACATGCCGCCGAAGCCAAGCACCATGTTGAGACTGGTCGCCAACAGGCCCGTGACCAAAATAAGGGCGAGCAAATAGACATAGAACCGGGCCAGGAACACCGGCGCGACTGCGAGAAGGACTACGATTCCCAACCCGACGACCATGGATCTCCAATAAGTTGATCCCTTAGACAAGCTCGCTCCTCTTACCACGTTGCTTTAAGAAGCCCTTTGGGCCGAAAGGTCAATACTATCACCACCGCCACATACGGGAAAACAATGGCGAATTGAGGCCACACCAGGATCCCTATAGAATCGGTCAGGCCGAAGATAAGTGCGCCCAGCAGCGCTCCCCAGATATTTCCAAGCCCCCCGATGATGACGATCAGGAAGGCTTCCATGATAATGGTGTGGTCCATTCCTTGGGTGATGTTCTGTGTCGGAGCGACCAATGCGCCACCCAATCCCGCGAGAAAGCAGCCGATAATGAATACAAAGGCAAACACCCAGCTCACATTGATCCCCACTGCGCCTACCATATCTCTATCCACAGCCGCAGCGCGAGAAATCTTGCCTATCTTGGTCTTGTTGGTCAAAAGCCAGAGGCCAACCGCGACGAGTGGACCGACAATCAGCAGGAACAAGTTGTAACGAGGGAAAGGCAAGTTAAAAATCGAGAACGAACCTTCGAGCAGGGCCGGAGCAGCCAGCGAACGGTAATCAGAGCCCCAAACAAGCTTCACCGCATCCCGGAAGAACAGCATAAGGGCGAATGTGAACAGGAGCAGCATCAAGTGCTCTCTATCGTATAGTCGGCAGAAAATGCCTCTTTCCACTGCAAGGCTTATTACTGCCACACCGACAGGAGCCAAGACGAGCGCCAACCAGAAGCCGGTTGAACCGCCGCCGAAAAGAGTGGCAATGGAATAAGCAAGAAAAGCCCCGATCATGTACAGCGAACCGTGGGCAATATTAGGAATCCTGAGCACGCCCAGCACGAGACTCAGGCCGGAGGACACAATGAACAGTATGGTGGTCCTGCTCAGTCCGACCAGGATCTGCTGAGCTAAGCCGGAAAGCGTAATGTTGGCTACATTTTCCATTTTGTAATACCAACTCCCATAACTGACAAACCACAACGAATCAGGAAAACGGTCGAAACATTGGTGCCACGGACGTGCCGTCCGAATGGTCCGTGCACGGATGAACTCTCGGTACATCCGCGGCGCAGGGCTAATTTAACCCTGTATCACAATCACGAGTTGTCCCGTCACCCGTCATTCCCGCGTACGCGAGAATGACACCGTCACCCCGGACTTGATCCGGGGGCCGGGAAATGGCGGGCAGGGACGCCCGCCGCTACCAAATCGTAGGCACCGGCGTCCCTGCCGGTGCTGGAGTCCCGCGTCCGCGAGAATGACGAACGAGGTAACACCGCTCTCGGAACTTGACGCCCGTGGGGCTTGGAGAATCTCTCTCGATCCAAAGAAGGTTCCCCAAGTTTACATTCAATCTTACTTTTCCTTTTCTCTGGCTTTCTTGATCTCTTCGATAGAAGGCATCAGTACTTCCGCTGGTATGGTTTGTATGTCGGTAGCAATCAGGAAATCATAACCGGGAACCTTCTTTGTCACGCCCATGAACATGGGCAGCATCACCTGATGGTCTTCCGCCCTTATGGTCAGTTTGCCGATGGGGCTATCGATACTCAGTCCTTCGAGGGCATCTATGAACTTCTCGGTATCCACCTTGCCAGCCTTTTCAAAGGCTTTGGCGATAAATAGGGCACTTATGTGTCCAACAAGAGACCCTGCTGAAGGATATCTATCGTAGGCCTTCTTGAAGTCCTCCGCGAAGGTTTTGTTTTCCGGAGTTTCCGGATAGTAAAAGTAGTAGTTGGAGGTTCCAAGAACCCCTTCAGGCGCATTCAAGCCCAATGGCCTCAGTGTGGATAGTTCGGTCGCCGTGTGCATAAAGAACGGGACTCGCTCATTGAAGCCCGTAGCCTTCGCCGCCTTCAGGAACGGCACACAACCGGCTCCGCCCGTGGCCACGATGACAGCCTCCGGTTTGGCTGAAAGAATAGAAGTGATGTACGGCGTGAAGTCAGGCTCACCCACCTTCCACCACGATTGGCCAAGGAGCTTCACCGCAGGTTTGTCCTTCTGCAGATTACTCCAAATTTCGTCCCCAACGGCGTGTCCGTACTCATAGTCGTCACCGGCAATCCAATAATTGGCGTAGGGCTTTTTTGCCAGGGCCCATGCAGCGCCCTTGCCGATCATGGCCGTGTTTTCGTTCATGGAGAAGACATAACGATGGCCTTTGGCGCCCGTAATTTTGTCGCTTTTTCCATATGTGACCAGAAACGGGATCTTCTCCTTCTTGCAAAGATCAGAAATAGCCAGCGAAACCGCGCTGTTGATCGTCCCCATGAGAAAGTTCACTTTCTCCCTCATGATCAACTCTTTTGCCGCGCTGAGCCCCAGGTCCACTTTGAATTTGTCATCCCTGGTCACAAAGGTAATCTTCTTACCGGCCACGCCTCCTTTGGCATTGATCTTGTCCACGGCCAGCTTGAACGCGTCGAGAATGTCATTGCAGTATGTGCTCGCGGGGCCGCTATAGGTGTCCACTATGCCGATTTTTATCTCATCAGCGGCCTGAGCCGGGCTGCCGGTGAGCAACAGCGCCAGGATCGCCAACACCAAGAGAATCGCTCCACAGGGATTTTTCATGAGATGACCTCCTTATTTCAGAGATTTTTCAAACAAAGACTATTAGGTATTGATTTGAGCTTGGATCGCCCTGCTCAAGTCCCCGGATTCTCGTTCGCAGAGGGGACAGAACCAGGCGCCAAGCTCCGGCCGTCTACAAAGAAGGTTAGTTATGTTCGCGTCTGTATGGCAGCCACGGGGCTCATTGTCTGCGATGGAACTATAAGTGGGTGAATTTTGGTTGTCAAGGATTTGCCCTCACCCTTCAACGCTAACTTTTGCGGCTCTTCAGCCATCACAACGAGTAACGTCACGCACAGTGCTGAACATTTGTCTGTTCATTGCGTGGTCCGAAAATTGCAACTGTGCTAAAATGTCAAAGGTGGACGGCGCTCACTTGCCACACCCCGTACCTTTCTCCACAGACAGATCCCGGACTAAGTCCGGACCACGTTGGTAAGTGACCGCCTAGATATCTTCACTCCCGCACGTTTTGGGCACGCCGCCATGACGGCGCTAAGCTGCCGAATACGCGCTTTTCCCGCCTATGAGGCGTCAGGAAGAGACAGAGGGGGAGAAGAAATGGAGAACAACCAGTTGTTTCAAGCGATACTTGACAGCATCTCCGAGGGGGTGATGACCCTTGATAAGGACTGGCGAATAGCTTCCTGGAACCGCGCGGCCGAGAAGATCACCGGATTTCGCAAAGAGGAAGTTCTCGGCCAACAGTGCATGAAACTCTTTCGCACAGCCCTCTGCCGGGAACACTGTCCTGTCGATCGTGCTCTTTCCTGCGGCCACCCATATCAGGATGTGGAGGTTGCGATCCGAAACAAGCGGAACGAAGTTGTCCAGTTGCTCGTCAATGCCGCGCCCCTTTATGATGCGCAAGGCCATGTCATAGGCGGGCTTGAGACTTTTCGAGATGTTTCACAGAACCGCTGGATGCAGGCCGAATTGGAGCGCCAATATGGCTGCACCAATATAGTCGGTCGGAGCGTGGCGATGAAGCAGGTCTTCGAGGTCCTGGGCTCCTTGCTAAACACGGACACAACAGTTTTGATTCAGGGAGAATCCGGCACCGGAAAGGAACTTGTGGCGCGGGCGCTTCACCTTTATGGTCCAAGAAAGGCCAAGTCGTTTGTGGCCATCAACTGTTCGGCATTGCCGGAGGGCGTGCTGGAAACGGAGTTGTTCGGGCATGCTAAAGGAGCTTTTACTGGTGCGATTCGGGACCACGTCGGAAGGTTCGAGTTCGCAAACGGCGGGACTCTGTTTCTGGATGAAATCGCTGAGATCAGCCCCGCGATACAGGTCAAACTCCTTAGGGTGCTCGAAGAGAGGGAATTCCAGCGAGTGGGGGACAATCGGAGCATCAGAGTGGACATCAGGCTGATAACCGCCACGAACAAGGATCTTTACAAGAAAGTTTTGGACGGCTCGTTTCGGGACGACCTGTACTATCGACTGAGCGTGTTTCCGCTGGATCTTCCTCCTCTGAGAGAGCGAATTGAAGACATACCCCCTCTCGTGGGGCACTTCATCAGAAAATTCAACAAACAAATGGGCAAGACCATCCAGGGAATCGCGGACCAGGTGCTGGAAATCCTTGAACGCTATCCCTGGCCCGGTAACGTGAGGGAACTTGGCAACGCGATAGAAACATGCCTTTGTCCACTGCAAAGGACTGCTGATTCATCCTTCTGATCTGCCTCATCACGTAGTGAATGCCGCACCGGTCGTTCCGGCCAAGAAATCAGGCCGAGCCCAGGAAAGACTCGACCTGGTGGAAAGGGATCTTATCCTCAAGGAATTGGTGGCTGCCAATTGGAAGAAGAGCGCCGTGGCGCAGCGTCTCGGCATGAGTCGCGCCACGCTTTGGCGTAAAATGGAAAAATACGGAATCGAAAAATAGTCTCCGTTGCGGGCGACGTTTCATGAGTGAGACGTTGCACAAAGACCGACACATCAATAGGTTACATGTGACTCCCCCATTTGTGTCTCAAAACTGAAACATTTCACCACGCGTCCTCCTGAAACATCGTCTCGTTACATACTCCTATTCGTTTGATCGCTGTAAGGTTTTTTCTCTCCATTGCTGCAGTGCCGGGCGTTCTAAATCACCCTAATGGTCATCGTTCAGTTTCCAGAGGATAAGGGTCACCACACCTGTAGGGCGGGCTTTCCGGCCCGCCTATTCCTTCACTTGGTTGATGGCAGGCTGGAATCCCGCGCCGCGCGGGACTGCCCCACGTGATTCAATCCTTAACCCGAGGAGACTCGCCTTCTCCTAATCTCCACACGTTATGGCACGGTGCTTGCTTATATCCCGGGCAGGTCGTTCAGAAGCTCCTTGACGGAGGCATCCCGCCTCAACGACCTCCCAGGAACCGGAGCGAACGGAAAGAAGGAGGGACCGGTCATGTCCAAGAAGATCCTCGTCGTAGACGATGAACCGGACATCCTAACGTTTCTCGGCACCTTGCTGCGGAAAAACGGCTACGACGTCTGTGAGGCTTGTGACGGCGTAGAAGGGATGAAAAAGGTGTTGGAAGAAAAACCGGACCTTGTCTGTCTCGATCTGCTCATGCCCGAAAAGACGGGCATAAAGATGTATCGAGAAATGAGGAAAGACGAACAGCTCAAAGAGTTGCCGGTGATCATGGTGACGGGCATTGAGGCTGCGGAACCCTGGGAGTTCTCAGGCTTCCACAAATTCATTGAGGAACGATCCATACCGAAACCCCAGGGCTACATTGAGAAGCCAATAGACAAGGAAAAGTTTCTGAAGGCAGTAAAGGAAGTGCTCAGCGAATAGTCCCCGAACCTTCCTCACTGCAGCAACGTATGCGGATGAGAGAAATTGGGGGTTGCCAGTGGGTAGGCTCAGAGAGAAGTGGACTGCCCTCGCCAGTAGTCTGGGCTTCAGAATAGCCCTCAGCGTGGGGTTGATCCTTCTAGGCTCTTACGTGTTTTTCGTATACCTGGTCCTTGACATCCAACAGGACTTCTATTTCGAGCGAATGATAAGGGAAGCGGAAAGGTTCAGCGCCGCAGTGATCAATGCAACAAACCACAGCATGCTCCAGGACGATCCGGAAGCGACCCGGAGCATCATCGCGCGATATGGGGAAGCAGGAAGAGATTTCAGATATTCGGATCTACGACCATGCAGGGGCTGTCAAGTTCTCAAATCAGCTCGCGGAAGTCGGAAGCAGGGTCGACCAGAAAGCTGAGGCGTGCTTCGTGTGCCATTCGGAGGACAAGCCCTTCAGTGAGGTGGTTACGGACAAGAGGACACGCGTCTACTATCACGACGGCCATCGAGTGCTGGGAATGATAACTCCCGTCTACAATAAGCCGCGCTGCTACAACGCCGTATGCCATGTACATCCCAAGGAACAAAAGGTGCTGGGGGTCCTTGATATGGGGATGTCTCTCAAGGGGTTTGATTCCCACGTCCGCTCTCTCGTACTCAACATTGTTATTCTCGGTTTCGGGACCTTTGGCGCGGTTCTTTGCACAATAGGGCTCTATGTCACTTTCAGAGTTCATCGGCCGGTGACTCAGCTACGCAATGCGGCCATGAAGATAGCACTCGGCGATTTCAGTGAGAAGCTGGTCGCGAAGAGCAAAGACCAGATCGGCCAGTGCGCCTGGGCGTTCAATTTGATGCGGGATCAAATAAGAAGGCGGACACGGGAGCTCACTCGCAGCCGAGAAGAGTACAAGGGCCTTTTCGAGCAGGTGCCATGCTTCATTTGTGTAATTGACAAGGACTTCGAGATTGTACGCCAAAACTCTTACATGCGTGAGCTGTTCAAGGGCTCCACAGGGATGAAATGTTACGAGGTGTTTAAGAAACAGGGCACCAAATGCGAAGACTGCCACGTGGATATCACCTTTCAGGAAGGCAAAGCTTCGGGAGGGGAACACTGCGGTTTGAAGGTAACCGGCGAGGAAGCCAACTACGTGAGCTACACGACTCCAATTGTGGACGACAAGGGCCAAGTGCTCTATGCCATGATAATCGCCGTAGACATCGGTGACAGGGTAACACTTCAGAGAGCCTTGGAGGCATCGAAAGACTTCCAGACCAACCTGATCGAGAGTTCCATTCATGGGATTGTTGCAACCGATGAACACGGGCGAGTAAACATTTACAACATTGCCGCGGAAAATCTCTTTGGTTACCCGGCCCAAGAAGTCATCGGCGACCCGGACCTGGGGAAATACTTTCCAAAGCAGTTCGCAGAAAAGATTTTGGGGCCCCACCTGGGTCGAAGCATTGAAGAACCCCGCCTGATTGCCCATGAGACGGTAGTAACCTCCAAAGATGGCGAATCGATTCCCGTTCGGTTCTCCGGGTTTATTCTCTTCGCCGAAGGAAAGACGGCCGGCGCTGTAGGTTTTTTCCAGGACCTTAGGACCTTCAAGAAATTGGAACTTGAAAAGCAGGCATCCGATCGCCTGGCAGTTGTTGGTCAGACTGTGGCCGGTCTGGCCCACGGCATCAAGAATATACTCACCGGCTTGGAGGGCGGGGTTTATGTGGTTGATACGGCATTGGAGGACGAGGATAAACAACTGCTCCAGCGCGGCTGGGAAATGATTCGAAACAATATCGGCCGCGTCTCACTCCTGGTAAAGGATCTGCTCAGTTATTCCAAAGAAAGAGCGCCTGAATACAAGGAAACCGATCCAAACCTCCTTGCAGAAGAGGTGTGTACCCTATTCGAGATAAAGGCCAAAGAGAAGTCCGTTATCATCGAACGAGATTTCGACCCCAACGTCGGCAAAATGTTGAAAATTTTTCTGGACCAACGAGGCATTCATACGTGCCTTTCCAATCTGGTATCCAATGCCATGGATGCATGCGAAGCGGATACGAAAGAAGTTGAACATCGCATTGTCGTGAAGACGAGGCAGGACGATGATGGCAATCTGCTCTACGAAGTTTCGGACAATGGCGCGGGCATGGGAGAAGACACGAAACGGCGTATCTTTTCAAGTTTTTATTCTACGAAGGGAAGTCGCGGCACTGGGCTAGGGCTGCTTGTGACAAGCAAAATCGTCGCGGAACACGGTGGGGCCATCTCCTTCGAGAGCCAAGAAGGAGTCGGAAGCACCTTCTCGATTGTACTTCCTGCGAGCAGACCTTCGAAAGCCTTCAGCAAGGATACAACCGCACCGGCCCAAGAAGATAAAGTGGTTAAAGCTCTTTCTAAAGCTTCGATATTACCTGGGAGTCAGGCTGATGCCTGAGGCTGAACACCGTCACGAACTTGCCAAGGGCCGTTGGCCGGCAGGGGCTTGAGACATTCCCCACAATGGAGGGCCTTATGGAGCAAGCTGCACATATCAAAACGAACAACGACTTCGATTGGGACTCTTCCTCCAAACTAGTCGCCCAAGTGGATGAATGGCGCCAGGAGTTTGCCGAAATCCAGGAATGCATGGCAAGCATGGACGGAGAGAGAATGGCCGCCATCGTGAAGACGGAAGACGACTCCTACACCGTATGTGTGAACGGCGAAACCTGGTCGAACACCTTCGAGAAGTTGTGGTCTCTGCAATTCGCTCCGGATGGCCGGCTCACGTGCATTGGCATGAACGATGATGAGTGGACCGTGGTGCAGGAAGACGAACCCTGGGAAGGAAGATATGACTATGTCTGGAACCTGAGATTCAATCCTGATGGAAGTGGGGTTGCCGCAAATATCCGCACGTCGGAGGGGTACGGGATCGGTACTCAACGGCGAGAGTTGGGAAAACCAATACATGCAGATGCGAAGCTGCGAAATCAGTTCTAACGGCCTGAATACCGCAGGGAACGTTCAACTCGAGGCGGTTTCGGAAGGAGACATCTGGCAATTCAGCAAAGGCGTCTGGAGTCTCGCGGTAAACGGAAAGGTGTGGGACGCAAACTTCCTGAACGTATGGGATTGCACCTTCAGTGACGACGGCACGAAAGTCGCCGCGGAAGTAAGGCTCGATCCAAGCCGGCAGACCATCGCAGTGGACGGACGGCCGTGGACGGAAGCCTTCAGGGCAGTGTGGAAACCTGCGTTTGTGCCGGGAACCCACGACGTGGTCGCCCCCGGACTCACTCCCCAGGGATGGAAGCTCCTGATCAACGGAGAGCCGATCTGGAGCAGGTCTTTTGCTCAGGTATGGCATCAGAAGTTTAGCCCTGACGGCGAGAAATTGGCCGCGGTGGCCGCTACGAGCCTTGGACGCTGGACCATAGCAGTGGATGGCGCCGTGTGGAAAACCACTTTCGGAGACGCGGTTCTTCCTCCCGTCTTCAGCCCGAACGGACAAAAAGTGGCCGCGGTGGTCAAGGAAAACAATCGCTGGACAATCGCCGTGGACGGCGTGCCCTGGCGAGAGGATTTCGACATGATTTGGGATCCCGTTTTCAGCCCCGACGGCGAGAATGTCGCGGCAAGAGCGACGCAAGGACGAGAATTCTACATGGTGATGAACGGTAAGGTAGTATCGCTTGGCTGTTCCAGGCTGTGGGACCCGATTTTCAGTCCTAATGGTTCGCTGCTTCTGATGAAGGCCGTGGAATTCGGCAGGTTGTACCGAAAAGTAATTCCGATCGAAAAGCTTCTTCGTTAGGCATGGAGGAGAAGACCAATGTACGACTTCGTTAGCGGTCCCCTGGTCTGGATTGCATTCATCGTGTTCGTCGGCGGGCTGGTTTATCAGTTCGTGACGATGCTGAGATTAGCTAAGAATGACAAGATCTACCCCTATATGAGTGTCAAGTACAGCCTGCGCTCTCTGGCCCATTGGATCGTACCGTTTGCCTCCAGGAACATGCGGATGCGTTACGAAACCACCATCATTACTTTTGCTTTCCATCTATGTCTAGTCCTGGTTCCCATATTCCTTACGGCTCACGTGATGATGTTTTCGTTTTCATGGGGGCCGAAGTGGGGGACCCTCACGGAGCGAACCGGGGACTGGTTAACTGTTTCTCGTCATACTTGCCGCCGTTTTCTTCCTGGTGCGGCGGTGGATGCTCCCGGAAGTAAGATTCGTTACCTTTGCCTCAGACTATCTGCTACTCGCCGTTGCCGCAGCTCCGTTTATCACCGGCTTCATGGCTTACAGGCAGTGGTTTGACTACGAGACCATGCTCGTCATTCACATGATTTCAGGGGCTGTCATGTTGATGGCCATACCATTCACCAGATTAAGCCACATGCTTTTTTTCCCGTTCACACGGGCGTACATGGGATCGGAGTTCGGCGCGGTGCGCCACGCCAGGGACTGGTGATCGTCTGACAAAACGATGGAGGGCAAATCATGGGTTTACCGGCAAGCAATTTTCCTGCGCTTCCCGCCGTCTCCGATCCGGGCCTGGATGAAAATGCGAAGACCCTGACTCCGGAAAGGATATCGCAGGTCATAAACAGGATACTCGACAAGGAAACGGCAGCCAGGTTCCGGGTGTATCTGAATACCTGCGTCCATTGCGGACTCTGTTCCGATGCGTGCCACTGGTTCCTTTCAAATGATAGAGACCCTCGATTTTCGCCCGTGGGAAAGGTCAAACAGACCTTGTGGGAAATAATCAAGAGAAAAGGAAATGTGGACGCGGATTTCCTCAAGGAATGTTCCCGGATTGCCCAGACCGAGTGCAATGTATGCCGTAAGTGCAGCATGTATTGCCCCTTTGGAATAGACATAGCCTACCTGCTTCTGATGGTCCGGAGGATATGCCATGAACTCGGCATAGTGCCCCAGTTCATGCAAGACACGGTCAACAGCCACGCTGTGACCTTCAATCAGATGTGGGTGAAGCAGGACGAGTGGGTCGATACCCTCCAGTGGCAGGAAGAAGAAGCACGGTCCGAAGTTGTTACGGCACGAATACCATTGGACAAGGAAGGAGCCGATGTCTTCTATTCGGTGATTGCCCCTGAGCCCAAGATCCTCGCTCAGTTGATCGGCAACATGGCGCAAATCATGGCGGTTGCCAAAGTTGATTGGACGATGCCGTCGTTCGATGGATGGGACAATAGCAACATGGCAATGTTTTCCGGGGATTTTGAGATAAGCGCCCGGGTGGAACGGGTCCATCATGAAGCAGCGCTGAAGTTGAAGGTGAAGCGCATCGTAATGGGCGAATGCGGCCATGCCTTCAGGGGAGCGGTTTACGACGGCCCCAGATGGCTGGGATGGCGTCAGCCGCCTGTTCCGGTGATTCACGCAGTGGACTTCTACCATGAGCTAATCACCTCGGGGAGAATAAAAATCGCACGGAAGTTTGAAGAACCGGTCACCATCCAAGAGCCGTGCAACATTGTGAGAGCACGCGGGTTGGGTGCCAAGCTCCGCGAGATCGTTCATGCGACCTGTTCGGACTTTAGGCCCCCGGAACCGGATTTCGAACACAATTACTGCTGCGGAGCGGGCGGCGGAGTAATCAACTGCGGGCCTCCCTGGAAGACCTTCGAGTCAAAGGAAACAGTGTCAAAGCGGAACAACTGGCGGCCACAAAGGCCCACATAGTTATCACGCCTTGCCACAATTGTCACAGCGGCATTGAAGATATCATTGGCGGGTACAAACTAGGTATGCACGTGAAATTCTTTAGCGAAATTCTCATGCAGACCATGGAAATCCCCGATGAACTGAGGGCTGAATAGCACCGATCTCGCTTGAACTGATGAAACGACACAGGAGCGGATTCATGCATAGGCTCAACAGAAAAGTGCTCATGATTCTCACTGGCTTGAGTTTCGTCTTGTTTTCCGGCGGGATGACAAGACTCCACTGCGAAGCCGTCTCATCTCCCACTGGCGGCGAGGCGAGCCGATTGCCCATCATCATAGCGCATCAGGGATCAGCCCCGAGCCTGGAGAGAGCGCCGGTGCCCTTCGACCACGACCGACACACGGCTGCCTTGAAACAGGGCAAGAGTGAGGATTGCGCCCTTTGCCACAAGGTCAAAGAGACTGACCCACGTTTGGCTAATCCTGAAGTCAAGGTCTTCAAGTTTCCCAAGGGATCATTTGACGAGAGCGACAAGACAGCCATCATGTACGCATATCATAACGAGTGCGTGAGCTGTCACCGCAAGATGGCTGGTGAGGGCAAGAAAACAGGGCCTGAAATCGGTCTGTGCGGCAAGTGCCATGTGAGGAAGTCCGAAATAAAGCCGGTGGCATGGGCGTGGAGCCCCCTGTTCAACTATCTTCGCCATTCGAAGCACGTTGAAGCAGGGAAGAAATGGAATCCGGCTGACAAGCTTAACATGGCGGACAACATAGAAGTCATCGGTGAAGTCACCGGCAATAAATGTGAGGTCTGCCACCACACTTACGACGAGGTTCAAAAGAAGCTGATCTACAAAAAGGACAGTGAGAATTCGTGTGAAGCATGTCACAAGGCGAAAGATGAGAAAAATGCTCGCTCAATGAGAAAAGTGGCTCATTCCGCGTGTATTGGGTGCCATGAGAAACTCTCGGAAAAGGTCAGAAAGGAACTGGTTCAACAAGGAAGGACAGAGCTGACGGAGCAGGACAGGAAGCGGTTCGGTCCTGTTGAGTGCAAGGGTTGTCATGGAGAGCACCGAGAACTGACCCCTGATGACATAGTGAAAGTTCCTCGTTTGGTTCGCGGTCAAAAAGACGTGATGGACCTCTCACTGAAAGCTGATAAGGAGATTCCATCTCACGATATTCAGACTGTTTCAGGACAAGACGCCTCATTGCCGAGGATGAAATTGGTCCCCTACAACCACAAAGCGCACGAGCCTAGAGCCCAATTCTGCAACAGTTGTCATCATAATTCCCTGGAGAAATGTTCGAACTGCCATACTCCGCAAGGAGACACGAAGAAGGGCGGCGGCGTGACCTTTGAGAGGGCTTTCCACAAAGCGACTGCGCAGCAAGCCTGCGTGGGATGTCACGATACGGCCAAGCAAGACACAAAATGCCAGGGGTGTCACAAAGTGGCCCGCGAGGAAGCTCCAAAATCGGCGTGTCACGTCTGTCATAGAGGTCCGTCTGAAGGCAAGCCCATCGATGCGGCCCCGGCTTCGCTCGTTTTCGACAAGGACAAGGTTCCGGAGAAGCTGCAGATCAAGATACTCGAGAAGGAGTTCAAACCCGCCGACTTTCCCCACCAAAAGATTATTGCAAAACTCACGAAGATCTCGAATGAGAGTTCGCTGGCGAGGGTTTTTCATGCGGGCGTAGGCGATGAACCCTTGTGCTCCGGCTGCCACCACAAAACAGATCCCGCTGCTGCGCAGGCAAAAAAGGTTCCGACCTGCAGTACGTGTCACAGCCGACCCTTCGATCCGCGAGCACTAGGCAAACCCGGAATCCTGGGCGCATACCATCGCCAATGCATTGGGTGTCATGAAGCCATGAAGCAAAAACCCGTCGCGCTGGAATGCTCCAAGTGTCATCCGGAAAAAGACGCTGTCAAGAATGCCGAAGCCGCTATCCTCAGGCTCGGGAAGAACCACTGATTCGGTCCACGGCCGTGCGATCGAAAAAGGAGGAAAAGATGCCTCACATACTCCATGAATTTTACACTCTGACCAAAGGGATGGAATACCTTGTCGTCATTGTTTACCTCTTCGTATTCATCTCTTTCTGGCGGTTTCTTACTTACAAGGAAAAGAAATGACAGGTCACAACCGGGCCAGGCGCGGAACGCACGAATCGACAACAGGAGAGGGTCGATATGGACACTGACAGAAGAACCTTCTTACGAGTACTGGCAGGCGCCGGAATCGCAACCGTGTTGGGTGTTCCCGATTCGGTATCGGCCGATGGGGACGTTCTACCAGGTTACCCTGACCAGTTCGGAGTCCTGGTGGACACGACCGTCTGCATCGGGTGCCGGCGTTGTGAATGGGCTTGCAAAGAATGGAACAAGTTGCCCAACCAAAAGCCTTTGAAAGAATACGAGAAAGATCAAGGGGTATTCCAGGGGCTCAGGCGCACGCACGCCGATACATTCACTGTGGTGAACCGGTTCGACAACCCACGGGATTCTTCAAGGCCCATTTACGTGAAAAAGCAGTGCATGCATTGCTACGAGCCCGGTTGTGCTTCCTCATGCTTTGTTAAAGCCTTCACCAAGCGGCCCGAAGGAGCGGTAACGTACGACGCGTCTTTGTGTGTAGGCTGCAGGTACTGCATGGCCGCATGCCCGTTCGACATTCCGGCTTACCAGTACGACAATGCCTTTACTCCGGAAGTCACCAAATGCAATTTCTGTTTCGATAGGATTTCCAAGGAGGGAGGCGTGCCCGCGTGCGTCGGAATATGTCCCGTGGAAACCATGACGTTCGGGAAAAGAACCGATCTTATAGACCTGGCCCACAAAAAAATCAGGGACAATTCCGGAAGATATGTGAATCACGTGTACGGGGAATCGGAAGTAGGGGGGACCAGTTGGCTCTATCTGTCCGGGGTACCGTTTAACATGATAGGCTTCAGGACTGATCTCGGGACTGTGCCGATACCGACGTTGAGCAAGCCTTTCTTGTCGCTGGTGTCGCCGGTGTTCATCGCTATTCCGGCACTGGCTATGGGGGTCTACAGTTTCAAGAAGCGCAGGGATCAACTGGAGCAAGAAGAGATCAAGAAAGCTCTTGAGCAGAAGAAGGAGGGCAAATAATGGACGCCACCACTGCCACGACCGACTTCAAGCCCACCTGGATTCAGGAAAAGCTATTCCTGGGCATGCCGTGGAAAGAGTATCTCAGGAGCAATTACACGCCGTTCAATGCTGTTGCGGCCTTTATCCTGGCCATCGGAATACCGGTGATCATGTATCGGTTGCTGTACGGGCTGGGACCTTCCACCAATCTTTCGGACAATAATCCGTGGGGCATCTGGATCGGCTTCGACATGCTCTGTGGCGTGGCTCTGGCGGCTGGTGGCTTTGTTATAGGCACCGCTGTTCATCTCTTCGGGATGAAAGATTACGGATTCCTGTTCAGGCCCGCGGTGCTCACAGGGTTCCTTGGTTATCTCTTCGCCATCATCGCTCTGACTTTCGACTTAGGAAGGTATTACCGGTTACCTTATCCCATGGTGGTCTCCTGGGGCGTGAATTCGGTATTGTTCCTCGTGGCATGGCACGTTGCCCTCTACCTTACCTGTCAGCTAGTGGAATGGTGTCCAGCTATCTTTGAGTGGTTGAACATGAAAAAGGCTCGGAAGATGTTCCTGAAGGCGACTCTCGGCGCTACTATTTTCGGAGTTTGCCTTTCAATGTTGCATCAGTCCGCCCTAGGGTCTATCTTCCTCCTGATGCCGGAGAAACTGCACCCACTGTGGTATTCTGAATACATCCCGCTGTGGTTCTTCATGTCCGCAATTGTTGGGGGTCTTGCCATGACCATCATAGAGAGCATGGCATCGCACCGCATTTTTACGCATCAAATAAAGAATCCCGATCCAGAGCACCTGAATCGAGTAACACTCGGCCTAGGCAAAGCAACTTCAGTTACGCTCTTCGCTTACTTTTTCATGAAGGTAATAGGACTGGCCCACGGAAACAACTGGCATTACCTGGACACCGCATATGGGTACTGGTATCTTGTGGAGATCATCGGATTTGTGTTGATTCCCGCGATGGCTCTGATGTATGCGGTGCAGAACAACCGTGCTCGCATGGTGCGAGGCTGGGCTATCGTAGCGGTGATCGGAATCATTTTGAACAGGCTCAATCACTCAATTATCGCCTTTAACTGGCATCTTTCCTGGCAGGACAGGTACGTGCCCCACTGGATGGAGATAGTCCTTACCGTAACAGTAGTTACGATAGGTATCCTCACCTTTCGGTGGATCATGAACCGGATGCCCATACTTTACGACCACCCGGATTTCGAACCTGAAAAGCACTGAGCGGGTTTCAAAGGAGGCAGTCATGCCCAAGAAAATCCTCGTTATTGATGACGAACCGCACCTAGTAAAGTACCTAACCATTTTTCTGCAGGATTGCGGGTATGAAACGTGCTCGGCTGCGGATGGGGAGGAAGCATTCGAGGTGCTCAAAAGAGAGAGGCCCGATCTCGTGACCCTGGATCTGCAGATGCCTAATGAAACAGGCACTCGTTTCTATCGGAACATGACGAAAGACAAAGAATTCAAGGATATCCCGGTGATCGTCATCAGCGGAATACCGGGCCGTCACCTGGCCGTGTCAAAACCGGTCGCGGTCTTCGAGAAGCCTGTTGATCGGGAAGCGCTATTGTATGCCATCAAAAAAACTATTGGGAGATAGTATGCATCACTCTTAAAGTAGCGCGTCCTGCCTTTTTTTACAGGGGAGCAGGGGGATGTTGGTCCAACCCCGGAGGACGCGGGGTTGAAATTCCCCCTTATTCCCCCCTTTAGAAAAGTTCGAAGTTGACTCGCTTGCAGCCTGGCAGCATGATGAATGATCCCGGCAATCACCAATTCGGGAGACTACTCGATTCACTTCCCTGCTTCGTGACGCTTCAGGACCGGGACCTTAACGTCTTGTGGATGAATAGTTTATGCCGCAGGGATTTCGACTCACCTCAAGCAAAGACTTGCTACGAACTCTACAGAATTGACAGAGCCAAATGCTCCGACTGCCCGGTTGAAAAGACGTTCGCGGACGGTGAGATCCACAGCAAGGAGATGATGTTGACCACCAACAGCGGCTCCAGGGTCAACGTCATCATCCATTCGTCTCCGGTGCGTGATGATAACGGGGAGATCGCTTCGGTAATCGAGACCGCGGTAAACATCACATCCGTGAAGGACATACAGAAACAACTAATACTCCTGGGGCAGACAGTCGCGGGTATGGCGCACAGCATCAAGAACATAATGATGGGCCTGGAAGGTGGGATCTATGTAGTCAACAAAGGTTTAGAGGACAAGAAGCAAGACGAGGTCAAAGACGGCTGGGAAATGGTCCTCCTGAACTTCGACAAGATCGCGCACATCGTAAAAGACATCCTCTATTGCTCCAAAGAGCGGGAGCCTAATCTTCAGAAGATCAAACCCAACGAGATCGCGCGGGAAGTTTACAAGCTTTTCAAAGACATGGCTGCCAGCTATGCCATCGAAATCAGGCTTGACCTGGATGACAAGGTCAGAGATGCCGTGATTGATCCGGAAGGCTTTCACACCGTCCTGTCAAACCTTGTCACCAATGCCATGGACGCGTGCAAGATTGACGTGTGGAAGGACGAGCACCTCGTGGAAATAAGAACACGCAAGGGCCGCGATGGTTCCATTGTGCTAGAGGTTGCGGACAACGGCATCGGAATCGACAAGGACCTGAAGACCCATGTGTTCGAGGACTTCTTTACCTCCAAGGGCGACAAGGGCACCGGGCTGGGCCTCATGGTAACGCAGAAGATTTTGAAGGAGCATGGAGGAAACATTACCTTCAGGTCCAGACCAGGAGAAGGAACCACGTTTGTAGCCACATTCCCGACCAGACTCCTGCCAGACAAATAATCACACAAAGACAGGTCTTGTGTAAAGCTTTAATGATTTTCCAACCTCCACGCTGGAGGAGTCTGATCATGCCTGACTGGTCGCGGTTTCGATACAAAATGCCTTGACACTTTGCGGTTTGGTCACCTACAGTCAATGAAAACGAATGGTTGGGGTCTGTCAGAGTTACTTTTCCAGTTACCTAGGAGGGAGGAACAATCATGCCGCGCAAATCATTCATCATTGTGCTGCTGCTGGCCCTGGCTTTGGCCGTCCCGGCTCTAGCGGCAGAGGAAATCAAGATTGGAGTGCTCTATCCTTTGACCGGCGGCGCAGCCGCAGAAGGGAGAGAGTTGCGAGACGGGGCAGAGCTTGCCGTGGAGATCGCAAACAACGTCAAGGCAGATCTGGACATGGCAATGGCCAAGAATGGAGGCATCAAGGCTCTTGGAGGGGCCAAGATCAAGCTCATCATTCAGGACCATCAAGGTAACCCGCAACTGGGCGCGGACCTCGCCAAAAAGCTTATTCAGGACGACAAAGTTGTCGGCCTGATGGGTGCTTATCATTCCGCGGTCACCAAGACCGTCGCAGCAGTGGCAGAGCGCTACGGCATCCCTATTATTAACGAATCCTCGACCAGCCCGGCGCTTACCAAAGAAGGTCTCAAGTGGTTTTGGCGCACCACTCCTCACGACACCACTTTCACCAACGATCTATTCGTATTTCTGGAGGGGTTGACACAGGGCAAGGTAAAGGGCGTCAAGGCCATGGACAAGAAAGAACTCCTCCCGATTGTTGCAGCCTGCGAGAAGACTGAATGGGGCTCCAACGTGGAGGCGGCCATCAAGGAACTGGGAAAGGCCCATGGTTTTGACCCTCAGGTCAGTCTGCTTTACGCGGCCAAGGCCCCAGACCTCTCTTCGGAAGTTCAGAGCCTTCTCGCCCCGAAGCCGGCCACGATGCTCTTTGCCGGGTACGGAGCGGACGCCATCTTGATGATCAAGACGCTCAAGTCCAACAAGGCCAAGCCTAAGGTTATCTGGGGCCAGGACGCTGGCTTTGAAAGCCCGGAGTTCGTCTCCAGCCTTGGCGATGACGTGGTGGGAATACTTACCCGTACCGTCTTCAGCCCCAGGGTCGGCGAGGTCAAGAAGGTGTCCAAACAGGTGAACGACCTGTACAAAGCCAAGACTGGAAGAGATCTGAGCGGCGCTTCGGCTAGATCATTTACGGCTACCCAAGCCTGGGTTTATATTCTGGAAAAGGCCGGTTCCACTAAGCCGGAAGCGATCCAGAAGGCGGCCAACGAAATCAAAATCGAGCCTGCGGAACTGATTGTACCCTGGAAAGGGATCAAGTTCTCCACGAGCGGGCCGGATATCGGTCAGAATGAACTGGGAACGGGCATGATCGGGCAGTACCAAAAAGGGAAAGACGGCAAGATGACCCTGGAAATAGTCTATCCATTTGACCTGGCTACAGCCGACATGATCTACCCCATCAAGGGGTGGTAAGACCGACCGGTTATCGCAAGCGTAGGCCTTTAGTTCGCAAGTTCGTGGAGGTATTCCCGCTGGACCGGCATCTTGCCGGTCAGCGGGAAGAATGAATGACCGGCAAGATGCCGGTCCTACTAAGCAATGGAGCCATACCTGTGAAACGGTGCCGTTAGGACACCCATGGAAGACTTCTTCACTCAGATTGCCAGGGCGGTGGTGGCCGGACTGATGATGGGCATGGTCTTTGGGCTAGTGGCATTGGGCTTGACCATCATCTTCGGCGTCATGGACATTGTGAATTTCGCCCACGGCGAATTCTTGATGATAGGTATGTACTGCGGCTTGCTTACCGCCACAGGGCTGCATGTTGACCCCCTGTTCGGTTTGCCGGTAGCTGCGGTTGTCGGCTTCCTGCTTGGGATCGCCTGTTATTACGGGCTGGTACGCTTTCTCTTGCGCGGTCCCGTGGTAGCACAACTCTTTGGCACATTCGGGTTGATGCTCTTCTTGCGCAACTTGGCCTTGATGGTCATGGGAGCTGACCCCCGCAGCGTGCACCAGGGCATTCTTGTGGGAAAGTCATTTGTCATCGGTCCCGGCATCGTTATCGAGCTTACCAAGCTTGCAGCGGGGGGTCTCTCGCTGGCAGCCTTTGCCGGTACATGGTGGTTGATGAACCGGACCAAGATGGGCAAGGCCCTTACAGCCACTGCCTTGGATGCCCAAGCCGCGCGGTACATGGGCGTACCCACCGACAGGATGAACGCCCTTGCGTGGGGTCTGGGAGGCCTTACGGTGGGCGTTGCCGGGGCGTTGCTGGTAAATTTCTGGCCGGTGGATCCTAACGTTGGCCTGCTGTTCACCATGATCGCCTTTACCACAGTGGCCCTAGGCGGTTTCGGGTCCATACCCGGCGCGGCGGTCGCCGGCTTGATTGTTGGGCTCATGATCAATGTGGCCCCGATGTGGGACGCCCTGAGCACGTGCATAGGGATCGAATGTCTGAAGGGCGGTCAGCTTCACCAGTTCAAATACTCCTTTGTGTACTTGGCCTTCTTCCTAATCATGGTCTTCAAGCCACGGGGTCTCTTCGGTTGGAAGTACTGAAAAGCGCTTTTGATTTCTCGGATTTCCCCAGGACCGATCTATGGGTGGCCAGGACCGTCGCTGTCTTTCTGCTCGTTTTCCCTGCCTTGCCTCACTCCAGCTTTGCAATGGCCACCATGATTCAGTTTCTCATGTTCTCGGTTTACGGCATGGGCTGGAACACCATTGGCGGGTACGGCGGCCAGGTGGATTTGGGCAAGGCCCAGTACGTAGGCATCGGGGCTTACACCACGGCTGTGATGATGATCCGCTGGGATGTGCCTTTCTGGGTGTCGCTCCCCATCGGAATGGCTCTGGCCATCTGCTGGAGTTTCATTATAGGCTATCCGTTATTCCGGCTGAAGGGTCACTACTTTGCCATCGCTACCATTGCCACTTCCTTGATCCTCAAAGACCTGTTCGAGTCCTGGTCGTTCATAGGCGGTGCAAGGGGCCTGAAGATTCCTCTCCGAGGAGATATGCCGAACTTCCTCTACATCCAGTTTCGGCAGGACTATTACTACTATTACATTATTCTGGCCTTCTTTTTTGTCGGCCTGTTTTACCTGAATTGGTTCCGTAAAAGCCGCATCGGGTTCCAACTGCGTTGCCTGCGGGACAATGAGGAGGTTGCCCGAAGTCTCGGGATCGACGCCCATTGGGCCAAGATCAAGGCCTACGCGACTGCCACGGCTTTTGTGGCCGCTGTTGGGTCTTTCCACGCGTGTTACAATTTCAATATCGAACCCGAAGACACCATGAGTCTGGATTTGTCGGTCCTGATAGCCTTAATGGCTATGCTGGGAGGCGCGGGGAGCTTGTGGGGGCCGATCCTGGGCGCGGCCATTCTGGTGCCGATGAAGAACTATCTTGGCGCGTGGTTCGGGGCCAGGGCCGGTCTGGTGGGGCTGGACCTGATTATCTACTCGACCATTATCATGCTGGTAGCCGCGTTTGAGCCGCGGGGCGTCTGGGGTCTGATCACCCGATTGCGACAGAGGCGGAGGGTGTGATGGCTCTTCTCAAGGTCCAGGGTTTGGGGATGAGTTTTGGCGGGTTGCGGGCAAACTGGGACATTTCGTTTCAGGTGGCTGAAGGGGAAATGGTCGGCCTCATAGGCCCCAACGGCGCGGGCAAATCTACGCTCTTTAACTGCCTGGCCGGCCTTTACACCCCCACTGCGGGCAGGATATTCTTTCGGGACAAAGATGTTACCGGGTTGAAACCGTATGACATGGCCCGGCTGGGGCTGGCTAGGACGTTCCAGGTATATGTGGCCACAGGCGACCTGAATGTGATGGAAAACATTATGGTGGGGAGCTTTCTGAGGACCAGTTCCCGCCTGAAGGCCAGAGCCAAGGCCGAGGGCCTTATGGAGAACATGAACCTGGCCGATCTGGCCGGTGAACGATTGGCCAATCTTCCGGTGGCAGCTCAGAAACGGGTGGCTATGGCCACGGCGTTGGCCATTGATCCGGTACTGCTCCTCCTGGACGAAGTGGCCGCGGGGTTGAATCGGTACTGAAATCGAGCAGATGATTGAAGTCATCCGTTGGGTGCACCGGGATTTGGGAATCACCGTGATGCTCGTCGAACACGTTATGGAACTGGTCATGAAGCTGTCCCAGCGTGTGCTGGTCCTGGATTGCGGGCAACTTATCGCGGAAGGAGCAGCCGTCAGACATCGTGCAGCGACCCGAGGTGATTAAGGCATATCTGGGAGAGCGCTATGTGGCCGAGCACTGACGGAGCACAGTCGAGCAATCTCTACAGCGCAGCTCGCAGATAATGACCTCAGCAAGATCCCCCTCACCGTGCTCTCGCAGTGCGGGAGATCGCACCGACGGGAGGGGTTCGGAGCATGGCGTTAAAATAAGCTCAGTCCAAAGGGACATCCCGATAGTAGCCCGGCGCTTTATCGCCGGGAATGAAGGGGGACCTAACGAGAATCCTTCAGCCTCCCTTCGGAGAGGGGACGAACGATTGCCATCGGTCACCCGGGGATGAATTGCCGGGCTAATCATTGACCCCTATGGGGTCACATTCGGAGTCGAAACGCCTGTCTCAGAGTATCTGGTCTAACGATGACTCGAGGACTGACTTGAACGCAAGCATGATACCACCAATCCTGAAGCTGGAAGATGTCAAAGTCCGCTATGGGAGCGTCCCGGTGGTTCAGGGCATAAGCCTTGATGTTTTTCCACAGGAGACGGTTTCTGTCGTGGGGGCAAATGGAGCGGGAAAGTCTACTCTCCTCAAGGCCATCATGGCGGCCCAGCCGCCGTACGCCGGACGGATAACTTTCGAAGGTAAAGAAATCCAGGCCCTGCGCACGGAAGATATTGTCAGAATGGGCGTTATCTACGTGCCTGAGGATCGGAAACTGTTCAAACCCCTGTCCGTGGAGGAGAACCTCCTCCTGGGCGCTTACATTCTGAAGGATGAAGATCAAAAACAGGCGAATTTGGAATTTGTCTACAACATGTTCCCGGCCCTGAGGCATCGCAGAACGCAACCTACAGCAACCATGTCCGGCGGCGAACAGCAGATGGTGGCCATCGGCCGCGGGTTGATGAGCAATCCCAAGATTCTGATGCTGGATGAGCCGTCTCTCGGCCTCGCCCCGGTTCTTGTTGATGAGGTCCTGGACACGGTGCGAAGACTGAAAGAGCAGGGTCTGACCATCCTCCTCGTGGAACAAAACGTACGGGAAGCCCTGGAAATCTCCGATCGTGCATACATAATACAAACCGGCCGGATCACCAGGCAGGGACCCGCATCGGAACTGCTCCGATCAGATGAGATACGGAAAGCATTCTTGGGGATGTGATGACTCACCGCAGAGTGCGCTGAGACGGCAGAGAAAGCAGAATTCTCTGCGATCTCAGCGGTGACCGATTGTATTGAACGTTTGCAAAAGCTCTGGACAGTGCCCATTATGATACTGTGAGAAAAAAGAGACATGTCCGCAAGAAAAGATAAGCCTGTCAAAGCAAAGAAAGCCCGTTCCAACATAAGTTTTTATCCCGCCTGGTGCAAACGGTGCGGCAACTGCGTTGCATTCTGCCCGAAGCAAACCCTCGAAACGGACGAATGGGGTTATCCTTACGTAGCCAAACCAGAGAGCTGTATCTCCTGTCACCTTTGTGAAAAGCTCTGCCCGGATTTCGCGATCACCGTTGGGGAAGAGGCTCCCTCGAGCGTGGCTCAGCGTGCATCGACAGGTCCCTCGCCCGGCACGGAAGGTTCGCCGGTGAGCCCTCAGCACAGTCCGGAGCGCCTCGCTCCACGCCCAAGCACGAGGAGGAAGCCGATGAGTAAGAATCGTGGCCGCCTCCTCCAGGGTAACGAGGCTATAGTTCAAGGGGCTCTGGCAGCAGGCTGCAACTTCTACGCGGGATATCCCATAACCCCGTCCAGTGAGATCATGGAACTGATGAGCGTCGAATTGCCCGTTCGCGGCGACATTTTCATCCAAATGGAGGATGAGATCGCGTCGCTGGGCAGCGTGTATCGGCGCAAGTCTGGCCGGACGCAAAGCCATGACCGCGACCAGTGGCCCCGGCTTCTCTCTGATGCAGGAAAACCTTGGTTATGCATGCATAGCAGAGGTGCCGGTGGTGGTGGTAAACGTCATGCGTCTTGGGCCATCAACCGGCATGCCCACCAACGTGGCTCAAGGTGACGTGCAGCAGGCACGCTGGGGCACTCATGGAGACCACCCGGCCATAGTGCTCTGTCCAGCTACGGTGGCTGAGTGCTTCGATGTCGCCGTAACCGCATTCAACCACGCGGAGCGATTCCGCACACCGGTGATCCTACTGGCTGACGAAATGGTGGCCCACACGCGAGAGAAGGTCGTCCTGCCAGGGTCCGACGAAATAGAGGTCATCAACCGTCGCCGTCCTACTGTGCCGCCGGAATGGTACGTGCCGTACAAGACCGACGGAAGCCTCATTCCGCGCCTGGCAGACCTCGGGGAGGGGTACCGTTATCACGTAACCGGTCTGACTCACGACGAGCGAGGATTCCCCACCAGAAGGCAAGATGAGGCCGCACCGTTTTACACCAGGCTGTTCGCTAAGGTCAGCCGTCAATTCGCATATTTGGAGATGGTAAAGCAGTTCCAACTCGAGGATGCTGAACTGGTGATCATCGCCTACGGATGCGTCGCGAGGGCCGCGCAAGCCGCGGTCCGCCTGGGCCGAGAACGCGGACTCAAGCTCGGGCTCTTGCAGCTTGTGTCGCTGTGGCCGTTTCCACGGCGGGCGGTTTCAGAGGCGCTTACGGGCAAGAAAGCAGCGCTGGTGGCTGAACTCAACTTGGGCCAGATCAGGCGAGAGGTCCTTCGGGTAAACGACGGCCGCACCAGCGTGCTGGGGCTGAACAAAGTTGATGGAACCATGATTACTCCAGAGGAGATACTCAACCGCATGCGAGAATTAAAATGACTCCCCAACCAAACAGAAGCGTGGTCTACGATTGGCTGCGCCATGACAAGAAATTTCCCCATGTCTGGTGCCCCGGATGCGGCCTTGGAATACTGTTGGGTTCGCTTGTCAGGGCGTTCGTGCAGAGTGGCCTGAGCAAGGATCAGGTAGTTCTGGTTTCCGGTATCGGATGTGCAGGCAGATTGCCGGTATACGTGGACGTGGGCAGCGTCCACACTACACATGGTCGGGCGCTCACATTTGCCACCGGCATTAAGCTGGCAAAGCCGGAACTCACGGTCGTGACCGTCATGGGGGATGGTGATGCCATGGCCATCGGCGGGAACCACCTTATTCACGCGGCTCGCCGCAACGTAGACATAGTCGCAATTGTAGTCAACAATCAGACCTACGGCATGACCGGGGGCCAATATAGCCCTACCACTCCATTGGGCGCCAAGGCGACTACCGCTTGGTACGGAACCATCGAACCCTCCTTTGACATCAGTGCCCTGTGTGCCACCGCGGGGGCGGTATTCGTAGCCCGCACGACGGTTTATCATGTAGACCGGATGGACAAACTCCTGGTACAGGCAGTAAACAAACGGGGGTTCAGCGTTGTGGAGGTACTGTCCCCCTGCTATACCAATTTCGGGCGGCAGAACCGATTGGGCTCGAACGTGGAGATGATGAAGCAATTCAGGGTATCCGGCGTGCCGGTTGATCGCTGGGAAAAGATGAGTGAATCAGAGCGTAGCGGGCGCTTTCCCATTGGGGTGCTGGTGGACCGAGAACTCCCGACGTATCTCGATTCTTATCGGGGTGCGTGTGAGACCGCTGCTAAATGGCGTGCGGAGGGGAAAATATGAGGCACAAGGCGCTCGCTCCGTTGCCTTTCTCGCGTATAGAGGTCCGCCTTGCAGGCTCGGGGGGCCAAGGACTGATATTGGCCGGTCTGGTGCTGGCTGAAGCCGCGGGGATTTACGATGGACGAGAAGTAGCTATGGTCCAGTCTGTACGGCCCCGAGGCACGCGGGGGTACCAGCAAGGCCGAGGTCATCATCAGCGATACTCCCATCGATTACCCGCTGTGCACTCAGGTGGATCTTCTGCTGACCCTCAACCAGGAGGCTTGCGACACCTATTGCTGGGACCTAAGACCCACAGCGTGGATCCTGGTGGACGGCGATCTTGTCACCCACCCTCCTACCAGCCGGGCCATTGCTTTACCTTTCACTGCAATAGCTCGGGACAAACTCAAGAAGATCATGGTGGCTAACGTAGTGGCGTTAGGAGCTATCTCGGAATTGACGGGGATCGTCACGAGACGCTCGCTGGAAAGGTCACTCCTGAGCCGAGTGCCGCAAGGGACCGAAGAACTGAACAAAAAGGCCCTCAGTCTCGGGGTGAAGCTTATACGTCGCTACAGCGGACAGCAAAATGCCGAGGACGACCAGGATTTGAGCGCAGACAGCCTTTAACGGAAAACCCGCGTCAGGCCAGTTCCTCGATTACTGCGTCGTCCTGAATATCAATGCAGCCAATCACGCTCTGGGCAGCCGGACAGCGCACGAGATAAGTTGCAAGGGCCTCTTTTGCGGCATCCACCTTGCCTGTCGGGACCTTCAAATGGTATTTGACTCTAATATTGGTGATCTTTAGCACGTTGTTCACGTTCTCGATGTCGCCTTCCGCATCCACCCAATAGTTTTCTTGTGGCGTATCAATTTGCTTTTCGGCCAGGACCCTGGCCAGAGTGCCGGTCATTCAGGCAGCTACAGCGGTCACGATATGGTCCAGCGTGGCCGCGTGTTCTTCACGGGGTTCGATCCCGTAGAATTTCTTGATGCCACCGTGGACCCCGTAGCGAACTTCACCAGGGAAGCCTTCGATAATGGCCTTTCTCGTAGGCCCTTCCTCCCTGACGATCCTGCTTCTGCACGTGTGAACAACAGTACCCATGTTTCCCTCCTTTTGGCATTCTGCCCAGCGCCTTAATATCCGCACTTGTCGATTGGTTGACCTCAGCTGCAATTTCTGATGTCATGATCCGGATTCTAGCACGGGACGAAGTGTGTGCCCCAAGATTATTCGACAAGACAGCAGCAGGGGATGCTGCGGTGCCAGATCATCGTGGGGTGCCAAGGAGCCGACGCTGCAACGGTATCTCGTTCATATCACGAACTTTCGTTTTCCCAACTGTCTAAGATGAGGTAGACTTGGTATTCTAGATAGGAACCATTCTGCCCTATCGTCAAGAATCCTCATACGGTAGCACTCTCGACGGAGTCGCGACTATGAAAGATGAAGACAAATCCAAGGAACAACTCCTCAACGAATTAATTCAGCTCCGCGGCAGGATCGCTGAACTGGAAGAATCGGAAGCGAAACCCTTGTGTACGGAAAAGGCCCCTGGCGAGAGCGAAGAGAAGCTGCGATTGCTCCAGGAGAATGTTTCACGGATCATCAGTCTTCTGGATGAGAACGAGCGGATGTTGAGGAGTATTTTGGCGGCTTCTCCAGCGGGGATAAGCTTGAGCCATGGTCGGGAGATCCAGTGGGTGAATGACGCCTGGTTAAGGATGTTCGGATTTGAGGATGATCGTGAATGCGTCGGGCAAAATACCAGAATCGTGTATCCGTCCCAAGAAGAATATGAACGGGTAGGGGCATTGCTTTTCGAGAAGCCCTCAACAGGCGAAGTTACGGAAGCGGACGCACAGTTCAGGAGAAAAGACGGTTCCACCTTCTACGGTCTCGTGAGAACAAAGGCCCTGAATCCCTCTGATCTAGCCGAAGGGGTAATCGTCGCCATTTCCGACATAACGGAGAGAAAACAGTCTGAGGATTCGCTCCGAGCAAGTGAGCAGAGGCTCGAACTCGCCTTATGGGGAGCGGATCTGGGCCTATATGACTGGGATGTTCAAAGCGGCAAAGCCGTTGTGAATCAACGTTCCGCGGAGATCATAGGATATTCGCTTGACGAGATTGAGCCAAACTTTGATTTTTGGAGGAGCCTTCTAGATCCTGAAGACAGCCCTAGAGTTCTGGAAAACGTGACTAACTACCTGGCAGGGCTGTACAGATTATTATGAAGACGAGTACCCGAATCAGGACCAAGTCGGGTGAATGGAAATGGATTCTTTCCCGGGGCAAAGTCGTGGAACGTGACCAGGACGGCCGAGCGGCACGAATGACCGGGACGTATCTTGACATAAGCGAACGCAAGTATGCCGAACAAGCGATAACCGAAAATGAAGCCCGATACAGAGCGCTTTTTGAAAACATGAGAAATGGGGTCGCTATATACGAGGCAACGTAGACAACGGCGAGGACTTCGTCATTGTCGATTTGAACAAGGCGGCTGAGATTGTAAGTGGATTGTCACGAGACCAGGTCATCGGGAAACGGATTTCGGATGTCTTTCCAGGTGCAAAAGAACTGGGTCTCTTCGAGGTACTGCAGAAGACCTGGCGGACAGGAGATCCTGCCCATCATCCTGTGAACAAGTATCAGGATGCAAGGATTGAAATATGGGTGGAGAATTTCGTTTATAAACTGCCTTCGGGCGAAATCGTGGCCGTATTCAGTGATGAAACCGAGCGTAAGCTGGCTGAAAAGGCACTGCGGGAGTCCGAAGAAAAATACCGGCTGGTCGTGGACAAGGCTCAGGAGGCAATTCTTATAGCTCAGGACGGAATGCATCGATTTGTTAATCCGAAGGCCGTTGAACTCTGGGGGTATTCCCAGGAAGAATTGCTCTCCAAACCGATAGCAGAATTCATTCATCCCGAAGACAGGGAGCTGGTGCTTTCGCGGCACACTAGAAGAATGCAAGGAGAGGAGTTACCGAGCCGCTATTCCTACAAGATATTGCGCAAAGATGAAACAGCGAGATCCGTTGAGATTGATTCGACCATGATCTCTTGGGCAGGACGGCCCGCAGCGCTCGTATTCATGACCGACATCACTGAACGTGCGCGGATGCAGGAGGCACTGGCAGAAAGTGAAGAGTGGTACCGCACCCTTGTGGAAGAGAGTTTTGACGGCGTATTCGTCCAACAAGGCTTTAAGATAATATTTGCGAGTCTACGACTGCACCAGATGCTGGGCTATTCTGTGGGAGAACTGGAAGGCCTGGATCACTGGGTAGTTTATCATCCGGATTACCAGGAAATCACACGCGAGAGAGCTGCCGCTCGAATGCGAGGAGAAGAAGTCGTTTCACAATACGAAGTCAAGTTGCAGCGGAAGGACGGAACATCGTTCGAGGGAGAGGTTAGCGCAAGATCAGTGACCGTGAAGGGTGAGCCGGGTGTGCAAGTGTGGGTCAGGGACATCTCAAAACCAAAGCGTTCGGAGGAAGTCCAGAGGCGTTTAGCGACAGCGGTCGAACAGGCGGCTGAAGCGATCGTTATTACTGATACCAAAGGGATTATTCAATACGTGAATCCCGCGTTCGAGAGGATTACGGGGTACACACGGGAGGAAGCTCTTGGTCAGGATCCAGGGCTGCTGAAGAGCGGCGAGCATGATGAGAAGTTCTACCGGAATCTCTGGGACACGATCAAGACGAGGGGATGTATGGTCAGGCCGATTTATCAATAGAAAGAAGGATGGAAGCCTCTATCATGAAGAAGCCACTATTTCGCCGGTACGCGACTCAAGTGGTACGATCGTAAGCTTTGTGGCTGTAAAGCGCGATGTAACCGAGCACCTTGCACTTTCCAGCCAACTTCTTCAGGCGCAAAAGATGGAGGCCATCGGGACGCTTGCAGGAGGAATTGCACACGACTTCAACAACTTGCTCCAGGTGACTCTCGGTTACTCGGAATTGCTGCTCGCTGAAAGAGAGGAAGACGACCCGGAATACGCAGATCTCTCCAGAATACTTCAGGCGGCTAAGAACGGGGCCGAACTCGTGCAGAGATTGCTCACATTCAGCCGGAAGGTGGAGCCAAAGCCTATCCCTCTGGATCTCAACAGACGAATAGTGCAGGTAGAGAAGCTCCTGAAGCGGACCATTCCCAAGATGATCGATATCCAGATGCATTTGTCCGACGATCTTGCGGAAATCAATGCTGACCCGATTCAAATGGAACAGGTGTTGATGAATCTGGCTGTCAACGCTCGTGATGCTATGCCGGATGGGGGCAGGCTCATCATTGAGACGAGAAATGTCACGCTCGATGATGAATATTGTAGGCTTCATGTCGGGGCCGGCCCGGGAGATTGCGTGTTGCTAGCGGTTTCGGACACGGGCCATGGCATGGACAAGACCACCGTTGAGCATATTTTCGAACCGTTTTACACAACCAAAGAACTGGGAAGAGGGACCGGCCTTGGCCTTGCTATGGTGTACGGAATCGTCAGACAGCATGAGGGTTTCATAACCTGTTACAGTGAAGTTGGACGCGGCACGACCTTCAATGTCTATTTCCCGGCGATTGAGAGACATTTGGAGCCCGGGAGTGGAGATGACCGGAGTCATGCCCGCATTCGGAACGGAAACGATTCTCTTGGTTGACGATGAAGCCTTCGTGCGTGACCTCGGACAGCGGATTCTCAGCAAGGCAGGATACACGGTTCTTACGGCAGCCAACGGGATCGAGGCACTGGACTTGTTTACAAGAAAGGAAAAACAAATTGACCTGGTCGTTTTGGACCTGATCATGCCCGAGATGGGCGGCGAGGCATCTCTCAAGGAGCTTCTGAAAATTGATCCCGGCGTGAAAGTCCTCGTAGCCAGCGGGTATTCGGCTGACCCTGCTATGAGAGGGCCCCTGGAACTCGGCGCAAAGGGTTTTGTCAGCAAACCTTTCAGACTCAAAGAACTGCTGGGACAGGTTCGTCAAGTGCTGGACGAGAGCTGATGCCGATTTGCCTTCCACCAGGTCTCTCTTATACCGATTTCGAAAAATCGTTCTTCCAAATCGGACATTACTTTTGGCAACCGGGGCAAATCGTCCCCAAGCTTACTTCTTCGAACGCAAAGTGCCGTCAATTCTCTTCTAAAGCGGCCTGCACCGCGTGAAGCAACTGGCTGATTTCATACGGCTTGTTGACTAAACTCTTTGCGTAGGGCTTCACGGCCTCCTTCAGTTCATCGTCAGCCGAAGCGCCTGTCGAAATAATGACTTTCGCCTCTGGATCAATCTTCAGTAGTTGGCCGAGACATTCTTTGCCCCCCATCTCGGGCATGATAAGATCGAGTATCACCAGCGCAATGGTGTCATGCTCCTTCGTATATACCTGGAGAGCCTCTTTTCCATTCCCAGCAGTCAGAATATCATATCCGGCTCGTTTGAGGATTCGCTCCCCCAAGTCTCTTACGTGATCGTCATCGTCTACCAGGAGGATGGTCTGTTTGGTTGCTAAAGCAAATGAACTGGCCATCATACAACCACCTCCCCTTTGTACCCCCGAGGCAAGAAGGAAGGCCGTAAATGCAATCAATTCCTAGGTCATTACCAATAAGTTAATTACTAAATCGTTTTAGTCAAGTTTCGCGGCCGCCTCGTCCCCAGGTGAGGCCTTTTGCGAGCAAAGTCAGGAGGCAAAACCTGGAAACCAGGCTTGACGCGGCAGGGATTGCCGAAGGGCCATCTACTCGTTGCATCTCAGATTCTGGTATCCGTGTTCGGGACAAGAGCACACGGGGGCACCAGCCTTCTGAGATGAGGGAAGATAAAAAGCGACTTGCTCGCGAAGGCGTAGCACCCACGTACCCGAAATAATGGCGAAACCGTATAAGAAGGAAATTTGAAAGCCGACAGTAGTATCAAGTCCCCCCCCTCGGAATAGGGCTCCTCGCCTGATTTCGTGTCAGCCGCGGGCCGAGCCCATTATTATCTGCACCGCCCGAAAGTTGCGCAGCGGGCGTTTTTAATGCCGGCGTGATCAGGCGTGAACACAACCGGACGAGCCCTTGTTTCTGAGAGGGCAATGTGGAGCCGATGTTCTTCCCCGCAAGTGCATTGGTGCAAATTTGCGGGAGCTTCCACATAGCCTTCTTCCTCACGCCCTTTCACATCGAAACCTATTCTTTCCTCTTCGTTCATTTCAGCCTCCGAATCATATCAGTTCTCGGGTCATCCCATTGACCCTTGCTTCAATCAAGATCTTGCAATAAGCGTAAGCATCCCGCGTCCTGTGGGCAAGGACATTTGGACAAGGTGGCAACGAAATCATGAAAATGTTCGGCGGATTGTTGCGCTTTATCGGGAATCCCTGTCAATCGTTCAGGAAGCCGACCGCCCGAGATTCCGACCAGTACTCGCCTGACCCATTGAACGAGAGGAACCCTACATGACCACCAAAGTCAGTCACCTCGAGAACAAGATTGTCGCTGGCTTGTGCTTCCTGCACAGGATAGGCGGATTCGGCAAGGAAAGGATCGTCGGCCGAGTTGACCAGCAAGGTGGGAATAGAAATGTTGGCTAGGAATGGGCCGCAGGAACTCTTTTCATAGTAATCCAGGGCATCCCTAAACCCGTGAAGCGGGGCCGTGTAACGGTCATCGAAATCCTCCAGGGTTTTGATCTGATTGTACCCGTTGTCATCGATGCTACCCGGCATGACCTGCATCTTCATTTTGATTTTCTTATGAAGTAGCCGAAGAAATCGTTTGAGATAGATCCCGCCCCCGGATTTGGTGATCTTGACTCCACATGCCCGGAGATCGCACGGCACGGAAAACGTCGCGGCTTTCTTGATCAAGGGATGAATGTTCCCGGCCTGCTCCCCCAGGTACTTCAAAATCAAGTTTCCCCCAAGGCTGAACCCGATCAGGGCCATGTCCGAGTAGTCGTTTTGGGCGATTATGTGTGAGACTGTGGTGTGGAGGTCCTGTGTGTCGCCGCTGTGGTAGAAACGGGCCTTTCTATTGGACTGGCCGCTGCATCCTCTGAAATTCAGAGCCACCGCGTCCCAACCTCCACGGTGTAGCGCCTTGACCATCCCCAGAACGTAGTGACGCCCTGAATCACCTTCCATCCCGTGGAGAACAATTGCCAATCTGCCAGAGCCCACTTTTGACCAGTCAAGGTCCAGGAAGTCACCGTCCGGCGTGTCGATTCGCTCCCGTTGGTAGTTTATGCCACTGACTTTCCGGAGCAGGGAGGGCATTATGGTCTGAACGTGACGATTGGAACAGAGCATTGGCGGTGAATAAGTCGATTTGTCAATTACAGGCATGATCGTAGCTCCCTAGGAGAGCAGCCTCCTATCGCCGGATAAACCACAGCAAAATATTCAGCAGCAGGGTAACAACAATACTGATAATAATGCCGGTTGTAAGCGGAAAATGGAACGAAAAGCCCGGCCGGTCCACTCTGAAATCACCGGGTAGACTTCCGAAAGGAACTCCTATTTTGCCCGCCAGCCAGATTATGACGCCCACGGCGGCAAGACCCAGACCCAGCCAGACAATCCATTTACCAAATGTTGAGAAGTCCATAGTGCAAAATTGTCTTTTGACAAGCTTGTCGGCTCTGCTAAATTAACCCATGCCTCTTCACAAACTCATCTGAAGCCGGCTGACGTTCGGAAGAGAATGTTTTCAAATACCCGTGTGCGTGGTGCGTGGGATAAAGGGCGCCTCTTGCTCAAGCCCGTAGCCTTTTATAGTATTTTGGCCGAAAAGTCTTGTCAAGCGTACAGCCCGACAGGAGTAAGCATTCAGTCATGTGGGGCAGAGATTGTCACTGCGAGAGCAGCGAAGCAATCTCCCGTCTCGCGAAGCCCGGGAGATAACCAGGATTGCTTTCCCGCGAAACGCGGGATTTCACTCCTTGCAATGCCAGGGGCGTGGCGTCACTTCGGGATAAGCAAATACTCACGGAATATAGAGTTGGTCTTTAAACATAAACTCGCAGAAACTTAGACGGGTGCAGACTTTCCGGCAAACCCCGGCAATACTGAAGGAGCCGAGAAATGGCAGACAGGAAGTTCCACTACGGTTGGGTAGTCATCCTGACGGGGCTTTTGGTGACAATCGGGGCCCATGGTTTTGGCCGCATGTCTTACACCCTTATCCTCCCGGCTATGAAGGATGGCCTCCAGTTCAACTACACTGAATTGGGACTTCTGGGTACCGGCAATTTCGTGGGTTATCTGTTGATGGCGATCATAGGTGGGTTCCTGGCAGCTCGCTTTGGAACTCGTGTAGTGATCGCCTTGGCCCTCACCCTCATGGGGATTACCATGATACTCACCGGATTGGCCGAAACCTTCCAATTCGCCTTTGCCATGAGGCTGCTAACCGGATTGGGCAATGGAGCGGCTTACGTGCCGGCCATGGCCTTGGGCTCAGCGTGGTTCGCAGCGGCCCGCAGAGGATTTGCTACAGGAATCGTTTCCGCGGGCATCGGCGGCGGCACCATGATCGCGGGCCTTGTCGTTCCTATCCTGCTGGGGGCCTATGGTATCGAAGGATGGCGTTTTGCCTGGTATTACCTCGGCGGTGCGGTCCTGGTGATTGCCGGCGTCGCTGCGTTATTGATACGAAGTCGGCCGGAGGATATGGGACTGGGACAGGTCGGCGCAAGCGAGCAAGTGGGAACCGCCAATCTTCCCAAAACCACGGTAGCTCCCCTCGACTGGGGGAGGGTCTACAAGATGGGAAGCGTCTGGTACCTGGGCCTGGTGTACTTTATGTACGGCTTTTCTTACATCATTTATATGACTTTCTTCGCGGCGTATCTTTGCAAGGAAATGGAAATGGCCCCGAGTGAAGCCGGCTGGCTCTGGGCGGTGGTGGGAGGCTTGAGCATCTTTTGTGGGGTCATCTGGGGGGGGCTATCGGACAAGCTTGGACGTGCGGCCGGCGCGGCCCTTGCCTACCTCGTGCTGGGGACCTCCTATGCAATCTTTGCCTTATTTCAAGTGACGTGGGGCTTCTATCTTTCCGCTCTTATCTTCGGGCTGACTGCATGGAGCATCCCGACTATCATGGCTGCCACCGCCGGTGATTACTTCGGGCCGCGGCTGGCCCCCGCGGGATTGGGATTCATCACCCTCTTTTTTGGGATAGGTCAGGCGCTCGGCCCGGCCGTAGGCGGCTATCTGGCAGACATCACCCGGTCTTTCACAGGGCCCTTTCTGTTGGCGGCTGGGGTGTCGCTGGTCGGTATGGTCCTGTCCTTGGGACTGAAGCGGATTCGGCACGAGGAATCGTAAAGGGTGACTGGAGAGAGCATATTTGCCTGAGTACTCTGTTTCGCAAGTTTGGTGACCCAATTGACGGCAGCGCTTCTGGTGGACCGGTAGGGCCGGCGTCCCTGCCGGCCGTCGATCAACGACCGGCACGGAGGCCGGTCCTACCGCCGTGCATTGAAACGGTCCCTAAGAGGGTGATAACTCGCGTAGGGGCATCCCGCGGGACGCGGGACTATGCTCCTACTATGGCAACAGACCGGCAGGCATGGCGCAAATTATAATGCCTTGAACTATAGCTGCGGGAGTTGGAATTAGGTCATGAGAATTCTGCTCATATCCGCGAACAGAGAAGGAATCAACATGCTGGCGTGGCCTTTGGGTCTGGCATGCGTGGCCGCGGCCACACAGAAGGCAGGTCATGAAGTCAATCTAGTGGACTTGATGGAGGCGAAAGATCCAAACGCTACGCTAGCAGAAGCAATTCATGAATTTAATCCGGATGTCATCGGAATATCAGTACGAAATATAGACGATCAAAGCATGGAGAACACGCAATTCCTTTTGGACGACGTCAGAGAGGCCGTAGCCGTTTGCAGATCTCTTTCAAAAGCGCCCATCGTATTAGGTGGAGCGGGGTACAGCATCTTTCCCGAGAGTTCGCTGGAATACCTGGGTGCGGACATGGGAATTCAGGGCGAGGGAGAAAAAGCTTTCATTGAGTTACTGAAGCGGATCGAGGAGGGCAGAGAATTTTCAGGCGTGCCTGGTCTCTATGTTTCCGGGGCCGGACCACGCGGAGAGAGGGCGTTTGAGAAAGACCTCGACGAATTTCCTCTTCCTGATACCCGTTCGCTGTCCGCCGCTAGATATAGCGATCATGAGTTTTGGCTGCCTGTTCAGACTCGGCGAGGATGTCCAATGAACTGCAGCTATTGCTCCACAGCCACCATAGAAGGATGCCTGCTCCGGAAGCGATCTCCTGAAGCTGTCATCCAGTGGCTTCGCGACTGCACCAGAGCTGGCTTCAGCCGTTTCTACTTCGTAGACAATACTTTCAATTTGCCTCCCTCCTATGCGAAAAACTTATGCTCGAAGATTCTGGAAGCTGATTTGGACATTGCCTGGAGATGTATCCTCTATCCTGCAAAGGTTGACGAGGAACTCATCGGCCTTATGGCCAATGCTGGCTGCGCGGAGGTGAGCCTGGGCTTCGAGAGCGGCCATGAGATGATTTTGCACGGCATGAACAAGCATTTCAAGTTGGAGGACGTTCGCCACACGAGCGAACTGCTTGCAAAGTACGGCATAAGACGAATGGGTTTTCTGCTTTTGGGTGGGCCCGGCGAAACCGAGGAAACAGCGCTGGAGAGTCTTGCATTTGCAGATTCCCTCAATTTGGAAATGATGAAAGTGAGCGTAGGGATTCGGATTTACCCATACACGGCCCTCGCCGAGGCAGCTCGGAAGGGCGGAGTGATTTCACCGCACGATAATCTCTTGAGGCCCCGGTTCTACGTGGCTGGAGGGCTCGAAGGGTGGCTCCGCGACACGGTGAAACAATGGATGGCTGACCGGCCTCATTGGATGACGTGAGGCCCGGTGCTGATCGTTGAAAACCGTGTGAACATCCGAGAATATTCGTCGGGTTAAGAGGAGGACAATATGCCCAAACATGTTGGAATAGTGGCTTGCAGCGCTGAAGGAGCAGCTCTCTGCTACCGGACATTCTGCGAAGAGGCGCCTGCGACAATGGGCGAACACATGCACCCGGAAGTTTCAATGCACACGCATTCATTGGGTGAGTATATGATACATGTTCGACGCAGAGATTGGGCACAGGTCGCTGAATTGATGCTCTCGTCCGTGAGAAAATTGGCACAGATCGGGGCACAATTTGCCGTCTGCCCTGACAACACGGCTCACGAGGCATTCGATTTAATGATTTCAAGATCTCCCATACCTTGGCTGCACATTGCAGAAGTTGTGGGAAAGGAGGCCAAGAACAGGCGTTATAAGACTCTGGCGCTCACAGGAACCAAGTATTTAATGACAGGACCGGTCTATCCTCAGGCCCTCAACAAGCTCGGGCTCTCCTGCAAGATTCCGGACGAGAATGATCGGGAGGGGATAGACGATATAATCTTCAACGAACTTGTCTATGGCGTATTTCACGAGAAATCTCGTCTGTATTTCAATGCGGTGATTCAGAAGCTCAAAGATCAAGGCTGCGACGCAGCGATTATGGGATGCACCGAGATACCACTCCTGCTAGATCCCAACGATTGCCCATTGCCGACCTTGGATTCTACTCGCTTGCTTGCAAGGGCAGCGATAGAAGAGGCATTGAAAGAGGGGTAGGGGAGCGTCAGACTTGTCAATGCTATGGCGTGTGCCGAAAGTCTTGACCTGTTCCGACGTCCAGAACACGTACCCCCAGGCTACAGATTGGTGGGACAGCCCCGCGCGGAACGCGGGGTTGCCTGTCTATGAAGGACGGGCAGGATGTCCGTCCCCACCGGGTTGTCCTCCGAGACGTAGACCGTCCCACTGCCGCCACGGGGGGTTTTAGGCCTCGGCGGGCATCACCGCCCTTACCGGGCCAGTTTCATGACATAGCCCAACTGTGGCATATTCCCACAGGCGCGCGTCTAGTCCGCTCTTCGGAACGCTTTCTGCAAGGTCGCTTTTCTTTACAACGTGTCAAGAATCACTACACCCCCAGACCTCTAGGCTGATCGACGCGAATTCCCACTCAGCAGATTATCGCCTGTATTTTCAAGTTGTTGCCTTGGAGGACTTGGCCCGGCCTGCCTGGCTTGACATAGCCTACCCTGTGGCTAATTCCCACAGACGCACATCTAATCCGCTCTTGATCTCGTTTTCCGCAAGGTCGCTTTTCTTTACAGCGTGTCAAAAAGTATAACACCGGAGTTCTGAGATTCGAATTTCCACATAGCAAAGTATTGTCTTCATTTTCAAGGGGTTGCCTCGCCAAAATGCCTTTCGAACCTTGGCATAGGAATTGCTCACCTCAATAGCGGTATCGTAGTTGAGAGGCTGATGCCCAAACTGGAGGTCGGTTCTGAGCCGCCTATCGTTCTGGGCATGGACTCCAGGGCAACAACGATAAAGTGATGGATCGGCATGGACAAGCTGATCGCCGATAACAGGAGCAGACCCTGGGGGTGAAGATCATCGTTTCCAGAGGCGGTCAGAACTTGAGACCGCTCTTGGAAGCTCACATTTTAGGAAAAGTGCATGCCCCAACCATGAATGTTCTCAACATCTCACACAGAGGGGAGAAGCTATGGAAGCAAAGACGCAAGAGTCTCCCAAGCCGGCTGAGGATCGTCGATGGCGACTGGTAAATCGTACCATGCGCCTTCACGGCAATGAACCACACGCTCTCATCGAAACCCTTCACGCAGTGCAGGAGTCCTTTGGGTTCCTGGAACTGGACGCTCTGAAATACGTGGCCGGTGCGCTCCAGGTTCCATTGAGTCGAGTTTACGGAGTGGCCACCTTTTATCACTTCTTTAGCCTTAAGCCACCTGGAGAACACACCTGCGTGGTCTGCAACGGCACCGCATGCTACATCGGGGGCGCATCCGGGATCTTGAAAGGGATCGAGGCGACCATTGGAATCACGCCTGGAGAGACCACTCCGGACGGGAAGATATCCCTGGTGACTGCCCGATGTATGGGTTCCTGCGGTTTAGCTCCGGCGGTGGTGTTTGATGGCGAGGTGCGTGGCAAAATGAACCCACCAGCCGTCCTGGAGCAAATAGGGAGGTGGGAGAGCCATGACGCTTGAAGAACTCCAAGAAGTAGCAAAGATCGAGAAGGAGAAGCAGGAAGGATTTCAGCACCGTATCAACGTGTGTGTGGCCGCGGGTTGTCTGTCGTGCCAGAGTGGTGTGGTCAAGGAGGCGCTGGAAAAGGAGGTAAGCCGGCGCGGCCTGGAGAGCTGGTGCGAGGTAAAAGGTGTTGGCTGCCTGGGGCTGTGCACCGCGGGACCGCTGATTTCCATCGAGCCTGAAGGCCCTCTATACCAGGGAGTCCAGGTTTCAGATGCCGGGGAGATCATCGAAGCCCTGGGCGGTAGTCCGATAAGTCGCCTCGACTGTTCGGGCCACATGCCGTTTTTCAACCGTCAGCAAAAAATAGTCTTGGAGAATTGCGGCAAGATCGATCCGGAACGTATCGAAGACTACATTGCCGAGGGCGGATATGAGGCGCTGTACAACGCATTGAGAATGATGACCCCTACAGGAGTCATAGAACAAATGGTTCGCAGTGGGTTGCGAGGCCGCGGTGGTGCGGGCTTTCCGACCGGTCTGAAGTGGACGGCAGTTTCCAAAGCAGCGAGCAGCACCAAGTTTGTCATTTGCAACGCGGACGAAGGTGATCCCGGCGCGTTCATGGATCGCAGCGTGTTGGAAAGCGACCCGCACAGAGTCATAGAAGGCATGGCAATAGCGGGTTTTGCCGTGGGCGCCTCTCATGGATTCATCTATGTCCGTGCCGAGTACCCCCTCGCTGTCAAGCGTGTCAGGACAGCGATAGCCAAGGCAGAGCGACTGGGATTGCTCGGTAATAACATCTTCAACACGACATTCAATTTCGACGTGAAAGTCAGGCTGGGCGCCGGGGCTTTTGTATGCGGTGAAGAAACGGCCCTCATCGCCTCGATAGAAGGCAGACGCGGCGCTCCTCGGCCACGGCCTCCCTTCCCGGCTGAGATGGGACTGTGGGGCTACCCGACTCTCATCAACAATGTGGAGACTTTCGCCAATGTGGCGCCGATCATCCGCAAGGGCGGAAATTGGTTTTCAGGCATCGGCACGGAGAAGAGCAAGGGCACGAAGGTCTTTGCCCTGGCAGGCCGTGTCAACAATACCGGCCTAATCGAAGTCCCAATGGGCACGAAGCTGCGAGATATCGTCTTCGATATCGGCGGCGGCATTCCTGAGGGGCGTCAGTTCAAAGCTGTGCAAACCGGCGGTCCCTCCGGTGGCTGCATTCCTGAACAGCACCTCGACATGCCGGTTGATTACGAGTCATTGGCCAAAGTCGGCTCCATTATGGGTTCCGGTGGCTTGATCATAATGGATGAGACCTCATGCATGGTGGACGTGGCCAAGTTCTTCATGGAGTTCTGCATGAGCGAATCGTGCGGCAAGTGTGTGCCGTGCAGGGTAGGAACAACGCAGATCTACAATCTGCTCTGCAAGATCACGAGCGGAGAAGGAAAACCGGGAGATATCCCTTTGCTGGAGGAACTGAGCTGATCTGGTCAAGAACACGAGCCTGTGCGGGCTCGGCCAAACCGCGCCTAATCCGGTGATGAGCACGCTTCGCTATTTCCGGGATGAGTATGTGGCGCACATCAAAGAGAAGACCTGTCCCGCCGGCGCATGCCATATCAATGGCTCCAAGGAGGCAAAATGAAAATCCCAGGCTTCATCAAAAGCGAAAGAGTGCATGGCGATGTAAATCCGGTCCGCCTCCTGACGTTTAAGATTGACGATCGGGATGTCAGCGCACGGGAAGACGAGACGATTTTGTCGGTAGCCCGTGAGAACGGCATCAAGATACCGACCCTCTGTCACCTTGAGGGACTGTCCGAACGTGGCGCCTGTCGGCTTTGCATTGTTGAAGTCAAAGGTTTTCCCAAACTGCTTCCTTCATGCGTGACCCTGCCGCGACAAGACATGGAGGTAATTACCAATTCCGAAAGGGTAGTTGACTACCGGAAGAAGATCCTCGAACTTCTCTTTACGGAGCGTAATCACGTCTGTTCAGTCTGCGTGTCAAACGGTCATTGTGAACTGCAGGCACTCACCCTCGATCTGGGTATGACGCATGTCCATTACGACTACATATACCCTCGTCATTCCATAGACGCTACCCACGACCGGTTTTCGGTGGACCACAACCGCTGTATCCTTTGCCAGCGGTGCATCCGGGTGTGTGACGAAATTGAAGGCGCCCACACCTGGGACGTAATGGGGCGAGGGATTTCGGCTCGAGTCATCACCGACCTCAGCCAGTCGTGGGGATCTTCCGAAACATGTACAGGTTGCGGGAAGTGCGTGCACGTTTGCCCTACCGGAGCACTCTCTGAAAAAGGCAAGTCTGTGGCGGAAATGACTAAGCGCAGACAGTTCTTGCCGTACCTGCAAGCAATGCGAGGGGAGGGATCCACATGAGCGACGATAAGAAAAAAAGGGCTCAAAAAGAAGCATCACCTCCGGCTGAAACCAAAGAACCAACTGTGCCTGTGACAAATAAAGTTCGCAGTCGCCACGACATGGCTCGATGGTTGTTCCGGTTGCCACATGTCTTTTCTCGATCTTGACGAGAGACTTCTGGACGTGGCCGGTAGGATTGAACTGGTATACGGCCCGCTGGTGGACTTCAAAGAATTTCCGGAGGGCGTGGACGTGACCCTCGTAGAAGGCGCGGTCAGCAGCGACGAGGATGAGGCGAAGATTCGGCTCATTCGCAACAGGTCGTATCTTGTGGTCTCCTTTGGTGACTGCGCGGTCACAGCGAATGTCCCGGCCATGCGCAACCAGTTTAAGACCGACGACATATTGAAGCGGGCCTATGTGGAAAATGCCACGGCTCAGCAAGGGATCCCCACCGTTGAGGTTCCCCACTTGTTGAAGAAGGCTCGGCCGGTGCATGAATTCATCAATGTGGATGTGTTCTTGCCCGGTTGTCCGCCGCCGCCCGACGCTATCCTTTTTGCAGTCAGCGAGCTTCTCGAGGGGCGAATACCGGATCTTTCGGGGAGGACTCGCTTTGGAGCCTAATCCCACACGGGAGGTAAAATAATGGCGCAACAAATTGTCATAGAGCCGATAACCCGAATCGAGGGCCACGGCAAGATCACTATACAACTGGACTCAAGCGGTAAAGTCACCGATGCCCAGGTTCACGTGACCCAGTTCAGAGGGTTCGAGAAGTTTTGTGAAGGCCGCCCCTTCTACGAAATGCCCTCGCTGGTGGAGAGAATCTGCGGCATTTGTCCCATCAGCCATTCCCTGGCGTCGGCCAAGGCCTGTGATGCAATACTCGGAGTGCGCATCCCCGAGGCTGCGAGCAAACTCCGGCGGCTGCTTCACTGTGCTTCGTACATCCAGTCACACGCGTTGAGCTTTTTCCACCTTTCCGCGCCGGATTTGCTCCTCGGCATGGATTCGGATCCTGCCAAGCGCAACATTCTCGGGCTTGTGGAAGCCAACCCTTCCATTGCAAAGGACGGTATTCGTTTGCGGCAAATCGGCCAGCAGATCATCGAATGGTTTGCAGGAAAACGGATTCATCCTTCGTGGGTCGTTCCAGGAGGTGTCAACGAAGCTCTTACCGAAGAACACCGAAATATGATGATCTCGCTGGTCCCGGAAGCATACGAGATCGTCGAGCGCACACTGATCTGGTTCAAGCGATCCATGGAGAAATTCCACGATGAGATACGTACGTTCGCCAATTTCCCAAGCCTGTTCTTGGGGTTGATAGACAGCGAGGGGAATCTGGAGCACATGGACGGCACGCTCCGCTTCATTGACTCCAAGGGCAGATTCGTGGCCGATGCCGTGGATCCGGCCCGGTATCAGGATTATATCGGCGAAGGCGTTGAACCGTGGTCCTACCTCAAGTCGCCATATTATAAGCCGGCAGGATATCCGGATGGCATCTACAGAGTGGGACCAGCCGCCCGGCTGAATGTCTGCAGCGGCTGCGGCACACCCAAGGCGGACCAAGAGTGGGCCGAGTTCACGAGACTCGATCGCGGGCCGGTGCTAAGTTCGTTTTATAATCACTACGGACGGCTCATTGAGATACTTTTCTCAATTGAGGTAATGGAAAAGCTCTTGAATGACCCGGAAATTCTCAACCCTCACGTGCGGGCGTTTGCGCAGCCAAACCATTACGAAGGGGTCGGAGTAGTTGAGGCGCCTCGCGGCACCCTGATCCACCATTACAAGGTTGATGAAGAGGGGCTCATGACGTGGGCTAACCTGATCGTTGCCACGGGGAACAACAATCTGGCAATGAATCGAGGGGTGTTGCAGGTAGCCAAACAGTTCATTACGGGGGACAAGATTTCTGAGGGAGCCCTCAATCGAGTCGAGGCTGTGGTCAGGGCATTCGATCCATGTCTAAGCTGTTCCACCCACGCATTGGGTCGGATGACATTGCCCATTCAGCTGCTTGGGCCTGATGGGACAGTATTGGACGAAGTCAGGTAACCATTTCTCGCCACATTGCGGATCGCACTTTGCATGGAGTTAGTCTCAACTCAACGTGCGATTATGTGGGGAGCCACATCAAAGGTGCCTGGCACCAGGGTCTGTGCCATTAAGACTCCCTATTCCCCCTTTAGCGGAGGAGGGAATGGGGAGACTTTCAATCTGGGCAGTGGCACCGTCCCCGTTCCTTCTCTGAACTCAAACCTCCACAAAATTCCTTCTGATACCATTTCGCGAAAAAGCAGCGTAACTTCGCCAGACCGACAGCATGTCTCCTCCGCTACGGACGGCAGTTCCCCCGCCGGCGGCACTGACTTGGCTGGGGAGGCATGCCCTCGGCGTTATAGAAATAAATGCGAAACGGTATGGGCCATTTCCGTGTAGTCGGCATCATAATATGAAAAGAATTGTATCAACCTTTAACGAGGAGTCGGAACCACCGTCAAATTAAGCAGAAAACCGGGATTCACGGTGAAAAGAGCCTGAATTCCTATGAGGCGCTTTTATGAAGCTGAAGAGCCTGGACGGCGAAGATTTGAGCCGGTCAATATATGCGTACGTCGGAACAGGGAAGGGGTGCGGTCGATGAAAAGTATAGCAGCTTTGGCAGTAGTTTTTTTGGGGGCCTTGGTCGTGGTAATGGCACAGGCCGGTCCCACTTATGCACAACAGACAACTGTGGCGGTAACCAGTGCCGGGCCCGCAGTGGACTCGGTGGTCGGAGCGGAAAGCACTGTGCCGGTTCAACTGGTTAAGCGCGGTGGTGGCGGCCACGCTTTTCGCAGCGGTATGCGGAGCTCCGGCTTCGCGCGTAGTCATCGCTTGCGGCCATTCTTATTTAGCGGGATTTATGGTGCCTCTCTCTATGGCGGCTACTACGCTGGTTGCGGCGAGGGATGTTATCAAGAAGGCAACAAGACTTGCGTATGGAACGGATATAATTACAGGTGCTACGTTACGCCTGATGAGATTTATTGACCGGGAGCGGATGTGTGGCCGACTTTCATTGGAAAGACGGCTCATTCCTCTGGAGCATCATTACTCGGTTCGGCTTGGCCCGGCATAGGAACGTTGCAAATTTGATTGAGCAATCTGTTCGTTGCTTTGAACAGACCGTTCCCCTTGGGCTTTTGGGATGTCCAAAGCATAATCACAGCGTCTCCTTTGCCCGGCACAAACGACATGATGCTGTGAAAGCCCGGTACAGCACCATTCTTGCTTACGACGGAATCTCCCCCGGCTTTTCTCTCAAACCAACCGGGAGTCCCGGATAAACTGGGATTAATACGTGTAATCATTTGCTGGTATGTTGCCGGTTTCAGCAGCTTCCCGGTTCGAAGAGCGTCGTAAAATTTCAAGAGATCCGCAAGCGTGCTCTGGAGATGGCCGGACGGAATTGCGTACGGTCCGCCCTTCATCTGATGTTGGATCGACTTGGGGTTTCCCTTGCCGGGTCTGTAGCCTGTGGCGTCGTTCCGGCTCAAAATATCGATATCCGGTGTGATCCATGTGTAACGGGCCAAAGACCTTCTGTTTCATGAACTTCAGGTATTTCATCCCGCTGGCCGCTTCGATGATCTTTCCCGTGACGGCAAAGTTGAAGTTGTTGTATTCTTGCTTTGTCCCAGGGGCAAAACTCAAAGGCTTGTCCTCTGCCGACTTCAGCATCTGCTTGAAGGTCGGAAACTTCCAGTTCAGTTGAGGTATGCCGCTCTGGTGAGCCATAAACTGTTTGACGGTGATTGGCTGCCAACTCTTGGGCAGACCCTTCAGGTAGTTGCCTGCTGGGGCATCCAAGTCCAGTTTCCCTTGCTCGACGAGCAACATGGCCCCGACAGCCGTTAACGCCTTGGAGAGCGAGCCGATGTAAAAAACGGTGTTCTCGTCGGGCGCCTCTCCGGATGCGAACGACTTCACTCCGTAGCCTTTCTTGACCACTACCTGCCCATCCTTTACGACTCCGAGGATTAAACCTGGGAACTGCTTTTGCCTCATCGCCGGAACGATGATGGGATCAGCGGCAGCTTCAGCAATGTTGCCGCCTGGCTGCTTCTCCGGCTTCACCCACTTTCCCTGTGCCGACCCGGAAACCGGCAATAGAGTTAGAAGCAGAGCGACGAGCAAAACGTCATGAAAGTGCCGGCTGCCTCCACCCCAAATGTTCTCCCACCAATGCCTCAGTTGGGAATAGCTCATAATTAGGACCTTCCTTGCTCTTTCTGCATGATGTTACAGAGGTAATCCCTCAGTTACTCGCATCTTAATTTGACTTAAAATTTTCCCTCTTGCCGGAATGTGCCCCGGCATCCCCACACAAGAAAACACGTTTGCATCAAGTTATCAAGAATAGGTCTGCCCCGATCGAGTGAGCCGGCTGGCAGAGCTTCGGCCCCGGTGAAGGTTGTTATTTCTGGCCTGTCTGTTGCCCCCTTGGACGATCTGAAGGTAGGGGCGGCGGAGGTAGAATGCCGTCGTCGAGCCGTTGAACACCTTCCCCAAAGATGCAGGCCGAAAGACAGACGTTGTGCTCGCGCACGTTACTCGGGATGCCTCCGCCCGTGCAATCCACGTAGCATTTTCCGCTTGGACCGAGCGCCATTGCCGGCGCTTCCAAAAGAGGCGTCAAAAACGCAGTCATGATGAGTGCCGAGATCATTACTTCCAGAACAATTGTAATATTCATTTGAAATCTCCCTTTTGGGCGGGGCCCGCGATCGCCAAGCACATTCTCTGGTACCATTAGATGCACACGGGCATTATGCGGGTTCAACTCCAATTCACTTTTCGGCTATAATGGGAGTCAACGCCGGAGGCGTTCTTAATTACAGCGGGCCGCCGCCTGTGCCTCGAATTTTGCTGGTTTTCGGTCCACGCTTGGTGTAAAATTGCCGCGATCCTATTGATTACAGGAGGTTTTTGCCGTGAAACAGGTAATCGTCGAGAATCCGGTAATCAATTCACCGTACAAGGAACCGTGCCGTCACTTCCGTTTCTCAGAGCAAGGGATCAGTAGGTGGAAGGAATCGTACCCCCGGAGGAAAAGTAATCATGGCTTCCTTCAGAAACTAAAGAAATGAATCCGCAGATTTCTCAGATGGTCGCAGATTCAAGAGACCAGCAAACGCACGCAATCATCGGTGCGGCGATGGAGGTTCATCGACAGCTCGGCCCAGGATTCCTGGAGGCCGTTTATCAGCAGTCGCTTGCGATCGAATTCTCGGCCCGAACTATTCCGTTTTCGCCTGAAGTGGAGTTACCGGTATATTATAAGGGAGACAGGCTGAACTGCTCCTATCGTGCGGATTTTGTCTGTTACAATGAGGTGATCGTCGAGTTGAAGGCGCTGAAAGCGATTACGGGTGTCGAGGAAGCCCAGTTGTTGAACTATCTCAAAGCAACAGGTCTCAAGCGAGGACTACTTCTGAACTTCGGCTGCCCTCGTCTTGAGTTCAAGCGTTTTGTGTTTACTCATCTGCGCACATCTGCGCAATCTGCGGATTAGAACCTGACAAAGCACACGATCCCGAGGAAAGTTGAATTTCTTCGCCACTAGGACAAGCGCACCAGAGTGCTCAAAGAGTGCAACGAAGCCAGGAGGGGACCGAAATAATGGATACTATCGAGTTCAAACTCAACGATAAGCAGGTTCGGTTGGCGGTAGACAAAGAGCGCCCGCTTCTGTGGGTGCTGAGGTCCGACCTGGGATTGACAGGTCCTAAACCCGGCTGTGGAATAGGCGCTTGTGGGTCCTGCACCGTACTCCTGAATCAAGAAGCTGTTCGATCGTGCCAAATTCCCGTGACTGATGTTAAGGGCAAAGAAGTGTTGACCATCGAAGGCTTGGCAAGAAATGGGAGTCTTCATCCCCTTCAGGAAGCCTTTGTCGAACATAACGCCCTTCAGTGCGGCTACTGCACTCCCGGCATGATCCTTACCGCTTACAGTTTGTTGTTGAAAAAGCCCGTTTTGACCGAAGCGGACATCATCGAGAGCATGGAAGAGAACCTGTGCCGATGCGGCGCTCACCAACGAATCGTCCGGGCCATCCAGAGCGCGGCCAAGCAGATGAGGGGGTGATGCTATGACGGACAAGAAATACAGCGAGCCCGACGCAGCGACCGACAGTGCCTTCAGCTTGGATCGGCGGCAGTTTCTCAAGGTCCTCGGTGGAGGGATCATCATTTGTTTTGCTCCGGTGTTCCCGGGCCAAGTCCGTGAAGCACTGTCAGCCGAGCCGCCGGCGTTGCCGGAGGATTACAACGCTTTCTTGAGGATCGCTGAAGATGGCCGAGTCTCCTGCTTTACCGGCAAGATCGAGATGGGACAGGGGATAATCACGTCGCTGGCCCAAATGCTGGCAGAAGAACTGGATGTGCCGTTGCAATCCGTGGACATGGTCATGGGCGACACGGACCTTTGTCCTTGGGACAGGGGGACTTTCGGCTCCATGAGCACAAAGTTTTTTGGGCCTCCTTTGCGAGCCGCGGCCGCAGAAGCAAGGGCTGTCTTGCTCCAGTTGGCATCGGAGAATCTCAATGTCCCGCTGGAGCACCTGGAGGTTCGGTCGGGGCACGTGGTGGACAAACGAGCGCCCAAAAGAGGAGTCTCCTACGGTACTCTGGCAAAGGGGAAGAGAATAGAGAGGCATTTGGACAAGAAACCGCCCCTGAAGCCGATATCGGACTTTACCATCTCCGGAAAATCCACGGGGCGGACAGACGCGGTGGAAAAGGTGACCGGCAAAGCCAAGTTTGCAGCCGACATTTCCTTACCCGGGATGCTCTATGCAAGAATAGTCAGGCCGCCGGCTCACGGAGCCAAACTCATAGATGCGGATACCTCAGCCGCGGAAAAAGTGCCCGGCGCGCGAATCGTAAGAGACGGGGACCTGATTGCAGTGGTCCACTCGTCGCCGGACCGAAGCTGAAAAGGCCTTGAATTTGATAGAGGCGAACTTCAGCAAACCGCAAACCAATTTGAATGATTCCAACATCTTTGAGCACCTCATGGCTGCGGCTCCACCCGGAAAACCAGTGGCCGAAAGCGGCGATCTCGGGCAAGGAAGAGAGCTCGCCTCCAAGGTGATTGAAGCCACCTATCGACAGGGGTACGTGGCTCATGCTCCCATCGAGACCCATGCCGCTGTGGCCAACGTAGAGGGCGGCAAAGTGACGGTCTGGGCTTCGACTCAGATACCCTTCCCAGCGCAAAAGGAAGTCGCCGACGCTCTGGGCCTGCCTCTGAAAAACGTGCGCATCATCACTCCTTTTGTTGGGGGCGCTTTTGGTGGAAAGGAGCGGAACAGACAGGCCGTGCACGCGGCCCGGCTGGCCAAGCTGACGGGGAAGCCCGTGCAAGTGGTATGGAGTCGGGCTGAAGAATTCTTTTGGGACCCCTTCCAGCCTGCGGCCATTGTCAAGGTGTCATCCGGTCTGGACGATTCGCAACGTGTGGTCTTCTGGGATTACCATGTTTACTTTGCCGGTGGTGATAAGGCGCCGTCATTCTATGACGTTCCCCATCAGCGGACTGCCGCCTATGGGGGCTGGCAAGAGACTCGGGCTTCACATCCCTTTGATACCGGGCCCTGGAGAGGGCCAAACGGCAACACCAACACATTTGCTCGCGAATCTCATATGGACACTCTTGCGGAAGCAGCCGGTGTGGATCCGCTGGAATTTCGGTTGACCCATCTGAAGGACAAACGGATGCTCCGGGTGTTGGATGCCGCGGCAAATGCCTTTGGATGGTCCTCGGCGCCGGCTCCCAGCGGAAAAGGGCAGGGGATGGCCTGCGTGATTTACAAAGGGACTTACGTGGTTGCTATGGGTGAACTTGAAGTTGACGAAGCGACCGGCCGCTGCCAAGTGAAGCGGGTTGTATGCGCTCAGGACATGGGGCAGGTCATCAATCCCGAGGGAGCGAAGATGCAAATGGAAGGGTGCGTAATGATGGGCTTGGGATACGCCCTGACCGAGTCGATGCACTTCCGGAACGGTGAGATCCTTGACCTGAATTTTGACACGTACCAGATACCCAAGTTCTCTTGGATGCCCAAGATCGAAACCATACTAATTGATAATCCTGACATTCCTCCGCAAGAGGGGGGCGAGCCGGCCATTACTCCCATGGGTGCGCTCGTAGCCAACGGGATTTTCGATGCAACCGGCGTCAGACTTCACGAGCTTCCCATGACTCCGGAGCGCATCCTAGAAGCTCTGAATAAGTAGCGACCGGCATCTTGCCGGTCCGTTAACGTCAATGTTGCTGAATTAAGCATCCTGTTTCTTGTGTAGGGGCACGGCATGCCGTGCCCTCATTTCGGGCGGTTGAGAACTGCGCCGTACAAGACCCGAATCATTTCCTAGCAGAATTGCTGGTTTTGAGACAGTTTCGGTTTTGGCTGGTCACCGCAACTTACGGTGCCTTGACGTCGCGGGTAAGGCCCGGAGAAAAACTGCAAACGCAGGACATAACAGGAAGTTGTTCGACCTTCCACGTTGACAGGGTGCGGCGCTTGCATTAGGGTATTGTCCTGAAAAGACCGTACAACCTCGGCCGAATTTATGTTAAGCGACTCGGTTCCCGCTGGAGGAGTGACTGGCGTATGGCGTCCCCCGGTGACACAGTAGAGGCTATCCTTAGCGAGGACGATGCCAAAACCCTGATTTATGGGGAGTTCCTCACGGCTTCCTCGCTCCTGCTCGAAAAATTGATCCGGCTAGAGGATGTCCGCGTCCACTCTGTTACATCTCGGCTCAAAGATCGAGAAAGCCTTGCAGAGAAACTCAGAAGGGTCGGCAAGGGCTACAGCCGGCTGACGGATATCACTGATGTCGTAGGCCTTCGCGTCATCACGCACCTCGAAGATGAGGTCGACAGTATTGGCCATTTGGTCGAGCGTGAGTTTGCGGTTGACCACGCAAGGTCCATCGACAAGCGGAAAATATTGGATCCGGACCGATTCGGATACCTTTCGCTGCACTACATTTGTAATCTTTCACCCCAGCGTGTCCAGTTGCCCGGGTACCACCGTTTCGAGGGACTTTCTTTCGAGATTCAGGTCCGATCCATCCTCCAGCACACATGGGCTGAGATTGAACACGACTTGGGATACAAGGCGGGGGGCACGATACCTGGCCCGATACGTCGCCGCTTCTCTCGGCTCGCTGGTCTGCTGGAGATCGCCGACACAGAGTTCACGTGTCCTCGCAATGAGCTGCGAGACCTACGCGGAGACCAAGCAGGCTGCGATTGACGAAACGCCGAGCGAGGTAGGTTTGGATGATGTCTCCCTGGCCAAGTTCATTGACACCGATCCGGTGCTTCGGGAGTTGGACGAGGCGATGGCACGTTACGTCGGTGCGCGGCTTCTGCCCAGTGGTAAAGCCAGCGACTTGGCAGCCTTTCTCAAATATGTGGGTATCGAGACCATAGAGGACCTTAGGCGGGCGATCGCAGATCATGGGACTCTCGTGCGACGTCAGTGGGAGGAGCGTCTGCGAGGCGAGTCAGAGTTGACGCTGATCCGTGGAATCGGGCTTTTTCACCTCTTTCAGGTCCTTCTCGTGCTCCAAGGAGGAGAGGATAGACTGACTGAAGGCTTCGACCAATTCACAATTACTTCTTCTGACCCAAAGGCAGACGAGGAGGAGCTTAACGCCAAACTTGCCGAAACTATCGTTGAGCTCTCCAAGGCGATAACGGAATGAGGCCTGCCCCTGGCTTAAGTGACAACAAGATGCAGCGGCCGCCTCAGTGCAAGAGGGCACGCGTCCACTGATTTCGACCGTGGACCTGACTAAAATCCGTGTCCCAAGGCCAAATCGAGAAATCTAGAGCCAGGTAGGCTGCGGGTCCCCCTCGTCACTACATCCTACCTGGCTCAACCTAAGAAACTACGGGAAAGCTGGGTTCAAACTGATGAAAGTGAAGGACCTATACCCGGAGCCAGGTCATGTGCAAACCCTGTACCGCGGCCATTGCGCCGAGCCAATGAGACTTGTCTTCGACACGTTCGATGAGGACTTGGAGGGGATAAGGCTAGCAGTTGGAAATCTCCCTTTCCTGTATTGTGATGGCTGCTCCCGAAAGTATCTTCCTGATAGGAGCCGCCAAGCTTTGGCAAGGCTGCATTTCTCGGCTTGGAATAGCCGTCAGAAGGAAGTTCGTTCTCCGCGACAAAAACCCAGGGAGGACTTTGGGTTTACTGAAATCCCGTTCATCTATGACGCAGATGACTACTATTACATACCGGGATTAATCAGGTCCCACAATGAAGGTTTTCTGACCCCGGTCTTCTTCCGAAAGACGGTTTTGATAAAATTTGACAATTCACGAGAATATACAGTTCGTTTTGCGTCAAAAACCTATGGTCAGATCTACAAGGGTAGCGAATACGGTATTTCTTTTGGAATTAACAAACATGACAAAGTAGTCATGTGGCTCGGAGATGTCGCCACAATGCCGATAGAAACAATATGCGTTGCGGGCAGACAACATTGAATCGGATCATTGTGTTGGAAGTGAATTCTATGACTCTCAAATCGAATGCAAATTCACGGACCCCGGTCCCGAAGAAAGATTGATTAAGGCACAATCTAGCTTTCATCATGCGGCCTTTCAGCGCTTCGGCAAGAGGCTCTCACAGCTTACCCGAGAATCTCTCGAACTCATAGCGGAATTGAGCCCTCCAATAACGTTTAGTGAGCGAGAAGCCAAGAATGTAATCGACTTGCTGTATAAGCTGAATGCCGAGACACTAAGCTCGATTAACCTCAAATCGTTGCTCTTGGAAAGAGGAGAACCTGCAGAAGATCTTGGCAGCTTGAAAAAGTTGAACAGATTGCTTCAGATAGAACTGCGTGACGAGCCGATATCACCTGTGCTTGCTCCTCTGTTCGCACTGAATGACCTTCGAGTTGCGTACTTCACATGCAATCGACAGTGAAACGGCGAGACCGAATAAGATGCGTTGCTCGAATTCTGAATCTAGAGGAAGATGTCAGTTTTGAGCGGCTGTAACCCTGTAGTTCTTGCGAGAGTAACCGAATCGTAGAGCACGGACTTGCAAACTCTTAGCATCCGAAACGGGATCAGTAGTTGTGGAATAAGATATGGGAATTCCAGGGACGCCAAACCTACTTCCTTGTTGCGTGCTGCGGTCCAAATTTCCTGTTCGTACGAATCGAGGTAGAATGTCAGTGAGGGAGTTTTCTGAAAAGGATGTGCGTTGCCCTTTAAGCACTCAATTGGTGGGATCAAGATCTATATGTTTGAACGGGAGAGCCACGGCCCACCTCATGTGCATGTCTGGTGCGATAAGGAAAACAGAGGTTTAATCGCTATTGAGAGCTTAGAGGTGATCAGCGATCAGAAACTCCCTTCAAGTTGTCTCAAAGTGGTAAGAGAGTGGATGAAGCACCGACAAGAGGAACTGATGGCATTTTGGCGCGAGGCAAGGGAAAGACAACGAGAGGGAGGCAACAAGCCGTGAAAACAAGCCATATAACAAAGGCAATCCCACAGAAGGACTTTACCTTGATCCTTCTCTTCGAGTCTGGAGACCTCCGGATATTGGACATGAAGCCTTGTATCAATGGTGAGGGTATTTGGGGGAGACTGAGAGATTGGGAGGTATTCTCCAAGGTGCAGGTTCAGGAGGATTTTGGAGGGCTTGTCTGGACGGAAGAGCTGGATTACTGTCCAGACTCAGCCTTTATGGATTCTAAACCGCTTCCCCTAGGTATACTCAAGGATCTTATGGACGTGTACTCTATCAAGAGGACAGGAGACCCGGAGTACAAGTCTGCCGGGTGATGCAGGTTTTTCAATACCTGCATTCCGGCTGCGGTGTTCCGTATTTCGTGAGCACGATCTGCCAGAGCTGAATGTACCGGGACCGGAACCCGCCGGCACATGACAGAAGGTAATATTCCCACATTCGTTTGAATCTCTCGTCGTATTTGGCGCTTAGACTCGGCCAGGCCCTTTGGAAATTGTCGTTCCAGGCCATAAGGGTCTTGTCATAGTGCGGCCCCAGGTTGTGCAAGTCTTCAACCACGAACAAGCCCTCGCAAGCCTTGCTGATCTGCGCGATGCTGGGGAGTATCCCGTTCGGGAATATATACTTGCTGATCCAGGGGTCAGTCCTGATCTCGGATTCATTGCCGCCGATGGTGTGCAACAAGAAGACTCCGCCAGGCTTAAGCCGCCGATAAGCGGCCTCCATGAAGGTCCTGTAGTTTTTCACGCCCACGTGTTCAAACATTCCTACAGAAACGATCTTGTCGTACGTGCCTTCCACATCACGGTAATCGCAATGAAGAATGTGCACCGGCAAATCTTTGCAAAACTCCTTCGCGTATTGGACCTGTTCCGTGGATATGTTTATGCCGGTCACCGTGCAGCCGTAGTGTTCAGCAGCATATTTGGCGAATCCACCCCAACCGAAGCCGATGTCCAGGAGATGATCCTCGGGACGAAGCCCCATTTTCTTGCAAATCAAGTCCATCTTGTTTAGCTGGGCCTGGTTCAGGTCATTTGCGCCGTTGAAATATGCGCAACTATACTGGTTGTATGGATCGAGGAAGGACGTAAAGAGGTCGTTGCCAAGATCGTAATGTTTCTCCGCGACAATTTGCGACCGGGTTTTCGACTGGCGGTTGAAGAGAAACGCCTGGACCACCGGCACCAACAATTTGAGACCGCCCGGCGCCTGCTCGTCGAGCCTTTCACTAAGGATGCGATAGATGAAGTCGTCCAGCCGAGGACAATCCCACCACCCATCCATGTACGACTCACCAAGGCCCAAATTCTTGTCTCGCAAGATCCGGCCGTACATGCGGTCATCGTTGACCCGGATGTCCCACGGCTTCGAGCCGTTTACTTGGACGCCCACGCGGGCAAGCATCTCCTCGACAATTGCTTTTTGTCTGTTCATGACTTTACCTTTATGCTCCTATTGCAGAAACATCCCCGCCTCAAATCATGAAATCCAGCCAAATTTGTAGCCATTCCGCTTAGGAGAGTCAACACAGAAAACCGAAACTTTATTGATTGGGAACTAAACCGGCGGCTCATAACTCTCAGAAACAAGTCGTCAAGGCCGGACGCATGGCTTATGCTTGGGACAAGAAGCCGGCGCCATTTGAATTCTGTTCGGTAACGAGGGAGCAATAAGGATGAAATCGATGATATCTCAGACCCGGAGTGTCAAGTTGGTCATTTTCCTGGCCGTGCTATGTCTTTCGGCCATGCCCTGGCTGTCGCCACCGACGAGCAGAAGCAGCAGCCACCGCGGGTGCGGTCGTCGGAGCCATAGAAGGTGAAGCGGAGGTGTCCGGCGACACCGGACAGGAAATACAGAAACTGGCATCGGGGAGCGCGGTCAATCCCGGCGACGCCGTATCCACCGAAGAAAAAAGCAAGCTGCTACTGCGCTGGGATTCCGGGCTTATGGGCTCTCTCGGGGAATTCTCCTCGATATTGTTGCTGCCGGAAGATGTTGGAGGCCCGGCAACCAACATCCAGATGACTGATGGCATTTTTCGTTTGTCTGTGGACCCGCGGGAGCGGCAGCCGGCCCACGCCCTATTCGGTTAGCACTGCGGTAGCTTCCATCCAGCCGGAATCCTACGATCAACCTGTCGATTTCATAGTGGAATCGTACAGATTCTTCCTCCACTGTGGTTACCGTGGTGGCAGGCCGGGTCAAAGTAAGGAATCTGACGGTCAGTCCTGCCCAAGAGCAAATTATATCGTCCTGCCAAAACGTCTACATTGAAGAAGGGAAGGGCAAGCCGGAGCCTCTGTCTGTATCCCCAGAAGATCTAAAGCGATTAGCCGACGCGTCAACCCTCCCAGGCACCATTGCGGCCAACTTCGATGCTTGCGGTGCCGCTGTGTCCACTTTGCCTCCTCCGCCGGCTGAAGCGCCTATGGCGCCTCCCCCACGGTATGCGGTCCCGCCGGAAGAAGGGATGTATGGCTACGCCTATCCTTCCATCCCCGATTATTACGTTGAAGATTGGGACGTCGACGACATCTATCCATATCCGGAAATCAGGGTCATGGAGCCTCCAGGACCACCGGGTGAGATTGTGGTGGTTATTCCTGGTATCGGTAGCCTGTACGTACCCGTCTCGGATTATGGCGACTGGGTTTTCGATCCCGGTATCGTGCAAGTGTATGCGGGGACTGTGTTCATCGAGCGTGTGATTTTCTTCGACCGCCACTTTTTGAGAGATTGTCGGCTGCGTCAAAGGGAGCTGAACAACCTCATATATCTCGCTCAGGCGACTGGTAACAGAAATCTGCTCTTGGATGCACGCCGTGAACTGGACTACCTGAACGTCAGAGCGAATTGGGCGTCAAGACGAATCCACAGGCTCGAGAGTAGAGCCGCGGCCCTGCAGAGCGACCAGCAGAAATTCGCTGGCAAGCTACCCCGAGGCCTCAACTTGCACGATGCCATATCCAATTCTTTCAACTCTCCCAAGAATCTGCCCGTAGTCCAAAAACTCCAGGACAGGGTAAAGACTGAGTTGGCCGTCCAGAATCAATTGGCAAATGTCGCAGGGCAGGAAGTGGCCACGCTTAGAGCCAGGGTGGCCCAGGAGCGCAATCCTGAAAAACGGCTGGCGCTGCGGTCGGATCTGGATAGGATCAGGACGGATCTAGCGGCCGGCAGGCTACCCCTGTCCGCAAAACAGAGGGACGTCCAGGGTCTGATCAAGGGCCTTTCACAGGAGCGGGATGTAGACAGGCGTCAGAAACTCGAGACCGATCTACTGGGCCAACTGAAGAAAAGTGGGGCTCAGCTTCCTGCTGGGGCGCTGAGTCCTGACAAGCTTGCCGGGCTTAAGCAGGACCTTGCCAAGTACCCAAATGTTGCACAGCGCCAGGATCTGGAGAAGAGTTTTGCCGAACTCCAACAATCGGCTGACGTGAGACGACAAGTAGAGGCCAACACGAATAAGATAGAAGAGATTACGGCCCAGGCGGTGAAAGAGAAGGATTCTCAGAAGCAACGAGAACTTCTGGGACAGATGAATCAACTATTGAAGTCGCCGGCCGCGGCAGGAATAGGAGCGGCAGGGCTGCAACTGTTCCAGCAGAGACAGAACCTCGAACGGCAGATTTCCGGCGAACAGGACAAGCAAAAACAGGAGACTCTCCAGAGAAGTTTGGAGGAGCTGAAGAAGAAAGAGGCCGAGGCCAATCTGAAACAGCAAGAAGATCTGCGGAAGGTGCAAGAGCGCGACAAAGCATTTCAGCAGCGACTCAAACAGCAGAAGGATCTGAAGGAACAAACGGAGATCAAGCGTCGCCAACTGGAAGAGCGCGGCACAGGGGTTGAAGAAAGGCGCAAGCAACAACTCGATCTTCAAAAGCAGACCGACCTGGAACGGCAAAAGCAGCTTCAGCAACAGAAACTCGAGCAGGAGCGACTCCAGCGGCAGCAACTGCCGTCGAAGCAGCTCGATCAGCAGCGTCTGCGTCAAGAGGAGCTGCGCAAGAAGAAACTTGAGCAGGAACAGACTCAGAAGGAACTGTTGCGCAAGAAGAAGTTCGACCAGGACCAGACCGGTCAACAGCAACTGCGCCAAAAGCAGCTTGAGCAGGAGCAGCTACGCAAACAGAAACTCGAAAAGGAACGAGGTGTTCAAGATCAGTTGCGTAAGCAACAACTGGAACAGCAGCAACTTCGCAAGCAGCAACAAGGGCAGGAGCAATTAAAACAGCAGCAGTTGCAGCAGGAACAGATGCGCCAGAAGCAGCTTCAGCAGCAACAGATTCAGAAGCAGCAGCAACTCCAGCAGGAACAGTTACGCAAACAACAGCTTCAACAGCAACAACTTCAACAGCAACGTCAGCAACAACTGCAGCAGGAGCAGTTGCGTAAACAACAACTTCAGCAACAACAGATTCAGCAACAGCAGCTTCAACAGCAACAGCTGCGTCAACAGCAACTTCAACAACAACAGCTTCAGCAGCAGCAACAGCAACGCCAGCAACAGATTCAGCAACAGCAACAGTCAGCAACAGCTACAACAGCAGCAGTTGCAGAAGGAACTGGAAGAGAAGGCGAAGCTCAAAAAATAGAAGGAGAGCCGAATCGGAGCTACGCAGATTGCCAAATTTGTGTGCGATTTGCGGGAAGGCCTCGACAGCCGGTACTGGATCCGGATCAAGAAATAGCGGGCAGGGACGCCCGCCGCTACCAAATCGTAGCACCAGCGTCCCTGCTGGTGCCGGGTTCCCTAAATTCGCGGCAATGACCGGCGAGGTAGCGGCGGTATTTCAAGCCCATCTTACAGAGACTGTCGGTCTCACTGCGGTCAAACGGACACTTATTCTGGCACACGGCTACTAATTGTTAGCGAGATCACAGCGAGGTCCGAGGAATTACTTTCCGCTGGCTGGGGAAGAGGACCGAAAAAGTCGTCCCGCCGGATTGCTTGCATCCTTCCACATCTCTAACATTCGGACACAGCGATATGTCGCCGGGGCAGTGGTCCGCACTGGTTGTTACGTGTGGGCATCTCTGAGTGGAAACGGATATGTCGAAGCAGCCCTCCTCAGCCAATATTTTCAGGCGCAGGAGTTCCAAACCCTTTCCGCCTGCGTTGAAGTCAAAAGGGTTCTTTGTGGCGTACTGGTCCGTATCCTGAGTGTGATGGAAGGCCCTGAAAAGATATTCTCGATCGCTTTCTGCAATTCCCACCCCTTGGTCCGCGACTTCCAGCAGGATCCCTGAGGGTACTCGAGACAGAGAAACAACGACTTCACCTTCATCCGGTGTATTCTCGATTGCATTCTTGACGAGGGTTTCAAGCACATCACTCAGTATTTCCGGGTCAATGAGGTCCGTTTGGACGTCCTCGAGGCGGGTGCGCAGTTCCACCGATCGGTGAGAACTTTCCACGCGGCAGGTATCTAGTATTTCGTGAATGGTTGGAATAAGAGGGAAATAGCGGGGATTGCACTCGCGCGGCTCAACAATTTCCTCCACGATTTCTTGTATATCTGTGAGACGCCGAAGGTTGCGTTGGATCCTTTCAAGGTTTGCCGCCTTGGATTCTGCCGGTAGATCCTTCATCAGTCAGGTTCTTCACGGAGGCTTTCATGATCACGAGAGGAGTTTTCAGCTCGTGGGAGAGATGGTGAACAGCTCGTCGCCTGGCGAGCTCAAGGGATTTGAAAGCTGTTATGTCCCGAATGATCACGAGCGTGCCCTCAGCCACACCCTCGTGATCGTGGTAACGCGAAGCGCTTATGCTGACGTCAAGCAGTCGGCCGTCCTTAGTGTATCGCTTGGTTTCAAACCCGCTTGTGGGAGTTCCGTCCCGAATCAGGCCGTAAATTATCGCCATGGTGGTTTCTCGTTCGGATTCCGGGAGAAAGGGGATTCGCTCCCCTTAAGCTCTTCCATGGTCCAGCCGAATATGCGGGTGAAGGCCGGATTGACGTATTTCGTCCTTCCCTCCATGTCATAGATGGCAATGGAGTCAACCGATGAATTGAGCAGCGAGCGGTAAAGATCTTCCCCCCTCTTGGATGCTTCGTAAAGCTTTCTATATCTCTCTTCGCTTTCCCGCAATTGCTGTTCGGAACGCTTGCGGATGATTTCTACCGCGGCAAGATTCCCGAGCAAAGAGAGCGTATCCAGGTCAGGCTTGGCAAATGACGTCTTCGCCTTATTAAAGGCATAAAGCACGCCCAGGTTTTGTTTCCCGATCTGAACCGGAACCGCGATGCCGGAAATCAAACCCTCGCCGCGGACTACGTCGTGCAATAACGGCCCCACCTCTTGGAAATAGTCCTCGACGAAGTGCCTCTGACCGGTTTCTGCAACTTTGCCGCCGAGTCCAGCGCCGAAGGGTATCCGCAACTGCTTGAACTCCTCCGTGACGACGCCTGAGAGCGTGTGCATGTAAAGATCTCCGGCTGTCTCGTCACGCATCGCGATAAATGACTTGTCAGCACCCAGCAACTCCCTGCTTTTCTCAACGACGAGTAATAGATTCTCTTCCAGGCTGCGTTCTGTAGTCATGGCCAAGGCCAAATCATAAAGGGCCTGGAATTTAGTCAGCTCCTTCTTGAGGTCCTGCCTGGCATGCACACGCTCAGTGATGTCCAACAGAGTTCCGATTACAGCGGGAGAGCCGTTGTAATCCGTTCGGGAACCGTATACCTCGACGTAAACAATCTCTCCATCCTTTCTCTTTCCTCTGAATTGGAAATTGACGGCCTCGATTTCGCCTGAAAAGCGCCTTCTCAAATTCTGCTCTACCAGGGGCCAATCTTCATCAGAGACGATAGATTTCGGCGCCCCCTCAAACATCAGTTCCGGAACCTCATAACCAAAGATCCGCGCGAACTTCGGATTTACGTACCTGAACCAATTTTCCTGGATCAAATACACTCCGACGACTGCTTTTTCCGTGAGTTTTCTGAACTTTGCCTCGGATTGCAGGAGCGCATCGGCAACTCTTTTGTGTTCAGTGTCACGATCTTGCATCTCGGCGAGGCGTTGCCGCAGTTCGGCTATTTCACCAATTAACTGATCTTTGCTCTTGTCTTCGTCTTTCATTTGGGGCTTCCCCTGGGCGGCACGTAACTTGAAGGGAAATTTGAGGAAAAGACCAAATTAGGTGTCAAATTACTACAACTCTACGGACCGGAACCCAAAAAGTCAAAGAATCGAGGAATTGTCGCCCGCGAGCCGACGCGAAAACTGTCTCGAAAAAGGCCCACGCGCAGTAAGTATAAAGTTATGCGAGGGTACGTCGCGGCCATGTCACGCGAGTAGTAAGACGACGAGGCCGCCTCATCAGTGGGACCGTCCCGCGCGGAACGCGGAATTGCAGGTCATTCGTCACCCCGGACTCCGATCCGGGGTCCAGTCTGGATTCCGGCGTTCGCCGGAATGACGGCCAGTACACTAAACTACGACACTACCCACTGTTTAATTAATCGGTTTCGCCCGCGCCATTGTGGTATAGTACGGGGCCACGGGCATAAAATGAAAAATGGGGGTCACGTCATGGGAACTAGTCTCTTGGACGGCAAGCGCTTGCTGGCAGTTGACGACGAGCCTGACATTCTCGATGTCCTGCGAGAGGACCTTGAGAAATACGGTGTATCACTCGATACGGCTTCGTCTTATGAAGAAGGCTTCCAGAAGATGACCTCGTACACGTACGACCTTGTGATTCTGGACATCATGGGGGTGCGGGGTTTTGATCTATTGATGTTTGCCACATCACAGAACACTCCTGTGGTAATGCTTACAGCCCATGCGCTGAATCCGGAATCACTGAAAAAGTCCATCGAGCTCGGGGCCAGGGCATATGTGCCTAAGGATGAGATAGATCGGATAGCCCCTTTTGTTGAGGATGTTTTGACCCTCAGCTATCAGGCGGCATGGAAATCACTCTTCGAGAGACTGGGGGGCTTCTTTGGAAAACGGTTCGGCCCTCAATGGAGGAGATCGGAGAAGGAGTTTTGGGACAAGTTCGAGGCGGATCTTGGCAAAGTGACCGAATCGACCATTATTCAATCATAGGCCAATAGTTTTCTCCCCGACATTTCAACTGACGCAAGGGACTCGAGCGCGTGGCTACATGTGACGGAGCGAATCCTCTCCTCAACGTGTTTTCGCTGATACTTCTGATGTTCATAAAGCGTAAGAGATAGTCTGGCCCACCTGCCTTCGAGCCAACACCGGACATGCCGAACCCCCCAAACGGCTGTCTTCCCACCAGAGCGCCGGTAATCTTTCTGTTTATGTACAGGTTACCAACCTTAAATTCATGGCGTGCTGTTTCTATATTCCCGGGACTTCTGGAGAATATACCACCGGTCAATGCATACTTCGTGTTGTTGGCAATGTTTATGGCTTGATCTATGTCCTCCGCCCTCATAAGGGTTAGTACAGGCCCGAAGATTTCTTCTTGGGCTATGACCGAGTCAGGGCTCGCATCCACTATTATGACCGGGCCAAGGAAGTAACCTTCGCCGTCTACCTTCCTCATAAAAAGCGGCTTCCCTTCTTTTTCGCCAATCTCTATGTAGCGCCGGACCTTTCTCAAAGCTGCTTCATCGACCAGCGGTCCCATGTGATTCTGAGGATCCTCGGGCGGACCTATTCTTATGCTCTCCATCGCATCTCTCAGCCTGTGCGGAGAATTCATGGAACGCGTCTCCGACCACAATCACCCTTGAGCACGCTGAACACTTCTGCCCCTGAAAACCGAGAGCAGACTCCAAGACCCCTTTCACAGCCTCGTCCAGATCCGCGGTCTCGTCAACGATGATGGCGTTCTTTCCGCCCATCTCAGCTATCACACTCTTCAGGTTCTTTTGGCCTGGAGCCGTCTCGCCTGCGTGTTTCACGATGCCCAGACCCACATCCTTCGAGCCGGTAAATGCGATAAAATCTATGCCGGGATGAGACACAAGGTATTCGCCGACCTCATCCCCCGGACCCGGAACGAACTGCAAGACCCCTGAGGGAAGTCCCGCTGCTCTGAACACCTCCACGAGCATCCAGCCGCAGATAGGCGACAGGCCGGAAGGCTTGAATATCACGCAGTTTCCCGTGACAATGCCCGCGGATACCATGCCTGTCGGTATCGCGAGCGGAAAATTCCAGGGAGCTATAACCACGCCCACTCCCTTGGGTTCATAGAGGTATTCGTTTTGCTCGCCGGGGTAATCCCCAAGAACAATAGGCTTTCCGAGCCTAATCATCTCACGGCCGTAGTATTCGAGATAGTCGATTGCTTCAGTGACGTCGCCGTCCGCGTCCTTCCAGGTTTTCCCGACCTCGTATACTTCGAGGGCTGCCAGTTCGAACCGCCGGTTTCTCATTTCTTCAGCGGCTCGGAATAGATATCCGGCCCTTTCTTCAGGAGGAGTTCTCGACCATGTGTTCCAGGCCTTCCGGGCCTTTTCAACCGCCTTTTCCGCATATTTGCGGTCGCCGGTCGCGACTCTTCCCACAATTTCGCTCGGCCGCGCGGGGTTCCGCGATTCTGTGCTCGCGTCGGTCCGAACTTCCTCGCCACCAATCAGAAGCGGGTACGTTTTGCCGAAGCCTTTCCTCACACTCTCCAGCGCTTCTCTCATCTTCTCCCTGTTGTGAGCCTTTGAAAAATCGAGAGGCGGTTCGTTCATAAAAGCATCTGCCTCGGCACTGCGGTCAATTTCCTGGCCGCTAGCTTGTGGGGCCTTGATCAGCTCTTCAAACGACTGCTGTTCGAGAAACGATTTTGTAAGAAACGACTCGTTGGAAGTGTTTTCGAGCAACCTCCTGATCAGATACGCCATGCCGGGGATGAGTTCCCCCAGAGGTGTGTATACTCTCACCCGATAGCCCATTTTCCGCAAAGCGTTCCGTACAGGTTCGGCCATTCCGTAGATCATCTGGAACTCAAAGGCGTCTTTCGGGAGGTTCAACGCATCGGCTACAGCGATTGCGTGACTTATGCTCCTGACATTGTGGGTGGCAATGGCGGGACGAACATACCTGGTATTCTCAAGCAGTATTCTGGTGAGTTCTTCGTAGTTGAGATCAGTGTCGCCCTTTTCCAGAAAGACCGGGACCGGCCATCCTTTTTGGCGATTCACGACCGTTTCATAGTCCCAGTAAGCGCCTTTGACGAGGCGAACCGTTATCCTTCTGTCATTCTTTTTGGCCCACTCTATTATCCCCAGGAGGTCTTGTTTCGTTTCCCGCAGATACGCCTGCAGCGCAATGCCCGCGAAGGAGAGCCCCGAGTGGTCCTCAAGAATAGCCTCGAAAATGGCAATCGAGAGGTCCTTGAGATAATAGCTCTCCATATCGAGGGTTATCGACGCCCCCGCCTCCTGTGCCATCTTGATTACCGGAGCCACGCCCCGTTTTGTATTTTCAATTGAACCTTCCCAGTCCAGGGGATCGAGCTGGGAGTAAAAGGAAGAGACTTTGAAGGATACATCCAGCAGCGGGATAGGGCCCCGATCATCGTTATGGAGGATGGCAGGTCCTTTCCAGCCGCTAAGTTTGGGGCTGAGAAAAGTCAAAAGATCCAGATATCTTGTTGCATATTCGCTTGCCTCTGCCTCACTGAGAACTTCCTCGCCCAAAAGGTCCAAGCTGAATGCAATACCTTCTCCATTGAGTCTTTCCAGAGGAGGACAGCGCATCTTTTGGGTCCCTTCCGGCGATAAATTGTGCGGCAAGCGCTTCCACACTGCGCCTGGTGACCTTTGCAGCCGCGTGGGACAGAATGCCTTGCCCCGGTATCCACCCTAGCCCCTGCCGCAACATGAACGGCGTGTTTTCCAGGTCTGAGAAGTATTCGTTGAGCAATCTGATCACAAGCTCATCGGTTTTCAGGCAAGGTAGAACGTCCACAAACCTGAAGAGTTGGACCTTGAAGGCTTCGTCCTTCATTGCCCACTCCATGACTCTTCCCCTCCACCTCTTCTGGTCGAACAAGGACGGGACCTGCCCACCGATTAATGAATAAATTTCACTTCCTACTTTCTTGACCCTTTCTTCCAAATCTTGATGCAGATCCATATTTGTCCCTCAGGTGTTTATTGCAGTGTCTGCAACTTTGGCAAAGAAACATCCCTGTCTGTTTGACAGGGACATGTGTAGTAAACATCCTATGACCAAGGAGTGGAAAAAGGAAACACTTTCGCCTTAACGAAGCGATGAGTGAGGCTGTCCATATATAGAGAGAAGAAAACTCTCTTTCCACTGCCTTCTGAGCAAGGCCCTTCGGGGCCGGCAGGGAGGAGGAACAATGAGATACACAACGATTATGCTGTCACTGAGTTTGGCAGCAGTGGCAATAGTGGTGATTGGTGTCGGGCCGACTTCCGCGCAATCGACTTCGGGGACCTCGCCATTTCTCGCGTCTACCTCAATTGGAGACTCGGTAATTGGAAATGGGGCAGCCGGGCCGTTTATGCTGGTGAAAAAGGGACACGGATTTGTCAACAGAGGTTTCCGCAGTGGCTTCTGGATCGGCGGCGGATATCCCACGTCCGGGTACTGGGGCAGTTACCCCCTGGAGTATAACACGAGCCCATCCACAACCTGTGTTTGGAGCGGTTATGAATATACTTGCTACAACTTTCCCAGCGAGCGGATGTACTTCTACTGAGGGCGCAGAAGTCTCTTAACCGCGCTGAAAACCGGCCAAAGCCGAGTTCGGGCGGAGAGACAAAATGTCGATGAGAAGCCTAGCCTTGTGCAGAAGGGGGACTACTTGACCGTCCATGAGAGGGTGCCGAGTTGTCCCCACTTCCCTTCGTACTTGCCAGGCTTGCCGGGGATCATGTTACCCATGGCCCCCGTGATAAGAATCTGCCCTGGTTCCAGGGTCCAGCCTTGAGCCACCACGCCATTGACGAGCCAGAGGAGCGCCTTCCACTGGTCACCGAGGACATCCGAAGCTTTGCCCTGGTTGACCACGTTGCCGTCGCAGGTGAGAGTGACCTCCACCTTGTCCACGTCGGCTTGGTCAACTGGGATTTTCTTCCCGACAATGTACTTGGCACAACCAACAGCATCGGCAACAATGTCCGGACCTTTCACCTCTTTCATGTCGGCAAACCGCAGATCGGGTAATTCGACCGCAGGAAAGATTTCCTTGATCATTTTCTTCAGTGAGTCTACGTCCTTGACGGGTTTGACTGATCTGCTGTCCGACCACGTACCCGACTTCGTTTTCGATAAAGAGCCTCACAAAATCTTTACGGTCTACGACGGCATCCGGGCCGAGTTCCCCGGACTTGAAAAGAGGGCCCAGCAGAGGCACGTCAACTCCGAACCTTTTCTGACCGGCCTCCGAAGTGAGGCCGGCTTTGTAGCCGCCGATCTTGTCTCCTTTGGCCAAGATGGCCTTTGCAAGGTTATTTTGCAGGGCGTATGCCTTTTCCAAAGTCAGGCCGGGCAGCATTGTTGAAGGAAGAGGAAAGGTTTTCACTTCCGCACGTGCTTCAAGGATCGCCTTGACCACGTCTTCCTCGCCGGCCACGGACAGCCCTACAAAAAAGAAGGCCCCCAAGAGCAGACACGCAACGCAAATCATCAACTTTTTCATAAAGACACCCCCTTTTAGAAAGAAACGATTCCTGCCGAAAACCTCTGTGAGCGGGACGGCGCTGACCTCTCCCATTGCTCGCTACCAGGGCGGGACAAGAGCGAAAACGTGCACTTTTTGCTGAACGTTCTTGAAGGTCATAAGCCCGCGTTCAAAGAGCGTCGTCTTGTCTTGAATGCGGCTTGCGGTTTCGGGCCCCACGAGTATGTCCCCCTCAACGGCCGCTGAAGCAATCCGCGATGCCAGGTTCGTCACAGGTCCGGAAGCAGTAAACGTGGTTCTGGTGCCTGACGCTCCTTTGAATCTGCTCATTCCAACTGAGGCGGTTCCCGAATTAATACCCATGTTCACGCTCAAGGGGTGAAAGAGCCCTTCCAGCTCTTTGTTAATCTCACCGGTTCGCCGCCGTATCTCCAGGGCCGCGGCTGCGGCATTTAGTGCGTTTTCATTCTTATCACCCTTAAAGATCGCCATGAGTCCGTCTCCGGCCGTCTCGTTGACGTCCCCCCCGTGAGAATATATTACGTCCAGGAAGCAAGAAAAGTACTTTTCGATGATGAAGTTAACTTTGTCCTGGGTCAGCGATTCGCTGATGCGCGTGTAATCAGCCACGTCGAGAAAGAGAATAGAGACGTCCACTTCCTGCTTGTTCAATTCGGGGGCATCCGGGTTCTTTTCCACGATGCGCTGCACCGTCTCCGGCACAAAGGTCCTGATGTGGCCCATGATTCGTTCCAGGGTAAGTTTCTCCTTCAGCATGTGGGAATATTTCTTTGCATTAATGATGGTGTTTGTCGCCAGTTCCATAAGATCGTCCAGCAAGATCATGTCCTTGCCGCTAAGCGCACTTCCCTCCCGAGTCACCACGTTGAGCACTGCTAACGGCTCATTTCCGTCGAAGATGGGAAAAGCTATCTCACATATTCCTTTGCCGACGTCTTCACCAAATACAGGAACCGGGACAGCCTCATCCGACACGCACTGAAATGCCGTAGGTTGTTCCAAGGCCTTTTGGACTATGTCTTTCCCGCGCTTGCACAGATGGCAATTGACCTGTTGTTTCTCTACCGCGCAATGAAGCGGACGTGTGTAGGTCGGAGCATCCGGGTCGACCAGGATCAGGCAGGCCTGTTCGGCATGTGGGATGGTAATCTTTACCTCGTCTCGAATAATCTCCAAGATATCCCCGATATTTAGGCAGGACGTTATTTTCTTGGCTACCCGAAAAGCATTCTCAAAGCGGTCTTTGTAAATAGCCGTTTCAGGATTAGTCATCTCCGTTCCTTCGCCGCGGTATTGCACGCGTCTGAACCTTGTTTTTTCGCTTGATTCCAGAGCCTGTTGCTCCAATCCCTTGAAGAGATTATAGCTCCTATTTCCTCAGAGCGCCTTGATTTAAGTCAAGTCCGGGACAATCCGTCCAACTTCTTGCGGATCGACGCTAAACAACCTTTGACAATTGCGTTCGAGCGTCCTACATTTTCGTAAGATTTCTTTTAACAGCATACCATGCGTTGGGATTGTGGAGAAATAATGGCGCCACGCAGTAGAGAACCGAGAATAAAGAGAGAGATTCAAGAACTCTTACTCCTCTTCGAAATCAGCCAAAGCCTGGATCGCAGCATGGATTTGAGGGATGTGGTGGGGCCCGTGCTCGAATCCATAGCCCACAACATGGGGATGATGCGCGGGACCCTGACCCTCCTCAACCGTGACACAGGGGAAATATTCATTGAGGCGGCCCACGGACTGTCTGAGAGTCAGATGGAACGAGGAAGGTACAGGCCGGGTGAGGGAGTGACAGGCAAGGTAGTGAAAACCGGCCGGCCGGCAGTGGTACCTCACATTTCCGATGAACCCCTGTTTCTTGATCGCACAGGCGCCAGAAAGGGCTTGCGCAAAGAGGACGTCTCCTTCATCTGCGTCCCTATCAAGTTGGGTAACGAAGTCATAGGGGCCCTTAGTGCGGATCGCCTTTTTGAGGAAGGGGTGTCCTTCGAAGAGGATGTCCGTCTCTTGTCGATCATAGCCTCCATGATTGCACAGGCTGTCCGACTGAGGCGCTCAGCCCAAGAGGAACGGCATCGCCTGCTCGAAGAGAATCTGAGGCTTCAGTCCCAGCTTGAGGAGCGCTTTCGCCCATCCAATATTATCGGTAACTCGAAGGTCATGCAAACCGTTTACGACTTGATCGAGCAAGTTTCGAAGAGCGACACCACCGTCCTCATAAGAGGCGAGAGCGGCACAGGCAAAGAGCTTGTGGCCCACGCAATCCATTTCAACAGTCTTAGAGCCGTAAAGCCTTTTATCAAGGTCAATTGCGGGGCCTTGCCGGAGAGCGTCGTCGAAAGCGAGCTTTTCGGGCATGAAAAAGGAGCTTTCACAGGGGCCATCGCGACGCGTAAAGGGCGTTTCGAACTGGCCAACGGGGGCACCATTTTTCTCGATGAAATAGGAGACCTTTCTCCAACGACTCAAATCAAGCTTCTCAGGGTCTTGCAGGAAAGGGAATTCGAGCGCGTGGGCGGCACCGCGACAATCAAGACCAATGTCCGAGTAATAACCGCTACCAATCGCAACCTGGAGCATATTGATTGCCGAAGGGAGATTCAGGCAAGATCTCTACTACCGACTCGATGTCTTCCCCATCCACATTCCTCCCTTGCGTGAGCGCAAGACAGACATTCCTCTCCTGGCTGACTTCTTTGTAGAGAAATACAGCAAGGCAAACAGCAAGGTGGTCCGGCGCATTTCCACACCTGCGATCGACATGCTGATGAGCTACCACTGGCCCGGTAATGTCCGTGAGTTAGAAAACTGTTTGGAGCGGGCTGTACTACTGACTTCGGACCAAGTTATCCACGGACACCACCTTCCGCCGACGCTTCAGACGGCTGAGGCCAGTGGAACGGCACACACCGGCACTCTGGACGGCACGCTGGAGCGGGTAGAGCGGGATTTGCTTGTCGACGCGCTGAAGGCTTCACGGGGGAACAGGGCCAAGGCCGCGCGAGCGTTGGGAATTTCGGAAAGAATCATGGGGTTACGGGTACAAAGGTTCGGGATTGATGCGAGGCGGTTTCGTACCCGCGCGTAACCCTACTGTTGTTAAAGATACCTTGACGTATGATTGATTTCCGGTTGAGTGTGAGAATACCCCCCTGCCATAGCTAACAAAATACCCAGATCATTCAGCAAGTTAACGTTCGCGTAGACGATTCCCGCGTGTTTTGGCATCCGGATTGCAAAACAGACGACAAACTTGCGCCGTCCTTTGAGGATCGGCGCATACGACTTTTAAACCGGATAGGGTGCGCTGACTGGTGACGAGCTGACAGCCGGCAGGCTACGGACCCCAGTAGACGTGTCCCCGGAGAGGTTGCAAAAATGAATGCTGCGGACAACGCGTGGGTTCTAGCATCGTCGGCACTGGTGCTGCTGATGACTCCGGGGTTGGCCATGTTTTATGGTGGCATGACCCGGCAAAAGAACGTCCTTTCAACCATGATGCACAGCTTCTTCTTGATGGGGCTTGCATCCATCATCTGGCTATTTTACGGGTTCAGTCTGGCTTTTGGACCTGACGCCCTGTGGGGCTTCATCGGAAACTTGAAGCACTTCGCTCTCGATGGCATCGGCGCGGAAGTGTGGCCGGATCAGACCATTCCCGGAACGACCTTCATGATCTTCCAGTGCATGTTTGCGGTTATCACGCCGGCCCTCATCTCCGGCGCGTTTGCGGAAAGAATGAAGTTCAGCGCGTTTATCATCTTCATGTTTCTATGGATGACGTTCGTGTATTGCCCCGTGGCTCACTGGGTGTGGGGTCCGGACGGGTGGCTATTGAAAATGGGCGCCCTGGATTTCGCGGGTGGGACCGTCGTTCACATCAATGCGGGTGTAGCGGCCTTGGCATGCGCTCTCGTCATCGGGAAACGGAAGGGCTACGGTACTGCTGCCATGATGCCGCACAACCTGACCCTTACACTGTTGGGCGCAGGTCTCCTGTGGTTTGGTTGGTTCGGCTTCAATGCAGGGAGTGCCCTCAAGGCCGATGCCGGCGCTTCGATGGCCTTTGTGGTGACGCACATGGCTACTGCTGCCGCGGCCCTGTCTTGGGTGTTCGCGGAATGGATAATCAAAGGGAAACCGACAACATTGGGCATCGCGTCCGGTGCAGTGGCGGGCCTCGTGGCGATCACTCCTGCTTCGGGTTATGTTGGGCCGGTGTCGTCGGTGATTCTCGGAGCGGTAGCCGGGGTGGTGTGCTATCTCGCGGTGCTTGCCAAAGCTGGGCTTGGTTATGACGACTCTCTGGACGTTGTCGGCGTACACGGCGTAGGAGGAGCGTGGGGCGCCATTGCCACAGGACTGTTTGCTTCCAAGGCCATAAATTCCACTGCGGCCGACGGCCTGTTCTTCGGGAATCCCGGGCAGCTCTGGACCCAGATAGTGGCCGTGTTGGCTACAGTCGCATACTCCTTAGTCGTAACTCTGATAATCCTGTACATAGTTAAAGCCATTGTGGGATTGCGCGTGGTTGAGGAAGAAGAGGTAGCCGGTGTGGACGTATCGGCCCACGGAGAGACTGCTTATAACCTGTGATCAAGCCTTTGGAGGCGGCATTATTCTGTAAATCCATCCGCTGAGCGGATTATGGCCGGTCGAGTGGTGGCCAGGCAAGGATTTCAGGATACGGCAGAAGGGGATGAGAATGAAAAAAATCGAGGTAATCATAAAACCTTTCAAGTTGGACGACGTGAAAGAGGCGCTGAGCTCAGTCGGTGTCCAAGGAATGACCGTGACCGAAGTGAAAGGGTTTGGGAGACAGAAGGGTCACAAAGAAATCTACCGCGGGGCTGAATATCTGGTCGATTTTCTGCCCAAGATCAAGATTGAAATGGTGGTTGTTGCGGAACTGGCGGATCAGGTAATCGAAAAGGTTATCGCCGCGGCCCGAACCGGTACCATCGGGGACGGGAAGATATTCATGACTCCTGTTGAGACGGTAGTACGGATAAGGACAGGCGAGAAGGACGCGGATGCGGTGTAGGGATGCGGTAGAGTGTGAGCGCTGTACCAGGAACGGTTCCTTCTAAACTGAGACGTGATCTTACGACGGGCGTGCCTTGGAACGGCACGCCCATCCGCAATCTTCGGGAAGAAACGGATAAGCGAAGACTAGGGGCCAATTAGGAAGAGGAGGTGATGAGGCAAATGACGCGTTCGGAACCAATATCCGGTGTTCCTGATGAACGGGAAGGCCCGAGCGGGTTCCTACGCAAAAGTCACTTTTAGTTACAAAAACGTACGTGATTGTAGTGTTTTTTGGGCACAATAACAGGTGTCCATCCCTGGCGCTGCGGGAATAGCAGCGTCATATCAGCATACTACATTCATATTGCTCCTAGCTGTCAGTTGTGGCACGCGGATTGCTGTGATTGCCGGAATTGTGAAGGTGCGTTCAGATCCCTTAACGCTTCCGAATGCACCCATGAGTCACAACCGGCCCGGCTCAGCGCACGGGTCTCAGCCCACACAGCTTTCTCGAGGAGTGAAGGAAATGAATGGTGCTGATACGGCTTTTGTTATGGCATGCTCGGCACTGGTGCTCGTTATGACGCCGGGTCTTGCCATTTTCTACGGAGGGTTGACACACTCCAAGAACGTCCTTTCAACGATGATGCACAGCTTCTTCCTTATGGGCTTGGCATCGGTCATCTGGCTTGTGTACGGGTATAGCCTTTCCTTCGGGCCGGACATTGGCGGCTTTATAGGCGGTCTGAACTACTTCATGGGCTGTGGCGTCGGGGCCGCGGTCAAGGAAGGATTGACGATCCCTCACAACGTCTTTTTTACGTTTCAAGGGATGTTCGTGATCATCACCCCCGCGCTGATTTCCGGAGCATTCGCGGAGAGGATGAAATTCAGTGCGTTCATCGTCTTCATGGTATTGTGGATAACCTTGGTTTATGCTCCGATTTGTCACTGGGTCTGGGGCGATGGGTGGCTCAGTAAGCTGGGATGTCTCGATTTTGCTGGTGGGCTGGTGGTGCATCTCAATTGCGGAGTGGCCTCACTCGTGGCTGCTGTGGTTGTGGGCAAACGTAAGGGATACGGCGACCAGGGCGTTTATTCCGCACAATCTGACTCTCACCCTTTTGGGTGTGGGTCTGCTCTGGTTCGGCTGGTTCGGGTTCAATGCGGGGAGCCGACTTGCTGCGGATGGCGTGGCAGGTAATGCGTTTCTCGTGACCCACATGGCCGCGGCAATGGGCTCGCTCACTTGGGTTTTCGCAGAGTGGATTCTGAGGGGCAGGCCCACTACGTTGGGACTCGCGTCGGGAGCGGTTGCGGGCCTGGGTTCCATAACACCTGCTTCAGGATTTGTCGCTCCTTGGGCCGCTCTAATAATCGGGGGAGTGGCAGGGGTCATCTGCTATATGGCCGTGCTTTCCAAAGAACGTCTCGGATACGATGATTCGCTGGACGTAGTGGGTATTCACGGGGTCGGCGGAGTCTGGGGTACGCTTGCTACCGGGCTCTTTGCTTCAAAACTCATCAATGACTCCGGCGCGGACGGGTTATTTTACGGCAATGCTTCGCTGCTGGGCATCCAGGCAATCGGAGTCCTTGCCACAATAGCCTATTGCTTTATAGTTACCCTGGTTATACTCTTCGTCGTTAAGGCTATTATGGGACTGAGAGTCACGCGAGAGGAAGAAGAAGCCGGAGTAGACACGTCGGCTCACGGTGAAGTCGGATACAACTTCTGAAAAGCTATGATCGGTTAGTTTCCAGGTATCTGCTGGAAATCGAACAGGGGGCACGGATGAAAAAAATAGAAGTTATTATCAAGCCCTTCAAACTGGACGATGTGAAGGAGGCGGTGAATTCCCTGGGGGTTCAGGGAATGACCGTTACCGAAGTCAAAGGTTTCGGACGCCAGAAGGGACACAAAGAGATCTATCGGGGAGCAGAGTACCTGGTGGATTTTCTACCCAAAATCAAGATCGAGATGGTCGTGAGGACGGAACTTGTGGACCAGGTGATCGAAAAAGTGATCGCGGCTGCCCGCACGGGCAGTATCGGCGACGGAAAAATCTTTGTAATACCGATCGAGACCGTTGTGCGCATCAGGACCGGAGAACGGGATGAGGACGCGCTCTGACGGCTTAGACAACCTGCGTGAGGGGGACATGCCCCACTTGAGGCAGTAAGTGGGGTTGCTCTCAGCAATTTTCGCGAGTTCGACACAGGCACCTATATCCGGGGGCCGGTAATAAAACTTAAACGCAAAAGGAGTAAGGCATGGAGCCAAAGCAGGTAATCGAGTTCGCCAAAAAGAACCAGGCCGTAATGGTGGACCTCAAATTCATGGATTTTCCAGGCATGTGGCAGCATTTCAGTGTGCCGCTTCATGAGCTTGAGGAGGATTCCTTCGAGGAAGGATTTGGGTTTGACGGGTCATCCATACGCGGCTGGCAGCCCATTCACGCTTCCGACATGCTGGTGATTCCAGACCCCAAAACCGCCGTGATGGATCCATTCATGCAGCATCCGACGCTTTCGCTGATCTGCGATATAGTGGATCCGGTTACGAAGGAGCGATACAGCAGAGACCCGCGCAACATAGCGCACAAAGCCGAAGCTTACCTGAAGTACACAAAGATCGGCGACACGGCCTACTTTGGACCGGAGGCGGAATTCTTTATTTTTGACGATGTGCGCTACAGCTTTGGTTCTAACCACGGCTTTTACGAAGTCGATTCGGTTGAAGGCTGGTGGAACACCGGCCGGGAGGAGAATCCCAACCTCGGGTACAAGCCTCGACATAAGGAAGGCTATTTCCCAGTCTCTCCCTCTGACTCCCAACAGGATATCCGAACCGAGATGGTGCTGATTCTGGAGTGTCTGGGGATAACCATCGAAGCACAGCACCATGAGGTTGCGACCGCAGGGCCAGGGCGAAATCGATATGAAGTTCGCTCCGCTGGTCAAGATGGGCGACCAGCTCATGTGGTTCAAATATGTCCTCAAGAACGTAGCCAAGCGTCATTGCAAAACAGTGACCTTTATGCCGAAGCCCCTGTTTGAAGACAACGGTTCGGGTATGCACACGCACATAAGCATCTGGAAGGGTGGAAAACCGATGTTTGCGGGCGACAAATATGCGGGCGTGTCGCAGCAGGCCCTGTGGGCCATCGGCGGAATACTAAAGCATGCCCCCGCGCTCTGCGGGATCTGCAATCCCACCACAAATTCTTACAAGAGACTCGTCCCCGGTTTTGAAGCGCCGGTGAACCTGGCCTATTCCTCCAGAAACCGCTCCGCGTGCTGCCGCATACCCATGTACAGCGCGTCTCCCAAGGCCAAACGCATCGAGTACCGAACCCCTGATCCGTCCTGCAACGGCTACTTGGCCTTCAGCGCCATATTGATGGCCGCTCTCGACGGCATCGAGAACAAGATGGATCCTGGTGAGCCTCTGGACAAGGACATTTACGCCCTTTCTCCGGAAGAGTTGAAGAATGTCCCGTCTACCCCCGGCAGCTTGGGCGAGGCGTTGAAGGCTCTCGAGGCCGATCATGGGTTCCTGCTCAAGGGTGACGTATTCACTCAGGACGCGATCGACAAGTGGATCGAGTACAAGATCGACGCGGAACTCAACCCAATCCGTATGAGACCGCACCCTTATGAGTTCGCTCTTTACTTTGATATCTAAGCCCTGTGTGTGCTTGGGTCAGACGCACGAAGCTTGAGTAATTATAATAGGTAGGGGCACGGCATGCCGTGCCCCTACCGTCATTCCGGCGAAGGCCGGAATCCAGTCCCTCGTTCAGGGGGATTTCTGGACCCCGGCTTTCGCCGGGGTGACGATTACGCCTGAGATGTGACTGGAGGAATTTTCATAAAATTAACAGCATTGTGTTCAGCACCAGGCGCTTCTCAGTGTTGTTACTTCCATAATTGCACATTGGTATCCGTGACACCGACTTTCTTTTTGATACGGTTCCTCCCAAAAGCTACTTCAAAAAACCTCTCATACATGGATAATGGTCTAAGATTAATGAAGGGATTTCTTATGGAGTAATGTGGGATGAACCTATTACGGATAGCACAGGCTCAGATAAACACCACAGTAGGTGACTTCAGGGGTAACCTCGACAAGATCGTTCACTGGATCGGGCGAGCCGAGAGCTCCGGCGCAGATCTTGTGACCTTCCCCGAGCTGGCGCTTATGTGGCTATCCGCCTGAAGATCTGCTCATCAGAAGGCGGTTTCGTGACAACAATTGGGAGGCATTGCAACAGCTAAAGGAGCATTGTCGCGGAATCGCCGTTCTTGTAGGTTTTGCGCATGCCCAGGACGGGAAGGTTTACAATGCGGCGGCTCTGCTCGGCAATTCGGACCTCCTTGGAATCTACCACAAGATAGAATTACCTAATTACGGCGTTTTTGACGAGAAGCGATACTTTTTCCCCGGTCTGGGTTGCTTCGTCTTTGAAATGCGCGGGAGCAGGATTGCAGTCACCATCTGCGAGGATATCTGGATTCCCGGCTCCGTGACAGAAATGTGCGCCATGAAGAACGAAGCCGACATTGTACTGAACATATCCGGTTCTCCTTTCTTCGCGGGTAAGCTGGATGTCCGCAGGGACATCGTGACTCGCTTTGCAACCACCACCGAGACAACAGTGTTTTACAATAACCTGGTAGGGGGTCAGGACGAACTGGTCTTCGACGGCGGCAGCATGGTGGTGGATTCCAGGGGTGAACTTATAGCTATCGCCCGGCGTTTCGAGGAAGACCTCTTGATGACTGACATTAAGCTCGATGGAATCGCCAAGGAACGCGGAGTCTGGAATCTGGCGGAGCCATTAGTGACGCTCCCGCAAGGGGAAAACTCGCCAGCCCGGCAGTATCTGCCTCCGTCCCTGGTTCCCCAGCTTGACAGGGTCGAAGAGATTTATGAGGCCCTTGTGCTTGGAACGAAGGACTATGTGCACAAAAATGGTTTCAGCAGGGTCGTCATAGGGCTCAGCGGCGGGATAGACTCCGCTCTGACTGCTGCCATCGCTGTGGCCGCGCTGGGCGAGGAGCATGTGGTAGGAGTCACTATGCCCTCGAAATTTACATCGAAGGGGACTTTTTCCGACGCGGAGTTGGTGGCTCAAAATCTCAAGGTGGAGCTGATTACCGTCTCCATCAATGAGATATTTCAAGCATATCTGACGGCTTTAGAGGGGCCTTTCAACAAAGGTCAGCCGGGGGTTGAGACCGAAAATATTCAGGCCCGCATCAGAGGTAACATCCTCATGGCGTTGTCAAACAGGTTCTGTTGGCTCGTCCTGACTACCGGGAACAAGAGTGAAACAGCGGTCGGCTACTGCACTCTCTATGGTGACATGGCCGGCGGCTTCGCGGTGCTGAAAGATGTCACAAAGACGGAAGTGTACGAGTTGAGCAACTACATAAATGAGAAAGCGGGGAGAGATATCATACCTCGCAGCACTATAGATCGAGCGCCCTCTGCGGAGCTTCGGCCCGATCAGAAGGATGAAGACTCGCTTCCGCCCTACGCAATTCTCGATCCCATCCTCCGGGCTTATGTAGAAGAGGACAAGGCGCCTGCCGAAATCGAGGGCTTTGATCCGAGCGTTGTCAGAGAGGTGGTCCGCATGGTGGATCGGAACGAGTACAAGCGCCGTCAGGCCCCTCCCGGAATTAAGATTACTCCCAAGGCTTTCGGTAAGGACAGGCGTTTGCCCATCACTAATCGTTACAATACATGTGCAATCAAGGAATAAGACAAATGAAAGTAATTGTAATCATGCATGTTGAATCCGAGGGCCCCGGATCTCTCGGAACTTACTTGGAATCCGTGGGGGCAGAAGCTCTTACAGTTCGCCTGTACGCGGGGGATCGTCTTCCCTCAGAATTCAGCGGGTTCAACGCGGTGGTTTCCTTGGGCGGTCCCATGAACGTCTATGAAGAGGATCAATTTCCATTCCTCAAAGAGGAGACGGGTTTTCTCAAGCAAGCTGTTGAAGCGGATCTGCCGGTGCTCGGCATCTGTCTGGGTGCTCAGATGATTGCCAAAGCCGTGGGGGCCCAGGTCGTCAAGTCACCAAACAAGGAAGTGGGCTGGGGCTCCGTAGCGCTAACTGATCGAGGAAAGGATGACACGTTGTTTAAGGGGCTGCCGTCTGTCCTGGAAGTCTTGCAGTGGCATGGAGACATGTTCCATATCCCTGCCGAGGGGTTGTTGCTGGCCTCCTCACAAGATTGCCCGCACCAGGCATTTCGTTACCGAAATGCGCTCGGTCTCCAGTTCCATCTCGAGGTGACGGAACAGATCCTCTCGGACTGGTTTGGGGACTCTCAAGAGATTAAATTATATGATGTGATGGACCGTTTTCATGAAATCCATAAGGGCCTGGAACAGAATGCCCAGACCGTATTTGCCAACTTCGTGGATCTCGTACGCACTGTTTCGAGCCGGAAGACTTGATGGACATTTGTACACCGGCAGGGAAGGGCCATGGAGGACAAGACAACTTCTCCGAACGACGCCAAAAAGACCGGTAGGCTTGCAACAATAACCCAATTCATTAAGGCCACAAGCCTATTGATCTGGTCAGTGGTGGCGTTCATCATTGTCGCAGGGCTGGGATATCACTTCTTCTTGAGTGAGCCCGCGGGCGTAGGTGTGGCTCAGCCGAAAAAGCTGATAAAGGAAAAGTCTAAGCCGGTTCCGCCGGTGTACAATGAGCTCGATAAGGCTGTGGAAGAAGCCTTGGACAAAGCGCGGGCAGACGCCAGACAATACGCTCTGTCACAACTGGACAAATGGGATAAAGAGCTGCGGGAGCGAGTCGATAATGACTTTCTCCCCTGGTATTTCAGCTATTGGAATACTCAGATAAGAGGCGTGAAAGCGCTCTACTACGGTGCAATTCACTGGGCGGATTCCGACAGGCCCAGCGCCGCGGAAAAACATACGGAGGAGTTTCAGTTACAATTTACCGCTCGGGTCCTTCAACCTCACACTTCCCAGAAGCAACTGGAACGGATACAGGTCGCAACTCTAGAGGGTTACTTGCACAACTTGCGAACTCTCGTGGCCGACATTCCAAAACGATACAAGGTGTCGGCTGCTGACTGGGAAAACTATCTTGCTGAAATTTCACACCAGTCGTCTGTCATAGAGGGGGGGAGGAATGTTCCGATCACACTCAAAGCCCTGTATGCTTCCACCGCTGCCGGCACTGTGCTCTTGGCGGGGAAAATCCTAGGGGCCTTTGAAGGTAAGGCTTTGGCAGGCATAGGATCGAAGCTTGGCGGAAAGATAGCCGCCAAGGCCACGGCTAAGCTTGCTGCGAAGACTGGTGGGAAGGTGGCGGCAAAAGTGGGCGGGAAACTCCTGGGGCCCATTGTAGGAGTCGGAATCATAATCTGGGACGTGTGGGATCATGCCAGCACTGTCTCGGAGAATACCCCGGTCTTGAGACAGAGTATTTATGCATACCTCGATGAAATGAAGCTGTCGCTTCTGGATGACCCTGAGACGGGGGTCATGTCTGCGATCAATCAGATGGAACAACAGTTCCGCAAATCGTTGGAAGCCGCGGCCAAGCAGAGAACTCCTAAAGGGGCTATCCCTCCACCGTAGACGTCGGACCATTTGGGCGGAGGAGAAAAAAGGCGAGAAAAGGGGACATTCTCCTTTTCCGCCCCCAACAAGTAGAAAGCGCTTTCCATGCCTCAATGACAGATCGGTATTTTGTATCCCGAATCGCCGAAGCTAAATATTGTCCAGTCCTTTCTTTGATCCACTTTCCAAATTGATCCTTTGTGTCACAGTAACGGATTGGTTCTTTATCTTGTCGTGGAGCACTATTTTTGCGACCATTTTCCGGGCAGGCAGCTTCTGGAAGTTAATTTCAACCTTGAAAAAAAGATCCATCACCGGAGATCGGGACACTCGATTTATCTTGAGCATGTTTTCTTTGCCAAGCAGGGTTCTACCTGAAGAATCCATAAGAAACGCGTCCACCGCGCAATCAATTACGTAACGCTCTCCAGAGACCATTGTGCTCACATTAGACGGTTCACAATAGAAAACAATCTTGGATACCGGTTGGCCGGGGTCTAGCGGCGAATAAACGCCAAACCCCTCAACCGAACGGCACAGAACGATTTTTCGGAACCCAAGCTTTCCCTTGTTTTGTAACTCAATGATTTTCTGTTTCAGCGCCTGAGCTTCATCAGGGGCTTCGGCACCTGGAATTTCCTTCTTTTGCCCGTCTTCTGGAACCAAGGTGCCGTGACTTCCAGTGCCCTCATCGGCTTTTCCAGGCTCAGAATTGCCCTTTTCTCTGGCAGCCGCTATCATAGGGCCGGCCGAGATGATCAGAGCCAGAGCAAAAGCTGACACAGCAATCCAATGTGACTTCAAACGCATGTCTGGTCCTCCCTTTTGGAGATTAGACGCTAAATCAATCGGAAACAAGGAGGAAACGGCCGGCAGTAGGCAATGACAATGCTTGGCACGCGTGCCCTGTTCCCGAATTGTTAACCGCAGAGACCGCAGAGAAATCCGCTTTCTCTTTTTTCCTCTCCGCGTTCTCTGCGCATCTCTGCAAGGTGAATTCCGTCTTCCCGCTGAGCACGTATCAGGGGCGGTCCCCTCAGAACTTGAAATCGACTCTTATCTTGAAGATCCTCGTTGCGGGGAGTTCCAGAATTTCAATGCCGGTTTTCTCGGTCAATTCCCGAATAATGCGTTCCTTTTCAGCCTGTGACGACGCAATAAGGGTGAACCACACATTGTACGCATGCTTTCTCTCGTAATTGTGGGTGACTCCGGAGCATGAGTTCACGGTTTGCACAAACGATTCAAACTTCTCAGGGGGCACCTGAGCAGCCAAGAGCGTGCTCACGAACCCAATGCGCCTGGAATTGATCGAAGCTCCGATTCGCCTGATTATCCCCTCTCGTTTCAGGTTGGCGATGCGTGTGAGGACCTCATTCTGGTCCATGCCAAGCTTCTCACCGATAACCCGGTAGGGATGCGGCTCAACAGGGAAAGCGGCTTGAATTACATTTAGCAGTTCTCGATCTCGTGAATCCATATTTTCCTACATAATCATTCACCGCGGAGATCGCAGAGGGCGCAGAGGATTCTGTTTTGTTGGCCATTCTCCCAGCGAGTGCTGTAACTTCTTGCAAGCCATTTTTAGTCTCTGCGTTCTCTGCGATCTCTGCGGTGAGTCCCGATTGATTCTGAATTCTTAACCGACAGAGATCCTTTCCCATCGCACCGGATCTTCGATAAAGATTCCGCAGCCCCGAACTACTGAAGCGAGCGGATCATCCGCCAGATAAGCAGGAATCCCGGTCATTTTATGTATGAGGCTATCTAACCCGGCCAGGAGCGCCCCTCCGCCCGTCAAAACGAGCCCTCGCTCCTCAATGTCGGAAAGAAGGGCAGGTGGAGCATTTTCCAGGGCCCTGCGAACAGTGTCCAGGATTGTATCCACGGTGTCTTCAAGCGCAGCACTGACATCCGAAGCTGTCAGCGTTACTGTGCGAGGCCCGCCACGTCCCAGTTCCTTACCTGTCACCGTCATTGTTTGTGATGCGTCCTTTTCAAGTACGCACCCTATCCGGATCTTGATCTCTTCCGCGAGCGCGGGTGTTATCTGCAGATGCATGTTACGATGCAGATAGCGGGCTATGGCCTCATCCATTTCGTCCCCGGCCACCCGTATTGATTCGCAATATGCCGTTGAGTAAAGGGAGATAACAGCTACCTCGGTGGTGCCGCCTCCAATGTCCACGACCAGATTTCCGACAGGGAGATCCACATCCAAGCCGGCTCCCAGGGCAGCCGCCATGGGCTCTTCCACGAGAAAGACGTGCCTGGCCCCGGCTTCGTATGCCGATTCCTTGACGGCCTTTCTTTCCACTTGAGTAATTCCTGAAGGCACGCCAATGACAATGCGGGGACTTACCCAAAACCGCGGAGTAAAAGCCTTGGCCAAGAAGCCTTTTATCATGGACCTGGCCGCCTCGAAATCCGCAATAACCCCGTTCTTTAGCGGCCTTTCAGCCTTGATGTGCGCCGGCCCACGTCCAAGATATTCACGTGCTTGCTTCCCGATCGCGATGGTCTGATGGTTCCGGGTATCAATGGCGATCAAAGAAGGCTCGTTGACGACTATGCCGTTTCCCTTAACATAAACGAGGGTATTGGCAGTCCCGAGGTCCATGGCAAGGTCCATTCTGAACGTCTGACGCGCACGGTGGAGCAATCTTCCGACCCTGCCCAGGCGGCCTCTCATTGCCTATCCCCGCTCATGCGACTATTTGCTCTAGGAGAGGTCAAGACTTGACCCCCTCAAGGGCAACAGTCACCTGCACGGGTTCGATGGAGTCGATCCTGAGACCGTCCGGTTTCACGAGCACGGGGATCACTATTTTTCCTTTCGCTGTCAATTCAGAAACATTTACGGGTTCGGTCGTCACGGATGTTACCTTTTTCAGATCACCCTGAATTGCCCTGATGCGGACCTCAGATGGGGTGACAGTGACTTTCGTATTCTCAGGCAAAGCCCCGGATAGGGTCGGAACCACACCGATGTTTTTTGTGGATGCGGCTTCTATATTGAGATGCAGGTCAGAAGGGCGGATCTGTGAGATGGTGATGCCCGGCGGAACCAGCAGGTTCTTATTTGTTATCTTATAGTAATTCAGCCCGGGCAATACACCGCTTAGATCCACCACGGCCCTCACCGAACCCGGTGTCAGGTGGGCCAGCCCCGTGCCGGATCCCCTGATCATGACGTCTATTCTATCCATCCATTTTCCGGTGAGTTCCATCGTAGGCGGCAGATTGGTGTACTGGATTGGAACGGACATTCCCACTTCAGAGCGCTGCGGACCCACAAAGACAAACCAGAGAAAGAGTGCCGTGCATAGTGACAGGATTTTCAGGCGCCAGTTTGAGGTAATCCAACTCAGCGGGCCGCCGGCGGTGCCTTCGCGAGGGCCCTGGCCCGGAACCAACCAACGTTCCAGGGCCTGACGAAATTCCCCTTTTTTCTTGAAATTGATGATTTCCTTATCCGCTACCAAAGAAACTTCGCCTCGTTCCTCAGACACTACGACACACACAGCGTCAGACTTTTCCGTGAGCCCCAGGGCCGCTCGATGCCGCGTACCATACTGAGAGCTAAGATCCTCATTTTGTGAAAGCGGGAGCACACAACTGGCAGACTTGATTCTGTCCCGCGCTATAAGGATGGCTCCATCATGTAGCGGTGAGGTCTTCTGGAAGATCATCACCAGCGCTTCGGCGGATACGAGGCTATCGAGGGACTTTCCCGTCAGAATGAGGTTGTCGAGCCGGTCGAGCCTCTGAAATACTATCAACGCCCCGATCTTCACCCGAGCCAGTTCAGCGACTGCCCTCACGATCTCTTCAATCATATCGGGCTTAATATCGTCGGGATGCCGTCCGCTCAAGTAGCGTATGGGTGACGCTCGATCGAGCATTTCCCGTATTTCAGGCTGGAAGACTATGACAAGGACAACGATGATCGCGGCCCACAAGTATTGGAACAGGACAGAGGTGAGTATTAAACCGGATGCGGAAGCTGCCAAATAGAACAGACCTATGCCAAGAAGGGTAGCCAGGATCTGGAACGCGCGGGTGCCTTTGAGCCAGGCGAGAACAAAATAGATAAGACATCCGATGATCGTAATGTCGAATATGTTGGCCGCACTTATCGAAAGGATCAATTCCCTAAGAGCTTGCATTGATAACTCGGTTCGGCTGTCTGGACCTGGGAGATGTCGGTCACTTCCACGGCGTTCGCTCGAAAGCGGGTAGCTATTATCCAAACCATACTTCCCACCCTTTTGCAAGACATGAGCGCCGCTGGCAGTGTCCTAATTTGGGACACCATCGGCGGAACCTGCATACCGTCACCCCGGACTCCGATCCGGGGTCCAGTCCCGTGTTTCGCGGGATTCATCTGTGCACGAACGAGCACGGGCGCACGTCCGTGGCACCAAAGCAAGGAACCCGGGCCCGTCACTCTTGCCTGGAAAGGGCCTCAAGAAATCACGCGGCCTCTTACATGCCGCCTTTCGGCCCCATGGCTCGTTTCAGAGGCTTGAGAATCAACAGGATCGCCACTCCCGCGCAAAAGGCTATTGCCGCTATCATGAGGAAGAAGGCATCCTTCGGCATCTTCTCCCAGTAATGGCCGAGAAAACCAGCACCATAGTTCCCGATAAATGACGACAAGAACCAAATCCCCATCATCATGGACACTATACGAGCCGGGGAGAGCTTGGTTACCAAGGACAGACCTACCGGAGACAGGTATAACTCGCCAAGGGTGACCAACAGAGTGAAGAAAAAGAGCCAGAGCACACTGACAGGTGTTCCATCCGATGCGTAAGACATCGCGGCCGGAACCATGACAAGAAAGCCGGATGCCAGTAGGAAACAACCAACTGCCATCTTCGTGACTGCTGACGGCTCTCTCTGTTTTTTCGATTGCCACGCCCACAACGTGGTGATAACGGGCGTCAAGAGGAACACAAGCGCTGGGTTGAGGGATTGATACCACGATGCGGGGAACTCCCACCCGAAAATAAGGCGGTCGGTGTTCGTGTCGGCCCAAAGCGCAAGCGTATTGCCTTGTTGCTCGTAGGCGGCCCAGAAGGCCACGCTGATAAGACAAACGGCAATCAGGCCCCACATTCGGTTCTTTTCTTCCGTGGTAATAGGCGGCAACGCTGTTTCCCCGGCAAGTTCTCTCTCCATCAGATTGTCCGGCGCAAGCCAACGCTGTCCCGACAGATAAATCAGGAGTCCGATAACCATGCCTATTCCGGCTGCGCTGAACCCATAATGCCATCCGTAAACTTCGCCCAACGTGCCGCAAACCAACGGAGAAAAAAAAGCCCCCAGATTGATGCCTACATAAAATATGCTGAAGGCCCTGTCTCTACGTGGGTCTCCGGCGGGGTAAAGGCTGCCGACCTGTGTGGAGATGTTCGGCTTGAAAGCGCCATTGCCCAGAATCAAGAACAAGAGGGCAGGGAAGAACACTGATTGGAACGCCATCAAAAAATGGCCTATTGCCATCAACACGGCGCCTAGAATCACCGTCCTGCGTTGGCCCAGTACACGGTCAGCAAGGATGCCTCCGAAAAGGGGGGTCAGATAAACAAGGCCCGTGTACAGGCCATATATCTGTGAAGCCTCCCCCTGAGTGAACATGAGCTGTTTGATCATGTAATAGACGAGCAGCGCTCTCATGCCGTAATAGGAAAATCGTTCCCACATCTCGGTCAGAAACAGTACGAAGAGTCCTTTGGGGTGCCCGAACAGGGTTTCCTCAGACCATTGCGTCACCGGTTACTCCTCGATCTAATTGGCGGGCGGAAAAGAGAATATTGAAAAGAAGCATCAGGGTGGGGCCGCAGATCCAAGTGGGTGGCCTCGGAGCAAAAGATTACACAAAGAAGGTTCCCCGGTCTTGCCGCTTTGAAAGCGATTCGGCACAATCTTTCAGGGCAGCATTTTCACTGGGGTCCCCACCTCCACGATGTTGTATAATTCCATCGCGTCCTTCGGGTACATGTGAATGCATCCGTAGGACTTGCCCATCATCCCGTCCCGGGTTCGCTTGCAAGCGTGGATATGTATGCAGTCACCCGTGAAGCCCATCTGCCTGTCCTTTGAGTTGGGATAGTTAATGCTGATGACCGCGGCTTCGTCTCCGCCATAAGAGTCGGTCCACAGTTTTTCCAGAGCAGGTCCGGTAGAGGCGTCAATGAAACAGTTTCCCCTACACCAGCTCCTCTGATCGATAATCTTGTGTCCTTTGGACCCGTCTCGGCAAGCCATCCACGAGACCTCATAATCTCCTACAGGGGTACGATGATCCCCGCTTCTCTGCTTTCCAACTCCTCCCTTGCCGGTTTCAATGGGGTATTCCCTGACTAGCTGGTTTTCACGCCACAGTTGCAGGACATTCAAAGCGCTATGGATCGCGATCCGGTATTCAGCCTGTTTGGGAGTAGGAAGCTGAGGCGGTTCCGCTGCCGAGGAGGGCACAGCAAAGGCGGCCAAGAGAAGGAGTAAAGCATGGAAACAGATATTTCCAACCCGTCTTGCCTTGCTGTCACTCTCGATTCCTGTCACCTTTTTCCCCTCTGCGCCTTGATCTCGCGAATATGTGAAATGTGCTCTTTCGTTTCCGCACAATTGTTGGTAAGTACCCCTCCAAGGAACCGCCGACTGGGGCGCAACGGAATTGTGTCTATCACAAACCGGGGATTGCGTCCATGAACAAGGTCAACTATCCAGGTTGAAGCCCATGACCGTACATTTCCAACGTTTTCGTCGGTGTGCATGGGATGTCTCTTGGTGCATATTCGCGGCGCTGATTCTACTGGCTGGGTGCCCCTCGTTTTCTACCGGAGAAGAACTGCCCGTCCCTGAGCTGGACTGGGGGTCCGCCCCTGCTCTGAGCGCCGCTGAACAAGCCTACAGTGAAAGAAGATACCAGGACGCGATTAGGTTGTATACCGAGGCATCCAAGAGCCTCTCGGAGCAAAGCGCGGCATTGCTGGGTCGAGGAATGGCGCATGAGATGGTGATCCAGACTCAGAAAGCGATTGAAGATTATAAGAGGGCTATTGATGTCGATCGGAAGAATTACCGGGCCATGGAAAACCTGGCTGGAATCTATGAGCGAGGCGGAAGATCCATTTCCGAGGCAATCACGCTTTACCGGCATGCTTTGAAATTGGATCCCCGACCTGAATGGAAAGAGAATCTGGCTGCTTGGATCGCTATGCTTGAAACTCGGTTGCAGCCGCAGACCTCATCGGCTGTGGGCTGTTGGCATCTTGCGAATCGGAAAGCAAAGGCAGGCGAGGCTCAAGAGGCCGAAGCCCTGTACACGAAAGCTATCAAACTCAACCCGGCCATGTTTCAGGCCTATTTCAACAGAGGGCTGCTCCGCCGCAGTATGGGCAACCAGAGCGGGGCTGTCGCGGACTTCGAGGCCACAGTCCGCATCTCACCTACTTTCAGAGGTGGCTTCGTTCAAAAGGGCCTTACTCATGAACAAATGGGCAACCGGGCGCAGGCCAGGCAGGATTTGGAACAAGCTGCAAGAGTTGACCCGCGGGATCCTGAAGCTCTCTATTATCTGGCACGCTCGTTGGAAAATGCCAACGAACTTGCACGTGCAGCACAGTTGTACCAGGGAGCGCTTGGTCTCAGGCCCAGGCCCGAGTTGCGGAAACTTATAATGGACAGAATTGCAGGGTTACCCGCAACAATAAAGTCGGATACGAAAAAAAGTTCGTCTCCGACCAACGGACCTGAAGCAGTTGTGGTAAACAAATGGGTGGAGATGAGCGAGTGTCAATTCCTGGACCTATGGCAGATGAGAGTTGACTTCCAGCATCGAAGCTTGTAATTTCAACTATTGTGGAGAGTGTAGCTCAGTTGGCAGAGCACAGGGTTGTGGCCTCTGTGGCCGTGGGTTCGAGTCCCATCACTCTCCCCACCAAATTGAGAGGCCCTTGCCTTGATCCCTTGAAGATCGGCAAGCTGTATTTATTTGGTCCGGTTATTTATGAATGCCGGGTGACCTGTCGTCGCTGTTAAGACAATTTCCTCGGCTGTCAACCAGAATGCCATGCGCCCGTAGCTCAGTTAGATAGAGCGCCGGACTTCGAATCCTAGAAATTGAACACGTATCCAATAATATCAACCACTTGCGCAGAACGACCGTTGCACCCAATTCACTACAAATCACAACTTATCACGACCGCATCCCGCAAAAGTCCCGCACGCTTTTCACGGGAGGATGTTTCTGCGGCTGTGCGCATTCTTGCTAGGGATAGAAATCTCTTGTGAGCTACTACCAACATCATCGGACCGGTCCCCTGGGACAGAGACTGGTTCATCCTCAAGTGTAAAACAGCTGCTGGAGCTATCTGACGAAATATGATTCCAGAAAATCGTTCAGGGTTGATCCTGCGATGCCTTGAGGCGTAGCAGTGGCGGCCTGGTTTGCCAGTTTGGACACAGATTATAGTTGACGTGCAGATGTGTAAAAACTTATGAAACGGGAAAAGGACCGTTCCTCTTCCCTTGACGACAGGATGTAGCAGGTCAAACGGCAGCCTGATATCTTGATTTCCGGGACCCGCGGCCAGCTGTGTTAGCTACGATCAGATCGGGAACTGGATCTCCAGCACATCTCGGCAATCCAATCGACGTAACGTGCCTCAACTGAGGATTGGAAGGAATGAGAATCCTGCAGCTAATAGCCGACGGTCGACCAGGGGGGGGCACTACCCACGTCTTGTCTCTTATGAGAGATCTTATCGGGATGGAGCATGAGGTCCATTTTGTCAGTCAGCAGGACTCGTATATCCTCAGACAAGCCCTCGAGATGGATATTCAGGTTCAAGGAGTGAATTGTTTCTTTTCTCGCCTAGACGCACGTGTTCCGTTAAGGCTGTCCCGAATAGTTCGCCGTGCCCGACCGGACCTGATTCACGTTCATGGTTCAAGGGCGGGTTTTTTCTTAAGTTGCTCCCGTGCGGGAGATTTGGCCCCTGTCGTGTACACAGTTCACGGCTACCATTTTCCTCACAAGCCGAGTTGGGTTCGACCGCTGGCACGGCTGGCGGAACGGAAGGCCACAAAGATGGCTAGTGAGGTGGTCCTAGTCTCCGATCACGACAGAATGATTTGCGAAAGATTCGGCCTCTCGCCGGAGTATGGAAAAGGAATTGTCATTTACAACGGGGTTGAGGATATCACATGCAACCGAGCCAGTAGAGTGAATCTGCGATGTGTGGGGTTCCTCGGGAGGATAGAATCTCAAAAAGACTCGCTGCTTTTTGTAGAAACGCTTCGATTGTTGGCAAAACACGGGTATTACGGGAAGATGATCGGCGGAGGAGCAATGGAGGGGCAAGCAATTGATCTTATTCGGCGTTATAGGCTTGAGGATCACATTAGGGTGACGGGAGTTCTGCCCCGCCTAGGATAAACGGTACTTGGACGGTTGCAATCAGAATTCTCATCGGGTTCTTGAGGTTGAACTTCTTCTAACCAGCGTTAAAGCTTTGCAGTCGCGTATAAACAGGCCCCAAAATCAGCTCAAAAGCCCGCGGGCAAATCCACTGAGTTTCTCGGCCGGCATTTCTGTTTCCTGAGCAGTTATGAAATTCAACTGTGTGCTGCGCGCTTTTCAGGCCTCGCTGAAAAGGTCTTTGTCTTGGGGATTACCATTTGGTAAGCCTGCTGAAAGACTGACAAGTGCTCTTCCGCGACTTTTCTTGGTGTAAAAAGGCTTGCCATTTTCTTACCGATCTGTACCCGTCTTTGAGCCTCCCCTGGATTATTGAACAAGTGCCTGATCTTCTCTGCAATGTCGGATGGGTCATCTGGATTAAAGTACAGCGCGGCCTTTCCTGCTATCTCCGGAATGCTGCTTCGGCGCGAAGCTATAATGGCACAGCCACAACTCATGGCCTCAGCTAGAGGAAGTCCAAACCCCTCAAAGAGGCTAGGGAAAATGAGCGCGGCTGAGTTCACATACAGTTGCTTGACAGTAGCAATCGGGACCAACCCGAGGTGGAACACTTGGCTCTCCAAGCCCCTCAGATGCATCTCTCGCACGATGTCAAAATGGTTGTGCTCCCCACAAAAAAGCTGGCCCGTCAAAATAAGGGGAATCTCGATGCCAGATTGCTCTTTCAACATCAGCAGAGCATCCAAGAGGCCCTGGTGATTCTTGTGTCTCCACGAATTAGCAGGGTAAAACAAATACCTGCCAATCCCGGCCGGCAAGTCGGTGGTCAGGGATCCAGGGGCGGCACTTTCGAAAAAAATTGGATGCAACCCATGAGGAACGACTTTCACCTTTGCCTCTCGAATCTGAAAGTTCTGTCTTATAGTGACCTTAGAATAGTTGGAGGGAGTTATCAGTAGGGTCGAAGAGTAAACGGCCCGTGGATAATGGGCATCACGATAACTCAGATCCACAGTCGAGAAAAACTCAGGATAATATTTGTGCTGGATATCGGGAAGAAACGTTATAACGGGAAAATCCAAGGCCTGAACGGAACCGCGACAGGTGAGGTTGACGAGTAGGTCAAATCGCAATCGGTGCTGAAGAATTTGGTGCGGCTCGTGAACCTGGATGACGGTGAGGCTATTGAACCATTCACGATTCCTCAGCCATCTTTCGGCATCAGGTCGAAGGAAAATGACTACATCACGAGCGCGAAGCCTGGAGAATTCCTTGAGCAAGTTCAAACTATAATACAGTACTCCCCCACGGCGTGTTGAGGAGAAGGGCAAGAAATTGAAACCTATTCTCAGACGCCTGCTCAAGATTATACTCTTATTGACCCTAATATACTGGACTTCTGCCATCTTATGAGGGTTCAGGCCAGTGACCGATTGTCGAATGGTTACTCGGGTCTGGATAGACCCCTGCATTGCCGCAAATGAATCCCTGTCGAGGTATAATTGCCAACCCTTTCTCCGAAAATACGGCTACGCTGTTTCATAGCATATGTCGTCGCTGGCTCTTCTGTCAATCACAATCATCGCTCTTAGTGCTCGGCTAATCAACACTTTCCAGTGTCCTTAATGCCTATTCAACAAGTAGTGAATGAACATCCACGCTTACGGCTCCCCAGATGACTTTTTACGCTGATGTCGAACAGTCGGGTTTTCAAGAAAGACGGCAAGTTGTAGAAGGTCTTAGTCAGTCAGTGGCCTGCAACGGCAGGGCGCGCTGACCGGAACCGCAACAGGAAAAATAGTATGGGGGTATCCGATTGACTCACCCACCACTATGGGCAGTATGTCGAGGTGGAAGACTACCCTAAAAGGATTACTGATCTTGAAAAGCGTTTTTCATCTGAAGAGGCGTGCCGTCAGTACCATTTTTCTCTGCGTTGGCCGCAAGGTTTTTGTTGTCCACATTGTGGACATGACTTAGCCTGGCATACGTCCATGGATTTGCTCCTATGTGCGAAATGCCGTTTATAGGTCTCGGTCACCGCTGGCTCGATCTTTCAAGATACGAAAAAGCCTTTGGTGCTGTGGTTTAGAGCCATATGGTATGTGACCAGCCAGAAACAAGGCATGAGTGCCTTGGACCTGAAGAGAGTCTTGGGTCTGGGAAACTACGAAGCGGCCTGGAGATACCTTCATAAACTGCGACGAGCGATGGTGCGTGCGGACAGAGACCGCCTGTCGGGTGTATGTCGTCAGCAGAAATGGGAATTTTGGGTGGCAGAATTAGCGGAGAGTTTCGGCCCCAGATGACGGTCTTGGGGTGTTTCGGTTTAAGTCCCTGCGCCGCATGAGAGTTACTTGTTTAAGGCTCTTGCGACGCTCCAATATAGCTTCTCGTCGGCCAAAGTATACGTCATCGGGGGTCACGTTGCCAAGGGCTTCGTGATAGCGCCCCGTGTTGTAGTAGGTGACAAACCTCGTGATCTCTTGCACGAGATCGTCGGGATACTCCCATACGATCTGGTTTATTTTCTCCTTGCAGGATCGGTGATACCGTTCGATCTTCCCGTTGGTCTGAGGGTGATAAGGAGAAGCAAATATATGGGCCAACCCCTTAGCTTGGAGGTATTCGTCAAAGGGCTTGGAGATGAGTGCTGAACCTCTATCCGAAAGGAGTTTTACTCGATGTTCCTGTGGTAGGCGGTCCATGCCGGTTGCTTCACAGGCCAACTCAATGACTTCACTGAACGCATCGGTGTCCATGCTAGGCTGTAAGAGCCAGGCCAGGATCTTGCGGCTGAAATCATCAAGCACGGAGATCATGTAATACCATCCCCAGTTCTCCACGAGCAGGTAACTTGCATCAGTCTGCCACATTTCGTTGATCCCTTTGGTCTTCACTTTATACTCAGGCCCGGCAGGAAACGTCTTCTGATCACGAGCCTTGACCAGGTCGGATCGTTTCAGGATGCGATAGACACTTGACTCTGATACGGTGAAACCGTAGTTGTCTGAAATATTGCAGCTGACTTCCCGTGACAACCAGTCGGGATGGAGATCCGCGACCTTAAGAATCTTCTCTTCTTCCTCGGGAAGAATCTGATTCCATGTCCTTCCCTTGAATGGCGAACGATCACGGAGGCCCTCGATCCCATGTCGTTCGAAGTTCGCCTTCCATGGATCGTACGTGGAAAACGGCACGCCTAGACGGATCAATGCCTCCTTTACAGGCACGTGCGAGGACTCCACAGCACGGAGAATCTCCAGCTTCTCTTCGGGTTTCATCCGGAGGTACCGCACTCTCACATGCCGAGACTTTTTTTGAGCCGTTGGACATCAAGCATGGTCTCAGCGAGCGCCTTCTTAAGCGCCTCGTTCTCATCCTTGAGACGCTCGACCTCCACTCTGGTCGCATCTCGCTTGGTATCGACTGTCAGTCCGTTCTTCCCGGCTTCCAGAAAAGCCTTGGACCACTGATGGTCCAGAGACGGCGATATTCCCTCCCGCCTGCACAAATGAGAGACGGAAATCTCCCCTCGCAGACCCTCAAGCACAATACGAATCTTCTCATCAGCTCTGAATTTCCTCCGGGTAGCCCTCCGGATCTCTGCAACCACATTCCTGGCCATGTCAGCTCCTTCCTCTTCCTGGCCCAAGCCAACTATCCGGAGCCGACAGGCACGTCAAGATCATTAATGGTCCAATCTCAACGTCCCAAACTCTCCACTAACAAAATCCCATTTCGATTCCCATTTCCGCTGACGTTGAACACTGTCGGGCGCGGTCGAAGTGGATGAAATCTACGTAGGTGGCGTAAAGAAGGGAAATCGTGGGAGAGGCGCTGACGGCAAAGCTCTGGTGCTTGTAGCTGCCGAATAGGAAGGCTAGGCGGATCGGACCAATTCGGCTTCATCGGGCGGACGACGCATCCTCCAGCGATCTTATACCAGCCGTCAAAATGTTTGTGCAGCCTGGAAGTGTCGTGCGCACTGACGGATGGAACGGCTACTTGCCGCTCTCATCACAAAAGTATGTTCATAAGGTGATTCGTAAGATCGCTGACATCGGTTACAACCTCTTGCCACTTGTGGACTGTGTAGCTTCACTCCTGAAACGCTGGTTGACAGGAACACAACAGGGTGCTGTACGCATGTCACATCTCGATTACTACTTGGACGAATATACATTCAGGTTCAATCGGAGGACATCCAGATCGCGAGGTAAGCTTTTCTACAGTTTGGTCGAGCAGGCGGTAGCCCTAGAGCCAATCACGGGTCTCAAACACTGGGTGGTTCCCGCAATCGCCGTAATCCCAAGATGTAGTGGGTGGCTGAGTGATTCGGATAACCACAAAATAGTATTTGATTAAACCACTGAAATGGGCTAACTTTAGGGAGGCGACATAAGATCGCTTTCTCAGGCAACATAGTAGGGATAGGGGATTGGCAGGGGACCGCTCTCGTCAGGGGGCTACTCTGGCTCGTCCAGGGGATCATGCAAGCTGTGATTTTGATCGGCAGACCCCCAAGAATGAGTCCGCGAATGCTAATCCATTACAACAGTTACCAACCATGTGGAATTGATTTCAGTGGTTGCCCGGAGACCGGAAAAGCCACCCGTTTTCGGACTCACTCTTGCAGGTGCTGAAGTATCTCCACAAAATCTCGTTGACGGAGGTAGACCGACCTTCAATGCGAATATTGATCGCCACAACTCAACTACCGTTGGTGAAGGGTGGAGCGGAATTTCACGCAGAGGGTCTCGCGGAAGCCTTAGGCTCAGCCGGTCACAGAGTTGACATTGTGAAGATTCCCTACATTTCGCGAACCCCTGAACAAGTGACTGCTGCGATTCAGTTTTGTCTCCGATTAGATTTGAGTTCTTGTTCGGGAACAAAAGTCGATCGCGTTATCGGACTGAAGTTCCCGGCCTATCTGATACCGCATAGCGAGAAAGTCCAGTGGGTTCTCCACCAGTCCAGAAAACTGTACGACCTTTGGGACAGTTTTTCTACAAAGATTCCAGCAGATTCAGAGTGGATTCAAGTCCGGGAGATGGTTCACAGGTTAGACACGGAATTAATACCACAGGCACGGGCAGTTTACGCTAACTCATTGAACGTGTCGAACCGACTTAGACGGTACAATGGGATCGAGGCTACCCCGCTGTATCACCCGCCACCCTCGGCGCATAAATTCTATTGTGCATCTCCCGAAGAGTATTTTCTGTTTTCCAGCCGCATTGTAGATCACAAAAGGCACGAGCTTGTTCTTGAGGCGCTGTCTAAGACGAAACGTCCGGTTAAAGTCATGTTCACAGGTATAGGGGATAGCCTGGAGTACGCTGCGTTCATGGAACAACGCTGCAATGAATACAAACTAAATGAGCGATGCAGATGGTTGGGTTGGGTGACGGAGGAGGAGAAGATCAGGCTGTATGCCCGTTGTCTCGCGGTCGTGTATCCCCCATACGACGAGGATCTCGGATACGTCACCCTGGAATCCATGCTGGCAGCAAAGCCGGTTATCACATGCGCCGATTCCGGAGGGCCTCTTGAATTTATCGAGAACGAGGAATCGGGACTGATATGCAATCCGACTCCAGAGGATCTAGCTGCCGCCATGGACAGACTATGGGAAGAAAGAGCTCTGGCAGAATCAATGGGAAGGGCTGGCAAGAAGCGATATCTTGACCTGAACTTGAGGTGGTCGTCCGTTGTGGAAACACTCCTGTATTGACGCTGCCTATATGCTACGATGTCGCTCCGGTCAACCGCTTCCGGATGGTATGATGCCGAATATCGTGTACTTCTTTGACAAGGTTTTCTGGCCTCAGCGAGAGGGCTGTCATCACCTGCCAGCAAAGCACCTCCAATATCTGGCTGGAAGCGGACTGTCGTTCAAGGTTGTTCTGCTAGTCCAGTCGCATGAGGAAGCGCTTGTTCCCCCCTTCTTGAAGCACTTTTCCAACGTGGACATTCGGACGATCAGAGTCCGTGAGATGGGTGAGCCGCTCGCGTCCCGGTACGCGATCCTGAAGAAGGAGCACACCTTTGACAGCATGCTGGAGGCCAACCGAGTGGCGGCCAATCATTCCCGTCTCCAGAGAGAGTTTGCTCAGGCGGACATCTTTTTCACTAACTACGTATATACTGCCCCTTTCCTAAGACTTGTACCGAGACACTGTGTCTCCATCGTGGAAACCCATGATCTCCAATCCAGCCAGCAAACCTGTCTCTTGCGCGGTTTAGGCCCAAGATCCAGAAACGTTGGGAATCCAGAAGGCCAAGAGCTTTACGACAGGCTTTTTAGTGAGGAAATAGATCTGCTGGACCTTTTCGATTTTGTCATAGCCATAGCTGGCGATGAGGCCGAGACCATGGCGAGGCATCTTCCCGATGGAAAACTGACCTACTTGCCCCCGGTTCTCATGCCTCAATCGCCTACAATAGACCATTCCGAGCCACAATATGACCTCTTGTTTGTGGGAGGCCACCATCTCCCGAATTTGCGGAGCATTCAGCAATTCTACCGTGAGACTTTCGTCCCATTGCTCAAACCCTACGGCGTGAAGCTGGCCCTGGCAGGTAAGGTGGGAGTGCTTTCAGGAATTGATGACGAGGACGTAATACGGCTGGGGATAGTAGAAAACCTTGCTGACACTTATAGATTGGCTCGGGTTGTGGTCTGCCCCATCAGCTGCGGAGCCGGCTGCAACATCAAGGTAGTTGAGGCACTCACATATGGTGCGGCCGTTGTTGCCACGCCTCAGGCTCTCCGCGGAGTGAACGTGGATTCTTCAAGGCTTCTAGTGGCTTCAGACCCTCAGACCTTTGCTCGTCACGTCATGATGCTCCTGGACGATCCTGCACTGCTGAGGTATTATCAAGAGCGATCTCTCGATCTCGTCCGGGTCGGACATTCGCCACAAAGTTACAACCGGCTCATGAAAGGCCTTCTATCACGTGCTTTGCATAAGCTTGAAGTCCGACTCTCGCCTAGAATTACCGGAAGGGTACACGTCAAAGGGGACGCCTTCTCGGAATAATTCCACGAAACAACCAAGGCCAAAAATAGACTTTATAGAGTGTCATAGGCATGTCAGGCTTCACTTTTCGGGTCTGAACGTCTATGATCCTGCAGAGCTGAAACCTATATCTAGCGGGAAGCGGCTATCAAAGGGTTTGTGGGACCAAGAAAGAGGCAAAGAGGGTGTTGCCAAAAGAACAACGGGCCGGTGTGCCATTCCAGAGAATTGGTCTCTGGGTGCTCTTTTGCGCAACTTGTCTGCAGCTAACATTGCTTCAACCGTATGTCGTTGTGATCCCCGGAGAAAGGGCAAATGTCTTTTCCGGCATGTTATGTGCCGCAACATTGTTGGCTACACTAATATTCGGAAGAACTGAGGTAGTCCGGCCCAAGCCCTCGGAAGTAGTTGTCTCAGTGGCTATTACGGCGCTGGCATTCATAAGCAGTTTGTTAAGTGCTGAGCCGGCCACCGCTATGGCCCGAGCATTTGTAATAATTTCAGCAGGTTTAGGGGGATACTGGTGCTCGAGATTATTGCTAGGCTCCAGGGAGAGCCGCAATTTTTTCCAGCAATTCTGTCTTGCGTTGCTTTGCATTGCGCTGGCCCTGGCTCTGGCTGGATTAAAGGTGTCAGGCCAAATTCATTGGTTTATCGGTTCCCATTGGCATCAGACAGCCTCCTTAATAATACTTCTTTCCTTTGCACCACTGGCCTTGCTGGATAGCCGGTCAAAGCCCTTAATCGTGTTCGCGGTCATAATGCTCAGCTTGAGCTACGTGACGCTGCTGGTTTCGGGAATAAATCGCGGAACAAAGTCCGTCGTGGTGATCCCGGTAATCTTGCTCTTAATGGCGGCATGCTGGCGTAAGTGGTCAATCAGACATTCTATTCTAATTTTGGCAGTACTATTTCTTGTATCCATAATGGCCGTAGGTCATCTTCGTTTTCGTGCCCAGGGTCTCGATTTACAGCATGAGTCACTGGCTTACCGGGCTGAAAACGTATTTTTTTCTTGGCATGTTGCTATACAGAATCCAGTATTTGGGATAGGACTTTGGGCTCCGCGAGACTGGTATCTTGAGGACTATAATATGACGTACCCGTATGTGTCCAAAGACACATTCACGGAATGGGTGAGGTCCCTTAGGACATCAGAGAACACTGTACTAACTTTCTTAGTGGACCTCGGCTTCCCTTTTGTAATTATTTATTGCGGTGCTCTGATTGCGATTGTGTTGAGGCTCGTTCGGCTGGCTTTTCAGCCACCGCCAGGATTTTTTCCGCATCCGCTGGCTCTTTTGTTGCCGATAACAGCTGCTATACTTCATTTCCAGGTCTTAGACGGACTTTTTCATCCACAGATAGGCTGGTTTTTCCATATATTGCTAGGCATGGTGCTTGTTCCTGGCTCCGATGCAGTGCCCCGCGTGGCTCCAGAGTTGAAAAAGTCGGCATTATTACGCCTTACCGTTGCCGTTGCAGTATGTGTCTTAGGGCTACTGGTGGGGACGATTCTCCCAAGAGAAGTGTCTAGCCAATTCATAGGCACCTACTTTGTGCACTAGAGTCGGTTGAGCATTATCAGGAGTCGGTGCCCTTTCAGTTCTACGAAAGAAACCTTGTCAGTAACCTCCCAGTTCGCGGTAATCTGTCTCGACCCCAAATTCAACCGTGTATAGGAAGCGATCCAAGTGTGAATCGGCGTACTGTAGCAGTTCGTCCTTAGATTGGCCGCCGATGGTCACGCTTCGCAGAAAGGTCTTTAAGTCCTCCCTCGTATGGACCGGTGGGAGAACCAAAGTCGGCGCGGGATCAAATCGATTTGCCTTTCGAGTCAGCGTCTGCTTCCCTCCCAAGTTTCTTTTGGTGTCCTCCGGGCAATAGGGCAGGAGGCGGCGCACAGCCTGGAGAATCTACCTTGCGCTAGATCGGAGCGAATCTCTCGATATACCTCTCCATTCCACACGTCCAATAGGAATTGCTCCATGGAACGCTGACCCTGCTCCGACCACCGGGCCACGATTGCCCCATGATTGAAAACGCACATCACAAGTCCACGCGTCGCGGCATTAATTGTCTTCCAGGGTTCGTTGCATAGGGGACCGTTCACATGGGCATCTTCGGCCATAAAGTCGGAATAGGGCAACAGAGGCATGGATCTCGCCGCGGCCGCAGTCCTTGCGTCGCTCAGAAATATATTGAATTCCTCCTGAGTCATCGATTCTTCTCCGTATCTAAACTCAGACCCTCCCCGGCGTATCATTCGGATCATCAAATGCGGATATGTATTAAGGCAGGTGACCCTGATGCCATCGACGCCCACGTCCTTCATGAGATCAACAAATGCTGGGAATTCATTGAGATTTGACTTCATGGAAATGAAGGCAGCTATCACGTTAGGCAAAGTGCCCAGCGACCTCCCCTCGCAGAGGGCCCGGAGATTATCTACAACGAGATCAAACTTGTTGTTTCTGTATCGCGCGTAATTTTCGCGGCTGGCCGCGTCCAGTGAGAGGTAAAGCTCTACATCTTTGCCCAGTAACGCGGAACGATTACTGGAATCGAGGAGTTGTCCATTGGTTGCCACAGAAAGTGGCTTCCCGCTTCGGTGCAAATGGCTCACAACCTTGGCGAAATCGCTGTTTAGCAATGGTTCGCCACAACTACAATCACCGACACGCTCCGCCAGAGACAAAAAAGCTCCCATTTCCACTAGCTTTTCGTGGGAAAGCTGAAAAGGCGAATCTGTTTCTTGAAATTTTGAGCGCTCCCAATCGCAGTAGACGCAGTGGGGCTTCATGTTGCAGCGGGCTTCAAAGGCAATTCGGAGTTGCTGCGGAAATGATTCCAGCACAACTCTACCGTCAGCAAATTCTTGGTCATTGAGGAATTTGTTGCTTAGTGCATTTTGAATCTTTCCAAGCGCCCTGGGGCCCTCTAACGCACGGATACTCCTGACCATGATCCCCAGCTCTCGAGAATCACCAGGCACCGGAGGCACAGGGCTCAGCTCAAACTCTATATCGGCTGGACCTACATTGGAAAAGTCGAGCGGATAGTTGTTCCAGCCCCGCCGAATACTGATCGCTTTCCCAACAGCGCCGTTCGCTCTGACGTTGAGAACCCCTTCATCGCCGTTGAAACAGAGCCGCGCTATATATGCTCCGCCTGTATCTGATTTTCGAACTGCAAACCGCCTCTTGGACCACGCGAAGGGACCCCATACGTCTGCCTCACTTCCATGGAATCCGTGCAGAGGAACAAGATCATGAAAGATTGCTCTAAGCCGAGGGTCAGTCACGGCAACCTCCAATCACAAAGGTTAGATCACTCCCTAGTTGCATTGGTTTGGTGCCTTCGAGTGTCACAGTTAGTCCGTTGCTGACGAGTTTCGTCGATCAGGTCCCGCACTATTTGAGCGTATGTGAAATCGTACTCCAGGGTTGGCTCGATGTTCGTACCCTCAAAGTACTCGTTCCAACTGTACACAAGGATGTGATCAGGTTCAGTTTCGACGGCGCTCTGAAATTGTCTCGCTAACGTGACGCCGTTTTGCCGGCCAACCTCCGGGGCCAACTGCGGATTCCTCTTCAACAGCATATCGGAATAGCCGGGCATGACGGAACAAAACCCCTCAAAATTACGGAGAGTATAGGAACTTTCCCAAAAGGCGATGTAGTTTCTCTTGACCAATGAATCAAATACGGTGAGATTATTTGCTAGTGCTTCGGCGCCAAAGTCTCGGAATGCCGGCAAGGCAAACTGCTCGTCGGGCTCGCCCCAATGCGGAACCCACACAGGAAATCTCCATTCATACGCGTCGAATTCCCGCTGGAGATAGGCCGCTTCATGGGGTAGCGGAGCGTACGACAGCCAAAAAGGCTTTCCGCTCTTGCCACTAATCAGAGTATCGCCCCACTCGCGGTTTTCGATGTACCGAATCATCGCTTCAATGTCATGTATTCGGCGGGCCGAAGGAGGGAGCACAGCGCCGTCAACCATGAAGGCCCATTTCATGTCTCGATCGCGCAAACACGAAATGGCTTTTTCGATGGCAATTGCACAATGCTCAAAGTTCCAATCATTCAAAGGGACGAATTCAAATACCACGTAGTCAAATCCACACCATTGAATGAGATCGATTTGCCATGTGAGGATTTCCGGATCTCGCGAATCATAAGGACCTTTAAGAGGACGGTGGGGAACAGGAGCTTCATCCCATTTCTTCTGGTGATACCAAGGATAAAAATAGATGCCGAACTCCATGAATGCAGTTCCTCGCCTGCTGTCGCTTGAAAGCCCCCTTCAGCCGGATTATGCACCACGTGCCATGCCTCAGTCAATAACACTCCCGAGCAGTAATTCGATGCTCTTGGACCTGGAGCACTCTCCAATTCGCGTCGACTTTTGGCCTAATCGGTAATATGGCAGTAGCTTTTCACCGCTTAAATGAGCCTTGAACTAATCTTGAGCCTACTTCTCCCACCTCGATTCCGTCAAGGACAATCTCGGGTGTTGCTGATCACACTGAGAGGATCAGCAATGCTGAACCAATGGAAGGATTGAGCCAAACAAATATGCCACATCCTTGAGTGACAGGATGTCCTAGCTCCGACTTTTATAATCTTATTGTGCCGAGGGGTGACGTTGATCAAACTGGGCGTTGCTGTTCCAGTAGAAGTCTGGTATTGCTTGCGCAGGTGCAGTTAAGATGAATTCAGCGAATTGTTGCGAAATGGGGGCGAGAAGTCTGATTTTGGCAATGCTGATAGCGTGGTCTCTGAGAAAACATCTTATCGCAATGGCTGAGGGTCTTGCGCCCGGCAGCGGCAATTTGATTGGGCAGGCTGTGTAAGAAATGAGTGCTGCTGACAAAAACTTTGGCAAGATAGCAGTTCTGTCCCGGGCCGATGACGTTTATGTGAAAGCAATAGTTACGGCAGCTATGCAGCGCTCGTTCACCACCACACAAATTGAGAACGCTGATTACGAGCATTTTTGTGGCAGGCCGCAAGCAGCCGTCCTTATCAGTCCGACCGATGCTGAGCTACCCATTTTGACCCATATTCTCGAATTTTATGGAAAGGCCCTTGTATTGGGAAGCACGGGGCAGGCCATCGCAGAGAGGCTCGGTATCCGGATCCTTGAAAACGCGGAACCTGATCCAGCTTGGGCCCGAGTTGCGATTGACCCGACCGAGCCGTTCAACGTCAGTTCGGTGGTCATTCGATACGTGCAGGAACACCCTCTGGGAAGAGCGGGGGTAGTGGCAGCACGTCCGCTGGTGCGTTACGATTTTGCGGATGAATGGAACAACCTGGGCTACGGATCCATCCCATGCGATGGGACCTCGTGGTCTATTGCCTGTGCGGCGGATTGCAGAGAGGCCGTCTGTATCGCCAGCGTCGAGTCTGCACAAGGTTTGGCGCTGTCTGCGTACTCAGCGGTTAAAGACTGTGACCAAGGGGCAGCTCTCTGGATCAATCGAGCGGTTGGACCTGTAGACAGCCTGGAATGGCTTATGGTGGAGGAGTTTTGGGGCAATTACCGGTCTGAAGAGCTCCCGTGCTATCCGTACCTGAATGAAATCCCTCTCGGATATCAGGGGGCTGTGACCATGCGTCTGGACTGCGATCAGGGCGTAGAATCAGCCAGACCTCTGTTCGAACTATATTCGTCCATGGGGCTCCCGTTTTCCGTGGCCTTGCTCACAGGTCTTCACTTGCGAGACGCCGACCTGCAACTCCTCCGAGAGATCGTCAGCCTTGGCGGAGCTGTATTGTCGCATTCTGTGCACCATTACCCCAATTGGGGAGACTCATACGAGCCAGCCCTGCAGGAAGCCATTGAATCTAGAGCATGGCTTCAAAGAAACGTGCCCGGTGACGAATCCGGCCTATATGCGGTCTCACCTTTTCACCAGAACCCTCCCTATGCAGTCAATGCACTCGCGGACGGAGGATACGAAGGGTTCGTAGGAGGAACGATTCACAACGATCCGGAATTCCTACTGGGGAGAGCCGGCCGCGTTCCGTTCGTCAAAAAGCGCATGGTGTCTCATAGTCAGCAATGCATGCTCCACGGAGACTGCTACCACAGGTACGGCAGATCACTTTACCCCTATAAGGAAACTTTCGCCCTCCACCGGAGAGCTGGAGCGATTTTGGGATATCTGGACCATCCCTTCGGGCCTGAGTATACCTACGGTTGGGATTCTGAACGAGAACGTCTTGAGGTTCACGAGGAGTTCCTTGAGCACATCCTCGCGGTAGAGGGATTGTGGTGGTGCTCTCTGGCCGAGTGTCTCGATTTTCTTGTGCAACGGGATTCGGCTAGGCTGTGGATCACCGACTCCGGAGAGGTCATGTTTGAGTACAATCGGGGCCGGTCACTCCAGCTCCCGTCCGCGACGTGGAAAGGAAAGATCTGTGCACCCAGATGAGGCACAGGCCGTAGCCTTCGACTCAAGATCGAGCCCAGGGATCACCAAGGAATGTCTCGGGGATATCGTCATCATTTCTACTGCGGACTGGGACCATCCCTTGTGGACCAATAACCAGCATAATGCAGTCCGGCTGGCAGAACGTGGCTTTCGAGTGCTCTATGTGGAATCTCTGGGACTTCGCAGACCCACGGGGGAACCGCGCGATCTCAAACGAATCTTTCAGCGGTGCATGAAGTGGATACGGGGCGTTCGCCGTGTGAATCCCAGGCTCTTCGTATACTCCCCCCTCGCTATTCCCTTCTATGGCAGCCGGACCGTTCGCGCGCTCAATGATTTCCTACTCACATCTTGCCTGAGCCGATTGTTAAAGATTCTGAGTTTTCGAAAAGTCATTATCTGGACTTACAATCCTTTTGTTTTCAAGCTACGCGATGCGGTTCACGCTTCGTTGCTGATCTACCATTGCGTAGACGATTTGTCTTCGGTTCCTGGGATTCCCTCCCGACCGGTCCGCGAAGCGGAGGGATCGATGCTCGAAAGAGCAGATGTGGTATTTGCGACGAGCCGGGCGCTATTCGAACGGCTCCGGACTTTGCAGCCGCAAAAGACATACTATTTGCCCAATGTCGCCGATTTCAATCACTTTTCGGCTGCTCGTGAAGCCGGTAGAATTCCCCCGGAGCTTGCTGGCATTCCTCGACCGAGGCTAGGATTTGTAGGCGCAATCAGCAGCCACAAGCTTGACTTGGACCTCATAGCGGGGGTGGCGGAACAAAGACCTGATTGGCACTGGGTTCTTGTCGGCCCTCCAGGGATTGCCGAGTCCGGACATGGAAGAGCGGCTCTGCAACGACCCAATGTGCATCTTCTGGGCCATCGTCCGTATCAGGCTCTTCCGAATTATTTGAGAGGAATCGACGTCGCTGTGCTACCGTGCAAGATCAATCCCTACACGCGGTCAATGTTCCCACTCAAATTCTTTGAATATCTTGCCGCAGGGAAACCCGTGGTTGCAACATCCTTGCCGGCGCTCCAGGACTATAGCGAATCTTACGTGAAGGCTGATTCTGTGGAGGAGTTCTGTCAAGCGGTGGAGATGATCCTGTCCGACCGCCGTCCGGACGAACAACTCTGCTTGGAACTTGCGAAGAGGCATACGTGGGATTCCAGGCTTGATCAAATGCTGGAGATCATTGATCATGTGGTCCAGTCGGACTACCCGGAGCATTGACTGCAAGGGAACGATCCGATAATAACATAATAGTTGCGAGCGCCTGTTCTCGCAAAAAAAAGTAAATCTTCCGGGTCGTTTTGGAGCTTTGCGTGCTAAACGCGAGATGCTCTTATCCTGGATCCGAGTTCGCCGAGATTGTTGTGAACGGTACGAATCAACTTAGTCGCTACGCCGAACTCACTCTCGTACCTGACCAAGAAAGAGATCAAGGTTCGGTACAAGAGCTATTTGCTAGGGTACGTTTGGTCAATAGCCAATCCTTTAGCATTTGCTTTTGTTTTCTATGTAGTGTTTCAGGTCGTAATGAAGATCCAGATCGAAAACTACGTGCTCTTCATTATTTGCGGCTTATTTCCCTGGCAATGGTTTTCCAATTCTGTAAACGCCTCTTCGGCAACGTTTCTAGGGAACGCATCCCTCATCAAGAAGATTAAGTTCCCCAGGAGCAGCGTGGTCCTGGCAATGGTTCTTCAAGATGCGGCCCATTTTGCTCTCTCTTTGCCGGTGGTGGTGCTTTTTCTGCTGGCTTACGGGAGTGCTCCATCGCTTACGTGGATCTGGGGCATTCCGATCCTCATGTTTGTTCAGCTCTTGTTGACCTTTGGTTCGGCCTTGTTTTTGGCCACCGTCAACCTTTTTTTTCGTGACATGGAGCGATTGGTTGCTGTTCTCATGGTTTTTATTTTCTATTTCACGCCCGTGCTCTATTCCGATAAAATGATTCCCGACAAATACGTTAGTCTTCTCACTCTCCATCCGGTGGCGCCTCTTATCATCAGTTGGCGAAGCCTGTTGCTGGACGGAATTGTGAACGTCGCGTATGTGGAAATCAGCTTGGTGCATGCGAGTGTGATCTTCTTCATCGGGTATTTGGTCTATCGCAAGCTCGCGTGGAGATTTGCAGAGGTTTTATGACAGGGCCAATGATTGTTTTTGAAAGCTTGAGCAAGTGGTATCCGCTCTATCACCCGGTAACCGCAGGCTTGAAGCGTTTCCTGTTCGGCTTTCCGCGCGGTAAGGTCCCTGCGGCTGAACAGGTTCGAAGCATTGCGGAATATTTCATTCTCCGTATACGCTGGCGAAACGTTCGGCATAATCGGCCGCAATGGCGCTGGGAAAAGCACGACCCTCGGCTTGATTGCAGGAGTGTTAAGCCCATCCAGCGGGTCGGTGGAAGTCAAGGGCCGGGTTTCACCGCTCCTTGAATTGGGCTCCGGTTTTCATCAGGAGCTGACTGGAGCCGAAAACATTGAGTTGAATGGAGTGCTCCTGGGATTGTCGAGGCGACAAGTGGCGGACAGGCTGCAATCCATCATCGAGTTCTCAGAACTGGACGATTATATTAATCAACCGATCCGCACCTATTCGTCAGGGATGCTGGCACGACTAGGATTTTCCATCGTGGCTCACCTGGATCCTCATATTCTTCTTATCGACGAGATTTTGGCAGTCGGAGACTTGTCCTTCCAGAAGAAGTGCACGGAGAGGCTCGAGTACTTCAAGAAGAACGGCGTGACAATGGTTTTCGTTTCACACTCCATGGAGGATGTGACTGGTTTGTGTGACCGAGTTATGTGGATCGAAGATCACACTGTAAGAATGATCGGTCCCCCGGAACAAGTGGTTGAGGCTTACGTGGGGTCGGTCCACTGAACAGTCGGTCCTTATTGAAAGGCTGCCTGCATGCTTGACATAGGCATCATTATTCCAGAACTGGCCAAATACGGGGGCGCGGAACGACTTCTTCTGGAGTGTGTCTCCCGATGGCAAACACAGCATAGAATCACTATATACGCGTCCAAATTCAACCTTGACAGGCTTTCGGAGCATGGCGTCGGGGAACTCGTTTCTCTCGTGAAGATCACCCCGTATTTTGAAGGGGAGCACGCGCCATTGCTCAACTGTGTGCTGCTCCCCAAAATTTGGGAGCAGGAGATCGGCAACCACGACGTGTACAATGCGCATCTTTGGCCGACTCACTTGATTGATCTGCACCCAATGGTCTGGTATCCCCATGAACCCCTCAGAGTCTTACATGATCTCAGGGGGGACGAACTCCTCGACTCCGCAGATGTGGCGTTCAAGAGGAGGATTCACTTGTATCCGAAACAGGACTACCATGCTGTGTCTGCAAAACTGCTCGAGGCTTACCTCAATGCAATGGATCTCCATGACAAGGTCGGCAGGCCCGAGCGAATTGTGGCCAACAGCCGATTTGCCGCACAGTACCTCCAGCAGGTGTACCACAGAAGCGTGAGCGATGTCGTGTACCCGGGTGTGAACCTGGATGACTTTGTGCCGGTCTGGCCACCACCTCTGAAGCCTGGGCCGGGGAGGAGACATGGGAACAGCCCCACTGCCGACGAAAACATCTTTGTAACTATAGGCCAGTTGTGGCCGCACAAAAGAATCGATTTGGTCATCGAGGCCATCAGGCTCGTCGACGACGCCCAACTCTATGTGATTGGGGATGGCCCGGAGAAGGAGCCTCTGGCAGACCTCGCTCGCCGTATCGGTGTTGCTGACAGGGTATTCTTTCTTTCAGGTTTATCGAACTTGGAGCTTCGCATAACGCTTGCTCGGTGTCTGGCAGTGGTATTCGTTCCCCGGAGCGAACCTTTCGGGATCGTTGCGCTCGAGGCATTGGCCGCAGGGAGACCTCTTATTTGCGCTGACGAAGGAGGGTTCACCGAAGTGGTTGATGAGTCTTGCGCCTTTCTTTTGCCACCTCGCTTAGACCTCATCGCTGAGAAGATGAGTTTCCTTAGATCCAACCGGGCTGTTGCGCTCAGCATGGGGAAAGCCGGACGGGCCAAAGCGTCTCTACATACTTGGGACAAAACGGCCTCAGAAATTCTCGCCTTTATCGAGGAGACTCACCAATCGCACCTTGCGAAGTCCACGGTGACGGCAGGCGATTTACAGATACGGGACGGAGAGAACACACTATTTGGTATCCAATATTACTGCTGGTACGGTGACGGGTCCGGCTCTCGCCACTGGAATGACAATCCGCTGTACGGCACAGTCACAGATACGCCCCTGTCCGGCTTTTATGAATCGTTTCGAAGGTCTACTCTGGAGGCTCATTTCGAGGTTTTGGGTGAGGCCGGTCTCGATTTCCTCATCCTGAACCTCCATGTGGAACCGGCCGGCATGAACTCGTACAAAAGGCTACTATCGAGAATCTCTTTCGCGTCGCGGACGCGGTAGGCACCAATCTTCATTTCGCAATTCAGTTGTGCCCGGCAGGATGTTCAACTGCGGACTTTCTCCGGGCAGTGGATCACGTCTCAGCCCATTTCGTCGGGAATAGTCATTATCTACATGTTCAAGGAAAACCAGCACTCTACGTCTTTTGGACTGGAGAATTCGACGGTCGCAGGCAAGATATCAACCAGATGAAAGAGGGTCTCGCTAACTTCGTACGCATTGCGACGAGTCTCAGACCATACGATTCTCGTGGGGAGCAAAAGAAGACTATGGGCTTATTCGACGGCTTTTCCTTGTTCTCGCCTCTGGACATCTGCAATCCGGCCCGCTGGCACGACACGTGGAAAACAGTATACGACAGCGGTTCCGCGGGGAACCGCCACCTCAGGATTTTCACGGTCAGTCCGGGGTACGATGATTCACAATTAGGGGACTTCGCTCGCAGGAGCAACCTCCGGCGGAAGATTCCACGGAACAGCGGACAGACCTACCGGGCCATGCTCGATTGTGCGCTCGCTCTGGATCCATATCCTCACCAAGTGCTCATATCTTCCTTCAATGAATACCACGAGAACAGCCACATCGAACCGTCCTTAAATAGAGGTTTTCGCTACATGGAAATGACACGGGAGTTCATAGAGACTGCCCGGAAACGATGGGGGTGGAGAAGTCAGTGAGAGTCGGTGATGAGCACGGACGGCCTTTCATCAGAGTGGACAAGCCTTGGCTAGACCTTGTTGCCAGCCGGGAGACTCCACTCAACTTATCGCTGCACCTGGACGCTCCCGGCAGTGATTACTTTCTCGTGATCGACCTCTACTCCGCTGACTGCCTTACGCATCCTGAGGGTCACGTGGGGTGGTGGAAATGTGATCTGGACGAGATTCCGCAGGTACCGGTATTGCTGACCAAGGCTCGCGAAGGCGTCACAGTGAGCTTTCCGAGGTTCAAGGGCCCAATCGAGCAATGGGTCAATCGGGACATGATTTCGGGACTTCATGAACAAGTGCTCTTGCTACATGTGGTGCTGCGGACTTCTGAAAACGAGGCAATCGTCTTCGAGCAAGTAGTCCCGGTGTACAATTCGCCGGAGTCACTTGCGCAAGCTCAAGAGCGCTGCTCTCGGTTGCACGAGGACTTTTCATCTCTCCCGGACTTTGCGGTCCCCTGGTTTCTGTGGCCAAAGGATGTTCGTGTCCACCTGGTCACAGTGAGCTTCCAGGAATATGATGCTGTGAGTGCGTTTGTTATGGGCGTATGGGGACTCCTAGTCAGCAATAACGTCCCCTGCACGATCTATTCCCTGCACTGCGATCACGATCTGCGGGATTTCGTCATGCCCGTGCCGGACCTCCTGGCATCCGTGCAGGAGCGTGATGTCGTCTTTTTCAACTTCTCCATCCACGATCCGTATATGGAAGCCATCAGCGCACTTCCATGCCGGAAGATCCTCTACTTCCATGGAATCACTCCCCCACGAGCGCTGCAAGCTTTCGATCCGGAGCTGGCAAGAGTTTGCGAGATCGCTTACGAGCAGCTTCCGATCATCGGCCGATTTCCCAAACTTTTGGCTAACTCACATGGATCGGCGTCGGTGCTGCAAGCGCATCTGGCGCTACCAGAAGGTCTGACCGAAGGGTGCGATGCGCAGAGTGATCAAGCGGGCTGCCCTGTCTCGGTCTGTCCGCCCTTTGTGGCCCCTCATCGGCTGGTTCGAATCGATTCGGAATCCGCGGAATTACCTGAATGCGGCACCAAACTGCTCTACGTAGGACGACTTGCGCCTCATAAGAAGATCGAGGACCTGATGGCAACCCTAGAGGAGTACCTCAGACTGGACCCTGATAGCTGTCTCCTACTGGCTGGAAGCCTCCTTTCCGCGGGCTACGGTTTCTTATCTCCAATACCTTCTTGAGAGCACGTACCCTGACCTCATGGACAGAGTCGTGTATTTTTCAGAAGTATCTCAGGGAGAACTCAAGACGCTGTATGAGGCCAGTGATGCCCTAGTTATCATGAGCGAACATGAAGGCTTCTGCATGCCTGTTGTAGAGGCCATGTCTTTTGACCTGCCTGTGTTTGCATATGCGCAGACTGCTGTGCGAGAAACCTTGCGTGAGAGCGGCAGAGTGTACTATGACAAGGACTTCAAAACTATTGCAGCGGACATTTTTCGGGTGCTCCACGATGACTCGCTACGCCGCCGCATTCTGGATGCACAGCGGCAACGGCTACAAGAGATCGCCGAAGAGGCCGACGGCCGTGCTATCTGGCGATCGTTTGAGGAGGTCTTGTTCGCAGATGCGCTGTCCTCTTTAACACATATCCTGCGGCCTTCGATTGCCCGGGAGGCGGTGAGATTCAACTTCTGGAGTGCAAGGCCGCTTTGGAGCGCCTAGGTGTGGAGGTTTTACTCTACGACCAGTGGAATCCTCAGTTCGAGGGCGTTGATGCTGTTCACTATTTTTCCGTGCAGGGCGGCTCCACGAACTTTTGCGAATTCGTCAAAAGAAAGGGCCTTCCCTTACTTATCTCGCCCATTCTATGGCCCACCGACGAAAACATCTGCGCGTATCCCATGGAGGAGATCCAGAGTCTTCTTGACCTCTGCGACTTAATCCTGCCCAATTCTGCGGCCGAGATAGATCAGTTGGGGGCATTCTTTGATCTCGACCCACAGAAATGTGTAGTCGTTACTAATGGAGTGGGCGATTCCTTCACCAGTTTGGCCCAAAGCGATCTGTTTCGAGAACATCTTCCTCTTGACGGCCCTTTTCTGCTCAATGTTGCTAACATCGAGCCGAGAAAAAATCAGCTCGCTCTTGTTCAAGCCGTGCAGGGGATGGATTTGACTCTGGTTCTGCTGGGCCGCGTTCGAGAGGCGGCGTACTTCGAGGAATGCATGAGAAAAGGGTCGCATTTTGTGCGGTACGGAGGCTTCTTGCCCTACGGCAGTGACCTGTTGAAGTCGGCATACCATGCGTCTGAGGTATTCGTCCTGCCCAGCCTGCTCGAAACACCAGGACTCGCAGCTCTGGAGGCAGCGACCCAAGAGGCTCGCCTGGTCCTCACCTCGGTGGGATCGACAAGAGAATACTTCCAGGGCCTCGTTACGTATGTGAATCCATACGACCCGGCAGACATCCGTGCGAGAATTGAGGCTGCGCTTGGCCGAAAGAGCGACGAATCCTTGAGGCGCCACGTGTTGGAGAACTTCACGTGGGATCACGCGGCCCTGAGTCTCGTTGAAGCCTACAAAAGAGCAGTTCGCACTGGGAGGGCGGAGCGGGAGTGAGCAAGTGTTCTTGAGGCTGTTCAACACATACGCTCTCTATCCTCTGGCGGAGAAGGCACAACGCAGACGAATCAGGTCCAAGCTAAGGATTCTAAGGGGCCATGCCAAGCGACCATTTCACGAGCGTCAGACCTGGCAATTGCAGCGACTTACTCAAATACTCCAGTTTGCGGGTGAGTCGGTTCCATATTATCGGGAACTGTTTGCCCAAACGAACTTCGACCCCAGCAAAGTTGAAGCAGACCCCTCGTACTTGCGGCGGTTGCCGCACCTGACCAAAGACATAATCAGACGTGAGGGAACGCGACTCCTGAGTGAACGCTTCTCCAAAACTACTCTCCACGTGCGTAAGACTGGAGGATCTACAGGGCCTTCCGCTCTCATTCACTATTCCCAGGAAGCCCTGGATTGGACTGCGGCGGTAAACCTGCTCGTATTGGAGTGGACTGGGAAAAAGCGTCATTGGAAGGAAGTCCACCTGTCAACCCGATTCCCCGGGAGTATTCCTCTCAGAGATCGACTCAAGGAGCGGATCAAATGCCTGGCTCTTAATCGGATCAACATCCTTACAGCCCAACTGGATGACCAAGGATTGGCAGAGTTGTGGAATGAGCTTCTTCGGGCTAGTCCCTATCTGGTGCAAGGTCATCCGTCTACTATGTGGGCCCTCAGTCGTTTTGTAAGGAAACGCGGTTACGCCCCACGCGGCCTCTTGCAGGTCTTCGAATCCACTGGCGAGGCGCTCGACCCCATGAAACGGAGCTTCATCCAGGAGACTCTGAACTGTCATGTGGTCAATCGGTACGGAAATGCCGAGTTTGGGGTCATCGCCTATAGCCCACACCCTGATGAGGCCAACCATCTGCGATTACTGGACTTCATGGTGTGGCCCGAAGTCGATGCAACGGAGGATGGCCCTCCAGAGCTGATATTGACAGGTCTCACGAATTGGGCCATGCCGCTCATCCGCTATCGAACAGGTGATCAGGGAGAGCTGCAAGAAGATGGAGACGGATTCCTGTTGCGCAATCTAAGAGGTCGCGTTCACGAAATGGTCCGGATCGGGAGCAGAACATATCCCACACACTATTTCCAAGATCTTTTGGACAAGATCGGCGGCATCACAGAGTTTCAAATCCTGGATAGGAATGACGGGCGCCCTTTATTCAAAATCGTTCCTGATGAATTTGGGTCCGGTGAGGCGCTCTCGGCACGTGTCGCAGAGTGGCTTGGCAACAATGTTGATGTGATGCTCGTGGACGTGGACAGTCTGAATCGAGTGGGACGGAATAGCAAGTTTTGTCACGTGGTGCACGAGAGTTCTGCATAGGGAGCAACTGTCAGCCGGGCAATTTCGCCAAATTTTTGCGAATGATGCAGTGGAATCTCTTGGTCATGCCAAGCGCATATACTAGCATGCCACCTAGGGTCGTGCAGTCTCTCACATGCCCTGCCAGAGGGTAAGCTCAATAGGAAAACCAACTGATGTTTGTCGGTTGGACGGAGTGACAGCAATGTCGCGGGAAAATCCATTCGCAGCTACCAGAGTGCCCACATCTCCAGATCAAGGCTCCGACGCAATACGCTGGTCGAGTTTTCAAGATTTCCTGGTGCCGCTTCGGATCGTAATAATCTCTCGGGTAGGGCTTTTCATTCTTATATATCTGAGCATGGTGTTCATTCCCATCAAGTCGAGCGATGGCATTTGGAGCGCTTTTCCGGAAAATAGATTTTTGGACGGTTGGAGCAGATGGGATTCCGGTTGGTATATGGATATCGCCGACCGAGGCTATGGAGAGGCTCCGAAAGCAGACACAGGGCAGCGAGATACCGCATTCTGGCCTCTGTATCCGTTGATAGTGCGTGCCGTACACCCGTTCCTGGGCAGCACGCACTTTGCAGGACTAATTGTATCCAACACCGCCTTCTTGCTGGCCTGTCTTCTTCTTTATCAGCATGTTCGATCCAGATATGATGACGAGGTGGCTGCCCGTACCATTATCCTGGTATGTGCATACCCATTTTCTTTTTATTTCAGCGCCGGCTACTCAGAATCTGTGTTCTTCTTGGCGGTAGTCGCGGCATTCTATTTTGGCGAGCGACAAAACTGGTTCCTCGCAGGGCTGTTTGCCGCGGCCGCGGGAGCAACTCGCGCCCTAGGGGTGCTGTGCGTGGTTGGGCTCGGCCTACTTTACATCGAGCAGATAAGGGCTGGTAGACAGAGAATTGGACTGGAAATGACATGGATATTATTGGGACTGCTAGGCTCTATCGGCTTCCCACTGTATTTGTTTTGGGAATACTGGCGATCCTCTTCTGTTTCATGAAGCCAGAAACATGCCCGGATGGGCAGACACGATCACGGTCGATAGGTTTCTTAGTCTTTGGCCGACCCTACTCGCCGGCAACCTGGGGATGGACCACATCCATGTCTTCTTCGGGCTATTGGCGCTGGTTTTGTCCGGGTATTCATTGATAAGGAATGGGCTGGCTGAAGGAACCTGGGCATTTTTGTTGATTCTTGGGTCGTTTACCAGTTTCACCGGTCTGGGGCGCCACGTTGCACCAGTGTTTCCTGTTTTCGTGTCCGGCGCCATCCTTTCCACGAGAACTGGACATTTTGAAACGGTTTGCTACGTATTTTGCCTTCTACTGGCACTGTTCAGCATCATGTTCTCTCACTGGTACTGGGTGACGTAGGTTTTTGCTAGCATTTGAAACGGCTTGATGCCATAGTCTCCGCCGAGGAGTCGCAAAACCGGAGGATCGACGGGGTCTTCCGCTCTCATTCACTATTCCCAAGAAGCGCTGGACTGGACAGCGGCAGTGAATCTGCTTGTATTGGAGAGGCTTGGATGTCACAAACTGCGCAGGTTGAAGCCAGGAACCATCTGTGGCTGTGGTCAATCGTCTTAGGAGCATCCTTTTTTGTAATCTTCTACTTCGGCAATGGGGTAATTCAATCTACTGATTGCAAGTACGTGATTCCAACTGTCATCAGCATAATGAATCAGGGCAACCTTGATGTTGACGAGTTCTTCGCTAAACCCGGCAGTGCGTATAAACCGTCCGATTACCACTTGGAGGTAATCCAGGGGCGCCACTATAACAGGTACCCTATTGGACAAGTGCTGGTAGCAGCTCCTTTTGTCATTGTGGCAAATAAGCTTGCAGGAGTTGGCTATCAAAGTGACCAGGCTGTCTACCAGCATCTTGAACTGCTTGTGGCTTGCATTATAGCGGCAGGGGCATGCATGCTCCTCTTTCTTCTGGCCCGTCTACGCTTGCACACTTCTCGCGCAATTCTGCTGACTACAATTATCGGTTTGGGTACATCAGTCTGGTCAACAGCGAGCTGCGGACTCTGGCAGCATGGCCCGTCAGTCTTCCTGCTGACTCTCGCCCTGTACTTGCTGCTGGCGGCGGAAAATAGGCCACAACTTGTTCAATATGTCGGCGTACCACTGGCTCTGAGCTACATCATGCGTCCGACCAACGCCATCCCTGTTGCGGTTTTCACAGTGTATATCTGGTGGAAATACCGACAGTATTTCGTAACATATCTTGTTATGTCCAGCATAGTCGCTGTGCCTTTCGTGCTCTTCAATGTGTTCATGTACCATTCACTGCTGTCTCTCTATTACACGCCAGGAAGTCTTGGGATTCCTCGCCATGTGTCTGAGGCCATCCTCGGCATGATGATCAGTCCGTCTAGAGGCCTTTTTTTGTTCAGTCCCATTCTGCTTTTCAGCCTCTACGGCATTGTGCTCAAGCTGGGTTCGGGGCGCTTCGAACTCCTTGACGTCTTTGTTCTGCTTATTCCAATCGGTCATGTCGTGGCAACCGCCCTAACTAATCCCATGTGGTGGGCCGGCTACTCGTTTGGTCCTCGATTAATGACTGACATGATCCCATTTCTTGCATATTTTCTTATTCCGGTACTCGAGAGCTCGTCGAATTGGAAAGGCTTCAAAGCCCTCTACATGTGGGGAGCACTTGCCTTAACGCTCATGTTCAGCACTTTTGTTCATTTTACAGGAGCGTTCTCCCCTCAAGCCTGGTCTTGGAATTGGCAACCGACCAACATTGACCAAGATACGGCAAGACTTTGGGATTGGGGTGACAGCCAGGCTTTTCGTGCACTCAGGATATGGCTGCATAAGTAGGCATACTAATCTCTCGATGTGGAAAATGTAGATTGCTCGTATCAGTTTCGCCGTTCGCGGACGACGACCCTTTTCAGCATAGTGCCCTCTGACCGGCAGTGGGCGGCATAGATTTTTGCTGGTATTTGAAACGGCTTGGTGCCATAGTCCTCCGCCAGGAGTTGCATGGAAGCAGTATTACCAACCGAAGCAAGGACAATAGACCTCAAGAATAGTATTTTTGGGTCGTCGCAACCTCTGGGAGGTTTTCATCAAATTGAAGAGGACGAACTCGGCGCCTTTGTTTGGACCGAAAAGAGATTTCAGATTAGAAAACCTCCGGCGGCACGCTTCGTCGAACTGAACCTCTGCTACTACGGTGAGGCAGGGAGACTCCTTGTAAACGGAGCAAGTTGCGACCAACGCATCGAGATAGGTTTGTACAAAGGCTGGGGAACGTATTGTCTCGATGTATCAGGCCTCCGCGGGCCAGACGTCGAATTCGAGGTGGATCCTTTGATCCATGTGCCGGAAGACTCGCGTGAGCTGGGCGTGATGCTTCGTTCATTCGAGCTCTTGCAGGACTTGGAACAGTATGAGTTCGCCAGGGCGAAGATCTATAACAGACGCATGAACACTGAGGAGTTTTGGGAAGGAAAGGCACTATTACTATCCTATCCTCCTCAATTGCGGATCGACATGGAGACGCGCTGTAATCTCAGTCGCCGATGTACGTACTGCCACTGGAATGAGACAAAATCACTGGAGGAAAAGTCCCCTCTACCCAGCACCCTGGACACGATCTCCCAACTTGCCGAATTCATCACTTATGCGGAACAGATCGTGGATTGCGGATACGGGGAACCCTTGCTCAACCCGGATTTGTCACAAATCTTGGACGAGTTGAAGGCACGTCGAATTCGTATGGAAATGACCAGCAATGGAGTCTTGCTAACACCCGACATCAGAAAAGTGCTCCTCGGCCGGCGACTGACGCTTTATGTCTCTATCGATTCTGCCACCGAGGCAGGATATCGACGTTACCGCCATGCAAGCTTAGACAAGATCCTGAACAACCTCCGCGACCTCTGCATAGAGAAAAAAAGATATGGAGGCCTTCCTCGGGTCATAGTGTCGTTCATTGCCATGTCGTCTAACCTGGGGGAATTTGGGCAATTCCTTGAACGCATGGTGGCCACAGGCGTGGACGCTATAAAATTGAGGTCGCTATTTTGCGATCCCGGATTCGAAATTATTAATGGATCGGCGTCTTCTCAGAGGCTCAATTATAGTGATGAACTGCTGGACATGGATACACTTGCAGAGTTTCTTGACAAGGCCAGGGCGCTGGCCGACTCGGCAGGAATCCCGCTCGTGTTTGAACATGATTTCGGCGCAGACTTGGAGCACGGGAGAGGTCCTTTGTGCAGAGAACCTTGGCAATCCCTCTATGTTCTCAACAGGGGGATCTTGCCTTGCTGCTTCTCGAAATCCCCATTGTTTACATGGGGCGAACTAAGTGATAAGACCTTGGCTCAATTCGTTAAAGATGCCTGGAACAGCCCTATCATCCAAGAGATTAGAGTCGCGCTGGCGCAGCATCGACTTCATGAGCGGTGTGCCGAAGCTAAGAGCTGTCCAATCGTTAAAAAGTGGTTCATGAGGCAGGCAAAGTGACATAGGGGAAGGCATACCGAACTTAGGGCTTGTTCGACGCTTCAAGCCGGGAATAGGGGTCCCGAAGGTGCGAGCTTCCTTGATCTTCCGGAAAATCAAGGGAGGGTTATTCAGCACCATGAGACGAGGCCCGCGTTTCTCGCGCAAATTAGGGCCCTAGTCGAGCTCAGCGGGAACACGGGCCGTCCGACTGTTCGTCATGGCCGCGTGCCTTGCACTTGGTGGTGAACTAAGTCTGCACCGCTATAATGAGTGACTGGCTGGAGAGGATGGATGGATATTCGCAACGAGCGAACCGCGCTCGTACATCATTGGCTCCTGGGTATGACCGGCGCGGAACGGGTGTCGGAGGCAATCTGTGAGGCCTTAGGTGGCCCGGATCTATACTGTATCATCGCCAATCCTAAGAGGCTGTCGCCGTCCCTGCGTTCCCGTGTCATCCAGACGAGTTTTCTAGGGCGATTTCCGGGTGTTCTCAAGCATCATACTCTTTTCGCGGGATTGTTTCCTCTGGCAGTAGAGCTTTTCGACCTTGACGAGTACGATCTGGTTATCAGCAGTGACGCCAGCACGGCAAAAGGCGTAATCACTCGACCGGAGGCTTGTCATATCTGCTATTGCCACAGCCCTATGAGATATGTTTGGAATCTTTTTCATGAGGAACTTAAGCGCTGCGGTTCGATTCTTCGTCCCTTCGCTGCCCTCTGGGCACATTACATGAGGCTGTGGGATTATTCGGCCTCAGCTCGGGTGGACTACTTTATTGCAAACTCCCGAGCGGTTCGCGCCCGTATTCTGAAGTACTATCGCCGGGACGCTCACGTAATTCATCCGCCGTGCGACGTGGGGAAGTTTCAGGTCTCAGAGAGTCAAGACGACTATTACCTTTGCGTCGGCAGACTTGTCGGATACAAGAGGTTTGATCTGGCAGTGGACGCGTTCAACACGAACGGCAAGCACTTGGTGATCGCGGGTGAAGGCTCCGAGAGTCGCAAACTTAAGAAACGAGCACGGGGCAGAATCGATTTTTTGAAATGGGTCCCGGAAGAGCAACTCATGCAGCTATACAGTCGATGCAAGGCCCTAATACTACCTGGCGAAGAGGATTTCGGCATAGCGCCGTTAGAGGCCCAAGCCTCTGGTAGGCCAGTCATCGCCTATGGGAGAGGGGGGGTGCTCGACACCGTCGTGCCTGGAAAGACGGGTCTTTTTTTCAACGACCAGACTCCCGAGCATCTCAACGATGCAATTCAAAGATTCGAAGCAGACTTCAAGAGGTTTGATCCCTATCTAATAAGGGAGCATGCATCGAAATTCTCCAAAGAAATTTTTGCGGAAAAGTTCCTCAGGCTATGTGGAACAATGCCTGATCGAGCACCGGGATCAGCTTAATCAATGAGAGCTCCTATTGGCCTTCGCGCAGGAGCTGAGGGGATTTGAGATTCGCCGCCACTTGTTTGGCCGACCAACCGACGATTCTTAGGGCCTCCCGAGAGAGCGTACCGCACATCGAAGGCATTACCTCACCAGTTCGCACCTCGCACTGTGAAAGGCGCAGATGCGGAGAAAGAAGGTGACAATGGGAAAAGACGTCCGTATCCGGCCAATTGCCCGTCGCTGCCTCCAGTTGGCTCAAGCTCATGTCCGAAGCGGCCATGCTGGACACGCTACCCCTGCTGAAGGCTGGTGTCGGGAGAGCTCCCCCCAACATTGGCATCAACTTCGGAGGACAAATGCTCCAAAAAACAACCACGGCAAAAAAATGCCTCTCTAGCTTAGAGCCGCTTCCCGTCCCGGACTTTTGGGTGACCTGCCTTCCAAATACTGGGCAAGGTTCTGAATTAGTTTTGTAGTGCAATCTATGGCCCAATGGTAGGTCAGGATGAAGCGGTATCGTTTTACAGTAGAGCTGCTGGGGTTTCTTTTGAAGATCGCCAAGACCTCTTGGGGCACAAATCGGGTCGAATTACCACGCACTACTCTGAAGCGGAATTGGAGCAGCTAATTGCCAGTTCAAATAAGGTTTGCAGTGAGGAGTCCCGCAAAAGTCCCGCATTGGTCATCTTGAAAAAACAGACGCCATGTGATAGGGTAGGGCAAGTAGCTAAAACTACGCAGATTTATGTTTGTTGCGCCCGTAGCTCAGTTGGATAGAGCGCCGGACTTCGAATCCGTAGGTCGCAGGTTCGAATCCTGCCGGGCGTACCAAAGAAAACAAGAGGTTACATATCTTCGGATGTGGCTCTTTTGTCCTTGGTGTCCATATAGGTGTCTATCGTTCCGAGCCCCCCACTTGATCCTGCCAGGTTATGGAACTCAATTCCTCTTCGGTCACGAGGTTATACCTCTTGAACACGTTCATGGTTTTATGGCCGCTGATTGCCATGATTTTGAAATAGTCGTTGCCGGCAAGCCTCAGATTGTTGATGGCGCAGTGTCGGAGGTCATGGAAGGTAAAATCTGTCAAGCCTGCCTTAGTGCAAGCTGCCTTGAATGCTTTCTTCACGTCGTTTATAGGCTTCCCTCTCCAGAGAAAAACCCGGCTTGACCTGATACCCCTCGGCAGATGTGAGAGCGCTTCCCATACCTGGGGATGGAGAGGGACAGATCTCGCAACCCCTGTTTTGGTCCGGTCACCTTTTAGCCGAATGAACCTGTTTTGGAGATCTACCTCATCCCATGTGAGAAAAAGGATTTCAGACTTCCTCATTCCGGTGTAGTAGGCGACCAGCACAATTGGTTTCAGGTGTTGTAGGCAGGCCTCCAAAAGACGTTCGAAATGCTCAGAGGCCAGAACTCTTTCCCTAACATTGTTCTCTGGGAGCTTCTTTACTCTTAAAATAGGATTGGTGTCGAGCTTACCGTGTTTAATCGCCCGGCTAATCACGGTCTTGAGACAGGCCACCTCACGGTTGACCGTAGCAGGGCGAACTTTCTCAGAAGGGTGGACGGGGGATTTCTCCTCCAGTCTCTTCCTCTGGTATCCTTCAATCTTTCCGGCAGTGAGTTCTCGGAGCTTCGTTGCCTCGCCCAGAATACGCTTCAGGTTTTGGACGCTGTCTTCATCACGGTCAAATGAAGCTTTGACCATAACCTCGGGTAAATCCAAATACCATCGGCAAAGCTCTCCCAAGGTTACTCTTGCCCCAAGGTCTTTCTGAATATGACGTTCCTCTGTGCGGGCCTTGAGAACGTCCCTCAATCGCTGCTCAGCCGCTGTTTTTGACGGTCCTATGCGCTCTCTTCTCCTCTTCCCTGTTTCGTCATAAAACTCGATCCAGTACGATTTACTACCGAGTTTCTTCAATGCCAGGCCGCATTTGCATTTGTCTGCTTTGGGGCCGTTGCGGGTTCTACATTTGGGGCACTCGATGAGTAGACCCATGCTAGTCCTCCTTCCTTTTCTGCTTTGGCGACCGACGCTCTATCTTCACTCTCTCCCCCAGTTCACTTTTTGTTCTGCCCTCATAAGACTTGCGAGCCCGCTTGGCCCCTTTCTTGCGCTCTTCCTCATAAAGCTCGGGCGACTCAGTCTTTATTCTTTGGTATCTCTCTCGACTAGCCTTCTTGGCCGCACACTTGCTGGAGCAAAAGACTCTTTCACGTTCAGAAACATGAACAAACCAGTTTCCGCATTCGGGACACTGGCGGAGTGCCGACAGGGGGAGGCCATCGAGAAGCTTCAAAAACAAGTACTCAAGGGCCTCGGCTTCGTCTGACGCCCAAACTAACAGGCGCAGGCTAGAGTTGTCTAAGGCACCCTTCGCCCAGCGTTTGCAAAGATTTTCGCTCCCCCCTTCGTCTATAGCGAACGTGGTAATCTCTTCCACGTTGATCTCAAGGTCCATATTTATTCTGGCGTTCCTTTGACCGAGAGAGCGCAGGTCGGCCGACTTCGCAGCAAGCATTTCTCGGTCTTCTAACTTGTGTCGGTCCCTTCTCACTGCCTCAATCTTCTTAAAAATCTTGAGAAACAGCCGCCTCACCGTGTCTTGATAAGAATCTAATTTGGCAATTCGAGATCGTAGGGAGGTGTCAAAGAAGCCCGAGGCAACGCCGGAAAACACGGACCCGAGCTCAAACGGAAATCCCAGCGTTAGTGCCATATCTGTTACAAGTTTGAGTTTCCTTACTTCGGAAAGGGATTTCAAGTCCTCTTCGATAAAGTCCAGAAGCCACTGGAGTTGAATTTGCCTCTCCTTGTCCATGCTGATTTCCTCTGATCTTCGTTAGCGATAATAACAAATAGCATCGTTAATATAACATACCAAGCTAAATATATAATAAGATGCTTGACACCTAGGTTACCACTGAGGTATGCTGGTGTCAACAGAAAACGTGGAGGTAAAGATGGAATTGCTCACGATCAACGAGGCAGCTAGTGTGAGTCGGATGAGCCCGTCTTGGTGGAGGCAGAAGATTTTCAGGCGAGAGATAAAGTTCCTCAAACTGGGGCGGAGTGTTCGCATCCCCCGGTCAACTTTAGATGAGATTTTGCGGGAGGGCATGATTGATCCTGCCCGAAAGTCAAAAGGATAGCCAGTCAGACGGGAGACGGAGCGACGGGGGAAGTCTTTCCTGCAACCATGAACTTTCCCAAATGGGTGGAATCTTGAGCAAGGCGCTTGAACCTTCCACCAGTGCACTGCGGACATAAGAAGGGACCAGTCACCTGGGTGAATTCCGGCACCCCCCCCCGGTCTATCCAAAAGTTTCGGGAGAGGCGAGATGTGGCCGGCCCCACATTTTGGGGTGAATTTTCACACCGAAAAAATTGTCCACCGGAACAATTGACTCCCGCAACCGACCAGGAAGACGGAAAGCACAAAGGGGCCTTGGTTGCAACGAGACCACAGGCTTTGAAAGCGATTTCAGAGGAATGAAGAGACTCATCAATGTCCGGATTCACTTACGAAAGGAAAAAGTAATGAACGGTAAGGGTGGCAAAGGCCAGGACGGGCCGCAACAGGGCAAAAGGCTTGGCGCAGATGCTCATGATGAGCAATCGCAGCCGGATCATCACAGCCTGGAGAAAATGAAAACCCTCTGAAGGCAACAGAGGGTTTTCACCGAAAAGATTCGATTGACCCCCCAGGAGGTTGAAGCATTCCCCTAAGAGGCTTTGAACGATGGCTAAAACTAACACAGAATCACGTGGAGGACAAGGTGTAAAGCGAGATCGTAGAAATGATCCCAAACCAGGGGACCCTGGCTTCCCCCACAAGAAAGACATTTATGCACTTGCTCCCCTGTTGAAGCAGGGAGAGCATTTCTTCCTCAGACAAGTTCTGGACAAAATACCTTCCAAGCCTCCAGAAAGGAAGCTGGAGACGTGGTATTCGGAGGAACGGTTTGCAAAAGACATGAATTGTCACGTGAGAACGATCAAGAACTACGTGAAGGTGTGTAAAAACCTCGGCATCATCAAGGTGTGCCCAGAGTGTCGACAAGGTAAGTTTGCTAGTAACGTGTACTCATTCAATTATCCGTGGCCGCCGGAACTTGTGGACAAACTTGAAAAACTTCAAGAATCAAAACCCGTTGAGGTCTCACAACAATCTGACCAGGGGAAAATTTCTACCGTACCAGGGGAAAATATTGCCCCTGACCGGGGGAAAATTTCTACCGCACCAGGGGAAAATATTGCCCCCGACTCTATACATACTACTCTTACCACTTCTTACTCTTTCCAAAATGACTGTACTTTGAGAGAAGAGCACAACTCCCGAAGCGAGTTGTGCTGTCCTGTTGGTCACGTATCCGGTGAAGAAGACGTAGTAGAGCAAGAAGCTTTTCATCCACAAGATTCTGAGAAAGGTGGTGTTCCGCTTGCGGGTTCAACCCGCCTGGAGCGGGAGGAGGACGCAGACCCTTCGACTTACGACGTGCTCAGAGATTACGAAGGCCGGTCCGACCTGGACCGGCCACTCACCGATACTTCTCGTGAAGCCGACGTCAAATCCACTGCGGAAAATTTCTTAACGGCTAATTGGGAACACAGCGTCAGCACTCCGAAAACTCCCGCCCTTATGCTTACCATGCGTGCAGTTCGTGACGGCAAGATATCGGACGATTACCGACCGGAAAACTTCGGAGAGCTTGGACCGAAACGCAGGGAGGAGAAAATACAGTTCAGCCGTGAAGTAAGGGAACACATAGACGAATGCATCAACGAGTGTTACCCCGATGGTAGACTTCGGCAAGTGAAACGCTGGAATGCCAAGATGGTCGATAATGCCTGGCGATGGCGCAAGGGCATTCCGATATCTCGGGAAGGTTATGAGCGGGACTGGGAGACGGACTGGCAACTTCTCATTGAGAAGCTTGTCTTGTACCTGGCCGTACCTTCCAGAGATTGAGGACGACTTTGAATGGCTTAAGAAGCTTAGATCGCTCCAACTGGACCCAAAGGTAATCTCTTTCAACTCGTTCTATTACAATAAGGACGTGATCCTTGAGGCAATTGCCAACATAGAAGATTGGAGTGAGCAACAGGACAGAGACCGCCGGGAATTGGAGGCCAAGACCATCGAACAAGAACGACGAGAGGCGGAGCGCTTGGAGCAAGAACGCTTGGGGCAAGAACGTCTTGAGGTCGAACGAGCTGAAAAGGAGCGTCTTGAACAGGAACGGGCTGAAAAGGCATGTCTTGAGGCGGAATGGCGTGAGGCTGAAAACCTCAAGATGAAAGAAGCACAGCGTGAATTTGAATCTAATGAGGAGTTGCGGGAAAGCATCACGAAATCGGAACCGGTCTTCCATTACCTCAACTCGCAAGGCTGCATTCCGGGCCATTATTTGTGGAACATGAAGAAGATTAAGGATACCCTCAATTCACTCATGGAGGCGGAGGCTTGCGAGTCGTGGGATGACGTTGTTTCTTCTTGCGAGAGACGATGGGATGAAGAGAAAGACAGACCTCTTCTACCCTCATAAATTTGATCCGTTTATTTAGGGAGGATAGATGCATGTTTGATCAAGCGCCTTTGTTTTCCTTACAGGAAAAAACACCAGAATTTAAGAGGATGAATAGACCATCACGGCACGGACAAAGACCGGCAACTGGAGAATTCGCTTCATACGTTGGCAACTCCGGGTGTCGTATCCAGTTGTTCCATGACGATTGTTTCCCAGCGATGGAGAGCTTCTTGGAACCTGAAAGTGTTGATGTGGTTATTACTTCACCACCCTATAACATAGGGGTGAACTATGGGCAGTATGACGACAACGTTCCCAGAAAAGCCTATCTTGAGTGGATCAAGCGGTGGGGAGGTCTCGTTAAACGCATTCTCCGGCCTAATGGCTCTCTTTTCTTGAATGTCGGCTCCAAGCCTTCAGATCCTTGGGTTCCTTTTGATGTAGCGGCTCAGCTTCGTAATACGTTGATCCTTCAAAATACTATCCATTGGATCAAGTCCATTTACGTTGAAAACGCTAGCTACGGAGACAAGGTCTCCATGAACGTTGGACACTTTAAGCCTATCAACAGCAAACGATTCCTCAATGACACTCATGAATTCGTTTTCCATTTCACAAAAACAGGTAATGTGGCTATTGACCGCTTAGGGATTGGCGTCCCCTACAAGGACAATTCAAATATTCTTAGGTGGTCTGGGGCGAGCAAGGGTATTCGTTGTAGGGGGAACAGTTGGTTTATTCCTTACTCAACAATACAACGGCGCTCCACTGATAGACCGCATCCAGCAAGTTTTCCGCCGGAACTGGTCGAAATGTGTGTCAAGCTCCACGGATTGAAGCGGACGGCCTTGGTTGTCGATCCGTTTCTAGGCATAGGGAATACCGCCGTGGCTTGTGCCCGGCTCGGTATCAGCATGGTAGGGTTTGAGATAGATGAAGAATATCTGAGAGTTGCCGCTGACGCTTTGGAGAAAATCATTGTCTATCCTGACCTATGACGAAAAAAATGAGGCGATAGTTCGTGTATGTAATGGCTTCAAAGATGCTGGCGTGTGAGCAAATTCAATTAATAGCGATACCTCGGCAGTCCGGGGCGAAGAAGATTCAACGCATTAATCTGGACACCATCCTGTGCTCCCGCAGTTTTCGGTGTGCAAGCGCTTGCAAAAAATGGGAGTCGCCACTTCTTTTCAGAAGTGCGGGGGGCAAAGGCCACTACCCCTCAAGAGGAGCATCCCCCCGGTGGCCGAACCTATGAGTCAGCAGTCGTTGTTTGACATAGGGACGCTTCACCCCTTCTCCAAGGGAAAAAAGAAAAAAGAGAAAAAGATACGCTAGGGCGGTTGAGTGAGTCTACTGGGACGGTTATTTGCAACTTTTTTAAACGGAGTGATGCCGGCATCTTCTCAGGCTTCGTATAATCAATTCTGGGCGATGCATTTAAAATGCTTGGGGAAAGGAAAGGGAAAGACCAACGGATTATGCCAATGTATCTTGAGCCCGTCGGTGTTTTTACGGCATAACAACTCGAAATTCAGATGCTTTCGATTGCTCAGTGTCGGGGAATGTGCTAAAAACCCACTAACAGTGGTACTGCCTTCTTCCATAGTCCGTAATCCAAAAGTTGCTCGGGACCCTGCTGCTAAGCGAGGGGGCTGACCGAATTTTTGTGGACTGCCCTAGAAAAAACCTCCAGGATTGTCCCGATCTGACAAATGTCCCTGCTAGAATGGAAGATACGGCCAGCCATGGACTCAGCAGAAAGACCTTCATCGGTCCGAAAGAGGTCAACACGTAGATGGCTAAGGACAACGGCAACGACAAGTCTCTCGAGTCTTGGATTTGGGACGCGGCGTGCACCATCCGGGGGGCGAAGGACGCGCCGAAATACAAGGACTATCATCCTCCCGCTGATCTTCACCAAGCGGCTGTGCGATGTCTTCGATGACGAGCTGAACCGGATCGCCGAGTGAGGTCGGGTGGACGTGCCAAGGCATTCAAGCTGGTGAAGCGACGACAAGAAGCTCGTGCGGTTCTACCTGCCGCTTGAGCCGACAGAATCCGGACGAGCCAGTCTGGTCGGTCATCCGCAAGCTGGCCGACAAGATCGGCGAACAGCTCACCACTCATCTGCGCGACATCGCCCATGAAAACCCGCCGCTAAAGGGGATCATAGATCGAGTGGACTTCAACGCCACCACCCACGGCGCAGCGAGACCTTGACGACGACCGGCTGAGCAATCTGATCGAGGCGATCAGCCAAAAGCGTCTTGGGCTTGAGTGACGTTGAGCCGGACATCATCGGCCGCAGCTACGAGTACCTCATCCGCAAATTTGCTGAGGGGAGCGGCCAGAGCGCCGGCGAGTTCTACACGCCCAGGGAAGTGGGCTTGATCATGGCACGCATCATGGACCCGCAACCCGGCATGGAGATCTACGACCCGTGCTGCGGCTCTGCCGGTCTGCTCATCAAGTGCCAACTGGTGTTGGAGGAGAAGATGCGCGCAGACAAGCGCCAACAACTATGCGCCGCTGAAGCTCTACGGCCAGGAGTACATCGGCGAGACCTGGGCCATGGCGAACATGAACATGATCATCCACGACATGGAAGGTCAGATCGAGATCGGCGACACCTTCCGAACCCCAAATTTCGCAAGGGCAACCGCCTGCGGACCTTCGACCGGGTGGTCGCCAATCCGATGTGGAATCAGGATTGGTTCACGGAGAAGGACTACGACGCCGATGAACTGGACCGTTTCCCCAAAGGAGCCGGATTTCCCGGACGCAAGGCCGACTGGGGATGGGTTCAGCACATGCTTGCCAGCCTAAATGATCCGGGAAGAGCCGCCATCGTGCTGGACACCGGCGCCGCGTCCCGCGGCTCCGGCAACGCTAACTACCAACAAGGAAAGAGATGTTCGCAAGTGGTTCGTCGAGCAGGACCTCATCGAGGGGGTGATCTACCTGCCCGAAAACCTCTTTTACAACACCACCGCTCCAGGCATCATCCTCTTTCTGAACAAGGCCAAGCCGAAGGATCGCAAGAACAAGATCTTCCTCTTGAATGCCAGTCGTGAGTTCGCCAAGGGGGAACCCAAGAATTACGTCCCAGAGGAAGCAATCGTCCGCATTGCGGAAATCTTCACAGCTTGGCGAGAGGAAGAGAAGCTTTCACGTGTGGTTGCCAAAGAGGAAATAATCAAGAACGATTTCAACATCTCTCCGACTCGTTACATTCATACGGCAGAAGGAGAGTCACGTCGGCCAATTGCCGAGATCGTGGAAGAGCTGGAGACGCTAGAGCAAACGGCTTCCGAAATAGACGTTGAACTTAAGGCAGTGCTCAGGAAGATTGGTGCTTGACATGGGTGCTCCGGTTCAGACGGAAATAGGGTCTCTTCCCAAGAGTTGGGATGTGGTCAAGTTCTCCGAGGACCTGACGATAAAGAATGGTCAAGTCGATCCAAAGCGGAGCCCTTTCCGTGAAATGTTGCACGTGGGACCCGAGAATATAGAATCTAACACTGGTCGTCTCATTAACCTGAACACCAACGAGGCGCTGCGGATTGGCAGCGGGAACTACCACTTTACGACCGAGGACGTTCTTTATTCAAAGATACGTCCTTATCTCAACAAAGCAGCTCTTCCCAACTTTGAGGGCACTTGCAGTGCAGACATGTATCCGATCCGTGCTAAAGACGGGCATTATGACCGAACTTTTTTGTTCCATCTTCTCTTATCTGAGCCATTCAACAAACAGGCCATCTCATTCCAAGATCGAACAGGTATCCCAAAGATCAATCGTAGTCAACTTGCTTCAGTTCTACTCCCCAAGCCGCCTATTGCCGAACAAAAGAAAATCGCCTACGTCCTCTCCACTGTTCAACGAGCCGTAGAGCAGCAGGAACGCAGCATCGCCCTCACAACCGAGCTGAAAAAGGCGCTTATACACAACCTTTTCACTGAGGGACTACGAGGCGAGCCACAAAAGGAAACTGAGATCGGACCGGTGCCAGAGAGTTGGGATGTGGTTCCGTTAGAGGAAGTCGTTGCGAGAAACATCGTTGACGGAGTCCATAAGACTCCTTCGTACATCCAGTATGGGATTCCCTTCATCACGGCAAAAGACATTGTAAACAACGAGATCTGTTTTGACGACTGCAAATACATATCTTCGGAAGAGCATCAGCGGTTGACAAGGCGGGTAAAGCCCGAAACAGGATGTATGTCGTCAGCAGAAGTGGGAATTTTGGGTGGCAGAATTAGCGGAGAGTTTCAGCCCCAGATGATGGTCTTGGGGTGTTTCGGTTTAAGTCCCTACGCCGCATGAGCGTTACTCGTTTAAGGCTCTTGCGACGCTCCAGTATAGCTTCTCGTCGCCCAAAGTATACGTCATCAGGGGTCACGTTGCCAAGGGCTTCGTGATAGCGACCCGTGTTGTAGTAGGTGACAAAACTCGTGATCTCTTGCCCCAGATCGTCGGGATACTCCCAGACGATCAGGTTGATCTTCTCCTTGCAGGACCGATGATAGCGCTCGATCTTCCCGTTGGTCTGAGGGTGATACGGAGAGGCGAATATATGCGCCAACCCCTTGGCTTCGAGGTATTCGCCGAAGGGCTTTGAGATGAGTGCTGAGCCTCGATCTGATAACAGTTTTGCTCATGTTCCTGTGGCAGACCGGTCCATTCCGGTTGCTTCACAAGCCAACTCGATCACTTCACTGAACGCATCGGTGTCCATGCTAGGCTGTAGGAGCCAGGCCAGGATCTTGCGGCTGAAATCGTCCAGCACGGATATCAGGTAATACCATCCCCAGTTCTTCACGAGCAGATAGCTTGCGTCGGTCTGCCACATCTCGTTGACCCGTTTGGTCTTCACCCTATACTCAGGTCCTGCAGGAAAGGTCTTTTTCCCAGGGGCCTTGATGAGACCGTTTCGTTTCAGGATACGATAGACGCTGGACTCTGATACAGTGAAATCGTCGTTGTCTGAGATATGGAGGCTGATCTCCCGCGAGAACCAGTCGGGATAGTGATCGGCGACCTCTAGAATCCTCTCTTGCTCGTGAGGGAGAACCTCGTTCCACGTCTTGCCCTTGAACGGAGAACGATCACGGAGGCCCTCAATCCCATGTCTGTTCAAGGTTCGCCTTCCATCGATAGTACGTGGAAGACGGCACGTCTAGACGGATCAAAGCCTCCTTTACGAGTCAGATGTGAGGACTCCACGGCACGAAGAATCTCCAGCTTCTCTTCCGGGTGTCATCCGAGGTACCGCACGTCTCACATGCCAAGACTTTTTTTGAGCCGTTGCACATCGAGAACGGACTCAGCAAGCGCCTTCTTAAGCGCCTCGTTCTCTTCCTTGAGCCGCTGGACCTCGCACTCTGGTTGCATCCCGTTTGGTATCAACTGTCAGTCCGTTCTTTCCTGCCTCCAGAAAAGCCTTGGACCACTGGTAGTAAAGAGCCGGTGAAATGCTCTCCCGCCTGCACAAGTGAGAGACCGAAATCTCCCCCCGCAGACCCTCCAGCACAATCCGAATCTTGTCCTCAGCCCTGAATTTCCTCCGGGTAGCTCTCCGGATCTCTGCAACCACATCTCGCTGCCATGTCAGCTCCTTTCTCTTCCTGGCCCAAGCCAACTATCCGGAGCCGACAGGCACGTCAAGATCATTAATGGTCGAATCTCAACGTCCCAAACTCTCCACTAACAAAATCCCATCTCGATTCCCATTTTCGCTGACGTTGAACACCTGAACGACGAGCAGATGTGGCAACTTTTCCTAAAGTGGAGGTCGGGGGAGCCGACTGCATCAATCGCAAAATGGGCAAGAGATACCCTCAACAGTGCAAGATCAGTGGACAGTTGGAATACGAGTCTCAAACGCTTCAAGAAGCGAATTGCTCATATCTTGGTTGTCCTACCCTTGGCGGGCCAATCTTCTCCTACTCAATCTGGGGGTAAAGTGTTGCCGCTTCCCGGAGTCCAGGACTACGCCGCCACAACCGACCTGGCCCGGCTGGAAGTTCAGATCACGAGTATCACGTGCTCATAAACACACTGACTCGTGAAGCAAATGAGACGGGGATAGTGAACAAAGATTTGGCCAAGCACCAACAAGCGATGGCCGCTCTTCTCAAGACTAAGCTGAAACTGGAAGAGGCGGCCCGTTCCCGGCCCGAAGAACCTCAGATCTCCCCGGAACGACAGGCAAGACTTCAAGATAAGTGGCTTGCGGTGTGCGGCATGATCGACGTGGACAAGATAGAAGCGATGCTGGATGAATTCTTGCTTCAGGCCGAAGAGCACATGCTCACGCTTGAAGAGCGTCCTGACGGATCTCATATAATTCGGCCTGCCACTGAATCAGAGCGGGTCAAGGATCTGGCATTAGGGATTTGTGGCGGCCTGGCAGTTAGACCCGACATGAATCAAGAAGAGATTTGCTAATTGCGAGCATGTTGGTTCGTAGACCTGTTCAAGAAATCTGGAGCTGGCCGGGAGCCCTTAACCAGCCGGCCTCGAATTCTTCCTGACGACCAACATATCCTCAACCTTCCATTTTCTTAACATATTTTCGAAGCCTTAGATTAAGGTCGTGCCGATCTTTTCCGTAGTGCGCCTCTTTATGACAGTTCGGGCACACTGCTGCGACCCATGCCGGATGATCGAGACCGCCATCAGAGACTCGCCGGATGTGATGTGGTTCGAGATATGGCTGCTCATCGTCACGAAAGAAAGGTGCCATCATACCGCATGATTCGCATTTGCCAGCAGCCCGTGCAAGCACATAGGCTCTAACCTTGGCGCTGCGTTCGTAATAAATCCTGCGAGTCTCTTTTGTTGAGGCCGAATCATATGGGGAGCATGCTGCAAGGGCCGCTTTTCGGAGATCAACCAGGCTCTTGTTTTTGGGCATCACAGTGATTTGGGTATCTTCCAAGGGAAGAAGGTGAAAAACAATAGCTTTACGGGGATCACCCTTCGCATCAGGCTGCTGGTCAAGTTTCCAAGATCGCGCGGTCGAAGGGCCCGAGAAAGCGATAGCCCCCACCTTTCCCAATAGACTGAAAAAGTAAGAGGTCTTTGCCGTTTTTAGCATGGTCTCTCACCGCCTTGTTGCCCCGCACAAAAGCCATATCTCCTATTTGACCCTCGCCACTGTAGAGGAAGACTCCATCATTGTTCCAGCCGTCCCTGTAGCCGTGGTGCTCGCCTGTTTCAGCCGTGAAAAGAAAAATGAAAGGGTGGTTGGGAGGCGTCGAAATGCCTCCCTGCTGCTGCCCACCATACTTTTCATGGATGTCTTTTCGCCGATTGTATGTTTTGCCAATCTCGAAGTCAGGGGTCATTGCCTAGCACTCCCACTGAACGGAAAAGTGATTGATTATGCGAACAGACCAGGGTTTGAGCTAAGGAACCATGAGCACACTAGTGCCTGCCTGTTCAAATTGTCAAGATGGATGGGGATCTGAGAAAAACGTGGAGGAGTCCCGTTGGCCATAGCCACGATTTCCTCTTTGCGGAGCGATTGCACAGAAGGAACAACATGAAAGACTATTCACCGGATCTGCAATCGGTTGTCTCAGACCTTATCGCCCAGGTTGCACTATGGGGAAGTGTCTTGAGTTCTCACAGGCGGGATGACGGCCGTCAAACTTGACGGGATTCAAGGGAACTTGGCTCCCGAGCACAGAGGTTTCCACCTGGGATCTGCTGAAGCTAATACTGTTTGGGCAAAACTGGCGCTAACTGTTGCGAGGAGGCTCGATCTTGAGTAATAGTGATAAAATCTCTAGGAGGTCAGTAACATGCATGTATTGGTTCTTTACTACTCAAAAAGTGGCAACACCCGGAAGTTCGCCGACCTTGTGGCAGAAGGCGTCAAGTCGGTATCAGGAGTGGACGCTGTTATGAAATCCACGCAAGAAGTTACCAAGGACGATTTTGTCAATGCTGCGGGAATCATAGCAGGCTCGCCGGTCTATTTCGGGGTCATGGCCGCTGACTTGAAACGAGTCTTTGACGAGTTTGTCGGCGTCCGCAAGCAGATGGAGAATAAAGTGGGGGCGGCGTTTGCGACCTCGGGCTTCTGGGCCGGCGGCAATGAAACCACTATCATATCGATCATACAGTGCCTGCTTATCTACGGAATGATCATCGTGGGTGACCCGATGTCCGCAACAGGCCACTACGGTGCAGTCTCTGTAGCAGCACCGGACGAGAAGGCGGCAGACACCGCTCGGAAACTTGGGGCCAGGGTTGCTGAACTCTGCAAGAAGCTAAGCGGATAGTCCGTCTTTTTACCGAAGGGGATGTCTACTTTTGGGGAGCAAATATGGGCTGAGATTCGCTTCATAAGGCTAGGAACGGGGAAAAGGGCGTGGTTCCTTAAAGGTGTGCGGCCTTACTCTTCGGCGGCAGGCCTCCTATTCCTGTGCTCAGGTGGACTTGACTCGACAAAGGCACGGGTTGATATCCGGCTGGTTTTTTTCTGCCCGTTCACCGGGGCGCAATGTGGCATGGTGCGCTTGTGGAGGGAGTGATAACTCATCAATGATAGGGGTTCGGTTCACTTTTTGCTTCAGCAGCCCTCACCACTGAGTGGGCAATGTCAGAACGATTCCAACCAAAAAAAATTATTGAATTCTCTGGCTAATTCATACTTCATGATCACATGAATAGAGCTGCAGCTCTTTGACGAAGCAGACGTTAAATAAGTCTCGAGGCTATGGCCAAACACGGCCACTCTCCTACTCACTGACGTTAAACAGCAGTGGCTCGATTGTGGTGTCGATATAGGCGTCCACAGGTGTCCATATTGGTGGCTAATAGCGGTGTCATTCCTTATCAATCAGTGGCCAGAATCCACGGTTCACTGCTGTGGTGGTAGGCGTGCGAGGGCCCGCTGGACCAGATTTCGTAAAGAAATGTTTGCAGGGCAAATGAAGCAGTAGCCCTGGACTCAAAGAGGCAGCAACGAGGGGCTAGCGGCCATGAATGACGGATCATGACCCTCAAGACCCTCAAGAAAGCAATTGCCCCGCATGTTTCCATATAGCAAGGTTCAATTCTGGACTCTGCCCACCACTGGCTGAGATAGGCACGTGGTACGGGATCGGTAGGAGGAGCTGCTCCAACTGGTGCAGTCCCGGTGTCTAGACCGGTCGGAGTGGCTACGGAAACCGGTGTGGTAGCAGTGTTCGGATCGGTGGGAGTCGTCAATGCGACCGGGGTAGTAGCAGCGCCCGTATTGGCTACAGACGTTCCGGTGGCAGATGTATTGACAGCCTCCGGAACTTCGTGGTGTTTTCTTATGCCTCTAACTTGGGTTTCGGCGTCCCCTTTAACCTGACCTGTTACCGGGTCGATCCTGATCCCCGTATTGGTCTGGATTGTCAAGCTAGTCTCGGCAGCCATGCCCGCACTTGCGGTGGCCACTATAATCAAGCCAATTAATGCTATAGTTTTCATTTCTTCAACTCCTCAGCAAATTTGGCGGGACGGTATCCCGACGAGGGCCATATACCACAAATAATAAGTAACTACAACACTATCTTAATGTTATACATCCCGTTTAACCTCAACATACTTAAACCGTGGTTGATTCATGTGGATACTAGTCTATGCGATACGGCGGTCGAAAAGTGCGGCACCGGTTGCAGAAGTTTTTCTGCCTTCTTCAGTTTCAGGGCATTCTTGTGGAATTTTGTCCCCCCCTGGCAATCCCTGGTGATATCATGCCCTCGTAACCTCACCTCAAAGAGGCTTCCTATGGGCAAGAAAACAATCAACGCTATCGAGATCCTTTCCCCATCCCAGGTGGTCAAGGCACTATACCTCTAACTTAACAAGTGGTACATATTCTGGGGGCACGGCAATATGAAGAAAAGAATCATCGACAAGAAGATCATCAAAGACATTGCTTGCCGAATGTCCGACTCAGAGCTCACCCGGAAGCACAATTTGTCAGGAGATCAGCTTCGATCGATATTCAACCAGCTTGCCAAACTACGTGCCAAGAGAATTCAAAAGTTAGCCGGCGACCTCAAATCCGGAATGGCTAGTTCGGATATCATGATAAAATATCAGCTCTCCCCAGAAGGGTTCGAAAGTGCTCTCAACCGACTTCTTAAGGCAAACGCTATCAGTCCAGCCGAATTCGAGACTTTCCGCATTAAAGCAGGAATGAATGATACGGCCCCAATGGAGAAGTACAAGCTTTCTGAAAAGGGTCTGCAATACGTCTTCAAGAAGCTCACGGATTACGGGGTGTTGAAGCGGAAGCAGGCCGAAACGGAAAAGCCAAATCAGGAAGCGCCTCCAGGAATGGGAAGTTCCTCTGGAAAGAAGCAAGAAACTATCGAGGACAGGAATTCAGGGACAGTTGACGCTGCGCATGAGTCACAGGCTTATAGGGTAGATCCTTTATGGCGAGAAGAGGGTGGAATTGGAGACGACGAGGGCTGGCTGGAGGAAAAAGCCCGTGGCAAGGCAGAGGCAAAGACAGGCAGAGTCAGGCGAGCCATAAAAAGAGCTTTTTTAACTGAAAAAGCAGCAGATTATGTTTGGGAATGCTCTAAGTGTGGAAAACCTCAACCCAAATCGTTTGACCAGTGTCCTGAATGCGGCAGCATTGCATCAAGAGTCAGAACCCCACCACCCTTGGAGCAGGCTGAAGAAATTAAGGGTTCAGAGAGACAACAGGGGCCTCGTCGGGGTTACGGAAAGGCCCTTCAAGAAGCTGTAGGAAGGATCTACGAGGCGAGTTCTCCGCTATTAAAAAAGGCTAAGAATACGCTCAGGAAGCCATACATTGCCGCCATTGCGGGTGCCACAATTATGGCGCTGATTATGGTCGTCTTCTTTGGTGTTCAAAGACGTGCCGATGAGTCATCTCAGAGCAAGGCTAAAAATTCTAAGCCGCCTAAGAGAGAGACAGTCAAAAATTCTGAAGTAGACCGACCCGAGAAAAACTCCCAAGGAGCATTGGATGAAGAGCTCCGACATCATGCCGAGATGGGCAACACTAAAGTCATTCCTTCCCTTTTACAAAAAGGGGCTAACATCAACGCCAGAAGCGAGAAATATAGAAGAACCCCGTTGATGCTGGCTGCATTTGGAGGGCATGTAGACACTGTGAAACTACTCCTGGAAAAAGGAGCCGATGTCAATGCAAGGGATGAAGTTGTCGGGACGGCATTGACGGACGCCTCCAGTGCAGGCTACTTAGAAGTTGTGAAGCTACTCCTGGAAAAAGGAGCCGATGTCAATGCAAAGAATAAAGATGGCGGGACGGCATTGACGGACGCTTCCTGTACAGGCCACTTAGAAGTTGTGAAACTACTCCTGGAAAAAGGAGCTGACGTCAATGCAAAGGATGAAGTTGTCGGGACGGCATTGATGATGGGCTCCTTTCATGGCCACGTCGAGGTTGTGAGACTACTGCTGGAAAAGGGAGCTGACGTCAATGCAAAGAATAAAGATGGCGGGACGGCATTGACGGACGCTTCCAGTGAAGGCCGCTTGCAAGTTGTGAGACTACTGCTGGAAAAAGGAGCCGATGTCAATGCCCGGACTATAGGTGGAACGGCACTGGAGCTTGCTTCCGAGAAAGGCCATTCCCAAATTGTGGACTTGCTTAAGGCCAAGGGGAGCAAAAAAAAAGATCACAAGTGAGATAAGAGAACAGCCAAAGCCTCAGAGAAAGTCCTTGTACTTTTTTTTGTACACATTTTTGAGGATCAAAATGGACTATAGGGATCAAACAGTATCAATTTGGATCGAAATCCTTGGGCTTTTCGGAGAGATCCTTTATTTTGGTATGGTGACTTTGCCTTCATACGGTACGGTTCATGTGCTACAGACTAAGGCTTCGCTTCATGATAGGGGGTGCCTGAAGATCAAGTACTTGACCCTAACAAGCGGGAATCAATTTCCCGATGCTGACGGTTCCGGTGGATGCCAGCCAGCCGATGGAACTGTCTGCCAGATTTCCGATCTTTTTGCATGGACTAGCGAAAGGGGGAGTAGGAGTGGATCGCCCCGATCTTTCTTTTCAAAAAGCCGAGACCTATGAAGAGATGGGGCTACTCAGAGAGGCCATTCGCGAGTACCAAAGGGCACTCTCCGAAGAGTGCTTGAAGTGTCGGGCCACGCGACGAATAGCAACCTGCCTGATTGGTCTGAAGCTGTCGGACCAAGCTGAAAAGGTCCTACTCCAATCACTCTTGTCCCTGAATGTGTCGATTAGGGATCGACTGTATATATATTCCGACCTCGCGGAACTGTACCTCAGCCAGGGCCGCTTTGAGTTGGCTTTGGAACGACTTCTTCAGATCAGAACCGAAGATGACAGTTTTTTCCCAGACCTTTCAGCGCGAATCGAAGAATTGTTGCAGAGGACAAGATCACCTCTTTTGGAATTTCCCCAGGCGCCAACACCGACGGACCTGAGAGGGGTGCACAAAATTGGCCCTGACGAAAGCCCAGCCTCCTCGATGGACCGATCGGCCACCACTTATTCCGACCCCAGAAGACGGGCCCGCAGGGTTAAAGTGTCTACTACCGTCCAGTACCTCTTTCGATCAGGATACGTGGGCTACCGGCTACTCAACCGACCTAAGCACCTCCGGCATGTTCATTCTGACCTATGAGGCCATTCCAGTTGGGGGTGTCGTGTTTTTGAACTTCCGGCTCCCGTCAGGCAAGGCAGAGGCCACAATGGAGATCATTGGACTGGCCGTCAGACAGGAAGCCAGAATCCTTGAAATCGCCCAAGTTTTGGGGATGGGGATACAGTTCGTATCTACAGACGAGCACCAAGAAAACAGCCTGAAATCCCTTTTGGATGAATTGGCTGTGAAAGAGGATCGGGTGTTGTCGCCGGAGTCCCGAATACGGTTCCACTGTGACCGATGCGGGCGGATTCTTACGGCAACTGAATCTTCGTCAGGAAAGCTGGGCAAGTGCCTATGCGGAGGGACAATTGTTGTGCCATTCCCCCGCCACACGCCGACACAGGACAATCCCCTAAGAGGATTAGTCCTCGCGGGTTGTAGGATTGACAGTGTCCTGGGAAAAGGAAGCGCGGCGACAGTATACAAGGCGCATCATTTAACGCTGGATGTCCCAGTTGCCATTAAGATTCTTCATCCCGAGGAAAAAAGATCCCACACGCCGATGGCGCAACGATTCCTCAAGGAAGCCAGAGTCATAGCAAGGATTAAACATCCCCACATAGTTGCCGTGATGAACGCCGGAGAAGAACAAGGCTACAGTTTCATTGTTATGCAGCTTGTGGTTGGCGGCAGCCTCGCAAACGTTCTTCAGAAAGAGGGCAAGATTTCCACGAATGGTTGCATTCGGCTTGCCCTGGACGTCTGCGGCGCTCTCCGAGCCGCCCACGAGTACGGAATCGTGCATGGGGATGTGAAACCCGCCAATATCCTTGTCACCTCTGCAGGAACCGCGATGCTCGTTGACTTCGGTCTTGTCAGGGACCTCAAGACTGACCGAAAGGAGACAACCTGCGGGAAGGGGATGGGAACCCCACTCTACATGGCACCGGAGCAGATCAGGAGTGACCGCGTCATTGACGCTCGGGCCGACATCTATTCACTCGGGGCAACGCTTTATCACGCCCTAGCAGGGAGGCCTCCCTTCCAAGGGTCCACGGTAAAGGAAGTTCTCCGAAAACACATGAAGGAAGCCCCGGTCCCTTTGAAGGAATTGTGGCTGGATATCCCGGATGCCCTGTCGGACATCGTCAGTGAGGCCATGGAGAAGAAACCAGAGGATAGGTTCCAGTCTGTGGAGGCACTTACTCAGGAATTGCTAAAGGTGTGTCGAGACAAGGCGGTAGAGGAATTCAGACCGCTACGGAGAGGCAAAAAAAAGGCCAAACCTCACTCGACTGTATAGGTTGGTCGAAATTTGCATAGTGCCGGTGGAAAAGTACGGTGCCTCTTGACTGATTCTTGCTTGCTTCTTCAATTTGAAGGCATTCTTGTGGAATTTTGGCCGCTCTGACAATCACTTATGATATCATGCCCTCCTCACCTCTCCACTCGGGGGCTCTTTATAGCGAGAAGAACAATCAACGTTAAGGAAACCATGGTTGACATAGGCTTGCAACACCGCTTGGAGCCATAGCTCTCAAAGGTAGAGGCCGAGGCTCGCGTTTCGCACTTTTTTATAGCCGCAGGGGGTAGTTTTTTCAGCTTGCGTGAAAAGGGTCTGGTACGGGATCGGGCTTTGTGATAGAGGCTGGACATCTGCATGAGGAGGTGTTCGGCCATGAAAGAAGGCGAGCGGCTACGTGCATGCGAGGTGAGATTTCTTCCGGTCATCTCTGCCTATGCTCGCACGCTGGGGGTGGTGGAAGAGGTTGACAGGCTTTGTGGCTCGAAACGAGGGGTGAGTGACGGTCAAATTGTGTTGGCGCTCATACTCGATTCCCTCTCGGGAAGAAGCCCTCTGTTCCGGCTTCCCCAGGCGTTCGCCAAGCTGGACACGGAGTTGCTTCTGGGAGAGGCGATTTCTCCGGAGAAACTCAACGACGATGCCGTGGGCCGAGCACTTGATCGTATCTTTGAGGTGGGGACAGGCAAGGTGCTTTCTGCCGTGGCCCTTCGTGCAGTAAAGCTGTTTGATCTGGACATCACACATGTTCACCACGATACCACGTCTCACAGCGTGTATGGGGACTATGACCTGTATGGAGAAGAGTCTCGTGATCAGCCCTTCGTGATCACATTCGGATTCAGCAAAGATCATAGACCGGATCTCAAGCAGCTGGTGCATTCTCTGTTGTGTGTGGACGCAGGTATCCCGATCTTCTCCCAGTGTGAAAACGGCAATCTCTCGGACAAGGTGGTCAACCGCAACCTCATCCCCACGATGGTGGAGCGGATGGCCGAGCTGGGACAGGACAATTTTCTCTATGTGGCGGATTCCGCCCTGATCACTCCTGACAATCTTGCCTTGATGGATGATTGGAAAAGCGGCTTTCGTTTTGTCTCTCGGCTTCCTGCGTCGTACAAGGAGTGTGGCAAGGCCATTGCCAAGGCGGTGAGACAGGACAGCTGGCACGATCTGGGAATCTTGTCTGAAGAGCCTTCCACTCCCAAGCGCAAACCTGCGCACTACCATGGGTTCGAGACTCTGGTGGATCTGCATGGGGTCTGGTATAGGGCTTTGGTGATTCATTCCGATGCATACGACGAACGCCGAGTAAAGAAGCTGGAACGCACCCTTGAAAAGGACCGTGTAGAAATGGAACGGGTCGCCAGCGAACAGGAGAAGATCGAGTACGCCTGTGCTCCCGATGCACAGGCTGCCGTCTTACGGCTCCCCAAGGGGCGGTTCCATGAGCTGGTCGGCCAGGTGGAAGAAAAACCCGTCTATGCAACCGGCAGACCCAAAGCCGACGGAACACGAAAGATCCAACGCATTACCTACCGGCTCAAGATCAGCCTCAGGCCCAGGGAGCAAGCCATCGCTCGCGCCCGGAAAGAGGCGGGATGCTTCGTGCTCATCACGAACGAGCCTGAAGAATCCTCCGGAGGACTCAGCTCAAAGGAGCTTCTCAGAGCCTATCACGACCAACATTCCGTAGAGCAGAATTTTGGGTTCCTCAAGGATCCCGTGATCGTCAATGCCCTGTTCCTCAAATCTCCTCGCCGCATTGAAGCTTTGGGACTGATCCTGGTGTTGGCCCTCATGATCTGGCGTCTTATGGAGAGGACCATGAGAGTCTCTCTCAAAGGGAGCGACTCCAAGGTGGTCGGTTGGAACAACCGGCAGACCTCCCGTCCCACATCCTTTATGATGACCACCAAGTTTGTCTCCGTGATTGTGATACGAACCGATGAACGCAGATTCTTGGCCGAGCCGCTCGACCCGATCCAAAAGAGGTATCTCCAGATCCTCGGACTATCGGAGGCTGTTTTTACCAATCCCTCTGTCAGCGTCGGATCAGAGGGGGCAATCGGGACACAACCGAGAAGAGGGGCCGGATGAGACCTCACATCCCTCCGCAGCAAACTCCCCGGTTCATCGGGTCGGCTCCGGACAACACGGAATACCTTTGTCCGCAGGGACCACAAGAATGGCCTCAAGCGCCTCATCCCGCGGAATCACACCGGAGTACATAGCCCGTTCAAACGCATTCGAGCCAACAATGGAAAGCTGAAACAAAAAACTATCCAAAACCCCTCGGGAAAAAGCGCGGAATGTGAGCCGAAGTGCTCTCCGCATAATCTGAAAAGGAGGTGCCCAAAATGAAAAAAGTCTTATCGCTGTCGATTCTTGTAGCCTTCATGTTGGCTGCTCCCTTGGCAATGGCCAAGGAAACAAAGGTCAACTGCTGCGTTAACGGCAAATGCTCAAAGTTGACGAAAGCGAAGTGTGACAAAGCCAAGGGAGGGGTGGTTAACGACTGCAAAAACTGTAAGAAGCCAGCGACGTCCATGTAGTGATTCTTACGTATCCAAATCTGCCGTGTGGATCGGAAATCATGGGCCACAAACCGTCCTGACCTCTCGACCAAGGGGGCTTCCTGTGGCCAAAATCACTGGTCAACGTTAAAGAAATCTTGGCAGACATTAGAGCGGGAATGAATAATGCCGCCCTGATGCAGAAGTATCAAGCTTTCAAAAAAGGGCCTGCAAAGTCTTATTAATAAGCCTATGGATGCGGGGGTGTTGGAAAACTCTGAATTGGATAAACAGATGGCTTGGTTCCAACCCAATAGGGGAAATCCTGCAAACCACCAGGAGCATTTGGAACCCGTGGAAGCCCTTGCTACTGCCTCACAAGGCCCACTACAGATCGCCGCTGAAAACACCTAAGCGAGCGATGTATTATGCGGGGAACGTAAAATTGTCAAAAATCAGGGCCAGGAAGATCGTAAGGGATATTCGGGCTAGGGCGTCGGATTTTGAGTTGATGTCCAAATACGGACTGTCTTTGGAGGAGTTAGAAGAAGTTTTGAAAAACCTCGTGGAAGCGGGGGACATAAGAGATGCTGAAATCAAGGAAAGGGGCCCTTTTTTTGACGATCCGGCCAATCGATTAAAAACACGGCGGTTTCCTCGAATATACCTCAGGGTCCCTCTTGAAATAGAAGATCTGAACGACTCTGCCAACAGGGGACTCCTTATTGATCTGTCGGAGGACGGATTCCGAACCAGAGGTATTACAGTGGTTGTCGGGGAGGAAAAGCCCTTTTTGATTTCTCTGAAGGAGGTTCGCAAACAAACAGTCAGAGTTAGAGCCACATGCGTGTGGGCCAAGCAAGATGTCGATGCCAAGGTCCTCCGAGAAGCCGGATTCAAAATAGTTCATATCTCAGCTAGTGATTTGCTTGAAATACAGACGGTTGTTGGTCTGTTGGGCCTTGGAGACCGCAATCTCTGACGAAAAAGATGAATCAATTCACACATGGAGCTGACCCGGTCGGGGTTTGTTTTCGCCTAATCTCGAACTTGTTTGTGGTATACTGGATTTGAAGCCAATTGGAGAGAGTAATGTCCGGACGTGAGATATCTTTATGGGAGATCCTCAAATTCATGAAATTGGGGGCTGACCATGGCACACTGAGGAGAAAATACAACCTTTCGGAAGAAGGGCTTCAGGACCTCTACAAACAGCTAGCAGAGGCCGGTTTCCTGGAGTGGACTGGTCAGGATTTCATTGTATCCGCAAGGCGGAGGATTGATACGAAGGAAATTGCCACCGATATCCGCTCAAATCTATCCGATGCAGAATTGATGGAAAAATACAAGCTGTCTTCCCGTGGACTTCAGAGAGTTTTCACAAAGCTGGTGGACTCTGGGGCAATAATGGCGGACGACATTTCTGGTCGAAGTATTTCGTATGATGACTCTGTTACACTCCAGGAGGTGCGTGTATCTGAAAGAGCCCTTCCGATCTTGTCGACAGGCGTCTACGAAAGACTTAATCCACAGATAATGGGGCGAATCAGAGACTTATCCGAAGTCGGAGTGGGTGTGAGGGGCCTTGAGGCACAGGCTGGCGAATTGAAAAGCCTCGTAGTAGTCCCGGATGAGTTTCTAGAAGTTGAACCATTTTCCTTCGAGGCAAGGTGCCGGTGGGCTAGGAAGGGAAACAAAGGCAAAGTTTGCAATGCGGGATTTGAGATTACAGACATTTCAGCGGACAATTACATACAGCTCCTAGAGCTACTCCAATTGATGACGTTCTCGTTTTCAGACAAGACATCGGACAGGAAAGTCCACGATAAACGGTCCTAGCCTTTTTGGGGAGATTGCGGCATCTCTTTCGAGGCAGCGGGTAAACGATGGGGGACAAGCGACAAATCAAGGGGAGGGATGTTCTCAACGATCTCCGATCAGGGATGGCGGACTCGGAACTCCAAATTAAATACAGGCTTTCAATAAAAGCTCTCCTGAGAGTCTTCAAACAGCTTATGGTGTGCAAGGCAATCAGCCACTCTGAACTCTACGAAATTTCTTCGTCTTATAGGGATAGAGTTGATCACATCACAAGGCGAAGTCATCCTAGAGCAGACTTGGCCGTTCATGTGCCCATATATGACATCGGCTCTGGTGCCCTTGGCGTATTGAGGGACATCTCGGAAACAGGATTGCGTGTGGCTGGGATTGAGTCCAGGGTCGGGCAAGCTAGGACATTTCAGATTCCCACAGATATGTTCATGCAGGCCGAGCCGCTATTGATTATGGCCGAGTGTAAATGGATTGAATTAAAGGAGAGAAAACAGAAATACTTTGTGGCCGGGTTCGAGATAATAGATCTGTCGGCGAATGACAGGGACACGCTCCAAGACTTCATGAGTGTCCTAATGCTTAGCCAATCGGGTGAATGGCAGACGATTGGGTGAAAATCAGTCTTCTATCCTTGCTCACATTTTGCTCTCACCAGTTGAGATCGAAACCAAAGGATTGAAAAGAATTAGTCCGAATAGGAGCGTTCTATCCTGAACCGATTTCGCCGTAGCATCATCTTTATTGGCGGGAGCTGCTCTCAGGTCTTGATTTATCCGAGTAACTGAGATGGGTAATAAGCGGCCCCCCTTTCATAGATCCCATAAGCCACGAGGACAAAATGGGGTCAGACGCTTGATCAAAGGAATCAGTGAAAAGGTATATATGCTACTTCTTCAGAAGAGTTTGCAATTAATTTGAGCCCACGGGAGGCACGATGGGCGAGAAGAGACAAATTAACGGGAAGAATATCAGTAAAGATCTCAGATCCGGAATGACTGACTGGGAGTTACAAATGAAATACGGGCTTTCGGGCGATGGTCTTTTCAAGATTTACGAAAAGCTCGTGGAACGTGGAGCCATTAGCGACTCTGAACTTTCAGAGTGGTCTCCCTTGTACACCCTCAGAACGCATTACAAGGAGCCACGAAGTCACCCTAGAGAGGACCTCACCCTCAGAATACCAATTCATGACTTGGAGACCGGCTCCAGCGGCATATTGAGGAATATATCGGAAAAGGGGCTGCGGGTGGCAGGGATCAATGCAAGGGTCGGGCAAACTAAGAGATTTCGGATTCCTACGGAAATGGGCACTCGGGCAGACCCCCTCTCAATTGTCGCCGAGTGCAAATGGGCCACAACGAAGGGCACGATGAGGAAATACGTTGTAGCTGGATTCAAGATAATAGATCTTTCGGCGGAGGACAGGAACACGCTCAAAAAATTGATCACTACCCTACCTAAGTAAATCAGGTCATTAGAAAACGATCGGCTGAAGACCGCTAATCGCCCGTTGCTCACATTTTTCTCTCACCATTCGGATCGAGACGGACCCGCAAGGATTGAAGCGGATTAGTCGGGATATAAGAGTGACACCCTGCACCAATTTAGCCGTAGCGCCATCTCTATTAGTGGGAGCTGCTCTCAGGTCTTGATTTATCCGAGTAACTGAGATGGGTAGTAAGCGGCCCCCCTTTTTTCACAAATCCCATGAACTATTGGGACAGGATGGGGTCAACCCGGAACAGAGTCTGACAAATCCAATAATTCATGGAACATGAGAACTTAGTTAGAATATCGTTTATCCACAGGTGTTTATAACTTAGTCCGCTTGATAATTAGCAAAAAAACCAGGTGTCGCTATTCCAGATGGTTACACTTATCCCCTGATATTGTTGACGACTTCTGAGTGTCCTACTTTGAATCAGTTCGCTCCAAATCCTGGAGATTTGCGAGTTTAGCAAAGTTATCCACAGCCCTGCGGTCAAGTTATCCACAGCCTCTGTGGAACCCCCTCCCGTCGAATCCTTTGTCAAGAATTATTTTACGGAACTTCGAATATGGATAGGTGTCTCAATGACTCAAGCCCATGTGTGTGAGGCACGCTGTTTGCCTCCGTTGATGCTGCTGAAGGACCACGCCACATACAGCATAATACGTCTTTAGGCGGTTTCTTTAGCGAAAAAGACCACATGGGGTTCCATCGTTCTTTTGGCCAAGCTCATATAATGCAGGAGATTGAGGTTTAGAGAGGGACATTTAAACGTTCGTTTCCCTGCTCACATTGCTCTCACCATTTCGGACCGATACGGATTAAGAAGACCAATTCATGCGACAAGGGCGGCGGTTTTTTCTTTTTTACCTATTGGTCTGCGCAAATCCACGGTAGGGAAGTGCTTTGAAATTCCTGTAATTTTTTCAGGTGGAGCCGGTACCTTATTGATATGACATGAGTCAATAAATAAAACGCCAACTTGAGCCTCATCCCGATAAAATTTAGGTGTCCATATAGGTGTCCACTGGTGTCCATATTGGTGTCTAACAGCGGTGTCATGAAGTGTTAATTGGTGGTAGACAAAATTAGGGCAGCCCTCTGAAATGATTAACAAAGAGCTGCCTTGGTATATGTAGGTGATAATGGGTAGAAAACGAAGTTCCTGCACTTCGAATCCGTAGGTCGCAGGTTCGAGTCCTGCCGGGCGCGCCACCTAAAACCACAAAGGTTACATTAGGTTAGCCATTGCTAACAAGGTGTAACCTTTTTCTTAAGATGGTCAGTGCGGGAGTTTTGCGGGAGTTTTCGCCGCAAACCGCATTGGCAGCTGCTAATAGGCTTTCAAGCTCGGCCTGGGAATAATGCGTCGTGATTCTTCCAGACCTGTGCCCGAGCAAGTCCTGGCGGTCCTCGAAGGAGACTCCCGCAGCCCGAAGTCTGCGTCCGAAAGTGTGCTTCAAGTCATGGACTCTCACATGAGATAGGCCGGCTCTGTCACGCGCTGCTCTCCAGGCTCTACCGTACATCTGTCGAATCCGGTGTCCCTCGAAGCTGAAGACATACTCGGGGTGTTCACCGCGCATCTGCTGAACAATGGTCCAAGCTATCTGGTTCAGCACGACAAGCCGGTCCTGCCTGTTTTTCACTCTCTGGCCCGGAATTATGAAGACACTGGTGTTCAACTCGGGAACTTCAACCTCCCATTGCCATCTGAGCCCGCACACCTCCTGATCTCGGCAACCTGTGTTCACCTTGAATAATGCCATTCGTTTCAGGTAGTCAGGCAAATCGTTGAAGAGACGGTCCTGTTCTTCCCATGACAGCGGATACGGCTCCTGACGGTCGATCTCGGGAATAAGCTTGATCTTTGGGGCGTGCGTCAACCATGTCATCCCGTATTCGTCGATCCACTCTCCCGCTGCCAAGTTAAGGATATGTCTGACAACTGCCAACCCGCAGTTTACAGTCCGATTCCTCAATCCTTGTGCTTTCCTGTTTTTGATGAATCGTTGAAGCGTTCCCATGTGAACGGCCTGCAAGGGCAGAAGCCCTATGTAGGGGTCGAGTAACCTTAATTGCCGTGCATCCTCTCTGATTGTAGCCTTGGTAGCTTCATCCGGGTAGCGCGTGGCAGCCTCCCGAAAGATGCGTTTGGGCCTAACGCCGTATACCTCTGCCTGCCGAATCTCCTCTAAGCGGTGTGCTAAGTATGTTTCGGCCTCTTTAATTTGGCTCGTTCCAGTGCTCTCGCAAATGCGTCGGCCTTTGAATCGTTTGTCGATGTGCCATATGCTTCCGCGCCTGAAGAGTCCGGAAAACGTCTTGCGTCCCATGGCTTATTTTCTCCTTTCTGCTTGCCGGGACGCCCGTTGCATTTTTTATAATTATCTACCCACGCGTCCAAGTCAAGCCGGTCAAAAGCGATTCCTTGCTTGCCAATTGGAATCTCCGTCAAATAAGGTCTGACCTCAGCATTGAAACGGTTTCGGTCCATGCCGAGGTACTTGGGGGCGTCTCTGTGCCTAATCAGTCTGGGTAAAACAATGCTCTTCATTGAAACAACTTCCAGAGAGTTACCGATGAGCCGTAACAAGGTTGTGCACTCCATATAAGCCTTCCGGCGAATCGTCTTTCACGGGCGGTTACCTGTACGCAAGGGAGCTTGCCCTCGCGTAAAGTTTGTGGACGGTCTTGAGGCTTATCATTAGCATGCTGGCGACTTCCGTAGGCTCCAGCAACCCGACGCCGCTCGGACAAAAAGGGTTATGTGAATTCTCATTCGTGACCATCATCCACTTCCTGTCTTGAAAACCTTACAGATTCAGGGTCGGTCTTCGGCCCATTCGGGAGAAAAGTCGGTTCTCAGCCAGCCAAGCCCCTACTTGTGGTCCAACTGGCCGCAAATCAAACGTGCTGAATAGCCAATTTGGCCTTGAGCTCTTGCACGTTTCTTTCAATTGCAATGAGATTAACAACCAGTGACTCGTATTGGGGATCGAGCGAATCGATGACGAGCATTTTCAGCAAAGAGAAATAGTTGTCTAACCTGCTTAAATGCAAATCAACGTCCTCTGTAATGGCACTGAGGTCATATTCCTCAAACCAGGTACCTACAACCTGAGACGCCACTCCGCCGGCGAGGCCTTGCTTAACCAGGTCATTCGTCGTTGCGATAACTTCCACAAGGGTACTAATGGATTCTCTTGGCGACACTGAAACTCTTTCCCTTTGATCTATTTTTTCATGACGTTCGTCTCTCTTTGATTTATCTGCCAAGATTTGCAGCCTTTCGCCTTCAGTTTCGACCTTTTCACCGCCGGCAGTACTCCCCGCGGCTGCACGTGCGTAATGAGCCGATTCCCATTGCTAGAATCGGTCTACGATTGATTGCAAGCTATCGGGATCGTGATTCTCGGAATCCATTATCACCTCGACAAACTCCTTCACGGCACGAAATGAACTTTTCATGCCTTCACAGGTGTGTTCCGTAGCTCCCCTGTGGGCTTGTTCTAGGGATGTTCCGATTGAATTGTCCCTCAGCCAGGCTGTTAAAGTGTTCTCGATCATCCTGCCTTCGTCCAGAAATCGGTAAAGACTTTTTTCCAACTCTTTTGCAAGTTCTCCAAACATTGTTGTACCCCTCTCTTTCAGCGTGTGAGCGCTGATTCCCGCGACAGGTATTGATTGCCAGGTTGCGCACACGCTGGTCTCATTCTTGAACTCCACTTGATGGTGCTTCTTTCGCTTTGGGTGTTTCATCCAGGCACAGCCTGAAGAGTGAGCAATGTTGGCAGCTGGGCTGGGATTGGAGAGGGTTCATCCTGAAACAAATAGGCAGACCCTTTTTATGCGGCTTTCTCAGGGCGGTCTCTTCAGAGCAAAGGCGTTGCACTTCACAAAGCCTGCACTGGACCTCGTAACATCCAGGGTGATCGCCGAAGCATTGACGCTGTACCCGATCATACTGTCCGTCGTAATTTTGAAATATTTCCACACTGTCACTGACAGTCCTGAGTAGTTTTTCCAGTTCGTTCATTGCACCGTCAAAGTCAGACCCGTGAGCTTCCCAGAGCGTATTTGCCTGCCGGTAAACTTCACCGATCTGCTCTATGATGTCATGCAGTGCTGATTCTATGTAATCATTTATGTCTATACTCATGATGTTTTCCTTTCACATCGTGATTTTGCTAGTTGATTGTTCCAATTTTCGGTCATTGGTGGAGGTGAGCACGGGTCCATGACCTGTACACCTGGCATGCCTCAGGTTTCTTCGGTTGAGGGGCAGAGAGAGGCTCCTCTCCCTGCCCAGTGTTGCGATTTGACTCTCCGCCACTCTGAGCCCTCACATCAGCAGATTTCGGGACTATGCTTTGTCCGGTAAGAAAAAATCCGGAAGTTTATCCTCATCCCCGGAAGTTGGGGGGAACGGTTGGTTGCGCAGAAAGTCAAAATAAAGTCTCAGAATACCGAAGCAGGTATTCCGACCAACTTCCCGGATAACAGTGTCCAAGTTGGACAGAAATTCGATAAATATGTCCGAATCCCGGACCTCAGTCGGCGGCGATATGTATGTCACGATGAACCACGGGTCAGATTTCAAAATCTGTATGGTTAGGCGCTTGATATCTTGCAGAACTTGTTCCTTGTCCTCGTTCATGCCGAGGGCATCATAAAATCGAGCTAGGTTAACCAGTGCTTCGAGCAGGTAGCCATGATCTATTTTGTCAGGCTGGCTCGCGGCTGCCTCATGAGCCCGCGACAGATGCTCTTGAGCGGTTTCGTGCTCGTCGCGTGCCATGGATACGGAATGGAGGTTTATTAGTACGGCGGGTCCGTGAGATTCCATTGCATCATCCGCCCGCTCACACTTTTCCAGGGCTTCCTCTAGCAGTTCTTGAGCCTCCGCCAACTCCCCTTGCTTCAAGCGGATGACAGCCAGCGCATTGAGCATTTCCACGATGAGCGGGTCTGCTGGGTCCAGGCTCTTCCGGCAGCTTTCCAATACCCTTCTCATAAGAGCTTCAGACGCCTTTGGTCTTGCCCCTGTCTGATAATGCCCGTGAATTGGCCGTTCATGATATTGTGGGGATCGCTCGGATTTGTGCTTACCTATGCCGCCGTCCCGATATGCAAAAAGTTGGCGGTGAAATACAATGTCCTTGCCCGTCCGGGGGGGCGTAGAATCCACTCGAGTCCAATCCCTCTATTGGGCGGTGTAGCGATTTTTCTGCCTGTGGCCCTACTGATCTGTTTGTACTTGGTGTTGATACTGCTCGATAAGTTGATTGTGTCTCAGGAGTACGGGCTCCAGATAACGTCGCTTTTTCTTGGAACCGGCTGTATTTTTATTCTGGGGACAGTAGATGACAAGTATTCCATCGGCTGGAAAAAGAAAATCCTGGGCCAGCTTTTGGCGGTTGCAATTCTCGTGGTGGGCGGCCATGGCCTAAATATAGCGAGCATTCCTTTTGTGGGACCGGTTGAATTCGGCTGGTTCGGAATTCCACTGTTCGCTCTCGTGATTGTCGTCATCACGAATGCGATCAATCTACTCGACGGACTGGACGGTTTGGCAGGCGGCATATGCTTTTTTGCCGCCTTGACGAGTGGAATAATAGGTGTTGCAAAAGGCGACTGGTTTGTGGCTTCCGTGGGATTAACTATTTCCGGTAGTCTTCTTGGTTTTCTGTGCTTTAATTTCCCACCTGCGTCTATATACATGGGAGACGGTGGCAGCCTGACGCTCGGTTTCTTGCTTGGAACTCTCGCCACGAGCTGCGCGGCCATTGCGCCCGGTCAGCGTTCCGGGACCATGGGAATGGTTGTCATTCCCTTTCTGCCTTTGGGGCTAGCCTTACTGGACGTTTTCCTGGCGGTCTTGCGCCGCTGGATCAGTGGCAGGCACATTTTTGTGGCCGATTCGGATCATCTTCATCATCGGCTTATGGAGAAATTCCGGCTTCCCAGGCGAGTTGTGTTGATTTATTACGTGTTCACCGCCCTTTTGTCGGGGATGACTCTGTGGATCGTGCTTGGCCACGGATCAGCTTTCAACTTGCATTTTATGTCTTTGTTCGGGCTCGTGGTCGGCGCCGTAATAGTGCTGCTGCGTCTCTACCGGATTGAGAATCTTTCCCAGACACTCGAGAACAGGCCCCATTTTCAGTTCCTTTCAAGTTATCGGACTTTCATGGGCCGAAGAATTCGGAGAGCCGGAAGTTATGACGAACTGGTTTCCCTGTTGGAATCGGGCGTGCGAGATCTGGGGTTTAATCGTGTGGAAGTCTTCCAGAACGGTTACAGCATAAGAAAATGGGACAATCCCCAAAAGGCGCACGCAGACGCACCACAGTCTAATGGAGAAAAGCGCTTAGACAAGACAGACCTCACTGTGGTATGGACTGTCCCCACTCACACGAGCAGAAACCTATCAAAAATTCCTCGAACTTAGCTGGTACAGATTCCTTAATGAACTCGAACCTCGAGTACAATTACTGTGCCCACCGGAACTAGCCGCTCCCGACACAGACAGTCCCGACATGAATTCAGCTCTGAGATGGCGCAGTCTCCCTGATTGAACATTGTGGGAGAAGGAACTCGTGAGTGATCAGTTTCACCCCCTGGCTCGGACCTCGCACCTTCCTCCCAATAGAGCACATTACAAATTACAAACTCCTATTCAAATCTCATGGCTTCCGCGGCATCCAGTCGGCTTGCTCTTCCTGCAGGTATTAATCCGGATAATATCCCAAGTACCACGCCAAACAATACACCTCCCATCAGACTTGCAATCAATACTTTGTAGGCCGGAACTATGTGGAAAACCTTTTCGAGAACACTTACTGTCATTAATCCGACCAAACTTCCGATCGCAACACCCAAGAGACTGATACAGACGGACTCCAACAGAAACTGTGCCATGATCATCCGGCCAGTGGCTCCGACGGCCTTTCTGAGTCCTATTTCAGTCGTTCGTTCTCTTACCGCCGCGAGCATTACGCTGGTGATCCCAAGCCCGCCCAACAGGAGAGTCACCACGGCTGCCGCGTAGAGGAATAACTTCACCAGCAATATAGCATTCTTTATCGTTTTCAAAGCCTCCGGATAGTGGACGACCTGGATGGCATCTGCATAGCCGGGTTGATTTCGCGTCAAGTAGGGCGTAGACGTTCTCCCGGACCGTTGTCACCATGTCCCAGTTGGCTGCTCGAATGTAAATGTCCCGTATCTCGTACATTGCCAAGAATCTGGAACGAGCAACAGTAATAGGAAGCAACATGGTATCGAGGAACAGCGGATCTTCCATTCCTCCCATTATGCCGATCACTTGAAAGTTGTACCCACCGACAAATATTTTCTTCCCGATGGGATCCTCGTCTTTCTTAAAAAGCCGTTTTAGAATATTGGTCCCTATAATACAGACGCTCCTCCTGTACGTAATATCATCGTCAGTGAATTTTCTGCCGGCTGAGACAGGCATGTGAATGGTGTCGAAGAAGCTGGTTTCGATTCCCATGATTCTTGCGCTGCCCATCTTATTGTTATTGTGGCTAAAAGACGTAAAACTCCATACCACGGGGCTTGCGTCGCTCACGCCCGGGAGTTTTCTGAGGTCTTGAATGTCCTTGGGGAAATATTGGCCATGATGCCATTTAGGGGCCCTGTCGTAGTTCCAGGCTGCTTTTATTATCGTCGCGCTGCCCAATACTTCGAGGTTTTGACCGAGGTCGGTCTCGACGGAATCCCCCAGAGTCAGAACAGTCACCAATCCTGCCAATCCCAATGAGATTCCTAGGAGAACTCCATTGTACCGCCGTTTGTTCCTATAGACTTGCCGGAGCGCAACGCGTACCAGATCAGACCTTAACATATGGATCGACCTTCAGGCCCGGCACGTACGCTACAGAGCGCCTACTGGATCAGCTCTGCTTCGACCCCGGCCGGGCGTGCGAATTATCCGCTGCTGATGCCACGGTGGTTCGACTGCAAATCCCGTCAGGCCCAGCGCTAAATTTAAGGGTTCATTCTATACCCGTCCACCGTTCAATGCAAGATCCCCCATCTGTGGGGCCCTCGAGGACGGTAAATCCTGCCAGCGCGCAGCGGCTAGCGAGCTATAAGAGCGACACAAGACTATCGCATGAAAAATCCCTATACAACTTGACGACGGCTCTGACTCAGTATAGGCTCGGGCTAGACGCTACGGCGGCCCTTTGGGAGTAAGATGAAGCGTCCGCCGGACGGCGCGGCGGGCCTACGATAGCTCCAACGGCAGGATCGCTCATAACCAAAACAATGGTAAGCCCCCGGCTTTGCCGGGGCGACTCCCAGCGGGTTTGACCGTGCGCTGACCGGGAAAATGCAGGACATTCTTGGCAGTGAAGGAGCGGAGGGCAGATGAGGCAGAGAAAAGGCGGGTTTTCGTGCGGGGCTTTTGCGGGGTACGGTTGTGATGAGTCGTGATTTGTAGTGGCTTAGGTGCAACGAACATCCCAGTAACTGGTTGAAATGATTATAGAGACGCTCCAGGCTTGAGGCTTGCTTACTTGGGAGGTGTTCGTAATTGATCTTAGCATCTCTCCTGAAGGTGTGTATCTCGGGCGCAGGAGCCCACCGAAGGAGGCGGCCAGGCCCCCCGGTCCGCAACAAAAAGGCCCCTCGCGGGTCTCGGGATTAGCCCGGAAAGTCTTAAAAAAGTACCAATTTTACATACAACCTTTAACCCAGGCTCAGATCCACTTACACCACACAATGTCAGTAAAAGGCAGCACTAGTTGTTACGTTCCTTAAGTTAGAGTTATTATGCGACGAGCATCGGATTGCTGTGAAGATCTCGCAGTCCTTTGCACAGAGCCTGTTCAACGCCCTCCAGTGACTTGAATGCTTTGTTTGGGAGGTGATTTTCCGTCAAATCCTCCCATAAATGCTCTACCGGATTGAGTTCCGGACTGTGTGACGGCTGCTGGATTAACCGTATGTTCTCGGGGAGTTCCAGCCATGAGATCTGTGCCATCCAGCTCCATCAACCAGCATGATGACAAAGTATTCCTTGAAATCTCGGGAGACTTCCCCCAAGAACAGGTTCATCATGTCAGTATTGGCGTAGGGCAGGATCAAAGAGGTCATCTTGCCCAAGACCATGCACACTGCCGCATAAACATAGAGGAATGTTCTGGCAATTTGATGTGGAACTTTGGGCCTGACCCCTTTGGGCGCCCAGCATTTCCGAATATCAGTGATCCGTCCGAATCGTCCTTCGTCTTGGGCCATGATTATGACGGGTCTTGTATCCTTTGGGACTCTTTCTTCAACAATCTCGGCTACGAGCTCCGGGAAGTTTTTTTAAAAGCCTCTTGAGCTTCCTCTTTGGCTTGAGGGTGAACCGGACGAGGCACGATTTCTCGCCATCCATTCCTGTGGAGCATCCGATAGACGGTGGAGTGATGGACCTTATGGTCCAACAAATCCTCGAGGGATCTCTTGATCTGGCCGGCCACGCAAATCTCGCCCGTGGCGGCAAGCTCAAAGAATGGCTTGAGAAACTCGGCTTCCTCGTCCTTGCTCAAATAGCATCTGCGCCGTATGCCATTGTCGCAGCTCTCGACCGCTTTTGGACCGAATCTGTTGTACCGGGATATCACGTTATGCACGGTAGAAACCGAAACATCCGTATGGATAGCGATCTCCGAGGCCGGCCGTGGGTCAACCAAGGCATTCCAGATCACAAACCATCTGCGTTGTTCTCTTCCAGCCGTTTGCCGCAGCCGTATTGACACCTCGAATTCAGAAAGATGCGGCAGCGCCGACGTAACTCCACCCATCACCTGCCTCCCCTAAAAGTACGTGGGGGCTCTTATATCAAATTCTATACTGAATCGCGAACTGGTATAAGGAGATCGCCAAACGCACAGGTGCCGCAGAGAAGTTTGATAGAAAGCCATTTGTTCTGGCCAGACCTCCTAATTTCTGCTTTTGACTTGCAAATAATAGGACCTTCTTGGCGGAGAAAGAGGGGAGGTCAGGCGGCGCAGAGAATAGCCGGGCTCCTGTGCGGGACTTTTGCGGGGTACGGTTGTGATGAGTCGTGATTTGTAGTGGCTTAGGTGCAACGGACATCCCAGTAAATAGTTGAAATGATTATAGAGGCGTTCCAGGCCTGAGCCTTCGAATCCGTAGGTCGCAGGTTCGAATCCTGCCGAGCGTACCAAAGAAAACAAGAGGTTAGCCTGATCCGGGTTAGCCTCTTTTTTCGTTGGTGTCCATATTGGTGTCTATCGTGCCGAGCCGTCCAGTTGATCCTGCCAGGTGACGGAGCTTAATTCCTCTTCGGTCACAAGGTTGTATCTCTTGAACACGTTCATGGTCCTGTGGCCGCTAATCGCCATGATTTTGAAGTAGTCGTTCCCGGCCAGCCTTAGATTGTTAATGGCGCAATGGCGAAGGTCGTGAAAGGTAAAATCGTTCAACCCTGCTCTGGTGCAAGCTGCTTTGAATGCTTTCTTCACGTCATCCACCGGCTTCCCTCTCCAAAGGAAAACCCGGCTTGACCTGATAGCTCTCGGCAAGTGTGAGAGCGTTTCCCATACTCGTGGATGGAGGGGGACAGACCTCGCAACCCCCGTTTTGGTCCGGTCACCTTTCAGCCGAATGAACCTGTTTTGGAGATCTACCTCCTCCCAGCTCAGGAAAAGGATTTCAGATCTCCTCATCCCTGTATAGTAGGCGACCACCACAATCGGTTTTAGGTGCTGGGAACAAGCCTCCAACAAAAGTTCAAAACGATCACTGTTCAGAACTCTTTCCCTCACATTGTTTTCGGGAAGCTTCTTGACTCGTAGAATGGGATTGGTGTCGAGCTTGCCGTGCTTAATCGCCCGGCTAATCATAGTCTTGAGACAGGCTACCTCACGATTGACCGTGGCGGGGCGGACTTTCTCAGACGGGTGTACTGGGGATTTCTCCTCCAGTCTCTTCCTCTGGTATCCTTCGACCCTTCCGGCAGTGAGTTCTCGTAGCTTCGTGCTCTCACTCAAAATCCGCTTTAAATTCTGGATACTGTCAATGTCACGCTCGTATGAAGCCTTCGCCTTGACTTCAGGTAAACCCCCATACCATTGGCAAAGCTCACCGAGGGTCACCCTTGCCGTTAGATCCTTTTGAATGTGACGCTCTTCAGTACGCGCTTTTAAGACGTCCCGTAGCCGCTGCTCCGCAGCCGCTTTTGACGGCCCGATTCGTTCTCGCTTTCGTCTGTGTGAGTCGTCATAGTATTCTATCCAATAGTTTTTGTGCCCCAATTTCTTTAGAGCCAGCCCGCATTTGCAACGGTCTACCCTGATGCTGTTACGTTTTCGGCAACCTGGACATTCGACAAGCAAGCCCATGTCTAACCCTCCCTTCTCGTCAACTTTTCCTGCGAATTTGTATCGCTGGCCATCACCTTACTCGCGATACTTCATCTGAGCTGTTGGCGATATTGACATTCACAGCAGCACACGATACATTTTGGAGGCAAGTTAAATAATTTTGAGGAGGCAGCCATGAGACTTTACACAGTCGAAGAAGCAGCTTTGGCAACTAATATGAGCTTAGCTTTCTGGCGTCAGAAGATTTGGAGGAGAGAGGTTAAATTCATGAAAATAGGCCGGAGCATCCGAATCCCCCAGAGTACGATTGACGAGCTATTAGAGTAGGCTACAGTCGAACCTCACCGAGAATCAAAATGAAGGGGAGCGCAAATTTTACTAGCTGACTTACAAACGTTTGTAGATTAGCTATAGTCCTCTGCATCAATCTACGCGCTTAAAGGCTACAGCGTCAACTTAGAGACGCATTTGGAAAAATGTCGCGACATACAGTGACAGATTTAGTATGAAGGCTCTCATGATCCTATCAGGAGGAGAGCCAATGGCCAGACCCGGACTGAGGTTGAAGGAGCAACAGCGCAAGGATTTGATGGAAGAATTTCAACTGGCACGAGGGAACAAGGACTTGGATATGTGCCTTCGCATTCAAGCACTGCTGCTTGTCAGTCAGGGCAATCGAGAGATTGACGCTGCAAATATGATCGGGGTGGGACGACGCACCGTTCAAGACTGGATTCACCGATTCCGCAGCGGAGGTATTCCGGGATTGGGAAAAGGGCCTTTCCAAGGCGGAAAATCGAGGCTTACCGACGCCCAGAAGACCGAGTTATCGAGGATCATCGAAGCGGGACCACAAGAGGTCGGTCTCGACACCGGCGTTTGGACGGCTTCGATTGTGGTAAAACTGGTGAAAGATCTTTTCGGCATCTCATATCACCCTGACCACATGGGCCGAATTCTTCATCGACTGGGTTATTCGGTCCAATATCCGGGGAGAAGTCTTTCGAGGGCAGATGAGAATCTTCAGCGAACCTGGTTACCGAACGAACTTCCTGAGATCAAAAAAAAGCCCGGCGTGAACGCGGTGTAGTGCTCTACGGGGACGAAGCGGTCTTTCAGCAGGCCGGCACTGTCATCAGGACATGGGCACTCGTCGGAATCGGAATCCACGTGCTCAGTCCTCCTGTTCGCAAGAGTATCAAAGTCATGGGCGCAGTCAGGATCGGCGCCAGACCACAGTGGCATTCTCACTTCGTAAAGGTGTTTAACGCCGAAACGTTCATCGAGTTTCTGGGCCAACTGGTCAGGTACTACCGTGGAAATAAGGTCCACTTCATCACTGACAACGCACCGTATCACAAATCGCCGAAGGTCCGCGAGTGGCTCAAAGGCAAGGAAGATCTCATAGAACTCCATTTCCTTCCTGCCTATTCACCGAAACTCAATGCAGTGGAATACGTCTGGAGGAAAACCAAAAGGGCCATTACCCACAACAAGTTTTTCCCGAGGCTGCAAGATCTCAAGGCAGCCTTGGCCCGACGCTTCAACCGATTTCAAGGCAATCCCGCTTCTCTGAGGAGCGCCATTCCGTATTTCGCTTGAGCGCATACTTCGATGCAGATGACTATAGCAAATTTTGCTAGCAAAACAATTGAAGCAACAAATTCTATGAGCCAAAAAAAATGGCCGCCATAGGTCTTCGGCCACTGCAAAAGAAAGTTCTGACAGTGAAAAGTATACCATTAACATCGTCAGAGCGCAATAGGCGATCAACGGAAAAGCTCATACGGAGTTACCGTCAGGAAGACAGAATCACCGGCAACGAACTGATAGTGCACAGTGACGCTGTCCGAATCGCCGTCGAGTTGACGCGTGAAAACGTCGAGCGCTTAAACGAGCAACAAAAGGGATTTCTTCGCTACCTGAGAGGAATGGTCGGGCTTCCGCCGTTCACTCGCCGCCTCTATGTCGGCCCGCCAAATCGTCGCTCCGAATGGTATCAGCGCAGGTGGATGACTCATGCCGAGAACGGAGAACTTTGGCTTGGTTTGCAATTTCCCAAAGGGCATCTTCCGAGGAAACAGGAGCTACTTGATAGGCCATTCGTCTCATGGCCTGAACTGCGCAACTTGAACCCTATGGGAAATCACGCTCTGCTCCTGACAATAACCAACAAAAACAAACTCGCTTGGAACTCACACCATTTGTCCCTCCTCTTGATTTCACAAGTGCTCGAATCGTGCGGATTGACCTACCGCATTTCTGTATGGGAAACGGCCATCGACACCGCTAATCCAGAACTTGGTCGCTTTTTTCGAGATCACGCGGTCATGACTTATATCCGGTTTGGCACGCCTAGACGGATCAATGCCTCCTTTAGAGTCACTTGTGAGGACTCCACAGCACGGAGAATATCCAGCTTCTCTTCGGGTGTCATCCGGAGGTACCGCACTCTCACATGCCGAGACTTTTTTTGAGCCGTTGGACATCAAGCATGGTCTCAGCGAGCGCCTTCTTAAGCGTCTCGTTCTCATCCTTGAGACGCTCGACCTCCACCCTGGTTGCATCTCGCTTAGTATCGACTGTTAGTCCGTTTTTCCCGGCTTCCAGAAAAGCCTTGGACCACTGATAGTAAAGAGACGGCGAGATCCCCTCCCGCCTGCACAAGTGAGAGACGGAAATCTCCCCTCGCAGACCCTCAAGCACAATACGAATCTTGTCATCAGCCCTGAATTTCCTCCGGGTAGCTCTCCGGATCTCTGCAACCACATCCCTGGCCATGTCAGCTCCTTTCTCTTCCTGGCCCAAGCCAACTATCCGGAGCCGACAGGCACGTCAAGATCATTAATGGTCGAATCTCAACGTCCCAAACTCTCCACTAACAAAATCCCATTTCGATTCCCATTTTCGCTGACGTTGAACACCAATAAATGTCACCTTGAAATACAACATGCTTCACAACAAGCACTCGCCATTCTTGAATGAGATTATTATGGAGCGGTTACCGGCCTCTCGCGTTCCGGCATGAGCCCTCCGTAAGGCATGGCGCCTCCAGCGAGGCCCAGTCGTGAGTGCAACGGCGTCAGAGGAAAAAGAGTGCGAATTGATTCCATCTCGCAGCCAAACGCTGCGCGACAATCGAGTACAGGTTTGTTGTTTCAGTCTGAATCTTTCCCACTCCCTTCATTCCTACCTTGAGAGTCTGCGCGGAACCCCTGAAATCAGCCCGTACGCGGTAAACGTTCCCCAGTCGCTGCACCGCGTCAGCGCGGGGCGCAACCTCTTTCACGCTTAGCGGGTATCCCTTGCGTGGATCGCTGTTGAGGTACATCTCGGCTTCCTGTCCGAGCTTGACAGGCCGGAATCTTCGGGAACGTAAATCTCCGCCCACAGTTCACCCGGAACGGCGATCTCACAGAACGGTTCACCGGCTTTGAACTTCTTGCCGACGAGAGTCTCTATTTGTTTGGTGACAATTATTCCGCTAGCGGGAGCCTTTATTGTCAAAAACTGCCGCTGCCATTTGAGATACTGCAGCTCACCCCATACGCTTTTCCTTTTAAGCTCGACGAGCTGACTGTCGGCCAGTTTTGACAGGTCTTGTCCAGAAGATTTTTGGAGAAGGGTCATTTCTTTGGTCAGTAGCTCAAACTGGTGCTCTGCGCTGTCTATTTTGAAGTTAAGGTCTGTGGGATCAAGGGTTGCCAGAACTTGCCCTTGCTGCACCGCGGATCCTTCAGTCACAAGAATCCGCTCGATTAAGCCATCCATTTTGGCAAAGGCGACATGCCGGTCTCGGGGCACGATCTCGGCTTCTCCTCCCACCTGGTGCGGTACGGGCATGAGCACGAAGAGCAAGACGAGAACAACGGCCGCGGCGATTAGCGCCGGCGCATAGCGTGACAGAACGCTACTGCGGAGCCTGTTTCGCCACGAAGTAAAGTGGGTCAGGTGCGCCAGAGCCGGATGTTGGTCAACCATCCATTTCTGCGCCAGGGCTGATGCCAGAAAAGGCGCCAGCTTGAGAAGCGCCATCACGTTAAGTTCTTCGGGGAGTTTTGGTTCCAGATACTCCAGTACAAGATGCCCTACCGTTTCATTATTGAACCTGAGAGGAACACACAAAATACCCTTGGAATCGGAAAAATCCATATACGAAGCCAGAGCTTCTTTTAGATCAGAGGATAATACGTCATCAGGGACTTTTTCAATGTCCGCGCGGCCTGACAGGAGCACCGGTTTTTCCAGCCCTTGCAGACTGACTGCCAAACTATTCAGTTCGTCGTAAAACTTGGATTTCTTTTCCAGGACAGGCTGATTGCCTGCTGCGGTGAACTGGGAGGCGCCCCCAAGGTGCGTGAGCAAGAACGACCTGTCGAACGGAATCAGGGCACGAATGTCGTTGGTCATAAGGAAACAAAGTTCGTCAAAAGATCCGGTCTCGAGTGCCCTTCTCGAAAGCTCCAGGCTCAGTACCAACAGCCGTTCCTTTATACCTATCACGTCCACTGGGGCTTGCCTTCCAGCTGCGGCAATTTGCTGAAAGGTGGTCATCTGTTCCGGACCCATGTAAAATCCTTTATCAGATATCGTTTCTTCAAACTGGATAGAGGTGACCAAATACCGGCCTGCCGGAGAAGGTGCGATCTAGGCGCACGGATCGTGCATTTCGCACGCCCGTACGGCAGCCACTGGTATGTAAATCCCTCACAAGAGCGATTCTTTGTTAAGATTTTTGAAAACACCGTCCACGAAACGTGCCAAGAGGCTCTGACGAGGGGAATGGAGGACAAGACGCCCAGTCATTCCCAGGGGAATCCGGTCCCCGCTATTCGAGAAATTGATCGAACAGCGGTATATGGCTTCGAGTGGAACCTCCGAATGCTCATCCCCCTTGGGTTCAGTAGCTACTTCTCCCCCAAAACGGCTGGAAAAGGGCGAATCCTTGAGGTCTTGTTCACTGTAAGGCTTAATCTCACTTATCAAACCAGTCAGAACCAGGCCGGTCCCAAGTTGGAACCATACCCTTGCCTCCTGCCCGACATGGAGCTTATCGAGGTCTTTCGAAGGGACCAGTGCGTGAACGACACAATCAGTCGCGGACTCGACCTCTCCAACGACCGTCCCTTCGCCCGGCTGGAATCCGTCCTGGACCCTGTAATCAAGACGGGTGACAACGCCGTCAAACGGAGCAACGATTCCGCTCTGCGCCATCCGGAGATCTTTATTGATGCGTCTGATCTCGACTTCAAGCTGAGCAATCTCAACTTCTTTGCCGCCGGCTTTTTCCCTCCGTTTGTCGTCCAAGAGGAAGAATTTCATTTCCTTTTTGAGAGATTCGAGCTGCATTTCTTTTTGCAAAAGCGAGAGTTGCAAAGGTGCGGTCTCCAGCCTGTAGAGCAGATCTCCCTTCGCCACGCCACTCCCCTCCCGGATATAGACCTCGCTCACGGATGTCTGAAGGGGGATCGTCAGCTTCTGGACTTCTGCAGAAGCTACATAACATGGATAGAACGACTTCCCGGAAATCGGGATCAGCAACACTGCGACCACTGAGGCCACCAGCACGGCAAAGATAAGGCTCCCCACGAGTCGCGGATGCAGTTCTTTACGCTGGTTGTACAGGGACTTGGTTCCCTTGATTAACGGACGCACGATGAACAGTGAAAACGCGAGCAAGGCGAGAAGTATGCCCAGGAGCTTGTCAAACCGATAATAAACTCCCATCACGATACTCGTGTAGAGAAAAATGCGATACAGGAACGCACTTATGCCATATACAGTGAAAATGGAGACCTCCCGCGGGGTTGTAGCGGGATTTGGAACCAGGGAAATGCCTAGCACCCGGTTCAAGAACAGGTACTTTATGTATGCCGAGCCCCTCGTATATAAATTGGGCAGCCTCAGGTAGTCCATAAGGATGAAATAGCCGTCGAACCTCATCAGCGGGTTACAGTTGAATAGGACCGTTGAAAAGAAAGAAATGGCCATGAGGTAAAAAGCAAGGGAATTTACGACTCCGGGATCGGTAAAATACCAGACGTATGTTGAAATGATTGCCAGGGCCCCTTCCACGAGGATACCGGCGGCACTTATAACCATACGTTGTTTGCGATCCGCCAACTGCCACGCGTCGGTCGTATTGCAGAAAAGACACGGGAAGAAAATCAGAAATGCAACCCCCATCTGGGGTACATGAAGCCCGAAGCTCTTGGCCGTATAAGCGTGCGCGAACTCATGGATCAACTTTAGGAGGGCCAGGGTGGCCCACAGGTACAGAAGGTTCTCCCAGTTGAAGAAGAACAGGAACTCAGTCTGCATCCTGGGAAGGCCCGATATGATGAGATAAATCGCACCCGGCAGGGCAGCGGCCATCACGCCGAGGGTAAGTTTGTTGCCAAACAACCTTGCGATCCACAAGGTCTTTTCCAGGAACTTATCCGGGTTCAGCAACGGAATGAACATAAAGTAGACGCTGGAAAACCGTTGGGCTTTCTTGGATTGTTCCCACTGGTGCTTAAGGTGGGTCTGGAACTGGGCCGTGCTGAACTTGGTGCCCAGAATGAGTCCTAATTGAGCTGCCTTTGAGACGATCGCTTGAGCGGTTTCAGGGGCATAGTAGTGACCGGCTCCCGTGAGTGCGTCTACTGCCTGCTCAAGCGTCCGAGTTCCATCGAGCACCTTCAAAAGACGATACTCGTAAACGGAAAGATAATAATACTTGCCTGAGACCGGATCTTTCAGAACCACTGTATTCCGGTCCTCGATATCGTCATATTTGAAGACTTCCAGATCGATCCGAAATTTAATTGATCCTTCCATCGCGTTTCCCATCAATAGTTATTACAGCGTCCGAGCCGGTTTTTCAAGACTGTGGTCTCTAATCACACTATAGCCACATGTTACAGCACTTCCAAAGTTAGGCCCAACAGTGCACTCTCATTACTTCCTAAGGTTCTCAGCATTCAATATCAGTCGTGGGACATCCTCTCATCGTAATTGGTTCCCATGGCACTTTGGAGTTCCGCCAACTGGGCGTTGGCCTCAGCCAGAGTTCTGATGTTGGCGATCTTTGCATCCAGCAAGTCCCCTTTTGCTTCATCCACTGCAAGTTTTTCCAGGTCCTCCATAGAGTGCCGCGCTTCGGCTGCCTGCAATACTCTACTGAAACTTGCGACGCTCATCTGAGTGCCTCGCAGCTCATCCATGGCTCCGAAGTATTTTAGAGCCCGCGGTGCGAACCTGGCCCGCAATGGACAGGGCGATGGCACCCATTTCTCTTTCTGTCTGGTCCGAGGTAACCCGCGCGGCCGTAGATTCATCAACGTTTGCCCACCATTCCACCAGGTCAAAGTAAATGGAGATCCCGACTTCCTTCCAGTCTTTATCATAAAGGAATTTATCCTTGTCGCGGCCATACCTCCAGAAGCCCGTAACCTTGGGAAAATACTTGACCACAGTGCGTCTCACATCGTTGATAGAGTTGAAGTGCTTGAGGCCGGCGTCATAGGCTTCAGGCCTCCTTTGCACCCCGGTCATCTCCATTTCACCCATGTCTGCCGTGTACTGAGGTTTGGTAAGAGCCCCCGCCACGATGAATCCACCGTCAACGCCATAATCGGGCGACAACGACATCGCCGATGCCAGCATATTTCTTCGATTCTCAATCTCATTTCGGAGTTTGGATAACATCTGGTCTGCTCTGAGAGCCTTCTCTTCCGCTCTGTGGTAGTCCTCGATTCTCGCAAGTTTCTTCGCGAGCAACTGCCCGGTCTTGTACCTGACATCGTTCCGGAGGGCAAGCAGGCGTTCCACTAAAGGGAGGCAGTCTTGGAGACCAATGAGTCGAAAATAAGTGGAATCTATGAGTTCTACAAGTTTCTGGGCCACCCTTGCTTTGTGGAAATGCGCCTTCATCCTGTCATTCATGCTGCTCTTGGTTACATAATACGCCAAGGCAGCATCTGTGGGGCTCCAGCGTGTCTCCAACGCGTAGGTCCATGTGCTTCTTTCATGGCCCGTCGAAAAGCTGGTAACTCCAGTATTGGCTGGGCCCCCTAAGCGCGGAGGCAATCCCTCTTGACCCAACACATCGCTGTAAGAATAACGAAGCGCGCTTCTGTCGCTCAAATCCCCCGTGAAGAGGAAATGGGGCAGTATTCTAGTGCGGTTGCTGTAATGAATTGCCCGCCGGCTCAATTCCTCCAGGTGTGCGGCTTGAAGTTCGAGATTATTGCTAAGCGCGAGGGCTCGACAGTCCTCCAAGGTCAATGATCTTTTTCCGATCAAAGTGGTTACAGGCCTGACGCGGTGGTTCACCAGAGTCATTGCGGAATTTGCCCGGGTAAACTCCAGGGGATCCACTCCACGGAACGGCTTCAACAACGCGGAATTACACGATGAGAGTAACACGGAAAAAAGACAGAGAAGAGCCGGAGTGGCCCATGGTTTTATTCCCCTAAAACGGGACATTACCGAACCCTCACTTGACCGACTCCAAAGACCCGCTCATTCCGATTCCGAGATTCTCCTGAGAATTATCTATCAGGACATAAACTTTCTGCGTGTCGGTCTTGGGATCGATAATCGGTTCGATCCTGTCCACCTCGCCGAGGAATTGTCTGCCGGAGGAATGATAAAAAGCTGCCTTTGTCCCTTTTTCAAAATATTGGAGAAGGTTTTCCGGCACGTTGGCCACAGCATAGACCTTGGCGCTGTCAACTATGGTGAACAATTTTTCGAGAGGAGGCACAGCCTCGTAAGCCTCTTTTTGTCGAACAGCGAGATAACCCGTGAACGGCGCCTTGACTTGACAGGCTTCCAGGTCCAGAAGGGCTTGTTCAAGCTCTATTTCAGTCTCCTGAAGCTTGTGCTGCGTCATCTCCACTTCGGCCTCGGCTTTCTCTATCTCTTGAACGGTACTCGCATCCATCGAAAGCAAGGCTTCCTTTATTTCCTTCTGTTTTTGGGCACGGCTGACGGCCAGTCTGATGGCTTTCAGTCTTTCCTCCGCCTTTCTGGCCACAAGGGTGTAACGTTTCTTCGAAATCTCTACAATTGTCTGCCCTTCTTTAACGAGGTCGCCCGGCTCGAACTTATATTTGTCGATCAGGCCGCCAACCTCTGCCCCCACGGCCGCGACACGGAAGGGATTGATAATTGTAGCATCGATTTTATGAAAGCTACTATCTTTACTTTTATCTGAAATGTCTTCGGGTATACTAAACTGTTGTGGCGGTTCTTCAAATCTAAGATACAATTCCGGGCTCGTACCATCGCTTACGGGCCGTCCGGATGTACTGGCGAACCTGAGCTGAGATCTATTCTTGTTGTTATTGGTGTTGATCTGGGGATTCCGCGCTACGGCATCCTGAAGTTCAATTCGAGAATTCTTAATACCTACGCTGTAACCTTGTTTCCCACTGTTCGCTGAAAATTCGGTCACATATACTATGACAGCGAGTCCGACCAGAACTATGCAATAAACGTTTCTTGCCCGCATTAGTCCACACCCTCACACAATACATAAGAATCAAATGTACAAAACCCATCTTCCCATTCAATCAGCTTTTACACTAACTTGTTGAGCAATGTCAAGGCAAAGTTCGTGAATTGACGCATAGAGCCTTGCTCGGTTGTGCGCGGACCGAAAATCTTTGGGGCCGGAAAGTTTTGGCAACTCCATCTCTCGGCATTGAGTGTTTTATCGAAATCGAGACCGTTTTTGTGACGCAACACTCTATTGGGCCTGCTGCTCGTCCAAGGCTTGCAATACCTGTCTCAATCGAACTTTAGCGCTGCAATAGTAGTCCATAGTTTTTTACCGCGATATTGCCTTAAAGGTGAGGCCGGGAATTGTCAAACCCGCCTGGTTATCCAGAGCTTCAGCGCACGTCCAAAGATATGAGCATTGTCAGCAATTGCGGAGTGGAACAAGCACTACTAGCACTCGTAGCTGAAGTTCGTGGACGTCCAGCGACTCGCAGCGATGGTGACAGGGGAGGGCATGTGACGGCCATAAAGAGACAATTTGCGTCCGCGATTATCGTTAACAACCATGACCTGGCAGTCACAACGGACATTGAAAGTGCTGCGATAGAGTTTGGTGCCTCGGATGCGTCCCGCCCCGCGAGATTCATCCGCACCCGCCGGTTATTACTCTATGGTCTACGCATACCTCTCCAGCAAGGGAATGTAGTGCCACTGACCTCACGACGGACCCGCCCCGGCACGGATGAGCCTTCGGCACATCCGTGGCACCAAAATTCCGACAGCTGCTGTACAAAGGGCAGGCACTTTGAGGTAAAATATAGCTATGATGGGTCACGATTGGTACTATTGTTGGCGCATCGGGCGTATCCCCGCAAGTTGGAAAAGATGACTAGTGGAGCGTCCCAGAGAGCCGTCTTCGGATCCGTAGGTCGCAGGTTCCAGTCCTGCCTGGGCGCGCCAAAGAAAACAAAGGGTCACATCGTCTCACGGTTGGCCCTTTTCTCGTTCTTCGGTAACACAGTATATACCCTGACCTTGCAGCCCCGGGCCGAAACACATATTGTCCGATTTGCACAGCGCTCTCCGACGATCACCGGCTTTCCACCGATTGATGAGCGCGGGTTCTCTGATGAACGGGCGGCTCATGGATAAATAATCCGCCACTCCGTCTTCAACCAGGCGCTCGGCCACTTCCAATGACCGTATGCCACCCACCAGGATCAACGGGATATTGATTTCATTCTTGAAAGCCTGAGCATCTTCCCTAAAATAGGCTTCCTGTTCCTCTGATTTTATTCCCGATCGACAGGGAGATAACTTTCCACCGGTGAGTAGCCCTCCGCTCAGCTCGATTGCGTCCAATCCGGCATCGGCCAGCATACGCCCAACCCGAAGTGAGTCCTCCAAGCCTAACCCGTTCTCGGCGAAATCTCGGCAGTTCAGCTTGATCAATACCGGGAATTCTTCGCCCACGGCCTTTCTAATGGCCTGGTAAATTTCCAGGTGAATTCTGGCCCTATTATCGATACCTCCTCCATATTCATCTTCCCGGCGGTTAAATGCAGGGGATAGGAATTGGCTCAGGAGGTAACCGTGCGCTGAGTGAATTTGAACTCCATCAAAACCCGCGGCCTTGGCCCTTCGAGCTGCATCGGCAAACGCGACAACGAGTCCCCGGATGTAATCGGCGGTCATCTCTTCGCGAGGTGATTTGGAAAGTCCCTCGAAGTTCGAGACAACTAACGGGGGCCGTCCGATTAATTGCCCCGCGGCCAAGGTGCCGCCGTGGGCGATTTGCATTGCGATTTTAGCACCAAAACCATGAACCGCCGCGGTCATTTCCTGGAGCCCTTCGATAAGCTCATCTTTGTATATACCGAGTTGCCAGGGAGTGGCCTGGCCTTCCGGCAGAACATGGGCTTGACCGGTGATAATAAGCCCTACGCCTCCCTTTGCCAGTGCGACCAGGGTTTCAGTCAATTTCGGAGTAACCGATCCGTCCTCAGCAGCCATTCCCTCCCATGTGGCGGATCGGACGAAACGATTCGACAACTCCATGCCGTTGATAACACTACGCTCAAACAATTTGCTCATTTGCTTCCTTTTCCTTCTTTCCACTGAGATTGGGCGGCGGCAACCGTATCTTATGAACGGGTCTTGCACCGATTGTTGAGCGTAGCTCAGCATTGTCCCCTCAGTCAATCATCTTCTTCGCTGTTGCTCGTTATCGAAAGCGGCGTTTTTTTATAAGGTTACTGGCCGACCTCTCCCCGTGCAAATCTTTTGCAGCTTATGCGCATCTAAATTACTGAAGAAGTGCGAGTGCACTCAGCGGTTATTAGAAGAAGCAATAACCAGCATCAGGAAAATGGATATACGGAGATGTTGAAAAAATGAAGACTCTGAGTCTCGTAATTGCGTTGGTGACATTGATCGCTGTTGGTGCGGTTACACAGTCCTTCGCTGACGAATATTGGATTGTCAGGGACGAGGCGGGGATGCCGTCAGTCACGAACCAGCGACCTGCTGACTTGACGGCTGGGATCCGCGGCCCGTTCAGGTACTTCGACGAGGCAGTAAGGGACATGGGAACCGGCACCGAGTGGAGGGCACGGTGCTATATTACCGGGCTATGCACTACGGCAAGGCAGTAAGGGAAATCGGTGCCTCCACCCACAAGGCATCGTGTACCATCATGACAATTCGTGCTTCCATCCTGCGCCGCGGGAAGTGAGGGTCCTATACTATGGCTTTTCCGCCGGCCCTAATCGACCATCATCAAACAGTACCAATTATTCGTTTCGGTCCTTTCCCGAAGGGTTTGAACAAAAAAGCCATTGTTTCGCGCCGTCTGATAAACGTCAATCCCGCAACCTTCCATGGAGGGTCTGGCTTTCCACGGAGAGGCACAAGGTTTCCCCTCGACGGCTCCACATTTCTTGCATTGCCGGCAGGGTCCCGCTAAGAAAAGAAAAGTCTTATAGTAGTGATCCTTGAACAGCTCTCCTTCCAGTTCGATCAGCGCGTCCAAATATTTCTGGCGGTCCTTTTCTTTTCCCTCCATGCGCGGGACTTCGATGTGAAACAGAATCGCTCTTCGGTAACAATCCAGGATCGCCCTGGTTTCGTCCGATGTCGGAGTATGCGGTGGGCAGCAATGCCCCTTGCCGTAGCCAGGACAGCCAAACTGGCATTTCAATTGTACCCACGGCGCTGTAACGACGCTGCTTGGATGGATCTGTTTGGCATGAGTGGCCCCGGCTTCGATGGCCAGAGCGCAATACTTCTCCAGATCGCTATCGGCTACTAGAATCCTGCCTTTGCCGGAAGGACTCAATGGTGAAGGTTGCATAGAGTTATCCTCCTTTCATGACCCAAGAAAACATTTATCCGAACTGTTGCGCTCCTCATAATACCTGGCCTCTATTAGATTGCCTTCCGGGTCCCGAAAATAGACCGACGTTCCAGTCCCGTGCGCACCCCAGCGCGGAACAGGTCCCTCTACTATCTGGACTGTGTTGGCCTGAAGTCGCTTCAGGAGTTCCAGCCAAGTTTCCTTGGTCAGTGCGATACAGAAGTGGTTCAAGTTCTCACGTCCCTCTCCAACCCGACTGCTCTTTTGCCACATTTTCTTCGGAAACAGGTCGATGATCGTGTCCGGATTCAGCCGCACAGACGGGAATGGTACTTTCCCGGCACGGTATTCGTCCAGGCGCTCAGTCGGCAGCATCAGTACTTTGGAATAGAAAGAGATCATCTTTTCGTCATCTTCCATGTTCAAAACAATGTGGTCCATCAAGCATTGCATTTTCGGTCCCTCCGAAAAAGTCTCAAATACGCCAAAATCTCAAACATTCGGCCTGGCAAAATCCATTTCCCTCTGTCAAATTCCGCCTCCAGCGGCACCAGGGGAAACTCAACCTCTAATTCTGCAAGTCAATATTCCCGTTCCCGCTGACGGCATGTTGTTGCATTCCGCAGGATGACGGAAGTGAAGGGCGGAGACAGGGCGTGCGTCTTCCACGCGGAGACGATTTGCTTAATCGCTAGCTGTAATGAACCCGTATTGGTTTTCTCAGTTTCGGACGCGGGTCTAGACTGAAATCACTCAGATCCGGGAACCAGGTTGAAGCCATTGGACAACGTGGGCAACCTCAAGCGCCTATCTTTTTTCGGAGAACCGAACATTCATCCATGGCCTTCCAAAGCCCCACCAGAGCTTCGAGCCAATCTGCATCAAGTTGGGCCGATTCCTTCACTAGCTGTGCCCGGCGCTCTTTACCGACATCCGCTTCTTTCAAGTCTGCCATCATCTTCTGCCTTTTTCGGTAAGGCCCCACAGCCTTGTCGAAAGCGATTCGTACCGGATCAAGTGGATTGCTCATCGTGACCTCCCCAATAGTGCTCAATTGAGACGCTTTAAGCAGATGTCTGACTCTGCCTGTCTTCGCTCGTATTCTTCTTTCCTATTCTTTCTCTGGTCGGTGCGCCTTACCCGATGATCACCTCATAATACTGCGGAACTGAATTGCCGCCGTACAATGGCCCAAGAGGCTTGCCGCCATTCAAGCGTTGTAAACGCTGACGCCAGGACTTCAACAACGCAATCTACCTTCAATTAGGCTCCAAGGAGTAAGGATAATGGGTTAGTTCCATCGGGCCATCTTTTCCGACCACGACCGTGTCTTCAATCCTTGGGTCCCGGGGGCAGGTGTAGATCCCGCAATTGCCAATCGCTATGACAACGACTGCCGGCAGGTGCCGTCCGACCTTAAACTCAGGCCTCAGATGGACTTTTCCCAGCCTTGGCCGAAATCGGCCAGCGGCCTGATTTCGTCGATCTCAAAGGTTATGGCAGCGTGAATCATTTTGGCAGCGTTCTCTCCGGCTGCCTCTGCGATACGGCCTTTTATGGTGTCCAGTTTTTCTCCCGAAGTCTGGCAGTCAATCATCTTCAAGTACACCCGTACGCCTTTCCATTCGGGGAGCTTGCTGCCCGGCTCCATGATCAAAAAACAAGCCTGAGAGTTTTCTTGAAGATTAGTAAGTGTTCGACACTTGCCAAGCCCCATGACTACGGTTTTTTCATCCGTCATCCGGGGCGACCCAAAATAGCCGGAATCTACCCTGCCATTCTTGTCCGCCGTGCTCAAGATGCCGAGCCGCGGCTGCTTGTTGAAATACTCCATTAATTGTTTTGACATCTGAACTTCCTCCTTATTGTCGGCCGCGACAGTCAACGCTGCCGAATGGCTCCATCGTCAATAGGTGTGCCAGGCGCCCCAAGGACTGATGCGGACTAGAATTGCTGAGGCCTTTCTACATTCGCACAATCTTATTGGGGTGGCCGCGCTGCTTGTTCCCCGGAATTATCTCTTATCTTTCCTCTCGCCAGTGAAGCGAAAATTCCCAAAATGCATAACACTGCACACACCGTGAAAACCGCATCGACGCTCTCCAGGAAGGCCGGGTACAGTTTAGGGGTTATCGGTGTCCGGCCCATGGTCAGCGAAAATGCGAGAGTGGCAATGCCCATACTGAACATCTGACCCAGCATTCGCATAGAGCCTACCACGCCCGATGCAATGCCATAAGATTTTTTTTCCACCGAACTCATGATCGCGTTCATGTTGGGTGAAGAGAAGAGGCCAAAGCCGAATCCGATTATGAGCAGATCTGAAACGATGTACATTAAGCTGGTTTGAAAGCCTAAGAAACTCAACCCCAGAAGGCCCACGGCAGTCACGCCCATTCCTGCGGACGCAATTTTTTGAGGCTCTATTCTATCAGAGAGCTTTCCCGCGATTGGTGAGAATACGGCCATAGTTAAGGGTTGAACAATGAGCACGAGTCCGGCTGTGCTTGGGTCAAATCCCTTAATGTACTGCAAATAGAGGCTCAAGATGAACGTTACGGCGAACGTGGCACTATAATTTATCAGAGCGGCGAGGCTTGAAAACGCAAATGCCCTGTTCATCGTAAACAACCTAATGTCGAGAACAGGGAATTCGGCCCTCAGTTCCCAGAAGATAAATAGGGCCAGAACAATGAGACCCAAGCACATGAGGCTCACGCTCGTGGCAGAAGGTGGGCCTGAAAGTCCGATCATGATTGCTGTGATGGCTACCCCGTACAAAAGGGAGCCCAGCAGGTCCAACTTTTCTCCTCTGGCGTCGGCCCATTCCGATTTCAATTTGGTGACAGCCAAATAGGTGGTTAATACCCCCAGTGGGACCATTGACCCAAATACGCTTCGCCACCCGTACATCTGGGTCAGCACTCCTCCTAAGAAGGGGCCTACAGATAAGCCGATGTAAACAGCCCCCACGATGATCCCAATCGCTTTACCTCTTTCGGAAGGGGGAAACACAGACGTCGCAATGGCAATGCCTGTGGCGAAAATCATAGCGCTGCCCATCCCCTGCATGATCCTGAACAGAATAAGCATCGGAGCGCTTACAGCCAAAGCCGACAGAAGGGAGGAGAACGTGAACACCACCATACCCATGACGTATATCTTTTTTCGCCCAAAGATATCGCTTGCTTTCCCAAACGGTACCAGAAAAACCGCTGCAGAAAGAATATATGACGTTGCAAGCCAGGCAAGCAGGACCGCGTCGATATGGAATTCCTTTTGAATGGCTGGGAAAGCTACGTTCACTGATGACACCATGAGGGGAGTCAACAGAGAACTCGTTGTAGCGACAAAAAGAACGGCTCGTTTTGAGGTTTGATCAGTCATGGAATTATTCACGGATTCTGTTCACCAAAACCACCGGCAAGTCAGGGAGATTATATGCAAGCCCTCACGACTCTGAGGCAACAGAGAGGTCGGTCTTACGATCCTCATCACAGCATTGTTAGATCAAGACTAACCTTCTTTCAAGATATCCATGATGCGATCACCGTGTTCACGGCTCTTTTTGTCCGCGGTAACTATGTCGATCTCGGAAGGGGAGGCTGCGCCCAGGCCAAGTTCCACAGCACGCGCGATTTGTTCCTGGTCGAATATCTTTGGTTTCATGATAGCTGCATTACTCCCCAGCAATTTTAGAACGGCGACTCCGATCGCATCTATGGCAATACGATCCGTTGAAGCAAGGAACACATCTGCCTTCGCACGTTTGCCTGTCATCGGGCCACCGTCCACGAATGCCTCCACCCCATCAAGGACAATGAGTGCGGGCTGAAATGGCTCGTTAATCTCAGCGATCATTTTTCGCTGATGGGGCGAAGCGTGCAGCTCTTGCATGTAGTGGTAGCCATGACGAGTCGTCGCAACACACCCTACATGCAGCTTCAGCGACATGGTGAAGACTCCTCCATATTGATGAGTCTTGAGGCAGCAAGTCGAAACGAGGCACTCTGAGTCCAGGATTGGCCTGGCGACTCGAAAACCGTCCTTCCAATGGCTTTTTTCGGGTTTGATGAGTACCCAGTCCTTGTCGGGCAGGGCATCAAAGTCAATGATCTTCACTCCGAGATCCTTCATGAGCGGCAGTATTTCTTTCTGCTGCATAACTTGGCGGGTGGGATGATAGCTCCTTTCTCCGAGGCTTATTGATTTTGCGCCCATTCCCCACAGTTCTTCTACCAGAGCAACGAGCGTATCATTATGAGTGGATCCGGGGTAGGCGTCCGCCGTGTTGAAATTAGGCTTAACGAGGACATCCTTGTTCTTCACCGGGTTGATCCGAAGAGCTTTTAGAGAATTCTTAACTCCCTCTTTGCGGTCGTCTGTCTTGATCAAGTGCAGCGGTGATCTTCTTGTCTGCCAGAACTTGAGTTTGGTCCAAAACAGCAAGGGCACTTCCGGCGACTCCAGCGTATTTCAAGAAATCTCTTCGACTGCATTCAGTCATCACTTCCCTCCTTGACATCCTCGTTTTTACAATTGCAGTTATATGCCGGGGACCGTGCACGTAGCCCATGCACTATCGCGGTCCCCTGTGTTCACAGTTCCGAGGTTTATTACCCATTTTACCAACTAACTCCTCAGAAGTCAGAAATCAGCCATGAAATGGATAAGTTTAATAATATTATTAAAATATCATGTTGAACGTATAACAAGCTATTATAATATACCTAATACAGCTCAGAAATACCTGAATGACCGCAGGGGTTGTTCGGGCGCACGCATGACGCGTATAATGGTCTTAAGCTTGGTTTAACCAGTTACGTTCGGGAGTCTGCAAAAGAATTTCTACGCCTCTTTAGGATGTCTTTTGGGGAATTCTTGTCTTCATTTTTCTTGACAACCTAACAGCGCTCTGAAATACTGCCATTAATAGACTAATTCACTGAAATAACAAGCCTAATATAGATCAGGAGACACCTTTGGCGCCGAAAGAGACTGCACAAGATACTCGCTCCAGAATAATCAGAGCTGCAACCAGCGTATTTGCTGAGAATGGTTATCAGAAGGCCACAATGTCCGAGATATCTCGAATTGCTGGTCTCTCTGAGGCAGCCATCTACGAGTACTTCCAGGGGAAAGAGGATCTCCTGCTAACAATTCCCAACGAGTGGGTAAGCGAGGCAATCATTGAACTCGAGGAACAGCTCTTCGGGATCAAGGGGGCCGAGAATCAGCTCAGGAAGTTTCTCTGGTGGTATCTCCGTTATATTGAGAAGGAACCGCTCATCGCAAAAGTGGTTTTCCTTTTCCTGAAGGGTAATCGAAGCTTTATCGATACTGCGGTGTACACGAACGTGAAGACCTTCTACGGTCGCCTGCTCAGAATTTTTGAAGAAGGTCGGGATTCCGGGGAACTGAGGCAGGATCTCAATCCGTACATTGCCCGTGGCATATTTTTGGGGATTATCGAGCACATGGTTATCCGTTGGCTCCTAAAGGATATGTCCTATTCCCTGTTCGAGAACCTGGACCATACGTTTGATGTCCTCATCAGCGGCATGGAGCGAAGCAACCAACCGTAACAATTTACTTTTGACACGTGTGGTGCTCATGGAGTCTCTTGAGAAATATGCGGAATTAAGGACCAAGACCGTTCCAGGACTCCTGTTCGAAAGAGCCGCGTCTACACCTACTGAAGTTGCATATCGGGCAAAAAAGCTGGGCATTTACCAAGAGAGGACATGGGCCGATTTCCGCCGTCTCGTCTCCTGCTGCACGCTGGGACTGAAAGACTTGGGCCTCGTCCGTGGAGCCCGCCTGGCTTTGATGGGTGATCCCTGTGAAGAATATGCGATCTGCGAAGTTGCGGCTCAAACTTTGGGAGCGGTTACTTACGGCATCTATCCCACATCCTCGGCGAAAGAACTTAGGTACTTGTTGGAGGACGGCAAGGCAACCATTTTTGTTGCCGAGAATCAGGAGTATGTCGACCGTATTCTTCCATTGCTCGACGAGTTGCCTTTCGTAAAGCGCATCGTAGTCTTCGATCTCCGTGGCATGTTCACGTACGATCATCCTGCACTCGTTTCATATAGTGAATTGATGGAGCGTGGAGAGGCAGAAGTGAAGGCATGTCCGACGGCAGTGGAAGAGATCGCCAGTCAGATCAAGCCCTCAGATCCCCTGTTTATTGTGTACACATCGGGTACAACGGGAAATCCCAAAGGGGCCCTCATGAGCCACGGCAAGCATCTGGCCGCGGCTTACACATTGATAGACAGGTACCCTCTGCTGGCGCGGCAACCGCACCGGACGGTGGTGTATCTTCCACTCTGTCACGTGTTGGGTAAGGACGTGGCTGTCACCTTGCCGCTTCTGACTAAGATGATTCCCCATTACGGCGAAAGCATCGAAGATCTTGCTGTGACCATTTTCGAAACCGCTCCCACAGGACCTGTTTACGGTACCGAGATATCTGCAGAAGTTCGCTTCAAACATCCTAGTCGGTATTGAAAACTCAAGCCGCCTCAAAAGGGGAGCCTATCGGCTTTCAGTGAAGATCGGGCGTGGTTACATCGGAAGCGTATGGGAGGGCAAGAAGAATCTTGCATTGAGGCTTTTGTATTGGCTGTCGTATATGGCCGTATTCCGACCCATGCTCAACAAAATAGGCTTTAATCGTCTGAAGATAGCCCTTTCGGCCGGCGCGCCTCTGCCGCCGGAAGTCACAGCATTGTGGCACATTTATGGATTGAATCTATCAGAGTTCTACGGTCAAACCGAAACAGGGGGAGCAATCATCGCTGCTCAACGAGACCACTTTCCGAGACCTGGAAACGTAGGTTTTCCTCCCGCAGGCTGGGAAGTAATGTTGGGTGAAAAAAGCGAAATCCTGGTGAGAGGGAATGACATCTTTGAAGGTTACTGGAACAATCCTCAACACACGGAAGAAGTTATGGACTCAGATGGATGGCTGCATACCGGAGATGTCGGCGAATTTATGCCCGATGGCAAGCTCAAGATCGTGGATCGGTTGCGAGACATAATCGTGACCTCGGGGGGTAAGACGATCAGCCCAACTTACATCGAAAATAACTTGAGGGCGAGTCCGTACATCAGCGAGGCAGTGGTCTTCGGACACAACCGCAAGTATGTCTCTGTTTTGATAGAAATCGACTACGACACCGTATCGGCATGGGCCAGGTTGAATAACGTCAGTTACACGGGTTTCAGCAGCCTGGCGCAGAATCCGGAAGTGGTCAAGCTCATTGGTTTAGAAATCAACAGAGCGAACCAAGACCTGGCGAGAGTGGAACAAGTCAAAGTCTTTCGAATCATCCCTAAAGAACTCGATCCCGAAGAGGAAGGAGAGCCTGTCACTCCAACTCGGAAGGTAAAGCGGCATCTCATGTACCAGAAATTCCAGGACCAAGTGGAATCCATGTACAGCTCCAGTGAAGAGAAAAGGCTCGTTTCAGAGATTGGCGACCTGCTGCGCGAGCAGCCATCTTAAAACAAAGTGGAGGGAACTATGCGGAAAAAAACATTTTGTAGTCTCGCAATTCTCTTGGCATTGGCTTTGTCGTCCGTGAGCAGTGCTCTTGCGGCGGATGCGTACGTGGTTGGTTTCAGCGCCGCTCTAACGGGACAGGGTTCGGGGACTTACGCTCCGGTAAAGGACGCTTTTGACATCTTTTTCAAGGATGTCAATGCTCAAGGCGGCATAAACGGGCACCCAGTGAAAATCATTTTTTCCGACAATGCTGCGGAGCCTTCCAAAGCGGCGTCTGACGCGAAGAAGTTCGTCACCCAGGACAAAGTGATTCTCATGTTGAACGCCAGCCTTTCGAGCACCTATGCTCCAATGATTCAGGTTGCCAACCAGTACAAAACGCCCATTTTTTTTGCGGGATCAGTCTGTCCGGCAGAAGTATACCCGCCCAAAGCCGATCCAAACCAATTCTGCTCCACCGCGTTTGCAGCCAAGTATGATAGTCGTTTTGCCATTTCGTTCATGAAAGATGTCTCCAAAGAACCGGTGAAGCTTTCTCTGGTTGCCATGAACATACCCGTCTCACGAGGCGAAATCGATTTTGCCGAGGAACTGGCGTCAAAGACTGAAGGGTTCACTGTTGTGGGAAAAGAGGCAATCCCGCCCCCGACTCCAGACTTCACGCCTTTTGCGACGAAGATCAAGGACGCCGGTGCGAACTGGGTATACGCCTGGGCGCCATGGGAGACTCAGATCAAAACTCTCGAAGCATTACGCAAGCTGGGGTGGAAAGGAAATTACCTCGCTTTTGCTCATCTTCAGGCTGAAGAAGACTTGGAACGATTGAAAGACGACAACCTGTATGTGTTTGGGACAAATGCTCTCTTTGCAGACAATACGGATATCCACAAAAGAGTGAAAAATGCCAGTGAAAAAGAAAAGACCATCTATCCGTATAAAAAACTTTCTGAAGGGTGGATTGCCGCAATGACGCTGGAGGCAATCCTGAAGGGGACTCCCTGGCCGCCTAGTCCCGAAAAAGTCAGAGAGGCAATGAATAATCTGAAGGTTGAGACTGCAGGTCTCCGAGGTGGGCCGCTGGCCTGGACCAAGGAAAACCATTTCAGGACGGTGAACTACTATCGAGTGTACAAATGGGATTCCGCATCCGGAAGCATAAAGATCGTGAAAGATTGGACGCCTTTTGAAATCAAATAGGTCACGAATTCCGAGCGATACCTAATGAGATCTCGCTCCCTTCCGGAAAGATTTTTCGTGAATCGAACGTGCGGGTGTTTCCCATGCAAATTGCAGTGAATGTTATCGTGTTAGCCTCCCTTTACTGTCTGGTCTGCTGTGGTTACGTGCTCGTGTATCGCTCCAGTCGAGTTCTGAACCTTGCACATGGTGAACTGATGACTTTGGGGGCTTACTTCCTGCTCACGGTAATCATGGCGTTTCCCGGCAATCCTCTCGTGTCATTTATGATTGCGGCAGGATTAAGCCTCCTTCTCGGGCTGGCCGTTTACTTCTTTCTCATGAGGTTCATGACTGGCGAGTCCGTATTCGCCGCGGTCTTGGTCACGATTTCATTGGGAATTTTGTTGAGGGGTGTCGTCACTCTGATTTGGACGTCTCAATCGTGGCACCCGCTTCAGTTCATGGGAGTCGAAAACGCCTCTCATCGACTCTTTGGAAATGGCGTGATATCGACCTTCGGCATTGCGGCCGTTGCAAGCACAATAGTAACCTATGCGTCCCTCTTTCTGTGCTTGAAATTCACCCGCTGGGGCTTGCGGATGCGTGCGGTGGGAGAAAATCCTCTCCTGGCTGCCCAAAGAGGGATCAACATCCACACGTACTATGCCTGTTCGTGGGCGATAGCGGTTTTGACAGCGGGCTTGGCGGGAATGATCATGGCCTGCGATAGTGGGCTGGAGCCCAATATGTTCCTGCTGGCCTTGACGGCCTTTCCTGTGGTGCTCGTTGGCGGCCTTGACAGCCTAGTGGGCGTCATTCCCGGAGCGGTGCTGGTGGCGGCAGCTCAAGTGGCGGCAATCACAATCAGTCCACAGGCCAGCGAAGTGGCTCCTTTCGTCGTGTTGCTGGGCATGCTGCTCATTAGGCCGTGGGGTCTTTTCGGCACGAAGGAAGAGTGGGAGCGGGTGTAAAATGGCGTTTGCAAGTGGATATTTCAAGACGTCTTATGCCGGCGATCTCGCCATCGTTGAAACTCGCGCCCGTTGGATAGGACTCATGGTGCTGCTCACGGCATTGACGTTTCTGCCACTTCTCGGCAGTCCCTTCTTGGTGGATCTGGCAAACCAGGTATTCCTTGCGCTGATTGGCTCTGTGGCCCTGATGCTACTGACCGGATATGCCGGGCAGATATCGTTGGGGCATGCGGGTTTTGTCGCTGCCGGAGCTTTCACCACTGGAATACTTGTCAAGGAGTTGCAAGCCCCGATCTGGTTGACCCTTCCGGCATCGGGAATTGTAGGAGCGGCGCTGGGAATTTTCTTCGGACTCCCTTCATTAAGACTGAAGGGCCTCTACCTGGCCTTGAGCACGCTGGCTCTTCACTTCATTGTCATTTATGTGGGTGCTGAATATGAAACCAAAAGGGGTTTTGCAACAGGCATTGTCCTGGAACCGCCCCGCCTGGGGCCGTTTGTGTTGCAAGATCCTTCGGCGTGGTATTTCGTTCTCCTAATTGCCAGTCTTTTGGTGATTATATTCGCTGTGAATATTGTTCGATCACGCACAGGAAGAGCGTGGATGGCCATTAGGGATCGTGACGTAGCGGCTGCAGCCTTCGGGATAAAGGTATCGGGTTACAAACTCTCAGCTTTCGTGGTTTCTTCGGTTCTCACCAGCATATCGGGGAGCCTTTTTGCATATTACCAAGGATTTGTTTCAGCAGAGGCCTTTTCGCTCTTCCTGACCATTCAGTACATTGCCATGGTGATCATCGGGGGGTTGGGCTCGATCTTGGGGGCTGTGCTAGGCACTTTTTTTGTAGTGCTCCTCCCTTATTCAATCGACTTCATAATGGATCAGTTTTCCATGCCGTCGCGTCTGACTACCTATATGTTCGCGGTGAAGCAAAGTTCCTTCGGATTGATCATGATACTGTTCCTCATACTGGAGCCCACGGGATTGGTGGGCCTTTGGACGAGAATAAGGGACTATTTCCTTCTTTGGCCTTTTAAGTACAGGACTCAGAGAGGCTAGATCAATGACTCTCAAAAGAGACTCCCCATTGCTCCGGGTCGAAAAGTTGGAAGTAGTTTACCACAACGTTTGTACGGCCGTACAGGGCATCTCTTTGGAAGTGATGGAAAATCAAATCGTGGTCCTGTTGGGAACAAACGGAGCGGGCAAAACCACCACACTAAGGGCCATATCCGGTTTTCTTGGTATCGACGACGCGAAGGTCTCGGATGGTTTTGTCGAATTTCAAGGTGAGAAGATACAAGGAAAACCTCCGAGCGCAATCACAAGGAAGGGAATAGTCCTCGTTCCGGAACACAATAAGGTGTTCGATAACATGACGGTAGAGGAGAATCTTGAACTCTGCGGTCATGTTCAAGAGCAGGGTTCGCTGAAGAAGGACATGACGGCAGCGATATACGACTATTTTCCGGCCTTGCGTAAATTGAAAAGGCGCCTTGCGGGTTATCTGAGCGGGGGAGAGCGCCAAATGTTGACCTTGTCAGCCGCGCTGTTGTGTCGGCCACGCTTGTTGCTGATAGATGAGCTGTCGCTGGGATTGGCCCCTATTGTGGTGAAAGATTTGATGAATGTTATCAAAGAAATTAGGGATGATCGGGCGGTGGCTGTCCTCCTCGTGGAACAAAATGCTGTGGCTGCCCTGGAAATTGCAGACTACGGTTACGTGATAGAAAACGGAAGAATCGTCTATTCAGGAGAACCAGAAAGGCTCAAGAGCCATGAGGACATACGGGAGTTTTACCTAGGCTCAGGAGATCGTGAGTCACACAAAAGTTATCGGGCAGTCAAGCAGTATCGCCGCACGAGAAGATGGTATGGCTGAGAAAACAGCGCATTTGACATTGGAGGACGTAACGCTCTCAATTGGGAATCAGGCGATTCTACGATTTATATCTTTCACCGTTCCGAAGGGCGATCTGGTGGCCGTCATCGGTCCAAACGGTGCAGGAAAGACCAGTGCCCTCAATTGCGTCAGCGGGATTTATCATCCTACAAACGGTCGCATTTTGTACGACGGATTGGATTTGGCCCGAGCCCATTCTCATGAAGTAGCCCGGCATGGTATTGCCCGCAGTTTTCAGCATGCCGAGCTGTTCAGACATCTCACGGTTCTGGACAACTTGTTGGTAGGGCGACACACGAAAATGAAGCGAGGGATTCTTTCTAATGGGTATTTCTGGAGCAAGACCATCAGGGAAGAAATCGAACAGCGCGAGGTTGTCGAGAAGATAATCGAATTCCTCGAGCTGGAGAAATATCGAAAGAGCCGAGCCTCCAGCTTGCCATACGGCATTCAGAAGATAGTGGGCCTGGGAAGGGCATTGGCCATGGAACCGAAAATTCTTTTGTTGGATGAACCTTCCGCAGGAATGAACCGGCAGGAGAAGGAGGACCTCGCCCGATTCATTCTGAGAATCAAGTACGAACTCGGCATAACGATGATTTGGGTCGAGCACGACATGCAGTTGGTGGGTGATCTGGCTGATAGAGTAGTCGTGCTTAATTTCGGGACAAAAATAGCCGAAGGAGATCCGGCCGCAGTGTTGAACGATGAAGAGGTCGTCAAAGCATACATTGGTCGCTAGAAGGACTTCTGACGGTTCAAGAGCCGGGAAATCTGCTCGGAACGAGAAAAGAAACATGCAAGAAATGACTTCAAAGCAAAGAGTCTTAGCCACACTCCAGGGTCAAATCCCAGATCGCGTCCCAACATTGACGTTCGGGATCGATCCGAAACTTATTATAGAGATCGGCGGAGGGAGCCTGGGTCGCACCTATGACATTCTTGGTTTGGACGTGCATCCGATTTACTGTCAAAACTGGTGCCAAGGAGTGCCATTGAATGCAGGGCTTACTCAGGACATAGCAGAAGATCAACAAACGAGCGGCGGAACATACGGCGGATGGAACGGTATCGACGAATTTGGACGGCTCTGGACGCGAGGATCCTACACCAATGGAGTGATAAGGAAGAAAGAAGACATCGAGCGGTACATACCAGACTTGAAGCTGGACGAGCGAATGGACCCTACCAAGACAAGGGCCGCCATAGAAAAAAGACCTGACAAAGCCTTTTGCCTCACGAGCCACACTGGGCCGTTCGGCCTGACTCTTGAGAGTATCGGTTTCCGAAGACTTTTTCTACTTGTACATGGATGACCGGAGTCTTATAGAGGACCTGTTATGGGAGCGAACCAGGTGGTTCGCTGAAATCGCCGCTCGCGGAGCAGAACTTGGCGCGGATCTAATATTGATGGGCGACGATGTCGCATTCAAAGGCCGCACGTATATTTCTCCTGAAGATTTTCATGAACTCATGGTGCCTCGTTATCGGCATATAGTCGAAAAGGCCGGAATTCCTGTGCT
>CAVUIT010000011.1:0-429651 GCA_963741625.1 uncultured delta proteobacterium
CTATGTCCTCTGCTTCGTTCAGTTCGTGTTCGTCATCGGCACGACGATCGCGCAGGACCTGTTCGGCGGCGGCGACCCGCTCGGACAGAAGCTCAAGCTGAACGGCGTCGACTACACGGTCGAAGGCGTGCTCAAGTCCAAGGGCTCGAACGGCTTCCGGGACCAGGACAGCATCGTGCTGCTGCCGCTGACGACGGCAGGACTACCTCGTCGGACACACGGACAGCTGAACCAGATCCTGATCGAGGCCACCTCGCCGTCGACGGTCAGCGCCTATCAGGAGAGTGGTTCCACCAAAGGAACTCCAATTATTTCGACAGATAACCCCTACGGCATTTGACTCTTACTGTCGGTAACCCGCCCTACCCTGTAGCTGACGCGACCGCCAGGTTTTGGCCCTCCCGGACTATTTTGCCACAGCCCCTAAATTTCCTTTACAAACGAACGTGGCAGCAATACATACCGACAACCTTGGGGAGGGAATCGAAGGCCCTGGGAGGCTAAGGTGCCGCCGCAATATTCAAAAAGCGATGGTGCTGCACCTTAAACCCATAAAAAAAGGAGAGGCTCAGAATGTATGACCTTCACACTCATCGTTGTCCATGTAGGCCGTGCAAAGTGCACCTGGAGATTGAACGATTAGAGTCTTTGGAATACGCCGCCTTGCCCCCCATCGAGGACATAGACTCCTTGCCAGATGATTTGGGCGGATGTTGTACGATCCCGAGGATATGCTAGAACTATAGGACCATCCTCTGGGGCAGGAAATCTCCGCTAATTCTGCCAGCCAAAATTCCCATTTCTGCTGATGACACGCTCGTCCGCGGATCGTGCAAAAAGTAAAAAAATGGCCTGACCCCCAAAAACTGGTCCAGGTTCTAAGTTAGTATAGAGTAAGACCTGGGCCAAATAGGGAGGTCAGAATGAAACGGAATCGTTTTACAGTGGAACAGATCATCAGGATGCTTCGGGAGGCTGAGGTTCATCTCTCTCAGGGGAAGAGCGTCAAGCTAGTGAGCCGAGAGTTGGGGATTACCGAGCAGACCTATTACCGCTGGAGGAAAGAATATGGCGGTATGAAGGTATCCCAGGCTCAGGCGTTTGAAGGAGCTTGAACAGGAGAATGCTCGATTGAAGCGGGCGGTTGCCGACTTGACTCTGGACAAGCTTATTTTGAGAGAGGCGCTTGAGGGAAATTACTAAGCCCCGAGCGGCGTCGAAGATGCGTTTTCCACCTACGCAAGGAGCTGCGAGTATCGGAGAGGCGTGCATGTCGAGGTAGTGGGCCAGCCGAGGTCAACTCAGAGGTTCATGCCCGAACGGACAGAGGCAGAAGAGAGGCTCCGAGAAGAAATTGTCAAGCTTGCCAAACGGTATGGGCGGTACGGTTATCGCAGGATTACGGCATTGCTCAGACGAGAGGGTTGGCGGGTCAATCATAAGCGGGTGGAACGCATCTGGCGCCAGGAGGGGCTGAAGATTCCTAAGAAGCAGCCCAAACGCGGACGTCTCTGGCTCAACGATGGGTCTTGTGTCAGGCTCAGACCCACCCATCGCCATCATGTCTGGTCCTATGATTTCATGGCAGACCGCACTCACGACGGTCGTCCAATCAAGATACTGACGGTTATCGACGAATTCAGTCGAGAGAGCCTCGCCATTGTGGTCGAACGACAACTGGGCGCCGATGACGTGCTCCATTGCCTCACGGATCTCTTCGTGACCCACGGTCCACCTGAGCACATCAGATCAGATAACGGTTCGGAATTCACCGCCCAGGCTGTGCGCCAATGGCTTGAAAACACAGGGGTACGAACCCTGTATATCGAACCCGGCAGCCCTTGGGAAAACGGCTACTGCGAAAGCTTCAACGGTAAACTCAGAGACGAATTACTGGATCGAGAGATCTTCTACACCCTCAGGGAGGCCCAAGTGCTCATCGAACGGTGGCGAATGGAATACAACACCTTCAGACCTCACAGCTCATTGAACTACCGCCCGCCTGCTCCTGAGGCTATACTCACAACGTGGATCCTCCATACTACACCAGGAGATCCTTCACCTATCCCAGGAGGTCAAGGTACTATACCTCTAACTTAACAAGTGGTACATAATACGGGGGGCAGGCCAATTTGATCTCAGTGCGTTTGAGAACGAATCTCAGGCCACAAGCAAGAACTTTCCTAGGGGAGATAAGGTGACGGCTTCCTGTGAGTCCAATGCTCAGGCCACTGTCGAGCTGTCTGACCACGAAATTCATTTCTCACTGTGAAAATCCAAGCAAAAAGGGTCAAACTGCTTGGAAAATCAAAGCACCTCGGACTTACACGCTTGGATTTTCACACTTACTGTACGGGATCTCACGCTTGGATTTTCACACTTAAACTTAATATTCCATTACCCCATGCGCCCGGTACAGGTGCAACAAGGTAATGCTCTAAGCAGCGAGTTCAGCAAATAGCTCTAGTTGAACAGGGAATTCCGGTTCCGGGTTGATAGCATTATCTTCCTGAGCAGTAATAATCTTTGAGTACTGGAGATCCGTTGCACTGGCTTGCCGAGCTTCATTGTATCTTTCTATGTTCGGGTAATGGCAGTACCCGGGTGCCTTTGCATGCGTCGCCATACTCATTCGATCATGAATGCTTCTCTGGTTGTAGGTAACCCAATTATCTGACCATCTGAATACGCCAGACTGCTGAAGCGTTCCTGTTTCGACGGTCTCCCAGAATCCTGCTGCCACAAGCTCTCGTCTGGCCTTGGCAATGGTATCCGAGCCATTGATCCCGCGTTCCTTGAGCAGGTTGTTCGGCAAGGAAAAGCGCCCGTCGTTGCGCAATGGGCCTACGGTGGAGTCCCGTTTGGGCTGTCCCTTATGCTTCTTCTTGAGCCAGTAATCGAGCTGGTCCAGACTCAGGATCAAGACGAGCTTTGCTGATTTGCTCAGTTCGTTGAACGCATCGGAGTCCAAGACCTTGGCGGGGCAGAATTCTGAACCCGCCTTTGCCTCCGCCGTTTCCATATCTTTTCTTTCTTTTCTCTCTCCATTCCTCCACGGATCGAGGCCGTGGTTTGGGTTTGGTTGTTCCGTTTGACATGTTGCCTCCTCGGACGGAGCGGGAGCCTGAAGCTTCAACGCCGCCCCTTCTTTTCCTTACAAGTCGATAATTACTGTGCTCTCAAGTTCCTGAGAGCTAATTTGGGCAAATGCCCGCTGCACAGGCGTTCCTGTTTACCAGAGTGCAGTCGTAGATCTCGTTATGGTCCTGAAATGAAAGACAAGGAATCTCTTGAATAAAATAGAATTATCTTAGGGATCAAAGGTGAGTATCTTGATATGCTTGTTGAGACCTCTCAGGACCTGGGAGGTTCCCAGGGGAATGAAAAAAGAATAAAGATATCCTATGATTATTTTTGGCTTACCTGGATCTGAAGGATGGCATGCTCCGAGTTGTTCCGAAAGTGCTGACTTCTGGAGCCCGTGAGGAAACACAGTTCGGTTTATTCGGGCATGGACGAATAACGGACTTTGGGGACTCCGACCCCGGCTCCGGCGGCAGTGACCACAATGGCGACCAAGGCCAAACCAAATACTACAAGTGGAAGCCTCACTGTGCGTCTCCCTAGGAACGTGCTGCAGATCTCCTAAATCTTATGTAGTTTACTCTGGGCCTGGGAAGGTCCCTCCAGGCCCTACCCAGCCATCCTACCGTTCCGTTCAAGGCTATGATAGCATGCGGCTGTAAGATCTGATAGGGGCTTCGGTCGAGGAAGAGAGACCGCGACCACTGCTCCGTTCGATCCCTAAGCCCTTCTCATTCTCGGGCGATGACGTGACCGGTCTATGTGACCTATGAACCGCCATGGTTGGTAGGACAGGCCAATAACTCAGGTGGAGTCTGGCAAGGTCATCCAACGATTCCCCTTTACTCGACCCTCTGGGGATGATTATTCTTAATGTTAATCGACTGCTCGGAATACGGGCCACCCGAGAGGCCTGACCTAGAAAGTGAAAGAGGTGAAAGATGAATCTCAGCGATTACTTTGACAACACAAAGGGTTACGGTGTTCTGGCCACTGCTGATTCTTCCGGCAAAGTTGATGCCGCTGTGTACGCCAGACCCCACTTCTTCGACGAGAACACGATAGCGTTCATCATGCGGGAACGGCTGTCGCACGCGAACCTCCAGACCAACCCTCATGCTACCTACCTGTTCATTCAGTCCGGACCAGGATACGCGGGCAAGAGGCTGTACCTCACCAAGCTCCGAGAGGAGACCAACGACGAGTTGATAGCGAGCATTTGCCGGCGATGCGACTATTCCATGTTCACGGAGCAGCTCACACGGCACGTCGTGTTCTTCACCATCGACAAGGTCTTGCCCCTGATCGGCAGTGGCAGTTGACGATGAAGCTACAAAAACCGGTGTCTTGGTTGGATTTTTCGCGGTGGGGCGTGTCGGGAAGATGACATCCTGGACGTCAAGAGGGCTGACGTGAAAGAGTTGGGGACCGGTATGGCACATTCCTATGATTACGATGTGATTGTGATAGGCGCCGGTATCGCGGGAATGGTGTCCGCAGTAACCGCCAATGGTCTGGGCAAGCGTGTGGCGGTAGTTGAGAAAAGGAAAGTCGGAGGGAACTGCACCAATTTCACGTGTATTCCCAGCAAAACGCTCATCCGGTTGAGCCACACAAACCGGGAGATTTCACGACTGAGTCTCTCTCGGCTTGATTTCGGGTGATACGACAACCGTGGACAGCCGCAGCGTGATGGCTCACATAAGGTCTGTCGTGAAGAGGGCCTATGAGAAGGATGTTCCAGAAACGTTTGAGCATATTGGAATTACACATGCTTTCCGGGGCCGCGTCGTTCGTCGACCGACACCACATCGAGGTGAACGGTCGAACCATCTCGGCTTCGAATTTCGTCATAGCCGTCGGAACCCGTCCCCTCATTCCGCCTATTTCGGGCATCAGCGACATCGACTACCTGACGAACGAGACGCTCTACGAACTGGACGACCTCCCAAAATCGCTCATCATCCTTGGTGGAGGTGTAGATGGTCTTGAGTATGGATCAGCCTTCGGGCGGACTCGGCGTAGAAACCACAATTGTGGAAATGGGATCGCGACTTCTCCCTGGAGCAGATCGAGAGCTGGTCAATCACTTGCTTCGGGCCTTAGAAGCCGACGGAATACGGTTGATGCCGGGGACGAAGGCGAAAAGCCTAAGGAATCACCAAGGCAAGGTCGTCCTGGCCTATGAGCAGGGAAATGGGCACCTCGGCGAGGTCCAAGCGGACCGGGTTCTCGTAGCTCTCGGGAGAAGGCCGGATCTTGAGGAGCTAGCCCTGGACAAGGCAGGCGTGAATTGCAGTCCCCGGGGTATTATTGCGGACAAGACCCTCCGGACATCCGCTCCAAACATCTACGCCTGCGGAGACATCGTTGGTCCTGACCAATTGGCCTCCATGGCCGAGTATCAGGGAATCGTCGCGGCAACGAACGCCATTCTTCCTATAAAACAAAAGGTCGACTACCGGAACAGTGTGTACGTGATATTCACAGAACCAACTTTGGCTTTCCTGGGACTTACGGAAGCACAAGCACATGCGAAGCATGGACACAAGCTCAAAGTGTACAGGTTTGATTACGCAAGTATGCGCCGGGCATTGATAGACGGAACCACGACAGGGTTGGCGAAATTCCTCTGCGATGGTAGAGGGAGGCTCATCGGAGCCCACATCCTGGGCGAAGCCGCGGCGGAAGTCATTCACGAGGCTCAAGTGATCAGGGCTTTGAAGAAGCCGCTTCAAAAGCTCAATCTTGTCACTCATGCCTACCCAACGTATGCCCAGGCGCTCGTGGGCCGAGCCAGCCAGCTTGCCTTTCTCGACAAGATGGGGAGCAGTTTCTTTGTCAATACAGCGCTTCGTTTCTTCCCGGGATTGGAAAACAGACTAAGTCTGGCGAGAGATCGTCTGACCGAAACCAGCCTGCAGCTGTTCAGAGAATAAGACGGCAAGGATCGATGTGGTCATAGAGGCTGAATCCAAGGCCCCACGAACAACTCCGGATGAATGCAATTTACATGGGTGACTGGGCGTGCGTCATTGATCTTCCCGAAGATCTCATGAACCACGATGAACGCCCCATAATGGCTGCATATGCCTGGAATGACTCCAAGGATCCCAAGCACCTGATTCTCAATTGCACGCGAGTTCGCAGCATGAATGGCCTTGGTGCAAGCATGCTAGTGAAGCTCTCGGCTCGTGCCAAGAACAAGGGACAACATCTTTCGGCTTTTGCAGTCAGCCAAGACCTTCGTCAGATTTTCAGGGTTACTGAGCTCGATCAGGCAATCCAGGTCCACGCAAGTGAAACTGATGCGCTCGCGGCTGCAGGTGTTTCAGGACAGCAGTCGTCAGTTCAGGCTACGGAGGAATCTGGCGTCCTGGTAAATTTGACAAGCTGGGCCAGATCTGTTTCCGAGTTGTTTGTGCCCGAAATGCCGAAGGAAGCGAGAAATCTCAACGTAAATGGCCTACGAGCCGTCGGTCCTGTCAACGGGTTTGGCCCGCTGTGCCAGAAGGTTTTCCATCTTCGCATCAGTGATCCCATCATATCACCTGAAGAGGCGATTGCGGCTCTCAAGGCGCACTTCCCCAGCTTCCAGCCATCTTTCAACCGCTTCTACCCTTCTCCTGGAGGCATCCAGGCAGGAGAGATCGTCCTCATCAATTCTTCCACGCCTGGGGGGCCCGTATCCACCGGCGTTATGATCCTCTATGCGGACGAGCGTTCGTTCACATTCAATACGCCGCAAGGACATCCGGAATGCGGATTCGTAAGTTTCAGCGCGTATGAGGGGAGTAGGGGCACGGTCGTCCAGATATTTGGATTGGCCCGAGCCAGCGACCCGGTTTATGAGACCGCGTTTCGATTGGTCGGATCCAAGATTCAGACGAGAATATGGACCCATGTTCTTACATCGCTTGCCTTGTATTTTGGAGTTCCTGCCGACATTGCCTTCGAACAAGAGTGTGTTGATACAAGCTTGCGGTGGGACCAAATCGGAAATGTGTACTACAATGCCCAGATCAGAACTCTGATCCACGAGCCAAAGCGATGGTTCAGGAACGGGTAGGAAGACTTTCTGGAGGCAGATTGCATGCCTTCTCAATTAGAATACGACGCCGTGGTAGTGGGCTCTGGTCCCAATGGCTTGGCCGCGGCAATAACCATCGCGCAGGCAGGACAGTCCGTTCTTCTCCTGGAAGCCAAAGACACCATTGGTGGCGGAACGCGCACTCAAGAACTTACTCTGCCCGGTTTTCGCCATGACGTGTGCTCGGCTATTCATCCGCTGGCCCTGACTTCACCCTTCTTTCGCTCACTCGATCTTGGAGCCCATGGCCTTGAGTGGATCCATCCACCGGTTCCCCTGGCACACCCCTTGGATGACGGATCTGCCGTGCTTCTCGAAAGATCGCTGGAAGCAACGGCAGAAGGCCTCCGTCAGGACGCGGACCGCTATCGTCGACTCATCGGCCCTGCCGTTCGGGACTGGGACGAGCTCATCCCCGAGCTGCTCAAACCTCTTGGAATTCCACGCAATCCATTCCCACTTCTTCGGTTTGGCGCCCGTGCCATGCGGTCCGCGGTGGGCTTGGCGCGGTCTTGGTTCAAAAGGGGCAGGGCTCAAGCCCTTTTTGCAGGGAATTCCGCTCATGCGATCTTTCCCTTACAGCATCCGTCGAGCGCGGGTTTCGGGCTCATGCTGTCTATGTCGGCCCATGCTGTTGGATGGCCCATCGCCCAGGGTGGTTCGCAGGCAATTGCAGCCGCTCTTGCCTCGTACCTCCTGTCTCTGGGTGGAACGATAAAAGTTGGCGCACCGGTCTCGTCCATGACTGATCTGCCCACCACGCGGGCTCTTCTTTTCGACGTCACCCCCATGCAACTGGCTCGGATCGCCGGCTCAACATTTCCGTCCGACTATCTGGAGCGACTCCAAAGGCACCGCTACGGGTCGGGGGTCTTCAAGGTGGATTGGGCGCTCAATGGCCCCATTCCATGGAGGGATCCCCGTTGCTCACAGGCAGGCACCCTCCACCTGGGTGGCACTCTGGACGAAATCGCCGCTGCGGAACTGGATGTCTGGCGGGGTGTTCTTCCCGAGAAACCTTTCGTGCTCCTGTCACAGCCAAGCCTCTTCGATTCGAGCCGTGCCCCCGACGGTATGCACACGGCCTGGGGGTATTGTCATGTTCCCAATGGGTGCACGGTGGACATGACCTCACCGCATTGAAGACCAGGTGGAGCGCTTTGCCCCTGGATTCAGGAGTCGTGTACTGGCCAGGCATACGATGTCTCCCGGCAGAAATGGAGGCATACAACGCTAACTACATCGGCGGGGATATAGCAGGTGGAGTGCAGAGTTTCCGGCAGCTATTCGTCCGGCCTTTGGGACGGTGGGGAGCATATTCCACGCCTGTAAAGGGCCTTTACATTTGCTCGTCCTCAATGCCGCCGGGTGGCGGAGTGCATGGAATGTGCGGACACCTCGCAGCGAAGCTGGCACTCAAGGAAGTCCTTTGATGCTAGGATATCCAAGGATCAACAAATGATAACGATAGCGGGCAAGCCGCCAGTGGTGGCCGTATTACCCTAGAGTCATGGTTTCAAATTCAGTATGGTCACGTCTTGGAAACGGCTGACGAGGAGGTAGGATTCCACATCAACCTTGATCAGCGCTGTGGATAGAGAGGACAAGAACTCTTTCATATGCGGCTGTTTTCCAAGATAAGCCCTATCCAGTCCTTCTCTCTCTGAGGCGGGGACCTCCCAGGCGCTCCCGATGATCGTCACGGCCATGGCCTCGCGGATGTCCGCTGCGTCGTTAGACCGGTTGTCAACGAGGAGGGCAATACCAGACTTAGATAATATGTTCCCGTACTTTCTTGTGCCCCTCGTTGTAGCAAACAGGATGGTTCGGAGGTCGCTGGCCTCGGCGAACGCCACCAGGTTCAAATATGGGTGATCCTGCTCCTGAGTCGATAGGACAGCAAATTTTTGTGAGGCCAACAGGTTCCTGATTTCTGTCTCGAGTTTGATTGCTTTTTGCACAGCCTACAAATCCTCCTTGTGAAACGGCAGGAGCGGCGTGGGCCTGAGGCTTGATGCCTCCCCGGCGTCACCGGGACCTTTTTGGCACTGTCGAATTGGCTATCGATGTTCCGGAGCGGCCACCAAACTAAAGTCGGCTAACTTCACTCGAGTTTAGTGCCACGCGCGCGTGGATAAGCTTTCGGTACTTTTCCGCGACCTTGGCCAGGTCACCCTTGGAGAGTGCGTTCAGAATATCACCCTCCAGTTCAGCTACCTCAAGCCTTGAGTAATAGTCCAGGGTTTCTTTGAGATGGGCCAACACGATCTTTCCCGTCAACAAAGGATGATTGTTGGTCACATTCGCATCGGGAAACTGCAATCCGTGCTCCAGTTCGACTTCCAATCCGCGGCGGAACTCGTCAGCAGTCACGTGAGCTGCCTCGGCCCCAACTTCAGCTTGGATGATCCTTGCCTCTTCAACGGGGACAGCAGCCTCTGTAAGCGACGTCCAGTCCCGGATACCGAGTTCACGGCACACCCTCTGTACTTCCTCGGTCGTAATGTATTGTGGCAATTTCATCTGATCCTCCTATCGTCAATCAAACCTATTGGTTCCTGAAATGGTTATCGTTGGTCCGTCCTTCTGGGTTTTCCCCTTTAGATTATCGTAGTGCGCACTCGCGATTTCAACACGAGTTGTCGAATTCTGGTTGGAGGCTTCACAGAATCGAGGTCTTATACCCCCTCCCCTAAAAAGGTTCGCCTGAGAGGTCCCAGGACCTTCTTGGCCTCCGGAATAGTGTTTTCCGTCTTGATTTTATACCAGGCACCCATAATATTGCCAGTCTCATAGATGAGAAAAGATGATCGGGCGAGTCCCATAAACGATCTCCTAACCATTCTCGATGAGTACCCCACCCAGGTTTCGTGAGCTTTCTTGGCTCAAAGTCCCATGGAATCGTTGAGCCGATCGTATTGCACAAAAATCCATTGGCGGCCCGATGGATCGGGACAAGATTGACGATGTCGATTCCAGAACAAGCTTATTCCGAGTATTTCCGTAGGTAATCCTTCACCCGAAGCTTCCTGCGTGTGTTTTCTGAGGACATGTACCGGATCCTTCCTAACACGGGCCTCTCGGGTGCCCAGGGTCTGTCGTACCGTCCCAGGATCCAGAAGATCCCCGTGAAGGAATTGGGATTCCGACCGTCAAGTGCATACTTGTTGTTGAGGTGGATCATAATATCCAGTGCATCCTCCGGCGATCGTGACCACTCGAGAATCTTCTTGCCCCACAACATGCGAAGGTAATTGTGTAGCTGCCCTTCTCGCTTCAGTTGCATTTGTGCGGCGTTCCATAGTGGATCATGGGTTTCGGCGTTCTCGAACCGCTCCAGGCCGTACAGGTAGGGTCGGGAATCGTTCCTGTGTCTGTCCAGGCTCTCCTGTGCCCAAGCCGGAAGGGATTCGTATCGGTCATAAAGGGGCATATGCGCACACATGTTGTAGCCAAGCTCGCGCCATGTGATGAGCTGGTCCAGAAAGGATTCGGCACTCCCACTCATGCCCCACCAACCCTCACGCTGTCCTCGCCCGCCCGGCCAAATCCTATTCTTGGACCATCCTTCATGATCCATTAGCTCCTGAAACACCTGATGGGCTGAGATGTGACCAAAATGCAGATAGGCTGAGAGGCCGCTCGTGGCATCGTCGTCAGGATGGTTTCTGCAATCAGCGTATCGATCGAGGCCCTCTTTGAGAAACTCCTCCAGGGTTCGACTTGCTGCACGCTCTCCCCCGCGGCGGGGCAGATGGAGGGACTGAGTGGTCAATAGGAAAGGAAGCCAAAGAACCATCATGCAGGGACTCGAGGATATCGTGAGCCGGTGGCCATCGCTCAAGTATTTGTCCCGGGAGCTGAGCATTGAATGGCCGAACACCTTCGGCGAGAGGGTCAGGCGCTTGGAAATGAGTGCAGATGGGGCTCGATGTTGTTTTGAAGGAAACGTCTGAATGAGAAAGCAGTCAAGAAAACTCGTTCCGTCCACCGTATCGGCAGGAGCCCGTTCGAGTCCACTTTCTCCATGAGGATGCTAACCTGACGGGCTGCCGACAGCGACCATACGGGGCAAGAAGAAAGCCGGGAAATCATCGGTTACAATGACGCAGGCCCTCTGCCCCAATGTTCTCAAAAGGCCTTTGCCTGTAGCCGACTCTTGTTCTAGGTACGGATAGTAGAATGCTCCGGTATTCTCAAGCCGTGCCGCATTGTCCTTCATTCCCTCCATCACGAAACGGTGAAGCCGGTCAGATGCCCATTGGTAGCCGCATCGAAGAGCCTCCATGATCACGAGCGGCCTGTTCAATCGGGTCGACCATTCGACTGCCCGTTGGAGACTGAAATTCCAATGAGTTCTCCGGTTGGCAATCATCCAGTAGAGGACATAATCACCCTGAGGGTTTTCCCTCTGCCTCGTTGCACTTCTGAATTCGGAAGTCGGGAACTTGCGTCACACTGCGGCCCTGAAATCACATTCTTCTATCAGCCGATCCGCTGAGTTTCGGACGCAGTCCTTGACCCACAGGCCAAGATATGCGGTAATTCTGGATGATTGTTCGCTGCTTGCCGAGGGATTCGGCGAATTTCTTGATGAAGGATGACAAACCCCATGGAAGAGCGGATCAAGCTCGGAGTCAGCGCGTGCCTCCTAGGCCAAAATGTCCGTTACAACGGTGGACACAGCCGGGATCCGTTCATCACGGACACCCTGTCCCAATATGTTGAATTCTTTCCGGTTTGTCCAGAGGTCGAGTGCGGGCTCCCAATTCCGAGGGAAGCGATGCGCCTCGTGGGAGATCCGGAGTCACCACGCCTGATCACCAGCAACACCAAACAGGATCACACGGATCGGATGCTGGGGTGGTGCGCAAAGAAAGTCTCGGAATTGGAGGAGCTTGATCTCTACGGCTTCATCTTCAAGAAGGGATCACCCAGCAGCGGAATGGAACGGGTGAAGGTCTACTCGGACCAGGGGATGCCCTCGAATCGTGGAATCGGCATGTTTGCCCGTGCCTTCATGGAACACTTCCCTTTGCTCCCGGTTGAAGAGGAGGGAAGGCTTCACGATCCCAAACTCAGGGAAAATTTCATTGAGGCAATATTCGTCCTGAAGAGATGGAGGGAGAGCCTTTCCCCAAAACCGACGAGGCGAGGTTTTGTGGAATTCCACACGCGGCACAAGCTTCTCATCATGGCCCACAGTCCCCAGCACATGAGGCAAATGGGGAAAATGATTGCTGGTATCAAAAGCCATTCTTTGGATGACTTCCGGGTGCAGTATCAGCGGCTGCTCATGGATGCGCTCAGATTGAAGACTACGCGGCGGAAAAACACTGACGTCCTTTTCCACGTGATGGGATTTTTCAAGAAACAGATTGCCGCTGACGAGAAGCTGGAGCTGGTGGAGACAATCGAGAACTACCGCATGGGGCACATTCCCCTCATTGTGCCGGTCACCTTACTGTCGCACTATGTGCGGAAATACGATGAGCCGTATCTAAAGGAGCAATTCTTTTTGCATCCTCATCCTTTGGAGCTGCAACTCAGGAATCACGTCTGATGGAGCCAAGCCGGATGGAGAACCAATCAGGAATGGACTTGCTCTCGCGAATCCGGAATTGCGCGGTGATTTTCGGCGAGCTTTGATTGGGCTTCTCTCTAACTGATCTGGAGGTGAACAGGAAATGAAAACACTGATCGTCGGAGGCAGCGGTTTTGTAGGGTCTCATCTCACTCCGTTCCTTATAGAAAAAGGCTTTGACGTAACCATCATGGCGAGAAGGCCGGACAGGGGAGCGCGGTTCCCATCCGCGGTGAAGACACTTGCCGCGGACGCAACCAAGCCTGGGCCATGGCAAGAGGAAATGTTGAATTTCGATCTGCTCATCAACCTCGCCGGAGTTTCCGTGTTCAAGAGATGGGATGACGCGTACAAGAAGCTTCTCAGAGATACGAGAATCCTCACTACGCGCTACTTGGTGGAAGCGATTCCCTCTGATGCTGAAAGGAAAATCACCCTGATCAATACCTCCGGGGCAGGGATTTACGGTGCTACAGGGGATGAAGAGCTCTCCGAGAGCGCCCCTTCGGGTTCGGACTTCCTTTCTCATCTCGCTCGAGACTGGGAAGCGGAAGCCTACAAGGCAGAGGAGAAGGGCGTCAGAGTGCTTACTACCAGGTTCGGGATAATCCTGGGAAAGGGTGGCGGCGCTCTTACTCAGATGGTCCTACCCTTCAAGTTCTTTGCCGGTGGTCCTATTGGCAGCGGGCGGCAATGGGTTCCCTGGATGCACGTCAAGGATCTCTGTCGAGCCGAACTGTTTCTTATAGAACATGAGAATATTCGAGGCCCCGTGAACTTCTCCGCCCCTTTCCCAGTAAGGAACGTAGACCTTGGCAAGGCGATTGGAAAAGCGATTGGAAGACCGTCGTTCATGCCTGCGCCATCCTTTATGATAAAGCTTGTGTTGGGTGAATTCGGATCGGTTATCCTTGAAGGCCAGCGAGCCATTCCAAAGGTTCTCCTGGACAATGGTTTCCGTTTCGACTTCCCTACTATCGACGAAGCATTGAAGGATCTCCTGTAGACCGATTCTCGTAGGAACCGGACCCCAAAGAGAACTAGAAACAGCCATGGAGCAGCTCCATATTGCGAGGAACTTATTTGATTTAGGGATCGTAATCGTAGTGTGGTTGGCTCAAGCTATCATGTATCCGAGCTTTGAGCACATAGAAGAGAATGTCTTTGTGGCATGGCATCGAACATACACCAGGCGTATAGCTTTCTTCGTGATTCCATTGCTGTGCGGACAGGCAATCAGTGTTGGGATTCTGGTCTACTACGATTCTTCCTTCCTTACCATGCTTTCAGCCGGACTGATTTCCATGTGCTGGGCTTCCACATTTGGTCTTTCCGTTCCGTGCCATGTCCAACTTCAACGCGGCGGCAAGGATCTGCACGTCATACGGAAGCTTGTTTGGACGAACCTGATAAGAACCATGCTATGGACTGGCGTTCTTGATCGGCATTTGGCAGCACTATCGTCAGTGAACCCAACCCGCAGGGGCAGGCCGGACGGATTGAGCCGGACTGAGGCCACCGTCAGGACCTCGGGAATCTTTTTGGTACGGGAGGACAATTCAGGAATGGAGAGGAAAAGAGTTGAGCCTGGCCCTGGACAAGAGTCAGTCTGGGATTACCCGAGGCCTCCTCGGATTGACGGCACTTCAAAGCGAATAAAAGTGATTTTCAACAACGTCTGTGTGGCGCAATCCACCCATGCAAAACGAGTCCTCGAAACGAGCCACCCTCCAGTCTACTATATCCCGCCGCAAGACGTCGCCCATGAGTACCTCCGTCAAACCGACCGGACATCATTCTGCGAATGGAAAGGTCAGGCAACTTACTTTGCGGTAGAGGTCGATGAGCGCTCTGCGGACAGTGCCGCCTGGTGTTATCGCCAGCCTTCATCTGATTTTGAAGCCATAAAGGATCATGTTGCTTTCTATCCGAGCAAGATGGACGCTTGCTATGTCGACGATGAAATGGTCTCTGCACAACCGGGTGATTTCTACGGCGGTTGGATTACGAAGGATGTGGTTGGCCCTTTCAAAGGGGAACCAGGAACCAGCTTCTGGTGAGAACTCCATGATTCCCCAACTCATGGTGGAGCGAAAGCCTGGGAGAATCTTCGATGTAAATGCCCCATCGATAGGCGTCTGAATGAGGAAAGCACAAGACTGGAGGGTCATCAGAACAGCGCCGTACGATCTTGATTCGCAGGGCTTGAACTTTTCGCCTCATCTCGGGTCATGCACGAGGAATTTCGTAACAAGGGAGCGAAATAATGATTGAAAACCTTGATCCGGTGTTGCTGGCACGCATCCAATTCGCTTTCACCATTTCGTTTCACATTCTTTTCCCGGCCTTCACCATAGGCTTGGCCAGTTGGTTGGCCGTACTCGAGTGGCGATGGCTCTCGACAGGCGAGTCCTCCTATGCACAGACATACCGCATGTGGGTCAAGATTTTTGCCGTAACATTCGGCATGGGGGTGGTCTCCGGCGTGGTTATGTCCTTCCAATTTGGCACCAATTGGTCAGCATTCTCGGATAAGGCCGGAAACGTCCTCGGTCCGTTGTTAGGCTACGAGGTTCTCACCGCATTCTTTCTCGAGGCCTCATTCCTTGGGGTCATGCTGTTCGGGTGGAACCGGGTCAGCCCACGGATGCATTTTGCGTCCACTATCATTGTCGCTGCCGGTACCGTCATATCGGCATTCTGGATCCTGTCGGCCAATAGCTGGATGCAAACGCCCCAGGGATATCGAATCGGAGAAGCGGGCCTGTTCTATCCTGTAAACTGGCTGGAAGTTATCTTCAATCCTTCGTTCCCCTACCGCTTTGTCCACATGGTCACCGCAGCCTACCTGACCACGGCCTTTGTTGTGGGAGGCATAGGCGCCTTCTACCTGGTGCGTGGTCGTCATCATAAATGTGCTCGAGTGATGTTTGGTATGGCAATGATCATGGCCATTTTTGTTGCGCCGATGCAATTGCTCTTCGGGGATATGCACGGTCTGAATACTTTGAAACATCAGCCGGCCAAGGTGGCTGCCATGGAAGGTCTCTGGGAAACCACGACCGGAGCGCCCCTCAATCTCTTTGGATGGCCCGATCAGGAAGCTGAAAAGACAAAGTATGCAATCGAGATTCCGAAACTGTCCAGCCTGATTCTTACCCATGACCTCAATGGAAAGGTCGTGGGGTTAAAGGCGTGGCCCAAAGAAGATCGTCCGCCGGTGTGGGTAGTCTTTTGGTGCTTCCGCATTATGGTAGGGCTTGGCGTTTTGATGATCCTTACCGGCTTGACTGCACTGGTTCTTTACTTGAAAAAACAATTGTTTGAGGCGACGTGGTTTCACTACTGGTGCATGGCCATGACCCCTGCCGGTTTCCTCGCCGTGCTTGCGGGATGGTTTGTAACGGAGGTCGGAAGGCAGCCATACATCATCTACGGAGTAATGAGGGCCACAGAGGCCGTCTCGCCGGTGGCGGCTTCCCCCATAGCCATGTCCGTTACGGCCTTTGTTCTCACCTATGGCTTTATTTTCGGTTCCGGAACCTATTATATTTTGAAACTCATCCGAAAGGGCCCGGATTCCGAAGAAGAAGTCTACGGTGCTCACGGAGTCAAGAAGCCGCCGTTGTTGACGGGTCTGGTCTCAGAAGAAGGAGGACCCCATGTTTAGCTTCGAAAGCTACCTGGATCTGCCTCTGATATGGCTTGGCCTTATCGGAACTGCAATCTTTCTGTACGTCCTGCTGGACGGCTTTGACTTGGGTATCGGCGTGCTCTTTCCCTTTGCGCCGACTGATCAATGCAGGGATCGCATGATGAATTCCATCGCGCCGTTCTGGGACGCCAATGAAACATGGCTGGTTCTGGGTGGTGGCGGGCTCTTTGCAGCGTTTCCCCTGGCGTACGCGATTCTTATGCCGGCCCTTTACATACCGGTGATCTTCATGCTCTTGGGGCTCATTTTCCGAGGCGTTGCCTTTGAGTTCCGCTTCAAGGCGACCAGGTCCCGCCGCCTCTGGGACTATTCCTTCCACTTCGGGTCTCTTCTGGCTGCCCTCATGCAAGGAATGATACTGGGAGCTTTCGTTCGCGGATTTCAGGTCGAGGGCCGAAGCTTTGCCGGTGGATCTTTCGACTGGCTCAATGCGTACAGCGTGATGACGGGAATTGCGTTGGTATTCGGGTATGCGCTCCTCGGAGCCACCTGGCTGGTGATGAAGACTGACGGTGTCACCCAGGAATGGGCGCGAAGGAGCGCATCGTACGTCCTGGCCTATGTCGGCCTCTTCCTGGTAATTGTCAGCATCAGCATGCCAATGATGAATGCGGATGTTAAGAACCTTTGGTTTAGTATGCCCATGTTTTTCTATCTCCTGCCCATGCCCCTTGTGACCGCCGGCCTATTCTTTCAAATCTGGCGCGATCTGCGCGGTACTAGCGAGTATCGCCCCTTCCTCTTGAGCCTCTTGGTCTTTCTCATGGGCTACATTGGGCTGGTTGTAAGCTTGTGGCCCTGGTTGGTTCCCTTTAGCGTCACCTTTCGACAGGCAGCAGCGGCAGGGACTTCCCAATCCCTGCTGTTGGTCGGTACCGTCATTATGCTACCGGTGGTGCTTGCCTACACCGCCTTCTGCTACTATCTCTTTCGGGGAAAAGCCTCACATGAAGGCGCTTACTGAAAAGCGACGTCAGTGGCTTTGGTTTGCTGGGCTTTCGCTTGGAGGGCTCTCGGCAACAATTCTTCTGGCCTGTCTAGTCCGGTGGATAGTATCGATACCGTAGATGGCAAGCGGTTTCCTTTGGTTATTCATCGATGGACCATGAGAATACCTATACATCTATGAACAAACTCAGACAAATAGCTGGTCTTGTAGTGAGTCTGCTCATTGTTTTTGGAATCGCCACCCTGGGCGGTTTTCTTACCAATCTCTCAGTAGCCTCGTGGTATCCTTCTCTTGATAAGCCGTCTTGGACTCCGTCAGGAGCTACGATTGGTAGCGTATGGACGATCCTCTACTCCTTCATGGGGATCGCCGCTTGGATCGTTTGGCGCCGCGGTTCTGGAGGCCGACAACGCCCGCTGGCGATCTATGCCCTCCAGCTCCTCCTGAATGCAGGATGGTCGGCTTTATTCTTCGGCCTTCGGAGCCCCGGTTTGGCACTTCTCGAGATTGGTATCTTGTGGTTAGCGATTCTGGCAACTTCCGTAACGTTCTGGAAAGTGTCCAAGCTCGCTGGTGTGCTGATGGTCCCCTATCTGATTTGGGTTGGCTTCGCTGGGGTCCTCAACGCTTTTATCTGGAAGATGAACTGACCCCCGGAACGGCCTTGACAGGTATAAAAGCTTAGCGCTCAAGTGGGGCCGCAGGACCATTAGCTTTGAGGATCGGCATCCCCCAAAAGCCCTTCCATCTTTTTGGCGAGTTCATAGTTGGAGGGCTCGACAAGAATGGATTCGTCAGGAAAGACGATCACGGGAATGATGATCTGTCCGCCGTTTGTTTTCCCCACAAAGTCAAGGGCCTCGTTGTCTTCGTCGATGTCGATCCACGTGTAATCCACTCTCTGCTCGTCGAAGAAACGTCTTGCTCGGCGGGCGTCAGGGCACCACGACGCACCGTAGACTACAATTCGTTCGGGGGGCTCGCTCATTTCAGGTCATCCTCTGCCGAAGAGTTGTTACCAGGTTACCACACAGGGATCTGTTTTGACACTGCCTTTGTTGAAGCGTCGCCAACGTGCTTCGGAATCTTGAAACCTCTCAGGGGTCACGTTTTTCAGAGAGATCCTCTTGACAGAAGTCTATGGCGAGCCCAACTTGAAATTCAGGACCCAAGGATCGTGTACCGACCAATTAACAAGTTTTTTGGATTCCTTTTGATCTGCGGATGGTATCGGATCAGAACGAGATTTGGCCTTCAAGAAAATCCCTGTCGAGCATTTACGCGAGGCTAGGAGGCCATTCACTTTATTGAGTTTCTCTGAGAAACCAATTTACGGAAAAGCTGACCCCTTGAGTCCGATTTCAATAAATCCGGTGTTACCTAGAGAAGGGAGACCCCAATGCCCGAAGGACACGCTTGTCCACATTGTGGATCAGAAATGGATCCGATTCGTATCTCCATGTTCAACGTCAGCGAAAATGGGAATCGAAATGGGATTTTGTTAGTGGAGAGTTTGGGACGTTGAGATTCGACCATTAATGATCTTGACGTGCCTGTCGGCTCCGGATAGTTGGCTTGGGCCAGGAAGAGAAAGGAGCTGACATGGCCAGGGATGTGGTTGCAGAGATCCGGAGAGCTACCCGGAGGAAATTCAGGGCTGATGACAAGATTCGTATTGTGCTTGAGGGTCTGCGAGGGGAGATTTCCGTCTCTCACTTGTGCAGGCGGGAGGGGATCTCGCCGTCTCTTTACTACCAGTGGTCCAAGGCTTTTCTGGAAGCCGGGAAAAACGGACTAACAGTCGATACTAAGCGAGATGCAACCAGGGTGGAGGTCGAGCGTCTCAAGATCGAGAACGAGACACTTAAGAAGGCGCTCGCTGAGACCATGCTTGATGTCCAACGGCTCAAAAAAAGTCTCGGCATGTGAGAGTGCGGTACCTCCGGATGACACCCGAAGAGAAGCTGGATATTCTCCGTGCTGTGGAGTCCTCACAAGTGACTCTAAAGGAGGCATTGATCCGTCTAGGCGTGCCGTTTTCCACGTACTATCGATGGAAGGCGAACCTTGAACGACATGGGATTGAGGGCCTCCGTGATCGTTCTCCGTTCAAGGGCAAGACGTGGAACGAGGTCCTCCCTCACGAGCAAGAGAGGATTTTAGAGGTCGCCGATCACCATCCCGAATGGTTCTCGCGGGAGATCAGCCTCCATATCTCAGACAACGACGATTTCACCGTATCAGAGTCTAGCGTCTATCGTATCCTGAAACGAAACGGTCTCATCAAGGCCTCTGGGAAAAAGACCTTTCCTGCAGGACCTGAGTATAGGGTGAAGACAAAGGGGATCAACGAAATGTGGCAGACTGATGCAAGTTACCTGCTCGTGAAGAACTGGGGATGGTATTACATGATATCCGTGCTTGATGATTTCAGCCGCAAGATCCTGGCCTGGCTCTTACAGCCTAGCATGGACACCGATGCGTTCAGTGAAGTCATTGAGTTGGCCTGTGAAGTAACCGGCATGGACCGTCTACCACAGGAACATCGAGCAAAACTCCTTTCGGATAGAGGTTCAGCACTCATCTCCAAGCCCTTTGGCGAATACCTCCAAGCCAAGGGGTTGGCCCATATCTTCGCTTCTCCTTATCACCCTCAGACCAACGGGAAGATCGAACGGTATCATCGATCCTGCAAGGAGAAAATAAACCGGATCGTATGGGAGTATCCCGACGATCTTGTGCAAGAGATCACGAGTTTTGTCACCTACTACAACACGGGGCGCTATCACGAAGCCCTTGGCAACGTGACCCCTGATGACGTATACTTTGGCCGACGAGAAGCTATACTGGAGCGTCGCAAGAGCCTTAAACACGTAACTCTCATGCGGCGTAGGGACTTAAACCGAAACACCCAAGACCATCATCTGGGGCTGAAACTCTCCGCTAATTCTGCCACCCAAAATTCCCACTTCTGCTGACGACATACACTTTTAGACCTCCTAAGCTCCTACATCTTTCTTCCAAGGGAAATGGTCGGGACAAAATACTACATTCAGCGTCGCAAGACTCGCGTTTCGCACTTTTTTATAGCCGCAGGGGGTAGTTTTTTCAGCTTGCGTGAAAAGGGTCTGGTCCGGGGTCGGGCTTTGTGATAGAGGCTGGACATCTGCATGAGGAGGTGTTCGGCCATGAAAGAAGGCGAGCGGCTACGTGCATGCGAGGTGAGATTTCTTCCGGTCATCTCTGCCTATGCTCGCACGCTGGGGGTGGTGGAAGAGGTTGACAGGCTTTGTGGCTCGAAACGAGGGGTGAGTGACGGTCAAATTGTGTTGGCGCTCATACTCGATTCCCTCTCGGGAAGAAGCCCTCTGTTCCGGCTTCCCCAGGCGTTCGCCAAGCTGGACACGGAGTTGCTTCTGGGAGAGGCGATTTCTCCGGAGAAACTCAACGACGATGCCGTGGGCCGAGCACTTGATCGTATCTTTGAGGTGGGGACAGGCAAGGTGCTTTCTGCCGTGGCCCTTCGTGCAGTAAAGCTGTTTGATCTGGACATCACACATGTTCACCACGATACCACGTCTCACAGCGTGTATGGGGACTATGACCTGTATGGAGAAGAGTCTCGTGATCAGCCCTTCGTGATCACATTCGGATTCAGCAAAGATCATAGACCGGATCTCAAGCAGCTGGTGCATTCTCTGTTGTGTGTGGACGCAGGTATCCCGATCTTCTCCCAGTGTGAAAACGGCAATCTCTCGGACAAGGTGGTCAACCGCAACCTCATCCCCACGATGGTGGAGCGGATGGCCGAGCTGGGACAGGACAATTTTCTCTATGTGGCGGATTCCGCCCTGATCACTCCTGACAATCTTGCCTTGATGGATGATTGGAAAAGCGGCTTTCGTTTTGTCTCTCGGCTTCCTGCGTCGTCCAAGGAGTGTGGCAAGGCCATTGCCAAGGCGGTGAGACAGGACAGCTGGCACGATCTGGGAATCTTGTCTGAAGAGCCTTCCACTCCCAAGCGCAAACCTGCGCACTACCATGGGTTCGAGACTCTGGTGGATCTGCATGGGGTCTGGTATAGGGCTTTGGTGATTCATTCCGATGCATACGACGAACGCCGAGTAAAGAAGCTGGAACGCACCCTTGAAAAGGACCGTGTAGAAATGGAACGGGTCGCCAGCGAACAGGAGAAGATCGAGTACGCCTGTGCTCCCGATGCACAGGCTGCCGTCTTACGGCTCCCCAAGGGGCGGTTCCATGAGCTGGTCGGCCAGGTGGAAGAAAAACCCGTCTATGCAACCGGCAGACCCAAAGCCGACGGAACACGAAAGATCCAACGCATTACCTACCGGCTCAAGATCAGCCTCAGGCCCAGGGAGCAAGCCATCGCTCGCGCCCGGAAAGAGGCGGGATGCTTCGTGCTCATCACGAACGAGCCTGAAGAATCCTCCGGAGGACTCAGCTCAAAGGAGCTTCTCAGAGCCTATCACGACCAACATTCCGTAGAGCAGAATTTTGGGTTCCTCAAGGATCCCGTGATCGTCAATGCCCTGTTCCTCAAATCTCCTCGCCGCATTGAAGCTTTGGGACTGATCCTGGTGTTGGCCCTCATGATCTGGCGTCTTATGGAGAGGACCATGAGAGTCTCTCTCAAAGGGAGCGACTCCAAGGTGGTCGGTTGGAACAACCGGCAGACCTCCCGTCCCACATCCTTTATGATGACCACCAAGTTTGTCTCCGTGATTGTGATACGAACCGATGAACGCAGATTCTTGGCCGAGCCGCTCGACCCGATCCAAAAGAGGTATCTCCAGATCCTCGGACTATCGGAGGCTGTTTTTACCAATCCCTCTGTCAGCGTCGGATCAGAGGGGGCAATCGGGACACAACCGAGAAGAGGGGCCGGATGAGACCTCACATCCCTCCGCAGCAAACTCCCCGGTTCATCGGGTCGGCTCCGGACAACACGGAATACCTTTGTCCGCAGGGACCACAAGAATGGCCTCAAGCGCCTCATCCCGCGGAATCACACCGGAGTCCATCGCCCGTTCAAACGCATTCGAGCCAACAATGGAAAGCTGAAACAAAAAACTATCCAAAACCCCTCGGGAAAAAAGCGCGGAATGTGAGGCAAGAGATTTTACTGTGAATTGACCTGGAACGAGCATTGAATGGATGAATGGAAGTAATGACGGCGGGAAAGGGGGCAGAAATCGTCAGCCTTCTGAGGTTAGTTGAAGTCTGCCCCATTTCGATCTGTTTCATGAATTTAGTTGTTTGATGCTTTGTTATGCGACCTCGGCTTTCGTGGTCTCCTCTCCGTAAACCAAATACATCCAGTGTTGTCTCTGTTCTTCCGTCAGATCCAAATACGCTGTAATAGCCACATCAATATGGTCATCAATCGAACCGCCCAATTCCTTGAGTTCCGCATAGAGGTCATCAGGAATCGCATATCGCTTTTCCTCAGGTTTGGGGGGCTCTTTGCCAGATTTTTTGCCGGACTTCTTTTGTACCTCCTGATAAGCTTTGTTTATCGATATTTGACCGCTTTTTACTGCTGCAATGGTGTCGAGATCTCCCTTGTCCAAAAGAGTCCTCGCTTTCTCCACTTTCCGTGAGCTTGTTCCTATTTTATCAGCGGTCTTTTTAGCAGAAGCAGATCTCGAAGTTTCATTGCCGTCACTTTTCGGTTTTGATTTTGCCTGTTCACTTCTCCGGTCTCCACCCCGAGGTCGCTTTGAATCCAATAGAGCTACGCAGACCATGATATCCGCATCCGTCATGTTCCTTCGGTTTTGCTGAAGCTTAATGGCGTGGTCGATTGCTTCCTGTTCCGAGTCGAATTCATGAATCCAGATTGGAACTTCCTCAATTCCTACGTTGATGGCGGCCCGCAGCCGAGTGTGGCCGTCAATGCACACAGGCTCTTTTTGCCCAGTCCACGTGGCAAGTATTACGGGCTGACAAAGGTCGTACGTGCCCTCTCTCATGTCATTCTCAATCTTTTCCTGCAATTCAGGATTTATCGGAAACAGAGCTTCGAAGCTCTCGTGAGTCTTTATTTCTTTTGGACTCACCGTATCCATCGTTACCTTCTTCATCTTATTCACCTCATTAATTTGATTTTGCCCGGTCTATGATCCGGGACTTCCGGTCTCGACAGTGCGACGTTTGCATATATGCGGTTTCGCCGCCTGGTTGGGCAGACCAGCAGATCTAGCTCCAAAGGCACTCAGACCTGCTGTCCGCAAGTTAAATTGGTAAACCCCTTACTATAGAAATCTCAGTGGTGATCGCCTGGTGTGGGTCGGTCTTATGGCGTGGCAAGAATGAATCTAAAGACTATTAAGAATATCTGGTGGTTAAGATGCCACTCTATCAATTGTGCGCTCCAGATCTCCACTAATTCTTATGGTTCCGTCCGGAGCATCGGCTTCGTAATTTTTTTGCCTCTACATAATATATAGTACACAAATCCATCTCTACTTGCATTTTCTTAACGGCTACTAGAGCCAGTTATTGGACAATACCCCGAAATAACAAGATATCTTTTCTTAAGTTTTTGCCGTCCGCATGCCCCGTCCAATTTAACTCTCCCGACGTCGGGAGAGTTAAATTTGCGTTGGCCTCTAAAAAGAAACTCTCATTGCAGATCACTGTTTTTCGGGTGGGCTCTCCTCCTCAGGAGGGAACGAGAAGTGGGACTGAATCAGAAGCCACTTACCATCCCTTTTCTCGAGCACCCCTGTCCAGCGAGCCGGTTGCTGAAACTTGTCCTTTCCGGTGTCCACGTTGTACAACAGCTCAGTTGCAAACCACGCGACATCACCCTTTGATCCAACCGACGTCCACTTGTATTCGCCCTTTATAGACTTGACGTGCTTTAAGTTGTCCTTGTAAGCCGCCCTGATCTCGTTCGGCCCCACGTAACGCCCTTTATCATCTGCCTCAAAGAAAACTACGCTTGCCTCTGGCGCTATCATTTTCATTAAGGCGGCCACATCCTTTTTATCGTATGCCGCTTCATATTGAGTTAGGAAATCTTTGACCTCCTGCTCGGTCTTTGCATCCGCCCGTACGAATGTAACCGCGGCCAAGCTAGCGATCAAAACCAGGAACAAAGTCATCGAAAGATTTCTCTTCATCATTGCACTCCCCTCAATAGCTGTGCATCAGTAAGCATTATCGTTATGTAACACATCCATCACATATCCATCTGCAGCTTGTGGTGAACACAGTCTGCTTCTCCTCTATCGTCGGCTGCCCGGGACCAACCTAAAGCGCCGTTTAATCCCAGAAGATTCTATTTCCTGAGATTCTGGTGATTAGACTAGTTTATCGATGTCTTCCACCATGGTGATGGCTAGCGAATCTTTTTCCACCATGGTGAGGTCTAGCGAATTTGTTTCCACCGTGTTTTCCACCATGGTGAGGTTTTTCAAAATGGTGTAGAGCATGGTAATCCTTATGGTGCCCCGCATGAGCCAATTTGTAGTGGCCGTGATGTTTCGCCAGGATGATGGTGGGCAAAGAAATGGTATGGATTATGTCTGTGATGCCACCACCAAGGCGAGTACCAACCATATCGAGGAGAACTCCACCAGTCAAAATAGTCGTCCGGAACGTCGCTAGGATTGTCGGCATCATATGGGGCTACCCCAGCATATGATCCCAAGTTACATATTCTTGGGTTAGGATCCAAGAAGAGCCCATTGACCCAACCGGATACGGGGGCTGATATCTCCAGCCATGTGTCGTTTGAATTACCGGTCAGTGTTACTTTCTTACATCGCTGAAGACAGCCGACCACTTTTGAAGACCCATCAGCTTCACTATATACTAGTAGACAGTCCATATTTTCCGTAGCCTTAGCTACGAAAGCAATAGAACCTGCGGGAATTGTAGGTGTTTCCTCACTCCTGGCTACTCCTGAAATCATAAATAGCAGCACTGGAAGGAGGATTGCGCTACTCCCTAGTTTCCAAAAGCTTTTCATGTTCATGTTCTCCCCGAATCGCACACATCTCCGAACGTTCCACTCCCGAAATATTTGATGCACGACCAGAGACAAACGATTCATCCTCCATCAAGGGTCGCTTGTTGAAAATGAAGGGCTTAATTTATGTTGAATTTGCTCCGTCCGAATACCCTGTCCGCTGTAACTCTCCCGACGTCGGGAGAGTAACTTTTCGTTCCATTTGTTCAAATTTGACAGCTATCCTTGCTTTTCGGGGGCAATTCCAGCCTCATCTTCCACATCAAGGGCTATCCCGATCCAATCATAGTTCTCCCGACCCTTGGCAAGCGAAGCGGTAAATCTGTCTTGCAGGACGCTTGCAATACGCATTGGAGCTCGACACTCTTTTGCCGACAAGGAGACGAGATTCATATCTTTGGCTCCCAATGCCATTCTGAATAGAGGCTCATAGAATTGACGTTCAATAATTGCCTTTCCATAATTCTTGTAAAGAGGGCAGGCAAAAAGCGTTTCGCTGATCATCGAAAAAAACTGGTTTACGTCTACGCCATACTTCCTGGCAAACGTGAAGGATTCCGCCATAGATTCAATTGCCGAGGCAATGAGAAAGTTGAATGAGAGTTTTGCCACATTCGCGAGCTCTGGTTCGTCTCCGAGAGTAAAGGTGGCGCTCCCGATGGATTCGAGTATCGGTCGCACTCTGTCCAGTTGCTCCGATTCTCCGGCCAGAATGTAGAATTGCCTTTTGTTCTCAACAGCATCAGGCCGCCCCATCACTGTGGCTACACAGTAATTTCCGCCATGTGTCTTATGCCGCTCATGGACAATCCTAGATGCTTCCGGGGAGATCGTAGCCATGGACACATGAAGTCCTGTGTCCCCGAGTTTCTTAAACATCTTTCCGTGAGGGTGGAATATCGACAAGAGTGCAGCGTCGTCGGGAAGACAGTTGAACAAGATACCGCCTTTGATAACCGTATCCTCGGGGCGTTTACAGTAAACTGCTCCCTTGGATATGAGTTTTTTAAGGGGATCTCTGCGTCTGTTGTGAATTAAGACTTCGTAGCCGTCATCCAGCAAGTGTTTCACCATTGGCTGTGCCAATTGGCCAACCCCTATGAACCCTAATTTCTTCTCTTTCATTGTTGCCCCCTTTAATTCCTATTTGAACCGATAGTTGAAGAGATCTAAAACTAAATTTGGGCTAACAGCATGGCGATGACAATGATCAGTCCAGCCCCCAATAACCACCACAAGAACGAATGGCCCTGCTCTTGGTATTCAATTTCCCGCATAGCACGGAGGGCAAGCTTAGATTGTTTCTTTCTTTTCCGAAGATCTTCAACTGGAATTCCTGACAACAATCTCTCGCCTCAATCCTCGTGATTCTCTTTCTAAGCTACGCGATTTTATCATTAGGTAAACCCGAGTGACAAATCTATTTCGTGAGCTTCAGAGAGAAAACTACCTGCCATTTTACGCGTTCTCAGAACCGCAGGGCCTCACGACAGACATTTCGTAAGGGGAAGGGTGCGCGGAAATGCAAAAATTGCTCAGAATTGTTCTCCGTGCTGGCCTGCCGCCACAATATCTTTATGGGCGGCGGCTATGGTCTCTGAGCTTTTGTCCTTCGCCCCTTGAGCAAACTATACGGACGGCTCCAAAATGGGATTTTGGAGTCTGTCATCTCAAACTGTTATTAGATTTACCCTGCTCTGAATAATCCCGTTGCGAGAAAAGTTCCCAAAGCCCGCTTGCGAGAGGAATGAGAAGCATGGTAGCCCCCATTGCCACAATCCCGGGCCAACCAAAGGACAAGTACATGTACCCACCCAGGCTTATACCGATAAACCCGCCCAGGTAATAGGAGAGGACATAGAGAGAGTTGGCACGTCCACGGCTAGACTTGAGTCTCTTATTGAGGGAACCAGCAGCCGACGAGTGAATCGAAAAAAAGCCCGCACAAATTGCCGCGAGGCTTGCTGCAATGGCGGGCACGGACTTGATCAGGGTTGCCCCTAACGACACCCCGAATACCACAGCTCCCAGGGCCATGATTGCACCATTTCCCATGCGGTTGCTCAGTTTTCCGGAGAGAGGTCCCATAACTATTCCAACAAGATATGAAAAGTACACTAGGGTGATGACCTGCGTGGAAACCTCAAAGGGGGGCGCCGAAAGATAGAACGGGAGATAGTTGAACACGGACGAAAAAACAAAAAAAGCGCTGAAGGGGATCGAGAAGATGCGGAGCAAATCAGGTTGAGTGAGCAGATAAAAGAATCCCGGTGCTTCAACTTCAACCGTTGGACCTCTTTTTCTCCGATGGCAGGAAGTAACAGGCTGCAAGAGTTGCCACGAGACAGGAAAACAGATGCGGTGACAAAGGCGTATCGCCAATGAAGTGGCGGGTGAACAAAGCCGCCCAGCAACCTGCCGCTGAGTCCACCAGCTACGGTCGCAGATACGTAAGACCCCATGACCACATTGAGACTCTCATGCGGGAGTGTTCTCGCAATGTAAGCAGCTACGCATGTGGTCAGACACGGAATGAAAAGTCCTTGAACAAAACGCGTGGCGATCAGAACCGACATGTCACGGGTCTGAGCACAAACCAAGCCGCAGAGAGTGATGACGCAACCTCCCATAAAAATGATCGGTTTGATGGCAAATCGATCTGCTGCAACACCTAAAGGCAGATTGGACAGAGCGATTCCAAAGATCACAGCGGATATGGTCAGAGATGATCTGGTCTCATCCACTCCGAATTCCGTTTGAATAATAGGGAGCACGGGCTGAGTAATATAGATCGTAGTAAACGCAGCCGTAACAAGGGAGAAAACCCAAAACTGCACGCTGGCGGAAGCCCTTGCCTCAGTATTATCTCTGCTCAATTTCATAATAATTAGCATGTGCCCACACGCGGGGGCGAGTGGGTAAAGAAACCCTACATCAAGACGAAAGATCGCTCAGAATCGTTCCGCCTGCCTTACAATTGGCATGGGTTGATAGTCCTATTTCCTGTCCGTCCACCTGCCTCGTCCACCGGAACTCTCCCGACGTCGGGAGAGTTAAATTGAGTACGCTCCCCGTCATTCGGAACGAGTAAGTGATCTAATCCAGCTCTTTGACAGCTTTCTCGGCCTCGATAAATGCCCTGGTTATCTGGCTATCGGAAAGAGAGGTTCTTTCATAGAGCTGCATGTGTGTGATCAGGTCAGCGTCAACCAACTTCCTCAGCACACTCTCCAATTGCTTTGGGTTGAGGTGGTATTTGTCCATCAGAAGGGTATCTCCCATCCCTCCTTGGACGTCTCGTGCCACATCATTTGCTTTTACCTTTCGTGTCTGCACTACGAACCCTCTCTGATTTCATAAAATCTCACAGACTTGTAAGAACTTCATCGCCCCTCCTTGTTCACCGCCGCCTTTAACACCGGAGAATACTTCCAAGTAACCACCCTCCTTGCATCCAAAGCCATGGGCTCTCCAGTCTTAGGATTCCTACCTCTCCGAGCGTGTTTTGACTTCACAGACCATTTCCCGAAGCCTGACATCATAAGGTCTTCCCCGGCAACAAGCTTTGCCTTCATGATGTTGAGCATCTTCTCGAAAATCTCCTCCGCTTCCCCCTTCATGAAACCGCAATCATCAGCGATTTTCTTTGCTATGAGTGCCTTGGTAACTGTCATGAAAACCTCCCCAAATTGAAAGTCAACAAACATAGAGTGGCCAGAATAGCAGAACTGTGACCTTAAAGGCAATGATATCAGGATATTCTCCCGAGAGGATTCGTGATGATTATCGCAGAGCGCCTGGACACGGTCAGACCCGGTCAAGGGATTTTCAAAATCAGAAACTCCCTAGATAGCCCGCATTAGAAGCAGACGGGATAAAATATGTCAGTTAGTCTATGTCCTCATGCGTCTGAAGGGTCTCTTGCATTTCAGAATATCGCAAAACTTTCGTGCCACTGACGGTCTCGGCATCTTCCGCACAAATCTCGTATTCAATGACGAGATCCTTGCCAATATGGATACGAGGGGAGGTCAGTGGCGGTAGAACTTTGGTGACCTCCAGAATCCCTCCAGCGTGAATGACAGTTTCTGCTCCAGCACCCCACCTCTTAGGATCAAAGAACTTTCCTTTGGGAAGTCTCCGCAATCCTTCATGGCCGTTACCGTCCAACCCATACTCGCTAACAACGTATGGCTCTAGGACCCGCATTGACAAATATGGATACTTGGCGAGGCCCTTGCCAATGTTTTCCAACCCTATGATCAACTGGAAATCAACATACTCTTCCTGATGAACTTTAGTTAGCTTGAGCTCAGAGAAACTTGTGTGCAGCTTCAGCTTGGGCCGTTTTCTTCGCCCAAACATATCGGCCACCTCATAGTGCTCCATCGGCAAGAATTTGCTTCCGTTCCGTTTGAAGTAACAGTGCCCGTCGTTATACATATGTGGGCCTGAGTCACTTGCCGGGACCAACGTAACTGCACAGCCCTTGTTCTCGACTGACATGGGAATTGCCTTGTGAAGCACTCCGTCCACCAATGGGGATACCCAGCTCGAAGTAAGTTCTTCTAGCTTCATTTTGAACGTTGATAGGTCCTCAATTTCTTTGACGTGCGAAGCGTGGCCCTTCCTCCTCTCAGTAGCCACACCCCAGAAGATCAGTCCTCCAGCGGCATTCGCGAAGCCCGACAATGCCTTGGCAAGGTTCTTCCTGTCATCTGGGTGAGTAAGATCGGACGAATTCACGGTCTTAAACTCGACATGTAAGTCTTCGTCTCTTTTGTCCGCTATCAAATTCGCTATGCTTGTCTTGTCCATCCGCTCAAATTTTTCTAGAAGGTTCATGTTGATCTGCTCCCGATACGTGCCATGGTAAATGTCATGACAACCTCCCCAAATTGAGTCTCAAGATGTACCCAGTCAGAAGGATATCAGAAATGTCACCTTAAAGGCAATAATATCAAGGATATTCTTCCGGCAGGCTTAGTGTGATCATGACAGAGCCCATGGACACGGTCAGTCAGAGTGGACAACTTGTCACAAGCACCCTGTCCACAGATTATCCGCACCAGGACTACAAAAGACAAGGTGGACAACTTGGACACCCATTTTCAGGGGTTGACCCAAGAAAAAAATCACCATATCAAAAAAAATGGCGATGGCTTTTTACGCTCCGAAAAAAAGTGATACCCTTCATAGTGCCAGCTAAGGTGTCCACCTTGTCTATATTATTATATCTTATTATTTTTATTATTATTTTATATGGACAACTTGGTCTTTTTACCCTGTCCACACCTTGTCCACCCTGTCCGCTTCATTGCACACGGTAGTTTACCGCTACCTGTTTCACTTTCTCTGGGGAGATCAAGTACATGGTGATTTTCCTACACTGAACTACTCGTCTGTCCTTATTATTAATAAGATCTAGGTCATGAATGAGTTTTCCCAGCCGGTCTTTGCTGAGCATTCCCACGTTCAATCCTTGTTGTTTTATGAAATCTAGAGCATAGCGATGAATGAGATCCAGTTCATACCAGTCTTCTGTGCGCACCAGCTCGGAAAGACACCGTAAGATAACGTTCTCTACGGCGCTGTTGTTGAGTGCCTCAGTCTTTGAGCGATCGTGTTTGTCGACTCAAAGCAACCTGCGAGCGATAGTCATCTTTTCGGCCTCTTTTGCTCCTTCATAGATCTCCAGGATTTTGGCGTCCCGGTAGAAGCGCTGAACATCATACTCATCGATATAGCCATAGCCGCCATGCATCTGAAGAGCCTTGTCACAGCCCACACTGCCATCTCGCCGGAAAAGTATTTTGCCATGGCGTTCAATGAAGGATCGGTTCTGCCCTGATCCACAAGCCATGCGGCCTTGTAGGTCAGGGTTCTGGCCAACTCTATTTTTGTGGCCATTTCCGCCAGTTGAAACTGTATCGCCTGGTTGGTGGCAAGCGGCCTACCAAAGGTCTTCCGCTCTTGGACATATCTGACGGCCTTGTCCAGCGCTCCTTGCGCCAGCCCCACGCCCTGAGCCGCAACCATTGTTCGCGTGGCGTCGAAAAACTTCATCAATTGATAAAATCCTCGGCCCTCTTCACCAATGAGGTTGGACTGAGGCACTCGTACGTCATCGAAGATGACCTCAGCTGTATCACTTGCCCTGATGCCCATCTTTCCTTTGATCTTTCTTGTCGTCACACCCGGGCGATCAGCTTCGACAAGGATGATACTTTGACGCTTGTGCCGCTCATCCGGATCGGGATTGGTCACACAACAGACACACAGGAAATCGACAAACCGTGCCGTTGGTAATGAACATTTTGGTGCCATTGATCACATAATCGCCACCCTCCCTGACGGCCCGGGTTCGAATCCCCGCAACATCGGTCCCCGCGTCGGGCTCTGTGAAGGCCCCAGCGGATATAGCCTCTCCAGTCACCAACGCGGGCAGGTATTGTTTTCTCTGATCTTCTGTGCCGAAGAAAACAATGTGCTCGGCCCCAAAGACAGAGCCGGTCACGCACAGACAGAGGCCCAGATCCACGCGACTGAGCTGCTCCGTAATGAGGGCCTGTTCAAGAAAACCGAAGCCGGGCCCCCCGTATTCCTCCGGTATAACCGCCCCGACCAATCCGGCTTCGCAAGCCTTTTTCCAGATCTCACGGCCGTATTTCTCTTCCCTGTCTGTACTCTTGCGCCACGGGCGCCAACTCGTTGATGGCAAACTTGTAGGCGGTTTCTTGCACCATACGCTGTTCTTCTGACAAGTCGAAATCCATATCCAACCTCCTTGGTTCGTCCGTTTCTCAGAACGCCTTTGCCTTCGTACCCAGTTCACGAAAATACATGCAAGAACGGAGGGAATCAATGTACCTTTGAACCGCGCTTCCATGAAAAATCCGTCTTTACTGGAATTATGCGGCGGTCGTGCCATTTCGGGGAACTTCGAGTCGGTTCATCGACCGTTCTCGGGCCCCCACGCCCTCATGGAAAGACTATTTCAGGTTCCTTCCAATCGAGAACGCTTTGCCAAGATGCTGACCGACGCCGTGATAACCTTGGGAAGAGTCAGGCACCCACAGGATCGGCTTGATCTTCTCGACCTCAGGGCCCTTTTCTCCCACAACCGCCTCGTCTGCCTTTATGTCCAGAATTTCACCTATGAATTGTGTGTGGAGGCCAATCTTGTGGGTGTGGATGACCTTACACTCCAGTACCAATGGAAATTCGCCAACATATGGAGCGTTCACCACGTCGCTTTTCACCGGTGTGAGTCCAGTCGCCACAAATTTGTCGGTATCCTTCCCCGAGACCATACCGATAAAATCAGCCTGCTTCACGTAATCCTCCGAGGGAATGCTTATCGTGAAGGCTTTCTGCTCCATGAGATTGCCGTACGTGTAGGTGGCCTCGCGAACTGATATGGAGACGCAGGGTGGAAGCGAGCAGCAAATCCCTCCCCAGGCGACGGTCATGACGTTGGGCTTGCCAGTCTTATCGTACGTACCCACGATCAGAACGGGAGTAGGGTAGAGAAGGGTTTTCGCGCCTAGAGACTTTTTCATGACGTTCCTCCTGATGGTCGGGCGACACGTATGCCGGACTGAGTGATACCCGATGATTGGGTCTGTCTTTAATCTGTTTAGCTGAGCACAAAGCGTGAGAAATTTCAAACGGAATTGTTGTCGTGACAGGCCCTTCCACCTGGATTCCTCGGAAGAAACCTTTTGGAACCCCTGATGACGTATACTTTGGCCGACGAGAAACTATATTGGAGCGTCGCAAGAGCCTTAAGCACGAAACTCTCATGCGGCGTAGGGACTTAAACCGAAACACCCCAAGACCATCATCTGGGGCCGAAACTCTCCGCTAATTCTGCCACCCAAAATTCCCACTTCTGCTGACGACATACACTTCCCGTATAGGAGCGAAAGCCTCAACGCCCCGCTGTACGGCCAGTGGTTCCAGAGCGGTGGCAAGAAAGGAGAAGAGCCTCCTCAGACAATCAAGGAGCTGATGGAAACTTACAACCAAATTCTTCAGACGATGTCTGACGAAAAGAAAAAGGAGCTATTTGGAAAAATTATAGCGGCAAATGAAAAGAACTTGTGGGTGATCGGCCTAGTTCAAGATCCGGACTACTATGTTGTGGCCAAAAACATGCACAATATCCCCAAGACGGATTTTCAAAGTTGGCCTTACCCTAACCCTGGCCCGATTTGCCCTGAACAGTTTTCCTACATGCAGGAGGACAAGAAATAGTGAGCATACGTACCCGGCAGGTTCTAGGGACAGTCTTCAGGTGGTGCGTTTCCCTCCAAATTCCCAAGTAAACACGCAACACGTCTTTCACTAATCATGTCATCATATTGCAAAAAACGGTACCACCCTATAAGTGTTCTCCTCGCCCTGGGCTCTGCTCTCTCTGAAGATAATAGTATTCTTGCTCATAGCAGTAATTAAGGATCAGTATTTCAGTAGTTAGCCCACCAGCGAAGACTTGTTGCTTGGGGAATCATGGTCCAAAGCTCTCGCAGTGGAAAGGCAACGAAGAAGCTCGATCAGTCCTCTGATCTCATTTCTCCAACATCGTGAACAATGGCCAGGTAAATGTCGACAGCTTCGAGCAGGGCGCTTTTGGCCTCAGCCAGATCGGCAACCTCACTTGGGGTCAGGTAGTCTCGCTTGAGCAGTCTGTCTATCCTCTGATTGATCTGAATAATTTGCTCAGGAGAGGCCAGTTCGCCAATATCAATCTCGGCCTCTTCCTTCAATTCGGCCAGCACTTCTGCTTCTGAAGAAGTGAGCTGGTCGATCCACCCATCTACCCGTTTCCATTTGCTAATAGTTGCTGGGGTGACTCCGGCCTTCTTACCAAGCTCTTTGTTCGTTACATTTCCGCCAACTTCCATATACAGCTGTACAGCCTTGTCGCGAGCGGCCTTTTTCCTTACCACTACAGTGGCTTCTTTCGGAGCGGCAGGCTCTCCTGCCTTTAATTTCGATCCCCAATCGTCGCCATGTTTCCATCGGCCGACAGTGAGGGGGTTTACCTTCAAAAGCTTTGCTATCTCTTTGTTGGTGATCTTGCCCCCGCCCCTAAGAAACATTTTCTCAGCCTGAATTCGCGCTTCCTTTTTCATTCGTCGCTCCTCTCCCCTTCTCGAAAGGTCCCGCCACCTCGTGGATCAACAAAAAGCCAAGTCCCTTACTCAAACTTTTACTAATGTAGCACTAAATATAGGTAACATGATCAAATAGTCAATGCAAAACGTTTTACCAAATGTAATGATGAACTCATACGGGGAGAGGTTCTCGCTCAACCCGAAATTATGTGGCAAGTCCGACATATTGGAGGTCTCCTGAGCCTTGATCGGTTACTCGACGGCTCCTCCAACCCACCGGCCTCTTCTCCCGGGACACGTCCAATCCATGAAAAAATAGTCATGTCCAAAATTCTTCCTCCATATACCAAATAGTACACAAATCCATTTTAACCACAGTTTTCTAGCGGCTTGCAGAGCGGATTATAGGGCAATAGACTGAAATGACATGGTAATTTACTTGCCCTTTACCGTCCACCTGTCTCGTCCATTTTAACTCTCCCGACGTCGGGAGAGTTAAATTTGCTCCAGGCTCTAAAAAGAAATTCTTATAAACAGCATAATAAAGACGATGATCAGGCCAGCGCCCAATAACCACCACAATAATGAACCACCCCGCTGTTGGTTTTCAATTTCCCGCATAGCACGGAGGGCTAGTTTAGATTCCTTCTTTCTTTTCCGAAGATTTTCAACTGGAATTCCTGACAACAAGATTCCGCCTCAAGCCTTGTGATGATGCTGAACTATCAAGACTTCTCAGCTAAATAAGATTTGACCGCGTGTTGCTCTCACCGTGCGGGATTGAAAAGGCCAGGAAATCTGGGATTGGGCTCCTTCCCGGAAAGCTCGCAGAAGGAACCCCTTTGTTGTAGGCCGACAACTAGGACAATGCCGCAAAACCGACAAAGCCCATTCAATATCGACTTAAACCACCTCAAGAATTTCCAGCATTCTTCAAAAACAAATTCGGGTGCACTCCCAAGAGCGACGACCCCTTCGATGATCCACACTATGACTTTCCGCTTCTTTCTATTCTGAATGAGACCTGAGCACGTACCCGCCAAACATCTATCTTGTCGTTTGTCATTCGGACGTCTTGCTCCACCACCCCGATGCGGGTAATGCCACGAAGCGTTTTCTGGGCTTCCGCTATTACTTGCTTCATGGCATCTTCCCACCCCAATGGAGATTCCCCAACCAGTTCGATGATCTTTACTACCGACATACGATGTGTCCTCCTTTCACTGAATTGTGCGGCGGTCTAGCCGATTCTGAAGCGTTTGGCCCGGATGGGATCGCTGCATATGGTATCCCTGACACCGAAAGAGCCAGCGAATGGTAAAGGGGCAGGAGAGCGGCAAAACCGTCGTCACGTTGCTGAAAAGGCCTGATTATTCCCGTTTGTGAGCGTACCTTACGGCATGCCCCTCGGTCAAGCAAAATGTCCATGTAGCCCTCACCCTGAAACAGACTGATCGTACCGGGTCAAGGAGAAGGCTGAAGCCAAATGAACTTGCCACCTCTCATTGTGATCAGACACTTGAAGAGCCACTCCGCTAACTGCTTGACTTCTTCGTCCACGAGTTAGAATTGTCTGAGCATGTGCCAGGGATTTTCGTCCGGAATTGACTCTCTTCCTCTTGGCTTAAAACTCCGATCTGCATGTTCGTGCGCCATATCAAGACAGACACTCACGACGCCCATATAAGCGACCAGAACCCTATACGCGAACGTTCCTGGTTTCGAATACCGCTCAGCATACCCGTGAACAGAAACTCGCGGAGAATCGTTCTCAGTGCGTTACACGCAAAATCTGTTCAGTAACCGAGATACGAGTGTCGTCAGTGCTCCCTGGAGCCGAGTGTCCGGGCAGATGGATAATTTCCAACTTCACGCCTAACTGGTCTTTAGGTAACAATGTCTATGTGTTGCAGAAATCGGTACCACCCTATAAATGTTCTCCTCCCCCCTGGGCTCTGCTCATTCTGAAGATAACAGTACCTCTTATTCATAGCAGTAAATGACGATCAGCATGTGAATGCGCTTATGGTGTTGAGGAGACTCCATTGGACCCTTGGTTACGGTGACCTGAATCGATTTCTCTCCTGGTCTTTCAATCTCTCATGTTATCATATAGCCCCGATCTCTCAGCAATGGAACTTCCTATGGCGAAAAAGAAACTTAGTGCGAAGGACGCCTTTTGGCTCAGCTATTGGCAAGGTCTTTACTCAACGCCGCGTGCATGGGCGATGAAAGGTGAGAATTTAGTTCACGCGTTTGAGGCGGTGGCAGGCGCCTCGGTCGAGGGAGATATAAACTTCGACATGACGGATCAGGCCCTAATGTTGGCTGGCATGGCCATTGAAGCGAAGTTTAAGGCTATAATCCTTGAGAACAAGGATTATAGCGACCTGGTATCAAGAGTTCGTGAACCAACCACGCCGCCTGAAGAGAAGTTGCGGAAGACCTTCTATAAGCATGACTTGGTGGAGCTGGCAGACGTAGCTGACGTGTCGCTGTCCCAGCAGGAGACGGAGGTCGCCAAAACGTTGTCTGTATATATCCGGTGGCGAGGTCGCTACGTGATGCCGACTGAGAAAACCATTAACGACATTATTCCGATCCAGCACGAAAATGGACTAGTCGGGCCATCGCATGGCCATGTGACTTATAAAGAAGCGAGGGAACTCATTGATCATGTCGTTGATGATGTTAAAAGCCGGTTGTATGATAAGATTTAACCATTGAAGCACGTCCATACCCGTTTTGAAATGGCTAAGATGGCGCGTGTGCTTGGCGTATGCTCAGAACAGAAAAGTCTCACTCCTTACTGTCGGGCGACTCAAGATCCAAGAATACAGTGTCGTCATAATCTACTGGACGCCAATCAAACTCCGACTGTGTTATGAGTTTGGCTTCGAGAAGTTTTCTCAAAACACTTTGTAATCCCCGAGCGGATAGCCTGTACTTCGCCATAAGCTCTTCGTCGGTCATGTGGGACCGTATGTCCCTGACAACCTCTTTAGTATTGATCGTTCGCTTTGTGGCCATAATCAGTCCCCCCTTATCTTTAGCCGAATATCCCTCTACTCAATCAATCATCCAGTGAAGGATTTCCAGTTGATCCGCAATTATGTTGTGGAAGCCATTCTCGTGGTCTTTGGATCGGTCGCTGGTCGTTCGGTCGTTGCGCCGACTTCGAAAGGCCGCGGCATTGTCACGCACTAGCCTTCCTGGAACCAAAGTTGCTGCCACTATCGTTGAAGAGCGACTTTTCTCCTATTCTTGAGGATACGTCTCCGTAGGCTGGTCAGTCAACGTCAATTTTGAGAGTTGCCTTTCACTCGAACACGGCCTGGGTTTCTATTCATGGCACTCTTGAGCAGCGGCGAGTACTTCCAGGTGACAACTCTCCGAGCATCCAACACCATGGGCTTTCCGGACTTAGGATTCCTGCCTCTACGGGCGTGCTTGGACTTCACAGACCATTTCCCGAAGCCTGACATCATAAGGTCTTCCCCGGCAACAAGCTTTGCCTTCATGATTTCGAGCAGCTTCTCGAAGATCTCCTCCGCTTCCCCCTTCATGAAACCGCAATCATCAGCGATTTTCTTTGCTATAGCGTTTCTCTAAAGTTCTTTCCGAATGGCGCATGTTTTTTGGTTTTTAAGTTTTCGGTCGGTGACCCAGTTCAAGGCGTCACAGAGGCGATCAATTAGATCGTCTCGGGTCTTTGCGAAGAAACCGGAGAACCACTCGGCTTTCATTAAGAGCCAGAGCCGTTCGATGGGGTTGAGATCAGGCGAATAGGGCGGTAGAAACACGGGTTCAAAACGGCCCCATCTGATGGATTTGCTCTTATGCCAGCTTGCGTTATCCATTATCAGGAGATTTCGTTTGCGCTCAAAGCTGATATCCTCGTTGGCATGATCCAAGAAGATCTGGAAGATTTGGGTATCGGAATGACTGAACATAAGCGCATAGAATTCTCCGCTTCTCGGACAGACCGTTCCGGTCGCACTCATGCGAATGTGAGTCCCTTCGTAAGGCAGGCGTATCTTTTCTCCCTTTTGGGCCCACCGCCGACGTGGGCGGGGGTCTCCTTCTATGCCGGTCTCGTCCAGATACCATGCGTCAATGTCTGAGTCTGCTAAGACCTCTCTGAGCCACTCCAGAAAGGTTATTCGCTTCTTTTGGTCTTGCCCGTTCGGCCAGGGTCGAGGAACTTTAAGAGCAAAGCCCTGATCATGCAGCCAGCGCACCACAGTGCTGTAACCAACCTCCTGGTCAAGCGCTCCGGTCAAATATCCATGAAACTTTCGCGTGGTCCAATAAGTCTCTTTGGCACGATCAGGATGCTTGATCAATTCCCGGAATTGGTCTGCCTTCTCGGGCCTGATCTTAACCGGCCGCCCGGATCGACGTTGCTCGATGAGCCCGTCAATCCCCCGGCTGTTGAATCTGTTCACCCATGTTGACAAGGTCCTCCGGCTTACGCCGTAGAGCTCGGCCACATAGTCGTGCGAACCACCCAACAGCAACGCCTTGATGGCCATCATCCGAACATGACTTCGCTGCGAGGGAACAGCCCCGGCCGCAGTGTGCAATTCCGCCAGCGAGCAATTCTCCCCATTAGGCATGTTCGTAAGTCGGGCCATGCCCACTCTAAACCAGATCTTCGACCCGAACGCGAGATAAATCCATGGCCAATCGGAAATTATTTTCGAGAATTGCTATATGAGTGCCTTGGTCAATGTCATGTAAACCTCCCCAAATTGAAACTCAAGAAGCACAGCTTCAGTAGGATATCAGAAATGTGACCTTAAAGGCAATAATATCAAGATATTCTTCAATGCGGAGTCGTGATGATCATGACAGAGCACCTGGACACGGGGGCACAGTCAAGGGATTTTCAAAATCACTGTGTCCCCCTAAAACCCGCATCAGAAGCTAGCGGGACACAGGGACCACAGTGGACACACCATTTCGGAGATGCGAGCACGAAAAAAATCATCCTAATCAAAAAAAATGGGTATGACGCTGAACGCTCCGAAAATTTCACAAAGTGTTACTTCTCAAAGTAGTGTGTCCCCTGTGTCCTTATTATTATATGTTATTATTTTTATTATTGGTTTAAAGGGGCACAGTGACTTTTTGACTGTGTCCCACTGCGCCCCACTGTGTCCCCCTTTTTCATCTTACTCGGTAGTTTTCCGCTACTCGTTTTACCGTCTCAGGGCGAATGAAATGGAAGACGGTTTTGATACCGCTGATCTTGCGTCTGTCTTTTTGGTCTACCACGTGAAGGTGCAAAGCAGCGTGCCGAGCCGATTCTTGCTCAGTTGTCCTACGTTGAGACCGTTTTCCCTTATGAACTCGATCACTTTATGGTGAATAGCCTCAAACTCATGCCAGTCTTCTTGCCGAACGATCTCAAGCAAACATCTAAGAATCACGTTCTCTATGGACGTGTCGCTAAGGGAAGTATGAATCGAGTTTCGGCTCTGGAATCCAAAATTCCGTAGCCGCATCATAAATACAGAGACTTTCATCTTTATATTGAGCACAGCTAGGAAAGCTGGGATGAACACCGAGGAACCAGACAGTCAAAAGGAGGGAACCCCATGAATCCTGAGCAAATGGCTCACTGGGCGTGGTCCCACGCGTGCGAGAAATGCCAGACCGAAGGTGATTGCGAGATCGAAGAGTGCCTGAACGCGGAGGAGGTCTCAGATTTTCTGAAGCGAGTGGTTCGATTCGAGGGCAGAGATAACTCCGGAAATGCCATGAGAGGTTGGTTCGTGCCTGATCAAGTATAGGTGACGTGCCGACGACAACATTGGGCTCTTCGCTGTCATGCGTGGGCAAGCCTGAGCAAGAGCAGCTTGTCGCTTTTGGGACGCGAGGTGATTCACCGTTGATTTACTCGCACCACGAGTTCTATCCCTTTTCTTTTTAGTGGCTTGTACAATTGCTTGAATCTAAAGCTGATCAGCGGCATCTGAATAGACAAACATGGAAGAATGGGGACCCAAACTCCCGCGAATTAACCATCAAAGGATCAGGAGACCGAGCTATGGATCTGCAGAGTTATTGTGACAGTATGTCGAGCGAACTGACCGCATGGAAAGCTAAGATCTATGACGTGGTCAGGAAATTGGACAAAACTCCTTCGGGAGACAAAACAAAGGTAGTTCCGCACGTCAATGAATTGCACATGATCATCGAGGAACTTGGCGGCAGAATCACAAAACTCAGGACCGAGTGCCCAACGGTATGGGAACCTGAGAAAAAGGAGCTGGAAGGCAAGATCACTCACCTGAAGAGAAAGTGGGAAGAAGTTTGGCACAATGTATCCCCCGGCGATATTGGCGGGTGAAACAAGGGCGAACATCATGGGAGTGACATGGAACGCTTTGAATACGAAATCAGCACACATGGTGGAAATGCGTTTACCAAGTTGGCATATTTTTGCTCGAAGGAGGGGGAGTGTTCAGTGGAAGAAGTGCCCGCTGAGGAACCACAAATTCTCGTGGACTTCATGAATGAACGCGGCGTGCAAGGATGGGAGCTTATTCAGTTTGTTTTCGGTAAGGACGGAGTAATGGCCTTCTGGAAGCGCAGACTCATTTCAGGGTGATCCCGTTAAAAGCATTCAGTAACAAGGACGGAGTTATTTTTCTATGACTGTCTATGCTCCCCGTTGGAGGGTGGAGTTGTCGCCAGAGAAAGGTTGCAGAAATAGCCATGTCAGAGGACACTCGTAAGAAACTTTTCGAAAGAGCTGGCGGGCGATGTGAATGCAAAATGCATCAGTGTCAATTTCACAAAGGTCGATGTCATCAGAAACTGAGTGGAAACTGGCATGCACATCATATAACAGCAGGAGGACCCGATACTCTTAGAAACTTATTTGCCATTTGCATACCGTGCCACCAGAACAAACGCAGAAAAGCCCTTTCCAGGAGTCTTCCTAATAGTTCCCACAATTAAGGCAAACGAAGATCGGTTAGCCGTCGTCACGCTCGCAACTTCCAACGGCCCGTAGTTGTGCAAAAGCACTCGGAGCAAGCAGCAAATCGGATATCCCTTCATCCACTGGCCCTTTGGCGCTAGGGATCCTGTAACCGAGATCGCGGAGGTCGCCATGCTGACGAATCTTCAGGCGTGGGCTTCGGCTCTCGTAGAAAGGGCAAGAATGATCTGGCCGAAATCATCGACCAACGTCCAGGTACGCTTTGTCGTCCAAGAGATCGCAATGGGGTTCCAGTGTTACGACAGGGGGGTCGGGTGGTTTCGGGTTACGGTCCTCGACAAAAACGTGGAAGAAGTAGCCTACATGGAGGGGGCGAATAATGACGATGCGGCCCTTGAGGTGGGCTGCAACAACAAAGGCTTTCCCGATCCCGTGCTTCGAGAGATGTTTCAAATGGCTCGATGCAGACGTGAGTTTGCTCGTACACAGGATATCGAATTTTCCAAGAAATTTGAGTACCACCGAGGCCGATTGTTGGATCTTTCGGAATCCGCCAATCCAAAGGCATCTTAATGCCTCTGTGCATGGCGAGTTATGTACCAGCGGCTCGATGATAACAAATTAGCGGAAGTACAGGCCCTATGTCCCCGCGGGGAACCCATATGTGGAATAAGTGCAACCGAGCCAGCACATACTTTTCATAAATCTTGATTGTGACTCGTCAACTCTACAGGTCTGATAACAGTCGTTGAATGCATCTCCCGTCCCGCTTAGGCCAGACTTTGTGATGCCTTTGGAATCACCTGCTGGACCTTGAGGTAAGATCGGCTCACTCATTACTTTGGATTCTGACGCGGATGCTAACCTGCATTGACCGCCGCCCTGGTAAAAAGCCAAAGTAAAGGTCGCCAGCACAGCCAGAAGAAGAGCGGAAATCAAGAATGCCATAATCGCTTGTCGACTCATTGTATGGCTCCTTATTCACATATTTCGGATTTGTCCAAAGATAGCCTAAGCCCTTATTCACTAGATGCATCTACATGGAAAAAGATTCGGGTTGAAATAGGTGACTGATCGTCAGTGATCCTTTTTAAGGAATGTTCAAGAGCTGAAAAGCTTTCTTTGCCATAACATAGAGGAACCCCTGGTCCGCCAATTATGCGGGTTTCAAAAACGCCAGCACGTAATATCAAATGGTTACTGAGATAGATTCACCCCTCAGGTCTCTTTTTGATGTACTGGCTTACAAGAACTCCCCAACTCCACCTATGTATTATGGCACCGCCCACCCGCCTACCTGCCGGGCCCACCGAAGCCTGCCCAGAGGAAAGGCGAAGGCGAGGTGGAGCCCAATGAAGAAGAGTGTTGACGGTTGATGCATGGGACACCTACTTGATTGTTGATGAGAAACGTGTTCCGTGCCGATGTTTCTTTTGAAGGGTATCGGTCTCCTATCAGGGAACCAGTGCTGCTGCACCGATCCCCTGACGAATGCCGCTTCCACGACAGGTTTGATCCCATTTCTGGTCACGACATGCCATTGATCTGCTATCAGACAGCCGCTCTCAGAGGAGAGCCAAGCCGGTAGAGTTCATAAAATAGATGCTCCCCACGTCTTTAGGGGGCCTATCTGCACCGTCTAAACCTAACGGAGCGGAAGAAAGTTCTTGAAATTGGGTGTGCTGACAATATCGTGACAGATTTTTCCCTCCTCTCCTTTGGCCCCATTTTTCAGGGTTTGTGCCGTCTTTGGCCTACACTCCCCCGTGGTTTGCGCCGGCGCTGGCGAGCGTTGCACTGACAACAAACACATTCGTGTTCGGAATTTCCTGGCCAGCGATCAGTAAATCAACACCTTGACCGGATTCCACGAACTCCACATTATAAAGCTGCTCTAACTCTCTTGTTATACATTGTTTCAAGTAGTCTTGAAGCGAACCACTGTTGGCCTCAACCCCGAGACGTACACGGACTTTCTCGGCTGCGAAAGCCCCTCCAGAAGCCCCATAAAGACCCATCAAAACGGATAATACCAAGATGAAGGTTAAGAGCCGAAAATTCCTCTGACTTGTCATAGCCATTTTACTACTCCTCTTCTTTCTTTACAGAACGGTCTTTGTACACCGTAATTATGCGGCGGTCTCGTCATTTCGGAAGTCTTTGGACCGGTGACCGGTCCGCGGGTTGGTTCCCCAAGCTCTGGCTGCAGGGCCTGTTCAGGATTCACGGTCGGCTTTGGCTACTTGTTCCTTGGTTGCCACAAGAATGCCTTCACCGGTAAGGAGGCTGGCTTTCTCTGCTTGCTCTACGAAGTCCCTGAAATAGTGTGTGTAAGCATGGGCAGGTCCCATGAGAGCACCGATTCAATCCAGCGCTTGCTTCCTCCAAAGGGTAAATGCCGTCATGTCGAAATCGGTGTCAATTACATGCCATCCTGCTTCAATTAAATCGTCGACCAACTGTTCCGGTGACACGCGAGGCCTCCTTGTATTGAATTAACGAGCAAGTCAAACTAACAAATCTGCATCACGGCGTATTAAGTATCAATTCCATCTGTGGCAGCATCATCAGAAATTCGCCGTGACAGTGTGACCGACCAATTTTGAACATCAAACTAATCAATAATTGGGAAGCCGCCCGGGTCAAGACTGAATGCAATTACCCGGGTCTTGCAACCGGCCCTATGAGGAATCCTCCGGTCAGAACAAGATGTGTTTGTGTTATGCAAATTCCCCCAATTTCTTGTCAGGATCTCTTAGCAGGTTCCGTGCCAACTTTAATGGGGAGTGGTGAGCGGAAGAACAAGTTGTAATATTAGTTGGTTGGCATTCTGGCGAGTATTGGCACCGCTCAGCATTAGGATGAGTCGTAAGGGTAATAATTGTCCGACTTTAGAGTGCCTTGCCATAACATCAAGCCATATTAAGCATTTACCCATCAGGGCAATTGCTAAGCGATGGGCTTAAAATGCCCACCCATGTGCAGATTTCCCCCGTCGACACGGCAGCGTTTCAGGTATCGGCGAAATGCGTTACGCTCAAATCGAATCCGGAAACTATTCTGCAGGTTCTTGCCTGCGAAGGACTAACGCAGAGCAGCGACGGTCAAATTTTTCATCATGATGAATGTAGTTCAAAACTTATCCGCAATCAAATGCCATTTCGACAGGCTTGCGAGTCCTGCAACCGTTCAGGCATCAAATCCTTCACCGAAGTACCAAGGGGACCCTAGACCGAGCTGCTGATTAACACTATGGCCGCAATAACGAGCAATCCAGCCCCTAATAGCCACCACAAGAGTGAACCGTCGCGTCGCTCACTTTGAATTTCCCGCATAGCACGGAGGGCTAGTTTAGAGTCCTTCTTTCTTTTCCGAAGATCTTCAACTGGAATTCCTGACAACAATCGCTCGCCTCAATCCTTGTGATATTCTTTGTGCGCAGCGGTACTTTACCATCGGGTAATCCCGAATGCCAAATCCATTCCGTGACCCTCAGAGAGACAAATTACTGTCGTTCTCTCGGCTTCTCAGAACGGCGTAGCCGCAAGGCAGATATTTGGTAAGGCAAGGTGCGCGGAAATGTCAAAATCGCTCAGAATTGTTCTCCGTGTGGTATACGCGAAATCTAATCAATGACCGAGCTACGAGCTTCGGGTGGTTCAGTTTCTCCCCCAAGTTCCGAGTAAACACCCAACAGATCTTTCACTAATCATGTCATCATATTGTAAAGATCGGTACCACCCTATAAATGTTCTCCTCTCCCCTCGCTCTACCCTCTCTGAAGATAACAGTAATCATGCTCATAGCAGTACATGAGAATAAGTATTCATGAATGGAGAGATGAAAAGGCTTTCATAGCCTTGAAGAACAGGCCAAGCATTACAGGATCTCAATTTTACGCATCAAATGACAGTCCAAGTTCCTGGAGCTTTACCTTCTTGGGAATCCCTGTTTCACTATCCCAGCCTCGTAGTAGGTAGTACGTGGCGAGCATCTGTTCAAATTTTTCCCTATCCAGCCTTTCGCCCTGTGCAGGCCCAGAGGAAATGGGCTCCTCCAGCAGTCGATTTGGGGGATAGTCATCCGCTTTTCTCTTACCTTCCCTCACGTTGAAAAGACGCTCAATGTTCCAGATTCTTTCTCCAATGCGGTCTAGATCGTGTAACGACACATCCCAGCCGGTGGCAGCCACAATCATGCTTTGAAAGTGCTTGGGCAGGAGTGGTTTCAGGGCTATACCCTCCAACTTGCACAGACCTAATGAATCCACCACACAATGCCAATTTTCATGCCATTTCATAAGTTCCGCCTTGGTCTCGTACTGAAGCCAGGTACCTGGGGTGTGACTTTGATCCCCGTCTCCTTCTCAACATCTGTAGCATAGAGATCAGGAGCCACTTCGTAGAGGGACAGCCCCTTCAAATGATCGCCACCCCTTGGTGACACCGCAAAAGAGAGTGCCATACCTTTAGTACCTCTAACGTCTACTGCCGGATAATCCAACCCCTTGCTATGCACCACGAAGTTGGTTCCTCCTATCCTTTGAGAAGCTTTGAGGCTCCCCTCGGCCAAGATGTCTCCAATGCCGTCACACGCTGCAATGCTCTTGATCAACTCTATTATGGCAAAATCATCTCCGAAGTGCAGATCGGTCCCGCCCAATTGCGCCTGTGTCAGAACACCCTTTTCACTGCATTCCATAGCCCACGCAATGACATTTCCCGTGGAGATAGTGTCCAGTCCCAGTTGGTTGCAAAGCGTATTTGCGTGTAGAATAGCATCGAAATTGTCATTCCCGCATTTTGCGCCGAGGGCTGTGACGCTTTCGTATTCAGGGCCTTCTCCATGAGTTGAAGCATAAGGTCCATCAGTGATATTGTAGTACCTGCTGCATGCCACTGGGCAATTGTAACACCCCTTGTGTTTTGTGCCGTACCGCTCCAAGAAGACTTCCCCTCCCAATTTGTCTGCTCCGTCGAATGTAGATTGCTGGAAATTGCGGGTCGGCAAGAAACCCAGGGCCTGGGCCATGCCGGTAATGGCAAGAGTGCCGTAGGTCTTTGCCGAATCATAGAGCGGATCACTCAAGATAGCCTGCACAGCTTTGTCCACAGCCTCCTTAAAGGCAGTCTTGTCAGCCACATGGATTCCACGGTCGCCCCGAACTGCTATGGCCTTGAGGTTTTTTGATCCCATTACCGCACCGGGGCCACATCGGGCGGCGGCCCTCGCAAGATTACAAATGATAGCGGCAAAACGCACAAGGTTTTCACCTGCAGGGCCAATGCAAACCACTTGGGCAGTTCTTTCACCAACATCTTGTTTGATCAGGTCTTCAGTTGCCCAGGTGTCTTGTCCCCAGAGTGCCCGTGCATCTCGTATTTGTACCTCATCATTATCAATCCACAGATAGACGGGATATTCGGACCTTCCTGTGATGACTATGTGATCGTACCCGGCCATTTTCAGTTCAGAACCCCAATGCCCGCCGCAATTAGAATCACCGAAGATCCCCGTAAGAGGAGACTTAAATGTTACCGAGAATCTGCCCGAACAAGGCGCCAAAGTACCGGCTAGTGGTCCTGCGCCAAAGATTAGGGGCGCATCCTGGCTAAAGGGATCAGTTCCGGGGCCAGCCAGGTCATACAATATTCGGGCATTGATCCCAGCTTGCCCAAGATACTGATATGCCAGGTCTTCCGTCAAAGCTGCCTTCCGTATGGTGCCCCCGGTGAGATCTACCTTGAGGATTGTTCCGGTCCAACCAAACCATTTTCTACTCATGGTCCTCCCCTTCCCAGTCAATTTGCAGGGCCTCAAAAAGGCAAGCGCTTACGCATGCAGGCTCATGTTGGTTGCCGCTTGAAGCGTCCGTTTTGCCGCAAAAGTTCTCAAGGCATTCCATGTTGATTATAGGCTGATCCGTGCCGCCTTCATTCAGCTTCATTATCTGAATTCCAGCAAGGCGTGGGTTTAGGGGGCCATTACCATGCCAGGCACAAGCAACCTCACAGCGGCGGCACCCCCGACAATTGTCCGCATTGATTTTGATTGGAATTCGAGTGGCCATACCGTGCTCTCCCGATACTAGGAATTCTCGCTTTGCGTCGCCGACGCCAAATAAAAATCCCCAAGCTGAAAAGATCAGCCTGGGGATTTACCTTCTCCCCAAGTTGTTAACAAGGTTTGGTCAGGTCTTCTGGCTTGTGGATCTTCCTACTGACCGCGCCTTCCCGTGTCGTTTCGTCCTTTCTGGCCCACGGCACAGTGGCTTTCTGCGGGGTTCGTCCTCACTCACAGCGGCGGGTCCGCGTCGGAGTTACACCGACTTCCCTTTTCAAACCTGTACGGACTAACGATTATTTACGAAGTATCATCGATTCCTGTGGCTTTTGTCAAGCAACGCGTAGTAAGCCGGGCCCTGCTATTGCTGATTCTGTCTATGCGGGGTCTAATTAATGCTTACCGATTCCTGAGAGCTGAAAGGCGATTCCATGTCGAAGTGTTCTAGAGAAGCCCGATTCTTGCGGCCCTCCGGCTCATGACATCATCCATAACCGTTTCTTTGAGTTTTTTCTCCTCAGTGGAGAACCACTGGGTTCACTAAAGTATTTACAATCCTTACATGGACCGAGCTTGATTTCAGCCATAAACCGGGCGGAGCGGGCGGTTACTTGGCGTTGCCATCCCTCACACGCCTTTTGAGACATTCCGCTAACCATCCCTGGTATAAGGCATTTTCGAAGATCTTCCCTTTCCTTAAAGATGCGGATCTGGGCATCAAGAGAATCGTTCTCGTTTTGGCCGAGCGGCAAGCGGCAGAAAACTTTATGGCGAATGGATCGTGATCTTGCGTGCGAATGTCCTTGTCGCTCCGAAGTGCTGGTTTGAGGCATTATGGGCGTTTTAGGCTTTTTATTCGTCTCGGCTCCAGTTCGTGCAACCCTTGAAGTCGGACGTTGAACGATCCATGCCGCAGAGCCTCCACATGCTCGGCCAGAATCACGTCCTTCGCAGCAGGCGGATTTAGGCACACAAAGGGGACGCTCTTGATTGTTGGCTTCTGGCGTAATCGAGTTGGCAAGCTGGGCGTAGTTGTACTCCACCGGACCGGAGGCTTCCTGCATCCGTGACATTGGGTCTCTCCTTTTGATCTTTCTTTCTATTGTCTGTTATCGGTGATTCGATCGGGTCTACGTCATGAGAATCCTTCACAAGGGCATGCGTCACTTCTGGGCGATTATTTTATTAGAGTCCAAATAATGATGTTTTGTTCCGAGAAATTATCTATTAAATTTACAGCATAAGATTATTTGAACTGCTGAATAGCTTGATATATAACATTTTCATGTATTAGTGATCTATCTGCCCGATTCCTAGAACGGAACCCTGGGAGGTCGTCCTACGCGCACGGATCATAATTGGTACGTCAATAACGCTGATTATTAAAGAGGTGGAATTGTCCGGATAACATCCTCCACACAGCAAAAACTCAGCGTCCAATGATCAGAATTACTCATCATTCTGGCAGTATTTTTTCTAGGAATTTTGAGCGCTTTGCCGTCATGCAGCCAGGTTTAACATGCCGTACGTACGGCAACTCCGTCCGCCACTTGAAAAAGGGTAATTCCGAGTCCGGAAACTCATCTCGTAGCCGGAATTGTGATGTCTTGAATTTCGTGGTAATCAATACCCAGTATTAGCCTAGCGGAAAGAGGAAGGACAATGAAACGAGTCCTTGTGTTGGCTGTGGCCGTATGCTTTTGCCTGAGCACGAGCCTGGTAATTGCAGATCAGTATTTGGTGGTGAAGGACAAGAGCGGCAAATGCAAGCTTGAGGTATTCAAAGCGGATAAGGGCACTATCCTGGCAGGCCCCTTTGCGTCGAAAGAGGAAGGCACCAAGGCTTTGCACGAGAAGTGCCCCAAAGCTGCACAGAAGAAGCCTGCGGAAAAGAAAACTGAAAAGAAGTAGGTTGTAATCAAGCCACAGGACAAATGGACAGGGAGTGCGTGGCTAATTTGGGAGTGCGGTCAGGCGAAGAATTATAGCCTCAGAACAATGGGGCATGCTTGAGTAGCGCCCGAAAATTTCTTGGGAGAGCTACACTTCCAGACAGGCTGTCCACCCTGTCGTTACAATTGTTGCCGTTAGAAATGGCGTGCTCACATCCGAAGGAGCGGATAACATGCTCCTGAGATTGCTGCAAAGCACATATGAAGCTGAGGCGAATCTGTGAGAATGGGATCGGAGTGCTTTGGAGCGCATGAAGGTATTGGACCGAAGTCGTTATGTACATGAGAATTGTCTGCTGTCAAAGGGGGAGCAAATATGTTCAAAGAGTTCAAAGAATTCGCTATGCGGGGGAACGTAGTCGACATGGCCGTTGGCATCATCATCGGTGCGGCCTTTGGCAAGATCGTCAACTCATTCGTGAGTGACATCCTTATGCCGCCAATTGGTGTTCTTGTGGGCAAAGTGGACTTCGCGAATCTTTTTCTCAACCTGTCCGGCAAGACCTACGAGTCTCTGGCCAGCGCCAAGGCGGCGGGTGCGGCTACGCTCAACTATGGTCTGTTTCTTAATACGATGATGGACTTCGTGATCGTGGCATTCGCGATTTTCCTGCTGATTCGCCAAGTCAATCGGTTGAAGGCGAGACCGGAGCTCACGACAAAAGAATGCCCGCACTGTCTATCGAAAATAGCCTTGAAAGCGTCGCGCTGCCCACATTGCACATCTGAGCTTCAGGCGGCATGATGGTGATCACATCTGTTCCTGAGGCTTTGCGGAGGCAATGCCGAGGGATTCTTGAAAAGATGACAGCAAGGGATCTGCGCCTAGTTCAGTTTACGAGGTGTCACAGTCATGACAGCGGCACCACATCCGAATAAACTCGATCAAGTGTACACCCAAGTTAAGGGCCACGGCGTCGCATGATCAAAGAAGGTGGTTTGCTCCTATGGCCTCAGCCTTCCCTTCACACGATACTGCCAGGTTGTGCTTGCATGAGGCAAGACGGCGAAGTTTCTGCATGACCGGGGCAGCTCCGGCAGTTACGCTCAAGAATAGGGGAAAAGAGAATTTTTCATCAATGTGACAAAGGTCTTAGGTCCGTCGAGTGTTGTGGGAGACGATACCGCGACCTTTTCTGGGTCTGGCCAACCGTCTCCTGAGTGCGTACCGCTCGATAGGCCTCGCAAATGACAAAACGGCCTCGTAATTCCGAATGGTAGCAAACAGATTTTATTACAAGGGAGGGAAACATGAAAGTCAAGCGTTTCACAGGGGTTTTCTTGGTGCTCGTTTTCTCGTTAGTCACCGCACTTGCATTTGCAGCAGGCGAGAGCTGGGTGGTTATCAAGGACAAGAACGGGGTATGCAAGATAATAAAGGCCGTTGAAAAAACGCCCAAGACTATCGCGGGGCCATTCAAAACCAAAGAAGAGGCAGAAAACGCGAAGGCTAAAGAATGTCCAAAAGGGGCGGGTTCAGCCACAGAAAAGATAAAGCAAAAAGCTCAGGACCAAGTCAAAAAGGCCAAATCCGCGGGGGACAAGACTAAAGACAAGATTAAGGAAGCCATCCCTGCAGAGAAGAAGTAATGATGTGGCAGATAAGCTTCTCTTGGGATGATTTCCCTGGGAAGCCGCATGCTACGGACGGAAAAAGACACGGCATCCGATGATCGTTCCGCTGATGCCATGGTGTGAATTAGGCTTAGGAGTATCGCGTGACGCGCCAGTTGCTCAGGCTCTCAAGCCCAGAAAAGGAGACTGCACATGCACTTAATTGGATTCTTGATAATAGGACTTATAGCTGGGTATCTTGCTGAAAGAATCATGAGGGGACAAGGAGCCGGCCTGGTCATCAATCTGATCGTGGGCGTCATAGGGGCGTACCTGGGTGGCCTTCTTTTCGGCTTTTTGGGATTGTCCATGCACGGGCTCATCGGATCCTTGATTTCTGCTACAGTCGGGGCGGTAGTGCTGTTATTCCTCGTTGGGCTGTTCAAGAAAGCTTGAACGTTAGTAAACAGTCGACCCATACAAATTCCGTGTGCGTTCTGGTACTTTGTTTCGACGAGGGCGTGGAAGGGAATAGTTTATTGGAGCTGCCGTTGGAATCCGGTCGTGGTGTTCCCCTAAGGATTATCGGGTAGTGAGTTCTCAAGAGGATTAGAGATTAATCCAGGACGGAATTCGAGGGAGGTTCGACATGGGATTGTTTGACGAAGTTGCCGGGGGCTTGCTGAAAAACGTTTTGGGCGGGCAAGCCGGACAAGGAGGCGTGCTGGAAATCATTACGGGTCTTCTCAAGAGTTCCGAAACTGGAGGACTTCAGGGACTTGCTGAGACTTTTAATGAGAAGGGGCTTGGCGAGGTAATGTCTTCATGGATAAGCAAAGGGGAAAACCTTCCCATTTCTCCAGAACAGATACAACAGGTCCTGGGAAGTGGTCAAGTGCAGCTGATTGCGGAAAAACTGGGGGTTTCACCGGATGAGGCATCAAGTGGTCTGGCCGAGATGTTACCCCAGATTGTGGACAAACTAACGCCTCAAGGCTCTCTGCCGACCCAAGACTTGCTTCACCAAGGTTTGGGCATGATTGCAGACAAGCTCTTCGGCAAGTGACCTTGGGGAGCTTTGCCACGCGAAGCTTGTCGTTAGAAGGCTTGAAGGTATTTGTTCAAGATAGCACCTCGCTCACCTTGGTATCCGAACGGCGAGTGTTGGGCAAATTCTTTGGGCATTGGACATGAGAAATGGTGGCGGCCCAGAGCAGGTGCCGTTCGGTCGGTGCATCGGCCTTCTTATTTATTCGGATTAATGTGTTTTTTGAAAAGCAACTCTTTCATTTTTTTTGGGTTGGCTTCTTGGTCACCATAGTGGCTTGGGCTTCGAGAGCTTCAGTGACCTTCTTGATTGCGGCTGCATCACCGTCGCGAAGGCTCTCCATGAGAGCAATAATTGTTTTCCCCTTTTTGGTCTTATTATTCACATCCACCATGAAACGTGTTTTATTCTCGGGGATAGACATGTCCCTGATAATTTGTGCCTTGGGGAGTTTCATCAAGTCGTCATAGGGTCGCTTATCTGCCTCAGCGACTGTGATCGTCGACACTGCCACCGCTGATGCACGGCCACTCTTCTTCGTCCCTTCAGCGCCTTTTGCCTCTGGTTTTTTCGCCATGAACGCGTCCCCCTCTGTGGTTGATTGAACCCAGCTGTTTGGTGAATCTCAGTATATTTGGTAAGTTATAGCCTGGCAAGAAAAATTGTTCTCAGTCTCGAATAACAAATTTATTCCGTGACCTTCAGAGCGAATACTCCGTGTCGTCTTCTCGTGTTCTGAGAACCCCGTAGCCGCACGTCACAAATTTCGGAAGGGGTAAGGCGCGGAAATGCAAAAAACGCTTAAAATTGTTCTCCGTGCGTTATACGCGAAATCTGCTCAGTGACTGAGATACGGGCTTCGTGTGGTGCGTTTCCAGCCCAATTTCCAACTTCACGCCCAAGTGATCTTTTGGCAACAATGTCCATCTGTTACAGAAATCGGTACCACCCTATAAATGTTCCTCCCTCCCCCTGAGCGCTGCTCTCTCTGAAAATAACAATACTCTCGTTCATTGAAGTACATGAGGATCAGTGAGGTCATTTTCCTCGTTCGCTGCGCACTATGAAGAATCACGACTTGGCGAATTTGGAACGCACGTCATGACAGCGAGAGTACATGTCCACAGATTATGGGCGCAACATTGTTAAGCTGCCGGACGAAAGGGGCGGTTGTCTGTACAGGCATCCGCCGCCGCCCCATCGCACTTCTCGCCCTGGCAGGTCTAGAGGTGGCGCAGTTGCTGTGAACTCCACTCCCCATGACTGTTATGCTGGTCCTCCACACTGTGGTCCTACGCAGTCCCCTGGGATAATCGGCTGCTTCTTGGGGTTTCCGGGACAAACCTGATGGTTCCCGTCCTGATAGCACGTCGGCGCAGGACAGTTTTTCCCAGAGCACGGTTTTTGTGTCATGCCCCCACGCTGTCCGGGGTTCCATTTATATATGGCCAGGGTGACCCCGCTAGGTGAGATCGGCTGCGCCGTCTCAGACGAAGCGCTCAGGCGCACATCCGCGGCACCCATCGCGGGTGTGGCTGCAGATGCGTGGACCAACGTGGACGCCACGCCTATACCTATGACCACAGACACAATTAACAATACTATATGTGATTTCATCGGCTTGAACCTCATGGCTTCTCGCCAGTTATGCGAACCCTGAGCACGCACGCTCAGAGTCCCGCTTCGGCGTAATTGATTTTCTTCAGACTTAGATGCGGGAGACAGATTTTGGATTCAATACTCGTCATACGATTTTCGATGTAGTTCGTCTGCCTTTATCCGACGAGTATTGAAGAAGCCCTGCCGGTGATGAGCCCGTAGCGAAAGCCATCAAATTCTCCGTTCGGTGCTTTCGTTCTGTGGAGGGCACTGGAGCATGGGAGACCAGTTCAAGACTTCAATGAGTCGGTGTCCAAACGGTGCCCATCGGAGCTACATCTCCTTTTGCGCTACCTATGGGTGCCCACATCCAGATGCTGTTTCCCAGAACCTTGAAACTCGTTTCGGTCGCAGGCAATACCCGAGAAATCGTAAGTTCAACCTTGCATACCTGCGGAATAGGCGCACAGCAGACCTTTCGTAAGGGGAAGGTGCGCGGAAATGCTAAAATCGCCTGAGAATGGTTCTCAGTGCATTATACGCGAATCCTAGTCAGTAAGCGGGGACGGTCTTCAGATGGTGCGTTTCCCTCCAAATTTCCAAGTAAACACGCAACAGATCTTTCACCAATCATGTCAACATATTGTAAAAATAGGTACCACCTTTATAATGTTCCTTCCCCTGGGCTCTGCTCATTCTGATGGTAACAATACTATGGCTCATAGCATCACTCACTATCAGTATTCATGAATGAACTGATGAAAGTCTTCCATAGCCTTGAGAAGTTCAGCCAGAGCAATGAGTGCGTCCAGGCTGCTGATCCGCCAATTATGCGGGTTTCACAAACGGCGTCACGTAATATCATATGGTTACGGCTATTGTTTCACCCCTCAGGTCTCTTTTTGATGTACTGGCTTACAGAAACTCCCCAACTCCACCTATGTATTATGGCACCGCCCACCTCCTACCTGCCGGGCCCACCGAAGCCTGCCCATAGGAAAGGCGAAGGCGAGGTGGAGCCCAATGAAGGTAGGAGAACACTGTTGATGGTTGATGCGAGAGAGAGAACTACTTGACGTCGATGAGAAACGTATTCCGTATTGATGTTTCTCTGCCTTCTCTGAAGATAACAGTATTCTTGCTCATAACAGTACGTGAGGATCAGTATTCATGAATGCACGGATGAAAGGGCTTTCATTGGTGTGAAGGGCTGAGTTTATCCAGCCTGCTCTGTCATAGCCCAGCTATCAACGACATGGATCTTACGAGATAAGATTTGTGACGATAACTGTCCTGGTCATTTCCTGGGTACTGACGCGTCAGTCGCTCACTCAATTCCTGTTGCAATCTCTGGGAGAATTCCCTTTGTGACATAGATTGGCCGGATCTTCTCTCTCAATTGCGGAAGCTTTTTAGCGAAGACCCCAGCGCCCACCAAGCAAGCGACCCCGCCTACAAATAGGGTCCACGGAGCACCGATTACGCTTGCCAATTCACCGGCCAGTTAACTGCCGACAGGCGCCATCCCCACAAATGCCACTGTGAAGAAGCCCATGACCCTCCCTCGCCTGTCGTCGTCCACCATAGTTTGCAACAGGGTGTTGCTCGTCGCTAGCTGAATCATCTGGCCGAAGCCCACCGCGGTCAGTAATGTTAACGACCAAAAAAAGTTGCGTGAAAGGGTGAAAGCGATAAGTCCAAGACCGAAGATGCCTGCACCGATGGGGATCATCTTGCCTAGCCCGAGAACACCTCGTCTGGACGCGAGGTACAACGCTCCTGCCAGCGCCCCGACACCGGAAGCCCCCATTAGAAAACCTAATGCACTCGGTCCCCCATGCAAGACATCTCTAGGAGGCTGTCGCTTAACGCTTTACAGTCTCGTTAGGTTGGGATATGAGCGGGTCGCATGAGAGACTACCGCTTCATAGCGTATGAGCCGGACAAGCCATTAGAGCTTGCACCAGATATCAAGAAATGGTTGCCGCCGGATCATCTCGCCCTGTTCATCAGCGACGTGGTTGATACGTTGGACGTCAGAGAGATAACGGAGGAATACCTCCATCTTCAGGGGGGACATCCCGCGTATCACCCTGCGATGATGCTCAAACTCTTGTTCTACGGGTACTGCGCGGGGATTCGGAGTTCCCGGCGCATAGAGCAGAAGACCTATGAGGACGTTGCCTTCAGGGTGCTCTCGTGTGACAGCCATCCCGACCACAGCAGGATTTCGGACTTTAGAAAGCGTCATCTTAGGGCCATCTCCCGTCTGTTCGTCCAGGTCTTGGAGATATGCAAGGAGGCGGGGCTGGTGAAGCTCGGGCATGTGGCTCTTGACGGAACCAAGATAAAAGCCAACGCATCCAAGCACAAGGCGATGAGCTATGGCCGGATGGTAAAGAAAGAGAAAGAACTGGCCCGTGAGGTGGACAAGCTTTTGAAACAGGCCGAGGCCCTCGACGAGCAAGAAGACAAGAAATACGGCAAAGGCAAGAGAGGCGACGAGCTGCCGGAGGAACTGCAATTCAAAGAGAAGCGGCTTGCAAAGATCCGAGAAGCAAAGCTGGCGCTTGAAGAGCAGGCTCGTGAGGACGCTACCCGCAAAGCTAAGGGCGGTAAGGATGGAAAGCCGCCTGAGGAGGGTGGATCCGGACCGTCCGAAACACCTGAGGTGAAGCCGAAACCCAAGAAACAGAGAAACTTTACGGATCCTGACAGTCGGATCATGCTCGATGGAGCCACCAAGGCGTTTACCCAGGCATACAATGCGCAAGCTGCCGTGGACTGCACCAGTCAGGTGATTGTGTGCGCCGATGTCACCCAACAAACCAACGACAAGCAACAACTGGTCCCGATGCTGGAACAAATAGAGGAAAATCTTGGAGAAATTCCGGATCGCGTTCTCGCCGATGCAGGGTATTTCACAGAGGAAGCAGTGGAATCCGTCGCTCAGGGATTCATGGAACCCTTTATCCCGCGTGAGCGCATCAAACACAGCGACCCGCCGGCGCCGGCTCCTCGTGGGCGTATTCCCGACAACGCCTCCGTCGTTGACAGAGCACTGCGCAGACTGAAGACAAAAGTGGGGCAACAGACCTACTCCAAGCGAAAAGAAACGATAGAGCCGGTCTTCGGACAGATCAAAGAGGCAAGAGGAATACGGGCCTTCCTCCTCAGGGGCTTGGACAAGGTGAAGGGAGAATGGAAGCTCGTTTGCCTGACCCATAACATCCTCAAGCTTTGGAGACATCTTTGGCTGGACCGGGGGAGAAGTGCGCCCATTTTCGGGTAAAACACCTGGTTTTCCCGGAAAAATGTCAGGTTTTGCCAACGAGGACTCCCTCTTTTGCCTTCGCTGCCCCAGCTCACAGCCTTTGAAGAACGGGTTGATCGAAAAATGAACCATAATCCGGCTCGAAGCCGTTCAGACCTGGCCTGTTTCGCGACACGCTCACTCATACTGGTTTTTGAGTGCGAGCAATTGCTTGGAGGATATGCCGAGCATGCGCGACCGGCAAGACATCCATCACATCAACGCATCGTTCGACTGATGGATTCGAATCATGGGAATCACAAAGGTGGGATTACGACAGAACCAGCTGCCGACAGTGGCAACAATGAAGCCATCCGTGATCTCCTTGACAAAGAATGTGAAGTAGCTGTGACCTCGCGAAAGATGCGAAGAGAAGAAATTAGAGAAGCTGAAAATAGAGGCATGGAAATCAAGGAAGCGATTTCCGGGTGGGCCGGAATAGCGGTCGCGGTTCATCCCACCAACCCGGTCAATGAACTCACGGTAGATCAAGTCTGCAAAATTATTGATGGAGAATATACGATGTGGAACGAGGTCGGGGGCACGGCGCACCCGATCTCGATTGCTAGGGGCGGCAAGTATTGGACGGGGATCGTGGACTATTTTAGCCAAACATTCCTTAGGGGTCGCTTACCGCAAATGGCACTGCAAACAAAGCACTTTTCGGAGGAGCCAAACGCTGTGACGCTTACACGATTCGACGATACCGGGTGCGGAACAAAAACAAAAATCCTGGCAATTAAAAAAGATGAGCAATCACAGGCTATTTTGCCTTCCAGAGAAACCGTGGACTGTGGGACTTACCCGTTTCGGCAACCATTGTATGTCTATGTTGACTGGAAAAATGCCACGGATGCGACCAAAGCATTCTTTAACTTTTGCGCAAATCAGGCGGTGCGCACACCATGCAAATAGACATCTAAGCCCAAACAGTGCAGAGGCGATAAGGCGGCGGTGGCCCGGAGTCGGGTGAAGATTTCGTGGCGAGGCAAACGTGTTTACCGTGATGATCGAGACTTAGAACTCATGATTTGGTTATAGGAGGTGAGAATGGCAGACTGGATTCCATAGAATGACTACTACAGCGTTGGTATTCCGAGCATTGACGAACAACATATGGAGATGTTCAGGCAATTCAACCAGGTTTGTGACGGAGTGTGGGTGGGAAAAGGCAGAGACGCAGTCAAAGGTTTCCTACTTTTCCTGGCCAACTACACCCAAGAGCACTTTGGAAACGAAGAAAACCATATGAAGAAACAAGGTTTTCCCGGTTACTCCGCTCACAAAAATACTCATGATGCTTTAATCCGGGATGTGGCAGCATTCCTGCAGAAATACGACCAGGAGACTTTGGGATCGGATGCGGTCATCAAGGTAATCACCGACTTAGGAGCGTGGACTCGTGAGCACATTCGAGCGATGGACCAGGATTTAGGTCGGTTCTTACAAGGAAGGGAGTGACTCGAAGCGGGATCGCGCGTTCCATACGTGTGCCGCATCCTGGCACGCACATTGGCTTTGCGCCCCGGACAAGAACCCGGCTATGAGGCACTGAATGCCGACCTTGTCCCAACTGACGCGTTCCAGGAGGGTGACGTGGAAGATCATGACGAAGGGCCGCAACGATCAAGGAAAACGCCTATGAAACGAGTTTAACAGAGTTCAGGGAAGAAAAAACGAGGGACACGGGAAAGGGTTTCCAAAGGAACTGACGAATTCCCACCCATTGAGTTCGCAGGAATGGCGGGTATTGAGGGGGCGCTCCCCGAAGATGTAGACCTGACCGAAACCATTGATGTCACCTCTTTATTCAGCAAGGAGTTATCGGACACAGGAAGCTTCGACATTCGAGGGGACATTTGGAAAACCACATTCGGCCAGGTTCTTCAGGCTCTGCCAATCCCTGCGTTCTTGATTGACCAAGACTGCAACTTATTGTTCGCCAACCAAGCCTGCTCAAAGATCAGCTCGGTCTAACACTATAAGGGGATATGTATAAAAAGTAATGATAATATAAGGATAATGAAAGGCGGCGATAACAACGCACTGGTTTACGCCTGGTATTCTACTCACAAGCAGGACGGCGGGATCTCAATAGAAAAACAAATAGCCAGATGCCAGGAGTATGGCATGTTCAAGGGATTTGGGATCGTGGATAAGATACAGGACTTGGCTATAAGTGGAGTAGCAAAAAGAGCTTTTGATCTTAGTGTTGATTTCCTATGTGGTGCTTATGGTGCCTTTTTGAAAGAATTCGCAAAATGGTGGCGGGCAATCCCGTAGGACCAGCATATTGGTCTTCTGAAGCTGATCTGATGCATTTTCACTCTGCCTCTTCCCATTCTATCCACCGACCCGACCGAACATCCTCCCGATCTCACTACGACGGAACTGAGAAGAATCAAACCCGCCACTCTCAAATGCTAAGGATGGGGCTTTACGGTGTAACTATCTTATTTTACTGACCCGCCACCGTGGCAACGATTAAGGCCAAAAGGGCATATTTCTGCATCCTGACCATAAAAACATTCGACACCTGTTACGCCGAATGCTATCCGAGCCGGACACGTTCCGAAATTTTTTCTTCTGGCTGCCATGCCGCATTGTCTGACTTGACCCTGCCGACGAATTCCCCAGCGTGTGTACAGGCAAGTCGCTCTTCTGGAAAATCCCCACGACTGGCGTTGAACACCAGGAGCGAGGGCTGAGCCACTCCCGAGTGGAATCGCTTATCATAATTGACGTCCGAAACACAAAACGGGCCTTTGGTTTCTGGCCTCAGGTCCGGATTGCCAGGTTCCTACTAAAAAAATCATGTGATCAGCAATCATCTCTCACGGTTTATAATACCGGATATGGCCCAGCCGGACGCACAAACACCGTTGGGCCTCGATGAACATCGCCGCCCACTACGCAATGAGGGGCTTGAACTTGTTTGCTCGGGTTACTGATAATTGTATCAGTAGCGTCCCCAGCGTCGCACGCCCCCAAATCCTATGCCACTTCCCACGCCCCCAAGTCCCATGCCGGGCCATCCATAGCCGCCGGAGCCGCCATAACCCTCGGAGCCGCAACTGCCATAACCCGCGTAGCCTCCACCTCCGTAGCAGCCGTCGCCTCCACTTCCTAAAAGGGATCCGCATGAAAACGGTGTCCAAATCGGTCCAAGAAACGCCTGGGATGTTGAAGGAACTAGAGCAGCCAGCAGGAGAACGGATACCATCAGGGCGGCAATCGATAATCTTTTACACATGTTTACCTCCATCAAATCTGAATAAATTATGTAGCGGAAGGTTTTTATATCTCACCGCCGGTTCCCTAGTCAAGCAAAATGGTCTCGATGGCCCTGACCCAAACACATCGTGGCGGCGTCGGTCTAAGAAAAAGGCCGGCGTGACAGAGATAGGCCAGCCTGCATCTTCCCTTCTTCTTTATATCTGAGGGTTAGAGGGAAAATCCTTGAGGGATATTCCTGATCAAAAGAAAGGAGGCGTACACGCATGAGAAAGGTTTTGACAATGGGTCTGGTGATCATCATAGAGGCAAGTCTGTTTGTGCTGGCCGACCTTATCACAAGGAGGGGAAGGAGAAATGGGAATTTTGATGGACTGGATCGTGCTCGCTCTGGAGGTTTTGCTCCTGATCTTCGTGCTCAATCCATTGGAGCTGATCATTCGAGTCATGCTTGGCGTGGGCTGATACGCGTGCCCAGGCACGGGCGCTCTAAATCTTAGGATTAAACAGAAAACCAAGAAAGGAGGCTCACACAATGAGCACAAACGGAAATGGTCAGTTTTTGGAAAGCGGGCTGATCCATCGCAAGGTGAAAGTAGACAACGAGTGGCAAACAAGGACCTTCCCGGTGGTCGGAGGTCGTTTAAGGCTTGCACATGAACAAAATGACAGCCTAAGCCTGCAAACGGAAATGGTCAATTGGGATGGGCAGTACGCCATCTTCAAATGCTGTGCCGTGACCAGCAAAGGAAAGTACGTCGGCTATGGAACAGCCAACAGCCAGAGGGATAGCCGCCTAGGAGGCTGTCGCTTAACGCTTTACAGTCTCGTTAGGTTGGGATATGAGCGGGTCGCATGAGAGACTACCGCTTCATAGCGTATGAGCCGGACAAGCCATTAGAGCTTGCACCAGATATCAAGAAATGGTTGCCGCCGGATCATCTCGCCCTGTTCATCAGCGACGTGGTTGATACGTTGGACGTCAGAGAGATAACGGAGGAATACCTCCATCTTCAGGGGGGACATCCCGCGTATCACCCTGCGATGATGCTCAAACTCTTGTTCTACGGGTACTGCGCGGGGATTCGGAGTTCCCGGCGCATAGAGCAGAAGACCTATGAGGACGTTGCCTTCAGGGTGCTCTCGTGTGACAGCCATCCCGACCACAGCAGGATTTCGGACTTTAGAAAGCGTCATCTTAGGGCCATCTCCCGTCTGTTCGTCCAGGTCTTGGAGATATGCAAGGAGGCGGGGCTGGTGAAGCTCGGGCATGTGGCTCTTGACGGAACCAAGATAAAAGCCAACGCATCCAAGCACAAGGCGATGAGCTATGGCCGGATGGTAAAGAAAGAGAAAGAACTGGCCCGTGAGGTGGACAAGCTTTTGAAACAGGCCGAGGCCCTCGACGAGCAAGAAGACAAGAAATACGGCAAAGGCAAGAGAGGCGACGAGCTGCCGGAGGAACTGCAATTCAAAGAGAAGCGGCTTGCAAAGATCCGAGAAGCAAAGCTGGCGCTTGAAGAGCAGGCTCGTGAGGACGCTACCCGCAAAGCTAAGGGCGGTAAGGATGGAAAGCCGCCTGAGGAGGGTGGATCCGGACCGTCCGAAACACCTGAGGTGAAGCCGAAACCCAAGAAACAGAGAAACTTTACGGATCCTGACAGTCGGATCATGCTCGATGGAGCCACCAAGGCGTTTACCCAGGCATACAATGCGCAAGCTGCCGTGGACTGCACCAGTCAGGTGATTGTGTGCGCCGATGTCACCCAACAAACCAACGACAAGCAACAACTGGTCCCGATGCTGGAACAAATAGAGGAAAATCTTGGAGAAATTCCGGATCGCGTTCTCGCCGATGCAGGGTATTTCACAGAGGAAGCAGTGGAATCCGTCGCTCAGGGATTCATGGAACCCTTTATCCCGCGTGAGCGCATCAAACACAGCGACCCGCCGGCGCCGGCTCCTCGTGGGCGTATTCCCGACAACGCCTCCGTCGTTGACAGAGCACTGCGCAGACTGAAGACAAAAGTGGGGCAACAGACCTACTCCAAGCGAAAAGAAACGATAGAGCCGGTCTTCGGACAGATCAAAGAGGCAAGAGGAATACGGGCCTTCCTCCTCAGGGGCTTGGACAAGGTGAAGGGAGAATGGAAGCTCGTTTGCCTGACCCATAACATCCTCAAGCTTTGGAGACATCTTTGGCTGGACCGGGGGAGAAGTGCGCCCATTTTCGGGTAAAACACCTGGTTTTCCCGGAAAAATGTCAGGTTTTGCCAACGAGGACTCCCTCTTTTGCCTTCGCTGCCCCAGCTCACAGCCTTTGAAGAACGGGTTGATCGAAAAATGAACCATAATCCGGCTCGAAGCCGTTCAGACCTGGCCTGTTTCGCGACACGCTCCTAGCAGAGAGTCTAATCGAGGTGGCCGAAACTCGCAGCATTGCCCGTGCATTGCGGTTCGCCGGATATGGCCTCGAATTCTGCGGCGCAGAGGAGGTCTCACACATACCGGAAGGAGATCCTGAACCTCAGCGAACAGCCGACAAACGCCCCGCACCTGCATTCCCCGAAGACAATGGCAATGGCAAAAGCGAAGCGAAAGCGCCAAGTGGCACTACGGGCGGGGCAGTATCAAAAGCGTCAAGTGACGCTATTGATCCGGGCGGGAATGGATCAAAACCGCAACGTTGCGGCATTGGTCAGGCAACCCAAGCTCAATGCCGAGCACTCTACGCCCTGACCAAACGAGCAAACTATCAGGAGGCAGACATTGGAGAGATGCTTGCCCGCTATGAAGTTTCCCGCTTTGAAGACCTACCCAGAGAAGCAGCCAGCAATCTGATCGGGCACCTGCAAACCGAAGTCGCTGCATAAGACTACCAAGCAAACACAACCAATAAGAACACAAGGGCGGGGCGCTATAGGTGCGTACTGCGCACGCTGCCTGCGTACCCGTCCTGCCAACCGAAAGGAGAAAACCATGTTCAGGTTCATATCTTTATTTCCAGCACCCAAACCCACAAGAAGGAGGCTGATCCGCAAACTGCGCCGACTCATCAATCAGAGGAACTATTGGCGCAACAGGAGCATTAGGCGGAGAACGAGGAGGCCAAGATGAACGCATCAATGGAAAAGCCCCACTTGTCTTATTCACAGATCAACACGTATCTGACCTGCCCTTTAAAATACCAATTCCACTACATCGACCGGATAGAGCCGTCTTTTGTCAGCTCTGCACTGGTGTTCGGCTCTTGCATCCATGAGGCCGTGGGAGCGTTCTATCAGAGCTGCCTGGAGGGAGATGCTCTATCTCCCAGTCAGGTTCATGACGTTTACCGTCAGTCATGGGAGAGCCATTCCAAGGAGCAACAAATACGTTTCTTCAACGGTGACGCAGCGGAAACTCTCACGACAAAGGCAAAGCGGATGCTGGATGTTTTCCACAAGGCATTCGATCCCACCGTCCAGATCATCGGTATCGAGGAGCCCTTTGAAGTGGATCTGGGTAGGCGTATTCCTCCACTGGTTGGTTGGATCGATGCGCTGGAGCTGGCGCCGGATAGAACGGTCAGTGTCATTGATCTGAAGACAGCTTCCAAACGCTACTCAGATAATACCGTACACTCCAACGTGCAGCTTACCTGCTATTCGTTGGGGGCTAAAGTCCTCGGCTTCAACGGGGATACCCGCTTCCGCCTCGACGTGCTCCTGAAGACTCAAAATCCGGAGCTGATACGGTACGAGACCACCCGCAACGACGCGGATCGGGAACGCTTCCTGAAGCTGGTGAAGAGCGTGTGGCAGGGCATCAAGAAAGAAATCTTCTTCCCGAAAGCGGATTGGCAATGCGGTCAATGTCCATTCCTCGATAACTGCAAGAACTGGTAGGCGCCGCCAGCAAAATCAACTGCAATCAAGAAGAGACCTTCTAGATGAAAGGTCTCTTTTTTCCCCGCTCAGATCTACAATTTCTCACATCCTTACCCCGTTGCGGAACGTATCAAAGTGGGACTTTTTCCGCATGGGGACTGCGATAAGTGGGGGTAGCCCCTATATTTAAATGAATTTCAAAAAAAGAGTCAAAAACATAGATCCTGCCTCATAAAATTCAAGCCAACCCCAAAACATAAGGATATCATAGTGTTGTGTGTTGAAATTTGTGGCATTTCGTGGGGCATGTTGTCTAATACGAAATTGAGTCTGTTGTTGCCGGGACAGCCAGAATATCAGTTCATTGATTGCCGGTACGCGTCTGACGCTAAGCAGGAGCTGAAAGGAAACGCATGGGACCTGGACAACAAAAAAATACTCTCCCAATTGCGGGAGAGTATTTTGTAGCGGTACGGTGAGTAACAGATCATCGATGGCAATTGAGGACGACTAAGATCGCAGTCGAGTATTTCTCGAATATCTCTTTGGCCGTGCTTCCCCATTCTTGCCAATCGGCGGAGTCCCTGTCTTCTGAGTACCAGTCTCCCGGCATTTCATGCCAATCCCCGGCAGGGGTAACGATGACCTGGGGCAACTTCAGCCTCTCGATATCTAAACTGCTCAGCGGAGCGATGGCTGCTTGATAATCGTAATCATCAGGGATATCGTCATCAACGACAACTTCATCCTCCCAATCAGACGGGTTCTTGGAGGCGTTAGGCAAAACATGTTGACTGTCCCATATGGCGTACCCATCGAAGTTGGACATGGGATTCCACGTTGTAACGTGCGTGCCGGTTCCACCACATTCTTCGCAATCAGGATCAGGGGCTTCCCTTCCCAAACTGCAGTTACACTCAGTTTCGTACTCTTCAACTTCGAAATCGTTGTTGAAAGGGGCCATTAGGTGAAAGACTCTGCGTTCCACATAATTGGTGGCGCCGGAGACTAAAACATATGCTGAAAAATGAGACATTTTCTTGTCCTCCTCTGAGAATAAATGTTGGAAATATGCTCCCTTTTGGGATTGCTTCTCGTTGAAGTTCTCGTGTTGTAGCAAGACCGTTCGGACCGGGATTCACAAGCTGTTTTCATGGCTCCAGAAAAAGTTTCTTGAAGTTGCCACGCGTGTGGCAACTTAAACTCAAGAAATCCAGCCCTAAGTGTTGAGTGGAGACATACTCCCTCAGCAGCAAGGGAGTATGTCCAGCGGTCAAGCTTCGGTATCTACGGCGGGTTCCAATTCGATGCGAATCAGTGTCTTTTTAACCTGGTCCAGAAAGCTTTTCGACTCGTCGATGACCTTGTTCTGCCGGTCGATAAGCTTGACAAGCTCTAGTCTATCTGCTGATTCGAGTTCAGCCGTTAATCTCTGTGGATCGGATAGCAGGCTTTTCGCTTTCTCATCCTTGATAAGCTTCAGCGGTTCTTCGAACTTTTTGAAAATCGCATTCTGTAGATCTGGCCTGCCCCCGTATTATGTACCACTTGTTAAGTTAGAGGTATAGTACCTTGACCTCCAGGGATAGGGAAAGGGTCTCCCTGTGTAGTATGTAGGATCCACGTTGTGAGTATAGCCTCAGGAGCAGGGGGACGATAGTTCAATGAGCTGTGAGGTCTGAAGGTGTTGTATTCCTTGCGCCACCGTTCAATGAGCACTTGGGCCTCCCTAAGGGTATAGAAGATCTCTCTATCGAGTAGTTCGTCTCTGAATTTACCATTGAAGCTTTCGCAGTAGCCGTTTTCCCAGGGGCTACCGGGTTCGATATACAGGGTTCGTACCCCTGTGTTTTCAAGCCATTGGCGCACTGCCTTGGCAGTGAATTCCGAGCCGTTATCTGATCTGATGTGCTCAGGTGGACCGTGGGTCACGAAGAGGTCCGTGAGGCAATGAAGCACATCATCGGAGCCCAGTTGTCGCTCAACCACAATGGCGAGGCTCTCTCGACTGAATTCGTCGATAACTGTCAGTATCTTGACTGGACGGCCGTCGTGAGTGCGGTCTGCCACGAAATCATAGGACCAGACATGGTGGCGATGGCTGGGCCGGAGCCTGACACAAGACCCATCGTTGAGCCAGAGACGTCCTCGTTTGGACTGCTTCTTAGGAATCTTCAGCCCCTCCTGGCGCCAGATGCGTTCCACCCGCTTATGATTGACTCGCCAACCCTCTCGTCTGAGCAATGCCGTAATCCTGCGATAGCCGTAGCGCCCATATTGTTTGGCAAGCTTTACTATTGTTTCTCGGAGTCTCTCTTCGGCCTCTGTCCGTTCGGGTACGAACCTCTGAGTTGACCTCGGCTGGCCCACGACCAGACATGTACGCCTCTCAGATACTCCTAGCTCCTTGCGTAGGTGGAAAACACATCTTCGACGTCGCTCGGGGCTTAGTAATTTCCCTCAAGCGCCTCTCTCAAAATAAGCTTGTCCAGAGTCAAGTCGGCAACCGCCCGCTTCAATCGAGCATTCTCCTGTTCAAGCTCCTTCAAACGCCGAGCCTGGGATACCTTCATACCGCCATACTCTTTCCTCCAGCGGTAATAGGTCTGCTCGGTAATCCCCAACTCCCGGCTCACTAGCTTGACGCTCTTCCCCTGAGAGAGATGAACCTCAGCCTCCCGAAGCATCCTGATGATCTGTTCCACTGTAAAACGATTCCGTTTCATTCTGACCTCCCTATTTGGCCCAGGCCGTACTCTATACTAACTCAGAAACCTGGATCAGTTTTTGGGGGTCAGGCCAGGATGAACTCCAGAATGATTGCCCGAACAGAGTTAGTAGTAGCGGAGGAAGACGATGAGCAACTCAAATTCCAGATATGTTTTGATTCAGTGGGCGTTGCCATTTTTACTCGGTGTTTTCTGGGTGGTACAGGCAGCTGGAATTTCCCAGGCTAGTGCAGTAAATGCAGCAGATGCCGTGTTTATGTACCAACAGGGTCAGGCTCTCCATCCAAATTTATTACTGGCCAAGCGTTCTTTTCCCAGCACACATGGAAACAGCTCAGTTGGGGACATCTCGGTTGGCGGGAGCGGAGACAAACCGGTGCAGCCTAAGAGTCCACCACCCAAGCAGCCGTCCAACCCCAAGAGCACGAATTATAATGAAGTTTTACCGGATTTTGTGCAGCTTCCCAACTTACTACCGAAATGACATCGTCAAGGTTGGGGGCGAAAGAAGCAGACAGACAGCATAAGCTTGGGAGATGAGCTGAGAGAAAGCAGGTAACGTGACGGAGCGTTGGAGGGGAGCGAGGCCAAAATCCTTTTGGCAGTTTCTTCGTTTCTTTTTGTGTCGCCGTGGTGGCTTAACGGTCCCGATGGTGCATCATGCGTATTGACTTTCCAGGAGAACGCCAGCAAGACTTCTCTGGGCTGGATCATGAAATCTGAAGGCGAAGAGTTTGACGTGGTAATCACATCCTGTTTGCTAACATTTTGCCAACATTTCTTGAGCCCCTGAGGGACAGGTAGGGACTGAGAGGTCGTCATCCGGCTTGAAATCGTTGGGGATTAGGGACAAGTCTTTGATATACCAAGAGTATCCTCCGCCCTCTCACGGCGGAGACATGGGTTCGAAACCCCTTGGGACTACCAGCTTCCAGATCGGGTTTTCCGGTTGTCACCGCCCATTTTCCCCCTAAAGTTTTCCCCCGTTTTTTCTGCCACTTTGATTTACCCTGTCTGCCACGTGGTTTATGGCGTGCATAAAAATCCCGTTCACAGACCATGAAAATAGTCCTCTTTAGAAAATCAATGCCGCAGCTATCTTCGTGGCGAGAGGGCCCAACGATCTAAAGAGCGGCTCATCAACCATGTGATCAAGGTCGTAGGGAGTTGCGCTCAGGCCAAAGGATGGCATGTTTATGTTGCCTGAGCGTTCCCTTCTGCCTGAAACTAACCTGCTGTGTTCGAGTAAGCAGCCACTAACAACATTCTGCTGGACGGGGGGCAACCGGTGAGGTACGTTCAACAACAGAACATAACAGGCTTTTGGAGAAACGTGAGGACGCTTTTGGTTTGCTCGGCCTTGTGGAGGACAACACGGGAGCCTTCTCGGGGTCAAGGGAATCATCCCGCGCATGGGCACCGGCGCAAAGACCATAGAAACGGCAAGACCGCTGCCTAATTCCGGTTGAATCATGAGAGGCTGAAGCCCTGATCCTCAATCCTTTGGTGCCCGCGACTTTGTGGACATTGGCAGCCATGAAAGAGTACATTAGACAACAGCGACTCTAACGACTTCCAATCATTGCATGTGAATCGTCGAACAATTTTCGGAGTGCACTATGACTGAACAGGACCGCTTTCTTGTAAAAAAGCCGTTGGCCGTTGACGCGGAAGAATCCGGCGATAAAGCGCAGAAAAGGGACGGCATTGCCCAGGCTGAATTGCAGGAGAAAATCCTGGAAATCGAGCGTTTCAATCGCTTGGTCATGGCAAGGGAACAGCGGATCCTTGATCTGAAGAAGGAGGCAAACGCGTTGGCAGAGGCTGCCGGCAGAGCCGCGCCTTACGGATCCTTGGAGCAGATTGAAAAGGATGCGGCCTTGGACGAAGCGGTGGCACCGGCCATAACGGATCGAGGTGAAGGCATTGGCTCTGAACCTGAAGAACTGCAGGTCGCGGACTTGTTGGATCTTGAGGATTTGCAGACCCTTCTCGCCAACTTCTGCGACGCAGTAGGGGTTGCCTCAGCCATATCAGACCTCAAAGGCAACCTGCTGGCATTCGCAAACTTTCGGCGAGCTTGCACCCAATTCCATCGGGTTGGCGAAATTTCCTCTCAACGCTGTGTCGAAAGCGACACAATACTGGGTTCCAGACTCGAGGAAGGTCAGGATTTCACCATTTATCAATGCAAAAATGGCATGACGGACGCGGCTTCGCCGCTGATCATAGACGGGAAGCACCTGGCCAATATTCTCATCGGCCAGTTCCACTTGCAGGAACCTGATCTGGACTTCTTCCGTCGCCAGGCTCGAGACCTCGGTTACGATGAAGAGGATTATTTGGCTTCCATCAAGGAAGTGCCAATCATGTCCGAGGAGAAGCTGCCCAGCATTCTCGGCTTCTTGTCAGGTTTCGCCAAGATCGTAGGCTCCCTCTCGTTAGACCGAATTCGCGCTTCACAGGCAGCCGAGGACCTAAAAAGGAGGGCCGAGGAACTGCGCCGCAGCCAGGCCGCGGCTTTGAGCCTGGCAGAGGATGCAGAAATGGCCCGCAGCGAGATCGCGCGATACAGGGATCATCTGGAACAGTTGGTAAAGGATCGCACCGATGAGCTGCGCGAATCGGAAGAGCGTACCCGGCTGCTCCTTGAATCTGCAGGCGAGGGGATCATCGGTGTGAGCCTGGATGGCAAGATGACTTTTGTCAATCCTGCGGCTTGTCGGATGCTCGGATACTCGCCGGATGAATTCGAGGGCAAGGAGCTCCACAGCCTCATTCACTATGCTCATGAGGATGGTTCTCCATATCCGCGAGAAGACTGTCCCATGCACAAGTCCATTTCAGGTGGAACCGCCAGCCATATCGACAGTGAAGTGCTGTGGCGAAAAGATGGCACGAGTTTTCCCGTAGCTTATTCCAGCAACCCTGTCCATAAGGACGGCTCTCTCGTCGGGTCTGTGATCACCTTTAGCGATATCACCGACCGCCGCCGAGCTGAAGAGGCACTTGGTGAGAGTGAACGCAGAACGCGCACAATTTTGGAGACCGCCATCGAGGGGGTCTGGATGGTCGACAATGATGCCGCCACACTGATTGCCAACCCCGCCCTATGCACGATCCTGGGCAGGCCACAGGAAGAGATAATCGGCCGTCAGATTTTTGATTTTGTTGATGAGGAGAACCGCCTGATTTTTCTGAACGAGCTCGAAAAAAGAAAGAAAGGACAGTCAGGGGCCTATGAGATTTCCCTGCAAAGATCTGACGGGGTGAACGTACCCTGTCTCTTCAATGCCAGCCCTTTTCTTGACGAAAAGGGTGCTAAAAAGGGCTCTTTCGCACTCGTCACCGATATAACCGCTCGAAAACTCGCCGATGAGCAGGTGCGCCGCGCCAAGGAGATAGCTGAGGAAGCCACCAAAGCGAAATCTGATTTCCTCGCCAATATGAGTCACGAGATCAGGACACCGATGAATGCTGTGATTGGCATGGCCCACCTGGCCCTTCAGACAGAGCTGACTCCAAAACAGGCGGACTACGTGAGAAAAATACAGCGCTCCGCGAATTCCCTTCTGGGGATCATCAATGACATCCTGGATTTCTCCAAGATCGAAGCGGGAAAGATGCATATGGAGTCCGTGGATTTCAGCCTGGACGAAGTCCTCGACAATGTATCTACTGTGGTGGGAGTGAAGGTTCATGAGAAAGAGCTGGAGTTCTTAATGGATACCACGCAGGATGTGCCACTTGCCCTGGTCGGTGACCCGCTCAGGCTGGGGCAGGTTCTGATCAACCTGTGCAACAACGCTGTGAAATTCACAGAGGAAGGTGAGATCGTTATATCTACCAAGCTGGTGGAAAAACAGGACGAATGGGTCATGCTCCAGTTTTCCGTTCGAGACACGGGGGTCGGCCTGACGGAAGAGCAGAAGGGGAAACTCTTCAAAGCCTTTAGCCAGGCAGACATGTCCACCACTAGAAAATATGGAGGGACAGGTCTCGGGCTTACCATCTCCAAGCGGTTGGTCAACATGATGGGAGGGGAGATCTGGGTCGAAAGCGAAGCTGGAAAAGGGAGCGAGTTCATATTCACGGCAAAATTCGGTTTGGCGAGGAAATTCTCAAGGAGACACCTGGAGCCATCAGTCGACCTGAGAGGGATGCGGGTTCTGGTGGTAGACGACAATGCGTCATCCAGGGAGATTCTGCAGTCCCTGCTGGAAACTATGAGTTTTGACGTAACCGTTGCAGCTTCTGCCGAGGAGGGAATAGCGGAGTTGGAGAAAGAAGCCCAATCCCGCCCCTATAAGCTGGTCGTAATGGACTGGAGGATGCCTGGTATGGACGGGATCAAGGCATCTGCGTTGATCAAGAAGCACCCGAGCCTGACTGAGAAGCCCAAAATTATCATCGCAACTGCCTATGGTCGTGAAGAGGTCATGCAGAAATCCGAGAAGGTGGGAGTGGACGGCTTTCTTCTTAAGCCCGTAGGCCAGTCCGTGCTTTTTGACGCGATCATGGTCGCTTTTGGGAAGGAATCTTCAGAGGGTGAGGCCGTGGCACGGGTGAGCGGTAGTGATGAGGAAGAGCTGCGAAAGATTCGCGGGGCAAGGGTGTTGCTGGCGGAGGACAATGAGATCAACCAACAGGTGGCCCAGGAAATTTTGGAGCAAGCGGGATTGGTGGTGAGCATTGCCAACAACGGGAAAGAGGCCGTGGAGATGGTCAGGGCGGGGAACTTTGAGGTGGTGCTCATGGATATACAAATGCCGGTAATGGGAGGATTTGAGGCGACTCAGGAGATTCGCAAGGATGAGAGGTTTAAGGATTTGCCGATCATCGCCATGACCGCCCACGCCATGGCGGGTGACCGCGAGAAGAGCATTGAAGCCGGCATGAACGATCATGTGACGAAGCCCATTGATCCGGATCAGCTCATATCTGCACTGGTAAAATGGATAAAGCCGGGCAAGCGGGAGATATCTGAAGGCGTGTGTGAGTCATTGATTGGGAAGAAGAAGGTGGAGGACATTCTCCCTTCTGAGTTACCCGGGATTTCCATAGCCTCCGGTCTCGGAAGAGTAGGCGGAAACAAGCAGCTCTATGCGAAACTCCTGTGCCAGTTCAAGGACGGCCAGGAAAAGGCCGTGGAACAGATCAAGGCGGCTCTCCAATCAGGAGATGTGGACACCGCTACCCGACTTGCTCATACGGTAAAAGGAGTCTCCGGAAACCTGGGGGGAGAGAACCTCTACCGTGCTGCGGCCGAGTTGGAAAAGGCGATTAAGGAAGGCAAAGAAAGCCTGGATCATCTCATGACAGAGTTCGGTTCTCAGTTGAAGGTGGTCATGGATGGGATAAAGGTTTTTGAGGCAAGCCTGGCCGCTCAGCAAGGGCCTCGAGAAGCCTGCGGCGGAGGTGCATGTCGATAAGGAAGCAGTAAAAACCCTGCTCCAGGAAATAGCTCAACTTTTGGAGAGCGATCTGACCGAAGCCATGAACCGGCTTGAAGCTTTGAATCACCACCTGGCTAATTCATCGGTTTATGAAGAATTCAAACGGCTGGAAAAGCAAGTCGAAAGCTTTGACACGGACAGTGCTTTGAAAAGCGTGGAGACCATCGCCGAGAAGCTGGAAATATAGCTATAGGAAGGGAGAAGATGGTGGAAGTCGGGCGAAAACCCAAAGTGCTGATCGTGGATGACACGCCGGAAAACATCCAGGTGCTTATGGAGACGTTGAAGGATCAGTATACAATTGTGGCAGCAATCAATGGAGAGAAGGCCCTTAAAATGGCTATGGCAGAACCGAGTCCGGATCTCATTCTCCTGGATATCATGATGCCGGGGATGGATGGATACGAGGTGTGCCGTAGACTCAAAGCTGACGAGCAAGTACAACACATCCCGATCATCTTCGTAACCGCCAAGACCGAGGTGGAAGACGAAACCCTGGGATTTGAGCTGGGTGCAGTGGACTATATTACAAAGCCGTTTAGCATTCCTGTGGTAAAAGCGAGGGTTAAAGCCCACGTGGAGCTAAAGATACTGCGTGACCTTGAGGAAATTCAGCGGGCAAAGCTCGAGACTGTGCTCGGGATGCTCAATAGCGAACTTGCTGAGGCTGCCGAATACGTCAAGTTCCTACTACCGCAACCAATCACGGAGGGACCACTGCAGGCCGACTGGCGTTTTGTGCCATGCACCAGCCTTGGAGGAGACTCCTTAGGGTACCACTGGCTCGATGAAGATTCGTTCGCGATTTACCTGATTGACGTATGCGGACATGGAGTGGGAGCAGCACTCCATTCAGTGTCTGTGCTCAATGTCCTCCGTTCCAAGAACTTGCAGAATATCGATTTTCGGAGACCAGACCAGGTTCTAGCTGGCCTTAATGCCGTTTTTCCCATGGATAACCACAGGGGCATGTACTTTACCATGTGGTACGGCGTGTACAATCGCTCTTCTCGCCTTTTGACCTATGCCAGCGGAGGGCATCCACCAGCCCTGTTGATGCAGGATATGCCGGGGAACAGGTCAGAGATTCGAGAACTGAGAACTCCGAACCTGTTTGTGGGTGGTCTGGACGGCATAGATTTCGAATATGACCAGATCGAGATCAAACCTGCGGCTAGACTCTATGTTTTTAGCGATGGCGTATATGAGATCATGAATGAAAACGGCGCATGTTGGGGGTTCGACGACCTGAAGGCCTACTTGGAGGATTCAGGTGACAGGGGCAAATCGACCATGGATGATCTATGGGCGCACGTACGGCAAATCGCAGGCTCAGAAACGCTTGAGGATGATTTCTCTGTCCTGGAGATAAGGATACCTTGAACAAAGAGGAACCATAGCTGGACTGAGCAGAGCTTTTCCCAAGCATCGCGACATATAGATTCAAAGCGTTCGTTCCCTCAGGGCCGCGGCTCCTCAAGCTTCCTGAGCGGACACGTACTATAAGGAGGCATATGATGCTGGAGGGTGAAAGGAAACCCAAAGTTCTCATTGTGGATGACACCCCGGAAAACATTCAAATCCTCATGGGGACGCTGAAGGATCAATACGCTATCGTGGCGGCTATTAATGGAGAGAAAGCTCTCAAAATGGCTGTTGCAGAACCGAGGCCGGATCTCATTCTCCTTGATATTATGATGCCGGGAATGGACGGATTTGAAGTGTGCAGTCGGCTAAAATCTGATCCGGAGACTCGTGATATCCCGGTCATTTTTCTTTCCGCCCTTGATGATACCGCCAATAAGGTAAAGGGGTTCGCGACAGGGGCTGTGGACTACATCTCGAAGCCTTTTCAACCTGAAGAAGTTCATGTGAGGGTCAATACTCATCTCACCATGAGTCTTTTGAAACAGAATCTTGCAGAGAAAAACAACGAACTCCGGATGTACACTGAACTCCTGGAAGAAAAGGTGAAAGAACGAACCGCCGAGTTGGCGTCGTTGAACAACGTCTATGAGCGTTTTGTGCCGAGGGAGTTCATCGATTTACTGCAGAAGAATAGTATTCTCGAAATCAGTTTGGGTGATCAGGTGAGCCGCAAAATGACCGTCATGTTTGCGGATATTCGGGGATGGACCACCCTGCTGGAAAAGATGACCCCGGAGGAGGCTTTCAGTTTCATCAATGCCTATCTGAGACGAGTCAGTCCGGTGATCAAGGACTGCAATGGGTTCATAGATCAGTACTATGGCGATGGCGTGATGGCCCTGTTCCCTGGAACACCGGATGATGCTGTGAGAGCAGCCGTCCGAATGCAGGAGGCCGTGGCCGAGTACAACAAGGAACGCGAGCGAGCTGGGTTTGGGCCCATCGGAATTGGAATTGGACTCCACCGTGCCGATCTCATGCTGGGCGTCATCGGAAGTGAAGATCGTATGCAAGGAGCCGTTGTGGCGGATGCGGTGAACCTTGCCGCACGCATCGAGGGTTTGAACAAGATGTACGGCTCCTACGTCAGCCTGAGTGACGAGACTCTTTCTGCGATGAAAGAATCGGACCGATACAGGCATCGTTTCATCGACAAAGTGCGTGTAATGGGAAGAGAGGATTCTGTTACCGTTTATGAGGTATTTGAGGGAGATCCTGAAAGCGTAGCCAGCCTGAAAGAGCATACGAAACCCGCATTTGAAAGCGGTATTCAGCTCTACTATGGCAAGAAATTTTCCGAAGCCAGTGTTCATTTCAACCAGGTGCTGGAGAAGAATCCGGGTGACCTGGCTGCCCGAATATATCTTAAACGCTGCGCCAACTACATGGTGAACGGCGTCCCGCCCGATTGGACAGGAGTGGAGACGCTCTTGGAAAAATAGGGAAACATTTTGTGTCTGGTCTTGAGAATGGAATAGCTCTTAATGGGACAAAAAATAGTGGGTTTATCTCCGCCCTTGTGGCTTTCCTCCGCTTTCCCCCGTTTTGCCGGAATGTTGAGTAATTTCGGGTTATCTTGAAAGACGTTGAGGGCGCTTGATTTCGGGCAAATGGGTTAAGCGTTTGATATTATTACTCGTAGGCCCGCCCTCTCACGGCGGAGACGGAGGTTCGAAACCCCCTGGGACTACCAGCAGTTATTCCTCGGTATTCTCATTCGACGAATGCGGCGCCTGGACAATCGGGAGACGCCGTGGTTCAAACGCTGTGAATTACAATGGCCTACACGCGCGGTTGAACACGGGGGAATCTGGTGTAGCATCCTAATAGACACTCTTTAGAATTTGGGACGAAGATGCCTCTTGTTCTGGACTACCACGAGGTGCTAGGCGATGGGGGATACCTTAGTCTCAGCGCAAGATTGCCTCTACTCCAAAATAGGGCGCACCAGCGGGTAGAAATGAGCCAAGAGTAGATTGGACCCCATCACAACAAAAGAGTGACGTGGGGCATTTCCAAAAACAGCCGGCAGCGAAGAAGGAATGGGAAACGCTTTTCGATATCCATTGACTTCCAAATTAGTTAGTGATATTCCAGCTTTGGTTTAGTCTTTGCGGGAACCCCAAAGGCGACCGATTCATGACAAGAATGGTCCTAGTGAAAAGGAGGATGAGGGTATGGTCAAAAAATCCACCATAATTTTTACAATCCTTGCGATGCTGGCATTTGGCGCTTGCACGTGTTGGGGTTACACGGTCAGCAAGTGGCCGGTTCCCGGTATACCGAACGAGGTGTTCGGTCCTGGTTCCAGCGGTCCTGGGTACGGCGTGCCTGGGTACGGCGGATACGACGGATATAGCGGATATGGCGGACACGGCGGATACGGCTCCCTGGGGAATTACGGCGGATATTACGGCGGTTATGGCACAGGTTACTATGGACAGGGCTGGCACCGGTAGCCTCCTGTCCAGTGGGGCCGGCGGCGTCTCTTGGCTCACTTGGAGCTGTGAGAAAGTCCCTTAGGGACTTCCCGATAATGGCCACGGGTGTTCATCCGGTTGACCCGTGGTAATAATGATTACAAAAAGCGGGCCCTTCAAAAAGTCTCCCTTACAAAGATTGGTGGACCCCGCCAGGCTCCTAACTGTCCTTTTCCGTGGGTTGGCGACCACCGTGATTGTCGAGCCGCCCATCCAGGGCTCCATTAGTACATTCTTCCAGCATAGTGCAGGGTCGGTTCGGTCGGTTGGCGTCGTAGCAATTCCGGGAGCGCCACTTGCATCGAATCCTATGACAGCCCGCGTGACAGCTCTTTCTAGAGGGGTTAGAGGGATCAATGCCGGACCTTCCGGCATTGTCTTGGAAGACAGTTCCTTCATATCGCCAGTTGTGGCGGGAAGACCGTTCATGAAGAAGATCCCGAATCCGTACCCTGGAAGATGGCGCATCCACGAAATGGATCAATGGGACAAGGATTTCATTGACCTTGTCGGCGAAGGACATATCATCTTCGACAAGAAGAACCGTGGCGAACTTCGGTTTGGAGCCGTTGAATGCGATCTGGACTGCCGAATTGAGAAAGTCGGGGACCAGGAACGGATTGAGTTTTCTTTCGTGGGCCAAGACGAAGGGGATGAAGTCTTTGGCAGAGGATGGGCGGTGTTAGAGAGTGGTGACCGACTGCGGGGTCGGATCTACTTTCACTACGGAGATGAGTCTGGGTTCCTCGCCGAAAGATCGTGACCGCCTCGTCAGGAGGCACGGAAGTCGCCGAATTAAGTAAGGTGTCGCCGGAATTCGAGATCTCAGCAAGGAAACGATCCTTTCCTTGCAGCAGGGGAGCTTTTTCTCTTGACAGAGGGCCTTTTAATGGGTGACCCCATTTCTTATAGATGGTGTGTGGCCAAAGAGCCGTGCATGGCTGGTATAGATGTTGGGATGCAATTTGTCTTAACTCAGTTAGCACAACCCAAAGAGAGAAAACTTATGTCCGGACACTTCCCCCTTGAAAGGAGGATCACAAAATGATCGGTACATTTTCACCCGCTGACAGTGCCCTCTTGCTCATTGACCATCAACTGGGAACGATGAAGCTCATCAAGAACATCCCCCTGGATGTGGTCAAGCGAAACACGCTGGCTCTCGCTAAAACAGCCAACATATTGAATATTCCCGTCATTCTCACGAGTTCGCAAGAATAGAACATCCAGGGACCATTGCTACCGGAGCTTGGCCATATTATTCCTGAAGCCTTCGCTGCCAGAATCCAGCGCACTGGCATCGTCAATGCTTGGAATGATCCATATTTCAAGAAAGCCGTCGAAACGACGGGCCGAAGAAACCTTATCATGGCAGGCGTAACGACAGACGTGTGTCTAGTGTATCCTGCAATCAGCGCTCGCCGCGAGGGCTACCAAGTGCAAGCGGTTATTGACGCTTCAGGGTCTCCTTACGAAATCTCAGAAGAGATGTCGCGACGGCGTATGGAACGGGAGGGAGTGGTACTAACTGCAACAAACACGCTCATGGCAGAACTCGCCCAAGACTGGAGTCGCCCAGAGGGAAGTCAATTGCTTGGCATCCTGTTTCAGGAGGTGCTACCACCGATAGCCTGACAATGTGCTCCACTGGAAGGCAATCGGCAGATTCACAGTAAACGTTACGTCGGTTTTGCCTGAGAGGAACAGAGGTCAGATCTGCCCTTGGCTCAGATCTGCTCTTGGCTCATTTCGGTGCACCACGACATCGAGTAACACGCGCAACGTGAGTCAAGAGCAGACTTGATAATCATAAAAAGGCACCTCTGAGTCGGGAACGTGATATCCCCGACTTGCCATTAACCAAAGGAGGTGCCCAATGGAAGTGTATGCGGCGATTGATCTTCATGCAAGCAACAATTTTCTGGCAGTGGTGGATCGAGAAGGTAAGAAGGTGTTCAAGAGAAGACTCGTTAACGATTCGGCTCTCCTGTTGAATGTTCTTGAACCTTACAAGGAATGTATGCAAGGCATCGTGGTGGAATCCACCTTCAACTGGTAATGGGTTGTGGATGCGATGATGGGAGCAGGATACACAGTGCATTTGGCCAATCCGGCCGCTATACAAAAATATAAGGGAATGAAACATTCCGATGACAATAGCGATGCAGTTTGGTTGGCCGAAATGTTACGTTTGGGCATATTACCGGAGGGATACATATATCCACGGGAAGAGCGTCCCGTGAGGGACCTGTTACGCAAACGGATGCATCTGGTCAGGCTGAGGACTTCACTCATTAACAGTTTGCAAAACATCATTCCGCGTAACACAGGTGTGAAGGTCGGGGCCGATAAGATAAAGCAACTGACCAACGATCTTGTATCACCGCTGCTGGAGCAGAACGAGGACCTGGCTCTGACCGGCCAGGTGAGCAAGCAGACCATAGATTTCCTCACGCGACAAATCAAAAAAGTTGAAAAGAAGGTTCAAGAGAAAATCGAATTGAAGGAGGAATACACTTGTCTGCTGACCATGCCCGGCTTGGGTGTCATTCTGTCGCTCACCATCATGCTTGAAACAGGCCCCATAACTCGTTTCCAGGCGGCAGGCAACTATGCGTCCTATTGTCGAAAGGTCCCGACTCGCTGGACCAGCAACGGGAAGAGCAAGGGAAGCGGTAATAAGAAGAACGGCAACAAGTATCTGGCATGGGCCTTCTCCGAGGCTGCAGAGCTTTCCCGGCGCTTCGATCCGGAAATCAGGGCCTGGTTCGATCGGAAGGTATCCAAGACCAGCCGTATGTGCGCTCACAGCGCGCTGGGCCACAAACTTGCACGGGCAGCGTATTATATCATGAGGGACCAAGTCCCCTTTGATATCAAGAGGCTTATTGGTTAGACGACTGGCGTAGGCGGCGATCCTGAGCAAGGGGTTGGAAAAACCACCAGATTTGATTAGGCAGCCGCCTACCCCATAGATCCGGTCAGCCGGACTCTTTGCCGCCCATGCTGTGAGCCATCAAAGGGTTGGTTAAAAACCATCAGATTTGTTCCACTCTCTTGGACACAGCATGGAACCGAAGATTTTCTGGTCCGCAATAAGCGGAAGGGGCAGGACCTTCATGGTCCGGGCCTTGATCCTGATGGGTGACTGGTGCGGTGAGGAAAGCTACCGACACCACCCGAGAGAAATACCGGCAAGGGTGAAGAGCAGGCGCTGACGGAGGCTGTACGCAACACGGCCGTACCCTCAGCAAGGAAGCGATTCTTTCCTTGCACCGGGGAAGTCTTTTCCCTTGACAGAAGGCCTTTTAATGGGTGACCCCCTTTTGACCCCTTTAGCTCCCCAGCACCTTGCGCAAGACCAAAAGGCACTTCAACGCTCGACCATACAATGCTCTCACGGCTAGTGGTCAATCGCTATTTGTTAACAGGTAACCCGAGAAAACATTTGTTAATCACCACTCCCACAGTCATTTCTATAGCTGCAAAGGCATTTAAGTGTCCGTTTTAAATTACGTCCTCCGTCTGCCCAAACAGTGGGGCAGAGTCGATGGATGAGCGTCCCTCAAGGGTACCCTGCTACCCGAAGCTTAGATCAGCAATTCATCCGCCCAGCCTAGTTTGATAAGCTGAATTCGGCTCAGGTCACTGATCCCGAGGCCATATGTTTTGTCAGCCACCATAATATGTGTGGGAGGAACATCCAGAGCCCGGTCTTCGCCGAAAAAAGCGATCCGCTTTGCCTGAAGCAGATGAGCGCCTATGGCATCTACTGCTACAGGATCGGTTCCCACGATAAGCCCCTTGTAGGGCCAGACGTATCTGGTGTCAAAGAAGCTGGCTCCCCTTCCATAAAACTGTGGGGTGAGGGCACTGAGAATGTTCAGTCGAGTCTTTCCCTTTACGATGGGATAGGTCCATATTTTACCGAGGGGCGAACAACCCTCATCATGGTAAGAGGATGGATCGGGGACAAACATGATGTAATTCTTCAGACAGGTCCCGACACCGGACCAATGATGGGTCCTCAATGGCCGCACATTGATTAGAGCGGTGGCTTTGAGGAAGACCGGATTATGCAGGACCCCCCGGTCGTCAATAGCCATATCTTTTTCTGCGACTCCCACATCCAACAGACGACGCTTAATGGCGGCTTCCAATTCTTTGGGAGTCGGCAGCCGATTCCATGAGTTACTCTTAATTCCCACGATGTCCGAACTCTTGATGAGCTGCTGCCAGGCTTCCGCCGAGTCCTGCGTTCCTAAGAGACTCCTGATGGCTTCATCCAGCATGGTTTGCAGAATCTCCCCCTGCACTTTGCCATCGCTTCCAACCACCTCAGCATTCCGGATGAGCACAACTCTTGCGGTTGGCTCCGCCTTAGCCTCTCCCAGGATCCCTGCTCCCAGGGTAGCGGCCATCGCGGTTCCTGCGGCGACCCCAAGAAAATCCCTCCGAGTGATAATTTTTTCTTCCATCTGACTCACATCCTTTCTGCATCGGTTGCAAATACTCGCAGAAGATATTTCCTGTAGATGAGGCCCTACTCTTTATTCTCTCGCCAACGTCCTTTAGGCAATTTCTCTTCTGTTGCCTTGAGCAACGCCTCGGCATCGGCTGCCGTGGGAGCTCCAAGAACGACGATAACAACTTCACCCATTTGCCGGGCCATGGTCCACTTCTGATCTTCCGTTTTTAAGAGATCCTTTCCCCCGGCATCAGGAAGGTAGGCGCCCATGAAACTCTGATAGGCATCTGTTGCCTCCTTCACACCGGGATATCGAATGAGGAGCAGGTGGGTTTTCTCTTTTTCTCGAGTGTATTCGGCGAGTACAGCTTCCGTCCTCCGGCTCAGGTTGAAGATATTCTCGTGGGCTATGAAGAACCGCTGATTCAGGAGAATATGGCTCTTGAGATAGCGAACACTCCGATCGACCAGTCCAAGGTCCTTGCCGGGGAGTAGGTCAACCAATTCGGGCTCCCGCCCTGTCCCCTGGATTAAATCTGCCGTGGCCCTGCCCATCGTGAGAATAGCCGATTCGGCCTCCACTCCTCCCCCGTCTGCATAAATGCTGACAAAATACTTTCCTTTCCAAAACCGGAGCAATCCCCCTCCAAACTCCGATCCCTGGCCGATCCCTACCGCTTCATCCTGGCGCTCAAAAGAGAAGAGTCCATAAGCATCCTCTGAAGAGCCCATCTCATAGAGTTCGACGGTGATAGGGGGTTGACTTGACTTCTCAAACTTTCGAACCCTGAGGCCCTGAAAGCCATAGGCCAGATAGAGTTCCGCCGCTCCATCGATATAGTCGAAAAGGGTTTTGGAACTGTATTTCATCTCCTTTGCGTCCCACGTCCAGCCCGCCGCTTCAGCGGGCAGTGAGATATCTGGATTCATTTTTCCCTTCTGCTCCCCTTCGACGATTTCGGCCACCGTGAATATCCAAACCATGATAGCAAAACAAGCCAAAATCTTCGTATCGATTCCTTTGTGGATGCCCCTCTTAATACACCTCATCATTTTGGCCTCTTGAAATTGAATGGGATCACCTGCGATATTGCTCGTCGCTGACCTTTTCCATCCAGTCGGCGGTCTTACCGTCGAGATGTTCCTGAATGGCGATATGCGTCATACCCGTGGTTGCCGTGGCTCCATGCCAGTGTTTCTGACCCGACGGGATCCGGACAACATCACCTTGCCGGATTTCCTGGATTTGACCGCCCCATTGCTGAACCCAGCCGGAGCCAGCCGTCACGATCAGTATCTGACCGAACGGGTGGGTATGCCATGCTGTCCGGGCGCCGGGCTCAAACGTGACGAGGGCGCCAGACGTGCGTGACGGATCGTTCGCCTTGAACAGGGGATCAACGCGTACAGAACCAGTGAAGTATTCGGCTGGTCCCTTGGCGGAAGGCTGCGAGCCGCTTCGCGTGATGCTGATAGTCTGCGAATCCTCGCTTGAAGCGACCGGGGGAGCGCCCGACCCCGAGGCGGCTCTTGTCTGGGCGGCATGGACGGACGCCGAAGCGAGCAGAAAAAGCGACATGACCGTCGCGGCGAGCAGTTTCATTTCCGTCCTCCTTTAGATTGAATGCCTAATGGTTGGAAGTCTCTCACGGCAAACTGGTGCTGTCGCAGGAATTGAGATGACAACACTTTGCGTGTTCGTCAGAGGGCATATTGCCTCTCTATCCCCGCGCCAGTTTAGTCAACTCTTCCTGGACGATTGCGCGGAACAGTGGGATCTTGTACTCGTTGTGCTCCAGAGGCTGAGCGTCCTTTACTGCGGCTTCCGCTGCCCGTTCAGCGGTCTCGGCATCAAGTTTCCGGCCTGCAACAGCCTGCTCGACGGCCTTGCTCCGCCAGGGAATCGGCGCCGCGCCGCTCAGAACGACCCCGCCGCGCTCTACCCGATCTCCTGTGAATACGAGTGCCAACGCGACGCCGGCGAGAGCGAAATCCCAGACTTGCCTCCCGCGCACCTTACGGTAGGAAGTTCTCAGGCCGGGGGGCGGTTTGGGAATGAGAACCTCGGTAACGATCTCCCCTTTCCCTAGGACCGTCTCTTTGTGCACATCTTCCTGCGGGAGCACGAAGAACTTCTCGACCTGCACAAGTCGATTACCTCTCGGTCCGGCCACTCGAATGGAAGCCCCAAGCGCGACCAGCACGGGCGCGGTATCTGACGGGTGCACGATGCAGCATTTGTCATCGGAGCCAAAAATCCCATGGTACTGGTTTTCGCCGCCAAGGGCATAGCATGTGTCTCCGCCTTTCCGGAGGCAATGGAACTCCCCACGATGGTCCCAGCAGCGCGGCTTTTGACAAAGGTTGCCGCCGATGGTTCCCCGGTTGCGCAGCGCAGGACTGGCGACCTCCGATGCAGCATGGGCCAGTCCTGGAAAAGTCTCTTTGACCAGTGGGCTCTCCGCGATTTCGGTAATCGTGGTGAGCGCTCCTATACGGAGCCCTCCGTCTGCAGTGCGCGAAATCGCCTTGAGGTCTTTCAAGTGGCCGATGCTTACCAACCGATCCACCGAAAAAACTTGGTCCCGCAAACATCCCAGGAGGTCAGTGCCGCCCGCCATAATGGATGTTCCGCCGACCGCGGAAGCTTTGATGGCGTCTTGCAGAGATTTCACCCGAACGTAGCTGAAATTGGGCAGCATGATTCACCCCCTCGCCTTGCGTTCTGCCAATAGCCCGCTCAGTTGAACGGGACCAATAGGCGTCTCGGTTATTCGGATGCCGATCGCGTTATACACAGCGTTGCCGATTGCTGCCGCCGTAGGTATGGTGACCGGCTCAGCCAGACCCTTGGCCCCAGTTGTGTTCGCCTCCGTATCACCTGGATCGACGGGGACCGAGACAATCTCACGGGGAACGTCCAGGGCAGTCGGCAATTTGTAGTCGTGCCAATTCTTGCTTACCACCTTGCCGGTTTGGTTCCGGTCTAGCACCCTGATCTCAGTCATAGCCAGGCCAATGCCCATCGTGATTCCGCCGATCACCTGATTATCGTACGTGAGGCGGTTCATGACGCGGCCGCTGTCATGTGCGGCCACGAACCGCACAACTTGGATTTCGCCGGTCCGGGTGTCGACCTTGACCTCACAGAACTGGGCCCCGAAAGGATTCACTGATTTCTTCTCGGGATTCGGGCCACGATAGCCGACTCCTAAGATCACGCCCCGCTTCTTCAACGCCTCGAGCTTGTTGAGCTTGACCTTCTTTGACTGATCGGCGTTCGGGATGATCTCCCCATTCTGGAGCGCGAGGGCAGAAGCGGGAACCTTCAATTCTTCGGCAGCTATTTGGAAGAGTTGACGCTTCACGTCGATTGCCGCAGCCCTGACCGCAGGCGATTCCGTGGGAACCGTCTTGCTGCCGCCGCTGCGGGTGGCGAACTGAGTGGCGCCGGTATCCGCATTCTCTATCTGAATCTTGTCGGGCTTAATCCCGAGTTCTTCGGAAACCACCATTGCCATCACGGTCTTGGTGCCCGTGCCGAGGTCGCTGGCACCCATATTGAGATTCAGGCTTCCGTCGGCAAAGAGCTTCAGCACAATGGTGGAAGGCGGTCCGCCCCCTCCGGCGAACCAGAGACACGCGCCCATGCCTACGCCTGAGCGAATGGGGTTGTCTTTCCCTTGCTCCGCGGTCTTCTTACGGGCCTCCGTCCAGCCAAAGGCTTTAGCACCTTGTTCGAGGCACTCCTTGAGGCCAGTGCTCGTATACGGTGGATTGCCTGGCCGAGCCTGGCTAAATGGCGGGACGTTCTTGAGACGCAACTCAACGGCGTCCATGCCAATCTTTTCCGCGAGTGCGTCGATCATCTGTTCGAGTGCCCACGCCCCCTGAGGATGGCCCGGAGCGCGGAATGGACACGCCAGGCCCGCGTTGATCAAGACCTCCGTGGATTCGCACTTCACGTTCGGGCACGTGTACAGATCTCGTATCAGCCAATCCGTCAGGCTGATGCCACCCGATTCGTAAGCGCCACCGGTTCCCAAGAGAGTGAACTGGAGCGCGGTCAGCGTCCCGTCCTTTTTGATGCCCGCCTTGAGCTTCATGTTGCTCGGCGGACGGTTCCCGGTGACGAGGAACGTTTCTTCCCTCGAAAGCACGATCTTCACGGGCCTCCCGGTCATTTTCGCCAGGAGAGCGGCAATAATGGTATATTTGCCAGCCTCGAGCTTGGACCCGAACCCACCTCCCATATACCGGCCGATGACCCGGACCTTGGAGTGAGGCATCCCAAGCACCTCAGCCACTTGTTGCTGAATGTAGAAAACCCCTTGGGTCGAATGCCACAAGGTCAAGTGATCGCCGTCCCATTTCGCGACGCACCCGTGCGATTCAATCGGCGTGTGGATTTCGCATTCGGTCCGATACTCGGTTTCGAGCACAGCATCGGCCTCCGCGAATCCTTTGTCTACGTCCCCTCGCTCGTACTTTTCCGTCTTTGCGATCCGTTTATCCGGAGCCTCAACGGCAGGGGATTCCGGATCGAGCGCTTTGCGCTCATCCGAGACAAACGGCAACACCTCGTAGTCAACCTTGATCGCCCTCGCCGCGTCCCACGCCTGATATGGCGTTTCCGCGCAAATTCCGGCAACCGCATCTCCTTCGTACCGGCAATGCGGATCGAAGAGCTTTGACTTACTCTTTCCCCACACGTACGGCCAAGTGAGGTCCGCACCTTTGGTCGATCGCGTTACAGCAGCATGGACGCCAGGCATCTTCAGGGCCGCGGAGACATCGACGCTTCGGACCCTGGCGTTGGCGTGCGGGCTGCCCACAACGACTCCGTAGAGGATGTCGGAAAACGTCACGTCTGATGGATACACCGCGGACCCGCTTACCCGCTCGTAGGCATCCACCCGAGGCATCGGCTTGCCGATGACGCGGGTCTGTTTCCAGGGCTTCGGTTCCCGGCCCGGTTCAGGGGTCTCCGGAACCTGGAAATCTCCCACATAGTAGAGGCTCTCATCTTGGTCTTTCATGACGTGCCTCCTTTCCCGCCTTTGAGCTCTGCGGCCCGATGCGCAGCCTTGAAAATGTGCAGGTACGCGCCGCATCGGCAGAGGTTGCCGCTCACTGCGCGACGAATTTCCTCATCTGAGGGTTTTGGATTCTTTCGCAGCAGGCCCTCGACGGCCACTACCTGGCCGGGAGTGCAGTAGCCACACTGGAACGCGTCATGCTCCAGAAACGCCTGCTGCACAGGTCCCAATTCCTCGCCGTTCATGAGCCCCTCAACCGTCGTGATCGAACGTCCCTCGGCCTCCAGGGCAAGCATCATGCAGGCGTTATGCGGCACATCATCCACGAGGACCGTACATGCTCCGCATTCTCCACGCTCGCACCCGACTTTTGTCCCGGTGAGGCCGAGCTTCTCGCGAAGCACGAACAACAGGGACCAACGGGGTTCGGCAAGAAGCTTGTGTTTCCTACCATTCACGAGCAGCGTGATCTTGCCCATCTCCTCCGGCTTAACGACCTCTTCGATGGGCTTTTGAGCAATGGCGTGCCCGGCGGTTGCGGCAACCACCGCGCCTGCGCCAACGGAAGTGAGGAACCCTCGGCGAGTCACTCCTTCTTGTGAGCCGCCATTTTTTTCATCTGATTCGTTATTCATGGAACCCTCCCCTTTTCTGCAATTGGATCAGATGGAACCACCTCTTTTTCATGATAGCAGATAGTACCGTTCATTAGTACCCGTGAGTTTCCCTTTTCCCCCTATGCGTGTTAGCCTCCATTAGAGCCGAACCAGCATGGTGGTTCTGGCCTTCTCACAAAGAGCAACGGTCAGGTCACCCTCCGCCAGGACAAAGACAGACACATTTCGGCAATGATACATTTTAATTGCGCCGCAGGTAAAATGATAGCATGCTGACCCTTCGGGCGTTTGCCTGTTTGAGTAAAATTCTTGCCAGATCCTCCGATACTCCACCAAAATCGCGATCCCCGCTCCCTAGCCGGGTTATCAGACCAAAGAAATAGCTTTTAAGGGACCAACCTGATGACATCGTTACCACCCACATGCCTTTCCCCCGTTTTCCCCCGTTTTGCTGGAATGTTGAGTAATTTCGGGTTACGTTGAAGGACGTTGAGGGCGCTTGATTTGGGAAAATTTGGCTAAGCGGTTGATTCTACAAGTGGTTGGCCCGCCCTCTCACGGCGGAGACGGGGGTTCGAAACCCCCTGGGACTACCAGCTTCCAGAACCCGTTTTCCGGTTGTCACCCCCCATTTTCCCCCTAAAGCTTTCCCCCGTTTTTTCTGTCACTTTGATTTAGCCTGTCTGCCGCGTGGTTGACTCTATGGTTGTGAAGTCCCGTTTCACAGATCATAAGAATGGCCTTCTTTCAAAAAGTCAATGCCGTGGCTATCTTCGCGGCGAGAGGGGTGAAACGGTCAATAGAGTGGCTCATCAATCGTCTGATCAAGGTCGAAGCGGAAGTCTAGTATCATGATCGGAGGTGGCAAGTTCATGTGGCGGCGGCGTTTCCGTTGGCAAGACATTACCGGGCTACTTTTGGGTCAGGCACACCGAGAGGATCCTGGTTGACCAGGGGCAGGATGGAGAAGTATGCTCAGAAACCGGAGAGACAAAACCCCCTATTTCGGCAAGATGGTCTCAATCGTGATCTCAGAAGGCTCAGGGGAGAGAACGCGGCGGACATTAGGTTCGGAAGACCGGTCGAATGGTCGCTCAACAGCGCAACTGTCCCAAGATGGTGAGTGCGCCGCACAATGCTCATGCTTATCGCTTTCTTGTTTCGGTGCTCATGAATGTCGCCTTTGTCCGGCTCACATCTCTTGGAAGTACGGGGCCTAGTTTTCGATTCAAGGCCGGGACATACGACTTCGCAAGTCTCCTTTGTCCTGGAAGCGGGTGGATTTGTATGGATAAACGGCCCGTCCGGCCAAGGCAAGACTACGCTTCTGCGGACTATCGCGCGGCTCAATGCGCCGCTTCAGGGGGAGATGCTACTTGAGGCGGAGTCGTGGCGAACTATTCCCGCTGCGGACTGGAGGAGCCGCATTCTGTACACCCACCAGAAGGCGGTCCTATTTCGGGGAAGCGTATTGGCCAACCTGAAGAAAGCTTTCGACCTACGCTCCAGGACGGCGCGGGCGCCGGACATTCAAGGAGCGGAGCGGGACCTGGGGCGGTTGCTGCTCCCACCGGATATCCTGAACCGGGACGCGCTCACGCTCTCCGTGGGTGAGGCGTCGAGAGTGGCTCTGGTTAGGTCTATGCTCGTGAATCCGCAGATTTTGTTGCTGGACGAATTGACTGCTGCTCTGGACGAGAAAAGCCGAGATGCCACGATCGGGCTCATCGAGGAATGGGTGTCCGCAGGCCGCAGGGCGGTAGTTGGCGTAAGCCACGACGCCGCAGTGAGAGATGCCCTGGGCGGTGAAGAGATTTCATTAGAGATTTTGTAGAACAGCCCTGGCGGAATCCGTGTTTACAAGAATGGCTCCCGCTGTGGAGTTTGTGTGGAAGTCCCTTTGCTATGAGGTGGCAGAAATGAATTACCAAGTAGTCGCAATTTCCACTACAGGGCTGTTGTGCAGCGCCATCCTCCTGATAATGGCCGGTGGAATATCGGCGCTCTTGCAGCTCGGTCTGTTGAAGTCCCTCCTGTGGGGTGCGTTCCGCTGCGTGGTGCAGTTGAGCCTCATAGGATACGCTCTGGCATGGATCTTTGCTGTGGATAGGCCCGAGCTGGTCATTGCCATCATTGCGCTCATGTGTGCCATAGCCGCTCAAACAGCTACCAGAAGAACGCCCAACGTTCCCCGTTTTCCAGCGCTGATAGCGTTTGTTTCCCTTGCGGCGAGCACGTACCTGGTAATGGTCATCGTTGCAGGAGTGATCATCCGTGCAGAACCGTGGTACACAGCAAGAATCGTGGTACCCATATCAGGAATGATACTCGGCAATGCCGTGAACGGAATAGCCCTTTCCATAGACCGGCTTTATTCGGAGGTGAAACTACGCAAGTACGAAGTGGAGGCGCTCCTGTCCCTGGGCGCGACTCCCTGGGAGGCGGTACGGGATTGTGTTCGTGAGGCCATCCGTGCCGGAATGACGCCGGTGATTAATTCCTTGATGGTTGTGGGGCTGGTAAGTATTCCGGGCATGATGACGGGCCAGATTCTGGGCGGGGCAGATCCTGGAGAGGCGGCAAAGTACCAGATCGTGGTGATGCTCATGATCACCGCGGCTTCAGCCATCGGCAGCATGTTACTGGTGGGGCTCACATTCCGGCGATTGTTCACTGATGACGACGCCCTGAAACCGGAACTCCTTGGAAGCTTGTAAACGACCTACGTAAATCACATTGATTTATTTCTATTTCCGAGAGGGAATGGAAATGCCTAGGAGGCTGTCGCTTAACGCTTTACAGTCTCGTTAGGTTGGGATATGAGCGGGTCGCATGAGAGACTACCGCTTCATAGCGTATGAGCCGGACAAGCCATTAGAGCTTGCACCAGATATCAAGAAATGGTTGCCGCCGGATCATCTCGCCCTGTTCATCAGCGACGTGGTTGATACGTTGGACGTCAGAGAGATAACGGAGGAATACCTCCATCTTCAGGGGGGACATCCCGCGTATCACCCTGCGATGATGCTCAAACTCTTGTTCTACGGGTACTGCGCGGGGATTCGGAGTTCCCGGCGCATAGAGCAGAAGACCTATGAGGACGTTGCCTTCAGGGTGCTCTCGTGTGACAGCCATCCCGACCACAGCAGGATTTCGGACTTTAGAAAGCGTCATCTTAGGGCCATCTCCCGTCTGTTCGTCCAGGTCTTGGAGATATGCAAGGAGGCGGGGCTGGTGAAGCTCGGGCATGTGGCTCTTGACGGAACCAAGATAAAAGCCAACGCATCCAAGCACAAGGCGATGAGCTATGGCCGGATGGTAAAGAAAGAGAAAGAACTGGCCCGTGAGGTGGACAAGCTTTTGAAACAGGCCGAGGCCCTCGACGAGCAAGAAGACAAGAAATACGGCAAAGGCAAGAGAGGCGACGAGCTGCCGGAGGAACTGCAATTCAAAGAGAAGCGGCTTGCAAAGATCCGAGAAGCAAAGCTGGCGCTTGAAGAGCAGGCTCGTGAGGACGCTACCCGCAAAGCTAAGGGCGGTAAGGATGGAAAGCCGCCTGAGGAGGGTGGATCCGGACCGTCCGAAACACCTGAGGTGAAGCCGAAACCCAAGAAACAGAGAAACTTTACGGATCCTGACAGTCGGATCATGCTCGATGGAGCCACCAAGGCGTTTACCCAGGCATACAATGCGCAAGCTGCCGTGGACTGCACCAGTCAGGTGATTGTGTGCGCCGATGTCACCCAACAAACCAACGACAAGCAACAACTGGTCCCGATGCTGGAACAAATAGAGGAAAATCTTGGAGAAATTCCGGATCGCGTTCTCGCCGATGCAGGGTATTTCACAGAGGAAGCAGTGGAATCCGTCGCTCAGGGATTCATGGAACCCTTTATCCCGCGTGAGCGCATCAAACACAGCGACCCGCCGGCGCCGGCTCCTCGTGGGCGTATTCCCGACAACGCCTCCGTCGTTGACAGAGCACTGCGCAGACTGAAGACAAAAGTGGGGCAACAGACCTACTCCAAGCGAAAAGAAACGATAGAGCCGGTCTTCGGACAGATCAAAGAGGCAAGAGGAATACGGGCCTTCCTCCTCAGGGGCTTGGACAAGGTGAAGGGAGAATGGAAGCTCGTTTGCCTGACCCATAACATCCTCAAGCTTTGGAGACATCTTTGGCTGGACCGGGGGAGAAGTGCGCCCATTTTCGGGTAAAACACCTGGTTTTCCCGGAAAAATGTCAGGTTTTGCCAACGAGGACTCCCTCTTTTGCCTTCGCTGCCCCAGCTCACAGCCTTTGAAGAACGGGTTGATCGAAAAATGAACCATAATCCGGCTCGAAGCCGTTCAGACCTGGCCTGTTTCGCGACACGCTCCTAGAACAATTGACCTCGCAGCAGCGTTGCCAGCGCCGCCTGACGAAATCTTGGACATGTACCTCGATCCCGAGGCCCATGCTGCCTTCACCGCTGCCCCCGTATCAATCGGGGCATATGCGGGAGCTGAATTCAAGGTCTGTACGTGCCGCCTCTTATGGGATAGGCCCAACCCCATAACAAATCTAATGTTCAGAATCGTCCCTGCCCATATTATATCGCACACAAATCCATCTCTACTACTTCTTCTTTAATTGCAATCTCTTGGAAATTATCCGACCCGCTTTTCGCCCGTAATTTTGTCCATGAGTCGCTTGTTGGATGATTCGATTAGCCGCTACGCCATTTGGCGCGTTTTTAAGGAAAACGATAGGCAAAATCTGGTGGACAAGTTTCATGCGACGCGGTAAAACGGTGGCCATTGCAACAAACAAGCAGCCACAGGCTGTCCTACCTGAACCCGGGGAGTCAGGAAACACCCAAGAATGATGCCTTGGTTCGTGTATATTGTTAGATGCTCGGACAACAGCCTGTATTGTGGGACTACTACTGATTTGGACCGCCGTGTCGCAGCGCATAATTCGGGAATGGGGGCTAGGTATACTCGTTCAAGGCTGCCTGTGCAGTTGGTGTGGCACTTACGAACAACGAGCAAATCGGAAGCATTCAAAGAAGAATTCAGGATCAAACGGATACAGAAAGCCCAAAAGCAGCTTCTCGTGGCCTCGCACCCAGACGGGGAGCTCGAATACTCAAATCTGGTAGGAGGTATTACGATGAACAAGGCTGAACTGGTGTCGAAGTTGGCGGAAGATACGAAGGTAACCAAGAAGGTTGCCGCAGCAATGCTGAACGCACTGGTGAAAACACTGCATGCGGGCCTCAAGGACGGTGGTAAAATACGGATCGATGGGTTGGGTACGTTTGCAGTTGTGGACAGAAAAGCCCGCGCTGGTGTGAATCCACGCACGAAAGCCAAAATAAAGATCCCAGCTATCAAGGCACCGGTATTTCGGGCAGCAAAAGCACTAAAGGAAGCGGTGAAACCGATTTCGCAGAAGCTGATTGAACTCCAGACTTCTCCCGAGTGACCTTCGCCACCACTGACCCGGACCGCCGGATTGAATTACACAACTCTGGGACAGGGGCTAGGTACACTCGTTCAAGGCTCCCGTGCAGCTGGCGTGGCATGTACAGATTGAGAGCAAATCTGAGGCATTCAAAGAGGAATTCAGGATTAAGCGATTGCAAAAGGACGCAAAGAAGCTTCTCGTAGCCTCTCACCCAGGCTAAGAGCTTCAAGGTTCACATTTCATAAGGAGGTATTGCGATGACGAAGGCGGAACTCGTGCAGAAGTTGGCGGAAGAGGCGAAGGTTACCAAGAAAGTGGCAGGAGAAATGCTCACTTCTCTGGTGAAGACTTTGCAGTACCAACTGAAGAAAGCTGGGAAGATACGGATTGACGGTTTAGGTACATTCGCGGTTGTCGACCGAAAGGCACGCAATGGCGTCAATCCTCGAACGAGAGCCAAAATAAAGATTCCGGCCTCCAAGGCTCCTGCATTTCGGGCAGCGAAATCCCTCAAGGATGCTGTGAAAGGAGTTGCCAAAAAGGCTGGGAAGAAGGCGAAGTAATTAATTTCCCACTGCCGTGAGCGGAGCTGCTTACGTAAGAACGAATGGCCGCCGTTTTGAATATCCTCAAAATGGCGGTCTTTCGGCGCCACGCAAGAAAACGGTTGCTGCCAATAGTTGCCTGGTTCTCGCTGCCCGCCTTGCCTTCAAGGGTGATCGGCGACAATTACACATGGGCTTCAACGACGATCAGACGTGTGCCTCAGTTCCTACGATTTTCTCTTGAAGAAAATGCCCTAATTCAGCTATATTTTACCCATCGTGAGAAACTGGCTAGAGCAGCTCAATCTCACCCCTGTTAAAGTATGGATGGCCGAACAAACTCAGGAGCCCCAGATGAAGTTCCTTTTTGACAGTGAGGAACAAATTTTTTCATTACTTGAAGAAAGCGATTTCTTCCGAATGAAAGTCGACAAGTCCGAGGTCAAAGAGGACCATGTGGAAGAATTTATGGATAAAACCGTGGAGTGGCTCAGCACGAACCCGAAAAAAGGCATATTGATCGATTTGGAGGGAGTGAAGTCCGTCTGCTCGGATTTCACCGTCGCTTTGACCCGTTACTATGAGAATATCAAGAGACGTGGTCTGTATGTACGATTCGTGAATGTAGATCCTAAGATTCAACCTTACGTAGAGGTTTCCAACATCACTGTGGTGATGTCCATTCCTGACAAACCGGTCATTAGCGCACGCGAATTGCTCGGTGATTTGGCAAACAATTTGTCCGACAAGGAGTTGATGAAGAAACATAGTCTGTCCCAAAGAGGATTGAAGAGGTTGTACAAGAAGTTGCTAGGCAAGGGAATGATCTTCCGTCGAGCGCTTGCACGAAGAATGGGGGTGCCGACCAAGGATCTTACCGTTGTTTTCGAGACCAAAAATACCAAGAAAGTTACAGTTGATGCCTCAGATGTGATGAAAAAGCTTGCCAATGAAATGACCGACACGGAGCTTATGCGTGAGTACAAACTCTCTCCGCGCGGACTGCAAAGTCTCTTTAGAAAGCTTTACAATAACGGGCTCATTTCCAAGGCAACATTTCTGCGACGAAAAGGCTCTTCGGGAAAGATCCCAACATCTCGCCATTAACCCCACCACAACCGCCTTGCCTATTCAGCGAAATCTCTTTCCCAGCCTCACCCCAACGCCGATCCTCCATGTGCGTAAGTCATAGTAAGTCAGAATATCTTTCTTTGTCAGCTCAAATTACTTCGGTGCATATCCCCAGCAGAAGTGGGAATTTTGACTGGCAGAATTACGGGAGAGTTCCGGGACGCCTCAACATAGTGACATCGTCACTGACCTTATAATCAAGCCCCGCTTTCCCACGTTTTACTGGAATGTCGAGTAATAATGGGTTATCTTGAGGCACGTTGAAGGCGCTCGATTCAGGGAAATCAGGATATCTTATTGATATTATAACTATGTTGGCCTGCGCTCTCACGGCGGAGACGGGGGTTCGAAACCCGCTGAGACTACCACAACTTGGCTTTTCAGCGCAAACTTCGGGGGCTCTTTTCCGTAAGCAAACTCAGGATAGGTCTAATTTTTCGATTTATATTTTGAATCCTCAAACTTCGTCCAAAACTCCGGGGGTGGGAGAAAATGCTTTTCATGTGCGATCACGAGAGTACAAGCTCTTTGGCGACCATGGGCATGCGGGCAACCTTGAAAGAGCTCTGGACCGTGCAGTCCGCTCACGGAAACTCCGATCGAAACTCACGTTGCGTAAGATAGGTATGGTGTCCCCAGAATTTTGAGAGTGGCAAGAGGGTTCACGGGTGGCACGGTTATGACGTATCGGCATGCCCTTATGAGTCGAAGCATGCGCATAGAAGTGCTGTTCAAGCTCTGCCGGCGGGGTACGGCGGCTGAACTCTCCATTAGAGCTTTCGGTCCAAAGAGGTTGCTTGTTTCATGTTGCAAATATCAAACGAAGTAACGCTCCCAAGCGAAGAGATTGAGGTGCAAGCCATACGTGCTCAAGGGTCTGGTGGCCAGAATGTGAATAAAGTGTCCACCGCTGTCCATCTGCGGTTTGATATCAAGGCATCGTCACTACCGGATGTTTATAAAGATAGACTATTGATGCTAAAGGATCATCGTATTTCAGAAGAAGGCGTGGTTATCATTAAGGCGCAACGGTATCGTAGCCAACTGAAAAATAGAGAAGATGCGCTCGATAGGCTCGGAGATCTTATCAGGAGTGTAATCGTTTCTCATAAACAACGGCACGCAACGAAGCCAACAAAAAGCGCACAGCAAAAGCGTTTAGAGAGCAAAACTAAACGAGGGCGAGTGAAATCATTAAGAGGAAAAGTTGATCATCAGTAGTTATGGTAGCATAAGTGAAAGGGACCATCTCACAGATGAAACAATCGTGGATTTGTTGGACCGTCTTCGCCCTGATCGTGGGGAGCGTCCTTTACGAACTGGTCACGAAGACTGCCCGGGTGCGAGGCATTGGAGCGTATCCTCGAAACGAAACCCCTTGGAGCTATTGGCTAGTCCTGCTTGCCAAATGAGTCCTCGCTACCCTGATCGCTGGGATCGCCCTCACTTACAGTATCTGAAGACGCTGCCACAATAACATTCGGACATTTCAGCTTGCCGACTCTTCCTTGATGAGGTGCTTGGGTCCGATCAGCAACCCAAGGAGGGCCTTCAGCGACCACGGGCACCTCAGGATCTTACAATCCCTGCGCGCTTGGACAGCTCTACCGAACGCAACAAGCATACGTCTTTGATATAATGCAAGAATAAAACTGAATTGCAGGTTACGAATACAATCGCTTGACAAGTAAAGCCTTAGCCGCTAGTCTTAATATTGAACCTTAACTTGTGTTTCTCCAGTCGGCCTCGCGTCAGGGACTACGGGCGTCATGCAAGGATTAAGATCCTGGACATAGGCCCCGTGTAGAGGATTTCATACCGCAATTCCATCCGGTTTATCCCCGTTCACAAAAAGCCCTTGTTCGTATCTGCAAATGCACTCTCGCATAACGTGTGGCGTGCCTTTTCTAAAGGAGCTAGAGAATGAGTATTAAAATTTATGTCGGAAACCTGTCCTTCGATTCCAATGAGGCAGATCTCAACGGCTTGTTTGCCACGTACGGCGACGTGGTATCCGCCAAGGTCATCGTTGACCAATTTACCAGCAAGTCTCGGGGATTCGGATTCATCGAAATGTCCGACCGCGAAGAAGGTCTTAAGGCAATCCAGGCACTGGATACCAAGGATCTCGGCGGCAGGAGCTTGAAGGTGAACGAGGCTAAACCCAAGACCGACTCTCGGGGCGGCGGCGGACACAACGGCGGAGGATCCCGCTGGTAATTGGTTGTTTGTAAATTAGCATGAGGGTCGGGCAAGGGGTGGCAGCCGCTATCTCCTCCCCGGCCCTCTGTACTCGATATCTGCGAGAAGGAGCCGTTGGGCACATAGCAGAAGCGAGCCGACCGTGGATTCTCGCACGTGGGACAATAACCCTGACTGAGGGATGTCTCGTCCGCCGAACCTCCCGACGTCGGGAGAGTTAAATTTGATCCCGACTCTAAAAAGAGATTCTTATTAACAGCATGATAACGACGATGAACAGTCCAGCCCCTAATAACCACCCCAAGAATGAACCGCCCTGCTTTTGCTCTTGAATTTCTCGCATAGCACTGAGGGCTAATTCAGATTGCTTCTTTCTTTTCCGAAGATCTTCAACTGGAATTCCTGACAACAATCTCTTGCCTCAATCCTTGTGATACTTTTCCTGCGCCGCGGTACTTTACCATTAGGTAAATCCGAATGCCAAATTTATTCCGTGAGGTTCAGAGCGACAACTTACTGCGCCCTCTCGCGTTCTCAAGAACCCAATAACCGAACGGCAGACATATTGATAACCGAGGTTAATGATGCACGAGCAGCTCCCGGAGACGCGTTCGCGGCGGGGAGACCGAACGGCGAATTCCATGATTATATTAGGATCGGAGCCAACGCCCCCGCCGGAGAACCGCCATGAGAAAAAAAAAGACGAGAGGAAAAAGGCTTACTACTGAGAGAAGGTCACTCCCAAAGACTTTTTGTTGCATCAAGAGCTTTTGCGCGAAAGTGAAAGCCGAAGAAGAGCCAGCCTGCGTCAAAGCTGGTGGCTTCCTGGTCACTTCGTGTACCGACTGCAAGTGATTCACCAACCCTACCGAATATTCTCCCGATTAACCTCGACGAAACCGACGAGAATAAAACCCGCTTCTCGCAAATGCTGAGCATGGTACTTTCCGCTGTAATCATCCTATTTTACCGGCCACTACCGTGGCGATCATAAAGCGGAGCAGGTCACAAAGCTCGGGGGGTTCACCATAGTAAGAGGAATTTTTTGGAAAATGCAAAGATGAGAACTTGTCCGGGACGCCTCAACATGGCGACATTTTCACCGCCATTACAATCAACCCCCGCTTGCCCCCGTTTTTATTGGAATGTCGAGTAATAATGGGTTATCTTGAGGGACGTTGAAGGCGCTTGATTTGGGGAAATCAGGCTACCTTGTTGATATTATAACTGTGTTGGCCCGCCCTCTCACCGCGGGGACGGGGGTTCGAAACCCCCTGGGACTACTAGTAGTTAACAGTTTTATCCGATCCTTGGGTGCCTGTCTTGGGTGCTTTTTCTCAAAGCAAGGTTAGGGTTCAGTGGAACCACCCCAGCGTGCTGCCTTCAACGAAATCTGTAAGCCTCTATTCCTTTGAACGGAGGGGTCCGTGAGTCTCTCTGACTTCTTTAAAACAGAATCCATCGATAATACTCCTGAATTGAAGAAGCTCGCTTCGCGATGCGATGCCAACAAAATTGATTGGACTCAGGAGACCGGCGAAGGGGGATATCACTATCTGCAAATACAGATTCCGGCGGGACGTGACAGGCGACCGATTCGCATATACACGCTGTCCCATATTCGGGACTTCTTGGATGTTCCATTCGAACGACTCACGTTTCTGGGGGACTATTTGGCAGTCTGCTGTTACGAGGAAGGAACTATGGAGGCCGAGATTGAAATTCTTTCGGCGGGAGCCTCTTCGTTCTTCAATCGCGACCTTGAAGATCTTGTGTGGTTCAGTCTTTCAAGAAATTCGTCACAGCCCTCGTCAAGAGATTCATTCGCCGAGAGCGTCGAGTTCTTTTCCTGCTGTCGGGACGACGTTCAAATTTCCATAGGTCCTATAGCAGCGTTGAAGGCTTTCAGAGACTCTGGGGTCCTACAGTGGCCAACTGGTATTAATCATAGTCTTATGGTTCATGATCAACGGGGCGTGAGTCTGAAAGTAAAAGGGCTGCAAATTAAACAGCACGATGAAGCAGTTGATGTTTGAGGTCAGTCGTCAATAGTGGACACCAAATGTCTAGGCTGCCCTCTGTAGTTGATAGAATCGATTCTCAAAGGCCGCTGGGGAGAGATAGTCCAGCTTTTTCTGGAGTCTCTGCCGATTGTAGAAAAGCTCTATGTATTCTGTGATCTCCCGGATGGCTTCCTCCCGTGTCTTGAAATGGCGCTGAAAAACAAGTTCAGTCTTCAAGGTTCCCCAGAAGCTTTCCATTGGGGCGTTGTCAGAGCAATTCCCCTTACCGCTCATGGATGCCCTCATTCCGAACCGGTCAATCAACCTACGGTATTCCTGGGCACAATACTGGCTTCCACGATCCGAGTGGTGGATCAGCCCGGGTGCCAGGCGTTTCGTTGCCACAGCATGGAACAGAGACTGGTTGATCAGGTTTTTCGTCATCCGGGGGCCCATGGCATAGCCGACTATCTTTACGGGTGTACACGTCCTTGTGTCCGGCAAGATAGAGCCAGCCCTCATCCGTCGGGATATACGTAATGTCAGTCAGCCAGACTTGGCTCGGCGCCGAAGCCTGGAATCTCTGCTCAAGCAAGTTCTCCGCCAGCGGCAGACCATGACGGGAATCCGTCGTCGCTTTAAACCGGCGTTTCTGTTTACACTTCAGGCCAAGTTTCTTTCGAAGACGCCGGATGCGATGAACTCCGACCGCTACCCCATGGTCGGCCAGGTCACGTTGCAACCGTTCAGGACCGTACGTCTCTCGCGTACGCCGATGCGCTGCCCGTATCTCCACTTCCAGTCGTGCATCCTCCTGAAACCTTCTCGAAGGCGGACGGCAACGCCAAGCATGGTAGCCGCTCGTGGACACACCCAAAACACGGCATAACAAAGAAATCGAAAACCAGAGCCGCATCCTATCAATCATCACGTACCGTGCAGCGACTCTTTCGCAAAGTACGCGGCCGCTTTTTTTAGAATGTCCCGCTCCACCTTGACTATGGCCAACTTTCGTTTAACCTGTGCCAACTCCATTTCCAACTCGGTGAGCGGCATATGCGACTTGCCGATCTCTCCAAGCTTCCCCTTCTTGGCTGACCTTACCCAGTTCTCCAAGGTTGATTTCGGCAGAGAAAGTCGTGCAGACGCTTCTCCCGCCGAGAGTCCCCCCTCTGTCACCAGACGCACCGCCTCTTCCCGAAACTCCTTCGAATACCGTCCGTGTGGGATCCTTGCCCTTTCCATCGTGACACCTCCGTCTCATCTTTCAATCAAACATTGGTGTCCATATTTTTCAACTTACCCCAGTTTTGGAGCGGATCGCGAATTCAGTTTTCTTTCAGATTGATGTCGCGTTGAATGTGCCGCTGGCCTTGAAAAGGCTGGCCCGCAGCTCATGGAAAGACCCACCCCCACCTGTTGATAACAATGATGAGAAGGTGTTTGAACTTCAATTCCCTCGTTACGAATATGATGAAATCCCAATAAAGCTGTATTGGTATGGGAAGAAAGCTTCAGGAATGTCCCTTCTACAATTCCTCGCCTATTACCAAGTAATTGAATTCTATTTTCCAACTTATTCGCGGGCTGAGGCTCTCGACAAAGTTCGAGCCATTCTGAAAAATCCTTGTTTCAGGCCAGATAGTGATGCTGCTCTTGGGCAAATACTAGCTGTGCTCCAGACTTATGGAGGTCGAGGTTCGGCAAAGAGAGGGAACAACTTTTCTTCACGCTTCAGGCATGCGTGGACGAGGGTACGCTGCGACATTTCCTGTCCACGGCTGCAGAGCGGGTCGATTACTTTTCTGGTAAAATTAAGTGTTTGAAATCCACCCCAATTCCTATCAATGATCCAAAGGCGGATTTAAGAAATGCGGTTGCAAATCGCATTTATCAGATCCGATGCAGAATCGTCCATGCGAAGGGCGAATCCGGAGATGTGGAGAACGAACCGATACTCCCCTTCTCTGACGAGGCTGAGCTCCTTTACCATGACATCGCACTGGTTCAATATATCGCCAGGCAGGTCCTGATTCGTGCAAGCAGGCCTTTACAATTTTGACCTGGATTGGGCAAGGACCGTCAATCGGCCAACACGAAATCTTCAGAGCTTGTTGGAAATCCTTTAACTGTGGAATATTCCGGGGACATAACACATAATTTCTAACTGTAGAGTAGGCGGTCGGTGTAACTGAGATGACAAGAGGGTCCCATGTCATGGGCTCAAGGGAAAAGGGGACATAATACTTTTTCGGGTTCGTTTAGGGGGAAGGGGTCGGAAGGGGTCAAAAAGGGGGTCACCCATTAAAAGGCCCTCTGTCAAGGGAAAAGACTTCCCCGGTGCAAGGAAAGAATCGCTTCCTTGCTGAGGGTACGGCCGTGTTGTGTACAGCCTCCGTCAGCGCCTGCTCTTCACCCTTGCCGGTATTTCTCTCGGGTGGTGTCGGTAGCTTTCCTCACCGCACCAGTCACCCATCAGGATCAAGGCCCGGACCATGAAGGTCCTGCCCCTTCCGCTTATTGCGGACCAGAAAATCTTCGGTTCCATGCTGTGTCCAAGAGAGTGGAACAAATCTGATGGTTTTTAACCAACCCTTTGATGGCTCACAGCATGGGCGGCAAAGAGTCCGGCTGACCGGATCTATGGGGTAGGCGGCTGCCTAATCAAATCTGGTGGTTTTTCCAACCCCTTGCTCAGGATCGCCGCCTACGCCAGTCGTCTAACCAATAAGCCTCTTGATATCAAAGGGGACTTGGTCCCTCATGATATAATACGCTGCCCGTGCAAGTTTGTGGCCCAGCGCGCTGTGAGCGCACATACGGCTGGTCTTGGATACCTTCCGATCGAACCAGGCCCTGATTTCCGGATCGAAGCGCCGGGAAAGCTCTGCAGCCTCGGAGAAGGCCCATGCCAGATACTTGTTGCCGTTCTTCTTATTACCGCTTCCCTTGCTCTTCCCGTTGCTGGTCCAGCGAGTCGGGACCTTTCGACAATAGGACGCATAGTTGCCTGCCGCCTGGAAACGAGTTATGGGGCCTGTTTCAAGCATGATGGTGAGCGACAGAATGACACCCAAGCCGGGCATGGTCAGCAGACAAGTGTATTCCTCCTTCAATTCGATTTTCTCTTGAACCTTCTTTTCAACTTTTTTGATTTGTCGTGTGAGGAAATCTATGGTCTGCTTGCTCACCTGGCCGGTCAGAGCCAGGTCCTCGTTCTGCTCCAGCAGCGGTGATACAAGATCGTTGGTCAGTTGCTTTATCTTATCGGCCCCGACCTTCACACCTGTGTTACGCGGAATGATGTTTTGCAAACTGTTAATGAGTGAAGTCCTCAGCCTGACCAGATGCATCCGTTTGCGTAACAGGTCCCTCACGGGACGCTCTTCCCGTGGATATATGTATCCCTCCGGTAATATGCCCAAACGTAACATTTCGGCCAACCAAACTGCATCGCTATTGTCATCGGAATGTTTCATTCCCTTATATTTTTGTATAGCGGCCGGATTGGCCAAATGCACTGTGTATCCTGCTCCCATCATCGCATCCACAACCCATGACCAGTTGAAGGTGGATTCCACCACGATGCCTTGCATACATTCCTTGTAAGGTTCAAGAACATTCAACAGGAGAGCCGAATCGTTAACGAGTCTTCTCTTGAACACCTTCTTACCTTCTCGATCCACCACTGCCAGAAAATTGTTGCTTGCATGAAGATCAATCGCCGCATACACTTCCATTGGGCACCTCCTTTGGTTAATGGCAAGTCGGGGATATCACGTTCCCGACTCAGAGGTGCCTTTTTATGATTATCAAATCTGCTCTTGACTCATGGGACGTATCGCTCAATCGCTTCCACTTTCCTCCTCAAGTTTCTGAGGGAAATCTGGGGACACCATACTTAATTCTCGGGCAAAGGCGCAAATTAGGCATGGTGTCCCCGGATTTGGGAATTCACGGAATTTGCGGAATTAAGTAAGGAAGTGTCCCCGGATTCTCGCTGATCAAATTAGCGTCCTGTTTGGCACCAACGACGTCTTTCAGGTTATTGACAAATAAGGAGTACAGGTGATTGAATCGAAAGCGGCCCGTTATCTAATGGATGCTGTTCAAAATCAAGTTCATCAGAGTCTATTCAAACTCTCGCACTACGGAGCTTCTCATGCTGTCTCGCAATGAAATTGCCGAAAAGGCACATGAATTGGATTTCGAAGATATAGGCTTCACTACCGCAGAACCTTTTGAATCACAAAGAGAAATACTTCAGGAACGTCAGACAGAGTATGCGTGGACCAATGCGGTCGGACTGGATCTGGTGGCCGGCACGGACCCCAAGAACGTGTTGCCGGAGGCGCGGACTATCATAGTGCTCATGGAGTCATACTTCCGCAAAAGCTATCCTCGAAATCTGGAACCATTTTTCGGGCGGTGCTATCTGGACGATGATCGAATCACCCAGGACGGACTGGCTGTGCGTATCAAGGCTTTTCGCTCTTTTTTAAGACAGAACGGCGTTAATTCCAAAGTGCCCTTTCACCTTCCTCATCGGCTGGCCGCGGCGCGTGCCGGGTTGGGCACGTTCGGGAAGAACTGCCTTTTATATTCAAATGCGGTAGCGCGGCGAAGCTCTTGGGTTTTGCCTATAGCGTTCGTCGTGGATACAGAGTTTGAGCCGGATCAGCCGACGCTGGAAGTCGGCTGCCCGGACTGGTGCAAGAATGCCTGTATCGCGTCCTGCCCTACAGGAGCGCTCAAAGGACCACGCCACATTGATCCTAGGCGCTGCATTTCTTATCTTACCTACCACGGCTCCGGTCTGACTCCACGGGACTTCCGGGAAGCCATGGGCCTGTACGTCTACGGATGCGACCGCTGCCAGAATGTTTGCCCGCGAAATGCCGCTTGGCTTGCCGCGGACCTGCCGGAGAACGAACGGGTCACCAAAAAAGGCTTGGATTTTCAATTAGAAAAACTGCTTCACATGGACCGGCCTTACTTCGAGAAACGCATCTGGCCGCATATGTTCTACATGCCCGCTGATGATATCTGGCGCTGGAAGATGAACGTAGCCAGAAGTATGGGAAATACACGCGACACTAAGTACGTGCCGGAACTTGCCCGAGCCTTTCAAGAGAGCGCTGACGAGAGAGTGCGGGCAATGTGTGTCTGGGCGCTCGGACGGATAGCTGGGGACGCGGCTAGAGGCATCCTGGAATCCATCCGACCGCTGGGCGAAGGTATAATAGCTGAAGAAGTCGAGTATGCGCTTAATTTGTGCCGGTAAGCTGGTTTACCTGTTGATTTTTTGAACCGTGGCCTCCCGGCACGGAACTGGTGGCATGCTCGCTGACATTGACGCTTGTAAAGGAAGAATTTGACAAGTGCTCCCGTACTAGCCTTCAACTCATGCCATAAAAAGGAGCTTCTATGTCTATTCGGATAATTAGGCTCGGATCTCCCAGAGAAAAAGGAGAAGGGCTTCGTGTTGGCACAGTCCGCCGCCCTCCTCGGGGCGTTCCAAAATCTGATTACGCCAAGAGGGACTTCTATGATGTCTGGCTCCCCAACCTTTCCCCCAGTCAGGAGCTTATAAAGGAAGGAAAATCATCTCAAGATGAAGCGACTTGGTCTATCTTCAAAAAAAAGTTTCGCGCTGAGATGAATGGACCGGACGCGAGCAAGATTCTGGATCTGCTGGCTGCACTCTCTCACCAGACCAACATGTCCCTGGGGTGCTACTGCGAAGATGAAAGTAGATGTCATCGGTCTGTTCTGAGAGAGCTGCTTATGGAGCGTGGGGCTAGTCTGCTATAGTGCGTGAAGGGATGTCGCCTCACGGGCGCTTTCATCAGACTCCAAAACCAAGGATTATGAGGGGTGACTCACCTGGCCGACACTATCCGTGTCTTCGTAGTCAGTTTCGTCATTTGCTGCGGAGAAGCTGGACAACAGCACCACGGCGAACAGCACACAAATTGCTGTTCCTGCTAAACTAGACAGAATCCTCTCTTGGACGAGACACAGCATACTTGCCGCCCTCGCTTTGTGGGTTTTTGTGCCTCCGCTGAGGCTCGGTTGCCTCTATCCCACTGGAAATAAGAGGAATTCTCCCCGTTTCCACGACCATGCCTGACCGTACTGCCCGCTGTCAAACATAATCTTCAGCTTTGCTGCTCCCTGGAGGACGGCTTGGTAGTATCGGGCTGTGCAACGTCATCCACCTCGGGCCGAATATATGCGTCAAGCCAGAAAGGGATAGAAGACATCATATATGATAAGGTCTTCCTCTACATCGTGAGGTTGATGCAACACCCCTTTGGGAATTCTTACGAAAGTGCCTGGGACCGCAGGCACATCTCCAATCCCTTCAACCCAGATTTTGGCTTTCCCTTTTACGACATATACGATGTCGTCGCACTCATGGGTATGCTTCGGTGCGTCCACACCGGGGGGGAGATGGACTAACATACAGGTGAGGTCCATATCTTCGTCCCGGCGAGACACCAAGTAAGATACTTCGACGTTGGCAAGCTGGGGATGAGGCTCCCATTTCAAATCCTCTTTCTGAACGACCTTCGGCTTGTCCATTTTGTTGCTCCTTGGAACGATGTTCCCTGATTCTAGCTTCCGGATGTGATTCCTGCTTCTTCTTCGACATCAAGGGCAATCCCAATCCAATCATAATTCTCCCGCCCCTTGGCAAGCGAAGCGGTAAATCTATCTTGCAGGACACTTGCAAAACGCATTGGAGTCTGACACTCCTTCGCTGATGATGAGACGAGATTCATGTCTTTGGCTCCCAATGCCATTTTGAATTGCGGCTCATAGAATTGGCGGTCAATAATTGCCTTTCCATAGTTCTTGTAAAGAGGACAGGCAAAAAGCGTTTCGCTGATCATCGAGAAAAACTGGCCTACGTTCACGCCGTTCTTCCTGGCAAAAGTGAAGGATTCCGCTCGCGTTCTGAGAGCCCCATAGCCGCACGGTAGATATTTCGGTAAGGGGAAGAGCTGCGGGGAAATACCAAAATTGCCCAAAATTGTTCTCAGCGTGTTATACGCGATTCCATCTCCGGTACTTGTTGGACTCGGGTTCACCCGACACAACGACACCAGCCGGATACGGATCAGTTGTCTCAAGGCCGATATTGCTCCAAAACGTGGACGATGCTCAACATAGTTTGGTTTGCGGGTGTCGGGATGCCGTAACTCTTGCCCAGCTCCACCACTTTTCCGGCAAAAATCTCGACCTCCGTTTTGCGTCCTGCCTCAATATCCTGTAACATCGAAGTCTTGCCTTTGGGCGATAGGGTTTTGAGAACAGCATGCCACTGATCGAGATCCTGCTCCCCCAGATTCACCCCAACACGCTGTGCCAACACGAGGACCTCACGCATAAGCGTTTCCATCAATGCCTGAGCGTCCGGCGATGATTGAAAGACTCCATAGGGTGCCCGCATCGCCGCAGACGCCTGGTTAATCCCCACGTTGACCATGAACTTCCACCACAGCATACGTATCATGTCGGTGGGTGTTTCAGACACGACTCCTGCCCGCTCAAACGCTGCTTGCACGCGCCTGACTCGTTCACTCAGATGGGAGTTATCAGCCTCACCAAAAATCACTTTTCCTGGATTCGTAAAGGTGACCGAGTTTCCCTCACGCAGGGCGTCTATTGCCACTGCAATGGCATAAAGCACTTTGTCCATGCCATAGACGGAACCAAGGTATTCTTCGCTGTCAAGCCCATTCATTACGGAGATAAGAGTCGTCTGATCGCCGACCAGGTTTTTCAAATCATGGACCGCTTCTGGAAGGGTGTGGTTTTTGAGAGCCACTATGATGAGATCGGCGGGCGGAGTGGCTTCATCAGGGTGAACGACCGGAATCGAATAATGTTTCCCGTTGATTACCAAACCTTCTGCCTTCAGTCTGTCATAGCGTGGCTCCCGAGCGACCAATACAGTGGACAATGCAGCCGCATCGAAAAACTTGGAGGCGTAGAAAGCCCCCACCGCTCCTGCTCCCAGGACAGCTACGTTTTTGATCTCATTCACTGACCCCTCCAGTCCAATTGGCCTGTTTGTGGCCGATTAGTTCTCTTTGGCATTTCCTGAACATACGCCCGGTACCATGATGCGGCAAGAAAGAATCTGAGGACTACGGTAAAAATCTCGCTTTAAAAAGCCACTCCATCAATTTTGCGGTCCAGATTAGCGCCAATTCTTGCGGTCCTGTCCGGAGCATCGGCTTCGTAGTTTTTCCCCTCCCACTTAATATATAGTACACAAATCCATCTATGCTGGCATCTTGTTGATGGCGCCCAGGCTGGGCTATGGGTCATTGTCCTAAAATAGCAGGGGTCATTTAATGGAATTTTGCTCCCGTCCGCATACCCCGTCCGCCGGAGCTCTCCCGACGTTGGGAGAGTTAGTAAAGAAGAGAGTCCTATAAGTTCACTCGTCGAAAGCGTTGTATTTTGCGGCTTATAACCGCCTTGCGTACCGGAAGGTTTGGATAATGGGGACAATCACAGATATGAAGCTGACCTTGGCAACCGTGAGTACCTGATTGCGGCTCGATGAAGAGGCAAGCGATCCCCATGGCCACGATAACTACTGACCACCACATCAATACCTTGGCCCCGTATCTATTGATCTTGTACCAATTTTCTTCGGATTCAAAAGCCTTCCGAATACGAAAGCCGTAGAAGCAGTTCATTTTGATCTTGCCGAGGTACAGCGGGATGCTCACGGCGATCAGCATGAATCCGAGGCACACGAGAGTGACGGCGGTCTTTGCGTTTACAGTTTCCATATGGTGCTCTTTACTCCATTAAACAGCCCACCGAGTGCGGTCTCACGGATGTCCTCTATAATATTATAATAATGTTCCTGGGACATAACACTTTTGTGTGCTCGTGTGCGGCTGGCCGCGGTGCGCCCTGTGGTAGCCAAATCAGAAAAGAAGAATGTCCTCTTTTGGGCATGTGCTCGGGATCTACACATGCCACCACGGCCGGTGGCCCTAGTTTATTGTTTTGGTTTTGGACCATTCTTCTCTGTAGTAACCACAGCGTTTTGCTCGACACTGGATTTCACCGCGGGCAAAAGCTCATTAAAGAAGAAGTTTTGTGTCCCGGGAAATTATGCGGAATTTATGTCTCTGGAATTTACTGAACCGGTGACCGATACTGGGGACCCGTGAGCAAGCCGCTGCTACACTGGGCCATCAACCGTTCAAGTGGTCCGGTTCAATTACCGTTGTTCGCTCTCCTATAGTCTGAGGAGTTCGAGCCAGGTCAGTCGCTTGAAAGAATGTTATGAGCGGCCCAGCCAATGGATTCGGTAATGACAAACGCCGTGGCTGCGTTGATCGCGTTTCCCACACTTGGAATCCATCCGATCAGAAGTTGGGACACGGTTCGGCCCACATAGGGACCATATGCAGCGGCAAGAATGCCGAGAGCGCTTGACTTATCCAGTGTTTTCTCATGTAAAGAGCCAAGGGCGATTATCATTGAAATCTGAATTGGGGTTATGACTATGCTGCCTGAAGCAGGAATTTGGGCTAGACCGCCGCCTACCACTGCTGCCGCCACAGCCGCCCCATGAATTATGATCTTGGCTTTGGCAAGGGTTTCCTCAGATGCCATCTTTTGAGGAAGAGCACCTTGATGGGTGACGGTTCTCGGCTTCTCCACAGGTGAATTGTCGGCAGGCTCCGAAGATGCAGTCCCTTGGACCTTTTGCCCTTCAATCTCCTTACGCTTCTGTTCCTCAACAAACCTCAAATGAGCCATGGTCCCCGGCCGCGGGGCGGTCTGACTGGTTTTTCCCTTTTTCTGGTCTCCGGCCCCAGATCGTCTCGAAAGGCTCATGTGCCTACCTCTTTCTGGGTAAGGTCAATGAGTTCCGCGGTTATCTGCTTTTTGCCGTGCACATGAGCCCGTTTCAAGGCCAAGCCACATAGCTTGATTGCGTCTCTTGGGATTCCTTTTGAATGCTCGTAGATCCTCTCCAAGGAATCCGAGAGAAAGATGTCCCCATTGCCCCCCGCCATGCGGAGCCTGAAAAGAATCATTTCAGCCATTTCATCCTGCGAAAGGGCTTGAAGGGTCGAAGCAATCACTATCCGCGAAAGAAGAGCTTTCTTCATCCGGAGCTTGTTCCGAAGTTCCAATTGTCCGACCAAGATGATTTGCAAGAGCTTGGTGTCATTCGTCTCAAAATTGTTGAGCTGGCGGATTATCTCAAATTGCTTGCCCCGCATCAATTGGGCTTCGTCAATGACGACGACCGGACTTTTCCCCTCTGCGTACATTTCTATCAAATGCCCTTGAAGAGCCTCCATCTGTGCAAAGAGACTCCGCTTAGGACCAAGCCCAAACTCTGAGCAGATAGCCTTAACCATGTGCATCTCGGATTTGAAATTCGGATTGGTGATAAATACGACGTGATTTTTCTCGGATAGGCGGTCCACCAGAAGGCGGGTTAGAGAAGTCTTGCCGGTTCCTATGTCCCCATAGATCACCGTCAAGGCCTGTCGGTGGTCCACCACGTAGTCGACCTTTGCAACTATACCTCTATGAAAGTTTGAGAGGTAGAAATAACTCGGATTTGGAGAAACGGAGAAGGGATTTTCGGCCAACCTGAAATACTTGAGCATTATTCTGCCCCCTGGGTATCGGCACTGCGCCTAGTGCGGGGACTTATGTTCATACCCACAGCGGGAAGTCAAGGGATATCAATGGATTTTGACAGGCTGATCCAGTTTCTTCTCAAACCATCGGAAATCTGTAGGAATCGGGTTGTTGGAGCTGATTAAGCGCGGAATAGGCAGTGGGCAAACCGCAAAAGAAACAGCGTCTTTGCAGCTAAGGAAATCTAGCAGGATGTTGCATGGAGGAGGTTCCCTGAAGGCACGGGCATGTCGCAGACTTGGACCGCAACAACTGTATTGGTCCACTTGCGAGTCGTCGAATCAGCCCGGAAATACGTATGAAGATGAGGCTCTTAGATGGTATAATGTCGAAAAGCCACACTCAGGAAAGTACTGCTTCGGAAAAACTCCAATCCAGGCCTTCCTGGAAAGCAAACATGTGTCGGACGAAACGGATTTGGACAAATTAGGACCTGACACCTTCGTATCTTTCGGGTAACTCACCACCGTCAGATAAAGTCCAATCTACTACAGATAAGTTGTAAGCCTATTGCTTTTCTTGCTGATTCTTCTTGACACCACTTTTTACTATACACTTGCCCTTCCAGCACACTGGTGCATCATTGTCGCTCTTGATTGAATGGAAGGAACCATCGTCGCAACGTTCACAGTACACTTTCATTTTGCCCTTCATTATCTCGGATAATCTTTTGGGAAAAGGCACAGTAGCTCCGAATGGGTTTTGATCAATCAAAACGCAATCATCATCTCCATTGCATTGGTTCTTTGTGTCCAGATCACTCAATAGTTCTTTCAGAAGTTTTTCACAATGAGCCGCATCGGAGGGGGATAAGGATTTGAAATGTTGCCGATACGATTCGTATGATTTGGACCAATTCTCATCATGCTCGTCAGCGCTTAGTGATGGTGAAACGGTGAAAGAAAAGATGATCATCAACAGGCATATAACTCCAAAGCTCTGTTTCATGTTTCTCCTGCATAACGCGGGTGGCTTATCCCGGAATTATGCGGCCTTAGGTCAGGGTTTTAGTTTTTCAGCCACGGCTTCCAGGGTTTTGGCCAGGAAGGATCTTGCTTCTTTCGATGACTTAATCGTTGTGTCCTCCAAGAAACCGGCCATGCCCTGAATCTTAATCCAGGCCTCTAGAGCCATAGGTCCCAGCGCTCTCTCCAAGTCCTCCTTCCTCTTTTGTGCCTCCTCCAATGTTTCGTTGAAAATGGATTTGAACGTCTGAGTAATGTCAGACCCTTCCCGTGCCGGCTTCCAATCGGAGACCGGTTCAAACTTCCTCATGAGCAGCTCTGATCTGAACTGAACTTCTCATCATCCATAGCTCACCTCCTGGTGGTTACGACCCGCTCCGATCTAAAAGTTTTCGACCGGATTCATGCGGGAGGTTCCCTTTTTTGATTGGCTTTACGTGCTCGTTATCGAGGCACTTGGGAATTATAACCATGTTCTAACGACAAACTCACGAGACGCTATTATTAGCAAATGGGGGTATGCACTTGACTAAGGTGGCCACAACATATAGTGTTCAGGCGCATGGAAGATTACCCGAAATCCTTGTCAGAGTTCGAAGCTCGTTTTTCGACCGAGGAAGAGTGCAGAGACTATCTTTTCAAGCTTCGTTGGCCAGACGGTTTTCGATGCTCTCGTTGTGGACACGCTAAGGCTTGGTCAATTGGGAAGTGCCTCTTTGAATGCGGATCTTGCGGATATCAGTGCTCCGTCACGGCAGGCACTATCTTCCAAGACACTCATAAGCCGCTCACTTTGTGGTTTCGGGCCATGTGGTGGGTGACCAGCCAAAGGACAGGAATCAGTGCAGTAAGCCTTCAGGAGACTCTCGGACTGGGCAGTTACAGAACTGCTTGGGCATGGCTTCACAAGCTTCGACGTGCGATGGTAAGACCAGGCCGAGACCGACTGTCCGGGCGTGTTGAAGTGGATGAGACCTATCTGGGAGGTCTGGAAGAGGGTCTGTGTGGCAGACAAATCTGTAACAAGGCTTTGATAGTGGTTGCAGCGGAAGAGGATGGCAGAGCCACTGGCAGGATACGAATGCGTCGGATAGACTCTCCATCGGGCAAGGACTTACACGGCTTCGTCGTAGAAGCGATTGAAAAAGGCAGCATGGTTCATACAGATGGATGGCGGGGATACCGAGGTTTGAACAAGAAGGGCTATGTTCACGATGTGACTCCGCTCCGCGGAAAAAAGAATGCTGCTATCGAACTCCTCCCGCGGGTTCACCGCGCTATATCGCTCTTGAAGCGTTGGCTCATGGGAACTCACCACGGCGCAGTGAGCCACAAGCACCTCGACTATTACCTCGACGAATTCACTTTCCGATTCAACCGGCGGACCTCACGTCACCGAGGCAAGTTATTCTTCCGCCTACTTCAACAGGCAGCCGCCGGGGAACCGAGACCGTACAGATCGCTCATATGTGGCCACGAGCAACAGCCCCGAAAACCCCTACCACAACATATAGTGGTTACCTGAGTAAAGTGCATACCCCCATTAGCGAATTATCTTTTATGCACTAGTCCTAAGAATGGGAATGAGGGTGCTCTCCGCGTATTAATAAACGGCTAATTACTGCTCACGGAGAGGCCCTTTTAGTCAGATCCGTTTAGGCACTAATGCTACCGTAAGCCGAGACGGAAATTTTCTTTTTGGGCCAATACAGGGATAGGCATCGGTCAGCAACAGAAGCCTTTCATAGCCATTTACCTTTTCCGCCGCCATTTACCGTTGGCCGGCTAGGCTCGGAGAAGGAATCGCGTCACATCGAAGTTGTGCCGAAAGAAGCCTTCGGACGGCATGGGGTGCTGGTAGTTGTGCACAATGAGCGGCACATCCATCTCGTACAGCGATCCGTGGGCACGGTAAGAGGCCGGTAGTCCTTCCTCTTCCTCGCTCTCCAGCTCGCCGAACATTGTGTGGCGATCCCCAAGCACCACGAGATCTCCCAAGTGGGCGCGGGGGACGTGGAAACGCAGCGCGGCGTCTCTTGGCTCCATGAACCTCTTCAACTCCCGCAAGGCCTGAGATGACATCTCTCACGCGCTGTTCATCAGAGGCTGATTGGAGCCATACCCAAGCGCAGCCCGTAAAATTGCGGTGGTGCTGAACGTAGTAATCTCTCTCCGGCGAGAGGACGAATCGCACAGGGACACCCGCTCTCGCACAGGCTTTGGACAAGTCCCAGCACCGCTGCTTCTTGTTCATGCCATGATCCGCAGTGAAGAGAAAGGCAACATCGGGGGCTGTTTCAGTCGCGGCATGGATGAGCTTGTCGATCTCCGAGAGATGCGCCTGCGATTCCGGTTCCTCCTCAGCCCAAGCATGCATCGGGTAGTCGGTGGTGTGCACATAGATAAGGTCGATGTCCGGACGGTTCTCCAGGATGTCGATTGCGGCTTGCCAAAGCCAATAGTTGATCTCCCGGCTATAGATGGAAGGAGGCTGCCCGTACCGTTTCACCTGCTCCGGCGTCGCGGCTTCCGCAGCGATATTCACCGCCGTGCCGTTCCGAAACAACTCCGCGGTTTTTCGCTTGCTGGTGAGGAGAGCCGAGGCCATGCCCCACTGGCTGGCTCGCTGGAAGAGCGTCTGGGTTGTGATCAACTCCGCTGAATTCATGTAATCAACCCTGCCGGTTGCGGGGTCGAAATAGGAATTGGCGCTGATGCCGTGCTTGTCCGGCCAGCTTCCACAGCAGATCGATACGTTGTTGACATTGGTGACGCTGGGGAAAACCCCCTGTACCTTACGAAACAGCCCTTCCTGAGCTATCCGTTTCAAGAACGGCATGTGTCCGGCCTCATAATAAGCGAGTCCCAGGCCGTCGAGCATGCCGATAACCGTCCTCTGGTGTTGGTTGCGATTTCTCATGGTGTGCATTACCTCAACGAAAGAATTCAAGTCGGGTCACATCGAAGTTGTACTCGACTTCCTCCTGCCAATGAAAAGCGCCATCCGGATTCCAGGCGATGATGGGCACGGCCTCCTCGTGGTGTGAGCCGTGGTTGCGATAGCCGAAGGGAAGCAATTCGTAGTAACCTGCAGCGTCTCCGAAGACTGTGTCCCGGTCCGCCCCCACCACGATGTCCCCTATTCGTTCAGCCGGTAAATGATAGCGCGCGGCTGCATGCTCTCGGGGCAGCACCTCTTCCACGCCGGGGAGGATGGAGATAAACTCCATGATCGCTTCCCGATCGCCGGGCTGCTCAACGTAGACATAAGACACACCGCCATGGCCCCGATGGTGCATCAAGAGCCGGTCCGCGACTGGTGACAGAGCAAAACGGATAGCCAGCCCCGCGTCCCGAGATGTCTTGTACAAGTCGAGACAGCCTTTTTTCGCGTTCATGCCGTGATCCGCCGTGACCAGCAGATTTGCATCCGGCGCTACTTTTATAGCTTCGCCGATCTGCGAGTCCAAGACAGCAAGATGATCCAAAGATTCTTGCTCATCCGGCCTCCATCGGTGCATGGCGTAGTCTGTGGTGTGGACGTAAATCACGCCAATCTCAGGCTGGGTCTCCAGAAGATCCACAGCGACTTTCCAGAGCCAGAAATTCACTTCACTCGAGTAGATGTCCGGCGGTCTGCCGTACCGCTTCACGACGTCCGTTTCAGGCTCCTGAGCAGCCACGCCGACGTCTACCGCCTCTCCTAAGATTCGGAGCGTCTTGGCCTTGCCGGTGAGCAGAGCAGAGCGCAGGCCTTGGACTCTGGCCCTCTCGAAAAGCGTAGGGCTCCGGAGGAAGGACGGGTCTTCGAGATAGTGCGGCGAACCCGTGGCCTCGTCGAAATAACAGTTGGTGGCCACACCGTGGATCTCGGGCCATGCCCCGCAAACGATGGACAGGTTGTTGGCATTGGTCAGCGTGGGGTATACAGCGCGGCCCTGTCTAAAAAAGCCTTCAGCGGCAAGTCTTTTCAGTTCCGGCATTTTCGAGGCTTCGTAGTAATCCAAGCCGAAGCCGTCGAGCATGGCCACCAAATAACGGCGGTTTGTTTGCATCGTGGTATCAGCCCTCCCTTCCGAAGACGATTTCTCGGACACGCGGATGCTCAGGGTTGGTCAGGACTTTCTCAGTGGGACCTCGCTCGGCTATTTCGCCATCCAGCAGGAACAGGCTCACGGTCGAGGTCCGGCGCGCCTGTGCCAGGTTGTGTGTGACAATAATGATGGTATGCTCGTCCTTCAGCGAATGCATAAGCTCCTCTATTCTTGCCGTAGAGGTTGGATCAAGGGCTGAGCACGGTTCGTCCATGAGGAGCACCTCCGGCTCGTTGGCAAGGGTGCGAGCCAAGCATAGTCGTTGCTGCTGACCCAGAGATAGACGGGCGGCAGACGTGTTCAGACGGTCTTTCACTTCCTCCCATAGCCCCACCTTTTCGAGGTATATTTTAGCAACCTCCGCATAACCTCGACCGTTCGCGCTGCGATGAAAGCGCACTCCGAAGAGCACATTTTCTTGGATCGACATTGGAAACGGAAGCGGCTTTTGCTGAACGATCCCTATACGTTTCCGCAGGCTGCGTGGGTCGGTCCCGCGGTGTAGATGTCCGCCCCTTGGAACAGTGACGGTTCCGGAAGCTATCCTCGCGTCGGGGTGACTTCAAGGGTCCGATTCAAAGCCCTCAACAAGGTTGATTTGCCACACCCGGACGGCCCCATGATGGCAGTCACCTGCTTTTCGGCAAAGTCCGCATTGACCTTATGGAGTACGGCCACGGCGCCATAGGTGACTGTCAGTTCGCTGATACTGAGGATAGGGCTTCTATTCACAGGTACCCTTGACCTATTTCGGACTGTCACAGGTTGCTTGCCTGCTGTCTCAAGAGCATGGCCGAGGCATTAAACAGAAACAGACCGAGCACCAAAACGAGGGCCGTTCCATAGGCATGATCGAAGGAAACGGCTTCGGACACCAGGTGGTACAGGTGCGTCGGCAAGGTCATTACCGGATGATTCAGGTTCAAACCCCCGGCAGCGTAGTAGACCGAGGCCGTGAACAGCACCGGCGCCGCGGAACCTAGCGCATGCCCCACTGCCAGCACTACTCCGGCCAGGATCCGGCCCCGGGCTTTCCGCAGGAGTATCCGAGTGATCCAAGCGGTGTGGTCCACCCCAAGGGACAAAGCCGCCTCTCTGTATTCCGCTCCAACCGCCTGCAAAGCTTCCTGGGCAGTTATGAGGATGATCGGAAACATGACAATAGCAAGCACGAGACTGCCGGCCGCCAGAGAGATGCCCATCTGCAGGAACACCACGAAGAAGGCGTAACCGAACAGCCCGTATAGGATCGACGGGACCGCTGCAAGCGACTCTATGAGCACCCGTGCGGCGGATCGCAAGCGAGGTGAACCGCAGAATTCCGATAGATACAATGCGCCGCCCAAAGCCAGCGGAAGGGCCATGATAAGTCCGATCCCCACCAGAGCAACGCTGCCCTCAATAGCAGGTAGAATTCCTCCATCCGTGCCCAAAGGAAAGCCCCGGGGCCTGGTCGGACAAGAAGGACCAACTCAACTTGCTCGCTCCGTTGATCACGAGATAGCTCACGATCCAGAAGGGCAGTATCATACCCAATAGCCCGCAGCCCCAGACGGCGCCCTGGTACCAGCGCGCTCCTTCAGGAGCCGCAGGCGATAGTGAGTCGAGAAGCGGAGGTTACTCATAGGCCCGAGTTAAGAGCAATCGCTTGAGATAGACGATGCCGATATTTATCGACAACACAATGAGCATAAGAAGGAACCCGGCGGTGAACAACACCCCGTACTTGTGCGAATGCACCACCGTTTCTCCCAAATCGGTTGCCAGCAACGCGGTAATGGGTTGCCCGCTCGATAAAACCTGTCGGCCAGGCAGCCGAGTTACCGCATAGCATGAGCACCGCCAGAGTTTCGCCGAGCCCTCGCGCCAGCCCTAGGGCCACAGCCGCCAATAGGCCGGGAAGGGCTTTGATCCATACTACTCGGGAGAACAGATAAAGCGGCGTGACTCCAAGAGAAAGCACTGCCTCCCTGGTACTCGTGAAAGGTCACTCGAAACGCCTCCGCCGAGGTACTGGCAATGAAAGGAAGCACCATCACGGCAAGGATAATCCCCGCGGCGAGTAGGGATTCGCCGGTCGGCCGAGAAAACCAAACCTCGAACCATTTCACCAGCGTCACGTATCCAAAGAAGCCGTACACGACGGAAGGAATTCCGGCCAACAGTTCGAGTAACGGTTGCAGAAGCCGCCGCATTGCGGCCGGAGCGGCCTCTGCTGCAAAGAGGCCGATGCCGAATCCTAATGGGACGGCGATAATCAGGCTCACGCCCGTGACCATGAGCGTAGATACCCATGCGTGAGCGATGCCCAGGCGTGGGGGATCAGCTAGCGGTGACCACCCTTCAGTCCAAAGAAAGGCGGTCAGGTCGGGTATACCGCTTTCCGAGATGCCCGTCTCCCCGTGCGAGGAAGAGCAGGGTCAGGATAAGAGTTCCCGCGCCCACACACAGCGAAAAGGCGCATAGCGCCATGAGTGCATAATCTCGCGGCGAGTAGTCTTCATGCCTTCCAACGATTCTTAGAGAATCCGGTTGGCCCATCCTTTATTGGATCGCTTTCACGGGAACATATCCGTGTTCCGCCACGATGGTTTGACCCTCGCCGAGAACGTAATGGATGAACTTGTCTTCCGCTTTGGAGGGAGACCCCTTGACGAGAAGAAGGAGCGGCCGGGTGACAGTGTATTTTCCGCTCACGGCATTTTCGTTCGTGGGCTCAATCCCCTCGGTACTTGAAGACTCTCAGCTTGTCGCTTTGCAGCGCAATCACGGAAGAGATGTACGCAACTGCGGAGGTGTTGGTTTCCGAGTTTCTTTAAATTGGCCCCTTGCGATGGAACTTGCAGCGCGGACGGTGTAAAAGTCTTGTCCTTCAGGATCAGCTTCTGGACCATCTCAGTGGAGCCGCCGGCCATGTCCCGCATCTGTACCAGGATCGGTTTTGCCGGCAAATTGGAACGCAGATCGGTGAAGGTTTTTGCTTCGCCGCTGTAAATCTTGACCACATCCTCGCGGGTTAGGTTGTCGACTTGAGCCAGCGGGTTGTCCTTGTTAACTGCGAAGGCCAGGCAATCCTTGCTCACCAGATATTCCTTATAATCGCCGAGCTTGGCCTTTTCCTCCTTCTTCACGTCACGAGAGCACATACCTATGCTCACAGTGCCGTTGATGACCGCGTTCACGCCGAATCCGGAACCGCCACCTGTTACAAAGATAAGAACGCGCTGGTTCGCAAGGCTGGGGTCTACGTTGTCCCAGGTCTTGTAAGTTCTCCATGAACTGGCTGGCGCAGTCTGCAATTACCGGCAGCAGCGTTGTGGAGCCACCGACGCGGATGGTTCCGTCGAATTTGGACTCCTGGGCGAATGTGAGTGGAACGGTTAGGAGCAACACGCACACGGTGGTCGCGACTGTTCGAACAATCTTATTCATTGTCTTCCCTCCCTTCATATCCATATTTGTAAGGGTGAACGATTGTGTGAAGATGAGCGAGTGGTTAGAAATCGGTTAACGTGATTGCACGGAGTGGCAGCGCTGGGGAAAGGGGGACATTCTAGTCTTTCGTGCTCGTTTGTGGTCGGTGGCGGGGTAGAGGGTGAATTCGTGGCTCATGCGAAGCACGGTGGATCACTGTTCGTGCTCAGCCCGTACGGGGTGCCCCATTATAACACAGACGGTCGACAAAAGGAATGTCCCCCCTTTCTAGCTCGTATCAAAGATTAACCTCGCACTTCCCAGTCGCTACGCTGCTCTCAGCATCTGACCCATTTCAACCTGTGCGTTGGAGAGACTCATTCAGCAACGGCCGCTTTCGATCCATCTTCTTCTATTGGGTCCATCGCATCAGACGCTGCTCGCTCGCGGCGGGCCAGCCAGATAAACGGAATGGCCAACGTCTGAATGGCTGCGCTGCAGACGTAGGACAGCGGATAGCTCCATGCGTCCGCCACCTTGCCAAGTATGGGCTGAAATACAACCGCGCCGCTTGATCCGAGCAGAGAGTCGAACGACAGCACGGTAGCACGGTCCTCAGAAGCGATCAGTCCGTTTATATAGGCTTGCCGCACAGGCATGAGCGCGGCGAACATCAACCCCCACAAAACCAGGAGAACGATGGCTATCCAAAAGTTCGGCACTAGTCCGATGATCGCCAGTATGACGGCGCTCAGCAACGTGCCCGCCAGCAATACTGAAGTGCGCCGGCGGAATATCCGCCCGATATGCGGCACCAGAAGACCGCCTGCAATTTGCGCTCCGGCGACGATTGCGGCTGCCAGTCCGGCAATGGCGTACGCGCGTTCGTTGCCGTACAACTGCAGTAGGTAGGGCTGCATCGCGTAAAATGCATAGATGCTCACGCCACTGGTAAACGGCGCGGCCAGCATGACCCATCTCACCGGCGGGTTGAGTAATCCGTGCTCGATGGAGCCGCTCAATACACGTCTTACTTCCTTGATGGGATGCTTGCTGCGTTTTGGAGTGAAGCCAATGTCTCGCATCACGATGAAGGCGGATACAAAAGTGAGTGCAAGTACGAGTGCGCGAAGCATGTACGGGACTCCCAGGTTAGTCACCTGCGCGATGACTCCCCCAGCTATGGAGCCCCCGAGCATTGCGATGCCTTGGACTATCTCCCCTTTGGCAAGGACCGCCTCCAGCTTCCCTTCTTCTCGAAAGTATCCTCTGAATGTCAGCGCATCGACTAACCAGGCTTCGAACGCTCCCGAGAAAAAAGTGAAGCCGAGCCCGAGAAATGCAGAAGCAAGTGCCCAGGCCAAAAAGGGCGCAGATACGCGCCACATCAGGAGATAGAGTAGCGTAGAGATTGTCAGAGTCAGTGTGCCGAGCAGATATGAAATTCTTCGCCCGCGGGTGTCGGCAATGACGCCGGTCGGCACCTCGAACAGCATCAATCCGGCGGTAAAGAAAGCGTTAGCGGCAAACGCCTGTACGTTACTCAATCCTGCATCGAGCAGAAAGAGCGTATTTATGCCCCAGATGAATGAAGCCGCTAAAGTATGGAGCAGCAGCAAGAGCAAGTAGACGTTCTGAATGTGTCGGGACGAGGCGTTCATCGCTCGTGTCTCCAAAGCTCGTCACGGCCGGCACACCACTGGCCCTCAAGGCGGCTAAGTCAAGCCGTCCTCCGTTGAGGTTCGCCGGCGACCGCTAGCGCCATTGTTCTGCGCAGTGAACGTATGGTCAACGGGCTCCCTAGCGCCGTATGCTGATTACTTCTCTTCGAGCACGGACAAGAAATTGCCCGCGGGGTCTCTAAACCACGCTATCTTAGGCCCTCCACCGCGGTGAATACCTCTTTCGTCCGTCATGAGGTCAGGCTCGTCATAGATCTCAAAGCGCACGCCGCGCTTGGTGAGCCCGTCCACCGCTTCTTGAATATTATCTACCGGAAAATTAAGGACCGTGAATGTTGCGGGAATGTGGTTAGACTTGGGATATATGAATATCTTAGCACCGCCCGCAATGTGCAGTTCCAACCCCTCCGGCATTTCAGAGAACTCCAGCCCCAGCGTTCGGCCATAGAAGTCCTTCGCCTTTTGAATGTCGTTTACCGAAAAACTGCTGAATGCACTGCTTTCTTTTAACATGGCCTTACTCCTTAAACTCAATGTGCGCTCTGAGCATCGTGAAAGCAAATGGGATACATTCTGGTTTTTCGTGTTAGTTTGTGGCCGGCCGCGAACTGAGGCGGGAATTGGAGACTCTTTCATTGGGCGAGGACTATTCTGCTGCTGACGCCCGATGCAGTGCGGATCACCCGTCAAATGACGGTCGAAAAGAAGAATATCCCATGGTCCCACTTTAAGCCGACGTTCTCTTGTTGAGAAATGACTATCATAAAGGAAGCGTGGAGAGTGAATGGCATGTCATCTGAGATTTCAACGTGGCGGATTGTAGTCCAGTCTGTAGTCGGGATCGGGATCACCGTTGCTTTGCTTTTCGGGGGAGCGGGGACTATTGCTTGGCCCGAAGCCTGGCTTTTCCTCCTCACTCAGATCTCTTCTTCGATAGTCATAGTGTCGTGGCTCAAGAAACACAATCCCGAACTGCTTCAGGAGCGCATGGATCTCTGGAAGCGTTTGGTGAAACCCTGGGACAAAGCCATCGTGGTCCTTTTGATCGCTGCTTTGGTGCCTTTGTTTGCCCTTCCCGGACTCGATGCTATCAGATACCAGTGGTCCTACTTGCCGCTATCCCTCAAGGTAATTGGATTTGCCGGGATACTCGTCTCATACGGTCTTATTTTTTGGGTAGTGAAGACGAACCCCTATTCTTCAGCGGTAGTCGAAATTCAAGAAGATCGGGGGCATAAGACTATCACGACAGGTCCGTATCAATTTGTCCGCCATCCGATGTATGTGGGAGCCATATTGTTGTTTTTCTCCATTCCTTTGGCTCTTGGCTCTCTCGTCACATTCATTCCCGGCATAATTCTAACTGCATTGATCGTGGTGCGAACCTACCTGGAGGACAAGACCTTGCATCAGGAACTGGAGGGATACACGGCTTATGCGGGAACAGTGAAGTACCGACTCGTTCCCGGAATTTGGTAGAATCTTCTTGGATGACCTTTGAGTCCAGTTCACTGAAACTTCTAATGTTGGTCAGCATCAGTGTTTTCCAAGAGGAGACTTAAAATGGATGAGAAATCTACATATCATGAAAAATCAAGAAGACCGTTCAAATCAAGTAATCTAACCTGCCCCGTAAATTATTATCGGTGCGAAAGATGTCCCAACGATGACGTTTTGGGCTGTTGTCCAATCGGATCGAGCTGCATGTGCCGAGACGGACACCTGGACATGTGCGAAACAATTTGAGTCGCGGTGGTCGAGTGACAACTTGGGTTGACAGAGGGGTACACCTCAGGACACCCCTCGGCGAGATGGCACGTCTGCTCGGTTAATCGGAATCTCAATTGACGCATGAACCGACTTTCTGGCTTTGAGCCAGAGGGAATTATCAACTAGGAACTGTTAGATAGGATCGTGGAAGTCTTGGGGATCAGAAATGAGTAAAGGACGACTGGAAGCATTCAGCGATGGGGTAATTGCCATCATCATCACTATCATGGTGCTGGAATTGAAAGTGCCTCTAAAAGCCGATTGGGCAGCACTGACTCCACTTATCCCGGTGTTTCTGAGCTATGTATTGAGTTTCGTCTTTCTCGGCATCTACTGGAATAACCACCATCATCTGCTCCAGGCCATCAAGCACGTGGATGGTCGTGTTCTGTGGGCCAATTTGCATCTGCTCTTCTGGCTATCTCTCGTCCCCTTTGTCACCGGCTGGATGGGTGAGACCGAGTTTGCCGCCCGACCTGTCGCCCTGTACGGGACCGTAATGTTGTTCGCCGGAGTGGCTTACTATATTTTGACTCGCGCTCTCATTGCTCTTCACGGTCGGGATTCAGCGCTGGCAAGCGCCGTGGGTCGTGATTTCAAGGGCAAGGTATCGGTGGTGATCTACGCGGTGGCGATTCCACTGGCCTTTGTGAACTCCTGGTTGTCCTGTGTTCTATACGTGCTGGTGGCGGTCATGTGGTTGGTCCCTGACCGTCGCATTGAGAAGACACTGGCCCACTGATAAGTGGGGTACATTAAGAGTTTGATATTTGAATGACCGGCAAAAGGACTTACCCTTGCCAATCCTTGGATCAAACGTCGGCTCGGATGATTGCCAAGCTCTCAAAAGAATTGAAAGAGGAAGGTAGAAATGAATGACGTTGTGAAAATTCTAGGTTTCGCAGGAAGCTTGCGTAAGGGTTCCTACAACAGATCTCTTATGCGAGCAGCTCAGGAGCTTGTTCCAAAAGATGCCACACTCGAAGTTTTCGATCTCGACGGGATGCCCCTCTTTAACCAAGACTTGGAAGATCAACCAACGGAAAAGGTTAAAGAGTTCAAAGCGAAAATCAGAGCTGCCGATGCAATTCTTATCGCTACGCCAGAATATAACTACTCGATCCCAGGGGTCCTGAAGAATGCCATAGACTGCGCCTCCCGTCCTTACGGAGACAATGCGTTCGAACATAAGCCGGTCGCCATCATGGGAGCCTCAATCGGCATGGCAGGAACTGCCAGAGCCCAGTACCATTTACGGCAATCTTTTGTCTTTTTGACTTGTTTTGCTCTGAATCAGCCAGAGGTAATGGTTCCCTTTGCCCAGGATAAGATTGACAAAGACGGCAACGTGACTGATGTGAAAACGCGAGAGAAAATCAGGGAACTTTTGGAGAATCTGGTGGCCTGGACCCGGAGACTGAAAGGCTAGTGTAGTGTATCCATGATAGCTTTACAGCGATTAACCTTTTCGAGAATTTCGTCGACCTTCTTGGTCCACACGAAGGGTTTTGGGTTTTCGTTGTAGGTTTTGATGAAGTTCTCAATGGCGTCAACAAGGTCAGGTACGCTGTGAAAGACGCCTCTGCGAATACGTTTTCGAGTGATCTCCGCAAACCAGCGCTCAATGAGATTCACCCAGGAGGAGCTGGTTGGGATGAAGTGCGGATGAAAGCGGGGGTGCTTTGCCAACCACTGTTTGACGTTCGGGTGCTTGTGAGTCCCGTAGTTGTCGAGGATCAGGTGGAGATCCAACACTTTTGGTGTTTCTCGATTGACTTTTCGGAGGAACTTGAGGAATTCGACGTTACGGTGCCGAGAATAGCATGAGCCGATAACAGTGCCTTCCAGAAACATTGAGAGCCGCAAAGAGACAGGTGGTGCCGTTGCGCTTGTAATCATGGGTCATGGTGCCGCACCGACCTTTTTTCAACGGCAGACCAGGCTGAGTACGATCGAGGGCTTGAACTTGGGATTTCTCGTCCACGCACGATACCAATGCCTTGTCGGGCGGATCAAGATAGACGCCGACAACGTCGGTAAGCTTTTCCACGAAGCGTTTGTCTCTGGAGAGCTTAAAGGTCCTTATTCTGTGAGGCTTAAGACCGTGGGCTCTCCATATCTGGGCCACCACGTTATGACTGACCCCCTGAGCCTTGGCCATACTGCGCGTACTCCAGTGTGTGGCGTCGGCAGGTACAGTGTGCAGTGTGGCTTGCACTATCGCCTTGACCTTTTCCCCGTCAAGCCGCCTGGGACTTGGACCTTTCGGGGCGTCCTTGGTCAGCCCAACAGGTCCCTGATCCTGGAAACGCTTGCGCCAAACCAGGACGGTCGGACGACTGGTTTGCAGTTGCCGAGCAATCGCCGTGTTGGAGAGCCCCTGTACCGCCAGCAGGCAAATCCGCGACCGAAACGCAACACGTTGCGGAGTCCTTTTGGCGCGGACCCACGCCTCCAACTGGCTTCGCTGCTAGCTACTCATCGACAACGGCTCGGCTTTGTTTCTCATGGACCCGGTTGTAATACTACCGTGACCCGCTGTCAAGACATCATGATGACACTACACTAGATCTCAAATCTGAACGACCGTGTGAATGGCTGACTCCCTGTCAATCATCCTGGGCTTCTCCAGAGGCAATTCTTTCATGAAAGACTGCCAGATCTTGATCATTTCGACATGACAACCGGGGTCAGAATCAGACTAATTTAATTGATGCGCGATCGCGGCAATCTTTGCTCGCTTAGTTTTCACTCGCTTTCGCGATGTATCGAGCCGAAGTTTCACGATGCGGGACCGTCTACCAGAATTCTCCAGGAGAAAATTGGTAAAAAGGGGAACGAGGACTCAGGGAGGTCACAAATGGGAAAACGGAGTGCTGGACTTCTCATGTATAGGCTTCTTGATGGAAATCTGAAGGTTTTTCTTGTCCATATGGGTGGGCCATATTGGGCCAAGAAGGACATCGGAGCCTGGTCCATTCCCAAGGGCGAGTATGAATCCGGTGAAGATCCATTTGAGGCGGCAAAGCGGGAATTTCTAGAGGAAACCAGCTTTGCGACGGTCGGAGAATTTACCCGGCTCACAGACCTAAAGCAGCCCGGCGGTAAAGTAATATCGGTCTGGGCGTTTGAGGGAGACTGCGACGCGAAGGCTGTCAGAAGCAATACCTTCTCAATGAAATGGCCTCCCCGATCTGGGCAATTCCAGGAATTCCCGGAAGTTGATCGTGCTCAATGGTTCGACCCCGATACCGCAAAAGAAAAAATATTGAAGGGACAGCGACCCTTTATAGAGGAACTTCAGCGCGTCCTGAAACGTGACTAATTGGAGCAGTATGCGGCAACGATTGCGGCTGAGAAGAAAATGAAGACCTGCCTGTGTTCACACCAATCCGAGAAGGATGGGAGGAATCTACATCTCAGCCTCTTATTACTAATTTTGAATCCAATATCCCTCTCTCGCATCTATATTAGGTGAACCGAGGAGGTTCAAAATATGTCATTTAAGAAAGACATGATGAACGAGATTAGAGACGGAGAGGAACTCAGGATTAAAAACGGAAACGATAGGCCATCCGTGGAGGTTTGGCCGGACGACGACTTTGCAGACTGGGTTTCAGCCCATAGTGACAGGGCCAGAAACATAATATGCCACACGCCGGAATTCAGAGCCACACCGTACTGTGGGGTCGGGTACAACTAATTGTTGAGGAAGTTAAGTGACCGAGAGGGCGATTTGGGGAGAGTCGCCTTTTTTGTGACTGGGAATGAATTTCCTGGTATTCGTGAACTGTAGAAAAATATCACGACCTTGATTCATAAACCTTCTGAGTGGTTACATGATGAAAGATCCCCGTATCGAGACTTTGATTGCGGCATTTTATCACGACCCGTGGACCGAATTCCATTTTCCGGAAGAAGAATCCCGAGCCAAGCGGCTTTCCACAGGAATAGATTTTCTTCTGGGATTATCATCAAGAACCTGGAGCGTCGGGACCACAAATAGGGCGTGCGCCGGGGTGATCGGTGCGGCTCCACCAGAAGAGTATCCGCCTCCCTTTTTTCACTTGATAGTTATGTTAACCAAACTGATTCTGAAATCGGTATCTTTCACCCCCTACCGTGTGATGAAACAATGGGTCCGCATATTTCATAAGTTCGATAAGATACGCCCTCGCCAGCCTCATTGGTACGTCCCGATCCTGGGAGTGCATCCGGATCACCAGGGGAATGGATTGGGTGGAGAACTGCTCAGGAAGGTGCTTTTGAGGGCGGAAGAGGATAGAGTTGCCGTTTACCTAGAGAGTTCCAATCCAAGAAATTTGGATTTTTATCGGAAGTATGGATTTGAGGTGACCGCGGAAATCGTTCCGGTTGCTGGCTGTCCACCCATCTGGGGGCTGCTCACGGAACCGGAATCCAACGAGAAGGCAGGGTAAATTGTGAGAACTTATTGCCTCGAATGTGATTTGCAGCCCTCATGCAAATTTCCTCGGTCCGTGTGACCAAAAACAAAACAATTTAAGCTCCTGAATTTTGCTCTTCCTGTCCGTCAGGTATTCTTTTTCAATTCTCTTAGCAGTTCCAAAAACTTGCCCCTCACGTCCGGTTCAATGTATAAGCAGCAGCGGAGGGTACCTGGATATGTGCGAGACCATTTTATCAGGGCAGTCAAATGTCAACTGAGGTTGACACGGCCACCCGCTGCCTTGGCATGCCTTAACTGAACCCTTCGGAACAGTAAGAGATGCTATTGGCACGGGTTGCCCACCCAAAGATGGCGGACACTTGGCCTGGATTCTGATAGTATTATCAGCAAATTCTCTTGTTCAACAGAGGCTTTGGTGTCAATGTGATTCGAATGTACGGGGTCTGAAATTCTGCTTAGAGGCGGGGTGATGAGGCATGGAAATCATCAGCAGCTTCGTTGATTTCGTCGGCAACAATTTCAAGGAGACTGCGGCGGGCGCAGCTATTATAGTCTCCATTGCCGGTGGGTTGGTCGGGCTCTTTAAGTGGTTCCCGGATAAACGTGACAGCGACAAGATTTACAAGTTTCTTCGTAGGTCGGCGAAAGAAAGGGGCTGGGCATACCGAACAACGCATGCAATCTCATCGGCTACAAAGATTCCAGGAAACAGGATTTCCGTACTGTGCAATCGAGACAAAAGAATCAAAAGGAATGACAAAGAAAGAGAGTCGTGGAGGCTCATTCCGTAAGAAGACCGTTGAAGCCGGTTGATTCTACGATCCTTGCGCATCCGCCCAGTGGTGTGGGAGTTCGCTGAAACTTCTGAAGCTGGTCAGCATCAGTGTCTCTCAGGAAGGAGACGCTCGGATCGTTGACAGGAAATCTGAAATGGACGAGAAATCTACATACCACGATAAATCTCGAAAACCGTTACAAGCCAGTAATTTAAGCTGCCCCGTAAATTACTATCGGTGCGAAAGATGTCCCAAGGATGACGTTTTGGGCTGTTGTCCAATCGGATCGAGCTGCATGTGCCGAGACGGACACCTGGACATGTGCGAAACAATTTGACTGGGACCCAGTTCTAAAATCGCTTCCTGGCTCATCCCTAAGGAAGAGAAAAAGGGGCCATTTTACATTTTGTATTCGTTTGTGGCCGGCCGCGGGCTGAGTCATGAATTCGAGGCGCATGCGAAGCACAATGGCGCCTACGGCCCGCACTGGACCCCTTACCAGGCCCGCTGTTTTCGACACACCAGAAAAGAAGCATGTCCTCTTTTGCCTTTCCCAGCAAGGATGTCAGGTCAAATCTCAACGATTACAGCTTAGCAAGGTAACGAAACAGGAAGAACAGTGTCCCTCCAAGCAACATGGTTACAGGCAGAGTCAATATCCAGGCCAAGGCTATCTCCCGAAGAGTTCTGTACCTCAACCCTACACCATTGGCCACCATGGTCCCGGTTACCCCTGAGGACAGGACATGCGTTGTGCTAACCGGCAAACCCAAGGCAGCCGCGAAACCTATAGTCGTCATTGCTACCAACTCTGAGGACGCCCCTTGTGCGTAAGTCAAAGGGCTCTTTCCAATTCTTTCACCGACAGTAACCACCACCCTTTTCCACCCAACCATCGTTCCGAGGCCGATAGCAGTGGCAACGATTAAAATTACCCATGCCGGTGCATAATCTGTCATCCTTCTGAGCTGAACTCTCGCTCCCTTCATTGCCGATTTTTCAGCATCAGATAAGTCCGAGATCGCAGAACGTTCCATCTCATTGATGTGATCTTCGAGTAGAAGGATCTTTTTGCGAAATTGAGAGCGTTCCTCAGGGCTCACCGTTGCCAACTGGTCGTGGTGTTCCAAGAAAACGGCAACTTCTTCAAGTTCCCGCGAGATCGGGTTGACTGGTCCCGGGGACCAACCCATGACCCTGTACTCTGCACCTGGGTCTTTAGCGTTGACACTGTCGAACATCCCGCCTTGCTTGTGCTCGATCACCTTGGCCATTTGCTCCAATGACTGAACCAGCTCGCCCGTCCGTTTCGTTCCATACTCGGGATTCAGAGCAAAATGAGCGGGGAGCGTTCCAATGAGAATTATCATGATAAGCCCCACTCCCTTTTGTCCGTCATTAGAGCCATGCGACAGGCTGACTCCCGCAGAGGTAAACACCAGAACAGTCCGAACCCAGGTTGGAGGCTTGCCGTCCTTTGGGGGCTCGTACAACCGGGGGTCACGAACACAGGTTCGGCATAGATGGAGCGCAAAGGCAGCCAGAGCAAATCCAATCAAAGGTGAAATGAGCAGAGCTAGTGCTACTCCCTTGACATTACCGATATTCATGCCACTAAGAATGGGCTCACCATGCATCAGGGCATTGGCAAGCCCGACCCCTATTATTGCTCCTATTAGCGTATGGGAACTGGAGGCAGGAATACCTCTATACCAGGTCCCCACATTCCAAGTTATGGCCGCGATAAGGATGGCGAAAATCATGGCTGTGCCGGCTCTTGATCCGACATTGACCAAAAGATCCACCGGGAGCAAATGCACTACTGCAAATGCTACTCCCACTCCGCCAAGGTACACTCCGACAAAGTTGCAAATGCCAGAAAGTAGTACGGCCCTTCTTGGGCTGAGAGAGTTGGTATAGATTACGGTGGCTACGGCATTGGCGGTATCGTGAAAGCCATTTACAGCCTCAAAAGCGATAGAGACCATGACCGCTGCGAGTAAGCATATCAAGGTGGTGGATGGCAAACGAAGGAGTTCAAGCACTTCCATCGCTTCAAGGTTCCTTAGAAACCAAACAGACCCGAGTTCTCCCGTTGGCGGATTTTAACCTTCCTTCCTAGGTCTATAGTCAGGAGACCTGACAACAGTCAAGCGGATATTTTGCTCGGGTTTTAATGGCTCTGGGAATGGGTCAGATTAAGGTTGGTCTTGTTATATCAATTAGTTACAGAGACAGATTTGCCCTCCGGGGCTGAGAAAATCCTGTTATCCGCCTTGATGTCCAGCGGATCTTCACAAGGGAGGAGAAAAGAAGGGGACATAATGCTTTTTCGTGTTCGCTTGCGGCCGGCCACGAGCCCATTTTTCCGGAAAACTCCACTGACAGTTGACCGTGGACGATAAGGAGTGTTACGCTTAATAGATGGGGTGCGATGCCGTTCATCAAGAGAGAGGCGGCTCCTATCCTTACGCGGAGATTCATTATAGATGGTGCGGCAGTCTGAGTTCCCAGGAGCCATCCCGCTGCTGCGAGGTGCATCCTGATCGGGGACATGCCGAACACTTCAGGGTAATAAGTGATTTACATGGACACGAATGTTTTGCTACACAGATAGAGAGCGTCTGAAAAGACAATTGATATCTTGTTAATTTACAATGGGAGGATTTAGAGAGTCATGCGGATCTTATTGATCAATCCGCCTTATCCGAGCACATTTTGGTCCTTCAATAAGGTAACCCAAGTGTTGGGAAAGAAGTGCGTTCTTCCACCTCTGGGCCTGATTACGGTGGCTGCTTTGTTTCCAGAAGGCGCCTCTTTGACGCTGGTTGATATGGCAGCTCAAGAACTGACCGAAAGCCATTGGGAAAACCATGATGTAGTATTTGTCACGGGGATGCAGATCCAACAATCCGGCATACTGATTGCCATAGAAGAAGGGAAGCGACGAGCCAAGACGGTGGTAGTGGGAGGACCGTGGGCATTTCACTATTACGACAAAGCCTTGGAATCGGGAGCCGATATCGTAATAACGGGCGAACTAGAATCATCAATGCAAGATTTAATTGATGCTCTCGCCCAAAACAAGTCGGGCATTGTCATCAACTCAGAAATTCCTGAGCTGAATACATCGCCAGTCCCAAGATACGATCTTCTTGACCTCAATCTTTATATGGATATGTCAATTCAGTTTTCTCGGGGATGCCCTTTCAAGTGCGAATTTTGTGATATCACACTGATGTTCGGCCGAACCGTGCGGACAAAATCGCCTCAGCAGATCATCAATGAGCTCGATGCTCTGTACAATTTGGGATGGCGCGGAGCGATTTTTTTCGTGGATGATAATTTCATCGGTAGCGTGGTCCGTGCCAAGGCTCTCCTAAAACTGCTCATAGGTTGGCAATCGGATCGCGGTCACCCATTTGAGTTTTACACCCAGGCATCAGTTAATTTGGCAAGGGATGACCAACTACTGGATCTAATCGTGCGGGCTGGATTCGCTTTTGTCTTTCTCGGGATAGAGACTCTCGATTCCGAGAGCCTCAAGAGCGTGGGTAAAGTGCAGAATCTTGCTGTGGATTTGGATGCAGCGTGTCAGAAGATAAATCGAGCCGGTTTGCAAGTAATTGCCGGCTGCATAATCGGATTCGACAATGAGGCTCCAGGTGCGGACAGACGCTTAATCGATTTTGCCGTTAGGAATCAGATACCTGAAGTCTTTGCCACAATGTTGCAAGCCATGCCGGGAACGGACCTTTGGAAGAGAGTCAACGAAGAAGGCCGTCTGTTGTGCACAGGCCAGGATAGCCTAATCAGCCATACCGGCCCAGTCAATTTCATCACAACACGACCTCTTCAAGAAATCACCGCAGAATTCATAAATCTTTATCATGATCTTTATGAACCCAAGAACTATCTTTCCCGGGTATATGGACATCTGATCCAGATGCCGAGACCTTCTGTGAAAAGAAATGCTGAAGTCAAATGGAATGAGGTAAGAGGTCTCATTCATTTGATAGCACGGCAGGGATTTCTATATAAGTCAAGGAAATATTTTTGGAAATACCTGATTTACACTTTGTTCAATATGCCATGGAAGCTGAGGAGTTATCTAATTTATTGCTTTAGGGCAGAACACTACTATCACTATCCTGTAATAATCGAACAGGAATTGCAGTTGCAAAATATGGATGACTGCACTTACCTGCCCTCCAAACCTGGTCCGGGTTCTGAGTTAGTAATGTGACTGAATCTGAGGCCGATAGAAGGTTAGGTTGAAAGGAGGCCGTTTTACCTTAGAGCGGATCATGGGATGCTTGGGCGGGTCGAGGTGAAATATAAATCGGCGCAGTGTAGGCCAAACGAGCTGACATTTAGGAGATCTTCGATGCCTAATGTGGAAATCTTTCAGGTTACAACAGCGTCAGAAATGGACGAATTCATTGATCTGCCATGGAAAATCTATGCTAACGATACAAATTGGGTTCCGCCACTGAAAAAAGCAGTTCGCAAACTACTGGATACCGCCAGCCACCCGTTCTGGAAATTCTCCGAACGTGTGCTCTTTCTGGCCAGACGCGGCTCGCAAACAGTCGGGAGAATTGCGGGAATATTGGACAACAATTTCAATTCGTTTCATGACGAAAATATGGGTGCCTGGGGATTTTTTGAATGCGAGAATGACCCGTCCACTGCTGGAGCCCTGTTTGAAGCGGTCGAGCAATGGTCACGCGACAAGGGGCTGTCCTTTTTGCGAGGGCCGTTTAATCCATCGACAAATTACGAGGTCGGCCTTCTGGTGGAAGGTTTTCAACATCCCCCGTCCATCATGATGCCTTACAACCCGCCCTATTATGTACAGCTCGTTGAATCCTACGGCTTCTCCAAAGAAAAAGATCTGCTGGCCGTGATTCTTGAAAGAAACCAAAAAAAGAGTGATCGAATGGAACGGTTGGCTAGGAGGATCGGAAGAAACAAGAAAGTTGAGATCCGCAAGGCAGATAAAAGGAATTTTGATTCGGAAATGGCCCTCATCAGGGAAATATACAATGCAGCTTGGTCAAAAAACTGGGGTTTCGTTCCCATGACGGACGAAGAGATGTTGGAAATGGGTAAGGAGATGATTCGCATCGCTGATACGGATCTGATTCTCTTCGTTTATTACGAAGGCGAGCCCGTAGGAGTGACTGTGGCTCTTCCCGATATCGGCCCCTGTGCTAAAACGCCTTAACGGCAAAATCGGCCTCCTGGGTATTTTCAAAGTTCTGCTCTATAAGCATGAAATCAAGGGAGCAAGAGCTTTGGCCATGGGATTCAAGAAAACCCACCAAGGGTTAGGGCTTCCAATCCTTGCGTTTGATCATCTTGTGAAAGTGTGGGAAAGGAAAACCTTTGACTATGTTGAAATCGGTTGGAATCTCGAAGACAATTACGACATTATCAAAATTGAGCTGGAGTTCGGCGCCAAGATTTATAAGCGATATCGGATAGTCAGGAAAGATCTTGTGATGTGAAAAAAGGGGAGCCCCCCATAGGCGTTAAAATAAGAGATCCACGACCTTTTGTTCCGTAGGAATCCCGCGGCACACGGGAATAGTAGCCCGGCGATTCATCGCCGGGTAAAGGCGAAACCAAACATATTCAAGTCCCATAGGGACGGCAGAACACAACGCTGAGCAATCCAACCGATCAATCTTCCCTAAAGGGACGACGGAAGTCTCCTTTTGCTGTCTTCCCGGCGATGAATCGCCGGGCTACTATCTTTCCGTCCCTCCGGGACGAAGAGGGTTCAGAACTTATTTTAACGCCCATGGCGCAATTCCCGCCCTTAAAAAGGGACGTGACCTCTCGCTCGCAATAAACAATGAAAATGCCTTCCCGCCTCAGGCTCCTCTCACAAGCTTACAATCCTCGTTTCATTTCCCATGTGGTGCTAATGTTGGATAGACAGAAGGATTAGTAAAATAGCAGCCGCGAACCTCACGGCTCCACAATTTCCTCATCTGAAGCCACTATCTAGCTTTTCCAGTTCTAGTATTCCGGCAATATTCCCGAGAGGTGTAATATTCGACATTCTGGGGACACAATACTTTTGCGTGTTCGTGTGCGGCCGATCGCGGGGCCCACTGTTGCAGACACACCAAGAAAAGCATGTCCCCTTTTTGTGCCCATTAAAGAAAAAGTATTGTGTCCCCGGAATTTACGCGATAATCGGAGTGGGAAGCGCCCTTATTCTGAGCACGGTTCTGCTCAATGGGTGATCCTTCACCGTCTCGGTCGGTTGGACGTGCAGCATTTTTGCGGGATCCCCGTTCTTGGTCGTCAGGGTTGGGATATGGGCCGCAGAGGGCCGATGGTGGAAGGTGTGGAGGTTCAAAATCACCATGATTGACTACCCGACAATTATCTTCGCCGCTCTGCTCATTTTCTCTTATGGGCTTATCTCGGCAGTGTCCGAGCGTTCCCCGATTACGGCTCCCATGGTCTTTACCGGAATCGGGATTCTGGTGAGTCCCCTCGCTCTGGATCTGATGAAGGTCAATGTGAGCGCTTCCATAGTCAAGCTGATTGCCGAGGTCACCCTGGTGATCATTCTGTTCGTGGACGCATCGACGGTGAATCTCCAGGCTCTGAGGAGGCATGGAGGAATTCCGATCCGTCTCCTTGGCGTGGGGCTCCCGTTGACGATGGTGTTGGGTTTCGTTGCGGCGGCGGTCATGATCAGCAGCCAAGACCTCTGGGTTGCTGCGCTGGTAGCCCTCATTCTCTCGCCCACAGACGCGGCCCTCGGCCAGGCAGTGGTGACGAGTGAACGGCTACCCGAGAGAATCCGCCAGGCCATCAACGTGGAAAGCGGACTCAACGACGGGATCGCCTTGCCTCCAATCATGATGTGTCTCGCTGTGCTCGCAGGAGGGGCAAACGGTAGCCCACACTCCGGTTCCTGGTTGCTGTTCGTGATCCTTCAGCTTTCGCTCGGCCCCCTCGCGGGCGTAGTAATCGGCTGGTGCGGAGGCCGCCTCGTAGATGAGGCGTCACGCAGAGGCTGGATGCAGCCGACATTCCAGCGACTCGTTGCCGGGTCGCTGGCGGTACTGGCCTACAGCGGGGCAGAGGCGTTTCACGGGAACGGTTTCATCGCAGCGTATTGTGCGGGGCTTTTCCTTGGAACGCGGGCACACGACGTGCGTGAGCGCATTCAGGAGTTCGGCGAAGCAGAAGGACGACAGCTATCGCTCTTTGTATTCTTGCTTTTCGGCATCGCCATGGTCCCGGCCCTGGTGAACTATTGGGATCTGGAGGTCGTCTGCTACGCCATCATGAGTCTTACCGTGATCCGCATGATCCCCGTGGTCTTGTGTATGATAGGCGTCGGCCTCGACACGCCGGGAGTCTGGTTTATCGCCTGGTTTGGTCCGCGCGGCATTGCATCGGGTCCTGTATGCACTCCTGGCGGTGGGCACGATTGGGGTCACCGGCTACGAACGATGCTTCTCAGTAGTCGCCTTGACCGTGCTGTTGAGCATTTTCTTGCATGGACTCTCAGCTCTTCCGCTCACGTCCTGGTATTCTCGCTATCTGGATAGGCAGAACCCCATGCCGGGATGATCTTCGGCACGAAACAGGGCTCTCCGAGACTGTCGGTGTAACTGAGATGACAAGAGGATCTCATGTCCTGGGCTAAAGGGAAAAGGGCACATTCTACTTTTTCGTGTTGGTTTGTGGCCTGTAGAGGTACCAGAGCGTGAATTCGAGGCTCACTGTTGTACACGCATCAGAAAAAAAGAATGTCCCCTTTTTGACCCACCAGTCGAAACGTGCCTCTGCTGGATTTCTTTGCTTTGGTTACATCGTTTCCCAGCAGCTCACGCCTCTTCATTAGCGCCATTCCAGAGCTATGGGGAGGAAATCTGCTTCATTAGGTCGTGAAAGCTCACCTCAGACCATGCTTCAGCAATCTTCCCGTCTTGCAGTCGATAGATATGGTTCTCCGTCCAGTACACCTTCTTACCGGTGGCGGCAACGCCATTGAATTCGCCACTGTGAACAGCGCGTGCGGTGTGACGCTCTACCACGGTGTCTCCCTCGACGATGGTGTCGTTCACCGTCACATTCACACCCGAGAAAGCAGCAAAGATGGCCTTGCCGATTGTCTTTTGCCCCGTAGGTCCAGGAGGGAGAGTGACACCAGGCAGATGGAGGACGAAATCCGGTGCAAAAAGCTCATCGACAATATCGAGGTTCGCCTTATTCTTGAATTCCTCCATAAAGCGCCTGACGACGGCAACCTTCTCATCTCGGAAGTACGTCGCCATCTTCTTCCAGTAGTAGTCCCGCCACCCCTGATTGATCTCATCAAAATGGTCAGCTGGGACGCCAGTCTGGATTAATGATAGATGGGTGCCTCGCCCACCATAGAGCGGACCCAAGAGGTACGTGACTTGCGAAAAATGACCTTCGGGCCAGTCATCCGCGCGCCAACTCTGGACGATTAGCTCATCCTGCGTCAGTTCCATTGTGGTGCCGGTGAGGCTTCCTCCATAGAGGGAGAACTTGCCACCAACTTCTGAGCGGATCTTGGCCGGCGCGCCCGTGAACTGGCTATGTTTCTTTGAGTCCATAAGCGCATCGTATACTTCTTTCGGACTTGCACTGAAGAAGACCTCATGCGTTATCGTTGCGGTTTCCATGAACTGATCCTCCCTTTTGACTAGTGTGCCCTGCTCTCAGGTCCCGGAAAAGCCCGAAATGGCAAGTGCGCCGCATAATTCCAAACCTTGCCGCGCCGAACCCGCCGCTAAAGAGCACGACGCTGCGTTCCACACGGGAGTCGGCCTTTTACCACAACTCGGGGAGTGGTCGTCCAGTCTCCAGTAGGGTTTTCAGGCTCGAGAGTCACTATGGGCCAGCCCTTCACGATGCCTTGAAGCATCTCGGAGCCAGGCTCAAGCTGGGCGTGCGTCACAGTCAGGCGCACCACATCCCGAATCGGTTCAATCTCCAACGTGACCCTCGAGTGTTTGTCCTCACGTGCCTCATCGGTCGGGAAGGCCCATGTCAAGACAAGACGCCGAGGCGGGGAACTTTCAATGACCCTTCCGACTAAGGAGAGAGTTCTCTTTGTGTCGCAACGCCGATGCTCCCATTTGGAGCCGGACTTCCAGTCGGACACGTTTTCGTGCTGCCAGTACTTCGCGGTCATCTGGGGATCGATGAGCGCATTCCATAGCTTCTCTGGCGATGTCGAGATGTACATCACGTATATAAACTGAGGGTTTTCCATGCTAATCTCCTAACGCCCTTTCGAGGTTGCTGAGGCACCCGTTCCAGCCACCGCGGTGTTTCTCGCGCTGTTCTTCGTCAGGCAGAAACTCATGAGACAGAATGACCTCTGTGCCGCCGGCGGCTTCGCGAAACTCCACAGTTACCTCAGTTCCTTCCACAAGATCCGAGTTCCAGGAAAATACGATCTTGTGAGGGGAATCAATCTCCCGATACTCACCCCAATGGGAACAAATGTTTCCGTCGGGTTCGTGCATGTCGATTCGGTAATGTCCACCGACCTTGAACTCATTTGTGACGTCAGCGGACCAACCTTCATCTACCGGGAAGAACCATCGACGCATTATTTCAGGGTTACTGAAAGCTTCAAACAATGTGTCACGATCAGCCCTGAACACCTTCCTAACAACCAGAGTTGTCTCTTTCTCTTCTCCCATTGTCTCTTCCTCCTGCGCTTGCTTTGTTATGTACAATTGCAGCGTTTCCAGCCTGCGTTCCCAGAAAAGTTTGTACTGGGCAATTAGCCGTGAAGCCTGCTCAAGAGTCTCAAAATTCACGCGGCATCGTCGAATGCGACCTGCCTTTGTTTTCACAATCAACCCAGCGTTCTCCAGCACTTTTGAGTGCTTGGACACTGCCTGCAATGACATCTTGTGCTGAGCTGCGATTTCATTAACGGTAAGCTCCTCTTCCGCCAACTGCATAAGGATTGCTCGCCTGGTGGAATCCGCCAAGGCGTGAAAGACAGCGTTGAGGTGTTGCTCGGAACTATATTCAACCATGTAGTTGAATATAATGATGTGAGATTCAATTGTCAACCATTTGGTTGAATTTATTTCCCGGGTGTGTGAATGGCGGTCTGGGACTGGAGTACCAAAGTGGACTCAACTGGTTAGGTGTTCCAAGCTACCAGGTTTCCATCTTGGCACTCAAAAGAAGCCAAAACGGCTTCCCGGGTGCCAGAACACAACCAATATCATTTTATCCACTCAAAACTCCCGCAGAATTGCGGGGATGCTGCGCACAAGAGGAAGATCTTACGGAAACAGGAAAATCGGGGAATACGGAACCCGCAATGCTGGAGGGAAGACAAAAAGGACCTAAAATCTGGTGATGTTTTGAATATTCCAGGGACGCAATACTTTTGCGTGTTCGTTTGTGGCTGGCCTCGCGGGCTAAGGGTGAATGCGAGGCTCACGCGATGCCCGGTGGCCTGCTCCTCGCGCTGGCTCCCGTACGGGGCCCACTATTTTACACGCATCAGAAAAGAAATGTCCCATTTTCTCACCCTTCCCGGCGATCCGAAGCGACATTTCACCATGTTACTAATATGGTGGTGCGGGGATGGGAACAACGATTCGCTTGGGCAAAAAAAGGTCGCGAACCGAAATTTCTTATCTCGCATCAAGATTCATCAGAAATGTGTATTGAATTATTCCCCAGGGGGTCGAGATGAACAAAAAGGTCGTATTCATAATTGCTGGTTCCATTTTCCTTTTGGTCGCGCAGAGTCATTGGACCTATGCGGCTGACACATCGGCTGAGCTGTTTGCTGCTGTCAAGTCCGGAGAGACGGCTAAAGTCGGACAGTTGCTAGCGGCCGGAGCTGACCCCAACGCCCGACGCCAGGTTGGTCTAACCCCGCTGATATCCGCGGCGCTCGAAGGAAGAGCAGATATCGCCAAACTCTTGGTGGACAAAGGCGCAGACGTTAACGCCAAAAGCGACAAAGGATTGACAGCTTTGATGGTCGCTGCCGTGAAAGGACACAGGGCGGTGACACAATTGCTGCTGGGTAAGGGTGCGGATCCCAATATCCGGGATGCATCAGGCTTAACAGCGTTCAAGATGGTTGCCGCGACACAGCACAAAGAAGTTGCGGCTTTGCTGCGGCCGCACACAGCGGACACCCAGGATCCGGCATCCACATTATTTGGGATGAAAACGCATTTCGTCATCACTGTTCTGTACCCCTCTCTTTTTGTCACAATGGCACTCTTTTTCTTGGTGATTGGACTGCGTGGCATTGTGACCAAGAAGCCATTCCTAATCTCAGCCCGGTGGTTGCTTTTTCTCATACTGCTTGGATTCGGACCGGGGATATTACAGGCCGTATCGCTTCCAACAAGCGGTGACGGATCCGGAACCTTGACGGCTCTTCGTTGGATGATCCCAACGGTATTGATTGTTGTGCTCGCCTTCCTGTCCTTTACGATGAGGGGGTACATAGCGTTCGGTGTTACCGACGTATCTTTCCGAGAAGGGCTGCTGGCCTCCTTGAAAAAGCTGAACTTGGATCACGAAGAGACAATGTCCATTTTGCGGTTGCCGACAATAGGAGCCGATCTTCAGGTGGCTGTTCAGTCCTGGATAGGAACCGCGCAAATAAAGATGAAGCAGCGGCAGTTCCGCAGAGTACTGGTTGACATAGTCAATAACATGAACGAGTACCTACCACAATTCTGCAATTTCAAAGATGAACTTAACTTCATGTATATTTTACGTGGTCATGGGAGTGTTATTGGTGGTTTTTGCTGGCGTTTTCTTTTTCGGTTTCAGCAAAATCCTCTGACTTGGCCTAGGTCGAGTGTTCAATGTCAGCTAAAATCGAATATTCCGGGGACACAATACATAATTTCTAAGTGTACAGTACACTGTCCGTGTAACTGAGATGACAAGAGGATCTCATGTCATGGGATCAAGGGAAAAGGGGACATAATACTTTTGCGTGTTCGCATGCGGCTCGTCTCGGGGCGAATAGTTAATTCGAGGCTCACGCGAAGCCCGGTGGATCACTGTACAGTGCTCAGCCCCGTACGGGGCGCCCTGTGGTAGACACATCAGAAAAGAAACACGTCTACCTTTTTGTCCCGTGAAACGATACCCATTGCTTTACCGCTCGTGCTGGGGCACACTGTTCTGCACACTGAGGCTGGAACTGTTTACAGGCAGGCACCCATTCAGAAGAATTGAGGAGTGAAAACCGGTGGTGGCAATCAACGAATTATTCGATGCAATATTGAAACGAGCGGAAGAGGCCAAGGCAAACGGCATAAAACCAAGGCTGACCAAATCAAAAACAGAATATTTTATTACGATACCCCAGGGGTACAAGACCCGCCTCTATAAAGTAATAATCATAAAAGGGAGCACAGGAATCAGCATCCAGACTTATGATCGTGGCAAAATGCAATACAATGAGAAATTGCCGGATGCAACCATTGAGGATGTCCTGAAGAAGCTACCACTGGACTTTCTAAGAATCAGCGGGAAAGGTGACCCGGAATAAGAACCAACCGGGCAACCTAATCCGAAAGAGTAAACGTGCCCTTGGCCTAAGGTGAACCACATTCATCAACCTGAAATGTCCCACGCGTGGTACGATTCGGTCAATGGTGAACAAGCAAGTCAATCTGTGTACAGGAGCATAAGTCATGAAGGTGGGTATCGCCCTGGGTGGCGGTGGAGTGAGAGGGCTGGCCCACGTCTGCATTCTTCAGGTCCTCGACGATTTGCATATGCGTCCTGCCGTCATAGCGGGCACCAGCATGGGAGCGATTGTCGGCGCCTTGTATTCGTCGGGCATGGCCGCAAGGGAGATCAGGGAGGTTATCGAAAGGCGCCTCATTCTCAAGAATGACACCTGGCGGGACGTCATTGAGAAGAGGGAAGACTTGCTTAAATGGGTTTCTGCTTTCAAGCCGGACTTCTCGGGTAGTGGGCTAATCAATGCGCAAGGCATCCTGAACTCCCTGCTCAGCGAAATCAAGGTGGATAGCTTTGAAGATCTGGAAATTCCTTTGCTCGTAGTTGCGGCAGACTATTGGTCGGCAGAGGAAGTTATCTTTGAAAAGGGTCCGTTGTTGCCGGCCCTACAGGCCAGCATGGCCGTCCCCGGGGTATTCTCACCGGTTTCCATAGAGGGCCGGGTTCTGGTCGATGGCGGTGTCGTCAACCTGGTGCCCTATGACCTACTTATGGGCCGGGCGGACTTCATCATCGCAGTGAACGTCAGCAGGGTGCGATATGCCGGCGAAGACGAGATTCCGAATGCGCTGGAGGCAGTGCTTGGAACCTTCGACATCATGCAGACAACAATGCTCGCCGACAAACTGGAGAGGCTCAAACCGGACATCTATGTCTGGCCACAGATCCGTGACATCAGGATGCTCGACTTTACCAAGATCGAAGAGGTTTTTGCCCAGGCTACGTCAGCAGCCGAGGAGTTAAGAAAACAACTATTGCGGGTGTTGGGGAAAGCCACCTCGACCTGACGGATGTTTATAAACCGATAAGGCTCTCTTCATGCTTCGACGCGGGAGTCACCTACGCACCAAGCCTAGGACGATGATACCCTATTTGATAAACGACTGGATGAATTCTCGCACATCTTCCTTTGTCCGGAAGATGCCGTAATGCCCTTCCAGAAGAAGATCCGCTTCCAAGTCCAGAAGCCTTGCCAGCGATTCCTGATACTGTTTTTCATCAGATAGCAATCCCGGATGTATCGGACCGTGGATGTCTTGGCCGAAAAGCACAAGCCGGCCGTCAATGCGTGTAGTATACACAACCGAGCCGGGGGAATGGCCAGGGCAGTGGATGGCTGTTACACTGCCACTGCCTATTGTAAGGGTGGATTGCTCCCCCTGCAGTTTGACGTCGATGGTCAGCGGTTGGAGCCGGGCCCCGTACCAGGAGGCTGCGGTCACCTCACTGTCACCGGACTCAAGGTACACCGCGTCTAACTCATGGGCCACGATGCGGCAGCCAAACTCGTTTCTTACTGCTTCGGCCCCGCCGGTATGATCAAAGTGACAGTGGGTAAGCAGAAGATATTCGAGTTGCCCATTTGGGTGCAGGCATTCGGCAATGTTTTTCTTCAATCGTGAATGCCCGTGCCCGCAACCGGCATCGATAAGGGCTGCTTTGTCGTCAAAGCGTATCAGATAGATGGCTGCATCCGCCGGATCTGTCAGCCCGTTGCCGCCCACTTGCCAGAGATTATCCTTGATTCTATTGCTCACTCCCGCCTCCGTTGTCGTGTGACAGCATACCATACTCTTGTACACGTTGTGTACGCAAATTGAGGCTCTGTGAGGGATCGAAAAGGACTGACAGGGCATAATAGATATCTAAATGCTTGGCGGTTCTGGATAGAAGGCTGTTGCGTAGCCCCGTGTTCCGCGGCACTTTCCTTAATTTGTGGCACAATGGCGCCGATGAGTGTGGTTACGCTACGGGCTCCTAGCGAAGGATGCTGTCCAAGACGCCCGATTCAACCAATGTAGCGATTACTATCAGTATGACTGCTAGGGTGGTAGCCTCCACAAGGGTCCCACGCATGACAATCTCCTTTCTCCACTAATTCGTTCTCGCTGAATCTTTAGACGAAGTGTTGTGGTTCGTTAAAGACAGATCACGGCGAGCCCAGAGCAGATAATCCTTGACATTATATCAACATGCTTATATACATATATCCTCAGCATTGAATGAGATGCCGCTTAAAGGAGGATTCTGTGAAAACAAAAGTAGTGTGGTTTATCGCTGCCTTCGTCATAGCGCCGCTTTTGCCGCTGTGCTACGGGCAAGCGAATCAAGTTGACAATCGCTTAGGATACAACCCGGGAAATACGCAGACATATACGTACAGTGTGAACAGTTCTGACCAGCCTCAATACAATGGGACCTTGCAATACGGCGGCCCCGGAGCTTACACGGCAGGACCCGCTCCTGCCCGGCAGCCGGTTGTCGCCCAACAGGCTGTTCAACCACGGGTGGCTTATCAGCAGGCTATTCCACAAACCCAGGCAAATCAGCAGCTCCGACCATTATCCAAAGCTGCGTCAAAGAAGAAGCCTGTTCGGAGTGCCCGCGCGACCAACACCAGTCGCTTGATCACCGCTCAACCTGCAAATCAGCGCCAACAAGTGCCCGTGGCGAGGCAATACCAGCCGAACTATCCTGCTCAGCCGCGTCCCGTTGTCCAACAGGGGTACTATCAGCAGCCGCAAACAGGCTACTACTCTAACCCGTATCAGACACAGTACTCGGCAAATCCCAATTATTACCAGGGCTATTACAACAACTGGGGCTCGTCCGGACAGGCCTGCCCCCCTGGCAAGGCCTGAGGCTTTTAACGGAGCCCCGGGCGGGGCATTCAAAACCAAGCTACTAGCATGGATGCCGGTCTGTTACCCTCCTTACGACGGACCGGCATCCGTTTTTTTCGGCTTCAATTGATATGACAGACAGCACGGCAACTGATATACTGTTGTTATGATCGACAAGAGGAAACTGGGCAAAACTGGCGAACAGGTCACCATACTGGGGCTTGGCGGCGAAGGAATCCTCAGGACCTTCGGTCATGAGGAGCAGGCGTATGGCCTGATAAACAAAGCCATAGACCTCGGCGTCAATTATTGCGAATCAGCGCGGGCATATTCCGGCAGCGAGTCGTACTACGGCCAGGCGTTGAGAGAAAGGCGCAACGAAGTCTTTCTTACGAGCAAGTCACACGCTCGCGATAAGAAGGGGGCTCTGGCTCATCTTTCCGAGACGTTGATGAACATGAAAACGGATCATCTGGACCTGTGGCAGGTTCACGACGTCCGGACCGAAGGAGACATTGAAGAGATATTCGGCCCTGAAGGAGCCATTGAAACATTCATCGAGGCAAAACGAATCGGCCTGACAAGATTCATCGGCGTCACCGGCCATCACGACCCCGCTATACTCTTGAGATGCATCGACATGTTTGACTTCGACACGGTTCTGCTTCCGGTAAATCCCGCGGAGCCTTCATACGAAAGCTTCCTGCATACAGTGATCCCTCGGGCAAACGAGAAGGAAATGGGTATCATCGGAATGAAAGTCTATTTTCGGGGCTTCGCGGCAAAGCTCCCATGGTACTCTTCAATGGAGCCTTTTCTCCACTACGCCCTTTCTCAGCCCATCACCACGGTCGTAATCGGATGCGATTCAATGCAACAGCTTGAAGAGAATGTTGACTTCGCAAAGTCCTTCCATCGCATGTCCGATCAGGATAAACAGAGCCTTGAAAGCCGCATCGTGCCCTTTGCCCGCGAATCTGATGTATTACAAGCCCTGACATTGGTTATATGCCCGGCAGGCAAAACCAGAATCCTCTAACCACTCAGTTATATGTCGGCATGCGGGCACCCCTGTCGTTGGGAGGCGTGAATCGACGAAGCAATGCCGTCTTCGGTGGGACAGGCGTCCTGCCCACTGAGATTGCTTCGCTGCGGTCCCAATGACAACCCCTACCCTGCAGAACGGAATGATTACAAAGGCCGACAGCCCTACCTTGCTTTAAGAGATTTGCAATGTTATCCTTCCGTTAACCCCTTTTTCTCGCGGGGCGTCCTGGTTGCACATCGGAGGTGGCCCATTTCATGTCAAAAGCTGACAGGCCAATAGCCAATCCTTTAAGCGTGTTACGCGAAGAGTTTGATGACTGGGCTCTGCTTTTTGACCCTGATAGCGGCAAAGTGGTGGGCCTGAACCCGGTGAGTGTATTCATCTGGAAACGCCTTGACGGCAACCACACACAAGGCGAGATACTGACAGAATTGCGGGATCACTTTGAAAGCGTTCCGGAGGAGGCTGAGCAGCATCTAAAGGAATTTGTTCAGGGTCTGGAGGAACGAGGCTTTGTCGGCTTCGAGTTCCAGACGAAGTGATAGTGCCATGACTCCCATGAGGACCCCACGGTCGGTCGATCTCGAAATTACCGGCAGGTGTAATCTGCGCTGCAAGTACTGTAGCCATTTCACAAGCGGAGGTGACGTGGAGGATGATCTGCCCACCGGGGAGTGGTTGGAGTTTTTCGAAGAGTTGCGTGATTGCTGCGTGATGGAAGTTTGCCTTCAAGGAGGAGAGCCGTTCATTCGTGAAGATATCAAGGAGCTCATAGAGGGGATTGTCCGGAACCGGCTGCGGTTCTCCATTCTGACCAACGGCACACTGATCACGGATGAAATGGCCGCTTTTCTGGCTTCAACCGGTCGATGCAATCTCATTCAGGTTTCGATTGACGGCTCAATGCCAATTACCCATGACAGTTTCAGGGGCGAGGGGAGTTTTCATCGCGCGGCAAACGGTCTCAAGCTTCTGCTGAAACATCAACTTCCCGCGACCGTGCGTGTCACCATTCACAGGCAGAATGTCCGAGACCTTGAAGAGGTCTCTAAACTGCTCCTCGAAGACGTGGGTCTTCCCGGTTTTTCCACAAACTCCGCCGGTTACTTCGGATTGTGCCGCAAGAATACCCAACAGGTTCAACTTACCGTTGAAGACCGGTGCCTCGCTATGGGAGCCCTTTTGAAGCTGACAAAGAAATACCAGAGTCGCATCAGCGCTATGGCAGGACCGCTGGCCGAAGCGCGCATGTGGCTCGATATGGAAAGGGCAAGGAGAAGCGGGCTGAAAAGCGTGTCCGACGGAGGGTATTTGACGAGCTGCGGTGGACCAATGACCAAGCTGGCGGTCAGGGCGGATGGAGTAATAACGCCTTGCGCCCAACTCGCCGGCATGGAGTTGGGCCGAATCAACAGCGAATCGCTCTGGCAGAAGTTTGGCGGGACAATGAGGAATTAAACCTGTTCCGGAATCGATCATCTATTCCTCTTGCGGATTTTGATTTTTGCCGCGAGTGCGAATATGTGGCTTTTTGCCGAGGCGGTTGTCCTGCGGTGGCTGATTCCATGCTGGGTAATGCCTATCACCCAAGCCCTGATGCCTGCTATAAACGTTTCTTGGAGGCCGGTGGAGTCCTCCCGGACGAGGACTTGCTGACTACGTACAATCCGATAGCAATTGCTAAAAGCGATGTCAGAAATTGACAATGAGTCCGTCGGGACGGCTAAGATCGGTGGACAGGCATCCTGCCTGCCATTCAGAGACAGGCAAGATGCCGGTCCTGTCAATCTGTATCCGGGATCGGCCGCGTGTGAGGGGCATACACAAACGATGACTGCAAAACCGAAGTTTCCACTGAATCAGATATATTTCTATCTCACTGACGAGTGCAACCTTCGTTGCCGTCACTGCTGGATTGCGCCCAAGTAACCAGACTGAAGGTAAAGCAGCCAGGGCCCTTGATTTGGAGCTTTTCCGTCACATTGTCGATCAGGCGAAACCGCTGGGCCTGTCCGCGGTAAAATTAAGCGGCGGCGAGCCTTTGATTCATCCTCAGATCACCGAAATCCTGGATTACCTTCGCTGCCAGGATCTGAGCCTTAGTATTGAATCCAACGGGACCAACTGCTCGGCCGAGATGGCCGCAAAACTCAAGGCTTGCAAAGACGCCTTTGTTTCGGTGAGCCTGGACGGCTCTGATGCCGAAACCCACGAGTGGATGCGAGGTGTTGAGGGATGCTTCGACGCGACTGTCAGAGGGATCAAGAATCTGGTTGACGCCGGCTTCAGACCGCAGGTGATAATGTCTCTGTTACGCCGTAACAAGGGTCAGATGGAAGAACTCGTACGGTTGGCGGAATCGCTCGGCGCGGGCTCGGTCAAGTTTAACATGGTTCAGCCCACAGCGCGAGGCGAGCGGTTGCATGAGAGCAGGCGAGACCCTCTCAGTAGAAGAGCTGGTGCAGTTGGGACAATGGGTGGAGAGCGACCTTTCGGCCTCAACAAGTCTCAAGCTGTTTTACAGCCATCCGACGGCCTTTCGTCCCTTGAACAGGATGTTCGGCCACCAAGCGGATGGGTGCGGGCAGTGCGGCATTTTCGGCATACTCGGGGTTCTCGGCGACGGTTCGTATGCACTTTGCGGCATTGGTGAGACCGTTCCCGACCTTGTATTCGGCCACGCTGTCTGCGATCGGCTGGAAGATGTTTGGAACGGTAACCCTGTTCTCCACGATCTGAGGGAAGGTCTGCCGAGCCGACTGCAGGGAACATGCGGTGAGTGCCTGATGAAGGGTGTTTGTCTGGGGAGCTGTGTCGCCCAGAATTTCTATCGATCCAAGAGTCTCTGGGCCCCAAACTGGTACTGTGAGGAGGCCGCAAAGCGAAGTCTTTTCCCTGAGACGCGGATGCTTGTAAGGCGGTAAGAGACTAATGTCATGAGGAAATATTCCGCGACTGATGGCAATCGGCGGCAATGGATGTTTTATACTGGCCCCAGCATGAATCCCACTCTCCGGGCATCGGATATTCTCCACATCGTCCCGTATAAGCACCGAAGGATCAGGCTAGGAGATGTTATCGTGTTTGTGCCCTCCGAATGGGGTCGGCCCATCGCCCACAGAGCCGTCTCCAAGGATGCTCACGGAGTGCTAACGCGGGGAGATAACAACACTCGTGTCGATCCGTGTGTCCTGGAACCCAGCCGGATCATCGGTCAAGTAATGTTCGCACAAAGTGGCGATAAATGTCGGCGAGTATACGGCGGAACCGTGGGCCGGGTGATCGGTAACCTCATGAACGTGCGTAACCTTATCGACAGGAGATTGTCTGCCGTCCTTAACGCCAAGGCTCAGGGACCGAGCCGGCTAAAAATGGTGGGCACATGGATTATGACCCGTATGCAAACCAGGATCGTTCGATTCAGCGCGCAAGGCGGTTCAGAATTGCAAGTGCTCCTGGGAAGTCACTTGATAGCGCGTCTGCCGGCTGGAAGGGATCGCTGGGTCATAAGGCGACCATTTAGGCTTTTTATTGACGAGGCAGCCTTGCCTACCGGAGATGCTTCCGGTGAACAACACAAGCCCAAATAACATGACATGATTTCGGAAATCAGGTACATCGGTTCAAAAGTCATTTCTTTTTCGGGGTCGGGCGACCAAAAACCTTGCCCAGCTCATCACCTTTTTGGTTCTTGCCGTCAGCGCGCCATTGCTTGACACCACCTGCCAGGAAGAAATAGTCTTTCACACCGAATTTATTCAGATAGTATTGGGCCCATTCCACTTGCTTTCCCACATTGTCGAGGAGCAAGACATTGGACTTAGGAAACTTATCCTCGTGCAAGAGCTGCCGCAATTGATCGATAGTGGCCTCTTTCTTGTTCGGGAGATCGATGGGATACTCAGCCTTCTCCCGCGTGTCTCTTATGTCATACACTTCGTATTTGCCGCTTCTTGCCATGTCTATGAAGGTCTACTGTATCGACAAGGACTTTTTGAAATCGGATTCCGAAATGAGCTTCTCTTTGACGTTGCCGGCAGTCATCGGTTCGCCGAAAAATATCGTCTCTTCCGGATGAGTTTCAGCCCACTTGAAGATGCCCGCGTCATAGTTCCGGACCCCCTTGAAGATGCAGCATAGTCATCGCAAGATCCGCCGCCTTGTAGCTCTTCGGGCAGGTTACTCCGTTGCAATAAAAAACTAGATATTGATGTGGCTTTTCCGCAACGGATTTGAATGCTGCCTGTTGCTCATCGCTCACGATGTGCGAAATATTGATAGCTCCTTTGACGTGTATTACATCGAATTCGCCTTTTGTGCGGACATCGATTATTACGGCCTCGCCAGTCTGCCCGAGCTTTGGCCAATTCAGGGGTCGTGATCGGCTCCAATTGGGGATACATTTTCCTGAGGGGAAAATCATCCGCCGCTGCCGAGAATGCAACGATGCCCATAAATCATAATCATGGTGCCTATGATGAGTATCTGTTTCATGCTCTCCTCCTTGGGTTCAGGGGCTCACATCAAAGGCCCCGCGTTCGACCAACACCTTTTATCTCAAATTCATTCAATGCAAACATAGCAATAATTATGCCAAATAGTAGCCTACATAAAGAGCTTATTCATCAGAATGATGATCTCTGTCAATAGCAATGGGGAATTATTTCAAGGTAATCAGGTAGGAAAGCATTTGTCCTGTCTCGTACAGAATGGATAAGACTGTTTGGGCGGTTAAACAGGTCAAACTGACCCTGCATGATCACGTTGCGCCATTCCAAAATGGCTTCGGATAGAGCCATATCGAGTTAAGGGCGATTGGACCCGGCCAGGTCAAATAGACCCGACTTTATGGGGGTACTTGCCATCCGCGCGGATGGGTGACCTCAGCCTCGAAGACAAAACGAAACTCTTGATGAATTCCATCACAATCTTCGAGAAGTCATAGAAATGGTCCTGGATGCTGGAGAAGCCCCACCTGGAGGTCGAGTTTGGCAGCTCCTATGGTAGGCCTGGATGGGACTGCCCCACACGTGTGCCTTACCGTCAGGAGAAGCAGATCTGTAGCCGTTACGAAACCTTGCAGTTTATCTTCTCGAAGCTCTCAAGGATGCCGTCGAGTTGGCGACAGACATCGTCAAGCATTTCCCGGTCGCTCCCAATTTCCAACTCGCACCTCTGAAGTACCAAATCCTGCACGCACCTGATCATGTCGGGAACGATGTCGCATCCCAGTCGTTGGGCTGCGCCTTCTTCGGCCAGGTACGCGGCCACCGCAAAGAGGGTTCGCGGGTGGATATTATTGTTCCGATCTTCCGAGAGATCCTAGCGCGGGCCAGGAGCACGCGTGCGGACCGCTGAAGCCTTGCCAGCCTCAAGCGTACACCCAGATCCCGCAGTTCCGAATGGAGCTCGTCGAGAATTTCGGCGCCGGCAAGATCCAGGTCGCTGGTCATCTCCAGATCCAGTATCACCGTTTCCACCGGGGTATTCGAATCCCACATCAGGGCCATGATCTGGTCTCGAATCGACTCTGCGTTGGCATAGAACATACCTTCTTCGACCCGGATGATGAGAAGGCCCGGGATGATGAGGTTTTCCGGATTGTCGCGCACGTTGGTGAACTGCGGCTGTCCCGGAACCTTCCCGAGCACGCTGATACGTGATTCCGAGGCTCGTGCAATAACGAGCAGCAGCGACAGAAGCGCACCGATGATCACACCGTCGAGTATCCCTAAGACCAGCACACCGCTGAGGGCAGCGATTGCGGTCCAGAACTCCGCGCGCCTCAGCCTGTAGAGTCGGCGCAATGCCGACACTTTAAAGAGGCCTCTCACAGCCACCAACACCACCGCTGCCAAGATCGGTTCAGGCAATTTGGTGAACAGGCCGGTGAGGAACAGGACTACCAAGACGAGCACCAAACCGCTGATGCCGTTGGCCAGTTGAGTTTTCGCGCCGCATTCGTCATTTAAGGCGGTTCGTGAAAAGCTTCCGTCTACCGGATACCCACGGATCAGTCCTGCGCCCAAGCTTGCAACGCCCAGTGCGAGAAGCTCATGGTTGGGATCAACCCGATAATTGTTTTTCCGGGCGAACATTCGCGCCATGCTCATAGCGTCGAGGCAAGCCAAGATGAAGGCCCCAGCAGCCGTTCGCAGCACGTCTCCCAAGATCGAGAGCGAGATGGGCGGCAGAGCCGGTAAGGGAAACCCGCTTGGGATTTCGCCCACAACACGCACGCCTCGATCACCAAGGTCGGTGAAGTTCATCACGCCGATCGATCCCAGCACCACAATCAATGCCCAGGGCAATCTCGGAAAAGCGCGTTCGCCTGCCAGGAGAACGGCAACTCCGGCAATCCCCAGACCCAATGCCCACACATTGGTGGCACCGATATGGTGGGCAAGGTCTAACATTCGGTCAAGGAAGTGGCCGTGGGAGCCGGCCACTCCAAAGAGCTTATTGAGCTGAGTAGCGGCGATGTACACCGCGGCCCCCGTCGAAAATCCCACCAGAACCGATTCCGAAATGAAATTGACCAGAAAGCCCAACCTGAGTCCGTAGGACACCAGGGCCATTACTCCGACGAGGACCGCTGTCGTAGCCGCCAGCGCCGCGTAATGATCCGGAGATGAGATCGCGAGCCTGCCCAGTCCCGAGGCTACGAGAACGGACACGGCTGCCGTGGGGCCAACCGCGAGCTGGCGTGACGTACCAAACAACATGTAAAGAAGCGGGGCCGCAATGGCCGCGTACAAACCGGCTGCTGGCAGGGAGACCTGCCAACTCCGCATAAGCAATTGCTTCGGGAATGGTAAAGGCCGCCAAGGTCAATCCAGCCATGATGTCCGGCCGCAACGACTCCCTCTGATAGGCCGGCAACCATTGGAAGATCGGAAGGATACGAGAAAGACGCGTCATAGCAGGAAGGTTCTGATGCTTGGATGCTTTGGCGGCCATGTCAGATTGAACTCCGTTTAGCAACTCAGCGGTCAGGACAGAGGCACGCTCCTCACGGAACGATGGAGCGGGCTTGCAATCACGTGAGTCTCACATAAACCGGAATTGTTCCGCACAAGAGGTGGTTTCAGATCATCGGGGCACTATTCTTCGGCTTCCAGTTGTATGTGGAGTGACCCACTGGACACGGCCCTCAACAGCCTATCAATAAGTTTTTTGCGCCATTCTCTGAGGGTCCGTATTTCTTCATGAGTTCCTTGCCCGAGATACCATTCTCCGGGTTTGCCCTAAGCTCTTCTACTAATATAATCTTCTTCATTGATATCGGTCCCCTCCGGGGACTATTCCGTGGTGTTGTCGAGGAAAAACAAAGGGAAGAGCTGCACAGGCTCCTCTCTCGGCACGCATGCGCTCAGAGACCGTGCTGTTCGGGCTTGCGGTCTTTCGGCGGCGAAATTACCACCTTGAACGCAAAGTGGTAAACTATTATGAGTCCCTATATCCAAGTTGCCTCGCCAGCGGTTCAAAATAATGCGGAAGATTGACAAAACAAATGCTTTGAAACCTCCTTCTGACGGCCGGACTTCCTCCGAGGAAACTCACGGCCCCCTCCTGCTCGGGGCCCACGTTTCCATTGCAGGAGGTGTCCACCGTGCCATAGGCCGCGGAGAGGACCTGGGATGCACTGCCATACAGATATTCACAAAAAACGCTGCACAGTGGGAAAGCAATCCTCTTCCTGAAGAAGAAGTGAAAAAATTCAAAAAGGGGCGTGCTCGCACCGGGATCATGGTGGTCGTCCATGATGCGTACCTGATCAACCTCGGTTCGCCGAACACGGCCCTGTTAAAGAAGTCGCAGGCAGCATTTCTGGATGAGATGGAACGGGCAGAAGAGCTGGAAATACCTTACCTCATCATGCATCCGGGCGCTCACACAGGATCCGGGGAAGACGCGGGCATCAAATCTGTGGCGAGATCTTTCAACATCATACTCCGCAAGACGTCCGGTTTCCGAGTCAAAATTCTCGTGGAGAACACAGCAGGCCAGGGGACTGCGTTGGGCCATTCCTTCCAGCATCTGCAGCGGATTATCGAACAGATGACAGAACCTGAACGAATGGGAGTTTGCCTGGATTCCTGCCACGCGTTTGCCGCGGGTTACGATCTTCGCGGCCCTTCGAATTATCACAGAATGATGGATGAATTCGACGCGGTGATCGGCCTGGACTGTACTCAAGGCCCTACACCTGAACGACTGCAAGAAGGGCTTGGGGCTCAGGGTCGATCGGCACGAGCACCTCGGTAAAGGTACATTGGGGCTCGAATTCTTTCGGCTTGTAATGAATGATCCGCGTTTTGGACACGTCCCAAAAATAATTGAAACCCCCAAATTGCTTGATGGCGAGGACATGGATCCGGTGAACTTGGGCCTGTTGAGAGGACTCGTAATCCAGGAAGGTTAGGCCGATCATTCATGAGTGACGAGCGGCTATCCTACTATGGATCTGAATTCGTCCGTCCATGTGCCCTAAATTTCTGGTATAGTAAGATCCGCTCAATGCAATGTGGTTAGGACTCAAGAAACAGAGGCTACAGTTGTGAAAGCTCCAATGATCGTGTTGAAAACGTCCCGTGAAATCCAGACCATGAGAGACGCGAATCGAATCGTGGCGGAAATCCTGGAACGATTAGCGGAAATGATCAAGCCCGGTGCCACGACAGGTGAACTTGACAAGGTTGCAGAGGCAATGATTCTCCAGGCCAAGGCTAAAGCCGCGTTTAAGGGCTACCAGATGCGCAACAACAAGCCCTACCCCGCGGTCATCTGTTCGTCTGTCAATGAGGAGATCGTCCACGGAATCCCAGGCCCCCGGGTTCTCAAGGAGGGGGATATTGTCGGAGTCGACGTCGGGGTCATTTACAAAGGATTTGTGGGAGATGCTGCAAGAACCTATCCTGTGGGAGAAGTGTCCCCGGCTGCACTGAAACTGTTGAACGTGACTCGAGAATCTTTGTATGAAGGGATCCAGAAGGCCGTGGCGGGCAATCGCCTCCAGGACATATCCGGGGCGATTCAGCGGCATGTGGAATCACACGGGTTCTCGGTAGTGCGCGATTTCGTGGGCCACGGCATAGGCAGAAAGATGCACGAACCTCCCCAGATACCAAACTATAAAGGGGGAGGCTGGAATCCGCGCCTCCAGGTTGGAATGGCGCTTGCCCTGGAACCGATGGTGAATGAAGGAACGTGGAAAATTAAGCTTCTCGACGACGAGTGGACGGCGGTGACAGCGGACGGCAAATTGTCTGCTCACTTTGAGCATTCAATCGCAATCACTGATAACGGGCCTATGATTTTATCAGAGACCTGATACCCCGGCTTCATCTGGAGAGGCTGTAGCCGCAAATCCGGACCTTTAGTATTTTCTCAAGTTCGGTCACGTATTCTGATCGGTCGGGTACCCGTCGCCGGACGCCTTTTGCGGTAGGGCCGGCGTCCCTGCCGGCCGTAAATCAATGATCCCGCGTCCCGGCGGGGAGGCCGGTCCTACCGGGTGTTGCCGAAGCACGTGAAGTCACGTACTCGAGTCCTCGCCAATGGCGGCCAGGTCAATAAGTCACCGAACTTGCTAAACAGAGTGCTTAGCTAGGCGCGTATATAGAAAGAGAGGCAATTCTCGGTCCCATGAGTCAAACTGAACCAACAGGCCTAGAGAGGATCAAGCGTTACGATATTATCCGCCAGGTAGGTGCAGGAGGAATGGGCCAGGTATACCTGGCAATGGACAGGATTATCCGGAGACCCGTTGCCATCAAGGTCTTTTCTCTGGGAGCCCTGCCCGGAACTGAGATCATCAAAGAAAAGGTCATGCGGGACTTTTTCTTGGAGACTCAAACTGCGGGCGCACTTCTTCACCCCAACATTGTGGTCATTTACGACGTGGGCAAGAAAGGGGACTTGCTCTACATGGTCATGGAGTTCGTTTACGGCAAGACTATCCTGGATCATATACGAACCTCTCCCTTCAGCATCAAGAAGTCTATAGAGATTATTTATGAGTTAGCGCTGGCTCTGGATTACGCTCACACAAAGGGCGTCATTCACCGCGATATCAAGCCCGAGAACATTATTGTTTCAACTCAAGGCGTTCCCAAAATCACCGACTTCGGCATTGCCAGGTTTCGAAAGCACCTGAAAGACCACCGCCCGCCTCTTATCGGTTCGGCGAGGTTCATGGCTCCGGAACAGGTCCTGCAGCGAGAACAGGACCAGAGGGTGGACATCTACCAGCTTGGAGTCGTTCTGTTTGAGTTGTTGACAGGCCGGGCCCCCTTTAAGGCGGCAACTTCCGAAGAAACTTTGGCCAAAGTCTGCACTGAAGTGCCCCATCCTCCGGGACGGATCAATCGCGAGATCCCACACGAGGTTGACGCGATTGTGCTGCGCTGTCTGGAGAAGTCTCCTTCCAAGCGATTTCCTCGAGCCAGCGATCTAGCCGCGGCCCTCGGGGAATGCCTTAGATCAGGCTTGCGCACCGCCATCCCTCCGGACAAAGAACTTGTCCAAAGCTTAAAGCAATTCGAGATGTTCTCTCTGTTCTCCGATGAAGAGATCCGGCAACTGGTCAAAGTTGGAGAGTTCATAACATGCCGGGCCGGCGAACACGTAATTAACGAGAATGAAAGTGACTCGAACTTTTTCGTGCTTATCGAAGGAAACGTGGAGGTGGTCAAGAGAGAGCGCACCCTCTCAGACTTCCTACCCGGAGCTTGTTTCGGAGAAATTGGAGCATTTTCCAGACAGAGAAGGACTGCCGCCGTGGTCGCGAAAGAAGACTGCAAGTTGCTTCAAATCAACGCCTTGTTATTCAAAGAGTTGGACCCTTTGTTACAGCTCAAGATGCTCCATATTGTCGTAAGAAACTTGGCAAGCCTTGTCATTTCTCTGGATGGTGAAATAATGGAATTGACCGAAGGGAAAGGCGCTATACAGACATTTCCTTCGGTGTGCCCACTTTGCGGCTTTGACAACGGCGCTCCTATAGAAGTTTGCGCCCGTTGCGGAGTGATCCCGTCCACCCTTCCCCAACTGATGGACGAACCGGCAGCGGCGCAGGGAGAAGAGACGACCGAGGCAACCGGCCCGCAGGAAGAAGCCAAGCTGAAATGAGACACATTGCTGTAACCATTGAGGGACGGAATGAAAGAGCAGGACATTTTGTTCGCACCCGTTTTTCCGTGCCGTTCAAAATACCCCTTTCTCCCCCTTTAGCAAAGGGGGAGAAAGCTAGCCCCACACCCCCCTTTGTAAAGGGGGGCAGGGGGGATTTTCCTTGCGTAGCTCAAGGGTTACCTCTTATTCGCATCTTTCCCTTCGTGTCAGAGACCTGCGTCTGTGCGCACTCTGCTCCAAACATTGTTTTAAGCCGCGGATGATCGCAGCCGGCTCTGCACACCAACGCGCAGTAAGGTGAGATTTATGGTCGATCCCCGTACAATCTTTAAGGGGAAAAAAGTCACGGTAATGGGACTCGGACTATTGGGCCGCGGCCTTGGCGACACTCTGTTCCTTGTCCGTTGCGGGGCCAGAGTAACGGTGACCGACCTCAAGACCGCCGATCAACTGGCTCCATCGTTGAAAAAACTTGAGGGGCTTCCAGTCACGGTTCATGTGGGAGGCCATGATGAGGCAGACTTTATCAACGCGGATATGATCCTCCGTAATGCCGACGTTCCCCGTTCCTCGAAGTTTCTGAAAATCGGTGCGGAGCACGGCGTTCCTATTGAAATGGACGAAAGTCTGTTCTGCAAGAACTTCAGCGGTGAAGTTGTTGGAATCACAGGCACCCGCGGTAAGACCACTACAACAACCCTTATCCATAAAATGATTTCAGAGGCGAGGTCAAGAGTATTCCTCGCCGGTAACATCATGGGGCAGGCGACGCTTCCGCTGCTGGAGAGCGTCCGCAAAGAGGACACCGTGGTTCTTGAGTTATCGAGTTGGCAACTTCAGGGTTTCCACGATGCCAGGCTGTCGCCTAGCGCCGCGGTGTTCACCAACATCTATCCGGATCACTTGAATCGCTACGCAGATATGGACGAATACATTCATGACAAGAAAGCGATTTTCCTCTACCAGAAGGCCGCGGATTTCTGCATCTTTAACGGCGATCAGGCCCAGACCATAGAGTTGGCTGAAGAGGCCCCCGCGGGAAAGAGCTTCTTCAGTATTGAGGATGTGCCGGCAACTTGGAATGTTCGGCTTCCGGGCAGGCACAACAGAGAAAATGTCGCCGCGGCCACATGCCTTGCTCGAAAGATGGGGGTCCCGGAGCGGGCCATTCGTTCAACGGTGGAAGCCTTCAGAGGTGTCGAACACCGGCTCCAGTGGATCGGTGAAAAGAATGGTGTAGGATTTATCAACGACGCCACCAGCACTACCCCTGTGGCCGGGATGCGCGGCGTTGGACTCGACCGAGGGGAAACGCATACTCCTCATAGCCGGGGGTTCCGATAAAAAGCTGGACCTTCAGCCTTTTGCCAATGCCGCAGCCTCGCGAACCTACAAAATCGCCCTGCTTGAGGGGGATGCTACCGAGGACCTTTACAGTAAGATCGCGGCTGCCGGTGGAGAGCACAAAGTGGTAGGGCGCTTCGGCAATCTGGAAAATGCCGTAAAGAGGTTGCTGGAAGAAGCTGAGCGCGGCGACGTCGTGTTACTGTCCCCCGCTTGCGCATCGTTCGGGATGTTTCAGAACGAATTCCACCGCGGGGAGACATTCATTCGTGTAGTACAGGAAATCATTGACAAGGTCTGACAAACCCTAAAAGATGGAGATAGTAAGAGGCACCACAACAGCCACACCGCTTTATGGGAGATTCTCCCGATGGAAACTTTAACCCTTTATCAAGCAAGCAAATACTGCGGCGTTTCACCTCACACCGTTTCCGACTGGATCGACGAGGGAGAGCTAAGTGCCCTCAGAATCGGCGGACTGCATCGCCGTATCAGGCGGGAAGACCTCGAAGAGTTTCTCAAGAGGCGAGGCATGCCTATCAGCCCGCGATGTGGTGGAAGGGGTCCCCAAGAGGATACTTGTGGTGGAAGATGATCCCCTTATTATCGAGACTATAGTGCGATCCCTGGAAGAAGAGCCATATGACTACGAAATTGTCTCCGCTGCTGATGGAATTGAGGCGGGATCTCAGGTAAGCAATTTCAGTCCCGATCTGCTGATACTTGACATCATGATGCCGAACATCGACGGACACGAAGTGTGTCGTCAAGTGAAGCAAGACCCCTCGACGAGTCATATGAAGGTCATGGTACCTCTCCGCGTACTTGGACGAAGAGAATTACGAAAAAATGAAGCAAAACGGCGCCGACGTCTGCTTCTCCAAGCCTCTTCCATTGGAAATGCTCAAAAGGGAAGTGGCTCGTCTGCTGGAAATGGGATAGGGCAAGGCGCCGGATAAGCTCGCATGCGGTAGTCTTTTTTGAAGTAAACCTCATTGTCACGGAGGCCACATGAAATCGGTCCACCACATGACTCCTGACGAGATCGACGACCGCATTACAGAGATCCAGCGAAATTATATCGGCTTCTTCAAAGAAGCGCGGGATGGGTTTTACATCAGCACTCGCCAAGGGCGGTTCTTGGATTGCAACGAGGCTCTGGTAAAGATGTTGGGCTATCGTGTCCTAGAGGAGGGTCTGGCTCTGGATTTGAATAAAGACCTGTGGATGTACCCTGAGCATCGAAGCACATTTCAGAAAATAATCGAGGAACATGGATACGTCCAAGATTATGAGGCCATTTTTAAACGTAAGGACGGGCAGCCTCTGTACGTGAGCCTGTCAAGCCATGTGTGGAAAGACCATCTAGGTCGAGTTGAGGGATATCGCGGGTTCGTTGTAGATCGCACGGAAAAGAAGCTCATGTGCGACCAATTGGCCGCCACCGAAACCAAGCATAGAGACCTGTTCGAAAACATTCAGGACGGCATGTTCATAGCTGACGCCGAGGGGAAGGTAACGAACTGCAACCAGGCTCTGTGCGATATAAGCGGCTATACCAAAGCGGAATTCCTGGCAATGAATTACTATCGAGACCTTTTCATAGGTCCGGAAGAAGTACTGGATTTCAGGAAAAAGTTTGTCAAGCATGGAGTGGTCAAGGATTATGAATTGCGAATAAGGCGTAAAGACGGAACAATTCGCAATGTGTCTATGAGCGGATACGCGGGACGGGACAGCTCGGGCCGGATCATAAGTTATCAGGGCCTGATCAGGGATACAACCGAGCGAAACCGTCTGCAAAAGCAACTCATTCAGGCCGAGAGGCTCTCGGCGATGGGAAAAATGGCTTCCCAGCTGGCCCATGAACTGAATAATCCCATCTTCGGAATTATGAACTGTTTGGAACTCATTAAAGATGCAGTGCCCGAAGACAATTACAAACGGAAATTCGTGGATCTGGCATACAATGAGTGCAAAAGGACGTCGATCCTGCTCATGAAAATGCTCAAGTTCTTCAAGCCGGACGATGAAAAGAGAACGAGCACGGACATCAACAAACTATTGGAGGAAACATTACTGTTTTACGAAAAGCAATTTATCAATCTGAACATAAAAGTGAAGACGGATCTCGACCCGGATCTTCCGCCAATCACGGCAGTTGAAAGCCAGTTGAAGCAGGTCTTTATCAACATGATCATAAACGCCAATGCGGCTATGGAATCTGGAGGTCAGCTTCGGGTGTCGAGCTGCATGGACGACGGCGGTGAGAATATTTTAATCCGCATAGAGGATACGGGGGTAGGAATATCTCCTGAAAACCTGGACCGGATTTTTGACGCCTTTTTTACGACTAAGAAGGAAGTCCTCAAGGGAGTGGGCCTCGGGCTTAGTGTCTGCTACGGCTTCATAAAAGAGCACGGAGGGAACGTTGACGTGGAGAGCGAATTGGGCAAAGGGACCCGTTTTACCATCTGCCTCCCCGTGAACGCGCAGACAGGCGCCACCGAACAAGCCGCTCAACAGTGTTAGAGTAGTTGCCAAAAATAATGTCTATTTGGCCATCTGAGATGGAGAATCTAAAAGGCTCGTGACATGCGTTTTCTCCGTCATTCCTGTGTAGGCAGGAATCCAGAATCTGGACCCCGGATCGGAGTCCGGGGTGACGGTTTGCTTCCCACAACGCGGTCAACAATTTGCAATCGGTATTTAGAAGCTCCCTACCAACAATCTATTTCAATTGAGAGCTTCCGGCTTCCAGGGTGCACTGGCTAAAATCTATGGGCTGATTACATCCCCTGCAAGTGTGCGGCCTATCGAATTCGTCGGAGAAGATTTCCCTCTCTTTGCCGCAGTTGGGACACTTGCAAGTAAAAGACGATAGATTCTTGTTGGCCTGTAATCCGGGGCAATGCATTGGGGTGTTCATTTTTCAACTCCTTTGGTGTTCACATCCGTAATTGGAAAAGCCTTCTTAAGTACAGTCTGATAAAGAATATAGATCAGTGAGCCGATTCAGGCAACAAAAAACCAGGCCGCAACTACCGAATCCAAAATTATTGCATTTGTCAAAAGTAATATCCGAAACTGATTATGACTCGGTGGGGAGGGGCATCCTGCCAGTCCTTCAGAGACAGGCAAGATGAGACTGGCTCAGAATGGTCTCAGGAGAGATTCTTAGCGTAGGGGCGCCGCTCGTTGCGCCCTCATTTTGGGCGGTTCTCGAACCGCGCCCTACAAGACCTGCATCATTTCCTAGCCGAATTTCTGAAATCTGAGACAGTTTCAGATGCCTGTCCCACCATTTTGTGAGGGAGGTCGATATGAGTTTCGGAAATCGAAATAGGTCAAGACTTTCGGCACACGCTATACATTCCCGGACTTGGTTGTGGCCATCCTCATGCACCTTGGAGCCCGAGAAAACAAAAGAGGATTGCGCAGTGCACAATCCTCACATAACTCCGGGTGATTGCCCCAAGGCCCGGCATACATAAACGGGGCACAAACTATGTCGTAGGGTTACCCTTCCAGGATGGACCTGAGTTCTTTCAGTTCCTTCTTAATCTCGAGAAGGATCTCCCTGTAATCTGCATTGCCTGAGTGCGGCAGATTCTCCATTCTTAGGTTCGGCGCCTCTAGTTCTTCTCTTGGTCTAGCCGTCCTGGCAGGCCTTTTTGCCTTTTTCTCTGCGGACACCTGCTTCTTCATCTCCTGAAGGCGCTTCTTCGCACCCGCGATGGTAAATTTTTCGTCGTACAGGAGATGTTTGATTTCAAGCAGGAGTTCTAAGTCCTTCTTGTGATAAAGCCGCTGTCGAGCTCGAGTCCGGGTCGGCTTGAGGATCTTGAATTCCGACTCCCAATACCTAAGAACATACGGCTCGACATCCAGGATCTCACTTACCTCACCGATCTTAAAATACTGCTTCTCCGGAATTGCGATAGTCATAACGCGACCACCCCTCACATGAGAATCCAATCCATTCGGATCCAATGGTCCCTCGGAGGACGAACCGAGTGAGCCTAGCCGGTCAGAGACTCTGAAGCCTCGGCCTCTCTGGTTCTTATTCCCTCATTGTGGCGCCCAGTTCCCTTGCAAGGGTGTCCGCCACACGAGAATGGACCTCTTGGACTTCCTCATCAGTCAGAGTACGATCTTCTGACTGATATCGGATCCGAAAGGCCATACTTTGGCAGCCCTCCGGAATGGATTTTCCTCGATATAAATCGAATAAGATCACGGACGCAATAATATCATGGCCCAAACGTGAAATCAAGTGTTTAATCATATCACCTGAAACTTTTTCTTCAACGATGAATGATAAATCCCTCTCTATATAGGGGTAGCGAGGGATCGGCGTGAAAACCCTCTCCTTGCGCATGTGAAGAAACAGAGGCTCCAGCAGAATCTCAAACATGAGGACCCTTCCCGGCAAATCATGTTCCCTGGCTTTCGCAGGCGACGCCTCCCCGAGAAAACCTATGTTCTCCCCCGCAAGCATCATGTCCGCGGATTTGCCCGGATGGAGGAATGGTACTCGGGACGGGACAAAGGCCACCTCCGGGACTCCCAAGCCTTCCAGGAGACTCTCCAGCACGCCTTTCACGTCGTAAAAATCGACTTCCTGATCCCGCGGAAGGTTCCAGAGTTCCGGGTATCGTGACCCTGTAGCCACCCCTGCCAGCCTCAGATCCTCTCTGGGGAGTTCCTCTCCCGGTACCGGAGTAAAGGTCTTGCCCACCTCATAGAGCTTTAAATTCTCGGAGCGGAAGTTTAGGTTACGCTTCGCCACGGCCAGGATACCGGCTATAAGTGAAGTCCGCATGACAGCGTAATCTTCGGTCAGCGGATTGATCAGGGCCAATTCGCCGCTATCCCCCGGCTGGTTGCTGAATTCACGGGCAGCGTCATTGGATACGAAAGACATAGTTATCACCTCGAAGAAACCCGAGGCGTTCATCAGTGCGTTCACCCGTCGGATGCGATTCAGGTTCTCGCCGCTCCTATCCGGAGACGACCTGTATCGAGGCATGGATAAAGGGATATTTTGGAAACCGTGTAGGCGGGCCACCTCCTCTATCATGTCCTCTTCCCTGTCCAGGTCCCAACGCCAGGAAGGCGGCGTGCCCATCACTTCTCCATCCTTACTGCCGGCCGGATTGACGGTGATTCCCAGCAACGTCAGATGCGAGGATATTTCTTCTCCACTCAGGTTGAGACCCAACAGGCTGTTTACTTTGGCGGTTCTGACTGCAACCGCGGGCCTTGTAATAGGAGTGGGATAGACATCAATGTGGCCGGAAAGTATGGCTCCCCCTGCGAGTTGACGTATCATTTGCGCTGCCCGATGAGCCGCCCAGAGCGTACCTTCCGGATCTACTCCACGTTCAAACCTGTAAGAGGCTTCGGTACCCATTCCCAGCGCCTTGGCGGTCCTCCTTATTCCAAACCTCTCGAAACAAGCGCTCTCTATCAGCACGCACGAAGTGTCTCCCTTAATCTCCGAATTGAGCCCTCCCATGATTCCAGCCAGGGCCACGGATCTCTTACCGTCCCGGATCGTGAGAGCGTTTTCGGGCAGTCGCCTTTCGGCTCCGTCCAGTGTCACAAACGTCTCGCCCGGGTCGGAGCGACGCACCACGATCCTACGGTCTTCCAACAGGTTATAGTCAAACGCGTGGAGAGGTTGGCCGCATTCCATGAGAATAAGGTTGGTGGCATCCACAACATTGGAGATGGGGCGAACCCCGGCTCTTGTCAGTTTAAGACGAATCTCTAAAGGAGAAGGTCCAATGTTGACCCCATCGACCATGGTTACTACATAGCGCGGACAAAGGTCCGCGTCCGGAACGTCCACCCGGACTCGCTCATCCACACTGACCGACCCTTTTCCCACTGGTATCTTGGGAACTTTCCATGGTTTTCCCGTAAGGGCTGCCACTTCTCGTGCGGCGCCGAGGATCGAAAGGCAATCGCCCCGGTTTGGGGTCACAGATGTCTCCAAGATGGTATCTTTTACAAACGGAAAGGCCTCAGTCAGAGACAGCCCCGGCTCGCAGGACTCATCAAGAACAAGGATCCCCGATGCATCATCTCCAAGGCCCAACTCCTTCTCTGAACAGAGCATTCCGGGCGAGAGCACACCCTTGATCAGGGTCTCTTCGATCTTCTGGCCGGAGGGGAGCACTGTGCCGGGACCCACATAGGGGACTAGTTGCCCGACACATATATTGGGGGCGCCGCAGACTACCGTCACCTCGCGCTTGCCCAGGTTGATGCGCGCCAGGGTTAGTTTCTCGGACTTCGGATGAGGTGTTATCTCTTCTATCTTAGCGACAAATACCTTATCGAGTTCGTGCCCCACTTGGGACACGCTATCCACCTCGATTCCTCCCATGGTAAGGAGATCGGCGATCTCTTCAGCGGATCGATCGATTTCCACGAACTCCTTCAGCCAGTTTAAGCTGACGAGCATTGCCTCTTACTCCTAGAATTGATTCAAAAAGCGGACGTCGTTCTCGTAAAAGGTTCGGATGTCGGGAATCCCATATTTCAGCATGGCCACCCTCTCGACCCCCAGGCCGAAAGCAAAACCTGTGAAGATTTCAGGGTCGTAGTTTACAAACCTATAAAGCTCCGGATCGACCATCCCCGAACCAAGGATTTCCAACCAACCTGTGTTGGAGCACGTTCTGCAGCCGCTGCCACCGCAGATTACGCACTGTATGTCCACCTCGGCCGAAGGTTCGGTAAAAGGAAAGAAACTGGGGCGAAATCGCAGAGAGTACTTTTCCCCGAAATACTCGTGTACAAAAGCCGTGAGGACCCCTTTGAGGTCTGCCAACGAGATCCCTCTGTCCACCCAGAGCCCTTCAATCTGCATGAACATGGGGGAGTGAGTGATGTCAGCGTCTCGTCTGTATACTTTGCCCGGACAAATGACACGCACCGGGGGCTGTTGTTTCTCCATTGTTCGGATCTGAACCGGCGAAGTGTGAGTCCTCAACACCACATTATCCGAAAAATAGAAAGTGTCCTGCATGTCTCTGGCCGGATGGTCCCGAGGGATGTTCAATGCCTCGAAGTTGTAGTAATCCAGTTCCACTTCAGGGCCTTCCGCCAACTGGAATCCTAAACCCCTAAACACTTCGATCAATTCATGGGTAACCCTATTCAAAATGTGCGTGCGGCCCGGGATCGATCTCCTGCCAGGGAGGGTAACATCAATGAATTCGGCTGCAAGCTTCTTTCCCTCGGCTTGCTCGCGCAGGGCATCTTCCTTTTGGCCGAATCTCTCTTCCAACTCGACCTTGATCTTATTAGCCAGTAGCCCGATCTTCGAGCGCTCCTCAGGAGGCAGATCTCTCAGGCTTCTCAGCAAGGTAGTGAGTTCACCTTTCCGGCCGAGGACACGGGTCTTTGCGTCGGCCAAGGCCTTTTCATCCTCAAGGCGGGCGATCGCTTCGAGGGTTGTTTCCCTGAGGCTGTCGAGTTGCTTTTTCATGATCTCCTCACAAACCAAAAAAAGCGGTCCAAAAAGACCGCTGTCCGTCCGCGCGAGTGTCATTCCAGAGGTTGGGAATTTACTGCACAGCTTCGCGAGCGCCATGCACCGAGAATCGCCTGTGCTTATGTGCGAAAATTTCCCCCATGCTGATCTCCCGGCATCGCGAGACACAGGGACGGCGCTCCCTCATGCCCCTCCGTTGATGGGTGGAGACATGGGATAGGGTTTCTTGGCACACACCTCAATGCGTTTCTCTACAAAACCCACCTTCGGAAGACCTGTTTCAAGACGCAAGGGCCGTCTTTGCCTCTCGAACAACACTCGTGAATGCTGCTGCGTCTGTTACGGCCATATCCGCCAGGATCTTCCTGTCCAGAACAATGTCGGCCTTCTTCAGCCCTTCAATGAAGCGATTGTAAGGGAGTCCGTTGCTTCGCGAACCCGCGCTGATCCTTGTGATCCAGAGGCGGCGAAAATCCCGCTTTCTTGTCCTACGATCGCGGTACGCGTAGCAAAGAGCCCGTTCCACTGTCTCTTTCGCTTGTTTCAGTGTTCTGCTGCGGCCTCCAACATATCCCTTGGCCGCCTTCATGATCTTGTTTCGTCTGGCCCTGCTGGCCGGTGCACATCGTGCTCTGGGCATCATTGACTCCTTGGTTAGGCAGACAGCCGGGTATCTGCCGTCAAGAATGTTTCTTTCAGTCGGGACCGGGAGGAAAACATTTCCTGCAAAAGGGTGTTCCCGCCACGCTCCTTTAAGGACTTACAACAACCCTCACGCGTCGCAGGCTTATAGCGTGAGGATCTGAACCAGGGGGGTGCTGCGTTCACCCGTACGGCAACAACCGCCTTATCTGTTTCGCATCCCTCGGGTCGATAAAGGCTCCCCCTCTCAGGTTGCGCTTCTGCTTGGTAGTCTTGCTGGTCAGGATATGGCTGTGGTAGGCCTTCTTTCTCTTGATCTTCCCACTCTTGAGAATGGTGAACCGCTTGGCCGCGCCACGGCACGACTTCAATTTGGGCATTTTCAAATCTCCCTGTCCCGCAGTGTGTGAACTACCCCAAGTCGCGGGATGACTACGTTAAACTTCTTTTTATACTCCATTTACCAGAAGGAGACAAATGCTTTGTTATCGGCCGGAAAAAATTTTCAGACCCGCCTATCGGAACAGGCTCAGTTGGCGCAACCGGATGGGCGCGCTCGCGTCTTCACCTGATGGAATATACCTCACGTACCTGGTCGGTGTCTCTTGAGAGGAATAGTATTCAAAGCCGGGCCACTGGTCGTAACTGTCGGCATGAGTCTTATTGACAGTGAGCCACGGCTTCCAATTCCGGCCGTCCTCGGAGAGTTCGACCTGCCAATTTTCGGGGACCGATTTCTCGTCACCCCACACAATCCTTAGCCTGGAGACCGGCACAACAGCGCCCAGATCCAGCATCAGCTTTGGAGCCCGCCAGCGCCATCCTGCTGCGGGACCTCCAGAAGCTGAGTTCCAGGATAGCCTTTTAGTATGTGCAGACCAGTGTCTATCGGCTTATCACTGATCAGCACCTTCGCATTCTTTGCATAATCCTGGAAATATGAGTTCTTCACGTTTCCGGCAGAGTCATCCGCCGACAGGGGCAGGCCGAACACCTTGGTCTTCACCCGGTTCACCAGTTCTTTCGCCATTATGTAATTGGCCCCGTTCGTGAGATGGCACCAGTCGGTGAAAACCCATTCCGTAACGTCATCATAAATTCCTGTCAGATCCACCACCTCAAAATCTATCTCTCGGGCCCGCTTCTTTACCTGGTCCACAATGGCTTGATAGGTCTGGGCCGCGTCATAAAAGCCTATCTTCTGCATACCCGTGACCTGTTCTATCTTCTCTTCCATTGGGGTCCGCTTCTTCTTGCAGTTGCGAAACATCGGCTGCAACGCGAACACGTGGGGGACACGATCGGTCTCCAAGACCTTGTGGTATATTACGGCAGTATCCGCAACCTGGACGATGTTGCTGTCACGATATGCGATCATTTCCGGCGTCGCGTCTTGAGGATGGGCTGCAAATCCTCGGTCCTCCATAAGAATGCCAGGCCCCTCCCCGCCTTTCATTGCCAACCACGTGAAAAAATAGGTATTCCTTTTCAACCAAAGCGTAAGGTAATTCATGATCCCTTTGCGGCTCATGTCCATCACTTCGGTCACTCTTTCGAAATATGGGCCCTCTGTAAAGTAATTCCAGTCTTTCAAAGGCCGCGCCACGGTATGGACCTCGTTGGCCCCATCAAGGGCCACCACCAGATCAGGATGGAACAGACGCAGCTTGGCAAGGTACCGCATAAGGTTGTTCTGGTATACGTACCCGGGCACCCCCGCGTTGATGACACGGACCTTTTTGCCTTGGATCTTCTCGCGCACCTGAGGATCAGCATTGAGGAGTTGCTCCATGATGTGGGGAATGGTCCATCGAAACGTCACCTCGTAGTAATCTGCCAACAGCGTCCGAAGGTGGTACCGGCCCGCGGCCGTAAACCACCGAACCCCCCGTAACCAGGACGCGATATTCGTCCGCGGGCTTGTCCTGAGGCACGTCTTCGAAGTCCTTGAAGCTCTCTTCGTTGATGTACTCGTACGAGTTTCCCAGGCGCGTGTTCCGCACCGCGGCGAAGCCGGGGGTTGGTTCGTATCCGAATTGAGGCGCAACTTTTTGGGAACTCTGGCGGGCCAGGTCCATATCCCGGTTCTTGTAAGCTTCTCCAAGCGGTGACGACTTTATCCGGAGGTACGCGTAGTATTCGATTCCCGCCAAGGCTGCGAGAACCACCGCAGTAAGAAAGCCTATGTAAAGACAGATCAGTACGAACCGGCCAATCCTGCGGCCCCATCCTCGCGAGCTTTTCGCGGGGGCAGTAGTGGTGGTTCCCATCTGTTTTGAAGGACTTTCCACCTTTTCGTCCAAGGATTCCGCTTCCTTGGGCTGACCAGACTCAGTCATCCGCTCCTCCTGGGGCCTTATCTATCGTGGCCTTCATGGCGGCTTTGCCTCGTAGCGTCGGACAAGTGATGTTGGGGGAGATTTTGAAGCCCGGTCTCACGCGCCCACTCTAAAGGAGACCGCATGTCGCGGCCACGTTCGGCAGGGACAATTCGCCGGTCACCAAGAACCGGCGTTGCCTGAAAATTCGCCCATGGGATTTCAAAGAGGGAGTCGGCGGAAGACCCCCTTGCAAGAAGGCTCCCACACAACTCCTGGCATCTCTTTTGAGCAACCCCTAAAAGAGCGTGTAGATGAAGGGCGCCGCAACAGGTGAGCTGGCAGCCAAAATGATGAAAGCCGACAGTATGACAAGTACAATCAAAATAGGGGCCAACCAAAACTTCTTGCGAACCTTCATGAATTCCCAGAACTCTCTCACCAGGGACATACTAGCTCCTCCTCAATAGTCCGTTATTGCCTTATTAATTAGAATTGCTTCCTGTATCTTTCTATGCTGGGATTGGCTTCCTGTTCCTTTGGGCTCCAGTAGGAAATCGCCTTGCGATCCAGCTTCCTTTCCATGGGATCCTTACCGATAACGCGAAAGATGAGTCCCATAGGGGTTATTACAAGGAAAAAAATGATCGTCAATAGAATTCTGGACACAAAATAGCCCAGAATGACCGAGAATGCCAGCCAGAGGCTGTAGACTCCTCGAAATAGCGGAGTGATGAGCCTGAAAAGGCACAGAGCGACTCCGGCAATGATCCAATACCAGCCCGCGGCTGCCCCTTTCCAGAAGAGCTGATACCCGCCAACGGCTGTGCCAAGCAGAAGAAAGAGCAGGGCCAATATGGTCAGATCGCGGCTTGATGGTTCTCTCTGTGCTGCTCTGATTTCACTTCTTATGTCTTCTATGATATTCATCGGGATTAAACAACTTTCTCAACTAATATGCCAACGTAACCGTTCGGCCGGAAAGCGGTTCATCCGATCTGAAACAGGACCGCCCTCCCCGCGGGACGCGGGGTCACCAAATGCCCGGTCAACGGCTACAAGTAGACAGATACGACCGCTTGACATCAGTCTAGACTGAATTCCTTTCTCCAGTCCTTATCATCTTTCAAAGCCGGCTGCTTCTTCTTGTCCAGGAGGAACGGTCCCAACGCCAGATAATCCATTTCCGTGCGCATGAAACAGAGGTACGCGTGCTCCGGGCTCATGACAATGGGCTCACCCCGGACATTGAAGGACGTGTTCACAATGACCGGACAACCTGTCTTTTCCTGAAAAGCCCTGATTGCTTCATGATACAGGGGATTAGTCTCTTTGTGAACCGTCTGAATGCGGGCCGAATAGTCCACGTGAGTGATCGCAGGAATCTCAGAGCGTGCAACATTGAGCTTGTCAATCCCCCATAGACGATCTTCTTCATCGGTCATCCGTCGCCTGATTTGTTCATCCACGTACGCCACGAGGAGCATGTACGGCGAAGGTCTGTCCAGTTCGAAATACCGTCCGACCTCTTCCATTAGTACCAGAAGGAGCGAACGGCCTGAAACTCTCCCGATACTTGATTTTCAGGTTCATCTGAGACTGCATCTGCGGATTGCGCGGGTCACCAATGATGGATCGTGATCCCAGCGCACGAGGTCCGAACTCCATCCTCCCTTGGAACCAGCCTATGACTTTCCCCTGCGCGATGAGGTCGGCGACAGTGCGTGGAAGGGCTCCATCCGCGAGGTAATCATAGGGATATCCGTTGGAATCAAGAAATGTCCTGATTTCGGCTTCCTGGTAGGCAGGTCCAAGGTACGAACCGACTTGCAGATCGTGAACCTCGTCAACAACTCTCTCCTTGCCCAGGAGCTGATGCCACACGAATAGGGCCGCTCCCAGAGCTCCCCCCGCGTCTCCGGCGGCAGGCTGAATCCAAATATTTTCAAAGGGCCCCTCTCGAAGGATGCGCCCGTTGCCGACACAATTTAAGGCGACCCCACCAGCCAGACACAAGGACTTTTCGCCGGTAAGCTTGTGGATATGCCGAGCGGTCCGGATCATCACCTCTTCCGTGACTACTTGAACGGACTTGGCCAGATCCATTTCTCTCTGCGTGAGCTTGCTCTCCGGCTTTCGGGCCGGGCCGCCGAAGAGCTTCTCAAAGGCCTTTCCCGTCATGGTCAAGCCGTACGGGTAGGTGAAGTAATCCATGTTCAACTTGAAGGAGCCGTCTTCCTTGATGTCCATCAGTTCGGTAAGGATCGCATCTACATACTTGGGCTCGCCGTATGGGGCGAGGCCCATCACCTTGTATTCGCCGGAATTGACTTTGAACCCGGTAAAATAGGTGAAAGCCGAATAAAGCAAGCCCAGGGAATGAGGAAACTTGATCTCGTACTCGATCCGGATCTTGTTTCCTTCCCCCACGCCGAAGCTCGTGGTGGTCCATTCTCCCACGCCGTCCATAGTCAGGAACGCTGCTCTTCGATAAGGGGACGGGAAAAAAGCGCTAGCAGCATGAGACTCATGGTGCTCTGGAAAAACTATCTTACCTTCGTACCCAAGGCTCTTACTGATGAGTTTGGGAATGTGCAGCTTCTGTTTCAACCAAAGCGGCATGGCCATCAAAAATGACGCCCAGCCTCTCGGAGCATAGGATATGTATGTCTCCAGGAGCCTCTCGAACTTTATGAAGGGCTTGTCATAAAACGCCACATAATCGAGGTCATTCGCAGTGAGGCCGCCCTCCTTGAGGCAGTAATCTATCGCGTCATTCGGAAAAGCGTGATCGTGCTTGACACGAGAAAAGCGCTCTTGCTGTGCCGCCGCGAAGATGTTGCCGTCCTTGATCAGGCATGCGGCACTATCGTGATAAAATGCGGAAATTCCTAAGATGTTCATCGTTTCCTACCGAGATACGCTCCAGGATCTGATTCGAACCGACCGCTGGGACGTCGTAAGGGGCCTGTATCTCAAATATTTGGCCTGCACAGGCTCGGCCGCAAAATGCTCGAATCCGGGCCACCGCGAAAAATTGTCCGTCTGCTTGTTTGTACCTTTGAACCAATGTTTCCCAGGCTTCCTGGTTCGTTGAGGATTCTACGACCCATTGTTCAGGGACCGCGGCTTCGTCAGCCCAAACAAGCCGCAACCGACTGACAGGAAATTCCTGCCCCAGGTCCAATACCACTTCCAGTTTCTCTTCTCCAGAGACTGCTCGGGAAGAATAGAGCGCATCCCCTGGATACCCTGAGAGCATGTTCTTGGGAACGTTTTTCGCGGAGTCTTCCGGAGGAGCGTACAAGATGGTTCCAGACGCGGCCAAGTCCCAAAAGAAACTGTCCTTATCTCTAGTTGAGTCCCCACTAGTCAGGCTTCGCCCAAAAACATGTTCCTTTACCAGGTTGGACAGCTCTTTGGCAACAAGGTAATTTGCACCCGAGGTCAAGTGGCACCAATCAGTAAAAACCCATTCTGACACATCGTCGAAGTAATCGGAAAAGTCGGCGAGAAAGTACCCCTTTTTCGTAGCACTTTCTTTCATCTTTTCAATTAGGAGATTATAAACCTTGTCCGAAGGGACACCATAGTAGTGGCGGTACCCTTGAAGCCCCGCCAGCACCGTCTCCTTTTCATGCTGGGGCTTCTTGCTTGAATAGAACCAGGGTTGTATGGCGATGATGTGGGGCACGCCGTCATTTTGAAGGGCCGTGTGGTAGTTCTCCACAACTTTGACGACCCTGGAAATGTTCTGACCCAAGAGGCGAGACCTTTCTTCTACCGACATTGTCGAAGACGTATCCGCCGCCGGAGGATCGCCCCCGGAACCCCGTTGCGGTTGAATATCGGTATTCAGTTCCTGGAAGACGTCCTTTCCGGACCAGAACCACGTCATGAGGAATGTATTGTTCTTGAGCCACAGGGTAAGGTAGGAAGCCAGCCCTGGCCCATTGTAAGCATAGATGTCCCTAAGAATATTATTGAATTGTCCCTCATCGAAGTAATTCCATTCCGTCCCTAATTTGCTCACCATGGGAATTTCATTGGCTCCGTCAAACGAGACGATCAGGTCGGGGTTGTATCGGCTGAGCTTTGTCAGGTACCGCATAAGCTGGTGCTGATACGCATAGCCCCAAACCGCGGTGTTATACACCCGGATGGTCTTGCCCGGCACAGGCGCAGTGGCATTGAGGATCATCTCCATCATGTGGGAAATGGTCTCTCGGTATTCGAGGCCATACCATCCCATGGATTCGGTTGCTTCGCCAATGGCCCCTAGACCGTAGGCAGTAGATCCGCCGGTGAGAAAGACTCGATACTCATCCTGGGGCTTTTCCAGGGGAATATCCCTTGGCTCACGAAACCCCGCGTTGTTGGCATATTCGTACCGATTGCCCTTCAGGATATTGTATTCGAGGCAGACTCCCGGCACAAAGTCATAGTCATAATGTGAGACAGGCCTTGTAAAATCACGGCGGACCATCGAGAAATTATTTTGATAGACTTCTCCCAGATAAGTCCTCCCCAATAGAAACCCTGAAAACCTGTCCAACAAGAAAAGAAGCAAACCCACCGCTGCAACGAGGAATACGACATATATGGGAATCTTGACTACACGCCAGACAAGCCTTCGAAGGGCTTGCCACTTACTCATTTTCCGAGGCAGAGCCTCTGGCCGGGCGCCTGTGTCCGCCGGACTTTGATTTTCTGAACCTGAAGTAACTTCAAGGCTTGTGCTCTTCTCTGTACTCATGCCCCTTCTTTAGCGCAAACCTCTCCTGAGGACAAGGAGGCCGCGCACACCCTCATACTCCCAAAGGCTCTTGCCACGCCTTTTTCAGTTCCCAGATGTCCACGTCCACAACCAGGTGCCCATCAAGCCCTGTTACGGTCAATCGAGGTTCTTCAGTAACCTCTCCAACAAGGGCCACAGGAAACCCCTTCATGGCCTGTTCGAACGCACGCTGTTTCTCTTGAGGAACGCTGACCAGAAAGCGGCATGGAGTCTCCGAAAACAGAGCCACGTCGTCCCGGCCCACCCCTTCGAGAGCCAGGTCTCCGAGCGTGAGCCTGGCGCCCAAGCCCCCGGAAAAGGCGCTCTCTGCAAGAGCTACCCCAAGTCCGCCGTCTGAGAGGTCGTGGCAAGAAGCCACAAGACGGGAGCCCATGGCTTTGTGCAGGGCTCGATACATGTTTATGGCCAGTTCCGGGTCAGCCACCTTTGGCGCCTTGTTGCCCACAAACCCGCGGGCCGCGAAATACTCCGAACCGCCGGTCTCGTCACGTGTTATGCCCACAACATAGATGAAGTCCCCTCCCCTCTTGAAATCCGGGGTCACGGCAAGCCGCACGTCGGGAACGATCCCGACAGCAGTGAACAGGACAGTAGGCGGGATAGAGATCTTGGTCTCCCCTATATGATAATCGTTCTTCATACTGTCTTTGCCGGAAATACAGGGGATTCTATACACGGTGGTGATATTGTAGAGCGCCTCATTGGCCCGGACCAATTGAGCCAGCTTGTATTCGCCGTCCGGTGTCTTCTCGGACTGAACCGGGTCGCACCAGCAGAAGTTATCGAGCCCTGCCATGTGGTCCGGATCCGCACCCACGGCTACAATATTGCGCACGGCCTCATCAATGCACGCGGCCATCATCCAGTATGTGTCCAGGTCTGAATAGCGCGGGGCTATCCCACAGCCGACCGCTACCCCTCGAAATCTGTCCAGCAGGGGTCGAAGTACCGCGGCATCGCCCGGACCATCGTTCTGCGCTCCAACAAGCGGTTTGATCACTGTTCCGCCCTGCACTTCGTGGTCGTACTGGCGGATTAATCTCTCTTTGGAACAGATATTCCAGCGGCCCATTAATTTCATCAGCGTCGGCGCCAGATCCGCGGGCGCGTCAAAGGACGGCTCGGGATGGATCTTTTGCTCCCATCGGGCGGTGAGACGCATCCTGGGAAGTCCTTCGTGCAGAAAATCGAGCGGCAGGATTGCTGCGGGCCTATTTTCCCACAACACTGTGAAGAGACCGTCATCGGTGTACTCGCCGAGATCCGTGGCCTCCACATCGAGTGTTTTTGCGAGGGAGAGGAACTCGTCCAGCTTGTCTGGCGGGACCGCGACGGTCATGCGTTCCTGCGCTTCAGAGAGCAGGATTTCCCAAGGCTGAAGACCAGGATACTTTAGAGGGGCGCGGTCAAGGCTCAGCTTGGCCCCACCTGATTCGAGGGCCATCTCGCCCACGGATGATGAGAGCCCGCCTGCTCCGTTGTCGGTAATTGAGGAATACAGTCCCCGGTCGCGAGCCACGAGCAGGAAGTCTGTCATCCGCTTTTGAGTGATGGGGTCGCCGATTTGAACTGCGCTGACCGGTGACCCTTCGTGGAGTTCCTCCGACGAGAACGTGGCTCCGTGGATGCCGTCCTTGCCGATGCGGCCGCCCGTCATAACAATGCGGTCGCCGGGCCGGGCGCGCTTCACATGACCCGGCCGGCCATTAATCTCTGCGGGCATAATGCCGCCGGTGCCACAGTACACAAGCGGCTTCCCAAGATAACGGTCATCGAACACCACCGCGCCGTTGACCGTGGGGATGCCGCTCTTGTTCCCTCCATGCTCGACTCCCTCCCTCACGCCTTCGAAGACACGACGCGGGTGGAGCAGCCTGGGCGGAATGGTCCCTTTGAAATCGGGTGGAGCAAAACAGAAGACGTCTGTGTTGAAGATCAGACGCGAGCCCATTCCAGTGCCGAAAGGATCTCGGTTCACACCAACTATGCCGGTGAGCGCGCCGCCGTACGGATCCAAAGCAGACGGGGAGTTGTGGGTCTCCACCTTGACCACCAGGTTCCATTCCTCGTCAAAGCGGATGACTCCCGCGTTGTCCTTGAACACAGAGAGACAGAAGTCGTTTTTTCCGAGTTCGGCACGAATCTTTTCGGTGGATGCCTGAATGCAAGTTCGGAAGAGGCTGTCGATCTCCCGTGATGTGCCCCCCTCCTGGTATTGTATCAACGCGTTGAAGATCTTGTGTTTGCAGTGTTCGGACCAGGTCTGAGCCAGCACTTCGAGTTCGCAATCGGTGATTTCAGGGCCTAGGCCCGCCTGGACCCTCCGTTCCAGGAACGCCGGGGACCCGTAATAGTCCCTTATGGCACGCATCTCTTCCAGGCTGAGCGCCAGCACGCCTTCCTTGCTTATGCGCAGGAGTTCCTCATCGTCTACGTCAAGGTTTATCCTGCGTATTGCTGCCTGGGAACGGGAGGTCACGCGGGGGACCGTGATTGCGCTCCGGTCGTCGCCTGGAGCAAAGACGGTGCGGGTCTGGATCAGATCGTTTGCGAGGAGGTCTTTGGCTATGGTGTCGGCCTGCTCCTTGGTTATCCCCCCCTGAATAAAATAGAGCTTGCGCGTGTAAAGCCCTTCCTCACTCTGGAATTTTACCCCCAAGGCCCTTTCCACCGCCTCGCGTGCCGTCCGCCCCACGTTGTCGGTTACGCCGGGTCGAAAGCCGACTTCGATGAGCCAGTCAAATGGTATTTTTAGCGGCTCGTCGATAACCGCGTCTTGTATGACAGGGTCCTGAAATACCTCTTCCACGATCACTTTGAGATCGCCGGGGTTCAAATCGCGATCTATGATGAATTCGTCCGCCACGCGCAGATTCTGCACGATAAACCCGAGGTCCGAGGCGATCCGTGCGGACATTCTGCGGCCGGCAGGGTCAGGCAAAGACGGCTTCAAAGAGACTTCAATTCTGTGGGGCATATTGGATTCCTTGAGGAATTCTCGATTCGTGCACAGACGCCCCCGGATTATACCCAACCCAGGGCACCGTCTCAATGGTAGCGAAAGTTGCAGCCAAGCATTCAGTCATGTTGGGGCTCCACCCAGGAAGACAGGAAATATTTTACCGCAGAGGCCGCGGAGATCGCGGAGAAGAGTTTATGAACTCTGCTCTGCGATCTCCGCGGCCTCTGCGGTAAAATAGACATTCTGTATATACTCCTGGGCTATTGGCGCCATCTTTTAGGGAAAACCGCGCCAGTAGTGAAAATTCTTCGGGTCGATCGCATTGACAATCGCAAATGACACCTTAACGTCTTTAGCAAAGACTTGGAGGTACGAGAAGCGGCATTGCCAGTGAGTTTCGCAGACGGTTGGTACGCCCGAAAGAATTTACAGAACCTCAACCTCGGAGGCTTCAAATAAGTCGGGCAACCAAAGGAATAGGTGGCACGAATTTCAGACGCTATAAGGAGTTGCAAGGCTGGATTGCAGGAATTTGGCGCGGAGTCGCTGTGCACGCCCACAATATTGAAGAGATGAGGAGTGAAGACCATGGAATTTGAACGATATTGCGATAACCTCGCAACAGAACTGGCAGGCTGGCGTGCAAAGTTCGACGACGTTGTGCGGAAGTTCGACAGAGCCGAAACGGGCGACAAGTCGAAGGTTTATCCTCACGTTAACGAACTGCACATGATCTTAGAGGAATTCGAGGACAGAATCCGGCAGGTGAAGTCATCATGCGCGACCGGCGTGGAGCCGGAAAAGTTTGAGTTTGGAGAGAAATTCACCGGATTCAAGCCAATGTATCGCGACGTCTGGCAGGACGTCTCTCCAGGCGATATCGGCGGCTAAAAGGGTCAAGGAATTGGGAGCGGACTTTCCGCTCCCTGATGTCCGGTAAATTCCGATAGCTTGCGGGAGGAAAGCGACGGGATTTTCGACGCTCCGGTAATTTTGAGCATTCAAGCATTCAGGAAGATTCGTGCGTCGATGGCTTGGACCCCTGAACTCGATACCAAGAGTGGATTGACGTCTATTGAATCGATTTCAGGGAAGTGAACCATGAGATGGGCGACGCGAAGGATTGCATCCTTTAACGCTTCCCTGTCAATCGGAGGCTGGCCGCGCACGTCCTTTGAAGATTTCCGAACCAGGGAGTTCTTCAATCATTTCATCTATTTCTCCAGTGGAAAGTGGAGCTGTTCGGAGAGACGTCTGCCCAAAAGCCTCTACGAAAATGCCTCCGTGTCCCAACAGGACTACCGGTCCAAAATTGGGGTCTCTTTTCCCGCCCACAATCAGTTCCAATGAGCCGGGTGATCGAGCGGCCATCCTTTGAACCAGCACACCGTATAACCGCGCGTCCGGGGACGAACCGAAGCTCTTCAGCATTTCCGAGACCGCGGCGTGAACCGCAGGGCTATCAGACAATCCGAGCTTTACCCCGCCCTGGTCGGATTTGTGGGAAACCCTTTCCGCAATAACTTTGACGGCATACGGCCCCGGCATGCCGGAGAGTGCCGCGCTGGTCTGCTCGAGTTTGCTTGATTGTCCGGTATTCCGGGACCCGAAGCCCGATAGCCGCTGACGATGTCCAGGGCTTCGTGCAACAGAGGCTGGCGGCTCGCTTCGGTAACACCACGGATAATTGCCGCTATGGCCCCGTCGTCCGCCGGAGGTTCCGGCCGCGAGATCCCCTGATCAGCCGACATGGCAAGCCTGTGCTTTTGATTCTTGATCGAGGTATCCAAAGCGAGTATGGCACGTTCCGGACTTAAGAAAATAGGAAACTCGAACTCTTTGTGCAGGCGCGAAAGCTCTGACTGCTCGGTTGATACGCACAAGGCAACTGGTTTTGAGTATTTTTCTGAAAGCGCGGCCGCGGATTGAAGCAGTTTTCGCGATGATTCACCCTCAATTGCGGCGAAATACGTGTGCAGGAAGCATATCCCGTCCACGTTTTCTTGCCGAAGGGTATGCTCGATAATGCGCAGATAAACGTCAAAATCGAATAGATCGCCCAGATCAAGAGGGTTGGCCAGCCGTATCACATCCGCCCTGAGATGTTTGCGGATTTCGGCCAGGAAATCACCACCAAACGGCGGCAAGTGAAAATCGTAGAGATACGCAGCGTCCGCGGCTATTACCGCATGCCCGCCGGAGCGGGACACAATTGCCAGGTTCCTCCCCTTCATCTTGGGCAACTGGAGTATTTTCACGAAATCCAGGTAATTCTGCATATCCCTGAATCTTACCATCCCCGCTTGGCGAAAAGCCGCATCCACAGACATGATCGTCGTTAGCGAGTGCTTCCGTGTGCGATTGAGCAATCACCTGACTGAGTGACCCGATATTAGATTTGTGTACCACGATTGGCTTGGGCGAGCGGCGGGCAATGTCGATGAGGCGCTTTCCATCTTGGATTGATTCCAGATAGAGACAGATCACATTGGTCTCGGGATCTTCAACGTAGTATTCCAGCAGGTCGTTTTCATCGATGTTCAATTTGTTGCCGATCGCGGCGAACTTGCTGTAACCCAACTGCTCCCCGTGGAACATATTGAGGAAAGTCAGCGCTACGCCCCCGCTTTGCGCTATTATGCCCACTCCTCCGCGTGGGAACACGTTCTCCATGGTCGTGAAAGGCGTTGCCAAACCATTCGACGAGTTCATTATGCCGATACAATTGGGGCCTATGAAGCGCAGATCGTATCTCTCGGCGATTGCCTTCAATCGGGCGCCCAGTTCTCTGCCCATATCGCCGAACTCACCAAAGCCTCCGCTTTCGATGATGACGCGGCGTATGCCCTTGCGCCCGCATTGCTCCATGATTTCTGGGACAGTGTTGGCAGGAGTGAGAATCACAGCCAGATCTATTGGCTCTGATATTTCATCGAGGGACAGGTGAATTTTGCGGCCGAAGAGAATTCCACCGTGCGCGCCCACAAGATGGATCACACCTGAATATCTGAATTCAAAGAGATTCCTGGCGATCTCCTTCCCGAGGTTCTGCGCCCTGGTGGATACGCCTATAACCACTACCGATGACGGCCCAAATAGATCCTTCACGCCTGCCTCGCTTTTCTTCGAAGACTGACAAGTTTGAGATTCTTTGATGAAAGAGCGGGTGCCTGTTGGCAAATCCCCCAGCCCCGAGACTCTCCAAAATACCCGCCGCGCATTTCATTGAAAAGGATTTTCTCAGCGGCAAAGTGAACATTCAGTCTCATGGTGGTTGAGGTTCTCTGCGAGGATGTCATTGCGAGCGCAGCGAAGCAATCTCGCACCAGGAAAGACGGAAATTGCCTTCCACTCCTCGCAATGACAAGAGGCTGCCAGACGCCTCGCTTTACCGCATGTTCACCCTGCCAGTGACTGAAGGTTTGTCTGCGCGGACAGCGAGCCCTTGCTTCTTGCCAATAATCCTGCACAATATTAAAAATGGAGATGAAAGGCCTGAAAAGAACATTGGATAATATTCAGCACTGCAAAGAGTTCCTGGCAGGTCCAGACACTCCTTAATTACCGGCGGGGCAGTGCCGGGTGGTCTTACCGGCTGACCTTGCGATCAGGGGGCTTCAATTATGGCATTCAGGCGCCTCCTTCATGCCGCTCTGACAATGACTCTGGCGGTCGCGATAGACAGTTGCTTGTCGGTGGATCAGTCCGGCTTGTTGAAGCCGCCCCTGGCGTTTGCGGCAGGGTTTTCTTATGATGGCTATGCAAAAACCCTCAGCGCGCACGTCGATGGTCAGGGGATAGTAAATTACACAGGCCTCAAAGCGGATCGCAAGGGCCTGGATGCCTTTGTGTCATCTTTGGCGGCCCTGGACCCTGAAGTCTTCGGCAAATGGTCGGACAAAGAAAAGATCGCGTTCTGGATTAATGCGTACAACGCCCTTACTCTTCGGGTAATCATCGACAATTATCCTATCAAGGCATCGTTTCTTTAGTGCCTTGCGATTTCCTCAAAACAGCATCAGGCAGATCAAGGGCGTGTGGGATGAGATCCAGTTTCCGGTAATGGGGGGCAATATGACACTGGATAACATCGAACACGACACTCTCCGGTCCCAATTTGACGAGCCGCGGATTCACGTGGCCCTAGTGTGCGCGGCCCTGGGGTGTCCGCCCCTTAGAAATGAACCCTACATCTCGGCCAAACTTGAATCCCAGCTTGACGATCAGGCGAGACGCTTCTTCAAGGACCCGGGAAAATTTCGCGTGGACCGCGAGGAAGGTCGGGTCTATCTTTCGTCTATCTTCAAGTGGTTTGGGGGAGATTTCGTCAAAGCTTACGGGAGCAGCAAGGGATTCCCGGGCAAAGGGGAAACGGAACGGGCTGTATTGAACTTCGCGAGTAATTATGTTGATCAGGACGTGAAATCTTATTTGGAAACGGGCGGATACTCCATCAGTTATTTGCCTTACGACTGGTCGCTGAATGAAAAGCAATAGGCGCAGCAAGACTGGTTAAGGGCCCTATTCCGAGGAGGCAGCGTGGATAACTCAGCCGAGCAACAAGTCAAACCGCAGGTCCATAATGCGACCAAGGTCGTCAAGCTGATAGTCTTGGTGGTAATTATATGTGCTCTGGTTGCGGCATTATGGCTCTTGCCGCTCAAGCAGTACATGGTTGCCGTGCTGGAGTGGACGCAAGGTCTGGGCGCGTGGGGACCTGTCTTCGTGGTCGCCTTTTACGTGGTGGCGACCGTATTTTTCCTTCCAGGTTCAGTGCTTACGCTGGGAGCCGGTTTTCTCTTCGGCGTGCCTTTGGGGCTGGCAACCGCATGGACGGGGGCAGTTGTCGGGGCTTGTGCCGCTTTTCTCGTGGGTCGCACATTTGCGCGTGAATGGGTTGCACGGAAAGTCTCCGGCAATCCCAAATTCAATGCCATCGACGAGGCTGTTGGCCGCGAAGGGTTCAAGATTGTGTTCCTGCTGCGGTTGAGCCCCGTTTTCCCTTTCAATCTGCTCAACTATTCCCTCGGCCTGACTAAGGTCTCTTTCAAGCACTACGCTTTGGCTTCTATGATCGGTATGCTGCCCGCGGGTTTGATGTACGTCTACTTCGGATCGGCTGCGCGCTCGATTGCCGATGTGGCCGCGGGCAACGTCGAGAGCGGGATCGCGGGGCAGGTCTTCTTTTGGATAGGGCTGGTCGCAACGATTCTCGTGGCCGGCTTCGTGACGCGTTTGGCCAAAAAGAGCCTGAAAGGCGTGGAAACAGCCGCAACGACAGGAGAACAATTTGCCGCAGAAACAGACCCTGCCGAGACAGAGACTCTACGGGTCCTTCCGGAAGACGAATATAACCGGGAACTCGTCTCCAATGTTCATCCTCCGGATTGGACCAATCCTGAACCTGTCGAGCGATACAACCTCGTGGTGATAGGCGCTGGAACGGCGGGACTGGTCACGGCCGCGGGCGCTGCCGGTCTGGGCGCGAAAGTGGCTCTGGTGGAGCAGTTCCTGCTAGGAGGCGACTGCTTGAACGTAGGCTGCGTGCCCTCAAAGTGCTTGATAGGCTCGTCAAGGGTGTATGGCGAGATTCATGAAGCACGCGGTTTCGGCATAAAGGTCCCGCCCGGCGTCGAAGTCGATTTTTCCGCAGTGATGGAACGCATGCGCCGCCTCAGGGCCCGCATCAGCCACAACGACTCCGCGAAGCGCTTCAAAGATCTCGGTGTCGATGTCTTTCTCGGGCACGCTCGCTTTGCCGGTCCGGAGGCTGTAGTGGTGGGAGGCAAGACGCTTCGGTTCAAGAAAGCTGTTATCGCCACGGGCGCTAGGGCATTGAACCCATCGATCCCTGGTTTGGCCGAAGCAGGTTTTCTTACCAACGAGACCGTCTTCTCACTGACGGAACGTCCCCGGCGTCTTGCAGTAATTGGCGGCGGCCCCATTGGGTGCGAAATGGCTCAGGCATTCCGCCGTCTGGGATGTGAAGTCGTCCTGTTTCACAGGAATACGCACATACTGGACAGAGAAGATGCCGACGCCGCGGAAATAGTGCAGAAGAAGTTCATGGAAGAAGGAATCGCCCTGATCCTGGATTCCGACCTCAAAGAGGTAAAGCGTGAAAATGGTGACAAAATCATACACTACGAGGTGAATTCCAAGCCCGGCTCTGCCGTCGTGGACGAGATTCTTGTGGGAGCGGGGCGTGTACCCAACGTCGAAAATCTCAATCTGGAAGCTGCGGATGTTCAATACGACGGTCGACGGGGGGTCGTGGTGAACGACCGCTTGCAGACTACTAATCCGAATATTTATGCCGCGGGTGACATCTGCATGAACTACAAGTTCACCCACATGGCCGATGCAGCAGCCCGGATCGTCATTCAAAACACTCTTTTCAGAGGATCCAAGAAATTGAGTGCCCTCACAGTTCCCTGGTGCACATACACGGACCCTGAGATTGCTCACGTGGGGATCTATGAAGAAGAAGCCAAGAGGAGAGGAATAGCTGTTGATACCTATTTCAGGCCGTTCACCCATGTGGACCGCGCTATTGCCGACGGAGAAGAAGAAGGTTTCGTAAAGGTACATGCTGAGAAAGGGACGGATAAAATCCTGGGAGCAACCATTGTGGCTGCTCACGCGGGGGACATGATCAGCGAAATAACCCTTGCCATGGTTGGGAAGCTTGGGCTGAAAACTATCTCAGAGGTGATCCATCCCTATCCCACTCAGGCAGAGGCCGTCAAACAAGTGGCCGACGCTTACAACCGCACGCGTCTCACTCCCTTTGTGAAGAGGCTTTTTGCCCACTGGCTGAGTTGGCAGCGATAGAGGCTGTAAACGTTCGGTGGGGAAGAAGATTCACCGCAGAGGGCGCCGAGACCGTGGAGGCGAAAAAACTTCAAATGAAACCACTCGGTCATCCGGATGATTTCCCTGGCCGACACACATCTCAAATGAAACGTGCCCGCAGGGCCTGTGCCTTACTTGGCAGAGAAACAGTGGAGTCCGATTTCTCTGCGTTCTCCGCGATCTCTGCGGTGAACTATTGATAGGGACGGAACAAAGATGCTTACACGACGAACCTTCATAGGGTTTACCCTCAAAGCTTTATCTCTCTTCGCTCTGCTTCTGGAGCCTCTCTTCTCGGGGGTAAACGGCGTCTGGGCCTATGCCAAGAAAACTGTAATCCCGCGCGGGGCCAGCAGACAAAACTTTATTGACAAAAATCCTGCGGAACTGGATTCCAGCAACATGGATGTGACACCGCTGGCTGAGTTTGGAACGATGGGTCTCGACGACTACCAGGTGGATCTGGAAGAATGGCGGCTTGTTGTTGATGGAAAGGTCGAGAAGCCTCTCAGTTTGAAGTATTCGGAAATCCTTGATCTGCCTTCAATCGAAAAGACGGTCCTTTTGGTCTGTCCGGGTGTCTTTGTGAACAACGGAACGTGGAAGGGAATCTCCATACGTGAGCTTCTGAAGAGGGCCCAGGTCAAAGATGATGCTGCTTACGTCACATTACGAGGTCCTCGGGGCAATTACGAAAAGGTGGAGAGGTACTCACTCAATGACGCGGGGTCTGATCTGCTCTTTCTGGCATATCAGGTCAACGGGACAACACTGCCGCGAAAGCACGGTTTTCCTTTGCGCCTTGTTGCCGAAGGCCGCTACGGCAGCGAATGGGTAAAGTACGTATGGAATGTGAAAGTGGATTAATGAACTTATTGACCTTCAGAATGGCTTAGAAGACTAAAAAGAGGCTCCGCCCCCTTGATATTGTCCAAACAAATGCGGCTCATTTTGAGCCGGCTTTGAATGACGCTATGATGGCTTAACCAGCCATTGATTGTCAATATGTGAAGGTTGGCGGCAAATTGGGTAGGTCATCTACCCCATTAGGTTCCTTTGGGCTGCAGTATTGATTCGTACCAGGTCACCGAGAAACAGGTGACAAAAGCGGGACGGCTCTGTAGGAATGTTGCCCTCTACCACGATTCCGTAGGCGCAGCCCCACGGGGACTGTTTCAAAAACAGAAATTCGGCTAGGACATGATGTGGGTCTTGTACGGCGCGGTTCGCGAACCGCCCTAAATCAGGGCGCAGCGAGCGGCGCCCCTACGCGAAGACTCGCTCCAGAGATCATTTTGAAACCGGTTCCACGTTTCTACTGTGGGCGCATCCCGCGTCCCGCGGGACACCTCTACATTACCGCCTTTCCTCGGGAAAACCGCTTCTTGCGACTCAATCTAGTGTACGCTTGTTAGAAACCTGGGTGCCACTGACCTGGTCCCCAGATCAGTGCTGGTTTTGCCGCCAATTGGCATCAACGGCCCCGTCAGCCCCAAGCTTTCTGCCGCAGATACGTTCCCAGTTCGTTCGCAGTTCCGGTCAGTCCCAGTTTCTTGCGAATATTTGATCTGTGAAAAAAAATGGTCTGTGGAGATACCCCCATGATGTTTGCTATCTCCTTCGACGTAAGCCCGGACGAGATCAGCTCACATATCCGCATCTCACGCAAGGTCAACAAGCAACCGTTTCCTATGCTCTTCGTTGCAAAGGGATCGGCTATGTTGTCGAGACTGCCGGCGAGCAAATCAATGAGGTCTGCCACCCGGTTGGGAAGGGCCTCGGTCTTGAGCTGCTCCAATATAGGTTTTACGGTCAGTGAGAAACTGTCTTGGATCGCCTTTTCTACGGATTTCTTTTGCTGATCAATGCCGCCGATAAGAACTCTAAGCGCTTCATTAGCCCCTTTGACTTCTTCGCCGTACCTCTCGACCTCTTTCCGGGAGCGCTCAAGATTCTTGGCACACTCGGTGAGCTGTGCTTCGAGGGATCGGCAATATTCGGTCAACTTGTCGGCCCCGGCCTGCAATGCCTCCTCAGTCTTCTTGATGTCTGCTATGTTTCGGAGCGCTATAAAGATTGCCACTGGGTTGCCGTCGCCGTCTCGGACCAGGGATCCCTGTAACAGGCCCGGAAAACAGGTCCCATCTTTCCTCAGATGACGCGTCTCCCCGCTAAACTCCCCGGCCTGAACGATGTAACGCCTTGCGGCAACCAGGCTCATCATGTCCTGTGTGCCGTGGCAGATAGACATATGCTTTCCAATCAGTTCTTCAGGCTGATATCGGTGCATGTCGGCAAAGGCTTGATTTATGAAGATAAATGAACCCGCCAGGTCCGTCACTGCGATGCCTTCCGAACTCTGCTCCACTGCCGCGGTGAGCAACTTCGCATCATCCATTTGCAATGTACTCCCTCGCACATCCATGTCAGGAACTATCCTGACAGATTCAAGCCACGCTCAACCAAGGCTACATCGCCGCTACCACCTAGCAAACCAAGGTGACGCATTTGGGCCTTGTTGGCACACAGTGCCTGCACGAGCCACTTCACCCGATTCACACAGAGATAATGCACGACTGATTGGAATGCAACTTGTACTATACCACACCATATCGAACCCAAGAGAATAATCCATTTGCAAAATGGGGGCCGCGGTGTAGGGCTGGTCTTCTCCCCGTTTTCTAAAGAGGGACTCAGGGGAATTTTGAACGGAGCGGAAAAGGCGCCGGGAATACCGGCTTGTCCTTTGTCACCCCGTGACATAATCATTACGATCTTGTGTGGTTCCACCTTGATTCCGTCCTCACGTGATGTTACAGTTACAATGATTAGGAATCTGAGCAGGCGGGCTTGAAACTGGTTGTTGATATGCCCACCTCTGCGGGTGGGTCCGAGTTGATCGTTCCGGCTCTCGATGGTCGCCAAGTTAGCGTGCTCGCTGATTGACGCCAACCTGAGCGCGGAGCATATGATCCAGAGGACTCCTCGCACAATCCCCATCGTATTTCCGGATCAACCGCTACGGCTATAGACTTTTTCCAGGAGGAAAAAGCCGGTTTCCTTCACGTCCCAGGAGAAGACTATGGATCTGAAATTCGTCCGAACCACTTGCCCCTATTGCGGATGCGGCTGTGAAATGCTGCTGGAGGTCATGGACGGAACGCTGTTGGGAACGCTTCCTTCCAAGACTAATCCCATGAACCGGGGCAAACTGTGTATCAAGGGCTGGAATGCTCATGAATTCGTCCAGAGCCCCAACAGGCTCACCAAGCCCCTCATGCGCAAGAATGGAAAACTCGAGGAGGTCTCGTGGGACGAGGCACTCGATTTTACCGCTACCAGACTGAAAGAGATAAAGGCCGCGCACGGGGGCGAAAGCCTAGCGTTTCTTGACCTCCGCCAAGTGCACCAATGAAGAAAATTACCTCTTCCAGAAACTTTGCCGCGTGGGATTTGGAACCAACAATGTAGACCATTGCGCCCGTCTCTGACACTCCTCTACGGTGGCAGGTCTTGCCGCCGCTTTCGGGAGTGGGGCCATGACAAACTCGATCCCTGAGATCGAGGATTCAGACTGCATCTTCATAATCGGATCCAACACTACGGTAGCCCATCCGTTAGTGGCCTACAGAATTTATCGGGCCAAAGCCAAAGGGGCCAAGGTGATAGTCGCGGATCCTCGAAAAATCCAGCTCACATATATGGCGGACATCCATGTCAGGCAAAACCTGGGTTCGGACGTTGCTCTTATCAACGGGATAATGAATGTCATCCTGTCGAAAGGCCTCCACGACAAGAAATACATCGAAGAGCGTACCGAGAGTTTTGAGAAGCTGGAAGAACTGCTCAAGAGGCTATACTCCCGAAAGGGTCTCTGAAATTAGCGGTGTCTCTGCTGAGGACATCATCCGGTTAGCGGAAACATACGCCTCGGCGGAAAGAGCATCGATCCTGTATGCGATGGGGATCACTCAGCATTCCCACGGTGTGGATAATGTGAAGTCGTTGGCCAATCTGGCCATGATGACGGGGAATGTGGGCAAACCTTCTGCAGGTGTGAACCCCTTGAGAGGCCAAAACAACGTGCAGGGTGCCTGCGACATGGGTGGGCTCCCGAACGTGTATCCGGCTTATCAGGCCGTCACGGACGCGAACAACAAGAAGAAGTTCGAGACCGCTTGGAACGCGCAAATCTCCGACAAAGTCGGCTACACCATAATGGAGATGATGCACGGGCTGGAAGACGGCTCCGTCAAGGGCATGATGGTCCTGGGAGAGAATCCCGTCGGTAGTGATCCGGACTCCAACCATGTCAAACATGCGCTCGAATCCGCGGAGTTCCTCGCGGTCATAGACATATTCCTTACTGACACTGCAAAGCTGGCGCACGTGGTCCTGCCCGGGGCCTCGTACGCGGAAAAGGACGGCACGTTCTCAAATACAGAACGAATGGTCCTGCGGGTCCGTAAAGCAGTGGAACCTGTGGGTGAAGCTCGACCCGATTGGCAGATAATTTGTGACATCTCAACCCGTTTGGGCGTCCCCATGAGCTACGAATCCCCCAGCGAGATTTTCGACGAGATCGCGACAGTGGCCCCGAGCTATGCGGGCCTCAACTACGAACGCCTTGAGAAGGGCGGGATACCCTGGCCCTGCCCGTCCGCTGATCATCCGGGCACGCGGGTCCTGCACACAGAGCGTTTTACCCGAGGAAGAGGGCTCTTCCATGCAATAGAGTACAGGCCGCCGGAAGAGCTAATCGATGACGAGTTTCCGATTCAACTCACTACGGGTCGATATTTCCCGCATTACCACACAGGAACAATGACGCGAAACTCCCCTACTCTCCACGGAGAAATGCCGGAAGGGCATGTGGAAATAAACCCAGTTGACGCGGAAAAGCTGGGCCTGAAGAATCATGAGTACGCGAAGATCGTTTCCCGACGCGGGGAAGTTGTGAGCAAGGTGCTCCTGACCGACCTCGTAGAACCCGGCATGATCTTCATGAGCTTCCACTTCATGGAAGCCAACGCGAATGTCCTGACCAACCCGGCTCTCGACCCGATCTGCAAAATACCCGAATACAAAGTCTGCGCAGTGCGCGTTGAGAAAATAGAAGCCGAAGCAACGGGATAGCAAGGGATGCCGGGGGGAACTTTTCTTAAGAAAAGTTCCCCCCGGCATCTCCTCCAAAAACAAACTTTCTGAATGTGGGCACACGGCAAGCCTCCGATACAAGCGGGCCGGCGCATGGGGCCAGATTTTTCGGAATGTGGGCACACGGCAAGCCTCCGATACAAGCGCGCCCGGCCGCACGAGGCCGAGTCTCGTACCGAGAGAACAGAACGGGGCGGTTCAGCCTCCCGATAATCACCGGCAATCACCCAAATCATCTACAACCCAAAATAATTAGAGTTTTTTGAAAGGGGGTCCGGGGGAAAACCCTTTTTTGCACAAAAAAGTCTTCCCCCGGAAACTTCTCCTCCCTCTGCCACTCTCTTTCTCTTTCATTCTTCGGTCAGTTCCGTGCCGCCGTGGGGAAAGTAGTTGAAGCGCCCTGCTCTCACGTACGTTATGACGTCGATTTTGGACTGCTTGGCCATAGCCACAGCCATGGAGCTTGCACTGGAGCGGGAGATCACTATGGGGAAATAGCTTCTGGACGCTTTGATCAGGACTTCCGAAGTGATCCTCCCTGTGGTCAAAAGGAGTTTGTCCTGTGTTTCTATTTGATTGAGAAAACAGTACCCAACGATTTTGTCCACCGCGTTGTGGCGTCCCAAGTCCTCGAGGATAACCAGGGTCTCAGACAACGTGGCTACAGAAGCCGCATGTACGCCACGGGTGATGGCGTAAATACCGGGATAGGTGTCCAGCTCGTACATTCTCTTCAAGACGGATGAGGAGGAGATTGTCAGAAGCTTGGGCCTGTCAAGTCGAGGCATGGTTGCGGCCTGGACGGAAAAAACCATCCCACCCGCACATCCTGAAGTCAGCATCCCCTTGCGCTCGACATTGGCAAGTCGCTTCCGCGGAACGTCCAGTTCGATCCGCACCAGCTTGCTGCTATGATCGACCTCACATTCCTTGATTTCCTTGGGTTTCAGCAATACCCCTTCTGAAACAAGGAAGCCGACAAAAAGCTCTCGTAAATGAGTGGGCAGAGTGGAGATGGAGAGGATCTCGCGATCGTTGAGGAAAAGAGTGTACGGGGATTCTTTGGCAAGATGGATTAGTTTGGGCTCCAAAACGCCCTTGTTGTAGCGTTTTCCGGAAACCGCGACGGTCAATTCCGGACTGGATTCATTGCCGCCTTTTGCCACAAAACCTTCCCATTCGTATCAGAGCTGGTCTTTTTCTGTAGTCTTTCCACCGGACCGCTTGGCCTGGAAGAGTTCACCGAACTGCGAGTCCGCGAACTTTTCGCAGCGGTTCCTGAGCCGCGTGTATGTCCACAAGAGTTCCAGACCTTCCGGCGTAAGCTTGGACCCTTCGCTGGTTCGTTCTACAAGCTTGAATCCGCAGCGTTCTTCAGTAGCCTTAATCTTGCCCCAAACCGCTCGGAATGGCTGTTTCAGTTTCCTGGCAGCTTTATTCATGGAACCGACTTCAAGGATAGCCTCTAGAATTCGGACTCTGCCGGTACCTATTACAAGCTTGCCTTTGTCGTTTTCGACCCAGATCTTGGATCGCACTCGAAGAGCCATCCAGAACCACCCTTCCGTCTTATATTGTAACTCATCGTCAAACGGCTCTGCCGCAGTCTGGGCACAGAGGTTATGCCATTATAGTCCTAATGCCGCATCTATTTCAACCACGCTTTTGTGGGCGCTGCAATCGTTCCGCTATGCGTGGGAGATTGCTTCGGGCTGCCGCCCTCGCAATTTAGGTCTTTGGAGGCACATTCGTATCATTATCACTTGAGCCGAAATGAAAGACGAGAAGTATCCCTCGGCGCAATGCGTGCTTGAACTGACCAGGATTATCGTGTATTGACCGGGTTACGATGAGTCCTACAGGAGGTCCCATGGCGAGCGGTAGACTCAGAGTTGCGCTGATTTTCGGCGGCCGGTCTGCTGAGCATGAGGTGTCATTGCGTTCGGCCTGCTCCATCTTCGAGGCTATGGATAGAGACAAGTATGAGGTGGCGCCGGTCCTGATAACCCACGAAGGGGCATGGTATCAACGGCCCGCGGAAATCTCTTCCTTTGATCGGGAACCAAACCTGTCGGAAAGTGACCGGCTTCTTTTTTCTCCTGATCCGGGGCACAAGGGATTTCTCCGCATGCATGATGGCGGACAAACCGAGCCATTGCCTCTCGACGTCGTTTTTCCTGTTTTGCACGGCACTTTCGGAGAGGATGGCACTCTTCAGGGGCTCCTCGATCTTGCTAACGTAGCCTTACGTCGGATGCGGAGTGCTCGCATCTGCGGTGGGAATGGACAAAGTCCTTATGAAGGGGGCTTTCCGCGACAGCGGCCTACAGATTGGACCCTTCTTCTGGTTCCTGCGATCGGAATGGGAGGATCGCAAAACAGCCATACTGGAGAGGATGAGACAGGGCAGTTTTCCACTCTTCGTCAAGCCCGCCAATCTTGGATCATCGGTAGGAATAACTCGAGTTGCGGACCCTTCCGGCTTTGAGGCAGCCGTTGCTCTGGCAGCCTCGTACGACCGAAAGATCCTGGTGGAAGACGGCATTCCCGGCCGGGAACTGGAAGTGAGCGTGCTCGGAAACGATCGGGCCACGGCCAGCGTACCTGGAGAGGTGATTGCTCACGCGGATTTTTACGACTATGAGGAGAAGTATATTCGCGATACCGCCGAACTGATCATCCCGGCGAATCTTTCTCCGTCGATAAGGGAAGAAGCTCGGTCAGCAGCCGTGACCGCATTCAGGGCCGTTGACGGGTCCGGCCTGGCCAGAGTCGACATGTTCCTCACTCCGGAAAATCGCATCGTGGTCAACGAGATCAACACCCTACCCGGCTTCACTTCAGCCAGCATGTATCCCAAGCTCTGGGAGGCGACAGGTCTGCCTTACAGTGAACTCATCGACAAGCTCATAGATCTGGCGCTCGAACGTCACCGCGACAAACAGAGCATCCGAACAGACAGACAGAAGCCATGAAGGCAATGATCCTTGCTGCCGGACTGGGCACACGTTTGCGCCCCTTGACCCTGGAACGCGCGAAGCCTGCCATCCCTCTCCTCGGAAAACCGCTGGTAATAAGGCTGCTTGAAAAATTGGCGAAACACGGAGCTACTGATTTCAGACTGAACCTGCACCATCTTCCGCGCACCATCGAAGACCTTTTTCGGGACGGTCCTTGGGATAGCCTTCCTGTCTCCTTCTCATACGAGCCCCATATCCTGGGAACCGCCGGCGGGCTCAAGGCCAACGAGGCCTTCTTCGACCAGGGGACGTTTCTCATGGTTAATGGGGACATCGTGATGGAGTTCCCCCTCAAAGAGGCTGTAGCATTCCATCGGCAGCGGGAAGCACTGGCTACCCTGGTCCTGTACCCACAGCAAGCGCCGTATCGTCATTCTCCCATCCGCATCGACGAGGAGGGGCATCTCCGCAATTTCAAAGGGATATGGCCGGGTGGGAACCCCCGCGCGGAAACCTATGTGTTCACTGGAGTCCACATCCTAGAACCTGAGATTTTCCGATTCATACCCGAGGGACAGTTCTATGAGATCAACGATCAGGTTTATCTTCATGCGCTGCAAAACGGTATGAATGTCTACGGCTTTCCTGTTGACGGCTATTGGAACGATCTGGGGGACCCAAGACGGTACCTGGAAGCGCAGAAGGCCATGTTCAAACGGGAAGCTTCCACTCTCCCTGTGTACATCTCCCCGGATGCCAGTCTGGACGATCGCGTCGCATTTCGCCCCTTTGTGTCCGTGGGACCGGGGTGCGTGCTGGAACACGACTGTTTCGTGGAAAACTCCATACTCTGGGATGAAGTCTGCGTGAGAAGCCGCGCTTCGGTCCGGAACTCCATCGTAGGAGCGAACATGACCGTGGAGGGTGACTGCATCGACAGAATCGTGACCCGGAACGGGGAGGTCCCTATTGCTTGACCGCGAGCAGGAAGTCGAAAAGCGGTTGCTGTCCGCCGCGTGGGGAACCGACCTGCCCAACAGAGTAGAAAAGCTTGCCGGGGACGCATCCACGCGTGTCTACTTCCGGGCTCTTTACCCTGGCAAGGGTAGCGCGATCATTATGCTCCAGCCCCACCCAGGGAGAGATGAGGAGGCCGCGTTCCTGGAAATTCAAGAATTCCTGGAAGCCCTAGGTCTCCCTGTTCCACGGGTCTACGCGCACGATAGAAACCAGGGGATCGTGGTCCTGGAGGATTTGGGTGACAATCTCCTCGAATCCGTGGTGGAACGGGCATCCCGTGCCGAGCTTAGAGAGATATACGGAGAGGCGGTGAAGCTCCTTCTGAGGATGCGCCATGCCACAAGCAACCTTACCTCGGGCTGCAGAGCCTTTGACCTGGCATTTGACGAAGCGAAACTGATGGAGGAGATGCACTTTTTCCTCACCCATTTCGTTGAGGGGCTATGCAAAACAAAGCTTTCGGCAGCAGCCTCCTCAATACTCGAAGAATTTTTCCTCAGCATTTGCAGGACCTTGGCGGCTCAACCCCGCATCTTTACTCACCGGGATTTCCATTCAAGAAACCTGATACTCCACGAGAATCGCCTCGTAATGTTAGACTTTCAAGATGCCAGAATGGGGCCTGCCCAATACGACCTTGCGTCACTGCTGCGCGATTCTTACGTTACCCTGCCGGAGGAACTGGTCGAGGAACTCCTGACAGCTTATTTGGACGAGATCGGCGAAACAAAGGAAAGTTTTCGTACCAGGTTCCGCTACATATTCGATGTGATGTCGCTCCAGCGAAACATCAAGGCGCTAGGCACCTTCGGCTACCAGTTGTCTGTTCGCGGCTGCGGCAGATACTCGTCGTCGATTCCCCGTACGGCTGCGTACGTGTCACACAATATCAGCCTCTATCCGGAGTTTACCAGGTTCAGATCTGCGGTGGAGGATCTGATCTGCGCGCCATCCATAACTTTCCTTTAAATACACAGGGATCACCACAATTAATTAATGTTTTACATTAATGATTTGTTGTAATATATTGTTATTTCTGGTATAGTCTTAAATACCAGGATGGCCTCCCATCCGACCCCTCCAGGAGTTGGAGAAATGAAAACTACTCTGCTGCTTAGCCTGGTCCTGGCAGTCATCGCGACAGCGAGCACGGCTGCCCAGGCTTCTGAGACGATTGGCATCGACTCAACAATAAGCCAGATGAAACAGGACCTTCAAATCCAGGTTGAACGCATCAGAAGGGCACGCGAAACCGCAAGCTCCCAGATGACATTGGCCAGAATTCGCATAGCCGAACAGCTGAGACGCTCCGAAGAAGATCTGAGCAGGCAAATTGAGAGCCTGGAAAGGTTTCGCGAGCAAATGGCCGATCAGAAGGGTGAGACCGACCAGGCTGTGGTCCGGATGCAGAAAGACTGGAAGCAATTCATACAACAGGCTTTTTCTGACCTTGATTCCCAGCTCAGAGAAACCAACAGCCTCATCACGCAGATGGAAACCCTTCGGGACAGGTTTGATGTCGATGCGGATGAATTGCCACAGCCTACCATAGAGCAGATAATGACCCCTTCCGCGCCGCAGGCTCCGGCTAATCCGCAACCTGTTACTCCTACTCCGACAGTAACACAGACGCCCCCTGCAAATCCGGAGCCTGCTACCACTACTCCGACGGTCACTGCGGCTACCCCAACCAGTACCGGCTCCACTTGACCGTATCAGCATTAATTGTCCGGTGGACAACAGAATTGAGCCTTAGTGAAGAAAGCTCGGCTCCGCGACAGACCACGATCTTACAGAACAGCCGTTTTCACTCAAAAACATTTGCAGGATTGCGACACGTGCATTAAGCTGTAACGTAGGTGATCACGTGGAAGTAACCTGTTCAAAGTGTTGTATCCTGCTTAACCTGCGGGACGAGAAAGTCCCAATCGGGAGATCGTACGCGGTCTGCCCAGGCTGTGGTTCCCGCATCAACATATTCATGAGCCTGAGACCCGGCGCTGTGGTGACCAATCTTACCGGCTTGAGGTTCCTCGGGAACAATGAAGACTTGAACGACCAGTTCTGCGATCCTGGCGAATTGTGGCGCGTCGAGGAGGTAGTGGAGCCTTGCCCAGACAGGGGAAAAGGGAGGGCTTGTGAAGTTGAAAACCGCGGGCGCTGCCCCAACCAGCGACTGGTGATCAGGCTGCGAGGAGACAAAACACTGTACAAGACATGCTTGTACCGACAAGGCAGGCGGGTTTTCGATAAGAACCGCCGGTCGCCCGTGGGGAATCGTGGTGTTTCAAGCGGGTACAATCCCAGGGGCAAATAATTTCCTCTTCCTACGCGCCTACTCGTTCCTCCATTCAGGCTTGCGCTTTTCGAGGAACGCATTGATCCCCTCATTGGCATCATAACCTTCCATAAGGTCTTTCAAGTAGAGGGATTCCATCCGGGGAAAATCTTCCCGGATCCTTCGGAAGAAGTCATTCCGCACCGCCTCGTTGGCGATGCGAAGACATGAAGCGCTCTTGGGGATGATGTGCTTCTCGATCCACTGGGAGGCCACTTCCCATGCGTCCTGCCCCTCGTCGGTCAAAATGTTCACCATGCCTATCCGATGAGCCTCTAAAGCATCAATGGAACGTCCTGTGAGCACCAGATCATCAGCATGAGACTGCCCCACTTTTCGCGGCAACATCACTGACGCGGGAGGCGGAAACACGCCCAGTATGATCTCAGGCTGGCCGAACATTGCTGTCCTGTCGGCCACAATAAAGTTGCAGAACAGGGCCAGCTCCATTCCTCCCCCGAGGCACTGGCCGCGCACTACAGCCATAGTAGGAACGGCCAATCTTACGAGCTGGTAGAACACCCCGTGGAAGGCCTTCAGCATCATTGCGGCTTTATCTTTGGTATGCTCCTGAACACTGGCCCCAAATGAAAAATGCTTGCCCACGCCTTCAAAAACTATAAGCTTTACGTGTTTCGCGGTCCCCAATCCGTCGAGTGCGGCGGAGATCTCACCAAGCATTGCGGCTTCCATTATGTTGGCCTTGGGAGAGTTCAGAATAATCTTGAAAACAGCGCCTTCGAAATGCTCTTCACACTGAATCAGCCGGTATTGCATCAGACTTTCCTCCCATGAGCGGGCTTCAGCAGGTCAGATGGTCATCTCGCGCTTCTCTCGCCAGCAGCAATATGTCGAGAGGCGCAGTTTAATAGGTAGGGGCACGGCATGCCGTGCCCGCATCACCCACATGGCGGCCGAATTCTTCAGCCGCAAGGGGACAGCATGCCGTGCCCTACATCTTCGCGCAGCACCAAGCACCTCTGTAATTCCGACGTTCCCATGTAGAGTGGGGAACGGCTTACAGAGCCACTTGCTCAACTTTATGTCTGTGGTTTCCCCATTACCTGGGCGAAGCTTTCCGGCGTAGCCGGCGCCCCTTCCGCGATAAGTTGACGCCACCGGATGAAATCTATGACATCCTTGCCCGTGATCTTCTTAGTATTGAAAGAATTGAAGCCCAGATACGCTTCATAAGTCATATTCGCCATCAGCCAGTGACGGTTGGCCAGCTTGGTCTGATCCCAGAAGAATTTCTTCTTGGCTCGGATACCGTCAACGGCCTTAATCAGACAGCCGGGGAAGAGGTTGGCAAAGGTCCAAACCACCCTGTTCACTTCTTTGTCCAGAAGCTCGAAGTCCTTAGGAAGCTCTTTCATCATTTCCTTGGCTTCTTTTCCCGCCGCGCCGGTCTTGAATTCGCCATAAACGATTTCGCCGTCAGCTACGTACGTTTCGGTAATCACCAGAGGGTTCCGTATGAACTTATCCCCTTGTTTGAGCACTGGGATCGCCTTGGAAATCAGGTTCTTGGCCCTCATCTTGTAAGCGCTCCACATCTCGCAACTCACGCAGTTCCACATCGCATCTTCCATCGATAGGAACCAGGGGAGGAAGTCAGTGGAGCCGCCGTCGGGACTGGAACCGTGCCGAGCACCGGCCTGGCCGAAGATGGCCAAGTCGCTGGAAATGGCCAGATCGCACGCCATTCCGATTTCCTGGCCGCCGGCAACCCTCATGCCATTCACACGACATATCACAGGCTTTTTGCAATTCAGGATCGCGTCTACCATTCCATTGAAAAGATCCATATACTCCCCATATTCGTGGGGCCGCATGGAATAGTATTCCGCATATTCTTTGGTGTTTCCTCCGGTGCAGAAGGCGATGTCGCCGGTTCCGGTGAAAACGACGGCCACCACGGAACGGTCCTGGCTGGCAGCCGAGAATCCGGCAATTACCCCCTTGACCATTTCTGTGGTGTAGGAATTGTACTGCTTGGGATTGTTCAGGCGAATCCATGCGACGTAGAGTCCGTCAATTGCTTTGCCTTCCGGCGAAGTCAACGGCTTCTTTTCGTAGACCGTGCACGGAGCCTCGGTTCCCCAATGTTCGGGACCCATGAGGATGTGATCTTTGCTGCTGTTGTCTCTAGGCAACCATTCCAACGTCATGTTCGACCTCCTATTTCGAATTAAGCGCTCCCGCGGCCTCCGCTTGGTCTCCATTCTCATGGCTGCCAATGCGACGCGAAAGCCGACAGAAATACCAAGGGCAACTCACCCCGCCCTTCTCCCGACCAGCGGCTTTTAGGCTACTTGACCGGCTCGAAGGCGTAGCATACTCGCGGCATCTCCACAATTTCCCGGCCAAATTCCTGCGGGACTGGATCTACATCGAACACCGCCAACTTGACCTGGTCGTCGACCTTCAGCTCACCTTCCTTGCAGTTGATGATGCGCACAAAAAAGCTCAGCTTCCCCTGCAAGTCAACCAGGGCATGGATCATCGGGGGCTTGCCGAAACCCAGCGGCACCCCTACGACTTCCTCGGTGAATTCGAGCACAGTGCCCGTCGTAGGCCAGTCGATCCATTCCATGTTGGTGCTGTAACATTCCGGGCAGAGCACCCTTGGGGGGAATGGCTCAGCACCGCAATCCTTGCACTTCGTGGTGGTGAATCGTCCCTCTTTCAAGTGCTCGTAAAAGGGGTAAATCTGGTTGAACTCTTTGGACTGCTGTGGAAACAGGTCCATAGTGGCCATATATTTTCCATCCAGGACGGAGATTCCGGGTGTGCTCATGCGACCTCCCTGCCGTAGATAAGGACGGTGTGAGCGGCTATGAATCCGCTGAGGTTGTGGGTCAAGCCTATTGCCGCACCAGGAACCTGCTGGATGGCATCTCCACGCAGTTGGCGCGTGACTTCCATGGCTTGCCGGATTCCCGTTCCGCCGAACGGATGGCCGCATCCAAGCAGGCCCCCGTCAGTGTTTGTCGGGACCTGGCCTCCAAAATCGTTCTGGCCGTCTCCGACAAATGGACCTCCCTCGCCTTTCTTACAGAACCCAAGATCTTCCATCTCGATGATTTCCGAAATGGTGAAGCAGTCGTGGGTCATGGCCACGTCAACGTCCTTGGGCTGCACTTTGGCCTTCATATAGGCCTGCTCGGCCGCGATCTTTAGAGCTTCCCAAGTGGTCCAATTGGGCATGTTCGCGGACATATTGTTGATCGACGCCTGGGCCGTCCCGCGGATGTATACCAAAGGCTTGTCGGTCATCTGTTTGGCCTTCTCTTCCGTGGCCAGGATGACCGCAGCGGCTCCATCGGTGATGGGGCAGCAGTCATAAAGCGTCAACGGCGGCACGATCATTCGACCGCTCATGACCTCTTCCATGGTGACCGGTGTCTGAAACTGGGCTTTGGGGTTTTTCGCGGAATTCCGGCGGTTCTTGACAGAAATCTGCGCCAGGTGCTCTTTGGCCGTCCCATACTGCTTCATGTGTTGCTTCGCGACCATAGCGAATACAGGTGGCGGAAGCCCGAGGCCCTGAATCCCATCCCAGTCGTGATCCACTGAAGCAAGTTCGCTGTAGAAAACCTCCCACCTCTGCGGAGTGTAGAGCTTTTCGCCCCCCGCCACCATGACAACGTCAGCTTGGCCCGACTTGATGAGACCAAAGGCCAATATTATAGCTGAACTGCCGCTGGCGCAAAGGAGTTCCACACGTGCACAGATGTTTTTCGGCTGGATTCCCACATATTCGGCGACCAGTGGAGCCAAGTGGGTCTGGTAGGAGGTGCGCTCGGTATAGGCGGACGCGACCAGCAATCCGTCTATATCTTTGGGGTTTAGTTGGGGGTTGTCGTCGTAACAGGCCTTGGCTGCTTCCTGGAAGAAGTCCCTCTGACTGCCGTTTCTGACCCCCCATTCGGACATTCCCCCGGCGACTACGCACACATTGCGATCCATAAGTGACTACCTCCGGTCAGTGTTACCACGCTAAATGCGTGGTTGGAGGGGGCCTGGAGTATCCTTCTTTTTACAAAGATGGTTCCCCCAAGCTTGCTGCCTTGAATGCGAATACATATTGGGGCCGCGAGAGCACGGAGCCCCCGGCTCGACGACGAGCTCCGCGCAAGGCGGGCTCAATTTTTTAAGGCGCGAGCTAAACGGGCCACCGTGCTCATTTTCACTTTACAGTACTTTGCCCTTTCAAGGCAATTAATTTCTAGAGCGTAAATTTCGTTGGCCGGAGTGTCCGCTTAATGCCGAAATGGCTGTGCAGACGCCGCAAAATGTAAATCGACTGAAGTCCACTCCGTGGATATTTTCCGATTTGGGTCTTTGGTATAATTTTCAGAGTAATGAATTTATGGCCGACTGCAACTCGACAGACCTGCTTCTCGAAACGAGTCGCAAGCCGCCCCCCAAACGGGCATGTCTTGGATTTTCCGTCCTAACTACTGAAGAAAGCCTTAAAGGCTTTGTGGCACATCCACACGTCGTCTTTTGAGCTGACTTCCAACGGGGAATGCATTCCCAATATTGCAGGCCCGCAATCGATGATGTCCGCGCCAGCGTTGGCCAAATACTTGGCCACAGTGCCGCCGCCCCCTTCATCGACTTTTCCGAGGCCCGCGGCCTGCCAGATGATGTTGTTGTCATTGAAGAGCTTGCGAACCCAGGCCGCGTACTCCGCATTCGCGTCCGATGCCATATACTTGCCGCCGCTCCCGGTGTACTTGGTGAGGTTTATGCCGTAGCCGAGCCGCGCACTGTTTCGCTTCTCGTACACGTCGGGGTACGTCGGATCTATTGCCGCGGTAACATCTGCGGAGAGAGCTTTGCTGCTGAAAAATACCTTATAAAGATTTCTGGAAGTCGGTTCAACGCCTGTCCTGTGCATGAGGTCCATGACGAACATTTCCAGGACACGCGACTTGGCGCTCGTGTTCCCCTCGCTCCCGATCTCTTCCTTGTCATAGAAGATCGCCACCGCGGTATGCTCGGGTTTTTCGGTATCCATGAGAGCTGTGAAACAGGTATAGGCGCAGACCCGATCATCTTGACCGTACCCGGCCACAAGGCTCCTGTCGAATCCGGAGTCTCGAGCCGGCTCTGCCGGTATTACCTGAAGCTCTGCGCTGGTGAAATCCTCTTCCGTAATGTTGTATTTCCGGGCCAGCAGATCGAGGACTGCCAGCTTGACACGCTCCTCGGCCTCCCGATCCTCGTAGGGGACAAGCGCCCACGATCAGGTTAAGGTTCTCACCGGGCATGAATTCGGAGGCCTTTTGCTCCATTTGCTTTTTTGCGAGGTGAGGCAACAGGTCGGGTATGGTGAAGACAGGATCCTCGGGGTTCAGGCCGATCTCTACTTGGACCGTGGAGCCGTCCCCTCTGATGACCGTGCCGCAGATGGCCAAGGAACGCGCCACCCAGTGATACTTCTTGATGCCGCCGTAGTAGTGTGTCTTGAGGAGCGCAAGACCCGTATCCTCGTACAGAGGATTGGGCTTCAGGTCGAGCCGCGGGCAATCCACATGCGAGGTGATGATCCTGATCCCATCGGACATGGGCTTTTTCCCCAGGACGGCCATGGCCAGGATTTTGCCCCGTAGCGCATGAAATACGCGCTTCACATTTTTCCCTCCGGCGTTGAAATCCTTGAAGCCTTTCTTGGAGGCAAATTCCACAAAAGATTGAACGGCTGATCTCTCGGTGCGCGCTCGGTTAAGAAAATCGCGGTAGCCTTGCGCGTAGGAGAATACCTGCTTCTTCTCCGTCTCCCCCAAGTGGTCCCACGAGCGCGTCTGTTCATTCACGAGCTTTTCCTTCAGCTCGCGAGTCTTCTTCGATCCTTTAGACGTAGGCATATTGTCCTCTTAATGTGCTTATGCGGGAATGTGCTTAGCGTAGCCTTACACGAGTGTTGTACCATTTCCACAGTAGGACCGGCATCTTGCCGGTTATTCGTTCTCCCCGCCGACCGGCAGGATGCCGGTCCTACTGCCTGTTGCCGCAGCAGATGAGGTCACGTATTCGTGTTGTCTCCAATAGGGACCGGCCGGAATATGTCACCGAACTTGCGAAACAGAGTACTTACCGCCGAAACTTCCATGGCGGATCCAGCGGATTGAATGGTGCGGGCAGCGAACGAGGTTCATCTGGAGCAGGCCCAAGGGGACCAAGAGCGGAAGCGGACGCGGCTTTGACAGGAGGGCTGTTCTTGCGTTCGAGGAATTCTTTGGCGATGTTGATGGGAGTGGCAAATCCGATTCCCTGGCTCTTCCACAACAAAATTGTATTGATCCCGATCACCTGACCATCCAGGTTGAAGAGAGGACCGCCCGAGTTCCCCAGGTTCATGGCGGCATCGATCTGGATCAGAGGGGGATAACCGGCGCCGGGAATTGTTCTCTTTTGTGCGCTCACAATCCCAATCATGAGCGATTGCCCGATCCCGTAAGGGTTGCCGATCCCGACCACCCATTCTCCTAGTTCTACACCCTCGGAGTCCCCAAGTGCGACCGGTTGCAAATTACTGGCATCTATCTTCAGCAAGGCGAGATCGTTCTTGCTGTCCTTGTGTAAAGTCTTGGCCAGGAACTTCTTGCCGTTAAGAAGCTCTACCTCGGTTTGGGACCCATTGCGCAAAACGTGTTCATTGGTAATAATGAGGCCATTGGCTGAAACGATGAATCCGGAACCATAGCCCATTGCTTTGCCGCCGGAATCTCCGGAAAAGCCCAGGTGGCCGAGAGAAAATGACGATCCCGGATCAACCATACGGATGGCGACCACAGACCTGTTGACTTTCTTGACAACTCCTCTGATATCAGGGAAATTTCCTTGACGCACCACAGGTTCCGAGTCGCTTCCGTCCGATCTTTCGGGCTTGAAAGGGACCGGTGAAAGGCCGATTCTTCCCTTCTTCGCAGGGTGGCGGCTGTCGTCAGGCGAGATGGCTTTGTAATTTTGGACACTACTAGAGGAAGACGGAGTCGCTGCCTTGCGAAGCATTACGTCATCGGCTTGAGCAACAGGGGAAAGAAAGACCAAACTTGCAACGAAATATGATATGATAATCGGTGTTCCGAATCGGAAAGGTGTCATCCACAGACTCCTGCAAACGGTTTCCAGAGAAAAACCGCAGGCCCGATGCGGTTTTCCGGGTGGTGAATTTGGATATATTCCTATCCTGGACATGTTGTCAATGGTTTTTTAGATTTTCCTTGAAACAATCGCTATGTTCTGCTTATTTTATAATGTTTTTGATTAACAACTGTCTGTTACACCAGCGGAGATGCGCCTATGTTCGAAGTTGAAATCATAGCCAACTTTTCCGCCGCTCACCGTTTGAGGAACTACCAGGGCAAGTGCGAACACCTGCATGGGCATAATTATAAGGTCCACGTTAAAGCTAGGGCCGCATCTCTTGGCGAAGACGGAATGGTCATGGACTTCGGAGATCTCAAGAGAGCTACCGACAGCGTGCTGGAGCGATTCGATCACTCCTATCTTAACGAAATCAAACCTTTTGACCGAATAGAGCCTTCCGCGGAGAATATCGCGGCCTGTCTCTTCGATGAAATTGGCCGCCAACTGAACGATAAGTCCGCGATGCTCCACAGCGTCTCAGTTTGGGAATCAGATACTTCGAGGGCTACTTTCCTCAAAGAGATCAATTGAAATGGCCTTCAAGCAATGCCGGGCCATCTCCTACAGCGGGGAGATTTTCAATTGACCCCCCTTTATGACCGATATCGGTCATGACCTACTTAGGGAGAACTCCAGTGAATGTTCTGTCAATGCCTGATGTCCAAAGCCTGCCTGATGGGCGCAACCTAGCCATCGACAAGGTCGGGGTAAAAGGGTTGCGTTATCCTATCTCGGTTAAAGACCGGAAAAAAGGATTACAGCACACTGTAGGGCTTTTCGACCTTTTCGTCAATCTCCCGCATGATTTTAAAGGCGCCCACATGAGCCGGTTCATAGAGGCTCTCAATGAGTTTCGGGGAGAGATCTCCATGGAGAAGTTCCAGGAGATCCTGGAAAAGATCAAAGGAAAGCTCCATGCCAAGAGCGCTCACATGAATGTAGAATTCCCCTACTTTGTAGAAAAGACTGCGCCCGTCACGGCAACCCCTGGCCTCATGTCGTACACGTGCTTCATGAGTGGGGCACTTGCGGAGACCTTCGACCTCATCGTTGGGGTCGAAGTTCCCGTAATGACCGTTTGTCCGTGTTCCAAGGAGATCTCCGACTACGGGGCGCACAATCAGCGTGGGATAGTGCGAGTTCAGCTCAGATTCAAGAAATTCTTCTGGATCGAGGAGATAATCGAGGTCGTTGAATCGTCGGTCAGCTCTGAAATTTACTCGCTCCTTAAACGGCCTGACGAGAAATTCGTCACAGAACGAGCCCACGAGAACCCCATGTTCGTCGAGGACGTAGTGAGGTCTGCTGTCTCACGTCTCCGCGCTATGGACAACTTCCCCTGGTATCGCATCGAGGCGGAGAATTTCGAATCCATCCATAACCACAGCGCCTATGCAATGATAGAGAAAGACTTCTCGCCGGAGCCCGAGTGCTTTCAGAGAGCCGCAGCGGGGAGGTACAACGGTACGATTTAGTGTTGAGTACCTGTGATTTCTTTATAGCAGTAGAGAGCAACCCTCGTGGTTGACCCAATCCGTCGCTAGGGGCGCCCCTGCCGAACCTTCTCTCACCTAACAGTTTTTTGATGAATAGTGCACGGGTCATGGAGCCGAACTTCCTTCTTTCCCTATGAAATTAGGATTATCTGGATCATCCGCCCATCGCAAGGGGTTTGCCTGGATATATCCACGAACGGCATTCAGGGATTTTTCATTGCGGATGATATGCTCGTAATAGTTACGTTGCCAGAGAGAGTGCCCACCGGTCAGGCCGAAATTCATTGATGATCTGTGTGCATGCGGATTTGAATCCACCGATGAATGCTGCAAGTGAACCTCTGCGTGGACCAAGCGTCTGTAGGGGCGACCGGCGGTCGCCCATTTTTTGGGAACAAACGGCCGTCGGTGCCTCTCGCAAATCGGAGGGCGACCGCCGGTCGCCCCTACGAGGGTCGGGATATCCTGTATGATGAAAACAATCCCATGGATATGATTAGGCATCACCACAAACATGTCCAAATGGATTTCGCGTCGTATCCCTGCAGATTTCAACCATTCGTTGTGCACGGCCAAACCGATGTCATTCAGCTGCATTTCCCCTTCGTGTATTTCCCCGAACAAACATTCCCGCTCATGCGTGCAAATGGTAACGAAATAGACCCCTTCCTGAGAATAGTCGAAATCCGCTAAACGAATGGAACGCCTGTGATGTCTGCCCGGATCATACTCCATCGTTTGTTTCCATCTCAGGTTTGGTTTGGCCGAATGCGGTTGATAATGTCTGTAGGGGCGACCGGCGGTCGCCCAATTCTTTGGAAGCGAGTCGCTCTCGTGTCTCGGGAACCGAAGGGCGACCGCCGGTCGCCCCTACCGTAACAACATCTCTTTCAAGGGTTATTTGATGTAATCCGCATTCTCCCTTGCCTTTCCTAAAACAATTGAATAACCGCGAGACGGAAAGGGGTTCACAAGAAATCGGTGCTGAAAGCATCCTGGATGATTTCCACGACTGCCGGCTCGCCAAGGGTAACTATCGCAACGTCGAATCTCGACGCCGGCGGGACCTGGGGATAATGTTTTCCCAAGTAAACCTCAGCGGCTCGGATAATTCGTTTCTGCTTTTGCCGATCCACAGAAAATACAGGGTTGAGGCTGGAGGCCGAACCCCTCGACCGCACCTCCACGAATACTAGCTCTCCCAGGTGATGCGCAATTATGTCGATTTCCCCCAGCCGGCATGTGAAGTTCTTCTCCACAATTCGATAGCCGTGTGATTCGAGGTGGTCGGCCGCTATCTGTTCTGCCAGCCGCCCTCTGTCACGGGTATTCGTGCCGTTTTTGTTTCTCATTAGGAGTTTTTGGGGAGGGGTCTGGGGAGGGGCTTTTTGCAAAAAGCCCCTCCCCAGATATTATACTGGATCTTCCTACGCCTCTACGCCTTCACTTCCAGCATCCGTTCGTGGAGGCGTCGGGACTGGAGAGCAAAGGCTTCGAGCCTTGCCTCGATGATTTGCGGAAACGCATTGCCGTCAGTCTCGATGGCCAGGAAGGGGAGTTTCTGATTCTTCTTCAACAGGGACTTATGACCTGGATCGTGCCCGTTTGTCTGAGAGAGGAGCGCCAATTTCTCACCCGTGGTGAACTTCTCAGAGAGAATTGATTCAGCTACGCGGGTAGGCATGCAGCCGAACGGCCCGATTGAGATGATGCCGCAAGCAGGGTTAAGAATCTCATGGAGAGCCGCTCCAACCGTTAGAATCGCCTCCCCCGTCAACAGCGGTGAAACGAACTTCTCTCCGGCATGAATCAGGTCCTCAACGTGGAGGGTCTCGTGGAAAAACAGACCGGATGGAGCAAATAGATCGCGAATCTTTCGGTCAAAGTGCCGTTTCACGAAGTACCGAATCCAGAATGGAATGTCAGGCCGCCCTTCTATGCCATTCTTGATAAGCCAGTCCACATACTTTATCCATTCGCTGGTCTGGGAGGTTCGAACAATGAACCCCCGGTCCGCCATTTTTTCAACAAGCTTCTGCAACGAAATGGGATCGTTGCGCACGTAGATCTCGCCTATGAGCGAGATCTTAGGCATTTCTTCGTACGGCATTTTCAAAGGAATCCGGGCCAGAACCTGAGCCACGGATTGTATGCGACGGCGGATCTCTCTCCACGACTTATGGATGACCTGCACAAGAGAATCCCATTCACGGAAAAAGATCTCCATGGCCGATTCCCGGTCCGCTGCCGCGGCCATCAGGGTGGACCAGATCTCATACATGACATCCCCGATGATAATGGCCCGCCATGCCGGCAGAGTGAACCGGTCCCCCAGCCCCATGTATCCGTTGGCAGCATTCAGGGTAAGCACAGCCGCGTCCGGGATGCGGTGCCGTTCGATGAGGCGTCGGGAAAACACATTGTACTGGCCGAAACGACACGGGCCTCCGGCTCCAGGCATAAAATAGGCTGTCACTTCGCCGGCGGGCCTGTCCTGCCAAAAATAGTTGAGCATTGACCCCACCGTGGTCTGGAGGGGCAGACACTCTTTGCACGTTGAGTTCCCGCGCCCGATCTTGAGCACTTCGTCGTCCGCGGGCGGCAGGCCATGGGCGTTGATCCCGACCTTCTTGAATGTTTGCACGAGGCCCTCGTGCGCGAAGCGGCCCATTGCCGGGAGAACAATTCGGACACTCGGGTCGGTCAGAGGAAGCCTTCTCCCGTCAGCCGTTGCGATCACCGGCTTCCCGTCGGCGATTGTCGCGACCGCAGCCCGAAACTCTTTCCGGATAACAGGGATCTGCTTCTTGCTTTCGAGTTCCCGGTAATACCTTACAATGTCGAGAAAAGCTTCGATGCGCGTTTCGAGGCCTGCGTCCGCGGTGTGGCTGTCGAGTTCCAGGGTTAGCGAGGGCTTGCGGCCCATCTCTTCCCGGAAGTACCCCACTACAAAGGAGTCCGGCCCGCATGAAAAGTTGCTGATATAGGTCCCGAACAGCCTCGGGTGATTCTTCACAAACCTGGCAGCCTTGAGGATCATGCGTCCCATGGACCAGTACATCGTATCTGCATCGTCCAGGGTTTGATCCTCGTAGGGGAGCATATCAAACGGTATTATCCGATAACCCCTGGATGCGAACTTTCCCGGTATCCCTTTATTAGCCTCGCCTGCGAAGGCATTGTAAGGCCGACCGAAAAGGACAATGGCCATGGCCTCGGAGTCTTGTTCGAGCTCTTGCAGTATTTTCACGCCGGCGGAACGGATCTCGTCCCTGTAAGCGGCCTGAGCCGCCATGCCTGCCTTAAATGCCTTCAATCCGTCTGCTCGGGAGCTACCCAGCTCCGACGCAACCTTGAGGAACTCCGCGGTTTGCGGTTCGAAGCCTCGGCTTAGATCCAGGTAAGGGGTTATCACCTTCTTGGATTGTGTCTCCTCAAAGGTACTCTTCAGATAGAAAGCTTCCCCCTGCACAAAAACGCAGGTACAGGTGTTGGCGTTATCGCTGTCTGTCGGGACGCCTCTAATGTGAGGCAGAAAGAGTACATCCGGATCCTTGCTGAGCAGGTTCGCCATGAACCCGTGAGCTATCTCCACGGGGAAGCAGAATGCGGCTCCTTGCTGATCCACGCCCGAGGGGTCTACTGTATCGGGCAATACCGGCCGGTATCCCAGCGATTTGAAGAAACCATTGAAGAACGGGAAATAGGTATTTACGAGAAACGAGCGGTTCATTCCGATCGTCGGCCGGTTGTCCGCCACGTTGTCTGCCTCGAGATCTCGAAAGGCCACTCTCTGGCGGTAGTCCACCATGTCGAGGGCGCTCTTGTCGAACTCCAAATGATGGATAAGGTTTACGTACCGGTTGCAGGCGCCGCCGAAGGGGTACGTCTTCTCCTCTATCTCAATCCGGGCAATTTCACATCGCCGGTCACATTTTTCTTTGCCGCCGCCGCATACAAAAGACTTCTTGTAGTTCACATCACGCGCGGCAAGGCGGTTCAGATCAAAAGAAGCTTCTTTCATGAGGCCCAGCTCAATGCGTCGTTCCACCTCGAGTGCGACCCCGAACGCGCCCATAAGTCCGGGCTCCGGGGGGACGATGATTTCCTTACCCGTAAGCGCAGCCATGGCCGCAGGAATTGCTTCGTTGTAGCAAACCCCACCCTGCATGAAGACCTTTTTCCCCACGGGTCGATTGCCCTTGACCCGGTTCGAGTAATTCATGCAGATGGAATACACTAGGCCTGCCACGATGTCGTTAACCGGGATCCCCTCCTGCGCGGCATTCTTGATGTCGGAACCAATAAACGCGGCACACTGGTCATTGAAATTTGGTGGATTGAGACCTGTATATGCCACCTTACCGATGTCTGTTACTTTGAGCCCGAGGCTTTCCTTCGCGGACTCCTCCAGGAATGAGCCCGTTCCCGCGCTGCACGCTTCATTCATCGCATAATCGCTGGGCACCCCGTTGGTGATATACGTGTACTTGGCGTCCTGGCCCCCAATCTCGAAAATGGTATCCACCTGTGGATCAAAGTGCACGGCCGCGGCGGCATGAGCTATAATCTCGTTGATCACTCCGTCGGTCATGGCATGGAGGCCGGAGATTTGCCGGCCTGATCCTGTAACTCCCAATCCTATGATGCTGATTGGAACGTCGATCTGCTCGGCCAGGCTGCTGTACACTTTCCGGGAAGCCGCAACCGGATCGCCGTCGGTCCGGAGGTAGTCGGCTGCCAGTATAGCCTTGTCCCGGCAGCGCATGATCACCCCTTTGGTAGTGGTAGAACCGACGTCCAGACCCAAGACGGTGCGGTCGCCGGCTTCGGCTTTTCCGCGGGGCCGATCTTCGAAACGGACCATGGACCGGAACTCCGACAGCGGCTTAAGGTATGAGAAGGCCGACCCTTTTTTCTGATATACCTCATCGGAGCCTGTGTAAGGGACCGTGGGATTGTCCAGGGCCCATAGAGCGGCTCCAAGGGCCTCGAAATAGGGGGCTTCTTCGGGGACGTAGAGATCTTCGATCTCCTTGGCCAGGTAATGCATCATGGTTTTATTGCGGGACGAACCACCGACCAGAAGAACAGACTTCTTAGGAAGCTTCTTCAATAACTCTACCACCTTGCTCGCCATCATCTTGGCAAGGCCGGCCACTACTTGGTCTTTCGGGATACCCTTATTCAGAGCGTGAGTACAGTCGCTCTTACAGAATACGGAACATCTGCCCGAAACACGATGTGGGTGCTCGCAGATCCCTAACTCGGCTACATCCTCAAGACCGAGGTTCATCCTCCCGATTTGCTGGAGAAAGAACTCGCCGGTGCCGGAGGCGCATTTGTTACCAGTCTGTATTCCCTGGATTTTCCCGTCTTCGTCCAGGTGGTACACCAGAAACGTTTCCCCGCCCGCGCTGACGACCACTCGATAGGGATCATCTTTGCCGAGTATCTGAGCGACCGCCCTCTCTACCGCCTCGGGTTCGGAAACGGTCGACAACCTGATAAAATTGATGAATTTTCGTCCAGTGACTGCGATCGGGATCTCACGCACTTGGGGAACCTGTTCAAGCGCATCGAGCAAGGTCTTTCTGGGATTACCCTCATGTGTGATGGTCGAGGCGTCAATTACCTCTATTCTGTCCGCTTCCCTGCGCAGGCGGACCATGCCAAGCGTGGAGGCCCCCAAACAAATGCCCAGCGCTTCCATGAACAATACTCCCTTTAGGCTTCCGGGTGATTCAATACAGCCTGAATTCAATCTTTTACTATAGTCGAGCCAAGTCCGGTCGGCAAGACCTAATAACGATGAGGTTCCCTCACTTTCACTTCATACAGACCATAACCCATGCAATCACACACAAAAGCATACTCATTTGTGGTGATACACTCTTCATCATCTCGTTCCCTACCTCATTGGCAGGGGACCCTAAAATGAAGACGATTTTGTCCTTTTCAAGGAGTGTTGCCCATGTTATGGGTGTTGACTGTGGGGCATGTTCCGGTCAACAAAAGCGCCCCCCATCTAACAACAATTTATAGGGCTTTCGGGGATGTCAAGTTTGCGGACGCGGAAACGACGGACAATTCCAGTGGATTAGACAGGTCAGCGTCCGCAGTTGTCAAATTTCGTAAAGAAAAGTAGAATTTTCGTGAAGAACCGGTGTGGCAAAAGGCTCCTGATACGTCCAGTTGCCTGCTTCAATTGGTCAAAGTTGATGTGGCACGTTAGTTGTACTCTGGCTGGCGACTACGTGTGTCTTCGCTGTTCATCTCGCGCACACAGGAGGTTGTTCACATGAAGCCCGCTGACCGTTCAACGGCAGAAGCAGGCCCCGCTCCTGCCATCACGGGCGGTGGTTATGAGATGGGACAGGGAGGGTGAAACTGTCTCAAAATTCGTAGAATGGTTGACATCGTAGCACGAATACTCTCTCCCTGTGTCCCACTGGGAGAGGGGTGGGGTGAGGGAAACGAAAAACGTGAGCGCCCAGATCGTGGCACGATTCGGGCCTCCCTCCGCATTTTGAGACAGTTTCGGGTTTCTTTCCCTGGTACTGGACTGCGGAAGGCAACGGCAGGACCGGCGGTCCCTGCCGGCCGTGGATCAATGACCCCGCGTCCCGCGGGGAGGCCGGTCCTACCGCTAAACGCGTCCCGCTACGGGTACTCGACTGATCAGAATAAGCGACCGAATTTAGGAAACAGAGTACTTAGTCAAGTAAATAGCCCATCAAAGGCGTCTTGATTTATCCGAAGCACGAAGGAGCGTTAGAACCAACAATGAGTCTTCAGGAGAATCTCGGCAAACATCGGCCTTTTTTCGCAGGTCGGCTCCCATTCTTTTTGCTTTTGGTTCCAGCCCTGATAGGAATATTTGCCACCGGTTTTCTTTCCTATCGCCACGTTGTGCTAGCCAGTCACGCCGGTGCTGTCGGCGAGTCCGTTCTGTGCCGTGCAGACGGCAGAATCGATTGCGATTCCATTCTGTTGACAGATTACGCGGTGCTTTTTGGGTATGTCCCTTCTGCCGTCTTGGGCTTGATGGGCTTTACTTTTGCGCTCTGGTGCATAATCAATGCACTCTTGAACGAGCGGATGAGAAAGGTCTCGTGGGTCCTCCTCGTCTTGTATTTTACCGCAGCCATAGGATTCAGTTGGTATTACGTCTACATAATGATGTTCCAAATCGATATCATATGCACGTGGTGCATAGTTGCTCACGTGATGAACCTGTTGTCGCTCATCACTGTGCTGCTGATCTCGATCAGGAAAAGACAAGAGTTTGCAGTCCCTGAAATATCCACCCTGGCCGAACGATTCTATTTTGTCCTAGGGGGGATTGCGATCTCCTTACTGGTTTTTGTCATGGCAGTGATGTGGGAAAAGTCGCTAAGCTTTGACGACGCGAAGAGCAAATTTGAGGAACTAGCCAACGATCCGGCCGTAATCATGGCTGTGCTTAAGAGTTCGCCAACCTATCAGGTTCCCATCACCTCGGATGACCCTGTTTTCGGCTCGCCCGCAGCTCCCCATCCGATTATTTTTTTCAGCGATTTTCAGTGTCCAGTATGCCCCAAGACAGAGGGCGTGCTTCGGGAACTAGTGGCCCTCAACCCGGATGTGCTGAAGCTGGTCTTCAAGAACTACCCTTTGTCGAGGGAGTGTAATGGGGGCATAGTCGACGATGGAAATCGGCATCCCTTAGCCTGTACAGCGGCGCGAGCGGCCTACGCCGCTTTTCTCCTGGCAGGACCGCGCGGGTTCTGGGCTTACAATGACCTACTATTCAGCCATCAAAAGCAATTGAAGGGCGAGCCGTGGGTGGAGTTTGCTCAAAAGGTCGGACTGGATCTGGCGAAGTTTCAAGACCTGATGAAGCCGGATTCCCCCGCGGCCAGGAAAATAGCGGAAGACGTGGATCTTGGGACTAAGCTAAGGCTTCACGCGACTCCACAGATTTTTTTCGAAGGAAAGAGAATTCCTGAGAATTTTAGGGGCGAATATCTTGCCGTCGCCCTAGAGGAGTTGATCAAGGCAAATCACCCGGAGAAGAAGGATGTTCAGCTGCGGCGCAGGTAGACTGTCGCTGCGGTGGGGCGGAACCTAGATCAAACGGTTAGCGGCTGTCATGACGATTGCGCGGCACGGTTCGTGAAATCCCTGAAAGATGGTTCAAGCTGTTCAGCAACGGTATTAGTGCAAAGAACAAACCCAAACGGAATGAAGAAAATAAGACTGGCGCGCAAAAGACATAACCGTTTACGGTTGAACGGGTACATTCGGACGCAGGGGGTAGGGTTCAGAGGATGAGCGTCAATTGGTAGAGCCCCTTAATACCAATGCGCTATCAAAGAGATAACATCCGAAGTGGGTTTGCAAAACAAAATCCCCCCTTTCCCCCCTTCGTAAAGGGGGGAAAGGGGCATAGGCGTTAAAATAACGCTTATCCATTGGTTGCGAAAGCGTTGTCCCGTAGGGACACTTTGATAGTAGACCGGTGCTTCAGCGCCGGGAAAATGCGGGAATAAAAGATATTTCAGTCCTGTACGGACGACCGAAATCGTCCTGGCTGGCCCGATGAATCAATCGTCCCTAAAGGGACGACGGACCTCTGTCTTTACCGCTTTCCCGGCGATAAATCGCCCGGCTACTATCGCGTCGTCCCTCTGGGACGAAGAGGACTTAGGGCTTATTTTAACGCCTATGGGGGAAAGGGGGGATTTTGACGACCAGCACTACTTCTGCTCTCACCTAAATCACATCTTTGAAAGCGAACTGGTATACCCCGGTGGAGTCTTGCGGCCAAATCTGTGTCAATCAGTCCGATGAGCCGCATTCGTTTTCGCAGTGCCGGCAGAATGGTTGAGAGTCTATACCGGTTCTCGAAAATTGCGTCGGATTCGATGATGATTCACGCCCACATCCCGCATGGTCTAACCATGTCATTGCGAGGAGTGTAACGACGAAGCAATCCCATTATTGGCTAATTGGAGATTGCTTCGGGATTCGCCCTCGCAATGACAATCTTCCAATTTTTTCGCCGACCCACACCGACATTACTTTTGAGAATCCGTAATAAGATAACGGCCCAAAATTGTCACCCAGCTTTGTTCTCAACCCGTTGGAATTACTGAACTCACATTCGCGCTTTTTCCCGAGGGGTTTTGGATAGTTTTTTGTTTCAGCTTTCCATTGTTGGCTCGAATGCGTTTGAACGGGCTATGTACTCCGGTGTGATTCCGCGGGATGAGGCGCTTGAGGCCATTCTTGTGGTCCCTGCGGACAAAGGTATTCCGTGTTGTCCGGAGCCGACCCGATGAACCGGGGAGTTTGCTGCGGAGGGATGTGAGGTCTCATCCGGCCCCTCTTCTCGGTTGTGTCCCGATTGCCCCCTCTGATCCGACGCTGACAGAGGGATTGGTAAAAACAGCCTCCGATAGTCCGAGGATCTGGAGATACCTCTTTTGGATCGGGTCGAGCGGCTCGGCCAAGAATCTGCGTTCATCGGTTCGTATCACAATCACGGAGACAAACTTGGTGGTCATCATAAAGGATGTGGGACGGGAGGTCTGCCGGTTGTTCCAACCGACCACCTTGGAGTCGCTCCCTTTGAGAGAGACTCTCATGGTCCTCTCCATAAGACGCCAGATCATGAGGGCCAACACCAGGATCAGTCCCAAAGCTTCAATGCGGCGAGGAGATTTGAGGAACAGGGCATTGACGATCACGGGATCCTTGAGGAACCCAAAATTCTGCTCTACGGAATGTTGGTCGTGATAGGCTCTGAGAAGCTCCTTTGAGCTGAGTCCTCCGGAGGATTCTTCAGGCTCGTTCGTGATGAGCACGAAGCATCCCGCCTCTTTCCGGGCGCGAGCGATGGCTTGCTCCCTGGGCCTGAGGCTGATCTTGAGCCGGTAGGTAATGCGTTGGATCTTTCGTGTTCCGTCGGCTTTGGGTCTGCCGGTTGCATAGACGGGTTTTTCTTCCACCTGGCCGACCAGCTCATGGAACCGCCCCTTGGGGAGCCGTAAGACGGCAGCCTGTGCATCGGGAGCACAGGCGTACTCGATCTTCTCCTGTTCGCTGGCGACCCGTTCCATTTCTACACGGTCCTTTTCAAGGGTGCGTTCCAGCTTCTTTACTCGGCGTTCGTCGTATGCATCGGAATGAATCACCAAAGCCCTATACCAGACCCCATGCAGATCCACCAGAGTCTCGAACCCATGGTAGTGCGCAGGTTTGCGCTTGGGAGTGGAAGGCTCTTCAGACAAGATTCCCAGATCGTGCAAGATGTCCTGTCTCACCGCATTGGCAATGGCCTTGCCACACTCCTTGTCCGACGCAGGAAGCCGAGAGACAAAACGAAAGCCGCTTTTCCAATCATCCATCAAGGCAAGATTGTCAGGAGTGATCAGGGCGGAATACGCCACATAGAGAAAATTGTCCTGTCCCAGCTCGGCCATCCGCTCCACCATCGTGGGGATGAGGTTGCGGTTGACCACCTTGTCCGAGAGATTGCCGTTTTCACACTGGGAGAAGATCGGGATACCTGCGTCCACACACAACAGAGAATGCACCAGCTGCTTGAGATCCGGTCTATGATCTTTGCTGAATCCGAATGTGATCACGAAGGGCTGATCACGAGACTCTTCTCCATACAGGTCATAGTCCCCATACACGCTGTGAGACGTGGTATCGTGGTGAACATGTGTGATGTCCAGATCAAACAGCTTTACTGCACGAAGGGCCACGGCAGAAAGCACCTTGCCTGTCCCCACCTCAAAGATACGATCAAGTGCTCGGCCCACGGCATCGTCGTTGAGTTTCTCCGGAGAAATCGCCTCTCCCAGAAGCAACTCCGTGTCCAGCTTGGCGAACGCCTGGGGAAGCCGGAACAGAGGGCTTCTTCCCGAGAGGGAATCGAGTATGAGCGCCAACACAATTTGACCGTCACTCACCCCTCGTTTCGAGCCACAAAGCCTGTCAACCTCTTCCACCACCCCCAGCGTGCGAGCATAGGCAGAGATGACCGGAAGAAATCTCACCTCGCATGCACGTAGCCGCTCGCCTTCTTTCATGGCCGAACACCTCCTCATGCAGATGTCTAGCCTCTATGACAAAGCCCGATCCCGTACCAGACCCTTTTCACGCAAGCTGAAAAAACTACCCCCTGCGGCTATAAAAAAGTGCGAAACGGAACTGAAGATCGCAAGCCGTTACCGTGCAGAGTACCGCAGGGTGACACTTTTTGTCTCATGGTGGCCCAAAATTGTCCGCCTGTATTATTAGTAAACCTGTGGAATTACTTAAGATCACAAGCCGATACGGTGCAGAGTACCGCAGGGTGCCCATTTTTGTGTCAAGGAGATTGAATCAGCCAATCCTCGCTCACAAATATCTACGTTATCTCAAGCAGTTAGACTTGACGGGAATTGGCATGGTAATTGCTACATTAAGGCTCGGACAGGGGGGGCGCTAAACTGCAACCAGTCTGAAAGACCGTGCCGCTTGCACGGCACGAAACAAACAAACCGATAAGGAGGACATCATGCACAGGGCACTGAAGAACGAGAAGGGTTTTACCCTGATTGAACTCATGGTCGTGGTGGCGATCATCGGCATTATTTTGGCCGTTGCTATCCCCTACTACGTCAGTTACAAGAGGGCTGCGTGCGACAGGACCGCGGACGCGGACGTCTCGAGGCTGAATGTGGCCGTTGAACGGTTTTCAAACGAACTCGTCGATGTTAATAGTGCCTTCGATGAGACTAATCAGATTCTTTTCGTAGGCAACCTCACATGGGTCCTTGGGTCTTATTACGGATGGGGCGGCACCACAGAAAAATGTGGTGTGAATATGGGATTCACACAGCCAGGGGGGGCCGGTTCTCAGATTGTCGTGAATGCATGTTCGACGATGGGTGGCCGCGTAGGCGCAAACGTCGATGACAGGTATATTTACTCAGCTCAGCTTGGCGGTGGGACATCAGGCGCAGCCACAGTTGGGGCGTGTCCGGTGGTCGTGGCGCCTTATGGTAACCCTGTGGTTACGGTGTCGGCCACTGTACCCGCCAACTGGTATAGGTTTCCAGCAACGGGGGTGAACTGCTTCCAGGCATCCATGGTTCCCCAACCGGTTCCTGTTCCGCTCGCCCTAGCCATACCGCCGGGCGGAGCAATTGACTGTGCGAATGTGCGATAACAAGAGAGTGGTATAGGCCCCGAGTTGCGGCGCGGGACTAGCGGGGTCGTTTGAGCTGCTTGGGGTTTTTCCCACCGAACAAGTCCGGGGAACAGAAGTTCCCCGGACTTTTCATTGATACCAACTCTTGCCCTGTTTGATACCAATTCGCTATAAAAAACATAACATGGCCGACTGTTGCCATTGCGGGGACGTCAGGCCCGAAGCAATCTTTCACCATTGAGATTGCTTCGTCGTTTCACTCCTCGCAATGACAGCTCACATAAAGCATGTTACGAAAATATTGGCGAAGCGGTATGAAGGGGAACATGACAATAGAAATGGTTCCCCGAGAGGTCCGTAGTGGATCCTATAGCGATTCTCAAAAGTAATGGCGGAAAACGAAAATGATTTGGTGGCGATCCCGCGTTCCGCGCGGGACGGAACGCGGGGTTGCCCGTCATCCGCAGACAGCCAGGATGAGCCTGTCTCAAAAACCACGAAGCGACTGAATTCGTAGCACGAATACCCTCACCCTGTGTCCCTCACCCAAAGGGGAGAGGGAATTGTAACCATTCTCGAAAATAATTTCCGATTATATACTCGCGTCATTCCGGCGAACAACCATGACCTGTCAGTCACAACGGAACAAGAAAGTGCAGCCGTAGAGTCTGGTGCCACGGATGCGTCCCGCCCCGCGGGGTTCATCCGTGCCTGCCGGTTATTACTCGATGGTCCACGATACCTCTCCAGCAAGAGAACCTAATGCTGTGGACGTACCTGCCGGACCCGTCCCAGCACGGATGAGCCTTCGGCACATCCGTGGCACCAAATTTCTAACAGCTGGTGCACAAAGGGCAGGCACTTTTTCAGGTAAACGCCGGAATCCAGGAGGAGCTGGGTCCCGGCGTTCGCCCATATGCGCTAACTTAGCAAAATGATGTCCGTGATGTCAGTTACTTATCACCCTCCCCCTTCCCCCTCCCGTCAAGGGAAGGGGTTTCTGAAAACCCTCTCCCCGTCGCGGGAGAGGGCAGGGTGAGGGGGTCTTGCGGGATGAAATCACGGCCTTAAGATAGCGCATATGGGCGTTCGCCGGGACGACGGGAATGTGCCATTCGGAAAGAACTTTAGAGAAATGTCATATATAGGAGTTCTCGAAAGTAACCGCGGATTAAATTGCGGGTGTTCCGCCTACGCGGGACGACCTGATTTCCGACGAGCTTTTGGGAACAACTATGGCAGCCCCTTCTGTCAAGAGATGCTTTTTGTATTGGGTGCCACGGACCTGGGCCTTGCCAGGTCCGTGCTTCCTCCCAGTTCTATGACCACGATAACTCAGAAGATTTCCAGCTTCATCTTACCATCGGCTCGCTTTTCAATTGGGGGGACAACCTTACTATTTTCCCAAAACACCGGCACGGACCTGTCGGAGCCCAGGTCCGTGGCACCCAGGAGCCAATCCGTGATTACTTTCGAGAACTCCTATTGTATCCATTCTGGACGTAACCTCTTTCCAGTTAAACAACGGTGTATCCCTCTGTCGAGCAAGTGGAGATCGATCTGCCCTTCATATCGATGGAAGCAGGAAGGGGATCTTGGGGTTTTCTTTCAGAACTTCCAAGAAGTGAGACTTCATTTTCCTTGCGGCTCCAGCGACTTGTCTTCTGCCGGAACTGAAGGCCCCTCTTTCGAGGGCGTAGAATTGCCTTGCTCCGCCTGTTTTGCAGTGCCATCGCCGGTTTTCGGGGGCTGGCGATCCTCCGCGCTGACGTTATTGTCGAAGAGTTCAAAGGATTTCTCACCTGTCGTAACATTCCTCATTTCGAAGAAATTCCATTTCCCCTTGATCGGGCATGTAAAGGATCGCGTCATTGTTCTTCACTTCGCATCCTACCTGGATCATCCCATGAAATCTTATACTTGTCGAAGAATTGCTTTTTCAGTGAGGTCAGGTTCCATGTCATCTCGTCATTGAGCACGAACCGTAATAGGTACAAGCGATCCTTCTCGGTGAACTCGAATTCTACCTGTTTGTAGTACATGTTGCTCGCCAAAGGCCAAATCAGTATCGTCCTCCTCCCATTTGCATGAGCTGACGTGGAGTGCTCGCCGGAATTCTTGATCTTATCAATCACCTGAGATGATGGCATGCCCGACTGAACGTCTTGGATCTCGGGAGGGAGAAAATCCTTTTGGGCTAGAGAATTTAGCGGAGTAAGGCTTACGATCACCAGGGCTGCAAGTACGATTGTTATGGTTTGGAATTTACGCGGATTGAAGGGGCTAAGCTCGCTCAGCGGCATATGTCGGGTCTCCTTTTGCGTGAATGGGACACTGTAGGTCTGTGTCAAGGGAAGTTCCTGCTAGCGTCTTTTGAGTTCAAAATCTTTTCTGTTCGGATCGTGGGCCCGGACTAACTGCTCCAGTGCGTCAATGAAGAACTCCCCTTTCAAAATCTCAGGGATCTTTTTACCTTCAAAGAAAACCTGCGGCGTGGCAGTGAGCCTGAACTTGGGATCTTCTCCCCAGCCACCGCGAGACAACGGGCTTATTTACCTTATGTTCAACGCCTCGGTCCATATACGAAATCCCTTCTCCAACGGGCAAACGCCTTGCAATTTTTGTATGTTAGTGAAAAAGACTGGCGCGGTCAAGAGCGGCCGGCGCAGCGCGTCAACTTCCTGAGTTGCCGCTCGCATTGCCACGGCCGCGACCCGAAAAAGAAGTGTATAATATTATCACAGGGAGACAGGAGGACTGAGTATGGCAGATACCAAAGGCAACTCCAAAAACTATGTGTGGGTCAAGGATACTGCGGGCAACGAGTTCTTGTGCCCTGTGGACGCATTAAAAAAACCTGAGGAAGCGACTCAGGCAGAGCTGAAGGAGTGTATAGACGTAGAGGCCCTGAAGCCGTATCTGGACGAGTGATTGCTCAGCCGCGAGTGGGCTGACACACAAAATCCTTACGGAATATTATACCCAATTATAAGAGTACCGTTGACAAGGCAAATCTGTCAACAAGAAGTCAGCGACCGGGGTAACCATTCAGTTACGCGCGGCATGCTGTCATTGCGAGGAGCGAAGAGACGGAGCAAGCGAGGTCCTGTACGTTCTCGACCAATGAGATTGCTTCGCTGCGCTCGCAATGACACCCGGTCCGCTTGAACCGTTGTTGTCCCCCACGCATGTAAACGGTTACCGCCCCGGCTTTCGACCGATCAGACGGGACACGTTTTCATTCTCACCAGCAGCGGTTTCGTAAACCAGTATGTCAAAATCGTGAAAATACGGGTGCAGGCCGTCAGGAGGTATGAGGTAGGCGGGATTGAACTCCGGCCTGACGCTGGTATGTCTCTCATTGAAGGTAGCGTAGAAGATAAGGCCCCCTTCTTTCAGCGCATCCCTGATGCTCAGCATCAGCGGCTTTGAAAAGAAGTAGAACACTATCACCAGGTCATAAAGATCCGTGGGGAGTGGGTAGGAATCAAGGTCGGCAGCTACACACCGTATGTCAAGCTCCCGCCGAACCGCCTCGGCCCGCAACTGATAAAGCGCCTGAACACTTATGTCCACAGCATCCACGCTGTAGCAGCGTTCGGCAAGAAAAAGTGCGTTTCCGCCCCGGCCACAGGCAGCGTCCAGAGCCCGGCCGGACCTCAAGATTTCCTCGTGAGCCACCAGAAATTCATCCGGAGTGGGAAAAGCGCCCGATTCCTTGGAGTAGCGCAGGTCCCACTTTTCACGGTCGTTCTTCAAAGCTTGTCCCTGCACACTCTTTCTGCATTCCAATGCGGAGCAGGGCCAGAGTCGCATTGACCCAACGTTCCAGTTCGTCCGCGCTGCCGCGATACAATCCCGAGCCGGAAGCCAGAAACTCCGTATAATAGGCCCGCAGTAACGTCTCCAGCAGCGCTTTGAGCAGAAAAGCCGTGCGTTCCGCGTCCAGGTCCTGCCTCAACTCTCCCCGCTCCACAGCCTGACTTATCAGGTCTGCAAGAAACTCGTCCCCTTGCCTGTGAAGGCTTAGTATGCGCTCCGATCCGAAGGGAGATTCGCCCGACTGGAGCAAGTGAAAGTAGACTCGTGCGAGCAGCGGATGGCGGTCGATGAACGCGAAGCCTGCCCTTAGAAGCTGATCAAGGCGCTGAAAAAAACCCATTTCCGCGGTTTCGTCCCGGACCTGTTTCAAATACTGTTTCACTCGGCCCGCGGCCATTTCAACAATGCCGTCGAAGAGATCCTGTTTTGTCCGAAAGTACTGGAACAGGCTCCCCTTGCTTATTCCAGCCGTCTTTACGAGACTGTTCATTGACGCGTTCTTGTACCCCTTGGATGCAAATTCGCTGACCGCAGCTTGAAAGACCTTTTCCTGTTTTTCAGCAGGCAGGTTCTTGAAAAGGTCTGTTCCTGAAGAAGTGAGATCGTTCATGGGGTGTTTTGAAGTCCTGTGAGGTGTAATGACCGCCCGGTCATTCTAGTACATTTCGTTTAGCGGATCAACAGTTCGTATGCGCGGGCATTGCGCTAATGTGGGATACCCTGGGCCGTCCCTACCCCGCGAAACGCGGGGTCACCGCGGAATCCGATCCGGGGTCCAGTCCCGCGTTTCGCGGGATGCGCGGAGAACCCAGGAAAAAACAGATTTCTCCGCGCTCTCTGCGTTCTCTGCGGTGATCGCTTGTTCCGAGGGTCTGGGGGTTGACAATGGGCCGCAAAGATTCTAAAAACTGAACATCCGGTCTGAATCCGCTGGAAACGATTGTTTCCGGTTGTAAAGGCGGCTCCGGCGTTATCTCTCCACGCCGCCCTTCTTGGGATGCCGGAAGGTCCAAATGCGCCCTTAGCTCAGCTGGATAGAGCGTCTGACTACGGATCAGAAGGTCGGGAGTTCGAATCTCTTAGGGCGCACCAGAAATCATAAGAGAATCCGCCTAGTTGCTTGGAAGGCGTTAGGCGGATTTTCTTTGTAGAGGCACTACTGTGTCCATTTTGTGTCCCTCCTCAGGAGGGCACACCTTGTTGGCGGCCTCGATCAGATTCCTTATTTCCGGCTGGGAATAATGCGTCGTAATCCTGTCCGATTTGTGTCCCAACAAATCCTGTCTATCCTCAAATGAAACACCGGCCTCCCTCAGCCTTCGACCAAAAGTATGTTTAAGATCGTGAACTCTAACGTGCGGAAGGGCCGCTTTTTCACGTGCCTTCCTCCACGCCGCCCCGTACATCTTCTTGACCGGTCGTCCTTTGTATGTAAAAACGTACTCGGGATGCATACCTCGCATCTCCTCTATGACAGCCTGCGAAATCCGATTGAGTACAACCAAACGCTTTTGCCTGTTCTTGACCAGTCTGGCGGGAATTCTGAACACTGTTGACCCCAAATGAGGGAGTTTTTCCTCCCAATCCCACTTTAGGGCGCAGACCTCGCCTTCTCGGCAGCCGGTGTTCACCTTGAACAACGCCATCGCTCTCAGGTGTTTCGGAAGCTCTGAAAACAGGCGCTCCTGCTCCTCCATCGACATGGGGGCGGGATCTCTTGCGTCTATGAGCGGAAGGAGCTTGATTTTGGGGGCATGCAGGAGCCAAGTCAAACCATTCTCGTCGACCCACTCTGAAGCAGCGAGGTTCAAAATGTGCCTGACCACCTGCAAAGCATAGTTGATGGTTCGAGCTTTGACGCCCTGGGATTTTCTGTGCTCGATAAATCTCTGTAAGGCTCCCATATGTACTGATTCCATAGCTAAATCACCGATAAATGGATCCACCAACTTGAGATGATCGGCATCCTGTCTGATACTCGATTTTGTCGCCTCTTTGAGATGCTTGGTTGCAGCTTGCCGAAAGGTTCGCTTAGGCCTTACGCCATAAACTGTTGCCTGCCGGGTTTGCTCCATTCTGAATGCTAGGTATTTTTCCGCTTCGGCAAGGTCGCTTGTTCCAGTGCTTTCTCGAATTCTTTGACCTCCAATTCTTTTCTGTATGTGCCATACGCCGCCTCTATTGATGAGGCCCGGTGTCGTTTTGCGTCCCATGGCTTACCTCCTCTTGCCGCCTTACCAGGACGCCCGTTGCGGTCCTTATACTGATCGACCCACGCGTCCAGGTCAAGACGGTCAAAGGCGATTCCTTGCTTACCAATTGGAATTTCTGTCAAATATGGCCTGACCTCAGCATTGAAACGATTAGGGTCCATGCCGAGGTAATTGGGGGCGTCTCTGAGTCTAATCAGTCTGGGTAATACTCTGCTTTTCATTGGAACGAATTCCTGAACGCTACTCATGCCGGATGAATTCCTCGGCGAACCGTCTTTCACGGGCGGTTACTTCTACGCAAGGGAGTTTGCCCTCACTTACAAGTTTGTGAACGCTCTTAGAGCTGAGGGCCAGGATTCTCGCCACGTCGGAGATCCGCCAAAGTACTTGCAGCTCAGCGGCGCCGACTTCCTGTCTTTGTTGCAACTCTCTGGACATCGTTCACCTTCCAGCGCTCTTTATCCGCCCTCTGGGCTTCTCAACATACCCTTGACTGTTTTCAAATAACCTAGACATATGTCTTCTCCTTTGCAGGAGCGTGTAAGGACCTGCAAAGGTCCTTACACGGATGGAGCGGCCAATTCATTCCACTGGCTACAGGTCTACGTCTGCAAGCCGCTGTTCAAGGAGGTCCAAGAACTGACTGCAATTGGAGATTTGGTCCCTCTTGGTATCGATTTCAGCCCGCAACAGGAGGCGCTCTTTTTTGCTGAGCTCATCCGAGATAAACTCGTCATCCTCGATCATCTTTTCATAATCTTCGGCTACCGGAAGGCTGCGAGGATCTTTGATCTTAAGTAAGAGTTGATCGACGAGTTTCTTGGGCACCTTCCGAGAATTCAGTTCCGAGATCTTTTTTCTCGTCTGGCGCACTGAAAGCTGCTCTTGATTGATCTCAAGGGCGAATCGGGTCCTCACTGCCTCGTCTTCTACAGCGATCAGTTCGAGACAATGTGAGAATGTGAGATTTGGGAGTTCCAAAGTCCTGGCTTTAAAACCCGTCCATACGGCAGCTGCCCGAACCAAGTCACTCACTCTACGCGGGTTCGTCTTCAGCCTTTTGTTATCCACGAACTTTGCATATTTGACCTTCTTTCGATGATCTTTCTTCTCCGAGCCGGATTTGATATCCCCATCGAAGAAAGTCTCGAAGACCCACATGGCGTACTCCAAACGAGTTTGGTCATTTCGATCCTCATACCCGTTTGCAATATCCACTGCCTGTTCAATGAAATCCTGATCCACTTCTTCGGATTCCGCCTGTTCCGCATCTAAAGACGAAGGCTCTGGTCCGGGATCGGTCGCCGTATCTTCGTTTCTCTTCGGACTGCTCATCATCGTACCTCTTCGTCGTACTCCTCTTCGTCCAAAGCGGTAGAAAGCTCATCCCGCTCCGAAGCCAACTCCTCAGCCTCTCCGGCTTCCCTATCTAGTTCGTGGAATGTGGTTGCGATTTCGGAGATAGGCTTCTGAGCCATCTCCTGTACTGTTACCTGCTGGTCAATAGGTGGTTTCTTCTTGCCGCTCTTAGCTGTGTCCTCAGTGCGGCTGCCCTCGTAGTCTCTCGTTCTTTGAGGTCCGGTCATGATTCAATATCCTTTCTTTTTGTCCTTTCGTCCGGGGCTCCCCGGCTCTTACTCAAAGGGGGAGGAAGATCTCGGGGGTGATCCGACATTTTTTTTCGAGGGCGGGTCATTTTTTTGGTAAAGGGGCGTAAACACTGGTAAGATTGATTTCTCGTTCCCGGAACAAAGGCTGTGTTTTCGGGAAACACCGCCCTGAAGCCCAATTCGGGTAGGCAGATGGCTAACGATTTAGAACGGGAAATACTGAGAGAAAGTGATCAGGCGCGAAAGATCTGTTTGGGACAGGGAAGCAAATTCAAAGGAGAAAAATGTGAGCACTTCGATCTTGAGGTGTGGGAGTGCAAGCTCCTCCGAAACAATCCAATAGAAGCGGTGTACAATAAACGGTGTTTGCCAAAGAGGGAATTCTACGCGAGGGCGCACATCATCCTGACACATTACCCCGAACATCTGCGTGACGAGGACGTTGATCTGGAGGAATTCATTTACGGCCGCCATGACGAGGAGAGGGACCACAAAGGGATTTTGGAATACAATGTGCGGGTTGCCGCAATCCATTACATGTACTCCCTGATCAACCGGAGTCTAGCTCAGGAGATTGAACGCATACTAAAGAACAAGGGCTTGGTACCGTCCGTAAGGCAATGCGGGAACTGCGTGCATCGGAGTTCTGCGGATCCGCACATTTGCCAACTGGAGGAGATTCCAAGGAAAGCGGGCGGCAAGCCATTCTACAATCCGCACTTCGGAACTGAGCGAGGAGTGTCCGAGAAAGCTTGTGATTGGCACCGTCGAGTTAGCCTTTTTCGGCAACCCTCTGGACCAAGAAGGTCCCTTTGCCAAAGATGAACATGGCACCACTGTACGATTGGAACGTGGGAGCAGAACCTATCCTCGGGAGATAGCCCAGGCAGAGGCCCCCAGAGATGTCCGCATACTGTTCAAGGCACTGAGAAAATGCATGCTTGGTGCGTCCTCGCCCAAGAAGGCCGAAGTCTTCAAACGCTGGCTGGTGGACAACGCTTATATCTATCGGCACTTGAGTGGACATAACTACGAAGCAGCCAAGTCCAGGCTTCTGGACATAAGGACAGGAAGTAAGGAAGAGCGAGAGGCTTACTCTGCCAAGGTGAGTCGTGACTGCAAGAATCTGGAGAGATGTCTTTCCGGAGAAGAGCGGTGTGAGGGACTGCAAAGATTGGAGGGTACCAGGCCATGACGGAAGACGAGAAAAGGTGGCTGGAACAAGAGATCAAAAGGTTCAACTCTCTCCCTGCGCTCTTGGAAGCCATGGCTCGGTCCGAATCAAATGATTTCCGAACGCTCAGGCAGGAGGTCGAGGACGGTCTTCATCATCCATCGGGAGAGGATCTATACAATTATGTGCTCGGTTGGCTCGACCAGGAGCATTCCTTGCGAGTGCTCGATCACGTAGTGACTTTGCGGCCGATGCCTTGAAGAAGTAATGAAGATACAACAGATAGAAGAATCTCTCACAAAGGACGCTTTGGAAAGGGCCGACAAACTTCCTTGGATTGAACGTGTGAAAGACTTCATCTCAAGCCTCTCTTTTCCCGTATCCATTTGGAATAAGGTCAGCGAGAAGCTCAGGCAGAGGAGGAGAAGCACCACCGGACCTGAAGTCGAAGTGAGCGGGTGGTCCTCAAAGTTTGGGACCGCGCTCTCTTATGGCTTTGGGCTCTTAGTGGCAATCTGCGTCATAGGGGCGTTGGCATTAGTGATCGTGTTTCGGCATTCTGACCGTCCTTCCGAGTCCCATGATCGCTCTGAGCTCGGTATCTTGGAACCATGATTTGACACCACCGGTGGTTAGCTTTCCTCTCCATAGAGAGAACGTTGCCTTTCTTTTGCTGCTAAAGGATTTCGAGCCCCCGATGAGCCAGCAAGAGATCGACTCGCTATACAGGGCTCTCAAGCCTGATCAACGGGCCCAGCAGTGGTATGACGTTGCGGATCCATCCCTAGTCAAAAAAGCTCTCATAGGGGGAACTGCTTCAAGTGCCCCCGTTTCGAAAGAATCTCGTCAAGTTGGGTGGGATGGTGGTTGCGGCAACTGTTCTTAAGTCGCTTCAGAGTGAGCTGGACGTTCAAAAGGTCGTGCTGGTCACTTTGGTCTCAGAAGGACAGGAGATAAAGGTTCGAAGTGAGTTAGTAGATGCAAGAACTGAGAAAGGAGCAAGTGAGGCGGCTGAGGCACCGGCAACTCCTCGGACACTGAAAGCCACAGTGAGACGCCTTGCCTATAATTCGTTGAATCAGGAGGGTAGTAAGGACACTCCCCGTTGAGAATGGGCAGCCCACGGAGATCAAATAATCACAGTTAGGCGGGGCGGCTCGAAGCCTCCATATAGTTATCTTATTGATATTATGGCACTTCTAATTCGGCGGACGTCCGCCATGTTTTTTGGAATTAGGTCCAAAAGCAGACTCAAAATGTTGACCGATTTTCTGCGGCGCCCACATGTTGTTCGCTATTGAGGCTATGTGATAGCCTTTTGACTGTGAAACCGCGTGACCAGGAAGACCGTTGCGACAGCGCCGACGTGCTAAATGCAAAGGAGGAGTTCATGTCGGACAAACATGAGAAGAGTTCTGCAGATTCAGTCATTTGCCCATGGTGTGACCACGCTCACCAGGATGTGGACAACTATTGCCTGCCCACTGATGAAAACCCTACATGGGGAGAATGCCAAGAGTGCGGACAGTCTTTTGAAGTGGTGAAAACCGAAGACCATTCGGCGATTCTGCCTTTCAAAATGGGTCGAAAACCAGCCTGTTTCCGGCCTTGAAACATAGCATTTTACCAATTGGTATTTGAGATACCCATGAGCCGATTTTTTGATTTGTTTCAAGTCTTCGCCCTAGTGTGTCTTTTGGGCCTCGGCTTTGGGCGAGCCTTTTTCTTTACTCTCGCGGCATTCGCGTCGTAGTCATTGACCGACAACGTTCAATGGCACAGACGTTGGTGAAACTACTGCCTTCTTGGTGTGTTTTCCCTGTGGGTTTATGAAATCGTCGCCTACGCGTGGCCCTTGAGGGTGCATTTCGCTCCGCTGTGTCTGGGAACCGTAATTGTCCCAGCCGTGGCGATCAAGGTGGTGGGCGTGGTACTTGTGGTTGCGGGCTTGCTGATTTATGAAATGGCCCTCTGGGCGATGGGTGAGTCCTGGAGGATCGGTATCGATCGCAATGCGCCGGGAGCCCTTGTGACACTTGGGGTCTTCGCGTGGACTCGCAATCCGATCTATATCGCTCTGGACCTATTCGCCGTCGGCACTTTCCTGGTTCAAGGTAGGTTGTTCTTCCTGTTACTCGCAATATTAATGGTGGTCATGTTCCGCTACCAGATTCGTCAGGAAGAGAGGTTTCTCACGCTAACTTACGAGGACGCCTACCGCGATTACTGCAAGCGTGTCGGCCGTTATGTTACATTCCCGAAATTTTCACAGGGTAATTGAACTGAACAGTTCCCAAATCTTATCCCAACTGCGGGTGGAGTCACTCGTGAGGAGTAACAGCCGAAGGGGTGCTGATAGGATAGTAATCTAATATCACGAGTTTTTTAACTCGGCGGACGTCCGCCATGTTATTTGAAACTGCCTCTAAAACCGATTACGAAAATCCCCATGGATGCTGTCTTGAAATAGGAGTCCCGAGACTATGCTCTCTCCCGTAGTCAGGTGACACTGATTGCTCCACCATAATTCCGGTCATGAGTGGTTGAGTGGTTCTGCGGGATTCTCCGGCGACCTTCAGTGGTGGAGCTCAGCACACATCCGCCAAGCACGCAAAATCTGGTGGACATAGTTTATCCACTGCGATAAAGAGGGGGCCACAACGTTAGACAACGCGGGCGAAATGGCTGTTGGACCGGGGGTGAGCGATGTCTTGGTTCGTATATATGCTTCGATGCTCTGACAGCAGCCTATATTGCGGGACAACCACTGATCTTGCCCGCCGCATAGAAGCACACAACTCGGGGTCGGGGGCTCGGTATACGCGGTCAAGAGTGCCCGTGCAACTCGTGTGGCATGTACAAGCAGCGAGGAAGTCGGCAGCATTCAGAGAAGAATTCAGGATTAAGCGATTGCAAAAAGACCAAAAGGAGCTTCTGGTAGCCTCTTACCCAGGCTGAGGGCTTCAAAGCTCACATTCCATAAGGAGGGATTGCGATGACAAAGAAGGAACTCGTGCAGAAGTTAGCGGAGGAGACAAAGGCCACCAAGAAAGTGGCAGCAGAAATGCTCAACTCTCTGGTGAAGACATTGCATGACACGCTGAAGAAAGCCGAGAGCATACGCATCGACGGTTTAGGCACCTTTGGGGTTGTCCACCGAAAAGCCCGCAATGGCGTCAATCCTCAAACGAAAGCCAAAATCAAGATTCCGGCCTCCAAGGCTCCCAAATTTCGGGCAGCCAAAGCACTCAAGGATGCTGTAAAAGGAGTTGCGAAGAAAGCCGGCAAGAAAACCAAATAATTCTCAGTTACTTAGCATTATTGGCGGACGTGCTTTTATGAGCGCCTGGTTGACCCGAGGCAGAGGATAGGTTTAGGATTGTCCATTTATCGGCTTTGTCCTTGGCCGCAGATAGCCAGCGGAAATAACACGGCGGACGTCCGCCAAGTGAATGAGACTGCGGCACGAGCTCCGAAGACCAGGAGGCAGAGTGGAAGGAGAGGTTTCTCGATGCCATGCGTTCATCAGTAAACGGCACTTAGCCCTGTCGGCATGGCATCGCCAAAATGGTAGAAGCAGGCAGAATCAGATTATGTGCTTCAAGTGTCTCAGTTCAGAGCTAAAGGAGGGGTAGCGATGAGCAATCCACTTGATCCGGTACGAAGCGCCTTTGACAAGGCGGTGGGTCCTCATCGAAAGAGGCAGAAGTTGAGGGCAGAGTTGAAAGAAGCGGATGTTGGCGAAGAACGCCGCGCACAGCTCGTGAAGGAATCAGAGCAACTCAATGCAGAATGGGTCGAGGCTCTGGTTGTCCTTTGGAAGGCGATGAATCAATGTTCAGTGTTTCGGGAAAAGCTGGGGGTTTGAGGCCGTCCCGTGAAGCCGGATTGGAATCCACCTCGTTCGCTCGCCATGCAGTCGAGACCAACGTCGGGAACCGGAGCATTTAGCCGCGGATAAGGTACAAAATTTCGAGTTTACGGCCCGCGGAGAATCGGCGGACGGGCCCAGTAAAGACGCTGCATATACGAACCATTCAGTGAAGTCGAAACAAAGATTAAGAAGCCTGGCGGACTTTTTGCCACCTCGTATTGCAATATGCGGGTGCTTTGAGAAAGCGCCAAGGTTGTAAAGATAAAATAGACTAAGCCACCCGAACCGATGGATTGCGAGCTTCGATTCGTACAGGAACTGCATGCCGGCCCCCGCGTATTAGCAATCAGCGCCTTGCTCAGGTCAAATAGTCATTCCTCTTAACTTTAACAAACCCAGTTCGTTTGACATAGCGGCAACGACTGTGATAATCCCGTGCGAGTATTCAGGCGCGCGAAACGCTGCTGGAATGCACACTGCCCGTATGGGTCTGGGTTCTGCGGACCATTGGGTTCCGAAAGCAACAGGATACGTCAGTGGCCCTCGCGCCTACTGGATTCTGATACACCTTGTGGCACTATGCGCCGTGGGAGCTGATATGAAATCTCCAGCGTCACGATATCGAGCAGCGTTGCTGATGAGTTTGCTACTTATGACCACTCACAGCCAGGTGTGGGGACTGGAGTCTGCGAGCATCACCTCGGTTCAGGTGGCACCTGACCTCAAACAGATTTCAATAAGCTGCGATGGTCCGGTCGGAAAGCTCTCGTCCTTCGTGTTGAAGAAACCCTACAGAATTGTACTGGATATGGAGTCCACGGGCTTGGGGAATATCCCGACAAAAATCAATGTCGGTGGTAATTTCATCAACGAGATTCGGCTGGGGCATGCGAACTCGCGTGCTCGAGTCGTGGTCGATTTTGGCGATCATCCAGTCCCATCCTTTAGGTTACACAGGCAGAATAACGTGCTTCTGGTGAGTCTTAAACCCAAGGTTGGTGCATTGCAACCAAGGCCCGCCGCAAAGCCTGCGACTCAGCCGCTGACGGACCCTGTTCAACCAAAAGCTGTCGTTTCGGCACCCGCATACCCAGAGGCCCCCAGTTCGAAGGTTTCAGTCAAAACCGCGGGCGTCAAGGACAATTTGGTCTTTGTTGAGTTGGCCAGCAAAAAGGACCCGAAACGTACGTACCGGGTGGTAGTAGATTTGGACCTAGAGGAGCTTCAGGTTCGTCAGGCTAGCCTCAGCGATGATCAGGGCCACTTGAAGCGGTTCGATATGGCATCGAGTGTGCGCGACAATAATCTCGCAGGGCCTACCATGAAATCCAGTGTGGGTCCCCGCGCAACTGTCGGGCCCACAGCGACGCCGTCAGGCGGGCCCTCCAAACTCAAGTGGGGCGTTCAGGCCGGCGAAAACAAGCAACCAGAAGCAGCGAAGTTGAATGCTGCAGGGCCTATACGCGTGGAGCGATTTGAGCTTCGTCGAATCCAGCCCCAACCAGCCGCTAACTAAGGGCAAGGTCAGGCACAGCGCCTATGGTGTTCAACGTCCGACGGCCATAAGACTGATCGTTTGGCGACTTTCGCATATTTCGCAACAGATAAGGTTTTAAAAACATGGCGGACGTCTGCCAAAAGCGGCCGATTCTTTGAGCGTGAATACTGGAGAAAAGGCTATGACTGTAGGATATAGGGGAAAGAGGGCGTACAGATCTACTACGATAACAACATGATATCCTTAGTATTTGTATTGCGTCGAATATCGCCTACCCCAGAATCCCCAGAACAGGAGCCAAAGAAAATAGCAGTTAGTATAGGGGGTGGGGGTTTTTGTAGTCCCCATGCGGAAAAAGTCCCATTCTTGTACGTTCCGAAAGAAAGAAAAAATGTGAAATTGCAGTGTGCGCGGGGAAATAGAGACCTTTAATATGTAGGTCTCTATAAGAGTTCAATCGGAATTGCTGAAAATCTAGTCCAGGTCGTACCATTCACCGATTCTTTGACTCACCAGTTCTTGCAGTGATCAAGGAATGGACATTGACCGCATTGCCAATCCGCTTTCGGGAAGAAGACTTCCTTCTTGATTCCCTGCCATACGCTCTTGACGAGCTTCACAAACCGTTCACGATCCGCGTCGTTGCGGGTGGTCTCATATCGTATCAGCTCCGGATTTTGAGTCTTCAGGAGCACGTCGAGGCGAAAGCGGGTATCCCCGTTAAAGCCGAGGGCTTTGGCTCCCAACGAATAGCAGGTCAACTGCAAGTTGGAGTGGACGGTATTATCTGAATAGCGTTTGGAAGCTGTTTTCAGATCAATGACACTGACCGTCCCATCCGACGCCAGCTCCACCGCATCTATCCAACCGACCAACGGAGGCATACGCTTGCCCAGATCCACTTCAAAGGGCTCCTCGATCCCGATGATCTGAGCACTCGGATCGAATGACTCATGAAACACCTCCAGCATCCGCTTTGCCTTTGTCGTGAGAGATTCCACGGCGTCACCGTTGAAGAAACGTATCGGTCGCTCCTTGGAATGGCTCTCCCACGCCTGACGGTAAACGTCATGAACCTGCCCGGCCGATAGGGGATCTCCCTCCAGACAGCTCTGATAGAAAGCTCCCACAGCTTCATGGATGCAGGAGCCGAAAACCAGTGCAGAGCTGACAAAAGGCGGCTCTATCTGGTCGAGGTAGTGGAATTTGTATTTCAAAGGACAGGTCAGATACGTGTTGATCTGTGAATAGGACAAGTGGGGCTTTTCCATAGATACGTTCATCTTCGCCTCCGTCCCCGCAGCTTGCGGTCCTGTTGCGCCAATAGTTCCTCTGATTGATGAGTCGGCGCAGTTTGCGGATAAGCCTCTTCCTTGTGGGTTTGGGTGCCGGGAATAGAGATATGAACCTGAACATGGTTTTCTCCTTTCGTGCGGCGGAACGCGGACAGACCTATCCCGTCCCGCCCTTTGGTTGTTTATGGTTGTGTTTGTTTTGGTAGGCTTAGGCAGCGACTTGGGTCTGCAAGTGGCCGATCAACTGCGATGCGGATTCACGGGTGAGATCTTCAAAGCGGGAAACGTCGAGCGGACAAGCATCTCTGCTATGTCTGTATCGTGATAGTTTGCTCGTTTGGTCAATGCATAAAGCGCTCGGCATTGTGCCTGGGTTGCCTGACCAATGCCGCAAGGTTGCGGTTTTGATCCTGTCTGCAGCCGGAGCGCCACTTGGCGCTTTCGCTTCCCTTTTGCCGTTGCCATTGTCTTCCGGGAATGCCTGGTGCAGGGGCTTTGCTGGCATGTTTGCTGCTTTTTCAGGCTCCGTGGCTGGCACGTGGGAGACTTCTTCTGCGCCGGTGTATTCGAGGCCATATCCCGCCGAAGCGCAGCGCCCGGGCTATGGCTCGCGTTTCAGCCAACTCAACCAACGAGTCTGCCAGTTTGGCATCTCTTTGGCCCGACGCTGTTCCATTGCCAATGAACTTTCCCTTTGGCTCTCCACGGCAGCTTTGACCACTACGAAGTCATTGTCCAGCCTTATCATTTCAGTTTGCATGCCGAGGTGATCATTGTTCCTCATGGAGGATCGCAGCCTGCCGCCGACAACGGGAACTGTGCTGGTTTGCCATTCGTCGGTTACTTTCATCTTGCGGTGACCAGCTCGTCTTCTCGGAAACTGCCATTTCCGTTTGTGCTCATGGTGATCCTCCTTTCTTGATGTTATTCTGTTTCTCTTTAGATTTAACGCAGGCGGGCGGGTGCACAGACATCATCTTTTCTTCAGGACATCGTATCCTCCAATGGCTATGGCGGCCAGATCGTTAATGGGGCCTAAGACGGGAAACAAGATGTTGTCTAGGATCACCAGAAGGATGATCCAGCCAATCCCCATACCCTGCCGTTGATGCTGACCATCCATGGCAAAGGCTCCTTTCGTGGCGGCGGTAGTGTTCCGCCCACGACCCCCTTGCGGGGCCGCTGAGTGGTTCACTTACACGCCTTTTTTGATTGCTTCATTGTTTCTATAAATATCTCTGCCGCGATCACCAGCACGGCAAACAAGATGTTGACCATTGCTCGCTTCATTTTCGGCTCCTCCTTTCCGCACACATTTTTTCTATTCCCTTCATGATTGCCCCTCGAACCCCTCAAATATAAGAAGGGGAAAGAAGAAATGGATAAGGAAGAAAGCGGAAAGAATGATCAATCCGAGTCGCCTGCGTTGTTGCTGACATGAAGAGCGACTCATGGCAGAGCCTCCCTTCGTGCGTGTGAGTGTTTTTTCTTGATCAGGAATATCCCTCAAGGATGTTCGCAAGACCGTCAAATGTAGAAAAGGGGACGATGCAGGTGGGAGCGGCTACGCACGGGGACAATCTTATGGAAATGCCCACACTCTTTCGTTGGATCTGATAGGAAAAGTCGTCAGAATCGCGGCCACGAAGCCTGACAAGGTATTATGAAGGAACAAGAAGTCATTCTATGCGCGGCGTGATTAAAAATCTGAGAGGAGTTCATCGCAGATACACCCTACGGGTGAACTCCCGCAAAGGATGGCCGAGTCATTATGGCAGGGGCGCTTTGGCTTGATAGTACCAACCTGTACTCGGGTGGCCACCGAGAACCTTGTACTTGACCGGGGACGTTCGGCAAGGTACGCTCAGGAACCGGAAAATACAGGTTTTCTCAGCAACGTGGCGATGGTTTTGTATGTGCCGGGTCTTGTGGTAGAAGGCACGGCGCCTTTTAGGGTTCCAGTGAACCATCCCCTGACCCCTCACTGGTACCAAGACGCCCGAAATTGCAAGACTGCCGCATAAATCCGCCAAGAATAGTATCCAAAGACCGCAGTCAACAAGGGGAAAGGAATGAGCCACGAATATTCGACAAGCCCGGATGGAGAAAGGTTTCCTCTTCCTTCGGAGGAGGATTATGAGATCGAGTTCCAGAGGCTCGAAAAACTTGCCGCGGTCAACCGGGACAAGGGCCGCGAGATCGTGGTCGTCCTGGGAATGGGGTTCGTGGGCGCGGTTATGGCAGCGGTAGTAGCTGATTCAACCGACGATGCGGGCAATCCGGCCAAATTCGTCATCGGGGTGCAAAGGCCCAGCACTCGCAGCTTTTGGAAGATCGGGCTGATAGGCCGTGGATTGGCCCCAATGAAGTCCGAGGACCCCGAGGTGCCTCGAATCATCGAGAGATGCGTGAAAGAGAAGGAAACCCTCACGGCGTCGTACACATACAAGGCGCTGACGCTCGCCGACGTCGTGGTAGTGGATGTCCAGTGCGATTACGTGAAAAAGTCGCTCAATGACGTGGGCACAGGCTACGTCCAAATGGAGGAACTGGAAAAGGCTATCGAGATCATCGGAGAGCTGATCCGACCCGAAGCCCTGGTACTGATTGAGACTACGGTCCCCCCGGGCACCACGGAACAGGTTGCTTATCCTTTGATCAAGAAAGCCTTCCATAAACGCGGCATCGAATCAGAGCCCTTAATCGCACACAGTTACGAGCGCGTCATGCCCGGCGCCAATTACGTGGCCTCCATCAGGAACTTCTGGCGTGTGTGCAGCGGTATCAATCCGGCATCACGGGAGCGAGTGGTCAAGTTTCTCCAGGAGGTGATCGACACAAAGAATCATCCGCTCACTGTCCTGGACCGGCCCATAGAATCCGAGACCGCGAAAATCGTGGAGAACAGCTACAGGGCCACAATTCTAGGTTTCCTCAATGAATGGAGCCTATTCGCGGAGCGCAACGGCGTGGACCTAGTAAAGGTAATTGACGCTGTCAAGGTCAGGCCTACTCACTCGAACATCATATTCCCGGGTCCTGGTATAGGCGGATATTGCCTCCCCAAGGACGGTGGCCTGGCGGTGTGGGCGTACAAGCACCTGATGGGTTTTGAGGACGAACTGTTCAAGGTCACCCCATTGGCTATTAATATCAACGATGCCAGGTCCCTGCACGTGCCGGAGCTGACCAGGGACGCGCTGCGAAATATGGGACGTTACATTGCAGCCTCCCGTGTGACCTTGCTAGGAGCCTCGTACAGAGAAGACGTGGGTGACACCAGATACAGCGGGTCTGAAATCATAGTGCGCCGACTCGTGGAGATGGGAGCGGATGTGTGCGTTCATGATCCGTACGTTGATCACTGGTGGGAGTTTGAAGCCCAGGATAGTTACCCTGCTCCGGGAACTAGCCGGGCCCGGTTTTTTCGGGGGCAGAAGAAGCTGACTTCACTGCGCGTAGAGACTGATTTGTGGAAGGCCCTAAAAGAGGCCGATGTAATGATACTCGCGGTACGCCACAAACAGTTCCAGGATCTCGATCCGGACCATGTCGTGCAAGCTGCGGGGGAGCCGCTCGCGATCATAGACTGCTTCGGCATCCTCGACGATGCCAAGATAAAGCGCTATTTCGAACTGGGATGCGAGGTCAAAGGGCTTGGCCGGGGCCACATTAATCGGTTGAAAAAGCTTTATAAGAAGTGACCAGACGGCCTGTGCAGATGATCCCTACTGTGCCGAGGTTTTCGCCGGTTGAAGCTTCGGTCTCAGCACAGGTTCTCGGAAAAGGGCAAATTTCAGCCATTGGAATGCAAATTCCAGCAGCTTGTGGCCCAGGCCGTACTCTATACTAACTTAGCACCTGGACCAGTTTTTTGGGGTCAGGCCAGGGGCCGTTAGTAAACTGGAACAAGACAAAGCCTCCTTGAAGGCAGATCAAGACAAAGCGTTGGCACAAGTAAAGGAAACGCTAACGAAACAACTGCAACAGGAGATTTCCCAGTCAAAGGAGAACAGTAAACCGGGGAAGAGAAAGCACCTCCAAAGGAAGGTCCAGCAAAACCTCCAACCCAGTAGACCAATTCATTGCGGTAGAATGGCCGAATCGTTGCCATACTCTGATAAGGAACTCAAGGCAGAGCGAATACTAAGACCTCCGCTGAGGAGTCAGATATGCCTGCCCCTATGAGAAAAGCGAAGGACAAGAATGAAGATTGGCTCAATAAATGTTAACGGCAAGTCCTTCGATGTCTGGATGAACCCGAAGAGGGGAGAGTTTGCCCAGATAGGGGAAACCGTCCGCTTCACAGCAGATCTCACGACCCATGCTCTCTACGTTTGGGATTTCTCCGCGGGACTTCACCCGATGTCTCTGTGGGGATGGGACTCGGAGATGCGGCTGACTCCACCCTTTTTTTGAAGGGAGCGGCCACGAAAACCGGGGATGAAACATATGTGATGTCTGGATCGGACTTTTTACAGTCCTTCGTGGGGCGTATGACCGAGGCTGAAAGATTGTTTCTCAGTAAATTATTGGACCAAGATTGGGAGTGGGTGGATGGGTACATTGAGGTCACGGAATGGCTGCATCGCTGCCGCGAGAGATTAGGTGTGTGAAACCCTCTGTGAAATCCGAAACCAATGCGGATCATTTCGTAAATCAGGGTATGATTCGTGGGATTGCCCAGATAGGGGGTAGGCTCAAGACCTGGCTGCGACACCAGAAATATGTCCATACCTGTTCCGTTTAGGAAGGAAATTCCTGCTGGTACAGGAGGGTGAACCTCAGTGACGGAAGGTAAAGAAAATTAGTCTTAATTATTCAATTCTAGTAGAGAACAAGACTTACGGGGCGGGCAAGGTTGATGAACGGCCCGTTGGGATTTTCTCCCCTAGTGGTGGTTCCAACGTACATCTTTAGCGTGTCAGCTAATTGCTTTGCATCTCTATTGAGCAACCGAACGCATCCATGAGACTGGCTGGAACCTATGCTTCGGGGGGAGTCGGTTCCATGTACACGATACGTACCCGTATCGGCCAAATTCATGCTGGGCGCTATGCTATCCAGCGTGGTTACGGGTAAGTTCGCCTTGCCTATCGTCCTTGATCGGGGACTTCTTAAACAGCGGCATCATGTGGCCGCCATAAACGGAGCGGCTGGGAGCTTGTCCATAAGCCCAGTCTCGGTCGTGTGGTGGGATCCAAATCGGATGATCGTCGAAGATTCTCACCAAGTAATAGGAACCGCGGGGAGTCGGAAATTCCGGTGATCCAAGTCCCGTTCTACATTCGAAAAGTAAGGTCTTGTCCCCGCCATTCTTAATTCCGTAGAGTTTCAAGGTGTAATTAGACTTACTTACCTGGACCTGGAAGCTCGAAAAGAGTGATACAGGATCCCCTACGAGACGGCCCGCAGACGAAAAACTTACCACGGAATGCAATATCGTCCGGCCAAGCTTTCTGGCTGCCGGGACCAAGGGATCAAGGGACGCAAGACGGGCCCAGCGTTCGGGCAAGGACCCAAGCGAGGTGGTACCCGGAAGGAACGTTTCAGACTTCTTCTCGATGATTTCTTTTTGTTTGAGAAGATGTTCGTCCCTGAAGGGAATCTTCCACGTACCGCGAGAAGAGGCATTGCCAGGGTCTTCAACAGCTTTCAGAGGTTCCGAGAGGCGGTTCTCGATATCTGCATACGCTCTTGCTTCCGGTTGCTGAACTTCCTGCGGATAATTGAGTGTGAGGAGCAGTTCCTGGACAATCGAATCTTTGGCAGATGCTGGAGCAGGCCAGCCCCAGAGAGTGTAGCCCGGAACTTCCCACCATTATTAACGACACTCCCACGCGAGACAAAAACGACATGATTGCCACAACCTTTTCAACTGAGGTCGGTCGTCAATAGTGGACACCAAATATTTCATGCTGCCAGTCGTTTTTCATAGAACCATCGTTCAAAAGCGGCAGGAGACAGGAACCGGAGCCTGGCCTGTTTCCTTTGCCGGTTATAGAAAATCTCGATGTACTCGGTAATGTCCTGTATAGCCTCTTGTCTGGTTGCATACCGGCAATGGTGGATCTGTTCATTCTTGAGCACGCCCCAGAAGCTTTCCATAGGGGCGTTGTCGTAGCAATTTCCTTTCCGGCTCATGGACGCCCTCATCCCGAACCGGTCAAGCAGCGAAGGTATATTCCAGGGCGCAATACTGGCTGCCCCGATCCGAGTGGTGAATCAACCCGCTGCGGGTCGCTTGGCGGCCATGGCCCTCAAAAGGGACTGGCTGACCAGATTCTTCGTCATCCGCTCTGCCATGGCATAGCCTACGACTTCTCCGGTAAAAAGATCCTTATGGCCGGCAAGATACAGCCAGCCTTCCCCCGTGGGGATGTAAGTGATATCGCTCAGCCAGATCTGGTTCGGCGCGGATGCCTCAAACTTCTGATCCAGCAGATTCTCCGCCACGGGCAGAGAATGCCGCGAGTCCGTCGTGGCCTTGAACTTCCGTTTTTGCCGGCAACGCAGGCCAAGCTTCCGGCGAATCCGCTTGATCCGGTGAACGCCCACGACAACGCCGTTATCGGACAAATCCCGCTGTAAGCGCTCCGGACCATAGGTCTGACGTGTCCGGTTATGAGCGGCGCGTATCTCCAATTCCAGTCTCATCTCCTCCCGCTGCCGGATGGAAAGCGGGCGCTTGACCCAGGCATAGTATCCGCTTGTCGTCACCTCCAACACACGGCACAGCAGCGAAACCGACAATAGACGAGTCGCAACTCCTTGATCACCGCGTACCGTGCAGCGACTCCTTGGCAAAGTACGCGGCCGCTTTTTTTAAGATGTCCCGCTCCATCTTCGCCAGGGACAGCTCTCGCTTCACTTTCGCCAATTCCCTTTCAATATCCGTGAGGGGACGCTGCCTTTGCCAATCTCACCAAGGTTCCCCGTCTTGGAAACCCTTATCCAGCTCTCTAACGTTGATTTCGGCAAAGATAAGACGCTTTGATATCTCCAGCGCCGACAAGCCTCCATCCGTCACCATCTTTACCGCTTCCTCTCGAAACTCTTTCGTGTAACGCCCGTTCGGTATCCTTTCCATTTCCACACCTCCGTCTTGGTTTCTTACCTAAACATTGGTGTCCATATTTTTCAACCTACCCCAAATCGGCATCGGTGAGTATGCCGGTTGCCTTAACCACTAATACCGCATCACTCGATTAGGGCATTATTTCAATCATGCTGATTCTCCCTCAAGGAAAACACTCAAAACTAATTTGTTCATCAAGCAGCCTCGGTCTAAATTGCGGCAGCCCCACGTCAACCTTGTCCCCTCGGGTGCTGTCTGATTGTGGCATTAATCAGACGGGCTTAAGCCAGAAAGGGGTGGACTATCTTCAGTAGTGTAAGAATTGCTTACAACTCCAGGAGACACAACTCTAATACAGACTCATGATCCTCCATATCAAGGAAAAGCACTAATATTATCTTGCGTCTGTCCACTATTGTGATATTATGTCCGCATCAAATCCTCTACCTCGCAGGAATTCCATAATGATTGACTTACTTGGACCCAAACCGAAGCAGTTGGCAATTAGGTCTTGCCCGGAGGAGGTAGCCTTGGAAAGTGAGCCAATGACCATCCAGAAACTCGCAAAGCTGATTGGCGAGTCTTTAGTCCGAGGTCCGAAACTCGCCTTTTATCAGCCTGACATTCCAACACCTCCTAAGTGGGAGGACGTTAGAGACGCCGCCCTTACGGGCTATACTACAGCCCTAAATGACGTCATGGACGCCGTCCTTGGAGACACGCAAGCCCTTGAAGACGCATTGGCTGACTGGGGTCGGCTTTACATGAGAGAAGAGGATTTGGCAAAAGCGTTGAGCCATTTGGAAACAGTAGAAGATGATCTAGAAGGGAGTCACTGGGCTGATACGGGAATCTACGGCTCCCAGCATTGACTAGGTTATGGCTCTAGACTTGCGGGAGAGGCTGTCTGGTACGTATGAAGCGCTCAGGCTACCAAAGATTCACATCTATTCCTTGGAGATCCATAACGATCAACAGATCGTCCTCAATGATGAGTATACGTGCCCCCTCAAGCTGTCACCTCGTTACCCCTGTGGGCTGTACCATTGAACCTTATTCTGAATTCTGCACCGTTGAGCACGTTTAATTCCATTTCCCCTTGAAATTGTTTTGCCGAGGTTCGGACTATGGCTTGTACCCTCAATCGGCAAGCATGTGATCAGATTGTGACCAAATCTCCGGTCATCTAAAAACCAGCCGAGGGGCTATTTCGGTAACAACCTGGCATTACTGACATTTAGTGGCGGGAACGACGAGACTCCAACTCGCGACCTCTGGCGTGACAGGCCAATGATGGCCATAAACAAATCAACGCCCTGACTAGAATCCCCAACAATTTCAATTGGAGTCAATTCGTTTCAGTCCGTTTGAATTCATTTCAGTCCTGAAAAACCTGAACATTTTCTGAACAAGATGTCAGCGCCCGTATCAATTCCTGCGCCGCTAACAACCAGCGGGGTTGCCGTGATACATGCGCCCGTCCGGCTACCCGGTCCAGCAATTCGTGTTCAGGAAGTGCTGGTTCAAATGGAGCTGGCCGAAGATTCGGAGGCTGCTCGTCCGAGGGGAGGGGTGATGCGCTATCCCCGAAGGAAGGGGGAGCAAAGGCTTTTTTCGTCCCAATTGCCTCGCATGCTCAAGTGAACTTAGGTTATTATAGTACATTAATTTGATAAATAGCTTTTTTACTTGATATTTCCAGCATAACATTTTAATAGCAAGGCGGTATATTCGTGAGACCTGAATTCCATGTCCTACCTAAAGCGCGAGTTGGCCGGGGAATAAAGTGCAGGACGAAAGCAAAACCAAAGAAGAACTTATCCGCGAACTCCGAAAATTGCGCACGCGAGTTTCTAGACTTGAGGCAAATGACAGGCTCTCCCTATCCGTCGATTTGCCGTATCGTCTCTCCCCTGCCTCTGACGCCACGCAATCGATTGACCTGAGCACGCTGTTTACCCGGGAGGTGACTGATTCTGGGAGTTTCGATGTTCGCGGAGGAATTTGGGCCTCAACCTTCGGAAAGGTGATGCAAGCATTACCGATTCCTGCGTTGCTCGTAGATCAGTCTTGCAATGTCACGGTTGTCAACGAAGCACTTGGAAGGGTCTGTCCTGATTACGAAAACATTCTTGATTCACCATTTTCTAGTCTGTTTCCGACCCCATCAGCGGCCACGAAAGCTCGAGATCTTTTGGAGAGGGTCTTTGCCGATAGGAAGCCTCGGATAAAGGAGACCGGACTGAGAATACGCGGAACTAAAATGTGGGCGCGCATGACCCTCAGATCCGTCCGGATACTGGAAAAAAGGTTCCTGCTCATCCTCATCGAGGATCTGACCTCTGAGAGAACACAACTGATTCTCAATCGAAAGCAAAGGGACCTACTACAAGAGGAAATAGCCGAGCGCAGACGGTCGGAAAAGGCACTTCGGGAAAGTGAGACCAGGTTCCGACAAATCTACGACAATGCGCCGATGATGATGCAAGCAATCAGTCGTGATGGGTTAATTCAGAGCGTCAACTCTAAATGGTTGAACGGAATGGGTTACGCGCTAAACGAAGTCGTGGCGAACAGCATCGAAAATATCATGTCGCAAGAATCACAAAAGTCACTTCCCCGCGTCCTTAGCAAAATTGTGGGCCAACCGCGAGATTCACGACGTTCGTAGCCAGTACCTGAAAAAGGATGGGACGGTCTTAGAGGCTCTCGATGATTGGGTTGTCATGGATGTTCCGGTCTGGGGAACGGTTGGCCTGTCCACCATCCGTGACGTCACCCAGGAAATCTTGCTGGAAAAACAACTTAGAGAAGCTCAAAAAATGGAAGCCGTCGGGACTCTTGCCAGTGGAATAGCTCATGATTTTAACAATCTGCTCCAGATTATTTTAAGTTTTGCGGATCTTCTCCTGATGGAAGGGGACAAGGAAGGTCCTGCATACGAAAGGCTTAGGTCAATACGAGAAACGGCTAGACGTGGAGCCGATTTAGTAAATCAGATTTTGACTTTCAGCCGGAAGGTGGAAACAAATCCTCGACTAATCAACATAAACCATGTTGTAGAAAACACGACGAAGCTCTTGTTCAGAACAATCCCGAAGATGATCCAAACGGAGCTCCAGCTGGATGCACACCTTAAGGCAGTGTTTATAGATCCCGGCCAGATGGAACAGATCCTTATTAACCTCGCGATCAACGCAAAAGATGCGATGCCGGAAGGTGGCAAACTCATAATTGGAACGAGAAACGTTGTACTCGACGAACGGTACTGTAAGACATACCTAGAGGTGCAGCCCGGTGATTACGTGTTACTGACCGTGGCAGATACCGGGCATGGTATGGAACGGGACGTTCGGGATCGCATATTCGAGCCTTTTTTTACCACGAAAAGGCCGGAAGCGGGCACCGGCTTGGGACTGGCCACGGTTTTCGGAATAGTTAAGATTCACGGCGGCCATATCACCTGCCATAGTCATCCTGGACAAGGCACTTCATTTGAGATCTACCTTCCGGCAATGGACCTGGAAACAGGTTCCGACGTGGCATTAACTGATCAAATGCCCGCCTTTGGGACCGAGACCATTCTTCTGGCGGACGACGAAGAATTGATAAGGAAGGTTGGAAAAGAAGTCCTCACGCAAGCTGGATACACAGTGCTCACTGCTAGCGACGGCAGCGAGGCGTTAGACTTGTTCAAGGCCGAGCGAGGTAACATTTCATTAGTGATATTGGACCTCGTCATGCCTAAAATGGGGGGAAAGCAATGCCTAGAGGAACTTCTGAAAATAGACGCAGGAATGAAGGTGCTTGTAGCCAGCGGCTTTCCGATCGATGCTCAGACCAGGGAATTTCTCTTCAAAAGGGTCAGGAGCATCCTGCGAAAGCCCTTCAAAGTGAAGAATCTCCTTCGGACAGTACGAAGTGTCTTAGACGCCTGAACATATGTCGGAGAGGTATTTCAGCCGGGGATCCCCGAACGGCACTAAACGGCCCTGCACCCCATTGAGGTAGCTTCATCAAAAACCTGACTGGAGATATAAGAGTTCCTTTGATTGCTAGGGAGAGACATCTCCCGGTGGATGGCAGAAGGCACTGAGAAAGGCGGGGTTCTCCGTGAGGCGGAAAAGAAAAATAAGCGCCACACAAGTAGTCAGAGACATCAGATCGGGGATTACTCAGGAGGAGCTGCAAGAGAAGTACAAAATCGCTCTTCATCGAGTCGAGAAGTTTTTCAAGAGACTAGTTGCAGCAAATGTCGTCACTGAGTCCGAACTTGCTGAGAAATATCCTTCCTACAAGGTAGCAATTGCTGGCATTAACCCATCCAGGAATCGAAGAGTTCTTTTACCTTTTGAGTTCATCGTTTACGACATAACCACGTCTTCTATAGGCCTGGTACGTGACATTTCCGAAACAGGTATGAGGGTGGCCGGGATAAATTGCAGCGTGGGCGGCGAAAGGACATTTCAACTTTCCGTGGACACTTTCATGGAGGCTGATCCAGTGCTTATAGTGGCCAAATGCCAGTGGGTGAAGCTCAGGGGTAAGACCACGAAATACGCCACAGCTGGATTCGAGATAACCGATATTTCGGATGACGATAGAAAGGTTCTTAAGACTTTCGTGGAATTGCTGTCAATTCTCAAATCAGATCACTTCTATAATGACGACATGGAAGAAAAAGAGAGTCGTTGCACCAATTGCACCGTCCCAAGATGGCGTTGTCGGTGACAGAGAAGCATCACTTTCAACCTCGGCAACCGAGTCTGCCCCCGGTCTGCCGTCCTGGTTTGATGAGGAGGCGATGAAGGCCCTTCAGGATATCTATCGCTCAGGGTCCTTGCAGGAGATTCTTGCGTGGTGGGAGGCTCGCAACGGGCGCTAAGGGCCGTCCGTTGCATTTCGGCCAGGTTTAACACGGCGCTTGTAACTTGGACTCACTGACGCGGCTGCGATGTTAGGATTTTGGATTCGGCTGATCAAGAAAGGGCGAAGCCGGACAAACGAAACGCCGCGGTACAAGTCAAGGCCAGCCGGGCGTTTCTTACTGAATAATAGATACCCTATTCATTTCCTGGATGCAGGGGTATGTCAGCACAGAATATCAGTTCTGTGAACCCCTTGGCAACACATGTTTGAACCTCCCTGTGGGGCCCCTTACAGATATCTGAGACCAGAAGGTGAAAGAGCCCCCTCCCCCCCGGACCTGGAATCGGCCAGCTCGACACCACTCATCGACAACAGCCTATGATTGACATGATTGAAGATTCGCAAGCAACGTGCCAAAGATGAGGGTTAGCCTTGGGGGCAGCTTCTGCATTTTGGGCCTGTTCTCGACTGAAGCTCGCAAACCACATGCCATTTCCCCGCTGTGGCCGGGCCAATTTCGACTTGAAGGGGTCTCAGTGCATACAATTCAGCAATAGTGCGCTCACGTGCATCAAGAGATGAAAAGGGTGAGGTACGTAGTTGGAAGAGTGGAAGGGCGGCAAAACTTGGCCCCTGATGAAAGAGTGATTTTCGCAGAAGATTGCACAAGCTGGGCAGGCGATATTAATGGTCAAGGGGTCAAGGTTGAAAGCTGTTACAACACTAAGGCCGATGTTGACGGTAGAAATCCAAGTCCAATGACATGCTTTTGAAGATTTTCAGCTCTCTCTTTCATTGTTTCAGGAATAGGTTATCGAGATACGTCCATGCAAAAGGATGCCCTGTCTCTGTTGCGACTCATGTGAACTACCTCTCGTCCTTTGGGAAAATCAAGAACGTGAGTTTTGATCCGAGAAACCTCTTGCCGGTCAATACAGCTTATTGGCAGATGCGGGTGGCTCGTTTTTTCAGCCGTGTTTTCGGGTGACCCCGGATGTTGGAGCAAACACATCACCCCTCGTCGGCGGCTACTTTGTGTTGGAGTGGGCGGGGCTGGAACGTTTCAACCCGTAAAGGCCCTCCAGAGTTCAGCTTCGCTGCTTGAGGTTGCCTTTTTTCGCCGGCCTGAACGCCCCACTTGAATTTGGGGTGGTCCGCTGACGGCGCGGCGGTCGGCCCGGCGGTCCTGCTGGGACCCACGCTGGGCCTTATAGACGGCGAGGAGCTTTCATTGCCGGGATGGCCCGACACAATATCAAAGCGTTTTAAATGGCCCTGAGCGTCACTGACAGTAGCCTGCCTAACCTGAAGCTGTTCCACGTCCAAATCTATCACCAGTCGATAAGTCCGCTTCGGGTCGTTCTTGTGGGCCAATTCAACATAAATGAGATCATCCGTGACGCCTGCAGTCTTGACTGAAACCTTCGAACTGTCGGCCTTTTGAGTCTCAGGCCCTGAAGCAACAGCTTTAGGTTGAACCGGGTCCTTTTGCAACTTTGCAGCCGGTTTCGGTGCCGGCCTTGGCTGCCATGCCCCCGCCTTGACTCCCAGGCTCACCAGGATGCTGTTGTTCTGCCTGTCAATCTTGAACGATGGGACTGGATGGTCTCCGAAATCCACTACAACTCGGGCACGAGAGTTGTCATAGCCGACGCGGATTTCATTCAAGGGATTCCGCCCGACATTGATTTTCGGAGGAATTTTCCCCAAACCCGTGGACTCTAGGTCCAACACAAGTCTGTAAGGTTTCTGGATCACGAAGGCCGAGAGTTTTCCGACTGGCCCGTCGCATCCGATCGATATCTGCCCAAGGTCTGGCGCCACCTGCACTGATGTGATGTTGGCTGACTCAGCGCCCCACGCCGGGCCGCAATTGACCATAAGAAGCAAACACGCGAGTGCCGGAGCACTATGTCGTAGCAGTGACAATTTCATATCAACCCTCTGGAGCGCTATGTGCTCTGACTGTCGGGGACATTTCCAGCCTCCCGACTTAGCGCGATGTTACCACAGCTGAGAGGTCTATGTCAAAAGAAAACGTATTTATCGTATGTTATGATGATTTGTTAAACCAACATATATTACGACGAAGACTCTTCGCCGGAATAAGCGATAGATAAGGAATTACGCCCGGACTTCACCGGGCTGCCCCGGCTAATGCCAGCTGCGGTCGAAGGATGAATGCCCGGCAGAAGTGCTGTGCTACAGGCTCGGCTCTCGTATGCTTTCTAATGTGAAGATATTCTTGACACACTACATTAGGCTTGCTTGGGCCCGGCCTACTTGATCTCCACCGCCTTGTCATACTCCCACAGCCCATGAATATTGCTGCATGAGGTGGTAAAAAGTTGACCTGGCATCTTGATCTTGAGTTTCGCTTTCACGGAATGATTCGTACTCAGATCAATTCTGAACGATTTTCGGCATTTCAGCCACTACAACGTTCCGAAGGCAGGGAGCAAGAATAGCGCTCAACTCAGTTCGCGGCTGGGGGTGTTTTGGGGGTCGTTTCGTTACTGTTGAAGGGACGGGAAGGCCGGGGTTCGGATAGGCCGTTTTCGCGCCGCATCCTTAACCCTGTCTCTTCCCTGAAATCGTGGCAGCGCGCGTCCTGGGGAGCGTAGGGGCATTAGATTACAGCTTCTCAATCTCAGCCTCTATGAAAGCTCGAATTATTTGACTGTCTGATAGTTGCTGGCGTTCTTCGAGTTGTTTTATCGTCACCAGGCCCGAATCAATCAAAACATTGAGCGCGAGATGAAACTCTCTTGGAGTGAGCCTATATTTCTCGCTCAACTCGAAATCAGTCATCCCCGAACGAACATCTTTAGCCATCTCCACAGCAGTCAAGCCATTGCATTCGGACATGATGCAGTCCCTTTTTTGCGGAGTATACTTATTATAACTCGTCTTACTAGTGCGTCCATAAAGTCCGGAGGTTGTAACGCCCCATTATCCCCGTGGCGAACTAAACTCCCCAATGCTCCGCAGGACCAAATCTCCTCGCCTTCCACTTCCCAAGGCAAACACGCACAACACCTGTCTCTCCCATGAAATAGAACCACGAGCGTCTCGCGAACCCTGGGCATGTCTCAATCGACAAGTTTGATGTCTTCACACGATTCGACAAACGCACGGATGATCTGACTATCTGATAGTTGTTGACGGTCTTGAAGCTCTCCCTTGGTAATCAGTCCCGCATCTACTAGGTATCCTAAGACTCGGTCGAAGTCCTGGACAGTCAGGCCGTACTTCTCGCTCAGCTGGAAGTCGGTCACCCCGGAGCGAATGTCTTTCACGAATTCCCTGCCCTTGATGGTTCGCACTTTTGGCTGGGTCTTTGGCATGATTCCGCACTCCCTTCACTTCTATTATAAGGCATGGACCAGAAGGATGCACCGACCGAGGTTAAGACTGGGTATCAGCCTCTCTCCCACGCCTCTTGTGTGTGTCAGCTTTGCCGTAGATAGTTACAGGCCAATAGCGAAGCGTTGTAGCACATTTCTGGCCGCCTGTTGTTCGGACACATTTCTAGGCTGTTCCCATTTGGCCGAAATCCACAAGCAGACAGGGGCAGGAAAGAATCCCTGAGGGACCAGGGGCCGAAGCTTTTGCCAAAATTGGAGTTATACAAAAAAGGGTGGGGGAGGACCCACACATTTATTATTTTGGGCCATCCTCTTGGACCCTCCCCCATGCTCCTGCCCGGGCTCAGCAGGATCAAATCTGCGAGCGTTCATGCTCGCCGCCCCATTTCCCCCCTGTCCCTCCCCTGAAATCCCTATCACACAGACCTCCGGGGCTTGGTTAGATTTTGGTAGAGGCTCTTGGTCTGGGCAACAGCTTCCTACAAAGCAAGGAGACCTGCAAATTACGGGTTCTCAGCTAGCCTTTTCTTTTTCGACAAAAGCCTTTGTTATGATGCTATCTGACAAGGTTGTTCGCTCGTAAAGCTGCATGTCAGTGATCAGGTTGGCATCGAGCAGCTTCCTCAAGACCAGTTCCAATTGGTTTGAGGTCAGATTATATCTTTCCATCAATAAGGCGTCACCCACACTCACCACACCTTCACCCACACCTTCACCCACACCTTCACCCACACCTTCACCCACACCTTCACCCACATCAGCTGCAATTGCCTTTCCACTAATGGTTCGCTTGGCCATGTCGATCCCCCCTAGTGTTATTTCCTCAAAATACCTGGTCCATCCGTCTACCGTAATAATTACATATAGACAGGTGGACTGGGACCCCCAGTTATTTCATGGACAGAGCACTAGACGCGCAAGTATAGTTACTTTACCACATCTTTAAAACCAAAGGGAATACGGCGAGCTCGAAAAAACTCTCGGGCGCTCCATCAACATGGAGACGGCTCGCAAGATTCTGTTCCTCTTCTTTAGCGGCCGCTTCCTCGACCTCTTGCTCAGACTCACGACCGGTGATGATGGCCCCATGTCCCAGCCAGCCGTTCTCTCGAACTGTTAATAAGTCTCCAAGCGTGGCTATAAGGTTTTTCGCAAGTGTAGATCAAGTCTGCCGTCGCCTCTCGCATACCGATAAACGCAGTCAAGTACGTGTGCTTCAGGGCGGGTGACATGCTTTAAGACCGAGAAGTAGTTGGCGACATCGAACTCCTCCCGCGTTCGTTCGGGGTCTGTATACAAAAGGCCAGAACTTTGGAAAAACCATCCCTCTTTCTTTCTCTTGCGTTAATTTGGAACACTTTGATATAATAGATAATATTTTGCGCCCACAGGGACGTCGACCCGGTTTGTCCGTGTTGCCCAGGACGCCAGAAGGTAAGATGCTCCCGCACGTGTGAAAAATGAAAACCAGTCAAGTAAATGTGAGAGCTCGCCAATTCGTGGCGGATGTCAGGGCTCGAATGAGTGATGAGACCTTGCAAAAGAAATACGGCTTCCCCAGCAAGAAGTTCTACTTCTATAAGGCCTCCGCACTGGACATTATTGCAAAGGAGAATGCACAGAATTCCAAAGCCGGGATCAGAATAGTCGCGAAGGAATTTCTCACCGATATCCGCTCTGGGATGGACGATGAAGCCCTGATGATCAGATACGACCTTCAGCCGCGCCAACTTCAAAATGCATTTAGGCAAATAATAAATGCTGGACTGGCCGCGCCTATGGAACTGTCCAAGAGGCTTAGCATAACCAAGAGTCAGGTTACAGATGCCTTCAGGGAGATGGGCAAGGCTATTGCAGAGCTGGACTAAACGACCGTTAACGATTGATCTTCCCCGTTCAGAGTTTCTTGTAGTTCATTGCAAGGCCTCATAAACTGAGTCTCCTCAAATTCATCTTTTTCCAGTAGACCACACGGAGCGCCCATGTCAGGTTGGTTAGCCTGGCGGCCAACATGCTTTGCATAGGTAGGTTAAAATTGGGGAAGTCTGGCGGTCGAAAAGTGCAGCACCAGTTGCATGATTCTTTCTGCCTTCTTCGGTTTTAAGGTGTCAACGTGGAATTCTTATCCTCGTTTGAAAATCTTTTGTGATATTATGCGACTCAGATCTACCCACGCGGGGGCTTCCTATGCCCAAAAAGACGATCAAAGCAAAGGAACTGCTGGCCGATATTAGGGCGGGAATGAATGGTGCCGGCCTGATGAAAAAGTACGGCCTTTCTGCCGGAGGAATTCTTAAGGTCCTGAACAGACTCATCTGGGAGGGACTTATCTCACTGTCCGAGCTAGCCGAGCGCAGATCTCTGGCCAAGACGGTTTACATGCCTGTCTTCGAGTGTCGATCCTGTGGCGACATGCAATTCTCGAAAGTGGAGAAATGTCCCCGATTTGGCACACGGATGAAAACATTGAGCGGAGAAAAGTCAGATTTCAGTTTTTAGTATTTGCTACGTCCGCAGGTTTAAGAGGTTGAGCCCTGCAACGGTCGAAGGCCAAATGTCGAGGGGAGCATTTGGTACGAAAGCAAGAATAGTCCCAAGGACGTTGTTTAGTGCCGTCCGGGGGCAAGTCAGTAGCTAGGGATTTTCATGGCAAAAAAGAGCTTAAGAACAGACGAAATACTGACGGACATAATGTCAAGAAAGGGCGATACCGGCTTGATGGAGAAGTACAATCTTTCCGCCCGAGCACTACTAAAGATAACGACCAAGCTCTTGTGGAAAGGACGGCTCTCCCCGGTATTGTTCGCTAAACGAAAATCCTTGATAAAAAGTGTCCTTACGGACAAACACCGAACAATTGTTTCTGGCGAAGTACTTCAGGATATCCGCTCTGGCATGGGCGATGCTGAGCTAAAGGGAAAATACAAGCTCTCGTCCAGGGGTCTTGTGAGGCTTCTCGAAAGGCTTGTGGACTCCAATTTGATATCTCATTCCGAACTTTCTGAGAGGTCAGGCGCCTACCGCAATAAAGTCGGTCACATTTACGGCAGAAGCCATGTGAGGGCGCACATAACTGTGTCGATCCCGGTATACGACATAGGATCCATAGGGTCCTCAGCTATCGGGCTATTAAGGGATGTCTCACTAGAGGGTTTCCGTATAGCGGGAATTGAGTCCAATGTAGGTGATGTCAAAACGTTTCAACTTCCCTTGGACATGTTCATTAAAGCTCACCCCCTGATACTTGTCGGTGAATGTTCTTGGGTTGCCCCCGGGGCAGGAAACCAAAATTATTGGGTCACTGGTTACCGCATGGAAACTGTTACAGAGACCGATGCCGATGCTATCACAAAATTCATTAACTTTTTGCTATTCACGGATTCGGGCCAATGGAAAACCGCACCGTAAGTCCACAATGCCCCGTCCATAAGACAGGTGCCAGATTCCGAGTTGGAAATGGACAGCCCGGCCGCTCTTTGCCAAAGCTTCAAACTGCGCCAGGAGGTCCTTTCCTCTTCTGGAAGAAACGTACTATGCCCCTAACTTGCCATGTGGCACACGGCACGGGAGGATGTAGAGTTGGAAATCGATCTGGAATTGTGAGGTCGATTCATGGGGGAGTCCATTGACGATAAGGATCAAACCACTTTGAAGTCTTTAGAGGAGGGAGACGCGATTTCGCCTGCTCTCTTTAGAGGAGAAGACCTTCCCACAGAAACCATTTCGCTGAGCGACATGTTTAGCAAAGACGTCACTTCCTCTGGCAGCTTCGATATCAGGGGGGGCATTCGGGCGAGCACGTTCGGGAAGCTGCTACAAGCCCTGCCGATTCCGGCCCTTTTGATTGACCATCACCATCACGTAGTGGTCACGAACCAGGCGTGGGGGAAGCTCAGTTCTCAATATGAGAGAATGCACGGCGCCCCTTTTTCTAGTCTTTTTCCTGACCAGGACGCGGTTGAGAACGCTGAATTCATCGTTGAAGAAGTTTTCTCCAGTAGGAGGCCCCAGGTAACTGAAGCGTTCCTAGAGGTGGCAAAGAAGCGAATATGGGGCCGAATGACCTTTCGATCCATCAGGATAATGGAGGAGAGGCTCGTACCTGGTTATCGTTGAAGACCTTACTGTAGAGAGGCAACTTTTGCGACTCGGCAGAGAGTATCAGGAAGAGCTCGAGAAACGTGTGGCAAGCCGCACAGCGGAGCTTCGAAAAATGAACGCGAAGCTCTCCCGAGAGATTGCCGCAAGAAAGGGACTAGAGGATCAATTGCGACAGGCCGTGAAGATGGAAGCGTTAGGAAGACTAGCCAGTGGGGTGGCGCACGACTTTAACAACTTGCTAGCGGTCATTTCCGGTAATTCGCAGTTACTGTTGGGCAAAATGGATGAGGAAGATGCTCGCCGAGACCTCGTTCACGAAATTACTAATGCAGTGGAGAGGGCTGATTTGGTAACGAGGCAACTTTTGACGTTTGGTCGCGGGCACGACACGAATTTGAGGATGGTGGACCTTAACGCAATCATTGTGGACTTCGAGAGTATGCTTCGGCGGCTGGTAGGTGAAAACATTGAGGTTTCCACCGCTCTTGATTCGTCGCTCGGAACAGTACGTGCCGACCCAACCCACATCGAGCAGGTTCTTATGAATCTGGCAGTCAATGCGAGAGATGCAATGCCTCAAGGTGGCAACCTCGTCATGGAAACGAAAAACGTCAGTTTGGACAAAGAATATTGCATAGCAAATCGTGGGGTCAGAGCGGGCCAGTATGCTATGTTGGCCGTTTCGGATACGGGCGGTGGGATGGAAAAAGAGGTCATGGATCGTATCTTTGAGCCCTTCTATACAACAAAGCGAGCTGGCGAAGGAACTGGCCTCGGCCTAGCCGTGGTGTTCGGGATTGTTCAAAACCATGGGGGCCATATTACCTGCCGAAGCGAACGCGGAACTGGAACCAGATTCGAGATTTGTCTGCCAGTCATGGACGCCACTTTACCTTAGATTTCAGCATTCTCTTGACGAGACTGTCCTTGACAACTGTGGGCAAATGGGAGGAGAAGTTTTCTGGCAGCATCTCACCGCAACTTCCCAGCCTCATAGGAAACCTTCACAGCCAATGAGCACTGCCCGTCGATCTTGCCATGGGTGTGAGCTTTCCTTATTGGGGAGAGACAGCTTACAACCTTTTGCACATGCTCATACAGTCTTGGCTCACTACTACCAATCTGTCTTCGAGTGGGGCGCAGCGTCAGGAAACCGATTGACTCAGTGACAATGGTGACATACGCTTTGAGGTTAGTGCAAGACCCTAGTACATGGGAATATTGCTGTCATATCAGGTCTTTTAACCGGGATCTGAAGTGAGTCGGTTGGTCTTTGAGGCCCAACAGACCATCGCTGCTGCGGCAGGGGGCTCAGAAACCACTCTATGGGGTAGCATCCGAGCAATCCGTGTTCATTCTCCTTATCCTCACCCTCGGAAGCATTGGCTAACCGTGATGTGAAGATTGCGGGTAAAGAAAACGGTGCCCTATGAAAAGAACTGAAAGACGCAAGATCAAAGCAAAGGAGTTTGTCGCAGACCTTCGCAGCGGCATCACTGATGAATCCCTTATGGGGAAATACGTTGTTTCGTCAGACCAATTTCAGGAGCTCCTGCACATGGCCGTCGATTCCGGCCTAATCAGTGAAGAAGAGTTGCACGAACGTCTCTCCGTATCCAATACAGCCATAACAAAAGCGTTTCTGGAATTGCAGGAGGCCGCGCAAAGACTCAGAAGAATCTCGGAGGATGATAGCTGAAGGAAAACCATAGACGCAGATGACATATACCGCTGTGCCAAGAGCAAAATCTCTGGTACTTCAGACAATCGGGTACAGCCAGGGCAGCTGATGACGCAGTCTCATGATGGCTTCTTCGCGGTTTTGCCGCGACTCTTAGCTTGGCTCAACTTCTTGACGACCCTTTTCTTGTGTTTCATTGTATCAGCCAGCACGTCATTCATAAGAGAGAGGTATGTTTGGTAGTTTGTATTGATGACTTCCACATAACTCAGTTCAATCACCGTGTTTTCAATATGATAGGCTATAAGAAAAGCGTCTTTTTCTCTCAGTTCGCCATGCCTGACCTTGTCAACGTCCGACTGAATCCGTGCGATAAACGAGTTTATTGCGGTCAAAGGTATCGAATTGCCGATAGTGAATTCGTCGGGTTGAATCCGGACCAACTCAGCGAGTTTGGCCATGATATCAGCGTGAGCCAACTCTTCCTTCGCCAGAAGGGACCAGAATGGTGCGTTTTCAGGGAAGCACTCCAAGCATCCTAGGTAAAAGTCGGCAACCGCCATCTCTGCCTGAACCATGAGATCCATTGCTTCCAGACAGTACTTCAGAGCCAGCCCCGTCATATCGAACGCCTCCTGGCTGCGGATGACTAACAGAGTGTCGGGCATCGACAAGCCGCTTTTGCCATTCTCTCAAAGTGTGTACCACTTTTTGAGCTAGAGGAATAGGCGACTAAACCAGTTCTCCACGGCTTCGCTGAAAATCAGTCTGGCATGCTCAAGTGTGTCTTGACTTCACAGGGAGCGAGCGATTGTTATCGTAGATGACCTTACTTTGGGGGTCGGATATTGCCCCGTGGAAAGAGCCACAAATTCGGGTTAACAGACGACAGCTACGACGCCCATTCTCAAGGCCGATCAGCCTGATAACCATAGAGAAGACTGAGCCAAGTGCTGATACTGTCATGTGACAAATCCAGATTAAGTTTCTTCTTGATATTAACCCTTTGAGAGCTTATCGCATCAGGGCTCACGCCCATAACAGTGGCTACCTGCTTCGATGTCAGCCCGGAAGCGATTAGGCTGCAGACCTGAATTTCCCGTGGTGTCAGGAGAGCTAGTCTTGGGTCTGGCCTGCCCGCAAGGGATGAAAAGTTATTCGCGAGTTGATAGTCCATGGCCTGAACAAGGAGAGAACATGGCTCGGATGCAGATGCCTCAGCCTTAAGTTGATCGATCAAGGGTTGCAGGCTTATCCTCATTTTAAGCAACATGTCGTCTCGAAGTTCTCTCAGTTGCTGTTCGATCTGGCTCACGACGATTTTCAACTGCTCTTCAGATTTTCGGTGTTCTTCAATTTCGTTTTGAAGGATTTTGTTTGTTAAAGACAGTTGGGCAGTCCGCTCATTTACTTTTTTCTCTAAATCCCGGCGAGCCGCTTCAAGCTCCTCGCGATGGATTTCGATAAGCGCAAGCTGTTTCCGTTCAGCGGTCAGGTCTTCCACCAAAACGAGCAAGAACCTCTCCCGGATTATCCTGATTGAGCGGAAAGTTATTCGGCCCCATATTTCCATGGTCTCTCCCAACCGAATGGGGGCTTCAACAACCTTGGCTCTTCTGGTACTGAAGACCTCTTCTATGACTGATTGGATTTCCCTCGCATTGCGCGGAGGTGCGAAGAGTTCAGAAAAGTGGGTGTTCAGGACCTGTCTCATATGCTGGAGAGCATCCTGCCCCATGCCTGATTAGCGGCCACCATTTTAAATGACTGGTCCACAAGCACAGCTGGGATCGGCAAGGCCTGCATCAGTTTGCCGAAAGTAGTAGCCCAGATTCCTCCCCGGATGTCGAAGCTACCGGACGAGCTTACATCCCGGGTTAGTAGATCAGCAAGATCAATGGATTGGGTGGCTAAGCCGCCAATCCCAAGTGGCCTTGGAGATTTCTTAGCACCCTTTTTACCATCAGTTGGATTCTTGCTCTTCATGATCCCCCTCAAAACCTGTCACATGCAAAGAAGCCGAACCATCGACGGATTGGTTTATCGCGGCCTGATTAAATCCGCTATATTATGCGCACAAAAAACTTGAATTCTCAAGCCCATGTCTATCCTCGTACGGCTATTAATAAACAGTTCACGGTCTATGGCAATTGCAATATCTAGAGGGAATAAGGCACCCGATGGCACATCAAGGAGTCACTGTGGTGGTGGTTGCAAGTCCGCGGAAAGCAGAGATGTTCAGCATCAAACCTTGAAGCAATGAATCCGGAACGTATGAAGGTCGGATAAGCTTCCCAGCGACGGTCTTCACGCGCGTGGGGATAATAGCTTTTCTTTTGGTCACTGTGCCAATCTTATTGGCTTCCCGTCCCATTCGGTGCGAAAACTTTCCAGCAATCTTATTGGCAGGGCGCAGGCAAATGCCCTTTTCGCTCCAGCGGTTGTCAAGGTAGGCTGTAAGAAAAATAAGATGATTACAGCACCAAGTCCCATCTGTAACGTTGGCGATAAGCGGATTTTATTCTTTCCAGTTTCTTCGAGATCGGATCGACAGGATATTCGGGCGGAGATGGCGGATGCGAGAATCTCCTACCACTTAAGGAGGTGGTATGTTCATGTGGCGTCGGCATTCCCTTTGGCCGAACATTACCGTGCTGTGTTCGGGTGACGAGCACGGATGTGAAAAATGGTTGACGAAGTGGCCTGGGGCGAGGTACCCTCAGAACCAGAAAAATACAGGCTTCTTCAGCAACGTGACGACGGTTTTACCTCCCTTGCGCTTTATAGTTGACTACACGAGGATCTTTTGGGGGTCAGAGGAATCGTCGCGCGAGTTGGCATGGAGCAGGTCCCTGATGATGGCGGACTTGCCGCATAATTCCGGTTGAATTTTGGGTGGGGTGACATGTTCAGGGGTATTGATCGCCGGCAGTTCTTGAAAACAGGTTTGTTTACTGCGGCTGCAATGGTGGCTTCCGCGCCTGCCGCGCTCCCCGGCCCTTCGAAGTCTTTTGCCACTCCGCAAGATGTCGCGAAGGATGTCGTGAGAATAAAGCATCCTCCCGGGTATAAGGCCGAAAGGCAGTACATTTATCATGTGATTTTCAGAGAATTCTTCGGACTGGACTACGTCACGGAGCTCACAGAGGATCCAATCGTCCATATCTCCTTTGGTGACCCGAAAGGTGCCGAACTTCTACTGCCCGACGTTCTGTTTCAGTCTGTTGCTGAAAAATGGTTAGCAGCGGATTCGCTTCCGCGTTTGCCCTTGTGTCGCTGGACTCTCCCTTCCACACTTTGTGGATCTCAGACGCTTTTTCCATCCGTTCCCGTGATCTACGGTCGCGTTGAGACGGGGAACTATTACGAGGAGACGCCGCTGAGATCCTACTTGGGCATAGACGTCTTTGGTAGTGCCTTCTTCATGCTTACCCATTACGAACAGGTCGTGAAAAACATCCGCGACCAACACGATCGCTATCCCGCTGCGGCCTCTTTACCGTTTGAGGAAGGGTTTCTTGAGCGTCCTATCATCAACGAATATGTTGAAATACTCTGGTGCGCTCTCAGTAGGATTTTTCTCGGATTGCAACGAAAGCCTCGCAACGCGCGAGTCCTCTTGACTCATGACCTGGATAGGCTGTGTTCCTCTGCGGGACAAAATTGGCTTGAGCAGAGCAAGACCGTGATGGGAGATCTCATTTTACGCGGTGACCCTCGTTTGGGCCTAGACAGATTGCGAGCGGGGCTCCGATCGGACCGGTTTGATAGCTGCGACGACGACCCCGGCAACGCGTTTGATTTCATCATGGACCTCAGCGAAAAGTATGGAAGGCGGAGCACGTTTTATTTTCTCGCTGAACAAACAGCAGAACCTCGAGACAATAATACTGTACTCCTTGGATGATCCGTGGGTCAGGCAGTTAATGAGAAAGATTAATACGCGTGGCCATGAAATCGGCTTACACGCTACGTATCATAGCTATTGCGATCCCCTCCGAATGGAGCGGGAGCTTTCCAGACTCAAGGAGGTGGCGGAAAGGGAGGGCGTTCATCAATCTGAATGGGGCAGCAGACAGCACTACCTCCGCTGGAAAAGTCCGATAACGTGGCAGATCTTGGCAGATGCAGGACTGGCCTATGATTCCACCGTTTCCTATCCGGAATGCGTGGGTTTTGCCTCGGGTGTTTGTTACGAACATTCTCTCTTCAACGTGCGTACGCGTCGGCAGATCAACTTGAAGGAGCGTCCACTCATTGCCAGTGACCACCAGCTCCTGGAATACATGAAGCTTGACTTCAAGGCAGCTGTTCAGAAGATCCTTGATCTGAATTCTTTGTGTAAGGCCCTTAATGGTGACTTCGTTTTGCTCTGGCACAACAGCCGCCTTGTGTCCGAGGCCGAAAAAAGGTGCTACCAGGAGATTTGCGACGGACTATAGCCTTGATGTTCAGGTTATCTCATTCATCCTTCTGACAACCTGGCACTATTCTCTACAGCCAAAGGGACAGACATTATACCAGTTAAAACGTCCCTGCAACGCTCCACCTGAGATGCTGAAGAATACTCCTGAGTTCGTCCCAGCCTTTTTTCATCGTGAGCCACGCATGCGAGAGACAATCCTTGGAAAACGAAAGGAATCTTTGGATTGGCAGTTTCGAGCAGCTCGTCGTATCGTTTTATGAGAGGTCTCAGCTCCCTTATGCAAACACCGATATGACGAACTTGTTCCTGGAAGAAGTTCCAAAGGATTGCAAAGACTATTTTGTCATCATGTTGGTGGACGGCGCAGGCTGGCACAGGTCAGGAGGACTCAAGATCCCCGAAAACATAAGGCTTATATACCAACTCTCCCACAGTCCCGAGCTGAATCCGGCTCATTGGACAACTGTCCTTCATTTAATAAGTACATATCCTGTTAACGTCTTCGTGATTACCTCCCCGCCTTGAAATTATCTAATTGGGGAATAGTTTTGAATCTGAATTAACCGAGAGGAAAGTTTTCCCGCGAGGTCCTTATGACGGGAGGAAGGCCGTGTAGGTAGTTCGACAATATTGGCCTCAAGAACATTCATGTTTTCTCGGAGCTTATGCGAGATCCTTTCGGCCCGGCAATCAGTTGGTGATCACCAAATCCCGCCTCTTCGGCCATCCTAACCCCGTACTAATGAGCCTCTCGCATCTCGAATTCGTCTTAATTTTCCGTGCCAAGGAAGAGGAACCCCTGTCCTGGCGGTTACATTCATGCCAAGTATCCAACGACATATCTCAGGCCGACTCCGGCGATAACGACAAAGCGTGACAACATCAGTCGCTTCATTAGCCATTTGCATCCATCTTAAGAGCATCAACTGGTTCGAGGAGTCTTTTTTCGATCGTGGGTCAGTTTGAACCTCAAGAAGTTCACGTGCGGCGGGCGAGCTTATTCGCAAGAATTGAGACCAACCCTCCCAACATGATGTACCCAAGGATCACCTCCAGCATGAGGACTCCTGCTCCCTCCGGAGTGGAGGGCTTTATGTCTCCGAACCCAAGTGTGGTGAACGTCACGATGCTGTAATAGATCATGGCAAAGCTATCGAAGGTCGAATGATCCAGTTTGAAATGGAAGGGTCCCATCCAGTAATAGATATAACCGAACAGAGTAGCCAGTCCTAATGACCATACTCCCCAGCGTATGAATGAGCGACCACAATCAGCAAAGAGCCACCACAGCCAAAATTTTACCTCGCCCCACGGGCCCGATTCACGAAGGCCCTCAATATAATCCTGATCCTGGGCGAAGCTCTTAAAAAGTTGGCTTCCGTAGCACCCAGATACTCGGATACCTCTGTAAGCGAGCTGGCGAGAGCTGCGGTCGAACTGCACGGCGGTCACGTCAGCATCCCGGAGGTCTGCACACCTAAGGTCTGCACCCTGGAGGTTCGCCTGCCCAAGGGACGCGCCCCGGAGGTCTGCACACCTAAGGTCAGCTCCCTGGAGGTTCGCACCCCAAAGCTCTGCACCTTGGAGATTCGCACCCGAAAGTTTTGTACCCTGGAGGTTCGCATACTCAAGGTCTGCGCCCTGGAGGGTCGCAGCCACAAAGTGTTGGCCCTGGAGGGTCTCACGAAGGTCTGCTCCCTGGAGGTTCGCCTGCCTAAGGTACGCGCCCCGGAGGTTTGCACACCTAAGGTCTGCTCCCTGGAGGTTCGCACCCCAAAGCTCTGCACCTTGGAGGTTCGCACCCGAAAGTTTTGCACCCTGGAGGTTCGCATACTCAAGGTTAGGCTTCGAGTGCCCATTCTCATCGCGCTCATAAAGACGTGTGCGTCGGAGGGCGAACTCTGTGTGATCCACCGTTCTCAGATGCGGCATTATCCCTGGGTCAGCCTCTCGCCATGAATTCCAAGCCACCACCCCCTCCAACAGCTTCGCCAAATGTGTAGCATCCGCCATTTCAAGCACCTCCAGCACCTAGGCATTTCCCTAGGTGGTGCCATGCGCCATACCAGAAATATCCGGGGAAACAAATTAGAAACTGACCCACTACCTTTTTTTCCATCTGGCTACCGAATCATCCTGGCAGGCTGTCCGAAAGCAGCAGCTCGCCTCCGAGCAGTCATTGTAGCCTCCGTTGAAGCAATCAGAGTAACCTGCTCTTCAGTTGTGCCCGGTGAATTCTATCCGTGTACCTCTTCCGTATACACGCTGGACAGTAGCCACGTGAAATATCAGCGTCTGTGGCCTGAGGACTGCCCCATTCTATTCCGCACAGCAGGCATTGGTATTTCAGCATTGTTGTCGGCTCCAGAACACAAAATCTTGGGCACCACTACCTTGGCAAGATTCAAGGAACTCATCGCCTCTACAATCTTGCTCGCTTTGGCCCCTAGCGTTGTTTGGACTGCCAATTATCAGACTTGCTGGTTTCGTGCCAATACCTATTGATCCCACTATTATTTGTCGATTCACCGCCTTAGACTGAGTTACAAATGGGGTATGCGCCGCAGAATGCTCCGCCATATGAACCCCAAGGACGCCATGGACCTTTCGGATCACCTGGGATCAGTGGGGAGAGTCTCGCCTGGAAAAAGCCACCGCGAAAAAAGACGAACGCACAATCGAGTGATCCAGTGCCATATCCCCATGATACTCCCACTGGAGGCGCCTATATCGTCACTCTTCTCTGTCACTCTCATCGAAGCAAGTTCCTATTCAGGCTGAGCCTGCAGCAGTAATAGAAGCATGCGGCTCTAAACTTTTGTTTCGACTAGATCATAAACAGCAGGATCTCGAACGCTTGACTCTTGAATTGGTGAAGTCCGGCTAGTCCAGGAAGGGAAAGAATGGAAACGGTTCTATGGAACAGATCCGCTATTCGTGGAAATCGACTTTGCTGGTTCGCTTTCTATCAGCCGTACCCAAATTCTTGTCGTGAGGCAATCATGATGGCTCCTCATTTGTTCAAAGATGGTGCAGCGTAAGCGCTCATCGGAGAAGAATCAGCTGCAGATTATAAGGCACCTGAGAACAGTTCTGCGCGATTTTCTGATTCGGAGGTATGCGGAGTATTCGAAAATTTCGTCCGCGCGTTCTTGTTCTGGCTGCGCGAGAACGGAGGTCATAGCAAGATCTTCGCTGCACGCTTTCGGCTCGCTCTCGGTGGCTGCGTCTGATTCGAACCTGTGGCAAGGCTGCAAATCGTCTTCGGTTACTGGAAGATCCATGGCAAGAGCGCGTGAAACACATCCCGCACGAATGCTGTAGAAAAGGCACCCCAAGCGGAACATCAACAAAGGTCTTGTAGTTCGTCATTTGATGTCCACTTCCAGCGGAACTGACAATTGCACAGAATTCTCCATCACATCTTTGATCACTCGTTTGGCCTGACTCAGTATCGCAGGATCATTGTGACAAGTGAACCATATTCCATCATGAAGGAGCAGAACCATCTTCACCGGCAAGTGCTCTCGTTCAAAAGCCTGATTAATTCCAGCAAGGTCTTCTTGAACACGTCCGCCTCAAGCATCTGGACCACTGCATTGCGAGCCTGCCTCTTCTCCCGCGTACTCATCTCTTCAGAAACATTGAAACAGCGCCGCCGTCCGCGTATTGATCGGATGGACCTGCTACCCTGATCTTGAGCTGCCAGTTCCTCCACCACCTGGTCCAGATATCGTTTGGCTCCGGGATAGATCTCATTCAGCTCTCGAAAAATGGCTTGCGCTTGCCTGAACCCCGCCATACCCATACCCAAATTATCCTTGAGGGACCATGCTGTACCGCCATAACACATGACAAAATTTATCGTCTTCGCTTGAGCACGGGTAACGCTGATTCCTTTTTTCAGCAAGATATCCCGGGTCTCATCGTGCGGTTTGCGACCAGGAGCACAAGCTGCCATTAAAGCTGGGTCTTGTGACAAGTGCGCTAATAGCCGAAGCTGGAAAGCAGAATAATCGGCTTTGATGAATGTGTTTCCTTGTCCAGGGTCTAAATAGCGCCTGATGTACTTGGGAAGGCTTTGTAAAGCGGGATCAGTACATACTATTCGGCCTACGGCAGTACGTATGAGCCACCATTTAGGATAGCAGCGGTCTTGACCAGTGTATTTGTCTAAGAATCCCTTTGTCTGAAATAGCCGCCGCCATTGTCGCAGTTTCATTGCCGCCCCATAGGAACGGGCGAGTCCTTTCAAGAAATCGTCATCTATTTTCTGATTCGTGCTCAACCGCAGCCCACACGCGTGGCTCAGAAAGCCTTTCACATCGGCACTCGACGAAGGATCAAATGGCTTGCCATGTAGGCTTTCCAATTGCTTACCGAGCACTTCAGCGCTTTCTCCACTCGGGGTCTCGCCTTCGCCATTGTCGCTTTGTTTAAGCCGACGCCCCGCAATTCCATATCAGCCAACACGGGAGTGAGCATGATCTCCAGTTCCCAGTACGGCTGTAGCAAAGTTTCATCAGCCAAGATTCTCTTGACGAGAACAGGACCAAGACGCCATACATAGAGAGCGTCTTGCATCAATTGCCCGTACAACGCGTGCAGGATAATCCTGTTCAGCAACTCGCCTGTACACAAACGGATATGGCTCTTTGAGGTACCCCTGCACCAAGGAACTGAGTAAAAACTTGCGCCAGTCTTCATCTCGGTCCGGTTCGGGCGGGTTTAACAGATACGCCGCCAAAGATACGTCAAGGAACATTTCAGCGGGTAAATCTATGCCGGCACGCTTAAACCAGACCGTCGTCTCTTTGAGAGCGTGTACATACACTCGCTTTTCTCGGTCACCAAAGAGAATAGCCGCCGCTTCTTGTAACCGGTCTATAGGCATATGCACACATGTACCCTCGGATAATTCTGTACCCAGGCATAGCCCCAGCATGAACTCGTCACCGACCAGCAGCGGAGGACTCATGCTGAACCCGCGAAGAGTCACCTGATCTACCCAAGACATTAGAGCAGATAAGTCTTTGATAATTGAAAATTTTGAAGAATCTTTACTGACCGTCATGAAACATCACACACGAGAATGAGATTATAGTGAGAGTAAGATTGAAGCCATTATAACCGTCAAAAGAAACATCGGCACGGAATACGTTTCTCATCAACGTCAAGTAGTATCTCCCGCATCAACCATCAACACTGCTTCTTCATTGGGCTCCACCTCGCCTTCGCCTTTCCTATGGGCAGGCTTCGGTGGGCCCGGCAGGTAGGCAGGTGGGCGGTGCCATAATACATAGGTGGAGTTGGGGAGTTCTGTAAGCCAGTACATCAAAAACGGACTTGGGGTGTGAAACAATAGCCGTAACCACTATGATATTACGTGAGCTTTTTTCAAACCCGCATAATTGGCGGACCAGCAGCCTGGACGCACTCATTGCTCTGGCTGAACTTCTCAAGGCTATGGAAGACTTTCATCAGCTCATTCATGAATACTGGTAGTGAGTAATGCTATGAGCAAGAGTACTGTTATTTACAGAGAGAGCAGAGCCCAGGGGGAGGGAGGAACATCATTAAGGGTGGTACCGATTTTTACAATGTGCTGACATGATGAGTGAAAGACCAGTTGGGCGTGATGTTGAAATTATTGATCTGCCCGGCCACTGCACGAAGAAAGCACTGACCGCACTCGTATCTCGCTCATCGACCACATTTCGCGTATAACGCACGCAGAACAAATCTGAGCGATTTTTATATTTCGGCATACTTATTTTATCGAAATGCGTGCCGTGCGGCTACGGGGTTCTGAGAACGCGAGAATACATGGCAGGGGAAACAGGTCTTAGCGTATCCATAAAATAAGATTTCTGCGTTGAGCTTAAAAACGGCTGACCCTTATTCATCGGGAACCGAAGATAGCCAGAGCTAATGACAACTCGCCAGACATGATCATTCTCAACTATTTATCTGAATCCGTCTTGTCAGCAGGCTGGTACAAGATAAGTATTCTTCATAACGGACTCATAATGAAAGCCACAGCTCAGGGGCTTGATTTCCAGGGTGCTATGACAAAAAACGCTTTGGTAAACGCTTGGCCAGTTTAAAGGTCTACAGAAGCGCAGCAGGCCAACTCGCAATGGTGAGAAGGTAATGGAATACTGGATGGAGCCGAGTATCATGAACAGCAAGTTGGAGAATCATCTCGAGGGCTAGTTGGAGGACACGATAGGACACGGACGGACACGATCAAAAGAGTATCGTGTCCAGCTGTTTTGAAGCGTAACTCTTCAATATAATAAATAAAATCAAAAATAATGTTATAGATAGACACGATGGACACGTTTATTTTATGTATGACCGCCTGTTGCAAACTATGTTCACTTCCCTTCATTCCGCACTTACGTAAGTGCCGAGCAATCGCACGGTTACTGAGTCCTCGCTTCATCTGTTCAATGATATCGTATAGGGTAGAGTCGGGCAGCTCCAAAATCGCAGGAATAGGCCCTCGTGTGCCTTTGCCCATGATCTTAATCTGTTTTAGTAGTTCGTCCCGGCCGGACATGAACTCTTACTCCTATCAAAAGAATGCTTATCATTCCTGCATTGACCTATGCATTGTCGGGAAACTACCGCATTTTCGGTAGGAACGTAAGCTTTTTCTGTTGTCATGTGGCCGTCATGACAATGTTTTTTACCGTTCCGACTTCAAATTCATGTCACTAAGGAAAAATTGGCTGTCGTGAAGAAGATCACTAGAGTGGCCCGCCCGGAGACAGAGGCTTTATGGTTTTCGGTTATGGGTGGATGCACTGACCGATTGCTACGGAGAGTCCGAATAGGGGGACCTCTTTGTCTAGCCCAGGCCCTACCCTATCCGAACTCGGAACCCGGAATAGTTTGAGGGTCAATTCATATAATTTAGGTATTCTTGAAGAAAGGCTTTCCTGCTCGGCTACGTAACAAAAACAAAGGGCAACAGCTAAGGTTGAGGTATTTTTGTTAGGGGGGAGATAGTATTTTTTCGACAAGTGGACAATTATCTTCATAAGCCCATCTGGAACCCGTAAGACCATCTGCCTCCTTGGCTTCGAAATCAGCTCCATACTGTAAGTCCTCAATTACGAGGGGGAAAGAGAAAAAGGAACTTTCTACTTTCTAGGAGGAGACAAGGCGAATGTGCCCTTTTCCTCCCTGGCTCCGACCCTCCCTGGCATCGTCTCCACAGCAGAGATCTCAAACCCAAGGCAAAAAAATACCCCCAACCAGTTAGGAGAATAGTTGGGGGCGACGTGGTTGATATGGTACGAAACGAGTTTTCGTTTCGCTATATTGTCCTAAGGCTCATTTTGAGCCCGGACAATCCGGGGAAAAGGCCGTAATTACCTCCATCCAAACAAAATCTCCACTCGGCCTGCCTAAAACGGACTACCGAAATTAAGTGTAAAACTTCCGCCCACCGTGATGGTATTGCGGTCAAATGCAGCGCCGCTGCGAACGCTCCCGAGCCCGGCGGGTAGCACGTCAGTGTTGAGTTTTCCTTTCCCGTGGAGGAGGTTCCATCGGAAGAAGGCCCCGACTCCCATTCCGGCAGCACAAGTTTCTGTTGTAATCGGCAAAGACCTCCATGAAGTGACTGCGTTTCCAGTTCCCCCTCGTTTCAACCCTTGAGCGGGTCCCGGATTCGCCTGTCTCAGAGTGGGTCACGTCACCAGGGGCCCAGGGGAAGCCAATGCACCTAACGTTAACCCTACTGTCAGGCCCGCCTATGTTGCATTGGACACCTACATATGGGAGATAACTGTTGATGGTAATGTCAGCCGTATCGCCCGATGTTGACGGTAAGTTGAATGCGGATGGGTTGTCGAACCGAGTTGAAAAATGATCGTACCGAAAACCCGCGAGTGCCTTGAACGGCGTGCAGAATGCACAAGCGGCCGCGGCGTCCAGGTACCACCAATCAGTTCTCGTATTCCAGGATCTGTTCCCAAGGGTCCCCGTCAATTGAGTGACTTACGAAATCGTCGGCGTCGTTGTCGGGGGTTGTCCTCGTCGCCTACTACACGAGTAAGGATGCTCCTAACGCTGGTTTCCTGTTCGTCGCCTCGCCGGTTTGACGGAATGAGCACCCACCCGTCAAGCTCTAGGCCGCAATTCTCGGTCAGGTTGATTTTTTGTTCCAGACCCAGCCATAGGCCTGACGGAGTCCACGAATGTGCGCCCCCGAAGAGACTGGCGCTATTTGGACTGTTGAAGCCCCAACTCACTTTTCTGTTGGATTCCATCCACCCGACGTAGAAAGTGGGGGGCTCGAAAAGACGAGCACCTGGTGGACCGTAGGCTCCGGGACCACCACCGAACGCCGGTGCGCTACCCGGCCAGATACCGAGAAGTCCCTGAGCGTGACCAGAGATAGTGAAAGAAGCCACTATTACTAAAGCGGCGAGTAGGATAAGAACCTTTTTCATGACCATTCCTCCAACGAAAAAATACAGCAAACCGGCTTGGGGAGGGCCTGGTTCGCAAGCAAATAAACAAAAACCTATACCTACTGAATTTGCTTGATATTATTCCAAAAAGTTTTCACAGTCAATGTTTTTTTTCGAGAGGGTAATAGGCTCCCGCAACCGTCAGAAAACATGCGTGGAGGAATCTCGATCCGGAAGCGGGTGCAAGAAAGCTCGCAAAAGGCTCTATTAGAATCAGGAGCCTTCGTGGAGCAGCAGGACTCAAAGTTCAGGACTACGCCAGACCGTGCTGTTTTTTTTAAATCAGATGTTGCAATCGCCGAGACCCTTCTCCAGGCCGGAGCAAATCCTAACAAAAAAATAGATGAATCAGGATACTCTCTTTTGGATTTGAGTAAGCACAAACCGACAATGCATGCGCTTCTCAAGCAATATGGGGGAGAACCAGGGCCTAGAATGGCTGAGCTATACAGGATGCAGGCAGAACTAGAAAGACTAAGAGAGTCAGGCCGCAGGATTGTGCAGGATCAAATGAGCTGTTACGGCTATAGGCTCTTTGTCATGGGCAAGGTGACATGCATAGAAATACTCGTATCGGTCAGATAAGGTACATATAGTCTTTCAGAGAGAGAGGATTATCACCAGGGCAACTGAGGCGGGAGGGGCTAGCGAGGCATCACAGAGCGAAGGCTATCAGCTATGAAGATATCTAGCACAATTAATAATTGGTATGTGAAGAGGGAATTTCCAGTACCCGTCAGGAAAAAGCCCTCGACACCGTCAAGTTGAAGTAGGGGCCTAGCATTTCGCACTTTTGATCCTGATCTCAACTATTTTGCCGACCCTTGCCACCTCCGCCTTTAACAGCCCCAACGCCTGCAATTGCTCCCGGCATTTTGCCGCCGTGGTCTTGCTTACTCCCAGCCCTTCTGCCAACCGCGCATCAGTAGCACTGAATTTGGCCCTAGTATTTCGGGATGTCTCCTCCTGTTGTATGAGCAACCAAAGATAAGCCTTGGCGGCGGGACTATCGATGCGGTAGAGCTTGCCGACTACTTTTCCGCTTAAGAAAGCATATTCATCATTGAAGAGTCGCCCGTGCCACGGTACGACTTGAGATCCCTGTATCAGTTCCACTGCCTCCTTCAGAAAGCTCTCAACATGTTGATTTCTCATGGCCGCATATCGGGAAAGTAGTTCATATACTGCCTGTTTGGACACCGAGTAACGATAACCCTTAACCTGAGCAATTCCTTGGGCCTCTGGAGGCTGGAGCTTCACGCCAAACCATTTTGACACTATCGACATGGCTTGGCCCAGCCCGCAGACCTCCAAGAGATCAATCAGACTGTATATGTCTATCGGGCTGATCCGTTGCGGGTTATCCAAGTTCAGCTTGCACCATTTGCGTTGGCACAACACGGAGCGGCAAGAAAACCCGACCTGCCATTGGAATATCCCAATGCGCAGAGCTGTGTCATACCATTCATGGGTATCGTTGACGGGAATATGCACTGGATTGCCGTGCTGGTCTTTCACAACCTGGTAATACATGCGTTTCTGAAAGTTCGGGACCAGGCAATCGAACTGGAGAGAAGGGCCTTCCAAGATATGGTATTGGGCGTACCTGTCGCGTAGGAAATACCTAGTCGGGAATAGATTCTGCCAGTGCTTTAGTGCTTGCAGATTCACGCGGCCTTTGTCATCAGGCTCGGGAATCTCAGGTTCCCAGATGTCGGGGGAAAGGCTGTTCCTCGGGCACGAACGCGGAAAAGTTCTTCCCATACTCGTGCCACTGCTTGAGCAGGAGGTCTCTTTGATCGTCGGAGTCTTTGGGATCATCCTTTGAGAGTTCATTGCTGCGCTCGACACTTGAATCATTGCCGCTCACGTTAGCACAGGCGAGGCATTCGGAGGAACTTGTTTCCTGTTGGCACAATCGGTCGCGAGATTCGTCCCATAAGGGGTCTAGAATCGATTCTGAGCTAAGGTAGGGATTGGCGTATGTCTTAAGCATGGCCGTTTTCCAAAGATTTGGACCGGACAGTGGCTCCGAGATTATTAGAGCAAGTTGTTTCAGTAGGTTACATTTGCAGGACGTCCAGAGCGGATGGTAAAACCAGATTAACTTCTTCCCGTTTTTGTGTAGTGCTGCCGTACAATCTCAGAATGGGGCAAACAGCTAATCAGCCAACAGGTGCCGCACTCATCAACTGCCACCCTCCGCAGTTTTCGACCAACCTTTCCAACAGATCTTCAGAATGCTTCGGAGGGCAAAGCTTCGCCGGTCTTAGATATAGAGAGACACCTTCGGTACTCCACAGCTCATTGAACTATCGCCCACCCGCTCCTGAGGCCATACTCGCAACGTGGATCCTCCATACTATACGGGCAGATCCTTTCCCATTCCCAGGAGGTTAAGGTACTATACCTCTAACCTAACATGTGGTACAATATTGGCCGGAGTAGGTCAGGCGATTGGGTGAGAAGATAACCGGCCCTAGGACGTGGTAAGCGGCACATTCCTGCTCTTAACAGGGCCTTTATTCAAGTTTTGTGCATGCATTGAAGGATGAAAAATTGATTGCCCGAGACTTCCAGGGGTATCCTTGCCTTGAAACCAGAATGAGCAGCCGAACGGCACGCAAAAGATTCGGGGGATCACTATGAAACATAAAATCATTGGGAAGGAGATTGTCAAAGACATTGCCCACGGGATGGCTGAGCCAGAGCTTACCCAAAAGTACAATTTGTCGGGAGATCAGCTTCGATCGATATTCAATCAGCTTGCCAAAATGCGCGCCGGAAAAATTCAAATGTTAGTCGGTGACCTCAGATCTGGAATGGCTCGTTCGGAGCTCATGAAAAAATATCAGCTCTCCTCGGAAGCGCTCGCAAGGTCTCTCAAGAGCCTTCTCACGGCAAATGCTATCACTTCAGCCGAATTCGAGACGTTCAGGTCTTTTGACGGCGAACAGAGAACTGAACGGGATTCGCGTGGTACACCGAGACATCGTCCAATTCCAGTGGTTGCCATCTGCGAAGTTGGCAAGCCGGGCACAAGGTATCAAGTACGGGATATTTCTGAGAACGGGATAGGCATTATCGGTATTAGGGCTCAAATCGACGAGATGAAATCCTTTGCTGCAGTCGGTGATGAATTTGGAGAGATAGCCTCGTTTGAGTTCGAGTCACAATGCCGTTGGACAAGGCAATTAGAACCCGATGGAGAAATCTGTGCGGGATTTCAAATCACGAGGATTGGCGAACATGACCTGTTGGGGCTCAGAGAATTCATTCAGGTTCAGTGCAATTTGAAATGCGAGTCCAACGAAGAATGCCGAGTTGCCAGGCGAGTCGTGACAATGGATTCCACTCATGGTGGTCCCGACAACTCAAAGTTTTTAAGTGGAGATTATGCAGGTACAACCCCGGTCGCAACTTCCCGGCCAGGGTCGAGGGGAGACGTTTGTGCCGCGGTTCAGATCTAATGATACAGACGGCGATTTTGCGAGAACCCCAAAGGATTACATTGAGATTATCATAAGAAGAAGGTGGGTGGTTGTCCTTGTATTTATTGCCATTTTTCTGATCACAGCCGCCTACACGTTCACTCGTACACCTATTTTCAGTTCCGTTGCAACCATAGAATTCGAAGAAAAAAGGCCTAAACAAGAAGATCGTGTGTACGGCTACCTTGATTACGATCAGTACAAAGGTTATCTAGCCACTCAGATGGAGATTCTTGAAATCAAGGGGTTTGGCGGAATCTCTCGTGGCCAAGATGAACCTCTCCGAGTCCCCCGAGTTCTCGTCCAAGAGCAGCTGGATTGGCCGATTGGTCTCGGCCTCTGTATCATGGCTGTTCGGATCTAATGACCAAGAGAACGGGGAAGATGCCTCGGCGGCAAGGATTAATAGTCTTTCGGCCTCAGTTCTCGGGAGAGTCTCCGTCAAGCCCGTCAAGACAAGCAACTTGGTCGCAGTTAGCATGGATGCCACCAGTCCTGCATTTGCAAACGAGATGCTTCGGAATTATTTGGATATTTACCTCGAAGAAAATCTGGCGAAACGGCGAAAAGAAAGTCTGGAAGCGAGTGCCTGGTTGAAGGAAGAGCTGGCCAAGGTCGAAAAGAAGCTAATGGAGTCCCAAGCCAAATTGGTCGGCTTCCTGATTGACAACGGAATCGTGGTCTCGTCAACTGAGACCGGGGTAAGCCCCGTTATGGACCTGCTTAACAAAACGATGGAGACTCACACGAAGTCACGCGAGGCACGTCTTCGTATGCAGGCGTTGAAGGAGCAGAAGGCCAGCGAGCAGGGGGTCGTACTCCCGAAGGACGTCAACACGGAATATATCGGTAAGCTTAAGGAACAATTGGCATTATTTGAGTCTGAATATTCTCAGATGAAGGGACTGTATTCGCCGGGCTATCCAAAAATGGAGATGTTGAACCAGAAGATCAAATTCCTAAGAGATAGAATTTTGGAAATTGAAAAGAGCGTTGTCGATTCGGCGTTGGATACGGCAAAGAAGGAGGAGTCTCTCTTCAAAGGGTCTGTCGACGTGGCAAGAGATGAGTCCAACCGAGTGAAGGCCTTGGGTGCTCAACACATGCTCCTGAAGAAAGAGGTGGAAACCAATGAAGAATTCCACCAGATGCTTCTAAAAGAATTTAGGGAAAATGACATAAAGTCCAGAATAATTAACAATAATGTCAGGATCATAGATCCACCGAGCAAAACCGGCAAGCCCCGTTGGCCGAAGAAAGGGCTGTTTTTGCTTGTCGGGAGCTTGATAGGAATGGTAGGAGGAATAGCCGCCGCCTTCGTGGTGGAGAGGTTCGGATAATACCGTTCGGACCCCGGAAGAAATCGAAAGAGATTTCAAGGTTCGAAGATTGGCCATCGTTCCTGACCTCGACACCCGCTGGAAACTGCATGGCACGGAGTTGACCGCCACTAGTTACGAATTCATCGCCCACGAGCATCCCAAGTCTCCTATGTCTGACGCCGTAAGGAATATTCAGACCTCGATCTTCCTTTCAAACGCGCACCGTCCTTTGAGCTGTATGGTGGTATCGAGCGCTATCCCGAGTGAGGGAAAAACCCTCATATCGATTTCCTTAGCCACAGTGTTGTGCTCGAGCGAAAAGAAGGTGGTAATAGTTGACGCAGATATGCGCAAGCCAAGAGTCCATAAGGTTTTCGGTCATCGCGAGCCGGGGCCCGGTCTGTCCACCTTGCTTGGACGGAAAGGCGGCAAAGTGTCTGACATTTTGCACGCACACACCATAAAAGGTTTATTCTATATTACCTCAGGGCCGGTAGTCAGCGATCACTTGCCCTTGATTCAATCCGAACACATGAAGAAGTTGGTCGATCAGTTGAGGCGCACATTTGATTACATAGTATTCGACACTCCCCCCGTCCTCGGGTTTTCAGATGTCTCGATACTCTGCACCTACGCGGATGGATTAATCCTGGTGGCCAAGCAAGGGCACGTAGGCCGCGATGAGCTCCGAGAGGCCATTAATGCGACATCCTCGATGAATGGTCGTGGGATACTTGGAGTGGTGCTGAATAAAGCCCATGCTCCGGGGGCAGCCTATGGATACGGCTCCCGATATCGGTTTCAGATACGGTAACGGCTATTATGGCAATTATAAATATTATGTTGACAAATCCTGATAAGGTACCTTGTCAGTGGCTGATTTCCGGGTCTGATCCTTCCACGATTTCCTGTCAGGCGATACTTGGCCTGTTCAATGGCTGGTGAGTCGAAACAGTTCAGCAACTGCCGGCCATAGCTGCCGATATCCTTCGCTTCCTATAGAACTTTGACCAACAATGAGCTTGTATGCTGGTCGGAGCATGTCTCGGGACAGAAACGTGATGAGGCCAAAATCATCAAATACCATCTAATGGGCGCAACCCGCCTGCCTCCTCCGTTTCCGAACGATAAGAAACCCCTCAAATAATCTATCACGCCGCCATTGGTTGTCGGATCATGCCCTTAACTCCGCAAATGTTACTGCGGAAGTGGAAAGGCATGCGGTAACAGTACGGTTGAACAGCTGTGAATCCATGTGCGTCAATTGAAGCAGTATGAGAACTCAGCCAGGTACCGGCCGAGGTGCTTCTCACTGACACCGTGATAGACGCCTCGTATGTTTCCCCTGATGTTGGCGGTGAGTACGTGCACCCATTTGAGTTGCTGGAGGGCTTCCTTGTCCTTACTTACGATGACGGACTCATGAACAAACCCGTTTGATCCCAAAATCTGATACGCACGCCACCCGTCAGTGCGAATACCGCTGGCCGGTTGGATTTTGTCTTGCGCCACGGATGAGGATCTGGTCGCTGTCAACGGAGGCAACATGCCGCATCACAGCGAATCCCGCATGCTTGTCCCGCCTTTCGAGGGCAATCACTACCTTGGCTTTCCCCTTGGCCCCTCGACCCGGTGGTCCCGGTTTTTTCGGCCCGATAAACGCATCGTCCATTTCCACCAAACCAGCCAATTGATAAAGAGAATCCCTATCCGCCATGGCCTTGCAAATCTTGTCCCCCATGGTCCAAACCGTCTTATACGTCTTGCTCCCGAGCGTCCGCTGGCAACTGAGCATCGACAGACCGCTTCTCTGACGGGCCATCATGAAGATCATCCAGAACCAGTTCACCAAAGGGGTCCGCGTCTTGTGGAAGATCGTCCCTGCTGTCACCGAGACCTGATACTTGCATTTACTACACTGATACAGCTTGCGCGTGCTGTGAAAGCAGTAAGAACCGTGACCACATCGAGGACGATGACAACCCCCTGGCCATCGAAGCTTGAACAGGTGTTCCACAGACGCTTCTTCAGTCGCAAATTTCCTCTGAAACTCAACAAGGTTCAAAGGCTCTTGCTGCATTACCCAGCCACCTACCCGTTGACTTGGGGGACGCTCGCAATACAATTGCTGAGCAAAGACAATGATCCATTGGTTATTTATAAGGTTTACCTGAGACGCGCTTTAAGCTGGCCCTCGTCAGAAGCCCGTCACAGTTAATCCGAGGGGTTAGTTAGAACGTTCACGAGGGACGAGATTTGTGCAACTGTACCCACGTACTGCTTCATGAAGAGTTGGACGTCGCTAATGTAGGTCTTGGGTACGAATATGACGTCATATGGCTTAATGAGGATTGCGGATGCCATGTCACCCACATCGAGAGTTCTTTTCAGATCCAGACGCCGGCCGATAGGTTTGCCGTTAACGTCCTTGGACATCAAGATAACGCTTGTCAGGTCAGCGAACTCGGACACGGTGCCTCCGGCCAAAGCAATTGCCTGGAGCGCTGTGATAGGCTGCTTTAAGTCATACGCTCCTGGTTTTTGAACCTCCCCCAGAACATATACCTTGCGCGATTGGGCTTGTAAGAGTGACAGGGAAGCCACAACATTCTTTAGCGGTCCGGCCGTATAGCAACGGTTAATCGTGCTCTCGACTTCTCTCACCGTGTGTCCGACTGCCAGTATCCTGTCGTGCAGCAGGGGCAGATCGATGGTCCCATCCGGGTTGATGGTGATCTGAGTCTGCTGGCCTCCCGTAAGCGTGGTAAGAGACTCCACAAGCTTCTTAACTTTCTGGTAGAAGCTGACCACGTTAACGGTAACCATCTTGTAGTTCTTAAGTTCCCCTCGCGCCTCGTCTTTCGTAAATATATTCGTTTCCAGATATTTATCCTCAATTCCCTTGGCCAGGGCTTGGGGAGTGAGGCCGGCTGCCTTGATGTCGCCCACTCCAGGTAGCGTAATCATTCCATCGGGACGGATGGATACCTTCCTGTTCAACGCGGGATCCAGTATGAATTCTATGTCGATCTCGTCCAGAGTGTCCAGTTGGTAGGAGCCCGGCGGAATAGTCCATTCGGTCTGATAGAGAATGCGGAGCGTGTCATCGGGCCCTAGGCGGTAATTTCGGCACACTATATCAAATGCTTGAGCCAAGTCATGGAGGTCAGGGGTTTTTTGGGGGCCGGGAGATGGCCGGAAAGGCGAAGGCACTAAGGCCGATGCATCCCGTGAGAGCCAGAAAGGCCATGAAAGGCAACGATTAACCTGCAATTTTTGGTCATGATTATAATCATATGTTATATTATATACTATAATTCTTACATTAAGAAACAACGTCAATATACCATAATAATTTGTTAAAGTCTACTACAAAATTACGACATATCTCGTTTACGGCTCTTTGTGGTCGGCCACCCCTACAAACGAGCTTAAATCGAATTGCCTTTCCCGTGGACTCTGAAGCCTTAAGCCCAGCCATTGCGGCTGTATCAGTAACAGGGCCCGGTTCAGCTCTGAAGGGTTGCCCCCCGGTGATTCACCCCTTCGCCAGGGTTCTGCACGAATACCTATTCATTCATATCTATTTTCCACGGACGCGCAATCTTGATTTCCCGCGGGAAGTTGGCCAATCACGGGGCCGTGAAAAACACATTCGTCCGCTTTTTGCCAATCTGAGGACGGAACCCAACTGCGGATTTGATCATTGCGGCAAAAGAATGCGGTAATGGCCTGCTTGGCGGATTGTCAGAGAACGCTGAGGAAAAGAAGACAGAGGCCTCACTTATCTAACCCACGTGCAGTCCATGAAAAAAGTGTTGAATCCTAGGGTGGGTCGGTACTACACTACCGCATTTGAAGTGAGAAGATCTCAATGATAGATACCCACAATCACCTTCTTCCGGGCATTGACGACGGAGCCCAAGACATCGAGGAAACTTTGAAGATGTGTCGGATGGCGGTTGATGACGGGATTCGGGTCATAGTGGCCACCCCCCATTCATTTGACGGAAAATTCCTCAATCATGTGGACTCAATAAAATCACTGGTCCGGGACCTGAACGCACAACTGACTTCAGTCGGTCTTGACTTGACGATCATGCCAGGAATGGAGGTCCGGATCACAGCAGGATCTGCCCGAGCTACTGGCAGACGGAAAAATCCTACCCTCAACGAAGGAAAATACATTCTTCTCGAATTCCACCCCTCTCAAATACCCGCGGGCTTTGAAAATCTGGCTCGTGACCTTGCATCATCAGGGTTCTCCGTTGTCCTGGGCCACCCTGAAAAAAATTCGATAATCCAGAGCACACCCGAATACCTTTTCAAGTTGCTAGGCCAATTCAAGCCCTGGGAGCTTCTCGTCCAGGTGTCAGCGGACAGTCTGACAGGAGAAAACGGGTTTTGGGCAAGAAGGACCGCCACCACACTTCTCAAGCATAATCTGGCCCACATGATCGCAACCGATGCCCACTCGTCGACCAGAAGGGCGCCGCGCTTGTCTGGGGCGGTTAGAAGTGGCATCGAGTCTGAGTCGGGAGAGAGAATGCTTTGAAGATGGTTCAGGAAATACCTAAGGCAGTGCTGGAGGAGGCGTTTTCCCGGAGATGCCGGGAACCGATAAATCCGAGACGATGGTGGCGGATTCTTTGATGCGCGACCCCGGCGACCTCTGAAATGTCCCCAGGAAGCCTTTTCTCTTTCGGCTCCGGACCGAGAAGGTCTTCTAAATGCTGGGACAGTTTGACTGAGATCTCCTGACCGTTTCTCATTCTTAAGAATCCGGCCAGCGTACCGTCAGGTCTGAGCGTTCCGCGAAATGAATCCCCATCACGATGGGAAACCCTGATTTTGCCACGGTCAAAGGCACCGCTATCCTGACAGGTTTCTTCCAAGCCGCCAACTTGTGAGATTCTCAATACGCCGCGTATCATATTTCCCACGCGCTGCTGTACACTTAACCTGATTCTTGTCCCGAGACATGTGGTATCCGAATTTCCGATTAAATTTCGGTCGGAGGACTAAACATTTTCATATCGAAGTGTGGGCGGTGCGCCGGAGGATTGTCTCGGGGCTATAAGTTGATCAATAGGCCTTTCCAATCCACCCTTTCGCCGGTCATGGTCTTTCCCGGGCTCGTCGCCAAAAGACTTGCTCTCTGTGACCTGTCTACACTGACCCCTCGGCAATTCTGGTTTTCTCTTGTGGTGTATCTGTAATCCCTTGACACATCAGCTGTGTCCCGAACGAGCGCGCACGTCAAGGTGTGCCCCCACGAATGGGCCACATCTTTCCACTCTGTTCGCTGACCAGGGTAAAGTCACCATGGATACAGGTACACAAGCATCCTTGAAAAATCACTTGTCGTAGGGCTCTAAAATAGCAATCAGGGCTTTCTTCGATGGAGTTTCAGGAAGGAAAAGAAAGGTAGGTAACTCCGGCTACGTGTAAGCTGCGTGTTGCTCGATTGGGCTGAAACGCCGGGGAAGGTGTTGGAAACAAACTTGAGTCAGACCGGCTCTGGAGGAGGAAACAATCTCTGCACAGTTGCGGTTCGTTAGCTGAAAAGCGATTTTCAAGCAGTGCAATCCCTTTCTCCGAGACTCGTGCTGATGACCGACGGTCGGATAGAATGCTCCTTGAAAGAAATCGTTCAGGCTGTCGAAGGAAGCAAGTTCAAGAATCGTGGGCAGGGTGGACGTGATAGCGGTCGGGATGAAACCGACCGTGCAGGACGCGTATGCCAGCCTGGCGAAAACAACCGGCGGCGAGTTTCTGAAGGTGGATCAACCGAATTATCCCCAGCCAGGCCTCACGGAATATCTGCAAGTTCTCCAAACCCCCTGGTTTGAACCGATCCAATTGGTGGGGCAGGACCCCAACTACAGAATCCTGCCGGGCAAGGAGGCGAAACTTTGATCAGGTTCTTACCCCTGCACCTCGCCTGCCATCGCAGGATTGGATCCGTTGAAGCGGACTATCCAAGGTGCCAAGATAGCATTTGCCGAAAAGACGATTCTCGGGGTTCGTATGGAAGGGGGACAACTGGTCGTCAGGGTCAACCGTCACTAGTGTTACGTTTTGCAAGTTCGAGTGGTATTCACAGGCGCTGAATTCAATCCATAAAGGGCTGAACGGCGAACTCATTGCCACTCTTAGTTGGGGGAAGTAACACTAGCTGCTGTGGGGTCCCATCAGGGTCCTATACCGACGGGTCTCAGTGTTGAAACGTCTTGAAGGTTTCTCTTTGACAGCAAGCCATGTCATACCGATATACTCATGTATGGCGAGCTGCGTCGTCAACAGTGCATCCGCACTCGGCAGCAAGTAGCTCGGAAATTTCGGAAGCTTTTTGGCACGGTATTCACAAGGGGCTGCAACTGGGTTCAAGCCAACAGTTCGGAAGAGTCTCATTGCACGTGGAATGTGGTATGCGGAAGTCACCAGAGCGAACGGTGTCTTGCCTACTATTTCGCCGAACACTCTCGCTTCGTCTTCGGTGTCAAAGAGTTTCGTCTCTACAATCAGGGCTTCTTTTGGAACACCCATTTCGACGGGAAATGCCCCAATACTGTCCGCCTCGCCTTCCCTCCCACCGGAGACAATCAGCCGAGTGTTAGGCAAATGCCTGAACAGGCGAATGCCCTCGACAACTCTCCAGTCAGCTTGGCCGCCTCCCCCCAATACAAGTAGGTATTGCACCCCCAACTGCTTGAGAGCCTCAGGTTTGGCGCACGAGCCCGCCCGGTGTTCTAATGGCCGCACGACAAAAAAAGCAGTTATCGGAAGGGACGTGATGAGCAGCCAAGTGGCTGCGAGAAATACCAACCAAGCGCTCAGGCGACCCTTGGGTGTGCGACGCCAAAAGAACAAGGCAGCGAACAAGAGGGCGAGACACATTCCCACTGGATACAATAACGTGCTGAGAGCCTTCTTGGCCGCGAAAGCGATTACAGCCATGGTCACGAGAATCCAAGGGGGTCCATACCAGCCCTCACAACTATAACATGGCCAGCAGTTGCAGGTACTGAGCGGCTAAGACCCTCCGGTCGTAGTGCCGCAACACGTAATCCCGCCCGCGCATCCCCATGCGCCTCAGGTCATCTTGGTTGCGGAAGGCTTTCAAAACAGCATCACACAATGCCGAGCTGTCCTCTGGGAGGTGCGTACCAGCCGGCTCCGGCGTCATCCAAGAGACTCCTCGCCTCTCCGTCGACACTCATCAAAATCGGTTTGGCCATTCCCAGATATTCAAAGATCTTAGACGGCAAAACGCTCTGAAAGAGCTTGGTGTCCCGCAACGACACAAGCCCTACGTCGCAAGCCGCGTAGAAAAGCGGGACACGATGCCTGGGTTGCTGGTCGATAAACTGAACATTGTTGAGTTTTTTCTCACTTACTAGCCTTATTAAGTTCTCTTTTTCGGCCCCTTCTCCGACAAAAACAAAAAGGATGTTATCGTGAGATTGGAGCTGGTCGGCGACATCCAAGGTGACGTGCAGTGCGTGAGCCATCCCATGGGTTCCTACGTACAGCACCACGAATCGATCTCCCCAGCCATATTCCCGGCGTATCTCGTTCTGACGTGGTCCCGGAACAAACAAACTGTTGTCGATGCCGTTGGGCACCACCTGCATTCGCTCCAGCGGAATACCGTAGCGTTCGTGGATTTCCCTCTTATAACCATGCCCCACGGTGACGATCAGCGCGGCGTTCCTGTAGAGGAAGAGGGCCAAACGATTAAGGCCGCGAACCATGGAATTCTGCTTCATCGCCTCCACGGCCAAAATGGATTCCGGCCACAGATCCCTCACTTCGAGCACGAACGGCACTCCGAAGCGTTTGGCAAGCACGTATCCAGCAAGTCCACATAAGAGTTGCGGAGACGTGGCGATTACCAAGTCCGGAGACCGCACGCGAATTGCACCGACCAGCATCGCTGATAACATGAAGATGGCATAGGAGATCATTCGCTTGCCGATACCTTTGTTTGCAGTGGCCCAAACGTAGCATCGAATAACGTCGATGCCATCTGTGGATTCTCGACGCGTGGCCCGCCACTGGTCGGCAGGCGCTTTTACTCCAGTGGGGTGATTGGCGAATCCCGTCACGACTGAAACTTTATGCCCTTGTTTGACCCATTCACGAGACAGCTCATAGACGCGGGCCGCAGGTGCACCCATCTCGGGCGGAAAATACTGCGAAACGTACGCAATATGCATAGGCGATTATTCGGCCTCCTGTATGGTGGTTATTTCTGTGGGCAACTCCGCCTCCACCGTCCATTCCAGCCGAGTCGTGACCAGCTCCTTGCCGAATTCCGGGTGATACCAGCGCGGAGACTGGCGCAGCTTAAGCCCTGGAGGGCCCAAAATGCGGACTTTCAAGGCGCCGGATTCTGGCCTTTGGACTCTCCACCCTCCATCACATGGAATGGCTGACCAACCAGGAGCCAAGAGCCATCCTCCCGAAAGGCGATGGGAACCACGCCCGTCACAACGGTCTGTAATCACAAGCCGCCGATCGGGATGCAGCGTAACATCCCGTCTTGGATGCGGGCCGCCAGATAGGTGACGGTATCCATCATGGCCCGCGGAGACGGAAAAACCGCCCTCGTCTACTGTCACTCGGACGTCTGTCGGATGAGCTCTGCGACCACATCGAAAGATATGCCAAACCTCGCTGGAGTCGCACTGATCGACGCAAACCGTATTGTGGGCAGCGGTGGAACGGTCGTATTGTCGGCGGTCGTCAAGATCATAGGCCCAGGTGCCAGGATCTACCCAGAGACGTTGTCCACGAAAGGACGCCTCAATGGCCAGGGTATCTGCGTGTCCATGACCGGCTTGGTAATCCACTCCTATCGGGCCAACATCAAAAAAGATAGTCCAAGGATCCCCATGCCAGATAAAGAGCCCGAGGTGAGGAAAAAGCTTCCCGCCCCTTTGCGCTGAGCATGTCTGCAGTCCATCCTAGGAGGCTACCCTGTGACGACCATCTCTTCAGGCGTGCACGATCCATTCAGCGCAGCGTCGTTGAGCAGGGGGATGTTACCATCCGGATGGCTCATCCAGACTGAGCATTCTGCCATCCGCTCCCACGCCTGCCTCATCGCGGATCGAGCCGGTCCATCTTCCAGCAACTGGCCGAGAGAAAGAAAGTCTTCCATCACGTGAAGATGGTACATTGGACTCCGCTCAATATGGCCGCCATCGGGCAACACTTGCTCTTCAGCCTGTGACAAAGCGATCTGTGTAGCTGTCCCGAGCCATTGCTGAGCCTCAGAGGCATCAAAGAAACGGCCTGCCCAAGCCAAACCTACAGCATCGCGTAGAAGGTGATTGCCCAGAAGATCGTATTCCAGATGGTCTTTAAGATACGCCGCTTGCTTCCAAAGGCTGTCCAAGAAAGCCCTCTCGAATTCGGGCGCATCGTCCCACAGACTTCTCGGGATGAGGCGATAGGAACGAATCCACCAGTATATCCTGGTAGCAATTGCATATGCGTTCCACGCCAGATCACGGGCGCCTGGTGTCTCCAGGTCACAATGGGTCAACCAGTCAGAGACGAATTGCTCGAATAGTCTAAATGCTCTCTTGGGCCATCTCCTGAGTCTGAGGCAGCAACTTCGGCCAATGGATATAGCCATTCGTGATAATGAAGGGTGATGGTCCAGAGACGCTGAGAAGCCCGCGGCCCGAGACGCCAATCAAAGCCCTCAGATCCAAAAGGCTCTTCCTGGTTGAGCAGTTGCAAGCGTCTCGAGCCAGCTTTTCGACGACCTGGGTTCCCGACTCGTGTTACCTGACAACGGGAATTGAAGGAAAATCCGAGCGCAACAGCGCCGCGCGGTGCGCAGGTCTAGACAGGAAACTGGAACGAACGGGCAGCTTTCGCTCCAACAAATAGCGAAGCCGCCAAGCTACCTGGGAGAGGCGTAAGTGGCGGCTAGTGCGGAGCCTTCGCAATAAACTATCGAAGGTCATGGCACGTCTAAAGGGAACACCTTCCCGGATACTTCTGACAGCCAGAATGGCTGCAATCGAGACCGAGCGAAGTTCGTTCCACTGGATAGGCACGGATCCTCCCTTTGTCAACGATAGAGCAAAACGATCTATCTCCGCTGAATGCCCCTTATCTTGAGTCCTGTTCTTATGATGCTTGATTTTTCCACCGGCGCAAAAGGTGAGTTCACGAAAATCATCTATGACGGCCACACGTCCGCCTCCGAAAACCTCCACACGCTCTTTAGGAAAAGCCTTGTCGCCTCCGGCCAGGTATGCAATCTGAGATATGGATCCGTTGGCGTGTCTCAAGGTAATGAAACACTGATCATCTGTGATTTCTGGGCTGACGAACCTCCTATGGATTCCGCATAGACTCGAACGGGTGGACTGCCGGTCAGAAAAGTTGCCAAATCGATTCCATGGCAGGCCTCGCCAATGATCCTTCCTCCTCCAATTTTGTCGTCTTGAGTCCAATGGTCCTTGGGGAATCGGTCCGGCGTTGAATCGCACTGATACGGTGAGCGGATCTCTAACCTCTGCAAAGAAGTCGCGTACTTTCACTGCGGCTGGTGAGAATCTTCGGTTGAATCCCACCATTAATAGCGGCTTAGGATCTGGCGCAGTCGACCAAGGCGGATTCTATTTCTTCCACTTCTTCCAAAGTGAGAGCCAGTGGCTTTTCCACAAATACATGCTTCCGTGCTTCAATCGCTTTAACGACTTGCCGGGCATGCTGGTCATGGCGAGTCATGATGAAAACCGCGTCTATGTGAGGATGTCTGAAGACCTCCTCCTCATCCGTGGTGGCCGCCTCAAAGCCCAGCTTGGTTCCTGTGTGGGCAGCATTCACTCCGCCTGCAGAGCAAAGCAAGCGAGGATGGAAAGCTGGGCACACGGTTTATCATCGGCAATAAAACGAGCCGGGCGAAGTTGCCGGCGCCCAAGCAACCCACACTGATCTTGCCTTTTTGCTGGGCCGGTGCCTTCAGTTCGATTAATTGTTTTTCGGAGCTTTGAGTAATCTCAGGGTAAGTTAGCACTATCCCGAGATACGGCTCTTTGGCGGATTCAATCAGTTCGTAAGCCTTCTTCGGCAGTGTCAATCGGAAATCGGTGGGTGATGAGTGGCGACACATCCAAGTTGCCCGAGCCCATCAGATCCAGCACGGCTTGTATGTTCCGTTGTTCCGTCCAGCGAGCATAAGCTGGAGGATAATCGTGACCCTGTTCTTCATACACCGGATCGTACCGACCAGGGCCGTAGGAGCACGAAACGACGAATTCAGCCTCTTTGAAATAAAAGGGCCTGCGGTCCAATTCGAGCCCGACGACGCCCACCAGAACGATTCGACCCTTTGTTCGCACAGCATTCGCGGCCAGATCCATCGGGCCTTTTGACTTCGTGGATGCAGTAATAATGACAGCATCTGCGCCAAGCCCTGCTGTGCGTTCCATTACATCATATAGAGGAAAGTTTTGGTGTTGCTTCGTGAGCACCCATCTTGGCGGTCGCCAATTCGCACCTGGCTATGTCCAGATCTGTTGCTAGGTACTCGCATCCCGGCCGATTTGAGAAGCGCCACGGTGATCTGTCCAATCAGTCCCAACCCTATGACAAGGACCGTTTCCCCCAGAGATGCTCTTGATAAGCGCACCCCATGAAGAGCTATCGCTCCCAGTACCGCAAAAGCTGCGCGCTCCAACGGTACGACTTCCGGAACGTGGGCACACAGATGTTTTGCAACGCAAACCACTCCGGCATGGGGGCCGTTGCTAGCCACTCGGTCTCCAGGTTTAAAGTCCTGGACCCCATCGCCACAGGCCAGCACGACACCGGCGGAAGAATTGCCCATGCTCATGGGTTCGTCGAGCCTTTCTCGAACCTGGGCCAGTGTTTGAAAAAACCCTTCGTTTCGGAGCTTCTCCAAGACTCGGCGCACCTGATCAGGACGATCACGGGCCTTTCCGAGTAACGATTTCCGAGCCAGCCTCATGGCCGTTTTCTCGGTGCCAGCGGAAATAACCGATGCAGCGTTACCGATCAGGACGTGACCCGGCCGAGCCAAAGGCTCAGGAATTTTGGAAACGCTCAGTTTCCCTGTCCGAATATTTTGGAGGTACTTGGCGCAAGGGCTATCTCAGACGTTCAAGGTCCGTCAGTTTGTTTATTCGGGGAGCCTGGACGGTTCGCCTGCAAAACCGCACGCGAGAGAAGCGACTTAACAAATTTAAATTTACCATTTCCCTCACGTTCGATCTCATTCACATAGACATAGCGAACTTGCAATCCGGGGCTTATCCATCGATGAATTTGATCGGTTATGAACTGTTCATCCTTCGAGGAGTATCCGGGTCGACGCACGAGGAGAACGCTGATTTCGCCTAAAGTTTCCTGCACAATTTGAACTTCTTTTACATTTCTCGTCTCCTGGAAAATGTAATCGAACCCTCCGTTGCATGGATGTCCTTCTGGAGTGAGCACGTAATCGTCGGCACGGCCCTCTATCGATCGGAGCACCTTGGATTGACGTCCGCAGGGACACTGAAGTGCTGGATCATCCCAAACCCCTATATCCCCCACCTCATATCTGATGAACGGAAATTCAGGACAAGCAAAGCCGGTGCAGATAATTTTTCCTTTTACCCTGCCCTCTCCAATCGAAACAGCGTCGTGGCATTCCATTATGCCGAACTCGAAGTCCTCGTGATACGCGAATTCGGAACACTGAGAGGCGTTCCCACATCCTTCGTTAAATCCGTACTGGTCCGTGATGATTGCGCTGGTAAAACTCTCAATATCTCTTCGCTGATGAGAGAGCAAGTTTTCGGCCCCGGTCACTACTACACGAGGCGGGGATACAAGCCGAGTTTTCCGCTCAAAAGCTGAAAGAACAAATCCGTGAAGCACCGAAGGATACCCCGAATAGAATGCGAAGGAGTGCTGATTGAGGAAGTCCACTATGATCTCAACCTTCTGTGGCACCATGTGCTGCACGTTCAAAATTACTTGTCTCAGTGGAGAGGACCAGCGCCAGTACGGGGATCTCTCCTGCCGGAGCGGGACTACAAGCTTTCCCGTGAAATTGGCGTGCCAATCTCCAAATTCCAGTCCGAACCGCTTGCGGTGCCTCCACCAGACGGCCCACTGAAATTGAATGGCCGAAGGTGTCTGGTAAAATTCGAGGCTCTTCCCAGACGTTCCGCTGGTCGTTCTTCTGACCAGAGACTTCGGGTGTGTTTTGCGAGAAATGAACGCCTCTGGTCTTGCCCGCAGATCCTCTTTCTTAAGTATGGGAAGCTTCTTTAGATCGTCCACTGTTCTTATGTCACAGGGGTGCAGGCGATGCCGAATGAAAAGTTCGTGGTAGTAGGGAACGTTTGCATATGTATAGCGCACCAGTTGGCACAGCATCTCGTTCTGATAAGACTCGATCTCTCCGGCTGTCCACTTCTCAGACTCGGTGAGCCATTCGAGACGTCGCTGGAAATCCCCGGCAAATCGAATCCCTGCTTCTTGCCTGCCGTACACCCAGCAGGCTGCGTTCTGCAAAGTAACGGGCAGCATCTCATATACTTTCTCTCGGAGGCCCATGCTCAAATTACCTTTTCCTCGCTATCCAGGAAGCCGACTTAGATGTCGGTCGAGAACGAATTGATCCTTGGGAGTTGTGATTTGTCGACTTACTGGGTCTCAGTTCGTAGCCAAGACTAGCTCCTGAGATTCATCCATGCGAAATGCGGTTTGAATCCCCATGGAACCGCAGGTGCCACTTCTTTCAGGGAAACAACCTGTCCCACGCGACCGTCGTCAACTTCCGCATCTTAGAGCTTTTTGATGGCGAGGGGCCAGCTATGCGGCGAATATGCCTCGCTCACCAAAGGGAATCTTGTGCGGGTCAAAGCCCGTGAGCTTGCATGCCACTGCGTCCAGTTAAGCAGCATTAGTTCTGGCGAGGATTACTAGATGATGTCTACCAACAGGTGTCATGCAACACCTTTAGTAACAGGTAGAGGACTAGTCGGGGCCGCCGCACGGGACGGGTCAGGTACGGGTCAATGAGTCTTTTCAACACCGCGTTGACCGGAAGCCTGACGAAGTACGTGACCCGCTCACCCTCGCAATACTCTTATACCTTCGAATCAGCAAAACGCTGCATCACCGCGAAGCCAGAAGAGCACTAATCGGGACCGATACCGCTTCACAATCGGACCGAGGAACGCCAGATCGCCATCGGCTGAATGAATATTGCCGAGCCTCAGCTTGGCTCCCAAGCAGTCCCCGTCGTTGGTGAGGGCGAACAGCCAGTGAGAGCAGTTCTTCCCGAAATGACAGTTGAACCTCAGGTTCTCTTGCTTTCCGTGGGCCGGATCTTCGGTAGAGTCCACATCCACGATGAGACGCTGCTTCCTTTTCCTCCTCATAAGAGCATCGTTCGACCTCATCAAGGCTTGTTCGAGTGCCTTCAACCCATCCTCGGTGCCAAGGATCTCATTCTCAAGCCTCTACAACATGGACTGTCCTGCCCCTGCATCCTGCCCCTTGCCAATGCCAAGGCGAAGAGCAGGATCGATTCGCAAGAGATCCAAGTCGTTGCAATCCTCATAAGCAGCCGCTATCTGATAGACCCTTTGGCGCGCCAGTTGACGCTGAGGGTGTTTGCTGTGAATCCAGGATCTGGAATCCTCCAGTTCACTCCCGATTGAACCCAAGATGCCGAAACGCTCATCTATCTCTCTCAGCAACAGGAAACGCGTGTCCGAGGTAATCTTGGCACCCTGAAAATCTGTCATGATTGAACGATTGAATTCAGGTGGAATTGTCTTTCTTCCCTCTTCATCACTCCCGGTCATCTGATTACCCTCGATGTCATTTGATTTTCTTGACCATATCCGATGGTTGACCGGAAGAACATACATTTCCTTGTCTCGCCGCCGGATAATCCGGGCTACAACTCCAATATCAAAATGGTCCACATCTCTTCGTTTGATCGCCCTCGGTAGCAGGACTGCCCATTCAACGGCCAGTCCAACTCGCTTTTGTAGATCAATCCTGCGGAAACACTCTCCGCATTAGCAAGGTATTCCTTCACCAAACTCTTTAGCCACAACTCATATGGAGCTGAGAAGGCAACTTTTCGTCTTTGACCCGGATGTTTCCCGCCACTTATATGCTGTGAGCAGGGCAAGGGTCTTTCCGTCTACAAAGACCGTCCGCTTCAGCCCCAATTCTCGGGTCACCCTTGCGACTGGTTTGGGGATCAGGAAATGAATTCATGGCCTTTCCGCGTAGGATCCTCGCGAAGAGCTCTGAATCCATAAATCTACCCATTGGAAACAACCCACACACTTCCGTCCTCGTTTTGCATGGTTGGCGTCCGCTGGGGAACCGATCTATTAGGGAGAGGCGCGTATGCCCCAAACCAATGTGGCGAACCTCGTCACAAAAGTCGCCCGCATCGTCAGGGCTCCGGTGACTCATGGTCTGACGCATCACCCTTGGTGCTTCAGGGCTCGCTCCAACCACAAAGCCGCGAATGCCGCACATTGGCAAAACAACTCCCTGTGCCCCCCTGGATCCATCGTCAAGATCCAAGAGATGGCCCACCGTCCCCATTGTATGAATTCATACTGTGCTTGTAGACTCATCTTTTTGCCTAATTTGTCAACTGGGATGCCCGCGAGAACACATATCTTTTAACATTATCAGCGCACCAGTCAGGGTGCCTTTCTGGAAGTGAGGCCAGTTTGCGGGCTTGCTCCAATAAATGGCCCGGTCCATGAATCGTTTCCTATTGTAGCGGCGCCAAAGCTTGGCGTAATTTGGAGCGTTCAAGGCCCTGCTAAAGGCCGCCCTCTCCGCTGTTCGCTCCCACGAGGAGTCCAGACAGATGGTCCCGTCGATGTTGGTCGTGTTATAAGCTGCGTGAGTAATGGCCCCGTCGGCCTGGACACGGAGCTCTAGAATCATGCCCCTCTCCTGCTCGGACGAACTTACATATGCGCGGTTTTCGTCCACAAAAGAAGAGAAAACAAAGTCGCCAAGGCTGTATGCAATCACTTTCTGGGACACCACCTCGATACCTTGAACGACGTGACTGTGGCATCCTACGATGGCCGAGGCCCCCGCCTCCAACAGACATCTGGCCAGGATTCTCTGCTCCGGCATAGGAATCGTGTACCCGCAATATCCCCAGTGGGCTAGTAGTATAAGGACATCTACATTGGAAGCGAGTTCCTGAACTGCCGTAATCATCAACCCTTTATCCAATGGGGCGCAACCGAAGGAATGCTCTGTGGCGCACGTCGATTGGATGAAGCCCCACGAAAAACCGAGCAAACCTATTCTTGTGCCCTTCAGCGTCAGCAATTTAGGAGTCATGGCTTCGTGCAGGTCGGCGCCGGCCCCAACGTAGAGGATACCATTGTCGTTCAGATGGCTTCGGGTTTCATCGAAGCCTTTCCAGCCAAAATCGAAAATGTGGTTATTAGCCACAGTGACAACATCTATGCCCCATTCCCGAAGTTTTGCTGCCGCTGATGGTGAACTCCTGATACTGCACTTATCGAATGCGGGTCTTTCTATAGACGTAAGCGGCCCTTCAAGATCGGCAATCACTAAGTCTGCCTGGCTCAGAATTGGGGATATTTCTGAGGACAGGCAGATAGACTCGGGTGTCATACCCAAATAGCAATCACCAAGAAAACACAAAATGATATCCTGCTTGTCAGGGTTCATTTGGACTTCCGCTAAAATAGTGTTTACGACGTCTCCGGTATGCTTCAACACACACGTCAATCATTCTCTGATAGGGATTCGCAGCTCTTAGTCTTTCTATTAAACAAAAGCCTGCGTGTCGCAGCCGTTCGCGCAAGCCCTCATCATAAAGGATCATTAGTGCCTTCTCGGCGAAATCTTCAGGATTGAACGGGTCAAAAAAAACGGCCGCGTCACGGCAGATCTCATGGGCATAGGGGCGATCCGCAACCAATACTGGTATGCCGAGGCTCATAGCTTCAATAGGAGTCTGGGGACCGCTCTCAACCAGAGACGGCAGGACGAGAATATCGGCGAGTTCATAAGCTTGAGTAAGAGCCGATCCACCCAGGGATCCCATGCACGCGACGCCTGGCTCATCAGCATAAGTGTGGTTTAGGGGTAGGGTGAGAAACAAGCCTAGATTTGGGAGCTTGCGCCTAATGATTCTAATTGCGGTGATCAATGTATCCAGCTTTTTGTAGGGTGCATCTGTACCAACATAAAGCAATCTATGACTCACGGATACCGAGCGCATTCCCTCCAGTTGCGAGCTAGGTCTCTCCACTCTCTCAAGCCTCTTTGGCGTGGAATATATACTTACAACCTTGTCGGGCGAACTGCTTATTAAATCTCTGATTGAGCGCTGCATCACGGAACTTTGACAAATCACCCGCTCAGCAGACAAGCAGGAGCGCTTCATCTGCCAACGATAGATAGATATATGCTTTCGACTCCTCACAGACTTGTAAGCATTTATAGCCTCTTCAGAAAAAGGTAATGATTGCTGAATGCATGTTATATACGGCACCCGGAAACCATCCACGACCAAAATTCGCGGATATAAAAAGAACATCAGCTCCTATAGACCAGCAGGCGAAACGTAACCCGAACTCATACCAGAATCAGCGTACAAAAAAGTTTGGCGCTCACCAGAGGCTTCTCTATAAGATGGACTTTCTCGGATATGGGAAAATCAAACGACCTCACTGAACGCGGGGTACAAAAAAACCGTGATCCTAGTCACCTCAGGGCAGGCTAGGGCAGCTCTCATAAACTCCAGCAGGACAGCAGCACTCCCACCGAATTTGGCTCCGATTGCGTCTATCGCCAAGTGCATAAACCGAAATGTCCTTTACAAAATTTGCCACCGCTGACTCACACGCCATAAAGCTTCGAGCCAGCCAAGTCAATCACAACTAATCCGCTTCTGTCAAGTTCTATTGCAGCTTACCTGACCACTTTTGAGCTTCGCGAGGCTTCGAAAAGCGCTACAAGTCGTACGTCTACGCCATGGCCACCCTTCATGATTGACAGCTTCCATCAACAAACAGGCTCTCATACAATTCAATCGACGAGTGAAATATGCACTTTATTTCACAAAAACAAGCACTTAAATCGGTCGCAATTCCGCGCGGTCATGGCTAACCAAAGGTTTTGCGACCGCCTCTAACTTGGCCACCATTTCATTTTTCGGGGATTGATGCCTCGACGCAGATATCCACCATCCGCTGATGCGGCTTTGCCTCTCTTCGCCGAGCCACCAACTTGGAGCCGGCTGTTATGAAACGTATTCTTAAGTCCTCATTCTTGATAACCATAAGTGCCTTTCGTTCAAAATCGGCCGGATCCAAAGGATCGAAAAACACTGCTACATCCTCGCAAGCATCATGGGCATAAGGCCGGTCTGCAACGAGCACCGGAGTCCCCGAGTCTCATCGCCCCAATGGACGGCTGAGGTTCGCTCTCCACTAGAGAAGGCAAAACGAGGACATGGGCTAGCTCGTAAGCCTCTCTCAAGGCGGGGGCATCTAGGTACGACAATCCGACTACACTCGGCAACCCACAGAGACTATGATCTTCCGCAATGTGAGAAAGAGTCTCACTTGCGGCCGAACTTTCCTCAATATTTGTATCCCCTCAATTGCCGTATTCAGCATTTTGTGAAGAGCGTCAGTCCCGACATATAAGGGGCGGTTCCCCTCAGGCGTCTCTCGTAGCATTGTTAACACAGGATCAGGATTCGTCCCCTTGGAACCGCCTTGGCTCATAGTAAACCACCTCAACATTCTGATCCGGAATGCCAAAAGTGCTCACCACGCACTACTTCATCACACTACTTTGACATATTACCGTGGCAGCCGCCATGCAAGACCGCTTCATCTGCCACTTTTTGGCATATTTTCTGATTCGATCCCGCAGGCGTTTGTGAGTAGCTATAGCTTCTGCCGGAAAGTGGAGTGATTGTTGCGCATGCGGTCACATGCGGAATCTTGAACCCGCCCCGCCCGCAATTCGCCGATACCAATAGAGTGTCAGCTTTTTTCATCTGGAGCTGAGGGCCAAAAAGAATTCGTACCAGAGAATTCGTAGGACATAGTTCTGATCTACCCATGGTTTTTCTATGTGTCTAATTTTCTCAGATGCTGGTAGCTCAAATACTCGCCTGGACCTCGGCGTACAGAAGACCATTATCTTAGTGGCACGCGGATCGGAAAGAGCAACTTTCAGTATCTCAGTTAGACTCGTGGCCGCACCACCGACCCTAGCCCCTATGCCATCTACAACCAAATGCATGGTGAGTCCCTACCAACCGGAGTTTCCCCGGAAATCTCCTTATTTCTCCGGACAACTTCTTGATTTGGGATGGATAATGTCCAGAAATGCTCTTAATCTACTTACTGGGAGCGCGTAAATGACCCCGACAAAATGAGCCCTCATTTAACCGGTTCGCCTAGGGCGCTGTATTTGACCAAACGCTTAACCGGTTCTTTCATACGCGTCTCCATACAGCAAAAGAATATCAGATCTCATTTATCTGACCAATCGGTCCGTTTCTCGGCTTCGCGAAGGATATCTCGGTACGATCCACCATAGCGGCTTCGGCGAATACGCCAACCCTCCAGACAGACCGCGACATTCTGCAGCCATAGAGGAAAGGCCCAATATATCGGTTCAAGATCCATGGGTACCAATACCTTATTCCAACTTCATCCGTGCATGATATGCTGAAAACTGCTAAGCGCAGCTGAGCTCAACTCATTCTAAAGAAGTATCCACTGAGTTGCATGTACTCGTACCGTGATTGACACATAGCCAAGCTCTTACAGAGATTCAACCAATTCAACAAAAACCTGTCTCCTTTTGGAGGAGTGGGCACTCCCCAGCCTTAATCCCCCTTTAACTGGGTGTCGGAGTGATGGACTGGCTTATGAAAATTCTGTACCACAACTCCAATACCAGAATGGCCCATGTCTTTTCGCTCCACCGCCCTCGGTAGCAGGAGTCGCCTTTCAACAGAAGCTCCAACTCTCTTTTGCATATCAATCCTGCAGAGACACATTCAGCATCATAAAGGTATTGCCGAACCAATCTCGGCAGCCACATCTCATATGGAGCTGAGAAGGCAAGTTTCCTTGGTCGCAAAATGTCAGGGGGTAGAACACTCTCAAAGGCTTTTCTGAGCAGGAACTTTTCCTGGATGCCATGAAGTTTCAAGCGATTCGGCAATCGCAAGGCAAAATCCACGATACGATTGTCCAGGAACGGAGGTCTCATCTCGAGAGAATTTGCCATAGTCATTTTGTCCAATGCAGTAAGAATGTATTCTGGTAGCCTCGTTCTTACGTCAGACTCAATCAGGAAATCTAATATGGACTTTTCCCGAGCGGACTCCAGGAATTCCAAGTAAGGGTTGTTGCTCTCACGGTGGAGACCGGTGAGAGTAGCCACTTCCCATGGCATAAACACGTTATTCCAGTACGACACGCTGAGCAGGTTTATGCTGGCTCTCAAAACCCGACTCCAGAGATCTTGGGGACCAAGTAGCTTTTCCGCAAGCCTGCATGCCGCACTCCGTATAGCGAGAGGCACTGGCTGCAAAAGTTGAACGTAGTAACCTAACTTATACCTTTGGTAGCCGGCAAACAACTCATCCGCCCCCTCCCCGGTCAGGGCAACTGCCACTTTTTCCCGGGCAGCTCTTGCAAGCAAGAATATCGGAGCCAGTAAAGGCTCTGCAATTGGTTCGTCTAAGTGGTAAATCAGCAAGGGCAGCAAGGTTACCGCCTGATCCGCAGTACCAAGTTACCAGGGAATGATCAGCACGCGCGAAATTGGCGGATCGCTTGCCCTTTACACTCTCATTCATTGTGGTTCTTAAACCTTGGTACTCGACTGTAAACGCCTCCACCCCTGGACCGGTGATCCGAGACATTTCTGAGACAATTATGCTGGAGTCCACCCCGCCGCTCAGGAAGGCTCCTACCGGAACATCTGCAACCATCTGGTCTCTTACTGACTCCTGCAGGACAGTTCTTAGCTCAGCCGCGTAGTCATTCTCAGCCCTTGGCTTTGAATCCGGATTCGGTCTGTAATCCCAAAACCGACCTGCAGTCACTTCGCATTCTCTAGTCACCAGAAGCCACTGCCCCGGCTCGATCTTGCAGATGTCCTTGAAGGCTGTCTGGCCAAACGCCACAAATTTGCTCCCCAGATATTGGAAAATTGCTGATCGATCTACTACTCGCTGCCCTAGATTGGCATTCAGCAGGGCCTTTATTTCGGATGCAAAAGCAAAAGAGCCTGGACTTGAGACGTAATAAAGTGGCTTGATACCCAACCGATCGCGTGCCAAAAAAAAGCTCATTCGTTCGCTGATCCCATATGCCAATAGCGAACATCCCGTTGAGAGTTTTCACAAACTGAGGGCCCAGATCTTCGTAAAGGTGAACAATCACCTCTGTGTCAGATGTGCCGATGAATTTGTGCCCTTTTCGGATGAGGCTCTCACGCAAAGCCCGAAATCCGTATATTTCTCCGTTGAAGACCACCCATACTGTCCCGTCCTCATTGCTCATGGGCTGTCGTCCAGCGGGGGATAGGTCGATTATGGAGAGCCGTGTGTGCCCCAAACCAACCCCCCGGGACTCGTCACAGTATTCGCCCCGATCATCAGGGCCGCGATGAGCCATGGCTTTACACATAATGCTCAGGACTTCAGGACTTGCTTTCCCTACAAACCCGCAGACGCCACACATATTGCTTAATTTACCTTTAATGAAACATGTCGCAGAAAGCTGGGCACTGCGAGCGGGTCACGGAAGCCGTATAAATTCAAGGCATAAAACATCCCAAAACCTCAACCCTCTCGAAGAATCTGATCCAGTTGCTTCGTCACGATTCTCAGGTCGTGCACTTCACGCACGTGCCTAATGCCGGCTTCAGACAACTTCATCCGCAATCCAGCATCCTTTGCGAGCCGCCCCACGGCCGCTACTCTAGTGTCTCTGAGCCTGAAAGACCCCTATGGTGGACTTACTCATCTTATTTGTGCGCCCATTCCAGGTCACGCATCACAAAGTCTTTACTGGAACAACTTCTTGGCGATTTCGGTCACTCAGAGACCAGACGGTCTATGTCTGGAGCCTCAAACTATTCTAAGAGCCCTTTTCTCCAGCCAGCTATAGAGTCCTCCTGACAGGCTGTTCGGAAGCAACAACTTTTTTCAGAAACAGCCATTGTAACGTCTGTTAAAGCAGTCGGAGTGTCCTGCTCTCAGTTGTGACTGGTGGATTCTCTCGGTGTACCTCGTTTGGATACACGGGGGACAGTAGCCGTGTGAAACGTCAGATTCTGTCGCCTGAGAATCACCCCATTCTATTCCACAGATGAGGCACTCATATTTCAGCATCTGTGGCCCCCTCCTGAAACGAACGTCTTGTACGACGAATAGTTTGGGAATCGATGGCAAAAAAAGCATAATCACGATGGCATCACCAATAGCTGCTAACTGAAAAGCGTCCGTCGAACATCATTGAAAATTGACAAGGTCCAGACGCTCGTCTGTTGGCCGTATCATCCATTGGGCAATTGAGTGTGCCATGCGCAATAGAAATTTTGCCATCGAACTCACGAGGCCTTCGTCATATGACGAATCCCCCCCGACCAAACCGGACATCTTCATAAATATATTTTTGTGGTTTTTTGTGTAATTTGGCAATGCTTAAAAAACGGGGCTAAAATGGGTAGACCATATACCTATTCCCTTAGTCCGTTGTCATGCCCCGGATATGTGCTACTTGCGAGGGGCGCTCGGGATCGGTTCGGTGATTACGTAACCAGCCCTAATCCAGTCCTGCGCCTGTTCTCTCCTAAGGGGAAAACTGTCTGCCGTCAGAGCCTCTCGATTCTTCCAATCTTCTGACTGACAATCGACGTCCTGGTCAGACTTTTTTTACACCAGAACCTGCGTCTGCGGTTGATTTCATAAAGGTCATGTGAACATACCCCGCTCCAATCGCTGTCAACATAAGTTACTTCGAACGCGACGTCCCTATCCTTTTTTATTAGGTTCTCAGCTAGTTTATCGAAAACTCCGGGCAGGACTTCATTTTTTTGCCCCCAATTGGCTTTGGTCCGTTTTCTAATTGCCTGTAAAGTCTTGCTATTTGGCCAGGTCGAATTTAAGAGGCTCCCTGCTCCATTACCTAGAAGGACCCGTGTACTAGGGGGCAATAATTTGCGTGCTGTAGCAGCTTGTTCGTCGAGAAGTTCGTTTCTAACCGGATTTTCCGGTAAGACGCCCAACAGGAGAAGCTCCAATAGGTTGGCCCCCTTTCCGAATCCTATCTCCAGTGCCGCTTTCCTACTGAAAGGTTCCAGTCGGGCCCACCGGATAAGCCGCGTGATTGCATAAAATCGTTCCCTAATAGCCTTGGAATCGAATGGGATCAAGGGATCATAAAATTCGGCGTCAATCCGTTCCCGGCGCTTGTAACACTCTCGTATTTCAGCCATCTTTGCTTGACTCATGGAACCACCTCTCGGCTGACTCTTTTCAAATCCTTTATATCCATAGATTCCACATATCGCCTGAGTCGTCTTATCAGTTCGACACGCATTCGAACCTGTTGGTACGATTTCCTGATAGGGTGATCTGCGACGGAGACATCATTATTAATCTTCTGTATGGCAAAAGCGATTTTTGATTGGAGACTCAATTTTGACACCATGTACCCCTCGTTGGGAAACAACGCTCTCAGATATCGGTCACTAGTAAGTATGCGCCTATGAAATAACTCCCACCAGGAAAGCCGCTTTTTGCCTAGCCAATAATGCATTGCCAAGGAGAAATGGTCTATCCCGTAAATTCCTTCTAATGAAAACAGGCTCCAGTCAATTACCTTTAATTTGCCACTAAACCAAAAAAGTTGGCGCAGGTGAAAGTCACCATGCACAGCGCCGAGCAGCAGCGGGGTGTCTCCGAGAATTTCCAGGATTGTTTCCCAGTCTTCTCTCACCCCCGTCAAGTCAAGAATTGGCGAAATCGCAATATATTCTAATACCTCTCTAAAAGATCTGACGTTTTTTGGAAAATTGCTAAGTGCAGAGAGGAACGTCTCTACAATATCGGTGACGGAGGCCGTGAGCTTTCTCACAGGGTCCATTTTCGGCGTAATAAGAAACTGACAGCCGTTCGCATTTATCATCTGCCTGTCAGGGATAAATCGACGCAGTGACTCAAAGGTCCCAGCGAATTCACCCCAATAGTAATCTTGACGAATATCTTTTTCAGCTCTTGGACTTATGCCGACTTTGAACATTTCTTTTCGGCCAAAAACGATCAAGCTTTGCCCTAAAAATAGACCTCGATTGGTATCAGTGCCGTCTCCGAGGAGCCGAATCAAACTGTCCGCGAAACCTACCTTAAGCGGCCGGTCGGCAGCCCTTATATAGAAGGATGGCACAAAGAATCTTGCCCAACGCCATTTCATAAAAAAATGCAATAAAATATTGCTCATCTTGCGTTGGACACTTACAATATGGGAGAGCATATTAGGATCAAAATAGACCGATTGATTCTCGGGAAAGACATGCCTTGGAGAATCATAGATCCACCAGGGCCAGTAAACCTGAAAATTCTTGAACCCAGCGAGTCTCAGAAGTCTTATAAGACCGTACCTAGAGTATGTGTACGTACGATACGGGGTTCCGGTAAAAATCCTCTCATAAAGGTCGGCGATTGCACGAGGCATTAACGGAGCGAACCGCAGAGACGAGTGGCGCTCTCTTTGACCTGCAAAAAGAGTGGCGGACCAGCGATTCTCCATACCGACCGGTACTTCACCCTCTTTTTTCAGGATGCGCTTTACTTCTTTAAGGAATTGGTGTTGGACCGCCGTGGGCGAGCCCCCCTGCACCCAACGTGGCAACCATTCCAGAGACCCGTTCAAAATGACCAGATCAAAGGTCTCATTCATGAAGGGCAAGAAACCCTCTTCTCCTCCATGCACGTGGACCATATTGCTGGGTGACACCAAAGACGAAATTGCCAGACTCGGGTACGTGATATCCATTGCGACAACTTCTTTCACGAAGCCGCATATGGCGCTGCCCAGCGTGCCCCGCCCGGTACCGAAACTCAAAACACGACTGTCAGGTGAAAAGGGTAAATTGAACAATGCTGTTGCCCGTGTGACATCCGTGGTATAGTCAGCAATCTCGCCCTTTTCATCATCCTGCCACATCGGAACAAAAAAAAGCGTCTATTGGAGATTGCCGGGTCAAAAGCCACTCCAGGTAGTCCTCGGGAATTTCCCTGGAATAGTGATGCCGTTTCGAAAGCGAAATGATGCCATATTTGTCAACCTCGCCCACGCTTCGGCCGCAGACGGAACAATAGAAACTGTGAGCCCTCTTTTTTTAGCCGGCCGAGGTCGGAAGGGCAAACTAGAGCGCTCTCCACTGACCCGTTTGCAGGCGTTGGTACTTTCTTAATAAGCAGATCAGGAAGAAATTCTTGCATATTACTTGCCCACGGCGGCGGTTTACCTCTTGAATCTTCAAAACCTGCGCCGGCCCTAAGCGACAGTGACGACCTCATCAGCTTGTGAACAGGGCTTTTTACCGTGAGGCGCGAAATCGAAAGCACCAAAAGGAACTTGTTGCCAACTTGCATCCAAGGCCATCAGTGAACGAAAAAGTCTCTAACTCTTACGTCGCACACCTCATATCCACACTTCACCTCACGAAACAGTTCCTGGCCGAGTGTTGCATCTTTATCGAGGTACAACTCAATACCCTGATTCTGATAAATAGGATGTGTCGAAGTATCCTTGGGCCAAATTACCGGCATACGGCCCAAGTAGGAAGCCCACCAGCCGAAGGTGGAGTTCTTGGACGCAACAAGGAGTCTTGCATAAGACATCGCAAAAATATCTGCCATGCTGGAACCAAAACGTGCTAGCCTGGCCTCATGTTTTATGAGAAGATAATCGATTTCAGTTTTTCGGCCGTCAGTGAATACCAAGACTTCAAGACCAGTCAGATTTGCTCTAATTTGTGATAAGACGTTGTCGAAAAACTCAAGAGGCGTTGTCTGCTTCCCTACCTTGAAATCCCCCAGGCGAATGTGGACTGCGACATAGGGAGTAGCTGGTCCGGCAGGAATGTGACCTGGACGGACAATATCCAGTAGCTTTTTCTTTATTAGTTCGTAATCTTGAAGAATAGGCAGAAAGAAGTTTTTGAGGCCATTTACGATAACGACATATTCTTTGTTCGAGCTAATATAACGGTCTGGCGTCGCGAGAAAAGCTTCTTCGTCAATCCACGAAGAACGAATTTGACGCGTGAATTTCTCCCATCCAACGATGTAATCGCTCGTAGGGGCAAAAATTCCAAAGTAATGCCTCTTGTCTCTTTCCCACCGCAGGTAGCTCCCGACTTTGATTTGAGGCCAGGTTGGATAAATGATGGGCAAGTCATATTTATCGCCTAAACTCACCGCACGGGCCCACGGAAGTAGTAAGTTGCCAAGGCCGGCACCGAGCAATCTGACATGGAGGAGATCGTATCTGCTTAGCAAAGGATATAGGAAGACCATGATTATTGTAACATTTTTCTTATGGTTGCCACGGCTCGTTCAATGGGCCATTTCTCGGCTGTCGCCCGGGCTCCGCGTCCCATCTCGGCGATTTTCTCCGGGTTCTTCAGCAGGAATTCAATATGTTGGGCTAGGTCGACGACATCACCAGCGTGGTGAATAAAGCCATTGACCCCGTGTTCGACACGATCTTTAACCGCTCCGGTGACATCGGAACCTAGGATCACCAATCCGGCCGCCATTCCCTCCAGAACGGCGTTGCCATAAGGATCGTGCGTGGGTGACGGATGGATGAGGACGTCGCAGGTGGCGTAGACCCTTTGTAATTCAACTGGCTCTACCCAACCCAGGAATCTGACCTGTTGCACGAGGCCGAGCTGTTGGGTTAGCGCTCTCACATTGGGCTCATCCGCGCCAGCCCCTGCGATAAGGTACCTCGAAGGAGACACTGCATCGACGCGAAGCCAGAGACAATGAGCGAAGAGCTGTATCATGCCCTTTGGTGCCATTTAGTATGCGACCGGCCGAAATGAACCTGATATGCCCTGATGCATCAGGGGATAAGCGGGTCCGTCGGGCACATAAGCGCCCAAGTCGATAAAGTACAGGGAAGTTTTCCAGCTTGCTGGCCGGGGCGCCCATTTGGCCTAACGCTTTAACTCCCGGTTCACCGGTACCAAGGATCTTGATTGCCCTACGGAACACCCACTTGAGCCAATGCGCGCGCAAGAAGCCGAAAATGGGATTCCTCTTGCGACTGAGATCCGGCGTATCGGTCCACATGGCGAAGCGGCGGCCTGTAATGCCCAAGAATGAGATCAAGAGAATCACCGTGAGATGATCCCAGCCAGCGATCACGAATAGGGCGTCTTTTTCTTTCGAGGCCACCGAGAGCACATGCCAATCGAGGCCCAGAATGCGATGATAGAATCGCGCCCTGTACCCCTTTGCGAGATTTGATTGCCAGGGGTGGCTAGCCAAGACCCGTTCACGAAAATGAACGGTCAAGTCGATGTCCGGGTCATCGGCAAGAGTGCGGAACAAGAAGTCGTTGTAAGGTGTCGGCTGCCAGCACAACCAGTGCAGCCTGTGTATATCAGGTAAATTTTCCATGGATTATCGACAATGCCTCTTAATGATGGTTAGTAGTTCCTTCATACGGTCATCTACCGAATGTCCGTCCGCAAGTACCCTGCGCATACCGGCCTGGGCGATGCGCTCGATCTCTTCTGGATGATCTCGAAGCCAGAGCGTTTTCTCCACTAATTCCTCTTGGCTGGAAAAGAAAACTGCTTCCTCGTCCCCCTTGAACAATCGCTGCAAATCATCTGTGCGCTCGCTGAGCAGCAAGCGCCCACAGGCCGGGATCTCGAAGCATCGTCGGGTGTAGGTGTCTCGATTCAATTTCGACAGAAAGCACAGGCACATCTTCGCCCCGCAAAGCGCCTTGGAGTATTCGTCGCCGAACACAACACGAATCTGACCAAAGTAGTTGAACAAGTCTCCCAGTACGTTTGCAGTCCAATAGCCACCGCCGAAAAGGCGTACATGCAATCCGGCCTGTACAAGCGCTCGCAGGTATGGTCCACGTCCGTCCGGCTCGTAATGACCCACAAACACTACATCACACTCATACCGGATCTTTTCATCATTCCCGAGCTCCACCGGACTGTGAACATCAGGAATGAAATAGGGCATCAGGAGATGAACTTCTTTTGCTCCTGCACGGAGCATTTCCTGAATATTGACCGGCCTGTAGACAAAGTGAACGTCATATTGGGGTACGGCATCCAGATAATGATGCCAGAAATAACGACGGTACCACGAGGCATTTCCGTGGGCCTGCGGTCCGAACGGATCGTCATTATTGTAAGAAACAAGAAGTGCGCCGGTTTTTCTTTGGAGTCTTCGCAACGTTCCTGGCAGAATGTGGGTTCCACTCCAGATCCAAATGCCATCGGGCCTCTGTGTGTACGCGGCCTCGACAAGGTTGTGGTTCAGCCGAAGCAGAGCCGGCCCGGAAAACGGGAATTTATTTTGAATCCGACCGAGCATCCCTCCACCAAAATAGTCCCTCCACCTAAAGGGGATTACAGTTACGCCCAGCCGAGACAGCGCATTGGCGCACGCTTCCTGGTACATAGGCCATTGCCACGTGCCAGCCAAGAGTAAACGCACAATCAGGGTCTCCTACGGGCAGCATGGATCAACATGTGTCCAAACCAACTCCTCGGAAGCAGGGGAGTTAGGAAGCGATCCACTAGAGATCGCAAACGCCGGGAGTCTTCTATATGCCGGTAGAGTGGCCGCAATGGGCTTTCCTGAATAAAGGTCATCACCGTGTTGAGATAGGTATGATCCAAATAGTCGAAGCCTGAAGATCTGAGCAAATACTTCACTTCTTCGTAAGAGTAGCAATCTTCGAAGAAGGGAGATGTTGCCGTCTCATGGTAGGTTCCTAACTTTGCCGCGCAATTTGCGATATCCGTTCAAGGCAGGCACCGACAGTAGGAGCAAGCCTCCGGGACGAACCACCCTTGCCGCCTCAGCAAGGATCTGCTCTTGTCCCTGCGGGAAATGCTCAATTACGCCGAAGGACAGGTAACCATCAAAGAAGCCGTCAGGTGTAGGCAAATCACGGATATCCCCCGACACAAAGGGTAGGTCGGGGAAACGGATTCTTCAAGAAATCAATGGTCTTGGTCGCATAATCCAAACCCCAGCAGTCATATCCGTGAAAGCGCAAGGCGAGCACAACATGCCCCAAACCGCAACCCGCTTCCAGGAGTTTGCCTCGATGCCCCAGGTAACGGCTTATCCAACGCAGATAGAGAGGAGCAATCCCTCCTTTTAGAGCATCGGAAAAATAACCTTCTGCGTCGGTGTGGCGCCAGATCCGATCCCAAAAATCCTCATTCGGGGCTTCCCAATGACGGCGTAGACGTAAGAAAGACGCCTGGCCGCACCGGCACGGATTCCATTTGAGAGAGGTCAATCTGATCGGGCATGATATTATATCACCCCAGAATCTAAGCTTGCTCGAAAACTTCGAGAACCCGCAACAAACCGAGGATCCTTTGAAAGCGATGAAGCCATCGATGTTCATTCATGGAGCGAGCATAAGCTCGGCTCCCTATTCTTTCACGCAGAGCATCATCCCGAAGCACCCTGTGTGCCAAATCGATCATATCTCCCACGGAGTGATAACAGAGGATCTCGCGTCCTATGTCGAAGAAGTCGGCGAGATCGGGATTGAATGTGGTCAGATAAACCCCGCCTGCCCCAGGGACCTCAAAATCACGACCTTTGAGTGTGGTCAATTCCGTCGAGTAACCGACGCCGCCGAAGCCAAGGTTGATTTGGCATTCACTGAAGAATTGCCCCATCTGATCCAAAGGCACGACACTAGTGCCCCACCCGGGGCCGCGCGCTTCGACGTCAATTCCTGCCCGGCGCATAGCCTTAAGATAGTCCGGACGAAATCCGTAGCAAGCGCCCAAGAAGCCCACTGGGAACCGCTTCGGGCTGTTTAGTTTGGAGTGAGGCGCGGGGAGAATCCCTCCGGGAGATAAAGTGGCCGCGCACCGACAGCGAGGTACGGTTCGCACATTGAGCGGCTACTTGTCCAGACCAGATCAAACTCCGACGCGATGTCCTTCTGGCCGGTGTCTTGCCCGTGGGGTCCCAGCCCACCCTCGAAATTCTGTTTGCAATCCAGCCACTGATTCACAGTGGGAATGCCGAGTTCCTCATGGATAGCGCGCAGGGTGCCACCTAGGATCAGCTTGCCACTGGCGCATATCAAAACCCAATCCACCGGCCGTAGCTTGTGAGTTTCGCGGACAAACTCCAACATGCGAGCGTTTAATTCTGGCAGTCTACCGGGCAGCTGGGGGTCAGACTCACAGAAACCAAACTGCTCCCAGTCGAACACGCTTACCGGCCCCAGTTCTTCCAACTCATAAACCATCCCCAGAGCCCAATTACGGGTGAGGGTCATGATGAGACTGTGGACCTCGCCTAGCTGGCGGGAAGTTGGAACACGGTTTCTCAACCGAGTCCCGACGGCTTGGCGGGTGGCTCCCGGAGAGTAGCGCAAGCCCTTAACTTCAGCCAGACGGCAATAGTGATGCTGCCACAGCCGATAGCGTTTCTCATACTGGGCAGCCCTCATGTCGCCCCATAGATGGCGGAATGCCGAAAGGTCAAGAAGGGTGTTCTTAATCGATGGGATCATGTGTTGTTAGCGAAGGGGCCTTTGTAACCCCAATTCTGTGACTCCACAGACCTCCGAATTCCTTGAGAGTCATGGGTTGCACCCCGTGAGCTTGCCACCAATTGAATACTTGACTGCACAGGTCCAGATGGTGGCTTACATCCGCCGCTGTCCGCCAGTATGGGCTGCCCCCGGGATAAAACTCTGATGAATGGGACATCAAATTCAGGTGCGGCAGAAGAGCAGCAGCCCAGTCGCAGACGCGTATAAGCTGTTTGCCGGTGACGAGGGGTGCGCAGCGGAGCCAAGCTGGACCTTTGTTCAACCGCCTGAGCACGGCCTTGACCAGAGCGCGCCGATTCAGTCCAAACAACCTCCAACCGGGCCGAATAGTGCAGGGAACTTCGAGAAGTAGAGAAGCTCCAATTTGGCAAAGGTCTTTCGGGTCCAACCAGTAAGGCTCCAAAGGCGCTTCAGAGTAGTCCGGCGCGCCGGTGGGCGACCAATCCCAGCCGGGGGTTACGCTTGTGTCTACCTGCACTCCCAGGCTGCACAAGATCCTGACTTGGCGGGCATCTAGTCCCCATCGCCCTGCGCGATGGCTGACGATAGGACCAAAACGTCGGGTGAGCAACTCCGCTAGGTTACTAATTTTTTCTTCGAGAATTTCCTCTGGGTAGTTTGCGGCGACCGAGGCATGACTCGTATAATCCTGGGGTTGAAGTGGCGGCGTCTCCCAGAGGTGCGGGTGCATGCCCACTTCGCAATCACCGTGTCGGAGCAGATGCTCGACTATTTTGAGGCATTCAGCGTCATGCGCGACGGACCAAGTGACCAGGTACGTTGGCCGGATTCCCTGTTCTTGGCAAAGATGATGAAAGCGCGGTAGGCAACGAAGATTTTCCAGGCCCCGACTGTGCGTGTCGGCCCACACATTATCTGGCTCCACATCAATGGTAACCAATCCGGCGCATAGCGAAGACGGAACGGGGGCGGACATCAGGCTAAAGTTTCATTTGGCTTGTGCAACGCACGTAAAGATCACTGGCGCACTCATCCGTGTACCGATAGGGCAAATGCTGTCCTCTAGCAAGATACGAAGATTGGTGACCACATTGAGCGGCCCTGCTACCGCCGAGAGTCGAAGCCGCCGAAGCCAGGAATTGAACATCAACTGACGTAAATGCAGGCCGGTACCCAGAGTGCCCACGACGGGTTCCATCGAATCCACTTGAAACCCGGCCCTGGCTAACACATGGCGAAGTCCGTCCTGTGTGAAGCGATAATAGTCTCCCCCCGAGGCCGGATGATACGTCCAAGTGCCGTGGGTGGTGATCATAATGCGCCCATCGGGGCGCAACAGCCTGCGGCACTCCATCAAATAGCCTGCGTAATCCGGAATTTTGTAGATCACCTGCGTCGAGATTACAAGATCTATTGAGCCGTCTGGCAAGGGCACGGGTTCGCTCGGAACAATGACGATATCTGCATGCCCATTAGCCTCTATATCTACGCCGACGTATCGGCAATCCGGAGGGAATAGAGGCCGGTACGGTTTTGTCCCGCATCCAAAGTCCACTATGGTCATTCCCGGTCTCGCGTGCGTGTCCGCAAACCGCCGCATAGAGTTGGCAAGCCCCCGTAGCAGGCAATAATGCGGGTCCCAAAGTCGCGGGGCCAGGCGGCGAGCGTTTTCAAAGGAATCGCCGCCAGGATGAGCTAGTAGGCTCATGTCTTGCTTCCCGCTACAGCTAACAATAATGCTTCATGCTCAGAAACCATCCGCTGCATACTGAATTCCTGCTCCGTCCAGCGCGGGCTGCTACTGAAAATGTCTTATAGAGCTCAGGCTGGCTCAACAATTCATTGGTTTTTCGGGCGACCGACTCCACATCCCCAAAAGGAACCAGAAAGCCCGTCTGAGAATTCACGACAGTATCCCGGATGCCCCGAACATCATGCCCCACAACGGGTAGCCCTGTGGCCATGGCCTCCAACACCGATCTTGGCAACCCCTCGCTTTCACTTAACTGCCAAAAGACGTGTGCCCGTGACATGAGGTCTGGTACGTCGTCGCGGCGGCCTAGAAATTCCACTTGACCGTCAATGCCCATTCTCGCCGCCAGCGCTTTCGTTTCTTCATGACTAGGTCCGTCCCCCACCATCCAGAGCCGAACACCCGGCCAATGAGGAAGCAGTCGCGCAAGGGCACTGACGACCAAATCTGGCCGTTTGACCCGCGCCATGGTGCCCACTGTCAGTATCACGGGGTTCTTTGGAAGCGTACGGTTCCGCCAGCGGAACCGGAGCAAATCAACGCCATTAGGCACGCAAACCACTAGTGATTCTGAACATCCGAAATGCGTGGCGGCCACAGGGACCATAGATCGCGAAACCACCGCCAGCCGCCTACCCAAACGCCGGAAAGCCCATTGGTCTGCCAGGCGGGCCAACCATTGTTTCATCCCACTTAAGCGGCTGGTCATGGCACCGTAGCCGTGCAGCATCTGCACACTTGGCACCCGACACCCGGCTGCGGCGGCAACCCATGCCACATTCGGTGTATGAATCATCATCACATCTGGATATATTTGGCTTACCGCAGATTTGAGTAAACGAGCCATGGCCGGGATTCCCCAGGGCCAGCGGTACTTGTCCGGTTGTATAATATAATGGCGGCGAATATTTGCATAATCAGGGTCATGGTATTCGTCGAATGCAATGAGCGAGAGGACATCAACTATGTGCCCTCGATTGACAAACGCCGAAGACAAATCTAACAGAATACGCTCGGCTCCACCCCTTCGGAGAGAATGAACAAGGTGAAGAATACGCATTCTAATTCATCACCAATAGATATGCATGCGCGGCAGCGACGACACTGCCACTTATCATCAGGCACTTTTTCCAACGTCCCTGAAGTGCATGAACTCCCGGCAGCAGTAAGAGGGGCAGACCAACTTGAAAATACCGAGCTCCCAAATCTAGAGAGCCACCAAAAGCCAACAAGTAGATGAATGCGGCCATTAGGATGAGCCCGAAATAGCCAGGATTGCCCTTGCCCGGCGTACGGGAGACAACCAGTGCCACAATAATCGTTAGGCTTAGCAATGTTTGCGGATAATTAAACACCTGATGGACCAAGAGGGAGAGTTCAACACTTTGCCACCAGGGCATGGGGGCGAGAAAAGAAAAAGCGGCTGTGACGGGATAGTATAGCACACTGCTAAAGCGGGACAACTGGTCAATGCTAGAAAACTCAACGGTTTTACTGAATGCGTTGGAGCCTAAAGAGGTTAACTCTTGATTAATCTGGGATGTTGCATACACGAAAATGGCGGCACCAACCAATAGCAGCAGACCCCTTATCAAATTTACGTCAGACTTGGAGGAGCACCATAAAGAAATTAACCCAAAAACTGATGGCACAAGCATATAAGGTTGTCTGAGGCTCCCCAACAACGCGGATAGGGGAATCAGCAACGCAATCGACGACCAATGTCCGGACCTAGCCGCATAAAGACTGCTGTAAGCTGTAAGCACGAGCAGCAAAATCATGAACTGGTCCCGGTAATTGGGCACTCCAACAAAAAAAAGGGGCATGACAAACAGTATAAGAACAGCGTTCCTTGTAGTCCTGTTATCTGCATTCAGTACCTCTCCAGTGGCTCCGAGCACCGCGCAGGCGGTCCCCATCGCAAGAGCATTTATTGGCACAGCCACTGTAGCGTACGGACCGAACGCCCGATAGAGAGCGCCGTAAATGATTGGCACACCATAGTTATTGAATGCCCTGTAGTAATCGCTGAAAATGGCATGATACAATCCTCCGATCGCCCATTCCTCATTGAATATCAATGTGGCATTGTGAATAGCTACCAAATCGCCGGGGAAATTGGCATCTGCAATTTGACTCGCAGAAGTAATGTCTGCAGCCGGGGCAAACACAAAATAGAAGTGAGCCAGCCCGAAAAATATTTTTGCAAAGAAGATAATGTTTATCGTCCAACTAAATGCGCGACCATACCTGGAAAACGGGGCAACTAGCTGTAAGGCAACCCACGCCGAACAGACAAACACAATGGAGTAGACCACACCCATGACCTCGTCCATATCGTCCCCAGTGTCTAAGATAAGGATAGACGAGAAGCAGACGCACAAAAAAGCAAAGAATAACCAGGGACTCGTCGGGGGACTTGATCGTGGGAATTTATTGGAAGGCCCGATTTGAGGCACGTGTTCTCCAGACAGTGTTCCGCTGTTACTGGTGGCAGAGTACAAGGAGCCTCATCAATTACCCGCTGACTACCGTGATGGCGTCTGCTCCATGCGTACAAAAATACGGCCGTTAGCCCTCCAAGAATTTCTGCAGAAAGATATGAGCTCGAACCACCTGTACTGGATTGCAGAAACGTCCCATCCACTTGTTCATAAAATGGGAAATCTCTTCAACATCCCTGTCCCTTTGTAACAGACGGTGAGGCGCTACCACAGTCGCACCCTTTTGACACGGTGCTAGGGTGTGTTCACAATTGGGTCAGTTCTACCATTCATTCCGCCCTGCGGATTGCTTCAGAGTTCGCCAGTCTTCCGCGTTCTGAGACCAGTTCAGTCTCCTTAAGGGCCGGCAAAACATATTGGCCTGAACTCCAGCTTGTGTTCAAAACGATCACCCAAGAAAGATAAAGTCCATTCGTGAGCATTCCGGCCATCACAACGCCGACCAATCCCCAGGCCCAAGCACCACAAAAATTCAAAACGATTCCTAAAGCAGAAGTACAAACCTTCGCCTTGAGTAGAATCTTGGGGTCGTGGTTGCTAAGCAATCCCAAGGTGGCAAGCTGAGCCGTCCCAAATAGCCCACCACTAAGTGCAAATGCCGGTAGTAGCCACGACACGCTTCGGTATTCCTCAGCGACCAACAACCTGAAAACCCACGCGTGAAGGCCAGCCGCAGCCGCAACACAGCAGGCTGACGCACACAATGCGGCAATGGTCATCTGCCAATTTCGACGAGAGACCAGCGCTCTTCTCCGTTCATCCGTGCCATCACCGGCTAGCTGAAAGAACACGGGCGCTACGAGTTGGCTGACGAGCCCACAAAGCAACATCGGGGGAGCAAAACCCAACTGATATACCACCGCATACAATCCCACGTCTTGGGTATTGCAGAATACTTGAAGCACCCATCGATCAGACGATAATTGCAGCCACGTGACCACTCCCCACACTGAGAACGGCCATGCGTACGCAACCATTCTGTGGCGCCATGGCTTGGCGTCCCTTGAAGGCCGCCATTCCACCTTAATTGCGGCACGGACTACTCTGCGCTCGAAAAACCAAGCCTGAGAAGCAATCACGAACAATGAGCCCAGGCAGTACCCCCACATAGCAAGTGTATACTTTAACTCCAAACGCACCAACTATCCAGACAGCGGACAAGAAGCACAGCCACGAAGCTATGCCCTGATGCAGAGCTACTATCGATCTGTGCCTGGCCGCGTTCTGGATTCCACTCATAATGGAATTGCACCCGGAAACAATGCCAAACACAACCGTCGCGATTAACAGTGGGACCCACGTGGCATACCCGAGGGATGTAATACCGAGTACGGTCCCGAGTCCGACCGAAATTACGGACAAACCTCCCAAAACAGTGAGCCGAGCCACCGAGCTGAGGTAAGAACCAAGTTCTCCGGCTTCCTCCGCAGGTGCGTAGAATCGCGAATATGCATTGCTCAACGGTCCTAAAATGATCTGATTGACGAGAGTTGCTGTGGTCATTGCCAGAGCTAGCTCACCGTAAACTTGTGGAGGAATCGCATCGGTGAGTAGCCTGACCCCCACAATGGAGCCGAGCACTGACGCAGCTTGTCCAATGACAACCCAGGAAAATTCGCCCCATATGGCTCGTTTCCGAACAATCGTGTCTATCAAGCTATGAAACATAAGCAAGGGTATTGGTAGATTTTGCCGACGTGCCAGGAACCATGTGTCCCTGCCACTAGCCCGCCCACTTGGCGAGATGCTGGTAAGTTCTGTTGCCGATTGAATTACCACTGCCGGTCCTCAAAACAAGGTACCTCGCTTCGATGTCGTTGAGCACATGGTGCCATGTCTCGCTCAGGCAGCACTGATATTCATGACTATTATGGTGAGGTGTTGTCCAACGGATGGCCACTTCATCATTTTGGAAACGACTGATTTCGGTTGAGCGATTGGAGTCAGGATGCGCCTTCCATTCAGCGACCCACCGGACCAATATCCGATCGCGACGAATGAGTTCCACTGCGTCAAACTTAAGGTCCCTAACTCCGGATTCCAACAATGACATCAGATCCTGAACGGATTCCGCTCGATTGATCCGTCTAGTCATGAACGATCGAAAACTGTCGAGGAACCGAAAGTGAGGTCTATTTGCAATAGCTTGGGAAAGATAGTCGATCCTATATAGTTTAAGAAGTCCAGTGGTCCCGCTAAGGATCAAGATCGCCACCAACACACCGATAGGGATGAAGAGGTTCGGACCAAGAACCAGCAAAATACTAATAATCGACAACATGCCCGTGAATAGGTAAAGAATTCCCACGACTAATCTTGGACGACGAAATGATGCCATCAATCGGTGGTGTATATGTTCGGCGTCCGGTAGATAAATCTTGCGGCCGCTTATCCATCGACGTACGGCTGCCAAGAATACATCCAGGAAGGCGATTCCAAACGGAAGAAATGGCGCTACAAATACAGCCATGGTGCCCGCTCGTTGACCAGACCTCACCGACATGGTTGCACACGCTAAAGCGCTGAGGAGAAAACCGAGGGCCAAACTTCCGCCATCCCCCATAAAGATGGTAGCTGGAGGAAAATTGTGCCTCAGGAATGCAAGCAAACTTCCCAACAATGTAAAGGCTACCATTGTCGAAAAAACTTGTCCTTTGGCCAAGCCCACGACCCCACATGCCAGACTGGCAAACAGACATACGCCGGCGGCTAACCCGTCCAGGCCGTCAATCAAGTTAATGGCATTTGTCATGGTCAGTACAATGAGTGCAAAAAGTGGGATTCCCCACCAGCCAAAATTGACGGGCCCAATCCACGGTATCGCCACCCCCTCGATGCAATGGCCACCCAAAACTAATATTCCGACGCCGCCCAATTCACCGAGGAGTTTCTTGCTCCATTGGAGGCCATACTTATCGTCCATAGTGCCCAGAATAAGAATCCAAGCGGTTCCCAACAGCAGAGACAATACCTGTCCATTCTTGGGCCGCTCGAACAGTTCTCCGCCAAGCGCATTAACACAATATATAGATGAGAGAACCCCAAGTAGGGGCAATATGATAGCTATGCCGCCCAGCAGGGGTACAGCCCCGCAGTGCTGTTTTCTGCCTCCTGGACGATCAACGACACCTGATCTCAGGGCACGATGTTTTATCCCCGGAATCGCGACCAGAGTGGCAAGAAAACCGAAAAGAGCTACTCCTACAGTCATTAACCAAGCGCTGGTCATTTTCCCATCCCCCTCATCGGCCGTGGAGCGGCCAAGCAAGTGTAAGACTGGCTACTATATGAAGGTTCCTGGTTCCAAGAGCGGCTCTCAGATGGGCTTAAAGGCTACTTAGCCATTGAGATTTGGAACGAAGGCGCAACCCATGAGCTCGGAACAAATGGCAATCTCAAACAAACTTCCGTCCCATAGGATCCTGATATCCCATTTATTATACTAGTGAATTGTCCCACAATCACCCGGGAGATCTGGCTCCTGTAATTACAGCTAGATAGATGGGGGAAAACCTCCAGTTAATTGAGGGACAGAGCCCTAGTGTACAAGGTGGAGGCATCCATGTCGTCCCTCCTTCCCCTTGCGGAAAGTCGACAGATTTCTTATGGTAATTTCTAAGCACAATTACCGAAACAGTATACCATGACGTGGCCGGCTCATCAACCCGGACCCGATATCCATCCCAAGATCCTTCCGACCCCCCCACAGACTAGACTTCTCATCGCATTGGGTCACAAATTCCGATCATGAATCACATGAGCTTTAAATCAGGCTCAATGCGTCAGGTTCTTCCCCTGCTACGTATCAGCTCGGACCCAAACCTCCCAACTTCGCGCTCGGGCCTGGAGAAGGTATCTGTCACTTGAATTCGCAAAACCCAAACCTCGCCTTCGTTTCATACTGGCGGCTGGTGCAGTCAGCATCTCGTCTTCATGCCAACATTTTTTGAACCATGTATTATAATCGCGCTTACGACCAGTTTTGCGAACCCATTTTTCGAGGCGTCTTTTGGGTATCCAATCTACCCAACCATGTTGATATGTCCAAGCGGTTCAAGCGCTATCACAAGGTGCCTTTCCAAGCCAGCCCTTCTGATCTCTGCGTCTGACTACAGAAAAACGGCTCATCCGACAGGTGCGTACTTGGTCAGATTTAAGGCGTAGATTTTGCGAATAAGAACTGTCGACCCCGGAATCCATATGTTTGACGCTGCAACGTTTTGGTTTTGTGATTGTGGCATTCGGCCAAGGATTACGCGGTGTCCCGTACGCTACATTAAAATCTAAATCGCACACTTCGCAAGCGAGGAATCCAGCTCTCTCTAATCGCAAATGAGGGCTATCCGGTTGACTCTCCCATCTACTATATGTAGTATTTGGGAGTGGAAGATTACCCGAAGACAATTCTTGAATTTGAGCGACGATTCTCGAGCGAGGGTGCCTGCCGCGAGTATCTTTTTCAAATGCGCTGGCCTAACGGATTCTGCTGTCCGCGATGTGGTCACCGCGTGGGGTGGTACACAGGGAGAGACTCGTATCGTTGCGGCCTTTGTGATTTTCAGGTCTCTGTGACAGCTGGTACGGTTTTCCAAGCCACCAAGAAGCCCCTGCAACTGTGGTTCCGAGCAATGTGGTACGTGACGAGTCAAAAGCAGGGCATGAGCGCCTTGGGCCTGAAAAGGGTGTTGGGGCTGGGAAGCTACGAAACGGCATGGATATGGCTGCACAAGCTGCGACATGCGATGGTTCGACCTGGCCGAGACCGTGTATCGGGGACGGTGGAAGTCGATGAGATTTACGTAGGAGGGGTGAAGAAGGGAAAGTGCGGTCTAGAAGCTGGCGGCAAAGCTTTGGTTCTTATAGCTGCAGAACTGGACGGCAGTCGGATCGGACGAATTCGGCTTCATAGAGTTGCCGATGCATCTTCCGCAAGTCTTTTACCGGCGGTACAAATGAGTATAGAGCCTGGCAGTGTCGTACGGACTGACGGATGGCGAGGTTACTCGCCGCTGGCAGCCCAAGGCTATCGGCATTCGGCGGTTCGCAAGAATGGGGATGTCGGAGACAACCTTCTGCCTTTAGTGAACCGGGTTGCCTCTCTATTGAAACGTTGGCTAACAGGAACTCACCACGGAGCCGTACGCATCTCGCACCTCGATTACTACTTGGACGAATACACCTTCAGGTTCAATCGACGTAAGTCCAACTCCGGAGGCAACCTATTCTATCGCTTGGTCCAACAGGCAGTCACAATAGACCCCTTGCCGTCAGACAAAATCCGGGGCGGCAACGTCAAGCGACTGAACCACAACATGTTGGGGTAAGGAGAGACATCCGCTAACCCCTATCGCAAATATAGCGGTACACTAAAAATTTGACTTTTAATTTAACTTCTGCGGCGGTTATGTCGTGCTCCAACGCAAACTCGGGGAACTCTTCTATCACCTCACGGTGTTTCGGCCAGTGGTAGATCAACCAAGCTTCGCGGGGGTATCGACGCAACGATTCCCGAATGCGTTCTACTACCTTTCGGAGCACCAATTCGTCGAACGGATTGTAGAAATAGAATACCCCCGTGTCAGCCGGAGGGTCGTAGAGCGCCGCGTCTGCTTCGACGATCTCAATGTCCGCGAGATTCCGCCTGCGTTCGCTGAAAATCGCCAAATTCATGCGGGCGGCGACACACAACTCGTGCGAGAAGTCGACGCCCACCACGCGCTTGAATCCGGCGTCGGCCGCCTCCATCAGGACGCGACCCTTACCGCATCCGTAGTCCACGAATCCCAAGGAGTGGCAGGGAAGCTGCACGGCCCTAAGCAAAGCCCGGAACCTGCGTCTTCCGGTTGGCACGTAATCATGGCCACTGCTCTTATTATCACTGGAAATCGCCAGTAGCTCCAGCCCCATCCGCTTCTCTGTTTCGACTCCGTACTGCCAGTCGAACCAGCCATCGATGCAGGCATCGATAAAGCGCCGCTTGATAAGGGTTAAAGTGCCAAGGAACCCATAGGTTGCCAGAACTCTCTTCACTCTGGCTAGCGTTATGATCATCTCGCCCTCCAGTTGATTTAAAAGGTTTTTTTGGCTATCGAATTAACTCCGAATAAGTGCCCTCCACCCATCGGTCTTGATAGTCTGGTTCACGGGAATATGCTTTCGGACAATGCTGCCAACGGTGACCGCCCGCCTCCACATGCTCGGAGCACATGCATTCGAGCAAAACCTGCGGCAGCACCATGGGTCGAGGCTTCGATAATGACCGATGTCTTTCTTGTACCCCGCCCACGTTTGTCTCCTTCGACTCCTCTGCCGAAAAAAGAGTGGTCCATTTCGATGACTCCTCTCAACTCGTAGGCAGAATCACACTCTTTCATAGCTCGGCAGATCTTATGGAGCATAGTCCAAGCCACCTAATAGCTGACCTCAAGTTTCTTTGAGAGCTGAAGCGCGGACAAGCAACGCTTGTCGTTGGCGACCAGATAGATGGCCCAAAACGAAATTGGGAGCGGCGCCCGTGTCCTATGCACAACTGTTCCGGCCGTAACCGATTTCTGGCGGCCACACGCCTTGCACTGAACCAATTTGCGTCTTGGACGGCATTATGCGGCAGTCTTGCCAATTCCGGTCTGTTTCCTTGAGAATCCGGTCGCGGGACGCTCCCCCTGCCACCGAAAAGGACGCCGGATGGTCCGTCACGAGGCTCAAGGGCGGCAAGATCATCGTCACATTGCTGAAAAAACCTATTTTGCCCTGTCTTTGAGGGTACCTCACCGTATGCACCTCCGTCAACCAAATGTCCTCATCGCCCCCATCCGAACACACCGCGGAAATGTCCCGCGAGCGGAAACGCCGACGCCACATGGACTTACCACCTCCGACCGCGATACGCGACTTTCGCTCCGACCTTGATCAGGCGCTTGATGAGTCATTCCATTGACCGTTTGACCTGTTCGCCGATGAGGTAGAGCTGTCTGAGCATGTGGAGCAGGTTGTAGGCCAAGACCCCCATGAGCTACCTGGCCTGGTTTGCGGTGAATCGATGGCAACTCGTCTTGTCCCAACGCAGTGTGTTCTCACAATCTTTGAATCGGTTCTCAGCGTCGCCCCGTCCGTTGTATACCTTGACGACCTTCCCGGCAGGGAGCCAGGAGTTGGTCACAATGAATCCGATCCGAGGAAACAATTCCCCTCGTGCCACTCTATCTTGGCGACTACTCTACTCTCCCTGTCACACGTCTTTGCCTGGTACCGGAGATCAAACAGTCTGATCTGAATCCCACTCTTGGGAGGCCGCCCCACGGGACGGGTCAGGTGAGACCCAATCGCCCGATTCAAGATCTGGTTCGCTGGGAGCCTGATAAAGTAGGTCACTCGCTCACGTTCGCAATCTCGTACAGCTCGGGCATGGCAAACGCCGCCTCGCCTCTGAGCCAGAAGAGTGTGAATCGCGAAGGATAACGCTGGACGATGGGGTCAAGAAGATCAAAGATGCCTTCGGCTGAGTGGACATTCCCCGGTCTGAGCTTAGCACCAAGGCAGTTTCCGTCGCTGGTGAAGGCAAACAAGGGATGGAAGCAGGTCGTGCCGAAATGACTGTTGAACGCCACTTGCTCATGCTTTCCGTGCGCCGGGTCTTCCGTTGAATCAACGTACATGATCAGCCGCTGCTTCTTCTTTCTCTTCATCAGCCGGCCGTTCGACCTTACAAAGGCTTCTTCGAGAGCCTGCAGTCCATCCTCAACACCTAGGATCTTATTCTCAAGTCTGGACAGCATCGACTGACCAGCACCGGTATCGTGCTCTTTTCCAATGGCAAGACGCAGGGCGGGATCGCTTCGTAGGAGATCGGGATCATTGCGGTCCCCGTACCCCGGCGGCTATCTAATACATGCACTGACGGATCATCTGCACCAACGAGTGCTTCGCATGAACTGGTGACCTCCCATCCTCCAGCTCTTCGGCAACCGGAGCGATAACCCCAAAACGGTCATAGATCTCACGGAGCGGCATAAAACCGGTGTCCGAGGTGATCTTGGCCGCCTGAAAATCGATCGTGATTGAACGATTGTGAATTCCGGTCGAAGGGCATCTCTTCCCTGTTCACCATTCCCGAGCATTAGTTTACCCTTTACGTCAATTCATTTTCTTCATCATATCCGATGGTTGACCGGAAGAACATACATTTCCTTGTCTCGCCGCCGAATAATCCGGGCTTTTATCGGTTGACAGTGGCGGGTCGGAAGATGGTCCGGAGAAGTCTCAAACGACTTACACGGATGTCTGAAGGCAAGTTTCTATGGTAGCCAGCGTGGTAGCCCTTAACCTGCAAAAGTTAACCAAAAGGCTACCATTTGCAAAAGGGATCGCTGCCAAAAGAGGGCTTAATATTGCGGTGCTTATGGATTTTCGGGGTCCTCGTCGCAACTAGGCCGTGCGCCTGTCACGCCGGAGGTCTTGATGCCCAAAAACCCCGGTGCTTTGTGCCCATCGAGCTTTTTGCCCAAACTCAGGATCACCATGACCAAAAATCAGGAGTTCCCCCTGTGTCCATTTTGTGTCCATCCGTTATGAATCGTTGTGGATTGTGGTGGATTCTGTGCAACGGGTTACCTTGTAAGTGGCTGATATTGTTGTTGTTAGAAATTAGTGTTGAGACTACGGATCAGAAGGTCGGGAGTTCGAATCTCTTAGGGCGCACCAGAAAAAAATAAAGCTACGGATACGTTCCGTAGCTTTTTTTTTCAATGCCACGCGGCGTTTTCGAGAAATTGGACGAGAGGAAATAAGTATGGTGTCCCTGGAATTACGGGGCTAAGGTAGCGTGCTATTTGTCCTTTTCTTTGAGGGCCTTGGTCTTTTTGTCGAATTCTGCCCAGAATTTCCGGTCGCATTCCTGCATGCAAGCGTTATAATTGCCCTGTACCTATAGGAATGACCTTCCCTTCGTGCGGGACCTGTCCGAAATTATAACGCCATGGCAATCCTCTGCAGTCCCCGTAGCAGTCCTCAATATTAAAATCCGTGTATCCTGCATTAGGCAGCAAAAGGGCAGCGAAGACCAATCCCATAACCAAATATTTTGTCATGATTGACCTCTGTTCCCAATGATAACAGTCGCCGGACTTATGCGGCGGTCCTGCCATTCCGGAGCTTCTTGGCCGGTGACCGGTCAAAGGATGGTTTGAAGAGCTTTCGCCACCGCCTCGAAAGAGCCCCGTCGCCGGTAAGTCCGTTGTCACGCCGCCGTAACAGCCGCTTGTTTCTTGTCCTTGAGCATAACTCACGGTGCCGGTTTCAGTCAATCAAGATAGGCGGTCCCCGAAATTGCAAATTGTCGAAAGTGCTATGCCTCTAACTTAACGAGTGGTACATAATTGGAGGGCCTGACAGGTTCACGGGTTACGAGTCAGCATAGAAAACCATTTCGAACCGGGGAAGAGGGGGACACCATGAAGAGAGTAATCGGATTCGTATTGGCCATTGTTGTCGTTCTGGCATTAGTGATAATCATACTCCCCAAAGTGACCTCAAAAGAGACCTTGTCTTATAAAGACGCGGTGCAGAAGTATGCAAAGGGCAAGTTTGTCACCGTGGACGGCAAGAAGATACACTACATAGAAAGGGGAGACGGAAAGCCGGTAATACTCATTCACGGATTTCTCTACAGCACGGCGATGTGGAATAAGAGTATCGACGCTTTTGCATCCAAATTCAAAACTTACGCGGTGGACCTCTGGGGGTGGGGATACAGTGAGCGATTGAATGCGACGGATTACAGTTTTCCCTTCTATGCCCAGCAGATTTTGCAATTCATGGATGCTTTGAACATCCGCAAGGCTTCTCTGGTGGGACAGTCAATGGGAGGAGGGATCGCCCCGTATACCTGGCAGCCCACAATCCCGAGAGGGTGGACAAACTGATTCTGGTTGATCCTGCGGCTATCCCCTACCCAATGACCACTATCGGCTGGATCTATCAGCAACCCTTCATAGGAGAATTTCTCAACGCCATTCCGGGAGACGCCTTGATGGAAAACAACATCAAGACCATATGGTTTTACGATGGCAATAAGGTTGGCAAGGAATACCTACAAGAAGTAATCCAACCGTTACGGATACAGGGGACGTCTGAAGGTCTCATGTATATTCTACGCAATGTGCTAAAGCCGCCTTATGTGGAAAAGGAAGTGAACATGCTTGCCCAGATCCACAAACCCATCTTGATAGTCCATGGTAGAGAGGATAAGGCTGTTCCCCTCGATCGATCGGAGAAGCTGAGCCGACTGTGGAAGGAATCCAAGTTGGTTGTGTTCGAAAAAGCAGGCCACAGCCCTCACGAAGAGTACCCTGAGGAGTTCAACAGAATAGCTATTGATTTCCTCTCCCGGTGAAATCACCCTCCCCTAACCCCTCCCGTCGAGGGAGGGGAAATGGATTTGCCCTCTCCCTTGGCTGGAGAGGGAAGGGATAGGGGGACCTTCATTGAAGTTACTCAGCGCAATTTTCAACGCATGGCACTATATTCACCGTCGAAGCTTCAAGCGATTCAGGTTGTCAGCCTAACGAAGGTGTAGTATCGTTCCGATGTTAGCGCAACTGTGTAACCACCGTTAGAAACTGTATGAGAGAGAGGCAGAGTATGATTACAGCACTTATTCAGTTCAAGCTCCCGCAACCTGTGACCCGAGAGAAAGCGCAGGAAATCTTTTCAGGCACCGCTCCCAAGTACAGGGAAGTTCATGGGCTTATCCGCAAGTATTATCTACTCTCCGAGGATGGTAGCACAGCCGGAGGCGTCTACTTGTGGAGATCTCGCAAGGATGCCGAACAACTCTATACGGATGACTGGAAGAAATTCATAGTCGAAAAATATGGGGCCGAGCCTTCAGTTCAATATTTCGATACTCCGGTAATAGTTGACAATTTGGTCGGTGAAATTCTGAAGGACGATTGACAATAGCGATTGCGCATGGTGTACCTGAATTCTCCGGAAGAGGCTCCCTTCGGCACAACCGGTACGATCTGTCGGAGGAAAACGAAACGCCAGCACCTTGGGGGGGGTAGGAGGCCTGGCGTCTCAACTATATGTTTTCCTTCCGCACTTCTTTAGAGCAACTTGCGTGCCAAAACAGGTCGGCGACAAATCTATGATAACTAGTTGTTTTTGCAAGCAGTAATCAATCGACAAACCAGCCCGCAAATTGGGGAGGCTGAAGCTGAAGGGCAGGAGTGTGGAGAGCATTCCCCGCATGTGAGGTCACTAGTACTCAGACGTGATATTTTTGTCCGGTGCATCCCCATAGCGCCGAGAATAGAGATGGAATGGGGGTCAATGCTCTTGTCCTATGCGGAGCTGTGCCGTGACATCACGGCGCCCAGAGATCAGCCAAGAGTAGGCTTGCCCCCAATACTACTGAAAAAATTTTCCCTCCTGCCGGAGAATCCAAATCCTAGACTTCGCATCTTGATATTCAAAGGCTGTAAAGACGGAGGGACGATATTTCTCAGCATTCTGCCCAGGGGATCGCCCCAGAAAGAAGTAACGTCATGAACAGAAAATCAAGTCTCACAGGTATATTGATGACAGCAGGGGTGTTGCTGATCTTCATCGTAATTCTAGGGGTGGCAAGTCTTGCGACAGCGGCGAAGTCCCCCGTGGATCTCACGGTGAATCAGTTCACAGCATCGGTTGAGCAAGCACCCCCGGCAGTCAGATTGGCTCAAGCGATAACGAGCCCAGGGAAAATGCTCGGCGGCGCTGGTCTCTTTGGCCCTTCCGACATTGTAACCGCGCCCGGAGGCGGTGGCGGTATTTTATTCTACTATCTGGATCGCGAGGGCTACGTTCTGACTCCTCCCCCCGCGCCCACTGACGATAACCCGTATTGGCGATGCCCGTTGGGCGGGTTTGATTGTTAGTTGTGACTCACGGGGCCTATGTCGTTGGCGGTATTTTTTCGACATTCCGCGCAGGCTTGAGCCGGTATGAGCAGAGGAGCGGTCCAGTGTGATCTTGGCTCAGTCGGAATTGTCGCCCCATCTCGGCCCGAAGACGAGTGACGTAGGGGCATCCCGCGGGACGCGGGACCGTGCCTTAACACACGAAGCTTCACAACACCTTTATTTCAATTCCAATGTTTCGCAGTATTGAACCCGAGCGAAATCAATAGCGTCCTTTATGGCGGCGTGATATTTTTCCACCAGGGAGGACGTTAGACAAAAATGACCCCGGATAAGGTTATCCTTTCATTAGACTGCGGGACCCAAAGTCTTAGGGCGCTGCTCTTCAGCCCTGACGGCGAGCCGCTCGACAAGGCTCAAATACCGTATGCCCCATATTTCAGCGAAAAACCCGGCTGGGCAGAGCAAGATCCCGAGATCTACTGGAAGAGCGCGTGTGATGCATGCAAAAGGCTGAGCAATAACCGGCCGGACCTGTTCAGTAAGATCGCAGGCGTCGGCGTGACCACCCAGAGAAACAGTATGGTCAACGTCGACGATCACGGCAATCCATTGCGTCCGGCAATCATCTGGCTGGACCAACGAAAGGCAAGGCAAGTCTATATTCCCCGCGGCCTCATGAAGATCATCTATCGGGCCATCCGGATGGAAGAACCGATCCGCAAGGTTCAGATCGACGGCAAATGCAACTGGCTTCGGCAATTCCAACTCGATGTATGGGAAAAGACGCACAAGTATCTACAGGTATCCGGCTTTCTGAACTACAGGCTGACAGGTGAGTTCCGAGACTCCATTGCCTCTCAGATCGGCCACATCCCCATGAATTACAAGAAGCTGAGGTGGTGCTCCAAAAGGGAACTCAACGCGAGACTCTTTCCGGTTGAACCGAAAAAGCTCCCGGAACTGGTGGCTCCCGGCGAAGTAATCGGTACCATAACGAAGAAGGCTGCAGAGGAAACAGGGATACCACAGGGAATTCCTGTGGTCGCGTGTGGGTCCGACAAAGGTTGCGAGACCATCGGGATGGGGGTGGTGGAAGCAAACGCGGCCAGTTTGAGCTTTGGGACAACCGCCACCGTGCAGACGACGACAAATAGGTACTTTGAACCTCTGCGTTTCATGCCTTCGTACCCGGCGCCGATTCCCGGGCACTACAACCCTGAAGTGGAGATCTTCAGAGGATACTGGATGATCGCCTGGTTCAAGAACGAATTCGCTTACCAGGAGGTTCTCGAAGCCAACGAGCGAGGAATAGAACCGGAAGAGGTTTTGAACGACCTGCTGGCCGAAGTCCCGGCCGGTTCAATGGGCTTGATGGTGCAGCCGTACTGGGGACCGGGACTGAAAAACCCTTCGGCCAAAGGTGCCATAATAGGTTTTGGGGACGTGCACACAAAGGCACACGTGTACCGTGCGGTGATTGAAGGGCTGGGATATGCACTGTTGGACGGGCTGCACAACATGGAAAGAGCCGGGAATTTTCGGGCGGAACGAGTAGCTGTTTCGGGCGGAGGTTCCCAGAGTGACGCGATCTGTCAAATCACCGCGGACATATTCGATCTGCCTCTCCTGCGGGGCAAAACCCACGAAACGTCAGGGCTGGGAGCGGCAATTGTCAGTTCCGTGGGCTTGGGGATCCATTCTACCTTCGAGTCGGCAATCCACAAGATGGTGAAGTATGATGCAGCGTTCGAGCCAAATCCGAAAAACGTGGCCCTGTACAGGGAGCTGTACGAAAGAGTTTACCGCAAGATGTATCAAGCTCTGCGCCCGCTGTACAGGCAAACCAGAGATATAATCGGTTATCCGGAAAGAGTCTGAAGAGATTGGGAGTGATGTGCGTAACTTATGAGTTTTTTGTAGCCATTGCATGCTTAAGGCATGATGAAGGACCAACTTCTCGTGAAGAAAAGCACACTATTGTAGATTAGTTGCTTGAACGAACAACGGCATAACTCTGAAAAATAGCTGCTAGATGCAACATGACAAAAATTGGAACAAAGTATGCCGGGATTAGCACAAGAGGCAACAGAGCCATTGGAGCAGTTGTGATTTCGCCGGCGACGCCTACCGCAAGCCCGGAACTGAGCACGCCTGTTGTTACGGCAACGATAAGGTCCAGTATCCCCAAGAGATTCCACACAAGGAATAGTCATACTGAACCTAAAGCTTTCGCGTCGGATGAGAGCGAGAGTCACCCAAGGGGCGGTAAGCCCAATTGCAATATCGCCAAGCCCTGCAGGCCAAGCGAATAAACCGGGCAGAGTACCCTGCGCGTAAAGCGCTATAAATGCCAGTCCAGCGAACCTCCAAGCCTGTATTCCCGTGCAGAGCCGTAGATCAGCAGTCATCACGAAGTCTCGAAAGGTACGCGACATTCGGAACGCTGCAAGAAAAATGATGATAGGAGCAGTGGCTCCAATACCCATTGGAATAGGAGGCGTTCCTGGAGGTCTCACGAATGCGCCGGAAGCTCCAAGGACAAAAACAAGCGCGAACCAAGCCACGAGCACGCCAGCAATGACCAATGACACTTTCGAAAGTGTTTCCCGCTCATAGACGTCAGTCATTTTTCCGTCTCCTTCGAGGAGGGACCTGGGAAACCGTAAGTGTATGTTTTTCGGATCCACCATCTGATATGGAAATGAAAGGAAATTTGGGGGCTGTCAGATGGTGCAAACGCAAGAAAAGCAATTGGACCCAAATGCCGAGTCAGGAGACCAGGCAACAGTTACGCGCAACAGTGAGGTGCGATTCCGCACCTCACTGTGAAACTGCACATTTTTCGCGCACGAATGTTTTGCTCCGGCGGTTTACACCGGACATTACACCACGTAAATTAATAGCCATACCGCATGCGGTGGTGTCGGCCGTGATCCGTAGCCCGTGCCTTTGTACATGTGATGGCCGCCATACGCGTACGGCCATGCGTATCCGTAGCCCCCATAACCAGCGTAGCCGTAGCCTCCAGAGTAGCCACCGTATCCACATCCCGAATAACATCCTCCGGAAAACGGCATCCAAATAGGCCCAAGAAACGCTTGAGAAGTTAAAGGAATGAGTGTGGCCACTGCGACCACTGAGACAACCAGAGCGATAATTGGTAACGTTTTATACATGATTCACTCCTATCAATTCTTGTTAATTTAATTCTAGGGACGCTGTCACAATACTTTTTGCCGTCCCCCACATTAACGCAACAACCGGGCTATCTCCCCTCCCCGTTATTAATATAACGACATCTTTTATATCGAAAAGTTTCTTAAACGGGCTACCTACCTTTCACCGCATTTCTGCAAAAGCCATTTGAGCCCGCTTTTGCAGCTCCTCCGGAGGAATGTCTTCTATGTGCGTTGCCAGCGCCCAAGAATGGCCAAATGGGTCAGTCACCTGTCCGTAGCGATCCCCCCAAAACATATCGTCAAGCGGCATAGCTACCTTAGCGCCTGCAGAAACGGCCTGATTGAAGACCTGATCGACATCCTTTACGTACAAGAGGATATTGACCGCCGTACCACCCAATGATTGCGGCGAACGGCAGTCGCCGCTCTCCATCTCGTCGGCCAACATGATTATGGAATCACCAATTTTGATCTCAGCGTGGCCGATCTTTCCGGGGGGACCCTCGAGGCGAAATAGTTCCTCGGCCCCGAAAGCCCGTTTATAGAAATCAATGGCCCCGGCAGCATCACTTACAACTAAATACGGGGTCACTGTGTGAAAGCCTTCTGGAATTTGCCTTGTTTGACTTGCCATTGTAATTTCCTCATCAATCTAAACTACGTTACAATTAGAGATGATTTTAGATAAGTGTAATCATAGTCTTAAGAATGGCAAGGGACTGGGAGACGTAATCCCTCAGTTACGTGCGGCAAAAGATTGTCATTGCGAGCCGAGTGAAGTCCCGCGTCCCGCGGGACACCGTCAAAGCTTAGATTGCTGGTGGGACCGGCATCTTGCCGGTCATCCCTAACAGACGGGCTGGAAGCCTGTCCCACCGATCACTCCTCGCAAGGACACTTCATCCGAGGTTCCCCCGTGTAATTGAGTGGTTACAACTGGACCACGGCGCCCTTCCATTATGAATGTTATTTGCGGGGCGCCACACTAGATACTCAGGTGAGCACCGAGCGGGGAGCCGCACAGGGATTCACAATGGTCGCCTTTGTCCGGCTCCCAGTGCTCCCCAATCATGCAGGCGTTGTAACATTTTTCAAAATCTCTGGACCGCTTACTCTGGTAAGCATCGGATTCCTCGTGGCCCCTCGATCCTGCTTTCCAATTGTTCAGCAGAGCAAACGTCAGCACGATAAAGCCGCCCACTCCCGCAACCACTAAAGCGATAATTATCATGAGGCTGTAGTCCATGGCTGTCTCCTCTTCTTTCGCACTATTCTCCATAAAATTAGATGCAGGAATGAGCTTTTGGATTTTTTTAATCCGGCCGCAGCCGCTCATAGGGGTTGCCGGCAAAATCGCTTGACAAGCAATAATTCTTGGCATAGGATGTTATTTGAAGCTTAACTTGTGTCTCTCCGGTCGGCCTCTCGTCAAGGACCACGGGCGTTATGCAAGGGTTAAGATCCTAGGACATAGGCACCCGTGCCGAGGACTTCATACCGTAATTCCATCCGGTTTATCCCCGTTCACAAAGAGCCCTTGTTCCCAACCGTAAACGCACTCTCGCAAAACGTGTGGCGTGCCCTTTCTAAAGGAGCTAGAGAATGAGTATTAAGATTTATGTGGGAAACCTGTCTTTCGATTCCAGCGAGGGCGAACTCCAGGGCCTCTTTGAAGCGTATGGAGCGGTAGATTCAGCCAAGATCATCGTTGACCAGTTTACGAACCGTTCCCGAGGATTCGGATTTATCGAAATGCAAAATCGGGAAGAAGGTCTTAAAGCGATCCAGGAACTCGATTCCAAGGATCTCGGCGGCCGCAGCCTAAAGGTGAACGAGGCTCGCCCCAAGACCAATTCCGGCGGCGGGGGAGACCGACGAAACTCCGGAGGCTCGCGCTGGTAATTCACCGGCTGTAGTCTCAATGTTATGATCAGGCCAGAGTTTGCATTTGCGAACTCTGGCTTGTTCACTTCTTGGGCGTAAACACGCCGCCGCGCCGTTTCTGATGGGTCTCCGGAGCGAAGTCAGCCTCACCGCAGGCGTGCCGTTCGCAGCTAAGAAGATTTTCCGGAAACGGTGTCACCCCACGCACTCCTATGTTACCCGTTTGAAGGTGAACTGGTATTAAGGGCAGATTTTGTGATAGCAAACCAAAGACTTTATTGTGACGAAAACTTCGTTCCTTTGCAGAACACATTCTCGACAACCATGGAAATGAGAAATATAGCCATTATTGCCCATGTAGATCACGGTAAGACCACTTTGACCGACGCGATCATGAAACAGACCGGGATGGTGCATGGTGAAAACGTCACTATGGATTCGGATACACTGGAGAAGGAGCGTGGAATAACGATTTATTCCAAGAACGCTTCCGTTTTTCATCGTGGAACGAAGATTAATATTGTTGATACTCCCGGACATGCCGATTTTGGCTCAGAGGTGGAGCGCGTTCTGCGATCCATTGACAGCGTGTTGTTGGTTGTTGATGCTCAGGAAGGCCCGATGCCCCAGACCAGGTTTGTTCTAAAGAAATCGTTGGAACTTGGGCTGAAGCCGATCGTTATTATTAACAAAATTGATAAGCCGGCTGCTGACCCGGGTCTGGCTCAGGAAAAGGTATTTGAGTTGTTCTATGATCTTGGAGCAAACGACGAACAGCTTGATTTTACAACTATTTATGCCATAGGAAAAGAAGGGATAGCCAAAGAGCATTTGGTTGATGAATCCAAAGACCTGACTCCCCTTCTGGACACGATCCTTTCAAAGGTTCGTCCGGCACCGGCAACGAGTGACATCCCGTTGCGTTTACAGGCTTTTAATTTGGGTTACGACAATTTTCTCGGACGTTTGGCTATAGGAAGAATTTATGAAGGAACTATCAAGAGCGGAAGTGTGCTCACTCTTAAAAAGCTGAACGGAGAATCGAAAACAAGCAGAGTGACAAAGCTTTTTACTTTCAAGGGATTAGACAGAGAAGAAGTTCAAGAGGCATTTGCCGGGGATATTGTCATGGTTTCCGGCTTCTCAGATATTGATATCGGAGAGACTCTTTGTGAAAATGCCAATCAGGAGGCTTTACCGGCCATAACTGTGGACGAACCTACCATATCTGTGAACTTCTTGGTTAACAATTCTCCCTTTGCCGGCCGCGAAGGAAAATATGTCAATAACAAACAGCTTCGTGAACGCCTGGAAAAGGAGCTGGAAGTTAACGTCGGATTGAGAATTGACTTTATGCCTGATTCATACAAAGTCTACGGAAGAGGCGAGCTGCACATCGCAATACTACTTGAAAATATGAGGCGGGAAGGTTATGAAGTTCAGGTTTCTCAACCCCAGGTAATTGTTAAAGAAGTATCCGGCAAGAAGCTGGAGCCTTTTGAAGAAGCGACTGTTGACGTTCCGGCAGAATTTTCCGGAACAGTGATTGAGAAAATTGCAAATCGAAAAGGAATTATGCTTGATATGGAAAGCAATGGGAAACAGAAAAGAATGATTTTTGAAATTCCTACCAGAGGGCTTTTGGGATATCGCAGTGAATTCATTACGGATACCAAGGGAGATGGAATTCTTTGTTCAAGAGTGATTGGATACAAACCCCACGTTGGAGAAATAAAGAAACGCTCCGTCGGGTCGATGACATCTATGGCTTCCGGGAAAGCTTTAGGATTCTCTTTATATAATCTCCAGGAACGGGGAACGTTGTACATATCACCTGGGACGGAAGTGTACGAAGGGATGGTTATTGGAAACGCATCTAAAGGTGACGAAATGGCGGTTAATCCAATCAAGGGTAAACAACTCACTAATATGCGTGCTGCCGGATCGGACGATGCCATACAGCTCACCCCTCCCTCTGAAATTACTATTGAAAAAGGATTGGAAATTATGGCGGATGATGAATACTTGGAAGTAACGCCTATTAGTGTCAGGCTTCGAAAACAATACCTTACTGGAACAGAGAGGAAGAGAGCGAGCAGGAAGTAATTAACTCGTATCGCTGCCTCGGATTTCAAGAATCAGATTGTCCTTAACCTCGGAATATTGCGCCAGCCCTGCAATTCGTTTTAGAGTCATCTTCTTCTCCTGCCATTCGCCAAAGGAACCGAGCCCGACTTGATATGTGAGACACCGCAACAAGGCATCAAAATTTCCAAAAGTATTGGTGCGATGGATGTGTCCCGCGCATTCCGGGACTCGTCAGTGCACGGATGAGCTTCGCACATCCGTGGCACCAGGCTGACGTGTGAGGTTACCGACTCCAAGCTTGCCCTGGCTGCAGAATACCGTGGGTCTTATGATTCCCCTTTCCTTTTGAAAAGCCGTTCTATAATGCCAACACGTTTCTGGTAGGCGAAGATCGGAATGTTGCCATGCCGACGGACGACAGTCTTCGCGCCGTACCTGCCCCAAGAGAATCCGAAACCTATTTCGGGAGTGCGCATGTCGATAATCTGGAATGATGGCCCAAGCTGCGTCGCGAAGCTCTTGAGTTCGGCATCTTTTGACTTGATGCATTCATCGTAGGACATGACACCCGGATTCTTCCCCCACACATCAAAAAGGCGATCCTCGTGCACATCGTCCACCAGGCTCTTGTATGGAGGTATAGACATTTTGAAGAGTTCGACAAGGAAGTGGCTCAGCCCTGGGCTTTGGTAAAGGATTACAGGCGCGTCATGGCAAGCGAAGTAAATTGGTCCCCATGTCTTTGATGTAGGCAAAAGATCAATGACCCAGAAGTTCCCGAAACCGTCGGCTGCAATTGGAAGTCCGTATGGGAATACTTCCTCCTGGCCAAAGTTGCAGTCTTTGCCGGTAAAATCGACAAAGTCTGTGGCACCCCCGGTGAACCCTCTGCAACGAGACAGCAATTCACGAATCTCTCCAGGAAGCTTGCATGGGAGTTCTGCCTCAAAAGCCGAAATTTCATCCTCGGATAGTGGTGGAGCCAGTTCCAAGGGATCGGCATCACCATCCTCTGTGGTCAGCGGTTTCTTCTGTGCCTCGAGAATTATTTCCAGCGGTGTCATGAGTCGTTCGTACCCAACTAGTAACTATTTGGCTCGGTATAAGACCTACCGGCGACAACATTTCGCAGTATGCAGCATAGAGAACCGAATCGCTTGCGGAAAGAACTCGAATGATGCGGTTCCCGTTTGATCACCGCATCCTGCTCGCTGCACAAACAAGATGAAAGCTAAGTCGGAAAAGCAGATAATTTCCGCTATGTTAGAAGATGCCCCCTCATGGTCTCCATAGTCAAGCAGAATCTCCGCGGGTCGCGGGAAGCAACTGACACTTTTGAATCCTTCTTCTCAGTGAAGCATCGGAATTAAAGAGAGTGCGCTCTCCACTCATAGGGATTGATGAAGGAGACTAAGATGGCTATCGAGACAATTTTTGCGATAGTGATGCTTGCACTGGCTGTTTTGCTATTCGGAAGTATTCTGCTGGTGAGGAACAGGCGCAGAGAGGGCGTAGATCCATCATTCGGATTCAAGGATTGCTACGACCTTTGCCTGAATGATCCCAAGCGGGAGGAGGCTTCCCGCTCCTGTACTACGGAGTGTTTTTCCTACGGTGGAGCATAGGCAGAATTGGGCGGATCGGCTTAACGGCCTCTGGTAGCGGTTTGCATTCAAAGCAGAAAGAATCGGGGAGGCACTTCTTGTAAGAAGTTCCTCCCCGAACCCCTCCTCAAGAACTTCTAGCCTTTGCCGGAATCCTCATTTTCCCGCAGGAAAAATGAGGATTCCGGCGAGTGTTAGAGTTTCTTGGAGGGGGTGTGGGGGAACCTTCTTTGCAAAGAAGGGTTCCCCCATTCTTACCTCTTTGAATGCAATGTGCCTTGTGGCTACGCCAGTCCATAGATCGCGTTTTCGCCCAATTCTTCTTCGATGCGGAGTAGCTGATTATACTTGGCGATGCGATCCGTCCTTGAAGCTGACCCGGTTTTGATCTGACCGGTTCCCAGACCCACCACAAGGTCCGATATCGTGGTGTCTTCCGTCTCGCCGCTCCTGTGGGACACCACGGAGGTGTAACGCGCACTGGTGGCCAGGCTCACAGCGTCGAGGGTTTCGGTCAGCGTCCCTATCTGATTCAGCTTTATCAGGATGGAATTGGCCACTCCAAGCTCGATACCCTTTGTCAGCAATTCGATGTTGGTGACAAAAATGTCATCGCCAACAATTTGTACCCGACCAGCTAATTTATCCGTGAGAAGTTTCCACCCTTCCCAGTCATTCTCGTCCAATCCGTCTTCGAGTGAGAATATGGGGTACCGGTCAATAAGATCCGCGTAGAAATCCACCATTTCCGCAGCCGTTTTCTTCGAGCCCTCCGCGGCCAGATTGTAAAGCCCATTTTCGTAAAAAGAGCTGGCTGCTGAGTCTAAGCGCTATGTATACATCCTGGCCGGGAACGTAGCCGGCTTCCTCGATTGCCTGCATGATAACTTGGAGCGCCTCTTCATTGGACTGGAGGTTCGGCGCGAATCCTCCCTCATCGCCCACAGCAGTGTTCAGACCCAAGCCCTTGAGCACCTTTTTCAGCGTATGGAATACTTCCGCGCCCATTCGGAGGCCCTCTCTGAAGCTGGGGGCCCCGAGCGGCATCACCATAAATTCCTGAATATCCACATTATTATCCGCGTGAGCCCCTCCGTTGAGAATATTCATCATGGGAACCGGCAGTCTTCGAGCGCCGACCCCACCAAGGTAACGGTACAGCGGTGTCCCCAATTCGGCCGCACAAGCCTTCGCAGCAGCCAAGCTTACTCCCAAAATCGCATTGGCGCCGAGCTTGCCCTTGTTCGGCGTTCCATCCAGACTTATGAGCATCCGATCCAATCCTTGTTGGTCAAAGGCGTCCATTCCCAAAATCGCCGGACGGATTTCTTGCATGACATTTTCAACGGCCTGGAGCACACCTTTGCCCATGTACCGTTCGGGATCGCCGTCCCGCAACTCGACTGCTTCGTTCACACCGGTGGACGCGCCCGAAGGGATCGCGGCTCGTCCCATGGCGTATCCGTCCAGGACCACGTCCACTTCGATGGTCGGATTGCCTCGTGAATCCAATATCTCGCGGGCTTTCACTTCGGTAATATCAAATCTCATCGGATACCTCCTTTGTGTGTTTGAAATAGAATTTGCCGGAGCGGCAAGCCCCCGCGCAAACGAAACGCAATTCATTCAATCGGCCGGCGGGTCCCTAAGCAGACAGTCCCGGTCAGGATGATCTTACACCAAAACGAGCTGCCGCGGCGCGATTTTACCTTGCTCCCCCGCATCCGATAGAGAAAGTTGACCTTAACCGTTTGCTTGCGGCGGCTTGGGGATGTTATGGTGCAGACACTTAAGGCTGCTGCAAGAACCTAAGAGTCATTGATGCGCGGGAGGCGCAAACTTGAATAGTAAGAAGATCCTCGTCATCGGAGGGGCCGGATACGTTGGATCCCACTTCACCTTATACGCCGTAAATTCCGGATTCAAGGTCACGGTGCTGGACAATCTCTCGACAGGGCATCTGACTGCCTTGCGAGGGACCGATTTCATCAAGGGTGATCTGAATGAGCTCGGTCTGCTCCAGGAGCATCTTTCCCGAAACGCATACGCTGCTATTTTCCATTTTGCTGCAAGCTGCCTTGTCGGTGAATCGGTTTCAAGCCCGGCGCAATACTATCAAAACAACGTGGTCGCGGCTTTCAATATGCTGGAAGCGATGCGAGCCACAGGCCACGACCGGCTGATCTTTTCTTCAAGTTGCGCAGTGTACGGCGAACCAACGGCTCTTCCTCTGAGGGAGGATCATCCGAAGAAGCCCATTTCGCCATATGGCCGCACAAAACTCGCAATAGAGTGGATGCTCGAAGACTACCAGCACGCTTACGGAATTCGCTCGGCAAGCCTCCGGTACTTCAATGCCGCGGGTTGCGAACCGGGACAGGGGCTAGGAGAGGATCATCGACCGGAAACCCATCTCATCCCAAATATTGTGCGATATGCCCTCAAGCTGGGCAAAAGGCTCGTCATCTTTGGGAGTGACTACCCGACACCCGACGGGACCTGTGTGCGGGATTACATCCATGTGACGGATCTGGCTGAGGCCCATGTCAAGGCCATGCAAAAGCTCGATGACGATCCGCTTATGCAGCTAAACCTGGGGACAGGGGCCGGGTTTTCCAACCTCGAACTAGTGGATGCGGTCAGTCGCTCCGCGGGAGTGGAACTAACCCCGGAAATCGGACCCAGACGACCTGGCGACCCTCCTGAACTGGTCGCGGACCCAGGCGAGGCGCTGAGGCTCCTGGACTGGCGTCCATCGAGGTCTGACATCAACGACATTGTGACTGAGGTCTTACAGTGGGTGTCTGTTCATCCAGACGGCTACTCGGGCTGAGGCAATACGTATGAACGAAAGGTTGAAGAATTCTGGAAGAAAAATGGCTGTTATTCTTGTAACCGGCAGTGCAGGTTTTATTGGCTTTCATTTGGCAAAGGCCTTGCTGGCAGCCGGCGAAACCGTGATAGGCTTGGATAACTTCAATTCTTATTATGCACCGGAATTGAAACGGGCCCGCACTGAGATTCTTTCAGCGAAAAAGAATTTCTTCGCTGTCGAGAATGATCTCACGGACCGCCAAGCGGTCGAGCGGTGCTTTAAGAAGTTTTCGCCGGAATTGGTGTGCCATTTGGCCGCACAGGCAGGCGTGAGGTATTCGCTCCAAAATCCTCATGCTTACCAGCAATCCAATCTGGAAGGGTTCGTAAATCTCATCGAAGCCGCGCGTTTACTTCGTGTGAAGCGGTTCGTGTACGCATCCAGCTCCAGTGTATACGGTGGAAACTCGAAGATGCCCTATTCCGAAGATGACCCCGTTAATACGCCTGTAAGCCTCTACGCAGCCACCAAACGGGCCAACGAACTGATCGCATACACGTATACTCACCTCTGGGGACTTCAGACAGTTGGGCTCAGATTCTTCACAGTCTACGGCTCCTGGGGAAGACCTGACATGGCATATTGGTCTTTCCTGGAGGCGATTCTAAATGCCGAACCGATCAGGGTTTTCAACTACGGGAAGAATAGACGGGACTTCACTTACATCGACGATATCATTCCAGGCCTGACGGCCGCCCTATTTGGCGACAGCCTTTCAGACTATGAAATCATCAACCTGGGAAACAACCGCCCTGTGGAACTGATGGAATTTATACACACTTTGGAAGAACTTTCCGGAGAGATCGCCATAAAGGAAATGGTGCCGCCTCAGCCCGGAGATGTGGTTGCCACTTATGCAGACATTAGTAAGGCCAAAGCCAAGCTGGGCTTTTCTCCGAAAACATCACTGAAAGAAGGCCTCAAGCATTTTGTGCGATGGTACCTCGATCATCCGGATCTGATGCGAACCGTGCGACAGTTTCGGTTATCGAAGTCAGGATGACGCACCTAAGTACTCGTTTCCTAAATTCGGTCACTTATTCTGATCGGTCGGGTCCCCGTAGCCTGACGTCTTTAGCGGTAGGACCGGCCTCCGTGCCGGTCATTGATCCACGGCCGGCAGGGACGCCGGCCCTACCGATCCGGTGGAGACGACGTTACGTCACCGAACCTGCACCGATCCCATCAAGCAGCCTTTACCTGTTTCAATTCCACTCACGCGGCTTTCTTCATTTTCACATATTCGCAGGCCCGGTTTACTTCATCCTTGAAAGTCTCGTAGTCCACTTCCAGGCCATTGAGGTACGCGCTCCATCCCGCGCTCGATTTGGCATAGTGCACTGCGTCCTCAATCTCCTCATCTGTCGCCCCATTCAGTTTCGCAATCGCTGTATGATAAAATACGCAGTACCTGCACTTGGTGACCGCGGAGATCCCAAGACCTATAAGCTCCCGATACTTGTTCGGTATGGGTCCCTCATCGAATTGGACGGTCTTGAAAAGCTTCCATTCCAGTTCCAGGGAGGAATCAGGAACCTCCTTGAAAAAGCTCGGGACTAACCCGAACGTGTCTTCAATTTCCTTGTAAACTTCCTGTCGGCTCATGGACTTTCCCCCTTTATTTACTTTGTAACTGCGATGGGTCCAGACGCCATATCCGCTCCTCCCCATTTTCATGGCACGTGCGAAGTGCAACACTCGCGCGGACTCCCGCCTCGGTGACCCGCGACATTCTTCGGCCTCGCGTCGTCCACCTTTCATCCGGTTTTGATGCAAACTTGAGCCTGGAGGATTCCGAAAAACTTCGATGTGTAACTCAAAGACAAAAACCCGGCCTCCAAGACCGGGTTTCTTATGTCCTATTGGTGCCGAAGAGGAGACTCGAACTCCTACAGGCTTACGCCCACCAGACCCTGAACCTGGCGCGTCTACCAGTTCCGCCACTTCGGCTATATTGCTATTCTTGCATTACCCCGGAAGAGTGTCAATAGGAAAAGCAGCCCACTACGCGCTATCGGTGACGTTGACATCGCACAGAGGATTCCTGAAAGGCGGCAAACGAGTCCAGCAGATCTCGTTCGCTGAATACTTCGAATGTAAGCACACCTTGAAAGCCCATGTGCAGCGACGCCACTACAGGGTCCAATTGCGCCGCGGACATAAGAGAAAGTCGCTTGTGGTCGCGCTCCCCTACTCCGTGAATGTGGACAACCCGCGCTCGCGAAAGCCATCGGTCGAGAACCGGGATCGGGTCCAACTCCTGTTTCCAAAGGTGCCCTACATCTATGCAGCAAGAGACAGGCATCTTATCCAGGATTGAATCGAGCATTATCGGCGACTGGTCCTCCAGATTCTCCACGCAGATCTGCCCGGGATGCCGGACCTCATCACAGATAATCTCCAAAGATCGTAAAGAGTTGTCTCTCCAGCGCTTCAGTTCATCAGGGGATATCTGGGCCTTACCGTCAAGATGCACGATGAATCCGTGCGGCAGGAGCCGCTCTGTACTTCGAATGACCCGTACGGCCTTGTCTACAGAAGGCTGCTCATCTGCCAAGCCCAGTCCAAGCGGCAAATGCACAGTATAGGTCATGTCGTGCGTCAGCACTCAGTGCGTTTAGTTCCGCGATTGTGTCATCATCAGGGAGGCCGTTTGAGCCCTCATCGAGTTCGAATATGACTAGTTCCACATCTTGCACTTTGCCGGCAAGCCGACGAACATTAGTGATGATATCAGCCGGATAAATGTAAGATGTAGTTCCCAGCCTCATCGCATTCACCTTGCACAGGCGATCAAGAGAAAAAGGGTTTCCGAGAATTCGCAGATCGCGCCCAATACATCACCGTTGATCGTCGGAAGTCTCGAATCAGCGAAACGCCTGAACCACATTGCCCCGAGATAAGCGGCCGCGGCAGCCAAAATCCCCGTCCAACCGGCGATTACCGTTGGGACAAGGCCAATAATAGCTGCCCATCGGACTGCAATCGGATCTAGCCCGGATAGAAACAGCGCGGCCATCCCTTCACCGCGATGCCGGGACCCGTAAGCCGCGAGTACCATAATACCCCGGCCCACCACAGGCGCTAGGAACAGGGTAGCGACACTCAAGTCCTCGCGGGCAAGAGCCGCTACTTTCACGGCAAGTAACAGAATGAGTGCAAGTGCCCCGAAAGTCCCCAGGCGAGAATCCTTCATAATAATGAATCTGCGTTCCGGGGTTACCGATGCGGCAAGCGCGTCCCAGCAGTCGGTCCATCCATCCAGATGCAGGCCGCCGGTCAAAAAGATCCACAGTCCCACAGTCAGAATCGCCGCAACAAAGGGGGGGAAATGCGCGGAAAAAATCAGGTGCGCGATTACGAGAAGTGCGCCTATTAGACCGCCCACCAGCGGGAAGGCCCACGCGGATCTGCCTACTTCGGCCAAATCCGCGGTCGGACCGCTGCGAGTTTTGAAGACAGTGAGGAATCCCAGGGCAGTTTCAAAGGCTTTGAGCATATTTTCACTGGAAATTGTTCACCGCAGAGATCGCAGAGAACGCGGAGCCAAATTCTCTTTCAAATTGTTCACAACACGGCGCATTCCGCGTCTCAGCTCAGACGAGACCCAAGCCCCGTACGCTGACTCCCGCAGACCCGGACCGAGGTCGCTATTAACTTCAATGTCCGTGCCGACTACTGTTTCCGTGTTATTGTGCGAGTCTCTTCCTATCTCTGCGATCTCTGCGGTGAATGACTACTAATCATGGGTTAATGGTCGTCACATAAACGAATTTGCCGTCTTTTACCTTGTCGATGACCATGGCTTTGATCGCGTTGCCATCAGGCTTCATCGTGATTTTGCCGGTCACGCCGTCGAAGTCTTTAGTGCTCAACAGGGCTTCGCGGATTTTTGCCGGTTCTGCCGAGCCCGCTCTCTTGATTGCGTCCAGTATGATCAAATAGGCATCCGCGGCCATAGCAGTGAAAGCGTCGGGCTCTTTGTTGGGATTCTCCGCCTCAAAGATCTGCAGGAACTTTTTGCCTGCCTCGCTGGTTATCATGTCCTTATGAAAATGAGTTGTAAAATATATATCTTCTACTGCGCTGCCGCCGAGTTCCAGCAATTCAGGGGCCTGCAGGCCATCTCCTCCAAGGATTGGGACATTCAGTTCCATGTCCCGCGCCTGCTTGGCCAAGAGCGCGCATTCCGTATAGTAGATTGGGGCACAGATTACGTCAGGCTTTGCTGCCTTGATGGTGCTCAACTGAGGCGTGAAGTCTCGGTCACCGCTCTTGAACTTGGTTTCCGATACGATCTTCCCCCCTCCCTCAACGAACTCCTTCTTGAAGAAGGTGGCGAGGCCGACGGAATAATCCTGGGACATATCGTAGATCAGCGCCGCGGTCTTGGCTTTGAGCTGGTCGTGAGCAAGTTTGGCGAGAATGCGCCCTTGGTCTGTATCGATGAAGCAAACACGAAAGACGCATTTTTTCCCCTGAGTTACAATGGGGTTTGTAGCAGTGGGTGACACCATCGGAACCTTGCTTCTTTCAGCAATATCTGAACCTGCGATGGTATTTCCGGAGATCATCTCCCCGATTATGGAGCAGACCTTCTCCTTTTCAACTAGCCGTGAAACGGCGTTGGCAGATTCAACCTTGTCTGACTTGGTATCTGCCAGCTTTACGTCCACCGGCCGTCCGAGGACTTCGGGCTGCATTTTCTTGGCAATGGTAATGCCCGTCCATCCCATTTGACCGTATGAGGCCACACCACCCGTCATGGAAAGGTAGGCCCCCAGAACGATAGGCTCGGCGGCCCCTACGGGGGACGCCAATGCTAGGGATGCCATCAGAAGCACGCACAGAAATCTCGACATATAACACCTCCGGACCCTAATTGAGAGACTAGTCTATATGAGAAAGACCCTAATCGGAAAAGCTTTTCGGAATTATTCCGTTGAAAATGAATTCAACTGTCATTGCGAGGGCTCAAGCCCGAAGCAATCTGGCTTTCGCGGCTTTGGAGATTGCTTCGTCGTGTCACTCCTCGCAATGACACGAATCCCACAAATTCATCCCTGGTCAAAGGGATAATTCCGAATTATTTTCTCCGAGGAGAGTATTCCGCTAAACCAACGCGCACCGGATTTGGCTCCCTGATCACCTCAGGACCACCAACCCCATGTCTCACCGCCTCTTGTAGGTCCCCATCAATTGGCCTTCGGCCAGAACGTGGCCGCCCATGGCTTTCAACAATTGCTCCTTGGTTATGCCGCTCTCGACGTTCAGTTTTGAATCGAGGGCATACACCTTGAAGTAATATCTGTGTACGCCGCTGGGAGGGCACGGCCCCAAGTAGCCGTTTTTCTTGGATGAGCCCGCGCCATGCTTCGCCCCGTTTGCCAGGGTCTTACCCACGGGCACGTTTTCAGGCAACCCCTTGGTTTCCGGCGGCAGATTAAAGAGCACCCAGTGCACGAAGGTCCCCCTCGGAGCATCCGGATCGTCGCATATAAGGGCAATGCTCTGGGTCCGGTCAGGCACGGAACCCCATGTCAATGGTGGCGATACGTTCTTACCGTCACACGTATAGAGCTTCGGTATCATCGCCCCCTCTTGGAAAGCGGAGCTGCTGACATCGAATCTCGCAGGCTTGGCCCCCTTTGTTTCGGAACCACACTGCGTACCGCCGTAGATCAGGCACACGGCCAATACAACGATGAGCAACCGAGAAATCTTGTTCCACATTGGTTCCTCCCCCTTATTCGGAATTCGCATTCAATGTTACGGCGCCGCCCGTCTGTCAATCACGGCCGGATGTATGCCGCTGTCAGAATAGCTGGGCTGTTCTCCTCGCGATGACGTTAGCACGGATCGATTGGTCCGGAGAATGAGAAGCAAAATGGTTCCCACCAACAGAGCGGAATTGATGCCCAGCGCCAGAAAAGTCGCCTCACTTCCCCACACGGTGTCGACCCAACCCAGGATCTTGACTGCCAGGGCGCCCACGCCGAAAGTTAGTATAAACTTCATTCCAAACGCGGAATGATGGAGACGCTTGGGGGCCAGCGTGGCCACCAGCGAGTTCTCCGAGGCCTGCGAGCCCAAGAGGAAAAAGAAGTAGACACTGCCGAGCGCCACCAGGGGTAGGTTTTGAGTGAACGCCATGAGCAGTGCAGCGGGCAAGCAAAAGAGATGAAAGACCAGGTAGGCGTAGCGAACATCAAAACGCTCCCCGGCATGGCCTCCAATATACTGGCCCAGCATGCCCACCATGTAGATTGCCGCCGTCACGCTTGTGGCGAAGAGGTTGCCGGAAATATCCGCGTTAAAGGCCGCAGACACGGCCTGAAGGAGGGCCTGGCTCTTCAGCTCGATGTAAGCGGGAAGTATCACGCTGGAGCCTGTGTATGATATCCCGGCCAACATTGTGGCGATTAGAAGTATGATGAAAGCCCCAAGCAGTCCGTTGCCGGCCTCCGCTGGGCTTTTCTCCTTGTGCTTAGGATTGGCCAAAGGCAACAACGCCGGCAGGGCCATCCCCACCAGGTTTATGGTTCCCACGAGAAGGTATGCAGCACGGGGGCCCCAGGCCCAGTTGACGATCCCGGTCGCCGCGGGAGCGACCACTAATCCCAGTCCCCCGAACATCGCGTTGTACCCCATTGCCACGTTCAGGCGCTTGACCCCTTTGGATATGAGCCCCATGCCGATGGGGTGAGATATGCCGGAAAATAGTCCCAAACAGCGCCAAGCGATAGCCACAACCTCTCGGGGTCTTCAATCCAGAACGCTGCAGCAAAGCCGCTCATGCCTGCGCCGAGAAACATGAGAATCATCAGCGGCCGGCCGCCCAACCGATCAGCCGCTATGCCCCAAGGAAGAGCACTGACTCCGAAAAGCAGGTACTGGAGAAAAGACAGTTGCAGCACCTGCGCCAAATCCATTTTTAGGATGCCAGTGAGAGGCAAGACCAGTGCTGGAAACACAAGCAAATTGTAATGGCACATGAAGTGCCCGAAATTGGCGACAATTAGGATTCGGCGTTCTTCGGGTTGCAAAATAGTGGTCTCCGCTCATAGACGCTTAGGCTGGACCAGCCCGACTGTCATCTTATCTCGTCTACAGTTGCAAGTCGATCATCAGGAGTGGCCACGACGGCGTCAGGTTGACGGCAACAGCCTAATGGATATAATAATACTGTAAATTAATTCAAGTGGGGACTTAATCACCCCGGGGAGGTAAATGATGGCAAGTAAAATTGAGTGGGAAACCAGTATGGACAAGGCCCTGTCGCGGGCCAAAGCCGAAGGAAAACACGTATTACTCGACTTTTTCAACCCCGGCTGAATCGGTTGTCAACAAATGGATGCGGTTACGTATCCGGATGAAGGAGTGGCAAAGTTTATTGAAGATAACTTGATTCCTCTCCGCGTGGCATTTGATCACAAACCTCTTGCCGCGGATTTCAAGGTCAAATGGACTCCCACATTGATCACACTCGATTCTGACGGTGTCGAACATCATCGCACCGTCGGGTTTCTTGCACCCGAAGAGCTGATCGGGTCCCTGATGCTCGGCATTGGCAAATCAAATTTCGAACGGGAAGAATTCGATAAGGCGATTGCAACGTTCAACGTGCTCCTCGAAAGGCATCCCAAGAGCGATTCCACTCCTGAGGCGGTCTTCCTGCGGGGTGTCTCTATGTACAAGAGCACCCATGATCCCAAACCGCTTCGAGCATCGTATGACAAGCTTACAGCGGAGTACCCCGACAGCGAGTGGACCAAACGGGCGTATCCGTACAGGCTCATCAACTGAGGCAAGAACGTGACTGACAGGCGGTCACAAAACCTCTAACAAAAGGCTCGATGTAGTCCATTGGATTTGTAGGGGCATCCCGCGGAACGCGGGACCGTGGCCTTGCCTATTGAAACCGCGGAGCCCTAAGGAGGGCACCCACGAGGGGCGCCCCTACGCGCTTCAGATCCCCGCGTGCCCGGTAACGACGAGGTGGTGCCACGGATGTGCGAAGTTCATCCGTGCCCTTCGGATTCCCGTGTGCGCGGGAACTACGGGGAGCCGTCAATGAGCGATTGAACCCCAATGGCCTAAAATCGATGCAGTCATTTTCTGCCAGTTCCTTACCGCCAGTTGCGACTTGCACGGCAAACCTGCAGAAAAAGGAAAATCCTCGGCCCTTTTTGAGGCGTCTCGCGGCATGTCGGGTAATTATCGCACACGATGTCCCTCGTGGATGTAAACTACCCACCCCTTTTTCATAACAGCTCGATAATAAAGGCATGGCCGATTCTTGGGTATTTAATACCCATTTCTCAGTGTGATTCGTTCCGGCAGTTCTCGAAGTGGCGCGGCTCGAACTCGACAAGTAACTCCCTTATTTTTATAGCTAAAGAATTATGAGGCCCCAATTTGTCCGAAATTGGCATGAGACTTGCTTAGTCAACTTCTAAGCAGAAAGGCACGCGAATCGGGGAGGGTGCAGCCACACCCAATCCCAGCCCGGCAAAGAGGGCTGAACGGGGACGCCTTCAACATCATACAGTTTACGGTGGGGGAGCGAATTCATCGTTGGGCCTGTCTTCACGACAAGATGGAGATGGGAAGGCAGCACGATCATTGGGACAACGGTGCAGGGTCATGGCTGGGGAGTTACAATCCGATCAATGGGATCTAGCTCTTGGCCATGAAATTGGAGAAAGAGTGATCGCGTGGGGGGCGGTTTTCAGATGGAATTGATGCAGGGTGCTGCCTGCCCCGAGACGGCCCGTTGCACAGGCTCTCCGGCGTTACCATGGGTGGTCCCGGAGAGCCAATTAAGATGGCTCCCATTCGGCCTCCGGAAGGGCGTGCTTCTGCTTACCGATAGATGAGGAGATGTTACTGATGTCTGATCCACTGGGTTCTGAACTCGACGCCGCAGCGAAAAACGGACATCTGGCCAAAGTGAAAGAGCTTTTGGTTCAGAGAGCAGATGTGAATTTCCGGAACAATTACGGAGCGACGCCTTTGATAGAGGCTTCCCTGCGCGGCTATGAGGCGGTGGTCAGAACTCTTTTGGAGCACGGTGCGGATGTCGGCACCGCGGATACTGTCTTCGGGGCCACTGCGCTGAATTTCGCGGCACTGACCGGCCAGGTGCAGGTTGTGGAGTTCCTACTCAAATGGGGGGCCGACGTTAATGCTAAGGACTTTGATGGTAGGACAGCGCTTTTTGAGGCTGCTCTCGGGGGGCACACCGGCGTAGTGGCCGTCCTCTTGGAAAAGGGGGCCGACATCCATGTGAGGGACATTGGCGGCCGGACTGCATTGACGGAAGCCAATGTGTGGCAAGAAGCAGACGTGGTTAAATTGCTCATGGAAAGGGGCGCGTATGATATTGCCGCCGCGTGAGAATTGCTTGGTCGAAGGTTGAGTCCCTTGATACACGCGGCCGAATTGCTATCTTAAAGGCGTCCATCAAATTATTTGAGGACCACTGATGCTTCACCCAATGGGGCGATCTCTTGAGAGGTCGCCCTATGTTTTTGCGGATACTGCCAGCTTGCTTTCAAACAGATAACAAAAACTGCCACTGGCCGGTGCGGCCACCAGCCTTACAATCATTCCGTAGGCAATCTGCTTCCTCGAACGCAAGCGTAGTATTACCTTTATGAACGCATATCAATTCTAGTGGAAGATCGTGGACGCGAAGCTGACGAAAGAGCTACGATCATCTACGCAGGCGTAGTCCAAGGCCAGCGTGCGGCCTTCTGAGGCATCCATGCAGTGGAACATGGTCGTGATGGGTGAGAAACCGCAGATACGCCTGGAGTCATTCTCGCGGGCAATTTGTTGGATAAAGCCGCCCAGGTCCATATTTTCGAGGGATGCAAGCAAACTTACATCCTTTTCGAGAGCCTCAGTGATCGTGCCCCGGTCAGGAATGAATGAATCCCCATAGCGGGGGCCAACATGATCGAGGTCAGCGCTTGCAATAAAACATACAGATCGGGAACTTCGGCGACAAACTTCTTTCAGACCGGCACAGAATTCTTCAAGTACCCGCCTTTGACTCTTGAAGGGGCCGTCATCATCAAAGAAGTGATGAGACAAGGAGCATAAAATGGGGACAATTGTGAATGGATGCCGTCCGCCGAAAAGATATTGCAGGAAAATGACCTGGAATTCGATCACGTGTTCGGTAGCGTGTAAGATCTCTTCGGACGCGGGATCTCGGCCCAATGTTGACGAAAGCTCGCTGAGAAACTCCCTGTTTGTGGTCACTCTTCCTAGAGGCGTTTCAAAATCCTGTGTGGTCGCGGCGAACAGTCCTTCCACGCCTGCGTGGCCGGTGCCCAATATCACATAAATGTCAGAGGGTTGGCCCGCTGCCAGAGCATGGTAAGCCGCGGCAAAACATCGACCTCCCGCTCGTATGTCGATGTGGGGCGCGATCAATCCCACCGGCCGACGTTCGTCGGAAAAGAATGCAGGCAGTCCCGGTCCGCCCTCACCGGCAAAGAAGGCTGTCAGCTCATTGCGCAATGTCTCCGGATCCGAGCTGTAACTTGTTCCGGCATGTGAAGCGGGCCTGAACGGCATGTTTCGATATTCGGCCACTTTGTTCTCAAACGCTTGCCTGAAACGATCCCCTTCGAGAAGACAGGCTTCATCCAGTTTTTCCACAACATTCTTCAGATCCTCAAGAAAAACGAGCTGCCCGGATCTTCGAGTAAGTTCCGCCTGGACATCGAGAAGTGAGTGCCGACCGTCAAACATTGCCACCACGGGCACAGCCTCTCTCAGGATGCACACCGTCTCTTCCCTCAGTTGTAGAGGGTCTTTCAGTCCGATAACGGGCCTACCCTCCACGACCAGGTGAATGGTGTCCACATTGCGAAGTTTAGGCTTGTAGTCGGGATCGAGCGGGCATCGTCAATTCTTGACCTCAACGGAATTTCCGCAATTATTCGCTATAATGACAGGCAAGATGATACTGTCTCTAAACCGACTATTTCATCACGGCATCTGTAGGGGCGGTTGGTAAACCGCCCGAGATCAGGGCGCTTCTCGAAGCGCCCCTACATAACATATCCGGCATAGCATGATTTCGAGACACTTTCAGAAGCCAGTCCCACGTTTCCCGAGACGAAGACACCGCAGGGCCCCTAAACTAGAAATTCATCCCTCTATAAAGGGTCGCAATCGCTTGCTACGTGAAGGATGCCGCAACTTCTTCAGCGCTTTAGCTTCTATCTGACGGATTCGCTCCCGGGTAACGTCAAAATCCTGCCCTACTTCCTCGAGGGTGTGATCAGCGCGTTCGCCAATGCCAAAGCGCATGCGCAGGACTTTTTCTTCTCTAGGAGTGAGAGTGGCCAGGACCTTCCGCGTTTGTTCGGTGAGGCTCATTCCCACCACGGCATCGGACGGCGAGAGGATTTTCTTGTCTTCGATGAAGTCTCCGAGATGCGAATCCTCTTCCTCTCCAATCGGGGTTTCAAGGGAGATCGGTTCTTTGGCGATTTTGAGAACTTTGCGAACTTTCTCGAGGGGGAACTCCATTTTTTCGGCGATCTCCTCGGGTGTCGGTTCACGGCCGTATTCTTGAACCAGATATCTCGAGGTCCTGATAAGCTTGTTGATCGTTTCGATCATGTGCACAGGAATACGGATCGTCCGGGCCTGGTCTGCGATAGCCCTTGTGATAGCCTGTCGAATCCACCATGTGGCGTATGTGCTGAACTTGTACCGCGCTGGTACTCGAATTTGTCCACAGCCTTCATCAGGCCGATGTTTCCTTCTTGAATGAGGTCAAGAAATTGGAGCCCCCGGTTGGTGTACTTTTTAGCTATGCTGACAACGAGTCGCAGGTTGGCCTGAACCAGTTCACTCTTGGCCCTGCGAGCCAAATATTCCCCCTCCTCGCACAGGGTCAGGGCCGTCTTCAGGTTCACGTCATCCATGCCCGCCTCGGCCTGCAGCTTCTCTGCCTTGCGCAGGCCGCTTTCAAGTTTCCGGTCGAGGTCCATAATTTTCTGGGGAGACAAGTTCGTATATTTCTTGAGAGGCTTCCTCTCTTCGACCAGGCCCTTGAGAAACCCTAGCTGTCCTTGAGCCTTCTCAGCAGGCATCTTCAGCTCGTATTCCACTGCCCGCAACTCATCCTGTGCTGCTTCCAGTTTTTGGACGAGGAACTTGAGCTTTCCGGCTATGTGATCGATCATATTAGCATTGAGATTGATATTCTTTAGGCATGTCACAATTTGTTCCCGACAAGATGCCAAGTCCTGATCCACCTGCGCGATGAGTCCACGCTCCTCGCCGGATAGCAACGCAATACGCTTCCCCTCGAGAGCGTGGTACTTTGCGTCGAACTCTCTCATTTCCTCGATGAGCTTCAGGACCTTCTCCACATGAGAAGAATCGTCCCCATCGGGCATCTCTTCTTCTTCGAAGCCTCGGATCACTTCCTTGAGGCGTATAGTCCCTTTTTGCAGCTTGTCCCCGAGAGCCAAGACCTCTTTAATTGTCACCGGGCAGCCGATGATAACGCTGAATACCTGCTGCTCGCCCTGCTCGATTCTTTTGGCGATCTCTACCTCGCCCTCTCGGGTGAGAAGGGAGACGCAACCCATTTCGTGGAGGTACATCTTCACAGGGTCGTTGCCCCGGGCGACGGCCTCAGGATCCGGAGCCAACTCTTCTTCTTCTTCGTCTTCAGGCTTATCCTCGTCCAGTTTGCGGGATTTCTTTTCACCGATGGGGATCTTCTTTTCTGACGCGACAAGCTCCACGTTGTATTCAGCCATCATCTTCATAAGAAGCTCATCTATCTGGGCCGCGCCTACGACCTGAGCGGGCATAAGTTCGTTGATTTCATCGTAGGTTACGTATTTCTTGCTTTTGGCCAGATCAAAAAGATCTTTGAATTCCGATGTTGTCTTCGCATCAGCCATTAAGCGATTTCTCCTTGTGCAAATATTTTGGGTCTATTTGTGCAAACGACGCCCTATGGCCAGGAGTTCCCTCGCCAGGACGTTGTATTCCTCTTCACCCGGAGGGCAATGTTTCATTCTCTCTTTGATCTGCGCCTTGCGCTTGTCGATTTTCCGCATCCGAATGCTGTCCAATGAATGCTCTATAGCCGTGCCACCGTCTACTTCGGGTCTAAGATCATCTTCTTCGGGCCTCGGTTTCAGCCAACCGGCCACCACGGAAGCAAGATTTTGATCTTCCAGAGAGTTGGCAAATGAAATAGGGTCGCACCTCCCTGCCTCCTCCCTAAACCTGACCATCCTCTCTGCCAGATCCATCAGCAAAGGGTCTTCAATGTCCTTCAAAACTCCGCTTTCCAGGACCCTGTCTATGAAGCCCTCCTGGAGCAACATTCCCCTGACAACATTTCTCTCGTCGGCAGGAAAATCAAACAGACTTTTCCTTTCGTTCGTCGGCCCTTTCCGTCGATTCTCGGGACCGGACCTGACAGTCCGACGTAGGCGATCTTCGCGAACGCGGATGCGAGAGGAAAATCTCTCTATAACATAATCCCCCTCTTTTGAATCGGCAATCTCCCGGAGCACAGGTAGGCACTCCTCAAGGGCTAAGTTTCTGCCTTGCATGGTATTTACGTCGTACTGCGCCGTCACAGTGTCCAGCAGAAAATCGATCATTGATCCCGCAGTGTCCAACATTCGGCGAAACGCGGTAATTCCGACTCTGTTGACCGCTTCATCCGGGTCTTTATCATCATGGAGAATCAGACAGCGTGGTTCAATGCCCTCTGACAAAAACAGAGGTATGGATCTCTTTACGGCGCGCAAGCCTGCTTCATCACCATCGAAAACGGTAATCATTCCACTCGAAAACCGCTTGAGGAGTCTTATCTGATCTTTCCCCAGCGCAGTACCCGAGCGGTGCCACTGTGTTCTCCAGGCCTCTTATGCGGAGTGCTATCTGATCGAAGTAGCCCTCTACCAGGATTACGCATCCCTCTCTCCGAATGGCTTCTCGAGCAGTGTCAAGGCCGTAAAGGATGCCCCTTTTCCGGAATACCGCGGATTCGGGCGAATTCAGGTACTTGGGGTCCCCTTCACCAAAGATCCGGCCTCCAAAAGCCACTAGATTGCTATTGAGATCGCGTATGGGGATCGTCACTCGGGATCTAAAGTAGTCGTAATACCCGCCGCTGGCTCGTGGTCTTATCAGACCTGCGGATACTGCATCCTTTAAATCCACCCCCGCAGCGCGGAGACAACCGTGTATTCCTTCCCATGAATCAGGTGCAAAACCTAGACCTAGTGGTTCAAACCAGTCCGCCGGCACCCCTCGGTTCGTCAGGTAATCTCTTACGGGCAGGCTACCCTGCAAGTTTTCCGTAAAATACCCTTGAGCTGCTTCCAATGCCTTGACGAGACGTGCTCGCTCGTCATCTGAACCCTTAACGTGGGCCTCCAGTTGGAAAGGCACTCCGTAGCGTCTGGCCAGAAGCTGGACCGCCTCGGCGAACGGGATGCTCTCCATCTTCATAATGAAGTTGAATACGCTGCCACCCGTCGCGCATCCGAAACAGTGGAAAATGCCTTTCTGAGGGGAGACGTAGAATGAAGGGTCTTTGTCACCGTGAAACGGGCAGAGCCCGCGGTAATCTTTCCCGGCCTTTTTTAGATCCACGTAAGCCGAGATTACTTCGACAATGTCAGCGGCCGAGGCCACTTCAGCAATTTTTGATTCCGGAATGCGCATAAGATTAGTTCAGCCCTTTACATCAGGGTTGAGGGGTTGGCTCCTTTACCGGTCACCCGTCCGAAAACCGGATTCTTGCATAGTTACTTGAAAATTTTAAGACCCAGCTACGGTATCGGGACGGCAGCCGACCAATGGTCACTCGGTCACAAGGTCTACCACCGTCACTCCCGCGCCCCCTGCTCGGATGTCACCTGACCGGAAACTTTGTACAAGCGCGTGGCCTGAGAGATACTCCCAGATGGCCTTTTTCAAACGGCCTGTCCCCTTCCCGTGTATGATATTCAGTGAAGGCAACCCTCCCAGGAGGGCTTCATCAAGGGCTTTTTCCACAATGGGCAAAGCGTCCTCGACCCTGAGGCCGATGACGTTCAATTCCCATCTCGGACTGACAGGGGGGATATCTATCCTAATCTGTTCCTTTTTTGAAGAACTATTTTTGGCGCTCCCATGATCTCGAACCACGAGGTCTTCTACACCCGCCCGGATTGTAAGGTTACCGATGCCTACCTCTACTCTCCCCTTGTCGAGCACTGCCTTGACCGTGCCTTCTCGGTCCAGTGATTTGACCCTTACCCGAGAACCTACTTGAGGCAAGGTAACAGGCTTTTCCAGGGGCGTTCCCAGTTTTATGACGATTTCCTCTTTAATCCTGCCCAGTGTTGCACGAGGATTGGGGGCGATCTTGTCCTTGCGGCTCTTCATCGATCGCTGAAGATCAGTGATTTGCTTTTCCGCATGCCGAATCACTTCGCGAGCCTCTTTGCGAAACTCTTCAACAATCGCTTCTTTCTGGGACCTAATGGTTTCCAGTTCCACCTGGAGGCTGCCCTGCTTCTCCTCGAGATCGCTGCGCCGGACTTCCACATCGGAGAGCTGTACTCGCAAACGCTCAATCAGTTTTGAGCTGCCGCCTGCGGCTTTGTCCACGTACTTTCGCGCGGCATTCACCACCGTTGGAGCAAGGCCAATGCGCTCTGCTGTCACAATGGCATGAGATTCGCCCGGCAAATCATACAGGAGCCGAAAGGTCGGAGCCAATGTGCGCGGGTGGAATTCCACACTAACATTTTTCACGTCAGGACGGGAGAGCGCATAGGCTTTGAGATGAGTCAGATGTGTAGTGACGATAACCCTGGCCCCGCGACTTATTAGCTCGTCCATAATGGCCATGGCCAGAGCCGAGCCCTCCTCAGGATCGGTGGCCCCGCCCAACTCATCAAGCAACACCAGATCTCCCTCGGACGCGCTGTCCACAATAGCCTTAATCCTCAACATATGCCCGGAAAAAGAAGATACGCGGCCCTTGATGTCCTGTTCGTCCCCGATGTCAGCCATGATGCGTGTAAAGAGCTGTATCTCAGTACCTTCCCGAGCTGGGAGCAAGATGGCACACCGGGTCATCAGGGGAAATAGACCGGCTATCTTCAGGGCCACGGTCTTTCCACCCATGTTGGCGCCACTGATCACAGTTGCAGCGGTGGAGGGCGGTTGCACCACATCCATAGGAACCACTTCATCGTCCCCTCCGGCCAAGAGAAGCGGATGCCGGGCGCCGAGGATACGAAAACCTTCCTGGGTCAGCACCGGCGATACGGCAGCGGTTGCATTCGCATATAGCGCTCGGGCCTGAAATGCATCCATCCACCTGAGCATCACGTAATCTTCGAGGATTACTTCCCGCTCGGAGCGGATTTCTTGGGTCAGCTCCAGAAAGATCCTGTGGATTTCCTCCCTTTCTTCGTCCGTTAGGGAGGCTACCTGATTGTTCAGCTCTACCACGTGAAAAGGTTCGACGTACACTGACGCGCCGCTGCGGGAATGATCGTGAACTATCCCATCGAGAAGGCCCTTGAACTCCGGCCTGAGCAGTATCACGTATCGATCGTTACGAAGGGTAATGTAGTCCTCTTGCACCACGCGAGCCAGATCCTGATCGCGAACTACCGATTCGAGCCGCTTGCGGATCCGTTCCCGCACGGCCCTGGTACGTTCGTGGATTTCCATGAGCCTCGGGCTTGCGCTGGGGCGAACCATGCCATTCTCGTCAAAGACCCTCCGGATATGGTCTTCCAAGAGGATCGGCCTGATGATGCGCAATGCCTCTTCCCTGAGCAGCTCGAACCGTTCCTCCAACGCCAGCAACCGGTTCTGGACCTGCCCCACTGTGGCCAACAGGTCGGCCACCACAAGGATTTCCTCCGAATCGAGAACAGCCGACGGACTGTCCAACCTGCCCATAATACCTTCCATCGGCACAAGACCGGCCAACCCTAACGTGCCGTGAATCCCGACAACTTGCCTAAATTCAGTCACCACGCTGAGGTTGAATTTGACACGGTCCAAATCCGCCTCAGGTGCGGCAGAAAGCACCGTGGCCCGTCCAGGCGCGGATAGGGCATGGGCAGCTACTTCTTCAAGAACAGCAGGGAGTTCCAGGGAGGCCAGGCTCTCCAAGACTACGTCGGATATCAATTCCTCACGCATGTTCCATGATTTCATGAATGGTCGCTTTTGGTTAAGGGAAGAGAGAGCAATGTGACCCGGAACCAGAGCGGCGGGGGAAATAGAAATCTTTTCTGGTAAGCGTTCACCGGGAACTCCCTTTTTGGCAAAAGCCTCGCGTCCAGCGGGGTCCCCGAAAAGCTCCTAGCCAATCCGCCAACCTGCACAGCATCTTCTATTGCAGGTTTGGCAACCGCGCCTCTACTACCCGCAGGTTGTCTGTCCGAATCCGCACATGCGCACGGGGATACCCTGCGATGCCAGGTACTCCTTCAATTCGCGGATGGGGATTTCACGGTAATGGAAGATTGAAGCAGCAAGTACCGCGTCGGCATTGGCCTGCACAATCGCGTCTCTCAAGTGCTCCGCCGTGCCGGCGCCTCCGGATGCGATCACGGGGATTCCCACAATGTCCGTTACCGCCTTGGTCATGGGGATATCATATCCGTCTTTTGTCCCGTCGGCATCCATGCTTGTCAAAAGGATCTCACCGGCGCCGAGTTCCTCGACCTTTCCAGCCCATTCCAGGCAGTCTATGCCGGTCATGGTTCGTCCGCCGTGAATCGAAATCTCGTAACCTGACGGCGTTCTTCCCGTTTTCTTACCGTCGATGGCGACCACAATACATTGGCTGCCGAACATCAGAGAAGATTGACGGATTATTTCCGGATCCTGTACCGCGGCCGTATTCAGAGAAACCTTGTCGGCGCCAGCATTTAATAAGGCCCGAATGTCCGCTGTGGACCTGATACCGCCGCCCACAGTGAGAGGCATGAAAACCTCGTCAGCCGTGCGCGCTACTACATCCAGGATAATTTTGCGTTTTTCATGAGACGCAGTGATGTCCAGGAAAACCAGTTCATCCGCTCCCTCTTCGTCGTAGAATCGAGCATTCTCCACGGGGTCTCCGGCATCGCGTAAATTCACGAAATTCACGCCCTTGACCACCCGCCCGTCCCGTACATCAAGACATGGAATGATTCGTTTTGCGAGCATTTCCTTTTTCCGCCAACTTAACGGCTTCTTTCAAATCGATGGTCCCCTCATAAAGGGCCCTTCCGATTATAATGCCCATTACTCCCTCTTTTTCAAGAGACAGAGCCTTTTCCACATCCGACAAAGTGGACATGCCTCCTGACAAAATGACCGGGGTAGCCGTGTTCCTGGCGAATTCCTTCGTGGCTTCAATGTTGGGTCCCTGCATCATGCCATCTCGCTCGATGTCCGTGTAAATGAACGCTGCAGGGCCGGCCGAATCGAAGCGCGCTGCCAGGTCAGAGGCTTTAACATGCGCGGATTGGGTCCAGCCTTCAACGGCTACCTCGCCTGCCCGAGCGTCGATCCCGATGGCCACTTGTCCGGAAAATAGAGACAAATAGGTTAAGACAAGCTCGGGATTCTTTGCCGCTATCGTTCCGAGTATGACAGTGCTGACCCCGATATCGAGGTACATGCGGATAGTGCTGTCACTTCTGATGCCGCCGCCGACCTGGATAGGAACGCGCACCCCTTTCACGATGTCTCGGATTTGGCGAAGATTTGCAGGTTTCCCACCCACGGAGCCGTCGAGGTCCACTACGTGGATTCGGCTGGCTCCGAGGCTTTCCCACATGCGGGCCTGCGCACTTGGGTCCTCGTTGAAGACCGTCGAGGTGTCCATATTGCCCTGGCGGAGCCGGACGCACTTGCCGTCTTTGAGATCAATGGCGGGGACAATAATCATTGGGAAACTGGGTGGTCAGAATAAAAAAGCCCCCATTGGGGGCTTAATTATTCTACTTTATCTTCCTGCTATTCGACAGGCAGGTAGTAAACAAAGGGTGGCCAGGGCACGATGAACTTCCACATAGGCACGGCCACTGGAATGGGGGGAGGCGGAGCGCAGCCAACCGGCCCACACATAGGCGGGGGGCATGCCATCATTGGCGGCGCAGGATATTGCATCTTAACGTCGATCACGGTCGTCATCTTCGGCGCGCACTTTGGCGCCTTCATTTTGACTGGTGCGGGGCAAGAAGCGCCCACACATGCAGGGGCGGCTGCCGGCATCACCATTGGCTGTGGAGCCGGGATTGCACCCGTATATGTCTCGGCCCATACCATGCCCGCCGCAGCCACGACGATCAGGATGAACCCGAGAATTCCTATCTTTTTAACCATACCCTCATCCTCCTTTCGACAAACTCATTATATCTGAGGAAATTCTTTCTTCTTTTTCCAGCCCTCTCTCGCGGCAGCCTACTTCTTCACCTTGCACGGCATGGGGGGTGGCGGCGCCATGGGAACAGGCCCGCAAACCGGTTTCATCTTCACGTAGTTGGCTTTCACGTACACGCAGCGCGGAACTTTGTGGGTCTGGCAGCAGGGATCCGGGAACGTATCAAAATGCTCGTTCTTGATCTCAACTGCAGGCACCAGCCACTCATAACGGCCGAGCGCTATGGGATTGGGAAAAGTTTGGGTGTTGCCATAGAAGGCAAGCGGAGTACGCGGCCAAGCCACCCCTGCGAGGTAGGGGGCGACCACTCTGACCCGGCGAAGTTCCGCGGGCACAGGAACGATCTCCTCCTTCAACGAAGAGTAGTCGGTGGCAGCCGGCCCACACATGGGCGGGGGACCTGGAGGTCCAGGCATATACGACGGGCCAGCAGGAGCGCCACCAGCAAGGGCAATCACCGAGCTAGCGCCGCACAATGCGAGAACCATAAGGCTCAGAAGAAATAAACGTTTAACCATACCCTCAATCCTCCTTTCAACAGTTCCTCCCGACAACGTTCGGGAGACCCGTAAAAAACATTCCCGGATAGAATCCGATATATTCCGGAATGTATTTTTGGTATCAAATCAACTACGGAATGTCAAGCTCTTTTTTTGCTTGACACCTCTTCAGCCGCCCTCTTGCGAACCTATCGTTCGCTTTCGATCACGACACTACGCCGATCCGCCCAGCACTGATCCGTCCATATCGGACCAAGTGCTGTTTGTATCTCTCAATCTTTCAGTTGATTCAGCAGTTTATTACAGTAACTGTCTTCTAGCAGATGATATCCGACAAGTCAACGTTTTTTTTATTTGTCGGAAGAATGAACCTTTACTCACGCCCAGTAAGCCCGGCGCAGTGGCCTCACCCCGCCAGCCCCGGCGAAAAAGACTTCCGAGTCAGCGCAACGGTATAGTGGGCTCTCTGTGGAACTGCCATTCCGAAATCTGAACCGGCCACGTTGGCGAAAAATCCTTTTCCGTCCGATCCGGCCACGGCTGTGCGCGGTCACCTTAACGACGGCCGATCATATCATGCCGTATCCGCCATCCACACACAAAAGTTGACCGGTAATATAATCCGATTCGGTGGACGCAAAAAATACAAAAGCCGGACTGATATCGTCCGCACGGGCAAATCTTTTAAGGAGTATTCGATTCATATAAATCTCGGCGAGCTTTTCATCGCTACGGATCTTTTCCGTCATGTCAGTTTCCACTATCCCCAGTGAGATCACGTTGGCGCACACATTATACCGAGCCAACTCTCTGGCAACGCTCTTGGTAAAGCTTAGGATACCGCCCTTTGCGGCAGCATAGTTCACCTGGCCCACCGTCCCCACTATTCCGGCAACTGAACTGACATTGATTACTTTGCCGTAATTCTGTTCCTTAAAATACTTCGTGGCTGCCTGAGTACACAGGAAGGGGCCCTTTAGATGCGCGTCGACCACGGCATCCCATTCCTCTTCCGTCATCTTGTGCAGCATCGCCGGGCGAGTAAACCCGGCATTGTTCACAAGAATGTCCAGGCGCCCGAAATTCTCCTTCGCCGCAGCCATCATCTCTTCCACGTCGGCTTTGGAAGCCACATCCGCACGGACGGCCACTGATTTCCGCCCCATAGCCCGGATCGCTTCGACCAGTTCTTGGGCCGGAGCTTCACTGGAAGTATAGTTTACAAGCACATCAGCGCCTTCTTTGGCAAAGGCTATGGCGACGTTGCGCCCCACTCCTCTGCTGCTACCAGTAACTACCGCGGCTTTGCCGGCCAGTTTCATGACGCCTCCTCATTGGCTTCACAGTCACTCGCGGGGCTGACCCGCGGGCGAAAGCTTAACAGGGAAGAAAGGAAAAAAAAAGCCCCGAGAGGGACTCGGGGCGTGAAAGGAGGTATGGATATGGGTTATCGTGCTTGTCTGCGTTCCACACATCTCACCGCACGGGCTGCCATGATGCGGAATAATGTCGAGATTGTGTGGGTACGCGTGTCACTTAACCCCTGTTGGTAAAGACACACCCTTGCAAGAAAGGTTCCGAAATTTTCCTAATCGGGCTAGTTTTTTGTCAACTACCCGTGATTGTTGTCAAATTAAATTGGCCGACGCATCTCTTCATGGCGTGTACACCACCACAAGTAGTGTGGATTGTTTAGTGCTGAGATTCTTCAGGTTATGGGAGATGCCTGAATTGAAGTGTAAGCTCTGCCCCTTCTTAATCACATTTGTCTCTTTCCCCACCTGAATTTCCACCCTGCCTTCGACCACGTAGACAAACTCCTCACCCTCGTGCTTGTACACCACCATCTCATGCTTTTTCTTGGGCTCCAGCGTGACCAGATAGGCCCATAGATGTTTGTCCTCCGCGCCTGCAGTCAAAGTCTTGTAAGAATAGGCCTTGGTGCGCTTAATGTAACTCTTTACGCGCTCTTTCTTTTTCTCCTCCGCGAGTAGGGAGGCAGAGTCCACGGCAAGCTCTCTGGATATCTGAATTAGCACTCCCACCGGCGGGGAAACTTTTCCATCCTCTATTTCCTGAAGGTATTCCGGGGCATATCCAGTTTTGTGAGCAAGCTGTTCTATCTTCACACCTTGCCGCTCTCTCATTGTCCGGATTCTCTCCCCGAGACTTTGTCCTTTGGCGGGCTTTTTCGGCATGACCTTCTCCTGTCAGGTGGCTGTTTTGCAGGTTTTAAAGCGCTCAGCGCTCCAATGGAAATCCTTACATCAGGGGCCGGCGTTGCCAGTCCAGACCCCATTGACTCCTTAGAGTTCTCGATAGCTATGTTCGAGCCTCAACTCAGTAGGTATCGGGTCTTTTCCTACCCTTATACTTGCCCAATTCCCTTGCGATAACAACTCGCTGGATTTGATTCGTCCCCTCGAAGATCTGTGCAACCTTTGCGGACCGCATGTACATCTCGACGGGGTAGGATTTCATATACCCATAACCGCCGAGGATCTGGACCGCCTCGGTGGTGACGCGCATAGCCATGTCAGTAGCGAACCGCTTGGCCATGGCAGCTTCCATAACGCAAGGCTCGCCTTCGTCCATCATGGACGCGGCCCGGTAGATCATCAGCCTAGACGCCTCTATTTCCGTTGCCAGGTCAGCGATAAGGAATTGCAGGCCCTGGAACGATACTATAGGGCGGCCGAACTGCTGACGCTTATGGGCATAGCTCAGAGCGTAGTCGAAGGCCTGCTGAGCCAGACCAGTGGAGCATGCACCTATGCTCACTCGCCCGCCATTCAACGCGGTGAGCGCCATGTTGAATCCTTTTCCCTCTTCGCCCAGGAGATTCTCCCTGGGTATGAAACAATCTTGGAAGTGCAGCTCGGTTGTGGGAGAAGCATTCAACCCCATTTTAGGCTCATGAGGCCCGAAGGAAAAGCCGGGAGTGCCCTTCTCCACTACCACCGCGCTGATCCCTTTTTGTTTTTCCTTTTCGTCGGTCCGCACCATAACCGTGTAGATATCAGCCACTTCACCGCTACTCACGAAAAGCTTGGCGCCATTAACGACATACCCACGGTCGGTCTTCACGGCTGACGTACTCAGCGCGGCCGCATCCGAACCTGCTTCACCCTCAGTCAAGGAATATGCGCCCAACTTTTCGCCTAGGGCCAAGGGCTTGACCCAGCGTTCTCTCTGTTCTTCATTGCCATACTGGTAGATCAGATTTGTGACCATGTTATGAACGCTGAGGTACACGGCTGTTGCGAAGCAGCCTTTGGCCACTTCTTCAAAAATGAGCGCAGCGGTGAGCCTTCCCACTCCAGTTCCTCCGTATTGTTCGGGAACATAGAGACCCGTAAAGTCCAGTTGGCCCATTTTGTCGAAAACCGCACGCGAAAACGTGGCTGTTTCTTCCCATTCCCTGGCGTTGGGAGCGAGTTCCTTGGAAGAGAAGTCACGCGCTGCCTTCCTAATCAGACGCTGCTCATCAGTCAGCTTGAAGTCCATAAGACAATCTCCCTATCTCAGGGTAGTGCAAAAGAACGTTCCGGCCCACGCTGTTTGGTCTTGCTTAACTTTCGAATCTAAAGATTAAAACTTAATGACCGGAACAAAGGGGGCCCGGCCGAAACATCGAACAAACCAAGATGGCTCCTACCATTTAATTACCTTTTAAGAGATAATGCCGTCAATGAAAATTAGACCCGAGGAGTAGGCATTCAGTTGAGTGGGGCGGACTTTCCAGTCCGCCTGGTCGCAGGCTGGAAAGCCTGCGCCACAGGGAAGAAAGTCAAAAATGTCTTCCGTTTATAAAACTTTGAGGATTCTGTCGGACGCTTGTGGAATTGAGCCTCATTACTTTGACGCGGCCGGCAAGGTCCGTCACACTGACCCTGAAACCGCACGCAGAATCCTTGAATCAAAAGGCATCTGCATCCCGAGGGACCGGGTGGAATTAAACCCACAGGTCCTGGTGGTGTCCACAGATAATCTTCCCGATAGGCATACGGTTTACTTCGCTGGAAAAATCAGGCAGAGCGATTTAGCCTCTCCTACAGGCACGGTAAGAATCTCAGAGACCGACAGCGCGATGCAGGAGATCGAACACCCTGTCGGTTCCGACCATTTATCCTTCAGCCTTGACGACGAGACTGGTCTGCTGCGGATCTCCATAGCCTTTCCAAGAGAGCTTGCCCTTGGATCACATCACGTCCGGGTTGACGCGGTCGTTGCAGAGAGGACCTTCAGTGCTTCATGTCTGTGGATTATCTGTCCGCCCAAAGCATACGTGCCGCCTGCCTTAGAAGCAGGCAAAAAGATCGCGGGTATCTCAGTGGCGCTTTACGGGATTCGATCCAAAACAAATTGGGGGATCGGTGATTTTTCCGACCTGACGAAGATCGTTGATTGGGCTGCGCATGATCTGTCCGTTGACGCGGTAGGGATCAACCCCCTTCATGCTCTCTTTAATAGGAGACCATACAACAGCAGTCCTTACCTTCCATCCAGCCGTCTGTTCCGCAACTTCATCTACCTCGATGTGCCCGGCATTGCGGATGTAGTCGATTCCGCGGCTGCCAGATCGTTAGTGGACTCCCCGGAAGTTCGTCAAAAGATCCAAGAACTCCGAGACGAAGAACACGTGAACTACGAGGAGATCTCTGCCCTGAAATTGTTGGTACTCAGAGCAGACCTTCGCGGATTTCATGGAGAATCACGGCAGAATCGACCGCCGGGGTTCCAGGTGGAAGGACTTTGAGGAGTTTAAGGCTTCGGAAGGGGTATATCTGGAGCGCTTCGCTACGTTTTGCGCGCTAGATGAGCATTTTCGCTGCGCGCTGCCCCAAGCTGAAACCTGGCGGGACTGGCCTGAAGAGTTTCACAGGCCCGTGTCCGACGAGGTAAGAGAATTTCAGAGAGAAAATCAGGAAGAGATCCTCTTCTGGATGTACCTGCAGTGGCAGATAGACTCGCAATTGAAGCAGGTCCAGGAACATGCTCTCAAGAGCGGGATGATCATCGGCCTGTACAATGACGAGGCGCTGGCTGTGGATCGCAACGGCGCGGATTTCTGGGCATGGCGAGAATTCTTCCACGAAGGCTTCAGAGTCGGCGCACCACCCGATGATTTTGCACCAAAGGGCCAGGATTGGGGATTCCCGCCGCCGGACAGGGACAGACTGCGCAGTGCCGGGTACGAGCTTTTCCTGAAGAAACTACAGGCGAACTGCGAACACGGTGGGGCGCTACGTATCGACCATGTGATGCAGTTCCACCACCTGTTTTGGATACCCGCAGAGGGCAAGCCGGTGGATGGTGTGTACGTGCAAGATTACGAAAGCGATCTCTTAAATCTTGTTGCACTGGAAAGCCAAAACAGCCGGACTCTTATCGTCGGCGAAGACCTGGGAACAGTCCCCTTTAATTTCAGAGAAAGACTCATGGCCAAAGGAGTTTTCTCTTACAGGCTGTTGTATTTCGAGCGAGATGGTGAGGGGAATTTACTGCCTCGTCATGCGTATCCGGAGGGCGCGCTTGTCTCCATCACCACTCATGACTTACCCACTCTGGCTGGGTTTTGGGGCGGCCGTGACATAGATCTGCGCAGGCAAACAGGGCTGATTGATGAGTCGTCGGAGGAGAGATTCAGGCAGGATCGTACCTGGCACAAGGCCAAGATAATCGAGAGGCTGGTCCAGGACGGTTTACTTGCTGATCATGCCGCACAGCGTGCCGCGGAATCTCAATTCCCCACAGAAGAACTCCATTCAGCAGTCCTGGATTTCTTGTTCGGCACACCTGCCCGATTAGTGGTTATCAGTCAGGAAGACATTTTCTTGGATCTCCGCCAACAGAACCTACCGAGCACCACGTGGGAAAATCCAAACTGGGTGACCAAGATGATCTATTCGGTGGAGGACCTCAGGAGGAACCCCGCGGCAGTGCGATTGGCCACAAGATTCAGAGAGTCCATGGAAAAATGCGGCAGGTCTCATGGCCGCGAAAGATAACAATCCGTGCGAAAGCTGAGTCGCTGACACCAGGTTGAGAGCATTTTTGGTCTTTAGTATACCAAATCTGACGACATCCTGCCGTACACTTTCGGGCGGCTTACCGCCAGGCTGGGTGGCACAGTGCGCCCAGGCGGCCAAGCTCGCTGGGTCCACGTGGTTGCCCCCAGAGCCCTGCATCCACACAGTCGGGAACGCGTGTTAAAGGAGGCGGTTCCGCTATGAAGGATGCTCGGCTGTATTTACTTCATGTCAGTGAATGTAGCGCCTATATCCAGGAATTCACCGCACATGCCGCAAAAGAGCAAGGTCTCCAAGCCGCCAGGTTTAACGTGATCATCCGGAGGTCTCAGCCGATCTCCTCAGGTATTTCGGTGAGTGGGAAGCAGGGAACCCCGAGCCCCAATTCTGGGAGATACACAGCAGGTCTTCCCGCCATCGTTCGATTTTGCGGATCGCTTCGGCCTCCCACGGGAGCCAGGTGGATCTTTTCCTAACCAGTATCGCTGCCTCGAGTTCCGCGGGAACCGGGGGAATCAGAGATTCAGGTTCGTTATTTTCCAGGTCTTTCACAAAGAGGTTCAGGATTCTGATCTGCCTGCGATTCAGTTTGCCCCTGAGGTGAGAGAGGCGAGGTTCCAGGACCTTTTCCAGGCATTGTGCAGCGGAATTGTTTTTGTGTTTGCAGTTGATGAGTTCGCTCAAGAATCTGTAGTTTTCTCTGAATTCTCCGGGGATGCTGGACAGGTCGGTGTCCTGGGCAGTCTTGTCCGCTTTCATAGGTGCTCCCTGTAGCTTCCGGGGTTCCGTTGTTCGGGGGTAGGGTCCCGACAGTCGCCTAGTCAATGCAGGCAACGGGGAGGTTCCCTAGCACCTTGCACCCCTATTGTCAAGTTATGGTTTTATATTTTATTTTAGACTAGGAATATTATTGATAATAAATCCAAAAGTTATCTAACCGAGCCGCCTTGGCGATACAATTCTTGATGTTTCTTCAGAATTTCAGGGTCTATCTTAATCTGACCCTGGTGCTCTGTCTGGTAGCGCTTCAGATCCCTCTCCTCTTGCCAGGAAAACACCGTCGTCTCAATCCTACCTACAATTTGCTCACCGTAGGGAAGTTCGCGTACGAATGCCACGCCGCTCATGATCGTGGGCTGGTTGGATCTCACACCGTGGATGTAGCACCCCAACAGGATGCCGACACCCGCCAAAAAAACGAAATACACAGCATATTTCAGTATCCTTAACATTGGCGCTTCCTCGCGAAATTTCCCTTCGTTAACGAACGTAACTGTTCACCGGGCAAGGCGGATTCACCGCGGAGTGCGCCGAGAACGCAGAGACAAGAAGATGGTTTACACAAAACCATGTCGGCCATTGGGATACCCTGGGTGCCCGATGAAAATTCCCAAATGTTGTAGACGCGCATGCACGATGTCTCATATGCGAAAAAATGCATTGAAACCGGATTCCTCTGCGTTCTCTGCGATCTCCGCGGTGAAAGATTGCCTCACCAGTAGATTACCGCGATGCACGCGGCCATCCAGATAATGGCGCACAATAAAAGGGGAGGATCAGTCAGAAGCATAACAGTGGGAGAGCCGCCGTCCTCTTTCTGGTAAATGAGATACATGTAACGAAAAATCCCGTAGGTGACCAGCGGTATGGTGAGCATCATGGTCTCGGCATGAATCCCGCCGGCCGGGTTGCCGCGCACTGAGTAGAGGCAATAGAAGATGAATGTCGAGGTAGTGACGACCTGCAGGAGCTGGTCGAGCAGAGATACGCTGTAGTTTTCAAGAACAGGGCGATGGCAAATAGCGTCGTCACACAGGATAACGACTTCGTGGCGGCGTTTCCCAAGGGCAAGGAGAATTGCCACCGAGAAAGTGCATAACAGAAGCCAACTCGAAACCGTGACCCCGATGACCGCGGCGCCACCCAACACCCTGAGCAGGAACCCCACTGATATGGTCAGCACGTCCACTAGGACCAAGTCCTTCAGTTTAAACGAGTAGAGCACATGAAGGACCAAGTAAATGCCCAGAAAGATAAAGCCCCGCGGCGGAGTATGCACTGCCAGCGCCAGGACGAAGATGGCGACGATCAGCAGGAACATAACAGAAAGGGCTCTTGGGGGAGATATGAGCCCCGCGGCGAGGGGACGGTTCTTCTTTAGCGGGTGGGCCCTATCTTGCTCCATGTCCATGTAATCATTTAGAATATACGTGGCAGAAGATGCCAGACAGAACGCCAGGCACATTCCAACGGCCTTAGTGACGTCTTCCATCACGAACAGCCGTCCGCTGAAGATAAGAGGCATCAAGACAAACCCATTCTTTATCCACTGGGTGGGCCGCATGAGTTTGATGGTTGGTTTCAATAAATTCATCGATATTTCACTGCCCCGCGACGTTCAATCGTAGAGTGAAGGCCAGTTCCTAGCATATCCGGATCTCAGTGTAAAATGAAACCTGGGTCTGGGTCAAATGGTCCGGCAGATTGGGACTCACTGTTTCCATTTGACGGTCTTCGTCCCGACGGGTTAAGCGGACTGTCGGAAATTTCCGGCAGTGTCCCGCCTTAGTTTAGATCAATGCCTTTCATTGCGGCCATCCAAGATTCCAGGAAATGGACCGGCAGGGACGCCGGTCCCCACGAAATGCCGTGGGGGTGGGCCTCCGTGCCCACCCATCTGGACCTAGGCCGGAATCTGGGGGTAGCGATTTGTAAGGACTATCCATGGTGACCCAATTAGGACACTACAATTCTCCGAGTCCCTTGGTTTAGCAGGAGAAATCAGTTATCCTTCACCTGGGAGGTGACCCGGATGCAGACGACGAATGAGCTTGTACGTGAAGAGAACCGTCGAATCAGGATGATCAGGATTGCCTCGGATCTTCTGGTCCATGTACTAATGACACGGTCCGTAAGCCAAGCCGAAGCCGAAAAGATGATAAGCGGATTGAGAAAGTTGGTCCTGAAGCTCTTTCCCGGAAAAGAGCACGTTTTCGATCTGATCTACCTACCCCGGTTCAGGAGAGCTTTCCGAGAAGCAGGGGGTTACAACCACCAGCACACGCTGAGGATTCTAGATGGCGGAAAGGCTCGATTGCAGCCGATAGAGGGCGGGTAATTTTGATATTTTGCTGTGGAGGGATGGAACATGACGGATCTGGATCTGATGAAGACTCTCACGCAGAAAGCCGACACCAAGATTGTTCTGCTGGTCATGGATGGCCTTGGAGGCCTGCCGCGGGAAGCCGGCGGCCCCACGGAACTGGAAGCCGCTAATACGCCGAATCTCGACCGTCTTGCTAGAGAAGGCATGCTGGGACTGATGCATCCGGTGGGAATCGGCATATCGCCTGGGAGTGGGCCGGGACACCTTGGGCTCTTCGGGTACGACCCGCTGAAGTACGTTATCGGGAGAGGAGTCCTCGAGGCTGTTGGCATAGGGTTAACCTTAACTGATCAGGACGTGGCGGCGCGCGGTAATTTCTGCACTGTAGACCAGGATGGAGTTATCACCGATCGCCGGGCCGGGAGAATCAGCACGGAGGAGTGCGCACGCATGGTCGGCCTCATAGAGGGAATTGCTCTGCCGGGCGTTGATCTGATAGTTAAGCCTGTTAGAGATTACCGTTTCGTCTTGATCCTCAGAGGGCCGGGGCTCTCGCAGTCTCTCAACGAGACGGACCCGCAAAAGACTGGACTGAGACCGCTTACCGTAGTGCCTGAGGAGAATTCAGACGCTGCCCGGCGCACTGCCGATCTGGTCAATCAGTGGGTGGAAAAAGTCAGGGAACGTATCAGGGATCAGCACCCTGCCAACATGGTCACGCTGCGGGGATGGTCTACGGAGCCAGGTTTACCGAGTTTTCAGGACGTGTTCAAACTCAACGCGGCGGCGCTGGCGGTTTACCCGATGTATAAAGGGCTGGCGAGCCTCGTGGGAATGAACCTTATCCAGGGCCTCACCAACCTTGAGGATCAACTTGAAGCGCTCCGCAAGGTTTGGGATGCTCATGATTTTTTCTTCGTGCATTACAAGTACACGGACAGCCGAGGCGAAGACGGAGACTTCGATGCGAAGGTAAAAGAAATTGAGAAGGTGGACGCCATCATACCCAGAATACTGGAGCAAAATCCTGATGTGTTGGTAGTTACGGGCGATCATTCCACGCCGGCGGTACTGAAGTCACATAGCTGGCATCCCGTGCCGCTCCTCTTTTGGGCACCCGGTGTCACACGGTCCAATCCAGACGTTCAAGGCTTCGGCGAGAGCCAGTGCCTCAGAGGAGCTTTGGGCCAATTCACCGGAAAAGACCTCATGAAACTGATCACTGCATACGGAAAAAGACAGGCCAAATACGGCGCATAGGAGGGGAGGAAGGCGGGAAGAGTAACCGGGGAGGACCCTTTTTTGCAAAAAAGGTCCTCCCCGGACCCCTCCCCAAAAAACTCCTAACAATAAAATGGCAGGTTCCGACGTTCACCCGTTTCACCGCTTCGAGCCCTGGCAGGTTTGGCCGGGCTCGTACGACAATCCCGCCCCCAACGGATTTTACCCTTCACCCGGGAACTCCGGCTTGGAGATTAGTCGCTCGACTCCCGTAGCCTCGATGGGTTCTTGTTTTGCTCGTGAAATCAAGACCGTGTTGCTCCGCGAAGGGTTTTCATACATCACTGAGGAATCCGATCATCCGGCCTCCAAACATGCCAGCGCGGCCTGGGAGAGGCTTTATAACCTTTTTTCTATGCGGCAGATCTTCGAGTACACCTTTGAAGAGTGGACGCCGGCACTGAGGTGGTGGCAAGCTCCGGTCTCGGGAAAGATTCAGGATCCGTTTCGCAGAATCATACTCTATGAAAATTTCGAGGAGGCCGAAGCAGATTTCCGGCATCATCGAATATGCTCTCGCAAGGCTCTGGAGAGCGCGGAGGTGCTCATTCTGACTCTAGGCTTGACCGAAATCTGGGAGGATGGATCGGATGGATCGGTTATCTGCCTCCCCTCAGGCCCCTATGTCAACGAAGGCGGAGACATGAGCCGCTATAGGTTCCGGGTGAGCAGGCATGCCGAGAACCTCGAGAATCTGGAGCGCATTCATGCAATCATGGCCGTTCATAACCCCGCATGTAAACTGATTGTCACAGTCTCTCCCGTCCACCTCTGGGCCACGTTTCGTAAAGATCTCGACGTGATCAGCGCGAGCTGCAACTCCAAGTCCACCCTTCGGGCTGTGGCGGACGAATTCTGCGCACGACATAAAAATGCCATCTATTTTCCGGCGTTTGAGATTGCCACCATCTATAGACCGCTCATGGGCCAACCGATTTTCACGGAGGGGCGGGAAAATTTTCACGTCAATCAGGACACGGTAGACTTCATCATGAAAACCTTTTTTGAGTTCTACGGTCAACCCGATTAACCGTGCTCAGACCGTTTCTTATCGAAGCATTGCCACAATGCTTTGTTGACAAGTGCCCTGAGAGATTGCTAGAATTCGCTCGTTGGGGAGGGAAATCCCATGTGGAGGGATTTTCGTCCTCATGTCCGTTTCTGCGGAAACCTACGTATCTTCGTCCGGTTTCATCCTCCCGGCTCAATCATGCCTTAGGTTGCCGCTTTTCCTCCATCTACCCGTTCTCATTGTAATCGCCTTCTTCCTTTGCTCGTGCACGCTCCTGTCACACTCACCCCTTGTTGCTAGAACGAGTGAAATACCCGTTTTGGAGGACGACCACCTGTTGATCAGTGAATCATCCGGGCGGGTCCCGTATCAGAGGTGGAGGATACCGCCATGGGATGAAGACATGCGATATGTCTGGATGGTGGGTAATTACGACTTCAGACGATTCGATCGAGTAGAGATAATCCTGTACTTCCACGGAATGCACTCCAAAGACTATTATGCAGCGTTTCGCAAGGAACTGGAGTTGCTCGCCGAGAAAAGGCCCAACCGTCCGTTTCTCTTCGTAGGGTTCGTCGACACGCCCTACCCTCCTTCAGAAGCCAGGAGCAAAGATCGCTGGAGTTCCCTGGCCCCTCAGAAGGGTGAAAGACCGGATCGTCTCGTTAGAACGGTAAATCGTGTCTTCAAGGCTTTCCGTACAGTGTTTCCGCATGTGCGGAAAGAAAAGACTAATATCGTGTTGGCTGGGTTTTCCGGCGGAGGTCGTGTTCTTAACTCCATCGGCAACTGGCTGGCGCGCAGCGAAAAAGACGATCCGTACGCCGAGGTCTTCCGGGGCAGGCTTAGTAAGATAGTTTATTTCGATTGCTGGTTTGAAAAAGATGTCATAGATACTGTCCCTATTCTGCTGGAAAACAACCCTAGAATGAAAATCGTGGGGACGGTTCACATGAAGAAGCCACTGGAAAATGCCATCATCCTGGCCGGGAAATACAAGATGAAAGCGGATAAGAAGAAGAAAGAACTGGTGGGATTGGGCGGACGGCTCGTGATTTTTCGTGATGAATCTCATTGGAGCGCGATGATAGCCAGGCTGAAAGAGGCACTTTGAGAAGGTTCGATTCCCAGGAATCTATACGAACGACGGGCCAAAGTCCCCCTTTTCTAAAGGGGGATCTGGGGGGATTTTCAATGCGTTAGATCAAAATCCCCCCTTCCCCCCTTTACCAAAGGGGGGAACATGTGGTCAGGTAAGCGCTACGGAGTGGGGGACTTGATGGCACAATCCCTCTGGCGAGATATTATAATTAATACAATGTGTTAGCGGCGAGGCATCCTTGACGCGGGTCTTGTGGTGTGCTATAAAGCGCCGGACAGCACGAGTTCCCGCGGAGGCTGATCCATGCCCTCACCATCGCTGCAAAACCTCGACGAGAAATACAACAAGACTGTAGACTTTCTGTGCAGCATGGAAAGGTTCGGCATTCTCTTGGGGCTGGAGAACATCACTCTGCTCCTGGAAAGGCTGGGCAATCCCCAGACGAAGTTCCCGGTGGTTCACGTGGCCGGGAGCAACGGGAAGGGGTCTACATCTTCACTCATCTACGAAATGCTTCGAGAAGCAGGGCTGCGGGCCGCGCTTTATACTTCGCCACATTTGAATGACTTTCGAGAACGTATCAAATTGAACGGCGCGATGGTCTCCAAAGAGGCTCTGATAGCTTCTACTGAGAAGATTCGGTCTTTGTACGACCCCGACCGGACCACGTTTTTCGAATTCACCACTGCCGTGGCTTTTGACTGCATGGCCCAGGTGGCTCCGGACATGGCCGTGATAGAGGTCGGCCTTGGCGGACGTCTGGACGCCACCAATACCGTCTCACCCTGCGTTACCGTAATCACCGATATATCACGTGAACACGAGGATTACCTCGGAGTAGGCATCCCCGCCATAGCAACCGAAAAGGCCGGGATCATCAAGAGAGGGGTTCCGCTGATAACAGGGACTGCCCGGCGAGAAGCGAGAGCAATCATCCTGGAAACCGCCCGAGGTCTTGAGGCGCCAGTAAAGGAATTCGGCCGTTCCTTCGTGGGCATCAGGACAGGACCCGGCCGTTTCACTTACAGATCAGGTTCTCTCACTCTGGAAGGTCTCTCCCTTTCGATGCCCGGAAGTCACCAGATAAAGAACGCGGCCCTGGCAGTGGCGGTAGTGGAGGAATTGAGAACCCAGGGCTACCGGATTTCTGATAATGCTGTCCGTGACGGCATCGGAAAAACGCGATTTCCCGGGCGATTCGAGGTTCTCCGGCGGGAGCCCGATGTAATTATCGACGGAGCACACACTCCTGAGGGGATGCGGATGCTCAAGAGCACGTTGAGGCAGCTCTATCCTGAAATCAAGCCTTACATGCTCCTGGGCATGTTGCGGGACAAAAATTACGAAGAACTGATCAAAATTATCGCTCCAATTGCTCGGGAAGTGGTCTGTGTTCCGCCTCAGGGAAATAGGGCACTGGATCCGGAAGAGCTGGCTGAACAGGTCCGGGCTTGCGGCGTCCCCGCAGCCTCATGCGAGGACATTACCAAAGGCTTTCAGATACTTCTGGAAAAAGCTTCCAAAAAGGACGTTATCGTTGCCGCTGGATCGCTTTACATGATCGGTCCGGTGAGACGGGCCTGTGGAATCGGAGACGACTGACACCAATGCGCTATCTGCTGCACCTTTAAGAAAGTGTCTCAAAACTCATTGTAAGGTTCAAATCGTGCCACGATCCAGGCTATCACGTTTTTTTGCTGCCCTCACCCCGACCCTCTCCCATAGGGAGAGGGAGCAAAGCTGGAGCCGCTTTACGATTCCCTCTCCCTCTGGGAGAGGGACACAGGGTGCGGGTGTTCGTGCCACGATTCCTATTGCCGAAAATTATTCCGCGAGACCCTCGGCTCGATACGGCCCCCTGTTCGTCCTGGCACTATCAGTGGTGTTATGGGCATCACTTGTGTCTGCTCAAGAAGCCCCGCCCAAGTCCACTAACTCGGCCGACAGCTCTCAGCAGTCAACCATTCTCCCCACGGACATTCCCATTGAGATATCGGCCGGCAGGTTAGGGATGAACTACCAGACAAACACGTATACTGCCGAGGGCAATGTCACACTAAGCCAGGGCAACATGCGACTGCGGGCCGATAGCATTACCTACGAAGGCAGCACCGGCGAACTGACCGCGAAGGGCAAGGTGATCGTCCGAATGGGGAGCGATGTGATCGAGGCGGAAAAGATCACTATCAAGCTCGCCGGAGCAACCGGTGTCCTGTACAATGGAAAGTTACTCCTGACCAGGCACAACGTGTATCTGGAGGGTAAGAAACTAGAGAAAACAGGTGAGTCCACATACGTTGTGGAAGACGGAAGCTTCACCACCTGCAACGGGGTTACTCCGGATTGGCGAATCACCGGCAAGAACCTGGATGTGACCCTCGAGGGTTATGGCACGCTCAAGCACGGTTTTTTTTACATCAAAGACATCCCGGTTTTCTACATTCCCTGGCTGATGTATCCTGCTAAACGCAAGCGCCAGAGCGGTTTCCTGATGCCGACAGTCGCTAACAGCAGTGTTAGAGGCTTTGACATGCGTTTTCCGTTCTTCGTCGATATTTCTCCCAGCGTGGACGCCACGATTGTCCCCAGAATCTGCACCAACAGGGCTGCGCAGGCTTCGCTGGAGTTCCGGTACTTTCCGTATGAAGACTTCGAGGGACGCTTTTACGGTGAGTATACCTACGATTGGAAATACGGGCCGGAATCAATCCCGAAGAGCCACCGTTTCTACGTAACTTGGCGACATGACCAGGAATTCACTGGTGAGGTCAAGCTCAAGGCCAATGCAAACTGGGTTTCAGACCGAGACTACTTCGAGTTCTGGGGAGGCCGATTCGACAGGCGCCTGAGGGTAAGGTATCTTGAGTCAAACTTGGTCCTGTACAAGCAGTTGAACAACTTCTTGTTCGAGGCAGAGGCCAGACACTTTGACAATCTCGACCTGCCCAACAACGCGGTCACAGTCCAGAACCTGCCCATCGTCACCGGCACTGCGTTCAACCAGCAGGTCCCGTATAGTCCGCTATATATAAGCTCTAATCTCGTTTACGACCATTTCTACGCGCCAAGCATGCAGCAGCAGTGGTTGGGAAGCCGTCTGCAGATGGATACGCGTCTCAGTCTTCCTATCGCTCTAGGGCGTTACCTCAAGGTAGAGCCGTCTATGACCTATTTTCCCAAGGCGTATGCAGCAGACTATTATGAGCGTGAGAAAAGCGTAAAGTCCGTGAACGCCCTGCGGACCGATCTTTACCAGGTCAATGCAGACGCATTCACGGACGTAGACAGCGTATACCTTGGCTCGTTCCTAGGATTCCAAAGAGTGAAACATACGATTCGACCTCGTTTTTCCTGGACATACCGGCCTTTTTCGAGTTCACAGATCTATCCCTATTTCGATGAGACCGATAGGTTGGATCATGCGAGTCTGCTCACAGCAGAGATGCGCCAGACTTTCACGGGTCGCGTTGGACCGGGCGAATATCTGGACTTTATAACGTTGAGTATTACTCAAGGGTACGATTTCACCGAGTCCAGGACCGTCCAAGATATTTCAGGTAACAAGCCGCGCTTGTTGCAATACGGCTGGACCAATACAGGAGCCGAATTGACGCTAAGGCCCCATTCTCTTATAGATCTTACCGCTCAGGCGGAATACGATCCGATCCTCAACCGGGCGCGCAGGTATAGTGCCAACTTGGGGCTTATGGATCACCGGGGTGACCTGATACGCGTGTTGCACCAATTTACCGAAGACGAACGCCAAGAGGACCTGAACCGTCAGACCAACGTGAGCCTCATGGTAAAGTTGACTTCAGACCTGGATTGTTTCTTCGAGAATCAATACACGCACCAGTTCGACTTCTCGTATTTCACAAGTTTCGGGCTGAATTACCACCCTCAATGCTGGAACGTATTACTGCGATATTCGGAGATCAGAGAACAGGACCCCGTTACCAAGAAGATAAAGGACCCAGACCAAACGGTTTTTATGACCCTTTCCCTGTACGGGCTGGGGCAGGTTTACCGTTTCACTCGGGACTGGAGCGAAATTCTGGGCCACACGCCCGAGTCGGGAGGCGCCACGGCTACCCGCTAAGTCAGGAGAAAGCACTTCCCACATGCCCAGGGCCGACCACGACCACTTCTTCACCAAAGTCTTGGTGCCTGCCAGGCTCCGTCTCCCAGATGAATTGGACCGCAATCCACATTTGCAATAGGATGTCCCCTGAGATCCTGTCCATTCTTAGGCAGTTCCGAAGCTTGCCACCGTTAGGCTGAATGATATAAACTGGTCTGTGGACAGTTTCCGTAGTGTGGGGAAAAGGGTCCAAACTATCCATTCACAGCCTTCTGGACAGGAACTAAGGGACTTTATTTCGGGCCGAACACTTACAAGAGAGGCGTTTCGACGTATGACTAACTGGATTAATCCTTCTTTGGGAATAGCAATTAGCGTGGCTTCATTTTTTTTGCTCCTGTCTCCCGCATATGGAGACAGTGCACAAGTTGTAGGATGGGTAGAAAAGGCTTGCATACAACCAGGGCAACTGGTCCTGCCTGCAAAAGTGGACACCGGAGCAGTGACCTGCTCCTTACACGCTCCTGATCTTATTGAATTCGAGAGAGACGGTGAAAAATGGGTCAAATTTAGTGTAGTTGATGGAAGTGGAAAAGAAGCCGTCATCGAGAAAAAGATAGTTGGCGTAAGAAGAATCAAGCGCCATTTCGGACAGTTTCAAAACAGACCGGTAGTTCGCTTGGCGATTTGCGTCGGAAATGTTCATAAAACCTCCGACGTCAATTTGGTGGACCGAACCGGATTCGAGTATCCTCTCCTGATAGGCCGAAATTTCATGAATGATAGCCTGATAGTAAATCCTTCTGCCACATACACGGTTGAACCGATCTGCGCTGACAACTGACAGTCGTCTGCACACGCCGTTTGCGAGAGTAAGCATGGAATTCGGGGGACACAATACCGTCTTCTTGGGGAAGCGGCTTTCAGTGTATTTCCCGGTGTTCAATGTTTAGGTCCCGCGGAATGAAAATAGGCCCTATCTACTGAACACCAGGCCGAGTACCATGGTGGAGATAGCCGGGGACCAACTTGCTCGGGCTGCAAACGATGAAGCATCGTGGTGGGAAAAAGCACCTGACATGTCAACACAACATTGGTATTATGTCCCCCGATTACTCGCGGCTGATTTGATGCCGTAACCGTTCGCCGGGAGAATTGAGTCATCCCCCCAGTTTGGTCTTTGTTCCGCCGTTTTGACCTCCGACGCTGATTTGTAGTCGCGCCATATCGCGAGGTTTTTCAAATTTCTCTTGCCAGAGTGGTCTGTCCTGATAGTGGCTTTTCCTATGACACGGGAAGAAGCCAGAGCCATCGCATACGGCGACAGGGAGATAATAGTCGAGCTCCTGTTGCAACTGAGCGCAAGAATCGAAGAGCTGGAGCGCAAGGTGGCTCTGCTGACCAAAGATTCTTCCAATTCCTCCAAACCACCTTCTTCGGACGGTCCATCAAGCAGACCGGCAATACGACGCCGCAAGAAATCCAGGCATCGCAAGCCTGGAGGTCAACCGGGTCACAAGGGGACGAACAGGGATCTGGTTCCCATTGAGAAGGTTGATCTGATCCAGGAGGTTCTTCCCGAGTCGTGTGAGATTTGTCACAAACCTTTTCACCCTGGCGTGGATGGCAGCCGTGTGCTGGGCAATTACCTTCGTTGCCAGGTGATAGAGATTCCCGAGGTCAAACCGGACATCACCGAATACAAGCTGCGTTGTTTGGAATGTGCCTGCGGTGCCGTCACATGGGCGGATGTCCCTCCTCAAGCTCGATCCGGCTTCGGTCCCAGGCTTGCTGCTCTTTTGGCCTACCTTACCGCTATGCATCGGATGACCCGAAGGGGCTGTCAAGAGTTTGCTCGGACCATTCTTGGGGTTGACATCTCCCTCGGCTCCGTGTGCAAACTTCATGAGGAAGTCTCTCAGGCCCTTGAACCATGCTGTGAAGAAATCAAACAGGCTCTGCCCAAACAAGACATCCTCAATGTGGACGAGACGGGCTGGAAAAGTATGGGCAAGGGGATCTGGCTTTGGGTTTTCGTGGCCCCTGCCATGACGTTCTTCACGCTGGCAGCCTCCAGGGGAGCAAAAGTGCTCAAAGGGGTCCTCGGCGAAGTCTTCAACGGGATCATCTGTTCGGATATGTTCTCGGCCTACAACGCATACCACAAGGGGAAAAGACAGATCTGTTGGGCTCATATCATCAGGAACCTCAAAGGGCTCAAACATGCGTGCCGGAGTCCTGATGGCGTGCGGTTCGCACGATGGATGCTCGCTGAAATCGGTCGCTTGTTTGCCCTCTGGCATGCCTTCAAAGACGGGCATGTAGACAGGCGGACGCTTGTCACAAAATCGGTCCCCATAAGGGCACGAATCAGCAATTGTCTTCAAACCTACGAGCTGTCCTCGGATCACGATGTGGCACGTACTGCCCGAGGGCTCCTCAAGCATTGGAACCACCTGTTCACCTTCCTGGATCATCAGGGAGTGGAACCTACCAACAACTCCGCCGAGCGTGGAATACGCCCAGCAGTCCAGTGGCGAAAAATCTGCTTCGGGAACCAGTCCCAAAGCGGTGAGGCGCTGACCGCTCGACTCCTCACCGTCACTCGGACCTGTATCATGCAAAAAAGAAACCCTTTCGACTTTCTCGTTCAGTCAATCACAGCACATCGGGAAGGGCTCTGTCACCCTTCACTCGTCAGCCTCTCCCGGTGAACCATTACCTATGGCCAGTCTGAACGGTGTGACCTGGCTGTTTAGTCCACGCCCTACTCTATCCCAACTTAGGAGCCGGATCATTTTTGAGGGACAGGTCAAAAATGCATCGCTTCTTCTTGACTCATGCTGTCAAAGTCGCCCTATTTTCGTTTGAGATGACGAACCACCATCTTGTGGAGGTCTAATACCAATTCGCTATAAAAAACATAACATGGCCGACTGTTGCCATTGCGGGGACGTCAGGCCCGAAGCAATCTTTCACCATTGAGATTGCTTCGTCGTTTCACTCCTCGCAATGACAGCTCACATAAAGCATGTTACGAAAATAGTAACCGTTCGCCGGGAGAATTGAGTCATCCCCCCAGTTTGGTCTTTGTTCCGCCGTTTTGACCTCCGACGCTGATTTGTAGTCGCGCCATATCGCGAGGTTTTTCAAATTTCTCTTGCCAGAGTGGTCTGTCCTGATAGTGGCTTTTCTTATGACACGGGAAGAAGCCAGAGCCATCGCATACGGCGATAGGGAGATAATAGTCGAGCTCCTGTTGCAACTGAGCGCAAGAATCGAAGAGCTGGAGCGCAAGGTGGCTCTGCTGACCAAAGATTCTTCCAATTCCTCCAAACCACCTTCTTCGGACGGTCCATCAAGCAGACCGGCAATACGACGCCGCAAGAAATCCAGGCATCGCAAGCCTGGAGGTCAACCGGGTCACAAGGGGACGAACAGGGATCTGGTTCCCATTGAGAAGGTTGATCTGGTCCAGGAGGTTCTTCCCGAGTCGTGTGAGATTTGTCACAAACCTTTTCACCCTGGCGTGGATGGCAGCCGTGTGCTGGGCAATTACCTTCGTTGCCAGGTGATAGAGATTCCCGAGGTCAAACCGGACATCACCGAATACAAGCTGCGTTGTTTGGAATGTGCCTGCGGTGCCGTCACATGGGCGGATGTTCCTCCTCAAGCTCGATCCGGCTTCGGTCCCAGGCTTGCTGCTCTTTTGGCCTACCTTACCGCTATGCATCGGATGACCCGAAGGGGCTGTCAAGAGTTTGCTCGGACCATTCTTGGGGTTGACATCTCCCTCGGCTCCGTGTGCAAACTTCATGAGGAAGTCTCTCAGGCCCTTGAACCATGCTGTGAAGAAATCAAACAGGCTCTGCCCAAACAAGAAATCCTCAATGTGGACGAGACGGGCTGGAAAAGTATGGGCAAGGGGATCTGGCTTTGGGTTTTCGTGGCCCCTGCCATGACATTCTTCACGCTGGCAGCCTCCAGGGGAGCAAAAGTGCTCAAAGGAGTCCTCGGCGAAGTCTTCAACGGGATCATCTGTTCGGATATGTTCTCGGCCTACAACGCATACCACAAGGGGAAAAGACAGATCTGTTGGGCCCATATCATAAGGAGCCTCAAGGGTCTCAAACATGCCTGCCGGAGTCCTGATGGCGTGCGGTTCGCACGATGGATGCTCGCTGAAATCGGTCGCTTGTTTGCCCTCTGGCATGCCTTCAAAGACGGGCATGTAGACAGGCGGACGCTTGTCACAAAATCGGTCCCCATAAGGGCACGAATCAGCAATTGTCTTCAAACCTACGAGCTGTCCTCGGATCACGATGTGGCACGTACTGCACGAGGGCTCCTCAAGCATTGGAACCACCTGTTCACCTTCGTGGATCATCAGGGAGTGGAACCTACCAACAACTCCGCCGAGCGTGGAATACGCCCAGCAGTCCAGTGGCGAAAAATCTGCTTCGGGAACCAGTCCCAAAGCGGTGAGGCGCTGACCGCTCGACTCCTCACCGTCACTCGGACCTGTATCATGCAAAAAAGAAACCCTTTCGACTTTCTCGTTCAGTCAATCACAGCACATCGGGAAGGGCTCTGTCACCCTTCACTCGTCAGCCTCTCCCGGTGAACCATTACCGAAAATATTGGCGAAGCGGTATAAGAAGATCCGCTCCCTTAGAAATGGGTAATATTAGCTCTCCACAATTCCTTACAGGTCTTTATAGCAACAGCCATTTGCGGCACTAATTTTACCGCTGCTATCGAAGGTCAATGAAGCAACTGGAACGCATCGTCTGGGTTACTTTTTTCATCCTGATCTGTCTAATAAAATAGGAAGTTAATGAGTGGTTTTTCGATAAGGAAGGCAAGAATCGCGGGATCGCGAAAAGAGGTGTTGGTCTTATTTGGACACCGCCACTCGTTGACCGTCTCTTGGTTATCAGCTGCCATGGACATTGTCTGCCTGGTTTACCCCGAATGAGTGGGAATTGATGGCAGGAGGGTTTTGTGGCGTAGGCTGCTATAGTCGGGGCTACGTGGCCGAGCATGAAACAGGGCGGGGAAAAGTTGGTGTGCATAGCTGCCTTGTGTTAACGCTGGTACAAAGGGGGCGAGCCATGATTGTCAGGGTACTGGATGAAGAGGGAAGTCGTAACCGTTGACGCAAACGATCCAATCAAGAAAGCGTTGCATCGCTTTCGGATCCACAAGGCTCGTTTTTTGCCGGTGTTAGAGAATGGTAAACTCGTTGGAGTGCTCTCGGAGCGGGATATGAAGAAGGCTCTGGGCCTGGATTCCCCATTCAAGCATCTTGAGGAATGGATGGTGGGTGACTCTTCCTTGACGGTGAGCGATGTTATGAATGCTAACCCCATTTCCGTGGGCCCTGATCATACAATGGAAGAGGTGGTGAAGGGGAATTTTGGACAACAAGATCCCTGGTGCACCAGTAATAGACCCTGATGGAGCGGTAATTGGGATCATCACAAGGGCGGATCTGTATCGAGCCCTCATCGCCATGTGCGGTTTCACGGAAAAAGGAGTGCAATTTGCTTTCGAATTGGAAGACAGGCCGGGGTCATTGAAGGAAGTGACCGACATTATCAGAGGACACGGTGGTCGCATAGCCAGTATATTAACTTCGTTCGACACAGCTCCGGAAGGATACAGGCATGCGTATGTCCGGGTGTTCGGAATCGAGGCTGATGAGGCGGCTGAGTTGAGCAAAGCTTTGTCGCTCAAAGCCAAGATCATAGCCGGGCAGGAGACGCAGGCATGATCGCATGTTGTTTCATCGGATTGCTTTTGGTGGGCTAACCCGTAACCCTAATGAAACGTGAAGCGCGTACGTGAGGCAGGGCACTGAGGAGAGTCCGTGATGACAAAGGCGATTGAATCGTACGGAGCACATTTGGCGCATTACCGGCATTTGCGTACATAAGCAGCAAGGAACAGTACGAAGACCTCTACAAGAGATCCTTGGAAGACGCGGACAATTTTTGGGCTGAGCAGGCTATAAAATACCTCTCGTGGTACAAGCAGTGGGATTCAGTACCTCGGGTACGATTTCCACAAGGCCGTGATCCAGTGGTTCGGCGGGGGTGTGCTCAACGCGAGCTACAACTGCCTCGACAGACATCTGCCCAGACTGAAAAATCGGGTGGCCTATTATTGGGAGGGCGATAATCCAGATGAATCAAGAGTGGTGACCTATCTCAATCTTTACCGACAAGTCAATAAGTTCGCTGCGGTCCTCAAATCAAGAGAGGTCAAGAAAGGTGACAGGGTCATCATTCATATGCCCATGGTCGTCGAGCTTGTGGTGGCCATGCTGGCTTGCGCAAGAATTGGAGCAGTCCACAGTGTAGTTTTCGGGGGGTTCAGCGCCGAATCTCTAGCCAACCGCATTAAGGATTGTGGAGCTAAGGTGGTGGTCACCGTTGACGGGGGGTACAGGGGGGGCAAAGAACTTGCTCTCAAGAAAAATGTGGACGAAGCACTGCAACAGCTTGCTCAGGTCGAGACTGTGATTGTCGTCTCTCGTTGCAAAGCCGACATCCGTCTTGATGGGAAAAGGGAGATCTGGTGGCATGAGGCCATGGCGGATCCCTCTCTGCCGTCCTACGTGGAGCCGGAGCACATGGACGCCGAGGACCCGCTGTTTATTCTCTACACCAGCGGCAGTACAGGGATGCCCAAGGGAGTAGTCCACACCCACGGGGGGTATCTGGTATTTGCAGCTATGACCACACAACTGGTGTTCGATCTGAGGGAAGAAGAGACCTTCTGGTGTACCGCAGACATAGGTTGGATAACTGGTCATACTTATTCGGTATACGGCCCCCTGATCAATCGGTACACCGCGGTTCTGTTTGAGGGCGTTCCCAATTATCCGGATTTCGACCGCTACTGGCAGATCGTCGCCAAATACCAAGTGGACAAATTTTACACTGCTCCCACGGTGATACGTGCCCTTGCCAAAGAGGGGACTAGCCATGTCACAAAGCATGACCTCTCCTCTCTCAAGCTCCTGGGCACCGTTGGCGAGCCTATAAATCCTGAGGCATGGAGGTGGTACTTCAAAAACATTGGACGCAATTGGTGTCCCATCATCGACACGTGGTGGCAAACCGAGACGGGTGGACACATGCTTACGCCGCTGCCTGCCGTAGGCCCTCTCAAGCCCGGCTCTTGTTCGTTCCCCTTCTTCGGAGTTGATCCGGTGATCCTAGATCCCGAAACCGGCGAAGAAATCCAGTTCCCGGACCAAGAGGGTGCTCTCTTCATCAGGCGGCCCTGGCCTGGAATGGCAAGGACGATCTTCGGAGATCACGAACGATTCAGAAAGACCTACTTTGTCCAAAAGGCCGGACTCTACTTCACCGGAGATGGTGCAAAGAGGGACCAGGAAGGCTACTACTGGATCACAGGGCGGATAGATGACGTGATAAATGTCTCGGGTCATCGAATCGGGACGGCAGAAACTTGAATCTGCCATTGTGCTCCACCAGAGTGTGGCAGAAGCTGCGGTAGTGGGCTTTCCGCATCCCATAAAAGGTCAGGGAATTTACGCCTTTGTCATACCGAACACAGGAGTCCCGAAGACAGACCAATTGAAGAGCGAATTGATAAAACTGGTAAGAAAACAGATCGGAGCCATTGCATCTCCTGATGCCATCCAATGGGCGGACGCCTTGCCAAAGACCCGTAGCGGAAAGATCATGCGGCGTCTGCTGCAGAAGATAGCATCTGGGGTGGTGGAAAGCCTAGGTGACGTGACCACACTCGCTGACCCATCGGTTATAGAAAGACTTATTTCAGACCGTATAAAGGTTGTCTGACGCATGGGCTGGTGAGAGGAGGCTTTTCCGTTCCCCGTGATTTGATGTGGATCGCTCCTTCTTCCGAGGAAAGGGGCCGCTGGAGATCACCGAAATGTCAGCCAACGTGGGCATTGTCCGCGACGACAGATACCTGTTGCACCAGCCGGGACTCGTGCACCCCGACCATCCGGACCGCCTCCGGGCGATCTACGAGATGCTGGACAGGGAGTTCGGCGACACCGTGGCAACCATCCACCCTGAGCTGGCGACACTGGAAGATTTGGAGCTCGTCCATGCCCCCAATTACATAAGTAGCGTCCTGAGGACAGCGGAGAGGAGGTTCACTTATCTGGCCGCTGATACCCCGGTAAACTCGCAATCCTATTTGTCCGGGTACTTGGCCGTGGGAGGATGTATCAAAGGGCTACAGACCATACTCTCGGGTCGGTGCGATGCCTGCTTTGCTCTTGTGCGTCCTCCGGGCCATCATGCGCTGCCCAACCGAGCAAGCGGCTTCTGCGTTTTCAACAACCTAGGCGTTGCAGCCCAGTACGCTCTGAGTCGCCACGGCGTGGAACGAATACTTATTGTGGATTGGGATATTCACCATGGCAATGGAATTCAGCAAATATTCTATGAAAAGAAAGAGGTCCTCTATTTCTCTTCACATGTCTTGGGATGGTTTCCGGGACGGGTCATTCGAACGAAACCGGTGAAGGAGAAGGGGCGGGGTACACCATCAACGTGGAGTTACCCAGGGACATCGAAGATGGAGATATCGTGGCGCTCTACCGGAGCATCCTTGAGCCCGTGATGAGGAGATACAGGCCCGAATTGGTTATGGTGGCAGCGGGGTTTGATGGTCACCACATGGATTCCATGGGCTGCACGGGCCTCACCCAGGCCTGCTTCGGAAAGCTTGCTCAACTTCTTGTGGGATTGGGCAAGACCGTAAACGATCCTCCCATTCTACTGGCCCTGGAGGGAGGTTATGACGTGACCGCTTTGCCAGCGTGCGTAAAGGAAGTGCTCTTTGCGCTAATCAAAGACGAAGCCATCGAGATGCCGGAGCTGCCCATGTCCCCAAAAATTCAGCAACTCTTTGAAGCAGTCCGGCGCATTCACAGCAAGTTCGGTGTTTGGGTCTGAAATACTGAGGAGGGGGCCATGATCAAAGCTAAAATACCAGCGGAAAACCCGGATGCCAATCTCAAATCGTACACAGAGACTCACCAGCGTTTTACCTGGGAAGAATCACACCGGGAGTTCACCTGGCATCGAACCGGCAAATTAAATATAGTTCATGAGGCGGTGGACCGCTGGGCAGATGATGAGACCCGGCGCAACCGCAGGGCCTTGATCTTCGAAAAAGACGGCAAGGTCCAGCATTTTACCTATGGGGATTTGAGCTCAATATCGTGCCAGTGGGCTAATCTCCTGATCGAATATGGTATTACCCTAGGTGACAGGGTGTTTGTATTTCTCCCCCCTTGTCCCGAGGTCTATTTCGCAATTCTGGCCTGTGCACGCCTGGGTGCGATATTCTGCGTTCTTTTTCCCTCTTCCAGCTTCGATGAAATCGATGCTCGTATTCGTAGCGCCAGACCGAGGGGGATAATTACCCATCCGGCATTGGCTGAAGGCCTGCCCTTGCAAGCCATGGATTGCGTTGAGCATGTGTTTCTTACGGCAGGTGGCAAGCTCGATCTCTTCACCGGCGAGGTCGTTGTACAAGATGAGTTGAAGGATCTGCCCAAGAGGCGAACCATCAGATGGGTCAGCGACGATACCCCTCTATACATGATATTCACCACGTCGGGGACGGTATGGCCCCCAAAGGCCGTTGTCCATGCCCACAGAGCGATGGTTGGGCATCTCGTGACAGCACGGGTACGTTCTCGACGTGACAGACAGCACCATACTCTGGACTGACTCAGGGGAGCCGGGGTGGGTGACCGGCATCGTTTACGGAGCGTTTGCGCCATGGTTGTGCGGCATCACGTCCGTCGTCCAGGGAGACCCCTTGTCTGCTTCGACATGGTACAGGACACTGGAAAGGCACAGGGTTTCGGTATGGTATACCACGCCCCGGACCATAAGAAGGCTCATGGAGGCCGGTTAGGATCTCCCACGACGGTACGACCTAACGAGCCTTCGGCACATTTCCACGGTGGGCGAAGTCCTGAGTGCGGAGCAGCTATATTGGACCAGACAGAATTTGAATCTCACTCCTCACGATACGTGGTGGATGACTGAGACAGGGATGATTTGCATCGCGAACTTCTCTTCGACAAGGGTCAAGGCGGTGAGCATGGGGCGACCTGTTCCCGGGATCGAGGCAGCCGTCGTTAATGATGAAGGAGAGGCGCTCCCGGAGTTTACAATGGGTGAACTTGCCCTGAAATGTCCGTGGCCGTCCCTCATGGTGGGACTGTGGGAAGACGAGTCCCGCTACAAGCAGCACTTTCGATTTCAAGGATGGTTTCTAACCGGAGATATGGTCACGAAAGACGAAGAAGGCTACTATTTCTACGACGGTCGGAACGACGACCTGATCAAGGTGGGGATGAAGGACACCGGTCCATACGAATTGGAACAAATCCTGACCGGTCACCAGGCGGTAGCCGAGTCGGCGGTAATAGCAGTGAAAGCCCCAGGTGAAAAGGCGAGTTTCAAAGTCTTTGTGAGGCTCAGAGAGCCTTTTCATGCCTCCAAGAAACTGAGCATCGAGATCGAGAACTTCATCCGTACCAATCTCACGCAGGAAGTCCCGCTGTCCGGGGTCGTCTTCATGGAGGAGCTGCCAAGAGCTCGCTCTGGAATGCCGCTGCGCAGCGTGCTGATGGCACGGGAATTGGGGGTGCCCAGTGGAGATCCAACCAAGCTGAAAGCCGAGTGACAAGTCTGAATCTCTGCGGGCAGGACGGCGTCAAACTGACTAGCTCCAAGAGCGGGACTGCTGCTGGTTTCTGGCTGTTCTCCGCTGCCAAACCACAAGGCTTGGGGCTGACGCACTCCACCATCAATAACTGGCGTAAGTCTCGCTGTCTTGGCCCGGAGATCCACCATATAGAGTATCTTGGCCTTGCGCCCCAGCTCTTCTTTCAGCATAGGGAGCTTTTCTCTGGCAATGTTATAGTAACCGGCATTGTATCCAGCGCCTAAGCAAAGTGTGGGACCAGGGTTTTGAGAGACCCCGGATTACCCTGGAAGCGGTTGAATCTTCGGAACAAACTGTCTTTAAGGTCCTTGAAGGTGCCGAAGAATCGGTTGTGAGAAGCCCATTTCCGGGTTTCCTTCCAGATGTATTCCGCACCGTTGAGTTTCGGCGCAATACTTGGGTAGGAAATGGACCTCAATGAGGTCTTTGATTTCCTCCAACCACCTGCGGATAGCCTTCGTCTTGTGCCAGGGTGCGTTATCCACCACCAGGTGAATCTTTCTGCCTTTGTAGTAACAGAGCAATTGCTCTATGAACACAGTGAAAGGTGTCGGTGTTATATCTCTCCACGAATCGGAAATGCCAGCCCGGGTCTTCACCAACCCGTCCCGCTCCCATGACTTTGGCACCTTTGCGACCAGGAAAACTCTTAACTACGGTGCCTTTACCCGTTCTGGCCCATGTTCGATGCAGTGAGCCGGCTTGGCCGAATGAAGCTTCGTCCTGGTAGATGAGAACCCCGCATTTCCTCTTCAACTTTTTTTTTATTCCCTGCAGTTCATGGTCGAGCCACCTGGCCTGTTCCTCTGGATCTGCTCGGGAAAGCTCTCTTGTGGGCAACTGAACACTGAACCGGAGCCGGCGAAGAATGCGCCGCATATGATCGGGGTGGTAGCGAACACCAAACAGCTTCTTGACCAGGTCCGCAGCAAGTGGGGCTGTCCAAACGCCCGTGTCCAAGCCTACGTTCTCTGGCCCTTGCTCTATGATGTGATCAAGCTCTGCAAATTGCGCTTGGGTCAATTTCGGCTTTCATCCAGGGTAGGCCCCTTCACCAATGCTTCGAGCCCGCCTCTTCTATACCTGAAAATCCAGTCCTGCAAGGTTCTCCGCCCGACTCCGACTATCTGGGCTGCCCGACGTTCCGCCATGCCCTTACTTACCAGGGAGCATCCCCTGAATACCCTGCGTCATATCAAAATCCTTGCGCCCCCTTGCCACCTGATACTCTTGATTTAACTCCTCCATCTGGGCCTTCCCCACCCTCAGACCAAGCCTCGGCATGCCAACACCTCCCCGAAGAAATCAGTGGGGAGTCTCATAGCCCCGATCTGCTCGTTAGTCGCGTTCTTCAGCGCGACGTTTTATGCCGCTCACTATAAATGTTTTTATGTGGACGTAGCGGTAGCCAGTGGGGGCTTTCTCATACGTGGTCAGGATGCTGATCAGTCGGCAATGAAATTGGCCAATAATGTCAGTGACTTCTTTGATGGAGCCGTGCCGATCCTCCAGCATGAAGCCAAACAGCAATCCTCTGTCGGGGAGCCCCATGACCGTGGTCAGGGCTGTGAAAATGTCGTTCTTAGTGATTATGCCCGCCAGTTGCCCTTCGTGATCTAGAACAGGGCAACCCGAGATGTTGTGTTTTCGCAGAACCTGGAGCCGCTTCCTCCAGAGTGGTGTCTGGCAGCAACGTTATTGGATTGCGGGTCATGATGTGTTCAATTCTGACTTGGGCTAGTCGATAGACCAACTCCTTTACCTCCAAAAACTCGATGGAGGATGGCGCAGCCCTTTTCAGATCCCGATCCGTCACAATTCCAACAAGTTTTCCTTCGTCCAGGACCGGTAACATTCCAATCTTCTTGTCGGCCATGAGACTGGCGGCCTTCTGCAAGGTTTCATTGGTATTAATGGTAACTACAGGCGAGTTCATCCAGTCATTTACCAACATATTTTTTCTCCTTGTTTAGGCGATTGAACCTGCTTTGGCGGATGGTATGCTCGCTCGAACCTAAAAGAGAGGCCTGTTGTCGGAACTTTGGCCGAGTCCCGAGTGATCACGCCGACAAGAGATATTTTACGAGTGATACGGCTCGTATTACATAGTCAGAAGCACGGCATGACGTCCTAGCCCGCGAATTGCACGAGCCAAAAAGACACTGTCTCATTTCGCACGGGGACTGCCACTCGCGAGTTTATTAAATCTCTTCGGCCGAATGCTTGCCATCCACGGTTTGAAGAATTTACGGAAGTCAGTCCGTTTTGAGACTTTTGATGATTAGAGCGCGGAGCCGTCCCAGTTTGTCAACCCGAATGGGCATATAATCATGACACATAGATTTCGAGGGACATAATACCTTTTTTTCGCGGCAGCGACTTCCAGTGGATTTCCCGGGGTTCAATGTTCAGGTCCCGCGGAATGAAAATAGGTCCCATAGACTGAACACCACTCTGCGTGCCATGGTGGAGATAGCTGGGGACCAACCTGCTCGGGCTGCAAACGATAAAGCAGTGGTAAGAAAAAGCAGCTGACACGTCAACATGATATTGGTGTTATGTCCTCCGATTACGCTACCCAGAAAACACTTTTTATTCTCGTGTCGCGAAAATGACGCCACCCAAAATCATGGCCCCGCTTAGCGCATGAACTGCGGTGATCGGTTCGCCCAATAACAGAAGTGCTTCAACGCCGCTGAACAACGGCAGACAATAATAAACAAATGCGGCTCGACTAGGTCCAATGATCGCAACAGATTCATTCCAACACAGGTAAGCCAAAAGCGATGGGCCAATACCCAGATAGAGAATCGCCCCCACAGTTGTGGGAGAAAATTCTATCCCATGTGTTCCAGACAGTTCCCAGGCGAACCACGGCAGCAACAATAGCAGGCCCAAGACGAACAAAGAAAAGAGGAATGTGAGGGGATGGAGTTCCGCGGGCCTCTTCCGAACGAGAATGCTGTACATCGCAAAAGATGCTGCCTGACCCAACATCCATAAGTCCCCCTCAGAAAAAGTTAAATGTGCCAAGCGGGAAGGCTGGCCGTCAGTGATGAGGAAGACAACTCCCGAAGTGGCGGCGATGAGACCGATGAATCTCCGAATGGTGAGAGTATCGCGAAGGAAGAGTCGAGCAAACACGATGGTGAAAATAGGCGAACAGATGGCGATCAACGTGAGGTTCAAGGTTGTCGAGGTAGCGGCGGCGATGTAAACAAGTGTGTTACATACGGACACCCCAAGGAACGCCGTAAGAGCTATGTAACCGACATGCTTGCGAATGACGCCGATCTCCTCACACAATAGACGTATCACGAAAGGCAAGAGGACAATTATGGCTATGGCCGATCGCAGAACCACGAGGGTCACCGGCGGCACTGAATTGGCAAGTATCCGAGCTACGATGAAGTTCCCGGACCAAATTGCCGTGGCAGCCAAAACGAGTGAATAGCCTTTGACGGATCTATAATGTTTGAAAAACAATGCTCTTGTAATCTCCGAGTCATGAGAAAAATTCAGAGCCAATCCTATCACGTAGTACCTTCTCATGGATATGTGATTGAAATCTAACGCTCTCAGATGCCCGTAGAGGAATGATTTTCCCGCGCTTTCTTCTGGGTTTCTAGGACGATGGCCGGGGTTAAAAGCTTCTCTGCCGGCGGTTCAAGCATTGAAGGTTTGTCTTTCAAGACATTACTAGATATTGTTGTGCCTCCCAGGGAAATTGGCTCATCCGACTGGGATGATTTCGGAACCGGGAGAGGCGAAGCAGAGCGAACATTTTGGCGCCCCTGCTTTCGCCGCCGGCAAACATCGAGGTATGTGCATGCCTTTGTACGAATTTGAAGGAAAAAGGCCTTGGGTAGACTCCGAAGCCTTTGTGCATCCACTGGCCGTGCTTATTGGAGACGTGATGATCGAAGCGGGGTGCTACATTGGCGCAGGTGCGGTACTCCGAGGTGATATCGGCTCGGTGAAGGTTGGAAAGGGGTCAAATATCCAAGAGAACTGTGTTGTCCACACATTTCCCGACAAAGCAACAACTGTCCATCCGGATACTCACGTAGGACATGGATGCATTCTCCATGGATGCGAGATCCATTCAAACGTGCTCGTTGGAATGGGCTCTGTCGTTGGCGACGGGGTCAAGATCAATTCTCACTGCATTATTGGAGCTGGAAGCTTCATTGATTTCGGGACCGAAATTCCGCGAGGAAGCGTAGCGGTGGGGTCGCCGGCAAGGGTGATTAAGGCGGCCGGTCCCGAGCATCTCAAAAGAATTGCGGAAGGCCTCGCGATCTACCAGGAGCTTACAAGGCGCTACCTCAAATCATTCAAGGAGGTCTCTCTGTAGGCGGAGCGGAGACAGAGCCGGTTGCAAAATCTATGAGCTTCGTGAAGAGTAACCGGGGAGGCCCTTTTTGCAAAAAGGGCCTCCCCAGACCTCTCCCCAAAACCTCCTATGATTTTAAGCCGTTCCCTCCTTATGGATTCTGCGCACACCTTTCTCATTATCCAGACCGTGTGCGGAACGAAGCTCCTGTAGCGCTGGATCATGTGTGTCGCCGACGTTCATACTCCGAGTTTCGGTGGCAGATTCCAATGCGCAAACTCGCTATTGAGATTGGGCATGGTGTCCCCATAGTTCACTAGAATTCAGGTGGACAGAGCAGTCCACCTTATGGTACGCCTTAATTATGAGAATCAACTGGAAGGATGTTTGTAAGTTTCTCTCCGGCGCGTTCTTTGTCACGGCTGGAGCGAGCTGGTATCTTTCGTGGTATAACATAAGTGTTCCTTTCTTCGGACTCATGATGACCCCGGAGTTTTTGGGAGTGCGAGGCTTCATACACTTCGCGTTATTTCTGATTTCCTTCTACTTTGGATTCATAAAGAAGTAATAAAAAGAGCGTTTACTTCACCAAGAACTCTTCAAGCTAATTGAACGTAAGCCAAGAAGGGAACGGCATGCGGGATCAACTATTGTTCCATTCTTCCCACTCAAAGATCATAAAGGGTTATGGCTTAAGAAAAACCCAAAGGATGGGCTCTCAAAGGAGTGACAAAAGTGGATTCACCTGCGAAAACCCTCAAGAAAAGGATGTCCAAGTCATTCAAGGCCATGCTAAATACGATGGATGACGGACGGCTGCCAGCGCTGGATTCGGTTGCTAGCTGGTGCGAGGATGCAGAACTCATGGTCACCTTGCTAAACCAGGGCAAAGAACATTTTCACTCATTCCAAGGTAAGTGTCAGGAACTCCTGGAATCGGTCGAAAAACGACGTCTGGAGGCTGCAAAGGCTGCTGCTGAGTCCCTGAATCGGATGCGAAAGGAATGTCACTCTCGTTACAAGTGACGGCTCCGACAATCTGGCTGGAATAATCCCTTTCTCGGTCCCTCAATCTTGGCATGCAGCCACCAGACATTGAGGTGCAGCTTCATCGCGACATTACCCTATATCTGATCGCGCACTAACCAGCCCCTCACAGGACTTCCTGAGGCATCTGTGCCCTCGAAGCGGATTACTCGCTTCAGAAAATCGGAGACCTCCTGAGCATTCAGGCACTCTTCTATCTCGCAATCGCCTTCAGTTTGACATTTCTCGCAAGCGTGTGACCAAGCCCAGTCTGCCATTTGTTCTGGATTCATGGACTTCCTCCTTCCTCTCACTTGTTTCTTCGACGGCCATTGAGCCGCTTATGGCCTTACTTCATAGTACCCCCGTACTTCTACTAAATTCATGATGCGACAAGCGCGAAATTGATTCAGGGCCGCTCTAGGCGATCACGATGCTGCTATTCATACCCTCGAACGTTCGGATTCTGGGACATCATATTTATTACCCTAACCGCGTGCGGCGAGAAGCTCCTCTAGCGGGAGATCATGTGTGTCGCCGACGTTCATACTCCGAGTTTCCGCAGCAGTTTCTAACGGGGAATGACGGCGTTGAGAATTAAGTATGGATTGACATGATGAGAAGAACTTCAAGTGCCCGGCTGGTCTTCGATCGGTCGGGCTCTTCTTTTTTGGAGGCAGACCATGCTGTACAAGGGTTTCGCAGGATTTCGCCTATGGGTCCAGCCCAAATCCCTCCGGCCTGAAACCGCGTCCGGGAGAGATTTGTTGCAGCGCCAAGTTTCCTTTTTCGTCCTGAGTATACGCTGCAATTCCGAGTGTCTTTCCCCGCGGCGAGAGCACCCGCAGAGCACCGTCGTAAGAGAATGCTCCATAAGTGGCGGGGCCCCACGACATCGAGTCGCTATCCGGACCTCCATCAGACAGGGCTGGAACCACATCAACCGGACTTACCGGCTTGAGTTGCTTGCCCGGAGCAAAATGCGGCGAAGCTGTAAGTAATTTCTCAGGGGAGGTCTTTCCCGGCTGCCGATAACCGGCAAATTCGATTCCCGACGGAGGCGACCAGCTTCTCGGCCTCTCATTACGCAAGGCATATGCCATATATTCTATCCACACGGGCAGAGCTGCTTTTCCGCCGAATTCTTTCTTCCCCAACGTAGTTCGGGTATCATGACCGATCCAGACTCCTGTCGTATAAGTCGGATTAAAACCTATGAACCATGCATCGGCATAATCGTTCGTGGACCCGGTTTTTCCCGCAAGGTCCGTGCGGCCCATTTTCTTCACAAGCGATGCCGTTCCGGATATGGTCACTCCTCTGAGCATAGATACCATGAGATAAGCCGTTTGGGGGCTCAGCACTCGCTGCAGATTCTCGCGATTCGTCTCCGAGTTCCTGCAAGCGGATTGCGGTTCAGAGGTAATACCCACCAGCCGTTGAGCCTGTTTTTGCTCCAATTCCACCGACTTTGGAGCAGGAACACAGATGCCACGCTCAATGTCACTTCTTGCACGTTCGGCAACATCCAGAGGCGTCACGGTATTGTCCTCAAGCACATTTCCCGCCCCGTCGGTGATCTTCAGGACCAAGACCGGCGTAACTCTCACCCCCAGGTTGGGGAACACGGAAAATGCGGCTGTCATTTCCAACGGAGTAGCTTCAGAAGCGCCCAATGCGGACGACAAAGTTTCCCGAACCGGTGATTTGATCCCCATGTTGCGAGCCATTTGGATTATCGCTTCGGGCCCCAAATCCATCATGACTTTCACAGCGGGGATGTTTCGCGATTGCACCAATGCCTTTTCAAGACTTAGCGGGCCTTGATAGCGCCCGTCCGGGTTTTCGGGAATCCAATCCGGGTTGCCCACGCCAGTCTTCACTGCTATGGGTTCGTCGACAATCACTGTACCGAGGATCGTATTTTCCCCATTCGAGGGCTGCCGAATAGACCACAGGCTTGAAGGCGCTGCCGAGTTGGCGAACTGCCTGCGATGCCCTGTTAAATCCTGATCTATCACTTCCCGTCCCGCCTACGAGTGCTCTGATGTAACCCGTGTTGTTTTCGATGGACACCAAGGCACCTTGAACAGGCGGAAGGCTGTCGTGTTCCAAAAGTGTTTGGCCTTCCGGCCCTTCTTTAACTCCAAATGTGAGCAAGTCATTTTTGCGATAAGCGATTTTGCTCTCCGCCGAGACTCCGTAGATCTGTCCACCATTAAGCATAACGGTGAGCTCGTGCAAACGCTGTGCGTTCCTACCGGTCCCCTTAATCTCGCTACCCGCAACAACCACAGCTTGCACGGAAGCTCCCGGCTTTAGATTGGTCTCCGGTGCGCCTGATTTCATATTCTGGGCCTCTGCCGGCGTAAGTCTCTTCACCAAGCCGGCAGGGCGACCCTCTCGCTCTTCCCAGGCACGCACGCCGTTCAAGAGCGCTTCTTGGGCTTTGGCCTGAAGGTCGGTATCCAGGGTGGTCCAAACACGAAGACCTTCCTGATAGAGGGCTTTCTCACCATATTTTGAAATGATGTACCGGCGGACTGCCTCGGTGAAATAGGACTCCTTGGTGCCGTAGATGGGGACATTGGGTAAGAAGTTGAGCTTTTCTTGAGATGCCTTCTTGTACTCATCCGGAGAAATATTGTGCAACTTAAGCATAGCATGCAGGGTGTATTCTTTTCGCGCTTGCGCGTTGTCGATATGATCGGGTCCATACTTGGAAGGATTTGATATCAGTCCGGCGAGGTATGCTGCTTCACTGATGGTGAGATCCGCGGTCTTTTTCCCGAAATAGGACTGAGCCGCTGCTTCAATTCCATAAGCCCCTCGACCGAGGTAAATTTCATTAAGGTACGCCTCCAAGATCTGAGCTTTGGAGTTGGAACGCTCCATTCTCACTGCCAGTAACATTTCCCGCAATTTGCGCAAGATCTTTTTCTCTCTCGTCAATTGAACGTTTCGAGCCACCTGTTGAGTAATGGTACCTGCCGCCCTGGGCGTAAGTCCCCGTCCAAAAGTTCTTAATTGCAGCACGCATCATTCCCCGCGGGTCAATGCCTGAGTGGCTGAGGAAGCGTGTGTCCTCCGCTGCGATAATAGCCTCCGTTACGTGCTTGGGCACGGCGTCTAATGCCACGGGAAATCTTCGCTCGTTATAAAACCAGCCCAAGACGGACCCATCTTTGGTGTAAAAGACCGAAGCCGATTTCGGCTGATACGATTTCAGGTCAACAGACTCCGGCACTCCGGGTGCAATCGCAAGATACGCGCCCAAAGCAAGAACGACCGCCAGGCTGGACAGAAGAGCCAAGGCCCATAGAATCCTCCGAGCACTGAAACGAAATACATTTGCTCTAAGCCCGGTCCGCACTTTCTCGGGTCCACCCGGTCCTGATAGTTTCCCTCTCTCATGTCTGGGAAGCCCAGAGATCGTGCGTCTGGCGGTGCTGTATGCATTGGTGACGAAATTCTTGATGGCCCCACCATAGGCTCTGGCCTTTGGCTTGGCGGCTTGTATCAGGCCGTTGATACTATTGAGCAGCCAGTTAATGATGCCCGGCTCAGACCTGCGGAAGACACCATCCCAGCGACGCTTGATAGCCCGAGCCGCTTCGGTCACTGGTTGGAGCCGGCTCAGCGCGACCGAGAAGTTCTGCCGTTTCAGGAACTCCGCTAATTGCTCCCTGAATCGGGCATACAGGTTCCAGAAGGTTACCTTCGCCTGGGTCAGTCGTGCTACCAGCTTTATCGGGGTGTCTCTAGTCATGGCCAGAGCGGAAGCCTCAAGCAGCAGAGTGAACCCACTCCCTGCTCGGGCCCACGGCACCGGGACCTGTTTCACCCCGCAATCTGGACAGTCTACCCGAGGGACGCGAACGTGTAGGTAAGTAACATGCTGGAAAAGATTAAGGTGTCGCCAGACGTGGTCCAAGGTGTCGTGGGCCTTACAATCCGGGCGTCCGCACTCCGGACACGGGAATTCACAGCCTCTCGAAAAGTTGATATAGATGTCGAGCCGTTTCTGCTCAGGATCGAGCGCTGAGCGCTCCACGAACCACGGTGGAACCAACCCCAGTGCTATCTGAAAAAGATCGGTGTCCTGCATGATGGGCTCCTCTCACGAGAGGCCGTGCTCCAAGGCTCAGCCTTTCACACGGTACCCAACGCATCCTCGCTGCGCACCCAGGGAAGCAACTCTGTCGCCACAAACCCCATGCCGATAATCCTCGAATCGCCTATTGACTCTATTCAGTAGTACGCGGCATGTCTACCACTTTACCAGAATCCTCGGTCGACTTCGACGTCTTACTCGTGTGGACCTTCTGGGGCCCGTGAGGGGTGCGAGATGGTTCCTTTGACCTCGAAAAGGCCCCCTATCTCGTCCCACAAGGCCCGACAGATACAATCCGGAATTATGCGGCGGTCTTGCCATTTTAACTGTCTCGGGACCCTTGAGCGGCAGAGAGGTCGTCCCGCTGACCCCAAGAAGGTCTCCGTGGGGAGTTCCACGCGACCTGACAGAGGCAAAACCGTCGTCACGTTGATAAAAAAGCCTGTATTTTCCCCTTTCAGAGCGTACCTCGCCGCCCGGGCTGGGTCAAGCTCAATCTTCCTCGGATTTCGGGGGATTTAGGGGGACATTCTTTTTTTGGAGCAGCGGCGTCCAGTGGATTTCCCGGTGTTCAATGTTCAGGTCCCGCAAAATGAAAATCGATCCCATCAACTAAATACGACGCTGTGTGCCTTGCTGGAGATAGCTGGGGACCAACCTGCTCGAGCTACAAATGATAGAGCAGTGGTAAGAAAAACCACCTGACATGTCAAAACTATATGGGTATTATGTGCCCCGATTACGCGATACCACCAAGCTGTGTTCGGGTAAGGGACCACGTGCAAGATCGTGCTTGACCGGGTGCGTTCGACGAGGTACACTTAGAAATGGGAATATACAGGCTTTTTTAGCACCGTGACGGCCATCTTGTATCTGTCAGGTCTTGTGGGGGGAGGGACCCCAAGATGGCTTTTCGGGGCCCAAGGCACCATCCCGCAACGGTTCGCGCACCGAAGACCACACAAATGGCAGGACCGCAACATAATTCCGGCTCATACGGAACGAAATAGTAACTCGTTTGGCGTTACGCGACTGGTCATCCCACCCAAAAAGCGAGAAAGGAAATGAGCAATGAACCTCAAGGCTATTAAGGAGGCTCTGTGTGGGGCACTGATCGCCCTGACCCTGGCGCTTGCCCCGATGCAGCAGGCGGATGCCTGCACCCGCGCGGTCTACCTTGGCCCGGACGGTACGATCATCACTGCGCGGTCGATGGACTGGGCGGAAACCACGGGTACCGACCTCTGGGCGTTTCCACGCGGCATGAAGCGCGATGGCGCATCCGGTCCAACCTCGATCAAGTGGGTGTCGAAGTACGGCAGCGTGGTTTGCTCTTTCTATGGCGTCAGCTCGGTCGACGGAATGAACGAGAAGGGGCTGGTCGCCAACGTTCTCTATCTCACAGAATCTGAGTACGGCAAGCCGGACGGCAAGCGACCGACCATGTCGATTGCCGCATGGGCGCAGTATGTACTCGACAACTATGCCTCCGTGACCGAAACCGTGAACGCCTTGCGCGATGATCCCTTCGTAGTGATTGCACCGACTCTGCCCGGTGGTAAGCGGGCGGCGGGACATCTAGCGGTTTCGGATCCTACCGGCGACTCGGCCATTTTCGAATACATCGGTGGCAAACTAGTCATTCATCACGGCAAAAACTATCAGGTGATGACCAACTCGCCCGTGTTTGACGAGCAGCTCGCCCTGAACAGGTACTGGGAGCAGATTGGCGGGATGATCTTCCTGCCGGGCACCATCCGAGCATCGGATCGTTTCGCTCGTGCGTCGTTTTACATCAACGCCATCCCCAAGACAGCCGATATGTTTCATGCAGTGGCTAGCGTCTTTGGCGTGATTCGTGGCGTCTCCGTACCTCTGGGCATTACCACACCGGGGCAGCCGAACATTGCGTCGACCTACTGGCGCACAGTCTCCGACCATAAGAACAAGGTTTACTACTATGATTCCGCTACGAGCCCCACAACGTTTTGGGTGCCGTTGGCGGAACTGGATTTGAAGGAAGGTGTGCCGGTCAAGAAGCTCACCCTGACCGGTGGCGAGACCTATTCCGGCAGCACTGCAAGCAAGTTCGAACCGGCTCAGCCATTCGAATTTCTACCAGCTACCGTGAAGTGACCGCCGACATACAATATGGACACCTTTCCTTGTCCTTGGGATTCCAAGGGACATAATACCGTTTTTTTGCGGCAGCGGCTTTTAGTGGATTTCCCGGTGTTCAATGTTGAGGTCCCGCGGGAATGTATAATTCCGGGGACATCATACTTATTTTCCTGACCGTGTGGGGCGCGAAGCTCCTCCAGCAGGGGATCATGCGTGTCGCCGACGTTCATATTCCGAGTTTCGGTAATAGCTTCTAACGGCGAATGACGGCACCGAGAAATAAGTGCGGTTTCCTCAGCATTCCCCAATAGTTAGATGTTGTGGAGATTCGATTATGACAGATTCCAATTTGAAAGTCCTTAATAGATCGCAAGCCGAAGCAGATGCCAGAGAGCTGATCGCAATAGCGAGCCCTCTATTAAGAGAGTTAGTGAACTATTCGACATGGGTTTGTTTGCGATGCATGAGGACAGGAAAGAGTACGTATGAAGACATGCCTGCACACCTATTGTACCGCCATGTCATAGAAATGACTGATGGAATTGAAGTTTTGGTATCCCATTCGTGCTGTGAACCTGCAGTTCCCCTTATCCGAAGCTCATTGGAAGCATTTCTCTCTCTTCAGTACTTATTTCAAGATGATTATAGGACACGATCCCTTTCTTGGTTATATTGTGACTACTTGGAGCAAAGACGACGAGAAAAGCAATTAGATACGAAGTCAAGCCAAGGAGCAGAACTGCAGCGAGTACTCAATTATGAACTTAAGGACGTAAGAATGCCCACCATCTCTCCAGAGCTGCTCAACTATGTCCGCAGATCTATCAAAGATCCTCGTTTTGCTTCAATTGCCGAAGAATATGAGAGGGTGAAAAAAGAGCAAAACGGGAGAAAGCCGCCGTGGTATCAATTGTTTGGGGGGCCAGCCAATCTTCTGGAGCTCGCCAGAAGAGTGAAAATGGAACATTTCCACATTGTGGAATATAGGCAATGGTCGGCCGTCTTGCACGGTGGAAATGCCAGTAGATATGTCAAAACACGCCCTGACGGCACCTTAGTCTCACATCAATTGCGATTCGCTGAAAACCTGCCTTTACACTCGCTTCATGCCGGAATTTTTATCTGGGTCGCCACTGATTCGATGTTAGAGAAATTTAGGCCCGTTGAGCCGAGCCACGCCAAATGGAGTGCGGAGATAAAAGAAAGGCTGCTGGCCCTCAGCAAGATCAAAATCGATGTTAAACGGCTCTAAATTTCCGTAAATTCCGGAGACACCATCCTTGTCTTACTGAGCGTGTGCGGCGAGAAGCTCCTCTAGCGGGAGATCATGTGTGTCGCCGACGTTCATACTCCGAGTTTCCGCAGCAGCCTATAACGGCGAATGACGAACTGAAGATTAAGTATGGTGTCCCCACAGTTCAAGGAATTTAGATGCCCATTTAACAAAGGGCCAGATTCTCTGTCTTAATAGTTAGAGCGGAATATTGCAGACGCACGGGACTTAGCACCCGGCGGGGCAACCTGTGGGGTTCGAGTTCCCTCCTCTTGCACAAGTGTGAAGCCGCATCCTCTCAGGAATTGTGAAAGGATGCCGGAGACAGGCACATGAAAGCAAAGATTTTTCCCACGGGTACTCCTTGTCGCTCTGTCCTTGATGTTGATCGCCCAGGTAAGTTTCACGCAAGCCGGAGATGAAAAACCAGCCCCGATTCTTGCCGAATCACGTCCTCGTATGGAACCGCAAATGCCGGTTACCACGTGTTACTATTGCGTGGAGCGGGACAACCCGGTTTTGTGGAAATGGAATGTTCAAAACAGACTTTCAGATCTCAGCGCAATTACAAGAAGCGATCTGAATCCTGAAAGTGACCTGGACTATATGATGAGGACGTACTGACCGGAATAATGTAGTTCTGCTCCAAAGCTGAATGAAGGAACAGACATTGACGAAATAAGCACTAGCAAACAACTGTGTCTTCTCATGCTTTTGTCCTTTCATCACTTTCGGCTTTTTAATTGCCGAGCATCGAAAACAATACATTTGTCGTTGCCAGCTACAGGCCGTTTATTTTGTTGTCTGCTTCTTTGGACCCTTCCTGTACGGTTCCATTTTCGTCGTGATCTTGCCCCTGTGTATGACACACGCGGCCGAGAGCTTTTCCAGAGCCTGTAGGCACTTGGGATTTGTGGTTTTGACTACCTCTGTGTAGCTATATTCGATCATCGTCGTCTCCATTTGATAGGCAGCCAAAAGGGCGTTGTACATCGTCAGGGTTCCATTCTTCAGTTTGTCATGGTCTGAATGAATTCGAGTGATAAAGGTTCTTAAAGCAGACGCGGAAGACAGCTTTCCGGGCTCGTATTCGTATGGCTTACGCCTCACCATTTGGGATAGTTTTGCCAGCACATCCGAATGCAGGGCTTCCTCCTGGGAAAGCGTCAACCAAAACTGCGAATCAATCCGAAAGAATGCTGCGCACTCCCCATAGAATTCTCCAACAGTCTTTTCCAGTTCCGACATGGTGTCTATCGTCTGAACTAGTTCCCGAAGGGACTCTTCCTGCATTGGCGACGCCTCCTCTGCCTCAATATGTTATTTGTCGCACGGTTTTATCTATTTCAGTCTGTACCTGCGAATAGCTCACACTGAGCCAGTCGTGGCTCCATGGCGCCAGAGGCTATGGTTGCACTCCCAAACGGCGTCGCGATAGCGGACCAAATGGCAAAGAGAAACAAGAACACGTACAATGAAACGGCGAATTTCGGCACATAACTCCTACCACTCATAATAAACCTCCTGGTAAACTTTAGCGCGGTTGGGCCATAATCTCCTCATGAAGCGCTCTTATGAACCCACGCTGTTCTTATACCGTTTGAATTTCAGATAGAGCGACCACTTCAACATCATAGCAAGTGCCGTGCCACATAATTGCCCCGATCTGGATATTGCATGACAAAGCAAGGTAAATGGCAGGCTAACGCATTGTTATGAGAATCGACTTGAATTGTGGATCTTATAGGCGTTGCTGGCGGAACTGGGTCAGTTTGGCTTGTTAATTTTAAATGTAACTAAACATCCATGATGGTAGGCAGTTGTGGCAGCGTGAAGTGACCCTTCGCGAGATGCTCGTGGGCCTTTGTGACCCAGAAAGCGCACCGTCGTCATCCGCAGTTTCAATCCGTCCAGAATTAGGCCGCCTAACTATGTAACCCTCTCTGGCCAGGGACAGGGGCTATTAACCGGAAATATGCCGCGGTCTCCAGATTCTGGAGACACCACACTTATTTTCAGACCGTGTGCGGCGATAAGCTGCTATAACGGGAATCGTCTATGGAGCCGACGTCCATAACCCGAGTTTCTGTAGCAGTTTCGACGGTCAATGACGGCAATCAAAAGTAGGTATGGTGTCCCCATAATGCCACAGATAGCTTGAAAGATAGGAGGCTCGTGATGAAAACGCTTAGGTTAAGCATCTTAATAATCGTGAGTTTCTTCCTCGCTTTGAGTAGCTTCGCGCAAGAACCGGTGAAGAAAGATCCCTGTGAAAAAGCGACTGAAAGCGGCGTCACCGTTCACTTGGTTGAATGTAGCCTAAAGAAGTTGGCCGAAGCGGATGCCGAGTTGAACAAGGCCTATCGGCAGCTCGTGTCACGACTGGGTGATAAGAAGTGGGAGGCGAAGTTACGGACAGCCCAGCAGGCGTGGATCAAGTATAGGGATGCAAACTGTGATTACGTGAGTGAATTCAGTGGTGGGGGCAGTGCGGTCACTTTCGAATACAATTTCTGCCTCGCCGACATGACCACTGCTCGGGCAAAAGAGCTAAAGGAGATGCTCAACAACATCAAAGAGCGCGATGGGGAGTAAGTGTGTTGAATGGGCGGCACGCAGCCTAACAAGTCATTGAACCGGAGCGGATTCAGCATTAAAGGGAACCATACTTATTTTCCTGACCGTGTGCAGCGTGAAGCTCCTCTAGCGTGGGATTATGTGTGTCGCCGCCGTTCATACTCCGAGTTTCCGTAGCAGCTTCTAACGGCGAATGACGGCAATGAGAATTAAGTATGGTGTCCCTAATTCCCCAGATCGTAGCTCTAGGGCGCTCCTACGAAGCCCATTTGACAAAAAGAGTGGGGGAGAAACGACAACCGGGGAACAAAAAACCTTAAGGATTGTCTCACGGTTCTAATAGGGGGTGGACAATGAGTATTTATTCTAGGTAGATAACAACGGAAGGGGGTGGCAACGATGTAATGAATGTCTCAAGGTATATGTCGATTAACGTTGTTAGTAGATCACCTCAAGGAACGTTTTTTCATCTAAGGAGGCCAAAAATGAAACGAATTCGCCCGGCTGATCTGGGTTGTGTTGTTGTAATAGAAATCAACGACAATAATTTCCACCGATGAAAACTCCAGCGCCGTTTCTTTACTTTTGGGTTAGAAGCGGTTGCAAAACCGCCGATCAGTTATAAGCGCGCGAAATCGCGCATGATTTAAATCCTTGTTTTTATGAAATAATATGTATATTTAGCTCGCCGGAGGTAAGTCCGGTGAGCAAACGCGTCGTGTACCTGACCGATGAGCAGTGGAAGAAGATCGAACCCCTCATTCCCAAGCCTCCTCCTCGACCGAAAGGAGGTCGCCCCAGAAAGGATAATCGCTTGGTCTTCGAGGGAATCCTCTGGATACTCAAGACGGGAGCCCGGTGGAAAGATCTTCCTGACAGGTACCCGCACCCTTCAACCTGCTGGCGTCGCCTGAAGGAATGGTACGAGGCCGAAGTCCTCAAAGATATGTGGAGGGCCTTTCTCTCCGAATTGGATGCCAACGGGGTACTCGACTGGGAAGAGTCATTCATCGATGCGAGCTTCTTCCCAGCAAAAAAAGGGGTCCAGCGGTCGGAAAGACCAAGAGGGGAAAGGGAACAAAGTGCATGGTGGTGGTCGATGGCAAGGGTATTCCTCTGGGAAGCCATACCGACTCTGCTTCGCCAGCAGAGGTCAGGCTCGCCGAAAAGACACTCCAGCAAATCAAAGTCCCTAAAAAGGGGCCAGGGAGGCCAAGGACCCGCCCCAAGAGAGTAATCGGAGACAAGGCGTACGACAGTGACCCTTTGCGCAAGCGCTTGAGAAAACGAGGTATCAACTTGCTCTCCCCTCATCGACGCAATCATAGGAATGTCAACAGACAAGATGACCGCCTTTGGGATCGATACAGGAGACGATATACAGTTGAGAGAACTTTCAGTTGGTTCGGAAACTTTCGACGGATAGTCGTCCGATACGAGCACCAGGTCTGCATGTACGAGGCTTTCATCCAGATCGCCTGTATCATGATTGTCATAAAACGTTTATGAGGTTTTGCAACCAGCTCTAGACGAATCTACAAATCTCTTGCAATAAATCAATACACGAAGGCGAGCATCGACACCAAATACAATGAATGCATAGGTATCATAGTAAAGCATTTGATCGTAGTCATCACGATTTACAGTGTATGGGCAATCACCTATTATTTTCTGAGTGACCTAATCAAAGCAAACGAACTTGTCGCCCAGTGGTTCAGCAGGGCACGAATCGGGTTATCACTGCTAGCAATAAGCCGTGTCGCATTGCTTTGCCTAAAAGCGACCTTTGGCAACCCCTTGGCGAAAAAGACTTTTATGTAAGCAGTGTTTCGGTGAGGCAGTTTGGGATACTTCAAAGGTAGATTTCATGAATAAAATTCAACTGCATAACTTCTTTCAGGAAGCCGTGACTACTGGAGTCACTCTTTTGTTGATGACGATAGTGTTTGCAACTTTTTCCACCTTGTTGTTTGCGTACGGTATGGGTGAGAGTGGAAGTATCATAATTCCTTTCATCACAATGACCGCTGTTGTGATCCTACCGCTCGTCCTCTTTGGCAATGGAGAGCGGCGGCGGTATTGAGCCAGGAAACATTGAGTAGGATTTCTACGCTGACCTGGCCCTCTAAGACTGGTCAAGATTAGGGGCCAGGTCAGATTTTCCCCTACAAGTTTATTTGCCGCGTCCTGGGCAGGCTTCCACCTTAGACCGCGTCAGCGGCGATTTCAGGAGGTCAGTTTTCGGGGGAGAAGAATCTGAGAGGGATTGCTTTAAGTAATTCTTGGCATAACGAGAGATCAATCAGTCTCCCTCCGACATAAGTTCTATGGGGCATCGGGCTTCCTTCAATCTAAATTCCTGACCATCGTTACGAAGATGAAAAAAGCATGTGGTCGTCTCTGCCGAAGACAGGATCGTTATTCTTACAATATACCGCTTTGCAGTCAGAGACCATCCCCCCTTGCCGATTTGTGTCAGCCAATCCGGTTGATAGAAGGCATTACTCCACCCGAAGCAATTATCCTCTCCTTCGATACTACATACGACATCTAGGTCTCTACGTTGACCTGGATAGATGTCCACTCTCTGTTGCGGTTCGAGTCCTCTGGGATCGTATCGTGGGGGATCGTATATAATGAGTCCCTTACTTCTATCAATTTGGAAGCCTTGTTCGACATATTGACACTGGAAACCTAATAATGGAGAAGGCTCCTTAAGTCCAGGCCACCTCCCAGTCATCGAGGCTCCATCTCTTTTAGGAGTAACACCGGTGACATCATAGAAAGTGATCTTACCGTAGCCCTGGAGAGCCGGAGACCTTCCAATCCAACTGTACAGCGAAAAGGGATTTTCATTTGTAACTTCTACTCGAAGGGTAGTCATCTGGTAAGTCCCGCCGTCCTTAGTCACTGCATTAGGAATAGGATCGAGGGGTCTCATTCTAAGGACAGGCTTTCGAACAACTTCCAACAGAGCAGTAAAAAGGAGGGTCACAAATGTGCCTGAGAGGATGCCAAGAATTGCGAAAAATAGACCTTGGCGTTCCGTCGTCACTTTCGCGTCGATCACTACCCCCATAACCAGGGATAAAGAAATGACAGCGACCAGTGCGACTTCAATGACTCGAAGTCTTGACATCATGATCTATTCTCCTAGGTTAATCGGCTCTGGCTGCGCGGAGAGTCCATGTGAATCCCAGCCCACTCTCTTCTCGCGAGCGAACATATCCAGTTTCCGGCCCAAACACAATGACTCGATCACCGGGGTATTCGGGGACACCATACTTGTTTTCCTGACGGTATGCGGCGCGAAGCTCTTCTAGCGGGGGATCATGTGTGTCGCCGACCTTCATACTCCGAGTTTCAGTAGCAAATTCTAACGGGGAATGACGGCACTGAGAATTAAGTATGGTGTCTCCAGAATTCACAGAATCCACGGCTTCACCAAACTTCAACGGGTAGTGTGAGAAGAGTTTGGGCTTTCGGCGGGGGCGCTTTTTAATGGCTTTATTTTCCGATTTGTTCATGTGCTTCAATCCCTGATGATAATCAGGCCCAAGCGGGCACATATTTAGCAAATTTCTTGGACCTATTATTTGGGTCGGCTTGTTTGATGAGACCTTTTTCTATGGCTTCTTGGATTAGAACTGATACCATTGAGGTTTGGGTATCATGCATTCTTAGGCGTTCCCGCAGGGTCTTGTTAGTCATTGCGCTAGCCGAGAAATACCTCAGGACAGTGTGTTGATAACAGGCATCGAGACGCTCTTGGTGCAACATCTGGGAAAACTTACGTGGAGCATGCAGCGTCACCTTGAAATAATTAGGCCCCACGGCGAAATGGATAGGAGGCAATCCAAAAGCTTCTACAGCATAACCAGCCTTCAACAGCCCGGATCCCTGTTCTTCGCAAATCCGATAATTACGAAAGGCGCGAGCTAGATGTTCGTTACGCGATTCTGGATGTGTACCAATTAGTCGGTCAAGTTGCTTTGACGGTAGCAAACCCCCTGGGCTTGAAATCTCCACCCGGTTACTGAAGATTTCAACCAGCGGTCCTGTTCCGCTTATGGTGAAGTCCTGATGAATCAACGCGTTCGCAATGATTTCACGGAGCGCTATTTCTGGATAAACCGTTTGTTTCCTTCGTAATCCCTTCTTGAGTACCTCTTCCTGCGGTAACCAGTCCATGACATACTTCAGCAGTCCCTTAAATGCTGTCGCATATCCACGGATTCCTTCTCGTTGATGTTGTACTCCCTTTGCTTTGTTTGGGCCACCATAAACGATAACACGGACGGCTTTCCGGTTCAAATCTGGAAAATCGGACAAGTTTTTAGCTGCGGAAATGGCCCCCAGGTTGGTGATGAAGACCCCATGCGTCGGCTCTTCCACAACAAATCGCTGAGCGACCATCCACTTTATCAGTTCGTTGAGGTCCGTGAAAACTGGTCGGGTTAACATCTCGAAGATCGGTTTCACGTGCAACCGGTCAACGCAACCCTGGCGGCTGAGGAGACTGGATGCCCGAGAATCTTCCCACCTCAGCACTTGGCTCTGACTCAGGAAAACCGCGATTTCTTGTCGGGAGGCTAATCTTGTTGTTCCGCCTGAACGTATGTACGCCTGTTCTATACCCTTGCCACGTAAATGAACGGGTTTTATAGGCGATTCGAGAACGTGGAAGAAGAGAATGCGCGATGATTTGAACGACTCGACAGTGTGATCCAGAGCTATAGGAGGCTCTACCCCAGCTCGACCTATGTTGGTGAGCTGAGTGACAATAGTGAAGACTTGCGTGTCGTTGACGCCAATCATGCTGCCTTTGGGGCCGATTCCGAAAACCAGGCAACCCCCGCCCGGCAAATTGGAGAACGCAGAGAGATGTTGGGCTAAACGCTGTTTGTCTGGGGATAGGTTAAGCTTCCAGTCTAATTCGTTCGGCTCGTGTCCAGGGGCCGCAAGACTCTCCTCAAGCAGTTCAAATGCTTCGATCAGCCACTTTTTCTTCATGAAGTTTTCTACTCAAATAAGAACTTAGCTTATATCAATCCCTTATACCTCTTTGAAGTTTTCTACTCAAATAAAAACTGGGGCTTCCCCCTGATTTGGTCTTTCGGTGGGCGATCTTTTTTGGTTCTCAGTCTCTTTCATTTACCACGGTATTTTGGAATCCTATCCAGAATATTTGGCCTGACTGACGGGGTCGCGGGCTCCTCGCCTGTCTCGCTGTCAGCATCGGTGGATTCTGGTGGGCCTTCCCCCTCAAATAGTTCGATTGATTTGTCTGTGACCAGCGCAATCGACTCTCCCGAGTCATTTACGAGCCTAAAGTGGGTCGCGATGCCGGACCTGACCAACGCGGTGCGTATGTCTGCCAAAATCTTGCGTTTTGCCGCATCAGGCAGTTGCGGCCACCGTGAACCCACGGTAAAGGAACGTGTAATCGTCTTTCGCCTCTGCAATAATACCGTCATCTATCAACCGTTGGGTTTCGACCCGAATTACTCCTGAAGCTGCCCGTTTTGCCAGGTCCTTGGAGGCCTGCATCGGGGTCTTGCCCGTAGGAAGCTCCTGGCGGAGCGCCTCGGTCCTTTTCTCCACGGTGGCTTCTGTCATGGGCAGAATGACGTCCTTGAAAAGGAAGAACAACATGATGCCTATGGGCAATGCAATGATGCATCCCAACAACCATGGAGTGAATACGCTCGGTCAGACCCTTCTTGGGTTCTACGGCTTCCCATCTCTCCTGGCCTGGCAGGACGTGGCCGCATTCCGGGCAACTTAGCATCCTTTCGGTGACCTTCGCCCCGCACTGCGGACAGGAAGAGCCGGAACTTTGAACAGGCTCCTGGCGATTCTTTTCATGTACGGGTTCTGGCGGCAAGATATCTTGAGGCCGGGGTCGGGGGATGAAGATTTCCGGTTCCGTGGGAGCGTCTGCGCGCCGCGATTTCAACTCCGAAGGATCGAGAAGTTCCTTGTCGAGCAGAACACGCACCAGCTTGTCCAGAGTCTGGGGGGTGAGGCCATGCAGTCGCATCAGCTCTTCGTCACTCTTGCCTTCCCGGAAGTCCTTCAGGAACATCTTGGCATTTACTTTTAGTGGTTTCTTCTCCATCGATGTTCACCGCCATTCGTTTGAGGTAATCATTTATAGCAATTGCCAGGATCTTTGGCCGATTTACGAGACTGAGATCGTCACCCCGGACTTGATCCGGGGTCAGGTCCAGCGTTCTGCGGGATGATCCTGCTTTCGCAGGAATGACGGATGAGACAAACCGACCCTGGATTGCCCATCATCGAGAACCCTCTCGGCTCTGTCAGGAGCCCGTCGCACTCGCCGAGACAACCCATTCCAGCCCCCACAGCCTCACCGAGCCTTCACTGCTTCCGCTTGCAACCAGTGAAAAGTTCGGAAAGAAGCACGCGGCCCTGATTGGTGACGAGTGTCCTTCCAAGGTGGCGGCGCATCGCTCCTCCGAAATATCCCAGATCCGCAAGGAGCAGTCGTCGGCTCCGGTCAGCCAAAACCTTTCATCCCCGGCGGAACTCAGAGCACGCACGGCAGACTTGTGCCCTCTGAGAGTCGCGACATTCACGCCTGACCCTACAATATATACCATGACCTCGCCCGTTTCCATTCCAGCAACTACCTTGTCTTCCGACGCCGTCGGGAGCAATGAGGTGATCCTTATTCCGAGGTCACGAAACGCACTTAGAGTGCGGCCGTCAACAACGGACCATCGCTGAATGCGCTTCTCTTCCCGCAGGCTGTAGAGTGTGTCCAGTCGCTGAGAAAAGCAGATGAGATTGCGACCTGAGATGGGCGCCCCCACCTTATTCCTTTGACCGGTTTTCAGATCAATTCGTATGGGGGAATTGTCCGAGTCCATTGCAGCAAGCTCCAAGCCCGTCTCGGAGAGGGATATTGGCAGCAGCACTTCCGGTATTTCCTCTTCAAGGTCCCCTCCAAGGCGCCACTTTCTGAGAACCCCGTCCGTGCTCCAGGTGAGCATGCCGCCGATCCTGGGCAGAAACAGAACTTGCCTCACCGGGCTGTTGACTTTGAACCGCCGAATGCACCGACCTGTAACTACGTCCCAAATTGCTGCCGCGCCGTCGAGGCCCCCTGTCAGAAGCGTCAAACTGTCGGCGCTTGGGGCCAGGCTGACCACTGCATCATCGTGGCCGTTAAAGGACCTGACAAATGTAGCTGATCTCAGCCGCCCTCGTGATGCCCCTTGCAGCGCGTTGCGGACGAGAATGGCCTCTCTGGACCAGGAGAAGCCCGGAACATTCCTGACTCGTTCGAAGCACGCAAGGGCCTCATCCCCGCGCCCCTTTCGCCATGCCGTGTTGAATTCTTGGACCGCCGCGTCAAAGGAGCTGTGCAAACCGACCATGTCCTCGAAGGTTTTGGGACGGCATAGAGCGGGTTCGAGGAAGTCCTTGGCAAACCAGCCCGTGTCAAGGGACCAGAGTTTCACCGAGCCGCGTTGTCCGCCGGTGACAAGTCGCTTTCCGTCTGAAGAGGCGGCACAGCACGTGACTTCCTCGTCCGGAGCTTTGATAGTTCTGTAACAGCGACCACTGGTTGAGTCCCATATTTTCATGGTCCCATCCCCGGAACCCGAAACAATGTAATCTCCATCAGTTATGAAACGCACGGTCGTTATAGTTCCGCGATGGCCCACGTAGCGCATTAACTCCTTACCCGAACAAACCTCCCAAAGGCGCACCACTTCGTCCGCGCCGCCGGTCAAGATGACGGTAGCCTCAGGTAACACATCCATGCATGATATTTGCCCTTGGTGTGCGGTGGCAGTGAACAACGGGTTTTGCGACTCGACACTTATGACCATTAAGCGGCCGTCTTCCGTACCAACTGCAAGGCGCTCCCCATCGTCCAAGAGCGCCAACGATGAAATTCCTCCTGGAGACTGAGGCAGTTCGCGGACTATCTGGTCTGAAGAAGTGTCGAGAATGCGTATCCGCCCTGTTGATCCTGAGGCCGCCAGATACCGCGAACTCGGCGAGAAGCACACGCGGGTCGCTCCCATCCCCTGGTACCGCCTAAGAAGTTGGGCCTGGTCCATGTTCCACAGGTCCACCGTCTTAAAAGCGTCTCCATAGGAAGTGGCGGCGAGATTGCCGTCGGGCGAAAACGCTCCGGCAACCGGCTCGAATGCGAATGTACGGAGATTCTTCAGGCAGCGACCGCTTTCGAGTTCCCAGATGCGGATGGAACGGTCTTCGCCGACAGAGAAGGCTTTGCCCGCGACCGGCGGAAAAGCCACTGAAACAACGCCTTTGAGGTGCCCCGCAAACGAAGCCTCTTCCGCTATGGGAACCAGACCCAGCGAGCTTACAAAGTTTCGGGGCTCCCCTCCACAGTCCTTCCAGCGCTCTTGATAAAGGGAACCTTGCTGGCAGGCTTTCGTCAAGAGTGACACCGCTCGGACGGGGTCTCCTCGCTGGAGGGCGATGAGGCCCAGGAGATGGGAATATTCGGCAGTTTCTCTCACCTCGATCTTGAGAGACTCCATACGGCTGATGACTTCTCGGTCGGAGGTCTCCACCCTGGCCCATCTGAGGGTGTGAAGGTTGTAAACAGCTTGCAAATGATCCGGCCCGACGGAATGAGCGTCCTCAAGCAGCCCTCTGGCCTCTTCTTCTCGGCCGAGGTCCAGTAGCGACACCGCTTGGTTGTTCAGAGAGTCCGCCTTGAGTGCCACGATATTCGGAGGTCGCCTGGGTTCCCGGCCGGGAAACACCTCACGGCTCAGGGTGTCAAGAGCCCCACGCAGATCCACAAAGGATGAATAGCGGTTTTCGGGCTTCTTCTTCAGGCATGTCATTATGATGTCGGCCAGAGCGCGGGGCAGGTCAGGACGAATCGACAGCGGGTCCGTCGGCGGGACGCGTAAATGGCTCCTGACAAGGGCGGGTAATGAAAACCCTTTGGGGAACTGAAAGGGCATGGTCCCGAGGACAATCTCGTAGAGCATTACGCCGAAGGAGTAAATATCCGAACGTATATCATCGCGCCCTTTTTCCTTGAACCTTTCAGGGGCCATATACCACGGGGAACCCACGACTCCATCCTCAAACAGACTCACGCTGGTATCGGAGTACCGGCCCGCGGTCACTTCAGAGACGGCATCCACGGGCCGGGGATTCCGTGAGGGCTCTTCCACCCGCTTCACCAGCCCGAAGTCGGTGATTTTGAGCGTCTTGTCGCGCCCCATGAGACAGTTTTGCGGCTTGATATCCCTGTGGATCATGCCCTGCTCTTCTGCGTGCATCATCCCGTGGCAGAACTGGAGCATCAGATCGACCACTGTTCGAAGGTCTTTGAGCCGCTTCTTCGCCATCCAGTCGTCCAGAGTTCCGCCGTCCACATACTCGATGAACAACCTCGGCAGACCGCCGATCACTCGAGCGTAATAACAAGTGGCTATATTGGGGTGTAAACCGAGATCCACCCACAACTCGGCCTCTCGAAGGAACCGGAGCAGATGTGCTTCACTCTTCACGGCCTTGGGGTGGGGTGTCTTAATCGCGAGCATCATTTTCCATACACGGTGGAAGACGAAATAGACTTTTCCCATACCTCCGGACGCTGACCCCAGGACCTCGTACAGACCCTCAATAATGTCCCCTTCTTTCCAATCTGTCTTCGCCTGCGACTGCTGCGGGTTTAGATCACCGCCGATGGTTTTTGAAGGGAATTTTACAAGTGGCAGCAACGAAGACTCACCTTCTGAAGGGCTGACTGTTACTTGTAGTCCACCCCTTTTAAGGAGCTTTATTAGTTTATCAAGATCGCTGTTGACCAGAAACCTTGACCAGTCTGATTGCTCCCCTCTCCAAAATCGGACCGAATATCTTCGGGTGAGCGTCTAAGCGTACGCCCTAGGGCCACTGCTATCTTGTCGGACAGTTCGCTCGGGTCCACTGCCGATGAGATTGTGAGAGAGACGTAGGTTGGCCTGGATTCCATGATTGAAGAGGTCGTACCTCGCTGTAAGCTGACGGCCGCTAAGAATCACCCTCCCCCTAACCCCCCGTCGAGGGAGTCCCGCGGAAACGTGGGATCTCCCCTGGCGGGAGAGGGAAGGGAGAGGGTGTGTTTGCGGTCCAATCGGTGACCCTACATATTAAACTATGAAACCGAAAATCCAGTGAGAATTCTTTGCCTGATCGCCTGACGGTGTAACTCCCGGGCGGCCGGCTGTAGCAATCATTGCCTTTCAGCCGTAAATCAAGAACACGCCTGCTACCATCACAGATGCCCCTATCAAACGATAGCGGATATTATGTTCCCCGAACAACAGCCGGCCCAGGATCACCCCGAAAACCAGACTGAGCCTCTTCACGGAAATCATGTACGCCACCGGGGCCATGCTGAGCGAAATAACGTGCGTAATCTCAGCGCCGGCCATTAGAACACCCCCAAGAAGGAACAGACCCGGCATACTCGTTCGAAGGTTGATCCGGACTCCACCCGTCCGAAAGCGGAAAAGGCAGACCAGAGCGAAAATGACCAGATCACCGAACAATAGAATGAATCCAAAAGGGATGGGATCGTAGATTAGCACACCTTTTTTCCCGAGCGCTGATGTGACGGACCATAGTATGGCAACGAAAAACATCCGACGCGACCCTGGGTTTGAGAACAATGCCTTGATGGGAGCTAGGAGATTCAGGGTTATTAGATCGGCATTGAGCACATAAGCGCCAAGTGTGACCAGGCCTATCCCGAATCCCCCCTTCCAACTGATACTCTCGCCCAGGAGCAATGCGGAGGTCAGAATAGTGAGCACCGGAGTAAAGGCCAGTAACGGGACGGTCAGCGACAGTGCCCCCATACGGATAGCAGAAAGAAAAAGGTAGTAACCCAGTATCTCCAGTGGGAGGACTATCGCCATTAAAGCGACCAATTCAAATGAAACCGGCTTCAGATCGAGGGAAAGAAACACGGGGAGGAGAATAAAGCTCGCAAGGCCAAGGATGATTGTCCCAGTCACCCATTCATCGTGTTCCTGCATTATGCGCTTGGATGTCGCGTCGCAACACGCAGTTAAGAACGCACAACTCAATGCTATGAAAAACCAGTTCATGCTAAAGCCGTTGTAAAACCTATGAGTTTCTTGAAGAGTGACCGGGGAGGCCCTTTTTGCAAAAAGTTCCTCCCGGCATGCCTTCATACGCTCCCGAGATTTTGCAGCCTCTTCTTCATCCTTTCCGCGTGAGACCCTTCCCAGTAAATGCGGCCGCATTCCGGGCACTCATGAAAGCTCCGCGATCCCTGGAAAACACCATCCGGGACTTTTCCAGCTACGTCCTCCCGCTGAACCTCCCGAACAGGAACATTGCAGATCAGGCACCTGCTCAAAAAAAGCCTCGGGTCCGGACGAATACCGGCCTGTTCCAGCACCTGTCTCAACTGGTCAGAGGGGTCCTCTCCACTGACGACGATTGCCCCGGCATACGCAACCGACCTCCTCGCTGTGACGAATAATCGGCCTGCCGAGGGCCGGGAGCGCGGAAACGCCGTATCAAATCCCAGGATTCGGAGCCATTTGGCCAGGCGGCCGAGCATACCGTCCACATCCAATGATGCGGATGGGACTGGGAGATTTGAGGGATGGTTGTACCATGACAGGCCTGGATCCTTACCAAGGACTCGTCACTTGCGGCACGGGCTAACTGACAGCGCGATTGGTGCAGCAATTCCCCCAAGCGTTCAGTATACCGGCATCTTGCCGGTCGACTTTCAGCGAGCGTAGGGCGGCCCGTGGCCGCCATCCCGCGTTTAAGGAAATTGAGCGCTGGCAGGCACGGCCTGCCCTACCCGGCCGCCATTAATCGCATGGGTGGATGATAGGCTATCACAGGCCCAAATTCAACGAACCGCCTCAGAAGCTGGCATGGGTAAAGAGGCGCATTGCTCAACAAAATCGTTTGCAAACCGCCATCAAACCGGTACAACATGCAATTGATCCAGGTCTGCTAAAACCCTCACGGAAAGGCATTCACCATGAAAATCAGAATCACCATCGGCAAACTTTCCATGGAGGCCGAGCTCAACGACACTCCGACCGCGCAAAAAGTGGCGGCCGCGTTGCCGCTTAATCGCTCCTTCAGCACCTGGGGGGATGAGATTTATTTCACCATCCCCGTCACGGCTCCTCTGGATTCAAGCGCAAAAGAGGTCGTTGAGCTTGGCGAACTCGGGTACTGGCCGACGGGCAAGGCATTCTGCATATTTTTCGGCCTCACACCAATGAGCAGTCCGGGCAAAATAGTCCCCGCATCTGCCGTGAACATCATCGGCAAGGTTTTGGGAGACCCCACGAAATTCAAAGAGGTCATGAACGAACGGGAAGTGACTCTGGAGCGGGTTGAGTAGAAGTTGTGACAGGGCGCGGGAGCGAGGAAGAATCGGAGAGGCTATTCTTGTAAGAAGTGTACCCCAGATTTCATTGCTTTGGATGCAGACCCATATTGGTCCTTGATTATAGCGCGAACATCTCCTGCAATATTGCAAGAGCTTGCCCTAGCGTGGATGACGAGAGCTTTCCAAGTCGACGCACCAAACGTCCTTGATCTACGGCCCGAATCTGGTCGAGTACGACATAGCCTGCACGCCCTTCGAATCGGCACGGTACGCGGAATGGATAGGTATGGCTGCCGGTGGTCAGTGGTGCCACGATGAATGTTCGCAAATAGGCATTGAGTTCGTCAGGCGAGACAATCACACACGGACGAGTCTTTTGGATTTCCCCTCCACGAGCGGGGTTCAGACTAACTAAGTATACATCGCCCCGGTAGACATTTTCTGCCATCACCACTCCCACTCTCCTTCGTCAAAATTGGTAGGCGTAGGCGGATCTAGCAACAGATCATCATCCTGCTGACGCATCCGTTTGGCAGCATCGGCCCATCCGGAGCGGAGCGTGGCCGCCGGCTGGATTACGATGGCCCCGTCTCGTACGTCCATTTCCACTTCGTCGGTCAAGCCTGCTTGCTCAATCAGAGGCTTCGGTATCCGGACGCCCCGCGAATTACCGATACGAACTAAGCGGGTTTTCATAGAAATATCCTCACAGATTCAACGTAATTACATTATAAGCACATTCTGTAGTCGTGTCAAGGTTGGAGTGTGGACCAAACGGGTCGCACCAACGCCACGTTTACAAGGTCCAGTGCCACAAACAACATACAAGGATGCGGATTGATTTGAAACGAGGAGTAGCTATACAATCCAGGTTATGGAACCCGCGATTGAGATCGTTAGCGAGATCACTCATTATCGACAACCATTGCACGTCGGTGGTTCCATTCGGGAAATCGATCGCTTGCGGAAGATGTACGGCGACGGAACAAAAACAGGACAAACCACAATTTGTTGTCTGCATCAAGAATGAAGGCTACAACGCTTCATTGGAGCTACGCAAGATTTATCGAGTAGTGCCGGATGATACTGCCGCCGCTCATGCGGCTGATCCGCGGAATAGATGAGTCCGATCGAAGATTACCTCTATCCACAGGACTACGTTTGCTCCAATCACACTTCCCGAAACCGTGGTCGAAGCCCTCGCTTTGGCTGTTTAGAGATACCACACCAAGGGCGCTTCAGGTGTTATGCGACAACCGCCTGTATCGCGGCCATTAGAAGGCTCGTCTCCTTGTTTTGATGGGACGCGTCGGGGGAACCGCATCGCCTATCGCGTCCGAAAGAACACGGCAATTGCCCGCCGTAACCGAATGGAACGCCTTCTAGTGCCTGACTTCCGTTGCGAGCTTCGGATATCAGACAGAGCAGGGCCCCTCTTCACTTTCTAATTCCTGGAGCCCCTTCTCACAACCATGTCCGAAAACGTCTTGCTTCAATGGCGAAATGTCATCAACATAGGGTTAGAGTTTTGGAACTCCCTGAACCGTTATTCAAGACACCAGAGGGACAGGAATCATACCGATTCTCTAAAGTTTTGACTAATTGCTTGCGGCGTCGTCTCTGTAAACGGCTAAAACTGTCATTGCGAGGGCCTTAGCCCGAAGCAATCTCCAAGACCGCGCAAAAGAGTAGATTGCTTCGTCGTTTCACTCCTCGCAATGACACATTTAACAATGGCGAGCAGTTCCGCTGGAACCGGCAATAACATTTGAGAGCATTAAACGTGGGATTTCAAGCATCCATGTGCTGGAGGCTATAGAGATGACACTTGATACGCGGATCTGCGAGAGGGCACGGTTGGCGAGGGACCCTCGGTTCGACGGCCTGTTTTTCACAGGTGTATTGAGCACCGGTATTTATTGCCGGCCCATATGCCCGGCGCGTTCGCCTAAGCCGGAGAACATCGTCTACTTTCCTTCCGCGGCTGCAGCGGCTGAAGCCGGCTTGCGTCCTTGTCTCCGATGCCGGCCCGAGGCAGCACCGGGCAGTCCGGCCTGGAACGGTACATCCGCCACGGTTTCCCGGGCCATGTTGCTGATCCGTCAGGGTGCGTTGAATGAAGGGAGCCTGGAGGACCTGGCCGCGAAGCTTGGTGTGGGCAGTCGTCACTTGCGCCGATTGTTTCAAACCCATATCGGCGCTTCGCCCAAAAGTCTGGCCACTACCCAAAAAATCCTTTTCGCAAAGAAGCTGCTGACCGAAACAGATTCTGTCCGTCACTCGAATCGCTTTTGCATCGGGGTTCGGCAGCATCCGGCGATTCAATGCAGCGTTCAGCAAGATCTATGGCACAACCCCGTCGGCCATTCGCAGGCGGAACAGTAGCAACAAGACCACAGGGAGTCAGCTGTTCCAATGCACGTTGACCTTGTCCTACCGCCCACCCTTTAATTGGCAGCGCATGTTGGAGTTTTTCGAAATGCGAGCCATACCAGGCGTGGAGTTCGTTGCGGAGGGTGCCTATCGTCGCACCATAAGAGTCAACGAGACCACCGGCGTGATTGCCGTGGCCCACGCGGCAGGAGAAAACGCGTTGCTGCTGACCGTGGCCTTGTCCGACAGCCGCGACCTGATGTCCATTGTTGAGAGGGTGCGACGCATGTTTGACCTGGATGCCAATATGGCAGCCATTCATGACGTCTTAACCGCAGACGCCTTGCTTGAAAGGTCTGTGGGCAAACAGCCCGACCTCAGATTACCCGGCGCCTGGGATCCTTTTGAAATTGCCATACGGGCGGTGGTGGGCCAGCAGGTTTCAGTCAAGGGAGCCCGCACCGTCATCGGACGGATCGCCGCAAAGGCCGGGCCGAGATTTGAATCCACGGACCACCCGGAACTCACACACTTTTTCCCAACCGCGCATGAGTTGAACGCTTGCGATCTGGGAGGGATCGGTATGCCCGAAATGCGGGTCCGGACCGTCCAAGTCCTGGCGGAAGAAGTGGATCGCGAAAGACTCTCTTTTGTGGTGAAGGGGTCGCTTTCGGATTTCACTGAACGATTGACTCGGATTCCCGGTATCGGCGACTGGACGGCCCAGTACATTGCCATGCGAGCAATGGGTGAACCCGATGCCTTTCCAGCCGGCGATCTGGGCATCATCAGGGCGTTGCGCCAGAGCGACAAACGGCTTACCCTGAAACAAATCCGGCAAAGAGCCGAAAAATGGCGTCCGTGGCGTGCTTACGCGGCCATGTACCTCTGGCAGAGCTTAAGCCTAAACGTTCAGCCGGAAGAAGAATTCACCGCAGAGACCGAGAGAAAAAATGCTCAGAATAAAACAGGTTGAGTCACCTGGACGACTTTTTGGGCGGACACAGATCCTCAATGAAAACGGTTCAATCTCCTATGCATTGCTCAGAACACTGATGGAGACGAGACTTTCTCTGCGTTCTCTGCGATCTCCGCGGTAAACGATTACGCTAAAGGAGACAGCATCATGTTCTACGACTATTTTGAAACAGGTTTGATTGGAACCCTGACCCTTGTGGGAGACGAAGAAGGGCTGCGGCACATCGTTTTTCCAAAGGAGAACAACCCCATCATCATCCGGGGCGATTGGAAGAAGAAGCCTGGGTTCTTTGCACCGGTCAAAGCTCAATTGCGAGCTTACTTCAAAGGTGAATTGAAACAATTCGATCTTGCACTTGCGCCTGTGGGGACCCCCTTTCAGCTCAAAGTATGGCAGGCATTGCGCAACATCCCCTACGGAGAACTGGTCAGCTACAAAACCCTCGCTGAAGCTATTGGCAACCCCAAAGCCGTCAGGGCCGTGGGCGGAGCAAACGGAAAAAACCCTATACCCATCATTGTGCCGTGCCATCGGTGTATCGGCAGCGACGGCTCTCTGATCGGTTTCGGCGGCGGCCTGGACACCAAGAAGCGCCTCATTGACCTGGAACGGTCCAGGCTCTGACCTATCTCGGACAAGATTTGGGTTACTCTCAACTTGTCTCCGTATCAGAGAACTGCAAACACTTCTTTTGCACCAAAGAAAAGGTCAGAGGCAAAATGTTTTAACCGGTGGTATAACCGTAAACTGTTCAGCTCACTGAAAGAAAATCCCGCGATCTCCGCGGTGAACTACAACGAAAGGACGTAGTGAACAAGGGTAATGGAGACAATTCTGATCATACTTGCAGTCATCTACCTGGTCGTTGGATTTGTCATTTACCTCCTGACCATGCAGAAATCCGACGCACTGCAAAACACCATCGCTAACCAATCACCGGTCAATACGTACGGCTACACGCATAAATGGCTGTGGCTGCTGATCGTCTGCTTGTGGCCGGTTGTTCAACGTCAGCGAAAATGGGAATCGAAATGGGATTTTGTTAGTGGAGAGTTTGGGACGTTGAGATTCGACCATTAATGATCTTGACGTGCCTGTCGGCTCCGGATAGTTGGCTTGGGCCAGGAAGAGAAAGGAGCTGACATGGCCAGGGATGTGGTTGCAGAGATCCGGAGAGCTACCCGGAGGAAATTCAGGGCTGATGACAAGATTCGTATTGTGCTTGAGGGTCTGCGAGGGGAGATTTCCGTCTCTCACTTGTGCAGGCGGGAGGGGATCTCGCCGTCTCTTTACTACCAGTGGTCCAAGGCTTTTCTGGAAGCCGGGAAAAACGGACTAACAGTCGATACTAAGCGAGATGCAACCAGGGTGGAGGTCGAGCGTCTCAAGGATGAGAACGAGACGCTTAAGAAGGCGCTCGCTGAGACCATGCTTGATGTCCAACGGCTCAAAAAAAGTCTCGGCATGTGAGAGTGCGGTACCTCCGGATGACACCCGAAGAGAAGCTGGATATTCTCCGTGCTGTGGAGTCCTCACAAGTGACTCTAAAGGAGGCATTGATCCGTCTAGGCGTGCCGTTTTCCACGTACTATCGATGGAAGGCGAACCTTGAACGACATGGGATTGAGGGCCTCCGTGATCGTTCTCCGTTCAAGGGCAAGACGTGGAACGAGGTCCTCCCTCACGAGCAAGAGAGGATTTTAGAGGTCGCCGATCACCATCCCGAATGGTTCTCGCGGGAGATCAGCCTCCATATCTCAGACAACGACGATTTCACCGTATCAGAGTCTAGCGTCTATCGTATCCTGAAACGAAACGGTCTCATCAAGGCCTCTGGGAAAAAGACCTTTCCTGCAGGACCTGAGTATAGGGTGAAGACGAAGGGGATCAACGAAATGTGGCAGACTGATGCAAGTTACCTGCTCGTGAAGAACTGGGGATGGTATTACATGATATCCGTGCTTGATGATTTCAGCCGCAAGATCCTGGCCTGGCTCTTACAGCCTAGCATGGACACGGATGCGTTCAGTGAAGTCATTGAGTTGGCCTGTGAAGTAACCGGCATGGACCGTCTACCACAGGAACATCGAGCAAAACTCCTTTCGGATAGAGGTTCAGCACTCATCTCCAAGCCCTTTGGCGAATACCTCCAAGCCAAGGGGTTGGCCCATATATTCGCTTCTCCTTATCACCCTCAGACCAACGGGAAGATCGAACGGTATCATCGATCCTGCAAGGAGAAAATAAACCGGATCGTATGGGAGTATCCCGACGATCTTGTGCAAGAGATCACGAGTTTTGTCACCTACTACAACACGGGGCGCTATCACGAAGCCCTTGGCAACGTGACCCCTGATGACGTATACTTTGGCCGACGAGAAGCTATATTGGAGCGTCGCAAGAGCCTTAAACACGTAACTCTCATGCGGCGTAGGGACTTAAACCGAAACACCCCAAGACCATCATCTGGGGCTGAAACTCTCCGCTAATTCTGCCACCCAAAATTCCCACTTCTGCTGACGACATACACTGATTCGCGGCAAAGGATTCTTCCCCGACGAAGCCGCGGAGTTGCTCAGGAGAGTCGAGAACAAACGCGAGCTCACAACAAAAAGGCGATCCGCGGCAGCCAAAGAAGTGAGAAATCGGGCCGCGGTCGAGAGTGGAGATGGTACCAATGAGCCTGTGGACAAGGACAAGGAGTTCTACCGACTCATGAAGAAGGCCAAGACGCTGGACGAAATGTTCGCAGCGCTGCGCAAAACGAAGTTCTGACCAGCCGGGGAGGCACTTTCTTGTAGGGGCACGGCATGCCGTGCCCTAGTCAGCTGAGGACCTGGCTTTGAGGGGCACGGCATGCCGTGCCCCTACAACTAGACCCCTCCGGAAAATCCCTAATACCTAACCCGCGGGTGCAGCGCGACTGCAATCCCGCCCCAGAATATTCAAGGAGTCAATTGCTATGGCCGGAAATGTTTCTGATTTCATGAAGCTCTGGACTCAAAGCGACCAGGCTTCGGAGCGCAGGCTTCAAAAATTCCTGCTCGTAGGATTGGACAAAGTCGTACAGGGTCAAAGTGACGTCCTGTCAAAGATCCCGATAGGCACTGCCGCGACCGGGCCGGTGGTACGATGGATGGAAGAATGGGGATATCCATCACAAGTTACTGCAACGCTTTCCGGAAACATTCTGACGTTTTCCGGTCACCTATTCGGCCGCCCCATAGACGCGGAATCCGTAAAGAAAGTGATCCGAGCGGGAACGATCCTGGAGCGGCCCTCCGATGGAGTCCAGGCAAAAGTTTCATCCGTTGACGGCTTGACCGCAACGGTCGCGGCTTACGGCAACACCACGCTGAGTAACGACTCCGGGGCGGCCGGCTGGGACGTCATCTCCGAGGTATGGTCTGACTACCGTGACGCTGCGGATCCTCGATCGCTTGACCGGATCTTCCGGGAAGTGGGGACCCAGATCCATGCGGAAACCTTTGAAATTCCCAAGACCCGCAAGAACACCAAGTACGAAATAGTGGCTGACGAGACCGAGCATCAGATTACCGCACTTCTGGAAAAGCTACGGCGCCAGCTAGCCTATGCGGTGCTTCGCTCCAGACCGTACTACGATGGGTCGGACTTCGTGTATGGGAACAAGACAGACGAGCCCACCATGTGCGGCCTTTGCACTTGGCCTGCAATCACCCAGAGCGAGCTTTCCAATCCCAACGTGTACGTCAACAAGAATTCGGTTGCTTTGACCAAAACGGACCTCGACAACCTGGCCAGACATCTCTGGCTGGACGAGCAGGCCGACTTCAACAAAGGCAACTGGCACATCGTCTGCCAACACTCAGAAGGAAAATATTAGAACTTACAGCGTCTTGCAATGCTCAGTGCATTAAGGTGGGTACGTTGGTGGGTAAGTTGGCTGTCATGTTATCCGACCTTCTTGAAGGGGACAACCTTCCCTATCGCCTTCTGGAGGTCCTCCGGGACCTGAACATTAACCTCATTCACGCCATTTGCGAACGCCTTCTGCTCCAGGTGAGCGTACCTCAAAGTGTGCTTTATATCGGCATGCCCCAAGAATGCCTGGGTTCCAAGGAGTCCCACTTCTCGGACTACCCGAGTTGCCGCGTGGTGTCGGAGATCATGCCACCTGAACTCATCAGGGTTTACTCCGGCCGCGCGTAGACAGTTCTTGAAACGCTTGTCGCACTGTCCATGTGGCTTCATATATCCTGGTCCCCGGTTTGTGCTTACCCAAAACCATTCGGTCCCATTACTAGGTATCCTTGCAAGGATTTCTCTGCAAAGATCAGTCAGCGGAGCGTTGTGAATACGACGACCCTTCTGTGTCACGGTGATCCAACCTGTCTCCCAGTTGACCTCAGACCTTCTGAGACGAAGCACATTGCTCTTTCGGAGTCCTGTAGTAATAGCTACCACCAGCATCTCAAAGAGGTCATGATGATTCTCGTACGCGTGTTGGAGAACCTTCTGCTCTTGCTCTTCGGTAAGAAACCTCGTCAGCTGATTTGTCAGACGATAGCACTTCACCCGTCGCCAAGGGTTCGGAAGATCAGGCACACAATAATTCCAGACTGCCTTGCCACAGGCTAGGTGCTTGTTTACGGTAGCCTCAGCCAAGTTCTTTTTGTCTCGCAGGTGGATCTTCCAGTCCTCAATCTGCGGGGCCGTAATAGCCTGAAACTTTGGGTTGCCAAAGAACTGCACCATCCGATCTGTGAACTTCGTTGCATAGGAGAGAAACCCAGGGGTATCGACACGTACCTTCGTCAGATACTTATCGATAAGGTCTTGGAGACTCTCATAGCCGCTACTCCTAGCATGAAAAAAGGTCTCCTCTGCTATTTCGTTTTCGCGCTTGCTTAGGAGTTTCTTGGCCTGCCGCAGAGTCAGATTCTTGGCTTTCTCTCTTTGTTTCTTCCCGTTGCCAAACCGATACTCAAGCCAATAGTCCACGTCCTGAATCTTGTCCCGAACTCTCCCACACTTGGGGCAGGTCAAGTTCTTTAAGGACCACTTTGGTTGTTTCTCACAGATGCACTGCCAGTAAATTGCCACTTTCTCTCTCCTTTCTTACTCTGTATAAACCTTGGCCGCCCAGAGCGACCTTTGCCCCTCTTGGTTTGTACACGTACCCTTTCCAAGAAGTCCATGAGGGATTTTCGTTCGATAAACCAATGCCCGTTGATCTTCGTGTAGGATATGTGGCAGGAATCATTGAGCGCGTACCTTTTCATGGAATTTCGTGAGAATCCCGCAACCTCTGCGGCCTCACTCAAAGGTATGTACGTAGAATCTGGCGCGGTCCTCTTTCTTCTTCGTTTCTGTATAACCCCTGGGGATCCAGGTTTCCCTGAGGACTCGACTGTTTTGAAAACCTCGCCAGCAGGGATGTCCACAAATTCTCCCGTAACGGGGTCAACTCGCCAGCACACGCTCCTGCCTGACCAACGTTTCCCGTCCGGGGTGAGTAGTTTGTCAAATAAGCCCATAACGTCTCCTTTGACGTGGAAGCTAAGGATCCGGAAGTCAAATGTCAAGTATAATAATCATACAGAACCTACTAGTTCATAATTTAAGCCACTCAGCCGAAATGCCTTAATAAACTACTTGACAAACTATTGTACGTATGATGTTATGTGAATACTCTGACTTCCAAGACTAGGAGGATATAATGGACCTTGAGATTATTGCCGATAGCCGAAGGCGGTTCGCGCATGTGAAGCCCATTGTGAGCATCAACCAGAAGCTAGGTAAAATAGTTATATTTCAAGCGACATATGATTTCGCAAAAAAGAAGGCTCGCCTGGGTGATTTCGAGTATGTCCAATGCCTGCTTGATAAGCAAGACCTCTCGCATTTCTTCATACGACCGTGCAAGATAAATGACGAGGGAGCCAAAAAGGTAACGCTGAGTGGCAAGACGAGAATTATTGTAGCGAAACTTCTCCTGGAGCGTCTAGGATATGCGGCTGATGAAACCAAGCAATTTCCTGTATCCTGGAACCGAGACGCGAAGGCACTTGAAGTTGATTTGAAGACTCCCCTGAAAAACTAGGTTGTTGACCTCCGAACACCAGGTGTCATTCCACCTTCCCTTCCTTCCCTGGTATCTCCCAAAAAAAATGTCGTAATTGTTAAAAGTTGTGTAGCGGCTCCAGTGGCCGCTATTTTCTATTTAGGCGCAACGCATTTCGGCGATCAGGTTGCACGAGAAACATTTGTGCTTATATTAATTATTAACTATACTGGTGTCACAGAATACACTGGTTACATAATGTTGCCGCAGTGGAACTGAGTTCCGAGAAAGGAGCGGAAAGGATATGGCGGAGAAAACCGTAGATAGAATCAGCGGAAAAGATCTCCTTGAGGCCCTTAAGTTTTATTTTCAACGACTACAGGGGGAAATAAACTTCAAGGAAATCAAGAAGGCTGTTTCCTCGGACGAGAAGAAAGAGATTTCCGAGAGGGCTACGGAGTGGGAGAAAGTCAAGAGTTTGGAGACCAGACATGCAGGTTCCAGCACTTCTCGCATAGCCCTTGAGGCATAGATCAGTCAAATTTTTCAATACCCTTCCAGAAGGGTCATCACAAAGGATAGATAGGAGAAATTTAATGAGTAGTAGTTGACAAAAGAGAGCGGCTTCATTTTCCCGGGCAACGGCCGGTGTCACCCCACTCATGTGGGCCGCCATTTCTGGACTCTGGGAACGTTCGATCGGTGGGCTGCTGGGACGAGTAATCGGGAGACCTGAAAGGGTCTCAAGACGGGGTTGACCGGGAGCCCGACCCCAAAACGACAAACCGGCGTCGAGGACGCCACAAACGGGAGGAGAAATGAGTATGGAATTTGAATACTATCGCCAGTCCATTGAGGTATCCAGGAGGAAAGAGCCGAGCAGTCAAATACCTGCTGCCGCTGTTTCCCACGAACAGGAAAGAAATCTTCAGCCCCTGTGCAGGGGGCCTCTCCACCGAGCTTGCCCTTGCGTCGAACGGTAAATACGTTACGGTAGCGGATTTATTCCGTCTGGTTGTTGATTTGTGGGTTGAAGCTCAGATCGACCCTAACAGGCTTGCAGATCTTGTTGAGGCCAAGTACCTGGGAAGTCTGACCCGTGACGATTTCTATCGTCTTCAAAAGACGGCCTACTCTCTTCCGACACGCCTCGAACACGCTGCGGCGACATTCGCCCTGAATCGCACCAGTCACAGTGGTGCAATTCTGCGGGCCGGCTATGTCGGGCATGGGCGATTCCAAAGGAGCCACCTGAATAGACTCCGAGGATTCTGTTGTCCAAATCTTCTCGAAGTCTATTGCGCAGATTTTAGTAAATCGATTCCGGAACATCCGAAGCATTTCATCTACGCAGATCCGCCTTATATCGTGAAAGGTGATCTTGAGGGCGATAACAACCTGTACGGGTTCCCCGGCCAGAAAGATTTCGATCACCTTACCTTCGCTCGGCTCTTACATGCACGCGAGGGTTGGATATTGTCGTATCGAGATTGTCAGGCAGTGCGCGGCCTGTACTCCGAATACAGGTTTATTCCCCTAGATTGGACCCAGGGGATGTCGCCGGCTAGGTCAGGCCATGAAGTCGTTATAGTTTCACACGACCTTCAGGTTCCCAAGGAAACGACCTACTTCATTCCGGAAAAACTCGCTAAAAGGGGGCTGAGGGTGCCAGGAACCGTGTCCTGGTGCAATCCCTTGCCTTAACGATACGACTGGAGCTTCCAGTCGAAAAGCTGCGCGAAGCGCAGCGCATTACAACCAATGGAGGTACATAAGATGAAATCAAGCGTAACGGGTATCGGACCCCTGTTCAGCCTCGCGGAAGAACTGATCGATGCGGGGCTCCCTGTGGACATCGTTAATCTTGAGATCGGAGAGAGGGCTGTAGCCAGGACGGACAAGATCGTTGTCCGCACTCTTCTTCAAGCGTACGGCGAAGGCGACTTGGTTGTCCCTCTTGGAACACTTGAAGATGGTTCGACTCTCATTGCCCTTGAGGTCGACAAGACCAAAGGGGGAGATGAGTCGTTCAAGAGCCTGTGGAAAAACAGTCCTATTCCCCCAACGCCCATTGTGCAGCCCGTAGAGGGGCCTATCTACTTCCTGCTGCGCTTTTCCGGTACTCCCCGTGACAATAGAGTAGACCTGGGGCCCGGACTGACCCTCCTTGCAGACGGGCATCACATTGTTGTCCCGCCGAAGGACGGTTCGGAGAAAACCGACGGATGGTGGAAGAACTTCCCCGCCGACGTTGATGTGGCTCCTGTCCCGGACAAGTTGGCAAGTCGTCTGTAGTCATCCCAAGCCGGCAGCTACGCCCTTAGGGCTTTGTGCTGCCGGCCTCAAACATTTATGAAAGGAGTAGAGATATGCACCGAATCATAGACAATCCCCGTCGGTACGTCCAGATGATACTGGAGTCTTGGCTGGACGAAGACGACGACGGGTTTCTGGCTGACAGAGGAAGAGGCATTTGGCCTCGTACATAAAGAGTTTCCGGAACTGGACGAGGCCGAACTGGACAGGATACTTGCCTCTGAGGAGATACTGAACGGGTCCACATTAGAAAGAGACGACCTGGATGGAATGATGATGTTCAGGTTAAACCCGAAAATAGAAAGGAAATATGAACCTGACCAGGAGGAGAAAGATCCGGACCAAGATTACTGGGAGTTTGAAGTGAGAAAAGCGCTGCTGTACTAAACCTTCAAAAAATGGAATGGAGCCAAAGTTGTCTGAGCTGGGGACGGGTGGCTGGCGATCCGTGGATTCGGCCGATCTTGACAGCCACAGCCCCCTTGATGTGGTCCACCAGTGCGGTGGTCTCTCAAAAAAAGCGAGGATAGGCACAACATGTTATAGCTGCCCGCGAGTCCTTTGGCTGTGCCTGTCTTGAGGTGCCTTTCTTGAAGATGTAAATGTCAATACTCTCCGATCCTTCTTCGAGGCATTGACGTGCAGATTCACGGTCCTTATATTACCACCAACATGCCGACATCATTTAATCTTACGCTAGATAATTCCTGCTAGTGCGTCTCTGCCGCTAGAAATCTACCTTGTAAGTTTATTCCCAAAAGCGTTTTTCTCCAGATAGTTTTTTTGATGGGGCAGCCAGGCCGTACACCTGTGAACTGACCACGCCCGGTTCTTTGCTGCCCTATCCACTCCATTTTCAGGGTGTGGTGGGAAACTCTATCCCAAGAAGGCGTGGAAGATGAATAACTACGAAGAAGAAGCCCGTGAGTTTTTGAATGTTCTTTGTCCCTCCCCCGGTCATCTCACATTTCAGACATTCGCAAATTCAAAAAACTGTTCTGTAAAGCCCGGAATTCTTGGTGGCACCATCGATCAGCACTGGAATTATCTTCAGCAGGTCAATACTCAAGGTGCCGGTGTATATTGCATGATCAATGCCGGCGATGGAGTCTGGCGATCAAACGAGAACGTGACTGGAATCACGAACTTTTTTCTTGATCTGGATGGTTCGTCACTAAATCCGGTACTGAAAGGCCCCACAAGGCCCCATGCCATCGTTGAAACAAGTCCTGGACATTATCAGGTCTGGTGGAAAATTCAGCTTATCCCGGTGACCGATGCGAATCGTGATTCGAGCTGCGAACTGTTTCGTAGGGTTCAAAGGGGCATTGCTGATCAGTTTGGTGGTGATAGGCACGTTTCAGGTCTATGTGGTGTTGCAAGGATACCCGGATTCGTGAATATGAAAAACAACCCTTTTCTTATCAGAATGCTCGAACTGAATAACTTACCAGAATATCCAATGACTACTTTGATACATGCCTTTGGGATCGATCTGAAGAATGAATATCGACCGTACAGCCCATATTGACTTGGAAAGCCTCAATTTGAATCTTACCACTATCCCGGACGGCACGCGCAACGTAACCCTTTTCCATACCCTTCGCAAAATTGCCTATAAAGGAATCCCCGGAGAAGCTTTGCTGGATATTGGTCTGCATATCAACGACGAATACTGCGACCCTCCTAAGCCAGACGATCATGTGAAGGGTATAGTTTGCAGGATCAATGAATATTGCCTTCGGAAAAGCCAGAAAAAACCCATAGACCATGAGGAATATGTCGATCTGATCTTGGAGACGCAGCATCTTGTCTATTCGCAGGGCCATTTCTTCAGGTTCTATACTGAAACGGGCAGCTTCAGAATCCTGGATAAAAGGACTTTAGTGAATCGAGTCTTTCAGGCAAGTCACAAAAAGGCTTCCAGAACGGATATTGATGAAGTTCTTCTCAGGGTACGCGGTGAAATATCCAATAGGCTGCCGGCTATGAATCCTGAGGTGGAATTTATTCGAACAATGCTGAAAGAAGAGGGAGAAGACGAAAAGTGTGCCTTGAAGACGATATACGACAGATACAGACTATGGTGTCTCAATCAGAACATAACGCCTTTGAAAAGGCACTGTTTGAGTGCTGAAATTGAACTGCGTACGGGAAAGGCCGCAAAGACTGTGAGACAGAAGGAGGACGTGTTCTGGGGATATGCGGGATTATGCTTGAGATGAACGAAAAATGGGGGGACGTTACTGGCAGTTATCCCTATCTGTCTGGAAATACATATATATACAAGTTGTAAGTCATCTAGGATAATGTCCATGTACAATGTCCTTGGTACTATATAAAGTACTTATATATTCTCCCCGATTATAGATGACTTACATTTTCTCCCTGAAAGATGGAGGAACCCTTTGGCTGGTCTGCACGATAAAGTCATTCCGCTACACCACAGCGGATAGTATTGCCTCCCAGACACGTACAATCTGGAGTAGTGCTAAAGTGACACCGGTCGGAAGGGGTAATGTACCGCAGAGCATCAGGTTGACTTTGACCGGCCCAACACCCATATTCCAACTGGCTTAGAAAATCCCCGCTAGATAACTCATCGTAACTCTCTTCGCAACTACCGAAAATCTTTCTTACGATTCCCATGAAAAGGAGAAGACGTATGGACGTTGACGATTCCCGTATTCCACTGAAGGAAATCCGTCTCCACAGCACCTTCAGTAACTTGTTTCCCAGGCGCCCTCAGGTCCTGGCCGCCCTGAAACAACACATCCACGCAAATGGTTTTGACGAAGCATTTCCTCTGATCCTAGCTTATGGACCATGGACTGAGCACGACGTGCTTCTGGACGGGCATTGCCGTAAGGACGTTTGTGAAGAATTGGGGCTTGAAAAAGTGCCGGTCGTCAGACGCCGCTTTGACACAGAAGATCAAGCCCTACAATACATGATTCACGTGCAAAAGGACCGGAGAAACCTGACTGATGCCGAAATCGTGAATTGCGTGGCGACGCTGGATCAAACGAAGACGGCAGGACGCCGCAATAAATTAGCCGCAGGTGAGGCTAATTCCGAAACAGGGAAATCAGCGGAAAGAAACAGCGGCGATTCTGGGAGTGTCACGGGACAAGGTTGAAAAGGTCCGCACCATCCTGAAGCATGCTGACAGTGAAATGAAGCAGTCCATTCAGTCCGGCAAGTCTATCAACAAGGCTTACAAAGAGATTCAAATGAAGCGAAGAGAAGAAAAGGACGACGGTGGATCTATCAGCGAAGTGTTCCCGGCAGTTCCAGAACATGTGTCTTTAAGATTGGCAGCAGCTGAGAAAGTTGAAGCCCTCGCCAAGCTGGTCGAGGGAGATCATGGTGATTTCGAGACCTTTAAGGCGGCGCATGATTCCACACTCCATGAGATTCGTGCCCTAACAGAGGCATCAAATGCTGCTAGGTGCTGGGCATTGAAGATTATTAACGAGTTCGATTCCGGCTCCCTCGACTACATCATCGTCGGACAAGGGACTCCGCCGGATAATCTAACGGAGAACCAGCAGGTCTTTATAGCTCAGCGGATGGCACCGAGCCAAGATGAATCCATCGACCCTGCGGAAGATGCTCCAAATGCGGAAACCTCTACCCCTGCTCCGCCCAAAGAGCCAAATCGTGTGAATCTGACCAATTACGATGCCGAGGGGTGGTATGAATTAGAGAAGCAGTGGGCTAAGTACATCCCAGGATTTGTTCCCGATCCCCCGGAAGGGATTGAGGTGGCAACAGTTATTGAAGAGACGTCCGTTGAAGGAAATGCTGCGTCAGGAAATGAAGAACCTGAACCTTCCCCCCAATCGGAAGTCCAAGCTGTTGATCCTGCCTTGGAGAAGATCGCTACCTCTCTTGAAATGGGGCACGGTGAATGGACACGTCTGGAAAAATGGGCGAAGCGTACCGGGGTAATAGTCTATACGATGCCCGACAATACGCGGCAGATTGATCGACGAAAGTTTTTTGCTCTGGTTCAGAGTGTGAAGGAATTGAACGATGTCCTGAAAGGTCCGGTCAGGCCCCAATACGCCTGGTTTCCACAAACGTTCCACCAGATATGCCTTGAAAATGGTCATGATGTTGCGGTGCCGGATTGTGCGGATGGCTTCGAAGTAAATCTGCTGTTGGATCATCTCTGCTTTAAGGGGATTTATTCTGGCGGCAGACATCACCCACAAAATGAGGAGTCCATCATGAGAAAATTGAAATTCTTGGTGGAAAACTGGACCGAGGTATGCGCTGGTGTTAAGGAATTTGGGTTCGTCCAGGATCGCCCGGATAGCCCTACATTCGACTGGGTAGTTAGTCACGGCGAAAACGTCTTCAACTGTATTCATCACAAGATGCAAGCCATCGCCAGGGTTCAATGCGACCAAATATTTGAGAATGCCGGCATAGCATTGAACTGAATATTCGGGTAAATACGGGATTGATCAAAAGGGTCGGGATTGATCTGATCAGCAATCCCCATCGCGGCAACAGCCCCAGGACCAGTAAGAGTTTGAGCCCCTCACAGATTATTTCGTCAACCTATCCTGGCCTCCACCTCCCGACAAGGCTCTTGTAGAGGATGCTATTACCGGCGCCGGATTTTTCTCCACCGAACAATCATAGCCACACAAATGGGCTTTGCGGCCCCAGAGCTACGCTTGAGCATTTTTGTCCCTCCAAGCTCGACCTGAACCCCGTACAGATGATTTCGGAAAGGAGGAACACTCCGGCAAGGCCGTACTCGAATTTTGTTCAGAATCGTTCTCACGAAGTTTGAGAAGGTGCGGTTTTCGGAACCCAGCTCTGGGGGCCATTTTGGCAACACACCCACTCGCATGATACTTATTTGACGCCTCAATCCTTCCGCAATAGCCCTCATTATCCGCCGTGTTTCAGTCTCCTCGTTGGGCGAGGTCACCTGGTTACCACAAAAGATAAGCGCCGTGTCTCTTACTGGCGAAAAGGTCCGGTGACCACCGTTCACAAAAGATCATCAATTTCCGTGGCGTCCTCGGACACCTATTCATGATCACACTTATGACGCGTGAACGTGAGCGGCCCTTCGGATAGCCAGTATTCGGTTTCAAAGTGGTCAGTATCAATTGCGTCCGGAGGATACTGGCGCACCATGTGATAGTACTCGTAGATCCAGATTTCCTTACTTCCGCAGTTGGGACACTCGACAAGTTCCATCATTCGTCTCCTTCGGCCAGATTTCTCCCCAAAGGAAAGACTTATCAACCAATTGCATTAAGCGTGGGGGTCGTGTTTTCGGGGATGCACAATCCACGAGAATCTCTACTTCGGCTACGGCGGCAAATCGCCATCGCTCTCGTAACATCGCTTCTACCGGGCATAAGACCGCTAACGGCAAGAATGATGGTTGCGTGCCTCAGCAAACATAAAATTCTCCCGGAATTGTTTTTCTCCATGAGAGATTTCCCACACGAATAGGAAGAAGGATGACGAAATGGATGATCATAACCACAATTCCCACGACACACTCGTTCAGTCACTCTGGACGGCCATTTTCCGGGGAACTAGGCTGAGACATGTCGGCACGGTTAAGGACCCGAGAGTATTTGCCTTGAAATCGATCATTTGGGGCAGGCAAGAGAGCAAGGTGATCGATACCGAAACAGGTGAGGTTTTTCGATTTCCCTGGCACGAACTTGAGTTCTTGGATCCGGTCGATGGGAATTTGCCCGGATGGCCCCCGGCTCCCAAGACTGTCTAATGGAGGGTGAGAATGGCTAATCCCGTCGGAATTTTTCTTACGAAGTTCATCTGTTGCGATTCTGCCGATAACGAAGAAGATACATCCTGGGGATACCGGATCTACGACGATTTCGATTCCATCTTCTATGACTCCTACGAGAGCCTGGAAGAGGCCGTGGACGCGCTGTCCAGGAACTGCGTCCTTAGTACCATCGCGAGGCATAGTCCCCGTTTCCTGGTCGGCATCGAGCGGGAAGGCGGCATCCTGTTAGACGGCATTTGGGTGGACATAGAAGACCTGAGGGTAGAGCCGGAAAACGAGACCTGTGGCACCGGGACATCACAATCACCCATAGCATGAGCTACAAAACGGCCGGCCCGCACTTCCGGGCTTGTGCGACGATAAGGTTGATGACGAACCCCAGGCGCAACGGGTCACTTCACTCAGCGGCGGTTGTATTCGGGCATCCAGAGAAACATACGAAAAGCTTTTCAATACAGATGAACCGCGGGTTTGTAAAAGGGATGTTCTCAGACGTGTGGATATTCCACGACTTTCGGTGATCCTGTCTGATCGCGCAATCGGGCCTTCACACTTTGCGACCCTCCATCCTATCGGTAGCGTCTCTGAAGTCTTTCCTTGAGAGATTCATATTGAAGGAGATGGCCATGAAAGCACGACTGTTAACCCGCGCAATAACAACAGGACATGTTGCCACCGATTATCTTCGCCTGGTTCACGCAAATCAGAATCCTTCGAAAGCCGACACACGACCGGACACACGAGCGGCCCAGGAAGTTCTTGAATTTTTTGAAGGCCAAGACCAATCACTCCCGAGCGACCCTGTCGGTACCGATCAAGAGACTGGTCATGGTATTGACCGAGAGCCTCCAGGGAACGCCCAACTTGGTAGGCGATAACAATGGTAGAATAGACGGTGCCCGACTGTTCCGGGGATGCCGAGTGCGGTTGCGAGGTATTCCAGAAAGGACATTTGTTGTAAAGAAGATCTTCTGGGATTTTGGCGAGGCAAGGATCCGCGAAATTGGCGGGGCAGCGGAGTATGTAGTGCCTTGGGACTGCCTCGAACTCTGCAAGGAATAGGAACGGCTAAACTGTCTTTCTGGTACAGCCCACGGGCGTATTCGTGTGTTCAAGATTCAATTTATGAGCCGGCGCAAATAAGCCGGAGCATCTCGGATCCTCTGCAGGATTCCTCAACTTCATTGCCTTCAAATGGACTCCGCCTTCTTGGGTCCAGGGGATTTCATGCGGACCTTTTCCCTGGACCTTTTTTTTGTTCCCAGCCCCAAACTGTCATTTGCGGTAGTCATAGACTCCTCGCCCAGTTTTTCTACCCAAACGTCCCGCCTTCACGAGCTTCACAAGCAGGGGAGCTGGACGGTACTTATCTCCCAATTCTTTGTGAAAGGTTTGGCTCTGTTCGCGTTAAGCGTTGATTCTATTTCTTCCGATGGCAGTTTGGAGCCACGCAACGTCCGTAATTGCAGCTTCCCGGTGTTCATACACTCTGCGCCATCCAAGGTAGCTGCCCAGGTGCTTTGTCGCGACGCCGTTAAACCTCGTCATCCAAGATTTAAGGCGGCTATGGTAGCCGTTAACATTTTGGATGTGGAAGATCGGGTTCATTTCGTGGGCCTTGCGCTTGGGCGAGATCACCCTATAGGGAATATTGAGGTCGTTGGCAAAGCCCCGGAGGGCACTGCCGCCATCAATGCATAGGATGTTGTCGGCAGCAAGGGCCCCTTTGAGGACCTGCTTGACAGAGGCTTTGGATTGGTCAGGCAAGATGGCATCGAGGGTATGGCCGTGGCGGTCCTTGGCCACGAGCACCGGCACTTGCTCACTTGAAAGCCCCCGCTTAGCGGCCTTGCCGCCACGCCGCCTTGGGGGCCTGGGGAGGCTATGGCTCCCCTTGAAGGACTCAAGGAAGTAGGTTTCGTCTGCTTCGGCAATGCCGTCGAGCTTATCCGGCTTGTCGAGGGATGCTGCCTTGAGGAAGCGGTGCCGCCAGCGAAAGGCTGTGGTGAGAGACACACCGCACTTGTCCGCCGTCCTTCGAAGAGGAAGCCCCTGTTTGAGAGCACTGGCCATCGTCAGCCATCGGTCCTTGTTGCGGAGATGAGCCAATGGGGTTCCGGTGAGAGGATTGAAGGTCTTGCCGCAGGAAAGGCATCTGAATCTCTGAAGGTTGTTGGCTCTGCCCCATCTCTTCACATCGTTTGACTGACAGCGAGGGCAGACAGGATGCTCCAAAAAGCGAGATTCAATTATGAAAACAACTTTCTTAAGATCTTGTTGCTCATCAAGGACCTTACGGACAATGGTCTTCTGCCCTGCTGATAGATCGTCAAGGCTTGCAATGAAGCGTTCGAACTCTGCTTGTCTCATGCGTCCTCCAGTTGCCTTAACGTATACTGTAGGACGATAGGCTAATCAACAGTTATTGCAAACAGAGCCAAAGGTTTTCATGCAGTCGAGGAGTATATCCAGCCCGAAGGCATCCGCCGCGGCAAGTGGCCCCAACGGAAAGGCCAATCCCTTTGTGCAGCTCCGGTCAATCTCCTCCGCACTGGCAAGACCCGTTTCCAGCGCGAAAAAAGCCTCATTTACTAAAGGGAGATACAATCTGTTGATGACAAAACCCGGCGAGTCTGCAACCGTGACGGTCTCCTTCCCGCATTGTTTAAGAAAGCCGATAACCGTGTTGTGAGTTTCGTCCGACGTTTCAGATCCACGAACCACCTCCACCAAAGGCGTCAGGGCAGCCGGGATCAAGAAATGAGTACCAATACACTTCTCGGGACGAGTTGTGGACGCGGCAATTTCCGAGATCCAAAGAGTGGAAGTGTTGCTGGCCAAGATCGTGTCTTCCGGGCTGCCACTGTCCATCTTTTTGAAGACCTCTTTCTTGATCTCAATGTCTTCGTAAACCGCCTCAATCACCAGATCGGCACGCGACAGGGCTTCCCCCATGTCAGTACTCGCGCTGATCAGTGACAGGGTCCTCTCAACTGATTCCTGTTCCATTTTTCCCTTTTTTCTGGCGGCCCTCCAGGAAGGATCGGATACTTGCCAATCCCCTCTCGACCCGATCCTGGGAGTCATCTACCATGAAGGTTTGAAAACCAGCATGGGCACAGACAATCCCTATCTGGCTGCCCATTGTTCCCATACCGATAACGCAAGCTCGCTTTATTTCCACTTTTTATCTCCTTGTCATGCCCCATTGAAGGGCTCTAAAAGCAGCACCTCAAAGGCCCCGGACAAACGTATCAAGAAAATGGATGCCGGCTTAATAGGTCGCTAAAGAGTTTATCAAACTTGTTGCTCTAGTACCACAGAAATGGTGGGATCACCCCTCGGATTTCTTTCTCGCTGGAAGCGGAATGGAAGGCGCAATGAGGGCCATTGCCGGGTATCAATTCAGGGAACTACGACATTTCCAGTTTTCCGCCAATATGGCCGTGATCCGCGATGAGTCTGTGTTCTTTCTTAATTGACTATCGCTCCCGGTATCGGTATAGCAAAAGTGGCACCCCTAGGCTCTCGGGGTGTTGAATTCCATCAATTATCAAGGGGGTATTGTTATGAACACGGCTGAGCTCGTTTCCATTGTTGTCGAGAAGGCAAATGTTACGAAAAAAGTGGCTGCAGCGGTGGTAAAGTCTATCACAGGAGCCATCCATGAGTCTCTGAAAAAGCATGGAGAGATCAAGATCGCAGGACTTGGGACGTTCAAGGTTTTAGCTATGAAGGCAAGAAATGGCGTGAATCCTCGAACCCTGCGCAAGATGAAAATACCTGCCATGAAATTGCCCAGATTCCGGGCAGCCAAGGCTCTCAAGGACGCGGTGAAAGGCGTGGAAAAGAAATCCGGCAAGAAAAAGAAGTAAATAGTAGAGGACTCGAATTCATATGAACAAATCGGATCTCATAAAAGCCTTGAGCAGAGGGAATGGATCTCCCGATTCGGAAGGCCGAGGAGATAGTGGACATGGTTTTTGACACTATGTCCAAATCCCTCGTATCGGGAGACCGGATCGAAATACGGGGTTTCGGTTTATTTACCCCACGGCACTACGAAGGATACACTGGCCGAAACCCCAAGACTGGTGAAAAAAAGGTGGTCGCACCTAAGAAACTACCGTTTTTCAAGGCGGGGCAGGACTTGAGGGAGGGACTGAAACGTAAGTAGATGGGAAAGAACGGGAAAGAGGGAATCCCCTCTGATGGAACAGCGAAGGGGCTTCTCAAGAAATTACCGGGGACCACTCGTAATCCATCCCGAGGCATTTCTTGATCTAAATCTTCCATGCACCAAACTGTGGCGTGCCAGGGGAAGTGGAAAGCTAGCGGTATTCTGTTGCGGTTTTCGGCAACTGCGGAGACTTAAAATACAGCCAGCTCTTGGCAACTCTCAAAGCCGGCGCGCTCTATCCTTGACCTCATATTCTCGCAGAGGGACTCACTGCTCATCGCTGGTCGGGCCCGGCCGGTCGGGGGAGGTGTGGCGAGCCATCCTATAATTTCTTCGCTAGGCGTTTTTCCTTAGGACAGACGGTCCCAGCCATTGCCTCCAACCTCTCCTATTCCCATCAATTCCTTGATATGCCATTTACGCCACCGCCTATGATTCGAAGAATTCTCATCCTTCTGGACATTTCCTCAAGAAGATAAAAACCACCCCTACCGTAGGTCATACCGAAATGTGGCAACGAATCCGTTTTTCTTTGGAATACTTCCCAGCCGAATTACCGACCATAAGACAATAGAAAAGGTGGGCACGTGGGAATCATGAACCGAACCATAGTCAGCACGAGACCGAGACTTTGCAATCGATTATGATCTGATCAACTTCATCAACGACATAGTATCATCCGCCATCGAAAACGCAGTTCAGGAAACTGTGGATACAGAATTAACAATGATGATGAGGGGCGAAGGGTTCAAGAAAAGAATTCAAGACGCCATTGATGCTCGATTGCAGTCCCTCGTAAGAGAAATCACCATCAAGACTAGCGGCGCCGGTCCAGGCCGAGGGCACAAGGGGAAAAGTCATCGAAAAATCAGTCTGAGCCTGCCTGAACCCCTTTATTTGAAGGGCACGGGAACTGGAGGGCTTCCTGAGTTGCCACGTGGCTTCTGCCCTGGAACTCTACCTAAAGCTTCAAAAAGGGTAAGAAGACGGTGCCGCCTTGGTATGGCTGGTTTCTGCGGGGGCTCCTCCGGTCGGGAATCATCACCCGCAGGATCGATGTTCCAGGCGGAACCGGCACACCATCCTAGAATCCCACGGCTTTCTTGCCCACGTGAATTTCTTTTACTTTCGCTTCTTCTTTCAGGGCCTGCTATCAGAGCCTCGTGGGAGATTTCCCCGGCGCTTTGAACTGGAACTGGTTCTTGACGACCCTGAAATCGCCGGGAGTCAGACTCTGAATACCCTTCAGTTCATCTTCCTGTTTCTTTTCCAGATTGAGACCCAACTAAGGGCAGAAGAATCTTTTTATAGAAGATCAGCACACCCTCAGGCTTGAGATAACCGAATTCGAGCTTATAGTTGAACCGGCGCAGCGCAGCGAGATCCAGGTCGAGACAAATTGTTCGTGTAAATCTGGAATTCCGCGGTAGGATTCCATCCAGGTCAAAAACTCATTGACCTGGCTGATCTCCCACGAATGTGCCGCTCTCTCACGGTTCCCGAGCAAGACTATCCGCCTCGTCAAATACCAATACTGCCTCTTTGGCCTGGCGGCCTCCTCGAAAGCGTCACGGATATTCTGCTCCGTCTCACCCACCCAAGTGGACAACAGATCACTTGCCCTTTTGAACAACGATTTCACGGTCAAGGTGATTGGCTATATAGCGAGCCATGTGACTCTTACCGGAACCGGAACCCCGTGGAAAAGAAGGGACATGGTAAACGGCTCGTCGTTGCCGGGATGCTTAAGGTATTTGTTGAAGGCCTCAAGCTCTTTCATAAGGCTCGGAGATCGGCCCCAGAAACGTTCAAACCATCAAGAGCGAAACTGTGAGGATCAATCTTGCCCACGCCCGCGGGTTTATGTCCGCCGTTGATAAGGCTCTGGTGGGCCTCTAAAGAAAGAGTAATAGCATTAAGAATCTCATCCTTGGAGTTCGATCCTATCTCCGCGCCTTTTTAACTGACTGTTCAATCACGCCGGCGCTGACCTCGAACTTGAGAGCCAAATCGTCTATCTCAGGCGCTACTGAAGAAAGCATCGAGACGGTAATCTCTGAGAATAGTCTCCCAGATACGTTTTCTTTGCGACACGGCTGAAAGGTTTGAAGCCAAGGCTGATAAGAGAAGCGGCGAGCGACGGACTCTTCGAGTTTGGGCAATGGAATTCACGGTCCAGATCATTCTGACTCCCGGAGTTTCAAGGATGTCATGGAGCCATCGTTTATCGGAGGTCTCACCAAAGAAAGAACCAGGAGTTGCGGGTGCCAAGCACATTGTCGGCATCATCCGCGATAACCAGTGCGCCTTCGCCTTGGCTTGCCATGTTTACACACGCGGTAAAGGCGGCCTGGCGCTTCCAGCTCTTTTCTTTCCCACCGTGTTCCACAAGATAGATCGGAAGCCCAAGTTTCTTGCCAATCCCGTACGCAAGGCTGGTCTTGCCCGTGCCAGGCGGACCGTAGAAAATGATGTGCGTCGAACTTAATGGCTTCTGCCTTGAGCAAATTGAAGGATATGCTCGATGGCCTGAGGGTCCAGCGTATGGGCATCCAGAGGAACTGGATCAGGATCAGCTTTGCGGAAGAATTCGGTTTTGATGTCCGCATCGGAAGGGTTTTGCAGCAGATTCACAAAACCGGACATCCATAGAAAGAGAGCTGTGGCGATCAGAATCCAGTATTCCGATCTTGGAGAGCTTCCCATTCAGGGCCTCCGCTATTTCCGGGCTGTTGGAGCCCAGAATGGTTGCGAGATAATTCCTCCCTGAAAAACGGTCGCATTGGAGATGGTATTGAAAAAGGCTTTGGACCTCTTCATACGTTGAGAGCACGAAAAGGAACAGGCAAATCTCTTTTTCGAGCTCATTCAAATCGAACATCTGCTGAAAGATGTGTCAAGATTCTTCTCGATATCGGACGTGCCGGAGTATTGGAGTTGATCCAGCCGTTTCTTAAGCAGCCCCCGGAGAAGATCGACAACGGCCAGTTGTTCATTTTTGCGGCTATTGACGAAGAGCTGTATCCACGAGATGGGCAAAATCGCGGGGATGGCGAATATCTTCCTCTATATCTGCTTCAAACTCGGCGTTTTCGCTCCCCTGAATCCAGCATTACGAGAGGGCAGCAGATCTTCTTCGACAATTTCGGACCCGAGTAGCCAATGGATAGTCTCCAGAATCTCATAGTCCAGTTTCGGGTAACGAGCCAAAAGGCGATCCATATACAGCAGGACACGGCTCAGCATAAAGCATTGAGACTTGTCTTGTGTTGCATGGATAAAGAGCCGGCACAATTTCTGACGCGCATATACCCTCCCGTTTGCTCTGAAGAGAAGAAGTCCTCTTCACTTATTCACATCAGGTCTCCGGTTTGGACATGAAAACCTGCCCTTCCGTGCGCGTCATCATCAGTTCTTTCCACGTTTGGCCTGATCTTTAGGAGTCCACCGTTTTAACGTCAAAACGAAAGAACCGCCGCAGCAACGCTGGACGGGACTCCTCACGCTTTAGCTGCACTTGATAACGCGCCCGCAATCTGTGATCAAATCGGCGCATCTATAACTAGGCCATAGAAACTGGGGTTTTGTCAAGAGGTCAGAGACAAACTTTGGCAAATGCGCTCTACGAGGTCATCATCTGATTCCGATTTGGGCTGTGTGAAATTGGCTACAACGAGACAATACAGGACTGGGACGAACTGGGGTCTTCATCAACATGCTCGGCGACGAACCTGCACACAGTGTACTTCGGGGCCAACGCGGGTAGAAGCAAGCCACCGCCTCGGGCGGATTTATTCCAGCAGTGGCGGGCTGCAGATGGACGGGGAAAAGTAGAATGGGCACAACGCTCCGCCATTTGGCATCTGTGGAGACTCGCCAACCATTTCCAATTTTTTTCTATGATTTTTCGCCACCCCGGCCTATCCTCTTCAAATCAAGGAATACGGTTCTGACTGGGACCGGTTGTTTCATTGTGGAACGGTCCAGAAAGAATTATTGGTTATCTGTCGCGTTAAAGTCCTCCTCGGACCCCCGGTGGAGGGATTACTCTATCTTACGCGCGGGGTTGATGAGAGCCGCACGTCAAGATAGAACACTGCCGTGTTGGAACCGACAAGTTTCTCGGAGTCGTCAAGTGATGGACTTAGATCGCCTACAAGAATTGGTCAGTGCAGGAGAGTCTCTGGAACAAGAATTCAAGTCTGACCGGGGAAGACTCTCCGACAAGGACGTTTTTGAAGAAATTGTCGCCATGGCCAACGCCAACGGCGGCATCCTGTTCATAGGGGTTGAAGATAACGGTGAAATAACCGGCGCATTCCCGAGGCACGGTGACACAACGGACCCCTTCAAGCTCCAGTCGGCTATTTTCAACAATACTGTCCCGAATATTAACACCCGGGTATCGGTTGTTCCACATCCCGATGGAACAGTGATTGTCATCGCCGTTGATTCTTATCCTGAGCCATGTGCCACTGCCAGTGGCAAATCGCTCCGGAGAACAATAGGGCCTGATGGTAAGCCTCAGACAGTTCCATTTTATCCCCGTGATCAGAGATCCCGTAGAATCGAACTCGGGTTGATGGATTTTTCGGCCCAGCCGATAGAGGCCGGTTCTTTTAATGATTTCGATCCACTTGAGTTCGAACGAGTGCGGCAGACCATTTCTCGGCTGAAAGGTGAGCCCGCCTTACTGGAACTTTCCGATGAAGAGCTTGCAAAGGCCCTGATGCTCGTGGAGAGTCGAGAGGGGAGACTAATTCCCAATGTCGCCGGTCTGCTTCTTCTGGGAAAACAGGAGAGGTTACGAGAGCTCGTGCCGACTCACCAAGTTTTCTTCCAGGTCCTGGATGCACAAGGCAATGTCAAAGTGAATGATGTCTTTTCAGGGCCCACGGTTAGAGTGCTAAACGAATTGGAATCACGTTTCTCTGCCAGAAACGAAGAACGAGAGTTTTTGGTCGGCTTCATTCGCGTGCCTGTGCCTGACTACCCTCCTGAGGGGTACAGGGAGGCCGTGAACAATGCTTTGCTACACCGTGATTACTCTTTGCTGGACTCAATTTATGTTCAATGGCAACCGGATCACCTGCTCATAACAAACCCCGGAGGTTTTCTCCCTGGCATTACCGTGGATAACATACTCGTTCATGAGCCAAAACCTCGTAGCCCTCGGCTGGCTGAAGCTTTTAGGAGGATCGGCCTGGTTGAGCAAACGGGAAGAGGTGTTGATAAGATATATCGCGGACAGGTTCGATACGGCCGGCCACTTCCTGATTATACAAGGAGTGATTCCACTGGTGTACGTGTTGTACTGAGAGGAGGAAAGCCGTCTCTTGAGTTTGCGGCTTTTGTTTATGAACAGGAAGAAAGTGGCAACCCGCTTTCCTTGGATGAGCTGATTGCGCTCAATACGCTATTTTTTGAGAGACGTATCGAATCCGTTTTGGCCGGGAAAATCATCCAAAAAGGAACTAATGAAGGCAGGGCGGTGCTGGAAAAGCTTGTTGAGCGTGGTTTTGTTGAAGCAAAAGGCGAGAAGAAGGGACGTATCTACCATCTAAGTGCTCAACTCTATCGGCGGTTTGGAGATTCGTCCGGCTACGTCAGAGTCCACGGCATTTCAGCATTGAAACACGAGGCGCTGGCAATGGAATTCGTTGAAGCGCACAACAGGATAGCACGTAAAGACGTTATGGATCTGTGTGGGATTTCAGGAGACCAGGCCAAAAGGCTTCTCCAGAATCTTGTAAAGAAGGGCAGTTTGAGTCGAAAAGGGGCAAGAGGGAAGTCCGCCTATTATGAGAAAACGCCACGTTAAGGCCGTTTTTGGGCAGTTATGGGCGGTTTTACGGGCGCAGCCTATTGATTAATGAGCGCGCCCAATTCTCTGGCTCATATCGGATTCTATGGGCGCTACAAATAGGCTGAACCTCCGGCAGCTTGACGCAAAGGACAGGCAGCACAGTTTCAATTTTCTGATGGAGGTTACTCTCTTACTAACCCGACTCAAATTCTCTGCTATAAGGACAAGTACCGATAATAGGTCGCCCTTGAGATCTTGAGACTTGCACATATCTCACCAGGGCTCAAGGTCCTATCTTCGTGCATTCTTTTTGCCATCTTCACTTTGTGATCACTCCCAGCAACGGGCTTCCGCCCTCCATTCCGGCCCCGGGCCCTCGCCGCTGCCAAGCCGGCACGTGTCCTCTCGCGTATCAACTCCGCCTCGAATTGCGCCAATGCCGCAAAAATATTGAAAATCAACTCCCCCGAAGCGCTGGTGGTGTCAATGGCTCCGTCTCGCAAAGACCTGAACCCGATGCCTTTGGCCTTCAAGTCAGTCACTACCGTAACCAGATGCTGCATGGATCTTCCAAGACGGTCAAGACGCCAGACGATCAGCGTATCACCTTTCCGCAAGGTCTTTAGGCAATCATCAAGTCCTGGTCGCTGGCTCTTGGCTCCGCTCGCCTTGTCGGTGAAGATAGGCTCGCAGCCTGCTGCCTTGAGGTCATTTATCTGCAGGGATAGGTCTTGGTCGGTCGTGCTTACCCTCGCGTATCCGATATACTTTACCATGGCCTTCCTCCTGGTCGTCAGGAGGGCCTCTCATAAAATCAACCCGCAGTCAAGGCCGTGAGACTTAGATTCTGAGACGGAGGAATGAGACGAAAAAGATGAACAAAAATCATGCCGAGTCGTACAGGCGGCGGGCCTCATCAAACGCTCGTTTGATGAGACGGACGGAATAGGCAACTCTGAACTCTCTCCGTGTAGCCCTCCGGATCTCTTCCACCGCATTCCTTGCCATGCCAGCTCCTTTCTCTTCATGGCCCAAGCCAACTATCCGGAGCCGACAGTCACGTCAAGATCATTTGCCGCCCAATCTCAACGTCCCAAAATCTCCACTAAAAAATTCCCATGTCGATTCTCATTTTCGGTGACGTTGCACAGTTGTGTACGGCGCCCCGCCCGCTTGGGTAGCATTGTTGTGCACGAAGAAATGAATCCAAAACCGGTGTGCGTCATCTAACTGTCAGAGTGGTGGATGACTTTACGAGCAGCTCGTCAGGCCCGATACGATGATTGGCAGTCGCGGTGGTCAAATCGTTTGTTGACATCGAGCTCACGTGAGGCGGTTCGGCTGGCCATAAAGGAGGCTAATCGATAAGAACAATAAATATGGACCACGTGGGAGCATCCCAGATCCTCCCTGAGGTCGCCGACACGATGATCCCCTTTCTAAGGGAGAAGTACGGCAACCCGTCGAGCATTTATGGCCTTGGAGAAGAGATAACCGAGGCAATGGAAGAGGCACGGGATAAAGTGGCCAATCTAATCAATGCACGTGAGGATGAAGTCATCTTCACCTCAGGGGGAACCGAATCGAATAACTGGGCAGTGAAAGGTGTTATCCAGGCGAATCGAGCTCGGGGAAATCACTTGATAACTTCTTCGATAGAGCACTTCTCTACGATGCATGCCGCAAGGTCCCTGGAGAATCAGGGCATAGAAGTCACGTGGCTTCCAGTGGACGAGTACGGAATAGTGAATCCCGAGGACGTGGAAAGGGCCATTGCACCCCAAACAGGTCCAATTTCAGTGATGCATGCGAACAACGAAGTTGGAAGTATTCAGCCGATAGCTGAAATCGGCCAGATTGCGCGGCAACACAAGATTCTTTTCCACACCGATGCCGTCGCAACCACCGGGGTCATCCCTGTTGACCTAGAGACCCTCAACGTAGATCTCTTATCGTTGGCGGCAAACCCGTTCTATGGTCCGTTGGGAGTAGGGGCCATATATATCCGAAGAGGCACCAAGGTATCGCCGTTTATGGACGGAGGAAGGCAAGAGAGGGGTTTTCGCGCGGGCACCGAAAACGTCTTAGGCATCGTGGGAATGGGGAAAGCGGCTGAAATTGCGGCAAATGAAATATCTGTTCGA
>CAVUIT010000012.1:0-1169640 GCA_963741625.1 uncultured delta proteobacterium
GCAACCGGGCGTCAGCATGCCATATTCCTTGGCTTATCAGGCCAGAGGCCACCGGTGCAATCTCGTGGCATGGCGTTTGCTTATGACATTGCCTGCAATCCAAATTCTGTCGACTTTCGGAGCTCAATAAGTCCACAGGACTCGGCCATGTACAAGGCCGGCCAAGGAGACCGTCATGGAACTAGATCAGCATTTAGGGGTGGCTCCATGGCCTGGACCGGAGGCCATTTGGACCATTCGGGAGATTAAATGGGAAGCTTGTAATGTGCCAATCAGCCGACCAGGCCAATGTTTGAGTCCAGCACGGTAGTCGAGAGGGCTTTTGTTATGGGCGTTGTTCCTGTACCCGACGAAGCAACAGAGCTAAGCCGAAGAATAGACGAGATTCTCGAAATCCTCAGGATTCAAAATAGCCTGCTGTGTCAGCTCCTTCCTCAATCGGCAAAATTGATTTCTGACTTGAAAAAGCTGACGATTCTGGAGAGCAGATTTGACGCCATAGATAGCTCGCTTTCCACCATAAAGGATTTTGTCAGGTTCAAGTGACCGCAGTTCGCGAGGACGGGAACCATGAAGCGCACCGAGTCGCCTGATGACCGACAAAAATGCTGAGAAAACTCCAGGACCGCTTGGAATCTCCGACTGGGCCTCCCAAAACATTGATGTTGCCGAACTGTTCACTATAGATGTGACAGCATCCGACAGCTTCGAAGTCCCAACAAGAAGTTGGGATAAAATGAGTTGGTCTCCTCCGGGGGGCGTTGATGGCTGAAAAGGATCTACCCGATTTTGACGTTTTGACCCCGGAAGAAGCCCCCGAAGGTATTTAGAAGGTGGCAAGCCGGGGACAAGGCATGTAGTGCGGGATACTTCTGAGAACAGGATAAGTGCCATTGGGATTAAAGCCCAAGCCGACGAGACGAAATTTCTTACGGTTGTTGGTCATGAGCTCGGTGAGAAAGGCCCGTTTGAACCGGAAGTCCTATGCCGTTGGGCACGGAAGTTGAAACCTGATGGTGCGATTTGTGCTCGATTTCGCATCACGAAGATAAACGAACAAGACGTTCATCGTCTCAGGGAATTCGTTCAAGGGGTTTTGAATTGAAAAAGCCTGAAGGACATTTTCTGGTGGGAGTTCCCATGGCGAAAAGAACAATGAATGCAAAAGAATTGCTGGCCGACATCAAGGGCGGAATGGATGATGCTCGCTTAATGGAGAAGTATAGGCTTTCAAGAGATCTCCTTCAGAGTGTGTTCGAGAAGCTCGTGGATATGGGTTTGTTGAAGCGACACGACCTGGAGAAAAGAACCCTCATGTCTGAAAAATCCATTGCAATTGCTTGGGAATGCCCGGCGTGTGACATACCTCAACCAAAAGCATACGATGAATGCCCGCGATGTGGCGTCGTTGCGGCGAAGTTCAAGAAATCGGGCGTTAAAGTTTGGGATTTTTGGGAACCCTGATGGGCCCTCCGATGGTCAGGGGTGCTGAGAGCCGCACAATGGAGGTCGCCTGAAAATTTCTCTTGAGGACAAAATATACCAATGGCCGAAAATAAGAAAATTGAAGCCCTGCAAGTGCTGATAGACCTTCGCTGCGGATTCACCAAATCTCAACTCATGGGAAAATATGCTCTTTCTTTCAACGGATTGAAGAATCTGCTTACCCAATTGAAAGGGGTCCTTTCCGAATACTCGGTTACGAACGGAAACAGAAACGCATTGCCATTGGGCAAGCGCGAGATCAATGCAAAAGAAGTGCTCTGTGACCTTCGTGCAGGATTCAATGACGCGGCCCTAATGGAAAAATACAAATTGTCGGCTGCGGGACTGAATAGTCTCAAGGCCAAATTGACAAACGCGAATCTCTTACAAGCCAAAAGACGAATCAACATCGACCCTATCGTAAAAGACCTGAAATTAGGAATGACCGAACCGGACCTTATGGAAAAGCATCAGCTAACATTGTTGGAATTACAGGAAATCGTTAGAAGGCTCGAAGAGATTGGCCTCGTAGCATCCGATGAGATCTGTCACCTTGACTTCCTGTCCGACCCGATTGCCGACGCGAAGACCCTGTTTCCCCTGATATCAATATCGGTTTACGACTCTAGGGATTCTGAAACCCTGGGCGAACTTCTCTACGTGAGGGGCAACACGGTCGGACTCAGAGGACTTACCGCAACCCTGGGCGCAACCAAAGTCATCGTGATCCAGTCAGACGGATTTCAGCAAGGTAAGCCGTTGGTATTTGACGCGAAATGTGTAGATACCGGTGCGCCGGCGGAACAAGGCCCTGCTGTGCAGGAATTCAAGATTTCCAACATAGCGCCGTGCGTAATGCGAGAGTTACAGGAGCTCACATCCACATGGATGGTGTCGCGGGAACAGGGCGAACTTGCCGAGAATCTATTTATGGGGGCTTATGAGGAAATGGAGGCCGACCAGCATGGCGACGATCTACGGAAACCGGATCCGAAGGCGAGGAGCAGGCAGTGATGAGCTGGGTGTCTCCAGGATTCTAGAGTGCACCGAATGGTCTCCCGGTCCGACACGTTCCGATGTATATTTCTATGGCTGCTTTGCCGCATTCTCTGGATCAATAGAAATGCGTCGACTGCAGCAGGAGCTAAAACTGTCTTCTAGACAATGACTTCATGCCTCCAGGTTCAAGTGAAGATATAAGCTGCAAATTTCAAGCAACTCATGACATAATGATTACAGTGATGTGGAAGAACAACCGCCAGTAGGGGTACCCTGGATGACAACCGAGTTTAAGACAATGGAGCAGCTAGGAGCGGAGATCCGCCGCTTACATCAACGAGTTGCGGAGTTGGAAACCCAGAAAAGTGGACATGAATTGATTTTGGAGGCGTACAGACAATCCGAGGCAAAATTTAAGAGCGTTGCTGAGAATTCGGATGCTGGTGTGTGCATAATTCAGGATGGCATTGTCAAGTACGTCAACCCCAAGATGGCAGCAATATTCGGATACACGGTTGATGAATTGGTAGACAACGTTAATGCCAAAACCCTTGTCTTGCCCGAAGACTGGTCCATGGTTGAGGAGAATATCAGACGGCCGAATTTGTGGACAGGCGGAGGCGACAAGTTACCAATTCAGGGGAATAACGAAGGATGGAGAGATCATAAGTGTCGAGATTTACTTTTCCCGCGTTGATTATGAAGGTCGCCCAGCTCTCATGGGTACCCTGCTGGACATCACGCAACGCCTACGGGCCGAAGCAGAGTTGGAGCGGGAGGAAAACAAATTTCGGGTACTTTATGATCTGGCAGTGGCGATGACAGCCGACAATAGCCTCGATGATAACCTTTCGATGGTAGTTAAGCAGAGCAGGAAATTGCTTGGTTTCGATGCATCGTACATTGCACTGCGGGACGATAAGGCGGGAGATGTTTATATGCATATTCTGTCAGGCATCACGACAGAGGCATTTAAACAGATGAGGCTGCCGTTCGGGGCTGGCGTTGGAGGCAAAGTCGCCGCTACACAAAAGGGTGTCATGGTCAGCGATTATTTCCAGGAGGTGGAGTCACCGGTGCACGACATAGTCCGTGCCGAGGGGTTAATATCAGGCATAGCAGTGCCAATCCAAATTGGCCCCACCAACTTGGGCGTGCTTTACGGCTTTAATCGGACTAAGACCTCTTTTTCCAAATCAGACCTGGATACTCTGTTTCTTCTTGGGAACCTAGCTGCAGTTGAAATCACCCGTAAGCGGCAGGAGATCGACCTAAGGAAGGCTCGCGATGACCTTGAGCAAAAAGTCCAAGAACGTACAGTCGGGCTGTCTGCAGCTAACGAACACCTGAAACAATCGGAAGAAAAATACCGTCTTGTGGTGGAGAACGCCCAAGAGGCAATTCTTGTAGCTCAGGATGGAATACTTAGATTTGTCAATCCGAAAATCTTTGAACTCATATCCTACAGCGAGGAAGAGTTGCTCTCAAAGCCTTTTACAGAGTTCATTCATCCGGATGATAGGGAGATGGTCTATCCTACGCCACCTGCGCAGACTGAAGGGGGAACGATTTCCCACCCGTTATTCCTTCCGACTCTTGGACAAGGACGGAACGGTAAAATGGGTAGAGATCGACTCTGCTCTAGTTTCCTGGGAAGGTAGGCCCGCTGCAGTGGTTTTTATGACGGACACTACCGAACGCGTTCGTATGGAACAAGCTCTGAAGCAAAGTGAGGAACGGTACCGAGCTCTGGCTGAGAATTCACTCACGGGCATTTGCGTACACCAACATGGGGTGCACGTGTATGTGAACGAGCAGTACGCCAAAGACCTCGGTTACTCAGCCGACGAACTGCTCGGCAAACGGTTGATGGAAGTTGTTGCTCCGCAGGATCACGAAATGGTCCAGCAAATATGGCTCGATAGGCTTGCGGGGCAAGAAGGTTCCCAGCCGATATCAAGCGAGATCCCTGAAAAAGGACGGCACCGTGAGATGGAAGGAAGTGTGGGCCACGGTGATAGGGCACAACGGAAGCCCGGCAATTCTTGCCAATGTATTTGACATCTCTGAGCGCAAGGCTGCTGAGGAGGCGCTTCGAGAGTCGGAAAAGAAATATCGAACAATTTTGGAGACCATTGCGGATGGTTACCATGAGGTCGATCTGGCTGGCAACCTCACCTTTGTCAATGATTCCTTGTGCGAAATACTTGGCTATGCCCGAGAAGAATTGTTGGGTGGCAACTACAGAAAGCTTATGGACGAACGCAGCGTCAAAGGTGTTTATGAGGCATATAATGAGGTCTACAGAACAGGCAAGCCCAACCCCGGATTCATGTACCAAAACATAGGGAAGGACGGATCTAGACGAGATGTTTCTGTCTCGATATCTCCGATCAAAGATGCAAACGGCCAACCGCTTGGTTTTAGGGGCATAATGCGTGACGTGACGCCAGAAGTCCAGCTACAAAAGCAGCTTATACAGGCCCAAAAGATGGAGGCAATCGGAACACTGGCAGGCGGCATTGCTCACGATTTCAACAACCTGCTCCAGGTCACTCTGGGATATTCTGACCTGCTCTTGATGCGAAAGGAAGAGGGCGACCCGGAATATGCCGATCTCAAGAAGATAGTCCAGGCCGGAAGAAACGGAGCCGATCTGGTCCGGCGGTTACTGACTTTTAGCAGAAAAGTTGAGCCCAGATTTCGGCCTATGAATCTGAACAATCTAATTAGGCAGGTAGAAAAATTACTGTTCCGGCTCATCCGCAAGATGATAGCGATTGAACTACGCCTCGACGACTCGTTGAGAATAATCAATGCTGACGCAATGCAACTGGAGCAGATCCTGATGAATTTGGCCGTCAACGCTGGAGATGCCATGCCTGACGGAGGGAAACTGACTATTGAAACGACCAATGCGGTTCTGGGTCAAGAATTTTGCAGAGCTCACGTCGGGGCTCAAGCCGGTGAATACGTGTTGCTCAGGGTTTCAGACACTGGCCACGGGATGGATAGAGAGATTCTCCAACACATCTTTGAGCCCTTCTACACCACCAAAGCGGTAGGACGCGGAACAGGCTTGGGGCTGGCCACGGTGTACGGCATCGTGAAGCAACATAGCGGTCACATCGAGTGCAAAAGCAAATTGGATCGGGGCACTACCTTCAGCATTTACCTGCCACCAATGGAAATGGAAGAAGCATCAGAGGTTGCTGCATCCGGAGATATGCTTGCATTTGGGACAGAAACGATTTTGCTGGTGGATGACGAAGAGTTGGTAATAGCTTTAGGTGACGAAATGCTCAAACTGGCCGGATATGTGGTTCTAAAGGCTAGAAACGGAAAAGAGGCCCTGGAGATCTATCGAAAGAAAAAGGATAGCATATCTTTGATAATTTTGGATCTCATTATGCCGGTCATGGGGGGCAGCCAGTGCATGAAGGAGATTCTCAAGATCAATCCAAATGCAAAGATCCTGTTGGCCAGCGGTTACACTGCTGACGGACCGACGAAACAATCTATGGAATCCCGCGCTAAGGGATCTGTTGTTAAACCATACAAGGCCAACGAAATCCTGCGGACTATTCGGCGGGTCCTGGACGCAGACTGACAAGCAAAACCGTTGGACTAGGAATCGCTTTAAACTGTAGGTGTGGCCTTTGGGTGGGGTACACAATTCGCTGCCAACCATCCTTTTGGATACTCCCTTCATCTTTCATAGACTAACACCATTATCCAGCATTAACCCGGATTATTCTGGTCGAATAGTTCCGCGGCTCGCTCCGATTTGCGCACGTTGCAATCCGATCCGCAATCACGCGTCGCCATGCGCGACTTCCAGTGTCTCTTCAATACCGTCTCACGCCTGCTGTACGTTGCGCTGGCAGCTCTTTCCAGTTTTGTCCAAAGAAAGCCTTTGGGAGCATTGCAGAACGATTGTCACCGTGCTGAACATCCGCTCCTGCCTGCATCTTCCCTTCTTTTCTATATCGTTGTATTTAAGACAGGCAAAGGACGATTCAATTTTTGGACATGGGAAAATAACATAAACCCTGGGCCGTGGGTCCTTTTTCCGTAAAGTCCTTTTTCTGTCTGAAAGAGTGGGAGTCTGCCTTACCAGGGACAAGAGCCATTGGCGAGGTCTCCGATGGTGGAGTGGAACTGGCCCTAAGAGACAGTCATTTCCACCTCAACCCTCTTCCCAGATCGAGTCCGAGACATAGTTCTCATTACAAGAGGCGCACCGATAATGGACATCCAGTTCTATGACAGTGGCGGGAGGTTCGGGAAGGTTCATAATTGCCATGACCTCCGTGATCTGCGTCTGAGGAATGCAAATGTCGTGGTAGAGGAGAAATTTGCCATCCTTAATTGAATACGCCACTCTGCCTCGGGGGAAGAAATCGTAGGACTTATCTCTATGCCCCGATATGGACGGAGCCAAGGTATTCTCCCAGTAATACTTGTGGTCTCCTGCATGGATAAGAAAATCCTCCCCTCGTTGTTCGGCTTGGGATAGGGGAGTGGACTCGATATGGAGGGAACTGTTGGCGTAGAAGAATATCCCGACGTGAGGTTCCTTGGCTGGCTCTGGTTTATCGTATTCTACCATAGGTCCATCTCTCTGCGATACGCAGTTTGCTGACACAAACAAAGGATTGCGCCGGGTCGGAGAAGGACCGACCAGCCTCTCTACTGGATATTTCAAGGAATGAAATGAGGTTCGTCCCGGACGACTTCGAGGCATTTGTCAATTGACAAACACGGGTACATTTTGCACCACCTGCCGGTCTGCCCCTTGTAAGCCAGGTTAAACTTTCCATTACCCAAATACCCCATTCTCGCAAAGGGGACTTCAAAGGCTCGGGGAAACAGCGTCAGGGAAAAAAGCGATATACGTGGCGCAGAAATAGAAATGCCGTTGATGCCATTGGGTGTAGATGTCTGCGATATAATTGCACTGCGGGTTTTCCGGCTGTTCTACGTGCGCAGGTTTCAAGTGCTGATCGACCAGTTTTTGTGCCTTGGAAGAAATCTCAGATTTGAGCGCCTCTGGAACCTGGGGGATTCGCGGCTTACGCAAGGGAGACCCGAACACCCTGAGAGGTTTGGCCATAATATTCTGTCTCTTTATTTCGCTTGAGAAGGGGATTGCACTGTATCCATCACAAGTCCTGAGAGTCAACAATAAATGGATGTCAACCGGAACCGAGATGGGCTGTGAGGTATTTTAACTACACCTGTACATAAGTCGGGGTGTAGTCTTCTGGAGTATCCTTATAGAGCGCCTGCTTGAGCATCCACACCCCAATATAAAGCCTCACGGATGCGTAGCCACCCGACGAACGGCAGTAATCATCAAACCTCTCTTGCTGCACGGGATCAAACCCCAGTGCTTCATACGAGGATTCTATCCAACCATAAAATGCTTCCAAATCAAGAGCGTCAAGGCTCTCCCCCTCCTGAATCAACTGTATTATCTCCGTATAGGCTTGCTCCGAGATCGTCATGGCCACCTCCGGCAAGTCAGAATACGGGAAAGTCCAGTATCAAAAGACTTGGGGGCTGTCCACTTAAATTGGAGCGAGGAATAGAAACCCTGAAAATGATGGGGAAATTGGCGGGGCGCGGAACATGCGGGGAGTTGACTGGTCTTGTGCACTCGGAACATCCCGTTCAAGCGGGGAGTACGGATTTCCAACCGTTCGGCGAGGGGTGTTCGTTCCTCGCCTGATCGGCGAGTTTAAGAGGCATCCCATCCTTGGGGTGGATCGAATAGAGAATGCGCGCCGCGAGGGTGTCCTTCATGAGAATGAGCGGTACCATTCGGACATCACTGGTCTTTGAAACTGGTTACCCATCGGAATTCCGACCGCCTTTCCCCATCTCCCCGAAACATGATCGTTCATCGTCAAACGCGGTATATTCATTTGGCGTCGCCGTTTTCTTTGGCTCAACGTAACCTGGCCATGTACGAGAGCGGTCGCAGTAGATATCGTTCTTGACCGGGGGCGTTCGATGGGTACACTGAGAAACAGTAAAATACAGGTTTTTTCAGCAGCGTGACGACGGTTTTGCGTCCGTCGGGTCTTCTGGGAGGAGACAGGGCTCCTTCGAGGCGGTGGGGAAACCTCTTCGAACCATCCTTTGGCGGATCACCGGTCCAATAAGCTCCGGAACGGCAGGATCGCCACATAATCCCAGATTCTCTTGCTTCTCGAACGTGTAGGCATGGGTCTGGGTGGAGGGGAGTATGGGCGAAAACCGAACAATTAGGATTCTTATCGTAGATGACGAGCCGTTCATCGGCGATCTGCTTGGGCGTTACTTGACGTCCGACGGGTACAACTGTCGGGTAGTTCGGAGCGGAAAAGAAGCCATAGAGGAACTCGAATCGACCTACGATCCATCTCGTTTTGGCGGACATCATGATGCCGGGAATGTCCGGTATTGATCTTCTCACCATAATTAAGTCCCAGTACCCGGACGTGGCGGTGATCATGGTCACGGGCGTGGACGACAGGGACACGGGCGTGCTTGCCGTGGAGCTTGGAGCGTACGGTTATATTGTCAAGCCCTTTGAACGTAACGAGATCTTGATCAATGTAGCCAATGCCATTGAACGACGGAGATTGGCACTTATTGCCAGAGAAAGCAAAAGCGTCAAGACTTCTACGGGGGAGCAGGTAACTGTAAGGCGTCCCCCAATTCAGGTTTCCGCAAGAAAGGTCCTGGATCTAATCAATTCAGGGATGGATGAGGCCGCCCTCATGGGAGAACTCAAGCTTTCTGCAAAGGCTCTTCACAGTCTCATGGACCAGGTGGTAGCCGCCGGACTGCTAAAGCAATCGGAAGTTGACCACAGGAACTCCCTATCCCCCGGCACGGTGGTTGTGGAACTCGACCAAGCCAAGTTTCCGGAGATTAACAAAGAAAAGCCAGTTATCAGCGCAACTGATGCTGCCCAATGCATAAGGTCCGGAATGGACGATTCGGCTCTGATGAAAAGATACGGGATTTCCGCAAAGGGACTTCGGAGCCTTTTGAGGAAATTGGTTGCATCAGGAGTTGTTGAGCAATCCGAACTTGACAAGAGGATGTCCGAGACTCATCTGTGGGCAGTCCTCGAAGACTGAGCTGTTACGCTAATTCGGGGTGTCCTCAATCGAGGGTAGGGAGCCCCGGTGACGTGAATCTAATCATTTGTCTGGCGGCCAAGGAAGTGGGAAGGAACAGCGGCGAGTTGATTTGATATTAGATCTCAGAACGACCTGATTTCACCGTAACTTTCTTGCACTCAAGGGGGAGGGCTGAGCGGTGGCTCGAATTCTTGTGATAGAAGACGAAGAGGACATCAGAGGGCTATACTCGCGGATTCTCAAGCATGCCGGACACGATGTCATCGAAGCGCCAGATGGCAAGCTCGGAGTCGAGCTCTATCGCGAGAATCCTGCCGATCTTGTGATCACGGATATAATCATGCCAGAAAAGGAAGGCATTGAACTCATCATCGAACTCCGACGTGATTTTCCTGATGTGAAGATCATCGCGGTGTCCGGGGGCGGTCAACTTATGGCAAGTGCAACCTGTCTGCGCCTAGCGAAGGGCTTAGGGGCAGTCAGAACACTAGCCAAGCCTTTCAGTCAACAGGAACTTGTGGATACGGTTCGGGAGGTGTTGGATGGAAAGTGATCCCGACTCTTGCGCCACGAGTGTGCCCTGCAGGCATGAATCCGGAAAGCTCAATTGATTATGTAAAGGGTGAATCCGCTGTTCCGATTACTACCAGAGCGGATTTGCTGCCATTTCCTTGAATAATTCAGTCACTATCGGTTCCTTTGAAGCACTATGGTGGCGTCAGAAGCGACGCCAAGAATCTCCGCGCCAGTCATCATACCCTCAAACCCGGTGCCTTGCCCCCTGAACAGATTCGCTTCGATTGCCGATGGATTTGGAGCGAGCGATCTTCAGTGATCGCAAAAGGTTGTTCAGCGATCAGGGGCAGAAGAACTTGTGAGCCGACCAGATGAAACTAATCGCCAAGAGCTACACAGCAAACGTAATTGCTTCGCTGGAGTCCCTGAAGTCCGAAACTTGATTCAGAGGTTCGGCTAGAAATTTCCATTGACTGTGTAGATTCTCGACTGATATGCTCAAAATGAGGTAATTTTCCTTTGTTGACTCCTTCTTGGGGGGCGTTTCTAGATATAAGGTCATCAGCGGACATCATTTCAACCGTTTCGCTGAATAAGGCCCTCGGATTAGTTTTCAGCAGACTTCTTCGGACTCAGGTTGAAATTCGGCGGCGAAGGGGAGTGGCCGTTGGGACTGTTCGAACATGCGATACATCGGCTGCCGTCAAAGAGTGAGTCCGGCAGGGATGCAAACCAAGCTTCCTGAAGCGAGGCACAGTCAGATGAAATCATTTCCACGTTGGCTGATCGTGGCGTCGGGGCTAGCCATGCTGGCCTTGATAGGCGGAGGCTACTGGTTCTATGTCTACCAGGAGCAACATCTTCGGCAAAATTCCGAGGCCAACCTTCAGGCCGCTGCACAGTTAAAGGTGAATCAGATAGCTGAGTGGCGATCCGAACAGCTACGGGATGCCGCAGCGATCATGGAGAGCATCTTCTTGACCGAGGCCGTGGAGCGATGGTTTGCGAACCCGCAGTCCGAGCTTGCCGAAAAGATTCTGTCCCGCTTCAGGGCAATGCAGGAGCTTTTCCATTACCGAGACGTGATGCTCGTGGACCGTGGCGGGCAGGTGCGCCTCAGTCTTAGTAAGCATCTTGGTTCACTTCACGAGGATGCAGCACGCTGTCTGGCCGAAGCACTGCGGGAAAGGAAGCCCGTGCTCAGCGACCTGCATGCTGGCCCCGCTGATCTACCTGCCCACATTGATGTTGTGGCGCCTCTATTCTCCGAGACTCGAAAAACCGAAAATCCGACTCGGTGCCGTAATCTTTCAGCTAGACGCTCGGCAGTTTCTCTATCCCCTGATTCAGCTCTGGCCCACGCCAAGTCTCAGCGCCGAAACCCTACTGGTGCGAAAGGACGGAGACGCAGTCCTCTTTCTCAACGACCTGCGGCACCAGCCGGACACAGCTCTCAATCTACGAATCCCTCTGAGCAGGAAAGATGTGCCCGCGGTTATGGCAGTGTTCGGCAAGGAAGGCATCGTTCAAGGGAAGGACTATCGAGGGGTTGACGTTCTGTCCGTCCTGAAATCCGTCCCGAATTCCCCTTGGTTCATGATTGCTAAGGTAGATGAGGAGGAAGTGCTATCCGATTGGCGATTCCGATCCATACTGATTCTTGCTCTCGTCATAGGTCTCCTGGCCTTTTTGTTCACTGCCGTAGGCATGGCATGGCAGAAAAACGGAAAAGCCCATTACAAGGAACTTTTCCTTGCGGAGGCGGCACTGCGGAAGGCGGAAGAGGGCCACCGCATCACCCTGATGAGCGTAGGCGACGGGATCATCTCCACGGACACCGACGGGCGTGTGGAACTGCTTAACCCGGTCGCAGAGGCCCTCACAGGTTGGCGGCAAGAGGAAGCCCGCGGGAAGCCACTGGAGGAGGTCTTCCGCATCTTCAACGAGGAGACTCGCCGTTCGGTCGAAAACCCGGTGGCTAAGGTCCTGCGCGAAGGACTTGTTGTGGGTCTGGCGAATCACACGGTACTCGTGGCCCAAGACGGCACGGAGCGTCCCATAGCTGACAGCGCAGCGCCCATCAGGGACGAAAAAGGTGAAATCACCGGCGTAGTTTTGGTGTTTCGCGATCAATCCAAGGAGCGTGCCGCACTGAAGGCGCTAACAAAGCAATATGAGGAACTGGAAGAAACCCACCGACGAGCGACATTTCTCGCCGACCTAGTTGAGAAGTCATCGCAGCCCTTGGCCGTAGGCTATCCCGATGGTCGGATCGGAACTGTCAATGAGGCGTTTTGCAGACTCATCGGATACAGCAGGGATGAGTTCGCGACCACAGATTGGGCAAATGTCATTACTCCGCCGGAGTGGCAAGAAAAAGAGCGCGGCAAGTTGGAAGAACTGAACCGAACAGGCCAACCCGTGCGATACGAGAAGGAGTATGTCCACAAGGACGGCAACCGAGTTCCAGTAGAGCTATTGGTCCACCTTGTCAGAGACGACAGCGGTGCGCCACAGTACTACTATGCGTTCATAAACGACATCACCGAGAACAAACGGGCCGAAGAGGCATTGAGAAATTTGTTGGATTTCCGGCAAACCTTGATCGATGCCATTCCCAATCCGGTTTTCTATAAGGACCTTGAGAGCAAATATATTGGCTGTAATCAAGCCTTTGCGGCCCTAGTGGGTTTGCCGAAAGAAGAAGTGGTGGGAAAGTCTGTTCAAGAAGTGGTTCCCAAAGAACTGGGCGACATCTGGCGCGAAAAGGATCTGGAATTATTTGACCGTCCTCATGTCCAGGTCTTTGAATTTACTATGCGCACACCCCGATGGGACTGAGCATTCATTGGTTAATCATAAAGCACCCTTTTTTGATCCTGACGGTGCCTTAGCCGGTTTGATCGGCGTCATGGTGGATATCACGGACCGGCTACGAGCAGAGGAGGCTGTTAGGCAGAGCGAAGAATGGTACCGCGCTCTTGTGGAGAACAGTTTTGACGGAATATTCATTCAAAGAGGACCCAAGATCATTTTCGCGAATTCGCATCTTTACGACATGCTGGGTTATTCCCAGGGAGAATTGGAAGGTTTGGATCACTGGGTAATTTATCATCCGGAATACCAGGAAATCACTCGTGAGAGGGCTATGGCCCGAATGCGAGGCGAAGAGGTCGTGCCCCAGTATGAAGTGAAGTTGCAACGAAGGGATGGCTCAACGTTTGACGGAGAAATCAGTGCAAGGGCAGTGAAAGTGAAAGGTGAGCCAGGTGTGCAGGTGTGGGTCAGAGACGTTTCAAAACGAAAGCGGTCTGAAGAAGCGCAACGGCGTTTGGCAACAGCCGTAGAACAGGTCGCTGAAGCAATTGTTATCACCGACGCCCAAGGAAACATCCAATACGTTAACCCCGCCTGCGAGCGTATCACTGGGTATACACGAGAAGAGTTCATAGGTGAGAAGCCGAGCTTACTAAAAAGTGATGATTATGATGTAGCATTCTACGAGAAACTTCTGGAAACGCTCTCCAAAGGAGAGTCCTGGGCAGGTCGTTTGAGCAAGAAACGCAAAGACGGTACCCCTTACGAGGAGGATGTCACGATCTCTCCAGTCCACGATGCTTCTGACAGAATCATCAATTTTGTTGGGATAATGCGTGACGTGACTCAGGAAGTCCAGCCTACAAAAGCAGCTTATCCAGGCGCAGAAGATGGAAGCTGTTGGGACGCTTTCTGGTGGAATTGCACACGACTTCAACAACCTACTCCAGGTCATGCTGGGTTATTCAGAATTGCTGTTGGCGGAGAAGCGGGAAGAGGACCCCGAATACGCGGACCTCTCGAAAATATTACAGTCAGCCAGGAGCGGAGCTGAACTGGTCCAGCGATTGCTTACCTTCAGCAGAAAAGTTGAGCCGAAGCCCATCCCGCTGAATCTTAACAGACGAATACTCCAAGTGGAGAAACTTCTGCGGCGAACCATTCCCAAGATGATCGACATTCAGATGGACTTGTCAGATGACCTTGCGGAAATCCATGCTGACCCGACTCAAATGGAACAGGTTTTGATGAATTTGGCTGTTAATGCCCGTGATGCCATGCCGGATCGGGGCAAGCTCACTATTGGGACAAGAAACGTCAGCGCTCGATGAGGAATACTGCAGGATTCATGCTGAGGCCAAGCCCGGAGAATACGTCTTGCTAACGGTTTCTGACACAGGCCACGGAATGGATAAGGCAACCATTGACCACATATTCGAGCCGTTTTACACAACCAAAGAATTGGGAAGGGGGACTGGGCTTGGCCTTGCGATGGTATACGGAATTGTGAAGCAGCATGGGGGGTACATCAGCTGTTACAGTGAAGTTGAACACGGCACGACTTTCAATGTCTATTTTCCCGCCATTGAGAGCCAAGTGGAGCCAGAGGTGGACAAGACTGGAGTAATGCCTGCCTTCGGAACAGAGACCATTCTCCTTGTTGATGATGAAGAGTTCGTTAGGGATCTGGGAGCCAGGATTCTCAGTAAATCTGGATATAAAGTGCTTACCGCCACGAACGGCAAAGAGGCATTGGATCTTTTCGAGAAGGAGCGGACGCAGATTTCCCTGGTGATTCTCGATCTGATCATGCCCGAGATGGGCGGCAAAGAGTGCCTTAAAGAGCTTCGCAAAATTGATCCACAAGCTGAAAGTCCTTATAGCTAGCGGGTTATCTGGTGACCCCTCCACGAAAGAATCCCTTGGAATGGGGACACGAGGCTTCGTCAGCAAGCCCTTTAGGATGAAAGAGTTACTCCGACAGGTTCGTAACGTGCTGGATGAGAGCTGATTTTTCAAGAACCATATGCCCATGTCGTTACTGAGTCAGACAGGCTCTGACATAAAACCACAGCGTTAGACCTCGTCTGGGATTACGGACTTCGAAATCGCAAGAACGCTTCGCAATTCACCGTAACGCTTAGAATGAAAGGCACGGCCAATGAGATTGATGGTCGTCATTGCATTGGTGATCAACGTATTCTTGGCCTTGAGCCTAGTCTTTTTTCAAGCGACCCGCAAAACGTACCCAGGTTTTGGCCTCTGGACCACCGGCGTGAGCTTGCTGGGTCTCGGGTATCTCTCGTTGTGTCTGAGGGGATCGGTCCCGGATTCCATCTCGATCCTCGTGGTGAATGGTGCCTTTCCACTCGGCATGGTTTTGCAGCTCGACGGGATGAGACGTTTCTTGGGACTAACTCCCATGCCGCTGCTATGGTACGCTCTTCCTGGGGGAGCCGTCGCGGCTGCGGCTGGCTTCTACTACGGATATGATTCAATAGGTTGGCGTACCTTAATCGCTTCGATAGCAATTTCCATCCCGCATTTTGCTATGGCTTTGCTGATTCTGCGCCAGCCCGTCAGATCGAGGTCAATGTTCTATGGCGTGATCGGGACCCTGCTGGCGTTGGGTGGAGTAATGATCCTAAGCAGGGGGATATGGTCGCTCTATGTGCCACAGTTCCATATTTTTGTGGATTCTCCGGTTGAGTTCATCTTTTTTGTTTCAGTGGTTGTTCTTCAACTAGGAGAAACCCTCACCTTTATCATGCTGAACACTGAGCGTGTCGAGAGCGAGTTGGTGGAAGCTGAGGCTGAGTTGAGGAAGACTGTTGACGGGTTGCAAAAGGCATTGGCCGAGCAGAAACGTGTGGAGGAGTCTCTTCGGGAGAGCCGAGAAAAGTACCGAAACCTCTTCAACAACGCCGAAGTAGGGATGTTCAGGACAAGGCTGGATGGTTCCGAAGTATTGGATATCAACGACAAGGCCCTCCAGATCTTCAGCCGCACCCGTGAAGAGGTGCAGGGTAATCCCGCAGTGATCCACTGGGTTGATCCAAGCGAACGGGAGGTGATGATCCGCAGGCTCAGTACCGATGGCCGGGTCGCCGATTTCGAGTGCAAGATGTTGAACAAGCAAGGCGAGGTGCGGATCTGCATGACCTCGTTGAGGCTCTACCAAGAGCAGGGGATCCTTGAGGGATCTGCCATCGACATCACCGAGCGGAAGCGGGCAGAAGAGAATCTCCGTGATTCAGAGGCCCGTCTTTTGGACTTGTACGACAATGCTCCAAACGCATATTTTTCCGTGGGGACTGATGGGCTCATCAGAAAGTGTAATAAGGGTGCCGAGGAATTGCTCGGTTATCCCAGAGAAATGTTGAAAGGCAAACGGGTTCTTGACCTCTATATGGATGGTCCGGAAGGCAAATAGAAGGCGGCAAAGGTCTTTCAGAAGTTCATCTCTGGGGGACAGGTAACCAGTGCAGAGCTGCAAATGCAAAAATCGGACGGGTCGCCGGTATGGATCAGTCTCTCGGTGAATGCGCTCCGAGATGTTGATGGAAAGGTTGTGGAAAGCCGTTCCGCGGTTGTGGACATTACGAAGCGCAAGAGGGCGGAGGAAGCCCTCAGAGCAAGTGAAGAGAAGTACAGAGCAGTTTTTGATAACGCAGGCATCGGAATAAACTTGCTTGATCGGGATGGAAGAATTCTCCAGGTGAATCAGTCATTATTGGATATGCTCGGCTATTCTGAAGAGGAGTTGCACCAACTTACCTTCTTGGACATCACCCACCCTGAGGAAAGGGAAATCTCCAAGCGCAACCTCGAAGCCCTCATGGCGGGCAAGATCGAGTTTTACAGACTTGAGAAACGTTATCTGAGAAAAGATGGCAGCATCCTTTGGGGAGACCTTAGCACTTCTGCCATTCGCGGGCCAAATGGAGGGCATTCGGGGACGATTGGGGTTATTTCAGATATCACGGACCGCAAGAAGGCCGAGCAGGAGCGAGAACAATTGAGGAACCAGCTCGCTCAGGCCCAGAAGATGGAAGCCATCGGAACGCTAACCGGCGGTATTGCTCATGAGTTTAACAACTTGTTAACTATTGTCTCGGGCTTCGCGGAGCTGCTTCTGGCGGAAAAGAATGAGAGGAATCAAGGGTTCGAAGACCTTCAGAGAATAGTGCAGGCGGCTCAGAGAGGAGCTGAACTGGTCAGGAGTCTGCTGACTTTTAGTAGAAAGTCTGAAATGAATCTCGCTGCTCTTAATCTCAACCACGAAGTGGAGCAGGTCAAGAAGCTGTTGGATCGCACTCTACCCAAGATGATAGAGATCGAACTGCATTTGTCTGAGGGGCTGAAAACTGTCGAGGCAGATTCGGGGCACATAAGACAGGTTCTGATGAATCTTGCGCTCAATGCGAGAGATGCCATGCCCGAAGGTGGCATACTAACCATACAAACGACCAACATTGACCAAGGGCATTTCTCCGTGCCATCGGGAGCAAAGCCCGGGGATTATGTGCTGCTCACCGTTTCGGACACGGGAATCGGTATTGACAAAGAGACCTTGGATCGCATTTTTGACCCTTTCTACAGTGCGAAAGGGCTGGCGTACAAAACAGGGTTAGGACTTGCTGTGGTCCACGGCATTATTGAGCAACATGGCGGGTATATTATTTGCGACAGTAAGCCTGGGAAAGGTACCACCTTCAAGATTTACCTTCCAGCAGCGGTGGTAATAAAACCAGACGCCGTTTCCGAAGAGGCCCAACCCCCAGGAGGAACAGAGACAATTCTGTTAGTGGATGACGAGGAATACATAAGGGATCTGGCGAGCCGCTTTCTAGATCGTGCAGGTTACCGAGTAATTACCGCTGAGGATGGGCGAAAGGCTGTGGGAGTATATGAGACGGAAAAGAATAGCATTTCACTAGTGATTCTGGACTTGATCATGCCAAAGATGGGTGGTAGGGAGTGTCTTGAGGAACTTATGAAGGTTGAACCGAAGGTGAAAGTACTCGTCTCCAGTGGTTATTCTGACGCTGAAAAAAGAGATGACCTAATTCAGGTCGGGGCTAAAGGATTCGTAGGAAAGCCTTTTCAGATGACACAGTTGCTGAAGACCGTTCGAGAGGTCTTGGATTCGGACTGATCAAAGGCGAGAGCCAAGCAGCGTGAGAACAGGTATGTCTTATGGCCCAGATTCTGATCATAGAGGACGATGCCGATATTCGGAGCTTGTATACGCGGATTCTTGAACAGGCTGGACACCATGTGATAGAAGCTTCTGACGGCAACATAGGGATAAAGCTCTATCGTGAAAACCTACCAGACCTGATTATCACAGACATTATCATGCGGGAAAAGGAGGGCTTGCAGACCATAATGGAGCTGCGACGCGATTTTCCGCAAGCGAAGATTATAGCCGTTTCCGGAGGTGGAGAGGCCATAGCGGCTTCCACCTGCCTCTATCTCGCCACGCGGTTGGGAGCACAACGCACGCTGTCTAAGCCCGTGTCAAAAACAGATTTTCTGAAGGCGATTCGCGAGGTCTTGGATGCCGACTGACGGGAGGCACCTTAGGATCTGGAACCGATTTGCCCTGTAGGTGTGATCTTTTTTCCTGCTACAAAAGTTCTGTCACAGGGGAACAGTGCGAGATGACTGAGAGCTGGAACGCTGGACTCCTCGTTGTGAATGATGACCCGTAGGTAGGCGAACTTGTATATCGCTGGCTCACGGTCAACGGTTATGAATTCAACGTGGCTTTTAGTGGCGAAGAGGCACTGAAAGCGCTGGAAGCTGGCGTCTTCCCATATTATTCACCCACTCGCCCCGAATATCCTCCCGATCCCACCTCGAAGGAACCGAGAAGAATAAAATCCGCCTTTCGCCAACGCTAAGGATGGCACTTTCCACTGTAACCACCTTATTTTACTGACCCGCCACCGTGGCCACAGCTAAGGTGAAAAGGGCATTTCTCGGCATCCTGACTTTAAAAACATGCGAGAACGGGCGCGCCGAATGCTATCCGAGCAGGAAACAATTGACACTATGACCGGCGGAAGAATGGAATTCACTCTGCACTTCTCCCGAGTATGGGTAACTTTTATCTCCGATCATCACACGTTCCGATAGCCGGTTTTCTAGCTGCTGTGCCCATTGTCTGACTTCCCCCGGCCGACAAGCCCTCCAGAAATAGCCCTTTCATATGCTCCCGCCTGCATCTTCCCCTCTTCTCTATATTTGAGGGTTAGTGGGTTTCTATTGAGGGATAGAGATCAAAAGAAAGGAGACGCCCGTGCAGCAATATGTTTGGTGGATCGTTATGCTGGGGGTCATTGAAGCTATTGCCAATTGGATCTACCGGAAAGCAGGTAACGGAAAGAAATGAACGAAAGAGGAAAGGAGGCTCAAGAATGCCCACGTTCAGATTCAATTCCGAAAAGCCGTATTATCAAGATGGACGGTTGGTGAAAAAGGTGACGACCCAGCAGAGCATCAAGCTCAGCGCCACGGATTGCACCATCTTGGGGTGGACTGCGGCACGTTCGTTGGGCAAGCTGACATTTGCCCTGATTTTCAAACGCAACCCGCACCGACTGCCTTAGCCTTGGCGTGAAGAAGATGAGGAACAGCAGATGGAATACGAACGAACAGAGCTAACCGAATGGTACGGCGAGGATGGGAGAGTAATAAAGCGGCGGCTCAGAAACGATAGATTCGTTCTTTCGGCTGGGGAACTGAACAAGGTGTGCGACTCCCTGGTCAGAATTTCTGATGGCGCTGCAAAAGCGATTGTGGCTTCCAGTCAAGGAAATCATTACCTGTTGAAATAGTTCTGGTGAAGTATCGCCCGCCAGCAAGCAACCTAAATCTGCGCTGAGCCTGCATTCCCGCCCGCCTTAAATCTAAAGACAAACAGAATACATCAAGAAAGGAGAATCTCTAATGAACAGCAACGTGAACGGCCAATTCCGCGAAGATGAGGTAGTGGTGCTACAGTCCAACATCAACGGCCAGTGGGTTGAGAATCGGCACGTAAAGGTCGGTGGAAAGCTAAGGGTGCTCCATCAAGAGAACGAGAAAGTGAGCATCAGCACCGAAGTCATAAAGCTGGAGCCTGACTGTGCCGTTATCAAAGCCACAGTACAAACAGCAAAGGGAACCTTCACTGGCATTGGAGTAGCAACACTCAATATGGACCCTCGGATCGGCGATGCCATAGTGTCCCTCAGTGAAACACGAGCCGTTGCAAGGGCATGCAGACATGCTGGTTACGCTATGGACGCCTGCGGTGCCGAAGAGATTGCATTCGGATTTGCAGAGCCCGAAAGAGAACAAAGTGCCAACAAAAAGCCCGCATCAGTGTTCCCCGAGGGCAATGGCAACAGCAGACCTGAAACAAAACCCTCAGTTACTGGCAATGGTCGAGCGACTCAAGCTCAATGTCGGGCATTGTACGCACTAACCAAAAGGGCCAACTACACGGACCGAGACATCGAATCGATGCTCCGACCCCTCAATGCCTCAGCCTTCCAAGACCTCACCAGAGAATCCGCCTCGCAGCTCATCAGCTCATTGCAGACACAAGTAGCTGCGTAAACCCGCCGAACAAAGACAGGACAAACAACCGTTACACTTGGGGAGGACAGGATTAGTGCGTCCTGCACCTCCCCTTGAAAGGAGAACTACGCTATGACAAAGGAAGAGCCTCACCTGAGCTATTCACAGATCAACACCTACATGACCTGCCCACTCAAGTATCGTTTCTCATACATCGATGGGCTGGTACCTGACTTCACTCCCTCGGCTTTGCACTTCGGCCACGCTGTACACTCCTGCATCCAAGCATTCTTGCAAAGTTCGCTTGAAGCTGATCCCCTTCGTTCTGATCAACTCGTGGACATCTACCGTGAGGAATGGAGGAGATTCGATGGGCCGCCTGTTCGCTACTCAAAACGGGAGAGCGAAGAATCTCTGTTCAACACAGCCAGCCAGGTCTTCACTCTCTTCACCGAACAGCACGACCCTGGGATTGAGATAATTGCGGTAGAAGAGGCGTTTATGCTGGATCTCACCGCCGTTTCTGAAGATTGCCCACGAGATATGCCGCCATTGATGGGCTATGTGGATGCCATCCTCAAGAACGGATCGACCGTGCTGGTAGACTACAAGACATCTGCACGTAAACCCAACGGCGACGTGAACGCCATGCAGCTCGTAGCCTACAGCTTGGCTGCATTGGATCTCGGCTATGATCCCAACGAACTCCAATACAGGTATGATTACCTGCTCAAGACAGCGAAGCCAGAGCTGGTGCGTTGTCCCGTGGCCATAAACGACAATGACCGCAAGAGGTTCCTGAAGACCACAACGAGGGTATGGCAGGCGATCCAATCCTCGATTTTCTACCCGAACCCCAGCTATTTGTGCGGCTCATGTGCTTATCAACGGTCGTGCAAGGGATGGTAGAAAGGAGAGACGAATAGGCCCATAACGCAATTCCTTTTATGAAATTGACCGCTACTAGCGGTCTCTTATTCGGCTAATTTGAGACGCTTCGAACGTAGCGGGATGGGAAATACCACATTACTACTGTAAAAAGACCCCCTAGCCCCTATTCTCTTTGGGCAAGCCAAGCACCTCAAAAAGCAGGGTCTAGGATGACAGAGAAAATCAGCGGACTTTTTTGAAATAGGACTATCATCGCATTACTACTGGATTTTGATGCACTCGGAAGTCTACTCCGATAGCCGTGACCCCTGAGAGTACGCACACAAGGACACGGGACAAAATGCACTAGAAAATCACCGTAACCTACCATATCTCCATTGGAATGTACTGTTGGGGCGCCCCAACAGTAGACGGAGGCGGTTGACATTGGCTACTCTTTCAACTCTTCAAGAGCTTCAACCAGTGCCGCATAGAGGGCCAGCCATTGCTCTATCTCCCCCTTTTTCTCACGAGCTTTCTTCAACAACTCTTCTCTTCTTTCCGAATCTATTGCCCTCAGTTCTGATTGGAGAGCTACTTTGTCCTGTACCGCTTCCAGATTGCTCTTCGCTGATAACCTTTCAGGATTGTCCACATCCTTTTGGATGAGTCTGGAGAGAGGCAAATCAGGCTGGGGCCGATCGGCTCTCATTTTCTGTATTCGAGCCTTGAGGTCACGATAGGGGAGGGATTTTTGGATTACGAGTTTAACAAGCTTGATCTTCTCCTTGTCGTTGGCGAGCTTAACGAGTTCAGCCTTATGTGAATAAGACAATGCACTGGAATCCACACTCTTGGACAAGAAGAACTTTTCCTGAGCGGCCACTCGGACCATGACGCTGAGAGCTTCAACGGTGATGGCCAATCCCTCATTATCACACAAGGCCCTGTAGCTGGCTGGTTTTCGGGGGTTTCGAGACCCTGCCGCCTTAATGTCGTCATCGAAAAAATGCTTCAACACATAGGCGCCTATTTCCACAGAAGCTTTGTAAAGATGTTCATTGGCTTTTTGGTTGATAAACTGCACGGCCTTCTTGATAAGGGCTTTGTCCACACCTTCTTCGGGAGTGCGAGCTAGTACCTTCGCCTGTGGCGTCTTTGCTATGTACCATCCTTGTACCATCCTGTGTATGGAATCCTTCAAGATACGCTATGGCTTCAGCCATCCTGAAAGCTGTTTTTCTGATGCTTTCCGCCGAATCACGGCAACCAGTGCATCTAAACTCGATTTGCACGGCCTCTACAGAGGCTCCAAACTGTCTCCGGAGCTCCCGTGGCAGTTTGGATTCTCCAGAGTAGGCACCCACATTGTCCGTGGTGTCGAACCCAGCGGCCCGAAGATTCTCAAGCAGGTCATCGAAAAAATCAGCAGAGCCGGAAGCAGCCTGAGAATCGTATTCTCCTGTGAATCCCTTGCCCACACAAACTTCTCCGGCACGGTGATCCCGAGCCTTGTCGTCGCCCATTCCATGAATAAAAAAAACGAGAGCCGGTTTGCCGTATTTCTCCGGAATTGCTTTCAGAAATTGAGTCAGGGGGCTCCAATATTCTGCAACACTCTCAGCGTCTTTGATAAGGTTGAGGTCTGGCTTGGAGCTGCTGGACTTGTCCTTCCTGTTGTACAGGCGGTTATTTATGATGGCGTAAGCACCCAGAAGTTCGGCGACGTGGTATCCCAGAATCTCAGCATTGTCATCGTCCTTCGGATAACCGTGAGGAACCACCACGAGGACGTTGCATATGCCCTTATCCTGTATGCTTATCGTTTTAGGGATCATCCAGTCCCTCTTCAACGGCGGTAGCTCGGGGCACGTGTTCAATTTGGTCTCAGGTGGTTGCTGATGCGTCTTTTGCATCCTGTTCCCCCTCTTTACCGGCACGGTATATCTGCCCTATTTTTGCCCAGACCGCAGGGTGGGGAACAAACGGGAATTCCTTCCACTCTCGTCCGTCTAATAGGTTACCTCCCTTCGCACGGTCCTTGCCGCCCACCTGTTTGAAGAAAAAGGGAATCCAAGCTTTGCGACACTGCTCACGAATATCTCTGGCCCAGTCCAAAGTCATTGGCCGTGCATTCTTGCCTGATTCTCCGCCTACTATCGCCCAGTGAATGCCTTCAAAATCTATGTTCCCTATGGGTGCCAAAAGGGGTTCAAAGCTCACGAATCGGACTTTGGCAGGAACCTTTTTCAGGTGGTCCAATCGGTTGAGATAACTGGCTTTCTCAATTGTCGCTCCAGCCCAAATGTGGTCAGGCCACGGAAGCTTGCTGCTTAATTTGGCCATCCTCTGAGGACGCTTCGTCAGGACCTGAAAAATGTGGTGTGGACATCTCTCCATACGGTCAAAAACCATCTGGATGTAATCAAAAGGTGAATCCTCGTGAAAAACGTCGCTCATGCTGCACAGAAATATAAGTTGTGGGGTGCGAAGCGAGAGAGGCTTGTCCACCACGTGTGGGAGAATCGTGAACTTGAACTCATTCCGATACGTCTCAAAATTAGGATTCTTCTCCATCCGATGGGCGGCCTTTTCGGCATAACAGTTCACGCACCCATCACTTACCTTCGTACATCCCTTCATCGGGTTCCACGTGTAATCCGTCCAGGAAATCTTGCTCTTGGACATTTCTCTTCCGCCTTCTCCCCGCCAGACTCAGTGCGAACGGTGACGTGTCAGCTTGAGGGATCGACCGTACCACACCCAAGATTTTTAGAAAAGAAAATTGAAAGGACAAATGGAAACGTGTTGAGGCTTTGTGTAATCAATTATGAGCGATTTTCTGGAATGGGGTAGAAAGGGGGGGGCGCATATAGGTCATTTTTGGACATTTGGATCTCTGGCAAGTCCCTGCAGGTCGTCTGCCGGTCGATCTGATAAACGAAATTCATAAATTTCGAGGGTCCAATACCTATCACCTGGAAAGGGCCTTGAGGCTGTATGTAAAGGTAATGAGGGCCGGTTCATGAAATTATATTCGGAACGTGGATCGTCCACACTGCACCAGGAGATCTTTTCCCTTTCCCATGCGAACAACATGCTATACCCATGACTTAACAAGTGCTACATAATTAGGGGGCTGCTTAGTTGCAACAGTCTCGACGGCTTTGCGTTGCACTGATATAATTAATGCTCCTCGGTGGAGTCCGGGATGCGGAGGACAGTCGTAATGGGTGACGAGAGCTTTAAGGCCAAGGAATTTTTGACCGACCTTCGATCTGGTGTTAGCTTTTCGGAATTGATGCGCAAATACGACCTTACCGACGATGGACTTGACAGGATATTGCTTAAACTCAACAGACGTGACCTGAAAGCCTTACGGAGACTCTGGGAAAAAGACAAGCTTTCGGAAAGTCAGTTTATGAGAGCATTTGCTGAAATTGAAGAAGATCTGAAGCGGAAGGATTAAGAAGAGGATCTTTTTTCGGGGCGAGTTGCGTCGAATGTGTTTCATCCTGAAACGATTGCACCTGTGGGCCCTTCTTCTGAAACCCGTATTTCAGCATGCGGTTATGATGTTCGAGAAACCGGTGACCTTTCACCGATTTTTTGAGATAGATTCCTGCACGACCACACCGCCGGGGACCTAGTCACCTTTTGGGCTTCGGTGTTGTATACGCAACTCAAGGCAGTTTGACACTGAGTTTTGGCCGTTTAATCATCACGCACAAAAAGCTGTCTCAGCCAAACCGACAAGTACTTCCCGGTTGCTTCTACGCCGAGTTTTTTTCTTATGTTTTTCCTGTGGGAGTTCACCTTATCGACAGAAATGCCCATAACCGACGCTATCTGCTTTGAAGGAAGCCCAGACCTCATAAGATCAGCTACCTGCATCTCACGAGGAGTGAAATGCGAGAAGACTTTTGCCAGATCGTGGGTATAATCCCCAAAAACATTTTTCAGGCTGAGCTCTAAAGTTTCCGCCAGTGATCTCACGTATTCAGGGAAGTCTTCCGATTTAAATTGGTCCATCAACGGCTTGACAAAGATCTCCACGTTTTGAGAGATCCTTTGCTGTTCCTCTTTGATCCTTCCTTGCTCCCCTTCGATCATCATTCTCAAGGCGTCATTCACTTTCGAAAGTGCGATAGTTCTCACCTGGACTCGCTTCTCCAGGTCATCACGATGTCTCCGAAGTAATTGCTCTTGTTTCTGTTTCAGGATCAGCGCTCTCTTTTCAGCGGTAAGATCTTCAATCACTATGAGAGTGAAGCGGTCACCCCCGATTCGAATGGATCGAAAAGTCATCCGGCACCAAAGCTTCTCTTTCCGATGACCCACAACTGTTTCGGCAACTTGTGGTTTTCTGGTTGTGAACACTGCTTCCAAGACAGACTGCATCACTTCCGCCACAGTGGGATCAGGAAAAAAATTGTGAAATGGAGCTCCCTGTATTTCTGGGACTGTTCGAGGGACTCTCCCAAAGGCTTCATTCGCAATGACCGCTCTGTAGGATTTGTCGACCAATAACACCGGAATAGGCAGGGCTTGCATCAGCTTGCCGAATGTGGTTGCCCAGATTTCACTGCTGACATCGAAGCTGCCTGAGGTGGTCACATCCTTGGTCAACAGGCTACCAAGGTCAATCGTTTGTGTGGAAAGCTGATCAGCCTCAAGAAATTGAGGATGCTGGGAAGGCTCCGTCGATCCCGGAGGTTTTGCTTCTTTTTTGTCACTCATTGCGTTATCCATAAATCACCAGTAATATAGCATACTCTTATATATATTTTCAAGTTAATTATTTTCCAGATTCATCTCAGCGCTCTTCGAGGCATTAGGTATTAAATCTACCGAAGTTGCTTCATGATTCCTAGTAGTTACATATAACTACAAACATCGAAAATTTGATGCAATATATCGAAGCTTCACCCAGGGGGGCATTAGTTTTACGTAGAAGCTACTCAAGACCCGTCCGGGAAAGTAATTTACGCTCGTCACTCAAGACGGGAAATAGTGGTAAAAAATGCGGAGGGTGCCGGTCGAAAATTGCGGCACCGGCTCATTGATTCTTTCTTTGGATGTCTAGGAATACACCTGTTGAATTTCTTTTCTACGGCGTCAAAAGACCAGCCACAAGTTGGCGTTGAAAAAGTTGCAAGGGCTGGGCTTTGTATTCGCCTAATCTCAGACCTGTTTATGCTATACTGTTCTCGGCACCCGGTGGAGGAGGTAATGTCCGAACGTGAGATATCCTTATGGGAAGTCCTCAAATTCATGAAATTGGGGGCTGACCATGCCGCACTGAAGGAAAAATACAACCTTTCAGAAGAAGGGCTTCAAGACCTCTACAAACAGCTAGCACAGGCCGGTTTCCTGGAGCGGACTGGTCAGGATTTCATTGTATCCGCAAAGCGGAAGATTGATACCAGGGAACTTGTCGCCGGTATCCGCTCAGGTGTAACTGATGTAGAATTGATGGAAAAATACAAGCTTTCTTCCCGAGGACTTGAGAGAGTTTTCACCAAGCTGGTGGACTCTGGGGCATTAATGGCGGACGACCTGTCCGGTCTAAGTATTTCGCATGTTGACTCTGTTACGCTCCAGAATGTGCGTGGATCTATGAGAGCCCTTCCGATCTTGTCGATGGGTGTCTATGAAAGAATTAATCCACAGATAATGGGGCGAATCAGAGACTTATCCGAAGTCGGATTGGGTGTGAGCGGCCTTGAGGCACACGTTGGCGAATTCAAAAGCCTCGTAGTAGTCCCGGATGAGTTTCTAGAAGTTGAACCATTTTCCTTCGAGGCAAAATGCCGGTGGTCTAGCATGAGAGACCAAGGCAAAATTTGCAATGCGGGATTTGAGATTACTGACATTTCATCGGGCAATTATATGCAGCTACTAGAGATACTCCAATTAATGACGTTCTCGTTTTCAGACAAGGATGCTTAGCAGAGATTGCATATGGAAGTCTGCAACAGCCAGTCCTACCAATTTTCCTGGAGATTCCGGAATCTCCTTCGAGGCAACGGGTAAAGGATAGGGAACAAGCGACAAATCAACGAGAGGAATATTCTTAACGATCTCCGATCAGGGATGGCGGCCTGGGAACTACAAGTTAAATACAAACTCTCGGCACATTCCCTTCAGGCCATTTTAAAAGAGCTTGTGGAGCGTAACGCCATCAGCCACTCAGAGCTTCACGAAATATCTCCATTTTACAGGGCCAGAATTGATCGCATCAAAGGGCGAGAGCATCCAAGGGCCGACTTGGGCGTTTATGTGCCGATATATGACATCGGATCTGGTGCCATTGGGGTATTGAGGGACATATCGGAAACGGGACTGCGTGTGGCAGGGATTACATCGAATGTGGGGAAAGCCACGACATTTCAGATTGCCTTAGACATGTTCATGCAGGCCGAGCCCCTACTGATTATCGTCGAGTGCAAATGGGTTGAAATAAAGGGCAGACACAAGAAATACCCCGTAACTGTTCAACGTCAGCGAAAATGGGAATCGAAATGGGATTTTGTTAGTGGAGAGTTTGGGACGTTGAGATTCGACCATTAATGATCTTGACGTGCCTGTCGGCTCCGGATAGTTGGCTTGGGCCAGGAAGAGAAAGGAGCTGACATGGCCAGGGATGTGGTTGCAGAGATCCGGAGAGCTACCCGGAGGAAATTCAGGGCTGATGACAAGATTCGTATTGTGCTTGAGGGTCTGCGAGGGGAGATTTCCGTCTCTCACTTGTGCAGGCGGGAGGGGATCTCGCCGTCTCTTTACTACCAGTGGTCCAAGGCTTTTCTGGAAGCCGGGAAAAACGGACTAACAGTCGATACTAAGCGAGATGCAACCAGGGTGGAGGTCGAGCGTCTCAAGGATGAGAACGAGACGCTTAAGAAGGCGCTCGCTGAGACCATGCTTGATGTCCAACGGCTCAAAAAAAGTCTCGGCATGTGAGAGTGCGGTACCTCCGGATGACACCCGAAGAGAAGCTGGATATTCTCCGTGCTGTGGAGTCCTCACAAGTGACTCTAAAGGAGGCATTGATCCGTCTAGGCGTGCCGTTTTCCACGTACTATCGATGGAAGGCGAACCTTGAACGACATGGGATTGAGGGCCTCCGTGATCGTTCTCCGTTCAAGGGCAAGACGTGGAACGAGGTCCTCCCTCACGAGCAAGAGAGGATTTTAGAGGTCGCCGATCACCATCCCGAATGGTTCTCGCGGGAGATCAGCCTCCATATCTCAGACAACGACGATTTCACCGTATCAGAGTCTAGCGTCTATCGTATCCTGAAACGAAACGGTCTCATCAAGGCCTCTGGGAAAAAGACCTTTCCTGCAGGACCTGAGTATAGGGTGAAGACGAAGGGGATCAACGAAATGTGGCAGACTGATGCAAGTTACCTGCTCGTGAAGAACTGGGGATGGTATTACATGATATCCGTGCTTGATGATTTCAGCCGCAAGATCCTGGCCTGGCTCTTACAGCCTAGCATGGACACGGATGCGTTCAGTGAAGTCATTGAGTTGGCCTGTGAAGTAACCGGCATGGACCGTCTACCACAGGAACATCGAGCAAAACTCCTTTCGGATAGAGGTTCAGCACTCATCTCCAAGCCCTTTGGCGAATACCTCCAAGCCAAGGGGTTGGCCCATATATTCGCTTCTCCTTATCACCCTCAGACCAACGGGAAGATCGAACGGTATCATCGATCCTGCAAGGAGAAAATAAACCGGATCGTATGGGAGTATCCCGACGATCTTGTGCAAGAGATCACGAGTTTTGTCACCTACTACAACACGGGGCGCTATCACGAAGCCCTTGGCAACGTGACCCCTGATGACGTATACTTTGGCCGACGAAGCTATATTGGAGCGTCGCAAGAGCCTTAAACACGTAACTCTCATGCGGCGTAGGGACTTAAACCGAAACACCCCAAGACCATCATCTGGGGCTGAAACTCTCCGCTAATTCTGCCACCCAAAATTCCCACTTCTGCTGACGACATACACGGACGCACGAACACCGTTGGGCCTCGATGAACATCGCCGCCCACTACGCAATGAGGGGCTTGAACTTGTTTGCTCGGGTTACTGATAATTGTATCAGTAGCGTCGCCAGCGTCGCGCGCCCCCAAATCCTATGCCACTTCCCACGCCCCCAAGTCCCATGCCGGCCCATCCGCCGCCGCCGTAGCCGCCGTAGCCGCCATAGCCGCCGCCGCAGCCGCCATAACCCGCATAGCCGCTACCTCCGTAGCAGCCGCCGCCTCCACTTCCTAAAAGAGATCCGCATTCAAACGGTAGCCAAATTGGGCTAAGAAACGCCTGGGATGTTGAAGGCACTAGAGCGGCCACCAGGAGAATGGACACCATCAGGGCGGCAATCAATAACCTTTTACACATGTTTACCTCCATCAAATCTGAGTAAATTATGTAGCGGAATGTTTTTATATCTCACTGACGGTTCTCTAGTCAAGCAAAATGGTCTCGATGGCCCTCACCCACACGCATCGTGGCGGCGTCGGTCTAAGAAAAGACCGGCGTGACTGAGATAGGCCAGCCTGCATCTTCCCTTCTTCTCTATATTTGAGGGTCTAGTGGGTAAATCCTTGAGGGATTGACTTGATCAAAAGACACACACCCATATTCAGGAAAGGAGGTCCGACAATGAAGCGAGCAGTGGTCAACATCTCATTCGTCGTGCTGGTGGCTGCGGCTGAGATATTTATAGTAACACTGAAGAAATCAAAAAAGGCGTGCAAGTGAACCACCCAGCGGCCCCGCAAGGGGTCGTGGGCTGATCACTACCGCCGCAATGAAGAGGAGCAACAGAAATGGCAATTTTTGTGGACTGCATCGTGGTTACTCTGGAGGCGATGCTGTGGCTCTACGTTATCCTGGAGCTGCTCATTCGGTGCATGCTTGGCGTGGGGTGATACGCGTCCTCAAGCCGCGGGCGCTCTAAATCTTAGGATTAAACAGAAAACCAAGAAAGGAGGCTCACACAATGAGCACAAACGGAAATGGTCAGTTTTTGGAAAGCGAGCTGATCCATCGCAAGGTGAAGGTAGGTGACGAGTGGCAAACCCGCACGTTTCCGGTAGTTGGCGGCCGCCTGAGGATACTCCACGAGAACAATGATCACCTTGGCATCCAGACTGAAATCGTAAGGCTGGAACCTGACTTCGTGGTGGTCAAAGCCGCGGTGGAGAGCCAAAGGGGAAAGTTCAACGGCACAGGAACTGCATCGGGTCAAAGAGATGCAAAACTGGCAGACTCACTAGTAGAGCTGGCTGAGACACGGGCGATAGCTAGAGCCCTTCGCTTCAGCGGAATCGGAGTCGAGTATACCGGCGCAGAAGAAGTGTCCCACGTGTCCGCCCCAGACTCTGAAAAAGAGCAAACTGGCAGCAAAGCCCCTGCAAAAGTGTTCCCTGAAGGCAATGGCAACGGCAAAGCGGGCAGCGCATGATCAAAAGCGTCAAGTGACGCTATTGATCCGGGTGAGAATGGATCAAAACCGCAACGTTGCGGCATTGGTCAATCTACCCAGGCGCAGTGCCGAGCACTGTACGCCTTAACCAAACGAGCTCAGTATCACGAGCAGGACATCCAGTCCTTGCTTAGCCAGTTCAACGCTTCTACCTTCCAGCAGCTCTCCCGTGAAACCGCATCGTATCTGATCGGCCACTTGCAGCAAGAAGTCGCTGCGTAAGCACATTCCAAAATCACAACCATAAGATACCAGAGGCGGGGCGCTATTGGTGTGTACCCGTCCCGCCATAAGAAGGAGAAAACCATGTTCAGGTTCATATCTTTATTTCCAACACCCAAACCTACAAGGAAGAGGCTGATCCGCAAACTGCGCCGCCTCATCAATCAGAGGAACTATTGGCGCAACAGAACTCGCGACCTGCGGGGACGGAGGAAAAGATGAGCACAGGAAGACTCCCGGATCACATCTCGTACTCTCAGCTCTATGTCTACCTCCAATGCCCGTTAAAATACCGCTTCCATTACATTGACGACTTGGAGCCTGCCTTTACCTCGGCAAGCCTAGCCTTCGGACAAGCCGTACATGAAGCGGTGGCGGGCTTCTTTCAGAGTGCCTTGGAAGGGGAACACCTCACTGCCGACAACATGATTGATGTGTACAGAGAATCCTGGCGAGGATGCGAGGGACCTCCTATCCGATACGATAAAGGCGGCACCGAAGACAAACTGCTGAAGAAAGCCAGTGACATTCTCACCCTGTGGCATAGCAGGCAAGATCCATCAATCGAAGTTTATGGCGTGGAAGAGCCGTTCACCGTGGATCTGAGTGACAAAGCTGACTATCCGGGCAATGGCCTGCCTCCCCTTGTAGGATACGTGGACCACATTCTGAAACAGCCCGACGGCACTATCACACTCATAGACCTCAAAACTGCGGCGAGGAAGCCCAGCCAGCTCCAAGCAGATCAGACCTTGCAACTCAGCGCGTATAGTTTGGGGGCTGAGGCATTGGGGTTCAATCCTGATGAGCTAACCTTGAGGCTTCACTACCTGATCAAGAGCGCCACACCTGATCTTGTGAGCTATGAAACAAGCCGCTCAGAGGAAGACAGGAGGAGGTTCGTAAAGATGCTGACAAGAGTATGGAAAGGTATCGAGACCTCGATATTCTATCCGAAGTACGACTGGTATTGCCGGTCGTCTTGCGGCTATCAAGGTCAGTGTGCCGAATGGTGAAAGCGTAGTCCTGACCTAGATTTTCTGAAATTCCCCATGCAATATTATAGAGACCTACGGTCTCTTTTTCCCCGTCCACGTCTGCAATTTCTCCCGTCCTTGCCCTGTTGCGGAACGTATCAAAGTGGGAGATTTTCCGCATGGGGACTAGGCAAAAGGGCATAGGGGGGCTATACAAGTATCAATCTCGAAAAAAGAGTCAAAAAGCCCGATCCAGCCTCATAAAATTCGACCTAAGCATAAATGGTAAGGATATCAATATGTTGCGAGCGTAGATGCATTTTGTGTTCGTTTTCTGCAATGCGGAATAGCTTTTTGTGCCGCTTCCTGACGTGGAAAAGTACCTGTTGCACTGCGCTCGATGAGTATGGCTACCACAAGAATTTTCAAGGTAGTCAGCGCTTAACCTCCTTGACGTACTTCTTCTGGGATTCCTTTCTCAAATAATCCCATCTTCTTTGTTGACAGCTCGATCAGGGCAGTGGAAAATTCCAAAAGATATTCGAAAAAGGACCCTAGCATGGTTGACTTGCGACTATGTTTTCCTTCAGGACGAGCGTGCAAGTCTTAACCCTTTTGGGCCTCCTGTGGAAACAAAAGAAGGTTTTAACAAGATGATGGAGCTGATAAAGGATAGGAACATAGATTACCGTTTGCGGGTACAAATATGTGACCGATTTCGTTTCCTGGAAGCGGAGAGCAGATCTGATACCGTAAAAACACTCAGGACTTCATGGGGCTGGTGGAATTGAATTTGCTCATGGATAATCCGGTCGTTGTAGGCCGATTTGATCTCCCAAAGAGGGGGTTATCATGGGACTTGTAATGAAATTTTCTGTCGTATTTGCCATGTATCTTGCTCTTATGGGGTGTGGTTCCTCCCCGGATAAGCAGGTCTCTCAAGTGTCAGAGACACTGAAACAACTGCAACAAGAGACGGCCCAATCAAAGGAAGCCATTGGCAGGCTCCAAAAAGAGATTTCCCAGGCAAGGGAGTCTATCAGTAAGGTGGAACAAGAGATTACTCAAATAGGGTCAGCCACTAGTAAACTGGACCAAGACCAAGCCTCCTTCAAGGCCGATCAAGACAAGACGTTGGCGCAATTAAAAGAAACGCTAACGAAACTGCAACAGGAGATCACCCAGGTAAGAGAGTCTAGCAGCAAGATGGAACGAAAGATTAGTCAATCAATAAGGGGGGCCGTTCGTAATCTGGAAAAGGACAAAGCCTCCTTGAAGGCAGAACAGGACAAGGGGCTGGAACTACTAAAGGAAAATCTAACAGAGCTGCAACAGGAGATTTCCCATTCAAAGGAGAGCGGTAAACCAGGAGAAGAGAAAACCCCTCCAAAGGAAAACCCCGAAAAACCCCCAACGCAGTAGACCAACTTACTGCGGTAAATTGAACGAGCCACTCCCATACCCCTAGAGGTAAATCAGAATGGCAGCGAAACTACGCTAACGAGTGAGTCGTGTCTGTGAAGAAGAAATTAGGAGAAAAGTGGCTCTATAAGCTCAAGATAACACTCCTGGGCATCAGACCCCCAATCTGGAGAAGGATACTTGTCCCTCAGGATATTGCTCTCCATCAGCTGCACGTGATTCTCCAAATCGTAATGGGCTGGACCAATAGCCATCTTCATAAGTTCATAATTGATGGAGTATCGTACAAGCCTCTTTTCATGGATGAATTCCGGAACAATGACTCGAAGAACGAGGCGAAGTTCAATCTCCACAGAGTTGCTCCTGGAGAAAATGGAAAGTTCATATACGTGTACGATTTCGGTGACTACTGGCAGCATGAAATCCTAATTGAAAAGATTTTGCCCCTGGAGAAAAAGGAATCCAATACCCAGTCTGCGTTACGGGTAAGCGTGCCTGTCCTCCAGAGGATTGTGGTGGCCCATCGAGTTATAAGGAACTGCTGGAGATCCTTAGCGACACGTCGCACCCTGAGCATGATGACAAGTTTAACTGGTTGCCAGGAGACTTTGACTCGGAGAAGTTCGATGCTGAATCGGTCAATAAGAGGCTGAGACAGGCGAGCAAGAAAGGGGGACGAATTAAGCTTAGAAACGAACCTTCATGAAGCCCTCTTTGAATTTGCGCGCGCTCCACGGATATTCATCGATTTTTTTGAGACGATTCGCTAAGCCTGTCATTTGCATGGTTACTGGAATATCCCCTTTTTACTCCCACACTTGTGGCATGCGACATGCCGAGTCGTATTAAATAATCAGTTGGAAAAAGTGAACTGTAACCCAAGGCCCCCATTGTGGAATTTCATTGTGTACCAGATAACCACGGCAATGGCTCTAAGTCCGGTTTCGGGTACTGGCCGTACCGTACGGCCAGTACGAAAGGTCGGACACTTGACTCTTCCGGAATTCGGTCCTATTTCATGACCCGCAAAGAGCTAAAATTGGCTTAGGAAACGATCCCAAAAGGACATGCTGCGCTGATTGGTACGGAGGCTGGAAATAAGCTATAGAGGAAGGATGTCGGGGCGGCTTTTTGGGGTAATTTTCGTCTCGGGGTACACCCGCACCCTCACACCGAATGAGAGCACGGGTGTAAGACATTGTTAGTCCTTTTTATATTGTGGGAATTCTATCCCCAGAAGGCTCTTCTTGAGGCCCAAGGGGATGCGCTTTCCTTAGCTTTGCGCTTGAGCACGTGCCTTCTGTTCACTGCTACACAGTCACAATCTCAGGTGCTTGCAGCTGACTGGCTTGACCCTATCGGGTAGAGGTACTCAGATCCGGTCGTCTTCTTAGGCGACCTTTGAGGTCTGGGCTTTGAAGAAGCCTCGCGCTTCACTATGGTTCGGGGTCCGCCAGCTTCAGAATCCTTCAGCAATCTGTAAAAGCCTTCTTGAGCAATCCCTTTACTGGCTGCCAAGGCGTTGAGGCCAATATCTTTACCCCCTGTCAAGAGTTGCGGAACGAACTTCTTGCTGCTGGACCAGAATTGAGTTGCGTTTCGCCCTCCAGAATTCAGAGCTGCCTCAGTCCAATGCCTCATAGTTTTCAGCAAGGCTGGTCCATGTTTCTGAAAGGCTCGGACAGCTTCCGGGCCGTGGTCCCTTGCAGCTTTCATGGCCATGTCCGAAGCAATATCAGCAAGGAGATTGCTGAAGACGGTCGCTGTTGTCGCCGTGGAACCGTACTGAGCCCCACCAGATGGAATCGGAACGACAAGAATATCCTTCGCAAAAGAATGGCCGACTGCGAAGCATGATATAAGGACTAAGAATGCGAGCATCCTCTTCATTATTCAACCCCTCCCTATCTTAATAGCCCGCCAGGGCATCTGGCTATCTGTCCACAGTGTAGTCAAAAAGGGCAAGTGTCAAGTGCGGGCAAGGAACTCACCCAGGAAGGGGGCATGCAAATCGGAGTGGAGTGATGTATCTCTTCAAGCTTCGAGCATTAGTCCACACATTTCGTCCGCTTAGAAGAAAGATGGCTTTTGAGTGAACTAGGTGAAAATCGTGTCTAATCGGAACCGAAAGTGGGGAGGAACCCTGCACAAATGCAAAAAGTCCTATTGACCATCGATGCCGGTGTCGGCTATTTCTTGATCCATCTCCAGTCGTCCTATCGAGTACCTTGCCTCGCAAACGCCACGTACTCCGTCCCAGGACTGGAATCTATTACCTTGCTACCCTCCTATATAACTGTTTTTACTGCAACCGTTTCTGACAAAAAACAAGGCACCCTATCAACATTGGCTTCAGTGAGGTCAATAAAGGCAAATAAAAAGCCCGACCGGGCAGACCGAGCTGGGAGGGAACGGCCGGTTTTTGGTCGGGCTGAAGAATTGGTCTTCTACGTGCTGTCGGCAAAGATGTCCTGTGCCGGGCGTTTTCAGACTGATCCGGCACATGCCATCACATCAAAACATAAAAGCCATCTTTAGGTATCCACCTTCAACGGAAGTGTCTATCTGTTTGAAATCGTTGTACCCCTTCTTGAAGTTCACGTACCTGTAACCACCTCCCAAGGACCCCCATCGTCCGTTGCCCATCGGGATAGTGTACTTCAGTCCAGTCATTATGTCTGAACCGACGGCTTCATCCAGGAAGGCCACACCCGCTCGGCACTCAAGGGAAAGGGTTTCCGAGAAACGCACCGTCTTCAAACATCGATCGAACTCCAAACCTGCCATTGCCATATTGAGTTGATGATCAAAGGTAATCCCACTACCCCACCCGGACCAAACTGCCCCACCAAAACTGAGCTTGTCATCGAGCCGCACGTAATCTGCGAAAACGCCGACCCTAGCCCGGTAGGTAAGTATCGGGTCGTAAACCAGACCTGCACGCTGATACAGGCGTTGCCATTTTACCTGGGTGCCCTGACCATAACCGTACCCGTAGTATTGACCGCTGCCGCCCGAGCCGTTCAATTCCATTGGCATTATGGAATAGCGGAGCGACCACTTCGGTCGGAACTTGTAGCTCAGTGAAAAGGAACCAACTGCGCCGTGATCAGGTATGCCCCAGTCGCCGTTGAGATCCTGATCGAGTGAGTAGCCCCATGCTCCCCATCCCCAATTGGAGTTGGAGAAACGAATTTTGCCCTTGATTCTGGCAAAGATGACTTCGGCGTCCGCTTCCCAGCCTTTGGCCCGGGCGGCCGGGAGGCTACATTCCACCGGCTGTGGATCCATGAGGATGAATTCGGGCTGGACCATGTACATAGGCCGGACCTTCTGGATCTTTCCTGCTTTGACTCTTGCATGTTCCTTGAGGTCAGGGATGGGTCTGGCAGCGCGATCTTCCGAAGGGCTGGCAACGGCCTGTCTGCTGGAGTAGGCCGCGGAGTCCGTCGCGAGTGCCATCATAGAATAAACTAGACATACCAGTAGCGTATAGAGTGTTCTTCTCAACATACCCTCCTCCACACAGACAATATTCTGTTATCAGGGGTTTTATACGCACAAAGTTATTTGTCAAGAAAAAAAGAACGAATATCCAAGATATTACATAAATAATCTAGAATTACCATGAAATATGGACAGAAGTTCCGATAAACAGCATCAGTTTAATATAATAACATGCTTATTAAGCTGCACTTTATGCCTATGAAGCTTTTCAGTCGGGGTTTTCCAACCTCGAAATAAGAGGCAGCCTCCCGCAAGAACCTGCTTGGCATGGAAAATTGCCGCACGGTACTCTATTTTGTTTGAGTCATCAGGGGGTTCCTGAATGCCGTCTGGTAATCGGCTTTGTCCATTACCCCAACGGGATACCTGTTGAGTATCGTCTCGGCATCTTCTTCTTTTTACAGGTCTTTTGTTGCTCAGACTTCCGTGGCCATTTGGTGTCCATCGGAAGTGAAAGTTGAGGGAGGTAGAAGGAAGGGCTCGGGAAAGAAATGGGGACGTTGTGGAGACGCTTTTGCAAAGGGAGTCTGCTTCAAGATGACGGAAATCATCCCGTGATTTTTGACAACCTGCGAACAAATCGGAAGTCCTGATGGCGAACAACGGGGCTTAATTTTGCCGGGGCATTGCAGAAAGACGGCTTTCCCGTTGATTTCGCAGTTCAATTATTTAATCAACGAGTTGCTCTCAAGAAACGCTTGCCTGTCAAAATGGTTCCAGGTCCTGTCAACGAAACCGCTAGGTTAACGGGCCTTGATGTTTTCTTTCAACTGGGCGATCTGAATGCCCAGAGAGATGCATTGTTTTCCGGCCATGCAGACAGCCGCGTCTTCAGGTTCTAAATGCGTCTTGAGTTCATGCTGGTCCTTTTTCAGATCCACTATCCAGGCCTTTTTCGCTTCATCATACTCCACATCAACATCGATCCCGCATTCGCCAATATCGGGATAGATTTCTCTTATCTTTTCACAGAGTTCCTTTTTATCATACATAGCCTCAAGCTCCTTTCTCGACTCGGCCATCAGGTCGAATTGTTAATCCTCATTACGGTTTCCGAGAAAAGCCGCCAGCACGCCAAGGCGATGGTTTAGACCTTGCAACCTAGTATACCTGGGCACTGAAGAAGGTCTGATTATAGCCTGAATCGGGCGGCGATTCAACTTTGGTGTCCATTTGGTGTCCATTGGAAGCGAAAGTTCGGTGCTGCCTTAGTGCAAGGACTTCCCATAGACGATTATGATGGCCGCTTGCATGACTCTCAAGATATCTTGCAGAGTTGCACCAGGCATCATTAGCTGGTGTTGAGGCTTGCCACCTAACTGGGTATTAATGGTCACTCCATTAGAGTATTTCTTTAGCCTGATGCTGTAAAGTGCTTCCTTTTCAGGAATCGTGATCGTGCATTCACCGGGGAAAGGGGTTATTTCTGGCCTTATTTCTTTCTCCTTTGCACGCTCCATCCGGTTAACAATTTGGTCAAACACGTCTTTTAAGTCCATCCTGATTTGCTCCCATATGGAGAGGCCTTCCTTCTTTGTTGTTATCTGGGTTCTATATTCTCAGGTGTATCAAACCATTCCCCATATCAAGAAATCTCACCAGCGGGCAACCCACGAAGCCATGTTGAGCTTCTCTCAAGTCAGGGCACCGATTCAAGGTTCATGTATATGCTGACCAGCGGCGACTGCTAATTTCTCTAGCAATAAATAAGCTGCCTGTAGAACAGGACGAAAATCTTCAGCGGTTGTGTTACTTATTCTGAACTCTTCATTGGTTCTATGAAGTTTTAAAATATAATCATTTTTGTCTTTTGATACGTCAATGTGGAGATGAAGAATTTTTAGATTTGGTAACTGCACCCCAATGACCAGAGTTGTTCGTCTTGTTGTATACTCTGTCTCTATGTTGTACTGGAACTGGATTGCAGAATCAGGTTCAATATAGGCCGTCATCGCTACTGCCAACGATGTGCAAACGCTTATGCACTCATCATCATGCCATCGTCGAACTTCTGGCATTTGTGATTCTCGCTTGGCTTTGTTGAAAGCAGCGTATAAATCATGATACCGAGACATGAGACGTCCTCCTTTTGGTATTTGTGGGCTACTTTAGTCTCCTTTGTTTGCAATACACCGTCAAGGGAAATCAACGAAAGGGGGTCTATAATCAAATCTGAGCAATTGTAAGGAGTAAGGAAGCAAAAAGGGTGCGGGTGATTTTTTTGGAAATTGTGCGATAGGTCGGCACCTGGGAGGAAATGGACAGGAGACGGAAATAGAGAACATGTGTTTTCCGTATTTCTTCCGTACCTTTTGGACTCCCGATAAGGACTCATAAGGTCCAATGATGTTCAATGTGTCTTGATTTTTCAGGGGAATTGCTACGCGACCGCTTTAATAGTGAATGGTACGCTGGATTCACACGGCAGGGGTCGGAGGTTCAAATCCTCTCCCGCCTACCAATGATTTCAATGGATTAGGTCATGTTGCCGCATGACCTTTTTCTTTTTTTCCAGATTTGACGTGAATTTGACGTGACCCTTTGCATCTCTTTCCTTGTTTCCCCCTGTCTCGAGGTTGACGCGTCGTTCTTCTTCGTAAGGCGGTTTCAGGGGTCCCCTGGCAGTAGGCCCATGATCAAAGGTCATATTGTCCACAGCCGCCAAGAGTTCACTGTCCGAGACGTGAATGTAGCCCTTCCGAACCTCTAATTGGGTGGCATGTCCGACGATCTTGTCCACTATCACCTCTTTGATCCCAGACATTTCTAAATTGGTCTTGAACGCGTGGCGCAGGTCTCGGAGCTGAAGCCCCGACAGTCCAGTAAGCCGACAGATGCGAGCCCAGCACTTGCGTTTCATTTGTCTGGTCATCGGTTTTCCCTGATGCGTGAACACCCTTCCGCTGATACGGACGACATTTCCGTCTTGATGTCTCATAGACTGAAACAGCTTCACGACCTCCCAGCGCATGGGTACGGATTTGGGTTCGACAAACTCTTGGTTTTCATTCTTGCCCTCTTTAGTCCGCTCCGGGGGAAGAACGATCATCCGGCGTGACAAATCAATCTCACTCCAGTCCAAATCGAACACTTCGCTTGGTCTCATGCCAGTGAAGTACATTATGACGAGGATGGGGCGCAACCAGTCAGCTGCATCCAGCATGCGCTGAAAGTCGGATTGCGAGATATACGTGTTTCGCCGGTATTCCGGCAACCTTCGTACCATTGAGCAAGGGTTGAAAGTTAGTCGTTCCTGCTCAATCTGATGCCTGAAAATCCCACTTAGCACTCCCACCTCAATGTTGATGGTAGCCCCCCGCACCTTCCTTTCTTGCCTGCTCCTTTGGTATTTCTTAATAGTCGCCACTTTGATCTGTTCCAAGGGGAGGTGCTCACCCAGCGGAAAATGCTTTTGGAAAAACTCGACCAGGCGGTCTATGGCAAAGACTTTTCGCTCGGTGTTGTTCCTCTTCTCATCCGCCCTGAGGTAATCGTCTATCCCTCTAAGCAGAGTCAGCTCCTCTTCGGGCTCAGGGGTCTGGAGGTCAGGGGGTACCTTCCATCCCTTGTTTTTGAAAATGCTTACTGCCACTTCCAGAGCCGCGGGATCTAGATGATCAAAGCGATAGATGTCGAAAGCAGTCTTCACCGCCTTCTCAATCATTTTGGCTTCGCCCTCGCTTGTCGCCAACGTGGCAGTATCCATTCGGTGTCTTTTCCACACAAAACAAACGTAGTAAGTTTTGCCTCTAAGTCTCACAGCCATTGTGTAGCCTCCTCTCGAAGGCTACGCCACGATGATTTCCTTGAAGACTGAGAAGAGCCTCCTTTCTTTACAGATTTCTCCGCCCGTACTCTTGACTTGGTTTTCGGGGCGGTGACAGATTCTATACCCTGGATCCGTCTATTGACAAAGCTATTGATGGATTCACGGGTAAAGAGTATGACTTTGCTAGAAATCTTCACGCTCTCCAACTTTCCTTCTCTTGCCCACTTCAGCACGGTTCTTTTGTCCACGCTGAACATCTCAGCCGCTTCTTCGGGAGTGAACAACCGAATCCCAGCACGATCCTGGGCAGCAGGAGCCATTTCATCCAAAATTTTCTGTGCTGCCTGAATCATCACTGGGGATCTCCCTCACAAACTCTCTTCGCCGATCATTCACCGGCGTCTTCTGAACAACCCTTCAAAAACAAAAACCCGCCAAGCCTAGCGGCTGGACGGGTCCATGCACGCTTTAGCCTGTATTTCTAGTGCGCCCAGCAAGCTGTGTGCTTCAAATCGGCGCTAATCTATTTTTTGTTATTGGCAGGATGCCCTGTTCACGCTCACCCTACCGTTTGTTTCGAGTGTCCTCCTTGGTCTCTTGCTCCCCGTCTATTTCTTCTCATCGTCCTCGGTCTGAGTAATATCTATCCTCGCTGCCTTTTCTTCGTCGTCCCATTCCAAAGGCAGTCTTTTCGTTTCCTTTGGCTTCCACTTCAACTCCTTCAGCAGAGCCCGGATCGAGAGTGTCCTTGTGTTCTGGCTCGTCCGGTCCATCCTCCGCGCCCCTGCTGCATCCGAATCACAAGGCTTCAACCAGAAAAAATTCTTACGATCCTTGTCGGTCAAGATTTGAGCATACTCCGCGTCCTGCCCGTAATTGTTCTTAATGACCTCATAGCCTTTTTTATACAGAAGGAGACGGGAGAGTTTCGGGTTGATAGAGACATACTCCGCTCCTCGGTGTCGGTATCTATCGTCGATCAGGACTTTCGTTGCCATTGAGTCATCTCCTTTCGGTTCGGGTGACTTGCGATTCACCCAGATTCCCGTTGTGTCTTTACATATATCATACCTTTAATTACTTGTCAAGTCCTTTTTACCTTTATGACCTATTTTCTTTGATTGGCTCCTTCCATGGCACTAAACTGGCTGTAATCAATGGAGTAAATGGACTGGGCTGCCTTCAACCTCTTCAGCGGTCATCATCCTTCTAGTGAGGCTCCTGAGGCATAATGCAGCTGTGCTGGCTGGGTTATGGCAGAGAGAGTGTAGGTGGATTCGGAAGCTCACGTGGTTGAATAATCTCCTCTATTACCTCTGATACCTATTATCATCGTCGAGAACTATGATCGGGGGAAAGATACGAGATGTTGTCCAGCCGAAAACGGTTGAGAGGCTCATCTCAGATGGTCTAATCCCGGTCCCTCCAGTTTCGGAATCCTACCCGTACCACTCTGGGACAGGTAGGATTCATGCTCTGTTGCGGGTCATAGGAACGAACCGGAGCATTGGTCTTGCAAGAAAGGCTGGTTTATGTTCTCTTAGGAAAACCTTATAATTCCGGTTACCCCGCGCTGGCAGCATGGGGCTCAACACGAATTGGAGGATTTCCCATGCATTCTGTTGAGACATTCGATGTCATTGGCTACCGCAATGAGGTTGTGCCTTCCACTTTCTTTCGTCAAGAGCACGAGACAACCCACATTGCCGTCCTGTTTCCAGGATTCGGATATACCGGCCCAGATGCCGCTCATGTATTATCCGGGGCGATTGCTTCTCGAATCTGGCGCTGACGTTTTTCTCGTTGGATATAATTATTCTCAGCGGCCGGACTTCCAATCCGCGCCCGTTGAGGAACGGGATCTCTGGTTGAGGACTGATGCGATAGCTGCTTACCAAGCGGCATTGGCCCAACGGAACTATGAACGGGTGACATTGGTTGGAAAATCTATCGGCACACGAGCTATCGGTCATTTATTGGCTACTGAAGAGCGACTGCCCTCCCTCCGGTGTGTCTGGTTAACTCCCATCCTGCGCAACGAGACAGTTTTGCGCCCAGATAAAACAGAGGCCACACCGAGCATTATTTGTGGTTGGCATGGCGGATTCCCATTATGATCCAGCAAAGTTGGCCGAGGTTCAGCAGGCAACGGCGGGAGAGGTCATGGTAATTGAGAATGCAGACCACAGCTTGGAAATTACGGGTGATATCGTTCAATCTATTCAGGTCCTTGAAGGGATAATAGGGGAGATACAGAAATTTCTCGGGTGATCGCGGCTAACTCGCTCAGGGCACTGCTGTTTTTCGGTCCCACTCTTTATTAAGTTGATGATGCAGCTTGCCCCGTAACCCCATCTAAAGATGTATCTTGGAATTTCATTTTTCTTCCGGTAGCCGGACTGCATCAAAACCAAATCGGTGTCGTATAGTATCCACCACTCGGTCCCGTTTTAGAGCAAAAAAAAGCAATCCAAAAGGAGGATTGCTAAGAAGGGTATGGATTATATACGTTGTTGCCTCATTCTATAAGCAATTACAGTGCCAAGTATGAATATAGTCTGATATTCTAAAGGCTTATTGATAATGGATTGATGTGGAGTGGCTACAAGATGGTCAATTCCTTCGCAGTTTTGAGTGGGTTTTCCCGCGTAGTGCGAACATTTCGCACAATATACCCAGACAGCCAACTTACATGGCTTGGAACGCCAAGGGGCATCTTGTCAAAAGGTGGAACCTGGTGGTTCCCTCACAAGTCCTTGATCGGTCGTGGGGAGAGACTTAGCCTCACTCTGGCCATTATAAAAAGACCCACCAATCCTTTATCTCGTAATAATTGTGTAGTAGATGGGCCGTTTAACCCCCTGGCACACTATCTGGCACAGGAGAGGAAACCATGAAGGACCAGGACAAGGATTCCAAAGAAAAAATCTCTGAATTCTCCGAAGGCGGGCAAGACTGGCGGCAGTGGAGAAGGCACTGGATAGCAGGAACTTCTCAACCGCCCGCCCTGAAGAGGTCAACGACTGATCCATGAGCTGCAAATCCATCAGATTGCACTGGGCAAAGTGACCGAAGCCTGTTCACCCCTTGCATATGGCCCAAAGAAGGCCCCAGGGCGATCAGCTATATTCCCCTGTACGAATTCGAGGAGGAGAGCTTTCAAGGACCACCCCTAGCCTGACCCTTCGATCCCTTTGCTCGCACCACAAGGAAGCACGATTACGAAGAGTCACCAGCGATGATCCGGCGCCCAATTTCGGTGATTTCTCTCCCCCGATTTGTGCTTCTGATGGCGCCTATTTGGAGAAGGTAAGGTTCGACCACAGTTTCAATCTCTTCTCTTCCGTAAGGCAGCAAGCCAGTTAGCGTCGAAATTCCTTTCGGGGAGTCCGAAACACAATGCAGGTAGAGAAGATCGCTCTCCGTGAGACCTTGCTCGTCACACTTCCAGAACTCTGTCCTGACTTGCCTTAGCCCGTCCGGGGTTAGCGGATAGAGGTCAGGGCTGTACTCATTCTTCCTAAGAAAATCCCCCATCCTTTCCAATGCATTCCGAGGCACGAGACGACCAACTCTTGCCAGAGCTTCACATACGGCTTGAGGCACCTGCCTCTGACTCATCTCAAAGCCGTTTGCAAGCATCTGGCCCACCTCTTCAACAGAATATCCGGAGAGATCAATTATCCTGAACCGCGTCAAAAATGGTTTGGGTAGCCTCCCTTTATCAGTGGTTGCAAGCAGAATCGTCACCGCCTGGAAATCGCAAACGGCTCTCGAAGTGTAACATTTCCGATCGCTTGGCTCAAAGACGTTTAAAAATTGGTCGGCTTTTCTTCTAAGTTCATGAGCTTCGTCTATGAAAAGCACAAGAGGAGGGTATTTGAGCAAAGGCTTTCCTGAAGAATCGCCTGCTTGCTCAGCACTATACCCTTCGGATTCTAATGTAGAGTCTATCATCGAGACCAGGTGCTCAACTGATCTAATCCCCGTCGCATTGACGTCTACCAGCGGTGTACCGAGGCATCTCGCCACTCGCCTTGCCAGTTCGGTCTTTCCCAGCCCTGCGGGACCACAAAACATGATGTTCTGGTCCATGCGCGGAGGGGTTTCTCGGCACGCCAGGGTCAGATCGATCTTGATTTGCCGCACAGCGGCTGCATTCCCAATGTAACCTGCAAAAGCGTGTTCCACCTGAGGGGGAAAGGGCGGAGAAGCCTTCCTTGCACCTATTTTTCGACATATCTCATCAGGTATGCTCGTATCCTCGATGGGTCGGAATACAGCCAGCAGACCTTTCTTGCATTGCGATCCTTTGGCTGCTTCCAGAAGATCCATATATAGTAAAGCCTGAGCCACCTGGATCTCGTATTGGCCCTGACGCCCGAACTTGTACTCCCAAAGTCGCAACTCACCCTTGGCCTGATCGAACGACACAGCATCCGGTCGCCCGCGCAATCTGAATTTCCCTCCGTCATCTGACGCGATCGTCCCCTCAATGTCACTCTCTACGTCGAGAAAGTAGGCCGAAGGTGAGAATTCATCCGGCCTTCTTCCTTGGATATCCTCGCATAGTTTTTGGGTCCAAAGCTTCATGCATTCGATCGTCATGTCGGACACGCGAAGTCCACTATCATCACTTAACATTCCCGAGGACCTAGCCAAAGGGGCTAGTTTTCTCCTAAATAAAGATTGCCAAACATGCTGATACAAATCGTCACCGGTTCTTTTTCCAAGTGCGTCTCGTAAGATTTGAGCCCCTTCTCTTCGGAAAAAGACTACGGAATTCTCTAACCATTCATGGAGAGAGTTCCCCACCTCTAAGGCATCACCACCATTGATCCGCCATTCCGGGGGCAACGCTGCTCCCACAATGTCACGATAAACAGGCGACTTCAGAGTAAGAAGCTCTTTAGCCTCTGTTACAGTGAGTAACGGGATTCCGTTTCTGGTACGACGCCTTGGCGGTATTTCAGCCAGGCTTTCAAGAATCGCGCCTAGAATCTTCGGACGAAGTCGGCTGCGAAGGGCTTGTCCGATCTCAAAAATGAACACTTCAGGCTTGAGCATCTCAGTCCTCCACCCAGATCAGTATTCGATTCGATTGGGGGAAGCGTGGATCTTGTGGGTGGATCTCCAGGAGATCCCTGAGCGATTCGTGCTCCATAGCCTGGGCTAGGGTCTCCGAAGTTACATGTTGTATTCCCTCAAGATAGACTCGGTACAGTAGGCGCTCAAAGCATAGCCATCCTTCACGTCGCATGATTTGCTGAACTTTCGTCACGAGGGTGTCCTCTGAAGGAAGAGGGGAAAGAGGGGAAGGATGGGGAGGATTCAGCCTCCCGTGAAGTTTTTCAACGAACTCGTGAGAGAGACTCATTCCGGATATAAAATCAATAGACGTCAGACAGTTATAGATGTTTTCCTCTGACGGGCCTGGGTCTGTCTGCTCGTTTTGGAAATCACCTTGACGCATTTTGGCGAGGAGTTGACCAAGTGCGTGAAGCCACCTTACCTCATCGAGGGTCAAGTGCATGAACGCATGGCTTCTCCAGTATTGCTGCAAGAGCGATTGTGTCACCTTGCCTGAGATGCCCACACGGCTGTCCCTGACCAAGATGGTTTTTGGTTCGGCATCCACAAGCTTCTTAAGCACATTCGGAAAGGAGGATGCCCGCTGTATGTCATGGCATATCACCCGCAATGTCCCCGAACCGACTGAATACTCAGTGTCATAACCGGTGAATTTTCCTCCAGCCTTTCTGAGAGGTCCGTCGTCAAATTTTATCCGTTGCCCTGTTTCTGAAAAATGCAAGACGTCGAAGAGCTCTGTGATACGATCGGCAACGGACGCAGTATCGATGGAAGGCTCTGCGTCTGCAAACGAGGAATGGATTTCCGCAAGGGTATCGAACAGAAAGGTATCCAGTTTTTTCTTAACTGCGGGGGTGCTCAGCACTATACTCCTGTACTGATCCTCAGCTTCCTGCAAGAGCGTTCTGGGACAGGTAGGCCCTCTTGACGTAAGACCATCCAGGTCCGCCGCAACAAACGGATAGAGATCGTCTTTTTTCCCGTCCTGAAGGCGAAGAGCGGCAAGCTTGGGGCACGTCAGACGTTTCGATAGGAGCTCTCTTTGTTGGTGCTCGTCAATAAGTGACAGTTCTGAGACTCGATGCTCCCACACTCCCTGTTTGAGTACTCCGAACCGGGTCAGGAAAGCCTCCGACAGCGTTTGGCTCCATATTGTGAATTTCTCTTCCAGCAAGCTTATGACAATGTACCAGCACTTGCTATAATCCTTGAGGTCAACGGCGATCTGTTCGATTTCGCCGATACACTCTGCACTCTCAATCGCGTCCAATTGGTCTAGAACGAGGATGACGGGCCCGCAGTGACCGCCTAGTTTCCCAAGGCTTTTGAGGATGTCGGCGATTTCGTTGTCCTCAATAGGAGCACCCACCCCCAAGGATTCGTAGTCATGCTCTGTTAGTGATTGCGAGCCGGAAAGCCACTCAAAAGCCAGTATTTGTTTCTCTGGATCGAGAGTTCGGAAGAGCACTCTGGAAACCGACAGAGACACGTTAGCCGATGGGATTTGATGTAGACACTGGACAAATTCATCAAGGAGTGCCGCGTATCTGATCCGCTGAATCTGCCGCCAATTGTTATGAATCTGCTGGATCGAAAGCCCGTGGAAACGCTTGGCGAGCCGTAGAAGGGCGTACACGAACCTTTCCAGTTGAGAGTAATTAGATTACCGTTCCCCCGTTCCTTGCCCTATGTCTCAACCCTTCGACAACTTTCTTCAGAACAAAACGCTTGATTGCGCTTGGGTCCTTTGGCGGCACCGAGACAAAAGCAAAATGCTGGCCCACAAGTTCTCTTCTTAACCGGGCGAATAAGTGGGATTTGCCTGATCCAGCAGGCCCAACGACGAATCTGAGTCCGGTCTGTTGGTCGTGGCTCAGTTGTTCGAGATCGCTCCTGAGTTGGTTGAAGGCATCTTCATTTATCGAAGGTACGTCATACAAATTCTCGTCTGCCTCTCCCCAGATCTGCTCATCCTTCACCGACCTCCCCCCGAACGGGTTTGCGTGCAGATATTCTTGGCGAGGTTTCATTTCTCTGTCCTCTTGCGCCAACGCCAGAAATATATGGTTTCCCCGTGAGAACCTTTCATCAGGACCGGGTGTTCGCTCTCATGAATGGGATGAGACCTGCTGTGAGGCACAAGTTCGACAATACCATCCTGAGACAGCTGCTGAAGAATATCGTGCAAAGCAGACAAGTCCGGTTCTGCTCCCTTTTCCACACACCATTTCTTGTACCGATCCCATGTGCTTGGCAAGGGAACAGATGTCGCGCCACGGAGAGCCGGTAATTCCTCATCATACCATTGCCTCAGCAGGGATTCCGTCAAAGTAGGGGACCTCGGTCCCGTGGGGACCTCCCCTGAACCTGTCTCAAGGAACCTCAGGATCTCATGCAGTTTCACATCTGTCTGCCGACATGATTCAGTCTTTCTTATAACGCGATTTAGATCACGAATATCCGTTTCAGAGAGTAGGTTTTCCGGCTTCGGTCGGTGACACAAAAGACGACGGGCACGCTTGAGCGAGACCTCAAATAGTCTGCTTTGGTTGATGAGGCGTCCGACAGCTTCGTCGAACCAAAGCAAGTCAGCCTTAGCAATCTTGGCCTTCACTTGGCTTATGGTAGGAGGGTCAGGGGCATCAGCGACTATTCTTTCGATCTGAGCGACCACTCTTGAGACCCCGTCTTTGTGCCAGTATCTTGCAGGGTATCCTGAGCGTATTGGACTATGTTCGAACGCTGTTCCCTGTTCGACCAAATCTTTCAACGCAGTCTCGCATAGTGAGATACTGGATCTCTTTTTTCCACCAACAACTTTCTTGCACACCTCGCTGGCCGTCATAGGTGCCGCAGCGGTTTCAACTGCTTCCCGTATGGCTTTGATCTCTCGCCGCGTCAGGAGCATTGCTTCATCCTTTCCTAGGGTGAGGGCCTTGGCTCAAGGGGCGCGTCGGTCTTCACCGGCGAACGAGATAGCGACATCGAAATCTTATTAATGTGACTGCCGCTCTTCCATCACTGTCCCCCAGGATTCCTCAATAGCCCTGAAAACATCCAAAGTCAAATCCTTCCTTTTTTTGACTGGATAACGCATTATCCAAAATCTCTGGGCACTACTCAAGCGCCGCGGTAACACTCTCCCATACAGTGTAGTTTAGAGCCGAGGGCAAACGTCGTCTTGCAGCGACACTTGTTTCAGCCTGCCGATCCGAGAGCCGTTGTCAGGGTTGTTCGTCAGGAAAAACTGGTTAAAAGGAGAAGGTAGAGGAGCCAGTAGAGGTTGGTTAAGACGTTGCGCAAGCCTTCGGAAGTTTTGCCAAATAGGGTTCTCGTGTGTTTGTTCTCGGCTGGATGCTCTCGTTATCCGCCACTACACCTCAGTCTTTTGGGATGGCGACTCTTTTGGGGCATCCCAACCATGGGTTGTCATGTAGTTTTGCCATTCGCGAGCCGTCCCTTCAAAAATGAGTTTTGCGTCATCACCTTCACCGTCGTAAACCTTTATCCAAAGGGCATCCGGCGTATCTGTCATTGTCGCATTTCTCCGTTGTCTCTACGATTGCCTTGCCAATCCACCCTGTTGAGGTAGTCGACGAGAATGAGTCTCGTCATAGCCAAGGAGGGGGTATGAAGAAAAAGCCTGTATTGCCCTGGTTTGAGTCCGTACCTAGCCTGACGAGCCGAGAGCGGTTGTCAGGGTTGTTCGTCAGGCAGAACGCTGGGAAGAGCATTCACCGGACGGATCAGACACGGAGCAAGCCCAAGAATTCATGGAGGGAAATAAGGACTACGCGATTGTGGAACACTACGCGGGTATTGTAGCGCCCCGACAAACTGGCTAGAAGGAGGGCAACTAGGAGCGTGTCGCGAAACAGGCCAGGTCTGAACGGCTTCGAGCCGGATTATGGTTCATTTTTCGATCAACCCGTTCTTCAAAGGCTGTGAGCTGGGGCAGCGAAGGCAAAAGAGGGAGTCCTCGTTGGCAAAACCTGACATTTTTCCGGGAAAACCAGGTGTTTTACCCGAAAATGGGCGCACTTCTCCCCCGGTCCAGCCAAAGATGTCTCCAAAGCTTGAGGATGTTATGGGTCAGGCAAACGAGCTTCCATTCTCCCTTCACCTTGTCCAAGCCCCTGAGGAGGAAGGCCCGTATTCCTCTTGCCTCTTTGATCTGTCCGAAGACCGGCTCTATCGTTTCTTTTCGCTTGGAGTAGGTCTGTTGCCCCACTTTTGTCTTCAGTCTGCGCAGTGCTCTGTCAACGACGGAGGCGTTGTCGGGAATACGCCCACGAGGAGCCGGCGCCGGCGGGTCGCTGTGTTTGATGCGCTCACGCGGGATAAAGGGTTCCATGAATCCCTGAGCGACGGATTCCACTGCTTCCTCTGTGAAATACCCTGCATCGGCGAGAACGCGATCCGGAATTTCTCCAAGATTTTCCTCTATTTGTTCCAGCATCGGGACCAGTTGTTGCTTGTCGTTGGTTTGTTGGGTGACATCGGCGCACACAATCACCTGACTGGTGCAGTCCACGGCAGCTTGCGCATTGTATGCCTGGGTAAACGCCTTGGTGGCTCCATCGAGCATGATCCGACTGTCAGGATCCGTAAAGTTTCTCTGTTTCTTGGGTTTCGGCTTCACCTCAGGTGTTTCGGACGGTCCGGATCCACCCTCCTCAGGCGGCTTTCCATCCTTACCGCCCTTAGCTTTGCGGGTAGCGTCCTCACGAGCCTGCTCTTCAAGCGCCAGCTTTGCTTCTCGGATCTTTGCAAGCCGCTTCTCTTTGAATTGCAGTTCCTCCGGCAGCTCGTCGCCTCTCTTGCCTTTGCCGTATTTCTTGTCTTCTTGCTCGTCGAGGGCCTCGGCCTGTTTCAAAAGCTTGTCCACCTCACGGGCCAGTTCTTTCTCTTTCTTTACCATCCGGCCATAGCTCATCGCCTTGTGCTTGGATGCGTTGGCTTTTATCTTGGTTCCGTCAAGAGCCACATGCCCGAGCTTCACCAGCCCCGCCTCCTTGCATATCTCCAAGACCTGGACGAACAGACGGGAGATGGCCCTAAGATGACGCTTTCTAAAGTCCGAAATCCTGCTGTGGTCGGGATGGCTGTCACACGAGAGCACCCTGAAGGCAACGTCCTCATAGGTCTTCTGCTCTATGCGCCGGGAACTCCGAATCCCCGCGCAGTACCCGTAGAACAAGAGTTTGAGCATCATCGCAGGGTGATACGCGGGATGTCCCCCCTGAAGATGGAGGTATTCCTCCGTTATCTCTCTGACGTCCAACGTATCAACCACGTCGCTGATGAACAGGGCGAGATGATCCGGCGGCAACCATTTCTTGATATCTGGTGCAAGCTCTAATGGCTTGTCCGGCTCATACGCTATGAAGCGGTAGTCTCTCATGCGACCCGCTCATATCCCAACCTAACGAGACTGTAAAGCGTTAAGCGACAGCCTCCTAGAGAATTTCTCAGAATGTGGTTGAAATTACCGGTTTCCCTGGGGAGGAACTAGGAGTCCATCATTTATAGTATTATTTTAAATCTCAAACGGCTGAAATTTGCTCTAGCGCCTGTTTCCTAAACTCAAGAGGTGCGTCTATATGATGAAACGGCTCGTGTGTGCCACCTGTACCACTTATCGTAATAGAACCAAACCCAAGAATCCTGCCCAAAATAGCTTGATCCACTTCAATACCTTCAACCTTGTTGAGCAACACCTCAAGTGAATTTCTGCGGATGAAGCCAACTTTTGCAATCACGCGTTTGTTTGTTATTCCAAATTCGGACGTCGCGTAGTTAATGGATGAAGAAATACCCGCGCCTATTACATAAATTAAAACGAGAACACCAACTGCGGCAGCATTACCACCGTATCCGAAAAGCGTTATGGCAACGATAAACCTGTATGTCGTCAGCAGAAGTGGGAATTTTGGGTGGCAGAATTAGCGGAGAGTTTCGGCCCCAGATGATGGTCTTGGGGTGTTTCGGTTTAAGTCCCTACGCCGCATGAGAGTTACGTGTTTAAGGCTCTTGCGACGCTCCAATATAGCTTCTCGTCGGCCAAAGTATACGTCATCAGGGGTCACGTTGCCAAGGGCTTCGTGATAGCGCCCCGTGTTGTAGTAGGTGACAAAACTCGTGATCTCTTGCACAAGATCGTCGGGATACTCCCATACGATCCGGTTTATTTTCTCCTTGCAGGATCGATGATACCGTTCGATCTTCCCGTTGGTCTGAGGGTGATAAGGAGAAGCGAATATATGGGCCAACCCCTTGGCTTGGAGGTATTCGCCAAAGGGCTTCGAGATGAGTGCTGAACCTCTATCCGAAAGGAGTTTTGCTCGATGTTCCTGTGGTAGACGGTCCATGCCGGTTACTTCACAGGCCAACTCAATGACTTCACTGAACGCATCCGTGTCCATGCTAGGCTGTAAGAGCCAGGCCAGGATCTTGCGGCTGAAATCATCAAGCACGGATATCATGTAATACCATCCCCAGTTCTTCACGAGCAGGTAACTTGCATCAGTCTGCCACATTTCGTTGATCCCCTTCGTCTTCACCCTATACTCAGGTCCTGCAGGAAACGTCTTTTTCCCAGAGCCTTGATGAGACCGTTTCGTTTCAGAATACGATAGACGCTAGACTCTGATACGGTGAAATCGTCGTTGTCTGAGATATGGAGGCTGATCTCCCGCGAGAACCATTCGGGATGGTGATCGGCGACCTCTAAAATCCTCTCTTGCTCGTGAGGGAGGACCTCGTTCCACGTCTTGCCCTTAAACGGAGAACGATCACGGAGGCCCTCAATCCCATGTCGTTCAAGGTTCGCCTTCCATCGATAGTACGTGGAAAACGGCACGCCTAGACGGATCAATGCCTCCTTTAGAGTCACTTGTGAGGACTCCACAGCACGGAGAATATCCAGCTTCTCTTCGGGTGTCATCCGGAGGTACCGCACTCTCACATGCCGAGACTTTTTTTGAGCCGTTGGACATCAAGCATGGTCTCAGCGAGCGCCTTCTTAAGCGTCTCGTTCTCATCCTTGAGACGCTCGACCTCCACCCTGGTTGCATCTCGCTTAGTATCGACTGTTAGTCCGTTTTTCCCGGCTTCCAGAAAAGCCTTGGACCACTGGTAGTAAAGAGACGGCGAGATCCCCTCCCGCCTGCACAAGTGAGAGACGGAAATCTCCCCTCGCAGACCCTCAAGCACAATACGAATCTTGTCATCAGCCCTGAATTTCCTCCGGGTAGCTCTCCGGATCTCTGCAACCACATCCCTGGCCATGTCAGCTCCTTTCTCTTCCTGGCCCAAGCCAACTATCCGGAGCCGACAGGCACGTCAAGATCATTAATGGTCGAATCTCAACGTCCCAAACTCTCCACTAACAAAATCCCATTTCGATTCCCATTTTCGCTGACGTTGAACACTGTGGGGTCGGGTACAACTAATTGTTGAGGATGTTAAGCGACCGAGAGGGCGATTTGGGGAGAGTCGCCTTTTTTGTGACTAGGAAAGAATTTCCTGATATTTGAACCTGAAACTTTTTGAACTGATTTTCATCTGAAAGAAACAAATGGTTCAATCGCGTCTTCTTCCTGAATTGTTGAAACCGGGCTGGGGGGCGTTAATGATAAAATACGGCGCAAAAGACTTTCTCACCGACCTTCGCAGTGGAATGTCTTCTCAAGAATTGATGCTCAAATACAATCTCTCTGAAGAGAGGTTTAACCAGATTCTTGGCAGTCTAAGGCGATCTGACATGACCGCTCTCAGAAGGCTATGGGAACGAAACAAACTTTCCGAGACTCAATTTAAGAGGGCTTTCGAGGAAGTGGAAAACGACCTGAAGGGTGATGATTGATAATATGCTCACTGGACTGTTGAGCGACAATTGCCGGTGGGCGAGCGCCAGCTACGCCTGTGAATGAGTCGGGGTGTAGTCTTTTGGAGTATCCTTATAGAGCGCCTGCTTGAGCATCCATACTCCACAAAGCCTCATTGAGGTGGAATCGCAAGACGAGCCGCAGTATTCGGCGAATCTCTCCTGTTGCACGGGGTCAAACATCAGTGCTTGGTATGAGGCTTCCACCCAACCATAAAACGCCTCTAAATCAAAAGCATCGAGGGTCTCGCCCTCGTAAAGCAGCTCGATTAGGTGCGTTTTGGCTTGTTCGGAAATACTCATAGAAGCGCCCCCTAGGTGAGAATGCGGCACCTCTATCAAACAAGTTGGAGGGTGTCCACTTCAATTAGAATCAGAAACAGGAACCCTGAAAACGATGAGTCGAGCCAATTATCTGACCACCTGAATACACCACTATTGTACAGCGACCCCGTTTCTGCAGTCTCACTTCTCACTTGGCTCCGGTGTTGAACACCCACAGCAATAGGGCCGCAAGCCTTGTTCAAAAGGCTCATCCTTTTTCAGTTCATTAACAGTCGACGATTCTGGGAGTTCCCTAAGAGCTTCGTCAGAAATAACCCACGCTTCTCTAGTCTTCCTCACGTCCATGACACTCTCCTCCTGGATATGCTAATGGAATATGGTGACCGCGGCACTAGGTTGCCAAGCTGTCTTCCTTGACTTGTCAGCAAGCGCCTTACATCAATAGGATGCAGAAATCACGCCGAGGATTCACCGTTCGAAAAAGACATTTACCTGTTTGACCTGATCAAAGGTTCATGCGTGGCCTCACTGAGCGGTCTTTCCTAAGTCTCTTTCCATCCGTTTCCCGTTGCCTGAGCTGCTCGTCATTCTTGACCTTGATGCATCCAAATTTGTGCACCGAGATGGACCGTTCGGGTGACTTCAGTTGAACTATCGCCCACCCGCTCCTGAGGCCATAATGACGACATGGATCGTCCACACTGCACCAAGAGACCATTTCCCTATCCCGGGATGTCAAGTTGATATACCTCTAACTTAACAAGTGATACATAATTCGGGGCAGGCCACTTTCTATTGTGATTCCTTCGAAAAATCCGGCATCATTCCTAATCTTCTGCCAGGGGCTTGTCAATGAACTGAGGAAATCTAATCAGACTGTCGATCTCCATCGTGGCCAGATTCTCAAGGACATTCGCAAGATTTGCATGTGCTTAAGTCAAGGAAGGGCAGGACTCCACGGCTTCTTGAAAAGTATTCGCTCGGTTCTCAAAATTCAGTGTCTTGGTGCCCAAGCCATAAAATCTTCCTTGCTTCCTTGCAGCTCGAGAGTCATGGAGTGGCCGGTTGCCAGGGGCAACGCTATACAAATCCGTAGACCAAATTTCGTCAGTTCATTAGCGGATCTCTCTTTTACTCATCAAGAAATTCTCGGATCACTCCGCCTCTCCCGCCAGAAACGAATGCGCTCCAGAAGAATGGGTGCTCAAAACCGGCTCTGCGCACGGCCTTTCTAGCCCAAGATAGAGCCTGGGCCTTCTCGTTCCCTTCGTTCCTGCTCTTGAAAAATTCTTCCATCATCATGATGGAGGATTTTTCCGACACAGACCACAAACTCATTATCACCGATCGGGCGCCGGCAAGCTGAAAGGCGCGGCCCATGCTCATGACCCCTTCGCCCGCCAACTTCATCCCGATTCCTGTTTGACAGGCAGTAAGCGCTACAATGTCCGCTGTCATTTTCAATCCCGAAACTTCACTCATTGTAAGGATCCCGTCTGTCCCTGGAGGAACCATTGCCAGCGCCAGCACGGGCTCCATAAAGCCCGGGATGTTGTTGCCTGCGAAGCCATGAGTCGCAAATACCACGGCGTTGTATCGGTCCAATTCAGGAGCTACCTTTTCGAAGAATAATTTCCTTACTGGCTCGTAATCCGGTGTAGACTTCCGAGCGTGCCCCGTATAGATTCGCAAGCTTTCTAGCAAGCTCACCGGTTCCACTGAGACGATGAAGATTGAAGCCGCTCCCACTTTCTTCTATTGCCGTCATAAGACGGGAGTAGCTATCGTCTTCTCGCCTCGCCACTCTTGTTTCAGGTGCAGCCTCTTGCACCCTTGCATCCAGCATTTCAAACACGGGATCGGCTATAACAAGAAGGCGTCCCCCAACCTTGTTGTTTTTCTCGAAAGTCCGGACAAGCGTCATAGTGGTCAGGGACTGGTAATAGGCAATGTGGTAAAGGTCACCGACATACGTTAGCCCCTGTGGGTACGGACCCCATCTGCCTTGAGCCCATTGGGCTGTTCCGCTTACTACAAGCGCCTCAAAGGGGAGCAGCGCAAGGAAGCCATCTGGCATGATGGTCACGGTTTTTCCTACTGGAATCCTTTTGAGTGGCTTCTGTAAAAGCTTTTGATACAGGGTTTCGGCCAGCTGGGGGCTGAAGTCCTGAAGCCGTACCTGCTCAAAAGACTTGCGAAACTTGGCGACGTCTTGTTCAAGATCGGTCACATTAAATTGGACGAAATAAGCGTCGATAATTTGCCTTCCTTTTATGACTCTTACGCCCACACCTTCTCCAAGAAGATCCAGCATCACAACGTATTGGTCAGGTTTGATCGCGGCAGTGTCCAGAGTCACTGGTCGCAGAAATCTGGCGGATGCGTAATCCGGATAATTCGTCCAGACCATTTTAACAAGGGCGTTCCTATCTAATTCCAGTTGCTTAATTTCGGCAGTCAGGTCTTGGAAGCGTTCGTAGTCAACCGCTTTGGGTAACATGTTTCTTGCTGTTTTTAGTGACGCAAGTTTGTTTTCAAATTCTGCTTCTCTCGTGAGCACCTCTTCGGGAATACTAGAATTAGTGCCCTGCACCTTCTGCGACAGATTGTCAGCAAATGATCGGGCTCGGGTAACCTCACCCGGGTAAATGCTTTGTTCAGCTTTATTTTGCTTCAGCAAGACTCTAACGAGGCCCTTGGCAGGCTCCGAACGAGGAAATCCTTCGATTCTGACCGCAAAAAAGTTCCTCCTTTCCGAGGGGAGAAGGGTGGATCGGATCTCTTCGGTCATGTCCACCCCCTTTGAATAGTAATTCTCCGCTTGTTTATATTGCTTCAAAGCCTCGAAAACTTTTCCAAGTCCAGTGTAAGCTGTGAAAAGTTCGTCGAGATTCCCCTGTTCTTGACCGGCTACCATAAGCCGTTCATAATAACGCTTTGCTGTTTCAGGCTGAGACTTGAAGAGGTAATATCGTCCTAGCGACGAGTCATAGCCCGCTTCCTTAACGTAAGCTTCGGCCTGATCTACCTTGCCCATATCAAGGTACAGGTCCCCAAGAATTTTCTTTGGCCAATTGGTAGCCGCGCCAATCGTGGTAAAGATACCCAGCGCCTTCTTGCTCTTTTCAACAGCTTCATCATACTGGTCTAATTCTTCATAGACCTTTCCAATATTGATCAGGGCTTTGCCCTCTTCTTCTGCATCTCCTATCTTCTCTGAAACCTCCAAGGATGCCTGATAATATTCCAAGGCCTTTCGGTAATCACCCCAGCTCCTGGAAAGGTCACCCAAGTTATTCAGGGTGAGAATTCGAAGACTGTCCTGCGCCAGTATCGATTTCGAGGGCCTTGCGGAATTGTTCCAAAGCCTTGGAGTACCTGCCTCGATTCTTTTCTATTAGCCCCAGATTGTTGAGGACAGTGCGTTGACCCTGGACATCCCCTGTTTCAGCAAAAGTGGCCAAGGATTCTCGATTGTATTCTTCAGCCTTGTCGTAATGGCCCCAAGATGTAAACGCAGCCGCCAGACTTCTCAGCGCAGCAGCAGCCCCCTTGCGATCTCCGAGCTTTCTGTTTATGGCGAGGGCATCCTGGTAGTGTTGAGCGGCTCGGCGACTCTGTCCCGTCAGATAATAAAGATTTCCAAGGTTGATGAGGGCCTTCTTTTCTTCGCGGATATTGCCACCTTTTTTTGCAGTCTCCAGAATTCCTTTGTAGCGGGCGACGGCCGAGGCGGGTTCTTGCCTCGCAAGTCTCAGGATAGTCTTGTCGGTGTCCGTTGCCAGGCCCGCAATTTTTCCTCCCGAACGCTTGAATGGTGTCTTTGACGGCCCGTTGTCCTTCGTCCTGGGCAGCTGTTTCTCCTGAGATTTCCCGGCAAAATCCGACACCGCCGCTCCGCGGCCTTTCCGGAGGGGAGTAACGTTTTCCTGTTTTGAGGTATCTCGTTTGCTGGGCTTTTTTTTCTTTTCCAAATCTTCGGGCTTTTCTTTCTTTTCCAGGTCCTTGGGCTTTGAATGTTCAGAGTCGAACGGACTTTCTGAATCGACTTTCTTGGGCTTTAAACGTTTAGATTTGTGCCAATCTTCTGAATCGACCGTATCCGGGAGGACCATGATGGCAAATGCCAACGCAATGATCATAGAAATGTAAGACATGAGCCTTCTGTGTGTGACCAATTCTTTTTCCGATTTATCCGTCAAAAACATGGCAACTTCCTTGCGTGCATCACATAGCAATTCGACGCGTTCACGAGACCAGGCAGTATTGAGAACGCCTTGTGCCTCTCACCAGAAGTTTATGACATTAAATTTGGCTGTCAATGACCGCGATTCAGGGCACGTTTCCACCGGGTATCTTTTAACAAACCACAGGGTTCAGACCGGCATTCTTCAGCGTGAATTTGCGAAGCAACCTGCATCTAGGCAGCTGTGGATTCTGGCAAACCCATTCCGATGATCATCTTAAGTAGTCCTGATTTCTCTTTGCCTGAGGCCGGATGAGGAAAGGGCGTTCGCTTAATCAAAGAGATTCCTCCGAATCCTTCACCTTCCAAACTCATCTAATTCGATAAGGTCCATGATGACGCCAACAAGACGTTCAGGCCGTTGGACGTGTCGTTATGAGCATGGAGACCACGTCAGGGGCCTGCGCCAGGTGAATCTATTAAAGTAGCGAGTTCGCGAAATGAGGGTGATACGCAAGGCGTACACGCAGCGCGGGAGAGTAGCCCCAGAAAGGCAGGTTTTTCGAGATGGACGGACAATTGATAAAGGATTGTGGCTTTTGCTGTGCCGAAGTTGATCAGACCGGGAATATCGGACCTGATTATACGAGCTGCACAGGAGGTAAATATCTGACTCTTGCCGGCAACGAGACAACCTTTGTTAGTCTTGCGGTCCGGAAATTTCCAATTTTCAGGTCGTTGTTCATTGGTTTGGCGACATTTTGTTTGCTGCTCTGGGGTAACCTCCAAGTGGGCGCAACCGATTCCGCAAAGGGGGAATTGTACGCGGTAATCATAGGAGTGAAAACATTCCAAGATTCGCAAATTCCGCCTCTGAACATTTCAGACAAGGATGCTAAGGATTTTTATCAGTTCCTGAAGGACAGAGAGAAGTATTTCTCAAAAGCGCATATTTCGCTCTTGCTGAATGAACAAGCCACAAGATTGAATGTGTCAAAAGCTCTGAGGCAGGACCTTCGGAATGCTGGGAAAGACGACTTCGTCATTATATATTTGTCAGGGCACGGCGCTGCAGATCCATCATTGCCGAATGAGTACTATTTTGTAACCTACGACACTCAAATCGACAATTTATTTGCCACGGCGGTCATGATGAATGATCAGCACCTTTTCAAAGGGATTGACACGGATCGTGTGCTCCTTGTGGCCGACGCATGCCACTCTGGAGGCTTCAGTCCGGGAATCCAAAAATCCATAGCAAAGGAGACCGACAGGTTCTTTTCCCTTTTCAAGAGCATTCAAGGCCGGGTGAGTATTTTATCCAGCAAGCCGGACGAGAGTTCATACGAAGAACCCCACTACAAAAACAGTATTTTTACACATTACCTGTTGAAAGGTTTGAGAGGGGAAGCCAACAAAGGATCAAAGGATGGGATCGTCACGGCCAAACAGATTTACGACTACGTGTACGAAAAGACAAAGGATCTCACAGAAGGACTGCAGCACCCTCAGCTCTTCGCCGCCAAGGGCCAGGAGAACACTCCGGTGTTCAGAACGCCGACTTTCGCTCAGGACCTCAAAATAAAAGTTGAATTCTTTTACGAGGACGAAAACAAACAGGTGAAGCCGCTAAAGGACGGATCGACCCTCAGGTCAGGGGATCATGTCGGAGTCGCCTTTCGATCCGAATCTGATGCGTACGTTTCCATATTGTGGTGGGACTCCACTGGCTCGGTCGGCCGCCTGTTCCCCAACCCAAAGCTGACGGAAGGGACCGGAGAAATTAAGGCCGGCAAAACCTACTGGCTGCCGTCAAAGGAAGGTGAGCGTTGGTATGTGTTGGACGACAAAACAGGCGAGGAAACCATCTATTTCATGGCCAGCAGGGCCAGGAATACTAAAATCGAAGAACTTTATCGCACCCTGAGCAAGATGTCGGCGAGTGCCCAAAAGCCTGCCAAAACCACTGAAGTAGCCGGCGAACTGGAACGCGAATTAAATCTCATGGGATTTGCCGATGTCACCGCCCCCAAAGCCGCCACTCCGATTTCATTCTCCAGCAAGGAGAATCTTTTCCAGGCCATGGACAACGAAACCAGAGTCGTGGGAGCCGACGCCATCGTAAAGCTCAAATTCAAACATGTTTCCCGTTGATGGGGGAGTTCAGCCGACTGGTAACCATAAGCGGTTTCTTATAGGCAGTATGCTGCGCCACGAGTCAACAGCCCTCAAGATGGCTGCTCTTAACGAGAGGTGGCACAAAGTACCAAAAAAAGGGCTTGGAACATTTAAAATCCCAAGCCCTAACTTTTAAACTTTTCTGATTATCTGTTTCCGTCTCCTCACTTTCCTTCTTGTGAATTCTTTACTTTGATTTTTGAGTGATTTGCCGGTAATGTTCTCTGGCCTCCAATGCTTGGGGAGCCAGCCCCATTTTGTCGTATATTTTAGCCAAGTTGTCCCATGCCGTGGCTGCCAGCGCAGAATCGTAACAACGATTACTTAGCAGATCGAGTGCTTTATTGAACATTGCCTCGGCATCGGCGTACATCTCCTTCTCCAGTAGTTGCTTCGCCTCATCGACCATCTTCGAAGGGATGGTGAGGTCTGAGTCTCGGCATTTGGCTGAGCTGTATGCCGGCGCATAAACTACATCACTTGGCTCCGCGGAGGCAATATTACACTGCCTGGATCCGCGCTAACGCCGGAATCTCCTCCGCCAAAATCGACACTGCCGCCACCGCCTCCGCCACCGCCACCGCCACCACCGCTTACATTGGTGGTCTTGTTGGTGACGTTGGTCTGGTTGATGGTATCGTTATTCCCAGATTGGTTGGCCTGATTGCCTGCTCCGCCTTGGTTGGCTTGGTTACCACTGCCGCCCTGGTTGGCCTGGTTGCCAGCACCACCCTGGTTGGCTTGGTTACCAGCGCCACCCTGGTTGGCCTGATTGCCTGCTCCGCCCTGGTTGGCCTGGTTACCAGCTCCACCCTGGTTGGCCTGGTTGCCAGCTCCACCCTGGTTGGCCTGGTTGCCAGCACCACCTTGGTTGGCCTGGTTGCCAGCTCCACCTTGGTTGGCCTGGTTGCCAGCACCACCTTGGTTGGCCTGGTTGCCAGCTCCACCCTGGTTAGCCTGGTTGCCACGCCACCACCTTGGTTGGCCTGATTACCACCTGCCTCCACCTTGGTTGGCCTGGTTGCCACCACCGCCACCTTGGTTGGCCTGGTTACCACCTGCCTCCACCTTGGTTGGCCTGGTTGCCACCACCGCCACCTTGGTTCAGCCTGGTTGCCCTTGCCTCCACCTTGGTTAGCCTGGTTGCCACCGCTCCACCCTGGTTAGCCTGGTTGCCACCTGCCGCCACCTTGGTTGGCCTGATTACCACCACCGCCACCTTGGTTCGCCTGGTTACCACTTGCCTCCACCTTGGTTAGCCTGGTTGCCAGCACCGCCCTGGTTAGCCTGGTTGCCAGCACCACCTTGGTTAGCCTGATTACCACCAGCTCCACCCTGGTTCAGCTGATTACCCTTGCCTCCACCTTGGTTAGCCTGGTTGCCACCACCGCCACCTTGGTTGGCCTGGTTGCCAGCCACCCTGGTTAGCCTGGTTGCCAGCACCACCTTGGTTGGCCTGATTACCACCACCGCCACCCTGGTTCAGCTGGTTACCCTTGCCTCCACCTTGGTTAGCCTGGTTGCCAGCACCGCCCTGGTTGGCCTGGTTGCCAGCACCACCTTGGTTGGCCTGATTACCACCAGCTCCACCCTGGTTCAGCTGATTACCCTTGCCTCCACCTTGGTTAGCCTGGTTGCCAGCACCGCCCTGGTTAGCCTGGTTGCCAGCACCACCTTGGTTAGCCTGATTACCACCAGCTCCACCCTGGTTCAGCTGGTTACCCTTGCCTCCACCTTGGTTGGCCTGGTTACCACCACCGCCACCCTGGTTCAGCTGGTTGCCCTTGCCTCCACCTTGGTTAGCCTGGTTGCCACCACCGCCCTGGTTAGCCTGGTTGCCAGCACCACCTTGGTTAGCCTGATTACCACCACCTCCACCCTGGTTCAGCTGGTTACCCTTGCCTCCACCTTGGTTAGCCTGGTTGCCAGCACCGCCCTGGTTAGCCTGGTTGCCAGCACCACCTTGGTTAGCCTGATTACCACCACCTCCACCCTGGTTCAGCTGATTACCCTTGCCTCCACCTTGGTTAGCCTGGTTGCCACCACCGCCCTGGTTAGCCTGGTTGCCAGCACCACCTTGGTTAGCCTGATTACCACCAGCTCCACCCTGGTTAGCTGGTTGCCCTTGCCTCCACCTTGGTTGGCCTGGTTACCACCACCGCCACCTTGGTTAGCCTGGTTGCCCTTGCCTCCACCTTGGTTGGCCTGGTTGCCACCACCGCCACCCTGGTTGGCCTGGTTGCCGCCTGCCGCCACCTTGGTTGGCCTGATTACCACCACCGCCACCCTGGTTCAGCTGGTTGCCCTTGCCTCCACCTTGGTTAGCCTGGTTGCCACCACCGCCACCCTGGTTCAGCTGGTTGCCCTTGCCTCCACCTTGGTTAGCCTGGTTGCCTCCACCGCCACCCTGGTTGAGTTGGTTGCCCTTGCCTCCACCTTGGTTAGCCTGGTTGCCACCACCGCCACCTTGGTTCAGCTGATTGCTTCGGCCTCCACCTTGGTTGGCCTGGTTGCCACCACCGCCACCTTGGTTGAGCTGATTGCTTCGGCCTCCACCTTGGTTAGCCTGGTTGCCACCACCGCCACCTTGGTTGAGTTGATTGCTTCGGCGCCTGCCTGGTTGGCCTGGTTGCTATGAGATACGTGGGCTATCCTCGTTTGTTGTACCGATCTGAGGCTGGTCATTTTCGGACCAGCGAGACTGTGCGAAGGACTTATCGATGCGAACGCCCGATGGCCGCCACCGCCGTCCTCCTCCTCGTCTACCGCCCTTGGGGATCAAGGATGCCGTGGCTCCCTTGTCTTTCAGCAAGGTCGCAACATTGTCGGAATTGTTGACTTCCGCAATTTTGAGAGCCGAGTCCCCTGCGTAGTTCTTAGCGTTTATATCGGCTTTGCTTTCCGACAACAATACTCGCGCAGTGTCCGCATCGCCGTGGAACGCAGCTATCATGAGGGGAGTGGTTCCATCCTTAGGATTCTTGGCATTGATGTCGGCCCCTTTGCTGAGTAAAAGCTCGACGATCTCCACCTCGCCGTTTCGTACGGCGATGGATAACGCTGTGTCACCATCTTGGTTGACGCTATTGAGATCCGCTTTCTTGTCAAGCAAGGCCTTTGCCAATTCTAGGTCACCAGTGTAAACTGCCACCATTAGGGGTGTTGCGCCGTCTTTTGCTCCTTTGGCATTGATATCGGCTCCCTTTGCCATGAGAGCTTTCGCGACATCCACGTCTCCATGGACCGCGGCAATGATCAATGGAGTGTCCCCATCCTGGTTTTTCGCATTAACATTTACTTTTTTGCTGAGGATCTGCTCAATATTTGCCTTTCTGGCTTGAGCACCCTCGGTTCCCTCGGGAATTGAGGATATTGCGGCACTCAGGTTTGTCTCCGCCTCACCTCCATAACTCGACGGCACGAAGCCAGCCCCAAAAATTAGGAGTGCCGCCAACCCGTATGCAATTCGATTTCCCATGATGACTTTCTCCTTATGGTTTGGACAATGTGCAACGACGAACCCTTATATCTTAATGGCAGTCCGTGGCCGGCTCATTGTCGTTGTTTCACTCCTTGAAGGCCATGGGGAAGCTCTTTGGCCTTCAGTTCAAGAAGGACGTTTTTCCGCGAGAGCGTGCTTTTCACGACACTCCGTTGCCCGGTGCAAGGAATTTGTGAATCAAGTGCAGCCTCGGTTGGGCAATCGCCCTTCAATACAACTCTCCTATTAAGCATCCTCCCTGCTTCGGTGTCATTGGCGTGAGCCGGATACGCGAGACCGAAGCCTCTCGGTATCAGCCTTTCACGCGGAACTCCCAATTTCACTAATTCCGCGATGATCGCTTCGGCCCTCATCCGCGAGAGCCTACAATTGTTTTCTGCAGATCCGATATTACAGGTGTGGCCATCCACATAATATGTTCTTATCTGAGAGAGTTGAGGATCTTCCATGGCTTGATTGATGGCTGCCGCGGTATTCCGGACTGTTTGCATGGACTCCTTTTTTATTTTGGCCGAGCCGAATTGGAAAAGCAGGGCATCGCTCGTGAAGGTAATCTGACAATCTTTCTTGAGCCCCTCAATTATCACGTCTTTCGGTATAATTTTTTGTCCACCCTTTGGAACGAGCCTATTTTGCTCATCAGAAGCTTTAATTTTCTGAAATTCCTCCCAACTTTCCGAAAATGAGACATAAGGCAGAACCAGCACAATGGCGAGCGCGAAAAGTAGCATTCTGTTCATGTCGAGCCTCCTGTGCTGGGAGAGCAATTTCACTCTCAGCCGGATCTACCGCAGATCATTGGGCCGGCGGTCGGCCAGATGTCTGAGCTGGTCCGGGTGTCTGTGGGGCCGAAGAGCCCGCACTAGCTTCAAGGACTTTGAATGTCAGTTCACCGGTCGCCCACTTGCTTGGTTGGGTTCCCGAAAACGCAACTCGAATATCTTTCAAAATCAACCCAGGATTTTTCATCGTCAGAAACCCCCCGCCTGTTTCCTTAAGCGGCTTTTTGACCTCCTGCTGAAGAGAGGGCACCGTTGAGAGCAGCTGATTCACGGAAGCGATCACCTTGACGTGCTCCGTTCCCGGCGGGCCTGCCAGCTTATAAGTGAAATCGCTCCCTTCCGGCGGAATCCTGTACGATTTTCCCTTCTCTATCTTGTTGTCTCGGTGCCACTTATTGGGGAAGAGCAGTGTCATTTTGCCACTTGTCCCAATGTCCACTATAGCCACATAGCAGTCCCGGTCCGCGGAGAAGGTGAAATACACCGGGTCCGATACTTGATAAGAGAATTTTTCGGTCCCGATTGTAAAATTTATGCCAGGAGCTTGGTTTTGAATCCTGTTCGCTAAGGCTACTAGGTCCGCTGCCTGATCGGCATAGACGGACCCGCCGGCGCAAATTGTCAGCAAGAAAACCGCCGATGCTGCCCAAAACCGAGTAAATACCTTGGAATGTTGCATGTCCGAACTCCTTTCAGGGATGGGGAATCAACCCGCGCAAAAAGTAAAAAATTGCTTCGACTCTGACGAGTCTATTCACACTGACTCTCTTACGCGTTCTGCTGATTCTTAATGGTATTATTGGATCTAAATTCGTACCTTTTTCCTTGTCTTGCTGAACTCGTCTATTTTGGTTTAATCATGCATTAGCCACTCGACAATAGAGATGCGATAAATAAGTTGAGGATTCGCTTGCTCAGGAAGAAAATTTCACTTTTTTTCTTCGTTCAGAATGCCACGGTCTGGGCATGGAAAAATTGTCATATTCCCGCCACGTTTCTTTCAGGACACTGTTGAGCATTTGCGCTTTAGTATCAATTCTTCGTCCCAAACGGTGCGGCCCTGCCAAAAAATGCTTATAACGCAAAAAAAATTCGCGGTTTGTTTGGAAACTATTTCCCCGACTCTACCGCCCTCTTGCCGAGGGCGTAACCCCGTTTTCGTGTTGATCTATTTCGAAGCGGCTTGCCCGCGCCAATCTACGCAGCAATTTCCGTGCCAATCCCGCCCAACTTTCAAACATTTTGTTTAAGTGATGTCTAATCAGAGGCTTGCAAAATTGGACCCGCAGGGTGACCGAATGAAAAGGGGTTCCTTTTTACGAATTAGTGGGGCGAAGACGCTAACAGGCACTTGTGAATCCAGCAAAATCAGCAAGATACCTTCTGGTGACATGGGCCTCAAATGCCCATGAGGCAATTAATGGTTATTTTACACCCGCGCATTCATCTCCCAGACACCTCTTGTAGTTGTCGGAGGTCTTGTATGATGTGGTCCAACAGGGCTCAGAAGCTTATTCTTGACAATCGATATGGGCGAATGTGTCATTGCGAGGAGTGAAATCCCGCGAAACGCGGGAAAGCAATCCCCTTTTACTTTGTATTTTTGTATTGGAGATTGCTTCGGAGAGTGTCTCAAAATAATCTTTGGAGAGATTCTTGCCGTAGGAGCGCTTAGAGAAGCGTCATGATTTCTGGCGGTTCACGAACCGCCGCTACACGCACGACGGTTCCCGCCGAGATTCCAGGATGGTACGAACCTCGATCTCTTGCTCGTCCACTAGAAACGAGATAGGCCTTTCGTTTGCCGTGTAACCAGCCAAACACCGGACTGCGGTACGATTCCAGGACTTTGAGGCGGTCTCAGAAATGGTTTGTCGTGATTCGCTTTGGACAGGTGATAAGAGTTGTGGGACACCCTTAAGGGGAGGACAAAACGAACGCAATCGAAGGGGCAAGTTCATGGGCTGCCACCTGCAACACTAAAACTCGTTCAGACTTTGGCAGACAGCCAAGCCACGAGCCGCCCCGTATTGGAACGACCCTATCCTTACTTCGTGCGAACCTCGTTGACCTCATAAGACCTTAGAAACGCTGATCACTCTGGGGAAAAAACTTCCCTACCCATCCCGCATAGAGGGCAGACCCAATCATCTGCCAATTCTTGAAAAGGGATTCCCGGCTGAATTCCGTTTTCTAGGTCGCCTGTCGCCGGATCATACACGTATCCACAGACATCACACACGTATCTTTGCATCTCTTTCCTCCTGTTGCTCCTCGTCCATAGTCCATCGGCACGGCATCAACAAACTTCAGTTCCGACAAAGAACACCGGTGCAATTCGTCATGGCTTTGAACAATCGTACTTTTATGTTTATCTTTGAAAAAGCGCAATGAAAAAGCGCGGCCCGTAGGGTCAACGGATGACACACAACTGCTGTGAAGCGGTTCCACTGAGCGGACATAGATGTCCTGCTAGATCTCCTTAAGAGAGCGAGTTGATTACAGGAGGCAGGTTTCCAGCCAAGACCCAGCTAACACGCTTCAGGGTGATGGGTCTGTTGTTGATCCTCGACTCCTCCATTATCCGCACTCAACTAATCGATAGCATGAATGAGTTCCTCTTCAGAAATCTCTCCATAACGCTTGCTTACAGAAAGATGCCCGTAAAGATTCCCGCTCTTGTCGCTGTGCTCCATTATCCTCTCGGATATCCTCTCAGGGATGCTTGAGCGTGAGCAATTGGACCTGAAGGTATGGCGAAAATCATAAAATCTCCAGGGAGGGTTAGGATTGAGAGCATAAGAAATCCCTCCCATGGCGAGTTCAACACAGCCCTTAGTGATGGGTCTCGTACCTCGACGATCCACGAGAAGAAAAACATTAGGGAAATCAAACTTTCCCGAAGCGCCAAGCCCCCAGCAGCCAAATAATCTGTATCTCAAATTCGGTGGCGCAAGTTTTTGTGATGGGTGAGCAGGAAGTGCGCAACATAGCGTGTGTGGGTGCGCCTACTAGGCTTTCCGGTAGTGGCGCCTTAGTCCATCCTCAAAGTGACCTCAATTTCGCGAGAATTGCTCTTTCACCCCGTGGTCCCTTATGGAAGCGCCCGCTCGGTCGATCAAACCTGTCTCGTCAGTTGTCGCCGCTCGTCATAACGTTGTCACGGACTCGCCTTCTCCATAAGTGCTTTCACAACATCAAGGCGGCCTTTGGCAGAAGCGCACCGCAAGGGACTTAACCTCTGCACAGTCCGAACATTTGAATCGGCTTGATTGTCCATCAGCATCTTCACGACATCAGCATTGCCTTTGCACGCCGCCTTAAGAAGTGCTGTCTCGCCGGTTCCATCGGTAGCGTTGATCTTCGCTCCTTTTTTTACGAGAACCTCTACTACATTCGCTTGGTCACGAAATGCAGAGCACATTAATGGCGTGATGCCTTGCATCTGAGACAACTCTACATCAACCCCTTTTTTCAGAAGCATATTCACTACATTAGTGTGGCCGTTGCATGAGGCCTTGAGCAATGCCGTCTCACCGGTTTCATCAGTGACATTGACATCCGCTCCGCGACTGAGAAGGAGTTCCACAGTATTCGTCCGACCGTATGCGGAAGCACACATCAAGGCCGTTATCCGTTTAGGATTCCTTACGTCGACGTTGATTCCCTTGTCCAAGAATAATTTGACAATGTCTACGTGACCAGAACATGAGGCATCTATAAAAGCGTCCTCATCAACAGCCATCGCGGATTTCCCTGAGGCTAGAATCATGAGTCCCGCAAAAATCGCCCAGAGCCAATGTAATTTTGAAGGCTGCATTTTTCACCTCCCCAAGCTGTTCAATTAGATATCGTATAACCTTTACAAAGGCATCGGATGAAGTCTCAATCATTACAAATAATAGAGCCGAACTCCTGTGGATCACATGAGATTCGGTTTTTACCGGTACTCGTGACAGAAACACGATTTTCATCGTGATTGCTTTTTGTCAGAACATGCTAACGGTTGCGATAAATCTCCATTCGTCCCAATCTCCTTCCAGGAAGGGCAGATACCACCCGTACTCGCTTCTTGAACAGGTCAATTGTCTAATCGGCCGCTTACTGGGTCGCTGTATTGATGGAATGTTCGATAAAGACAAGCTCGACTCGTCTGTTTTTGAGCCTGTGCTCGTCTGTATCGTTACTGAACTTCGGCCTCGCGGGGCCAAAACCGAGAGCTTTTATTCTGGAAGAATCAATGCCGTATTTGGCGATAAGATACGTCTTGACCGATTCGGCGCGATCCCAGGATAGTTTCACGTTGCGGTCATGATCTCCTCGATTATCAGTATGCCCTTCAACGATGAAGCCGTAGTCGGAGAGGTCCGTCGATGAAACAGCTTTTCCGATCTCCTCCAATTGCTGGATCGCTTCGCCCCTTTTCAGCTCAGCGGACCATTCATCGTAAAGAATGTTATCAAATCTTAACCTATCCTTGACGACAGTGTGATTCTCGAAGCCCATTAACGGATCCCGTCCGGGGGCGCTTCCGGAAGAGATTTTAAGATGCTCTAGGATTTTCTGCGAACTCTTAAATCCACCTTGGTCCTGAGACTTGATCAAATTAATTTTCCATAGGCCACGTGCTGCCTTCGGGTGCTGGGGCTTTATCTCTAAAGCCTTTTTGTATGCAATCTCAGACTTATCGTACAGCCCCATAACCCGGTAAGTGTCCCCAAGACCCAAATAAGGTGCGACGAGATTCGGGTTGTACTTTATGGATTCTCGGTACTCGGCTGCAGCCCGATCAAGAAGTTGATTGAATTTTGTCACATTATTGGTGGTTAATGACGCAAGATTTTCAAACGCATCGGCCAAATTTACGTGGGCTTCCGGAAAAATGGGGCAAAGATCTACCGCCTGCTGGAACGTCTTTACGCGCTCTTCAAAACGGATTATTTGCGCTCCTCTCGAATAAATCTCTTTAGCTTTATTACAGTCCGCGGCCCCAGCTATGCCGAACGCGAGCACTGTAAAGGCTACACAACCCACAAATCTTATGTAGTTCAGCCTCATGTCCAATTCCCCTCAAACCAGTATCCCTGCATTCTTACAGATGCAGGGGAGGATGCGAAGATTCTCGTTTTGAAAAAAAAAGAACAGCATTGCATCAGAATCGGAGGGATGGCGTGGAGCCATGCGAATTCTGAAACTGACGGCAATTATTGGAGGCCATTAAACCTGGATTATTCGGTGTAGAGACCTAGAAATGTATGATCTTCCGGTCAACCATCTGGGATGGTGGCCGACATATAGTGACGTTGAGAGTAATCGGATAGCCGGGAGTGGTGAAGACGGACGAGAGACAATTTGACCTGAATTCGGTGGGCCGATCATGATTGGTTTTCAGGGTGCCGAGATCAGCTCGGACGCGGGTTTTCGCCTGCTCCGAGGGATTGGCGACCGTTTTGGGGTTATTCCACCGGTGGCTGGCACACTTGAGGGTAGGATTCATTGTGACCAACTCCAAGCCCGCTGCCGGGACCGCGGTTAACGTATACAACGGACGAGTCGACATGGAGAACAGGATCAAAGAGGGAAAGAACGCAATAGGTGGCACAAGACGAGCTACCACCGATTTACCGCCAACCAAGCCAGTTTGCTCATAGGAGTCTTGAGCTACATCCTCCTGCACATGCTCCGGCAATTCTATCTCTGTGGCGAGAGGGTAAAACGGTCAATAGAGTGCTTCATCAAGCGTCTGATCAACATCGTAGCGAGAGTCGAGTATCAGGTTCGGAAGTGGCAAGTTCATGTGGCTTCGGCCTTTAGCCCGGTACTACCAAGCTGTGTTTGGCTGAAGGCGACGGGGACGTTTCGGTTGACTGAAGGGCATCGCGGGTACAAACAATAAGTAGCGGTCAATCTTGGGAAGCCTGAACTCTAACCAAATTAGGCCGACCACGAGGGAAGGTTTGGGGCCATGACAGGAACTTTCTTTCAAAGAGTTGTCTCAAAGCGACCTTCATGCATGTTCCTGTCGGTGATGATGGTAAAACAACCTGAACTCGGATTAAATCGTAGAGTGGAAGGTGAATTATGTTCGCCACACGGAAACTCATTCTTGTATTGTTGATGGCTGTATCACTCCTTTGTTCGTTCAGCGTGACTCCGAGTATAAGAGCTCTTGCAGCCGAGCCTCAGATCACGCCTTCCGGTAGGGCGCTCAGGAATATGCTAGACTCAATGGGGGTCGAAGAGCTGTGGCTGGCCGGACACCATATCAATTGGAAGACAGGATTGCCAGATGGGCGACCCTACTTGACGAAGGGCGCTCACACCCATTGCAGCGCCTTCGTCGCGGCCGTTGCTGCCCGATTGGGCATCTATATACTCCGACCTCCGGCGCATTCGCAGATCCACCTGGCAAATGCGCAAGTGGATTGGCTCCGAGCAGAGGGAAGTTCTCGCGGCTGGCGAGACGTGGAATCGGGGCAAGAAGCCCAAAAACTGGCCAACGAAGGTTTTCTTGTCGTAGCGGCATACAAGACCAGAAATCCACAGAAATCCGGTCACATTGTTGTTGTGAGGCCTCATGTCAAAAGCAAAGAAAAGCTCCAGGGAGAAGGTCCGCAAGTAATCCAGGCGTCAACCTACAATTTCTCAAGCACTACCCTTCGAAGAGGCTTCAGGTATCATGCCGGAGCATTCGAGCGAGGCGAAATCGATTTCTTTGCTCACACCATACCTCCCGCTCGTCTCGCTGAATTTCGATCCGTTCAATGAGAGGCGGAAACCTACTCGGGGCATATTTAGAGCCTATATTAAGGCCGCCAATACTGCAAATCCTGTGCTGTTGGAAACGCAGACCTCGGAGAGGGGCTGCCAGGGGCCGGTTACGATCTGGGTAAATGCACGTTCCTCTCGTGGCTCGGCGTGATGCCATATTTGACCACCGAGGCGGCCATAGCTACATTGCGCTTCGTTGCTTCAGCGCCGGTCGGAAGTGGAGTCGTCTTCGACTGCGCTGTCTCGCCATGACAGCTTCCTTGATCTTGTGGCTTCAGCGTTCCCCTTGGCTCGACACTACCGGGACGTGTTTGACGTAAACGGCCTCGCCAAGGATTTTCCTTGACTGGAGGAGCGGCGGTGACGTACAGTTCAGAACAAGGAAAAAACCAAGCTTTTTCGCCAACGTGACGACGGTTCTGCCTCCGCCGGGGCATGCGGGGGACATACGGGAGCATTTTCGGAGCCAGAGTGACGATCCCGAGACTGGGCATCGGTCTAAACATCGGCGAAATGGCGAGGCCGCAGCATAACTCTGGATCAATTAAATCATGACCGCGGCGTCCTCACTGCAAATGTGGCAGGAGTCGCGTGTGGACTTAAGCGGCAGGCTTATCAAATGAAGAAAATAGTAGTTTCGGTCTTGGGGTACGACAGACCAGGTATTGTGGCATCTGTCTCAAAGGTCATGTTTGAAAACCAGTGCAATATTGAAGACGTTAGCCAGACAATTTTGCAAACCGAGTTTGCCGGGGTTTTTATCGCATCGATACCTGAAGAGCTGCAAGAAGAGGATTTGCTTTCCTGCCTGGAGGAGAGGCTGGCTCCTATGGAGCTATCACTGCTGTTGAAGCCGATGCGAGCTGTGGGTGATTGGACTGCGCCAGAGAGTGCACCTTTTGTGCTCACTACAAGGGGTCCTGACCGGCTTGGTTTGGTCGTCGGCATCACGGAAGTCATGGTTCGATTCGGGATAAACATAACAAATCTCAAGGCCGTCTTTCGTGGAGGTGAAGACCCACTGCGCAACATAATGATTTACGAGGTCGACATCCCGGTCGAAACGGACCAACATAATTTTCGGGAAGCGCTGCAGGAGCGTGCTAAAGAACTCGGGCTGGAAATTAGCCTGCAACACAGGGAAATTTTCGAAGCAATTCACCGAATATAAACAATTTACAGAATACGGGGTGGTTATCGATGCTCAGTCGCAGGGAAGTACTCTCTACTCTCGAGATGCTCAAAAGCGAGCATCTGGACGTGAGAACCGTTACACTCGGAATAAGTCTATTCGATTGCGCCAGCCATGATCCGGAACGTTTCAGGAAGAATATCCATGACAAAATCTGCCGTCTGGCGAATGATCTCGTCAGGACATGCAACGAAGTCGGAGACAGATATGGTGTCCCTGTCGTTAACAAGCGCATTGCTGTAAGCCCTATTGCGGTAGCTGCCTGCCCATTCGGCCCTTCGGAGATGATGCATATTGCAAGAACGATGGATCGTGCAGCTCGGGAGGTGGGGATCGACTTCATCGGTGGTTTCGGAGCCCTTGTAGAAAAGGGGTTTACCCGCGGTGACCGCGCGCTCATAGAAGCCATCCCCGAAGCCCTAGCCACGACTGAGAGAGTGTGCGCTTCAGTAAACGTGGCATCCACGCGAGCCGGGATTAACATGGACGCAGTCTGGCTCATGGGAAGGACCATTAAAGAAGCCGCTCGACTCACCGGAAAAGTCCAACGGAATCGCATGTGCAAAACTCTGCGTCTTTGCCAATATCCCACAGGATGTCCCCTTCATGGCCGGAGCATACCTTGGAGTGGGAGAACCCGACGCAGTCATAAATGTTGGAGTAAGCGGACCGGGTGTCGTAAAGAAAGCAATAGAAAGGGCCCGCGCTGCAAATCCTCGTCTCGACCTCGGACACCTTTCCGACATAATAAAGAAGACTGCATTTAAGGTTACCCGAGTTGGGGAGCTTATAGGCAGACAGGTCGCCCTAAGTCTGGATGTTCCGTTCGGCGTGGTGGATCTCTCACTTGCGCCAACACCTAACGTAGGAGACAGTGTGGGAGAAATCTTTCAAAGCCTCGGCCTTAGTAGCATCGGAGTTCCCGGATCCACAGCCCTCCTTGCACTCCTCAATGATGCTGTAAAGAAAGGCGGCGCATTTGCGAGTTCTTACGTAGGCGGCCTCAGTGGAGCGTTCATACCTGTGAGCGAAGATCGCAATATTGCGGAAGCTGTCCGAAAAGGCCATCTCTCACTCGCAAAGCTCGAGGCCATGACAAGTGTCTGTTCGGTGGGGCTCGATATGGTCGTCATGCCCGGGGACACGTCCGCAGAAACAATCGCCGCAATCATAGCGGACGAAATGGCCATAGGGGTCATAAACAATAAGACTACGGCAGCACGACTCATCCCCGTTCCGGGCAAGATAGCCGGCGAAAAAGCGTTCTTCGGCGGTCTTCTTGGGGAAGCGACCATCATTCCGATTCCAGGTGATGGCGGTTCCAAGGAATTCATCTCCCTCGGTGGCAGCATCCCCGCTCCAACACGGAGTTTGATCAACTGAGTGACAAACTGCCAGGAGGCCATAGGCGGTCAGATCCCGAAGTCGCCCACTAACAACAGCGACTCGAACCGACACCCACTCGGGAAATATTGGGTAGTCTTGCCCGAAATTTTTCAGTTTATTCGTATAGACCAGACATTTCAGTCAATTGAAATCGAGAAGGGGGGAGGAGCGACGAATGAAAAAGGAAGGGCGAATTGCGGCTGAGAATATGTTTCTTAGGGCCGGTGGCAAGATCACCAACATAGAGATAGCAAAGCTGGTAAAAGTAAACCGCCTCACTGTCGGCCGATGGAAACGTGACGACAATTGGAAATCAAAATTAAAGGCAGGAGAGCATGCCGCTCCCCAAAAAGCCGCCGGAGTGATAAGGAAAAAGGCCGCTCGAGACAAGGCTGTGAAGCTGTATAACGAAGTTGCCGGAAATGTAACAAACAAAGAGCTTGCTAAGAAGGTCGGAGTCAGCGCTCCAACTATCAGCAATTGGAAACGGGCAGATGGGTGGATCGACCAGCTTACTCCTTCAGAATCAGAAGCGCGGGCCCTATTGAAGGAAGAGGCCGAGCTTGTTGTTGGCCAACTGGCGTTTCCAGAGCAAATTATTCAGATCAATCAGAGGATAGATAACCTGTTTAAGCGAGACTGCCTGACCGCAAGTGAGGTTGCCGATCTGGCTGAGGCCAAAAGCGCCTTGTTCAAAGCTGTGGACATTTATCTGGCCATTGTTCACGACGTTGGACGAATGAAATCAGAGGACTGATCGAGCTTCTTCGTTCCGTTTCCACTGCGAGAACTTTGGACCATGATTGCCCAAGCAACAGGTCAGTTCATTCTTATTGAACGGACCCAGTGTGTAGTAATTGTCTTCGCAAGATTTACTTGGTGGTGGCCGGTTGCGTAGCAGGAGTCGCCCTTTGCCCTCTAAGGTGCGGCGTGATGGTTTTCGATTCGAGAATAAACCTGTCACCCGCCAATTACCCCGACGCCTTGTATAAACGTCTTCTTAATGACCGAACGGCATCCGTAGAGTGTTTCGCGTCAGAATTCTTATCCCCCCAACTGAATCCTTTCTTGAATTCATGCGTCTGCCTAATAAAGTGATCTTGTAGAAGAATTGTGGTGGTTTTAATGAAAAATACCAACCATCCCCCGGTGTTTTGCGATCTTGCTTCTACCTTTGTGTTTTCCTGGCCCAATCGCGCGCCCAGGCAGGAGATTATGTTATGAAGCTTTCTAACTGGATTACACTATTTATTCTGACAAATCTGGTAATGTTGTATCCTTATTCCAGCTCAAATGCGGACGAACTGGTATGGGGAGAAAACGTGGGCCCTGTCTCGGCTTACGTCAACCAGAAAGATCAAGCGCTGGGTTTGACGATTCGTTTGGGCCCATCTCCCGAAGCCAAGTTGTTGGGTCACATTCCGTTTGGAGCAAAGATTAGGGGTTATAACGAATTCAAATCCGGATGGATCAAATTGAAAAGCCCTGTTGGCGCTGGATGGGTAAATATTGCGTTCTTGAAGCCGCAACCGTTCGAAGGCATCGTGACAAAAGTTGACAGTACGGAACTGTGTCTGGCCATAAGGGCAGGTCCAGCCTCATCACATGAAAAAATCGGCTGTGCCCAAATTGGTGAAGTTCTCAAGTTTACGGGCATAATGACCACAGCAAATTGGGTCCAGCTTACGGATCGGCACGGATGGGTCGATGCTTCCTCGGTTCAGCTGTCGCCACAGGCTCCGCAGGCTTTCGAGGCCAATAAGGACAATCCGCCGCGCAACCTCGGTGGAGCCGGTGCACAGTTCATCTCGCGAAAAAAGTGTAGCAACGACTCCCCGGCCAGGACCCGACCATAGAAAAGAAATCGGGATCTGAGAAGGCACCTGCCGAGTCTGCCCTGACTTCGACCCCTTCTGCTCGGATTGTAGCTCCCCTACCCAAGGCGGCCCAAGGAAAGGAAGAACTACCTGCTGTCGAGTGTATAAGTGGGTGGTGCGTGGATCGCGACAGTTCCCAGGTGACACATAACGGCAAGGCGGTGTCCGGAATCGAATGTTTTAAGAACGAGATATGCGCCGGCATTGTGGGTCAACATCACGCGATAGAAGCTACTCGCAAAGGAATTATGACCTTTGGAAATTTCAAACTGTTTGCGAGCGGGGTTATACTTGATTTCGTGTCAGGGAAAACAGTAGCCTATTGCAACGATAAGGGCAGCGTTGATCATAAATGTGTAACAAGCTTTTTGCGCAAGACATTTGCAGGTATTAGTGAGGGAAGCAAAAGCGCTTCCGGTTCGGCGAAGGGCGACGTTTCAAAGGAAAAGATAAAAAAGAAGGGTGAGAACACTTCCGAATCCAAGCAGCAACCAAGATCCACTGCAGGGGCCCCTGAGCGATTGCAGTCATTTGACCAAAACGCATGTTACTCCAAGTGCCCCTGCGCTATGGGAGGGACGGAGGCATGTGCCAACTGCAAACAAAGATGTGATGACCAGTTCTGGAAGGCTTTTGACGAGAAATCAAAGTAAAGAAAGGGGATTGATCCGAACCCGGAAACCATCACAACTGTCGACCTCTTGATGCGTGATCAGACTGGCGTAGAGGCAACGAAACTGCCACTGGTGCATGGAACTGAATCGGAACCGTAAGCTAGGAATGAGAAATCCATGACCAAGACGCCTTGTCGTCGCGATTTCCTGAAGTCCGGACTGGCAGCCACAGGAACAGACTTGCACCTCAGAGCGAGTCAAAGGCGATTTGAGCAACTCTCCGGCTGCCCCCTACCTAGCCCCCCCTTGTCTCAGCCGAGATCTTGCTACCAGGTGCATCTGGGAAGGTGAGTCGCCTTTAGGATATCTTTGATAGGCTGTCAATGTTACTCTAGTCAATTTCGCACATCGAGCACCGATAATTTTCGTCTTTTTTGAATTCGACGTCGGATTTTTCAAGATGAAAATCTTGAATGATAAGACCGAGGAGCCCATCTTTTTCCAAAATATGGCGGTCGGCGGTGATCCCGCGCGGAACGCGGGACTTCTTTCCCGGTGAACGGTTACACCCAATTTGTCCCACCGGGATTCAGAAGGAGGTATTGGAATTGTTGCGTCACGCATAACGATTGATTGAACCTTTTCCCATAACAATAATTCACTTGCAGACTACTCCTCCTCGTCATAACCTAGGGTTTTCATGTAATGTTTCAGAGAATAACGAGATATGCCCAGGATATGAGCGGCGCCTTGCCTGCTACCGCCCGACTTCCGAAGCGCCTCATTCACTAGAAATCGTTTAAGTTCCTGGGTAATCTCATTGAGAGACTGATCCGGGGGGAAAGATACCGAAAAAGATGCTTTTCCTTCCTGAGGAAGTTGAGGCTTTGCTTTTAAATAATCCAACAGCGGACAGATCCATCTTTTTTCCATGTGAGAGGATTAAGGCTCTTTCCAGCACATTACGCAGCTCTCTTACATTGCCCGGCCAATCATATCTTTTCAGCGCATTTATGACTGCGGCATCAATGATCGGCATCTCCTGAACCTTCATCTCATCACGGAGTTTGGCTAAAATTTCCTGCACAAGTATGGAAATATCTTCCAGTCTTTCTCGCAGCGGAGGTACTGATATGGACATCACGTTGATGCGGTAAAAGAGGTCTTTTCGAAAAGCGCCTGTCTCAACCTCCTTTTCCAAATCCCTGTTGGTAGCTGTAAGAAGTCTCACATTGACGGAAGTTTCTTTTTCGCCACCCACACGAGTAAATTTCTTGGTATCTAGAAAGGTCAGCAGCTTGGCCTGTAATGTGAGCGGAAGTTCCCCAATTTCATTCAAGAGCAACGTTCCACCTTCGGCCAGTTCCAACAGTCCTCTCTTGCGGCCATGGGCTCCCGTAAAGGACCCTTTTTCATGGCCGAACAACTCGGATTCTGCAAGCGAAGCGGCTATGGATGCACAATTGACAGAAAAATAAGGCCCGCTGCTACGCTTCGAGCAATTATGGATGTACTTGGCCAGGTAATCCTTGCCGCTGCCGCTCTCGCCCAGCAGCAAAATGGTGGAGTCGTTTTGACCGGCAACGTTAGCCAGGCTAAGAGTGGATCTCATGGCCTTGGATGTATATGCGGTGTCGCATTCCAAGGGCGAGAATTCGCTCCTCTTGCGTTCGGTTATGTCACGAGACACCACGAGAATACCGACAACTTGCCCTTCACTGTTTCGGAACGGAATTCTGGAGTTAAGGAAAGTCATGGGTATTCCATTCACCGATGTCGTATGTTCGTCCTCTATGCTCTTGCCCTCCAACACTCGCTCGTCAGCGTCCTTGATACAGGTTGAGCCTTCCCCGCCGAAAAGATCTTCATAGGTCTGCCCAACGATTCTTGAAGAAGGCAAGCCCAGGAGCTTTTCCACCGCAGGGTTCACATGGGTGTACCTCAGAGAGAGATCCTTTAGGAAGATAAGGTCCTGAGCCCCTTCGAAGATGGCCCTGAAACGTTCTTCACTTTGCTTCAGAGCTTCCCCCGCGCGTTGTCGCTCAGCGATTTCCAACTGAAGCCTTCTATTGGTTGTGAGGAGTTCCGCTGTGCGTTCCTCTACGCGCTTTTCGAGTCCGTCGCGGGCTTTGACGAGGGCCACTTCCATCTGTTTACGCTCTATGGCGTAACGTATGGACCTCACCAGGAGCATTGTATCCACCGCTCCTTTGACAAGGTAGTCTTGCGCGCCTCTTTTCACCGACTGAACCGCTACGGCCTCTTCTCCTTGCCCTGTGAGGACTACTACCGGTATTTCCGGAAACCGCGAGCAAACTTTGGTCACTGTTTCGAGACCCGTGGCGTCGGGAAGGCCGAGATCCAGGAGCACAGCGCTTATACTTCCCTGCTGGAGTCGGCTCAACCCAGAAGACAGCCGGGTTTCCCATTCCACGTCCATGTTCGCTATGCCCGCTTCGCGCAGCATTTCTTTTATCAAGCGGGCGTCTCCCGGATTGTCCTCTATCAATAAGACATTCAGGTGCGTATCCCCCATTTCAATGCTCCTGCGGACGCTGTACGACCGTGAGCCAGAACTGCTCGATGGATTTCACCACGTGAATGAATTGGTCCAGGTCTACCGGTTTGGTTACGTAACAATTTGCATGGAGGTTGTAAGTTTTGACAATGTCCTGTTCGGCAGCCGAAGAAGTCAATATGACAACGGGGATGCGTTTTAACTCCTGGTCTTTTTTTATCTCCGCCAACACTTCTCGACCATCTTTCTTGGGCAGGTTCAGGTCCAGCAGTATCAGTTCGGGCCGAGGTGCATCAGAATACTTCCCTTCTCGACGCAGGAATGCCATGGCTTCCACTCCGTCAGCCACAACGTTCAAGCTGTTGAGTATTTTGCCATCCTTGAGCGCTTCCTCGGTCAAACGCACGTCTCCTGGATTATCCTCCACTAATAAGATCTCGATGCCTCTATTCACTGGTTCCCCGTTCATCCCAGGTCCCTTTCATGGAATGGTGAAAAAAAAGGTGGCTCCCTGCCCCGGCTCAGATTCCACCCAGATCTGACCACCGTGGCCTTCAACGATCTTCTTGCAAATCGCCAAACCTATTCCGGTTCCAGGATATTCCCCTCTCCCATGCAGGCGCTGGAAGATTCCGAATATACGGTCGGAGTGCTCCGGATCGATTCCAATACCTTTGTCTCGGACAGAGAACAGCCACTTGCCGTTCTTTGGTTCGGCAGAAACATGTATGCGTCTGAGTCTCGGTTCCGCGAAACTTGACCGCATTGCCTATGAGATTCTGAAAGAGCTGCACGAGCTGCGTAGCATCAGCCGTAACTGTTGGAAGAGGCTCATGAGTAACTTGCGCACAACATTCCGCAAGCGAGGCTTGCAGGTTACCCAGAGCTTGTTTCAGGATTGCCTCACAATCAACGGCCCCGAGAGACCTCTCGCGGGTTCCTAATCGCGATAATTCGAGAAGGTCCGTGATCAACCCCTGCATGCGCTTGGCCCCATCCACCGCATAAGCGATAAACTCGTCGGCGTCCTCGTCGAGTTTATCTTTGTAACGCCGTTCCAATAGTTGCACGTAGCTTGAAATCATTCGGAGCGGCTCTTGCAAGTCATGAGATGCAACGTATGCAAACTGTTGCAACTCCGTGTTTGAGCGTTGCAACTCCGATTCCACCTGTTTACGTTCATTGATTTCGTTGATTAATTGCTCATTGGTCACAACTAATTCGGAAGTGCGTTCCCTGATTCGCTGCTCAAGCTCAACCACATGGCGTGCTTCGCTGGCCCGTAGAGCCTCCTCCGCCTTCTTGCGATCACTGATATCTCGCGCTGCGGCAAAGACACCGATGATTTTGCCAGACTCATCTTGATAAAGGGACGCATTGTACATTACCGAAGTGAACGACCCGTCTTTGTGACTAATCACCAATTCATAGTCTGTTACCGAACCATCTCGAAAAACCTGCTGGTATCCCGCCCTGGCTTTTTCGGGATCGGTGAAATAATCGGAAAAATCCGACCCAATGAGTTCGTTACGTGAAAACCCTGTGACTTTCTCGGTTGCTGCATTTACATCGGTGATCTTTCCTTCTGTGCTGATGGTGACAAGTGGGTCAAGACTCGCCTCTATAAGGCTACGGTTGTATGCGCTGGCTGCTTGTAACGCAGTCTCTGCCCGCTTCCGCTCGGAGATATCCCAGGCTAGGTCAGCTAAGAGCGAGACGGTTTCAATGTCACTCGCGGCCGTAATCCACTGGTTTGTTGCCCACACCGAGAACTGCCACGAGCCGGTCACCTCGAAAAACCGGAACGACCAACTCGCGGATGACATCCGCGTGCCCGTCGGGCATGCCCTTGCGGTGTGGCAAGGCTGAGTAGTCATTATGAATCACCGCCCTTCGTTCAGAAATGCAGTCCGCCCATACCCCAGCTTTATCCAAGTCATAATGGAGGCCCTTGCCTTCGGCAGTACACATTTCCGCCAATGTTCTCGTTGACCAGGCCTGGAGCCAAAGAGTCCTTTGATCAGCTTCAAGGAAATGGTAGAAGCCGATCGAACTGCCGGTCAACGCTTCCACTTCGTCCAGGGTGGCCTGAAGCAGTTCATCCAGAGAGTGCGACGAGGCGTATTTCACCAATCGAAGGCGTGCCAGGATGATACTTTCGGAGCGCTTCCGTTCCTCTATTTCAGCTTGCAAGGAATCGTGGATCGTTTTAAGACGCCCAACCATTGTGTTAAATGCCTGAGCCAATTTCCCCACCTCGTCCTCGCCCCTTGTATCCACGGCATATTCAAAATTTCCCTCACCGATGATCTCTGCACCTCTTGACAGTTCTTGAAGCGGATAAACGACGTTCTTTCTAATCTGATAAAGGTTTATTACTATGAGGCCGATCAATAATATAGAGGTTGCCAAAATCAGTGTTTGAGCTAGTTTCTGCCTTCTCAGCGTAGAGGATTGAGAGGCTGTGTGCAGGTGCTCCGCGGCATTGACCAGTTCTTCCAATCGCACGGACATCATTCCGGCCAATGTCTCTTTCAATACTTTCAAGTTCTGACGCTGCTCTCCAGAACTCACTAACTGAATGATCTGAGGGTGAAGCGAATTCACGGCTTGATATTTAATCTCTAAGTCTTTCACCAATACTTGGTCGATTGATTCGAAGCCCTTTGCGTCATTGATAATTTTGCCGAGAAACTCATCTCGCTTGTTCCACTGTCTCAAGGGACGACTGTCTCCATGAGTCAAATATTCATCCATAAGGGCCTTCAGCAGAAACGCGCTTCGGACCACTTGCGAAGAGACCCTAAGTTGGTCGATTCCGTTTTCCACTTCATGAGCATTCCAGAGGAGAATCGACCCGATTATCAAGATAATTAGAATGATAATGCCGGAAGCTACTTGTATTCTGCGCTCGATGGTCATTTGTCTACCTAATGAAGCATCTCGATCTTTTCAGGTTTAACGGAATTCAAGGCATCGAAATGGATGAAATCCAACAGGTCCGGCATTTTGAATTTCTCAACCCCTTGCCTGGAGTTCATCCATCTCAGTTCGGCCTCCATCGCCACGACGAAAGGGCGACTCAAGGAGAGTGTGAAGGCATGTGTATCCCATAGTTCCGGCATATGGTTCGATCCCACTTGGGCTGCCACAATCTGTCTGGCCTTATCCCGTTGATTCTTAATGTATTCTTCCGCCGAAGCCAGTGCGGCCAGTACCGGCGCGTATTGCAGAAGATCGCTTTCTCAAAGTGTCATCGGTGCCGATAAGTAACCAGTAAAAGTCTTGTCCGCCCTGGGCCGACCAACTTACCCCATTTGTTCCCAGCTTCTTTTGCATTTGTCTGGCAAAAGGCTCCCACACCACCGCTGCATCAATGTCGCCTCGTGTGATAGCTTTCACCTCTTCTGTAGGAGGCAGGTCCACTATTTCACAGTCCTGCAAAGCAATTTGGTGAAACATCAGCAAGAGATGGAGATAATACTCCGCCACACTGTCACGCACCAACCCGATACGCTTCTTCCTGAGGTCCGACATCTGCGTGATACCGTGATCCTTTCTCGCGACAAGTTTCAAGTTGTTAGTTTGACCAACAACGGCAAGGACTCGAACGTCAGGCCGCTTAAAAACGTTGCGAGCAAAAACGAATTCAGTAATGGTCGCCAGATCCACGTTCCCGGCCAAGAGATCCATGTAGGACTCGAGACCTGATTCATGCGTTTTTAGCTGGACGTTGACACCTTGGTCAGAGAAGTACCCTTGGTCCTTGGCAATCCAGAACAAGGCCGAAAGGTCCCCCAAATAAGTTCCGATAGTTAGTTTTTCCGGTGGTCCGACCGCTTTCGGCTTTGAGGATTCACAGCCGAAAAACGCGACCAGACCGACTACAAATAACACAGCGAGAAGGCTTCGGATCTTCACTTGATGAATTTCCCTTCAATGTCATTTGGCAGCCGCTACCATCAAGCAATTAGATTATCAAGTAAATGCAGTCTGCTACTTCTTGGCGTCTCCTTCAAAATGACCCTTCAGCAACTGATGGATTGCGTACCCACTCGCCAGGGGACCGACTGAACCAAGTTCTTCATACCGAGTGACGCCCGATATTAAGGTCGCTAGTACAGCCGCTGCTGTGCCGCTTGGTTTGCTCGCCCCCGTCTCCCATCGAGATACGGAGATCATTCCCACATTCAATATGGTCGCTAAAGCCTGCTGAGACAGCCCTTTTTCGATACGAAACTTTCTGATAGACTCCGGCGTAAGGATTACTTTTGTCATAATTTTAAAATTTATCATATGAATAACCAGAATGTCCAGAATCAAAATTTCTTTCAAAAAAACAATGGGAGGAACAGAGTTTGCCGGGCAGTTGAGAAGGGATAAAGACAGGTAACAGAAGCGTGCGAGGATTCGGATTGTCTACTTCTTCAGGCTCACAATCATCGGCTCAATCAGCAGACTTTATTGGTGATGCACCTATCCAGTCCGTGTGACCTGCAGGAAAAACAGCAAAAGCGATTCAATTTGATTCGTCCTCATCGTCAGTCACTTCTTTGCAGTTCCTTGAGCATTTCCAGAAACTTGCCTCTCACGTCCGGCTCAAGCCTCTCAGCGAAATCTTCTCGCAGCTCATTCTCTTCGATCATTTGGAAAACATCCCCGAGGTCATCTGCCCTAATTTTCAGGGTAATCAATAGAGGAAGACTTGCGTACCACCTCCCAAAGACTTTAATCCTCGAAGCTCTTGGATCCGGCAAAGGAAATCCGCCTTCTCTTCTCTCACCTTCAACATAGATGTCCAGGGGAATTTTACCGCCGAGGAACTCGCAGTAGAGGTGCTGGGTTGAACCGGGTCGGTAGGAGTAGCCGTTTCCGATTAGGAATTGCTTGATCTTGGGGAAGGTCTCCCTTGAGACGAGAATGTCGATGTCGTTGCCAAACTGTATGTCGTCAGCAGAAGTGGGAATTTTGGGTGGCAGAATTAGCGGAGAGTTTCAGCCCCAGATGATGGTCTTGGGGTGTTTCGGTTTAAGTCCCTACGCCGCATGAGAGTTACGTGTTTAAGGCTCTTGCGACGCTCCAATATAGCTTCGTCGGCCAAAGTATACGTCATCAGGGGTCACGTTGCCAAGGGCTTCGTGATAGCGCCCCGTGTTGTAGTAGGTGACAAAACTCGTGATCTCTTGCACAAGATCGTCGGGATACTCCCATACGATCCGGTTTATTTTCTCCTTGCAGGATCGATGATACCGTTCGATCTTCCCGTTGGTCTGAGGGTGATAAGGAGAAGCGAATATATGGGCCAACCCCTTGGCTTGGAGGTATTCGCCAAAGGGCTTGGAGATGAGTGCTGAACCTCTATCCGAAAGGAGTTTTGCTCGATGTTCCTGTGGTAGACGGTCCATGCCGGTTACTTCACAGGCCAACTCAATGACTTCACTGAACGCATCCGTGTCCATGCTAGGCTGTAAGAGCCAGGCCAGGATCTTGCGGCTGAAATCATCAAGCACGGATATCATGTAATACCATCCCCAGTTCTTCACGAGCAGGTAACTTGCATCAGTCTGCCACATTTCGTTGATCCCCTTCGTCTTCACCCTATACTCAGGTCCTGCAGGAAAGGTCTTTTTCCCAGAGGCCTTGATGAGACCGTTTCGTTTCAGGATACGATAGACGCTAGACTCTGATACGGTGAAATCGTCGTTGTCTGAGATATGGAGGCTGATCTCCCGCGAGAACCATTCGGGATGGTGATCGGCGACCTCTAAAATCCTCTCTTGCTCGTGAGGGAGGACCTCGTTCCACGTCTTGCCCTTGAACGGAGAACGATCACGGAGGCCCTCAATCCCATGTCGTTCAAGGTTCGCCTTCCATCGATAGTACGTGGAAAACGGCACGCCTAGACGGATCAATGCCTCCTTTAGAGTCACTTGTGAGGACTCCACAGCACGGAGAATATCCAGCTTCTCTTCGGGTGTCATCCGGAGGTACCGCACTCTCACATGCCGAGACTTTTTTTGAGCCGTTGGACATCAAGCATGGTCTCAGCGAGCGCCTTCTTAAGCGTCTCGTTCTCATCCTTGAGACGCTCGACCTCCACCCTGGTTGCATCTCGCTTAGTATCGACTGTTAGTCCGTTTTTCCCGGCTTCCAGAAAAGCCTTGGACCACTGGTAGTAAAGAGACGGCGAGATCCCCTCCCGCCTGCACAAGTGAGAGACGGAAATCTCCCCTCGCAGACCCTCAAGCACAATACGAATCTTGTCATCAGCCCTGAATTTCCTCCGGGTAGCTCTCCGGATCTCTGCAACCACATCCCTGGCCATGTCAGCTCCTTTCTCTTCCTGGCCCAAGCCAACTATCCGGAGCCGACAGGCACGTCAAGATCATTAATGGTCGAATCTCAACGTCCCAAACTCTCCACTAACAAAATCCCATTTCGATTCCCATTTTCGCTGACGTTGAACAATAGGTTATCGACTTTGTTCAGTTCGTTGTTCAAGTCAATGGGTCTTGGTTTAGTCTCAACTCTCCTACTAAATGTAAGTATACTGTTAACCAGATCGCGTCCCCTCATCGCTGCGTCATGTATTAACCGAGCCCGCTGGTAGTCCTTCTCTTGCATTTCCTTGTCCATTACAATCAAATCCGCGTAACCGAGTACAATCTGGAGGAGGTTGTTAAAGTCGTGCGCAAGGCCGCCCGCCAGGGTACCTATTGCCTCCATTTTTGCAGCCTGCAAAAGCCGTTCTTCCAGGCGTTTGCGCTCCGTAACATCTCTGGCCGTACCATGAATAGCAACAGGTTTGCCATCTTTCGTGATTGCTCGGCTCGTGATTTCCACCCACAAGGGTGTGCCGTCCTTGGAGCGCACCAGGACTTCGTAAGGCCCGGTGGTCTCAACGCCGTTTTGAATCTTCTTGCGGAGATTCTCTGCCACAGCCGACAAGTAGTCAGGATCAACAATATCCTTGAAGTTCATCCTTAGCAATTCTTCGCGACTATACCCCAGCATCCTAATCGCAGCCTCGTTCCCGGATGTATAATTGCCCTGGAGATCATGGGTATATATAGCATCGGTGGCATGATCGAAGAGATCCTTGTATCGCATCTCACTTTCCACTAGTGCCGCTTCAGCTCTCTTTCGATCCGTTATGTCCCTGGCAATAGCCTGAAATCCCACAACCGCTTCATCTTCCGTCAGAAGTTGAGCATTCTGACCCAACCAGACCGTTTCGCCTTGTTTCGTAACCAGTGGAAATTCATAATAGGTGATGGGCAGTCTCTTAACAAATTGTATCCTGTAGAACCTTTCAACGGATTTCCTATGATCGGAAGGAATCAGATCCAAATAACACTTGCCAATGAGTTCTTCCGCAGCATAACCCGATATTTTCAATCCAACCGAATTCACCAGCGTGAAAAAGCCTCTACGGTCGGTTTGGTATATAATATCACCCGCTGTTTCGACCACCTCTCGATACTTCTTTTCGCTCTCCGCCAGTCTACTTTCAGCCCGTTCCCGTTGAGCAATTTCCCGCTTTAATTCTTCATTGAGTTTGTGCTTCAGGACCAGTTCGCGCTTCTGGGGGGTCAGATCTTCAACCAGCACTAGAACCAATCTGTTCTCCATTATCCTGATGGATCGCAAGGTGATTCGACCCCATATCTTGCCTTCCCCGATCTCTATTATCCCTTCCCCGGCTTTCGGTTTCCTCGTTGAAAAAACCTCTTCAGCAAGCGCTTGTAATTTTCGGGCAGTGGGTGGATCGGGGAATAGTCCTGAAAACGGTGTGTCCAATATCTTTTCATAGTCGCGGCTTATGCGTCCGCAAGCCTGATTGGCAACAACTATATTACAATTCTCGTCGATTAATAGCGCAGGGAGCGGGAGGGCTTGTGTTAATTTGCCAAACGTGGTTGCCCAAATATCACCCCTGATATCAAAGCTTCCCGAGAAGGTCAGGTCCCTGGTAAGCAGGCTACTCAGGTCAAGCGTTTCCGTTCCGTTGCGTTCACCTGACAGCAGGCGCGGCGACTCGTCTCCTTCGGAAGTATCTAAAGTTGGAAAATCATTGTCGCCCATTATGCTGTTCCTCGGACAATCCTGTTCGTGAACGGTCGCTTAATCCAGCTCTTTAATAGCTTTGCCGACCTCAACGAATGCCTCTCTCACTTGACTCTTGGTTATGCTAAGCCTTTTGGACAATTCCATAGGCGTGGCCAGTCCGGCATTTATTATTTGCCTGAATGCACTTTGAAGCTGCCGTGGCAGAAGGCAGTATTTGATCATCAGGGCTTCTTCGTCCATCCCGGCGCGGATATCAATTAGGAATTCCTTGGCGCTTATTTTGATACTGCGCTTGTGCTTCCTCTGCGCATCTTCCTTTGCAATGATGTCCAGTGCGGAGGCCTTGTAAAAGTAGAACTTCTTCCTGGAAAAGCCGTATTTCTCTTGCAAGGTCTCATCACTTATTTTAGCCCTGACATCGGCCACGAATTGGCGAGCTTTCATATTTGCTAAACTGGTCTTCATTTTTCATAAGTGCTCGAGCATCTTACGTGTTGACCTCCTGGGTACCCCGGTGAAGCCCGATTGCCGTCCCTGTGTGGTCAGATATTGTTTATTATATCAGAGTGTTGCAAATGAATACAATAAAAAGAAAGAAGGATGGCTTTCAAGCTTGCTTAATTTGAGTTACTCATGGGTGGGATGGTCTTCATTTCAAGGTTCTTAGTTCTTTCTTCTCGAACTTCTCCGCGCATCCGTTGTCGCGTGTTTTTATCGGCAGGATGCAGACAAATGCCCTTTTCGCCTTAACGGCCGCTACGGTGGCTGGTCAGTAAAATTTTGTGGTTACAGCCGTTGCCAAAAATAATGTCCATTTGGCCATCCGAGATGCAGAATTCGGAAGGCCGACCGTGGCGGCCACTTTCTCCGTCATTCCCGCGCAGGCGGGAATCCAGAAATCCTGGACCCCGGATCGGAGTCCGGGGTGACGGTCTCATTCCCGCAAATCGGATAAAAATTTTGGCAATTGCTATAAACATAGATCTAGGCGTGGTTAGGAAGCGCTTGAAGTGATCTCGGTAGGCATTGTGTTGCCCTCAAGCGGCATGGAAAGAATTAACCGTGCCACTTCTTCAGGCTCGTCCATTTGAACAAGGTGGCGAGCACCGGGAATAAGAAACAGTTCAGATGTTGGAAAGAGTTCGTGAAAGCTCTGAGCAACGCCTCTATTCAAGTAAGGATCAGCATCGCCGAATATGATCCGTACGGGCCGTCTGAAATCTTTAAGTTTGGGAATCATCTTTGTCCGTGACCGTATTGTTGGTAGCAAGTCTTCGTTCAAGCTGAAGAAGGCAGGGCGAGCACTTAGTATGGCATCGAATTGTTGATATAGCAACGGCACAAACTCTCCTCTGACATCCGCATCTCTGAAGAATCTCCCGACTTGCCAACTATACATTCGGCGGAAGTTCAAATTACCGAACATTTGTGAAACAGGCCGAGCGATATTTCTGATGAACGGTGTTGAGAAAAGCCAAATCGCCTCTGGAGGCCGGAGCGTAGGCATTTCGCAATAGTAAGTGTTGAGCAATACCAGACCCGCAATGCGCTCTGGCTGATCAATTGCCCAGTCAATCGCCGGAGGGCCAGAAGCGTCGTGTGCCACGAGAACGACTTTTCCGAGCCCCAACTGCTTTATCACTGCATCGAGTTCCAACTTTTGGTTCGCCGAGGTGTACGAGAAACCGGCCGGCTTATCCGAAGCACCCCATCCAAGAAAATCAAAAGTCACTACCCGTCGATGTGGTGACAGGTAAGGAACAAGGCGATCGTAAAGGTGCAGATTATCGGGAAAGCCATGTAGCAAGATAATCGTCGGCTCTTCACCCCGGTAGTCTCGTGCGTAAATCCGGTGTTGAGCCAGTTGGACAAATTTTTCTTCGTAGTTCAAAACTTCACCAAGCGCGACGCTTTTTCATGAATATTCCGACAACATTTCAGATGCACTATCTGCGTGTTAGATTCGGAAAGAGATGAAGAGAAGCGCAACTTCTGATTCCTTCCGCGCATCACCGACGTTGCAACGGCGCCCGTGCAAGATTACATCATCCGCGGACAGGTTGCCGATTCCCACAGTACATTCCCTGAAAATGAAGATGGGGGCAGTCAAGCTCTTGCGACCGATTGTTATGCGAGTGAATGATTAGGATGTTTACCAAGGGTAAGATATTCAGTGCGGTGTCATCGAAATTTGTGAACTAGTTGAACAATATCAGTAGAATTTGCCGAAATCTATCTTAGTGCTTTTTTTCAGTACTCCGTCACGGAACAGCACACCGATAAGTAGTCCTGTGCTTGTCAGAAAAACATTCTGAAATCCGACGGCCCATATTCTGTGGAACCTTGTCCACCACGGTTGTTGCTCTAGGAATATGCGATTGGGCCTTTCCAGACCTGGTTTGTGCCACGGCGTCATGGTCAGGTCCAGATCGCGAGCCGCCCCACGATTTATCAGGATACAAGACAGCCCAGCAAGGTGTAAAATATCACTGCGATGGACAGATTCCAATGTCTCGCAGAGCCGCTCTAAATTGCTCCAAAAAGACATCAGTGCTTTGAGGTACTTTCTTGCTCAGTTATTTGAGCTCCGACGCCATCGTCCGTGAAAAACACGTGTGCCATCAGCCCCAGCAGCCGTATATGCCTAGACGAGAGTGCGTTCACCACGTCACAGGCTGCGGCTCCTGCCAAGGCTATCATGTCTTCGTCCTCGGCTGATAGTCGCTGGGCGATAAGTTCTGCAAGAATCGAGTGTCGATCATCATTATCTGTAATAGAAGCCGATATAATCGCTTTTTGCATGAGAAGACTTGAGCTGGGATGCCCAAGAGCATTATCAAAGATCTCTTTCTGATCAGCTGGCAATTCCTCTTCTAAACGCTGTACCCGCGCGGCCAATCTGATTAGGAAATTTCGTGCATTCTCCTCAACTTGCGCTTGGACAGTCGGACTGTGGTTGCCCATTCTTGAACGGAGCCACTCGACTCCTTGGTTTGTCAATTCTTTAACAAATGCGCCAGCAGCTCCTCCAGCGGCTCCTGTAACAATTATTGGTAACCATTCCATTCTCTATTCCCGCACTTTCGTTTGCTCGCTAGTCTCCCTAATGAATCGCTCTTATCCACTGGCGATGCGCGAATTCCAAAATTTCTAGGCGTGTACACTAAATTCCTTATCCCGGAACCTGCGTCTCAATACCCATTCTCAGCCCAAGCAGTAAAATCTTGTAGCTACTCGCAAGGCAGCGTACCCGGGATGAGTCTCGCAAAAGTCCCCCGCCGGTAATCGTCCGGAAAAAGGTTTGCCAATGTGTAGAAAGGTAACTTAGCGAATGTCTTCATGAAGTGGCGGAGAGAGAGGGATTCGAACCCCCGGTGCCACAAGGACACAGTTGATTTCGAGTCCGATTTATAAAACCTGGTTTTAAACATTTCAACATGTTATGCCGAGTGCCCGTTGCAAAAATTCACGACAATCCATAACCGTCCACAACCCAATCCCGCAAAAGTCCCGCACGGAAAATCACATGATTTTCAGTCAAAAGTGCATTACGGAATTGGATGGCCCAGCGAACGGCGGCGTGAAATGCCGGAATCGGCCTGAAGAAATTAAGAGCTTGCGGAAAGAGCCGAGACATTTCGAGCACCCACCCCTTGGGGACCAAGCCAATGAACTCTCGCAAAAAACCACATGACGACCACAAACGGGCAATGGACCTCCTTCGTGCCTACGGGAAGGAATTCCTCGTCTTCGACCCGGACGACCAACCAAACGTCTTCGCAGAGGCTGAGGAGAGATTCCCTCCGGCCCGAAGCGGCAGAGTGAATCCGAAACAGATGAAGAACTGGCGGCATCTTCCACTAATGCTCCAGTTCTGCGAGAGCGGTACGGCCTGATTACGTCTGGTCGCCTGATCACCGATTGTCCTCTCTACATCCTTAAGCCCCAGGATTCCGATGACCCAAAGGAATTCAGGAAAGCCTTTCAGGTTATTGTCGCCAAGGGGCTCGTTTCGTTCAGATGTCGACGGGCGCAATTCTGCGGGCGAAAGAGCTGTTTTGCCCAATACAGGGGCCTCTTGGATATCTACGACCTGATCTGCTGGTTTGACGGGAACAGGGACCTTAACCACGCGAGAAGAATTATCGCAGAGCATTTAGATGTGGAGTTAGCAAACTTTCCAAAACGCTCCGGCGCTCCTTGCGATTCCTGAAGTCCTCCACCGCGGCAAGGTACTCCGACAGAAACCGCAATGGAAACATCGCTGCCTTCCCGTGCAATATGGATATAGTCATCAAGCGTGAGAATCTGACCCTGCTCTTGCCTGAAATCCTGGAACTTAACGACCATGTCGCCCAAAGAAAAGAGCCCCACTTCAAAATCACTGAAGAGATGAAAAAGAGAGACTGCAAGGAAGGGGATGCCAAGAAAAATATGCTAAATCTTGCGATATTAAACGATTGCTGCGGTCTTGTGCAGACAGTCCCGAACATGAGTATGAGGTTTTGGGGTGTCATGATGCCTTGCCGAACTGGGGGTTAGATAAAGTTGCAGGCGGTTGATCCCTGGGGGTCCTTCAGGGATCAACCAGTGGTTCCAGGATCATTTCTTCCCTGATTGTAACTTCTTGACCTCTTCCACCGACAGCCACACCTTTTCCGCCGGGACCTCGACCACATCCTTCATGATGAGAAAATCTTTGTATTTGGGATCCTTCGCAGTGTATCCAACGTAAACGCCAACATTGGCCATGTGGTCCTCCGGCCGTATGTACCGGTCACCTTGTAGGGACTTAAATTTCAACCCCCCGATTACCTTGACCACCTCCTCAGAATCTAGGCTGTTGGCCTTCTTTATTGCCTGCGCAAGTACGAGCATGCCATCGTAGGCCAGACAAGCCCAATCAGACGGATATTCATTATATTTGTCGTGGTATTTCCGCACAAATGCCTTCATTTCCGGTGTGTCAATGGCGTAAAACGGACATCGAGTAAACCCTAGCATGCCTTCAGGCATGCTTTGCCCCATGGCTTTTAGCATATCGAGCTCGAACATAGCCGTGATGCTGCTCTTTTTGAACAGGCCGTACGGCGTAGCCTGCTTGATAAAGCTGCTTAGTCCGCCCCCCCAGAGACTGCTGAAAATAATGTCTGGATTTTGCCCGACGAGAATGGGAATATAGGTGGCGTAGCTAGTCTCCCCCACTTTCACCCACACGGGGTCGAGCAACTCGACATCGGGTTTGAGCTTGCGTAGATCACTCTTGAAACTCTCCCATTCGGTATGTCCGTACGTGTAGTCAGGTCCAATATAACCAAACCGCTTGTAAGGTTTTTGCGAGAGGTATACAGCAATCGCTCGCCCCTGCATCCCCGTATTTGGAACGACCTGAAACATATAGGGCTGAAAATCAGTAGTGGTCAACGCTTCAGAGTTGCAGGTGTGGATCACAAGAATTTTCTTGAATTCCCCAGCCACCTTCGTGATGGCGATCCCTACACCGCTGCTGGTTCCACCAAGCAAGAAGTCGCACTTTTCGCTTAATATGAGTTCCCTCGCCATGTTAGCGCCGATGTCAGGCTTAAGCTGGGCGTCACGAACTATCACTTCCAATTTCTTGCCCAAAACGCCGCCCGCGGCATTAGCCTCCTCTATGAAAAGGTCGATGCCGTTTTTTTGCCCCTTATAGACTCCCGCGCCTATTCCGGTTGCATCAGCAACAAAACCGATTCGAATAATGTCTGAAGCCAATGCACTGGATACGGCTATGGTTCCAGAAAGGGTCAAGATACCGACAAGGAGCGTCAACAGTCCTGTTATTTTCGTTTTCATGCTCACCTCCAAAATGAATCATAGTAGAATAGAATCCAAAGAAGCTCTGATACATTACTGTGCAACGGGCGACTCAGGCTGGAGGCGTTGATTTTGGAACTGCCTGGCCTGAGCAACGCGTCCTAATCCGTCGCAAGATTTTTCAAGTATGCGCGTAAGGTGAAGAGAACAATCCATGGGTCTCGACCTCAACGTTCCTCAATATGAGCCTTCGGCGACTCCTTTTTTGATTACCTTTTTGTCTATCTTCCCAACGCTTGTTTTGGGAATTTGATCCACCATTATGAAGGTGTCAGGGATGCCCCACTTGGAAATCACCCCTTCACGAACATATTTTTCAAGGAAAGCGCGAAGTTCTGCAGCCGAGAGTGCCTCTGCGTGTTCCGGCTTTGTGACCACCATAGCCAGTGGCCTTTCACCCCATTTCTCGTCAGGAACCCCTACCACCGCCACCTCAGAGACCGCGTCATGTTGGCTGATCAGGCTTTCGAGGTACAAGGAGGAGATCCATTCGCCTCCGGTCTTGATGACGTCCTTCAACCGATCAGTTATCTGCACGTAGCCGTTCTTGTCGATGTTCGCTATATCTCCAGTGTGAAGCCATCCACCGGCCCAGAGATCCTCAGATTTCGTGGGTTCCTTTGTATATCCTTGTGTGAGCCACGGAGCGCGAACAACAATTTCTCCTGTGGTTTTGCCGTCATCAGGCACGCTTTCTCCAGTGCTGACATCAGCAACCCTCAGGTTCACAAGAGGTATCGGTAAACCGGTCTTGGTCCGTATGTCAAGTTGACGCTCTGTATCCCACTCCATCATGTAAGGCTTCAAATTGGCCAACGTCAATACGGGGCATGTCTCAGACATTCCGTAACCGGTGTAGATTTCTATTCCACGATCCATTGCCAACTTGGCCAGGCCTCGCGGCAACGCCGAACCACCGATAATCACCTTCCAGGCCCTAAGATCTGCTTCTTTTGCAGCGGGGTGGCTCAGAAGCATGTGCAGGATAGTCGGCACGCAGTGAGAGAACGTGACTTTCTCTGTTTGAATAAGTTTGAGGAGTGTAGCGGGTTCGTACCTGCCCGGGTAAACGCTCTTTGCCCCCATTAAAGTTGCTATAAAGGGAAATCCCCAGGCGTGAACGTGAAACATGGGGGTGATAGGCATGTACACATCGCCAGATTGGAATCGTCCAGGGGCAGTGTACCCTGATACAGCGACGGCCGTTCCAAGTGTGTGGAGTACCAACTGACGGTGACTGTAATAGACCCCTTTGGGATCGCCGGTTGTACCTGTTGTATAAAAGGTTGAAGCCTGCGCGTCTTCGTCGAATTCCGGAAAGTTGAAGGAATCCGAAGCTTGGGCCAACATATCTTCATATTCCGCCGTGATCGGCAGTGAAGTTGACGGCTTTTCCACTCCTTCCTTCAGCAGTATATATTTCTTCACAGTAGTCAGTTGGCCGGAGATGCTCTCCAATATAGGCAAGAAATCTTCGTGGACGAGAACTATGTCGTCTTCGGCATGATTCATCGTGTAGAGGATTTGCTCAGCGGAAAGGCGAATGTTAACAGTGTGAATAATGGCCCCCATCATGGGTATGGCAAAGAAACACTCCAGGTAACGATGTGAATCCCAGTCCAAAACGGCCACAGTATCGCCCGGCCCGACACCGACAGAACTCAAAGCCGATGCTAGGCGATTGATGCGTTTGTAAAGATCCCGGTAGGTATACCTAAGGGTGTCCCGGTACACGACCTCCTGTTCGGGCGCGTAAAGAATCGGCGTGTGAAGCAACTGCTTGATTAGTAGCGGATAAGAATAGGCTGACGCGGTTTTGTCGATTTTCCGAATTTGTTTCTCCATGACTCCAGTCTCCTCCTGGGACCTCATTGAACTTGGTCCGGAATTATGCGGTGGTCTTGCCATTTCGGGGACGTTCGGGCGGGCACCGAGCGTGCTTAGTCAGTAAAGTCCCAATGTTCATTGGTTCCTCCTGTCTTGGCCTACGAAAAATATGTTAAGTGCTGCATAGCTTCCCAGCGGTTACTGACAGCGCATGGCCGTCAAGTCAGCCAGCGCTTACGCCGCTTGTAATGCTTTACATCCCGGTAGCTCTTTTTCTGGCCCATCTCTGTGAGGCCAAGGTAAAACTCTTTAATGTCCTCGTTCTCTCTGAGCTTGTCCACATCATCATCCAAAACGATCCGGCCGCTCTCCATGACGTACCCATGGTCCGCTATGCTAAGCGCCATTCTGGCATTCTGTTCCACGAGCAAAATCGTGACCTTCTCTTCTTTGTTGATCCGCTGGATTATGTCGAAGATCTCCCCCACCAGCATGGGACTCAGCCCCATGGAAGGCTCGTCGAGGAGCATGAGCCTGGGATGAGCCATCAATCCCCGGCCAATGACCAGCATCTGCTGCTCACCGCCGCTGATGTACCCTGCCAGCACACTTCGCCGTTGGGTCAACCTGGGGAAGTATTTATAAACAATCTCCAGGTCTCGCTTGATCTGCTTTCGGCTCTTGACGGTATGAGCGCCGACCAGAAGGTTTTCTTCCACGGTTAGATCCTCGAAGGCTTTTCTGCCCTCCATGACCTGAAAAATCCCTTTCCTGACGATATTCTCCGGCTCGATCCGGTCGATGCGCTCGCCCATAAAAGTAATGGAGCCATCAGTGACCTCGCCATCCTCTGATTTGAGCAAGCCCGAAATGGCCTTCAGGGTAGTGCTCTTGCCTGCGCCGTTATTGCCTAGAATGGCGACTATTTGCCCTTCCGTGATCTGAAGGGACATCCCCTTGAGGACAAGGATTACCTCGCTGTAAATTACCTCAATATTATTGACCTCAAGCATTACGTTCATCAACCTTCAAGCTCCCAGCCGCGAATAGGTCAGGTCTTTTTCTCCCAGGTATGCCTTGATTACCTCTTGACTATGGCGGATCTCTGTCGGCTGTCCTTCCGCGATCTTAACCCCGAAGTCCAGGACACAGACACGATCAGAAATGTCCATGACCACACCCATGTCATGTTCAATCAGGATGATCGTGACTCCCCACTCGTCGTGAATATCAAGGATGAATCGGGCAATATCCTCGGTTTCTTCGAGGTTCATGCCGGTCACCGGCTCATCCAAAAGAAGCAACTTCGGCTTCATGGCCAACGCCCGTGCCAACTCCACCCTTTTTTGGAGGCCATAGGGGAGAGTGCCCACCTTTTTCTTCCGAATATGCTCGATTTCCAGGAGATCGATAATCGTCTCCTCTATCTCCTTTCGGAGTGCGAGTTCGGTGTTGCGCGCGGCCCCGAAATACAACCCCGCGGAGAGAAGGCCGGTGGTCAGATGGACGTGACGCCCAAGCTTGATATTGTCTATGACCGTCATCCCCTTGAACAGCTCAACATTTTGGAAAGTGCGAGCTATGCCCAGCGAGGCTATTTGGTGAGATTTAAGTCGAGTTATGTCTCGTCCTTCGAAAATAATCCTTCCCTGGCTGGGATGATAGAACCTGTTGATGCAGTTGAGAAGACATGTCTTGCCTGCTCCATTGGGGCCTATGATGGCAAAGATCTCCCCTTTCCTGACGCTTGTGGACACGTTAGCGAGAACATTTACCCCGCCGAATCGCAGGAATATACCGTCCACTTCGAGCTGGAAATCGTCATAGCCGGAATTGTTCATGGACGTTGTTCTAGGCTCCTTGGTTTGATTGTAACCGGTTACAGGGAAAACGGTTTACCCGGAAACCTGGCCGGCAGTGACGCCGGCTCTACCAAAAACCCGGTAGGACCGGTCTCCGTGCCGATCACCGGACAGCGAATATGTCATTGCGAGCTCAGCGAAACAATTTCCCGTGGGACGGGCGTCTCGTCCGTCGATTTTGAATGACCGGCAATCCCCCGTTCCGCGCGGGACGGTCCCACCGACGAGATTGCTTCGTCGTTTCACCCTTCGCAATGACAATCGCGGCGAAATGCTTCAGCATAACTGAATACTTACTTCTAAGCTTCCTGAACGCCCTGGATCCGCACGGATGTCTGCATGCGGAACTCTTTTCCGTCTCGGTACTTGATCTCCGAGGATACCTCCAGTCTTTCCCGGTCTCCGTATAGGGCATCTATGACCTGAGAATAGCGCTCTTCCACGAACGAACGCCGGACCTTGCGAGTCCGTGTCATCTCGTCGTCGTCTGCGTCCAATTCTTTGTGGAGCATTACGAATTTCCTGACCTGAGCTGCCTTCGGCAGACTTTTATTAATCTTCTCCACCTCCCCGGCCACGAGTTCATACACCTCATGCTTCTGGGACAGGTCAGTGTACGTGGTGTAGGTTATTTTATTGCTCTCAGCCCACTTGCCCACGTTCCCCATGTCCATGTTGATCATGGCAGCGACGAACGGCCGGTCTTTCCCTACCACCACTGCCTCGGATATATATATGCTGAATTTGAGCTTGTTTTCTATTAACTGAGGAGAAAATTTTGTGCCGTCGACCAACTGCATAACGTCTTTCATTCTGTCGATCATGACCAGATGCCTGTCCTCATCGAGAATCCCCTGGTCACCTGAATGCAGCCAGCCATCGACAAGCGCGGTCCTTGTAGCCTTTTCATTCTTATAATATCCGGCAAAGACTGTCGGCCCTCGACTGAGGATTTCACCGGAGTCTGATATCTTGATCTCCATTTCCGGGATGGGTTTCCCTACAGTGTTGAGCTTGATGTCCCCGTTTCTGTGACCTACCGAAATTCCGGACGTCTCCGTCTGACCGTAGATCTGTTTGATGTTTACTCCCAGGGCTTGGAAGAGATTAAAGATCTCAGGGCCCAGAGCGGCCCCTCCCGTATATACGTTACGCAAATTGCCCAGCCCGAAGTAGTTTTTTAGGGAACGAAACAGCAGGAAATAGCAAATCCTATCCAACAGATACAGGGGCAAGTTCGGCCTCTTGTTGGCAAGCCTGAATTCAGCCGTCTTATAGCCGATGGGCATACACAATTTGTAGAAGAAACGTTTGATCCATACAGCGTCTTGAATCCTGACCTGCATGTCGGAACATATTCTCTCCCAGAATCTGGGAGGAGCAAAGAGAATCTGCGGGCCAACCTCGCGAATGTTTTCCGCAACGGTTTCGATCTTTTCAGGGAAATTTACGACAAAGCCCTTGTACAGGTTCCACGAGACCGCGGTCATCTGTTCCCCGACCCAGGGCAACGGGAGGAACGAGACATGATTGTCGGTTGGGTAGGCGGCATCGATCTGATCGTAGCTCGCGGCCAGCTTAACCATGTTGCGGTGCGTCAGCATAGCTCCTTTGGGAAGCCCGGTCGTGCCGGAAGTGTAGGCGATCAGCGCGACGGTATCTTCAGTCAGCTCTGCCACACACTTCTCGAAGAGTCCCGGGTTCTCAAGGCCTAGGTCCCGGCCCATTTGTTGAACCTTCTTAAGAGATATCAGCAGAGGATCGTCGTAGTACCTCATTCCCTTCATATCGTCGACAATCACATACCTGACCTTGGGGCATGCCTCCTTTAATTCCAGAAATTTGTCCGTCTGCTCCTGATCTTCGGCTATCAGGAAGGCCGCGTCCGAATGGTCTATGATGTATTTCACCTGATCGACGTGGCTGTCAGGAAAGATCCCCACCGCGGCGCCGCCCAGAGATTGAATGGCGAGTTCGCTGTAGAGCCATTCAGGACGGTTGTCTGCGAGAATGGCAAGCTTGTCACCGGGCTCGTACCCCAAAGCCACAAGCCCGAGAGCAAGGTCCTTAACGTTGGTCAGGTAATCCGCCCAACTCACTGACTGCCAGATGCCGAACTCCTTTTCGCGCAGGGCCACCTTCTCGGAGCCGTGTTTCAGTGCATTTTCAATCAACAGATGGGGAAGAGTTGCAGCCATTGTAGTTATCATTCAGATATTGGGAGTTATTGAAGAGAGGTCCGGGGAGGGATTTCTTGCAAGAAGTCCCTCCCCGGTGCGCTATCTCATAAATCGTCTATCAATCCAGGGTTATCCAGTCCGATGCGGACTCATAGATCTTTTTCTCGACGTTCACCTTCCAAACGCGAGCCACCGGGAACTTGTTGTTCTTGATCGTGTAGGGCGCGGACAGGCCTCCACTGTCGAAATCCTTGATCGACTGGAGGGCCTTGACGAGCCCCTCCCCGTTCAATTGTCCTGCCTTGTCGGCCTTCTTCAGGCATTCCACGAAGATCAGGCCGGTCATAAAGCCTTGCATGTAGGAGTTGTCCCTGGAGGTCACGTTCGGATATTTCTTCGCTGTGTAGGCCTTGATCTTCTTGATCATGGGCACTTCGTCGTTCCACCAGGTACATATATGGGTTGACGACCATGTAGCCATCAGCCAGCGGTCCCAGATTGTCTATTATCATCTTGGAAGCGGCCCAGAATGTGCCCATAAACTTGCACTTCATGCCGAAGTCCCTGCACTGCTTGATCACCGCCGGCACCGGATCAACCACGAAGCCCTGGAAAATAACGAAATCGGGGTTCTTCCGTTTCAGGTCAAGAATCTGGGAAGTGATGTCCACCGCGCCGACCTGTGCCACCGCCTCGGCCACTAGATCCAGTTTCAACTGTTTGCACATTTCCCGGGCAAAGGGTATGGGGTCCTTTCCAAATTCGGTATCGCTGTAAAAAAAGGCCACCTTGGCACCGGGCTTCTCTTTGGCGATGTATTTGAGCAGTATGCCGAACATGTCGCCATAAGTCGGACCCGGGACAAATATGTACGGATTGGCCGCAGGGTCTGCAAGCTCGCCGGAGAAGGATGTAGAACTGTAGAGGATTTTGTAACGGTCTTTGATTTCCGGGGACATGGCTTTACCCAGTCCTGTGCTCTCTCCGTACATGACCAGAGGATTGTCACGTGACATGATCCGCTTGAACGCGGCGGTGGCCACGTCCAACTGATACTGGCCGTCTTCCATAATGTACTTAATCTTTTTTCCGTTGATCCCGCCCTCTTCGTTGGCAATCATCAGCGCGTCTTCGAGGCCCGCGTTGATATTGACGCCTGCAAAGGCGAATCGGCCAGTTATCGGCTGTACGGCCCCAACCTTGATCTCGTCTTGAGCGAGACAAGGGACGTTCAGAGCCGCGAATGCCAGAATCGCCACCAGCCCGACCATCAGGTTTTTGCCTCTCATAGATCAGCTCTCCTTTCATGATTGAACTTGCCGTGTTCAAACCCGTTCAGTACCGAAAACGGCCACAAGGTGAAGAAGTTTTTGATTCGGTGCCATATTTCAGCCAAGCCATGCGGCTCTAAAATCAGGAAACCCACGATGAGCACGCCGAAGACAACGTCCTTCATGGGGATGAAGAGTTGGTCCATGCCCGGGAAGAGGTGTTTTGTGGAGCCGCTCAGAACGTTCAGCAATTCCGGGATCAGAGTCATAAATATGGCTCCGAGTATTGAACCGAGAACGGTGCCGAGACCTCCCACGATGACCATAGCCAGGTACTGTATAGACAGTGAAAACGGGAAATGCTCCGGGGTGACCACTTTCATGAAGCTCACCCAGAGTCCTCCGGCTATTCCCGCGTAAAAGGAGCTGAGCGCAAACGCGGCGAGCTTATACCTGAACAGGTTGATTCCCATGATCTCCGCCGCGAGATCCCGGTCGCGTATGGCTACGAACGCTCTCCCCCATTTTGTGCGGACCACGTTCCGGGCAAAAACCACACCTGCTACCACAAGGGTCAAAGTGATGTAGTAGAAGCTCTTTTCGGTATCAAAGACAAAGCTCCCTATATGAGGCGGTGGAACGTTTATGCCGCGAATTCCATGGGTCATGGATTCCCAGTGGCCGAAGACAAAATCAAGTATGAACTGGGCGGCCAGAGTAGCGATGACCAGATAGAGCCCCTTTACGCGAAGCGAAGGAATACCGATGATCAACCCCACCGCAGCCGATATCAAGCCCGCGACAGGTAAGGCGAACCAGAACGGCACGCCCAAGCGTGTTATGAGGATCGCAGTGGCATACCCGCCTACCCCTATGAAGGCCGCGTGACCGAGGGATATCTGGCCCGTGAATCCGGTTAAGAGATTCAGGCCAACAGCCCCAATGACCGCGAACCCCGTAATATTAGCTATGTACAACCAGTAGGAATCGACGAACCAGAAATGCGGGAACAATATGAGAACTGCGAAAAGTAAAACCAACCAGAACTTCACGAAAACACTCTGGAAGATCTTCTCGTCTTCTAGATAGGATTCTTTGAGGTCCCCGCAACGCATAATTTGCCTTTATTTGCCTGAGAGCCGGTCAGACCCTTTCTATGATAGCCCGACCGAATATGCCGTAAGGTCGAATCATAAGAATTATGACCAGGACCACAAAGGGGACCACCTCTTTGATGCCTCCTCCCACAAGAGAGTCGAGATAGACCCCGGCAAAGTTCTCAAGTATGCCGATGATAAATCCTCCAACGATAGCCCCTATTATGCTGTCCAGTCCGCCGAGAATGATAACGGCAAGGACTTTGAGCCCGATGTGGCCGAGATGGATGCTGATACCGCTTATGTTTCCGATTATGATGCCGCCTATGGCAGCGGTGATGGCAGCGAAGCTCCAGGATAGGGCAAAGACTCGCTTGACGCTGATCCCCATGGATAAGGCTGCCTGCTGATTACCTGCCGTAGCTCTCATGGCCAAGCCGGTGCGAGTGTATCGGAATATCACCGTGAAGATTGCGGTGCACAGGACAGCGAAAATGAATCCCCACATCAAACCTGAGGGTACAATGGCAAATCCCAGATCAAGGGGCTGGGGAGGAAAGATCGGTGGAAAGGCCCGGTATTGAGGTGACCATATCATGTGGGTCAGCCCTTTGAGGATACTCGCGAGGCCGATGGTCACCATGATTACCGCTATGATGGGCTCTCCGATAAGCGGTCGCAGCACCACTCTCTCGACAATGATTCCCAACAAGCTTGCGAAGGCAAGAGTTACGATAAAGGCCACAGAAAACGGTGCGGAAACTTGAGTCATGACACTGAAGCAGATGAAAGCCCCCAACGTCATGAATTCCCCGGTGGCAAGGTTGAGGATGCTCGTGGCCTTGTAAATCAGGACGAATCCCAGAGCGATCAGCCCATAAACCCCACCTGCGGCCAGGCCGCTAACTATAATCTGGAGGAACGATGTCCACCGTATCTTCCGCTGCCAACATCACTTGGGCACCCAACTGTCGTTGCCCTGAGCATCTTGATTTCGGTTCCCTTACCAACCTGCAGGGTCCTGCGAATTTCGAGGCCGCAACGGATAGTCGTTGTTCGGTTAGGAATGACCCTTAACCTTTGTGTGAGCATGCTCGAAACCGCCGAGATCAGTAAATGGGGCAAACACTGTATTGTCTCGATGCAAATACTGTATTTCGATGGTATGTTACCCTGTAGAGGCAATTAGGGTTGTCTTCGCCTCCAGAAATGGGAAAAGGCCTTTTCTCCCTTGAGCATGGAAAAAGAGCAAGGTCGGGAACTGAAAACAGGGTTGAATGTCCTGCACAGGGTATCTGTCAGCAATCCTCAGTGCCGACACCAGGGGCAGAAGTGCAAGTTTTGGAGAAGATCGATTCGACCAGCGCTGTTATCTCTTCCCACGTTGATGAGTTCTTGGGGAGAAAAAAATCGGCGCCGTACCGATACGCGGCGTCCCGATATTCAGCCAGATCATAATTTGCCAGAATGATGACCCGTGCTTGAGGATAATCTCGCTTTATTTTTCTGGTGATCTCCAGGCCGTTTTCCCCGGGAAGCCTTATTCCCATGAAAATGAGATCAGGCAGAAGGGTCTTGATTATTTGCAGCGCTTCAGCACCGTCTGATGCTTCCCCAAATTTCATGATGGGATATCGTTCGCGCAACATGTCCTTAAGTGATTGCCGGAAGGTACTATTGTCTTCCACAATTAAGGTGGTAAACATGTTGATCTACTCAGACCGACGAATTTATCGTCAGGGTATCGTCCGAAATGTCCTATTTCAAGGGCGATCGTCGGAATCTCCAAGAAAGACTGGGACCGATCCCCAATGTCATATTACCGGGGACTTCTAGACTGGTGTATGGGGTATGTACTTCATATTACGTGGGGGAAGACTGTATTTTCAGTGCCCGACTGTATTGAGATTTGCTGTTAGGCGAGGAATGCGGTACACTATGGCTGCCGGTCGCGCCGGTTATGCGAGAACGTGAAGACTATCCGCCAACTCGCCTGTTTCTCAAAAAGAACGTGATTTTGCTCTGGGCTAGCTCAAGATGCAAAGAAAACATAGCATCATCATAGTGGAAGACCACACGATTGTCAGAGAAGGCTTAAAATCTTTGCTTTCTTCCGATCAGGATTTTGAAGTTGTTGGAGAAGCCCAAGATGGCCGGGAAGCCATCCAGTGTGTAGAGAATCTGACTCCCGACATTGTCGTGATGGATCTGTCTATGCCAAGAATGCATGGCATAGAAGCTATCCGAGAAATAAGAAAGCGTAGGCCTGAGACAAGGATATTAGTGCTGACTGTGCACAAGAACGAGGAATATATTCTTGCGACTTTTCAGGCTGGTGCAAACGGATATGTCTTAAAGGACGCCACGCACGCCGAGTTGGTTAATGCCATAAGAACACTTTTGATGGGAAAGCCCTATCTCAGCCCGGCCATTTCCGAAACTGTCCTAGAAGGATATTTGGAAGGTAAAAGAAGCCTCAAGGTTGAATCCTCGTGGGATACTCTCACTCCCCGCGAAAGGGAGATTCTTAAGCTTATTGCAGAAGGTCATAAGAACAAGGAGATCGCCGATTTCCTCTGTATCAGCGTCAAGACTGCCGAAAAGCACCGTGCCAACCTGATGAAAAAGTTGGACCTTCATAGTGTCTCGGCCGTGACGGCTTTTGCCATGAAACAAGGGCTTATTTGCGAATAGGCTTGGATGAATCGTCCGACCACGAGGCCCGAATGACAGTCCACCCCCCGCCGCCGCCCTCTATATGGAACGCCCCACCAAACGATTCCGCCCGTTCTTTCATGCTGGCAAGGCCGAATCCTATCCCGCCATTTTCTGCAGCAAACACACGATCGTGATCAAATCCGACACCGTTATCTGCGATACTTAATTCTATACTTTCACCCTTTTTCTCAAGAAAAATGCGAACGAAGTCCGCCTCGCTGTGCTTGGCCACGTTGTTCAAGGCTTCTTGCAGAATTCGGAATATGACGATCTTCAGGGGTTCAGGAACTTCATTTTCTTCGAGGCAAATCTGCTTCTCGATTCTGATAGCCGAATATATTGACTGGAATTCGCGACAAAACCATGTGATGGTTACCAATATACCCAGGTCATCCAGGATTGACGGCCGCAGATCCATCGAGATTCTGCGCACTTCTTCAATAGCGTCCTGAATCACAGGGATCATAGCCTCCAGTGACTCAACATTTTCCCGCTCTACACTTTGACTTGTCTGTTTGATAGCATTTTCCAATCTGAACTTGATGGCGGTCAACGATTGCCCTATCCCGTCGTGGAGTTCCCCGGCGAGCCGCTTCCTCTCCTTTTCCTGTGCCGTAAGAAGTTGTGCCGAGAGTAGCCGCAGTTGCTTTTCCGATTGAGCCAGTGCCTCCTCAGCTTGCTTACGTTCTGTAATGTCTCGCAGGATCACCAGCATGCCCGCGGGCTTACCCTCATGATCATGATAACGCGATGCGCTAAGGCTGACGTCCAAGATGCGGCCATCTTTGGTAAGCCGCTTGGTCTCGAAGCCACTCCCGGCTATACCCTCACGAAAGACCTCGTCAACACGGGCCATAGTGACTTCTCGCTCCGATTCTGGAACATACGGTATTTGCTTTGCCTCAACCTCTTCCATGGTCCAGCCTAACATGGTGGTAAATGAATCACTCAAATACTTTGCTCGTCCTTTCGTATCGTAAATTACTATGGCATCAGCGGATGAATTGAGGAGTGATCTGTATATCTCCTGGGCTCTAATTGATTCCTCGTACAATCTCTTGTATTTTTTTTCGTTTTCGCGTAGCGCGCTCTCAACGAGTTTTCTGCGCGATATATCGGAAACTGTTGCAATCGTTCCTTTTCTCGGATTAGACGGATCAAGAGCGCTCAAATTTATTTGGCCATCAAACTTTAGTCCGTCTTTTCGTCTGAATTTTGCGTCGACCTGCGCCGGCTTACCTTTCACCAGGTTCTTGAAAAATATATCGCGAACTCGCTTGTATTCCTTCTCGCAAAAATAGAATTCTCGCGGGCTTTTGTCCTGATAATCTTCCTGTTGGTCCTCGCCAAAAATGTTCACCATCGCCTCATTAGTCCACTTGACCTTTCCGTCTTCAAAGTAGCTTATACCGATCGGCGAGGCGGACAATATGTTGTTCAACATTTGCTCATTCTTGCACAGTGCGTCACCAGTTCTCTTGCGTTCGTTAATCTCCCGTACAAGCTGATCGTTGGCCTTTTTTAACGCGGCCGTTCGTTCTTCCACCATTGTTTCTAGGGTGTGGCGGTGTTTGCGCAATTCCTCCTCAATTCGTGTACGCTCAGTAATGTCCGCCATGAACCCCATCGCGGCAGGCCGTCCTTGCCATGTGAACAGCGCAGAATCAATCTCGACCCACTTCACATTTCCGCACCGGTCCACCATTCTAAATGGATAACGACTGGGGATGTCTTCTCCCTTTATTCGCCGGTAGTGCCGTTCAAGTACCATCTCTGCATCATCTGGATGAATGAACTCAGTAAATGCCTTGGAAAACAGTTCTCCTTCAGGGTGGTCCATAATTTCCACACACCTGGGGTTAAGGAATCGAAACATCCCCTCGGACGCGATGAAAATCCCCTCATGAGCGTTTTGCACCACCATGCGATATTTCTCTTCGGATTCTCGCAACGCCTCTTCTGCCGACTCTCGCTGAGCGATTTCCTTCTTCAATTGTTGATTTGACCGCTGGAGTTCTGAAGTTCGTTCCTCGACCCGGCGTTCGAGGTCGTTATGAGCTTGCCACAATGCCGCGCTGGTCTGGCCACGTGTTATTTCAATCGCAGCAAGATTTCCCAGGAGGGAGAGGGTGTTCAAATCAGACTCGGTAAACGAAGATTTGGTTCTATTGAAGACATAGAGAACCCCAAGATTTGTCATGCCCATTTGAATCGGGTACTGCCACACCCGATATGAGCCCTTCCCCGCGTACGACATCGTGGAGCAGTGGTTCGGTTTCGCGAAAATAGTCTTCAACAATATAGCCCTTGCCCGTTGTAGCAATCTTTCCTCCCAGTCCCGCACCGAAGGGTACCCGCAGTTTCTTGAACTCCTCAGTATTAATGCCCGACAAGGTATGCATGCAGACGTCCATAGCTTCATCATCACGCAACGCAATGTAAGATACGTCACCGTCAAGCAACTCTCTGGCTTTAGTCACCAAGAGCGAGAGGTTCTCATCAAGGCTTAGCGCTGCTGTCATGGCCACGGCCAAATCGTAAAGTGCCTGGAATTTCTTCAACTCGGCCGACAACTTCGCTTCCGCTGCACCACGCTGAAGTTCTGCTGCTCCCAACTCGGATACATGGACGCGAAGCTGCACCAATTCATTTATGAGCTGCTCCTTGGTTTTACGTTCTTCCCGCATGGGTAGACACCTCCACCGCTTGCCGTAGCTGCAACCACTTTGTTGGGCAGTGAGTGTATTGAACTAACGGGCACTCTCCCCCGATTCATCCTACATAATGGAGCGGTTCCAGTCAAAGACGCTGGGGCCTGAAGAGGGCAAGAATACTGATTTTGGCTGGGACCAATCCTCATCAATTCGCTGCCCCAAAAAAACCGCAACCGGAGCCAGTATATTATTGCTCTGATGAACTTACCACAAGAAAACCTAAAAACTGGAACTGTAGAAGGCCCTCGAAAAGGAGATTGATACCCCAGAGATGAACATGAAACTTGTGGCTCGCCCCAGATTTAGTGGTATGTGCTGAGATTGACGCTCATGGACGGAATGCCCTGCCTGATGGCCATAACAAAACTGAACCCAGGCGGAATAGTCGTCAAGAATGGATTCCTAGCCATCATGAAAGGACTCCACACGGGCGGAGGGCCTCGTTAAAACTGCTCGGGCTTGAGATAGGCGGGGTTTGGCCCTCGTGTTGCGGCGCATATCTTATGTCCCTTCTCGCGCGACCGAGAACGAGATACGACAACGCGCACATTTCTGAAGGAGTTCTCCCTGCCTAAGATCTGAAAAACCCCTAGAATTCATTTTAGACTTGAATTTCGCGATTTCTCGTCAAAGCCTTGGGGAATGGATGTAACGAGACCCTCTCGGCGTAATAGAATCTCAGCAAGATGCCAAGGCAGACGAAACCGGTTGGCCAATCAGAGGCACGAGTATGGGAAGACTTGTAACGTTTTCATACCTGAAAAGCAGCTGTATCTGATCGAGTGGGACCCAGAACTGCCGGGTACCCCCGACAAAGGTCGGCTGAGCCCGCATGCTCACGGACACTTGGCAATCCCATCCTTAAAGTTGGCCCGAATTCGAACATTCAGAAAGCCAGGACACTGCTGGAAAAATGAACGAATATTTCTCGGAAGAGTATAGGGGGTATAGGGGTTTTCTCAGCAGTGATGCGGGGTTTGTCCCATCGCTAAACGTTCCGACAGGCACAAAGAAACCGCTCCAGAAATCCGTCAGAGCCCTTGCCTCTTTCGAGGCAGGGCTCCTATGTAACGGCTCTCAGGTGACGATCCCGAAGTTCTTTGCCAACGCCACAAGAGCAGCTTGGGCGTCCGCCGGGTCAACGTTCGGATTGCTGTGGAAAGATTTGCCCAGACCTTCGGCAGCCTTGCGATACGAGTCGTGCTTCTGGCTCATAAGAGCCACGGTAGCATCATTGGCAGCCTTGACTTTGGCGGCTTCGACCTCGGCTACTTCCAGTTCATGTTGACGAATGTTCTCCTTTTCTCGTGCGGCGATCTGTTCCGGGCTCTTTCTCTTGAGCAAATATCCACCACCTGCACCAAGACCGAGAAGAAGCAAGCAGTCCATCAACGGGATTTCCTGTAGCACAATTCCATCATGCACCTCCAGAGTTTTGTTCAGAGACGTGTGTTGATTTCTTCAGTCTCTATAACCCTATAGGTATAAGTATTCTATTCTATTGATTCTTACGTGTGTGTCAGTTTCATGCCCCCTTGGCCTTCCACGTTAACGCAAGTGTAGATAAGTGGCTGGGTGGTCTATGGTGGGAGAGTAGGCGTGAAAAAGAGACCGCTTGTGCAGTCTCTCCTCTAACATGTTCCGCAGCTTGGCCAGGAATTCTCTGGTGTTCCCTCGTTTACCAGTCCCTACAATGATCAGCATAGGCGCACTGCGAACATTGCCAATCCGCTTTCGGGAAGAAGACTTCCTTCTTGATTCCCTGCCACACGCTCTTGACCAGCTTCAGGAAGCGTTCGCGATCAGCATCCGTTCGGGTTGTCTCGTACCGTATCAGCTCCGGATTTTGAGTCTTCAGGAGCACGTCGAGGCGGAAGCGGGTATCTCCATTGAAGCCAAGGACTTTAGCCCCCAGCGAATAGCAGGTAAGCTGTACGTTGGAATGGACGGTATTATCTGAATAGCGTTTGGAAGCTGTTTTCAGGTCAATGACACTGACCGTTCCATCCGGCGCCAGCTCCACCGCATCTATCCAACCAACCAGCGGAGGAATACGCTTACCCAGATCCACTTCAAAGGGTTCCTCGATCCCGATGATCTGGACGGTCGGATCGAATGACCTCATGGAACACATCCAGCATCCGCTTTGCCTTTGTCGTGAGAGATTCCGCGGCGTCACCGTTGAAGAAACGTATCGGTTGTTCCTTGGAATGGCTCTCCCACGCCTGACGGTAAACGTCATGAACCTGACTGGGGGATAGAGGGTCTCCCTCAAGACAGCTCTGATAGAAGGCTCCCACGGCTTCATGGATGCAGGAGCCGAAAACCAGTGCAGAGGCAACAAAAGGCGGCTCTATCTGGTCGATGTAGTGGAATTTGTATTTCAAGGGACACGTGAGATACGTGTTGATCTGTGAATAGGACAAGTGGGGCTTCTCTTGCGTTTGCTCATTCATTTTCGCCTCCCTATTTTGATGTAGCGGAGCCGGTTCATCACCATGGTTCCCTTGCTGGCCAGTCTCTGAATGCCTGTCTTCACGATCTCTCGCTTGGATGGCGAGGGCCAGAATAGACGAATAACTCTGTACATAGTTCTCCTCCTCTCATTTGGCAGGACGAGTACATACCTGTCCCGTCCCGCCCTTTGGATTTTATGGCTGTCTTTGTCTGGTGGGTTTATGCAGCGACTTGGGTTTGCAGGTGGCCGATCAACTGCGATGCGGATTCGCGGGAAAGGTCTTCGAAGCGGGAAACCTCGAAGCGGGCAAGCATCTCTGCAATGTCTGCTTCGTGATAGTTTGCTCTTTTGGTCAAGGCATAGAGCGCTCGACATTGCGCCTGGGTTGCCTGACCATTGCCGCAACTTTTCGGTTTTGATCCTGTGTCAGCCGTAGCGCCGCTTGTCGCTTTCGCTGCCACTTTGCCCTTGTCATTGTCTTCAGGGAATGCCGGTGCGGGCTGTTTGCTGCGGCTTTGCTCTTTTTCAGAGTCTGCGGCGGCCACGTGGGACACTTCTTCTGCGCCGGTGTACTCGACGCCTATCCCGCCGAAGCGCAGCGCCCGAGCAATGGCTCTCGTTTCAGCCAATTCAACCAACGAGTCTGCCAGTTTTGCATCTCTTTGACCCGACGCTGTTCCCGTGCCATTGAACTTTCCCCGTTGGTTCTCGACGGCAGCTTTGACCACTACGAAATCAGGGTCCAGCCTTATGATTTCAGTCTGGATGCCAAGGTGATCATTGTTCTCGTGGAGGATTCGCAGGCGACCGCCGACCACCGGGAAGGTCCTTGTCTGCCACTCGTTGTCTACTTTCACCTTGCGATGGATCAGCTCGCTTTCCAAAAACTGACCATTTCCGTTTGTGCCCATAGTGATGCTCCTTTCTTGATGTATTCTGTTTATCTTTAGATTTAATGCGGGCGTGCATGTGGGCGAAGTGCGGTTTCTGTTGGTTTGCTGGAGGGCGATACTTGAACGGACTATTTCGGCAGGTAATGATTTCCGCTGGAGGCTACTATCGCTCTTGAAGCATCATCAGAAATCTTGACCAGGGAGTTGCACACCTTGTTCAGCTCCCAAGCTCGAAAGAACGAATCTGTCTTCTCTGATGCGCCGCTTTCGCACTCGCCCTTCCTTGTCATACCACTCGGTGAGCTCTGTTCGACGATATTCCATCTGCTAGTCTCCCCATGTTCATCGAACGGTTAAGGCAGCCGGTATGGATTGCTTTTGAAAATCAAGGCCACGGCCAGCATTCCCAACAAACGGGCCACACTGAGCCCGACGATTGCGCAATCAAAAGTGCTCAGGTCGATGTTATGCTGCGTCTTAACCTTTTTCACCAACCGCCCATTTTGATAATGGGGCTGCTCCGAGTTGATTTTGAACGTGGGCATTCTTGGACCTCCTTTCATGTTTCGGTCATTTTCTCCGGCCACCTGCTTTGATCAATCCAGTAGGCAATCCCAATTTGAGCCACCTCAATGACGACCAGCACAGCGATCTGCCAAACATATGGCATCACAGGCGCCTCCTTTCTTTTGATCTCTATCCCTCTATGAAAACCCACTAACCCTCAAATCTAAGAGGGGTAAAGAAGAAATGAGACAAAGAAGAAAGGATGCTTAGTCAGTCTGCTCATCGCTTTGGCACTGGAATCCAAACTTTCGTGGCTGCATCAAGGGTACATAGATGTTCATTGCCGATGTTGAGCATGGCCAAGAGAAAGGGCTATGGTCGTCAAAGAACAAAGTTATTCAAAGGAGGGAAGGTCATGAACCCCGAGCAAATGGCTCAGTGGGCGTGGTCCCACGCGTGCGAGAAATGCCAGACCGAAGGAGATTGCGAGATCGAGGAGTGCCTGAACGCTCAGGAAGTCTCAGATTTTCTGAAGAAAGTGGTTCGATTCGAAGGCAAAGATAACTCTGGAACCCCTGTCAGAGGATGGTTCGTGCCCGATCAGGTATAGGTAACCTGCGGGCTAAAACTATTGTGCGAGGACGTACCGACGGATTTTCTTTTTGAATGGTGCTCGGCGAACGCTAACATGTGACCACAAAGAGGGAATGGTCTCATTATATCGCTTCTCTATCTATATATAAATATATAGACAAGTGTACACCTGCCCCGCCTTTCAGAGGCATTCGCTCATATCGGCAAAAACGAGCGTACACCGATGGCCGACAGATTACAGTTCATAAGCTCTGGGAACGTCAATGACTGGGAAGGTTAATAAATAGGCATGGATACTGAATAAAATAGGTAGGGGGGCTATTTGCCAGGGAACTCGGAAGTCCAGTTGGAGCCTTGGAGGTGGGTCGCTTAATTCGTGCTCCCATAGAAATGACAAGGATAACATATTGATATACCTATACTTAAGTTAACGCTTGGTCTTCCGTTGAACAGCCTATGAACTATCCCGTGAATAGTTTTCCGACTCATAAGGCCATTCGATGTCACAAGACGCTGCCAGGGGCTGTCAGGATAAACTTATCCACTGCCTCGACTCAGCAAGGCTCTTATGGAAGCAAATCGGCCCACGGGAGTGGGCTACAATTGATTACTTGGCCTTTTTAGCTGGCTTTTTAGTCACTCCTTTTACAGCATCCTTGAGGGGTTTCGCTGCCCGAAATGCAGGAGCCTTGGAGGCCGGAATCTTTATTTTGGCTCTCGTTTGCGGGTTGACGCCATTGCGTGCCTTTCGGTCGACAACCGCGAATGTACCTAAACCGTCAATCCGTATCTTCCCAGCTTTCTTCAATTGGTACTGCAAAGTCTTCACCAGAGAAGTGAGCATTTCTCCTGCCACTTTCCTGGTAACCTTCGCCTCTTCCGCCAATTTCTGCACGAGTTCCGCCTTTGTCATCGCAATACCTCCTTGTGGAATATGAGCCTTGAAGCTCTTAGCCTGGGTGAGAGGCTACGAGAAGCTTCCTTTCGTCCTTTTGCAATCGGTTAATCCTGAATTCCTCTTTGAATGCCTCAGATTTGCTCTCCATCTGTCATTGCCACGCCAGCTGCACTGAGAGCCTTGATCGAGTGTACCTAGCCCCTGTCCCAGAGTTGTGTGCTTCAATCCGGCGGTCCAGGTCAGTGGTGGCGAAGGTCACTCAGGAGAAGTCTGAAGTTCAATCAGCTTCTGCGAAATCGGTTTCACAGCTTCCTTTAATGCTTTTGCTGCCCGAAATACCGGTGCCTTGGTAGCTGGGATCTTTATTTTGGCTTTCGTGCGTGGATTCACACCAGCGCGGGCTTTTCTGTCCACAACTGCAAACGTACCCAACCCGTCGATCCGTATTTTACCACCGTCCTTGAGGCCCGCCTGAAGTGTTTTCACCAGTGCGTTCAGCATTGCTGCGGCGACCTTCTTGGTTACTTTCGTATCTTCCGCCAACTTCGACACCAGTTCAGCCTTGTTCATCGTAATACCTCCTACCAGATTTGAGTATTCGAGCTCCCCGTCTGGGTGCGAGGCCACGAGAAGCTGCTTTTGGGCTTTCTGTAGCCGTTTAATCCTGAATTCTTCTTTGAATGCTTCCGATTTGCTCGTTGTTCGTAAGTGCCACACCAACTGCACAGGCAGCCTTGAACGAGTATACCTAGCCCCCATTCCCGAATTATGCGCTGCGACACGGCGGTCCAAATCAGTAGTAGTCCCACAATACAGGCTGTTGTCCGAGCATCTAACAATATACACGAACCAAGACATCATTCTTGGGTGTTTCCTGACTCCCCGGGTTCAGGTGAGGCAGCCTGTGACTGCTTGTTTTGTTGCGATGGCCCCCGTTTTACCGCGTCGCGTGAAGCTTGTCCACCAGATTTTGCCTATCGCTTTCCTTGAAGATCAACCCGTAGTATTCAAGTCTTATGTTGTCTGTTAAGATCACTCCCCGGTTATGATGCAATTAACCAGGCTTCTTGCTAGGTTAGAACCGGGTCTCCGGCCCAATGCCTAGGAAATGTCGTCTTAAAGAACCCGAGTAAGCATGCGCCCTCAGTCCTCTCCCACCAATACCGATGAATCCGGCCTGTCCACCCTGCAGGGTCAGATAGAGCGTGTCACCTTCTACAATGACGAGACGGATTTCACCATCGCAAAACTCAAAGTCACCGGTTACCATGATCTTGTAACTCTCGTGGGCACACTCATGGCTCCCACACCCGGTCAGGTTGTCCGTGCCACCGGTGAATGGATCAATCATCCCAAATTCGGAGAGCAGTTCAAGATATTCCGGTACACGACTCTTGTTCCTGCCACCGTTGCGGGAATAGAGAAATACCTTGGCTCGGGACTCATCAAGGGCATCGGCCCGGTCATGGCCAAGAGAATGGTAAAGCAGTTCAAGGAGGATACTCTCAAGGTCATCGAGGAGGACGCTGAGAAGTTGCTGGAAGTGGAGGGCATCGGTCCGAAGCGGGTGAAGATGATAGCCAAAGCCTGGGCGGACCAGAAGGAAATCCGAGAGGTAATGCTCTTTCTCCAGAGCCACGGGGTGAGTTCGACCTTTGCCGCCAAGATCTTCAAGCAGTATGGCCAGCAGTCCATCGACGTGGTTAAGGAGAATCCCTACAGATTGGCCGAGGATGTTTTCGGCATTGGATTCATCACCGCGGACCGGATAGCAGAGAATCTGGGCATTGCCAAAGATTCGCCTGTACGGGCTGCGGCCGGGGTAATCTACGTACTGAACCAGTTGGCGGATGAAGGCCATGTCTACTACCCATACGAAGCCCTTGTAGAGAAGAGCCGTGAGATGCTGCAAGTGGATCGACGAGGTGGCCCTGAGTGGGCTGGGAGCCCTCGTGTCAGAGAAGAAAGTGGTCCTTGAATACCTGCACGAAGATGGAGAGAGCCCTCCCGGTGACCAGACTGCCGTGTATTTGGCCACGTTCCACGCATGCGAAAAGAGCATAGCGTTCCGGCTGAAATCTCTCCTATCCGCTCCTCTCCGAAGAAGAAAGATTGACGCGCACAAGGCTGTGGAGTGGGTTCAGGGTCAATTGTCCTTGTCCCTGGCTCCCAACCAGATTGAAGCCATCAAATGTGCCACAAGCAACAAAGTCATGGTGATCACCGGCGGGCCGGGAACAGGAAAGACCACCATCATCAATGCCATTCTGAAGATCTTCGGCAGACTGGGAGTGGACATCTTGCTGGCGGCTCCCACCGGCAGGGCCGCAAAGCGCATGACCGAAGCTACAGGACACGAAGCCCGGACCATCCATAGGATGCTGGAGTTCAGCCCCCAAAAGCGCGGCTTTCAGAAAAACGAGGAACAGCCTCTCAAATGTGACCTGTTGATACTGGACGAAGCTTCCATGATCGACACGGTACTCATGCACCATCTCTTGAAGGCTGTACCGATCCACGCCACCCTTATTCTCGTAGGGGACGTAAACCAACTCCCGTCGGTGGGTCCGGGGAATGTACTGAAAGACATCATCTCATCGGGAGCCGTGCCCGTGGTGTTCCTCACGGAAATATTCCGGCAGGCTAAAGGCAGTTCCATAATCGTCAACGCACACCTCATTAACAAAGGCTTGATGCCTGCGTTGGGCACCTCCCCCAACGGCCCCTACGGATTTCTACTTTATCCAGAAGGATGAACCGGAAGAGGCCCTGCAAGTGATACTGGAGCTGGCCGGTGGACGAATTCAAAGGGCCTTCAGGTTAGATCCGGTTGATGAAGTCCAGGTCCTCAGCCCCATGAATAAAGGTTCCGTTGGAACCCGTAATCTCAACATAGAGCTTCAGAAGCTCCTCAATCCCAGGGAAGACGGCATAACCCGCGGCGGCAGGAATTTCCGGATCAACGATAAGGTCATGCAGATCAGGAACAACTATGAGAAGGATGTCTACAACGGGGACATCGGGCGGATACTAAAGATAGACACGGAAGACCAAGAAGTGACCGTATTATTTGACGGCAGGCCGGTGGCATACGATTACTCGGATCTGGACGAACTTGTGTTGGCTTATGCGGTATCAGTACATAAATCCCAGGGCTCCGAATATCCCTGTGTGGTCATCCCCTTGCTTACCCAGCACTACGTCATGCTCCAGAGAAATCTCATTTACACGGCAATTACACGGGGGAAGAAACTGGTGATCCTGGTCGGGAGCAAGAGGGCCTTGGCCATCGCCGTGAAAAATGACAAAATGCAGAAGCGGTACACGCACTTAAAGGGTAGATTATCGAGCGAATAATGCAGACCTTTTTGTGGTTGATATCCACCTTTCCATAAATAACTCGGCGACCTGAATGGCCGCCTGGACTAGGGTGCGCCAAACATACGGGCTCACGGGCGTCTTCTTTCTTTCTATCCATCAATGAAAACCCACAAACCCTCAGATATAGAAAAGAAGGGAAGATGCGAGCGGGAGTGCATCAAGGGGTTGCTTTAGCGGTACTCACTATTCGGCAGGAAGCCGAGAGGTTCAGCATGGGAGGTTAAAGAAAAGAAGCTAGAACGTACAAAGATCGGAAAGATTCTTCAACTGTGGTTTTCACACGAGTGGCGGAAATACCGGTTCCTTGTTCTTCACTGCTGACCGCTGACGCTGCCGCTTGACTACCTGGCTGCCAGGCTGCTTTTCACTGATGGAAAGTGGGTCTTGGCCTTGAGCGGAGGCTACCCGCACCGAGAAGAGTAGAACCGGATGGAAAGCGTCTGACCGCCCTGACTCTTTCTTAGATCCGCCGCATTTCAAAAAAGTCCCCAAGATCAACGGGAGTAGTCGGTCCAAAATCGACCATTATACGCCTGCATCCCGTCTTCTTAGCTGCTTCAACGCTTTGATCACCGCTATCGTCCCACCATATCAGCTAGTCTTAGCACAAGTATGCCGGGATAAGGGTGTGAAATTGATACGTGTGGACAGTCCAAATAGGTCCACTTAGCCACTTGCAAAACCCAGGCATAGCTGAAAATCCCGGAGGGTATTTTCACGCCAGGCTGTGGCTTGGCCTAAGTCATTGCCGTTCACAGGAATCGCGACCGACCCGGTACAACAAAACCACGAGGGTGGTCCGGACGGTCCACGTCCTCCAAACCGAGCATTATAAGCCACAAGTGGATGGATGCCGCCCCCCACTCCTCTTCCACGCGCAGACAATGAGGCGGAAGTTACCATGAAGAAATGGGTCTGAATCGGATGGTCACGTGATGGGGATCAGTGATTGTAGGTCCACTTGGCACGCTGGCCGTATTCACTCCGTTGACCATTGGTTCTGCGATTCGGTCGGTTCGGGTTGTTGCCGCGGGTCTTCTGTTTCATGAGGCAGTCCCACGAACAGTACCCGTACACAGAATACGTCATGACCTGATTTGCGCTAAACTCTTTTTCGCACGTTTTGCATCTCTGCAAAGTATTTCCTCCTTACCCGTCACGTGTACGGCCTTTCTTGTTGCGTGGACTATCTGTGCCGCGGCTTTGGGCACAGCCCACAATGGACTCCCTCGGTATTGGTTCACCCGGCTTGAAGCGGCTCTGCGCCCGGTGAGAATGGAGCGGGAGACCATCTCCCCCTCTAAACCTCATCCCATCGTGATTCGAGGTACTGTTGAAGTTGTGGAGGTATGAAATCACTTCAACGTCCAATTATAATATACCATAAAGGTACGATAAATGTCAATAACGCTGTCAGGGATTTCCTAACCGCCGTGTTGCAAGTGTTGGCTCTGGTCGCTGCCAAAGAGAGGCGGATGCCCTTGTTGCCACAGATCAACCATGCGGCGGCCTTGCCATTTCGGGGGTCTTGGTACCGGTGAACGGTCGCCGGATAGTTTGTCTGACCCCGAAAAAGCTGCCGCGTTGCGTTGAATGAAATCCTACGGAGACAAAATTGCCAACCCCGTTGCCTCAGCAGGGGATACAATCGTAGTTTGGAGGGTACCTCGCCACATGCTCATGGGTCAAGCATGATGTTAATCCAAGGCAAAATCAGAGACGACTTATAAAGCATCTGAGAACAATTCTGCGCGATTTTCTGATTCGGGGTGTGCTGAGTGAGCTATCCGCAAATTGCGTCCACGCGTCTACGGCGTTCTCGTTGCGCGAGATGGCAGGGGGACGACGGGGCCATTCTAAAAAAAGTGAGTTCAGTGGTCCAATCGGGTAATTCGTCGCACAGGATTGGTTCGCATGCTCTTGTGGCTGTCAACTTGACCGGGCAACGGATTTGCTTCAGGACCGTTTCCGAACGTCACCTCATAGGAACCCGTGAATCTGCGCGGGTTGCAAGTGCGCCTAGCCTCATGAAGGCTTACGGAGCGGTTCCTTTCCGGTCGGTGTAGCCCATTCGGGAGTTTTCTGCGGTCATTCCTGCGAAATTACCCTTTTCGCCCGTTTGAAACGGCAGGGGATGCAGCAATCAAGACAGCGAGTTAGGGCTGATCCCATCCTTAGATTCGTTGAAACTCCGGGAATGAAGACGAGAATTGATGGTTTTTGAGCACTCCGCACATTCCGGCGAAGGTGGGTTTTCGCAGCATCGGTCTCCATATCGGGGAATTGCCGTTAAGGGTTCGGGATTGGACCGGACAGTGTTTGAGCCACTTCAATGACCACCAGCACGACGATCTGCCAAACGCATGGGTTCACGGGCGTCTCCTTTCTTTTGATCTCTATCCCTCTGGATTTACCCACTAAACCCTTAAATATATTCTCATGATTATGAGGGGATATGATGCGAGTAAGCCAGGACGGGCAGACGTTCGTCTTTCATCGGCACACTGCAAGAGGCGGTCAAAATTGATCTGGCTAAGCCTCAGGCACACTTAGAGAGAGTACTTCAGAGCTCGGGCTCCATGCAGCTGCCCTCAATGCGGGGAAACATCGGCGATTCGCAGCTGTCAAATCCTACAGAGAGGTGTTGCCATGAAAGCGTACCGGTTTGTTACTGAGAAACCATCAGGACGTTTTTGCTGAAACTCTTGACGAGGCTATCGAGGCCTTCAATGAGATGAAGCAAGCAAGACTTTCGCCTAAAGTCGACATGGTCAGCCGGATAGAGGTGAGGAACGAAAAGGGAGAATACATGCCAGTGGACCTCCCGCTGCGGGCCGGAGTTCTGGATGCAAGAGAGGAAGCACAGTTACATTAGTGAAAGTAAATCGCTTGTGACAGGCTCGACGAATCCACAATAGACGGCTCGGGCGGAATGGACCGCAAGAGACACTTGATTTGAAGCGAGGGCGATGCACTCTGGGGGTGTGTCATAATACCTAAGGCACAAGAGAAGCTGCATCTGCGCCGACAGCCACATCGCATACACAACTGCAACGCGAACCACGTCGTAAATGGAATTCACGTCCCTTGCCGATGGATGATATCCGAAAAGTCCTAGCCCCGGCAAAAGATGTTGTGGTTCTGGATCGGTCCATGTCCCTCGGCGCCACGAATGCACCAGTGACTTCGGAATTACGGACAGTCATGTATCACGAACCGCAAAGACCAAAAATCCACTGCATGATAGCAGGGCTTGGAGGGAGAGACGTCACCCCGGACGATGTTTCAGACATGGTTCACATGGCGCTTTCTGAGTCCACCTACGGATACCACCTATATGGCGTTCGTGGTTAGCCGATCGATATCTACTGGGAGAATCCCATGGCTGAAGCAAGCAAAAAAAAGATATTGAAACCTCTCAAGAATTTTCCTACTGAAGAGTACATAAACCAAGGGCATCGTGCATGCCAGGGCTGCGCTGAAGTCTTGGCCGTCCGACACGTGCTCAAAGCGATCGGGCCCGACGTGATCATGGCCATGGCCACAGGATGCATGGAGATCATCTCTTCACCGTACCCCTTAACTTCCTGGAATATCCCCTGGATTCACGTGGCCTTCGAGAACGCGGCCGCGGTGGCCTCAGGAGTAGAATCAGCACTGAAAGTGTTGAGGCGCAAGGGGCGAATCCCGGACCGAGACGTCACTGTTCTGGCGATGGGGGGCGATGGAGCGACGGCCGACATAGGATTTCAGGCCCTTTCGGGAATGATGGAGCGTGGGCACAAAGTGATATATGTGTGCGTCGATAACGAGGCATACATGAACACGGGAGTGCAGCGTTCTTCTTCGACCCCGTTCGGGGCCTCCACTACCACGTCTCCACCAGGAAGGGTCACTCCATCCGGCCAAACCACTTGGAAGAAAGATATGACAGCCATCGCAGCAGCCCACGGCATACCATACGCGGCGACGGCCTGCCCCAGCTACTACACGGATTTGATCAAGAAGGTTCAAAAAGCTAAAGAGGTCGATGGTCCGGCTTACCTCCATGTTTTGTCGGTCTGCCCTACCGGCTGGAGGATCCCCCCCAAGAAATCGATTGAATACGGCAAATTGGCCGTGGATTCAGGGATCTTCCCCCTGTACGAAGTCGAAAACGGCGTTTGGAAGATGAGCCGAAAGCCCAAGCAGCTCTTGCCTGTCGGGGACTATTTCAAGGGTCAGGGCAGGTACCGCCACCTGGACGATAAGCTCATTGCCTACATTCAAGGAAAAGTGAATGAAAAGTGGGACCGACTCTTGAAACTTTGTGAAGCAACAGGTGATGGCGGCAAGTCGGCTTCTGCCGAAACCGCAGAATAGCGGATGCAAACAAGCTCCTGAACCATATTGCCACACGTTGGAGACGAGTTCCAGGCGACGGAATTCTACAAATTCGCGTTTAAGGCAGTAAGATCGAGGGAATCTTCCTCACCTCAAAGAAAATTCCCCTTTTAGGCGTAGTTAAAAAGTAAAAATCCGGAGGGCAATCCGGGTTCCTGAGCTGATTAGAGGGCGCAGTCGTGCTGATCCAGGTTGATTTCGTGAAGCAAGAAGGGAGAATGAGGCCGAAACGCCATGAGTAGTGTATGTCGTCAGCAGAAGTGGGAATTTTGGGTGGCAGAATTAGCGGAGAGTTTCAGCCCCAGATGATGGTCTTGGGGTGTTTCGGTTTAAGTCCCTACGCCGCATGAGAGTTACGTGTTTAAGGCTCTTGCGACGCTCCAATATAGCTTCGTCGGCCAAAGTATACGTCATCAGGGGTCACGTTGCCAAGGGCTTCGTGATAGCGCCCCGTGTTGTAGTAGGTGACAAAACTCGTGATCTCTTGCACAAGATCGTCGGGATACTCCCATACGATCCGGTTTATTTTCTCCTTGCAGGATCGATGATACCGTTCGATCTTCCCGTTGGTCTGAGGGTGATAAGGAGAAGCGAATATATGGGCCAACCCCTTGGCTTGGAGGTATTCGCCAAAGGGCTTGGAGATGAGTGCTGAACCTCTATCCGAAAGGAGTTTTGCTCGATGTTCCTGTGGTAGACGGTCCATGCCGGTTACTTCACAGGCCAACTCAATGACTTCACTGAACGCATCCGTGTCCATGCTAGGCTGTAAGAGCCAGGCCAGGATCTTGCGGCTGAAATCATCAAGCACGGATATCATGTAATACCATCCCCAGTTCTTCACGAGCAGGTAACTTGCATCAGTCTGCCACATTTCGTTGATCCCCTTCGTCTTCACCCTATACTCAGGTCCTGCAGGAAAGGTCTTTTTCCCAGAGGCCTTGATGAGACCGTTTCGTTTCAGGATACGATAGACGCTAGACTCTGATACGGTGAAATCGTCGTTGTCTGAGATATGGAGGCTGATCTCCCGCGAGAACCATTCGGGATGGTGATCGGCGACCTCTAAAATCCTCTCTTGCTCGTGAGGGAGGACCTCGTTCCACGTCTTGCCCTTGAACGGAGAACGATCACGGAGGCCCTCAATCCCATGTCGTTCAAGGTTCGCCTTCCATCGATAGTACGTGGAAAACGGCACGCCTAGACGGATCAATGCCTCCTTTAGAGTCACTTGTGAGGACTCCACAGCACGGAGAATATCCAGCTTCTCTTCGGGTGTCATCCGGAGGTACCGCACTCTCACATGCCGAGACTTTTTTTGAGCCGTTGGACATCAAGCATGGTCTCAGCGAGCGCCTTCTTAAGCGTCTCGTTCTCATCCTTGAGACGCTCGACCTCCACCCTGGTTGCATCTCGCTTAGTATCGACTGTTAGTCCGTTTTTCCCGGCTTCCAGAAAAGCCTTGGACCACTGGTAGTAAAGAGACGGCGAGATCCCCTCCCGCCTGCACAAGTGAGAGACGGAAATCTCCCCTCGCAGACCCTCAAGCACAATACGAATCTTGTCATCAGCCCTGAATTTCCTCCGGGTAGCTCTCCGGATCTCTGCAACCACATCCCTGGCCATGTCAGCTCCTTTCTCTTCCTGGCCCAAGCCAACTATCCGGAGCCGACAGGCACGTCAAGATCATTAATGGTCGAATCTCAACGTCCCAAACTCTCCACTAACAAAATCCCATTTCGATTCCCATTTTCGCTGACGTTGAACAAGAAAGCCTGTGGTGTCCTTTTCTTGAGCATACCTCACCACTTGGCCTCCAGGCAAACATAATCTTTGCCGTGGCCTCTCACCTGAACACAGCCTGCCGGTGCCCTTACCACCCCCGCCCGTCCCATTGCCCTCAATGTCACTCCATGGGTTCGTCGGTGCATACGATTTCAGAGCTTCCCGCGGTCATTCCTGCGAAAACACCCTTTCCGCTTTGTTTGAAACGGCAGGGGAAGCAGTAATCAAAACAGGCAGTTATCCTAGCTACCCTAAAATGCTGAGACACATCGGGGAATATTGCCGAAGATTCCTCGGCCCGCAGCCATTCGCCTTTTTTGGGGAAGGCAAAACTCCTTTGAGCAACTATCCGATTTCGGGGGAGCAGGCAAAGGCGCTCGGAATCTCTATGGGTTTCTCACATCAAATCCCAGTTATGGTCGGGATGTTCTCTCGCGTCTCATGATCGGCGCTCTCTTGGTGCGCATTCTCTATTCGATCCACCCCTAGGATGGGATGAAATGGTAACACTTGCGAGCGTCGATCTCATGTCAGCCTGGCTCCTGAACCAGTTCCGCAGCCTCGCGCCTGCCAACAATCATGCTGATTCCATTTCCGTTTCCGCCCCCCTTTTAGCCTTCCTGGTTGAGTGGTTAGGGAAGCGACATCTCGCTCCCTTTAACAACAACTCTATCAGGAGGAACAAAGAAATGATTTTGAACGGAATTAACGAAGTTTCAAAAGAGACCGGCATTCACCAATCTAGCTTGCGCCGGTGGGAATCGCTGGGTTTCATAGCTCCAGGCCGCATATCGTTCGGAGAGACCTGGGTACGGGTCTACTCCGATCAGGACGTGGAACTGCTCAAACGAGCAAAGAGGCTGATGGATGGAGGGTACAAGCTCAGAGCAGCATTTGAGCGCGTGGGCAACGAGGACTGAAGCGGCTTCAGGGTCGGGTATGAGACTGACTTCTCATTCACTAGCGGATCTTGATCTGGACCCGCATGGAGATGGTGTAGCCGAGACTGGGGACAGGAAACCTTGACAGCATGGCGGACTCCATCAAATCACAGGCAGAGCCGATCTCATCTTCGGGGACGCTCAAATACAGAGCATCGTGTAACTGCAATACAATGCGGGTCTTCATCTTCCTTTGCAGGAGTTCACGGTACAGCCGGACTTGAGCTTGCTTGATCAGGCCCGCAACCTGACCCTGCAAAAGGAAGTTGATGGCTCGGCGTTCCTCTCCCTCGTATTCAGTGAAGGATCGGTCAAACATTCGCCGTCTGCCCGAAGGCGTTCGGAGGTAGCGGCTTGCAATGCCGAACCGCTTGCCTTGCTTTGTCAGGTCGGCAATGACCCGCTGCTTCCACTCCCATACTCCTGGATAAATCCCGTAGAAGGCGTCGATCACGTTTTGTGCTTGATCTTCGCTGATCCGGAGCGCCATCCCCAAAGATCGGGCTGACATGCCGTAAGAGATGGCGTACATCACCATCTTGCTGTCGTCTCGGGTGACGGTGGTGTTCAGGAAGCGGCTCAACCAGCGGGCCGTGATCAGGTGAAAATCCCGGTTTTCACTCCACAACGCATAGAGAGAGCCAAGATGTCCACGCCGTGCCGTCTCAAGTTCCGGCGATCCATCATCAGCAAAAATCGCACAAAGGACTGGGGCTTCGGATGCCACGGCAAGCAAACGAGCTTCTGCCTGCGAATAGTCTGCCTCCACCATCACATGGCCCTCATCGGGCAACAGGTAAACCTTGCGGGTATTTCGGCGGATGGCTTGGAGCGGGGGGTTGCGTACTGCCAACCTGCCCGTACTTGTCGAGCATTGGGAGAAGGTCGCATGGACAAGACCATAAGGAGATTCTGCGGCAGTTCTGAGAAACGTTGCATTCCTGGCAATCTTCCGATAGCGGGCGATGTACGGGACGGCTGGGTTCGAGGTGGCAAATTGCCACAAGGTGTCGTCACTTATGCTGCGACCCTGGAGATCCACTCGGCAACTACGGATAAGAAACTGCTCCACATGGTCATCGTTCATCGGATTGAAGTTGGGAGCGCCTCCCATAAAGTTCGAGATCCTGTCCCGGAGATAATCCAGCACACGCTCAACGATCCCCAGCATTCTGAACGCACGCGGCTGGTTCACGCGGATACCCCGGCACTCCATATCCAACAATGCGGGTATGAGGGGCAATTCAACCTCGTGGTAGAGCTGAAGGAGATCTTCAGCATCAGGTGTTTTGGAGAGCAACCCTACCATTGCATCCCAAAGTCTCCCAATGTACCGGGCATCCTCCCATAATCGCCAATACAAGGCATCCGCCGGATCTTTGGCGTACAGCGATGCCTCAAGCCTCGGGTACGGCTCGCCCAAATACTTGAGCACGAGATTCTCCAGCAACAATGAGGTCTCTACATCTCCCTCTATCTCTCCTTCGATCCGCTCAGGAGGGTCCATCAGGTAAGCGAGCAAGTAGGAGCACGAAAACCGCTTAATATTATTATATAAGCGTGTATCCACACCCTTACGTTCATACACAGGCTTCAACCAAGTCTTCAAATCATGCGTTATGAGCCTTACTGGTGTGTCCATCACAAGGGTATCAAGGAATTTCTCATGCTCCTCTGGAGGCAAAGCTGTACAGAAAGGAGCTTGGTCAGGAGCGTAGATGCCCATGAGTATGGAACCGGCACCTTCACCATCGGGTATGGCCAACGGGTGAGAGACAGCTATGGGTGCAGAAGCACTGGTTTCGATGCATTTGTCTATGGATTCATCCACACGTGTAAATACTTGTATATACATATTATTATTAGTGTTTCTATTCTCGTATCCACTCATAGGTGTATTACCTGTTCAATCTCATGCGTACTGGTATGGATACGTGCACACATAGGTATCTGATACCTGGTAGCCCACCACTCAACCAGTAGGAAGAGAGGGGGGGGCGGGGGCAGTGCTACTAGGAGGCTGTCGCTTAACGCTTTACAGTCTCGTTAGGTTGGGATATGAGCGGGTCGCATGAGAGACTACCGCTTCATAGCGTATGAGCCGGACAAGCCATTAGAGCTTGCACCAGATATCAAGAAATGGTTGCCGCCGGATCATCTCGCCCTGTTCATCAGCGACGTGGTTGATACGTTGGACGTCAGAGAGATAACGGAGGAATACCTCCATCTTCAGGGGGGACATCCCGCGTATCACCCTGCGATGATGCTCAAACTCTTGTTCTACGGGTACTGCGCGGGGATTCGGAGTTCCCGGCGCATAGAGCAGAAGACCTATGAGGACGTTGCCTTCAGGGTGCTCTCGTGTGACAGCCATCCCGACCACAGCAGGATTTCGGACTTTAGAAAGCGTCATCTTAGGGCCATCTCCCGTCTGTTCGTCCAGGTCTTGGAGATATGCAAGGAGGCGGGGCTGGTGAAGCTCGGGCATGTGGCTCTTGACGGAACCAAGATAAAAGCCAACGCATCCAAGCACAAGGCGATGAGCTATGGCCGGATGGTAAAGAAAGAGAAAGAACTGGCCCGTGAGGTGGACAAGCTTTTGAAACAGGCCGAGGCCCTCGACGAGCAAGAAGACAAGAAATACGGCAAAGGCAAGAGAGGCGACGAGCTGCCGGAGGAACTGCAATTCAAAGAGAAGCGGCTTGCAAAGATCCGAGAAGCAAAGCTGGCGCTTGAAGAGCAGGCTCGTGAGGACGCTACCCGCAAAGCTAAGGGCGGTAAGGATGGAAAGCCGCCTGAGGAGGGTGGATCCGGACCGTCCGAAACACCTGAGGTGAAGCCGAAACCCAAGAAACAGAGAAACTTTACGGATCCTGACAGTCGGATCATGCTCGATGGAGCCACCAAGGCGTTTACCCAGGCATACAATGCGCAAGCTGCCGTGGACTGCACCAGTCAGGTGATTGTGTGCGCCGATGTCACCCAACAAACCAACGACAAGCAACAACTGGTCCCGATGCTGGAACAAATAGAGGAAAATCTTGGAGAAATTCCGGATCGCGTTCTCGCCGATGCAGGGTATTTCACAGAGGAAGCAGTGGAATCCGTCGCTCAGGGATTCATGGAACCCTTTATCCCGCGTGAGCGCATCAAACACAGCGACCCGCCGGCGCCGGCTCCTCGTGGGCGTATTCCCGACAACGCCTCCGTCGTTGACAGAGCACTGCGCAGACTGAAGACAAAAGTGGGGCAACAGACCTACTCCAAGCGAAAAGAAACGATAGAGCCGGTCTTCGGACAGATCAAAGAGGCAAGAGGAATACGGGCCTTCCTCCTCAGGGGCTTGGACAAGGTGAAGGGAGAATGGAAGCTCGTTTGCCTGACCCATAACATCCTCAAGCTTTGGAGACATCTTTGGCTGGACCGGGGGAGAAGTGCGCCCATTTTCGGGTAAAACACCTGGTTTTCCCGGAAAAATGTCAGGTTTTGCCAACGAGGACTCCCTTCTTTCCCTACAGTATAGGGGAGGGCAACTGGAGGCCGCATGAGACAAGAAGAGTTCGAACGCTTTATTGCAAGCCTTGACGATCTATCAGCAGGGCAGAAGACCATTGTCCGTAAGGTGCTTGATGAGGAACAAGATCTTGAGAAAGTTGTTTTCATAATTGAATCTCGCTTTTTGGAGCATCCTGTCTGCCCTCGCTGTCAGTCAAAGATGTGAAGAGATGGGGCAGAGCCAACAACCTTCAGAGATTCAGATGCTTTTCCTGCAGCAAGACCTTCAATCCTCTCACCGGAACCCCATTGGCTCACCTCCGCAACAAGGACCGATGGCTGACGATGGCCAGTGCTCTCAAACAGGGGCTTCCTCTTCGAAGGACGGCGGATAAGTGCGGTGTGTCTCTCACTACAGCCTTTCGCTGGCGGCACCGCTTCCTCAAGGCAGCATCCCTCGACAAGCCGGACAAGCTCGACGGCATTGCCGAAGCAGACGAAACCTACTTCCTTGAGTCCTTCAAGGGGAGTCACAGCCTCCCCAGACCCCCAAGGCGGCGTGGCGGCAAGGCCGCCAAGCGGGGGCTTTCAAGCGAGCAAGTGCCGGTGCTCGTAGCCAGGGATCGCCACGGACACACGCTCGATGCCATCTTGCCCGACCAATCCAAAGCTTCTATCAAGCAGGTCCTCAAAGGGGCCCTTGCTGCCGACAACATCCTATGCATTGATGGCGGTAGTGCCCTCCGGGGATTTGTCAACGACCTCAATATTCCCTATAGGGTAATCTCACCCAAGTGCAAGGTCCACGAAATCAACCCGATCTTCCACATCCAAAATGTCAACGGCTACCATAGCCGCCTAAAATCTTGGATGACGAGGTTTAACGGCGTCGCGACAAAGTACTGGACACCTACCTGGGATGGCGCAGAGTGACGAACACCCGGGAGCCGCAATTACGGACGTTGCGTGGCTCCAAACTGCAATCGGAAGAAATAGACTCAATTTGCCTTCGCTGCCCCAGCTCACAGCCTTTGAAGAACGGGTTGATCGAAAAATGAACCATAATCCGGCTCGAAGCCGTTCAGACCTGGCCTGTTTCGCGACACGCTCCTAGCTCCTATACTACTAGTACTTCTTTTGGCATGGTTGTACTGATTCCATTACCATATCAGACATATAAGCCATTTGTGAGTCCAAACCGAAGGTTTTACCTAGGTTTTCTCTCTCAAGACACTGACGGATACTCGTCCTTTCTTGTCCGTGTGCAGGCATCCGCGCTTTTCCAAGACCTCCCGGTAAGCGTAGTAACTGGCTTTGACAACATCCAGGGTACGCTCGCAATCCCGGATGCTTAGGTCAATCCTACTGCCCGCTTCCTCGCACCTTATCCAGATGTACAGCCACAGCTTGGACGCTGCCCCGAGCTGCATGATGGTGAAGGTGATACTCCTCGTCAGACCTCATGGTGCTGGTGATGTCCTGCTGAGGGGAGCTGTTGATCAGATGGAGCACGGTCTTGACGAACTCATCAGTGAGCGCGGGATTTTTCGTGGGCATTTTCAAGGCCCTTATCAGAGCCTTCTTCTTGACCACATGGCCCCGATACTTCAGGTATCCTTCACCTCCACGATCCTCACCGGACCCTGATTTGAGAGCCTTGACCTCTTCATCCCATTCCTCGGCCAACATCTTGGAGTAATGGCTCAGGTTATGGCGGCGGTGCGGGTAGATGACTCCGTGTTCTACGGCATCCAGAATCTGCAGGAGGTTGAAGATGTCGAACTTGATCTGCCACAAGTCCTTTCTCTTCGCTTTCTTGCTGTGGTGCAGGCGGCATTGCTCCCAAGTGCAGTGCCAAGAAACGCACGTGAAGGCCACGGTCCCGATGTATTGGATATAGGCTCTGAACTTGTTCTGGTAGTGGAGTCGTCTCAGCCGGGCCGGAGTCTTGCCGAACCACGGATGGATCGGGCAGGTCGTGTAAAGATTGCCGCTCGTGAAGATCTTGTGCCGTATGCGAAGGTAATCGAGGGTCTTGTCCAGCAGAGTCCAGTGTTTCAAGGCCTGGGCGGACAACTTGCCGGTCTTTAGGTCAAGGAACTTTTCTTCAATCCCCCGCAGGTCGTAGGCTCCGCCTTCAGTGTCATACACATTGATGTGGTTGCGCGGGTTGAGGACTCTTGCCTTAGACCCATAGTGGTTGACAAGCAACTTTAATATCCGGGCTTTCTCTTTCTTTTCTTGCTCTGAGATCTCCACGCTGCCATCTCCAAGAATCCGGGACGTTTCTGTTACCCAACCCCTTCCATAGGCTCTTCGCCTGGTTCGGCCCATAATCTACCACAAGATCGCCCTCCCCCGAGAAATGACGAATTTCGCGTCTGAGAACGAATCTGAACAGATCTCGGATGCGGGGCAAAGAGAAAGCTACCGAAAACCAATGATCGCGCTAGAATCGTTCTCCGTGATTATGAAGCTGTTTAGCTTTCGTGTCAGGATGTCGTGGTATAATCGCGAAACAAGTGCGTCGACAGCTCCACGTGGAGCCCAACCCCGTACGTTGATCGCCACGAGATGGAAGACCAGAGGACGCTTGTGGGCGAAAAACTTGGATCGGGCACCCCGTCCTCGCTACACGATGGATCACGTCACGCCGAGCCTCAGATGGGGGTGAGACCGAGCCGAGCGGGCGTGAAACCGGAGTGCCCCGTGGTTTCCTGCACGATTGAGCAACCCTGTACTTTGTCACGCTTCAGTTTGAAGGCGGGTTCCCTTCTGACCAGGGATCCCCCGACGATGTCGAATCGAACTGTCCGGCATCGAAGATCTTAATCCAGGGTAACGAAATGCCGTTCGAGAGAGTGTTGATAGTGGAATTTGGCAGAAGAATATTGACGTTCATGGAGCGTCAGTTAGCAACCAAGGGATACAAAGTCTACTCGTTCCGCGCACGTAATGAATGCAAAATCCGCGAGAGGATTGTGGAGCAGGTTGAAAACATTGCCCCCGACCTTTTGGTTATCGGAGTTCGCCCAAGCCCATTTCCTGGGTCTGAGTGGGGTCGAAAATACGGAACCCGATTTCCTATTGGCCTGGAAGCCGTGGAGTTGCTGCGCCAATCGTCAAACATACCAGTAGTGTTCATAAATAGTTGGGAAGAAGATCCAAGGCGCAACCCAGATCTCTGGGAGCGAATAGTCGACACGGGTCCTGTGGCTGTTGAACGAGCCTATAGAGCACCTGAAATCCAAATTGCGGTTGCTCTGGCCCGAGGAATTAGCGAGGCAAAGGATAGGATGCGGCAAAGCGAGGAGCGTTTTCAAAAGATTTTTGAATCGGCGAAGGATGCAGTCTTCATCAAGGACAGACGTTTGAAATACACCCTCGTGAATCCTGCTATGGGGCGGCTGTTCGACAAGCAACCTTCAGAACTTATAGGGCTGACTGATGAAGATCTGTTTGAGCGCAAGTATGCAGAACACTCCAAGGAAGTTGAACAGAGGGTATTACAGGGTGAGCCAATCGAGGAAGAACGTTCCAGGCGCATAAATGAAGTGGAATTGACGTTTTCGGATTCAAGAACTCCTCTGCGAGGCGCGTCTGGCGAGATAGTCGGCATTTGTGGTATTTCACGAAATATCACTGAAAGGCAGAAAGTCCGATCCGGGACAACTGATATCAAATACCCGTCCCATTCCATGACAGTCTGTTTGAAAAGAGCTTAAACAGCAGCCCAAAAAGACACTACTATCCTCCTTTTGGGAGAAAGCGGGAGCGGGAAAGACTTTGTCGCAAGATACATTCACGACCGATCAAAGCGTTCCGCAGGACCTTTTTTCCAAATAAACTGTGCAGCTTTGCCCCAAGACTCCGCGGAATCTGAGTTGTTCGGTCACGAAAGGGGAGCTTTCACTGGGGCCCACGCGCGCAAGAGGGGGCTTTTAGAATTGGCCGAGGGCGGAACGTTACTGCTGAATGAAATTGGTGAGCTTTCACTCACGCTGCAGGCTAAACTACTGACCTTTCTGGATACCAGAAGATTCAATCGCTTGGGAGGCGAGAAAGAAATTGAAGTAAACACGAGACTCCTTGCTGCCACTAACAAGGATTTGGAAAAAGAAATGGAAAACCGTTCCTTCAGAAACGATCTTTATTATCGTGTCAATGTCTTTTCCATTAAGAGTACCCCCCCTTCGTGAACGAAGCGAAGACATTCCCAAGCTGGTGGAAGAAATTATGCAAAAAATTGGAAAGGATATGCACCTTGAAGATATTCCTTATGTCCCGCCGCACACGATGACCACTTTGCGAGGATACTCTTGGCCGGGAAACGTGCGAGAATTAAGAAACGTTTTGGAGAGGGGAATTATATTGTCCAAGGGAAAGGAGCTAAACCTTGAAGACATTTCATTGGAACCAAAATCTGGGACTACCACTTTCTGGCAGGCAGATTTTCCTCCGAAACCTTCCTTACAGCAGATTCTGGAGGATTTGAGCGACGCGTATGTGCAAGAAGCAATGCGGCGGACGGGAAATAATCAAGTGCGTGCGGCAGAGTTGCTTAATTTCTCCCGTTTCAAATTGATGCGGCATCTCAAGAAAGGGCTCCCCTAAGTGCAATTCTGCACACAACAGGAATTGCTGTGCAACATTGCACAGTGTCGGAGTTTTCTATTCCATCCTTGCATCTCACCGTAATCACGATCTCATTTTCTTTTGAAGCCCTGTTGACTTATCCCGCTAGTGAAGCCCATCGTTTGTTTACAAACCAAGCCTAGAGCCGGTTTCTGAGACTCTCTGTTCAGAACCGCACACTTCAACTGACAGACAGGGCCATCTTAAGCGTAACCTGCTGATATTCCGAAGCTTCGTGATTGGCAGGCTTTTTGCTATAGCTATAATCAAGGAATGATCTCTTGCGCTTCCTGACGGGGGGAACCAATCCTCCCCAAAAAGGAAGCAATCCGGAGGATGGAACACGAGAATTAATGAAGCCGGCCTGCATGAATTTGCAAACAGCATGTGAGAGCTGTTTTTTCAGACTGCCCACCTGACTACTCAACTATTAATTCCGAGCGGGCAGTTAATCGGGCCGAATTGATATTAGCGCACTCGTGTTCCGCCTCCCGGAATTGATCGGCGCAGAGAATGAATCTTGAAGAAGGAACAGTATGTTGAGAGGTACTGAGAAAAAAGAAAGATCACGAGCACCTCCGAAAACAAAACTCATGCTGATGACGTTTCCAGGGCCACACAGCATGAGCTCGCGAAGCAGAAAGTAACCCCAGGGTTGCTGGAGTTCGATCAGCTCTATGGGCATGTTGCCACCTTCCTTTGGCTTTTTCAGGTACCTTTACGGCCTTGAAAAACCATGGACATCCGGCCTGATTGAATCTCCCGCAAATCCAACGTCACTTGGCTCGCCGTGTACGTCAGCTTCTAGATGAAGCCCCTCGTGTTAGCGGCGAACTGGCGCCCACGCTGACCGGACGATCCTTACAGAGATTGTCCTCCAGCAACAGGAGTAGTGTGTGCGTCATCGTGTCTACCATTTCATTAACAATATCAACAGCGAAGGAGGATGAAAGTATGAAAAAGGACGAGCTTGAGCCTGCCAAAGTCGTAGGCAACGTGGACCTAAAGAAAAATCAGAAAGGCCCCAGTGCCGGTGGAACCCCGGATGCTCAGGATAAGGAGGTGCCTGCATCTTTCAAACCTGCCCCCCAGGGATCAATGATGTCGGGCGTGCCCGACACTGGTGTCTCGGCTGACCTTATCTCTGAAAAACCCGGCGCGGAACCAACCGGAGAAACGGCTGACGGTTTCGGCATGAAGGAAAAGCCCCGAAGCGAAGGGACTAATGCCTCTGTTCCAGCGGTGACGGATGGTCCCGCCAGTACAACCCCGCAACCCACCCTCAATGAGAAGGCCGCCTTCATCAGGGGGATCGTGATCGCCACTGTTACGGGAGCCCTCGATCAGGTCGGTACGTACCTTATTCAATATGAATTCGGGGGCGACTTCAAGAAGGCTCTAAAAAACGATCCGTATAAGGACACTTCTCTGAACGAACTGGGCAACCACAAAGACCAGCCATTATCCCGGCAGAAGCTGGCAGAGTGCGTGAGGGGGACTGCTGTCGGCATAGAGATGGAAGACTTGGGCATGAAGCGGGACTCAATCGACTTCTACAAACGAGTTGAGATTTCCAGGATCAGGAATCGGGACGACAGAGTGAAGCTGATTCTGATGGCAGAGGCCCAAAAGCTCACAGTTAAGGAAGTACGAGAAGAAGTGAAAAGACTGACCCGCAAGGTTATTTCAACGGACAGGGATTTGGGCGAGGCCGTAATGAAGCAGCTCGTGGGCGGGCGGCTTACCGCAGACGAGGACACCAGAGACTTTTTGCTGGACAAAGATCGCTTGAAAGCGGCGTTAAGCGCTGGCGAAACGGCAAAACTGCTCGGCGACAGTGAAAAGTTGAGGGAGAAAAGCGCTGAGGATCAGGCGTTCCTACAGCAATTCGAGAAGATTCTGGAGGAAATCTTTGTCGAAAAACGGCGGGCGGAAGCACAGCCTGAAAAGGATCTCGAAAAGGCCCCTTCCGTTGCCTTTCCTGGAAATCATTGATGTTTTGGTACACTTGCAGGACATCCCGCAAGTGTCTTTTCATCGAGACCACCGATTGAGCCGGAAGATGGGAAAGCAGGGCCATGAAGACCTCTTGAACGGGCATGCGACGAGTGTTCCGGCTCGTATCCTCAACAAAAACTCTTAAGGAGTGACGCAATGAAAGACCAAAACGCCAGGAAACTAAGGTTCGCCTGCCCTGAGTGCGGCGGTGAGAAGCTCGAACTCATCTATGACTGCCTTACGGCATGCCAGGAAGTAACTGAAGTCCGCGAGGATGGGAGCGTCTACATCACCGGCCCAATAGCAATCGTAGAAGACCACGGGCACTGGTATCGGTGTCAGAACTGCAAAAAATCCCTCGTGAACTGGGAAACGGATGCGCCTGTTTGGAAGGACGATTCCCTCCTCGCTAAATGGCTTCTCGAGAAACTGTCCCCAGTCAGATGAGGATCAACTCGTGACCGGAGACGAATTCAAGGGGGATTAACCCCACTATTAGACGGAGGCCTGCCTCCGTGACTCTTTGCGGGGACAGGCCGCTCGTTGAGATCGAAAGGAGTCCACAAATGCCGAAATCATTCTTGTGCAGGAGGACTCCTCAGGGAATGGCTGTGGTAGCCGACACGTAAACCACAGTTGCGGGCGATTAAGGTGCCGGAAGGCGCTTAAGGCCCACAAAAACGCACGATGGGGTTGGCCGAGGGTATGTTGAGAAGCCACTCTTTGCCCCTCAATTGAATAAGCCTGGGCGCTGGCTAGGCGTAACGGTCCTAGTCCCGTGCCCACATCCACCAATGACTGAAAAACTGGAATACTACCTGGAGGGAAATATCATGAGTATGGAAAAAGTAATGACCATGTTGAGATCCCGAGGATTAGAAGGAATCGCTGAACCGTGCCTGCGATTCCGTACGCAACCAATACAAGATAACGATTTGAGAGTGGGATCATCAAAGCTTGGTGGAAGCCCGGACTTGCCAACGGGGATTCCTTGGCCGACATGGTATGGCAGGCCTCTTGATTTCCTGCTGCAGTTGGATCTGACTGAAGTTCCCAGAAATTTGGCAGCTGATCTGCTGCCCGAACGAGGATGGCTTTACTTCTTTTACGATATTGACAGCAACAAATGGGGCTTCGATGTCAGCGACCGGGGTAGCTCGCGTGTCCTGTTCTTTGAAGGAGACCGAAGGATTCTTGCGCCCCGAAGAAGACCGGATTCCGCCACTGCAAAATTCGGATCATGCCAGTTGGCCTTTTTCGAGGGCATTCACTTGAATTGGCGGTCAATCGGGGATCAGAAATTGAAATTCGATCTGGATCATTTTGGTTGGGACGAGAAACTGCAAGATGCTATGGCGGAAATTTGGGGGCATCAAATCTTGGGCACTACTGAAGGAGTACAGCATTCGTATGAGGAGATGCAGCGGGAATGCCAGTTTGTCTCCAATGGAATATACATGGGCGGCGGGGGCGGTCCAGTCTTTGATAAATTCAAGGCTAAACAGCTTGAATCAGGAATTAAGGACTGGCAACTACTGCTCGAATTGGGTTCCGATGAAAATGCAGGCCTGGTCTGGCACGATTATGGAAGTCTCTATTTCTGGATACGTGAAGAGGATCTTAGCAATTCTGATTTTTATAGCGTGTGGGTACTTTTCCAATGTCGTTGACCACTGAAGCCTAAAGAGCTGTACATCAGAGCTTTCTGACCATTCACCGGGGGCAGTGTGTCGAGATCCTCTTAACGCAGGGCTCAAGCTCGACTAAGCACCAAAACACAATTAAACAAAAGAAGGAGTAATTACAATGACATCTTCAAGTCCCGCCTATCATGAAGACTTTTATACATTGCAAGAAATGACCGAGCACTTCGAATTCTCCGAACAGCTCATTCGGCAGATCCAGAAACACGGCTTCATGCTCCCCGAAATGGTGAAGTTCGGCTCGGCGGAGATAGAGATTTACTCGACGCTTGACCAGAATATGTGCAGGCGTGTCACAGAGGATCTGAAAAAGGACCACAGCCTTTCCCACGCCATCGCTGCTGCTCAAGAACACGTTATCGAGGTTTACCGCCATGCTCACGGAGAGGAGTCAATTCATATGAACAACTCTCCCGACTTAGGACAGCTCGCGCCAGCGCCGCGAAGAAAGAAGCTGTACATGATCAATGAGCTTCTGGAGGCTGTGGATATCAGCGAGGAACGGTTCCGTGAAATACGCCAGCACATCCAGTTTGTCCCACTAAGGTTGCTGATCCCAGGGAAGACCATTGAATATTACGGAGAAGACGACTATCTGAGGCTGCGGCTTATCGTGACGCTTCTCAGCGAAGGCTACCCGTTGGAGACGGCCTGCGATGGAGCCTATAGGTGGGGCATGAGCGAACTCTGTTAATCGGAGGAGATCAGCCGCGCAGTCGTCTAACGATTCAGGCACATCACGCTCGGGCCGCTGAATAAGCAGCCTGGGCCTGCTCTCCAAAGATTGCCCGGCCTAACTTCGGGGAGGTCTCGGTTTGAGGACGAAGAGGAACCCAGTGGAGGAGCGACGGGAGCAAACATGATGCTCCACAATGTCTATCAGCCAGCCTCCGGGGCGACACTGAGTTGAATCGTTGCTCACGGAGAGGGACGTGGACGCCATATTGATTATCAGCCCGAAGACCGCCCACAATCCTGTACGCAAGCACAAGCCCCTTGCGTACAGGAGACCGCCCGAGAATGGCGTTTCATGAAGAGCGAGTGCCGAAGGATAGCAACTTGAGTGGGAATAACCTTATACGGTCCAGGGAGCCTAGTCTCAATGCAAAGCACAATATTGCCCAGACTGATCAGGCTCAGGGATGCCCCACAGTACCTCGGAATGGACCCTAATCGCTTTAACGCTGAGGTTCGTCCTTATCTTGTTGAAATTCCAATTGGTAAGCAAGGAATCGGGTTCGACCGTCTTGACCTGGACGCATGGTTCGAAGAATATAAGAGCCGCAACGGGCGTCCCGGCAAACAGAAAGGAGCCGGAAAGCGATGGGACGCAAGAAAATCCCTGGCCTCATCAACAGGCAAGGGACATGGCATATCGACAAGGTTATCAGAGGAAGAAGAGTTTGCGAAAGCACTGGAACAAGCGAGGTTGAAGAAGCGGAAAGATTCCTAGCCAGGCGAATGGAGCAAATTAGACAGGCAGAGGTCTATGGCGTTCGCCCTGCAAGGACTTTTCGGCAGGCTGGAACAAAATATCTAAGGGAGTCAACGAAGGCCACCATCCGGGATGCGGCAATAATGCTAAGACACCTAGATCCGTTCATTGGGGATTTGCCGCTTGATAGGATTCACATGGGGACGCTACAATCCTTTATTGAGAAGCGAAAATCTGACGGCGTGAAGAAGCGGACCATCAATTACGCTCTTCAGACCGTGAGGCACATCCTGAATTTGGCTGTGTCAGAATGGTTTGATGAGTACGGACAAACGTGGCTGGCTTCTGCACCCAAAATTAAACTTCTCAAGCAAGACGATAAAAGGGACCCATATCCTATCTCTTGGGAAGAGCAGTTGGCCTTGTTCAACGCTCTTCCGCCTTACCTTGCGGAGATGGCTCTATTCAAGGTCAATACGGGGTGCCGTGAACAGGAAGTATGTCAGCTACGATGGGACTGGGAACAGCATATCCCGGAACTCGACGCGAGTGTGTTCATCATTCCGAGGGAAAGAGTCAAGAATCGTCAAGATCGATTGGTCGTGCTCAACAGGGTGGCCGAAGCTGTGATTGAGGAAAGACGAGGGCAAAATCCCGAGTTTGTTTTCACCAATACCAAAGGAGAGCCGGTGAAATACATGAATGGGGGATGCTGGCGGCGAGCGCGTGAGAAAGTGGGCCTCCCCCAAGTACGAGTCCATGATATGAAACACACTTTTGGTCGTCGCCTACGGGCGGCTGGAGTGTCATTTGAGGATCGGCAGGATTTGTTGGGACACAGAAGCGGAAGAATCACCACACATTATTCGATGCCCGAGTTGCAAAATCTGATAGCCGCTGCCAATGCGGTCTGCGGAATCGAGTCCCGCAAAAGTCCCGCACTGGTAATTTTGCGAAAAAGAGTAGCGTGAAATGAGTTCTTATAACATGATGATTTTATGGAATGTTTTGGCGGAGAGAGAGGGATTCGAACCCCCGGTGCCACAAGGACACAGTTGATTTCGAGTCAACCCCCTTCGGCCTCTCGGGCATCTCTCCGCTTCGGCTGATTCATCCAGCCTATGAATCCTGTCGCAGCCTCGCATAAAACCGCTGGAGCAGCTCCGCGGCCTCTTTCTCCATGACTCCCGAGATCACCTCAATCTCATGGTTCATTCTCGGATCATGGGAAAGGTCGAACAGACTGCCCACCCCGCCCCATCTATGGTCCCTCGCGCCGAACACGAGGCGTTTCACCCTCGCGTGCACAAGAGCGGCTGCGCACATGATACACGGCTCCAATGTAACATAAACAGTTGCTCGCGGCAATCGCCAATCGCCGCTAAAGCGGGCCGCCTCGCGAAGCGCTACAATCTCCCCGTGCGCGGTGGGATCTTTTTCCGCCTCCACCAGATTATGGCCCCTCCCGATGATCTTCCCATCCTGGACGACCACCGCTCCCACAGGCGTCTCGCCCATTGCCGCAGCCTTGCCCGCAAGCTCAAGTGCCAACCGCATGAATTGTTCTTCTGATTTGTCGATCTTGTTCATGACGAATCGGGGAGACCCTTCTTGCAAGAAGGGTCTCCCCGAACCCCTCCCCAAGAACTTTTAGCCTTTGCCGGAAGCCTCATTTCCCTGCGGGAAAAATGAATCTTCCGGCAAGCGTCAAAACCTCTTCGAGGGAGCTTCGTGTGCACATCCTGCTTACACAAATTTCCTCCCGACCTTACTCCTTTGAATTCACATTCGTTCAATGAATTGCGTCATAAATAATTAAGAGTTTTTGAGGGGGGTGCAGGGGGACACTTTTTGCAAAAAGTGCCCCCCTGCATGCCTTCAATTACTCTTGAGGTTTTGCGCTTAAAACAGCTCCTTCGGCCGCGGAACTCACCATCATGGCGTATCGTGCCAAATATCCTTCTGTTATGTTAGGAGCAGGCGGCTTCCACTCGGAGCGTCGCCTGTTGATCTCGTCTTCCGGCACATTCAGGTCAATCCTTTTGCCGGGTATGTCAATCGAGATCTCGTCGCCGTCCCGCACAAGCGCGATCATGCCGCCGTGCGCAGCTTCGGGAGAAACATGGCCGATCGCGGCTCCCTTGGTCCCGCCGCTGAATCGGCCATCCGTGATCAATGCGACTGATTTGTCCAGGCCCATGCCCACAAGCGTGGAAGTAGGATTCAGCATTTCCCTCATGCCAGGTCCTCCGCGCGGGCCTTCGTACCGGATGACCACTATCTGCCCCGGTTTGATCGTGCCGCCAAGTATAGCTTCAACCGCGGCTTCTTCAGAGTCAAAGACACGGGCAGTTCCCTTGTTCTTGAGCATTTCCGGCTGCACCGCGGATTGTTTAACCACCGCCCCGTCCGGTGCAAGGTTTCCCTTTAGTATGGCAATCCCCCCGATTGGGTGGTGAGGATTGGAGAGCGGCCGGATTACTTCTGAATCAAGAACCGCTGCTGATTTGAGGTTTTCCCCGAGGGTGGTCCCTGTGACGGTCAAGACATTCGGGTCTGCCAAACCGCCGTGCAACAAGCTCTTTGAGCACCGCCTGTACGCCTCCGGCCGCGTCCAGATCTTCCAGGTGATTAGGGCCGCCAGGGGAAAGGGAGCAGATGTGTGGCGTCTTGGAACTGATATCATCAAACAATTTCAAGTCTATGTTGATGCCGGCTTCCCGAGCTATAGCAGGGACGTGCAACACCGTGTTTGTCGAACATCCCAGCGCCATGTCAACCGCGATGGCATTTCGGAAGCGCTTCTGCCGTGGCGATCTGTCGAGGACGAATGTCGCTGGACACCAGCTCCATAACCTTCATGCCGGCTCGCTTGGCCAGCCGAATCCGCGCAGCTTCCACCGCGGGAATGGTTCCGTTTCCGGGCAGGCCGAGCCCAAGAGCCTCGGTGAGACAGTTCATCGAATTGGCCGTGAACATCCCCGCGCAGGAGCCGCAGCCCGGACATGCCCTTTCTTCCAGTTCGGCCAGCTCTTCGAGTGTCATGTCGTTGGCTTTTACTCTGCCCACCGCTTCGAATACAGTGATTACGTCAGCTTTTTTGCCCTTGAACCTGCCGGTCATCATGGGACCGCCGCTAATGACTACCGCGGGAATGTTCAGCCTGAGCGCGGCCATTAGCATCCCAGGAACCACCTTGTCGCAGTTCGGGACAAGCACGATTCCGTCAAAGGGATGCGCTATGGCCATGATTTCCACTGAGTCGGCAATCAGTTCACGGCTTGCCAGGGAATACTTCATCCCAATGTGACCCATTGCCAGACCGTCGCAAACACCGATCGTGGAAAACTCCAGCGGGGTCCCTCCGGACATCCTGATGCCGGCCTTGACCGCTTCGACAATTCTGTCCAGGTGAATGTGCCCTGGAACCAGCTCATTGGCTGAATTGGCAATCCCTATGAGCGGCCTGGCAATTTCTTCATCGGTGACACCCATTGCCTTGAGAAGCGCCCTGGAAGGGGCTCTCGCAACACCGGTTTTCAAAATATCGCTTCTCAATGGTTCCTCCCTGCGTCTCTGAAATTGGAAGTTATTTATTGAGTATTCTCGGCACTCGGGGCGCAAAAAGCCTGTCATAGACGGGCAACTCCCCGAGAAGCGGCCGCGCGTAGTTTTTGAATTCGCTTGTCACGTTGTTGACCCCATCGATAAAAGAATCCGGCATACATTTGGTCTCTTTCGCCACGTCTTCCAATGGCGCCATATTATACCGGACACCATAGTCGCCGACTCTCTCGATAGTAATCGAGGCATCCACTTTGTGCCATGCTGCAATCTGCACTGCGCGTTCGCCGACTTCCCGAGCTTCATGAGCGTCGACTTCGCTGACACATCCGAGGAAAGATCGCTGCAAGTACCCGAAAGTATCCGACCTGACCCTCTTGATCTTGAGCCTCTCTTTTATCAGATTCATGAGGGCATCCCCGAGAGAAGTGCTCCCGGAAAGCTGGATATTGCCGTGGCTGTCTTTTTCCACCCGCTTGACCAGCCCGGCCACCACCGGCGTGCCGTCAGCATCCTGAATTCCTTCTGAAACTGCCACGACCACTCGCCCGAATTCCGAGTATACCTTATCAACGCTACCCAGGAATTCTTCAGAGTCGAATGGTTTTTCAGGCACATAAATTAGATGAGGGCCATCGTCGTGATATTTGCGGGCAAACACGGAGGCAGCAGTGAGAAAACCCGCATTTCGACCCATGACCACTCCGATGTAAACACCGGGCAGCGACCTGTTGTCCAGGTTTGCGCCGGAAAACGCCTGAGCCACAAACTTGGCAGCGGATCCGTATCCGGGGCAGTGATCGGTTACTCTGAGGTCATTGTCGATGGTTTTGGGTATGTGCATGACCCGAAGTTCATAACCCGCTTCTATAGCGAATTTATGCACGATTCTACAGGTTTCGGCTGAATCGTTGCCGCCTATATAGAAGAAGTAGTGGATCCCGTGGGCCTTACAAACATCAAAGATCCGTTGGCAGACCTCTTCGTCGGGTTTCATTCTGGTGCTCCGAATGCCTGCGCCCGGAGTCATGCCGACTCTTTCCAGGTTGTGGCCGGTGGCCTCGGAAAGGTTCATCAATTCTTCTTCCACCAGGCCTTCCACTCCCCGAAACGCGCCGTAGAACTGGGTAATGTGTGGGTATTGGCGAGCCTGGAGCACCGCTCCGACCAGCGACTGATTGATGACAGCGGTTGGACCCCCTCCCATGGCGATAATGGCTTTGCCTGTCAATTTTTCCATTGTCGACTCCTTTTCCTCAAACGCAACGCGAACGCCTTGGTTTCTTTTCTTCCATACTACACCGTGTCACCCGCATCACCCTCACAATTATGAAAGACTATCCCCTAATGGCAAAGAGTTTTCTTGTTTGAGTTGCTCGATAAATTAAACGACGTGCAAGCGTTTCGTCAATCCCGCGTCTTCCTTAGCGGTCCAGTTCGTAATTCGGGTGAGGTATTCTTGGATTCGAGACCACGGTGTCGGTGAGACAGGCATCTGAGAGTGTCTCAAAACTAGAAACTCGGGGTGGAGATGACCCAGGTGGTGTCCCACAATTAGCTTGCAAATCGTTGACCTAGCGAACACGCGCGTCAGTGTCATTGCGAGAAGCGAAGCGACGAAGCAATCTACGGCGCTTGCTCAATAACCTTGTGAGATTGCTTCGCTGCGCTCGCAATGACAGTGCGGGACCCTTTCTGCCTCGACAGAACTCCCGTGGGGACTCAGAAGGCCTGTTGCGCAAGTTATTTGCGGGACAGGACACTAGGTGGTGTACGGCGCGGTTCGTGAACCGCCCAAAATCAGGGCGCCGTCCCGCGGGACGCCCTTACGCCAAGAATCTCTTCGGAGGCCACTTTGAGACTGTCTCATCTTGCCTGTCCCTCCAAAGCTTTCAGCAACACGCCATGGAATCCATGACACCGAGTGACTAGCCTGGTTGATTTTCCTCCAGCAGATGGCTACATTGTAATGATGAAACATTCCTCGCCCAAAGATAAGGCCGTTCGCATTATCGAGAATTTTGACCGTCTACCCGCTGAGCAACGCGTTGAGATTTTCAGGGACCTCTCTCCCATAGGTCGTGAGGAACTGGTCGAGGTCATAGCGCGACCTACCGAGCTGATTCGTAGGATTTCAGAAGAGGAGATGTTTTTTACCATAAAGCAACTGGGCGAGCAGAACGCTCCTGCCCTTATCGCCATGACCACAGGAAAACAACTCCTGTATTTGCTGGACATAGATCTGTGGAAAAAAGAGATGCTTGATACATACGCGGTGGCCCGATGGCTGGACATACTCTCAAGAATCGGCGAAGAGAAAATGATCCAGTTTGTGCAGGTCGCGGACCCGGAACTTATCATGACCGCCATGGAACATTTGATAAGGGTCAAAATGCGGAATCCTGACCTAGACTTTGTTGAAGAGAGCGATTCTCTGCCCTCCTATACGCTCGAAGACATGTTTTACATCGATTTCCGCGTTCCGGAATCCGAAGATGTGCTCAAAATATTTTTGGAGACCGTGTTTCGATGGAACATTCAGTTCTACATCAATATGATGCAAGGACTCGCTACCGGATTACCCGGAGAGAACGAGGAGGCAGCTCTTAAATGGCGCCGTGCCCGGTTAGCGGACAAAGGTTTTCCTGAGTTTGACGAGGCTGTGGAGATTTATCAGTACCTCCAGCGCGGCGCGGTCAGAGAACCGTTGGACGAATCTGCACCGCGGGAACCGGATTATTCCGAAAAGTCTCGTTACTTTGTAGGCTATCCATTGAAGGTGCTGGACTCGAACAGCCTGTTCCGAAAGTGTCTGGATGATATTTTAGATCGGACTGAAAAAGACCGGCTGGCTACTGAACTCGCGCACCTGTCCAACAAGGTAATGGTCGCGGACGGACGAGATCCCGCGTCGGCGGATGATGTTCAGGGCAGTCTGAAAAAGGTGAGTGGGTATATCAACATCGCATTGGAAGACATGTGCGGAGAAGATGTCTCTGAAGCGGTCGGAATACTCAGATCAAACCACATGGAGATCCTATTCCGAAGAGGTTTCAGCTTGATTCTTGACCTTCGAAAAGACGCTCAGAAGCTGGTCAGAAATTACGAAGGGGGAGTTGAAAACATTGGACATCCTCTCGCGGAACTCTTGAAGGGGCTTTTCCAGAAAAGACCTTTTTACGCCGGTAATGTGCTTGGAGACAAAACAGTCAGAGAGTTCGAGCAGACTGATGATATCAGGAAAATTAGGGAATTGATGGACCACGCAGCTCTTGACGAGAGTTGGGAACCAATTTAGTGTAATAGTTTTATCCGGCGCCAAGCGCTACCCCTCTAATCTGCTTGCGGATCACTTGCAATCTTTGTCGAAATGGGTTACCTTTTAATTCCACCCATCGCATTTCCATAGATGATCAGATTCAGGAGAATAGACTAATGCAAGGTTTTGAGCCTACTATCGTCGCATTTTGCTGTCATTACTGTGCTTACGGCGCGGCCGATCTGGCAGGTAGTATGAGGCTGGAGTATCCTCCCAATATCCGCGTCATCCGCCTCCCTTGCACCGGAAAAGTCACTCCGCTCTTCCTCCTGCGAGCTTTCGAAAAAGGTGCGGACGGGGTCTATGTGGCCGGTTGCCTCGAAGGTGACTGCCATTTCATCCAGGGGAACTTAGTAGCTAAACCACGGGTGAATTACACCAAGAAACTCATTGAAGAAGTGGGTCTCGAACCGGAGCGCCTTGAAATGTTCAACATGAGTGCAGCAATGGGGCCAAGATTTGCCGAAGTGGCGCGAGAGTTTACCGAACGCATCAAAAACCTGGGTCCCAGCCCCATCAACAAGAAATACCGGAACCTCAAGAATGAGGCAGCATAATCCCTTGCAGGCTTTTTTCAGCAACGTCCTTTTGGAGGCACAAAATGGTTGTAGGTGAGAGGAAACCCTTCGAAGAAATCACTCGGATGTTGGAGGGACACAAGAAAGTAATGGTACTCGGGTGCGGCGGGTGCGTCACTGTTTGCTTGACCGGCGGGGATGAAGCGGTCCGCGTCCTGTCCAGCCAACTGCGAATGGCCCGTGACAACCAAGGCAATCCTATCGAGATAATCGAGAAGACAGTCGAACGACAGTGTGACCCGGAATACATCGAAGAAGTCCACGCCCTTGTCCCCGAGGTGGACGCGGTGCTTTCCATGGCCTGTGGAGCCGGTGTTGGGTTCATGGCCGAAAGATATACGACCACTCCTCTTTATCCCGCCTTGAATACCACCTTTGTCGGTGGCTCGAAAAAGGAAGGCTACTACGTAGAGCGCTGTCAGACCTGCGGTGAGTGCAAGCTCTATTACACCGGCGGTATCTGCCCCATTACAAGATGCTCCAAGAGCCTCTTGAACGGTCCGTGCGGAGGTTCCACCAAAGGGAAGTGCGAGATTGACCCCGAAGTTGATTGCGGATGGCAGCTTATTGTTGACCGTCTCAAATCATTGAACCTGATGGACAGATACGAAGAGATCATGACCTCCAATGACTGGAGAACCAATAGGGACGGGGGACCCCGCAAGATGGTAAGGGAGGACTTTCAACGATGACCGCCGAGTGCAAAACTGAAAGCAGGCTCGAAAAGATACTGAGATCAGGAAAGTTTGCCGTTACCGGTGAGTGCGGACCGCCTCGTGGAGCCGACCCGGAAGTGATCCGTAAGAAGTGCGGGTTACTCAAGAACAACGCGGACGCTTTCAACATTACGGACAACCAGACTTCCGTTGTCAGGATGTCCTCCATAGCCTCTTCTATTGTCATGATGCAGGAAGGCCTGGAACCGGTCATGCAAATGGTCTGCCGTGACCGTAATAGAATAGCGATTCAAAGCGACATTCTCGGAGGAGCAGCTCTAGGCATCAAGAACATGCTTTGCCTGTCCGGGGACCATCAGAAGTTCGGGGATCATCCGCAGGCCAAGAACGTCTTTGACCTAGATTCTATTCAGCTTATTCAGGCGGTCCGCGGCATGCGTGACGAAGGGAAATTTATCGGCGGAGACGAGATAAAGGGCGCGCCCAAGCTTTTCATTGGAGCTGCGGAAAACCCATTTGCGGATCCGTTTGAGATTCGTGTACCCCGCCTTGCCAAGAAAGTCGCGGCAGGAGTCGAGTTTATTCAGACTCAGTGCATCTTCAATGTACCGAAGTTTCGCGAGTGGATGAAGGGCATCGTGGATCGCGGCCTTCATGAAAAGGTTTTCATCCTTGGAGGCGTGACGCCGTTCAAGTCTTTCGGCATGGCCAAATACATGGCCAATAATGTGCCAGGGATGGACGTGCCGGAGGAACTTCTCAAACGCATGAAAGATACGCCGAAGGAGAAGCAGGCCGAAGAAGGCATCACCCTCGCTGTGGAAACCATAAAACAGCTTCAGGAGATGCCGGGAGTGGCCGGAGTTCATATTATGGCGATCGAATGGGAACAAAAGGTGGGAGAAATAGCGGAAAAAGCCGGCCTGCTCCCCCGCCCGTCCGTATAAAATTATCGATACAATCTAAAGCACAAAGGGCGCTAAAGCGCCCTTTTTTGTTTTCTGAATAGTACCCGATTCTATTTCATGCTGGTCGCACTCTCTCAAGAAACTCTGAGACGCGAACGGCCGTTATTCCCACGCAGGCGGGAATCCAGAAGTACTGAGTGACTCACGGTCAGGTCTATTTTCTTTGCATCGGTCGGCTTTCAATGTCAACCAAATAGACCTGACCTCATGCTCGAAGGAATACCCGTTCCCTGAAAACAATGCCTGAAGAATTCAGAGCTAGTTTCACACCTTTCGAGAAAGTTTGTTCGTTGGATCTCCCTCTTCAACCATGGCCTTCAAAATTGCTCTGTCCCTAACGCCCGGGATAATTCCTTCAACAGTCGCGATGAGCACTATGACCTCGTCTTGATTCCGAAACTCCACCTCTGCTTTGGCACGACCTTCCTTGTTAATCTCAGTAAAGATCCAACGGCACCGCACCGTATCTCCAAAATAGACCGGCTTCTTGAACACGAAGTCCATGCGTGAGGCCAGCACGCCTATTTGCCCCCCAATTTCGGTAAGCATGCTCCCCACGAGGAGTCCGTGACAGACCCTACCGTTGAATTTTTTTGCCCTTGCGAACCTATCCTCTAAATGAACCGGGTTATAGTCTCGGGATATGTCCGCAAATTGCGTCATGTCCTGTTCGGTGAACGTGCGCGAAACCGAAAATTCATCCCCCACTCTGATTCCTTCAATGGTCTTATTTCTTATGGTTGTCATTTTAAGCTTACTGTTCTGTAAACGCTCAAGCAAAACAGGGACCGGGTTCGGCCAAGTAAGAGGGACCCACCTGGCTAAATGAAAACGTCGCCCCGTTTGTCTAACCTACGGATTTTCCGCCATTGACGGCTGTCAACGCTGTGCATAGGCGCTCATTTCGGACACTATGCTTTTGCTTCCAATCGAAATTACTAATAATCAAGGTTAACTACGTTCAGCGCGTTTCTTTCAATGAACTCCCGCCGGGGCTCTACTTGATCTCCCATTAGTGTGGAGAATATCTCGTTGGCTTTGACCGCGTCCTCCACCGTTACCTGCAGGATTTTCCGGTGCTCTGGATTCATGGTCGTGTCCCACAACTGTTCCGCGTTCATTTCGCCAAGGCCTTTGTACCGCTGAATCGAGAGGTTCTTGCGGCCGTGCTCCAGGATCAATTCCGCTAGCCCTGAAAAACTCTGTACTTCTATCTTCTTCTCATCCATCTGCATGGTTAAAGGAAGGTGTCCCAAAACCCCCACTCGCTCTGTTATGGACACTATCTCAGCAAACGAAGGGGATTCCGTTAGATCGAAGTCGATCAGTGTCCGGCGGCTTAAGCCGTTTCGCTTGCATTTGACGTCTATGTAGTATTTGCTCTCCTCCTCATCCTTTTCAATGTCCATGCTTACAGGCATAAGATTAGAATGGGACGTTTCCAGCCTCTTGAGTACCCTCTCAGCTATTTCATCGGCCTGTTCCAAGCTGGCAAGAGATTCCGGATTGAGACCTTCAACTGCGAAGGCCTTCAGAACCGATCTCTCCATGTTCTTGCGTTCGAACACGTCCAGTATTTTTTCCATTCTCAAAATATTCTTAATAATATTGACCAGTACCGTTCCCTCTAAGAATTCGCCTTCATTCTTTTCAATTCTTGCTTTCTCGAGGCCGTTGTTCAATATGATGTCAACCAGCGAGCTTTCGTCTTTCACATAAAACTGTTCTTTCCCCTTCTTGACCTTGAAAAGCGGAGGCTGCGCGAAATAGAGGTATCCTCTGTTAATGACTTCGACCATCCATCGAAAAAAGAAGGTCAGCAAGAGTGTGCGAATGTGGGACCCGTCCACGTCAGCATCGGTCATTATTATTATCTTGTGATACCGGGTTTTCGAAATATCAAAGTCTTCTTCTCCGATACCGGTTCCGAGGGCTGTAATCAGGGTCCTGATCTCCTGGCTCTGGATGATCTTGTCAAAGCGGGCCTTCTCAACATTCAGGATTTTGCCCTTCAATGGGAGAACCGCCTGGGTGCGTCGATCTCTCCCTTGTTTGGCCGAACCGCCGGCAGACTCTCCCTCAACAATGAACAATTCAGCCTGTGCGGGATCTCTCTCCTGACAATCCGCCAGCTTACCGGGCAATGCGGAAGATTCGAGAGCGCTTTTTCTTCTCGTTAACTCACGGGCTTTACGGGCTGCTTCTCGCGCCCTTCCGGCTTCCAGGGATTTATTGATGATCCACTTGGCAGTCTGCGGGTGCTCTTCCAGGTACTCGCCGAGCTTTTCGTTAATAAGTTGCTCGACTATTCCCCGAATGTCCATGTTGCCTAGTTTGGACTTGGTCTGACTGTCGAACTGAGGATTCAGCATTCTCACGCTCAAGACGGCAGTGAGGCCCTCCCTCAGATCATCACCGGTAACGCTGAATTGGCCCTTACCATTCTTTAACAGACCTTTAGCATTGGCATACGCATTGATCGTTCGGGTCAAGGCGGCCCTGAAGCCAGAGAGGTGAGTTCCGCCCTCAAATGTGTTTATGTTGTTGCAGTAGGTAAAGACTGTTTCAGAGTAACCGTCGTTATATTGAATGGCGCACTCAACGATATTGCTGTCCTTTTCTCCGATCATATAAATGGGCTTTCCGTCCATGGTCTTTTTGGCCCTGTTAAGGTGTTCCACAAAAGACAATATCCCCCCTTCGTATTCAAAAACAACGAGTGGGTTCTCGGAGCGCTCGTCCTCAAAAGTTATGCGCAGCCCTTTATTGAGAAAGGCCAATTCTCTTAGTCGTGCCGCTATTATTTCATAGCTGAAATCAACAGTGCCAAAGATCTCCGGATCTGCCTTGAAGGTTACCCTGGTACCGTTTCGCTTTGTCGTTCCGACTATTTCAAGCTCACTGTCTTTCTTTCCCCGTCTGTACATCTGTCTGAAGACTTGGCCTCCGCGTCGGATCTCAAGCTTGAGGAGCTCGGATAACGCATTGACCACTGACACGCCAACACCGTGTAATCCTCCGGACACTTTATATGTGTCGCTGTCGAACTTCCCGCCGGCGTGCAAAATGGTCATGACTACTTCAGCCGCAGGAATTCTTTCCGTAGGATGCATGTCCGTAGGTATGCCACGGCCGTCGTCTTCGATTGTCGCGGAGGAATCCAGGTGAACCACAACGGAGATGTTATGACAGAATCCGGCCAAAGCCTCGTCTACCGCATTATCTACCACTTCCCAAATGAGCTGATGTAGCCCTTCGGAGCCAGTATTGCCGATGTACATTCCTGGAGTGTTGCGAACAGCCTCGAGGCCTTCCAGCACTTTTATATTTTCTGCACCGTAGTGACTTTGTTCCTGCACTTTCGCCGTATCCCCTTTCAGATCACAGTTTTCGTCTGCAACGTACTATTTATTTCCGCATAGGCATTACTAAATTGAAGTAACCTTTAACGGGCTCCGGGCGGATAACAAGGGGAGCCCCTTCTCGGTGGAATTCAAAAGAGATCGTATCCGTATCCACCACGCTCAAGGATTCTATCAGATAGCCTACGTTTATGATCATGGCGAATTCATCGCCTTGGTATTCCACTTCAACAACATCTTTGGCTGTGCCTAGATCAGGATGAGTGGCAGTAAATTCCATCTTTCCCGGATTCACTTGAACATTCACTCCTTTGTTGCGGTCCGAGGTCAAGATGGCTACCCTTTTAAGGGCCTGCAACACTTTTTGACGGTTCGCTTTGATCAGCTTGTCTCCCGCCTCAGGTATCACCTTGCGATAATCCGGGTAATCTCCCTCGATCAGACGCACGGTCATCATGAAGCGGTCCGTCCTCACAAACATGTTCTTCTCTTCAAACCCGACAGATACGTCTCCCTTCAGATTTTCCAAAATGCGCCTCAGTTCCAAAAGCCCTTTTTTGGGCACTAAAACCGAAGACTTGAGGGAAACTTTCACATCCTCGGTGATCAAAGCCAACCGATGACCATCAGTCGCCACCAGCCTGGTATTTTCTGCGTCCTGTTCAAACAACACCCCATTGAGGTTGAATCTGGAATCATCGCTTGAAGAAGCGAACAGGGTTTTGTCAATCATATAAAGCAGCTTCTCGGCTGGTATAGAAAACGTTTCTATTTCTTCAAAGGTTATCCACACGGGATAATCAGATGCGTCCATGCAGGCCAATTCAAACTCACTTTCGCCTGAAACGATCTTAATCCTTTTCGACTCCGTGGTTTGAACGCTGATTTGTCCCGGGGCCAGTTCTCTGACGATCTCGTAAATCTTTCTCGCAGGCACAGTCAACGAACCGGGTTCTTTAACTACATAATTATAAGACATTTGCAGGCCGACTTCCAGATCTGTGGCCGTGATTATCAAATTTTCCGGATCGCTAGCAGCAATGAGTAGATGAGACAAGATCGGCAAAGTAGATCTCTTTTCGGTTATTGGAACTGCTTTTGAGAGTCCTTCAAGAAAAGAATCTCGTTCGATTTCAAAAAACATGAAGATCTCCTTCTGTCTTCTATAGACATAGAAAGATTTAAATAATCAGTAGTCTGAGAAGAGGCTGTGAATTAGTGAAAAATGCGATAAAATCCTCTCTGGGAGCCGTAGCAGCCTGTTGAATCATCGTGGATAAACAGGCGCCGGATCGTTGATAACCACGGATCGGTAAGTTCTTCAGGATTCTTACACAAGTTACCCACATGAATCCTTCCGCCACATTCACTCTCTGATGTCCTTCTTGAGGCCCTCTATAAGATTTTTCAGAGAATGATCTTCTTCCAGTCTTTTCTCAATTTTTCTGGTGGCATAGATCACTGTGGAGTGATCTTTCCCTCCAAACGCCGCACCTATTTCCGGATACGAGAACTCGGTGAGTTCTCGGGCGATGTGCATTCCTACCTGACGAGGAAGAGCATAGAGTTTGTGCTTCTTCTTGGACTTGATGTCCGCAGGCTTGACGTTGAAAGCTTTAGCCACACGCGAAATTATGTCGTCAATGGTGATATTCTTGGTGTGGCGACGTAAAATATCCCTGAGCGCCGTATCTGCCAGATCTTTGGTGAGTGGGAGACCTCTGAGCGTACTCATTGCGATAACTCGTATGAGATAGCCTACCAGGTCTCTTATGTTTGACTCGATCCGCTCTGCTAAGAAATAGGCGACCTCGTCCGGGAGATCGACAGCGTCCTCGAAGGCTTTCCTTTTTAAAATTGCTACCTTGGTTTCGAGGTCCGGAGTGCCCATGTCGGCAACAAGACCCCAAATAAAACGGGATCTTAACCGATGTTCCATATCGGAAATCTCATTGGGAAATCTGTCAGAGGTTAGAACTATCTGCTTTCTCGCCTCATAGATGCTGTTGAAGGTGTGGAAAAACTCTTCTTGCGTTCGTTCCTTGCCGGCAAGGAACTGGATATCGTCAATCATTAGGAGATCTACGCTACGGTATTTGTTGCGAAAATCCACCATACGATCAAAGCGAATCGCATTGATCATCTCATTGGTGAATTCTTCGGAGGTGCTGAAAGAGACTTTTTTCGTCTTATCCTTGGATACAACGGAATAGCCGATAGCACTCATGAGATGAGTCTTTCCCAGCCCTGTTCCTCCATAGATAAATAAAGGGTTATAGCTCTTTCCAGGGTTTTCAGAGACAGACAGCGCAGCCGCATGAGCAAATTGGTTGCAACCTCCAACCACAAAGCTCTCGAACGTATAACGAGGGTTCAAGTTGCGTTTCAAGGCGAATTCATCAGTCATGCTCATCGCTTCGGAAAGGCCATCCTGGGCCCGCGGCTCCAGCACCGTTTCAATCCCCTTATTACCGAAGTCGTCCCTGGATTTGAAATTCATCTCATATCTTGTCCCTGTCACCTCCAGAAGTGAGTCTCGTATCATCTTGACATAATTATCTTTAATCCATCCAATAAAGAAATTATTGGGGACTGACAGAACCACCTGGTCCTCAGAGATATCTTCACAGATTATGGGTTCGAGCCAGGTGGATACGGTGTGCTCGTTCACCCTGGTCCGAAGCAACTCCATGCAGCGTGCCCAGATATTACTCATGTTTGTAAAATATAATATTTTTAATATGATAACTATAGTAGACAGTAGCACGGGGAGGTTGTGATTTCAAGCAAAATCTTCGGAATAACCCATAGCCTCTAACAGGCGGTCAAGCTCTTCACGTGAGTGAAAAGCGAGTTCCAACCTTCCGGAAGTATTAGATTTATTTCTAATTAGGACGCGGGTGGAAAAATGACGAGAGAGTTTTGTTTCCAAGGCAACGAGATCGGGATCTTTTTCAGAAGTCTTTGCTAAACCAACTAGCTGTTTATTTTTGAAATTTTGAACAATTCGCTCCAATTCCCGAACCGAGAGCTTGCGCTTAATGGTTCTGGAGGAGAGGTTCAATTGAGTGGGCAGATGATCCACCGCAAGAAGGGTTCTTGCATGACCCATGGAGAGCCGATCTTCACGAAGGTGGTCCTTGATAGGGTCAGGTAGTTTTAACAGCCTGAGATGATTTGTAATATTAGTACGATCTTTGCCGATCCTCTGGGCAAGGATTTCATGAGTATAAGAAAATTTCTTGATTAGCGTGTTGTAGGCCTCGGCTGTGTCAAGAGGATTCAGGTTTTCTCGCTGGAGATTCTCTATGAGCGCTATCTCCAATGATTCGGCATCGGATATGTTTCTTACTATGACCGGAATGGTGAAGAAACCAGCCTTCTTGGCGGCTCTCCAACGCCTCTCGCCGGCAACTATCTCGTACTTCCCTTCGGTAGTGGACCGTACTATCAACGGTTGAATTACGCCCATCTCCTTTATGGAATGACTCAAATCCGCCAGAGATTCCTCCGGGAAGGATCGTCTGGGCTGATGAGGATTCGGAAGAAGAGAATCTATGGCAAGGTACTTGATACCGGCCTCCGGCGCACTCTGTCCTGCCGGCTTTTCCAATGGGATCAAAGCGTCAAGACCTTGCCCCAATGCTGTACGCTTCTTGGCGGTTTCCGTCACCTTCAACATCCATGATCTCCTTTGAGAGTGAAAGATAACTGATCGCTCCTCGAGATGTAATGTCGTACAAGACGACAGGCTTCCCAAAACTTGGCGCTTCCGAAAGCTTCACGTTTCGCGGTATTATTGTATCAAATACTTGAGATTGCAGATTTTTTCTCACATCCTCCACCACCTGGTGACTTAAATTATTCCTGGGATCGAACATGGTGAGAAGAAATCCCTCTATGCCCAGGGATTGGTTGAAGTTTGACCGAACTCTGCGTATTGTCTGCAACAGGCTACCGACTCCCTCGAGGGCATAGTACTCACACTGTATAGGAATTAGCACCGAGTCCGCTGCGACCAACGCATTCAGAGTCAAAAATCCAAGCGACGGCGGGCAATCAATGAACACGTAGTCATAAGAGTGTCTTATTGACTCAATAGCGGTGAGCAACATTCTTTCCCGAGAGGGTAGCGAGATGAATTCCACCTCGGCTCCCGTAAGATCCTGAGAAGAAGGCAACATGTCCAAGTATTCCAGGACCGTGCGCCTTACGATCTGTTGGTGACTCTCCTTTGATATGAGGAGTTCGTATACCGAGGGCTCCCCTTGGGAAAGCCGGATGCCCAGTCCGCTGGAGGCGTTGGCCTGGGGATCCAGATCAATCAGGAGTGTGCGTCGCTCAGAGAGCGCAAGACAGGACGCCAGATTTACCGAAGTGGTGGTCTTGCCGACCCCCCCCTTCTGATTACATACGCATATTACGCGTCCCATTGCCTAGCACCTACTAGATATAGTATCAAGAAATCTCGGATGACCCTCATATCATAAAATGATCCTGGTACCAACGCAAATCATCGGGCAGCGCATGAAAAACATCATAATGTTTATCTATTCCTAGAATTCCCATAGGACACGGAGCTGCGGCTGATCTCACCGGGAGAAAACCGACAATAGCGCCAGGCGACAAAGCCATGTAATATTAATGTGTTGGCATCACGCGATTTTAGTGTAACGAAAAACCGAACGAAGCCTGTCGGAAAAAGGGAGAGAACCCTCCCAACGAAAAGATTCTCGAAAATGGTGCAAAGGAAATTCCCTCCCCACGGATGCGGGGCCTGCCATTCGGACCAGTGAACCACCTGGAGCAAGCAAGTGGTGCAGAGTATCCATGAGGTGGGGATCTGACGCAAAGGCTCGCGAGACCACGACATCAAATTGCTCTGGCAAAGAATTGTCCATAAAATCTTGCAGGAGGGAATTCAAGAAGCGAACCCCCGAAAAATTCAGTTCCCTGGCCACATGCTTCAAGAAGACAATTTTCTTTGGATTGCGATCGACCACACTCAGATTGATGGATTCTTCCGCGGAGCGCATGACAATGCCGGGAAAGCCGGCTCCGCTGCCGACATCGAGAACCCGAAGGGCAATACCTTGAGGAACAACCTTGAAAACGGTAAGGGAATCAAGGAAATGAAAGACGGCAATATCTCGTGGATCGCTCAAGGCGGTTAAATTTACACGGGAACCCCATTCCATCAGGAGTTCCATGTGCCGTATCATTTTGGAAACCGCTTCGTTCGTGACAGGAATTTCAAGAAGACGGCTACCCTGCCTGATAATTTCTGCAGGGTCAGGGGGTTGGGACTGTAGATTCATTTATCCACTGGAGATATTCAGGAAGACCATGTTGAATGTCTACAGCTATTATCTCCGGCACTTCATACGGGTGAAGCTCTTTTACAGCCGCCTGAAGCTCGTTGAATAAGGTGCGCCGAGTCTTTATGATCATCAACCTCTCTTTTTCGTCGCAAATTTGCCCCTTCCACGAGTAAATAGACTGTATTTCCGGTATGATATTCACACATGCCGCCAAATGCTTCTCCACCAAAATCCGTGCAATATTCGCGGCTTTAGCCGGATCGTCAATGGTAACAAGGCACACGATGTAGGGACCCATATTCACTCCATATTGTGCTTTTTTGTTGACAAACCACAATACCTTGTATATGCTCCCCCCCAGTTATAGGATCGGGCATGGCCTCATCCCGGACAGAAACGGCAGAATCTTATCCTCTTCCTTCGAGAAACTCAAGCCGCACAGACAGGGGTCAGGATTCCTTGGACATAATATTAACCTATTCCCATAAGTTAGAAGGGGGGCATAGATTATTGAGTTAGACCGATCCACTCGATTGCACGATGCGAAGAAGGGAGCCGGGGAAATGTTTAAGATCGGAGATGTTGTTGTTTATCCGATACACGGAGTAGCGCGAATAACAGCCATAAAAAAGGAAAAAATCGGAGGCTCTGACCAGCTTTGCTACGTGTTGGAGGCCGAGTTGAACGCGGTGACGAAAAAGCCGGTGATTAAGCTGCCGGTCGACAAGGTACAATCTAATAACGTGAGAAAGATCGTCGCCGAGGAGGAAGTTCCTAAGGTTATTGAAATTCTAAAGAAAAGAGGGATGAAAACGGATTCTCAGACCTGGAATAGACGACATCGTGAATACCAGGAAAAAATGCGGAGTGGCAGCATTTTTCAGGCTGCAGAGGTATTTCGCGATTTAAGCCTGCTCAAAGAAAATAAAGACCTCTCTTATGGCGAACGCAGGCTCTTCGATCAAGCCAAGAATCTCCTTATCAAAGAACTGTCGATCGCAAAAAAGGCCGAAGAGCGAGAGATAGAACAGACTATCAGTACGATCTTTAAGCGATCAACTCCTGCCGATTCCTTCGCTGAGGAAAGCGCCTGATCCCAAGTTTCTCGCCTTCTTTCTCTTGTCCAATTCGAAAGGACTCCTTTCAATGCCGAGCAAGATGCTTTCCGCTATTCTTTTGATTCTTTGCACCTTTCTTTAGCGGCTTGATCGGACACTATGTTTTCTCAGACCTTCACTGGGTTGTGGCGGTTGCGATTGGCGGCCTGCTTCTAGGACTGGCGACTCTTTCGCTAATAAGACTGTGGCTGAAGCTTGATGTTGAACGCATAATCGGCGGAATGGTCGGAACGCTTGCCGGCGCACTACTCGGAATAATACTTAACTCGGGGATCTATAGAAGCATAGAAAGAGCAGAGATCGCCCTTCCCGTGTATGCGCTCATAATGTCGATCCTTTGCATTGTTGGCCTGCAACTGGGAGCGTCAAAGGCGAAAGCGCTAAGAAAGAAGGCGGAAGTAAGATCGAATCCTGAGCAGAAGATCGTGGGGATCCTAGACACTTCGGTAATTATCGACGGGCGTATCGCGGATGTCTGCGAGACAGGTTTTCTGGACGGAGACCTCGTGATTCCCCAGTTCATACTGAAGGAGTTGCAGGCTATCGCGGACTCGTCGGAATCCACCAAAAGGACTCGGGGCCGACGAGGACTTGACATACTGAACAAGATTCGAAAACAGTCTTACGTAAAGATAATAATTGATGATACTGACTATCCATCAATTAAAGAAGTGGACCAAAAACTGATCCAGATGGCCAAGGAAACGGGTTATGCGATACTGACTAATGACTTCAACCTGAACAAAGTCGCTGAAGTGCATTCACTGCAAGTGCTGAACATCAATCAATTGGCTAATGCCCTCAAGCCAATTGTCCTTCCTGGCGAAACCATGAAAGTTCAAGTCTTGAAAGAAGGGAAGGAACCAGGTCAAGGGGTGGCGTATCTGGATGATGGAACCATGGTTGTCGTAGATAACGGAAGGAAGCTAATAGGAAAAAACGTCGAAGTGACCGTGACGAGCGTGTTACAAACTACCGCGGGGAGAATGATTTTCGCGGTTGTGAAAGCATGAACAAGGCGTCACTGTTGGCGCCCTGTTCATGGACAAACCTATATTACTTCTAGCAATTGCTCTAAAGACGCTCAGCCCTTTTTGCCGCCAGCCAAGAATTCCTTCCACAACTTGAACCCAGGCTCCGGAGGGGACCCAGCATCATTCCACCACTGTATGAAGTCTTTGTAAACAGTGAGAAATTCAGGCCAAGTTCCGTTCGGCGCGACACTCTTCTTCCAATCGGGATAGAGGTCATCACTGGCAAGCTGAAATTCATCCTGGCCAAAATCCGGGAAAGCCTTCTTGAAATTCTTGAGTTTTTCTTCCTTACTCATTTCCGGAGCTTCCTTGGGCCGCGCGGCCTGTGGAGTTGCTACGGCAGGGGGTGCTTCCCTTTGGGGTTGCGCGGCTAGGCTTTCTTCCTTATGCAAACCAGGAGGAAGAGCAGTTCCGGGCTCTATCGGTTCTCCAGGCGCCGAAACTGAGCCTGGCATATTCATGGGCACAGCATGAGAACCGGGACCGGGGGGCTCCATCATGGATAGAGCCTGCTGAGGCGGACCAATTTGGAGCTTGGCAACGACCCAACCCTGGCTCGGATCAAACTCCTGGATGCTGCCGAAAAACTTGTCTATCCGATAGGCTTTGCCTAGTCCCAGAGGACTGAGGTAGTGATACCTGTTCTCTAATCCGACTACTATCAATCCAAGGGCAACAATTGCTAGAAAGATCCATGAATGCAGGTTTGTCCAGCCACCCGCGGATCTCTGGCCCCTTGGGTCGGGACGTCGCACATCATTATCATTGACGATCATCCCTTCAGCCTCCTTAGTTTTGATTGAAAATGCGAAGTGGACTCCGCAGACCTGGATTGAATATATCACATTTGATATTTTTTGTAAATAGCTTTAGATCGGTAACTTTTTCTGTACCAAACATTGACGGACATACCTACCCGTTGCTTCCGATCCGGTGGTACGGACTGGCTCATGGTTCCACGGATGAATCCCGCGTTGCCGGGCGGGACACAGTTGTGGAACCAATGTTTCCGGATTTTTCATGTTTCGTTGTAGCTTGTTGGCTATGAGAGTCTGTATCAGGTGCGATGTGGGTGAGATGCTCCTAACAGAGGCGGGTTTGTACCTTAAGAAAAAAGTTCTTGCCAGAGATTAGAAATATGATAGGAAGAAGGCACTTCTCAACATACCCTTTCGTCTTCAGTGAAAAGCCCTGAAAGGGGCGGCTGATTTCAGCCGTTTTCGGGCTTTTCGTTTTTCTGGAGATGAGGTAAAAAAGGAATGGCGCCGGCGGAGGGTTGCTTTTCTGACCCGTCATTCCCTGAGAGAGGACATTCAATCAAGGTAAGGGTCTCTAAAGCCCCGGATGTTTAGGACATTCAGTGCCGGCGCCATTCAAAGGGTTGCAAAGGAATCAGAAGATCAGGCCTGCCTCTACAAATGCGCCTTCAAGGTAAGTGTCCAATCTGAGATCGGTCCTGTCCTCTTTGAAGTTTATGAACCTGTAACCACCCTTCGCGTAACCCCAGCGACCGGCGTTCATAGGGACGCTGAACTGCATCCCGGCCTGAAGATCCAGTGCAAAAGTACCATCAAGGTAGCCAAGCCCCACCCGGTTGTCGCAAGACAAGGTCCCCCCGTTGCAAAGTGTGCGAATGCACTTCTGAATCTCGATTTCAGACATCACCATGTTCCTGGTCCGGTCTATCCTGTCGCAACGACCGGCGCATATGGAGCTTGACACGTCCAGTCTCTGTTCGTTGAAAACCCAACTATTGTATATGGATACCGCGGCATTGCAGTTGAAGACGGGCTGATAGAGTAACCCAACCTTCTGATACGTGAAATTCCAATTAGTGTGGATGAAGGTCCCGGCCGGGAAGATCAATTGGCCAATATAGAGATCTCTCTTCGCGATTTGGCTCCCCTCAAGCTGTATGGGCATGATGGAGTAAAACAGCGCCCATGACGGTCTGAATTGATACCAGGCCGAGTATTCCAGAAGGGTCTGGTGAGAGGGCAGTCCCAGGTCGTCGTTAAAATCGATGTCGGTCGCGGGAATTCCAAATACGCTCGAAGGGGATCGAACCGTTCCCTTGACTCGGGCAAAGAAGACCTGGGTGGCCAGTTGCCATTGGCCGGCCTTGCGCCTCGGAAGGATACATATGGGGCCGCAGGGTTCAACCGGGGCAGGCGCGCAGACCGGCCCCTTGCATTTCACAATGGGTTTACCGAGTTGCGCGGCCCGAGAGGATCGCAATCCGGTTCTACGCCTGGCCGATGCCTGCACAAAGGAAGCAGGTTCCGATGAAAAGGATTCCGCAGTCCCCAAAATGCCTGGGGTTCCTGACGGATGTGTTTCATCGGTAGCGGGGTTGATGACTACGTTAATGAAGTTGTCAGATTGGTTTGCAAAGACAAGACAACTGACAATCAAAAAGGACAAACATACCAGTACTGTAAAAGGGCATCTTCTCATTGAACCCTTCCTCCCAGCTCGAACTAACTGGGATCGCTTAAACATCTTTTGAGTGATACTTGTCAAGAAAAAATAGTGCGGTATTTCACTTATTTTGGCCATTTTTCCAGAAATCACTTCTTTAAATTAACATTTTGCTTTAAAAACGCATCACTATTTTAATTAGCTAAAGTATTACATATTATCCAATACATATTATATTAATATCACATCAATTTATCAGCAAATTGCGCACGCGCAGCTCGACCCTTGCAACGGCAGGAGTCCGAAAAACACCCCCAACGCGCGCAAAATCCAACCAGGTTGTCCCCCCCTGCTCCCACTGACGAACGGTCATGAGCCAGGAAGAAAATGACTATGAGAAGGCACTATCCACGGACTGCGCGCGTTCTCTGCTCGGAGAGGAGAACCTCAGGTTCGGGCTGAGGAGTTCTCCCGCGCGAGTGATCGTGGAAGTGTCTAAATTGGAAATTTTAGATAAAACGGATGGATAAAGGGATTACTTCTCAACATACCCTTCCTCCGAGTCAAAATATCTGATTTCACTGAATTGCTCATGTCTCAAAAGAAGTCAAGAAAAAAGTACCATTAAATTTGAGTAAGTTAAAAGAAAAACCAATAAGTCAATTCATCGTTGTTCAAGCTTATTCTCATAACATACTGAAATGGAAGATAAAAGCCTGTGCTACCAAAAAAGTCGCGGCCCCTTGGATTACGTCCACGCCAATGGTATCTTGGCCCGAAGATGAAGACCTACCTGGAATACAAAGCAGGCCCTGCCATTCTTGAAATGATACGAGATGAAGGCCTGAAACCCGAAAGAGTACGCGTGTTTGCCGGACCCGCTGGAGGCCCCAAGTGGTTCGTATCTGTGGGATTCGACAAAGCATTGATGAAGAGCCGCTGGCTGGGGAGAGACGGCAATCGTGTCCTTCTGGCCGGGGCTTCCGCGGGCGCGTGGAGATGCCTGGCAATGGCGTGCCGGGACCCCCTGAGCGCGTACGAGAATTTAAGAATAGCCTATTCTCGGAACATCTTTACAGCGCAGGACACTCCCGTGAGTGTAGGCGCTGCACTGCAGAAGAATGTGAACGATTTTATAGAAGACGGTGATGTTCCATATATTTTGGAACACCCTGTTTATGATATAGCGGTCCACGCCGTAAGGAGTAAGGGGCCCGCGGCCTCGGGCAATCGCGTAATGCAGGGAAGCGCTCTGCTGGCTGCCGCGTTGATGAACGCGGTTTCTCCGGTAGGCATGAGAGTCTTCTTTGAGAGGGTCGTCTTCTTTTGTGCGCAGGGGACCCCATCTTTTCTGGGGTCCTTCAAGGGCTCGACCGTTCAATTGAATAGGGAGAATTTTCGAATGGCCGCGCTGGCCACAGGATCTCTTCCGTACGTGGTGAGCGGAGTGCCGGACATCCCCGGAGCGCCGTCGGGGGTGTATAGGGATGGTGGGCTAATGGACTACCAGCTCAATCAGGATTATGATCCTCCCGAGGGAACGATAGCGCTCTTTTTCCACTATCAAGAGAGAATAGTTCCGGGATGGTTTGACAAGACTCTCAAGTGGAGGAGACCAGCGGAGAGGTCTCTCCGGCAGGTCCTGCAGGTATACCCGGGGGCGGATTTTGTGAAAATGCTGCCGGACAGCCGTTTGCCGGATCGAACCGATTTCACGATCTTCGTGAATGACCCCATGGAGAGAATCCGCAGATGGGATGAGGTCTCCCGATTGAGCGAGATACTGGGTGACGAGTTCTTGGAAGCGGTGGAATCCAACCGGATCAGGGAGTTGGTGCGGCCGATTTGAAATGGAGCTATTCAGGCTCCTCCCTCCCGATTAATACAAAGGAAATCTCGAGATGAACAGACCTTCCTGGCACGAATACTTCATGATGTTGGCTAAGCTCGTAAGCGCAAGATCAACGTGCAATTCTCGCAAGATAGGTGCGGTCATTGTACGCAGCAACAGAATACTGGCCACGGGATACAACGGCGCGGTGCATGGGGCCTTGCACTGCATTGATCAGGGGCCGGAATTCTGCCTGAGGCGCTCCATCGGGGCCCATGATGCGGACAAGTACAACTACTGCATTTCGAGCCATGCAGAGGTAAACGCCATTGATCAGGCGGCTCGCTTTGGCATCCCTCTGGAAGGAGCAGTCCTTTATTGCACTCTCGAGCCGTGCAACTGGTGTTTCAAGCAACTGATCCAAGCCGGAATTAAGGAGATATACTTTGAGGAATCCTATGATTCCCGGAACAAGGAATTCGATCTTTACTGGCGCCAAATCATGGAGTCTCACGAGAGCATTCGTGTTTTCAGGCAGATTGACGTGTCCAAGGAAGCCTTGGAAATGGTAATGGGCGTACTGGCAGGATCATCCACTCGCAGAATGCCGGCGACTTCGCCGCAGGATCCCGCCGACCTAGACATGGGGGAGCTTGTGCGGGTACTGGATCGCGAACACTCAAAAAACCAGTGAAGGACCGACGTACAAGACCGGAGAGGAGGCGAGTGATGAAAATTCTTGCGGTGGAGAGGTTTTCCGAAGATCAATTGATTGAGAGGCTCAGAGAAGTAACCATGCTGAAGGCTCCAGACGTCAAAGTCTACAGCCGGGCATTCATTTCTCTTGAAAAAATCTCACCGGCCAGTCTTTCTCCACCACAGAATTACATCCTAAGGGAAGAATTGAAAAAGGTCCGCGACTTGAAATGGTCTTTGGAGGAACACAAGGTGGATCTCTTCACGCTGAACGGGTTCGTCAGGCTGATACTGGAAGGTTCCGACGAGCCGGTAGATCTCCTGCCTCCCATCGTCGAGGAATCTATCGAGAGAGATGGTACCGTGCACTTGATCGTAAACGACGGAATGCACCGCGTGTACATGGCGCTCCGGGAATGGGTGATCCCCCAAGTGGTCCTTGTCAGAGGAATTCCAAAAGATCTGCCCTACTACGCGTACCCGGTTCCAGGTGGATGGCGAGCGGTTGAGGAACGGGATGATCTACCAGATGGATTTCTCAAGAAGTGGCACAGATTTCGAGACTTTCACGCATTCTATCGTAACTTCAATTCGGCTTTCCGCAATGTAGGGGGGCCGAGGCAGTTTTCTCAAAACGAAAAAAAGATAGACCAATTAACGGGGCAGGAGGAAAAGCCCCACCGGAAACTCATGGTGAAACAGGATAGCTGAAAGAAGGGGTCGTTGCATCACGTCCTACCATCACACCTTTGCGTCGTAGTGCGAGTACTGCATTGTGAAAATACCCCTGCCCTGGCTCAGTGAACGCAGAGCAGTCGAATAACCGAACATGGTTACTAGCGGGACTATAGCTTGCAGGACGGAAGTTTTTCCACGAGGAGTAACTTGCTCAAGCCTTCCGCGTCGGCTATTCAAGTCTGCGATAACCTCCCCAACGAATTCTTCGGGGACGACCACTTCGACACTCATGTATGGCTCCAGAAGAACAGGTGAGGCCTTTTCGCACGCCTCTTTACAGGCTTGCGACGCAGCGACTTTCAGGCCCAGTGGAGTCATGGACACAACGTCTTGGCCCAAGGCCTCAAGCGTGATCTTGACATCCACCACCTCGTTTCCGCCAAGAACGCCCGCCAGTGTGGCCTCCCGTGCCCCTTGTTCCACAGCGCTGATCAATTCCTGCGGTATGGTGTCCAGTCCGGCTGCAATATGGAAGCTCGTTCCCTCTCCTCTGGTTGCCGGTTCCACTCTTACAGATACCTCACCAACATGGCGCACATCGTGAATTTCGCGGTCGAATATTAGATGAGCCTTGCCGGAAGATTGAATAGTTTCCTTGTAAACAACCTGGGGTTTCCCCGTCTGGACCTCGACTGCGTACTCTCTTTTGAGACGATCCAGGACGATATCCAGGTGCAGCTCACCCATCCCCGATATGAGCAACTGGCCGGTTTCTTCATTCTCTCTGAAGGCAAAAGTTGGATCTTCGATTCCTATCTTTTCCAGACTTGACATCAGCCTTTCCTGATCGCTTCGAGTCTTGGGTTCGATAGCTATGGAAATCACCGGGATGTGCATGTCGAGTGACTCAAGGACCAGCGGGGCCGACGCATCGGTCAACGTATCTCCTGTCCTGGCTTCTTTCAGTCCCACGGCAAGGGCAATACTCCCTGCGGGGGCGGATTTGATCTTCTCACGTTTGTTGGCATGCATGAGGAATAGTCGAGCTACGCGCTCACGAACGCCGCGTGTGGCGTTATAGATCTCTTTTTCCGACTCGAGTTCACCCGAATAGACTCTGAGATAGGTGGTTCTTCGCCCCTGGTCCATCATGACTTTGAACGCGAGTGCACAAAGAGGCTCCCCCCGTTTGGGCGAGCGCTCTTCCTCAGCCCCTGTCTCCGGATTAATTCCAACGATCGGAGGGACATCCATTGGAGAAGGGAGAAAGTCGATGACCGCTTCGATAACGGGCTGTACACCTTGATTTTTCAGTGCAGAGCCGCAAAGGGTGGGGACAATTTTATTTGCTATTGTTCCTTCTCTCAGGCCCTTGATAATTTGCTTCTCATCCAGGTCGTCATGCTCGAGGTAGTATTCCAGAAGCTCTTCATCCATTTCCGCCGCGGTCTCTATCATAAATCTTCTGGCGCGATCCGCTTCGTCCATGATAGTCCGGCGGAATGTCGATGTACTCAAGCTCCTGGCCTTGACTTGCTTGATCCCAGATGATTCCTCTCATCCGAATGAGATCCACGACTCCAAGGAACTCATCCGCAGACATCATGGGGATTTGTACAGGAACCGGATTTGCCCCCAATCGCTCTCGCATCATTGAAACCGCACGCTGAAAATTTGCCCCAAGACGATCCAGCTTGTTAACAAATGCGATTCGAGGAACCTTGTAGCGTTCGGCCTGATGCCACACCGTTTCGGTCTGTGGTTCCACGCCGCCGACCCCGCACAGAACAGCCACGACTCCATCAAGGACCCGCAAAGAGCGTTCGACCTCGATAGTAAAATCCACGTGCCCAGGCGTATCGATCAAGTGGATCTCATAACCCTCCCAAGTAAAGGCTGTGGCTGCGGAGGTTATGGTTATGCCTCGTTCCTGCTCTTGAGGCATGTAGTCCATGGTAGCGGAGCCTTCATCGACTTCGCCGATCTTGTGAATTTTTTTTGTATAGAACAGAATTCTTTCGGTCAGGGTGGTTTTCCCGGCATCAATGTGAGCCATAATCCCTATGTTTCTGACCTTGGAAAGGTTTTGTGCCACGATTACTCCCGTTGTCCCTTCTACGACGACACCGTTTTGGGGTCATACAAACCAGGCGACTGTTGGCCGGGGTTGTTGGGCCCACCTGAAATACAATAAGACCGGCCGGCGAGGAGACAAGAGTCTCTCTCCGGTCTCGGCAGCCTCAGGTGGCCTCAGCGCATGTGCGCACAGATTACGCATCTTACTCAAACGTTGTCAAGTGGCTTACCATGCTAATATAGTTTGCCTTTTCCTCCCCTCCATGATAGAGTCGCATCCACCCGAAGTGCATTTTTCATGAATCGAGTGGTGATGTTATGGAGACTATGGCCAATTTTTTTGAGTCAATCAATCGGTTCCTCGGAGTGACGGGACCCGGCGAACTGCTTATGCATCCAGCATTCCTGGGTCTTTGCTTGGCATTTTTCATTTACGCAGTGGTCACGCACATGAAGTATTTTGCTCTGACTCTTGCCGGTGTGATGGGCGGGGCCGTGATATTTCATTATCTGTATCCAGCGGAAGGTTCCAACCTGCGTGATTTGCTGTCATTTATTGCTGCAATGGGCGGGATGGTGCTCGTGTTAGTCTATTTAGGATTTATTCGGGACTGAGAATCTCCCGCAGTAATACCTTGAAAATGCAAGCCGAGTCCGTGGAAGCCAACAAGACGGGCTCTCGGTACCGGACCTTATCCCCCGTCTTGTGCGCTAAGCCTACCTATCCCAGCAAGTCCGACAGAGAGACCCATGCCGTACATTGTGGATGGAAATAATGTAATGGCCCAGACAGTGGGTTGGCACCGGGACAAGGCAGCGGCTCAGAGAAGCCTGATTCATGATCTGGTACGCTTTGTCGCCGTGCAGAAGGTGAAGCTCAAGGTTGTTTTTGATGGAGCGCCCAACGAGGAGTTCCCCGAAGGTCGCAAGTTTAAAGGCGTCCACATTCTGTACGCCCGCCCAGGTTCGGACGCGGATTCACGGATAATGGAATTGGTAAGCAAGGCCTCTTACAAACGAGATTTGGTGGCAGTGTCCTCGGACCGGGCGTTGGCCTCTTTTATCCAGCATCAAGGCGCGCGAGTTATATCCTCTGGTGAGTTCAGGCGCCTGCTTGAAGAATGCCTCAAGCAGGTAAGTTCGATGGACAAGTCCGGCCAAGGGGACCGTGTAGATGTTGAAGAATGGCTTGAGTTTTTCGAGAAGTCGAAAGGATAAGTTCTAGCGGATGATTTCGACTGGCACCAAAGCCGTTCTTTCTTCTTGCACCGCACCGGCAACCGCTACAAATGGCATTGTGGCTCTTGTATTGCCGAAAATTGGACGAACCAACTCTGTCATGGCATTTTCTGTACGGACGGGGGGCTGTTCTCCGCCCCCTTTCGAGTCTCTCAACTTCTCGGTCAGCCAGGGTGATGCCCTTGAAAATGTCCGCCGCAATTACACGATACTCGCCAAATGCCTCGGGATTGAAGCCGACCGAATTGTAACTTGTCGACAGGTGCACCAAGACAGTGTGGAAATCATCGACGCCCTTCCCCAGGTTCCTCCGCGTGCTGATGCGATCATAACTTCCAATCCTGGAATTTATCCGGCTATCAAGACAGCAGATTGCCTTCCCATTCTATTGTTGGACCCGGTGCGTCGAGTCGCTGGAGCGATACACGCAGGGTGGCGGGGGACGGTGCTGAGGATCACGCGCAAGGTCGTTCGAATGATGAAAAGCCGCTATGGAACAAATCCCACAGACTTAATAGCAGGTCTGGGGCCTGCCATCGGACCATGTTGCTATGAGGTGGACGAGGTCGTCTTAAAGCCATTCCGTCAAGGCTTTCCCCAGGCTGAACAATTTATCATCAAATCTCAATCGGGAGACCGGTCGAAGGAGAGCCTTCGCCTGGATCTGGTCGGAGCGAATCGCTTTGAACTGATTCAAGAAGGGGTGCCTTTGGCCAACATCCATTCAACAGAGCTTTGCACTTCCTGCAATTCGGCCCTTCTTTTCTCGTATAGAAGAGACGGAGTCAAATCAGGACGCCACCTCGCCCTAACTGGATTTATTCCGTGAAGCCAATTTGCCCGGAGAGGCCCTTATTTAGTTCCTCATTCTTCTTTATGTAGCCTCATACCTGTTCGCGGTCGGACAATGAATAATCCGCCAAATCAAACACGGATCTGGTGCCCGCGTAAGCGTTGGTTTTGCCAGTAACCAATTCTCGCTGTTTAAGAGCGAACTGGTATCACTCGACGTAGCAATGCCTTCATGCCGATGGCCGCGTCCTCGGGGAGCACGTAGGTGGGCACTCCTGCTTCATGCAGTCTGGACCGATCCGGCTCAATTCGTCGGATAGATCCGATGAAACAGGCTACGATAGGTTTGGGGAAGCGGTGGGCCAGCTCAATCAGGGCATCTGACGGATATGCCCAATTCTTGTGTTCGCAGAAGATGGCCAGAAGCGCGTCCACAGACTGGTCTTCCAAAACGGCCTCGGCGATGTCGTGAAAGGGTTTTGTCAAGAAAGCGCCTGCGGCGCCGTCCACAGGGTTCTTGTAGACGACCGGAACTGACGGCCCAAGGATTTCGGCTATGCGCCGAATGGTTCTTTCCTCCAGTTCAGCCAGCTCACAGCCTGCTTCTGTACGAAGCACATCCCAGGCCACAATACTGGGTCCGGCAGTGTGAGTAAAGATACCGAGCCTTTTACCTGTCGGCATTTTACTTATAGCAAGCGCCTTGCAAACGCTGATCATTTCTGAAACGGAACCCACTGTCTGAGCACCCGCCTGGCGCAGCGCCCCTTCCCATATTCGAACGGCACCGGCCGCTGCCCCCGTGTGAGTGACCGTAACGCTATCCGCGTCTTCGCCGGTACCGCCCTTGTACACAATAACTGGCTTGTCCGGCGTTATCTTGGTGACCTGATCTACGAAGGCTCTAGGTTCCGCGCATCCTTCCGTGAAGACACCTATTACGCTCGTATCAGGGTCATCTTTCAGGTATTCCAGTAAAACGTGAAATTCCAGGTTAACCCTATTCCCTACGCCAATCCATTTAGCTATGCCCAAGCCTTCATCATCCGCTCGCCCTTTGATACCAAGCCCGATTCCCCCACTCTGGCTGAGAAACGACACATTCCCCGCATGCAGAACCCGGGGGTAAAAGGTGACGTTGAGCTTGGCACGAGCATTGAGAAATCCTAAGGTGTTGGGGCCGACTACCGGCATATCACCCGCGGCTTCTCTAAGTTTGTTCTGGAGCTCCAAACCGTCAGGCCCCATCTCCGCGTAACCGCCGGCCACCACAGCGGCGCCGCCGACTCCGAGCCGGCGTAACCAGGCAACTATTTTTACAGTGGAATGCTGATTCAGTGCCACCACCGCCAAGTCCGGGACTTCGGGAAGATCATCGAGATCTTTATACACTCGTAGTCCCAGGATTCTTTCGTGCCGCGGGTGAACAGGATACACGGATCCTGGAAATCCCCCGGTAACAACACTGTCCATAATCGCATGGCCCACCTTGTCGGGGCTATCACCTGCCCCGATTATCGCGACCGACCGGGGAGCAAACATCTTGTTCAGTCTTTCCCGAAGACCTTCATCCATCAAACCGATCCTTTCTGTTCCATTGTAGTACAGGCCGAGCTAAACGGAGGCATGAGGAAACAGGATCGTGAACGTTGTGCCGCCGGATTCCTGACAGCCACGGACATCGCGCACATGAGGGCAGAGCGAGATTCTTCCAGGGCAGTGATCGCGGCTGGTCGGAATATATCGGCATCGTCGGCTCTCAAATGAGATTTCAAACGACCCTCCTTCTGAAAGTATCTTTAATCTCAACAATTCTAGACCCTTGCCTCCTGCGTTGAAGTCAAAAGGGTCTTTGCTGGAATACTCATCAGTTGCTTGAGTATGATGAAATCCCTCGAAAATGAACCTCTGATCTGCCAGAGGGATTCCTACTCCTTCATCCTTCACCTGCAATCGAACACCTGAAGGCATATCTTTTAGCGAAACAGTTATCGTGCCTTCGTCCGGAGTGTTTTCAATAGCGTTTTTTACGAGGGTTTCAAGAATAATGATGAAAGTTCTGGGGTCAACAACGTCGGTTTTCACAGGGGAGAGGTCCGAGATCAGCAAAACTGACCTGTCAGAAGCTGCCTTTCGAAGTCTTCTGAGATTCTCTTCGATCACGGATGCCATATCGAAAGGTTCTGGTCTAGGAGCGGGCGGGGAAAAAACCTGCTCCACGACAGCATGTATGTCTGTCAATCTCTGAAGATTTCGCCGAATTCGCTCTATGTTCTTCTCCGATGGCTTGGCGTCTGCACCTACTTTACTGAGGTTTTCTACGGATGCACTGATGATGGCAAGGGGGGTGGCTATCTCGTGTGACAAGTGATTTACTGCTCTTCTCCGGGCCCGTTCGAGGGACTTGAACGCTGTGATGTCTCGGAAGACTATGACAACGCTTTGCATGGCGGGACTGCATTCATCGACTTCCAGAAAAGCCGTTGCTACTGAAAGGTCCACAGACTGTCCATCCCGTCGCTTAAACTTGACTTCCCGGTGCAAGGAATGGTGTCCGCTGTGAAACAGATTCACCAGGACTTGGCAAAAATCATCATTGTCCTGATCTCCGGAAAACGCCTCTTGAAAATGCTTGCCTCTGAGTTCCTCTTCGGTGAAGTCCAAAATGCGGAGAGCAGCAGGATTTACCGTGAAGATATCACCGTTGCATTCAAGAGTGACCACCCCTTCATTCATGCTTCGGAGGATCAACTTTTCGATTGGTTCCATCCCAGTATAATTGTCGTGTTCAGAGGTTTCGGTGAGATCATCGGTGATCATGGCATCTTCCTTGTCGCGCCCGATGAATACTGATCACCGTATCAAAGAAATGCTTGGTGCTCAAAATGCTTTCCCTCCCAGTCTGTCACTCTATTGGTTCATCTGCACATGGCCTGCTGGTTTTCTCAGGATCTGACACGGCTTGCCGGGAGTATACTCATGGAACGATGTTTCAAACAAGCTGTCTTCTATAATGTGATGATAAGCTAGAATGCGTGCGGCGACCAGCCATCCACGATGGAATGGAAAAAAACCTGTGCCGCCTTTTCCAGAAAAACTTAATGAGTCACATAGAAGTAGACAAGTAACCTCATGTTGTGGTAACATTAAACTAAGCATGTACCTGTGAAAAAAGGAGTTTTAAAAGATGCGATCGGCAGGATGGATCGCAGCGACCCTGGCGTTGACTCTTGTGGCTGCTCAATCCATGGCCTTGGATGAGAAAGCGGAAAATTATCTTGAGAGCGGAAAGGCGGCTCAACGGACAGGCGATTACAATAAAGCCATCGATCAATTTACGCGGGCAATCCGTGTAGACCCCGCGAATTCAGACGCATTTTTCCGGCGAGGACTCTCGTACGAGCGACTGGGAAATGCGAAAGAAGCAATTAACGATTATACCAAGGCCCTTCAACTCAATCCCCGGCTCGAGACAGCCTTCAACAACCGGGGAAGCGTCTATTATAGGCAGGGTGATTTTGATAAGGCGATCCAGGACTATACACAAGCCATTGAACTTAATCCTTCCTACGCTCTGGCCTACTATAACCGGGGCAACGCTTATCACGGGAAAGGCGACTTCGATCGGTCTGTTCAAGATTTTACGCGGGCGATTGAAATCAACCCCGCAGATCGCGACTCGTACAACAACCGTGGTTGGGCGCTGCTGCAAAAGAACGAGCCTGAGCAGGCAATTAAAGACTTCAATTATGCACTACAACTAGACCCGGAATATGCCCTCGCCTACTACAACCGAGGCAACGCCCGACTCAAAGTTGGAGATAATGAAGCTTCCATAAGAGATCTCTCCAAAGCCATTGAGTTGAATCCTCAATATGCCCTCGCCTACTTTCAAAGGGGAAACGCCTACTTCAAAAAAGATAACTTTGACCAAGCCATTAGTGACTATAACCAAGCGGTCAGAATCAACCCTGCGTACGCGGATGTGTACAACAATCGCGGCTGGGTATTCTTCAAGAAGGGAAACACTACACAAGCTCTTCGTGATGCGTCGAAAGCGATTTCTCTGAATCCCAACCTGGCAAGGGCTTATGCCAACCGGGGTTGGGTCCACAAGAGCCGCGGCGAATGCGCCAAAGCGATTCCCGATTTTACAAAAGCGCTGGAACTTGAAGACGGGCCTGCGGCTGTGTACACGTTTCGAGCCGGCTGTTACCTGGACGCGAATCAGCAAGAACCCGCCATGAAAGATCTAGAGCGAGCAGTCAATCTGGATGCCGGCGATCCCGAGACGTTGCAGCAATTGGGGGTCCTGAAAGAGAATTCCGGGGATTATGATGCCGCCATCAAACTGTTTACTTCGCTTGTTTCTTCGCGCCCCGATGATCCGGCTGCGCACTTCAATCTGGGAGTAGCTTTGGGGAAGAAAGGGCGAGTTTCAGACGCGGTCCGGGAATTCACCAGATGTTTGGAGTTGGACCCGAAGAATAGAGAAGCACTGTTTAAGAGGGCCATTGCCTTTGAGTTCTTAGGCGACAGCAAAAGCTCCCAGGCGGATTTTGCAGCGGGCTTACGCTTGCCGGAAAAAAAGGAAGTTTCCCGCCCGCTTAGGCAGCCCGTGAGCACCGCACACGTAAAGGAAATGATGACGTCTCGTTAGATTATGCCTTGGTGCCCGCTTGCTGGGAAGAGGAACTCATTTGTCCGCATTCCCCTCAAACTTAAGCTTGATAAAATTGACTCATGGGGCAAAAGCGTGGGCTCATATCGAACCTCGATACTAATACTTTTGATCTTTGCTGTCGCTCTCATAGCGCCTGTTTCATCGCGCGCTGCGGAGAACCCAAAGACCTTGTTCTCTGAGGCGGTGGAGGCCCACTGGAAATTGGAACTGGACAAGGCCATTCAACTTTACACTCGTGTACTTGCAATCGACGCGAATAATGCCCAGGCGTACTTCAACCGTGGGGTGGCCTACCGATCCAAGGGGGACGAAAACCGCGCTTTCGCAGATTTTGCTCAAGCAATCGCGAAGGATCCCGGACTGGTGGACGCCTTATATGGCCGAGGTCTTATTAACCTTCACCGCAAAGCGTATGACAAGGCGCTGGAAGACATGGACCGAGTCATAGAGTTGGACCCGAAGCATTCCGGTGCATATCGTATGCGCGGAGAAGCGCAAATTGGTCTCGCAAACTTCGAGGCTGCGCTGGCGGATTTGAATGAAGCCCTGAAGCTATACCCCCCTGACAGCGAAACCTATTTCCTCAGGTCAATCGTCTACCAGAAGCAAAAGAATTCGGATAAAGCCCTGGCGGACCTTGACAAGACTCTGGAACTAAACCCGAAGTACGTCGGTGCATGGTTGAAAAGGGGAAATCTCTTTGTCGCGGAAGGGAAACCAAAGAAAGCAGTGGAGGATTACAACCGGGCCATCAATTTTGACCCTAACAATGCTGAAGCATTCAATAATCGCGGCTGGGCCAAGGCGGAGTTGGGAAATTTGGATGAAGCGATAGCGGATTTCTCCAGTGCCCTCGAGTTAGATCCCAAATTTGCGCTCGCCCTGTCAAACCGCGCCGCGGTTTATCGCAAGATGGCTCGGAATGATGCTGCTCTGGCGGATTACACTCGTCTACTTGAACTGAAGAATTCGGATCCTGCTATCTATGTCGCCAGAGGGACTATCCTTTTGGATATGGACCGGGGCAAAGACGCTATTAAGGATTTTGATCGTGCATTAGAATATCAACCTCAAGAGCCTTCGATTCTCGCGCTGCGAGGCCGAGCCAGAGTAATTACCAGCCGATACAAAGACGCCATAGAGGACTTGAAAGTGGCTCTGGAGGCCGAACCGGACAATGTGGAGGCCCTGCTCAGTCGCGGGACGGCGTACGAAGCTGTGAAATCGTACAAGAACGCCATAAAAGATTTTTCGCGAGCCATACAGATTGACCTTGGATCTGCTACAGCAGAAATGTACTACAATCTTGGGAAAAACTATCTTCTCGACGGAGATTTAGATAACGCTGTCACAACTCTGACTAAAGTGGTTCAGATGCAACCTACTCATGGTTTGGGGTATGCGAACCGCGGGGTTGCATATAAAGAAAAAGGGGAGTACGCGCAAGCTGTGGACGATTTTCGCAAGGCCCGGTCGCTCTTGAAGGAACAGGACCGGATCGCAACCGTAGGCCGTCTTTTGAATGAAACGGAGAAGCGCATCCAAGCATCTCGCCGCCTCGCTCCTGTTCCAATCATTCCTCAAAACTCACTGGACCCGGAAACTCAGCCCTCCACAGAAAAGCGGCTCTGGTAGCATCTTTCTCCGTCAACAGCGCCAGCCGTTGAATCCGTCACACGGGCAGCCCTAAAGTATATATAGAAAAGCAGGAGTTACAGATAAAAAAGGATTATTGTTTGTAAAAATGGATAATGTGCAACTGACGGTTGTTGGATTTGAAGATCGTTGGCAATCAATGTTGTTGACTTAAGGCGCCTGACGATGTCGCAATTTCTCACGCCATTAGCTAACGCGGCGATCTAAGTTTTTAGGCATATTCTGGACTCAGGCTTTCGCAGGGGTGACGGTGTGGGCTGACACGATTAGCCTAAATCGGACGGCAGTGTCGCTACGAATGTTTCTTGTGGGGCTCAGGCAGAGGCAAGTGAATAATACAACATGGAAGGAACATAGAAGCAGGGCCTAGCTCTTATTCTCTGGTAGGCGGGAGAGGATTTCAACCTCCGACCACTGCCGTGTGAAGGAAAAGCACTATAACAAAGATAAAGGCTTTAAGAAAAGCCTAACGATTCAGTCCAAATTGATAGATTGATCCTTATTAGTTAGTTTTGATCCTCAAAAAAGTGTACAAAAAGTGTACAAGGATTACTTGCGTCTCTCATTTCCCCAATTACCGGTTGGTATGTCATTAGCGAACCTCGGGATAAAGCTTTTCACAGCCAAATGCCCAAGTGTAGGGTTAGAGACGCCTCTAGAATATTAGCTTTAAAACAACCGAAAGCATCCGGAGAGCTTTGGAAGGAACGACTTTTGGCAGCTACAGAAGCTGCTTCAAGGATTTAGCGACGAAGGCTACTGCAATGCAATCCCAGCTCGTGTCACGTCTAAATTCAGCTGGAAGATGTAACAAGCTTGATGGAAGAGGGACGAAACTGATTTATGAAGGCGAGATTTCTGTTCAATGAAGGCTACCAGGCATTTACGTTTCTCTTAGGAGTATGTTACTCGAAAAGCAAATAGTTGTAGGTGGAAACAATGCTATCAACATCTATACCACTTGCTTCCGCTTCCGCTAGCATTTGGTACACAGCTCTAGGATACAACAATCTGTCTCTTAACAAGAATCTGGACGAACCACCATGGTGACTGAGGATCTCCTTGAGGCCTTGCACGTTATCGAGAGCCGAAATCGTCTCATATTGTCGGCATCATGGGATACTCGGACGCCACAATGATTCCTTGGTTCAAATAAAGAAAAACCATACATAACGAAACTAGGATCTGACAGTAGAGATCACAGACACGATGTCTCTAGGGCTCAGACGGTGCAACTGAATACATTGTTGAAACACTCCGTCTCGCGTTAGGCGGCTTTTAAACAGGCGGTAAAACTCTTTGTTATAGAGATTTGCAGCACTGGCAAACATTATACTAGAAATCTCCATGGAAATAAGAGCGTATTGAATAGGTTGCAACGGCATGAAATTTCTGCCATCGGTGATGTGAGCTTTCACCCAACCTGGCCGTTAGACTCGCTTGTTCACATGTGAAAAGTATCTACTGGCCATATAGAAGACGTCGGCGCTGAGTTACACCAGATAGACATGTCGTGAAGATAGCATCATGGACAGTAATAGCAGACAACAAAGTTAAAAATACTATGACTGCTGCCTTGTTTAGATGAGTGGTGTGAAGCATCGGATATAAGGCATAGCTAGTTTGAGCAGCCATTTCTCACGGTGATAACTGTCATAGCCTTGGAATTTTCCATTGGTAAGCATGGTCAAGAGAGTTGGTTATTGTCGTAAGGATACAGCTATAGAAGTAAGTATATATATATACTTAAAAAGTGATAGATAATTTTAAAGTATAAATGGGAAGAAAAGTAGAAATAGGCAAATGAAGAAAGACTAAGATAATAAAGATTCAGCGGGTTAAGCAAAAACAATGCTGTAATTAAAGAAGCAAATGAGACAGAAAGACAAACGTTTAAGAGTGTTGAGAAAGGCGAATATAAAAAGGAAAAAGAATAAAGAAGATGAAGAAAGAATATGAAGAGAAAGGAAAGAAAAAAAGAAGGGAAACAAAAAAGAAGGAAAAAAAGAGGACTAAGATGATATTGCCTACGGTATTAACGCTGATGCCATCCAAGAGCAGAGATTTTCTTCTGGGGAAATGAAGAAAGAAGAGATATATAGAAAGAGGATAATAAGATAAAATAAAAAGAGTTGGAGGAAGAATGAAAAAGAAAGAAATAATAATACTAACTGTATATAGAGATATAAAAGTGCTGGATGACAGGATAGATTAAAAAAGAGGAGAAGTAGAAGAGTAAGTAGTAGAAAAATAAGGAAAAATAGTAAGAAGTGAGATAGAAAGAAAAAATAATGAAAGGAAGAGAGAAAATGGGACTGAAACTCCAATAGGAAAAAAATATATAGCTAAAGAAAGAACAAAGGCTAAATAAGATAAAGAAAGTAAACAGCATGAGAGAGAAAGAATAAGAGATGTTTAAAAAAACAATAGAAAGAAGGTGAATATAGACTATTTATAGGGAATAGTGTGAGAATAACAATAATAAACAAGATCGATTACGGCCACGAGACCTTGCTGCGCACCCGGTTCCTTGAGCTACATCCATTGTGACTGCAGGAGATTGCATGGCTGAGGTAGGCATCAGTCTTTTTAGAAGTTGCAGACTTATCAATGCCGCTGCAAAATTCAGAGACACCGCTAGAAAGGTGATGAGAAGGAAAAAAAAGGTAGGAAAAAAAAAGTAAATTGTAATGATGGAGAAGAGTGATGAGATAAACGTGTTGGCGAAGGACAACAACGCTACACTCCGAACGAGGATTTCTTTGAGATCGGTCAATTTCCTGGCAAGAACAGGCAGAGTGATAAAAATGAGAATAGTAGGGAAAAGAAGAAAAAGGATGAAAAGGATTATATGAAGTGTAGTAAGCAAATGGAGATGACGGGTCAGCAACAGTGGACAAGAGGAAGTATATTTTCTGTATTACACCAGGTTAAAGGAGAAAGGGCGCATAACAAGATTATAAAGATATAAAAGAAAGAGTAGATATGAAGAGAATAAGATATAGAAGATAAGATATGAAAGATAATATAACTAAAAGAGTGATATATAGATAATGTAGGTAGATAGAAAGGTAGTGGAAGAAATGGCTGTAATGAAAAAAGTCAGAGATAAGCTATAAGAAAAAAACACTTCGTATAAGAGAACTGAAAATACAGATAAAAGAAAACGGCTCTAATCGCAATACGTGGAAAAGAAGTATTGGCGGCGCGGTAAAGACTTTTGGCACCATCCGATTGCGTCAGTGCATCTTAGACGGTTCGGCTAGTGCTTCCGCTCATTCACCTTATCTCAGAAACTCGTATAAAAGAAAAGAGAAAAAAAGGTAGGAAGAAATAGAGAGAAGAAAAAAACAGATATGGGACAGAGACAAGAAAAGGGACATCAATACTAAGGATCGATAACCAGGCAATAGACATCATACTGCCCCTCGAGAAAGCTCGCTTGGAGGCACTATCATATTTGTGCTCGAAAAGTGACGCAATATCTCTCACGGCGACTGAAAAAGATACCGCAACAATAAGGTAGATAAGGTAATGAAGGAAAAGATAAAATGTGGATAGCACCGTTATGATAAACTAAAGAAAAGAGCTGCACTGAATATATAGAGAAAGAGAACGAGAATGCCAAAATAAAAAGAGAGAAAAACTGAAATAGAGAGAAGGCATACAATTGCGTTCAACGGGGATAGAACATAATAGTTAACAACTGCAGATCGGACAAAAGAGAAAATATGGCTCGGACCATACGCGAAAGGCATAGACAGGTATCACAACAGGATAAAAATGATACAAAACATACCCGCAGACTGCAGCCACGATGAAGCTTTCACCTATTGCTTCAGGATGGATCACTTCCTAGAGATTTGATTAAAAGGGTGAACGGAACTGAAAGAGAGCAGGGGGAGAGGTGTAGAACACGACAAAAACGGGAGTAAAAAAAGAGGAATGTGCATAAAAGAAGATAGAAAAAATAAAAAACTGAATAGAGTGAGGAAACGCGGAATCTACTGCATAGACGAATCTGTCAAGAGTTAACGGATGCAGCAAGGATGTCAATCCGAGGTAGAAAATAGAATGCAAAAGAACAAGGGAAAGATAGCGAAGAGTAAAAGATAGAAGAGAATATAACGGTAGAAAGCCTTTTGTCCGCAGAGACTCAAAGAATAAGACGAGAATGGCGGAGACGCCAAGGAAAGTGGAGAGGAAGAGTGTGAAATATAGAAAGGAGAGGAATATATGATGACTACATAGCTACATAACAACTGCAATGAAAAAAAAAAGAGCAACTACGCACAACAGCAGTATACGCTCAGGTAGTTTCAATGCGAAAATGGAGAACGAAAAGAAAATAGCTGCAACTAAGAATGCGTAGAGGGGTTCGAGTGGACTGAGAAAGGGATATACAACGGACAAGGTGAGAGAAACAGAGAGAGTGAACGTAAGCAGGATCAACAGATTTCTGTAGAGTGTTACCGTAGCCTCAAGGCTGGAGGTACTGTGTCCGCAAATCTCATCGGGGGCGATCTGGAATGACATTTCTAAATACCCTCACTTGAATTCTTGAATTTGATACAGTAATTCGACTGGAATGAGAGATGCAATTACTTTTGTTTTTAGCGGTGAATACTTTTTCTTTCTTACAGCTAGTATATTCTCTTATTGCGGATTTCGATTTTGTACAGGATATAAAGGACGCTTTCTAAGATTTAAATTTATGAAAGTAAGGATTTATGTACACTGTTTTCAGAGTGCTCTTTAAAGCTTTTGAGTATTTTCTTAAAGACTATGCTTATGACTGTTAAGATATTCTAGCTTAGATTTCTAGATTTCTAGATAGCTACGGAGCTTTTGCCACCGAGCATTTCTTCTGGGGGAGGCCACAGCCTATATTTTTTCCAGATGCGAAGCGTTCGTTGAGCTATATTTGTACCCTGGATAGACCATTTCACGGCCTAAAATTCAGCTACTCTGGGGTAAGTTCTATTTGAGACTTCATGCTGATAGATCTTATATGCTCTAGGAACAGTTTATTTGTATACATCTCACTTTTTTAACTTACTCAGATACACTGGCAGAGTTTCTTCATTCATGGCAAGTCCATCGTTTGTTGAGTTTCTGTTCGGTAAATGGAGTGGTAGGCGGTAATAACAGGATAAGAGAGGTAACTGATCAAATGCGTCGCGGTATATATTATTTACTACAGATAATGCTATTTTTATGTAGTACTTCAGTAAGTTGATAAGAGTTCTGCTATATCTACTTGGGCTGCGTTCTAAAAAGTAGATGTAAACCTGGAGCGTGTTCAAGTTCTTGTGGCGGGAGAATTTCAGTAGCTAGGTTTACATATATGAATATGGATTGAGTATAATAGTAAGGATTCTGAGATGCTAGTATGACTCAATAAGTGAGGGAGCAATTTCTGCTAGGTTTTATTTCTTAGATGCTTAACAATGTAGTAGAGACCGTGAGGAGTGAGGAGATTGAGATAGATGTTGCGGTCGTGGTGGGAATATAAGAAAAGGGGGCCTTCGAAATCGCCTCGAACATGCATATAATCTTTCAGAATCTACCGAGTACGAGTCGGTAGAGTGAGCACTTCCTTCTGGAGCCTACCCTTGCCGAGTATGTGGAGAGTCCCTCTTTTCAGGTGAACGACTGAAAGAGCAAGGGAGAGGATCAGACCTACGCAGCGCTAGGACATAGAGCAAATGAAGGATAGTCTTGTCTCGCATCTTTTGGCATCGGTTCGTTTTGCTATCTCTTCTCGAAGTTTCTGGACTATGCTCTTTATAGGCTCTTGGGTGTATAGTATAGGAGAGACGATCTTCTGATTTTTGACACGCACCTTCCAGTTAATCATGACGAGTGTATAAGCTATGTCACAGAGACTGCGAAGAGCTGAGAGATTTCGGTTTATTGTTGTAGGCTGGAGCTCTCTTTCTATGAGATGTTGCCGGTATTGCAGAGCTAGGGAGTTTGCCTCCCCTAACGACCCGGCGATGAAACGCAAGGCCGCTTCTCTTTCTGTCTATGCCCCGATGAACCTCTGGAAATCTGCTTCCCTTTACTCGGGTCGCGGGGTTTTGAGTTGGCGGGGTTTCAGATGCTTGGAGGAGGGATTAGCGGCCTATGTGGATTTTAAACGTTTTCTCTCGTGCGATGGTCTTTTCCCAGTGCCTTTTGTAGACGAATCGTATCTCTGTCTCACCTTTCTTAACCGGAAGAAAAACGAAAATCTGTGTCCCGCCGGCGCCTATTAGCGCCTTCTCGGGTCGTTTGAAACGGTCAGCCTTCAGTTTGAGAAAGGCTTTGTCGAACGAGGCTTCCCACCGGTAGCCGGTGCTGGGATTGGAGTCCAGAGGGATCTTGAATTCTTTGTTCACCTTAACCAATTTCTCATCGACCTGGGATCTACAGTTCGTGGCCGGAAGCAGAATCAGGAACGAGCATAGCATCAAGAGCGCCAAAGGGTACCGAACTTTTCGATACATTTCATCGAAGAAACTCATAATAGTCCACCTCCATGCGCCTAGACGGTAACCTCTGGACAAAACTGTCGCGAACGATGAGATTTGTGTCAAGTAAAAGCTCCATCCCATCAAATACGTGTGATATAATTGCGCAACTCTAAGTATCAAGGAGCATCAAGTCTTGCCAAAATTTGAAATCAAACACAGAAAAAGCGGGGCGGTCATTTTTGAGGGGAAAGCCAACTCCCTGAAAGAACTCGTGCAATCTGTTGTCATATCAGGAACGGACACTTCCTTATCACAACTCGTGGTCTCCCGACTTGGCTTGAAAAAGAAAAACAAAGTGAGGCTTTACGGCGCGGATCTGCACGGTGCAGATCTTTCGGAGATAGATTTGACCGGAGCCGATTTGTCGGGCGCGGACTTGTCCGAATGCAATCTTGCCGGTTCATGCCTGAAAAAGGCGATACTCGCGAGATCTAATCTTTCAAAGGCCGATCTTTCGCGTACGACCCTCAGTGAAACGGATTTCTCCGAGGCTGATATCTCGAGGGCCAATCTAAGGAAAGCGCAGGTGGACACCGCCAATTTCTCGGATGCTCTTTTTTCTGGAGCTGATTTGTCGGGGACCCGGCTAACAAAGGCCAATCTGGCAAGAGCCAATTTTTCGGGCGTAACGCTGACTTCGGCAGATCTCTCGAGGGCGCAACTCAGCGGAATCAACTTTACCAATGCCGATCTGTCATGGGCAATTTTGTCGAAGGCGAACATCGAGCGGGCAGACTTGTCATCCGCCAATCTTGAACGAGCGGATTTGTCGGAGGCACGACTGATCGGGAGCAACCTTAGTCGGGCTAACCTGTCAGAGGCGAATCTTCAAGGGGCCAATTTAGCAGGGGCGATGCTCGCTCACGCTGTGCTGACCGATGCTAACCTCAGCGGCTCGAAATTGACCAACGCTAACCTGTTGGAAGCCAAGTTGCATGGAGCGAAGCTGGCGAGAAGCGATTGCAGCGGTTCCGACATGACGCGGGCCGACCTCACAGGTGCCGACCTGGAAGGTGCAAATCTTTCAGGCGCCCGGTTGAATGAAGCAAACATGGCCGGTTCCAGCATGGTAGGCATCAATCTGACCAATAGTCAGCTTGGCAAGGCGAACCTGAATAAGGCATCGCTCTCATCAGCAAATCTGGCCGGCGCGCAAATGGAAGAAGCGGATCTCAGGGCCGCCACCCTGGAAGGAGCGGACCTTTCCGGAGCCAACCTTACCAAGGCCAACTTGGGGGAAGCCAATTTGCAGAAATCCAAGTTGGTGAGCGCGGATTTAAGCGGTGCAAACCTTGGCGGAGCCGTCGCTGTCGATGCCGACATGACGAGGGTCAAAGCTTTAAGGGCGAATTTTTCGGCGGCGAATATGCAGAATTCTTGTTTGGATGAAGCGAATCTTTCCGGAAGCAACTTGGCGGGCGCGAGCTTCTCCGGCGTCAAGATGACAGGGACCTCGGTTGCTGGGGCCGATCTCTCGGGAACCGATTTTTCGTGGGCGTTCATAAATGGGGCGGACTTTACCGGTGTCAAAATTGCCGGAACTAATATGAAAGGAGCGAAACTGGCGGACGTGAAGGGAATCAAGCTCAAGCAGAAGCCGACATAGAACCTCCCTCTATGCCGACTCACCCAATTAGAACTTCCAAATACTGCCTTGCGATTGCATCCACAGAGAACCTCTCCGCAGCACTCTTCAAGAACATCGGGTCCGGGGGATTTTCGAGCGTCTCTTCTATGGCACGAGCCACCTCTTTAAAGTCCCCTACGGGAGCCAACTTGCCATAACGCCCCCCTCCCAGGATCTCTGTCGGACCACCTGGACAATCGGTGGCTACAACAGGTGTTCCACACGCCAAGGCTTCGATAAGGACATTTGAGAGGCCTTCGAAGCGCGAGGTCAAAACCAGCACCGAAGCGTTCGCGATAAAGGGTAAAGGATTTTCGACGAAACCAGGCAGCGTTACGACACCGGTCATGCCCAACTCTTGAGCCAACGATTCCAAGGCAAAGCGCTCCGGGCCTTCTCCCAGAATCATCAGTCGAACGTTCCGATTCCTTCTGACTATGTTGGATGCTCTCAGCAAGGTCAGGAAATCTTTTTCAGGATCAAGGCGGCCCACGCCAATGATTACTGGGGGAGCGCCTGCGGCGAACCAGGGATGGTCCACCATCCGGCCGGCCCTTTCATGGAATTCCGGAGTCACTACAGGGTTATAGATGACGTCAATTCGGTCCAAAGGCAAATCCAAAACATGGGCCAAATCATCAGCCGCTCCGTGTGAAACAGTAATGATGCCGTCTGCCTGAGGATAGAGCTTCTTAGCGAAAAGGGGAATCAAGCGGCTTCGTAATTGTACTGGATTGGCTGTGCTGACTCCCATAAGACTGACTTCGCTTATAATCACTCTTGTCGCACTGCGGGCAAGTTTTCGGCCCAGGAGAGAAACAATATTGCAGTGCCCCATCTGTGACAGCAGCACATCCGGCGATACGCGACGCAAATAGCCGACCAGCGGAAGGATGGCGGTAATTGTCCTGGTGGTTCCAAGGTCCACTAATGTAACTGAGTCCGGAACTTGCGAGCGGTACGGCCCTGTCGCCGAAGCAACTACTAGATCTACCTGATGTCCCAACCGCGAGAATTCTCGCGCCAAATTTAGCATAACCCGTTCAGCGCCACCGCCCCCGAGCGACTCCATAAAAAGACTTATCCTACGGCGAGCTTCAGACATCAAAATCTGCTTTCCTGCCTTAAAGAAAACTCAACGTATAGTTAGCGGACCGGCTTCGGAGCCTTGCATGGCCTCCAGTGCCAAACACGAGCATAAATAGTACTCCCGTTCTCCGTGCCGCAAGCGCTCTACCAGGGCTAGACTTCCATCATCGGAGACACGATAGAAGAGGTATCCGTATGGTTTTAGCACTGACTCAATCGCTAAATCCGGGCAATTCGCGTGGTGTTCAAGAAGAATTGTGGGCCTGCAACGCGATAGCAACTGTCGTGCCCCCTGTAACACCTTGTATTCTGCCCCCTCTACATCAATCTTTATGAAATCCACTGCTTCCTGTGCACAGACCGTATCCAGGGTAGTTGAATCAATATCTATGTGAGTCCCACCTTCCAGGGCTGACTTGCTTTGCAACTCCAAAGAGGCTTCGGTCGGAATCTCCCCCGGTGGGATAAGAAGTCGGGTAATACCCAGAACATCGGAGACGGCTTTTTGCACCATCTGACATCGGTCTTGGAACACGTTTATCGTCACGTTTGTAACAAGTTTCTCATAAATTTCCGGCACGGGCTCAAAAGCAATGACCCGTATAACCGAATTAGTGGCACATGCAATTAGCGAGAATATTCCGGTGTTTGCCCCAACATCTACAAAAGAGCGGCTTCTACTTATCATGCGATAGAATGCGTGGAATTCACCGCCCAGAAAGCCAATACCTTGCCAATAAAGAGCTTTTCCAATGCCATCGCCAGGAACGGCCGAATAAGAAAATTGTTGCCCGGCCGGAAGCCGTACCTGGAATGTCAGCGATATGGGTAACCACTGCCACACCCCCTGTGACAATTTCCCCGCCTGGGAGGCAGATCTTAACGCTTTCCTAATTGCTGAGACAGAAGTTATTTTAATCGCAAGATGTCTGAGTAATTTCTTGAGGAAGGGGAGTCTTATCAGTTTATCCACCAGGGTAAGTTTTCTTTCCATCCTGCTTTTCTCGTCCGCAATTGGACCCGACGCTCCTCATTTGGGGGGCAATAGCTGTCCCCTCATGTGGTCGGCCATGCAATCCCTGGTGTGTTCCTCTTCGTGAAAGGTGTCCGTAATAGTTCTGCGGCGCATTTGCTCCGTTGCCGTCCCATTTTACTTCCAGTGCCCAGATCTGTTAATAAAGACCAATCCACACGAATGAAGAAGCAGGGCCGACTGGAAATCCCTCCACTCGCTAAAGCAGGAGGATGCACTCAATTATGACTAGGGACACACTGGTTTCCTTTGCAAGAAGTGACGATGTTCGCTATCCGCCACTCCCCTTTTCCCCAGGTGAGCGCTACCCCGAGTATCCGTTTACGGATGTGGGATCTCAACCTAATCCGGTTTACGATCTTGTTCGGAAGTGTCTTATTCAACTGGGCCTGGACAAGGAGCGAGCCGGAACCTCCCTGTGGAATCCACTAGGGGAATTGATCCGACCGGGGGATGCCGTCGTAGTCAAACCGAATTGGGTGCTGCACGAGAATCGCGGCTCAGGGAGTCTGAATTCGCTTGTGACTCACCCTTCCATCGTGCGGGCTCTTCTTGATTATGTCTACATCGCTTTGGGAAGAGAGGGGACAGTGGTGGTGGGCGATGCGCCTCTCCAGTCTTGCGACATTGACCTGCTGTGGAAATCCCAGGACTGGTTAACTATCCCGAGATTCTACCAGGCCCACAGCAAACTGAACGTCGTCCTAGAAGATTGGCGGCTGGAACTTTATCACCGGGACGGCAAGCTGACATTCCGGAAGGAACGGAGGCAATCAGATGATCGTTTCCTTGTGGTCGATCTTGGTCAGGACAGCATGCTGGAGCCTGTAGCCCACGATCATGAAAACTTTCGGGTGACGAACTATGACCCCGCCGCACTCCAGCAACATCATCGTCCTGGCAGGCACGAATATTGTGTTTCACGCAGGATTCTTGAGGCCGATATCATCTTGAACGTGGCAAAGCTGAAGTCACATCGCAAAGCCGGGATGACGGGATGCCTGAAGAACTTTGTTGGCATCAACGGTCACAAAAGCTTCTTGCCGCATCATCGGCGCGGGCCGGCCTCCCAAGGCCACGACGAATATCCGCGGGCCAATGCCTTGAAATCGGTGCGCACGACAATAGAGGAGTTGCGGGACGTGGCCTCAAGCCACCGCAGCCAGGTGCTTTTTTCGGTCCTTCACAAGATTCCGGATCTGGTGCTGGCATTCGGCGACCGAATCTCTGAAGGGTCCTGGTTTGGCAATGATACTCTCTGGCGAACCATATTGGATCTGAATCGAATTGCTCGGTATGCTGATAGAGACGGACGTATCAAGTCCTCGCCTCAACGACGGATTTTCTGCGCGGTGGATGCGGTAATCGCGGGTGAGAGTGAAGGGCCTCTGGAACCGTCCGACCGTCACTGCGGAGCAGTCCTCGCAGGAATGAACCCTTTGGCGGTTGACTCAGTCGCGGCTCGCTTCATGGGACTCACTGTTGATGAGATACCACAGTTGAAGCAGGGCTTTGAATTGCCGTCATTGCCATTGTTTGAGGGTGAGACTGGAGAGATCCCTATTCAAGGGGACTATTTGGAAACGCTGCAATCATGGTCACCAGACTTCCGCCCGTTTCGTATGCCCAGAGGCTGGCAAAAAAAGCAAACCGTACCAAATACGGCGGTGAGTCTTGCCAGCTCCTCATCCAGATGCGAGTAGGCGCGATGTTGTTATCTGAAGGAGATACAGGAGGCCCCTCGATCACCGGCCTTCCAGTGCCACAAAAAAATTGCGTTTTGCCCGGTCGTGCCACCGGATCTTGTAACCCTGATCAAGAAGCAGGTCGACGGTGCTTCCTCCAGCCAACTCTTTCATGAAATTAATGTATTCGACAATTATGAATTCAGGGTAAAATTCCTTTATTGTGTGAGAGAAAAACTCTTTCAGCACTCTGTATTCGTAACCTTCTATGTCGATTTTGGCGCCTCTAATCACGCTGATATCGCACCGATGGAGGATGTCAGCTAGTGGATAACACTCAACGCTCGTACTCGAAGATTCCTGCGGCCTGAGTTCATCAAACAGGAGAGTGTTTGTGCCCAACTGTCCCTCTTGGGTTAGTCCCATGATACAGATTTCCTCTTTGTCGGACGCAGCCACATTCAAAGCTACGACGTTTTCAATTGAATTCAGCTCCAAATGCTTACAGAGTCTATGATAGCTTTGCGGATGTGGTTCAAGGGACACCACCTTTCCGGTCTTTCCCACCTCCCGGGAGGCAATTAGTGTGAACACTCCGATGTGTGCGCCCAGATCGAGGAACACGTCTCCTTCTCTCAAGAACTCTTTCATAAAGCCTATTTCGCGATAGTTGTAATGCTGGCAGCCCAGCAGTAACTGCTCTTCGCCGCGGTCCATCGGGTCGAGAATCATCTTGAAGCCGAAGCAAGAGGTCAGCACAGGGAGTCTTTTCTTGCGAGTATAGAGGTTCCATGCTTTACGGACCACATAATCGGCTCCCCGGACCTTTGGTAGCCCCCGGATAAATAACCTAAGGCACTGGAGTTCAATTTTATCCCAGTTCATCCGCAATCCTATCAGGTTTGTCCTGTGATCTTACACTCATAGCAAGGTTTGAATGGGACGAGTCTAGTGCCATCAAACGATCACAAATCGTGGAAACAATCTCCGGATGCCGCCGCACCGTCTCCCGGGTCACGACTCCCTCCCTTAGCTTCAAAGGGAAGTCGAATGATTGATCCAAAATGGCTGCAATGTAGAGCAAAAGTCGCTCTTCATCAACCGGCCTTATGTTCAAGGTTTGCTGAACGGCTTCAGGAAGACGTGACAGATCGGGACAATGGACAAGGCCCTCCTTCAGCGCCACATAATGAGGTTGCCCGATCACTATAGCGGGTTTTCCAAGCAGTATTGCCTCCCAGCCGGCTGTTCCATTGATTACACAAGTGAAAGCAGCGCGTTTGATGAGAGACACGCTGTTCTCAAACGGCGAGATCAGCTTGACTCCCGGCATCCTCTTAAGGCGGGCATAGAAGGCGGGAGGTCTCTGACCGAGCATTGGCACATGCTCTTTCACCAGGAGGGACATGCCGAGAGGAAGGCCCTTCACCAGGGCCTCCACTACCGCAAGTTGATCCGTATACATCGGTGCGCTGACGATAGTAGATGCCTCAGGATCTACGTGGAGTGGATAATAGGCAAAAGGGCCGGAAGGCGAATATCCGGGAGCTTGAAATGTTCCGTTACGCAAACTCCAACGGGCCCGTACGGGCACTGAAAGACGAACCTTAATCTCGTCCCATTTTCTCATATCACGCAGCGACGTTCGTCGGCCCTTTGTGAAAAAACGGACTGCCTTGCCCATATAGACAGCAAGCCTTCTCATCGCATCAGCGGCTGACGAAGCTTTTTTGAGGCTAGTATCCTGGTAGGCATCGAAGAAAGCCTCGTAAGGCTGAAGACCATCCCTGAACCGCCGGATAGAATTTCGGGCAGCCGGAAGCTGATGCGCCAAGAGCGAAGGAGAAGCCAGGGCCCGTTCAAAAGTTCTCCGAACAGGGGCCAAACTCCCGTCAACAGAGTCGTCCAGCACATATCGGGATCCCGTTCGGGCGGGCAGTATCTGGACAAAGGGAATATGGAGATAATGACAGACTAGCCCAAGCGTGTAGGAGATCGCGTTGTCGACGTAGCCCACTACCACGAGGTCCGGGTTGAGGCTTGTCAGCCTCTCAAAAGAGTAATTCAGAAGGCCGAAAACGTAGCGGCGAAGCATCTCGTCATCGCCCGTTGCGTCAGTAAGATGACAGTGCCTGAAGGGCAGTGCTCCGGTGATAAAACCGTCGCTGATGTTTCGATCCGAGATGATGATTCTTTTGGTCGCTCCTGGGCCGAGCATGGCTTCGTATTCTCCAAGGCGTTTGCCGTCCCACGGGGTGGCCAGCCATTGCCGCTCCAGCTCATCAAGGGAATCTAGCGGTGATATGGCTGGATTTGAATAACTTGCCACTCGCTGGTACACACCATCTCGGAGCCAGGCTATGCCTCCGACACAAGCCTCGGGGATCGCGCCTTCAATTCGGTGGCTATTCCGAGTGGCCACTCCAGAAAGACGTGGTTAAACTCAATAAAAACTTTCATACTGCGCACTATTCGGTTTGTGAACGAGATGAAATTCCGACCATGGCGTGAAGAGCCTTCATGGGCTCTCTGGTCAACGTCAGGTGCTCCACGCGGTAAACTTCGTCGGCCGCGTTTACCAGCGCGGGTTGATGGGAAATGGCGATTATCGTGACTTTGCCTCGCAACTGTTCCAAGGTCTCGCAGACCACAGCTTCGGTCTTCGGATCCAGAGCGGTTGTGGCCTCGTCGAGAATGAGGAGCTTAGGGCGGCGAACGAGCGCACGTGCAATAGCGATTCGCTGGCGCTGGCCCCCGGAAAGTCTTGCCCCTCTCTCTCCCACGACCCAATCCATTCCACCGGGAAGAGAGGAGACGAAATCCCAGCTCCCGGCAGCACGCAGGGCTTCTTCGGCATCAGCGCGGCTCAGGGCAGGATCACCCAGAGTCACGTTAGTAACAATGGTGTCGTGGAACATAATGGTTTCCTGTGGCGCGTAGCTGATCATGCTTCGCCATGCCCTCAAAGACAGATCGGTGACCGGAATATCATCTATTGAGACTTGCCCTGATTCAGGGCGAAACAAACCGATTATGAGATCCGCTAAGGTGGTCTTACCGGCTCCGGAAGTTCCGGTTAGAGCAATGAACCCTCCCGCGGGAATGGTCAAAAAAACGTTTTTCAGAACTGATTTATCGCCATACGAGAAGCTCACATTGCGGAAAGTTATGGCGTGATTCAATGTCGGCGTTTTCGCGTTTAACGTAGGTTCGTTGGCGGCTGTGGCCTGGTCTATGGCACTCCGCAAGGACCAAAAGGAACTCTGCATGTGGCCCAACCACTGGTAATTTTGCTGGACTATTCGCATCTTTCCAAACGTTCGCCAAGCAAGAACCGCAAACAACATGACCGTTTCCAACGGGGCGTCCCATACGGTGAAAGCAACAAGGATACCCACCGCCACGAGACAGACTAGTGCAAACTCACTAAGGGTATTCAAACCTTCCCCGCTGAGCACCTGCTTACGCCTCGCGTCGTAAAGACCGTGCATGTCCTTTTCAAGGAGTGGGACCAGCCTTGCTTCGCAAGCCATAGCCTTAAGCGGTTTAATCCCTTGCACCCCGTCCAGCAACCGAACTGATACGTCCTTGAGAAGCTCGGTCTGTTGTTCGCCGGCACGACGCGCCATTGTGACAAATCCGTTCAAGAGGCTCAGCGTAAGGGCGCCACCTATCAGGGCGGCCACCGTAACTTTCCAGGAAACCAGGAGGGCTACCGCTATATACATGGCCGCCTGTAAGCCCGCGGCCATCATTCGACACCCCAAGACATAGGTTTCAGAAGCGTTTCGCGCCTCTGTAGTAATTGAATTGGCAAGACTTCCTTGCCGCAGGGAGATAAAATATTCCCATCGAGCCTGCATGAGCGCTCTGATGAAGTCCATACGCAAATCAGTTTCCACTCGACCGGCGTACAGGCCCCACTGTCGCGCCGCCAGTAAGAAGAGACACGTTTTGGCAGTCATCAAGACAAGCATGAATATGATGAGCATACCGACGGTTGGCTGAATTCCGACCACTTGCAACGTGTCAGCTATCATCCTCCCTAACTCGGTATTATTACGAGACTCTCCACCCGCTACCAGCCCCAGTAGCGGCAGCAGAGTGGCTATGCCAAAACCTTCCGCCAGGCCTGCAAGGAACAGAGTCAAGGTTACGACTGCCGATTCCTTGGGATACGCCTGCGCCAATGTTTTGAACAGATCGAGCAATCTTCGATCTTTCAGCATTATCTCCAACTCTCCATAATCACCCTGTAACAAGCTCTCGGCGAGAGCTTGTCCGTGATGCCTGGGTCGCGATTCGAGATTTCCCACTCCGTGTCAAAGGAGGAATTGTCTGATGCACATGAAGGCTTCCGCATGGGGAACGTTTACGAATCCTCCCCGGTAACGGCTCAAAGCAAGTATGGACTCTACAGAGCGCTCATGAGGTGACTGCTTTAACTGGGAGGCATATGTCTTTGCAGCCTCAATCTTAAGGTCAATCGTTTCAGAGATGTCAACAAAGCAGTTTGGGGTAAAAGCCGGAAAAATTCCTGGAGAATTCCAGTTGGTTGACGATACTGCCTCGTAACAGTAGATGCCGCGGATTTTGACGCCTATCGGGCGAGCCGCTACCATTGCACAGGCATGCACTATCTGGTGATCGCGGTTTACATCCCCGGGGAAAGGCAAGAACAAAAGGTCCGGTTGGATTTCTTGAAAGTAATCCAGAAGCAGATCATTGATCTTATGCTGGGGTAAGGTATCCAGTTTGATTGCCGGCAAGTCTGCGAAGTGCGTCTTTGTCACACCGAGCAATTGATGAGCCCTGAGAGCCTCTTCGCGTCCTCTTTTGATCAAATCTTGATCAAACAGGTCGTCTCCCTTGGTCACCACGAGCACATGAACTTCAGCTCGAGCTTGGCTATACTTGGGTACAGTCCCTCCCGGGCCAAATACCTCGTCGTCGGGATGTGGCGCAACAAACAGCACTCGCATTTCGCAATGTTCTCCTTCAATAAACGTCATTATCACCGAGCGCCACCCATGGAGCTGAGAATCTTGGAATTTTGGCTGCGCTTGACGATTTCATGACTACGGGGAAACGTTCAGCACAGACTGTAAACCCGTGCTCGAGAAACAGTGACTCAAAAGCGTTGCCCGTTGTAAGAACCACATTAAGTGATGAACTCTCCCGAGCATAATTCTCGGCTACGGAAATAAGTTGATCGGCAACATCATGAGTCAACGCCATAAAATCGACTATATGTGCCTTAACCGAGTCAGGAGTGGAAAGCTTTTTCAAAACTATCAGTCCTTTTACGTCGCTATCACCTGCAGCAAAGCAATCATATCGCGTACTTGGTCTCTCCGTGTAACGCCAATTCAAGGTACGGTGGTCCTTGATCTGAAAAAAATCAAACGACTTGGCAGCCTCTTGGGACAAAGCATCAAATCGTTGATCAAACCGCTCAACTCTGACTGCTGCGCCGGAACTCCTTCTGAATTGCCTTTTTTCGAGGAATCGATACTCTGCAGGCACCTGCCAACCCGCCTTCATAAATGCTGGGAAAGATTGCCGAAGGTATGGGTTAGGAAATGACACGCTGCATTGAACACCGATACGGGACCCGTGATCCACAATGACATTAGCAAGCTTTCCGAAAACGCCCATTCGTCGGAAGTCCGGGTGAGTGCCACCGCTCACCAACAGGTTTATTTGTTGGTTTTCGGATCCGATGCGATATGTGAACGTTTGGCTACATATTACGCCGGCTGGGCGTTGGCTCAGTCTTTCGAGGGCAAAGTAGACTCTGCTCATCGAATGGGGATGCTTCAATTTGTACCATTCGAACTCAGCTTTGTCGAAATCCATCTCGAACACTTGTGATAGCAAGGTCAAGATCTCTCTCTTGTTGTCCGCCGGATTGACAAGCCTGTAAATAAAGCTGTGGTCTTCGGAAAATGGTCTCTTGTGATGGCATCGGCCTACTAGTGCTTGGCTTTGTCCGTGCCGTAGAATTTGCAGCATGTGGCCTGGCCCTCTTCATTCACTGCTCCGAAATTGAACAGAGCCGGAATTGCCATGAACACGATCTTGATGTCAAGAAGCAAAGACCAGTTGTCCACGTAATAGGTGTCCAGTTCCAGCCGTTTCTCCCACGGATTCTTTGCCCTGCCCTTAACTGCGGGTAATCCCACTATCCCCGGCGGTACATTTTGACGCCGATATTGATCGGGAGTGTATCTGGGGATGTACTCCAGAGGTAAGGGTCTGGGACCCACAAAGCTCATTTCCCCCTTCAACACATTCCAAAGTTGCGGCAGTTCATCAATGCTGGTCTTGCGAAGTACTCTGCCTAATCGCGTTAAGCGATCAGCATCGGGCAGCAAGCAACCGCTTTCATCCGTTTCATCAGTCATGGTCCGGAACTTCAACATAACAAAAGAATGCCCGCAATAGCCTGCACGTGTGTGACGGAAAAGGACGGGCCGTCCCATGGACACCCGAATCGCAGCCGCCGCGACTAACAGCACCGGGGAGAGGATGATCAATGCAGCAGCCGCGAAAACCATATCCAGAGCACGTTTTATAGACCGGCTCATGACACGGGTCCTTTTTCCGACAAGAGGTCTTGTGCTGGCCGCTTCGACCGGGAAACGGGTGAGACGGCGAGTCCCTTTCGGCACATATGGAGGAGGTACTCTGCGGACAAAGCTTCCCAGATAGGCTCCTGCTTAAAGTGAGCGAGTACGAGTTCCCGCCCTGCTTGCCCGTGTTTCATGCGTAGTTCGAGATCTTCGATGTAGACGCGGATCGCTTCCGCCAGAGCCGGCGCATCCCTTGGAGGAACAAGCATGCCTGTCTCCCCCTCTGCCACTGCATCGACGCAACCTGTTACCTGGGCGGCCACAACAGGCAGCCCCATAGCGGACGCTTCCAGCACTACATAAGGAAAACCCTCTCGATAGGAAGGAAGAACCACCATGTCCATAATGCCATAGTAAGCCGGCATATCGTTGTTTGCTACAAAATCAAGCATTATCACTCGATTATCACTAGCTAATTCTTGCAAAATGCCATTAGGCACAGGGTTGTGCGATTCCGCAGGGCCTATCATCAGCAGACGGCTCTCATCATATGCATTCCTGATGCGCTTCCACGCAGATGCCAATTCGACGACACCCTTGTCCCTTACCAACCGGCCTACAAACCCTATGACAATCGTGTCTTCATCAAGGCAAAAATGTGACCGCAGCTCCTGCACCTTGTCCTGATCGAGATTGGCGGGATTGAATCGGCTGACTGCATCTATGCCGTTGCAGCTTCCGCGTTCAAGAACCTTTATTTTCTGCTCGGAACACAGGCGCTGAAAAACAACCCCATCCATTACCGAGCGACTCACTGCCAAGACCCGGTCAGCCAACGCGCAAGCCGTCCATTCCATCAATTTGAGGAGGCTCCGCGCGAATCCTCTGCGTATTTCCGCCATAATGCCATGCAAAGTGTAGAATTTTACGGGCACTTTCGCAAAGGTTGCTGCGACCATACTCAGTACTCCGGCCTTCGGCGTATGGCCATGAACTATGACGGGCCTGATTTTCAGAAACAGCATCCAGAGGCGTACAGGCAGCCATCAAATCAGCGAATGGCGAAATACCTCGTGTCATTGTGATCGCATGCACGGGTATTTGTTCTTTTCGAGCAAACTCTTCAAGGTCATGCCCACCGGAGGACACGGCAATAACCTCGAATCCCTTATTCTTTAAATATTTTATCTGCCCTTGAAAGAAACTTCGAAGCGTGAGACCTACGGTAGTCACCAAAATAAGCTTTGGTTTTTCTTCATCCACAGATCGGGCATTTGGGATGAAAGCGTTTTTCTGGTTAGAACTCACTCAGGGCCTCAGGGAAATGTACGTTCCAATGGGAACGTTAATCTGCGGTCATTTGAGGAAAACGAGACGCCCACCGGCGAAGCGTTGCATCTGGGCTTGCAGTCTGCGCTGAAAGTCCCTTCGTTGCCAACGTGGCAGAAACCACCAGTGTCAGCAGCGCGGGCACCGCCTGAACTCGCTGCCGCACAATCAATCCCTCGTTTGGAAGATAGCTGAAGAAAATACAGAACAGGATGGAAGCGAGAATGGCCACCTGTCACTTCAGGAAGTTTTAAGGAGTACCGGCCTTCGGGTTTTATCATCCAAATGATGGAACCCAGTAGGAGAGCCGTGGTAACCCAGGTGTCCAAGAAAGCCAACACCATTCGCAAACTTCCGAGCTGCCATGGGAAGGGTCTGAAAAAAAGTGACACGAATCCTGAGACAAAAAATATCGGCCCCGACGTCTCATATTCGATGGCGGATCCGCCAGCCAACCTGCCCCAGCACCCGTCCCTGCTGTTCGGCGAATGTAAGCGACCCCTGGATCGAAGGGTCTATTGCCCATCTCGTTTGAAACGAATACATAACAAAGGGCAGCAACAGCAATGCCAATCAGAGCGTAGAAGCGTTGACCTCTCTGAAACAGGCCTATCGCCATCACCGCTGCTACCCACGGAATCATAGATATGAGGTCGCAAAAGAGAGCCGACAACAGTTCCAAGCAACACCATCGGAATACTCGCCCAAAAAGAACTGCCTCGTGACGGGGCGCTGTTCGCGAAGACCTGGCAAATAGACCAGTACATCAGCGCTTCTTTAACATTCATCGTAGTCCAGTAAATAACCGATGGGCAAAAAATGATTAGAAGCAGCCATGGAGAATCCTTCCTGGCATGAGGAAAGACTTGGTGAAAATGTCGAATGAGAATTAATCCGCCCCAAAATCCAAACCATCCGTTACTTACAGTCACAAATGCATCTGTTGTTCCCGTCAAGTACATAATGAGGCCCACATAGCATTGATACATGCTGTTTCCGACAACCATGTGGTCCCACACGAGATCCCACTTGTCAGCGCGCATGTAGTCGGCTATGATCCCGCCCATCTGCGCATGGTACCAACCATCTGCCTTCCAGACTTCCAGGATTTCTCCCGAAAGGACGTCGCTGAATACAGCGTACGCCATCCATAGTCAGGCCGCCCAATATCACCCAGCCGCGAAAATCGTTGGAAAAGACAGGGGCTCTAAGGTAATGCGTTGCCAGCAGCGGCACAGTGGCTGTCAGCACCATCAAGAAAAACGCATCGTTTAAATTCACTGTCGTCCTTTCCGCGAATCTAGCCAGGAAACATAGTAATCTTCCAAAGCCTTCAGGCACGAGGAAGAGTTGTAGTGCTCGGTCACATATGCCCTTCCTGCTCCGCCGAGGGCCTTAGCCAGGTCGGACTTAGCCAAAATTTCGGTAATCTTGGTCGCCGCCTGATCCACCTCCCCAGGGTTAAAAAGATAGGAGTGAAGAGTCGGTGACAGAGCCTCCCGATGAGCAGGAATATCAGTCGCCACAACCGGCAATCCCGTTGCCTGGGCCTCAAGCAGAAACGTTTGGAAGCCCTTCGGATTCTGAACAATACAGGAAAACCCTCGCAGATCTGAGCAAGGCCGGAATCTCCGTTCGATCTCTTGGCCCAAGAAAATCAACAGCCTCGGAGACGCCCAGTTCCTGCGCCAGGTGTCTGCATTCAGATTCATGAGTGCCGGTTCCGACAAAGACCAGACGAGCCTCAGGAACGGCCTTCCGTACAGCCGTTAAAATCCTTACCGCCAAGTCCTGTCGCTTGGATCGAAGGAAGAAGTTCCCCACGCAAATGATAACCGGCGAAGTGATGCTACTTTTCCCGTTTGGGACCGCTGAAAACCTCTGGGTGTCCACACCGGCCGTCCAGACCAGGAAGCGATCCGAGCGACTTCGCCACTCCGGCCATCGCTCGTCCAAAGCTGCTTGTGAAACAGCTACCACATGCGTCGCGTGACGACGAACCCAGTGACGGCCCCAGCCGGTTACCACGACCCGAGCTGCCTTCATCAGCGCGTTTTTGTCGGCTTCGGCTCCGACGTACCCCATGTCTCTCATGTGCGCAATTCTCACCGGCACCCCGGCTTGTGCCGCGCCCCGCAGGGTTGCCCCGCTCCAAGCCTCGCCGTGAGAGTGCACAACATCATAAGTTCTGTTTCTGAGCATGTGGAAAAAAAGGCGAGAAAAAGAGAAAAGATTAGGTGACTTGGGACAAAAAAGAATTTCAGCTCCATAACTCCGCGCCTCTTCGGCCAGGTAACCGGCCTCCGCGCCGATGACGCATGCATCCATACGGAAATGCCGGCGGTCATAGCAGCGTAAAATACGCAAAACTTGCGTTTCCAGCCCGCCTTGCCGAAACCAATTGAGTACATGCAGTACGCGAATGGGCGGTCGTGATGTCACATTAAGATGCGTCAAATGTGAAAACTCGCACTGTCCGTTATTGATAGGATTCCCTTGAGACCTGGGATAGATGCCTGGGTCAGACTTTTCGTTTGTTGAGGCATGCGGCCAGCGCTGGGAATTTCCGGAAAGCTCCGCGGCATCATTCTCTCACAACTTGTACTAGCTTGCCCTGGGGGGTCAGAGGTATTTTCTCAACCCACGAAATCGACACAGGAACATCACCAAGAAGGATTCGCAACCGCTGGCGGAGTTCCCGGTCTCTCTCGGGCGAAAAAGGGGTCCCTTTGAGGCGGAAAAGTATCTTCCGATCACCTTGTAAGACAATTTGGAATTGCGCAACTTCCGGATACTCTTTCAGTATATGGTTCCAGAATATGCAATTGATCGTTTTCCCATTTGGCAGTTTCAGCAGCCCTGCGAAGCGGCCCTGCAACTGCTTTATGGCGCGGATACCTGATTCGTCGCAATCTTCTGAATCGTAACTCCCCGCGTCACCTACGTCGAAACGAAGGAAAGGAGTGCCACGACACGCTGTGTTCGTCCAAATCAATCGTCCGCTTTCTCCTGGACCTACAGGTTTGCCTTTCTCGTCCACAATTTCCAAAAATAGTAAGGGGCGTAACACGACGAGGGGGGACCCGACTTTAGGCTGATATGCCATAGAAGAAAGCTCTCGTGCTCCGTAATAATTGAGGATCGGGATTCCAAACGCGTTGCGAAAACACTCACATTGGCTTTCATAGAGCATTTCTCCGCCGTTCCATGCAGCAACCACACGACCGGGCGGTGGCAGATCTCCCCTCGCCAGAGTTTCACGTGCTATGAATTCGAGCATGCTGCTGAATCCATAGATGGCCACGGCCGGGTATTTTCTTACCAGCTCCAAAACCTTGTCCACGGTTGCCGAAGTCAGTTCATACGCGTCTATGAGCAGGAAATTCGCGAGACGCAGAAGAACTCGGCGGCTAAGTGCTTGCTGTTTCCCTATGTCCCGTTCCGATCCCCACACAATAATCGTTGGTAAGCCAGGCCTCCAGCCCACCTTCGATCGACAGTAAACATTAGTGGCTTTGCCTGCTTGCTGCATGTTGGCATCATGGAGAAACCATGTGGGCTCTCCCGTGGAACCGCCTGTTGACGTGATAATTCCTTTTACACCAAATCGTCGGCTTATTTCGTGCGGAAGAAAACGCTCTTGCAAATCCTTTTGGACAGGATAGGCAGATCCGGCCAGATGCGCCACAATTCATCTGGATTTCGCACTTTGGCAGCCTCACGCCACTCCGGTAGAGCATCGCCCCGTGTTCCAAAATAACGGATTTGACCGAGTAACCGATTTGCCAGTTCGGCCCGGGCCGTGTCCGGTGAATTCACCTTGGAACGTTTCCAGGTCACTCCACCACTTGTTCATGCCCTGATGCCGGCAGTAAGCATTCCAAAGTGCAGCACTAAACATTTCATGAGGCCGAGGAGACATCTTTTTGAGAAGTTTGAGGGTCAGCGTCGGTAAAGACTTTTGAAAGAGAACGAGGTTATTGAGACAGGCTTCGCCTTCGTGCAACATCAAGGATGATGCTGTTTTTTCGGCATTTTTTGGACATCAGCCAATTCCAATTTCCTGACCCTCCCATTCTTCTAGCGATCACGCGAGTGTTGCCCTAATCTGCTGATTTCCCGTGTTGTTGCGCGATCCATAAGAAGAATCGCGAGCACAGTCGAATCGTACCAGCAAGAGTGCGACAGTTCTCGTAACTCATTGGATTCATTTTAAACCTATGAACCGTCAAAAGCAAGTCTCAATCCGGTCCAGAAGAACTCGAGTGCTGCCAGCAAAAGTTAATAGACAACTCAGCTTAACTCATTGATATAGTTAAGGTTAGTTTTCGGTAGAGGCAGAACTATAATGCCTAAGAAGTGAATGGATACGGGACAATTGTCTTGACTCACGGGTACATCAATACGATTCTATGACGCTGCTCATTGCGTTTCGGGGTTAGAATGTGGTCGCGGGGTCGTCAACGCGTGATCTTGGCTGGCAATCCGAATTTTACTTCGGAAGATGCACTAAGGGCAAAATGACGTATCCTGCAGGACAAGCTATGGCAGTGTGACAACAGAGCAAGGAAAATGTAATGGCCTGTTTGATTATAGTTTTGATGCTATTAGGCTGGGCATTTGCCATCTTGGGTCTTGGTGTTTTCATTCATGGATTAATATGCGGCCCTCAGTCTGCTGGAGAGCACAGGTATAAGCAAGAAATCGAATTCACAATTTGCGGTTTTTTAGGCCTGGTAGGGTACTCTCTTCTGGCAGCGTGCCTGAATTTTGCTGTGCCTATCGACAGCTATGTCTCGTTCTGCCTTATGTTCGTGGGTTGGGGGCTTCTGATAGCCAAGGGACGGGCAGCGTGCGCATGCGTAACGAAATCTCATATTGCCGTTGCTGCTATGGTCTTTGGCTATATTTGTGTCATACCTCTCACTCCGGTGATTAACTACGATACGGGCCTGTACCACTGGCAGACTATCAAATGGTTTATTCAAGAACCGCTGGTTCCAGGACTTGCAAATCTGCACGACAGGTTTGGGTTTAATTCGATGTGGCTTACTTTTGCAGCCCTGGTTGATCTGCCTCCAAAGCTCTTTGCAAGCCCAAATTTCATATCTAACTCTCTCGCAATGTTCTTTTACGGGGTCGGCATATTCCTCTCGATGAAGAGTTGCTTCAAGGGCGACGTGGATCTGTCAAATCTGTTTATGGCCTCGACGGCAATCCCGTGGCTGTCGAAAGTGGCGTATTTTATGAATTCACCTTCCCCGGACTTGCCGGTGATGCTCATAACTTTCCTGATAATTTACTTGCTGATCCTGTCACTTGAGCGGCCGGTGAGTAGATCGGTATGTTTGTCTCTGGCTACAATTCTATCGGCCTTCGCTGTCAGCGTAAAATTGGTCGCTGCTCCTTTGCTTCTAATTGTTGGCGGCTGGTGCGTTGTCGATTTTTGCCGGGCTCGTTTGACAAGGCAAGGGGATGCGCCTGCCGCAAAAAGATCTAACGCGAGTGCGACTCGGAATCCCATTCTCATTGCGCTGTGCCATGGCTTCATCTGTTGTTATTGTATGGCTTGCCAGGGGCGTGTTTTTATCGGGATGTCCCGCGTATCCGTCAACCCTTGGTTGCCTGCAGGATCTAAAATGGGCTGTGTCAATGGAATCTACGAAGGAACTCGCCGAAGTGATTCAAGGTTGGGCACGATTGCCCGGCCCTCGATATAGCGAAGAGCTGAACAACTGGAATTGGCTTTATGAGTGGATGACGTAGAAACATATCCCTGGAAGTTGGACTTGTGGTGCTCTTCCTTACTTGGAACCTGTTTGCTGATTGTCGGGGCGGCAAGAAATGGATGCCGCGCGGTCACTAAGAGAGCTTTTCTTATCCCCGCGTTTGTTGCAATTCTCGGAGTGGTCTTTTGGTTTCTGTCTGCACCCGATCCTAGATTTGCTTATGGTTTTTTGTTTTCGTTGGGACTTTTGTTCTTTTCTCAGGGCGTCCTGTCTTTGCAACCGTCCCAGATGACGGCCATTAAAGGCGTCGGTCATGGGCTACCGAAGGTATTTGCGACTTTAATGACAGGTGTATTACTCGTCACGTTCTTCTGCCAAAGCGACACGTGGACGGGATTGGGATCGGGGTTGGCTCAGGGAGCCATTTTTGTCCTCCTGTCGGTGGTGTCCCTTCGGCCAAATCAGATTTGGTTCTGGACATTCTGCGTTGCCATACTGTTGAGTGGAAACGTCCCTCAACAGACTTTGAGAGTCCGGGACTGGTTAGTCTGGGGAACTTTTCCGGCTGTCGCGGTAAAGGAAAAGGTTACGCATCAAGGTTTCATCGTGCGAGATCCCATAGACACTGACCAATGCTGGAATACTGAAGTGCCATGTGCGCCCAAAGTGTCCGAGGACCTGAAGGCAGATATTCCAGAGCGTGGGCGGTACCGAATGTTTTGGATTCAAAAAGACTAACGCGACCTTTCACTCAGAGATAGTGAAGGCCACATTTGAAGGATTGCAATCTGCATCAGTCCTGGTAAGATCCTTTGAAACAATGCATGGAAAGCAATAGCTAAAACAGGGGTGAAAGACGTCTTGGCACTAAGGATGAGGGCTACTAGAGGGCATGGCTTTTTGGAACCTTTCTTGGCCAGAAGGCGATATAGAATGGCGCAAAGCCTCATTCCTTCGGACCGTCGCAATGGTTGCATAGTTGACATCGGGTGTGGCTCGTCCCCACTTTTCCTGGCAAGTAGTGACTTTGCCGAGAAGATCGGGTTGGACAAAAGTTTCAATTCCGGAATCGTCGAATCGTTCGCTTCCCCTAACTTCAGACTTATCGAGCATGATATAGAAACAGGTAGGAGAATTGCCCCTGGAGAGCAATTCTTGCGATGTGGTCACCATGCTTGCGGTCATCGAGCACATTGAACCTCATCGCTTGAAACCTCTCTTCAGCTGAGATTTACCGGATCCTGAAACCTGGAGGTGTATACATTTTGACCACGCCTGCACCCTGGACGGATGGTTTGCTGAGGATCATGGCAAGGATGAAGCTTGTGAGCCCCGCGGAAATCGACGAGCACAAAGACGCTTATGATCGCGCATCCATTTTTGCCATGCTCATGGTTGCGGGTTTTCGCGAGGAGAACCTACAGGGTGGGTACTTTGAACTCGGGCTCAACGTTTGGGCCGCTGCAACCAAAGCCTGAGAGGAGGGGAGATTTGAAGTTTTCGATTGTGATACCTTGTTATAATGAAGTCAATACGCTTGAACACTTGATAAGGAGGGTGAAGGATTCGTCACTAAACCCCAAGGAAATCATCCTCGTCGACGACAGTTCGAGCGACGGCACGACGGAATTGATTCGCAGTAATCTCATCTCGCAAGTTGATCATGTTGTGTACCACGATACGAATCGCGGCAAAGGGGCGTGCCTGAGATCCGGCTTCGCGGCGGCTTCAGGTGACGTGATAATAGTTCAAGATGCGGATCTGGAATACTCCCCGTCGGATTATGGCAAACTAGTGCAACCGATTAGAGAAGGCAGGGCGGATGTAGTTTACGGAACCAGGTTCCAGGGAGGGGACAGCCATCGAGTGCTCTTCTTTTGGCATGCGATTGGTAACAAGTTCCTCACCCTCCTGTCAAATGCATTCACTGACCTGAGTTTGACGGATATGGAAACTGGCTACAAAGTCTTTACAAAGGAAATCATTAGGCAAATTACAATTGAGGAGGATAGATTCGGAGTGGAACCCGAAATTACGGCCAAAGTGGCCAAGCTACGCTGTCGGATCTATGAAGTAGGGATTTCTTATGCCGGAAGAACTTATGCGGAAGGGAAGAAAATCAACTGGAAGGATGGATTGACGGCAATTTGGTGCATCTTCAAATACAATCTTCTCCGTTAAGTCCATGTTGTATTTCCGATTTCGACCTAGGAGGCTGTTGCGTAATCCCGCGTGCCGCGGGCCTTTCCCGAATTCGTGGCACAATGGTTCCTGTTGTGTCGGCAGATCTCCGGGGCTGCCAAGGAAAAAACTTAGTATGTCAGACTCCTGGGAGCCTGGCTGATGTGACCGAGCAGTGAGGGGAGTTCCCGCGAAGCACGCTGACTGGAATATGTGCGGTAATGCGACAGGCTCCTAGTCAGCTCTATCCCACAACACCCTGTAATTCTCTTTCCAACCTGAGGGAAATCGTTCGTCAAGAAGCGGCTCCAGACGCTTCATCGTGTGGCGCCAGGGCGAATCTCCATTTGCCAGAAATCCAAATAATTCCTTGAGCAGTGAGTCTAAATTGGCCAGGTCTTCTTTGGGAAGATAGGACGTCGCGCCCCGCTGCATGGCCTTGAGGAGATAGTCAGGACTGAGTGCCGGAGCTGTCAACATTACGCATGGGAAAGCTTTCTCTACTGCCGTATCAAGCAGATCGAGGCCTTTCACGCCCATAATGTCCAAGATCACCATGTCATAGCTTCTGGTTCTCAGAAGCTGCTGAGCCTTGTCAAAATTCCCGGCAGTTTCGATTCGGCACATATCGAGGAGTTCCACTATGGTTTCTAACACATCAGGTTCATCATCTACGGCCAGAATCGTTTTGCCTTTGAGCACCTCAATTCTCCTTTGTCTCGCTGAGTTGTAAGGATTAAACCAGCTTGACATTAAGAACTTCTTATCTATAGTATAAAGAAATGTGGAGATCAAGTTATGGCGTCAAACCTTCTGAAGGGTAAGCAGATCCTGGCCGTAGATGACGAGCAGGATGTTCTGGATATCCTTCGAGAAGAACTTGACGAGCACGGCGTGGAATTCGATAGTGCGTCAGCCTATGAAGAAGCCATCCAGCGACTGGCTTCACTGACGTATGATCTCGTCATCCTCGATATAATGGGGGTGCGAGGATTTGAGCTTCTCGAATACGCCAGCGCGAAGCAGATACCGGTGGTCATGCTTACAGCACATGCCCTCAGCCCTCAATCGCTGAAGAAGTCCATCGAACTCGGGGCACGAGCCTACCTGCCGAAAGATCAACTAGGTCAGATAGCTCCTTTTCTCGAAGATGTCCTGACCCTCAACTATCGGTCAGCATGGAAAGCACTTTTCGCGAAATTGGGAAGCGCTTACGGAAAACATTTCGGCCCCGACTGGAGAAAATCGGAAAAGGAATTTTGGGAAAAATTCGAGAAGGATCTCGAGGTCAATGAGTCTACAATCATTGAATCGTGATCCGTCAGTCTTCTCTCCTCAGAAAACATCCGGGGGTTTTCTGTGACGATCAAGAACATCCAAACGTCTCATCTCGTTCATGACCTCAAGAATCCGGTGAACATAATTGAGACAGGCGCCAAATCTCTCCTCGACAAGCAGGACAGGTACGGATCATTAAACCCCAAGCAGGAAAAAGTCATCAGGCGCATGTTGAGGAATGCCCTGAAGGTTCGGAACCTGGCCAACAGCATGTTGGAAGTGGATATGGCCGCCATGGGGATAATTAAGGTCAGTGACTGCACCCTTTCCGGCATCCTGAAGGTGGCCTTCGTCGAGGTTTTCGATCTGATCGATCCGGTGGTTTCCGACGCACTGGAAGAGGCGGCAGATGTCGAGACCTTTCGAAACATATTGCTGGCGAATGAAATTCATCTTGAAGCCGAGGAGTCTCAACTCAAGCGGACGATACAGATAGATGAAACCAAGATGTGTCTTATCGTCACTAACCTTCTTTCCAATGCATTCAAATACAAGCAAAAGAGCCTCTTTCTGAAATGCGGGGCGGAGGGGGACGCCATTAGGATTTCAGTCCGGGACGACGGACCAGGCATACCTGAATGTTACCACGACAAGATTTTCGACCAATATTTTCAATGCGTTAAGGTAGATGGATTTCCCGTTCGGGGCCATGGTCTGGGACTGGCCGGGGCTCAGGCCCTTACAGAAGCCATGGGAGGCAACCTGTCTTTATGCAAGAGCCCGCAAGGGGCTGAATTCGTAGTTCAAGTCAAATGTTCACATGAAGCATGACACAATAATTTGGTAAGTGCCTCTCAGTAGGGGCGTATAGGTACTAACAAAACCCCGCGTTTCGCGGGGTTTTGTTGCTTTTGGGAAGGCTAGACGACCAACGGACCCTCAAAGTCCCCCTTTCTTAAAGGTGGATTTAGAGGGATTTTCAACGAGTTAGCCCAAAATCCCCCCTAGCCCCCCTATACGAAAGGGGGGAAACAAATCATCAAGTTAGTGCCTATGCAGTAGTGCGTCGGGGTGGAAGGGGTGTGGCAAGCTTATGTCCATGGTGACATAACTAGCAAATATAACTAGCCTTTCTCTTCTTTTTCCCTTGACTCCGCCAGGAGCAACAGTTACCCTGAAGATGTAATCAAAGCTGCTCTCCAAAGCTCTGGAACAACCTCATCTGAGTTCGCCGTGACTTGGGAGAGCGGTCCACTACAGCGCAACCTCCACACCAAATTAAGACAGGAGGATACTCATGGATAAAATTTTGAGAATCGACATGGGAGCGGAAGGCGGCCCCAAGGCGACTGAGGTCCCGCTGGGTGCGTATGCGGGCATGGGAGGCAGGGCCCTGACGTCGGGGATTGTTGCCAAAGAGGTTCCACCGCTGTGCCATCCGCTAGGCGCAGACAACAAACTGGTAATAGCCCCGGGCATGCTCAGCGGAAGCGTTGCCGCCATGTCGGGACGCCTTTCGGTGGGTTGCAAGAGCCCCCTGACAGGCGGTATCAAAGAGGCAAACGCCGGCGGGCAGGCGGCCCAAACGTTGGCCAGGTTAGGTTACGCGGGCATCGTGCTCGAAGGAAAGCCAAAAGACGACACCCTTTACAAAATATTCATCAACAAGGACGGCGTCAAAATTACCGCGGACAACAGCCTGAAGATGCTGGGCAATTACGCTCTCGTGGACAAGATCAAGGCCGAATACGGCGACAAGGTAGCCTGCATTTCCATTGGACCCGCGGGCGAGATGAAAATGTCCGCGGCGTCAATTGCTTGCACGGACATGGAGCAAAGGCCCACCCGACATGCCGGTCGAGGAGGAGTCGGAGCGGTTATGGGCGCCAAAGGCGTCAAGGTTATTGTGCTCGACGACACCGACATGAAAATGCGTTCCCCGAAGGACCCGGAAAAATTCAAGGAAGCCAACAAGAACTGGGTTGAAGGATTGAGAAAACACCCTGTTACGGGCGAGGGACTTCCCGCGTACGGGACCAACGTGTTGACCAATGTCCTGAATGAAGCGGGCTCATATCCTACGAAGAATTTCATGTGGGGACGTTTTGACGGGTGTTCCAATATCAGCGGAGAGACGCAAGCTGCAACTGAGACTGAGCGTGGCGGAAAAGCGACTCACGGCTGTCACCGCGGATGTGTAATTCAGTGCTCGGGAACTTACATGAACAAGGATGGCCAGTACCTCACCAAACAACCCGAATATGAGACGGTATGGGCACACGGCGGAAACTGCGGCATTGATGATCTCGATGCCATAGCAATGTTGGACCGTCTGGACGATGACTACGGCGTAGACACCATCGAGATGGGCGCAACGATTGCGGTGGCGATGGAAGGAGGCATAGCCAAATTTGGGGATGCTCAGGCAGCCATAAATCTGGTGCATGAAGTGGGCAAAGGGACCCACCTGGGACGTATCCTCGGCAATGGGGCCGGGATGACGGGCAAGGCCTTCGGCGTAGAGAGAGTGCCGGTCGTCAAGAATCAGGCAATGCCCGCGTACGATCCACGCGGGGTCCAAGGAATCGGGGTTACCTATGCGACCACCCCGATGGGAGCCGACCACACAGCAGGGTATGCAGTGGCGGCAAACATTATGAAGGTTGGCGGTTTTGTTGATCCGCATTCGGCCGAGGGACAGGTGGAGCTATCCAGAAACCTGCAGATTGCAACGGCCGCGATCGATTCAACCGGAATGTGCCTGTTTATTGCCTTTGCTGTCCTTGACCAGCCGGAGACGTTCCAGGCCCTCCTTGACCTGCTCAATTCCTTTTATGGCCTGAATCTGACTGGTGATGACGTGACTGCGTTAGGCAAGTCAGTCCTGACGAACGAAAGGGATTTTAATGCTCGAGCCGGCTTCACTGCGGCGGACGACCGGCTCCCCGAGTTTTTCAAGAAGGAAAAACTGCCGCCTCACAATGTAACCTTTACGGTGAAGGACAAGGATCTGGACACCCTATTCAACTGGTAAACCAATTGGAAACAGGCTCGGCCTGACGGGAGAAGCGCAATCCAAGCCTTCTCCCGTTACTTTTTTCCATGCAACATTCCCGTCTCATGTTATTCTCGGGCAAGACCTTCGCCGCGCGGAGACGTTGCCATGACTACTGAAAGAGATAATCAGCAGCAGGACCTTTTGAACGAGCACAATTCGGCCGATGTCTGTATTTCCTGGGATGGTGCCGGACTGACCGCTTTTTTTCCGCTTTTGCAAAAAGGATTTCTGATCAAAACGCTCAGCGGAAAGAGCATCAGGGCCGTACTATGTGATCAAATGGGAGTGACTCCTGAATATCTCGACGATCGCGTGAACACGATCTTCCTGGACGGTAAGCCCGTCGATAATGTTGACTCCGCGATTATCAAGGAAGGTGCCGTGCTTGCTCTGTCCGCGGCCATGCCTGGATTTGTCGGTGCTGCATTCCGCAAGGGTGGTTATTACGCTCGGATGCGAGGAAGCATCACACACGTTGAAGAATCCGGATCAACCACGGGTCGGGAAGGTTTTTTCCTTCTGAAGCTTTACAATTTTGTTGCCAAAGAGCTTGGGCCGCTCTTCCTGGAATCAGGAATATGGCTTCGGAACAATGATGTGAAGGAATTATTCCAGGGCCGGCCTGATAATTTCTGGTCGGGTTGCAGGAGCTGCACAATAGATGGCCGTGAAGTGGATCTGGCCTATTTTCTAGGAATGGAATGGTTACGACAAGTAGGTCTGGTAAGGCTCAGGGTGCTGCAAGGGTAATTCTTCCGACCTAGGAATAACGGTCTAATTTGCATCAAATAGCAGCCGCAATGGCTTCTGCCGAGATCCTGGGTCGTCGCTGTTCCTCCAAGATCGGGCGTCAACGGTGCACCGGCCGAACTGAGCACGGTCTCGATTGCGTGCAACACTGCGCTACCCGCTTCTGTTTCTCCCAGATGGTCGAGCATCATCGCTGCGGCCCAGATCTGGCCGATCGGATTCGCGATCCCCTGGCCGGCTATGTCCGGTGCAGAGCCGTGCACAGGCTCGAACATGGACGGGAAGCGCCGCTCCGGATTGATGTTGGCCGACGGCGCAACCGCGATCGTCCCGGTGACGCCGGGACCAAGGTCTGAGAGGATGTCGCCGAACAGGTTGCTTGCCACCACTACGTCGAAGCGCTCCGGTGACATTACGAAGCGAGCGCAGAGGATGTCGATGTGATACTGGTCAACACGAATGTCAGGGTAATTGCTCGCGATCGCGTGGAAGCGCTCGTCCCAGAACGGCATCGAGTGATAGATGCCGTTCGACTTGGTTGCAGAGGTGACGTGATGCCGCCCCAGGCGCTGCGCGAGGTCGAAGGCGTAGCGTAAGATGCGGTCGGTACCGCGCCGCGTGAAAACGGAAGTTTGAAGAACCATCTCTGCATCCGTGCCCACGCCAAATCGGCCGCCTAGCTGAGAATACTCCCCCTCGGTGTTCTCGCGGACCACCCAGAAGTCGATATCGCCTGGTTTGCGGTCACGCACCGCGGGCGTGATTCCGGGCAACAGCCGGACAGGTCGCAGATTCACATATTGATCGAAGTCGCGGCGGATCGGGATCAGCAATCCCCAGAGCGAAACGTGATCAGGCACGCCGGGGAAGCCAACCGCGCCCAGCAGGATCGCGTGGTGGTCCCGCAGTCGAGCGATGCCGTCCTCCGGCATCATGCGGCCTGTTGCTTTGTAGGTCTCGCAGCTCCAGTCGAAGTGGCGGAATGCGAACCCTGTCCCGAACTTGGCGCTGACGGCATCAAGAACGTGCAGAGCCGCGGGCACAACCTCTTTTCCAATTCCATCACCGGGGATGACTGCAATCTCGTATTTCTTCATGCAGACCTTGACCTCTTGCCATGATTATGCAGAATTTTCTCAGGTCCCGTTTTTGAGCATACCTCTGCACAGGCTTCTCGATCAACCATGATTTGCATTCAAGCACACTTCGGCGATTCTTTGGTCGTAGGTTCCGCGGCGGAAATTCTAGTCTGGACAACCGAAACATGTTATCTCTTGGGTGAGAAGATTTGGGCAAGAGAACATGACCCGTGACGAAATCTTAAGAAACTCGAAGAAAATCGGGAGACCATCCGTGGCTTTGGAGTGCGCCGTCTAGGGATTTTCGGTTCGTATGCTCGCGATGAACAAACGGGAGCCAGCGACATGGATTTCCTCGTGAAGTTCGAGAACGCCACGTTTGATAATTACTTCGATCTGAAATTCTTTTTGGAAGACCTCTTTGGAAGACCAGTGGACCTTGTTTTCGCCGACACCATCAAGCCGAGGATACGTTCCACAATCCTGAAGGAAACCATCTATGCCCAGGGATTTTAGGCTCTATCTCGACGACATCCTCGAATCTTGCCGGAAGATTGGGAGTTTACGGAGGGGATGTCATTCGAAGAATTCGAGCGGGATGTCAAGACACAGGATGCTGTTTTCAGGAACTTCGAAGTGATCGGAGAGGCTGCGAATCGCTTACCGGAGGCAATCAAATCTAAGTACAGTGGAGTCGAATGGCCGAAAATCATTGGATTTCGCAATATACTGATCCACGAGTATCTTGGTGTCAAACTAAAGACGGTCTGGACGGCAATCCAAGAGAAAATCCCAGCCCTTGAAGAACAAACAAAGACAGTCCTCGCGAAGAAACGTAAGAAAGCATGGAGCGGGCAGAGAGTCGTTGATTCACCTTGGCTGGTCCTGGGTTCTGGGGACACCATACTTAATTTTTTCGGCTTGAGACCTCGATCCCGGGTTTCCTTTCCAGCGCATCCAGCCGCCTCCTCAAATCCTCGAAAAAACTCGTCGGATCCCAAAGCTCGCTCCGAGTCCTGTGACATCACAGAGTGCACACACCCTCTGGAGCGTGGCAATGAATTAGGTAAGGTGTCCCCGGAACTCGCCGTATAGCACTTCTAAGTGCTATACGCTGCCAACCCTAAATCACGCGGGCAAATCGTGCTACTCGGCTCCAGGCTTGACTTCTCATGAAGTATAAACAGCGGACCCCTGGCAATAATACCGAAATGTAGGAAACCGAAAGTCATTGAAGAACGACTTGCAAGCAAGTGCCCCCATTAGGGCAAAGAGGCGAGAACGACTTGGTAAGCCCACCACGCCGGACAGGTAAAGGGGAGTGATGTTGAGCCCTTAATTATGGAAGAACGAGGGTTATAGCGCTTTCGGGGCAATGTGGTTTCTGGAAACCTAATTCGGGTTTCCTTGGCGCTCCGGTTTAACTCCGGGTTCCGGAACCCTAAGTTGTTTAACTCCTGAGTCCCGTCGCGAACCACGTCTCTGGCTTGTTGATATGTGCGTCCAGTCCCGAGTCCGACTTTCTTGGCGATGAAATCACGGGTTCGTTCGCCTCTTTCAACTTCCGGATCATTTTCCGGAAGTTTAGTATCTGATTTATCAGTCCTTTCCCCTTGACGATTCGCCAGGAGTTCCTCCAGACTCGCAGCAATCGCTACCTGTTCAGACCTAGTGAAATCCTTACGGACTTCGTTCTCTGCGTACTCCCCCTCAAGAATGCTTGTGACATTAACCCCCGGTCTTCCCATCTCCACCGCCACAACGAAGCACCCCACCAAAGCACCCCAGCCGCGAACTGAGAGGAACGCCATCCTTGCTCCCCGTCTTCGGAACGGTGTAGTGGCTGAAAAGCCGAACGTCGCGGAGAATTGATTTGAGACCCCTTCAAATCTAAATTGGCCCGGCTTGCGACCTACGGCCCCCCAGGGGGAGGGGGAATTAGGATATCCGAACCTGGAATTGTAAAGGGGACCCTAGGGCGACATTTATGTGCCCACCTGCTGCTCAGTCTGTACCCGCAACGTGCATCCTCCATACTACATCGGGAGATCCTTTCCCTATCCCGGAAGGTCAGGGTACTATACCTCTCACCTAACAAGTGGTACATAATCTGGGGGCAGGTCACCGCTGAGGAGGATTAGCGGATATTCTCGAAGGGACCAATCAATCACTATCGCGATAGGCTACGCGCAATGTTTTTTCACACCGGCTGATCCAGCATCGCTCCGGCCTCTTCCAAGTCTCGTGACTGAAACCCCTCAGTGAACCAGCCGTACACTCCCGCCAGCGACTCTCGGGCTTCTGCCATTTTGCCCTGTTTTTGCCGAAGACGGCTCAGGCTCATTGCTGCCCGCAGCTCAAAGGACTTCGCGTTCTGCCGGCGGGAAACCTCGAATGCTTTTTGGAAGCAAACTTCGACCTCAGTGTGGTTGTCGGGAGACATTGCCGAAAGCAATTCCCCCTTGAGCCGATGCAGTTCCGGCTCACCGAAACAGTCCTCAGTCCTGTGAACCCCCACGAGGGCCTCGTTTACCACGGAAAGCCCATCTTCCACTTGTCTTCCTTTTCGGCAGGACTCGGCCAGTAGAGCAAGAAACATCGGTCGTGCTATCTCCGCTTGCGTAGCGCTGTACACGGCCAGACCCTCGCGGATCCGTTTGATGCCCTCTTCTTTCTGCCCTTTTGCCGTCAGCGCCCATCCGCTGAGGATCGGTCCCCACGCTAGCCAATATGGAATTCGGTGTTCGGTGCAGAGCGCATTGGCTGCCTCAGCAAGCTCGTAGGTTTCCTGCACCTTCCCACAAAACTGATGGACCAGAGCACCCATGTCTAGGGCATACACCATGCTGAATGGGTGAGACAGTTTGTCGGCCAGGTTGACAGCCTCCTGGCTCGTTTTAAGAGCTTGGTCTGGATAACCTAATATCCATAGCGTTAGAGCCTTGTAACACAGGCAGGCCACCCCAGGGTCTTGTAGGGCACGAGGAAAGTGTCGCTTGCGGATATCGTAGAGGCTTATACCCCGATCGAAATGCTCTAAAGCAGAGGCTAGATTCCCGAGATGGAAAAAAGTCATCCCTACCGCATAGTTGGCCCACAGGACTATAGGCGGCTTTCTCAGCCGGGCCAGGACCAAACACCGCTTCCCTAGATCGTGGGCCGCTTCCAACTGGCCACGGACAATATAAAATCCCCACAACCCACGAAGATGGTAAACGTCTGAGGGGTCTCAACTAACTCCTGGCACAACCGCCACGCCCGGGCATAGACTTTCTCCACTTCCGGGGCTGCATAGCCCTTAATGGCCATTAAAGCAGGACCAAGTGCGATCTGCACGTCCAGCTCTTTGCGAGAGGTCTCAGGATTGTCCGGGAGTCTTGCCAACAACTCGAGAGCTTTCTTGAGGTGACCAACTGCTTCCACGTTCGCTGACCTCCTGGTGGCCACCTCGGCAGCCTTCTGCCAATAAGGAATGGCTCGCTCCAGAAGACCGGCCTCCGTCAGATGGTGTCCCAGCCTTTCCGGATGCTCGATTGCTTCGATATTTGATTCGCACAGATGCTCGATTGCGGCGGCGATTTTGCCGTGGATCTTCTTTCTTCTCTTTGCGAGAATGGAGTTGTAGACTACGTCCCTAGTCAGGGCGTGTCTGAAAACATAAGTGGACTTTGGGTGGATACCCCGTTCGTAAAGGAATTCAAACTCTTTGAGGATAGACAAATGTCCAAATAAGTCCTGGTCTGACCTGGTTGCGACTTGCTTGATCAATTCGTAGCTGAACTCACGCTCAATAACCGACCCTATCTGAAGCATTTGCTTCGTCAATTCGGGAAGGGGATCGACTCTGGCCATGATGACGTCCTCGATTGTGGAAGGGATGTTTAATTCCTTCACTCGATCTGTAAGTCTATACCTGGCGCCATCTTGCTTAAGTCCATTGAGAGCCCGAAGGGACTCGATGAACTCCTCTATGAAAAATGGGTTCCCTTCAGTCTTCTGAACAATCAATTCCCCTAGGTCGCGATCAACGTGTTCGGTTCCCAGGATGTGGTGCACCATGGCGCGGCTTTCGCTATTCGATAGGCGATTCAAATTTAGCTGACCGCGATATGACTTCCCGCCCCAAACTTGAACGAACTCGGGCCGATAGGTAAGCAGCAACATTACCCGTGCCCCTGGTATAGTATCGAACAGGTGCTTGACTACGTCTTCCGAGCTTTTGTCTATCCAGTGGAGATCTTCTATGGCCAAAATCAGGGGCCGGATCTCAGCACGCTTCAACACGATTTTCTTTATTGCGCCAACAATCCTATCCTTTTTGGCCTCGGCACTTAGAGGGATCTTGTCGATTCCACTGTCCTTGACCGAGAGAAGCTCCAGAACATAAGGGAGCGTGGGTGCCTCATCCAAGATTTTGAGGCCTTTCAAAACTTTGTTCGAGATCGTTGAATCTGCGTCACCGTCCACCACGTGAAAATTCGATTTCAACATATCTATTATGGGGTGATAGGCGATTGCCTTGGCATAGGAGAGACACTTGCCTTCTATAAAGGCCGCGTTCTCATTGGTCACCGCTTTCCGAAACTCATATAAGAGTCTGGATTTGCCAAGCCCTGCCTCACCAACAATCGAAATGGCCTGGCCTCTGCCGGCCTTGGCCCGTTCAAAGCTTTCCAGCAAAAGCTCCAGCTCGCGATGGCGGGCAACAAGAGGGGTGAGACCCCGTTCAGTGCTCACATCAAATCTTGTCCTTGGTCCACTTGCAGCAATGACGCGATACGCTTTGGCGGGGTTGTCTTTGCCTTTGATCGGTTTGAGGCCTAGGGCCTCAAACCGGAAGAAACCCTCTGTTAGCCGGAAGGTCTCTTCGGTCACGTATGTGGTCCCAGGTTCGGCGAGCTGTTCCATCCTGGCGGCCATGTTGACAGTGTCCCCTACGGCCGCAAATTGGACTCGCCGATCGTTTCCAAGAGTACCCACTACCACTGGGCCGGTATTGATTCCTATCCGTAACAGTACGGGCTGAATTCTGTAGTCACCTTTAATCCTCTCGTTAAACCTGATCATCTCCTTGTGCATAGCCAAGGATGAACGGACCGCCCGTTGCGGGCCGTCCTCTAAGCCTATGGGTGCCCCAAACAGAGCCAGCACGCCGTCCCCCATTAGTTCATTTACAGTCCCTTCGTAATCATGGATCTTGTGAATGAGAATTTCGAAAACTTGATCCATGAAGGTTAGCGTCCCCTCAGGACCCAACTTTTCTGTGAGCGATGTGAATCCCTTCATGTCAACAAACATAATGGTGACTTGTCTTCGCTCACCCTCTATTCTGTCTTTTTGGGCTAGAATCTTTTCAGTGAGGCCGTTGGGAAGGTATTTCCTAATTTTTCGGAGTTTTTCTTCAACAAAGACATCTTGAGCAGGCGGAGCAGCCAGGAGGGACAGACTATTTCCGCATTCCGTGCAGAATTTGCTTTCGGGAGGGTTTAGGTTCCTGCATTTTGGGCACACCAATTCCAGTTTGGAGCCACACTGGTTACAGAATCTGGCTCCATCTCGATTCTCAGCGCTGCACCCTGAACATTTCATGGCTTTTCTGCTCGTACGCAAAAGCACTGTGGACCGAAAATATGCAGCGCCCCCACAGTCCTCGGGATCTTTGGGTCGATTTCCAGTGGAACCATGGTTCCTCGGCCCCCGCGAAGATCTCGATATGACCTCCCACAAGATCCGCCTTGAGGGCCTTTTGTTGAGCCACAATCACACCTGTGCCCCCATTGGGGTCTAATTTCCTGGAACGTCCTTATGAAGTGTTTGTTTGAGCATCGACACTCCGCAACGTAGCCTCATTGAGAGCGTGGCAGCACAGGACGACCGGCAGTATTCGTCAAACCTCTGTTGCTGCACGCTGTCGAACTGCAATGCCTCGTATGTGGCCTGCATCCACGTATGGAATGCCTCTAAATCAAACGGGTGCAGGCTCGACCCCTCATCAATCAACCGTAGTATTTGCGTTTTGGTCTGCTCCGGAATTCTCATGGCCCCCCCGCAAGCGAGAATACCGCTCCTGCGTAAAAGATAATTTGCGGTTGTAATTCTAACGGACTGTGACAGCAATCTTGAAGGAAAGTTCCAAGCTGCTCAGCCTCTCTATGATAGTCGGTCTCACGACTCAGTTCCTTTTGAAGGGGGTCATTATGTCTTTAACCTGTGTTTGGCCTGCCCCCCAAAAACTGGTCCAGGTTCTAAGTTAGTATAGAGTAAGGCCCGGGCTAAATAGGGAGGTCAGGATGAAACGGAATCGTTTTACAGTGGAACAGATCATCAGAATGCTTCGGGAGGCAGAGGTTCGCCTGTCTTAGGGCAAGTCCGTCAAGTTTTGCTTGTGGACGGGGGGGGGTACGCAGTGAGAACGCGGCAGTCAATATTAAGGATTCTCCGCCCGCGGAGAATTTGCAGACACTTTTCCAGGGGTCTGTTTTTAATAAAATCAAGAAAATTACTGGTGGAGGCGGCGGGAATCGAACCCGCGTCCGAGAATCTTCAGCACAAGATGTCTACATGCTTATTTCGAGTTTTTGTGTCTCGTCCGGAGAGGCCCCCTCGAAATAGGTTCTCTCCAGACCAACCCGCTTGTTGTTTCGCCTTGCCTCCAACAGGTACGGAAGCTTGGCTATCCCGCTAATAGTCGCCTCTTCCGCCCCCGCAGGAGAGAGACAGAGAGACGCTAGCCTTACGCGGCTAGAGCGTACTCGTAGTTATTGGCGAGTATTTATTGATACCGGCGGTTTAACGAGTCACCGGAGTGCTCGGCATGCAACCTTGACCTCAACTATCCCCGTCGAAACCAGGGCGCCCCCTTTCGGTTATCAGGCGAGATCTAGAGCCACGACATTAAAGACAACCATTGCCAGCGTTTTAAGTTTCTCGTTCACAGGTTCGGTAAGAGACACGAGCCGGTTCAGGACTACCGTTGTCGGGTACTTTACCAGCCTTTCCATCTCGCGGCGCTGGTCCTTCTTCTTCATGGCTTCGCGCTTGTCGTAGGTTTTCTTGCCCCTCGCAAGCGCCAGTTCCACTTTTACCTTACCATTCTTGAAGTAGAGTTTCAACGGGACAAGTGAAAAACCTCTCTCCGCCACTTTGCCGAAGAGCTTCTTGAGTTCTCGTTTATGAAGAAGAAGCTTGCGGTCCCGGAGAGGTTCATGATTCTGCCTGCTTGCCTGTTCATAAGGCGAAATGTGAGCATCTACCAGAAATAATTCGCCCTGTCGGAACTTGCCGTACGAATCGGATAGGTTGGCCCTGCCGTTCCTGAGGGACTTCACCTCCGATCCCCAAAGGCTGATGCCCGCTTCAAAGGTGTCCTCGATTTCAAAGTTGAAGCGAGCTTTCCTGTTCTTGCAAATTATCTTCACGTGCTCATCTTGGGTCATAGAGGGTAATTATTCACCGCGGAGATCGCTGAGATCGCAGAGGATTCTTTCTTCTCTGCAGTTTTTATAGGCGTTGCCAAAACTAATGTCTGTTTGGCGATCCGATGCACAGAATTGGGAGCGGCCAGCGTGGAGGCGTTTGGCCGTCATTCCCGCGCAGGCGGGAATCCAGGCTGGACCCCGGATCAGAGTCCGGGGTGACGGTTCTATTCCCGCAAATCCGACAAAAAAATTGGCATTTGTTATTAGTGAAGCACAGCGATTTCGCGTCGATGGCGGGAACAAGATACCGGCCAAGTTGTGCGTCCGCGGCTCATGTGGCAATGTGTAAGCCATTTTTCGTCTCTGCGTTCTCTGCGTTCTCTGCGGTGAATCGCTGGATACTAAGAGGCATCAACGAAGTAATCCTTCGGAAAGCGCTCCCTGATCCAGGAATCGAGGAACCCGTGTATTTCCTGAGCCTCTTGCATCTCAAAGGCTTGCCAGGTGAGATCGCGGCATTCCTCCATGCTTATGGAGCGAATCAACTTCTTTACCATGGGAATAGCCAGAGCATTCATGGATAGCTCGTCGATCCCCAATCCCAAAAGTATTGGAATATTAACAGGATCTCCAGCCATCTCCCCGCACATGGCAACATGGATGCCCCTGGCCTGCCCTGCGTTGGTGATCTGACGTATCAGCCTGAGCACAGCCGGGTGAAGTGTGTCATACAAATAATTGACATGCTCATTTACTCTGTCGATAGCCAGCGCATATTGAATAAGGTCATTGGTGCCGATACTGAAAAAATCGACCTCTCTGGCCAGCATGTCGGCAATAGCCACGGCAGAAGGAACTTCCACCAACACTCCGAGCTTGAGCGCGTGGTCGTAAGGTTTACCCTCTGCGTCCAGCTCCTCCTTGACCTCTCGGATCATCTCTTTGGTAGCATGAATTTCCGTGATGCATGAAATCATCGGGATCAGCAGGTTGCAGTTGCCGTGCACAGCCGCTCGGAGAATAGCTCGGAGCTGAGTCTTGAAAAGGTCTTTTCTTGTCAGACACAGCCGAATGGCCCTGAGCCCCAATGCCGGGTTTGATTCCGGCGATATGTTGAGACTCGTGGCAATTTTGTCTCCACCCACATCCAGGGTACGTATGGTAACCGGATTTGGGGCGTTATTGACCAAAACGTAACGGTAAGCCTCGAACTGCTCTTCTTCGGAAGGTAGATCGTTCCTGCCCAAGAAGAGGTATTCGGTGCGGAAGAGGCCGATACCCTCGGATCCGTGCTCAATAGCAATAGCGATTTCATCCACGAGTTCGACATTCGCCGTGATTCTGACCGACGTGCCACCATCCCTAGTCACCGCGGGAAGACGGCCGAACGCAAGCAGGGACTGATGGTACTTCCGGTAGACCTCGTGCCTTTGCCTGTAGCGTAAGATCGTTTCCGGATCAGGATTGAGGATGACAACTCCGGTGCTGCCATCAATTATGATCGTGTCACCAGTCTGAATCTGGTGGCTGACATTCTCCAAACCCGTCACAGCCGGGATCTTCAGCGACCGGGCCATGATCGCGGTATGGGAAGTCCTGCCGCCCATATCGGTGGCAAAGCCGAACACACACTCACGCTTCATCTGGGCCGTATCCGCGGGGGAGAGATCGTGAGCGATGATGATCGAATTCGGAGGAAGTTGGTGGATCTTGCTTTCCGAAGAGATCCCCATGAGAATCTTGAGGACCCGTTCCCCGACGAAGTGTATGTCCCTTGCCCGCTCCTTAAGATATTCATCCCCAATGCTGTCGAAAGCAGAGGTGATCTTCAGCATGATCTCCGACAGAGCCCATTCAGCATTCTGCCTTTCCGAGGCGATCGCTTTCTTGGTCCCTTCGAAGAACATTCGATCTTCTAAAAGGAGAAGATGGGTATCGAGAATATATACGTGGTCCCCCAGCGGATGATTAGGGTCTATGTGGCTCTTGATCTGCTTGAGCCGCTTTCCAGCGTCTTTAACCGCGGACTCGAAGCGTTGGATCTCCGCGGGGATTTCTTCGGGTTTCAGCACACGCTTGGGGCAGATATCGGTGGTAAGGTGCTCGATCACCACGACCTGCCCTATGCCCACGCCACCCGAAACACCGATACCCTTCATCATCCTGTTGATGCCGTTGTTGTTGAGCTTAGGCTGGTCGGGTGCTTTGTTCTTGTTAGTTTTCTTCGGATTCTTCATCTTGAATAATTCGGCCTATCTCGTTAATAGCTTCCATGCAATCCAGTCCCTGCGCTCGGACAACAATTTCGCTCCCCGGTGAAGCTGCCAAGAGGAGCAGCCCCAGCACACTCCGGGCATCGACTTCAACGCCGTCTTTCACGAGCGTCACCTGACAGGAATAGTTCCGCATGGTTTGAACCATCATCGTTGCAACCCGAGCGTGCAGGCCCAGTCGATTACCCACCGTTAGCGTTTTTTCCACTATTTCCTCTTCAGCGATCATCCAACCGATGTCCCTCCTTGCAATATCACAAAAAGAGTTACCGCCGCGAGCGCCGTGAGATAGATAACTACGGTCAAAGACACTCTCCGGCGAAGCAGAATTAAGGCAATTCCGCCAACGCCAGGCAGGCATGCGGCAAGAGTGGGCTGAGCCATAGTCCCCTCGTAGGATCTGCTGGAGGCCAATACCACAGCTCCGGCCAAGAGCCCCAGCCCTAACGCGGTGGCCCCGCGCATCACCAGCATCGCAGCTTCCGTGCGTGGCGATTTAAATGCCTGAAGGACTTGTAGACCGTTCTTCCAGCCCCATCTGAATCCTCCAGCCCGCATGACGAGGTGCGGAACATTGTATACGACGAGCAGGAGTGCACTCCCCAAAGCGGACCCGAAAAGACAAAAGCTCACCAGCGAAGCCCAAACGGCTGCCAGCGGCTTGACATGGGTCCAAAAAATTCGATCCCCATGCGCGGCCAAGGCGGACATGACCCGCTTGCGATAGGGAATAACGGTAGCCGGCTCCAGGTCATGTTCCAACCGGGCCGTAAGTCCTGCCAACAGAGGCACCATGGAAGGGTGAGTGTTCACGGCTTCCAGATGCCGCGATACGGCCCTTTTTCTGTCATTTTGATCCGGGTACAACCTTTCCAGCGCGGGATAGATGCAAAACGAGAAGCCCAAGTTTTGCATCTTCTCGTAATTCCACAAAGTTTCGAGAAAAAAGGACCGCACGAAAGCCCGGCGGTTCACCCCTTTCATCACACGTGGTTCCGGACCGGAATCTTGCATAAAACCAAAGTAAACTACCCTCAAAGATGTGTCAACTTCAGGGATTGCCTGTCGAAGAATCCTGACCGTGACTGAGGAGAAGGCTTTCCCGGAGAGCGTAGCGGAACGGCACGATCATGCGTCCTCTAACCGGCCGCGGTTCTGTCACCACTCGGTGGGCGCCTCATCGAAGTCTTTAACCGTCGGCGGAAGAGGAACTCTCTTGTTTGCGCGGGTGTCTTGAGGCCGTTCAGTATCAGTGACATGCGTGTCCAGGAACGGGCTCAGAGAGGTGCATGATGCCGTCAAAGAGCCGAGGCAGAAAACAAGGACTAATGCCACGATCGTTCGCATCTTTGCATCCCCCTGTCTCGTTCCCTGCTTGCGCATGTGTGCTCGCCCTTGAAGTGAGCCGCTGTTATGCGCAACGGGACTTCCCATGAGCATTACGATACTCGAAAGTTTGCGCGGGGTAAAGACTCGCGGAAGTAGCACATACTCAAAAAAAGAGCTTGCAACGTAGCACGATGTTAGATAAGATAACATGAATGTGGCCCGCCGCGCAGTGGGCAATGGAGGTTCAAGACTTGAAACAGTTTCTCATCGCGGCCGCGTGCGCAGTGTTCATTGGGTTCATCGTAGGATCACCTGCCGTAGCGCACTTCGCAATGATAGTGCCTTCCACGGATGTGGTAGGAAACGACGACCCCAAAGATGTTTCCCTCATGCTGCAATTCACTCACCCTTTCGAAGGCGGTCCTCAAATGGACCTGGAAAAGCCCGAGAAGTTCGGAGTAGTAGTGGGAGACGCGGTCACGGACCTGACAAACACTCTCAGAGAGAAACGAATAGAAGGCAGGAGCGCTTGGGAAACCAGCTACAGGATTACCAAGCCGGCCGATTGCATTTTCTTCCTCCGTCCCAAGCCGTACTGGGAACAGGCAGAGGACAAATTCATTCTTCACTTTACCAAGGTCATCGTGAACGGCTTTGGTGCGTACCAGGGCTGGGACAAACCCATTGCAAAGACAGCCGGGTTGCCGGCAGAGATCATTCCCCTGAGCCGGCCTTACAGTTTATACGCGGGGAATATTTTCACCGGGCAAGTGTTCAAAGAAGGAAAACCGCTGTCCGACGCGGAAGTCGAAGTGGAGTTGTGGGGCAAAGGGAAGAGCAAGGCCCCTACTGACTCCCATGTGACTCAGGTGGTTAAAACCGACGTGAACGGGGTCTTTTCTTATGCTATGCCCAAACCCGGATGGTGGGGGTTTTCGGCGATCATGGAAGGGCCGGATACCATCCAGCGCGAAAACCAGCCCAAAAAAGTGGAAATTGGAGCGGTTATCTGGGTGCACGCGTACCCGATGAAGTAGGTCAGCCGGTGCATATATCTGAAGGCGTTCTCGGGGTCCCGGTCCTCGCAGCCGGAACGGGCCTCGCCATATTGGGGACCGCGGTAGGGCTCAGAAAGATGGATTATGAGCGACTTCCGCAGGTAGCTGTGTTATCTTCCGCTTTCTTTGTGGCTTCTCTCATTCACGTTCCCCTCGGACCGGCAGCAGTTCATCTGGTATTGAACGGTCTTTGCGGCTTGTTACTGGGTTGGCTCGCGTTCCCGGCCATTCTTGTGGGCTTGACTCTCCAGGCGCTCTTGTTCCAGTTCGGCGGCTTGACAGCACTGGGGGTCAACACGTTTAACCTGGCTTTTCCAGGAGTGCTCGTCGCCTATGCGTGTGGCAGAGGCATAAGGAGCCCCAGTCGTGTGGTGAGAGGTCTGGCAGAATTCACAGCGGGAGCAGGTGCTATACTTTTGTCCGGGCTGCTGGTCGCTTTTTCCCTCATGGCTACTGGAGAATCGTTTAATGCAGCCGCAAGGCTCATTGTCGCAGCCCATGTGCCGGTCATGGTGATCGAAGGCATACTAACAGTGTTTGTTGTGGAGTTCGTGAAACGCGTCAGGCCGGAGATGTTGGGAGGCACTTTCCCACAGTGACCGGCGGCGCCAGGGAAGATTTGCGGAGGCATCTTCCCCGCAGCAGAGGCTGTTTGACAAAGCCGCATCCGAATGTTATTTTTTCAGAAATCATAACATGACCCGAATACTGAACCTGAACTGTTGCTATCGAATAGACCCATTCCGCGGCCCAACTCCAGGTTTGGCCGGCTCATCCCACCTGGTGCTTGCATCGAGGGATTCAGCCACTGGTCACCTGAGAAACCGCATGGTCCTATTGGCCGCGTTAGCTTTGATCTTGACCGTCACACCAGCAGCTTGGGCTCACAAGGTGAGTGTGTTTGCGCGCGTCGAGGGGAACCGGATCCTTGTGGAAGGATATTTCGGTAGTAAGGGAAGGGCAATAGGTTGCCCCGTCGAGGTCCTGGACAGAGACGGTACCAAGATCCATGAGGGCATGACAGACGGCAATGGGGTTTATTCTTTTGATGCCGCGGATCTTCCCCCTGGGAATGGGGACTTGAAGATCGTACTCCAGGCCGGCATGGGACATCAGGCAGTCTATGACCTGGCCGCGGATGACTTGCCCTCTTCGAGGAAGAATATCGGGACCTCGGATGCATTGACTGGTGCGAAAGGGGCGAAGATAGCGGCTGAAATCAGTGCGCCCGAGATTGGGGCCATTCAATTTCAAGATGCTTCTGCGCTGAAGAAAGCTGTGGAAGAAGGATTGGATAGCAGGATTCAGCCAATTTTACGAATGCTCGGCGAGCAGCAGAAGCTCTTGATGGAACAGAAGATGAAGGGCCCCGGTGTGACGGAAGTCATCGGAGGTATTGGCTGGATTTTCGGAATGGTCGGCGTCTGGGCATATTTCATTAGCCGTAAGCGTACGGAAAAAAAGTAATCTTGCCGAGCTGAGCGAACAATGGACATAGAAGAATTTGCTCTGGGTAATTCATTTGTTCACAATTTGGATCCGAGGGTCAAAATTGTTTGTGCCTTTATCTTTTCTACGGTAGTCGCAGTGAACCACTGGATACCGGCGGCGGCACTGTCAATTGTTTTCCCAATGGTTCTGATCGTGGCCGCGCGGATCAATGTAAGACGCGTGCTGTCGAGGCTGGCCGTGGTCAATACTTTTATCCTGTTCCTCTGGTTATTTCTGCCTTTTACATTTCCCGGTGAAGTGATTTATTCTCTGGGCCCCGTGGAGATTCACCGAGAGGGGCTGCTGTATGCTCTGCTCATTACGCTGAAATCGAACGCCATTGTCCTGATGGTGATAGCTCTCCTGGGGACTTCGCCTGTTTTCAATCTTGTTCACGCACTGAGCCACATGGGCATCCCGGATAAGCTGGTGCACATATTTTTCTTCTGTTTTCGGTACGTTCACGTGATCCACGAGGAATACCACAGGCTGGCCAATGCCATGAAGATAAGAAGCTTCCAGCCCCGGTCCGACATCCACACCTATCGAGCATACGCCTATCTCGTTGGGATGATTTTGGTAAGGAGTTTCGACAGGTCCAAGAGGATATTGGCTGCTATGAAATGCCGTGGATTTAAGGGGAAATTCTACATACTTCACCACTATGAAATGAAAAAATGTGATTATCTCGTGGCAATATCAAGCGTCATGTTTTCCGCGGCGCTCCTGGTGGTAAAATGATTCATTTGAGAAACATTCGCTTCAAGTATAACTCCCGGTACATTTTGAATGGTTTGGATTTAAGCGTGGCGCCCGGCGATCGCATTGGCCTCGTAGGGCCCAACGGATCTGGGAAAACGACGCTTTGCCAGATCATCATGGGATTACTGGCGCCCGAGTCCGGAGATATAGAGATTTTCGGCAAGGCCAGGGTCGAAGAGCAGGATTTCCAGGAGATCCGGGGACGGATCGGTTTTCTCTTCCAGGATGCGGACGACCAATTATTCTGCCCCACGGTGCTGGAAGATGTCGCATTCGGTCCGCTGAACATGGGAAAGAGTCCTACCGAAGCCAAACGCATTGTCACGGCGACCTTGGCCTCGCTGAATTTGAAGGGATTCGAAGAGAGGATCACTTATCAGCTTTCCGGGGGTGAAAAGCGGCTGGTCTCGTTGGCGACAGTGCTGGCCATGGAACCGGATATGCTGATCCTGGACGAGCCCACCAGTGGTCTGGACGAAGAAACTACAGAACGGATTATTCACATTCTCAACGAGTCCCATCTTACCTTCATCCTTATTTCCCACGACCGAGAGTTCCTCGAAAAGACTACGAACAAGATATTGAAAATCAAGAATGGAATAATTTGCGAGGCATGATTAAGCGTCCGGGCCGGTATCCAGGTACAGCTCTCGAAGGTAGAGCAATTCATCTCTATTCTCGATTTCCAAGCCGACGAATCCCGCCACCTATCAATATCTAAATTACTAACTTCTTTGTCCTCAGCACGAGCCATCGTCGGCGGCGTCAACCCCTGCCTCTAATGCTCTACGAACTGGAACCCTTTCCTCGGTACAATCCTGAAAGCCCGATGAATGCGTGCCGAACTTAGGAAACAGAGGAACTTGACCACCCTTTTGGAACGCGGCTTTCGGCATTGACTATCACACGGATCAAGGATAGGTTTGTGTCAAAACTTCACTAAGAAACCATCAGCAATGGAGGCCATATATGTGGTGGAAGAAACCCAGTCTGCGAACGCGCATCCTTGTAATGCTGTGTGCATTGGTCTCCATAACTGTTGCAGGTGGTTTGATCACGATAGGATACACATACATCATGGATGGTTTTGTCACTGCGGTCACAGAGACGGACGTCCAGGCCCTTCAGGCTTCGCAAGAACTCGAAACCGCGCTGGTGATGCAAAAGGGCTATGTCACCTACTACTTTCAGGACAGCGATCCTCAGTGGCTGGAGCAACTAAAGAAGTACCACGCGGCCTTCCAAGAGTGGCTCAAGAAAGGGAGGCAGTGGGCCGAAACAGACAGAGAGAGGGAAATTCTCAATCAACTGGAATCGGGGTACATTCGTTACAGTCATGTCCGTGATGAAGTGATAAAGCTTTACGCAGAGAATAAGAAAGAAGAGGGACTCAACCTTCAGAAGAGCATGCGCGACCAGTTCTTTCAAATAATGGACCTTTGCCGCCAATATAGAAGCACCTACGAACAAAGGCTCGCAGCGGCCCGCGAAAAGATCAAAAATCAAGCTGCACTAATTAATGTTTTGGCGGCTCTGGCCTTGATAAGCGTGATCATTCTGAGCATAGTTCTAGGCTACAGCTTGGTGAACGACGTGTTGGAACCGATACGGCAATTGGCCCTGGCAAGCGAAGGCCCTAGAAGTGACTTCGGAGCAGAAGACGAAGTGAAGGCCCTCAGCCGCCGATTTCAAAACCTCATCGATGACGTGGACCAGACCAAATCAAAGCTCAAATGGAGCAGAGAACATCTCCAACAAGCGGAGAAGTGGGCTCTGGTCGGCAAATTGGCCGCAGGGGTAGCTCACAGTGTTCGCAATCCCTTGACCTCGGTCAAAATGCGGTTGTTCTCTATGGAACGGACGCTGGCTTTGACTTCCAGCCAAAAAGAAGACTTCGAGGTCATCTCGGAGGAAATTCGGCATATAGACACAATAGTGGGTAACTTCTTGGAATTCTCCCGACCTCCGAAGCTGAAAATGCAAAAAGTGAGTCCTTCGGATGCGGTAGACATGGCGCTACAACTGCTCCGCCATCGCCTGGAATCTTACGATGTGAAGACGGAAGTAAAACGAGACAAACGGCTGAGGGAGATCCTGGCCGATCCGGATCAGTTAAAGGAAGTCCTGGTGAACCTCATCGTAAATGCTTGCGAAGCCATGGTAGAGGGCGGCTCTATTTCTATCGTGGAAGAAGAGAGTGCCACCGACAGTGTAGGCCCTGTGGTGGTGATGCGGGTCAGCGACACGGGGCCCGGTGTCCCGGCCGCCATTCAAGAGAAGCTCTTTCAGCCGTTTTTCAGTACCAAAGAAGAAGGTACAGGGCTCGGGCTCAGCATAGCCACACGCATTGTGGAGGAGCATGGCGGTTGGCTGGACCTCAAATCCGAGGAAGGGCAGAGGAACGACCTTCATCATCACGCTGCCGGCAAGAGAGGAATAAACGTGGGAACAATTCTGATAGTTGACGATGATGCACAGTTGCGGCACAGCTTTGAAAAACTTTTGACAGCGGAAGGACACACAGTTCGTACTTCCCCCACAGGGGAAGGAGGACTTGAAGTAGTCAGGGTGGGCCTTCCAGACCTGGTCATCATAGATGTGCGCTTGCCGGGCATGGACGGTTTGCAGACATTTCAGGTGATGCACGAAATTGAGCCAAAGCTTCCGGTCATAGTGATGACTGCTTTCGGCAACACTGACACCGCGATCGAGGCCACCAAGCTCGGGGCGTTCGATTACGTCCTCAAGCCGTTCGAGATCCCGGAGATGCTGTCCACAATCGAAAAGGCCCTCGAAGCAGGCAGATTTATGCGATCTAGAGTCGAGATGGATGTGGCTCCGGAAGCAAGCTCAACGGATGTTATCTTCGGGCGAAGCAGGGCCATGCAGGAGGTTTACAAGGCAATCGGCCGCGTCGCGTCAACGGACGCCACCGTACTTATTCGAGGAGAGTCGGGAACCGGCAAGGAACTCGTGGCCAGGGCCATTTATCAGCATAGCATCCGCTCCGATAAACCTTTTCTGGTGATAAATTGCGTAGCGATCCCCGAAACGCTTTTGGAAAGCGAACTGTTCGGATACGAAAAAGGGGCCTTTACAGGCGCGGTGACCCGCCGCGTGGGGAAGATAGAGCAGGCCAACGGTGGGACCGTGTTGTTGGATGAAATCGGTGACATGCCCTTCAGCATTCAAGCCAAGATCCTTCGGCTGCTCCAGGAAAAGAGCATCGAGCGTCTCGGCGGCCGTTTCCCTATACCTGTGGACGTTCGAGTCCTCGCGGCCACCAACCGGGACCTGGAAACGGCTCTGGCAGAGGGAAGATTCCGCGAGGACCTCTATTACCGTCTTAAAGTAGTAACGCTGAGATTGCCACCCTTGAGGGAAAGAGCCGGGGACGTGCCGATGCTGGCCGAATACTTTCTCAAAAGATTTGCCAGAGAAATGACTGTCGACAGCCCTGGAATGACCGAGCAAGCAAAAGCCATGATGGCCTCGTATTCCTGGCCGGGGAATGTCCGCGAGCTTGCCAACACCATGCAGAAAGCCCTGATCTTCAGCCGAGGGGCACCCATCACAGGAGAGGAGATCTCTCAGGCCATCCGGGGGGAAAGCACGCCAAGAGGGGATGGTCAGGTGCGCGAGGACCAGGCCATCCGCCAATGGGTGCGCCGGGCGCTGTCGGGTGCTGAGGCTGACAAGACATTCGGAGACGTCATGGATCGGCTTGCCGGCCTTATTATAACAGAAGCGCTTAATCTGACGGGCGGAAACCGGTCCCAGGCAGCAAAGGTTCTAGGCCTGTCAAGGCCGACTCTTTTGGCCAAAATTGAGAAATACGGAATCAAGATAGAAACCGCAGTGAAGAGTGAGTGATATAAAGTCCCTCTGGTTCACTGGCTCCGCCTCATAGGCACTAACTCAACGTTATGGGTGGGCAGAGACGCCCACCCCCACTACAGTAGGGTGGCGGCCGGCGTCCCTGCCGGCCATTTTCGTTATAGATGCCTTGCGGGCCTAGCCGAATTTTACGATCTGTCAGAAAAATTGACAGCATCGCCTGATTTCCCTTTCGCCAATGCCTCGTAAATAAGTGGTAGTTCCAAGCCGAGTATGATAGTGGGGACGGCTTTTCTGTCTTGGCACGCCCATTGCTTTACCAAGAATTAATTTTTAAGGGGCGCCGGCCATGAGCAACCAATTTACTCTTTTAATTGCGGATCGAAACCGACATGTGCGGGACTTCTTGCGTCGGGAATTTATGGCTGACGGCTATGCCGTGGAGTTGGCCAGAGACGACAGAGAATTGATAAGCTTCGTCGAAGCCTCCGAGCCGCCGGATCTGCTGATTGTCGATCTGGAAATGCCGTGTTCCGGAGGCCCGGATGCCATAGAAACACTCCTGGCCCGCAACCCCCTCTTGCCGGTGGTGGTTCACACCTTTCTCTCTGAAGAAGCAGCTCAAGAGGTGTGCGGACGCGCTGCGGCATTTCTCGAAAAGAGGGGGAACAACATCGACCACTTGAAAGAAACGGTATTGACCGTTCTAAGAAGGTGCTATCCCCACCGATTCCCGCCGTCCGGCGAGGGCGAAAGAGCGCCGCTGACAAGTGGCGTGAGCTGATGGCAATTGCCCGCGGAGGAGTGATCACCTTTCGGTACCCAATGCAGTAGCGATTATTATCTGTTTAGCTGTTGTTTCAACCACTTGGCGTGCCGCATCTCATCCAGCAACTGTTCCTCCAGCATTTCCACAGTGATCATGTCATCCACAATGTCCGCAACAGCCGCGGCATACTCCTTGATGGCTTCCTGTTCCAGCTTCAATTCCACTTTTAGCATGGCCTGTGTGCCTTGTTGCTTCGACGCCGCAGCCAAATCCCGTCCGCGGACGGAGGCCGGGCCCCCTGGCCTTGCCGGATTACCGCCGAGTTCGCTGATTCTAGTGGTCAGGCTCACCGCGTGAGCATGTTCCACAGGAATGATCGCTGTTATACCCTCAGCAATTTCGGGCTCCGAAATCGCTGAAGCGTGTGTGCGATAACATTCCAGCCCCGTGAACTCGGATTCCAGAAGTCGGTTAAGTAAATCTATCTTATCTTGATAGTTCATCGGCTCTTCTCCTTATCCTTGGGCGCGGAAACGAAAAGTCACCGGCAAGGAGGACCGTCTTCTCACTTTTTCTTCAATATTACCGAAGAAAAAGCTGCCGATGGGGGATTTCACCCGGTTTGCCAACATGATCAGGTCGAAGTCATTCTTATCCGCGTATTTTACGATCGCATCTGCCTCAGGCTCTTCCACTGTGAGAAATTCAGTCTTGATCCGGATCCCTTCCTGGCTCAGGACTTCCTCCAGTTGTGGCAAGTATACTTTCGCTCTCTCTTTGGCCTTGTACCCCCACGACCCTTCCTCCATCTGCATCTGCCTTTCAAAAGGGTCATCCGCCGGCGTTAAGCGGTGGAGTAGGATCAAGGTCAGGGCCGCTCCCAACTCCCTGACAAGCCGTTTGGCATGCTCCAGCACGACCTCATCATTTTTGGATCCGTCCAAAGGTACAAGTATTTTCTTGTACATGGCGACCTCTCTCGATCAAAATTCAAGATGAACGTCAAATCGGGCCACAATGGTCGCCCGGCGCTAAAGCACCGGTCTACTTTCAATCGCCCCGATGGGGCTCAAATGGCAGGCGTCCCGGAGGGACGCTAGATAGTAGACCGGTAATTCATTGCCGGGAAAGGAAGCATTGTGCCACGATTTTATTGCGCAAACCAATTTTGATACTGCCTCTTTCTGCTGTCAGTTCTTGAATTTGGACGATGGCAGGACGAGAATCTTACTTCACGTTTCAGAATTCTCACACTGGCCAACGTTCCCAGCTTGACCTCTTGTGCCGGCGGTTTCAACTTTTTTCGATGCAGGCGTCGAGAACCTATGTCGACGCGGGCCTTGCACATAGGAGTTATGACTAATATACTTGTACATAACACAAAACAAAGTCGGCTGCGCGGAAAAGAGGACAAGAGAACCGCAAAGATTGCCGGTCGTGTTTGTGCCTTGGATCACGCGGAGGAGCAATGCCATGACCCCAGTTGAAATTGAGATAGTCTTTCCGCTTCTTACCAGCGTCGCGTTCACTTGCCGGAGGTGCGGACCGCTGATGGGACAACTCGACATTCATAAGAATTATCAACAGGACTGTAGCGACGAATATCCCGAGGATTGGAAGCAGAACGTAGAAAAATTATCTCAATGGATCGAAAACGCCTCTCATCTGTACAAGCATCGTATTCAGATCCGAGTCATTGATGCTTTCTCCCCTCTGGGGATCTGGAAGAAGATCCGGCATCGACTGTCCGAAATGCCGGCCTTCATCGTGGACAACAAGAGCACGCACTCGGGATGGGACACGGATCGCTTGGAGACACTGATCGACGAGCGGATACGCAAAGCTTCCGCCCGCTAGGCCAAGGAATGATTGGTCTCACGAACCGTTGTTGCGCTGGGGGTGGATCTTTTCCCTTATCCAGACCTTAATGCTTTCTCCTCTTAGGTAAAACACGATGAAGCCGAGAAGACTAACTACCCCTATTATCCCCAGCATTCGCCACTGTTCTTTGTAAACGACCGATCCGCTGTAGCCCAGCATTAACGTTCCCGGAATCCGACCAAGGCCGCAAACAAGCAGGAAAGTCAAAAAGTGCATGGGGCTGAGGCCCAGGAGATATGACAAGATATCCTTGGGAAAACCCGGGATCATGAAGAGGATCAGCGTGGCGATTTCGCCGCGGGGTTCGGTCACGAAGTGGAACTTTTCGAGAGTCTCCGGTTTGATCACTAGCTTGACAAGTGGGAGGCCGACAACTCTGGCAGTGAGAAAGGCTATCAGAGACCCGAGTGTCAAGCCTAATGAAGAATAGATGGTTCCGTAAAACGTGCCAAATAAGAAGCCCCCTACAACCCCGGTCAACTCTCCGGGAATCGGCGCCACAACCACTTGAACAGCCTGAATGAGAGCAAAGACCAGGGGTGCCCACGCTCCCCAGCTTCTCGGATACCTCCTCATCTCCTCTCTATTGTGAAAATTCTCTGTGATCGTTCTTATAAGTCCCTGCAAATCACCTGAGACAGCGAGCCATGTTGTGGCTATAACCAACGCCCCTAAAATGCACAGGGCCAATACTAGCTTTCTTCTATCCTCAGCGGTGGAAGGCAGCATTATCGCACCTCTGCCCACTTGTCCTTCATGAAAAATTAGCCAAGTCGGAGATAATGGGAACGAACTGTGCAGCCGAGATTAATTGATCAGCGCAGGATATAGACAATGATGTGCAGCGTACCTTACCTTGCCGTAGCAACAAGTGACAGTGACACTTGCCCAAAAAACCATGGTACATGGGGAAGCGGCCCCCCCCTCAAAATTATACCGTGTTCGTTCAGATCTGCCGTCAGCTTCCATTCTTAAGAAGCTGCTCAACCATTCTATTCAGCATTTTGGTGCCCTTGACTTCGGTTTCAAATAAAGGCGCCACAGCGCGGACTTTATCGCCGAATATCTTCCAAATCTGCTGCATGTGCTCGTCTTGCATCTTGATTCGGTTCTGAACAAATTCTGCGGTATCCACCGCGATCTGTTCCTTCGGAATCACTCCATTGACCACCACTCCGCCCACTGGAATGCCGAACTCGTAGAACCAATTGATAAACCGCGTGATTACCGCAATGGGGAGGCTTTCCGGCAAGGTCACGAAGAAGAAAGCGGTAAGCGCATCATCGGTCAAAAGATCCTTGGCATGGGCCATCCGGTCCTTGAAGTCCAGCAGGTAATCCAGAAGCGGGTCCGCCTCCTTCTTCTTGGTGAAAGAAAGGAGATCTCGAAGAGATGTTGCTTCTTCCTTGCTCTTGAGCATCTTGTCGACCCACAAGCCGTAAACCTTTGACATGCCCAGCAGCCGCCTTGCATTCGCAGTCGGCGCAGTATCGAACACATAGAAATCGTACTCGTCCTTGAACATGAGATCTATCATGTTCTCGAACATGGCGGATTCCTCGAAGGCCGGGTTCATGGTGGCGGATTCGATGAAGTCTTCAGCCTTAGTGGTTATATCGGCAAACTTCAGAAACCAATTAATCTTTTCACGTATATTCTTTTTGGACCGTTCAATGGTTTCACGTGTGTCGATCTCGAACGCGTGGCACTTTTCTTCGTCGCAAACGACCACCGGCCTGCCGAAAACGTTTTGTTCAAAAAGGTTCGATAAGCTATGAACAGGATTCGTAGAGGCCAGGAGAGTTTTCTTCCCCTGCTTGGCCGACCACAGGGCCGCTGCACCGGCCATTACGGTCTTGCCCACTCCTCCTTTTCCCCCGAAAAAGATGTATTTCAGTCGGGGATGGTTCTTGATGTACTGGTCCATACTGATAGTAATCTTGTCCACATTAACCCCCTGGAGGTCTTTCTAAAAGTCTCCGAACATGGCCTTGGCCATCTTCTCGATCATGGGTAGCCCGGTCACGTCACGTTCCATCTCCGGAACAGACGCTAGGATCTGGCCCGAGAAATCCTTATCTATTACCTCAAGATAATGCTCCTGCATCAAGAATCGGTTTTTCAAGTACTCAGGAATGTTCTGGTCTTTCAACTCCTTGGGCAACACCCGATTGATGATGTAACCGCTCAAAGGAACGTCAAATTTGGCGAATAGTTCCGCGGCCTTCGCCGTATCCCTGATCACCATCTCTTCGGCGGCCAGAACGAAGAAGAAGGCCGTCTTGTTCTTATCGGTCAATATGCTCGACGATTTGTTAATTCGTTCTTTGATATAGAGCAGCTCATTGAGAATGGCGTCCTCATCCAATTCCTCCTTGTCGCGGCGCATTACAGCAGCGACCTGATCGTATTCCCTCATCTGCTCCCGGAGGTGGGTGATCTTGTCGATCCAAGCGTCATAAACCGACGCCATGCTCAGGTAATAAAGCGCGTGCCCCAGCGGTACCAGGTCATAAATGTAGTAGTCGTATCCGCCCGTGACGACGATGTCCACCACTTCATCGAATATAGCGCTCTCTTCCATAGCCGGTTCAGCCGCCGCAGCCTGGATGTAACTCTCTATTTCCTCGGGAATCTGGTCCATTCCGTACATATCCAGGATCTTTTGCCGGATTTCCCCTTGATACTCCTTCACCCGGCGGTCCGCGTCAATCTCCTGCGCATAGAGATTCGGTATGATCTCTGTGGGTCCCTTACCGAAGATGTCCTGCTGGAATATGTCTGTAAGTGAGGCCTGAGGATCAACGGAAAAAACCAGCACCCGTTTACCTTTCTTGGCCAGATAGTATGCGGCGGCAGCGGAAAAGGTGGTCTTGCCCAGGCCTCCTTTCCCGCCGAACATGATGTACCGCCGATCAGGATATTGTTCGAAGATCTTGGTTAAAGACATGCGGATAAGTCCCTTCTTGCTCTAGGTTGTTGTTCCCATCTCGCCGTCCGCTCTCCGCTATCTTTACGAGCCCATCCATCGGCCCACGAAAAATGCGGTCAGCAACCAATTAGTTGTCAGGCGAGGGCGTCGGTCAAGTCCTTCTCCCTCAGCATTCTGCGCTTCCACGTGGAGATTTGAGGCACCACATAGGGGAGAAGCCTGAGGGAATAGTACGGAGGTAATATCGGGACGCCCAGCATGTCTCCCATGGTAATGAGGATGAAGAGATGTTCCATGCTGGCCCTTGTCTTGAGAGCAAATCGCGCGGAGTCATGCGCGGCCACCCCATAGACAAACTCTTTGACTCCTTGAAAGAATCCTGATTTTTTCTTTTCTTTTTCCGACATACGTTTCTCCGATTGATGGGCCGAAAAAGCTTGACGGCCATCGTTTCATCTCAGTGATTTCAACCCCCGCCGAAGCCACGACTCGACGTTGCCCACAAGCTGGAAGGGGAAGTTCTTTAATGAAAAATCTGTGCAGGAGGCGACTCTTCATGATGAAGAGTCGCCCCGCACAGGATTTTGTTGCAAAGTCTTTACGCTCGGGAAGGAGCTGCTTCGGCTCTTATGGCCCGGAACCTGCGGAAAGCCTTGTATCCCTCCCAGGCTAGTATCAGCGCGGCCACGACAAGGAAGAAACCGACGATCCCCATCAAGGTGTTCCCAATAAGCGCCTCCCCTTTCACCGCGCCAGAAAGGACCTTCGCCAGGAGATTGTACAAAGTGAAGATCAAGGCGGCAATCGTCGTGATGAACATGAAGATCATGGGATAAAAGGCAAATGCCGCTGACTTGCCTTCAGATACCAGCCAGGCCGATACCAGGAGCAAAGCCAGTGATGCCATCAATTGGTTTGCGCCGCCGAAGAGGACCCACAAATACTGCCACCAGCCGGTCATAACAAGAAGGATCCCGAGGATGCTGGCTATGACCGTGCCGACATGGATATTCTTGAAGACCGGGCTCGCGTTGCCCAGCAGCTCGGACGTGGCCACCCTCATGAAGCGAACTACCAGTTGCATGATGGTGATGGCCAAGAGGACCATCATTACGCTTCCGTAAGCAACTCCGTATTGTACAGGCAGTCCCACCACGTTTAGAAACCTGCCCACACCTTGAGAGAAGATACCGGCGGGACCGATTTTCAGGGCCTCGGCATAGCCGCCCGCAGATACGGCAACCGTACCTGCAATTACAATGGCAAAGAGCGCCAGCATCATCTCCAGGAACATCACTCCGGCTCCAACAGGCCGAGCATCCAATTCGCTCTCGAGCTGGCGGGCCGTTCCTGAACTCGACACTATGCTATGCCATCCGGAGATTGCCCCACACGCTATGGTGACGAACAGCATTGGCCACAGTGGTCCGATGGGGATCCAGTACCTGAGTGTACGCAGGCTGAACCATATCCGGATGGGCCACGAACACCCCGATTATACCGAAGAAGAGGCCGAGGAACACGATATACGCTGCTACGTAGTTGATAGGCAGTGCAAATCTCCAGATCGGTAAGACTGATGCAAAGTAGCAGAACACGAAAGCGGCTATCGCCCAAATCCACCTGTTGCCGGACACAGCAGCGCCCAGAATGCTGTCGGAAGGAACCAGAGTTCCCACAACCACGCCTAAGAGAGCTATGAGGACCGTCACTACGGTTGTCAGAATTATGTCACGCTTCCAGCGATAGATCATCTGACCTGCCAGAACCCCGGCTATGGTCAGGAAGAGCCATGCCATGGGAGCAGATTTCAGATTTGCCGCGGTATTCACCACGATATTTCCGAACGCTCCTACAATCAGCAGCAGATAAAAGTAGATGAATGAGAGAAGGATAACCCTCGCCCTTGGGGAAATCAATCGGTGGCTCAACGCTCCAAACGACTGCCCCTCGTGCCTCACAGATATCATCATGCTGGAATAGTCATGCACCCAGCCGATGAATAGCGTTCCTGCCAGAACCCAGATCAGGGCAGGCAGCCATCCCCACTGGAGGGCGAGGATAGGACCTATGATAGGAGCAGCTCCGGCAATGGATTTGAACTGATAACCATAAAGGACGTTCTTACTGGTGGGCATGAACTCCACACCATCCATGTACATCTTGGCCGGAGTCGCCCTTTTCGCGTCAGCTTGAATGATCTTGGCGTCGACGTATTTTGCGTAAAAGCGATAGCCGATGTAGGCTATCAGAAAGCCGAGGATTATGACGTAGACTGCGTTCATGATCTGACCCCTTTCTTCTGTCTATCAGCTTGTTCAGGTCGCCAGCGACCTAAATTGGCGCCGGAAGACGATACTACGCGAAGATTTCGAAATTCGTTCGCCGGGTAAGGTGAACCGCATTAGACTTTGGATGAGGTTTGGGTGGGTCGCTTTCCGGTGGCACTGCGAGGGCGAAAAACCCTCAACCCGCGCATGCGCTTGTGCAGCCGGGCTCCACCGCCCAATAGATCGAAAGACGCTCTGCACGTTGGCGTTTCAAAAATGGTACACCCACAATTCTTAGTGTCAAGCATTATTTTTCCGTTGTTGACATAGACTTCGGCTGGTAACACCCTAGCCCGATGTTTCTTTTCGCGGAGAGGTGGATATTGGCTGATACTACAGGTATAATCCGTCCGGACCATAGGGGTACGGGTGAAAATATGGATGAGTCTGAAGGGAAAGGCTGGCGCTATGCGCCCCACGTCATAGTGTTTTTCAGTTCCGCCTTTATAATGGTGGTGGAACTGGTGGCAGGCCGGTTGATCGCGCGGCACCTCGGAAATTCTCTCTACACGTGGACTAGCATAATTGGCGTCATACTCGCGGGAATGAGCATCGGCAATTATCTGGGTGGACGGTTGGCCGACCGCTGGCGGCCGGAGAAACTTCTGGGCCCTCTGTTTCTCTTTGCTTCGATAGTGTGTCTAAGCGTACTCCCCCTGAACCATTTCTTTGCGGATTCGTATCTGCTGCACGATCTGATGTGGCCTATGCGCACATTTGTCACGGTGCTTGCGATCTTTGTCTTACCGGCCTTGGCGCTGGGTACGATCAGCCCGGCCGCGGCAAAAATGGCAGTCGAGCGAGGGGATGCCATTGGCAAATCCATTGGGTCGGTGTACGCCTGGGGAGCGGTTGGAAGTATAGTCGGCACGTTTCTCACCGGCTTCTGGCTGATCTCTGCCTTGGGTTCCAAAGGCGTGGTGCTGTCGGTATCGTTCTCGCTGGCAATGATGACAGTGGTGCTGGGCCCGCTGCGGGTGCTGGCAGCATTCGAAGCCGTAGTGCTCGCGGGCCTTCTGATCCTTTCGCAACTTCCACCAGGCCCCTCAGGGAGGACCGAGGACGCTTTTGAAACTTTGGGCTTGCGGGAAGACCGCACAAGTCTTCTCTGCATCGATAGCAATTATCAATTCATCAACGTCGAGGAACGCATAAGCGACATGGACTCCTCCCGGTGGGTTCGAATGCTTCAACTAGACTATCTAATCCATGGCTATGTAGATGTTAACGATCCCGGGCATCTCGAATATCACTATGAACGCCTCTACCGCGATGTGGTCCGGCGGTTCGTCGAGGACAGGAAAATAGTCTCCGCCTTTTTCATTGGAGGAGGAAGCTACACATTCCCGCGCTGGGTGTTGCACGAATGGCCGGGCTCTAGGGTTGACGTCGCGGAAATCGATCCTATGGTGGTCGAGGTCAACTACAAGGTTCTGGGCTTGCCCCGCGAGACTCCCATCCATTCTTTTCCCGCAGATGCCAGGAAGGTGGTGGACGACCTGGCCGTAGACGCCCGTTACGACCTGGTTGTAGGCGATGCGTTCAATGACCTGTCGGTGCCGTTTCATTTGACAACCTTGGAGTTCAACGAAAAGGTCGCGCGCCATCTCACACCGCACGGCGTGTATCTGGTGAATCTCATCGACGACTGGCGGTTCGGCCGGCTTCTGGGAGCGTATGTTCTTACCCTCAAAAAGACATTCAAGCACGTTTACGTATTCTGTACCAAGCAAGGTGGCGTGGAGGACGGCCGGGAGACATTCGTGCTGGCAGCTTCTATGAGGCCCGTTGCGGTCTCCGACTGGCGGCCGGGGCACGAGACGGATTTCCCGGGCTCGTTGCTGACTGATGACAACATCAAGGAACTTGCAGAAAAGTGTCGCGGCCGGATCTTAACCGACGACAACGCGCCCGTAGAAAACTTGTTGGAGCCGGTAGTACGGAACAGAAATTGAGCCGACTGAAGGGGGCTGAGTTAAGTTCAAGGCTTAAAGAGGACCAACTTGGTTTCACCGTGACCCAAGGCTGCCCCCTTGGTGAGTGGGCTGAACCCCCAAACACTGAGTATTCACAGGCCACTGAAACCATGCTGCTTGCAGATTTGGTGGCCTCTCCACAGGGATCGCGTTTTACAGAATGTAAAAAAAACTGACAGCGCGCGACGCTGCGGTTGGTAGGAACAATTTGTCCGACGAAGAGAATAATGCTTGTTTTCGGAGGATTAGGTGGGTCAGGCGTGCCGGACATGAGCTGGCATGGAAGTTGCTTCTTGGCGTAGCTGAAATTCATCTTTCACGTTCCTTTAAGCCCTCCGAAATTCTCGGTCCCCTCGATGCGTCATCCAAGCCAGGCGCATCGTCCGTCGTAGGGGCACGCCGGCCGTGCCCCTACTTTGAAAACACCTTGCAAAAGAGGATGGAAATGATGCACGTGCGACGCTGAAATGCGGCGCACCGACTCACTCTAGAGCCGTAAGGCGTTTCCTCTTTTTGGAAAGCGCTTTAATGCTGCGAAAGGAAGGTCGAAAGGTGATACCAAAAAAGATCCTGGTGTGTACTGATTTTTCTGAGAACTCGCTGCCCGCTCGCCAATGTGCCGTCGAATGGGCCAAGGCTTTCAAGGCCGAACTGGCAATTCTCCACGTGGTCAATTCCCGCTTCTTCGGTTATCCCACCTTTGCCGACAGGGTTCCCATGGAAATGGCTTTGATTCAAAAAAACATCGAGGAAGGAGTACTGGAGGAGTTAGATTCAATTGCCAATGAGTGTAGGAAAGGTCTCTCCAACGTCGAAGCCCACTCTCGTGCGGGATCACCGGCTGAGGAGATCATTCGCTTTGCCGACGAAGAGTCGGTCGATCTTATTATCATGGGAACTCATGGCTGGACCGGGGTCAGACACATGATCCTCGGAAGCACAGCGGAAAACGTAGTCCGGACTGCCAATTGCCCTGTGCTTTCCGTGAGACCAAAAACCGGGTAAGCCGATAACTCTCTTGCGAGGTCGCGGCGGCAGAATGTATGATGCGGCAGGTTTTCCGTGATTATTGAACTTTTGGGCTATGACTGGGCAAAAGACGGTCAATCCCGTTAAGGAGGAAGAGATATGTTGGTCAAAGACTGGATGAGCAAGAACGTCATCACTCTTAATGTTAATGATACCATGCAGGACGCCATCAATGTCTCGATGGAGCACCACATCAGCCTCATGCCTGTCATGGAGGAAGGTAAGCTGGTAGGAATAGTAACCGATAGAGATCTGAAACGCGCCTCCCCTTCTGATGCCACGCTGCTTGACATCCAGCAGATCATATATCACCTCTCTCGCCTGGAAGTTGGAGCCATAATGAGTCGGTATCCAATTACGGTGCCTCTGGATTACACCGTGGAAGAGACCGCGGAAGTGCTTCTCACCAATGGTATTTCCGGCGCACCCGTAGTTGATCAAAAAGGGGAAATACGAGGGGTCATAACGAAGAACGACCTTTTCAAGGCAATGATATCCTTGAGCGGCTTAACCAAGAGAGGCCTCCAGTTCGGTTTTATTCTGGAGGACAACCCCGGTTCCATTAAAGAAGTTACGGACATAATACGCAAGTACAATGGCAGGCTGGTAAGCATCCTGAGTTCTTACGAGAACGCCCCCGAAGGCTTCCGACACGTCTATATCAGGTCATTTGACATTGACCGCGATTCCCTACCGCGGCTGAAGGAAGAACTCAAAGCAGCGGCCAAAATGCTGTACATGGTTGATCATAGGGAGAATAAGAGGGAGATTTATGAATAATAGTTGAAGGGTGGGTGCTCCGGAGACCCACCCGAAATGATGACAACTCCTCTGATGAAGGACCACTTGATTGAAGGCGCATCGGTACAATCGCCATGCGCCCTTGTTATCCTGCTCGACTAGAACTTCACGAACTCAAAGAGTGGTTCCATGTCCCTGACGATTTTCGTGATCGCCTGGGCCGCGGTAGGGCTATATATCCTGTTCGCTTTCTCAATGATTTTTCTCCGAGGAGCCGCGAGCTCACCTTCGTATGCTTCGATCTCTTCTTTTGTAGCACTATTGGTTGCAATCCTCTGAGATATGGTTTTAGACTTGTTCCAGGCCAGAACCTCTGATGGTGTGAACCACTCTTTCTGGGCGCCGTTTACGTACTTGTCCCAGAGGAGCGTGATCGCTATAGCAGAACACACGTTGGCACGCGGTCCTTTTATGCAATAGAATGTTTCTCCTTCATTTGAGGTCAACTTCTGCAACGAGAGGCCATCGTGATTTGATTTTCCCATCGCGAGACCGAGTTCGTCCAAGACCTCGGCATTTGTGCCGCCCGGGGACATGCCCACTATACTTACGGAATGGTCCCTGGTTTGACCGTCTTCGATAACTTGCCTAATGAGAGCGAATTTTGCTACCTCTCTGGCAAATGGGCCCTGGAAGCCTCGCTCTTGCAGTTGATCGCACACTAGTTTGTAATGAACCAAGACGTGTTCCTCTATGCTTTTTGCGCTAACCGAAGTCGCCGTAACGACAATTAACAAAGAGAATAGAAAATACCTCATCGTACCTCGCTTTCAGACTTTGTAGTCGATCAAGCAATTTCTTGCCGATCTCGCTGTTTTTCTTTCATGAGCGAGGGAAAGAAAGGGCTGCTTCAAAGCCTTCTCAAGGCGCGACGTTGTCAGCCGGCCCTCCCAGCCCAATGAAAAGAGGGACCCTACCACAAAGATCTCAAAAATCAAAAGGAAACGGACTGCACAGCAAATGCTTATACCAATGCCCTTTCCAGCGAGTAGGTACAGCCTCACAACAATAGGCGCCGTTTCGGACAGGAACTCCTACGCTCACGAACGCCACGCCTACGGCCTGACTGACTGCGCTCCGGAGACTCAGCCGCAACAGGAATCAGTCCCGCCGCCGGCGGGATCACTTGTTTGACACAGGAGGGATATTAATAACTTGAGACACGGTCTGATGAAAAATCTTGACAACCGGACCGGCCTAAATTATAAGATAGCGACAAAATTTGACTTGTCTTTCCCTCCCGGCCAATCAGGAGGACGGGCGTGAAGCAAGAATCAAGATTGTAGGACGAAAACGCTCGTGCCTTCACCCATTTTCGTTATGTTCAGTTTACCCACCGGCGCAATGGAAATCCCCTCCTACCAACGTACTCTTGCCTTTTCAACAAGGGTACTTTTCTAAGAAAAGGAGCAAAACAGTGGCGGCAATCAACATTTATGTGGGCAACCTGTCCTTCGACACAGGCGAAGACCAGCTCAAGGAACTATTCGAAAGCTTTGGACAGGTGGAATCTGCCACGATAATATCGGACAAGTTCACAGGTCGCCCCAGAGGGTTCGGTTTTGTTAAGATGCCGGAACGTGAAGAGGGGCTCCGTGCCATTCAGGAGTTGGATGAAAAGGACTTTATGGGCCGCAGCCTTAAAGTGAACGAAGCACGGCCGCGCACGGATCGTCCTGACAGGCAAGGCGGTGGTGGTGGTGGAGGCAAGGGATCGCGGTGGCGTTAAGCCGCATCGTCAAAGCCGCCCTATTATAACTGGAAGATTATTACAGCGAGCCGAAATCGGTCAGAACGAATGGGCCTCCCCGCTTTAGGAGACGCCCATCCGTTACCAATCGCCGGAAGGCTTTTTTGCCCGAGCGTTGCGCGATGCAGAAAACCGTTCCGGACCTCCTGATTACCTCCTCAATTCCAAATCGTCTCCTTCCGGAACAAACAACGAGAGATGTGTAATTAGCGCCTCACGCCATGTTTGCCATCAGCTTTCTGCGCGGTGGATGTGGACCCGTTGATTGCATATACCAACCGTGTTTCCTCTGTGAACATGCGTCCACAGAAACCTCCAACATGAGAGTGATACTTCCTCAAGGCCCGAAATTATGTTGCCGGCCGGCCGAAAAACAATGTTATAAGAAAGACGATGGCTGTCATTTAGTTATTATGGTGAGGAGAGCTGGATCATGAAAGAAAGACTGTTGAATGCGGCCACATCCGGAGACCTGGGAGAACTAGAGAAACTCCTGGAGCAGGGGGCTGACGCAAACACAAGGGACGAATTTGGCTGGACCGCGCTCATGTGGGCAGGCTCCATGGGGTTCCCGGAGGCAGTGAAGGTGCTTTTGGATGCCGGAGCCGAACCTGATGCAAGAGACCAATACGGCGCCACTGCCTTAATGAAGGCCTCGCGCCGCGGGTTTGCCGACGTCGCAAAAAATCTTTTGGATGCCGGAGCTAAAGTTAATGCTGAGGATGAATTCGGCTGGACAGCCCTAATGAGGGCGTCGCGACGAGGTTACCTCGATGTAGTGAAACTTCTCCTGGACCGAGGGGCAAATATCGAGGATGCCGACCAGTACGGCGCCACCGCACTGATTATGGCCGCATCTGAAGGCCACGTGAACGTGGTCCGCGAGCTTTTGGCCAAAGGCGCAGACCCCGGCGCCCGCGACCGCAACAGTTGGACAGCCCTCATGTGGGCCACTTCCATGCGCCACACGGAGGTGATCGACGTGTTGAAGGCGCGAGCTAAGAAGTGAGGACGCCGGAGCACTAAGAGAAAGGTGGTTGACGCGAGGCTGAGCCCCAGCCCGTGCCTGTCATAGTTGTTGACTTTTCCGCACATCTTCTTCCAAGTTCCGTTGATGATATACAACCCGTGGAGCGACCTGAGCCATGAACGACAAACTTTTGAGCGCGGCCGCAGCAGGGAATCTGAACCAGGTCAACAGCTTGTTGGCCAAGGGAGCGGACCCCAATATCAGAGATGAATACGGTTACACGCCACTAATTTTGGCTGCTTCCGAAGGTCGCAGCGACATGGTGAGGCAATTGATTGACAAGGGGGCCGATGTTAATGCCAAGACCACGTCAAACTGGACAGCGCTTCTATGGGCTTCGTCCATGGGCTACCCCGATGTAGTGAAACTGCTCTTGGAGGGAGGAGCAGACCCCGAGGCCAAAGACCAGTATGGCGCCACTTCCTTAATGAAGAGTTCCAGAAGAGGCCACATAGAAGTGGTGCAGCTTCTTCTTGAGGCGGGAGCTAACGTCAACATTACGGATGACTACAGTTGGACCCCATTGATGCGGGCTTGTCGCCGGGGATACTTGGAAGTGGTGAATCTGTTGTTGGACAATGGGGCCAATCTCGAAGCCAGGGACCAGTATGGGGCCACGGCTTTGATCATTGCTTCGTCTGAATTTCGTGTAGATGCAGTCAAAATGCTGCTGGACAAAGGAGCCGATGTCAATACCAAGGACAGAAACGGCTGGACAGCCTTAATGTGGGCTACCTCAATGGGGCATATGCAGATAGTCAAACTCTTGCAATCCCACGGGGCTAAATAATCGTCACCCGGCACTATAGAGCATAATGCTCGAACGGTCCGAAATAGAGCCGACAGAATTACCGAGCTATCGGTGACGAGTCTGTCGGGCATCAATGAAACAGGCCTTCTCGAAACGCTTGAAGGGAGTAGGATCAGGATGGATCAGAAGAGTCGTCAAGAAGCGGCGGAGTTCATAAGGAATGATCTGCGGCTCAAAACTTTGCCTTTGGCGGTAAAGTTTTTGAAAGAAGCCGCCTTTCCTGAGAAAACTCGACGGCCTGCCTCCACCTTGGGTAAGCGGATTACTATCTGTCAGGCGGTCACAATGGCGCGGGTCTACGGATGGACAGTGGGACTCACTAAGGAAGACCTCATCTGTGTACCTGCCATGATAACCTTTGGGCTCACTCGTGCTTCTGATCAGAGGACTACGCTGGGGAAGCTGATGTGCGACGCGAGTCTCCTGAAAGACGAAGAAGCCGCCAGGCAGGAGCCCAGTTGCATGTCTTTTCTCGAAAGGGGCGAATATGAAGGCCTTCTGTTGGCTCCGCTGGGTGAGAGCGCCTATGAACCGGACACGATAGCTATTTACGGAAACCCTGCGCAGGTGATGCGCATGATTCAGGCGTGGGTATACCATGAAGGGAAGCGCATCTCCGGCAATTTTGGAGGAAAAATAGAGTGTAGCGAGTACTTGATAGCCCCGTTCAAGAATGCGGCTCCCAGAGTTGTAATCCCGGGAAACGGAGACCGCATTTTTTCCATGACCCAGGATGACGAACTAGTCTTCGCCTTGCCCGGCAACGGCCTGGAACTTTTAGTGCAGGGTCTTAAGGAGGCCGGAAAGAAGATCGGCGCGCGTTATCCCGTGACGTTCTACCAAAACTTTCAGCCCGAATTTCCTAAACTTTACAAGAAATTGGGAGAGGAGTTGGGTATCCCGAATTCTTAAGCTCGCACATGGTTTGTGGGTGAGGATTAGGAGCTTTCAAAGTAGACCGCGTGCGATGAAAGTCCTAAGCAGAAGCAGGAACTATTGGCTGGCCTTTTTTCGTGAAAGGATTTAATATAATAAGCGGAATTGATCTCGATTATTTTTTCACCGTGCCGTTACGGGACGCTTTGTTGAAAGGAGATCTTGCAGGTGCATGATGGACGCGTTATGAATAGGCTCTTAGTGCCCCTTGTGCCCGTTTTTTCATTTATTTTGATCGTGGCACTGAGCCCCCCTTGCCTTTCGCAGGACGGAGAATGCCCTTCGGCGAAAATGCGGTGGGAACAACTCTTTCAGGAATTGAGGGACAAAATACAGGATTATTCGACGATTCAACAGACATCACTGGAACGACTCGCTCAGCGTCCTATTGTTGACAGGACAGAGACGAAGACCATTGCCAGACAGGTCTCTGAGGCAATTCAAATCAAGGAAGAGATGCTAAATGGCAAAAGGAAAGAATGTCGTAGCGTCCTGGACCTGGAGGAGCGGGCTTTTGCCGAATTCCAGCGCTGTGCAGAGAACGGTCGAGGGTCGAAAGATAAAGATGTCAAGAACCTGATCAAGAAGCGGCAGGCATTCGTTGAGAAGGCCGCCATAGCCCTTTCAGAGGTCCGCGAGGTGGAGGGAAAAGATACCTCGCTGCCTTATGTGGAAGCCATGCGGGATCAAGACCCTTACCGCCAGAGCGTTAATAATCAGTGGCAAAACTATCAGCAGATGTATCGCCGATGGTGGGGCTACTAGCCCTGAGGAGCCTTGACAGCCCTTAAGGGAACTATTATCATCAGCTTTTGCTGAAGAGGCTCGGGCCCATAGCTCAGCTGGTAGAGCTACCGGCTCATAACCGGTTGGTCCCTGGTTCGAGTCCAGGTGGGCCCACCATTTTTTCGAGAGATTGCTCATGAAACCACCACGGGTTCTCAAACCGCACCTGGATTTTCATCACGGGGAGCTTTATCAAGCTCCCCGTGATCTTTTTGAGAGACGGAAAACCTGCCACTTGACCATTGGGGATGCGGTTTTCCGAGTTGGATAACAGGAATCAGTCGGTCTTTCCCATTTCTTCCCGATCTTGGTCTCCGCTTGGCAGCGAGCGGGTGTGGCCAGCGCGAAAGAGTCGCTATTCACCGTGCGCAACAAATGAGCGGTGCGTTTCCCAGGACGAGAGAGGCACATGGCAGCGGTGATGGGCCAATGTTTATCGGACATAGTTGAGATTGCGAACCGCCTCTTTCCTTTTGAGATCGCGGAGCCCTGGGACAACTGCGGCATTCAGATCGGAGATCCGACTCGTCGGGTCAACTCAATCGCCTTCAGCCTCGATGCTACTCCGCAGACAGTGAAATTTGCAGCCGCTTCGTCTTGTGAACTTCTTGTCACTCATCATCCAGTTCTCTTAGAGCCGTTCCGCAATATTGTTGCCGATTCCCTTTTCGGTAGGACTCTACTGGACGCCGCAAGAATGGGCGTGGACATTCTAAGCCTTCACACCAACCTGGATGCGGCAGCCGGCGGCTTGAACGATCAACTGACTGACAAACTGGGCCTGGAAAACGTCACTACGTCAGTGTCCGCGCAATGCGCCAGAGTCGGCCGACTTCCGGTAACTACGACGGTATTTGGATTGGCTCGCAAGATTGCCAGGGATCTGGAAATCTCTCACGTGAGAGTAATCTCAGAGAAGGATGGTGACGTCCGAACACTCTTTTTGGCTGCCGGTAGCGGGATGAGCTACCTTGGGGAAGCCTTGCGCCAGCGTGCTGATGTGATGGTCACTGGCGACGTCCGGTACCACGCGGCCCGCGAGGCACTGGAAATGGGAATGCCTGTGATTGACGCAGGTCATTACGGGCTTGAAAAGGGTGCGGTTCAACTTTTGAGTGCCGCATTCGAAGCTGAATTCGCCAGGCTTGACCTGGCGATAACCTGTATTAACTGTAGGTTAGAGAAGGAGCCATTCATTGAGATACGCAACCCGGCAGACGGAGTTTTCGTTGAGAGAACAGCTACTACTTCTTGAAAAGCTCCAGCAAATCGACAATGAGATAGACCAGCACCAAAGTGACCTGGCCAGATTACCGCTCGAAGTTCAGGACATTGCCAAAAATCTGGTAGTCCTTCGGCGCGAGGTTTCCGAGGCGCGGGAGAGACTCGCGTCGGTTGAAAAGGATTTGCAGAAAAAAGAGCAGGACCTCGCTGTGGAACAGGACAAAATCAAACGTTCCGAACGGCGTCTTCTCAGTATAAAAAACCAAAAAGAGTACAATGCCCTATCAAGGGAGGTCAAACTCGGCAAGAAGGTCGCGGGTGAAATAGAAGATGCGATATTGGGATTCATGACCGAGATTGAGGCTATCAAGAAGACCTTGGACCGAAAAGACCGAGAATACGAGGGCCTTGAGAAGAGCTTGCTGGAAAGGAAGGCCGAGATGGAGGCTATTAGCGCCAAAGCCACGACGGCCCTTGTTTCCCTGACAACTGAGAAGCAAGAAATCTCCGAAGGGGTAGATCGGGATTTCCTGAAAAAGTATCAAACGGTCCAGAAAGCGCGAGGCAATGCAGTGGTGGAATTACACGGAGGCTCTTGCAGTGGATGTCACATGGCCATACCGCCTCAGCTCAATATCCGGATACTGAAGCAAGAAGAGATGATTCTGTGTCCCAATTGCAATAGAATACTCTATGTGAAACCGGAGAATATCCCAGAGTACAATAAAATAGACTCATGAACTTCTGCTGAACAGGTGGGCGGCCAAGCCGACGCTGGGTTTTACGGGGGCCTCGCCGCTCAAGGTGGTGCGGCGTGGCCCGCTTCTCGCCCGAGGGCCGGTTGAATCATTAAAAAGGAAAACCGATGTCTTCAAAAGAGCTGCTGTTGGGGATAGTTCCGGAGGATGTTGATCGAATAATTCGCGTCGAACACTCGGACCCTCATAGTGTCCTTGGGGCTCATCCAGCAGCAGTAAAGGGTCAATCTGGGGTCATTATCAGGGCTTTTCATCCTGATGCTGCCGCTGCGGACCTACTGGTCGGTTCGGAAAGGCTCTCAATGAAAACGTCCGGGGCCCAGGGGCTGTTCTGGCGTTTTCTCCCTGATGCGTCTCTTCCTATTAAGTACTTAATTACCTTCACGTTCCCAGACGGTTCCACATGGGAGCATGATACCCCTTACCGTTTCATGCCAACTTTGGGCGAACAGGACCTTTACTTCGTTGGAGAAGGCAAGCATTACAACCTTTACGACCGACTGGGGGCTCATCCTAGGGAATTCGAAGGGGAGAAGGGGGTTTCTTTTGCAGTTTGGGCCCCAAATGCCAAAAGGGTGAGCGTAATCGGCGATTTCAATAACTGGGATGGACGTCTTTTCCCGATGAGGGCGATGGGTAGTACCGGTGTATGGGAGCTGTTTATCCCGGGTAGGGGTCCCGGCGAAGTGTACAAGTACCGAGATCAAGACACCGAACGGCGAGCTTCGGATCAAAACCGACCCCTATGCCTTTGCAATGGAGTTGAGGCCGGGGACAGCGTCCATAACTTGGGATGTAGACAGGTATGAGTGGACAGATAATCAGTGGGTGGAGGATAGGAAAACCAAGAACCTCTTCACCAGCCCCATGAACATTTACGAGGTTCATCTGGGCTCCTGGATGCGAGTCGCTGAAGAAGGAAACCGGTGGGCTACCTACCGCGAAGTCGCCCTTCCCCTGGTGAATCATGTCAAGAAATACGGTTTCACTCACGTGGAACTAATGCCGATCATGGAACATCCTTACGATGCTTCCTGGGGGTATCAAGTCACGGGCTATTTTGCTCCAACGAGCCGTTTCGGCACACCCGATGATTTCAAGTACTTCGTGGATATGCTTCATCAAAACGGCTTGGGAGTGATCCTGGATTGGGTTCCAGCTCATTTTCCAAAGGATGACTTCAGCCTTCGTCTATTCGATGGAACAGCGCTCTACGAGCACGCAGATCCCCGCCAAGGAGAGCACAAAGATTGGGGCACGCTCATCTTCAACTATGCCAGGAATGAGGTCCGAAATTTCCTGGTGGGCAACGCCCTGTTCTGGCTTGATAAATATCATATCGACGGCTTGAGGGTCGATGCGGTGGCTTCCCTGATTTACCTTGACTACAGCCGTGAAGAAGGAGAATGGGTCCCCAACCGTTTTGGAGGAAACGAAAATCTCGATGCGATCCAATTTATCCAGGAGTTCAATGCCATGGTCTACGGCCGCTTTCCCGGCTGTTTCACGGTGGCTGAAGAGTCAACGGCCTGGACGGGGGTCACCACACCAACGTATCTCGGCGGGCTTGGATTTGGATTCAAGTGGGATATGGGCTGGATGCACGATACGCTTGAATACTTTTCAAAAGAGGCGATACATCGGAGCTTCCACCACAATGATCTGACCTTTTCCATGATGTATGCCTACAGTGAAAACTTCATCTTACCGCTGTCCCATGACGAAGTAGTATACGGTAAAGGATCGCTACTGAAAAAGATGCCGGGTGATGACTGGCAAAAATTTGCGAATCTCCGTCTCCTTTTGAGCTATATGTATACACATCCGGGCAAGAAACTTCTGATCGCGGGCTCCGAGTTAGCCACATGGAACGAATGGCACCACGAGTCAGAATTAGAACTTGAGCTCTTGCAGTACCCTGTACATGAACAGGCATCCCGCTTTCTGGAGGACCTGGGGCGGCTCTATTTGCAAGACAGTTCCCTCTGGGCATGGGATGACAGGCCCGACGGGTTTTCTTGGATTGACTGTAACGATTACCTTAGCAGCGTGCTGAGCTATATCCGGCGAGGCCCGGATGGTTATTTGGTGTGTGTGCTGAACTTCACCCCCGTGGTAAGAGAGGGCTACCGCATCGGCGTACCAGAACCAGGGGCCTTCCACGAAGTTATCAACTCCGACTCGCTCTTTTACGGTGGGAGTAATGTCGGAAATGCGGGCTTCGTGCCCACGAAAGACGGCCCTCACCACGGGCACAATCAATTCCTTAGCCTAGTCCTTCCTCCCTTGGGTTGTCTGATACTGCGAAGTACTTAAGGTTATTACCAAAGCGGCGGACACGTGTCCGGAAACTCTCACGACACCCAGTGCGGCCGCGTTCTGGCTGCCGAGAATAGTGCTGTCTAATCCCCTCTTAATATGACCAATTATTATTAGCAAATAGGGCAAATCCCTTGGAAACAACTGGAAACAGCCCCACCTTTTCTTGGCAGTACAATGCCCAAATTATCTCTCAAAGGCGATCCATCACTAAATCTCTTGTCATTTCGAGTCATTTTAGGTATAATATGAATCTACGACTGCATTTTAATCAGGACAGGATTAATGAGAATATCTCTGGCAGGGAATCTGTTGAGGTATGGTGCGGTAGGCGTCGCTCTTGCCGGTTTGCTCCTATCCTCTGGGACTACGCAGGCGCAGCCCTCTTTTTGTGTCAACGATGATGCCTTCTCTATATCGAACGCGCCGGGATACTGTTTCGCCATGGCAGCCTTTTCCCGATGGTACTATCTCACTCACCAGGGCGAGCCGCCGTTAAGAAAAATATTAGACAAAAGGGGCCAACAGCAGATCGCTCGAGAGTTGCAAGAATTCTACAGCAAGAATTTGATTTCCCTTCAAGCAGCCTACTGCAACAAATATCACGGCAACCAGAGTGAATCGTTCAAGCGCTTTGCAGCAGGCTTGGCAATGGGGGAACCTCGAATTGTACTTCTCATGAACAAAGGACCACGCGGGGCGGTTCTGCACGCGGTCTTGGCGTATGAATGGCACCCCCAACAGCATATCCTGAAGATCTATGACCCCAACTACTGTAATGAAGAACGCTTACTGGACCTGGAGAGACAGGAATATACCTCACTCGATATCACGTATGATGCAATTTGTTTCCCTGAAGTTCTCCACAATCACAATGGTCTGGTGAGGAAGATGCAGAGTTTGTATGCATTTCATGTGGAGCCCAGAGTAGCCGCCTTGGCTAAGAACTGGCGCCGTGCAGCCTTTAATCCGAGTCAGCCGGTCCTAAAACGCGAAGGATATTCCCGCGGACCAACCCGATAGCACATAAAACCACTCATTATTCAGACGTTGGTTGTCCTCTATATACTGAACGACTCGACTCGAACCATTGAGTGTTATTACTACGTCAGGATAGATTTCCCAGTTGACGCGCATTCGAGCCATCGAGAGAAATCCCGCAGTGATGAGATGGATTCCCTCCAATTCTAGGCCGAAGTCTACCCCGTATGGAGACGAATAACGCGTTTCGAGGCCCACTACGGGATAGGTGCCATCCAGGCTTCTGGTGTTTGACATAATCCCTTCCTCATCGGTTTCCCCGTTCAGCGTCGCGGAGTAACGGATGTGGTGGACTCCTATCCTCGGAATGATCCACCACGGCGTCAAATCCCACAGCTTATACCCGTAGGATAGCCGGAACCAATTGAAATCGAGCCGAGTCTCCAGGGAGGTGCCGCCCAAGTAAGTCTTGTTGTGGAAACGGAACGTCCTGGGGGCTCTCTTGATTCCTGTGGGGGCGAACATGAGGTAATCAAAATTGAGAAGATGATTATCAAGAATGGACGCGTCGAACGTGATTGACGTAGCCTCTCCCTGGTCCACTCCCAACTCCGCCGGGACATCGACCCTTGAGCCTGAACCCGGTCTCCCTCCCGCCGGGACAAGCATCTCTCCCGAAAGCCAGAGATAGCTCCATTCCATGCCTAAGAGAAAACGGGCTGCAGGAGTGAGTCTGAATGGCTCCTGGGCGCATGCCGCGCTTGCTGCAGCAATCATTGTTATTGAAATTGCGACGAGGCAGCCGGGAAGGAGTCTCTTGAAGGGCATGTCGATATCACTCCCCACGAAGGAGGCATTATTCGTGACGGGCAGTTTATATACCGTTCCTGTCCTGCGAGCAATAACGAAAATAAAAAAGGTACGCGATCAGTCACGCGAGAGTGAGATTGTCATCGCGAGCACAAGCTAGCAATCCTTTTTGCAGTGGGACGGGCATCCTGCCCGTCAATATTGAATGACAGGCGCCGCGTAAAGCCGGTTCGCAGTCAACCAATAATTATTTGCCAAAAGAAACACGGATCTGACAAAGCCCAGATCTGTGGCACCCCAAGCGCAATTCCAACCGGATGTTGGGTGCCACTGACCTGGCGGTCAGGTCAGTGCTGGTTCTGTTATTAGCCGATTCTCGCTGTTTGAGCGCGAACTGGTTATAGCAGTTGCTAAAATTTTTGTCCGATTTGTGGGAATGAAACCGTCACCTCGGACTTGATCCGGGGTCCAGACTCTGGATTCCTGCTTTCGCAGGAATGACGGCAAAAACCTCCGCCACAGCGATCCTTTTGGGATCCGCTACCTCGGAGGGCCAAATGGACAATTTTTTTGGCAACTAATATAACTGATAGGTGCAAACCACGAAGAACCGCGTGGGAGTGTGGGGAAGGACGTTCCACGCGCCCATAAAAAAAGAGCCGGCCAAGCCGCCGACTCATTTTTCAAATGAAACTTTGATCAGGTAAGAGGAATAGGTCCGTTGGGCGAGGAATAGGGACAGGATCTCATCACAACCAGTCTCACGCAGCTACATCGTCCTCTATGGGCCAACGCCCCTGATTCAACCATCGCACCAGCGAGGCATCTATGGCGTCTTCGAACACGTCGCATCGAGCAGCTATTTCCTTAAAGGTAAGACCCTGCTTGAGCATACTGTGAATGTTTTCGGGAGTCATTCGGACTCTGGCGCCTTCCATCTTCAGCATAAGTCACCCCTTTTTAACATACTGGTATATATGTTCTCTGCCAATGCTGAAGGTTCCCTTTTTTTTAAAAAATGGGACCGGTCATTAACTCTGCTCCCCGGAGGGATGAACCGCTTTGCTTGCAACACGTAACAGAATCATATCAGTGTACAATCAAGCAGGCGACTATGTCAAGAATTTAACGCACCGATAAAGATGAAGAGAGGGAGAGGCTTGGAGCCGTCTCCCTCTTGATCTCGCAGGTTTAGCACGATGCCACGGATGCTCACTGTTTTAGGTGGAAGGAGGGTTCAATGGCCAGAGATTCCTCCGGAAATACAGTCTGCGGCATTTCCGAAAATACGATACTGAGCACTTCATCCATGTGGTCGACAGGTATGATTTCCAGTCCCTCGCGGATCCGGCGGGGGACCTCTTTGAGATCCTTCTCGTTTTCGCGAGGGATAATGACTCGAGCTATCAGGCCCCGTTTCGCGGCCAGGAGCTTTTCCTTCAGGCCGCCGATAGGGAGCACTCGTCCTCGCAATGTAATCTCACCAGTCATCGCCACATCATTAGGGAACGGCTTCTTGGTGAGAGCCGACACGAGAGCGGCTGTCATGGTTATCCCCGCGGACGGCCCGTCTTTTGGGGTGGCGCCTTCGGGGACATGAATGTGAATGTCAACTTTGTTGTAGAAATCTGCCTTCAGGCCCAGACCCCACGCCCTGGATCTAACATAGCTAAGAGCAGCCTGGGCCGACTCTTGCATCACCTCGCCAAGCTTGCCGGTCACGATGAGCTTACCGGAACCCGGCATGGGAGCCACTTCCACAATGAGCAGCTCACCGCCAACTTCCGTCCAGGCAAGTCCTGTCGCTACGCCGATTTTCTCCTTTTCCTCTTTAGTCCCATGCCGGAACTTAGGAACTCCGAGGAATTTGCCGACATGACTCGATTCGATCAGTAAACGCTCTCCAGTCCTGCCGGCCACGACTTCTCGGGCAACTTTTCGGCAGACTTTGGAGATTTGTCGTTCCAGGTCCCGGACTCCGGCCTCCCGGGTGTAGCGTCGAATTATCCTAAGGATTGCCTTTCGGCCGAATCCGATTTGTTCTTCAGAGAGGCCGTTCGCGGCCATCTGCTTTGGCACGAGAAACCGCTCGGCTATTCGGAGTTTTTCCAGTTCAGTGTAACCCGCCAGGCGTATGATCTCCATCCGATCCTGCAGTGGCGCAGGAATGCCGTGAAGTGTGTTCGCGGTAGTAATGAACATCACCTGGGACAGGTCATAATCCACATCCAGGTAGTGGTCGTTGAAGGTATGGTTTTGTTCAGGGTCGAGCACTTCCAGGAGGGCCGCTGAGGGATCTCCCCTGAAGTCCATGCTCATCTTGTCAACCTCGTCCAATAGCATTACAGGGTTGACGGTCTGCACCTTCTTCATGCTCTGAATGATCTTGCCAGGCAGTGCCCCTATGTACGTTCGTCGGTGGCCCCTGATTTCAGCCTCATCCCGAACCCCTCCCAGGGATATGCGAACGAATTCTCTGCCGGTTGCCCTGGCAACAGATTTTGCCAGCGAGGTTTTACCGACCCCCGGCGGTCCCACCAAGCAAAGGATGGGCCCCTTGGTCTTGCCCACGAGTTTTTGGACTGCCAAATACTCGATAATGCGCTTCTTGACCTCTCTGAGGCCGTAATGATCCTCGTCCAGAATCTTCTGGGCCTCCTCAATATTAAGGTCGCCTTCAGAAGCTGTGGACCAGGGGAGAATAAGAAACCAGTCCACATAATTACGGACCACCGTAGCTTCCGCGGACATGGGCGACATGAGTTTGAGCTTGCGAATCTCCTTGCGAACCTTGGCGTCTGCCTCAGGCGGGAGCTTTTTCTTGCTCAGTTGTTCTTCAAGTTCGGCTATCTCATTCTTGAAATCGTCCTTTTCTCCCATCTCCTTCTGGATGGCACGCATCTGCTCGCTCAGGTAGTATTCCTTCTGGCTCTTCTCCATCTGCTTTTTGACGCGATCACGGATCTTCTTCTCTATTTCCGCGATCTCTACCTCGCTCTGCATCAGCTCCAGTAGCTTTTCTATGCGCTCCTTGACTGAGGCGAGTTCCAGTAGTTCCTGCTTGTCTTGAACCTTCAGATTGAGCTGGGCAGCGATGGTGTCCGCGAGCCTAGCGGCATCGGTCATGGAGCGAACGGAGGAAACAAATTCCTGAGGTATTTTCTTATTATGGGCCAGGTAGGTCTCGAACACGGCTTTGAGGCTTCGGATCAGGGCTTGGGTCTCTATTTCCCTTTCCTTGACCTCGTCTCCAACAGGTTGAACTTCAACCTGAAAGCACTGATCGCTTTCAATGAAGCGTCGTATAGTGGCGCGCCGTGTTCCTTCCACGAAAACCTTGATCGTGTTATCGGGCAGCTTGAGCATCTGGATGATCTGTCCGATGGTTCCAATGTCAAAAATATCTTCCTCTTGCGGGTTGGTCTGTTGGGCGTTCTTCTGGGAGGCCAGGAAAATCATTTTGTCGGCTTTCATTGCCGATTCAAGGGCCTTGATCGAACGCTCCCTCCCCACGAACAGGGGCACCACCATGTATGGAAACACCACGATGTCTCTCAGAGGAAGAAGGGGTAATAACAACGGCGTAGCTGAAGGAAGCCCTTCCTTCTTCGCGAAAAACATTTTTCATTCCTCATAATTGGATTATTGGAGACGGAACCCGTCCCGTCCTTTTCCGAACGCGGATCGGATTCCGACTCGAAGGTTGCTTTTGTTGCGGTTCCGGCGGGCAGAAACACCGGACTTGAAAAGAGATGGTCCCAGGGTCAGGAGGCTGTTTCAGCCTCTTTTTCAAACACGAGGATGCATTGTTCCTTATTATAAACGACATCCTCGTTCACAATGACCTCTTGGAGGTTCTTGAATTCCGGCAGATCATACATAATGTCGAGCATGGACGCTTCCAGTATGGAGCGCAGTCCTCTGGCTCCTGTTTTGCGCATCAGAGCTTCTGCAGCCACTGCTCGAAGGGCTTCATCGGTGAAGCGCAACTTGACGTGCTCGAACCCGAAGAGCTTCTTGTACTGCTTGACGAGAGCATTCTTCGGCTCCAAGAGTATGCGCACGAGAGCATCCTCGTCCAACTCGTGCAGCGTGGCCGCTACCGGCAGTCTACCGACGAACTCGGGTATCAGGCCGTAATGGATCAGGTCTTCCGGCTGAACGTGTCCGAGTATGTTTGACACCGCGTCGGACTTGGGGCCTCCGATTTGAGCGTTGAATCCCATGGACTTCATGTTCATCCTTTGGTGGATGACCTTGTCCAGACCCACAAACGCTCCGCCACATATAAAGAGAATATTCGTCGTATCGACCTGGAGGAACTCCTGCTGCGGATGTTTTCGTCCGCCCTTGGGGGGGACATTGGCCATTGTGCCTTCAACAATTTTCAGAAGGGCTTGCTGGACCCCCTCACCGGAAACGTCTCTGGTAATACTCGGATTTTCCGTTTTGCGGGATATCTTGTCGATTTCATCTATATAGACTATGCCGCGACAAGCGCGCGCGATGTCATAATCCGCGTTCTGCAAGAGCATGAGAATGATGTTCTCCACATCCTCACCAACATACCCGGCCTCGGTGAGGGTGGTGGCATCAGCTATTGCGAACGGCACGTTGAGAATCCTGGCCAGTGTCTGAGCGAGCAGAGTCTTGCCCGAACCTGTGGGCCCGACTAAGAGTATGTTGCTCTTTTGGAGCTCCACGCCATCAAGATCGGGCTTTGCTTCGATGCGCTTGTAATGGTTATGAACCGCGACGGAAAGGATCTTCTTTGCCTGCTCCTGGCCAATCACGTACTCGTCCAATGCCTTCTTGATCTCACCAGGGGTCGGTACTTTTGAACGAGCGCGTCCCAGCTCTTCCTTCTCGTACTCTTCCGCTATTATTTCGTTACAGAGTTCGATGCATTCATCACAAATATACACCGTAGGGCCGGCAATTAGCTTGCGCACCTCATCCTGGCTCTTCCCGCAAAACGAACAGTATAGTGAAGAAAAATTGCCTTTTCTGCCCGCCATAAATTCCCTCCTTGAGCCTCGGTCTTCGCAGGCAGACCGTTGATTTCCCTTGTTCGTCCAAGAAGCGTTGCTGCTCCTCAGCGAAGAGTTTTAGGTTTTTCAGGGCCTTGAGTAAGCTCCCTTCGGGAGATCACTTCGTCTATTATTCCGTATGTGGCGGCTTCATCGCCACTCATAAAGTAGTCCCTTTCTGTATCTGCTTCAATCCTCTCAAGAGGTTGCCCCGTATGTCTCACAAGGATCTGATTAAGTTCGCTGCGCATTCGGAGAATCTCTCGTGCATGTATCTCTATATCGCTAGCTTGGCCTTGGAACCCCCCCATGGGTTGATGGATCAGAATGCGGGAATGGGGAAGTGCGAATCGCTTGCCCGCTGTGCCGGCCGCCAGCAGCAGAGCACCCATGCTCGCCGCTTGGCCGATACAAATGGTCTGAATCTCCGGCTTGATATACTGCATAGTGTCATAAATCGCCAGGCCCGATGTCACTATTCCTCCTGGCGAGTTGATGTAGAAGTTGATGTCCTTTTCGGGCTCTTCACTTTCCAGGAAAAGAAGCTGCGCGATCACCAGATTGGCAATCATGTCGTCTACCGCTGTTCCCAAGAAGATTATCCTCTCCCTCAGAAGCCTCGAATAAATGTCGTAGGATCTTTCACCGCGACTCGTCTGTTCAACAACTATAGGTACCAGCATGTTCTATTCTTTCTCAGATTGTGTCTCTTCAGTCTGTTCAGCGGCCGGAGGCTCCTCCTCCGTCACCTCAGCATTCTCCCGGATCATCTTGTAGACCTTTTCTTGAAGGAGGGTTTCGCGAAGCTCTCCTAGCATTTTGCCCTCTTCTAATTGGTCTTTCAAGTAGTCCACCGACAAACCCATCTGTTCGGCCCTTTCGGCTATGCCGGCCTGTAATTCTTCATCAGACACCTCTATCTTTTCCTGTTCACAGACAGCCTTGAGAATCAGGCCCGCTTTTACTGTTCGGACAGCCGAGGGACGCACGTGATCGCGCTGGGCCTGCGTCGGTGCGGGGAACCTCTTTGGATCGATGCCATGTGCTGCCAAATTCCTCATGGATTGCTCCAGAAAGTTATCTATCTGGCTCTCCACCATGGACTCGGGAACTTCAAAGTCATTTTTCTCGATAAGAGCGTCGATGATCTGGTTCTCTATCTCCTTTTGGGATCGGTTGTCCAACGACCTACGCAGGTCTTTCTCGATCTCCTCTTTCAACGCTGCAAATGTTTCAAATTCTCCCAAATCCTTGGCAAAATCGTCGTCGGGTTCGGGTAATATCCTTTCTTTGGCCTCCTTGACTCTCACTTCAAAGGCGGCGGTCTTTCCGGCGAGATCCTTGCGCGGAAAATCTTCCGGGAGACTTATCGTCAACTCCTTGGTTTCGTCAAGCTTGAGGCCCTCAAGCCTCGCGTCGAAGTCTGGAAGATAAAAATTTCGTCCCAGTTCCATGTGGTAGTCAGTTACGGTCAAGGCTGGTATGGCGGCTCCGCCGCTCTCGGCCTTGATGTCCACCACGAGGTGGTCGCCCTCAGCTACGCCTCGTGCGTCCGGAATTGGCGTCAGAGTAGCATTTCGCTCCCTGAGGGACTGAATTCTCTTCTCTATTTCTTCTTCGTTTACTTCGCGGATGTACTTCTTAAGCTTCAATCCCTTGTAGTCTTTTACCTCAATAGGCGGCGGAACCTCGATTTCCGCGGTATATTTGAAAGGTTTTCCCGTTTCCACAACCTCCGGATCAATCTTGATCACAGAAACGGGGACAATCTTCTTTTCGTCCAAGCCGGGCTGAAAAGTCTCTTCAATAATCTTCCTGGCTATGTCGGCCTCAACTTTTGTCTTGAAATAGCCACGCACAATGTCAAGGGGAACTTTTCCTTTGCGAAACCCCTTGATCTGGACGTTTTTCTTCAAATCCCTGTACTCAGCGTCCATCATTTCAAGGACTTTTTCTTGGGGAATCTCAAAGGTGACCTTTTTCTTGATCTCAGTGAGATCTTCAACCTGAATGTTAGTCATATCTCCTCTTTCATTTTTCGGAATAGCAGCCGTGCAAGGAGTTGCGTGCGCCCCCTCACAACCTTTTGGTGACCACAGTCAGGAAAGAATCTCCCCAAAGGGCCTGACATTCGGTGTTCATATTATATGGCAAACGGCGCCAAAAGGGAAGGGAAGGAACCTCCAAGCGATTTCAGCCCTTATTCTCTTGAACGATACAGGCAGTTCTGTTAGAAAACAAGCAAGCTTGTCCATCTACGGTGAATTCGCCTGCCCAGCGCCATGCCGACCTCCGCTCATGAGATCCGGCTTTCCTCTCGACTCGTGCCGCAGTGCTTTTGGTCCCCGGCAGGAGCCGTGCACAGATGGACTACCAATTCCTGAGGCTCTTGCCAAGAGGCAAGTTGTCAGGGGAGGGATTTTGTTGAAACATACACGTCCTGTTGATCCGCCGGTGATCAGTGTGGTCATCCCTCTCTACAATGAAGAAAAAAACGTTAAGCCGCTTGTGGACCGCTTGAAGCAGGTTTTCACCAGGTTAAAATGTCCGTGGGAAGTGGTTTTCGCGCTGGATCCCAGCACAGACAACACCTACGACACAATTGTGGACCTCGTTGATGCAGGTGATCCGATCCGGCTCGTCACCTTTTCCCGCAGGATTGGAAAGCCACTTTCGCTAATTGCCGCACTTGATCATAGTCGAGGCGACGTTTCCGTTGTGATAGACGCGGACCTCCAGGACCCGCCGGAGTTGATTGAGACGATGGTCGAAAGATGGCGGGAAGGATTTGATGTGGTGATCGCGCGGCGGTCTTCCAGAAAAGGCGAGAATTACCTATATCTTAGGGCTGCGCAGATATTTTATTGGCTCTTGGATAGGGTTTCTGAGATGAAGGTACCGAAGGATACAGGTGATTTTCGCCTGCTCGATGCCAGGGTAGTTCGTGAAATATGTCGATTTCGGGAGCGCCACGGGTTCTTGAGAGGTCTCACTTCTGCTGTTGGATTCAGTACCACTGTCGTCATTTATGACCGGGATCCGCGATTTAGCGGGCGGACCCAGATTTCTTTCATGGGCGCCTTGAATATCGCTTTGGACGGGATTGTGCCGTTTTCCAGGGTTCCGATTCGGATGATCTTCGTGCTGGGTCTGGCGCTGACGGTGCTCGGGACCGGCGGAGGGCTCATTTGGAGCATTTGGAGTGCGTTGCAGGGTTTTTCAGACAAATGGCCGATTGTGGTCCTTGTCCTCTTTTTTCTGGTTATGTGGGGAATTACGCTTGCAGCCATGGGAATTCTCGGGGAATACTTGGTCAGGGCCTATGAAGAGACAAAGGATCGTCCATTGTATATAGTCGACGAGATCATAGAAGCCGACAGCGTGCCGCTGAAGCTGTGCGAAGATCAATGAAATCGCGGGTGCCCTGTTGATGATAGATTTCTTGCTTGAAAAGAGAAATAGCAGCCGATGAAAGCACTTGTGACTGGAGGTGCGGGCTTCATCGGCAGTCATATCGTCGATGAACTGATCCGCCGCAATAATAAGGTGGTCGTCTATGACAATTTTTGCACCGGTTTCGGGCAGCATCTGGAACCTGCCGTTAGTGAGGGAAGGATAAGACTGATTGAGGGGGACATTCTTGACGGCTCGAGACTCACAAAGGCCATGGAAGGCGTTACGACGGTATTCCACCTGGCCGCCAACGCTGATGTAAGAGGCGGGCAGATCGACAGAAACGTAGATTTGCAGCAGAATATCATTGGCGCTCATCGGGTTCTTGAGGCGATGAAGGCCGTGTCCGCGAAGGAAATTGTGTTTACGAGTTCGGCTACTGTGTACGGAGAGCCGGATCGTTTTCCGACCCCGGAGGAGTACGCCCCGCTCCAGACTTCGCTGTACGGCGCTTCCAAGCTGGCAGCCGAAGCCATTATTCAAGCCTACGGAGAGTACTTCGGCATACGGAGCTATGTTTTTCGGTTCGTCTCGTGGATAGGAGAGCGCTATTCCCACGGTGTGATCTTCGATTTCGTAAATAAGCTTAGGGCCAAACCAGGGGAGCTGGAGATACTCGGCGACGGAAGCCAGAAGAAGTCTTATCTCCACGTTGAGGACGGGATTAGAGGAATATTTCTGGCTCTGGACAAGATGACGGGTCTAAAAAACGTCATTAACCTCGGCCATGTCGAGTGCATGAACGTCAGGAATCTGGCCGAGATCGTTAGTGAAGAACTGGGTTTGAGCGACGTTGCCTATCGCTATACAGGCGGCCCCAGAGGTTGGCTTGGTGACAGCCCATTCGTCCATCTCGACATATCCAAGTTGCAGTCCATCGGATTTCAGCCGAGAATCAGCATAGAAGAAGGAGTTCGGCGGACGGTGAGATACCTCGTGAGGAATCCCTGGATCTTGGCATCTCGACGCCGGTAAGCATTCCCATCGGTGTTCTACCGGCCCGTCGCAACGGTCACGGCTGATCTGAACGGTCAAACATTGAGACTTATAGATCGATACATAACCACCGAATTCCTAAAGATCTTCGCCATTTGCCTGACTGGATTCATCATGGTATTCCTGTTGGTGGAACTCACCGACAAGATGAAATACTACTTCCAGTACAACCCTTCAGGATGGCTGATGATGAAGTACTTCCTCGTGAAGCTGCCAGGCTATCTATTCTTCGCCATCCCGTTAGGAATTTTGATGGGGGGCATGCTTTCACTGCTGCTGATGGCTCGTCACTCCGAGATCATTGCCATGCAGGCCAACGGGATTGACGCCCTCAGCGTTGCCCGACCCGTGCTATTGATAGGATCGGCGGCATCCTTGATCATGTTTGTAGCGAATGAAACGATTATTCCATGGTCAAATAGTTACAGCGAGCACATTCAGAATGTGGAAATAGCGGGGAAGGCGGACACAACGGTCTTCAAGAGGGATCAGATCTGGATGCGGTCCCCTGATTCCATCACCCAAATTCGGAAGTTCGACGACTCCCAACAGACGCTCGAGCATGTCTCGATCATCCGGTGGGACGAGAATTACAACTTCACCGAGAGGATTTTTGCAGACAAGGCAAAGTGGTGGGAGGATCATTGGGTCTTTTATGGCATAAACCGCACGAGTCGTACACCTGATGGAAGGTTCCACGTCGAGAGTCTGCCCTCCGCGGTAGTGCCGCTCAAGAGATCTCCCGCAGATTTCGAAAGAGTGGAGAAGGTCGCAAAAGATATGAACCTGACACAGCTTGGCGATTACATAGATAAGCTCACTGAAGAAGGGCAGGCGCCTACCCGATACCTGGTAGACTGGCACGTCAAAATCGCGTTTCCATTGGTTTGTCTGATCATGGCAGCCCTGAGCGTGCCGTTTGCCGTTAGAGTGAATCCGCGAGGAGGCGGAGTGGCGGTAGGATTGGCTTTGTCTCTGATTGTGGCTTTCAGTTTCTGGATAGTGCAGAGCATGTTCATAGCACTCGGCCACGGCGCGTACATTCCGCCGATTATCGCTGCCTGGGCCGCTAACCTCATATTCGGTCTGACCGCGACCATTCTGTTGCTTCAGGCGGGCACATGACATTTTTGCAGGAGGATGCCTATCCTAGCAGGATTGGAGATACACGCAGAGGGGGTCTTGAAAAGTTCGCGGTTCCTTGTAGAGGAGTCCTATCAGGCGCAATAGTTATGTGACGCAATTTTACCTGTTTGCCACGGGCACAAGTGCCGGTCTGAAGAGGATCACTGCTGTCGCTTGAACTGGGCAAACAGTCCCGGATCGTGAGTGTCCTCGAACACCTCAATGGATGTATATTGGTTCGGGTCGTCGAATCGCACGTACATAATTTCTTCTTCGTAAGCGCCGTTTCGCTTGTGGCGAAGCTCACTGCCCGAGAATTTCCATGTCCCGTCCTGGACTTTTTCGTCGTTGCCGATTCGCGAGACACGACGAAACGTCCCGTCATCACGATATTCCAAAATTAGCGTAAAGGCATGGACACCTCTGCTAACGAATGAGCGACCTTTGTATGCTTGTCTGTAGGGCTTACCCGGCTCTTTGGTTTGAAAAATCTCCCAGACGCCGAGAAGTTTGGTTGAATCTCCGTTTATCGCGGGCTTTTTGATCTGCTTCCCCTCTTGGGCATAAATGGGGGGCATGGACAGGCTCAAGATTACGCCCGCACAAAGGATCAGAGCTACTCGCCTGATTGTCACGGTTCACTCCTTAGCCAAAATCGCGTCTTATGTTTTGGTAAGCCTTCCAACCAGGGTTGATCACGGGTTGGTCAAGGAAGAAGATAACATCTCGTGGCGGCGGAAGTTAGCACAAGCCTCCGGATTCTGCAAGATCAACCTTGTTCGCTTGACCTGGGAATGATAGGGTGCGTGTGAGCCAACAGGTGGTTTATATGAGAAGCATCATTAGAAAAATGCCTTTTCTGGGTGACGGACGGGTTCTCCTGGGAGTTGTCTTTGTGATTGCAGGATTGTTTGTAGCCCGGGAAGGCATTCTGAAGCTTAGGGACGTGTGGCAGCAGTTCGCTCCCTTCTTCCCTTTATCACTGCCTGATGATGTGTCCCAAAAGGCGATCCACTCCGTTCCGGACATTTTCAAATTCTTTGTGGTGCTCGTGAGTTCGGTTTGCGCGATTCTTATAGGGGCCCTATGGGCAGTTTCCGGAGTTCAAGACTTATTTCAGGCGCACAGGAAAATGCGCCGTCCGCCGGATTTCGAAAAGCCCGAGTTGGTTGCGGAATCTATCAGATCAGGTAGGACCCTGTACTGGATGTCAATCCCTCGCCTGATCCGGAGCTTATCGAGTCTTTGGTCCCCGGCTCGCTTCATGAGCCCTATATCTTATCAATTCATGAAAGAAGTGCTCCGGTCATTACTCAAGATTGCCCTACTTGCGGTCCTGATTGCTCTGATATTTTCTTTCCTGAGGGCCACGCCTGCATTGCTTGAAAGGTACTTCCACGTCAGCTTCAAAGTAGTTGTGCCGTCAGCCGGTCCGCTGTTTTTTCTTCTTGGACTTGTTGCATTCATCAATTGCTTAATCCTTGTGAATCTTGTCCCTTTCAAGAGGGTGGAGTTCATGCGGAGCTGCGAGGTGGCGCCCGTGAGCGGTAGAGGTGATCCTCACGTGTTTTTCGCGCTTTTAGAGGAAGGGTGCAAATTGCTGACTGCCAGGGGGCGACCTGACCGTGGGGCCGTGCGTCTGGAAGAGGAGACTCGGCCGCATATGAAAGGGACTTTAATCGAGAATTTCCCTGAAGGCGTGAGAGGTTTGATGACTCCGGCAGGATATCTCTGTTTGCCCCTGATCTTGCTGTTGCTCACAATGGGGTTTACTAGGCTAATACATTTTCAGAGGTCCATCGGCCCTATGGCTTATATGGAGTTCCTAACCGGGCATTCCCTCGATTACTTGCTGGAGGTGGTCTTTGGACTGGGATTGATACTTTCGGGTTTGTATTTTGCTGAATGGGCCCGGAAGCTGTTTGATGTGCGCAGGTACCGTTCCGCCCTTATATTTTGTCACACGGAAGGGGAGTCCATCAGTGAACCACTAGCGGGGAATGCGAATCCGCGTTCACGCAGTCGCCGCGCATCGGAAGGAATGAGGTGGAAGGTCGCTCAAGCGGTGGATGACCAATTTGCAGCCTGGGCCAAGGACCCCCGCGCTGCCAAAAGGTTCCACGTGGAAGTATGTTGGGCGGAGGCCATTTCCGAATCGGTTGGAACCGGTGGTCCTCGCTATCTGATCGAAGCACGGAAAACGCAGTCGATCGACAGTGCGCTAAGTCGAATCATTGAACTGCCGTTTCATGTGGATTTCCAGATAGAAGCGCTTGCCTGTGCACCCACGCCGACGGTCGGGGTCTGCGCTGAAAACGGGGGCAGCCAGGTCGAGGGGCCTGCCAAGGACATCATTACGCCACCATCAGGGTGAGAAGGTCAAGAATCGAGCGTACGTAGGCGCGAGTCGGCGAACCCCATCATCCCACCCTTAGCGAAAGAGAGTCCGCAAGATTATAGCAGTTTCTCAAAAGTAATCACGGATTGACATGTGGGTGTCCCGCCACGCGGGACTGCGCAAGCCAGCAGTGGCACTCGACGCCTGATATAGGCTGGTGGGACAGGCTTCCAGCCTGTCTATTGAGAACGACGGGCAAGATGCCCGTCGCCACCAAATCATTTTCTTTTTCCGCCATTACTTTTGAGAACCGCTATATACCGACTCCCACGGCCAGGGTGGTACACATCCGTGGCACCGTGAGGTCAATCTGCTCACCATCGAGAAAAAGCACATAAATATTGGTAGGATATAGGCTGGAGTCCGCTTGTCTGATCTCAAGACTGCTTGCTGAGGGTTTGCGGTTTGGGCTAGCACTGAGGGCCGGGAGAAACTTCGAGAAGCTTCTCCCGGAATCTTTGCAAGGCACCGGAACCCTCTCACAGAGAGAGCCAGCCAGGACTTAAAGTTCAAGCCAGGAGTGCGAGTAGAGAGATTGGCCCAGGAGGAGCCTTGTCGTCTTGACGTAGTCTATCTCCCGTTTACTCATGCCGGCGGTGTCAACGTCTTCGCCTTCGAAGACTCGGTTCACAAGGTTCTCGAGTTCCATCGAATTGTCGTGGGCTATGTTCACGATCTCGTCATCAAAGCCGTCGAGGATCGCCGACGTTATTCCGCACTTCTTGAGTATGCAAAGATAAACCTGATTGAGAATGTCCCTGAGCTCGTCGGGCGAGCCATTTGAAACGTTGGACAGCCCACATGTGGACTGGGATCCAGGTGCGAGATCCGGCAGCCACTGCATGAACGTGGTGCATCCCTGGAGTTCCTGCTGCTGAGAGGATACCGGCACCACGATGGGATCAAACCAGATCCTCTCGAGTGCGATGCCTTCCTCCGCGGCTCTTGTCATCATGCTGTCCAACAGGACCGCGCGCTCGTTCTCATCGCGGGGTATGCCCTCGGGGCCCCACATCAAGCCGACCATGTCGCATCCATACTTGCTGACAAGCGGCAACTGCAGCGCCATGCGCTCGGGAGTGGCCATGATCGAGTTGATCACTGCCGGACCTTTTTTCGGAACGTAAACCTGCAGCCCGGCTTCGACGGCTTCACTATTGGTGGTGTCCAGGAACAGGGGAAGATCTGTGACTTCCTGAACAGTTTTGACGAGCCATTGCATCATTTCGGGCCCGCCTTTTCGGGCCGGGCCGAGGTTGAGGTCCAGGAGATCCGCCCCTCGGTCCGTAAGCTTTACAGCCCATTCCTGTATGGGCTTGGGATCCTTCTCCCGCATGGCGTTGCCCGTGTACTTTGACATAATGTTAATATTCTCAGCCACCACCTTTATCATGGATCAGCACCTCCTGATTTGACTCCTGTTCCTATCTGGAAACGCAGGAAAAATAAAAGAAACACTAGCACACTCCGGCCCAGGATCAAAGGAGAATGTCGCCTTTTTCTTGCCGGTGTGGGGACTTGCGAGGGTGTGGGGAAGAGGCGTCTCGTCTCTTCCCCGCTGTCGGTTTCTAGGTCTAGGAGACCTTTTTACTTAGCAAAATTCTGACGAAGATAGGCGGGAATGTGGGCGCCTTCCCTGGGACCAATGGCAATTTCCCAACCCGGAAGCTCTTCTTCCAGATCACCGCTGATGATTGCTGCCGCGCCGGGGATGACCAGCTTTCTCATCTTGGTTTTCTCTTCGATCCCGGACTTTTTGACAAAAGGACCGATGAGATCGCCCACGAATTTGCCGGCAGCCCATGCTGTCAACACCGATAGGCCGTCCGTATTGAGCACCAAAAGCCAGGACGGCACGCGGCTCGACTCGACCTCGCCTGAGACGATAAAGTATGTCAGGGAGAAGTTGCTCGTGATCAGCACGGGCGATTTGTCTGTCGGGTTCCCGATCGGATATATTCCCTGCTCGGTGGTCATGGGCCGTTGAGGATCCGTGAAGATGTTCAGCCGCTGGAGAAGCAGAGGGAAGAGGAGCTCACCGCGTAGGTCGCTCAGTATCGCTATTCCGCCGTATTTGGATATAAAAGTGCCGGCGACAATGGCTTCGTCTACCGGGTTATCCGTCATATCGCACGGAAATACGATAGTCGGGAATCCCAGGGGACGATAGAGCTTCTCGAGCGCGAGGCGACGGATCATAACGTTGTCCCGCAAGAGTTCCGCAAGATTGCGTGTGCCGGAATCGAGGACAATATCCTTATGCCCCTTCTCTATAAGCTTGGCGCTGAGGCTGGCGACGTCTCCCACTTTGCTTGCCTTGACCGTAAGCGGGCAGTCGAATTCCTTGGAGAGAGCGGAGACCGCATCCAGGTTGGCCTCGGTCGCTGCGTAGAGGAGCGGCTTGCTCTTACCGACCTTGGCCAAAGCGGCCTTGAGGGTATCCACATTGTCGCTCATAAGAATCAGGGCAGCTCCGGCATCAGAAGCCTTCTTGGCGATCTTGGCAAACCGTGCGGGATCTCCTCCGTCCTTCACTGCTATCAAATCCGGCTTCAGGGTGAGGCCGACTCTCTCATATTTCAGTTCCTTAAATGCCTTGAGCTTTCCATCCACTGAAGCGTCGTCTTCGGATGCGGCAATGAGGCAGCCAAGGGCCGTAGGATTGTTAAAGGTCTTTTCATGCCGATAAAGAACTGTCTCCCCTCCGGTTTTCACCGCGCTGTCCCCGGTACCGATCTGGACGGTTCTTATGGGCGGAGCGGAAGCGGACGCAAGCTTTTCCTTGGCTTCGTCTGAAACATAAGGACACTGGTCCAACTCGGCTTTCCCCGCAGCCAGGTTCATGGCGAAGGCGAGGCATGTGGGAACCCCACATTCTGCACAGTTCTTCTTGGGCATCATCTTGAAAATCTGTATTCCGGAAAGCGCCATTGAATAGACCTCCCTCTCGAGGCGTTATCCCCAAGGATAAAGATGTTTGTCGAGAAATTGAATATGTTAAAGGGGGCCCCGACGGCGAAGCCCCCGATTTACCTGGATCGCACAGGTGAAGATGTACCCGTTTTGGCTACATTACCCCACTATGGAATCCATAGACATCGCGGGGTGCTCTTTTTCCTGCAGGAATGGCATGATCTCATCTTCCGTGACTCCCACGGTCTCGTCAGCGATCCTGTCGGTCAGGTTCTCAATGCCACGTTCTTTGCCGAGAACATCGATCTTGTCGCGAAGCATCTCTTTGAGCGCCTTGGGCAACCAAACGAGCCTTAAGATGCCTCCCTCGGCAGAGACGAACTTCTTGGAACCGATATAGAGCTTACTGTGGCCCACGAAGCCCGGGGTTATGTTACCGCCACCGGCACTCCCCGCCAGAGTCGTGAACTTCATTCCGCAGGGGGTCGGACCCTTGTAGTCCCGGTCCACACTCATGACGCCATTGGCAATAGGGAGCACTGCGGCGATAGCACTCGAAGCAGCCGCACGACGTCATGGGATCTTCCATGATCGAGTAGGCATTGAACTTTTCCACTTTGCCACGGGAAGCCTGCTGCACGAACGCGTTGACGCCCTCCCACTGGCCGAGTCGCTCATCGATGACTTTACCTTTCTCGATAGGCTGGTTCGGGCCTGTGGGATTGATTTCGTTGGAAGCCTTGCAGTCCAGCCAGTTGTACGCGCCGCAGAGCCCTGTCCGCTCGGGTGTGACGACGCAGACGTGAGACGGAGCGAAGCTCTGGCACAGCGTGCAAGAATAGAAGGTGGGCTCGTCTTCGTCGGTCATGCCCTCTACACGGGCATCTCTAACCGTATATGTCTCCCTGGCCGTTGCGAGGAGCTTATCGACGTCTTTCTGATCTGTGAAGATCTTTACCTGGACCTTGTCGAGCACCGACCCGAAATCCTGGTGGTACTTGGCATGGAGTATGGAGCCTATATGTGTAAGGCTGAAGCCCTTTTCCACCGCGCCTTTTCCGATACGAACCCACGCGATATCCCTCTGGCCTATGTGCATGATGCCTTGGGCATAGTTTATCAGATGGTGGATCTGGCGTTCGAGAATGGGCTCGAAGTCGGACTGCATCTTACGTCCCGCAACCTCGACGAGGATGCCCAGCGGCAACCGGGTGCCGGGTTCAATGTCTTTGAGGTCCTTCCCGATAAGCTCTACTTTGCCATCCTCGACATCGTTCATGTCCTTCATGAGGGTCAGCTCGACAGCCTGGGTCTTGCCGCCGCCGGCTTCCATGTAGATGTCTTCCCCGCGGATCCTTTCGCCCTCGAAGGCAGGACCGTAAGCAACCGGGACAGGAACTTCCGTCACGGTTACCTTCAGGCCGCGGACCTCTATAGCGCGGGCAACGATATCCTTGTGCGCGATGTTGGAAACGACGTGCTCGTACGTGCACACGCCGGTGGGGAGAATTTGCGGAATGGGGGTATCTGCTATTGTCGGGAAGCCGTAGTTAATGACTCCCGCTGCAGCGGCATACCACTCATCGGAAACGTCTCCAAGAGCGAGGACGAACGCGAAAACGCGGTCTTTATTATAAATGAGCACCTTGCGGAAATCGCCGGGCTCAATACCACCGAAACTCAAGGCGGCGCGAGTGGCAAATCCGACGGCGAAGATCGCTGACGAAATGTCCGGCCCAAAGGGGACTAGACGAGTGGGCCAGCCGATTTGAACCCCGGCTTGACGGAGCTGCTGTGAGAAGCTCGTTCCATTATGCTCGGCTGCCATGAAGACATAGAGATTCTTCTTCTGGAGTTCGAGCGCCATGTCCGCGGCTATCTCTTTGGTCGGGGCTGATCCGACAATGGCCGCGAATCCCGGGGCCGTGCCGTCAACAAACTCGACGCCTCGTTTTCTCAGAATGACGTCATCAGCGGCCCCCAACCAGAGCTTATCGTCGGTGGGGTCTTCTGCGGGCAAGTAGAAATTAGGCTCTTCGAGGTAACGAATCGCTTCGATGATTTCATAGTTGAACAGACTCGCCATCCCCGCATCCAGAACCGGTCCCAAGTAGGGGAGAGGAGTCTTTTCCCTCACGGGAGGCGGAATAAGCTGCTCAGAGCGGTCCAGGACTACTCCGGCATCGCCGAGGGTCTTGACCGGGAAACCGAGAATACCGTAGATAACGGGTAGATAGTAGCCGGTATTAGGAAATGAGATCTCTTGTTTCTTCCCGTACTTCTTGACTGCCTTCTCGTATTTCTTCCTGGCCTTCTCGTAGACCTTGTGAGCGCCGGATATGACATTTGCTGCGACTATCTTTGACACTGTTCATTTCCTCCTATGGAGACTTTGGAGCTAATCAGAGGGGAGGGGATTGGCCCCCTCCCCGGGTTGTGCCGAAACTCACAAATTATCCGGCTATTTCTCTGCGCATGGCCATATCCATGAGCACGCGCTCTCTGGCTTTGTCGATACCGAGCGCCTTTCTCTTGGAGTCAATATGCGCTATTATCCGCCTGGCCATCTCGTATGGGTCTTTCTCAACGAAGTCCCACCTTCCGCCGTAAACCTTCTCGATATCCTTGAACAGGTAATTGGTGCAGATATCTTCGTTGATGGTCGGGAAGCCTACGCCAAAGAGGACGTATGCGCCGGAGGCGACAAAGTACTGGCCGATTGACACCGCCTTCTCACTCATCCACTCGGGCGCGCAACCCACAGCAGGGAGATCGGAGATGTCGTCGCCGAGTCCGCCATCCCTGACAACCGCAGTAGCGGCCATGAGGATCCTGGTGTTGTCAACGCAGGAGCCCATATGGAGCACCGGCGGTATGCCTACGGTCTCGCAGACCTCGGCAAGACCCTCACCAGCATATTTGGTAGCGGCTTCCGGCGTGAGCAAACCGGCCTTTCCGAGGGCTATGGCCGCGCAACCGGTGGTGAGGACCAGAACATCGTTCTTGATAAGCTCTTTGGCGAGTTCGACATGCAGGTTGTCGTGCTGAACACGCGGGTTCCCGCAGCCGACTATGCCGGCCAGACCTCGGACACGGCCATTAATGATGTTGTCGTTCAACGGTCGATAACTGGCACGGAACATGCCGCCGAGCATGTAGGTAATGGTCTCGTGGCTGAAGCCGACAACCATGTCCTGCTGCTCCGTGGGAATTGAGACCTTGCTCTTGTCCCTGTTGGGGAAGTTGTCAATCGCGTCCTTAACAATCGCTTTCGCAGTCTCGAGACCGTAGCGCTCATCATAAGCATAATGCTTGTACGCTCCCTGCATCTGCGCGATGGGACTCGTCGTGACGACCTGGGTGTGGAAGCACTTGGACAGTTCGGCAAGACCCTGCATGACACACTGGACGTCCACCACGATGGCTTCAAGCGCGCCGGTGATCACGGCCATTTCCTGCTGCAGGTAATTACCCGCAATGGGGATGCCGTGACGCATCAGGATCTCGTTTGAGGTGCAGCAGATGCCGCCGAGGCTTATGCCCCCGGATGGCGCCCTTGCTCTTCGCGTAGGCTATCATCTCAGGATCCTGAACCGCCTGGACGATGATCTCGGAGAGGGAGGGCTCATGACCGTGAACGATAATGTTCACTGTGTCCTCTTTCATGCATCCGAGGTTCACCTTGCCGAGAACGGGTACAGGAGTCCCGTAAAGGATGTCGGAGAGGTCGGTGGCTATCATGGAACCGCCCCAGCCATCCGCGAGGGCGCACTTCGTAGCCAGTCGGATGATGTGCTCCATGTCCTGGTTCACGCCCATGTGGGTCATGTGCATCACTTCGACAACCGGCCGGTCAATTCCCGCAGGAATAACGCCCTCTTTTCTCCAGATTTCCTGACGCTTCAGAGGGGCGCGTTTGATGTTAACGATCTCGCCGTCCTGTTGGCCATACTGCTGGAGGGCTTTTTCGCCCACCTCGATAGCTATGTCGTTAACCTCACGACCTTCCGTCTCGATGCCGTAATCCATAGCCACTGCCAGGAGTTTCGGAATGTCTTTGATGTGATAGTCGGGAAGTTCGCCTTTGGCCGCGTGTAGGAAGGTGTGGGCCACATGTCGGCCGTGATCGCTGTGAGCTGCTGCGCCCGCTGCGACCATCCTGGCGAAGTTACGGGCGGCAATGGTTTCCGGAGTGGCTCCGCAGAGACCGCATCTCTTTTTTCTCTCTTCCGGGGTCTCTTCTCTACCCTTGGGCGGCAGAACTCGACAGGGACCCATGTTGCAGATTTTGCAGCAGGTCCCGCCTTTGCCTATGGGGCAGGCCGCCATGGTGCGGGATCGATGGAAAGCCGTGGAATAGCCTTCTCGATCGGCTATCTTCAGGCCTTCGAGAGTAACAGGGTCGATTGTATGCTGTGTCCAGTCGGCAGGGCCAATCTCTTTCTTCTTGGCCGGTGGAGCCGCCACCGCAGCAGGGCCTGGTTGCTTTCGCTTCGCCGCCGAAAGCTGACCTCAGCGCCTTGAACACGCTCACCATCTCTTTGAGGTCACCAATTAGTTCGTTGGGCAATTTTGCCATATCCGCTTCCTCTTGTTCATCTGCCGGCTTGGCGGCCGCGGCAGGCATTTCTTTCATGGGGGGTGCTTTCTCGACCTTGGGTGCGGGCGCAGGTTTTGCGGCAGCCGCGACCTTTTGCGCTGCGGGTTTGGCAGGCGCAGGTTTGGCCGCTGCCGGGGCTGCCTTGGTTTCGGCGGCAGGAGCCTCACCGACCAAGGACATGTCTACGCCCATAGCGTCGAGAGTCGTCTCGATCATCACGTTGGAAAGGTATTTGCGGATGTGTTCCAGCGTCTTGGGGTGCCTTAGAATCAGAATGTCAGAGCCCGCCTGAAGAGCGCTCAATCCTGTAATTGACTCAAGGTTGATAGCGCGTACGCCGGCATCTCCCAATTTTGGGTCTTCTTTGGTCGGGAGCTTTGCCTCTTTGGTCTTCCACACCTCTTCGGCGATATTGTTAATAACGGGATACTGGAGCTTGTCGTCATTCTGGGTCAAAGCCGCCTGACGTATTCTCTCCATGATCGAGTAACAGTATTCCATTCCGTAGCCCACGGAGCCGGTGGTCGGGTCGACAAGTATCTTATCGTTGGGCACGCCGAGGTTTTCGAGAAGAATGTTCAGTTGCTTGGCGAGGTTGATATCGATGGGGGAGTTGGCGGCAACCACGTGCTTATATGCTATGGCAGCGGCCCCTACCTGCTTGTAGTTCCCTTCGGTGACGGGGCCGATCACTACATTCAGACCGGTACACGACTCTGCCACGGCCTTTAGGACCTCAGTGTTCTTGTCATCACTGGAGGTTCCCCAGACAATCAATGGAACATTGATTGCTTCAGCCACTTCCTTGGCCACTTTGGCGGCATGCTCCGCCGAGAGGTTCTTGCCGTTGGGATCAGTGCCTTGCAGCCAAAGGCAAACTATGTCTGCCTTATACGTGTCAACGCATTTCTTGGCCCAGGCCACCGGATTGCCCAGCACGTCCTTGAAGGGCTCCCGCGCCTCTGCGGCCCATTCTTCTGGTTCGATGTCCAGAATCTGAAGGGCGAGCTTAGGAGGATTAGGGTTTTTCCCCTCGAAAGAGTAGAAACTGTATCCAGTTTCTCCGCCTACCACCACTTCACATCCTGGTTTTCCTATCTTAATTTCGCGGATTTTTCCGGAGTACTTTGTCTTTGGCAGTTCAGCCATACGCCACCTTCCTTAGCCGGGTTATTAGACTGACTAGAGTCATTTGGTATTCTTAGAAACAACTTCTCAGGCGGGATTCTTTCTCTTCTCGCTACCAAACCACTCTTTGGAATAGAAGTATCTTTCCGCAGTGGTAAGGTATTTTTTGACGGGGCTAGCGGCCTCGCCAATGTTGACAAAGTTGATATTCTTTCGCCAGAGGTACCGGTCCTCATCTGTACCCTCAGCATAAGTGGGCATCAGGATTTTAACCTTCTGCCCATCAAAGCGTTCTTTCTCTTCGTACTTCTCGCCAGACATAACCGCACTCCTCTCTTGCGTCGAGATCTTTGATTTACTATGGCAAAAAGCTGCCAGGGGTCTTGCTTTTTCCGGAAACCGGAGACTGCGATGGGTAAGCCTTAATATTATGCCGGAGGGTGGTCTTAACTGCAATATTTTTTTTGGAATTTGCCGTAGATAGTACGTTTTGGCAAAACACGCGCGTTGACGCTCCACGGTTGTCCTTGAAACAAGACCTCTCTGCCACTCTGCATTGATGGTTCAGGCTAAGCTGCATCCGGTCGTCGGGGTCCGGGTATAAACACGTAGTATGTGACCGGCAGTCCAGATGACTGCGCTAACCCGGGTCACGTATATACCAGAAATACTATAACAGGTATTAGTGACCGGGGGAAGAGCCGCGCGGCTAAGGCCGCGCTGTGGCGTCCACCTGCTAGTAAGCTATAGTCTTATCGAGGGCTTAGATCTCTTTGCCAGGTAGTCCAGCCGGTTAAGGGCGTTCACCATGGCTTTAGCGGAGGCGACGAGGATATCCTCGTGCGCGCCCTTTCCTACGGCCACGTTTCCGCTCTCTTCCAGGCGAATTGTCGCTTCGCCCATGGCGTCAGTTCCATCGGTGATGGCACTGATTGAAAACCGCAGGAGCTTAGGATTGCGGCCCGTCAGCTTTAGGATCGCATTGTAAGCTGCATCCACAGGGCCGTTACCCAATTCAGCTCCTTGGTACTCTCCTCCTTCTATTTCCATTTTTACTGTCGCGGTAGGGACGACATGTGAGCCGGACATGATTGTGACAGTGAGCAGCTTGTAAGTCTCCGCAATACGCAGAACTTCTTCGGCTATGATCGCTTCAATATCTTCGTCGAAGATGGTCTTCTTACGGTCCGCTAGACTTTTGAATCGCTGGAACGTGCGATTGAGTTCCTCTTCGGTCAACTGGTAGCCTAGTGCCTTTACTCGCTCCCTGAGTGCATGACGTCCCGAGTGCTTTCCAAGCACCAATGAGGACTTGGCTATCCCCACGGATTCGGGATCCATGATTTCGTACGTAGACTTCTCTTTGATAACGCCATCCTGATGTATCCCAGCCTCATGAGCAAAGGCATTGGCGCCGACTATAGCCTTATTAGGCTGGACGGAGATGCCCGTTATTGCGGTGACCATGCGGCTGGTGTGGTAAATTTGCTGGGTGACTATGCCGGTATGCGCGCCAAAGACATCCTGTCTGGTTTTGAGGATCATAGCGATTTCTTCAAGGGCCGCGTTTCCGGCCCTCTCACCGATTCCGTTAATAGTGCACTCCACTTGCCGGGCGCCGGCCTTGATGGCAGCCAGAGAATTTGCTACCGCCAGTCCGAGGTCATTGTGACAGTGGACTGAGATAACCACATTCTCAATGCCGTTCACCTTTTCCCGTACCGTCCGAATCAAGCCCGCCATCTCTTCCGGGTAAGAATATCCCACAGTATCGGGAATATTGATCGTGCCAGCGCCCTCATTAACAGCGGCCTGTACCACACGGCAAAGGAAGTCGGGATCGCTGCGGGTAGCGTCTTCGCAAGAGAACTCCACCCAGTCGGATAGCGACCGGGCCAAACGCACGGCCTGGCCCGCCCGCTCAATGACCTCGTCGCGCGACATTCTAAGTTTATGCTCAAGGTGTATATCGCTGGTGGCGATGAAAGTGTGAATGCCCGGCAGATTGCCGTTCTCCACCGCGCGCCAGGCGGTTTCTATGTCTTCGGCGGCTGTTCTGGCCAAGCCGACGATGCGGGCATTCTTGACTACTCTAGCTATCTCGCTTACAGCCTCTCGGTCACCTTCGGAGCTGGCCGGAAAGCCCGCCTCGATAATGTCTACACCAAGTTTCTCAAGTTGCCTGGCCAACTGGAGTTTTTCCTGCTGATTCATCGTGGCGCCGGGTGACTGCTCGCCGTCCCGGAGAGTGGTGTCGAATATCAAGACTCTTTCTGACATGCTCTCCTCCTAATGGTGTCGAGGCGCGTTCGGAGTTGCATTTACCCCGAGTCCTAACGGACGCGCCTTTCAACGGATAATAGGGAATGTGTATCACCCGTGAGGCTCGATTTGCAACGTGTTGTGGACACCTAGTGGTAGGAGGGCGCGGTAGGAGCAGCTTTCGTGGCCAATCGGGGCTCTAGCAGCAATGACACCTGTGTCGAGTTATGTAGGTGAGCTGGCCTCGTTTGACTAGCTGTAACGGGCGATCGCGTGCCTGTGGGAATCAACAGGTGGGGCTGAGTTTGTCAGCTTGTGGGATTCTGTTCCACTGGAGTTATGTTCGCTTCGGGAGTCGGAGCATCAACAGGGCGCTCAATCAGTTTTCTTTTGTTGCGGGCGTGCAATATGATGGTCAGAACGGGGCCCGACACGACGTAGCCTGCGCAAAGCAAGAACGGGACGACGAGTGGCGCCGCGGCGATCAAAGCCAAGAGCAACACGAATGCAACAGTGGAACTGAAGGGCTTCTGTTTAACGAGGGTGAGGTCTTTAAAAGCATGAAATTTTATGGAGCTTACCATGAAGAAGGAGATCACATAGGTCAGAACGAGGAGGGGGGTTCTAAAGTCCGCGGGGTTCAACTGAAGCTTGTGAAAGAAGAGGACCGTGGTAGCAACCATGACAGCCGCGGCTGGTATGGGCAATCCATTGAATCGTTTGGGGTCGATGTTGCCGGATTGGACGTTGAACCTCGCAAGCCTCAATGCTCCACAGGCGACAAATACGAAGGCACTCACCCAGCCGATGCGTCCGTACGGAGCAAGGGCCCATATATAAATCAAAAGAGCGGGGGCTACCCCAAAAGAGATAACATCCGCGAGGGAATCAAGCTCCAGCCCGAAACGCGTGGTGGTCTTGGTGAGGCGGGCCACCTTTCCGTCGATGCCGTCGAAGAAGCCGGCGACCAAGATCAAAGCTCCTGCCAACAAGAATTCACCCTTTATAGAGGCGATCACGCTGTAAAAGCTGAAAAAGATGCTCGTTAGGGTGAGAAGGGAGGGGAGGATGAAAATCCCCTGCTTCATTTTGTTGATGGGGATTCTCTTTCGTGGCGGTCTTGCGGGGAACTCGCCCCCGTCTTGCTGGCGTCTACGATTCCTAAAAAAGGGTCGCCTGTTTCGAGGTCGTGTTGTCATAAGTCGGCACCTCAGTCAGGTGGCTAGCAATCATTACTTTGACGAAGCAAGGTCCACGAAGTTTCAATCAGTCGAAACAGAGACTCTTGAGTGTTGCCAGGAGCCGATGCTCGAAGGACCCTGAGTTCCCCGGCACGAAACCTGGCACCGCGAAAGCCCCGTAATGAACCTCATGGCAGCCAAAGGCTCGCCATGAGGGCGGCTAAAGGCATCATAATGTTTTTGTGACGTTATGGCAAGGGATTAACTAAGATTTTGGCACATCAGAGCCTGGGCTTGGCGGAGCCGACTTCGTGGCAATTATTGTGACTCCAGCCCTAACCGTCGTTCCAACTTTTACTACGAAGCTCATTGTCTCGGGCAAATAGACGTCGAGCCTGGACCCGAACCGAATGAGACCGAATCTTTCTCCCTGCCGTACCTGGTCTCCTTCGCGTACCCAGCAGGCAATTCGCCTCGCAACCTTTCCTGCGATTTGAACGACTTCGATAGTATCACCATTGTCTTGGAGCACGACAGAATTGTGTTCGTTCACCAGAGAAGAGGCAGGTTCGCGCGCATCGAGAAACCTGCCGGGGACGTGCTTAATGTTCTTGACGATGCCCGATACCGGACAGCGATTCACATGCGTGTTGAAGACAGACATAAAGATACTTATGCGCTTGAGGGGCATACCGGGCAGATTGTCCGATTGAACATTTTCCAAAACTTGCATGACAGTGCCGTCCGCTGGCGAAACGATAATACCTTCAGCTTCGGGAGTGATTCGTTCCGGGTTGCGGAAAAAACAAATTACTGCCACAGCGAGGGCAAGAAACCCCAGGGATGCCCAGGGATAACCGAACCACCAGGATGCCAGGGCCAACAGAGCGGGTGGAACAATGAAGGGATAGCCTTCCCGAGCGATAAGTTCATAGTGGCCGGCCTTGGCGATCATTGATCAGCCCCTCCTGTCCGGAGGGACTTCTTGCCTCTCGGAATTGCTATGGTGCCGGCTCGGATGAGATCCATGATTCCCACTGGGGCAAGAAGTTCGAGAATGGCATCGATTTTGCCCTGCGCGCCGGAGACCTCAAGAGTAATCGTGTCATGAGTCACGTCCACCACTTTGCCTCGAAAAATGTCTGTAATCCTAAGGACCTCAGCTCTCTTGCCTGCGGTAGCCTTGACGCGAATGAGGATCATCTCTCGGTCCACGTAGTCGCCTGAGGTTAGGTCCTGGACCTTGACCACGTTGATAAGCTTCCTCAACTGCTTGATGATCTGCTCAATAATCTGCTGGCTGCCGTGCGTCACTATGGTCATTCTGGAGTAGTCTGTATCCAGGGTGGGGGCGACCGCCAAAGAATGGATGTTGAAGGAACGGCCGGAAAACATGCCGGCAATGCGGGCAAGCACGCCGGGCTTATTCTCGACCAGCACGGATATAACATGACGAGTTTCCATATTATGCCAGAATCATTTCTTTCATTGAGACGCCTGCGGGGACCATAGGATAAACACTTTCTTCGCGCTCGACGATAAAGTCCATTATGACAGGCCCAGGCGTGTCCAGTGCCTGCTTGATCATGGGTTCCACCTCGGCGGTGGTCCGGGCGCGGAGGCCGAGGGCGCCGTATGCCTCGGCAAGCTTCACAAAATCCGGTGCGGCCATTATGTCGGTGTGAGCGTAAACGTTGTCATAAAAGCGCTCTTGCCATTGGCGAACCATTCCAAGATACCCGTTGTTGAGAATAGCGATCTTTACGGGGAGCTTGTACCTGTGCCACCGTGGCAAGCTCCTGAATGTTCATTTGAATGGAGCCGTCGCCTGCAATGTCAATAACGAGTTTGTCGGGAAATGCCACCTGGGCCCCAATTGCCGCGGGGAAGCCATAACCCATGGTGCCCAGGCCTCCGGAAGATAAGAATGTTCGGGGCTTGTCAAAGAGGTAGTACTGCGCTGCCCACATCTGATTCTGACCGACCTCGGTAGTGATGATGGCGCGGCCACGGGTGATTTCGTAGAGTTTTTCAACAACGTACTGTGGTTTGATGATTTCCGTGGTTCTATCAAACCGCAGGCGCTGTTCGTTTCGCCAAGCGGTGAGGGTCGCGTGCCAGGGTTTGAGTTTCTTCCTCTCCTTGGCCGAATGGCCCCGTTTCTTTAAGGTGTCGATGAGCTTGGCCAGGGCTTGGCGTGCGTCCGCGACAATGGGAACGTCCACAGCTATATTCTTCTGAATGGAAGCAGGATCGATGTCTACGTGGATAATCTTTGCGTGGGGAGCAAAATCTTCGATTTTTCCCGTGACCCTATCATCGAATCGCGCGCCGATGGCGAAAAGCAGATCCGAGTGGCTGACGGCCATGTTGGCGCGATATGTCCCATGCATACCGAGCATTCCAAGAGACAGTGGATGAGTTCCAGGAAAACAGCCCAGACCCATCAGGGTCATGGTGACAGGGAATCCGGTCATTTCTGCCAGGACTCGGAGTTCTTCATGAGCCCCGGCTGTGATGACCCCGCCTCCGGCATAGATCACCGGTTTTTGGGCTTTTACGATCAGGTCCGCGGCCCTTTTGATCGATGGGGGGTGCGGCTTTACGGTCGGTTTGTATGTGGGAAGGAGGGCCACGCGAGGGTACTCGAAGAGCCCTGGGGCTTGCAGCACGTCTTTGGGCAGGTCGACAAGAACAGGTCCGGGGCGTCCCGTGCCTGCAATGGTGAAGGCTTCTTTAATCGTCCGCGACAGATCTTCCACTCGGGCAACAAGATAGTTGTGCTTGGTGCAGGGCCTGGTAATGCCGACTATGTCTGCTTCCTGAAACGCATCGTTTCCTATGAGCGGCGTAGGCACTTGGCCGGTGAAGACCACTACGGGGATGGAATCCATGTACGCGGTGGCCAGCCCTGTGACCGTGTTGGTCCCTCCAGGGCCGGAGGTGACCAAGCAAACGCCGGGCTTGCCGGTAGCTCTGGCATAGCCGTCGGCCGCGTGGACGGCAGCTTGTTCGTGACGAACGAGTATGAACTGAAAGTCCTGAGAGAACTCTCGTACGAGAGCGTCGAAAACGTCGATGACCATCCCCCCGGGATACCCGAAGATTGTGGTTACTCCCTCTTCTTTAAGGGATTGGAGAAGGATTTGGGCTCCGTTTATTGTCACTTTCTTTCCTGTTGATGCATGGCGCCTCTTTGAGCGCTCGATGTTGGTCATTCCTGCTGGCGAAGCTTGGCAAGAATGCGCTCGATTTCGTCTCTGCCCTTCAACTTCTTCTTCTGAAGGGTTTTGCGTTCCACCTCTTCAGTTGGTGAGAGGTAGACTCTCTTATTGAATGATTGGAGTTGTTCCTCGAATTCAAGGTGCTCCTGCCAGAGCCTGTTGAGTTCGGGATCTTTTTCCTGCCATGCCACGATCAGATCCAGGTCTCTCTTTTCCATCTGAGCGCCCTTTTTTGGTGGATTTGTACGTGTTTTTTCTATTTTTTTATACGCGGGTATGGGGTCTTTGTCAATAAATAGACAGCATTGGGTACGGGTTTCGGGGGAAGTGTAAGGTCCTGGGAAAAGCAGCTCGGGGGTGGGTAGAAAGTGAACGAGTGGTTGGATGTTTCACGTGAAACATCCAACCACTCGTTCACATGATCACGCCGTGTTGAACCGGCTACTTAGCTTCAGCGGGCTTTTCTGCCCCGGGCGCCGATGTTGGGGCAGGGGCTGACTCTGTCGGCTTGGGAACTGACTGAGTCTGCGGTGTTCCCTCGGCAGGAGGAGAGGCTTCAGGGCCAGGAGCAGGCGCCGTCATCGGGACCTGAGTTGCTGGTTGTTCCGTGACAATAGAATGCTCCGCGACCAGACCACCCCTTCCTGAAAAATATGTCAGAATGATGGACGTCATCATAAACACCACAGCCGCGCCTATCGTCACCTTGCTCAAGAAAGTTGAAGCTCCGGTACTACCGAATACGGTTTGGCTGGATCCCCCACCGAATACCGCTCCAATGTCTGCGCCCTTGCCGGACTGCAAAAGAATAATGAGAATCAGTGCGATGCACACTATAACGTGAATGATGAGCACCAAAGTTGTAAACATACTGTCTATCCTCTCCCTATCCTCAAGTTGCTTCTTTAATTATCCCAAGAAAATCGTCCGATTTCAAGGCCGCTCCGCCTACGAGTCCTCCATCAATGTCTGCACAGCCCATGAGACTACGAGCATTATCCGGTTTGACGCTGCCACCGTAAAGTATCCGTACGTGGTCAGAAAACCCGTGCGGCAACAATTCGGCCAGCTTGCGCCTCAGAAATGCATGAACCTCCTGGGCTTGCTCCGGCGTCGCGGTCCGCCCGGTCCCTATGGCCCAAACCGGCTCATATGCCACAACAAAATGTTCCGGATCGGACACACTCACATCTGCTAGCCCACCCATCAACTGGCGGGTCACGACATCGAAGGTAATTCCGCCCTCGCGCTCTTCCAGGGTTTCACCCAGGCAGAAGATCGGAACCAGATCGTTCCTCATCGCTGCCTTAATCTTCCGATTCACGGTCTCGTCAGTTTCGCCGAAGTACTGCCGCCTCTCCGAGTGCCCTATGATGACGTGACTGCAGCCTAAATCCTTCAGCATCCCTCCTGAGATTTCGCCGGTAAACGCGCCCTGGTCCTCCCAATGAAGGTTCTGTCCGCTCACGCGGATAAACGTGCTTTCGGCCTCCTTCACAGCAGACCGTATCGACGTGAAAGGCGGAGCCACAATAACCTCGCATGCCGGCCTCTCATTTCCCAGGCCCTGGAGCAATTCATGTACAAAGCGGCCTGTCTCGGTTGAAGTTTTGTGCATCTTCCAGTTACCGGCGATGATCGGTTTACGCATTGCTGTAACTCAACCCTTTCCTGCGAATGGGCCTCAAACTAGTAACATGGAGCAATCGAAAGCACGAGAGGCCGTTAACCCGTCATTCCCGCAAAGGCGGGAATCCAGTCCAATCTTCCTCATTATAACCTTTCTGGATTCCCGCCTTTGCGGGAATGACGAACTTTGCGCATCTCGGACTACTTCGACGGAATGCGAATCGGTATCACTGCACTTCCAAGGCCGCGACTCCCGGCAGGGTCTTTCCTTCCATAAATTCCATGAACGCGCCGCCTCCGGTGGAGATGTACGAAATCTTGTCCGCCACCCCAGCCTGTTGAACAGCCCTTATCGTGTCGCCTCCACCCACCACGAAAACCCCGGCGCAGAGGCCACAGCCTGAGCGATCTCCATCGTGCCTCGTTTAAAAGCATCTATCTCGAAGACGCCCATAGGCCCGTTCCAAACAATCGTGCCGGCTTGGCCCACTTCCCTGGCAAATCGCTCGACGGTCTTGGGCCCAATGTCCAGGGCCATCTCGCCTTTGGGAATGCCTTCTACCTCCACAACTGCGGTGTGGGCCCCGGCCTCCATTTTTTCCGCCACGAGAACATCAGATGGCAAAACAACCGCGCAGCCTGTCTTCTGAGCTAATTCCAGAATCTCGGCAGCCGTGCCCAGCATCTCCTCTTCGACAATAGAAGCGCCTGTATCAAAGCCCCGAGCCTTTAGAAAGGTGTTCGCCATACCGCCGCCGATCAGGACAGAGTCCATCCGCTGAAGTATGTTCCGCAGGACCTCAAGCTTGTCCGAAACCTTAGCCCCACCGAATATGGCAACAACGGGCTTAGCCGGTTTGGAAAGCGCCCTGTCCAGGTTTTCCAACTCCTCTTTCATCAACAAGCCCGCTGCCTTTTCCTTGACCAATTCGGCAACTCCGACAGTGGACGCGTGCGCCCTATGAGCGGTACCGAATGCGTCGTTCACATATACATCCGCTAAAGCCGCAAGTTCGGCCGCAAACTTCGGATCGTTCTTCGTCTCCTCCGCGTGGAATCTCAGGTTTTCGAGTAAAAGCACGCCTCCGTCGGGGAGCACGGACACGGCATCCTGCACCTGCTTGCCGACGCAATCGTCAACGAAGCCCACATTCAGTCCCAAGAGTTTTCCGAGGTGAACCGATACCGGACGAAGGCTCATCTCAGGTTTTTTCTCACCCTTAGGCCGCCCGAGGTGTGAGGTCAGAATCGACTTGGCTCCCTGCTCGATCGCATATCGGATCGTAGGCAGCGCCCGGCGGATCCGCGTGTCATCCTTAATATTTCCGAACTCGTCCAGCGGCACGTTAAAATCAAACCGGAAAAGAACTCTCTTCCCCTTGATGTCGATGTCTCGAATACTCTTGATTGACATTCCATGCCTCCGGACTGCTACAATTCCATCTCCTAGCCCGGCTGTCACGCTACTGGCTAAGATCTCCCCGGCCCGCGCCGCTAATCTTGCACCAACTCAGCCCAGCCGCTCTCCCACATACGCGGCCAAATCGACCATACGAGCCGAGTAACCCGATTCGTTGTCGTACCATGCCAATACCTTCACCATATTGTCTCCTATGGAGAAGGTGGAGGGTGCGTCAAAAATAGACGAATAGGTGCTGTTTACAAAATCGGTGCTCACCAGCGGCTCATCCATGTAAGCCAGTATTCCCTTCATCCGGCCCTCTGCCGCCTTTTTCATGGCAGCATTGACCTGGTCGACCGTGGCGCTCCTAGTAAGAACTGCCGTCAAGTCCATCAATGAAACGTTGGGCGTAGGGACCCTGATGGCCAGTCCGTCCAACTTGCCGACAAGCTCCGGGATAACCAACCCAATCGCTGAAGCAGCGCCCGTGCTCGTTGGAATCATATTCATTGCCGCGGCCCTCGCACGCCGATAGTCCTTGTGCACTGTGTCCAACAGACTCTGGTCCATAGTGTACGAGTGGATAGTCGTCATAAGACCCTTTTCAATCCCGAACTCGTCGAACAGGACTTTCGTCAGCGGGGCCAAGCAGTTCGTTGTGCACGAGGCGTTGGAGATCACGTGATGCTTCAAGGGATCGTAGGTTTCTTCATTGATACCGAGAGCAAAAGTTCCGTCTATATTCTTGCCGGGAGCCGAAATAATTACCTTCTTGGCGCCCGCCTGAATGTGTTTTCCGGCCTTTTCGCGATCCCGGAAGAGGCCGGTGCACTCCAATACCACGTCTATCTTCAGATCAGCCCACGGCAGGTTGAGAAGGTCATCGGTGATCCTCAAAGCATGAATCTGTTTGCCATCAACTGTTAAAGTATCCTGCGTGAAAGAAACCTCGCCCGGGTAGACGCCCGTGAACCGAATCATGTGTAAAGAGGAAGGCCATCAGCTTTGCGTCCATCCTGTCATTGATGGCCACAACCTCGACTTTCGGATTGGAAAGGGCGTTTCTCATAGTCATCCGCCCGATGCGTCCGAATCCATTAATTGCTATTCTAACGGCCATAATATGCCTCCGATTTCTTTGCTAACAAAACGAACGGATATTAGTTGATTTTCCCCACTCCGTCAATCCGGAATAATATTCTTCCCTTGTGTTTCAGCAGCTTCTCGGCTATACGTTAAGTCATCTTTCGAGCCCTTGAGATCCAAGGGCAGTGCGCCGTCACGCTGAGTCGTGGCCACAGGTTAGACCAGAGAGAAACTAATTTCCGAGGCAATGGTCGGCTGACAAGGATGTGGATATGATTCGAAGCGTCCGTCTCCTGTTCGTCGCATTCATTTCGACTGCTCTCCTGGTTGGTTCTTCGTTGTCGCAAGGGGCAGACACTGCCGTCCCCACTCAATGGAAGATAACCAGTATAAAGCTCTGTCGCAATCCCGGGGGGAGCCTCAGTTCCAATATCGATGCGATCGGCACCTACCCCGTGTATTCGTTTTACATACCTCGCCCGGTTTGGACCATCAATGGAACAGTTGTAGACTCGCAGGCTGTTTACGAACGCGGCCGCCTTATCGCCTTTGAACTCTACAACGGTGCCGCGTATCTAAAGTCCGGGGCGAAAAATACAGTAAAATTCTCCCTGCCCGACCAGAATGCGTCCAAAATCTTTTTATACGACGACACTAGACCTGCCCCAGGGGAGTGCTACGAGTTCTTTTGATAGGGTGGATGCCCTAAGTCCCCAATTTAGCCAGCCGCCGGCCGATCAGGGAGGACACTTGGCGCATATCGATTTGAAGAGTGTCGTGCTGAGATACCTGTCCCCGCGGTCAGGTAGTATGCACGCAACCGTCCCGCTCTTGAGGTCTTTCGAAGCCTGCATCGCGCCGTAAACAGCAGCCCCGGAACTCATGCCTACGAAAATCCCCTGCGTGAGGGCCAGCCAGCGAGCGGTATCGTATGCCTGTTCATTGTTGACGAGTATGATCCTGTCTATCTTTCCAGGGTCGTAGATACGAGGCACAATGGCTTCCTTCATATTCTTCAAACCCTGAATCGTGTGACCTTCGACAGGCTCCACCCCCACAATCTCAATCGCAGGATTGTGTTCTTTTAAACGGCGGGAAACTCCCATTAGGGTGCCGGTGGTTCCCATGCCCGCTACAAAAATATCTATCTCGCCTTTTGTCTGTTCGAGTATTTCCACGCCGGTCGTCATATAGTGGGCTTCGATGTTGTAAGGGTTCTCGAACTGGTTCGGCATGAAATATTTGTCGGGATCGGAGTTATAGATCTGGTGGGCGCGCCTGATCGCGCCGTCAGTGGCCTCGTTCGGGGGGGTCACTTCCAGCTCCGCCCCGTAGGCCTTCAGTGTATTTCGCCTCTCAAGGCTCACGCATTCGGGAAGTGTCAGCAGGCACCGATATCCCTTGGTCGCTGCCACCATCGACAGTCCTATACCCGTGTTTCCGGACGTGGGTTCAAGTATGATTTTATCCTTGGTGAGTACCCCCTCTTCCTCGGCCTTCTTGATCATGTAATATGCAATGCGGTCTTTGACCGATCCACCGGGGTTGTTACCTTCAAGCTTACCCAGTATGCGCACGCCGTTGGAGCCGTTAGGGTAATCAATTCTCACCATAGGTGTGTTTCCGATAAGATCGAGGATTCCCATTTTTCGCCTCTGTCTTTGATACAAAACCCTATTTTATATCATTTTCCTCCAAGATCAGGCAATAAATTTGAATTTACGATTCAGCTTGCCTATTTAATCCAATATGATATACGCCGTACATAAAGTCAAACCTCTAGCCCCCGCGGGTTCGAGGGAGGAGGCGCCATGGACGGCTTCTCGACAACAGGTTCGTCGCCCGGCAGCCACTCTGTCCACACCCAAATAAGCGATGATGTCGGCGGCAGTCTCCGAATGCCAAGATGCCCCGCGGAGTCCGGGCCGGGCGACACGCCCTCGGCAGGTCTACACACTGCCGTGGACAGTGCCGTTTGCGACCTATATGAAGATGATCCACCCGCATTTGCTGATAATGAGGAAGACTGCCGTCTGATCAGATCCTTCGACATGATTTTTCAACTTCATCAACGCTCCGAGGAGATCCGCTCACACCTGGACCATATCGATCGTCTGCTCTTGAAATCACGCACATTAGAAGGCTTGGTGCAAAGACTGATAGCCGCTTTGGAAAGTGAGTTCGACCTCACCGCGGCACGCATACTCTTTAGGCAAGACCACCCAGTCGCCGAAATTTTCAAGTGGGCGGCGCCGATAGGGACCGGCATCACACCTCCCGGATTTATTGAACGTGAAAGCCTGTTCCCCTGCGGCCCCTTTGTGTTGGACGACCCGAACGGCGACCTTTCCCGTAGCCTCTTCGGCGAAGCCACGTCCCTCCTGTCGCTCTGCTGTAGCCGCCAATCTCTGCGTGGACGGAAACGAGCTGGGATTGCTGTGCCTGGGGAGCGACGACCCCAATCGCTACTGCGGGGGAATGAATACGGATCTCATAGCGTCTCTGGCCGACAAAATCGCACTGGGAATCCAAAACGCCTGGGACCACGAAAGCCGGGCCCGCAAGTCTCTCGTGGGGCGTGTTGAAGGCATATACTGTGAATCATTTTTCAGGGAATATCTCGCGAAAGAGTTCCACCGGTCCTGGCGCAGCCGCAACGTTTTCTCCCTTATGGCGCTTTCCTGGACCTCTTCCCTTACAGACCAATCATTCGAAGAGGTTGCCGAACAGATACGGGCACAACTCCGATCCTCGGACGTGGCGGCCGAGGATGATTCGGGCCGCGTATGGATACTGTTGCCTGATACGGACGCCAACGGAGCGAGCGTAGTCGCCGAGCGACTGACCAGAGGCGTGGTAGAGGAGTTTGATCAAGCAGTCATGCTGCACTTTGGAATAACCGCGTTTTCGAAAGAAGCGACCTCAGTGCCCACACTGTTGAACCGGGCTCAAGCCGCACTGACGGAAGCCGTGGAAAGCGGGAGCAGCAGCTATCGTGGTAAAAATCTGAGGAATCCCTAACCTACGAAACGATGCAAAATTGATCTTCCAGTAGAAGTTGATTTCCTTGATAGGTCAGGTCATTCGCTGACGGGATCGACAGCAGAGCTATTCACCTTGAACTCCGGGCTTGCGCGGTTCCTCTATGACGATCTCGTTGCGCATCCACACAGCCTCGCTGTATTTGTATATTATTCTCTTCTGGTCGTAGTCGATTTTTTCTTTAGTAAGAAGTAAGTCGTCGGGATGCCTTCCATCCCATTTTTTGCCTGTGTCTTTCAATTCCTGCTCCATCTTTTCCTTGAGGCCTGGAATTGGCCTGATTTCCAAGCTGTAAATCACATATCCGCTCTTTTCGCGGCATATGTAATATGTCTTCCCTGAATCGGTCATCTTGATCGACACCAGCTTCCCAGTAGTAGGGACCTTGGTGTACATATTCTCGTACTTTATGGCCCTGAACACGCTGAGCGAGTTCTCAGCCAAGCCAAAGTCCGTCGCCTGGGCCAGAGCCACGGCCAGGCCCAAAACCAAAAAAGAGACTACTATCGACTTCATGGTTTTCCATTTTCTCCGAGTTATCTTTCTGGCGACTTGATCCAATTCCTGCCCCACGAGCCCAGAAACTTCCATCAAACCTACAGATCCAGCGCCTCCTCGATAAGGCGGGCTAGCTCCATAAAATCCACCTTCATTTCTCTCTCCGGATCCCTCTTCTCCTCGGGGCCATAGATCAAGCCGAAGTGGCGGCTTATCGCGATACCCCTCGATCGGCAATACGTGGCGAGCGAGTGCTTCGTCATACTTCCCACGAGAAACATTCCACGGGAGGCCCCCCACTCGAAATGAGGGCCGTCGCCACCACTGTCTCCCATCAGCAAGGACTTTACCCGGTGGCACGTTCAATGCCCCCATCACAGCCTCCGTACTCCGCGGCTTATCCGCGATCTCCCGGACCTCATGAACATACCGCAGCCCGTCGGTCGCTTGCGGGAAGCGGATCATCGGATTCGCGGAAATCGTCGGAACTGGGGCCAAGAGCGACTTTGCAATGGCGCGCTGAAAATATCCCTGAGTCCCTGTGGTATTGATCATGAAGAGGATGCCGCGGCCCGCGCACCACTCAATGAGATTCGGTACCCCCATATAGGTCTTGAATGAGGCATCCAGGTAAGCATCCATCTGCTCCTGCGTCAGGGGCTCCGGCAGCAGCTTTTCTATAAGGCTCGTCGCCTGCGTCAGTGAAATCACGTTGGACGTGTATTCTCTGAAGACACGTCCAAGATCAGGTTCCAGATCGGGGTAATTAAAGGTTATCGGATCGAACGGGCCGTTCGGTGAAAGACACTCACTCCAATCCGTTGAAACCATAGCTTGAAATTGGGGCAGATTTTCACTCATGCTTGCTCCCTTTTACCGGCCGGCTTCAGCTAAATACGCCATCTTGTCAGGGCGTTCGCTCCTTGTAACACAGCGACTCCTTTTAAGCGAAATGGCAGTGTGTGTTTCCTATGCGGTCGACGTTTCCTTGGGGCTGCTGACCTCCATGGGCCCCAGGCCGACGGCTGGGCCAGATTTGCGTATAAAATGCCACCAAATGCAACCTTTTTCCGACGATCTATGAAACAGAATGCGGGAGAAAACCTGGGCCTTCGCAAAGAGTGACAAGTTTTCCGGCATTGGGAATAGGTTTGTTCTTGATGTTAGAAAAACTTGCCGATATGATGTCGGCATAACTATTTCGTCAGCCGGAGATACTGCCATGGCCAAACTCGAAGAGCTGATGACCCCTTCCGAGCTTGTGGACGCCATCAGAGACGGAGCGGCCAAAGACGAGCTCGTGAAGAAATACAGGGCTTCCGAACAAGAACTCGCGATGATGTTACTGCCGCTGTATCGCGAGAGGGGAGTTCACCAAAGAGGAGTTCAACGATTTTTTCAAAGGGATACCCATCAAACGCGAGGATGAGACTCTGCCACCTGACGCGCCCGACGACGGCTCTGCGCCGCAGATCGAATACGAACCTCCATCAGAAATAGTCAAGTCACTTTCACAGGCCGCGGCCCAATCAGAGAGTGGTGGGGATACCCTTCCAGATTTCGACAGCGCCGCAGCAAGTCTCGAAGAAAGCATCGATCCGGAGTCAGCGGGCACTGAGAATGTTCTCGACGTGATCCTTGCCAAAGTCACATCCATTGATATTCGGCTGTCGGAAATTGAAAAGAAGCTCGATGCGCGCTAGAACCAGAAAAAGGGATTGCCAGGCAGCATCTTGGGGACCTCGTTAGACATCCCTCATTCCCGATTCGTTAACGGGGGAACCAGCAGTCTTTGACAGGGCGGCGGAATGTTTCGTCTGCTCTAGTTACTCCGTTGAACTCACTCGGTACCCGGTGGAGAGTCTTTCCCACTTCTTCAGTGTCTCTCAAATCCATCACTGGTTCGTTGCATCCTTCTCCTTCTCCAGACTTGGTATTCTTTCGCTAGTTCGGTGACTTATTCCCGCCGGTGGCCATCGGAGACTAGGCAACTGCGTGACCGCACCTGCTGCGGCAACTTAGTAGGACCGGCATCTTGCCGGTCATATGCCGGCGACCGGCAAGATGCCGGTCCTTGTATATTACTCCGAGAGGTACTTGGTCCTAAGCACGGACCCGTCTGAGGGGTGCTAGTCCCGGGACATCGGTACCGAGGGATGGGTATTTCCTGGAAGGGGGGGCGGATGTACTCTTGGTTGTCAATAAGAGTACGGTTTGGTAGAGGGGGGAGCACACATCCGCCCGTCTCTTCGCGGGAGACAGGTGGGGGCCTCGGTAGATCGTCCGGTCCTTGGTCCCTTGAGACCGAGCTGGTAGCTGGATCGCCGAACGCCTCGTGTAAAAAGCCCGAACAGTCGCCGGGGCCCAATCAGGAGCCCGCATCCACAAGGTGGGGACACTACACATGTATGAAGAAGTATTTGTTGGCATAGACATTTCGGAAGACCAATTGGATGTGCATGTACTGCCCAAAGACATGCACTTTATCAGCAAGAATGATTCCAAAGGGATCTCTAAGCTCATAGCTCGACTCCAGAAAGACAGGCCAACCATCATTGTCATGGAAGCCTCGGGAGGCTATGAAATCGACGTCGCATCCGAACTGGGAAGCGTTGGACTGCCTGTTGTTATCGTCAATCCCCGCCAAGTCAGGGATTTTGCCAGAGGCATTGGAAAACTCGCAAAAACAGACAAGATTGACGCATATGTCCTCGCACGTTTTGCCGAAACTACCAAGCCTGTAGTCAAGCCGCTGCCAACGGAAAAGGAAAAGGAGCTTAAGGAACTCGTGGCACGTCGCCGACAACTCATCGAATTGCGTGCCTCAGAAAAAAATCGCTCCCATAGAGCTCGTTCCAAACGGGTTAGGGATAGCATCGCAACGATCATAGAAGCCCTCGATCAAGAGATCAAAGAGATCGATGACGACACGCAAAGCCTGATCAAGAATTCCCCTCTCTGGCGAGAAAAAGAAGACCTCTTGACCTCGTTCCCTGGAATAGCCTCCAGGACAGCCACAACGTTGGTAGCCAAACTCCCTGAACTGGGACAGGCAGATCGCCAGGAAATCGCCTGCTTGGCCCGGCTAGCTCCGTTGAACAAAGACAGCGGCAAAATGAGAGGAAAACGCATGATCGCCGGGGGCCGTGCAGAGGTCCGCCAGGCTCTATACATGGCCGCTGTCTCGGCAACAAGGTTCAATCCACTCATCAGGCCCTTTTACCTACGACTCATTCAGGCCGGCAAACCCGTGAAAGTCGCCCTCGTCGCCTGCATGAGAAAGATGCTGGTGATCCTCAATGCCATGATCAAAAGAAAACAACCCTTTCAAGCATCTTGTCCTCGACACGGAACACAGTCGCTACTGGCAAATGGCACCATACCTGTGAATCGCAGCACTTACTCCACAAACTCCATCAACATTTGCCATTGCCGTGCCATTTTCTCCGTAGACACAGGCCCGAGTTTCTACTATCTTCCCAGTAATTTTCTTGTGGAAAGGAGCTGATCCATGACTCATGGCTTCATGAAAACATTCGGCATATTCTCGACCTGCCTTCTCCTACTAATCGGTATTGCCGGATTGTCTTTTGCCGCGGAAGTTAAGTTTGGCAAGATGAGTCTCGCGGACGTTCGTAAAAATTCAGCCAAAGTCAAAGCATCCCTTGAAAACCTACAAATGACGCAGACCGAAGCATTGGCCAAGATCAATAGCCTCAGACAGGAGGCCGAAAAACTCCAGGAAAAACTCAAGTCACAGAAAGACTCTCTGAAGAAGGAAGAACTTGAAAAGCTTGAAACAGAGTTGCAAGACAAGAAACAGGAGTTGCAGGCGGAACAACAGGCAGCCAAGATAAAAGTGACGTTCCTACAAAAGTCGATCCAAAATGCGGTCAAAGGCCAAATCAATCAGGCAATTGAAAAGATCGCCAAGGAAGAGGGTGTTTCAGCGGTATTCTTGAGTGAAATGCTTCTTTACTCGAACGGGATAGTCGATCTCACAGACAAGGTCACCAAGGCCCTAGACTCGATGCCGCCCCTCGAGACAGGTACACAATAGAACGCATAGATAGGGAGTCGAGGACTATTGGGGTCCCCTTGAGCTTCAGCTCCTAACCAGTGGTTCTGAACGTCACAATTCAAGACGAACCACGCAAGCTTCTTCAATTCATGAGTATTATTTATGGCCAAGATTTATGACATGGCCGTCGTCGGCGGAGGGCCGGGTGGATACGTCGCGGCTCTCCGGGCACGACAGTTGGGCCTCAGTGTTATCCTAATCGAGAAAGAGAAAGTGGGTGGAGTCTGCCTCAACAGAGGCTGTATCCCCACCAAAGCGCTCTTGGCAGACGTAGAGGGTATTCAATGGGCTCGCCGCGCGGCCAAAGAGGGGATAATCGACCAACCGCCCAGAATCGATTTCTCCAGCATGATGGAACGCAAGAGCCGCGTGGTAGGGAAGATGGTGGCAAACCTCGAAGAGCTGCTTGCGGCTAAAGGCGTCATACTGATGCACAGCGCTGCTAAGGTGGTCGAGCCGGGGACCATAATGAACGAAACCGGTGAACTTATCAGGTGCAAAAATATAGTTCTCGCCACCGGCTCCAGTTCGTGGACTCCACCAATTTCAGGGGCCGATCTACCCGGCGTGTTGACGACACGGCAGATTCTGGAGCTGAAACGGATCCCGGAAAAGCTGGTAATCATTGGCGGCGGAGTGATAGGACAAGAATTCGCCGCGATATTTTCCATTATCGGCAGTAAGGTCACGGTTGTGGAGGTGTTGGACCGCATTCTCAGTGAGGTTGATACCGAAATTGCACGTAGGTATGCCAGTCTCCTCCCCGGATACGGGGTCAGTACCGAACTCTCAGCCCAGGTCAAGGCTATCGAAAAGGCAGGGGACCTTCTCCGGGTGGTTTACGAGAAAAGAGGCAAAGAGAAGATCTGCGAAGCTGATGCGGTCCTGATGGCAGCGGGTCGCCGTCCCTACCTGGAAGGGTTGGGCCTATCGGAGTCGGACGTGAAAGTCAAGAACCGCGCTATAGACGTGGACCAATGCTTACGCACGTCCGTGGAAGGCATCTATGCCATCGGGGATGTAACCGGCCGCAAGATGTTGGCTCATGTGGCGTCCTACCATGGGGAAATTGTAGCCGAAAATATCGCGGGTCGCGAAAGGGACGTCGAGGACGATCTGGTACCTGGCTGTGTCTTCACCACCCCACAAATTGCCTGGGTCGGTTTGACCGAAGAGCATGCCAAGGAATCGGGCCGACCATTCCGGACCAGCATTTTTTCTCTTGCGTCCAGCGGCAAGGCTCAAGCTATGGGTGAGGCAAGAGGCTGGCTCAAGCTGGTCGAGGACTCGGAAACGGGCCGGCTCGTGGGGGCCCACTTCTTGGGGCCTCAGGTATCGGAACTTATCGGCGGGGTTACCTTGGCAATTAGAAAGGGTTTGTCCGCGGCTGATATCATTGAGACGATTTTTCCTCATCCCACGCTGTCCGAAGGCTTGAGAGAGGCAGCGCTGGGCTTTGCTGACGGGCCTATACATTCCGAGCCCAGGACGCGATCCTTTGGCAACTGAAGGGCGTGGCAACGATTACCATAGCGGCCTGTTGCAGGTGATCAATTGAAGACCTTCCGACTTCTGGATACCGGTGAGCTTTCCGCCGCGGCTAACATGGCTCTGGACAAGATCATCGTCGAAGAGGTTGCCGGCCTGGAGAGCCCCCCGACTCTTCGTTTCCTACAGTTTAAACCCGCGGCGGCTCTTGTGGGCTATCACCAGGATGTAGATCTTGAAATCAGGCAAGATTATTGCCGCGGCCACGGCATTGACATCAATCGAAGGCACACCGGAGGAGGCAGCATACTATTCCAAGAGTCGGCCCTCGGCTGGGAGCTGTACGGCGTGCCGGGTGAGGAACCCTTCCACGGCGGCTATACGGTCGTTCTCGAAAGAATTTGCCACATAGCAGCGGCGGCCATTTCTCGCTTTGGCATCCCCGCCCGATTTAGGCCGCGCAACGATATCGAGGTTGATGGAAGAAAAATCTCCGGAACCGGTGGCATGAAGATTTCCGGAGGCTTTATGTTCCAGGGGACGCTCCTGGTGAAGAACGAAGTGGAGATGTTCCTGAAGGCTTTGCGGGTCCCGGTAGAAAAACTGAAAAAACGCGAGATTGAGTCCTTGATGGAACGGATTTGCTTTCTGTCCGACCTGGTGCAGCCCACCCCGCCCGTGGCCCGGATCAAGCAGACCATGGCCGCTGAATTCTCCGGTAAGCTGGGGATCCATCTGATTCCCGGAGCATTGACAGCTCGGGAAAGCCGGCGCCTCAGAGAGGAGACAGCCTACTTTGAGAGCCCGGAATGGATCATGTCTCGTTCACGCCCTCCCCATGAGGGGGAGCCGATCCGTTCCATTTGTCAGACAGAGGCTGGAACCCTTAGGGTGCACCTATGGTTGGCCCCAGGGGGAAAGAGAGTACGGCAAGCCCTTATTTCGGGGGATTTTTTTGCTGTCCCGGGAAGAGTCGTCCACGACCTGGAAGCGGCGCTTGTGGGAACATCGGTCGACCCGAAGGCATTAAGAGAATGCGTGATCTCATTCTTTCAGCAATGCGACGGTGAAATAACGGGTATCGGTGCGGACAAGGTGGCGGATGCCGTCGCCTCGGCCGGAGAACGCCGGTTATTGGTCGACGAGAACCTCTCCGGATCCGAAGTGAACGAGCTGTTTCTGCTCAACCTTTCTCCTCAAGAAATCTACAGGCGCAGGCCCAGATGGCTTCTGCTCCCCTATTGCTCGAAAGACCTTGATTGCGATTTCCGTCAGATTCCAGGTTGCGAAGAATGCGGGCGGTGCGATATCGGAGAATGCTTTGGCTTGGCACGTTCGCTCAATATCGAACCGATTACTATTCAGAGCTTCGAGCATCTTATGGAGACTTTGCGTTACAAGTGCGCGGACAGCGATGGCATTTATGTCGGCTCCTGCTGCGAAGCATTTTATGCTAAGCACCAGCGGGAGATGGAAGAAATCAACGCGCGCGGCATTTTGGTAAATCTCGACTCCACGACGTGCTATGATCTGGGTAAAGGAAGCCGAGCCTATCAAGGTCTTTTCGACAACAAAACCTCACTCAATATGAAATTGATTTCCAAAACCCTCAGGCAGCTTCATGCCCGACATTCTCCTGTGTGACATACTAGTAGTCGGGGCAGGACCTGCAGGCTCCACGGCAGCCGCGGCAGCGGCCCGCGAAGGAGCCGAAACGGTCATGATCGACGCCAAAGTGAGGATCGGAGAGCAGCCTCATTGTGGCGAGTTCGTGCCGGAGCGCCTGTTCAGCGAAACTGCCATCGAGAAGACCGCTATCATTCAGAGGGTCGACTACCTCGAAACGCGTTTGATCACTAAGGCCAAAGCTGTAGCCCGCGATGCGATTCCATCAGGAAGAGGGGCCGAACACACAGACTGCCTCTCAGGAGGCTTCCGGAGATGTCGAGAACTCTGAATATAAGAGAAGCGAAATACTCTCTCCAGGATTCTTGATAGACCGCGTGAGATTCGATCGGGATCTGGCCCGCGAAGCCGCGGCCCAAGGGGTTACGGTCTTTTGTTCGGCCAGACTCGTTGGTGCCGAAGATGGGGCCTGGATTGTCGAACATGGCGGGCAAAAGAAGGTCTTCCGGCCAAGATTGACTATCGCGTCCGACGGAGCACGTTCCACCGTTGCTGCTGCGATGGCGATGAAGCCGCCGGAGGTCCTTAGAGGATTGCAGGTAGAGGTCCCTCTGGTTGAGCCTCTTAACAAAACTATTGTTTTCCTCGACCAGAATTTTGTGGGAGGATACGGTTGGCTGTTTCCAAAGGGAAAAGCGGCCAATGTGGGAATCGGCGCAATTCCGGGCAAACAGATCCGCATGGGCAAGATGTTGGATCAATTCGTGGAAACGCTATGCAGAGAAGGGTTAATCCGGCGAGGCATCTTGGCCCGTTCCGGTGGGTTGATTCCGGTATCCGGTATCAGAGAAAAGCTCGTTCTGGACAGGGTCGTCTTCTGTGGCGATGCGGCCGGATTGACGCATCCGATCACGGGCGCCGGCATCCCCCAGGCTATATTCTCAGGTGAGTTGGCCGGCCGCGCTGCAGCGGCTGCCATAACGAAGAGTGACAGACGTTATCTCAGGGATTACGAGGCTGAAATCAGGAGTCGCTACGAGGGGGTCATCAGTCACGCGCTGAAGCAAGCGAGCCCTCATGATGGATCGCTGGGATGATCCGGACTTTGAAGCACTCTGTGAGGAAACTTGGATCGGGTTCAAGGGCTACAAAAAGAGGATCAGGATCGGGGTTCCGGCATGAAAGATGCCATCAAACCCAAAAGTTATGATGAAGGTTTGTCACACCTTCTTGACAGTGCTTGGAGCGAGTCCCGCTTCCGTCACGGCAACTGTCTGACCGTTCATATTCCCGGTATGTTCGTAGTTAACGGCAGGCGAGGAAAATACAGGGCCGTATCTATAACCGGCGACAAGTGCGACCTGGGCTGTGAGCACTGCAAAGGATCGCTCCTTAAAACAATGCCTGCCGCAGCCACACCTGAAATGCTCTTGCGCCTCGGGCGGCAAGCCTCAGAGCGAGGGGACCGCGGGATTTTAGTGACAGGTGGGTGCGATTCCGATGGTAGGTTGCCGTGGAAGGAATTCGTCGCGGCGATCAGTACGCTGAAAGCGGAAACGGATCTGGCAATCAGCGTTCACACTGGTCAAATCGACCGCGAAACGGCCCATGTGTTGAAGGAATCCGGCGTCGACCAGGCTTTGGTGGATATCATTGGAGATGATGCCACTGCGCGGGAAGTCTATCACCTTTCAGAGGGTACGTCCGCCATACGGCGCACCATGGAATCTCTGGCATTGGCCGGACTTGAAATTATCCCTCATGTCGTGTTCGGCATTCACTATGGCCGGGAAAAGGGTGAATCAGCGGCGCTGGAAATGCTGGGGGAATTCCCTTTGAGGAAATATGTTGTCGTAGTTATCATGCCGGCCCGGGGGACTCCCATGGCTGCTGTTCAGCCTCCCCCGCCTGAAAGGGTTGCAGCGTTTCTGGCCCGGGCTCGGCTTAAGCTCCCGGAGCTTGAGGCATCTCTCGGGTGTGCCCGACCTCGAGGTTTTTATCGCCGCGACCTCGATGTTTTGGCCGTCCGGGCCGGGATTAACTCCCTGGCCCTACCCTCGGAACCGGCCCTGGAAGAAGCGCGGCAGAGGGGGCTGAACGTAATATACAAGGAGACCTGCTGTTCGCTGTAACTCCCTGGCAATGGGAATTGGTATGATGCGATTGGCCCCTATTATCTTGTCCGGAGGCATTTTTCATGCAGTTTTCCAAGCCTGATCCAGCTCCAGTCCCGGTAGCGGAGAGTCCCCATTACGTGAGGGTCTCTTTGGCCGCGGCAATGACCCTGGGGTTTGTTCCCGGATGGTTCTACAGAAATGCGCGGCTTGGCTGTATCAACCTGCTGCTCACGTACTCAGGGGGATGCAAGGCCAACTGTGCTTTCTGTGGTCTGGCGGCCGAGAAGAAAGCAATGCCCTTCAAGAATAACTTTATCCGTGTTCCATGGAAGACTTGGCAGACCGAAGAGGTGATTGAGGCAATCAAGGGTGCGCCGGCCCATGTGACTAGGGTTTGTGTGTCCATGATCACTCATCCGCGCAGCAGAGAAGACGTGTTAACCATATGCCGCAGAGTTGTAGATGAAACGGGAAAGGCAGTATCGATCCTGGTCGCGCCCACCCTGATCGATAGAAATGACTTGGAAGCAATGAAAGATGCAGGCGCGGAACGCATCGGCGTGGCAATAGACGCGGCCACGCAAGAAATCTTTGACCGCCTCCGAGGCAATGGGGTCGGTGGCCCGCACCGCTGGGAGAGGTATTGGAGTACTTACGAGCAGAGCCTTGAAGTTTTCGGGGAAGGCATGGCCGGGGTTCATCTGATCTGCGGACTCGGGGAGACGGAGCAAGAGCTGGTAAGCGCGATATCTAGGGCTAAACTCATGGGCGGCTTCACACATCTCTTCTCTTTCTTTCCCGAGAGAGGTTCCCTGATGGAGCCGCATCCTGTTCCTCCGATTGGAGCTTATCGCCGAATCCAATTGGCCCGTTGGTTGATCGACAATGGCCGGAGTAGCTTGGAACTCATGGAATTTGACCCTATGGGCAGGATACAGGGAATTCGGCCTATCCGAGGCCGAACTGGCGGAAGTTATATCCGCAGGTTCCCCCTTCGAGACCTCCGGCTGTCCCGGTCCGGACGGAAAGGTAGCCTGTAACCGGCCCTACGGCAACGAGAAGCCTGGTCCCGCCATACGAAACTTCCCATTCTCCCCTGACGAGGAGGATCTACAGAGGATTGTGGAGGAATTGAAGGATTGCGGGGGAGAGTTCAGTGAATGATTGTTGAGGCGCGTACGCAGTGAGAGGGAACCACAGTTCCCTCTCCACTTACGCGAAATATCCGGATATTGACAGGCTTCAGGGCTCAAAGAGCTTGATACTGATGCCGTTAGGATCGTTCAAGGAAGCGTAGTTTACGCCATCTCTTTTGCCGTGGGTCTCCGAGAAGGTCAGGCCCTTTGTCTTGAGATCTCGAATTGAAGTCGCCAGATTTTTAACCTGAAAGCTCATGCCGGATACGCCTACGCTCAACGGACTGGCGTCGGCAAACCTATTGTGGCAAATTTCCAACTTATACGGCGTGCCTTCTTTTTCCATACACACCACATCGAGACCCGTGGAAAGGCCTTCACTGGGGTTAAAGCCAAGCTTCTTATAAAAGCTGATGGTTCCCTCAGGATTCGAGGTAGGGATGCCGATGGTAAGCGGGTAATCTTCGACCGCTGACCGGATGAGAGCCGAGGACTCGGCCTCAGTGTTATAAGCGATCAGAAGAGCGAAGACCACTAGAAACATTATCGAGCAAGTAAACCCAAGAAAAAGCCTTCTGGCATGGCCCGCGGGCAATGTCATGCTCGTCCAACCTCCTTCACCTCTGAAAAATACAACAAAAAAAGCCCCTTCTCTGCGGAAGGCGTGCTAACTATACACAAAATTTGGAATAAAAGCAAGGCTCAAGATGGCTTTTCTTGAAAGCCTTACAAAAAAATACTCCAATTCCGCGCGATGCAGCCCTTTTTGGAGTTTCTTCTGTCCGTCTTTTGACCCCAAACCGTTGCGAAGCACTCCAACGTGACAACCGGGTCCCCTCTCTTGCCACAATGGGAGCTTGTCAGTCAAGGACAAAATGGGAGATCATCTTCAAAGGGGCGCTGCGAGATACTTCTCGGCTTATGAAACTTGGGCGATTGGCTCCTGCGGCTATCCAGTGGCGAACCTACCCTCGTATGCCTGTGCTGTCCTCTGGCGTCACTCGGCATCGTCCTTCTTCGTGCGTTTTCCACGCCTGTTGCCCGTGGAAGTATTCCACTCGCCTGAGACATCCACGTCTATTCCTTCTTGCGCCATGCGAGCCATGTCCTTCACGTTGATCGTCTGAGTATCCGCGACCGACGAGGAGGAAGAGTTCTCACTTGGAGATCCGATAACACGACCACAACTGGGGCAGCTTTCCAGACCCAATTTGACTCGTTCCGCAGATACCGACACTCGGTTTCCACAGGGGCACTGCCACAAGTGCTGTTCTTTCTTCATGTCGCCCTCATCATAATTAGCCGGTAGCAATATGCCTGCTCCGTGCTTGCATGAGCCGAGAATCACTATCCTACCTCGTATCGGCTTTCTCCGCAATGGGCCGCCACCAGGGTCCCCTTTTCTCATCAGCCGTCAATATGTCATCGCCTGCATAGTGACGCATCCGTTTCTGTCCCCGGCTCGCTAGTACCACGAAGAGAAGGGTGAACGGGTCGGTGTCACTCCGGAGTGCAAATACGCCAACGCGGCCCTGATGTCAGAATCAGTCCTCAACTGCTCGGAATTCAAGAGGTCTATTTTCCCGATTGTTGGATTTTCATCCGAATCATGAATGACAACATCCGGTTCAAGCCCCTTTCCGTCGATATCGCGACCATCGGCGGTATAGTAATGCGCAGTTGTCAGACGTATCGCCATTCCTTTGTTCAGCGGAAATATTGCTTGAACAGATGCCTTCCCAAAACTGCGCTCCCCCATTACCAAGACCTTCGGTAGACCCTGTAGAGCCCCTACCAGAATTTCGGACGCGCTGGCAGTTCCTTTATTAATAAGAATGACCAAAGGAATTTGAGGCAGCCTGCTGTCCCCGTTGGCTCTAAAATCACGGTTCAAACGGCTGCGGCGCCCCCTGACGGAGGTTATGACTCCGGAACTCTTGAAGAGATTAGCCACCTGGATTGCCTCATCGAAGATTCCACCCGGGTCGTCCCGAAGATCCAGAATGAGACCGGCTGATCCTCCGACCCCGTGGCCTAGGACCTGGCCTAGAGCTTTATAAACCTCCCCCGCTGTGCCTTTCTGAAAGTTCACGATCCTCAGGTAGCCAATTTTGGGCTCAAGCCACAGGTAGCGGACAGGCGGGACTCGAATCGTTCGCCGCTGGAGCTTTATCTGCCGGACGCTGCCCGATTTGCTGTCCATAACCGTGACGGACATGGTCGAACCCGCGGGGCCTCGAACTTTGCGTAACACTTCAAGCAAAGGTAAACCGTGAAGAGATTGACCATCGATCGCCAATATTGTGTCACCGGCTTTTATACCTGCTCTATAAGCGGGAGAACCTCCAAATGGTGAAACTACTACATAGTCTGCGCCCTTGGCGCTCACCACCATACCGACCCCGCCAAACTTGCCCGAGGTGCCGATTTCGAGTTCCTTGAGCATTCCTGCATCCATCATGCATGAATTGGGGTCCAGCTCTTGCAACGAAATGTTCAAAACTGCACAGAGCAGTCGATTGACATCCAGGTTGCAGCGCGTAGCCATGGCATTGATATCAGTCACAAAGCACTCGTCGACATCCCCTGAGCATTTGTCGATGTCCTCAACACACTGGGGGAGCACGACCAGCGCCAATTTGTCCATAACCATTTTGAAAAGGTCTTCGGGGGAAATCGGCTCAACATAATGCTCCACTATCAAATGCATCGCGGCCACAAACAGTTCGAAGCCGCTTCCGGCCCCGGCCAAGAGTCTAGTGCCCGGAGTCTGACCACCCATGGGTAGGTTCAAGCTTTCTCCCCGGGCTATCAGATCTGATTTCGGAGGATCTGATATACGCGGCAAAATTCCGGCTTCGACGAGAAGATACGACTGACACACGATCAATATGATGACAATCAGGTTCTTGAGCAAGTCAGATTCCCTACCTTACGCACTTTTCCGCCCGCCTTCCCTGGCTTAGAAAGTCGCGCCCTTTCGCCAAGAGTGCTTCCTTGTGTGAAAACGTAAATTCAAACCGGCCTTGTCCAGGCTCGATATCACATCATGACACGCCAAGCATGCCGTATCAACCCCAATCCAAAATGAAGGTTCCCTCCCGAGCTTCGGAGGCGACACCTGGCGGACAAGGGTAGCCCTCGATATCAAAACTTAGTTCTTAACCTTGCGTCCCTGACACATGAAAATGCGATAAGCTAGGATAAGGATTGCATTCTCCCTTACCACTAGACCTTGCCCTCAGCTAGACGAAAGGCCGCGACCATGCCTAAAGCCTCCCATGATAGCCCCGGAGACCGGAGTCAGCGCCTCAAAGAGCGCGAGATGAATTACAAGATCCTCTTGCTGGAGAGTGAAATGAGATTCCAGCTCTTGGCCGAGCGGACTCCCTTGGGCATGGCGATCGTCGATCACGAGGGCCTTTTTGAGTACATGAATCCCACGTTCACAACGCTCTTCGGGTACTCCGTGCAAGAAACCCCAACTTTGCAAGCATGCTTGGACAAGGTGATACCGGATGTGGCATCGCGAAACATGGTTGTTGGGCTCAGTCGCGGTCAGAAAGAGTCGGAAGCCGGCGATGCGGACCCAACAGCATGTTGCGGTGCTGTGCAAAGACGGCTCATCGCGAAACGTTCGTTTCAGGGCATTTTCCCTCGATGAAGAAAAACGCGTCATCATTTGCGAGGACAATTCCGAGTTGGTTCGAGCACTGGGAGCGCGCAGAGCTTCAGAAGAAAAGTACATCGGGCTCTTGGAAAACTTGACGGATGTCGTTTACTGCCTCGACATTGACGGCACGCTATTGAGCGTCAACAAATCTGCAGCGACGCTCTTGGGTTATGAGCCGGGAGAGGTGATTGGGCGCAATATCGCGGAAGTCATTCCGGAGTGGGCACGAAAACACGTTCCCGGCAATCTCCAAAAGGTGCTGCAAGAGGGCGTTGCGCAGGGAATTTCCCAGTACAGAGGAAAAGACGGATCCATATTTTATCTGGAGTACAGCAGCACCTTAATCCAGCCTGATGACCAGCCCGCCTACGTCGTGGGAGTAGCTCGCGATGTCACGGATCGCATAGTAACGAAGAAGGCCCTTAAGGAATCCGAAGCCAAGTTCAAGCTCCTCGTGGAAAGCGCTCATGACGGGATCACTTATGTAGACACGAGCGGCTACGTACAATTCGCCAATCCGAGAATGAAAGAAATACTGGGGGATCCCGCGCCGGAGGGAAAGGATTTAAGGGAATATTATGACGAGGAGAACAGGAGGATTTTGGAGGATCATCTTGCCGTGAGGTCAAGAGGCGAAAGTACCACTTACCTTGTCACGCTGACGGACCTGGATGGCAACCCTCACAAGACGGTCGTGAGCGGAACACCCTATGTAGACGGCAAAGGGAATTATATCGGGTCCATTGGGGTCTATACCGATGTTAGCGAGCTTAAGAAACTCGAAGCCCAACTACAGCAGTCCCAGAAAATGGAGGCCATAGGAACGCTGGCGGGAGGAATAGCACACGATTTCAACAATATATTGAGTGGGGTTCTTGGGTACGCTTCCCTTCTGAAAAAACACACACTCCCCGAGTCCCAACTGGCGCACTACGCGGAAATGATAGAAAAGAGCGCCGAGAGAGGGGCAACTCTTGCTGGTCAGCTCCTGGCGTTCTCCCGGAAGGGTAAACGCTTTATTCAGACCGTCGAAGTCCATCAACTGATTGATGATGTAGTCGAGATCTTAAAGCGCACCCTCGATCGGAAGATTTCCGTTCGGTGCCGCAAAGAGGCGCACTCGAGCGCCGTGGAAGGCGATCCCGGCCAGATCCAGCAGGTACTGATGAACCTTTGCATCAATGCGAAGGACGCCATGCCCGAAGGCGGACGCTTACTGTTGTCTACCAAAATGGTAGAGCTGGACGAGGCCTTTTGCCGAGGTCACGATGGGCTGTGTCCAGGAGTTTTTCTGGAGATAAATGTTGAGGATAACGGCGAGGGCATGGGAGATCTGGTTAAGAGCCGGCTCTTCGAGCCCTTTTTCACTACGAAGGAGGACGGTAAGGGTACGGGACTGGGGCTGGCCATGGTTTACGGCACCGTCAAGGGCCACGGAGGCGCTATCAAAGTGTATTCCGAAGTGGGACACGGGTCGGTCTTCAAAGTGTTGCTGCCGTTAAAAAAAGACTGTGTGCCAATTTCCGTAAGCGTCCTTAAGAAAAGGTCTGCCCTGGGCTCAGGGACGGTTCTGGTCGTAGACGATGAAGATATTATCCGGGAACTTCTGGGCGAAATGCTTGAAGAGTTAGGCTTTACCGTTATTTCGGCCCGGGACGGGAGAGAGGCCCTGGCAATCTATCGCATGCAGTGGCAGGAGATTGACGTGGTGATTGTAGATATGATTATGCCCGGGCTGAGCGGCAGGGAAGCGTTTGTGGAAATGAAGAGGATCAATCCGTCAGTTCGTGTAATACTTTCCACGGGCTTCACAAAGGAAGGCGCAGTCCAGGAGACATTGGACGAGGGTATCGCGTGGTTTATCCAAAAACCTTACCGCCTCGAAGAATTATCAGAGGCCATGTTTCACGCGCTTTCGCGGGAGGGGTTATAATCTCTTTGATAGGCGGATCTATATAAACAACCTTGAAGGACGGCCCGCTGCGGATGGACGGACTGAGATTCTATCTTGATGAAATAAGGGGAATACCGAAACTACGACTTGGGACGACATCGGACGGATCATCAAAGACTCATCCAACGAAGGGGACTTGGTGGAGGATTTTTTCTGCGTGCGAAAGGGGACAAGAATCCTCACCCCCTACCCCCTCTCCAAGTTTGGAGAGGGGGAGAGCCTAGCCCCTTCCCCAAACTTGGGGAAGGGGCTAGGGGATGGGGCCGGCTGCTTGCCTTCCGCGAGTTTGGGGAAAGTGTTGCGCGATGGGGTCTTAAGGGGACCGAGGGAGGGGGACGTTGACTCCACGCTCATCGAATCTCTTCGTCCGGGGGATCTAGTTCTCACGCACTACAACCGCATGATGCCGGTCCTGGAAGTAGTATCCCGCCAGTATACAGGCGAAATCCTTGAGGTGGAATTCTCCGGCGTCTCTAAACCGCTTTACATCACCCCGTATCATCCCGTGGCCGGAGTGGCGCCGGCCTTGCCGCCGTTTCTGGCTCAAGTATCTACTGCACGGCATTTGCGGAAAAACCAAACCGTTGCCGAGACGCACATGTGGTCGCTGCTGCGCAAGAAACAGTTGGGCACACGCTTCCGACGGCAGCACCCGATGGGGCCCTTTATCCTGGACTTTTACGCTCCGGAGGTGCGTTTGGCTATTGAGGTGGATGGTGCGGTGCATGATCTAGCAGAACAGAAGGATTACGACAATTTTCGTCAGAAGTTGATAGAACAGCACAACACTGAGTTTATGCGGTTCAGGAACAGCGACCTTGAAAACGGTCCGGACGCGGTGGCCCTTCAGATTGCGACCAAGGTGACACAGCGCCGCTCCCAATTTGACCACAAGGTACAATGGGTTCCCGCAGGTGAACTACAGCCGGGAATGTCGGTGTTCGCTTGTGGACAAAAGGATGTGCACATCGTAAAGAGAATCCGGCGTATCAGTACGACGGAAACGGTATGTAACTTGCGGGTAGCTGAAGATAACTCTTATGTGACTGAAACTTGCACCGTCCACAACTGCGGTTCCGGCATTAAAGCGGCGGTGGCGGAAAAGCTGGGCCGAAAGTGGATCGTCAGGGACCTGGGCAAGTTCGCCATCCACACCACCCGGACACCACTAATCGCCGTTTCCGGTAGGTCTCCGGAGCGCAGTCAGGCTATGCCGTTCGCAGCCTCGGAGATCTGCCGGAAACAGCACGAACTGCTGTGAAGAAGTATTACTCGCTGCAAAGCGCATTAGCATTAGAGCTTTTCACAATGCTGACCTCCAGAACCCGACGAGTTGCGCTGTGAATCGGAGCCGCGTCACTCCTGCGGACTCCCGGTATCCAAAGTATCGCGTCACCTTTCAAGAGCAGGGGTAGTTTCTTCCTAAGGTCCCTGGGTATCTTCAGGTCTATCAGCACCTTTTTCAGCTTACGCGTTCCTTGCAACCCCCAAGGTCTGAATCGGTCGCCCGGCAAGGGATTACGGACTGTCAGCGGAAAAGAGACCTCGTCAGCATCGAACGCTGCCGCTGTAATTCCATCATATTCTTGTAGACGCATCCCCTCTGGTTCACGAAGTTGCAATCTCAAGATGTGCCCAGTACCCGGAACTTCCACAGTCCCTGGTCCTGAGACCACAATGACCTGCTGTGGTGTTAATTCCGCCACCGTACCGCCTTGGAGAGCACGAGCCTGTCATACTCTCTGGCCACCATGAGGCCCCCGGGGAGATGGGCCACAGCAGAAGGGCTCGTCGAACGGAGCAGCTTCCAGATGGTCTCGACGTGAGATCGAGCCCACCGCACGTCCGGCCCTGAGAGAGTGTAGAGAGCGAGAAGTATCGCCCTGGAAGCCAGAACCATCGGAGCTGAACGCAATCTCGGGATGCTCATCTCCAATCCGGCCCCGCTGTGTGAAATTGTTTGCGAATAGAGTTCCTGAGCCATCTCTTTCACAAACTGCTCTTCCTCCCCGAGCAGTTCGATGGTGCGTTGCAGCGGTTTTCTAAAATTGAGGAAATGCTGCTCAATCGTCGGGATGAGACGATTCCGGACGAAGTTTCTATCGCAGTTGATATCGAGATTGGTAGGGTCAATCCTGTAAGGAATCCCTTCTTCTTCCAAGAAACGGATGATGCGAGCCCGCGATGTCTCTATAAGGGGTCGCACTATGCCTGCTCGGGTCGGTGCGATTCCCGTGAGCCCTTTAAGCGATGACCCGCGAAAGATCCTTAGGAAAAAAGTCTCAAGCACATCATCCATGTGGTGAGCTGTAGCTATGACCCTGGCCCCCGAAGAAGCCCTGATCTCCTCAAAGAACGCGTATCGGGCACCCCGCCCGGCTTCCTCCACGCTTATCCCTCGCCTGGCTGCAAGATCCCGAACATTGACAACTTTGACCTGAGCTTCCAGGCCGAGTTTACGGCTCATTTCTCTCACAAACTCAGCATCCAGATCGGATTCTGGACGAAGTCGGTGATCCAAATGCGCCGGCACCATCCAGAAACCCATCTCGGCCTTCAACATGTTCAAAATGTGCATCAATGCCGTGGAGTCAGGCCCTCCTGAAACTGCTACCACGACCCCGTCACCCCGTTGAATCATGCCGTGCCGCTTGATGGCGTTTATTACGGAAGTCAGAAGACCCTTTTTTGACTCATCTCGCTTCATAAGGAACAAATTCCTCGAATTCCATCAAAACGCTATTCATGAGAACCAGGCCTTTTAGGCTGGACGTGCAGAGAAAATGGTCTTACGACGCGATCTCTGCTTGATCTCTCGAACAAGAGGCTCTAACCTGAAAGGCGAGAAGACTTTATCAGGCAACTCCTGCATCCGGAAAGAGGCTCAGAGAAATGCTCCCCAAGAAAATACTCTTGTGCACCGACTTCTCGGACAATTCCAAGCCTGCCCGCCAACATGCAGCGGATTACGCCAAGGCCTTCGAAGCCGAACTCATAATCTTCCACGTAATCAACTCCTCACGCATAGGCTACCCGTTGCTTGACGAGGGCATGCCAGCGGATATACGATCGGCCCTGTCCGATATTCAACAATCCGTTGAAAAAGCCCTAAGTCTCATTGCAACCGAATGTCGTAAGAGCTTGGCCCAAGTTCAAACTTCTGTTCGAATAGGGACCCCCGCACGTGAAATAGTACGCTTCGCGGAAGAAGAGTCAATCCAATTGATTGTGATGGGGACCCATGGCTGGACCGGATTTAAGCATTTGATAATGGGAAGCACGGCGGAAAATGTCGTCAGGACTGCCCGCTGTCCCGTGCTTACCGTGAAGTCGTCCTCGCAATAGCTGAGTCGTCACCGCCAGTCGGTTGTGATGGCTGGCAAGCCGAAAACCCGCACGGCATTTGCCGTTGTTGTCCGGCAGATCTCCTCGAAGGAAACTCCCCTTACCTCAGCCACTTTTCTGGCAGTATGCACAATGTACGCGGGCTCGTTATCCTTCCCGCGCAAGGGCTCCGGAGCAAGGAAAGGGCAGTCGGTTTCCAAAAGGAGCCTCTCATCCGGGATAGAAGCGACTACTGATCGAAGGCTGTCATTTTTCTTGTACGTCACGGTGCCGGGTATGGAAATGTGAAATCCGAGATCCAGCGCACGCCGCGCGTCAGCATCACTCCCTGAAAAGCAATGGATTATCCCGCCCGCGGGAAATGGGCTTGCCTGTTCCAGCATATCGAGCCCTTGACGGTACGCGTCGCGTAAATGAATCACCACCGGCTTCGCCAGCCTTTGGGCAATAGATAACTGATGCGCAAAAACTTCTATTTGGCGCTCTCTGGGAGAATGATTGCGAAAAAAATCCAGCCCTATTTCTCCATATCCCACTACTTTCGGGTGATGAGCCAGAGCCTCTATTTTCAGAAGGGCCTCTTCATCCACTTCTTTGGCATTGTGAGGATGGAAGCCTACGCAAGCGAAGACCCTTTCAAAGCGATCGGCTAATCCCAGAGCCCGCTTTGCGTCATCGAAATCTATCCCTACCGTGACAACGTAGGCCACTCCCGCCGTGGACGCTCTTTGCACTACTGCCTCTGCGTCGGCCACCAGAGGTTCCAATTCCAGGTGAGCATGGGAATCTACAAGAAGAGGCGGCAAAGGCTTTTGAAGGTCGGCATTTTTTCCCATGGAATCCCTCAAGGCGGCCAGATAGAACCGAACTATAGCGAAACGCATTTAGCTTCGCGGGTGAGTAACCTGGGTAATCCCTCCCTCTCTCGTCAAGGGAGAGGCTTTTGTTGTCCCCCTCCCTTGAGGGGAGGGGTTAGGGGAGGGTAATCTTGGCCCAATTCTCAACGCATTTCACTAAGCGCTAAAAAGATATAACAATGCCGGGTCTGACCGCAAGGTTGAGGGAGGGAGTGATCACGCTATGGGTGAAGGAAAGCCCGCCACCTCAGGATTGGCTCGCTTCGAGGTTTCGACCACTTCTCGCACATGCTGGTACATAGTCTCGAAATCGAGGGAATCCGCTTTCTTGGGATCCAGGGCCTCCATGATAATTTGCCGAAAAAGTTCGACCTCTTCTTGTGATGCCTGAGGAAAGCTCTCTCTGACGCTTCGTCGACCCTGGATGGCCAAGCTCAACGGTCTGTCATTCTGCAGACAGCCAAATAGGTCCCCCAGAAACCTTTCCGAGCCCTCATTTTGCCGGTGCGTTCCGCATATCTCGGTGATAGCTCCGGCCACATGCGCCAAACACGACGACGTTTCAGATTCGGGCGCCATGACGACGAAAGGCCACCGCGATTGCGCGGCCGAAGCCATAAGGGGCTCGTCGGGCACATATCCGAGACAGGTCATGGGGACCCCCAATATCCTGCCAATATCATGTTCCAGTCGGTTGCAAATAAGGTCTGAAATTTCGGATGAAGGAGCCCTGTTGAGGATCACATAAATATGCTTTCCGCCTGCAATTCGATGTAGATTCATGATGAACGCAAGAGCTTCAGCGCTTGCCACCTGCTCGGGCGTCACCACTGCCAACACGTGCTCAGCCCCCTCCATCACCGGCGCGAGACATTCACTAGCTTCCGCGGGGGTGTCGATGAGAACAAAATTTCTTCGGTTCATGAGTGGCGCCAGTGACAGAAAACGGGACATCTTATCCTCACCGTTCCATCCTATGGGTTCCCCGAGCGTGACGAGGCCCACATTTTCTCCCCATGGAACGATTGCTTCTTCAGCCGAACAATAGCCCCAGACAAGGTCGTTCAAATTGTACATGGGTCGTAATCCCAAGGAGCCACTTATGTTGGCTGACGAACCGCTCATATCCACCAGTAAAACAGTGGCACCTATGCTCCCCAGCGTAACAGCCGTATTCAAGGCAAGGCACGTTTTTCCAGGGGATCCTTTTCCACCGGTAAAGGCTACGATTTCACACATAGTCAACAACCCTCCTCTCGGGAAGGAGAACTTAAAGCCTGGTCCTGATATATATTAGCTTGAAATACAAATATTTGCAACAATTAATTAAAGTAATATGGTAGCAAAACAAAGATGTCTGTAGATCGCCAAATGGCCGGACAATTTAGAGGGATTCTCGAAAGTTATGACGGACTGTGAAGAGCGATCGTCTCGAAATTGGTAGCCACCGGCCTCCGTGCCGGTGGACCATTGATAAATAAATCACCAGTAGCCGGCAGGGACGCCGGCCCTACTGATTCTTTGCGGTGCGTCTTCTAATAAATTCAAAATGAGAACCGCTCTAGTCCACAAATCTGGAGTTGACGGGCTCAGCGACAGGGCAACTAGGAGGGTGCGGGCGGTCCCGTGCAAGCTAGGATGAATCGGTCTTGTCAGTTCGTGCTCAAACAGCAAGTATTGGTTACTAGCAAAATCAGCACTGACCTGGTGCCCAGGTCAGTGGCACACCCAGCATCCGAACAACATCGGGCTCGGGGTGCCACGGATCTGGGCTTTGTCAGATCCGTCTCCGATTTGGTCGATTATTCATTGTTTGAGCGCGAACTGGTATTCCCCAAAGGGGTCCATTTAGCTCCCGTTGCGATGGGCCGATGATCGGTCTAAAATACAATCTGCCGAGACGTCCGCGGGGTGCATGAGAAATGAGACCTACAGCGCGATTTCGGAGACATCAAAGCTTGTGAATCAACACTGGAGATATCTGGCGCTTGATAGGGAGAAAGTGATGGCCGAGTACACGATACATCCACTGGCAGTAGGCTTCAACGAAACCGATCAAGGAGTGATGACGTATCTCCGCTTTTACGGCAAAAGGATCTTGTTGCCTATCTATTCGTTTGCCCTTAAAGGGGGAGACCTGAAAATACTCGTGGACACGGGGATAGAGGATTTCATCGCGCCCGACGACCTAACAGAGCGAATGGGATTTCCCGTCATGAGCTTTGAGGCGGCTCTCGAATCTGTAGGATGGACGCCTGAAGATGTAGACATCATTATCCATACGCACTTGCATAACGATCATTGTGAGAACGACTGCCTATGCTCGAATGCGCGGGTATACGTGCAAAAGGCCGAACTGGAGTTCTTCAATAACCCCCATCCGGTCGATCACAGGTATTATCCCGATGTTCTTGATGGCGTAAACGTCGTGCCCATTGAAGGTGACGCTGAAATTGTTGAGGGCATTGACGTGCTATTCACCCCTGGGCACACCCCTGGGGGGCAGTCTGTAGTGGTACAAACCTCGAAAGGCAAAGCTGTTATCGCGGGTCTATGTTGCAATGCCGAGAACTTTCCCTCCGGTGGCGGGATCATCGCGCCGGGTGTCCATCTCAATCTGATCCAGGCATACGAGAGCATGAAACGAGTGCGCGAAGCCGCCGACATCATCATCCCCATACACGATCTTGAGATAGGCAGGAAGAAGACGATTCCTGAGTAGGAAGGAGCACGCAGGCCTTTTGGCGGAAAATTCCCCGCCAACCTGCAAGTCCGTAGTGCGGCGCGATGATTTATGGCATGTGCCTAATGTTTTGACCTATTCCGATGTCAGAAACCCCGCGTTCCACGCGAGGCCGTCCCTACCCGATCATCCTCACTTTCGGACATTGTTTTGGTGCTTGCTTTAGAAGCCCGACCAGTGCCCGGCTCAATGCAGGTAGTGACTCTGCTGCGGGAGACCGTCCTTGGACCCTACCGCCTTGATCAGTGCGGGTTCGATGACGCTCATGTGTGTCTGGTCGTCGACCTTGGCTTGAATGAATGAAACGAGATTCTCGAAATCCTGCTTGGTAATCACGGGGAACTGGTCAGTCCCCTCGGAACCGGCGTAGTCCAGCGCGGTGAAATTCCCCGTATGGGGATCGACTTCACCGGAGATCTGCACAACTTCAACATTATCGCCGGAGGCATACCGGCCCACGATGGCCAGTCCCCGGGATCGTGAGAAGTACAGGATAGCGACTTTGTAAATACCCGACGACTCGAACAACTCAAAGGGATTCATCTCTTCTTTCCCATTATCTAAGAAGGATGCGTAGTTGCGGATTAGCAATGGGCTTGATTCAGAACCAATTTAACAACAGCAGTGATGAATGTCAAGCGGCCTATAGCGGGCCGAGGGCGCATTCAGACTCCCTGAGTCGAGTTGTTCCACACCTTTCTTCAGGGCAAGGGTCCCGCAACCGAGAGGGCGCGTACCGGCAGACCTGCATGGCTTCGAAAAAAGCGAATCTACAGAACATGATGAGCATTTTTACAGGGTTGACGACTTCAGGCACAGTTACCCTATAACATTGGTCTGGCATCTAAAATCCTATTGACAGGGGGATTCTTCTCTTTCATTGTAAAGAATGCTAGGCTATAAACACTGTGCGGGGGAGTCCTCGAACCGGAGGGCCAGATGAAGCAGATCATGTTTGGACGCTGGGGTCACGTCCTTAGTGACCACCGGAAGGAAGAAAAATCACCCAACGATCAGCCTGCTGGATTTCCGAGCGCTGCGGGGTTTCCGGATAACATTGTCGCTCTCATGAGCGGCAAAGGGTTCCTGCAGTTTGAAGAGGATTTCAATTTCGTCCCCATGATAAGGGAGTATATCAGGCAGATTCAGGCAAAGTACTGCTGCGGGAAGTGCATCACCGGTATCAAAGGTTCAAAGATGCTGCTTCTCACCCTTGACAGGATCTTGCAGGGTGAGGGAACCGAATCCGATCTGGAAATCTTGTCCCGCATGGCCGATATACTCAATGACGCCGCCAAATGCTCAGTCTGCCAGAGCGCCGGGGAACTCCTCAGGGACGGCCTTACTCATTTTCGAGACGATTTTCTCGCAGCCGTCCGCGATGGGGTACCCGTAGATTCAGTCCGTTATCGTGGAAACATTTCCGCACCATGCATGAATACCTGCCCCTGCCACATTAACATACCCGGTTATGTTGAGGCGCTCCAGGAACTCCGTTACGGGGAATCCCTCAAGATAATACGGGAGGAAATGCCTTTACCGGGCATAACCGGCCGTATCTGCCCCGCTCCCTGTGAAAAAGCGTGCAGTGTTGCGAATATGGGTGATGTGGCCATTCCAATCAAGACACTCAAACGTGTGGCCTCTGACTATGAATTCTTCCATCACCTAAAGCCGCCGATGCAAAAAACGGACTTGACCGGTCCACCCGTAGCTGTGGTGGGAGCCGGTCCCGCGGGAATTGCCGCGGCTTATTATCTGAACCGCCTGGGACACCCGGTAACCATCTTGGAAGGGCTCGAAGTTTCCGGGGGCATGATCGGAGTAGGAATACCGCCGTACCGCCAACCTCGCGACGTGCTCCAGCGAGAAGTCGATATCATTAAGGATCTCGGTGTAGAATTTAAGTTCGGTTTACGACTCGGCAGGGATTTTACAATCCGGGATCTGTTCAATGAGGGGTTCAAGGCGGTCTTTCTCGGTATCGGCTCCCACCGGTCCATCCCTCTTGGACTCAAAGGTGAAGACGAAGGCATTGAAGGTGTCTTTTCCGGCGGCATAGACTTCCTCAGAGACATTAATCTGGGCCGTGACGTAACCATTGGCGACAACGTTGCTATTGTGGGCGGAGGCAACACAGCCATTGACTGCGCGAGGACGTGCCTGAGAATGGGCGCTTCTAGGGTCGGCATCGTCTACCGACGAACCGAAGCGGAGATGCCTGCGGATCCGGAGGAAGTGGAGGATGCTCGCGAGGAAGGAATCAACTTTTACTTCCTTACTCAGCCCACGGACATTCTTTCCCAAGAAGGGAAAATGGCAGGGCTGAAGTGCGTCCGGATGGAACTGGGAGAACCGGACTTTACCGGCCGGAGACGTCCGGTTCCTGTAGAGGATTCGGAATTTGACTTGGCCGCAGACACGCTGATACCTGCCATTGGGCAAGCTTCCAATCTTGACTTCATTTCGTCGGACGATGGCATCGAGATAGCTCGCCGTGGCACGATAAGGGTAGACAAACAAACGATGATGACTACCCGACCAGGTGTTTTCGCGGCCGGAGACGCTGTGAGCGGTCCTCTGACGGTGGTTCATGGTCTAGCTGGAGGCAAGCGGGCCGCGAGAATGATCCATGACTACGTGACCTATGGAAAATGCTCTCCTTCGGAAGAGCAATGGATGGAAGACCTTATCGCGGGCATAGAAAAGGACCATGGCGTGCTGGTTACCGCCAGAACTCCCGGGCGAGAGGGGGGCAAACCTCCTCAAAGGAAACTTGATGCCAGGGAGCGGGTGGCGAGTTTTCGTGAAGTGGACTCGGGATTCACTCAGCGAAGTTCCTTCATTGAGGCCAGCCGATGTCTTCGTTGCTTCCACCTGATCCTCGCCGCTGTCAGGGAAGCCGGGGCATGAGAAGAGCGGGAGTGACTCTGGATGAAGACCGCGTCACAAGGGCCGCTGTTTGCAGGGAAGCTTTCCTGGCTATTTCATTCCGAATGCCTTGGAATGTTAAAGCATTAGCCGGAATCACGCCAAGCACGAAAAAAGCCGTTGAAGGCGCCGATGATGCCGGCACTCGACTCTTCTGTTAAGAAGATAAGGATCAAACAATGCCTCTACTGACTATCGATGACGTTGATGTTGCGGTTCCGGAGGGGATGACCATACTGGAAGCAGCTAAAGAGGCGGGGATCTGGATCCCGACTCTCTGTTACTACCAGAAAATAAGCCCATCTGATTCCTGCCGCATGTGCGTGGTAGAAGTGGAGGGCGTCACGCGTCCTGTACCGTCCTGTAGTACGATCGTGACGGATGGAATGAGGGTTCGAACGGAGACCTCTCAGATACGGGGCATTAGAGAGGAAGTCATGAAATTGGTCCTTATGGACCATCCTTTGGAATGCCCTACCTGTCCCGCGGCTGGAGAATGTGAAATTCAGAACTTAACGTATCGGCTAGGCATCGGTGGCACAGATTACCCTGTGACGAAACGCAACAGTCCTGTCGTCCAGGACTGGCCTCTAATCGAGTACAATCAGAATCTGTGTATAACCTGCTTGAGATGCGTCAAGGTTTGTCACGAAGTCATCGGAGCCAGCGCGCTCGCTCTCACCGATGTGGGGTACAATGCAAGGATAGATACGCGCGACGGGGGCATTCTTAATTGCGATTTTTGCGGCGAGTGCGTGGAAGCGTGTCCGTCCGGCGCCATGTCGAATAAGGTGTCCAGACGATGGGCCCGCTCGTGGGAACTGAGAAAGACACCCACCATTTGTCCTCTCTGTTCCGCGGGTTGCCGCATGGAAATGAACGTCAAAGACAACCGTATTTTCCGCGTTACCACGGACATTGAAAGCCACAACAAAGGCACGTTGTGCGCGGGGGGCCGCTTCGGATTCGACCTTGTTCATCATGAAGACCGTCTGGTCTCCCCTCTCTTGAGGCGTGACGGAGAACTCAAACCTGCCTCTTGGGAAGATGCCCTGGTTTTTGTCGCTGATCGACTGAAAGGAATAATACTTGACTCAGGTCCGGAGAGCGTTGCGGGATTGGCATCACCGCGTTTGACTAACGAAGATTGCTACGCTTTCCAGAAGTTATTCCGTGCAATTATAGGTACAAATAACATCGACAGCGAGGCCAGATTCAGCTTCTTGCGGGTCCAAAGGGCCTTCGAGTTGACTGGCCTTTCAGGGGCCACAGGCAGTCTCGAAGACCTGCTTGAAGCAGAGGCTATGCTCGTAATAGGTGTAGACCCCCTGGAAGAAACACCCGCTTTGGGGTGGAAGGTCAAGGCGGCGGCGCGGCGATATGACAGCAATGTGATTGTGGCCAATTCCCGAAGGACCAGCCTGGAAAAGTTTGCTCGTGTGCAGTTGAGAATACGTCCATATTCCGAAAGCGATCTGATCCTCGGGATAATGAAAATCATTCTGGATTTGGACCTGTGGGACAGTAAATTCGTCCGAGATCGGACAGTCAATTTCCTTCCCATGAAGAACCTGCTTGACAAGATTTCTCTTAAAGGCATTCTGAAGAGCACAGGTGTTTCGGGTGAGGCTCTTGAGGAAGCGGCACGGGTTCTTGGCAAAGCCCCAAAAGCATCCATAATCTTCGGCGGAGACGTAATCTTACAGGCAAACGGCCTCCAGTGCGCCATGAATTTGGCGAATCTGGCCCTTCTGACTGGGAATGTCGGAGGAGTCGGAGCCGGGATATTCCCTATTTTTGAAAAAGGGAACATGATTGGGATGTGCGGCATGGGTGCCCTTCCGGAATACCTTCCCGGATTCCAGGACGCAGCGTACGCGCGAGACCTTTTCGAGCGCGTCTGGAAAACAAACCTTCCCTACGGCAAAGGGAGAACGGTGCCTGAGATGGTTCGGGGGCTGGAAACCGGAGAGCTTAGGGCTATGTATATTGCCGGCGCAGATCCGCTCACCGATTATCCCAATGCGGGGCGTTTCGCGTCGGCTTTGGAAAGGGCGGATCTCGTGATAGTGCAGGATCTCTTTCTGAGCCCGACAGCAAAGATGGCCCATTGCGTTTTTCCCGCGGCTTCCTTTGCTGAAAAGGAAGGGACCATGACCAATATCGAGCACCGCATTCAAAGGCTGAATCCGGTAATCCCTCCGATGGGGCAGGCCATTCCGGACTGGAGTATTTTCGAAGAGGTGGCCAAGGCCCTGGGGCAACCCATGGGCTTTTTCAAAGCGGCTGACGTCTTCAGGGAAATGACCCTTACCATACCTCCCTACAAGGGCCTCAAGCTACAAGACCTGCAAGGAGATGGCAAAATCGTTCCCCTTCTTGGGGAGAACAATGTAGGGCTGCGAGGACGAGACAATTACTCCTTTGCACCGGTTCGCACCTGGGAAGGGCCCGAGAAGGAGGATGTCGCGGTGTATCCGTTTGAGCTGATCGCCGGCCGATGCATGTTTCATTTCGGGTCAACTTCAACACGGTCCAGGAACCTACTCCAGCTCTGCCCGGAGGGAAATTTGCAGATCAACGCGGAGGACGCCGAGACTCTTGGCCTCAAAGAAGGAGACCAAGTGAAAGTCAGCTCTCGCAGCGGTTCTTTTGTTGCACCGACCAAGCTGTCGGACAAAATCGATAGGGGAATGGTTTTTGTCCCTACCAACTTCCCCGACCAGTCTGTGTACCGATTGTTCGAGGAAAACACTACCGTGTGCAGAGTCAAGTTGACCGCTATGGGAGCGGCTACTGCGGAGTGACCTTGTTGGCAGTCGAGGTGGATACTTCACCCCTGACATGGCTGATTAGTTACGGAATTATCTTGGAAGAGGAGTGACACTCCTCATCGGATGGAGGCAGAGCCGCTGGCCATGTTTGCGGCATGCGCTCCTTCAGGCAATAAAACCACCGGTCCTGTGCTCCACTATTTCGCCGTGGGGCTACATACGAATCAAGGTAACAAAAATATGAGGAGGTCAGCATGAACGTCCGGGGGAAACCAAAGGCGACGATACTCGTCATTGACGATGAACAGATCGTCCACGAAAGTGTCCAGCGGATTCTTGTGGAAGAGGGATACGAGGTGGAAGGGGCTTTGCGCGTGGATCAGGCCCTGGATCTGCTGGCAAAAGGATCATACGATCTGGTTCTCACAGATCTGATGATGCCGGACCGCAGTGGAATGGACGCGGTCGAGGCTGTTGCCCAGAGATCATCCCCATACAGGTGTGGTCATGTTTACCGGCTTCGCCACAGTGGACTCGGCAGTGGCGTCCATGAAACTGGGGGCGCTTGATTACCTCCCCAAACCGTTCACTCCGGAAGAGTTGGTCCAGGTTACGGAGAAAGCCCTTGAGAAAACCTGGAAAGCGAGACGTGACAGGGAAATTGAGCAGACTTACGCGCAAGCGGAAAAGGCTATTGCATCCAGCCTGGACTTGAAAGAGATATTGAATCTGATCTGTGCCAGTGTGGTTAAGCTCTTTAAGGTGAAGGGCAGCTCTCTCCTGATGTACCGCAAGAAGGACCAGACTCTGGAAATAGCTTCCTCATTTGGCCTTAGCGATGAGTACTTACAAAAGGGAATGGTGGATAGCTCAAAGAGTATCGCCGAAGGTTTTGAGTCCGGAAAATCAGTCCTAATCGAAGAGGCGGATTTTGATGCGAAACTTCATTATCCTGGTGAAGCCAGGAAAGAGGGCATAGTTTCAATACTTTCGGTTCCGCTGAAACTCGGCGACACTATACTTGGCTTCCTCAGGATCTACAGTTCCGAAAAGCGCAGCTTCGACCCCGAAGAGATGAGCTTGTTGGTCAAATTCGCGGAACAGGGAGCGCAAGCCGTAGAAAATGCCATGAGTTATGAAAGAGTTCGCAGCGACATTGAAGGGATGAAGCAATCAATTCCCGGACCTCTCGCCAGAAAAATGGCGGAACAGAGTTAGGGGCTGTTGCGGCTACGCGGTCAATTTCATGAGTTTTTTATTCCCCCGAGTCTTGTCGGGATGTTGTGCCTGAGATATCAAGCTGGCTGGAGGCGCGACTTGCCCTTGAAGGCTGTTGAACCTTCTGAAACATGCAATCTTCGTCAGGAGTAGGAGAAGATGGACAAGAAAAATGGAAAGGTGCTGGTTCTGGATGACGAGCAAATCGTGCTTGATAGTGTCACGCGTATTCTCGAAGATGAGAACTATGAGGTGAAAACCTGCCGCAGCGGCAAAGCAGCCGTGGAACTCCTCAAAGAAGGGGGGTTCGACATGGTGATCACTGATTTGAAGATGCCGGGCATGGACGGGCTTCAGGCCATGGAGGCACTTGCAGAAGTAGACCCCGATCTATCCATGATCATGGTCACCGCTTATTCAACCGTCGATTCCGCAGTCCAAGCTATGAAGCTCGGCGCGGTGGATTACATCCGCAAGCCGTTCACTCCGGATCAGCTTTCTGAACTCGTGGGCAAGGTGATGAACGGCCGTAAGGACCGTTTTGAGAAACGTTACCGGGAAGACACCTTTGCGGAAATCAAGACGGCCATTTCTTCTACGTTGAATTTGAAGCAAGTCTTGGACCTCATTGTTCAGGGCGTAGTCAAGGTGATGAAGGTCAAGGGGAGTACCCTCAGCTTGCTCGACAATAAGCGGGAGAAACTTCGGGTCTTCGCTTACCACGGACTGAGCCGCGAGTACGTTGAAAAAGGGCCGTTAGATTCCTCCAGGAGCCTGGGAGCAACGGTGATGAACGGTAAGCACGCTTGGGTCGAGGACGCGGCCACGGATCCAAGGGTTCAGTATCCCACGGAGGCCATGCGCGAGGGGGTTAAATCGATCCTCAGCGTGCCATTGTTGGTTAGAAACAAAGTGATAGGTGCGCTGCGCGTTTACACTTCCGACACTCGCGACTTTTCTGACGAGGAGGTGCGCTTCCTTTACGGCTTCGCCGAGCAGGTTGCCATTGCAATCGAAAACGCGCGGTCCTACGAGGACGTAAAAGACGAGTATCAAGCTCTCCGAGACGATTTGTGGGATTACCTGGACCGAGACGGCTGGCTGTAATCTTCTGGGTCTAGTCGCTCGCCGCCACGCTACGGATTCTAAAGGGATAGAGAGATGACCCCCACCTTAGAGTCGAAAGACGTAGATGAGTTCGGTAGCGCTAGAGTAGTTGAGCAGGACACGGGAACCGCGGCGCTGAAGAGCATATCTCCCTATATTTCCCGGCAACCCGATTGGCTGGAGATCCTACTTCGGAGAATTGAAAGGCTGCTGCCTGCCGGGCTTAGGCCCAAGAGCGGATACCTCTTTTCATTCAAGAACAGGATTCTCATCAGCACGCTCGTCGTCGTGATCGGTGGGGTCATTATCGTGGGCGTCATCCTTCAGATGACAGTTTTTCCAAGGCTGAAAGCAGACGATCCTTCTGTAATCCTCAATCTAATCAAGATCATTCACTTCGTGGTCAGCATCGTGGTAATTGCCGCTAGCTGTCTTTTTATTCAACTGTTATCGAAAAACATAACCCTTCCTCTTCTGGAACTTACCAAGTGCGCGGATCAGATTAGCCGTGAAGCCGGCGAAAACCTTGCCTCCGAAGCGGACGCTGTCGAGGACGAATCGGAAAAAGAAGCCGATTATCAGGCAATCGACTGTTTGCCTGCGGATGAGGTCTGCCAGCTCACTTCATCATTCAATAGGATGTTGATTCACCTGAAGGCCTCGGAGGCTTCTCTACGTGAGTCCGAAGAGAAGTACCGCTTTCTGTTCGACAACGCGCCCACACCCATATTCGTGCTGGACGCAGGTGACCTGACGATCCTTGACGTCAATGCCAGGGCCGAAGAAGAGTATCAATACAGCAGGGAAGAGCTGCTCAAGATGACGTTTGCCGACCTTGGCCGCGATAAGGACCGGGACCAGACGCGCAGGCTTCTTACTCAACTTGCTCCTACCGAAACCACACTTCTGCCTGTGCTTCGACATACGCGAAGAGACGGGACCCCTCTCATAGTCAACTTCCAAGGCAGTTTCAGTCGTTACCGGAATCGGCCAGCGGTCATCGCAGCCGTCTGGGACGTAACCGAAAAACTGGAAAAGCACGCCATGCTGATTCAAGCAGGCAAGATGGCCACACTGGGCGAAATGGCTACCGGGATCGCTCACGAGCTGAATCAGCCGCTGAATGTTATCAGGCTCGGTTGCGACTACGTTGTCAAGAAAACCAAAACGGGGCAGATTTTGTCTCACGAGGACCTGGTCAACCTGACCAGGGAACTCACCTTCAGTGTTGACCGCGCCTCTAGAATAATCAGTCACTTGCGTCAGTTCGGGCGCAAGGCCGACGACAGTATGGGACCCATCGACCTCAATATGCCGATCCGCAATGTCTTCACGCTGTTGGGAAGTCAACTGGAAGCGCGGGGTATTCGATGGGAACTTGCGCTGGATTACCACCTGCCGCAGATACTCGGCGATGCGAACAGGCTGGAACAGGTTTTCATCAACCTGCTCCTGAACGCGAGGGATGCGATGCTTGCAGAGGAAAAGGCCGTGCAGTCCCAAGAAACACCAACAGCCAAAGCAATCAAGATAGAATCGTACCTAATCGGAAATCGGGTCGTGGTCACGGTTTCCGACACAGGACCCGGAGTCCCGGAGGCGATTAAGAACAAGGTCTTCGAGCCGTTTTTTACAACCAAGAAGACAGGAGAAGGAACCGGTCTCGGGCTTTCTATAAGTTATGGTATCATCCGGGAGCACCATGGGACCATAGAGATTGATTCCGGCAAAACCCACGGAGCTACCTTTCGAATGACATTCCCCGTTCTGAAGACGGAGAGCGATGATGGCAAGAATCCTGGTAGTTGATGACGAAGAAAGCATCAGGAACTTGATGCGCATGACTCTGGAGCTTGACGGCTACAAGGTCTCGACAGCCGCTGACGGTCCGACTGCGCTGGAGATCTTCGAAAAAGAGAACCCTGAAGTGGTCCTGCTGGATGTGAGACTGCCGGGCATGAGCGGAATTGAGATTTTGGATAGGATAAAGGCCATCAATCAGGACGCGGAGGTTATCATCATCACTGGGCACGGCGACATGGACATGGCGGTGGACTGTCTCCGAAAACAAGCCTCCAATTTCTTGACAAAGCCTGTGAGTGAGGAACTGCTTTCTCTCTCTTTGAAGAGTTCCCTGGAGAGAGTCGCCCTTAAGAAGAAAATCCGGCAGTATACCCGTAATCTGGAGATCCTCGTCCGAGAAGCCAATGTGGAGTTGGAACGAGCCTATCAATTCAGAGAAAACATAATCGAAAACTCGCCCGACGCGATAGTCTGTGTCCGCAAGGGGGGAGAAATCATCATTTTCAATTCCGCCGCGGAAAAGCTTCTCGGTTACAAGAAAGAAGAAGTGATTGGGAAGATGAGCATCGTCAAAGTCTATCCCCCCGGCGGTGCGAAACAGGTCATGAGGCAATTAAGATCCGACGAATTCGGCGGTAAAGGTTTGCTGCAAAAAACTGAAGTTGCAGTGCTGGACAAGGCCGGCAACGAAATTCCAACCTATCTGTCAGCCGCGATTCTTTACGAAGATGGCCGAGAAGCAGGCTCGGTGGGGATTTTTACCGATTTGAGGGAACACAGGAAGCTTGAAAAACAGCTTCTTCGTTCTGAAAAGCTATCTTCTCTCGGAAAGCTTTCTGCAGGTATCGCGCACGAAATTAATCAGCCCCTCACCGGGGTGTTGACGTTTGCGCATCTCCTCTTGAGAAAGTTCAAGGATGACGAGACAACTCGAAAAGACCTCGAAACCATAGTGCGCGAAACCACCCGCATACGCGGCATCGTTCAGGGAATCCTGGATTTCGCCCGTGAAACTCCCATGCAGAAGAAACCACGGAAGATAGAAGAGGTTCTCGACCAAACACTTGAAATTGTGGTGCATCAGCAACGATTTTTCGGGATTACCCTGGAGAAGAAGTACGACCCGTCGCTTCCCGAAGTGGTGGTTGATTCAAACTTGATGGAACAGGTCTTTATGAACATTATTCTCAATGCCCTGGACGCCATGCACGGGTCCGGAACTTTGACCGTAAAGACTCGACGCAATAACGGCTGGGCCGAAGTGGAGTTTTCAGATTCCGGTACGGGAATGCCCGAGGAAATTCTCGACAAAATCTTTGACCCTTTCTTTACTACTAAAGACTCGACCGAAGGCATGGGCATGGGATTGGGATTGGCTGTCAGCTATGGAATAGTGAAGAACCACAACGGCGACATCTCGGTGTCCAGCAAAGCAGGCCAGGGAACCACATTCTCCATCCGGTTGCCGCTGGACAATGCGTGACGAGAGCACCACAAATTGTAATGGTTGACATACGGTGAACCACACTACAGAATTGTATAAATAAATCTAAGGAACGTGTTCCGATGTCTTGGCTGAGGACATCACACGTCCTCAATTGAATCCGTAAAAAGGGGGTAATAAATGATGCGCTGGAAAATTACATTGATTGCCGCTGCTCTTTTGCTTCTGGGGTCCATAGGGTCTTCGTTTGCCGCAGAAGTCGGAGGAGAGGACGCCAAGAAAGAATTGAAGAAGTTCCAAGGCACTTGGGTAATGGTATCAGGGGAGTTGGGCGGGAAAAAGGCCGCTGACGAACACGTGAGTCGGAGTAAAATAGTCTATGAAGGGGACAAATTGCAGATTATGGTTCCCAATCAGACCGCGGAAACGATTGTCGCGGAGATCGTAAAGATCGACCCGACGAAAAACCCCAAGGAAATGCATTTCATCCGCAAGAACGGCCCCAACGCGGGCAAAACCCTCATAGGGATCTACGAATTTGAGGGGGACGACCAGTACAAGTTTGCTTTCGACCCTGCCGGAGCCACGACCCTCAAGGATTTCGTCACCAAAGACGGGACAGGCCACGTTAGGAACACCTGGAAGCGGGTCAAGCCATAGCTGCGCCTCTGCGCCCCGGAGCCAAGACTTGGTGCACCAGCGGAGGCACGGCGTTCTTAGACGACAACCGGTCCTCGAAAACAAGAAATCACGATGGCGCTGCACCAAAAGGCGCCATCGTGACTGACTTGACACCGGATGACAACGGTCTGGCCAGATAGATTCCCCCTGTCAAAAGCGTGCCGGCAGCGGGTTGCTCTGTGTTGCGTGTCGGCCGGATCCCGATGATTTGTTGAACCCTGTCCCTGTCCTACCTTTCCGGTTGCCCTGACGCACATTCGTGCATACAATGGGTTCATGAAATTTGAATGGGATCAAGACAAGGCCGAGAAAAACCTCCTAAAGCACAACGTAGATTTTGCTGACGCAGTGACCGTCTTTCTGGATAACGCCGCTTTGACGTTGGAAGACGCGTTACCCGACGAGGAACGCTTCGTCACAGTCGGAATGGACGCGCTAGGCCGGATTCTTGTTGTGGTTTACACTTGGCGCGGGGAGCGCATCCGCCTCATTTCCGCGCGGCAGGGCGACGCGACGTGAGCGGAGACAATATGAAGGAAAAGACCTATGAAAAAAGAATACGATTTTAGCAGCGCTAAACGGGGGGCGGTGGTTCCAGTCTCGCCTGGCAAGACGCACGTGACAATTCCGCTGGATGACGATGTTTTGGCGTGGTTTCGGACTCAAGTTCATGAAATGGGCGGGGGCGACTATCAAACTCTCATCAACACTGCCCTACGTGAGTACATACGACAGTGCAGAGAGCCTCTGGAGGAAACGTTACGGCGAGTGATACGCGAAGAAATGTCTACTCATGCATGAACGGAACCTGAGTTCTCAACATTGGGATGATACGATCTGAAGGTATGAACGCACCGGCCACCCACCAGGCGATGGCTTTTTCCTCAGAAATCTCGGCGCCACGCCCAAACGTGTTTTGAATCCCTGCAATCATGGTTGAAGACGCCGGAACCAGACAAAATAGATGCGGTGTCTTAGGAACTCTGCGCCGTTACTTTCCCTTGAGCAGGCGGGCGAAATCAATCTCCGGATCTATTTCAATCCCCATGCCAGTGGTTTCCTCGATCAAAACCGCCTCCCTGTCCTGCAGTACCAACTTCAAACGGATGGGCGTGTCAAATTTGATTCCTTTGCTACGGAGCAGATCAGCAATTTCGGCTGATCTATTCTTGACCTCCTCTTGTAAAAGCATCAATTCCCGTTCTGCCCACATGCATCGCCTTACCACCTGATAACTGTCTCCAGATATTGCGTGTCCGCCACCTGGGCCGAAATACACGGCCCCGTCGGCAGTTTGAACAGGCGTGTTAATTTGGTGGTCCCGCAAGATCTTTAATCCCTGATCTGTCACCGCGTCTTTGAAGTCGAGAATGCCTTCGATCCGGTAGGAATCGATTGACTGTGGCCAGTTGTTGTGAATGATTTCGATCAATCTCTGTCTAGCCCAGTTCCGGTGTCCCATCACGTCAATCGCATAGAAGCGGTCGCCGGTCACCCGGGCGAACAACACGGGGTCGGTCCTATCATGGAACCCCGGTTTCTTTGGGAAAGGGACCGTGCCTAAATGGAAGTGATGAATTCCCCAGTCATTCAGAAGGCCGTCATTGTAATCTGCATCTAGCAAACGTGTGCTCAAGTGGGGCGTCAAGTCTTCGCCGCTACGCGCCTTTTTCAACACCAGATTGAGCCCCTGTTGAAGATTAGAAGGACAGGAGAATTGCCTGGGCACTCGAACCATTCGAGGGGTTTGGGGAACGCGACGCCATAGCAAGTTGAAATACTTCACAGAAAACCGTTCCGGATCGTCATGCGGGTGCATGCTATAACCCATGGAGCTGAGTTCGTCGCGAAGAATCGCGATCCAATCCGAGCGGAAATCTGTTATGATCTCAGTGTGGTTATCAGTCTGGTACATCAAATTGAGCGGACTGCGAGCAGGAAAGAAATCTGGTGCGCCCGATACGATTCGAACGTACGGCCTCAACATCCGGAGTGTTGCGCTCTATCCAACTGAGCTACGGGCGCACAAGATAAATCTAGCCCAGCCACGGTCAGGTGTCAACGTGTTTTGGCCATCTGGTGCCCGCGTTCGCGGCAACGACCATTTCCAATAGTACTCTGATTACTTAAAAATGATTGCTACAGTAGGCAGGAGTCTCAAATGCCGGATCACACGAGACCCAGTTACAGCCTGACCATCAGATTGAGTATCGAGCGAAAACCCGGAATGCTCGGCCGCATCACGACCACCATTGGGCAACGTGGCGGCCTGATGGGGACCATCACAATCGTCAGCCTGGAAAGAGGCCGAATAGTACGCGACTTAAATGTTTATGCTCGCAATGAGGATCACGAACAGAGAATTGTCGATGGGCTGAAGGACATTCCCGGCGTCCAGGTCCTGACGGTCAAGGATCGGACTTTTGACTATCATGAAGGCGGGAAGATTCGGGTAGAATCACGAAGAGAAATCGAAGGGCCTGACGACCTCGCCATAGCCTATACTCCCGGGGTGGGACGAATAAGCCTGGCAGTGGCTGACGACGTGGAGCGGGCATATAAATACACAATGAAAGGCAACAGCGTGGCCGTAGTGACGGACGGGACGGCCGTACTTGGCTTGGGAAACATTGGACCCATGGGAGCCCTGCCGGTGATGGAAGGCAAGGCGGTTCTCTTCAGAAAATTTGCGGGGATCAACGCCTTTCCCATCTGTTTGAACGTTACCGACCCGGATTCGATCGTTTCTGTTGTTAAGGCTATCAGCCCCGCGTTTGGCGGAATCAACCTGGAAGATATTTCTGCCCCGCGGTGTTTTGAAATCGAAAGACGCCTCACAGAAGAACTCGACATTCCTGTATTCGACGACGATCAGCATGGTACGGCAATAGCAGTGCTCGCGGCCCTGTACAACTCTCTACTGCTTGTAAAGAAGCAGTTGAACGAGGCAAAGATCGTGATCTCAGGCATAGGAGCCGCGGGGATTGCTTGCGTCAAAATTCTCCGCGCAGCCGGCGCCACAGATATTACTTCTTGTGATCGCAAGGGAGTGATCTATCCCGGCAGAGAAGACGGTATGAACCCGGTGAAAGAGGAGATAGCCCGCCTGATAAACCCAAAGGGCAAGAAGGGTGGACTAAAAGAGGCCCTGGACGGTGCTGATGTCTTTATCGGGGTTTCGTCCGGTGACCTACTGGCTCCGTCTGATCTCTCGATTATGGCTCATGAACCCATCGTATTTGCGTTAGCCAATCCGGTCCCAGAGGTCGATCCTGAAGGTGCCAAAGACTACGCTTCCATAGTAGCCACTGGCAGGAGTGATTTCCCAAATCAAATCAGCAATATATTGGTATTCCCCGGCATGTTCCGCGGGGCCCTTGATGCTCGAGCCCACCGAATAACTACCGCGATGAACCTGGCTGCTGCCCGGGCTATCGCCGGCCTGGTTCCCCTTGACGAACTTTCAGAGGGATACATAGTTCCCACAGCGTTCCATACCGAGGTCAGCCGCACAGTGGCTCAAGCAGTGGCCGCCGCGGCCAACGAAAGCGGCGCGGTTTGAGAACTGACATCATGAGTGTCACCTTTCTTGCGGTGGTCGCAAATCTGCTTGCCCCTCAGAATATTCCACATGCGTTGGTTTTTTCTCAAACCCACTTTTCGGTTGGGAATCAACGATTCCGTGGCGACGTAGTTAAAAGTTGCCAAAGGCTCGGAACTCTCGTATCCTAAATTATTGTTACATCCAACAACCAGATTGAATCACATGCGAGCCAATCGAGAGGCGGGACGGCCCAGGTTGATCCGATAGAGGGACAGGTTCACGCCGAACTTGACTCTCGGCGATTTGACGACTGAATGGAGGTGCACGCGGATGGATGGGCGGCCAGATCTTACGGGTAAGGTAGCTATTGTCACCGGCGGAGGAAAAGGGATAGGAAAGTCTATTGCACTGGGTCTGGCGGAGGCCGGGGCAAAGGTCGTGATAGCGGCTAGGACCGTCGCGGAGATTGAAGCTGTGGCAGAAGAAATTCGCTCTCGAAGCGGCGAAGCCATCGCTAAGGTGACGGACGTGACCCAGAGCGACCAGATTGATGCGCTTGTCGAGGCGGCAGTAAAATCTTTCGGCGCAGTCAACATCTTGGTCAACAACGCGGCCCGCAGCTTCTTCAGGCCTCTCATGGATCTTCGGGAAGACGGATTTGACAAGATCTTCGACACCAACGTCAAAGGCACTTTTCTCCTGAGCCGGGCAGCGGCCAAGGTTATGGCACAGCAAGGCGGGGGGCGCATCATCAATATCACCACCGTAGGCGCGGTGCGCGGAGGGCCTATGATGGGGGTTTATCACTCGAGCAAGGCGGCAGTGAAGATGCTGACCATGTGTATGGCTACAGAGTGGGCCCCGATGAACATATTGGTGAACGCCGTAGGCCCTGGCTTGACCAGGACCCATTTTAGCCAGCCCATTTGGGCAAATCCCGAAATTGAACGTCAGTTGGTCAGTCGCGTCCCTCAGGGCAGGCTTGCCGAACCGGAAGATATCGTCGGCGCGGTCCTTTTCCTCTGTTCTGATGCAGCAGGATTTATCACCGGCCAAAGCATTTATGTGGATGGCGGAACATTGGCCAATACGTGAGAATGGAGGAACAGATGACCGCTGAAGGTCCGTGGAGGCCATTTGGAGAGGTTTTGGCATCTCCATGGGAGCGTGCTGATGCTTGGAAGCAGAAAACAGGCCGTAAGGTAATCGGACACCTCCTTCCGGATGTTCCTGAAGAAATCCTTCATGCCGCGGGCGCCCTTCCTGTCGCTATAGGTGGCGCTGGGGTTCAAATTTCCTACGCGCAGGCCCACATACCAGGATATACATGCAGCCACGCGATGGGAGCCCTCGATCTGGGCCTGCGGGGTGATCTGGCGGTTCTGGACGGTATGGTAATCCCGTACGTGTGTGACACTACGCGTAATCTGTTTCATATCTGGAACCATTGCTTTCCTGACATGGCCAACGAGTTCCTTCGCCTACCCAAAAGGCTGGATTACAAGGGGGCGAGGGAATATCTGAAGGCTGAGTTCCTACGGTTCAAGGACGCTATAGCTAAAATTACCGGCCGTAGAGTCGGTCATGACGAGTTGTCGGCAAGCATCACACTCTACAACAAGAGCCGGGCGCTGCTTCGGGAGGCCTATCAAAGGCAGCGGTCACAACCTTCACTTTGGACTTCGGAGCGAGTAGGGGCTCTTCTTGCATCAGCTTTGCGAGCGCCGCGGGAGGAACATCTCAAGTGGATGGAAAGCCTGCCTTGGGATGAGGGAACGATAGACAGCCAAGAGCGAGTCCCCGTATATGTAAGAGGAAAGGTCTGGGACCCGCCAGGAGTTTTGGATATGCTCGACAAACTGGGCCTCCTTGTGGTGGAAGACGAAATGGTTACGGGGCTGAGGTCCATCGCCAAAGACGCTGAATTGAACGGAGATCCTATCGAAGCGCTTGTGAACCGCCACTTCGCGTCGATCCCTTACGCGGGCTACCATCTGGAGCCCGCGCAAATCGTGGAGGACTTTTTGAAGAGGGTGCGAGCGAGCGGAGCCCGGGGCGTCGTTTTCCTGAATCCCAAATTCTGTGAGGCGGCCGGCTTCGACACACCGGATTTTCAGAAAGCACTCGAACAAGCGAACATCCCAAGCCTGGTCCTTGAGACGTCATCGCGAGGGGGTTCCCTCGAACAAGTGCGGTTGCGACTCGAGGCCTTTCGAGAGATGATTTCCGGCGAGGAGTTCTGATAGTTCACCCGCCTTGCGGAGGATATACAAATGAAGCCAATCGAGGCCCTGAGGGCCCTCAAGCAAATAAATATCGATTACTATGGTGCGGCCCATATGGCCAGGGAGAACGGCAAGTTCATTGCATACGTGAACGCGTTCACGCCTGTGGAACTCCTCTATGCTATGGATGTGATCCCAATATATCCGGAAAACCACGCAGTGATAATCGGCGCCCGAAAGATGACCCCGGAACTGGCTGCTGCTGCAGAAGGCATGGGGTATTCCATGGACCTCTGCTGGTACGCCCGCTGCGACCTGGGATCCATAAAGACTGGTGTGAGTCCGACGTGGGGCCTCCCGAAACCGGATCTGTTGCTGATCTCAAACAGCCAGTGCGGGACCCTCACCAAATGGTTCGAAGTAGTGAGCCGAATATATTCGGCTCCAATGGTTCTGATTGACGTGCCTCATTCCGGCAATGGTGAGAAGGACATCGCTGCGGAGAGGTATGTGCGCTCCCAACTAGAGGACCTGGTGGGCGTCATCGAAGGTATAACAGGCCGAGGTCTGGATCAGGACCGCCTGAAAGAGACCATACGCCTCTCGCGAAAGGCGTCCGAACTCTGGACTCGGGTGCTCGAGTGCGGTGCAAGCAAGCCTTCGCCCATGAGCGTCTTCGACCAGTTCATCTCCATGGCTCCTATAGTGGCCCAGAGAGGCACACAGGTTGCCGTGGATTTTTATCTGTCATTGGTCCAAGAACTCGATGAACGCGTTAAGAAGGGGATCGGAGCATGTGCAAATGAAAGATTTCGGCTGTTCTGGGACAATCTCCCTATTTGGCCGGAACTCCGACGCCTCTCCCAATTTCTGGACGAGCGTGGAGCCGGTACTGGTTACCTCTCTCTATACGTGGGCGTGGGCCAGGCTGGCCGTAGGGGAGGATGATCCTGTCGCAGATTGGACCAAGCAGTACCTTTACACGGCCAACCTGCACCTGGAGCGCAGGATAGACCAGTACGTTGAGGCGGCCGAGCAATTCAATCTCGACGGATTCTTATATCACTCCAATCGGAGCTGTAAGTTTGTTTCGCAGGACATACCCGAGGTACGGAGTTCCGTGACTGAGAGAACCGGAATACCCGGCGTAATCTTGGAGGCTGATCATAACGATCCTCGCCTCTATTCCATCGAGTCCCTGGAAAGACAGATCGAGAGCTTCCTGGATCTCCTGGCTTCCCGGAAAATAGGCGCGTAAGAAGGCAACTGAAACACTTCGTGCTCACGAACTGGCCTCAGAGTTCCTGGATCCGCGTTGCTTCCGAACCACAGCAAGAGCAAACTTGGCCTGGCTCCGTACAATGTTGACTCTGTCTGACTTTCCCGCTCATCCAGAGCGGGTTTGTGTAGCTCAAGTGCCACAGGCTTGCTCCTCAGCAGGCGCTTCTACCGGAAACGCCTCTTCTTCCTGGGACTTCCTCTCTCCGGCTGAAGCCAAACAGTTCTGCTGCAAAATCTGGATCTTTGTCGCTCCTACCGTCATGGCGATAGCCATCGTTTCCTGAAGTTCCTCATCCGTTGCGCCCAGTTGCCTTGCAACTGCAAGGCAGTAGCGGGTTCAAGGATCACATGCGGCAGATAACGAGGCTCCCAAGGCAATGAGATGCTTTGTCTTTCGATCAAGTACGCCTTCTGCATAAGCCTCCTCAAAGAATTCCTGATACTTACCGAGTGCTACCATTGCGTCTGACCTCCGCTCAGAGATTGACACAGCAGGCTTCATAGCCCTAAACAAAACGCCTTTCGTAACGGGAGAGCTATTAAATCCCGTCTCAGAGACCATCTCGACATCGCCAAAACCCGCCTGTTTCATGATCGCCAGGAAATCCTTTCCCGGTATGGCCCCGCCCATTCAGCCAGCCCAGTTGTCAACCCGTGCTTTGACATCCTCCGACAAATAGCCCGTGAGAACTTGGTCAGCCATCATGAGCCGTCCACCAGGCTTCATTACCCGAAAGACCTCTCTCAGAGCCCGTAATTTATCGGGTATGAGGTTGAAGACCCCGCTGGAGATAACGACATCGAAGTCTTTGTCATGGAGGGGTAAATCCTCAGCGGAGGATTCTTGGAAGGAGACATTGTTGAGATGGGTCAGGCTAAGGTTTTGTCTCGCTCTCTCCACCATCTCGGAACTCATATCCATACCCACTACCCGTCCTGTGGGTCCTGCCATCGTGGCGGCAATCATCGTATCTACGCCACCGCCGCAACCAATATCCAGGACGCTCTCTCCCTCGCGGATTTCTCCTAAGGTAAAGGGATTTCCCACACCGCAGAATGATTCCAATGCGGATTCTGGCAAGGATCGCAGGATGTCCTGGTCGTAATTCAGGGACTCAAGCCCGGCACGCCCTGTCGGGTAACTGAAAAGTCCTTGGGGATTGACGGCAACCTTGGCATATTTTCCTCGAATGCCCTCTTCGATCTTCTTTCTATCCTCAGCGGTAAAGTCACTTTTCATGGTCAGAATGTCCTTCACGACAAGAATGTCTTTTTTCATCTGCTCAAATTCTTCCTTGGTGATCTCACCTTTCGCGTACCGTTTCTTCAGGATGTCCAGCGCGCTCTCTGAACTCGGACGGTCTTCATAGGGATGTCCCCGGTCCTGCCAAGGAGGTCTGAAGCCTCCTCGCCCGAAAATCAGGAAGACCACTATCAGCAAGACGATAATCATTACAATCGGCATAATCACTGGGAATGCCCACATCCCGTGCATCCAAAAATATTCTGGTCCCATTGCTTCATCCTCTCTTCACTTGCTGTTTCTTACAATTTGCCCTTCTTTTTGAGCCTTGCGACAAGGAATATGCCCCCGGATTCGGATAGCCCCAGTTCATCAGCAAGGCGAATTGGACTTATTGATCCAGTTTTCTTCACTACCTCGCAAGCCTCTTCTTCCAGTTTTTCAAGCCAATCTTGAAAGAGGACGAGGACTCCGGGATCGGCTTCAGACCGCAACTGCTCGGACTCCGCCATTTTGTCCACGAGCATTCGGCACATCCGCATAGGGTCGATACCTTCGACCACACAGGTAGCCATTCAGAGATGAACCAGGCTGGACTCTTTGTCCTGAGAGCCGCCGCCCATTAAGCCCATCAGGAAATTTATCCGGGCATCCTCTCTCAGGTGGGAGAACAGCCTCCTGATCTCGGTAGCCATCTGATCGAGGGCTTCGCTGGGAGACATGGAATCAACCAGTCGGTGAAGGTACTTCGTTGCTCATCAGATCATCTCCCGAACCTAAAAGTTTTTTCTGTCCGCCAACAAATCGTCCGCCAGTTCGGCCAGAATCTGGATCACCTCCATGACCCTTTTGTCCGCTATCTCGTAATAGACAAAGAGTCCTTTCCGCTCCACATTGACCACAAGAGAGCGCCTCAACTCCTTCAGGTGATGTGAAACCAGAGACTGAGATAGATTCACCTCGTCAACTATTTTTGAGACCGTTTTCTTTTCGTTGCTCAAAGACAGAAGAATTCGGAGCCGGTTCTCGTCGGACAGGCTTCTGACTACGAACGCCACCGCGCTAAGCCGTTCGCCGAGATTGATAGATTTTTTTTGTCTGGCCTCGGGCAAAGAAGTCCCCAACACTATATGAATACTCGTTCATATATTGATATACCGCCGAGGGAATTTTGTCAATGGATGTTTGTCGTCCGCTGGAAACACTGCCACTGCAACGCGCTCTGATGCCAGTTCACGTTCCAGCAAGTAACCTGGATATACGGGTTAGAAAGGGCACGGATATATGATTCTAAAGAGCAACTAGGGAAAATTGGTGCCAGGAGAGCCTTTTCAGCCTACTCGGTACCTATAAACTTCAAGTATTTCCACGTCCGCGTCCGGTGATACCAATCTTATGTTAGCCTCAATCCCTTCCAGGTGTTGCCGCACCGCTTGCGTACCAATACCGGGGACAGCGTAGACCGTAAACAAGACTCTTTTGGTGTCGGCGGTGATCATCGTACGCCTGTCGGGGCCATAGATGACGCTGGAAATCACAGCAACAGAGTCTGCTATCATCATGTCGCCGGACTTCAGCACCTGTTCTTGGCCGTTCATCCGGATGTATTTTTCATTCCCTTTGGCAGTGTCAAGTTTCAGCGGAATCTGGATCGCGTCCAAATCGTGCCCGGCTGTGAGCAGCGTGTTCCTCAGCTCTTCCATAAACATGGCTTCAACCAGGGCCGCGACTTGCGGGATAGGCTTACCTTTGAAAATCACGGATTCCAGTTGTTGAAAGACATGGTATGTTTTCTTGAAACGCTTGAAATAGGCTTGGTAAGCTTTAATAGGCCCCAAGGATTTCAGAGAGTCAGGCTCTTTGAACAGGGTACGGAGATCGGTTTCTAATTCCTCTTTTTGTCGATTCAATTCGGGGTGGCGGGAGGGGTTCATGACATTGCGCATGGCCAGGATTCCTGCGTGCGCCCCTGGATAGGCCCTCTTCCAATCGTCCGAGACTCTGAACATTGGATTCCTCCGTGGTTAATGATATCTCCAATGAAGTGATGCCACACCACTCGTTATATCAAGATTGGGGCTGCCGGGTAAGGACAGGGAAGACTTTGCAGAAAACAAAAAAGGCCGGGAACTGTGAGGGGTTGGGATTCCCGGCCCAAAAAAAGCTTATTCCAGGGGATGTGAGACGGAAGACTTGAATCCTCCGTCTCTCCGCCGACCTTTTCCTCCATGAGGAAGCCCTGCTTCCACGGAGTTAGAAAGATGGATTAGTGAAATGCCCGTTTGCCTGAGTCTCCTTATATTGCTTTACGGGACCTTTTCACCGCGATGGGTTTAAGCTTGACCCACTACATTGGTGTTAGGGCGAGGACCCGAATTCTCCAGCTTAATCTCTTCGATGATCGAGGCAATTTCGGCGTGAAGAATTTCAAGTTGCCAATTGAAATAGATGTCCTCACCAAAGTCCCGGAGTAGCCGTTTTTGTGCGTTTATATAGTCCCTAGGCGAGACCGCGCCTGAAAAGACATGAATAGGATTGATAAGGGTTGCTATTACTTCTTCTTGCCGTTCGGTGCACTGTTCCAGTTTATCGCTGTTCTGGCTCATGATGCCTTCCTTAGTGTTTTTCATGCCCTCTCCTTCTGCAACCCAAGTGCCAAATCACGACAAAGCCATAAACAAGGCTGATATTAATCGTTTACATCGATGCACTACTCATCGCCCCGATTTGTGTGCGTTCGGAATTGGACACCCCCTCTGCTCCCCCCCATGCTAAGATCTCAGTCCTTTCAGGGCGTTACAGCACTGTCCACAATCCGACATGACCGTCGCATTTCGCGCGGCCTTCCATCCCAGAGGAACATTTGACCGATTTCGCTATTTTGCATATAATGACCCCGAGAAAAGCTGAAAGTTCGAAAAAAGATACAAAATCCCTATAGATAGAGAGGATACCCCATGATGCCGGGTCCTTGGGAACTAATTCTCATTCTTATCATTGTCGTTGTGATCTTTGGTGGCAAGAAGATTCCGGAAATCATGGGAGGGATAGGCAAAGGGATCAGAATCTTCAAGAAGTCCATGGAGACAGACGAACCGACGCCCCCTCAAACAACACAGTCCGGCGAAGTCCCGAAAGAGAAGGTTGAACCCAAGTAGACGTCTCTGGCAGCCGGACCCAGCAATCACGAATATCCGTTTTGCACAAGGGGGTGGAAGCTAGCATATCGCCAGCGTGTAGGGACTACCTTGCGTAGTGCAAGAAGTTGGCTAATATGATTTCACACCAGATTGTACAGTTTGATGAACAGCCTGACTACGGCGTGTAGTTGAAGAGCTTTGACCGCCAGCCCAGCAGGATGGCAGGCACGTTGTCCATGAAAAAGAAAGCTTCCAATTCAGAGGGCGCGAAGACTCTCGGCGGCATCTATTTGTTTTTTGGCGACGAATTCCTCGTCAAAGAGCGGGTGAACAAGCTTGTGGACGATTTCCTCGATCCTAAACTCCGAGCCACCAATCTGATGATCTTTGATGGGGTCAGTCTTGACGCGGCCGGCCTTCTATCGGATGTACGCACCCCATCTCTTTTTGGCGGGCCACGCGTGATCGTGATAGAGCAGACGACGCTCTTCATGGGGCGTACCGATGAGCGCAAACTTGCTGCCAAAGCCATTGAATCCTGGAAAGCCGGTGAACGAAAAGCGGCCTTCAGAACTATGGGCCAACTATTGAATCTCGCCGGCTTGAGACCCGCGGACGTCCAAGATGATCCCGAATGGGTAAATCAGATACTTGGAGATTCGGCCAGACCGGATGAAAGAGCAACGCTGGCACGTTTGGCAGAGGCATTTCTGGAAGGCGGCCGGTCGGCCGGGGTGACGGGAGACGAAGCGCTGATCGAGGATCTGGTTCTTTCCCCCCTTCCAGAAGAGACCGTCCTGGTGTTCACCGCGCCTGCGGTCGACAAGCGTAAAAAGATCTTCAAAACGGTAGAGCAGGAAGGACACGTCATTGAGTGCTCCGTACAGCAGGAAAAGTACGGTACTGGACTTGAGAAAGGCTTCTTTGAAGAGCGCGTGCGCGATGTGCTGAGCCGAGCAGGCAAAGAGATAGCTCCAGAGGCTATAGAAAAGATGTACACCCGTTCCGGTAAAGAGATCAGACAACTGGAGAGCGAACTGGGAAAGCTGGTCGGATATGTGGGGGAACGCCGAAAAATCACGGCCCCTGATGTCGAGGCCCTGTTTTCAGATTCCCATGAAGCGGCATTCTTCGATCTGAACAATGTGCTACGGACCGCGGATATCAAGCGATGCCTCCCTGCACTCCACCAAAATCTAAAGCTCGTTTCGCATCCATTACAGACCCTTGCTTCGATAGCCACTGAGTTCCGGAGACTCATGGTGGCCCGAGAGATGCTGTTCACGGTATTTCGGTCTTCATGGAAGCGGGGGATGACTTACCAGAGCTTTCTCCCGGTCCTTAAGAGGGTTCGTGAGGAAAATCCAGGAATGGCGCAAAAAGGAAAATTTAGCCTGCTGGTGATGAAGGATTATCCTCTTTATTTATATCTGAGGGATGCACAGAAATTTCCCATGGAAAAGCTTACCCGGATCACGGAAGCAGTTCTCGAGGCGGACGTGCTGATGAAGTCTTCAAAACTGGGCGCCCACGCGCCGAGGGCCATCCTGGAGAATCTCGGTACTAACAATCTGCACCCCAGCGGATAGTAAGGCTGACAGAGCCAAGAAAGCCGGATAGACCTCGAAAAGATCTGAAAATGAAAATAGGATGATCTGTTGGCCGGAACCTCGCCTCATTCCGGAGCTTATTTTCGTTTCCAAATTCCTCCCTCTGAATTACAGTAATTTTAAAGCGCGTTTCTGCAATCTTCTTAATCAGAAAGCGGCTACAACATTGACAACAAAATGTCTACATTCTAATATTTTTCGTCTCTAAGTAGTCTCATCGTTCAACCAGAACTACTCCTTCCAATCCAAGAGGCCGTCATGAACTACAAGATCGGAATCGACGTAGGAGGTACTTTCACCGATTTTCTGCTGACTCGCGCTGACGGACAATTCCGCACTTACAAGGTGCTTTCTACTCCCAAAGACCCGTCCGTCGCGACCATGCAGGGGATTTCCGAGATGGCCCGGGACGAAGGGATGGCCTTGAAGGACTTTCTGGCTTCGGTTGCCGTGATTGTGCATGGCACAACCGTTACGACTAACGCTGTCCTCACATACCGCGGGGCCGAGACGGGCCTGCTGACGACCGAAGGTGTGAGAGATGCTCTGGAGATGAGGCGGGGAATACGTGAAGAGCAGGTACAACAACCGTTATTCCAATGTCGTGCCCCTGGTCCCGCGCTATTTCAGGCTGCCAGTCTCCGGTCGCCTTGATTACGCAGGCAAGGAGATCATGCCGTTGGCAGAAGAAGAACTGCGGTCTCAGACAAAGTTTCTTAAGAATAACGGGGTCGAGGCCGTTGCCGTTTGTTTTATGAATTCTTTTGCCAATCGAGACCACGAGCAGCAGGCTGCAAGGATCGTCAGGGAGATAATGCCCGACGCGTACGTCTCGGTTTCCACTGAGATACTCCCCTCTATACGATTCTACGACCGGGTCTCGACCACCGTTCTCAACGCCTATGTGGGCCCGATCCTCCGACGATACTTGCAGAGCCTTCTCAAGAAACTGGATGATGCGGGCTTTCCCAACATACTTTTGATAATGCAGTCTAACGGTGGCGTAATCTCACCCGATTTTGCAATGGATCATGCTGCGACGACACTGCTGTCCGGCCCCGCGGGAGGACCTGTGGCTGGAATCGTGTACGCGGGCATACAGAATTACCGAGACTGCATAACCATGGACATGGGAGGGACCTCCTTTGATTGTGCCCTTATCAAGGATGCCACCCCCTTCACCACCACCGTGGGCGAGATCAACCGGCTTAGACTGGCTCTCCCTATGCTCAACGTGGTGACCATCGGCGCAGGAGGCGGCTCTATAGGTTGGATAGACGAGGGTGGGCTCCTGAGAATGGGTCCGCAGAGCGCGTCATCCGATCCTGGCCCGGCCTCGTACGGACTTGGCGGTGAGGACCCGACATGCACCGACGCAGATCTCGTCCTGGGATATCTGGACCCCGACTTCTTTGCAGGTGGACGTATGCCACTCCATGCGGACCGCGCCAAGCGGGCGATAGAGGCGAAGATCGCCAAACCCTCGGGTTATGACCTCTTTGAAGCTGCGGCCGGTATGTACCGGGTGATCAACGTCAACATGGCCGCGGCCGTCAGAGAAGTAGCCGTCAAGCATGGCCAGGACCCACGAGACTTTCCCCTTGTGGTGGCCGGTGGCGCGGGCCCGAACCACGCGTGTATGATTGCCTTGGAGTTGGAAAACCCAGTGCTTATAGTGCCGCGGGAATCTTCAATCTTCTGTGCTGCTGGCATGCTGATGTCAGACCTCAAGCATGACTTCGTGAGGACCTATGCGGTCAACCTGCAGGACGCTGAACCTCAGGTTTTTGGGCGCCTCTTTGACGAAATGAAAAAAGAGGGGAAACAGCTTCTGATCTCCGAGGGAATCAAAGAGTCTTCCATCGAGTACCGGTATTCTCTGGATCTCAGGTACGTCAAGCAATATCACGAGGTGGGGGTAATGGTCACAGCGCAGGAAGTGGACAGATTTGATATCAGTTCCATGGCGCGCAGATTTCACCCCGCGCACAATGCTCTTTACGGCTATTCGCTGGAGGATCAGGGTACCCCTATAGAGCTGATAAACATGCGTCTCGTCTGCATTGGTAGCACGGACAAACCTGAATTCCAGCAGCAAAAACACGGCGGCGAAGACCCCTCACGGGCCTACAAAAGAAGCCGCAAGGTTTATCTACCGCTTCAGAAAGAGTTTCGAGAAGTGAGCGTTTTCGACGGGTTGGCCCTAGAATTTGGCAACCACATAGAGGGACCTGCGATTATAGAGCAGGTCAACACTACGACGTTTGTTGCACCCGAATTCAACGTCCTTACGGATCGCTTCGGTAGTTTCACGATGTACCTCAAGGACTGCGAGGAAGAAGTGAAAAGGAGGATCCTCTCATGAGCAATGAGATCGACAAGGTACTCGTCTCTATCCTGCAGCGTCGCCTGAAGTCAATTACTGAGGAGATGAGCATTGCTTTGACCATGACGACGAGGTCCCCAATCTTATGCGAGGCGAAAGACTTCGTCACCGGCCTTTACGACGCGAGAGGGAAAATGCTGGAGCAGACCGAGAACCTTCCCATCCTCTCTTTTTCTCTCGGACCTGTTTGTGAGTACATTGTCAATTACTTCGGTCACGAGATCTATCCAGGCGACGTGATCTTTCATAACGACGTCTTTTCTATGGGAAATCAGAACAACGACGTGGCCGCGTACAAGCCCATCTTTTACGATGGTATCCTGGTGGGATGGGCCGCTTGTAAGGGCCATCAGGCGGACATTGGCGGCGCTGTCCAGGGCGGGTACAATCCTAATGCTGTGGAAGTCTGGCAAGAGGCTCTACGCATACCGCCGGTTAAGGTTTACGAAAGAGGCAAACTGCGTAAAGACGTGTGGGACCTGATTTTTGCCAATATACGCCTCGACATAGTGGCCGAAGACATGCGAGCGGAGATAGGCTCCTGCGTGGTCGGAGAGCGCGGACTATTAAAGATAATAGAGCGTTATGGGCGCGATGTCTTCGAGGCTCACAAGGAATACCTCTTTGACTCGACGGAAAAGATGATGAGATCGGAAATCCGTACTATTCCCAAAGGGGTCTATTACGGTGAATCCACCTGTTACTTCGACGGGAAAAACCCCGGCTCCAGGTATCAAATCAGAGTAAAGATAACGGTAGACGATGACGAGATTACCTTCGACTATTCGGATACGGACGCTCAAACCACAGGTTTTGTCAACGGAACTTACACCTCAAGCGCATCGGCCACGATTCTAACATTTCTCCAGATGGTCAACCCGGACATGCCGCACAACGACGGGATGGTGAGGCCGGTCAAGATCATTATCCCGGTGGGGACGATACTCAATGCCGCATACCCTGCCGCCACAACGTACGGCAATCATCTCTGCCCGAACAATGCCGACGCGATAATGAGGGCGCTGGGGCCGGTTATCCCGGAGCGAGTCACCGCAGAATGGAACGAGCTGTTATGCTCGCTTACCACGGGGATGGACCCACGCAAGAACACCCCTTACGTGGACATTGGCTTTATGGGGCTGAAAGGAGGCTCGGGGGCCATAGAGGGGGTGGACGGTTACGACCATATCGGCATGATCGACGCGTCCGGAGGAGTCCTGGATCAGGATTACGAGATGTTCGAGCAGCAGACACCTCATCTTCTGGTTAAACATGAATACTGGCAAGATTCTGCCGGGCCGGGTCAGTGGCGCGGAGGACTCGGCGTAGAGACCGAGTTTGTCATCGGTTCGGATCACACAAAAGTGGTGACCTTCGGTGATGGAGACGTAGAACCGGCACGCGGATCCATGGGCGGCATGGAAGGAACCTTAAATAAGATCGAGCTGACCTATCCCGACGGGAGGGAGTATCTTTGCACGACAAAAGATCTGGTCGAGGGTGTTCCCAAAGGGACGATCTATTTTCAGCAGGCGGGTGGCGGAGGCGGATACGGCGACCCATTTTTGAGGCCCAAGGAGAAAGTCGCTGAAGAAGTCCGCAATGGGATAATCTCTTTGGAAGCCGCGCGGAAGAAATACGGAGTAGCAGTACAACCCGGATACTTTTTCTGTGGATGAAGTTGAAACCCAAAGACTGAGATCGTCGCGGCCGATCAGACAGGCGTGATTGCATTTGTGAGAGGGAGCATCACAGTATGACAACCTTCATGCCCGCATATTCATCCTACGAAGAGTTGGCTGAGATCCAGCTTAAGGGCCTTCAATGGACGGTGAATCATGCGTACAACGGATCGCCTGCATATCGCAGAAAACTTGACGATTCGGGGGTTAAACCCGGAGACATTAGGACCCTCGATGACTTGAAAAGACTTCCCTTCACTACATCCAAAGACCTTGCGGACGGTTACCCGTTTCCACTCTTGTCCGTTCCGGTTAGCGACGTAGTGCGGCTGCACGCTTCTTCCGGGACTACAGGCAAGAGGAAGGTGCTTTGCTATACCCGGAACGACATCGATGATTGGGCGCATTTTTTCGCTCGATGCTATGAGATGGCGGATTTGACCACCGAAGACCGAGTGCAGATTTGCGTGGGTTACGGCGTATGGACCGCGGGTGTGGGCTTTCAACTGGGGTGCGAGAAATTCGGCGCGCTGGCGGTGCCTGCTGGACCGGGCAATCTCGATATGCAGATAGAATTCCTTATGGATTTCCAGAGCACGGTCATGTGTTGCACGGCATCCATGGGATTGTTGCTCGCTGAGGAGATAGAACGGCGGGGCGTGCGAAACAGGCTTCGGCTCAAGAAAATGATCTATGGCTCCGAACGCTCGTCGGACTCCATGAGGCACAGGATAAAGGATCTGCTCGGCCTGTCCGATATGTACGACATCCCTGGGATGACCGAACTCTATGGCCCGGGCACGGGCTTGGAATGCTCGGCCCATGACGGCATACATTACTGGGCTGACTATTATATTCTGGAAATACTCGATCCTGACACTCTAGAGGCGGTACCGGAAGGTGAAGTTGGGGAGATGGTAGTGACCACTCTGCGAAAAGAAGCCGTGCCGTTGATTCGCTATCGCACTAGAGACCTCACGGCCCTCAAACCTGGTCCTTGTCCTTGCGGGCGATTGCTCCCAAGGCATGACCGCATCCTTGGCAGGTCCGACGACATGTTTATCGTCAGGGCCGTCAACATCTATCCCGGCCAGATTGACAGCGTCCTGAGCAACATCGAAGGCATTGGAAGCGAATACCAGGTTATAATCGAGCGCAGCCAAGGGAAGGACACCATGATTCTCAAGGTTGAGCGAGCCCGAGGCGCGGATGCCGGTTCGGACGCTCAAACAGCCGCGGTCGTCAAGGAGATGCTCAGGAACAAGGTTCTCGTGACGCCGGAGGTTGAGATAGCGGACTACGCTTCCTTGCCACGCAGCGAACGCAAGACCAGGAGGGTTTTCGACAATCGAGAAGTCTGAGGGGGCTTGGTCCCATGGAGAACACATTATGGCTACTGATTTCACCTTTGCCTATGGCTCGAATATGAACCGTTCGGACCTTCGTTCGTGGCTGGAAGCGAACGGGTACGATTCTTCTTTGGTTGTTGACGCCAGTCCGGCGACGCTTGAGGGGTATGATTTTGTCTGGAATTACTATTCCCAAAAGAGAAGCGGCGGCACTGCCAATCTCGAACGCAAGGAGAATTCCACCGTCTGGGGACTGCTCATCGAGTTTGAGTCTTCATTGCTGAAAGCGTTTGACAGGAAGGAGGGGCATCCTTTCTTCTATTCGCGAGGAGAAAAGCGAGTTGCTGTTCGTCGTGATCGAGATGGGGAGACGGTTTTGGCCTGGCTCTACCTGGCAAAGCCTAACAAGGAGCGGCAGAAGAGATGTGTGGCCGACGCGGTCGTACAAGAAAATAGTCCTTGATGCCGCGATCTTTTGGAAATTTCCTGAAGACTATATTGCGAAGATCAATGGCTGGGAAACTCAGGGCTAGAGCGGACCATATAGTGATTCCTAAGAGTAATGAACGATTGCGAAGGGCGATCTGTAGGAATTGGCAGTCATCAGCCTTCGTGCCTGTTTCATGATTCGCCGGCAGGGACGCCGGCGCTACGGTCACGGGGTAGGGCCGGCCTCCGTGCCGGTCGTCTTCTCCGTCATTCCCGCGAACGGGGGAATCCAGATTCTGGACCCCGGATCAAGTCCGGGGTGACGGTCTCATTCCCGCAAACCGGACAAAAATTTTGGCAATTGCCATAAAACAACCAATTCGGCCTGACAGGGACGCCGGGCGCTACCGGTTCTTTGCCATGAGCCTGGCGGATTGGATCAAAGCTTCTTGGGACTCCCATGAATAGCGTGCGCCCGAAAGCCTCAGGAATCTCGAAATCGGGGATAAAGTGAGGTTTCCTCTCCCCAACTTGCTTCCCTGAGTACGGAGCCGGACGTAGCAGAAAATGCCTCGGAAGCCACCGGATCAAGCGTGGTTGGTTCATAACGGCTCGCATGATAGGTTGTGCCTCGCCACTGGAGAGCGTCTTTCCAGAGAATTCTCTTCACTATGACAAGATAGACCCAGACCAGCAGCAGATTTCCCAGGATTAACAAAGTAGAATATTTCTTGGGCAGGCCCATTTGCGAGCAGAACCAGGACGAGACCACACACATCTCGATTGCGCAGATCAATGGAAGCAGGAACCAGGTGGCCGGCCAGATCTCTCGAGCTGCGGAAATATAAAAGTAGAGAGACGCAGCCATGACGGGGAAGCTCATCAGGATGTGAACCCCAAGATACTTAAGCACCGTAGGCATCTCATAGTTCATCGAGGCGCTCAGTATGCGAGTCCATCCCCTTACGGTCGCCCTAAAACCAGTATACATATGAGTCTGTAAAACGTTTTTCCCGTTCGCAAAGAGAAGCCCCAAGCCCGCGGCCTTGATCCTTTTGCCGATCCCGATATCCTCAACAGCCAGGTCCCTTACTTCCTTGTGTCCTCCGATCTTTTCATAAGCAGACCGGCTGATCATATAAAACATGCCATTGGCGCTGGCCACAGGGCTCGCGGGATCATTTACGAGCCCGAGGGGGTATAGGATGCAGCTCATAGCCGCGAAGGCCGGTTGGAGGGCCTTTTCCCAGAAGGTCTTGAGAATGAACCTGGGACTGAGAGTCACCATGTTCGCGTTCCGTCTGACCGCTTCATAATAACACAAGCGCAAAGCCGACTTATGAAGGCGGCTATCTGCATCCAAAAAGGCCAGCCATTCACCGGATGCATGACGAACCCCCACGTCCAGAGCGTGACACTTTCCCGTCCAGCCTGGAGGCAGGCTCCCAATCGAAATTATACTGAAATTCTCTTGCTTTCCCGGCAGGGATTTGGCTATGGACGCGGTGAGGTCTTCGGACCTGTCGTCCACCAAAATAAGTTCGAACCGCTGGTAGTCCTGTGTCAGAACCGACTTGAGACATTGGCGTATCGTCGATTGCTCGTTGTGTGCCGGCACGATGACGGAGATAAGGGGCGGTTCGGCAAGGAGTGGCAAGTTTTTGTCCGGATCCAAAACCGGAACCCAGTGGAGGGACTTCAGCGCGTCCCTAATTCTCATTGTCCAGAAGTAGCCTTCAAAAAGCAAAACGGCCGTGGCCAACGCTAAAGCTAGATAAATCAAGTTTTCCCCTTGGTATACAGATTGCCAAATGAAGTGGCGAAGTTGCGCAGTGACAAGGATAGGAGCGGGTTTTAAACCCGCCCCTACGTTTCAATACATCAGTATAAATGAAATGACGTCCAACAATCAAAGAAAAACGGAGGGCCTAAGCCCTCCGCCATATTATACGTGATTCTCGTCGGACACTTCCCTAGAAGTCTCCAGTGACCTTGAGTTCGATACCAAAAATAGGATCAATCTGCTTGTTGGGATTGACGTGCCACAGCAGAGGATTGTTGCCAGACCCAGCTGCAGGGGTAGTCGCCCATCCAGGAATTGTCTTGTCAACACACGCCCAGCTGAACCACTGTCCGGGCTGCCAGTAAGCGGACGAGAAGTTTACGGTCAGACCTTCCAAAAGCTTCCAATCGGCTCCTGCGCCGATTTCCCAACCCAGGTTGGTATCGGGTATCGAGGGCGCACCTGAGCTTGTCGTGTCATGGAAGGGGAGCACGGTGCCGGCGGGGATAACAGTGACGCCGCCAGCAGCCAGGGCTGTCGGCCGAACCGGTTTTATGAAGCCCCATCCCCAACCGCTCCGGGATGCTCTATCAGCCCAGAAGAAGCTCGAGTAGACATTCAAGTTGGACGCAACCGCGTAATCTAGTCTAGCGCCATAAACCATTGCGTCTTCAATGTACCCGTTCCCGGTATCACCGTTGATATGGGTCCCCAAACCGTAGTCGTACACCATTAGGAGACTGTACGGCCGGAACAGGCCGGTGTTGGAGAAGGACGAGGGTCGCCTGATGTTATCGCCGGCCCTGCCAGCCTGTGTTATAAGACCTGTGCGGTCTATTTGCCTACCGGCCCGTCGGTCAGGCCCTGCCGCCCAGGCAGAGATGAGAGACAACTTAGCCGGGCCGCACAGAATCCCGCCTTCTGCCACTGCTCGCCAGTTCTCGATATACGTATCGGTGATAAACAAAGTTTGACCAAACGCGTTGACGCCATTAGTGGCCGTACCCCCGCCTGCAGCCTTTTGGCGGTTTCTGTTTGTCTGATGGTCCCAGTCCAACTCAGCGTTGAAGAAGAACCGGCCGTTATTGTACTTCATGTACCAGGTGCCGTAAACCTCTGTGCGCTCTAGGTATGCCCTGATTGCCCTGTTGGCGGCTGAATCTATGATGCCTTCCCCGCCATTGACAAAACGCAGAGGGTTAAAGAGGAAGCCTGTTTCAAAAGGCCCGTTACGATACGTGACTGCAGGTAACGTGGTGTCCCACCAGCGCCCGTTGTTCTTGTCAAAGTCCTGGTTGTAATAGCCGGTCGTGTTAGTGGGCACGGCGGTGGGCAGCGGATAATTGCTGCCGGTAGAGCCTCTCCTGGCTGGATAGTTCGAAATCTGGAACCGGAGGGGACCGTAAGGCACCGTCAAGGCGAAAGACTCAGAGGAGCGAGACTCTTCTCCGTTGTAGTACATACCCATGCCGAATGTGGACTTTCTTTTTCCGAGCGTGAAAATACCCCATGGCGTTTCAGCAGTCATCCAGAGGGTGTTCCAGTATCCAGGCGAAAAGGACCGCTGAATGCCGGACGACCTGCTGTTAAGATTTTGGGATGCCACCAGGTTGCCGAACGCCGAAATCTATGTTGGGGATGAAATCCGGCGCGGTCTGTAGGTAACCACTCCCCTATGTAATAGTTGCCCCTGACTCGAAGAGCAGGGTTCATCCTCAGTTCCATATTGGTTGACATATAAAAGACGTTCCAGGAAGCATCGGAACCGGATACGAATTCATTACCGTTGCTCGCCGTGTGCGCTCCGAGCCAACCATTGATGGGGGCAAAAAAGCCTGCACCAGCGCCTCCGATGCCGCTACCAGCGTCCTGGTCGTAAGGACCGAAGAAGCCGCTGCTCCCGCTCTGGGACCGGTAATCATATTCCCAGGTAAACGCGCCGTCCATCAAGAATTCCCATGCGGCTGCCGGGGCTGCGATGGCCAGGCAAAGGACCGCTGCTAATAACCAAACCCTATAACGATGCATTTGATATTCCTCCTTCATAGGGACGGAGAAATTTCCGTCCACATCACAGCAAAACAATCGCCCGGTCTCTTGAAAGCCCCTTCGATCAGGGCCTCAAACAGACTCGAACAGCATTTAACCACAAATATTGAGAGTTAGACGGTATCGTACGTATTGTGCCTCTGAATGTCAAGTTAAAAATGGGCTATTTCCGCGGGGAAAAACTTACAATAATGTTAACTGTGGCAAAGAGTATTATCCAAGGTATCATTGTTTTTTTAGCATTTTGTGATAAGTGACGAACAGACATGGTCAAGTGCCGATTTGTCCTGCGGAAGGCTCGCATGAAAACCGGCGTGACACCAATACGATTTCAAAGCAATGAATTGCGAGGCGGATAAGCGTTCACTTACACGGGGCAATCGTTGTGTCTGTGTCATTGCGAGGAATGAAACGACGAAGCAATCTCAGCTTTGGCCGTAGAATCCCGCGTTTCGCGGGACTTCGCTCCGCTCGCAATGACAGTTTTTCGCCACCTAAGTGAAACCTCACCGAGGTGGGTAAATGTCATTGCGAAAGCGCAAGTTTGAAGTAATCTTCGATTGGCTGGGCGTACCCGCAGTCGTTATTCCTGCGTATGCGGGAATCCAGCCAAGGGACCCTTAGGTAGTCCAGTTCGTAATCCGGGTGATGTATTCTTGGACTCGAGACGATAAAAGAAGATTCGAGACCTGGTATTGGTGGGACAGGCATCTTGCCTGTCATTATTTGATAGACAGGCAGTATGCCTGTCCCACCAAAGCTTTCCAAAATACGTCACCGAACTTATGAACCCGAGCACTTAGGGTCATTTGGTTTCCAACACAAAGCTGCGCGAGAGACCTGCCATGGAAATTACCATCCTGGGAACTGGGACCGCCACCCCGAACCTCGAACGCAATGCTTCAGGGCTGGCTGTCCGCGCGAAAAATTTATTAATGCTCGTGGATATCGGGCCGGGCGTTCTTCGGAGGCTGTGCGAAGCCCGAATCGACTCAAAATCGATCGACGTTATTCTTATCACCCATTTCCACCCGGACCACGTTTCAGACCTGGCGCCTTTCCTGTTTGCTTCCAACTACGAGTACGGACCGGTTCGCCGGGAAGCCTTTCATGTGGTGGGACCAGGAGGATTGAAGCAATTCTACGATGCTCTGGTAGGGTGCTATGGTAATTGGATAGTACCCGACGGGAGATCGGCTGATCGTAAAGGAGGTCGACCCGCAAGGCCCTGACGCGTTTTCCCTGGGAGAAATTACAATTCGCTCGGCCCCTTCAGCTCATTCCTTCCCGAGTGTGTCTTACCGGATAGAGGAGAACGGCGTCTCGGTCACTGTGTCCGGAGACACGGACGTGTCCGAAGACCTGGTGAAACTAGCCAAGGGCACCGAGGTTCTCGTGTGCGAATGCTCTTTCCCGGATGAGATGAAGACCGCAGGGCACCTTATTCCTTCGGAAGCGGGGAGAACAGCCGCACGGGCAGGTGCAAAAAAGCTTGTGCTTACGCATTTTTATCCGCCGTGCGAGGAAGTGGACATAGTTACTCAGGCCGCAGCGTTTTTCTCAGGAGAGATCGTCAAGGCCAAGGATTTAATGGTGATTCAGGTGTGAACGCTACGGACCAAGTGACATTCAAAGTCCCCCTTTTTTTAAAGGGGGATTTAGGGGGATTTTCAGGGTGTTAAGTCAAAATCTACCCAGCCACCCTTTACAAAAGAGGGCTAACGCGTGCTTATTTTGAGGCCCACATGAAGGGAGCGCCACTCGCTACTACCGGTGTAAAGACATTTCCGATTCACTACATTATAATGGGCTCCGAGGAATGAACCGCAAAGGATCGCAATCAGGTTAATCATGATCGGCAAAGGGCTTGTCAGCAGATTACTATTCACGATATTTTTTCTTGTTCCTCTAATAGTGGTTCTTGAAATCCCTGTCTTTCTGGCAGGCGCCACTCTGGGCACTTATATAGTCTTCTCACGTAACCTCCCGGAAATTCCGGAATTGGCCTCGTACCAGCCCAAGACGGTATCCACATTCTATGCGGATGACGGGACGGTAATCGGAATTTTTTATAAGCAGAAGAGGTTTGTCGTCGACCTTGCTCAGATACCGCCTCATGTTGTCAATGCATTTCTTGCCTCAGAAGATGGCAGGTTTTTTGAACATTCCGGTGTGGATTGGTCCGGCTTGGTTCGGGCCATGGTGCGTAACGTCAGTGCCGGGCGGATCGTGCAGGGCGGGAGTACCATCACCATGCAAGTTACCCGGAACTTCCTTCTGAGCCGGGAAAGAAAGTTCTCACGAAAAATCAAGGAGATTATTCTTGCCCTCCAACTGGAGAAAGTTTGGGCAAAACAAAAGATCCTCCACGTCTACCTCAACGAAATTTATCTCGGCGAAAGCTCTTATGGAGTGGAGGCAGCGGCCCGATGTTACTTTGACAAGCCGGTGGAGCATCTTAGTGTCGCAGAGGCTGCTTTAATTGCCGGCCTGGTGGCAGGTCCGGCCCGTTTCAATCCATTCAAGAACGAGGAAGTCGCCCGCCAAAAGCAGGCAACGGTGCTGGCGCGTATGCTGAAAGCCGGGTTTATTAATGAGGAAGAGTACCAGAAGGCTAAGACTGAGCAGCTCCATTTCAAAAGGGAGGCGTCCCGACCGTTTGATCTAGTGCCGGACTTTGCAGAAGCCGTTAGGCGCTACATCATAAGCAAGTACGGCGAGGATAAACTCCTTAACGAAGGGCTGCAGGTGTTCACCACTTGCAGGATCGATTATCAGCGCAAGGCCCTGGAAGCTATGGAGAAAGGCCTGGCGGAGGTAAGAGGTCGCCAGAAACATCTGGCCATTCTAAGGACCGTCCCTCAGGATCAGATTTCAGACCTGCTTCAAAAGCGCAACACCCCTGAGTTGCAAGAAGGCAAAATCTATCAGGGTGTTGTTGTAAAGGTGGTGACGCGAAAGAAACAAGGAAATTGAGCTTCAAGTCGCGCTGAGCAAACGTTTGAGAGGAATTGTGCGCGTCAATGAGCCCAAACCGATTTACAAGGTCGGCCATGTGCTGGCGCTCAGATTCGGCGGGTTTGTGGATGAAACGCCCCTCTTTGTCCCGGATGATGACCCGAAGCTCCAGGGGGCTCTGGTTGCAATAGAAAATCGAACCGGTTACGTGCGTGCCCTCGTGGGGGGCGCCTCTGGGGAGCACTTCCAGTTTAACAGGGCAACTCAGGGAAAGCGTCAACCGGGAAGCTCATTCAAACCGATCATCTATTCCGCAGCTCTCGAAGAGAAAAGCTACAGTCCTGCCACGATCATCGTGGATGAGCCGATAGTTGTGGACCTCGACGGGAAAGAGGAGGGAGAGGAATGGGAACCGAAGAACGCAGGCGGCAGCTTCCTGGGGCCGCTGAGTTTGCGCCGCGCTTTGGAGCTTTCTCGAAACATTTGCACGATAAAGATCCTGATGGACGTGGGTTTTGACCCTGTCATCGCAATGGCCGGGAAAATGGGAATCACATCGAGCCTGGGTCGAAACCTCTCGCTCAGCTTAGGGACTTCGGAAGTAAGCCTCTTTCAGTTGACATCGGCCTTCACAGTCTTTCCAAACAGCGGGATCCATGTCGAGCCTGTTCTCGTCAAACGAATAGAAGATCGGTACGGAAATGTCCTGGAAGATAACACTGAAATCCCGTTGCTGGACGATTCCGAGATTCCGCGTCCAATCCCCCGGGACGAGTTCAGGACTGCTGAAGATGACTCGATGCCGATGGGTGAGCCGGCCAACCCTCGGGTGCGGAAACGGAATGACGGACCCAAACAAAAAGCCTCTGAGGCACTTGTCCCTGCTGAAGAGACCTCAACTCAGCCTTCAAAGCGGGTGAGCGCAGCAATGTCTCCGCAAACCGCTTACATTATGACTTCGCTTCTCCAGGGCGGAGTGAAGGTAGGGACTGGTGCTCGAATGGTCAAATATGTGCAACGCAAAGACCTGGCGGGCAAAACCGGCACCACTAACAATGCTGAAGATACTTGGTTTATCGGGTTCAGTCCTGATTTCACTGCCGGGGTTTGGGTCGGGTTCGACGAAAAGAGACCCCTGGGTAGCCGAGAGGAGGGGGCCCGAGCTGCTCTCCCCGTCTGGGGGTACTTCATGGCGGAGGTTCTGAAAAATAGGCCGGAGAAGGAGTTTCCCGTCCCGCCGGATGTAACTTTCAAGGAAATGCTCACATTCGCTGGGAGTCCCACAGAGGGATTCTCCCCGAAACCGGTGCGAGAGCCCGTGTACACCCCTTTCGCGGGCAAGACACTTGTCCTGTGCCCGATTGATACACCGGAAACGCTCGCAGCGTACAGATTGCCCTTTCCCGGTCTACCGACCGACCAGACCCCATACGGCTATCAACAGGTCGGTCAGCCTCAACCTGGGCCGTATCCGTTGTACCCGGGAACTACAGCGCCGATACATCCCATGGACGGCAGAAACCTCTTTCCGGAACAGGGGCCTCCCCTGCAAGGAGCGCCGCCCGGCCAGCCTGAAGGGCCGCGAGGGCCTAGTGGTGACCTAAACGTGGGTCCTCCTGCCCAAACCGGATACCTTTCAGACTCAGAAGCTCCAGTCCGCCCATCAATGGGCAATCCCCAGCCGGCCCGCAGCGGTTTGAATCAACCACATCAGCAGAACCTGAACCCGCGGGAAGATCCTCGGTCTTTTCAGCAGCCCAATCCGAACCCATATTCTTACCAAGCCCCCGCGACCCGAGGACCTCAATGATAGGTAGATGAGTGGGCGGAGGGCAAAGGCCCCAACTCGTCACGGGCATGGTGTGTATTTTAGGCAGGTTATCACCCTCCCCTTCCTCCTCCCGTCGAGGGAGGGGGTTCCGAAAACCCTCGCCCCTGGCGGGAGAGGGCAGGGTGAGGGGATCCTTCCGATGCGAGGGGTGAAACGACGAGTCGATCTCATCGGTGGGACTGTTGGTGCCACGGATGTGCGTAGCTCATCCGTGCTTCACGGACGACCCTCACTTCACGTTAATGGCACCACAACGGTCATTTGTCACCCCGGACTCCGGTCCGGGGTCTCGTAGGGGCGGTTCGAGAACCGCCCTAAATAAGGGCGCAGCGAGCGGCGCCCCTACAGTCCGCGGCGGGAATGACGACGGCGGGACACTCATCCCACCGCAGATTGCTTCGCTGCGCTCGCAATGACATAATCGGAGATAATCCTAATTCTCCCTGCGAAATTGAATGCACAAGTCGGTATCTCACAGCATGCCCAAAGGAGACTCATAGATGCGAGTGGCTGTAGCCATGAGCGGCGGGGCGGACAGCACGGCCGCAGCCCTTCTTCTGAAGAAGGAGGGCCATGACGTGACAGGTCTCCACATGCGCCTGCACTCGCAATCCGAAGCTACCTGGATATCCGCGCAAAGAGCCGCGCACGAGATCGGCATTCCCATTCACCTGGTGGATCTGTCCGGGGAGTTCTCCGAACTTGTTGTAAGCCCCTTTCTGGAAAGCTATTCTCAGGGTCTTACACCGTCGCCGTGCCCGATTTGCAATCGATTCATCAAGCTGGGCTTCTTGCTCGACCACGCGCTCGCTTTAGGTTCCGAAAAGATGGCGACGGGACACTACGCGCGCGTCGCAGGAACAAGTGAAGAACCCATGCTACTTGTCGGGAAGGACAGGGGTAAGGATCAGTCTTATTTTCTATTCATGATGACCAGGGATATGCTCAATAAGGTTCTCTTTCCACTGGGAGATCTCACGAAGAACCAGGTGAGAGAATTCCTAAAGAGCGCAGGCGTCTCCGTTTGGGAATCCGGGGAGTCGCAAGATCTCTGCTTCATACCCAACGGTGATTATCGAGGTTTTCTCTCGTCTCACGGAATAGAGCCATACTCGGGTAACATAGTGGATTTGCAAGGAAATATTCTTGGGCAGCATAAGGGAATAACAGGTCATACCGTTGGACAACGAAGGGGCCTGGGGATTTGCGGACCGAGGCCGCATTACGTGATTCGAATAGATTCGGGCACGCAGACAATTGTGGTGGGGACAAAGGATGAGACATTTGTACCGAGGTTGCGACTGGGAGGGATGAATCTGTTAGTGTCTTCCGGCCTGTCCGTCGGTGAACGGTTCCACGTGAAGGTACGTTCGACGGCAAAAGCTGTGCCGACAACCGTGGTCAATTTTTGTATGGATAATGCGGAACTTGAGTTTGACGAGCCCCAATCGGGAATAGCTTCCGGGCAGGCCGCGGTCCTCTATTCGGGAGACAGAGTCATCGGGGGCGGATGGATAAAATAGGTTCAGAGATTTGGCCGGAGGGGCCTAAGTGGTCCAGTTGGTAATCCGGGGACGTATTCTTGGATTCGAGACCATGGTATTGGTGGGACAGGCATCTTGCCTGTCATTTCGATAGACAGGCAAGATGCCTGTCCCACCAAAGCTTTCCGAAATGCGTCATCGAACTTGCAACCAAGTACTCGATTTGGCCCGGCAAGGACGGCGACCAGTGAAAACCCAGAAAGAGTCTTTTGTGGCTCAGAAAGAGCAACGGCTCCGAGAAATCATCCTCGAAACGTTAGCCAAAGCGGGTGGCGGACGAGTGTTTATTGGATTTTCCGGTGGAGTGGATTCAAGTCTGCTTCTTTGGGAGACTGTCCAGTCCCTTGGATCGGAGAGAATCACGGCCGTGACAGCGACCTCTCCTACTTCTTTTCCGGAAGAAGAGGAATCAGCGCGAAGATTCGCGTCGGATTTACGGGTAAGACATCTAGTGATCCCCACTAGTGAATGTGACGACTCCGAGTTCATGAGCAATCCTTGGGATCGCTGCTACAGATGCAAGCGTATCCGCTACACCCTTATGAAAGAGTTGTCGGACCAGGTACCAGGCTCCATCATATTCGACGGCACTCAAAGCGATGATGTGCCCGAGGATCGCCCGGGGATGCGCGCCTTGGCGGAACTGGGCATCTCAAGTCCGCTCGCAGAGGCCGGCATCGGCAAAGATGACGTGCGGAGATTCCTGAGAAAAGCCGGCTTTTCAGACTTGGCAGAAAAACGTGCTCAGCCTTGCCTCGCTACCCGTATTCCCGTTGGGCAGTCGATCACTCTGGAAGCCCTGGAGATGGTTCGCCAGGGCGAATCGTTTCTGAAAGAGTGCGGTCTGGCTACCGTTCGATTGCGCCATCACCAGACTTTAGCGCGAATCGTCACAGACAGCTCCGGCCTCTCCTTGATCCTCTTAGGAGACAATCTTAGACAAAAAATACTAGCGAAGCTTAAAGAACTGGGATATCAACATGTGACCCTCGATTTGGAAGAGTACGGCAAGAACGAGGTACGTTTCGGCGCTCGATAAGTTTTCCCCAATCGATTGAAACAACCTTCCGGCCACCATATCTACGCTTGCTCTAAACTGTGTAAGGGGGTTACAATGAAAGTTGGCTGGAGGGGCAAGGAAAAATGTTCGACAACGACCGGTCATGGTCGGGTGTAGATTTGCATAAGATCCCCCAACTGAAAGCCCCTATCATGGTAGCGGGATTCCGAGGGTGGTCAGATGCCGGAGGTGTCTCCAGCGGTACGCTTCAGTTTTTGATCGAAACGCTGCAGCCGAAAACAGCCGCAAATATTAGCGACGAGGCTTTTGTTCATTACACGGCCGACCGGCCCGTGGCTCAGATCGAGGACGGCATCATTCATGAACTGGAGCCGATGATTACCGAGCTGACTTACTGGAGCAATGTTGAGGGAGACCATGATTTGGTTTTTCTGTTGGCACGAGAGCCCGATTTGAACTGGCGGAGTTATGCGGATGGACTTCTGGACGTCATGGGGAAACTAAACATCCAAAGATTTTACACCATCGGAGGAGTCCAGGACACGATTTCGCATTCCGGTCCGGTTCTCATTACCGTCGTAGGCTCCACTCCCACTGCCGTAGCAGGAACCATTGAACTTGGACATGGCATGCGTGCTGCCGAATACCAGGGTCCTGTTAGCATCCATTCTTATCTGATACGAGCATGTTCAGAAGCTGCAGTGGAAGCGGTGAGCCTGTGGGGACATGTGCCTGCCTATCTCCAGAAGAGCCCCAGAGTCGTGGCGAAGCTGGTTTCCATTTTAAATGAAGCTGTCGGAATGCACTGTTCAGTAAAGCCCCTGAACCAAAAATCCATTGAACTAGACCGGAAGATAAATGAAGCCCTCGCCAGAGACCCGGATCTAAAACATCTGGTAGAGACCATAGAAGGCAAAGACAACCCCAAGAACTCCCTCCCCGGCGACGACAAGGTAATCCGAATGAACGACTTCTTGCGCAGGGACCCTAGGAAGGATCCTGAGCCGCAGGGGGCGTGACAGTTCCGGGACCAGTATAAGGGCCCATGAATTCGAGCAGTTATGCCATACAGATCATTCCCGATCTGACCATAGATGATAAGTATGCCGCGATCATTGAGCAGGCCCTGAGCCGCCTTGATTCATTCACCTCTAATGCGCTCAGGGGCAATCGCCTGCGCGAATTATTCCTGTTGGAAAAGAGCCGTATAGACGACGCGGTCGCCGCGAAGGTTCTAAGTGATAAGGGGCGACTAACGGTAGGGTTCCAGTTTGAAGTCCGCTCGGACGCCCCAGACGACATCTTCCGTATCTACGCGAAAAAGTTGACGGATAATGGCAAGACGGTCAAATTCTACCTTACTCCTACGGTGCAACAGATTATGCTGCAATTGGTGTCATTGGAAGATCGCCGAACTGTGGCCGTCTTTTCGATGCTTAACAGCTCGATGGATGTTGGTTATCGCATTCTCTCGACACTTTACGGCAATCAGCTCCGAAGATTTGTTGAGCGATCCCCCGCTTTTATGAGACAGACCGTACAACGAAAACTGGATAAGCTAGCTGTTGCCAAATCCAGCGACGATTCGGAATTGTGGCAAGACTCTGAAGACCGCTCCGAAGGCGTATCCGGCGGCCCGAAAGGTAAACGGCCCGGATCTCAGGACAACATACTTCAGGTACTGGCTGATGACGGCACCTTTGATGAAATAAATCAGTACGTTTCACACATTATATCGAAGAGCGACCATATACGGGAAAAGTGGTTAATGCTGCAAGAAAATCCCGATATGCCCAGAGAAGAAATCTACGAGCAGATGGTGCGCGAAGACCTGGATCACCTCGAGAACTGCTACGCACGAATACATGTTTATCTAAAGGCGTTTTATAAGAATAAAGATCGAAGGAGGCCGGGACAAAACAGAGTGCTGAGACAATTTTTTGCCAATGAGATTGAAAGGATTACCGGCGAAACCGGTCTTTTGGAAGATTTGCTTACATTGAATCAGGATGAATACTTCAAGAACATAGCCCGCCACAAAGAGTTGTAGACGGCTCGTCTGATACCAGTTCGCTCTCATAAAGTGAGAATCGGTTGCAGCAAAACGGCACTGACCTGGACCCCAGGATAGTGTCCAGGTCAGTGGCGCCCAGCATCCAGTCAACTTCCGGTCTTGGGTGCCACGGATCTGGGCTTTGTCAGATCCGTGTCGGATTTACCGGATTTTTCATTGTTTGACCGCGAAATGGTATTAGCCGTTCGCATCGTGTCGAGCGCCACGACGAAGCACGAAAATGCGTGAAATATTGGTGCCACGGATGTGTCCCGCGCCGCACGCGGGATTCATCCGTGCAGGGACTGGCCTTCGGCATATCTGTGCCATCATGCAACGTGTACGCGCTGCGCTAGAGCTGATTTCAGCAGACACTATTCTTCGGAGAGTCTGCCAGCACCCCTTTGTCGAGATACAGTATCCTTCTTGACTTTTTCGCTGCACGGGGATCGTGGGTTACCATGACGATGGTTTTGTGGAAGGCCTCGTTGAGCTGTCCCAACAGGTTAAGCACGTCCGAGGCGGATTTCTTATCCAGATCGCCGGTGGGCTCGTCGGCCACAAGGATGAGGGGATCCGTGACAAGCGCTCGAGCGATGGCCACTCTTTGTTGTTGTCCACCCGACAATTGCGAAGGGTAGTGGTCCACTCTGTCGGAAAGTCCCACCGCCTCCAGCGCAGCCATAGCGTGGCTTTTGCGGTCTTTGCGGCTTAGAGAGGTCAACAGCAGCGGAAGTTGAACGTTTTCAAACGCACTGAGAACAGGAATAAGATTGTAAAACTGGAATATAAAGCCTACGTGAGAAGCTCTCCAGGCGCTCAACTCCGATTCCCCCAGTTCAGATATATCCACGCCGGCGATCCTCAGGATCCCTTGATCAGCTCTGTCTATGCCCGCAATCAGGTTCAACAGCGTCGTCTTTCCAGATCCTGAAGGGCCCATAAGGGCAAGAAATTCTCCAGGTTCCACCCTTAGAGACATGTTTCTCAGCACGGGGATTTCCTGGTCGCCTCGAATGTAAGACTTGCTCAGACCCTCAATGAGAACCAACGGCAATGAATCTGACTCTTGGCGGTTCATTCCTTCACGCTGACCCGCCGACCGCTTTCCAAACGCTCACCGGGACTGAGCACAACCGTGTCTCCTTCATTTAGACCTGAAAGTATTTCCACGGTATCGTCCCAACTCCTACCCACCTTCACTGGAACCGAATACGCAATGGCATCTTTGATTTTGAACACGATGTCCTGTTTGCCGGTTTTCTTGACTGCTGACAGCGGAATGCCGAGGAACGGTCTTTCTTCATCATCTTTCAACGGTCTCGACAGGAACGCTGCTTTAGCACTCATTTCCGGAAGGACCCTTGGGTCGAGCTGATTGAACTTCACTTTGGTCATAACTGTTGCCTTGGAGCGGTCTGCGGTAGGTACAATCATGTGAACCGTACCGGGGAAACGAGCGTTGGGAAAAGCATCGAGGCGAATTTCAGCCGAGCCTCCCACCTTAATCTTTTCCAGACTGGATTCGGCCACGTCCACCTCCACCATGAGCGATCTCAGGTCGGCCATAGTGGCTACCGCGGCTTTAGCATTTGTTGCTGCTCCAAAGGGAGCTACTATTTCGCCTTCATCGGCATTCTTGGTGAGGATCACGCCGTCAAAAGGAGCGCGAATCAGTGAGTATTCGAGATTCACCTCAGCCACCTCTACGGATGCTTTTGTGCGGTCGACTCCAAAGCGCGCAGAAGTTGTCATGGCGACGGCCTTTCTGTACCGGGCCTCCGCTGCATCGAAAGATTGGATCGACACTGATCCTGTTTCCCGCAGAGCCTTTTGGCGGTTGTAATTGAGCGTAGCGTCCTGCAACTCTGCTTCGGCATTAGCTAGTGCAGCTTGAGCCACTTTAACGTTGGCGCGAGCCTCATCCAGTGTTGCCTTGAGGTCTTGATTTTCCAGAGTGGCGACAATGTCTCCTTGTTTGACAACCTTTCCCTCTTCCACGTAGAGATGCTCCAGCCGCCCTGTGGCCTTTGAAGAAACAGCGGCTTTGCGCTGGGCCACAACGTAGCCGCTGGCGTTCAGAGTTGTCAGAGCACGTGATGCAAACATACGAGCGACCTTTGCTGTTTTCACATCAACAGCCGCCGTGAGCCGACCGGACCATGCGAGGTAAGCGAGAATGAGCGCGGCAAGAACCACGGGAATGACCCACCATGCAGGAATCCTCGATTTTCTCTTCCTAGGCGACCATCTTTCATCGGGGGCAATTTTGAGCTTTGATAGGTCTTCTCTTTGCATACTATACTGTTTGACACCGTTCATGACGTCTCATGATCTCCTGCCCGGTCAGTCGTCCGGCTCTCGGGCGAGTCCATCAAATCTTCAAAGGGATGGCATTAGAGTCTCAGTTGCGGTTCGGATAATTACGGCCCGAGACGCCGGCCATCCTCCCAAAGTAGCTGTCCCACGATACTGTTCTGATAAAGAGACTTGCTCGGCACAAAAGGCGTATGCAGGTTACGCTTCTCAGTGCTATATACTGTACAACTGAGGAAAAAGCGATATTTCGAGGGATAGCCTCCCGGAGACACGTCTTGGCATGCTTCAAGGCCCTCTACAACCTGAAAGATGCGGAAGCCCTGCATTCGCCTGTATCGAATCCAAAACACGTATGATTACCTGGATGCTTGGCCGCAAGGAGGTCAAAGTTGCGCATCTCTTTCCGACAATTGCCATGGATAGTTTGGACTGCTTTCGCGGTAGCGATCATAACTACCATCATCGCACCTCCGCTGATTATCACAAGCATCTTTGACAAAACAGGCGGTTATCCATATTGGTTTATGCGCTTGTGGGCCCGGATGGTTTCCAGATCTATGGGGCTGACCTGCTCAATTTATGGCGCCGACAAGATAGTGCCGGGCACTTCGTACATAATAACTCCCAATCATCAAGGAAACGCGGATATTTTGGCCCTGGTCACGACGCTTCCGCCACGCTTTCGGTGGGTAATAAAACGGGAGCTGTTGAAGATTCCGATGTTTGGGTGGGCTCTGGGCGCGACAGGAGCGATTTCCTTGAACAGGTCGGACAGACAACAATCTGTGAGAAGCCTCAAGGACGGGGTATCAAAACTAGCTGGCGGCTGGTCGGTGCTCATTTACCCGGAAGGGACCAGGACCTCGGATGGGAATCTCCAGCCTTTCAAGAAGGGTGCATTCATGATGGCCGTTCAGACGGGCATCCCTATTCTACCGGTCACTTGTAACGGCGCCTTTAAGGTTCTGCCTAAAAAGACCATAGTGTTTCGCCCGGGACACGTTACCCTGACCGTGGGCGATCCCATTGCCACTGAGGGCCTGACTGAAAAGGACTTGCCGGAGCTTATGGAGAAGACACGAGCCGCGATAAGCAAGAATCTCGATCCCGACTACAACCCTTTTCGGTAGACTACCAGGCAGCATTTATTCGTCCGCTTACAGCAAGTGCCAAGAATAACATCCGTTGACATCCGGCACGTTACGAAAGTCAATAAGGAACGATCGCGTGCCTCAAAGCCGCTGCCAGGCCCGTCCGCATCAGGGCCACCACATCCGCGCGGTCAGCAATCCCATATCGTTCAACCAGATCCGCCACGTCATGGTAGCCTAGCCACACCGTACCATCAGGCTCCTGCCAAACCACGACTCGCAAAGGCAGGTCTAGCGCGATGCCTGGGCGGCTGAGCATCAGGTGAGTCCCCACAGCGGGGTTGCCGAAGACCAACACTTCCGTGGGCAGCAACTCCAGGCCTTTCTTCTTTGCCGCGGCTGCGTGATCGATCCTCGCAGCGATATCGACACCCTTGGACTTGAGAAACGCTTCAAGGCGATTCACCGTGGTCTGGACCGGATAGCAACTCTCCAGGCACCTCATGACCTTCGGCCCGACAGGAGGCCCCAACTTGCGGTTGAAAGCCCCGGCGATAAGACGGGCCAGTGCGGTGAGGTCCACCCCTTCCTTGTTGGCACACAGCGTCACGCAGACAAGTTCGGCCTTGCCAGTAAAGCGGCTCAGGTAGCAGGAGAATCCGGGCACGTGCCCCTCGATGTCCATGAGCCCCTTGTGACCGGGGAACCGCCAGCCGCAATGCGCGGGCACTACTGTTCCGTCGTTCAATTTGACCGCGCTGTACAGAAAGTCACGGTTTTCCTTTTTGCTGACGAGCAGGTTACCCGCGAGCCCGATGTCCCACAGGCTGATGTCCTCGGCCGAGGCAAGCACCGCCGCGTCTGCATACCAAGCGCTTTGACTATTCTGTTTAACGGGTACGAGCTTGCCGTCTTTTTCTGTGTACCCGGTGGCCATTTCGGTGGGATTGATGTAGGCCAGCTCGCTCAAGAACTCCTTGTGTTTGAAGTCATTTTTTTCGACCGCCTCTTGTTTGACGCCAGGCAACGTCGACGCGAACAGGGTGTTCTTCAGCCCCAGACGTTCGATCTGGTTCTTTGTGACAAAGGCTTCGTAGCTCACGCCGCTGACCTTTTCGACCACCAGTCCGAGCAGGAAAAAGTCGGTGGCACTATTCGCGACCTGCGTGCCCGGCTGGAAGGCCAGGGGAACTTTCTTCACCAGAGCGATAACTTCGCCGGGTTTGTACTCCTGGGCAGGGTTGAAGGCAGCCTGTTTCGTGTAGTCCGGCAAACCCGAAATATGAGCCATGAGTTGCCGCACCGTGATGGGTTGCCATGCCGAGGGTAGGTCGCCCACATGCTTAGCGACAGGGTCATCCAAGGTCATTTTCTCGGCTTCAACCAATTGCATGATCGCCACGGCCGTGTAGGCTTGCGTCATCTGGCCGACATTCCAAAGAGTTTTCGGCGATGCCAGCAACCCTTTTTCGACATCGGACACTCCGTACCCAACGACCCGTGGGATGTACGGGGCTTGCACGATGGCAAGGGTCATCCCGGGGATGCCGTGCAGTTTCATGAATGCCCCGATCATGGCATCGATGGTTTGGCCTTCAAATTCCACCATCGGGTTGCCTCGTTCCGCGTGCGTCGGTTGAGCTGAGGTGAGCATGATTACTCCTAACAGGCACGTCCAGACAAGCTTTGGTATCAAGATACACTCTCCAAAAATGGTTGTGCTGCACGCCGCAGTTCAGCCGCCGATTGGACCGAAGCGGATGCGGATTGATCGGCTAGGCCGCGGCGTTAGGCATTCTTGAGTTCGACGCTTTCGACGAATTGCCACTCGAAATCTAAGACACCTGCCTTTTCACTTGCCTCCGCAACATCTTTCGGGTTGAGAAAGGCCCTGGCCTTTTCTACGTCGTCAACTTCAAGTATGAAAAAGGCACTATTCGGATCTTCAATTCCACGCCATAAATACTTTAGATGCAACCCAACATCAAGTTGGGCCTGTGCGTCTGCATCCATCTCGGCTTTCCATTTTACGAAATCAGATACGCGAATACGACAGTGCATGTAGATCATTGATGTCTCCATTGGCAAATGCCGGTCCCGTCATTATCCGGTTCAGTATGAGAAGCCCCGCGAGTCTAACGAGTCGGCTGCACAGCCCCGTTATGCGGGTTAGCTTCATGCATAACGCGCATCTTTATAAAAGCGCAAATCTCGTCCATTGCCTGCGTTGCCTCCGGGAAAAGGGGAGCGCACACTGGAAAGCAATGAAACAGCCGCTCCCCGACTCTTAATGTGACATCCACGCCCGCGCCTTTCGCCTTTTCCGCAAAGCGGACCGAGTCATCGCGAAGGATTTCATCTCCTCCTACATAGATCATAATGGGTGGAAGACCGCGTAGATCCCCGTACAGAGGAGATATCCACGGCAAGCCGGGATCATGATCGCCCACGTAGTGCTTGCTGAAAGCGGTCCATGTTCCCTCGGGGGAAAGACATTTCCTGGCATTGCTACGGTAGGATGCCCCTGTGCATTTAAGATCGGTCCAGGGAGAGATCGCCACCGCTGCGGCAGGAAGGGGGATGTCTTGATCTCTAAGGGCAAGTAACGTTGCCAAACATAGACCTCCGCCTGCAGAGTCTCCAGCGAATACAATGTTGGAAGACGAAACACCTTGGGCAAGCAACCAGCGGTACGCTGTCACTGAGTCATGGAGTGCCGCAGGGAAAGGATGTTCGGGTGCCAAACGATACTCAAACAGCAAAGCGCCAATATTGCTACCTTTGACAAACTTGGCAACATGCACTCGGTGATCGGAGCATGAGCCCGACACATATCCACCGCCATGAACGAAGAATATCACTTTGTCTTTAGTCGCCTGAGAAGGCAGGATCCATTCGGCTGAGAGCCCGTCGATGGTGACAGGCGAGACTTCGACCCCAGCCGGTATCTTGCCGAACCTGGCTGCACCTCTTTCACATTCCTGGCGAAAACGATGAATCGATGAATTCGTATTCCAGTCAATTATCTCTCTTTTCAGGCGAAAACGGAATAAATGACGGTATTTGAACATGAAAAGAAGCAGACGGCTCCGCAAGCTTGGCATCTATCCTCCTATCACATAACGCATTTTTCACCGGCCGGTGCGGAGCGCGTCGGAACACCAGTCCGCGTGCAAAAAAAATGTTATGCGGGCTCAATTGAATGGATCAGTCCAGATCTAATTGCACTTTGCATTGATTACATTTCATCGCGCCACGAAAAACTCTATTGCCGCACTCGGGACATATATAGCGGGCCTCTTCGTCTCGAATCCATTTTTCAGTACCGAATTCTCGTCGATACGGGACAGCCCTGAGAATAACCTTCTTGCCAACGGCCATAGAGAAATTGTCAATGTGGTGACAAGGAAATTCATTGCATTGATGGCACCCGGTGTATCCTTTCTCTTTTGTGCAGTTCCTGATCTCACACTGGCGACAATGCATAAATTGTTCATCTGATAAGCAACCACGGCACCGAATGTCTTCTATGGACAGGGCTTCGCTGTTAGGGAGCGTGCCTTTGCCGGGAGTTCTTCCCTTGTAAAGATTCACCAGCCGCTCCTTAAGTTTGATGTTATTGTCGCGGTGGGCGATGTAAATGGCACAGACACCGCAATAAAGACCGCAAGGAGAAATGAAATCGGGATTTGTCGCCATAGCTTTTGTCCCTCCTGACTTAATAATTTCTTATATTTACATACGCATAACATTGTTTATGCTGATCCGTATATCATGCCGGATTTCGCTACGAGTGCCGTATAAGACGTCTGCGAAACGGGTACAGGATCGGTCACTGGGGCAACAACGACGCCAATCCGAGCGGCGACGCTTGTACGGCATCACACTGGCACGGGTTCCGTTTTACAGCACTGATGTGAAAAGAGCACGTGGTACTCCGCAATTGAGGGACGGATTATCCGAAATTTGGGTTCGAACGGATTAGGATGCCTTCCTTGCAGGCCGGGTCCGGTCGCCAATGCCTTGCAAGAGGAATTTGACTGATATGTCCTCGTCCAGTTCTTCCCAATGGAGTCCAGTACCTCCACCACTGATTATGTAGCCATCCCTTTGAGCCTGGGTTGCATCGAGGAGTCGAGGAAAGTAAGCCAGAGGGACTCCAAGCTGACGGCCGTCAGCGAGTTCCACCCACATGTTATCCGCATAAAATAATACTTTCTTGGCACGCGGCTCAAATGCTAAAGTGCTCATTCCAATACCTTTCAATGAGTCCGGCGTGGTTCGAGTTCGCTTGAGCCAGAGGCCGGGAGGAGTACAAGTGGTGGAATGCTGCCTTTTGTCTTATTGAGAGCGTGTTGATGCATCCAGAATCGTTATCCCGACGAGCTCGTCATCCTTGTAGCGCAACAAGATCCCTTCCTCTGTCATTTCCGTGTCCGTTGCTTTTTGGGGATGACGGAAGCTGATGTAGAGGACATCTGCCTCCGCGTCATAATCCACCCAGAAGCGTCCTTCCGGAAACTTCAGCAACAACGGGACGGCTTGTGTAACCGACTGTATCGTCTGAGAAGCTATGTTTTTTTCCATATGGCCTTCTTCCGATTGACCTTGCTTCCGAAATAAGCTGTGATGACAAACCCCTCGTCACGACCCAGTTGCCGGTAGATAGTGAACAGGTATCGTCGCCGTCCAAAGTTACGAACGGCGATCAAAGAGCCACCATGCCCTGATAGCACGAGATCGGGATCAGCAACGGTTTCCAAGACATCATCATAATGGCCAGCCATGTCGTCGTGGTTCTCGACGATATGAAACCAGCGTTCTTCGGTCAGCCTGATCGGAACACCGTCGACTGATGCGACGCTATCCATACCCGTGCCTACGTTTCACTATGGGCCATCTAGTTTCGAGGCCCTATTCTTACAATACACCACGCAGTTTTTCTGCGAACAACGGATATCCAGAGAACACCACCAAATGCGCACCGCATAGTCAGTCTTCCGGAGCTATGTCCTCCATTGGTTCCCGGCCGTGCTTCCTGACAAAGCTTTCGACTGCAAGTTTGTACGAGGACTCGGGAGCAGTGGTACTCTTTTCGGATGCCAGTTCGTCTTCCAGGGCTAGCTTCGCTTTGGCCAGGCGAAGCTCATCTCCGTCTCTCGCTGTCTGATCGACCCATTCCAGGGCCTTCAGAACTTCGGATTTGTTCATCACGAGGCCTCCTTTTTTTGAAGTCGTCACCCGTTCACACTAAAATAGTTTAGTTATCAGACCGAATCAAGTCCATGATTATTTCGACAGCGTCCGTTCAGTCGAGGGGCGAGAATGAAGAAAAACATTTCACCGCAGAGGCCGCAGAGTGCGCAGAGAAGAATTCACCTAGTGGTTCTCCGCGATCTCCGCGGCCTCTGCGGTGAAATATCTCCTGCTTTCCTACGTGAAGCTTCCCCGTGCAATTGAATAGTTACTTTCGACAAGCGTTACAGCGGCTTGTCCGCCTATTCCTCGTGCAGGGCTCCGACCACGGCAGTTCTGGTCAATTTGTACGTTGGATAGAGAGCTGAGGCAAGACTTGCCGCAGCGGTAAGGAGAAGAGTCTTAACAAAGACCCATGGGTTAACATGGACATCCACGGACCAACCGAAAGAACGATAATTAATGGCGTAAATGAGGATATAGGTGAGGATCAGTCCGCATATGACCGAAATGCAAAATGCGGCCAGGCCCATTATCATCGCTTGGAAAACGTTCATCTTGCCCATTTCTGTCGGGGTAAGGCCCAGATATCCCAGGACAGTCATTTCTCTTGCCCTTTCCAAAAGAATTGCCATCAGAGCCGTGGCCACCCCGAGCAACGCCACCAGCAGGGAAACCCCCTTCAACGTCGCAGTAGTAGCAAAGGTCTTGTCAAATATGGTCAGAATGTCTTCCTTCATCCTCGTGTTGGAAGCTATGGTCCTATCCAGACCCGGAAACTGCGCGACTATTGAACGACGCACCGCATCCGGAGAAGCGCCCGGCTTGAGAAAAAGAGCCGCGGATTGAACGCGATGGTCTTTCCAGATGCGTTCATACACGGCACGGTCGATATGCAACGTCCCCTGGTCCGACGAATAGTCCCTTATAACAGACACTATGGGAAACGAAGACTTGCCCTCAGGGGTTGTCAGTTGAACACTTTGTCCAACGTCCATTCCGAAGCGGTAGCTTAAAGATTCCGAGATAAATACCCCTCCGGCCTTCAAAGCATCCCAGGCGCCTTTTCCACCTTTCAAGAAATGAAAACGGGAATGATGTTCGAGCACGGCGCCGTCCACCACTCTCAGCTTCACGGGCTTCCCATCCAGGTAAATATCGTACGTGGCATAGCGCTCGACAGCTTCGACGCTAGGGTCCGTGTTCAATGAGGCAATCAAGGATTCGGGCAGTGGATGGTCCCACTTGGTTGTGGCTGGTGAAATGTACAGATCTCCTTGCAACGATCCCTCCAGCCATTGAGTCACCGAATTCCTGAAGCTGTAGATCATCAAGTCCACCCCTATGGTCATGGAAAGCGCCACAGCAAGCGCGGCCACTGCAATGCTGGTGCGGCTCAACGACGCTCGGATGGTACGCGCCGCGAGGAAGCCCGCCAGGGAGCCGAATATCCGCTTTAAACCTATTCCCCCGTAATGGGTGAAGGGGGAGAGAATCGAAGGGGTGAACAGTGCAAAAGCGAGAGTCATGCCAAAGGCGGAAGCGAATCCCCAAAATATCGAAAAACGAGACGCCCATGCCGCGGTAAGCGCCGCGGCAAAACAAACAAAACCCGCAGCCAGTAACAACCCTTTTAGGTTGTGTGCGCGATCTTCAATGGATTGCCGCTTCATTCCGAGTACGGGGGGAGTTACAGCAACTTCGAGAGCCGGTAAGCCCGTTCCTAGAAGAGTAGCCAAGAACCCAATGCCAAGCCCGCTCAATGCAACGCGAATGGTCAGATGGACTTCCTGCACCTTCACGTAAAAATATAGCTCGCTGATCGTAGAAGAGACTTTATCGATGCTCAACCACGCCACTAAGAATCCGAACAAGATACCGATCAAACTCCCTGCTGCACCGAATAGTAGAGATTCAGCAAGGAACGCACCAACCAGGCCGCGGCGGTCTGAGCCGAGAGTCAACAATAGAGACATGTCTTCCCGCCGCGATAAAACTGAAAACATCGAAAAATTGTAGATGAGAAAAATGCCCACAAAGAGAGCTAGTAAGCTCATGGCGGCCAGGTTCAACTGAAAAGAATAAAGCATGGCGTTTAAGGCGGATTTTCTGGAATTCGCGTCGGTTAATTTGAGGCTTTCCGGCAGGCTTCGGGCAAGATCGTGATCATTTGCGCTTGAGATAATGTCAATGCGATCCAGGTATCCCTGTCGGCCAAAAACTTCCTGTGCCGCGGAAATGTCCATGATCGCCATGTTTTCGCCGATCCCCTTTTCGGTCCGCGGCGGTATACCGCCCAGGATTTTTACCTTCTTCTCGATACCCGCAGTGAGAACGGTTAATGTGGCGCCAATCCCGAGATGGTATTTTCTCATCAATTCTTGCGAAAGGTACGCCGAAGGAATTTCGCCTGCCACAAACTCCGTAAGCTGCGCCGTGGTCCAATCGCGGGGTGTAAACTTTCTAAATTCCGCGTCGAGAAACGGGTCGATGCCTATGAACTGAAGGGGCTCATCCCCAGTTTCCAGGGTAATGGCCATAGCCTCGATTATCGGAGAGGCGGATTGAATGGAGCTATTCTTCCAGACCTCTGCAAATAATCTATCTTCGATGCGCCCGTAGCCGGAAACAATGGAATGAGTGGCCTTGCCTGCAAGGAAATCCACAGATTGAGCGAAGGATGCCAGCGCAGAATCATTGATCAATTCCACAGCCACGACAACCCCGACCCCCAGGGATATCCCCATAAGACAGAGGAGCGACAAAAGGGAATGGCGGCGATAGTACCGGAGATTGAATTTAAGCAGCGTTGCGATGCTCATGTGTGGCGTGTATCACGAGGTTGAGAAGTTGTTTGCAGGGCCACCAGCTTCTTTGACCAATTTTCCCGATCTCAGTCTGAACTTGCGATCCGCCAACCAGAGCGCTTCGGAACTATGGGTCACCATAATTAAAGTGGCATTTCTCTTGCGACAAGCTTCGTCGATCAGCGCCAGAATGAGATTTCCTGTTTCGACGTCGAGGTTGCCCGTGGGTTCGTCTGCCAGGATCAGACGAGGCTCCTTTACCAATGCTCTGGCAATGGCGACTCTTTGCTGTTCTCCTCCGGAAAGCTGCTCGGGGAATTTTTCCCACTGCCCTTCAAGTCCGACCGCGTCAAGAGTCTCTCGGGCTTTTCTTTCATCGGAGATGCCCAGCAAATCCAGCGGGAGCATCAAGTTCTCCCCTACTGTCAGTGTTGGGAACAGATTGAAGGCTTGAAACACAAAGCCCACTTCTTTTCTGCGATATTGGGCAAGTTCGTGAGCCGAGAGGGATGTAATATCAACGTCCTCAAAAAAGACCCGACCACTGCTGGGAATATCCACTCCTCCGACAAGATTTAAGAAAGTGCTCTTTCCCGACCCGCTTTTTCCAAGCAGGACAATCCGTTCTCCCTGATACGATCTCCAGGTCCACTTCCCTCAGCGGGTAAACTTCCGCAGCTCCCCCGCTGTGATAGCATTTGCTCACCTTTTCAAGGCGAATCAGAGACGCCATTTTAGCTCTTCCATGAAGTTTTCACGGGTGCCACTCAGCAGCATTTTATGGCAGGACGCAGAGTGTTCGAATCGGTCGGTTCACACAAGGGTGCTCAAGACCAGGCCTTCGTGAATGAACCTTCAGAGCTCTATCGAACCGCCTTTTTCTTGGCGGCATCTTTTCCGGGGACAGGTTCTCCATAGATCCGTTTAAGGCGTTTCTGGAAGTACTCGCTACGCTTTTTTCTGAACGCCATGTAGTCATTCTTTTCCGGAAGGCGGTTGTCGTTGAACGTGAGCCACAAACGGGTCAGGTTCACTTCTTCCAAGGTCCACCCGAGCCTCATGCAGATAAGCTCGCCCTCCGACAGCTCGCCCATCTCTTTGTCCAAGCTCTCCGGGGTCGCCTCGGCCTGCCTGTAGATTGCATCCCTGAAATTAGGATCGGGAATCAGTTCCATTGGATGTTTTTTCTTCTTATCCGCCAGCTCGTGAGCAGCTTGGATGACCTTGTAGAAGTCTCGCTTCATAAGCGGGATGCCGTATGAGATTATCTTATCCGCAGTGGAGCGGAGCCCGAGTATTTTTTTCTTTTCCGAGGCAGAGAATAAAATGGAATACGGGAGAGAATTTATATTCTTTTGCGCGGCCTGGAGTTTGTGGGTCTGTTCTTCAAGAAAAAGGAGGTTTTTCAAGGGACCTCTGTCAGCCTGCTTGATGAAAAATATCAGGGAGGGATGGGCCTTTAGTAGAGGCTTTGCAGCGTACTCATTGACCTCCCGCAGCTCATATTTGAGGAATTCCTCTATAATGACTTTGTTGTTTTCCGCCACAATCTCGCGGGCTATGTCAGCATCCGAAAGCTGTTTAGCATTGCAGTTCACCAGCCAACATCGCAATAAATACGTATACAAACATTATTGTCAGGTAACATGGTCTCAGGTAATACGAGTCAAACACCATTAAGCGGTTTCCTTTCATAAAGCAGGCCTCCCGAGACAACTCACGGGCTCACGCATCAGGAAGGCATAAGATCGCTATCCGAGCTATAGCTGTAATCACAGAGCTGTTGGGCTGATCTTGCTTTCGAGCCAGCCTGTAAAATCGCTGATCCCTTCTCCGGTCTTGGCAGACACGGGAAAGATCTGGATCGCGGGATTCATTGCCAAAACCGTCTTACGCAATTCCTCCATGTCGAAATCGGTGTGAGGCAACAGATCTATTTTGTTTAGAATCAGAGCATTGGACTCTGTGAACATAAGGGGGTACTTCAGAGGCTTGTCGTGTCCTTCCGGGATAGAGAGGATCATGACCTTGATATTTTCCCCAAGTTTGAATTCTGCAGGGCAAACCAGATTGCCGACATTTTCTATAATAAGAAGTTGCTTTCCGTCCAGACCAAGGCTCTCCGTGGCAGAGAGAATCATATTTGCGTCCAGGTGACACGCGCCTCGTGTGTTTATCTGCACCACATCCACGTTGGTCTTTTGTATCTTCCTTGCATCAACATCTGAGGCTATGTCGCCTTCGATCACGCCTATTTTGTGCTTGGCCGACAATGCCTCGATGATTTTCAGAATCACTGAGGTCTTTCCCGCACCCGGAGAAGACATGAGATTCATAACGAAAACCCTTGAAGCTTCGAAGCGGCCACGCAGGTTCTCGGCAAGCATGTCGTTTGCACCCAAAATATCTTCGTTGACGTTAAGAGTCTTCACTGCCATTATCGCCTCCCTTTGGAATTACGGCTTCGTTTCTTTGTTCGAGCAATCTCCCGGACTGTGGCCAGAGTATCCCTGTGCCTGACATGTTCGACGTATGCGCATTCTTCCGGCAGCCAATGGAGTTGGCGCACCAGATGCTCGGTGAGGGTTATGCAGTCCGGCTCGACCTCGTCGCGTCTGTCATACACCTTGCACAAGTTAGTTTCAGTGTCCAGATGGACGCAAGGTTCGTCAGTGTAGTGAATTATCCCGCCGCCGAGATCCACCTTCTCGTAGCAGCATCGGCCGCATTTTCTGCAAACGGCTTCCCACTGATCCCGGTTCATTCCTCTTGTCCCCTGCGATCGTCCATACTCAAGTCTTATCAATTAGCACAAAATGCGACTGAGAAAAAGATGGCAGGAATTGTGGTAGCGGGTCAGTTTGGGACACCATGAGCGGTCTCGACCCCGCGAAACGCGGGGTCACCCCGGACTCCGATCCGGGGTCCAGTCCCCCGATTACCTGGATGGATTCCGGCGTTGGCCGGAATGACTGCCAGTACACAGAATTGGGACGGTACCGGAATTTGGGGTAGTGGATCACTGCATTCGGCAATTTCTAAACTCCGTACCGTCCGGGCGCAATCACCTGATTCGGATCAAGGGCCTGTTTAATCTGCTTAATTAGATGTTGATAGGAAGGATTGCATGCCAAGAGTCTCTCCATTTGAGGCGTGGTGCAGCGATATTGCTGGTAGTGATGTGTTTTAAGAAGTTCACAAAGTTGATCATAAGTTCTTTGGGCGCGCTCCGCCTCTTCCGAGTCTCTTTTGCTAAAAAATAGTGGAACAAGCACAAGGAAAGTTCTGGGATTTATCTGAATGAGTGAGACCGCGGTTTCAAACTGATTGCCCGCACAAACTTCCTTAATGTTTTGTACAAAAGATTGAATTTCCTTCCCTCTGGCGGGGAGAATGGGGGCAAACCAAATGAGGCCACACTCGTCGCGAGCGGGATCTAAGTTTTGTTTTGGCTGTCGCTCCTTGTTTTTGAAATAGGCAAGGGCCAGAACGCTCTCATTTGGTTCACCTTTAAGAAATGGGTACACAGATAGCAATGACTCCATCATCTCAGCAGACAGTCTGGAAACAAACAAATGGGAGATGGACTTAAGGCCCCTATAAACAGCTCCCTGCACACCAGGTTTGCGAACTCCGCGAACTATCGAGTTCAATAATTTTTCTGAAGTGTCGCCAATAAAGACGAGTTCCCCTAACGACGAAAGATATTTTACGATTTCGGCTTTGTGGGCCTTAACCTGTCGAGAACTCCCATAGACTCCCCCGACAAAAGTCCAAGGCGCCAGTCCTTGTTCGACAGCCAATTGCTCAATATCTTTTTCACCTAAGAATTGTTTTCCGTTAAGAAGGTGGTATGGATAGCCAAAAGTGCGAGCCACTGCGAGAAACTCATTAAAACCGTGGCAATTGCTGACAATTCTTCGCAGGCCCATTTCCCGGTGAGCATCAATTACCGGCGCAAGATTTCCGGGATCAGGGACCCTAAAGGCGAACATCTCGAATGCTTCCGGCTTTGGCATGAGCCACAGCCCTGCTTTGGTGACCAGCCCCAAATTGGATTGAGCAAAGAGCCCGTCAACAAAAGGTCCCACGCCCCATTTATACGTGTATCGGGTAGGACATTGTCCGGATACGCCTCCGGTCGTAATAATTTCTCCATTGGCAAGAACAACTTCCATACCGCAGAGGTGGCCGAAATGATCACCGTAAGGGCTGTACCCGGTTCCTTTATCAAGGGCATTGCCGATAAGACTGCCATCCGGAGATGAGTCCGTGCAATCAATCCATAGGTGAGAACCTCGGTTTTTGAGATACTCGTTGAGTTGCCCTTGGCTGACGCCCGGTTCGATTACGGCATAGCAGAGTTCTTCATCTACTCCGTGAATCCGGTTCATTCTTTCGAGAATAATTATTAGAGCGCCTTCTTGCAGCGCAAGTACGGTTCCGTAACCCCAGTTGTGTCCGCGGCTGAAAGTCCAAACGGGCATTCTGAACTCATTGCACAGCCGAACAATGCGAGAAACCTGATCGACATTTTCAGGCAAAACCACCGCTCCGCAGGTCCGGGACCACGGAATTGTGCATCGGGAATATAACTCAATGGCTTCAGGTGAGTGCAAGACATAGTCTGAACCGCAGATTTCAGTGAGGCGTCTTATCAAGTCTGCGTCCATAAGGGGGCCTTCTCTTTCTTGGGTCCTTGACGAGCACTACAGAGCTTTTTCCAGGTAATAGCTCAGATTGCCGCGAAAAAATATCGAAAATTTGATATATCGATAGCCGTTCAGTTTCGTGGGGAGGTTGCAAAATAAGATTTCACCGCAGAAAACTCAGAGTGCGCAGAAAAGAGTTGAAATAATCATTCTCCTCGATCTATGCGAGCTCGGCGGCGAAATATCTCCAGTTGCGAGTGGAGGTTGCGTAAGTGATTTATTACCTGAATCTGTTTGGGACGGCGGTTTTCGCTATTGGAGGCGCGTTGGCGGCTTCCCGGAAGGGCATGGATCTGTTCGGCGTGGTGGTGGCCGCGGTTTTGACCGGAATCGGTGGCGGAACATTGAGAGACCTTTGCCTAGGGCTCCAGCCGGTTAATTGGGTGACCGATCCCACCGCACTGGAGGTTGCGGTGATCTTCGGCCTGTTGACGTTCGCTTACGTGCGCTTCACACAATTTGCGAATATTCCCAACAGACTTCTAATTGTTGCCGACGCTGTCGGGCTTGCGGTGTTCACTGTCCTAGGGTGCAACACGGCCCTCACCAACAATGCCGGTGCTCTTATTATCGTGATAATGGGGATGGTGACCGGATCGGGCGGTGGAATCATACGCGATGTCTTTTCTGCGGAAATCCCGCTGTTCTTTCGTAAGGAGATTTATGCCACAGCATGCCTTGTCGGTGGTGGGGGTTATTTACTATTCCTTACTTCAGGAGTCCCAGAGAGCTGGGCGATGTTGGGGGGCGCGGCTGTGACACTGGTAATTCGGCTGGGCGCCATTTACTGGGGCTGGTCATTGCCGGTATTGACGCCCGCGACGGCGGATGAGGAACGCTGACAATCAAAAACAATGAGACCGCAATTTCTGTGCTTTTGTTTCGATCAAATCCATACAACAGATTGGCTTTCAATTTAGGACGCTTCCGCTGTAAACGCCTCAAAAGGGATGTCCCGTAAGCTCTTGATCACCTCATCGCTTAGTCCGCTCTCCCGACTGAGGATTTCTGGTATTTTCTGCCTAGATTTCATGAAACGTTCTATTTCCTCTGGACTTAACCCCATTTGGTCCATGCGGTATTCAAGAAGCGCCAGAGGGTCCGGCGCTTGGATGCGGTGGTGCTTCTTTTCATAGGCCCCTGTCAGGGCAAGAAGAATCTCCAACTCATCAGAATTCGGAGAATCCACGGGCTTCCCCCACAGTTCCTCAATCCGAGCCATAGCCGCTTCATAATCTTCTTCTGTGTGGATGGGCTTGATTTCCATAGCTAAAGCTTCTCGGCTTAACTGCTCAGAGTCTTAGTGCTCTCTTTCCCGTCACAGCACTTCCTCATTTCGCCGGCAGAACGCTCACAAATTTCCTGGCCTGTTCAAGCCATTCTTTCAGAGCCTCGTCAGTGCCGAATCCTTGGCCTTCCACCATTACCCATCCTTTCATGGGTCTCCCGGTGATGTCAAATGGGCGCACAAAGGGCAATTCCATTGCTTCCTTGGAGTTTGCTTCTCCCAGCCGGAGAATCAGGAAATCCTTATAAACCCCGCAAAACATATTGCCATTCAATCGGTGGCATACACCGCCAAACATCTTTTTCTTATTCGTATTTTTCCAGCCGGACACAATGTTTTCGATGCGGGCTTCAAGTTCTTCGTTGTATGCCATGATCCGCGCCTCCGGTTGTGAAAAGTGATCTTAGGCACTTTCCGGCCGGTTATTCCTCAGATCTAACATTCTCAAACTCCGGCCGGACGTCAGGCTCTTCAGGAGAACCTCGCACCCTGTAGGTAACTGTAAGGGTCTTTCCATCTTTTGTTATGAGATTCCCAAACAGTCCGTAAACGATGGTGTCAATTCCCACCAGGGGGGACACGTCGACCTTGAAATCCATCCTGTCCTGGCCGCTGAAATACATTCCCGACGCATCCATTCTGGCAGCGTCAGATAACAATTTGAAGTCCTTGACCTTCCATTTGTCGTTAAACACATCCATCGACCAGGTTAAACGATAGAAAGGCAGCCCCTGTGAGATGATGTCCGGCAAGCGTCCCCGCAGAATGGAACCAAGATTGACCAGAGAGATTATTTTTGAAAGGATTTCAAAGCGATATATAACCCCATCCTTAACGCTAACCTCAACAGTGCCGGTTTTGTGCAGACCGTGATTTTCTTTGCCTGGACCAAGTTTCCATTCAATGTGGCCTTCGGTCAGGCAATTTCCCTGCACACGAACTTTGTCAGGGTCGGCGGAGAGCATCATTCTCTCCATTTGCAAGTGATCGCCCTGGAAATCCAGAGTGAGGAGTTTTCCGGGATTTTCCCGGATGTCGAACAGGGCGCTGCCGCGCAAGGTCCCATCGGCAAAATTCATCTGCCATGCCGGGGCTCTTATCATTCCGCTGTTGCCTTCGAGATTGGCCCTGAAATCGGCAAAAGTCCTCCACGCAGTTTTACCTCTGGCGATTTTGAGCGAGCCGGTTCCTCTGCTGCGGGCAAGGAACCTTATCACCGGGTTAGCATGGATCCATTCACCCCAAGTTACACGGCTGACGTGTCCGACTGGCGCAGTAAAATCCGTTGTGTCCAGAAAGGAGAAATCCAAACCAATGTCCAGCTTGGGGTTGTCAATGTCTACGATGGAGGCCGTGCCGGCCCCTAATGAGTTCCCGATCCTCACTCTTTCCAAATTTATATTCACGGATTTCCCACGCCAGCGAACACTGCCGGTAATGCCCTCCATGCGTTTATGGCCCATAAGGTGAAGCGACAGATGATTCAGCGCCAGATTTGCGTCAACCGATACGTCGCGTGGCCGATTGGTCCCTATCCGGATGGTGGCATCGCCATCAATGCGGCCGCCGGCCTGAATCTCCAACGCTGGATCGGTTATGGGGATAAGAATGTTTGTTGGTATCCCTTTGGGAGGCAGATTGATTGAAGCTACAATTTTTCCCTCATTATCAATAGTAGCCTTGGCTGAAATGCGGCTATCGTTGAGGACCAGATAAGCCTCTTCTATCGTTACTCCTGCCTGATTTCCACTGCCCGAAGCCTCCAAAAGAAGAGGTACTCCCGGCTTCTTCTTGATGACCGGGTCGATACGTAAACCATTGCCCTTAAGATCCAAGCGAGTGGAAAAATTGATAGCCGACGGGTTGCCGGTTAGTTTCAAAGAGAGGGGGATGTTCCCGGATACCATCCAACCATCGGGCAGCAAATTCAGTTTCCTCAGATCTTGAGAAGCGCCCTTAAGTTCGCCGGAAACATCCATTTTTTCCGGAAAGATCTCGCCGTTCATTTCTGCCGCGCTGTCGCCAATAATGCCTTTGACTCCTGAAAAGGTCACGCCCGTCTCGCGAAATCGTAAGATACCGTTAACTTTCCTGAGCGGGAGTGCAAGTCCGGCAAACTTGCATTGGAAATCCTCGAGGACCACCCGTCCCTTCATGCTCGGGCGGTTGAGGCTGCCCTTCAAATCCAGGGTGACGGCTATGCCTCCACGCGGCTCGTTAACCCACCCCGACCACCGCCCGAAGTAGCGCGATATCAACTTATTCTCGATAATCGGCCTCAAATCCTCGGCCTGAGCAGTCAATGAAATAAACAGATCAGTTGTGGGAGAGGTCTGTAAGTTCGCTACCCACCCGTTGAGCACGATGGGGGAACTGCCGACTGTCAGGCTAATTCCCTTGAACACCATTCCGTCTGAGTTAAACCGAATTCGGCCTGAGGCGTCCCGTACGGGCAGGCCAAATCCAGGGATAAATCCCGAAACCTTGTCCAAATAAGCATCGAGCAGGAGTGTGCCTTGCTGACTCTGCCCCCGAAAGAAGTCGGTTACCTTGCCGTCCCAGGCGCCTTTGGTCACCAGAAGGTGTCCGTTGAGACCGGCCTCGATCAGCCGTTCCCGATCTTCGTTGCGCATCAGGTTCAACGGAATAAGCGGAAAGAACTTGTGCAGATCGAGGTCAGCCCTCCTCAGAGCCAGGGTAACAGTCGGATCTGTTGCGGAGAGTCCACCTATGGTAGCCTGACCCGACAGACTCAGGCCGGGAAGCGTCGCCTCGGAGACGTCAACGTCAAGATTGTCCTCGCGCCGCTCCAAAGCTACTTTAAGCACGGCTTTCTCAATCGGGGCTTTGTCGCGAAAGGCTCTCCCCGGGAGCAAAAGAGCTTGCGATAACGCGAACTCACCATGAGCCTTGAAGGCCGGCTCTCCGCCCGTAATCTCTCCCGTTCCACTCAAAATGCCTTCAGAAAACGGTAGATCGTACGGTGAGTATGAGGCCAGAGCGCGGAATGGGAATATCGGACAAGCGGACAGTCGTAGGCGAATGTGACCGCGCCACTCCCCTCCGTTAAACGGCGTTGAATCTATATTTCCCGAGATGTCGAACGACCCCGCCCTTTCGCCCGAGTGGGCCATACCCTTGATAGCCACGCTCTCCGCACCATCAAGGGTGAGATTTTTCAGATCCGCTTGAATTCTCGACAAAAGGGTCTTTTCAAGATGTCGATTTCCAGAGGAATATCCAAACATCACACGACCTTGAATTAACTCCAGCCTGCGTATTATCGGATAGAGTGGAAAGCGAAGGGCCTGCGTGTCTGAAGTTATTGCGGTAGCCTTGTTGTGTCGGATCTCAGGAAGAAAAAGAGCGGGTTCGGTAAGCTCAAGCCTGTCGATCTGAAGAGTGCCTGCGAATAAAGGCAGTGCCCTGATCTCGATCACCATTCTGGGAATCTTCACCAAAAGAGGAGCGCCAGGTGCCTCGCGCACTTTGAGATCTGTCAAAACAATCCGCGCCTGGTCCAGAGACAGCCAGGAGAGCTGGGCTGAGGCAAAAGAGAAATTTTTGCCAATGCTTCGCTCCAGTCGATAAACAGCTATGCCTGCGACGCGGTCACCGGGTAGTCCTACCCTGATGAACGCAAAGATGCCTGCACAAAGGAAGACAATAGCTATGACCAGGAACAGGAGCGTCGCCAAGATCGGTCTTCGGAAAGCCGTCTTAGGCGCAGCAGTTGAGGGTTTGTTTTCATCCATTGAAATGTTAGGAGGCGGTCCGGTGAGTCTCTCTCAATCTTTCTCCAACTTGATGGGAACAATATAGCATAAACACACACAATTATTCATTCAACACACACTCCCTTATCCCGCACAGGCATTAAATTGAATACTTGTTCCCCCCTTTGTTAAAGGGGGGCCAGGGGGGATTTTGGGCTAATCGTTGAAAATCTCCCTTACTCCCCCTTTAAAAAAGGGGGACTTTGATAGGCCATCAGTCGTCTAAAGTGCTCACAACTGGGGGTAAGATGCCTTAAGTTAGCGCCTATGCCTCCCACTCCGGCCTCACTTCTCGCGCCGAGTTTTTTTCTTAAGCCGGGATATCTTTTTTCTGAGAATCTCCAGACGTGCGCGTGCAACTCCCTCGCCGCGTTCTTCATCCCTAACTTTCTTCAGTTCTGAGATTTTGTGTTTAACGTCTCGCACTGCCTCGGCTTTTTTCTGCGGCGGCGCCTCGATACCTTTTGCCTTTCTCAGTATCGAGATCAATTCCTCTTTATTCATGCCATGAACGCCTTGAACGTCAGGTAGAGTCAAGGCTTCTTCGCGCAATTCCTTGACGGTCCGGCGTTCCAATGGTTTCTCTTTCTTCTCTTTTTGTTCCATTTTCTTTCCAGCCATTTGTCCTCCTGCCCGAGATTCTCGTGTGTCGGGCGAGATGAATTATGATTAAAAACCCGCTAAAATTCAATCGGTTTTTCTAGCGCCGGGTAATCATTCACTTGCGGCCGGGGGTGCCGAGAATCGGCTCTGGGGTCTGCTGGCCGCTCTCACTACGGAAAGCCCCCTAGCCCCCCTTTAGCAAAGGGGGGTGAAGAGGGCATGTGCAATTCCCCCTTAGTAAAGGGGGGTTAGGGGGGATTTTTCCCTCCGAATCACTGAAAGCAGGCAGAGCCTCGGAGGGCACAGCCCGAACGCCGCTATTCATGCTGTTGGGCTAGCATCTTGAGATCAAAACCCTCCTTACGACTCCGGATGTCGTAGTAAAAGACGACCAGGCAAACACCTCCAAAGATCCCACCTATTACTCCGCCGAGGTTACTCAACAACTGCTGCACCACAGGCCCCACAATCCAGGATTTCGGCATAAGGGCCGCAATTATTGAAGCCGGCATCTGGAAAACCAAGGCAATAGTTACGCTGATCAGACCGAACAGGAAAAGCAGAATAATCAGCCTTAAGAGATATCCTCGCGGCCACTCGCCGTCAGCCTTGCCCGTTAACAGTTCCCAGCTCCTTTTGAGGGCATTCGTATAGGCAATATCCTCGATGATGACTACCTTGTCGAAAAGCAGCAGTTTGATAGAGGCGTAGAACGGTATCAGTGACAAAGGAAGCCAAGTAATCGCGGACCACCAACCCGACGAAAAGACCTCCTTGGAAATGAAGAACAGAACCACCCCAAACAACACAGCGATCAAGATTGCAGCGAAGGTCACAATTGCCAAGAGAACAGAGGTCAGAACGAATTTCACCAGTCTCGCCAGTACGAAACGATAAGCATCGCCCACGCGAATGTCGCGGCCGAGGTGGACAACTGAGACAGCGTAAATCAACGCCCCTTGTGAAAGGTAAAACACAGCGATGATCGCTACAATGATTGACGGGATCACTGTGACGGCAGCCGCAATCAAGACCCAGATCGGTAGGTCTCCTAGAGCTTGCAAGGTGAATCCCACAACTGCAACCACTATCGATACGATAAGGACCAGACCGGCTACAACGAGGTACGGGATTCCGACGATTGCGAATAGTTTCCAGAAGTGCCGCCGACAAATTTGAAAGGTTCGATCAAGAATGCCGCCAAGTGACAAGGGTTCGATTGAGAACCCATCGCCGCCAGGCGGTTCCGAGCTGTCTTTCATATTCAATTCAGGCGGAGGGGGAGAAGAAGGTTGCGGCGGAGGAGAAGGTTGGCCCTCGGCCTGTTGCGACGAAGCAGGCGGAGGAACGGCCGAGTCACCGGGAGTACCGCTCAGATCATCCGATGCCTTTGTCCGTGTCTCCGGAATGACCGCGGCGCCAGGTACAACCTGTGTTCCGACCGGCTCTGTTGACCTAGCCTCCGATGGCGATGGAGAAACCTGGACAGTAGCTCCGAGTCTTTCCATCACCTGAGCCAGTTGCTCTGCGTTCTTGGCGGTCGCGCGCCGTGTCAAAGTCCACGGGAGCGACTCCATCCGCTTGAAAGCCTTGTCTGCGGGCAGATTCGTGGTGACACGAGACAAGGTCTCCGCCACCTTTTTTCTGGCCTCTTCATCCCGCACCTTCGTCAGAACCACGGTGTAAAGAGCTTCGGAGGTTTCCTCGCCCATCAAATCTCCTTTGTTTCCGTCCGCCGGCAGTGAGTTTCCAGCTCTTCCAAAAAAGCTTCGGGGTCGGACGACTGTTCCCTTATGGAGACAGATCTTCTTGATACACGCTCAAGTATTTGTCTTGCAAGGTCCCGTCTGTAATCGGCATCCAGCGAATCGCGGCGAGCAAGGAATTTCCTCACGAGGTCGTAATCCTCCATCGTCAATCCTAAAGCCACGTTCCGGATCTCAGTATCGCGCCGTATCTGATTCTTCGACGGGTGTGCAGACCACTGACTCCTTAAGTTCGGCTTCTCTGACCACGAGCGTTCCCGCGGCCAGGTCCCCCAGGCGTCTGTTGCGGGAATCTATGAACATCACCACCAATCCCAGGGGATATATCTCTCCCAGGATGTCAACCGCTCGGAGAATATTGCGAATCACCGCAGCAATAAAAGAAATTGGCCGACCGTCCTTTCGGATGACTCGAATCTCCTGAGATCGCTTCCCCGGCGTTGATCCGTTCCACAGATATTCAAACAGGATGAAATAACCTTTCGTTACTAATTCATACACTGCAACAGTTGGCGCGACCAGCCACCAGCCCAGAGAGTCCCTGAGTCTGGCCAAAAACTCCCCAACTGAGTCAAGTTTGCCGGTCAAGATGAGTAGTAGCACCGTTATGATCGTAAGGCCGAGAACTAAGCCCATCTGAATCAGCTTGTCTATGAGATAGGCTATAAACCTCGTTCCTATACCGGCCAGGTGAAATTGAGGCCCCGTACGGTCCGACGTTTCAGATGTTACGATTTGAGAGGTTTCTTTCATTGCCATATTCCAAGAATAAAAACATCGCAACCATTTAGTTATGCAGGGGCGTATCGCCGTTCATGTCATTGCGAGGAGTGAAATGACGAAGCAATCTCCGATTTCGGCCTTTTATAGATTGCCAGGGGCTTGCGCCCTCGCAATGACAGTTTGCAGCTTTGTGCGCGATCAAGATTGCCGCAAATTTTAGTGCGCGACCCGATTGAGGAACTACTCCGGAGGTCTGTTTCCCTCAACGTAAATCACGATGACCTCACCTCTTGCCCTCCCCGCAGATTGTACGAGTGACTGGTAAAATAACTATCACTAAATTGTTGACCGTCCAACCAGTTAATGAATATATTTCTGACAGACTGCGAAAGCCATCGAGTTCGGATGACTCGAAAGACGAACAAGCATCCCGGCCAAAGGGGCTCCTTCTTAGCCGACTTTTTGCGACGCTCGTCATCAGACTTAAGGTCACCTGCAATTCACCTCACTGTGATACGCATACGCGCCGTCGCGGGAGGGTGTGGAGAATTTTATGAAAGCAGACAAGGAAGAGCCTCCGAAGTTGGAAGAATTACGAAAGAGAGCTGAAGATATTGTCGGGAAAATCTCTGAGGAGCGCGTTGGTGAGGTCTCGCCGGCTGAAATCCGATCACTGATCCACGAGCTTAATGTCCATCAGATTGAATTGGAAATGCAAAATGAGGAGCTGCGGAGGGCTCAGGAAGAGCTGGCAAAGTCACGGGACGAATTCGCAAATTTGTACGATACGGCTCCTGTAGGCTATTTTACTCTAGACAAACATGGCGTGATTCTGAGAGCGAATCCCACCGGAGTCGCGGCTTCTAGGTAAAGAGAGAAGGCAACTCACTAAGCATCCTTTCTCGGTTTTCGTCACCAAAGACGATCAGGGTATTTTCTTCTCTCATATCAGGAACGTCTTCACAAAGAGCTTGAAGCAGGCATGCGAACTAAGATTAGTCAGGAATGGGGGATGGTTTCACGCCCAATTGGAAAGCGTGCCCGTGAGGGATTCCCAGGGGCAGGCCATCCAATGCCAAACAGTTGTTTTGGACATTACGGAACGCAAGAAGGCGGAACAGGTCCTGTCCACGGCCAAAGATGACCTGGAACGACAGGTTAAACAGCGCACGGCGGAACTGCAGCAGAGGAATATACAGCTTACCAGTGAGGTGGACCAGAGGAAAAGGGCAGAGCAGGCCATACGCGAGAGTGAGCAACGGTTCAAAGCCATTTTCGAGGGGGCGGAAGATTACATTTTCATAAAAGATCGCTCATTGAAATACACCAGCGTTAACCCCGCAGCCGCGCGACTCCTGAATGTTCCGGCTTCACAACTCATCGGTTTGGCTGAAGAAGATGCGTTCCAAGGGAGGAGCGCTGCGCAGGTGCGGGCACTTGATACGCGTGCCCTGAAGGGAGACACTGTTCAGGAAGAGATCACCATCACAGTTTCCGGACAGCGGGTTACGTGGCTTGAAACCAGAATTCCCTTACGAAATCATTCCGACGAGCCGATCGGTATTTGTATCATCGCTCACGATATTTCGGATCGCAAGGCTGTAGAATATGTTCCCGAAATCATAATGGACTGCATGTCCCAGGCTATGCGGGCCACTGTGAGGCAGGCGACTCTCGCGTCAAAGGGGGATATCACGGTGCTGCTCTTGGGCGAGAGCGGCAGCGGAAAGGACTACTTAGCACGGTATATCCACGACCATTCCCACAGGGCGTCCGGTCCATATTTTTCCATCAACTGCGCGGCTGTTTCTGCCGACCTGGCAGAGTCGGAACTGTTCGGTCATGAAAGAGGTTCATTCACGGGAGCAGTAGGTCGAAAACGGGGCCTGTTGGAGTTGGCGGAAGGCGGGACACTGTTGCTTAATGAAATAGGGGAACTCTCATTAGCGTTACAGTCAAAGTTACTCACGTTCCTCGACACTCGCAAGATCCTGCGTGTTGGCGGTGAGAAAGAGATCAGCGTAAGTGCCAGACTCATTGCGGCGACGAACCGGGACCTTGGAGAAGCAGTGTAATAAAGGCACTTTTCGACAGGACCTTCTTTATCGGCTAAACGTGATGGCCATAACAGTACCTCCTTTGCGAGAGAGACTAGAAGACATCCCGATTCTGGCCCCAAAACTCCTATCCCAGATTCGTGTGGACCTTCAACTGGTAGAAGTCCCGGTTATAACCGAACAAGCGATGAAGGCGTTGCACGCATATACATGGCCGGGCAATGTGCGTGAGCTTCGCAACGTATTGGAACGAGCCGTGATCCTGTCACGCGGGACAAGATATAGGTCCTGCCCAACTCGGACTTCCTCAAGTGTGCGTTCAAGCCGATGATAGTGGGCCAAGCTTCACGGTCGGTTTTCCTCCCGAGGGATCTGTCAACGAAGTTACCCAGAACGTGAAAAGATTTCTGGTGAAGAGAGCGCTACGCCAATCCAATGGCCATCGGAATCGTGCAGCCAAAATATTGGGTATTTCCCGTGACTCCTTGAAGCATTATATGAAAACCCTTGGCATTGAGGACGATGAAACAGAACCAACAGGGGAATAGGGACCCTCACCCCAACCCTCTCCCAGTGGGAGAGGGAATGGTTCAACGGCTTGGTGCCACGGATGTGCTGTAGCTCATCCGTGCTATGCGGCCCTTAGTCGGGCGCGGATGAGTCCCGTGAGGCGCGGGACACATCCGTGGCACCAAACATCGCTCGCGTGGCCGGCACGGAGGCCGGTCCTACCATGAGCCCGGTAGGACCGGCCTCCGTGCCGGTCGCCAAATGCCCGGTGAACGTAAACTCAATTAATCTGCCATCCGCGCCCTATCCGAAGGGGAGGGATCCAAAATGGTAAAGAAGATTTCCAAGACAAGTCCCAAAGTCAAAAGAGCTGAAAAGGCCAAGTCGACTCCAGCTAAAGTGGTCCGGAAGGGCAAAGGCACTAGCAAGGCGATAGTACCGACCAAGGCCAAACCAGGTACAATCCAAGCAGCCGGAGCCTCCACCAAACCACGCCGGAAAATTGCCAAGAAGGACTTGTATACAAATGACTTCCCTGTCGTCGGAATAGGCGCGTCGGCAGGTGGCCTGGAAGCCTTTCAGCAGTTTTTCAACTACATGCCGCCGGACACAGGCATGGCCTTTGTGCTCGTTTCACACTTGGATCCCACACACAAGAGCATCCTTTCGGAACTTATTCGGTCGTACACCCGCATGCAGGTTAGGGAAGTTGAGGACGCGATGCTGGTGGCGCCCAACTCCGTTTATGTGATTCCTCCTGACCGCGACATGGCGTTAATGCATGGAAAGCTCCATCTTATGGAGCCCAGTGCACCTCGCGGTTTGCGCCAACCCATAGATTTCTTTTTTCGGTCCTTGTCTCAGGACAAACAGGAAAAAGCGATAGCCATTGTCCTGTCCGGCACCGGTTCCGAGGGCACGCTGGGTTTGCGGGAAGTCAAGGGGCAGGGCGGCATGGTAATGGTTCAGGATCCGGAAACGGCAAAATACAACGGAATGCCCAGGAGCGCGATTGGAACCGGTCTGGTCGATTATGTTCTGCCTCCGGAAAAAATGCCGGAGCAGCTCATCGCGTACATCCGGCATCCTCTTACCAAGGAACCAGGCAAAACGCCTGCAACCGAACCGGAGTCAACCAATCTTCTGCACAAGATTTTGATGATTATACGCACCAGGACCGGCCACGATTTCTTTTTTTACAAGGAAAGCACGATAATTCGCCGTATAGAGCGAAGAATGGCTGTCAATGAAATGTCCAATATGGCCGATTATATCCGGTACTTACAACAATACCCCGACGAAGTGGACACTCTTTTCGCGGAACTCCTGATCGGAGTAACCAATTTTTTCCGCGATCCTGAGGCTTTTGACACCTTGAAGAAGAAGGTGATGGGCAGCCTCGTCAAGAGCAGGCAAGACGGCGGCCAACTGCGAGTATGGGTCACCGGATGTTCGACAGGGGAGGAAGCGTATTCCCTGGCTATGCTCTTTGAGGAATGCAAAGAGGAGCTGAAGTCGGACGCTAGGATACAGATATTTGCCACAGACATAGATGCCGGAGCCGTCGAAAAGGCACGGGCAGGCGTATATCCGCACAGCATCACGGTTGACGTTAGTCTCGATCGGTTGAAGCGGTTTTTTACGGCGGAAGACAATACTTATCGGGTAAAAAAATCTGTGCGCGACCTGGTGGTGTTTGCAGTGCAAAATGTAGTTACAGATCCCCCGTTCTCAAAATTGGATCTCATCAGTTGCAGGAACCTTCTAATCTACATGGGTTCAAAGTTGCAGAAAAAATTGCTGCCACTTTTCCATTACTCCCTGACCGCAGATGGGTTTCTCTTTCTGGGCACATCGGAGACTATAGGGGAATTCTCGGATTTGTTCGCTACCATTGATAGAAAAGTGAAAATTTATCAACGCAGGGAAATCCCCATGACCGGTGCCGTCGCGATGGAGATACTGCCTCTTCCTTTCTCACCTAAGCCTGTAGAAGTGGACGAGCATATGATTCCCAGGCGCGTGATACTCCGCAGCAACAAGGAATTAGCTGAAAAGGCGCTGCTGGACATCTATTCCGCGGCCGGCGTACTCATTAACGAGAAAGGTGACATTCTCTACTTTCACGGCTCTACAGCAAGGTACTTGGAGCCACCTATAGGGGAAGCCACTCTGAACATCCTCACCATGGCCAGAGAAGGCTTGAAGCTTGAATTGGCTAACGCGATCAGAAAATCCACTTCTCAAAAAGAATCGGTCCACTACGACCGTCTGCGGGTCAAGACCAACGGCAATGAAGCACTGGTCAATCTCACCGTCAGGCCGATTTCAGAGCCACCCTCGAGGCGGGGATTGCTGATGGTGGTTTTCGATGAGATTGAAGTCGAAGAAGTACAGCGAGCAGAAATTTTAGTTGCGGAATCAGGTAAGGAAGCCCGTTCCGGCCGGATCAAACAACTGGAGCACGAACTCGCATCGACAAAAGAGTATCTTCAGACCACCATAGAAGAGCTTGAAACAACCAACGAGGAACTAAAGTCCACCAACGAGGAGCTTCAGTCCTCAAATGAAGAATTGCAGAGCACCAATGAAGAGCTGGAGACCGCAAAAGAGGAGCAGCAGTCCGTAAATGAAGAGCTGGTAACGGTAAACTCCGAACTGCAACAGAAAATAGACGCCTTGTCTAAGGCCAATGACGACATGAATAACTTAATGGCAAGCACCCAGATCGGGACGATCTTTCTTGATGGAGATTTGAATATTCAGCGGTTCACGCCTGCCGTGACGAAGATCATGAACCTCATAGACACGGATGTGGGTCGTCCCATGAGACACATAGTCTACAATCTGCATTACGATCGCCTTATTGAAGACGCCGAGGAGATCCTGAACACCCTTGGTTCCAAGGAGATAGAAGTTTCCACTAAGGACGGAAACTGGTATCTGATGCGTTTGCTCCCCTATCGGACCCGGCAAAATTTGATCGAAGGGGTTGTGATCACCTTCGTCGACATCACCGACCGGAAAAAGGCTGAAATGGAGCTTCAGAAAAGCAACGAGCGTTACCGGCGTGTCGGCGAACTGATTCCCTTCGGGGTGTGGATCTCACTTGCCGACGGTGGGGTTACCTATTTCAGCGAGAGTTTCTTGGATATGCTTGGGATGACAATGGACGAGAGCAAAGGATTCGGCTGGGCTGTCAAACTGCACCCGGATGACAAGGACAAAACCCTGTCTGATTGGAAGCGCTGCCTGGATACGGGCGCTCACTGGCAATACAAGTACCGAATTCGAGACAAACATGGCAATTACAGGACCATACTCAGCCGTGGGGTCCCGATGAGGAATGATAAGGGGGAGGTAACTTCCTGGGCCGGGATCAATATGGATATCAGTGATGAAACAGGTTTATAAGATTACAAATAGGTACGGGCTCGGAAAACTCTGGTAGGGCAGTGTAAGTCAGCTCCCAACGCCTCCCTCTCCCTCTGGGAGAGGGAATGGTTCAACGGCTTGGTGCCACGGATGTGCGTAGCTCATCCGTGCTTTGCGATCCTTAGTCAGGCACGGATGAGTCCCGCGAGGCCCGGAACACATCCGTGGCACCAAACATCGCTCGCGTGTCCGAAGTGCGGCGAGCAAGTTTTCACGACTGATGCGGTTCATCCCACGAGACGCTGGATTCACCAGGATCCTACAGGCTGGGAGAGGGCCGGGGTGAGGGTGACCACGAGGCGCAACAACAGGGTGTAGGATGCGGTGACTAACGGGAACGAAATCCTATGCGCGTTCTATTTCACTTATCAATGGCCTTCGTGCGAATCTCTTCCTTGATCCTCGCCAAAAACTCATCAAGGGACATACTCCCCAGATCCTTCCTCCCCCGACCCCGGACAGAGATTGTGCCCGTCTCGGCCTCGCGCTCACCCACAATGAGGGTGTAAGGGATCTTTAAGACTTCGGACTGGCGGATCTTGTATCCCATGGTGTCATCGCCATCATCGCAGACCGCTCGAATTCCTTCCCGGACAAGCTGCTCGCGAATCTTCTGACCATAGTCCAGGAATCGCTCGGACACCGGCACGATATTGACTTGCTTGGCACTCATCCAGACAGGAAACGCCCCGGCAAAGTGCTCGATAGCCACCCCGAAGAACCGCTCCCAACTTCCAAGTACCACGCGATGGATGACTACAGGATATTTTTCGGTGTCGTCGGAATCACGATACGTGGCATCCAGGGCCTTCGCAAGATTGAAGTCCACCTGAATTGTCGGTCCAGTCCATTTGCGACCTATGGCATCGAATAACGAGAACTCGATCTTGGGCCCATAAAAGGCCCCTTCTCCGGGCAGCAGCTCGAAAGGCACACCTCGCTCCTGCATGGCAGCTTCCAGGGCAGCCGCGGCCTGGTCCCACATTTCATCGGTCCCCACATAACCCTTTTCCGGGCGAGTGGCCAGGAACAGCTTGTACCCGAACCCGAACGTATCGAGCATGTCGATTGCAAAATCCACCACCGCGAGGACCTCTGACTGAACCTGATCAGGCCGGCAAAAGATATGCGCATCATCCTGAGTGAACAAGCGCGCCCGCGTGAGACCGTGCACGGTACCGGAGAATTCCGCCCGCAAAACCCTTCCGAATTCGTAGTACCGAATCGGAAGGTCCCGGTAACTGCGAATCTTGTGGCGATAGATGAGCGCGTGGCCGGGGCAGTTCATGGGCTTGATCGCATACGCCTCGTCATCCTTTTGGAGGAAAAACATCATGTCCCGGTAATGATCCTCATGACCGGTCCTCTTCCAGAGATCCGCGTTCATGATATACGGCGTGGAGACAATGTCGTAACCACGCTTGAGATGTTCATCCTCCAGGAACCTGGCAATGATTGAGCGCATCAACGCCGCGTCCGGATGGTAGAGCGGCAAGCCCCGGCCTGCATCTTCTTCAAAATGGAACAAATCGAGCACTTGGGCCAGACGACGATGATCGCGCCTCTCAGCTTCTTTAATGCGCGTTTTGTAGTTTTCCAGGTCTTCCCGGGTCTCAAACGCGATCCCATATATGCGCTGGAGCTGAGGCCGCGTGGAATCACCCTTCCAGTAAGCCCCGGAAATCTTCGTCAGTTCGAAGTATCGGAGATCTTTTGACGACCCCACGTGCGGCCCGCGACAAAGGTCCACGAAACCATCATGCTTGTAGTAAGTGACCACCTCGCCAGGAATGTTCTCAAGCATTTCCACCTTGTACGGCTGGTCAGCGTCGGCCCAATAGCGGACCGCTTCCTCTTTGGAATGCTCTTCCCCCTCGAATTTGAATCCCTTCTTGATGGCCTGCCGCATGCGTTTCTCAATTGTACGGAGATCCGCATCGGAAATCATCACGGCCTTCCCGTCCGCGTCCCGGATTTCTATATCGTAATAGAACCCGTCCTCCGTGGCGGGGCCTACACCAAGCCTAGATTTTTGCCACAGTTCAAGCACCGCGGCAGCCAGAACATGGGCAAAGCTGTGGCGCATTTTTGAGAGCCCGTTCTCGGGATCGTGCTTCTTATCGAGATCCGATTGCTGGATCGGCATTCATGTCCTCCGCTGAGTGGTAAGAATGGGGAGCCTTCCTCGCTTGGAAACAGGCCAGCACAGGAATTACACGGGCGCCCAACAAGCGGCGCCCAGTACTCCACACATTTTTGTGTTGTCTCAGTCGCTTAGTGCAGCACTTCATCGGCCCCACGCCGCCACCGACGTCGTCAGGCTGTGCGCTCACTTACATCAGACCCTGAACCACGCTAACAGTTCAGTACCACACGGCATGCTACCTGCGCGCAGGAGCGAAGTCAATAGAAATCCCGGTAGTGGGGTGACCATTCACTTACGCCGAGGTGGTTGCAGGATAACATTTCACCGCAGAGCACGCAGAGGGCGCGGAGAGGAAGCTGTCACAAAATTCGGAGTCAGGCCCGAATCGTGCCACGATCGGGGCTCTCATGTGTTTCGCTTCCCTCACCCTGTATCCCTCTCCCAGAGGGATACAGGGTGAGGGTCGTCGTGGTACGATGTCAACCGTGCCACAAGTTTTCAGAGTGTCTCCGAGCGGCGCCCCTACGCCAAGAATCTCTGCGGAGGCCATTTCGAGACAGTTTCCATACCATGTCCCTAACCGTGGCAGCCAGTGGCGGACAAGGCTTCAATTTTGACCAGAGTGGGAGCTGGAATAATAATCGCGGTTGCTTCTCGGGCCTACTTTCGGTTATGCTATTATATAATTATTACAAGGGCGGCGTGGAGAGAAATTTCCACTACGGGCCATAGATTTTGGAAAACATGAATGTGGTGAACGACTTAACTGCAAGGCCATAACACGTAATTGGGTGAATCCTTCACCCACAAAGGCGCACGTTTGCGGCTCACCATAGAAAGGGGCTCAGACATGGAGGGGGAAACAAGCACGTTGCAACGGGAGAGGATCCCAGCCAAACTTGACAAGATCCTTATGGCCCAGGCGATTGCTGTGACGGTTAAGGCTATCTTGACGGCCGTTGAGGCCGAACATGATGACTATTGGGTTAACGTGGACCTGAACGTCCATATCCAAGGGGGCAAAGCCTTTGAAAAACACGCCAGGATTAACGTGTATGGAGATCTGATAGATCCGTACAAAACGAGTATTTTCCCCAACGAGGAATTCAATAAAGTGCCCTCTGAAGTTTTGAAAGGCCTTTGTGAAACTTAGAATTGACACCTCGGACCCACCGGAGATTGCTTCGGGCTTGAGCTTTCGCAATTACTGTTTGCCAATAAGTTCTTTCCCCACCCCTAACTGAATGGAAACCTAGCGACAACCCAGTCTCTGGCCCAGCCACTGGCACAATCGATCGGCACCGACATCATCAGGGAACTCCGGGGACCTTCCACGGAAGGACCGGAGATCACCGAAAGAACAATTGGGGTCCGCACGGGAGCGGAGGACGAGCCGGCATGCAGGGGGCCGGGGGATAAACAGGTCCACAGGGTGCCCACTGCCGGCTCTTTCCCGGCTTCGGCTGTTTTCCGGGTTTTTCTGTTTTGGGAGTGGTCGGTGTCTTTGAAACCTCTGGCGTGGGTGCAACAGGACTTGGGCTGGGTGGCCTTGAAATTCCCGGCGTTGGCGGTACAGGAACTCTGCCCGGTGTTTTGCCCAAACTTGGCTGTTCCGGGACAGTCGTGCGCTGTTCTTCGGGGGGTATGGGTCGCTTGACAGTCCCAGGCTCCGGCATCGGTTCGCTCGGACCAGGCAAAATATCCGGGAGCCTTGGCCGACCTGTCGGTGGCCCAGGGAGCGCTTCTCTCTGAGGCGGGACCTCTTTCTGAGTTGTTACTGGCGGGGCGGGGAGCGGGGTCGGCGGGACCCCTTGCCGAGTTGCTACCGGTGGAGCGGAAGGCGGGGTCTGGGGCGGCAAGCCAGGCGGCCGTTGAGATACACCGGGGGCCGGAAGTTGCGCTTTTGGTGGCTTGGTCCGGCTCGGAACCTTTCTGATGGTGGTACTGGTCACGTGGAGGCCGGCACGGCTTCTTGACAGGCACGCAGGTCAGCCTCTGCTTTTGCGGATACGTACAAGGCGCTCCGCTCTCTATGCCCAAGCAGACGGCCAAGAGACTGCACGGAGCTGTTATTATGTCGGTAAGAACCTCAACCAACCCTTCGGAGGACTGTTGAGGCTCTGCTTGATATCCCCAACCGTATTGAAAAAACGCAAGAACGCATACCAGACTGATGATAACGACTCGCTTCATAACGCACCCTTCCTATCTAATAAAGAGGAAACCAGGGTAAAGTTAGAAGCTATTTCCGGAAAAGTCAACAGAGAGCCTGTAAACAGGCATTATGCAAAAGCCTCATTCACTTCCACGCTTATCTGGGCCGACGGTAACTGCCGGAGCAGTGTGGATGGCCACCGTCGCGCTGACCTCGCGGTCTCGCTTGTCCGGGGGCCTGCAAAGAACTGTTGAGTCGTATCGAGTGAGTTCGTCCGTTGTTTGTGTTGCAGGCAGGATCAATACCTGCCTGCAACAAAGGGGTCACACTCGGTCATCCTGAAGCCACCATGAAATGAGACGCTGAGCGTTACGCATCAAAATCCTTCGGCGCGAGCGGCTTTTTCTCCCAGTAAATGGGATCATGCGAGGGGACCACTTCAGCGCCGATTAACTTCATGGCCTTGAAAATGTACAGCGCCTGCGTCGCTACAGGAATGTCCATGGCCAGACCGGGAGGTATGGCCTCCTGCATATTCTCCAAGGTATACATTGCATCTGCAGCAAGGACCAAGGGTTTCCGGCCAGCTGGTCTCACAAGTAGGGACTGATGCCCGTCGGTGTGGCCAGGGCTGGGAAAGGCAACTACAGTCTGGTCCCCAAACACGTCGAAGACACCTTCGACAGTTTTGATATTCAGCTCATTCATGACCGTGAAATCTGCAGGGATATAAGCTGTCCTCTCACCGGATGCCACAGCTTTCTTGATTATCTCCAATTCCTTTTTCTGGAGGTAAATTGGAACATCCGTGCCTTTGAAGTTGTCTATGGATCCGGCGTGATCCAGATGTCCGTGGCTCAGGAGTACGGCCTTGAAATCCTTGGGCTGGAGTCCCAGTTTCTTGATCTGAACCTGAAATTCCTCATAGTCCTTCATCTCAGGGTAATACGCCTTTGTGACAGCCTCGCCCCAATATCCGACTGGATCTTTTGCGCACATGGCGTTATTGCCAGTATCGAAGGTGATCCAGTCCTTTCCATGGCTGATGACGAAGAATGTTACGGGGATGTTCATTGGCGTGCCAACGCGGGTATCCTTCAGCAAGTACTGTGTCTGAGTCTTCAAAATTCCACACTTAAAGGCATGGGCTTTCACCTCCTGTGCAGGACCGGGAGTCGGCTTTTGGGATTGGCCAAATAAGTCGGAAGCCGTGCCGAGAGCGCCAACCGACAGAGCAGCGGCTCCGGCGAACTTGAAAAATCCTCTCCGAGAAACCTCATTTGCCATTGTATTTCCCTCTTTCTTTTTCGTCATGGTTCCAGAATAGGGTTGGACGGCCTGAGGAAAACTTCGCTAGAAAGTTTTCCACGATCTTTTGCAGCACCAACTTCGGAGATGCGGCCCCCTTTCGTGATGCTACGGTTCCGCCGGCAGCAACCTGAACAGAAACCTGAATGGTCGGAACTCGTAAGCCTTAGAGGTCGGAGAAGTCCTCGCGGAGCTGGTCCCGAAACTGCGGATCAGCTATGGCAATGAGGGCCTCCGCGCGTTGACGAATGGTTTTGCCCTTGAGAGAGGCTATCCCGTGTTCGGTGACAATGTATGCCACATCGTTCCGACTGTTCGTGATGGCTTGGCCCCGATCTAGGGCCGCGACAATGCGGGAAGCCTTCCCCTTTGCGGCAGTCGATGGCATGGCGATGATGCTGCGGCCTCCTTTCGATCGGTTTGCACCTCGGACAAAATCCACCTGTCCACCTACACCGTTGAATGGCTTCGGACCGAGCGTATCCGCTGCCACCTGACCCTGAAGGTCTACAGAGATTGCCGAGTTGATCGACACCACGTTGTCATTCTCGGCAATGACAAATGGATCGTTGGTGAAGTCCACGGGATAAGATTCCATCATGGCGTTGTCATCGAGCCATTGATAAAACTGACGGGTCGCCATTGCAAAGGTGATCACTGCCTTCCTGGGCCTTAAGGTCTTTCTCTTGCATGTCATGACCCCGGCTTCCACCAGATTCATCGCGCCGTCGGAAATCATTTCCGAATGAATACCGAGATCGTTTTTTTTCACCCAAGAAAGCTCAGCACGGCATGGGGTAGCGCTCCAATGCCTAGCTGCAGAGAGTCCCCGTCGCGTATGAGGCTGGCCCCTGAAATCTACTAGAATCGTACGATTGAATTGAGGCCGAATTGCCTCTCTTCTGTCTTCAGCACTGCTGAGCATCTGATGGCCCCCCACGCTATTCGATGTCGCCCTAGGGATCAGTTGGTTGATCCTCGCTGTCTCACTGGACCGTTCTCGGGTCAGCCTGATCTTTGTTACAACCGATCCGCGCCGAGAGAATTATGATGTTTGCGTCCGAGGGGTGACCCTGCTCATCCCACCCTCTGGCCGCGTAATAATCTTTCAGAAGAGCTTCCATCATCTCCTCGCTGATAATCTTTCCTGTTTCGGGTAGCACCTCATTGCAGAAGCGTTTGGGCAGCTTGTCCTCTTCGGGGGTGAGCCCTTCCCTGACGTTGAACCGCCTCGTATTGTCGGTGATTGCACCTGCGATGGACCGCATCTTAGTTCGGTCTAATTCAAGCCCTGTGACCCCTTTGAGCATCGCAGCCAGGTCTTCCCATTGGTAAAGATCGCGGTAGAAACGGCATAAGATAAGCGCATCGAAGATCGTCAGGCGGTCTTCCCATTCTGTGAACATCACGGCTTTGCCTTCTATCTGGTCGGGATCGATCATCTTGGCAAGCTCGGGTTTGTAAAAAGTGGCCCTGAGATGGCATGCTCCCCGATCACTTGTGCCGTAAGCCAAGCCCATCCCCTTGAGCACTCGCGGATCATAGCCCGCGGGTTCAAGACCTTTGACATGGATGGCCTGGTCAGCCATTCCCATAGCCTCTGCTGCGAGCTTGATGCCGTCGGCCAAGGTGTCCCCGATTCCTCGGCGGTATGCGATATCTTTCAGGAGAGCAGCCACATTATCAACCTGGCCATAGTCGATCGGATAGTCGACCTTGCCTTGACGAACAGCCTCGATGGTGAGGGCCACCAGGTTACCGGCACTGATGGTATCCATCCCCAGCCGATCGCAGATGTCGTTCAGATATGCGATCTCCTCAATGGAGTCCACTTCACACAATCCCCCGAACGCGTAAATGGTCTCGTACTCCGGCCCCTCGATCTTGAGCCCCTTGTGCCTCCCCTCTTTTACTGTCGAGAGCCTTCCGCAGGCTATGAAGCACTTGAGACAAGCATGAGGAGTGACGTCGCAACGTTCGTGCAGGGCAACAGCGTTGATCTGTTCGCGGTGCTCCGCGGTCCCCTTGTGCCAGTAATGAGTGGGGAAACTTCCAACGCGGCTCATAATGTCCACCATCATGGGTGTTCCCATGCTTTTGTACGCCTTGACCCCCGGATCATCTTTAGCCCGCTTTGACAGACTTTTGGCGAAGTCCTTCACAAGGGCGGAATCTGCGAGTTCTTTAGTCTTATTACCCCAAAAGGCTATGGCCTTGATCTTTTTTGAACCCATTACCGCGCCGACTCCGGTTCGGCCTGCGCTGCGCCAACAGTCGTTCTCTATTACGGAGAAAGTCACGCCGTTCTCCGCGGCAGGACCGACTACAACCACACCGCACTTGCTTGCTGCGGGGCGGTTCTCTTTGATCCATGCCTTGATACGCTCCTCGGTGGCGTAGGTGTCGAGGCCCCACAACTCACCCGCCGGGTGGAATTGCGCGGCTTCCGGGGAGATCTCGATCCACGTCGGTTCATCGCTCGCCCCATGTATCATCACCGCATCGAAACCCGTGCGCGCCATGTACTCGGCGACAGTTCCACCGGAATAGGATTCGGCATAGTAACCAGTCTGGGGAGACTTCGTGTAAACGCCATACCGACAAGAGCCCCAGATGGGAGTTCCGGTGACCGGTCCGGTGGTGAAAACCAGATGGTTTTCCGGGCTCATGGGATCGACACCGGCAACATTGTGCAGAAGCAGCAGATGAGTGGCCAGCCCTTTGCCGCCCAGCGTCCTGGCGAGTACTTCGTCGGGGATCATCTTTAGGTCGAAGGACTGCTGGGTGGCATTGATCCTCAGAACCATATTGTAGAAACCGAACATGGGTTACATTCCTCTTTTGTCAGAGCACTCGGCGATAGATCTCCTCTGCGTCTTCAAGCGTCAGCTCACGTGGATTGTTGGCCAACAGACGCGTCACCTTCATCACACCTTGCGCCAACGCGGGGATGTGCTCGTCCTTCACCCCGAATTCCGTTAGGCTTCCCGGGATCTTAAGATCTCCGGCCAGCGTGCGCAGCCCTTGGACCGCGGCCTGCGCTGCCTGGCGTTCGCTGAGTCCTCGTGTGTTCTCTCCAAAGAGGCCGGCCATGTGCGCAAATTTGGATAGGTTACCCAGCATGTTGAATTCCATCACTGCTGTGAGCATGATGCTGTTGGCTATACCATGGGGTATGTGGAATTCTGCGCCGATAGGGTATGCGAACGCATGCACCGCGGTGACCCCCGCGTTGGCAAACGCCATGCCTGCAAGCAGGCTACCCTCCAACATGCCGCCTCTTGCTTCAAGGTTGGACCCGTTGGCAAAAGCCGTACGTATGTGCCTGAAGATCTGCCTTATCGCCTCCAGGGCCAGCATGTCCGTGAAAGGAGTGGCATTCCTGGAAGTGTAAGCCTCTACAGCGTGTATGAGAGCATCCATACCTGTGGCCGCAGTGACAGAAGCGGGGAGCCCTACCGTGAGTTCAGCGTCCAGCATGGCCACGGCGGGGAAAAGGTACGGACTCACAATGCCTTTTTTCAGCTTTTCATCGTAGTCTGAAAGGATGGCGATGGGGGTGACTTCGCTCCCGGTGCCCGCTGTTGTGGGTACGAGAATCGCGGTCAAGCCGGGCTTAGGCACCATATCCACGCCAAAAAACGAGCTTACCGGGTCGCTGTTGGTTGCAAGTATGGCAGCCACCTTGGCAATATCCAGAGACGACCCCCCTCCGATGCCCACGACAAGGTCGGCTCCTGCCTCTCTGGTCCGAGCCGCCGCCTGGGACGCGATTTCATAGCGAGGGTCGGGCTCCACGGCGTCGAATCGGTGTACCGTGAGACCGGCCCCGACCAAAAGGTCCTCCAACCGGCCGACGATCCCTGTTCGGACCAGTCCAGGATCAGTAATGATCATTATCTTTTTTCTGCCCAGCCGCTTCACTTCGTGAGGTAGCTGGCTGAAGGAACCGGGTCCCATCACGATACGTGGCGTCGTCTGGAAGAAGTTCACGCTATTCATAGGTACTCACCTTCTTGAGTTGCTCACACTTCTGAGTCTACTAAACCGCTAGGTATTTCTTCTGCACGGCCTCTTCGTTCTTGAATTCCTCGATGGTCCCCGTGTAGACCACCTGACCCTTGTCAATGACTACCACCCTGTCAGAGACCCCCATGGCGAAACGTATGTTCTGTTCGGACAGGAGGATGGTCGTTTCCGCCTGTTTCAGGCTCATAATGAGTTCCTTCAAAACCGCAACGATTACCGGCGCGAGTCCCTCGGTGGGCTCGTCCAAGACCAGGACGTCAGGATTGCTCATGAGCGCCCTGGCAATAGTCAGCATTTGCTGTTCACCGCCGGAAAGGGTTCCGCCCATACGATTTTGCATGCGGGCCATGGTAGGAAATTGGTCCAAAACGGCTTCCATGGTCCAGCGTCCCTGACGGCCTCTTATCCTCCCCAACTCCAGGTTTTCCCAAACCGTGAGCGACGACAAAATGCGGCGGTCCTCGGGCACGAACCCGAGCCCCATTCTTGCCATTTTGAAGGAGGGAAACCTTGTGCAGTCCTTCCCCTTGAAAATCACCTTTCCTTTGCGCGGCGGAGTGAGCCCCATGATGCTTCGAAACGTGGTGGTCTTGCCGGCGCCATTGCGACCCATGAGGCAGACGGTTTCGCCCTGGGCCACGTGAAGGCCCACATCAAAGAGAATGTGGCTGCGGCCGTAGAAAGTGTTGAGGTCGACGGCCTCCAGAATGTAGGTCATGAGACAGTCTCTCCTAGGTAGGCTGTAATCACCTCGGGATTGTTGCGTATCTCGTCGGGGGTCCCCTCGGCCAGGAGCCTTCCCATTTGCAAAACCCGCACAACTTGCGCTATACCGAACACCGTGTCCATATCGTGCTCTATAAACAACAGGGTCAGGTTGAACTCCTTCCACAGCCGCTTGATCAATTCCCTTGTGAGCTGACGCTCATCTGGTGACATACCTGCAGTAGGCTCGTCCAAGAGAAGCAGCTTTGGCTCCAACCCCAATGCAGTGCCGATGTCCAAAAGCTTCTGGTCCCCGTGCGCCAGCTCGAAGGCAGGCCGGTCGGCCTGCCCTTCAAGGCCCAGGCTTTCCAGAATGGCGTAAGCCTTGTCTGTGGCTTCCTTGAACCGCGAAACAGGTCTGAAAACTTTCCGAGTCTGCTGAAGCCTGGAAAGGCAGGCCAACCGCACATTGTCAAGGACTGTTTCTTCGGGGAAGAGAGATGTAATTTGAAAAGCCCGCCCCATGCCACGAGCCACGGTCTCCTGAGTCGTAAGACCTGTTATCTCCTCGCCCCGAAAGGTTATGCGCCCCTTGTCCGGCATGAGATAGCCTGTGATCTGGTTGAACAGAGTGGTTTTGCCCGCGCCGTTGGGTCCGATTATGGCGGAGATTTCCCCGGGCATCAGCGTAAAGCTGACTCCCGAGGTCACCCTCAGGCCGCCGAAAGCCTTTTCCACATTATCCAGGACCAGGAGGGGTTCCATCTCAACCTCTGTTTCCGCCGGCAAATGATTTCAGGCGGTTCCCGAGGAGCCGGGCCTCACCTACCAGGCCCTTTGGAAGCAGCAGCACCATCACCATCATCGTCAACCCTATAATCAGCGGCCAATACTCGGTTTTGGCGCCTACCACTTCCTGAATGACTATGATCACGGCCGCTCCTATAAAGGGCCCGAAAAACTGACCGATGCCGCCGAGGACCGACATAAGGATGACCTCACCCGATGTGGTCCAGTAGAGCATGTCAGTATGAATGGAATTGTTCACACCGGCCATTAGGCTGCCGGCAAGGGCAGCGAAACAAGAGGAGATCATGTAGATTCCCAGTTGGTTGTATCTCACGCTGCGCCCGAGGAAGCGCACACGGTCAGGGTTTTGACGCAGGCATCGCAATGTGAGCCCCATCGGTGAGTGGACGAGCCGCCTCAGAAACCAGATTGACAGCAGGACCAAACATAAGGTGAAATAGTAGTATGCAATGCGATCCCCCAGAATACCTGGAGGAATGATCCCCTGGATCCCGTCGTCTCCGCCGGTGAAGTTGTACCACCTGAATGTTATCTGCCAAACCAACTGCCCGAAGGCCAAGGTGAGAACCGTGAAGAAGACCCCACTCACACGGATAATGAGGAGTCCGATCAGGATGGAGACCACCACGGCCCCGACAAGCCCCATTCCTATGGCCGGCAAGAACCAAGAAGCCCCCAGATACTTGAACGAAAGACCTACCGCGTAAGCTCCCAGCCCGTAATACAGGGCTTGTCCGAAGGAGAGCATGCCCGTGACACCGAATAGCATGTTGAAGGCAACAGCGAACATGCCCCAGATCAGAATCTGATTTGCCAGGATAATCTGATAGTTGGATGTCATGCGCAGCGGCGCGAGGGCGAACACTAAAATGAACACTATCCAGAAAGCCGCGGTCTTGTAGGCCTTAGTGTCCTCCACAGCTACACCTTTCTGACCCCGCGAGGGGCAAACAGGCCCTCCGGCCTGAAGATTAATGTCAGCACCATGACAACGTAGCTGACTACTGAAGCCCATTCGGGGATAACCGCTACAGCAAAGGCGTTGACCTCACCCAATATCAAAGCCCCCAGCCAGGCCCCCCAGAAGTTGCCCATACCTCCTATGACCACCACAATCAGTGAGTCGATGATCACTTCAATGCCCGCGCCGGGGGTCACTGAACGCAGCGGCGCAGCCAAAGCACCCGCGAAACCTCCCAAAGCCGTTGCCACGCCGAAGACCAGCGTCATCGTCAGAGGTACGTTCACGCCCATTGAACCGAGCATTTCACGGTCAAGAGCGCTCGCGCGGGCAATGCGCCCGGGCCGGGTTCGAGAAAGTATGAGCCAGGCTAAAATCACAATTATAAGCCCGATGCCTATGATGGCCAGATTGTAGGTGGGGAGGGTAAGACCCGATATCTCCACCGACCCGCTAAAGCCCGCCGGTCTCAGGAGAGACTTGTATTCCGTTCCCCAGATCAACTTTACCAGATCATCAATGACCAGGATGAATGAATACGTCAGGAGGATCTGGAACCCGCCCTCTTCCGCACGCCCATAAATGCGTCGCAGGAACAGGGATTCGGCCAACATTCCCAGAACCCCTGCGCCTGCCGCGGCCACGAACGTAGCGGCCCAAAAGTTGGTGTGCCAAATCGAGACGGCCTGGTAGGCCAGATAAGCCCCAATCATATAGAACGAGCCGTGGGCAAAGTTGAAGACATTCCCCACGCCAAAGATCAGGGTGAGCCCGCTGGCTACCAAAAAGAGCAGAGTGGCCATGGTCAGACCGCTCAAGAACTGCCCTATGATAAATGAAAGGTCCATTTAGGTTTCTACCGAGTTCAGATTCGCCAAGGGAATTCGAGCGGTCCCCAGGCGATCCTTCCTCATCTCTTGATCAGGCGCTATGCGTATTTGGTCTCGTGGTAGGAGGAAACGCTCTCCGAATATCTCATTGTCGAGCGAAGGGGAGAGGAATCTCAAGCACGGGGAACCGGAGATTGCTTCGTCGTTTCGCTCCTCGCAATGACACTAACGGGTCCCCGCCCTCGTGCCCACGGAAGACCGAATGCTCTACCACACACTCACTTCTTGCGCTTGGACTCAATGTATTCCTTGGGAGGCAAGAGTTCCTGCGCCTTATAGACCTTCCAGTCACCGAGCATGCGCTTGGCCGGCGGGAACTGGTCGTTGGCCACGGTGACGCCGATAGCCTGCACCTGGACTATCTGATGCGTTGCAGGGTCAATGTAGGATGTGAAGCCTTCCGGGTCCTCTGGCAAACTGATTTTCATACCTTCCAGCGCTTTGACCAGCGCTTCGGTATCGTCGGGGTTCCCCACCTTTCCCACGGCTTGAGCAATGGCCAGGATCCCCGAGTAAGCACCCTCGGCCGCGTAAGTCGGATAACGCCCCGTGCGCTTGAAGAACTTCTGCACATAGTCCTTATTGGCTTGTGTTTCAGGCCAATTGTTGTGATGGCGGGCGCTAAGCACCAGCCCGAGAGGCAACTCTGCACCAGTGGCGGACATGACCTCATAATTGCCGCCCGCGTCGGGTGAGCAGAACAGAGTCTTGGTGAAAAGGCCGTAAGGTGTGGCCTGCTTGATGAAAGCCACTGTATCGCCTCCCCAGAGGCCGCATACCAACACGTCAGGCTTGTCCTTGATGATTGAAGTTATGTAAGCCGTGTAATCCGGCGCATATAGTTTAGGCCAATACTCGCCCACAACCTTGTATTTGATCCCCATGTGGTCCAGGTTGTATCTCAGCTCGTCCCATTGGTCGTGACCATAGGCATAGTCCGGTCCGATGTAGGCCACGGTTTCCCATGGTTTGCTTTGCTTGAGTTCTTTCAGATACAGAGCACCCGCGGCCATGGATTGGAAAGTGTTGTTGGAAACACGGAAGTAGTAGGGCTGGAACTTGTCCACCGTGAGCTGCGTGGATGCGTGGTCTGTGCCTATGAAGATTTTCTTGTTCTGCTTGGATACTTCGGTCAGTGCGAGCCCAACAGCCGAACTGACCACTCCGAAGAGGAAATGCACCTTATCCTGGTCGATGTAACGTTTCGCGACCATCACCGCGTAATCAGGTTTGGATTTGTCATCAGTGTTGATCAATTCCAGCTTGTAGCCCGCGACCCCGCCCTTGGAGTTGATCTCTTCGATGGCCATCTCCGCGGCGTCTACGGAGTCTAGACCGTAAAGGCCGGCTCGACCGGTCATCGGGTACATGGCTCCGATCTTGATAACCTTTTGATCCGCGCTGATAGCGAGCGGCACCACAACCAGGGCCAACAAGGCCGACAAGAAGATAATGAAAAATCTATGCTTCCCCATAATCCTCCCTCCTATGTTCCAGATTCTTGGATACTCTTCCGCAAGGATCTCGTGAGCAACAAGCGTGCCACAGTCGCGTGGCCGGTCCAAATGGCTCTAAGGGCAGGTTAAAGAGGGAGGAGAGGTAGGTCTTGGGAGGGTGGGCTAATTGCAGGATCGCAATAAATGCTCTACCGCGATTGAGTACTTTTCAATATAGTGTGATAACACGGCGAGTTAGTTTTATTGCAATGTCGCGATACTATTGCTTTCTTGCAATAGTTGCCGAAATCCCATGCCTCGTCATCTTGCGCCATAATGTCGTGGGGTGGACCCCCAAAGCCCCGGCTGTTTCAGCGAGCGTCGCGTGCCGACGCAGTGCTCCCTCGATCATTCGCGCTTCCAGCGCGGAGACAGCGGCGTTAAGTGTCACACCCTCATCCAGAGGATCCGGAAAAGTCTGATCGACTTCTTTGAGCTCGCCCGGCAGGTCCGCAAAAGATATCTGTTCACCTTCGCTCATGATAACCATGCGCTCGACAATGTTTATTAGTTCCCGGACATTGCCCGGATAGTCGTAGCGCATAAGCCTGTCGAGAGCTTCCGGTTCAATGCGTTTGTTGAGACCCATCGTGCTGTTCAGCTTTTCTAAGGTGTTCAAGGCCAGAACCCGAACATCTTCCCGCCGTTGCCTCAGAGGAGGGATGAAAATAGGGATAACGTTGAGGCGATAGTAGAGATCTTCTCGGAACAGCCCCTTCTGAGCCAAGTCCAACAGGTCGCGATTGGTCGCGGCGATAATGCGCACGTCTACTGAAGTTGGCCGCGTGCTCCCCACGCGGGTAAATGTCTTTTCCTCGATCACCTGCAATAGTTTCACCTGCATGGCCGGTGTAAGCTCCCCCACTTCGTCCAGAAAGATGGTCCCCGTGTCCGCGGTTTCAATCAACCCTGCCTTTCCTTCCCGCGCTGCTCCGGTGAATGCGCCCTTCGAGTACCCGAAGAGTTCGCTCTCCATCAATGAATCCGGGATGGTTCCACAACTGATCTTTACGAAAGGGCGCTCCTTTCGACGGCTCATAAAATGGATAATTCGAGCCAGCATACTTTTGCCGACCCCTGACTCTCCTTGGAGCAACACTGAAGTGTGCACTCCCGCCACTTTCACTGCCTTCTGTACGACTTGCGTCATGGCGTTGCTTTTCACAACCATGTCTTGTAAGGCGTGCTCGAACTTCTCCTGCTCGAGAAGTGACTGATAAAATCGGGAACTCAGGCGCCTGCTCTCGTTGAGTTGGGCCTGGAGATCATTCAGCAAGGTCATGTCCCTAACGTTGGTTACGACCAACGCAATCTGGTTGTCTTCGTCAAAGATCGGCGTGCCGGTGACCATCACCTGCTTGTCCCCTTTGATACTTTGCATGAGGGTAACCGGAGCGCCCTTTTCGCGGACTTCCAAGGTCACCGAGTGGTCGAACACTTTCTCGTTGACCAGATCTTGCATGTTCCGGCCCACAAGATCTTTGCGCGAAAGGCCGGTGATTCGTTCGTAAGCGCTGTTGACGCGAATCGTATTAGCCATGCCGTCGGTGATATACAGACCGTCTTGGGAGGACTCAAAGATGGCTTCCAATTCCCGGTGTAGTTCCTTGTACCCCTGGAGTTCGGAAATGATGGCCTCGTATTCCGAGATGTCCTGAAATACGCTGATGACCCCCACCACTTCTCCGTTGGCAACAATGGGGTTGCGGTTGGCAATAATGGTAGCTTGGGGCAGAACCAGCCGCTTACCGATCTGGGATCGGCCGGTTTCGAGAATTTCTTTCAAGTCCGGCCACGTTTCAGGTCGCACTTCGGAGAAATGGCGACCCACAGGCGACTGGTCACTGTCGCCAAAAATGCGTTTTGCACCCTGATTGTAGACCAGAATTATTCCCTGCCGGTCGATGATGGCTATGCCGTTATGTGAGGAGTCGAGGACGGAATCCCAGAACGCGGGCAATTGATCCGGGATTCGGGCTGACTTCTTGTCGGATTCAGATTGCATCCTTGTTCGCTCTCGAATTGACGTGCAGAGAGTCGCAGCCTCCTATCCGGGTATCTGCCGGGAGGCGCCACCAACTGCAACAGATGGGTTTTTATCACTATGCCACAGCCTTTGCCCCGCGGTCAAAGCACTTTCTGGTAGCTGATCACTTTGGAACCAACACATTACCGATGTTTCCACTTGCCACGGCACCTCTTCTTTTGTAGGCTTAATCTGCATTTCCTCTCGCAAGTCCGAAGTGCACAGAGGCTTATTAAGAAGCTCATCGAAATCCTCATAGTGGAGGACAGCCCTACGCGGGCCAAGTGGAGCAATCTTCAACTCGAACAGCACAGCTATAGGGCCACATTCGGTTATATGCATCTGTTATTTCAAGAATTGGATTGAACAACCACAAAGTCATGTCCTTTCCAACTTCCGATCGTCATGACGACATCACGGATGTGCCTGGAATTCGAGTGGGCAATGCCCACGACGAAGATTCTAAAACCGGTGTAACCGTGATTCTGCCCCCTTCAAAGGGTGCTCCAGCAGGCCTCCATGTGGGAGGGAGTGCGCCTTCGACTCGCCAGATGGATTCCCTTAAGCCGCTCCATGTGGTGGACCGCGTTCACGGGATCTGTCTGTGCGGAGGCAGTGCTTTTGGTTTGGACGCCGGTGGTGGAGTGCTGGCTTACCTCGAAGAGAAAGGGGTCGGGTTCCAGGTCGTCGGGAGAACCATTCCAATTGTTCCGACTGCGGCAATCTTCGATTTGAACGTAGGCAACGGGTCGATTCGTCCTGACGCAGCAATGGGCCGGCGTGCGTGCGAAAATGCATTCGAGGGACCTGTAATGCAGGGGAGTGTCGGTGCGGGCATCGGAGCTAGTGTCGGGAAGCTATTTGGGATAGAGCAGGCCATGAAAGGGGGGCTTGGTTCAGCCTCATGCCGCTCGAATGATCTTGTGGTCGGGGGATTGGTTGTGGTCAACGCATACGGGGATGTGATCGACATACACGGGCATGTGCTTGCCGGCTGCAGAGCCTCCTCCACCTCCCTCGAACCGGCAGACTCGGCGTGTCTTCTGAAAGAGGGAAAAGCGCGATCGAGACGCATTTCAGTGGAGAACACTACTCTGGCGGTGGTAGCGGTCAACGCTCGGCTGGGGAAAATAGCCGCATCAAGAGTCGCTGCTCAGGCCACCCTCGGGATGGCCGCCGTGATTCGGCCTTTCCACAGCCACATTGACGGAGATTTGACGATTGTGCTGAGTGTCGGAGACAAGGACGCGGATCCTAACCGGATAGCGCTATTAGCCGCAGAAGTGCTGCAAAGGTCTGTCATTAAGGCCGTGAAGAGTGCTGATGGGATGGGCGTTCTTCCCGCGTGGAAAGACCGGGGTTTAAACCTGGAGATCTAAGTTGTGGCTGGCTTTAGAGATTTTCTGTATATGCGCCATTTGTTGTGCATTTTTGCGCCCAATTCACTTACAAATTTGTTGATGTCCGTATTGTCTTCCAGGGTCCACCCGAACTCCGAGTAGTCATATTTTTCCCAATAAAACTGGTTCAGATAGTCAAAGAGCACCACCGGGAGTCCTAGTCCCTGATGGCTTTTCCTGAATCCAAAGATGAGAGCTCGTGTGCCTTTTACGTCCCTTCGATGGATAAGAATCTTCAGCAGGCCCAGCAACCCCACCTTGCCGTTCAAGCGTTTCAGGATGGGGCTGATGTCCGGCAACATGACCGATACCCCGACCGGCTTCTCGTCGTAATAGACGAGGCAAATAACGCTCGGGTCCACGATCCGAACCAGTTCTCTCCCTACATCGAGCACCTCGTCCTCCGTCATGGGGACGAAGCCCCAGTTTGGGGACCAGGCCTCATCATAGATTTCCTGTATCAGCGACATCTCCGAATGAAAATTCTTCTTTTCGGCGCTTCGGATCCGGATGGTGCTTTTCCTCCTAAGACGGCGGGCCAATCGATTGACTCTGGCGTTCGCACGGTCATTCTTAACCAGCAAGAACGAGAGGAGATCTTTTTCCTTTTCGAACCCGAATGATTCGACTAGATCAGCGTAGTACTCGGGATTGTAGGTCATCATGAATGAAGGCGGATGCTCAAAGCCCTCGACAAGCAGACCCACCTCGTAATTGGTTGAAGGGTTTAGCGGGCCTCGCAAGAAGGTCATCGCCTTGCTTGACACCCAGTCTTCCACAGCGGAAAAAAGGCGAGCAGCAGCTTCGGGATCGTTTTCACATTCAAAAAAGCCCCACGCTCCCATCTTTTCATTATGGAATTGATTGTAATTGTCATCGACTATCCCAGCGATCCTACCGACCGTTTCAGGGCCCCGCCGAGCCAAAAAGAGAACTCTCTCGGAAAACTTCCAGAACGGATGCTTTATGGGATCTAGGAGCCTGCGAACCTGTTTCTTCAATGGTGGGACCCAGTTCGTATCCCTTGCATAAATCTTCCAAGGCAGATTAATGAAGGCGTCCAGATCTGACGCGTTTGAAACGGTGATGATCTCAAGCCGAGGCATTGCTACTCTTCCTACATTGTCGCAAACGCTGCATGGGGTTCTCCAAAAAACAAGAGCATATCATAGGGTGGCGGGACAGGCAAAAGGAGGAATGGCAAGGCTTATGCGTTTCGGGATTTAGATAGGACAGTGTGTCGATTTCGCGGAATAGGTTCAGGCCGTCGGAAAAAAACAAGGCCCTCGAAAACTCCGAGAGCCTTGTGTGTTCTCTTTTCACCGACAGACTTAGAGGCTTGAGACTCTACCGGCGCATCCTCCGCAACCTCTGCCGCCTCCAAAACCGCAGCCACCACCGCCAAAGCCGCTACCTCCGCCACGGTTCATTCCGCCAAAACCGGGGCCGCTAGGACCTAACTTCTGCTTCTGCTCGGGGGTCAATAGCGCCCTGAATTTGGTGCTCATTGCTCGGCCCTCGTTACGCATGGAATCCTGTAAGGCCCAAATTTCTTGCTTCTTCTTGTCGATGGACTGTTCATCCGGATTCTCTTTGGAAGCCATTTCCATCATCTCAATTCTCTTTTTGGCCATTTCCGATCGCAGCGTCTCTTGCTTCTTGAAAAACTCGTTCCTCAGCGCGCTCATCTGCTTCTGCTGCTCTGGTGTCAGTTCGCCCCATATGGCCGCGCCTGTACCTGTGCCGCCTGAACAGCAGCCCATTTGTTGCGCGGAAGCTACCGAAGCTACCAACAATACCATCAACGCCGCGGTCAATACAGTGGCCCTGGTGAATCTCATTTGTAAGTCTCCTTTTCCGAGAGATTTTTCGTATCTAAGCTAGACTTACAAGGACCGGACAAAAAACTCGCGAAAAAACTTTCAGTGAAGCTGTTCACGTTGTAGGCGTCCCTTTGGATATGGCTTCATCACAGGATGCGGATCGTTGCAGGTGTTTCATCGGCCTTTCAGGGGGAGGACAAATCTGCGTTCCCAGATGAGGCAGCACCGGGGACTTATAGACGTTCAAGGGGTTACCCGAAGAAATTTTGAGAGATAGGTTAGTGGGAAGTCTCCTGTTCGACGGGAAGTCGCATAGGGCAGGGGCCCGTGCCCCGGCGCCGTCCTGGACCACCGCCACGACCAAAGTCCATGCCGGACATCATGCAAGAGCGATTCTTGAGAAAAACGACAAATGCTTGCCGCTTTTCGGGTGGCAACGCAGCCATGGTGCTGCTTATTCGTGCAATCGCTTCCTTCTCCGTTTTGCGTTTGAGATCAATAAGTTCATTAACCTTCGGCTCCACCGCGGCAGCATCTATCGGATCCTTTGCGATTAGGTCCAAGAGCTGGAAATTCTTTTCGAGGATTTGGTTCCTGGCTTCCATCATTGCGGCCCCATTGTGCTTCAAACAGAGTTTCCTGATCTGCTCAACATCGTCGCGTGTCAAAGCGGAGGCACCGGTTTCTGGGGCTGCCGAGGAACGATTTTGAAACCATAGATGCCGGCTCAGGGTTGCGGCAACTGCCAAATTCAAGGCCAAGGAGAAGACAAAAATACTTATCCAAACTACCTTCTTCATCGGGAATTCTCCTCAACAGCAATGTCCAAAACAATGTCTGAAAATGATTGGCCTGCATCCGTAAGAAGATACTCCAGCTTCGCCTCCGATTGATCGCCAACCAATATTTCGGTCATTGAACGACCGGCAAGGTTCCCCACGCCAATCGCGAGAAGAACTATCAACGCGAACAGTGGCACTGGCCTCCATGCGGAGGGAATGAGGCGCGCCCTCGGCGGCCCGCTCTCGTCGGCGAATCTCGCCTTCACCCTGGAGGCGAGCATGGATGGCGGCCTATATAAGTCAACATCCTTCAAGGCGCTGTTCAGTGCCGCCATACGCCCGTAGGCACTCCGGCACCCCGAACAGGCGGCCAAGTGTGCTTCTAAGGCTTGCAGGGAATGTTGCCCCAGTTCGCCGTCTATCAGCATTGACATATGCTTTTGGTAGTCGTTGCAGTCCATGGACGGACCCTCCGTACTGTTATACCTTGCTCTCCGCGAAATCCCGCGCTCGCGCCAATTAATCCTCCAGTATCTCCAACAACCTTTTTCGGCCCCGGAATATGAGCGACTCCACGGACGACATGGACGTATTCATAACCTGAGCGATTTGATCATAGCTCATGTCATGCTGCGCCTTCAGGAGCATAGCCGTCCGCTGGCGCTCCGGCAGCCTCTCCAGCGCCTGCTCCACTCGAGAATACTCCTGCTTCATCGCGAGCAGGCTTTCAGCATCCTTCTCTACACCGGAGAACGGACTATTGGAGCTTTCCATGCCTCGTTCGTCAATGTCGAATTCGCTTAGGAACCTCAGAGTTCGCCGCTTCAATGACCCGAAGACATTGATGCTCTGATTACGCGCGATAGTGAGGAGCCACGTCTTAAAGGTCGCCTTGGAAGGGGCAAAACTGTCGAGATGCCTGAACGCGCGCAGAAACGTCTCCTGGACTACGTCTTCGGCATCCTGGGAACCGCGCGTAATGCCTCGGGCAAGCCGATAGATCGCCGGCGCGTAGCGATTTACCAGCGCATCAAAGTCTTGTTCCGATCCGGCCTGGGCCCTCAGGGCAAGCTCTTCGTCCGTGAGGTCATCGTGGTAGGGCATCGAACTCAATTACCACGGCCTTCCCGCAAATTCAAACGCCTCGCAACTTCCCGAGTCATCTAGCCTCTTCCAAGGATCCAGTAAGGCGCCCTGTCGGGCGCTGTGATGCCCCAGGCATCTACCGGTCCGATGCTGCGTTGTTTGTAGACGAGAATCTAATAGGCAGCTTTGCGGTGAACAGAGGAACCAACTTGGGTGGGCGCGTCTGAAAAAGCTACAATTCCGCCAGAATCAATACGCGGCGCGCAGACAAGAAAATAGCGGCTTTGGCATCGGTGTTTCAAAGGCGGGAAGGTGCGGTGTCTGGCGGTTTGACAAATGAAAAGGCCGGGATTACAAGCCTCCCGGCCTTTCGGATCATCTATCATCTATACCGAGTTAAATGCGCGCTAGCGCTTTACCAGCCCCTCGGGGGCACGTAGGTGTTCACCGGGGTGCAGGGCACTGCTGCGGTGACATAGGCGGGCTCGCCAAGATCAACCTTGCAGCACTGATCGCCCGGGCACTTAGTGAAGACCGGCGTGGTTACGATGGCCAATGCCCTGAAGGGAATGCTCAACGCAGCGTGAATTACACCAGGAACCAATGGGGCCTCACATCCGGGAGCCACAGGGCCTCTAAGGGTGGTAGTCTCCCGGGCCTACGCCTTCTAGACAAGAGCTGCCACCACAAAAGACCTCATTGGGAATTCCCGGCACGGGCCACTTTGCTACGGTGTAACCCCAGGACATCCCCGCACCAAGTGCCAGCATCATCGCAAGGATTCCAAGAATTACAGCGGATTTCTTAACCATACCCTCATCCTCCTTTCATTCAAGACCTTCCAGTTTCAAAACCGGAAATCAATGGATATTCTTTAACTTGCACAAAAAAGATATTGCGTTGTATTTATCTTAAAAACAGCCCATTGTCAAGCATTTTTTGTCTCTCAGAGAGCGCCAACTGTCCCGAGCTGTTTCACCTGTCTGGTCCGTTTGGTCTCAACTAAAAAGGGACCGGACTGAGTAAAAGCCCGGTCCCTCTAGTTCACTCATTCATAGCCTATAACCAAAGGTCCCGGACTACCAAAGGGCGCCAAACATGACCGAGGGCGCACCGAGAGCCATCGGAACACCGGCCATTACGCAAGAGAGCGGGCCATAGCAAGGACCGCAGGGGCCGTCGCCGCCACCAAATAGGCCACCACCGCCGCCGAGGCCGCAGTCATATACGCCGTCACAGCCGCCGAACAGAGCATCAAACGGAAGGCCGAGCAGATTGGCAACGGCAGCGCAAAGTCCCGCCGTCATCTTGGGGCCGCAATCAGCCGGACCGCACGCGGCGGGGCCGCAAGCGGGGGCGGGGCCCTCAATCTTGCACTGCCATGTCTTCACTATTGTTTTGAATTCCGGCGTGGGGCAGTCTACGGGAAGATACATAGGCTTGCAGGTGGGACCGCAGTCTCCACCGGGCCACCCAACGAAGAACGCAGAGGAAGTTCCCGCAGCCACAAGCATCAGCGACAGAACACCGAGAACAACTAGAGTTCTCTTAACCATACCCTCATCCTCCTTTCATCAATCCTTTTCAAAGGAAGCTTACAAACCAGATTTGGATTGCCTCCAAAAATATAACTCCGGATGTGATTCAAGTTTATTGCAGAAATAACCCCTCTTGTCAACCTTTTTTTCCCGATACCCGTCCGGTCGACCGCGGGGCCGAAACGCATCCAAGTTTGGACGTAGATTAGCCGTCATCAAAATCGAATGTCAAGTGAAAAAATCGCCGATGACGCGCGGGGCCGGGTCTAAGCCGCGGCAGCCCCATACGGCTATTCAAATAAGTTAGCTCAGGGCAGGGTCTGTGCCAAGAAGTTATTGGGGCACTGTCCGAAGCGAGCTTGACCATCGCAACAAAAGGCTCCGAGTACTTCCTGTGCCGACTGCTTTATGTCCTCCCACGGACAAGGACATTGACTCCACCTCGTTGGACAGCTACAACTGTAGGTCAGACTCTCGCAGTTTGCACCCGCGGATGTAGGGTCACAACTGCCTAGGGGTTGTATAGCATGTTTGGAAAGCTGTTTGATATCAGGCTATTCAAGAAACAGGAGGAGCCACAGTTCATGTTTGATCATTCGACTAGGCCTGTTTTCACCGGCGCGTCAAAATACGTCCTGGATGAAGAGCTCGCCAGGATCGTCAATATTTCTATGGCATTGGAGATGCCGTTACTGCTCAAGGGAGAGCCGGGGACCGGGAAGACGATGCTGGCCCATGCCATTGCCGAAAGCTTGGGTATGCCGCTAATCGTGCTGAACGTCAAATCCAGCATGAAACTGGTTGACGCCCTATATCAGTACGACACCCTTACGCGTCTTAACGACAGCCGGTTTGGAGACTCGAGCCGAGACGTGAGCAACATTGAAGACTACATCAGGATGGGCAAGATAGGACAAGCTTTTGCCTCAGAGATCAAGGTGGTTTTGCTCATCGACGAGATAGACAAGGCCGACACTGATTTCCAGGACGACATGCTGGATGTGCTCGATCAGATGGAATTCGACATTATGGAAATCGACAAAACCATTAAGGCCAAAACAAGGCCGGTGATCATAATCACTTCTAATGCCAAGAAGGATCTTTCCGACCCCTTTCTGGGAAGGTGCAATTTCCACCATATTGCATTTCCAGAGGCGGACATGATGAGGGAGGTTGTCCGGGTCCACTTTCCGGAGTTGGACAAGGAGCTTCTCGATATATGCGTGAAGGCGTTCTATCGCCTCCGCGAATTTCAGGGGATAGAAAAAAAGCCCGCCACCAGGGAACTCATCAACTGGGTGAGGGCCCTACTGCAAGACCCGGACTTCAGACCGAAGGACGTGTTGTCGGGAAAGATCCCGTTTCTGGGCATTCTCTTCAAAAAGAGTCCGGATTATCAGCAGGCGCTCTTACAGGGACGGCGTTCTCGCGGTTGAATCTAAGCGGTAGAAGCAGATCATGTTTGTTGATTTTTTTTACACATTGAGGCAATCGGGCGTTCCCGTATCTCCCACATCGTTCCTTCGCTTGCAGAAGGCCCTAAAATGTGGGCTCGTCACGGGTCTGGATGACTTCTATACAGCCGCTAGGGCCATACTGGTAAAAAGCGAACGCTATTTTGATATCTACGACAGGGTGTTTGCGCATTTCTTTCACGGTGCGGAACTCCCCGACTTCCGAGGAATCGATCTGGACTCCGCGGCCAGGGAATTGTTGGAAGAGTGGCTCAAGGAACCTGAGGCCTTGGCGCAGGCCCTCGGAATAAGTCGGGAACAGTTGGAAGAGATGTCGCCGGAAGATTTGATCAAGTATTTCCTCGAACGACTCAAGGAACAGAACGAAGCCCATCACGGCGGCAGCCGCTGGATAGGGACCGGCGGCACATCCCCGGTCGGCCATTCGGGATTCCATCCAGGAGGAATGCGGGTAGGGGGCCGCTCCATGGGTAAGTCTGCGATAAAAGTCGCGATGGATCGGCGCTATCGCGACTATTCCGTTGAGGGGCCTTTAACACAGGCACAGATGGGGGAGGCTCTCAAAAGGCTCCGGAGGATGATCCCTGTCGGCCCCAAAGATCAGGTGAACATCGACGAAACTATCCGGGCTACTACGCATAACGCTGGCGAAATTGAAATCGTCTTTGACAGGAGCCTTCGCGACCGCCTTAAAGTGATCCTAATGATTGACAACGGCGGATGGTCTATGGATCCTTATGTGGACGTGGTTCAGACGCTGTTCAATTATTCACGGTCGCAGTTCAAGGATCTGAAAACATTTTTCTTTCACAATAGCATTTACGATTTTGTGTGGGAGGACTCTCCGAGGAGGTATAAGCCTCAACGTGTACAGGATTTTGCATCGTGGGACCCGGATACAAGACTGGTTATCGTAGGGGACGCCAGTATGGCCCCTTACGAACTCATGGCCACCGACGGTTCCATACATATTGAAGAGCGCAGCGGACTGCCAAGTATCGACAGACTCAATTTATTGGTTGAATCGTTTCCCCATTCCGCGTGGCTCAATCCTACGCCATTACGCCTCTGGTCCATGACAAGGACTATCGGAATAATTTCCAACATTTTCTCAATGTTTGAACTCACCCTGGAAGGCCTAGACCAGGCCGTAACTCATTTGATGAGCCGCAACTAACTCATTTTCCAACTCTCTGCCCGCGGTCGCCTTCCAACCGTTCGGGCCTGGCCTTCATACTGACGATTCTTTTTAGAAGGGGGCCGACTGCTTCACTATTACAGGGCGCGTACCGAGTTTTCGATGAAAACAGGCTGTATTGATGCCTCTCTCTGGAACATTATTTCTCTGAAAATGAGAAGACGCGACAGCGTCCGGTGCAAGGCCGGTGTTGATCTGCGAGAGGGTTTGATATAGTTACCTGGCACATGCCAAGTGGGCGTTCCGGCAAAAATGTCCACGCGCGTAAGATTTCCGGGTCCAGGCAGAGGGAAATTGCGTCTTAAAGCGAAAAAAATTGTTTTCGTTGTTGCCAGGGTACTGCAGGGACTGTTCATTCTCTGCCTAGCATATTTGCTCGTGCTCGTCGGAATAGTAGTGTGGACCTTTGAAGTCAAGCTTCAGCGATGGCCCACATTTATCTACGCGGCTCCCTTCTCCCTTCAGGTTGGAGACAACCTTAACGACGTGCGATTCATGGAGCGTCTGGTGAGGCTGGGGTATACCAGGGGGGCCTCTCTCGCTCTCGATCCGGGCCAATGGAGCCAATCAGGATCGAGCCTGCACCTTTTCCTTAAGCATTCCCCTCTCGTAAGTCAGGGAATTGCGACTGGCCCAGTCAACATCACCCTGGATTGGAACCGCGTCCGTTCCGTTAGCCTAATGCGTTCCCGTGAAAACGTGAATAGGATTGTGCTTGAACCGGAGCTTCTTAGCATCATACCGGCCGCAGGTTACAGTCCGGAGCTGTGCCGGCCGATGCCGCTGGAAAAAATCCCTCCGATGTTAGTCGATGCGATAGTTCTCACCGAGGACACGCGCTTCTTTTCCCACCAGGGTATAGATCTGTTTTCCATCGGACAGGCCCTCAAGACCAATCTGAAGGCTGGCCGTTATGTTCAGGGAGGGAGCACAATACCTCAACAGCTTATCCGTATGACGATCCTTACCCCAGAGAAGACGATGGGGCGAAAAGTCAACGAGATCATGCTGGCATTGGTGGCAAACGTTATTTACAGCAAAAAGACCATACTCCAAGCGTACCTTAACCGCGTCTATTTCGGTCAATGGGGGCCTTTTCCAATTCAAGGAGTTGCTGAAGCCGCCATGCATCTCTTTGGAAAGGATGTCAGTGAACTGGATGCGGCAGAATGCTCTCTGATGGCCGCCACCATTCGCGCCCCAGGTGTGATCAATCCGCATCGTCACCTTGAGAGAACCCAAACCAGACGAAATATGGTGCTCGGGCTCTTGTTCAAAGCGGGCAAAATCTCACGTGAACAGTACGAAGAGGCTATAAACAGTCCAGTCACGATGAAAAGATCGGGCGCGCCGCCAGTCAAGGCTACGTCGTTTTTGGACCTGGTCAGGGATGGCCTTCCGAAGCCTCTGTCTGCTCCGGCGGGCACACGGCAGGATGTGATCACGTCTCTGGACCCGCTTATGCAGGCCCAGGCGGAGTTGACACTGAAGCGTATTGGCGAGGCCGGGACACAGACCCATCTCATATTGGCAAACCCGGTTACGGGTGACTTGAGGGCATTCATAGCCCCGGGACCGGGTCGATGGTCCGGGAATGGCGGGAGCCCGGAGAGTTTCTTGCCTCTGCTGATAATCCCCGCGCTGATTCCTGACAAGCAAGACCGGGCAAGATACACATTGACTTCACAGGTTTTCGCCCCTACACAGACGGGTGGAGCTGTCACCTTCCGGGCAGCATTTCACAACGAAAGGACGCTTTTAACACAGCGGTTAATTGCTGCGGAGCGGGACAAGATTCTCTCTGTGCTGAAGGAATTCGGCATCAGCGCGCGACCAATAGGAGAACAAAATTTAGCCGTGGATCCCGTTTCTCCCATGGCGATGGCGCAAACATATTCTTTGATGGCGACCCTGGGAAACGCGTCGCCTCTAGGACCGGGTATCAAGATTTTGGGCGATTCCACGGCGGATTCGCCGGTCGATAGAAAGCGCGTCTCGGTGAAACCGGCCGTTCTGTTCCTAATAAATTACCTGCTGCAGGGCCTGGACACAGCAGAAGTTAAAGATAGAGGACCTGGTAAGAGTTGGGAAGAACCCGCTCTTTTCACGGCACGCGATAAGGAAGGGCTCTGGAAGATAGCGTATCGTAACGACGCGCTTCTCTTGGTGAGGATTCCTGGGAGTCGGCTTGACGGCTCGAAAATAGAAGAGCTGCTGGACAAGCTACTCCCGAAAATCGGCGCTAGTACAGAAGGCCTTCCGGTTGTCCCGGACGGGATTGTATTCAGAAAGATCTGTGTTCAATCCGGCTTGCGTGCCACCTCCATCTGCCCCCGCGTCATCCGTGAGCCTTTTCTCAGGGGGACTCAGCCGGAAGATTGGTGCCCCCAACGACATGTCCCGGACGCTGTTAGTTCCGAAACAAAGAAATAGCTGGCGAGGGTTCACCGCCGGGGCATTCTTGGTCGAAATTACTCTGGAATCCCTAAAGACTTTTTTTGGACTTGAGTTATTTTAGAAACCGCGCTTTAGCATAGCTGACAACAAGAAGGAGGCATTTCATGGACGAGTTCGTTCAGGCCCATCGCAGGATCATCGTGGATACTACCCTGGAGTCACTAAAGAAGCATGGCTTTGGGGCCGAATTCTTTACTTCCAGGGAAGCGGCTTGTCAATTCATCGTGGATATGGCCAAGGACTGCAAGACAGTAGGCATAGCGGGCACGCACACAGCCAGGGCCCTGGGAATAGTCCCCTTGCTCGAAAAGGAAGGGAAGACCCTTTACGACCACTGGCAATTCAAAATCGGGACTCCTGAAGAGTTGAAATGTCGTAAGAATCAAATGACGGCAGACCTTTTTTTGTCTTCGGTGAACGCCCTGACCATGACAGGCGAGATCGTGAACCGGGAAGGTTGCGGAAACAGGACTAATTCCATGACATTCGGCCCGGCAAAGGTCATGCTTGTGGTAGGACGAAACAAAATCGTCCCGGATCTGGACGCGGCAATAGCAAGGATTGAAGAGACTGCGGCTCCTATCCGAGCCAGGAGTCTCAATAGAAAAACACCATGTGTACAAACGGGCCACTGCATGGATTGTGATTCTCCTGAAAGAATATGCCGGATAACCAGCATCATCCATCGTCAGCCGATCTTCACGAAGATTACTGTGGGCATCCTGGATGAGGAGCTGGGGTACTAGAGATGGAGATCACGGTTACTGCCCCCAACAGGATCGACCTGGCAGGTGGCACCACGGATCTGTACCCGCTCTATCTGCTGATGGACGGTGGGTACACCGTGAACCTGGCAATATCCCTGAACAGCCGCGTGATTCTCAGGGATCTGGACCGGTCAGGTATTCGTATTATTTCAAAAGATTTAGAAGAATCTGTGGAAGCACCCAATGCAGAGGGCCTTCCCATAGACGGTCCTTTGGGCTTGATAGGCAGGGCCGTGAGGACCATGCCGCCGCAAATAGGTCTTGAGATTGTGACGCGCAATGGGGCCCCGGCCGGTTCGGGCCTTGGCGCGTCGAGCGCGCTTCTGGTAGCCTTGCTTAAAGGACTGCTGGAGATGCGATCAGACAAGGAAGATCCGCGGAGCATCATTGATCTTGCCGTCAACATAGAGACCACCGCCATCGGAGTCCCCGCGGGAAAGCAGGATCATATTGCCGCTGTTTACGGGGGGGTCTCCCTTATTGATTTTGGCTATCGAGACTTTGTGCGGAATACGGTTTCCGAAGAATACACTACCCATGAACGTCTCGAAGAAATGATCGTCTTGTCGTATACGGGTGAGGGGCGATTCTCCGGGATGAATAACTGGGAGATAACTAAAGGTTTCATAGATAACGTAGGTGGCATCAGGGAGAACCTGCTTCAGATCAGGGACGTGGCCCGGCAGGTGGGCAGAAGAGTGCTTTCGGGCCAGTGGGACGACCTCGGGCCTCTTGTGGATCAGGAATGGGGATTAAGGCGGATGCTTGCTCCGGGAATAAGCACCCCCAGGATCGAGTCCATCATGGCCGCGGCCTCGGCCGCGGGCGCGCTTGCAAGTAAGATTTGTGGAGCCGGCGGAGGCGGATGCATGATGACTCTAGTTGCGCCGCCGCGGCGGCATGCAGTCGAGAGGGCTGTTATTGACGCAGGAGGAGAGGTCATCCCCTTCAAGATAGACCGGGCGGGCTTAGTGTCCGCTCATACCAATGCGCTTTCATACAAGTGAACATGGCGGGCACGGAGGCCCGCCGCCACCATACTATGGTAGCGGCCGGCGTCCCTGCCGGCCATTGCTAATGTCACTTCTTTGAACGCGCATTGGTATCACGCTTGATTATTTACAGCTTGCGGCCAAGTAAGATTCATGCTAGAGCCGTTTTAAGCTTAAGTCCGAATGTTTGGAGGGTGGGCCATGAGAGGCAATGTATTTCGGAAGACGGTTATATTTCTTGTGGTGGCAGTCTTTTCGTTGACGTCGGTGATTGTGTTGGCTGCTGAGAAACAAGACAAACAGAAAAAACAAGAAAAGCAGTGGGTGGTCATCAAAGATAAGAATGGCAAGTGCAGCGTGCGCGCGGTCACCCATGGCAAGACGGAAAAAACCATTGCAGGACCGTTCGCGACAAAGGAACTGGCTGAGGCCGCAAAGGCGAAAGAGTGTCCCAAGACCGAAAAGCCTATAAAGAAGAAAGAAATGCCGCCCCCCGCGAAGAAGTAGCGTCGGTCCTCTTTGAGCTTACAACAGATTTGCGGGGACGGGACCTTGGAGAGTGTCTCGTTCCCGTCCCCCCTCTGCTGTTAGGAAAGCCGAATCTTCCATAAGGAACCGTTAGACATAACCGAGTTCCATTAGCCGCTTCTTCACCATCTCTTCTTCTTCCGGAGTGAATCCTACAGCCCCACACTTTTCGCTCGGTTGAGCTGTTTCGCGAGGACACGGACGAATTGACCCGCCTACCCCTAGCTGGCTCGTATCCCCGGACGTGCCAATAATGATAGGTTTTCCGAGTAAGTCCGTGGGAATGGGCAATTCAAACTCACGCAATATGGTGGGTGTGATGTCCAGGCACGAGGCTTTTTCGATGCGCGTCCCCTTTCTTGTTCCGCGACGAAGGTCGGACATGCGTGCGCTGATGAAGATCCCTTCGGGATCGTGATTTGCATCGTCCAGCCCCGTGCTGTTCGCGGGCCGCAGTATCTCGCCGTGCCCCACCGTCCCGATCGAACGTCGACTCAGGCCGTCAAAGTAGACCATGAGGTCGGGGGGCACATTCCGGCAAACCTGGTAGATCTTCTGGGGCTCAAGAACGCGGTTCGCAAAGGCTTCTCCATTTTCATCGGTCATTTGTTGCAAACGGGTCGCTAGCTCCCCGCGTAGCTGCCTCATACTGTGAAGGTTCGACAATTCCTTCGGGCTCTCGCCCTTTGACATTAAGGAAGATCCTTGCATAGTAGCCCCCTTCGCTCCACGCGGTTGTCCGAGACCAGTCTACCAGGTCCGATGTCAGTGGCATTTCCGCGTAAGGAGATTGCCGAAGGAAAAGGAACCCGTTCCGAATCAACCATTCGTTGATGCAGACCCCCCCAACCGAGCTTCGAGCGCCGTGGTCCGAGACAACCATGACAGTGGTCTCGTCTCCCAGCAGCGCCAGTAATGAGCCGACACGAGCGTCAAGGAACTTGTAGAAATCCTTGATCAAATTCCCATGCCGGCTCCCAGGTTCGTGACCTCGGTGATTCGTGTCCAAGTATCTCCAGAAACCGTGATGGAGTCTATCCGGCGCAATTTCGACCATCATGAAGAACTCCCAGGGCCTGTGCAGTAAGAAGTCCGCCGCTACACGAAACCGGCGCTCCACCATGCTATAGAGGTCGGACAGCAGGCATTCCCTGGTTTGTCTCCTAAATTCCTTAACGTCCGACAAATATTCTCCGCCGGCTATGCTTTGGAGTTCAGCGGTCAGTTTAGGCGGATAGGTGAAATCAGTACAACAATCCGGTACAGGGAATCCTGAGACGGTGATACCTTTGTGAGGCCGAGGAGGATATGTTTGAGGTACTCCCAAGAGGATCGAGGATTTACCCGCATCCTCGAGGTAGCTCCAAACTCTGGGAACACTGACGTGGCTGGAGTTTACGGTCACCATTTCCCGGTAGTCGTTCCCCTGACGGTTCCTGAATCCGTAGAGACCTAGTTCTCCGGGGTCTTTACCGGTTGTCATGGTCGTCCAGGCGGGAATCGTGATGGGGGGGTCGGTGGATTGTAGCGATCCCCATGTGCCGTGTTCCATTAAGGCGCGTAACGTAGGCAGGTCACTGCCCCATTCCTCAAAGATCAGAGACGGTGGGACGCAGTCCAACCCGATGACGGCCACTTTTCGTTGAGATCTGCGCGACAATTTTCCCCGACCCGGCGAACATTCAAAGGCCGGGTGCGCAAATCGGTCTTCCAGGAAATGCAGGATCGCATCCAAAGATTCTTCGACGGTCTGTCCCCCGGTCGGAACGACTAGTTCTGACACGCATGGGCGCTCGAAAGGCGATGAAATTCCGGTGAATTCAGGAATCTCACCTTTGCGGGCACGGCAATAAAGACCTTTTGGGTCTCGGGTCTCGCAGACTGCCAACGGGCAGTCGAGAAAGACCTCCACAAATGCATCGGGTTCGAATAAGCCACGAACAGCTTGTCGCAGGCTTTCCAGAGGAGTGATAAAGGCCGCCAGCACCGTGTGGCCCGCATCACACAAGATCTTGGCCACTTCTGCGGCCCTGCGGATATTCTCTGCTCGGTCCAAAGCGGAAAAGCCGAGATCCCTATTGAGGCCCGAGCGCAGAGCGTCGCCATCGAGGAGTACCACTGAATCGCCCCTCGATTCGAGGACTACTTTCAGCATAGAAGAAAGGGTGGATTTTCCTGAACCCGATAACCCGGTAAACCAAATTGTTTTTCCGATATGAGAATTCATAAGATTTTCACCACTACCATAGTCGATCATTTGTGAGTATAACACGACTGCTGCGTTGAACCAGAAGGACAGCCACCTCATATATTGGCTAAGCTGGCGATCTCATAATTCTTTTAACTGAAACTACAGGGGGAAGTTCTCCCATGAGATAGTTGAGCGGCAGGCAATCGTGGTCCTAACCTTACCCGCCCACTATTTGCTTGAGGCACGGGTGTGCTAGAATCTTGTGGAACAGGTGCGGGCGATGACGAACAAAAAGCGGCGCGGCAGCATAAAGCAAGCTTCTGCCGGGGCGCCTTCAGAAGGGCCCCTGAGCGTTCTCATCATAGGCGGCCAAGAGGCCCTTGAGGGAACTCGCCAAATCCTGGATTCGCTTGCAATCATGGGGTTCACGCTCAGCCTCATCGGAGTAGTTTATTGGGGACGGAAGCGCCTTCCTCGACACTTTGCCCCTGACCCCGACATCCGCGTGTTTGATGATTATAACAAGACCATTGAAGAAGAAGCCCCTGATCTCGTGGTCATCACCTCAGACGATTACCGCCTCCGCAAAAAGCTGGCCGAGATCATTCCACCTCGGACCCGGATACTGGACTCTTTTGCCCTGAACGCGTTCCAGACGCTCAAACAGGTCGCAGGGCAGCTAGGAAAGACTCAAAACAAGCTACAGAGCGTAGAATTGATTAAAGAAGTCCTTATGGCGGGTTCCGAGATCAGCATGAAGGTGATCGACGAGGACTTCAATGTCCTTGAAATTAACAATGACATCCTTGCCAGGTCCAGGATGTCGAAAGACGAGTGCATCGGCAGACCCTGCCACTGGGTCATAAACCGATACCTGGAGCCATGCCACCAGAAAGGCAGCAAGTGTCCGGTAGTGGAAGTCCTCCGGACCGGCCATTCTTCGCATCACGTCCGGGAAGAGATAAGAGAAGACGGAACAGTGGGATATTTCACCGTCAGCGCATATCCTCTGAAAGAGGATGAACGAGGCAAGAAATGCGTTCTGGTGATTTGGAAGGACGTCACCCGTGGAATGGCGCCGGTGCTGGACCGTCAGGCAGAGAGCATACGGAAAAACTTCTTGCACTTTCTCCATCAGGACAAGATGGTTGCGTTGGGAAAGCTGGCCGCTGCCGCGGTCCACGAAATCAACAACCCCATCCAGGGAATTCTAACCTTTTCCAAGCTCATGATAAGCTCCCTGAACCGGGAAAATGTCCCGCCGGAGGAGCTGGACAAATTCCGGCGTTATCTGGAGCTTATCGCATCCGAGTCCTCTCGGTGCGGGCAGATTCTCCGAAATCTCCTATCGTTCGCGCGGCAGGGCGAATTGGAAAAAGACTTTTTTGACGTTCATGCGCTCCTCGAAGAAATTTTTCTGCTGACGGGCAACCGCATGGAACTTCAAGGCATAACTCTCAACCGTGAAATAGCTGAAAAACTTCCTCCGATGTACGGGGATCGCGACCACATCAAACAGGCCATTCTGAATCTTATTCTCAACGCGGTAGAAGCCATGCCCGACGGAGGCATGATCGTTATGTCCGTGAAATTGAGCCCTGATAAGAAACACATTAGCGTAAGTGTAAGCGACACCGGAGGCGGTGTTCCCAAGAAGGTCCAGAGCAGCATCTTTGAACCGTTTGTTACTACCAAGGAAGACGGGAAGGGCGTGGGCCTTGGGCTGAGCGTGGTCTACGGTATCATCGCTCAGCACGAGGGCTCCATCGAAGTGGAAAGCGACGAGGGTAAAGGCGCCAAATTTGTTCTGACTTTCCCTGTAGTCAGCAAAATCCGCAAGCTCGACGTTTCTTGAGATCTTCTTTAGTGAGGAGGCATTGATCCGCTCATGAGCCGCAAGAATAGATTCATGGTGGTGGACGATGAACTGATCGTAAGGGAGTCTCTGGCAGCTTGGCTGGAGAAGGAAGGGGCCGCCGTCGACAGAGCCGAATCCGGAGAACAGGCCCTGGACCTGATGGAAGGCAATCTCTACGACATCATGTTCGTGGACATTAAAATGCCCGGCATGGGGGGCTTCGGCCTCCTGGAAAGGGTGAAGAAATTCTTCCCCACAACGGTAGTGGTTATAATCACGGCATACGGCACCGTTGAACATGCGGTCGAGGCCATGAAACTGGGCGCCAACGACTTTCTGGTCAAACCCTTTGATCCGGAGGGGTTGGGACTTCTTGTGGCCAAGTTGCTTGAACACAAAAGACTCCTGGAAGAAACTCAGTACCTTCGTAATGAGGTTTCCCGATGCTGGGCAGGACCGGACGAAATCATCGGCCGGTCAGCGTCAATGATCGACCTCTTCGACACCATCATGGAGATCGCAAACAGCGAGTCCTCGATTCTGATCCTCGGCGAAACAGGCACGGGAAAGGAACTCATAGCTAGGGCGATCCACGCCAACAGTAAGAGAATGGGAGGACCGTTCGTTCCCATCAACTGCGGGGCAATCCCCGAATCCCTTATGGAAAGTGAGATTTTCGGCCATGAAAAAGGGTCTTTTACAGGAGCGATCCGCCCTAAGAAAGGTTTGATCGAAGTAGCCGAAGGTGGGACCCTCTTTCTGGACGAGGTGGGCGAGATAATACCTAAGATGCAAGTGGACCTGCTCCGAGTCTTACAAGACCGGTCCTTCTACCGTGTCGGAGGTGTTGAAGCCATCAAGGCCGATTTTCGGCTCATAAGCGCTACTCACCGGGACCTGGCTCAACAGGCCGCGCAGGGGGCTTTCAGGCAAGATTTTTTTTACCGTATCAACGTAATAACACTGCGGGTCCCGCCTCTCAGGGAGCGAAGAGAAGATATTCAGCTTCTCGTGACTTACTTTCTCAAGCGCTTTGCCCGGGAAACCAACCGGGAGGTGGACTCCGTAAGCGATGATGCCATGAAAATGCTTCTAGATTATGACTGGCCCGGAAACATCCGCGAGCTGGAAAACGTTGTGGAACGCGCGGTCGTGACTTCCAAGAAAAGAGTTCTTGCAACAGACAGTTTTGCCTACCTCAATCCTGGAGGCGTAAGTGTGGGAATCTCGTCTGCGCCTCGGTCGCTTGAAGAGGCCGAGATCGCGCACATCCGACAGATTCTCGACGAACAAGACTGGAACATCAGCCACGCGGCCAAGGTCCTCCAGGTAGATCGGACCACACTGCATAAGAAGATCCGCAGATACGGCCTCGAACGATCAAGCCTTTAGATTGAGCCGCGGCAAGTCATGACAAGTTCTGTGACCGCAGCGATAGGCCGGATGCCGACGGAGTGGGCAAGGGGTGCAGAGGCATCCTCCCATGAGCATAATGAGAGCGCGTCGGCCCCTATACCAATGCTTCAAGCATTTTCTTGCTTCATTGTAGTTTTGATAGAATGGGAGTTGGCATGACTTCTCCCAGCACCAGAGGTCGTCTCTCATAGGGTTCAATGGTTGAACAACGCGAAAATCCTCGGTCTCCGTCGGCCGGTAGGGGACTCATCGCAATCGTGCCCCTCGGCAAGGTGGAAGAAGACGTGCTGCGGGTGGTGGCTGACAGCCTTCAGGGCATTTTACGGCTGCCCGTAGATGTCTGGGATGCGATGCCCATTCCTGAAGACGCGTTTATGAGAGCCCGGAACCAATACAATGCCATGGGCATTATCAGGTATCTGGCTGAAAACCATTCTGACAGCTAGCCTCAAAGTCCTCGGCATAATGGACAAAGATATTTGCAACCCTATCATTACTTACGTTTTTGGTGAGGCTTATATGGGAGGTCGCGCCGCGGTGATGTCCAGCGCGCGGCTCAGTGCAACCCCCTCCGGCGAACCGGTTTCCAGAGAACGCTTCCTGGACAGGGTCGTGAAGGTAGCCTTGCATGAAATCGGCCACACCTTTAATATTCCTCACTGCCACACCGGCCGATGCGTCATGCGAGCCTCCAACAACTTGGCCGAGCTCGATGACAAGCTGAATTACCTCTGCGATTACTGTGAGATCTTCCTCCTGGATGCGGTGAGGCACGCGATGCAGGATAAGGAGCAAGAAACTACTGACACAAGACATTCGTGAAGAACCCGGGCATTGGACCGAATGCGAAGAAACGTCCGATTGACCCTCAAGAGGCGCACCACCTCTCATGCCAACGCAGCAATAGTGAGTGAGCTTACCCGTTGCTGGCACCCCAATAATGGTCCTCACTTGTTGGATGCCCAATGGTAAAAGGCAGAAATTCTGACAACGGCTACAGGCCATACATCGGCTGATTCGCTTCAAGCTTCTCCCCCTTGATTGTTTCTGCGCGCTCATACTGATTCCTAAGACCTTCATTTGATCTCGGCTTGGCTATGGTATTTCACCACATCGGCTGTGGCTTTTCACAACAATCAATTATTTCCCATTATATTGCTTATATAGCCCCAGCAGAGGTATTCGCCACACAGGTGTGTGGTTTTTTGCGCTATCGACATGCTCGACAGCGAGACAGCTTCACGCCAGCATTGTTGGGTAATTACGCATATATAGTTTGATGAGTCTTCCTTGGCACGAAAGATGCTTCACTAGTAGCCAAAAGACGGAAACCACGGGAAACCATTCCCGTCAGGCTATCAACGGCACTTTCTGGAACAAAAGGAGGCCCGTCATGGCAACTGCACAAATCAAGAGGATGTTTGAGCCGGCGGTGGAACAACTGCGTTGCATTCACGCCGTCACAGGCCGGGCCCCAAGCACCAAAATGTGTGCGCAAAACTACGAATGCGGGACCTGTCCCTTCGACCAGATGCTCGACGACATGGTTATCAGCCGCCAAAGTTATACTGAACTCCCAAAAGTAGCAGTCAAGGCTGCTTGAGGCGGTACTGCAGGGGGATGCCTTCTGACAGCCGCCCCGCGCCTTGCGGGGCCGTTTCCCGGGCTGGTCCCACGTGTCGGCGAATGCAAAGCGCTCGATACAATGTCTCACTTAAGAAATCAATCCGCCTCATCGAGATTGAAGCGAATCGCTCGGGGAATCAGGTCTTGGTGTTCGTAACCGAAAATGTCCGACTCGAGGCTTCTGTCCGCGGCCACTATTTGGGTGATTCCAGACTCAACAGAAGGGATTGACCCGGCACGGGTAACTTGTCTGAAAACTGTTTGAGACTCCCTTTCGCGAGATGAGAGGTTCTTGCGGAAGTGGGAACAATTACGGTGACTACGGCCGGCAACAAGCCGCCGGCCGATCAACCTAACGACAAATACCTTCAAAGGAGGCTCCCGATGGCAACCGCAGAGAAAAAAAGAACCAAACTCACGGGGTTCAACTTCTCCGAAAAGGAGTGCATCTGGATGCGGGCTAAGGTGGTGCCCACAAAGTATTGCGACAACGCATTCGATTGCACGACCTGCGCGTTCGACAAAGGCATGGCCCGAAAGATGTCTCTGGAATCCCGAGATGCTGGATGGGACACCAAGATGTTCGAACTGGCGGTTCAAGATCAGTATTGTCGCCACGCCCTCACCGGACGCGCTCCCCAGAACAAGATGTGCGCCCGCAACTATGAATGCGGAGATTGTCCCTACGATCAAATGCTGGACGACATGATACAGGTGGATCACACCCTGTTCGGTCCGCCTCAGTATCTAAACGCGCACGGATTCCTGGTGCCGAGGGACTACTACATTCACAACGGTCATGGTTGGGCCAGGCTGGAATACGGTGGCCGTGTTCGTGTGGGACTGGATGACTTCGGGAACCGGCTTGTCGGCAAGGTGGATAAAGTCCGGCTGCCGGCTTTGGGGACTCGCTTCAAACCCGGAGAAGAGGCCTTCATTCTTCAAAGAGAAGGAAATGAGGCCGGCGTAAAGGCTCCTCTCCAAGGAGTAGTCACCGCAGTCAATCAGAAGCTCATGGACCAGCCCCAGTGTGCAAATGCCGATCCGTACAGCGCGGGCTGGGTGTTGCTCATCGATCCTTTCGAGCTGAAATCCGATCTCAAGGAACTCTGCTTCGGAGTTGACAGCGTAAAATTTATAGAAGCGGAAGCCGAACGCCTGCTCTCCATGATCGCTGACGACCCGACGGCCGCGGCCGCGACAGGTGGTGAGCCCATCGCCGACGTATATGGGGCATTTAGGGAGATGGGCTGGAACACTTTGGTGAAGAGTTTTATCTGACCACTGTGGCCTGGCTGGAGCACGGTCGCCCTCTCCGTGGGCAGAATAGACCATTCAAAAACGGAACGGGGAGAAACTCTTTTGAAACAGAGTTTCTCCCCATCCAGCTCGTTACTTTAGTACCCGCCTGCCAAGAAACAATTTCCACTATTTTATTAACATGTTGGGAAGCCACAGCGAAAGCTGAGGGAAGAAAAGAAAAATAAGCAAGCAGATAGACATGCCCACAATGTAGGGATAGATCCCTTGGTAAATGATGCGCACCGGGACTCTGGTGACGCCGGACACCACGAACGCATTGATGGCGACCGGCGGTATGATGATTCCAATCATAGTGACGACGCAGATAATCACTCCGAACCAGACCGGGTCGTACCCCAGTTGCAGCACCACCGGCAGAAAAATCGGAGTGGCCAAAATCAGGAAGGCCAGGTCCTCTATGAATGAGCCGCCGATCAAGTAGACCCCTATTATGATGAGGATCACGACATAGGGGGGCACACTGAGGCCGCCCAGCCATTCTGCAACCAAGAATGGCGTGCGGGTAACGGCAAAGAAATGGCCCAAAATGGTCGCGCCTGCTACGAGCATCAGGACCATGCAGGCTATGCGGAGTGTTTCTGAAATCGCCTGCATAAAACGTTTTAAGTCCATGTCTTTTTTGGTGATGGTAAGTATAAGTACGGCAAAGGTGCCGACGCTTCCTGCCTCCGTGGGCGTAAAGAATCCCGCCATGAGGCCCCCTACCACCACGAGGAATATAGTGATTACCCAGATGACCGGTGGGAGAGATGCAAACCGCTGCTTCCAGGTTGACTTTTCCCCTTTCGGTCCCAGGGCAGGATTGTAAATGCTCCAGCCTACTACGGTGACTGCAAAAGAGAAGGCCACCATCAGGCCTGGGATGATGCCGGCCAGAAACAGCTTCCCAATCGAGGTTTCCGTAATAATCCCATAGATGATCAGCACTACGCTCGGCGGTATCAGAACTCCCAGAGTACCTACCGTGGCGACCGTGCCGCAGGACAGTCTTTTGTCATACCCGTATCGGTCCATTTCAGGCACCGCGATGGTGGCAAAAGTTGCTGCTGTGGCTGGCGAAGAACCACAAATCGCCTTGAACGCGGTACCAGCGACCACAGTGCCAAGAGCCAGTCCGCCGGGGATATGACCGATAAACTTGTACGCCGAATCGTAGAGACTTCGCGCCACACCGCCGCTGGCTCCGACTTGGCCCATGAACACGAACATTGCAATGACCGTAAATCCGTAAGAGGACAGCACGCTAAATATGTCTTTGGCCACTAGATTCAGGGCCGCATCCACATTTACGATTGCCGCAAACCCGATGAAGCCTGCGAGGGCCATTGAGAAGCCAATCTCCAGGCCCAGGAGAAAAAAGACGAAAAGCAGGATAATAACCAGGAAGCCTATAGTCGCTATGCTCATTTTTCCTCTTCCCTCTTTTCCACCATATCGACAAAGAGAACCAGACATTCAACGAAACAGCAAAGGGAAATGCCGTAGGCCACAGGGTAAAAAGGTAGTTGCAGCGTGAGCGTAACCTCACCGGATGCTTTCAAGTCGTTGCCCAGTGCCCATAGCTCCCATGCAATAATCGCAAATGTGAATATGGCCAGAATGCGCGTGAGGACGTGAAACGGTTTTGTCCAGCTTTGGGGAAGCTTTGAGGTGACAAAATCCATTATGACGTGACCTTGAAGCCTGGAGGTTTGAGGGACGGCAAAACCCACCACCACTGCCCCGAGAAGGCCCACCAGCTCATAAGTTCCGACGATCGGTACCTTGAACTGTCTCAAGATTACATCGGCAACCGTGAGAAACATGCTGCCGGCCAGAGCAATACCCGCAATCACGTACATGAAACGGGACAAACCTCTTACCACTGCCGAGAGTGCGTTCATCTGTCATCCCATGAGGCCGGCAGTCCCTCCGAAGTGGGAACGCCGGCCCTCGATACGATTATTAGGGGTGTTCCTTCAACCAGGTACGGCAAAAGTTTAAGGCTTCTTCGCCTGGCAGGCCTTTTTCCTTCGTGGTCTTAACATAATCCTCGAGAACAGGGGCCACAGCCTTGGCCCACCGAGCGTCCTCTTCCGGGGAGAGCTTTATTATCTGATTGCCTTTGGAAATGGCAAGCTCCAGAGCTTCCTTGTCCATGTTGTTCCAGGTCTCGCCGGTTTTCGCGATCCATTCCTGGTTCACCTTTTGAATGGTTTCCTGGACGTCCTTGGGCAGGGAATCCCATTTCTTCTTGTTCATGGCAACGAAGAAGCAGAGTGAGTACGAAGATCCATAGTTCTCTGTCGTGCATTTGGTCACTTCGACAAACTTCCAACCCTTGAGGGCCTCCATGGGGGAGAGAAGGCCGTCTACCACGCCTTTTTGGAGAGCGTCATACGTTTCGTTCTGCGCCATGGCTACGGGAGTGGCCCCCAGGGCACTCGCCACTTTCGCGCTTGTCCCTGTGCACCTTATTTTCATGCCTTTCAGATCTTCCATCTTCGTAACAGGTTTCTTGGTGTGAACTATCCCTGGACCGTGGCCGTGCAGGTACATTACTTGGGTGTCAGCAAGTTCTTTTGGCTTAAATTTCTCATAATACGCGTTGCACAGTTGCGTTACTTGAGAGCCGTTCTTGTAACCCTGGGGAAGGTCAATGACCTCGGTGAGGGGGAACCGTCCTTTCGTGTAGCTGAGGACAGACATGCCGATGTCGGAAATTCCCTTGACCACTCCGTCGTAGCACTGGTCGGGTGGGGTCAGGGTGGCGCCTGGATACATGTTGATCTTGACCGCGCCGTTGGTCCGTTTCTCTATTTCCTTGGCCCACTCGGTGGCCAACAGGGTGTGCCCGTGTGTGGCAGGAAAGAAAATGGAGTAAGTAAGCTCTACGGTTGCGCAATAACCGGGACCAGCGACCATCACCATCGGCAATAGGACCGCGAGGCACCCGCACAAAAATGCCCAAGACCGTTTCTTCAGCATGCTCTACCTCCTGGCTAAGACCTTTTGGGATATCCCGACAAGCTTAATAAGAATAATCCTAAGGTGAGGGGGGAGTCAATGAAAATGAGCGATGCTTAGCGTTCTCTATAGTGAACAGGAGCACGACCAGTCGTAGCACCCGTTGTTGCCATGCACTAGCTGTAAATCAACCTCGCGGCTGTGGTTTGAATGACATCTATTACAGGGGCCGGATACACGCCGAGCAACAGGAGCAAGAGGGTAAGGACCGTCAAGACTACGCTTGCGCCAACGGGAACGACGGGGGGATGTAAGGGGAATTTCCGCTGCAGTGCGCGGTGCTGAAAAGATCACTATAATGATCCTAAGGTAATAAAATAGTCCAATCGCGCTATTTATCACGAGCATCGTTACCAGCAACCAGAGGGCCGAGCCGATGCCCGCGGCCATTACGTAGAATTTCCCGACAAAACCCGCGGTCAAAGGAATACCGGCCAATGAGAGGAGCATTGCGGTGAAAACTCCAGCCAACCAGGGCCGCTGCCATGCCAAACCGCGATACTCTTCCAGGCGGTCCGCGTCTTCGTCACTGTTGGAGAGCACAATGATGACCCCGAAAGCACCCAAGGTAGTCACAAAATACGCGACCAGATAATAACTGACCGCAGCAATAGCCGTCGTACCGCTCGCCAGAAAAGCCACCAGCAGATAACCCATGTGAGCAATGGATGAATATGCCAGAATGCGCTTCACGTTGGTCTGTAGAAGCGCCAGGAGATTGCCGACGAACATCGACGCGATCGCTATGAGGCTGAATACTATAAACAACGGCGTTTCCACTTGAACATTCGATGGAGTCAAGTATCTGAACAGGACCGCAAACATTGCGCCCTTGGAAACAGTAGCTATGAAAGCCGTTACCGGTGCGGGGGCCCCTTCATATACGTCGGGAGTCCACATGTGGAACGGCACCACTGCGAGCTTGAATCCTATGCCTACAATCAGCATACCCAGTGCGGTCAGGAGTATTGCGCTTGTGCTGCTCATGTTCCTCAACAATTCTAACTGAGTTAAGTCCATTGTGCCGACTTGCGGCGTACACCAAGGCCATTCCAAAGAGCAAGAAAGCGTCCGACGTCGCGGCCAGGATTAGGTATTTTATGCCGGCTTCAATGGCTTTCAGCCTCTTGCGTGGGTATGCGATAAGTGCATAAAGCGAGATATTGACTGTCTCCAGGCCAACAAAGAAGGAGGCGAAATGGCTGTTGCTCACCATTACCGACGCGCCTAACGCCGCGGTGAGTAAGAGCACATAGAACTCCTCACGATCACCCCCATGCTTTTTCAGATATCCGTACGACAGTAGCGCTACCAGCAGGCTCGTGGCGAAGATAAGTGCCATAAAGAAGAGGGCGTACCCGTCTACAAGGATGAGGGGGGTTACGCGCCGGGGCGCCATAGGAGATACAAGAAAGATTGTAGCCAATGACAGGGCGAGGCCGGTCACCGTCAACAACACGGTCAAGAAATGATTGCGGTAAAAGGCGATCATCAACATGATCAACACAGGAGTCGCAGCCACCACAAGAAACGGGGAGAGAGCAAGGAGGTCTGCTGAATTCATTGGCTGTCCCCCTTCACTCTGCTATCTCCCGCCAGGGGAGAGGGTTTCGGAACCCCCTCCCTCGACGGGCGGGGGAAGGAGGAGGGTGATGTCGTGTCATTTCCGATGCGTTTCACGACGGGAAAGTCAATTTGTACCGTGGCTACCCTCTTCTGCAGAGCCGAAAGGACCGGGCTTGCGGTGTTGAGCACCGGCTGTGGGTTAAGCCCCAACCACAACAGGCCCGCAGCCATTACACCTGTGACCGCGGTTTCTCGGACCGACAGATCGGGCAAGCGCCAAACCTTTGGAAGGGGCCCGTAAAACGCCCGCTGAATCATCCAAAGCGCATAAACAACAGACAAAACCAGTCCCAGTGCTGCAGGTACCGTCAGGAACGCGTTCGTCTTATAGGTCCCCAGTAGCACCAAGAACTCACCCACGAAATTGCCCAGCCCAGGTAAACCGAGCGATGCCAAAGCAAAAAAGAGGGCTGTTCCGCCTAGTCGAGGCACAGTGGACCAGAGCCCGCCCATCTGATTCAAATCACGGGTATGAATCCGCTCCTGGAGCATGCCCACAAGAACGAAGAGCGCACCCGTACTGAGGCCGTGGCAGATCATCTGCATCACCGCGCCCTGAAGCGAGATAGCGTTCAACGCAAAGATCCCGAGAAGGGCAAATCCGAGGTGGCTGACACTGGTATACGCCACAAGCCTCTTGATGTCGGTCTGAGCAAAAGCCATTACAGCGCCGTAGATGATGCTGATTACGGCCAACCCCATGGCCACGGGTGCAAATGCCAAGGCCGCCTCCGGGAACAAGGGGACAGCGAAACGCAGCAGCCCGTACGCTCCGGTCTTGAGCAGCAGGCCGGCAAGGATCACACTTCCTGCTGTCGGGGCTTCGGTGTGGGCGTCGGGCAACCAGGTGTGTAGCGGCACCACCGGCAGCTTTACCGCAAACGCGATGAAGAAACCGAGCATGAGCCACATAGACGTGGAGGCTGCTATCGATGTGCCCAGCAGTTCGGAGTAATTGAATGTGTAGATGCCCGTATTCTGGCCGTGTATGAAATAGAGGCCCAGGATTGCCAGCAGCATAAAAAGGCCGCCGGCCTGGGTGAAGATGAAGAACTTGATCGCTGCATAGACCCTGTTCTCATGGCCCCATATCCCGATGAGGAAGTACATGGGCACCAGCATCAATTCCCAGAAGAAGTAGAAGAGGATCAGATCCAAGGCCAAGAAGACGCCAATAATCCCTCCTAGGACCATCATGAGATTGAAATGAAAGAACCCGACGCGATCCTGTATCTCTTTCCAGGAACAAACCACCGACACGATCCCGAGAAAGACTGTGAGCAGAACCAGGAGGAGACTCAAACCGTCCATCGCAAGGTGAAAACTTATGCCCAGTTGGGGGATCCACGTATGATCCATCTCGATCAACCAAGCGCTCTGTCCTGGATTGGTCACGCGGGAGAAGTGTTCCAACCAGATCTTCAGAATGATCGCGAGGTCGATAGCCAGTGCCATCAGCGCCGACCACCGGGGCCACCTGGAACTCCAATAAGAGAGAACCCACGCGAGAAGACCGCCCGCCACAGGAATGATGATGAGCCAGGCCAGTATCATGAGAACACCATGATTGCTATAGCCAATACCGCGCCGATGGCTATCCCCATTGCGTACCGTCTCAGAATTCCCGACTGAGTACCACTTAGGATGTCGTGAAAGACCTGAGCTAGTCCGGCAATGCCGCGGTAGATGAGATCGATAACATCGGAGCTGTTTGCTCGAGCGATCCAAACAAACGGTCTGACAAAAAGCTTGTCGTAAAGCCAGTCAAATCCCCATCCGCTGAACCATAGCCGATGAGCCGTCGCAGCCGAGGCACGGCTCACCAGATCATCTGTATACTGGGGACGCTGAAGAAAAAGAACATACGCGATGTAAAGTCCAATTATAGAGCCGGCGGCACACAAGATTTCGAAAATTGCTTCGGACCGGACCGTCGTGGTTGTCACTGCCGCCGCGGGCAGGGCGGTACTTAGGAAATCCGAAAATATGCGGACATTGCCCAATGTGTGGGGGAGTTCGATAAAGCCTATAATCACCGACAGGACTGCCAGCACTATCAAAGGTAGACGGATCACGCTCGTAGGCCGCTTGGTCACTGCGGTTTTTGGTTCACCGAAAAACGTCAGGAAGACCATCCGAAAAGAGTAAATCGAAGTAACGTAAACACCGACCAATCCCCCCATGCCCAACCAAAAGCCTCCCTTCGGGGATACCAGTGCGTGCCAAAGGATAGGGTCCTTGCTGTAGAAGCCCCCGGTTACAAGGGGGAGCGCGGCCAGAGATGCTGCGCCAACGAGAAAGGTCCAGAACGTGACCGGTAGTTGCTTTCTTAGGCCGCCCATCTTGAACATGTTGCGCTCTTCCTGGAGAGCCATAATAACCACGCCTGCACTCAGGAAGAGAAGCGCTTTGAAAAATGCATGAGTGACAAAGTGGAATATGGCCGAAGACCAGGCTCCGACTCCAAGCGCTAGGAACATATAGCCGATCTGGCTGATGGTTGAATAGGCCAGGACTCGCTTAATATCAAATTGAGTCATGGCGCTGAATCCTGCGATCAGCAACGTGGCGCACCCGATTACAGCAACTGCAAATTGAACAGGAGGCGCTAGAGTGAAAAGAACATTTGTGCGGGCAATAAGGTAAACTCCCGCAGTCACCATCGTCGCGGCATGTATGAGGGCGCTTACCGGCGTGGGACCGGCCATTGCGTCAGGCAACCAGGTCTGGAGGGGCAACTGAGCCGATTTCCCCACAGCGCCTCCCAATAGCAAAGCGGCCGCGGCAATGGCGGCAGTGGAACCCACGGGCCATTGCTCTACGGCCCGGCGCATGAGTTCTTGGATCTGCAATGTTCCAAGGTTAGTGAAAAGAAAAAACAAGCCGATAGCCATGGCAGTATCGCCGACGCGGGTCACGATAAAAGCTTTCATAGCCGCTCGTCCGTTGGCCGAGTCCTTGTACCAGAAGCCTATGAGCAAGTAGCTGCAGAGCCCTACCCCCTCCCAGCCGAGATACAGAAATACCAGGTTGTCCGCCAACACCAGCACCAGCATGGAACCTACGAATAGGTTCATGTAAGCGAAAAACCGGCTGTAGCCCTCCTCTTCGGCCATGTACTCCGCCGAGTACAAGTGGATCAGAAAACTTACGACGGTCACGACAAGTATCATGACCACTGACAATGCATCCAGATAGAGCGCTATTTCCGTGGCAAAACCGCCTGCCTGCATCCACGTCCGAACGATCTCTGTGTAAGCATGATTTGGGGGTGAGGAAGTGATGAATTCTATGCTCGTTATAATTGCCGCCACCGCGGACAGGCCAACTGAGCCCACGCCCACGGTTGCTACGCCAGCGCGGGAAAGCCTGGGGCCGATCAAGAGCAATATGACAAAACCGACCAAGGGGAGCGCGGGGATTGACCACAGGAACTCAAACATTTCACCCTCGCATCGTATCGGCAGCATCCGCATCCAGCGTATTAAACCGGTGGTATAACTGGAGCACAAGAGCGAGCCCCACTGCTACCTCAGCCGCTGCCATCGCAAGGATAAAGATGAACATTATCTGTCCATCGGCCTGTTGCCTGGCGGACCCAGCGACCACGAAGGCCAATCCCGCGGCATTCAACATTATTTCAACGGACATCAACATAAAGATGATATTGCGCCGTACCAGGACCCCTGCAGTTCCAACGGCAAACAATATTCCGGCCAAAAGAAGTCCATGTTCCATTGGGACTGCTGACATCACAGGTGTTCCCCTTCTCGCGGTGTTGTGGCTTGGCTGCGCCGACCGAGGTGATATGCCCCTATCAGCCCGGCCAGGAGCAGCATCGAGGCCAATTCGACCCCCAAAATATAAGGGCCGAACAACACGATAGCCACCTCTTTGGGGGTGATTTCCGCCACACCGGACAATTGTCCGCCCCCCTGTGCAAGGACGTATATGAGTTCAGCCAATAGAATGCCGGCTAAAATGGACGGTCCTACCCATGTCTTCGGATTGAGCCATTGCTTTTCCCGCTCTATGCCGCGACGGCCGGGATTGATCATCATGATCACGAAGACAAAGAGCACCATGATCGCGCCCGCGTAGATAATGATTTCGAGGGCTGCGACAAAAGGGGCTCCGAGTGCAAAGAAAACCAGCGCCACCGAAAAGAGGGACAAAATCAGGTATAGGAGGGCATGCACAGGATTTGCCCGCGTCACAACCATGATCGTTGAGATCACGGCGATCACAGCAGAAATGTAAAAAAGGGCGTTCATGATCTCCTCAACTCAGACGCTTAACTTCTATGGCACCAAGGTATGAACATCCACCGGGGGCTCTTCATTTTCAGCTTCGCCTTTGTCTTTCCCACCAATGGCCAGTCCCGCCACCTTGTAAAAGTTATATCCAGGATATTTGCCTGGTCCGCTTATCAGCAGATCTTCTTTTTCGTAAACCAGCGTTTGCCGTTCATATTCGCTCATCTCGAAATCCGGCGTAAGCTGAATGGCATAGGTGGGACATGCCTCCTCACAAAAACCGCAGAAAATGCACCGCGAGAAGTTGATGCGAAAGAATTCCGGATAACGCCTCCCATGCTCATCTTCTGTGGCCTGTAGCGCTATGCAATCCACGGGACAGGCCACAGCGCAGAGGTAACAGGCAACGCACCGCTCTCCGCCGTCCGGATCACGAGACAATATGATCCGCCCTCTCCATCTTGGCGGTATATAAGGCTTTTCTTCGGGATAGAGTATGGTCTCCCGCTTTCGAAACGTGTGCGACAATATCGTCCAGATGGTCTTGAGCAAAGCCAAAGCAAACACTCCTCAGCGGCCGGCCGCCAGCACTATTCCACCAGTCACAAGCAGGTTCAGAAGAGTCAACGGCAGCATCACCTTCCAGCCGAAGGACATTAGTTGATCGTAACGAGGCCTGGGAAGCGATGCCCGCACTAAAATGAAGCCGCAAATGAAGAAAAAGGTCTTCAGGAAAAACCAGACAACGGGTGGCAACACAGGTCCCAGCCACCCACCGAAGAATAGGGCCACCGTCAAGGCTGATATTAGCGTAATGCCCAAATACTCGCCGACGAAAAACATGCCGAATTTCATTCCTGAATATTCCGTGTGGTAACCGGCGACCAATTCGTTTTCAGCTTCAGGAAGGTCAAACGGCAGCCGCCGGGTCTCTGCAAGGCCCGCGATCAGGAAAATCACTAGCCCGAGGAACTGTGGCACGCAAAACCAAATGTTTTTCTGAGCTTCCACAATGTCACGGAGATTGAACGAACCCGCGAGCATCACTACACCCATGAGCGACAGCCCCATAAATACTTCGTAGCTCAACATCTGGGCCGCAGCGCGAAGTCCGCCGATCAGCGAATATTTGTTGTCCGAGGCCCAGCCGGCCAACGCGACACTGTAGACGCTCAACGAAGACATCGCCAGAAAGAATAAGAGCGCAATGTTGAGGTTCACCACTTCAATTCCCGGCGCAAAAGGGATTACTGAAAATGAAAGCAGCACCGTCACCATAATCACGGCCGGAGCAATTACGAACACCGGTTTGTCGGCAAAAGGCGGGATCCAATCTTCCTTAGTGAAGATCTTGATCATATCTGCCATCACCTGAAGCAATCCAAAAGGCCCCGCGCGGTTTGGGCCATACCGATCCTGCCAAAGGCCCAACAGCCGCCGTTCCACCCAGATCAGTCCGGCAGCTATACCGATCACGGCGAGCAGCACTCCCGCGATGGTTATCAGGGGCCTGACGATTTCGTTCATATCAGTTTCCGCTCACTTTTCGCTCGTCCTGAGACCCACCACTTTACCCCATGAGGGAAGATCGACCCATTCCGACCCCGGAAAGCCCACAGCTAAGCCGGCAATGCCTCTGGGCAAAGAAGGATCGAGTTTCACGGTGAGAGGCTGAGATCTGTTGGCCAGATCGAGCCGCACCTCCCAGCCGAGCCCCACTTGAAGATCCGCCGCATCTTCGTCGTTCAGCCATAGACACGGTTTAGGGATCCGCTCTGCGATGGCGGGTGCAATGGCGCTCAATTCCTCCGAACCGAAGATATGGTAAGTCGGCACGACCAGCCATTCACCCTTACGACGCTGAAAAGCTTCGGGCACCTCATGAAAATAGGATGCTGGTTGCACCTGTGACGGCTCGATGAGCCGAAGGCCGGGGTCACCCCCGCGCAATGGGCCACCGACCTCACTCTGGAATTTGTTCAGCGCCTGCACCGAGTTCCAACCTGGGGACCAATAGCGAGGGATGATCGCCCCGGGTGGCTGGCCTCCGTACCCCTCCATTGAAAAAGAGAGGGCTGAATCCTGATCATCAGTCGGTTTAGGTTCATGAACGCTCACATTGGCATGCATAGATGTACGCCCGCTGTATCGGTGCGGCTGGCGCGGGATTTTCATTCCGTCTGCTCGGAAGTTTGCTGCGGGCGCTATGCCTGGAACCGCTTTAAATTGAGGCATGCTCTGAGCAAGGGCTGTGGTTATATCATCCAACGTCTTTAACTTGTCCGCGTCCGGTCGTCCGAGCGCGGCCATGATTTCCGTCAGCCACAGTCGGCTCTGTTGGATTTCTTCCGGAGGGGTCCTGACCTGAAAGAATCGTTGCCCTCTACCTTCACTATTGACCAGCGTTCCGTCGGCTTCAGCAAAAGTCCCGGCGGGGAGAACAACTTCGGCCTGCGATGTACAGGCGTTTTCCAGGTGGTCGATGACGATGAGGTGCTTGGCTCGACAAAGAAACTCTTTCACGGGCTCTGATTCTGCGCGACGGTAAAGATCGTTTTCCAGAATGATCACAGTGTCTGCTTTTCCGTCCGAGATTTCGCTGAAAGCCTCCGAGAGCCCTCTGGCCTTCATCAATCCCAGGCCCAGAGAGTTGCACTCAGGGACCGTGAAGCATAGATCCGCTCGAACGCCACTACTGCACAGGGCCCACGCAACATTAGCGGCAGCCTGCACCACCGATGCGGAGCCGCAACTTGTGCCCGAGACTACCAGCGGCCGGTCAGCTTCTCTCAGAGCCGTGGCAATGGCTTGGACTAGAGGCCGGAATTCATCAGGAAGATCCGTGACCACGGGTGCCTCCGGAGCCAACTCATGGGCAACCGCAAAACCGATGCGGGCCAAGTCCGCCGGCGCGGCGCGATAAGTGTCGGTGGCGACCTCATCAAGCTTAGTTGTGGCAGGGGTGGCAATGAAGAGCGGTCCCTTTTCACTCTGAACAGCCTGCCGAACAGCCGCGTCGCTCCACATGGGACACTTCAGCTCTTTAGGGATCACCATGGGCTTTTGACGGACAGACTGGCGCAATGCGAGGGCTAACATGGGAGCTACGTTCGTGACGTCCTCACCCAACACGAACACCGCATCCGCAGTCTGCACGTCATGCAGCGACGGAGAGCGAGCCGGCCCATTTTGCAGGATGTCCAGGGCTAAGGAAACTCAGCCGGTGCTCCTCATCCGACATTCCGGCGAAGAAACGATCAGGGCCGACCAGAGTGCGCAGAGCGAAATTAGCTTCCAGTGACGCTCGTGGCGATCCGATTCCGATAATGCCCGAGCTGTTCTTGAGCACAGCCTGCAAATGGCGGAGCACCTGCGCCTTGCTCGTCGGTTCCTGCGGTCCGCTCTCATCGGACCTGATGAGAGGTTTACGAATTCGCTTGTCGCTATTGGCAAATTCGTATCCATAGCGCCCGCGGTCGCAGAGAAAATAGCCGTTGACCTCGCCGTTGTACCGGTTATGTATGCGCCGCAACAAACCATAACGCTCGCCTGGGATAGTGTTGCATCCCACCCCGCAGTGAACGCACACCGATGGAGCAGTCTGCAAATCCCATTTGCGCGTGTAATGCTTTTTCAGGGTTTTGTCTGTGAAGACTCCCGTAGGGCAGACCTCCACGAGATTGCCGCTGAATTCATTCTCCAGAGTCCCGTCCTTGAACCGTCCAAAATAAACACGATTGTTTATGCCAAAGACATTGAAATCGCGGCCGCCAGCATAATCACGATAGAACCGGACACATCGGTAGCACTGTATACAGCGGTTCATTTCATGGTTGAGGAACGGGCCTAGGTATTGATTGCGATAAGTGCGTTTCTTGAAACGGAATGAGCGATAGTTGTGCCCGGTCATCACCGTCATATCCTGAAGGTGGCACTCTCCCCCTTCGTCGCATACCGGGCAATCATGAGGATGGTTCGCCATCAGAAACTCGATTACACCTGCCCGGCACTCCAGGGCTTCCGGATCATCAATTGAAATACGCATGCCATCCGCCGCGGGAGTCATACACGACATCATTATGCGGCCGCGCGTGTCCTTTTCATCCTTGAACACCTTCACAGCGCACTGGCGACAAGCTCCCACCGAATGCATGGCCGGGTGCCAACAGAAATAGGGAATATTGAACCCTAAAGAGAGGCAAGCATTGAGAAGGTTCTGTCCGTCTTCAACTTGGTAGGGTTTATTCTCTATATAAATTGTTGCCATCTACGATCTCCACGGACACCGCTTCTCTCTGATGTGCCTATCAAAATCTTCCCTAAAGAGGACCAAAGCGCTCTGTAGCGGTTCCATCGCTCCGGGAGCCAGAGCACAAAAAGTACGGCCCATGCCTAACAATTTTGTATGCAGCTCGAGGCGGTCCAGGTCTTCCGGTTGCCCTTTACCGTCCTCAATAGCTTTGAGGATTGCTGCGGTCCACGGCAGACCGTCCCTGCAGGGAGTACACCAGCCGCAAGACTCACGTGCAAAGAACTTTTCCAGATTGTGCACCATGCCTACGGGGCAGGTCTGGTCGTCGAGCAGGACCATGGTGCCTGTTCCGAGGCGGCTGCCCGCCTTTTGGACGGAATCGAAATCCATCTGGGACGTCCAGATGGTCCTCCAGGAGAAACTCGGTTGATGCTCCTCCCGGCATCACACCTCTGAACTTGAGCCCGGCGCGCATGCCGCCGGCGTGCTCTTCGAAGATTTCCCGTATTGTTGTCCCCATAGGCAGTTCCCATGCCCCGGGGTTGTTTACCTTGCCGCTGGCCCCGTAGATCTTCGTCCCGGAGCACTCGGTAAGGCTCAATGCTTTGAACCATTCAGCCCCGTTATTGACGATATGGGGAATATTGCAGATGGTTTCAACATTATTGGTGGTGGTCGGCCTGCCCCACAGACCCACATGAGTCGGGCGAGGTGTTTTGTCGCGCGGTATGGCCCGTTTCCCCTCCAGGGAATTCAACAATGCGGACCCTTCGCCGCATATATAGCGCCCTGCGCTCAGATGAAGAATCAGCTTCAGGCTGTAATCCGTACCCAGAATATTTTCCCCCAGGTAGTTGCTGGCATACGCTTCAGCAATTGCTTGGCTCAACCGTTTCTTGGCCAGCGTGTACTCCCTGCGCAGGAAAATAAACGCAACGTCGGCTTGAGTGGCATACGCGGAAATGATCATGCCTTCGATAAGCTGGTGCGGGTCTCCGTCCATGAGAAGGCGATCCTTGAATGTGGCGGGCTCCATCTCATCCGCATTAGTTATGAAGTACCTGGTACCAGGGACTTCGTCTGCCGACGGCATTGCTTCCCACTTCATGCCGGTAGGGAACCCCGCGCCGCCACGGCCGCGCAGCTTGGACTCCTTCACTACCGCGACAACTTCTTGAGGAGTCATCGTTCTGAGCGCTTTGCGAACCGCCTGGTAGCCGCCTGCTTTTTCGTATTCCTCCAGACTCAAAGGCGCTTCATTCGGTCGGATGTTCTTTGTGAGCGGTCGTTCCATCAGTTAGCGTCCTAATTACTCGCTTTCCTAAGTTCGGTGCGTATTGCAGGCAGCTTTGGTGGGACAGGCATCTTGCCTGTCATTTCATGAAAGACAGGCAAGATGCCTGTCCCACCAATACAGTGGTCTCGCATCCTCTTTCATCGTTCCCGGCCCGAGAACACATCACCCGAATTAAGAACTGGGCCACTAAGCGTGTCTTGCAAGAATTTGGTCCAGCTTAGCCGGGTCCAAGTGACCGTAAAGTTCGTCGTCGATCATCACCGCCGGTGCCTGGTCGCAAGCTCCCAGGCATTGTATTGGCAGCACGGTAAATCGTCCGTCCGCGGTGGTCTGACCGAACTCCACCCCGAGGCTCGTTTTCAGGTGATCCATGAGTTGCTCATACCCCATAATCCAGCAGGTGACACTGTCGCAGACCAGGATCACGTGTCTCCCGACAGGTTTTCTGAACAAATGATTGTAGAAAGTAGCAACGCCGTCCAGTTCCTCGGCGGTCATTTCCAATAAGTCTGCAAGGTCACTGATAGATTCGTCCGAGATCCAGCCGCGATGCCGCCTTACAATCTGCATAGCCTCAATGCACGCGGACCGATTGCTCTTAAACCGACCGCATTCAGCATCAATTTCTCGTTTTATCTCTTCACTGAGCATCAATTCATCCCCATTCGGATGCAAAATTCACCGCATCACCGATCAACGTCAGCCAGCACAAAATCAATGCTGCCCAGGATAGCAATCAGATCCGCAATTGCCAGCCCGCGACTGATCAGAGGTATCATCTGCAGGTGAGCGAACGACGGTGTCCGTATACGCGTGCGGTACGACACAGTGTTGCCGTCACTGATCAGGTAATATCCGTTATTGCCCTTTGTGGCCTCAATGCCGCAAAACGCCTCACCGGCCGGGATGACGGGCCCCCAGCTCACGCTCAAGAAATGGGTAATAAGCGTTTCTATGTCGTGCATTGTGCGCTCCTTGAGGGGAGGCGTCGCAAGCGGGTGATCCGACTTATAAGGACCCTCAGGCATATTACTCATGCACTGTTTGATGATGCGCAGACTCTGGCGCATCTCCTCAACCCGAACAACACCGCGGTCATAGCAGTCACCGTGTGTCGTCGGTAGGAATGTCAAACTCGAATTGATCGTAGCCGGAGTAAGGTCTCTTCTTGCGAAAATCCCACTCGAAACCGCACGCGCGTAAACCCGGTCCCGTCACTCCCCACTCTATTGCTTCATCCAGAGTGTAGCTTCCGACACCCACGGTACGGGCTTTGAAAATTCGGTTTTGCATCACCAATTTGTCGTATTCGGCCAGACGCTTGGGAAAATAGTCCAAGAACCTTCCGACCAGCCCATCCCACCCATTGGGCAAATCCTGGGCCACCCCGCCAATACGGAACCAGCTTGGGTGCATGCGGCCGCCGCAAATGGCTTCTACAATCTCAAAAACTCGTTCCCGATCGTTAAACATGAAAAATACAGGGGACATCGCTCCCACGTCCTGGGCAAAGGTCCCGTACCAGACCAGATGGCTGGCGATCCTGAAGAATTCCGCCATCATCACTCGGACAACCTTCACTTTGTCCGGAACCTCTATCCCGGCCAGCTTTTCGACCGCCAGGACATAGGGGAGATTGTTCATCACCCCACCGAGGTAATCGATGCGATCCGTATAGGGAATGTACGTGTGCCAGGACTGGCGTTCGCCCATTTTCTCAGCGCCGCGATGGTGATAGCCGATGTCCGGTACAGCGTCCACGATCTCTTCGCCGTCGAGCTGAAGCACAATTCGCAAGAGGCCATGCGTTCCAGGATGTTGAGGTCCCAGATTGAGAAACATGTAATCACTGTCCGGCCCCCCTGGCGTCAGGCCCCAATCTTCCGGCCGAAACTGCAATTGGCGCTCTTCCGCCACTGCTCGCGCTTCCGGCATGTGGAACGGCTCCATCTCGGTGGCGCGAGCAGGATGTTCCTTCCGTAGTGGATGTCCTTCCCAGTAGGGCGGCATGAGGATTCGCCTGAGATTCGGGTGGCCCTCAAATCCGATCCCGAACATGTCCCACACTTCGCGCTCGTACCAATTTGCACAGGGCCAAATGTCCACCACACTCTGTGCGGCAGGAAAGTCCCCCTTCAGAGGCACTTTTATCCGGAGGTCTTCGTTGCGGTCGTAAGAAAGAAGATGATAAACCACCGTGAAGTCGGAATCCGGCAGTTCGTGACGATTTGAGCGAACTCTCTCGTCAATGGCTGTGAGGTCGTAAAGCGTTCGATATGGCTTCTCGGCATCGAATTTGAGCCAACGCAAGATATCACGCACTTTGTTTTCCATTACCCAAATTGTGGGAACGTCATCGCGTGTGGCCTGTATTGCGACAATTGAGTCACTGAACTTAGTTTGCAATTCTTGAACGATCATTGAGTGATTGCTCATTAAGAGTGACTTCCTTCACCCTAGGCATGGGGCCGAATGCTCATACTTACGCGTGTTATCAACTGTCGCGACGGTAACGTAATTAGATTTCGTCCGGTGACCGCAGTTCCGTGGTCTTGCGTCTTTCTTCCCTTTTTGAATCTCGAAACGCCTGCTTTACAGGGCGCTCCACCTGTTGTTTGCCGGCCACCCAACTCAGCGGGCGTCTTTCCTGCCCAACAGCCTGCTGCAACAACAAAAGGCCTTCCAAAAATGCGTCAGGTCGAGGCGGACACCCCGGCACGTACACATCCACCGGCAGAAACTTATCTACCCCCTGAACCACGCTGTAGATATCGTACATGCCTCCCGAGTTAGCGCACGATCCCATAGAAATTACCCAACGCGGCTCCATCATCTGTTGATACAACCGCTCAATTATTGGGGCCATCTTCATGAATACCGTCCCTGCTATTACCATCAGGTCCGATTCTCGCGGTGACCCCCTCAGAACCTCGGATCCATAACGTGCTATGTCATATCTGCTCGTGAAGCTTGTGGCCATTTCCACATAACAACAAGAGAGGCCGAAGTTGAAAGGCCATATCGAATACTTGCGTCCCCACGCCAGGAGGTCCTGTAGCCGAGTTAAGATGACGCTCCGGCGGACAGTATCTTCAAGAGAACCTTCTTGTTTATCTGCGGAAAGCGAATCTTCAGGTTTGACCAACGACCAACGCATACAGCATACAATCCTTTCACAACATTATGGATTAATTCAGGCCCCACGCGCCTTCTGCCTTGTTGTTCTCAGCTCCAACGCGCCAATACGCCACAGATACACGAGTGCGGCCACAAGGACGCCGATGAAAATGAGGATTTCCAGGTAACCCGTCCAGCCGAGCTCGCGAAGCGCCACTGCCCACGCAAAAATGAACAGCGCTTCCAGGTCGAAAATCACAAAGAAAACAGCGATAAGATAAAAACGGACGTCAAAACGAACGCGGGCCGAGCTGGTTGGGATGATACCTGACTCGTAAGGTTCACCCGTGGTCCTTTCTTTATGCCGCTCGCCCAGAAAGAATGAGATCAATAGCATGGCCGTCACAAGAGCAATGACTACGAAAAAATAAACAGCCAAGGGCCAAAGAGCAGTATCCGGGGCCGACATATTCAATTGTTCCGCCTCCCAATAAATTTCGGCTCAGATGGCAACCCTAAAAAGCGACATTATAGCTTTTCCCCTGCGAATTGTTCAACTCCAGACTATTTTGGTTCCTGAACACGCGTACATGCAACTGTGCTTTCCTTCAGCACCTCAAGTCTTCGTCACCTTCTTCGACCTGGCTACAGACCGTGCCATTCTGTCCAGTTTGAAAATGGTGGTGAACTCCATGTTCTTACTTATCCAAAGCTTCTCGTTGATGACTGAGTCGGTGATTGCCCCCTTATAAGACAAGCCGTTGAGTAGAGTGAGCGGGTCCTCGGAGACCACGACGAAATCGGCATGCGCCGGATCTCTTTCCACCAGCCATATATTCCCGTCATCTATGAAAATGGCAAAACTGCCGCCCCGGGTCTTGACCAGAATGTCTCGTTTCCAGCCTGCAATGTCTTTCCGGGCTCGCTCGTTGGTATTCATGGCATCGACAATCGATTTCATTTCCTTGACCGCCTGTTGATGGATCGCGACGTCCTCAGGTGAGGGCGCAGGTAGTTTCGGCTCCACAGGCGCCTCCCAATCGATCTCCGATTCCGTCAGGCCCTTCTTATTCGAGCTGTTCGTCTGTGAGTTCGGAGGACGGGACACAGAACACATCGGTCATCTCACCTATCCGTTTATCCCTGAAAACGAGCTTCACCTCGGTCCCTTTGGTGAAGATTCCCGGCACAAGAATCCCAGTCGTGGTGTAGAGGTTGACGCTCATGGCAGTATCTGCGCCTCTAAAGATCACTCGCCCTCGGCCGTAAGGGGCCATGTGTTGAAAGAGAGAGGTGGCAAAATAGGTGATCGGGGGTGTGCTGTTCATGACGCCGCGCTGCTCGACTTCGACCAGTTCCGTGGGAGCGAAGTCACAGTCCGGGCAGTGGGTCAAAAATGGAGGAACTCGCACCAATCCACACTTTATGCACTTGCAGCCGAGAAGCTGCTTTTCATCTCTCAATCCAAGAAAGAACCTGGAGAATTCCCCTTTGGATCTCCTGTAGAAGGTGTACATGGCATCGTTGGAGATCAGATAGTTCTCTCCCTCGATGGTCACAACTTCGGACGCGACATCAGGTATATATTTCGAGGGAATCACTTTGGCTTTTTCCGTTGTCATGTTTCGTCTCCTCTCCTCTATTCGTGCTCAAGAATCAGGCAGCACGTGTATTGAGCTATGGTGCTGCCGGTCCCATGGACAAGGGCCGTGCGAAGCTTTCTATTGGTCAGTTCATTTCGTGCCGACCACGCGGACATGATGTTGCTTGCTCCAACTGCATGCCCGCAGTAGATCAGGCCTCCGCAGGGATTCACCAAGTACTTGCCTCCCGGCGTCATGAGCCCGTCTTCAATGAGCGAATCGGCATTTCCGAGGGGCACGAGCCCGAATTCCGCCATACTTATCTCCAATTGGTGCACAAACGCGTCGTGGAGTTCCACCACTTCTATGGACTTCGTCGGATCTTCTATGCCGGCCATCTCGTAGGCCCGATGAGACGCATAATGATCCGACATGATCCTCGACATAATCTTCTGATTCTTGCCCGCGTACGAATGCTCATTGGATTCGCCCAGCCCTGTGATCCAGATTATCGGCGAGCCGTTGCTCCTGGAGATCGCCCTGGCGGTCTCTTCTTCGGCGAGGATCAGAGCTGCCGCTCCTTCGGTGTATACGCAGATCTCCAGCTCCTTGAAGGGATAGACCACCAGTCTTGAGTTCATGACCTCCTCGGGCGTAACCTGGTCAAACTGCCTTTGCGCGTACTCGTTCCCTTTGACTTGCTCGCTCAATTGTGAAGAGATCTGTGCGGTGATTTCCGGCTTGAGATCGCCCGGGTGCTCATCCATGTAAGCGAGCACCACTTCCGCGTAACTGTCGGAGGCCGACCAACCGATGGCCTGCTCGAAGAACGAGTCTCCGGACCAGCCGATGGATTTGATCACTTCAGGGGTAGCGGACATGGAGGAAAAGTCAAAGCAGTCGGTACACTTTTCCACCCCCAGCACCAGCGCGGTCTTAAATCGACCCGCAGCCAGATACGCGTGCGCGGCTGACATGGTGTACGCGCCGGTCGCGCCCCCGGTTGAAATTCTTGTACCGAACTTATTCTGCATGCCCAGCAGGCCGTGGATGGCATGTTCGGGAATGGCCGCTCTTTCAAAAATATCGTTGTAAATTCCGTAGAAGGCCGCATCCACGTCCTTGATGGAGATCTGTGCGTCCTTTACTGCCTCTCGTGTGGCCATTTGCGCCAATTCATAATACGTTTTCTCGCGCCAACTGGCCTTAAACGGCGTTACAGCCGCGCCGACAATACCCACTCTTTTTGGCATTACCTCTCCCCTCCTGCTCTGCAGGCACTAGCGACAAGAATCGATGGACAATTTATAGACATTACACAAAACAATGTCCGAAGCTGAGAATGGCTTGGTGGGGATGGGCATCCTGCCCGTCCCTCAGCGACAGGCAAGATGCCTGTCCCACCAATCTGTGTCCGAAGCCCGTATGTGTTCCGGATGTCGGAATAGGTCAAGACTTTCGCTACCCGCTACAATGCATCAGTCAACTCGTTGCCGCATTGGTAAATTTTCCTGTATCATCTTCCCCCGCTCTTTCGTTCATAACTTTTGCACATGTCCAAGTCGAAAACCAAGTTATATTGGTTACGAGCAGTTCAATTATTCCTTACAGCAAAGTCTCACGAACCAAATAACACCGGTTTTCTGGACTAATCATTGACAAAAGCATTCATTACGATCAGAAAGTTGCGGCTATGCAATCAGAGCACGAGATCCCCCTGGAACGCGAAGCCACTCTCTTGATTTGCTCCGACAGGCCTGAGACTGTCTATCAGGAAATTGCGAGTCTCACCGCGATTGGTGCGTACAAACTCATACCCGGTGAGCCGCAGCTCCTTGAGGATCATTATTTCGACACCCCGGACGGGAAATTGAGCGCAAGGAAATGGGGGCTGCGATTGCGACGGATCGGAACCGAATCTCTGGATCACTCTCAAGGGGCCGTCAAAGCAAACTGAATGGGGTGGTCGCGAACGTGCTGAGATAGAGGCGATCTGGTCGAAAACGTCGGTGGCCGAAGTCGAGGCGGAACTTTCCCGTCAAGGCATAGAACTGGATTTTCACGGAGAGGATCTGGAGCATTCAGATCCTATGGAGGTAATGACGAGCGCAGGGCTCGTGGTCATCCAGCGCCGCAACACCAGAAGAGCCGCGAGCGCGGTAATCTCAGGAACAGACGGCATGGTCCAGGCTGAGCTGGCCGCGGACTCGGTTGCTTACTTCTTTCCCGAAACGGAGATTCTCCACTATGAGGTGGAAATAGAGAGCAAAGGCCCGAACGGCCCCACGGCAGCAGAAGCTATTGCGGAATATCTTCTGGCCGAGGTACAGTCCGGAACTCAAGAGATGGCGTCACGACAAACTTGCCACGGGCTGGGCCATCCGAGAGCTTTTGACCGGGGGCTCGCTGGAGGGCTTGCTGGACGTGAACAACCGCCTGAAGTCGGCTGCGTACGATAGAATAGATGAATACTTGAGACACGAACTCTCATAATAATGCGAAGGAGCGCGGATGCTAAGGAATACGTTTTGCCACATACCGGGCATAGGGCCCAAATCGGAATACAACCTATGGTCGCACGGGATTCTGTCCTGGGACGATCTTGTGGTTCGTTCGCAAGCTGAATCGTCCAGAGAGAGGCGCCATTTCTTGAAAAGTCGTATAGACGAGTCTATGGCACACCTTGAGGACAACGATCCTCGTTACTTCACCGAATCCCTGTCATCGAACCATCACTGGAGGCTCTTCCCGGAGTTTCGAGATTCAGTCGCCTATCTCGACATTGAGACTACAGGCTTCCCGGGCTCGGGAAACTACATTACAACCATCGCGATGTATGACGGGGTGTCGGTCCGCCACTATGTTCACGATCAAAACCTGGAACAATTTGTGGAGGACATTTCCAGATTCAAAGTAGTAGTCACGTATAACGGGGGATGCTTTGACCTCCCGTTCATTGAGAACTATTTCAAGATCAGGATGAATCACGCGCACATTGACCTGAGATTCGTGCTGCACAGCCTTGGCTACCGCGGGGGATTAAAAGGATGCGAGAAAGCGCTCGGGTTGGACAGGGAAGACTTGGATGGCGTGAACGGCTATTTCGCGGTCCTGCTCTGGGATGATTTCAAGAGGAACCACAACGAAAAGGCCCTCGAAACGCTGCTCGCATACAACATTCTGGATGCGGTCAACCTGGAAGCCTTGATGGTGATCGCGTACAATCTGAAGTTGAAGCAGACCCCTTTTTTCGATTCCCTTCAGTTGGAACTGCCTGAGCCCGTTGAAAACCCCTTCAAGTCGGACAGGGAAACAGTGAGCAGAATCGCAAGCCATTACTACAGGTGAGTGCTCGGGATTGCCTACTGAAAACGGGGTGACTTGGGTCCAAAGAGCGGCCCGAAACGGCACAAACCGCTATCATCAAGGTACTACTCGTTTAAGCGCTCATTGGTATCAATTGCCCAAAGCCTACTCACGTAGATGGACAAGGAACTCGATCTTGCGACCTCAGCTCCCTGGGGAAGGCCAATGAGTTGCGAGAATCCGGCGGGCGGCGATATCGGCAGTGCTTCAGCTCCAAGGAGTATGAATTCTGTAGACTAAATCAGACCGATTTGATAATTAAATCACCAAGAGAAGCTCCTTTTGAACAACAGTCCTTTCCGACCACGGCCTCTTGGAAAAGATGTGGAGTCGGTGAGATGGTGAGTTGCACTCAGGCCCAGGGGATAATAGCATCCCTTATAAAACAAGGGGAGGGCCTGGACACTCGTGACATGACGGTACGATACGTGTGGATATTTCTTCGTATATAGCTCTTGAACCGTTTCCAGAGGAGCATCGTGAGTTTTGTGAACGCTGTTTGGATTCATTTGATCTTCCACGGAAAAGGTTTGAAGTCGCCCTCCTTCTACTCCGTTCAGCATTGAAAAAGGCCGAAGCAGGTCTTGTACTGCAAGAAGATGCGATTAGTGCAAATTACATGAGGCTTCTAGAACGGGTCTTTCCGAACCGATAAACGAGGAGTTGACAAAGCCCCTGTTTTCAGACCGTTGGGCAGAAGTCACGCCAAGCGCCGACGAAGATTATTTTATACCACTTGTAACTACGGTGAAAGGGCCCCCTCATAGACATGCTGAAAGTGCTTATCATAGGGAGTGCCGAAACGCTGGACGAGAGCAAAGAGCTTCTGAATTCTTTGAATCTGATGGGTTACGAAATAGGTGTGATTGGTGCAATAACCCAGTTGCCAAGCAAGACTTGGCCTCACCAAAACAGCCGTGCCCGGAATCGCCTTTTGCGGGATGTAGGAAAACGGCTGGAAATTGATCCCCCCGATATTCTTATTCTCACACACGACGAAGAAGAGCTCCGCAAGAATATCCTGTACTTGCTACCGCCCCAGACAAGATTTCTCGATACTTTTGCCCTGAAAATAATTAAGGGACTAAAGGACACGACGAGTCAGTTGGCTGCGAACCGAACAAGGATCGAGAGCCTGGAGTTGATAAAGGAAGTCCTTATGTCCGGACCGGAAATTAGCATAATGTCGGTGGACGAGGACCTGAACATCACTGAAATAAATAACGCCATTCTCGAAAGGACAAAAACCTCGAGAGAGGATTGTATTGGCAGGCCGTGCCATTGGGTGTTGAGGAAAGAGATGAAGCCATGCTACGCCAGAGGTGAAAACTGCGTGGTGCAGGATGTAATTTGGTACGGGGCGTTCAGTACATACTGTTAGGGAAGAACACCGGAACAGTGAGCCGGCAAGATACTTTACTATCAGTTCGTATCCGTTGAAAGAAGACGAACGCGGAAAAAGGAACGTTTTGATCGTTTGGAAAGATGTTTCCAGAGGAATGACGCTGGTACTGGATCGACAGGCCCAAAATATCAGGGACAGTTTTTCAAAGAGGCTCTGGCAAGATAAGATGGTTGCTCTTGGAAAGTTGGCGTCAGCAGCAGTCCATGAAATCAATAACCCTATCCAGGGTATTTTAACTTTTGCGAAACTAATGAGAGAATCCTTTGATAAAGAATCGTTGACTCGGGAGGAAATGGGGAAGTCCGCTCTTACTTGGATCTGGTGGCCGGAGAGTCGCAGCGATGCGGCAAAATCCTCCAAGGTCTCCTTTCGTTTCGCGAACGAGGGGCTTGAAGAGATCCGCAGTGCAGCTGACCAAAATTTTAGACGACATAAGCCTGCTCATGGGAAATCGGATGAAACTTCAACGCATAAACTTGTGTATAGAAGAAAAGACAACTCTCCCCCTATTTACTGTGATGGTGACCAGATCAAACAGGCGCTGTTAAACGTCGTTTCTCAACGCCGTAGAAGTCATGCCAAACGGCGGCCTAATAAACATCAGGGCTGAGCCTCACCCAGACAAGAAGCACCTCGTCATAATGATCCAAGACACGGGACCGGGGATCCCTAAAACCGTGCAGAGGCACATTTTTGAGCCATTTTATTCCACTAAGAAAGACGAAAAGGGTGTCGGCCTCGGGCTAAGCATTGTCTACGGCATTCTGGCTCAGCACGGGGGCATAATTGAGGTAGAAAGCCAGGAAGGGGAAGGCACTTCCTTTGTTTTGACCATACCCATTTCCGAAGAATCTCAGGAGTGTAATTAGCCTTTGTCTGACGGCTGTGTCACGGGTTTCCACCGGGCCGTGGTAACAGGTTTGCCGAACCTATCGGTACATGGGGAAAAATCTACTATACATTGCCGATATCAGGTAGGACGGGCTATGCCCGCCGAGGCTCAAACCTGTGGGGCCACGGGCCTCGTGTACCCTGCTAAAATGGGATGTCGTCTTCTGGGGGAGGAGGCTGTCCTCTTTTGAAATTCAGTTGTTTTGGTGGAGGGGCCGGTTCTTCTTTGAGAGTGAGCTTGTCCTGATTGGCGAACAACCAGGCCATGCCCTTGTCTGTCACCTTGTAAACGGTAAACGTATCGCCATAACCGTCATTATCTTCGGAGGTGGACAGCATGCCCTTGTCCAAGAGGGCCTTCCATCCAAGCGTCGTGGCAAGTTTTGTGAAACCTGCCTTCTCCATGTCTTGCCGCACACTATATGCTGAAACCCCATCGTCAGGATTATCGGCTTGCTGGGCGACTGCAATGAGGACAGCGATCTCATACTGTTTAGCCCTTCAACTCTCGCGACGGACGGCATCTTGGCAAGCTGTCCAAGTCGTGCTTTCTTGTCAAGCACCGCCTTTAGCTTTGTTGTTATCTGAGATCGAAGCTGATCGAAGTCGCTCGAAGACTCAGTCGAGTACTTAATGATTGATCGGTGCTGGACGTCGAAGGGGAAGTGAAGTTTGCGTTCCTCCGAACATACGAGAACCACCTCTCGCTGGCTCGCGATCGTGTAACCAAGCTCGAACCAGACATTGGGATTGTCGATCGAGATTTTTGCAAGACAGATTTCCGAAGACTCGATCCCAGCTTGGATCTCTTCGATAGGGATAGTAACGCTTCGGGTCTCTGTCCACGCGATATGGCTCAAGCCCGGCGTTCACAATGGCAGGAGCGAAGATGTCCTTATAGCGCTTGTCGAACGGGCCGTTATCGAACGGCTGAATTACGAAACACCTTGGCATCCAATCACTCCTTTCTGCCGCCTAAGCCAGTAGCACCATGGCTTCGTCATGTGGCCTAACCTTTGAGAGGGCTACCGCTGGCTGAGGAACTTGGTAATACATAGCGAACGTGGTCCGGCGCTCTATTCAACCTTTCGTATCACATCTCTTCCCTCCCCGCATGGTATTCCCTCGCGAATGCAAGAAAATCCTCGTACGCTCGGTCCAAATCAAAGCCGAGACGATCCGAATGCGTGGCCATCCCCTGGTGGAACCACCTGTACCAGCGGTCAATCTTTGCAGGGTCTTCAGGAATGAGCTTGGTGAAGATGTCCGTGCCCGGATAAGGCGTGACCATGTTTATCTCCACGTGGTCGGGTTGCACGTCCAGGATCAACTTCTTGGAAAGCTCCACGTCTTCCAATGTCTCATCCGGGAGCCCGATCATGAAAAACGCATGGGAACGTATGCCGACCGCGCGGAGCAACCCTATCGCTCTTTTCACGTCCTCGTTGGTCTCACCCTTGCGAATCATCTTCAGGATACGCGGGCTGCCGCTTTCGACTCCCAGGGTGACTCGCTTGAAATTGGCCTCGCGCATCTTTGTGACCAGGGTCTCATCCAGAGTGTCCGCGCGGACTCCGCCCGTGAATTCGAAACAATTCAGGCCGGCCGCGATGATCTCATCGAGGAGTTCCAGTGTGCGTTTTCGGTTCACCGTGAAGGTGTCGTCCACCACTTTCACGACCCATCGGCCGGGACGGGGATCAAACGGTTCTTCCCCATGCCGGTTACTCTCCGAGTCGCTCTCTGACAGTTGTTCCGATTCGGCAGCACGCCTGAGAATTTCAAGCTCTTCGATAATTGAGCCAACCGACCGCATCCGAACTTTCCGGCCCCAGATATTCCTGGAAGCGCAGTACGCACAGTCAAAGGGGCAGCCGCGACCTGTGAGAAGGACTTCCCCGAAATATTCGGATCGGTTGATGAAGGAGCGGTCAGGAATTGGCAGGCCGTCGATTTCCACGATAAGGTCGGCTTTTGGATTGACGATGATCGGGCCGTTCTTCCGCCACGCAAGCGAAGGGATATCCGACAGAGTCCCTTTCCCCCTCAGCGCATCCATAACTCGGACAAGGGTCAGCTCCCCTTCTCCAATCGCGGCCATGTCAGCCCCTGTGTAATTGAGGCTCTGTTCAGGGAGGACCGTGGGATGGCTGCCTCCGAGAATCACAGGCACGCCCCGGCGTTTGAGTCGCGCCACCAGGATGCTTGCCGCATCCATATTCCCTGAATTACAGGTGATTCCCACGAGATCCGGGTTCTCTGCCGCAATCCTTCTTTCTGTTTCCTCCCAGATCGCGTGCTGCGGATCTTCGAGCATCTTCACCATACGGGGAATGCCCTGGTGCATGACAACTTCGGGGTCCTGTGCCGGCCCTTTGATCTGTTCCAGATCCGGCACTGACACATTTTCTCCATCCACTAGAGCCGCACCGTATCCGCCTCGATCTCTGACGTACGTGGCCAAATAGAGGAGATTCAGCGGGTACGTCTTCATCTTCGGGATGGTCATGCCAAAGAGCGCGTAAAATGGCGGGCGTACCAGAACTACTTTCATATTGTCCTATCCGTTTGCGTTCAAAACAGGAAAATCGGGGAGGACCTTCTTGTAAGAAGGTCCTCCCCGAACCCCTCTCCAAGAACTTCTAACTCCTGCTGGAATCTCCATTCCTCCTGCGCAGGAATGGAGATTCCAGCCAAAGTTAGAGTTTCCTCGAAAAAGGCTTGAGGGAACCGTCTTAACAAAGAAGCTTCCCTCGACCTTACCGTTTTGAATGCAAATTCGTATCAAGGTCTTCATTTCCTAGCAATTCCTCCATACCAGTGGAGAGGATCTGGCGGAACAGATCCACATAGGTGTCAACCCTCTTGTCCCACGAATGCTCCGCGGCCATGAATTGCATGACCTCGTCTCTCTTTTCGCTCAGTGGGTTTTCAACGAGTTCCAGAGTATTGGACACCAACTCACGGACATCGCCGTGGGAGAATATCTTTCCAAAACCCGTCTGCTGAATAAGGTCATTGGTGAGTATAGGTTCTTCGGACACCGTCGGCAGCCCGCCTCTCAAATAGTTCAGGATTTTGGACACGTCGTTGTCAAACGCGTGCGGCCCTGCAGCCAGAGCCAACCCGACGCTTGCATAACGGATATAGTCCCAGACCTCTTCCTCAGAGAGTTCGCCATGATCGACCACGAGACGGTCCAACGCACAATCTTCTTGAGCACCGCCGTACATGCAAGCTTTGTTTATCCCCACAAGGTGAACACGGACTCGATCACGAAGCAATTGTGCCGCTTGATTTAACATGTGAACCATGCGGGGAGCCGCAAGGCTTCCCAAAAATAGCAACACACGTTCACCCGGCCTGTACGGATTGAGGCCCTGAGTTGGAATATGCCCGGGACAGCCCGTAGGTACCAGGACAATCGGCAACTGGTCGCCGTAGAAACTCCTCCAGCGCTCCCGGTTCTCCGCGTTGTTCAGAACCACAGCGGACGCCCGATCTCGAATCGCAGCCTGGCAGCGGAGCAAGCGCTCTCGAAAAGGCTCGTCTCTTTCAGGCAGCTCGTGGTCTACCACTCTCACGATGCGGGAAACCACGGGTCCGCGATAGTGTTCGATCAGCAAAATCGAGTCGTGGTAACACGTCTTGACGATATCGTATCGGCCGGCTTCTTCAAGCGCCTCAAGACGCCTGACAGGCACGATTCCTTCTAAGATGCCCTCCCGATCAATTGGGGCTATGACTTCAGCGTCTATACCTTTGCGGATGAACCCCAGAGAAATGGCACGCAAACGAACAAGATCAATGCCTGTGGGAGGAGCTAAGGGATTCTTATGGAAGACGATTCCGACACGCATAATGAGGTAAATCTTCCCCTTCTTTCGCCCGGATGATAGAAATATTTGTCAGAGGATGCAACTCATCGGGAGTACAGGAAAACGAAAACAGAAGCCGAGTCGATGAACCAGGCTAAAAAGAGGCGCATAAAGGTCTGCATAACGACCCCCGAGTTTCCCCCGGCACAATGGGGAGGACTGGCTCGAACCGTGGGAAGAGTAGCCCGCCACGCCGCGAACATGGGGCTGGAAGTCCACGTGGCGCACCTGGAAGTAGCAGAAGAACCCTTTGTGCTCCTGGACGAGAACCGGCAGAGCGGCCTGACGGACGGCATCAATGTCCATCGACTGGCCGTGGGCACGGAAAGGATAATTGACTCCCAGCGAAGCCTGTGGGACTGCCCTCACACACTCACGTTGCAGATGATGTACCAGTCACTGGAGATGCTCCATCGCGAAGAGGCATTCGATTTATTTCACTCCTTTTTCCTGTGGCCGGTGGGGTACGTGACCGGAATGCTGGCACGTCGAGTGGGTCTCCCATCGGTGCTCACCGTAGTGGGCAACGATATCAAGAAATACATCTTCAGCCCGGAAAAGGTGGGGGCATGTCGAAGCGGCCTGGAAAACGCCGACAGGGTCGTGGCTCTAAGCCGGGATCTTGTGGAAATGGCTCATGCTCACACTCCTATTGAAGACAAGGCCCGGATTATTTACAACTCCGTGGACCTCCCAGACCAGGTGTGGTCGCAAGAGCGTTCTGGCAATGAAGCCTCTCAGGATAGGGTGCGCGGGAATATTCAAATATGCCAAAGGATTGCCTTATCTCTTCAAGGCTGTGGCCCGGCTCAAAACGCACCATCGGTTGGCCTTGGAACTTCTTGGGGAATTAAGAGAATCGGAGCGGGAAATTTACCGCCAAATGTTGGACAGAACCGGAATAGAGGACATATTAAGTTTTACGGAAGCAATTCCCCACGAAGAGGTTTCGGGGTGGCTAAGGAGCCTCGATGTGTTCGTGCTACCGTCTGTGTCCGAAGGGTGTCCGAATATATTAATGGAGGCGATGGCAGCGGGAGTGCCCTCCATCGCGACCCGCACCGGCGCCATGGAGACTCTGGTAGAAGATCATGTCACAGGTCTCTTGGTTCCGTGGGGAGATTCGGAGGCTCTAACGGGCGCGCTTGCGGAAATCATTGAAAACCCTGGGCTTGCAAAATCGTTGGGGACCGCAGCGAGGCATAAAATGAAGCAGTTCTCCTCCACAAGGGAGCGGGAAGCCTGGGAGAGTCTGTATCGGGAACTCATAGAGTTTTAGATGGATCATCTTCAAAGGAAGACATACCCTGATGACCACTGGCTGAGGTCTCACGACCCTGAAAAGGCCCTTGCCGCGTACTTGGATCAACAGAGCAAGGCGTACAGCCGCGCCAAGAATGCTTTCATTCTGGAACTGCTCGGAGATTTGAAAGGAAAACGTTTTCTGGACTATGGCTGCGGCGCGGGGATGTTCACTGTGCACGCGGCACTTGAAGGCGCGGCGGAAGTGGTCGGGGTGGACGCGGAGGACACCGCGCTTTCGACCGCAGTGCATTTTGCGAGGCAGGAGGGGTGCATCACCTTTGCCGTTTTATCCACAGCGAGGGGTTCCCATCATTTTCTTCTCGCGGCCGCTTCGATGTCATCCTCATAAAAGACGTGATCGAACACGTGCCGGACGACCAGGGCTTACTTGAGGACGCTGCGGCCTCAGTCGTTCCAGGCGGGCGAATAATCTTGAGCACCCAGAATTCTCTGTCGCTCAATTACCTGCTACAGGGGACGTATCACCGTGTCTTGCGCAAAGACAAAGAATGGTTCGGGTGGGACGAGACCCATTTGCGTTTTTACACACCAATGAGTCTGCACAGAAAATTGCAAGCCGTCGGCTTTCGGAGCGTTGCGTGGAGATCAGTCTATTTAATTCCCTATAAGCTGCCTCCATTGCCGTCTTCTGATAAAAAGTTCGTTAGGCTCAACACGTTGAGTTGGATAGACAAAAAGCTGGGCGGAATCTTTCCATATAACCGGCTAGGATGGAACATCATCGTAAAGGCCGAAGCGTCAAGGAGAGTCACTCAACCGGTCTCGCTTGCGCCTCTCACGATAAGGGAGTTACCCGCAACCCCTGCCCTCATGACTCGGGAATCGGTCGAAGTGAAATAGAAAGCCCTCCGTCTCAAGACCGGTCACGGACCGAGCCACCACCTTGCGCCGATCTTCAATCAAGTAAATGGTGTCATGGGGACAATTGATCCTCATAGCGCACTCCTGGTCCAAGCTCGACCACAACTTCAGGAATACCCGGTTCACGCTGGCATGCCCTACCACCAGAATAGGGTACTGAATGTCTTCTGACGTGATCTCTTGGATGAACCGCGCAACCCTCGTTTCTCCATCTGAATAGCTCTCCCCTCCGGGAGGCCTGTCCAGCCAAGTCTTTCGAATTAGTTGGACGCCATCCCCGACTTCGCTGCGCGGCTTTCCCTCCCACTCGCCACAGGCGAGTTCCGCCATGGCATCTCGCACGAGAATGGGAAGGCCCATGCGCTCCGTGTATATATCCGTGCTCATACGGGCTCTCCCCAAGGGGCTACAAAAAACCGTCCGAATTTTCTGCTCCTCAATGAGCCGCGCCACCTGTTTCGCCGCACTGATGCCTTCGGGCGTGAGTGGAGAATCGCTTCGTCCCATGATGAATCCGTCCCGATTAAAGATCGTTTGGCCATGTCTGGCGAGAACTATTTTCTTCTCCATAGGCTCAGGGGTCTCCTCCTGTAACTTACTAGGACTTAATTCGGTAGACGTGTCCAAAGTTTTTATATAAGAATGCCGGTCACAACAGAAATCTTTTTTAAAGGAAGCGCGTCCTGCCCGATTTTTGGAGGGACTTATAGCACATCAAAGCGCTCCGGTTATAACATGAAAAATTGGCAAGATCGCATTTGTGAGGCTCTTTGCACATCATTGTGGCTCGGGTATTCGCCGGTCGCGCCTGGGACGGTGGGCAGTTTGCCTGCGGTGCTGATTTTTGTTCTCATTGATCTATTGGCCCCGAGGCAATTTCAGACGCCATTGATTGCAACGGTGCTTCTAGCGACCTGCATTATATCAATACCCCTTGGAAAATGGGCCGAACGTCATTGGAACAAGAAAGATCCAAGGTATTTTGTTTTGGATGAGCATGCGGGCTTTCTCGTCACTGTGTTGCTGTTTAGAGTTCCCAGCCTTGCTTTGACGGTCCTCTGGGCGTTTGTCGCCACTAGGGTTTTCGACATCATTAAGCCGTGGCCGGCCTCCAAAATGGAATTTCTTCCTCATGGCTGGGGTATTCTCGTGGATGACCTTGTCGCATCCATTTATGCAGCAGGCTTCTTGCATGTTCTCGCCTGGTTCCTTCCGGTGCTTTTCGGGCAATAGGTTCGCGTCAGCATACTCGCCCAATTGATTTTCAAAAGGAGCAATAAGTTGACCTCAGCTTCATTGGGCTTCTCCTCAGATTTTTTAGTCGGCGTCTTCACCGTGGTTCTTATTGACATCGTCCTCGCAGGGGATAACGCGGTGGTCATAGCCATGGCTGCCAAATCACTTCCGCAGGACAAACGCCGCCTGGCAATAATTTTCGGCGCCGGATTGGCGGTTCTGCTTCGCATAGTCCTGACCGTTTTCGCCGCGCAACTTCTTCAGATAAGTCTGGTCAAGCTTGTAGGCGGCCTTCTCATAATTTGGATCGGGGTGAAATTGCTGGTCGTCGATGATCCTCGGGAAGAAACTACGCACGCGGGCGGCAACCTTTGGACCGCCATCTGGATCATCATCGTGGCAGACGTCACCATGTCGATGGACAATATTCTGGCCTTAGCAGGAGCATCCAAGGGTGATCCCTTTCTTCTGTTATTCGGTCTTATTCTGAGCATACCCCTGGTCGTGGGCGCAAGCGGACTGCTCTCAAATCTCATGGATAGGTATCCGGTGATAATCTATTTGGGGGCTGCTGTGCTTGGGAAGGTTGGCGCTGAACTAATAATGGGCGACCCGCTGGTAGCGAGCCGGTTTCACCCGTCTACAGCAGTAGAATACGTTGTGCAAGCTTGCTTTGCCGTCGGTGTGATCGTTGCAGCAAGATTCATTCGGCTGTATTTGAAGCGGAAACGGCCTGAAAGAATAGTGCCGCCGGCAAGCGCCCTGAACCGCACCCCCCCACAACCCTGTCATGGTAATCCGCCTGTAAATTGACTCCCTGGGGCTGCGTGCCCGACATGGCAGGGGCACGGTCCCGCGTTCCGCGGGATGTCCCCACTCGGTCTGTTACTCCACCTTGGGACCATTTTGAATGCACAGCAGCATAACCCGTTTGAACCGAAACTGCTGTTCTCTTGGGAGGATTCCGGCAATTACCGGATGAGTCGTCCAACTGGATTGCGAAATATCCAGGAATATAGCTGACCTATACTCTTGCGACCTTCTGTATTCACCCCCCATCATAATCTATAGATTCAGGAAATTTTTCGTCCATGGCGCTGAAACGAAAATGCGCTATCTGCGAATTAACGTATGAAGGGGCGCACTTTAAATATGAGGCGCCCGCGATGCCGGATAAAAATGGAGGTTTCATGATGAGATTCAAGCACGGCATTCTTTGTTTGATTATGGTGATCCTTCCTTCCGTAGCCGCGGCCGAATCGGTTTTCACGAGCAGCGCGGACGAGCAGGTCGGGGTCGAGGTTACCGTATACAACAACAACCTGGGGCTAGTGAAGGACACGCGCAAGCTCGAACTGTCAAAGGGCCAGGGTAAGCTGCGATTCATGGACGTGGCTTCACACATTATGCCCGTCACGGTTCACGCAAAATCAGTCAATCATCCCAACGACTTCAGCGTCTTGGAGCAGAATTACGAGTATGATCTGATAAGCGCAGCCAAACTTCTCGACAAGTATGTGGGCAAGAAGATCAAAATCATGGCCTGGAACCAGTATCAGGACAGAAAGGAAGTTGTGGAGGCTACACTCCTGAGCAACAATCAGGGTCCTGTTTATAAGATCAACGACGAGATATACCTGGGCCACCCGGGCTACCAAATCCTGCCGAAATTACCGGAGAACTTGATCGCCAAACCCACCCTCACCTGGCTTTTCGACAATACTTCGGCAAAGCTTCACAACCTCGAGGTATCGTACTTGACACAGAACCTGAACTGGAAGGCCGACTACGTGGTGGTCGTGGACAAAGACGACAAGGCCGCGGATATTTCAGGGTGGGTCACCCTCGATAATAACAGCGGGGCCACGTACAAGGATGCCCGTCTAAAACTGGTCGCGGGCGAGGTCCATCGGGTCCAGGAAGCAAAGCATGAGCTGGCGCGGAGACAGTCTGTTCCGGCGGCAGCGTCTCTTGCAAAGGCCGCTCAATTTGAGGAAAAGCCGTTTTTTGAGTATCACATATACGATCTTCAAAGGAATACCACGTTGAAGGATAAGCAGACCAAACAGGTTAGTCTTCTGGAGTCCTTCGGCGTGGGCATCAACAAGGAACTCCTCGTATATGGGATCAAGAGTTATTTCACGAGACAGTATCGAGAACAGAACCCAAAACAGCCCGTGAATGTATATGTCAAGTTTAAGAACTCGAAGGAGAACAAGCTCGGCATGCCTCTGCCCGCAGGCATCATGCGCTTGTACAAAGAGGACGATAAAAAGAGTCAGCAATTTGTAGGCGAGGACAAAATCGAGCACACTCCCAAGGACGAAGAAGTGAAACTGAAGATAGGAGAAGTCTTTGACGTGACCGCGGAGAGGATTCAAACCGACTTCCGCCAAATCACCACCCGCCTATATGAAACCGCGTGGGAGGTCACTCTGCGGAATCACAAGGATAATGAAGTCTCCATCGGCATTATTGAACCGCTGATCGGTAGCTGGGAAGTCATTGAGAAGAACCACTCGTACAAAAAGCTCGATGCTTTCACCATACGGTTCGACGTCAAAGTTCCGAAGGATCAAGAGGTGAAGGTGAAATACCGGGTCAAGGTAGGCATATGACCGCGTCGGTGCAAAAGGAATAGTCCTTTCCATTCATTCTTCTTCCCGGGCTCTGCCTGGAAACGAGAAACTCGGTCAGAACTAGGGCGTTTGGCATGATTTCCGTCACTCCGGCGACCTTTTGAACAAATACCAGTTCAGGCCTCGGCCGCTGGTGACCTTGACGTTGACCAGGTTGAAGTCCGGGAATTTGCCCTTAATGAACTTGAAGACCTCTTCCACCGTCGCAAATTCGTAAGGGTACCCGCCCAGCCAGTCAGTAGCATCGGTCCGCCAGCTCATGCCTCTGTGGGACTTATAGTTTCGTATGTGTGCAATGGGATTTTCCCCTCGAGCAACAACAATCGCCAGATACGCGGTCATGGCCAGAGGTTCAAGGATATAGGTCCCAAGAGCCGGATAAGTATTGTATATAGTTTTGACCTTCAACCAAAACGGATGTATCCACGACGTGGAACCGTTTCTAGCGAGGATTTTGTTATAGATGGCAATGTAGTAATAACCGCCCGGATTAACTAGCGCAGCAGATTGTTCAATAGCATCCCACATGTGACCGGTGTGATGGAGCACACCCCACGAATAGACAATATCAAAGGTCCCTAATCCTGAAAGAAAGCCTCTGTCCAGGACCGACCCTTCACAGACCTCCCAATGTTCCGGATTGTTCGCTCTGGCGCGCAGGTATTTGCAGCATTCTACGCTGAAAGGGTCCAGGTCGAAACTGACGATTCTCTTTGCTCCCAGATTGAAGGCAGCGTACGAAAAGAGCCCACTGCCGCACCCGATATCCAGGAAACTGTTGCCGCGCAAATCGGGCATGCCCAGGAAGTCAGTAAGGGATGCTTCGGCAATCTTGACCCGCTCGTCTTCAAAGCCCTCGAGAAAGGTTTGCCAGTTCCGCCCGAAGGAAAAGGTCTGTTTATGTTCCATTTAAAGTGAGACTCTGTTTGATTTCGTTCCTACTAAACCGCGAAAAGCAAACCGCGCCCAGGCAAGCATATCGACCCTGCGGTTCTTGACTCAATCGCCGGTCGATGAGTGCATGAGGCGCGGCTATATGGAACCTGAATGACGCAGGCGTCCCGCCTTTTGAGGCGAGTTCTAGGAGCGACCTCGAGAGCTTGAGCACACTTCAAGCATGTCCCATGCGGATGATAAACACAACCATCCCGGCCGTGTCGAAAAAACCTCGGGACTTGCCGGCTCTCCATCGCAAGGTTGGGTACCGAGAAAGACGACCTATGGTCCGGCTATTTCTTAACGCCTTCCTTCAGCGCCTTGGCTGCCTGGAATTTTGGAGCGTTAGTAGCCTTGATCTTGATCTTCTTTTTGGTGCGCGGATTGATTCCGGTTCGAGCGGCCCTTTTTACCACGGAGAATTTCCCGAATCCCGGTACATAAACCTGCTCCCCCTTGGTCAATTGTTCCGCGATGGTGCCGAAGATTAGATCAATAGCTTCAGCCGCGTGTTTCTTGGTAGTCTCCCCCTTCTTGGCCAACTTTTCGACAAATTCGGCCTTGGTCATGTTCCCTCCCTCTTTTCTTTTGACCGTGCAGGTCTCAGCGGTGTTGTAACTCTATAGACCCTCAAATTCAGGGGAGTCAAGCAAATTCGCATTCCAGAAACCCGGCCTGTGCCGTAAGGGCTTCAATGAGCGCTCGGTCAATTGACCCATCGTATAAAATAATAGGGGTTGACTGCGCAATCCGGAAGATGTAAAGCTCACAGAATAACGAATCTCCCTCAAATCGGGTACAACAAAGGAAAGGACAAACAATGGCAAAAACAGTTGTCATCGATGAAGAACTTTGCTCCGGATGTGGCACATGCGCGGCCATTGCGGAAGATTGTTTTGCACTGAATGAAGAAACAGAGAAGGCTCACGTGACTGACCAAAGCGCTTGCTCCGAGGACGAGATCCAGGAAGCTATAGACACTTGTCCGGAAGAAGCTATTAGCTGGCAGGAGTAAGGGCTTTGTTCCTTCTCCCTCCTGTCGCTTATCCGCCTCCGAAGGGATTGCGTTCCTCTTTCTTTTCAGCTGCAAACGGGCAAGGAAGAGTCTATCCCCAAGAGATGCTTTTGCGACATTCAGGAGTACGGACTATGTTTTCCGGGGAGGAATTGATACCCCGTCTCACTGAGCTTTATCGACTCATGGACTCCGCCTACTGCGAGGTCAGCAACCAGGTCGGATTTTCTTGTGAAGGTTGCGATGGAGTAAAGTGTTGCACTGTGGATCTGATTCTTCACACCTCAGTGGAAATGCTCTACCTGAGACGGGGTTTCAACGCCCTGGACATGTCCAGACAACTGGAAATTCTGGGCCGTTGCCGGGGAATTATCAAAGCCAAGGAGGATGACGCCCTTGGTGATGAGTATAGGAACGCGGTTTGCGCGCTGAATTTTGAGGGGCTCTGCGTTCTGTACGAGTATCGCCCCATGATTTGCCGGTTGGCGGGGATTTCGCACAGCATTATTCGCCCGGATGGCACGGTCACAGAAAGCGGTGGCTGCATTCGTTATCACAAGGAAAATCAACAAGACCGGCCGAATTTGAAAATTGACAGAACCGATTTTTATCGCCAGATGGCTGCCATTGAAATCGAGGTAGTCAGGGCCGTGGGGAAGCGCACGGCTTCTCGCACCGTGGCGGAAGCCCTAGGCCTGGAGTATCCCGAGGACACTGTCGCCTGAGCGATCTTTAGGTCTCTTTTGATTTCAAAGGATAAAACTTCCGGCATCGGTTGCAAATGGAGGGACCGGTCGAGTCACTTTCGCCAGAGAGATTCTTATTGAGCCCGGTCGGAGTCCTGCCCAGGAACATTTGGGATTCGGCAACCGAAACTTTCTCTCGACGGTGCACAATAATTTCCCCAATGATGCAAGGTCTACTGAGGAAGAATCCCCTTTTCCATGAGCATTCCCGCTTCCTTTGCTTCGGTTTTCCCCAGCCAGAACAAACATGAAGCCCCGGTTAGCATAGAACGCCCCTCATCTCTATATATCCCTATTTTAATTCTAGTTGCGGTTTGGACCGTCATCGGTACTGATAGTGAATCCGGTCGGGGAATTTATGGTTAACGATGATTGGGCATTTGTGAGGGCGCTGGAAACTCTGGCCTTCGAAGGGAGAATGCCGACTACAGGATGGGGTCCGAGTTGGGCCCCTGGCGGGCCGTCTTTGATAGTGCATCTCCTGTGGGGGCGTCTGTTCACTATTTTCGGTGGATTTTCGATCACTGTTCTCAGAATATCGGTTCTCACGCTGGGCATTTTAGGATCATGTGCCCTGCTCGTCTTGCTCCGATTGGCGGGCGCCTCTGCGTGGGTAGCTCTCTGGGGCTCCTTGACTCTCGTCGTTAATCCCCTTTTCTTGTCTCAGTCTTTTACCTATATGACCGATATCACTTTCGCAGCGATGGTGGTTTTCTCCCTATTGTTCCTCCACGCCGGAGTTCAACGAGCATCGACGCCGATGCTGATACTGGGTTTGCTATTTGCCCTGTGCTCTATCCTCACCCGCCAACTAGGCGTAATAATTCCCTTGGCCTTTGTTACAGCCTGCTTCCTCCATCCGCGCGGCAAAGAACTTGGCCGCTGGAAGATGGTGTTTCTTGTGACGCTCGTCGACCTGGTGCCGTGGGCCGCGTATGAATATTTTTTGTTCACGATAGGCAGCACGCCGATTACTCAGCATCAGGTTTTTCATAACCTTTTGTTCTATCCTCAGACAAAGGGACTCCCCTCTTATCTAACGTTCCTGTATGTGAACTTCTTTCAGGCAGGTCTGCTCTATGTCGCGTTTCTTATCTCACCGGTATTGGCGCTGAAATACCGTTTATTCTCGGGGTCGAGACCTTTCAGGTATCTTTTCATCATTCTGACATCGACGTTTTTGTTGTTGGAGTCTGTCCTCCTCACGGGCCTTATTGACCTTCCGGTCTTCTTTTCCCGTAACGTAATATTTGATTTCGGCATCGGTCCAATTTTGTTGAAAGACACTTATATCCTGGAGATCACGCGAACTGCGACTATTCCAAAGCCGCTGTACTATTTGTTGCTCTACTGGAGTATCCTGAGCCTCGGGGCTGTGCTGGGCTTGATGTTTTCGTCGCTGCGCCGACTTTTGAGGCCCGAGAGTGCAGCCGCGCATGAAGAGATAAAGTTCCTTCCACTCTTTGCGCTTCTAACCGGCTTGATGTACCTCGGAATGATCACTCTCGGAGGATTCCATGATCGATATTTGATACCTGTTTGCATGTTTTTCATAGTTTGGGTTGTTTCAGATTTGGAACTCGGTTGGGAAAAATCTTTTAGGCTTAGCGCTGTCCTTGTCGGCCTCATGCCGTTCCTCCTGCTGGCCCTCTTAGCAGTACTAGGAACCCATGATTTCATGGATATGAAGCGCTCTCAGAAAAAAGCCCAGGATTATCTTGTTCACCAATTGAACGTGCAGCCGTGTGACATCGATGGAGGACTCGAGTTTAACGGGTACCACTGTTACAGTCCCGATTTCCGACCCCACGAAGGATTAAGTTGGTGGTGGGTCCGAAAAGAGGATTACTTGATAACATTGGGGCCTCTTCCGGACTATCAGGTGATGCGCTCCTTTCCATTCAAAAGGTATTTCGGGCCGGATGGAGCCATATTCGTACTCAAGCCGCTCGGCACCTCCGGCGACACAGGCTGAAACATGTTTTGTCGCTACTGCTCCTATCCTTGGATTCCACACTCTCAAAAGAAACTTCTCGGGAAGTCTCAAGTCTTTCCATGACTGAAACCAAGCCGCGCATTATTGTCATCGGAGGCCCGACTGCATCAGGCAAAACAACGGTGGGCATAGAACTGGCGGAAACGCGTGGGGGGCAGATCGTCTCTGCCGATTCGGTCCAGATTTATCGTTACATGGATGTCGGGTCGGCCAAGCCCACCAGAGAGGAGAGGTCTCGGGTTACTCATCACATGATTGACATCCGCGATCCGGATGAGGATTTTTCGGCCGGAGATTATGTGAGAGAAGCGCGAAAGCGTATAAGCGAGATCCTTCAAAAAGGCGGCCTTCCCCTTGTAGTTGGTGGAACGGGGTTGTACATAAGGTCGCTGATAGGGGGGATCGTTGAACTGCCCCCTGCCCATCCCGAATTAAGAAGAGAACTGAGAGGCCAAGAGGAAAAAGGCGGGAAAGGCACCCTCTTCAAAAGACTGTCGGAACTGGATCCGGTAAGCGCCGGCCGCACGCCGTCCGAGAATATCGCGAGAGTGATCAGGGCACTCGAAGTCATCGAACTTACCGGGAAGAAGCTATCTGAAATTCAAGAGGAACATTGCTTCCAGGATCGTCCTTATGACGTTTTATTCGTCTGTCTGTCTCCGAATAGACAACTTTTGTACGAACGGATTGATAAGCGGGTTGACAGTATGATAAGAGGTGGATTATTGGAAGAAGTGTTTCGACTTTATGGCCGTGGATATTCCCGAGAGCTCAAGTCGATGCAATCTTTGGGATATCGGCACGCAGGAATGGTCCTGGCGGGACAAATGGATCTCGTTGGGGCAACTCGCTTAATGAAGAGGGACACCCGACATTACGCGAAAAGACAGTTGACATGGTTTCGTTCCGAACCCGGAGTTTTATGGTGTGATCCTGACGACATCAAAGGGATCGGATTAAAGGTCTCTAATTTTCTCGGAGATTAGTCTACGATCCGAGATTTTTCCCCTTGAATCAAACGGGCTACGCGGCCACGAACGCGACCTGGATGATGGGGATTAGTACACGGGGGTGCGGAAATGCCGAAAACGCATTTTAATATTCAAGATCAGTTTCTCAATCAGGTGCGCAAAGCTAGAATCGAAGTCGAGGTGCTCCTTATCTCTGGCGACTCCTTCAAAGGCTATGTCCGCAGTTTCGACAGTTTCTGTATAATAGTTGAGAACGCGGACGAAATCAGACTCGTTTACAAACACGCACTCAGCATGATCCGACCCGCGGAACCCGGTGTAAAGATACCCGGCCTCGTCTGACAAGCGTCGGGACAGTGGGAGCACATGCGTGATAGGTGAGGGCCGGCTATAGGGTCCCGTCAGAGCGGGTGAGGGAGAAGTGTGTCTGAGAGATGTAGTGCTGAAGCGCGCAGCCTGCGTATCCTTCCAGACAGTATTAAAGTGAGTCATTCTGGGGTCAGGCTACCCGCCGGCAAAATCTATCCCATCGCCAATTGCACCCCAATGGGACAGTGATCGGAACCCGTGACCTCGTTAAGAATAAATGCGTCCTTCAGGCAATCGAGCATCTCACGAGTAACGAACACGTAGTCTATCCTCCAGCCTACATTCCTCTCCCTGGCCCTGGTCTTGAGGTCCCACCAGCTATATTGACCGGCTTCGGTGCGAAATTCACGAAACGTGTCGATATATCCCAGCGACACCATCCTGTCGATCCACTCCCTTTCTTCCGGGAGGAATCCAGAAACCTTTTCGTTTTCCTTAGGCCGCGCCAGATCGATTTCCTTATGGGCCGTGTTGACGTCACCTAAAAAAATCAGGCTCTGTCGCTCCTTCCGTAGTGATTGGATCTGCTGGAGAAATGTTTCATAGAAGTCCATTTTGAAGCGGAGTCGTTCGCTGCTAGCCTTCCCATTAGGAAAATAGATATTGAAGAGCGTGAAATTATCGAAGTCCAGCCGGATCAGCCGTCCTTCATCGTCGAATCGCTTCACTCCGATGCCGGTTTCCACGTTGAGAGGCTTTTCCTTGGTGTAGACAGCGACGCCGCTGTAGCCAGGCTTCTGTGCCGAGTGCCAATACGAGCTATAGCCCGGAGGCTCAAGGAGTTCCTGGGGGAGTTGATCGGGCCTGGCCTTAGTTTCTTGAATGCACAGAATATCCGGAGAACTGGATTCCAACCACTCCAGGAATCCCTTCTTGTGCGCACTGCGGATTCCGTTAACATTCCAACTCAGCAGCTTAATTATTTTAGCCATAGTCGTGTTCCTCGTAAGTAACTACTCAGTCACGCGGGGATATCGCAGGTGATGTGTCATTGCGAGGAGTGAAACGACGAAGCAATCTAGACCTTGCGGGTGCATGAGATTGCTTGCCTCGCTCGCAATGGCAATCTTTTGCCGCCCGTAACTGAGAGGTTACCCTCGTAAAGGTCCGCGCAAAAGCACGGTTCTAATGTTCCGGGGGCCAACTAAGCACTATCCTTCGGGCAACTCATCTTGCGCCACAGCCAGCCATTCCCGTACGGCAAAAAAGAAAACCCCACGCCAAGGCCGGGGGTTATTCGTGTTTATGGTGCCGAAGGCCGGACTCGAACCGGCACGAGCTTTCGCCCGCCACCCCCTCAAGATGGTGTGTCTACCAAGTTCCACCACTTCGGCACGACAATACTGTACCAATCAGACGCGGGGTCGTCAAGCCCAAAGAAGTGCACAGGCTAGTCTGTTTTCCAGGATCGCTGTCGCGCGTGGTCCGGGGCAATGAGGTCCGTCACCGTTTAATTTGACGTTATGTGATAAAAAATCTGTTATTTTAATGAATAACTTATAAAATATCAAGTTAAAAATAGCTTGACAAGTGAACACGCCGGTTATAGTTTATTTTTTAGTAGATTTGAATTTATGGAACTATGTGCCCGGCCACGCGGCACGTGCGCGCAACGCCCAAAACTGGTCGGCTCGGGAAGAGTTCCAGAGCTTTGCGAGTTCTTCTCTGGCGACCACAACCTTAAGATGTAACTTTGTAAGTTTACAGGGCTAACTACGGAGAGGCCCAAAACCCGGAGACGACGGTTGCATGTCCCAGTTCTTTTACAGGAAGTGCTCCAAAGCCTTAGACCGCAGTCCGATCGGGTCTATCTTGATGGAACCCTGGGAACAGGTGGCTACGCGAAGGCAATCCTCGATGCCTCCAGCCCCGACGGCATAGTGGTGGGTCTCGACCTGGATCCCCAAGCAGTCCGACAGACAGCTCTGCGTTTGCAAACATATGGAGAAAGGTTCCGTTGTGTGCACGGCGGATTTCAGGAAGCTGGAAGAATTCTCATGGACCTGGGCGTAGCGGCCATAGACGGAGCCGTACTGGATTTGGGCTTGTCTTCGGAACAGTTGGATGATCCCGAAAGAGGATTCAGCTTCCGTTTCGACGGCCCATTGGACATGAGATTTGACACGACTTCCGAAGAAGACGTGCTGGATTTATTGGAGAGAATTTCTGTGAATAAACTTGAAGAAATTCTTGCAACATACGGAGAAGAGAGGTATTACAAGAAACTAGCCCGCGGGATACACGAAGCCCGCAGGCGAGGGGCGTTGTCAACCACTCAAGATTTGGCAAATGTGGTCTCACGGATTCTCGCAGGGCGTCGAGGGAAGATTCACCCCGCGACACGGACCTTTCAGGCCTTGAGGATTGCGGTAAACAGAGAGCTGGAGAATCTGAGCCGCGCCCTGATCGACATACCGCCACTTTTGAAGCCTGGTGGCCGCTTTTGTGTGGTTTCGTACCACTCTCTCGAAGATGGAGCGGTGAAACGGTCGTTCAGGGATAGAAAGAAGGATCCTCAAAGGTGGGTCATAGTGACGCCTAAGCCTATGAGACCCTCTATTGAAGAGATGAAGAGCAATCCTCGATCCAGATCGGCGCGCATGCGGGTTCTGGAAGCTGTGGCCGCATATGATTCAGGGCCGGCAGCGTAGGAGTGTGAGCAGACAGATGACAGCAGCCAAGAAGCTTTCGGCAGACGCTGATAATTTGTTTGCTCGGTTCGCTCGCGTCATCCGGCAAAGGGTTCGAATTGTCGGCCCGGGCCCACTTCTAGTCGTGGCTCTGTCCGGGGCGATCCTATGCATAGGATTCTTTTATGTTTGGACGAGGATGCAGCTCGTCCAGATTGGATACGAGATTTCAAGTCTCGAGAACGAGAATAGTGATCTTAAGAAACGTAAGAGGGAACTGCTTTTGGAGACAGCTTCCTTGCAGTCCCCCCAGGAGCTGGAAAAGAAGGCTGGTAAGATCGGCCTGGTGCTTCCCGCCATGGGGAAGGTAGTACATGTACCCGTAAGGATAAGCCCATAAACTGGATTGCGTTTCGCATTACTCTTGTAGCGGTGATCTTTGCTGCATTCACCGTGGTGCTCGTCGTGCGCGCATACAGGTTGCAGATCCATGACGCAGAGGCGCTGAGGAAGCGTGCAGAAAAGACACGAACTAGGGTTCTTCATGTCGAGGCCCGCCGCGGTATGATCCTCGATAGGTCAGGCGAACAGATGGCCGCTAGTCTCGAGGTTAAATCCGTTTACGCCAAACCGCGCAAAATTCAGAATAACAAGGGGACTGCCAGGACCCTTGCTGAGATTCTGGAGATGGATGAACGAGAGATTCTCCGCAAACTGACTGACAAAAAATCCTTTGTGTGGATACGCCGCCACGTTTCTCCCCTTGTGACCGAAAAAATCAAGGGAGCCGAGCTTCCCGGAGTGCTGACGGTAACCGAGTATCAGCGGTTTTACCCGCTGAAGAGTTTTGCGGCACACGTCCTGGGTTTCGCGGGAATAGATTCAAGCGGTCTGGAGGGGCTGGAACTCTATTACGACAACGACCTGAAGGCAGACCCGATTCCCGTGACCGCTCAGAGTGATGCCCTGGGGAGACCGGTCATGTTCGCGGCAGCGGGTCAGGACCCCAAGAGGCGAGATCTTCACCTAACGCTGGACCGAAACATACAGTATGTGACGGAAAAGGAGCTGGAAGAGGCGGTACAAAGAGAGCAGGCCAAGAGTGGAGTTGCCATCGTCATGGATGCGGATTCCGGTGAAATCCTAGCGATGAGCGTTCGGCCCGCATACAATCCCAACATTTTTCAAAAAGTCGCTGCCGATGTCAGGAGAAACCGAAGTGTTGCGGACACATTCGAGCCAGGGTCCACCTTCAAGGTATTCCTAGCCGCCGCAGCAATGGATTTGGACAAGATTTCGCGTGATCAGGCATTCGATTGTCAAAACGGTCGTTATCGTTATAATGGTTCAGAGATCCACGACATAGTACCTCACAAGATTCTGTCCTTTGACGACGTGATAATCCATTCCAGTAACATCGGTGCGGTAAAGATTTCGGAGACTCTTAGCAAGAGTGAATTCTATAGAGTATTAAACGGATTCGGGTTCGGTGCCCTTACGTCTGTGGATCTCCCTGGTGAGAGACCGGGGCTTTTGCCGCTACCGGGCCGCTGGTCGGTCCTCACAAAGGGGAATATTGCGTTCGGTCAGGGCGTCACTGTAAATGCGGTGCAGCTCGTTGCAGGCTTTGCTGCAGCGGTAAACGGGGGCTCTCTTTATAGGCCGCATTTGATGAAGCAGGTCACAAACGCCCTGGGCGAGACCGTCAGAGAGAATCCTCCGGCTCTCGTCCGAAAGGTTATCAAGGAGTCAACTTCTGAGAAGCTAGTGGAGATACTAAGATTGGCGGTGGCCAAAGGAACCGCCAAGGCCGCTGCGATTCCTGGCGTAGACGTAGTAGGGAAAACCGGTACAGCCCAAAAGGCCAATCCATCCGGGGGTTACTCTCAAGACAAATACGTGGCTTCCTTTGTTGGCGCACTGATGGGTATCAAACCGCGGTTGGCCATCTTCGTGATGCTTGATGAGCCGGCAGGAAAAAATAGGACGGGCGGTAAAATCGCCGCACCGGTATTTCGCAAAATTGGCCAAGGGATCCTTGCTCTGTGCGGAAGCAAGCCCAGTGAAGCTGATCTCATTCTAGCTTCCTCAATAAATGGACTGAGAAAGGGCGGTGGCCCTCGCATGCAAAGTGTCACGGTTCGGAAGGGACCTCGGCCGGGAGAGTGGATTGTGCCGGATCTCAAAGGCCTGGACATGCGCCGAGTCCTGGAAGTGTGCGGAAAGATGAAGTGCGACGTTTCTTTCCAGGGAACCGGGCACGTAGTGAACCAGAATCCCAAACCCGGCCGGATTTTGAAGGAAGGGGCGCCATTCGCGGTCTCCTTTGAAGGACAAGCATCTTGACCGTCGGACTGAAAGAAATCCTTGCTGTCTTGGAAAACCCGATGCTGGATGGAGACCCGTCTGTTGAAATCTCAGGCGTGAGCCACGACAGCAGGAAAATACGACCCGGTTGGCTATTCGTTGCCATGGCAGGGGAGAACAGCGATGGCCACGACTTTATCGCTCAGGCGATCCATGCCGGTGCGTCGGCTGTGATAGCAGAGAAGCCGCGAGCCGAAAGATTCGAACCTGTCCCCTGGATCCGGGTGCCGGATTCAAGATCTGCTCTGGGGCCCGTTGCGGCACTGCTGAACGGCCGGCCCACGACAAAAATGGTCCTGGTGGGCATAACCGGGACCAACGGCAAGACTACCCTTACGTTTCTCATGGAAGCGATGGTGAAGGCCGCTGGCGGTAAGCCGGGTGTGATCGGAACCATCTCATACCGCTGGGGAAACGGGGAGCTTAACGCGATCCATACCACGCCTGAGGCCTCGGATCTTCAGTTTCTATTCAAAGAGATGGTTGAGGCCGGAGTTACCCATACTTTCATCGAAGTTTCGTCACATGGTCTTCATCGTGGTAGGCTTTTAGGTTGTGAGTTTGACGTGGGAGTTTTCACTAATCTCACTCAGGACCACCTCGATTATCATGGCAATCTCGAAGATTACTATCTTGCCAAGCAGACGCTATTCACTAAGTTGCTGCCGGCCTCGTCAAAAAAAGACGCGACCGCCGTGGTGAATCTGGACGATCCTTATGGCCGAAGGCTGGCTTTGGAAACAGGATCTCTGCCGGTTATGGGGTATGGACTGGCTCCGGATTGTGAGATCCACCCTACGGCAGTTACAGTGACTGCGAAGGGCATTTCCGCCACAGTCAGCACTCCTCGTGGCCAAATGGCAATTACATCCCGCCTGACAGGTTCATTCAACCTCATGAACATTCTGGCTGCGATCGCAGTAGCCGAGAAGCTGGGCATTCCTTCGGATGCCGTGCAAAAAGGCATAGAAGCTGTAGATGTCATCCCCGGCAGGCTGGAAAGAGTGCATTCCGAGAGCGGAACCATATTTGTTGATTATGCCCACACCCCTCATGCCCTCAAGAACGTGCTGGAGGCTCTGAAGATTATACGGACAGACCGCATCATCACCGTGATGGGGTGCGGTGGAGACAGAGACAAGACCAAGCGCCCCCTGATGGGAATGGAAGCGGCGGCAGGGAGTGATTTTGTCATAGTCACTTCGGACAACCCCCGTTCAGAAGATCCCCTCGACATCATCAAGCAGGTTGAAGAAGGGGTGCGTTCGTACGGGTTCACTCGTTGTAGCGAAGTCCTGAACGGACAGCCGCTCAAATCGCGGTGCTACAAAGTGATTCCCGATCGTCGCGATGCGATAACCTGGGCGGTGAAACATCTGAAGAGCGACGACATCCTGCTTGTGGCAGGCAAGGGGCACGAAACATACCAGGAAATTAAAGGAGTTCGCTATCCCTTCGACGACAGGGAAGTACTTCGGGAAGAGTTGAAAAGGCGTTCTGCACTCAGGCAAGGGCCGGTCGAGTGCTCGCCCCTAGTTGACAATGCTGAACATCCCCATCGGGAATCCGGGAGAACTGGGCAATGAGAGCCGAAAGCGGACCATATGCGGCGGAGGAAATCGTGCAGGCGTGCCAAGGCACGCTGCTGTCCGGCGATCCGCAGGCTGCGTTCCAGGCCATCTCTACCGATTCCCGGGACATAAAGGATAACGATCTGTTCGTGCCGTTAAAAGGGACGAACTTTGAGGGTCATGAGTTTCTTTTTCCGGCCCTGGAAGCCGGAGCCCGAGGCAGCTTGGTGGACCGCGAAGTAATCAGGGAAATCCACAAAAATCTCTCCAACTATGTCCTGATCCAGGTTCAGGACACCCTCCTAGCTTTGTCTGACCTTGCATCAGCCCACCGTAAGAAATATCCCGTCCCCCTGATCGCGGTTACAGGCTCCTCGGGCAAAACCACCGTCAAGGAGATGATCGCGGCTGTCTTGCGGCAGTCGCATCATCCTCTGGTGTCACAAGGAAATCTTAATAATATGGTTGGGTTACCCATGACGGTCCTCAGTCTGGGCCCCCAGCACTCCATTGCGGTCGTGGAAGCCGGAATAAACAGAAACGGCGAGATGGACTGTCTAGCCCGCGCCGCTTCTCCCGATGTGGCAGTGATCACTACCATCGGCCCGGTCCATTTGGAAGGTCTCGGCTCGATAGAGAACGTGGCAAAGGAAAAGTTCAAGCTCGTGCAGAGGCTGTCTCCTGGAGGGACCGCGGTTGTACCCGGCGGGGAACCCTTACCTCCAGCCGCTCTTCCGCGAGTCCTCGTGCAGCATTGTGACTTTCGGCCTGGAACAAGGCGACTTCAGGGCCGAAAACATCCGATACGGAGTTGAGACGACATTTGAAATCAAATCCCCCTCCGGAAACCAGGAGATTAGGTTGCAAATTCCCGGGCAACACAATATAGCCAATGCTCTTGCAGCAGCAGCAGCTTGTTCGGCGGCAGGGGTTGGGTTAAGCGATGTGAGCCGCTCTTTGAGCCGGTTTTCTTCGCCGGCATGGAGAATGGAAATTCTCTCCCTCAGGGGAAACCGAACCCTGATTCGTGATTGTTACAACGCCAACCCTCAATCCATGAGAGCCGCGCTGGAAGTCCTGGCACGGCGAGGCACCGGTTCACGAACTCTGGCCATTCTCGCCGACATGGCTGAACTGGGAGACCAAAGCGCTAGACTGCACCAGGAAGTGGGAAAAGAGGCTGCACGGCTGGGAATCGACCGCCTGATTTTTGTCGGAGCCCACGGACGTTTTTTTGCTGACGGATACATTTCGGCAGGAGGGGACGCAAACGCGGTCACGGTGGCTGCGGACAAGGAATCGGCCTGGAACGTAATCGGTCCGGATCTCGACAACTTTGGAAGTATTCTCGTTAAGGGTTCGCGTTTGATGAAGATGGAAACCGTCGCTGATCGTATTCTCGAGGAGAACTAGCCCATGCTTTACCACCTACTCTATCCAATGGGCTCAAATTTGATTCTCTTCAACGTGTTCAAGTACATCTCCTTCAGAGCCATAATGGCCACACTCACTGCCCTGATGATCAGTTTCTTGCTTGGACGCCCGCTTGTGGACTACTTAAGAGCGTTCCAGATCGGCCAGATGATCAGAGAAGACGGCCCTCAGAGCCATCTAGAGAAAAGCGGTACACCGACTATGGGTGGTGTGCTCATCCTCTTCGCCATGACTATCTCATGCCTGCTCTGGACCCGTCTCGACAACATCTACTTTTGGATAGTGCTGGGGATAACTTTAAGTTACGGTGCAATCGGATTCCTGGACGACTACCTCAAGATTACCCGCCAAAGTCACAGGGGATTGTCAGGAAAACGTAAACTGGGCCTTCAGCTAGTCATCGGAGGGCTGGTCGGTTTTTTCCTATGGTTGGATCCGGTCTTCAAAACTACGCTGGCGGTCCCCTTTTTCAAGAACTTCCAGCCGGACCTAGGGATCTGGTACATCCCCTTTGCGGCCCTCGTTATCGCCGGCGCTTCGAACGCGGTAAATCTGACCGACGGGCTTGACGGATTGGCGATAGGGCCCGTCATGATCTGCGGAGCCACGTACCTGCTGTTTGCGTACGTGGCCGGCCATCTGAAGCTGGCCCATTATCTGCAAGTGGCCTACGTTCCCGGCTCGGGCGAACTCGCAGTGGTTTGCGGGGCAATGCTTGGCGCAGGCATGGGGTTCCTCTGGTACAACACATATCCAGCCGAGGTTTTCATGGGGGATGTCGGGTCTCTTTCCCTCGGAGGTCTCCTCGGTGGGATCGCTGTGGTCACCAAACACGAGATCCTGCTGGCCATTGCCGGCGGAGTCTTCGTGATCGAGGCCGTCTCCGTGATCCTCCAGGTGGCCTCTTTCAAGACTACCGGCAAGAGGATATTTAACATGGCCCCCATACACCACCATTTCGAACTCAAGGGTTGGGCGGAACCCAAGGTCATCGTGAGGTTCTGGATTATCTCTATTTTCTTTGCGCTTATGGCAGTCAGCACGCTGAAGCTACGCTGAAAATATTCGAGGTCCATCAGGTGAACGCAATCAAGAAAGATCAAAAGCAGGAGCGGAGACCGGGTCGAATGGCCCCAGGGTTTCACAATCCGACAGGGGTTGCGGTAGCAGGCCCCGTAGCGAGATGTGCCGAGGGAAAAAGAAGTTCGGCTTTACCTGAGGCCCGTGTGACGGTCGCGGCGGTCGGGGTTCCTCGGCCTAAGGAGCTTCCCGGACGTTTTCCGGGAGCCGAACCGTATATTCCCTCAGGGGGCTACCGTGCCCGCGGAACCACGTGACGGTCCGGCTGATGCATGGATCGGGAGATTCGGCAAAGTCGGCTCAGCATTGGAATTCAGGAGAGAATTATGGGCGTAAGCCCTCCTCATAATACGGGATTTGGAACCATAAGGGCCGCGAAGGGTCTCGGTCCCGATCCCTTCCTGTTGACAGTGGTTCTGCTGATCCTCACGATCGGCGTGGTGATGGTGACGTCAGCGGGTTACATCATTGCGGCCGGAAAGTTCGGTGACGGGCTTTTTTTCACTAAAAAGCAGGGTCTGGCCATGCTGCTCGGCCTTGGGATTATGTATCTGTTTTCCATAGTTAATCCCAATTTCTGGCGCCGCGCTGCTTTTCCCTTGATGGTCCTCAGTATGATTCTTCTCGCCCTGGTCTTTGTACCCGGCTTGGGCGTAGAAATGGGTGGTTCCCGTCGATGGATACGTCTGCCTCTCGGGTTCTACCTTCAACCTTCAGAGATCATAAAGTACGCTCTGATAATGTTCATAGCCGGCTCACTGGCCAAAAAAGGCGCGAGCATCAAAGATTTCGCGGTTGGTTTTCTCCCGCATGTCCTGGTCATGGGGATAGTGGTTTTCTTCATTCTCAGGCAGCCCGATTTCGGTACCGCTGTGATCCTCACCGTAGTGGGCTTCCTCATGCTGTTTGTAGCAGGAGGAAGGCTCCAACACTTGTTGGGGTGCGCAGTACTGTGTTTACCGTTCCTGGTTCAGGTAGCTATGAGCGCGCCCTACAGGATACTCAGGCTTAAGACTTACTTCGATCCTTGGCACGATCCCATGAATTCCGGATTTCAGATCATCCAGAGCCTCGTGGCTTTCGGTTGCGGAGGCTTTTGGGGAGTCGGCGTGGGCCAAGGCATGCAGAAGCTCTTCTACCTTCCTCAGCCGCACACGGACTTCATTTTTGCCGTGGTGGGCGAGGAGCTGGGGCTTGTGGGGGTCATTTTCCTCATCCTTCTCTTCTATCTCTTGATCTGTCGTGGGCTCGCTGTGGCAATCAGGAGCGGTGACAACTTCCAGAGATACCTGGCATTTGGCATAACTTCTCTTATTGGGCTCCAAGCGATGGTCAATATGGCCGTGACGATGGGCATGCTGCCCACCAAGGGACTGCCTTTGCCTCTCGTATCGGTCGGCGGCACTTCCCTGGTAATGAATCTCGCCGGCATCGGTATCCTTATGGCTATAACCAGGGCCACGCAAGCTGCTGCAAGCGGGGAAAAGCCATGAGACTCCTCATTGCAGGCGGAGGAACCGGCGGTCATCTCTTCCCTGCCGTTGCCATAGCGGAGGCGGTAAAAGTCGAGGACCCGAACGCCGACATCCTTTTCGTGGGGACTCGCCACGGTATTGAGACGCGAATAATCAGCGACACTGGATTTCCGATACGCTACATCACTGCCAGAGGAATGAGGAAAACCGGACTTCTCAACAACATTTTCGGCGCTTTGGAGCTTCCCGTGGGGGTCTTTCAGTCCCTTGCCATTATCCGAGGATTTAGGCCGAGTTTCGTCCTTGGAGTGGGTGGATACGCTTCCGGCCCGACCTTGGCCGCTGCGGTTCTCTTGCGCGTCCCCAACGCAATTCAGGAGCAGAATTCGGTAATGGGGACGACCAATCGCATACTCTCGCGGTTCGTGGATCGGATCTTTACCTCCTGGGAAGACACGGAGCCTCCGACTCCTGCTGAAAAGACTTTTTTGGCGGGCAATCCCGTAAGGGGCGACCTGTTGCAAGAGGAGAGTCATGACGAGGACCGGGAAAGACTCCACATCCTTATTTTCGGAGGTTCCCGCGGGGCTCGGAGTATCAATCTTGCGGTTTCCGGGAATCTGGATCTATTGACGCCTCTGGCGGACAAGGTTCGCATCCTACACCAGACCGGTCTGGGGGCGGCAGAAGATGTGAAAACATCCTATGATCGGGTCGGAATCCAGGCTGAGGTGCGGGAATTCATTCATGAGATGGGGCCTGCCTATAATTGGGCCGATCTCGTGGTATGCCGAAGCGGGGCTGGTTCTCTTGCGGAAATAACGGCTCTTGGAAAGCCGGCGATTGTGGTTCCCTACCCGTACGCAATAGGGGATCATCAGATGCGGAATGCCCGCGTGCTCGAGGCTCGCGGGGCTGTCAAAATCATTCCCGACGAGAACCTCAAGAATGGGGCGCTTGTAAACGAAATCAGAAATATTGCAGAAAATCCTCAATTATTACATGCCATGGCCGAAAACTCGCGGAAATCGGGCCGCCCGGATGCTGCCCGAACCATCGCGCTCGAGATACTAAAGGCCGAAAGGAGCCGACAGTGATCGGGACCCTGTTCAAAAGGGTAAAAGACGTTCACTTCGTCGGCATCGGCGGAGTCGGTATGAGCGGTATTGCGGAGATTCTTCTCGCGCTCGGCTTTCGAGTCAGCGGATCGGACCTCCGCAGCTCTGCCACCACCGACAGATTGCGCGATCTCGGCGGCCGCATCTGGATAGGCCATCACAGAGATCACCTGGAAAAGGCCGACGTAGTCGTCTTCTCTTCAGCGGTGTCCGAAGACAACCCTGAACTTCGTGCAGCCCTGGACCGGAGAATACCCGTGATCCCCAGGGCCGAGATGTTGGCCGAGCTGATGCGCATGCAAACCTCCATTGCCGTGGCCGGCATGCATGGAAAGACCACTACTACGTCCATGATCGCTTCGATCCTATCCGCTGCAGGGCTTGATCCGACAGTTGTGATCGGCGGAAAGCTGGACACGCTCGGCGGAGGGGCAAGACTCGGGCAAGGGGACCTTTTGGTGGCGGAGGCGGACGAATCGGATCGGTCGTTCCTGAAGCTGTATCCGACTATTGCCCTGATTACCAACATGGACCTTGAACATCTTGACTGTTACTCCTCCATGGAAGAAATCAGGGCCACCTTCCTGGAATTCATCAACCGAATCCCATTCTACGGTTACGCGGTTGTCTGTCTGGACGACCCTCAGGTTCAGAAGATTATTCCGCAGATAAAGAAGCGCTTCATAACCTATGGGATGTCTTCGCAGGCGATGATCCGCGGCCACAAGGCCCATTTCGACGGAGATGTCTCGATCTTCACCGTTTACAGAGAGAACCAGATCCTGGGGGAAGTGCGCCTTCCTATGCCTGGAATGCACAATGTAGTGGATGCGCTCGCAGCAATGGCAGTAGCCGATGTGTTCGACGTCCCCTTTGATAGCGCCAGGGAGGCTCTGAATTCATTCCCAGGGGTTCAACGCCGATTCACTCTGAGGGGGAAAGCAGCCGGCGTTACAGTAATTGACGACTACGGGCATCATCCCGCGGAGATCCGGGCAGTGCTTCAGGCCGCGAGGCAAATCGCAAGCCGTCGAATTGCGGTCCTTTTCCAGCCGCATCGGTACACGAGGACCAAAGCCCTTTTCGAAAGCTTCCTCACGTGCTTTCACGATGCGGACCTGCTTTACATTATGGACATCTATCCGGCAAGTGAGCCGCCGATCGAAGGGGTGTCCGGACGTGTCTTGAGCGATGGGATACGCAGCCGAGGCCATAAAACTGTTCGGTTTCTTGAAGATAGAGAAGGCATTCCCGGAGAAGTGGCTGGTGACCTGGAACCCGGCGACATGCTGATAACGCTGGGTGCAGGCGATGTTACACGTATGGGACCCGAGATCCTCAATGAGCTGCGGAAGAAGGAGGAACTCGAAGCGTGACCCTGACCACACGCCAGATCCAGGACATTCAGGACTTGCTGCGCGCACGCAGTCTCGCCGGGGTCCCGTTGAGCCGATTCACCTCTTTTAGAATCGGCGGACCGGCAGACCTGGTGGCTGAACCCCAGGACGTCCAGGAATTGGCCTCTCTGCTACGGTACCTGCAAACGGAGAGAATTCCGCGCATTGTTCTCGGAGCGGGAACGAATGTGCTCTTTCACGATGCGGGCTTCCGGGGTGTAGTGGTTCGGACGGCTTCCATCAGCGGGTTTGAGATACGCGAAAACGGCTCCGACCACGCGATGATCACAGTAGCTGCTGGCGTTCCCCTCCCCATGGTGGTCACGAAAGCTTGTGCGCTTGGTTGGACGGGCCTCGAACCTCTCTGGGGAATTCCGGGCTTGTTCGGGGGGGCCGTAGTCACCAACGCGGGGGCCGAGGATGCTTGCACTGGCGATTTCCTGGTACGGCTCAGGCTTTTGACTGACGCGGGAGAAGAAGTTGTCCTGGATCGAGATCAGTTGGAGTACTCGTATCGTTCCATGAAGATTCCCCAAAAGTCTGTCGTGGTGGAGGGAACGCTTCGGCTCCCGAGAGGGGACCGGCAATCAATCGACGGCGATCTTCTGGAGGCTAGGCTGCGTCGCAGACTCCAACCATCGGACAAACCCAGTGCAGGATGCGTTTTCAAGAATCCGAGTCCCGAGAATCCCGCGGGAGCGATTATTGACAGGCTAGGGTTCAAAGGCATGACCGTTGGGGGCGCTCAGGTCTCTGAATTGCACGCAAATTTTATAATCAATCGCAGACAGGCCACTGCAGAGGACGTACTGGCGCTGATCCGAAGGATTCGCGACCGGGTTAAGGCAGAGGAAAATATCGACCTTGAACTGGAAATATGCGTTATAGGGGAGGAGGCGGCCAATGACTGATAAAAGCCGTCTAGTGGTTCCCGAGAAAAAAGCGCGGCGGTCCACTTTCTCGGACCCCGTGGCCACGCGCACGAGGAATCGAAAGTTCCTCAAGTCGCTCCTTATGGGGTGCTTAACCCTCGACGCCATCCTTATGCTACTGCTTCTCTATATGCTCTTCCTGCACATGCCCTACTTCAATCTTCAGCAAGTGGATGTTACTGGAAACCGCCGCCTGTCTCGTCCCGAAGTGATCGAAGCGTCGGAAATAGAGGATGGGATAAACCTTCTCACTGTTGATCTGAGCGCTATTGCAGCCAGGCTGAGGAGGCACCCGTGGATCCGATTTGCCACAGTATACCGAAGATTTCCCGGCAAACTCATCATAGAGATCGAGGAAAGGACCCCGCGGGCGATATTGGCCGCAGGTAAGCTCTATTATGTGGACGAACAGGCAGAGTTTTTTACGAGACTTCTGCCCGGAGATTCAGTGAATTTTCCCCTGTTTACCGGTGTGACCGCGGAGGACCTGAAAGCAAACGCTCCCGAGATTCAAGAGATGGTCAGGACGGGATTTGGGGTCCTGGACCTTATGGAGCGCACTGGTTCGGAAATAGACCCGTCGGGAATCGGAGAGATTCAACTGAATTTAAAAGGGGGGTTAAGCCTCCAAACAAGAGCCGGCCGCGTGCTGGTTCTCGGGAAAAGTGACTTCGAACTAAAAATCCAAAGATACGAGCGTTTGAAAAGATTCTTGACCCGGAGAGGAGAATGGAATAACGCCCGTATCATTAATCTCGACTTCGAGGATCGTGCGCTGGTCCGGTCGGACAAGGCACGCCTCCAGGGGTGAAAAATATGTCACGAAGCGAGAACATCGTTGTCGGTCTTGATGTGGGGACAACGAAGATATGCGCCATCATAGGTGAGCTGAATGCAGACGGCATGGTGGATGTTATCGGCGTCGGGAGTTCGCCTTCGCGAGGTTTGCGCAGGGGTGTAGTTGTCAACATCGACCACACCGTGTCGGCAATTCGGAAAGCCGTTGAGGACGCTGAGTTGATGGCCGGCTGTAGAGTCGAGAGTGTGTACGCGGGCATTTCCGGTGGTCACATAAAAGGGATCAACTCCCACGGCGTCATCGCCATCAAGAACCGTGAAGTGACCCAAGTGGAAGTGGCGAGAGTCATTGATGCAGCCCGAGCTGTGGCTATCCCCATGGACCGCGAAGTCATCCACATTCTTCCCCAGGAATTCATGGTGGACGATCAGGAAGGCATCAAGGAACCCATCGGGATGGCCGGGGTACGCCTCGAAGCCAAGGTTCACATCATAACGGGAGCAGTTTCCGCGGCCCAGAACATTGAGCGATGTGCCCACAGAAGCGGTTTGAGAGTGAACGACATGGTGCTTCAACAGATGGCTTCGGCAGAGGCCGTGCTCTCGGCTGACGAGAAAGAGCTGGGAGTGGCACTGGTCGACATCGGGGGGGGGACTACAGACATCGCTGTGTTCTCCGACGGGTCCATCCAGCACACTTCGGTGATTAGCGTGGGCGGCGATCAATTGACCAACGACATAGCCGTAGGGTTGAGGACGCCCATGGTAGAGGCTGAAAAGATAAAGAAGACGATACGGGTGCGCGTTGGGGTCCCTGGTGGATAAAGACGAGACGATGGCAGTGCCCGGAGTTGGGGGTCGCCAGCCACGAGTCCTTTCAAGGGCTGTGTTGGCCGATATCACCGAACCTCGGCTTGAAGAGATACTGGGACTGGCGCGCCGCGAACTTGAAAAGCATAACCTCCTGCAAATGGTCGCGTCGGGAATGGTCCTTACCGGCGGAACCGTTGCGGTGGAGGGAATCTGCGAGCTAGCTGAACAGCTCTTCGACATGCCCGTTCGGCTGGGTTATCCCATCGGAATCAGTGGTCTCGTAGATGTGGTGAACTCCCCTGTTTATGCGACAGGTGTGGGTCTGGTGCTCTGGGGAGCGCGCAACAAGGATGAAGATATTGTGGCCCCTTATCATGCCGGTGGGCCCTTGGACCGCGCGATGGGTCGAATGAAGCAGTGGTTTGCCGAAGCGTTTTGAGGGGATCTCGGCAAGATTTGCAAGAGTGAAGATTTTCAGTTTTTAGGAGGTACCGGCTATGCTGGACTTTGAGGTGGAATCTGATCGCAATGCCTTGATACGTGTCATTGGAGTAGGCGGTGGTGGCGGCAACGCCGTGAACAACATGATCAGGTCAGGGCTCAGGGGAGTCGAATTCATAGTTGCAAACACGGATGCTCAGTCTTTGCAGCACAATCTCGCGGAAATCAAATTGCAGATTGGCGGGCAGCAAACCAGGGGCCTGGGCGCCGGCGCGGATCCCGAAATCGGCAGGATGGCCGCCAACGAAGATTACGACAACATTCGGGATGCCCTGGAAAATTCCGACATGGTCTTCATCACCGCAGGCTTGGGAGGCGGAACCGGCACGGGCGCAGCGCCCATTGTTGCCCGTATTGCCCGACAAGAAGTGGGGGCCCTCACTGTCGCGGTCGTTACAAAGCCATTTGTCTTTGAAGGCAAGCGGAGAATGCGGCAGGCTGAGGAAGGGATCGAGCTGTTAGGCCGGGAAGTTGACACACTCATTATAGTTCCGAACCAGCGGCTACTTTCTCTCAAGAAGGATATCTCTTTCCTCGATGCTTTCCGCAAAGCGGATGACGTCCTTCTTCAGGGCGTGCGCGGTATATCTGATCTGGTGACGGTCAATGGCCTCATCAATCTCGATTTCGCCGACGTAAAGACCATCATGTGCGAGAAGGGCGTGGCACTGCTCGGCAGCGGCTCGGCCATTGGAGAGAGTCGTGTGGAGGAAGCTGCACGTATGGCGATCAACAGCCCGCTCCTCGAAGATGTTTCTATGGCCGGCGCAAGAGGGGTGCTGATCAATATTACCGGTTCCTCTTCCATGGGACTGGCCGAGATCAACGACGCAGTTTCCATAGTGCAAAACGAGGCTCATGACGAGGCCCACATCATCTTCGGCGCGGTTATCGACGAGGAGATGGGCGAGGCTGTGAGTGTAACAGTTATAGCTACCGGATTCGGCAGAGCAGAGAGCGTTGCGTGCACGAGGAACGAGCATCTTGTGCCAAATCGATCCGTACCACTTCTCAAGGAACAATCAGCGGCGAAAGGCCTATCGCAAGGACGGTCATACCTCCGGAACCTCATGATGCCAACTTGCCGGCCTTCATCCGAAAGAGCCAGAGAGAAAAGAACTGCCGGCACCTGGGGCTGGTCGATAACTATCCCGTGGAGAATGAAGAAGATCTAGATATCCCGACATTTTTGCGCAAGCAGGCCGAATAAACTTGCTGATACGAATTCGCGTTCAAAACAGTAAGATAGAGCCCCGCGTTCCGCGGGGTTCTTACAAGAAGGGCCGTCCGGATTCTTCCTGTTCGCCCTCGGCGCGAATCCCTGAACGGCCTGCCTCATGACCAGGCCGGATGAAAAGGGAGCGATTCGCAAACCCAGGGGACCCACCATACCCGTGGCACTTGTTTACCCTAACGTGTACCGCGTAGGCATGGGAAACCTGGGGTTTCAATTCCTCTATCATTACCTGAACGCGCACCCCAGTTTTTCAGCAGAGCGCTTCTTCTGCTCTCATCCCCGGCGGATTCAGAAAGGGCACGAACGCGGGCCATTGTCCGAGGAATCGCATCGGACACTCAGAGACTTCCGACTGATCGCGTTCAGCGTGCCCTTTGAAAACGATTATCCTGCGGTGCCGGCAGCTCTCTTAGCCGCGGGTATCCCTCCATTTGAAAAAGACAGGAAAGCGTCGGATCCCCTTATAATTGCTGGCGGTGTATCGGTCTCCGTCAATCCGGAACCCCTGGCCCCTTTTCTGGATCTGGTCTTTGTCGGTGAGCTCGAAGAAGGGGGAGAAGAAGTCGGCTTTTTCTCCAAGTTGGCTGACATCCTATTCTCGTCATCAAGAGGAGTTGTTGATCGGACGGGGATTCTCGATCAATTTCGTGGAATGCCGGGAGTTTATGTTCCATCTGCATACACCTTCGACTTCGGGAAAGACGGCCTTATCCAGGCCATTCGCGTGAAGCCCGGTTTTCCTGACAGAGTTACTGCGGTGAAACGTCCTTCGAAGGAGGGGCCGGTTCCTGTATCAGTTCTCTTCTCGCCGGAGGCTGAATTCGGAGAAAGCCTGTTGGTCGAGACGAACCGCGGGTGCGGCAGAGGTTGTCGATTCTGCGCAGCGGGCTGGATTCATTTTCCCGTGCGTCATGCAGCGTTTGAGCGTTTCCGCCAAGATGTGGACGGGGCCATCGAGGCCGGCAGAACCGTGGGACTGATCGGCTCGGACCTTGCCGGGCATCCGGAACTGGAAGACATACTGACGAGCATCGTAGAGCAGGGGGGCAAATTTTCCCTGTCTTCTATCAGGCCTGAAGGGCTTTCTCCCCGCATTATTCAGCTTTTGGCCCGGACAGGCCAAAAAACAGCCACTCTTGCGCCCGAGGTTGCTTCTCCTCGCCTGAAAAACGTTATTGGAAAAGAGATTCCTTCCGAGCGCTTCTATGAACTCGTCCAGAAGCTGGTCGCTGCCGGGATTCCGAACCTGCGCTTCTATTTCATGATCGGCCTGCCGACGGAAACCGACGACGACGTCAGCGCTCTGGTGGATTTTGTCCTTGCGAGCAGGAAAATATTTCTGGAAGCCTCAAGGCCAATGAAAAAGATTGGCAAAATCGGCATTCAAGTGAACCCTTTCATACCCAAGCCCTGGACACCGTTTCAATGGGCACCGATGGCACTGTCCGGCAACCTTCAGAAGCGAGTAAAAATCATTCAGGCCGGGCTGGGTAAAGAGCCGAATCTGGTGGTGCGCGTCGAGTCGATACGGCAAGCAGCGAGTCAGGGTGTGTTGTCCAGGGGTGATAGGAGAATTGCCGGAGCGTTGCACCAAATTGCGATCCGGAATGTGAGCCCGCAGGAAGCCTTCAAGAACCAACATATAGACCCGGCCTTCTATTTGTACCGGGAACGCTCATTAGATGAAATCTTTCCGTGGGATATAACAGACCACGGGGTAAGAAAGGAGGCCCTTTGGCGCATATTCGTCAAAGCAATTCCAGATGGCAAGCACGGCATAAGTGCCGATAACAAATAGCGAATGATACAAATGAGCCTTTGATCAAAAGACGCGACTCAACTCGATGAATTGCTCCACCATGTCTTGACCGGCAAACACATACAGAATCGCGGCAGCAGTGAGAAAAGGACCAAACGGGATGTGAGCGGATGAGGCCGAGCGCTTCAGTGCTATTCCGCCAAAGGCGGCCAAGGAGCCTATGAAAGAAGCGAAGAACAGGACAAAGATCACTCCATAAGGGCCAAGAAACGCTCCTATCATGGCCAAGAGCTTAATGTCCCCTCCCCCAGCCCTTCAACACCCCGGATTCTCTGATACACCACGGCCGGGATGTAGAGAATCAGGGCCCCCAAGGCAAGGCCGATGAACGAGTCTTTCCAAGTGAGGCCCGGCACGAGTCCTGCCGTAACTGTCGCAAGGCCGATCACGGTTCCATTGAGAGAAATGACATCCGGAATGATCATGTGATCCAGATCAATCCAGAACACGGCTACCATTGCCGCAGTAAAGATGAAGAAAACTCCGAAGGCGGGGGATAAATCATATTTCAAGTACAGTCCGAGCGACATGCACGCGAATACGAACTCGATTAGCGGGTAACGGATCGAGATTCGTCCCCCGCAGTCCCTGCATCTTCCGAGCAGCATGAAATAACTGAGGATGGGGACATTGTCATACCATCGGATCTCCTGTCGGCATTCAGGGCAGTGGGAAGGGGGATAGACAATGGACTGGCCTGCCGGCACGCGAGCAATCACCACATTGAGAAAACTTCCTACTATTGCTCCCAGCAGGAAGGAGCCCGCAGCCCAGAACAAATTCACGTATAACTCCATTATTGGCCATCCCTTTGTAGCAACGTGGAAATAGCCTCCAATCAATTTTTTTTCAAGGGATAATGGATGAACGCCGCCGAACATCCGTTCGCGGCCGATAATCCCGGCAAGCGCCACCTGGCAGCCAAATTCAAGTGCCACTGCCGTTGCTTCATCGTGAGTGGGGACGATGACAACCATTTCCTCAAAAATGGTGTCCGAGAGCAGAAGGTCTCCCCGGACTCTCCACTCTCTCTCGGCCGTCCAATCCCCCAACGAACTATGTTGAGCCTGAAACAAATGCTTCAGATCATCAGGCAGATGCTGAAAATCTTCTCTTGAACCGTAAATTGCGGGCCCAGCTCCAAGATCAGCAAGAGACTCCTGTGGAAACGCAATCCCATAGGGCTCAAAAGACCACCGGCATAGACCTTTCCTCCACTTTATAAGGGTGTCAAGCTCTGCTGGCAGGCGCTCGGAGAAAGAAACTACTCCCCAAGGTCCTCGTGTCAACCGGCTACTCGCTCTGATCAGCCGTTCCTCAAGGATGTGTACGAGAGTGTCGAAAGCAGTGTGGCAAGCTCCATTTTGGCCGTCAATGAGCGACTGACAGTATTCGGCAATTGTTTGGCCGGGCCAGGGGCCGGGCCGGGAACGAGTGTAATGAATGAGCCAGGGCAAATCCGTAGGGACATCATAAAGGTCAACCAATCGAACTTGTCCCGACTTCGCGGCGCGTAGCCGCGTGGGCTGCCGATCGGGTTGCAACATGGTTCCGCCGGTGTTCACCGTGCGACGGTGAGGCTCGGGGAATAGCCTTACTCTTTGTTGGTTCTGTCAGGGGCGACCTATCGGACGAACAAGGCGGGAAACCGATAATTCCGACCGTCCTTCTTGTGGCAATGTTGATTATTTGTTGCATGTTGCCCCCCTCACGGACTTCAGCGACCAAAAGAGTAGACGCGAGCGCTGCCACCAGATGGTCTCTCTCTGAAGATCGGGCATCTGAGCTGGGCCGGACTCCGGGAGGAACGGATGAAATGAACAGAGTTCGTTCGATGCAGAAGAGGTCGTGGTAGGCCGACAAGAATTCAAGGGCTGTCTTCTCGGATGCCATGGAAGGAAGGACATCGTCACATACGACGATCATGGGAGAGTCTTTTGACAGCCGGCTGACAACACAGTACGGAGTGTTTCCGTAGCTTGACACGATGGCGAAGCCCTCTGCAATGGCAAGTTGAACCAGCCTTTTTGTTTCCTGCAGCCATTTATCATCGGGGGTAATCCGTCTAGGCTTTCTGGAGTTCAAGATCGCCGCGGCCGGGAGCTCTAGTACCGACCTGTTTCCAAAGGCGAAAAAGACCTGAGGCAAGTCGTGCATCCATGCCGACGGCGCCTTGACATCTTCACGAGTGAGTACAAAGATCCCTGCTTGAAGCCATTGGTCCGCTTTCTTCGAGGAAGCGCGGAAAGTGTCTGCCCTGATTTTCCGTCGGGCGCCCGGGGATACGCCGGACTTCCGGAATGCGACGGTCAAAGCTTCTGCAGCTTCGTCAGGGGAATAAATATCAAAGGCGGGAACGTGGGATACAATTAAAGAGCGAACGCGATGGTTCAAGTCCTTACGGCCGGAAAGGATAGCAGCCGCCATTAGAGCTGCTGGAAGACACTCAGGAGTCAAGTTCTCGAAACTCACTTAACGGGTCATAGCCCCCCTGGAATAAGAAGATACGTCACCGGATTCAAGACGTGGCTGAAATATCGTCTTCCTTCGAGTCGGGTTTAGGATCAATGAGGTTCCTCTTCCTGAAGTAAAAAAAGGAGTTAGACGCAACGCCCGCCGTGAATTCGACACCTTTCCTACGACGTTGAATCGCGGCTGTCCTCATTCTCATCCTAAACCTGGGCTTAGTGTGCCTCACTTTAGTGTCTCACCGCTGCACGTTAATCCAGCTCAAAGAAACTTTCGACGTTCCCCTCTAAAACGTATACTGAACCGTCGGAATCATTGTATAGGTCTATCTTTTCTGAAATATTGTATTTTCCGTCCATTAGCACAACCACACGCCCTTTGGACTTGTGCAGCGCGCTCAACTCCTCTTCCGTCGCTTTCCAGGGAATCTCATCCTGGTCCAGAACATAATTTCCGTTCCAGTTCGTGTTGTAGGAAGTGTCTGTTTTTTTAAACAGATCTTTTACCGTATGCCATCCCTCTGAATCTACAACAGGCAGCAGATCCTCCTGAGTGCGAACCGGTATGACCAGAAGAAGTTTCTTAATAGGCTTTTTCAATCCAAACTCCATAAGCTAGGATGCAAATTTGTTTTTTTCAACACAACAATCGTTAACTCGTCTTGAACCACTGATTTTAGTATTCGGCCGCGATGGTCTTCAGGGCAACGTCAACGAAAGGGTTTGATTGGCTTTTCCCAGGGCAGGCAACTCCCGCCCATCAAACCGGAGACGTATGCCACCCGCGTTACCGGTCTGAAGATGAAAACCCATCTTCGCAGTAAAAATCTGGATATCACCGGGAGCCATCACAAACTCCTCGGCGGGGCCACCGTCAGGCTCTATTCGGAGCCACGTATTAGCCAGAGCCTTGATTTCCAGAATTCTTTTCCCCTCCTGCGTACGGGCCGGCTCGGTGAACGCTGCACTGTCCTGTGATTCATCCGAAGGGACCTTGGCCGAGGAAGCACCGTATCCGGACGGTTGCACCGTCTTGACTGATGGCTGCGGCCCTTTGGTATCGCCATCCCACCAGAATAGGCGACTCACACCCGTGAGCAGTATGATGGTGATAGATACCACACCTGCTGCAGTGAGGGCCAGCGTAAACCATGAGCTGTTAATAAATGAAGCGCCAGCAGCCTTTTGGTGGAAAACCGGATGTTCCTCTTCTTCGTAGTCCGGCAACTCCCCTTGCTTAGTGAACTCGTCAAAACGCCCGACACTTTCCTCTGCGTTCAAGCCTAGTTCCTGGACGTAGGATCGAATGAAACCCTTCACAAAGACGCGAGGCGGCAGGAGGTCATAGCGGTCCCGTTCGAGAAACTCCAGATTTGTCACAGCAATCTTGGTGTTCTCGGCTATCTCTTCGAGACTCTTGCCTGCTTCTTCTCGCAGATTCTTGAGGTATTGTCCAAAGGATTCCATAAGTTGAATAAAACCGTCAGATCCTGGTGGGCTCGGCGACTTTGCACTTGTCAGCCGAGCGGGTCTATGTGAAATTCGTTACTGTTTCCCTTCAAGAACCGAGCATTCCGATTTGGGGGAGTTTCGACCCCTTTGCGGCTAAGCATTGAGACAACAGGACTCTGAATTTCGATTATCACTCCACGCACGGATGATCAAGAGTTTATTGCCGGAAGACGCAACTCATTTATCATGAAGATTTTTTTGCAAAAGTTGGAACGTTTCCCCACTGCATTCGCTCTGGTCTTCCTATGCGCTGGAATATACTTTGCCAGGCAAGTGGATGGAAGTGACATAGCCTCTTGGTCGAGACCTGCCCTGATCCCTGCTCTTGGCCTCCTGCTCCTGGCGTTGAAGAGGGGCAAAAAGCCTTTTCTTGGGCTCGCAGCGTCGCTTTTGTTCTTATTGTTGGGATTTCACCTTGCGAGTAATCAACTCTCGTTTGGCCGCGATTTTGAGCCGTCAAGCGCCAAACACGTGGTGCATACCACTGTCTCAAAAATGTGGGCCTCTGGACAGGGGTTCCGCGTATTTATCGTAGAATCGGGGCTTGATATCACTGCGGGGACCCCCTTGCCGGGAAACGGTAGGCTGTTTCTCAGAGAGAACACCATTTCACTGTGCGCAGGAGATCGCATAGCGTTTTATTCCCGCATCAGAAAGCCCATTAATAGGGGAAATCCCGGTGAATATGATTGGGAAATCGACTGCAAAAGCAATGGCATCCACTGGCTGGTTGCATCGCAGGGCCAAGATTCGGTGCTTTTGCTGCACAGGGGATCGAGATTTCGTCCCGCTGCGATCTTGTTCCAATTTCGAGAGGCGATGGACCACTTCCTGGAAACACATTCAGGACGTTTCCTCGAAACATATTTAGCCCCGTTCCTGAGAAACGATTCTGTCACGCAGGTGCGCGGGTTCCTCAAAGGCATCATTTTGGGAGACCTTGGAGAAGTAGATCCAGGCCTGTACAAGAGCTTCGCCGATTCAGGATTGATCCATGTGCTCTCGGCTTCCGGAATTCATGTGGCGATCGTGGTCCTGCTGTCACTGATTGTAGTTCGCGGCATTATTCGGATCACGCCCTGGATTCTCCTGTGGATACCTCACAGAAAACTGGGGGCGCTGGCGTCAGTGCCGGCTATGATTATCTACTGCTTGCTGGTGGAGGCCCGCGTTCCGGCTATACGGTCCACACTCATGGGTCTGGTTATCGCCGGGGCCGTGATGTCGGGAAGAAAATGGAACTCGTTCAATTCGCTCGCCTTGGCAGCTCTGCTCGTCCTCTTGCTCTATCCTCTTTCGGTTTTTACACCAAGCTTCCAGCTTTCCTTCGCCGCAGTGGCCGGTATATTCTTCGTTGTCCCTCACCTGACCAAAGTTCTGTTCCCCGCTCCGGCTCAAAATATCGAGGAACAAGGTATCGTCGTAGAGAAAAACGAACGTATGGAGCGAGTGAAAAAGGCCGTACGACCATTTGCGGCTGTCGTTTTCACTTCTTTGGCCGCAACCTTGGCGGTGACTCCCTTGATTTTGCAGAACTTCCATTCGTTTCCTGTCTACACGCTGTTTGCCAACCTTCTAACCGACTTGATCTTGACGGTCGCCCTTTCCCTGGGCCTGGTCGCGGCGGCCCTTGGAACGGCTCTTCCCAGCCTTTCAGCTTGGGTCTTGGCCCCCGCCGAAGTATGCACATGGCTGGTAATTGAGGTGTCTGCGTTCTTTGCCAATTTGCCTTTCAGCACCATCCGGCTCAGGCACATGGGGATTGCGGAGTTCTTGCTCGTCACGGGTGCCGCTCTCTCCCTATTATGGTATTTGCGAAATCCGACCCGCAGACGGTTCCTGTCAGCCGGCGCGCTTGCACTGACAACCTTTCTTGCCATCTGGTTGGCGCCGAGCGCTCACAATGCTCTTAGAGTAGTTTTCCTCAATGTGGGCAAAGGAGATGCCGCCCTGGTCTATTCCGCGGGTTCCCGAGGTCTGCTCATAGACGGAGGAATCAAGACGCAATACTTTGACTCAGGACAGGCCATCTTAATGCCGTTCCTGCACTGGGCAGGGGCACGGTCACTCGACGGTATGCTAATCACCCATCCGCACATGGATCACATGGGAGGAATGCTGTCGGTAATCGCTCAAGTCCCACCATCGTGTGTCTGGTGGAATCCAATTGATGGTAGCTATTCGCACCTTGAAAAAATCTTTGCCGTGGGCCGTTCCAAAGGGGCTGCCATTCTCGCAGGCGACAGAACGCGTGAGCCCGTCCGGTTAGGAGCGGCCACACTAAGGTTCTTGAATCGCCCACACCCGGAAATCAGCCGGAATAATACCCATCGGGACGAGAATAATTCTTCAGTGGTTTGTCGAGTGGATTACGGCACGGTCTCCTTCCTTTTTACCGGAGATCTCGAACGTGAAGGAGAAGACGAGCTGTTGATCGCGGGTGTTCCATTGAGGGCAACTGTGCTGAAAGTGGGTCATCACGGTGGTAAGAATGGAACCACGAGACGTTTCCTTGAAGCGATCCAGCCTAAGATCGCAGTTATCCCGGCAGAATATCCGCCGTCCGGAGGGTTGCCAAATCGTAATGTGCTGGAAAGGCTTGAATCAGCCGGCGTCGAGATCTTCTGGACGGGTAGAGACGGAGCAGTGACAATTGAGACCGACGGAATGAAGGTCTCTGCGACAACGGGCCGAAGCAAAACGGGCCGGGACAACTTGGCGACGAGTCGTCCCAAAGGGCTTTGAATGAATCGCATTTGGCCGTTGCCGCATCTTAATTATAAAGTCCGGTGACGTGGCCGTTGCTGCTAAAGGCCGGCTCAGCTCACGACAGCTTGACATGAGGCGTCGAAAGTATAATAGAGAATGCTGGGCCGATGCCGGTTAAATTGAGCGATGTACGCGAGAGTGGCGGAATTTGGCAGACGCACCGGACTTAGGATCCGGCGGGGCAACCCATGGGGGTTCGAGTCCCCCCTCTCGCACCAGTGCCAAGCCGTATCCTTTGAGAAGTCTTAAAGGGGCCGGAGATATAGGCACATGAAGACAAACATGCTTCCTATGCTAGTGCTCATCGCTCTCTCGCTGATGTTGATTTCCACGGTCGGCTTCGCTCAATCCGGCATAGAAAAATCCGTACCGGCTCTAGGAGGCTCGAGTCCCCCTGTGGAACCGCAACTGCCAATGCCCGAGTGTTACCTATTGCGTGGAACGCGATAAGCCGGCAGTGTGGAAATGGAATGTCCAAAACAGGCTCTTGGATCTGGGACTGCTTACAAGAAGCGATCTGGACCCTGAGAGCGACTTGGACTATATGATGCGCACATTTTAACGTTTCCGTGGCTCATGTCCCCATGTAAAGAGTTCTCTGCACCGCGGGGACCCCGGAGGCGTCGGGAGTAATGACATGATTAGAAAGCTTGCTATTATACTTTTTTTGAGTACGCTGTTTGCGGCTTCAATTCCGTCGTATTGTTCAGCCCAGTACTATGGGCCCGGCTATTATTATCAGCAAAGCGCTCCGCCTCCCGCCTATTATAATCCATATGTTGTCCCTCAAGGCCCGATTCCGTTGCCACCTTCCTACTATCGCGTGGCGCCGAACCCGTACACGTACTGGAGGTGGAGCCAGCAAAACAGATATTCAGACTACCAGAAGCTCTTGCGAAGCCCGCTCAATAAGGAAAGTGACCTGGACTATATGTTGAGGACGTACTAATCACTCCCTAACAAAAGCCTGATCTTCGCCCACGTGAGGGTTGCCCTACACGGGAAGCTTGAAAGGAATTTTCATGGACCAGGCAGACATAGCCGGTATTGTCGGCACTCAACGAGCTTTCTTCAACACGGGGAAAACAAAAGATCTTTCCTTCAGAATCGCACAATTGGCGCTGTTGCGAAAAATCATTGATGATAATGAGGATGCAATTTGTGAAGCCCTGAAACTTGACATGAACAAACCAAAATTTGAGGCCTATGTCGGCGAGATAGCAATGGTCACTAATGAAATTGACTATGCCATCCGACATCTGAAATCGTGGGCCAGACCAAAAAGGGTAATGACGCCGTTGGTTCATTTTCCGGCCAAAAGCCGCATCTATTCGGAACCATTAGGAGTGGTCCTGATCATTGGGACATGGAACTATCCGATTCAGCTCATCTTGTCTCCGCTGGTAGGTGCTATGGCGGCTGGCAACTGTTCAATACTAAAGCCTTCCCGAATGGCACCGCACACGTCTGATCTTATTGCACGCATGGTGACGGAAAACTTCGATCCTGGACTGCTGGCTGTCGTGCAAGGAGGGGTCAGAAGACGTGAAGGCTCTGCTCGAAAACCAGTTGGATCACATTTTTTTCACCGGAGGGGCGTCAGTCGGCAGGATAATTGCTGAAGCCGCGGCAAGAAAGCTCACACCAGTTACGCTGGAATTGGGCGGCAAGAGCCCTTGCCTTGTGGACCGAGAAGTCCACTTGGACTATGCTGCGCGAAGAATAACCTGGGGAAAATTTTTCAATGCCGGCCAGACGTGTGTAGCCCCGGATTATCTGATGGTGCACACAAGCATAAAAAATGAACTTCTGGAGCGCATTAGCGGCTACATAGGGGAGTTTTATGGCGAAGACCCGCATAAAAGCCCTGATTATGCCAGAATCATTAATGACAAGCATTTTGATAGACTTTCCGGATTACTGGAGGAAGGTGACATCCTCATTGGAGGAAAGACGAATTCGGCTGATAAATATATTGCCCCGACCGTCATAGACAATGTTTCGTGGGACCACAAAATTATGCAGGAAGAGATATTCGGACCTCTTCTTCCGGTTATCGAGTACGAGGATTTGGCTCAGGCCGTCTCCACGATAAACCAGCGCCCCAAGCCGCTTTCTTTTTATTTCTTCTCAACCAACAAGGGGACGCAGGAGCGGATTTTGAGAGAAACCACTGCTGGAGGCTGCACCATCAATGATACTATAGTTCACCTTTCTACTAACACTTTACCATTCGGCGGCGTTGGTGAAAGCGGGACCGGAAAGTATCACGGCCAAGCAAGCTTCGATATTTTCTCCAACAAAAAAAGTGTACTTTACCGTTCGTTTTTGCTTGATTTGAAATTACGCTATGCCCCGTACGGAAACAAACTCCCCTGGGTCAAGAAGCTGTTACGATACTTCGGATGAGGGGTTTTCCCTTGCCCTTGCGGCAGAATTTTGGGGCTCCTATAATAGAATGTGCAACCAGACAGCAGCCGTCCGGCTCTTCTCTCTCGCTAACTTAGGGCCGCAAATGCTGTCAGATTTGTTTGTGAAGCGCTCTGTGAGGCTGTATACATCCCGAACTTTCGGCAAGACTCAGAACAGAGCCGTCCAGTCTTAATCCGAGGAGGTATTCCATGCCCGAATTCTCAAACGCCTTTTCCGGTTTGGCCAATGATCGCAAGGTTACTCATTCGGAATTAGTCCGCGCGATCCGGTTCATGATAGCCGCGGAATATGAGGCGGTCCAGCTCTACGAGCAGCTTGCGGAATCCACCGACCATGAATTGGCGAAAAAAGTTTTGTATGACATTGCTCAAGAAGAAGTGGTCCATGCGGGGGAGTTTCTTCGCCTCCTGAGAGAGCTGAATCCCGGCGAAGAAAGTAATTACGCGGAAGGCCGTGAAGAAGTGGAAGAGATGATTCGGGAGTCTAAATAATAACCGTTTGCACTGATGCGCATTGAAAATGGTGCCCAAGCGGGGTGACGGATTGCATAGTAGTGGCATCCCGTGGAACGCGGGATCGTGCCCCTACCGTGGCGGCCGACCGCGGGACTCAATGCGCTTCACTGTGGTTGTCGCGAGGAATGTGAGATCCCCGGATCATTGTTACGCCGGGCAAGTTTTTGCGGCCTGAGTCCCGCTTTTTAATTCTGTGAAAAGGAGCGTGCTAATGGAATCATATTATGATCCCAAAGACCTGCCAAAATTTAATGAAATAGCTAAGGATGGACCCGAGTTGGCCAGGAAATTCTTTGACTACTATGCCGCGGTCTTTGATGAAGGAGAGCTAACGGAAAGGGAAAAGGCCCTTATAGCCTTGGCCGTGGCACACACCATTCAATGTCCGTACTGCATTGATGCGTACACTCAGGCATGCCTGGAAAAAGGCTCCAACTTGAGCGAGATGACGGAAGCCCTACACGTGGCTGTGGCTATACGCGGCGGGGCATCACTTGTTCACGGCATTCAGATGCGAAACGTTGCGTCGAAAATCTCTTTGTAGCTAGGTGTCCTGCGGACAACTGAGAATTGGTGACGGTCAACAAAAAGGGTTCGGAAATGACCGCAGAGCTTGTGTCGGAGACCGCGTCAACGAAAATATCGGGAGCAACAGATCCCTTCGCCGTCACGCTCCAGCGGCACGGGCTGGAACTCAAACGCGGTCGGACCACAACGCTGCAAGTAAATGTGGGACGTCTCTGTAACCAGGTTTGTAAACACTGCCATCTGGATGCAGGGCCTACCCGCAGCGAGATCATGAACCGAGAGACCGTCAAAGATGTCGTGGCTTTCGCTCAGCGGGCATCATTTCAGGTTGTAGACATCACCGGCGGAGCCCCCGAATTAAACCCCAACCTGGTTGACATGATTGAGTGGTTCTCGGGTTGCGCTCCGCGGATTATGGTCCGCTCCAATCTCACCAGTTTGGCCGACGGAGAGCGTGAGTTCCTCATGGACGTCTACAAGAGCCGCGGAGTGGCGATTGTGGCGTCTCTTCCGGCGTTAAACCCCTCACAGGTGGAAGCTCAGCGAGGAAAAGGAGTTTTTGACAAAAGCTTATCCGTATTGAGGAAGCTCAATTCCATCGGATACGGTATGCCCGGATCAGGGCTTGAACTCAGTCTGGTTTCAAATCCTGCGGGCGCATTTCTTCCGCTCGCCCAGGATAAGGCTGAAAAGAAGTTCCGATTTGATCTGCAAAGAAAATGGGGAATCGTCTTTAACAACTTTTATGCGTTTGCAAATGTGCCGCTAGGCAGGTTTCGCAACTGGTTGATCGAATCCGGCAATATAGACACATATATGCAAAAGCTGGCCTCGAATTTCAATCCGTGTACCGTTGAAGGGCTCATGTGCAGGAGCCTGTTGTCCGTCTCTTGGGACGGCAATGTGTACGATTGTGATTTCAACCAAGCGGAGGATATCCCTGCGGCTAAAGTGAAGACCCACGTTTCTGATTTGAATGCACCGCTGCCGCCGGGTACGCCGATTGCGGTTTCAGATCATTGCTATGCCTGTACCGCGGGCAGCGGCTTCACCTGAGGGGGAGCAATCTCCGCCTGAGTTCAGGTTCAGACTCGGAACTCGAATTTGCTGGGCGCGCAGGACGGGACCGCGTATGCAAGACAAGAAAAAATCAGCCAGAGCTGTGGTTCTTCTTTCCGGCGGAATTGACTCCACCACGTGTCTTGCGATGGCTCAGGCAGAAGGATTTGAGTGCCATGCCCTGAGCTTCTACTACCAGCAACGCCACCATATTGAAATGCAGGCCGCACGGAGGGTAGCGGAGGCACACGGGGTGGCTGAGCACCTGATTTTGGAACTCCCGTTTGGACGGATCGGGGGGTCTGCGCTCACCTCCGATCTTGAGGTCCCCAAGAGCACTAACGTGGACGAAATCTATGCCCGGCATTCCAATAACCTATGTGCCGGCCCGCAATACCATATTTCTCTCGGTTGCGCTGGGGTGGGCCGAAGTCCTTGACGCGGGTGACATCTTCATCGGGGTGAATGCCCTGGACTACTCGGGTTATCCCGATTGCCGGCCGGAATATATTGAGGCCTTCGAGAAAATGGCAAACCTGGCCATCAAGAAGGCAGTTGAAGGTATTATGCAGATTAGAATTCACACGCCCCTGATCAGAATGACAAAAGGTCAGATCATTCGAGAAGGGCTAAAACTGGGGGTAGATTATAGCATTACGCATTCTTGCTATGACCCCGGTCCAGGAGGAGCAGCCTGCGGCCACTGCGACAGTTGTCTGCTTCGAAAGAAAGGTTTTTCCGAGGCGGGCGTTCCGGATCCGACAATCTACGCCGTGGAGGTCCTCCCAACTTAGTGGTCCGGTGGTTCGTATATCGGGGTGACGTGTTCTTGGAAGCGAGACGATAAAAGAGGATTCGAGACCATGGTATCGGTGGGACAGGCATCTTGCCTGTCATTTCTTGATAGACAGGCAAGATGCCTGTCCCACCAAAGCTTTCCGAAATACGTCACCGAACTCATGAAATCGAGTACTTAGCACAGAATCCTAATTCGCACTTTCGAACTGACCGTGGTTCAGATATTCAGACCGCTGGTGTTCACGCTCTTGGAGAGACGATCGCGAATCGTCGCAAGAGAAGAGCCTACATAGAGATTAATTGCGGGCACAGGGGTGTGAAGCGCTGCCAGAAAAGTCTGGTTCTTGCAATGAAGGAGAACCAGCCGGGCCTTCCGCACTGTTTGAGTTGATTCTGAGTCAAAATTTGCTGCAAAGGCTCGCTGTTCCAGGTATGCGGCCCATCCGTGACTAGAGATGAAGTCGAGCGCTTCCTGTCTTCTTTGCGTTGACTCTTCCTTGCTCACCCCCACATTCGGCAACATCTCGACTGTCCCACGAAAGAGTAGCTGTTCAACGACGAAGGAATACTTTTTTCCGTGGAGATTCACCTTAAACTGGGCCCCCTTGATTTTATCTCTTTCGGCGGAAAAAAGTTGCAGCGCCCATGAGTGGTTTCTTTCCGGCTCGGTGATGACGAACGTTTCAACATTATTTAATCTTGCAACGTCTCGCAGGTCTGCTTCAGCGTTCAGATTTTCCGCCGCCGCCGCAGGAGCTAAACGGTGCGCTTTCCATAACTTGAAGTCTTCCCTGGTAAAAAGGCCTTTCCGAATTAATTGTTTCAGGAGGGACTCAAATTGCATCATCGTAAGACTGTACTTATTCAAGAAGCCCTTGGTGCGCATTCCTGCATGCAGATCCTTGAGGACTTCTTCAACGGTCAGCTTCGCAGGAGGTTCTGTCCTGGTGGGGCCGGTGCCTGCTTCAAATTCTTCGCTAAGATCCTCTGGCGATTTCATGCGATGAAACCGGAGCGACGGTCTGAAGCAAAATTTGGCACAGTGTAGTAGCCAATTATTTTAGCAAGAAGTTCCATAGGCGCCATCGCAGACCCCGGTGTCCCGTCCTATTTGAGGCCCAAGGCCGATTTGCCTCGGCCTAGTGCCGGATAGGTCAACAGCTACGCGGAAGAGGGCTGCGTCCAAATAAAATATGGGTCCGCCCCCACCGCTGGGTAAGCGAACTCTTTAAGACCCCTTCATGCCGGAAGGCTGTCACACTGTCATCATTGGACTGCCGGCAAGTTTCTCTCACAAGCAACTGAATCCAAAATTCCCGGTAGTATTTTACCGCTGTTGATGAGTACATTGAAGCACAAAATTCATCCATCCGGCACAAACATGAGTCTAACGGCCCGCACAATAAAAAGGATAATCGTTCACCGCGGAGATCGAGGATTCTGCTATCTCTGCATTTCTCTCATTTGAGGCATAGCGCATTCAGGGCTGTGACAGTGAAGACGATGCCGGCCTCACCCGTTGCCCCGTTGGATCATGCGGTGGTGTGCAACGCGGTTTTTCCTCTCTGCATTCTCGGCGCATCCCACGTCTCGCGGGACTGCGATCCCCGCGGGATCCCATCCCAGTAGATGGCATCCACACGAAAACCGTGGTCAGCCATAGTCCTTTTTCACTTTACGACACTTATCTAATATGAGAAACTTTTTTGACTGCAAGACGAGTCGCAAGAGTGTTCAGACATTTTTACTAAAGCACTAAGGCGCCGTGGATGGCCAATTAGGAAAGAGGCGGGAGAATGAAAAAATACTTCGAGGATAATTTGGCCGCAGTGGGACGTACCCCCCTTGTCAAACTAAATAAAATCATTGGACCGACCGAAGCTATCATTCTGGCCAAGATAGAAGGCCGTAACCCAGCCTTTTCAGTGAAGGATCGCATTGGGGTATCCATGATCCAGGACGCTGAGGAGAAGGGCCTACTTGGCGAGGGTGTTGAGATCATAGAGCCCACCAGCGGGAACACAGGCATTTCTCTGGCATACGTGTGCGCCTTCAGAGGCTATCCCCTTACTCTCACAATGCCGGACACAATGAGTATTGAGAGGCGTAAGGTCCTGAAGATGTTTGGAGCGAACCTGATTCTCACCGAAGGCGCCAAAGGAATGAGAGGGGCAGTAACAAAAGCTGAGGAGCTGGTGGCAGGGTCGCCTGGAAAGTATTTTATGCCTCAGCAGTTCAAGAATCCGGCGAATCCGAAAATCCACGAACTCACGACAGGCCGTGAGATCTGGGAAGATACCGATGGAGAGATAGACGTGTTCGTCAGCGGAGTGGGAACCGGTGGAACCATTACCGGCGTCTCGCGTTTTATCAAGGGTCAAAAAGGCAAGAAGATTCATTCCGTGGCGGTGGAACCGGCCGAAAGTCCGGTGATATCGCAAACTTTGCAAGGAAAAGAGCCGATGCCGGGGCCACACAAAATTCAAGGCATCGGAGCAGGGTTTGTTCCCGATGTCCTCGATTTGGGATTAATTGACGAGGTTCAGCAGGTGACCAGTGATGAGGCTTTGTCGTTCGCTCGGTTACTGGCGCGCCGAGAAGGAATTTTGAGCGGGATATCTTCCGGAGCTGCCGTGGTTGCAGCTATTCGCGTGGCCCAGAGGGAGGAGTTCAGGAAGAAGACCATTGTGGTGGTGTTGCCGAGCGCAGGAGAAAGGTACATTACTTCAGCCCTCTTCGAGGGGATATTCGGGTAAGCTGCCAATCAAGACGGACTGGATGCGCCGTATTGGAAGTGCGTCAAGGGAAACCTCGGTCCGGCTTTCAAAGACACATATCAGCGTAAAGATAGGGGTAAGCGCATGACTAAGAGGGAAGACTGCATTTTTTGCAAAATTGTTGCCGGCGAGATACCTTGTACAAAGATTTTTGAAGATGATGCATTGTTGGCGTTCATGGACATCAGCCCCTTGAACAAGGGCCATGTATTGATCGTTCCCAAAGAACATTTCGAGAATATATTCGAGATTGATCCCCAAGTTTACGGACAGCTGGCCTCGGCTGTATGCAGGCTGTCCAAGGCCATTGGAGCCAGCCTGACCCCCGACGGCTTGAATGTACTGCAGCTCAACGGTAAGGCGGCAAACCAGGTAGTCCCTCATCTTCATATACACGTGGTCCCAAGATGGAAAGGGGACGGCCTGACTATATCTGCATGGGAACCCGTGATGGGGGACAAGGAGGAGATCTCGAGGAACGCTGAGTTGATAAAGTCCAAACTGTGAATGTCTGAATTTGAACCGCGTCCGCACCCTCCGGCCGGTGCATAATTCCCGCATACAGCAACGGGATCGATCGAGCAACTACCCGCGCTGAGAAAATGATCCAGAGGATCGTCTGGTTTGCCGGCATTTCCTGAGATACGCCAACAGAGCTCTTAGCCATGTGAAGCGCCAGGCTTGGAGCCTCGAGAGACATCGCAGTCTTAATATATCGGATCGCCCGGACAATTTGTGCTTAATATTCCCTCAGAAAAATGGTAAATGCGGATTGCGGAGATGCACGCGGCGTGCGGCCCTGCAAGGAACACTGAACACTAATCGGCCTTTTAACAGGTCAGAATTTGTTCGGCGAGAAGATCACGTCATATCTCATTTTTTATTTCTTCCCCGAGTATGCCAGAAACAGCTAAAAATAAAGAAGACAGCGATGCAGGCACTTTTAAATCCAAGGCGCCGTCAGAGTTCCTGAACTACTTTGGCCGAGATCGCAGGTTGCATCTGTGGTTGCAGGACAAACGCACCACTGTGACGTCCGCAATCTTTCCGCCCTTCGTACGTATCGGACTGGTCCCGGACACTATCTCGTATATCGGGATCTCGTTTCTTGCCGGAGTTGTGCTCTATTTTGTGCGAAGGCCGATAATTGCCGTCATTTTCCTGGCCGGCCACGTGATCTTGGATGGACTGGACGGGGCCTTCGCGCGTCATACAGGCAAGCCGTCACAGTCCGGGGCGTTCACGGATCTTGTCTGCGATCAGTTTGGGATGGTTGTGGTGGCCTTGGCGGCTATTTTCCATCACATGGTATCCCCGGTGCTGGGCGCTGTTTACATCGCTCTTTACCTTATTGTGGTCGTGTTCGGTGTGATCATCAATGTTATGGGACTGGGGACCCGAATCACAATCACCAGCAAGTATTTCCTGTATACGGTGTACGCAATCTGGGCGGGATGGGAAATTAATCTTTTCCCGTTGCTCATGTCCTTTTTTTCGGTGGTCATGGCCGTGGAAGTGATCATCGGGTATTTGCGTCTCAAGGGGGGAATCAGAAGAAAATTCGACACCGACGTGCGATTTACACAAGGTGACCCTTACTCCGGAAAGCTCAATTATGCGCTAAACGTTGCTGTTCCCATTACAGTTTTGGCGGCAATCCTCATCGGTGCGAATTGGATCCCCCTTCGGGCCATGGTCGAGCAACCAAAGCTTCGCGTCTCCTGGAGCCAAGGACCCTCAATCATTCCTGAGAACGAAGTCGGCGAAATCCTGGGGCTGGGGGTGCGTGAAAAGAAATTTCTGGTCCTAATGCGCGATCAGGATGGGAACCAAGAGATCAAGCGGCTTCCGGTAGAGCCTGGAGAGCCTCAAGAATCCTTCAGGGTGCCGTCCTACATTTCACCAGCAGTTACCACTTTTCCGGTTGATGAGAAAGTCCTCTTGTTTGCAGACAGCACGACACGTCTGTTGATGGGGGTCGATCTCAACGCCTCCTTTGCCGCAAAGACCGCAGTGATAGTACTGACTCTACCTTTGGAACATCTCCGCGTCACCGCGATGGCCACGGGCAACTGGAATGGGAAGAAGGTATGGCTCGCGGCTAACTACCTCTATACCCGGCAAACATACGTGGTTGACCCGCAAAAGGCATTCAAGAAGGGCAATCTCCTTGGCGGGGTGGTTGCTTCTTATACCAATGGAGGGTACCCTTGTGGAATGACCCTCGAAGAGGGCCTGGTCATCGACTATAACAAATCACCGTTTCAAGGACTCATCTATGTGGCCTCTCTCAAGAAAATGGTCGCAGGAGCCAACCTCCTCGATGTCGGGAAAATATCTTTTGCTCCGCCTGACGTTGATGCAATCGGGCCGGTGGTCGAGGGCGAGGATCTAGTCATGCTTTCAAGGAACGGGACGGTGTACCGGTTGCCCATGAAGACCGTTCTGCCGAAGCCCGTTGGCGATTCGAAGTAAGGTGGATCTTCGGAGCATTGCGTCAATATCACGCCGCTCCTTTGCACTGCACTTCTTTCGGTACTACGGCATATCCCGAGGTCATTGGTCCGGACCGTGCGCGTGTGCCGCTGCGCGGCCCCGTCCCGAGCGAGTGAGGCGTTTGATTATTAGATTGTTGGAGTCGGCTGGAGCCTTTTTATGGACCATATAAGAAATTTCTGCATCATTGCTCACATTGATCACGGGAAATCTACCCTGGCGGATCGACTGCTCCAGTTGACAGGGGTGGTGGGGGATCATGAATTCCGTGAGCAGATGCTCGACACAATGGATATCGAGAGAGAACGCGGCATTACCATCAAGAGCCAGACAGTTGCTCTTCCCTATCAGGCAGCGGACGGGAAAGACTATATCCTGAATCTGATCGACACCCCCGGACATGCGGACTTTTCTTACGAGGTTTCCCGCGCTCTGGTTTCGTGCGAGGGGGCACTTCTGGTTATCGACGCCTGCCAAGGTATCCAGGCGCAGACGCTGGCGAACTTCTACATGGCATTTGAGCAGGAACTGGAGATAATTCCAGTTATTAACAAGATCGATCTACCCTCTGCAGATGTGGAGCGAGTCAAGATTCAGATAGAGAAGGACCTTGGCCTTGATGCCCAGGCAGCGGTGGCAATTTCGGCCAAGGAAGGGACAGGGATCGACCAGATCCTCGAAACAGTGGTCCACAGAATTCCGCCCCCCAAGGGTGATCCCCGTGAGCCATTGAAAGCGTTGATCTTTGACTCTCACTGGGACCCCTATCGCGGGACCATCGTCCACTTGAGACTCTTTGACGGCGAGCTCAAACCGGGTGACACCATTCGATTCTGGTCCAATGGGGCCAGCTACAAGGTCGAAGAGACAGGGATTTTCTTAATCGACCGGTTGCCCGGTAAGGGCCTCCGTGCAGGCGAGGTCGGTTACATGATTGCCGGTATCAAGACGGTGAGTGATACGAGAATCGGTGACACGGTAACCCTTGACAATCGCCCGTGCCTCAAGCCGTTGAAAGGGTTCAAAGTCGTCAAACCGGTGGTCTTCTCGTCTTTGTATCCAATATCCTCAGACGACTACGAGGAATTGGCCGCTTCCTTGGAAAAACTGACGCTCAATGACGCATCCCTCACATTCCAGAAAGACCATTCCACGGCCTTGGGACATGGCTTCAGATGTGGGTTCCTGGGGTTGCTGCACCTTGAAATCGTACAAGAGAGGCTGGAACGGGAATTCAATCTCTCCCTGATCCTTACTGCGCCGTCGGTCCAGTACCTGCTGGTTCTCAAGGACGGCACCGAAACGATCATCGACAATCCTGCCAAATATCCCGATCCGATCTCAATCGACAAGGCCAAGGAGCCTTTTATCAGAGCCGCTATAATCCTTCCCGAACAGTATCTCGGAAACGTTATCAGTCTGTGCATAGACCGCCGTGGGGTGCAGAAGAACATGCACTTTCTCGGCTCGAACCGCGTGGAGCTTACGTTCGACTTGCCTCTGGCCGAAGTCCTCTTTGACTTCTACGATAAGCTAAAGTCTGTTTCGCGGGGATACGCTTCGTTTGATTACGAATTTCTTGAGTACCGTCCAACCGAGTTGGCCAAGGTGGACATACTGGTTGCAGGGGAAAAGGTAGATGCGCTCTCCATGCTTGTCCACAAAGATCGTGCTCCGCAGCGAGCGCGACGGTCCTGCGAACGGCTGAAAAAGGAGATCCCCAGACAGTTGTTCAAAGTGGCAATTCAAGGGGCCATCGGCGGTAAGATCATCTCCAGAGAAACGGTTTCGGCTCTTAGGAAAGACGTTACCGCCAAGTGCTACGGAGGAGATATCACGCGCAAGAAGAAATTACTCGAGAAACAGAAAGAGGGTAAGAAGAGGATGAAGCAGGTTGGAAACGTGGTTATTCCGCAGTCAGCGTTTCTGGCCGTCCTCAAATCCGAGGACGATGAATGATCGTGCTCACCCCGCAGGAGGAAGTCAAGTGACTCATATGCGGTACGATACTCCCTAAAAAAGCCACTTTATGAGCGCACTAAGCACTAGAATGAGCACTGCGCAGAAAAGCACGTAAGGACCGGCGTTCACTTCCTCCGCGATCTTCTCATCCGTGTGTCTTTCAGTGCACCCGCCGGTACATCCGTCGCAAAGGCGCTGATCGCTTGCCATGAGTTCTCTCCCGATTACCTCGTCATACATTTATAAGTTTACAGCAATCAGTTCTATTGTTCCATAGGGGCGATGGAAAGATCCGCTGGAGGGGCGCTCAATTATTCCAATTGCCAAATTTTTTGTCCAATTTGCGGGAATGACGCCGTCACCCCGGACTTGATCCGGGGTCCAGTCCCGCGTTTCGCGGGATGGATTCTTGCTTTCGCAGTAATGACGGAGAAAACGTCCGTCACGGAGGGCCTTCCGGATTCACCATGTCGGTTGGCCAAATGGACATTATTCTTTCCGGCCGCTCTAACCGGCAAAAGTCTCTTTCGCAAGTTCTTGCCCGCTCTTCTTGGCTGCTCTTTTCCTTCCGACGCGAAGGCCGAGATAGCAGATTGACACCGCAATTGATGGAATACATACATAATTCAAGAACAAATATGGCAAGCTCAGTCCTTGGGACCCCGCCACCCCCCACATGAGGAGGAGGACACACACTAGAATCCCGGCCGGCAGCTCCCATACTATTTCGGAAGGCGCCAGATCGCCCAGAATCCATCCTGTGAAGAAATAGCCAGTAAACGTTGTGGGAACTCCAAAGTACGCGGGGACCTGCAACCCCAGATAGCCCAGCACGCAAGCGATCAAGAGAGTGTCCACGAACCCGAGGAAAAAACCGAAGACAAGGCTCGCTGCCACCCACTGAAACCTGGAAAATCGCCCTACAACGGGTTTGACATGTTCATCCGTGATCCCCATGAATCCTCTTCTTTAAGAAGGCATTCAAACGCAGAAACGGAAGAGTAGAGTAGATCAAGAAACGCCCGTCGGAGCGGATCGAACATTGGGGCTCGAGTGCGGACTTGAGTCTGCTCTCAGAAAAGAGCAGGTAGTATCACAATTGACGGGAAGAGAAAGGATCGGCGGGAAACTCTTTACAACGCTGTGCCCGCCCCTACTGTGTCATGTCGCTCAGTGGGTTCGGTCATACGGCGACCGAACACCCGAAAACAGTTTTCTCTATGCGGTATCGGTGCTTTCGCGATGGGTAGCCACTCGCGTCGCTCCAGGCAAGGTTGACATAATTCTCCTCGAAACCGAGAACCACATAATTTCCGTCGGGCAGCGTACAAGTAGAAAAGCGGTCACGGCCGAAAAGGCTGTATTCCGCTCGCAGACCGTCTAAGTGTATGACGTCGCCGATTTGCATAATCCCTCCGTTTAGCAACTCAGTGGGTCCATAATCCCCAAGGCCGTTATTGATTCACCGGCCGGCACCTAAAAAATGGGCAGCCATTTGGTGATATGCCTGGACTCGGCTCACGATGATGTCAGACTTGGGAGCCTGCCTCGCCCCTCAGGGCATATTACCCTTGACTTAAATATAATTTATAAGTTAGTTTAAAAATTTTGTCCATAGGGAATTCTCCGGGAATCTTTCTGCACGGTCATCCTCACCACATGCACAAGCCTCGGGACTCGGTCAAACCCGGTTTTGCGCGCCTTCTTTTCGGAACTCCCATTTCTATCAAGTCCGATAACCGTAACGCTCAAAGTTTTTGCCCCACACACGCTTCACCTTTTCGCGGTCCGCCTCACTCATATGGTAGGAATTCTTTTCGTAACCGCCTATCGACCTCATGTAAACTTCAAGCCGTTCTTCAAAAGGCTCAAAACCTGTTAGCCCAAGCCCTTCGTACATTCCTCGAAGAGTTTTGATCGGTTCCGCTTCCAAATCTTCGAACTTCATCTCGTAGAGCGAACCCGCGGGGATAAGGCCCTTATCCCTTTCAAAGAGTGAGAACAGTTCAACGTACCAGGACAGTATAAGCTCATCCACCAACTCGGGTTCGGGGATTTGGAGGTGCGCGGGGCCCAACCCGTCGGTCCAGAGCTTCCGGGTAGACAGATAGACTCGGTAGGGGTCTCTCACGATGTGAACGAACTGAGCCTGTGGAAATATCTCCAGCAGCGTACTAACTCGACCAAGATTCGGCGGCGACTTCAACACAACTCTTCCCCGGTTCGCCACCATCAACTTTTTCACGAACAGAATGAGAGATTCTTTCCATCTCTCAAGCGCTTCTTTCGGGAGAAGCTTGGGGTCAATCTCGGAGTAGCCTTGGTCCCCCGTAACCGGAAACAGGAACTTCATATAGGGTGACACCGTTGAGTGCGCAGCAAGGGCAAATTCATCTTCGTGTGGAGTGTGAGCAGAAAAGGTCATATTGTCCATGGGCCGTTTGTCTGGGGCGACCCAGTCGAAAAAGGTAGCTCCGATTCCGGTGAACAGAAAGTGATGTGGAAAAAGGCTCTGAAAGGCGGTTGGAGCTGTGAAATTCTCGTCCAAGCTTAGAAGATTGTGGAGGTGGGTCGTTCCGCTGCGCCAATGGCCGAGAATGAATAAAGGGGGGGGCTCAATCACGACGCCTCGAATCTGACGCGCGCTGAATATGGTCTCGCATGCGCCGTAAATAGAATTGAGTACGCCTACGATCAACAGATAAAACAGACGCTCCGCGCATATAGTATCCACCCGAAAATCATTTCTCGCCAGAACTCGCAGCAAATTGCCCAACGTCATCCCGTGTATCACTTGTGGGCGCACTCCAGGCTTGAAAAACGATAAATCATAGGCACTTAACGCCACCCTAACACCTCGTGACAAATGTGTGATTGACCCAACATCTTAACCGAAAATCCTGTAAAGGTGCAAAGAGGTAAAGGGAAGGACCTTTTGACCTCCGGATTCGATTCCCGAGAAAAACCATGTTTCCCCGGTTTTCTTCTGCATCAACGGAAAGCATCCCTTGCAATGAGAAATCAATAATGTCAGAAAGTGTGTTGCGACCATTGCCTTCCGGACTGAAACTCATTCCTGTACCGATCTTCAGTTGAAGCGTCCGTTGGGGTGATGGGAGGGAGCTACCGAGGAACTTTGACGAGGACAAGGAGACAGACATGACCTTCATGGGCAGGGTATGGAAATTCGGTGACGACATCAACACCGATGAAATCATTCCCGCTCGCTATCTTAGTATTACCGATCCGGCAAAGCTGGCCGAACACGTTATGGAAGATGCAGATCCAGAGTTTCCATCCAAAGTGCATCAAGGGGATATTATCGTTGCGGGAAAGAACTTCGGATGCGGGTCTTCGAGAGAACATGCGCCTGTGGCGATAAAGGCCTCGGGAGTGGCCTGCGTGATAGCCAAGAGCTTTGCCAGGATCTTTTTCCGCAACTCATTCAACATGGGGCTCCTCATCTTGGAATCTCCGACCGCTGTGGAAGGTACGAGGGAAGGTGACCGGCTGGAAATAGACCCGGACAACGGAATCATTCGAAACGTGACCACGGGCGAGAGCTTTAACGTGGGGCCCATCCCTCCTTTTATGAAAGAACTCCTGCATAACGGCGGTCTGATTGCGCATATCAAGAAAAGGCGTGAACAGAAGCAGACTAGGTAAATCGGCAAATGACGTGGAACCGTCGCGGAGGAATTGAAAAGTGCGAGTTTTGATGATTACGCCGGAAGTGACCCCCTTCGCCCAGACCGGTGGTTTGGGGGAAGTCTTGTCGGCACTGCCCGGCGAACTTGCCGAGTTGGGCGTCGAGGTGGACGTCTTTATGCCCAAGTATCGCGGAATCGATTGTGACAAGTATGGTTTGAAAGAAACAGGCTTGAAGATCAAAGTAGATATCAACGCGCGGACTGTGCCTGCGGCGTTGTGGGAATTTAAACACAAAAGGGGAGTGCGGTACCTCTTCGTAAAATGCGACGAATACTTCGACAGAGAATATCTATACGGTACCCCCGAAGCGGACTATGAAGACAACGCAGAGAGATTCGTATTCCTGTGCAGATCTGCAATCGAAATGGGCCTTGCCGCATCAACTCACTATGATGTCCTCCACTCCCATGACTGGCAGGCCTCACTGACCCCCGTGTATCTTCGGACGCTCTACGCAGGCGAGCCACTACTTGAAACCAGTGCCTCGGTTATGACTATCCATAATCTTGGGTATCAGGGAATCTTCTGGCACCTCGACATGCCCCTAGTGGGGGTGGGCTGGGAGTTTTTTACACCCAAGCACATGGAATTCCATGGCAAACTCAATTTCCTCAAGAGTGGTATCGTATTCGCCGATGAGGTGAATACGGTATCACCAGGATACCGTGACGAAATCCTCACGCCGGAGTTTGGTTTCGGCCTTGAAGGAATACTTCAGGAGAAGGGCACTCATCTTACAGGTATACTGAACGGTGTAGATTACAAAACTTGGAATCCTGAAACCGATCCTCTGATTGAGGCCAATTTCATTTCAGAGGATTTCACCGGCAAGGCACTTTGTAAGACCGACCTTCAGAGAATCGCTCATTTGCCCATTCGGCACGATGTTCCAGTGATAGGCATGGTGAGCCGCCTATCAGATCAGAAGGGGATAGATATACTAGAGGGGGCAATACCGTCGCTCATGGATCACGACCTGCAGCTCGTCATCCTTGGTACTGGCGACGCGAGGTACCAAATATCCTTTCGAGAGCTCGCCGAGCGCTACCCGGACAAGATTGGTGTTTTCCTGAACTATGACTACGGCTTGGCACACAAGATATTCGCCGGTGCAGACGTCCTCCTGGTCCCGTCGAGGTACGAACCCTGCGGACTCAACCAGCTTTATGCATTAAAGTACGGGACGATCCCTATCGTGAGGGCCACCGGCGGCTTAACCGACACTGTTGAAGAATTCAGCCTTGAACAGGATTCTGGTACCGGCTTTAAGTTTAAGCAGCCGGCACCATCGGCGCTTGAAGAAACACTTCTTAAAGCTCTGGATGTCTTTATGAGAAGACCTGGTACGTGGCAAAGGTTGATGGTCCGCGGAATGAGGCGTGACTTTTCGTGGAGACGCTCCGCCAAGGAGTATTTTAGACTCTATGAGAAGGCTATCGCCGACAGAAAGAGTTTTCTAGACGGCGCAGGGCCGAGGTAACGGATCATTACTGTTCGCCTGCACACCGATATGACTCAGATTTTTCTAGCCAAGTCAGTATAACGGGGTTCTACAATCCGATTCTCGACTGCCATCTGCAGGGCCTTGGAGCTTCCGAGCAGCACTACCAGCTCTTTGCCTCTTGTCATGGCCGTATAGAGTAGATTCCGCCGCAAGAGAACGTAATGTTGGGTGCTTAAAGGCACGATCACTGCCCTGTACTCGCTCCCCTGGGCCTTGTGGATCGTCACCGCGTAAGCGAGTATCATCTCATCCATCTCGGAAATATGGTACTGCACTGCACGGCCGTCAAATTCGACAACAGCTTCATCCTCTTCCGGATCAAAGGAAACAATTCTACCTACATCGCCATTGAAAACTTCTTTCTCATAGTTGTTTCTCGTCTGCATAACGCGGTCGCCGACACGAAATCTGTCCCCTTTTATTGGACGCCCGTGAGGATTCAATATCTCTCTCAACTCTCGGTTAAGGTTTTCTGTGCCGACGGTTCCCTTGTGCATGGGGCTCAAAACCTGCATGTCCTGGACGGGGTCGAAGCCAAATCGCTCCGGAATCCTTCGGCTGATCATTTCTTTGATGAGACGCAACGATTCGTCCGGATCTTCCTTTTCGATGAGATAGAAGTCGGAGAGACCCGCTGTTTCTGCCACTTTCATAGGCATCTTCCCCTGATTTACCAGGTGGGCGTTGGTGACTATTAAGCTGGAGCTGGCCTGTCTGAACACGGTCTGAAGGCGCACGACGGGGATTTTTCCCGATTTTATGGAATCTCCAAGTACATTTCCCGGCCCCACGGAGGGCAACTGGTCCGCGTCGCCCACGAGCAGCAGGGTGCTCTGAGAATTTATGGCGGATAGCAGGTAATGCATCAGGGATATGTCCACCATCGAAACTTCGTCCACCACTACAACCTCAGCTTCCAATGGCCTGCCAACTCCCCGCTGAAAACCTCCTTCGGCCGGGGAATACTCCAAAAGTCGATGGATGGTCTTGGCTTCCCGTCCAGTCGCTTCGGACAGCCTTTTGGCCGCCCGACCTGTGGGCGCGGTCAGCAAAACCCGCAGCTTTTTGGCTTCCAATATCTCGATGAGAGATCGCAAAAGCGTGGTCTTGCCGGTGCCGGGGCCTCCTGTAATCACGAGCACTTTGTGCTCCATCACAGATGCCACCGCTTCCCTCTGGGCATCCGACAGTTTCATTCCGCTGCGCGTCTCGATCCAATCAATCGCCGCCCCGACCTTGATTTCCGGCAGAAAACGTGGCGCTGAAATCAGGTTCCTCAGCTTCAATGCCACCGAGTTTTCCATGGTGGCCATCATAGCGGGATAAACGCGGTCTTCCTCGATAACTACTTCCCTGGTCTGCGCGAGGTCTTCCAGTGCCTTCCCCAGAGTTTGAGCGTCTATCCCCAGCAGTTCCCTAGCCTTCTCCAGCAGGACCGATTGTGGATAATAGACATGACCCTCGGATTGCACGACATCGAGCACGTAAAGAATGCCAGCGCGCGCCCTCAAGGGCGACCGCATGTCGATCCCAAGGCTGCCGGCGATCCGATCCGCTGATTTAAAGCCTATTCCCCTGATGGCGGTGGCCAGGCAGTAAGGGTTGGTGGACACTACTTGAATGGCTGCCTTGCCGTATTTCTTGAAGATTTTGAAAGCATAGGTAGGAGATACACCGTGAGTTTGCAAGAACAGCATTACATCTCTAATGCTTTTCTGTTCCTGGAATGCCTCGGAAATCTTTTCAGCTCTCATCGGCCCTATCCCGGATACTTGCCGAAGTTCCTTGGGATGCTTCTCGATGACGTCAAGCGTTTTTTCACCGAAGACCGCGGTAATCCTTCGTGCCATCTCCGGCCCGATTCCTTTGACAAGGCTGGACGAAAGATATTTTTCTATGCCCCTTACGGTGGAAGGCGCCCGAGACTGCGCGCTCTGGAATCGGAACTGTTCGCCGAATTTCTTATCGAACTCCCATTGGCCTTGAAGAACGAGGGTTTCACCGGGGAGAGGGCGGGGGAGCGACCCCACCACCGTTACAGGATCTCGTCGTCCGCGCACGACTAATCTGCCGACTATGAAGTCGCTTTCTTCAGCCGAGAACACAAGACGATCCAGGACCCCCTCGAGAGTCTGGAGGCGCTCGGAAAATTCATTGGGTGGGATAGCCATTCTAATGCTCGGGAAAAGGACCTTACCGCGCCTATATTAAGGGTGTACCGGAGCCCCGTCCAGCGGAAAGAGATCCCAGCCTTTTCGTAGGTATTTCCAAAAAAAAATGGGGACCGTAGTCCCCATGGATTGGAAGGTTGAAATGTTCGCGTTATTTTTTTAGCTGATGCTTGTTCTCTTTAGTGCTGACAAACGGGCCGACCCGGCTATGCAGATCCAGCCCGGATCAATCCTAATATAGAAATCCTGCCCCACCGCCTATACTTCCTAGAATGCTTGAGCAAAGCTCCAGGCAGGGGAGCCCTCCAAATATGCTGCCGCCCGCACCATAACCCGCACCATAACCCGGACCACATCCCGCGGCGACCGGCGGGCCATATACCTTACCAGGGGGGCACGGTGGTGGAGCGCAATTATAACCGGGACCAGGCGGGGGGCCATAGGGTCCAGCCGTGTTGCCACCCAGAAGGCTTCCCACTACCAGGAAGGGCAGTGCAACCACTCCACCGCAAAGTCCTGGGAACGGTGCATCTCCCCAGTAAGGCGAAGCAACTGGAGGAGGCCCGTAAGGCTTGGCTGAATATGGATAGGGACCGCAGGGAGGGGGCGCACAGCCTGCGACCGGCCCACCGGCAAAGGCTAGGGATGCTGTACCCAGCATCATTATACAGACAAAGATACTCAAAAGTTTGTTGACCATCATACCCTCCTTTTATTCCGACAGTTCCGCGAACCGTACGAATGCGTCGATTCAGGAAGCGCTTGTGCGCAGCTTCCCGTTCTCTTCCTGGGGGCGGGAGGTATCATGGGCGCGGATGTGTGTCAAGTAAAATATTTGATGTTGCGGTGTTATCGCTTACTTGAGACAAAACCACTGAATTACAATCTTCAAGTGCTGGATAAAACAGGTATATATATGACAGAAATTTATCCCACATCAGTCCTTAGATCCCCGCCGCTGTGCAGGCTGTCAATGTGGCAAGGAACCTCTGGACGTTAATGTGTCGTATGAGGTATGAATGCCCTGAGAAAAGAAACTCACTCCGCTGGCCCCCCCCCCGAAAATGGTTTGTAAACAGCGGAATGTGTGCACTGGTGGCAAAGTAATTACCTTGGCCGAGCGACGTATGCACGCGGCCGGGGTTGATATAGCAGTGGAGGATGAATGAAAACGTGGCCTGGTCTTCTTTTTCTTTCTCTAATGATTGCCTTTCACACCATTCCGGCAATGGGAGCGGGAGGGATTGCGCCCGAACAGATTTTTCAGGCTGTGATCGACTTGCAAAGCTTGATGGGGACCTGGGAGGTGCTCCCTGAAGAGCATCCTCTTGAAGAAACAGGTAGGGCTAGTGTCAATTCATCGGTCAGGACCCTCATGGCCCTTAGGAAGGACGGGACTTGCCGAATCTTCAATAAGGAACACCCCACAGGATCGGATGGTCTTTGGACATTCGACGATCACAAGATGTCTATCGCCTTTAAGAACGGTTCGCAGGTTGGATACTATGTCTATGGAATAAAAGGTGATTTCATGGTAACACGCACGCCTGTGGATGGTGGAAAAGATCAACTCTGGTCACGGGTGAAATGACCGAAGCAGCAGGTATATGACCCGTAGAGCATGGGAACCGCCGCTCATCGCGCACTGCTGTTTACGGTTTCACCGTTGTATACAACTTGCCGTTTTTGCTCTTCACAATGCCGCGCAGGAAGAAAGTCTTCATTAAGTCATCGGTACTTGGTACGATAAGCACCATCGAAATAGAATTCCCCAGTCTCAGTGAACCAGTGAGTTTGCATCAGATCCTCAAAAAATGATGCTTCGTCAACTTGTTTTCTCATCATGAGCGTGTAAATGATGATTTTCTTGATCAGATCGTTCCCGATGCGCTTTGGATTGGCAATAAAGCCGTTCAGTCTTTGCCTTGCTCTTGAAATGGCCTCCGGCATGTTGCTGAAAGGTCTGCCGTGGCCGGGATAGACCTTTTTGACATCCAGGTTTTCGAGCTTTTCGAGAGATTCCTGCATAGAAAAACACGCTCTGCTCCCTTCCACACGTATCGTCATGACTGCCAGGTCGTCCTCCCATAGGGTGTCCGAGGATATGAGGACCTTTTCCTTCTTGTTATAAAGCACGATGCCATCCGCGGAATGTCCGGGCGTATAGATGACTTCAAATTCGTGGGGGCCGACAGATAGTTTATCTCCGTTTTCCAATGCTGTGGTGCAATTGAAAAAATCCGCGTCCTGCTGATAATACTTCCACCATGTAGACCAGTCGTCCCGCGTGTCAATGAAGTGTTTGCCAATCTTGTGCATTGCAATGTCGCAGGTTGATCTTTCCTGTATCATCTTGTTGCCGCCTATGTGGTCGCAGTGGCAGTGTGTGTTGACAATCAGCCGGGTCCTGGAAAGGTCAACGCCCAAGCCCTTGATGAGCGCCGCGGTCGTCTGGAAGTCGGATACATATGCAGTATCAACGAGAACCGGATCTTCCGAGCGATACACGAAGTGATTCCCGTTCAGATATCCCCTCTGGATGAAAAACAGGTCCTCCATGATTTCAACAGGCGGCATTCAAACTTCCTTGGAGCTGTCTCCAGTTGTGGATAAGATTCGGTACTGCCATCAGGTAGTGTCTTAGTGTGTGACACCATGGGCGGTCTGCACAAACCGTCACCCCGGACTCCGATCCGGGGTCCAGGATTTCTAGATTCCGGCGTTCGCCGGAATGACGGCCAGTCACACTAAATTATGACACTACCTGCCCTTAGGTCGGCTTGACTTTATAAAATACCAGGATATTAATATTCCAGCAATATCGGGATGTGCAGCTATGGATATGCGTCGCCTGGAAGTCTTTTGCAAGGTGGTTGAACTGAAAAGCTTCACCAAAGCCGGTGAAGCACTGCTTCTGGCTCAGCCCACGGTGAGCGAGCACCTGCGCACGCTCGAGGACATGCTGGGAGAAAAGTTGGTGGACCGCCTCGGACGCGAGGTTCTTCCGACTCCTGCCGGGAAGATCTTCTACCAATATGCTCGAAACATACTCCAAATGCGAGAGGAAGCAATTCAAGCCCTGGGTCAGTTTAAGGGAAACCTCTCGGGGCGGTTAATTCTCGGGGCAAGCACTATACCAGGTACGTACATACTCCCGAAGCTCATCGGCTCCTTCAAAACTGCCCACCCTGCAATTCAAATAACACTCCGGATCGCAGACACGGCTCAAATCGTATCAGATGTGCTGGAAGGGAACCTTGAGGCCGGAGTGGTAGGCTCGAAGTGGAATGACCGCAGGCTCGTCATGGAAGAGGTTTTCTGTGATGAGCTGGTTTTGACGGTCGTTCCCGAGCATCCGTGGGCACGGAAGGGCAAGATCAGCATCGAAGATCTGCCCCAGGAACCTTTTATCCATAGGGAGAGAGGGTCAGGCACGCGCATGGCCATGAGCCGGATCCTCGAGGATCACGGCTTCGACCCTTCCCGCCTCATGGGGGTAGCAGAAATGGGGAGCACCGAAGCGGTGCGCCAGGGAATAAAGGCTCGGATTGGGGCCTCCATTCTTTCCCGTGAGGCAGTAGCTGAAGATATTGCACAGGGCTCACTCGCGGCGGTGGCGATAGAAAATATTTCCTTCTTGAGACCGCTGTACTTGATCCAGAGGAAAAATCGTCAGATATCTCCACTTGGTACGGCTTTTCTGGCCCACGTCCGGGCCGCTTTGAAAAACATGTGAAATGGCAGCAGACCCTTTAAGGTGCGAGCGTCGGGCTTTCTCTGGTCAAGAGAAACTGAAAGGCATGAGGGTTTGTTGGTTCCTCTTACCGGTCGTCATCTTCCTTCTTATGGTGACGTACGTTTTTCCATTCGCGATTGATGACGCTTACATCTCCCTGAGGTATGCGGAGAATTGGGCGAACGGTTACGGCCCGGTTTTCAATCTCGGCGAACGGGTGGAAGGGTACACGAACTTCCTGCTCGTTGCCGTCGAGATGCTGCTTTTCAAGCTTGGATTAGAAGGTCTGCTCCCCGTTAAAATCTTTTCAATCTTGTGCGGCATAGCGCTCCTGGGCATTGTGGAGCACTTCACGTGGAAGAGGCACAGGTCAATCTTCCTTGCGACGTGCGCCGGACTCTTGGTCGGAACAAGCTCTCCTCTGGCCTTCTGGGCGGTCGGTGGGCTGGAGACGACCCTATTTACCTTACTGGTAACCAGCGGAATCCTTCTCGAGATCCTGTGGCTTCAGGGAAGTCTTTCGGACAGAGCGGGTGCGGTCGAAGGGGCTCATTCTCTTCATGGCTGTGCTGGCGAGGCCCGATGCAGCAATCTTTGTCGCTGTAGTGGTGGCTTACGATTTCGTGTACAGTTGGGGGCGGAAATCCTGGTCAGGATTTATTGTTTTTCTTGCTTCTTTTTCTTGCCCCGCTTTCATTTACCTGGCATGGAAGTTCCACTTTTACGGTCAGATCATTCCTCTTCCCGTTTATACAAAAATTCCGGCCCATAACCTCCTCTATACTTTTGCGACTGGGGGGGCCAAATTCCTATCGTTTTTCGCAATCGACCTGAATACAATTTTTGTTCTCGGGATCTTGTACGCGATCTTCGTCGGGTTATCTAAAGGCTTGATCTGGCCTAGGATCACCAATTTACCCTTCTTTTTCATCGCGACCGCCACGTGCACGTATGCGCTCTATCTCATGTCTCTGGGGTTTGCCGTGGCTTCAGACGAGGCTTATCGGTACTATGTCCCGCTGATCCCGCTTATGACTGTTGCACTCGTTTTGATTTGGCCTGAAGGCGGTTTTTTTCAGCGTCGTCGGGCCGTTTTCATCTGTATCGCGCTTGTCTGTGCAATGGTGGGAGTAAGAGTATTTGACTTGTGGTGGCTATGGAACAAGGATTGGAATTTTGGCCTGGCGACCTGGTGTTTTTCCGGCAAAGAACAAGTTGACATCCTCACGCACGCCAACATAGCGGCCGGGACGTGGTTGAGAGCGAACGCTAAACCTGACGATACTATTGTATTAGTTGATGCTGGTGCCACACCATATTACAGTAAGCTACGCACTATCGATGTTTGGAGCTTAACCGATTTGGAATTAGCCAGGCTTAAGCGGCTTGCACTGGCGGCAAATTCTGACGCAGAGCGCTCTCAGTACGTGGAACAAATGAAACAATATTTGCTATCGCGCAACCCAACTTTCATTCTCCAGGACAGACTTCAATTGTTGCAAGACCCAGTTACGCGGGAGAAATACACGCACGTGGGTCCCGGTTATTTTTCGTCGCTCCGTCCGATGTTCTTCAAAAATACGCTGAATCCGTTTGTTAAATGCAAACCAGGCCCATATTACGTCATGGAATTATGGAAGCGTGTAGAGTAACATGGTATTTCATTCCAAAGGGGCTCGACAGATGAATTCATTCAGGTGCATTGTCCTCCTTACCTCGCGCCACTACGGTTTAGCGAATCGGAGAACAAATGCGAAAGCATAGGCTGAACATTGTTATTGTCCTAATTTCCGGGCTAGTGATTGCGGGCTCAGCTATGAGCCTAATTCGCTGCTACTACGATCCTACATTTAATTCTGATGCCCTTCATCATTTGATGCCGTTTCACAATTTGATCGACGGCAAAGGTTACACGTACAGGGACCATGTGGACCTAATAATTCCTCCCGGTTACGGCATTGCGTCTTACGTTGCTTTTCTGTTCGTGAGGGACATCGAGTACTCGGGCGTAGTAATTTCGGCGTTATCATACATTCTTCTCATTCCTCTCGCTTACTTCACCGGGCGTTTTCTATTCGGCCGGGAAGTAGGTTTGCTCGCTGCATGGTTGATCACATTTTTTCCGGCCCTTTTGGCAGTATCGTCATCCGTGGGTTCCGATGCCCTATCATGCTTGTGCATTCTCCTGGGTTTTTATAGTTATTTGAAACTCTTGGAAGGTACAAAAGGTCCGGGTTTGGCCATTTGTCTAGGATTATTGTTGGGATTTGGGTATCTCATACGACCTGAAAATTTTCTTATAGGTCTACTTGCCATTGGAACCTTGTTTGTCTTTTGGATTCATGACAAACAAGGTTCCAATGTTGGTGATCGCCTAAAGCCTTTACGCGGCTACGCTAAACCTATCTTGGTCGGAGTCTTTTTTCTTGCGTGTGTGCTGCCCTACGTTTTCTTCCTTAAGCAACATACCGGCCGCTGGACCTTCTCTACGAAGGGCGGGATAAATATACTGGTCGGCGAGACCAGCATCGAGGGACCACATCATAGGATTAAGGGCCTGGACAATATGTTCGCTTCTGGGGATTCGATTGATTTCCGGGAATATGTGCGTTCGCAAGGCTGGAAATATGGGGTTAGGGTTTTCAGGACCGCTCTTATTGAAGACTACACCTTTGTTATGCAGAATTTCCACGCCATTGTTCCGCTCATGCTGCTTTGGATGGCATATCCCTTTGTCTCCGCACGAAAATTGTTAACCGGTCGAGAGCTTCCCCTTCCACCAACCCGAATAATTACGGCATTTCTGGTCTTTTTGAGCCCATTGCCGGTGTACTCGCTATTTTATATCGAACCCCGATACCTGGTACCATCTTCCTTGCTGATATTGATTTTGTTGTCATTCTTCATGGTGGCTCTCTTGAACACCATGCTAGCATCATTGGGAAAACAGTGGATGAAGCCTGGTATTGCCTTACTATGCTTGATTTCACTTCTTTCTTCGTTGGCGGTTGGTTTTCTCGGTTACATCCCGAGGATTCCACCGCAACTGCTGCCCGACTCATTGTATAGGTGTTTCACGAATCTGGGGAACTCCGGTTACCGGCCGGCTGGTGAATGGCTTGGACAGCATACTGATGCAGGCAATAACGTCACAGTCTTAAACCCGGGCCGGCCGGACGTAATATTGTTTTATGCCTCCGGCAAGAAAGGCATACCCGGCCGGGGCGTACCGGTGGACCTGGAGGGCACTCTACCGGAACTTGCCTCGCTGTTGGAATCGGATACACGGGCATATCTGGTGGTCACGAAAGAACAAATTCAGTTGTTGAATTTTCAATGTCCTGGTCAGTGTCCATTGGCTTCGCTTTGGAACGATCCGGAAAGCGGAAAAGCTGCCGGGCTGATCTTGTTCCACGGGGACAGTCAGGGGCGCTTCAAGGTCTACAAACGTCTCGGGCCTTCGTGAAGGAATCGCCATTTCTTGCGTGAGTTGCGAGATCGGAGGAGGCAGCGAAAACAGCCCGTCAAGCAATTCTACGTCACTGGTCAGGCAAGGAAGAAGCGACAAGCAGAGACTGGCACAAAGACTTGACCAGTCCTAAGAGTGTAATCCCCCAAGCGAACAGTGCCGCGTATATGAAATAGTTCGGAATTATCAAAAGAGCATCCCAGCCGATCACTTTTGACAAATGCACGGTGCACGTGGTGTACATACCGAGAGGGAATACGAGGCTCCAATATTGGGGGGTGTAAGACAGCTTCACGTGGTGGACCACGTGCCGCCAAATTTCCAGCAGTACCAGAAGCGGTATCCACCATGTTGCGAAAGCCCAGAATAAAATCGTCGATCCGAGGATAAACGGTACAATGGGCTGCAAGAGCTGCGATCCGTGACCGTTGAAGGCCAGAATCGTGCCTGCGAGAGTGGTGATGGCGGCTGCGCCCATACTTATCCAGTACAGTGGCTCAAACTCTTGCGGCTTCAATGGGAAAAACATAAAGCGATAGAATATTAGCGTGATTACAATCAAATACAACATGCATCCGATCAGGAACATGCACAGCGAGAAAAAGAGAACCGCCTGCTCATTGCCGGCAAAGTGTGAAGCAAGCCGGCCGCTCAAAACGGACACGGATTGTGTGCTCACCGTGGCAACCAGCCAGCCCCCAGTGATGCCGTCATCCAGGGACGGCTTGCCAGGCCTGATGGTAAACCCCATCAATACCGCGTAAATGAGGAGGACCCAAAGAACTATGCCCAGCACCAGCAGCAGCACTCCTAAGTCTTGGGCTTCCGTTAGAACGACGAACTGATTCCCTAATATGCAGGTTCCTGCTACTGCGGTGAAATATCCCGCGCCACGAGTGTGGTCAGACAGGTCAGCTAAAAAATATCGCGGGTAAAAGCATACACGACCAAGATTGAGGGCCCAAAGAACTATATAGAACCCGACATTAAGCCAGAGCAAGGGGCGTGCAAGGAACTCAAATCCTGTGAGGTCCGAAGCAATGGAAACGATGCCCGTTGCCATGACCATGGCAAAATAAGCTGGCGATAACTCCGCTATCGTGGATTTGATTTTGCCGGTCATTCAATATTGACGGGCGGGACGCCCATTCCACCAGAGATTGCTCCGGGCTTGCGCCCTGCGCAATGACATTATAGATCCTTCCTGCAATTTACCTCTCCGAATGCACATCGGTCTCATACCGGTAGAGAGCAAAACGCCTACCACGGGCTCACAAAAGCTCAGCCACCCTTCGGCGAAACACTATATAGCTGCGGATGAGATAGGGGAAAGGTGCGCTCCATATATGCACCAGGCGGCTGAAAGGTGAAAACCCCAGAAGAGTCAGCGCACCGAGGATATGGACCGTGTAGGTCCAGGGCACGTCGACCATGAGGTTCGGATCGGGAGTGAAGGTCAAGATCCCGCGGATCCAGGGAGCAACGGTGTATAAAACCGCGGTGCCGTAGCCTCCAAAGAGTGCGTTATATAGTCCTGCGGTAACAACAAAGAAAAGAAGGGCCAGTGTTACAAAGTCATTGGTTGAGGTGTGGGCAAGAATTCTCCTCCTGGTCAAACGGCGGCCGAGCAGAAGGATGAGACCTACAAATGCGAGGAATCCGACAACGATTCCAACCGCAACCGCAATAAATTCATGTATTTCAGCGTTGATTCCTACCTTGTCGAGAACCCATTGGGGGGTTAGAAGCCCAGACAAATGCCCTAAGAACGTGACGATTATCCCCCAATGGAAGATCGTAATTCCATATTTCAAGCTGTCTTTGTCAAGAAGTTCACTTGATTTCGAGTTCCAATTGTACGGATCCGTAAAATAGCGATACGGGTGGCCCACAACAAATATGGTCAGAGCGAGATAAGGATAGACTACAAACGCCAGCATATTGAAAGTATCCATATTCTAATCTCCTTTCCCCGTAAGTTCTCGAATCAATGTTGAAAGTGCTTCAACGAGGCCGGTGTACACGCTATCCTGTTCGAGAAGACGAGACGCTAAGCCGGATATGTGGCTGTCATACTGCGTCAGAATCTTGGAGCGGGTCTCCCCGCTGCAAACGGACAGAAACTCGAGGACCAAAGGGAGATAATCCGGCAATTCTCGACTGGCCAGCTCGTAGCCGGCGTCTTTGTAGAGTCGACTAAAATTGGCCAGCGCAAAACCCCGTGCCTTGGATTCCCCACACTCGTGAAAGGTCAAATTTAGGCAGGTTGCGGGATTGAAATCGAAGAGTCGCGTATATTCTTCTTGCAATTCAAGTAGCGGGTCCGCATCCAAATGCGCAAGAAAATGGGCGCATTTGGTTTTCACAATTGAGTGTGAAAACCCGTTTATTATCCAGCCCAACTCTTCTCGAGCCTCGATGAGGCGCTCCCCCGGATAATCAAGCAATAAAGAAAACACCTTGAAAACAGAACGGGCCTCTGTCAAGGCGTCCGAGTCACTAATGGTGGTGGAGGTAGCATTTTGGTCAGTCATTTCACATCCAAATGCTGAGGCCTTGCAGGTTATGCAGCGTCAATTCTGACGACGTTAATTCATTGCTCCGGGAACCCAAACTCGCCCTGCGCTTGATGCAGGTTCTCCGTATCTTCCCTTTTAACAGTAGGAATTACATATCGATCCTCACGCTTTGCTATTGCAAGAAGCCGGTACATCTCGTCAGCCGATGATGAAGTCATCCCGACTTCCTCCAAAATCGACAGGTCAGGTTCTTTCTCCATCCGAATGGAGCGCCTGTACGTGCGCAGGGCCTGAAGCCGCTTGAGTGCCATCCGCACCGGAGCCTCATCACCGGCCGTAAGTAGATTGGCAAGATATGTCAGGGGAATTCGCATTGCGTCAGGCTCCTGAGGCCAGGTCCGCGCTTCGTTCGAAGCTTGAACCAATGGGCTCAAGGGAGGCACATACCAGACCATGGGAAGCGTTCGGAATTCCGGATGGGGTGGGAACGCGATCTTCCATTCCACTGCCAGCTTATAGACAGGCGAAGCTTGGGCCGCGGTAATCCAACTTTCTCCGATTCCATCCGAGAGCGCGGTTCGTATGATTTCTGGGTCGTGTGGATCCAACAGCATTTCGAGGTGGGCCTGGTATAGTTTCCGATCATCAGGAACCGCCGCGGCTGCTTTAATCTTGTCTGCGTCGTAGAGGATCACTCCTATATACCGGATGCGCCCGACGCACGATTCCGCGCACAGTGTCGGCAGTCCCGCCTCAATTCTGGGGTAGCAGAAAAGGCACTTTTCCGATCTGCCCGTTTGCCAATTGTAATAGACTTTCTTGTACGGGCATCCGGAGACACAATAGCGCCAACCCCGGCATCGCTCCTGATCCACAAGCACGATGCCGTCCTCGTCCCGCTTGTACAATGCGCCTGACGGACACGAAGCAACGCAGCCCGCATTCAAACAATGCTCGCAGATCCGAGGGAGATAGAACATGAACACTTTCTTGAACTGAAGATAAACGGAGTAGTCCAGATTCTTGAAGTTCACGTCCCCGGGCCCGGTCTTGGTCACACCGGCCAGGTCATCCTCCCAATTTGGGCCCCAAACAATCTCCATTTTGTCGCCAGTGAGCAGCGATTTAGCGCGTGCGGCAGGCTGATTGGGTCTCGGAGGACTTGAGACCAATTTTTCGTAATCGTAAGTCCACGGTTCATAGTAGTCATCAATGTGCGGAAGATCCGGGTTATGGAATATTTTCGCGAACTTTTCGACGCGCCCTCCTGCTCGCAGACGTAATTTGTCGTTTTTCACTTCCCAGCCACCCCGATGCACCTCTTGGTCTTCCCATTTCTTGGGGTAGCCAATGCCCGGCTTGCTCTCCACATTGTTAAACCACATATATTCCGTACCTGCGCGGTTGGTCCAAACGTGCTTGCACGGAATACTGCACGTGTGACAGCCGATGCATTTGTCGAGGTTCATCACCATAGCAATCTGGGCTTTAATCTTCATACCATTCCACCTCCCGCGCTTTACGCACAACAATTACGGTGTCTCGTTGCGCTCCTGTTGGTCCGTAGTAGTTAAAATCGTAGCTAAATTGTGCATAACCCCCGATCATGTGAGTGGGCTTTACCATAATCCGCGTCACACTGTTGTGCATGCCTCTGGTGTGTTTGGAGAGCTTAGAGCCGGGGGTGTCGAAGATTCGTTCCTGAGCATGATACATCAATGCTGTCCCCCTCGGGATCCGGTGGCTCACCACAGCTCTTGCTAGGAGAACCCCATTCACGTTGAAGCACTCTAGCCAGTCGTTGTCCTCGACACTGATTGCGGCTGCATCCTCATCGTTGATCCAGATGGCCTTGCCTCCGCGGAAGAGGGTTGTCATGATATAGTTGTCCGAGTACGTGGAGTGTATCGACCATTTCGAGTGAGGGCTCAGATAGTTCAAAATGATTTCCTGACCTTGCTCTCGGCTTACATCGGTTGCTCCCAGAGCCTTAAGGTCTACAGGCGGCCGGAAGAGCGGCAAGCCCTCTCCAAAAGCCAACATCCATTCATGGTCGTGATAAAACTGCGCCCGACCGGTTAGGGTTCGGAACGGAACCTTCTCCTCGATATTGATGACGAACGCGGAATAGGTCCTGTTTTCAGCCTCGATTCCGCTCCAGACTGGAGAAGTGAGGACCTTGCGCGGTTGGTCGTTGATATCCGCGAAACTCAGCTTTTCACCCTGCCTGGGTTTACTCAAGTGATTCAAACTCAGCCCGGACTTCTTTTCTACTCCTCCCCATGATTTAACTGCGACATTTCCGTTGGTCTCCGGCGCAAGCGTCAGAATGGCTTGTGCCACCTGTTTGCCTGCTTCCAACCGCGGCATGCCTTGGCTTACTCCAGGAGCCTCCACAATCCCGAGCTTCGCCTTCAATTCAGCATGCTCCTCAGCGCCGTTCCACAATACCCCCTTTGCTCCTATGGTAGAGTCCGCCACTAGAGGTCCCAGCGCCGTCATCATTTTGTAAACATTGGCAAAATCCCTGGTCACCACCGTGAGATTCGGCATAGTTTTTCCGGGGATCGGCTCTCCTTCCCCTTTAAGCCAGTCTTTCACAGTGGGTTGAGCAATTTCTCCAGGTGAATCATGCAGCAAAGGAGTCGCCACTAGGTCCTTTTGCGAGCCAAGATGGACTTCCGCCAATTCGGAGAATTTCTTGGCGATTGCCTTGAACTGGTCCCAATCGGTCTTAGCTTCCCACGGAGGATCTATGGCAGGATTAAATGGATGGATGAATGGATGCAGGTCAGTGGTGCTCAGGTCGTGAGTTTCGTACCAGCTCGCCGCGGGCAGGGCCACATCGGCAAACAAGGCGCTGGTGGACATTCGAAAATCAAGCGTGACCAAGAGATCGAGCTTGCCTTCTGGCGCTGGATCTCTCCAGAGAAGCTCTTCGGTGCGTTTTTCAGATTCCTGGCCGAGTACCGAATTATCTGTACCCAGCATATGCTTCATGAAATACTCATGCCCTTTGGCGCTTGCCCCCAGGACATTGGCGCGCCAGAAGAATTGCACTCGAGGGAAGTTTTCCGGGCTATCCGCATCTGCCAGAGCGAATTTCAGGTCCCCGCTTTTGAGCTTTTCCACCGCACGGGCCACGATCTCCTCGTCCGAAGCCGCACCTTGCTCAACGGCTTCTCTGCAAAGATCCAGAGGGTTATGATTGAACTGCGGATAGGATGGGAGCCACCCAAGCCTTGCAGCAATGACGTTACAGTCCGCGGGGTGCTTGGGCAAGTCGCGGCTTGTTAAAGGCGAGGCCAAGGTCCTGGGGTCCAGAGCGTCATATCGCCACTGATCGCTTGCAAAATAGAAATAAGAAGTGCCGTTCTGTCTCCTTGGAGGACGTATCCAGTCCAATCCGAAAGCGACGGTTGCCCAGCCTGCCATCGGACGGACCTTTTCCTGGCCTGTGTAGTGAGCCCAACCTCCGCCGCTAACCCCCTGGCAGCCACACAGGGTGGTCAAGTTGAGTATTGTCCGATACGCCATGTCGCTGTGGAACCAGTGATTCGATCCCGAGCCTAGCAGAATCATTGATTTGCCTTGGGTCTTCTCGGCATTTTCGGCGAATTCCCGGGCGACACGTATGGCGTCTTCTCTGGGCACACCTGTTATCGACTCCTGCCAGGCAGGCGTGTAGGGCGCGACGTCGTCATAAGTCCCGCCTACCTCCCCGCCGTGGCCTCTGTCCACTCCCACGTGTGCGACCATGAGATCGAACACCGTGGTCACCAGAATTTCCCGCCCCTCAATGTCGAGTTTTTTCACGGGGACGGTACCGGTCTTCACCTTAGCCCCATCAAGCTCGAAGAGCGGAAAACCAACCGGCACCCAATCCTCGTTATCTTCGCTATAGCTCAGCTTCGGGTCCAGATGGGGGCCGTCGTCCGAATCCTGGGCCCGCAGATTCCAACGTCCTTCCTCGTTCCAGCGGAAACCTATGCTGCCGTTGGGCACGACGAACTTGCTGCTTTTGGTATCAAAATAGACTGTCTTCCATTCGGCATTGTTGAGGGTGAGCCCGAGATCGGAAGCTCGAGGAAGCGGTCCGAAACGAATTGGTCACCCTCTTGTTTCAGAATTACTGCAAACGGGAGATCAGTAAAAGTTTTGGCATACGAGTTGAAATAGTCCGACTGCCGATCAATGTAGAATTCCTTGAGAATCACGAAGGTCATGGCCATTGCCAGGGCTGAATCGGTCCCTGCCTTCGCGGGCAGCCATGTGTCGGCAAATTTCACGTATTCTGCATAGTCCGGAGCTACAGCTACTGTCTTTGTCCCCGCGTATCGCCCCTCTGCGTAAAAATGAGCATCCGGCGATCGTGTCATGGGTACGTTAGTGCCCCACACGATGAGGTATCCGGCCTGGTACCAGTCCGCGCTTTCAGGGACGTCCGTCTGTTCCCCCCACACTTGCGGTGATGCCGGCGGCAGGTCGGAATAGAAATCGTAAAAACTGCACATGGCCCCACCGATCAGCGAGATGAACCGTGCCCCAGAGGAATAGCCGACCATCGACATGGCAGGGATTGGAGTGTACCCGAAAATCCTGTCCGGTCCGTATTTCTTGATCGTGTAAATGAGAGACGCGGCTATGAGGGTCGTGGCCTCATCGTGAGACACGCGCACGAATCCGCCTTTCCCTCGGGCCTTCTGATAAGTTTTCCGCTTGGACTGGTCCTCTACGATGCTCTGCCATGCAGATACCGGGTCCCGCTGAGACTTGAGAGCATCTCTCCACATTTCCAGCAGGACTGAGCGAACATAAGGATACTTTATCCGGTGTGGGCTGTACGTGTACCAGGAGAAAGTGGCCCCCCGCGGGCAGCCCCGGGGCTCATGGTCGGGGAGATCAGGGCCGCAGCCGGGGTAATCTCCCCGCTGCACCTCCCACACGATGATCCCGTCTTTGACAAAGACGTCCCAGGAGCAGGACCCCGTGCAATTAACGCCGTGAGTGGAGCGGACTTTCTTATCGGTACTGCCATCTTCTGCGGTAAAAGTCTTCCCACTCCCGCTCTCCACAGCGTACTTCAGCCCAATCTTCCGCTACATGTTCCGTTCGGCAGTGTTGAGTTTGATTTCCAGGACGAAGGAAGTTCAGTAATGACACAATACGCTTATTAGACATTGCTTTCCCCGTAATAATTAGCTCTGGTGAGCACAGCCTACAATATTGTAAGCAAGGAGAAAAGCCCTCTGTTCGTGAGCGGTCGTTTCCCCTTGGGCAATGCCCTAGAGGCTGCGGAAATACTGGAGTTTTCCATCGACAGATTGAAAGTGGAAAGAGGCATTAGTTAAACAATTGTCGAAAGTCTTCCGAAAGCTGTGCCTGGCCGCTCCCATATTTTTTGAAACTTTGTGTAGTTGTAAGCGGTCCAAGGAACCAATAGTTATTTTGCCGACTTTGGGGGCGAATAATTAATTGGGTCGCGGAATTGGTGCGCCCGCCCGGCGACAGAGGAGAAGATCATGGCTATGAAAGAGGTCGTTCTCGCTCGAATTGATGAATTGCTAGACGGAGAAATGAAGGCCTTTTCCTTCGGAGAAAACAAAGTATTACTGAGCAAGATCGCGGGAAAATTCTACGCCGTGGGTGGTCTTTGCCCTCATTATGGTGCGTCTCTGGATGAAGGCATCTTGCACGACGGAACCATTGTGTGCCCTTGGCATCATGCCATGTACGATGCAAAGACCGGGGACCTCAAAGAGCCCCCTTCCCTTGATTCTCTCCCCAGCTACGAGGTGATCATCCAAGGACAAGATGTGGTCGTAAAGTTGCCGGAGGATCTCCCGGATAGGCGAGTCCCTGCCATGACGAAACACGATCCCAATGGCGGACAAAAGGATCTTCGCCATTGTCGGAGCCGGAGCCGCGGGCAATGCGGCTGCGCAAACCCTTCGTGAAGACGGTTTCAAGGGGCGCATTGTCATGATAACCCACGAAAACAGTGTCCCTTACGATCGCCCTATGCTGAGCAAGGAATACATGGAAGGCGCTGCGGAAGAAGAATCAGTGCCCCTTCGGTCTAAAGCTTTCTATGAGGACCATGATATCGAGCTGATGTTTCAAAGCAAGGTCACTCGGGTGGATATTCCCAAGAAGCTGATAACCTTCGAGAATGGTGACAACCTGGCCTATGACGCCATTCTCTTGGCAAGCGGGGGAGTACCCAAACCGCTCGCGGTCCCAGGCGCAGAACTGAAAAACATATTTACGTTACGCAGTTTCGAAGATTCCAAAGAGATCGTCAAATCGGCCCAAAAGGCCTCACAAGTCGTCATAATGGGAGCCGGGTTTATCGGAATGGAAACGGCCCACAGTCTAACCAAACGGAGCGTTCCTGTTACGGTCATTTCGCCCGCAGAGACGCCGTTTCAGAATGTGCTCGGAAAAGAAATCGGCAAAATGTTTCAGAAATTGCACGAAAAGGCCGGCGTACGTTTCAAGATGGGTCCAGAGGTGGCCAAATTCGAAGGCAAGGGAAACGTTCAGGCAGTGGTCCTTGAGAACGGCGAACGGATCGAAGCGGATTTGGTCATTGTCGGGGTGGGTGTCAGACCGGCAACTGATTTCCTCCATGGTATAGACCTGCTGCCTGACGGAAGCGTCGCTGTGGACCAGTTTTTCTCAGCCGCACAGGATGTCTATGCAGCAGGCGATATTGCAACATTTCCGCTACCGCACACGGGAGAGAAAGTGCGGATAGAACACTGGCGGACAGCTTTGCAGCATGGCCGCGTAGCCGGGCACAACATGGCGGGCAAAAAAGTTGCTTATACAAGTGTTCCTTTTTTCTGGACAAATCAGGTAGACTTATACTTCCGGTACGTCGGATACGCAAAGGAATGGGATGACATCATCATTCAGGGTGATTTAGCCTCAGAGAATTTTATTGCGTATTACGTGAAGAATAATAAAGTGTATGCCGCAGCAGGTAATAACATGGAGAAAGAAATGGCCGCAATTGAAGTGCTAATGCAGTTAGACAGAATGCCGAGCCCGAAAGAATTGAAGGGTGGAGCTATCAACGTCATAGAATTTTTGGCCAAACGATAAATATTATGGATTCTGTGCTTGGTATTCATTGATCAAGCATGCCGATTTTCTTAAAGCCGCTTTCCTTAGACCCCTCTATCCGCCATTGGGTAGACGGGCCGGAGACCAAATGTGACGTCGGGCAGCGCTGCAGCGGGCATTCATATACAAAAGCGTGTGGCGAGGCCGTTTACCGCTTTCCGAGAGCGTCGAGATGCGGGTCGCAACCTGGTAGAGTTCGTAAAACGCGGACCTCAAAAGGGCTCGATTGTTCTCGCTCTCCCACGCGGGGGCGTCCCCGTGGGTGAGCCGGTGGCTGAGGCGCTGAGAGCACCTCTAAGCCTTGTTCTCGTCAGGAAACTTCCGATACCGATCTCGCCGGAGATGGGCTTCGGCGCGATAACAATCGACGGTACCAGTGTCCTGAATGAGCGCGTGGTCTCGGATTATGACATCTCGAAACGGGAAATAGAGGCTATAACCCAACGGGTGAAAGAAGAAGTAATCCGCCGAGCTAAAGAGTATTTGGGAGACGATTGGAAGTCCGAGGTTCGAGGGATGGACGTGTACATGGTGGATGACGGACTAGCCACCGGTTACAGCGTGATAGCCGCTGCATCGATGATCCGGAAGCTTGAACCGAGGGTGATCGTGCTGTGTGTGCCTGTGTCGCCTGTTACTTCCATAGACGCAGTCCGGCCGCACTTCGATGAGATCTACTGCCTTATAGCTCAGGAGCGTGGGCCTTTCGCTGTCGCTTCATTTTACGAGGACTTCCACGAAATGACCGATGATGAAGTCCGGGAGGTCCTGGAACGACGACGAGCCGTACGACAAGAAATATGACAAGAAAGACAGTGTTTCACCGCGGAGATCGCAGAGAACGCGGAGAAAACCTTTTTTCTGCGTAGCTTATTCAACATGAGGCGTACTGGATTCGAATCTTTCACATGGCACATTTGCATCGGGTTGGACTCGCTTCCCGTATAGGATTTGGTTTTGTTTAAGTTATTTTTTCCTCTGCGTTCTCGGCGCCCTCTGCGGTAAATTATTCTTTCCCGCTGAGCAGGTGCTGAGAAGGAAAGTGCAGCCGAATGCCAAGAGATATCCCAGTCGGTAATGGAAAACTTCTTGTGTGTTTCGACAGCGACTACCGCATTCGAGACCTCTATTTTCCCCATGTGGGAAAGGAAAACCACTTCGGCGGCAACTATTCCCGATTCGGCGTCTGGGTTGACAGCCGCTTCTCCTGGGTCGGAGAAGGCTGGAAGCTGGACTTGCGCTACGTGACCGATACATTGGTAACCGACGTGAGCGCGTACAATGAGGCTCTGGGAATTCTTCTCCGCTGCAATGATGCGGTCGACTTTCATGAAAACGTCTATTTGAAGAAGATATCCATTGAGAACCTCGATGCAAAAAAGAGAGAGGTTCGCCTCTTCTTCGCCAATGATTTCAGTATATCCGGCAATGACGTTGGGGACACGGCCGCATTTGATCCCAAGACAGGCGGAATAGTTCATTACAAGGATGACATATACTTTCTTGCCAACGGCAAAACCGAAGGTTCGGACGGACTCGCGGGTTTTGCCGTAGGCCAAAAAGGGGTCGGGGGCTTGGAAGGGACGTACCGGGACGCGGAAGACGGGGTGCTCTCAGGAAATCCTATTGCTCAAGGCGCAGTAGATTCCGTTATTTCCGTGAGCCTCGAAATTGAGGGGACATCCAGCGGATCAGCTTATTTTTGGCTTTGCGCGGGTCAAAAATGGGAGGAAGTAAGGAAAATTGATGCGATCGTAAAGGACAAGCATCCCGACAACATGATATCGCGCACATCGGACTACTGGCGTCTATGGGTGCGCAAAGAAAATCCCCGTCTCGAGCTGCTGCCGGAGAAGATCGGCGAACTTTATCGACGGAGTCTTTTGATCTTGAGAACTCAGATTGATTGGCAGGGAGGGATCATCGCTGCTAACGATTCGGATGTCATCAGGTTCAACCGCGATACTTACTCGTACGTCTGGCCAAGGGACGGGGCTATCGTGGCAAATGCTCTCGATCAGGCTGGGTTCCCGGAGCTTTCCCAAAGGTTTTACCGCTTTGCCGCTGACATAATCGAAGAGGGGGGCTACCTTGCTCCATAAGTATAACCCGGACGGCACACTAGCTTCGTCATGGCATCCGTGGTTGAGTGACGGGCATCCTCAACTGCCTATACAAGAAGATGAAACCGCGCTTGTGATTTGGGCATTGTGGCACCATTTTGTGTACCGCCGTGACGTCGAATTCATAAAACCGCTCTACAAATCATTCATCAAGAAGGCCGCGGATTTCATGTGTGATTACAGAGACAAAGAAACGGGGCTCCCTGCGCCGTCTTATGATCTATGGGAGGAACGCCGCGGCACTTTCAGTTTTACTGTGGCCGCGGTATTCAGTGGGATCACGGCAGCCTCACTGTTCTGCACAGCTTTCGGAGAAAAAGATTTGGCTGACCGTTATATTCGAGTAGCCGCGGAGATTCGAGACGGAGCTTCAAAATACCTGTGGCGTCCTGACCTGAATCGTTTCTGCAGGATGGTTTCCCGCGATGATCACGGCGAGATCAAATTTGACACTACAAGAGATGCAAGCCTTGCCGGTTTGTTTACCTTCGGGCTGTATTCCGCCGGTGACCCGAGAATAATCTCGACCATGGAAGACCTCCGGGACAAACTGTGGGTTAAAACGCAGGTGGGCGGAGTGGCCCGCTATGAAGGGGATTCTTATCATCGAGTGAGCAATGATTTGCCGGGCAACCCCTGGTTTATCTGCACACTGTGGCTCGCGGATTTTCTTGCTGACAGGGCTGAAACTGAAATAGACGTGGCTTCTGCCATTGAACTAATGCAATGGGTAACTGACCATGCCCTTCCTTCTGGGGTCCTGGCTGAGCAAGTTCATCCCCTCACCGGGGAACCGTTGTCTGTTTCACCGCTGACATGGAGCCACGCCACGTTAGTAGCCACGGTGCATCGAGTTCTCCGGCACCTGGGAAGGATCAGGATATGCCCCGAATGCGGTATGGAAATGACTGACCGGGCCCCAAAGGAGCATTGGCTGGAGAAGCTTTATGCCGATACTTGCAATACGATCTACGGCTTTTGCCAGGTGAGATAGCCGTTTCTGCAGATCCCCCCTAACCCCCCTTTCCTCAAGGGGGGAATGGACGGGATTTTGAAAGTGCCTTACAAGTCTGGGTTGGCCGCGGTTACTTTTTGAACCCAAATTAGATTGAATTGATTTCAGAGGATAAAATGAACGGCTCGGATCAACCAATTACTTTAGCCGGCGACATCGGAGGAACCAAAACCAATCTTGGCTTGTTCGCGCGCGGGGAAGATCGCCCCACAATGCTCGTAATGGAATCATATTCAAGCGCTCACGCGGCTGGTTTGCCCGAGTTAATCACACGATTTCTGGAAGCCCATCCCCAGTCTGTGTCTGCAGCGTGCTTTGGGATTGCCGGTCCTGTCATAGATGGCCGGTGCAAGGCCACGAACCTTCCCTGGGAGGTATCCGAGGCTGAAATAAGGCAGAGTTTCAACTGGAACAAGGTTCGCCTCATCAATGATTTGGCAGCCACGGCCCTGGCCGTCCCACTCCTTCACGGCCCCGAGCTGTCCACATTGAACGCAATGCCTGCGGAAAGAGGGAACATCGGACTTGTGGCCCCAGGAACCGGCCTGGGGGTCTCCCTCCTCGTGGTCGAAGATGGGAAATTGTATCCAATAGCTTCAGAGGGGGGCCATGTAGATTTTGCCCCCAGAAATGACGATGAAATAGACCTCTGGAGGTACCTCCGCGAGCGCGAGGATCACGTCAGCGTCGAGCGCCTTGCTTCGGGGCCGGGCATCTCTGCTATCTATTCCTGGCTCAAGAATCGAGACCGATATGAGGAACCCGAATGGTTTATTGAGAAAATGAAGGCCAATGATCCGCCTGCTGTGATATCAGAGGCGGCCCTCGTAGAGAAGCTGGAGCCGTGTGTCAAGACCTTAAGGCTGTTCGTGTCGATACTCGGGGCCATTGCAGGCAATCTGGCCCTGACCGGAATGACCACCGGAGGCATTTATATTGGTGGCGGCATTGTCCCGCGAATTCTCCCTATTCTTGAAGAGGCGGACTTCATGGGAGCCTTCGCCGACAAGGGGCGATTCAGGGACTTGCTTTCCAGGATACCGGTGCACGTAATTCTCAATGACAAAGCCGCATTGCTGGGTGCGGCCTGGTGTGCGCTGAATAGGCCGGCAGCCTCGCGAGATTGATATAGTGTTGGTCGGAATTAAAAGTGTGTCACGTGGCAGGTCTTAATAAGCTTGTTAAGTTGTTTCCAAAATTGACTGCCCTTATCATAAATTGTGCGACCTCGAGGTGAAACATGGAGTTAGACCGCGAAAGCATCGACAGGTACGTGGACATAGCTGTCAAAGGCCAAGCCCCGGATCTGAAGATTCCATCAGGGGCCTGTGTGGTGGATCGGCCGGTTGACCCCTGCTCAATAGTGATCTTCGGCGCGACAGGAGACTTGACGACAAGAAAGTTGGCTCCCTCTCTCTATAATCTTTATTTGTCCGATGCGTTTCCGGAATCGTTTGTGATTTTGGGTGCAGCCCGTTCGGAACTGTCTCATGAACAGTTCCGCGGCAGGATAAAAGAGGCCTTGGCAGGAATGGACCTGGACAAATGGGAGGACTTTGCGTCCCATCTCTATTACCATCGCGTGGAATTGGACTCCGTTGAGTCGTTCAAGGAGCTTTCCAGCACTCTCAAAGAACTTGAAGGCAAGCACAATATCGAGGCCAATAGGATCTTTTATCTCGCCATACCGCCTTCCGCTTATGGAAGCGTGGCCGGAATGCTTGGAAAGGCTGGGCTTTCCCGGGAGCATGCCGATGGGCACGGGTGGAGCCGCATCGTCGTGGAGAAGCCTTTTGGAAGGGACTTGAAATCCGCGCAGGAACTGGATCGGGAACTTCACGAACACTTTAGCGAACGCCAAATCTTCCGGATCGATCATTATCTCGCCAAAGAAACCGTCCAGAATGTTTTAATGTTCCGATTTGCCAATGCGATTTTTGAGCCGCTATGGAACAGAATGTTTATAGACCACGTGCATATTAACGCGGCAGAATCCCTCGGTGTAGAGAAGAGAGCCGCCTACTATGAGGAATCCGGTGTCTTAAGGGACATGTTTCAAAGTCACATGATGCAGCTACTTGCAGTCATCGCGATGGAGCCACCGTCCCTTTTCGAGGCGGACCAGGTCAGAGACGAGCATGTCAAGGTATTCCGGGCTCTTAGGCCTATTCTTCGTAACGATCCATCCAAAAACCTTGTCCTGGGACAATACGGGCCGGGCACGGTGGACGGGAAGCAGGTTCAGGGTTATCGGGAGGAATCGGGAGTGAGCCCGGATTCGCTCACCCCGACTTTCGGCATGATGACGGTGTTCGTGGATAACTGGCGATGGCAGGATGTTCCATTCCATCTGACATCGGGAAAAAGGCTTGCAAAAAAGCTGACGAACATAGTCATTCATTTCAAAAAAGTGCCTCATTTGCTCTTTCAGAATGTTCTAGGCGAGTCCATAACCGCCAATCTTTTGACACTGGGAATTCAGCCCGAGGAAAAGATAAACCTCACTTTTGAGACAAAGAATCCGGGAGCCAGGGTTTGCCTGCGCTCCGTGACCATGGATTTCAATTACCAAGAGAACTATGAAGGGCCGGTTCTGGACGCTTATGAAAAAGCGCTTATTGACTGCATGCAAGGCGACCAGATGCTCTTCTGGAGGCAAGACGGCGTCGAACTGTGCTGGGCTTTCTTGGACCCGGTCCTGGAACAGTGCGAAGGTTGCGAGGACAGATCCGGCCGCCTACTATCGTATGAAGCGGGAAGCTGGGGACCGGATGCCGTGAAGGTTCGAATCGCCGGGAGATGACTCCGCCTTATTTATTATTGAGAGGGGGCTCACGTGAACAAAGAATTGGATGAAATTTGCATTAACACACTTCGATTCCTGGCGGTAGATGCCGTTCAGAAGGCTAATTCCGGACATCCCGGCCTGCCGCTTGGATGTGCGGCTATGGCCTACACTTTGTGGGACCGGTTCCTCCGTTACAACCCTCATGATCCAGCATGGCCCAATAGAGATCGTTTTATTCTTTCAGCCGGACACGGTTGCGCACTGCTGTATGCCTTGCTGCACGTGACGGGGTTTGACCTGCCTCTGGACGAACTAAAACGGTTTCGCCAGTGGGAAAGCCACACACCAGGCCACCCGGAATATGGGAAAGCACCCGGCGTGGAAGCCACTACAGGACCTTTGGGACAAGGATTCGCTAACGCGGTGGGTATGGCAATTGCCGAAGAGGCTCTCGCAGCAAGGTTTAATAGACCCGGCTACCAGATCATTGACCACTTCACGTACGTAGTAGCCAGCGACGGCGACTTAATGGAAGGAGTTTCATCGGAGGCGGCATCGTTGGCAGGACATCTCCATTTGGGAAAACTGATCGTGCTGTATGACGACAACCACATTAGCATTGAAGGCGGCACCGACCTTGCGTTCACCGAAGACAGGGACGCCAGATTTGCCGCTTACGGATGGCATACCCGACAGGTGACTGACGGGAATGACGTTGAAATGGTAGCAGCCGCGATTGAAGAGGCCCGTCAAAACAAAGATCGGCCGTCGTTTATCGACGTTCATACTCACATCGGATACGGCAGCCCGCATAAGCAGGATACCGCATCAGCCCATGGTGAGCCGCTCGGGGAAGACGAAGTCCGTTTAACAAAGCAGCGTCTGGGTTGGCCGTTGGAGCCGTCCTTCTACATCCCCGAAGAAGCGCTCAAGCATTTTCAGATTGCCGCGAAACGTGGCGAAACACTCCAGGCGGAGTGGAAATCTCTTTTTAAAGACTATTCTCGGAAAATATCCTGACCTGGGAACCGAATTCAAGAGAAGAATGAAGCGCAAACTCCCCGAGAATTGGGATCAAGGATCTGCCCAAATTCAGTTCTGAAGAAGGCCCCGTGGCAACAAGAGCGGCTTCAGGAAAGGTCCTCAACGCGTTTGCTCCGTACCTGCCCGAACTAATGGGAGGATCTGCCGATCTGGCGCCAAGCACTAACACGCTGATGAAAGATACCGGAGATTTCAGCGCTGATAATCGCACAGGCCGTAACATGCATTTTGGGGTTCGCGAGCACTCCATGGGAGCCATAATAAACGGTATGGCACTGCATAGGGGATTAATCCCTTACGGCGCGACTTTCCTTATTTTCAGCGACTACATGCGACCCCCGATGCGGCTTGCGGCAATGAGCGGTCTAGGGGTTATTTACGTGTTCACGCATGACAGTATCGGACTTGGAGAAGACGGGCCTACCCATCAACCGGTTGAACAGTTGCTGGGCCTTCGCGCAGTTCCAGGGATGACCGTCATAAGACCCGCTGATGCCAACGAAACCGCAGCAGCCTGGAAGATCGCCATTGAGCATCGAACCGGGCCGGTGGCTTTAGTGTTGACCCGCCAGAAAATACCCATCTTGGACTTGTCCACCTATCCCCAGATTCCAGCGGGCGTTCGCCACGGCGGGTACGTTCTTGCCGAGGCGCCCAACAGCGGCGAACCGGAGGTAGTGCTGGTCGCCACTGGATCAGAAGTGCATGTGGCGCTGGGCGGGCGGGAGATGTTGATGCGTGACAGTGTGGCGGCCAGGGTAGTGAGTCTGCCAAGCTGGAATCTCTTCGAAGGGCAATCTCAAGCATACCGCGATCAGGTATTTCCTCCCGGCACTCCAATTCTGGCAGTGGAGGCAGGGGTTTCGCTCGGCTGGAGGCCCTATGTGGGTGGAGATGTTGAAGTTATCGGTGTGGATCGCTTTGGAGCTTCGGCCCCTGGCGACGTCGTAATGCGCGAATACGGCTTTACCCCCGAGAATGTCCGTAAACGGGCTCTCGATTTATTGAAACAAAGGAAGCACTGACATGGCGAAGGTGGGAATAGCTGCTGATCACGGTGGATTCTCCTTGAAAGAAGAGGTTCGCACCGCGCTCGAATCCGCCGGCCACACTATAGTGGATTACGGGGCTTTCGAGATGCAGAACGGACGACGACTACCCGGATTTCGTGATCCCTTTGGCACGGGCCGTCGCGGCCGGTCAGGTCGAACGGGGGATAGCAGTGTGCGGCAGCGGTGTAGGCGCGGCCATAGCGGCGAACAAGATTCCTGGTGTGCGGGCTGCATTGGTACACGAGACTTTTTCGGCTCACCAGGGGGTCGAGGACGACAACATGAACGTCATTTGCCTTGGCGGAAGAGTGATTGCTCTTGCCATGGCTTTGGAATTGATCCACGCATTTCTCAGAGCAAAATTTAGCGGCGCGGAGCGCCACGAGCGGCGCCTCGCCAAAGTGTCGTCCTTGGAAGGAGAGGGAGAAAAATGATGTTCAAGAATCCATTGGTGCGGATACAGGACTTTGGCCAAAGTATCTGGCTGGATTTTATCCGGAGAGGCATGCTGATTTGCGGGGAACTCAAGCAACTTATCGAGGAAGATGGCCTTCGTGGCGTAACTTCCAACCCTGCTATATTTGAAAAGGCCATTTCCGGCAGCAAAGATTATCTTGCAGCGGTTGGATCATTGGCTCTGGAGGGCAAAAAGAGTGACGAGATTTACGAAGCGCTTGCCATAGAAGATGTGCAGCAAGCGGCTGATGATTTCCGTCCGGTTTTTGATGAGTCAGACGGACGCTACGGTTTTGTGAGCCTGGAAGTCTCTCCCCGACTGGCCCGAGACACACCTGGAACCATCAAGGAAGCGCGCCGATTGTGGGCTGCCCTGAATCGGCCCAACGTCTTCATTAAAGTGCCCGCCACCAAGGAAGGGCTCCCTGCAATTCAACAGCTTATCAGCGAGGGCATCAACGTCAACGTGACCCTCCTCTTTGGTTTGGAACGATATCGCGAAGTAACGGAAGCTTATATAGCCGGATTGGAACAGCGTGCGGCCGCTGGGAAGCCCATAGACCGGATTGCATCAGTGGCCAGCTTCTTCCTCAGCCGTATCGATCTGCTGGTTGATCCGCTTTTGGAAGAGACCATGAAGCAAGGAGGAAAACAGGCTGAAATTGCAGATTCATTGCGAGGTGAAGTGGCCATCGCTAGCGCCAAGATCGCTTATCAGATTTACAAAGAAGTCTTTTCAGCCGAGCGGTTTCAAAAGCTCACCACCCAGGGGGCACATCCCCAGCCGGTACTCTGGGCCAGTACCAGCACCAAGAACCCAAGCTACAGCGACGTGAAATACGTGGAGGCCCTTATTGGCGAGGACACGATCAATACGCTCCCTATGGAAACTCTGGACTGCATATCGCGATCACGGCGATCCGGCTTCCCGTCTTGAACAAGACGTGGACAAGGCGCGGAAAGTCTTGGACATGTTGCCGGAAGTTGGCATCGATTTGATGAAGGTGACCCAACAACTCGAGGATGAGGGCGTTGAAAAGTTCGTTAAACCGTTTGATAAGTTGGTGAAGGCGTTGGAAGAAAGGCGGAAAGAGGCGCTGGCAGAACCGGTGGACGTGCAGGAGCTGCATCTTGGCTCGTACAAAGGCAAAGTGGAGGCCCGCATGTCTCAACTGGAGAGCAGCAGCTTTGGAAAGCGCCTGTGGCGCAAGGATGCGAGCTTGTGGAAACATGACCCCGAAGCCCAAAAGACGATCTGCGGCTCGATGGGTTGGCTCCACGTTGCAGAGAAGATGGTGGTCCATGTGCCTCACCTCGAAGAATTTGCAACTCAAGTGATTGAGACAGGCTTCCGACAAGTGGTTCACATGGGGATGGGCGGGAGCAGCCTCGCGCCCCTCGTGTTTCAGGAATCTTTCCCCACTGGAAAACACGGCCTGCCACTGAGGGTTCTTGATACCACCGACCCCGCGACTATCCTTAAAATCGAGCGGGAGGTTCCACTCGCGGAGACCCTTTTCATTGTGGCGACGAAGTCCGGAACCACGGCCGAACCTCTGGCCTTTGGGGACTATTTTTATGACAAGGTCAAGTCCCTGAAAGGTGATCGTGCAGGCGAAAACTTCGTGGCCATCACCGACCCCGGATCGCCGCTCGTGGATCTGGCGCTAAAGCGCAATTTTCGCCGCACATTTCTTAATTTTGAAGACATCGGGGGCCGCTATTCGGCCCTATCCTATTTCGGCCTGTTACCAGCGGCGCTCAAGGGCATTGACGTAGCTGAATTGCTTGAAAGAGCCTTGCGGATGGCCCATGCATGCGCGTCTGCAATTCCCGTCAAAGAGAATCCGGGATTGGCTCTTGGCACGATTATCGGAGAACTCGCGGCCAAGGGGCTCGACAAGCTCACCTTCCTGGTCCCCGAATCACTCTCCAGCCTGGGAATGTGGCTGGAACAACTGCTTGCCGAAAGCACAGGCAAGGAAGGAAAGGGCATACTGCCCGTCGCGGGTGAACTGCCCGGCGAGCCGACAAATTATGGGAATGACAGGACCTTTGTTTATCTCAAATTAGAAGACAGGACGGACAAATACCTTGAGGAGAAGGTTTCGGGATTAATTGCCGCGGGTAGGCCGGTAATAACAATCCGCCTGAAGGACTTGCTCGATCTTGGGCAAGAATTTTTGCGATGGGAGATTGCCACTGCAACCGCAGGAGGCATTCTGGGCATCAACCCCTTCGACCAACCCAATGTTCAGGAGAGTAAAGACAATACAAACCGCCTGTTGAAACAGGTCGAGCAAGCTGGAACGCTGCCTCAGGAGAAGCCGGCCCTGGTAGAAGGGCCCTTGCAGTTTTTTGCAAATGAAGGAGCTTCAGACGCGAAAGGTTTGTTCTCCAACTTCTTTGGCACGGTGCGTCCGGGAGACTATGTGGCCCTCCAGGCTTATCTCACTGAAGGGCCTGAAGTTAATTCCGCATTGCAGAACCTGCGCATGCTGCTGCGGGATCGCCTTCATTTGGCCACAACCTTGGGATACGGGCCACGCTTCCTCCATTCCACGGGCCAATACCACAAAGGAGGCCCCAACAGCGGCCTGTTCTTACAATTGACATCCGAAGACCTTGAAGACGCGGCGGTGCCGGGGCGTCCGTACACTTTCGGGCTTTTAAGAAAGGCCCAGGCCCTGGGCGATCTGGAGGCCCTGCGCAAACACAACCGTCGTGCGGTAAGAGTTGATTTGGGCAAGGACGTGCTCGGGGGGCTCGCGGCCCTTAAAGATGCCGTGCAGTCGGCGATTTAACGTGCATTGTTCCTTGTTATACGAATGTGCGTTCAGATGAGGAAGATAGGGTCGAAGGCGCACGAAAATCCGCTAAACTGTCATTCCCGCGCAGGCGGGAATGACGGACTTTCGGCATCTCCGTGTTCCCCGGCGGAACGCGAATTAGTCGAAGATAAAGTTTGAACTGCAATATCAATTGCAAAAGTGACGAAAGAGAATTGCTCATGACAAAACCCTCTCGAATCAACACGTTGTTCTTGGATATCGGCGGCGTGCTCCTGACCAATGGTTGGGATAGGAACGCGCGGGCTCGGGCGGCTGAGAAATTCCATTTGGATCAGGATGAATTCTCTGAGCGCCATCACATGACCTTTGATACGTACGAAGAAGGAAAACTGAGCCTGAACGAGTATCTGAATCGGGTGGTCTTCTATCAGCAACAGCCGTTCACGGTGCAGGATTTCAAGAAGTTTATGTTCGACCAGTCCCAGCCCATTGAAGCGATGATCATGTTAGTCCGCGGATTGAAGAGGCATTATGGCTTGAAAACAGTAGTGGTCAGCAATGAGGGCAGAGAATTGAATGAATATCGCATCAAGGAATTCAAGTTGTACGAATTTATCGACGCATTTATCTCTTCCTGCTTTGTGCATTTTCGCAAGCCGGATGAGGATATCTATCGTATTGCGTTGGACATTTCGCAGGTGCGGCCGGAAAAGGTCGCATACCTCGATGATCGGAAGATGTTCGTAGAAGTGGCACAAAGCCTCGGGATTCAGGGAATTCATCACACAGGATATGAATCGACGGTCGCAATGCTCAAGGATATGGGGCTGGGATTGCCGGACGAGTGAAATTTTGAGCGAGGCAGTTGTTCACCGCGGAGAACGCAGAGACCGCAGAGAGATTTTTTTTCGGGACGCGGCGTATCGCCTCCTAAATGGACATTATTATTCTCCGCGTTCTCTGCGAACTCTGCGGTAATTCCAAAAATTGGGAGCCACAAAATGAATACTTTATGCGATATCGGTATGATCGGCCTGGGGGTTATGGGCCGCAATCTGGCGCTGAACATGGCGGATCATGACTTTGCCGTGGCAGGTTACAACAGGCATCTTGATAAGGTTGCCCTCCTGGAACAGGAAGCAGAAGGGCGAACCGTGGTCGGCACCAAGTCCGAGGAAGAGCTTGCCAAAGCGCTGCGAAAGCCCCGCGCGGTCATGATGATGGTCCCCGCGGGAAAGGCTGTGGATCAGGTGATTCGCGACCTTCTGCCGCATTTGGAGCCAGGGGATCTGATAATAGACGGCGGGAATTCGCATTACAAGGACACTGATATTCGTGGGGAGGCATTGGAAGCGAAAGGCATAAATTTCCTCGGCGTCGGTATTTCCGGAGGTGAAAAGGGGGCCCGGTTCGGGCCTAGCATGATGCCCGGAGGGGTCAAGGGAAGCTTACGAGCGGGTGCGGCCGATTTTTGAGGCAGTGGCGGCTAAAGTCGATGGAGATCCGTGCGTCACGTACCTTGGGCCCGGATCAGCAGGTCATTACGTGAAAGTGGTTCACAATGGAATTGAATACGGCTTGATGCAGCTTATTTCAGAAACCTATCACCTGATGAAGAGCCTTCTCGGTTTGACTGATGACGAACTCCACGACGTTTACTATGAGTGGAACCAGGGAGAATTGGAATCCTTCCTTGTTGGAAATCACGCATCAGATTTTTCGCTATGTGGACGAAAAAACGGGTCTAAGACTCATTGATGAAATCCTGGACGAAGCCAAGCAGAAAGGAACAGGAAAGTGGACCTCCCAGGATGCTATGGATCTTCAGGTGCCGGTGCCTACAATCGACATGGCAGTGGCAATGCGCGATTTATCCGGTTACAAGGCTGAGAGAGAAACAGCATCGGAAAAATTGTCAGGTCCCACGCCAAAGTTCGACGGCGACAAAAAAGCATTTATTCAAAGGCTTCACAATGCATTCTCCTTTGGCATGATTGCGACATACTCGCAGGGGATGGCGCTCCTGAAGACCGCTTCCCAAGCCTACAATTACGGATTGCAGCTTCATGAAGTGGCCCGCATCTGGCGGGGCGGCTGCATCATTCGAGCACGATCTGCTGGAGGACATTCGTTTAGCGTTGAAGTCCCAACCGGACCTTCCCAACCTCATGTTGGATGCCAAGCTCTCGCAAATGCTCGTCGAACGGCAAGAAGATCTGCGCCACATAGTGTGGACTGCCGTCGAATCAGGCATCCCCGCGCCCGGGCTCATGGCGTCGCTGGCTTACTTCGATGGTTACCGCAGCAGTTGGTTGCCTGCCAACCTGATTCAGGCCCAACGTGACTATTTTGGCTCTCACACCTATGAACGGATAGACGAAAAAGGCACTCTTCCACACCCAATGGGATCGGGATTAAGTAGCTGACTCGCCCAAGGACGCGTGACACGAACTAAAACTGGCATCACCCGTCACCGGATCGACATCCGCTCGACTCTCCCCTTGGAATCCGAGGTCTTCAAAATTAGGTTCGGATTAGAATGTATCGACTGGGCGCCGTTCCATTTGATGGCCGCGGTCCCATCTTCGGCTGAAAGCCTGTCCAGCAGCACCAAATTGGTTCCATCACGCTTGAGGATCAGCAGGCTGTCAAGAGGAATCGGAGGCCGCACAGCGCTACCCCTGGCAATAAGACCCGCGGGAGATACGGTTGCCCATTCCCCCTTGGTATTGTTCGGGACTTGGTTCTTCGGATAGAGAAAGTAGGCATAAAGGTCTTTCTTGCCGTAGAGCATTCTCACGAACTCGCCAATCCCATCCACACCCTGAAACACGACGGCTCTGTCAATGCCGCCTTTAGATACGTATGATTGCGCATCCATCAGCAGGAACGTAGTCCCGGCCTTCACGTCAGGAACTTGCCTCAGGAGGCTTGCCAACGACCTTCTCTCTTTTGGCCGCGGCCTCCTGCCAACCATTGCGCAGGTCCGCAAGGAAGACGGCCATGAGACCTATCATGCCCACAGCGATGACTTTTGTCCCGAAGAGAATTTGCTTGTCTTTTGACGCTGAGAACAACAGCGCGAGAAGGATCGCAAGCCCGAAAGTCGCGGAGGAGTACACCCGGCTTTGGCTCGTAAACCCCATTGACGGGTTGTAACTCGCGAGCAAATACGGAAGCATTCCCAAAACCAAAATGGCCATGCCCAGCGCGGCAATGTACATGGGGCTTTGCGTCCAATCCGCGGGCCTCTCTCTGATCGAAGAGTCGTCTCTGGCGGCCCTGAAAACCAATGCCGCGGCAAGCAGCGCCACCGGGCAGGCCCACACCCAGGCTGCCGGGTCCCAAGAAACCTCACGGAACGGCGCCACCGTGTAGAGTACCAGATTGTAAACGTATGAGGAGACCAGATTGAACGAAGGCACCAGCGAACGGTGGCCCACAGCGCCTCCCCCAAACAATCCAAATCGCACAAGAACAAAGGCGGTAAAAGCGACCGTGATTCCAGCACCGAGCCGCAAAGCGAATGATCGATCTGACACGCTTTGGCCGCGATTGACGTGAATCGGCCAAACGAAAAGAGGAACGGCAAAAATCAGGAACGTCGCGTTCTCGTAAGTAAGTGACGCGGCAAGATACAGAATCACCGGCAACGTGAGGCCGAGCCACGATTTCGAGGCGCCTGCCCAATGCTGAAAAGCCAATACAGACGTCCAGAATAAGAGCATTGAGAGTCGTGAGTTGTCGGTGTGAAACATGTAGATCAAATTGGATAGCGGGGTCAGAAGAAAGCCGAAGAATACGGCCAGGACCACAAGAGTTTTTCTGCCGGGGAAAGCTCTGTTCAAACAGGCTCCCATGAGCAAACACGAGCCCGCGGACAGAAGCAATGCCGACAAGGTAAAAAGGACTCTGTTAAGCCCGAAAATTTCAAAGCTCAGTACAGTATAGAGTCCTTCTATGGGCCGCCGCGACGCCCTCGCGTATTCCCATATTGAATTGGGAAATGAATACCAATACGGCCATGAAAACTGCCACCAGTCGTCTCCTTGGAAGCCGATATTTCCGATCAATATGGCAAGGCTCGTGCAACAGACGATTAGGGCAGCGCCCGTGAGAGGTATGATGCCGGTTATCGAGGCTCCGCAAGCCGGAACTGAGTTCTTTTCTTCCAATAAATCGCCACCTTCATTCTTATAGCATTTCTCTAAAGCTCTTTCCGAATGGCACGTTCCCGTCGTCCCGGCGAACGCCGGGACCCAGCTCCTCCTGGATTTAGGCGTTCGCCGGAATGACGCTAGTACACAATCGGAAATTATATTCGATAATCGCTTGGTGCCACGGATGTGCGAAGCTCATCCGTGCCCGGACGATAATATATTCCGGAGAAGCGCCCTGATTTTGGGCCTAGCGATTCACGGGGCCCGTCCGGGGCACCAACTCCGCTGCGGAGTCTTCATGATTCATTTTGGCAGTCTCGGCAATGACAGTTGCCAAAAAGGGCGCTGACCAAAATCATGATTGCCAACACGACTCGGGACAGATCATACTCAATTTTTCAGTTTCATTCAAAAGTGGGAGGAGAGATTTGCACAGGTTGCAGCAGTTTTCGAAAGTTCTGTCATTTCGCACCTGGCACGGAAGAAGTGAGGATCATCGGTGGGGTGCCACTTCTGGCTTGTCCAGCAGTGCATGGACAGAAAACACTGCCTGCCAAGCCAGAAGTGGCACTCGATAAAGTTGTGAAAGCTATCCCAGGGTAGTAGCGCTCACCCCTACACGGGCAGGGGCACGGCCTGCTTTTGCTCCACTGTTACAAGAGGTATGGCGAGCTGATGAGAAATGTTTTCGAGCAGTCTTGCCCATGCCTGGCTCTTCTCAGACCCTTTTCTGAGTCTTGGCGAATCAAAGATCACCATTGAAACATCCTTATGCCGCTTGGCATAATTGAACAGCTTCTGGCTTACTTCGCCAAGTCTTATGGTGACTTTGAACGGGATCCCATCTTCCTCCAATTGTCGGACAAGGGCCACAATGTTGCGGGACCCTTCTGTCATCTTGTTACTCAGCAACTCGTAGTCGTCACCCTTACGGGATTGCTCAATCACCTGGAGAAGGTCCAGCTCCGAGTTTGTGCGCTTGCAAAGGTTCAAAGCATAGGCGAAAGGCTCGGGACTGGGAGACTCCCCCTCGATAACGAGAAGCACGGTTTTGGATTTGACCAAAGGTTCCGCTATCTCTGTCGCCGCATCAAACTCTCCCGCCTCAGCATATGCAACCGCGGCCATCTGCTGCTGCAACCGTTCACGAAAACTCTTCAGTCTCGATTTGGCCGGAGTAGCTTGGTTCACCGATCCGGCCTCACGCGAATGTTCCGATCCAGGCCGATTCTTCGTTGGTTTTCCCTCGCTCTCACTGCCTCCTGAGTCCGAAGAGGTAATAGCGTTCAGCATGGAGGTTATCCTATCCTTAGTCTTTTTCATCGTGACCTCCTGAGTTCTTCCGCCTCATATACATTCAACATTCGTGCCAAAGTCGTAAGGGCATCCTAGCGCCGAAATAGGTGTACGTAACTATTCACTGTAATTGTTCACCGGGAAAGAATCATTTACCGCAGAGATCGCAGAGAACGCAGAGTCGTAAAGTGGGTTCAACAAGGCCATGCAGGCCATTGGGGCAGCCTGTCCAGCAAATGAGGATCTGCAATGTTACAGGCCCGACGCGACATGCCTCGTGCGGGCGAAAACACAAAAAAAACAGGTTTCTCTGCGATCTCTGCGATGAGAGATCTCCTATCTTCTCCGGCGAAGCCCGTCCGATGTTGCATCACGTGATTTGAGGTTGCATCGTGCAACAGGTACCTCTCCCTGGGGTCAATTAATCACCGATGCCGCGGCCGGTTTGGCCGCGATGCATGCGCCGGATCTCGTTTGGTTGTGACGGTTAGTCAATAGTAGTTTCAAAGGGTTATGCTGTCTTTCGCAAAGGCGAAACGGAAAGCCGCAGTGCCTTCCGCGATTTCTGGCTGGGCCCTATGATTTTCTTTTCAATTTTGCATATTGCGCTTGACAAATAGGCGTTGCGATATGCAACATACTGCTTGGTGCGCTGTCTCAAAAAATATGTCCAGTTTTATCGAATCGAACTATGAAGCAATAAAGATGTTGCATAATGCAACATACCGTTCAATAATGAAAGCTGTCCGCAGCATCGCGCGAGAAAGTTTGAGATTAATAAAACTAATACTAAAAGACTGTTAGCCTTTCTTAACACGTTTCTACGGAATGGAACGGATTTTGCCTTCTCCTTTGATAACCCCATGCCGGCCACATGTCGGCACCGTTAAGGAGAGTCGATGCGCATCGACATACTAGGTATCAGATTGAGTATCAGGCACAAGGTAATCATAGCGGTGGCCGCACTCTATGTATTCATGGCGACCGGTATTCTGGGATCCTATTACTTCATGCACGAGCTTGAAGAAAAAATCAGCTATCTCGAAGACATCAGTAAACTGGAGGAGTCGGTCCTGGAGATTCGTCGTTTCGAAAAAAACTATTTTCTATACGGCGATCAGCAATCTCTGAATACGGCCCTGTACCATCTGAGCCGGGTCCAGGACCTCCTCGACAAGAATGCTCCAAAGATTCAGGCCCTCTCATCTTCTCGGCAAGTGGACCACTTCAGAGGTGACCTTCAAGACTACAAACACCTGCTTTCGGGATGTTTGGATCCCGCTTTGGCCTACAGAGTGTCTGCCAACCTCGGATACCCGGGTCGAATTTGAGGCGAAGATACGCAAAACAGGTTCGTCCATATCGGATTTTGCCCAGAATGTGGCCCAACGAAAACGGGAGTCCATCAAACAGACAATAGGAACGACTGTCAGGCTGCAACTATTGGTTTTTGCGCTGATTGGGATCGGTCTGGTCGCTGTGGGCAGCTTTGTGTTTGCGAAAGTGATGAAGCCTCTGAAATTATTGGAGGAGAGTACCCATAACATCGCTCGGGGCCGGTTCACACCCATCGAAAACCTGCCCCCTGAAAAGGAGATTCGTGATATTTTCAATTCTTTCAATAGGATGGCTGTTCAGCTAAAAACGAGGGAGGAACAACTGGTTCAGTCCAAGAAGCTCGCATCTCTCGGCACGATGCTGGCTGGTGTAGCTCACGAAGTGAACAATCCACTCTCTAATATCTCATCTTCCTGCGAAATCCTTTTGGAAGAACTGGATGATGGCGACAAGGACTTTCAGAGGAAGGTGCTAAGAAAGGTTGTAGGACAGGTCGATAAAGCTCGCGGCATTGTCCTTAACCTGCTGGAGTTTTCTCGAAACAAGGAATTTTTCAAAGAATCGCTGAACCTGAATAAAATTGTTGAGAGTACTTTGGGGCTACTGCACGGGCAAGTTCCAGCCGGTGTGAAGGTGCGCGCAGAAATCCCCCCGAATGTGACGATATTCGCTGACAAGCAGCGGATCCAGCAGGCTTTCATGAACCTGATAGCCAATGCCATTCAGGCTTGCCGGGCAGAAGGAGAAGTGAGAATTCGAGCGGAAGGATCATACGACGAGATGGTTACGATGATCATACGGGACACAGGGACCGGAATTCGCGAAGAAGACCTGCCGAAGATTTTCGATCCGTTCTTCACGACCAAAGATGTAGGACAGGGCACCGGCTTGGGCCTGTTTATCACACACGATATCATCGTGAGACACAACGGCTCGATCAAGGTGAAGAGTACCCCCGGTTCAGGGACCTCGTTCACCATAAAGTTGCCCGCTAAGGAACCTTCAGAATGAGCACTCCCCCACGGTTACTGATAATCGACGACGAAGAAATGGCCTTAATGAACCTTGAGCACATACTCATGAAACAGGGCTACGATATTGTCACCGCAGATACCGGCCCCAAGGGGTTGGAGCTGGCAAAAAGCGGCCGCTTTGACGTAGTGCTCACAGACCTGAGGATGGAAAAAGTTGATGGCATGAGGATCCTCGAGGAGAGCAGACGGTTCAATCCTTCCTGTGAAGTAATCATGATCACCGGGTATGCAACGGTGGACTCGGCCATTGAAGCCATGAAAAAAGGCGCCTACCATTACATTTCGAAGCCCTATCGCATCGACGCGGTTCGCAAGGTCGTATCCGAAGCCATTGAGAAGATCAGGTTGACTCAGGAGAATATTCAGCTCAAGGAAGACTTGAAGAAGTTCAAGGACGCGGGGAACGTGAAGATCATTACCAAGGATCCGGCTATGTTACGGATCCTGAATACCGCCCGTCAGATCGCCCTTACTGACTGCAATGTTCTTATCAGCGGCGAATCCGGCACCGGCAAAGAGCTTCTAGCCAGGTTCATTCACGATCACAGCAAACGTAGTGACGGGCTTTTGATGGCTGTAAACTGTGGAGTGTTCGGCGAAGAACTTCTCACAAACGAACTTTTCGGTCACGAAAAGGGGGCCTACACAGGAGCCAACACGGGCAAACCGGGAATCATTGAGTTGACGAGGGGCGGGACGCTGTTCCTGGACGAAATAACTGAAATGTCCACGAACATGCAGGTGAAGCTTCTCAGGGTAATTCAGGAGAGGCAGATGATGAGAGTGGGGGGGACCCGTACGATAACCGTTGACGTGCGATTTGTTGCCGCGACGAACCGGAACATTCAGGAAGCGGTTCAGACGAACGAATTTCGCAAGGACCTGTATTACCGTTTGAACGTGGTTTCGCTCGACCTTCCGCCACTTGCCTCACGAAAAAACGATATTCCGCTGCTGGCACAGCACTTTCTCGAAAAGCACTCGAAGTTGATGGGCAGGGCCATGCCCTCGTTGTCGAGGGAAGTGTTGAATATCCTTAAGGACTATGATTTCCCGGGAAACGTGAGGGAGCTTGAAAACATCATCGAACGCGGTCTGGCTCTGGCATTGGATAGCGTGATTGAGGCCGATCATTTGCCCGATGATATCAGGGAGTTTAAAATTAAGACATTCCGAAGAAAGGACGGAAAGCTGCCGACACTTGAAGAACAGGAAATCGACTACATCCAGAAGGTGTTGGCAGAAACCGGCGGAAATAAAACTTTAGCGGCAGATACTTTGGGCATAGACAGGGTATCTTTGTGGCGCAAGATCAAAAGGTACGAACTTGAGTAGCCCCGCGGCATCTTTGCAAGCCAATCAAAAAGGGGTTGCCATTCCCTGGCAACCCCGAGATGTATAATCAAACTATTGTTACTAACCGTTTACCGTAGAAAATCTTCCCGTCTTCAAGCCTCGCTTTTATTCCTGAAGACGAGCACGGGCCGTGTGGTGGAACGCACCAGATTCAGGGCCTCGTCGCTTATCATCCGCAGCAACTTCGGCTTGCTGTGGCCGTAAGCCCCCAGTATGACTAGGTCATACGGCGAACTCTTCACCTCCTGGAGTACCTCATCCACGTATTCGCCCTTCTTGGTTTTGATTTCCGGTTCATGGCCAAGGTCTTTCAATGTCCGGTTTCCTTCGAGAAGGCACGCTTGAGCAAACTCAGCCACTTGCTCCCCGGCCGTTCTCCTGAACATGGAGCACGGTAATTTGGGGCTTTTTCCGCGCCAGGAGCGGGCCCACGAATTTCAGCGCGTCCTGATCGCATTGCGAACCTCTATATGCCACTAAGACCCTTTTGATTTCGCGGAAGTCCCTGGCTATGAGTATTGGCTGCTTGGTGTGGTGCAGAATCTTGGCATGGACGGTGCCCAGCAGAAAGCCCCTCAATGCCGAGCGACCGTGCGAACCGAGCACAATCATGTCGTAATCCCCTTGTTGTGCGGTCTCAAGGATTTCTTCCGCAGGATCTCCCGTGGCTATCAACGGCTCGCAGGGAACTTTGCCCGCGAGGCAGTATTGGCATGAGTTTAGAGCTTTTTCCTGGACTTGAAGCGCGTCGGAATCGATCCAGTCCTTGAGGCCGTCCTTTGAAAAGAACGGAGCGTAGAAACTTTCGGGTCCGACTTCGACTTCGTCGGGTTTCACGTACAGAGCGTGTACATCAGCATCGAAATGCTCGAGCAGATGACATGTGTACGCAAGCGCCATGTGCGATTCAGGACTTTTATCAATGGCAACTAACACTTTCATTGTCAATTTCCCTCGCTGGTAATGGTCGTGACGATCCAGCCTCGAAGACCCATTCGATCAAACGTGCTCGTAACTTTCAGTGACAATCGGCGCCGCATCCGGCTCGGCTGCGCGTCTGCCTTTCCACATGGCCCCGAGGATGATGACCGCGCCCACTGCCAGTGCCAGGCACATGATAAGGAAACTGGCCAAATCGAGAATGTGAATAGTTGACTTTGACATGGATATGAAGCCCAGTTGCTCCAGATACTGGGGCACCGCGAGCGCCCGGCTCACGGCCACCACGATCATGATGGTACCCATAACCACTTTGATCATGTGCTCCTTTACATAGGTAGTGCCTATGGCGCCAAGTTGAACTCCCAGAAGGGAACCGGCAAGGATGATCAGCGTGAGCCTGATATCTACCATGCCGTGAATGGCCCACTTCACCGAACCGCCAAGCCCCATAAGAAAGGCGATCACAAGCTCAGTTGCCGACGAAATCAACCCGGAAGCCCCGACGACGTAGATCATCCCCGGCACGCCGATAAAGCCACCCACCGCTATTGTTGCGGCCAACATTCCGGTGGCAAACCCCACGGGTATGGTGAACCATAACGATATCGTCAGGCCTGCGGTCTTGAAATGAATCATGGGAGGCAGATTAATCTTTTGGAGCCTGAGCGCAAGGGACGACACTTGCTCCCCCGCACCGGATTTGAGCGTTTTCCAGGCATCATAGAAGACATAACCTCCGACAACGATGAGCACCAGTACAAAAGAGAGGCTCACATAGAGGTTCGAGCCGGCCTCCCCCCATTTTGCCAAGATCATCTCTTGGATCTTTATGCCTGCTTGCACTCCAACTGTAGCCGAAGCAGCCATTACGAGGCCAAGCTTCAAGTCAACCTGGCCGTACTTGTACCTCTTGTACGCCCCGACCATGGCTTTGGGAAATTTGTGACACATGTTGCTGGCCACCGCGACCGCAGCGGGGACTCCGAGGCTCATCATACCCGGAGTAAGGACGAATGCGCCTCCGGAGCCAATGAAACCGCTCACCAGGCCGCCGATGAAACCCACCACAAACAAAAAACCGATGTTCATCCAAGTGAGATCTATGAATTTTACGCCTTCCAGGGCCAAATCGTGCATGGGGATGTCCTCCTGATTAAATGCTAACTACACACTCAAGCGTACACGCGGCCGCGGCCTTTGGGCCGGACGCGGGACAGGTCTGACTTCCGGTCGTTTTGCCGGCTGCTTCGTGATGGCTTCGATGCCCAGCATCGACCAGAGATTGCTTGCAAATGTTCCGTGCGCGAAGGAGACGATAAATACCGTTGCAATGGGCAGGGCCGCATAATAGCCGCCCTTTGTGAAAAGCTGCAGAATGTAATCGGAATTCCAGAAAGCCGCGGCATAAAGGGCTGCGGTGACAGCGCCAAAGACAATGGTCTTTGCCACAGGCTTTTTCTTTGTTGCGCCATGTGTAGCCGCCATAATGTGCCTCCAAACTTGGAATTTTTCACTCGATGTGATCGAACAAATTGCAGTGCTCGGCCCAAAGCCTACAGCACGAGCGCCTGTTTTGTAGGTCATGTCCGGTACAGTTGCTTCTTGGCTCTCTCCTCAGCCCGTTTATGGGTCTTTACGGGCCTCGTCGTGCGCCGCGCGAAAGAGTATTTCGAGAGGGATTGGGCAGTGTCCCATTCCCCTTCTTCGGCGAAAGCTACGGCCATTGCCATTGCTTGAAACTTTTCTCTCCACGATCTCATGTCGACCTCCAGGGCATCGGTATTCGGGTCGCCCTTTGTACTATCAAATAGTGTGCCAAATCAAGAATACGGCTTTATTGCTTACTTTCAGCATTAGAAAGTAGGAAGTGGGTGGTCCCGTGGGAACATTCAAGTGTTGCGATAAGCAACATTATGGAAGAAACGTGACATTACCAATTTGGTTTCAACGGCTTATCTCTTATTGCACCAGCCCAAGAAACGTTACACAATGCAACGGTTACGCTTCCACTGAATCTTGCGAGAAAAGCATGTTTCTCGACCATCCTCAAATCAATCCTGTTGTGACGCCGGCGTTTTCCTCCTATAATCGGCAATTAAGGTTCTACGACGGCGAGAGGTTCATAATGGCCTTTTTCAGGAAAAGCGAGGAACACCAACCCTCAGTGCCTCAAGATCTTCTCGATCTCCGGACCGCGGTAGAAAAAGCACGGCTACCGGAAAACGTAGCCGGGGTGGCCTTGAAGGAGTTGGAGAGGCTCGAGAAGACAGATCCGTCCGCCGCGGAATACTCCATCGGCACAACTTACCTCGATTACCTCGTATCCCTGCCGTGGAACCGTTATACGGAGGACAACTTGGACATCGAAAGGGCCGAGCGTGTCCTGGAAAGCCGACATTACGGTCTGGCCCTGGTTAAAGAGCGGATCCTGGAATACCTTGCCGTTAGAACACTCCGCAATATGAGAACCTTTCGCATTCTTGTGGTCGACGACGAGGAAATTGCCCGCACAAATATCGAGCATGTCTTAGCCAAGCAAGGCCATCTTGTGGAGATCGCGTGCAACGGGGTTGAAGCTCTGGAGAAAGTGGAAAAACAGGAGTTTGATCTTATTATCACCGACTTGAAAATGGAGAAAATGAGCGGACTTCAACTCCTGGAGACCCTAAAACGAACGACGCCTTTGACCGACATCATTATGGTTACGGGGTATGCCACCGTAGATTCCGCGGTGGACGCCTTAACCAAAGGAGCCGCATACTACCTTGCCAAACCGTTCAAACTGGATGACCTGCGCGTTACCGTTAATCGGATTCTCGAGAAGAAGCGTCATACCCAAATCACACGTGGGCCCATCCTCTGCTTTTCAGGCCCACCGGGAACGGGAAAAACGTCTATCGGACAGGCCATCGCGGATGCCATGGAGCGGAAATTCCTGCGGCTTTCGCTCGCAGGGTTGCGTGATGAAGCTGAGCTGAGGGGCCACCGAAGGACCTACGTTGGGGCCATGCCCGGCCGCATAATTAGCGAAGTGAAACGGTTGGACCTCAAGAATCCCGTGTTCATGCTGGATGAGATCGACAAAATCGGTCAGGACTTTAGGGGCGATCCCGCGTCCGTCTTGCTTGAAATACTCGATCCCGAGCAGAACCATCAGTTTGTAGACCATTATCTGGACGTCCCTTTCGATCTGTCCTCCGTCATGTTTATCGCCACGGCCAATGTAGTCGAGAACCTCCCTACGCCCCTCCTGGATCGTCTCGAAGTGATAACCTTTCCCGGCTATACTGAAAAGGAAAAGAGGAAGATAGCGAAAGACTACTTGATCCCCCGCCAATTGAGGGACAATGGTTTGACTGGTCGGAGCATACATTTCACTGATCAGGCCATAGCGAAAATTATTCACGATCATACGCGGGAGGCAGGGCTGAGGAATCTCGAACGCGAAATCGCCAACATAGCCAGGAAGCTGGCACGCATCTGCTTGAAAGGGAACGATGCGTCTTTTCGCTCGACTGTGGATGAAGACCTTGTGGGAGAATTCTTGGGTCCGCGAAAATACTCTCACGAGGCGCTGGAAACTGAAAATCAGGTCGGCGTCACCACCGGCCTAGTTTGGACCGAATTCGGCGGAGAGATCATCTTTGTAGAGGCCACCCGCATGAAGGGCGGCCAACAGCTAATCCTGACCGGTTCCCTGGGGGCTGTTCTCAAGGAGTCTGCCCAGACGGCATTGAGTTATGTCCGGAGTCACGCTGGTCTCTTCGGGATAGATCCTGAATTCTTTTCTGAACATGATATTCATATCCACATTCCGGCTGGTGCGGTTCCCAAAGACGGGCCATCGGCAGGAGTGACGATTGCCTTGGCGCTGATTTCTCTGCTCACTTCTAGACCCGCTCGGCGCAGCGTCGGCCTGAGCGGAGAAATTACCCTGAACGGAAAGATGCTGGCTGTAAGCGGGATTCGTGAAAAGGTTTTGGCCGCGCAACGCGCGGGCCTGAAGAGTGTGGTGTTTCCCAAGCGGAACGAAGTCGATGTAAACAGCTTACCGAACGATGTAACTGAAGGCGTGGAGTTGATCTTGGCCGAAGACATTGGTGAACTGATTGACCTCGTCATACTTCATTCCGACTCCTAGCTGGTGATCGGGATGTATCCCAACCCGCTGTAGACGCCGGTATGCGTTCGCATACGGCCTGAATCCTGCGGCTTGATTGTTGCCCGTTTTCACCTTTCTGGACAGAGCCGCTGCCTACAAAGAACTCGGGTTATTTAGGGATATCGGCTGTGCGGTCATCTTGAGCGCTTTAGCAGTCGTCTCTACTCTGGGCTCGTACGTCTGGTACAAACACCTTGCCTAACAAGCCAAGCGAACCAGGCCTGGTATAGATCTCAAACATTGGGCGTCCCAGGCTGTTTGAAATGTTTGGCGCCCGAGGGGACCGTGCTCGAACAGAGGGGGAGGTTCTTGTGAAACGGCCGTAACTTAGCTATAATAACTAGCTATCGAATAAGATAGTTTCGATTCCCGATTTTCACGTCCCTTCCAGCGTCTTTTAAATATGCTGAAAATCCCCCACCCGAATGAACTGAAACTTGATCCCCTGGAGCGTCTCCCGGTAGACGTTAGACTTTTGGTCAAAGAAAAGGGGACGCTGCACGAATACAATCCGGGCGACACGTTAATGGCGCCGAGTGACATTGGGGAACGGATTCGTTTCCTAATTTCCGGCGAGGCTAGTGTAATGCTCCGGGATGGCGATGCCCAAGAGATCGCTGTGGACGTTCTTAGGCCGGGGGACTTGTTCGGGGAGATCAGCTTCCTCACAGGGAGCCCATCCCCGGCGAATTCGGCGCTGGTGGCCGACGAGCCTTGTCGAGTATTGGAGATTTCCGCTAACGAGTTCGAAGAAATCTTGCGTGACAATCCCGACCTCACCATGACGCTGGTGCGGAACTTGGCCCGCAAGATAATGCGGCTGGATCGAAGCGTTCTTGCGAGTAAGGCCAAAAGGAAGGCTCTACAGTCTCTCATAAGCCGGGAGGAGCATATATTCCCGGATTACGTGATCGGGGATTACGTTCGTCGCCACCTAACAGCGAAACTCGAAGAATTGGCTCATTCAGACGGCCCCGTCCTCATAATCGGAGAGACCGGCGTGGGGAAGGAAGTGCTTGCCCACGCTCTGTTCAGGCTCAGCCACCATTACAAAAGCGTCTTTCTGCTGCTTGACCTTTTGAGAACTCGGTCGGACCAAACTTTTGGCGCAGGGGGGCCTGATGCTTCTGAGAGCGAGGCCCATCCTACGGAAGAGCAGATTCGGCTGTTCTTCGGGTCCGAAGAAAAGGTCGATGGAGAAGGCTCAAAGACCACACCGGGATATATCGAACTGACCGAAGATGGGACGCTGCTTGTCCGAGGGACTGAACAGCTCACCGCAGAAATGCAGGGAAAGCTTCTCGAGGCCGTTACAGGAGGCAACTTTCGGAGATTCGACGGATCAACCGACCAACAGGTGCAGATCCGGCTCGTTGCCACCACTACTCTGCCTGTGGAGGAGATCTCGCCGGAGCGGCATCCCCTGTTGTACGGGCTGAAGGACCGTTCGATAATCATCCCCCCCTTGAGAAGCCGTCGACGAGAAATACCGGGCCTCGTCAAACATTACCTGAATCAATACTGCCAGGAACTCCGCAAAGATATCGCCAAGCTGCCGAAAGAAACCCTTAAGACCCTCGTTAATTATTCTTGGCCCGGCAACGATGTGGAACTCTCCACTACCCTGAAAAGAGCCGTCCTTGTGTCCGAAGGGGGTGAACTTAAGCCTCAAGATATTTACTTCGACCTCAAACGAATCGAGGGACAGGGGAGACTCAATCTCCTCAGGTTTCAACCGGTATACCAAGCAGTGAGGAGCCCTCTGTTCCCCGCGATTTTCCAGAGTGCTGCCACGCCATTCTTCTTCATTCTGCTCGTGCTGTTGTTCCTGGGTCCGGCTGATCCCATGAAAAATCCTGCTGCGCTGTTCAGTTGGGCGGTCGGATGGCCGACACTGATCATAGGCGCGTTTGTGTGGGCTCGTTTTTGGTGCTCCCTTTGCCCCATCGGTACACTCAGCAAGCTCGCCAAGAAGATTATCGCGCTGGAGAGACCGTTTCCTCAGGCGCTGAAGAATCGCAGCGACTTGTTTGTTGTGGTAGCCGTCTTATTCATAATCTGGCTGGAAACCGCGACTGACATACGGAGTTCGCCTTTCAACCTCGGTTTGCTGCTATTAACCATGCTGGTTTCGGCTGTCGTGGTCGGGGTCATCTTTGAGCGGCAATCTTGGTGCCGCTACTTGTGCGGTCTTGGCGGGATGGTTGGCATCCTGGCAAAGGCTTCACCCCTGGAACTTCGTGCAGATCGTAATGTCTGCATTTCCCAGTGCGCGTCAAACGAGTGCTTCCTGGGTACTCCGACCAGGGAGGGATGCCCCTTTGGGCAAGTTGCTCCGAAACTCCACAGTAACAGGTTTTGCAAGATTTGCGGCCAGTGTGTGAAAAACTGTCCGCACGGCGCCATAAACTTGAACCTCCGTGTACCCGGGAAAGAAATATGGGAGATGCGGCACACGAACAGCCGCACAGCATTCCTCATCGTCGGCATGATCAGCGGGTTGCTGAGCGAGATGCTGAGCAAAATGCCTGTTTACGGCCAAGTGACGGGGTTCTTGCCTCTGCCGGAAATAGGCAAATTTACCATATTCTTCCTGGCTCTTGTAATCGGCTTCAACCTGCTGTTGTTGCTCGCAGCAGCTTTGTCGCACAAAGTCTTTGACGATTCCTTCATGGACAACTACTCGCGATATGGCCTTGCCCTGTTGCCGTTGGCGCTTACCGGTTTCACCGCGTTTCATCTCTATTACCTCATAAACCTCGGCGTGCAATTGCCCATTTTGGTTAGCGAAACATTTCAATTCGAGATATTCAGGCAGCTCATCATCACAGTACCCCCCTGGCTGACGCTTTTCTTCCAGCAGGCACTCATTTGGATCGGTCTGGGATGGAGCATCCTGATAATGTACAGGCTCGGCAGCGCCGATCAAGAGCGTTTTTGGACCGCTCTTTCCGGGATGCTTCCGCACGGTGTCCTGGCCGTTTTTATCGCGCTGTGCTTGCTGCGAAACGACCAAGGTGTTCTTTTACCAAATCTAGGCCACTCCGGCTGGCAGGAACGCCGGGCCCTAGCATAGAGTTGGTAGCGACCCCTGTGCGGAACGCGAGATTGTGAAGCCTGAATTCCAGCGTGCGCTGGAATCCAGGTTTTCTTAATCTTCCCTGGACCCCGGCCTTCGCCGGGGTGACGAGGCTGATAGATGGAAATCTCTTAAGTCAACAGCATTGACCCCAGACCCCGAAACGGGGTCCAGCCTGGATTCCCGCGTAAGCGGGAATGACGCAATGTTTAAGCCTGGTAACCAGGAATTTCTCTCTAGAAATGCTAAGTTTCGCCTGTATAACAGCATAGTTATCACTTGACGAACATTTAAATTGACAGGCCGGCAAGACTAAGCGATACTTCTTATCTTAAGAAATACTTAATTATTGGGCAGGCGAAGTTCTTATGGCGCTTGAAATAGACATAGGTCAACGGATCAAATCGCACCGGCAGAGCAATCATCTGACCCTCAAGCAGCTCGCAGAAAAGGTCGGCTGCACCGACGCGTACTTATCTCAGGTAGAGAACGGTCGGGTATCTCCGTCCATAGCCAGCCTGAAAAGAATCGCCAGCGCGTTACAGAGTAAGATTACAGACTTTTTCGTGGAGGGTCAGGATGATGATCCCGTGGTCCTTAAGCAGGACCAACGGATCACTCTCTCTTTGGATCGATGGAACGCGGAAATCCAATCCCTCGTGGTGAACCCGAAGAAACAAACGGATGCACCCATTTTACACTACCATTCAGCCGGGTGGTGGGTCGCACGGCCTTTATAGCCATGTGGGCGAGGAGTTCGGTCTGGTTATAAAAGGGGAGTTGGAGATCGATCTTGACGGCACGCTCCATTTAGTGAGAGAGAATGAGAGCTTCTACTACAATTCGTCCCAACCTCACAGTTGGACGAATCCAGGCAATGTCGACACCGTGGTGGTCTGGGTAATCAGTCCGCCCACTTTTTGATTTCCGATTCGCCCCGGTGAAGAGACACCGGGACAGTTTCCGTCGGTTAAACGTTTTCCAATGACGAGAGGAGGGTGACATGTATCGCAGAGCTTTCATGACATTGGGGATTCTGCTGGCCACCGGCCTTCTGTTCGGGATGGCCGCTCAAGCCAAGGATGCTCAACCGTTTCGCATCGGTGTGTCTGTTTCGTTGACCGGGGTTTTCGGCAAGGACGGCAGCCTCGTAAAAGATGCGTACACTCTCTGGATGGAGACGATAAATGCGAAGGGCGGCATTAACGGCCATCCGGTTGAGTTAATTTTCTACGACGACAAAAGCGATGCTTCCACCGGCGCCAAGTTGACGGAACAGCTAATAGTCAGCGACAAGGTGGACCTCCTCCTGGGCGGATTCGGGAGCAACGCGCTCTTTGCCGCAAGCCCGGTTGCAGAGAAGAACGGATACCCACTCATCAGCGGAGGGGCAAGCTCAAACAAGCTGTTCGAAAGAGGCTTCAAGTATTACTTTTCGACCTTGGGTAAGGCTACCGAGGAAGTTCGGGGCTGTGTTGAGATGTTTAAAGCGGTGAATCCCAAACCCAAGACAGCCGCAATCGTAGGGGCCGATATTCTGTTCACTTCGCTGGCATGCGAGGGATTCAAGAAATATTGTGCTGAAAACGGCATCGAAGTAATTCACTATGAACTCTTCCCCATGGCCCTGGAAGACTACAATTCCTTGCTTGCGAAAGTTAAGAACAAGAATCCCGACGTCCTGTTTGTGGGGTCGCATCTACTGGTGGCCATGAAGACCATAAAGGCAATGAAGGAGATAGATTTCAGCCCAAAGGCTGTCGCGTTCAGTTACGGGCCTACCGTTCCAAAGTTCATCGAGGATCTGAAGGGCGATGCCGAGTACAGTCATAGCAGCTTCCGAATGGACCCCCAATATGCCTTACAAAGACCAGATCTTTGGATCAGCGGCAGATTTCAACAAGCTTTATTTTGAACGCTTCAAGCGGCATCCGGATTACGTGGAAGCAGCTTCAGTCGGCGGAGCCGAGGCGCAGCAGATGGTGATTCAGGAACTGGGTCTTAAGCCGCCTCTCTCCAAGAAAGACCGGCAAGCCATCATGGAAAAGCTCCATACCGGGGTCTTTGACACTTTTTACGGAAAAATCCAGTTTGGTCCTGACGGGGCCAATGTGGCGCATCCACCCGTTGCGGTTCAGATTCAGGATGGAAAGCTGAAGAATGTTTTCCCCTTGGAATTCGCTGAATCCAAGATCAGGTATCCGTTCAAGCCCTGGAAGGAACGGTAAGGGCTGAACGCCAAAGGGAGATATGAATGGCTCTGATACCTGAAGTCAAGCCGCATTACGGAAAACTCAGATTGCTGATAGACGGCGAGTGGGTGGACTCCAAGTCCACCCAGATCCATGAGACCGTCAATCCGGCCACCGGAGAAGTCATCGCCGAGTTTCCCACGGCTACCAAGGAAGAAGCCAGGGCCGCGGTAGAAGCGGCCCAACGTGGCTTTGAAGCTATGAAGAGAATCGCTCTCCGCGAGCGCGCCAAGATGCTTTTCGACATGCGCCAGAAATTCGAGGAGCGTTTTGACGAGTTGACCCGCGTCCTCACCCAAGACCACGGCCGAACTATCAAGGAATCTATCGGCTCGGTCCGTCGCGTGATTGAAAATATCGAATCAGCGTGCTCAGCGGCATACGGCATGGCGGCCCGCAACGAGCATATCGACAATTTGGCCAACGGCATTGACATGTGGCTGACCTGGGAACCCGTGGGAGCTTTCCTGATCGTCACGCCGGGAAACATTCCCATGCACGCATGGTCCTCCTTTGTGCCCTATGCCTTGGCCGCGGGCTGTTCTGTGGTGGTCAGCCCGAGCCGTCAGGACCCCGTGGCAGCGGAGTACATTGCTCGAGTCGCCTTGGAGGTTGGTTGGCCCAAGGGCGCCATCAACTTGATCCACGGGGGCCGAGAAATCAACAAGTACATCCTTCAGCAGGCCGAGATTCAGGGCCTGGGCTTTATCGGCTCATCACATGCCGGATTGGAGCTTTTTAAACTTTGCGGCGAACTCGGCAAGAACTCCTCTATCAACGGCAATGGGAAGAACACCGTGGTGATCATGCCTGATGTCGACGTCAAGAACATCGTTCCCTTCGTGCGTCAGGGATGCTTCGGCATGACAGGTCAGCGTTGTCTTGGGTCCGACAACGTCATGGTAGTGGGCGACATCTACGACGAATTCAAAAAGGGGCTCGTCGAGATGGCCAGGAACATGAAACTCGGCTACGGTCTGGATGAATCGACCGACATGGGCCCGTATTGCACCGCCGCAGGGCGGGAAAAGGTCGCCGCCTGGATAGATCGAGGTCTGGCTGCCGGGGCTACAATGGTGCATGGCGGCTGGGTACTGCCACCGGAGTTGTCCAAGGGCTTTTTCCTGGCCCCGACCATCATCGAGAATGTTCACCCTGATATGAACATTGCCCAGGAAGAGGCATTCGGTGCGGTAGCGGCCTTGATTCGGGTGGGAAGTCTAGACGAAGCCATTCATTTTATCAACTCCGGGACTGACCTGGGCCACTCTGCCTGCATCATGACGGAGAGCGGCCGAAATGCCAGGAAGTTCGCGCGGGAAGTCAACGTCGGAAACGTCGGAATCAACGTTGGCGTGCCCCAGCCGTACGCCTTCTTTCCCCTCGGCTCGAAACGCAAGTCCTTCTTTGGCGGGGCCAAGAGCAGGATGGCCTCCATGAGGCTCTTCTTGGACGAAAAGACGGTGACGGCGCGGTGGGTATGAGAGAGTCCGCAATGCAGTCGTCGCCAACAACTCTAGGTTGCGAGTGGTTTCGGTAACCGTGGTGTTTTAAGCAATGGACACTGTATTACTTCAAGCCATCATAAACGGCCTGCTTCTGGGCGGCGTATATGCCGCCTATTCGGCTGGCTTTTCCCTGATCTTCGGGGTGATGGGTGTGGTGAACCTGGCCCACGGTGAATTGATAATGCTGGGGGCCTTCACGTCATATTGGATGTTCGTATACCTCAATATGGATCCCTATGTGACCACTCCGTTCGCAATGGTGTTTCTGTTCGTATTTGGTTATTTATTGCAGAAATACATAATAAATCGCGTAATTGAACAACCTCATATAATGAGCTACATCCTGACCTTCGGGATTCACCTCATGGTGGCCAATCTGGCCTTGAAGTTCTGGACGCACGACTTCAGATCGATCACCACGGCCTATTCAGGTATGAACGCAGCCTTTTGGGGGCTTAACGTGCCCTTATCCAGATTGATTACGTTTTGTTTGGCCCTGATCATCATAGCGGCCTTGTGGTTCTTCCTGGGTCGTACCTGAAACCGGACGTGCTATCCGTGCTACCTCGATGGACAAGGAGGTGGCGCGGCTGATGGGAGTCAACATCCGGGAGATCTATGCAATTACCTTCGGCATCGGAGCTGCCATCACAGGACTGGCAGGCGCTTCGATTAGTCCGTTTGTGATCATTTTTCCGGAAATGGGCCTGGGGTACACAATAATCGCGTTCTGTGTCGTAGTGCTAGGAGGCATGGGATACATGCCCGGCGCGCTGTTGGGGGGGTTGATCCTGGGTGTGGCCCAGTCTCTGACTGCTACGTATCTGAGTGCAGGGATTTCAGTAGCTATTACCTTTTTGATCCTGTTTTTCATGTTGATTTTTCGTCCCACCGGCATCGTGGGCAAAGGTCTAGCGGCCTAATGCCAATGCGCTGTCGCGTACCTGAGCTAAACCGGGCAGCGGCGGAAAAGGTGATCGAAATGGCTTTTTGGGACTTGAAGACGCTGAAACTCGACGAATTTCGTCCCGGCATTTTTAGCAAGGTAGAGACCGGGGCAAATCTCACTATGGCCTTTATGCAAATTGCGGCCGACAAGGAAGGCCCTCCGCACGACCACCCTTTCGATCAATGCGGAGTAGTGATACAGGGCGAGATAGAGATGTCAATCGGCGAAGATACAAGACTGGTCAAGCCTATGGAGACATATTTAATTCCAGCCGGGATCACTCACAGTTGGAAGACTCTGGGTCAAGCAGCGACAATCTTGGATGTGACAGCCAATCGGAGCGGATCTTGAGGTCGTTTCCCCGAAGACAAGCGATGGATTCGCAAGTGACATGCGCAGGGCCGCCTTACTTTGACGAGACAATGACCGTGCAGTCTCCGGAATCCTAATGATGCACGATAGGTCCATGAAAAAGTTTTGGGTAACCTTCATCTCCGCTTCTGTGGCGGTGAGTCTGTTTCCTCTAGTTGTAACTTCTGAATACTCTCTGCGCATCGCCACCATAGTGCTCCTTTGGATCGGTATGGCAGGTTGCTGGAACCTCATGAGCGGCTACACAGGCTATATTGATTTTGGGCCTGTGGTCTATTTCGGTCTGGGTTCATATACCACCGCCATTATGATGACGAAATATGGAGCCTTGTTTTTCCCATCGGTCATCCTGGCGGGGGTGGTGGCCGCGCTGATGGCCCTTCCCATAGGTATTTCGACCCTTCGTCTTAAAGGCGCCTACTTTGCCATTGCTACCTTCGCGTTTGCGGAAACCATGAAACAGGTTTCGTTGGAATTCGATCGGACGTTCGGCGTGACCTTTTTCGAGGGGAGCTACGGCATTACACTTCCTTTGAGCGATCACAACAATGAGTTCTTTTTTTACTGTGTTTTGGCGGTGACTTTTGTGATCGTCCTGCTCCACTACAGTATCGAGCACTCGAAATTCGGGTACGGGCTGAAAGCAATTCACGAAGCGGAACCCGCGGCGGAGATCGCGGGAGTAAATACCACGGGCCTCAAACTGCGCGCCTATGTGACAAGTGCGTTTTTTCTCGGGCTATTGGGCGGTATTGAAGCTTACTGGATCACCTACATAACTCCCACGGACGTTTTCAACGTTCACAAGACCGTGCAAATGGTCATAATGACCCTGCTGGGAGGAATGGGAACCTTTCTTGGACCCATTGTGGGCGCTTCCTTTCTGACTCTATTGTCGGAGTACCTGGGCGCCACATTTGTAGAAGACTACATGATTTTGGTGGGAGCCATTATCATTGTCATAATCCTCATTATGCCAAACGGCATAGTAGGGACCATCAAGGAGCGGAGAGGTATTCGTTTCATCTGACGGAATGATCAAGTCGTTTGCTTTTTTGCGAGGCACGGAAGAGCCGGACGGCACATCCGTGGCACCAACGTTTCAAGCGTTTTCATGCTTCATTGTAGCTTTCTAGCTATGGAGTTGGCATAAGGCGGGTTCATGGCCGTTCTTGAATGCATAGACATTAGCAAGAGCTTCGGGGCTTTAATGGCCGTTGAGATGGTGAGCTTTTCCCTTGAGCGTGGGGAAATTCTCGGCATGATCGGCCCCAATGGCGCAGGGAAAACCACGCTCTTTAATTGCCTCATAGGGATATACCGACCTGATACGGGCCGAGTGTGCTTCAACGGTCACGAAATCGCCGGGATGAGGCCCCACAAGATTTGCAGGCTGGGAATGGCAAAGACCTCTCAGATCATGGAACCGTTTCGAGCTATGACGGTATTCGAGAATGTCTTGGTGGGCGCACTTCACGGCGGTCAGCTCAACATGTCGGATGCCCGGCGAGAGACGGCAAATGTTCTTGAATTGGTGGGATTGGCCGAACATAGCGACAAACCGTCCACTTCCATTTCTGTTCCTGCACGCAGGCGGTTAGAATTAGCGCGGGCTCTGGTCACCGGCGCAGACGTGCTGCTGCTGGATGAAAATATGGCGGGGCTCAACCCGTACGAGATTGATGAAGCCCTGGAACTGTTGCGCAAGATTCGCGACTCAGGGAAATCACTCATCGTTGTCGAACACATCATGCGCGCGGTCATGGGCATATCAGACAGGATCATTGTGCTGAATTACGGGGCGAAGATAGCGGAAGGCGCCCCCAACGACGTAGTCAACAACGAGCAAGTTATCCAAGCTTATTTGGGCTGCAAGTTCTCTTCATGTTGAAGAGCATGGAATGCACGACGTATGAACGAAGCACTCTTACAAGTTGACCATATCAACGTCTCTTACAAAGATGTTCAAGTCCTGCGAGACGTAACCCTGGAGGTACACAAGGGAGAAATCGTCACGGTCATCGGCCCCAATGGAGCAGGCAAGAGCACTCTTATGAATACGGTGGTCGGCTTTCTGCATCCCGGAACCGGGTCGATCAACTTCAACGGCCGACCTATTGACCGTGTGCCTCCTGAAAAAGTGGTTCAGCTTGGCCTCACTATTGTGCCCGAAGGGGCTCGGGTCTTTTCGGAGATGAGCGTTCTGGACAACCTGAAAATGGGTTCATACATCAAGTCCGCACGAGCAGAAAGGAACAGGAGCCTCGAGCAGATCTTCAGCTTTTTCCCGAGACTGCACGAGCGTCTGGACCAGAAGGCCGGCACCCTCAGCGGGGGTGAACGACAAATGTTGGCGATCGGGCGGGCACTGATGTCCAGACCTTCACTGTTGCTGCTCGACGAGCCCTCTCTGGGGTTAGCGCCGATACTGGTAGGCAAGGTTTTCGAGACGATCAAGGAAATTGCTGCCACGGGCCTGACTGTGTTGCTGGTTGAGCAAAACGTTCATTCTTCATTGGAATTGACAGATCGAGGGTACGTGCTGGAGAACGGACGGGTGATAATGGAAGGGTCCGGCTCGGAACTTATGAACAACGCACATATCAAGAAATCGTATCTCGCTATATAATAGGACATCCATCATGGACGGGAATTACCACGATAGAACCTCACTTCTTTTAAAGATCTCCTTTACCCTGAACGGAAAGCCTGTGGAGATCGAGGTAATACCGTGGGACACGGCTCTTGCGGTGCTCCGAGAGCAGTTAGGCCTGAAGGGTACCAAGGAAGGCTGTGGCATCGGTGAATGCGGGGCCTGCACCATTCTGGTGGACGGCCTCGCTGTGGACTCATGCCTGATGCCGGCCCCCAAGTTGGATGGCAGGAAAGTGGAGACCGTGGAAGGGTTGCGACAAGGCGAGGCTCTGCACCCCCTCCAGGAAGCGTTTTTGTCGAAGGGAGCGGTTCAGTGCGGGTATTGCACGCCTGGCATGCTGATGTCGGCAAAAGCTCTTCTGGATAGGAACCCAAACCCGGAACGCAATGAATTGGTGGAAGCACTTTCCGGCAACTTGTGCCGCTGCACGGGCTACGTGCAAATCTTGGAGGCCGCTGAAGAGGCGGCTAAGACGCTTGGCAAGGCCAAGTGACCATCGCAACGATCCATTTTGGACAATCATTTTCTGTAGGAGTAGTTGGTTTCATTGGCTTTTTGTCGAACACTAGCGTGAGATAGCGGTACGGGCAGACCTATGTGTCTGCCCAGGTCTGTATGCGACTACACCCAGAAGGGCGCACGAGTAGGTGCGCCCCTACCCGAGCCTGCGGCACAGCAAACGTAATCGTTGCTTAACGGTGGCCCTTAAGGCGCTGCCTACTGAAAATCCATTTTATTGAAACGATGAGTGAATGAGATCTCGTTTTGAATACATCCTGCCACGCTCTCTGAAGGAAGCTTTAGACTTTCTCGAAGACCACGGCTCCCAGACTTCCATAATCGCTGGCGGTACCGACCTGATGATTGCGGTGAGGAACGGAGACGTGGCAAGCAGATACGTGGTGGACGTTTCCCGACTGGAGGAGATGCGGACAATCGCAGTAACGGAAGGGACTCTTTCAATTGGGGCGGCGGTGACTTTCACAGAAATCGTAAACAGCCCCCAGATAGCTCAATGGGCGCCGATATTGGCTCAAGCCGCCGGATGCGTAGGGAGCGTTCAGATCCGTAACGTGGGAACACTCGGTGGAAACGTTGCAAACGCATCACCCGCCGCGGACAGCGTGCCGCCTATGCTGGTCCATCGGGCTCGGGCGCAGATTCGGTCCGCTTCGTCGGAACGAAGCGAACCTTTGGAAGCGGTTATAATTGGTCCGTACCGCACCACTCTGAAACCGGGTGAAGTCATAACGCGATTCATGCTTGAGCCCTTAGGAGATGAGTATCGCTGGAGCTTCCAGAGGATTGCAAGACGCAGAGCACTCTCCGTGGCAAGGATGAATGCCGCGGTGATTGGCCGGCTGGACTCAAGAGGCATGATAGACGACTTGAGGCTCTCGCTAGGGTCTATCACCCCAGAGCCTTCAAGGATGACAGGAGCAGAAGATCATCTGAAAGGGAAGGTCCCTGATCCCTTGCTGATTCAAGAGGCCGCGGAGAAAGTCTCACAAGAGATGGTCCGCAGGAGTGGCGTGCGCGACTCGACCGAATATAAACGTCCTGCCGTGGAAGGCTTAGTTGTCAAGGCGCTTACCGAGCTATTTATCAAGCAGGGCTGCAATGCATAAGAAGATTTTGAAAACTGTCGGTACGAACGTTCAAAGAGTGGGCGCCTTGGAACGGGTCACGGGCGAAGCTCTATTTGCCGGCGATATGCACATGGAAGGGGCGGTAACGCTCATAGCGCTACGAAGCGATAGGCCGCATGCCCGCATTGTAAATATCGACCTTGCCTCAGCCTTGGAAACGCCTGGTTGTCTCCGAATATTCACCGCGGATGACATCCCTGGCCGCAACCGCCTCGGCATCATCAACAAAGACCAGCACCTACTCGCAGACCACAAGGTGAGGTGCATAGGCGATCCTATAGCATTGGTTGCCGCTGAAACCCCTGAAGCCGCGCAACAAGCGGTAGAATCCATAGCCGTGCTTTACGAGGACCTGCCGGCGGTTTTTGACCCGGAAGAGGCTTTAAGACCAGGCGCACCCTTGATTCACGAAAAAGGGAACTTGCTTGGGAGACGTGTGGTAAAACGCGGCAGCCCGGACGCTGCTTTCAAAGAAGCTGATGTGGTAGTGGAGCGGGTTTATACCACCCCCCACATCGAACACACATACCTTGAACCAGACGCGGGTCTAGCCTACGTGGACCCGGATGGAATTGTCGTTGTCTACGCGTCCACGCAGAATCCCCACTACGATCAAAAAGACGTTGCGGATCTGCTGGGCCTTGATGAGAGCAAGGTCAGAATCATCCAGGCCGCGACAGGTGGCGGCTTCGGCTCGAAACTGGACTTAAACGTTCAAGGCTTCGTGGGTTTGGCGGCCTACCTTTTGAACAGGCCCGCGCGGATGGTCTATACCAGAGAAGAGGCTTATCTTTGTACCTCGAAACGCCATCCCCTCAAGATTTATTACAAGAGTGGCGCCACCCGAGATGGCAGGCTTGTAGCCGCTGACATTCGGATTATCGGGGACACCGGGGCTTATGCTTCTTATGGGTTGGCGGTAGTCACGCGCTCTGCGGTTCATGCCACTGGGCCGTACGAGGTTCCCAATCTCTATGCTGAATCGCTGTTCGCCTATACCAACAACCCCATGGCCGGGGCCATGAGAGGTTTCGGCGTCCCCCAAATGGCCTTTGCACACGAATCGCAGATGGATCTGCTGGCCGAAGCTCTGGGCATAAGCCCCTTGGAAATCAGGCTCAGGAATTGCTATCGGATAGGTTCGCTTACATCAACAAGGCAAGAACTTAAGGCAAGTGTGGGCATAAGGGCCACCCTCGAAGCGGTCGCTCCCTATTACAATCAGAGTGCAAAAGAAAAAGATAGCTGACTCTCAGTCCTACGTGAGGAGGGGGGTCGGCATTGGCTCCATGATATACGGTATCGGCAACACCGGCGTGCAAAATCCTGCTACAGCCCACATAGAGCTGACCGAGGACGGGCGGATCACTCTGTTTACCGGCGCTGCAGAGATGGGCCAGGGTTCCTCTACGGTACTCTCCCAAATCGCAGCGGAGGAATTGGGCCTCAGTCCTGAGGAGGTTCATCTGGTGGTGGCAGACACCCTGTTCACAAGCTCGGCAGGAGCATCCTCGGCCAGCCGTCAGACGTATATTTCCGGCAATGCCGTCCTTGAGGCCGCGAAGAAACTCAAGGAAGTGCTCTTAACTGAAGCGGCCATGATTCTCAAAATCGACCGGGGAGACCTGATAGTGGAAGCAGGCCGCGTCTGTTCACGAGAAAATCCGGAGAATGCTGTATCGTTTGAACGCATCGCACAGCGGGCGCACCGCACAGGGCTCCCCCTTAAATGGCAGGGATATTTCGACCCGGCAACTACTTCCCTGGACCCTGAGACCGGCGCAGGCGACCCGTACGCCACCTATGCGTTTGCCACCCATGTCGCTGAGGTCGAGGTGAACATTGTGTCCGGTGAAGTGCGGGTTTTGAGGATAGTTGCTGCCCATGACGTCGGGAAAGCGATCAACCCGCGCAATGTGCACGGCCAGATTTACAGCGGTGTTGCAATGGGGGTCGGTTTTGCTCTGATGGAGGAATTCATTCCTGGAAAGACAGAATCCATGAAGGATTATCACATACCTTCCTGTGCGGACATGCCGGAAGTAGTTTCCATCATCGTGGAAGACCCTGAACCCACCGGACCGTTCGGCGCCAAGGGAGTTGGAGAGCCGGCGCTCATACCAACCGCCCCAGCCATTTTGAACGCTATCGCCGACGCTCTGGGCGTGAGAATATACGATCTTCCGGCGAACTTGGAGCGGGTCATTAAAGCAGCCGCGATCGCGAAACCAGTCCAAAAGCGCGTACAGCGCGGCTGAACATATAGAGAAGGAGGTTTTATGGCAAGCACTCTCATCAAGGGCATTGGGACACTCATTAGCGGAGACATCAACAATCCCGTCCTGGATGCAGACGCGATATTTGTTGCGGACGGCAAGATCAAGAGGATAGGAAAAGCCGCAGATCTTGAGTCGCTTGGGGCGGAAACCGTGGTTGACGCCTCCGGCGGCACAATCACCCCTGGCCTGATAGATTCCCACTGCCACGTGGTATTCGGTGACTACACTCCACGGCAGCACCAGATAGGTTTCTTGGAGAGTGAGGTCCACGGTGGCGTCACTACGATAATATCAGCCGGCGAAGTCCACTTGCCCGGAAGGCCTAAAGATCCGGCCGGAACCAAGGCGCTCGCCATACTGGCAGCCAAATCGTTTGCCAATTTCAGACCCGGCGGCGCAAAGATTCTCGGCGGCTCGGTAATCCTGGAGAAGGGATTGACCGAGGCTGACTTTGCTGAGATGGCCCGCGAGGGTGTGAAGGTGGTCGGTGAGATCGGCCTCGGATCGGTAAAATTTCCGGAAGATGCCGTGCCCATGGTTAAGTGGGCCAAGAAGCATGGAATGATCGTGATGATGCATACCGGCGGCACTTCAATACCGGGCAGCGATACCGTCACAGCCGCACAGGTCATAGCAACGGACCCGCATATCGCTTGTCATGTCAACGGAGGACCTACAGCGGTTTCTCCGGAGGAAATCCGCAAGCTTGTTCAGGAAACCTCGTATATTCTCGAACTGGTGCACTGCGGCAATCCGAAAGCCATGCTTGAGGCCCTGAACTTGGGTTTAAAGCACAACGCGCTGGATCGATTCATCATCGGCAACGACGCGCCTTCAGGGACCGGCGTTGTGCCCCTTGGCATCCTGAGAGTGATTTGCACGGCAGCATCCCTGACCGCGGTGAAGGCCGAGCAGGCTCTTTGCATGGCAACTGGGAACACGGCCAAAGTATATGGCCTGAACACCGGGTTCGTCCGAGAAGGACTGGCTGCTGACCTGGTCGCAATGGACGCTCCAATGGGGTCTGTGGGCGCAGACGCTCTGCAGGCAATCGAAGCCGGGGATATACCGGGCGTTTCCATGGTCATGATCGATGGAAAGATAGAAGTGAAGGTCAGCCGAAACACGCCACCAGCCGTGAGAAAGGCTAAGGTGGTCTGAGAAAACAGGGATTGGCTGTGAGAGACGTCGGAAAGAAAGGATCTAGTCCACTACTCAGTCGGATAAGCGCATGCAGGTAATCATTGAAAAGTGCAAGGGCTGTGGAACCTGCGTTCTGGACTGCCCACAGGGCGCAATAACCCTCTCGAAGAAGATAGCAGTCATCGGGGACGCGTGCTCTCAGTGCGGAGCGTGTCTCAAGGTCTGCCCGGAAGAAGCGATCTTCTCGGATGATGCGCCGTCCCCGTTGGCCGCAACCTGTGAAGCCTGTCCTATCTGTTGCCGCATCAAGGAGGGCTATACAGGCGCGTGTCAGCGGTTCATGAATCGCGGAGGCATTCTGGAGCGCACCATTCCTCTTAAGACGTACGAAGAGGTCAAACATCTGGTTGGGCCGGATTGGAAGCCTGCCATACGGCAGCCGCTTATCACCGGTATCGGCGCAGGGACCACGTACCCGGACTGCAAGCCTGCGCCTCACATCGTCCAGTCAAAGGTTGACGGAGTTGACGTGGTAACCGTGGTGACCGAAGCTCCTCTGAGCTATTCCGGCATAAAGTTGAAAGTGGACACAGACTCCACTATAGGGCAGGAAGGGGCCGGAATATTCTTTCGCAAGAAAAGGGTGGGACATCTCACTACCGAGGAATACGGATCAAAAATCCTCTCCATCGGCGGCGCCAACTTGCTTACAAGCAGCGATGGTATGACTGTGGCAAGACTGGTATCTGATCTTGCAAACCGAAAGAACGTCAGGTTGCGCATTGAGGCAGGCAGCCGACTTGAACTTCAAGTGGGGAATCGCCCGATCATCGATGGAACAGTGGACGAGGTAATGCGCGTCGGCTGCGGCAGCGCCACTTTGGGACTGTTTGCCAATATTTTCAAGGAAGTGGCCGATGAGGTCATAGTGCTGGACTCCCATCTCACAGGTCTGATGAGCGAACACGCCGCGGGCCTGTACGTTGGAGCGCGGCCCAGCGGCGTGAACCTGCGTTTCAAACGGAGCACGCCGGGCAGGTACTTTGGCGATCACGGCCAAGGATGGGGAGGAACTTCAATACTTGACCCGAAAGACGTCATCGAATCAATTGACATGAACGTGGCCAGACCAGGCATGAGGATTCTTATTACCGAAACGACCGGCCGGAAGGCTGCGCTGTTGGAGCTACGCGCGGATGGAGGTGTGGCAGAGATTCCCATGACTCCGGAGGCACAGGGAGCTGTGGCCGAACTAGCCGCCACCTGCCAGGAATCCAAGGTCTCAGGAATATATTGTGGCGGCTCAGGAGGAAGCGCCCGAGCAGGGGTGACACGCTACCCCATAAAGCTCACGCAGGCAGTGCACTCTATGCGGGCGCGCTTGACCGTCGGAGGCGCGCCCACTTTCGTGCTGCCGGGAGGCGGAATAAACTTTATGGTGGATGTTGGGAAAGTTATGCCCGGCGCATTCACCTGGGTTCCCACACCTGCTACGGTGTGCCCGATTGAGTACACCATGACCCTGGAAGATTTCCGCGAAATGGGGGGTCATGTGGAAGCCATGAAGCCGTTTGCGACAAAGGAATAGAGTGCCGAATTATTGGGAGAGCCGGATTCTTACACTGGGGGATGGCACGGTGCTCGTGGAATGCGGGCCCATGCGAATGTTTATAGAAGGATACGCAGCCGGGATCAGTCAACCGGAAGCGTGTCGCAGGGCCGCGCAGGAAGCTATCAAATTCTTGGAACAAATAGCAGAGCATAGAGCGGAGATCCAGGCTCCCGGCCTGACGCTTCCTGAGCCTCCGAAGAGCCTGTTGATTCACGAAATGTGGCAGGCTGTTTGTCTGGTGGGGGATGAGGATCTCACTCCCATGGCGGCTGTCGCCGGAACCATTGCCGATGCTACGGCGGATTTCCTGGCAAGCGAAGGTCTGACCAAGGTTGTCGTAAATAATGGAGGGGATGTGGCCCTGCGGTTGATGTCTGGAGAGACGGTGACAGTGGGGATCCGGCCTGACGTGAATGGTACGGATGTGACACGTAGAGTTCTGATTACTTCTGAAATGAATATCCGTGGAATATGCACGAGCGGCCTTGGGGGCCGAAGCTTTACCCGCGGTGTGGCTTCCGCTGCTACTGTATTTGCCTCTCGGGCCTCATTGGCCGACGCGGCTGCCACGGCTGTGGCCAATGCCACTTATATTGTCAGCCCTGCAGTCCGCAGATGTCGGGCTGATTCTATTGATCCGAATACAGATCTCAGAGGCGTGGAAATCACTTCTGAGGTAGGGGAACTGACCCTTGACGAAATCGACACCGCCCTGAAACAAGGTATCGAGCGAGCCGACCAGCTCGTGAAGCGCAGCCTTATAGTGGGGGCTTGTGTTGCGGTCAAAGGTCACATGCGCTGCACCGGGGGCCTTTGATGAGTAAAGACAGAAGAATCTGCGAGGGCACCTTCTTACAAGGGAAGAGCCTCCCAGATTCTTCTCTCCTTTGGCCCTGCAAGCATTCACAGGAGCGGACGCCATGAAAACCATACAGGTGAAAACAGGATCTAGAATAGAGTTTGCGGACATCACATCCCGGGTCCAGGAAGCGATCTCGAAGAGCGGTGTCAAGGAGGGAATCGCTGTGGTGTACGTGCCTCACACCACGGCTGGAGTTACTATCAACGAGGCCGCGGATCCCGCGGTCGTGCAGGACATAATAGGGAAGCTCTCCCAACTGGTTCCGCATCACAATTCCTACCGGCACGCGGAGGGGAATGCCGACGCGCATATAAAGGCCACTCTCGTGGGAAGTTCCGTACATTTGATCGTTTCAGGCGGGTCTGCAGCTCTAGGGACATGGCAGGGGATATTCTTTTGCGAGTTCGATGGTCCGCGGAGTCGAAAGGTATTCGTCAAGGTTCAGCCCGGTTAGGAATGGTTGCAAGGTTTTATGCCGTAGGGGCGGTTCGCGGGAGGCGTCCTCGTTGACTCCGAAAGATGATGTGGGAGCGTGAATGGTGACCGACATAGTTGAAATTTTCACTGACGGAGCGTGCAGGGGCAACCCCGGCCCTGGCGGATGGGCTGCGCTTCTGCGGTGCAAAGGGGTGAAGAAGTCCCTCAGCGGAGGCCAACCCGCGACGACGAACAACCGCATGGAAATGATGGCGGCCATTATGGCACTGGAAGCCCTCAGGCGCCCGTGCAAGGTCACAATCACGACCGATTCCCAATACCTGATGAAAGGGATCACAGAATGGCTCAAAAGTTGGAAAAAAAGGGGCTGGCTGACTGCTGAGAAAAAGCCGGTCAAAAATGTCGACCTCTGGAAGCGCCTGGACGAGGTCGCATCTCGTCACGAAGTGGAATGGCACTGGGTGAAGGGGCACAATAACCATGAGGAAAACGAAATTGCCGACGCATTAGCCAGGAAGGAAATAGAGAAATTTATCTAGAGGAGGCCGGCAACGTTTGAAGCGGTGGGCTGACATGCGAGCGCAAGCGCGGTTCGCGGTCGCCAGGCCAAATGAGGTAGTTCACAGATCAGTCCTTGGGCGATGTCAACCTCTCCCTTAATCCGCGGGCTTCCAGAGCTCTATTATACGCTGACATCACATCCCGCTGAGAAAGTATACCTACGACCTTTTTCGGGTTGTCCCCATCACGTACCACGGGGAGCCTTTCGATTGCATTTTCATCAATTAGCGTTAGTGCTTTGGCGAGATTGTCCGCCGTTGTCACCGCAATTGCCGGTATGGTCGCGATATCCCTGGCTATGACAACGTCCAGAAGGCTTTCCTCGAAAATCGCCTCCCGGAAGTCTCTTAAAGAGAGCATGCCAACCAGGTTCCCTTCGCTGTCGACAACTGGAAACGAGGTGTGCTGACTGAACGGCAAGATCTGAATCAATTCTCGCAAAGACGTGCTTTCCCGCACCGTTTCTGGGTGCCAGGTCATGAAGTCCGTGACGAGCATGCTCTTCAAGAGGTTTACATCCCGTCCTGCTTCTATATCAATCCCTCTACGGAGAAGCTTCAACGTGTAGATGGACTCTCTCTTGATACCGCGTGACACAAAGGTCGCAATCACGCAACAAATCATGAGGGGAGGGATAATCCTGTAGTCCTGAGTGAGTTCAAAGATGATCAGAAAAGCCTGGATCGGGGCATGAGTGGTCCCCGCTACCACTGCGCCCATTCCCACAATGGCATATGCGCCTGGGTTAGCCGTGACGCTTGGGAACAAAGCATGCACCGCACATCCGAAAGCTCCCCCCAACATGGCCCCCATAAAGAGCGACGGAGCAAAAATGCCCCCAGAGCCGCCTGAACCAATGGTGATCGACGTTGCCAGGATCTTCAGTGGGACCAGGAGAACTAGAACGGTCCAAACCTCTTGGTTGAGAAGCGCCTTTCCTATGGAGTCATATCCCACCGCCATTATCTGGGGAAACCGCAGGGCCATGATTCCTATGACAATGCCGCCCAAGGAAGCTTTTACGTAATCCGGGACTTTCCAATCGTCCCAGAGGTCCTCACTTTTGTAGAGCGTTACAATAAAAGTCACCGCCACCAATCCTGCCAACAATCCAAGGATACAGTAAAATCCGATTTCCCAAGGGGACTCCAACTGATATGCAGGGACCTGGAAGGCAGGATAATCCCCCAGAAAAGCACGGGAAACGACGGTAGCGATCACCGAAGCTAGAATGATTGGAGTGAAGGTGGGCAGGGCGAAGTCCGCTAATATTATTTCCAGTGCAAATATTGCTCCGGCTATGGGAGCATTAAAGGTGGCGGCGATGCCGGCCGCAGCACCACAGGCTACCAGTACCTTCATCTCATTGTGGGAAAGTCTCAAAATCTGACCGAGAGATGAACCGAGAGCGCTTCCAATTTGGACTATAGGGCCCTCTCGCCCGACAGAGCCGCCTGAACCTATGCACATCGCGGAGGCCAAGGTTTTCACAATGACCACGCGTTTTCTTATGACTCCGCCCTTTCTTGCGACTGCATTCATCACCTCAGGTACGCCGTGGCCCTTGGCTTCCCTCGCCAAAAAGTACACGAGAGGGCCGACGAACGCTCCTCCAATAGCCGGTCCCAATATCACTTTCCACCACGGCAGCGCCTGAACTACTGTCGCGAGATCAGATCCACTGCCGTATATCAGCGTCTGAAATAGTCCAATGAGATACCTGAACCCTACGGCTCCAAGTCCGCCTAGAAGCCCGACCAACATCCCCAGGCCGGGCATCATTAGACCGCCAGTGTAGTAAAAGATTTTTTCACGAGATATCGTATATCGACCTGGAATCGACTCGCTCACATGATCGGGCAGCGAAAAAGCAGATGAGGCTTCCAAGCTCCGGTGATGAGAAAACATACTCTGTCCCCACTCAAATTGTGACGCCAAGCGGTTCGTCTTCAATTAGAGATAGCATATCCAAAAGTGATGGTCCATCAAGTGCCTCGTTCAACTAGCATTGGGCAGGAAAAGGGCAAACGGGGCGAATGTGGGCACAAGGGCTGGAACTAGTTTGGCTGTCCGCAGGCAGGTCGGTGGCAACAACAGTTGATGTGGGGCCAATATAGTGACCGGAAACCGGCGGCATATCCTCGGGAATGATCAAAGTTATGAGTCAAAAAGTGTCAGAGAGGTAAGGCACCGAAAAGCTGTTTCAGGACCCTAACGGCCAGGCCAATCCATTTGCGGAGAAGACCGGCCTTCAGACAGGAATTGATTCAAAAGAGGAACCAATCAGAGGCGGGCCTTGACTCGATACAGGTGGATCTTGAAGAAACGACGGGGCTGCGTCATGTCTTTTCTCCACCTCCCTACACGGCATTAAAAAGGACATGGATTCCAATTAGTGAAAGTCCGTAAATGAATATCTCTTTGAGAGTCTGGTCGGGAACTTTGTAGGCATCCGCGGACCGATTTGTCCTCCTACGAGAGCGCCCATCGTACCGAAGAGCGCAATACGTCCCGAAAATGAGCCTCCCGCAAGCATATGTAGTGAGAAGGCAGCAGCAGCATTTATTGTCATTACAACGAGGCAGGCTCCGATGGCTGCATCCATTCTCAACCTGAGGCGGTTTCAAGGACGGGTACAGAGAAAATCTCCGACCCCGACGGAAAGAAGTCCCGTGACAACGGACAGAGTAGGCGGGGTCCATAGATATGGAACTACCTTACGCAACGAAACTTCTTTGGCTGGCAAGAAATGCTGATCCTCTCTCGCAAGTACAAAGACCAAACCACACGCCATACAAGCCAGACCCACAAGGAAAACCAGTGATTGAGGGTTGATCACTCCTTGGAGCCACACACCGAACGCCACCCCTGGGAATGCAGACGCCGCCAGTGTGAGAGCCAGTCGTATGTCAGTCTTATCTTGCCGTATCGTTGCTACGCCTCCAGAGGCCATACCAGCAATCTGGATAACTAGAGATGTCATTATCGCTATCGGAGGTGTGAGTCCGGCCACTAGGACTAAATAGGGAACCCATAATACTCCGCCTACCAGTCCGACCATAGTTGCAAGGGTTGCTATCGTGACTCCCACAGGGAAGGTCAACATCTGCGTTGTCATGCCTGCTCCTCCTCGCTTGTAGCTAAAGGACCGGGCAACAGGTTCAGGTGTCGTGCAATATTCTTGAAACTGTCAAGTTTTGCTTCAATGTCATCGAGTCGCTTTCTTGACTCAGGATCTGCCGCCCATCGTTGCTGAAGCTCTGCAAGAGGACCCCGCAACGATTCCTCGGTGTGCGATCCGACCGCCGCGATTTCCTGGATGTTACTGGTCAGGGCGTTTATGGTCTGTCCGATGAGACAGATCTCATCTCGGTACGAATAGGTATAATCCGGCTGAAATCGCCATTGGAAATGATTTCGGCTTCGTTCACCATCTGCTGGAGGGGCGTGGTGATTTTTCTCACGAACATGACCAAAACGATAAGGGTCTCCACGGCTTGAACGATGAACATCAGCAGGGCTTTGTTCCGTAGAGACTCGATTCCATGCTTTACGGAGTCAATCGCCTCAGACGCGGGCAGATATGATTGAGGTATCATGTCTCCTATGGCCCACACGAACTCAACGGTAATCAAGAGGGAAGCCACGGCTATCAATAGGAAATAGTTTAGCATCCTTCTTTCCAAGCTCGACCGCTTCTTCATAAAGAAATCTCCTTACATAAACGGGAGAATATTTGCGTTCCCCAGGAAACAAAGTCACCGCAAAATCAAGGGGAGAGGCTTTCGCGGTCATCTTGGGGACATTCATAAATTCTCCAGAACCGGACGGACGCTCAGGGGAAAAGAGAACAGTGCCGGTCATTCGTAACCGGAGATGGTCAAGAGGATGCCCTGATGGATTTCAGGAGGCGGTCACTTCGCTCTCTTCTTGGTAGGATAGAGACAGATTTCGTCGAATAATCCTGTTTGGCTATTGCCGGTGCGGGTAAGCTCACTGTGACCAGATCCTACAAGCCCTATTTCTTACTTATTCTTCACCTGTGGCGATTTTTTCTGGAAAACCGCAGTCAAACAGACAAACCTCCTTCTTCCCCATGACCTGCCAACAGTCTCTCCCATGATTGGGGTAAGCCGGACACTTCTCTCTGGTTGTTGGGGGACAATTCTTGAACTCCCAACAAGTCTTTTCACTCATTGCCGCTCCCTCCGCGTGATAGTAAGCAGTATTTGCCTAAGCATCCATACCCCTTGATCAAACCTTCATCGACCGGCATCAAAAGCAAACGCCGGTATTTTGCCGTTCATCAGCATTGAATAGCCTAGAGGATAGCCCCAAACGGAAGAGGAATTCGATGCCGTTTCTTAACGACGTCGCAGGCCAAGCAATTCTCCCGGTTCGGCTTCATCCGACACCCGTGACATTGCTGAACCAGATCAATAGCCTCCTCCAGCTCCTCCCTGAGTTCCTCAAATTCTCCGAGCTTCTTGTTCACGTCACATAGGCGGTCTTGCAGATGCTTCAGTACCACCGGGTAAGCCTCATTGCCCGTCGGTTTGTCTCGTCTAACCTGATATAGAGCCTTAATCTCGTTGAGCGACATTCCTAGGTTCTTGAGTTTTTGGATAAAACGAACGGTATCCACAATGTGGGGTTCAAAGTGGTAGAAGCCACCAGGACTCTCTCCGCAGACTCTATCAGGCCTTCCTCTAAGTAATAACGGACGGTTCGTATAGTAGTCCCTGCTTGATGAGCAATCTCTCCAATGCAACAGTTGTCGCTGCGCTGTCATGATTGGTTTCCACAGGTTAATTGAAACGAGCCTCACCCACAACTTGGCATAGCGTTCGTGACACTCTACAGTTACGTAACTGTTCACCATTGTCCGGCTCATGTCAAGAGCAAAATGGGTCTTTGATGAATTACAGTTCGACGATCTCCAGTCGTGAACGTGGCGAGACGCCCAGGGCCAGACCTTCTCCACCCACTCTCGCCGGTTCCTCTGGTTCTTTACAACCTCGAGACAGCCTTCTCGTGCCAGCCCCGCCAAATCGGCAAAGGATGAACCGCCCGGTACACAAGGAAGATTTTGAATTAGTCCCTGGCATTTTCTATTTCCAGAGACAATTCTCCCTCTTTGTCATATTTTCCGTGTCGGGGTCGTTGCTGACAACGGGTTGAGAGATGGATCAATGCTGCGCTGCGATTGTGAGAGACACGCTTTGGGTATAGCAAAGCCGCGGCCTCATGAAAGGGTTAAATTTGCCATACGCCCCTGACGCCAATGGTCTGCAGGATTTTACTATATCCACAAACGTCGCCGCCGCAATCAAACTTAAGATAAATCCGTCGGGCGAATCTCTCTTAGCTCGTAAAGATCCAGCGTTCCTTCGAGTCCCTTGAGGCAAGCTTCACACTTTGGTCCCACCTCCAACCGATCTGACAACAATTGGTAAGTCCTGTCCGAGATCATGGTCTTGCCGCCTTGAGCGAATGACTGAATGCGATCGGTCTCGTTGACTGCAGATCCAACAATGCCGTATTTGGCTCTCGTCTCCGAACCTATGTTTCCAACAATCACCTCGCCGGTATGAATTCCTATTCCCATTGAGAGAGCAGGCAGGCCGTCCTGCAGATTTTGCTGGGATGCCGAGGCCAGTTCGTGTTGCATTTCAGTAGCGCATTTGATAGCGCTGGCGGTACCCACGCGAACATCGGGTTCTATTCCGTTGAAAAAGACCAGGATGGAATCGCCGTGAAAATCCACTATAATTCCTCTGTATTTTTCTATGATCGGGATCATCTGTGAGAAAAATCTGTTCAGGAGTCTAATCACCTGTTCAGGTCGAAGCTTCTCGGCTATTGGTGTAAATCCTCGTAGGTCGGCGATGAGAATCGTGACTACATGTTCTTCACCGCCCAGATGGCGAGCGTCCGGTCTACTCATCAATTCTTGTGCAATTCGCTTGTCAACATAACGACCGAAGGTCTGCTCAATCACCTCTTTCTGCTTGAGACCCGCCACCATCCGATTGAATCTGCGCCTTAACCGGCCGATTTCGTCAGAACGAGCCTCACTCAGTTTCACAGCGTAATCACCCTGTTCGACTTTTTCCGCTGCTTCAGCAATCTCGGCTATGGAACTGGCCACCGGCTTTGTGTTCATTCTTATGAGAAGCCCTATACAGAGCACGCTAACGAGAACGGCGAACAGGTAGCTGTACCTGAACCGCAAAACAGGCGCCAACACGGAATTTTTCTGGGAAGACAGTATGAGATACCACGGCGTCGTAGGAATCCTGTAATAGCCCATTATGAGATCAGCTTGCGATCCCTGCCCGAAAACGGTACCGAAATTCTGTTTTCTTATCTCTCGTAGAACCTCTTTTTCCAATGCGTGACCTGATTGCCCCAACTTTTTCGGCCAATTCTGCGAGCGGTCGGTGTGAGCAAGATAAGTGCCGTCGGTCGCCACGAGACACGCAAAGCCGCCCTGCCAGAGGCTCATGTGAAGTAAGTGCTGTACAAGATAGTCCAAGCTAACGGTAACATCCAATTTCTTGAATGCGGTTCTGTCTCTAGACGGAAAAACCGTCGCCAGCGTGAGATAACCTTTCTCCGAGTTTACATCTATCTGAATTGGCTTTACTCCGGAGGGTAAGACGTCGTGCAGACCGTGGAGTTCTTCTGGGCCTCCACCAGACTCAGCGGGACTTTCACTATGTGAGTTCGAGGTAATGTTCACCTGTGCAGTAGCCGCGGTCGATTCCCTGCCCTCAATAGAGATCTGGTCCGCAGAGACGGTTTTAAGATTCGCGGTCAAGACGCCCCCCTGATTCCTCAATTCTTGAATAAGGAACGACTGTGTGGGATCTCCAGTTTTTTCCGCCAAAGCGATCAGCCCCATCATTCCGCGTTTTTCATCGAGTCGCATTTGTATCTGGTGAGCCGTCTTTTCAAGGCTTAGTTTTGTTGTGAGATTCCACTGGTCGAGCAAGAATGAGCGCGCGTATAGGAAGGACGCCAGACCCAAAATCGAGAGAACGAGGAGGACGGGTAAAAGGAGGAGGACGAGAAATCTTTTTTGCAGTGAAAAAATCATGGTTGCTCCTTTGTAGCCTTAAGGAGGGATGAATAACCAATGCTCTGTCTGAGGAATCAGCAAGTCTCAAGGCAAACTTCCAAAGACGGTCGAAGATCGATTCCGCTGAATTTTATGATTATTAGCATAGTCATGCTCGGCCGAGTTGAAAACACTGGTGCGGCACGACAGTTTGTCGATGCCGCAAGGCCTTGCGTGCCCAATTACCACGCTTATTTGGGTGCTCGGAGAGACTCGGTATCCTTGAACAGGAACCCCGAGTAGAGGGGTCTTGTCTCAATGAGCAGACTGCTTGAACGGCGGTTTGGCTACGTAAGGCCCAAACGGTACGCGCAGAAGAGGTCTTGATCCTGTTTTCCCGTGTGGGATTCGCGGAGGAGATGAGCAATGCCGATTGGACAGCACTATGGTTGGATGCATGACATGATGGGTTGGGGCGGTTGGATGATACCGTGGGGATGGATATTAATTGTCATTCTCGTGGTGATCCTCATTTATGCGCTCGCGGGCAGAGGAGGACAGCGACCCTCCGAGCCTTCAAGGGGATCGCACGTGGGGGAAAAGGAAGATTTGGAGACGCCTCTGGACATTCTGAAAAAACGGTACGCCAGGGGCGAAATCTCCCGAGAAGATTTTGAGCAAATGAAAAAGGACGTGTCGAGCTGAAAAGGGCCTCAATCCTGCTTTCCTTGGCCCAACGATCACGCGATGAGGGCAGTCAGAATAGGAATGATTATCTCGGGGGCCCACAAAGGAGGGGCAAGATGATTGAAATAATGCCTGAATCAAATGGTTCCACACTTGCACTAAAGGCGACCGGCAAACTCACTGATGCCGATTACAAAGAAGTGCTGATTCCTAAAATTGAAGAAATTATCAAACAATCCGGTAAAGCGAAGGTGCTGCTGTATTTGCCCGAAGCCTTTGCCGGATGGGAAGCCCATGCCGCATGGGACGACGCCAAATTCGGGCTCAAGCACAGAAATGACTTTGAAAAATTGGCAGTTGTAGGCGGGGCCAGGTGGGTCGAATGGGCCACAAAGATTGGGGCTTACTTCATGAAAGGCGAGGTAAAGACCTTTCCTGAAGCGCACCTTAGGGAGGCTTTAGACTGGGTTCGAGCTTGACCCGGAATTCCCTCTGTGACTTGCTATGGGCTAGGGGTGAAACGGCAGGTTCCGATCTTAATAAGAGACCCTTCAGGTCACAAGCGACGCGGGACGGTCAATCGATCAAGTCGGGTCACGGATTCAAATCAGATCCGTGCTACTCGCATCAAGTCAATGATGCCGGAACTTTCAAAGCGCCGATCTGTCGTAGAGGACGGGAAGATTAGTCCCTGGGAGATTAAAGATGAACGTTAACATGGTAACTATAGCTGCGATTTTGATAACGGTGACGTGTAGCTTTGCGTTCCTGGCAGATATGATCTTAGCTAACTGGAGGGCGTTAGGAAAGACAAAAGGCCCCACAACGTTCGGCAAGTCAAACAAGAGACCGCTTAACCCTCATCCGAAGCGTAGTCTCGATTGCTTTCGAACTTGTATGAAGAAATTTGCGTGGGATGTGGACGAGACGTCTTTTTGCGCTTCGGAGTGCAGATCATGAGTTGTAAGGAGGTTGGTTAATTTATTGTCACCTAGTCCACCGGCACGTAAGTCCGGCCTCCGGCGGGACTACCAATTTCGAGAGATCGTTGCTCGAAATTAGTCATTACTTCCGATAACTACTATTACGCACCCCAACTGAGACCAGCTCAGGAGAGCTGTTACGATTTGAACTCCGTGCGGGCGACGGGCCCGCTGCCCCGTGCATTGAGCACGTATTCCGGTCGAGGTTCCGAGAAGAGAGGCAGAATGGGCTGTTGCGTAAACACCCCAGAATAGCAAGTCTGGAGTTCCGATGACAGGGCTATCCGAATGGCGTCTCCCACATCGCTGATGAAGTGAAGGGTCATCCCGTCCTTCACGTAGTCGGGGAGGTCTCTGAGATGGGCCTCATTCTTTTTCGGCAGAATTACTTCACGAACTCCGGCGCGTCTTGCTGCGAGCAACTTCTCTTTGACACCCCCTATAGGGAGCACGCGACCCCTGAGGGTCAACTCGCCGGTCATGGCGACATCTCGGCGCACCGGGATACCGCTGAAGAATGATGCCAAAGCAACTGCAATGGTTATGCCTGCGGACGGTCCATCTTTGGGGATTGCCCCGGCCGGCACATGAATGTGCAGGTCTGTCTGCGAAAGCAGTTGCTCTTCTATTCCATATAGATTGCATGTACTTCGCAAATAGCTCAACGCGGCGCGAGCCGACTCCTGCATGACATCGCCCAGGCAGCCGGTCATGGTGAGTTCTTTCTGTCCTTTGAACCCGGTTGCCTCTATGAAAATGATGTCACCACCGCTCTCTGTCCAGGCCAATCCGGTGGCGATGCCTACCTGGTCCTCCTCTTCGGCTAGGTCGAAAAAGTATTTTGCCGGGCCCAGCAACTCTTCGATCGTCTCCGGGAATATCTCTTCGCGCAAAGGTTTTTCTTCGGTGATTTCACGGGCGATTTTTCGGCAGACGGACCCTATCTCCCGTTCAAGATTCCGGACGCCGGCCTCACGCGTGAAGGCCCTCACGATCAGGCGGATTGCTTCAGGACTGAACTGTATCGGGTACTCCCGAATGCCGTTTTCCTCCATAGCCTTATTGATCAGGAAGAATTCCGAAATCTTTTCCTTTTCCTCATCTGTATAGCCGGGGATGCGAATTACTTCCATGCGATCACGCAGAGGCGCGGGAATGGGATCAAGCTGGTTGGCCGTGGCAATGAACAAGACGCTGCTGAGGTCAAAGGAGATATCCAAGTAATGGTCTCCAAACGCGTTGTTCTGTTCAGGATCCAAGACCTCCAGCAGTGCGCACGCGGGATCGCCCCTGAAATCCTGGCCGACCTTATCCACCTCGTCCAACATGAAAACAGGATTCCTGGTTCCGGCCCTGCGTATTTCCTGGACGATCCGGCCGGGCATAGCGCCGATATAGGTTCGTCGGTGACCCCTGATTTCTGCTTCATCGCGCATGCCACCCAATGAGATCCGGATGAATTTTCTCCCGAGGGCCCTGGCAATAGATTTTCCCAGAGAAGTCTTGCCGACTCCCGGTGGACCCACAAAACATAGTATAGGGCCCTTATTGTTCTCCTTGAGCTTTCGGACGGCCAGGAACTCGAGGATACGATCTTTCACCTCAACGAGGTTATAGTGATCTTCGTCAAGTGTCCGCTGCGCTCTGTTAATATCCAGGTTGTCCTGCGTTGCAACATTCCAGGGCAAACTCGTGAGGACCTCGAGATAGGTCCTCGATACGATATATTCAGGCGAATGTGCCGGAATCCGTTCCAGCCTTTGAAGTTCCCGGGTTGCCACCTCCACTGCATCATCAGACATCCCTGAATTTCGTATCTTTTCTTGGAATTCTTTGATTTCGGACCCATGAGCGTCATCGGCTGATCCGAGGTCCTTTTGCATGGCCCGCATCTGCTGGCGAAGGCCCATTTCCCTTTGCCGACGAGTCGAAGCAGACACGCCGTGGACAGCTTCGTTTGTTGCCTGCAGCTTCGGTTGGAGCGCCTGCACATCAGTCTGCAAATGTGAAAGCACTTTTTTGAGCCTGGCCAGCGGGTCGTCCATCTCCAGGAGGGATTGTTTGTCTTCGGCCTTCAACGGGAGATAGACTGCTATGAGATCCGCGAGTCTACCAGGGTCATCTGCTCGTTCGATCATTGACATGGAGTGGTCGCTCACTGGCCTGTCAAGGCAAAGCGTCAATTTAAACAGAGCGGCCACACTGTTGATAAGGGTGTCCATCAGTTCCTGAGGCTCACATTCCTCTTCTACGAGGCTCACCTCTCCCATGAGGTACGGCTCATATTGGATCTGCCTCACAAGTCGTACACGGCAGATCCCGTCCGCAATGGCCTTGACGCCTCCGCTCTCCAGTCGAACCACCTGGTGGATCCGCGCAAGGGTACCGACCATTGAGATCTCATCGCCGGGAGCATTCAGGCGGTTGCGTGCTTTCTGGTAAAACAGCCCTACGAGATTGTCCCCGCCGACCACGGATTCCGCGAGCTTTACCACTCGAGATCCTTTTAGGAAGAGCGGGATCATCACGTTCGGAAAAACAACCATATCCCTCAAAGGAAGAATCGGGACAACCGTTGGAAAGTCGTCCACAAACTTGGATGATTTCATGGCAACGTTACACCCATCCCTGAATAATGGAACAGAAGATCATTATCTCAGTTTATTGCGTTGCTAACATACCTGATTTTCACGTAAAAGTCAAGTTTGGGCGTAAAATGTATATTCCGAAGCGCATTTCACGCCGGTTTGCCTACGCAAAATCAACATAATTTTAGAAAGCAATATCAAATTGTTCCAATTAGTTTCGCGTCAAAGCTATTAAGCTTTAATTCATCGACCGGACCGGCAGCCCTACGCCCCCCACCCGGCCGTGGGAAAGATAGACGGCACGAATCTTCCAGGGCCCCAGGCATGGAAAATGGTAGTCTAGAGCAAGCTTTTTCAGTCCCCTAGCTCTTCCGTCAATGTTGTTAAGTTAAACCGCCTGTCTCGGTAAGGGCAGGTTTCAAACCCGCCCCTACTGCCTCGTCATTCCGGTGAAAGCCGGAATCCAGTCACTCCACAGGCGGGACTTCCGGGCCCCGGCTTTCGCGAGGGTGACGATTACGCCTGTGGTGTGACTACAGGGTTCTTCCTTTAGTCAACAGCATTCCATCCTTCCTTTTCCGGCCCTGGGTGGTATCTCGCCGGAGTTCGGCCTCCTGAATTGAAGTACTGATTTAACCACCGTCACGTGACCAGTATCTTCTCAGGCAGTCTAGTAGCTGGGTCCAGATTGCGGGCTAGTGAATTCCAGGCCTGCTGGAGCTGATTGTCCCGGAAGAGCACCTGTTCCGGACAATCGCCATGAACTCTGTTCAGGGATTTTAAGATCCCTTTGTAAGTGTCGGCGACTGTCGACAGTGGCCTTGAGACAAGCAGTGGAACCTCAGTGTCGTCTATTTCTTCCTCGTCGGGCCAATCCATTTCCCACACTACAGAAGCTACGGAAATATAATCACTTGCGATTCGCTCGCGTTCCCGCGACTGACCAGGATCAGGCAGCACCACGGTGAAATTGATTGAAACAACTTCCCCCTCTGGATAGAGCGGGTAATACGACCGATTCAAAAAAAGACCCGGGTGGGCCGCTCTTTCAATAGCTCTGTCAAAGAACGAGACTGGTGGGAGGTCCCTGAAATCAAGCACCACATTGAGGACAGCATGTGGATTGGCGTCACTGAACTCCTGAAGCATCGTGAGCATTGCCGGCTCACGGTAACGGCCTCTGAACCAAATAACAAAGGGATCGGTTGCCTTTTGGATGACGCCAGTCAATACCCGCTCCCACTCTGTATGTTCAGGATAGACAATCCACTTGCTCACATACTCAGCCCCGTCCAGCGCCGTAAGCAATCCCGGACCCGTGTCCACAAGCGATGGTGGGGGTATATAATCTAGTTCCATGTCAAACATCTGCTCGCAATTCAGGAGTGCCGGCCGAAACTCCGCTTCCGGGAAGGTTTCAGTGGAACGCACGTAATAAGGAGGACGAGGATCGTATTGCAGGCCGAGATCTGTTGCTCGGGCCCTGAAATCGGTTCCTGGAAGAACCGAGAGCACAAACGGATGAACCACCGAATAAGCGCGAGTTCGTTTCAGCCATTCCAACGTGCCTGAAAATCCCTCCGGAGTATCTCCCGGCAGCCCCAGGATGATTCCGGTAGTGACCTCGATGTCCGCCTCTTTGAGCCACCTAACCCCTCGACTGACCTTATCCGGATCCACGGGACGCCCCGCTGCGCGGAGGGCCGTTGGGTTGACGCTTTGTAGGCCCACTTCCGCAGTTACCAAACCGGCATCCTTAAGAAGCCGAACATCGTCCTGAGTAAGAGCGTCGCCTCGCAATTCAGCGTGGAGCCTCAGGTCCTTTTGGCCTCTGCGCAGCGTAATGGACCGGAGTAGATCCCTAAAGCCAGGCTGTGCGTTAAACGTGGGATCCATCAAATAGATTTCTTTAACCCCGGAATCCCGTGTATAGGCCCAATCCAGCACCTTTTCGATAGAAGCGGATGGGTGGGACCTCATGTCACGAAATGACTTATGGTAATAACAGTAGCGACAGCGAAAGGGGCATCCCCTGACCGTTTCCAGAAAAAGCGTGCCGTCTCGCGAAGGACCGATTCGACCATCTAGGTAAGGATACGGACAGGATTCGAGATTCCACGTCGGCGTCGGCGCCTCGTTCACATGGACCCCGAGGGAATCTTTGAAGAAGATCCCGGGAATGCCCAATGGTTGCCGCCGATCTCCCAGCGCCTCAAGCAAAGGAACGATCCTGGATTCACCTTCGCCGAAAACCCCGGCATCTACTGCCGGATGTTCCAGGACCCACTTATTGTCGGGGGTAACCTCAGGGCCACCCACGAGGATTTGCGTTGAGGGCAACCGTCTCTTTATATTGGAAGCAAGAAATAAGCTTCTTTCCACATTCCAAACGTAAAGCGTCAAAGCGACCATAGCAGGGTGCATGTCGGCAATCTTCCCGGCGAGCCCCTGGTCCGCGAACACGTCCGTGATGTCGGGTCCCAGGATTTCGGCCCGGATGGATTGTGGCCCCGAAGCCTCCAGCCCTGCCACAACAAAACCCGCGGCCAAAGGAATGTTAGTCGGAGGTTCCTCGAAGGAGAAGCGGGGAGGGGGTAGCTGCAAGAATAGGGCTGATTTCATTCACCGTAATGTGATGGCTGATTGCCTGGTACCAGTTATTCTGGGAGCTTCTCTCCCGTCTCGGTCACATCACTACCGTAGTGTGAGTCTCTGCATGAACCGTTGGCACCAATCGATCTTTTTGGACTTTAAGTTTCGACTAATATGTCCAGCCAGAGCAGTAGCTCTGATAGGCATCAGCCTTGCGCAAAAATCTATGAGCTGGCTGTCCAAGCCTATGAGGACGCGGCTTCTTTTTCTACAGATCGAGTTTGCGATAATCCTGGCTGCTGCCGGGGCCGAGGTCATTGCAGCATTCTCAAAGAAGTTTATGCATTCTTCGCGAGTCATTCCAGGACAGGCATTTTTGAAGAAGCGGGCATTCCGGTGCAAATTCGTTTTGACTCCACCGGGGAGTACACAGGTGACCGAAATATTCGTCCCGTGCAATTCCTGAAAGAGCGTTTCCGTAAGGGACTTCACCGCAGCTTTGGCAACCGAGTAGGGGCCGTTCCCAGGATTTGGCACGATGCCGTCAACACTCGATATGTTAACGATGTGCGCCTCGGTTCGCTCTTTGAGAAAAGGTAGAAAAGCTTTTGTGGTGTACACCACGCCCCAGAAGTTTACATTCATTACCCATTCGAAATCGTCGTAAGTGATGTCTTCGAGGGTTTCCGAAACTGCCACCGCAGCGCAGTTGATCAGTATGTCCACCCGTCCATGAGCGGCGTGCATCATGCCGGCCGCCTGGTACACGTTTTCCCGATTGGAGACGTCTAACGTGTGTGTCGTCACCAAGGCCGAGTTTCGCCCCAGCACGCCGGCAAGTTCCTCAAGGTTTTCCTGGTTGATATCCGCAAGTGCAAGCGCGCAGCCTTCATCCGCGAGACAGACGGCAAGTTCACGGCCAATACCGGACGAGGCCCCCGTGATCACGGCCACTTTATTTTTAAGGTTTTGCACCTAATCGGTCTCCGTTGCTCCTTGATGTCTGTTCAACGGCGCAATGATTTCTTGCACCAAGGGAGCCGCACAGCCGGGGGGGCATCATTTCGCATTTACACCGGTCATTGCCCCGCCACTCACGCTGGTTCGAGTCACATACATTGTGCCACATGCAGTTTGGGCTAGGTTTGAAGTTACTATAAACCCAATGCAATGGCGTCTTTTAAGTTCTCCCAGATAGTGGCAAAATCCTGTTGCACGAGCCATTCAATGGTCTCAAACATGGCAACGGCCTCCATGTCGGCCCTCTCTGGCGACCATAGGTATCCTCAGCCCAACCGAACTGACCCCGTGCAAATTTGCCGACCACGAATTGCCCGATGGCAAAGGTTCCTACTGCAACTTGCCCAAATCCGACTAAGGGACTAAGCGCAAGCTGACCAAGGGCCAGCAAACCCACCGCAAATTGGCCTATGCCGATAAGCCCGACTCCAAATTGACCAATCGCTACGCCTCCCACGGCAAATTGACCAATCGCAACAAGTCCCTTTGCTACCATTGGCCTGCCCTTCTCGCCCCTGCCGTAGGCTACACAGATGAGAGGAAATCCCAAAAAACTTGTCCGCGTCTTCCATTGGAATCCTGAAGCGCGGCCCGTAAGATTAGCGGGCTCAGGACAGGAATTGCCCGCCAAACCTGAATCGCTATTCGGATATGCCAAACCGGGTCGCTGTTTGCTTTGTGCTGACATGTTCTTCCTCAGCAACGCCAACCATTATCATCTATGTCCGAAGGGCTTCTCTGGCAACAATTCGCATTCGCATAGGCACCGTACTGGGAATGGCCCGTCGTGACACCCACTCTACGCCATGGGACGCTGAGTGGTCACCATTTCTTAGGGAAACCACTTTATTAACCGCTTGCCGACACTACTTCCTTAAACTCACATTTGTGCCAGGCCTCCCAAGTGAGAATACCACATGGGATAGTTTCTAATCCACAACGACTTACAGGGGCCGCGACCGTAGCCGCCGGTCTGATGTCATCAGGAGGGCGGGATAATGGGATCGAAGGTCACGCGAAAATGGATCTTTGTGATAAAGGAACTATCCATCAGTGGGAGCCGCACGAGCTTGTTCCTCGCGGCCTATTAATGCTATGCCCAATAAATAACTTACATAATGAGGGATCATTGCGTTTCGTGAAGATTTTTGCGAAATCCGAGAGCATTCGTAAAGCCTATTGCCTGAGTCTTCTCATGGGAGGAATTTCCATAGCGAAATCACCCTCCGCCCTCAGTACCTCCGCAACCATGGAACCCACTTACAATAGTGCAGAGTCCGATTATTCCTTCAAATCGCCTTCCTTGCACAATTTTCTGGGTCGTGGCCGGCCTGTTGCTGGTAGGTCTGCACTTAGCTCTGGCTTGGCTCTCAAGGGGTTTTGATTATGAAACGCCGCTTCTAGAAAGGCCCATATTGAGCCTGGTGCTCATAGAGCTTGTCGCAGGCGCGGTTTTCATGACCACTATCTGGGGGATCCGATTGTCTCTACCCGGGAACCGCGCTCTGATGACATGGGTCTTCGCGGTGGGGGCCCTGCTCCGCGCCATTATGATGACTTCCACGCCCATGCTGGAGACGGACTTCTATCGGTACATGTGGGATGGCGCGGTCCTGGCCAACGGTATCAGCCCATACCGTTATTCGCCGGAGGAGGCCGCTAAGCCTTCAGACTCCGTTCCGATTGCGCTTCAGAAACTGGCTCATGAATCCGGCAACGTGATAACCCAAGTTAATCACCCCCAACTGCGGACCATTTATCCTCCCGTGGCTCAGGTATTCTTCGCCGCTGCGTATTTTCTCGGTCCCTGGAGCATGCTTTCCTTACGAATCGTGCTGGCCGTGTGCGACGCGGCCACGTTCCTGCTTTTGTTGGCGGTGCTTAGAGGTTTGAATCTATCCACGCTCTTCGTTGTTATCTATTGGTGGAATCCGCTGGTGGTGAAGGAGATTTTCAACAGTGCGCACATGGATGTGATTGCAGTCCCATTGGTACTGGCCGCGTTGATATTGACGATGAGGGCGCGGCATCTGAATGCCGCGGGGGTACTAGCCCTGGCCGTGGGGGCCAAGCTGTGGCCTGTAGTCCTGTTGCCCGTTGTTGTGTCGCGGCTGTGGCGGGTCCCGCGGCACCTCTTCCTTGCCGTGGCTTTATTCAGTTTCCTCTCTCTGTTGCTGCTTCTCCCCGTGTACCTCGGCGGCTTCGATTGGAATTCCGGATTCATGGCTTACGGGCGGCAGTGGGAGATGAATGATGCCCTCTTTATGGCGTTGACATGGGGGGTCGCATGGTTCGCTAAATTAGTCCCCGCGACCTCCTCAGTTCTTCCGACCCAAGTTGATGCCGCAGCCCGAATCTTTACCCTTCTCATTCTCGGTGCCTGGATTGCTTGGCTCTCAAGGAATCACCGGGCGGCGCCGTCTGAATTCTGGGAACGATCTTTGCTGATAGTAGCAGCACTGTTTTTGCTAAGTCCCACGCAGTTCCCATGGTACTATCTGTGGGTGACGCCGTTTTTGGTTATAAAACCTAGATTTTCACTACTGCTCTTGGGTGCTCTCCTGCCGCTATACTACCTGCGGTTTTATTATGCAGCGCGGGACAATGTCGGAGTTTTCGATTACTACATTGTGTGGCTGGAGTACATTCCCGTCTGGTGTATGTTGATTTACGAATGGCTGGTCGCTTCCGGAGCGCGCGCCGGTAAACCGTTGGGAGAAACGCATGCAAGCCCGATGTGAATACTCGGAACTGACTGTTCCTAGCGACCGCTCGTACGTGGCCGTAGCAGTTGCGTATGTAGATGAGGTTTCAAAGAAACTGGGGTTTGAAGAAGACCAACGAAAGAAGATCGGCTTGGCGGTAGAGCAATCGGTAGCCAAGGTGATGGAGCAGACCTTTGAACCCGGTGATAGACAGACTTTTGAGATCTCTTGCGAGCGCGTCCCTGTGGGCCTTCAGATCATCATTAAAGAAACGAGGGATGCCTTTTGACCCATCACGGATCCCGTTGTTTCAGCCTCAGACGGAAGCGCGGCAGGAGCCTCGGGAACTGCCCGGCATCTCCTTACTGAGAGACCTCGTGGATGAGTTCTCGATTCATAATCTTGGACCTGACGGACAAGAGATTCGTCTCGTGAAGTACCTCAGGGATAAAAGTGTCGAAGATTACTTCCAGGCTTGTGAATTGGAGCAATTTCAGCCGCCGTCCAAAACACGGAATCGAATATCAGGACCTGGAGAATTTCATGTCCACCTGATGAAGCCCTCGGAGGCTTTAGAAGTTGCCAGGTCGGCTTACAAAGCCTATGGCTACACATACTCCAACGAGCACATTTATTATCCGGATCGCATGGTGGAGCTGAACGAGAGCGGACAACTGATATCAGCAACGGCCGTAACAGCTGACGGAGAACTTGCGGGGCACTGTGCGATTTTCCGGTCAAACTCCGGGTCTCAAAACGCGGAAATCGGCCAAGCGGTGGTAAAGCCGGAATTTCGCGGACAAGGATGCTTGCTGCGCCTCACGGAGTTCCTCATAAACGAAGCTAAATCCCGCGGCCTGACCGGCCTGTATGTCCGTGCTGTGACCAGCCACACCTTTTCGCAACGAGTGACCACGCGGCTTGGCTTCACCGCATCTGCGATACTGCTGGGTTATGCGCCGGCAAATATAACGTTCAGGGGCATCAAGGAAGAGCTTGCCCAGCGTGAAACCTTCGTAGTTCAGTATAAGTATCTCGAAAAACCTGGTCCCTTAAAGCTTTATGCGCCATCAAGGCATAAGGACTTTATTGCGAAACTATACGCCAATCTCGGCGTAACACCGCAATTCGAGGCCCATGAGAAGGCGCCGGCGACCGTTAGCCAATCGGAGTCAATTCTGAAAACCAAGACCGCTGCCTCAATGCCTCCGGGTTACGCATCAATAGAGGTACTTCGATGCGGCGAAAACATCGGCTCGGAGGTAAAAAACGCTTTAACGGAATTTCGCCTGAAACGGTACGATGTTATCTCGCTGTATCTGGATCTCGGCGACCCGCTCACTTTTCACCTGGTCGCTGAATTTGAAGCCCTCGGCTTTTTCTTCGGCGGGATAATTCCCGGTGCATCCGTCGGGGAAGCGCTGGTGTTACAGTACCTCAACAATGTCGCGATAGATTATGACTCAATCAAGCTGCACACGGAAGCAAGTCGCGAAATACTGGCCTATGTAAAGCTTCAAGATCCCAATCGGGGGTAGATACGAATACGGCTCCTTTAGATACGAATTTGGCGGGAAGTCGAGGACGACCGGGACGCAGTATCGATTCTCTTACTTCTTTGTCTTGAGCAAATCCTCGAGGGAAGCGAATGGCCTGTACGTGGAAACCGGCTCTTCCTCCTCCCTCCACCTGGCCTCATCATCCGGTTCCTCCTCCAGATACCGGGCGTGCTCCTTGTCATGACACTCGAGACACAGCAGTTCCCAATTGCTGCCGTCAGGTGGATTGTTGTCGTGGTTGTGATCCTTATGATGGACGGTAAGCTCGCTAAGTCTTTTGCCTGCGAATTCACGGCCGCATCGGCCACAGATGTGGGGGAAAATCTTCAGGGCTCTGTCTCGATAAGTCGTCAGCCGATGCCCTCGATTTCGTCGAGCCTCGGCAATGATCTGATCGAGTTTGCCGACTTCTGTTTTCGGTCTCTTCAGCCTCATGCGTGCACCCTGTAATCCAACGGTTTAGAAGATCACGGACATCTCTACTGACTCTTTCTCCGCTCCTGCGTTTGGCGAAATCGCCCTCGTCAGTCCGGCAGGGGCTATCGTATCACGCCTTTCCGACGTTTGGTGGAGCGGGCGGAGGGTCTCCTTCGATGACCAGGATGGCCATGCCCGTCTCCAAGTGCCACTCGATGTGGCAATGGAAGAACCATACACCAGGATTGCCGGCCTCCCATTGGACGACACCCCAACCATTGCGGGGGATAGTAAGATTGTCCTTTTGGATGGGATCTTTCTCGTTAAGGGCCTGTCCATTGTATTTCCCTGCGCCTTCGGCACTCAGCCCCAAGACATGGAAGTAGTGCCCGTGCAGATGAAACGGGTGGCTCATTTTTGATTCGTTGTTGATAACAACACGGACGACATCCCCTTCCTTGAGTTTCATCTGCGTGACAGGAGGCTCCGGCGGATTAGGATCTTCCGTCAACGGCTTCCGAGGCAGCTCGAAGACCTGTCCATTTACCATCCACCTATACGGCATCATAGAGCCCGTGAGCACAAGGAGTTTGTCGGTCGTGGGAGCCTTCGGCTTCTGGGGCGTGTACGGCTTAAGGTCTCCCAACTTAAGCAAAGTGCCCCATGCCGCGTTCGATTTAGGCAGCTCCACTGAAGCGCCGCTGTATCTCAGTACCGCGAGGGCATGGTCTTCCTTGTCCTCTTCCAGAGTCTTGGCTCGAATCCAATAATTTGCAGCCGGCTGGTCCGCCTTCACGATAACGTCGAACCGCTCCCCAACGTCGATGATCAGGCTATCAACCTCCAGGGGTTTGGTTAGAGCCCCGTCGGTAGCAATCACTGAGAGTTTGTGCTCATCAATGGCGAACCTGAATGCGTAGGTTGACGAGGCGTTAATAATGCGAAACCGAATTCGATCCTTCGGGTTGACTTCGTAGATTTCCAAGGGAGCTTGGGAACTTGGATCAAATCTTCCCTTCCCGTTGATCAGAGCCGATTCGAAGGGAACATCCCCAACATCGGGCATATCTGCAGATTGCATGTACATGGACACCTTGGGGTCCTTCTGGCCGGAGCCCATGTCCATAGTCATAGATGCACCCGTTTTCATGGCCGCACCGCCTTTCATGGGCATGTACGCACCTTTCTTCAGGTTTGCCAGAATCTGTTCGGCGGGGATATGGAACCAGTCATTGATCATGATGATGCGATCGTAATTGTAATCGTTTTTGTACGGGTTCTCGTTTTCTTCGATGATGAGGGGGCCGAACAACCCATCAGAGTACTGAACTCCGGTGTGAGAATGATACCAGTGAGTACCCGCCGGATAAGCCCTAAACGTGTATGTAAAGCAGTCCCCAGGCTTGATGGCGGACTGGGAGATCCTCTCTACACCATCCATAAACCAGGTTCCGTTCTGGTGGATGCCATGCCAATGTATCGTGGTTGGTTGCGGCAGGTTGTTACACAAGGTAACCGAGATTTCCTCGCCTTCTTTGGCACGGATGGTGGGACCGGGGAACATGCCGTTTATCGCCCATATACCCCCCACTTTTGGCTTGCCATCAGGCCATGCTCCAGGCGTCAGAATGCCCGTTTTGAATTCAAATTGTCTTCGCCCTCCCTGTGCTGCCATTGCAACGGGAAAGGTTCGGGCGCCCAAGGCCGCGGCGCCGGTGAGACCGGCCGCCACGATAAAGAACTTCCTCCTTGTCAAAGTAATTGTTCCCATCTGGACTCTCCTCCTGTGTATCATGAGTCCAGTCTCTCGAGTGCCTCTAGATCACTTTTGTGTAGTTCTAAGCGGCCTCCCTGCCAACCAACTGCCAGTACGGCAGGGATGCCTCCCAAAGACGGGCAAAGTAACCGCTTAATCATCTCAGCGAATAGAGCCGCGTGTCCGCTAGTATAGAATAAGTGATGATCTTCAAAGTTGGCACACGGCCTGGATTCAGGTTCAAATGCGATTTTTGATTCCCGCTGCGTCAGTATATTTGCTACCTGACGAGCAATAGAAGGGGCAGGATCGATCACTCTCGTCCCGGAGCCCATAAACTTCTCAATGATCGGTCGAAGGAAAGGATAGTGAGTGCAGCCGAGCACCAATTGATCTACCTCAGCCTCGATCATTGGTGATAGATATCTCTCCAGCAAGGCCGTCGTCTCAGGGGTGTCCAATGCGCCGGACTCCACCGCGTCCACCAGTCCCGGACACGCTTGGGAGAGCACCGACACACCATTAGTGTATCGCTTCACCAAGTTGGCAAAGAGTTCACCTTGAAACGTGACCGGCGTGGCAATCACGCCCACTACACCAGTGCGAGTGTTCTCAATCGCGGGTTTGAGGGCCGGTTCCATCCCCACGAAAGGTACGTCGGGGAAGAGGTCCCGCAGATAATACAATGCAGCAGCAGAAGTGGTATTACTGGCAATGACTATGACCTTGGCGCCTCTCGCCAACAGAAAACGCGTGATCCCTTCTGCAAAGCGACAAACCTCGTTCAAGGAGCGGGAACCGTACGGCACATGGGCTTGATCGGCCACATAGAGAGTAGCTTCGTGGGGGAGTTCACGGACAACCTCACGCCACACACTCAGGCCTCCCACGCCGGAATCGAAAATGCCGATGAATCCACGACCTCTCATTCAAAACTCCAATCCGGAACTGGAGACAAACCGTCAATCACCCAATACTAGCCGACAGTCGTCAATATCAAGCCGGACGACACTGGTCCCCAATATAATATGGCCTCCATTCCTTATCAAGCCGCCAAATCGGGGCTCACGATCCCGCGGTACTCGTGCTTCTGTTTTCCAGTCATTTTCTTACTATTACCTCGTAGGCCCCCAGGTATTAAATTTGTTGTATTGAGGCCAAAGTTTGCGGTCTCAAAACACGCAGAAAGGAGACTGGAGCAATGCAGACACCTGAAGCCGCTAGATTATCAGAACTAATCCGTCAGAAGGCTGAAGATTTCAAGGAGCTGTGCGAAGGACTCGATGAGGCAACAGCTTCTCGCGCCCCTTCGGGACGATGGTCACCCAAAGAGATCGTGTCGCACCTGTGCGGTCCGGAGGGGGTCGGACTTATGCCGACTTTTTCCGAATTTGTAGAAAAGGATATTCCGCAGTTTGACATCGAGGCCGAGAATCCCTTTTTCTCCGAGAACCGTGCTCGCATGACCTTTGCTGAGCTTCTCGAAGAGTTCGAGAGGGAATACGGTCACATTGCCGAATTCGTGGAAGGTTTGTCCGAGGAACAGCTCAACCGGAAGGCCCACATTCCGCTTCTGAAGGAAACCCCATTTGGTGAGTATCCGACCCTAGGAGCGTGGACACAAGTAATCGGTGAGCATCATCTTGGCTCGCACATCGATCACATGCGGGAGATCTTGGAGTCACTGGGTGTTACGTCAGGAATTCCGAGAAGACCGGTGAGCCAAGAGTCTCATACCATTTCGCCCTCAGGCTTGTGACCTGGGAGTGCTTGGGCTGCCAAGTTTTTCCTCGATCAGTGACATTGCGATACGGGTGCTCTCTTCCGTATACTGCCTGCATTGATCTATGAGGTTATTGGATTTGAAGTAGTTTTGTCCTTCATCTGTGCCCAGATCGCAGCCTGTAAGGTCTCGGCAATTAGTTGAGCCGAAGCGAGCTTCAAAGGTCTCCAACAGTTTTCTGACCTTGTCGTACACGGGGAGGACAGACTCGCTCGGAGATTTTCTACCAGTAAACAGACTGATGGCCATGACACCGCCGCTCACAGCTCCGCATATTCCACATGTTCTCGACAGGCCGCCGCAGAATCCTGTGGCAATATTCGGTATGAAATCCGTCTCGATTCCTTTACTTTCCGCTACAGCTAGCAGAACGCTTTCGGCTCAGTAATAACCTGACTGAATAAGCTCTCCAGCTCGAAGTGATGTCTTATCTATCATGATCTTTCCTCGCTTAAATCGTAGGACAAGCCAATGAGGGGCTCGTCCAGCCTTGAGAAGCATCTAATCTTGCCTAAGCATACGGCCAATAACAAAGACACTATCATTGCTGTGCCTGTGTTTGCAACTACTTGCCGAGACGTTGGCGCCTCACAGTGACGCTCTCCCCCGCGACGCCCCAATTATCTGTATCGACTTCATCGATTATGACAGAGGTCATCTGCGGGTCTTTTCCGAGCACGTCGGCCAAAAGTTGTGTGACGCCTCGGATCAGTTCAGCTTTCTGCGCTGGAGTCGTCTCCTCTTTCGTGATTCTGATGTTGACGAATGGCATTGTTTCCTCCTTTATGCCGCAGGCAGTGCCCAGATTCATGCAGCTTGGGTTAGTGGGGTTGCTGGGGGGTCGATTATTGGATCTAGAATCATTTACTATATGAGACGGTTGGCTGTAAACCTACTCATCTTTTCGTTGTCCAACTGCCTAATCCAGGATAAATTGAACGGATCAGGTTTCTGAATGTTAGAGGCTACTGCAATACTGAGAGAGGGTCTGTCACGATTACCTCCGGTCACAAAGCAAAAGGAGAGTCATGTGTGCGGACGATTTGTATTGATGACGGTCGGACGCGATATCGCGGAACACTTCCAACTCTCTGAAGAGCCTGAGTTGGAACCGCGTTACAATATCGCGCCCACTCAGATCGTCGCGGTGGTGCGGTTGAACGCTGAGACTGCCCGCCGGGAATTAAGATGGGTGAAGTGGGGATTAATCCCGTTTTGGTCAAAAGACACCGCCATAGGTTCCAGGTTGATCAACGCCAGAGCGGAGACGGCGGCAGACAAACCGGCTTTCAGGGCCGCTTTCAAATACAGACGCTGCCTTGTCCCAGCAAACGGATTTTATGAATGGAAGCGCCTGGAGAAGAAAGGACAACCTTACTTTTTCGGGTCGTCCGACAAAAGGCTCTTTGCCTTTGCGGGCCTCTGGGAACGCTGGGAAGGGCCCGACGGTGAGGTCATTGAGTCATGCACGGTTCTCACCACTGATTCCAACGAGCTTTTGCAGCCGATTCATGACCGGATGCCCGTAATCCTGAAGGCCGCGGATTATGACCTCTGGCTCGACCCTAGCGTCAAGAAACCGGAACTCTTGAAACACTTGCTGAAACCCTACCCATCCGAAGAAATGACAGGCCACCCGGTGACCTCAGAGGTGAACAAGGCCGCGTATGAAAGCCCTGATTGTATCAAACCGGTAGATGTGGACGAAGATTGATACCGTGGCTTGAAATATATTGGGCCTTGGAGGTCCAACACTGTTGACTTAAACAGAATTCGATCAGTCACGTAACAGGCGTGATCGTCACCCCGGCGAAGGCCCATAGGCGCTAACTTAGTGATTAGTTCCCCCCTTTTGTAAAGGGGGGTTAGGGGGAATTTTGAGCTAACCCATTGGAAAGCCCCCTGGATCCCCCTTTAAAAAAGGGGGACTTTGATGGCAGATCAGCAGTCGAAAGCGCTTACAACAGATGAAATTGCCTTTAAGTTAGCTCATATGGGCCTTCGCCGGGGTGACGTCAAAGATAGGTACAAATCGCTTGGTGCGAGAGTCAGGTCAATGATAGAGATCGACGGCTCAATGCATTCCGGAAGCGGAACGCTCTTAAGATATGCGGTCGCCCTGGCTACGCTGAGACGCGAAGCCCTGCACATGACCCGCATTCGCGCCAAACGCCCCAAACCAGGATTAAGGGCCCAGCATTTGAACGCTGTGACCTCATGTTGCGCCATCTCAGGGGGGCAGGCGGACGGTGCTGAAGTGGGCTCTCAGGAGCTTGTTTATCGGCCGGGAGATGCCTTGAAGGGCGGGGACTTTGAGTTTGATATCGGAACGGCCGGTTCCGCGACTATGGCGGCCTTCACCTTGATTCCACCCTGCCTGTTTGCTCGGAAAACGTCGAGCGTGACCATCACGGGTGGCCTCTTTCAGGATTTTGCCCCTAGCTTTTTCCACATGCAAAAGGTGCTCGTCCCGCTGCTTCAGCGCATGGGCGCGGACGTGAAGCTGGACATGCTGAGGCCCGGATACGTTCCGAAGGGTGGCGGCCGGCTACGGATGGTAGTCAGTCCCAAGCGGTCCCCACTTAAGCCGCTCCGTATGATGACACAGGGGACAGTCGAAGCGATCCGCGGAATAGCTCTGTCGTCTCATCTTAGCGAGCAGGCTGTCAGCCCCAGAATGGCGGACACATGCGACGCGATTCTGAAACGAAGGGGCTATGATCCGGATATCCGGATAATAGAAGATTCGACGGCTGTCCAGAGAGGGGCTGCCCTGACTTTGTGGGGTCAGACAGACAGGGGCTGTTTGCTAGGCGCGGATCAAGCAGGAAAACCTGGCCGGAAATCTGAAGCCATTGCAGATTTTGTTGCGCTTTCTCTGCTCAAAGATCTGGACAGCGGAGCTACCACTGACCGCCATCTGGCCGATCAGTTGATCCTCTTCGCCGCGCTCGCCGCCGGCACGAGCGAATACACGATCCCTGCCGTGACTGAGCATGTGACAGCTAATCTCTGGCTGGTGCAAAAGATACTCGGGGTCGAGGCACACCTCGAAGGCAAGATCGTGCATGTGGAAGGCGTCGGGCACGTCCCGTGAATGGGCTATACGGAGATTTGGAAAGAATTCGTCGGAGGAAAGCATGACCGACCGCAAGACTGGTGCGGCCGCGGTAATCGGAAGCTCAATCGCAATCTTTTGGCAGGGGGCATTCATTTTTGGGCTGCCGGGGGTGATGGCTCTTCACTGGCAAGAAATGTTTCATGTGGGGCGGGGGGCTATTGGAAACATCCTCTTTTTTGTCATAGCCGCCACCGGTTTCTTCATGTTCTTTGTGGGTGGCTGGCAGGAGAAATTCGGGACGAGACGGATGATTTCAATCGGAACAGTTATCTGCGGCTTGAATCTGTTCACCCTAGCCTATGCCTCAAATGTTCTTTTGCTCTATCTGTGGGCTTTCTTGATGGGGCTGGCCTCCTGTTTTGTCTACATTCCGGCTCTCACCAGCGTACAGCGATGGTATCCCGCCCGGCGCGGTCTTGTGACGGGGATTGTAAACCTCACGTTTGGCCTTTCCGCTGCTGTTATGTCTCCGTTGTTCGGCTGGATGCTCGATACCTTGGGCTACGTGCCAATGCTCGTAACCATGGCGGTAATTGCCTTGCTGGCCGGCCTCGCGGCGGCCCAGTTTACAGAAGGACCTCGCCAGGCACTGCAGGTAGGGCAAGCGACTTCTGGAACTGCCTCCGGTCTCGTCAATCCGGGGACTTCTTTGACGGTTGGGGAGAGCCTGCGCACAAAGAGTTTCTGGTTTCTTTGGCTCACTTGGGCATTTCAAGGGGCCGCGGGCATTTCCATGGTTACGCTCTCAACGTCTTTCGGGCTTTCCAAGGGATTCGGGTTTGAGTCCGCGGTGGTGATTTTGACCGCCTTTAATATCACCAACGGTCTGAGCCGTTTCTTGACAGGGTATCTGTCCGACCTTGTCGGCCGCAACTTCACAATGAGTCTGACGTTCTTCGCCGCGGGGTGCGCATACCTTGTTTTACCGCATGTGAATAGCCTGGCCTTGTCGGCTTCGCTCGCGGCTGTCATCGGCTTCGGGTTCGGAACATTATTCGGGGTGTCTGCCCCCCTTGTCACCGACTGCTTCGGCATGAAGCATTTCGGGGCTATTTTCGGGCTTGTTTTTACCGCATACGGATTTGTTTCTGGAGTTATAGGGCCTTCTCTGAGCGGATATATCCTGGATGCAACGAACGGCAATTTTGGTGCTGTCTTTGCCTATCTTGGAATCTTTTGCTTGATGTCGGGTGTGTTTATACGCTTTGTGTTGCCGCCGCGCGCAATGGTTTAATTGTCACACGGAAGAGGCTCTAGCCTAAGTTAAGCGGATTCCACTCGACTTATTCCGGGAACGTGCTCCCTGAGCAGCCGTTCCACGCCATGCCGGAGTGTCATCTGTGACATCGGGCAACCGCCACACGCCCCCGTCAGTCTGACAGTCACCACTCCTTCTTCAGACACACCCACAAGCTCTATGTCGCCGCCGTCTCGTTGAAGTGACGGCCGGATTTTCTCCAGTGCCGCTTCGATTTGCGATCTCATAGTCTCCTCCTGAATAATTGAATGAGCCCTTCTCAGAGTGAATCGAGAAAGCTCGAAAGGGTCTGGATTACTATCAATGCTGTTACCCAAAGGAGAAATCTACCAGACTACTTCCTCACCCCGGCGAAACCGGAATGACGGTAACAGATGCCGCATTACGGCCAAGCGGCTTTAGTCAACAACATTGGATATCATCGCAGGGGCGTCCTGTCCCCCTTGCTTTCCAACATGATCGGCGCCGGTAGGCAGTTTTCTTTGCCGGCCGCAAACGGCCACGCAGAGACCAGTGCGCAAGCGAACATTACCAAGCCTCCAACCAGAAACATGAATGAAAGACCCTTGGCGTCGGCAATGACACCCCATGCAAACATCGAAACGTTTATTCCCACCCCAAAAGAGCCTGTGTATAGGGCCACAACAACGCCGCGGTTATGATCTTCAGCCCTGTCCACCATCCGCGCCATCATAGCCGGATAAGACAGGCCCTGTAAGACGCCAAAGAGGCTTCCCAAGAAAGCCGTCTGAACAATGGAATCCATCCGGGAGGTGGAAACCAGCAGCACTCCAAAACCGACCAAACAGGCAAGGATAAGCTTGTCCCGATTGACGCGGTCAACAAGTTGTCCCAGGAGGATCCGAACGATCAGAAGGCTGCAACCGTAGCAGATAAAGAATAGGCCGGCCTGGAATCCAAAGCTCTTTGCAAAGAGCGGGAAAAACATGTTCATAGCCGCGAATCCGGACCCAAAAATCCCAGCCGTGACCATCATGGGGAGGTGACCATTTTTAAAGGCGGTCGGGAAAAAGCCCTGGAGCCGTTCATGGCTGATCTTGTGTTCCGGTTCTTTGACCATGAGCGCCGTCACGAATCCGAGTAGGCCGAATCCTACGAGCAGGAGAAAATACGCACTATATCCCCATTTGAGAAGGAACATTTCTCCTACGTACGGTCCGACCGCGACGGCCAACGATCCGGACACGCCGAAGAGTCCTATCCCTTGCGCGCGGTGGTCAGGGGGGATCAGGTCCACGATAGCGGTGGCACATCCGTTGAAGCACGCTGCAAAGGCGATTCCCTGGATAAGGCGCACCACGATCATGAGAGGAGAATAAGTGTCGAAGAGAAGGAAGCCCCCGTTGGTGAGGCCCATAAGGAGGATTCCTCCAACTATAAAAATCTTGCGCCCGTAACGGTCTATCAGCGGCGCCAGGAAGGGCAAGCATCCTAGCGAAGTGACCCCGATTGAGCCCATCACCAGGCCCACGTCAACGCTGTTACCCCCCAATTCTACAATGACCACAGGCAGAAAGCTCCACGTTGCGACAACGAGGAATAGGCAAAGATTGGTAGCCGCTATAAGCAGAAACTGACCATTAAACAAGAGAGCTGACATTCAGACAAATTCTCCGTTTCCATCCGTACAAACAATCAGCACGAATATAATTCCGGATGGATCTTCCTTGTACTATCCCGGTGCTCAGTTTTCAATAGTTGATGCCTCAAGGTTCCAACCCCTCTCGACCAGTTCAGGATTTAAACGCGACGTATTCGCCAGTACCGGCCTCGGCAAGAAGACACCCCTACGAAATTAAGGTTCCCTGCCGCGAGTTCTGTCAGTAGCCGGTCCCCATCCCTTGATGGCTCCCTTTTCGTCCCTCAACGGCTTAAACCGGCGCGGTGAATGCTGTTCCGGCTGGACTCCAGGAGGCGCTCCTTCCGCAGAAGGGTGCGATTCGCTTGCTCCAGAGAGCGCCTCATCCCCGACGTTGGGCTGACCCGCACGATCATCCGTGACGTCCTCTTCGAGGATTTTCGAGCCACCCGAGGGTGTTTTCCTCTCGGGGGCAATCGCAGAGCATCCGCAAAGCCAGGCCGCCAAAACCAGAAAAAGAATCACCTGAAATGACTTCGAGACCACCAGATATTCCCCTTCCCGGACCAAGATTCATCGCTGGAACAATTCGAAAAACCGGCGTTGCCTACGCCCTCTTGTGGAACCTCACCAGGTCCCCTGTTGTCGCCGGTCCGTCAAGCAGAGGATACCAGCATTGCCGGCGTAATGCATCGGCTTTGTTTTCGCTTGATCACGTTTTAGTCTAATAATTATTAATATTGAAAAATCAATAAGATTTGTAGTATAATTAAAGTATATTATTATAAAAAAGAGGCTTCCCGATGAGGAAAAAAGTGGTTAAGGTCACTAAAATTACCAAGGTGTTGAAAGTGTCTGAGATTCTTGGGGATATATTGTCGGACGTCACTGACGAAGAGTTGCTGGAAAAATACGGCCTAGGCTGGACGCAGCTCGAAAAAGTCTATTGCAAGCTGTTTTATGGCGGATTCTTGGAGAGGGATCAGCTTCGGAGGCGGAGCCGGTTGCGAGCCGGTAAGCCAACATCTCACATTCCATTGGCAGAGATCGAGGACCCGGGCAGAGTATATGAATGTTTGATTTGCGGCTACACCTCTCGTTTACACTTCAGTGCCTGCCCGAGATGCCGTCAGATCAATTTGCGCAGGCTTACTCTGCAATCAGCCCGAGTTATCGCGTCATCCCGAACGGTGGGCCATGCTGCGGCACCCTTTTGAGCCATGGTCGGCAACACGGGTCGTCAGACCTCTTGATTGATTAACTAATTGATTTAATTTATAAGAAGGACGGACTGGTGTACAGGTTCACCCGTACCGCTTAGACTTTTTGAAAGATCAAGGATGCCGACTTCACGAGCTGAACCACCCGAGTATCTAACGCGAAGGAGAACGGCACGGGAATAAGCATGCGCGCGGAATCACGCTTCGAGGAGCGCGCCCTGAAATCCAGGGACGCGTGTTAGCGTCGGGGAGAGAAGGAATGTCCGATCGGGTTCAATCAATTAGAGGACGCCCAAGTGAGCCCCTCACAGCAACGGTGGAGATTGCCCGGGAAGGATTGAAGTTTCGGCGGTTCTTCTCGGTTCAGGGCAAAGATCCGCTGGACATGGTCCAATGGGAGAGGCGTTCCGCAGTAATCCGCAATCAAGAAGGGAAGATCATCTTCGAGCAGCATGGTGTAGAAGCTCCGGCCTTTTGGTCCGCCATGGCTCTCAATGTAGTGGTGTCTCGCTATTTCCGCGGCCACCCGGGTATGCCCGATAGGGAAACAAGCATAAAAAGCCTGCTTGGTCGGATCGTTGACACTATCGCCGCGTGGGGGGGAGAACAAGGCTATTTTGCTTCTGACGAAGATGAAAAGGTCTTTCGGGACGAATTGATGCACCTAGTGCTCCACCAGAAAGCTTCATTCAACAGTCCCGTCTGGTTCAACGTGGGAGTAGAGCCCGTTCCACAATGCTCAGCCTGCTTCATCATAAGCGTGGACGACACCATGGAGTCCATACTCCACTGGTATACCCAGGAAGGGATCATCTTCAAAGGCGGGTCGGGTTCGGGCGTCAACGTTTCAAGGTTGAGATCCGCCCGGGAGCCTCTTGCCGGCGGCGGCACCGCGTCCGGTCCAATATCGTTCATGAAGGCCGCGGACGCGTCGGCCGGGGTGATCAAGTCAGGAGGGAAAACTCGTCGCGCAGCGAAGATGGTCATAGTGAATGTCGACCACCCTGACATACTGGAATTCATACGTTCCAAAGCAACGGAAGAGAAGAAGGCTCAAGCACTGGTGCAAGCCGGTTATGACGGCTCATTAGAGGGTGAGGCTTACGCGACTGTGGCCTTTCAGAACTCTAATCACTCGGTCAGGGTTGCAGACGAATTCATGGAGGCCGATGAGGCGGACAGCGAGTGGAAGACGAGATTCGTTGTGTCAGGAGAGGTTGCAGACACGTATCGCGCTCGGGATCTGCTGCGGGAAATCGCTGGAGCGGCTCATGCATGTGGAGACCCTGGGATTCAATTCGACACCACTATAAACCGGTGGCACACGTGTCCGGAGACTGCGCCCATTAGGGCATCCAACCCGTGCTCCGAGTACATGCATGTGGACGACTCTGCCTGTAATCTTTCCTCCCTAAAGCTTACTGCTTTCTTGGATGCGGGGGACCTCTTCCAGGCGGACGCTTTTCGACACTCGGTTGACATCATGATAACGGCCCAGGACATCCTTGTGGACAAGGCAAGCTATCCAACCCCGGCCATCACAAGGAACTCACGAGGCATGCGGGCACTAGGGCTGGGCTATGCAGACCTGGGGGCCCTTATCATGGCGTTGGGCCTTCCGTATGACTCTGACGAAGGCCGTGCGTGGGCGTCCACAATAACTGCCATTATGACCGGCGAGGCCTATGTTCAATCTGCCCGAATTGCATCGGTCAGAAGTCCTTTCAGTGAATTTCAGAAGAACCGGGAAGCAATGCTCCAGGTCATACGGGAGCACCGGAACCACGCCCTTCAAATTACCCCGAAAGGCGTGTCGGAGGAACTCGTAGCCAAGGCTCGACAAGTATGGGATCTCGCGTTGGAAATGGGCGAAGAACATGGCTACGCGAATTGTCAGGCCACTGTCGTGGCTCCCACTGGGACTGTGGCATTTATGATGGACTGTGACACCACGGGTGTGGAGCCCGAAATCGCCCTGGTCAAATATAAGAATCTCTCCGGCGGGGGGCGGCTTCAAATCGTGAACCGCACAGTGGCCCGCGGTCTGGACCGACTGGGATATCCCCCCGTGGTCGTTGAGAATATCATAGCAAAGATCGAGGAAACCGGGACCATAGAGGGGATTCGAGAGGTCTTGCCAGAGCATTTGCCCGTGTTTGATTGCGCGTTTCGACCCGTACAAGGAACGAGATTCATCTCCACAGATGGACATCTCAAGATGATGGCCGCTGTTCAGCCGTTCATTTCAGGGGCCATCTCCAAGACGGTCAACCTTCCCCACGATACCACCATAGAGAAGATCGAGGAGATTTTCCGTCTTGCCTGGCGCTTGGGGCTCAAATCGATCTCGGTCTATCGGGACGGGTGCAAGGCCGGTCAGCCGGTGGGTCTATCCTTAGACGAGGCGACAAAATCTGTGCGTCCTGTGCGCCGCAGGCTGCCGGTTGACTGCAAAACCGTTCGGCACAAGTTCGAGATCGCCGGACAGAAGGGATACATTCATACCGGTTTCTATGATGATGGAACCGTTGGCGAGATCTTCATACGTATGTCGAAGGAAGGCAGCACTATATCAGGTCTGATGGACACCATTGCCACACTCACGTCTATTGCGCTTCAGTATGGTGTCCCACTGGAAGCGCTCGTTAACAAGTTCAGCCACGTGCGTTTCGAGCCCTCCGGCTTCACGAGCAACCCCGACATCCCCATAGCAAAATCACTAACCGACTATATATTCCGGTATCTGGGCTTGCGTTTCCTCGACAAGACACAGCAGGAGGCGGCAGGTCTCCTGCCTCCCGGAAAAGGATCGGGTGAGACAAGCGGTAACTCCGGTTCGGGAAATCAATCCAAACCAGTTGCCGCTGATGTCAAAACAATGGGCCACGCGTTCAATCCGCAATCAGACGCTCCTGCGTGTTACGACTGCGGCTCCATAATGGTACGACACGGCTCCTGCTACGAATGTTTGAATTGCGGCGCCACCACGGGATGCTCGTAAAAGGAAGTAACGGCAGTCAAAGGCCAAAATTAGTCTGAATCGCAAAAAAGGCAGTCCACGACCACCTCGCCACGGAGCCGGGCACACTCAGCTTTCGTCTTCTTGACGCATTCCGGCTTGGCTTTGGATCTCTTTCAAGTGCAACCACGCAGGCAGCAGTAGACCATATCATCGTCAGACGACACTGCCATCGGAACGAGAATCATTAGAGCCAAAAGCCATACGAACGGAAACAGTCTCTTCATTAACTACCCCCGAATAATTCTGTGCGATACGAGGCCTTCACAGAGTCCGTGGGCAATAGCCGGTGACCCGGTCGGTGCCTCACCATGGCGACGGAGTATACCACAAGCCGCGAAAAGGGCTAGAGACTGTTGAGAGACTATTGCTATATATTAAGGTGTGATGCGGGAACGTTATGCGAAAGGCGCCTGGAAGGTCCTGAAAAGCCTCACTGTTTCGTAGGATCCTGGCACGATCTGCCATGTGGTATCTCAAAGGATACGGCAGACTGATCGTTGTCTCTGTAACTCCAGAAACTATTGCTTTTCCTTTTTTGCCTGGGTGATGCAGTCTTGGAGGGCTTCCGCAAAAAGAGAACTCATTCTTTCAGATGAATCCTTAGGCTCATAGCCCAAGTCGCTTGCTGCCTTATCCCAGCTCAAATCCCAAATCTCATTCAGGAAGGCAGGTCCCTGCCACTGGTCGGAAGGTACGAGATAAACCTGAGAAGACGAATTTGTAAGTTGCACGATCATCTTCCCAATCTCTTCCCACGTCAAGATCACACTCCCCACATTATAAACTTGCCCGGCCGCGGTGGGTGTTGCTATCACCGCATTCATCGCGCTGTGCCCAGATCGGCCATAGTCACAAAAGCTCCCCCTGCACCGCCTACCATTTCCAGGGGTTCATGTTTCAACGATTTTCTGATCAAATCCCGTAGGTGACGCCCTCCAATGGTGTCGCCAAAGGCCCACCAGAATCGAAATATAGTGATGGGAAGCCCTCGCTGCTTGTGATAGAGTTTACAAAGTTCTTCTGCCGCATATTTGCCCAGGGCGTAAAGAGGTTTTCTGGCATCCCCTACAATGCGTGGATGAGTCTCCGGCACCGGGTGTGAAACCGGACGACCGTACACGGTTGCTGTGCTCGTGTAAATGAAGCTACGAATTCCGTAAAACGAAGCAGCCTCCAAAATATTGATGTGTCCCTGGATGTCTTGGCCAAAAACAGTAAGTGGGTCATCGGCAAAGCTCCAGGCCAAATGGATGACCGCGTCCTTACCCAGCATCGCTTCGTTGACCAAGTCCCTATTGGTTATATCTCCCTGCAGATAGGCAGTCGGCCTATTCTCTGTCATTTTCGGAGACTTTGGCACCCGATCCAGGACCGTTACCTCGTTCCCTTCTCGGGATAACTCTCGTGTCAAATGTCTTCCAACCTCACCGGCCCCCCCCAGTATCAACACCTTCATTTTTTCATCTCCTCGCTGTCATCACGAGAGAAACATCGAGCATTTTTGGGCCGACGGGGGTCGCTTATCGATTAACATTTCAAGCCGGCCTCCGTAGAAGGCCGTTTTCCGGCAGGACCCTTTGCTGATTACTTCGGATTGGAATGGAGAGGGTACCCATTGATTTGAAGCGGGTGAGGGCACATTGTGCCCTCACCCCGGCGAATTTGAGCGATACTCCTTGTTCCATACGCGAGACCCGACCATGAATCCCGTCTCGATCATCCTCGACCTAACAACCGCAAGAAGTATCTTGCTCATGAGCTGGTCCGTTGTTTGTAAAGCGTGCCAAAAGTCGTCGTATGGTCCCCGCTTGATTGCTTCTCTTGCCGTCCGGCCTCGGGTCTATGAGGCAGCGGCGGACGTGGCCTTAGCATCTATAGCATCGGATTCTTTGGCCATCCTGCCTCGCACCAGAGGCCGCAGGAAGAACAGGGCAGCGATTGCCGCACATATATCGAGAACTGCCGCGATATAAAAGGGAACCGCAAAGGAGCCCGCGAACCAGGAGGCCACCGCAGCGGCACCGAAACCGGCCATAATGGAGGCCAACCCTTTAGCTGTATACAACATGCCATAGTTGGCAGTGGCATTTTTCGGACCGAACACGTCACCGGTCAAGGCTGAAAACAGGGCGTAAATTTCTCCCCAAGCAAGAAATACAAATGGCAATAGCACGACGAAGAGTATCGGATAACCCGTGATCTGAGTCACCAGGAAGATGAGGGTAGCTTCGAACGCGAAGGCAAAGGCCATCGTGTACTCCCTGCCAAATTTGTCCGATATGGCGCCCCACATGATCCTGGATCCCGCGTTCGTGACTCCAGCCAGAGTTGCTGTGAACGGCACGACTGCGATACCCCATATCTTCGCGTCGAACACATTGAGGGACTTGGCGATCTGAGACAGGTTCCCGGTTGTCATCAAGCCGCCCGTTGCCACAAAGAGCATCATGATGTACATGATATAGAACTCGGGCCTCTTCAGGGTCTCGGTCCACTTGTACTCCACCATTGATTGGGCAACCCTTTGGGTGACTTTACTGGCTTTATTTTCCCACCCTGCGGGGCTCCAGCCGGCAGGGGGATGATGCAATACCAGGGCCGCAATGACAGCGATTATCCCCTGAGCTGCTCCCCAGACGGCCATAGCGTGGGCCCAACCCAGCGAGGTTATGGTGGCGTTAATGGGAATTAACGTAAGTGCTGCTCCGCCTCCAAATCCGGCCGCAGTCAGCCCGGCTGCCAATCCTCTCTTGTCCGGGAACCATTTCACCGCATTAGCCACCGTGGCGATGTAGATTATTCCGGCCGAAGTGCCGGCGATAACCCCGTAATAGATGTATAAGTGAAAAATCGAGGTGGCCATCGTTCCTCCCAAGACCCATCCCGCGAGTACGCCAATTGCCCCTATGATCATGAGCTTGCGTATACCGAATTTATCGATAAGTATCCCCGCGACAGGCACTGGCCACGTTTCGAATACGATGAACAGGGAGAATATACCAGCAATATGGGAGTAGGGAACGTCAGGGAACTGCTGCTTTATCCCCGGTGTGAAGAGTGTGAATGCATATTGATAGTTTGATATGACGACCATCCCGACAATACCGGCAATCAACTGGACCCACCTGTTGCCCGCGACGGGTCCGTACAATTGCTTGGCAAGGTCGGGCTTCGATACGGCTACTTCTGCCTGCGTCATTCCGGCCCCCTCCTTTATGTTTTCAAGGATCACTCCGAACAAGCCGGACGCAGTACCCCGCCCCAAGCGGCGGGGCACTCGCAATTCCGGCAACAATAAGCGGATTCACTCTCTCGTGGCAAAAGCTCAGGCTTTTGTCGGTGTAGGGATGGGAGCCTCGACAGCAACGGCCGGGACTTTCTGAATCTTCTCATCCACGAAGGCCTGCATCTTGGCGATATGTTCCGGTTTCAGGTGGCTGAAGCGTCCCTGATATTTCATGTATTCGCCGACGGGCTTATACTTCTTGGGGACGCGGGTATACTTGTATTCGCCGTTCTCCCACTCATAAAGGCTCCACATTCCTGTTTGGACTGCCAAGCGGCCCATCTCCAGTGTCAGTTTCTCATCAAACTTCCATCCCTTGGGACAAGGAGTGTGCATATGGAGGAAGGTCGGGCCATCTACGTTCAGGGCCTTACGCACCTTGTTCATAAGGTCCAGAGGATAGGCAATAGAGGTGGTGGCGACGTACTTTACGAGCGGATGTCCCCCGATCACCAGTTGAGGAGGATCTTTTGGGAAAAGGGTTTTACCCTCGGGAACAAGCTTTCCCGGAGGAGTAAAAGTTGTATTCGCCCCATAAGGGGTCGTGGGGGAAGTCTGAATGCCCGTGTTGGCATACGATTCATTGTCGTAGCAGATGAAGAGCACGTCGTGCCCCCGATACATCATGGCCGACATCGACTGTAGGCCAATATCCACTGAACCGCCATCTCCTGCCATCACGATGATATTCGGAAACGGGCCGTCATATTTTTTCTTGCGGGCCAGTATCTTGTAGGCTCCCTCAATTCCTGAAGCCACCCCGCCGCCGTTGGTGATCTGGGCATGAATCCAGGAGACCGCATAGGGGGTGCAAAGATAACTGGAATTAGCCACGTACATGCAGCCGGTAGGCCCAACGAAAATTGTATCCCTCCCGGCGGCTTTTGCCACGAGTCGGTAGTTAAGGGCAGGGCCGCAGCCGGAACAGGTCCGGTGGCCGGGCAGATACATTTCTTCTCTCGGAGCCGATCGGAGAGACTTGATGGGCTCCAGGGTCTGTTTCTTGTAATCAAATGCTTGTGTCATTTAACTCTCCTTCGATAGACGAAATGGGACTATTCTTCTTCAAAACCTATCCAGTAGACGTGCCGATGGGTCTTTTTGTCTTTCACCATCTGGGTGAGAACCTTCGCCATGTAGTAGAAATCGTCCAGTAAAATGACCTCTCCGCCCAGGCCGCCCATAAAGGACGTGACGAGGGGACGGTTCGGCAGGTCGTAGAGGGAAGCCCGGACTTCATGGATCAGGTTTCCGCCCCGCATCGCACCACCGTAAGATGTGCTCGTTTCAACACATCCCACTGCTTTGACTCGGGACAGGGCTTCGGCAATCTCGAGAGTAGGCCAAGGACGGACCCAGCGCGGCCTCACCAATCCTGCTTTTACTCCCTGGTTCCGGAGATTTCTGATGGCAGCCTTACAGGTGGTGGCATGGGCCCCCTGGACGAAGAAGGCGATTTCCGCGTCCTCCATCATATACAAATCCACGAATGGGTCATAATTACGGCCGAAAATGCGGTTATAATCATCCACGGCCTCCTTGATCACTTGGGGGACTTCCAAGAAAGTCGCGGCCCGTTGGGCATCCATGGGCGCGCCCTGATCCGGCCTAATCTGTGGGCCGTGGGAAACCGGACAGGTGAGACTAAGCGGATGCGGCGCCTTGTAGGGAGGCAGGAACTCCCTTACCTGCTCGGGTTCCGCCAACAGGACCTTATCCGGTATGTGGGAAATGAAGTAGCCGTCCTGACACACCATCTGGGGGAGCATGACGCGTTGATCTTCTCCGATACGGTAGTTGATCAGCGTGTTATCGAAAACCTCTTGCGGTGTGGAGGCCCACCCGATCAGCCAGCCCTGATCACGGAAGGTCATGGCATCGGTATGTTCGGAACCGAAATCTCCCGGGGGGTCGAGAGTTCTGTCGGCAATGGCCATCTGCAGAGGATAACGCCCGCCCGCTATCGGGCTATAGAGTTCACCTGCATAAGTGACCCCCACTCCCGCGCTTCCGGTGTACGCACGGGCGCCACAGGCAGACGCTCCCAGGACGACCGAGAGCTGGGAATGCTCACCTTCACCGTGGATGAATTCTGCGTCCAGTTCACCGTTATGGATCATCCTCACCAGTTCCATCATGATAGCGGTGTAGGGGCGGATGGGATAGGAACAGATGACCTCTACTTCCGCAAGTTTTGCGGCCTGGGCTGCCGCAGCGCAGCCGCTCAATAGTTTCTCTTGAGCCATAATATTTGCTCCTCTTTCTTAGAAGGGTTTTTCCAAACGAACCACACCATCAGGGAAGTCGAGTTCGGGGACAGCAGTCAGGGCCTCGGCGGCACATTCGTTGATACAGATCTGGCAGCCCTTGCAATACCTCCAGTTCCATTCCACTTCCTCTTTTTCTTCATTAAAGGACCAGCATGAATCCGGGCAGCTCATGACACACTGGAAACAAAGGGCACACTTTTCACGATCAAGGACTGGACGGACAATCCTCCAGTTGGAGGTGATGAACAACTCCTGCGAGGTCACTGGAGCGGGCGTGACCGCTCCGAAGGGCACTTCCCTATCTTTGGGAACCTTTATCGTCGACATAGCGTTCTCCTTTTCTTAGTTACGGTTGAATCCGCACTTCTCAGCCACCCCAGAAATATGAGGCCCTAGGCTTACGAAATTTCTGGATTGTCACCTCATTGTATCCACGTTCCAGGGCTGCGACGTCAGAGACGACTTTTGCCAGGCTGTCCTTCGCAACCATGCCAGTCACCTTGGCCATGGCCCCAAGCATGGGAGCGGCAATGCCGGCGCCTAGACCTGATGCGTCGACTCCTCCTTCTGAACCGGAAAAATCAACCGTGCGAATCCCCGAGATGGAATCGGCGTCCACCGTGGCAACCGCGCCCAGCCTGTCGCGATTGGGAATGAATTGGAGCATGTAGTCGATTGGGCGGTTCGTATTGATGATCAAAAGACCACCCTCCGGCATACCCCGAAGGATGTTAATCCCTTTGACGATGGTCGGTTCGACGACTACAACGACGTCAGGATGATCGTTGGTATAGATATATTTCATCTCTATATCTTCATCGCTTATTCGGACATATTTCCGGGTCGTAACCAGCACACGGTCGGGAAGGTCTTCATAATTGTCGAAGGCTTGGATAAATTTTCCCTCCATCTTCGCCCCCTGACCGAAGCCATTGGCGATATCCCGGGCCTCTTTATCCATAACGACCCCTCGCGTCCAAACTGTTATTTCCGTTACCTTAGCCATAAGGCCCTCCTTCTTAGATGGTGGCACTCGGTCAGTTTTACCTTCGAGGCCACACGTGGATCTTGTGACGCCGCATAAATCCGGCGTCCAGCCCCTGACAGCAGTGCGGTGGGGCAGCCGTGCTCCTCTCCTGCCCCCATCTCACTATGCAGGGACAGGAAAACAGTACCGGGGAAAATGATTGTCGGTGGAGGCCAGCGGATTCGATAGGCGAGAGAAGTCAAGAATGAGGAAAACACACCACCCCACTTGAAAAGACAAGTGGAAATGGTAATATAAGCCTATCGAGCAGGCTGACTAGCCCCACAATCCTGGGGTGTTAACGTCAAGCCGGTTCCGACGAGCCCACGCGGGATTTCTTTGGCGAGAGAGCCGCGTGGGTTTCGCCTTCTGGGTCCAAAAATACATTCAAGCAATTCTTCGTGTTTCACCTCCTTTGGTTGTTCAACTAGTTTGACGAATCAGATTCGGAGGTAGATGCAGGAAACACCTGCTTGACCGCGAAAAGTGCGCAAATTCAGTAAGGTCACTTTTTTGACGGCAAGCCGGATTTCTTTCCACCTCCCTTCCTTCTTCTGAATAAGGTGCCTTCCACCTCCTCCAAGTGTCGGGACATGGCCCTTCGGGCGGCTTGGCCATCCCCATTCTTGATTGCAGCTAGAATATTACGATGGCCATGAAGAGATGTTTGCTTTCTGTCCTCTGTTTGGGCGTACCGCTGCCGAGTTTGGCTGAGAAGGTCGACGAGGGCAAGAAAGAGGCGCTCTAAGACCCGGTTTCGGGCCATACGGGCCAACAGATGATGAAAATGGGAATCGTTTCTAAAAGGATCTCTGCCGTCGGCCACTTCTTCTTCCTGTTCCTTGAGGATTTCTTCCAACTCGCTGATTTCCGCAGGAGTGGCGTTTTCTGCAGCCAGTTCGGCAATTCCTGGTTCCATGATTTTGCGGAGATAAAAGATGTCGATAAGATCATCCTTCTCGTGAAAGAGGGCTGCCGCCAGAGGCTGCACTAGTGCCTCTTCGCTCGATGAAATCACGTAAGTCCCGTTCCCCTGGCGCCTATCAACAAGCATCATCCCTTCCAAGGCAATGATAGCTTCCCGTACCGAGGCTCTGGAAACTTTAAAAGTTTCTGACAATTCCCTTTCAGACGGAAGCTGGTCGTTCCGCTTCAATTTGCCTTTTTCGATGAGGCCACGGATTTGTTGGACGATGTCCTCGTAGGCTCTTTTTTTTATTACTGCTTTTAGCACGCAGGAAACTCCTTCTTTTTCTGTAGTGTGTTCGCCGCCTCTATAAAGTGCCTGGCAGCGATCAAAAGCTCCGTTGGCGGTTTTTCCTCCGGAGAGTCAATTAACTCTGAAATGGCCATCATGGCTGCATTGTTACAGATGAAAGCGATTTGGGAACCCACCATCCCTTCCGTCGATTTGGCCAACTCCATCATGTTTACATCCGCGGCCAAAGGTCTTTCCCGAGTGTGGACCTGAAACATTTCCAGTCGCCCTTTCTCGTCAGGGACGGGAAATTGAAGAACACAATCGAGCCGGCCGGCACGCATCAGAGCAGGGTCGAGCAAATCCTCCCGATTCGTGGCCCCGAGAACAATCACCTGGGAATGGTCACTTAAGTTGGCTAATTCGTTAAAGAACTGGCTGGCCACGCGATCCGTGGCTCCTTCGTTACTTCCAAGACATCGGTTAGGAACGAGCGCGTCTATTTCATCAAAAAAAAGAATGCAAGGGGCCGATTGTTTGGCCTTTTTGAAGATCTTATGCAGGGCCTTCTCCGACTCTCCCAGCCACTTTGAGAAAAGAATCGGCCCACTGACGGAAATGAAATTTATGCCCGTTTCACCTGCCAGGGCCTTGGCCATCAGCGTCTTTCCGGTACCCGAAGGCCCGGAGAAAAGGATCCCTCTCGGAGGAAACACTTTTCCGGCTGCAAAAAGGTCCGGATATTTCGTGGGCCAATCCACAATGGAAATAAGCGTCCGTTTAATATTGCTCAATCCACCGACATGATCCCATCTCACCGCCGACCTCTCCGTGTAAAACTCACGAGTGGCCGTGGGCTCAATCTCTCTAAGAGCGGTCAAAAAATCCTGCATTCGGATATGCAATTGTTCCGCGGTGGCAAGAATCGGCTCCAGATAGTTTTCCCCTTCCAGGCTCAGATATCTCCTTAGAGCAACCATTCCGGCCTCTTTGCACAAGGCCTCCAAATCGGCTCCGACGAAGCCGTGAGTGATCTGAGCAAGATGGTGCAGATTGACGTCAGGGGCCAGAGGCATGCGGCGGCTGTGAATCCTCAAGATTTCATGGCGTCCTTCGACATTGGGCACGGGGAGAACGATCTCACGGTCGAAACGGCCAGGCCGTCTGAGAGCCGGGTCTATCATTTCGGGAATATTCGTCGCCCCTATGACAATGACATGTCCACGGGAAACCATGCCGTCCATCAGCGCGAGCAGTTGGGCCACCACTCTCTTTTCAACATCCCCCAAAACCTCCGCGCGCTTTGGGGCGATGCCATCGATTTCATCGATGAAGATAACGCTCGGCGCGTGCCGGGTCGCTTCTTCAAAAATTTCCCTCAGTCTGGCTTCGCTTTCCCCATAAAACTTGTGAATAATTTCGGGTCCATTCACGCGGACAAAATGAAGTTTTGTCTCACTGGCAACGGCCCGGGCAATCAGGGTTTTGCCGGTTCCCGGAGGCCCACAAAGCAATACCCCTTTAGGAGCCTCAATGCCCAGCCTTTCAAAAGCCTCCGCATAACGAAGAGGAAGCTCCACCATCTCCCGAACGAGCCTTAACTCATTTTCGAGCCCGCCCACGTTTTCGTACGAGACCTGCGAAGGACCCTCCATGGAAAAATCGGGCTCCTTTAAGACGAAGCGAGTTCTTTGATTGATGATTACTCCGGTGGGAGGAGCCGTCGCCTCCACCATAAAAAGGCGCTCCTTTCCTCCCAGGAAAGGAACATTGATTTTGTCCCCCGGCATTGCCGGCAAGCCCTGAAGTACTTTCGCAAACTGATCCAACTCATTTTTGTCGGGCAACGTGCTGGTGGAATCAAGCGGAGTGATCAGGACGGTCTCAGCCGTTCTGCGAGGAATCTTTCTCACCCGAACCAGATCTCCGAGGCTTGTTTGGCCATTGCTCCGAGTGAGGCCGTCGATCTGAATGACCTTTTTCCCGGAGTAATCCGGAAGGGTGCCGGTGACCCGGGCGACCGTCGTCTTGGCCCCTCTGATCTCAATGAGGTCTCCCAGCAGGCCGCTCAGTGCCTTAATATCCTCAGCGTCCAGGCGCGCCCAGCCCTTGCCTACATCGTCAGATAGGGCCTCAGCGACTCTTAGTTCCAGGTCAGTGTCCACGTTGGAAGCCTCTGTTGGGAGAGGTAAATCAGTTCAAGAACGTTGTCTTTGGGGCACGCTTTCTCACACAACCTCACCAGTTTGTAGCCCCGAATCGGCTTTGTAGGCGCATAGATCCCCGCACATGGTGCAGGTTTCATGATCCTCACGACCTGTCCTGCTTCGGATCTGACGTGCCAGGTCAGGATCCATAGCCAGACGAATTTGTTCGGCCCAGTCACGATCTTTTCTGCAGCGGCTCATCTTCTCATCCCATTCCCACGCGCCAGGCCTGCGCCTCACCAGGTCTGCAGCGTGTCCTGCGACTCGGGCTGCAAGCACCCCCATGCGCACATCTTCAACATTGGGCAGTCCAAGATGTTCCGATGGGGTGACGTAACAGAGAAAATCAGCTCCATGAACTGCCGCTAGCGCCCCACCAATTGCCGAGGTTATGTGATCCAAACCTGGCGCAACATCGGTTACAAGTGGTCCGAGCACATAAAAGGGAGCATCTTGGCAAAGCCTTTTCTGAAGGATCATCTGAGTTGCAATCTGATCCAGAGGGACGTGCCCAGGCCCTTCGACGATCGCCTGTACCCCTTTCTCTTGCGCCCGGCGGAAGAGCTGGCCCAGAGTAACCAATTCTTCCACCTGAGCCTGATCCAGCGAGTCGGCAATGGCTCCGGGTCTGAGGCCATCGCCCAGGCTGATCACCATGCCATACTGCTTGCAGATATCCAGGACTTCGTCGTAACGCTCGAAGAGAGGATTTTCTTTGTTGTTAGTCCTCATCCAACGGGCCAGAAAACTTCCCCCGCGACTCACGATGCCGCAGACTCTCGGCTTGTGCTCAAGGTGGGCCAAGGCAGAAAGTGTTACTCCGCAGTGGACGGTCACGAAACTTATCCCGTCTTCCCCGTGAAGACGAATCGCATCGAGCATTTCCGCCGGTTCCATCATCACGCCGCTACCGCGTGTCCTCTGGGCATCTACGATGGCCTCGTAAATCGGGACGGAGCCTACAGGAACCGGTGATTCTGAAACGATCCTGCGCCGTACGGACCTGAGGTTTCCCCCGGTGGAGAGATCCATTACCGTGTCAGCGCCCGCCTTAAACGCTACCTCCAGTTTGTGCAGCTCAAAATCCTCATCGTGTAGGTCAGGAGAGGTGCCAATATTGGCATTCACCTTCACGCAAAGATTTTCACCCACTGCCACTGCCTTGCCGGTGGGAGACGCCTTAAGAATAACGACAGTGCCCTTTACCAGGGACTCGAGCAGGGTCTGTTCCGCCACACCACTATCTCGCTCGATATCTTTTAGCGAGCCGTCCCAGAGGGGAATCTTAGTTTTTGATCCCAGATGACTATCCATTCTATAAAGTCCTGGAAAAGCAGATTAGTTGTCGAAAGGTCAGACCATTAGATGTTCATATCATCCAGTATTTGGCTCATGTTCTCAGGGTGTTTAAACTTTGTCAAGAATTTTTTGGTAAACATTCAGCAAAGAGCAGGCGACAATTAATACGGCGACCTTTGGGGAAATGAGCGAGAAATGATCAGCGTGCTCTCGTGGTTATCAGGCGAGCCTTCAGTAATAGGATTGGACGGTTGGAAAGCGAATGACGTTGGGAAACGGATGTCCCCTGCGGGTGTAGTCTAGAAGCCGCGAGCAAACCCCGGCACCGAGTGTCCGGACCCTCCACAAGGGCATCTCGAGCCCTCTGCATTCATCCGCGCATGCTTAGACGCGCAGAAGCGCAACCGACACTGCCCCGCTCAGCCTTCAACTCAACTTGTTAAACCAACGCCCGACAGGGACATTCCGCAGCTTGGAAATCCGGCGCTCTCTAGTTATACGAAGCCCCGGACAAGAGGGCACATAGATAGAGTGATTGGCTCCAGGTACCTAACCAACTATCGTCCCCGGCACCGGCAAGTAGCTCTCCGCCGACCTGGGGCAGGGTTTTCGGTGTCGTGAGGCATTCCGCCGTACCTGTCACCAACTCGCAGTCAACCAGTTGCACGCACTGCTGGGTGATGCCCGGCAGAGCGGCGGTGTTTCCTGTGAGAGATGAAGGCAAAGCGGACCAAATGGCAACGTAAAAGAATAGCGCGTAACATGAGGCGACAAAAATGATCAGATATCTACTGTTGTTCACAATGAACCTCCTCCACATCCTTTGCGGGGGGGCGAAAATAATGTTCTCATTGAGTCCATTTGCCATCCCATAAAATTAGATGCGTTCGTCGATTTTATGATTCCTTGGGTTGAGCGTTTTTTTCTTCGACGGAGGGTCACTTTGTTTGCAGGAATAGCAAAACAAACCGCCTAGCTCGCCGATGGTCGCCGCCCCACACCAAGACGAATCTTTATTCATGGCAACTTCCAAAGACAAAGTCAAGCCCTTCGACAGACCGTGACTTGTGGAGGCACCCCGCTCTTGACAAGCTCTGTGGTAACGCGTAATTTTGAAAGGTTTTCCAGAGTTTGGAGGAGAGCAACCGATCATACGGAAGCCTCAAGAAAATACGACGGATGAGTGACAGAATCATGCTGGCAATTTGGCGCGCGGCAGTCGAACAGTTTGAGGAAGGCCGGAGTTTTGTCTTGGCCACAATACTTGATGTCAAGGGATCTTCCCCTCGACACGTGGGAACCCGTTTCCTTATCCAGCAAGACGGAACCATAGTGGGGACAATCGGGGGAGGGCTGTTTGAAGCCCAAGTTCAGGAGTTTGCAGCCGCGGCTTTGCATGCAGGAACATCCCACCGCGCTCCTTTTTCCTTCACCGGAGAAGGCGCAGAATCCAAGGAGATGATTTGCGGCGGAAATGCTGAAGTCCTGGTCGAATTTGTTGACGCAGGAGATAAGGTCCGGGAAGAAATCTTCAAGCAGTTGTTGGCCATAGCTCAAAATAGGGGCTCAGGGTATTTGCTCACCAACATCACAATACCTGTAGGTGGTCAGGCCGTAGGTGGGATTGATTATCTCTTGATGGATGGAGAGGGAAGACGCTACGGGGGCTTTCCCCATGCCGATTCTGTGCTGCGAATACTGCCCCAGCAGCGGCTTCTGAAGCCCGCTCAACTCCTCGAAGCGCCAGGCACGGAGCACCCGGTCTTTCTGGAATGGTTGAAGGCGCATGGTACGGCAATCATATTCGGCGCGGGGCACGTGGGCGCCTGCGTGTCCCACCTAGCCGCATACGTGCGATTCAACGTTGTAGTGCTTGACGACCGTGAGGAGTTCGCTTCACCTACGAAACTTCCCGATGCTCACCAAGTCGTTGTTGTGGACTCATTCCACCAGGCCTTTTCTGACTTGGCCGTGGATGAAGACAGTTACCTGGTGATCGTAACCCGAGGTCACGCCCACGACAAAACTGTGCTTGCCCAAGCCCTGCGGACAAACGCAGGTTACATTGGCATGATAGGGTCTCGAAGGAAAACAAAGCTTATTCTGGAGGCACTGCTAAGAGAGGGGTTCAGCCGGGAGGACCTGCAGCGCATCCACGCGCCCATCGGGCTCCCCATTGGAGGAGAAACCCCCGAAGAGATAGGTGTTTCCATCATTGGCGAGATGATTCAGATCCGGCATCGCAAAGAAAGTTTGCAACGACTCGGGGCCTAGCATTTGCCCGTCCTTGATTCCCAATCCGAAATAAGGAGTGAGCGGGTTCCAAGGCAACGTGAAGCGATAAGCATTTACTGGAAAAATCATGCTCAACGGAAAGAGGATAATAGTAGTCCTGCCTGCATATAACGCGGCCCAAACACTTGAGAGTACCGTCTCGGAACTGGATCGGCAAGTGGTGGATGACATCCTTCTGGTCGATGACTCCAGCGCGGATGAGACGGTACGCTTGGCCAGGAAACTGGGAATAAGGTGCTTCCTTCATGACCGCAACTACGGTTATGGCCGCAATCAGAAGACCTGTTACACTGAAGCCCTCAAGCTCGGGGCTGACGTCGTCGTAATGCTGCATCCGGATTATCAATATGCCCCCAAGCTCGTGCCTGCGATGGCTGCTATGGTCGTCTCCGGAGAATACGACGTGGTGCTGGGTTCCCGCATTTTGGGCGGAAAAGCAAGAAAAAGCGGCATGCCGGTCTACAAGTACATTTCCAATAGGTTCCTCACATTAACGGAGAATCTTTTTTTCGGATCGAAGCTATCGGAGTTTCACACCGGGTACAGGGCCTTTTCTCGGAGAGTGCTGGGGGATCTCCCGTTCCACGAGAATTCGGACGACTTCCTTTTTGATAACGAGATGCTGGCTCAGGCCATCTTCTTCAACTTCAACGTAGGTGAGATCTCCTGCCCCACACGGTATTTTCCGGAGGCATCCTCCATCAATTTCAGGCGATCCGTTGTTTATGGGCTTGGCGTTTTGTGGACCTCGGTGCGCTTCCGACTCCAAAAATGGGGGCTGGCTCGTTTTCGGATCTTCGAGAATTCCAACGCGGTCCCCGCAAAAGATTACTATTCTGAAATCAAGTGAAGTGCCTCCCCAGAACTGGGTGTACGCACTAAGCGCTGCTGTGCCCTCGGACTTTTCAACCCTCTGAAATTCCACTTGTCGGAATTTAGCTCAATCGTGCCCTCCGCCTGCCCCCACCTTGTTGTCCTGACACTAATTCATCTGTTATATTACCTAAGTTACGGTAATTTATTCAACTAAAATGCCAAGGAGTCGTGCGCGCTCGCGCAGCGTTTCGACTGTTGAACCGGACTGTTATAGTCGTGATGTCAACTAGTTGGGTGTATTGGTGTGCTCGGTGGAGATGCGCGATGGGAGGCGAATCGTCTGGTTGCGGCTCCTATAGGCGGTTTTCGTGGATTGAGAGCGGATTTCGTTAAACTAATTTCTAGGTTTTTTAAATAACATTCGGATTCAATGACATTTTTATCTTGACATTCTGTGAAATATTGTTAAGGTCGGAATCGCAAGACATTAGAACCCTGAGGGAGGGTGTTATGTTAAGAAACGCATTAAAGTACGTGTTTGTGTTGATGTTAATGGCGACAGTGTTTTCGGCTGCCGCATTCGCAGAATCCACGCAAGCTACCTATGATCCCTGCACCGGCGCCTCGGGATACAAGGCAATCTCCAAGGTGAGGCCGCCTTCGCCTCCAGCGCCCACAGCATTGAAAGTAAAGCCTTGGGGCTTCACTTCCCGATTCGATGCATTGTCCCAGTACAATCCTGTGAATTGGTGGGCGGATTGCTGCCTGCCTATGCCGGCAAAGGGGCAGTTCGTGATCGCACCCAGGGTCTTTTTCGCTCGACTGAGTGGTGAAGCTCGCCGTGGCACTGATATAACGGGCGTGCAAACCGCGCTGGTCAATTTTGACGACCACCTGGGATTCAGAAAGAGCGGCAACGCAATCTGGTCTTTCGAAGCCCTTTACCAGATACGGCCGCGGTGGGGCATAAGGTACTCTTTTTCACCAATGGTAATGGAGGCCACAAATTCTCCGATGACCGCTTTCAGTTTCGCTGGTCAGACATTTGCGGCCGGGACTCCAGTCCATTCAAAATGGGAGCGATTCGAACACAGGGCCGGCCTCGTCTTTACCCTGAGTCGAACGAAATACAGCGTCACCAACTTCTTTGCCGAATGGCTTAATGTCCAGGACAAGCTTACCATCGGAGGAGCAGGCGGTACTACAGTGCCGGGCACCATGAGTGACACGAAGAACATGGCCGTCACCGGACTCGAATTTGACAAGTGCTTGAAGAACTACCACGGCAACACGTTGGCACTCAGTGGGAGAGGCTCCATCGCCTTCCTGAACGACTCGATCGGGTATGATGCCGAGGCCGCATTGAGTTACTTGATTCCGATCAAGACCGGGCGCTTCGGCTTCGTCAAGGGCGGGTATCGTTATGCCTATCTCAAGAAAGACAGGCCTAACAGGATGTTCAACACGACTCTGGACGGACCCTTTGTCCAGGTAGGATTCCTTTTCTGATGGCCGCGTAGCCGGTACGAGCCCTTTTCCTCCCCCGATTTTTGTTGCCCGACCAAGTTTCCTCATACCCTCCAAAGTCCGACTCAGTGGTCGGGCTTTTTTTTTAGGCGCGAGGACCTTTTGGGTCCTCTGCGCTGAGGTCTTCACAAAAAACGCGCCGTTTCACGTAAATCTCCTTGTCTTTTCTAGCGCTTGACAGGACCGCGACGGGATGATAGCAACTCACAATCATGGAAAAAGGCTTAGGAAAAGGCGATGCTGACGATATCCCTTTGCTGCCACGCCCTGCTCATGTGCATTTGATGGGAATTTGCGGCACTGGCATGGCTTCCCTCGCCGGGATGTTTCATGAAAGCGGCTACAGGGTGACCGGGTCGGATCAGGCCATATATCCACCTATGAGCTATTTTCTGCGAGATCTGGGAATCCGCGTGATTGACGGATATCGAGCCTCTAACCTTGACCCCGTCCCCGATCTGGTGGTCGTCGGCAATGTAATCCGGCAGACGAATCCGGAAGCGGTCGAGCTTGAAAGGTCCGGCATTCCCTTCACCTCCATGCCGGGGGCATTGAACAAGTACTTTATCGGCAATAAGACCCGCATCGTCGTCGCGGGGACGCACGGCAAAACTACCGTCAGCGCCATGATAGCCTGGGTTCTATACCAAGAACAGCGTGACCCGGGCTTCATGATTGGAGGGATGCCGGAGAATTTCAAAAGGAATTACCGTCTGGGCGGAGGCCCTCTGTTCGTGATCGAAGGTGATGAGTACGACACCGCTTATTTTGACAAGGGGCCGAAACTTCTTCATTACAACCCTCAAATAGCCGTGATAACATCCTGTGAGTTCGACCACGCGGACATTTACAGCAGTCTGGAAGAGATTAAGGACCAGTTCCGGGCTTTTGCGAAACTTGTCCCTTCCAATGGGAGCCTTATAGCCTATGAAGGGGATGACCGGGTCCTGGAGATAATTGGAGACTGTGGCCGGCCTGTGCAGACGTACGGGACGGAATCGGTCACGAACTGGCGCGGGGTTAAGCTTGACGAAGGTCCTGAAGGCATCAGGGCGCTCATCACGAAGGACGGTCAAGGGGTGGCAGCGGGAACTTTGCCGGTCTTTGGCTTTCATAATGTCTTAAATGCGGTCGCAGCAGTCGCAGCCGCTGCTAACGTGGGCATCGAGCCACAGAGGGGCTTGGATGCCCTGGGATCCTTCAGGGGGGTTAAGCGACGGCAGGAAATCCTGGGCGAAGAATCCGGGATACTTCTGATTGATGACTTCGCCCATCATCCCACTGCCGTGAAGGTTACGTGCGATGCCATTCATTCCCGTTTTTCGGATCGGCGGCTGGTGGCGGTATTCGAGCCCCGCACCAATACAAGCAGGCGTGCCATTTTTCAAGAACTCTATGTGCATGCCTTCCTCAGTGCAGATCTGATCGTGTTGAGGGAGCCCCGTGATGTGGCGAGAATTCCTGAGATGGAGCGATTCAGTTCTGAACGGCTGGCTCAAGATTTGAGACACTTGGGCAAATCTGCCCAAGCCTTTGATGATACTGACGGACTACTCGAATTCCTTTCGACGGAGCTTCGGGCGGGAGACGTTGTCCTGACCATGTCCAACGGGAGTTTTGACGACGTCAATTCTCGTCTGTTGGCATACCTTGAGGAGTCGGGAAAATGAAAGAAGCCCTTCTGTACAACCGATTGGAAGACAGGGCCGTCAAATGCCATCTGTGCCGCCACGGATGCAAAATCGATGAGGGCAAGAAGGGGATTTGCGGGGTTCGCCTGAATAACAACGGGACACTTTTCACCCTCGTTTACGACAAAGTGGTATCCACTAACGTGGACCCCATCGAAAAGAAGCCCCTGTTCCACTTTTTGCCCGGCAGCAAATCTTTCTCTATTGCCACTGTCGGCTGCAACTTTTTCTGCACGTTCTGCCAGAATTATTCGATTTCTCAGATGCCTCGGGACCGGGGACGTATAATAGGGGAGGCGTATTCCCCGTCCGAAATCGTTGCCCTGGCAGTTGCGAATGATTGCAGGAGTATTGCCTACACCTATACTGAGCCCACCATATACTATGAACTGGCGCGCGAGACGATGGTGGAAGCAAAAAAGGCCGGGGTCTTCAACGTATTTGTTACCAACGGTTACATGACTCGGGACATGCTCGACGACGCAAAAGGTCTTATTGACGCGGCCAACGTCGACCTAAAGGCTTTCAACGACCGGTTTTACTTACATTATTGCAAAGCCCGCCGGGAAGGCGTGATTGACACGCTCCGGTACATGAAAGAACTGGGCATATGGTTGGAGGTGACAACCCTTCTTATCCCGACACTGAACGATGATCCGACCGAGGTCCGGGAGTTGGCGCGGTTCATCCGTAATGATCTCGGGGCCGAGACTCCCTGGCATGTAAGCCGATATTATCCGCAGTACAAGGAGCAGGGGTTGCCGCCCACAGATGTCGAGGCTCTGCGGCGGGTCAGGCAGGTTGGGCTTGATGAGGGACTGCATTACGTTTATACCGGTAACGTCCCTTGGGATCCTGGCGAAAAAACATACTGTCCCGGCTGCTCTCTACTCTTGATCGATCGAGAGGGGTATAAAATTCAAAAATATGCGCTCAAAGACGGGCTTTGTCCCAAGTGTGGCTATCGGTTGGAGGGTATTGAGCTTTAAGTTGGGTGCATCCGCGGATCAGCCCAGCCGACATTTATGCGGGTAGAGCAGGCAGATCATTCTCGCCGTGCGGCGACATGAAAAGAGAGATTACATGGGAACAAGCAGAGATATTCTGATCGCTCCTTCCATACTTTCCGCGGACTTCACGCGGCTGGGAGAAGAGATTCGAGCAGTTCAGGAAGCCGGTGCCGACTGGATACACATAGACGTCATGGACGGCCATTTCGTGCCCAATATTACTATAGGACCCATGATCGTCGAAGCGGTGAAAAGGGTTGCTGAAGTTCCTCTCGACGTTCACCTCATGATCTCGAATCCTGACTGCTACCTGGAAGATTTTCATGATTCCGGTGCGGACATTCTGACTGTTCACCCGGAAACCACATTTCATTTGCACCGCACTCTTACGAGAATTCGGGAATTGGGCATGAGAGCAGGCGTCGCTCTTAACCCTTCAACGGGTCTGGGCGCCATTGAATATGTTATGCCGGAACTGGACGTGGTTATGCTCATGACGGTGAACCCTGGCTTTGGGGGTCAGTCGTTCATCCCCACCATGCTTCCCAAGGTCACGGCACTCAAACAGATGATTGATCGATCAGGATACGACGTTCTCATCGAGGTGGATGGCGGGGTGAGCCCTCAGACTGCACCGGATTTGGCGCGGAATGGCGCGGACGTATTTGTGGCGGGAAGCGCTGTTTTTGGTCATCCCCCTTACGGCGAGGTTATCAAGAAACTGAAATCTTCTAGGCCGGCCGGCACGTAACATGCCTGGGCGGGCCACGAGGTAAGAGATATCATGCAAAAAAATATACCTATTCGTGCGGTCTTAGCGATGCTTGCCGCAATGCTGATTCTCTCTGCGGGCCAGTCATTTTCGGCGACTGAAAAGCGGCACGAATCTGATCGTAAATCCATCGAGTTGCCGGACCTTGAGAGGGACCCCGGCCTGTTTTTTCTAATGGGCGAGCAGGCGGAAGCCCTCGGGCAAACGGAAGCCGTTCTCGAGTACTTTCGTAAAGCCCTGAAACTTGATCCCAGTTCGGCATATCTCAACACCCGTATCGCCAACCTGTTGGCTCGGAACAGGAAAGTCGCTGAGGCGTTGCTGATGGCCCGAAATGCCACCTTGTTGGACCCGCAATACGAGGAGGCATACACCTTATTGGGTAAGATCTACACCATCACCGGAGATCGGACCAGGGCCATCGAAGCTTACAACAAGGCTCTGGAGCTAAAGCCGGACGAACGGGACCTCTACGTTTTTATCGGGTCCCTCCAAGCCTCGCAGAAGCTCTTCGAGGACTCTGAGAAGACCTTCTCGAAGATGATCAAGCAGTTTCCCGACGAAAAGGAAGGATACTTTTATCTCGGCAAAGTCTACGCCGAGAACAAGCAATATGAAAAGGCAGTTGAAATTTTCAAGGCACTTGTCGATAGGGGAGCGGACACATCTGCTCAGGCCCATGTGGAGCTGGGAGGCATCTATTACTTGCAGAAAAATTACCCTGAAGCTGAAGAGCAATTCAGGGAGGCGGTGAAGGTGGATGCCTTCAATATCAACGCTCGGCTGAGCTTGGGCCAGGTATTGGCAAGTCAGAAGAAATACACCGAGTCGTACCAGGTATTTGAAGAGCTTTCCAAACTGGCGCCCTCCAATCTCGGCATCCAGATGAAGATGGCATTGATCCTTGCGGAGCAGAAACAGTTTGACAAAGCGAAAGAATTACTCGACCAGGTCCTTCAGACCCAGCCCGGATGGGACCAGGTTCGATTCCATCTAGGGAGGGTTCTCAGAGAACAGGGAAAATTGGACGAGGCCGAGAAGGAGTTTGTTCAGATTCGCAAAGGGCAGCCGACATTTCTCAATTCCAGGGTTATGTTGTCACTCATGTTCCTCAAGGTAAAGGATTTAGGTAAGGCCATCAGGTACATAGATGAGACAATCGACCCGGATACAAAAGACACGGATTTTTTTCACATTAAGGGTTCTATTCTGGAGGAACTGAATCGGTACGATGAGGCATTGAATGTCTATGAGAAAGCGTTGGAGCTCGAACCGAAGAACGTGAAGATCCGCTACTCTCTGGGGAATGTTCTCGAGAAGAGCGGCCGGCGCACTCGTGCTATGGATGAAATGGAAAAAATACTCGTTGAAAAGCCCGACGACGCGAGCGCTCTGAATTTCATCGGTTACACGTTGGCAGTGGCCGGCAAAGACCTGGCGCGCGCGGAGAGTCTGGTCCGCAAGGCAGCGACACTGAAGCCGGACGACGGCTATATCATGGATTCTTTAGGATGGATCCTCTTCAAAACCGGCAGGACCGACGAGGCGCTCGAGCACCTGGAAAAGGCGGCGGACAAAGTCAAAACAGATCCTATTGTGGCTGAACACCTGGGAGACATCTTGCTGGCAAAGGGCAAGAAACAAGATGCCCTAGAGGCCTACCGAAGGTCGCTCCAGGTGAACCCGGAAAACATGGTGATCCAGGACAAGCTTCAAAAATTGGAGCAAGACATTCAGGTTGAAAAAAAGTAAATTCCGATCACTGCGTAGAGAGCTTTCTGGAATCGTGAAGCCGGCTCTTGTGGCGGCAGTTCTTCTGATTGGGGCCATCATCATATTAGGATTGTGCCCCGTATCCTCGAATGCCGCCGGGCCGACGAAAGAGTCCAGGCCTAACTGCTCCAGGTACTCTCTTCCATCATCCATTCTTAACAAGCCGTTCCACTTTGCGGGCGAGGTGGTTCCAATTCAACGGCCCGACGTGCAGTCCCGCATTTTGCATCAGATTAATTTCCTGCTGCTTGATGCCAGAGGCGTTCTTACCGATTGGCTGTCGGAAAAAAGCCGATACGCTTGGATTTTTGACGAGGTCCTCCGGAAAGAAGGTGTTCCGGAAGAGTTTGTCCTATTTGCCCCGGTTCTGTCGGCGTTGACTCTGAAGGCCTCGTCCCGGTCAACTGTGGTTGGTTGGTGGGCCCTGGAGAAGCCCTGCGCCGCCTCTGACGGTCTCGAGATGCAGGAAGACTCTTGGCACGACGACCGAATGGACCTTGACCTCTCCACGCGCTGCTTTGCCGCGCGGCTTAAAAATGCTCGAAAAGAATTGGGCGGGGGGAGCTGGCTGATGACTGCCGCCGCCTACATCACGTCCACGAAAACGATCCAGGAGCTACGACAACGCTGGAATACGGATCAGTACCTGGGACATGCCGCTGCCCGAAAACGCCGAAGATTTGGTTGTGAGGTGGATCGCCCTGTGGATTATCAATGGCCACAGGGATATCTACGGTCTCAAGTTCAAGGGTGCCCCTCCCTTTACATTCGATCAAGTTACTGGCCTGGTCCTCAACAAAGATCTGACTGTAGCTGAAATCGCTCATATGACGGGCGTCCCACCGCGAGAGATCCTGGAGTTGAATCCGAGAATCAAGGTCGCAGCGCCGGCATTACCGGCCACGGCACGAGGCAAGAGTCTGTCTCACACAATTGCTGCACCCAAAGGTAAAGGCTGGGTCCTGGTGGACAAGCTAAAAAAGGGAGGTTACGTAGCGGAATCGCCCAAGCCGTGACTGATCCGACCCATTTACAAGTGCATGATTATGTCTATATCGGTTATCAATTTGGTTGGTACGATCTGTTTTACCCAGCGAGACGCGGACTCATTGCGAGGAGTGAAATGACGGGGCAATCCTTTCTTCGGTGGGACGGTCCCGCACGGAACGCGGGACTGCCCATCATTTCCGGACAGGCCAGACACTTGTTCGACCAATGGGGATTGCTTCGCTGCGCTCGCAATGACACATTCGGAGGGAACCCCTGCCCCTGGACACTTCGATGCTTATCCTCTGTCTCGTTTGGTCTTGACTAGGAAAACAAAAAGCCTTAATGTTTGCACGAGGAAGATCAATATTATAGCAGAAAACGTGCCTTTTTTCATCCGGAGTTGACAGCATGACACTGAACCGTTGGGATCCTCTGAGAGATCTACTGAATTTTCAGGAGAAGATGAGTCGGCTGTTGGACGTCTGCGGGGAAGAAGGAACCTGTAAGCGCACTGCCTCTTGGTGTCCGACGGTGGACATACTTGAAACACCCGACGGCTACGTGTTCAGGGCCGAACTGCCGGGGGTGGGACGCGAGAACATCAATATCGAAGTTCGGGGAAACGAACTGGTCTTGTACGGTGAACGGCCTATTGAATCGGAGCCGAGAGTCGCAGCTTATCGCAGAATAGAGAGGGTCCACGGGTTTTTTGAGCGCAGATTCCCATTGCCGGGTATCGTGGATGTGGACAAGGCCGAGGCCAGATATGTGGACGGTATTCTCGACGTCTTTCTACCAAAATCTCAGGAAGACCGTAACCGAAGCGTCGACGTGGTTTACCTCCGCTGACGCGCCCCTGAGATTCGCCTCCCCTAATTGAATTTATTCTTGAACAAGCCGGCCCCGGCGGTGCAAAAAGGGCACGTGAGTTGCATGCTACGAGGTCATTCTCGTAAGCCCATAGGGCCTGTAAAGATAAGAGGCTCGCGCAGAATTTGAGACAAAAGAGGCTCGATGGCCCTGCCTGAGGGCCTTGAAGGGTTCCGCTGAATAGAGTTGAAATGGCCAAACGTGACCCGTACAATATCCTGGGTGTGAGCCGATCAGCTTCCGATGAGGAAATCAAACGGGCTTATCGGAAACTCGCGAGGCGGCATCATCCGGATCTGAATAATAGCAGCAAGGCTTCTGAGGCCCGGTTCAAGGAGTTGGCGGAAGCCTACGAAGTCCTCGCGGACAGTGAAAAACGCCAAAGATATGACATGTTCGGCTATGAGGGCTTAGACGCAACTGCGAGGGGTTACGGTTCAGCCGGCGGCCGCGGCCCGTTCGGTCAGGCGGGATTTGGACGTTCAGGATTCGGTTTTGACTTCGGCTCTTTCACCGGAAGTTCAAAACAAGGGATGTTTGATGACATTTTCTCGGAATTTTTTCGGGCAGATGCCGACCCGCGTAACCGGAGGCGCCGACCGGCCCGTGGAGACGACCTGGGGTATGAGCTGACCATTGATTTCGAGCAGGCCTATCAAGGGGCTTCGGCAGCAGTCCGGATACTGGAGCGTAAAATCAATGTTCACATCCCTGCCGGGGTTGACTCGGGATCCAGGATTCGGGTGCCTGGCCAGGGGGCCCCAGGCAGGCATGGCGGTCCTCCGGGCGACTTGTTCCTGGACATAATCGTTACCCCTCACCGATATTTTCGACGGGAGGGGGATCACATTTTTCTTGCCATTCCGATTACAATCGGTGAGGCAATTCTGGGTACCAAGGTAGAGATTCCCGGGCCTGACGGGCGGCTGCTTCTGAGAATTCCGCCGGGGACACAATCGGGCACGAATTTTCGCTTCAAGGGAAAAGGGTTCCCATCTCTCAGAGGTGGGGCAAGCGGCGACCTGTACGTCACTGCCCAGGTAGTAGTTCCTCAACGTGTAGACTCCGTCTCCCGAGACCTTTTGGCCGAGTTCGAGCGACGTAATCCGATCAATCCCAGGCAGGGGCTTTAACGCCGATGGGAGTGCGAGGTATGGAGAATAGCGATGGAAGAGTCTGATCGACCTGACGAATTTAAGGTGACCGACAAGCGGCGATTTACCACCGAAGGGCAGTCAAAACAAGAGGCTGAAGGCGGTGAAAAGGAGACCCCGAGGCAAGACGCGCACCAAGAACCACCCCCAGAGGAACCTCGAACTGGTCCCGAAGGTGCCGAAGCTCCGCGGCCGCTTGATTTTTCAGGTTTCGTTTTGAGCCTTGCCAACACAGCCCTTTATCAACTTGGGTTCATCAAGGTATCCGAGTCTGAAGAAGTACAAAAGGATCTTCCAGGAGCACGGCAGATAATCGATATCGTAGCAATGCTCGAAGAGAAAACTCGCGGGAACCTGACGGATCAGGAGAAAAAAATCATAACTGAGACGTTGTTTCAATTAAGGATGGCTTTTGTGGAAGCTTCCAAGTAAAATGAAAGATTACTGACTTCACATCCCAGGGGTGTGACAAGGAGAATGGTTCATGTCGAGAATTTGTGAAATATGCGGGAAGCGACCGTTGAAGGGATACAACGTCAGCCACGCGCATAACCGTACCAAGAAGATATCTTATCCGAACCTCCAGAAGGTCAGGGTCATGGAATCATCCGGCCAGGTCAAAAGGGTGAAAGTCTGCACCCGCTGCATTCGGTCGAACAGGGTATCCAAGGCGCCGTAGAAGTGCACTGCGATTCCAAGTCTATCTGAATATCGAGGTGGGGTAGCAACCGGGGGGAGGCGCGCCTATCGCGTCCCCGAGGATGGAACCGTTTCGAACAGAAGCTTCCCTGTGTCGAGTTTGGGCGTGCGCTTAGACAGATAGAGCATCTCGATGCCCACGACTTTGTTGTCCGCGTTGTAATCCACGATGATACCAGGGGATACTTCTTCGGAGTCAACAATATCGGATTCGTCAAGCGTGAGATAAAGTGCGTCTGCCTCGCGGTCAATCTTTAGTTTCATAGTCTTCCCCTCATCTTTCGGTCGAAGAACAATGTCACGACCCGCACCGGATCCACGGACCTATTGACAATTACACGGAGCACGCGACTGCCATACTCCGGTATCACAGCCAACCGATGCTCCAGGGCTGGGTCGGTGGCATCCAATTCGACACGCTGCGGATCGCCAAGGGTTCGTTCTAGCCATTCCAGAAGAATTTTGCGCTTGGCCAGGGCATCCAGCGCGTGGTCGGTGAGCGTGTAGTTCATCTTACCTCATGTGCGACAGTGTTGCCTCCCGATCCGCTAGCCTTTATGGTTCATTACCCCCCGTGTCGCTGCCCATTCGGACTTGACAGGTCACACAATTCCGAGGCGCTCGACTTTTTCTACCCCTTTGACCGTTTTGAGGGCGTTCATGACGCGGGTGAGGTGCTCCAGGTTCCGAACGGAAACCATGAAGATCCCCTGCGCCTCATGGTCATTCACTGTCTTTACGTTGGCCTGGACGATATCCGCATCGTTGGAAGAGAAGACACCACTTATGGTAGCGAGCATGCCAGTCCTGTTTTCGGTCTGGATACCCAGCCTCACGATCCGGCGGAGGGCTTGATCCTCGTCCCAGCTCACATCGACGATTCTCTTCGAATCAGTGGTCTGAAGATTAACGCAGTCTTCTTTGTGGATGGTGACCCCGCGTCCCCTGGTGATGAATCCCATGATAGAATCGCCAGGCAAAGGGTTGCAGCATTTCGCGAAGTTTACCATCACATCGGCCAGCCCCTGGACCCTCACGCCGCTTTTTGCGGCGCCGTGTTCCTTTCTTACATGCTTCTCTTCGACTAGAGCCGCCTTCGCCTTTTCTCGCTCCTGTGGCGGCACCAGCTTGGTGATAACAACCTTGGGGGAAAGTCTGCCGTATCCGATGGCCGCGTAAAGGTCCTCTTCAGTTTTGAAACTAAACTCGCTGGCAACCTCAAGGATTCCGCCTTCTTTTTCAGCCCGATTCAGGTCGATCCGCCACTTGCGTAGTTCTCGGTCGACGCTGTCTGTCCCCATCTGAACCGCACGTTCCCGTTCCTCCGCGAGAACAAAATGGCGGATCTTGGTCCTGGCCCGGCCTGTCTTAACGTGTTTGAGCCAATCTTTGCTCGGCTTCTGGTGGGCTGACGTGACAATCTCGACGCTGTCCCCGGTGTGCAATTCGTACTTCAACGAGACCATCTTCCCGTTAACGCGGGCTCCTACGCACCGGTGGCCTACCTCAGTGTGAATGGAGTAGGCAAAATCCAGAGGTGTGGCCCCCTTGGGGAATTCCTTTACCTCTCCCTTGGGAGTGAAGACGTACACCTCATCCGGATAAAGATCCACTCGCACATTTTCGAAGAATTCTCGGGGATCGTCCAGGTCCTGCTGCCATTCCATCATTTGGCGCAGCCAATTGATGACTTTCGTATCTTCGGCTTCAGGGACCTTCCCTTCTTTGTAGGACCAGTGGGCCGCGATCCCTTCTTCCGCGATAAGATCCATCTCGTAAGTGCGTATCTGGATTTCTATCCTTGCGCCTTTAGGCCCGATGACCGTGGTATGGAGGGATTGGTAACCATTACTCTTTGGCATGGCTATGTAGTCTTTGAACCTGCCCGACACAGGACGCCAAAGGGAATGGATAAGGCCCAAGACGGCATAGCACTCACTGACACTGTTCAAGATTATGCGAAAAGCGGTGAGGTCGTGAACCTGGTCGAACTCCAGGTTTTGAGCCATCATCTTATGGTGTATACTATAGATGTCCTTATTACGCCCTTTGGTCACTGCATTTATGTTGTATTGCTCCAACTTCTCACGAATAATTCTCAGAACATTATTAACGTATTCTTCGGTTTGCTTTATTGTTTCATCGAGGCGAGTTTTAATGTAGTTGTACTGTTCGGTTTCAATGTATCTGAAGGCAAGGTCCTCGAGTTCCGTCCTCATCCAATAGATTCCCAGGCGTGCAGCCAGGGGCGCGTAGATCTCCATGGTTTCCCTGGCGATTCTCTTTTGAGCCTCCGCGGGCATGGGATCGAGCGTACGCATGTTATGAAGCCGGTCAGCCAGCTTCACGAGAAGCACTCTAATGTCGCGGCTCATCGCGAGAATCATTTTGCGAAAATTCTCGGCCTGCCGCTCTTCCTTGGACTGAAACTCAATTTTACTAATCTTGGTTACGCCATCGACGAGAGTCGCAATCTCCGTGCCGAAGAAGCGTTCCAGGTCCTCAACTGTGGTTAGAGTGTCCTCCACCGTATCGTGCAAAAGGCCGGTTGCAACCGAGGCTTCATCCAGCTTCATCTGGGCAAGAATGCTAGCCACGGCTACAGGGTGCACGAGATATGGCTCGCCGGACATTCGCGTCTGGCCGACGTGGACCTGCGCGGAATAGACGTAAGCCGCTCGAATCAGGTCAAGGTCGGCATCCGGGTAATATGACTTGACCAGGTCCTGGATCTCTCCGAAACGAACGATGGGTTTACCGTCTCGACTCTTGGACGGCTGTGACGCCTTATTTTTGTCACGGTCATGCTGCACAGTCATTAATCCTACAAAATTTTGGCCTTAACAGCGGTCGCCTGCTACTTTCCACGATAGCGCGGCTGACTGGAACCCTGTTCCCATCCTGTCACATTAAATATTTCGACATGCCCGACGAATTCGGCAAGCAAAGAAACTTAAGCGTTGCCTCGCCGAGGTCGTTGGCCCCGGACACTCTTGCCGGCCCGGTGCTCTTCCAAAGATTTCCCCTGCCGTTTCTTGAGCACAAGGCGTAATGGGGAGCCGGCGAAGTCGAAGACCTCCCTCAAGCGGTTCTCCAGGAACCTCTTATATGAGAAGTGGATCGACTCCGGATAGTTGCAAAAAAACATGAACGTTGGAGGCGCCACCTGCACCTGCGTCATGTAGTAGATCTTGATCCGTTTCCCTTTGCGGTGCATTCCCGGAGGGTGCGAGGTCAATGTTTCTTCCAGAAACTTGTTCAGCTCTGCGGTGCTGATCCTCTTACGGTACTTTGCGTTAACGTCGTCGATCAGGTTAAAGAGTTTGACCGCCCGAGTCCCTTCCAATGCCGAAACGGTAAGTATTGGAGCGTACTGGAGATACTTGAGAGCATCCCGCACGTGCTCAATAAATCGGTCAATAGTTGAGGTGTCTTTAGGGATCAGGTCCCATTTATTCAGTACCAGTATCACTCCCCTGCCTTTTTCAAAAGCGTACCCTGCGATCCGGGCATCCTGATCGGTCACTCCTTCTCTTGAATCCATCATAACGAGCACGATTTCCGCTCGGTCTATGCTTCTGAACGCCTTGATAACGCTATACTTTTCGAGGCGGTCCACTATGCGGGAACGTCTCCTTATGCCGGCAGTGTCGATGAAAAGATATTCCTTGCCGTAATGGCGTACTGTGGTGTCAATCGAATCTCTTGTGGTGCCCGGCTCAGGGTTCGCCACCAGTCTCTCTTCGCCCAGCAAAAGATTTATTAAAGTAGATTTGCCAACGTTTGGCCGGCCCACAACAGCCACCTTGACAACAGGTTCCGCCTCGGGTTCTGTCTCAAGCGGAGGGGGCGGATTCTCCGGGATCTCTTCCAGGAGAGAATCAATGAAATCGCTCATACCATACCCGGTCATGGCGCTGACAGGAAAAATTTGTCCTACTCCTAGTGCATAAAAGTCCACGGCAAAGTCTTCCTGCTTCTCTGAGTCAATCTTATTGATCGCGTAAAAAACTTTCTTGTCGGTCTGTTGAAGCGTGCGGACTATTTCGTGATCGGACGGAGTAACCCCGACTTTTCCATCGCCCAGAAAGATTATTACATCCGCCTGTTCGATAGCCACGACAGTTTGAGTCCTCATCTGTGAGAGCATGACATCGTCGGTTGTCGGTTCAAACCCACCGGTATCCACAATGACAAATGATTTGTCTCCAAGCGTCACTTCCGCATAGTTGCGGTCCCGAGTCAGGCCGGGTGTATCCTCCACCAGGGCCTTCCGGGCCTTGCACAACATGTTGAACATTGTGGATTTTCCGACGTTGGGTCTTCCTACGAGCGCTACCAGTTTTCTTGATGCACCTTTGGCCATGCCTCAGTTTATAACATATCGCGGCAAGATTATTCAGAGAGAATCTCTCCTGACCGCAGGATAGGCATACTCACCGCCTGCTGCTGCACAATTTCAATAACACGCTGCCTGTATGATCTTGTAATATCGACGGTTTGATGATATTGTCCATATCTTAGGCTCACAAGGTCCAGAGAAACGGAATGAATTCATGAAAGCCGCTCTAAGCTTTCTGGCCGCGACTCTCATTCTGGCCGCATTGCTTTTGCCGGGATGCGTGCCCGGCCTGCAATCTGCCAAACCTCCTACCCAAGGCGAACCTCCTTTAGCCCCCCAGGGCCAGTCTGAACAAGCCGAGCCCCCCAAGGCCCCCATGGCGTCCGACCAGGGTGCAGATCCCGCGGCTCCCCCACCTCCCCCGGCCTATCTCCCTCCTCCTCCGCCGGACCGGGAAAAAATCTCAGAGGCAGCGGTGGATCTGCGTATGAAAGATGAGGTAAATGAGGCGGCCATGAGGTTCATCAAAGAGATGCCTAACGTCAAACATGCCAAAACCTGTTACTCGAAATTGTATGGACCTTGGTATCTCATTGTTTACCGCCAAGAAAAGAAAAAGATTTCAGTGCAGCAGTATTCGTGGAATGACAAATCTAAAGAATGGGAGGTAACGGGTCCGCCGTTTGAAGTTCCGGCCAAGCAGCTTGATTACCAACTCAAGGGAGAAGTGGCCGATGAGAAATGCTTTCGCCTAAAGTGATTCAGGAGCCCGATCTCCGAATGGCCTGGTAAAATCCGGCTCGGCAATTCTTACCTGTCTATTTAAACCCAATTGAAGTCGGCATCAATTGGCGGCTTTCACCACATGCCGAATAGATCGCTGTGACCAAGTTTTCCAGCCTTCCTGAGTATTACTATGATCCTGCGCTTCATAAAGTCGGTTAGATCTTTTCTGAATCGCACGGGGTGGCCTTTTCCATCCAAGTCCCAGGGATAGGTCAGAGTAAAAGACGTTCCGACGGGCCACACGCAGTGCGTAGCCCCAACGAGGATCAATTCTTCAGTCTTTTCCGCGCTATCGGAGCGCAGGAAGCCTTCCACCGCGCCCATGAAGACCTGATCTTTTGTGGCCTTGCGTTCAATAACGAGATCCGGGAATTTCTCCTCGAACTCATGCAGAGCCCGTTGGAGCATCAGGTCAGAGTCTTTCCCCGCAATATAGTGATGAGAAAATGCAAAGTGTCCAATTTCCGTATTAGGGTCCGCGGTAAGTAGGCCACGTGCCACCGCCAGATCGACCACCCTGCTGTAATAAATCCGGCATCTCTCCTCCATGGAGAGAGCGTCGGCAGGATGGACCGGATTGGTGCGGTCATTTTTTTGAGGGGGTACGAGCATAGCTTCTGTTTTCCACCGGATCAAATTTATCAAGCAGCGGGGATACGATCGGGCATGTGATAGGGCTCAATATCGCGAGAGGAATGTCCAGAGCGTAAGCCAATCCATCTTCAACTCTTTCCAGGAATGGCTTCGGCGCCTTGCAGACTACCTGGCACCTCTCTTTTGCGTTGTAGACCGTTATTGTGCGGCTTTTTGTCGTTCCACCCGGTGCTCCATCAGCGAAGGCTGAGGATGCGACAAAACACATAAGCCCCGCGACCATGACAGCCGCCGTGATGCCTTTCATTGAAGGTACCTCCACCAAATTTTATTAGATGCCAATAGTATAGCAACAACCGGGGCCACAGGCAAATGCGGCCCAGGGAGCGGCGCTATGTTGCCGCGCCTTGAAAATAGGCTTTCATCGGGCTGTATTGTCGAGTGGCCGACCTGCTTCAGGAGGCGGTGGTTCTTTGCCTTCCCTTGTATAGGATAGGACAAATGTGAGGGCTGCAAGAACAAGATAGGAAAGTCCGAACTGATAGGGAATCTGCCGCGATGTGTCCTGTCAATAACCAGGGAAGGTACACGCCCGCGTCAGGCGAAGAAGAATGGACGAGACCAAAAAAGGTTAAGCCCGCGAGAATTACGAGATAGACGGAACAAATCTTAAGGCGACGATTGATCATTTCTGCAAGGAAAGCCCCCCAGAGCATGCCCGTGAGAATAAACCCGTTACCGATAGCTATTGTTACAAGCGCCTCCGGGAGCGTACTGCCCACCTTGCTTACAAGATGCTGCAAATTGGCCGCTGGAACGATTTCGGGTGTCTCAAGTTGAATAGCCACCAGGCGAGCCACGGTCGGAAACATAGCGAACACTACGGCGGGGATGTGCCGCGCAGGAGAGTGGACAAATGCCTGGGTTACAATCTCCATGCCGATAAAAATGAGGATAGGAGCTAGTACGGCCCTTGGTATCAGTTCCACAATGAACGAAACGTAACCCAGCATTCCGCCCAGACCGATAAAAACTCCTGTGAGGAGAGTGTATCCTGCTCGCGAGCCCATGCGCTTATACGCAGGGTGGCCTATGTAGGGACATGACTGCGCCACACCGCCGCACACACCGGCCAGGAGAGTAGCCCACGCCTCTGTAAGCAGAATTTGGCGAGTGCTGTATTCGTCACCGGCGACACGGGCGCTTTCGGTCACGTTGATTCCGCCTACCACTGTCAGAATAGCGAAGGGAATCGCAATCGGCAGGTACTTGAGAGCGGGAACTATTCCCGTGACAAAGTCCAGGCTAGGCACGGGTAGAGCAAAATGAAATTGCCAGGCTGGGAGGGCATAAGTTTCAGCCGGCAGTCCGCCGAAGCCCAGGCCGCGGTACAAGTGGTAAAGGACGGTTCCCAGGATAACCGCTGCAAAGATGCCGGGAATGTTTTTTGGCAGTTGAATCCTGGCCACCAACGTATAGAGAATAAGGCCGAGCGAGATCATTCCTACGAGGGGTAGACCGAAGACATCTACTAATGGCATGAAGCCTATGAGCATGAGCCCCACACCAGCGAGAGATCCCAGGAGTCCGGCACGCGGAACGACCTTCTGAATCCAATTCCCGCAGAACGACATGATGACTTTGAGGACTCCGATCATCACCATTGTGGCCATGCCGATATACCAAGTCATGATGGCCGCATTTTCCACAGTCTCACCGTCCTGCTTGAGCGCAATGAAAGCCGGTCCCAGCACAGCGAGGGCGAGTCCTATGGTTGAGGGGGTGTCCAGACCGAGCGGCATGGCGGTAACTTCTCGGCTTCCGGTCCTTTTAGCAAGCCTGAAGGCCATCCATGTGTAAAGAAGGTCTCCAAAGAACACCCCCAACGTGGTTCCGGGAAACATGCGTGTGTAGACAATTTCCGCAGGAAAATTGAAGCCGACAATGAGCGTGCCGGCAAGGAATGAAAGAACAGCCATGTTGTCGAACATCAGACCGAAAAAACCGTTGATGTCACCCAGGCCGATCCATTTGTACGTGTTGTCCTGCTCTTTCATCACGGTTGCTCTAGCCTGGAGGTGGTTGGTTGTCAATTCCGAAATCGAAAATAATCTGTTGATGACGCTCACACCAGGGTTCTTGACGCGTATCGCGCCGATGTTTACTTTAATTTCAGAAAGGAAATGTTGAGAAGTGAAACACTATGTTCGATCTTTTCTCCATATACTAAAATCCGCCTGCCGGCATTTGTTTGCCCATGTCTCGCGCCAGTCAACTTTGAGTTTTTCAAGGAAACATGATAGACTTTTTCCTCTTAATTACCGGTAGCGCTCTGACCCCGGGGGATTAATGTTAAAAGCTTAAGGCAGGGCTGCAGATGTATTTCAAGTCATGCGAATTTGTTGATGTGGAGGAAATTGTTCATGGGTGAAGGGTCGTTCAGCAGTCTCGCGAACGAAAATGAATGTCTCTGTACGGATTTAGGGGTTATTGAAGTATCCGAAGCTGAGCGGCTCATGTCCGCGTGGCAGTCTTTTCGCGTTGCCCGTGAAGTTCCGGATCTATTGCTTATTCTCGCTCATCCCAAGACCGTAGCAGTGGGGCTACGGGACCGTCGCGCGTGCACTCCCAAAGACCTTCTGGTAAGTCCGAAACAACTCGAAGAAGAGGGGATAGCCCTGACCCGCTCGATTCGCGGTGGTGGCATCACGTACCATTGGCCAGGACAGGTCGTCTGTTATCCAGTGCTTGCTCTGCGTCCTCGGGAGAGAGACGTGCCCGCGTACATGAGCAAGCTCGAACAAGTTGGGATCGAAACGCTGAGCTGTTTCGGCCTGGAGGCAAATCGCCGGCGTGAAACCGCCGCTCACGTGGGATTGTGGCTGGATGGGAAAAAAATTGTTTCCATGGGAGTCCGGGTGAGCGGCTGGGTGACGAGCTTCGGTTTTGCACTTAACCTGGAGGGGGACCACAGGCCGTCCTGCTATGTAAGACCTTGCGGCCTGGAGGGAGTAAAGCTCACGACCCTTGAAGAGGCTCTGGGCAACGCCCCGCCCCGCCCGTGGGTTATTGAAGCGTTGACCGCAAGTTTTGTGAGGGTATTCGGTCGGAACGTGAAACGAATTCAGGCCAATTGTGTGAAAGGGATCTGTTCGCAGGCGGAACCGATCCCCGATACTGTGACAGGATCAGGATAACGCACATGTCAGAAACTGAATTGATTCAAGTAATGGACCCTGAAGGTCGCGTGGACGAGTCGGCGATCAAAGGGATTTCCGAGACGGACATTAACGAGATGTACCGCCTCATGGTTTTCACCCGTCTTTGGAATACCAAAGCCTTGAGCCTTCAGCGCCAGGGCCGGCTTGGAACCCTTGCTTCAGTAAGGGGTCAAGAGGCGGCCAATGTGGGTATGGGTTTAGCACTCGGTCCGAAGGACTGGTTTTGTCCGGCGTTTCGCGAATACGGCGCATTCTTCGCCCGAGGAGCCGACCCAGTGGCTATGTTCCAGCATTGGGGCGGTGACGAGCGTGGCGCCAGACCCCCTAAGGACTCCCGAATGTCTTGCCGGTGTGCATTACAGTGGCGTCGCATCTCTGCCATGCCGCGGGAATAGCCTTGGGAGCCAAAATTCGTGAGGACCGCATCGCGGTGCTATCCAGCTCCGGCGACGGCTCTACCTCCCAGGGGGATTTCCATGAAAGCCTGAACTTCGCCGGTGTGTTCGCGCTTCCGGTGGTGTTCGCAATTCAAAACAATCATTGGGCTATATCTGTGCCCGTGGAACGTCAGACTGCAACGCCAACGATATCGCAGAAGGCCATTGCGTACAACATAGAGGGAGTGCGGGTTGACGGTAATGACGTCTTTGCCGTGTACCTGACCGTGAAACGCTTGTTGGATCAGGCCCGGTCGGACTACCGACCCTCACTTGTCGAGCTGGTCACTTACCGAATGGATGATCATACAACTTCGGATGATGCCGCTAGGTATAGGACGGAAGAGATGCTGGCCCCGTGGAAGGCAAAAGACCCGATAGATAGGATGCGCAAGTACCTAATGGCAAACGGGGGATGGGATGACGAAAAAGAGACGACCCTGGTAACGGAATGCACAGACCAGGTGGAGCAGGCAGTCCACGATTTCGAAGCTGTGGAGCCACCCCATCCGACTGACATCTTTGACCACATGTATAAAGATATGCCCTGGCATCTCCGAGAGGAAAAAGAAGAAATGCTGCGGCATCTGGGCGAATCCGAGAGGTGAATCATGGCACGTTTATCAATGGTTGAAGCCATCAACGCCACGTTGCACGAGCTTATGGCCAATGACGATAGAATTGTTGTGCTCGGCGAGGACGTGGGCGTGGATGGCGGTGTGTTCAGAGTTACAGCGGGGCTGATTGAAAAGTTTGGTGCCATGCGTGTCATCGACACACCGCTTGCAGAGAGCTGCATCGTGGGCGCTTCAATTGGCATGGCAATCTATGGAATGCGTCCTGTTGCTGAGATCCAATTTGAAGGGTTCATGTTCAAGGCTTATGACCAGATTTACAGCCACGCGTCCAGGATGCGTAAACGCTCCCAGGGACTTTACGACGTTCCGCTTGTCATTCGCGCCCCTTACGGCGCTGGAGTCAGGGCTCTCGAGCATCATTCGGACGCACCTGAGGTTCTCTTTACCCATCTTCCCGGCTTGAAGGTAGTCATCCCGTCTACGCCGGCGGATGCCAAAGGGCTCTTGACCTCCGCAATTGAGGATCCGGACACAGTCATTTTTCTCGAGCCCAAGCGTCTGTACCGGCTTTTCAAGGAAGAGGTCCCCGACGGCGAGCATCGTGTTCCCCTCGGCAAGGCCAGAATAGCTCGGGAAGGCGAAGATATCTCCATTGTGACATACGGCGGAATGGTGTCCGTGTGCGAAAAGGCCGCTCAGCATGTGGAAAAGGAAGGAGTTGATGCTGAGGTAATTGATCTGCGCACTGTATGGCCATTTGACATTGATGCGATTACGTCGTCCGTGAAGAAAACCGGACGCCTGGTTATCGTTCACGAGGCCCCCCGCTCATTCGGCGTAGGCGCGGAAATAGCCGCTCTGGTCGCGGAGCGCTGCCTGCTTTCACTATTGGCGCCGATCAAGCGTGTCACCGGGTACGACGTCATACCGCCGCTTTCAAAACTCGAAGAATACAACTACCCAGATTCCGAACGGGTTGTAAAGGCGATTCACGATACTGTGCAATTTGAGTAATTATTAACCTTGAGGGAGGATCTTACTCATGAGAGAAGTATTCAGGCTTCCCGATGTAGGCGAGGGAATTGCTGAAGCAGAAATCGTCGAATACTTGGTTAAGGTCGGCGACCAGGTCAAGGCCGATCAGCCCGTAGTGCGCATAGAAACTGACAAAGCAGTGGTGGAACTCCCGGCCCCGGTGACGGGGAAAGTGGTGGAAATTCCTAATGAACCGGGCAGCACCGTCAAGGTGGGTGATGCGTTGCTGATTATCGAGACCGAAGCCGCTGCCAAGAAAGAGAAAGCGGAAGCCGCGGAGAAGCCTAAGCCTGATGCCAAGAAGGAGAAGGCCGAAGCCGAAGAAGAGGCTGAAGCTGAAGAGCGACCTAAGCCCGCGGCTAAGAAAGAGAAGCCTGAAGCTGAGGAGCGTGAAGAGAAACTTACGAAAGTAGCCCCCGAGGCCCCCCGAGTCCTGGCCACGCCTCACACTCGGCGGCTCGCACGGGAACTCAAGGTTGACATCAATGCCGTGAAAGGGTCGGGCTCGCATGGCCGCATCACAGACGACGACGTGCGCAAGGCTGCATCAAAGGCCCCGTCTGCGCCGCCCAAGGCCCCGACGGCCGCAGCGATTCAAGCCCCGGCAACCGCGGGTTTTGACTTTGAGAAGTACGGTCCCACTAAACGAGTTCCGTTGAAAGGTGTTCGCAAGCGCATTGCGGAAGTCATGGTGCGCTCTGTATCCACTATTCCGCATGTGACACATTTTGATGAAGCCGACGTCACGGACTTAATGGATGTGGTGGAGCGCGAGCGAGCTCTGGCAGAACGCCGCAAAGTCAAACTCACTATCCTTTCTTTTCTGGCCAAGGCCTGCGCAGCGTCACTCAAGGAGCATCCAATTGTAAACGCTTCTCTGGACGAGGAGACGGGCGAACTGGTCTACAAAGACTACTATCACATGGGTTTTGCCACAGACACTGAAGCAGGCCTCATGGTGCCGGTTGTGCGCGATGTGGACAAGAAGTCGATCCTGCAGATCGCGGCAGATCTACAAGAGTTGAGCCGAAACGCACGGGAGAGGACCATAGAGCTTGAAAGCCTTCGTGGGGGCACCTTCACCATCACCAATATAGGCTCGATCGGAGGGAGTTGGGCCACGCCGATAATACTGCATCCTCAAGTCGCTATTCTCTGTTCGATGCGGGCCATCCCAAAACCTGTGGTGCGAGACGGTCAAGTTGTCATCCGCACCATGATGCCTTTGACTCTTTCGTTTGATCACCGCGTCTTGGACGGGGCCACAGCGGGCCGCTTTGTGAATTTTGTCATGGACCTGCTCCAGGACCCCATGCGCATGCTGGTGGATGTAGCCTGACGGTGATTCGGGTTAATTGGCGCCCAACACCCAGAATTGTTAATTGAGGAGGAACTGCCATGGTAGTAGGCGATTTCGCGCAAGGGACGCAGGTTGCAGTAATTGGTAGCGGCCCTGGCGGCTATGTTGCGGCTATCAGGGCCGCGCAGCTGGGCCTGGAGGTCACTCTGGTAGAAAAGGAGATTTTAGGCGGGGTGTGCCTCAATGTGGGCTGCATTCCCTCAAAAGCGCTAATATACGTGGCGGATCTGAAAGACCGTATCGAGCATGCCGACAAGCTCGGACTGATCACTACAACAGTTACCCTGGACATTCTAAAGCTTGTCCAATGGAAAAATGGAGTCGTGGATAAACTCCGCAAGGGGATAGCTTCTCTTCTCTCTCAACACAAAGTCGAAGTAGTCAAGGGTACGGCACATCTTACCGGGGACCGGTCCTTCACGGTGGAAGGGCCTGACGGCGTTCACCGCTTCGAATTTCAGCATGCCATTCTTGCCACGGGCTCATCGCCGGCACAGCTTCCAGGCATCCCCCATGACGGCAAAGTCGTCATCGACTCAACGGATGCCCTCGAACCAACAGAGGTTCCCGAGAGCCTCATAGTGATCGGAGCGGGCGCAGTGGGACTCGAACTGGGGACGCTGTATGCCAAGTTGGGAACCAAGGTGACTATGCTGGATAGCGCCGATAAACTACTCCCCATGTTGGACCCCGAAGTTGGCAAAGTTATCGAGCGAGCACTCAATAGGCTCCACGTCAAGATAGTGCTGGGCGCCAAGGTCCAGGAATTGAAAAAACTAGATTCCGGGGCAGAATTGCACTATAGCACCCCGGAGGGTGAAAAATCTTCTGTTGCGGACCGGATCCTGGTTGGTATAGGGCGGCGGCCCAACACCAGCGGCATTGGGTTGGAAAAGGCGGGGGTCAAGCTCGACGCAAGAGGACTTGTGGAGGTCGACGAGCGCATGGAGACATCAGTCCCCGGCATCTTCGCAATCGGAGACATGGTTGCAGGACAGATGCTAGCGCACAAAGCCATGTACCAGGGTAAGGTTGCTGCGGAAGTAATAGCTGGGCAGCCCGCGGCATTTGAAGGCGTAGAGGTTCCAGGCGTGATCTTCAGCGACCCGGAGATTGCCACTGTGGGGCTGACCGAGCAGGAAGCCAGGGAAAGGAATATCAAAGTGAAGACTGGAGTCTTCCCTTTCAAGGCGTTAGGCAGAGCCATGACCATGGGAGAAGAAGGCTACGGCTTCAGCAAAGTGGTGTCTGATGCGGAAACCGGCACGGTGCTTGGGGTGCATATTGTTGGGCCGCATGCCTCGGACCTCATCTCAGAAGGGTGTCTAGCGGTCGCGTCCGCGTCTCACGTTGATGATCTGACATTGACCATTCATCCTCACCCTACGCTTCCCGAAAGCATAGAGGAAGCCGCGGAGCAAGTAGAGCATCGGGCGATCCACATCTTTAACCCGTAGGCACTTTTTTGAATGGGAGGAGGAAATTTTCATGAGAACATTCGCTAGCGTGCCGATTACACTGGCCTTTTTTCTGTTTTGCATGATACCGCTTAAAGTTTGCGGGGCCCCTCAAGATGACGCCCTGTTGGACGCTGTCAGGTCGGGGGATGCCAAAAAAGTGGAGGAACTCCTCTCAAAAGGGGCCAATGTGAACGCTAAAGACGTGGATGGCTTCACTCCGTTGATGGAGGCTTCGGTTGAGGGGAGCACAGAGGTAGTCAAACTACTCCTCGCAAAGGGCGCGGATGTCAACGCCAAGAATGAAGACGGCGATACGGCCCTTATTGGGGCGTCTTTTGCCGGACACACCGAACTCGTGAAAATGCTGCTGGACAAGGGCGCCGATGTGAATGCCACCAACAAAGATGGTGTATCGGCTTTGTTTGGCGCCGCGTTTGAAGGACGGCCGGAGGTCGTGAAGCTTTTGTTGGACAAGGGGGCAAATGTTAACGCCCAGGAGAGCAGGAACGGAGCCACACCCCTGGTCGTGGCAGCGTTCGAAGGCCATAAAGAAGTAATCGAACAGCTTCTAGCCAAGGGTGCGGACGTCAATGCCAAGGACAACGATGGCAACTCGCCTCTGAGTTTGGCTACCGCCAGGAGCAACACGGCCGTTGTGGAATTATTGAAGGCACGGGGAGCCAAGTGAGAACGGCCTGCACGAGCCTGTTCAGCAAAACCCTAAGTCTTTACATCCTGTAAAGTAATTTGACAGACTGCCCTAGTGACCGGGGGATCTGACGGGCCTCCTGGGTTAACGCTTCTCCGTTGCCATCCTACTCTGTTTTTCTTTGCATGCACCGCGGCTTTTGGCACGCAGTTTGCTATATTCCACTGTTGCCACTTGGCTCGGTCAGTCTGATTGTCAGCAATATATTCGCAAAAGAAGGTGGGAGGAGAAGATGACGGCTAATGTGCGGGTGAGGCTCCGCCGAAAAATAGAAAAATTAAATAGCCAGCTTCTTACGTTGGGAGCCCAGGTTGAAGAAAGCGTTCATCTTGCGGTGAAGGCAATTGATCGCAAGGACGCACAGATGGCCGCGAAAGTTATTGATGGCGACCTGGAAATAGACCGCAAAGAGGTTGACCTGGAAGAAGAATGCCTCGAAATTCTCGCGCTTCACCAACCTGTAGCGATCGACCTGAGACACATAATAGCAGTGCTCAAAATAAACAAGGATCTCGAGCGGGCGGGCGATCTGGCGGTTAACATAGCGGAAACCGCGATTGATATCAGCGGCCGGCTGAAGCTGGCTGTGCCTAAAGATTACTTTATTATGGCCCGACAGACTCAAAGCATGTTGAAGAAGAGTCTCGATGCTTTTGTCAACATGTCGGTGGAAGCTGCGTACGAGGTGCTGGCGGAAGACGATGAAGTGGACCGCAAGAAGCATACTTTGCACAGGCAGTTTGAGGGAAGATTATTGGAAGAGCCGGGTTTGATTCAGCCATTGATACACCTATTTCTGGTCTCCAGGCACCTCGAACGAATAGCGGACCTGGCCACCAATATTGCGGAAGAGGTGATTTACATGGTCACCGGCGAAATCATACGCCACGGAAGGAAGACTCTTGCCGCAGCAGAGGGTGCCCTTGAGCAGGTCAATACTGTTTTCCCCGTAAATGTTCCTTCTGGTTCCAAAGGCTAACGTGCGTACCGATAATCCTCGCCAGCGCTTTGGGGGCTGTAGGTGCAATGTAGAAATATTCAGGGATCGGCAGGCGTAAGGCTGAAGACGAAGATGGCCCCGAAATGGGCCATCTTCCATACAGGTTACTACGCTGGACCCAAACAGCAATCAGTATGTCTTGTGTTTATCCGACACCAGTTTCTTAACGGACTTGGTTCTGTGGTGAGCAGGTTTCTTTAAGGACTTACTTGTGCTTTTCTTGCACACGGATTTCTTTGAAGTCGTTGACTTGTGGCTAGCAAGGCTTTTCGATGTCCTGAGCTTGTGGCGGGAAGATTTTAGTTTTGATGTCTTTTTCTTGGTGGTCAGCTTGCTTTCGGTCGAACGTTTCTTGTCGCTTGATCGCAAGAGTTTGGCCAGACTATCGCTCGGGGCCAATTTCTTTTGTTTGAACTTTTGTGAAGGCTTGCTTTGTACCTCAGGCTCCCCGGCGAATAAACTGCCGGCCACAAACGCGACAAGACTGAAAGCCAAAAAGATCCCCAATAATAGCATCCTTGGCATGACATTGTTCTCCATGATTTAATGATTTAGGACACGTTATCGAATTTAAGGGGATTTGTCAAGATAATAGTAAAATTAACCTGATGAGCCGGCTATTTCAAAAAGACGCGGCAGTGACAGGGCTATGGCCATGATAATAACCGCAACAACGGAAATGACGACAAGAATATCCGGAAGCACTGAAAAGACTGCTTCCCCACGGTTTATGTGCCTTCTTACCCTCAGGAAGCGTATACCCGACATCAGCATCGCAATGCCTGCCAGGAAGAACGAGAACAAGCTGAGATAGATGGCGTGAGGAGAAGCCGTGATATGCGTCGTTTGGCCGCCTAGTTGTAAAAGGTGCTTGAGGAAGATGTCGAATCGCTCTATGACAAAACCAAAGGCCAGTAGCGAAATGCTGGTCCGGGACCAGGCTAGGAAGGTTCGCTCGTTAGCCATGTGGCTTCGTTGCCACGCGAGAAAGATACGATCGTCGGCCATTATGTCGGGCGGCTTTGGCCCCCTTTTAGAGACGACAGCCTCTTGGTCCGTTAGCTCATTCGCCATAGTGACTCCTCCAACGGCCAGGTGGTCATTTGAACCTGGGTCCGTCAGATTCTAATCGCAGCACTTCTCCATGATGTCAACTCGTATAGGGCAGTTTGTTTTTGAAATGCCGTCCTGTTGTTTCCGGCCATCGCCTTATGTTATATTCGCTCATCAAGCAATGGCCAAAGCTGCCTTTTCCTTCCAGCGACTTCTTCGAGGAAATGAATGAGCTTAAAGAGTTCTCTTAAAGCAACTCTCACCGGCCTTATGCAAATGCCGGAGGAGGGGACCTCGCCGGAACGCTACAGGGTCCTCCGGCGAAACATTATTATCCTGATGCTTCTCATAACTATCATTCCTCTCTTCTTGATGGCGTTCATCAATTACCATCAATATCAGTCGGCGTTGAAAGATGAGATCGTGGCCCCGTTAAGGGTCTTGGTCAGCAAAACGAAACATTCTTTTGAGCTTTTCCTGGCGGGACGTGTGTCAACGGTGAGCTTTATAGCTTCTGCTTATTCTTACGACGATTTGGCCGATGAGAAAAAACTGAGCCGTATTTTTCGTGTGTTAAAGCAGGAGTTCAAGGGGTTCGTCGATCTGGGACTAATTGATGCCAACGGGGTGCAGGTAAGTTACGTAGGCCCTTACGAACTCAAAGGAAAGAACTATGCAGAGCAGGGCTGGTTTCACCAGGTGAAAGTCAATGGAGTCTATGTCAGCGACGTTTTCATGGGCTTTCGTCGTTTCCCGCATATTGTTATTGCAGTTCAGCATATTACGGACGCCGGCGACAGTTGGATCTTGCGGGCTACGATCGACACCGCCAGATTCGATGATCTAGTAGCTTCCATGGGTCTGGATCCGCAAAGTGATGCTTTTGTGATCAACCGAAACGGCGTGTTTCAGACTTCGTCAAAATTCTACGGGAAGGTGCTGGATAATTACCCGGTGGCTGTTCCTCCGCCCAGCTACGAACCCAACGTGGTGGAAGAGAAGGATCCGAAGGGGCGGGACGTTCTCATGGCTTATGCCTATTTCAACGAATGGGATTTTATCCTGATGGTTGTCAAGCCCAGGGCAGAGGTGCTCAAGGTATGGTACACCCTGAAGGGTGAACTTCTCGTCATTTTCGTTGCTAGCGTCCTCGTGATTTTTGTAGTTGTATTCGGACTCACCAAAGTACTGGTTGAGCGCGTGAAGGAAAGTGACGAGAAGCGGGAACTCGCCTTTAGGGGTATCGAGCACAGCCAAAAGCTGTCTTCCATAGGGAGACTTGCTGCTGGAGTGGCTCATGAGGTGAACAACCCCCTAGCCGTAATCAACGAAAAAGCCGGCCTCATGAAAGACCTGATCGGGTACACTCCCGGCTTTCCCGATAAAGAAAAGTTTTTGGCGCTGGTCGGAGCAATCATTCAGTCGGTCGAGCGGTGCCGCGCAATAACCCACCGCTTGCTGGGATTCGCCCGCAGGATGGACGTGGAAGTCCAGATCCTGGATATCAACGACATCCTCAAAGAGGTCATCGGTTTTCTCGAAAAAGAAGCATTGCACCGAAACATCAAATTGGGTTTGCACCTGGCCGCCGATCTACCGCGTATAGCTTCTGACAGAGGACAGCTTCAGCAAGTTTTTCTGAACATTCTGAACAACGCCTTTGCCGCGGTGGAGGATGGGGGCACAGTCTCCGTGACCACGTGGGAAAAAGACATGGATACCGTCGTGACCACTATTCAGGACAATGGACTCGGCATGTCGGAGGAGACGCTCAAACACATTTTTGAGCCCTTTTTCACTACAAAGAAAGGTCACGGAACCGGTTTGGGTCTATCTATCACCTATGGGATAGTCAAGAGGCTCGGCGGCGATATTGAGGTCCACAGCAAGGAAGGACAGGGAACGCGCTTCACAGTCTACCTGCCCAAGAAATCAAAAGAAGAGTCAGGGAAATAGCATGGCGGACTGGAAGGTTCTCACAGTGGACGATGAGAAGGACTTTGTCTCCACCCTCGCAGAAAGACTCCGATTAAGGGCATTGGCGCCGAAGAAGCCCCCAGCGGTGAGGTAGCATTGCGTATGATAGCTGCCGATGCTCCGCAGGTGGTCGGGCTCGATATCATGATGCCCGGCATGAGTGGATTAGATGTGCTCAAACGTATCAAAGCCGACTACTGCATTTCCAGGTCATACTTCTGACGGGTCTGGGAACGAAGAAGGAGGACATGGACCTGGCAGCCATTGACTGCCTGATCAAGCCATTGCAGATCGAAGAATTGATTGAGAAAATCAATAAAGCCTTGCAAAAAGGGGAGCGAACGACTTTCACCATTAGTTTGCCCGAGGCAATGCCTTCTCATCCGGCTCTGGAGTGAGAGGACCTTCTGCGCGAAATAGCAGAGGCCAAATGACCCGGTTAAAATCTCATGGTCAAACAGGTCGGAGGGTGATAAATTAGCGCAACTGGTGGCGAGATTTCCCTATTTCGATCATCTCGTGAGGTAAAGCCGGTGCTGGACCGAGTTCAGGGAAAAGCAAACGAGGGTCTCCGAAGGTTTCACGCGTCTCGGTCTCCGCGCTCAGGTTCCGCAGAGATCAGGAAATTTCCATGGAAGATTTGAAAGTGCTTCTGGTTGACGATGAGGTGGAATTCGTCTCGACCCTCGCTGAGAGGTTGTGTTTGCGGGGTATTCAAACACGTATAGCCAATGATGGGGAGGAAGCCTTTCGACAGATTTCCGCAGACCCACCTAATGTCGTAGTCTTAGACGTGATGATGCCGGGCATGGGAGGGCTCAAGGTCCTGGAGCGCATTAAGGCTGACTACCCTACCATGCCGGTGATTCTTCTCACAGGAATCGGAACTACGCAGGACGGCATGACGGGCATGAGGCTCGGCGCTTTTGACTATCTTATGAAGCCGTTGCAGATTGAGGATTTAATTGAGAGAATAGAAGAGGCCGTGAGTAAGGGATCCCGAGGTGCCGTGTGAATTCCTCTGACTCTGATAAAGCAGCTTTTATGGGAAGAATCACTGCCGGGGTTACCCACGAGCTAAAAAATGTCCTGGCAATTATCAAGGAATCTGCCGGGCTGATGCAGGACCTCTTGGCGCTCTCCGGAGACGCTCAGTTTCCGCTCCGAGAAAAGTTTTCCAAAGTGCTCTCCAATATCGGCGATCAGGTAGTCCGCGGCGTTGATCTCGCCAGCCGGCTCAATACGTTTTCTCATCTCCCGGATGAAACCAGTTCCGGCCTCGACCTTAACGAAGTTGCCGTCCAGGTGGTCTTCCTATCGCAGCGCTTCGCCCGTTTGAAAGGGATTTCGCTGAACGTACAGCCCCACGAGAGATCGGTAATTATAGTTACAGACCCGCTTAAGATTCAGATGCTACTTTTTCAGTGCGTCGAACTGCTGGTGAACATTGTAGGGGCAGGAGCGACCATCACTCTTCACCCGCTGCAACAGGGAGAGGGTGAGGCCACAGTTGAACTCTCGTCGACCGGGAACAATGAAACCGCCACAAATAAGGTCTTGGACTTGGCCGCATTGCCGGAATGGATTGCGCTGCAGGAGAGCGCCCTCAGTCTCAAAGCAAGGATTGAGCCTGGTAATGAGCCTGTCTGGTTAAGAATCACGTTCGGCCATGCCGCTGGATAGCTTTGCCCGGCGTGGAGAGCACAGGGCCGGTCCGACGAGCTTTTTCTTTAGTTGCACTTTCGTCGGCTCGGTCTCATAATAATGGTGGTTGAGGTAATAGAGAGATCCTGGCGTAGCCTTTTATCTCTCAAAATCGCTGTGACACCCGAGGACAAGGAGACGGCTATGAGTTCCTGGGCGAAAAGACTCGAAAACTGGTTTTCGGCCGTGGCTTTCGCAGAGGCGGGGGAACACAAGACCGCTCTAGAAATGGTGGGCCTCGCTCCCATTGAGGCAAAACAGCCGGTCAGCATTCTCCAGAGCCTTAATACCACTTTCGCTGCCGCTGCCTTTGCCGAAGCAAATTGCCATGACATTGCCACCGAAATCCTTGACGCGGACGCCAAGAAAGGAAGCTTTGCCGAAGTGACTGGGCTCAAGGGCATTCGGATCTGGTACGGTCATGTGCCCGCAACACAGGAGTCTTTTTTGGAGGCGGTGGGGCTCAAGGGAGTTCGCTTGCGCTTTGCAACAGTTCCAATCTGAGCAGAGTGAACTACTGCTGAGCAGAAAAAGTGTTGACGTGCTTTACACGCGTCTGGTAGGCTCAGCAAGACGATTTGGGTCCTCCAGGATATATTCCGGCAACATCAAGACACGAAGAGGAGTTTCTTTTTACTGCGCCTGTTCCCCCAAGCGAGGGAGTTCGAGCACAACGCTATCTTCTCGCGTCAGTCGTCCGCGTGACGCGTACCGCTACAAGGGTCGGTCTGACTCAAGAAGAAGTTCTCGGAACTGATTTTTCCACGACAACCCGTAACCGCAACCAATAGATGGAGGGAAAGATGAAGGAGTTTAAAGTGCTTATGGTTGATGACGAGGAAGACTTCGTCAAAACCCTCGCCGAGCGGATGCAGATGCGTGACCTAGACTCCGATGTGGCTCTCAGCGGAGAGGCTGCCCTCCAGATCGTCGAGGACCAGGTTCCGGATGTGATGGTTCTGGACCTTAAAATGCCGGGTATAGACGGAATGGAAGTCTTACGGCGAGTGAGAAAAGCTTACCCTCAGGTGCAAGTGGTAATCCTGACGGGGCATGGTTCAGAGAAAGATGAGGCTGAAGCCCGGCGTTTGGGGGCCTTCGCATACTTGCAAAAGCCCGTGGACATCGAGAAGCTGATTATCACGCTCAAAAATGCCTATAAGAAAAAAATGGAAGATACTATGGTGGCGGCCACTTTTGCGGAAGCAGGCGAGTTTCAGACCGCCAGAGAAATCATGGACGAGAAAAAAAAAGACAAATAGGCCGTTGGAGCCAGTCTGATGACTGTGAAAGTGCTACTGATTGACGATGAACCACAATTCGTGGAAGTCTTGGCCGAACGTCTGGAGGCGCGAGGGTTCGCCGCGCAAACTGCTCTCACGGGCGATGAGGGGCTTGCCAAGCTGCAGGAGCAAGAAGCGGATGTGGTCATCCTGGATGTGCAAATGCCGGGGAGGGACGGGGTCGAAACTCTCCGTGAAATCAAACGCATCAAACCTTTAGTCGAAGTGATTATGCTCACAGGCCATGCCACCATTGAAAGTGGAATTCAAGGTCTGAAGCTGGGAGCATATGATTATCTCATGAAGCCCACAGACACGGAAGATCTTGTTGCAAAGATTTTAAGGGCCTATGCCCGTAAGTCCGAACAAGAGGAGCGAATTCGTCGGGCAGAGATCGATAAGATTATCGCGAGACGAGGGTGGTAGCGGGCCCTCGGTACCGCACCGGACTTTGCGGAATCGCGTTGTAAAGGTCCGGCAAGCATGACAACTTTACCCGGTTGTGGGAAGAAGGCTTGGCTTCCCAGAAGCCGTAATACTTCATTATCCTCCACAATCCGTACTCATATCATAGGGTGGCCGTTGCACGGCGCGGCCAAGGGCTCAGGCATCGAGGTATGGCCGATGCAGGAAATGGCCCATATTTTGGGGGTTTCTTCATGCAAGCCGGCCTTTGCCGATATCGGCGAAACTTAGGTAGGGCCTGACGAGCTCCCATGTGGTTGGCGGGCAGCCGTGATACTGCAATGAATTAACAGGAGCTGGAAATGTCGAAACTGGGTAAACTGGCTTTCATCGCCTTTGTCTGCTTCTTATTGGCGCCGCTTATGGCGCATTCTGTGATGGCTGCAACTACTTCGGTGGTTCCCGAGGGGACTGACGGAAGCTATCCGTGGTGGATGTGGCCGATAATTCTGTTGGTGGTCACTTTCGTTATGGGAGTTGCAGCGGTTCTCGGGGGAGTTGGAGGTGGAGTTCTGTTTGTGCCCATTATTAGCGGCTTTTTCCCCTTTCATCTTGATTTTGTTAGAGGGGCCGGGTTGCTTGTCGCCCTTTGCGGCGCGCTTGCGGCCGGTCCTGGCTTGCTCAAATTAAATCTGGCCAGTTTGCGGCTTGCTGTTCCCGTAGCTTTAATAGCTTCAACTTTTTCCATTGTGGGAGCGATGATCGGCCTGGCATTGCCCACTCAGGTGGTACAGATAGCTCTGGGGGCTACCATACTTGGAATCTGCGTCCTGATGTTGACAGCAAAAAAATCCGAGGTGCCGGACGTTCCGACGGCAGACCGGCTCTCTTCGGCTTTGAGAATCTACGGGGTTTATCAGGAGGCGAGCACCGGCCAGGTTATTGACTGGAAAATACACCGGACTGCTCAGGGGCTGGTCCTGTTCATTGCTATCGGGATTATGGCCGGCATGTTCGGCTTAGGGGCAGGCTGGGCCAATGTTCCCGTCCTGAACCTGCTAATGGGAGCGCCCTTGAAAATCAGTGTGGCGACCAGCAAGTTTCTTTTATCAATCACCGATACCTCTGCGGCCTGGATCTACATGAACAATGGTTGCGTAATTCCGATGATGGTAGTTCCTTCACTCATCGGAATCATGTTGGGATCTTTCGTTGGGGTAAGGCTCCTGCGAGTGGCGAAGCCCGGAGTCGTGCGGTGGATTGTTATCGGAATGCTGGGTTTCGCAGGAATCAAAGCTCTGACTAAAGGGCTTGGGTTATAAAGCCATTCAGAATCGATAATGCCGACACGCAGAGACTAGCTTGGAATAGAGGAGGTAAGATTATGACTGACAGCTCCCAAAGGTCTCTACAAGCGACACCGGAACAGCTGGTTTACGCGAATATTCTTGAGAAAGGGATGTATTTGGGCCTGCTCATCCTGCTCGTGACATACTTCCTTTATGTCTTCGGGATCTTGAAGCCGTACATTCCGCTCAATGAAATCCCGAAATGTTGGACCATGGGTGTCTCCGATTACCTGCATCATTGCAACATTCAAACCGGCTGGGCATGGGTCCGAATGGTATATTACGGCGATTTCATTAATTTCATAGGCATTGCAATGCTCGCAGGCGTGACCATCATTTGTTTCTTGCGGATTGTCCCGGTCTTGTGGAAGGACGGCGATAAACTGTACGCATGCTTTGGGTTGTTGGAAGCACTTATATTGGGCTTGGCGGCCAGCGGAATACTTAGCGGCGGCGGCCATTGACGGGCCGGCAATGGCGACTGCCTGCAAGCGGCCTTTGGGCCGGCCTACGATGAGCCTCCGGAATTCGGCTTAGTTTTGCGATTATGGCCATACTGATCCAACGGTATTACTCTTAAAATGGACGGGAGAAACGCTGATGCCCATAAGCAAAAAGGTAAAAGATATACTTATTCCTCTGAGCGAATACGCGGTAACCAGCCCTGAAAAACCCTTGAAAGAGGCTGTGCCGGCGCTGAGGAAAATCTACTGCCAAGTGGAAGACGGGAAGTGCACGGAAGCTGGCCATAGAACTATTATGGTGCTGGACGATTCCGGGAAGCTCGTAGGAATTCTGGACTTCAAGTGCATTCTCCAAGTGCTGATCCCTGAGATTGCTGGAGGTTTGACCGCCAAGCTGGAAGCTCTAGGTGTCTCAATCGCCTTTGCTCAGGCCGATTCTGCTGATCTCGACGAAACAAGGCTAGGGTTCAGGGCGCGCGTGATAAAGAATGCCGAGACCAAAGTCAAAAACGTGATGCTCAAGATCAGGGGTACGATCGATTCCGAGGCGGGCCTTCTGCAAGCCCTTAAAATAATCTATAACAACAAAATTACTGTGTTGCCCGTGTACGAGGGCGACAAGCTCATAGGTGTAGTGCGAGACTCGGATCTATTCCTTACAGTGGCGGACATTTTGATGGAGTGATCGAAGAAATTGGCTTTGCAGATAATTGCATTCAACTCTCTTCTTGTCTTCTACTGTGAAATTCATTTTCTTTTGAGGCTAGCTCCTTCAAGCCAGAATGTATTTATTCATCAATCTTCAAACTTTTCCCTGTTAATCTCACCTATGGCGTACCGTGTCCTGAGGATGTCCGGAGCCGTCTTATCTGAAATTCCGATAATATGGCTTAGTAATGTTGGTAGTTACGCGGAATGCCAATAAAACGTCTCTGACTTTGGGTTTGACGGCAGAATCGTCCGTTCACAATCTTCTATTCATTTCCTAACAGTTTCCTAACAAAAGATCGTCATCTTGTTCGTAAATGCTAATCCAGCCGTTTTGGGGGTCCAAGATGCGGATTCGAAGGTTGGGTGCGGTCCAGGGAATTATTTTGTCGGCCGCTTTCGCAAACCTGTTCGCTGCCACCCGCGCGTCCGCAGAGGATGTAGATTCCGCTCTCTCCTCGTACGCGCCTGTGAGCGGCATTTCGTGCAATCTGAGGTCCATCGGTACGGACACTGAGAATGATCCCATGGACTTCTTTTGTCTGAAGGATTGAGAGGCAGTAAGAACAATGGTTAATTCCGAGGCGAAAGGGCCTAAAAAGACCCGTCGCTGGGTGCTGATTGCCGATCGTATCGCCGATATGGTCATTTCAGTCGGCGGAATTCTCGTGATCGCGGCCGTACTGGGGATAATGATCTTCCTCGTGTATGAGGTTGTGCCTTTGTTCCAAGGCGGGACAGTGGAATCCCACTCGGATTACACTCTCGATGTTAAACGGGAACCGATTCTTGGCCTCAGTATAGACGAGCATAAAACAATCGCGGCGTGCGCCATGAAGGACGCGACTGTTTCCGCGTGGCACGCAAGAACAGGCGCCCTTCTGACCGCGCCGTCGTTTGGTTTGAAGGGCAAAACGGTTACTGCATTCGCTCAAAGCCTTGACACTTCAAACATGGCCCTCGGTTTTTCGGATGGAACCGTGAGATTAGGTCGGATCTTGTTCTTCAGCGAGGTGCTGCCGGCTGAGGCAATGCCCGCGGGATTGAAAAAAATAGATGATCAGGACAGTTCCGACGGTTCAGCGATTTATTCGACTATTGCGGGCAAGCAGATCAGAAAGACTTCCGTGCGGTTGGAACTGGAGGATGAAATCCAGGTCTCCGAATCCGGCTCGCCGATCGTTGCCTTGGACTACCGATTCACTGAGTTCGGGGAACGGCCGAAAAAGCGACTTGCCGCTGTGGATAGCCAAGGACTCGCGACGGTAGTGCTGATTGAATCGAAACTGAACTTATTCACAAGGAAAATGACCTCGGACACTGTAAAGACCCGACTCCCTGCTATTCCGGACGGAGATCGCATCAGTCATGTGCTGGTCACTGGAATGGGGGACGATGTCTACCTGGCCAGGGCCGACGGCAAGGTACACCGTTACAGCATGCGGGACTTCGAGCATCCTGTCCTCGCTGAAACAGTTAGCGTCATTCCTTCAGGTGTGGATCTGACGGTTCTTGGTTTCCTTCTGGGCGACAAGTCGATGGTGGTCGGCGGGTCCGATGGATCAGTCACCATATTCTTCTTGATGGAAAGGAAGGGCGTGGCATCAAGTGACGGCCTTTCATTGGTGCGTACCAGGGAATTCAGACCGCACAGTTCGGCAGTTACGGGATTTGCCCCAAGCCAACGGGGGAAGACATTTGCAACCTCGGATTCGAGTGGGCAAGTCTGGCTTCGTCACGGCACCAGTCAAAAGACGATACTTCGCCTGAGTTCATCCCCGGATAAGGTGTCCCAGGAAGCTATGGTTCTTGCTCCGCAGCTCAACGGGTTGCTTGCCGTAACGAGTGATAGGCGAACAAGCTACTGGGACATCGACGTGCCCCATCCCGAGATCTCTCTTCACACTCTGTTCGGCAAAGTTTGGTACCGAAGACTATCCCGAGCCTACGTACACATGGCAATCCGCAGGCGGTACCGATGAGTTTGAGCCGAAAGTTTCGATAGTACCTTTGATTTTCGGGACGCTCAAAGGAACCTTCTATTCGCTTTTGTTCGCCATACCGATAGCCTTGCTCGCGGCAATCTATACATCAGAGTTCTTGCCGTACCGAATTCGAGGGAAGGTGAAACCGGTAATGGAAGTTATGGCCTCCCTCCCTTCGGTGGTTCTCGGTTTTGTCGCAGCGCTTGTTTTGGCTCCGGTGATCGAGACGTGGATAGCTGCGGTGATTCTTGTCTTTGCTGTTCTGCCCTTGTCACTGATTTTCGCTGCATATTTGTGGCAATCTCTGCCGTCACGCGTAGTCCTACGACTTGAAGGCATCCCGAAGTTTTCTTTTATGTTTGTGGTAGTGGCTGGATCAATGTATCTGGCCTATGCGGCGGGTCCTGTATTTGAACGGCTTTTCTTCGCCGGGAATTTCAAATCCTGGTTAAACGGCGGGATCGGCAGTGCCGCTCCGTTCTTGTTTGTGCTGATAATACCGGCCATGGGGCTGCTGGTGAGTCTGTTTGCCAGTCGAATCTTCGGGTATCGGTTCACTGTTTATCTCCGAAAAATACCCATGCCTTATTCCGCGCTCCTGGATTTCCTCCGCTGGCTTGGGATAGTGGCTGCCACTGCGGCCCTGTCGTACGCCCTTGCTGTCTTTCTTGAAGCACTGGGACTGGACCCCCGCGACGGCCTGGTCGGCACATACGTTCAGCGTAATACCCTGATAGTTTCCTTTGCCATGGGCTTCGCGGTAATCCCCATCATATACACGCTGGCAGACGATGCCTTAAGTGCAGTGCCGGACCATCTGCGCTCAGCAAGCCTGGGCTGTGGCGCCACATTATGGCAGACAGCGATTTGGATTATCATACCCACGGCTCTAAGCGGCGTCTTTTCGGCAGTCATGATCGGCATGGGGCGAGCTGTGGGCGAAACCATGATCATGGTCATGGCCGCGGGAAACACACCTCTCATGGACTTGAACGTTTTCGAAGGGTTGCGTGCCTTGTCGGCAAACATTGCAGTGGAGATGCCTGAAGCCCCAAAGGACGGCAGCCTCTACCGCGTGCTGTTTCTCACGGGCCTGGTGCTCTTCGCCATGACTTTTGTCATAAATACGGTCGCTGAACTGGTGCGTTTGCATTTTCGCAAGCGTGCCATGCAACTGTAAAGGCCAACGGGTATGAAAACGCATCACCACAATCCTACCGTGCTCGAAAAAGCCAACTGCGGCCAATGGTGACGAAAAGGCTTTTGACGCGGAAGTTCGGTTAAGGGTGAAATCCAAGACTGGGCGTCAGAGTGCCGCTGACGGTTCTGCCGAGCCTCAGTCGATGGCACCGCAAAGAAAATCTATGGTCTGGGATTTCAAGGCCCGGGGTGAACCTTTCCTGTGGCTATTTGGCGGTGGGCTCTGTGTAGGAATCTTAATGATAATCGGCTTCATCGTCCTGATCGTGTACAATGGGATTTTGACCTTCTATCCTAGACCGATCGAGGTCGTGCTGCTTCGTGACGGCTCTCGGCTGGCAGGCGAAGTTACGCGTGCCGAAAAATTCAGGCCTGGGCCTGACGTGTTGGCAAAATTGAGTGAGGAAACGCGCAAAGAGATCGCGGACCATGAGGGCTTTGCACGCAGAACACTTTACCGGACTGGAAATTTTGACTTGTACAACGATGACTTCAGATGGGTGGTGGACTATGAGATAACTGGAAGCACTACTCCTGAGGACATGTTCTTCGTTGAACGAATGGAATGGGGCCCTTTTATCGGGACTATCAAATCCATTGACCTCAACGGGAAGGTCATCGAAAAGACTTCACTGTCTCCGAAAACATTGAACACAGAGCAGACCCAGGCCGCAATGCGACGCGATCGTATTAGAGCAATAGAGCGCGGTGAGATAGGTGCGGTTAACCACTATCTGGAGGCAGCTCGCCTGAAGCTCAAGAAGGTAGGCCTCCAATACGGCCACGAGGGTCCACAGTACGCCGAGGCCGAAAAAGCGTTCAAGACCAACTCGGAGCGCCTTGAGACACAATACGGGGACCTGGCCAAGGAGGTCGCTGCGATCAAGGAGAAAGATGCTCAGTACACAATAACCTTGGCCGATGTAGGCGGCCGTGAAAAGACGCTGAAATTATCGGACATAGTTAGATTTTATCGTGCCAATGAACTGACTTTCAGCGGCAAAGTCGGCATATATCTGTCACGCTGGTGGGAGTTCCTGACACAGGAACCCCGCGAGGCGAATACCGAAGGCGGGGTCATGCCTGCGATTTTCGGTACCTTCTGCATGACAATTCTCATGGCGCTTTTGGTAGCACCTTTTGGCGTCATCGCAGCTCTCTATCTTCGGGAGTATGCCAAGCAAGGGCGTCTGGTTTCGCTAGTGAGAATTTGCGTCAACAATCTGGCGGGTGTCCCCTCTATCGTCTACGGTGTATTCGGCCTGGGGTTCTTTGCTTACATACTTGGAGGGAATATTGACCGTCTCTTCTATCCTGAACGGCTTCCGACCCCGACTTTCGGTACCGGCGGTCTGCTCTGGGCATCGTTAACTCTGGCTCTGTTAACGGTCCCGGTGGTGATCGTCGCCACTGAAGAGGCTCTTGCTGGTGTTCCGCAATCCATGCGAGAGGGCTCACTGGCTTGCGGGGCCTCAAAATGGCAGACCATAAAATACATTGTGCTACCGCGCGCGATGCCCGGAATAATGACCGGCCTAATTCTGGCGATGGCACGCGGAGCGGGTGAGGTCGCGCCTCTCATGCTCGTGGGAGTAGTGAAGCTCGCTCCGGAATTGCCAATCGACCATTTCTTTCCATACTTACACCTCGATCGAAGTTTCATGCACCTTGGATTTCAAATATTCGACGTGGGTTTTCAGTCTCGAAATTCCGAAGCGGCAAAGCCTATGGTTTACGTCACGACACTGCTGCTGATTAGCTTGGTTTTCGCCATGAATGCGGCTTCTATCATGATCAGGAACCGGCTGAAACGCAAATTCTTTACGGGGCACTTTTAGGAGGAAGTCTTTTATGACCGAATCGCCGGACACATCAAACGGCACTGTATACCACTTTGAGAAAGGACCTCAGGGGACCTTGATGGCTATTGAGGATTTTAACCTGTGGTATGGCCATAAGCAGGCCCTTTTTGACGTAAATATGACTGTGGAGAAGGGATTCGTCACCGCGCTTATTGGGCCCTCCGGCTGCGGGAAATCCACCTTGTTACGAGCCATTAACCGCATGAACGATCTTATCGACGGGCTCACAACAAAAGGGAAAATCCTTCTCGACGCTACTGACATTTATGATCCGGATGTAGACGTGATCGGGCTTCGCAAGGCCATGGGCATGGTGTTTCAGAAGCCGAACCCTTTTCCCATGTCCATCGCGGATAATGTGAGCTATCCGTTGCGCGTAGAAGGAATTCGGGACAAAAAGATCCTTCGTGAAACGGTGGTAAACGCTCTGCAAGCCTCTGCCCTATGGGACGAAGTTGAAGATCGTCTCGAGGATAATGCTCTAGGGCTGTCCGGCGGGCAACAGCAGCGCCTGTGCATTGCCAGGGCCATCGCAGGCAACCCCGATGTGCTCCTGATGGATGAGCCTTGTTCCGCGCTGGACCCTGTAGCCACGGCAAAAATCGAGGACCTTATAGACGAGCTTCGCGGCCGTTACACAATCGTTATTGTGACTCACAACATGCAACAGGCTGCACGCGTTTCGGACAACACAGCGTTTATGTATTTGGGCAAGCTCATCGAGTACGGCGAAACGTCAAGAATATTCACAAACCCGAAAGTTGAAAAGACAATGGAATATGTCACCGGCCGTTTCGGGTAGTATCACCAACTTCAGGAACTGATTGCCTCCCGTCGAGTCCACTATTTATGAGGGTTCTTTCCGCTGCGTCGACTGGAGGTTCAACATGGGAATTTCACTTAAGCCTGAACATCTGAAGCGCTACAAAGATGTCGCGTGGCTGCTTGTGAAGTACGGACGGTCCGACCTGGTAAAGCACGCAGGTCTGGAAGAAGTCCTCACAGACCGGCGCACGATCACCACTGAAGTTGTTCCCGAAGCCAAAGCCCTGGCTGACGATCTTGAAAAGATGGGGCCGACGTTTGTAAAACTGGGACAACTTCTATCCACCCGCGCGGATCTTTTTCCTCTCCCCTATCTCCAGGCGCTTACCCGGCTTCAAGACAGAGTCGGCCCGTTCCCTTACGAGGAAGTGGAGGCTATCGTCGAAAGCGAAATCGGTGTCCCGATTTCCAAAGCTTTTTCCGCGTTTGATCAGGCTTCCGCGGCAGCCGCGTCGCTTGGCCAGGTGCATCATGCTCGTCTGCGAGATGGCAGACCAGTGGCCGTAAAAGTCCAGCGACCTGGAATCCGCAAGCTCATTGTAGAGGACCTCGAAGCACTGATGGAGATCGCAGAGTTCCTGGACAACCACACCCAGTTGGGGGAGCGATACGAATTTCACAAGATGTTGGAAGAGTTCCGCAGGAGCCTATTCCGCGAGTTGGATTACCGCCAAGAGGCCCATAATCTTATGGTCTTGGGTGAGAACCTGAAAGAATTCGCTCGAATTGTGATTCCGTCACCCATTGAGGATTACACCACCTCGCGTGTTCTGACCATGGAGTACATACAAGGCAGGAAGATTACTTCATTCAGTCCGCTGACCTCCGTGGAAATCAACGGGGCCGAACTTGCCGACCAGGTATTCCGGGCGTATTTGCAGCAGATCTTTGTTGACGGCTTTTTCCATGCCGATCCTCACCCCGGCAACGTTTTCCTTACCGATGATGGGCGGATTGCCCTGCTGGACCTGGGGATGGTCGGTCACATTTCGCCGAATCTTCAAGAGAGGTTGCTTCAGCTTGTGCTGGCGATCACAGAAGGACGGGCCGAAGACGCCGCGACCATTGTGATGAGGATCGGGGAAAAAAGGCAAGACTTTGATCGTGAAGACTTTTTGAGCCGCTTTGCTGATCTGATCATACGGCATCAGGATATGAACGTCGGGCAGATCGAGGTCGGGACAATCGTATTCGAGGTTGCGCAAATCGCCGGAGACGCGGGGATCAGGCTTCCTACGGAACTCACAATGCTGGGAAAGACCCTGCTTAATCTGGACCAGGTCGGCCGCACGCTTGACCCTGAGTTCGATCCCAACGCTTCAATACGAGCTAATGCCGTTCAAATTACCCGTCGGCGTGTCATGAAGAGCGCATCTCCGGGTAACATCTTCAGCGGTCTAATAGAAATAAAGGACTTGGCAGAGCGGCTCCCCCAAAGAGTGAACAGAATCCTCGACAGGATTGCTGACAACGAGATCGAGGTGAAAGTAAATGCGATTGATGAAAAGAGTCTAATGACTGGTTTTCAAAAGATTGCCAATCGCATCACGCTTGGGCTAGTGCTGGCAGCGCTCATTGTCGGCGCTGCCATGTTGATGAATGTTCCGACTTCTTTCCAAATTCTTGGCTATCCCGCTCTTGCCATCATCTTTTTCCTCGCAGCCGCGGGCGGTGGCGTCGCGCTGATGTTGGACATCCTCTTCTATGATGAGAAATCGTCGAAGAAATAATCCTACGATCCTGACCGTGGCTCGCCAGAAATTCGGCATCTCACGCGTAATCCGCTCCTCGGTGGCGGTGAATTTCCCCTGTGATCATGTAGATCACGTCTTCGGCAATGTTTGTGGCGTGGTCTGCAATGCGCTCCAGATGACGCGATACCAGAAACAGGTTGATCATTGCTTCAACGTGACCCTGATCCTTGCGCATTTCCTCTGCAAACTGGGCCTGCATGACGTTCTTCATGAAATCGACATCATCGTCCTGAGCGCACACCTCGTAAGCCAAGTGCAAATCCATATTCACCAGTGAATCCAGGCTCTTCTTCAGCATGTCTCCGGTCTTCTGGCACATGGTGAAATAATCGAAGGGAACCCGCATCTCGGCCTCTCCGGCAACCTGTTCCGCGCGTTCTGCGATGTTCACTGCCAGGTCGCCGATGCGTTCCAGATCGTTGTTCATCTTCAAAATTGCGACAATATAGCGCAGATGGTCGGCCACGGGTTGATGCAGAGCGAGGATCTTAAGGCATTCTTCCTCAAGGTCAACCTCCAGATGATCTATTTCTAAGTCGCCTTCAATCACTTCTTTAGCCAACTCCGCATCTCGGCATTCAATAGACTTCACCGCCAAACGGAAACGCTCTTCAACTAAAGTGCTGAGGGACAGGACACGTGTCTTCAGTTTTTCAATATCTCTTTGCAATTTCACTCTCATCAGTTACTCCTTACTCGGCAACTGGCAAATAAATGGAAAAAGTGCTCCCTTTGCCAAGAGAGCTTTCTACGGTAATGCGGCCGCCATGAGCGCTCACTATATGCTTTACGATGGCCAGCCCGAGGCCCGTTCCGCCCACCTTGCGGCTCCTTGCCTTGTCGACTCGATAAAAGCGCTCAAATATGCGTTCCAGATGGTCTCTCGGTATGCCGCATCCTTCGTCCACAACTTTTATAACCACTTCTTCGCCTAGTTTTCTCAGCTCGAACAATGACCGTCTGGTCCGGCTCACTGTATTTGACCGCGTTATCCACGAGATTGACGATGGCCTGCTCGAGGAGTGTTGCATTGATCTGCGCAACAATCGTATCGTCAGCCTCGCACTCCAACTTTATGTTCTTCAGTTGCGCCCTCTTCCTGCAGGCTTTGCCCACCGCATCAAGAACCTCGGCTATTCGCCGGTCTTGGAGGGCAATTTCTCCCTTTTCCGCGTCGCGCTCTATTCTGGAAAGGCTCAACAAGTCGTCTACTATTGCGGTCAGTCGATCAGTATGTTTGATGATAATGTCCAGAAAACGTTCCGCATGTTCAGGATCTCTTAGAGCGCCCTCTCGTAAAGTCTCCAGGAAGCCTTTGATCGACGTGATTGGTGTCTTTAATTCATGAGAAACGTTTGCCACAAAGTCTCGGCGAATGTTTTCCAATGCTTTCAAACGCGTGACGTCATTCAAGACCACCAGGGCACTGACCGTGTTGCCATCAGAATCTCTCAGAATCGCGCTATGGGCCTGAAGGAACTTTTCCGGGTCGCCTAATATGACTATGTCCCCCTCAAGAGGCTCTTCACGTAAAAGCGTCTCAGTAACAAAACGGCGCAGGTCTGTGTTCCTTATCGCCTCCTGGACCTTTCTACCTTTGACTTTGCTCGAATCGATTTGAAAAAGCTTCTCCGCAGCTTCATTCACGCTTCGGATATTTTCATGAGCGTCGATAACGAGGACCGCCTCCACCATTCCCGAAAGGACCGCCTCCAGTTCGTTTCGCTGCTGGGTTATCGTTGTTATACGAGCGTGCAATTGAGACGCCATTGCATTCATTGCTTCCGCAAGCGCTGCTAACTCTTCGGAATTAGGAACGTCCAGCCTATACTGAAGATCCCCGTCGGCAAATCGAATGGCGCCCCTCTTAAGTTCCGTTATGGGCAGGCTTATCTTCCGGGATGCATAGAAGCCGATGATAGCTGCCAACAATACAATGACTATTCCCCCCGCAAAGATTTCCTCATAAATGGTAAACAGTGTTGACCGCATTGCACTGACCGGAATCCCCGTCCTGACAATTCCAGCCAGCCGCCCGTCTATCATTACAGGAACCGCCACATAGACCATGTTCGCATTCACGGTGTAGCTGTATCTGGTGGCGATTCCCGTCTTACCCGCCAGCGCTTCTTTCACCTCTGGCCGAACTGCATAGTTATCCATTTTTGCAGGGTCTTCCTGAGAGTCGCCCAATGGCAGCCCTGAAGGCATCGCAACAGTAATTCTGGTCGATATCTTTGCGGCCGAGTTGTTTCAGGAGGGCATCGATTTCGGCTGCACGTTCTGGAGAGAGTCGGCCCGCTACAAGTTGCTGGACAATATCCGCTTGAACTTTGAGACTCTCGACCACACTTTCTTGGCCTGCAACTCTTAACGTCCTGGACGTGTACAAGGCCATCGCCGTTAACGAGACTACGATGATAATCAGGTAGGAAGGGTAAAGTTGCCACAGCAACTTTCGCCTTTTCCGCATTGGTTACTCCTTTAGCCTGTAGCCCACTCCCCTGACAGTTTCCACGGAGTCGCCCGAACTGCCAAGCTTTTTCCGCAACCCGGCGATCTGAACGTCTACCGAGCGCTCCGTCACTGGATAATCGTCTCCCTTCACCGCCTTGATTATCTGATCGCGGCTGAAAACCCAACCTGGGCGACGGGCTAAGAAAATAAAGGATCCTAAATTCCGTCGCGGTGAGCGCCGCCCGTTTGCCTTTAACCAACACCTCATGGCGTGAGGGATTAATCGTAAGATCGCCGATCCTGAGAACAGCAGTTTCATCCGTCTCTTCCTGCCGTTTTCGCCTAAAACAAGCCTTTAGACGGGCCAATAGCACGCGCGGGCTGAATGGCTTGGTGACATAGTCCTCTGCGCCCAATTCCAGACCGGTTACAATGTCTGCGTCCTCACCTTTGGCTGTGAGCATAATTATCGGAATGACGCTCGTTACAGGATCACTCTTCAACCGCTTGCACACGTCCAATCCGTCCAGACCGGGGAGCATAAGGTCAAGCAAAATCAGGTCCGGAGCACCTTCCTTGGCCTCTTTCAGGGCCTGTTCACCCGAGGTGACGCAAGAGACCCGGTAACCTTCCTTGGCCAGATTGTAGCGGACCAGTTCCAGTATGTCTTCTTCGTCGTCAACCACTAGAATTTTCTCTTTAGGCATTACTCAACTCTTGCTTCAGCCGCGAGAAAACTTTGGAGCGACTTTGTGGACAAAATCTATAGAGCTGTGAGAGATGAGTTGCACATCACAGCGTGAATTCTGTCGGCGCTATCGGAATGATCTCCCTGGCGTTTTTGACAACATGAATGATGTTGCTTCCTCCGGGAGGCATCCCAGTAAGCCACCGCGCGCGGCACGACATGATAAGAGCACGGAAATCTCGGATCAGCAAATGTTAAAAGTACACTCACAACCTAAAACAGTCCTTGATAAGGGTCAAGGTAGGGACCGGCGCCTTTGCCCCTGCCGAAGCCACAGTATGCCGCGTCAGGCGGACTTGTCATTGGGGTAAGCTTGGAGTAGCTTTCGGTTCAGTAATGAGATCACTTCAGCCAAAACACAAAAAGTCATTTCGCAAGAAACCAGCTTTTTTTCAGGGACATAGAAAGAGCTCCAGGGGTCCAATTCAGGAATCCATAGCCCCCCGGGTTCATAGAGAAGCTGAACGTCTCCTCGCCGACATAGGAAGACCGGAACCGGCTGCCTTCGTCCCCGATCCTTTCCAGAAAGAAGCCGTGCGAAAAGTCAGCAAAGGGGATGTGCTGGTCAGCGCGCCCACAGGCTCCGGGAAGACCTGGATCGCCCTGGAAACCACGAAGGAATTTCTCTCGCGGGGTTGCCGGATATGGTATGCGACTCCTCTGAAAGCTCTTTCCAATGCCAAATATGAAGAGTTTGGGGAAGCGCTGGGCCGCGAGCAGCTTGGGATCCTCACCGGAGATCGCAAGGAGAATGCCGACGCGCCTGTGATCGTTGGAACTACCGAAATCCTTCGCAACCAGCTCTACGATGCAATGCAGACCGGCACGGACATCGATGTTGATCTGGTAATCCTGGACGAGGCCCATTACCTGGGAGATATCGACAGGGGGGTAGTCTGGGAAGAAGTCCTGATCTACCTGCCGGGGAGGGTGAGACTTCTCCTGCTCTCAGCCACTATTTCCAACGCGGCGGCAGTGGCTCGGTGGCTGACTCATATTCGAAGCAAATCGTGCTCGGTGGTCTATTCTGGGACACGTCCGGTCCCACTTCACGTGCTTTTCAGAACGCCGAGCGGGGAGCTTACTCCTTTTCTCAGGGGCAAGAGCCTCTTTCCAAAGGTTGCCGCATACGCAAAAGTGGAAAAGGGTAGGAAGAGAGTTCCAGAGTCAAGACATCCAGAAATAAACGGGATTGTTGAGACCCTCAGGGAATTTCAACTTCTCCCGGCGATCGTTTTCCTGAAATCCAGGTCGGACTGCGACAGCGCTTTACAGACCCTCCTTCCCGCGCCATTGAGACCGGAAGAGGGAGGTTTTGCGCAGGCAGTCCAAGACCAACTTTCGGGTTATCCGGAATTAACGCACCATAGACAGCTTGGCCGTTTGCTACACTGTAGGGCCGGTTCACATCATGCCGGCCAGCTTCCGGGATGGCGTCTCCTGATCGAAAAAATGATGGTTTTGGGCCACCTGGAGGTGATCTTTTCCACATCCACAGTGGCAGCGGGAGTCAATTTTCCCGCCCGGACGGTTGTGCTCGTGCAGAGCGACCGTTTCAATGGCCGGACCTTCGTGGACATGACCGCCACGGATCTCCACCAGATGACCGGCCGAGCCGGAAGACGAGGAATGGACAATGCCGGCTTTACTCTCGTGGTACCGGGAAGATTTCTGAACATCGGCCTGGTGAAGGAACTAGTGTTTTCTGAGCCGGAACCCTTGCAATCCAGGATCGCGGTCAATTTTTCCATGACGCTCAATCTCTTGCTCTCACATGACCCGGACGGTGTGAGAAAACTTCTCGGCCTGTCTTTTGCTTCTTTCCGAGAGAATCCTCGCCACGCGGCGAAAGTACACTCCAGATTGCTCAAGGAATTTCAAAGGCACAGAAATTTACTTGAGGAGTTGAATTACTTGGACGAACACGGGGTCCCGACCTATGACGGCAAATGGGCTGCGCAACTGAGGTTGGATCATCCTCTCTTGATAGCCGAACTGATAAGGCAGGGCGAGTTTAGCGGTCTCGGACCTCAGGGGTTGGCCGCGCTCATTGCTCCCTTTGTATTGGACAAGGACAAGGAAATTCTCATAAGTCGGGAAATCTGGGAGAAAACACGACCGCTCTGGAAGAGATTCCGCCACATGATGGAAAAGCTGCGCCCCCTTGCCCAGTTCATGGTGGCAAGGGGTTTTGATGTCCCGACCATAATGTTTTGGCCGGCCGCGTCGGTATTCTTGTGGGCTGAAGAAGTGGATTGGGCTGAACTCACTACCAACATCGGGGCCGATGAGGGAGACCTGGCAATGCTGATGCTCCGCACCGCCGATCATCTTCGCCAATTGCTGTCACTCGAGGCCCAAGAGCCGCAACTGGCCGATACCGCCCGCCGAGCCCTCGATCTTTTGATGAGGAGCCCGTTGGTTTAGGATCAGCTCTGGTCGTATCCATTCACTGTACGCGGGGAATCTCCGGGTTTCTGTCATTGCGAGGAGTGAAACGACGAAGCAATCCAAGGGGTTAAAGGAAAAGATTGCTTCGCTTCGCTCGCAATGACAATCTCTTGCAGCCCGTAAATGAGTGATTGCACGCTTGTCTTGACTTTTCTTGCCGTCAGTTATAAAAAAGATACATCCGATGGGGATGGAGTCCCCCAAAATGCTCATAATGAGCTGATGACTCCTACCGCTGGAGATTTCGCGGTGGGAGATCAGCATAACTGGAACCCGCCGAAAGGTGGGTTTTTTGTTTTCAAGAGCCTTCCCGTTCAGCTCCGCCGGCAGCAGAGTACCTCAGGAGGGTTTGTCGTGAGTTCTGAAACAGTACAGAATTCCGGTTCAGCGACCTTATCCTGCTCACCCGAGCAAGACTCTCGAGCTTCAATCGATTTTCAGCTACTCCTCGGTGAAGCATTGAGAATTGTGGATTGTCTAGGTGGCCCGTTCTCCAGAGACAGCGAGAGATTACTCTCCCTCCGTACCCGGCTAGAAGAGGGTCGGTTACACCTTGCGGTTTTAGGCCAATTCAAGCGTGGCAAGAGCACGCTGCTCAACGCTTTTCTCGGTGAGGCGCTGTTGCCGACGTCGGTAGTGCCGTTGACCGCCATACCAACTTTTGTGGAATACGGCCCCGAGCTGAGAATCCGCGTGCGCTACTTAGACGAACGACCCGCGAAAGAATTCGCCGGAAAGACCCCTGAGGAGTTTGCGGCAATCCTAGAGGGGTTTGTCACTGAAGAGGGTAACCCGAAAAACCGGCTTGGAGTTCTTCAGGTAGAGATCTTTCACCCAGCTCCTATCCTCCAACACGGCGTGGTATTGATAGATACCCCCGGCATAGGGTCCACCTTCACACACAACACAGAGGCAACCCTGAATTTCCTTCCACAGTGCGACGCTGCGCTCTTTGTCGTCTCGGCTGATCCACCCCTTACAGAAGTGGAAGCGGAGTTCCTGAAGTCGGTGCGTTCTAGGGTTTCCCGTCTTTTCTTTATCTTTAACAAAATGGACTACCTCAGTGAGCGCGAGAAGGTAGCGGCCCTGGCTTTTTTCAGGAAAGTGCTTGCCGAGAAACTCCAGGTGACTGACGATCACCCGATTTTCTGTGTGTCTTCCCGTCGTGGACTCGACTCGAAGCTTTTCGGCGATGCCGGCTTATGGACTCAGAGCGGTTTGAATGAAGTCGAAGAGCATCTGATCTGTTTTCTCGTTTCTGAAAAGGCGAACGCTCTGCGCGAAGCACTCGGCAGAAAAGTGCGGGATATTCTCGAAGACTTGGTGATGAGACTCCGGCTGGAAATCCGTTCCCTGCAAATGCCTCTTGATGACTTGGAAAAGCGGTTGCAGGTCTTTCGAGAAAGAGCTGAAAAACGCGGAGCGCCAGCGCATCGCCGTGCAAGATCTGCTGGCTGGTGATAGAAAACGCACGTTGGAATCGTTGGAGCAGCAGGCTGAGGCGCTTCGGCAGAAGTCTGCGGATCACCTTGAGAGAGTGGTGGAAGCATCTTTCTCCGCCATGAAAGACGGAGAAGTGAATGAAGCGACTGTTATGGACGCCCTCGCGGACGAGGTAACTTCGTTCTTCCAAAGCTCGGCTGAGGAGGTCTCTCAGAGATTTGGTCGGCACGTCAGCGAAACCTTGCATCCGCACCAGGAGAGGGCAGACGAACTCATTGAACTCATTCGACGTGCAGCCGCAGAACTCTTTGAAATCCCTTACCACGCGCCGGCGAGCTCCGAAGCGTTTGAGATGAAACGTCGGCCTTACTGGGTGCTACGTAAACGCGTTCCGAGTCTGCCAATTGTCGTCCCGGAAGAGGCCATCGACAAACTTCTTCCGGCAGCGCTTCGAGTAAACCGACTGAAGAAACGCCTGACTAGACAGATTGACGCACTGGTTCGTCAAAACGTCGAAAATCTTCGATGGGCGACTCTGCAAAATCTGAATGACGCAATCCGACGCTTTGGATTGACCTTAGACCAACGCTTCCAGGAAACCATTGCGGCCACACACGGAGCTATTCACGCCGCCTATGTCAAGCGCAAGGAACATGCCGAAGCTATCACCGAAGATGTGTTGAAGCTTGAGACTGCGGCAATGGATTTGGCCAAGATTATCGCAGAGCTACAGAATTGACCATGAACGCTTCTATTGTGTCCAAATCCCCTGCTGCGGGGCCATTTCAACTCTCTCCCGGCGAGATCCATTTTCTATGGTGGTTTATTCAGGGGAGCATCATGAACCCGTCAACCCGGCACCGGATGCGCAGAGCCTGGGGATTTTGTGAAAGGCATTCATGGGGGTGGATGGTCGTCGAGGCGGCTTTTCGCAGTGGGTACATGCATGGTCCGGCTGTGCTTTATGAGGATGTGATGGGGTTGGCTCTGGCAGCCTTTGAAATGCACGGCCCGGTTCAACATGGGAGATTGAGGAGAAGGCTTCGGCAAAAGGGACCGTGCTTAATGTGCGAAGAGGGGTATGGCCGTGAAAGCAAGGGATTTGTCAAAAAGAAAATCGTACAGCAAGGGCGAGATTTAAGCGAACTGCTAGGATTGGCTCGAAGGACTGAACCATATTGGCGCAAAGCTGTCTGTGGAACATGCGCCGGCACGGCCTCAACTCGGAGATGCCGGCAGCACTTGATTGAAGACGAATCTCTGGGATTGGGTGATGACATATCTGCTCACCGCTCTCTGGTGACTTGTCTATCTACCCACCTCGTAAAGTATGCCCGTTCGTTCCAGTTCCAGTTCAAAGGCAGCCAGACTGGGGAAGACACAGCGGCTTTGATAAGTGCAGTTGGTTGGTGTAGTGGATGGGGACTTTTTCTGTCGATCATGGGTGAAACGAACATTGTTTAAGGAGTTATCGGTTTTGGGATCAATCCACCTCTGAAGAAAGGACACTGTTATGGATGGCAAGATCGTTTCAGTCAGGGCACTGGAGATTCTTGACTCTCGCGGAAATCCGACAATCCGGGTTTTTGTGGAGTTGGACAACGGCGTAACGGCTTCGGCTTCCGTCCCGTCAGGGGCTTCTACGGGGGAGAATGAAGCGCTTGAGTTGCGAGACGGCGACAAACGACGTTACGGCGGCAAAGGCGTCCTCAAGGCCGTGGACAATGTGAACCGGAAAATTGGTCCAAAGGTTGTCGGTATGCCCGCGACACGGCAAGCGGAGATAGACCTATTAATGATCGAATTGGACGGGACTCCGACCAAGAGCAAGCTTGGGGCCAATGCCATTCTAGGGGTCTCTATGGCGGCTGCTCGTTCGGCAGCCATAACCACGGGGCTCCCATTGTATAGTTATCTTGGAGGACCTGGGGCAGTAAGAATTCCCGTACCTCAGATGAATATCCTCAACGGAGGTCAACATGCTGATAATAGTGTTGACTTGCAGGAATTCATGGTCATGCCGGTAGGTGCGCCGACCTTCGCGGAAGCCCTGCGTTATGGGGCTGAGACTTTCCACGCCCTGAAAAAGATTCTCAAAGGAAAAGGATACGCAACCAGCGTTGGTGATGAGGGAGGCTTTGCGCCTAACTTGAAGAGCAATGACGAGGCATGCGAAGTAATCGTTGAAGCCATTAAAGCCGCAGGTTACAAGCCGGGAAAAGATATAGCCATAGCGCTGGATCCCGCCGCGAGTTCTTTCTTTGAAAAAGGCGTGTACAACCTCAAAAAATCGGGGCAGGGCAAAAAGACCAGCTCGAAAATGACAGATCTTTATAAAGCCTGGATCAAAAAGTACCCGATCGTTTCAATTGAAGACGGTCTCGCGGAAAATGATTGGGACGGATTCCGAGAACACACCGCCGCTCTCGGCGATAAGATTCAGATAGTGGGTGACGACATATATGTGACGAATACTCGGTTCATTGCGCGTGGTGTCAAAGAAAAAACCACCAACGCTGTGCTCATAAAGCTGAACCAAATCGGGACTGTCTCGGAAACGATAGAAGCAATACATCTGTGTAGAAAGGCTGGATGGGGATACGTGATTTCCCATCGTTCCGGCGAGACGGAGGATACTTTTCTGGCGGACTTTGCAGTTGCTATGGGTGGCGGCCAAATCAAGACGGGCTCAGCCAGCCGTAGCGAGCGGATCGCCAAATACAACCGGCTCATGGAGATAGAAGCGGAATTGGGGAAGGCCGCTGTCTTCGAGAACCCTCTTAAGTGACAAAGATGGGGTCCCGGTGGATCGGCAACGGCACCTCGTAGGAAGACGGGCACTCATGAGTGAAAACCACATTAGAGGCATCTCCACGACATTGTCTCTGTTGGACAAGGCCCTGTGTGAGTTTGAACAATGGGCTCATGGGCACGACGGTCCGGTCGGTCTTGTACGAGATCCGCAATACGCTTTCAGAGGATCAGCGCCGACTGATCGCCGAAGAAGTAGCTGAGATGAAAAGCATACTTCGAGAGATCCGGAGCACGTTGGATCTCGAAGCATCGGTGCGCTACGTAGACAAGATGATCTTAGGCTCCTGTTCTGTTCTCTGGGTTTCCCTCGCGGAATTGGACGGCCGCCACCTCAGGAGATACGGGGAGGTGCCGCCGGGCCTGGCTGAATATCTGGATCCACAAGTTGACGCGTTGAACGATCGTTTGAGAAGTATTGGCGAGATCGTAGCTCGAAAGGGCCACGCTGACGTTGGGCCGGGCGAAAATTTTGGACGGGAGTAGTTAATGGAGAATACGTGGTATGTAGCAATGGTTTGGATCGGATTGGCGCTCCTGGCGAGTGTCATCTCGATGCGAACCGCGATTTCGGTAGCTTTGGTTGAAATTTGTGTCGGCGTTCTGGGCGGGAATTTTCTAGGCTTGGATCCCAAGGCTGAATGGATAAGTTTTCTCGCGGGCTTTGGCGCTATTCTCCTAACCTTTCTTGCCGGGGCGGAAATTGAACCGGAGATTCTTCGCAAATATGGCAAGGAGAGTCTCAGCATAGGATTCCTAAGTTTCTTGTTGCCGTTTCTGGGGGCAATGGGTTACGCGTACTACCTGGCGAACTGGACCCTTGATGCAGCCATGATTTGCGGCATCGCTCTATCCACCACATCAGTCGCGGTAGTTTACGCCGTGATGGTGGAAACCGGCTTGAACAGCAAAGAATTGGGCAAACTCATCCTTGCCGCCTGTTTCGTCACCGACCTTGGAACAGTAGTTGCGCTGGGTATTTTGTTTGCGCATTACGATATGTGGCTGATCATATTCGCGGTGGTGACCACACTGGTGCTTTGTCTCACCCCATCATTTGCACGCTGGTTCTTCAAGACGTTCAATGGGCACGTGAGTGAGCCTGAAATCAAGCTCCTTTTCCTTTTGCTCTTCGGACTGGGCTGGCTTGCAACCCGCGCAAACAGCGAGGCTGTCTTGCCAGCGTACTTGCTAGGTTTGGTGGTGGCCGGGCTTTTCAAAGAAAACCGTGAGATGGTAAGGCACCTTCGCACTGCCACCTTCGCTCTGTTAACACCCTTCTATTTTCTCAAGGCAGGGACGATAGTCTCTCTGCCTGCAATTGTGACCGGTTTCGGTCTGATTCTCGTTTTGCTTGCCGTGAAAGTCGCCGCCAAGTTTATAGGGGTTTATCCCCTCACTACTGCTTTTCGCTTCTCACGCAAGATCGGAATGTATACAACGCTTCTGATGAGTACCGGCTTGACCTTTGGTAGTATTTCCGCCTTATTTGGGTATACCCGTGGGATCATCACGCAGGAACAGTATACGATTCTCGTCACGGTAGTCATCGGCAGTGCAGTAATTCCCACACTGATTGCGCAGTGGTTCTTCCAACCACGTCATGAGGAAGCCGATGGTGCTTTGCGCAAATGGACCCTGCTCCAGGCCCCAGGAGGAAAGAAAGATGTATAAGAAAATCTTGATAGCATACGACGGCTCCGAAGGTTCGCGAAAAGCGATGACCCGGGCGATTGAGCTGGCCGCTTGCTTTGATGCGGAATTCCATTCGATTTCCGTAGAGGAAGACTTACCCCAGTACGTGGCTACGATCGGCGAATTCGAGGAAGTCAAACGGCAAAAGGACGCGTTCTTCGAGGAGCAAAACAAGGAAGCCGTGGAACAGGCAAAAGCCGGCGGAGCCAGACTTACGCCGCACATAGTAGCCGGTCACGAGGTCGAGAGCATTGTGAATTTTTGCAAAGACGGTGGCTTCGACCTGCTCATTGTCGGTTTCATGGGGCACAGCCGTATATTTGAGCGCGTTTGGGGAAGCACATCCCAGACTCTAACTCGCCTTGCCCCTTGCGCGGTACTGGTAGTGAAGTAGACTGTCATTCCTCGTGTAACTAATTTACATCTGCTAGTACCAGGTGGGAAGTTATATTGTCATGAAAGTCTCGATACACGCTCCAACAGAACTGTGTGATATTTCGAGGCCCGCCGCAATTAAGTTCGTTGTCTTAATCGGAGTAGTCAGCTTATTCTCAGACTTCACATACGAAGGGGCGCGGAGCATCACCGGTCCGTTCTTGGCCGTGCTCGGCGCGAGCGCAACAGCAGTGGGAATAGTCGCGGGTTTCGGAGAACTGATAGGATATGCCTTGCGCCTTGTATCAGGCTACTTTGCCGACAAAACAAAAAAATACTGGACCATAGTCTTCCTCGGTTACGGATTGAACCTGTTGGCCGTGCCTCTTCTGGCATTGGCAGGCCATTGGCCTATTGCAGCGGCGCTCATCGTTGCGGAACGAATGGGCAAAGCGATCAGGACCCCTGCTCGTGATGTGATGCTCTCCTGCGCTTCGGACCAGATTGGCCGCGGCTGGGGTTTTGGTCTTCATCAGGCCCTGGACCAGACAGGCGCTGTCATCGGCCCCTTGGTTGTGGCTGCTGTTCTTTATTATAAAGGCGGCTATGAAACAGGCTTCGCATTGCTGTTGATCCCTGCGCTCATAGCTCTAAGCCTGCTGGCCCTGGCCGCGAGGTTATATCCGAACCCTCACAACCTTGGCAGCGCGTCAGTGAAGTTGGAGGGAAAGGGCCTTACGCGAAAGTTCTGGGTCTATGTCATCGCTGTCGGTTTTGTCGCGGCAGCGTATGCAGACTTCCCCCTCATCGCCTATCATTTTAAGAAAACGGCCATCGTTTCGGACAGCTCGATCCCAATATTCTACGCGGTGGCTATGGCGGTCGATGCGGTCGCGGCTCTTTGGTTCGGCCGTATTTTTGATCGCATCGGCTTTGCCTCATTAGTCATCGCAGTCCTTTTCTCATCCTTTTTTGCTCCATTGGTATTTCTGGGCGGGTATTATTCTTCGCTTGCCGGCATGGCCTTATGGGGAGTGGGCATGGGGGCTCAGTCATCGGTTATGAAGGCCGCCATTGCCGACTTGGTGCCAACGAATAGGCTGGGCTTTGCCTTTGGAATATTTAATACGGCCTTCGGCTTGTTTTGGTTCGCGGGGAGCGTGCTCATGGGAGTGTTGTACGACATCTCGCTTCCTGCCCTTATAGTCTTTTCAGTAGTGGTCCAACTGATTGCTATTCCGATATTGTTGCCAGCACGGAGGTAAACCGGCAGCTAATTATCTGTTGGTGGAACCTAATGCCTTTGTTAGGCACAGAAAATCACAAGTGATCGTTCAGAAGCAATAGTAGGACCGGCATCCTGCCGGTCTATGGCCGTGACCGGCAGGATGCCGGTACTACTGATGCTCGGGCTCAGCTCGAAGCCTTTTAGCCGCGTGCAGCGGAACACTCACGTGGCGACAAAGTTACTGCTTGACTCCCATCGTACCCCCGGTAACAATAATTACATGAGATGGCTTCTTTTTTCGGTATGTATCTGTCATGACCATTGCAGACAAGGGCACAGATGGCTGCTAGCAGGTCCAGAAACGGGTCATGAGTTGTGAAAGGACACTTCAGGAGCTTGACTTGAGGATTGATGAACAGAGGCAGGTCGAGCGTCAGAAAGGGGGATGACAACAGGGAAGATCGACGAGAAGCTCCAGAACTGACGTAGCCGCAAAGATGATTCGAGCCGGCCGGGTCCCATACATGTCTTTCCAACAGAAAGGAGAGGCCGTGATTATTCAAAAAGCCGATCTGTTTAAGGACCAGAGCCAGGAAACCATGAATGAAATTACCAACGTCATGGTAGAAGAATCGCACGAAAAAGGCTCGCTTGTGTTCAAGGCAGGCGCTCCGGCAAACCATTTTTATATCCTTGTGGACGGACGGGTAAGAGTGTCCATAGGAACAGAAGCTGAGATAGATTACACCGTCAACATTCCTGGAGAGGCTTTCGGCTGGACAGGGATGGTTGATCGTCCTGTTTATGTAGCTTCGGCCGAATGCGTAGCCCCCAGCAAGGTGGTCAAAATTGGAAAGGAAAGCCTGAATAAGATATTTGAAAAACATCCTGAAATGGGAATGAAGTTTTTCAAGCGTCTGGCCGGAGCTGTGGTCCAAAGGTTGATTTATAACTACGAGACTTTTCTTTCCGAGGGGAGTCTCAAGGGTGTCAGTTCTTTCGGCACCGGTCAGGTCACGGACACCAGCCCAGACTAGAATCTCACACCTGTCAAGTGTTAGTCTTTCCATGAAAAGAGGCGCCGATGCATTTTCAATAAAGAGATCTCCTCGGCGCCTCATCCAGGGGATGTTGCGGCCAAGTATCGCGGCAAGAGGTAGACCTTGGCCGTACTGATTCTTTGAAGCGTATAATGACACTCTGAGAGGTTGAAGGTGAAGACCGTAACCGCGTTCATTGTTCTGAGTGTGCTTTTCAGCCCTGGGGTAGCTTGGGCCTTCCAGTCCCATCCGGCTCCTGAAGGGCTTTATGCGCATCAACTGGCTCACGTGTTCTTCATTGTTGCCATGGGGATACTCGCGTACTGGCTCGAGGTGAACCGTTTCGTGCAACAGAGGGGGTGGCGCCTCATCCAGATATCGTGCATCCTCTTTGTTCTCTGGAATTTTGATGCGTTTTTCGGCCACTGGGTAGAGGAACGAGTTGCGGCAGATGCGGTCATCGGGGAGCCGGATTGGACGCAGCGGATAATCCTGGATTCTGCGATGACTCGTCTGTATTACGCTCTGAAGCTAGACCACCTCGTAAGCGTCCCAGCCATGATTTGCCTCTTCCTTGGGATTAGGTCTTTGTACAAGTATGCGCTGAAGGAGGAGGGACATGCCCGCGAATAACTCCTATCCCCTCGCTCCCATCTGGTTCACCGATGTGGTGGGCTCAGCGCTGATGATCTTGTTTTCCTTCCTGTCAGTCTGGTACGCGATGCGTCTCGTAAAGACACAGCCGGCCAATGTGCTCTGGACATATCTTCTGTGGCTTTCAGTGGCTCTTGCAGGCTTTGCTATGTCTCGGGGAGTCGGCCACATTGCCAAGCGCGTCTTGTTGGTCCTGGACATGCGCGATGTTTGGTTGACCTTGCGGCCGTACAGCGGTGCGATCAACACCATGGCTTTCGCACTGGTGGCGTCAATAACACTGTACTTTCAGCGGGTGCACAGGATCAACAATGCAATCTTGAAAGACAAACAGGCCCTTGAAAAAGCTGGACAGGAGGTCATGCATCTCAATCGAAACCTCGAATCGCTGGTAGTCCAACGCACAGAAGATCTCAGCAGATCCGAGAAAAAATATCGGCGTGTCTTTGAAGGCTCCATGGACATGATCTTCATTCTCGACGATCAGGGGCGCTTCATCGATATTAACAACGCGGGGTTGACGGCTCTTGGGTATGGAAAGCGGGACGAAGTGATAGAGAAGACGAAACTGGCTGACCTGTTTGGCTCTTCCGATGATTACCGACTGCTTGTGAGAGAACTCAATTCAGAGGGATTCGTCAAGGACCGGCAATGTCGCTTGAAGGCGGAAGACGGGTCAGATATTTTCGTTCTAGTGAGCGCGACGGTCCGAACAGACGATACTGGGAAGGTGGTAAGCTACGAAGGAATGGCTAAGGACATTACGGCCAGGCTGCACATGGAGCGGCAATTGCAGCAGGCTGACAAACTGGCCTCGCTCGGCCAGATATCCACAGGTCTCGCACATGAAATCAATAACCCGCTGGGCGTAATGCTGGGTTACACGCAGTTGCTCTTAAGGGACAATAATCCGGGTACCCAAACGTATGATGACCTGAAGACTATCGAAAAGCATGCCGCGGAACTGCAAGATGGTGGTGGAGGATCTTCTCAAGTTTGCTCGGGGCACCCGGACGACAAAGTCCTCCATTGACGTCAATTCTTGCATCGCGGAAGTGATCTCGCTCCTTGGGCACCAGTTCGAACTGGACAACATTACTGTGGACACTCGATTGGATGGTAGTCTGCCGTCGCTGATTGCAGATGGGGAGAAGCTGAAACAGGTGTTCATGAACTTGCTCATGAACGCAAAACAAGCGATTTCAGGGGAGGGGTTAATACAGGTGGGCACCCGGCTGGATTCGTCAGGAAGAAACCTGCTTGTCTCGATTTCCGACAACGGTTGCGGAATCCCGGCTCGCCAGATCGATAGGATATTCGACCCCTTCTTCACGACCAAGCCTGTGGGGGAGGGGACCGGTTTGGGCCTCTCGGTGAGCTATGGTATCATCCAGGATCACGACGGTCGGATTGAGGTTGACAGCCGGCCGGGCATGGGAAGTACCTTCACTCTTGTCCTCCCTGTTGCGGAAGTAGCGGAATCGAGGGATCAAAAGCCACGAATGATTTTGCCGTAAGCCTGTTGCGGATGTCAATTATTGGAGCCCACTGTGACGGCAACCCGAGAACCCCTGGAGAATGTGAGCCTCCGGAAGATTGCGGACATGGAACGTCAAGGGAAAACGAGACTGCTCATCGTTGACGACGAAGAAGACATGCTGCGCCTCCTGAAACGAAGCCTGTCAGCCGACTTGGATTGCGACGTCCAGACTGCACCCAACGCGTACCAGGCCATGGCGCTTCTGGAGGAGAGTCCCTTTGATGTGGTGCTCGCAGACATCCGCATGCCCGGCATGGACGGGATGGAGTTTCTCGGCCGTATCAAGGAAGGGTTTCCCGGGCTCAGCGTGGTCATGATGACGGCCTTTGGCACCATAGACATCGCCGTCCAGGCGATTAAAGAGGGGGCATACGACTTCATTACCAAGCCGTTTGAGCACGACAAGCTGTTGCATTTGCTCGAAAAGGCTTTTGAGAGAAGCAGGCTTCTGCGGGAAAACCTACTGCTTCATCGGAGGATCGAGCAGCAGGAGAGCCTGGATGAAATCGTAGGGGTCAGCCCCAAGATGCAGAAGATCTTCGACACCATACGCCTTGTCAGCGCAGCCGACGTAACTATCCTGCTCACGGGCGAATCAGGCACCGGCAAGGACATGGCGGCCCGAGCCGTCCACAAGCTGAGCCACAGGAGAAAAGGTCCTTTCGTCGCGGTGAACTGCCCGAATCTTCCGGAAAACATTCTGGAGAGTGAGCTGTTCGGTTATCGAAAGGGAGCCTTTACCCATGCCACTCAGGATAAGAAGGGCTTGTTTTGGGAAGCTCGGGGTGGAACCATCTACCTTGATGAGATCGGTGATATTTCGGTCACCCTGCAAACCAAGCTCTTAAGGGTGCTGCAGGACAAGGAAATCAGACCTCTTGGTGACACGAGAAGCGTCAAAATTGACGTCCGAATTATTGCCTCCACGAATCAAGACCTCGGAGCAAAGATCAAGAACAACCTTTTTCGAGAAGATCTCTTCTATCGCCTCAATGTCATGTCCCTTCACATGCCTCCGCTCAGGGAAAGACCTGAAGACATTCCGGTGCTGATAGACCACTTCCTGGATCGCTTCAGCACCGAGTTCCATCGGGAGACCCGCACCATACCACCAGAAGTAATGAAGCGGCTCATGAACGCACCCGTGGCGCGGCAACGTGCGGGAACTGGAGAACGTGATCAGCCGGCTTGTACTCCTGTCCTCCGACACGGTGATTCGAGCAGAAGACCTGGGGCCGGATTTCGCAGATTCCGGGGATTGCTTGATGACACCTGAATTCAACAGTTTCCAATACAAGGATGCCAAAAGCCGAGTTCTGGAACGTTTTCACCAAGAGTATTTGACTTCCTTGCTCACCCGCACGACCGGCAATGTGACAAAGGCCGCCAAAGAATGCGGCCTGGAGCGCCAAGCGCTGCAACAGGTCATGCGACGCTACGGAGTCAAGTCGAGGCACTTCCACTCCGAGGACGAACAGGAGACGAATTGAGTAATTGTGCAAGTGCGAAGAATTGCAGGCTTTGAAAGCTATTTGTTTGGTGCAAAATAAATATTGCAGTGCACGTTTTTCACCACTTACTCATAACTGCCTAATATCGTGCTAACTAGTTGCTGAGCGAAGCGAAGCGACCTGATTTTTCATTGCACCCCAGGCCGCGAGATTAGCATCGCGGGGCGGCTCGCGGCTGCCCTCCTCCACGTGCATTCACTTGTATTTTCAATATGAAGCGGTTTCGGAGTCCCATCCTTTCTTTTGTGGCACGCGTCTTGCGTCTATGCTCCGTTGAGTTGGCAACAACTGCTTGACTCTTTGCTCAGCGACGGAACAGCGTGGCAACCATTCTCATTCTCGACGAAGAGGCTGATTCCTGCATGTTGCTCAAGCGGCTTCTTGAGCGCAACGCACACCAAGTGTGGGCGTTTGTGAACGCGAATGATGCTCTGGAATGCGCTGCGACAAAAAGTTTGGACCTAGCGCTCGTGAACCTGGCCTCGAGGCACGACACCGGCTTGGCGGTCCCCGCCGCGCTGAAGAGAGCCCACCCCGGTCTCAAAGTCATGGTCATCGCAGACTATGTGGCCGAGGAAGGGACCCAGGCCATGTCGGCGGACGGCTTCCTTGTGAAGCCTGTCGACATCGACGAAGTGGAAAGGAAGGTCCGAGAGCTTCTGCAAAACCGCTCCCCCGATTTGGGTTCGAATGCTATCGAAAACCGCAGTGTAACAGGATCGTTCAATAAATAAGGAGGCTTTGTATGACAAGAAAGAGTTGGATCGTGATAAGTCTGGTTGTTGCCGCGGCCATTGCTGCAACGCTTGTTACGGCATTTCCGGCCGAAGCGGGCAAGCTGGAGGATGCCATTGCAAAGACCCCGCAGGGAGTTGGCAAGGGGATGATCGATCCCAAGGCTGCGCCGGGTTTCATGGGAGTACCGGGTGCGCCCAGTCCCTTCTGGCTCTACGGTATATTTTGGGGAATCTGGGTTGGATGGATCTTCTCCACGGTGGGAGCGTTCGGCGGCATTATGGCGGGTGTGGGTCACATAACCGTGTTCGGACTCGCTGACTATGGCAGATCGTTCAAGGATACGAGCCCTGTACTCAACAAGTTGCTGACCGACTCTATCCGTACGAGCAATCAGTATCTTGTGGGTCTGTCCGCCTTTATATCCTCTCTAACCTACTATCGAATGGGACGACTCGTCCTGCCGCTGGGCCTCTGTTTGGCAGGCGGAGGAATCGCCGGGGCCTATCTCATCCCGGTTCTGACAGCGGGCAAGATCAACCTCAGCCAATACATAGGGTTTTTCGGAATGATCGTGCTGGTGATTGGCTGCTTCCTCTTCTATGAGACGACGGAGAGGGGACAGAGAAGCAAGAAAGCAGCAAAAGCGGCCGCGGCTGCATTCGAGAGCGAGCACATCAAGAGGGCGGCAGGTGAGGTTACGGCGCATGGTGCGGCCGGTGTGCAAGTTACGCACTGGGGAGCTTCCAAAATCTCCTTCACCTTCTATGGCGTGGAATTCTCGTTTGCCCCCATTTGGCCTATCGTCGGTGGGTTCGTCATAGCTGCAATCTCCGCGTTCATAGGTGTGGGTGGCGGTTTTCTGTACGTTCCGTTTCTGACGTCCATCGCCGGCTTGCCGATGTACGTGGTTGCGGGCACATCGGCTATGGCGGTGTTCGTCAGCATGATCACCTCGATCTTCACCTTCATGTTCATCAAAGGGACGCCCATAGACTTTCTCTTCATAGGGGTTGAGCTGGTGGGCATCTTCCTCGGCTCTATCCTAGGGCCGTATACGTCCAAATACATTCCGGATATTTGGCTCAAAAGGCTCTTCGTGGTCCTGGCGATTTATGTGGGAGTGGGCTACACTACTAAGGGTTTTCTGGGCTACTCGATCTTCCCTGGAATGTAGGAGACCGCGTCAGTCAGGATCACTGGCAACAGCAACCGGGGCCGGCGTGGACCGGCCCCATCGCAGTTTTATCGGCAGTACCTCATGGAAATGCACCCTCTTTGGATGCTCGTTGATCCGTTCATAATCTGGTTCTATCGCCTGACGGGATACGCTCTTGTGGATTTTCTGCTGGGGACTTTTGTCCTCGCGTGGATTGCCCTTCTGATTGGGGAGCTTACGATTTCGGCTGTTTTCCTGGTATGCAGGCAACGGATTGACGCGACCACGCACGAAGCGCGGCGGTACCAAGATCTGTCTATGGAGGCGCTTTCCGCTGGCGACAAACAAGCCTATCAAGCGGCCAACAAGATGGCTAATGACGCGTTCGGCAAGTCCTTTTTCATGCAGATAGCTCTCTCCGCCGCTCGCCTGTGGCCGGTGTTCTTGGCTGTTGCGTGGATGGGTCACCGTTTTGCCGAGGTGGAGTTCCCGCTGCTGTTTTCAGATTATTCCATTGGCTTCGTGGGAGTGTTCATCCCGTTGTACGCTGCGGCGTGCCTTATATTCAAAAGGATCAAGTACAAGCTGCCGTACTTTCGGCGCATCAAAACCATCTTGGACGGTTACGACAAGCCTGAAACGCAGAAGGAGCAGTTTGGCGAAGATTGTTCCGGTAACACCGGGGACGGACTTCGACGAGCGTGAATCGTAGGTTGTCCCTCACTTTCCAGGAGGGTACGCAGCCAACGTGACCACGAAAAAGTTAATGCCAAACCGAGACAAACATCGGTGACTTTCGGGCGAAGACCTTGAGAAGAATCCCTGAAATACGCGATTGACCGAGAGGAAATTCAGATGTCGGAAACTATAAAGAAATCAGTATACAGCGTCTGCACCATGTGCACAGTCCGCTGCCCCATAGAGGTAGAGGTGGAAGACGGTGCAGTCAAGCACATCTGGGGCAACCCGCACCTCCTGGGCGGGCGCTACCTCTGCCCGCGAGGAGCCGCGGGAAAGGTGTTCGAGAACGATACCGAGCGGCTGCAGTACCCCATGATCAGAGATGGCGAACGGGGATCGGGCAGGTGGCGGAAAGCCTCCTGGGATGAGGCCCTCGATTATGTGGCGGACAATTTGAAGAAAGTCATCGACACGTACGGGCCGGAGAGCGTCGTCTTGGGGGATCGTGGTGGGCCTTTCACAGACATGCAGAAGGCATTTATTAAGGCGCTCGGGTCGCCCAATTATTTCAATCACCACGGCGCGTGTTCCAACAGTGTCCACAACGCCCATAACGCCATGACCGGCCAACGGCGGAACACGGTGGCCTATGACTGGAAGAACTGCAACTACTGCATCCTCTACGGAAGAAACATCCTGGAATCCATCGGAACCAAGGAAGCCAAGGACTTTATCGATGCCTTGGAGCGAGGAATGCGCTTCACCCACATCGATGTGCGCTGGAACTACACGGCAGCCAAGGCCAACAGGTTCCTCATGTTGAAACCCGGATCCGATTACGCACTAAACTTGGGCCTCATCAATGTCATCATCAAAGAGCAGCTTTACGACCTCCAATTCGTCGAACGGTGGGTCACCGGCATGAAGGAACTCATCACTTTCATTGAACCGTACACCCCTGAATGGGCAGAGAAAGAGACGGGCATTCCGGCAAAAGAGGTCATCGCCATTGCGCATGAACTGGCTGCAGCAAAGCCCTCGTTCATCCTATATCAGGGCTGGATGACGGCCTGGACCGAGAATGACTATTACTTCAGGCGATCCATCTACATCCTCTACGCACTCCTGGGTGCTTACGAAGCCAAGGGAGGGCTCCTCTTCAACAAGAATGAGGTTGATGCCGGGTTCAAACCCGTGAAGAAGCTCGTGGACGGTCCTCCCAAGGTTGATAAGAAGAGATTTGACGGTGTCGGCTGGAAATACAAGCATCTGTCGGCTGACTACGGGCTGGCGCAGATGTTGCCGTACGCGATTCTCAATGAAGATCCCTATCCGGTCAAAGCATTCATCAACTATCGTTTTGACCCGTTATCAGCTTTCCCTGATCCTGAGGCATACAAACAGGGGCTCATGAAGCTGGATCTCCTCGTCTCGATTGACGTCAACTACAGCCACACCGGTTGGGTCTCCGATGTGATCCTCCCCGAGGCCACTTACCTGGAACGCACCGATCCGCTCATCGTAAAAGGCGGCCCTAAACCTGCCCTGTGGATGAGGCGGCAAGCTGTGGAGCCCAAGTATGATGCCAAGCCCAAGTGGTGGATCTTCAAGCAGCTCGCAGAGCGGCTTGGAATTGGCAAGTACTTTCCCTTACGACACGATCGAGGAACTAGTCGAATGGCAGCTCAAGGATACCGGTTTCAGGCTGTCGGACTTTGATGCCAAGGGGTACATCGAGCTGTCCAAGGATCAAATCGTGTGGGATCGCAAGAAGGGGCTCAAATTCAAAACTCCTTCCAAGAAGATAGAGCTGGTCTCAAGCATGCTTGAGGATAACGGCCTCCCGTCTTTTCCCGCGTACGAGCCTCCCAAAAGCCCACCCGAAGGGCATTACCGACTGCTGACCGGAAAGGTGGCGATTCATACTCAGGGGACCTCAATCAACAATACACTCTTGAACGAGCTCCAGCCTGAGAACACTCTGTGGATCAACACGCAAGAAGCTAGAAAGCTCGGGATCAAGACCGGGGATGAGGTGGAAGTCGCTTCTAACACCTCGGTTCAGAAGGTGAAAGCTTCGGTCACCGATTTCATTCATCCGGAAGCAGTTTATACGCTCCACGGATTCGGACGTGAGATTCCTTTTCAGACCAGGGCGTACAAGAAGGGCATGAGAGATAATACCCTCATGGGCGGTCTGCTGACCGTTGCCATCGGTGGGAACTGTCCCATCACTGATTGTTTCGTCAAAGTCCGGAAGGCTTCCCAGTCGTAGAAGTAAAGTGAGGAGTTTAGCATGAGTGATTACTATATATACCAGGATCAGAGGCGGTGTATTGGATGTCGTGCGTGCGAAATCCATTGCAAGACAGAAAACGATGTCCCTGTTGGGCCGAGCTTCTGCAAGATCATCAATGTCGGACCCACCGTCCGGGCTGGTGTGCCGCGAATAAACTTTATCTTCATGCCTTGTTTCCATTGTGAAAAACCATGGTGCGTTTCGGCTTGTCCCACAGGAGCCATGCAGAAACGCCCCAAGGACGGCATCGTGTTTGTGGAGCCGGATCTTTGCATTGGCTGTAAGGCATGTATCACCGCCTGCCCATGGGGGACCCCCCAGTGGAATCCCGAAACCGGGAAGGCCTTCAAGTGCCATTACTGCAAAGATAGAGTGGACCAGGGACTGGAGCCTGCCTGCGTAACGGGATGCACTACCGACGCTCTCAAATGGGTTGCTCCTTCGGAATCGACCCGATTGCGGCGTGAACAATTCGCGAAGGCGGTGGTTCAGGACTGGCCTATTCCGTGATGGTAGTCCCGGTGAGGGACCCGTACTGCCAGGTCAGACCCGCTATGGCGTCCACCGACAGCGCATGAATTAGAGATTCTTCATTCCGAAGACGCACAGTGGTGACGCACGTGTAGCGCACTAATATTGTGAGAAACCCGGTGCTATGCCCGGCTGTCTTATGCTTGAGTCTGGCAATCTCCGCTTATTTCCGATCGAGGAGAAATGAATGCCCACTAACCCGATGTTTGCCCCGGGCGCTGGCGCGGACAAAAGCCGCATCGTATATGCCGAGGAGGACGGGCTTAAACACGAAACGTCGGCTCCCTGCCAGTTGAATTGTCCGGCCGGCATAGATGTGCCGTCGTACATAGCACTCATTGGCTTGGGACGATACGATGAAGCGATAGAAATTATACGGCAGGACAATCCATTCCCGTGGGTCTGTGGTCTGGTCTGTACCAACCCATGCGAATCCTGGTGTCAGCGTCGCTACCTGGACAAAGCCATCTGCATCAAGGACCTCAAGGGCCTTGCGGCTAGAATGGTCATGGACAAGGGCCGCGGGTACACGATCCCGAAGCCGAAGAACCGCTATTCAGAGAAAGTCGCAGTGATCGGGTCAGGACCCGCGGGGATGACGGCAGCCTACTTTTTGGCATGGGAAGGGTATCCTGTTACTGTCTTCGAGGCCATGCCTGAGCCTGGCGGTCTCATGATCGCAGGCATTCCCGAGTTTCGCCTGCCACGGCACGTGGTGCGAAGGGAAATCGAAGCGATCAAAGAGATGGGAGTTGAGGTAGTCGTCAATACCACTGTGGGAAAGGAAATCAGCCTGGATGATTTGAGGAAGGACGGATACAAGGCTTTCTTTCTTGGAATCGGCGCATGGGAAGGCCATAAACTGGGCATCGAAGGGGAGGATCAGTATCCTCAAGTCCTGAGCGCTCTGGATTTTCTCAGGGACGTTTCGTTGGGTAGAAAAATCAAACCTGCCAACAGCGTGGCCATTGTGGGAGGCGGAAATGCAGCAATTGACGCAGCCCGCACATGTATCCGTCTGGGATCGCAATCCGTGAGTATCGTGTATCGTCGCACTCGATCCGAGATGCCGGCGCACTTCGAAGAAATCATCCAGATGGCCGAAGAGGGGATCCACGTCCATCAGTTGACGGTTCCCGTGAAGATTATTGGCAGTCACGGCAAGATCGATTTCCTCGAATGTGTCATGGCTAGCCTGGGAGAGCCCGATGAGAGCGGCCGGCGTCGCCCAATCCCCGTTCCTGACTCAAACTACAAGATGCCGGTGGGAGCTGTCATCGCTGCTATTGGGCAGAAGCCGGCCGTGAGGAATTTCTCAGGCATTGGAGAGCTGGAATTGACCAAGCGACAGACGATTAACGTCCACGCCCAATAAGTCCCGGACTAGTCTTTCAGACGTGTATGCTGCCGGAGACGCCGTGACCGGACCTGCTACGGTGGTTCAGGCTATCGGAGGCGGCAAGCGCGCTGCACGAGCGATTCACCAATTTCTTAGAGGGCAGGCGTTCGAGTCGGTTGGATCTCCGAGGCCCCGAGCAATGGTGGTGCCTATTGAGATGAACTATCACGAGAAGTCCTTCATTCAAAGGCAGGAGATCCCGCTCATTGACCTGGAAAGGAGAATGCACACCTTTGATCAGGTCGAGCTCGGACTCGATGAAATTGCTGCCGTGCAGGAATCCAAGAGGTGCATGCGTTGTGACATTTGCGAACGGTGTGGCAAGTGCGTAGAGGTGTGCCGGGACCGCCTGGGCGCTTCCGCGATCCGGTTCCACCACTACGGTGAGAGCTCACTCATTCTCAAAGATTACGTGCACGGACTGCCGCGATGCATAGGCTGCGGCTCATGCGTCACGATCTGCCCGACCGGCGCGCTCCAAATGGAAGACCGCGGTGACGAGCGAGTGATCCTTATGTCGGGAACGGTCATTAATCGTATCAAATTGGAGAAGTGTGAAGGCTGCGGAATCTCTTACGTTCCCAAAATCTTCATTAAGCACGTGGCCAAATTGATCGATGCGCCGGAAGAAGCCTTTGAACGAAAGCTCTGTCCGCAGTGCAAGCGGATCGAGTTTGCTTCGCGTATGGCTGGAGCCAAGCCGGATTTCAGTCGGGTCCAACAATCTCAGGAATCTGTGTACTGAACCCCCGACACGGGTGCGGGGTCAAAGCGAGAGAACCCAGTACAATGGAGAATTGCACTGGCCCGGTGACCGGGCCAGTGGCACCCAGCACGCGTGGGATGTGGTGAAGCCTGCGTTTCGCGGGGGAACCGCATCGCTCGCGAAAGATGCGAAAGATGCGGTTCGCTTCGCTCACCATATCCTACTGGCTGGTGAAAGTTCGTTGATTCTCAAAGATCAAGTGCATGGACTGCCTCACCGTTTCGGCTGCGGCTCCTGCGGCAATATCTACTCCACCGGCGCATTGCATATTGAAGATCTCGGCCGACTAGCGTCTCTTGCTTATGTGCGGCACCATTCTCAACAGGATGAAGATGGAGCAATCCGAGGGATGTGGCTCGCACTTCTTGCCGAAAATCTTCTTGCAACACGTGGGCATTCGCATTAACTTCCCCGACTATGAGTTCCAGCAGATGTTGTGTCCCGAATGAAGAAGGATCGCTCACGCGGCCGGAATGTCGGGACTCGAGCCGGAATACAGCCGCGCTTGCCCTTCGGATGTGGAGGCTTGCAAGCGATAGAGGCAGTCGCAATCCCTTCGAAGCGTTTCGTAAGAATGCCATGAGAACGGGCAGCATACTGGAAACCGGATTCCAATGCGCGATCAAACAGGTGATATCAGTAATGGCCGGCAGGGACGCCGGCCCCCACCATAACGTGGTAGCGGCCCCGCGCAGAACGCGGGGTCACCGCCATGCCTACTCGCGTGAAAGCGAATTGGCATGAGACATTTAAATACGTAGGGGCATCCCGCGTTCCGCGGGACCGTGCCCCTACGTATTTGCCACTCAAGGGATGTCAACCGGTATCAACGCTGGAGGAGGGCATATTGAACAGCTTGCAGCTAAAGGAATTTGCCCGTCAGTGCGGCGCAGACGTTGTCGGTATTGCGGACCTGGCTCTGCTGAAAGGGATCGAAACAGAGCCCAAAAATCTTCTGGAGGGCTACACGAGAGCCGTAAGCGTCGCAGCGGTACTTGCGGACGGAATCATAGACCCCATTGTAGATTCCCCTACACCGCTCTACCAGCAGCATTATCTAAAGGTGAACGCTTTGCTTGACGACATCGCTTTGCGGGTCTCGCAATGCCTTCAGCACGCGGGGGCCAAAGCTCTTCCCATTCCGGCTTCTCAGCTTCTGGACAAAACTAATTGGCGCTCGTACATCTCCCACAAGGCCGTGGCCGTCGCCGCCGGCCTAGGCTGGCAAGGGAAAAGCCTTTTGGTTGTGAATCCGGAGCATGGGCCGCGAATCCGATTGGTCACGATCCTCACTGATGCTTCGCTGGATGCCGATAAGCCCATCAAGAACAAATGCGGCAAATGTCCTGCCTGCTCAAAGGCGTGCCCGGCTCAGGCAATAAAGAACGTAAACACCGATTGGCATTACTCGGATCGCAACGAAGCGCTTCACTTCGAGCGCTGCTTGGAAAAGGTGAGTCAGGAGCACACAAAGCTGCCCTTTATTGAGAGCCCCATTTGCGGTGTCTGCATTAAAGTCTGCCCGTGGGGTCAGAAAAAGAAACGCCGCAGATCCAAGAGTGCTGGAGCGGATGGTGCAGCAAATTGAGTTTAGCGCCCGGACAACCTGCGTGAAAGTCCGCCCCTCCCTTGACGGGAGGGGTTAGGGGAGGGTGTCAATGGGACAAATCTCATAGCGTTGCACTATAATAATTTCTTCCCCCTTTCGCAGATCCTTCGATGGAGGCCCACATGGATGAAGGTTCGGAAGCCCGTCGTCTTTCATGGGAGTTGGTGGAGAACCGTGAAGACAGAAAATACGGGCTCTTTTCAGTTAACATCCACAAGAGCAAGTCCCCCAGAACCGGCCAAATTCACGAGTTCCAGGTTCTAGAATCTCCTGACTGGGTGGCAGTCATTGCTGTGACTCCGGATAATCAGGTCGTTATGGTCAGGCAATTCCGCCACGGTACCGGTGAGCTTTCTCTCGAGCCTCCCGGCGGATTGGCAAAGGAAGGTCAGGCTCCTGAGCAAAGCGCACGAGAAGAACTCGAAGAAGAAACGGGATATCAGGCCGGAGCATTGGAGTTCCTCGGTTGGATGCACCCTATGCCCGCGATCTTTTCAAACCGCTTCTACGTCTATTTGGCCCGAAACGCCACACCTACAGGCCGTCTGAATCCTGACGAAACGGAAGAGGTCGAAACCGTCCTTGTCCCTCTCGATCAGATCCGGGAATATATAAGGTCAGGCAAGATCACCTGTTCGGTGATGATCGCCGCGCTGTACCTATTCCTGGATCTGGAAGATAAGTGACAGCCTTGGAAGAGGGTACAGGAGAAACCTGTGATACAAAGTAGGGGTTATTATCAGGTGTAATGGAGGAACGAAATGGATGTGAAGGTTTTCGGTGTGGTGGGAGCCGGTCAGATGGGGAACGGCATCGCCCACGTAGCGGCAGCGTCAGGTCTCAAAGTGATCATGAATGATATCAAACAGGAGTTCGTAGACAGAGGGCTCCAGACTATCGACAAGAATCTGGGTCGTGCAGTATCCAAAGGCAAGATGTCCGAAGAAGAAAAGGCTCAAATCCTGGGGCGAATCAAGGGGAGCACGAATCTGGCCGACTTCAAAGAAGCCGATTTCGTCGTGGAAGCGGTACTCGAAGATTTTGAGTTGAAAGAGAAGGTGTTCCGCACCCTCGACGAGGTAGTCCCCGCGGGGCGTATTCTGGCCAGCAATACCTCTTCCATTTCCATCACAAAACTTGCTGCATTGACTAAAAGACCGGAAAAATTCATTGGCATGCACTTCATGAACCCGGTCCCCGTCATGAAACTGGTGGAAATCATCAACGGCCTCGCGACGGACAAGGAAACCACCGCTATCACCGTGGAACTATCCAAGAAATTTGGTAAGATCCCTGTTGAGGCTCAGGACTTCCCGGGGTTCATTTCGAATCGTGTCCTGATGCCCATGATCAACGAGGCTGTCTTCGCTCTGTTCGAGGGCGTCGGGACGCCCGAAGCCATCGACGAAGTTATGAAACTGGGCATGAACCATCCCATGGGTCCCCTGACCCTGGCTGATTTCATTGGGCTGGACACGTGTTTGGCGATCATGAAAGTGCTGTACGACGGGTTCGGCGACCCCAAGTACCGGGCGTGCCCACTCCTCAGGAAGTATGTTGAAGCAGGATATTTAGGCAGGAAAAGCGGCCGCGGCTTTTATGACTATTCCGAGAAATAGGAACCGTTCGTTGGGCTGCAATCGAACCTTTGCCGGGGAGGCAGACAAGCCATGAATCTCTGCCGCCCCGATGATCAAAAATCATGTGCGGCATGCTGCGGGCTGTACAACATCCCCATAGCCACACGGCCCGCTCTTTGGAAAAACCTTGAGACACGTACCATTGCTTTTCGGGCAAACAGAGCGATCTGTGGAAGCGCTCGAGAAATACGAAGCTCTCGTTCGCGCGTCAGGGGCCGTGTCGCGTGTGGATGATGCCATACACGTCTGCGAATTTACCGGTTTCTTGGATGAAGCCTTTAGGGTCGTGGGGTGCATGCTTCATCCTTCCTCGCCGGGAAACCGCGGCATAGATCTCAGGGGCCTGTGCCACTATGGGAGTATGGCCTGCAAAACCTTCTTCTGCCCGGCCTGGGACGCACTGGATCAGCGGCGCCGCAGCATTCTCTTTGACACGATAGAGGACTGGCATCTTTACGGATTGATCATCACGGATGTGGACTTTGTCAGGTCGCTGTTTGGTCTCGTAGAAGAGAGGATGGGGAAGGAGATAGAGCAGGGGTCGTTGTCTTCAGGTCCTGCGCTGAGAATCTTTAGGCAGATGCTCTCGTGGAAGGACTCCTGGCCGTTCGGTCGATCATCATCAATGCGCAAGAGCCGGTATTATTTCCACGGATCATGCCTGGCTGGCGGAAACGCCTATGAGGCACACCTTGCCCGTTTGCTGGACACTATCAGGTTTACATTCGACATATCGGACGGAATGGACGGCGCCGAACGTTTTGTGGGGCAAATGGTGGAAGATTTTGTCAGTGCGTACATTAGGGTTTCTGCTAGCAGTTGAACATAGGGGCTGAGCAATCCTCTATAGTCGTATGTTTACCAAAACGTAAATCTTCACCGCGGAGATCGCGGAATGCGCGGACAAATCCGTTTCCTGTGATCGTCACCGAGAAAGCGGTGTATCCGGTTTGAAACGCGGCCGGCAGGGACGCCGGCCCTACCATTAGCCGGTAGGACCGGCGTCCCTGCCGGTCACCAAATGCTAGGCGACAAGTTACACAAAACCATAAGTTATAATAGTAAGTTATGGTAATAGCCTCAACTTCTACTGAATAAATTCAATAATTTGTACTAAAAATCCTTGACCCTCGTCTGCTCATCCTGTATTGTTACCGCATCGATATGTTTGGAACAGAATAACTTGGATTTTGACGGAGCCCCCTTTTGGGGTTCCCTGGAGAGTATGGAGTTGGGTCGAGGTTTCCCCATTGCCGTATGTACTTTTCTGGCGATGGCCGCTGTTGCGGTATTGCCATTGTGCGTCGCCGCTTATATGCCCCCTCCCAGTCCTTGCGAACTCCAGCCAATGACCTACGGGCCTCCTGAACCGCCTACTTGTGCGGCTCCTCCTCCGCTGCCCTATTGTGGTCCGTGCCCCCCTATGAAATGTTACCCACGAAAAGTAGTAGGACCGCCCCCGTGCCCGATAGTAGTTTGCAAGTGCTCTGTCCCCACGCCTGCTGCTTACCGAATTTGTCCTCCTCCGCCTTGCCCGCCGCCACCTTGTGCTCCGCCGCCGTGTGCGCCGACTGCCTGCGCCCCTCCGGTCTATAGTCTGCCCCGTTAACAGCCCCAAAAATAGGGATTGGCTATCTGGCGAGTAATGTTGTGTCGCGTCAGTTTTGTCTTCCGTCCACAAGCCCCTTTCTTCAGAACTCTCTCTCCAGCCCTACATGTCTCCACCAGCAAAATAACTTTTATTCCGAATGTTATTGTAAATATATCAAGTAATATGTTATTATTTACCGTAATGATCCGCTGTCACAATTATTTGTGTTCACCTATCTAGTCTTAGGACAGGGTGCAATCGACTCGGAAAAGAGGCACTTAAGACTTTGCGGCCAAAGACCACACATAAACAAGGCTTGGTAATGAAGACCCCTCGAATGGGCGTGCCTCCTTCGCGTTCGCACGGAAGCGAATTCGCCGCGGTCATCTTTTTTGCCCTGGCCATGTTCCTGATTTTGTGCCTCACCTCCTATGACCCCCGGGATCCATCGCTGAACGTCGCCACCTCAAGGTCCCAGGTGTCAAATCTCTGCGGATTAATAGGGTCTCATGTTGCCGATGCCATGGTGCAACTGTTGGGTATTTCCGCCCTCCTGATACCGCTGGGGTTGGTCGTGCTGTGCCTGCGAGTCTTCGTGCCTCCCCGTCTCCCTATCAGAGGGCCCGAAGTGTTAAGCATCGTTCTGCTAATTTCAGCAGCATCCGTTCTCTTGGAACGCTGTGGCATAGGGCCTGTTCTAAAATTTCCCACGGAACATGCCGGCGGCACTGCCGGCGCGTGCCTTCACAGGATCTTGTTCAAGTTCCTTGGCAGCGGTGGAGAGATTGGTACTGAGCTTGACTCTTGTCCTGCTGTGCGTCATGCATCTGTCCAAAATGTCCCCTAAGAGCGCTGTCCGGTGGGGAGCCACGGTGGCAGCCTGGTCGGCCCAGATACTCGCATGGGGATGGCTTCATCTGAAGCGTTTTTGGGTAGCACATGACCGCGACCGTTCGGAAATGGCGGGGCCAAGCTATTTCGGGCTAGAAACGGAACTGGATGATCTGGATGTCTTGCCGTCCAGGAATGCCCACACCCCAAAATCCCGGCCTCAGGACCCCCCCGTGGAGCCACTCCTTCCCTCGCCATGGGAGAGGATATCTGTTCAGCCTCGGGGAAATGGCAAAACAAGCGCATCTGACACAATCTCAAAGGCAGGTGACGAAGTTCTAGGCGCTGACGAGAAGAAACCAGAGCAGCGTCCGGAATCGACGCCTCCGAAGCCGTCTCCTTGGCAATCTTTGGAAACCGTTGAAAGGCCCGTCACTTCTCGGGTGATGCAACAGGCCATAGAAGAATACCTGCAAGACCAACTACCACCGACAGACAGTGAAGAAGCACAACCCTCAAAGCAGCCGGCCGATGGACCGGATCCGAAGCCCGCCGGGCCCATAAGGGTGACCAGAAGGGCAGACGAAGAGATTCCACGAGCGGCCGCGAAGGGCAAGAATTGCTCTACCGATGACGACTACGTGCTCCCACCGGTTGATCTCTTGGACAAGCCGGCGATTTCAGGACGCACCATTGACGAGAAGCTTCTGGAGCGTAACGCGACCGTCTTGGAACAGAAGCTCGCTGACCTTGGCGTGCGGGGCAAAGTGGTGGAGATCCATCCGGGTCCGGTCATCACTATGTATGAACTGAGCCTGGCTTCGGGCATTCCGCTCCGTAAGGTTCTCAGCACTTCAGATGACCTGGCCATGGCCCTGAAATCGGGCTCCACCCGCGTTGTGGCCCCTATTCCGGGCAAAGGTACCGTTGGTATCGAGGTCCCGAACCTGAACCGAGAAATCGTCTACTTCAGGGAGATCATCGAATCGCCCGCGTTCATGGAATCCAACGCTCCGTTGAAAGTCGCGCTGGGCAAGGGCATTGACGGAGAACCTTTCGCGACAAGTCTTACCAAGATGCCGCATCTTCTCATAGCGGGAGCAACGGGTACCGGAAAATCGGTAGGTCTCAACTGCCTCATCTGCTCATGGCTCATGTCATGCACTCCCGATGAGGTGAAATTTCTCATGGTGGACCCGAAAAAGCTGGAATTATCCTACTATCAAGACATTCCGCATTTGATCCATCCGGTGGTGACAGATCCGGAAAAGGTCCCCAAGGTGCTGAGTTGGGCAATCAGGGAGATGGAACGACGCTATGATCTGCTCAGCAAGGCCGGCGCAAAGAATATTGAAGGCTACAACGCGCTAATACGCTCCGGCCAACTGGTCCCCGATCCGGAAGCGCCAGCGATTGAGAAGTTGCCGTACCTCGTAATCATCGTGGACGAGCTGGCGGAACTCATGATGGTGGCGGCTAAAGACATCGAAATCTCCATAGCCCGCTTGGCTCAGATGGCCAGAGCTGCCGGCATCCATCTTATTCTGGCTACTCAGCGACCGTCTGTAGATGTGATAACTGGTGTAATAAAGGCCAATCTCCCTGCCCGGCTCTCATTTCAGGTGTCAGCGAAGCCTGATTCCCGAACCATCCTCGATACTGTTGGGGCGGAAAATCTTTTGGGCATGGGGGATATGCTCTTCCTGCCGCCGGGAACCGCCAAGTTGAGACGCCTTCACGGTGCGTACGTGTCGGAAAGAGAAATTCGTAAAATCGTCGATTTTATTAAAGCTCAGCGGTCCCCCGTCTACCTTCAGGAAATCACGAAACACGTCTCCGAAGATGATTCGAGAGATGCCGGCTCCGATCTCATAGAAGACGTGAAGTACGATGAGGCCGTGGAGCTAGTCTCGCGGCTGGGTCACGCGTCCATTTCCCTGATCCAGCGCCACATGCGCATCGGCTACAACCGAGCGGCCCGCATTATCGAGGCGATGGAAGCTGAAAGGCTTATAGGCCCGTCGGATGGTACCAGCCGTCCGAGAGAAGTTCGGGCTCGTTCACTCGAATCCATACCCGACGGACGAGACGAATCATTTCCGTAAAAATATGCTGCTGCAAGTCCTGATCGGTGGGGCATTTTCTTCACCGATATACCCGCTGCCAAAAATAAAATCCAATTGGCCATCCGAGATGGCGAATCCGGAAGGCCCACTGCGACGGCCGTTTTTTCCGTCATTCCTGCGATCAACCATGACCTATCAGTCACAACGGAACATGAAAGTGCTGTGATAGAGTCTGGTGCTACGGATGCGTCCCGTCCCGCGGGATTCATCCGTGCCTGCCGGTTATTACTCGATGGTCTACGGATACCTCTCCATCAAGGAACAGTAGTGCCCCGAACGCCCGGACGGACCTGTCCCAGCACGGATGAGCCTTCGGCACATCCGTGGCACCAAATTTCTAACAGATGCGGCACAAAAGGCAGGCACTCTCAGGTAAACGCGGGAATCAAGAGTCTGGACCCCGGATCAGGTCCGGGGTGACGGTCTCGTGCCCGCAAATCGGACAGACATTTTGAAAATTGTTATAAAATGCCCCTGATTTCCCTTGTTTTGAGGGCAAGCTGACTAATCTGCCGTATCCATTCCCCTACATAGGGCTAGCGCATTTTCCCCCAGGACCTCAATATTGTAGCCGCCCTCCAGGACTGCGAAGTATCGGCCGTCACATCTGGACTGAGCGTGGTCCCGAACACTTCTCCCGATAGAAAAGTAGTCCTCGGTAGTCAGTGTTCCTCCCCAGTCCTGCTGGTGTCTGTCAAAACCAGCGCTTATGCCGACTATGTCGTACTCGTTGGAGATTAAGGCCCTGTCAACATTTTCCAGAAATGGCCCGCGATGGTCATCCTGGATGTTGGCTACGACCACTTCTTTTCTACCCATGAAGAAGTTGTCCGTTCCATCCCCAAAATGCAGGTCAATATCCAGGACAAGTGCCTGCGAGATTTTTCGAGTTCTGATAAGCTTTTCAATTGCGATGGCCATGTTGTTGAAGAAACAAAAGCCCCAGTGACTATCGGGGCTGGCATGGTGCCCCGGTGGACGGACCGCCGCGAAGGTGGGCTGCCCCTCGCAAGCGAATTCCGCGGCCATCAGCGCTCCGCCCGCCGCCATAGCCGCTGCTCGATACAGATCCTGATCGGCCTTCACAGAATTCAGAATGGACGGGGTGTGCACCAGGAGTATGTCATCTTCGGACGCGGCTGCCGGCTCGACAACAGGATAAAACTTCTTGAGAGTGTGCGCTATGGAGACCACCCTCGCCGGGGTCTCGCAGGAGGCTGTTGGATAGTCCGTCAGGTAGAGGTCATGATAAATGACCTTCAATGTGTCCGGTTTCATTGTTCATCCCCCTTCCAGTAGTCTAGCGTTTATGCTCTCGTTGGGCTTCAGCATCCAGTAGGGCGGACCGTGGCCGCCAATTGCGTCGGGCACGGCCCGACCTACCTATCTTCAGGGAAGGTCTCCTTCATGAGAAACGTGGATAATACCGCGCCCAATGCTGTTAACAACAGCAGCTTGAACATTGCAGAATAAGCTTCCGGCGAGTAATCTCCGGATTGAGTCAAGGGGTACCAATCCAGTAACCATCCTATCGCAAGCTGCATCACCGCGCCCCCAAGGAAGGGGAACAGGTTCACAGTTCCTATCGACGTGCCGGTGATCTCTACCGGAAACAGTTCCTTGATTGAGGTTACGCTTATTACAGCCGGTGTTAGAGAGAAGATGGCAAAGCAGAGAATTAAGGGATAGAGCAAGGTTCGAGGAAGTCCTACCGGGAAAAAATTCATGAATACCAACTCAGCCAGCAGCAGACTCGCCGAGAGCATCAATACTTTCTTGCGGCTGTGGAATATCCTGTTTGAAAGAAAGCTCATCAGGGGGCTGCCGACAATGATTCCCACCGCCAGCATGTTGAGTATATCGCCCGCCTCAGCACGTGACATTCCGTAATTGTGCATGAGGTAAGGCCCCGCCCAAAGCCCGCCGAATCCGAAGAAAATCCCCAGACTGCCGAAGGCCCATGCTGCGACAGGCCAAAAGTGTCTATTGCTCAAAACCTGTCGGGCTCCTGCCCACAACGAAATCTGTCGCGGCGGCTGGACGCTGGTCCCGTATATGGGATCAATCTCCGCTATAGATGGCAAGCCCATATCCTGAGGCCGATCTCGGACAACCGACCACACTAGAATGGCTAGGAAGAAGCTTGCGACGCCCATGATTTCAAATGCGGCGCGCCATCCGAGCCCGGACGTGATAAGGGCCAGAGGAGTCGCTGCAGTCAGGGCCCCCACTCCGCCCATGAGCATAAGTATACTATTCATCAAGGGAAATTCTCGAATCGTAAACCATTCGGAAATCATCTTCATCGTCGGTGTGAAAACCATCCCCGCTGCCACTCCGACCAGCAGCCGTCCGACGACAGCCTCTCCGAGTCCTGGAGCCAGGCCGAGAATAATGCTTCCCAGTCCTGCCAGCAGCATGAAGAGGCTCACGGTCTTCCTCGGACCCAGTGAGTCGGAAAGCAGTCCGCCCGGGAACTGTATGAATGCGTAACCATAAAAATAGGCGGACGCGAGAAGCCCTACCATGGGCGCGGAAATATCCGAAGCTTTCTTGAATATCGAGCGCGACTACTGCGGGGCACACCCTGTGAAAAAAAGAGGAGACATACGCCAGAGCCATGATCAAGAAGATCAGCCAGCGAATTCGAAGCAAGTTGCGGCTCTGAAGAGACTTCATGTTCTCTTGTCTCAGCGATCAGCGGACTGACTCGAAGGTCGTCATACGGCCAGGAAAGATAGCATACGCGACGTTTCCGTCCAGCGCAAACTCTCATACCAGTTTGCAGTCCAAGCAGGAAGATCGTGGAGGACCTTCTTGTAAGAAGGGCCTCCACGAACCCCTCCCCGAGAACTTCTAACATTTGCCGGAAGCCTCATTTCCCTGTGGGAGAAATGAGGCTTCCGGCAAAAGCTAGAAGCTTGTTGAACTGGCTTGTGAGCACATTCTTTACACAAAAGAAGGCCGCCCGATCTTACTGCCTTGAATGCACATTCGTATCAGTCATTGACAGAGATGGGCGTGGGGAATGGGGACGAGGTCATCAACGAATTCGAAGGGTTGGGTGTGCCAACTGCGCCATGCCGGCAAGTCACCTGGAGCATCTGCCTGGATGGGGCCTCACTCGTCTTCCTCCAGTCCTATCCACCGGTTCACAAGCATTGCCGGCCAGCTTGACGCGATGGTCGAGGCGATTCTTTCAGCATCTGCGACGACTTCGGGACCCATAAATGGGAGCACCACCACCGGGACATCCTCGACAAGACGGGCCAGGTCGCCCGCAGTGAAAGCCTCCTCCGGACCGGTATCCGGTGCCAAACAGGACAGCACTATCCCCGCGACGCTCATTCCGCGCGCCTTGAGTGCGGTCACGCTGAGCAAGGTATGATTTAAGGTCCCGAGCCTTGTTCGCCCCACCAGTAGAGTAGGATATCCAAGCCTCTCAGCCAGGTCGATCATCATGAGTCGGTCCTGAATAGGAACCATGAGCCCGCCTGCGCCTTCGACTACAGTCAGATCTGCATCCTCTGCCAACGCGCGAACGTGTTCCTCCACATCAGAAATCTTAAGGGTGCGTCCCTCCATCGCGGCCGCTCTGGCAGGCGAAGCGGGCAGAGAGAACCGAAACGGAACGCATTCATCCAGGGAAAGGTGTCTTTCTGCGGCTTCTCTAAGAAAGGCTCCATCTTCAGGGAACAAGGCACCGGAGCGCACTTGACAACCCGTCTCGATCGGTTTGACCGCGATTGCACGAATGCCAGCTTTCCTGGCCAATCTTACCAGGCCGGCTGCCACAACGGTCTTTCCCACACCGGTGTCGGTGCCCGTTACGAATATCCCCTTTTCCCGATTATTTTTGGAGGAAGTCATGGCCCAACAGATATCCTTACTTATCGCCGCAGATCTCGCGGATTGATCGTGCTGTGGCGGAAACGAGCAATTCTATTTCCTCCGGCGTAATCGACAGCGGCGGCATGAGCACCACTACATCACCAAGCGGCCGCAGAATGACACCGTATTTCCGAACATCCTGGGTAACTCGTGCGCCCATCCTCAGTTCCGGAGGATAATCAGCGCGGGTCGAGCGATCCTCTGTCAATTCTATCCCGACCATGAAGCCGCACTGCCTGACTTCGCCCACATGGGGCAAGGGTTCAATCTCCGCTGCAAGACGCTCGGCCAGAAGGCGTATCTTGGGTTGAATTTCTTCCAGAGTATTTTCGGTCTCGAAGACATCCAAACATGCACAGGCTGCTGCACAGGCCAATGCGTTCCCCGTATAGCTGTGACCGTGGAAGAAGGTTTTGTATTCCATGTATGGTCCGAGGAAAGCCCGGTGTATCTCCTCAGTCGCCACCGTGGCGGCCAACGGCAGATAGCCCCCTGAAAGGCCTTTGGCCACCGCTATCATATCCGGACGAACGTCCTCGTGCTCACAGGCAAACATCTTCCCTGTTCTCCCGAATCCTGTTGCGACTTCGTCACAGATCAAAAGTATCCCGAATTCGCGGCAAATCTCTTCAAGCCCTTTGAGAAATCCGGGAGGATGGACGATCATGCCCGCTGCTCCTTGGACCACAGGCTCCACCACAAGGGCTGCTATTTCGTCAGCCCTATCCGCGGCCATCGCGCGAAAATGATGTAGAGACCGGTTGCGACATTCTTCCGGAGTTGACCCGGGGCTGCGGTACGGGAAAGGGGTGGGAATCGTCAAGGTCTGGAAAAGCAGCGGATGAAAAATGGTGTGAAATAGGTCTATGCCTCCCAGGCTCACAGAGCCGATGGTGTCTCCGTGATATGCCTGGGACAGAGTGGCAAACAGTCTTTTTTTGTCGAAACCAAGATTACGCCAGTATTGGAACGCGATTTTGAGCGCGACCTCAACCGCAGTGGATCCCGAATCTGAATAGAATACCCGGTCTAACCCTTGGGGCGTTGTCTCCACGAGCTTTTTCGCCAGTTCTATGGATGGGACGGCTGCCAGCCCGAGTAAAGTTGAATGAGCCACTTTGCCCAATTGCATGATGATAGCGAGGTCGATTGCTTCCTTGCGATGCCCGTGCACATTCACCCATAGCGAAGAGACGCCATCCAGGTATTTGCGCCCGTCAGTGTCGATCAGGAAATTCCCCTCAGCTCGTTCTATTACCAGTGGATCGGAATGCAGCCATTCTTCCATCTGTGTGAACGGGTGCCAGATGTATTTCTTGTCGAGTTCAGGCCAGTTTGTCACCGAATCATCCTCATAGCTCGGGATCAGGATTGTCGCCTAAGCCGCACGTTAAACCGGAATGGGATTTTCGTTGAGATGTGCGGCTCTAAGGGTGGGCACGGGACACTGAAATGAGCCCTTTAATCGGGAGCCGCGGCGCCTTGTAGAGACTCCTTTTTACACAGTACCGGCGAACCAGATGTTTCTTCCAGCCCATCTGTTCTGCCCGACTGACCCTCAACAGAAGCCTCGTCTGATTGGTTGGCAAACATGGCCTGATCGAACCGAAAGTCACTTGTCAGGTAGGAGACAAGTCCTAGTACCAAGCACAACACAAAACTGAACAGGTGATAGACCGTTGCAAAAGATACCGCCACTACGGCTTTGACTCCGAAAAGGGCCAAAGCATAGCGACCGGCCGCGTGAAACGTGCCGATGAATCCGGGTGCGGATGGAAGAGCAACACCCAGACAGATGAACACCTGTATGGTAACTGCCACAAGAAACGGAGCCTCAATGGAGAAGGCCAGGAGGAAAAGATAGGTCAAAACTGAAAAAATGACCCATAGGATGATGGAATAAGCAAAAAGTATCATGACCTGTTTAAAGCTGGCCATAATCCCGAAACCGTCCAAGAGACGTCGAAAGATTCCGCCCAGAAAGGCTGCCGCCCGCGCAGGCAACCTCGACAGAAGCCTTGTCACGGCCCCTTCAACTCTCTCTCTCTGCGCGAGAACCAGCAACACCAGGACGTATCCCACCGCGAGCATCACGAGCAGGGCCTGTCCCAAGAAGGAATAGATTCGGGGTATCTGGGGAGTGGTCCAGAGGACAAGTCCAAGCAGCAGCAGGAGCCCAGAGAGGTCGAAAAACCGCTCCACCATCATCGCGCCGACACCACTGGAAAAGGAGACGCCACGTCTACGCAGGAGGTATGGTCTGACTAATTCTCCCAACCTCGCAGGCATGATCATGCTTGCTCCAGCCCAGATGTTGAGGAGGTCCCACAGATCTTTTACTGGTAACCGGCAGATAGGACGGAGAATCACTCCAAATCGGAGGGCTCTCACGAGTTGAGCAAGTAGAACCAGAAGCGTGCACGGCAAAAGGTAGATGGGTTTCATCTGTTTCAAGCCGGCCACAAAGTCCTGCCAGGAAATGTCACGGAAGGCAAGATACAGAAAAAACATTCCCAGAGCAGTCCCAACCACTATGAGCAGAAGGCGCTTGAAGTTGCGGCCGTTTGTTTTATGGCCGGTCATGCGCATTCCCCAATTCTTCCCGAAAGTAAGCGACGGCTGCTTGCAGGCCCTCCGCAAGGGGTACCTTGGGCGCCCAACTCAGCATCCCCTTTGCAAGGGAGATGTCCGGCTTGCGTCTTGTCGGATCATCCTCCGGCAGTGGCTTGTAGACTATGGCGGACCCCGTGTCCGGGATCATTTCCAAGACCATTCCTGCCAAGTCCTTAACGGTAACCTCGTGAGGATTGCCCAGGTTTATCGGCCCGGCCTGCGAACTATCCATAAGACGCATCAGCCCGTCCACCAAATCGGAGACATAGCAAAACGACCGGGTTTGCGTTCCGTCGCCGTACACAGTGAGGGCCTCGCCTTGAAGCACCTGGCAAATAAAATTGCTGACCACTCTGCCGTCGTTGGGGAGCATGCGGGGGCCATACGTATTAAAAATGCGGGCAATCGTTACATTGACATGGTTGTAGTCGCGATATCCCACCATCAAGGTTTCTGCTGCCCGCTTCCCCTCATCATAGCAAGCTCTGGGGCCCACAGGGTTCACATTCCCGTGATACGTTTCGGATTGAGGATGTATCTCCGGGTCCCCGTATACCTCGGAAGTAGAGGCAAGCAGGATTCTGGCGTTGGTGCGCTTGGCGAGCCCGAGCATGTTGAGCGTTCCCAGGACAGAGGTTTTCAACGTTTTGATTGGGTTAGCCTGGTAATGGACAGGGGAGGCGGGACAAGCCAAATGATAAATCTGGTCGGCCTCAAGAAGAATGGGAACGACGACGTCATGGCGGATCAACTCAAAGTTCGGATTGCTCATGAAAGGAAGGATGTTTCTCTTAGTGCCCGTAAAAAAATTGTCCAAACATATCACAGCGTCGCCCCGGGCAAGGAGCGCTTCAACCAGATGGCTGCCGATGAATCCGGCGCCACCTGTAACAACGACATTTTTCATCAGGTCCCGCTCCAAAGTATTTCAAAAATGGGCCTCAGTATCTGACAGACCGGGGATTATGTCAATCGCCGCAACGGCCACGATATACATGCCTGCACTGTAAGCAACCAAAATGAGTAAATTTCCAGGAGGGCATGCCCGAGAGGGAATTTGTAACGAGGGCACCGTAATGGTGAGCAGGAATACACGCGGGTGAAAACCCGAAACTGAGACAGGACTTGAAGCTTGAACGGGAACGCCGGGGACGACCTTAAAGTAGCGCCCCCGGCAATCTTCGCAGCGGTTTTTTCCGACAGGTTTCGGCCGTCTTGTCACCGTAATCTGTCGGGACACTCTGATATAACGAATCTATTAATATCTATTCCCACACCTTCCACAAACAAATTGAAAGCCTCATTTTCCGCACATAGGAACTGCTTCCACCATGTACGTCTGAGGCAGCATCACTTGCCGGCAAACCGGCTTATACACCACATTGTACGATGGCATACACGCAGGTTCATAATACACGTAAGGGACTTTCTGCTGCACGACCTGGCAGAACGGCTGTGGGCAGCATTTCGTGCATGGGTCCTGTCCGCAAGGAGATCCCACCGGGATTCCTTTCAGCATGACGTTTTGCATCCTGTAGCCGATTTTCTTGACTGGGACCGTACGCGTAACAGGTACGACTTCTGCGACCATTTCCGTTCTCACGCAGGGAACCATTTTTGTTACCAGCGTGCGCGGCGGTGCGCATTGAGCCGGCCCGGGGTAGCAGTTCATGCACTCGCCGGGTGCGGCGAACCCTGCAAGAAGTAGCAACGCTCCAACAACCGCAACCATAGCCCTTTCCATCTTGGACCTCACTTACCCGTGATAATTAATCTGTGATACAGACAGCTTATTGTCTGAATTATAACATAATGATAGGTATTTCTCAATAATTAAATTAATAAATCATGTATCTATATGATAAGTAAGGATAATGTAGTTGCGATAAGAGACTGGCAAGATGGTCGAACCGTCGGTGCCCCTCCTCCGCAGCGGATGGCAATCTCACGGCTGGCGGGACGGACTACGCTTCGAAGGTGTGCCGCGGATCCGACAAAAATAATTGCTAAACGGTATGAATCAGATCGGGAAGGTGTTGTACAAACGAAAAGCCCGACGACAGGACATTAGAAGCCGCCAGGCTTCTCTCGGTACGCTTACGCGATATGGTGATAAAATGTAGGCTCCTCATAACACATTGATCCTCGATGGCAAGAAGAAAATGCCCGCATCGGCCAACCTGTCCCATGGCTACTGTTCGCGGCGCTCGACCATCTGTTTGATACTCTGTACCAAGAGATAGGTGAATCCAAGGAAGACAAGCGCTCTCACAATGGTTAGGTTGTCCTCAATAATTCCGGACTGTACTGAGGGGTAGAGGAAATACCCCATGACGAACATGCCTGTAATACAGATCGCCATTTTCAAGATGGGATTCAAGAACTTGTTGCCGGCCATTGCTTTCCTCGTCACTAAAGGGTTAGTTGCTTGCCATCAAGGTGCGTCCCCGCTCCACTTCCTTTGCTCAAGGCCGGTCTCATAATAACTTATGGACAAAGGTCGTCAAGCACATTGCCGGCCGGTGTGCGGAAGCGTGAATCCAGTCGAAGGGAGGCTCAGGTCCATTACGGGGCCAGGAGGCTGTTGCGCAATTCTGCGTCCCGCAGGACTTTCTCGAATACGTGGCGCAATGGTGCCTATTGTGTCGGCATATCATAGGGGCTGCTAAGAAAAGCTTAGTATGTCAGACTCCTAGGGGCCTGGGTGTGGCAACGGAGCAGTGGGCAGAGCCTCCGCTTAGCACCATGATGCCAGTAAATGGGGTTACGCCACGGGCTCCTAGCACGGGGGACTTTCCGATTTCTTCGGCCTGTGCGGAATTTATTGATTTCATGCTGGAATATTGCTATAGTGCAAAAAATATAAACTGGACTGGACATCGCTGTTGCAAACGCTCATGCCAAGAAAAGGAAGACGCAGGTGAAATCCGCAGGGTTCAGAGGCACAATAACAAACACGAGCCTTCCGGATATCATTCAACTTATCTGCATCGGTCGCAATACCTGCCGCATGCAAGTACGAAGTGGAACAAATAATGGGCTGATATATTTTCGGAAGGGCGAAATCGTCCACGCCCAAACAGGCGGGATGGAGGGTGAAGAAGCATTTTACATGATCCTGTCCTGGGAACTTGGTGTGTTTGAGTGCGACGACCGACGGGCTAAAGCCGAAACGATTCAAGAGAGTTGGGACTTTCTGCTGATGGAGAGTGTGCGCCGACTCGACTCTGTCCGCAGCTTATCGTAGGCGGTGGAACCCTACAAAAGTTCGATGAGCCGGCTGTGGAAACTCTGGCTCCGGCCATGTGCCGTTTTCGGGATCGAAAGCCGGCCTCTTCGCCCGGCGAAAGAGAGAATAGAGACCAGAAACGGCCAAGATCAAGACCGCTGATTCGGCAACGTCGCTTGCATCGATCAGGAGAGAGGATTGGCGGGCTTGAAGATCTGGTTTCAGTCCGGTCGGTGGTTCTTTTGTCTTTGCGCCGGGGATTTGATTGACAAGTCGGTTGGGTGAGACCAATGGCAGATCTCGTTTTAACGAAGCAATCCCTTGACCGTATCGATTCGATTTTGGCGACTCTTCTGGCACGCAGTGGAGCACACACCGTACTGCTGATAGATAAGGCGGGACAGCTCATCAGCTTCCAAGGGTCAATGGATCAGGAAAAAGTTTCTTCTTTGGCAGCTTTGACCGCGGCCAACTACGGAGCCACCACGGCGATCGCTCGTCTGTTCGGGGAAGAGGAGTTCACTCTTCTCTTCCACAAGGGAAAGGACGAAAACATCCATTTTTCTAATGTTGGAGAAGAGTATCTCATGATAACGATCTTCAACAACAATACTCACTTGGGCCTCGTGCGTCTGGAGGTGCGTAAAAGCCTGGAACAGATTGAGGCCATGTTCGCTGAGAATCTACGCCAGTGGTTCAATGCCTAACCTGGAATACAGCAATCCCAACGGGATGATTTCATGGCCATAATAAGTTTCAGATCCGACGAAATTCATTGCAAGATTGTCTATTATGGTCCTGGACGGGGCGGAAAGACGACGAACCTGATAACGATCCACAAAGCTTTGGGACATCAGGTCCGCGGCGAACTGCTCTCCATCGATACATCCGGAGATCGCACGCTCTTTTTCGATTTCCTCCCCATGGACCTTGGAACCATCGGGAAGTTTCGCATCAAGATCTCCTTGTATACGGTTCCCGGTCAAGTGCGTTATAACGATACGCGAAAGTTGGTTTTAAAAGGTGTTGACGGGATCGTGTTCGTGGCCGATTCACTGGAGGCCCGAAGGAACAACAACATTGAAAGCTTCTTGAATCTCGACGATAACCTCCGTGACCAGGGCAAGAGCACCTCGTCGCTTCCAGTTGTGCTCCAGTTCAACAAGCGGGATCTAGCCGGCAGTCGAGTTGCTGTGCTCCCCACCGAGGAAATGGAAAAGGATCTTAACCCCTCTTCGCGGTTTGCATCGTTTCCGGCAAGCGCTTTGAGAGGGGACGGCGTCCGTGAGACGTTCAAGAAAATTTGCATGATGACTGTCGTTGATGTGAGTACCAGACTCTTAAAGGACAAAGGGATGAGCCTGACCGGGTCGGGTCCCTGATCGAACCATTCCGGAGAGTCCCTGTGGCAGAAAAATATAAGACACCTGAAGAACTGGGCAACGCTGTTGGGATGAAAATCGAGGAGCTGTTCGGCACGATAGTCGCCGATCTTCCTCCGGAAGAGCCAGAACCTCAGTCGCCTGCCCAGCAACAAATGAAAAGGGCTCCTGAAGCCCCCAAAATGGCGCCTGCCCCTCCGCGGAATGTCGCGGTAGAACAAAGACCCCCTGCGGAGTACAAGCCTCAACAAGCGAGACCGCCCGTAAAGTCTCATCCGGAGGCAACCTCCACGTCTGCATCTGCATCGGCTTCGATTGCCCAAAGGAATATTGAAAACTCGTGTGAAGAACTTCTGGAGCGTATTGAGATTCTCGTACTAAACCTTGAATGGGAGGTGAGTCCCGAATCAGTTCGAGAGGTTTTTCAAAGATGTACGCAGTTGGAGCGATTCTTCTCCAAAGACCAGACGGCCCGAAACATACTGGCCATGAACCGCCGGGTGCTGCCACGATTCAAGGGTACTGACGCTGTGCCACATCGATCACTTCTTAGATTGCTTCAAGGTAGCGTCACGGCTTTGAGATCCATACACTCATCTCAGGGCAGAAAGCGACCGGCAGACGAATTGATGGCGGCCATCACTAAGAGTTATAAGGAAATAGTCTCTTCTCCTGCCCTCCAGGCTGCGCCTTCTGGGGTGGTCGCTGGAGCAGGGGAGCAAAGTAGCCGACAGCGATATGTCTCGTTGGTCGCGAATGTGGGCGGGGCCATCCGTTCTATCGATGAGGTAAATCGACGACTCGGAAAGATTCTTGGGGTTCTGCGCCAGGGTGGCGGCATGTCCGGGGAAGAAATCAGCCGAAGGCTTGGGACACTCGAGCACCTCATGGCCGAACGAGTAGAACAGCTTTCTTCATTTCACACTGAACTTGCCCATATCAGCCCAGAGGGTGGGCCAGCGGGTCTGGCCTCTGTGTCTCAGGGGGCTAAAGGCGGTCCCGACGGTCTGTTCATGATGATGTGGGGAGGAGCTTTTTTGGCGATACCCTCTTCGGTTGTAGCGGCCTTCTACCCTCTGACGAATGCCCAAGCCCAGCAATTTCAGGACAAACCTTCCATAGCTATAGGAGGTCATCCTGTTAAGCGGCTTCCGCTGAAAAAGCAGGGGGTGCAGGCAGCGGCGACAGCGCTACCCGCTTGGCTGGTGCATCTTTCCTTGGATCAAAAGGATTTCTTTCTCCTCGCGGACAGGCTGCTCGGCTTTCGCAAGACGCCTAAGGGGGTTGATATAGCAGGTCAGACAAGGATCAAGATCGGACCCACCGGTTACACTCTGATAAACCAGACGATTTTCCGTTAGACATCGGGCGCCGCCGGAGAATGATGGATTCACCAGCCAAAAGGCGATCACCTTCGATGATTAGACAATCGGCCTTTAAGCCGATCATGTTTGGCCGTTACTGCCTTATCGATCAGATTTCAAAAGGCGGCATGTCCGACATCTATCTAGCGAAGACGGTCGGTGTCGGTGGGTTTCAGAAGCCTTTGGTTATCAAGAAACTTCTCCCTCAATACTCCACCAAGTCGCGCTATGTGAAACGGTTCATAAATGAAGCCAACATGTTGGCCCGGCTGAACCACGCCAACATCGTCCAGGTCCTGGACATGGGCATGATTGGCGGCGAATATTACATTGCCATGGAGTATATCGAAGGGCGAAATGTGGCCCACATACTCTCAAAGGCGGCACACAGCCACAGCCACCCCCCCATAGAATTTATTGTACACGTGATTTCAGAACTCGCAAAAGGGTTGGCGTACGCACATCGGAAACAGGGAGCGGGCGGCGAGCATTTGATGCTGGTTCATCAGGATGTAAATTCTTTTAATGTAATGGTTTCGTTCGAGGCCGAAGTCAAGATCATCGACTTCGGCATCGCGAGGATTTTTCTCGACAAGACGAATAAAGACAAGATTCCTGTTGCGGGTAAGCTCCTGTATTTCTCACCTGAGCAGCTTCAGAAGAAACCTTTGGACCGTCGGGTCGATATTTACGGTACAGGAGTGCTCCTTTACGAACTTCTCACCGGCAGGCGACTGGTAGAGCACCGGCCAACCATCGAAGAAACCGTGAAAATGATCTTGAAGATGGACGTCCAAGAGAAGGTTCGTGATGATGATAGTATCCCTCAGGAGCTGAAACCGGTTCTGGTCAAGGCCATGGCTTTGGATCCGGAGGCAAGATACCCTTGGATAGAAGATATGGGCAATGATATCCGGTCGGTGGCGAAGAAACTCTCCCTTGAACCTAACCCAGCGTCCTTCGCATCGTATATGAAAGATCAGTTTCACCAGGAAATACTTCTGGACAGACGGAGGATGCGTAAGCTCTTGTCTCAAGAGTTTCCTGTCGGAGAGGCAGCCGTCGGCAGCGATCCCGAATCCAAGGGCCTGCCTGGCACCGCGGGCGCGAGTCTGATAGAGGCAATCCTCAACCCTATTCTCGGGTCCTTTAAAGATCACGGTGAGGAATGGGAGGAACAGACACAGTTTATCCCGAAAACCCTACGCTTTCGAGCCGGCAAGACCATCTTCAGGCAGGGAAATACGGGAACAGACATTTTTCTGGTTCGAAAGGGGAAAGTAAGGCTCTTCGTCAAGGTAGGACCGACACGACAGACCGTGGCTGTTGTAGGGGAAGGTGATTTTTTTGGCGAGAACGCCCTCTTGGACGGGGTTGGTCGGTCGGTGTCGGCGCGGGCCGAAGAGGATTGTCAGCTTATTCCGGTTGGCAAGGAAGCTTTCTTAAGGCTCATCGGGAATGACATGGCACGCATGATAACTAAGCGTTTGGTGGAGCGCAGCAGGGACGCCAACTCTTTCCTCGAAAGCGCCATGTTCCAGGACACCTTATCAAGACTGATTTATGCCCTCCTCTTTTTCCTGCGTAGAGGTCCTCTTCAAAACGGCAAGGCCATAAACCTGGGGGAGTTGACTGACTTGTTCCGGCTGGAAAACAACCACGAGACGCAGAAGTATTTGGCCAAGTTGCAAGCCCTTAATGTTCTTCAGGCCGATGATAAAGTGGTGCAGGTCAAAAACCCGGAGAAGTTGGAAAACATCCTCAACATCCTGCTTGGCCGGGGAAAGTTCACGTTGAAATTGTGAGTCACATCAGTCTGATTTCCTGGCTGTGCCGTTTGTAAATCACTCGCGCGACCGCGCATCCCCGAGAAGAATAAATGCGTATCATTGTCGTAAATGCAGCCCCGCGAATGGAAGCGGGCAACACTCAGATGATTCTTAACCCATTCCTGGTTGGGGTCCGCCACGCGGGGGCCAAGGTGGACGTAGCTCTATTGGCCAGGAAGAAAATCAAACAGTGCATAGGGTGCTTCTCGTGCTACGCCCAGACACCCGGGGTATGCATCCATAATGATGACATGCCCGGCCTCATCGAGAGGATTCGCACGGCAGACATGATGATACTAGCCACCCCCATCTATCTCGACGGCATGACTTCGCTGGCAAAGACCTTCATCGACAGGTTGGTGGTCTTCCTCGATCCTCACTTCATCATGGACGAGAGGGGATTGTTACACCCTCTTAGGTGGAGGTTTCCACAGAAAATGTTCCTGGTTTCGGTCTGCGGATATTCGGGTCTGCACAACTTTGATCCGCTGGTTCTCCACATGGAACGCCTGGTCCGAAACCTCCACAGTGAATTCTGCGGGGCCCTCCTGCGACCGGCCGTCTTTTCCGTGTTGCTTACGAGGAAGTATCCAGAGCGGGTCCGCCAAGTGCTCGATTTCGCCAGGATGGCCGGGGAAGAACTGGTAAAGCTGGGAAGCGTAACCGCCAGTACCTCTACAGGCCGTGGCTGAGGATATTTGCACCCCGGAAGAGTTGATGGCGACCGCCAACGCGTATTGGGATCGCGAACTCGGTGGGCCTGCTGACGAACCCGCATGAAATGCACCGGGACCTATTCAAGGACGCAAGGGTGGGTCATAAAGGAAAGTCTTGTAGAAAGAACTTGTTTGCTACAGCGCTTATTCGCTTCACTGTTCTAGCTTTATTTCTCCTAGTGATCCCTGTTCAATGCCTTGGCGGAGGGATCTTTCATGTCTTTGCCCCGACGTTGAAAGATGAAACGTTCGCTGTGGCCCGCCTTTCTGTCCTTCTTTCGAGGACTCTCATCACGGTTTCGGAATCGTACATCGAATACAGAATCGACCAGACCTTTTTCAACGACAACGATTACCCTCTGGATGGCCTTTTCCTGCTCCCAGTTGAACATGACCGAGCTTCAATAAAACCTGACGTACGGATCGATGGCTCACCGAGCCCGTTCACTCTGCTGACCGCAGAGAATTTCCTCCCCATGTTGCGTGAACTGACCGTTTCAACGAAAGATCCCTCACTTCTGGGATTGGCCGGCGCTTCAGTGGCCGTAGTCCAGCCGGTCCATATTGGGGTGCGTCAACAGAAGTCATTCCGAGTGCAGTATAGAAAACCCTTGACTCTACAGAACGATGCACTGGAAATTCTTTTGCCGCTGGACGGTGAGCGGTACTCCCGAGGCCCTGTGGGTGAATTGGATATTCGGGTCAAACTGAAACTGTCGCGGCCAGTGAGAACTGTATTCTCGCCCTCGCATCACCTCACAATTACAAGGGAAGCCCCTCATAGATGTCTGGTTACCGCAAAGACTGAGGGAAAGAGGGTCCGGCATAATTTCCGACTGCTGACAACATTCTCCGGAGAAGACCTGGATATGAGCCTGTTCACCAGCCGGTCCCTCGGTCAAAAGGGGACCTTCATGGCTGTTGTTGCCCCTCCACTTGCGCCCACCAAGGGCAAGGAGCTTGAAAGAGACGTCGTGTTCTTGCTGGATGCCTCCGGCAGCATGAGGAAGGCAGACTTCGACTCAGCCAAGAAAGCAGTCGTTTTCGGCCTGGAAAAACTTCGTCCTGTGGACAGGTTCAATGTATTAACTGTGGGAACTTGGACGGGGAGGATGGCCGACAGCCTTGTTCCTGCAACCGCTGAAAATCTGTTGAAAGCAGCCCAATTCGTGAACTCAACTCAGGGAAGCGGCGGAACGGACATGTACAATGGTCTGATCGGTGCCCTGGAGCAGTTCACTTCCCGTAGGCGGCCGGGGATAGTCGTCTTCGTCGGGGATGGCCGTGCGACGGTGGGAATAACCAATCGCGAAGTGATTAGTGAAGATGTCAGACGGAACAACAAGACGAGAGCGAGGATTTTCGTATTGACGATGGGGGACACAGATGTGACGATGCTGGATAAGGTGGCCGTATCCAACCGAGGCGCCTCATTCCGGTTGACAGGCACGGACGACTTTCCTTCCGCTATGGATCGTTTTTTTGCCGGGGTGTCCCCTCCCGAGGCTTCCGAGCTTTCCGTGGCATTCCTAGATGTTCCTGTTCAGGACGTTGAGCCCGAGTCAATCCCGGACTTGTTCGGACAGGACAGCATCGCCGTGTTTGGGCGTTACGACGGCACGCAAGATTTATCATCAAGGGTTCGCCTCAGCGCCAGAGTCCAGGGACGAGCCAAAACAGTGACGAAAAGCTTTGGGTTCCCCCGCGTGGATCGGAGCCATCCATATATACCCCGTCTGTGGGCCATGCGACGCGTCGGACGACTCCTCGAGAAAGAATCGCTCAAAGGATCGGAGCCCAACCTGCGTGACCAGATCGTCATGCTGGCAAGGGAATTCGGTTTCAGGCTGCCTGCAAGCTCAGCAACGCCTGCCGAAAATTTCTCCCTGTCCCACAAGGATTCAGGTGGGCTGCTGTGGAGTTACAAAATGTCCACAGTGGCCGAGGATGTTGAATCTGACGAAATCCGATGCGTTGTGGGAAAGGTATTTCGCTTGGGAAAAGGGGTGTGGGTGGATACCGAGTATCGCGCTTCGCTACAGCCGCGCAAGGTCAGCTTTCTCAGTGACGATTACTTCGCTCTCCTGCGAGATGATCCGACTTTGGGCCAATACCTGGCTCTTGGTCCCGACGTCATTCTTGTCTCAGACAAGGGTCCTATAAGAATAATCTCGGATGTCAGTGCAACCCAGTAGCCACGTGTATAGCCTTATGCAATGGCCCTTTTTCATTCGGGAGTCATCACGGGGCCGTCGATGCAGGACCTTAGGCCGCTCTTTGTGCCGCAACTGCCGCAAAGTCCTATTCCACACCGCATAATGTCTTCGCGTGCCGTAAAAAGTCTCTCCTTTGGGGTTTTCTCCTCCATTAGCGCTGTCACAGCGTCCATCATGGGACCAGGACCGCAAATGAAGGCCTGACACTCTTCGTAAATAGCCGATTGCATAGCCATGTCATCGGCCAAGAGTCTTACCACCTCTCCAATTTGGCCTGGCGGATCGATCGCTATGCATGCCGAAGGAACCGTCGTAAGGATCTCATCCTGAAAACCGTCGCTCACGTGGTCCGAAAAGCCGAAAAAGGCCCTCGAAACCGCAGCAGGCCAACGAGCCGCGGCCAGCATGATCGGCGCTGCGCCGGTTCCCCCTGAAACCAGAATTAGCGGCCTGCTTGGTTGAGGCTTCGGAAATCCCTTGCCGTAAGGCCCTCTCATGTAGATGGAGTCTCCCGGTTTGAGCTGTGCCAACGCACGCGTAAACGGACCGACAATGCGCACTAGATAGACCGGTTCCACATCTTGAGCCGGTGAAAACGGCTTTTCCCCAACCCCGGGCAACCGAAGGAAGAAAAAGCCACCAGGGGGGCACTCGGGTCCCTTTTCGAGGCGTAGCTCGAAGAGTTCGGGTCCGAAAGGGATGTTTTCAGCGACATACGTTTTGAAGTACGTGGTGCGCGTGCTTGCCGCAAGGCAACGGGCCGCGGAAGCCTGCGCCGGCTGCTGTTCCAGAGAATCGACCATGTCTCGGAAGAAGTCCGCTATTTGAGTGGTGCCCATTCCGGCCAAGGCTGATCCTACTGAGAAAAGAGAGGCCCCCACTTCCCTGTAGGCCCTCACGTCTTCTGGTGACGCTATGCCTCCTGCGGCAATGATCGGAATGTTCACCATCAGCGCCGCCTCTCGCACTGCTTTGAGGCCGATGGGCAATATGCCCGAGCCGGATACACCACCCGCTACATTGGTAAGGACTGGATTACCTTCTGTATCGGTAGCCACTCCGGGACCCACTGTGTTGATAAGACACAGGGCGTCGGCGCCCTCCTCCTCGCACAAACGGGCCATGCCCGGGATGTCTGCAAGGTTCGGCGAGAGCTTGGGGATAATGGGCTTTTGGATGTGTTTTCTCAGAAGCCGGATAATCGCACGGACCGTATCCGGATCCGAGCCTATGCTCTGGCCGGCCTCCTTCACATGAGGACAAGAAAGGTTCAACTCGAAAGCGTCCGCGATGGGGTCCAAAAGAAGAGCGCATTCCAGGAATTCTGCACCGTCTCCACCCATTATGGAAACAATCAACGGCTTGTTGTCATGGAGAGGCAGCAGTGGCAGCATAGCTTCAAGGAACTTCCTAGCTCCTGGGTTGGCTAATCCCACCGCATTGACAAAACAACCGGGATAGTACTCGTGGATCACTGGTTCCCGGTATCCCGCCCTGGCCTCCACGCTGAGGGTTTTAGTCGTCAAGAACCCAATAGCGGGGATATCTCTAGCGATTCGTGCGATGACAGAAGGAACCGTCGTAACAATGCCGGAAGGTATGGTGAATGGTGACTTCACTCCCAAGCCGGCCAAACCCGTTTTCGATAGACCTTTTGTGATGGATTCCATTAATGAGGTCATAGTTGAATTATTTCATGCTCTCCTACCGAGAAAAAATAGTGGGTTACGGGGCTTGGAACGCGATCGGACTTCAAAGTATAGAGACGGCGTCTCAACCCTTCCAGAGGTGCCCACGGTTCCTATGATCTCGCCCCTCTTAACCGATTGGTCATTGGCCACCCGGATTTCCTTCAGATGAGCATAAACAGTGACGAGCCGGTTGGCATGCTCCATCAAGACTACTTTGCCATAGCCTGGAATTGTTCCTACGTGACCAACCCGCCCGTCAGCCGCGGCAGTAACCCGCGTCCCCTCTTTGGCCTGAATACCAATGCCGTTGTATTGGATTCCGCCTCTCACCCCGTATTCGGAAATGATCTTTCCTTCCACGGGCCACGCAAGGCTTCCTCCGAAGTCTTGCACGCGCAATTCTTCGGTCGGTGGCTTCTGCCTCACTGCGACGGGTCTTTGTTGGGACGCGCCCGGAACGAAAACCTTGGTGTCGGCCTTAATAGAATATGGAGGCCTCAAGTTATTTACCTCAGCGAGGTGTTGGAGGTCAACGTCATAGGCTTTGGCAATGTCGGACAAGCTTTCATTGCGTTCCACGTTGTGATAAACGCCTGCGATGGGATTATTCGGCTTCAGTTGAGGGAGTCTCAGAGTCGCCGGAACACCGGAGCTGTAATGGGGGCAACCCAACGCAAAAGTCACAAGAACGAAGATTGACGTGAAGCCAATGCTACGCGCTGAACATGTTCGGATATCAAACACCCTGGTATTTCAGTCCCCATCTTAAAGTTTTCAACATTGGCTCACCGCGGAGAGCACGGAGAACGCGGAGGCAAATTCTCTTTCAAGTTGTTTACACGACGACGTATTCCGCGTCTGAACTCTGTAACATTGAAGTTCAAGAGTAAAGTTCCCATGGCATTGTTCGAGTTTGTGGTTATCTCTGCGATTTCCGCGCACTCTGCGGTGAAGCACAAAAGAAGGTGTTTCCCTGACGTACGGTTTTCGTTTTCAGAACCTGGTCCATCCGAACTTGCCTACAAGGTCCACGAAACGGCAGCCCGTGTGGCTCTCGACAATTGTGCCTTCTTTTGTCCTAATGACCAACTTGAGCACCTGGGAAAAACGGTCGCCTACCGGAATTACCAATCTGCCTCCTTCTACAAGTTGCTCAACCAGTGTATGGGGATATTAGGGGCTCCCGCAGTGACGATAATTCCGTCATAAGGGGCATGGTCCGGCCAGCCTTGAGTCCCGTCCCCTACGATGAAACTGATATTCGCATAACCGCAACTTTCAACGGCCTTTCGGGCCCTTTCCGATAGGCCCTCAAGCCTCTCCATGGTGTACACCCACCGACATAGCCTGGTGAGCACTGCGGCCTGGTATCCTGAACCCGTGCCGATCTCCAGTACTCTCTCCTCTCCGTCCAGATGCAAAAGCTCCGTCATTACTGCAACCATATAGGGTTGACTAATTGTCTGGCCTTCACCGATCGGCAAAGGGCTATCGTCATAGGCCTCATTCCACAGGCCTTCATCTACGAAAAAATGGCGCGGGACCTCTTCCATTGCAGCCAGGACACGGGAATCTCGGACTCCTCGGCCAACAAGTTGCCGCTGAACCATCGTCTTTCTGGCTGTGGAATAGTCTTTCATAAGACGCCCAATTTCATTCCGGCTCCGTTGGTAAGCGGAACACCTAAGCTCTCAGCAGCATTCGGCTCATGCCGCTCCTATTGCCCGACACGCTCACTGTGAACCAGGTTGGTAAACCGCTGCCGGTGGAAGCGGCTGCACGGGGCCCTGGCTGTCGCGGAAAGAAGGCCCCCCCTGTACTTCAGACTGTGCCGGACCCCCATGGGTTGCAGGCGTTTGTGGGAAAAAGTTGCCGTCCATAAAATTGGCTGCGCGGTCTATGAGACTCGAAGGGAGGCTAAAGAGCCAGTCAACGGTGCCCGAAAGAAACTCCCCCGCGGAAGTCCCATTATAGTAAGGGTTGTGATAAGGGGGGTACTGATAGGGGGGCGTAGCGTCGCGGCCCGTTCCTGGATCCTGAGGAATCGGTTGTGCCTGATACCTGCTTGGGGACTGAGGTAGGCCCCCGTAACCTGGCGGCGTTGCAACGTAAGACTGGTCCCCGGGGAGAGCCCCTTGTGGTAGAGGCGAGATTCCCGGCTGTACACTTTGAGGTTGACCTTGCCAACTCTGGCCCAGCGCGACAGATACCGTCATCAGGACCACTATCGAGACACCGAGGACGCGGTAGATTGCCATGGTTTTTCTCCCCAACGGTATTATGGCAGTGACACTTAATCCGAAGCGGTAAGGATTTCAATCTTTTTCTGCTAAAAACGAGATTCGGAAGCCAAAAGTCTTAACTTTGCTTGAAAATGAAGTTCCTTACGACTATTAATAATTTTTAATGCGGTTAAATGAGGTGCTTATCATCTTAAGCTCATTCACTGTAATGGGCCCCAAAAACAGGCACAATTATTTTCATGCTTTGCCCTGGTCATTGGCAATGTAGGCTTTGCTCCAAGAGTTCACCTGCCCCGGCTTGCCTCAAAAAAACAGATGATCCCCACGCCTGGGAAAAACTCCTTGTACATCAAATTATTCCCAACGCCGCGAATTTCCGTGAAAAAAAAGGTTGACAGCCGGCCGGAGAAGGTATATGTCTTCCCGTCCGCGCTAAGGCCCCTTTTCCGCTGCCGCATGGGGGTACCATGGTGACACGGCGATCGGTGCGGGCCCACGTATTTTTTGGCAATTAAGGAAAATCGCGGGGGATGCTCTTGCTTATGTGCATTCCAGTGATTATTTAACGTGGACGAAAGAAACTACCAAGGAGTCGCGATAATGTGGATGACCCGTGAAGAAATAGCGGCTGCAATGGGCATTGTCCCTAACAGCGTTAGGGGAAAGGTCCAGAAGGGCCAAATTGAGAGAAAGTTGGAGGGAGGAAAGAATTATTACCGAATGGCGGATTCAGGAGCATCAGAGCGGAAGGAAGCTAGACCCGCGCTTCCTGAGCCTCCTCCTACGACGGCGAGGCCCGTTCAAGAAGTAAAAAAGTCCAGACCGGAGGCGCCAGGCGCGTTCAACCCCAAACAGGTCCTCCTGGATCAACTGGTGTCTATTAAAGTGGGGCGAAGCATCGATGCCATCGAGAAAGGTGACGAAATAGATCTGGCTACGGGCGAGATTTCCAGAGAGCTTGATGCGAAGATCTCAATGCGACAGCACAAGCAATTGAAAGAAATAGAGGAAGCTCTGGAGCGAATCAAGCATGGTGAATACGGTATCTGCGAAGAATGCGGCGAACCCATTCCTGAACAGCGGCTTCGCCTGTTCCCCTCGGCCAGACTGTGCGTACGGTGCCAGGAAGAGGCTGATTACTATGAAAAGATGAAGGATACCCAGGGAATTCGAGGTGGGACCTGGAGAGAAGAAAGTACCGACGCTGGTTATGCAAAGTCGTTTGAAGATTAAGGCTCGCGGTACGCGGCCCCCGCGCCGAAGTACCGCATTTGGATAATCACGCTCTCGCCATCGATGGCGCTTCCGAATCTCCCTTCACCAGTCAGAACTCAACTAGTTGATAAAAGGGCCTCGAAAGAGGCCCTACGGTTTTTTACGCTCGTGCAGGCTTGTAGCACTGCCTACAAGAATCTTTTCTCAGCAAGCTGCGAGGTGTCCCGCGTACCGCGGGATTCATCCGTGCGCGGACGAGCCCCGTTATGCGCGGCACACGTCCATGCACCAATGTTGCAAGTATTTTCTACCTTCTTCGCCGCGCTTCACACCATGCTAGTTGACCTAATTTGCCCGGTAAGCGCCGAAATTCAGTGGCATATACGGTAACCCTGCTCTTCCAGTTCACAAATAAGCTCAAGACCTTCTTTTTCAGTCTCAACGGGGATCCACAGTCCGAAGCCGGTCACAAACAGTTTTCCGTCATCGTTGTGAATCCTTAGAGGGCCGCTGGATACCCCGGCCGATTCTCCGGTTTTCTTGATTTTGCTCTCCATTTGTCACCCGCGCTCATGAAAGCACTGCTTCCAATTGATTCGTTTCGTATAGCCATCCACATAATGGCCTACTGGATAGCACCAGCGGGCATGTAATTACGCATTCACATCAACAAAACGGGCATGAAGTTAAGTCCTTGACACATGTAAGACTTTCTTGATACGGTTTTGTGCCGTCTATGCCTGTGCTTATCAGCCAAGGGAGGAGGGCGGGACCTTGTGGTAAGCGGTCCCCGAAAACATGAGATCGCCTTCACGGACGCATGGGTTCTTGGGACAGTTCCACGACAAGGCTTTACCCGATGGGGCCGAGAGACGTATTGCCTTTTCTCGCCGTGAGTTCATGGGGCTCGGGACTGCTTGGCTCATGGCTTCTGCTTTGTTTGCCCCGTCCATCTCGTGCGCCGGCCTGCTACCTCCCCATCGGATCGAATCTTCCAACGATGATCCCCAATGGCCAATCGGTTCAAGTCCGTTACTTTGCGAAAATGATCATGCCCAAGCGCACTTGCAAAAGGCGAGCCCATTATTTCTTACCTTTGACGACGGACCCGTGCGCTGCACCGGGTCAATTCTAGATTATCTGAGCCAGACAGGCCAGAGAGCCACTTTTTTTGTTATCGGCCGCAACCTGCGGAGCCCATCTCTGCGCAAACTTGCGATCAGGGCACTGGAAGATGGGCATGATCTTGGAAATCATTCTTATACTCACACCTCGTTTTCGACCCTCTCTCCGAATCGCATCGAACAAGAAATAGCAAAAACCCATAGGTGCATCGAGGAAGTAGCGCGGGACGCGGGAATGAGCAAAAGGGTGAGAAGCCTTTTCTTCAGGTTTCCCTTCGGACATACCGGGCGTCCATCCGTTTATGCCGCGGCAATGGAGACCCTTCACAATTTGGGTTACCATGTCGCGTGGTGGGATCTGGACACCAGTGATTGGCGCATGCAGACAGCATCTTATACAGGATCTCAGGTGGTAGCCTCCCTGCGGACAGTGAGACCCCGTGACGTGGTATTGTTGCATGAAAGGGAGCTGACAGCCAGGATACTGCCTTCGCTTCTGGAAGTTTTGAAGTCCAGGAATCTGGTTTCAGCAACCATGTCCGCCTATGACTCGCGGTGGTCAAGAACGTTGGAAGTTGGCACGCACCAATCGGCAATAAGCCAGGAGAGTCTTTTGATTGGAATTAGAGGGCAGTTTTATTACAACGGCTTCTTGTTAGTAGTGGTTCTCGAAAGTTTTGAACGCTTCAAGTAGCGGTATCGCAAAGAATCGGTAGGCCCGGCGTCCCTGCCGGGCGGAACCTGATGATTTATTTGGGCATTACCCACCGGCACGGAGGCCGGTGGCTACCAATTTCTAGGAATCGCTCTTCACAATTCGTGATTACTTTTGAAAACCGCTATAGTAGTGGCGTATGAGCCTTCGGTGCTTCCCGCACCTTTGACGGACTGAGGTCCCCTCGTGTGGATAAGGAGTTATGGCAATGAAGAGTAGCTTTCAGGGCAGGCTGTTAATGGTTTTGGTCTCACTGCTGATCGTTGCGGGTGCATCGGCTTTGGCTCTTGCCGACGACCTGACTGTTCACGCGCGGCGTGATGCTTATTCGCCGGGAGACCCTTCCGGCAGGTGGAGCGTTACCCTCAGGTTCAACAATCCGGTCTTCCCTTCGAATCTGGCCGCGGCAATCAAAGTGACGACTGACGAGGCCGAAGAGAAATTCGAGATTCAAACCCCCAGAGACCAGGAGAAGGCTACAGCCCCTGCACGGGAGTTCAGGCTCGTGCCCACCCGGATTTCCGAACGACCGACTTCCGTAAAAATTGCGATCAACAAGGGGCTCTCGGACGTCTCGGGCAGGCGGCTTCTTGCTCAGGATTTTGCGTACCAGTTCTTGTCCATTGAAACGATATCCGTGACCAACGTAGGCACCTTTTATCGATCCAAGACCGATAAGGGACTGAATTTTTCCTTAACGGGAAACGTCTCGGAAAGCGACCTCGTGGCCGCGCTGAAAATCACCCCCAGCGTGGCTGGGCTGAGTGTTATCAAGACCGGTGGCTGGGGTTGCCGCGTCACAGGGAACTTCGAGTACGACCGTGAGTATCTATTGGAAATCTCTCCTGCAAGAGTCAACAACGGCCGTGCGATGCTTACAGCGGGAGAATTCCGGTTCAAGGGTCCGGGCATCAAGCCGGAGGTTTACCTGAAGACGGAACGTTCCGTTGTGGAACTTCGTGGCCGGCAACTGTTCCCTGTAAATCTCGCCAATGTTAGCAAAGTTCGCTGTCAGTTGATCAAAGTCCCGCCGTACCTGGCGCCGGAAACAGCCGAAGCCCTTCGTAATAAGGTAGCCCTCAATCAACTGAAATTGAAGGATAAAACAGCGACCCTCAAGAATCTCGTTCGCACCGCCAAGATCAGCAACGTGTTCTCAGGTGAATACGCCGAGGATGCGGATGCGTTTTTTGCTCCGGAGGCACTGGACCACTCCTACGGCTATTCTGTTCCACTTTCTTTTAGAAAGAACCCTGAGAAGGGTGGGCTTTGGGTAGCAGTGTTTACCGACCCGGACGGAAATTTCAAAGGAAGAGCCAAAAAGCTTATTCAGATTACGGACCTCTCGGTCAGTTACAAGATGTCCTCCAAGAGTCTGCTGCTGTGGGTGACCTCCATCAATACGGGACAGCCTCTTTCAGGAGTTGAGATCTATCTCTCCGACGCTGACGGTCACAGGTACATCGTGGGCAAGACGGATGACAACGGTCTGCTGTTCGTCAAAGACGGGCAGGAGTTCACGTCGCTGTCGGGTCTGCAAGCTACGGGAACTACGAAGAGACCTCTGGCCCTTACCAAATTGAAGTGGGCCGTCGCTGCTACCCCGTCGGATGCCTGCGGCATAGAATTGGAAACTCTTGCCTTAAAGCCGTTCTCTGTGACGCAGACAAAAAATCTGAAGGAGAAACCTGAGTCCCGAACCGGGTACATATTCACCGAACGCGGGGTGTATCGGCCGGGTGATACCGTGAATTTCAAGTTCGTATCGAGAGATTACAAGAACAATCGCATTGTTTCCCCGTCCGGTGAACTGGCCAAGGTGGATATTGAGGGGCCTAGAGGGGATGTTCTATACACCAAAGAACTCAAGCTAAGTGAGTTTGGAAGCTGTTACGACACATTTCAAGTTAGGAGTTTCTTCCCCGTTGGCACTTACACCATAAAAGCGACTGCTGCGGGAGAGCATAAACAAGGTCTCTTCACGAAGAACTTCCTGGTCCAAGAGTACAAACGGCCACGCCACTATGTTTCGATGTCCATCAAGAAGGGGGAGCGGGCCGCCTCAGAATATGTCGCTCTCAAGCGTGAAGACGCGTTCCTAACGGTCGATGTAAAGGGGCAGTATTACACTGGTGGGCCCGTTAAGCATGGGCGTATGCGGTGGAAGGCTACGCTAGTGCCCGTTGTCAACAAAGTTGAAGGTCTTGATGGCTATTTTTTTGGAAATGAGGACGACAAGACGCTATTCCTTGAATCCGGTGAATCAATGTTGGACAAGGACGGTAGTCTTCGTTTGACAATACCCTTGGACCCACGTTTGCTCACCGGCATCTACGGCATAAATGTTTCGGCCACGGTACTGGATATTGACGGCGAGCCCGCCACCGAGGTGGAGACTTTTAATCCACGGCCCGGCGTGCTTGTAGGCATTTCCAATCACCCGCGTCGGGTCCAAGCGGGCTATTCAGCGTCGCTAAAGCTCATAGTGGTGGATCAAAGCGGGAAGAAGATACCCTCGGGCAAAATCGAAGCCCAAATAATGCAGAAGAAATACTTCTACACGCAAAAGCGGGATGATGCAGGCAATCTCAATCCCGTGTGGGAAGAAGGCTGGATGAAGACTCTGACTTCCCAGCAGCCCATTGTAAAGGGAGAAGCGGACTTTCAATTGGAACTGAACGACTCCGGTGATTATCTGGTCGGCTTTACGTATGAAGACAAGACCGGGCGATACACCAGCCAGACGCTCTTCAATGTCGGTTGGGAAGACTACGATCAGTGGGCAAGGAGAGAGGCGGAAAAGGACGTCCGTACGAGCAATGAGGTCCTTCTTTCCATGACCAAGAAAGAATACCGGACAGGTGAATCGGTCCGGATTCAATTCCACGCTCCTCGGCCGGTCAAGAAGTGCCTGGTGACCATGGAGAAAGGAGGCGAGATTCTTGACTACCGGGTAATTGATGTGAAGGGGAATGATGGAAGTTACCAGTTTGAGGCCACGGAAAAGTTCCAGCCCAATGTGTACGTCTCGGTAATGGCTGCAGCAGGAAGGGAAGGTTTCCCTGTTTATTCGAGCCAGGTAGATGCTGACATCCCCACTATCTATTACGGATATGCCGACGTCACCGTCAGAGGCGACATTCAAAAACTCCGTCTTGATATCGCTCCCGAAACACCCGAACTGAAAGGACGACCCGGCGAAAAGAAAGCTCTGACCTTCAAAGTGGCCGATCAAAATGGCAAGGGAGTCTTGTCCGAACTGGCCGTTTGTGTAGTCGACGAGGCGGTTCTGGCCCTGACTCGTTTTCAGACGCCGGACTTATCCTCCCTCACCAAATTCAACATCCCGCTTGCCGTATTTTCAGGAGATTTGCGCCAGGCCCTGGTTAGTCAGGATTTGCTTCGCCTCTTCGCCACTAGACCTCTTACCGGCGGAGATATGGGCGGCGGCGAAATTGCAGGCACTCTCAAACTGCGCAAAGACTTTCGACCGGTTGCGTACTTCAATCCCGCAGTAATCACTGATGGGTCCGGCCGTGCTACGGTTGAGTTCCAACTCCCTGATTCCACGACCGCGTACCGCGTGTATGCGGTGGCCGCAGACAAGGGAGCGGGCTTCGTCTCTGGACAGCGGAACATGGTCGTGACCAAAGAGTTCTTTGTAGAGCCGTCGATTCCGCGTTTTCTTATCCCCGGCGACCGGGTCTCTTTTCCTGTGGTGCTCTACAACAAGACTCCAGACAAGGGTGATGTCCTCCTCAAGACTGAGGGCTCCCCAGACCTGAGTGTGCGGCTCTCGCAATCTTCTCTCGCGCTGGAGCCTTTTGCCACCTCATCAGTCAACGCCCTGGCCGAGGTAACCGGAGGAGCCGAAAAAGGCATCTTCCGCTTCCAAGGCACGTTCACAGGCGCGTCGGGCAAATATGGAGATGCCGTAGAGCAACCGTTAACCATCCACTCCAGGTACATGCCGGTAAATCGCAACTTAATAGGGAGTTTTACGGAACGGACCGACATTTCGGCCGCGTTGCCTGACGCACTGAAAGCTTTGAAGCCGGAGGACATAAATCCCGGAGATTTCAAAGCGAATCTGAGCTTCAGCACCACCAATTGGACGAGGATAGCGCCCGGCCTGAAATACCTGCTCCGATACCCCTACGGGTGCATTGAACAGACCAGTTCGGGGATCATTCCGCTTGCAGGCATAAGGGATCTCTCACGCTCGAAAGTCATCCCGGGGGTGTCCGTGGAAGAAGTGGACCGGTTCCTGAAACGCGGCGTCGAGCGGCTATTGTCAATGCAACTGGCCGGAGGCGGTTTCTCTTACTGGCCCGGCGAACTGAACACTTCTTGGTGGGGGACTATGTATGCCTCGTTTGCGCTGATCACGGCTCGACAGGCGGGGTACGAGGTTCCCGAGGAGAGTCTGAAGCGTGCTCTATCCTTCCTCCACGAGAACTTGTTCAAGAAAAAGGAATCCGACCGATATCACGGAGCCACGTGGACGAGGGAGTTGGCGCTCTTCAACCTAGCGGTGGGTAAAATGCTCAGCGCACAGGAACTCGAGCCTTTCTTCCAGGAATACGATTCTTTGAAGGACGAGGGCAAAGCATTGCTCATTCTCTCGGCCAAAGAAGTTGGATACTTGCAGCAAGATAAGCTTAAAGAGATGGTCACACAGCTCAATCCTCAATTTGACCCCAACCGTACCGATTATCATAATTCCAGTTTCCGGGAACTGGCAGTCTGCCTTATGGCTGCACTGGAGACGGGGGCCGGATCTAAGGAGGCGGACTCCTGGGCGGGTTATCTCTTGAGGGGGCTGAAACCAGATGGCCGCTGGTCCTCCACCGCCGACACCGGCTGGTGCTTGTTGGCGCTAAGCAAATATTACCGAGGCAAGGAAACGAAAAAGGTTGGCCCAGTCCGTCTCCGGATAGACTATGGCGGTGATAAACCTGAAGAGGTGACCGTCTCTGAGGCTGCCGCATACCTGGAGGTGGATCCGCGCAAGCTGCTCCAAAAAGGAACCATTCGCGTCGAGTCCAATTCAAAAGATTTGCTGAATTACGCCCTTTCCATCACCTATCCGGATGTCGTCACAGACCCCTCGCAACTCATCGCAGGGTTCACACTTCGCAAGAAGATGGAAAACCTGAATGGCAAGGAGGAAATTCGGTTGGGGGATGTGGTAAGGGTCACCCTCGAGATAGGAATTACCCGTCCGGAAAAGGAGCGGCGATACGAGAGTTTTGAATACTTGGCGCTTGAGGACCCGGTACCCGCGGGCCTGGTTCCTATCAATTCAGAGTTGAAAACAGAAGGAGTCGAAAGACAAGGCTCGACACGGGAGCACGATTCCTGGCGTGACGGATTTTACGATTTCACCCCCACGTATTTTGAATTTCGCGATGACGGCGTCAGAGTGTTCAAGAACCGCGCATGGTCAGGAACTTACCGATACTCTTATCTTGCCCGAGCGGTTGCAGAAGGGGAATTCTGGATGAGGGGCTCGCGCGTTTCGCTCATGTATGACCCGGATCGCTTTGGGAAAACTTTAGGGAAGAAGGTCACGATACTCCCGGTGGAGAAGTAACAAAGGGGGAGAGGCCGATCCCCAGGGGAAAGTAACTATACAGTTTCTGGGGTGAGGAGGGATTTGGTGCCCCGAAAGGGCGAACCAAGCGTAGTCCCGCGGCACGCGGAATGCGAACCCTTGGAATAGGGATGCACCAGTAACCCCGAAGCACTGACCCCGAGACAGGGTCTACTGAACAAACGACTGAACCACAACGTGGCTGAGTGGACTCCTTCAGGATCCCTCTTTGCCGGCTGGTGCCGTGTCCCCTTCCGTGGGTTCTCACCCACGGCTACCGTTGGATTGCCCCTTCAGGGCATAAGCACCATTCCTTTCCCCCTAACGGAATGGATGGCTGGGGAACAGAACCGCATTTGACTCAGGATCTTCTTGTGATTACAATAGACTCGATGAACTCAGACTAACAAAAAAGGTCCGCGCAATGCGTGCGGCCTTAAGGAGCAAGAATGGGAATTCCAGCGCCGACCGAACTGATTTTGATTCTTCTGATCGTTGTCCTTGTCTTTGGTGGCAAGAAGATTCCTGAAATCATGGGGGGCGTAGCCCAAGGAATCAAGACTTTCAAGAAGGCCCTTGATACGGACGACACTCCGCCCACCCCCGCCAACGCCCGGCCGGCTGCGCCTATTGAGGCTAAGTCGGTAGAGACGGATAAAGCCAAGGTGTAATCCGAATGGAATAGCAGACAGCCTCAAACAAAGGACAGGCTGCTGCAAACATAGGAATGGCTGCATTTATAGCGGTCTGATGAGGTCACACCTCTCCGGCATGGACCTCATCGAGATGGTGGGCCAAACACATGTTTGATGCTCAATGAGTCGGCCGAGACTCGACCGCGCAGGGAACACGAAATCAATTAACCTTTATCTGCTTGAGCGCTTTCTGCCAGTTCCTCCAGGTACTTCTCATATTGTATTCCCAACATTTGGGCCTTTCTCATGCACCGCTTCTTTTGAATTCGGTAAGTGACTATGTATCCGAGAGCCCCGGCGACGACTGCAAAGAATGCCGCTGCAACGGCCCACCTGACAAGGATTTCCCATCCAAGCTGAATGAATGCCGCATGAACTTCCCAGAAATACCCTTTGTCCAGGACCGGATTCATGATTTTCTGGAAGACCTCGAAGTTCATCGCGAGAGGTCGCCCCAGCACAAGAGACCCTAACCAATAGTATCCATAATAGAGCGGTATAATAGTAAACGGGTTGACTACGCTTGAAACAGCGAAAGCCAGTATGAAATTGAAGCGCAAGGCCAGTCTCAGCAAGCCGAGGCTCAGGACATGCCCACCCATTGGCACGCCAAATCCGACCACGAATCCCAAGGACACCCCGGTTGCATCGAACCACGGTGGATGCCGTGAGAAAACCAGCGGGTCAACGACATTCTTGCGAATTATCCCGCGGCCTTTGGCCCACAGCCCCGTTGACGCCCCCCCTTGCTGAGCGCCGGGTTCGCTCGATTCTGTGACCGCATCGTCTGTGCTTCTGGTCGCCCGCGAACGCGGCTCGACTGATTTGTCCGTCTTTGGATGGCGGGAGTTGTCGTGCAGGTCAACAGCGCTGCAGATCATGTCGCGCAGGCCCTCTAATTCCGGCCGATCGGTGCTTTATGACAAGTTAAAAGTCACACTCTCAGAGACAAAAGAGCGGGTGATCTATGCCAATGTGCGATCATAGAAGTAACTCTGACTTGTCGACCAAGGGGTAGTTCTTTAGTAGGGGCACGGCATGCCGTGCCCCTACAAGGTATCAGAAATGGTTCCACTTTGATGGCCAACCTATATTAGTGCCTGTTCCCTCTACTTCTTGAGGGCAGCCAGCCGATCCGCAAAACTTCCCTGAGGTTCGGTCTTCTCTCCGGAGACAGCTTTTAGGGCCTCGTCGATGTTCTTATCTTCCGAGGATTTTTCAGGAGAGAGGAGGGTGGCCTTCATGCTGGCGGCTGCCGATTCAGCTCTCGCCTTTTCAGCCTGCCGGTTCATGGCCGACAAGGCCACTCCCAGGTTCGAGGTCTCTTCCCGAAGGCCGGCGAGCCGCTCGGCTTGCCCTGCGCGATCTTGGGCCCTTTTCTTTTCCATTTCAGCCCGCTGCATTTCTCTTTTGCCGGCCTCGAGCTGGGACCTCGCGGTCTTGAGTTTTTCAGCAGCCATCTTGGCAAATTCCTCGAGTTCCTCCACCACGGACTTGGCTTCTTCCGCTTCCTTTGCCTCTCGCTCCACCTCCGGCCTGAGGGTCTCTAACTGCTTGAGCAGCTTGTCCAGGCTTGCGCTCACGCTTTGCTCATCAGCTTGGTTACCGGCGGCCTTGGCTGTTTCCATTTTTTGGTTGAGGATTTCCGCTGCCTGAAGATGCCGGTCGTAGTTCGCCCTGTGCCGCGTCTGCCTGTTGCTTTTCCTTCTGAAATGTTTGCCGCGCATTGGCGGCTTCCCGGGTGATCTTGTCCAGATCTTCGATCATGGTCTCAATTTCTGCTTGAGAAGCCGCTTCCGGATCCCAGGATACTATCGCCTCTGTCAGGCTTCGACCCGCGTCACCCAATTTTGTCTTGCCTAGGTTTTTCATGAAACCGAAAATTGTTCCCATCTCGTGGTCCTCCTTTGGGGCAAAAGAAACTTTGTTTTGACTTTCGAACATAAAGACCGCCCGGTTCGCGAGCTAACCAAGCCAAGCGGCTGCTCGGGATAACCGGATTCGCTTTCTCAAGACTCCACACCTCATCTTTCCATCCCTAATTCCACCGCGACAGGGCCAGGCCGCTTTACCAAGGGCGCCTTCGACCCGGCTTACCCTCGTCAGATGACGTCCAGGGAGCTGGGATTGAGCTCCAACCCGATCAGCATCTGGACGAAAGACGTGTCGGCGTATTCATTGAGATCGACCAGCAGGTATTCGTCCACATTGTCATTTGCGTGGCGACCGTACAGCATGGCCGAGTGCTTAACGATCTCCGTCTTCTTTCCATTGGAATCAAAATAGAGGGTCTCCGAGAAGTCCACGGGGGGCACACGGGTTATTCGTTCCCCGCCTTCTCCTTCTTCCACAACTTTTTCAGCTCCCGGATTCTCCCATACCCGATAGTATCTGGTCTTGTCCGGTGTGTCGAATACACTGTAACCGATGTACCCGGTATTCTCATTCAGCCAGAAATCCCAGTCATCAGGGTACACTGTGTCAGCGGACCAGTAGAACTTGCATTCCTCGATATCCTGGTTTTCGCCGACAACTATCTGAAGCAGATAATCCCGGTCATCCTGGAAATCCAGGTAGAACCTGTGAACTGTCGACCTGAAGATCTTGGCGACACCGTACGCGGCCACCACGCCTCTTCCTTCAGGACGTCGGATTTTGATATCATCACTCCCCAGAAGAAAGTCAACTTCAGATATTTCAACCATGGCATTGATCCTCAGGTTGAGGGGGAGATTTTTGTCAATTCTCTCTCCCTGACTATCTCCTGAAAACGCGCCTTTCAGCTCCTCAACTTTTTTTGAGGCCATCTTCCTAAACAGTTGCAGAGTGCTTCCCATACCTTTCTCCTTAATTAGCATCGACTTATCGCCCCTCTAACCTCTTGCGCATGTCAACCTTCGCATCCATCACACCAAGTGAGAGAACATCGAGGGCTTCTTGTCCATACTTCTTGGCCCAATCTGTGCGTAGCACCAGCACAGCCTGGACTGCCAGTGTCTTCACGTCATGGCCCCAAATCCAGCCCTTTTGAAGAGCCGGATAGGCATTACTGGGAATGCTCACGAAGTGATAGATGTTATTTCCGTTTTCATCCTTCTTGCGGACCAAACTCCCGTCATCCACAGCGGCCAGCTTAAGCTTCCCTGTCCGATCGGCAGCCTGCTCGGCCTGTTTCAGGATGTCACTGTGAAGTCCGCCGACGAACAGCATCGCCACTTTGGGGTTTCGCTCCACTTCTTTCTCACTGGCGTCGTAGCCTGCGAATTTTACCGCGATCTTCCTGTAGCGCTCTTGCTGTAGGCGCAGCCCTTCCCACGTCATGGATGTGCCGGAGCCCACGGGACCTATATAGATAGCCGTTTTGCGAGGATCTATATCTCCTATGGATTTAATGCCGCTATTTGCGTTCACAATCAGTTGCACGACTTCCTCATACAGAGTCGATTGCTCTGAGATCAACTTCCGGCCGGGGAATTTTGAGCCCAGCATGGCCAATACATCACTCTGAACAATGGCCATGTCAATATCACCCGATGAGATCAACCGCAGGTTTTCCATGGAGCCGGCGGTGGCGCGGAGCTGTATGTCGACTTTGTCGGCCTTTTTTTTGAGAAGTTCCCCAAAGTACTGGTAATTGCCGTCCTTCGACCCGGTGGCAAACCTTATGATGGGCCTCTGTGCCGGTTTGTCCGCTATAGCGTTGGCAGCCACGGCAACCTCAGGGGGCACGCCCTTGGGCAGATAGTTGGGATCGACAGGTGTGCCCTTCATCGCGGCAACCTCCTTGTCCAACGCGTCAAGCTTGCCCTTGAGTTCCGGATTATCCTTGGCCAGGTTGTCCGCGTCGCGCCGCCATGCCTGGTATCCCGGATCATTGGCGTGATGATAGGCCATCGCTGAGTGATTTCTGTCGGAAAAGCGGTCAAGTATCATGAACCAGAACAGCGTGTCCCAAATCCCGTAAGAAGGTGCCATCCCGTAAGCAAATCCCGGCGCTCTAAATCCCATGCCACGATAAAATGAATCGCGGCGGCCATAATGGGCTCCATAATCGAACCCTCCGTAATTGTGAACTTTTTGGTAAATTGGACTCGATTTGTAGGACTCCCAAGGGGTACTTCCGGGTACTGCCGGCAGCTTTCTGGAATTTTCCCGTCTCCGCCCGATAGCTATCCAGAGAGGCCTTCGCTCTTTCCTGCTTCACCTGCTGCACCATTTTCCGGTCGAACTGCGATCCGCCTTTGAAAGTCGATGTAGTGGCTGAACCGGGGGCCCCGCCCTTAGGTTTAGTGTAGCTGTCGGAAGACTGCTTTCCGGCCCCGGCAGATGGCTTGGAATACGTGCCGGGCGTGCCACCGCCCAAGGAAGGTTTTGAGTAAGGTGAGGATGTTCCGGGCTGAAGTGAAGGCTTGCCATAGGCGTTGGATGGTTTGACCGATGAAGGTGATGAAGGTTTGGTGTAAATTCCGCCTCCGCTGCGGCTGCCCCAAACGCTCCTGCTCGGTCCCGACGACCAACTCGATGAGCTCCTGAAGCTTGAGCCCCCCATCCTGAAACCGCCACCCCTTTGTGCATCAACCACTGGGGCAAATGAGGCTGTGGCAGCCATGATGAACAATAGTGCGACCAACGAGGCGAGAACCCGGGTTTGCAAAGATTTCATTAACTGATCTCCTTCATGGGGACGACCCTTCTCTTGTTTACTCATTTTGTTTGACAACCATATCACGTAAATTATCCCCCGCTGACAGCGGAAGTAATTCTCCCCTTTGTATCAGATTCCATTTTGGAAGGCGATTTGTGTTGAATTGATCGGCGCCCTGCGTTACATTATAAAGCTTGTTTGTACCACTTCCACGTCTCATCTAGGGTAGGAGGTAGAGAGAAATGGCCGCTCGAATCCACAACTTTAATCCCGGTCCTGCAGCACTGCCGCTTCCGGTCCTGGAAGAGGTCAAGGAAGAGTTCCTTGACTTCAAAGGTTCAGGAATGTCCGTCGCCGAAATCAGTCACAGATCGGCCCTCTTCGAGGGAGTCCTCAATGATGCGGTGAAACGTATGAAGGGGCTCTTGAAGCTGCCGGACAACTTTAAAGTCCTTTTTCTCCAAGGTGGAGCAAGCTCGCAATTCTTTATGATACCGATGAACCTCATCCCCGGAGGATCTTCAGCGGATTACGTAAATACCGGGACATGGGCGAAAAAAGCTATCAAGGAAGCACAGATTCTCAAGAAGGCTCACAAGGTGATCGCTTCCAGTGAGGACCGGAACTTCAGCTACATACCACAGGGCTTCTCGGTCAATCATGATGCAGCGTATCTTCATATTACCTCCAACAATACCATCGAAGGGACTCAGTGGTCGTCTTTTCCCCAAGCGGGGAACGTTCCGCTCGTTTCGGACATGTCCTCCGACATCATGTCTCGGCCGTTCGACGCGTCTCCTTTCGGACTCATTTATGCAGGCGCCCAGAAGAACCTCGGACCGGCTGGTGTTACCATTGTCATAATACGTGAAGACCTGCTGGATCGGGCCTCCTTGGACATTCCGACTATGTTGCGTTACAGTACTTATGCAGAGAAGAACTCGCTCTACAACACTCCGCCGTGCGTGGCCATTTATATGGTCCAGCTCGTCTTGAAGTGGATCGAGGAGACGATCGGCGGACTCGGAGTGATGGAACGGCTTAACCGGGAAAAAGCTGATCTGATATACAATTTCATCGACAGTAGCGGTTTCTATAAAGGGACCGCGGACGCGGACAGCCGCTCCACTATGAATGTGACGTTCCGGCTGCCGGATGAAGCCCTGGAAAAGAAATTCGTCGCAGATGCTTTGAAAGAAGGATTGGGCGGCCTCAAGGGGCACCGCTCCGTGGGGGGATGCCGGGCCTCCATTTACAACGCTGTGGGTATCGACGCTGTCCGTAGCCTTGTGGATTTCATGAAGGTTTTCGCCGAAAAGAATGGCTGATAGCAGGTTGCCCAGCATAGACTACGTCTATAAGCCCTTTTCCCAACGGCTATCGTAGTTACGCGGTCCCGCCTGAAGCGGGATTGCCGTTCGTGGAGGAGGATGCACAAGGGCAACGTCAATGATGCAGAATTGCCTTTGAAAGAAACTCGGCGTGATGTATCTGTTTTGCGCATGATAGACCGGTACGCGGGAAATTTTCGGAGTGTCGGCGGTCATCCGCGTCCATCATCGGACGACTTCTGAAGCATAAAGCCGGGGCCGGAGAAATGGCTTACAATATCTTAGTGTCGGACAATCTGCACCAGCAGGGGATTGACCTTCTGCGAGAACGCGAAGGCTTCCATGTGGACGTTAAGACCGGTCTGTCTACGGATGACCTGATAAAGGTAATAGGGGCTTACCACGGACTCGTGATTCGCAGTGCCACTACCGTGACGGCAGACCTCTTGCGTCATGCCTCATTACTCAAGGTGATCGGCCGTGCCGGGACTGGACTGGACAATGTGGACGTCCCCGAGGCTACGCGACGGGGCATAGTCGTCATGAACACACCCGGGGGAAACGCTGAGGCCACTGCGGAGCATACCATAAGCCTCATTATGTGTGCCCATCGTCACATTGCCCAGGCCGTGGAGTCCATGAAGGCCGGGAAATGGGAAAAGAAAAAATTCCAAGGTCGGGAAATAGCCGGTAGGACCCTTGGGGTGATAGGCCTGGGGAAAGTCGGCAGCATAGTGGGCAAACTGGCCTCTCGCGGGCTTAAGATGAACGTCCTCGGGTATGATCCGGTCACGACTGTGGAGGCTGCCTCACAGGCCGGCGTCAAACTCGTCTCGCTGAGTGAAATCTTCAGTCGGTCGCATGTGATTACCGTGCATACGCCTCTAAACGATGAGACCCGTGGATTCATCAATGCCGCAGCATTCGAAAAGATGAGAAACGGTGTAATCGTCGTTAATTGCGCCCGAGGCGGGATAATCGACGAAAATGCGCTTCTGGATGCCCTGGAATCCGGCAAAGTCGCTTCAGCGGCGCTGGACGTATATTCAATCAAACCACCGGGCGAGCATCCCCTGGTGATGCATCCGAGGGTGGTGACCACACCTCATCTTGGAGCCTCAACAGGTGAGGCCCAGATCAATGTCGCCGTCGCGGTGGTAAACCAAATAATTGACTATTTGGAGAAGGGGCTTGTCAGAAACGCGGTGAACCTTCCGAGCATAGACCCAGCCCAAGCCGCCAAGATGGTCCCGTACCTAAATTTGGCCCAGAGGCTGGCCCAATTCCTCGGCAGGCTTACTGCGGGCGGCATTGTGGAACTTGAAGTGGAATACCAAGGTGAAATTGCGGCATGGGACTTGAGACCCTTGACTTATTCTGCGCTCGTCGGTCTGCTTTCCGGCTTTGAGGGCACGGATGTTAACCAAGTCAATGCGCCGATGATCGCGCAGGCGAGGGGCATCCGGGTCTTGGAAACAACGCTTAAAGAAAGCGAATTACACGGGTCTTCCTTGGTGATGAGGACCAGAACGTCGGAAGGGACTTCCCACATGGTACAAGGAGCCCTTATCCGGCGTATCGGCTACGAACCACGCATCATCGGAATCGATGGATTTGTGACCGAAGCAGTGCCGGCAGGTCCTATGCTCATAGTTACCAATAGAGATGTTCCCGGGATGATTGCCGGTATGTCCGGAGCTCTGGCCGGCAGGAGAATCAATATCGCACAGATGAATCTGTCACGAGATCGCGCCGGCGGCAAGGCCATGTCAATTATCAACATTGACACCCCTGCCGATGAGTCCACTCTCGACAGCATACGGAATATTCAGGGAATCATCAGCGTGAAGCAGGTGATTCTGGATTCGGGACCGGGCGCTGACGTGGCGGCAGCTTCCACCCGTGACACTGTTTCGGTTTGAGACGTCTCAGAAGCAAAATCGGCTTATTTAGTAATAAGAAAGGCATGACGGTTTGAGCACTTTAGTAATAGTGGGGACCCAGTGGGGTGACGAAGGCAAAGGCAAAGTGGTGGACCTGCTTACCAGCCGCGCAGAAGTGGTGGTTCGCTTTCAAGGTGGTAACAATGCAGGACACACTTTAAAGGTTAGCGGTGAACAGATCATAGTTCATCTAATACCGTCAGGAATACTCTATCCTGAAACCATCAACATAATTGCCAACGGCTTAGTTGTGGACCCTGGCGTGCTTCTCGAGGAAAAGGAGACGTTGCGAAAGAAGGGCCACTTTCTCAATGACCGGCAGTTGCTGATTTCCGAACGGGCGCACGTCATTATGCCGTATCACAAGATTATCGACCATGGCCGAGAAGAGATCCTAGGCGAGGCCAAGATCGGCACCACCGGCAGGGGAATCGGTCCCGCCTATGAAGACAAGGCTTCCAGGATGGGAATTCGGATGGGCGACCTTTTGAGGCCCGACAGTTTGCAGCAGCGGGTTGTGGCAGCCCTGGAAGAAAAGAATTTCATGATAGAGCATCGATTCAAGCGCCCTAGGCTGGATCCCAAGCAAGTGGTAGAGCAGTACGTTGAATACGGCAAGAAACTCGCGCCCCATATAACAGACACCGCACATGTACTTTACAACAAGATCATGGACGGAAGTCGCATCCTCTATGAAGGTGCGCAAGGGACGCTTCTGGACATTGATCACGGGACATATCCATTTGTGACCTCCTCAAACGTAGTGGCCGGAAACGTTTGCTGCGGCGCAGGTGTCAGCCCTACTTCTGTGGAAAGTATATGGGGGGTTGTGAAAGCCTACTCGACAAGGGTGGGGCAGGGCGGATTTCCTACTGAACTGAACGACGAACTAGGAGAGAAGATCCGCGAAATCGGCGCGGAATTCGGGGCCACAACTGGAAGGCCGCGCCGCTGCGGCTGGTTGGATTTGGTCGTGGTGAATCACAGCGTTCGGCTCAACGGTTTGACGGGAATTGCTTTGACGAAAATGGATGTGCTCACCGGCATATCTCCCCTGAAAATCTGCACCGGGTACGAGCTGGACGGCCAAGCCATAGATAGAGTACCCGCGGATATTAAGGACCTGGAAAGGCTGGTGCCGATCTATAGGGAAGTAAAAGGGTGGGACAAGCCGCTTGATTTTTGCCGATCCTTTGAAGATTTGCCCAAGAAAGCCAGGGATTACGTTGAGACCATTGAACACCTGACAGGCGTTCCCGTTACGTTGGTTTCGGTCGGCCCTGCAAGGGAGCAGAGCATACTACGCAAGTCACCATTCTGATGCTGAAGCCGTTAGCCTCCGAATGACGGGTGTATGAACTCCACCCTATCCCCTTCTTTTATCGCAAGGGTTTTGAAATCCTTTCGGTAGACGAATCGGCCGTTGATTTCAACTATCACAGCAGGATCGTCCTCTTCGCTCCTGTCAAGCAGGTCTTGGACTGTCAGTTCGCAACCGACAAAGTCTTCGGGAAAACCGTTGAATATGAATCTCAATTCACGAGCCTCGGCGGGAATTCCTGATCACTGTCTGTTGCAGTCAAGCTGCCTATCATGCCGGGCCATTGTCTGCTCTCTTTTATCTTTCCGCCCTATTTTTTGTCCTTTTGAGCCCTGATGGCCATGTAGAGCCTTTCCGAAGTGCAAGGCAATTCGGTTACCCTCACGCCCGTGGCGTCATAAATGGCATTAAGTATCGCGGGGATAGTGGGCATGATTGCCCCTTCACCCACCTCTTTTGCACCGTATGGCCCATTGGGCTCATTGGATTCCACAATGATACTCTTTACATTCGGCATATCCAGGGCTGTAGCGATGCGGTACTCGCCCAGAGACGCATTCACGACTCGGCCGTGAGAGTCGAACTTCACCTCCTCAAAAAGACACTCGCCCAACCCCATGGAAAGTGATCCCTGCATCTGTCCCTCGACAGAGGTGCGATTTATCGCGAGGCCACAATCATGAGCATCGGTCATGTCGTCAACGGTGACCTGTCCTGTCTCGAGATCCACTGTGACCTCCACAACCTGGGCCGAACAGCCATAGGCGGGTGAAGTGCCCACCGCAGCTCCCTTGTAGTCTCCGCCAAGTCTGGGAGGTTTGTACTTTCCAGTGCCCACCAGAGTTCCACCCTTTAAATAGGCCAGCCGCGCAGCTTCCCTGAACGTGAGATATTCCCCGGTAGGCGGGTCTGTCCAGCCACGGTGCTCTTTGATGTATAGCGTACGAATCTTCTCGAAGTCCCCAGGACCCCCATTGAAACGCACCGTGCCATTTCGGAAGGTGATGGACGCTGGGTCGCACCCCATCGCTTCAGCCAGGTAAGCAGCAATCTGATCGCGCACGTGCTCTGCGGCTTCTTTCGTCGCATGACCGGTCATAAGGGTTTGACGGCTGGAGTATGCCCCCAGATCTACGCTCAGGTCCGTGTCCCCTGATGCCACTCGGACATTATTCAAGGGAATTCCCAGAGTCTCGGCCGCGATCATTGCGAATGCCGTGTCCGACCCCTGACCTATCTCGGCTGACCCGGTAAGTACGTTCGCGATGCCCCCATCTTCGCTGACCTTGATCACTACCGTTGAATGATAAGTATCCGACCGATAGATGGGGTAACCTGCTCCGGAAACGAAGAAACCGCAGGCCATGCCGATCCCTTTGCCTTTGGGCAGCTTCCCCTTCTTGTTTTGCCAGTCCGAATTGTCACGCACTGCCTCGACACACTCCTTCATGCCCAGGCTGGACATATCGAGCTGGTTGACTGTGGTATCTCCTGCGGTCATCATGTTCTTGACACGCATTTCCACGGGGTCGATGCCGAGCTTTTCCGCGGCCATGTCCACGAGCTGCTCGAACGCGGCCCTGTGAATCACTCCGCCGTGGCCTCTCTGTGCCCCGCATGCCGGCTTATTGGTATAAGCCCTGTAACCATCATATTTCATCGCTTGGAGCTTGTACGGTCCTCCAAGTAGCGATCCGGCGTAATATACTGTGGCGATGCCGAAGCTCGTGTAAGCTCCCCCGTCCAGGACGGCCTTGTTCTTGAGCGCCACCAGAGTGCCGTCTTTTTTCACTCCCAGGCTCATCTCCGCGTAGAACTGGTGGCGGGCTCGGCTGTGCAAGAAGACCTGCTCTCTGGAGTAAGTCATCTTCACCGGCTTCCCTGTGCGTCGAGCGAGCAATGCGCAGCTCATCTCCAATGGGGTGGCTTCACACTTGGGACCGAATCCGCCGCCCACATACGGCTTGACCACTCTGACGTTCCCCACGGGGATTTGAAGGACCATAGCCACGGTTCTCATCACATAATGTGGGACCTGCGTTGACGTGTGCAGAGTGAGCTTGCCGTCGAGATCAAAGACAGCCAGACAAGAGTGGGGCTCAATAAAGGCTGCATCCTGACGTTTATTGAGAAATGTGTGATCCACTACCAGATCGCACGCAGCAAGGGCCGCATCCGTGTCCCCAAACTCTTGATGGACTTCGGCAGTCAAGTTGCCCGGAAATGCATCATGTATCTGGGGTGCACCCTCTTTCATCGCCTCGAACATGTCGAAGACGGCAGGAAGCTCTTCGTAATCCACCTTAATAAGACTAAGCGCCTCCTGCGCGGTGGCCTGATCAACAGCTGCCAAAGCAGCTATCTCATCCCCAACGTAACGGACCTTGTCATGTGCGAATAGGGTCTCGTCGTACCGAGCGGGCGATACCCCGTATTTTATCAGCCCTGCCTCTTTGGCCGTAATCACAGACTTGACGCCAGGAAGCTTGAGGGCCTTAGAAGTGTCGATATGAAGAATCTTCGCGTGTGCGAGGGGGCTCTGGAGTATCGCAGCGTAAAGCATCCCAGGCATGCTCAGGTCGTCCGCGTATTTCGCACGTCCGGTTGCTTTAGCAGGAGCATCCAGCCTTGGGGCCCTTGTACCGAGAACCTGGAATTCTGTCATTTCAGGATACCTCCGTTCCCTCAATTGTCTTCACGGCTTCTTGTACGGCTTCAACAATCTTCTGATAACCGGTGCACCGGCAAAGGTTCCCCGAGATCGCTGTGCGAATCTCATGTTCCGTAGGCTTTGGATTCGCGTCCAAGAGGGCCTTGGCTGATAGGATCATGCCGGGTGAGCAGAATCCGCATTGAATGGCTCCCTTGTCCACAAACGCCTGCTGAATTGGGTGCAGTTTACCGTTTTCAGCCAACCCCTCGATGGTGAGGACCTCCCGCCCTGCCGCCTGAACCGCAAGCACTAGACACGAATTTACGGGCATGCCGTCGACGATAACCGTGCAGGCTCCGCAATCTCCAAGACCGCAGCCGTGCTTCGTCCCTGTCAGTCCCAGGCCATCTCGCAAGAACTGTAAGAGGGTCTCGTTAGGCTCCACTGCGGCTTCAACCGGCTCCCCGTTAACGGTCAACTGGATTATGGTCTTCATCGTGTTTATCTCCCCGGAATCAAAGTTCAAAGCGCCTGACGGTTTACGGCTTCCAGGAGCGCGCCTGCTCCAACGACGCTTGCAGTGACTTTCTCGTAAGGACTTCGATCATCATGCACCGGTATTCCATAGTGCCTCGATGATCAGTGATCGGACTGCACATGCCCACACCGACCTCGCCCGCTTTTCGGAACAGCTCTTCGGACGGCTGCTGACCAACCAAAAGCTCTTCCGCGGCGAATGCGCGGACCGGCGTCGGCGCAACCGCTCCAAGGGCGATTCGCGCGTCCACTATGGGACCATCGGGCGACTGCAAGGTGATCATGGTGGCCACGTTTACCATTGAAATCTCAAGGGTCTTGCGCGCGCCAAGTTTTATGTAGTGGCCGCCGCTCCAGGGTGGGGGTGTCTCTATGTTGATCGATACCATCAGCTCATTGGGCTCGATCAGAGTGTCCCCGGGTCCCCGGAAAAAGTCGATGACTGGCACTTCACGCTCAGCAGAGTTGCTCTTGAGCTTTACCGTCGCGTTCAAAACCATGCAAGCAGGGGGAAGATCCGCGGCCGGTCGGCCGTTCACAAGGTTTCCGCCGATGGTGGCCCTGTTCCGAATCATTGGGGCGCCGAGCTTTCCCGCAGCCAAAGCCAATGGTGTGAATCTCTCCCTTAGCAGCTCATGACGTGACAAGTCCGCCGCGGTCGCAGCCGCCCCTACGGTCACTGCATGGCTATCCCGAGGAATAATGGCATCCATGCCAGGCACACGAGCAATGGAGATGACGTGGACAGGCTTGTCGATCTTGAGTTTCATTCTGACCAGAAGGTCTGTCCCGCCCGCCAGCACTTTGGCGTTGCCGCCGAACTCCGAGAGCAAGTGCAAGGCCTCTTCAAGCGTCGAAGGTTCGTGATAGTCAAATTTTGGCAGGAGCATGGTTTCTTCCTCCTGTGAATGTGAGAGAAGAGTTGAAGGTCTTCAGGTTAGAAAACACAAACATAAGGGCACGTATTGATTCGCAGTGTAACAAGCCGTCAAGCGCCGGGGCAGAGTTCTTTCACGTAGGGGCGGCGGCTTCCATGACGGCTTCTATATCGTAAGAGGCGAGCCACCGGATCAGTTGCTCGCAGGTGTTTCGTATCTGCTCGTCCCGAAGAAAACTCTCGTCTCCACCTTCGTCCGGGTACGGTGGACACCTGAAGTACAACCAGCCGACATAGCCACCGAATGGCGTGCCATCCGTGGGCCTATTGCACGCCATTACGCCGCGAGCAATTTGGACGTCAACAGGTACAACTACGTGATAATCGTCCCCTCTAGGGGATATTCCTATCCATCCTTCGTTGCCGGACCGAGCGGGCAGAGTGGCCCGGCCAACATCGTGGACCTTTATGCGTAGCATAGGACGGCCTGGATTACTTTTCTGTATTAAGAACTTGTTTTTAGCATAGCCTCCAAGAAAAGTAGTGTCAAGCGATATCGTAGCCAGCGATGAAAACCATTTGACAATCATTTTGTGAAGGGCTACAACTTATTTTAGTTCATTATCATGAACTGTGCCGTACTACAGGGAGAACGCGGTCACAGTCTAAAATAAATCATAACCAAGTCGCGTTCCCACAGCAAACTTGCGTTCGGCGTCGATTTCGCAGGCTCTCCTCTGCGAGGAACCGCGCGACCCGACTTGGCTCGGAGGTCTCGCCGGAAACGAGCGTAAGTTGCGCCATGTTTGACGCGGACTTAGCACAAGGTGAACCACGGTGAGCAGCGCAAATCAGTCAGGCTACACTAAATACTCGGCTCCCATAGTCTTTAAGGCCATGCGGGTCTTGAAAATGATCCTCACCGCATCGCGGAATCCGGGAATAAGTGAGATCGCGGCTAAACTATCATTGGCCAAGTCCACCACTCACGGGATTCTCGCGGCCCTTGAGGAATCGGGGTGGGTGCTTCGTGACCCGATTACCAGGAAATACACGTGCGGCCATGCAGTCAAGGATCTCGCGGGGAACGCGACGGTGAGGGTTCCTCTCGTGGACCAGGCACGGCCCCACCTGGAAAAGCTGGGGGCCGAGCTGGACGAAGATATCTTTCTCGGAATCTGCACAGGCCATCAACTGCTGATTCTGGACCAGATCGAATCGTCCAAAGAACTTAAGATGAGGGCTCGACCTGGCACCCGGATTACCATCTTCGCCGGCGCTGCAGGTAAGATATTCTTGGCCAATGAAGATCCGGAGGCCGTATCACGACGCATTCGTTCTCACCCACTGCCGAAATTCACTCCCGATTCGATCACAGATCCTGATCGGTACATGGCAGATTTGGACAAGGCGCGGGCCGAGGGCTTGGCATGGGACATGGGGCAGTACCTTCCCAATGTCTGGGCTGTGGCGGTTCCGATTTTCTACGGCAAGAAGACGAGAAAGCGTATGGTGGCAGGCTTCTGGGTGGTAGGCCTCGAATCGGAACTCAGCGCGCAGAGGATCCAGACCGCAAAGAATCTTGGTCGGCGGACCGGCGAAGCTCTGTCCCGGGCCATAAGCAATCATGGTGAGACACACGGGGAATGAGCACGGCCATCACATTGCAACGAGTCGTACCTTAGCCTTTCTTCGGACCTTGGAGAAACCGCTCTTCAATCAAGTCGCACAAAAGCTCGGGCTTGTTGAGATCGAAAACCGGGACGGTCGTCGGAGGGTTTGAAGGGTCACCAGCTATTGCAATCAGGTTTTCGTCGGCTTTACAGAGCAATTCCCGGTGCAGTTCACTCCTGAAGACCTCTATCTTCGGGTGAATCTCACGTTTGTATCCTTCCGTGATTATCAGGTCCACTCCTTGGATGAACCTGTCCCTGATTTCGGCCAGTGTGTGGTCATGGTCGGTGTCCACCACAAGCGCCAGTTTGGTTGGGGAGGAAATGACGGTCGCGGTTGCCCCTGCCTGCTTGTGCCTCCAGGAATCCTTTCCCGGATGGTCGATCTCAAAACTGTGAGCATCGTGTTTTATGGTCCCGATCCGGTATCCACGTGACGATAATTCCTTGACGAGCTTTTCCAGCAGCGTGGTTTTCCCGGAGTCCGATTTTCCTACTACGGAGACGATAGGAATCATTCAAAGCCTCTTCAGAGCAAGTTATCGTGGCCAAGCGCCGAAATAGATCCCTCCGGCCCCTGCTTTCCAAGCTTTGTATCACTTTTCCCGTGACGCGGGAACATTTCTGTACCACCCCACAGATTTCGACCGATTGTCTGTTAAGAATGCCGCGTTGGCGCCAACGGGGCGCTGGAGCATTGACGGTAGGAACCGTCAATGGTAGGTTTTGATATGAATCCGAGGTTGAGCACTGTTTGAGCAGAGCTTTCCGGGGAACCCTCTTTGCCGAAAGATTTTCCCCACGGGCAAGGTTCGAAAAGTCCTTCGACCTTAATAGTCTTTGTGGAGAGCCCCATGTCGTTGCAGGACACAATTCTTCAAGTCGTTACCCAGACTCACGAAGCAGGCCGGGAAGCAGCCAACCTTTCCATGACTCTCAAGGAAAAGATCCTGGTGGAAATGGCGCGCAAGCTGAGGGACAGCAGGGCGTATCTTCAGGAAGAGAACAATAAGGACCTGGAAGCCGCTCGGACCAAAGGCCTTTCCAAAGCTATGCTGGACAGGTTGACTCTTTCGGACAATGTGATAGAGCAGACCGCCGCCGGTCTTGAGGAAATTGCAGCGTTTCCCGATCCGGTTGGTGAGATTGTTCGCATGTGGACTCGACCGAATGGAATGAGGGTCGGTCGCATGCGCATACCGCTTGGTGTAATTGGCATTATTTACGAATCCCGGCCTAACGTGACAGCGGACGCAGCTGCCTTGTGTCTCAAGGCGGGGAACGCGGTAATCCTGCGTGGCGGCTCGGAGGCTTTCACTTCAAGTAAAGCCATAGTAGGCCTGTTCAAGGATGTGTTAAGAGAAAACCACGTCAACGAGCAAATCGTCAACCTGCTTCCCACTACAGACCGGGAAGCCATACTCTACATGCTCAAACTCGAGGAGTTGATCGACCTGATCATACCGCGCGGAGGCGAGGAGCTTATACGTTTTGTGGCTGAAAACTCACGAATCCCCGTTATTAAGCATTATAAGGGGGTCTGCCACCTATACGTGGATGCCGCAGCAGACCTGGACATGGCAGTTAAGCTCACCTTCAATTCCAAAGTTCAGCGGCCTGGCGTCTGCAATGCCCTGGAAACCCTACTCGTCCACAAGGCAGTCGCGGACCGGTTCCTCCCCCAAGCAGCCGACAAACTCACAGAAGCCGGAGTGGAACTGAGGGGTTGCGAAAGATCGCGAGGGCTGGTCCCTTCTATGGCGCCTGCAACCGAGGACGACTGGTACGCGGAGTACCTCGATCTGATTCTCGCTGTGAAAGTGGTAGACGACATTGATGAGGCGATTGGACACATCGCCAAATACGGCTCGCTCCATACCGAAACCATTGTGACCAAAGACTACGCGGCCTCACAAAAATTCCTCAAAGAAGTGAATTCTTCTTCTGTAATTGTGAATGCTTCCACACGCATGAGTGACGGGTACGTGTACGGACTAGGGGCCGAGGTGGGGATCAGCACAACCAAGATACATTCTTACGGCCCTATGGGGGTGGAGGACCTCACCACAACGAAGTTCATCGTCCTGGGCGACGGACAGGTCAGGGAATAGGAAGGAAGTAGTTGGAGAGGCAGCCAATGTAGCCGGGGAGGTGCTTTTTGCAAAAAGCTCCTCCCCGGACCCCTCCGCAAAAACTCTTAATAAGGTAAGAGGAAACAACCATTGGGTGAAATACCTAGCACCTTAGACTTGATTATGGACAAAACCCGAGGGATGTCACTGTCTCAGGAGGAGAAGGAAAGCCTCCACACGGAGGAACTCCGGAAACGGGCCAACGGGTTCAAGATAAGGCTTCTGGACGATCCATCCAGGGCTGATGAGATCCTTGTTACGCTTAACAACGAGCCGGAAAGCGATCGACGGGTGCTTCACGCTCTCCTCTGGAATGCGATGGTGGAATCTCTGGCGGCGGACGAGGAGATACTCAAGTGCTTGCACATTATGGAGATGCTTCCGGCCGGCCAGGCCAAGGTCGAGACATTGCATGAACTGCGCGCCTCGTTCAAGTCCTGGTTAAAGACCAGAGGTGCAGACCGAAAGAAGGTCCTCGCTCGGGAGAGGAAAAGACTCGCCGCGGCAGGAATTTCAGGGAGCGCAGTCGTGCCCAAGATACCGAAGAGCTCAGGTGCGGAGCAGGGCTTTGAACTGGAGTTGGGAAAGCTTAAGACCGAGCTTATGGCTGAGGCGTCAGTAGCACGGTAGGGGTTATACCGATTCTCAACAGTGTCTTCCGTTTGGCACCGGAATCGACATCCTCAGGGCGATCAAGTCGAATCAGTTATTACGAGAGCGTAGCCCGAAGCAATCTCCAGCATATCAGATCAGTAGATTCCTTTCCCGCGGGACGCAGGATTGCTCTCCTCCCAAAGACACACCCGCCTATATAGCAATTGCAAAGAATAATTTCTGTTGGCCCTGTTGGAGCAAATCTGCCAAAACGTCTGACAAACTTCATATAGCGTTGGTTGGCTTCAAAAAGACAAGATGCTTCCCCCGCTATATCGGGGGAAGCATGTGGTAGGCTTTCAGGGTGGGGTGGTGGCGACGTTTAGGAGGCGGGTGGCGGCCGTTTGATAATTATGGGAGTTACGAAGACCAGGAGTTCATCCAGAGCATGGCTCCTTGATTTGTTGGTGAAGAAGAAGTTTACCACGGGAATGTTCATCAGACCCGGCCACCCGTCTCGAGAGTTGTTTTGAGTATTCCTTATGATTCCGCCGATTACCGCAGTCTCCCCGTCCTTCACGATCATATTGGTTTCGGCTTCCTGGGTAGAGATGACCGTCCCTGTGACTGTGGCTAAGACGGTCGGCGAGTTGTCGGTCATCTTTATCTTCATGCTGATACGTCCATCGGCAAAGATCCTAGGTGTTACTTCCAGGAGAAGGTCCGCGTCCACCAACTGGGTCTGCGTCCCGTTCGCGGACACAGTCGAAAAGGGGATTGTGTTTCCCTTCTTGATGCTGGCCTTCTGATTGTCGAGGACCTGGACCTTGGGCCGAGCAATTACCTTGACTTGGTCTGCGTGCTCGCCGAGATTGATCCGCATATCCAGTTCAGTAATGTACTGGGTGCCCAGGAGACCGAATTGCATCCCCAGGCCCATCAGGTTCCCAAGGCCGGTGACTGTTGCAGGCAGGTTTACCGCGAAACGCGAAGGGATATCGTTCCCTATTGTAGTTTGTCCGGTCGCGGTATTGGCTGCGGCGCCAGCCTGGTTTCCGGTGATGCCCCAAAAAGCGGTCTTGCCATCAACAATGGGGCCGTTCTGGTTGTTTCTGCCGCCCCAGAGGACACCCAGACCGCGGGCCCAGTTTTTGCTGGCCTCTACGATGCGACCCTCTATGAGAACCTGGGGGGTCGGTACGTCCAGAGTGGCGACGACCTTCTTCATCTGGGATATCCTCTCTGCGGTGTCCTTGATGAAGATCATCCGATTGGGGACGTCCGGAGCCAGCATATTGTTGCGAACAATCGTCAGGAGCGTGGGATCCGCACCAGAAGGAAGGGTCACCTTGCCGGTCGTCCGGCCTCGTTCCCCATCAGTTGCTAACCTGGTCTGGGCCAGTCCCTGTGCTGCCGTGCCTACTGCCGTCGCCAACTGCTCCCGTTCCTGAGTTAGGACCGTTGAGGGAAGTCCCGGTGTCGCTGACGGTAGGGTAGTCCCACTCGATCCAGGAACTCCGCCAACTCCGCCACGTGCCAGGGTGGTCGATGTCGCTGTCCCGCCGAACTCCTCCTGGCCACGCAGTCGCGCTCCAGCGCACTGCAGATTGAACATGCAATCCAGCGTATTTACTATTTCAACAGGCTTGCCGTATATCACCTTCACGGTCGCGTAGTAGAAACAGATTTCTCTTTGCTCTCCCCTGTCCTTGTAGGTTACGCACCCTGCTTCTCCGTACTCTTCCGTTCTCGTGTCCTCGGCCCGTTCATCCTGACCGGATTCTTTCTTTTCCAGCTCTTTCAGTGCCTTTTCGCTAGTGTCCTGTTCCTTCTGAACCTCTTTGCCGATGCTGGCCAGACGAGTATCGACCTCTTTAATGTTTCTTTGGTACTCCTTGAGCTTTTCTTCCTTATATTTCTTCATCTCGGTTTTGCTACCGACCCGCATCACGTTCCCCATCATCTCGCGATCGAGGTTATGCGTGTTGAGAATCGTGTCGATAACCTGCCCCAGGGGCACTTGGAATAGCCGTACTGTCGTGGTTCCTGTCACTTCGTTGCCGACAATGATGTTGATGCCGGCCTGCTCCGCAAGAAGTCTGAAAGCGTTTCTAAGAGAGATTCCCTGAAAATCCATAGTCACGGGCTTGTTGAATATCTCGGGGTCGCTCCCCACCTGATATCGTTTCAGGATCTCTGTGCGCTGTTTTTGGAGTTCTTCCTGTTGTTTTTGCAGGGACTCTATGTTTCGCCTGCGCGTTTCATTTTCCTTGCGGACCTCTTCCTCTTTCATGATACGGAAGGCTTGCATGCGAGTCTCGCGGCTCTGTTCGACGGTTTGGCGGCCTGCCAGGTCGCCCGTGGCGAGCCCACCCGCTACTGTTTTGCGATCCGGCGAGGCAGAGAAACGCGGAGGGGGAAAGTCGATCATCAGCACACCCTTCTTTTTCTCCACCTGGTAGGGGACCGCGTCTTTCAATTGGATGAAAACCGTCTGCGAACCCGGCACAATCATTTCGACTGAGGTAGAAAAGAGATCTGTTTTCAATGGTTTCTGGTAGGCCTTGGGTATTTCCGCGTTGACCAGGTCCAGGCGGGCCTTGGTCGGGGAAACCTTGTTCAGCCGATAATCCAGATTATCTCCACCCCTGACGACCAGCCGGGCATTATGACCGACCTGTATGAACTTGAGTTCCGTTATTTCCTGAACCACGAGCCTGGGATCAGGCGTGGGGGGGGTAACAGGGGGCCTCACCTCTTTAACCATCTGAGGATCGTGGCCTGGACGCCCAGGGCCCGGTATGTCCCGAGCCGGCGGGCCGCCTGCATCGGACGGCTGCCCAAGAGGGCTAGAAGTCTGGGGCTTGTTCAGATCGGTGCTCTGAGCAAGCTTGACGTCTTTCAGGGCCGGATGTTTAGCTTTGGACTCGCCCGCGCTCTTGTTCCACGATCCTTTTGCTCCTTCGATAGGAGTCTTATTCGCAGTCAAACCTGGAGCCTTCTTCTCGTTTCCCGGGGCTTTGGCCGCGGCGGTGACGAATTCCGGGGCAAGAGGAGCGGCAAGAGCAGACTTCTTCGACGCGGGGCCTTCAGGTGCGGTCTGTATCTCGGCCCCGGATGCCGCTAACGAATTGCCGAAGATGACGAATACCTGATTTTCCCCTCGTCTAATCTGGAACGCGGGAACAGGGTGGCTCTGAAAATCCACGACTACCCGGGCACTGGATTTGTAGTTACTCACACGGATTTCGTGAATCGCGTCCTTGTCGCCGGTTATCTTGGGCGGTACCTTGCCAACCGTCATGTCCTCAAAGTCCATGACGAGCCTGTTAGGTCGGCCGATGACACGCGCCAGGTGCTTGCCCACCTTGCCTTTGGATGTGATGGCGATGCGTCTGTCCTGCGGTTCGAGCCTAACCTGGGTAATTTCCCCGGAAGCTGCGGCTAGAGCCGGACAGCACGCCATTGCAAGTAGCAGGCAGCCAAGCCAAAGAGATTTATATTTTCTTACGGGTGACCTCATTGTTATCCTCTCCCGACGACCGTTTGGAGGCGATCCAGACCATGCGGAAGCCACGATTCCCTGGGTGATCGACGTGAAGAACGCCTGGTCTATTCATTTCATGAGGGTTCAAGTCCTCTGCCGGTGTTATGGCTGAGACGGATGATAGCAAAAGCGGACCGGATATGTCAATAAAAAAATACTAAAAACACCATGATAGAAAAAGTTATTAAAGTATAATATTATAGAATAGACAGCTTTCAGATTATCTTTATTAGATAATCATTTAAAATTAAATATTGTTTTTGGTAGATAATCATTGCTGAGCCTGTGAACGGTTTTGTCGATAAGCCCAGGGTCAGGCTTAACCTGGCCGTTTGGTGAGTGTCGATACGTCTCGTTCTGGTCATTCCCGCGCACGCGAGAATCCAGAAAGCGCTGTAGTGGCCAATGAGTCCTGTGTCGGTATCTTGGCAAGTCCGCGTAACGGCGCCTTGCTCATCGGTTCATTAGTTCTTAAGGTTGGATTCCCGCGTGCGCGGGAATGACAGGCGACGGGGGCCTTGCCGGATCAGGGGGGCGTTGGGTCAGCACAGATCAGACAGAGCCGGGGAAGTGGATAATATCAGGGGGCTTCTGGAAGAGCCCCATCGCGAGGGTCGAAAATTGCCTTGCCCCTGAATTCTCGTCAGGATTTTTTCCGTTTCGGAAACCTGCCGGCCTCGGGTATGATCTAACCATGGAAACAGATGTCATCGTCAAGATCGTAGTCATAGGGTCGGTAATTGTTGCGGCCGGCCTATATTTTTTCCTGTACCGGTGAGATCTCGAGCGCGCTCACAAGGAGTTCGCCCACACGGAACAGGACCTATTGGACCATTTGTCGCTCCGCTTGCGACCGACTTCGGAAAAGAACCGGGCACCGGGTGCCATGGTATTCGGTTCAGTGTCCCCCGGTGAAATCTCGCGACGGAGCGAACCTTGATTCGAGCCGTAATCATGGGTTTCCAGAAAAGGTTCTTACATCCGCTCAGATTCGTCGGTGCCGTGGGGATTATCTTCCTGGCTTCCGCTGTAGCTCTTTATTACCTGCTACCCGATTATCGGAACGCACTAAAGCAGCAACGGAGTCGAGCGCCTCTAGCTGTGGTCGACAGCAACGACCGTCTTCTCCGGCTTGTGCCGGACGAGAGGGACCGCTTCAGCTTCTGGTGCGATATCGGAAGGACCCCGCGGTCACTCAAACTCGCGGTCATCGCGGCTGAGGACCGGCGGTTCTATTACCACCCCGGCTTTGATCCCATATCAATACTCCGAGCTGCATTCACCAATCTCCAAAGGCGGAAAATAGTTTCCGGGGCTTCCACCATCACCCAACAGGTGGTGCGCTTGATTCGGCCGAGGCCCAGGACTTACAAGGCCAAGCTCTTGGAATTGCTGGAGAGCCTCAAAATGGAATGTCAGCTTTCCAAGGAAGAAATTCTCGAACTCTATTTTAATCTCTCACCCATGGGGGGAAATGTTCGGGGAGTAGGACTCGCGGCGAGACTCTACTTCGGCAAGGACGTCGAGCGAATCAGCACTGCCGAAGCGGCGATTCTTGCCGCAATACCACGCTCTCCGTCGCGGTACGACTTTCGTAATGCCGCCGGCCGGCAACGCTTACTGGCTGAAAAAGACCGCATCCTCCGGCGCATGGCCAGCCTTGGCTGGATATCACGCGAGCGCCTGACACTGATGATGGGACCGAACGTTGACCTGCAACGGCGGGCTATGCCCCTTGAAGCTCCGCATCTGGTAGACCTTGTGCTCAGGCAGGAACTGGACCAGTCAAATCCTGTCAAGACCACAGTCGACCTGGAAATTCAGCATTCTCTCGAATACATACTTCGCTCCCACAAGAATCGCCTCGCCGCAATAGGGATTCACCAGGCCGGAGCAATGGTGGTTGCTGCTCGAAGCGGCGACGTGCTCGGCATGGTCGGCTCGCTTGGTTACTCGGATAGGAATCAAGGGTACAATAACGCGGTTCTTGCCTCGCGCAGTGCTGGTTCCGCACTCAAGCCATTTCTATACGCCCTCGCCCTGGAGAAAGGTGGCAGCACCTTTTCCGAGATTGCGGACACCTTCAGGAGCTATCCGACGCCTCGTGGTGATTATCTCCCGCTTAACGCTGACCGTCGCTGGTACGGGCCGGTCACCATTCGTTTGGCCCTGGGGAATTCGCTCAACATGCCTGCCGTAAAGACGCTGAGATCACTCGGTGTGAACGAGTTCTACGCGTTGCTGGAAGATCTCGGGGTAATCAATGAAACCTCGAGGTCTCCACAGCACTATGGACTAGGCTTGGCCATAGGCAACGTAGACGTGAGCTTGTATCGCTTGGTGCAGGCCTACACCACCTTGGCCCGGGAAGGGTTGTACAGCCCTTTAAGACTCACTCCCGGCAAAAAGGCTAGAGAAGTAAGAATCTTCTCCCTTGAGACTGCATACGCTATCCACCATATTCTTGCAGACCCATCCGCGCGGTTGTTGACATTCGGGAACCCAGCTTTCTTTGATTTTGGCTTCCCCGTGGCCGTCAAGACCGGGACGAGCAGCAACTACCGGGATTGTTGGATAATTGCCTATACGTCGAGGCACGTGGTTGGCATCTGGGCCGGCAACTTCGATGGACGTCCTACCAGCGGCGGAGCCGGCGCCACAGTTTTGGGACCCATTCTAAGGGAGATCACGGATTATCTTTATGGTACAGGAGAACCGGAACCGTTTGTGAAGCCTGCAGGGATACGGGAAGAATCCATTTGCTGGCTGTCCGGTAAGGCAGCCTCCGCGCGCTGTCCCCACGTGACGAAAGAGTTGGTCTTACCCGCATCCGATGGTCCGGTTCCCTGCGACCTTTCCCATGAGCGGGACCAGAATTACTATTTGGGGTCACAATATGCCCAGTGGATTCATCACCGAGAAATGCAGCAGGGCCGAGGGCGCTTCCGACTGACGGGCCCTGAAACGGCATTTTCGCGCTCAGCGTCGACATATATAAATCATTCCTCGATGCGACCGAATAATCCGGCAAAGACTTCTGCCATTGAGATCGTCTCCCCACACGACTCTGACCGATTTATTCTCTCCCCGCATACTTCAGGCAGCATCCTTTTTCGTGCTGTCCCCCGACCCGTTGTGGACCATGTCGTTTGGCTTTTGGACGGAGTTGAAATTGCCAGGACTCCCTCACCCTATGAATTCGTTTGGGCGCTTGTCCGCGGTAAGCACACGCTTCATGCGGTTACCCCGAGCGGGGAGGGCGCGCAAGTGACTTTCCAAGTGAATTAGACTGCGGCAGGTTGACCGGCTGTCGCCCAAGAATTAGTATGCGTCCCCACGAGGCCCTGCTTCATTGCTCAGGACGTTCAATCAATAGGCGCTCTCAGGCCGGGGCTATATTTTATGAGATTCATTTTTGCCAACCACGATCGATCAACTCAAATTGCGAAGATTCGCGACGAAATCGGAAATTATCGCCGGGAAGGAGCCTCTGATCCCAGACATTTCCAGATGCATCAGGCTTACGACGAGCTTCTGAGGCAACTGGCAGGCCACTTTCTGGGTCACTGGAAGGACCAAATTGCGCTGCTGGGCCTTGGCGGTTACGGCCGTAAGGAGATGAGTCCGTATTCGGATATCGATATTCTCTTTCTGCGCCCTGAAAATGCGCCGGAGGGTATTTATCGAGGCATTCGAAGCATGTTGTACCTACTGTGGGACGCGCGAGTGGAGCTGGGCCACTCAGTACGGACCGTTGAGGAATGCAAGCACGAGGCAGACAAGGACTTGGCGGTACTCACATCACTCATGGACACTCGCCACATCTGGGGAGATGAGAGCATCTACCGACAACTTGCGATCACGCGGGAGCGGCTTATCCTGGACACCGACGCGCTGGACCTGTACCTCAAGATAGAAGGAGAGATCCGCAAGTCCTCCGAGAAATTCGGGCATACGATCTACCTGCTGGAACCTCATCTGAAAGAAGGACCTGGTTCCTTACGGTATATCCAGTTGATCGCGTGGCTTGTTCGCATGATCTTCGGCTGCCAGGGCCTGGATGATCTACCTACAGCAGGCATCTGTGGGCGCAGAGCGGTGGAGGATGCCAAAACAGGTATGAATTTCTTGGCTGAAGTGCGGACCAGACTCCATTTTATTGCGGATAGGCGCGACGATCGTCTCAAATTCGACACCCAGGACATCCTGGCCGCACAAATGGGATTCAAGGATACTGCCGAACGCCGCGGTGTCGAAAGTTTTATGCGTGAGTACTATCGACATGCGGCCACCCTGGATTTTTTCGGCCGGCGAGTGCTTGCACGAGCGCGGTTGTTCCTAAGGCCGAAAATCGCTACTGGTCTGAAACGACTGAAGCTGGACGATTCGTTCTATATTGGGGCAGGCGGCATAAATCATTTCCACCCCCAGAATTTCGGCGCCGATCCCAAGGAAATAATCCATGCGTTTCATAGGATCGCTGAAACGGGATGCGACCTGGATATCAGGCTCGTGGACCTGATTCGCAAACGGCTTCAATCCTCGAATGACGACATGACGGCCGAAGCAGAAGTAAACCATCTTTTCCTCGACATATTTCGAAATAGCGGTTCGGTTGCTAGAGCCTTGAATGCGATGATGAAGATAGGTTTTCTGGAGCGTTTCATCCCTGAGTTTGCAAGGGTGCGTTTCCTGCCCCAGCATGACGTGTATCACCAATATACGGTGGACCTCCACACCATCGCGGTCCTCGAGAATATCGACTCATTCAGCCGTGCCCGTAAAGACCCGGACGCCACGTTGCTACAGACTATTTTTTCCAGACTAGAAAGCAGAGAAGTGCTTTATCTGGCTGGTCTATTTCATGACATGGCCAAGGGGAGAGGACCAGGTCACGAAGTGAGGGGGGAAGAGATAGCGCGGTCCACCCTTGAGAGGCTCGGGCTACCCGAAGAGCCTTTAGATGAGGTCTGTTTTCTCATACGTAATCATCTGGCTATGACGCACCTGGCGTTCAAGAAGGATCTTCACGATGAAGCCCTGGTGAGTCGTTTTGCTGAAACCGTTATGCATAAACGGCGACTCGATTTGCTGATGCTGCTTACACATGCTGACTTGAAAGCGGTGGGTCCGACAGCGCTTAGCTCCTGGAGGAAAATGCTCCTGGAAGAGCTATATTACAGAACTTTAGATATCATAGAAGGCGAAGGCCTGGGCGGTGAAGATCTCGGGGAATGGATCAAACAGATCAAAGCCGTTGTCCGCGACCTCGTGCCTGCGGAGCACAGGGGACCTGAATTGGAGAATTTCTTGGGTTCAGCCGGCTCTCGCTATTTCTTAGATTTTTATCCGGGCATTATCGCAGAACACTATCTGGATCTCAGAAACTATCTCGCTAGCCACGGCCTGAATGCCCTGGGGCCGGGCGACATGATAGCCAGGAAGGTGGATCACCACAAGCCGGCTTACAGCTCTATCACGCTGATCACTCGCGACAGGCGCGGCCTTTTTTTCAGAATCGCAGGAAGTCTTTCTGTGAACCGGATCAACATCCTGGGGGCCTGGAGTCACAGCATAGCGGACATCGCGGTGGGAACCTTTCACGTTAACGACATTCCTGAAGGACCTTTGGATGACCCTGAACGCTGGGACCGGTTTTGTGCGGACTTCGGTCGTGTTATCAGCGGCGAAGCCGATGTGGACGAGCTAATGGCCGCGCGGAGGCCCACGAGGAGGTTCTTTCCAGCAACGTCCCGGCCCCGCTTCCCATTGAAGGTCGAGGTCGATAATGCTGCGTCGGACCGGGCTTCCATAATTGAGGTCTACGCGCACGACCGACCCGGCCTTCTTTACGACATTACCCGCCGGCTCACTGCTCTGGGGCTCGACATAGTCCTGACAAAGATCACGACCGAAGTGGATCAGGCCGCGGACATCTTCTACGTTCAAGATGAGAGCGGAAATAAAATCAGCGACTTCGAACGCTTGGAGGAGATCAGGACAAGCCTCCACGATCACCTCGTGGCGATGGAGGAATCCCAATTCGCAGAACAGAAGGATGCCGCAAGCTAGGGGCTGAAGCAATGGCTTTCATCCGAAAGTGCTTTCAAACAGGTAAGTTACGGGCGAGGCATGCCTTGTCAGTGCGAGGAGTGAAACCACCAAGCAATCTCATCGGTCGGGGCCGTCCCGCGCAGAACGCGGGATTGCCGGTCATTCGTCACCCCGGAGACCGATCCGGGGTCCAGTCTGTCCCGCGCCTCGCGGGACCGCTTACGCGGGAATGACGACGGGCGAGACGCCCATCCCACCAGAGATTACTTCGGGCTTGCGTCCTCACTCAGACATTATAGATCCTCTCCGACAATTTACTGTCCCCTTCGGGGAATGGGACAGTGAGGTGGGAGAACCGGAATATTCTATGAATGGCATAAAGCTTTCAGAAATCGATCTTGCCGTGTCGGGATACCTCGACCACCTGATTGTGGACAGGGGACTCGCCCGCTTGACCGTGGAATCATACGGCTCGGACATGAAAGATTTTTCCAGGTTCCTGGCGAGCAGGGGCGCGCGAAACGCTGCTCATATTAACCGTGAAGATCTCCTTCGGTATCTCGCGGTGCTGGATCGCCGGGGATTCAGCGCCAGGACAAGGGCTCGGAAAATCTCGTGCATTAGATCCTTCTTCCGATTCCTCATGGAAACAGGGCAAATCGGGGAAAATCCCTCTGACCTGATCGCCGCGCCGCGCCTGCCGAAAAGGATTCCTCATTACCTGGAGCCTGAAGAGGTCGAACGTCTACTCGTGGCCACGGATCATGCAACACTGGAAGGTAGGCGGGACGCGACTATGCTGGAACTGCTTTATGCCACCGGCCTACGAGTGACCGAGCTGGTAAAGCTGGACCTCTACCGCGTAGATCTGGAAATGGGGTGTGTCACAGTAATGGGGAAGGGCTCGAGGGAGCGGGTAGTGCCAATCGGTATCCCGGCTTCTCGGTCGATCATGGACTACTTGGAAAACGTAAGGCCCCGCCTTTTGGGCACCATGCGAAGTGAAGCCTTGTTCGTAACCCGTCGCGGGCGGTCCATGACACGCCAAAGTTTCTGGAAAATTGTGAAAAAGACAGCAATTTGTGCAGGAATCCGCAAGGAGATCTCGCCGCACACGCTCCGCCACTCCTTTGCCACACATCTCGTTCAGAATGATGCAGATCTGAGGTGGGTTCAAATAATGCTGGGCCACGCGGACATCTCAACCACTGAGATTTATACCCACGTGGCGCGACACCGTCTCAAACAGCTTCACGCTTCCTGCCATCCCAGGGGATAGGCAAGGCAGAATATAGTGATTGCTGGAATTAATGTCTGATATTGCAGAAAGATCTTCGCAAATTGGTAGTCCCGCCGCTGCCGGGACCTCCGTGTCGGTGGACTATTTGCGTACAAATCGACTAGCTCGAGCCGGCAGGGACGCCAGCTCTTACCGATATTTCAGAAAAGACTTTCGTATGAGGTTCAAACTTTTGACCACGGCTAAATGTGTGCAGGCTGTGGACTCCCTGCCTCTACTCCATGGTCGGTGATTCCTCCTCTTCCCCTGGGGGAATTGGCGGGCCAGGCCGTGGCGCCACCGGTACGGGCGCCACTCCTGGAGTCGGTGCAGAAGCTTCGGTTCCAGGAACAGGCGGCGCACCCTCCTCCTCGGGCTCGACGGTCGGCCCCGTCTCCTCAACGACGGGAACAGGAGGACGTGGGGGCCTCTTGGCAGCATCACTGGCCAAGATCTGGCGTCTGCTGGGTCTTTTGATGACGGTGCCCGGCGGAGCCGCATAGGAAGGATGGGCAAGATCCATTCCCGAGCATTTCCAGATGTACACGAACGTATCGAGAATATTGTTGATCATACTGCTGTAGACGTAATTGATGTCCACATCAGTCAGTATCATGTTCCTGTTAAACTTGTCCGGCGCTCGGAAGACCGAAAAGGTCTCCTCCTTCATCTGCGCCGCGTACGTATCGTTCTTGAGATGCACAAAGGTAGGCATATCTTCCGGCTTGAGCCGCTCCATGAGTTCGCCTAGCGAATGAAAATCTCCATACCCGTCATAAAAGAGCCAGACGGGTATGACACTCTCGACCAGCGTCTCATCCAAGAACATGGAGAACTTTTCCAGATACTCTAGATCCGGAAACGCGGGCATCTTCTGAAGCATGATGGAGTACGCAATCATACCGAGCCTGCCGGCCACATTGGAAGAGGCAGTGTCGAGCTTTATCTCTCCACCCTTGAAGGCTGCCACACAGTAGGGGATGTCGCGGCTCAGGCGCTCGTACGCTTCCCTACGAATTTCTTCAATATCCTTGCACTTCCCCGGGTTCACTCGAATTTCCCGCGTCATAAAGGTCATGCCGCGCATGAAATCATAGCGGTTCTGATAAATATATGATCCCATCGCCCGAGGCAGCAATCTCAGCATATCTTTTGTCGCCAGATCCAAGAACATGACGTGGGTGTCATAGGGGATGTAAGCCTGTGCGGGCACGGCCGCGATCATAATGAGCAGTGCGGTTGCCGCTATTCGGGAGAGCATTCGGGTTGACATCCAGGGGTCCTCCTTCACAACAGAGATTCCAGATTTGCTCGGGGAATCTCCTACTGCGCGGAGAATACCACATGCTGTATATAAAAGCAACCTAATTTCAATATGCTAATGACTAATTTTAATGTAATATCTAATTGCGCGGCTTCATGAATATCGTTTTTTCCATTTCGCGAGCAGATTCAGCGCTTCCAAGGGGGTTAGTCTCTCGGGATCAATTTGCTCCAACGCTTTCACCAGTTCGTCACCCGGATACCCGAACAGGTCACCCTGCAATGCTCCGCTGCCGGCTTCCTTCTTGCTGTCGCGCTTCCGTGAAATCCTCGGGCGGCCTCCGGGGTCGATCTCTTCCTTTTCGAGGTTCAAGAGTATCTCTCTGGCCCTTGAGATGACCACGTCGGGGATTCCCGCCAGCCTGGCCACTTGAATACCGTAGGAACGGCTGGAGCCGCCGGGGACTATCTTCCTCAGGAAAACTATCCGATCCTCCCATTCCCTTACTTCCACGTTGTAATTGCGCACTCGCTCCTTGATTAAAGCAATGTCCACTAGTTCATGGTAATGCGTGGCAAAGAGAGTTCTCGGGCCGCCATCTCGCCTGTCGTGAAGATATTCCGTGACCGCCCACGCGATGGAGAGCCCATCAAAAGTGCTGGTTCCCCGGCCGATCTCGTCGAGGAGCACGAGCGACCGCTCGGATGCGCTGTGGAGGATCTCAGCGGTTTCGTTCATTTCCACCATGAATGTTGACTGGCCGAAGGCCAAGTAATCGGCAGCGCCGATTCTCGTAAATATTCGATCCACCACGCCCACAGATGCCTCTTGAGCCGGTACGAAGCCGCCCATTTGCGCCATAAGGACAATAAGGGCTGTCTGACGCATGTACGTGGACTTACCCGCCATATTCGGTCCCGTAATGAGGAGGATCTGTTGTGACGAGCGGTTCAATATCGTGTCGTTGGGCACGTACGGCTCCCGCTGCTCGAATCTTTCCACCACCGGGTGGCGCCCCTCCACAATACGGATTTCATCGCTTTCATGAACCTCAGGACGCGTGTACCCCCCAGCTACCGCTACCTCGGCCAATGATAGCAACACGTCCAGTGTGGCTACGGAAGCCGCAGTGGCCTGAATTCTAGGAATGACCTCCAGAAGCCTGCTCCTGAGGAGGCTGAAGATCTCTTCCTCCAGTTTCAGAATAGTTTCTTGGGCATTCAATACCTTAAGTTCGTACTCCTTCAGGTCCTCGGTTATGTACCGCTCAGCGTTTACCAGAGTCTGTTTGCGCGTATAATGGGGAGGTATCTTTTCCTGATGGGTCTTGGTGACTTCTATGTAGTAACCGAAGACCTTGTTGTAGCCGACCTTGAGGTTCGGTATTCCAGTTATCTGCCGTTCACGAGCTTCTATCCCGGCAATCCATTCCTTGCCGTGGTAGCTGATCGACCGTAGTTCATCCAGCTCCTCATGGTAGCCTTCGCGGACTGCTCCTCCATCCTTGAGAGTCGCAGGCGGGGAATCGACCAGAACCGAAGCGATAGCGTGGGCCACATAGGAGAGGTCGTCCATTTGCCGCATCTCCAACGCTATCGAAGTGTCCAGGTCCTGCAGCAGTTTGATTAGAGACGGTATTCGTTCCGCTGACGTGCGCAAATGAACCAGATCGCGGGGAGTAGCGCTTTTCAGAGAGATTTTCCCCGCAATCCGTTCCAGATCCCCAATATCTTTAAAGATGTCGCGAAGTTCCGATCTCAATATGGTGTTTTCCACCATGCCGTGAACGGTTTCGCTGCGCCCCCGGATCTCGGTCACGTCCAGCAACGGATAAGAGATCCACTGGCGCATCAAGCGAGCCCCCATAGCCGTAGCTGTCTTGTCCATGAGACGTAAGAGCGTCCCCTCGGCGGTTCCGTCCTTGATATTCTTGAAGATTTCAAGATTCCGCAAGGTTGAACGGTCCAGCACCATGTAATGGCCCAGGTGATAGACCCGCGGCGGCTTGATATGCGCCGGCGCGTCCGGCCTGGTCTGCCGCACATAGTTAATAATGGTCCCGGCAGCCATCGTGAGCGGTGAATTTTCCGATAGGCCGTAGCCTTCGAGATTCTGCACCCGGTAGTGGTCGAGAAGCGTCTCCGAACAGGTTTTCGGGTCGGACATCCACTCTTCCAGAGTATGAACGTAGAATGACCCGTCAACCATTTGGCTCAGGGGATTTTCCCGAGTTGCGCTATCCGGGATGAGCACTTCCTTGGGATCCAGGCGGCGCAACTCTTGAGATGCCAGGGTCATTTCCGAAGTCTGGGTAACCATAAAATCGCCGGTTGACAGGTCAAACGCGGCCAGCCCTATCTGATTCGCCCGTAGTGCAAGGGCCACCACAAAATGATTTTCGTCGGGCTTGAGTGTCCCCGGTTCTTCCGTCAGGCCCGGGCGTGAGGACCCTCGTAACTTCGCGGCGTACGATCCCCTTGGCCTGTTGGGGATCTTCCATCTGGTCGCAGACCGCGACTCTTTCCCCCGCTGCCAAAAGACGAGATATGTACGCTGAAGCCGAGTGGTGCGGGAACCCGCACATCGGGACTGGTTCCTCCTTGTTCTTGTCTCTGGTGGTGAGAGCGATGTCCAGGAGCCTGGATGCCTTTTTGGCATCATCGAAGAACATCTCGTAGAAGTCGCCCATTCGGAAGAGCAGGATCGCATCCGGATGTCGCGCCTTGTTTTCCTGGTACTGGCGCATCATCGGTGTGAGGTTATCAAAATCCTTTAGTTTGCCTGACATGGACTTAGTACTCACGCGGCCAGGGGCTAGGCCGGGGTTCACGTGGTAAATGTTCAGAGATTTCTTCGGGTATTGTCATGCCGTAAAACGAAGGGCGCGATATTGAAACACAAAGTGGAAGAGAGATTCATGCCCATTTTACATAGTCTTCAACAGTAAATCCTGGGTCCTTGAGAATGCGTACGGCCAATCCACGGCTTCGATTAGAGCCGCAACCCTCCGGCACCTCTCTCCATGAGACCTGCCATCAGGAGATCCATAAACGCTTGTGTCTCTTGTCGCGTGAAGACGGACGCCGACGCGGAGAGGACAAAATTGAGCCTGTTGCGGTAAACATAGACGATCAGCAGAAGGTGGGTATTGGACAGCAACTTGTAACCTAGCCCGTGAACTTCTCTTATCGCGAGATCCGCTGTACGGGTAAGGCAAGATTCCGCGGTCGGTTTCCCGTTCCTGACCGTAGGCCAAATCACCCCTAGCACCGTGATGGCAAAAGAAAGCTGGTGCTGGTTCACCAGGTGATTGACCATCCTGCGCTTGATGCGGAACGGAAAGGCTCTAAGTGCGGATGTCACACGAGAGATGTTTTGAACGAACTTGAAATCCATCTGGTTACGGAACTGCTTGATGCGAGCTAAGGCAATGGAACGGGCAAAGGCTGAAGTATCCTCTCTGTCATGCGGCCGAGACTTGAAAAAGAGGAGAGCACTGTTATTGCCCCCGTTAAGATCACGATATCGGCTTTTCATGTTCACCGACATGGACGTAGTCAAGACCCCGGGCGGAATATTTCGATCCTCGTTCCATTCGTCCACCGCTCTATTGGCGCAAGCCACGAGCATATCCACAAGAGAAGCGCCGTTCTGAGATGCCGCCTTGTTGATTCTTTCGGTCTCCTCAGGGGAAAAGACCCTTTTTGTATGATGCTGGCGCTGATCGTTCGGGAGTCCGTTGCCTGCGGGAAGGGTGGGCCTCTCCAAGAGCCGGGTCACTGCGTCGCGAGCGTTCACCAGGTGGTCTCTCAATTTAGGCTTCTTGAGCCGTACCATCCTCTTCCTGCTGGTGGACATGGCATGCGGCTGACAAGCTGACTCCGGCCTCTGTCCCGTCAACAGTTCATTATAATTAACTAGAAACTCTTTTCCGAACTCCGACGCCACCCCCGCGTCGGATGCCACGTGATGGATTACAGGGGCTATAATGTGATGGTCTTTCGCCAGCCGGGCTATATGGACCTCGCCGGCTGGCTCGGCAAAGAGGTCCCAGTCCCTGTCAAGATGAGGAGCCATGTGGCGCAAGAAGCGCTCTAGAGAGTTCGATGACCCGTTGGCCGGCTGAAGTTCGGAAATCTTCACAGGCAATTCCATGTCCGAACGCTGGTCCCAGACAAGACGATAGCGCCCTCGCTCCCTTACTTCCTTTACACAGCTAACGAGTCGAGGGAAACCCTTCGCAGCCTGCTGTATAGCCAGTGTCATCGCTTCTTCGTCGAGGAGGCCTTTCACCTCAACCGCGGTAACCAGGATATTTTTTGTATTGCCGTAACTGGACAAGGCCATCATTTCCGATAACGCGTCCAGTCTCGCTGGAGCTTCCTCCATTGTCACCTCACGTACGCAGACAGCCCACGCGGTCCCGAAACGAGAACCAATGTTCCGTTCAGGGGAGGGGGACTGATCGATCTGCTCATTTACCAGTAACTCGCTGATCGAGAGCTTTGAGGACGACTCTCATAGTTATCGGGGCCAGGTCGAAGAGTTGAAGATCTTCACGATACACCCATCTGGCTTCCACCGCATCCGAACCAGCCAATAACGCGCCCCCGATCACTCGGCAGGAGTAATCTGCCAGCACATAATGGTAACGAACCCGGCCCTCTTCGTCAGGGAATATGCGCTCCAATAATTCCACCAGAACCTCGGGCTGCACCTCGAGCCCTGTCTCCTCGCGAGCTTCCCGTGCCACAGCTTCGCCAATGGTTTCCCCTAGGCTAACCAGCCCGCCGGGGATACTCCACTCGCCTTCTGCCGGGGGCTTTCCTCTTCGGACCAATACAATACGCCCCCTATCAATGATGAGGGCCCCAACCCCGACCAGGGGCGCAGCGGGATATTCCCTGCGTATTTCGTGGTCTTGCGGACTCAAACTTCCGAAAAGAAATATTGTTTCAAGCAATTCGTGCGTTCAACATACGTGGCTGGATCCAGCAGCCACGCTGCAGCGCTGAAGGAACTCAACAGAGAATTCCCGTCCTGTGGAGTGAAGCAGAATCCGATAACCTCATGGCCCTTGCGCACTTCCAGGGCAGGTTCCACAATGACGGTTTGATTCAAAATCCTCCCGAAGTACCCGTGATCCCTACCAAACGAGAACACCTCGCAAGCCGCTTGTTTCTTTGTCATGCTGATCCGGTCGTCGGCTTTGAACCGCGCGATAATATCCTCTCGGGTGGCGGCTCTCTTAAGTTCGATCTGGAAGTAAATGCAGTGCATATACTGAGTGTTCACTTTGAGCGCGGAAGACCAGAGGTTAAGATCGAGACCCTTGGTCCGGAAGAGGTGATAGGCGTCTCTGGCATGATGAGTCCCGAAAACTGGGTCCCCATGCTTACCGACATCCGGGGAGGGAACGAATCCTTTGACCTGGCTGATATCATTTGCCCGCCGAATGCACAGGAAGCGCGCTTCTTCCAGATTGTCATCTCCATCAACCAGTGCCACAGTATTGATCAAGGCGCAAAGGTTATGAGTGTTGCAGCTCACCACCTGCACAAAGCGGTCTTTGCCGACCTCGAGTGCTTCATCATTTATGCCTCTGGCATACATCTTGCCGAATCCGAACTCGCTCCCCTGCGCGATGAACCCTTTTGTGTTGGCCAGATAATTCTCGTAAAACTCGTTCTTGTTGGAGATGCCCACGCCGGAAGGAGTGCAATCCACCACTACATCGGCTTTCTCCAGCGCCTCCTCGTGGGTCATGGCAGGTGTCAGACCGAGGGCTTCAAAATCACTAACTTTGTCCTCGTCAGTGATTAATTTTGCTCCACGGGCAACCAGAGCCCTTATCTTAGGCATGTCCCTGGTTACGGGAGAGCGTTTATGAAAAGTCACTTCTGAAAATCCCGCTTGGTCTTTAAAAGAACAGAGCAATCCGATAAGGGGCTCTCCGATGGTTCCTGTCCCGACTACGTGGACTACGCCTTTGTCCTTACCCATTCCTCTCTTCTCCTTTCCAGGAATAATATGTATTGCGGTTAATAATTTAGATTAACAGTTTTACCTTGCTCACGCAACTCAACCGGCGTCCGGATAGGGGGGCTCGGTAAGCATCGAAATCTGAACCTTCAAAGCCAGGTTCGGAGGGGGCTGCAAAGACCCTATTTACATGTTATTGAACAGAAAATGCGATTTATAGCTGCTGTCGTTTTCTCGAAGTTGCCGCGTAGCCCGCCACTGGGTCAGGAAAACGGGAGAAAGTCTTGCAACCAGGATTTCCGCCGTGGTTTTGCCTCTTTCTTAGCATCCTCCGGGGTTGCGGATTCCTCTGGTGCAACCTCCTGCTTCTGTGTGGCTTCCGGTTCTGCAGCAGCGGCTTGTTCGTCAGTAATTCCTTGTGGCTGGGGCTCAGCGGTCTCCACGGGTGCTAGCGGCTCCTCTGCGGGCCTTGCTTCCTCCACCACCGGTAAACTCTCAGGTGGGATGGCCGCTATCGCGGTCGTGGCCTCAGTGGGGGCTGCCTCCATAGATGGCTCTTCTTCGAGAGAGAGGGCCTGCTCTTCGGGGCCTGAGGGAGCCTTTTTCCTGGGACGGCGTCGGCGTCGGCCGGGTTTTCTTGGTTTCTCGGCTTCTGCTTCTCCAGCCGCCTCTTCCTCCACCGCTTCAATGACTTCCAGAGCAGGTGATGGCGTGGCTAGCACTTCCGGGGAAGGCTGTTCAAGGGCTTCTTCTTTGACGGCCTCCACTGAAATGTCTTTATCAGGCAGGTTCTGCTTTACCAGGATTGTGACGCGGGACCGGTGCTGATTCTCCATCTCAACAAGCTGGGCCCGCATGTTGTTGAGAAGGTACTCGGCCACTTTTGCAGGAACTGTCGCTCTGACCTCCGACACTTCGCTCCTGATCATCAAAGATTTGATTCTCCTGTACACGGAGAGAGCGGAAGTCTCAGGGGAGCGAATCTTTCCCTGGCCGTCACAAAGAGGGCATTCCAGATATTCGCCTGTGCCGAGCACTGATTTGAGCCTCTGCCGCGTCAGCTCCAGCAAGCCAAGGGCGGAAATGCGAAGCATTTTGGTCTTGGCTCTGTCGTCTCTGAGTACGGCCTTCATCTCCTTTTCAACCTCTTGCTTATGGTTCTTCTGGAACATGTCGATGAAGTCGATGACGATGATGCCCCCTAGGTCCCGAAGGCGCAATTGCCTGGCAATCTCCGGCGCTGCCTCCATGTTCACCCGGAAGGCCGTGTCTTCGATTCCTTTTTCTTTGGTGGCGCTCCCTGAATTGACGTCCACGGTCACCATAGCTTCCGTGGGCTCTATAAGGATGTGTCCGCCCGACTTGAGTCTGATCTTCTTGCAGTAAACCTGTTCCACCTGCTCTTCAAGCTGATACTTGTTAAACAGAGGCCTCTTCTCCAGATACAACCTCACCAGGTTCTCGTACCTCGGCATGACCTGGTGAAAAAAATCTCTTACTTTTTTGTGAACTTCCTTGTCATCCACAAGTATTTCACTGATATCAGGTGAAAAGTGCTCTCGTATGGCGCGGATGACAATGTCGTGCTCTTTGTAGAGGAGAGCCGGAGCCTGCTCTTCGGACACATTTTTTTCGATGGATTGCCATAATTTCAGCAGGTATTCGAGATCGCGGGAGAGTTCCGCTTTCGTTCGGCCCATACCTGCCGTGCGAATGATAAATCCCATGTTTTCGGGGAGCTTGAACTGCGTAACAATCTCTTTAAGCTTCTGTCGCTCCTTTTCGTCTTCAATTTTTCGAGAAACACCATAGAGGTCGGTTCCCGGCATCAGCACCAGGTACCGGCCGGCCAAAGATATGTTGGTCGTAAGGCTGGCGCCCTTTGAGTCACGTTCTTCCTTGTTCACTTGGACGAGCACGTGATCGTCCTTCTTGAATACGTCTTGAATTCGTGGACGTCGCCGAGTCCCCTCGAAGGATTCGGGAAAATACGACGGATGCACATCATTAATCGACAAAAAGCCATTTCTGGATCCACCGTAATCGACGAATACCGCTTGAAGGGAAGGCTCTATCCGGCTTGCCACCGCTTTGTAGATGTTGCCCAGCGTCGCTTCTCTTGCTTTGACCTGGACATCAAGTTCCTCCAGCACCCCATCACAGACTACCGCTACCCTGCATTCCTCGAGGTGGCTGGCATTTATCAGCATTTTTCTTACCATATGGCTCTTCTTTTCTTTGTTGAAATTTTCATCACGAAACCGTTTTCACTGCTTATCTTCAGTGGGGTCAAGCCCCTCCAACCGAACATCCTCACTCTATAAGACTTTTGATCTCTTTCCACAATTCATTTTTCCCCATTCCGGTGTGAGCCGAAAAGGCAATCACGGGAACCTGATCGCCCAACTGGGCCTTGATGGCCCGGTCCTGGAGGAGCATCGCGCCGCGGGCAAGCTTATCCGCCTTGGTCGCCGCGACCACAACCGGTATCTGCCGCGCCTGCAAGTAAGTGATCAATTGAAGGTCAGCATCCGTGGGAAGGCGTCTGAAATCGACAATTACCACAACACCAGCCAATTCTTTCCGGTCTTCAAGGTAACGCTCCACCATTGGGGCCCACTGTTTCTTCACTGTCAGCGGAACGCGCGCAAACCCGTATCCCGGAAAATCCACGAAAACGAAGCTATCGTTAATGAGGAAAAAGTTGAGTTTTCTCGTGTGGCCGGGAGTCTTAGATGTCCGGACCAGGTTATGTCGCCCTAGAAGCGTGTTGATCGCGGACGATTTGCCCACGTTGGAACGTCCTGCGAAAGCGACTTCCCGTAATCCACCTGTAGGGTAATCCTTCTTCTCCTGCGCGGCCCGCAGAAAATTTGCGTCAAAAATTCTCATTTCATATTGCCCGTTCACCCTGCCGCTCGAGAGCCTTTGTGGGCTTGAGCGGCCTCGTTACTAGTCCGGCGACGGGCCTGCAATCTTTCTGTACCAAATTCAGACTTTGATGGTATATTGTTTCGGCATTGCGGTCACTTACGATGATGCAAACCGGGCCTCCCCCATCGTGGGCGGCATTTCATTTTCTATTCTACAGCTATTAGCCTCCAAAAAGAAGCTTTAATAATATAGACAAAAGAGAACGAGCGCGGTTGCACTACAAAATAATGCTTCGATAAAGCGGCTTGATTGCACATTCCCGTCTTACCACTCAGATTTATCAACGATGGTTGGCATATCAACTCTGGACAAAACATCGGCAAATTTTGGGGGGACACACTGGATGCTTCAAGCTGTGGCCAGAATCGGTCAAAAGCTGGAGGGGTTGGCGGAGGTGCATGGGAATCGAACCCACCCAGGACGGTACTAGCGCCCTGCTTACGGTTTTGAAGACCGCGGAGCCCACCAGGACTCTACCACCTCCCCTGTTTCAGCATTTTCCCACTATATTCAGCCGTATCATATACTTTTCTCATTTGTGATGGAAGCGTCTTTGACAGAAGACCCGCTGAAAAAGATCTTTGCGCCGGTCAATATCGACTGAAATCCTCCTCGGAAGGCCAGAGACATCTCGTTGTGGGCCGTGAATCCGCACAAGGAACATTCCGAGGCGCCGCGGTTCTTCAAGTAGCACCCGTGGAGAATAACACCGTCGGGTTCCGCATTAGCCAACAGCCCGTCCTCACAGGTCCAGCGTTCGTTTTTTAATTCTCGAAGACTGCTGACAGAATTGGCCACCGGATAACCCAATTGTTTCAGCCGAATCAGTTCCTCCAATATCGGTCTCCTTTCCACAGGCGGAATGAAGAGCGGATCGGGGAGACCTTCGTACGGGTAATGAAACTGGATGGTCACCCCTTCCACCACGCCTCTTAACAAGGTCAAGAGATCCGGAATAGCATTGATGTTGGTGGCATTGATAGTGGTGCTGACAAAGGACCGGCCATTACCCTCCCGCTTCAGGTTCCCCCAAACCTGCTCGAAATTACCCTCTCCCCGTATCTCATCATGAATGGGAGGGGGGCCGTCCAAGCTCACCCAGACACGATCCAGCGGCAGGTCTCCCCAGGGGAGGGTCCCATTGGTGGTCATGCAGACACACGGAAAGAGCTTCCTTGCCGCGGCGACCACATCCCGAATACTTCTTTCGCGGTCACGCCACAGGAGGGGTTCCCCTCCTTCAAGGATGAGGATTCGTACGCCCATGCTGTTCAAGCGGGTTAAGGTGGCGACCACACCTTCAAAGTTCTGATCGGATCCGGAGCGTTTCCAGTAGGGGCAGTGCACACATTTCAAATTGCATTTATTCGTGATCTTGTATCCGGCAAGGACTGGCCGAATCCTTCCTCCGAGATTGTAGGCAAGAAACGGTACGGCGAATGAGCACAGGTTTCTCTGATTTTTGACATAAATCCAAAGACAGAGCGCTTCTTTCCAGCTAGATGCGTCATATGAAGAACACGCATTCGCCCGGTTGCGTAACTGGTAAGATTGATGCAAATTATCTGTGAGTAAATACCATTTTTCTCCGAGGAGGTCAGCTCGTGAATCAGCATGAACGAATCCACCATTATTATTCCCAAGCTGTCGGGTGGCTGGAACTGCGGGTTGGCGACAAAGGATTGCGCTCGATCTCGTTCATATCGAAGCCAGCCGTTCAGCAGTCTTCGGAAAAAGACCCGCTCACAGCACGTGTAATCAAGGAACTCGACGACTATTTTGCCGGCAAGTCTAAACGCTTCTCAATACCGTTGGATCCTCTTGAGGGGACATCTTTCCAGCGCAAGGTCTGGGAACAACTGCAACAGATTCCTTACGGTCAGATCCGCTCGTATGGTGACGTGGCGAGGGCTGTGGGCAACCCGCGAGGCGCCCGCGCAGTGGGCCTGGCCAACAAAAGGAATTGTATCCCCATCGTAATCCCGTGTCACCGCGTCATCAGAACAAATGGAGATATTGGGGGTTACGATTCCGGCCTTCACATCAAGAGAGCTCTACTGGAATTGGAAGGTGTGAAGCTTTCCCGAGTTATTCACAAGACCCGCACCAGCGAAGAGACTTTGATACGCAAAGTAATCGGTGACCGGGACCTTTCCCGCAGATCCCTTTATCGCCAGATCAAATGGTCGGTCACGGTTGGAGCGAAGACTGCTCGCCAATCCTGAGCGACAGTAGGACCGGCATCTTGCCGGTCGCCGCTATGGACCGGCAAGATGCCGGTCCTACTATTGCTTTTGAAAGATCACCTCTTAATTTTCGCTCATAATGCCGACTTTGCTGAATTGCGCGCATTTCGATTGACTTAACCAGCTAACGACTGCTAGGTTGGTGGTTGAAAATTGGAATAGCTTGAATAGGATGGGTAGTCCCTTCGGGGACTAGAGGGAAAACGGTGCAAATCCGTTGCGGACCCGCCGCTGTGACCGGGGACGAAAGCCGTATAGCCACTGTCAGTATTGATGGGAAGGGCGGCGAGTAGGACGAACCGGAAGCCAGAAGACCTGCCTGTCTACAGAAAAGGGTGTCACGCTCTTCGCGGATCGGGAGCCTGGCAACAGGGATGAAAAACGGCATCCCCGGGTAATGTTTTTGCCCGGGGATTTCTTTTGGCCCTTTGCGATCGTTTCTCCTCCCGGACACATTAAGTCCTGCCAAGCCTACCGGATCGCGATCCCTCCACCCTTTGAATTTCTCTTTTCCGAGCGCGATTTGCTCCCTCAGGACCTGTTATCAAGGACAAAGAGTTGTGGCTAAGAGTAATTCTCATAACAGGCGGAACACGAAGCGGAAAGAGCGAATATGCGAGAAAGACCGCAGAGGCTTTGCCCGGCAACCGAGCCTTTGTGGCGACGTGCCTTGCCACTGATGAGGAGATGAGCCTACGGATCAAGAAGCACCAACAGGAGAGATTGAAGGCCGATTGGCACACAATCGAGGAACACCTGGAACTTGCCGGCACTTTGCGGAAATTGCAGGGCTTCGACGTGCTTGTCGTCGATTGCCTCACCCTCTGGATCAGCAACCTCATGTATGAAGCGCGCGAGGAGGAGAGCGGCTTATCAGAGGGAGATATAACCGGCAAAGCCAACGAACTTCTTAATGCCTGTTCAGGTCTTGCCGGCACGGTCATATTTGTGACCAACGAGGTCGGGTCTGGGATTGTTCCGGAGAATAGTCTGTCCAGGCTCTATCGCGACCTGGTGGGGAGGTGCAACCAGGTCATCGCATCGGGCGCCGATGAAGTTTACATGGTAGCCTGCGGGCTCCCATTACATCTGAAGAGAGGAAGACACGAATGAGGCTGCTGGATAAAACCCTTAAACAGATTGTTCCCCAGGATCAAGCCGCCAGGGAAAAGGCCCGGCAACGGCTCGACCAACTTACCATGCCACACTGGGCTCTCGGTCGGCTGATGGACCTCGCGATAGATCTGGCCGGTATTACGCGATCCATGACTCCGCCCGTAGCAGAGAGAGTAATTGTCACAATGGCCGCGGACCACGGTGTTGTTGCAGAGGGTGTCAGCAAATACCCTCAGGAAGTCACCGTCCAGATGGTTTACAACTTCCTGCAAGGTGGTGCCGGAATCAACGCCATGGCGCGGGTAGCCAATGCCCTCGTGGTAGTGGTAGACATGGGTGTCGCGGGAGACATCGCTGGGGCTCCCCAAGACGGCAGCTTCTTTTCCAAGCGCATCGGTGCCGGTACCCGTAATATCGGCGAAGGCCCGGCCATGAGCCACGATGAGGCGGTGCGGTCGATTGAAGCCGGGATCGAAATCGCCTTGGAACTCGGAGCTTCTTTCGACATATTCGGCACAGGTGACATGGGAATAGGCAACACCACGCCGAGCAGCGCGATTGTCGCAGCTGTCACAGGCGCCTCCCCTGCAAGTGTCACCGGTCGTGGAACCGGCATTGATGACGGCCAGTTCCAGCACAAGGTCTCGGTGATAGAAAAGATCCTCCGAGTCAATAATCCTGATCCAAGAAACGCTTTGGATCTCCTGGCCAAAGTAGGTGGATTCGAGATCGGCGGGATAGCAGGTTTGATTCTAGGGGCCGCGTCCATGCGAAAGCCGGTATTGATAGACGGCTTTATTTCCGCTGCCGGTGCCTTGATAGCCTATGGCCTGGCTCCTGAAGCGGCGGATTACATGATTGCCGCGCACAGGAGCGTGGAACAGGGCCACAGGGTGGCGTTGGACCACCTAAAGAAACAGCCTCTGCTGGACCTTGACCTGAGATTGGGAGAAGGCACGGGAGCCGCAGTGGCGATGACTCTGGTGGAAGCCGCGGTTCGGATACTGACAGAAGTGGCGACGTTTGCAGAGGCATCTGTTTCCGAAGCAGATAAATGAGTCGGCTCATATAGTAGGTGTCAAAAATAATGTCCATTTGGCCGTTCGAGATGAAGAATCCGGGAGGCTCACTGTGACGGGCCTCTTCCCCGTCATTCCTGCGAAGGCAGGAATCCAGTAGGACCGGCCTCCCCGCGAGACGCGGGGTCACAATGAGCCGCCGGCAGGGACGCCGGCACTACCGCCGGATCAATCCCGCGTTCTGCGCGGGACTGACCGGACTGCGACCCGAGGACCGGGGTGAATGTGAAATGCCGGAAATGGGACAAAAAGTTGAGCAATGGCTATAGTCCAGGAATCCGTTATCTGTATTCGATGGATCAGGCGTGGGATCAAACAATTGATTTCAAAAAGAGTTCGTCATGGAAATTGAACACGGCGGCAATTTGACATATCTGGCAAGCGTCTCGGGCCTTCCGGCGGAGAATATCCTTGATTTTTCCGCCAACATCAACCCGCTTGGTCTGCCGGAGTGGTTCCGTTCCGTGGTGAGCGCTGCCCTGGGCTCTGTGGTTAATTACCCCGACCCTGCATGCACTAAGCTCGTGGCTGCCATTGCAGACCGATACGCGGCTGAACCGGGTGAGGTGGTTGTGGGAAACGGTTCCACCGAGATCCTTCATCTCATCCCGAGGGCACTGGGTTTAGGCCGGGCTCTTATTCCGGTTCCGTGCTATTCGGATTACCTTTCAAGCGCGGCCCACGCGGGCATGCAGATTGCGACCATAGCACTGGAGGAGAGGGAAGGGTTTGCACTGGATTTTGACAAGCTTGAAGCTGAATTGCACGGGAATGAGCTGGTTTATCTCTGCAATCCAAGCAACCCTACCGGCGTGCTGCACGATGCCAAGGCATTGAGAAGAGTGGCGTCACGGAAGCCTTCCACGCTCTTTCTGGTGGACGAGGCTTTCGGCGATTTTGTCGAAGGGATGGAGAGCTTGACGGTAGACCGCCCCGAAAATGTGATCGTTCTTCTTTCCTTGACCAAAGTTTATGCAATTCCCGGCTTGCGCCTCGGCTGTGCCGTCGCGGATCCCTCCGTTGTCCGGAAGATACGTCAAGTGCAGCCGCCCTGGTCTGTGAATACCATCGCTCAAGCCGTGGGAGAGGCCGCACTTCGAGATATTGATTACGTTGAACGCAGCCGCAGACTCGTGCGAGAGCAGCGACTAAGCCTCGGGGCTGAGCTGAACTCCATCTCGGCACTGACCGTTTATCCAGGGACCGCCAACTTCTTGTTGATAAGGATTGATCGCAAAGGATTCGATGCCGGGCTGCTGGCGCAACGCCTGCTCGAGGAAGGTATAGCCATTCGGGTTTGCGACAATTTCCAGGGGCTTGATAAACGTTTCTTTCGAGTCGCGGTACCGGACATCTGAAGACAACCAGCGCTTATGCGACTCTCTGAAGAAAGCTCTCGGATCTTCGCACAAGGTAAGGCAAGTCCGTAAGACTCCCGCTCTAATGTTCCAGGGGACCAGCTCCAATGCCGGCAAGAGCGTCTTGACCGCGGCCCTGGGACGCATCCTCCTTCAGGATGGGTACAGAGTGGCTCCATTCAAATCCCAGAACATGTCGCTGAACTCTTTCGTGACTCGGACAGGTGGAGAAATGGGGCGCGCTCAGGTGGTGCAGGCTCAAGCTTGCAGGCTGGATCCTGATGTGCGGATGAATCCCGTTCTCCTCAAACCTAACAGCGATACAGGCAGCCAGGTGATCGTAATGGGCACGCCTGTAGCAAACATGGATGTGATGGAATACGTCCGGTTTAAGCCCAAGGCATTCGAGGCCGCAAAAGAGGCTTATGATTCACTGGCCTCGGAATACGACGTAATAGTCCTCGAGGGCGCGGGAAGTCCTGCAGAGGTAAACCTGAAGCACCATGACATTGTGAATATGGAAATGGCCAGGCATGCGAGTGCTCCGGTCCTGCTTGTCGGTGACATCGACCGGGGAGGTGTCTTTGCATCCTTCATCGGGACGATGGAAGTCCTCGCGGAGTGGGAGAGGGCAATGATTGCCGGTTTTGTGGTGAACCGGTTCCGTGGCAATGAAGAGCTTCTCCACGATGCTATCAAATATACGAAGCGCCACACAGGTCGGCCTGTATTCGGTGTTGTGCCGTATTTTCATGATCTGGGCTTGCCTGAAGAGGACTCTGTCAGCTTCAAATGCGGAATTTTCGATAACCCTGTCCAAGATGGCGATTGTGTGGAAATAGCCGTAATCGATTTTCCTCACATTTCCAATTTCACGGATTTTGATGCGTTTCGTGTCGAGCCCGATGTGCAACTGAAAATAGTAAGGACCGCCTCTGACCTGAATCAGCCTGATGCGGTGATTCTGCCGGGAAGCAAGAACGTCATAGGTGATCTGGAGTACCTGAGACACAACGGCCTGGACGGCAAAATAAGGGATTTGACCGCAAACCGCGGCACGGAGCTAGTCGGACTCTGCGGCGGCTTTCAGATGCTCGGAGCTGACATTGCCGATCCTCACGGTCTGGAATCGGATCGTAAGACTATACCAGGTCTCGGTCTTTTGAATGTCAGCACAGTTCTGGCTTTGGAGAAGACTCTCACTCGTGTCACCGCGACGCACCTGGAATCAGGCTTTACCGTCCAAGGGTATGAAATTCATCACGGTCAGAGCCGATCATCGAATGCCGAGCCCCTGCTCAAGCAATACGATGGAACAGTGGATGGCGCACGATCTCCGGATGGACGGTTGTGGGGAACTTATCTTCACGGTGTCTTTGACTCGGATGAATTTCGCAGATGGTTCATAGATCGGCTCCGCGTCCGTCGCGGCCTTTCGGCCAAAGGACGGGTTTGTGCCCGCTATGACATCGAGCCGGCGCTTGACCGACTGGCCGAATCGGTGCGGCGCAGCGTGCAAATGGACCAAATCTATCGGCTCATGGGCCTCACATGAGATTTGAGTATCAGATTCTTCTGGCCGTGGCCTTGGATCTGCTCGTCGGCGATCCTAGATGGTTCCCGCATCCTGTGAGGCTGATCGGACGATTTGCCATGTGGGTGGAAACGCCGTTCCGTAGCATGATCAAAAGCCCCCGCATGGCGGGTGCGGTCACCGCTTTCGCGGTCGTGGGCGTCACCGGCGCTATCTCGTGGACTCTTCTTTACGGCGCCGGTGCCGTGCACCCCTACGCGGGAGATCTGGTGTCCATTCTGTTGCTTTGGACCGGCATAGCCGCAAAAGACATGGTCACGCACAGTTCGGAAGTTGTTGACGCCCTTAATTCAGGCTCGCTTCCCGAAGCAAGGCAAAGGGTCGGGATGATTTGCGGCCGGGACACTGAATCACTGGATGAATCTGGGATCGCTCGGGCAACAGTGGAGAGCGTGGCGGAAAACATGGTTGACGGGGTTATTGCTCCGCTCTTCTTCGCCGCGATTGGCGGCGCGGTGGGCATAATGGCTTATAAGGCAGTCAATACCCTCGATTCGACATTTGGTTACAAGAATGAAAAGTATCTGGAATTTGGGTGGGCCTCAGCGAAACTTGACGACATCGCGAACTTCATTCCGGCACGGCTCAGTGCTCTGTTGGTGCCGGTGGCCGCGATGTTCTTGCTGCACAGCCCGGTCCGCTCGCTTAGAGTCTTTCTCCGTGACCGGCTGAAACACCCGAGTCCCAACGCGGGGCAAGCCGAAGCGGCAGTGGCAGGAGCACTGGGAATTCAGCTCGGGGGCTTGAGCCACTATTCCGGAGTGCCGTCGAATAAGCCACTGCTAGGCGATCCGTTGATGTCGGTGGGACCCGAGCACGTTGTTCGTGCCAATGCTCTGTTGCTGATAACGTCGGGATTGGCTTTGACGCTTTTCCTTGGCGCCAGGCTTGCAATCGTAGGCTAGGATTGTATCTCGTTGAAGAGGCTCTTTAAGACACCTTGTCGGAGATCAATGTGAACGTTCCGTGCCCCAGAATAGTAATAGCCGGAACCAATAGCGGAGTGGGCAAGACTTCCGTGACGCTGGCCCTGGTCAGTGCGCTTCGAAAGCGCGGCCTGCGTGTGCAGACATTTAAGGTAGGTCCTGATTTTCTTGACCCCACTTACCTGACCTTGGCTTCAGGTAGGCCCTGCTACAACCTGGACGGGTGGATGACGAACAAGGCGTACGTGCACAGTCTCTTTCTCGAAAAGGCCGCAAGTGCCGATGTCGCCGTGATTGAAGGCGTGATGGGGCTTTTTGATGGGAGTGACCCGGTCGATTCCGCAGGCAGTACCCGCAGAGATTGCCACTTGGCTGGACGCTCCGGTGTTGCTGGTTGTAAATGCGCATGGGGTTGCACGGAGCCTGGCAGCCCTGGTGAAAGGGTACACAGAATTTGACCCGGCTTTGACCATTGCAGGGATTGTCGCCAACCATTGCGGCTCAGAGCGCCATGGGGAGTTGTTGGAGGAATCGCTCAAAGCCTTCGGACTACCCCAGGCTGTGGCGGCCGTCCCTCGCAGTGCATTTCCGGAGCTTCCGAGCCGTCATCTCGGGCTCGTGACTGCGGATGCCCGTAACGTGCCGGAGCAATTATTGGAGGCCCTTGGAGAAGCTTTGGAACGCCACGGTCGCGTGGACGAAATCTTGAGAATCGCCCGATCCGCCCCTGCCATTTCAAAAACTTCCGCACCCCGCGAGAAGGCGGACAAGGCAACACGGCTACGGCTGGGACTGGCCTACGACGCGGCTTTTCACTTTTATTATCGCGACAATCTGGAGGCCCTTGAAGCGCACGGATGCGAATTAGTCCTTTTTTCCCCCCTTCAGGACAAAGTGCTGCCTGAAGGACTGGACGGCCTTTATATCGGAGGCGGATATCCTGAGGAATATGCTGAAGCTCTTGCCCGAAACACAACTATGATCGAATCGGTCCGGCGGTTCGCGGGGGAGGGCAAACTGGTTTATGCAGAGTGCGGCGGATTGATGTACCTTGCTCAGGGGATTGAATGCGGCGACGCGGCGCGCCATAAGCTGGTAGGTCTGCTCCCGCAGTGGACCAGGATGTTGGATCGACGCAAAGCGCTCTCGTACGTCGAAGTCACTCTGACCCGAGATTCGCTTTTTGGAAAACAGGGTGAGAGACTTCGAGGGCATGAGTTCCACTACTCCGAACTCCTCGGCCACCCTATCGAGGACGGAGGATGGAATCATCCCTATTCTGTGAAGCGCCGGCGCTCGGACGCGGCCGTACTGGAAGGATTTCAGAGAGGCAGGACCGTGGCGAGCTACGTTCACGCGCATTTCGCCTCTCGAAGCGGTGCGGTAAAGCATTTTGTGTCCGCTTGCGCGGCAAAGTCATCATCCGGCGCGAATGACCTTATGTAGGAACAAGCCCATGGAAATTACCCCTTCCCGACGGCCGCTCGTTTACGCCCTCTATGAGGGACCTATGAGCGGGGAAGCCATCGAAGCCCGTTCATTTGAAATCATCGACCAGGAGATTAGGACCCATTCTTTTTCTCCGGGCCAATGGGAAGTCGTGAGGCGCATGTTGCACACCACTGCGGACTTCGGATTAGCGGATGACGTGAAATTCTCGGCGGATGCAATCGATTCCGCTATTTCTGCGCTGCGTTCGGGTAGCCGTATCTTTGTGGATTCGAATATGATCCGATCCGGCCTCTCCATGACTAGGCTCAGGCAGGTCTACCCGAGCTATGGACCCGAAGACCTTGTGTGCCACGTGGCAGACGAAGACGTGGCCAAAAAAGCCATTGAGAGAGGTCTCCCGCGCTCGCTCTTTGCCGTGCGTAAGGCTGAGGGCGTTCTGAACGGCGGAATTGCGGTTTTCGGCAACGCCCCTGTAGCGCTGATGGAACTGAATCGGCTCATCATGGAAGAAGGAGTCAGGCCGGCAGTAGTTATAGCCATGCCCGTGGGCTTTGTTCACGTGGTCGAGAGCAAGGAGGAGCTGATGTCGCTCGGCGTGCCGCACATTACAATCAGGGGTCGCCGTGGCGGGAGTCCCCTGGCCGTCAGCGCAGTGCATGCTCTCTGCTCTCTGGCTGGTCGGCATGTGTAAGTTCGCAAGGAGAGGTGTGGAATGTTGAAGGATGCCGGCGGCAAGAGCGCCATCATACTTCTGGGGCACGGCAGTCGGGTGCCGGACGCTGGTAAACACATGGAAAAAGTGGCTGCAGGGCTGAAGGAAAAGTACGGATATGACATGGTGGAGGTCTGTTACATGTCGCGGCTCGGCCCGCATCTTCCCGAAACCTTCAAGAAATGCATGGAACAGGGCGCAACCGACGTAATGGTCATCCCGTACTTCTTGCACGACGGCCTGCACCTGGTCTTGGACATTCCGGAGATGATGCAGGAGTTGGCCTGCGAATACCCACACGTGAAGGTCGTGTTGGGCAAAAACCTTGGTTTTGACGAGATCCTCGTGGACTTGGTGGAGAGGCGCATAATGGACTCGGAGGAGTGCGGCGACGTCAGAGATCTGGTTCTCCCGCCACGGAAAAAATACCCTGTGCCGCCGGGCCAGTACGAGTTCGTCCAGATGGAGCCTGCGGAGGCGGCCAAATTCATTGAAAAGGATCGTAACCGCCAAAATTGAGAGGGAAATGAACGTGAAGAAGTGTAATAAAATTGTGATATTTCCATTTATTGCAGCCATCCTCGTCCTCGCTCCAACCGCGGTTCATGCCATGCACATCTCAGAGGGGATCTTGCCCCTGCAATGGGCGGTTCTCTGGTTCGTGCTGAGTGTTCCGTTCGTGGCTGGGGACTGCGAAATCTCCGGATTCGGAGCCAAGAAGAGCCACACCTGAAGGCCATGGTAGGGCTGGTGGGCGCGGCAGTATTCGTTATTTCTTGCATGCCTATTCCCGTTCCCACGGCAGGCACCTGCTCACATCCCTGCGGCACCGGCATGGCGGCAATTCTTATCGGACCCTCGCTGACCGTGGTTGTATGCAAGTATTGCTCTGGTACTCCAGGCGTTGTTTCTGGCGCACGGCGGTTTGACCACCCTGGGCGCGGACATCTTCTCCATGGGGGTGACGGGAGCATTTGTGGGGTACGGGTGTTTTTATCTTGGCCAAGCGCATGGGGGCTCCGCCGATTGTCAGCCGCTTTTATGGCTGGTATTTTGTCTGATTGGGCCACGTACGCGGTTACATCTCTTGCCTGGGACCGCGCTACATGCGGATGGCTCCGTCGGGAGCCATGTTCTTCACCATACTCCTGGCCTTCGTCCCTACACAGGTTCCCCTGGGGATCCTGGAAGGGTTTCCTCTGTGCCGGAGCGTATCGCCTGGTCCATAACCGACGCCCCGAATTTCTTGGAATGCTTGCCAAGGGGGATGCACTATGAAGAAAGCCTTTATCATCGGGGGACTTCTTATTTGCCCTGACTCTACGGTTTTTGTCGGTCTGGCCGTCGCAGACAGCAAATGGCCCGGGGTTGACGACGCCGTGGTAAAGAAGTTTGCTGAGGATGCGGGCCGGCCTGCTCGTGAGCCCTACTTGAACTTTGGTGAGGGAGACATCCAGCTTTTCCTTTTCCTTATCGCGGGTACTGTGGGCGGATTTGTCGCGGGCTACTACTATCGGGACCTCTTCGCGCCCCGGCCGAGCAGGGCAAAGAATCAGTCAAATGTTTGAGCTGTTCTCAGACATATTTTGCCTGCCGGGACAACGCTCTGACGCGGATGGACCCTCGCGTAAAGATGATCATCGCCCTCACTCTAATCGTAACGGTTGTCCTTTCAAAACAGGCTTTTTTCCCGCTCCTTGCGTTCGTATCATGCACGGCCGGGATGTTGTGGCTGAGGATGCCGGTAAAACTGGTCCTTTTAAGGCTTGTGATGCCGATGGGAATCGTGCTGGTCCTCGTGGTCTTACAGGCTTTTCTCACGGGCGCCACTCCGGTCGCGTCATTCTCTCTCGTAGGATGGAAGCTCGTCGCGACGGAGGAAGGCCTGATGCGGGGCGTGCTCCTGGGCTCGCGTGTCCTCGGAGCGGTCAGTGTGATGTTGCTGCTAAGTTCCGTGACCCCGGCATATAAAATCTTCGGTGCGCTGCGGTGGTTCCATGTCCCTGAAGGATGGGTCGAGATCGCTCTGCTCGTGTACCGCTACACTTTTGTGCTGCTCGATCAGACTGCTGATATAGCCTCAGCCCAGAGGGTGCGTCTTGGATATTCGACCCTGGGGCGTTCGTTATCATCAGCAGGGGTGCTGGCTGGGACCGTTGTCGCTCGTTCCATGGACCAGGCAATGAGGACCTACGAGGCAATGACCCTAAGGGGTTACCAAGGACGCTTGCCAATAGGACCGCTGCCCGAACTCAAGGCCCGGGATTGGCAAACCATGTTTGTTGTCTCTCCAGGGATAGTTGCCGTTCACCTCATGGCGGAATGGTGGCCGAAGTGAATCGAGCACCAGCCGTTCAAGCATCAGGAGTGGCTTTTACGTACCAGGAGGGGACACGCGCGCTCGAGGCTGTGGACTTCTGGGCTGAGACCGGCGAGTTCGTTGCCATGCTCGCTTCCAACGGCTCGGGAAAGACAACTCTGGTGAAAGTCCTGGTCGGCCTGCTGAACCCCCAGGAGGGTTCCGTTCGGATCGAGGGGCGAGATATACGGAAACTCTCTCGAAAAGATTTGTACCAACGGATCGGCCTCGTTTTGCAGAATCCCACGGATCAGCTATTCGCTGCCACCGTTGAGGAAGACGTCGCTTACGGTCCACGGAATCTCGGCCTCGCCGAGCCGGAAGTCCAGCAAAGGGTTACCGAGGCGTTGGAATGTGTCGCAGCAGCCGAGCTTCGCTGCCGCGCGATCCATCACTTGAGCTTCGGCGAGCAGAAACGGGTTTCCATGGCGGGCGTATTGGCAATGCGGCCTTCCATACTGATTCTCGACGAACCTACTGCCGGCCTCGACCCCGCGGGCGAAGCCCTAATAATGAGGCTTTTGAACCGGCTGAATCGTGAGCAGGGTATCACCGTGATTCTTGCCACTCATTCGGTGGACCTGTTACCGCTTTTTGCCGACAGGATTTACGTGCTGGGCAGGGGTCGAGTGCTCAAGCAAGGCCCGTCAGACGAAATCTTCTGCGATCACGAGATGATCGACCGCGCGTGCCTCAGGCTCCCGTACATCGCTGCCCTGCTTCACAAGATGAAGGAGTACGACGGCGTTCCCATAAATGGGTTGCCTTTGACCATCGGAGAGGCTCGCATGCGTTTGCTTGAACTTATCCCTGAAGATATGATCGTCAGGCCTCCTGAGGTAGTCCACCAATGAGTTTCGGCCGAACCGGTTTTACAACTGGAACATGTGCCGCAGCCGCGGCTAAAGCTGCTGCAATGGTCTTGTGCGGCTGTTGGATACCCTCGGAAGTTGAGGTGGGCCTCCCCGACGGAACACGTGTGAGACTGCCCACGGTCTGGACCAAAGGAGACGGCAATGCTGCTGAGGCAGCCGTGAGAAAGGATGCGGGCGACGATCCGGATGTGACGGATGGCTGCACGGTAGTTGCGTCGGTTGTGTGGAACACAAGCGAGGACTTCACCATTGCCGCAGGGGCAGGTGTAGGCACGGTCACAAAGCCGGGGCTTTCGGTCCCGCCAGGTGAGCCCGCTATCAATCCTGTTCCGAGACGCATGATTCGGGAAGCGGTCCGTGAAGTTACAGAACGCCCGGTACGAGTTACTGTTTCCATCCCGGGCGGGAACGAGCTTGCGACAAAAACCTTCAACCCGCGGCTCGGGGTGGAAGGCGGCCTTTCGATTCTGGGAACTTCGGGAATCGTTCGTCCCTTCAGCGGAACAGCCCTGCGGGATGCTCTAAAGTGCGCTCTAAGTGTGGCCGAGGCGTGCGGCGTCAAGGCTCCGGTCCTTGTCCCCGGCCGCATCGGCGAAAAGGCGGCTCGGCGGTATTTTCGCCTCTCCCCGGAGCAATTGATTGAAGTTAGCAACGAGTGGGGATTCATGCTTGATGAGGCGGCGGGACAGCACTTCGAGCGATTGCTGGTGCTGGGCCATCCAGGCAAGCTCGCAAAGCTGCCCGAAGGTCAATGGGACACCCATTCGTCACGATCGACACCTGCTGTGCCTGCGGTTGCCGAACTGGCACGCGGCCTTCTCGGTCGGGAAGTACCTGAATCCCTCACAGTGGAAGGGCTTTTCGCGGCTTTACCCGAGGACTGATCGCGGCCGACTCGCCTCTGAATTGGCGGCCAAGATTCGTAAGGCTATTGATGCTAGAATTCAAAAGCGATGCCGGACGGCAGTTGTTTTGGTTAACATCCGGAGTGAGTCTGCTGGGATCAGACGGAGAACTCTCCGCATGGCAATAGAGTTTCAATCCATTTCTATAGTGGGTTGCGGACCCGGCTCGTTGGATTACCTCACCCCTGCGTCGTTGAGAGCCATTGAACAGGCAGAGGTGTTGGTGGGAGCCAAGAGATTGCTGGACCTTTTCCCGGCCAGCCCTGCGGAGCGCATTGTCGTGGGGGCGGAAATTGGCGAGGTGCTGGATCATATTGCCGTGAGAGCAGATCGTCAGCGGATCGCTGTGCTGGTCACCGGCGACCCGGGGCTGTTCAGTCTGGCAAAGCCGGTAATAGAGCGTTTCGGCCGCACTCGGTGCCGGGTGATTCCAGGGGTTAGCTCGGTTCAGACGGCATTTGCACGCATCGGAGTTGACTGGGCCGACGCTCGTATCATAAGTATCCACAAGGAGTATCCGGTCAACTATGCCCATCTCGCCGATGCGGACAAAGTCGCGGTCCTTTGCGGCCGCGAAGGCGCTACCAAGTGGATTGCGGATCATCTCTTAAGAGATCGGCCGCCGAGACCGCCGCATTTTCGTCTGCCAAAACCTCACAATGGACGACGAACAGGTCCGAGAAGTTAACTCGGCTGATCTCACCACGTTGGATGCCGCGCCGAGTACCATTGTTCTCATCATCAAAGGAAAAGTGCTTCCATGAAACAAGGAACGCTTTACGGAATAGGAGTCGGGCCCGGTGACCCGGACCTCATCACGGTCAAAGGAGCGACTATTCTCGCGGGCTGCGCTCACGTGTTTGTGCCCAAGGCTCGCAAAGGGCGCGGAGAGTGTGGCGCTGAGCATTGCTCAAAAACATATTAATCCACAGGCGGAGATTCACGAAATCCTCTTCCCCATGACGACGGATCGGTCGGAACTCGAGAAACGGTGGGAAGAATCGGCCAAAGTTATTGCAGAGGTCCTCGAAACCGGCGCGGATGCTTGTTTTCTCACCCTTGGTGACGCTTTGCTATATTCTACCTATATTTACATGCTCCGAGCACTTCGCCGGAAGATTCCCGACATCAAGGTGGTCACGGTGCCGGGGATCACGGCATTCAGTGCGGCTGCCTCCCTGGCAGAGTTCCCGGTAGGTGAAGCCAAGGAGCCGATTACCATCGTTCCCACCGCAGATGACCTGGAGGATGTGCGCCGCGCAATATCCCTGGGCGGGACGGTGGTGCTGATGAAAATAGGCAAACGTCTGAATCAGATTCTTGATCTGCTCGAAGATGTCGGCGCGATGGAGAACGGAGTCTTTGTTTCACATGCGGGCATGGAGGCTCAACGCGTTGAAACAGACCTCCGCAATTTGAGGGGCGAGGAGTCGGAAGCCGGCTACTTGTCGATCATACTTGTGCGTGGGAAAGGCGGCAAAACTTCATGAAAGTCTACTTCGTAGGCGCAGGTCCCGGAGATCCGGAGCTTATGACAATAAAGGCCGAGCGCCTGTTGCGGAATTGCCGTATCTGTATTTACGCAGGCTCCCTGATAAGCCATGAAGTTCTGGCTTTACTCTCTGATAAGGCCGAGAGGCACGACTCTGCGGGCCTCGATCTTGAAGAGATCGGCCGACTTTTCCAGGATGCTCGCCGGAGAGACATCGATCTGGTAAGGCTCCATTCAGGAGATCCATCCATATACGGGGCCATACGAGAACAGATGAATCTGTTGGATGAATGGGGCATCGACTATGAAGTTGTGCCGGGTGTAAGTTCGTTTCAGGCTGCCGCCGCGGCGTTACGTGTGGAATTGACCGCTCCTGAGGTGGCTCAGACTATCATCCTGACTCGCACTTCCGGACGTACCCCCATGCCGCCGGAGCAGGAGCTTGACGTGCTGGCCCGAGCCCACGCGACTCTCTGCATATTTCTGTCCGCTCACAAGCTGACGGAAGTGGCGGAAAAGCTTGCCGAGCACTACGGGCCGCAATGCCCGGTAGCCGTGGTGCACCGTGCATCCTGGACTGACCAACAGATCTTTCGCGGGACCCTGGCTGATATTGCAGACAAGACCCGAAAGGCTGAGATCAACAAGACGGCAATGATTATTGTAGGGCCCGCACTCTCACGAGACATTCCCGTATCCAAGCTATACGACCCTGCATTCTCCCATGAATACCGGATCGGGAAGAAAGCATGACTATCGGACTGGTGACTCTTTCCAAAGAGGGGGCCTTGCTTGCGGATCGCGTACGCCGCGCCATTCCGAATTCCGACATGTATGTTCATGAAAATGTAGAGGGGAATTGGGACGCAGAGCGCTTCGCCAGCATAGTGGAACTCACCGGCCGCATTTTCGACAAGCATGGGGGCCTTGTTTATGTCGCTCCCTGCGGAGTGGTTGTGAGGGCTTTGGCCCCTAATCTGAAAAACAAATTCCAGGACCCTGCGGTGGTGGTCGTAGACGTGGGCGCAAGATGGGCAATCAGCCTGCTCAGCGGTCATGAAGGCGGGGCCAATGAACTGGCTGTCGCGGTTGGGAACATCCTTGCCGCGGAGCCGGTGATATCCACCACCACCGAGGCGCTGAAAAGAGTCATCGTGGGAGTCGGCTGCCGCCGAGGGGTTAAATCTGAAAAAATAGTGGCAGCTATTCACGCTGCCTTGAAAGAAGCGGATTTGAACCTCCCGCAGGTCAGACTGCTCAGTTCCGCAAGCATCAAGGCCGACGAAGAGGGGTTGTTGGCTGCGGCTCGCGAGCTTGGAGTCCCTTTGAGGTTCATGACCGCGGAAGAGATCAGAATGTCTGTCCGTGAATTCGACCACTCTCTCTTTTGTGGAAGAAAAAGTTAATTTGCCCGCAGTGGCAGAGCCGTGCGCCCTGCTAGCGGGAAGGAGGACAAGATTAGTACTGCCAAAAAGAAGCTACGACGGCATCACGATAGCTCTGGCCGAGGAAAGCTGATTGTTGTGGGTATTGGTCCCGGAGGTCCTCTGGACAGGACGCGCCGGGCCGAGCAGGCAATAGCCGAAAGTCAGGTGGTTGTCGGGTACAACCGCTACCTGAGCCTCATTGCTGATCTGACCGAGGGTAAGGAACTCATTTCGTCAGGGATGACCAAGGAACAGGAGCGATGCCTCGCGGCCATCCAGCGAGCAGAGCAAGGAGCGACTGTGGCGCTTATTTCGTCCGGCGACGCCGGGATCTACGGCATGGCAGGTCTTGCGCTGGAACTGGCCGGTCGCGAAGGTGTGGCCATTCCAATTGAAATCGTGCCCGGCGTTACAGCAGCCAGTGCAGCCGCGGCCAGACTCGGGGCTCCTTTGATGCTTGATTTCGCATGCATCAGTCTCAGTGACCTCCTTGTTCCCTGGGAAATGATTCGGAAAAGACTGGAAGCCGTGGCTTCGGCAGATCTGGTAGCGGTGTTGTACAATCCGAGGAGCAAGAGGCGTTCTGACCAATTGGAAGAAGCCGCATCCATATTCGGAAGGTATCGCGAAGGGAAGACGCCGGTGGGAATCGGCACAGCGGTCGGCACTGAGGATGAGGAAATCATACTATCGGATCTCGACCATTTTCTGGATCAGAATATCAACATGAGAAGCGTGGTTATCATAGGGAATCGGACCTCCAAGGTTGTTGACGGATGGTTTATTACTCCACGTGGTTACAGGGTATGATTCTCCTGATTGGTGGTACAAGCGAAACGGCTCCACTGGCCGAGGCTTTGGCCGTCGCAGGATTTAAGGTTCTTGTCTCTACCGCTACGCAAGTGCCTCTTGATGTGGGAACGCATCCAAACATCGCCAGCCGCTCCGGTATACTCGATGGAGAAGGAATGGCGCAGCTCGCGGCTGAACGCGGTGTCCACGCTATTGTAGACGCATCCCATCCTTATTCCTTAGTCGCCCATGCCAACGCAAAAAAAGTGGCTGTTCACCTGAGCATTCCCTACTTCAGGTGGATGCGCCCGCCTGCCGCAAAAGATGGGGACCCCATATTCTTTGCTCGGACCCACGAGCTTGCGGCAAGGACAGCATGTTCCTTCAGCCGGCCTGTGTTCCTTACCACCGGCTCCAGAAACATCATTCCGTACGCACTGGAGGCCCGCCGTACCGGCGTGCAGTTGGTGGTTAGAGTGCTCCCTCATCCGCAATCCATCGCTGCCTGCCGAGGAGCAGGGGTTCCGGACAAGCATATTGTAAAAGGCCGCGGGCCATTTTCAATAGAAGCCAACCGAGCAGTAATGCGGGAATTTGGCATCGGTACTCTGGTAACAAAGGACAGTGGTGTGGAAGGCGGCTTTCCAGCCAAAATAGAGGCCGCCCAACTGGAAAAGTGCCGCGTGATCGTTGTCCAGCGTCCGGAAGAGAATTCAGAGCAAGTCTTCAGCAGCGTGCCCAAGCTGGTCGACGCAGTGTCCGAACTTCTCCGGAGCGACCGTGTACGTTGACCCGAGGAGAGACACCCGCGCCGAACGTCACGTTTGCGGTTAGCAACTATGGAATTAGTAAAACTCATCTTACGGAATGTCTTTCGACACAAGCTCCGCTCGACATTGACCATAGTAGGCGTCGCAGTGGCAATGTTGGCCTTTGGAGTCCTCAGGACGTTGGTGGGCGCATGGTATCTCGGTGTAGAAGCTTCGTCAGAGAACCGGCTGGTCACCCGGAACAAAATCTCCCTGATTTACTCCATGCCCGTGGCATACAAGACCAAGATCCTTCAGGTCGCCGGCGTCACGGGCATAGCTTACGGGATATGGTACAGGGGGGATATACAAGGACAAAAAGAACTTTTTCCCTCAGTTTGCCATAAGCGGCACTGATTATCTGGATCTTTACCCTGAGTTCATCCTGTCTGATTCGGCAAAAGAGGCTTTCGGACGCGAACGAAATGCCGCCATTGCCGGGCGAAGGCTGGTTGAAAGATTTGGATGGAAAATCGGGGATGTCATCCCTCTGCAGGGGACGATCTTCCCCGGCAACGTCGAACTGGTGCTTCGAGGGATCTACAAGGGCGCAAGGAAAAATGTGGATGAGACTGCGTTTTTCTTCAGATGGGACTATCTGAATGAGATGCTTAGGAAAGTATTGCCTGATAGAGCGGATAAGACCGGGTGGTACATGATCCGGATAAAGGATCCGGATCGCTCGGCAGAAATAGCTCAGGAAATTGATACGCTTTTCGAGAGTTCGCTCGCCGAGACAATCACCGAGACCGAGAAGGCATTTCAACTGGGATTCGTATCCATGACCGACGCCATCGTGGGTGCTGTAAACGTCATTTCCATAGTGGTGATCGGGATCATCCTAATCGTGCTGGCAAACACAATGGCGATGACTGCGCGCGAGCGGTCCTCGGAATATGCAGTGCTCAAAACCCTGGGATTCCGACCCTGGTTTCTTTTCCTCCTGATTTCAGGGGAATCGGTGGCAATCGCCATGCTGGGCGGTATTGCGGGGGCTGCATTGAGTTTCCCTGGAGGCCGGATATTCCAGGCTCAGCTCGAATCGTTCCTCCCCGTATTCGAGATTGCACCTGCCACGCTGGCTCTGATCGTTGGAGTGTCATTTCTTCTCGGGCTGCTGGCTGCTTTGCCTCCGGCAATGAGAGTAAGCCGGACGGGAATTGCCGAGGGCCTAAGGCATCTCGGCTGATGGCCGGCCTGGATTACATTCCTTGTTTTTGACTCCGCCAATCCCTTTCCACTTTCGCTATAATTTCGGTTGACTTTCGTGTTATATTCGGTATTATTCTCCATCGTGGTATAGCCTGATCGGCTACCCCACGAACAGCAGAACAGGAGTCATTAGTCTGTGCAATCATTGACCAAGAAGCAAAGAATGGTTCTTGACTATATACGCCTTTTCCTGGTGGAGCACGGTCATGCGCCGAGTTACGAGGAGATAGCCCGCGGCCTGGGGCTTTCCTCACCATCCACGATTCACGCGCATGTCGAAAACCTGACGCGGAAAGGCTACCTCACGAAACGATGGAACGCCAATCGCTCCATAGACCTATCGGAACCGCTGGATATTCAGGCCACAGCGCAGGAGCTTCCGTTGGTCGGGCGCATAGCAGCGGGGTTGCCGATAGAAGCGATAGAAGACCGGGACAAGATTGCCGTCCCCGCTCACCTTGTAGGTAGGAACGACACATACGTGCTGTTGGTGAAGGGTGATTCCATGAGGGAAGATCACGTGCTGGACGGCGATTATGTGATAGTGGAAAAACGGGAGACGGCCTCAGACGGGGAGATGGTGGTAGCCCTCATACGCAACAGCGAGGCCACCCTCAAGAGGTTCCGCCGTGTAGGGAATCGAATAAGATTGGAGCCCGCTAATCCTGCTTTTGAGGCCATGGTGTTCGATGAAAGCGAGGTCATAATCCAAGGGGTGGTGGTAGGGCTCCTAAGGAAGTACGACAGAAAGTCCTAACCGATGTCCAACGATCGGTTGATCCTACATGTCGATGCGGACGCTTTCTTTGCCTCCGTGGAACAGGCACTGCACCCCGAACTTAAAGGCCGCGCGGTGATAGTAGGGGGCAGCGAGCGAGGAGTTGTGTCCGCGGCCTCTTATGAGGCCCGACGCTTCGGTGTGCATTCGGCCATGCCTATTGTTCAGGCACGGAAGCTGTGTCCGCAGGCGGTATTCCTTGATCCGAACTTCCAGGCGTACTCTGAGTTTTCCCGTCGAATGTTCAGCATCATGAGAAAATATTCGCCCCTCGTAGAAGCTACCAGCGTAGACGAAGGTTACGTGGACCTCACCGGCACATTACGGCTTCACCAGGCGCTGCCGTGGGAAGTGGCTCATCGGCTGCTGTGCGAAATCCGCTCCACCCTGGATATAAACGTTTCCGGCGGTCTGGCACGGACCCGGACCTGGGCTAAGATGGCCACCGGCCTGGCAAAACCCAGCGGGCTCCTCTACCTGGAGCCGGGGGGAGCCGCCACCATCCTCGGTGGCCTGCCAGTGAGTTCGGTACCTGGCGTGGGGAAAAGGGGGCAAGAAATATTGGAACGGGCGGGGATCTTCACCGTGGCAGACCTGGCCGGCGCACCGCATAAGTCGATGTCTCGTCTGCTCGGGCGCTGGGGCGAGCAACTCATCGAAATCGCGTCAGGGAATGATTGCCGTCCGGTTGTGGCGGAGCGGCAGGACTCCCAGAAATCGTACTCTAAAGAGCGCACTCTGGAACGAGACACCACTGATCACATGTTCGTCCGGTCCGTAGCCAGGGAACTGGGTGAAAAGCTTGCGGCCAGACTACGAGCCGACGGCAAGGGAGCTGCCACTGTGACCCTAAAAATCCGACATGCGGATTTCACTGACTTCGGACGGTCCATTTCACTAAAGGAGCCCACAAACCTGACCAGTGAGATCCTAAGGCTCATTGACCTGCTCTTGGGAAAGACCATTACGACGAACGTGAAGGTGCGACAGGTAGGAGTCAAACTCTCCGGGATAGGACATCCGGTGCTACAGACGGACCTCTTTGATCCCAAGCGCCCGCTACACAGCCGGAGGGACAAAGCAGTGGACGCGATCCGTCACCGATTTGGATTTGGGTCAGTCCGCGTTTCCGGGCGGGCTTGAAGCAAATGAGCGCCGTAGGTAGGTCTTGAAGGGGATGGCCACCGCTTCCAACCCAATGTGGCAGGGACCGGTGTGCCGAAACTGTCTCAAAACGAGAAAGTTGGGGTGGAGACGACGCGGGTGGTGTAGGGGCGGTTCGTGAACCGCCCGGAATCAGGGCGCTTCTCGAAGCGCCCCTACAGCAAGAATCACGCTAACAGCCGTTCCGAGACAGTCTTTCCCTGCCGATCCGAGTGTCCGCGGGGCAGGGTCTGTCTGTCGTCTGGCTCCATGATGCCGGGCTCAGCTTTCCGGCTTTTCGGGTGCTGCCACGGCTTCAGCTTCTTCAGCCGGAGCAGCCTCTTCTTCGGCCTTCTTCGGAGCTGCCACCGTTGCCACCGCAACCCCCTTGTCCTGGAGCGCGGAAACACCTTCCGGGAGTGGGATTTCACCTACGTGAACAGAGTGGCCCACGTCCAATCCGGAAACGTCCACGGTGATGACTTGGGGAATGTTATCAGGAAGACAAGAAATGCGAAGTTCCCTGGTGCTAGGCTGAAAGACGCCTCCCTTATCGATACCCACGGGTTTGCCTTCGAATTCAATCGGGACCGTCACTTCAATGGATTCATCCATGAAAACCTCGAGGAAGTCCAAATGAACGAGACTTCCATCCAGGGGACGGATCTGCCTTTCCTTGAGAAGGGCTCGCCGGGTAGTTGTGCCCTCATTCCCGAGGATCTGGAGGTCGAATAGAGGATTGCTTCCTGCTTGCTCGATAGCTTTCTTGAAATCGTGAACGTCGATGGCGATCTTGATGGGCTCTGTTTTCTTCCCGTAGAAGATCGCAGGAGCTTTGCCCACGGCCCGTAATCGGCGGGCAGGCCCTTTTCCAGTTTCGGTTCGTTGATCAACTGACAATGTTACTTTATTCATGGGTGCCTCCGCAGGAGCGCCACGGGTTCTCAAGTGTCGGCCCGGATGACGCTCTCCTGTTAGAAATTTTCATACAAATAGCTCGGAAACCGAGATCTCTCTGTGGATCCTGCTAATGGCTTCCCCGAGGAGGGGCGCCACGGATTCTATGTGCAATTTAGAGCACTTGGCAATCTTTTCGTCGGACGGAATGGTGTCCGTGATGTACAGTTTCTTAATCGACGAATCGGCGATTCGTTCAACCGCTTGGCCGGACAGAACCGGATGGGTGCAGCTCGCGTAGATACTACGGGCCCCTGCTTGTTCGAGGGCAGCCGCGGCCTTGACCAGAGTCCCGGCAGTATCGACCATGTCATCCAATATGATCGCATCTCTGCCCGCGACGTCGCCTATCACGTGCATTACATCCGATTCATTCGGTTTTGAGCGCCGTTTGTCAATTATGGCGAGATTGGCTCCCAGGCGCTTGGCAAAGGACCTGGCCCTTTCGACCCCGCCTGCGTCAGGAGAAACGATTGTGCATTCGGAAATCGGGAGGTCGGCCTTTATCGCTTCAGCCATTATGGGGCTCGCGTAAAGATGATCTACCGGTATATCAAAGAAACCTTGAATCTGGCCGGCATGGAGATCCAGAGTAAGCACTCGGTCAACGCCCGCGGCCGTGATGATATCGGCAATGAGTTTGGCGGTAATCGGCGCACGACTGGCCACTTTTCGATCCTGGCGGGCATATCCGTAGTACGGCATGACGGCAGTCACCCGGCTTGCCGAGGCCCTTTTGAGAGCATCAACCATCACGAGAAGTTCCATAATGTTGTCGTTGACAGGCTGACAGGTGGACTGGATGACGAATACGTCCATTCCTCTCACATTTTCCCTGAATTCAACCTGTATCTCTCCGTCGCTGAAGGAACCGACAATGGCGGTGCCGAGCGGTATGCCCATGTATCTGGTGATGGCCGTCGCCAGATTCAGGTTTGAATTTCCGGTGAAGATTTTGAGTCCTACCCTCATTGAGCTTTCCTCTGTCAAATTGACGAGCATGCTGTAAAAACTGATATACTAGCTCCACGCCCAACCGATGTCAACGGAAATTGGCGCGGCAAGGGGAGTGCGATCCCGCGGTTCGTTGAAAGAGAGTGAGGAGACAAGGATGCCACAATGCATTTACATAACCGGTTCGGAAGCCCAAAGCGGCAAGTCCGTTGTGGTGCTGGGTCTGGTCGAATGGCTCTGGAATCAAGGACGGACAGTGGGGTTCTTCAGGCCGGTTATCGGGTCCGAAAATCAGCCGGATCGACTTATTCACGTGATACTGGCTCGGTACGGTTCCCGATTTCCTTATGTGGCCATGTACGGGTGTACGCACGAACAAGCTTTGGACTTGGTTGGCGGGGACAGTCAGGAAGCGCTGTTCAAGTTGATCCTTGATAAGTACAAGGCCCTGGAGCAGCAATGTGACGTGGTGGTCTGCGTGGGCACTGATTCTGCCGGTGTACCGCTGCCGTTCGAACTCGGCTTCAATGCAGAGATAGCCTACAATCTCGGTTGCGCAATGATTCCGATTGTGACGGGCCGCGATAAGACGACCCACCAGATCGTCGACGCGATCAGGGTTGTGATCGAGTCTCTTGAGCAACGGCGATGCGACGTCTTGGCCGTGATTGCCAACCGGGTACCTTCTGCGCATGTTGCGGAGCTTATTGCAGAGCTGCGAAGCGCGATTCCGGCCCATGTCCTGTGCTATGTGATTCCTGAGCACGGAATACTGGCTAAACCGACGGTCGCCGAGATTGCTCAAGCTTTGCAGGCAGAATGCCTGCGGGGAGAGGCTGAAAGCCTGAATCGCATGGTGACCCAGTTCAAGGTCGCGGCCATGGAACTGCCTCAGTTTCTCGACCGTATTGAAGAAGGGAACCTCATTATCACACCGGGGGATCGATCGGACATCATTGTCGGAAGCCTGGCTGCCGAGGCTTCTACCTCGTACCCTCATATTGCGGGACTGCTCCTGACAGGAGGATTCAAGCCTACTCCTCAGGTCCAGCGCCTCATCGAGGGGCTCGGGGCATCCTCGGTTCCGATATTGTCGGTGGAAACGGATACGTACACCACTGCCACTAACGTGAGTTCTGTGAGAGGCACCCTTGTCCCGGAAGATACCAGAAAGATGGCCGCGGCTCTGGGAATCGTCGAGGCGAGCGTGAGTTTCGATGAGCTGCAGGGACGCCTTGCGGTAACTCGATCGCACCGAGTCACGCCTCTGATGTTTGAATACGAACTCATTCAGCGGGCCAGGGCGGACCGCAAGCACATCGTGCTTCCCGAAGGAACCGAAGAGCGCATCTTGAGGGCGGCCGAGATTCTGCTCCTACGCGATGTCGTCAATCTCACTCTGTTGGGAAATCCGGAAGAGGTCCGGCAGAAGATCAGTTCGCTGGGGATAGAAGCCGAGGGGATCAATATCATTGATCCTCTGAGTTCCCGGGTACGCGAACTTTACGCCCATACCTATCATGAGATGCGAACGCACAAGGGTGTATCGCAGGAAATGGCATTCGACGTTATGGGGGACAGCAGTTACTTTGCGACCTTGATGGTCTATCACGGACACGCGGACGGAATGGTTTCCGGCGCGGTTCACACGACCTCCCACACCATCCGGCCGGCCTTCGAGGTCATCCGGACCAGCCCGGGATTTTCCATCGTTTCCAGTGTGTTCTTCATGTGCTTGCCGGATCGGGTGCTCGTTTTCGGAGATTGTGCCGTGAATCCTGATCCGAGCGCTGAGCAACTGGCAGACATCGCCGTCAGCTCGGTGGAGACTGCGAAAATGTTCGGGATCGAACCATATGTTGCTATGCTGTCATATTCCACTGGAGAATCCGGCAAGGGTGAAGAAGTGGACAAGGTGAGGAAAGCCACATCCCTTGTGAAAAAGCTTCGCCCGGACATCAAGATCGAGGGGCCAATCCAGTACGACGCGGCCATAGACGTCGGCGTTGCACAAACCAAGCTGCCGGGGAGCGAAGTGGCGGGCCATGCTACCGTATTCGTCTTCCCGGATCTTAACACGGGGAACACGACCTACAAGGCTGTCCAGAGATCGGCCAACGCCGTGGCCATAGGTCCAGTGCTCCAGGGGCTGAACAAGCCCGTAAACGACCTGAGCCGGGGCTGTACCGTTACGGACATCGTCAACACCGTAGCAATTACCGCTATTCAGGCTCAAGCAATCCAGGAGCCCGCATGAAAGTACTGGTTATCAATTCAGGAAGTTCTTCGATCAAGTATCAGCTTTTCGACATGGTCGGACAGTTGGTGCTCGTTGCCGGCATTTTGGAAGAAATCGGTCGAACAGAGAGCCGGCTACTGCACCGCAAGCGAGATAATAACGGGGAGTTCACGGAGCACATTCATGCGGAACCTGTGGCCAATCATCACGAGGGATTCCGTGTCATCATGGACTTCTTCTCCGATCCTGAGAAGGGATGGGACCTTGGCGATCTGTTCGGAATCGGGCACCGGGTTGTGCATGGTGGAGAGGCCTTCCGCGAACCCACCCTGATCGACGATGGAGTGATCTCCAACATCCGGGCCATGATCCCCTTGGCTCCGCTCCATAATCCGGCCAATTTAACGGGTGTTGAAGTGGCTCGGAACCATTTCCCAGACGTGCCGCAGGTCGCGGTCTTTGACACCGCGTTCCACCAGACTATGCCGGCCCATTCGTTCCACTACGCTCTCCCCTATTCCTTTTACAAGCAGCATCACGTGCGCAGGTACGGATTCCACGGGACTTCGCACCGGTATGTGGCCAAACAGGCCGCAGCACATCTCAACAAGCCGCTCGAAATGGTGAACCTGATCACCTTGCACCTCGGAAACGGGGCCAGCGCCACGGCGATACAGGGAGGCAGAAGCATTGATACTTCGATGGGAATGACTCCTCTCGAAGGGCTTGTCATGGGTACCCGGTGCGGCGATCTTGACCCGGCCATCCAGGGGTATCTGGCCAGAGTCACAGGAAAAACTTGCGAGGAGATCGGAACGATCTTCGAAAATCAAAGCGGGCTTCGGGGAATCTGCGGCGCCAGCGACATGCGCGAGGTGGTCCGAATGGCGGGGTCGGGCGAACCGCTTGCTATGCTCGCCCTGGAGATGTTTTGCTATCGCATTAAGAAATATATCGGGGCGTATTTTGCCGTCCTGGGCGGGGTGGACGCTCTCGTGTTCACGGGCGGCATAGGAGAGAATTCGCCGGCTGTGCGCGGGCATTGCTGCGAAGGCTTGGCCTCACTGGGAATCGCGGTGGATGAAGAACGCAACCAGGCCCTCGCCAAAGAAACCTCTGAGATTCAATCAGGCCGGTCACGGGTAAAGGTGCTCGTGATCCCGACAAACGAAGAGCTTGAAATCGCCATCCAGACTGTTGAATGCATTCAGGCTGAAACCGACCGGAGAAACTGATATCAGCGCAGAATCGCACATCGCTCTTGGCAATTCCGGCGAAATTGTCCGGCTGCCTGGGTGCCACGGAACTGGGCTTTGTCAGATCCGTGTTTGATTTAGCGGATTATTCCTTGTTTGACCGTGCATTCCTAAGAAACCGCTTATCCCCGATGGCCGGAAGATTGAACTCATGGTGCCACGGATGTGCGAAGCTCATCCGTGCACGGACGAGCCGGACGAAACTGTCTCAAAATAGTCTCCGGACAGGTTCTTACTGTAGGGGCGCTTCGAGAAGCGCCCCTACAAAACCTGGGACATTTCAGTCCCGATATTCTGGTTTTGAGACAGTTTCAAACGACACGTCCGTTGCACCAATGCTTCATACCAATGCTCGTTCAAAGAAGTGACATTAGCAATGGCCGGCAGGGACGCCGGCCGCTACCATAATGTGGTGGCGGCGGGCCTCCGTGCCCGCGATGTTCACTTGTATGAAAGCGCATTGGTATCAGGCATGAAAATGCTTCATTATGGCTTTCTAGCTTTCGGAATTAGTACTACGACGTGCCCGTCGTCTTTCAATCAGGAGCAGCAAAGCAGGCAAAGTGACGAGAGTCAATGGCACTGAAGCCATCATGCCGATGACCATAGTCTGTCCGAGGAATGATAGGGCGTAGTGTTGAGAAGTAAGCATCGACACAAATCCCATCGTGATCGTCAGAGATGTGACCATGGAGCGGGGGGTTACTCTCTTGACTGTTCGGGCCACCGAGCCACCCTTTTCATGAAGACTCCCCATGACCACATGTATACCGTTATGAATCCCGAAGCCAAAGATCAGCGGAGCGACACACACGATTGAGAACGGCAGCCCCATGTTGGTCAGGCCGATGGCACCTAAGGTGATGCTGAAACCGCCGATCATTGGAATGAGGCAAAGGGCGACCCCCAGAGGATGAGGGAATAGGACGAAAAAGACTGCAATCACCAATACAAACGCATAAAGCCCCAATTTGACGAGTTCGGATACCAGGGTGGCCAACATGGCTTCCATCGCCATTCTCGGCCCCGAGATGCTGACAGGTACCGGGAGACGGCCGACAGCAACGAGTATGGCTTGATCCGTTCTCGCAAGTTCAGCAGGGTCACGAATCTTGTCTGAGAGTCGTATGCGGGTCAGAAAACGGTATTTACCGTCCACTTGTGCGATATACCAGGACTTTTCCAATTCCGGGACCTCATCATAGGAACCGGATTCGGTCTGTTTGAGTTTCTGAAGAATCGTTCCAATTCCATCAAATGAACGTTTCAGGATTTCAGCGGCGGAATTGGAAAAATCGGACCGCTTCAGCCTCTCTTCGAAGCTTGCATTCAGATCAGGTAACGATTGGACCACGTCTGCCAGTGCCTCAGTGTTGGTCATCCTCACCGATTCGGGAGACAGGAGATACGAGATTGAATCAAAGGATGCAATTTCACGATCCCTGTCAATCAACTTTTCCAGGATATCGTCAAGAGACCTTTGGATTGATAAACCTTCTTGAACGTTCTCAACGTCAAAGGACAACAAGATCGGCTGAGAAAAATTAGAATGAAACTTCCGGGAAATCCGCTCCGACACTGCCATAGATTCCATGTCTCTGGCGAGAAACACTTTGAAGAGGTCCTTCTCGTACGTTACACGAGAGGCAAGCACCATGCTGAGGAGAATCAAGAGTGCTGAAATGGCCACAATTGCTTTCGGTCGTCTTCGGAACAAGCCGGAAATGAGAGTAAAGGGCACCTGCACACCCGGAAAATAGTCTCTCTTACGGGACGCCACTATGGTAAATATTGCGGGGACCAGGAGCAAAGTTGACCCAAGTGTCAGAGCCAGTCCCGTGGCTCCAAAGTACCCGAATTGCTTTAGCGCCGGCTGGTTGGAAAAGCAAAGGCAGAGGAACGCGAGGATTCCGGTCAACCCGCCCAGAACTACCGGGGGGCCGGTCTGGGCATAAGACCTTTCAAGCGCCTCGGTTCTGGAGCACCCTCGGTCTAGCTCTTCCCTGATGCGCCCCCACAAATGCTCTCCATACTCCGCGCCCAGACCTAGCAAAATGCCGGTAGCTCCCATTACCACAGGGTTAATTTCGTTGTAGCTGAGACAAATGACTCCGTAGCTGGGGCCTATTCCCGCGACCAGCGGAGTCATCAAGACGGCCGCGGACCAGAAGCTGCGGTACATGAACAGCAGCAAACTCACCACCAAAGCGAACGAACAAAGGATGAGGGTCGCTGTTTCGCGGTCGAAAATCATGTCCGATTCGTAATGAAAGACAGCTTTCCCGGTCAGGTACCATTTAATGTCTCGCGACCGTTCCGGGATGCCGGGGATGGTTTTTGTCAACTGTGAGATCTTGTCTGGAATTAAGTTATGCAACAGATCTATCAGTTCTTTGCCTCGACCGACCTCCGTGCTTGGGAACTCCGGAGTGATCTGAATCAAATACAGGGTACTGTCCGGGCTTGCTATCAGCAGGTAAGGATCTCCGAGGTTGAGGGAACCCACTCTTTTTTCCATCGAGCGGGCCACGAACTGACCAATCTCCAGCGGATCTTCCAGGAGTCGTTCCTGAAGATAAGCGTTTTCCGTGAGAAAGAGGCGGTTTCGGGTTCGTCTTAGGGCGTCTGTTATGCCCTGCACGCTGAAGATCCGATGGATTTCCTGTCGCTCGCTCGAATTCATACCGAGGAGGAATCGTTGGAGGAGCTGAGCGGCTTGCTCGTGATCTTCCGGATCCATGAAGCGGTACCGCACTCTGTGGATGCCAGGGAGTTGGGCTATGTACTCGCTAAGCTCACGTATAAACGGCAGGCGAATCTCTCCTGGAGGTTCCGGAAATTCCAATACGAGAATTAAGGCATCCTGCTCCCCGAAAATTGAACTGTTTTCCAAAGTGAGCCTTATGTTCGGATTGTCACGTCCTACCCCGGACATGATATCGCTGCTCACCCTAATGAAGGGCACGGCACAAAACCCGGCCATTGAAAGAGCCACGAACGCGGCTATCATCGCACGAGGATGGTTTAGTGAAAGCCTGCAAATTTGAAGCAGCCCCAGGACTAGAAACCGCATGGAATTTCGCTACCTGCCCTTGAACATCGTGAGGAATTACGCAGAGGCGTTAACATGAGCATCTATCTGTATAAAGTTCTTGCCTGTACCCTTCCAGTGTTCACGCAAAACAAGCCTCTATACCATTATTCGCTTCAGGTGGCAACGCGGCGCCTTCCCTTCGAGGCGGGAGAATTGGTCGGCCTTCGGATTGGTTTTTTTGCAAGAATGCAAAGGACCTGACCGCATCCCGCCACACGGACGTAGTGTTTGACGGCGAGATATGAATTCGGGTATCCTGAAGAATAGGAAAAGACCATCATTTCAATCTACTGCTTAACTCTCCTGTCTGCAGAGGCGTCCGTTCCTCCCAAGGTACCGAACGTCTAAGCGGCCTGCGGAGCAATTGATCTAAACGTCAGACGTTCCAAGAGCTTCGCAGAGGGGGTGTGTTCAGCGATTCCGGACAAGGATTAGCGGAGGTCGTGCGATGGAGAAAGGCGTCTATTCCGGCTCGACCCGATGGTTGTGGGTAGCCCTTTTCGTCTTGGGTACCTGCGCTCTCTTGATTGGAGGATACAAGTATTACCAATCCGAGACGGAACGGATCCGACAAGAGAAATACCAGGAAATAGCTGCCATCGGGAAGCTGAAAGCAGGGCAGATCCAGCAGTGGAGGCGGGAGCGGTTCGGTGACATCTCGCGGTCCTCAAAGGCTCCTTTCTTTGGACAAGCGATACGGGAGTGGCTCCGAGACGCGAACAACGCATCGCTCCGGCCGAAGTTACAGGATAGATTGGTGGTCAGAACAGAAGGAGGAGGGCTACGCGGACGTTCTCCTTCTCGACAAGGAATACCATGTTTTGCTGTCTGCTGAGCCTCAGCCTCACCCACTGAGCGCTGCCACGAAAAAGGCCGTCGAGCAGGCTCTCACCAACCGTACTCCAATGTTGAGCGACCTATACCGCTGTCCGACCGGGATGGTCCATCTAGACGCCGTGGGGCCTATCCTGGACGCCGCGGGCCAGCCCGTTGCCGCGTTGGTTCTGAGAAGCAATGCGGAATCCCTCCTGTACCCTTTGATCCAGTCTTGGCCAACGCCGAGTAGGACTGCTGAAACGCTCCTGGTCCGCAGGGATGGCGAAGATGTTCTCTACTTGAACGACCTCCGCCATCGGCCCGAAAGTGCCCTGTCTCTCCGCGAACCCTTAACCCGTCACGACCTTCCGGCAGCTCAGGCGGTCCTGGGAAAGGAGGGGGTATTCCAGGGAAAGGATTACCGCGGAGTCGAGGTGCTGGCAGCTCTGCGCCATATTGCCGGGTCGCCGTGGTTCATGGTGGCCAAAGTGGATGCGAGTGAGATCCTGGCGGAGGCCCGCTATCGTGGAGGGATAGTCGCTCTTTTTGCCGCACTCTTCATTGTGCTCGCCGGGAGCGTGACCGCCTATGGGTACAGGTATCGACAGGTGCGCCTCTATCGAGATCTCTATCGGTCAGAGCGGGAACAGCAGGCAGCATTGAGGGAGTTCCGCACGACCCTGTACAGTATCGGCGACGCGGTAGTCACCACCGACGTAGAAGGTCTGGTAAAGCAGATGAATCCGGTGGCCGAGCGGCTCACCGGCTGGCAAGAAGCCGAGGCGCAAGGCAAAACCATTGGCGAGGTTTTCCGTATCGTCAACGAGGAGACGCGTGCCAAGGTCGAAGACCCCGTCGCGCGCGTGCTGCGCGAAGGGTTGGTCGTAGGGCTTGCCAACCACACTCTGCTCATTGCCAAAGACGGGAGTGAGTATCCCATCTCCGACAGCGGTGCTCCCATCCACGATGAGACTGGGGCCATCACTGGCGCCGTGCTGGTCTTCCAGGATCAAACGGACAGTCAACGCCGCCTCGACGAACGCGAAACCAGACTGACTCTTTTGCAACTGCTCAACGAACAGAACGATACGCACGAGATGATAAGAAACATCACTGCTTTCCTTCAGAAACGGTCGGGTTGCGAGGCGGTGGGCGTGCGGCTGAAGGAGGGGGAGGATTATCCTTATTTCGAGACGCGGGGCTTCACACAGGAGTTTGTTCAGGCCGAAAGCAGCCTGTGTGGCCGCGACGCGACCGGCGAGCTGCTCAGGGACTCCACGGGCAATCCGGTGCTTGAGTGCATGTGCGGCAACATACTGAGCGGGCGATTCAACCCCAATCTGCCGTTCTTCACAGCCAAAGGCAGCTTCTGGTCCAACTGCACCACCGAACTGTTGGCAAGCACCACCGAGGGGGACCGCCAGGCGCGGACGCGCAATCGGTGCAACGGCGAAGGCTACGAATCCGTGGCCTTGTTTCGCATGCGCAGCGGTGATGAAACCTTGGGCCTGCTGCAACTGAACGACCGCGCCAAAGGGCGTTTCACTCCCGAACTCCTGGAATTCATGGAAAGCTCCGCAGACGAGATCGCTATCGCCCTGGCCCAGAGGCAAGCGCAAGCCCGACTGCGTGAGAGCGAGGAGCGGTTCTCAAAATCATTCAGGAATAATCCGGCATGGCTTGCCATCGTTCACATGGAAACCAACAAAACTCTGGAAGTGAATGATGCATGGACAAGAATATTCGGTTACACGCGCGAAGAAGCGATTGGGCGCACTACAGTAGAGTTGGGAATATACGATCAGGAAACATACCGCAAAATTATGGAGGAAGCAAAATCGAAGGGCTCAGTTAGAAATGTGGAAGTAACTGTAAAAACCCGAACTGGTGAAAATCGAGTACTTTTAGTCTCACGCGAAGTCATTGCAATTGGGGGCGAGCCATATTTGTTGGCAATGGGAATGGACATCACTGATCGCAACCAGGCAGAAGAAGACTTGCGAAAAAGTGAGGAACGGTATCGCCTCTTGGTCGATATGGCGCCGGATGCGATCGTCGTCAGCCAGGATGGCCGCATCATCTATGTGAACAGGGCTGCGATGCAACTGTTAGGTGAGACAGACTCCGACCAGATTGTCGGAACTTACCCTATCGAATGGGTCCATCCGGATGACCGGGACCTTGTTGCGCACCGCATGCAGATACTGCTCGCCTCCCAAACTTTGGTCCCTCAATCCGTATGGCGTCTCTTGCGGCGAGACGGTACTGTACGAGATGTTGAAGCTGTCTCCGGTTCGCTACGCTCCGGCGAAAGCATGATTATTCATGCCATGTTACGGGACACCACTGACCGCAAACAGGCAGAGGAAGCTATACGAGAGAGTGAAGAACGTTATCGCTCGCTGTTCGACAACATGCTTGAGGGTTATGCCTATTGCAAGATGCTTTTTGTAGATGGTGAGCCGCAGGATTTTATCTTCCTCGATGTAAACCAAGCATTCGAGAGCTTGACAAGCTTAAAGAATGTCATTGGCAAGAAGGTGACCGAGGCGATCCCTGGAATAAGAGAGTCGAATTCTGAATTGTTTGAGGATTGCGGTAGAGTGGCCCTAACTGGAACTCCGGAGAAGCTTGAGACCTATGTAGATGCTCTGGGAATTTGGTTTTCTATCTCCGTGTATAGCACGGAAAGAGAACATTTTGTCGCTGTGTTCGACAATGTCACCGAGCGCAAGCACGCTGAGGAATTGCACCGACAGGCAGAGCACCGGTACCGCCGCCTGTTTGAGGATGCACCCCTAATGTATGTCATCACTAGGAATAAACAGGGCGTGCCCTTTATCAACGACTGCAATGAGTTGTTCTTGAGTTCCGTGGGATACTCGCGAGAAGAGATAGTGGGACGCCCCTTGGCGGACTTCTACTCACCCAAGTCACGCGCGGAACTGCTTGAACGCGGCGGGTACGCTCGGGCTCTAGATGGAGAATTTTTGATCGGCGAACGGCAACTGCTGACGCGCGACGGCAGACTCATCCCGACTCTCTTGCATACAGCGACTGAAGTCGACGCTTCCGGGGAGGTAATCGGCACACGGGCTATGTTTGTAGATATCACCGAGCGCAAGCGAGCAGAGGAGGCCTTGAGCAAGCAGGCGGCGTTCATGACTCATTTGATGGAGGCAATTCCAGTACCTGTATTTTTTAAAGATGTTAATCACACGTATGTAGGCTGTAATAACGCATTTGCTCAGTTCGTTGGTTTGCCAAAAGAAAGGATAGTTGGAAAACCGGTTTTCGATGTGGTTTCCCATGAGACTGCTGAGATTTTCAAACAGCATGATGAGACGCTGTTTCGCAATCCGGGTGCGCAGGTATACGCGACTTCTGTGAAGCGATCCGACGGGTCAATACGCGAGGTGATATTCCATAAGGCCACTTATGGTGATTCTGATGGTTCGGTATTAGGTCTTATTGGGGTTATTCTCGACATCACCGACCGCAGGATTCTTGAACAACAGCTTTTCCAGGCCCAGAAGATGGAGGCGGTCGGCACGCTGGCAGGCGGTGTTGCGCATGACTTTAATAACCTCTTACAAGTGATTCTCGGGTATTCCGAATTGATTCTTGCTGATGGCGACCTTCTTGCGCAGTACAGGGAGGACTTAACCAAGGTATATCAGGCTGCGAGAAATGGCGCGGACCTGGTGCAGAGACTGCTCACTTTCAGCAGAAAGACCGAGGTAAAGCCCCGTCCTCTAAACTTGAATAGGCGAATAGTGCAATTGGATAAAATGCTCTCCCGCACCATGCCGAAGATGATAGAAATAAAACTCATCTTGGCCAACGAACTCGCCGCGATAAATGCCGACTCCACGCAGATGGAGCAGGTCCTGATGAACCTTGCCTTGAACGCAAGAGACGCTATGCCCGAAGGGGGCAAACTTACTATCCAAACCGAGAACGTGATTCTTGACGTGGATTACTGCAAGGATCATCTGGAGGCCAAGCCGGGGCGTTATGTGATGCTGTCCGTTTCGGATACGGGGCAAGGCATGGATAAGAACACAGTGCAGCACATTTTTGAGCCTTTCTTCACCACTAAAGGCCCAGGCGAGGGCACGGGGCTTGGGCTCGCCATGGTTTACGGGATCGTCAAGCAGCACGGCGGTCACATCATGTGTTACAGCGAGCCCGGTCAAGGAACAATTTTCAAGATATATTTTCTTGCGCTAGAGTCAGGTGGGGAGACGCGGACGACTGAGACCAGGGCGGTGCCACCAGGCGGATCTGAAACGATTCTCCTCGTCGATGACGAGCAAATGATTCGCGACCTTTGCTCCAGGATTCTCACAAAATCCGGATACAACGTAGTCACGGCGTCCAACGGTAAAGAGGCTCTGGAGCTATACAGGGAGCAGAGAGAGAAGATTTCACTCGTTGTCCTCGATCTCATAATGCCGGAGATGGGCGGCAAGCAATGCCTGGAGGGCCTCTTGACCCTTGATCCGGCCGTTAAGGTGGTCATTGCAAGCGGCTACTCCGGCAAGGATAGCGCCAGGGAGGCCCTGACCTCAGGGGCAAAGGGGTTTATCGACAAGCCGTATGATGTGCGGCAGGTCCTGATGGTCGTCCGGGCAGTGCTTGACGACAAGATGAATCCAGAAGAGGAACTTGATTGATTGGTTTCGGCGTTCGGCCAAAAAGATGTTGAATTGAGACATGGAATTCCCGGGTCACCATACCTATTTTCCATGGGCATGGCTTTCGGCTTCGGGAATGCAAGCGCCAACCAATTGTTCGCCTAAAGTTGCTGCGTCGGGCACACAAAAAGAAAAACCGCCGAATCAGCTTCGCTCACTCAACGGTTCGATTAGTCTTTTTTTTTGGTCGGGGCGACTGGATTTGAACCAGCGACCACCTGAACCCCATTCCCGGAGTCGTGAAACAGGGTCAACAATATCAACTGCTTGCTTGTGCCCGTTGCCTCAAAAATCCGCACAGATCACAACAATTTCTGACAGGTGTCCGCAAAATGCCCACAGGGGATACTACCTGATTTTCGGGCGGGCCAGCTACAACAATATCTGTAATCTCAAACAGTTCCTTTTTGGCACCCGTTGCCACCTTCCACAACAAATCAGGACGTTACACAGGCCAATGGCACAAATCCGGCACAAACCGCCCAGCGAATCCCTCAGGAGGAAAACAAAATATGGCCAAATTTCATCGACCTGAGAAGTCCTCATAGTTTGGCATCAAGAGGACGCACGCAATCGGGACCTTCATGATCGGCCTTGTTCACCTTATCGCTGACGGGGTACCCGGCCATTTGGTCCGGAGGGAATGGTTGCAACAATGGTTTCACCAATTCAGGCTTCTTTATCTTTGGATCTAGCCACAAGTCATAATCTTCGGGCTTCAAGATCACCGGCATCCTATCATGTATAGGTTGCAGTAGGTCGTTGGCATCTGTCGTAAGAATAGTGCAGGACTCGATGATATCTCCGTCTGGCGCTTTCCAGCGCTCCCAAAGACCGGCGAATGCAAGTGGCTTGCCGTTGGCCAGGCCGAAGAAATAAGGTTGCTTTTTGCCTTTGGTTTTCTTCCATTCATAAAAACCATCAGCCGGTACCAAACACGGTCTGTTCTTGAATGCTGCTCTAAAGGCCGGTTTCTCTGCCACACTCTCAGATCTCGCATTGATCAATCTTGAGGCAATCTTGGGATCTTTGGCCCAAAATGGGATGAGCCCCCATTTGACGAGTCTTAACTCGCGTCGCCCACCGCTTTCTTCATTTCTCACGATGGCAACGACTTGAGTAGGCTCAATGTTATACCGTGGCTCCAGTTCGACGTCTTCCTTAAGTCCGAAATGCTGGGTCAGATCTCTACCTACGGTCATCAATACGAACCTTCCACACATGTTCGTCCCTCTTGCCTTCCAGCTGTCATTTCAGCTTTTAGCAGATCGTTAAACGTGAGGCAGTACCGGGGAGTAGCTCTGAGCAGAGCAATCCGTGCTCTCATGCCCAAAATGACTAAATTATTATAGAGAATGCTCCCCGGTTGGGGCTTAGGTGATCGGAGCCTGCGATGGGGCAACGCCGCAACTAACGGAGCATTCTCTTTACTTATTATATCCAATTCTTCGGCTGCTTTGTAATGCGGCTCGCATCTTCCCTTTGGCCGGAGACTGCGCAATTGCGTTCGGGTAAGCCGCCACATCCAAGAATTTGGTTGACCTGGTAACAGTGGGGGGAGGTATGCTCAACAAACCCTTAAAACAGACGTTTCCGTCAATCTTACGACGGTTTTGCCTCTGTTGGTTTTTTGTGGGAGGAGGTACAGGGCCCTTCCGGGGCCTGGTAGACCAGGCCCGCAACCCGTCACTATGACCAAGGCGCCCGAAATGGCAAGACCGCAGCATGATTCCGGGCTGGTCGGACTCATAATCACCAGATGTAAGAGAGAACATTCAAACCCAAGGTCGTATGAACTCTTATGGCGATTTTGCTCATTCCGATTGGAGGGCCTGGGGACATAGGCCACTCCTCGGCGGCAGATAACGTCCACATCGGATTAGCCGCGGAAAGGCCACAAAGAAGGGCCGAGGTTTATAAAGGCCAGAAAGCGGGTCTCCATTTCTCTTGAGGAGACCAACGCCCATGGAGGGGTTTTGGGCAAGAATTTGGAGCTGATAGTATGTGATATCCATGTCAAGCGACAGATGGGGGAGGCTATGCGCAGGCAATCGGTCCCCAGCGCCTTCGTTCCTTCCTCTTGATCAAGAACTGGTCGATTTCATGATCGACTCAGTGATTTGTCGCATCAGACTTTGGTTTCACCCCAAGAAAGGGGTAATAGTCGAGAAATTACCCGATTTCATCTTAGGGTTTACGCTTAGGAGCACTCAGGCCAAGAGAAGATTGGCAAAGCACTCACGCTATTAAACCCAAAGGCTGAGGGATAAGGACCACATTCATGGAACTGACGGCTTCCCTCCTCATCATACAGGCTCTGCACGGCCTCGTGTATGGGATGCTCCTTTTCCTAGTGGCATCCGGCATGACCTTGGTCTTCGGAATGATGGACATCCTCAATATTGCTCATGCCGCGTTTTACATGCTGGGTGCGTATTTGGGTTGCTCAGTGCTGATGGCTACAGGAAACTTCTGGCTTGCCCTAGTTGTGGCGCCTGTCGGTGTGGGCATTCTAGGGGCCCTAGTGGAGCGGTTCTTCCTGAGAAAAGTGCATAGCTATGGTCATGCTTTTGAGCTACTAATCACCTTCGGAGTGTTCTTTGTGATCACTGAAGCGGTAAAGTGGATCTGGGGCGACTTCCCTCGGCCTGTCGACGCCCCTCCCGCTCTTTCCGGGTCCGTGCATCTTCTGGGGTTTCAATATCCGGTGTACCGTCTCTTTATCCTGGTAATATCCTCCATTGTTTTGGTTGGATTGCTCTATGTTTTTCTGAAGACCCGCGTGGGCATTAGGATACGGGCGGCTGTATCGGATGCCCAAATGGTCGATGCTCTCGGTGTCAATGTCCCACGGCTCTTTCTGGGTGTTTTTTCGGGCGGCACAGCTTTGGCGGGCCTGGCCGGTGTCGTAGCAGGCCCATTTCTTAGCACGTATCCGGGGATGGGTCTCGACATGCTGGTGGACACCTTTGTAGTGGTCGTGGTGGGTGGGTTCGGTAGCCTTCCCGGAGCTTTTCTGGCCTCCCTCATGATCGGAGAGCTGCAATCCTTTGGGATTCTCTTCATCCCCCGCCTGGCCCTGGTTTTCCAGTTCCTACTCATGGCCGTGGTGCTCATAATAAGGCCCACGGGGCTCTTTGGAGAGAAGGTATGAAACGCTTCCTCCTCTTCCAAATTGCCCTGGCCATTGGGCTTGCCGCACTTCTCTTGGCAGCTCCTTGGGTTTTGACTGTCGTGCAGACCAGGATGCTGACCGAGATTGTTTACTTCTCGCTGTTCGCCGTGAGCTTCAACCTCCTCTTCGCCTACGCGGGCCTGCTCTCCTTTGGTCACGCCGCTTACTTCGGCCTCGGTGCTTATGTTACGGCCATCTCCTTAAAGCAGGTGGCGGGGATGCCCTTTATGGCCGCCATCCTACTCGGGGCGCTGGCGGCAGCGGCCGGCGGAGCCCTTATCGGGTTTTTCTGTGTGCGGAGTAAAGGATCCTATTTCGCCTTGCTGACCCTGGCCTTCAATCAGTTCCTCTGGGCAATCGCCTGGAAATGGAGGGAAGTGACGGGCGGCGATGATGGCATAGGCGGCATAGTCCCCAAAAATCCGGTGGACCTAGGTATTCTGAACTTCGATTTCAAGAATGTTGGAAGCAAATATTATCTCACGCTCGTCATCGTTGTCGTTTGCCTCGCTCTGGGCTGGTACCTGATGCGAACGCCCTTTGGCAATACTGTCAGGGCGGTGAAAGCCAACGAAGAGCGAGCCGCCTTCCTCGGATACAACGTCAACCGATCCAAGCTCTTGATCTTCACTCTTTCAGCGTGCTTTGCGGGAATCGCCGGCAGCCTTTTCGCACTGTTCCAGAATTTCGTGGCGCCGAGCGCTATCTCGCTGAGTATGTCTACAGAGGTGCTATTCATGGCCTTTCTCGGAGGCACAGGCTCGTTTCTTGGGCCAATTCTGGGTGCCGCCATCTTTGTTTACTTCACGGACTGGATCAGCGGCTTGACCGAGCGCTGGGAGTTCATTCTGGGGCTCCTTTTCATTGTTCTCGTCCTCTATTTTCGCCAGGGGTTCATGGGCCTGATCGCCGCCAGAGTGAGATCTTTGTTCTCCACTGGGAAGAGTAAATAAAGGAAAGCGTCCATGCCTCTGTTGCAAGTAACAAATCTTTTCAAGGACTTTAGCGGGCTGAAAGTCCTCTTCGGAATTGACCTGAAATTGGAGCAAGGCGAGAGACACGCTGTCATCGGCCCCAATGGAGCTGGGAAATCCACGCTCTTCAATGTGATAACGGGAAAGTATGTCCCCAGTCGAGGAAGGATTACGTTTAAGGGCCATGATATCACCGGCCTTCCGCCCCACAAAATCGCTCGGCTCGGGCTGGCCCGATCCTTCCAGGTCACCAACATCTTTCGGGCCATGACAGTTTTCGAGAACGTTCGAAACGCGGTCCTTTCGCGGAATGGCAGGCGCTACTCCATATTTCCCACTCTGGCCAGGATGAGGACCATTTCAGAGGAAACCGAGCGGATCCTGGATCTGATCGGGCTCCTGGATCGGAAGGACGAACTGGCCGGTGAGCTGGCCCATGGGCATCAGCGCGCGCTGGAGATCGGCATGACGATTGCTATGGATCCTGCATTGATCTTGCTGGATGAACCGACCGCTGGGATGTCCTCCACAGAGAGCCGAGAAACCGTCAAGCTTATCGAGAAGGTCACGGAAGGAAAGACGCTGCTCATCGTGGAGCACGACATGGATGTGGTCTTCAGCATCGCCAACGGGATCACTGTGATCTACTACGGCCAGGTCCTGGCCGCAGGGCCCCCTGAAGCGATTCGGAACGATCAGCAGGTCAAGGATGCATATCTCGGTGAAGAGAGAGAGTGAATCATGCTTCTCGAGATCAGAGATCTTCATGCCTTTTATGAGGAGAGCCACGTCCTCAGAGGGATCTCCTTGGACGTGGACCATGGAGAGATTGTCTCACTACTTGGGCGAAACGGGGTTGGCAAGACCAGCACCTTGAAATCCATTATTGGCCTACTGGCTCCAAGTTCAGGTCAGGTCCTTTTCAAGGGCCATGAACTCTCAGGCATGTCTCCTCATGAGATTGCGAATTTAGGCGTGGGTTACGTACCGGAGGACAGGAGGATCTTTCCCAGGCTGACCGTTCGTGAGAACCTTCTGATGGGGATCAAGCCGGGCCAAAAGCAGATCGCGAACGGCTGGTCCGTGGAAAAAATCTATGATTATTTTCCTCCGCTAAAGGCAAGGGACAAACAGAAGGGCGCTTACCTTTCAGGAGGTGAGCAGCAGATGTTGACCATCGGCCGGACCCTCATGGGGGAGCCCGAGGTACTTCTTCTGGACGAGCCCACAGAGGGACTGGCCCCAATGATTGTGGAAACTTTGGAGCAAGTCGTCACAGATGTTCACAACCACGGCGTGGCCATCCTCCTGGTGGAGCAGAACATGCGTGTGGTGTTGAGGCTGGCCGGGAGAATTTACGTGATAAGCAAAGGCAAAATCGTTTTCCAAGGTAGCGGCGAGGCACTCAGGGAGGCCCGGGAGGTCCGAGAAAAGTATCTGGAGGTGTGAGAACTATCTTTGGGGGAGGGCGATGCAATCACCGCTTGGGGACCAACACATATTAGGAAGGAGGTAATGAGATGCTGAGAGGGAACGACTGTGGTAAATGGGGAGCTATTGTGATCCTTTTGTCATTCGTCTTGTGCCTTGGCGTCGCGCCAACGTATGCCGCGGAGGGTCAGATCGTGCTGGGAGTTTGTGAGCCTCTATCCGGTCCAATGAAGGATGTGGGTGACCGGTATGTTGAGGGGGTGAAGTTCTCGGTAGAGAAGATCAACGCCAAAGGTGGAATCCTGGGGAAAAAGTTGGTTGTAGTGGCAGAAGACAGCCAGCTTAAAGCTGACGTGGCGAGCCGCAAAGCGACCAAGCTTATCCTTGAGGACAAGGCGGACTTCATCATGACAGGCACGGGAACCCATGTTTGCAAGGCTATGATGAAGGTGGCGGAGGAGCACAAGAAAATTTGCCTCACCTATGGCACCGAAGGTGCGAGCACCACCGGGGTCGATTTCAATCCGTACACCTTCCGAGCTTGTCTGAACACTGACCAGCACTCCGCCGCGGTGGTGGAATACTTCGCCAAACACACAAATTACAAAAAGTTCTACATCCTCTGTCAAGACTATGCCTTTGGGCGAGAGGCGGCGGAGGGGTTCAAGAAGAAGCTGAAATCCATCCCTGGGGCCCAGGTTCTGGGTGAGGAGTTCCATCCCATCGGGTTGAAGGACTTTGCCCCGTACATTAGCAAGGTCATGGCGTCAGGTGCTGAAGTGGTCCTGACGGGAAACTATCGGGGTAGATCTGGACAACCTCATCAAAACCGGGGCGTCCCTGGGTTGGAAGTGCATCACCGGCAACTACTTCCTCAACGACCCCCTGCGCATGCAAGTGGTCAAGGACGCGGCCATCGGGCAGCGTCACAGCGGACAGCTATATGATCACCGTGGACACACCCTCAAACAAAGAGTTTGTCAAGGAGTGGTATGACGCACACAAGACTATGAGTATCGGATTTTGGTATCCGGACCTTTCCGTCGGCCGCTGCTACTACTCCATCCAGTGGCTGGCGGATGTCATCAAAAAGGCGGGAAGCACGGACGCGCAGAAAGTCATCGCAGCCTGGGAGGGAATGAGCTACGACATGCCCTGGGGCAAAGTCACCATGCGGCAGTGCGATCATCAGATGATTTCTCCAGGCGTGGCTGCTGTTATCGTTGCCAAGAGCGAGTTCTTCGATTTCCCCTATATTGGCAAGCCAACCATCATTCCCGCTGAGGCCATCACGGTTCCCCCTGCGGAGACCGGAAACCCCAGATGTAAGTGAGTGGCGAACGAAGATGCAATCCCAAAGGGACGGTGGGCCGGGGGGCCTGCCATCCCTTTCTTCTTATCACCCTCACAGCTCCCCTCGGGGGCGGAGGTATTTGAAACCCGGTCACCTAGCGAGAAGGCGGAGTGGGAAGCCACCCTCAGGCTGCAACCTTATTTTGCCGCCGTTCCGGCAAGGAGGGATTTTGGCAGCCGGCTTTGCCAGCAGCCTCTTAAGTTTGCTGTCCAGAGGCTTTATTGCGCCAGAGTGGCAAAGACATCTTTCGAGGTAAAAGATGCGGTTGGAAGAGATTCAGGTAGGAACAATTGCGGACCTGGAAGCAATAGAGAAAATTCCGATTCAGGAAAGGCTTCCATTTTTCAACACTTATGATTTGATCAAACACGGTGCGGCCATAGACCCTGATGCCATCGCCATCAGCTTCCTGATGTCCGGCACGCAATATGCCAATCCGACACAGATCACCTATTCCGACTTTTTGGCACAGGTCACTCGAACAGCCAATCTATTCCATGACTTAGGGCTCGGCACCAGTGATGTGGTTTCCTATCTCTTGCCCAATTTACCGCACTGCCACTATGTGCTCTGGGGAGGGCAGGCCGCAGGGATTGTCAACCCGATCAACCCCCTTTTGGAGCCCTCCACGATAAGTGAAATATGCAAATCGGCCAACACAAAGATTCTCGTGGCGCTGGGGGAGTGGGAGGGCTCAAATATCTGGGAAAAAGTTTCAGCCGTACGCAAAGATTTGCCGAATCTGAAAGCTGTCATAAGGGTTATGGGTCCCAGCAACGAACGTGAGGGGATTTACGGGTACGATGAAATTATCAGCCGGTACAATGGGAACAGTCTTGACTCAGGGCGACAGATCGAACCCGAGGACGTGGCTTCAATGTTTCACACCGGCGGGACTACCGGCACTCCTAAGCTCGCTCCACACACCCATTGCAACGAAGTCGCTATGCCCTTAATGATGGTGCTGCATGGTGATCTCAGACGAGGTGAGGCCACCCTGTCCGGCCTGCCTCTTTTTCACGTGAATGGCACTACCGTGACCGGCTCATTTCCGTTTTCAATTGGTGCTCATGTGGTCATCCTTTCTCCACAAGGCTATCGAGATGCAAATGTCATCAAGAATTTCTACAAGATCGTTGAACATTATAAGGCAGTAAGTTTCTCTCTCGTTCCGACGGTCCTTTCGATGTTGCTGCAAGTTCCAACGGGCGATGCGGATATCTCTTCGCTTAGGTATGGCGTCTGCGGAGCCGCGCCGTTGTCCGTGGAACTTTTTCAGAAATTCGAAACCCACTCGGGAATGAAAATCTTGGAAGGATACGGACTAACTGAAGGCACATGCGCCTCGGCACGAAATCCCTATTACGGCCAACGTAAAATAGGATCGATCGGACTGCGATTCCCGTATCAGGAGATGAAAATTCTAATAGTAAATGAGGCCGGTGAGTTCGTTCGAGAGGCCGAGTCAGGCGAGATCGGCTCCGTCTGTATCAAGGGGCCAAACGTGTTCAAAGGCTACCTGGACGACCGCCATAATGCCGGCATCTGGCCCAGGGACGGCTGGCTTAATACAGGTGACCTGGGACGCCAGGACAGCGACGGGTACTTCTGGCTCACCGGCCGCAAGAAGGAACTTATCATACGGGGCGGTCATAACATCGACCCAGCAGCAATTGAGGAGCCTCTCTATGCCATTCCAGGAGTCCAAATCGCGGCAGCTGTGGGCGCGCCTGATCCTCATTCTGGCGAAATTCCTGTAGCTTATGTACAACTTCAGCAGGGCATTGATCTTTCCCAGGAGGAGATTCTTGATCATTTGAGACAAACAGTCGGTGAGCGGGCAGCCATTCCCAGCCGGGTTTTCATTATCGACCAGATACCCCTCACGCCTGTAGGAAAAATCTTCAAACCGGCGCTTCGTTGGGATGCGATCAAAAGGGTCTATGAAAACGAACTTCAGAAACTGGGCGCACTTGCAGAATCCATAGAATTGAAAGTGGCCGAAGACAAAGTCCACGGCTCTTCGGTGGCTATCAAGATCACGGCTGCGCCCAATGTTTCAGAAACCGAAATCACTAATAAAGTTTCCGAGGTGCTCGCCCTTTACACCGTGAAATATTACCTGGAGGTGACTTGCAACTCGTCGCAAGCCGAATTGCACTGAGGTCGGTAGCTAAAGAATTGGCCGCGAGGAGGCCCCATGACACTATTGGAAAGGGGGCTTGGCCTGCCCCCAGAATATGCACCATTTGTTAAGTTAGAGGTATAATACCTTGTCCTCCCGGGATAGGGTAAGGATGTGCTGGCGCGGCGTGGACGATCCATGTCGTAAGCATTGCGGCGGGTACGGGCGGGAACTGGCGAAAAGCGACTCGGCACGCGGCTGAACCTCCCTACGGAGCCCCTTACAGATATTTGAGGCATTAAGCGCCAAACCCCCCTCCCCCTGGGTATCCCTGGAACGAGGCTATCCTTGAAACAGGCATCGCCAGCACAGGAAATGCGCGACCACGGTTAATGCCATAGTCAAGCCAATTATTACGATTCCTTTTTTTGGCCAATGGATCACCAAGACGGGCCTCCCAATGCATTATCTATAATAAGATGTGAAGGCCTGATGTTCGATTCAAGAAATTCTGCGAATACGAATCCCCCAAATTTTGATTTTCATCGTCAGGTAATGGTGAGGCAACGGGCTGGCCAGAGAATCCGCTGAGAGACCAAAGCCTCCGGGAGCATAAATCCACAAGGATCACAACCCACTACTCCCAGGCCGAACTGGAGAATTTAATCGCCGCTGCGAGTAAAGTATGTGGTGAGGGTGTTCGCAAAATGCCCACATTGGTCATCCTGAAGAAGCAAATCCGCCACCAGGATCTGTCCAAGGCAGCGGATTTCTAGTCATTTCTTGGTGGAGCTGGACGGATGAAGCCGACGACCCCTTGAACCCCATGCAGATGGGAAAAGTAAATAACCAATACTTCAGCATAGTTCGGAGGTATCCCGTTGCAAGAATCCATGACAATCCATAACGGTCCATAACCCATTCCCGCAAAAGTCCCGCCCGTAACATCAGACGATTTATGGTTAAGGGCGAAGTGCGGTTTTTCCGGTGTTCAGAAGACCACGATTGCGACGACGGCGACGATGTTCCACAATTATGTCGACCACATACCCCGACAGTAATAGTCATTCTCAAAAGTAATCACGAATTGTGAAGAGCAGTTCCTGGAAATTGGTAGCACCGGCCTCCGTGCCGGTGAAGAATTGGCCAAGAAATCACCCGGTTCTGGCCGGCAGGGACGCCGGCGCTACTGATTCTTCCCATTACGCGTATTGGATTCCTTCAAGACTTTTGAGAACTGGTATAAACGACTTTGCTTCCCTTTGAGCCTTTTCAGCCCATTTTGTTTCGGAACAGTAGAATCAGACGGAGCTCGCAAAGCGGGCCCAGCGCGCTGACTCGAACTTCCGTGATCTCGCCCCAACAATAGAGACCTGATCAGCCCCCATAATCAGCAGAGGATTTTTTGTGAACCATGGATTTCCGCCTTGACTGGTTCCCCCAGACGGAGGAGAATGATACGTCAGATTCTGAAGATTCCGTCAGAAGGAGAGGCGAATGAGTCCGTCCCCGCTGGGCGAGGGCAACGCGAAGCTCGAAAGGCTCCCTCGTCGAGAGCGAGAAAATCTGCGCCAGCGCGGAGAGATACTCGACGCCGCGCTAAGACTTTTCTCGGAAAAGGGGTATCACAACGTCTCCATGCACGAGATCGCAAAGGAAGCAGAGTTCGGAATCGGAACTATATATAAATTCTTCGTTAATAAGGAGGACTTGCACAAAGTCCTTATTATGGAGACGGCAGAAAAATGGCACCATGCTGTCATACAGGTCCTCGAACAGGAACGGAATCCTTTTCGAGCCATTAAAAGATGCATCACCGTCCATCGGGAGCTGTTTTTTGATAATCTGCCCATCGTGCGCCTGTATTATGCCGAAACCAAAGGGGCGTGCTTCAACATAAAAACCGGTTTCGACCAAGACCTTCTTAAGCTTCGCGACGAACGCATCAAGAAATTGGTCTCAGTCTTTGAGATGGGCGTCAAAGAAAATGTTTTCCGGGATCTTGATCCTTATCACATGGCCATAGCGCTCTACGGAATCATCGATGCTTTTCTGTTCCGGATGATGGAAAATCCCGCCCGATTCCGAAAGCGGGATGAGCTGTCAGATGCCGCGGAGATTTTTCTCGGAGGGGTCATGAACAAATGACAAGGGTATTTAGGACAAAGCCGCTCATCCGCAACCCACTAATCATCGATATTTGCGAGGTCTCTGATGCAACTCAATGAAACCGTTTATGAACCACTTAAATGGGTGTGATTTTCATGGCTCTGTTAGGCGGCCTTATGCTGAGATGGCTGCGACCGCCCGCAGCAATCTGCATCGCCTCCTGTTCCGGAAGTGGCTACGGTGACGGTCCAGCCCCAGGAACTCGTCTTGACGACCGAATTGCCAGGCCGCACGTCTCCGTACCTCGTCGCGGAGATCAGACCCCAGGTCAACGGCATCATTCAGAAACGCCTGTTCACGGAAGGTTCCGATGTTAAGGTGGGCCAGGTGCTTTACCAGATCGATCCAGCGCCCTTTCAGGCAGCGCTCGACAGTGCGAAAGCTTCTTTGGCAAAATCAGAGGCCAATCTACCCGTGACGCGATTGAAGTTTGAGCGATACAAAGGATTGCTCGCCGAGAAAGCGGTCAGCCAGCAGGACTATGAAGATAGAGAGGCAGCCCTGAAACAGGCCGAGGCCGATATTGAGTATTGCAAGGCGGCGGTTGAGACTGGCCGCATCAATCTGGATTACACCCGTGTCACCGCTCCCATCTCCGGGCGCATCGGCAAGTCCAACGTGACAGATGGCGCTCTCGTAACGGCGTATCAGGCCCTACCTTTGGCGACCATTCAGCAACTGGACCCCATTTACGTGGATGTGCCCCAATCCACGTCCGAACTTCTACGATTAAGGCGCCGACTGGAGGACGAGTCGCCTTCATCAAAATGGGACGAACCAGAAAACAATCAGAGCTCATCCTGGAAGACGGCACAAAATATCCATTGGAAGGGGCGTTTCAGTTCCGCGATATCACGGTAGATCAATCGACGGGTTCCGTTGTCCTGCGGGCTGTCTTCCCAAATCCGGAGGGGGTCCTCCTGCCGGGAATGTTCGTCCAGGCGGTGGTGAAGGAGGGCACAAATGCGCGAGCCATCCTCATTCCTCAGCAGGCAGTGTCACGCGATCCGAAAGGGAATCCCATCACCCTCATCGTGGATGATGAAGGAAAAATCCAACAGCGGAGGCTCATTCTCGATCGTGCCATCGTCGACAAGTGGCTCGTCTCGTCAGGTCTTGAACCTGGTGATCGTGTGGTCGTGGAGGGCATGCAAAGAGTTCGACCTGGCACTTCCGTCAAGGTCGCTGCTTTTGACGGCTGCACGGAAAGCCTGAAGGGGAACCGGGTGAGATCAGGCAACCCGGAAAAACGAATTGACGGAGGCGCGAGATGTTGTCGAGATTCTTTCTGGATCGTCCGGTCTTTGCTTGGGTCATTGCCATCATCATGATGGTGGCGGGGGGCTTGGCGATCTATAATTTGCCCATATCACAGTATCCGCCTATCGCCCCGCCGTCAATTGCCATCGACTCTACTTATCCTGGGGCCTCTGCCGAGACGGTTGAGAACAGCGTGACGCAGATCATCGAACAGCAGATGACCGGCTTGAACAACATGCTGTACTTTTCCGCCACCAGTAATTCTGCAGGCAACTCCCGTATCCAGTTAACCTTTGCTCCGGGAACCGATCCGGACCTTGCCTGGGCTCAGGTCCAGAATAAGCTCCAGCTCGCTACAGCGAGCCTACCCGATGTGGTGCAGCAGCAGGGTGTGGCCGTGAGCAAATCCACGAGGAACTGGCTGATCATCGTGGGCTTGATCTCGGATGACGGGAGTATGGACGCTTTTGACCTGAGAGACTATGCACAGTCCGTCCTGTTCAAGGTGTTGGGCCGAGTGCCGGGGGTGGGCGAGGTTACAGTCTTCGGGTCCCAATATGCCATGCGGGTCTGGCTGAATCCCGACAAACTAACCGATTATCAGTTAACCGTCGACGACGTCATTACAGCGCTGAAGGCCTATAACGTGGAGGTCTCCGCAGGCCAGTTCGGCGGAGCACCAGCGGTGGAAGGCCAGCGTTTGAACGTCTCAATTGTCGTCCAGAACCTTCTTAAGACCCCTGATGAGTTTGCTGCCATCCCTATCCGCATGAATCCGGACGGATCCATCGTGCGGATCAAGGATGTGGGACGGACGGAATTGGGTACCGAGGCCTATGATGTCGTGAATTATTACAACAACAAACCTTCCGCAGGCCTGGCCGTCCGGCAGGTTCCGGGTGCGAATGCGCTGGACACGGCCGAGGCCATAAAGACGAAACTGAAAGATATGAGTCAGTACTTTCCGCCGGGTATGAAGGTCGTTTACCCCTATGATACGACCCCCTTTATCAAAGTGGCCATAGAGGAGGTGGTTAAGACCCTTTTTGAGGCGATCCTGCTGGTCTTCCTGGTCATGTATCTTTTCCTGGGAAACATCCGGGCAACCTTGATTCCAACTATTGCGGTGCCGGTGGTGCTCCTGGGGACTTTCGCAATTTTGGGCGTCTTCGGCTTCTCCATCAACATGCTCACTATGTTCGCCATGGTGCTGGCCATCGGTCTTCTCGTGGACGATGCCATTGTAGTAATAGAGAATGTCGAACGGATCATGCGTGACGAAGGTCTCTCGCCCAGAGAAGCCACTGCCAAATCTATGGACGAGATCACCAGTGCCCTGATCGGAATCGGGTTGGTGCTCTCGGCCGTATTCGGTCCCATGGCTTTTTTTGGCGGTTCAACCGGTGTCATCTACCGCCAGTTTTCCGTGACAATTATCTCTTCGATGCTTCTTTCAGTGGTCGTTGCCTTGATCCTAACGCCAGTCCTCTGTGCATCACTTCTCAAGCCCATAGCAAAAGGGCATGAACCGTCGGAAAATGCCATCTTCTTCTTGCGCCCGTTCTTCACCTGGTTTAATCGTTCCTTTTACTGGGGTAGAGACATCTACTTGTGGCTGGTAGGCAGCGTTCTTTCACGGAAAATTCGTTATCTAACCATTTTTGTCATGATTGTCGTGGCCGCGGGACTCCTGTTTCAGCGGATGCCAACTGCCTATCTCCCGGATGAAGATCAGGGGGTCCTCTACGTCCAGACAATGCTTCCGGCGAACTCGACCATGGAGCAAACCGAGAAAGTTCTGAGACAGGGTCAGGAACATTTTCTGGTGAATGAAAAGGATGCAGTGGAATCAATAATGACGATTATCGGTCGGAGTTTTTCAGTCCAGGGACAGAACGTAGGTTTGGCTTTTATCAAGCTCAAGGACTGGGCGCTTCGCGACCGACCGGATCTAAAGGCTGGGGCTGTGGTCGGAAGGGCGATGAAGGCTTTTTCGCAAATGCGAAACGCTATGGTGTTCGTTTTTCCGCCACCGGCCGTCATCGAAATGGGCCAGTCCAAGGGTTTTGATTTTCAATTGCAGGACCGTGGGGGGGTGGGCCACGCGGGCCTGATGGAGGCACGCAACCAGCTCCTTGGGATGGCTGAGCGGGACCCGAGATTGATCAGGGTTCGGCCTAACGGGCTGGAAGACGTCCCCGAATACAGAGTCGATGTGGATTGGCAAAAGGCAGGCGCGCAGGGACTTCCTATCACCAGTGTTCACAACACCATATCCACTGCGTTCGGCAGCAACTATGTCAACAACTTTATTCAAGGGGGACGAGTCAAGCGGGTATATGTTCAGGCGGATGCTCCCTACCGCATGCTGCCCAAGGATCTGGAAAAACTCTATCAGCGCAACACAGCGGGTAAGATGGTTCCCTTTTCTTCTTTTGCATCCGGGCACTGGTCTTTCGGTTCTCCCCAGTTGGAGCGATACAACGCCTTTCCTTCCATAAACCTCTGGGGCGAGCCCGCGCCAGGGAGAAGTTCCGGTGAGGCGATGCAGGCAATGGAAGAGATGGCGAAGAAATTGCCCCGGGAGTTTGGCTTTGATTGGACCGGAATTTCCTACCAGGAGCTGTTGGCAGGCTCCCAAGCGGCCCCTCTGTACGCGTTTTCCGTGCTGGTGATCTTTCTCGTGCTGGCAGCTCTTTACGAGAGCTGGTCCCTGCCCATTTCGATCATGCTGGCGTTTCCCCTTGGCGTCATCGGCGGGGTGCTGGCCTCCTCGTTTCGTGGACTCCCCAATGATGTCTATTTCCAGCTCGGGCTTCTCACAACCTTGGGCTTGACCACCAAGAACGCGATCCTGATCGTCGTGTTCGCAAAAGCCAAACTGGAAGAGGGAGCCGGTTTGATAGAGGCGACCCTCGAAGGAGCAAGATTACGATTTCGCCCGATCGTCATGACCTCGCTGGCCTTCGGCTTCGGCGTCCTGCCTCTTGCCCTGGCCACCGGCGCGGGTGCGGGAGCGCAGAAGGCCATTGGCACGTGCGTCCTGGGTGGGATGATCACTGCTACATCCTTGGCGATCATATTTATTCCGCTCTTTTATGTTTTAATTTACCGGACATTTGGAAGAAAAAGAAGCGGCCGGACTGAAGAGGCCGAACTGGTCGGCGTGAATCCTTTAAAGGAGCACTGATGTGCACGGACAAAGGCAAATCTCGTAACAGCACGGTTATTTGCTGAGACTTTGAGCTGTCGGAAGTGCGAAAGCTGCTGGAGGTTGACCAGGTTCCTTGGATATGCTCCCCGAAAAGAAAAACCGCCAAATCAGCTTCGCTAACTCAACGGTTCGATTAGTCTTTTATGTGGTCGGGGCGACTGGATTTGAACCAGCGACCACCTGAACCCCATTCAGGTACGCTACCAGACTGCGCTACGCCCCGACACAGCAATTGACATTATCTAAGTGCGGGTTTTGTGTCAATAGCTAAGGGGCTATGCCTAAATTATACTTGCCTAATCAGCACAATATGTGATATTATTAAATAAAATGGTGAAGTACTCTCTCTGACTAGGAGCTGTTCCAGGAAAAAAAACTATGAGAAAAAGCTGCTTAATTCCGATTCTCTGTGTGGTGTTTTCGATTGCATGCGAATGCGTGTGGTCAGCCCCGCCCATTGGCGTCAAAGTCTTGCCCGAGAGCGTTGACTGGCCGTTAGTCAGACCGGCTCCGTACAAATCCCCCAAAAGAGATTTCCGCCAGGAAGATATTTATGAGCTGACTTTCGGGGTCCGGAGGTGGTTGAGCGGCGTAGAAGGTCCGGACGGCCCAAACTATCAAAGTACGCTGCTCGAGTCGCGCAAATGGTTGGAACTCTATGGCAGTTACGGCGTCCTGGGGAACGGAGAAGACGTCTTCACCAGAGAAGGCGCCAGGTTCAGACGGCAGAATCGTGGCCGTTGACTTTCTGCCTCAGCGCACGGCCCAGGAAGTTTTTCAGCTCTTCCCTTTGAGCCGCATCGGTCACAGCCCCGAGATACTTTCTCGAAGGCCTGTACTCCAAGATGCCCATTTCAGAAAAACGGGCCAACGCGTTGGCGACTGTGACCGACGAAAGAGACGGAAGCGGATGGCTCTCGTCAGAACCGCGGAGATCCTGGGCTATTTTCATAATTCTCTTCATAAATTCTTTTAGTGCCACTCCGCCTTGCTCTGCGGTTCCAGTGGCTACCAAAGCCAGATAGTATATATCGAGAATATCCGACATAATTCCTCTCAAGGACTCCAACGCTTCCCGGTTCAAAACGGAAATCCGGTTGTCCTCCTCCAGCCGGACCCATCCTTCATCGTGGAGCCAGCCCAAAGTCTTGACCCTGATTTCATCATCGTTGCTCAGCGGATCAACAATCAGCTCTTTTGAGCATAATTGGCTCAGTAGCCGGAATTCTTCACGCATGCCGGGGGAAGTGCCCGCAGGGCTATCGCCGTCCGGGGTGAGAAGTATTGCAAGGAAGGACGCAGACCAGAGATAATTGACGAGGGAATTCCTGTAGAACTCCAGGTTCGCTCTTTTTTGTTCATCTATGACATATACGATCTCATCCTCGGGGGCGGAAGACGGCTCCAGGTTCACAAATCCTCTGTACCTGAACAGTCCCAGGGCTTGTTCCAAGGCAACTTCCGGACTGGCGAGGCTTTCCGCAAATTCAAAACCGCCCTTCTTGAGAATTGCCGAGAAATAACCCACCGACCTGAAGAAGAGGTCGCGACCCACTCGACGCGTCCTCATACAGACCAAGCCCGCAGCAGCCAGATCGATCGGTGTAACAACCCCCGCACGCACGATTCCGTACATAAGATGATAGGCAAAATCGTGGACTAACTTACGGTTTTCCTTCAAGGACATCTGGGTGGGGTTGACCCCCACCGCAGGATTTTCGCAAAAGGCCTTGAAAGAAGCAGGGTCGTCAAATCGGACGTAAACCTTTCCAAAACTCCGTTTGAGGATCTCGCGAGCCCTGATCACGGACAGAAAACTTTCCGCCTGTTTGTCTCGCCCCGCCAATTCACGTAAATAGGATCTTTCCTCGGGTATCTGGTCGTAGCCAATGAAGCAGGGGACGAAGGTCAGGTCCTCTACCGCGCCCTCTTCAACTGCTTGCAAGAGAAAGGCCAGCATCCCCACCCGCGGCGGCATGAGTTTTCCTGTCCGGCTCCTCCCCCCTTCAATATAGAAATTGATGTTCACTTTTTCCCTGACCAGGGCCTTCACATACGCCGAGAACACATGAGTATAGAGCCCCCCCAGTCCCTTGAAAGAGCGCCTGAGAAAAAAGGCCCCTCCGTGCCGCAGTAGTGGCCCGACCGGCCAGAAAGAGAGGTTCTTGCCTGCGGCCATGTAAGGGACGGCCATCTGATTGATGAAAGAAAGGAATCCGATGAGCAAGTAATCAAAGTGACTCTTGTGACAGGAGACAAAGATAAGAGATCCTTCAGCGTTCTCCTTCTTGAGGGTCGCAAACGTTGACTCTTTGAGATCGATTCCGTCAAAAACTTTGGTAAACAGCCATTTCAACAGGTAGAAAAGGAAATGCAGGGCCTGGATGCGCTGGTCCGCGGCAATTTCTTCAACGTAAGATTCTGCTTTCTTTCGAACCTTCTGTTCCGAAGTGGCGTCTCCGGAAGCCTTTTCCCTGACGATCCTGTGGAGCCGAGAATCCTGCAGCACGCGTTCCTTGATCTCGGTTCGGGATAGCCGTTCGGGTCCCCTGTTTACCCGGATTCTGGCGTTAATGCTCTCGATGAGCTTCTGGCGTACATCGAAAGGGAGTTCGTCCCATGACCTATCCGAGCCGAATTCTTCGAATTCTCCCACAAGATGGACAGGTTCACCCACCAGGAGTTCCGGCACCGTCCACTTTCGGATGGCGATCAAGAGCCTCTTGAGGGGGCCCGGCATGTCCGGGTCTCCAAGGAAGCTTTCCCAAAAAGGCCTAATAGCGCGCCTCGGCGTCCTATCATAAAGAATCGTCATGGGCGCCAACACGATGGAGGCAGCCATACGTCCCTGGAGATCGAGTAGGATCCGAAGAGGGTCGCGGTCCGGATGGACATACCTGCTGCGCGAAGTCTTCTCGTCCACCAGGAACATCACTCCCGCGCCTCCTCCCTCCAGAATTTCCTTGAGGACGTTTTCGTCGACCGCGTTAGGGTGTTTGTGTTCGTGTACAACGAGGTCCAGCCTGGATTTCCAAACCTTTATAAATTTGGAAAAAGAGCCGATGCCTCCAGCGGACATTCCGAACACAAATGAGGGTAGCGGCAGTCCAAGTTCCGCAAAACGTATTCTGAGGAATTGCAGATCGTAAACGCTTCGATATTTCATCGCGTAGACGAGCGGGCCGCTTTGGGCGAGGCCGCGAATCGTCTGCGTGACCTGTTCGTCAATCTGCACGTTTGCCGAAAGAAGCTCTATGAGCTTTCTCAGGAGCCACGGGGGCTCCTCATCCAGGACACCGGCAACGTGGTGAAAGCGGCCGCTGCGAAGGTGCAGGGGGACAACTTGGCTCATGGGGAATAGTGTGACCTCCCTTTATCCACGGTTAGTGCGGCGCGCTGGAACGGGCATTGCCAAGCGACCCGCACCCCCTTTTTCCGGCGATCTGAGTGTCAGATGACTCAGAACAGGCCCGCATTCCTCATGAACGTGCCGCGGTCACGGACCCTTCATCAACTGGAGATCAGGCTATCAAATCTTTACGGCTATGGGCAACCCGGTATTTTTTCAGTGCCTGAATGAAAAAGAGTCACTTGCCAAAGAAAGGTTTTCATTGAATCGTTTTGTGGTGTATACATGACTTCCGTGGTGTGCGGGATAACGAGCATGACGAAGCGAACAGCACTACAGTTAGTTTCTTTTACCATTTTGTTGGTCTTTGCTGTTCTTCAGGGAGCGGCCGCGGCAGAAGATTACCTGGACTATTACGAGCAGGGGGAATTCGCCCTGCGCGTTCAAAAGTGGGATCGGGCCGTAGAGCTTTTCACAAAATCTATTCAGGATAATCCGAACTTTTTCGTAGCTTACCATAACCGGGCCATAGCGTACTCCAAGAAGGGGGAATACGATAAGAGTATTCAAGACCTGAAGAAGGCGGTTCAGTTAAATCCCGATTATCCGGACGCGTACGGTCTCATGGGACTGGTTTACGAAATCAAGAAGGACTACCCCGCGGCCTTGCAGATCTACCAGGAGGCCTTGGCCCGTGAGAAACGACCGGCTGCGCAAAAGACCCTCCGAAAGTTTGTTCAGGATTTGGAGGCCAAAGTAAAGAAGAAATGACCTTTTTCTGAAGAGGGATCGCTGAAGCCGATTCGGCAGACAGGCAGGACCAAAGGCTCTGGTTAGGACGTGCCTGGAGCAAGTTTGCGGGTCGCGATAAGGAAATTCGGGTTCTTGGAAGAGAGGGGCAAGCTTTTCACGAGAAGAGAAACTTTTGCCAGTTGTTTTTGATTCTGACTAATGATAACATTCATAAGATTATACGATTTGCCTGGTTGCACCCCGGCAGATTTGAGATAAAGGAGGTCTTTCGTATGCCTACGCTGGAAATCGAAGGTAAAACCTTTGACGTTGATGAGGACGGGTTCTTGCAAGATCCGGAACTGTGGAACGAAGAAGTTGCGGGCCTTTTCGCCAAGACCGAAGGAATCCAGGAAATGACGGATGAGCACTGGAAAGTTGTCCATTACCTCAGAAATTATTACTTGGAATTCAACATCGCTCCCATGATCCGCAAGGTTTGCAAGGATACTGGCTTCAAACTGAAGAAGATCTACGAGCTGTTCCCCTCCGGACCGGCCAAAGGGGCCTGTAAGGTTGCGGGACTGCCCAAACCTACCGGTTGCGTTTAATCCTCGGATTGCATCCCCCAGGAGTGCGCGGACTGATCGTGCGGTCTCCAAACAGCGTTTGGCCTTCTCCTCCTGGGGGTGCGTACCATTTCTATATTAGATAGTGCTACATGGGATGATTTGCGTGCCGAAGGTCCAGGATTCTGGAATATGGCTCGACTTTCTCCCAAAGGGATTGGCACGCCCCGTTCACTGCATGCCTTTCAGTCCATTCCTGCCCTCTCCATCCCCGGTTATTGCGGAATAATACCAGATTCTTGAGCCGGTCGCGGTCGATTCGCGTATCTTGCGGATCTGACAGCACAGGAACTTATGTTTTCCAACAAATAGCGATTCGAAATGCTTGATCAGTGGTTACGGTGATGATGAGGGATTACGGGACGGGAAATTCCAAGATTCATTGTGCCGAGGCCGCGGATGGTCTTTTGCAAAAGTATCTTACCTCTTTAAGCTCCTCAAACCCCATGAGTTTTAGAACGCCCCCCCCCTGATGAAACGCCGTAGCAGGGCGGCTTTTTTTTGCGCCTGTGTCTGCTTCTGTTTTCGCTGGAGAGCCGATGCAGTCGCTTGCGCATCCTGGGACAACTGCTGGGCTTCCCTGGCTAGGCCATCCAGTTGCCTCAGCAACGCTTCCAGAGTTCGGGTACAGTTCACGATATCAGTCTTGGGAACTATATTCAAATTGCCTTCGGGGTCGCGGAGGGTTTGGGGTTGGCTGGCATTCCTGATGCACCTTTGGGCAACCTCAATCTGACTGTTCAGAGCCCGACGTTTCTGGTTGAGGATGTTCTGCCTGATCTGAATGCTGCTCGGCCTTCCGACCGATGGGACCGTTGGCGTGGCTGTGGCGCTACGTTGCTGCTGCTGAGCCGCCGCAGGCAGAACGAGACACAAGCAGAAAACCCACATAATGCAAGATGTTTTGAGGATTACCTTCATCCTTGTTCTTTCGAGAACACCTCTTAGCAACTACTCCGCCTTGATGCCGGCTCGCCCTGTTTCCGGCAGGGCACGAGCCCTCCAGCGTGCGATCTAAACGAGCGAGCGGCCTACTACTGCCTCAGGATGCCCATTCTCCTCTCCAGAATCGCCTTGTTGATCCTGTAGCCGATAAGGGATGTGTAGTAATCCCCCTCAGCCAGCGACAATTGCCTCTGTGCGTCCAGGACCTCTATGTACGTGGCGACCTGCTCTTTGTATCTTTCCTGGTTGATACGGAAATTCTCGCGTCTAAACTCGACGGCTTTGCGGTTGTTTCCGATGTCACTTTCCGAGCGTCTCATGTCCACATAGGCCAACTTGACCTCTTCCATCACTTGCTCGACGAGTTGCTCCCTGGCGACGAAAGCTCGAGCCTCCGATGCCCGGCGTTCTTTGACGGTTTCACGCGTGCGAAACATGTCGAAGGTCCAGGTGAGCAGTCCCTGCAATTGCCAGTCGTTAACGCCCTCTGGATCGAAGGGGTTCCAATCGTCGTTCATCCGAGTCCCCTGAACCTGGGCCGAGACCTGAGGCAGCAAATCGGCTTTGGCGGATTTAATCAACGCAAGGGCCTGGTCCACAGATATGTTTGCCTGGCGGATTTCAAGCCGGTTTCCTGCGGCAGTCGCATAAATATCCGGGATACGGTAGGGGTTCGGACGATAAGCGAAATCCTGGACGATTTTGATAGGGGTCTCTTGCGGGTAACGAAGGAGGAAACTGAGGGTGGCCTTGGATTGTTCAATATCCGCAAGCGCCTGGGTCCTCTGAATGCGGGCTTGAGCTAACTGCCCTTCTGTCGAGAGCACGTCCACCTTGGGGACCACGCCTGCCTTAAAGAATTCGACAGTCTGATTTCTCAGGGCTTCCAGGGCACGGATTGCAGACTCTGCCACCTCGAGAAGTTTTTCCCCCTGTATCAACTGGTAATATGCTTGAGTAACATCAAGAATCAGATCCTGGCGATCCACCTCAAACTGAATCGCAGAAAAATCCACCCCTAATTGGGCGAATTTGTAATCGTTCAGCAGTTTTCCGCCGGTGAAGAGGGGCTGGGTCATGGTCGCGGTCAGCGTAAAATTTCGGTATGGGTCGATCCTGTACGGATAGTCCGGGGCCTGCCCCGTACCTGTCAACGGATTCCCCCTGACCGTCCATCGGCTGTCTTGCACCCCTGCCAGTTGCTGTATGAAGCCCTGCTGCTGGTACTTGTCTGCCGTGGCGGAGTATTGAAGACTAATGGAGGGAAAGAAATCGGAGTAAGCCTCGCGGCGCTGATGCTCTTTTTCTCGGACTGAGAGTCGGGAGTCGGCCATACGCAGGTTTCTGGTGACAGCTATTGAAACAGCCTGCGACAAAGAGAGCCTTGCGTCGCGGCTGCGCGGCGCGTGGTTTGCCCCTGCCGCCTCGGTTACATTCGCCTGCGGAGGTGCCATCACCAGGGCTATAGCTATGATCACGACAAATAACGAGCCTATCGAGGGCTTGTAACGATCCATACCCCCTTATCCTCCTTAAGCGAAAACCTCAGCCCGGCAAGCAACCGGGACGACAAAAAAACAAAGTGACGGCCTGATATCAGACCATCATCCTCGCAAACACCTTGGCGTCCCCCACCAGGTTATCTATAGAAATCTTCTCGTTGGGGGCGTGCGCAAAGTGCAGGAGTTTCTCCCATACGGCAGCCGGGAGTCCTCTTTTGCGGAAGAAGGTTGCCACCGTCTGTCCGCCGATTCCTTGAGGTCGAGCCTGCACTCCGTAAACCTCCTGAATTGCCTGGGCAAGGGCCACCACGACCGGGGCATCAGAAGGGGTTGGATTTGGCGACTCGCTTCTCAGAAATTCTTCCACCAGGGTCTCGACACCGAATCGATCCGCTATCCTTTCGGCAACTCTGCTCATTTCTTGTAGGACAAGGTCCAATTCGGTTTCGGGCAGGACCCTGCAATCGAAGTAGAAGACGTCCTCTCCTGGGATCGTGTTTATATTTGGGACGTTCGCATCTTTTCTGGTCGGCTCGAAGGTGCTCACCGGCGGATTGAAAAATGGGTTCTGATCATTGAACCGGCCGTTGAGGGCTTGATCCAGCTCTACTATGAAGTGCGCAGCAGCCCTTAGAGTGTTACAGCCCAGATCCGGTCGGCTGCCGTGCGCCTGTTTCCCCTTCACTGTAAAACGGATGTGAAGCAGGTGCTTCTCGGCCACCTCGATGTTGTCACCGTCCTTGTTGCCGGCATCAGGGACCACAATCAGATCATCCGGTTTAAACAGGTCAGGCCGCTGCCGGAGAACATAGTCCAGACCGTAGAGGCTCCCTGTTTCCTCGTCAGAAACTAGCGCCAAGCCCACGTTCAAGCCGAACCCGCACGTTTCCTTTACGGCCCGGGCGGCGAAAATGCTGGCCGCGAGCGCCTGGCCGTTGTCTTCCACTCCACGACCATAGAGGAAACCGTTCTCCACGCGAGGCTGAAACGGGTCATGATCCCAAAGCTTCGGCTCTCCCGGTGGGACCACATCAATGTGTGTCAGTATCCATAAGGTTCGAGACGCATCTCTCCCATTGAAAACCACCAACAGGTTGGGTCTTACGCCGGCCGGAACACGTCCGTCCGGGGCATGCACCTCTTCAACCCGGTCGGGGCCTAAGGCCAGGACCGCGTCACGAACGACCAGATACTTTTCCATCTCGCCCGTACCTTGATTATCCGGTCCCAACGCAGGGATCGAGCAGATCCGGGCGAGGAACTCGACACATTCGTCCCTGAGTTCATCAAGTCTACGGGCTGCGTCTGAAAATCCCACCTTCCCTCCCGGCGGAATACAATGAACTGGATACGCGGGCGATACACCGCGAAACTGCCATGTTACGGGAACTGTTCGATAGGTGTCAAGCGAGAAAAGACAAGCGGCGGGGTTAACGCTTTTGCCCGCCCCTAACTGGACGGCTCAGGGAAGGTCATAGCGATTGCCAAAGGTATATAGGAGCTCTCGAAAGTGATGACCGATTTACTTGTGGGTGCCACTGCTGGACAAGCCAGCAGTGGCACCCACACCATCATTCCCCTTTGTCACATGCCGACGAAAAGCGCAGAACTTCTGGCAATGGCTCTGATTCGGGCGAGTCTCGATTTGTCATGCTGTAGCGCAGAAAAGCTGTACTTATTAGTACTTGCGGCCCTCTTGTGTCAGGAGGGGTAGAGAAGAAAGCGGGATCGCGTCTTGATAAACTGTGAAACCTCACTCTGCCATTCCTTTTCCATGTCCAGTACGGAACGGCCCTGTTCGAGGTCGCGACGAACGCGATCATCCCCGAGGATTATGTCTATGGGTAGTTTGTCGTGGACATATTCGTACGGAGGATCGGACCAATTGAAATCCTCGGGATAAAGCTTGAGGAGCGCGGAGATTATTGCCAGAGTAGCCCTGTACGGGCGAAAGACGTTTCGGTCCGTTACGTGAATCTGGAAGCCGCGACAAAGTTCTCCTGCCCATTTGTTGAAAGTGGGCTTGAAATCGACCTCCCGCAAAATTGCTCCTCTCAGCACTTCAGAATCAAGTACCTCGCGGACGCGGTCCGGTTCCAAAAAGGGTGCGCCAAAGATCTCGAACGGTCTGGTGGTGCCTCGCCCTTCTGAAAGGTTAGTTCCCTCAAGTATTACCTGACCTGGATAGACCACCGCCGTCTCTACCAGCGGCATGTTCGGCGAAGGGAGCACCCACGGGAGGCCGGTCTCCTCGAAATACTCATTGCGATTCCAACCGGCCATGGGCACGATCTTCAGATCGCATTTGATGCCGTATTCTTCGTTGTACAGCGTCATGAGTTCGCCTAGCGTCAGGCCGTGCCGCATCGGAATAGGGAAGGGGCCCACAAAGCTGGAATATGCCGGGTCCAGGACATTCCCCTCGACCAAAAGACCGTTGATGGGATTGGGACGATCCAGAATCAGAGCTTTCTTACCGGCTGCCGCGCAGGTCTCCATCATGAAAAGCACAGTGGTTGCAAATGTGTACACCCGCGTCCCCACGTCCTGGAGGTCAATGAGAACTGTGTCTACGTCGGCGAGCATTTCGGCCGAGGGCCTTCGCGTTTGCGAATAAAGGCTGTAGATGGGAATTCCCAGTCTGGGGTGGGTTCCGTGGCCGGTCTCCCGCATATTGTCCTGCTCGGTTCCCCCAACTCCGTGCTGAGGTCCGAAAAGAGCGGCCAGCGAGCGCGGGAAAGCCATGTTTATGAGGTCAGGAGCGATCCTAAAATGGGAATCGACGGAAGCTTGGTTGTAAAGGAGACCAAGACGCCCTGTTCCCGCAAGCAGCGCAGGCTCCTTCAAGACCCTTTCCAGCCCTGTGATCACCATGCGCAACGCCCGGTCATCTTATTCCCATCTTCCGCCCTTGCCTCTGCGCATATCTACGGTGTTATCCCACCGCCTGACAAAAACCGTGGTTTCACCCCCGCCCCCGGCCACCATCAGAACTCATGATCCACGAAACAAGGCTCACTATGATAGAAGCGAAGAACGCGGACCAGAAGGAATCCACGTGAAAGCCCGAAACTAGAGCCCCTGCCAATTGAAACATTAGCGCATTGATGACCAGAATGAATAGCCCGAGCGTGAGGATTGTCAGCGGAAGAGTCAGAAGAAACAGGACGGGCCTAATCAGGGCATTTAGAATGCCGAGGATAGCCGCCGCCCACAACGCGGTTCCCAGGCTGTCCACTCGTACGCCGGATATCAGATGTGGGACTATCAAAATGGCCACAGTTGTGAGCAGCCAACGTATCAGTATACCAGCCATCGCACCTGTTCCCCCAGGCTAATATCTCTCCCATTATCGCGGGACCGTTTTCCGGACAGCAGGCTAAAGACGTATCACTCTTGCGCCGTCTGCTTCTCTTTCTTAAGAAACGGTGTCAGCAGGTCAATGGGAATCGGGAAGATGGTGGTCGAATTCTTCTCAGCCGATACCTCCACCAAAGTCTGGAGGTACCTCAGTTGCAACGCCGTAGGCTCTTTGGCGATAATTACTGCGGCTTCTGCCAGACGTGCAGCGGCCTGAAATTCACCTTCTGCGTTAATGACTTTGGCTCGGCGTTCTCTTTCAGCTTCCGCCTGACGGGCGATTGCCCTCTGCATCTCGACAGGCAGGTCTATCTGCTTGACTTCCACCATGCTGACTTTGACGCCCCAAGGCTCAGTGTGGCTGTCCAATATTTCTTGAATTTGCAGGTTTATTTTGTCGCGCTCGGCCAGCAATTCGTCGAGTTCGGATTGACCGCAGACGCTTCTCAACGTGGTCTGTGCAAGCTGAGAAGTTGCATACAGGTAGTTTTCAACCTCTATGACCGCTCTGGTCGGGTCCATTACTCTGAAATAGATGACCGCGCTGACCTTTACTGAGACGTTGTCCCTCGTGATAACGTCCTGCGGCGGCACGTCCAAGGCCACGGTGCGCAGACTCACCCGTACCATGCGATCGATAACCGGGATCAGGAGTATGATACCCGGCCCTTTGTGGTCGATGATCCTCCCGAGGCGAAAGATGACTCCCCGCTCGTACTCATTGAGTACCTTGATGGCCATGAAGAGAAACATCAGAACCAGTAGAATTATAATTCCCAAGGCTGGCGTCACCATGGCATCCTCCTGCAATGCAAGGCATCTGAATTTTTTGTTGAAATCCTTCTTAGGGATGCCTAGCCGGGTCGGCTTGGCACCGGCACATTAAACCCCCACGCAGTCATCATGAACTAAGAGCCCATTTACGTCAATGTTTCTGTAAGTCTAAACAGAGGGCAATTCTCGTGATGGTCGCCAAGAGAAATTCCATTGCAAGGGAACCGCGTCCTGGAATTTTTCCCGAATTTTAACGGTCTTGCAACATATTTCAAGTGCAAAAGAGAGGTGAAATTGATACCATACTCATACTTCCGGGAACTTTCAACGACAGGGTCCCCGATCTAAGGATGACATGTAAGATCAAGTATGTGAACTCCCCAATTCGCTATACACCTCAGGATACTGACTTGTGTCTGGGGATGCTTAGGCGATGGGGGATTGATCTGGCGGAATAGAAAGTTGTCTTATGGCTAAGAGAAAAATCAGCGCAAAGGAAGCTGTAGCAGCCATCCGGTTAGGAATGGATGATTCCGCTCTTATGAAAGAGTACGGCCTCGCCCGCAGCGGACTTCAAAGCTTGTTCGATAAGCTCGTAACGAGCGGCTACCTGGATCTGGCAGAGGTCCAAGGGAGAGTGCCGGGCTTCTTGGGAACAATTGACCTCTCCGAGGCCGGCTTCCCGACTAAAGGACAGGGGACACAAGGCGCTCCTCAGCCCCAGACGGGTAGGTCCGGAGCGTGGATCAATGCGCAGGAAGCGGCCAGAGACATCAGAGGAGGGTTGGATGACGCTGCTCTCATGAGAAAATACCGCCTAACCTCCCGAGGACTTCGGAGCATGGTTGATAAGCTTGTCACTGTTGGGTTGATAACGCAGGCCGATCTTGACCGACGAAGGCTTGGGCTTCAGGAACATACAGTGGCGCTGCGTGAGGAGATGCTCAGCCTTGATGATGTGTTTGAGTATTTGGGGCAGACAGCCCCAGTAAAGGCAGTTCCACCTGAGGAGATAAAATCAGATCAAATCACGAAAGATACCAAAAAGCTGGACGCTCCGGATAAAAGTCCTGAAAGACCACAGCAGGCAGAACAGGCCGCTATGGCCATTAAGTGCCCATGGCACGACAATCCATTAATAGTGATCATTTCATTAATCGGCTTATTTCCACTGGGGTTTTATGCCCTATACCTAAACTCCACGCTGTCCAGAATATCTAAAGTCATCATCACAATGGCCTGGATATCGCTTGTGATCGTCGGTGCGACAGTGGCCTCCGAGTGGCTTCAGTGGCCGAGGTCCCCTGGATTTTAGACTCGCGGCAAGCCACTAACGATTCTCTCACACTCCTGCATCCCGGGTGACGACCAATGACAGATGTTCCACTCGGATTACTCGGACCCTTTCACCCTTCGGGATGTGTCTGTCTGCACGGGCATTCCAGTATTCGCCGTGCACAGCGACCTTTCCTTCATTGTCCAACTCGGTCAGCGCCACGCCAACCTCTCCGACAAGGCCCTGCTCTCCTGTTCTAGGTTTTTTGAGCCACGCTCTGACTACAAGTCCGAGCGCGAAGATAAAAAAGGCTGACACAACCGTCACCGTGGGCACAATTACCGTCCACGATACCCGCATGGCCGCTTCTTCCGTCTCGAAGAGCATTACGGAACCAAGCGTAAGACTGACGATGGCTCCCACGGAGAGGAGCCCGTATGACGCTATTTTCAGCTCCATGATGAAGAGAATGACTGATAGGATTATGAGCAGTATCCCCACGTAGCTCACTGGAAGGACTTGTAGGGCAAAGAAGGAGAGCAAAAGACAAATGCCGCCTGCGACACCGGGAAAGATCATGCCAGGATGATACAATTCCATCATGATGCCGAGCCCGCCAATCATCATGAGGATATAAGCGACATTGGGATTGGCAATGACGTCGAGAATCTTGAATCGGAGCCCGGGAACTATTCTTTCTACTCGCGCGCCCTTTGTCTTGAAAACTAGAGTACCTCCTTCTTTTTCAATCTTCCGGCCGTCTAACTTTTCGAGAAGATCAGGCACGGAATCGGCAATCAGGTCGATTACGTTGTTCTCCAGAGCTTCTTTGTCGGTTATTGAAACACTTTCCCGAATAGCTTTCTCTGCCCATGCTGCATTGCGCCCTTTCTTGGCCACTATCCCACGCATATAAGCGGTCAAGTCGTTCACGACCTTTTCCGACATGACGGGGTTGATCTGCTCGCCTCCTCCACCCACTGGGTGTGCTGCTCCGATATTTGTGCCGGGAGCCATCGCTGCCACATCAGCGCCCATCGTGATCAATGCACCGGCTGAAGTGGCTGAAGAGCCGCTGGGAGCCACATACACAACAATGGGCACCTTGGCATTCATCATGTCCTTGATAATCGTTTTCGTCGTGGTGACCACCCCTCCCGGCGTGTCCATACGAATGATCACGCAGGCCGCATTGTTCTCTTTGGCTTTTTCAATCCCCTTTATTATGTAATCCGACAGAGCAGGATTTATGGTGCCATCCACGTCGAGCAGGTATACCACGGGACGGCCGACATCCTTTTCAGCCCCGAAAAGGGTTTGCGGTCCGTAAGAAAGAAGCAGTAACCCGCACAGGAAGAGGAAGGAAAATACAGTGAGTCTCTTTGCGTTCATAGGTTGTCTCCAGAGCCCGAGTCCGGGCGGTCCAGGAGGGCCATTACCTTCTGGAGGTCGGCCCAGGCTTCGGCTTTATGGCGCTTGTCCGGCTCTGCCCTCAGAAGAAAGGAAGGATGGTAAGTCGGCATTACAGGTATTCCGTTCCTGTCTCGAAATTCTCCTCTGAGATTCGAGATCGAATCCTTTGTGTCCAGCAAGGCGCAGGCAGCCACTCTTCCGAGCGCCACTATGACTTTCGGCGCGACCGCGGCAATCTGACCTTCAAGGAAAGGCAAGCAGGTACGGATTTCCAAGGGCTCAGGGTTTCTGTTTTCCGGAGGGCGACATTTCACAATATTGGCTATATAGACATCTGCACGCTCCAGGCCCATTGCCTGAATCATTCTGGTCAACAACTGCCCGGCTCGTCCGACGAACGGCCTCCCCTGGCGATCTTCATCCGCGCCCGGTCCTTCGCCGATGAACATCAATCGAGCGTGTGAATTTCCTTCTCCGAAGACGATACTGTGCCTTGTCCTGTGAAGCGGGCACCGGGTACATTCTCCAAGTTCAGTTCGCACCGCTTCCAGAGGAGATAGTTCGATTCTGTTCTCCTGCACGCGCGGGAGCAGCACCTCTTGGAACCCAAGGTTCACCTGGTATTCCAGGTAATTCCGGGCTTGCTCCATCCAATTTTGGGATTCGTCTGTCATGCCGAGGTGGTCGACTCCTCTCCGGAGATGCTTTACGCGGTCCAGTATCGAATCGGCCACGCGATCCTTGGACATAATGTCCATCTGCTCTTCCTCCCCTGATCGGTGGAGGAATCGCACTATATTGGTATCGTAATCGAACCCCGCGCCTGGCTTGCTCACGTCATTGAGCACCAGCATATCCAGATTTTTCTTCTTGAGCTTTGCCCTACCGTTCTCCAAAACGTCGTTGGTTTCGGCTGCAAAGCCCACCAGAATCTGGTCTTTCCGCTTGATCCGACCTAGTTCACGCAGGATGTCGGGATTCTTCACCAGCCGGATCGAAGATTCCATCTTCTCCTTTTTCACCTTCCCAGCCTCCGTCAAAGCAGGCCGGAAATCAGCCACCGCCGCGGCCTTTATCACGACATCAATCTCCGGGAAGGCTCCGAGAACCTGATCGTGCATTTCCACAGCAGTCCGCACGCTAACATGTTTGACCCCCGCTGGTGGAGGAACTTTCAAGGGCCCGGTGACCAGAGTTACCGACGCCCCACGAGCAACAGCCCTTGCTGCCACCGCTACCCCCATCTTACCCGATGATTTGTTGGTGAGGAATCGAACCGAGTCCAGAGGCTCCTCTGTGGGACCGGCCGTGACGAGTATCCTTTCGCCCTCGAGGTCTTTGGGGCCTAGGAGTCGCTGGACGCTGTCGGCAATCGCTTCGGGTTCCGGCATTCTCCCTTCGCCTTCCCAACCGCACGCGAGGAATCCTGATGCCGGCTGCATCATGTGATAGCCCAACTGAACCAGTTTATCTATATTGCCTTGGACAATCGGATTGTAATACATGTTCACGTTCATGGATGGGCATAGGAGCACAGGGCATTTTACGGCCATCAGCACGGTGGTGAGCATATCGTCTGCTATGCCGGAGGCTATTTTGCCGATGATATTCGCGGTGGCTGGAGCGACAACTGCTATGTCCGCCGTGTCGGCCAGGGAGATGTGCTCGACTGAAGGGCGGTACCGATCTCCCCACATATCGTCGAAAACAGGATTTCCGCTGAGTGTGGCCAGGGTCAGCGGCGTGATGAAGCGTGTGGCGGCCTGAGTCATAACAATATGAACATTGAAGCCTGCCCGAGTGAAAAGGCGCACCAGCAGAGGGGTCTTGTACGCTGCTATCCCGCCGCTAATACCGAAAAGAAACAGAGGCGCTCATCGTTCAATCCTTATACGTCGGCAGTGACACTTTTCTTGCTGCTTGCACGACCTTTGGGCATTCCAAATCATCCTGACACCTTCAGGCTGGCTAATCAAGCTATTCAGCATGCCATTTGGAGTGTCCTCTAAGCTTGTATAACAACAGCTTGGGCGGCTGTCAACGGCGACAGTCGCGGGCTTCCTTTACGCTACTGCCCTGTTGACACAGGTCCGCTGCAAGTGTAATGAATATTGAACAGAGTCGGAAAGACCAGCTGGCAGCTTGAGCCGCCGCTCCATGTGCGCCCGTAGCTCAGTTGGATAGAGCAACGGACTTCTAATCCGTAGGTCACAGGTTCGAATCCTGTCGGGCGTGCCAAAGAAACCAAGAGGTTAACCTAAGTCAGGTTAGCCTCTTTTTTATGAGGGATAACTCAGGGATAACCTGAGTGCGGGAAGATGTCTTTTATGGCATCAAAGAGGGGGGCCTGTTCGACGATTTTGGTGTGTTCCCGGAACCAGCGGCCCGTCTCAGGGGGCTATCGGAGACTGGAATTCATTGCGACCGTTTGTCCTACCGTTTTTGCGACCATTCATCAATGGCATTTGTTGAACAGACGGTATCATGGTCGTCTTGCCGGAATTCTTTTCACCTTCAAAACTGGTCCATGGGAGTGTGTTTACATTCCTAATCGGACGGGAAAAAAAGAAGGCCATCTTCCAAAAGATGACCTCCGGTCTTAGAGAATTGAGTAGGGTAGAGAGCAAGATTATCTGTGGCGTCCGCCGCCGCCACCCATGCCGCCACCGAAGCGAGCGCCGCTGAAGCCTCCTGAACGGGCAAAACCACTAAACTGCCTACCTCCGAAACTACCACTACGGAACGTATTCGGACTTGAGAAGCTTCGTGAACGAAACGCATTTGCAGATCCAGAACGGAACGTATTCGGACTTGAGAAAGTTCGCGAGCGAAACGCGTTCGTAGGTCCTGAACCGAATCTATTGGTATTGAATCGGTTTACATTGAATGGAGAAATATTGGAGCGATTGGTTGTGAAACTCCTGGGGGCTCCAGCCCTATTGAACGAAGAAATATTGGCACGATTAGTGACAAAATTCCTGTTCCTTCCAGCCCCTACGAAGTTATTGAATGTATTGGAGTTCCAGGCTCTCTTGCCATGATGACCACCCTGCCACCACCACGCTTGATGGCCACGATGCCACCACCATGGATGGAATCTGTTCCATACTCCGATATTATAAAAGAATATCGGTATTCCTCCATACCAATACGTATCATATCCATAATCTGGCAAGTATGCCCAATCCCCGTATTCCGGCGCTACTTCCTCCGTGACAACGTAACTCGGGCTCTGGGAATAAGCCGTGCGAGGAGGACGCAAATCGGTTTGGATCTGCGGTCCGTAAACCCATGTGTTGTCGGCAAGCTGCGCCCAATCATTTGATGTCCACACGCCGGTAATATTCAGTTGCTCTCCCATATTGGCGCACCCGATCACATCGTAGTACACACCTGGTCCACTCCTGATTCGAAGGCAATTCTCAGGCTGATCCACTCCGACGACAGTGGCAACTCCGCCTTTTGGCTGAGGAGTCTGCGGACCTCCCCCGCCGGGCTGACTCTGATTAACCGAGGCCGGTGGGGCTGGAGGCTGGCTCGCGATTTGACCCTGCTGCCCAGCCGCATAGTCTTGTGCACCCGGCACCTGACTGGATTGAGTATTCTGGGCCATCGTCAGATGCGGTATACTTGCAACTAGCGCCAATGCGATCACAATCGCAAGGGCATATTTTCGCTTTGTCATTTTCAACCTCTCCCTCGTCTTGGTTTCCAAGTCAGAGAAGGCGCCATCCGGAATGCCAACACGTTCCCACTCTCCTTGGTTTTCTGTTAAAGTTATACGGATTCCCTCGGCATTTGTTGAAGGATCGCTGATGTTTTTTGTGCGCGGTCTTATTTCGTCATCTCATATTGATGTACGATCAGATAGGCCGTCAAATGTTCCCGCGGCCCCGAGGCTGTGAAGTCACGATCTTCGGTTGCGGCTATTACTTCAGAAGATTTCCCGTATTAAATTTGGTGTATCGAGGCCGGTGTGTCCGGTCTCGTTATGCAGAAAGGAGACGAGTGCCATGCAGACAACAGAGGCAACCCAATTATTCGACATTATTCGCAAAAATGCCGCCGAATTCAGGCGGCTCTGCGAAGGACTCGACGAGGAGACCGCTTCTCGCGCTCCTGAAGGAAGATGGTCGCCAAAGGAAATCATATCGCACCTGTGCGGCCCCGAGGGGATAGGCATGATGCCGACTTTTCGCGCCTTCATCGAGGAGGATACTCCCCGACTGGACATCGACGTCGCAAATGCGTTCTTCTCCGAGGCGTGTGCCCGCATGACTTTGGATGAGCTTCTTGCCGAGTTTGAACGAGAATACGGCAGCATCGCTGCATTTGTGGCAGGTCTGTCCGAGGAACAGCTCAGCCGGAAGGCGCACATTTCGATGCTCAAGGAGAGCCCGTTAGGTGAGTATCCGACCTTGGCCGGATGGATTCGGGGAATAGGTGAGTACCATCTTGGTATGCACATCGATCACATGCGGGAGATCTTGGATGCTCTTGGAGTCGCTCCAAGGCCCTACAGAGCCCCGGAGTCGCTGGAGTCTCAACGTTTGCATGCTGATTGATAGGCTGCTCCGAAGGCGGAGACTCCTCATTCTCTTTATTTGAAGTCGAACCGGTATGCCAGGTCACGTAAGGCTTCCGGAAATGAATTGATTCATTGATGGGCGGGAAAACGGGTCCGCTCTACCGAACAGGGGCCATCAGGACCGGCATCTGAACCTGTGTCAAAACCCTCGATTACAGTAGGCCGAAATTATGCGGCGCTCTTGCCATTCCGGTGATCTTCTAGGTCTTGATCGGTCACTCAGCTGCTCCTCCGACCCCAATGGCCTGCCCCCGTATCATGCACCACTTGTTAAGTTATAGGCATCGTACGTGCCCTCCTGGGATAGGGAAAGGATATCCCTGTGTAGTACGGAAGATCCACGCAGTGGTTATGGCCTCATGGGGGGAGGAGGGGGCTTAAGGGGCGGGTCAAGAAAGAATATGTGCGGGTCCTCCCTAAGCCGTTTTCACATGGCCTCCAAATTTTCCCAAAACTTCGCCCCTGCCTATCGGCGGATTCTCTTCCAGCCTGCTGCTTTACACTTGCTTCACTCTTAAAATTGAAATTTGAGGGGCAGTCACTTGTTCAGCATCGAATTTTTCCACAAGCCCTGTGCCAAGTGCCGGCGATGGCCAGGGGGGAGGGGCAGAAAGAAATTAGCTGAAGACTGGTCTTTAGCTTTACGCCTATCATCCGGTGTCACGCTTTGAGGCTTCGAGGGCCATTTTCACAAGGACAGATGACAGCGTTAATCGTCTGTCCAATTTCCCCTGGGGATCCAAGGAGCAGTCCACGGTTATCTTAAGATCTATTCCGAGGTCCCATTTAACAACTTGAGATACTTGACAGACGAGAATATCATCCACGTATCCGTCCCAAACCCCTTGTTTGATCCCGTCTTCCAATACCGGAACGCGGTTGAAATATCCTATTAGTTGGTGGCTATGGTCGAGCAACTTCCAGCCATAATTCGTTAATCGCACGGTCCCAATTCTCGAGTTACTGACGGAGTCGAGAACGGGGTAGTCGTGAATCTCCGACGTCGGCCCGAATTCCCTGGGGCGGTCAACTTTCAGGATTTGGGTCCGCCTAGATTTACCCGTGTACACCCGAATCCTAGGACCCAGGAAGCCGAGCAGGATTGCCCAAAGGATTTTGCTACCCGAGGTATCAAGAATATCGCATCTTCCACGAGCTATCTGGATAGGGCCGGCTCGAACAATATAGATTGAGTGTTCAAATGGGTTGCCAGTCTGCACAGTCAAGAATCTCACTCCGATTCGCCAAGTTGTCAAGATTTGACCTGAATTATGCTCGTTCCGGGGGACCCTTGCGGCCGGGCAGTCGTGATGGATCACCGACAGTTTCTTGACTCCAAATGCCCGAAATTTACCTTTCGGAAACAGCCGCGGCAAGGATTTTCTCGGGTAGTGCTTAGGACATCTTACTTTCTGGCTTCCTGTTCCGGTTGCAATTTGGCGTTTCGGCTGGCCCTATGCCTTGACCCACCTCTCAGGCCGAACTTGGAAATTTGCGGCGATTCCATTAGACGGCATGAGGTCCTGAATCAAGTTTCGTTGGAACTTATAGGTTCCGCCCGATACCCAGAGGGAGGGGGGTTTGGCGCTTAATGCCTCAAATATCCGTAGGGGGCCCCATAGTGAGGTTCATAAGTATGCCGAGTCGCTTTTCGCCAGTTCTCGGCGGCACCCGCGGCAATGCTCACAGCGTGGATCCGCCATACGACGCAGGGCCATCTTTTCCCTATCCCAGGAGGTCAAGGGACTATAGGAGATAATCCTTGGGTTGTTCTATCAAGAGGCCGCTTTCAGGACTTCTTTAGCCCCTAGTCTCCATGACCTTCACGTACAGCCTTGGTTCTAGTTCCAATATGCCAAAACATAAAGGGGTTACCACGGAAACCTGGCTGAAATGCAACTGATGGCCCCTAGCGCCTGTTGCGAGCCTCCCACCATGCAAGAATCTCCTGCAAGGCTCCTGAGCGATAGATATCCTGAAGGGCCTTCATCGCCTCCTCATCAAACCAGGACGGCAGGCCGGGGGCAGCCTCGGTTGCCGAGGTTGAAAGTGATGCTTCTCTGTCACCGACAACGCCATCTTGGGACGGGGCAATTGGTGCAACGACTCTCTTTTTTCCCATGTCGTCATTATAGAAGTGATCTGATTTAAGAATTGACAGCAATTCAACGAATGTCTTAAGAACCTTTCTATCGTCATCCGAAATATCAGTTATCTCGAATCCAGCGGTGGCGTATTTCGTGGTCTTACCTCTGACCTTCGCCCACTGGCATTTGGCCACCATAAGCACAGGATCAGCCTCCATGAAAATGTCCACGGGAAGTTGAAATGTCCTTTCGCCGCCCACGCTGCAATTTATCCCAGCCACCCTTATACCTGTTTCGGAAATGTCCCTTAGCAGACCTATAGAAGACGTGGCAATGTCGTAAACGATTAGCTCAAAGGGCAAGAGAACTCTTCGATTCCTGGATTGGTTAATGCCAGCAATTGCTTTCTTGTAGGAAGGATATCTGTCAGCAAGTTCGGACTCAGTGACGGCATTTGCTGCTACTAGTCTTTTGAAAAGCTTCTCGACCCGATGAAGAGCGATTTTGTACTTCTCCTGCAGCTCCTCCTGAGTAATCCCCGATCTGATGTCTCTGACTACTTGTGTGGCGCTTATTTTTCTTTTCCGCCTCACGGAGGACCCTGCCTTTCTCAGTGCCTTCTGCCATCCACTGGGAGATGTCTCTCCCTAGCAATCAAAAGAAGTCTTTTCTCCAGTCAGGTTTTTGATGAAGCTGCCTCAATGGGGGATGGGGCAGTTTAGTGCCGTGTGGGGAGCCCCGGCTGAAATGCCCCTTCGGCATATGTTCATGCGTCCAAGACACTTCGGACTGTCCGAAGGAGATCCTTCACTTTGAAGGGCTTTCGCAGGATGCTCCTGACCCTTTTGGAGAGAAATTCCCTGGTCGGAGCATCGATAGGAAAGCCGCTGGCTACAAGCACCTTCATTCCTGCGTCTATTTTCAGAAGTTCCTCTAGGCATTGCTTTCCCCCCATTTTAGGCATGACGAGGTCCAATATCACCAAGGAAATGTTGGCTCGCTCGGCCTTGAACAAGTCTAACGCTTCGCTGCCATCGCTAGCCGTGAGCACTGTGTATCCAGCTTGCGTGAGGACTTCTTTTCCAACCTTCCTTATCAATTCTTCGTCGTCCGCCAGAAGAATGGTCTCGGTCCCAAAAGCGGGCATCTGATCGGTTAGTGCCACGTCGGAACCTGTCTCCACGTCCATTGCCGGAAGGTAGATCTCAAATGAAGTGCCTTGTCCAGGTCGACTACGGCAGGTGATATGGCCTCCGTGAATCTTAACTATTCCGAAAACCGTGGCCAGTCCCAAGCCGGTGCCCGCTTCCGGTCTTTTCGTGGTAAAAAAGGGCTCGAAAATGCGATCCATAACATCCCGTTCCATACCATGACCGGTATCTGCCGCGGTCAGCAACACGTAATCACCGGGCTGAACCTCTAGGTGTGTCTTACAGTGACCGTTCGTCGAGTACAACGTTTTTCGTTCCAATTATGAGTTTGCCGCCTTCCGGCATCGCATCTTTTGCGTTGATCGCGAGGTTAATAAGTATTTGTTCCATCTGGCCGGGATCTACAAACACTGCCTTGAGGTCTGCATCAAGCTGGAGCTCCATTTGGATCATCTTCGGGATTGTTCTGGACAAGAGCTGCGCCGCGTTTTCCACAACATGGTTTAGGTTGATTGGTCGAGGACTTGTCTCTACCTTCCGGCTGAAAGTCAAAATCTGATTCACTAAATCGGCTCCACGTCTAGCCGCTTCTCGTATTGACCTAAGTCTTTCGTATGCAGGACCTTGTTTGTCCCCTTCCATCAGGAGAAGGTCCGCATAACCTAAAATAATCTGGAGCAGATTGTTAAAATCATGAGCTATTCCACTGGCAAGAGTCCCGACGGCTTCCATTTTTTGAGCTTCTCTAAGTTGTTTTTCCAGCAAGATTTCCTGGGTGATGTCACGGATGGTGGACAGGCCTACCGTTCCCCAGATCGGAACATCCATAACAACCCAATCATCGAGAGCCTCTAAGACCGTCCCATCCTTTTTCAGGGTACTGGCTACGAACGCCGTGAATCTCGCGGTTGGCCCACAATTTTGCAAGGAAGCGGGGAAGTGACTTTTGTGATTCTTGCGACATGATATTTTCGATGGTGTTCGCCACGACTTCGTTTAGCGCGTAACCCATTCCGGTCAACCATTTAGAGTTGACGCTCTGAATTAACCCGCCACGACTGATTGCTTGCATCATCATCGGCGCATGGTGGTAGATTTGTCGGAACCTGGTCTCACTTTCCCGAAGAGCCTTTTCTGATAGTCTGCGCTCGGCTATTTCTTCTTTTAGTAGGTCCCTTTGCTTTCGATTGAGAATCAGTTGTCTTCTCTCAGCGGTCAGATCCTCGATGAGGACGAGCATGAACCTTTTTTCCAGTATCCGGACGGATCTCAGGGTCATGCGCCCCCACATTTTAGTTCCACGTATCTTCAGTCCGGTCTCCTTTATCCGAGGCTTCCTGTCGGCAAAGACCCTTTCCAAAAGATCTTGAGCTTTCGTAGCGGCTGATGGGGTGGGAAACAGACTAGAGAAAGGTGAATCAAGAATGTTTTCGTAATCAGGACAGACCCTTCCAAGTGCTTCGTTGACAACCGTGACATTGCAAGACTGATCTACCAGAAACGCAGGAATCGGTAACGCTTGCATCACCTTTCCGAAGGTTGAGGCCCAAATTCCTCCGCGAACATCGAAACTCCCAGAATCAGTCACATCCCGGGTAAACAGCTTGCTCAGGTCAATCGATTGCGTGGCGTCAGCGGCAGGGGAGGGACGATACGGCAAATCGACGGATAGGGAGAGCCTGCCATTTGCCTCAAGTCTAGAAACTCGCGTGCGCAATTTCCGGAGTTCGCTGATAAGCTCTTCTTTGGTTTTGCTTTCGTCCTGCACTTTATTCCCCGGCCAACTCGCGCTTTAGGTAGGACATGGAATTCAGGTCTCACAAATATACCGCTTTGTTATTAATATGTTATGCTATAAATATCAAGTAAAAAAGCTATTTATCAAATTAATGTGTTATAATAACGCTAAAGTTCACTTGAGCATGCGAGGCAATTGGGACGAAAAAAGCCTTTGCTCCCCCTTCCTTGGGGGATAGCGCATCACCCCTCCCCTTGGACGAGCAGCTTCCGAAGCTTCGGCCAGCTCCATTTGAACCAGCACTTCCTGAACACGAATTACTGGACCGGGTAGCCGGACGGGCGCATGTATCACGGCAACCCCGCTGGGTGTCCGCTGGTTGTACCGCGCAGGGATTGATACGGGCGCTGACATCTTGTTCAGAAAATGTTCAGGATTTTCTGGACTCAAATGGATTCAAACGGACTTAACCTAGGTCGGTGCATCCTTCTGGTCCATGTCTTATAATAGAAGTGAAGGGAGTGCGGAACCATGCCGAAGACGCAGCCAAAGACGCAAATTATTAAGGGCAAGGAATTCGTCAAAGACATTCGCTCCGGGATGGTCGATTTCGAGTTGAGCGAAAAGTATGGCCTGACGGTCCCGGACTTCGACCGAGTCTTAGGATACCTGGTAGATGCGGGACTGATTACCAAGGGAGAGCTTCAAGAGCGCCAACAGCTATCAGATAGTCAGATCCTTCGAGCGTTTGTCGAATCGTGTGAGGACATCAAAGTCGTCGCTTGAGGCATGCCCTGGCTTCACAGAAAGGCCGTGTTTGCGATTTCATTGAAGAGACAAGCCTAAGTGCGGCGAGGACGACACGCGCGCAGGATCAATTCTGCTAAGCTTGGGGATGGTTTCATTTTCCCCCGGGATGACGGGGCGTGACAACCTCCGGACTTTGTGGACGCACCAGTAAGGCGAGCTATAATCAGTATACTCCGCGAAAAAGGGGCTGCACCATGTCCGAATGCAACGGATTAACGTCCATAGAGCTGGCGAGAGATATTCGTTCGGGGATGACCGATTTCGAGCTGGGCGAGAAATACAGGCTCACTCCAAAGGAGTTTCATCTCGCGCTCAGTGTTTTGATGGAATGTGGACTGGTGACCAGACAACAACTCGAAGAACGCCAGCAACTCTCAGACAGTCAAATAATTCGAGCTTTCATAGAGGCTGAGGTTGAGAAGCTGTTATCTAATTCCCCTACGCTTCACATAACGCGCGTGGTTGCGATCTCATGGAAGAGACAGAGGGTTGATGCCCTGAGAGTCTGAAACGCGCAGGGAATTGATCCTGCTAAGCCTCGGGCGCAATGGCGGAGAGGGCTTGAGTCTTGAGACTTGATATCCGGCCATGATGAGCGGCCTAGCGGTATTGGCATGGTGTTTGCGGCGCCTATTTGGCATAAATATCGTGGTCTGCCTCCGAGGGCTTATCGTTGCGGAGTACATCTCTTAGGCGTTCCGCTACTCGCTCGTTATTTCCTGGATAGTAGGCGTCTCTGCGGAATCGTGCTATCGTTCCATACGAATAACCGGCCTGCCGAGCTATCCATGTCCACCAGTTGCGCCGGCCTTTACCCTCTTTCAGCAACTCTTCGTTTGCCCGTCCGCGAGCGTTCAACTCTGCCCGAATCTCAGCGACGTCCTGGTCAGTCATGGTTTGTTTCTCCGATTTCATCATCTTTCCAGGGCCAAGGCCCCCAGGGGAGGGGGAATTCCAGAGATGAGGCCCGAGGTAGACTATAGGGGACCCTAGGCAGGCTTTTGCGTGTGAGTCATTCTTTACCATTCACCGGGGGTTCCATAGGGAAGGTTACACACGTGTTGCCAAAGGAATCACTGAACTGGTATTCTGTGCTGACATACCCCTGCATCCAGGAGATGAACAGGGTACCTATTATTCACTAAGAAACGCCGGCCATTCTCCCCCCCCTGGCTCTGGCGTTTCATTTTTTCTCTCCCTGGGAATCCCGTTAGTCAAAAAAACCGCGGCGCTACCTGCGGGCTCGCACTCACCGTCATCAGGGGGAGCGCGGTGAGGCGGAATAATGGTGGTTTGATTAGGTTATCAGAAAATGTGAGGAGAGCGCCAGGGGAACTTGTCGTGCACTTATCAGTATGATAAAATATTTAGTTGCAGATCTCAAACGTCCAAAGCAAGAAACGCCTGGTTCCGATCCTTGTACTGGGCGTTTCGTTTGTGGGGAATTCGTCCTTTCTTGACCAGGGGAGTCTTCCTTCATCGGAACAGAAAAAAGCCCTGGCCGAGAATCTCGCACCAAGGCTTAAATCAAAAACCTCTGTTTGTGTATCACACCCTAAATTCTATCAGTACCCGTGAGGCCGCGTCAAGCCTCCTCCCTCTCGGGAACGAATCCTCACCCGCGGATCCACCGCTTCAGAACGACAAGAGCCTATGTGCTCGTTCGCCTCAAGAACCGCCAAAAAACAAGTTCAGATTGAGACAGCGTGTTCTCAAGAGAATTAGGGGGAAGCGATCGTCGCCTCTTGCACATGGGCTCTATCTGGTTGGACACTGATGCTTATAGGTGGTTCCGACAAGCGTCCCCCTCCCTTCTAGTCGCGCGAATGTGCTCACTTGTAACCACCAGGCGCTTCATCTACAAAAGAGAGCCCCGCCGCGGATTTCGGTTAGGGCTCTCAGTCAAAAAGGTCGTCTTGTGTATCCCTTGAATTCTAATGGTGGGTTCCAGCCGCGTCAAGCATCAGTCGAAGGGCACTCATTGACCCTCAAAATGTTTTCTTGTTCGATCTACAGTCGCATTGGAATTGCTTCCGTCTGATGCGGGTCTTTCTAGTTTATTGGGGGCGTACGGAGGCCGAGGCCTTATGATTTTCGGTTATGAGGGGGACCCCCTGGCCGATCTCCTATGGCCCAGTCGGAACGGTGGAACCACCCCTGTTGAGCCCGGGTCTCTACTCTATGCTGACTGAGAACCTGGATCAATTATTGGGGGTTATATCAGGTCACACCAGCTCGTGAGTCTTGCCTCACCGAACGCAGGAGGTATGGTGCTGGGTCTTCAGACTTAATGTCAGACTGTGCACGGTGAGCGTGCCATCGCAACCCCGTCAGAGTAACCCTATTGTCAACGATGTCACCATAGGGGCGGGGCGGGAAGTAATGATCTCAAAAAATGCCTGCATCTCCATTTCAAAATAAAAAAAAGGGCGACCCGTAAGCCGCCCGTTATGCAGCCGATCTCTTGATCGCTAAAATTGAAACCCTGCGCTCAGTCCGGCCGTAAAACCACCCGGATTGAAGATTGTCGTTACGCTACCCAGTTGATAAGACAGATTATTGGCCCACATGTAATCTACGCTGCCATACAGAAAGTACCCGGTGTTCCCCAGTGACAGGTCGGCACCGACAAATCCGCCCCAAAGCGTGCGCCATTCCTTGTTTTCAATGACTTCAGCGAAAAGCTCCTGTCCCGGAACAACTTGGCCCTCTATCTCAGGGCCGAGAGCAATGTCAGTCCTGGAACCTGTAATTTTGTAGTACGTGGGAATGATCGCACCGCCTAATATCGCTCCGAAACGGCCAAGACCCCATAATGGAGCCCAGCTTCTTGCGCCGAATCGGTTTTCAAGAGGAGTGAATTCAGCGGAGTTGGTGATGGTTTCCTGGATGTCTTCAGTAGGTATAGTTGCGTCCGGCACAGCGGCGAATTGACGGTTAGGGAGTATTCCCTGACCCGGACCGTTGGGAGCAATTCTGTAATTGAAAGTCGCGTCCCCATTTACTATCGAGTTCGATGAATTGAAGTTGAACACAGGCCAGGCGGAAGGATCGTCGGAAAGGAACGGGAACGTATCAATGATTGACGTCCGGCTTCCCGTCCCCTGGATGACACTTGTCGCACTCATTGAATTGCTGGCGGTGAACCAGGAAAATCCGTAGAAGACATCAAAATAGTTTGACCACTGATACCCCATTTCCAGACTCGGGCCCACAACCGCCCCTTCGAATACCCGTTCGAGGCCACCATTATTTGTCGTGAAGGCCAGGCTGCCGTCGACAGGGGCTGTAAACGTTACTGTCGTGGTACCGGCAATGCTGGCAAGATTGTTTACCTGAGTCGTCGGATCGACTATGGAAAAGCTGCCGATTTCCCCTGGAGCAGTGGTTCCATCACAGCAACCCCCCGCGACGCTCACAAACACGAACCGTCCAAGCTCCGGTTGAGCAACCGAATAATGGTAGTTCACGTCGGCCGGTCCACAGCCGCCGACAGGCCCACCCGTGCAAGTTACCTCAATGCCTGGCGGGGTCGGATTCCTATTTATACGACCGTTGTCATAGGTCCAGGACGCCACTGAGCCATCAAAGCCGGGGTTTGCTGTTCCCACGCCGAAATCACCTGCGGTTGTAGGCCCGAAAGGCACAGTGCCCGGGTCCACGACGATGGTGGATGGCCCGCCCGAAACGTTCATTGTGAAGGTATGAAGATTGCGGTATTTGGCACCAGCCTGGAAATAGAACACGCCATAGCACAGGGATGGCGGTGTGGGTGCCATGAAGGGCGGTTGCAAATACTGGGCGACGGCGTTAGTGCCGACGGCGAGGAAAGCGAGAGCTACAACGAGCACGGCGACGGGGCATATATGTTTGCGGAGTTTCATGTGTAAATTCCTTGACTGATTTTTTGGGCCGTTAGTGGAAGGAACTCCCTTAACATCAAGTTTTACATTAGCATTTACTGCTAGTAGTCTTATATCACAGGATGTATTTTCTAGTCAAGAAAAAAGATCATGTCTTTTTAAGATCTTGATGCTATTTATTAATGTAGTTTATGACTTTGTGGCTTACAGGGCTCGTGCCGGGCGCAGGGAACTATTGGTGAAATCAATCGGAGATTTGTTAGGGATACGGCGCGCTTGCCAACAGGAGCAAGGCCGATCCGTACCTTACGGATGTGGCAAAGAAATGCGGAAATTCGGAGGATTTTTGAGGAGCATGTTACTAAAGACAGAAGATGGTTGTGTGGCGAGTGACGGCAGAGCAGCGACGGCCTAGAGTCCTCACCTCATCATGAGGGTCCTGACAAGTATGGACCGACGATCATCGATTCCCCTCCCCCCTGAGTCGATAACGCAAGCTGCGGAGTTTCGTCCGGAAAGACTGGACGAGGTCTCGGGATTGCCTCCTATTGCGGGACGGGTCAATTCAGCCGCACCCCACACGCCAGAACGACTGGAGCCCATGTGCTCGTTGCTCTCAAGGAACCGCCATAAAGACTCTCTACCGGCCAACGCGGCGTGTTCCTGGGAACACCAGGGGAGAGACACGAGAACGTGCCTCCCACACACATGGGCTGATATTAAAAGACACTTATCCTTATTGGAAGTTCCGGCCTTCAGGCCGGAGGCGTTCCCTTCTTGTCCCTTGTTTGCTCAGATGGTCCCACATGAACGGCATAAGATTCGGAGACGTTAGGGGTAGCCCACCATTCCGCCTGCCACCTGTCATTGAGAAGGCGTACTTCCATTAACAATTCTTTCAATGTCCTTCAACTGCTCATCAGTCAAAGTGTCCCACTGGCTCACAAGAATCGTGGCAGTGTGCAGTTGGATTTTCCTCTCAGGATTAATTTCTAGCCTGATGGATTTTTTTTCTACGGTCACGAGCTCAATTAGTTCCAGAGCGTCTACTCCTAAATGACGAGCAATAGTCTTTGAGCCTATTAGTATTGGGAGGGTAGGCCCGGCCACGCTCTACGTCACCTTGATATACGGCAGACCATCCCATTTTCCTCGCCAATTCATTAATAGATATTGGGGTCTTTTCCCTTATTGCGCGTAACCCGTCTCCGAATTTTGCCATATCTGCACCCAGTAGTCTGCTATTCCGCCCGCCACCCGTTATTGAAAGCCGTACTTTCATTAACAATTCTTTCAATCTCCTTCAACTGCTTATCAGTCAAAGTGTCCCACCGGCTCACCAGAACCGTGGCAGTGCGCAGTTGGATTTTCCTCTCCGGATCAATTTCTAACCTGATGGATTTTTTTTCTACAGTCACGAGCTCAATTAGTTCCAGAGCGTCTACTCCTAAATGACGAGCAATATCTCTGAGCCTATTATAATTGGGAGGGTGGCGCCGGCCACGCTCTACATCACTTTGATATACGGCAGACCATCCCATTTTCTTTGCCAGCTGATTACAAGATATTGGAGTCTTCACCCTTAATGCCCGTAATCCGTCTCCGAATTTCGCCATATCTGCCCCCAGTAGTCTAGCACCTACTTTTTGGATTCTCCTACCGAAATAAGGAATTCGACTTGGAAGGCCGCCTTAGTGCTAAGCAGGCGAAAGCGCCTCCGGTCCGCTGATTTATATCAATAGACGGGTCGTGTCAATCGCAACATGTCCTGATGCCTTTCACAGACAATCACTCTCCGGGGCACCAATGGGTCAATCAAGAATATAATCCCGAAACCATTGCAGCCGGGATCGGGCTTTGAAGATCAAAAAGAAGTGTCGTACGTTGGGCAAGAAAACCAATCTGTGACAAACCGGGAAGGTGGCCGGGGTCAATTGGCTCACCACATATCCAAAGGGGCCCCTAGCCCCGTGTACGCATCTGGGCCGTTTTAGCCAAAACTCAAGCGGTCTACAGATTTGTTAGGGAAGTCGTTCCTAAGGGGTCGGACGACTCGCAATCCCGGCCTAGACATGCACGTCGTGGCACTCTTTGGAGCTTCGTAGCACTGCAAGTTGGCCTGACTCCATCTTTACATCAACATATCACTGACTTATCCTTGCCAAAGCAAGGCAAAGTATTTTTCAAAAGGTTGCAAGCTAATGCAATTGCTAATGTTTACCCCCTACGGAGGGGGTGGAGAGGGGACCCGTGGGGGCGATCTGAAATTGTTGTACGGATACCGTGGGCAGGCTCGGAAACAGCCTGCATTGCGTTCATGAGCTTGAGGCCATGCGTACCTCACACTCGCGCGCGTGGAGATTACCCCTTATTCTAATTAATGCTTACCGATTCCTGAGAGCCGAAAGGCGGTTCCATGTGAGAGTGTTCGACCGAAGCCTACCTTTCTTGGCCCTACGGCTCATGAGGTGATCCAGAACTGACTCTTTCGGTTTTTTCTCCTCAGTGGCGCACCACTGGGTTCACTAAAGTATTTACAATCCTTGCATGGACCGAGCTTGATTTTAGCCAGAAACCGAGCGGAGCGGGAGGTTGCCTGGCGCTGCCATCCCTCACAAGCCTTTTGAGAAATTCCGCTAACCATCCCTGGTATAAGGCATTCTCGGAGATCTTCTCTTTCCTTAAAGATGCGGATTTGGGCATCAAGAGAATTGTTTTCGTTTTGGCCAAGCGGCAAACGGCAGAAAACCTTGTGGTGAATGGATCGTGATCTTGTGTGCGAATGTCCTTGTCGCTCCCAAGTGCTGGTTTGAGGCATTATGGGCGTTGTAGGCTTTTTATTCGTCTCGGCTCCAGTTCCTGCATCCCTTGAAGTCGGATGTTGAACGATCCATACCGCAGAGTCTCTAGATGCTCGGCCAAAATCACGTCCTTCGTAGCAGTTGGGTTCGGGCAGACAAAGGGGACGCTCTGGATTGTTGACTTCTGGTGTAATCGATTTGGCAAGCTGGGCGTAGTTGCACTTCGCCGGACCGGAGGCTTCCTGCATCCGTGACATTGGGTCTCTCCTTTTGATCTCTCTTTCGATTATCTGTTATCGGTGATTCGATCGGATCTACGTCATGAGAATCCTTCACAACGGCATGCGTCACTTCTCGGTGATTATTCTATTTGTGTCACAACAATGATTTTTTGTTCCCATAAATTATCTATTAAATTCACAGTATCAGATTATTTAAATTGCTAAAGATGTTGATCTAATACAGGTTTAACGATTGGTAATCGGTATGACGGATTCCTAGAACGGAACTCTGATAGGTCGTGATCGGTCATCCGATGGTTGCACAAAACTCAAATAGGCCGCTGCGTGGTGTTTCTCAATTTCCCAAAGCAAAATGAAGCCGGTGTCCGACGTGATTTTTGCGCCTCGGAAATCCATCACGGTCCGTCTTGCTGGTGACCCGTGTGGCATGTCACTACTCCAGAAATAATGCTTATTTGACCGCGAAGTCTGTATCGTGTGTTTGTCTGTCCGCTATGACTGTCTCGCACGCGCGTGTTCTCCATATACGCCGAAAGAAAAACGACGGGGCGAAGGTGGCAAATACGGGGGTGCGCATGTGCCAGGACTCTTTGATATCGGATCTGTGTTTCTTATCTCTCTGGTAGGTGCGTCTCTCTCGCACGTGGATAGATTACGTCTCGTAGACCACAAATTTCCGGGTCATGTGTGCATGCGCGCGCTGCCTTGACAAAATTTATTTAAACTCCAAGGTCGGCGACACGCGTCCTTTTCCTGGTATTCCTGCTATTTGTAACGATACCTTGCCATGTCATTGCTGTATGTCAAATGGTGTGTATTATTTCGTATCTTACCTGAAAAAACGAAATGCGTGATATGGGCGCGAAGTGGTACGGCCGAAGGGGGCGAGGTCACGTGCCTGCGAGAAGATTGAGGGTGGGCCCCTGGCCCCTTTTCACACCCTCCATATTTTTCTGAGGAAGCATTGTCCGCAGGTCCCTTCTTCCCCGCCGCAATAAGCGCACTCTTTCCGAATGGCCCGCTTGAGGCCGGTCTTGCTTGAACGTCTGCACTTCTCGGCGGTATTGTGCGGGTAGAGGTTGCAAGAGGTTCCATCTTGAAGAGTATGGCCGCCGCAGTCCGTCCGGACAGGAACTACCCCGAAGCATTCCCGGCAGTGGCGCAGGATAGCCTTGACGTAAAAGGATTTGGGGACTGCGTTTCTTTTTCCCTCTGCTCGTCGGCGCTGAAGTTCCTCTTTTGAGAGGTGACACCAACCCACGATCTTGGGTGCTCGTGATGGAATCTGTTCTAAAATTATTGGCAGATTTCCGTTTTCAGATCGGGGTAATGGTTCACTAAGGGTGTGCATGTTTTCAGTCCCCTTTTCCAAGAAATCATATTGTAAAGTCATCTCGCACCTTGAAAGCTCGCCGTGGCGTCATACTGTCTCAGCGCGGCAGTTCCTCAATGGTGGTAACTTGTTGTTAAGTTGGATCATTTCACTATGGTCAGTCTGCGCGACGGCGCCTCAACAGAGTGTAAGCTGCTTAAATCCTGGGAATCCGGAGAAAGGCATAAAGACTTATTTAAGTGTGTCCCCCTTATGTCATCCTTTTCCAAGTTCTGCTCTTCGAGCGGCGGTAGAGGTCGGTATTGATTCTTCCTTCCCCTTCCCAAACCGGAGAGAATCTGTAACATGCCGTCCTGTTCCAACGCCTTGACACACCGCGGTATATGGCGCTCGGATACACCCGTAGCGGCTGCGATTTCCTCTTTGCTAAGGCTTATCCAATTGGTTCCCTCCGCCGCTCTCCATAGGTACCCGTGAACCTTCATCGGCGCTTCATCCATGTAGAGTCGCGGTTTCCGGCAATACCGGCGATATTTCTTCTTTTCAAAAGCAGATTCAATCCTGGCCTCAACCTGTTTCGTGGTCAGCGGGGGTTTGCAATTCCTGTCGTTAATCGCTAGCAAAATAGCGAGCGCAGTGGTCTTTAGGAAATTTCTGTCTCGGAGGGTAGTGGCATAGGCAAAAATTGTGGTCTCCCGTTTGCCTTTGGGTATCGACTCGCCAATCGGTATCTTATATTTCACCACAGGGTGCTTCCAGCGGGCCGTTTCTTGCCCCTTCACGGTCGCTTTCTTCCTTCCGGTACGTTCTGACCTGGTTGTAGCGCTCGGTTTTTCCTTCTCTACAACGAGATCAATTAACCACTGCGGGGCTTCTGAAAGGGCAGTGTTATCGGGATGACCGGACAACTCCCATTCGTATTGCTTACCCGAATAATGCACGCTTGGAGGGGAGATCACATATCCGCCGTCAGCCTTAACATCTATATTGGGCGCAATGAATCCGTTACGGCTAGGGATTTTGAGACCTCTAGGATGTTTGTACCAAAGGTGCCGTCCGCGGCCCGTGAAGGATTCCCATGTGTCCGCAATCTTTCCGTGAGTGCGGATCAAGTCCTCTAGTGACTCTTCTCCATTAGGGGGGTCTATGTCGAGAACCACGATTCCGGAGATCTCCCCAGTTCTGATGCCGATGTTCGCATCCGGCCAACGCCTCCACCACTTCCGGATCTGTGACGGGTCCCTGCTCGCATTGTTCAGGCCGTGGGCCAGGTCCTTCGCGTGATAGCGCGGGTGCTTACCCGACTTTTCACAATCGGCAAGCCCACAACTACATTTGCCGTCTTTTCCAGGGGTATGGAGCGGAAGCACAAGTAAACCTCGGCCAGCGTATTCGAGGGCAGAATTAAGCAGCGGATTCCCCGCCGGTTCATTCTTACTTTGCATTGTCCTTTTCGCATCTTTCGCCAGGGGCTTGGCGCATGCAAAGCTCGAAAGCTTGCACGTCCTCTGCCCTGAAACGGACAATCGGTCTTGCTCCCCTGCCCCCCGCGATGTCGATCCAGGGCAACTTCCCAGCCTGCCTCAGACGATCGATTGTGCGCGTCGAGGTGTTCCAACGCAGGGCGAGGGCCTCTCTGGAAAGGTGTTGATCTGTCGTCATTTGCTGCTCCTTTCAGACGTCTTGAAAATGTCTTCTTCGCACAGATAACACCCCGTTTTGCCTGGAAAAAGCCCTGACGAGCGAGGATTGGAGTTTACAGATACAGAGGGTAGAGTTTTTTTCTCAGGATTTGAGGGGGAAAACTAAATAAACCCCAGTCTGAATGGACTAGGGTTTCTCATGGGGCAGGCTAGGAGGCTGTCGCTTAACGCTTTACAGTCTCGTTAGGTTGGGATATGAGCGGGTCGCATGAGAGACTACCGCTTCATAGCGTATGAGCCGGACAAGCCATTAGAGCTTGCACCAGATATCAAGAAATGGTTGCCGCCGGATCATCTCGCCCTGTTCATCAGCGACGTGGTTGATACGTTGGACGTCAGAGAGATAACGGAGGAATACCTCCATCTTCAGGGGGGACATCCCGCGTATCACCCTGCGATGATGCTCAAACTCTTGTTCTACGGGTACTGCGCGGGGATTCGGAGTTCCCGGCGCATAGAGCAGAAGACCTATGAGGACGTTGCCTTCAGGGTGCTCTCGTGTGACAGCCATCCCGACCACAGCAGGATTTCGGACTTTAGAAAGCGTCATCTTAGGGCCATCTCCCGTCTGTTCGTCCAGGTCTTGGAGATATGCAAGGAGGCGGGGCTGGTGAAGCTCGGGCATGTGGCTCTTGACGGAACCAAGATAAAAGCCAACGCATCCAAGCACAAGGCGATGAGCTATGGCCGGATGGTAAAGAAAGAGAAAGAACTGGCCCGTGAGGTGGACAAGCTTTTGAAACAGGCCGAGGCCCTCGACGAGCAAGAAGACAAGAAATACGGCAAAGGCAAGAGAGGCGACGAGCTGCCGGAGGAACTGCAATTCAAAGAGAAGCGGCTTGCAAAGATCCGAGAAGCAAAGCTGGCGCTTGAAGAGCAGGCTCGTGAGGACGCTACCCGCAAAGCTAAGGGCGGTAAGGATGGAAAGCCGCCTGAGGAGGGTGGATCCGGACCGTCCGAAACACCTGAGGTGAAGCCGAAACCCAAGAAACAGAGAAACTTTACGGATCCTGACAGTCGGATCATGCTCGATGGAGCCACCAAGGCGTTTACCCAGGCATACAATGCGCAAGCTGCCGTGGACTGCACCAGTCAGGTGATTGTGTGCGCCGATGTCACCCAACAAACCAACGACAAGCAACAACTGGTCCCGATGCTGGAACAAATAGAGGAAAATCTTGGAGAAATTCCGGATCGCGTTCTCGCCGATGCAGGGTATTTCACAGAGGAAGCAGTGGAATCCGTCGCTCAGGGATTCATGGAACCCTTTATCCCGCGTGAGCGCATCAAACACAGCGACCCGCCGGCGCCGGCTCCTCGTGGGCGTATTCCCGACAACGCCTCCGTCGTTGACAGAGCACTGCGCAGACTGAAGACAAAAGTGGGGCAACAGACCTACTCCAAGCGAAAAGAAACGATAGAGCCGGTCTTCGGACAGATCAAAGAGGCAAGAGGAATACGGGCCTTCCTCCTCAGGGGCTTGGACAAGGTGAAGGGAGAATGGAAGCTCGTTTGCCTGACCCATAACATCCTCAAGCTTTGGAGACATCTTTGGCTGGACCGGGGGAGAAGTGCGCCCATTTTCGGGTAAAACACCTGGTTTTCCCGGAAAAATGTCAGGTTTTGCCAACGAGGACTCCCTCTTTTGCCTTCGCTGCCCCAGCTCACAGCCTTTGAAGAACGGGTTGATCGAAAAATGAACCATAATCCGGCTCGAAGCCGTTCAGACCTGGCCTGTTTCGCGACACGCTCCTAGGGTTTGGATGTATGAAAACTAGATCAGGTCTTCTTCTTTCGGCGGCCGGGTTTACGATTAGGACACAAGTCTTTGATCCAATTATAAATGGTTTCCAGTTTATACCTTTTCTCGCGGCGAAAGTTCAATGTCTGCTCGATATCTTCCGCCATCGCCTGTATTGTGATTGTCGGATCTTGTTCCCAGCGGCCCTTCGCGTAAGCTCTGGCTTCCAAGTGATCCCTTTGCTCATCCTTTACCTTCCTCAGACCGTACAGGTCCGGATTGGCTCTGACGAAGCTAAGGGCCTCATCAGTATTGAATAAGCACCCGGTGAATCCATAAAACCAGATGTACTTGGGTAGAATTTTGCGAAGTCCCTGTTGGCGGGTCAACATATAGGGCCGCAAACCCTTGTAAGCTGCCAGACAAAGTAGCTTCTCTAGCGAAATTTTAAGCCCCAAAATGAGTTGTGACGGAGTAACCCAGGTTGAATTCGAGTGGGCCACTGGACCGCATACTTCCGGGTGCAGCAGTTCATAGAATTCTACATGCTCACGTCTGAACCACCAATTCCCCAGTGAAGCCAAAGGGTCCGGTGTACTACCTCCCCAAGGTGAGCCTAATGGGTTTGGAATATCGTTTCCCCAGATTCGCGAGTCTCTCGCGGGAACTTTCTTTAAGAGTTCAAATTCCGTTTCGTCGAGCTTGATTCTATAGACTGGCAACTCCACCAGGACCGTCCCGCGAAAAATGTCTTCGTTAATTCCCCACATTTCCTCGAGATGGTTCCCAACAATCCACTCTTTCGCGTGCCGCTTGACGAGGTTATCTCGTTTACGAATTTTGTACAAAACCGAAGAATCGGCTCTGGAGGCATATCCACGTTATGGAGATCATTCTCTTCTTTTGTCGTTCGTATTCCATAATCGTAAAGGCTTTCTTCAGAATCGGGTAGACGCTGTTCTTTCAAATAATTAATAACATCCTCACCAAGGGGCTTGACCTCTACCTTTGGCGTTGCTTCCGATGACCACCGCCTTGGATAAAGACTTTCCAATGCGTCGTTCAGGGTGTTTGGCGATTTGTCGATACGGTTATCAGCAGGTGTGGTAAGCTTCGGCGTCAAAAGCTTGATCCAATACTGTGGGTCATCCCAAGACATAGCTATCCCTCCATTTTCGCTTTGGCCGCATCCTGAGCACGCGACACGGCTTCAAATGCTGCTTTCTGACTGTCCGGCGACAGATGACTGTATCTCTGAGTCATGACCGTGGTTTTGTGCCCCAGGGCCTTACCGACGACGAATAGAGGCACGCCTGCCATGACGCTCCACGAAGCAAAAGTGTGGCGCAAAGTGTGGAATGTAACCTTCTCTCGTCTATCTTCAATCCCTTTGTTCAAGCCTAAATCATCAACCATGTCATGGAACGCCTTGCTCAGCCAAGCAACCGGCTGACCGAATCGGGTCTTGAACAGCGGCTCATCCGGGCCGCCTCTCGTCAATTCGTCAAGGACTGCCTTAATTTGATCTGTGATAAAGATTGGACGGGACTCGCCATTCTTTGTGTCCAGAACAGTAAGAATGCCGTGCTCCAGATCGACATTGGACCATGAAAGGCTGAAGATTTCTCCCAAGCGCATCCCTGAATACAGAGATAATTTAGCAATTCTTGAAACCTGTGGACTGCGTTTGGTCAGGGCTGCAAACAAGAGGTCTGCTTCTTGATGCGTCAAGAATCGTTGACGCTGATTGTTTGGGGTCGGAAAGGTCACTCCATTACAGGGATTCTGACCATTCCACAAACCCCATTGCAGCGCTTTGTTGTATGCTTGTCGCACCAGACACAAGACTTGCCGCACAGTCGCCTCGCTCTTCTTCTTATCCCTCATGTCTTTCTTGACACGCTCGATATCTAGCGGCGCAATTGCTTGCAAGGTCTTGTTGGCGAATCTCGATTCAAGCCAATTCTTGTAACGAGACTTGTCGTCACGCAAACGGCTCTTGTTCTCTTCTGCCCACGGTAAGTAATATTTGTCCATTAGGATGCCAAAGGTGAGTTTGTCAGCTTGCCGCTGGACCTTTGGCTTGTATTCGCCGGACCGGTCTTGCTCCAGAAGTTCATAGCGTCGCCGCTGTGCAGCTTCAGGGGTCCATCCTTCGCTTGCCCAGCCGCATCGTTCCCACACAAGTTTGCCGGTCTTTGCGTCCTTGAAGTTTACCCAATAGCAGCGGTCCGGGCGCTCACGCCATTTCCTGATTGTGGACTCTGTGAAATAGACTCCCACGAATTTCTTGACTGATTTTTTCAGAGCCATGATTTGCTATCTCCAGGGGCGCTGCGGACTCCTTTGACCGCGAGTCCGTCGGTGCCGAGGGTTAACCCAGGGATAACCTGAGTGCGGAATTTTGGGGTCCGTTATGTCTACTTGTGACAGGAAACTTACAGTGATAAGGTAGTGGAGTCAAGAGGGTTTTTCATTTCAAGACGATTTGTGTCATTTCGGGTCTAAGAAGCATAAAACGGACTTCTAATCCGTAGGTCACAGGTTCGAATCCTGTCGGGCGTGCCAAAGAAAAGCTGAAGGGCAAGCGTTCACCGGGAACCCCCTTTTTGCAAAAAAACCGCGTCCCGCGGGGTCCCCGAAAAACTCCTATATATTGATTCGGACTCAGAAACCTCACGAACCCTGGACCTGCACCCAGAACCTGCCCGATGCTTCAGAAACCACATTTCCCTTGACAGCCGCGTGTGGTTTGACGCTAAATGACGACCATAGAGTCTGGACGCTATCGGAACACGGTGTGAATCCGTGGCGGTCCCGCCGCTGTAATCGGTTACGAAGCCTGCATATCCACTGTCTGGTCTAAGCCGGATGGGAAGGGCAGGTGGAGGATGACCCGAAAGCCAGAAGACGGGCGTTTAGACTAGGGAAATGTGATGGCAAAAGCGAAACCCTGCACCTTATTGGTGTCAGGGTTTTTTTATTTCGTAGTGAAGAAAGGAGGTGAGGAAGAAGTGAAGGACGTTATTGCCTATCGGAAGACTTGTGCGGCTGATGGTACCGGATTGTCTCATTACATTCTCATGGTACCCAAAGCCAAGTAACCCCTTTACGACCCTGCGGGGGTGTGCGGCAACACATCACCCCCGCCCAAAGCGTTAGAAAGCAACATTTGCGCAGGAGATATATTCATGGACACAACCAAAGCGGCTGACAACTCCGCCTCATCCCGCGGTCGTTATCTCAACACAGGCAATGGGCCGACCATTCAACTCATCGACATCGAACACCGCGACTATGTGGCGCTCGTCAATCCGGACACTGCCTTTTGGTCTCTCTTGAAAAAAGAGAAGATCAGTGAAGCTCTTGATAAGTCGAGTTCGCTCATGCAGGAGTTCCACAAGAAGCGGGACGCCTTTGCCCAAGAAATGGAGATCCTCAGGTTCGGTCTCAAGCCGTCTGCTGTTTACTTCAACCCTACGGAACGATGTAACCTGAACTGTTCGTACTGCTATATCCCGGAAGACATGCGACGAAACGGCGGTCAAATGTCTGAGGAAGAACTTATCAAGGCATTAGGCATCCTCAAGGAATACTTCAGCACGGACGCTACCCGAAGGAAGGCTTCCCCAGGTGGTCTTCCACGGTTCAGAACCAATGCTTGCCCGCGACGCGGTCTTTGCCGGTATCGAGAAATACAAGGATGATTTCAACTTCGGGGTTCAGACGAATGGTACACTTTTGGATGATGAGTCCATCCACTTCCTCACCTCACGGGGTATAGGGATAGGGCTTTCGCTGGATGGTCACGAGAAGACCGTAGCAGACCTGACGAGAAGAAACTGGGCAGGAGAAGGCTTTTTCAGGAAGACCGTCACGACGCTGGAGAAATTGAATGGCTACCCGAATTATAACGTGATCTGTACGGTCACGACTCAGAACATGGAATTCCTCACCGAGATCGTAAACTTCTTTCATGAAATGGAAGTTCCAATAGGGATGCTCAACCCCGTCAGATGCACGAGGCAAGGGGCCAGGGACATCAAGCCAATCGATGTCGATCTCTCGTCTTATTATCTGAAAGCCCTTGATCGAACCTACGAACTGTATCAGAAGACTGGGAGGAAACTTGTGATCGCCAATTTCGCCAATGTTCTTGTCAGCATAGTGGCACCATTGGCTCGCAGGCTCATGTGCGACATTTCTCCCTGCGGTGGAGGAAGATGTTTCTTCGCCGTTGGAGCCAGGGGTGATCTGTTTCCTTGCAGTGAGTTCGTGGGAGTGCCTGAGTTTAACGGAGGAAATCTTTTCCGAGACAACATATCGGAAGTATTGGAAACAGAGGCTTTCAAGTCCGTCACCGGGAGGAAAGTAGAAGACATCACCCCTTGTTCCACTTGTGCAGTGCGGCATTTTTGCGGCTCTCCCTGTCCGGCCGAGGCCTATGAGATGAACGGAGGGATGAATAAACCTGGGGCCTTCTGCGAGCTGTACGAGGAGCAGGTCCGGTATGCTATGAGACTCATTGCCGACGAAAAGGAAAACACTTTTCTATGGGATGGATGGGATTCGGGAACTTCAACGACGCTGGAAATCTTTTCGTTGTGAATAGCCCGATCCCCGGCTGTTTACTACTTAGCAAACAAAGGCGATCCACTTCCCAGATCGCCTTGTCCTACCCGGGACTTAACACATAAGGGGATCGTACCTATCGTGCGCTGCAACGCGGTATTAGGGGCTTTGGATTATTCTCATTGTGTCTGCCGCATCGCCTTAAGGGACGCCTGGATCACATTGTCGAGGTTCTGTAGGAAACGAGAACGGTCTCGCTTTTCAAAAGGAGCCGGACCTCCCGTAAAATTACCCAGATCCCGGAGATGGGCCATCAAGTCTCTGTTAGCAAGGACATTGCCGATGGATTCCGGCGTGAAAATACGGCCTTTTGGGTCCAGCATTCGAGCCCCTTTTTCAATACATCGCGAAGCAAGCGGAATATCAGCCGATACAGCAATATCGTTTTCATGAATATGCTCCACAATCCAGTCATCGGCCGCGTCAAAATGTCCACTGACAATAACTAGCTGAAATAGTTTCTCTTGAGGAATTGTGATCCTGGAATTGGAAACCACGTAGACTTTTAGCCCGTACCGAAAGGCCACTCGATAAACCTCATTCTTTACCGGGCAGCCGTCTGCATCAACGTAGATCTCGATCAAATAGTACCCCTTCTATTTGCAGTGATAGATAGCGTGATGGTCAAAAGCCGACTAACGGAAAAGGTCGGAGGCTCGCGAAGGCTCATTGGCGCTAACTTAAGGTTAGTTTAATCGGTTACAGACGCTTTGGACTGCTGAGCCGCCTTCAAAGTCCCCCTTTTCTAAAGGGGGATTTAGGGGGATTTTCAATGTGTAAAAGCAAAATCCCCCCTGTCCCCCCTTTATGAAGGGGGGGGAAAATCGTTAAGTTAGCGCCTATGTGGCGAAGCCTGTCCCCCTGAGTGAAATGTTAGGCATCCGAGTCGGGACGACTCTTCCCACAATTCCAGCACTCCGAGAACTGTCCCTCGATCTCTTCGCCGCATGATTCGCATTTCCAGGGCTCAGTCTGATCATTTTCTGACGAAAGAGCCTCTTCTACAATGCGACTTGCTTCCTCAAACTTATCTTCGTCAACGCATAGTTGAGGCCAGCATTCAATTGGTGGAATATCACCGACCGCGGCTCCGAGAAATTGGTTCTTGATCCAGCACTCGATCCCGTGACTTTCCAGGATATTCTTGAAGAGGCTCACAAGAGCGATGTTTGGGGCACTGTAAACCGTTTTCATTTTACCCTTCGGATATGCTCATGCTGACGGCTATTTTGACCCGGAAGTCTTCTGCTCTTCTGCTTTTGCACAAGACCGACAAATCCGTGACTTAGGAGGTTTTAGTTGTAAAATTTGTCGAAGCGCTCCGGTACCAAAGCAAATACCGCATGTCGGCCGTCCGCACTTTTTGCAGAGACCGCCGCCCAATGTATCGAACTCTCTTCCACAGCTATGACATTTCCAAGGAATGCTCACTTCATTCACCTGCATCGCACCTCATGCTCATTCGCATTCCGTCAGGGAACTCTGAGATGCGAAAAGTTCGTCATTCCCGCGCAGGCGGGAATCCAGTCTTACTCGCTATAACCCTTCTGGATTCCCGCCTTCGCGGGAATGACAGGTTAGCGAATTCTCGTGTTTCATGGACGCTATGTTACTCATTTGGACGCACATTCGTATCAGAATTCATCCGCTTGCGGTTTAGAGTAGGTCGCCCCAAAAAACCATCACCTCGCGAGCCAGCCGATTTTGACAGATGCGGCCGTAGGAAATCGGCTGCAATGACTAGTCAGGTTCGGCCCTTCTCATACTCAACCGAATCACGCGCTTACGCAAGCTCTTTACTCAGGTTGTAACATCTGTCGCACGGCCCGGCTCCATCCATCGGAGGCGCTGTTCCAGCCCGGCAGCCGCGAAAGCATCTTGTATCTCCTTGCGCGATTCTGAGAAGTGCGCCCATCCTTCGTAATGCAACGGGATGATGACCGCGTCTGCAAAGGCCCGCGCGGCTTCAACTCCTTCTTTTGCAGTGAAGGTGAGAGACGCTGGTCCCGCTGCTGCAACCCGCGCGGCCCCCATGAACAGGATGGCAATCTTGACCGAGAAGCGTTGACTGACCTCCGCGACATCTTCGTACCAGACCGTATCGCCCGAAATGTAGATTGCGCTTTTCGGAGATTCTGCCAGGGCCAGCACGAACCCGGTAACCGGGCCGCGGTCTCCGCCAACCGGCCCATGCCGCGCAGGCGTCCCGGTCACCCGTAGAACGCGGCCGTCGGGGGTCGGCAGGTCCACACTCTGCCAGTGAGCGAGACCGACAGCATTACCACCCAATCGTTCCGCGCCTTCTTGCGTGGTCAGAACCGTCTCTGCGCTTTTGAGTAGAGATCGCCCCGCGTGATCGAGATTATCAGAGTGATGGTCGTGGCTGAGCAGCACAGCATCTATTCGACCGAGGGACTCAGGACTTAGCGCGGGACCCGCAGTTTTCCGCAACGTGTACACGGCCGTAGGATACTCCGTGCCCGCAGGATCAAAAGTCGGGTCGGTAAGTAGCCGCAGTCCGCCCAGTTCGAGCAGCGCTGTGGGCCCGCCGATATAGGTAATTTTCAATTGAACAGTCCCCATGGTTTGGATTCCTTTCTGCTGGCCAATGGCAACCGCGTCGTTTGCATCCTTTGGCGATAGATGCGGTTGGCTTCGATCACCACATCTTACCCGTGCTCCGAACTCACGTTTTTGTCAGGGCTTGTTCTCGCAGGTGGTTGAAATTAACCGCTGGCAGCCCACGCCCGACTGCAGCTAAATACAAATCGAGGTCTGTCGTAATAAGTGATCGAGAATCGTGAGAGATCTCGAGCAATGCTGAATCGGTTAGCCCAAGCCGCTGGAACTCCTTAGCTGCTGAGGCAATCCGGCTGTCGACATACTCCTCTGGAGTCGCAAGAATCATGGCACGAAATGTCTGAAACACGCGAGTTTTTGCGGGCTCATCAATATACCCAAGCAAGTTTGATGTCTCGGTCAAAGTATTTGGGGTGACGAAAACTTGGGACGAGGATTCGATCACTCGGCACAACAGATCAAAATCCTCAAGTGAAAATGCTTTCAAACGCTTATGTTTCTTAACCAAATTGCGATCGGTTGTACCCACGATGAAGAGTATGAGCAGATTCGTGTCGATTACTAGGTTGATTCCACTCACGATTTGATCTCTCGATTCTTAACAGATCGAACTTGTCCACGTGAATCGTCTATTTGGACTACTTTGTAAGAACGCTTCGGGGAGCTAACCTGCTGCGCAATTGCTGCAAGAGCGTTGGGTGCCGTATCCCAAGGGCGAGAAAAGCCGATCGTAACCCTCCATACCTTGGCACCCTCGACGAACTCGACTTCTTCAAGTCCTACATTCGAGATTGCCTCACCGCTGAAAAGATCTCGAATATACCCTTTAGCCAAAGCTACTGCTTCTTTTACGTCCACAAAATTCTCCTTTGCTCAGTGACCCGACGCCTTGTTGCGCAGATCCCCACGGTGGCCACTAGGTACTCGGCAAGAATGGCATCCAGATGCTTTCTCATTCCCTCTTCCAGCCTCTTCTTTCCACCGATCGTGTCCTCATAGAACAGAACCCTAAACCCGGCAACGTCGAAAGGCAGCGACGTGCCCTTCTGCGCGAGAAGGACGGTCGGCTTTCCGAGTGCTAGTGCGTATCCCACCTCAAAATAAACGTTGGCGTTCGCGGGCGTGATATCCGCAATAATGAGTTGCGAGGTGGCGATTTCGCGAACCACATCGCTAATGATCAGACCGGGGCCTGAGATTTCGTCAGCCCGTAGTGCAGTGACTTCGTAGGACTTACAGACCTCCTTTACGACGTCCTCATATACCTCGTCATATCCCTCTCCAAACTGCATTACGACAAAAGCTTTCGGCTTAACGCCTTCGACAGTAAAGTTGCGTACGGTGATGAGGTGATCACCCCTGCACAAAAAACCCACCTGGCGGAGCCGACCCATTGGTGAAGTGACCTGTGCGGTTCCAACGGCAACGCCGTCAATAAGAAGTGTCACGAAAGCACCCCGCAAATGAACTTCGGCTCGATACACTCGACCGGGTTTTAGATTCGCGCGGTCGCCGCTTACTAGATGGTTCCACCATCCCTGTCCGCCGGTTCGTGGCCCACCGAACTCGCGGATGCCGAACATCGCCCACTTTTCGCTCCCAAAGCCAGCAGTAACGAAGTGACGGTTGCTGACATCGTAAACGATAGCCAACTCGCAGGTCGAATCTACAGTGACCTGGGCAAATTCTACCTCACCGCTGATTTTGCCCTCAGCGAGCGCTAAACTGCTCAGGATAACCCCGAAAGCCGGTTGATCTTTCTGATCGGCCTCGGGTCCTCCAGGAGGTTCGACAGACGGTATCCGTTTGCCCTGAAATCGCACTTCGTCATCGACGACATCGGACTCACCTATTAATGGTACCCAACTTACAAGTGTCATGTTGACATCCTCCCACCCTGCTCCTTTAACGCTCAGCGGCGTCCGCGTCTGTTCGCCTAGCCGTTATATGGTTTCGTGTAATCACATCGAGGACGCTATTTTGAAAGACAAGACGCCTGCCATTCCGTTTCGGAACGCTCAAAAAAACGTAATGGCCTCAACCCCTCGTGTGACATCAATCAGTTTGTCCAGGCGTTTTATGCAAATCCGCATGAACCACCTCTGCCTCTGACCAAAAGAACCGAGTGTCCGTCATATTCAAGGTCCGCCATGCGGCGAAGAAAAAGGGGGCTGGAAAATGACTACTATCCCCCCAAATAAAACAATTCGCGCCGCTCAGTCCTCAGGTCAAGAAGAATCCGGTAGCCGCAAGGCGTGGCCTGCCAACAAAGAGCCTTGCCTGCTCAGCACAAGGTTGGTTCTTTTCGTTTCTGTCGCCTGCCCGCGAAGCTGCCTACAGCTCTAAGAAAGTGTCTCATCCAGTATTGGCGGCCTTTGGGTGGTGTGTAGAAGAATATTTGAATCTTCAGGCCACCTGCATGCATCTTACCTAAACAAAGAAGATCCACAACGGATTTGCGAGGTGTGAAATGAAAACCAAGAATTTGTTTTTGCCTACGGCAGTGTTGGGAGCCCTTTTGGTACTACTACTCAGTCCTTATGGCGTTCCGAGCGCTTACTCAGGTTTTGTAGGGTCAACGTCAATCATGGCAGGTGGTCCGGGACCGGCTGCTGATATCACTTGGTACCCGAGCAAGCATGATGACCCTCCGCCTCACGGAAGGGCCGACGGTCAACCAGCTAACGGGAAGGGAGACGATCCACCACCTCACGGATAGAAGATCCGATGGGGAAACATCGGGCCACGATCCCTGGATTTCCAGGGCGCGCGTTTCAGGTGAGGCGTCGTATCTACAGCGGCCTGCACGCCTTCTCGGGGTGTCGTCAGTAGCGAATTGAAGTGACATAATTAACGGGACACTTTACTCAATTCAACCATCTTTGCGCGCATGCACACAAAAATAAGCGTGGTGGCCCGCAATTTGCCACAAAAGAAAAACCGGCCGCATGTACGGCCGGCAAATCCGAATCAAAGGTGCAGGGTCAATGTTTAGGGTCAAACCAATTCGAACTTCAGTTCCCCCAGTTTCTCGAGGCTGCAAGCGAGTTTATCACCAGGTTTGAGCCAAACCTGCTTGTCCTTGGGTTTTCCCGCTATAACGCCTTCCGGGGTGCCGGTGAAAATGATGTCGCCGGGTTTAAGTGTCAAGTGGCGTGAAAGAAAACTGATCATCTGCCGGCTGTTGAAGATGAAATCGTTGGTGTTGGAGGATTGCCTGGTCTCGCCGTTGACCCGACATTCTATTTTCAGGTTGTCGGGGTCTATCTGATCCGCGGTAACCAGGTATGGTCCCAAGGGCGCGAATTGGTCCGGGGTCTTGCCGATCATCCACTGCTTAGCCGGCGTCTCCAACTGCAGATCCCTTGCAGTAAAGTCATTGCCGGTACAGTACCCCGCTACATAGGAAAGCGCATCCGCCTCGGGGATGTTCTTGGCTTCCTTGCCCATGACCATCACTAGCTCGACTTCATAATCAAATTTCTTTGCCACCTCGACCGGGAGCTTGATGGTTCCATTGTGATTGTTGAGCGCGGTGTTGTACTTGTTGAACAGCACCGGTTGGCTGGGCGGCTCCATGCCAACTTCCTTTGCGTGCCGCCGGTAATTCAAACCGATGCAGATGATCTTTTGCGGACGGGTCACCGCGGGGCCGTACTCAATAGTCTCTTCCTTGACAAACGCCTTGCCCGCGGCAGGGGATTTGAGAGCCGCGTCCACCAGCGCATTGAGGCTGGGGCCGTCCTCATTCTGAAGCAAATCATCCATGGTGGCCGGCGCGGGCATGTTGAGCAGTTGCGCTGCCTGCGGCACATCCAGAATGCCTTTGGCTGTTTTAACGCCAAGCCGGTACTCGCCGTTGCGACGCATGGTCAACAATGTCAGGCCGCGAGCCAAGCCCCGGGCTTGTGCCTGCACAGGCTTGGTCTCAGCCTGAGCTACTGTGAATCCGCCTGTCGCTGCCATGGCGGCAACGATGCCCGCTCCCTTCAGAAAATTCCTGCGATCCTGGTCCATGGTGGTCCTCCTTGATCCGATGCGTTGATAAGCACTCACTCCTACCGGAATTATGCAACGGCCCCGGGATTCCGCGCATCCAGGCAGCCCCGAACCGTCATTCAAGGGCTGCCTGGACCCGAAAAGGCCGTCGCGGCATGCCTCGCGCGTGGTCCGCGGAGACACGGTTGCCACCACGTTGTTTGAAAAGAGAAACTAACCCAGTTTCGGACCATATCCCCCGAAAAGTCTTTAGTCAAAGGAAATATCCGCTTTATCGTAGCCACTCAGCTATCGCTGGGAAGAGAAAATTAGTTGCCCCTTTGGGGCACTGGCTCCGCTCCCCCGCGTGAGCGAAGAGTAAGCCTTTATCGCTTGTCCAGTCATTGGCCATAGGAGGATTGCGCTGAAGAACTCAGGATCCGGGCAGAGCCTTAGGCTGGTGCTTTGAGACAATTTAACAAGTAATAATCATACTATAACTTTACTTAGTAATGTCAATTATCTGGTATTTCACTAAATATAGCTCTGGTAGTAGGTTATAGCGACGAAACCAGCGTGATAAATATGCGAGGCTAAAGATACTGCGATATCAAGCTATTAGCTACACAGCAAAATAAAATTCTAGAAAAAAAGCACAATCATCCGAAAAGCTATCACTTTTTTCTTGACATCTGATTTGTCGTAACTAATAGTCGCCCTGCAAATAGTTGAACCCTGGAGGGAGGGTATGATGAGAAGAATACCTTATACGCTACTGGTCTGTCTTGTTTTCCTAATCACAACAGCTTTTATGGTGCCCGCATGGGCGTCTCCGGTTGAGGACTCCGCAGAAAAAATTCTTGCGAAATCTCAGGCCGCACCTCAGAGCGTGGCAGGAGAGCCGAAACCCAAAGCTATAACCAAGGTCAAACGCCCGGCCGCGTCTCAGACCTACGAGTACTTGTGTCCTCGGCCGGAGATAACCAAAGTCAAGCCCGGTTACATGCGTTCCTACGGAACTGAAGCACAGCTTCCGCAAGGCATTTTGCCTACTCCTCTAACTGGCCGGTGGGACGTGGGTGGAGGAGTTCTCTTTGCAAAGCTCCGAGGTAAGGTTGCGTGGCCCAGATACGCATGGTCCGGCTCTTTTGTTGCGGGCGGGACCAATGAAACCGATTTCACCGATGGTCTCACGCTTCCGGGCCACCTTGCTGTGCCCACATGGAACGTCAAGTACGCATTCCGTCCCAATTGGGCGGTGCGGTACTCCGGTCTGGGGTTCGAGGCCAATGGCGGCGGCCAGTCATCCAGTACCATTACGTTCGGACCCTGGCAGCAATTCTATGGCGCAGGCCAGAGCGTCCAGAGCAAGTATCAGCATCTCTATCAGCGGGTGGGCCTGCTCTATGATGCTGTTCAGAGCAGCAGATCATGCATAGGAATATTTGCCGATTGGGTCCATGCAGAGGACAAGATCCAGGTAATTTCCTCTCTATCCGTCGGGCAAAATGCAGTGTTCAGCAAGGGCACGGACGCTGCTATTGCCGGAATCGAATATCGCAGATTCGTTAAAGCTTCTGCCAATGGGGGCACCCTCTCTTGCGATTGCAAAGCCGGAGCAATTTTCCTGGACGATGTGGTCGGAGTGGATGCTCAGGCTGGAGCGCAATATGCAATTTCTCTGAATTCGGGTCGATCAGGATACGTGAAGGCCGGATACAGGCTTGTCGAGTTGAAGAAGGCTCAGAACGACTATCTACTCAACAACGCGCTTGAAGGCGGTTACATGGAATTTGGCTTCATCTTCTGATTGATGTCAGTGTTAGTTAGCCAGGGAGCGTAAGAAGTCGGCAATATCAGTCTGACCGACGTTCCCAAAGGGAAGATCCGACAATAACACAAGGCGTTAACAGACGACTGCCACTCCAAGATTGATTCACGAGTTTTTTAAGCCCGGCCTTTAACTGCTCCCTCCCAGCTCGAGAGTTAAGGCCGGGTACTTTTTTCTAAAGGGATTAAGACTTTTGCTCAGCTGAAGCAAAATTCGCGTGTGGCCTGTTTGGGTCACGTTGGTCTCGTAGAGACCGCCGAAAGTAGCCTGGCGATTCATCGCCGGGGGAGCCGGTGAAGACAGATACCAAGTCCCATAGGGACGGCGGAACATAAGGTGAAAAGAGCCGAACTTTTCAGTCGTCCCGAATGGGACGAACGCATTTTGGCTCTTGGCCCAGGCGATGAATCGCCTGGCTACTTTCAAACGCCCCTTGTAGGCTCCCTAACGCAGCAAGATAAATAATCCTTCTTCTTGAACTTAGTGTCTGGCCTATTGAGGGTTATCCGTGCATGTCCTACCAGTCCCACGGATCTGAGACTCCTTGTCGTAGAAACCGCGCGGCTATTTGGTCATCACGTCCGGCAGAGCCAGCTTGGGACACATGAGTTTCATCATTTGCACGTAATCTTTTGTCATAATTTTAAGTTTTTGCAGGTCATCCTTGACCGCGTCTGAAACCTTCTTGTCATCCCCCGAGGCAGATTTCCGTGCAGCCGCCAAGAGTTCTTGTATGAGAAGGACATACTGGTTACCGGCCGCCGCGACCTCGGGGTCTTTCGAGGCCGCCTGCTGCATTTCCGCCACAGATTGAGCCACGGCCTCCGTCAGCTTTGCCATCTTCTCGTCATCACTGAGTGGTGACTCATAAATGGCCACTATTTGATTGATTCGGCTTTGAACATCATCGCATTGCCGGGGATCCATCCCCATACCGCGGGCCATGTCCTGCACTTCTTGATCGGACGGTCCGGCATTCTGAGCTTGTGCGATGAAAGCCCCCAGACTCGTGATCAAGAGAGCTGACAAGAAGATCATCCACGCGACAGATATCCTTTTCATGATCACTTTCCTCGGTTCCACTGTTTATTTGATGGCTCGTCTTATTTCTGCGGCCACCTCAGTTGCCACGCCATCGAAGGGTGTACGGCGCACTCGATGGGGCAATGCCAACTCTGCCGCGGCTGCAACATCTTCGGAAACCACTTTGGAGCGGCTTTCGTAAGCGGCCAACGCCCTTGCCGTTTTGAGGGTCACAATGTCTGCCCTGTGCCCATCTACCCCGAGCTTCAAACACGCAGACGCAATCTGTTCGAGTATCGGCTTCTCCGCTGTGACTTCCGCGCATTGTATCTGAGCAATTTGAATGCGCTCCGACAGCTTTGCAGATTCCGACAACCAATCATTGAAGAACCGCGCCGGATCATTGTCAAATTGGAGCCTTCGCTCCATGATCTGCACTCGGGCCGCTGCATCCCGAATGCCCTCGATGTTCACGCAGAGGCCGAACCGGTCGAGCAACTGGGGCCTCAGTTCGCCCTCTTCGGGGTTCATGGTGCCCACAAGTGTGAAGCGAGCGGGATGCGCGAATGAGACCCCTTCGCGCTCCACAGTATTCATGCCCATAGCTGCCGAATCCAACAGCACGTCCACCAGATGATCGTCGAGAAGGTTCACTTCGTCCACGTACAGAATGCCACGGTGGGCCTCAGCCAGGATTCCGGGTTCGAATTTCTTCTCGCCGGTCTTCAAGGCATGTTCGAGGTTCAGGGTCCCGACGAGCCTGTCTTCGGTTGCGCCCAGCGGTAACTCGACCACTCTTATTTCTCTCTCTTTTCGGGCCGGCAGACCCGCGGTGTCGTTGCCGTTCAAGCACGTGTGGTCCATGCAGTGCTCGCAAACCCAGTGGGTGTCCCGAGCCGGCAACTGAAAGGGACAGTCCTCCACGACTTCAATCACCGGGAGGATATCTGCAAGACCGCGTACGGCAGTGGATTTGGCCGTCCCCTTTTCCCCCCTGATGAGCACTCCCCCTATTGTGGGGTCGATAATATTCAGTATAAGAGCCAGTTTCAAATACTCCTGGCCCACGATGGCCGCGAAAGGGTACAAAGGCAGGGTTGACATCAAACACCGCTCCTCACTATCTCCAGCAAGATATCAGCTTTCAGGTCCTTGATCCTAAAGTAATCCGCGTGCAAGACTTCCGCGAGCCTTGCTGAAAACCCGTATCGGAAACCACCGTCTTCTTCCGCGTCCACCACGATGGATTTTATCCGTGTATCTGAGGCAAACCCCATTGCCGCGTGAAGGGCTTCCCAGAACGGGTCTCCTTTCCCGACACTCTCGTTGGCCTTTCCATCAGTGATGATGATGAGGATCGGCCGACACGTGGGATCTTTAAGAAGGACGTTCCGCAGCACTCCTTGCCCCTTGCGAAGGCCCGCAGCCAAAGGGGTCTTCCCGCCCACCGGAAGCTCTTTTAGGAGCTCTCCGGCTCGATAGATTGAGGAAGTGGGGGGGAGGTTCACAACGGCCTCCTGCTTGCGAAATGATACCATAGCTACGCGATCCCGCTTCTGATAGGCATCCTTCAGCAGCGACATGATCGCGCCCTTGGATGCAACCATACGTCCTCTTGCGGCCATAGACCCGCTGGCGTCCACAATGAAGAGCAGGAAATTCCCGGTTCGAGTCTCGCGAAGCTTCTCCCGGATGTCCTCGTCACGAATCGCCACGAAAGGACCGTTTTCAGCTTTTCTACTCAACTGATGGGGAGCTGCCGCGCGAATTGTGGCATCAAAAGCAATATCATCGCTCAGCCTGCGGGTCGTGCTTTTGACATACCTTCCCCTCTTCTGTCTGGTTCGTGTTCTAGACCGCTTGCCTGAGCCTTGCCGGAAGAGCCTGTCACGACGCTGGCCAATCTCTTTGACTTTAAACGTCGGCCCGATGTCAAAGATCGCTTCCGGACTGTCAGATCGCTGGGTCGGCCTTTGAGTGGGACCGAAGTCAATCTTATCCACACTTACGTCGCGCGGTGGAGCATGGACCGGCTCGCCTTCGGGATAGTCCGCGGGGTAACCATGCCGTCGTGTAATTTTGCGAGGGGCCTTGTACTCACGAGGCTCTGACGAAAGATCTTCAGGAGCCGCGACCTTACGAGTTCGATGTGGAACGGCCAAGATAGCAGCCCGGCGAACATCATCCGGAGTCGCCTCATGACGACCTTCAAAGGCTGCCAAAGCTCTAGCTGCATTTGCGATTACGATATCGGACCTGTGACCTGCGACGTTATGATGAACGCAGATCTCGGCAATCAATCTGTCGAGATTCCTCGGAAACGCAATGCCTGGCAGCCTCTTTCGTGCCTTGGAGATCTTTTCCGCCATGAGGCCATCTTCGTTCTCGAATCGCTTGCAGAAAGCCTGCGGCGCCCGGTCGAACGCGTCCCTTCGTTGGATGACTTCAATTCTCGATGCCACGTCTCGCGCGCCGTGCACCTCGACGCACAGACCGAAACGATCCAACAGCTGAGGTCTCAGCTCTCCTTCTTCCGGATTCATAGTGCCGATGAGTATGAAACGCGCTGGATGGCGGTGCGCTATTCCCTCACGTTGAACTACATTCTCTCCCGAAGCGGACACATCCAGGATTACATCGACCAGATGATCCGAGAGGAGGTTTACCTCGTCAATGTATAAGATGCCTCTATTGGCACGCGCCATGAGCCCAGGCTGGAATACTCGGATGCCTTCACTGATCGACGCGGAGAAGTCGAGTCCGCCAACGACCATCTCCTCCGTGGTGTTCAGGGGGAGTTCCACGACACGCACCTTGCGTCTCGTGGCGACTGCGCGGTCGGTACGACAAGATTGGCACTGTGCCTTCATGCCATTGGGATCACATGAGCACGGACAACCGGCCGAAACTTCAATTTCGGGAAGAACGTTCGCGAGCGCTCTAACAGCAGTGGATTTGGCAGTTCCCCTTTCTCCCCTGATCAAGAGCCCACCAACACTCGGGTTGATAGCATTAAGTATCAGCGCCAGCTTCATTGAGCCCTGTCCGACTATGGCGGAGAAGGGATATAGGTGCTGAGACTGATGGGAGATAGTCAATTCCTAACCACCCATACCTACACTTTGGGCTCTTTCCACCACGGATAGAAATCGGGCATGTCCGCGGTGGGACTCATGGTGAAATGCGGAGACCGTTTTTCCAGGAAGCTCTGAACCCCTTCGAGCGCATCTTTCCGGCGGCCGCACCAATAGAAGCATCGCGAGTCAACAAGGTGCGTAGATTGAGGATCCGGTTCGCTGAGTCCATGCCACAACATGGCCTTGCTGAGAACCACTGAAACCGGCGCGGCGTTTTCGACAATCTCCGCGGCAATGGCCATTGCCTTGGGCAGTACCTCTTCACGAGGAAGTACGTAATTGAACAATCCGGAAGTTGCTTCTTCCTCGGCGCGAAACACCCGGCCTGTGTATACAAGTTCCGCGGCCCTAGAGATGCCTACGATGCGAGGCAGAAACCAGGACGAGCAAGCTTCCGGCACTACGCCTCGTCGCGCGAAGACAAAGCCGATCTTGGCGTCCGCCGCAGCGATACGTATATCCATGGGAAGAGTCATGGTAATTCCAACTCCGACAGCGTGACCGTTGATTGCTCCGATAACCGGCTTCCGGCAGTTGAAGATTGCCAGGGCCACTTTCCCGCCGCGGTCTCTGTGCTGACTAATGGGTATCTCTTTGCCTTCCCTCTTGGAAGTATCGAAGGTGGACGCGCCGTAAGAAAGATCAGCTCCCGCGCAGAAAGCCTTTCCCGCTCCTGTGACGACGACAACTCTGACTGCGTCGTCTTTGTCAGCCTCAGCAAAGACCTCTATCAACTCCAGAGCCATGGTGGGTGTGAAGGCGTTCATCTGCTCGGGGCGATAAAGCGTTACGGTGGCAATCCCATTGGCAACTTCGAGTCTCGTGTGCGTCAAATTCAACTCCCTACCTCCGCTTATTTTGGTGGCCCTTCCGTGCCTGTTTCACTTGCAGCACAGACGGAGGACCTCTTTGTTCCGATTTCAAGATAATTACCAGGGTAAAATAGCTGGCCGGACAAGTAAGATCAACCGCCTAATTAGATGCACCGACAATTACAAGCGTTATTGAGCTCTTTCATACGAATGGATTAGACTTCAAAAAGGGATTTCAGAGGTGGAAATCATCTCGGAACGAACCGTGGGACGCGAGACATGTATTTGCGGTAATCGTCGCCAAACTTCCGCACGAGCCGCTTTTCCTCAATCCGAGCGCCAATGAGCAAATAGAGGGAGAGGATGATGTTTATCACCAGCCCTGTGCGGGTGAGATCTCTCGTCCATAGGAGCAAGAGACCCGCTAAAAACAGAGGGTTCCGTGTCGCCTCATATATTCCCGTCGTTATCAACTGATCGGGAGATTCCCTGCCGTTTCGACCAATTCCCAACGCTGTGAAACCTAGGAAATTCCAGATACTGATTAACCGAAAGGAGAGATAACCCATTACCAGTCCAACTACCCAGATAGCCCCCTGAACCACGACGAGGGGACCCTGCCATTCCCATAAGGGCACATCCCCTTCGCGTGGCGTCTCATCCAATAGACCAGCACAAGTGTAATGGCAGAGCCAAGACTGTACAGGAGACGATAACAAGGCCGGATTCGGCTGCCGGGGGGCAGGGCTCTGCCGACGATGCCCTCACTATTTAGCAAAGAATGTATTACGCACCAACCAGCCCAGATGAGTGCCGTAATTCCCAGTTGCAGAACGTGGTCATAATAATTCATCTGACAATTCTGCGGCAGAATGCGTCGGAGTAAACAACTCAGGCGTTATCACTTTTCTGTAGGCGTTCACCAGGAGCCCCCGTTTGCAAAAATGCCGTGTCCCGCGCGGTTACGCGAACGATGTCCCGTGATGGATGGTTACCCCATATCGCGACCTCTCCACGCGAATTTTCGTGGTTTCGCACAGTTATCAACGCGTTTCTTGGGAGCGTCAAGGTCGGAAACCAGCGAGTTCCCGATCTGGGTCAGCATCCGCTCGGCTTCGGCTACACACAAGATGACATTATCGATCCCCTCTATCCTTTTTTGATAAGGGCTCAATTCCGAATTCTGTTTCATCTTGTATCCGTTTGTATACATAGCAAGTTGCCTCCCGGTTGATGGAAACCGTTATTTCACGATCGGCGAGTAATCACCGGAGAGCTGTCTCGAACGTTTCCACCAGGTTCCGCATGTCGGACTCGGACGCGAGGTGCACCCGTATGATGGGCCGCCCCTTCTGCTTCAATGCCTCACAATCTCCCTGTGCTTGCGCAGACTTGAGCGTTCCGAATGAGTACGGCTCGCCCGGTATCGCCACATCCTCAGGATCGTCGGCAGTAATCTGTACGTAAAAACCGTTGGCTGCACCACCTTTATGAATCTGGCCCGTAGAGTGAAGATACCGGGGGCCAAACCCTGCGGTGGTTGCAATCTTTAACCTGTCTCGTACAGCCACTCGTAGGCTTTGTAAGATATTAAAGTTGCCCTCGGTGGGGCTGATAAAGGCATTGAATGTGAGATAATCGCCCTGCTTTATCGGACGCATAAACTCTCTGAGAGCTAAGGCCAACCCCGGATCATCGCCTTTCAGGTGCTCACCACCGGGGAGTCGGCCTTCCTTCTTATAAGTTTCAAGGAATCTCTTAGTAATATCCTTGGACTCCTGAACATCGGGCTGATCGAACGGGTCGATCTTCAAAACTATGCCGGCCACGGCTGTGGCAAATTCCCATCGGAAGATCTCTCTGCCAACATCATACGGTGTGTGCATCCGTATAGTAATTACCGGCTGGCCCGATTGTTCAAGAGCTGACACATCCGTATCACGTGTCGGGTCGTCGTCCAGTCTGAGGTATACAAAAATGCGATCTTGTCCGTAACATTCAGGATTTCCGAGTGGTTCTGCGTCGATAGGGAGAATTCCCTTCCCTTCCTTACCCGTGCTTTCCGCTATGAGCTGTTCGGCCCAGTGGCCGAAGCTCTTGATCTTGTCGGAGATGATAAAACTCAACTTGTCGCGACCCGCCAGAGAGGCTTGAGCCATAATGGCCCCGAGCCAGCTCCCAGCGTTCTCCAATGCGGGCACTTCCGGTCCCGAGGCTTCCACTGACTGAGAAGCTCTCATTAAAAGACGATCAAGGTCGGTGCCTATGAGGGCCGCGGGTACCAGTCCAAAATAGGAGATCGCGCTGAACCGCCCGCCGATGTCAGGGGGATTGAGAAATACCCTTCGGAAGCCATGCTCCGATGCAAGCTTTCCGAGGCTGGTCCCAGGATCGGTAATGGCGATGAAGCGGGAGCCCGCTTGGTCGCCCAAAAGCCGCTCCATACGTGACCTGAAATACTTGTAAAGCGAAAGGACCTCGATAGTGCCGCCGGACTTGCTGGATACAATGAACAGAGTGTGCTCGATATCTACGCTGCGCTCCAGGTCCCAAATCGATGCGGGCACGGTACTGTCGAGCACCCTTAAATCCAAATATCCATCCCCTCGGCCGAAGCAGGAAATGAAAACATCCGATGCTAAACTGCTGCCTCCCATTCCCAGCAAGACCGCATAGGTGAACCCCTCGGATCTGATCTCGTCGGCAAAATCCCTGAGACGCTTCTTTTCGCCCATCATCGTTTCTACCGCTTGGAGCCAGCCGAGTCTCTGGCCAATTGCCGACCGTTTCTCCGGATCGTCCGTCCAGAGAGACACGTCACCGGCCCAGATGCCTTCAGCGACTTTGTCTTGGTCGAACTGAAAAAGGATGTCGTCCACCGGCTTCTGAAGTTCCCGCAGCGAAGCCGATCTGTGTCCCCAGCCGCGCAACAAACGAGTCCGCTTAGTTCGTATCCCTTCCATCAGCATTTCGAAGGAGTCTGCGAATGATTTCACACCATTTTCCAGAAGCCGGTCCATGACCTCGTCAACGTGTATTCCCAGGGTCTCCAATTGAGGAAACAGATCACGGGCCTCATCCAAACCTTCTTGAAGGTGAGGAATCGCCTGTCCATGGTCGCGATAGGCTTGCAGAGTCACAGGCGGCATGGTGTTGACCGTTTCCGGTCCCAGGAGGTTGTCCACGTAATAGGTGTCCGGGTAATTGGGGTTCTTGGTGCTCGTGCTTGCCCAGAGCACTCTCTGGGGCCTGACCCCACGTGCCTTCAGCTCCGCGAAACGGTCTCCTTGGAAGAGTTCTTCATAGAGAGAATATGCCAGTTTGGCATTGACGATCCCCGCCTTGCCCATCAGGTTCAGAACAGTGGTCTTGATGCTGGGGTCCGCAAATTCTTGAAGCCTCTCATCAACCATGGTGTCAACTCGGCTGACAAAAAATGATGCCACCGAGGCCACCTTTCCAGGATCTCCGCCTTCAGCGACCCATTTTTCCATCCCTTCTATGTATGCCTCGGCCACATTGCGGTACTGTTCCAGGGAAAAGATGAGAGTGACATTGATGTTTATCCCCGAGCCTATCAGTTCCTTCACCGCGACCAGCCCCTCCGGTGTGGCAGGGACCTTGATCATCAGGTTGTCACGATCCACAAGCTCAAAAAGGCGCCTCGCTTCGACCATGGTCCCGTTGGTGTCGTAGGCCAGAGTGGGAGATACCTCCAGACTCACGTACCCATCCGCACCCGCGGTCTTCTCATACGTTGGCATCAACAGGTCAGCGGCATCACGAATATCCGGCACCACCAGACTTTCGTATATTCCCGATATGTCCATACCGGTGTCCACGAGAAAATGGAGGTCGTTGTCGTAAATCCTTTCGCTACCTATCGCTTTTTCGAAGATCGTAGGATTGGACGTTACTCCCGAAACTCCATCCTCTTCTATCATCCTCTGCAGCTCACCCGATCTCAGGAGATCTCGGCTCAAGTTGTCATACCAGACTGATTGGCCCAGCGCATTTATCGCTCGCAATGGATTGGTCATTCAATGCCTCCGGTTCGCTGATCCGCACCCACACATTAGACTTGACAGACGGAAAGCGGGTGTCTATAGATAGTGGACGGACATATTACACAAATAGGGAGATATCGACAACGCAGATTCTTAGGTGCAGAAATGGACTTGAAGTCATATCTGGAGATTCAGAGCCGAGAAATAGAGCGGCATAAGTGGATAGAGTCGGAAAAGGCCGGTAAAGATCTGGGCATGGATGCAGCCATTGACTGGATCTTGAAATACGCGGATATGTTCAGCGATCAGTTCAATCAAGAGATCCACACTCGGTTGGAGGAGTCTTCCTGAATCTCCGCCGCTGAATCGGTTACCACTATTACGGACTTTATGACTGAGACAGTGCGGTCAAAAATGATGAGGACCGCGGTTATCCCACCTTCAAACTCTTTCGCTCAATAAGCGCGTCCCAAAGTCACTGTTGTCGTTACCATTCTAACAAAGCTCCCACTTGGTGGATCTGGATCAGTAGCCCGCAAGCACGAAATAAATGAGGGGCGCAATAGCTATTCTGTACCATGCGTACGGGGCAAGAGACCATCGTTGAACGAGCGCTATAAACGTCTTTACAGCGGCTGCAGCAGCGACAAATGACACGATGAAACCCAGCGCGAAAAAACTGAAGTCGGAGAACTGGAGAAGACTCCACCCCTTGTACAGATCATAAACAGTGGCTGCCATCATGACCGGAACCGCTGCAAGGAAGGAATACTCGACCGCGATCTTTCGATCGAGGCCGCTGAATAGTCCGCCGACGATAGTGCAGGCGGACCGTGACATGCCGGGCCACATGGCGAGACACTGAAACAGACCAACCACCAAAGCCTGTCGATAGTTGAGCCCGTCCAAGTCCGCCAAATGGGAATCCGGTTTGTACTTCTCTGCCAGGAGTATGCCTATGCCGCCGATGGCTAAAGCCCAGGCCACGGTCATCGGGCCGAAAAGATACGCTTTGATCGCTCGATGGGCAAAATAACCTATTACCAGCGCCGGGAAAGTGGTCACCGCGAGCAACATCAATCCTCTGAATCCGGCAAAGCCGGCAGGATTGGCTGACTGCTGCTTTCTCCACGGTATAAGAGCGATAAAGCGGTTATAGTAAAGGCACACAACGGCAAGGATTGCGCCGAGCTGGATAAACACTTCGAAGCAGGAAGCCTTCTCCCCGGTGAAATCAAGCAAGTGACCTGCAACGATCAAGTGCCCTGTAGACGAGACGGGCAAGAATTCAGTTATTCCCTCGACTATTCCAAGGATGATAGCGGTCCATGGATCACCCATCCATTCTCTCCTGTTTTTCCAATTCTCCTGCCGGAAATCTCGCGGTGCTTGGCGAAATACAACCGATGGAATGCCTTCACCGTGTGCCTATTCCGACGTATCAAAGGAGTTGCGGGGGAAGCCATTTGTTGGAAACAGCCTCCCCCGCAAATTCTTACGCTCCAGCACTGGCTGCAAGGGTTTCTATTTGACTCCGACCAATTCCACATCAAATATAAGCGTAGCATTGGGTGGGATAACATTTCCCGCGCCGCCGCTGCCGTACCCCAATTGAGGCGGTATGGTGAGTTGGGCTCTGCTCCCCACGTTCATCAATGCGAGCCCCTCGTCCCATCCACGAATGACCTGGCCCGCGCCAAGAACGAAGCTGAATGGTTCCCCGCGGTCCCTGGAGCTATCGAACTTCTTGCCGTTTTCGAGCGTGCCGGTGTAGTGGACAACCACGGTTTGCCCTTTTTGGGGGACTGGCCCGTTCCCCTCCTGTAAGATATCGACTTTCAGGCCCGACGGTGTCGTCAGGTTTCTTCCGGCCTCGGTAATTACGGCGGCAAGAAATACAACGCATCCTGCCAGCGCGGCCATAAAGAACAGGTGCTCTTTCAAGATACTCTCCTTATTCTGTCAATTCGACTCTGTCCTTTTAGCAGGCTGCCTCCTGAGAGTCCAGAATGAAATGGACTCAGCCCACGGCCCCTGTCCGCTCGGCAGTGCCGCAGAATCTTACAATCATGACTTTATTCCAACATGATAATCCGTTAAGGTACCCGCTGACCGGGAGGATTGTATGAAGGGCTCAAAAGTGGACCTTATCCTGGCATCCGCATCGCCCAGGAGGAGGGACTTGTTGGGAGGGCTGAGGGCTCGCTTCCACGTAGTGCCATCCAGCGTTTCGGAAGCGCTTTTGCCGGGGGAGACTCCACAAGCCCATGTCTCCAGGCTTGCCATAGCCAAGGCAACGGACGTGTCGCAACGCATTCTCGACCTGTGGGTGCTCGGCGCGGACACCATTGTCCTGATAGACGGGCAGATCCTTGGCAAGCCTCGCGATCAGGATGAGGCCCGGACCATGTTGACCATGCTTGCTGGAAAGACCCATAAGGTATTCACGGGATATGCGATTGTCCACGCACGCTTTCCCGAGTTGAAGAGGGTGCGCTATGTAGCATCAGAGGTTCACATCCGGGAACTATCCGCCCAAGAGATAGCTGATTACGTGGACACGGGCGAACCGATGGATAAAGCAGGCGCATACGCGATTCAGGGGGTCGGTTCAGGGATCGTGGAGACTGTTTCAGGATCATATACCAACGTGGTCGGGCTTCCGCTTTGTGAAGTAGCTCGCGATTTGAAGGAACTCGGCATTTTCGACTTCTTGAGGGCCAATCGCAAACCATGATATCGGAGAACCTCGCGCTCATCAGCCACAAGATTGCAGCGGCTGCGGCCCGTGCAGGACGTAAGCCTGGAGAAGTCCGAATAGTAGCCGCTGCGAAGGGGCAAGGCCGCGAAAAGATCGAGGAAGCCCTGGCGGCTGGGATTGACATCATCGGACACAATTATCTGCAGGAAGCTTACCAGGAATCACCGGGGAAAGTCACCTCGGACGTAGAATTTCACATGATCGGGCATCTCCAAAAAAATAAAGCCGGCAAGGCTGTGGAACTATTCAACGTGGTGCAGACGGTGGATGACGCGAAGTTGGCGGAGGCGCTGAATCGTAGGGCTGAGGCCGCGAATCGCATAATGGGGGTCATGATTCAGATGAATCTGGCGGGGGAGGAGCAAAAGTCTGGAATCAGCGAGAACGAGGTAGAGAGGCTGGTGGCGGCCATCCGAGACCTCCCGTCCCTCAAGCTTCTGGGTATGATGACCATGCCCCCGTTCTTTGACGATCCTGACCGGGCACGCCCCTATTTCCGTCGTCTCAGAGAACTGAGAGAAAAGCTCATAGGCTCAGGTATCCTGACTCCGGAAATGAGTGAGCTTTCGATGGGTATGTCGGGCGACTTCGAAGTCGCGGTGGAAGAGGGGGCCACCCTGGTCAGAATCGGCACGGTGCTCTTCGGCCCTAGGCTATGAAATTGTGCAAAACGTCATTGTTTTTGATGGCTGCCTTCGGTTAATATTGCCGAAGCAGTCAAGCCTTGAGAATAATCAAGAAAGGAGCCGTTGCATGGCGGAAACCGTCAAACAAATCCTGGACTCTATGCCGCAACATTTCAATCCTGATGCCGCAGCGGGGCTGGATGCGATTTTTCAGTTTGACATTTCAGGCGAAGAGGCTGGTCAATGGCATCTGGTCGTGAGGGATCAACAATGCCAAATAGTTGAGGGTGGCCACGATGGCCCCAATGTTACTTACAACATGGCGAGCAATGACTTCATTGATATGATGACCGGCAAATTGTCAGGCCAAGCAGCCTTTTTTTCCGGAAAACTAAGAGTTTCCGGTGACCTGATGCTGGCTCAGAGGTTAGAAAGCCTTTTTAAGAGAGGGTAAGGGAGGGGACGTCGGCTGGAAGAATAGGTTAGGCTGCACTTACTATTGCGACGCGTTGCGTCCAATACCTGGCACAGGCTAGAAGCGAAACTAGCAGCAAATCGGCGAATCGGATGATCGTTTCTGTCATGGACCTCTCCCTTCGTCTGACGCGGCGATCAATGGCCTAACACCCGATTAACAAGCGGGGGAACGCCAACGAAATTTGAGAAAATTTCGGATCTCCAGGATTTTCACCCTCACTTTTTCCTCTCTCTTCTCCCTCTTTCGTCACCGTCTAGGAACCTCCTGGCCGAACGCCATTCGCCTCACCATCATAGGGAACAACGGGTTGAGGCACGCAAAGCGGCCTTCGGGGTTCTGCTTTGCCTCTCGCTGCACTAGTCGGAGTGCTTCATCGGCGAATCCGTCGCGTGGGTATCGTCCGAGGATTTCGGCCAGGTTCTCCGGGTGCACTTTCCACTCCTGGGCGATGACCTCCACCAGCCCACCGACACTCATGAAGTGCGCCTCCGGTCCGAACTCACCCATAGGGACGAAAGGATTGAGGTTCGTAGTGATGGCCACGGCCATGCTATCCTGGCGTGCCTCATCCCAGCCCGCGTCCTTCGCGATGCGTCGGGCCTCTCGAGCGCCACCCACGCTGAAGCAGTGCTCAGTCGCAGGACGGGAGGTCTGGAAGAGGCCGACGTCGTGCAGCAGAGCTGCCACGTACAGCGCTTCCCGGTCGATGGACTGCTTCACGCCACTCAGCTCATAGAGGATGCCCGAGAAGTAATAGGTGCGCAAGCTATGGTAGACCATCGGCCCGGACGACACCTCCCGAAGGTATTGCTCGGCCTCGCGGGCCGCGCGGGTGTCAGGCGGAACCCAAGCCGTGAGGTCCACCTGTTCAGGCTTGCGGGCTGGGAGAAATTCCCACTGGCCGAGCAGCCACCAGAGCCTAGGCCCCAGGTCCCCCAAGATGACGGCGCCAGCACTGCCAAGCAGGCTCAGCTTCTGGCCAAAGGAGAGGGCTGGTCCTCCCGCCCGTTCCCACTCGACAGAGCCCACGGGCGCTCGTTTATGAGATCTTGGCCGGCAGAGCATGCCCTTCGTCGTCGTTGGATCCTGGCCTTGCGGACTGTGCCTTCATATGACGTCTCCATGTCGAAGTATCTCGTAGCCCGGCGATTGGTTACCATTTCAGGACGTTTCCCATGTTAGCCGTAGGTTATCAACTTAGAAACTCGATGTTTATGGGTCTAACAATGGTTATTCAGTCTATATAAGACAGGAAACACAAACTGCGTCTTTCTGTATACGATGTTCCTGTTTCTGTATGTGGTTTTGAATTCGGAGACCGTGCGATCACTCACTCCAACGAAAGCACGTGCTCCATAACGGCGTCATGAATCATCGGCCTGAATGCTTTGATCCGGAAATCCGCTTCTCCCATGAAGACGCGGTTGGTGAGAAGTACAACTATCAGATCGCGCGGAATATCGATCCAGAGCGACACGCCGGTAAAGCCTGTGTGGCCCACACTATCCTTGGAAAAGAGTCGGCCGCTGGTTGATCCCTCCTCAGAAGGAGTATCGAAACCCAGCGTACGTGTGGAATCTGGGGTAAAGCCGGCCCGTGCACGGAACGCGCGTGTCGTCTCTTTGTCAAAGAACCTGCCGCTTTCCTTCAAGCTCATAAGAATCTCGCCCGAAAGCGCGGCCACCCCCTTGGCTGTTCCGAACAGTCCGGCATGGCCGGAGACTCCCCCAAGAGCCCTCGCGTTGAGATCGTTTACGAGACCAGGGAAATCCCCAGCGCGGGTCATGGCAACCCTTTTGTCATCCTTAGGCCGAAATAACAGATCGTCGGCCAGCCCGAGCGGTTCGTATATGCGCTCCCTGGAGAACTGTTCCAGGTTCCGGCCGGTTTCCATTTCAACAATGAAGCCCAAGAGCATGAACCCAAGGTCAGAATAAATACAACCCTGCCCCGGAGAATATTCCAGAGGTTCCGCCAGGATTCTTGCCGCAGTGTCTTCGTTGGTGTGTCGGGAGGCAGGCAGCAGGTAGTAGGGCCGCCAAGCCGGCAGTCCTGATGCGTGAGCCAGCAGACACCTGGGAGTGATGCAGCTCTTGTCCGGCGGGGTATTCGGAAACCAGCGGCCTATACTTTGATCCAGGAGGCTAGGATCTTCGGCGGCCATGAGGATCCAGCTCGGAGTGACGGCAAGCACCTTGGTGAGAGAAGCCAGGTCGAAAAGGGTATCGGGTTTCACAGGGTCTGTTCCGGTGCCGCCCAAGATACCGTAAGTTTGATGGAACAAGAGTTTTGTGCCCCTCGCCACAAGCAGGACTGCTCCGGTGAAGATCTCTTCGCGCAGACCCTGCTTCATCCTGTCATCTGCTCTGGCAAAGCGCATCCGGAACCCTTCTCCGGTGAGGTAAAGGACTTGAGGAAGCTGCTAGCCGTTAACCCGGCGATTTCAACTGCTCACGTTTATCGCAAGGCGTGGTCGTGGAATACTAGAAGCTCCAGTGCGCCCGGTCCCTGGTTGAAAATGTAGTCGTGCGGGCCTGTAAGCTTCAGATACAGGTGTGGTATCGAGTTGTCTACAAGAAGTTGATGCATTCTCTCGACCGAAGGCGCCATGGGATCGCGGTCGCTGGTAACCAACTGAATGGATCGTTTCTTGAGTGTCTCGCTATGCCTTTCAACGAAGTGGCGGTAGACATCAAAATACGGCCCGAATGCTCCCTGAACGGAACCGATGCTGGAGAACACCTCCGGATACTTAAACCCGTAATACATGGCCCGGGCTCCGCCCATAGAGACGCCGTCAATACCGACGCGGGCGTCGGCCACGCGATAGCGGCTCTTGAGCGCGGGGACAAGCTCATTCATGATGTATTCTTCATATTCCGGGTATTCAAGGCCGACCTGTGGGGATAAGAGAGGCGACGACGGACAGGCGAGGATGATACCACGGTAAGGACGAGCTTTAAGCCTCCGGTTAAAGGCGTTCAGATGAGGTGGCGTGATAAGGTCCCGAAAGTCATGCGGAGTGAGCCGGTTGTTCGCCAGCGCCCGAACCGCCTCATCCGTCTTGTAATAATGGAGCCATGCCAGAGCGCCGTCTCTCGGCGATCTGGCGCATTCGCCCGCGCCTCCGAAGGCTATCACCAGCGGGTATTTTCTTGTTGTATGTTTTTCATAATCCAGAGGCAGACTGACGGCCACAACGCCTTGAGGGTGCTTTCGGGAGGGGATGGTAAAATACTCAGCGGGAGTCTTGTACCCGGACAGTTTCTCAATTATGCACTTCGCCGGCAGGTTTTTGCGAGGGAAGAGCCGCTACAGAATTTGCGGGGTCCGGTATACGGGAGCCACGCTGTTCGCCGCCTCTTGCGGGCTCGGCGGTTAACGGAGAATACTTGGTCGGGCCTCGACGAGGCTCAGCGCTTCCCGTCAATCACATGTCTGTCGGCTCCTTTATCGATTCCCCCTGCAGCAATGCTATTTGTGCTCGTTGTCTTGGGCGCCTTGGACTTTGAGCCGTCTTCTCCTGAAGTTGTACATGCGGCGAGGGCACAGGCTGCAAGAAGCGCCAGGAAAAGTCGGATCAAGCGCAATCCAGTTGTTGTTACGGTGAGCATAGAGGGAGTATTTCCCCGGTGCAGGTGCGAGATAGCGGACAGCTCGGCTTGCCGCGCAAGCAACCGTTGTCCGAACCTGCCTCGCTATTACCAGAGGCCCGGAAGCAGTCCCGTCTGGCCACGCGCTGTGGCCTGATTGTCCTGGCCCTGCGTCGGTTCTTGTTCCGCACGCGGCGGTCCGGCACTGACTTGTTCTCGTGGAGAATTCCTGTTTATGCCGAGAGCCAGGAAATTCCGCTTGAACTGCTTGGAAAACCAGTACAACGATTGATGCCCGTTCGGGTATCGGTAAGCGCAGTACCCGTGGCCGCAGCTCTCAAAAACGTTGACGTTCACTGGAAAACCCGAGGCTTTCATGTCCTGTACCAACTCATACAGCCTTCCTCTGTTGCTGTAGGAGTTGCAGCCGTCCTTGACGTTAGTATTGATGTTGTATGCGATCCCACCGGCTTTCCGTATTCTCGCCGCATTGCTCCGCCACACGTCATTCGTCATGGGATAGCTTCCAAGGTCAGTCTGCTGCCCCCCCGCGTATGCGAAGATATCAGGCCGTCTGGCAGAGATAATCAAGGCTTGAGCTCCACCCGCGCAAGCTCCGTCGATTCCTCTGAACCGCCGATCCGGAACCGTCCGATAGTGAGCATCGATGTAGGGGATAACCTCGCCGATTAGATACTTCTCGTACTGGGCGGTATTTCCGCCGCCGGGATTCCAAAGAGAGACGACTATCACATCGTCGTACGGGTCTTCTTTTAGCCATTGATTGAAAAGCTGAAGCTCCCGTTCTCCGACATTGTCCTGGAAACTAGCCTTGGTAAGCTGACCTGATTTCAGGTTGTCCATTGCCAGAGGAGTTTTACACCAGACCGACCAGTATGTCGCTCCTCCCAGTTCGGGGCCGTTGTCCCACCCGGATTTTCCTCCGAGCAGATAGACAACTCCATAGCGGTGGCTGACGTTCTTCTCATAATCTTCGGGCAAAATCACGTGAACGGGGAATGGTCCGGGAACCTCTTTGCCTCCCTTGGCCTTGGCGCTCGAATAAGCATCAGAATGAACGCGAATGGTTTCAATATAGTGTTTGGTGCGCAGGAATTTGGTCCGTGCTTCGATCTCAGACCATGGTTCTTCGACAGCTCCCAAAGCCGGAATTGTGGAGGCCGTCAAAAAAAACATGACGGCCAGGGCAGAACCCAAGATCAATTTCTTCATGATGTCCTCCTGGCGCTCAAACAGCAACTCGGTCGAACTTGTAACTTTGCCGAAAGTCACTTATTCGCCCAACAATGCCTCACTGACGTCAACCGGCCACTGTTACCAATGGAATTCATCGAACCGTTATCTTGTGAACCTGAACAGGAAAACCCTGCTGATCCGCTGCATCAGAAGCGTGGGGATCCATCAGAACCACACTGCTCTTCACGTTTACGCCTCGCAGAGCGCATCGAACGTAGAGCGGATAAGTCCCGGGACGGCCCGCCTGCACTTGAACATTGAGGTCATATACTTTGGATTCACCCCACAGGTCGATCCAACGCTCGGCCATGGGAACCTTTGTTCGAATCTTGTCAGTGGTCACCGATAGCACTGTGCTGCCCGGCCCAAAGATGCGACCTGGTTTTGCAGATACCAGCCGCAGTCCTGATGGGTCAGGCGTTGAGATTGTGATACCCCCGTAATCCGATTCGGCTCCCTGGTTCTGAGCTTCCACTCTTACGGTAAAAGTCTGGCCGGCCTGCACTGTAGCCGGCATTTTCACATTTATGACCTTAGGCTTGGCTTCGCGGGGCATAGCGACCTCGAAGCGGTCCGCGCACCACTGAACACCGTCTACTCTCACATCCACCAGATATTTTCCGGCCTTTAGAGGCTGGGATGAAGACCTGCCGAAGTCGCTGGGATATGCGACTGAAAGGTCCGCGTCTGCTGCAAGTTGGCCCTTGTACTGGACGTCGCCGTCGGGGGTCTTCAGAAAGATCTGAACATCCCTTGCAAGATTGCCCCTATTGCTGAACCTGAACTTGATCCCGTTCTTTGAGTCATCCGCGAATCGTGGAATCTGGGTGACCAGTTCAGGAAAAGACTTGAAAACCCTACCGGACAAATGGTTTATCACTAGTTCCGGCACATTTTGGGGAGCCGCTGCCACGGATGGGGAGCTTTGGGCGGCCGCCAGCGTTTGCGGAGCAGAGGGCCCGGACGCGGGGGGCGCATCCTGCAATCGATGGGTATCCCGGGCCTCCAATGGCATTCCAGGCAGTGCCTTCTGAGTGGGCGCCGGCGTGGGCTCCTGCCCGGCAACATGTTGCTGCGTGGGAGGCAACGACAGTCTCAGAGGCCGTCTCTGTGGCCGGTGCTAACGGTGGGAGTATTGCTTCGACTATCAATATCTTTTTCGCGTTGCCTCTGGAGCCCTTGAACTGAGACATGAAGCGGGACATGCCCTGAGGCGTGCTGATGTTCATCCGGTGAACGTGGCTCCTGCGAGTGGCATGGTAAAGCCACACTCCACCTTTTCCGTCAGGCAGCATGAGCACCACGTGATAGTGGAGCACTCGGTACCCACGCTCAGGCGCGGGCCGACTGATGCTCCCAAGGTACATTCGCCCGGGTTTCATCTGAGACAAAACCTTTTGCCATGCAGCCGAATCGTGGAGATCAAACCCCCGCAAGGTAATTCCGTCAGAACCCTCGACAGTGTAATTCCCCGGTTCCGGCATTATGATTCTACGGGGTTTACCTTCCGTAAGGTTGAAGATCAGGTCCCAGCCGAAATCCCAGTCCTTGCCCAGTTGAGCATTGTTGCCGCTATTCCCCTGGCGATCCCGGGTAACTTCCTCAAGTGTCCAGTTCTTGTCAAATAAGAAACGGGAGACTGAAACCACTAAACCGCTGCAATTGAGCCCCGGTGTTTCAAAAAATCTGTCTTGCCGGTCAAAGGCCGTGAAGTGACCCTGGCTGTCCAGGGTGCCGTCGTCCCGGTAAGCGATTCCCAAGTGCGTGTCGGCAATCTCGATGGGGTCGGTTTTGGACGCAATCCCGCGCTCCCACAGATAATCCGGTGCAAAAATTTGGTCAGCCGCGACTGGTACCGCACTCAATATACTTAGACAGACGAGTCCCATAATCAGGATATTCACGTTATTTCGGGTAATTTTCACCAAGCCTCCGGAGTTAGACTTCTTTTTTGTATATTACCAAGAATTCCGGGTTCATGCAAGTGTGCGTGATGGAAGAGGTTAACTTGAACGCATTACAGGGTCACCTGAGTGAGAAAGTCAATCTTCGAACCAGATCCTTCTCAATGTAAAGCGCTACCTTCCAGAGCCCAGGTTTGTGGTCATACAGTTCCTTGGTGGATATGGAATGGACTCTGGTGCTGCCGGATGCTTGTCTGTCATCGCCTTTATTGCTCTCTTTCTGCGCGTCGTAGGTTTTTCTTATTTTGCGAAATTCTTCCCCGTTGGGGTCATACCATACGCTTTCGGCGGTATACGTATTCGGCTCCATCTTTGGGGAGAAAAAAAGATTCACGCTTTCATTCATGTTGTGATCAAAAGTTTCTTTGCGATTGTATGCAGACCCCGCTGTCAGAAAGGCGTCTTTGACAAGGTAATATTTTTCGTCGGCTGCTGCCTTTTCGATTCCTTTCCACTTTCCCAGGTTAAACATCCCGCAGCCCGCCAAGAGAAGGAGAGTGGTGGCCAAAACCAGCAAATGAAACAAGCCTTTCAACGACATGAGTTGCAAACTTCCCTACTTTCCGGCTGCCGTTCTAACGGCCTTACCGCGCATCTCACGGGTCCTGATCATGAAGCCCTCACAAGAGCAATTTCGTCGCATTCCGGAAATTTAGTGCAGCGTATACAATCCGCCCATATCTTATGTGGAAGAAGGCTCTTGTCCATAAGAGCGAAGCCGAGCCTCTGAAAAAGTTCCGGCCTGTAGGTAAGAACAAAAACCTTGCTTACTCCCATCTGTCCGGACTCTTCCAAAAGCGCTTCAATGAGTGCCGTGCCTAAACCTTGTCCCTGGTACTCCGTCTGTACAGCCAATGACCGTATTTCAGCGAGATCCTCCCACACAATCTGAAGGGCGCCGCAGCCGACGATCTCTCCTGAGCCGTCGTCTTCGCTTACTATGAAATCCTTCACCTGGGAATAAAGCTCGCTCATGGCCCGGGCGAGGATATGTCCCGATTGAGCCTGTTCGGCTATCAGACGGTGAATGCTCTTCACGTCCCTCAAAGTGGCCCTGCGGATCACCCGGAAACCTCCGCACAGTCGAGATCCATTAAACGCTGAACGTGCTCTCTCACCGAAGCTGAATCCGGACTCGCCCCCAACATGCGGGCTAGTTCTCCGACGCGGGCCTCCCGGTCCAGAGGCTTCACGTCTATATGAGTGCGCCCCTGGCTCACGTACTTTCGAACCGAGAGATGATGGTCCGCAAGGGCCGCTATCTGGTGCAGGTGCGTCACGCATAGGACCTGTTGGCGGTGGGCCACCCTCGCCAGCCTGGTGCCTACGGCAAAAGCTGTATGGCCCCCGATCCCTGCATCCACTTCGTCAAAGATCACTGTGGGGGACCCGAGGCCGTCGACCTGAAGGGCTTTGACGGCAAGCATAATTCTTGAGAGTTCTCCTCCCGAAGCAACGCGGCTTAAAGGCCGCGGCGCCTCACCGGGATTGGACGCCAGAAAGAATTCGACCTTTTCCAGCCCGTTAGGCGACCCTTTGTCTTCTTCAACTTCCTGGAAAGACACGCCAAAGCGTGCAGAGGGCATTGCCAGGTCCTTGAGTTCCCTTTTCATAGCATCTTCAAGCTCTCTGGCTGCTGTTCGCCTGGCAGAGGAAAGATTGCGGGCAGCATTCAGATACTTTTCTCGGTGCTCGGATACCTTGTCTGTCAGCTTCTTAACATCGGTCCTAGCCTCAAGGACGTCTCCTGCCTCTTCGGAAAGAGTATCAAGTTGGCTAATCAGGCCCGCCAGATCTTGACCGTACTTTCTTTTTAGCCGCCTTATCAGAGCTAGCCGTTCCTCGATCTGTTCCAGGCGCGCAGGATCGCTGTGGCTCGTTTCCGCGACATTTCTCAGTTCGAGGGCCACGTCCTCCAGTCGGTAAACAGCTTCTTCAAAATTTTCCCGCAGCGCTACCAGCTTAGGATTACTCGATGCCAGGAACTCCAGCGCTCTTTTTACTTCGGTGAAGCCTTCCATCAAACTGCCACTTCGAGAATAGAGCGTCTGGTGAGCTTCGAAGGCCTTTTCGCGGATTTGCACCGCTTTTTTCAGCACTTCTCGCTCCTGGACCAGTTCGTCTTCTTCTCCTTCCTTCAAGGAAGCGGCGGTCAGTTCTTCAATTGCAGCGTCGTTCTCTCGTCCAAGGCGTTCCAGTTCCTCGCGTCTCTTCTCGGCCTGGGACAGCTCTCGTGCGGCCTTCGTCCAACCAGCGAATGTGGCCGAAGTCGTCTTTCGCGCCTCTGCCGCTCCTCCAAATCGATCCAGGATCCCGACATGTTCCTCCGGATCAAGGAGGACCTGATGCTCATGTTGGCCGAAGATACTTACGAGGGAACGGCCCACTGTCTGAATCATCGCCAGAGTCGCGAGATTACCGTTTATGAAAGACCTGGATTTGCCCGTCCGCGAAACTCTCCTCGAAAGGACAAGCTCGGTCGCCCCCTTCAGTCCACTTCCAAGCTCGGCTGGGAGCGTCATCCCTGATGGGATCTCAAACAGACCTTCCACCTGAGCTTCCTGCTCTCCAGTGCGTATAATGTCCGGGGAACTCCGAGATCCCAGAAGAAGATCCAGCGCGCCAATAAGAATCGACTTGCCCGCTCCGGTCTCTCCGGTGAGAACGTTAAACCCTTCGCGAAATTCGACCTCAACTTTGTCGATTATGGCCAGGTCTGATATTTTCAGGTACTTCAGCATAGGAATCGTTTGGCTACGCAAACAACCTCACACCGACGAACATGCCCACGTGTTAAGATATGACGCTCACATAGAATTTTCAAGGGCCACAAATTGAGGGGCGAAAAAGGCCCATCGGTCGAGGAGGTTAAACATTCCGCTACAAGCGGCCCGGCGCAGAAAACCTCTCGTCATTACCGAGAATGCGGGAATCCAGTTTGATACCCGATACGATCCGTTCTAGATTCTCTAGTCCGCGGGAATGGAGTGATCCCCAATTCAGGTGACCGCCGCCGTGGTGACCTGCGAACCCTAACCATCCGCCTATACCAAGTCCAGCTTCTCCTTCAGGACGTCAAAGTAGTCCCTGGCCGCAGATTTAACCATGATGAATGGAAAGGGCGCCCGTGCTATTCTGACCGACTGGCCTTCTTCCAGCCCCACTGTCGTATGACCGTCCAGGGTCAGGGTCAAATCTTTTCCTTTTTTGAGGACCAGCTCCGTCTCCAGATGAGGAGGGATTAGAAGGGGACGTTTAAGGCCCGCATACGGGCATATCGGAGTCAGAAGAATGCCCTCAATTTCCGGATGAACTAGAGGACCATTGGCCGCGTAGGAGTACGCGCTTGACCCGACGGGCGTAGACACAATGAGGCCGTCCGCTCGAAGTTCAATTTCCCGAGCCGTCCCCATTCTCAGGCCCAGGTCAATCAGACGAGCTATACCTCCCCAATGGATAACCACGTCGTTAAGGACCCTGGCGGTCTTTCCATCAGGAAGAGTAATCTGCAGCAACATCCTGTTCACAAACGCGGCGGTGCCGTCCATCGCCGCTTTTAGCTCCGTAATGGCTTCGTCAGGAGACACTTCCGCCATAAAACCGACGCGTCCCAGGTTGATACCGAGAACCGGCATGGATTTGGAATTCAGTAATGCAGCGGCCCGCAGGATGGTGCCGTCTCCTCCGAGGACTACCAGAAGATCCGCCTCATCTGTCAGCCGTTCGGTGGCATTTGCACTCCATTTTACGGCCAACTCCTGACAAGAGGGTTCCAGCAGAACTTCCTTTCCGGACTCCTTCAAGAAGCTGACAATTTTTTCACCTAACAGGAGCGCTTGTTCGTCGGAGCGCTTCAAGACCAATCCTATGCGTTGCATTCAATCCTCGATTATTTGGTTAGGGTGAGATTGCTGCACTGAGTACCACGAATGCGGGTGAAAATCCAGGAAAATGGGGCGGCAGGCCGAAGCACAAAACAGCTAGACTGGGGCGTGATGTTCCGCTGGGTTGCAAGAAGGTCCTCACCGATTCTCCCTTGCCTGGGTGCAGGGATTAAGATACGCTGAACTTATGGATCTGTTCGACAATGCAAGCATGACCGATTCCAAGAGGCCGCTCGCGGACAGAATGCGTCCCGATGACCTGGCAGGCTTCGTGGGCCAGGAAGCCTTACTTGGGCCGGGAAAGATACTCCGTCGGGCCATTGAAGAAGATCGTCTGTTCTCGATGCTCTTCTGGGGGCCACCTGGCTCCGGCAAGACGACCCTTGCCCGCATTGTAGCTCACAAATCGAAATCTCGGTTCGTCCCCTATTCTGCCGTTACCGCGGGTGTAAAGGAAATAAAGGAAGTTGCAAGTAGGGCTCGGGAAGATCTTACACATTCCGAAGTCAGGACCATCCTCTTCCTTGATGAAATCCACCGGTTTAACAAGTCACAGCAAGACTATCTGCTCCCTCACGTTGAACATGGGACAGTCATATTGATCGGCGCCACAACTGAAAACCCAAGCTTTGAAGTCAATTCAGCACTCCTGTCAAGGCTGAGGGTGTTTGTCCTCCAGGCTTTGCCGCCCGAGGCGGTAAGGGAGATTCTGCAGCGGGCCCTCCAAGATGTGGAACGCGGTCTGGGAAAACTCAAACTCGAATGCGATCCGAACGCCGTGGAACTAATAGTGTCCCTGTCCGGGGGAGATGCCAGATCGGCCTTGAATATACTGGAATTAGCTGCTTCGGAAGCTCACGAGCACCGAGGCGGAAGAATCGACGCTGACACGGTTCAGGAAGCGGCTCAGAAGAGAATCATCTTATATGACAAAGCCGGCGAAGAGCATTACAACCTGATTAGTGCCCTTCACAAATCCCTCAGGGACAGCGATCCGGATGCGGGCCTCTATTGGATGGGGCGGATGATCGAAGGGGGCGAAGACCCGCTGTACATTGCTAGGCGCCTGGTCCGATTTGCCAGTGAAGACGTGGGACTGGCTTCTCCCCGAGCGTTGGAACAGGCCGTGGCTGCCTATCAAGCATGCCGTTTTATCGGGCTTCCGGAGTGCGCCTTGGCCCTCGCTCAAGCGGTAGTGTTTCTTGCCACCGCGCCGAAATCGAATTCCCTGGAGGCCGCGTATATTGCTGTGAAGGAAGAGATAGGCCGTTCAGGTCATCTTCCGGTTCCTTTGCATATCCGCAATGCGCCGACCCGGTTGATGAAGGAATTGGGTTACGGCAAGGGATATCGTTACGCTCACGATTACCCCGGCGCAAGAGTGGACCAAGAACACCTACCTGAGCCCATACAAGGAAAGCGTTTTTACCATCCCACTGACAGAGGCTTCGAGCAGACTATCAGAGAACGGATGGGTGAAGATGACTCCAACTCGTGATCCAAAGAAGCGTGCGCAGGCTATTTCAAACTGTCGACCATTTCCCGCGTAATAACTTTTTTTTCACTTACATAATTAATGAGAAGGTCGCTGATGACGGGTCCGGAATTGTAAAGATTCTTTCCTTTCTCCTTGAATACCTTATATCCATCTCCGCCTGCGGCCAGAAAGTCGTTAGTAGCCACCGAGTATGTCTTGCCCGGGTCAAACGGTTGGTCCCGGACTTTTTCGATTGTAACTCTGTCTCCGTCGAGTGTGTAGCTCAGGCCGAAGGTTTGGAGCTTGCCGCCACTGCCCGGCTCCAGCTCCGCGCCCCTTCGGAGCACAGCAATAATATCCTCGCCTGAAAGATTCATCTTCACGACAGTGTCGGGAAAGGGGAGGACCGTATATACATCATTCAACGTGATGTCCCCTTCCTTGATGCTCCCTCGTATTGCCCCGCCGTTGAGTATCGCCACATCCGACCGCGAATTCACTGCCATCTCATAGGCAATAAGCCTGCCGAGATTCGTCTCCTTGCCGGACCTGACACTCCTACGGGTACCTTCGAGGAACACCTCGGTCTTGCCGATCACCTTACTCAAGCTGACGTCGAGTCGAGCCTTGTATTCCGCAATGATCGCCGCAATTTCCTGGTCCTCTTTGATCGCGGAAGTCAACTCAATCAATTCTCCCTTGTAATTGGTTATTTTTCCGTCCACGACATCGAGGTCGAGTTTCCCTACATATCGGGCATACGCGCCGGCTTGAGAGATGATGGTCTGGTTGACCTTCATGGGTTGAAAAATGGCTGTGTGAGAATGCCCCCCCACTATGACGCCAATTTTGGGGCAAGCTTCCGCCAGTTTCTTGTCCTCGTCCACACCAAGGTGGGTGAGTGCAATCACCAGGTCTTTTTCACCGACCCGGTCCAGAATTCCTTTTGCAGTAGCAATGGGATCGTCGAACACCAGTCCCTTTACGTTGTCAGGATGGGTGGTCGTGGGAGTGTCGGTGGTGGTGAGACCGAAAATTACCACCGTTGTGTTGGACTCCGGGTATTTCTTTTCGAGGAGGCCCTGAAATACGTGCTGGCCCGAAGAGGCCCTCGTGTTTGAGCTGAGAAGGGGGAACTCCATCAGCGGCTTGAGATCGACCAGGAGGTTATCCTGACCGTAGTCGAACTCGTGATTGCCCACCGTCATGGCGTTGAATTTCATCTTGTTCATCAGCTTGACGCCGAGTTTTCCCCTAAAAGCCGTTGAAAATGGGGTCCCCATGAGCAGATCACCCGCCATGAACAGCAAGGTGTGACGTCCCTCAGCCTCGTTCCGCGCCTGCACTTCTTTGAGTACTGTCTGGGCTCTGGCGAATCCTCCAATCAGTCCCTGGACCCCGGACTCCGAGTACGGCAAGTAGTGGGCATGGGGATCGTTCATGTGGAGAATGGTCAGCTTAAGCGCCTCGGCCGCTTGAGATGCGCCGACGATGAACAGACATGAAAACGACAAGGTGAGAACGAGCGAAAGAGTAATCTTGGCGCGAAAGTTGAGAAGCATCTCTTTGCCCCTTGATTTGAATGTGACTGTACGAACGCAACCGAGGAAAATAGTCTTAGCCGGGGATCCAGCGCATCGGAGCAGAAAACCTAGAGACGGTGGTCGGGGTGGCCGGATTTGAACCGGCGGCCTCGTGCTCCCAAGGCACGCGCGCTAACCAGGCTGCGCTACACCCCGCAACCTCTCTTTATAGTTCGGAGGAGCCCAAATCGCAAGAGTCTTTGGACGAGGAAACAAATTAACCGTAGCCGAGAAAGTTGGGAGATTACGCCTCATCAGGGACGATTCATGCACAATCTAAAAGACCTAGATTTGTCCTTTCTCAGGAATCGGGGGCATCACTGCCTCCAGCAGCGCTATCAGTTCCGGAACATATATCTTTACAACTTTCCACACGATCTTGTGGTCTATGTCACCGTATTCATGTGCAAGAACGTGCCGCTGGCCGATAATACGAGACCATGGGAATTCAGGATGGGATTGCTTAAATTCATTAGAGATTTTCCTGGCGGCTTCCCCGATAATCTCAATCTTGCGCTCGATGGCAGCCTGCAAGATCTCATCGACTAGGTAATCTTCGAAGGCCCTGTCCCCAACGAATCGGAGAACCGCGCGTGCTGCTTCGAGCATGTCCCACAAATAAGCAGAATCGACTTCCTTAAGCGGCATAAATCACACGCTGAGTTCGCAAGATTTCATGTCGGCGGAATGGATTGCGCAGACCGGATTTTAGCACCAGGTCAACGTCGCGCCCAAAGATAACCCTCAGTTCCTCCTGCATATCCACGAGATCGTAAAGGCTCAAGTCCGAATCTTCTGCAAAAGTCACAAGAACATCGACGTCACTGTCTGGACCAAAATCCTCCCGCAATATCGAGCCGAACAAGGCAAGCTCGATAATCTTCCATCTACGGCAGAAGTTCTCTATTTTGGACGTTGGAATGTCAACAATGCTCATGGATTTGACTCACAGGTCATAATTTCAGGTTCACAGGACGGGGCTTCATACACCCACACGGTTTCTTGCCCCAGCGTGCGCGCAAAACGGCCGCCTTCTATCCGGAGCGATTGCCATTCCATCGAGGTGTACACTAGCAGTTCCGAGGGAACAGGAAGCGGGCTGAGGTCCCAGGTGAGCGAGCGACGTTCAAACGGCTCCATAGCATGGTCAACTATGACAACGAGATCCAAGTCACTCCCCACGCCCCAATCTCCACGCGCGTATGACCCGAAGTACCCCAACTTGATTATCCCCTCGCGGCTGTTTACGGCTATGTGGGCCCAATCACGAACCGCGTGGTCCACCTCGCTGCGATCAGGCCATTTGAACACAGATGAATTCAAGGATCTCACCGGCATAGCGAATTGCCTCCGCGCTCTGAATTGCCCCATAGTGCTCAAACGGGGCTCCTTCAGGGTGTCCGTTCGCATAACGAGTAGGAATGTAAAAGTTATCCAACACTTTCGCCTTGTCGATCAGATCTTCAGGAGGCGGTGAAGGTAGTTCCATCAAAAGTCGTGCCACCACATGCCCCCACGCCTCCTGGCCCAGCGACAGATGCAGCGCTTTTACGGCCTTTTCAGCAGACTGTTGAGCTGCAAAACACGCCCATTCGTGCCGGCCCTCCAATTTGGATGCCCGAGCGTGTTCAAGATCTCGCACTGATTGCGCCAGCCAGTCCTTTGACCGATTTGACACCGGAACCTCTCTCAGGATTCGATTACCCGAAGTTTCAAGGGGCTAGTTTTCGTAAAAACTCGGCAAATTGCCTCAGAGCACGGCCGCGATGACTGACTCGGTTTTTGGACTCTTGGTCCATTTGTGAAAAGGTACAACCCGCCTCTTCGAAGTAGAAAATGGGGTCGTACCCGAAGCCGAAGCTTCCCTGAGGTTCGCGAGTTATTCGGCCCTCGCACACACCGCGAAAAAGATTCTCTTCGCCATCGGGAGCCACGAGGGCCACAGCGCAAACGAACCTGGCCGACCGCGCGGGATCAGGGACGTCTGCCATTTCTTCAAGGACTCGCAAGTATTTTTCCTCATCAGAGGCGCTGTCGCCCGCGTATCGCGCCGAATGTACTCCCGGACGACCATCCAGAGCGTCAACGCACAGCCCCGAGTCGTCAGCGAGAGTTACTATGCCCGTCGAGTACGCCATCATTCGCGCCTTCTTCAGAGCATTTTCTTCGAAGGTTTCCCTGTCTTCGACTACCTCCGGAATGCCGGGAACTTCTGACAACGAGAGAAACAAAGCAGGAAGCCCTTTAACGAGGTTTCGGATTTCCTGGACCTTCCCCTGGTTTGTCGTCGCTATAAGGATTTTGTCCGGCATCCTGTGCATAAAAGACCTGCTGTTATTTCAATGGTAGAGGCACGGCATGCTGTGCCCTTGCAGCTAAAGAATCCGGTCGCTTTGTGTGTGGTGAGGGTATGCCATGCCCCTACAAATCCGACGGTCTGCACAGCACCTTTCTCATGGGTCTTGCAGTCGCCCTTAGCAATTATTGCACGACGCCTCACTTCAGCGAGAGTGAACCCGCCGGGACTGACTTGAAGATGACCGTACTGAATCCGCTTTTCCGTATGTCCGCAGTCAGGACGGGGTCACGAAATGACCGACCGCTGAGCCAAGCCCGAGTCTGGTCCCTGTAATGTGGGGAAAAGAAGTGAGCAGAGGCGCCCATTGGGCTGGCTCCGGCAACTTGCGCCGGCTGGGTCATGTCAACCACCTGCCTCAGAGACATGCCGGCCGGCACATGAAACGGATGCGCCTGAGACCAGCCTGCAAAATTGATCGTGTCTGAAGCGCCCGAAATGGGAATGGGCCCCACCTGATACAGGGCTTCCAGGAACTTGGATCGCACTGCAAGAGGGTGACGGAATTCTGTCGTGTGGATCTCGCCCCATTTCCACTTCTTGGGGTCAGATCCCATGAGGCTCTGTCCACGAGCCACCGCTTTCTGAAAGCTCTTTTTCAGCAACTCTTGAGGATTGACGCTTTCGATCCAGCCGGTTTGATCCTCGATGAAGATTCTTTTCACCGCTCTCGACGCCAGCGGAGGGTAACCCGTGAATCCTCCATAAAGTGATTCGCCCAGTGGCTCTAAGAAAAGCTCCTCGACCAAGGCCTGATAGAATAGACCGAATATTGCCGCCGCGGCAGATTCTCCCCCATTTGGAAATCCCACGTTCCCAAAATACGCTCAGCTTTGTCTTCAGATTGATTCCTTTTGTCGTTTCCTTTGAGAGAATTCAGAAGAATTGGGACTAAGTCTCTTGCGAGCGGTGAAAGGGAATCACACTGTATCCTCTGGAAGCTCTCTGGTTGGTGTACATCGCTTTCTTCAAGCAACTCCTTGATTCGGGCGGATTTGTCCGTGTCATACCAATAACAACTCACAAAGAATGGATAATCCTTGCCGCCGGGGCGACCGTCAGCCGCGACGCAATAGCCTTCAGAAGTGTTGGTCCAGGCTGGAAGCTCCTTGAAGGGGACGAAGCCGCTCCAGTCGTGTATGCCGGTCCACGCGGGCATGGGTAATATCCCGTCGCTGCCTGGCGGACGGAGCGGGACTTTCCCGGCGAACTGGATTCCGAAGTCCGCTTCTCGGTCGGCCCAGGCCACATTTAGACAGGGAGCGATCAGCACACTAAGCGATTTTTCGATTTCCGAGCGGTTACGGGATCTGTTCAAGCTGTACAATGCCGGGAAAAGACCAAGCCCCTCCCGCCCCGTCCAACTCAGGGAGAGTGCCCGGCCCTTGTCGACTTCTGACACCAAAGGACCTGTCTCGGTCATTCTTATAACCCGAGTAGCAACAGAGCCTCCTTTGAGACGGTAATTCTCTTTGTGTTCTTCCAACTTCCGCCACCGGTCTACCCGCCAATAGCTTTTTGGAGTGTCCGATTCAAGACGCTCTACAAACAGATCTGCATCGTCGACAGGCGCAGGGACGCAGCCCCAGCCCAAATAGTCGTTCGTGCCCGCAATTGCCACGGGTACGCCCGGAATGAAAGTTCCAGAAAGGTGAAATTCTCCAGCGGCCAGTCGCGCCTTATACCAAAATCCCGGTGCTGCCAGAGTCTGATAAATTGAGCACGCGGCCATGGGCTTCCCACTCTGGCTTTTCCCACTGCCAACAGTCCAAGCGCAGCCCCCGCGAAGACCGGGAACACGGTCGAAAATGCGACTGCTCCCAGGTCTTGGGAATAGAATCCCGTTCGGGTCCCACCGCCCCAGGTCAGTGGCCACAAAAGCCGCTACAGCTCCAGGATCTGTAGGAAAGAGCTGTAGAGCCCTATCTTTACCTAGCCGGGCGACCAGGCGGGTGAGGATCGGATCTACACGTGCAGCTACGGAGCTTTCCCATGCCAATCCAGCCAGTATGGAGGAGACGTCTTGCGGCGAAAAAGGCGCAGGGCGGTAATCCAAAAGCGAGAACTCGACGGGGAGTTTTCTCGCATGCGCCGAGATGTATTTGTTGATGCCCTGAACGAACTTCTCAAGCCATCGGCGCTCGCGCTCGCCCAAACGTTCCCGAGCGTCTTCAGCAAGCCTTCCCGCCCTCACAGTCCTCATGAGGTGGTCGCCTTCCAGGTACTCCACTCCGAGGATCTCAGCAAGCCGACCTTGGCCCGCCTTCCGCAGGTAATCCATTTGCCATAAGCGATCCTGGGCCATTACGTATCCCAGTACCATGGCCACATCATCTTCGTTTTCCCCGATAATCCCGGGGACGCCGCTTTGGTCCCTCAAAACGCGGACATCTGCGATGAGGCCGGGAGTCTGAACGAGAGCTTCGCTGTCCGGAAGCAGGGAAACGACAAAAAAGTATATCCATAAAGCCCCGACGCCGGCTATTAGAATCAGCGCAACAGGGATGGCTGTGAATATCCTCATCAGCCAGACCGGATCAATGTCCTTTTTCAGGAAGGCTTTGGCTAAAGTCAACTAACCGCACCCCCCAAAATTCTTTCCACCAACTCGGAGCTTGCTCCGTAAGGGTCCTTTGTCTTCGCGACTATTTCTTCCACCACTCCGTCCAAGGCTTGAATGCCCCCGAGTCTTTCCAGTGTCCTCTCCATGAGATTCTCTTTCAGGAGATCCAAAATCTGATTTCTTGCCCTGATCTTGTCACGCTCCATCAGCCTTTCTCTGCCATGTTCGAGCAAGTAGTGATGATGATCCAGGATCGCCCGATGCAGTTCATCCACCCCTTGGTCGGCTGCAGCGACAGTTTCTATGATGGGCGGAGTCCATCCGCTTGCCTCGTAGCGGTCGGAAGACATCTGCAGCAGAAACCTGAGTTCGCGCAGCGTCTTAGCCGATCCCTCGCGATCGGCCTTGTTGACAACAAAGAGGTCTCCGATTTCCATGAGTCCGGCTTTGATGGCCTGAATTTCGTCCCCCATCCCCGGAATCGTGACCAGCACCGTGGTGTGGGCATTGTGTGCTATGTCAACCTCGTCCTGTCCCACCCCGACGGTCTCCACGATTATGACATCCTTGCCCATAGCGTCGAGCACCACAATGGCATCCGCAGTGGACCTAGTGAGTCCGCCGAATTTCCCCCGAGTAGCCATGGACCGAATGAAAACGCCTTCGTCCAGAAAATGCTTCTGCATTCTGATCCGGTCGCCTAGAATAGCCCCTCCCGTGAACGGACTGGTGGGATCGACCGCGAGTATGCCGACGGTCTTTCCGTCTTGGCGAAACCTTGAGACCACACGATCCACCAGCGTGGACTTCCCAACGCCTGGGGAGCCGGTAAATCCAATTACATGGGCGCGTCCCGCGTGACGATAGAGCACAGCCAATTCGGCAAACACGCCTCTGTCCCCGTCGTCGATACGGCGGATCAGTTGGGCGGTGGCCCGCATGTCGCCCTGAATGATTTTTTCAGCGAACAAGGGCATGGTGTCTCAAGAATCCGATATGACGAGCTATTTACGTTTACAATGAACATTCCCGGCGATGACCAGTCGTCAGATTTCACTGGTCCCTAACTCGGTTATTGGTAGAAGTCGGAGGCCGAATTGTCAATAGTAAATAAGATTTTACGCATGAGTTTTACGTACCGACTTGAAAAGAGTATAAAGACATGGAATTGAAAACGGCAATTTGGGTTGAAGGTGTAAATTGTCGATGTTAGGATTCGCTTGATGAAAGAATATATTTTGATCCTGCTCAGGGCAGCGCTGATCCTGGTTTGCGCTTCACTCGTCGGGCTGGGCGTAAACCTGATAAGCCCGAAGTCCTTACCCTGGGAATACGTTCCGCCGAAGGAAGTCGAGGTGCGCGGTGTGAAGGTCCCGTTGATTGACGAGCAGGCCGCGTTCGGCTTTTTCGGCTCTGAGGAGACTGTATTCGTGGACACTCGCAAGAAGGAAGACTATTCCGAGCGCCATGTAAAGGGGGCGGTTTTCATCACCCCGGAGGAAAAGGAGGAGCTATTCCCCATGGTGCAGCCTCTCCTCCCGGAGGATGCTCGGGTTATCCTGTACTGCTACGGGCCGGAATGCGACATGGCCGAACAAGTCGCTGACTTCCTGGCTCAGTTGGGGTACACGAAGATGATGATTATGTCCGCCGGCTTTCGCGCTTGGGAAAAAGCAGGCCATCCGGTGGAGGGTAAAGGCAAATAAATTGGTGGGTTAACTTTGGTCAGAAGATTTTCTGCGCTCGTGTGTTGAGAAAGTTGATCTGTGGCGGCCATACGACAGACCTGGACGTGCGAGACGCACTCTTATATATTGTGTTGCGACTGTTTGCTAGGAGAGCCAATGACTGATCGTTACCAGCAATTCCTTGGATCCGATCCTGGGATGATAGTGGAGCTTGTAGATGACTCCGTCTCGCCCTATCTCGTACGCACCGACGATGGATTTGAATTCTGCATAAGTGCCGAAGATTTTAAAGACTATTACCGTAAAGAAGGGAGTCCCACGCCTCAGCGTTGGGCCCATCTTGTGACCGATCCTGACAGCGGCTCGGTGGATTCTCGCAAGATGGCGGAAGTGATGGACATCCTCCATTCTTTTGAAGAAGTGCTTCAAGATTTCGACAAGTCAAGGGCTGTTGTGAGAGAAGCCCTCAAGGTGATTGGGAGCAATTCGAAGGCCGACATCAGCGAGGCGCGAAGACAGCTCGAGACCTTGGGTCTCAATATCACGGGACTAACGGATAAGCATTGGGACCGTCTTTTGACTGTCACAGACGATCTAAGAGCTCTCCTGTTGAGCGACTACTGCGCTGTCCTTCAGGTTCCCGACTTACCCGAGATCCGGAGCGCCGGCGATCAGACGGAAGGGCAAGTGCCGCCCCAATCAAGACCGGAAGGAAAGAAGACTCCGAAGAAGATCGCGGCCGAGGGCCGTATCGGTAGGATGAAAAACGTTGATATGGATGTCCAGGGGGACAATTTCACCATCACCATTGACCTTTCAAAAGAGTTTGGCCCTTCCAAGTCAGGGAAAACCATTATTGTGGCTTCAACTGAAGGAAACAAGACGATTCCGGGCCGCATAGAAAAGATCGGTCTGAATGTTTACAGGCAACCTGACAAGAAGGGGAGCAAAGGGCGGCGTCAGTCGTTCAAGAATGTTGCAATGGCCGTGGAGGGAGACCGGCTGAGCATAACTGTGGATCTTTCAGTAGAGCTTGGTCCGTCGAAATCCGGCAAGACAATAATGATCGCTTCAACTGGTGGAAATCAACTGGTCTACGGGAGAGAGGAAAAGATAGGTCTCAACCTATACAGGAAGATCGAGTAAGGAGGCTCTGTTTATGTTTGTATTCGGAACCGCAGATGACGCCTTTGCCATGGCTGTTCGTATCGAGGAGAACGGCAACGCATTTTATGCCGGCGCGGCCGAAATAACCAAGAACCCGGAGGTCAAGAAGCTCTTCGAAGACCTCGCTCTAATGGAAGCAAGCCACATTAAGATTTTTAGGACGCTCAGGAGCCAACTCCCTGATACTGCAAGTGAGGCGGTTTGGGACCCCGAAGGGCTCGCGGAGAGCTATCTGGAAGCCAGCGCGGATTCCCATGTGTTTACGGTAGAAGCCGCGACCGACAGGTTGAAGACGGTCAAAACAGCCGTGGAAGCCCTTGACATGGCTCTCCTGTTTGAGAAAGATTCCCTGGCTTTTTTTCTGGGGATTAAGGAGATACTTCCTGATCCCAACGGCAGAGATGAAATTGAGAAGCTCATCAAGTCGGAGATGCTTCATATCCGAATGCTGTCAGGGGTAAAGAGACGGCTGGCCGAAACGGGGATGGGAGGCATTTTCTGAGCAGGAGCGGGCTTGAAACTTGCTCAGAAGCATGCGCTCAGGCAAGTCACGCGAAAAACGGGAGGCATCTTCTTAGTAAGGGTGAGTTTCAAACGCTCCCCTACTGACATTCAGGATGCTAACAAGCGCCACCGCTAATCATTTATATCAGATGGTTGTTCTTCCGCGGCTCTCAGCGTGGTCTGTATTCGTTCTCCCTTTCGTTTGCCTTCGAGGATTTCCAGGCCGGCGAGGCAACCTCCACCCTCCACGGCAAGACATGAGAGGACGCGACATTTCACAAGTGATCCCTGGTCTATAACTTGGATGACATCTCCTGGAGCCAGGAGTTGCCCTCCGCGTACGGTGCTTCTGTATTTCTTTTCTCTCGCCATGTTCTCCTCGGGGGTTAGAACCTGTCCCACTGAGCGGTGTCCGAGGAGGAAGCGCTCTCTGGGCCCACACCGCGCGCGACTTCGGAAACGGCCAATCGTGAAATTGAACCTTGGCCGGTTTTAGAGCCCGCGTGCGTCGCTTTCTGAGTGGTCTTAGAATTTTGTGAGCTGACGCCCTCGCCCAGAGGGGCGCGGCCGGTGATGCAGCCGGACAGCAGAAGAGAACCACAAATAAAAAGAGAGACAAGGTATCTCATAACAGAGTTTCCGTATGAAGAATACCCTCTCTCCGTCTATTGTTAAATCACAAAAACCTCTCCAGGTCAAGGTTTATTCACGGCAGCATCGACAAGAGCGCCCCTGGTCTCAGCGGGAGATTTCGTGCTCCGCGAATTCCTGGAAGATGCGCTCAACTTCGGCCTGCATTACCCCCGCTTCAATCGGCTGGGAGTGATCGTACCCGACGAGATGCAGTATTCCGTGAATAAGCAAGTAAAGGACCATTTCACTGTTTGTGTAACCCAGTTCGGCAGCGTCATCTGCGGCCCTGTCCGTGCAGATAACAACGTCACCTAGTAGATCATGCTTTAGGCCGGCGTGTTGCCCCTCGGTCTGGGAGAAGGAGAGTACGTTGGTAGGTTCCTTCTTTCCCCGATACTTGTCATTGAGGTCAGACATCTCGGCAGCATCAACAAGCACGAGTGAAAGTATTACTGACGGATTACAGCCCAAGCCTTCTAATATTTGTGCCGTTTTCTTCCGAAGGTCTTCCGGATCGATTTCGATCCTTTTCTGCTTGTTGTTTATGAGTATCTCCATTGGGTCGTTCCTGCGTTCCCACATTCACTGGGTAAACAATTCGCGAGTGTAGACTCCCTTGCAAGGATCTCACAAAGGATTTGGTGATTGCATGAATGTCTTTAAGGGTCAAAGTTGACTGGTCCAATTGCCCTTCGCTGAATAGTGTCATAATCAGTGTCTGAACCTGCTTCTGAATCCTGGCGGGCGTGGGATCATGGAGAGTCCGGCAGGCTGCCTCTACCACGTCGGCCAGCATGACGAGAGCGGCTTCCTTGCTTTGTGGGCGCGGACCGTGATACCTATATTTGTCTTCGCTAACGCTTTGATGACTTTTTTCAGCCCTTTCCAGCGCCTTATTGTAGAAAAACTTTATTAAACTTGTTCCATGGTGCTGTTGAATGATATCGATAATGGGGGAACAAAGTCGATATTCCCGAGCCTTTTCGACACCCTGCTTCACGTGGGAGACAACTATCAGGGCGCTCATGCTGGGTTCGAGCCTGTCATGGGGGTTGCTTCCCCGGCGCTGGTTTTCAATAAAATAATAGGGCTTAGTCTTCTTCCCTATTTTCCCTATGTCGTGATAATAGGCGCCGACCCGTGCCAGCAAGGGATTTGCGCCGATCAACCCCGCAGCGGTCTCGGCGAGGCTCCCCACCATAATGGAATGGTGGTAAGTTCCCGGAGCTTCAAGCGACAGCTCTTGAAGAACTGGATGGTTGAGATTGGCGATCTCGAGGAGCTTCACGTTCGTCGTGTACCCAAGCGGTTCCAGGAGCGGGGCCAATCCGGAAACAAGTAAGCCGGACAGAACGCCTCCAGAGAACCCGAGGCCGATGTCATAAAAATCTCTCAGCGACGTGAGCTGTCCCAGCGCCATTTTTATAGCCAGGATTGATATCATGTTTGCCATGCCGACCACGAGGCCCGCCCTGAGCACCGAGGTGCGATCCGTAATCCGAGTCATTCCGTGGAGCCCGACGATCCCGGAAATAAAATAGAAAACAAAAAGATATATGTCTCCTTCCACCGACAGAGATGCTGTCAGCGCAGTCAAAGTCGCGAATATGAAAGCGATCCTCGCATCGACCATCAGAGCAGTGAGCATGGCGCCGGTTGCCACGGGCGCGGCAAAGAGTATGGATCTTTGACTTATCCCTTGGCTGGCCGTGCCAATGAGGGGAGAAAGAGAATATAGGAAACGCACCACAATGATGGTCCCCACCAACAAAAGGCTGAAGAGAAGAAGATCTTCGGTGGCCTGACGTCCACGATCAAGATGCTTCTCGGAAAAATAGAAGCTGAGCCTCAGCAACAGAATGAGGATCAGAGCAAAGCCTGCCAGAATAATGTACCGGCTGTATGCGGGGTTGGCCTTGTTCAGGCCTGCCAGTTTGCGTAGGTGGGCTTCGTTTACCGGCTCACCTTCTTTGACTATGGACTCACCCTTCGCAATCTGAAAGAAGACTTTCTTTTCTGAGGCCAGCGCCTCTTGTTTGAGCGCGGCGCTCTTTTCCCTATTAAAGGTGATGTTAACATTCACGAGGTCCATCGCGACGCGCCGAACAGCCCTTGAAAGCTCAGAATCCGTCGAGGGGTCGCTTTCTGCGATATTAATAAAGTTTATCGCCTCCTTGAGATCAAAGATGGCAGACAGATCCTTGAGAGGCTCAAGCTTGGCTTTGGATTTGCTTCTTAGAAGAATGCCCTGCCTTCCATCTCTCATGAGGAGATCGCGGCTCAGCGTCACCCCTTTCAATAACACCGGCACCACTAGAGAGCCGAGATCCCTCTGAATTCTGGAGTCAAAACTCATTGATTTTAATAGCGCAAAATTGCTGGGGGAGACGGTCGCTCCAAGAAGGTTCTCGAAACGTGTTCTTAGCGCGGTTTCATCCAGGGCCCGAAAGGACTTGGGATCGGCCCCGGCCTTTTCCGGCGGCTGTCCCGCCTCTTTGGGCTTGTCCACTTCCTTCGCATTATGTTCCGCCTCGGCCGCGAGGTACTCCTTCCCGAAATTGAACGCCGAGTTGATCCTGGCCTGGACGTCATGGACCATCTCGTCATCGAAATCGTACACGGGGCGGATCGACTTCAGAACCTCGTCCCGGTTCTTATTAGTCGCGGCTTCATCAACTACCTGAAATGTTAGAGGCGATATGATGGTTTCTTGGGCAGGCTCTCCAACGGTCAGGCTGTAAACTCGGAAAGACTTAGGGGCCATAATGAAGGCGGCGACCAGAGCAGTGCCTATAATAAGCGCCCAACGCTGCCATTTCGGTTCATTGAGGCTGAGCACCCAGCCGGGGATACCACGCTCTACGCCTTTCAGCGCATGCCCGGCCCGCTCTCTCAGTGTTTCAGGCCTCTTAATCTTTTCTGACGTCTTATTTTTGTCGGATGACTCCGGCATTCTTAATTATCTCCGGAATCTGCTCTCGCGGGAGGCGGTTCTTTTCTCATAAGCTTTTATGATTTCCTGAACAAGAGGATGGCGAACCACGTCCTGGTCGGTGAACATCACTACAGATATGCCCTCTATGTCGCTGAGAATTTCTCGAGCTTCCACAAGACCCGATGTGGTCCCCTCGGGAAGATCTATCTGCGTTATATCGCCAGTTATAACGGCCTTGGAAGAATAACCAAGGCGCGTGAGAAACATCTTCATCTGTTCGGACGTAGTGTTTTGAGCTTCGTCCAAAATAACGAACGAATCGTTGAGCGTCCGGCCCCGCATGAAGGCTAAAGGAGCCACTTCGATGTCACCCCGTTCGATCATGCGCGTGGCCTTCTCGAAATCAATCATGTCGTGCAGCGCATCGTAGAGCGGCCTCAAATACGGGTTTACCTTTTCATACAGATCTCCGGGCAGGAAACCCAGTTTCTCACCCGCCTCCACTGCTGGCCGAGCAAGTATTATCCGCCTGAGCTCTTTCTTGGCAAAAGAAGCCATAGCCATAGCCATAGCCAAATATGTCTTGCCGGTCCCCGCCGGGCCAATACCAAACACTATGTCGTGAGTCTGGATAGCTTCAATATATTGCTTCTGCAGTAGCGTTTTGGGCGTGATAGGACGTTTTCCGGCTGAGATGAAAATCGTGTCGCGCAGCAGGTCTCTAATTTTAGCTTGCGGGTTTTGTAGGAGGAGTCTCACACCCTGGTCGATGTCAGCCGGATGGACCGGATATCCCTCCCGTACCAAGGGGTATAACTGCTTCAGCAGCTTTTCCGCAACATCGTCAGATGGCGGGTCTCCGTAGATGCTGACAGTATTGCCTTTAATCGAGATATTAACCCCGAGACATTTTTCAATGTATTTGATATTTTTGCTTAATTCCCCGACAAGTGCCTGAAAGGCTCCGATGTCGGCGAAGCTCACTCGGCGAGGTAACCGCTCGCCTTGCTCGACTGAATTTGTCTTCAAGAAGCCTCCACGTGCTCCTTAATTCAAGACTCCAACCTTTCTACCACTCAATCTGCATTCGTTCCAGGCCGGCAATTGTCAACGGAACCGCCCATTCTTGCCCGGACGCGTTCATCATTCAAATATTCGTTCGGATGATAGCACCTTTTCAAGTAAGGAATCAACTTGAACCTCATAGGTCGCGTATTTCAGGGACTACGGACCCATCTCGAAAGTAATCGGCTTTCCCGCGCACCTATTCTGAAGCTGTTCGCACACGCCATCACCGTATGAATAGCGGTGCTGGACAGGAAGGCGGGCAGAGTTTATCCTCCCAGTGTCGCATCATGGGTCTTCGGCACTCAAGAGGAATCCTTCTTCACGGCTCCCGCGTGCATATCTCATGAAGGAAAAGGAATCAAGCATGAATATTTCGGACGATTCTGCCGGGACTCTGGAGGTCTTCGGACGACTCATGGATCTTATCCGCACCCTTCGTTCCGAAGACGGGTGTCCCTGGGACAGGAAGCAAACTCCTCGAAACTTCCATCCGTACATTCTGGAGGAATACCATGAGCTGGTACAAGCCATACATCAGGGATCGGCCGGAGAGATAGTTGACGAGATAGGAGATCTCCTTTTTCTGGTTGTCTTCCTCGCGTACATGTTTGAGCAGGAAGGCTTTGCGACCTTGAGGGAGATCATCGAAGGAGTGGTGGCCAAAATGATTCGCAGACATCCCCACGTCTTTGGCGATGCTCGGGTGAAAGGCGCGGAGGAGGTGATCGAAAACTGGGGCAAGATCAAGGCTTCCGAAGAGAATATCCAGGGGCGTGAGTCTCTCCTGGACGGGATACCGCGATCTCTGCCCGCGTTAAGTAGGGCTCAAAAGCTTGCCGGTAGAGCGGCCAGAGTCGGATTTGACTGGACAGGCCCACAGGAAGTATTCGCGAAGGTGGACGAAGAGTTATCCGAACTCAAACACGCGGTGGCTACCGGCGCTGCTGAAAACATTCGAGAAGAACTGGGGGACCTGCTCTTTGTTGTAGTCAACGCTGCGCGCCACCTCGAGGTAAACAGCGAAGCAGCGTTAAACGAGACGTCCGACAAATTCGAACGTCGGTTCCGCCACATAGAAACACGGCTCCGGTCGAGAGGCAAATCCCTCGACCAGGCCGATTTACCTGAGATGGACGAACTATGGGAGGAAGCCAAGTCCACTGAAAAGCAGCATAGCATTGCAATGTCTGCCCGACCGGATCACTCCTGAGGCGACTACCTAACCCACGCCGGGGATGTTGAACACGTGCAACCCTGCATCCTTCTGAATTATGACTTCAAGGCTGTCATTCCGTATGCCCAGTGACAGCGTTCCTTGCCCCTTACCACCTTCCAGGCCGGAAATTTCTCTGATGATTTCCAGACCGCGGGCAATAATAGAAGTAGGCGCCTTGGGAAGAGTGTATGTCTTATCGCCATGAACCGTCACACCCGCGTCTTTATCCACTGAAAACCGCACCGCCCGCTCTTCGATGGCATCCAACAGGACCAGCGCCATATATTTTAGCGGGGCCTCGTCTACATCGGTTCCGGGCTCTTGCTGCCAGCCCGTTTTCTCCCACGATTCCAGGGCCGTCCGAGGGGTAATTTCCAATTGGCAGTCAATCTGTTGTTGCAACCGCAAATGGGGGTTTTCCGCATCCAACATAGCACGACCTCCTTTCCGTCAAGTTTAATCTCGCTACTAATGACATGTGGCACAGGATGTGGACGAGCAAGTGCCGCACCCCGAATTACCAGTGCCCGACGTCTTGAAATCACCCGCCGCACTCTTGAAGCTGCAACTGGACATTAGCCTTTCCACGCAGCCTCCACACGTTGGGCAGACCACTTCGTCCTTCCCGAAAACGAGCACTTCAAAATCGTCTTCGCACTTACCACATCGATACTCATAAATGGGCATACGAACTGCCTCCTCTTCGTTGTCTCGGTCTAACTATCAAGATGCCCTCGATAATCAAAAGATGCAAGGTTCTCCCGGAAGAAAACGGCCCCCACGGATCAATCAAGGTCTATGTTTTGATAAATGATGGTATCGCCATTAGGGAATGTGAGAGTGCTCCCCTTTTTGGTCTCCACGTAACGTGCCCACTTGAACCGATTCTTCGCGGCAACGGCGCTGTCTTTTGGACCGTTTTCTTCGTTGATGCGCTTCCAGGCCGCTTTTCCGTCAGCGTACTGCATCCGCATAACACCGTTGGGCGCAACTTCTGTGACAGACGCAAATCCGGTCTTGGCAAGCTTACCGCCGCACCCACTCAGGAGAGGCAGGGAAGATAGCCCAAAGAGAATCGCCAGAACAAGAGATCTGGTTTTCAGAATCCCCATCCTTTCGTCTACAGATGGAACATCTTGATATTCTTAGCATACCTCGGACAACAAAGTCAATTCGAGATTGTGCTGAAATTTAACGATTCACTTATGCCGGGAGGGGGTTCTCTCCGAAAATGTCATTGCGAGTGCAGCGAAGCAATCTCCTTGGGTGGACGATTTCGAAACCAAGAATTGCTTTCCCGCGAGACGCGGGACTTCGCTCCTCGCAATGATCCCGCGCCGCGCGAGATAGATCTTTCCAGCAAATCACTGTTTGAAAGCACATTCGTCCAAATTGCCTCCCGGTCCATTTTCGCTTACGATAGCACAATGTTCCAGCAACCGCACAGAACCTATCGCTGGCCTCCCAGGATACAGGTGGCGGGCGTCTCTACTTTGGAGGAGGCGCTGTTCTGCAACAGGGTCGGAGTGGACGCCATCGGATTCACACTGGGGCTTCCCGACGGGCCTCATGACGGCCTTACGCCGGAAAAATCGGGAGCGATTATCAGCAAACTGCCCACTGGCCTGCTGCCCGTGGTGATTACGTACATGAATCGTGCGGATGCTGCCTGCGAGCTTGCGATGATCACTCAGTCAGCGGCAATGCAGTTTCATGGAGGAATATCCGAGAAAGAACTCGTCCATTTCCGAAGGATTTGCCCTGATGTAAGAACTATCGGACGCGTGACAGTGGTAGGGGAAGAATCTATAGAAGAGGCCGCATCATTCAAACAACCGCTCTGGGATGCAATCATCCTGGATTCCCTTGACCCGCGCACCGGCAGAAAGGGCGCCACCGGGCTCACGCATGATTGGTCGCTCAGCGCACGCATCGTGAAAATAGCATCAGTGCCTGTTATTCTAGCCGGGGGTCTCAATCCCGATAACGTAGCTGAGGCGATCCGGAAGGTTCAACCACATGGCGTCGACGCGCACACCGGGTTGGAAGATAATAACGGCACGCGGAGTTTCGATAAAATAAAGGCATTTGCCAAAGCGGCTATGGAAGCTTTCGAAAAGCTGAATCCCTGACGTTTTCCGGACCCGAGCGGCTCCCAGGACTGAACTCACCAAATGCGTCTTGACCGTTGACGATGGGGTGCTATGATCTGTCGGAATGTTCACGCATAGAGCGGAACTCGGGTTGCAGTGCGGCTGTTCCGGCTCCCAGCACATCAGGTCCGCGGCCTGAACTGCAATGGGCTGGAATTACCGATCAGCGCGCTATCATGGAAAAATAGAGCATATAATGAGTGATTCACCACGGTACATCTGCATCCACGGCCACTTCTACCAGCCACCTCGTGAGAATCCCTGGCTGGAAGAGATTGAAGTTCAGAAGTCCGCCCATCCGTTCCATGACTGGAATGAAAGGGTCACGGAGGAATGCTACAAGCCCAACGCCCATGCCAGGATATTGGATCACGAGGGACGCCTGGAAGATATTATCAACAATTACGAGCATATCAGCTTCGACTTTGGCCCCACACTTCTGTCTTGGCTGGAAGAGCACGCGGCTGAAACGTACCACGCGATTCTCCAAGCTGATGCCTTAAGCCAAAAGCAGCGCTCGGGTCATGGCAATGCGCTGGCCCACGCTTACAACCACATGATCATGCCGCTGGCCTCCGCGAGGGATAAGCTCACGCAAGTGGTGTGGGGTATAGAAGACTTCCTGAAGCGTTTCCGCAGAGAGCCGGAAGGCATGTGGCTGCCGGAAACCGCGGTAGACAGCGAAACCCTTGAGATCATGGTCGAGCACGGAATCCGTTTCACCGTTCTCTCTCCATTTCAGGCAAAGCGGTTCCGGGTCTCGTCGCATGACTCATGGGTTGATCTCGAACCCGGCGCCATAGATCCGTCACGTCCGTACGTATGTCGGCTATCCGGCGGTCGGTCCATTGTCCTTTTCTTTTATGACGGTCCCATCTCGCGGGCCATTGCATTTGAGGGACTTTTGGTCAGCGGTGAAAATCTGAGAAACAGGCTGCTGGGAGCATTTTCCGACAAGAGGGCTTGGCCTCAGCTCATCCACATCGCCACCGATGGCGAGTCGTATGGGCATCACCACAGATTCGGGGAAATGGGCCTGGCCTACGCTCTGAGACATCTATTGCTCCAACCGCACGTCCGCCTCACCAATTACGGTGAGTTTCTAGAGAAACACCCCCCTTCCGCGGAAGCGGAGTTCATCGAGAATTCTGCATGGAGTTGCGCCCACGGTGTGGGTCGGTGGGCCGAGGATTGCGGATGCTCGGTGCAGCAAAGGCCCGACTGGAATCAAAAGTGGAGGGCCCCACTGAGGAGGTCCCTCGACGTTTTGCGGGACAGAGCGGACAAACTCTTCACGGAGAAGGCGGCCGATCTGCTGAAGGATCCCTGGGCCGCCAGAAACGCGTACATCAAGGTTGTCCTGGAGAACCGCCCGAAAATCGGGCCGTTCTTCAATGCCTATGGGCGCAAACTGAAAAAAGGTCAGCGCGAACTGGCACTAAATCTCCTGGAGATGCAGCGCAACCGTATGCTCATGTACACGAGCTGCGGCTGGTTCTTTGACGACATATCCGGGATTGAGGCTTTGCAGATTCTCAGATACGCCGCGCGGGTAATCCAGATCGCTTATTCTTTCGATCCAACCGTGGTTGACGACTTTCTGAAGGAGTTGGGAGAGGCGCAAAGCAACGTAAAGCCAAACCTACACGGGGACCAAATCTTCGATGAAAAGATCAGGCCGCAAGTGGCGGGTTTGGCCAATGTGGCAGCGCATGTGGCCATCTCGTCAGTCTTCGAAGACGTACCTGCCAAAGCGCGACTCTACTGCTATGACGTAAAACTACTGGACTCGGTCAGAGAGGAATCGGCTGAAAGAACCCTTGTCATCGGCCGGATTAGTGTGTTGAGCCGTATCACTACGGAGAACCGAGAATTCGCCTTTGCTGTTATTCACCTCGGTGGGGTGGATTTACGTTGCTCCGTGGAGGAATTCTTCGACCAAGTCAAATACGAAGGCGTAAAACAGGACCTTTGCGATACTTTTGCCGCGCAGTCGTCTACTGAATTGTTCCGGACTTTAGACAGACATTTCCCTGGCGGCTATTTCCGCCTTCAAGATCTCTTCGTTGAGCAAAGGCGAAAAATTATCGATAGCTTGACGACAAAGATGTACGAGATGCAGGCCAAGATGTTGGAAGTCTTTTACGAGAAAAACAAAGACCTGGCCAAATTAATTGTCGTCCACGAGGCTCATGTCCCTGACACGTTCATTGCCGCGGCCAAGATTTGTCCTGAACCGCATTCTCGGCGAGGAACTCGAGAAGCTTTCGGCAGGGTTTTTCCCCGATCTTCTCCAGTCTGTAGTGGAAGAGTCACGATTCTGGAATCTCCGGCTTGACACCAGTTCGGCCGAAAGACTCATCTCGGATCGAATCACAGGTCTTGTCCGGAACCTTGCAAAGAAACCTCGTGACAGTGAAATTCCCGCACAAATAAACCGGTTCCTGGACCTTGGGCGTGACATGGAACTATCTATCGAGTTGAGGGAAGCACAAATCCTCTTCTTCGGAATAGTGAGATCTCTCAAAACCGGCGCTGAAAAAGGGTTCCCCCCCTTGATCGCGGAGTTGGCGGGGAGGTTAGAAGTGAGTTTGGGCCTCAGTTGAAACATGCCCCTGACGGCTTTTAATAATTTGCTTAATAGGAGTGAACTTTACATGACCAAATCAAAAGTGGCCGTAGTCCGCTACGAGACCCCATTGGCTTCCGTTCGCAAGGCAATTGACCTCTGCCGCGGGCTGGATCATGTACCCCCCGGCGCGAAAGTCTTTATCAAGCCCAACATTGTCTTTTGGACTAAGGTCACCGCGTTTCCCAAGTGGGGAGTTATCACTACTTCTAGAGTGTTGGAAGACATGGTTATCCTGCTCAAGGAACGAGGGATCGACGATATCACTATCGGCGAAGGAATGGTGGTTTACGATCCCAAGGACCGTGATACGGCGAAACATGCTTTTGAAAGCCTCGGGTATAATGCGCTGAAGAAACGTTATGGCGTCAATGTTATAAGTGCCATGGAGAGACCGTTCGAAAAAGTGGATCTTGGTGGCGGGGTCGAACTCAAGTTCAATAGCGACATTCTTCAAAGCGATTTTGTCGTAAATATCCCAGTACTTAAGACACATGCCCAGACGGTCGTCAGCCTTGGGATCAAGAACATCAAAGGCATGATCGACATCAATTCCCGCAAGAAGTGCCATTCTGCGGACCCTGAAAAAGATCTACACTACATGGTGTCAAAGCTTGCCAACAAGCTGCCGCCCTCCGTCACCATCCTGGACGGGATATTCACCAATGAACGGGGGCCCGCTTTTGACGGGAAGATCAGAAGGAGCAACCTCCTGGTGGCGTCGCCGGACATGCTTGCCGCGGATAAGGTAGGCGCCAAGATACTCGGCTTTGATACCTCCGAGGTACCTCATTTGGTCCACGCCGCGCGTGAAAGAGGAAGGTCCCTGGACCTCTCCGACCTCGAAGTGGTGGGCGAAAAGATCGAGGAAGTCGCGCTCAAACTGCAACATGCCTTCACATACAACGAGTCCGGCTCGCTGCCGGTAACCATGGAAAAGATGGGCATTAAGGGGCTGTCTTATCCAAAATATGATCTTAGCCTGTGCACGTACTGCTCCATCCTAACGGGTGTTACTCTGACAGCCATCGCCTATGCCTGGAAAGGGGAACCCTGGGATGATGTGGAGGTCCTTACCGGCAAGTTGATGAAACCAACCCCTGGAAAGAAGAAGACGATCCTCATAGGGAAATGCTTGTACGAAGCCAACAAAAAGCACCCCGACATCAAGAACATGATAACGGTCAAGACATGCCCTCCGTCACCGGATGCAGTTGTCAAAGCTCTTCATCAGGCTGGAGTCGAGGTAAACCCTGCGATCTTCGAGCATCTTGATGCGGCGCCGGGTTTTTTTATGAGGAAGTACGAGGGCAAGCCCGAGTTTGACGAGTCACTCTTCAGGGTTGATGCTTGACCAGGTGGTAACCGTTTACTTATTCGGGAATGCGGTGACAACGGTCCCGGAGATCTGACCGGGCTGTAACATTGCGAGCGAAGCGAAGCAATCTCATTGGCAGGACCGATGCACACAGGATCGGCAGATTGCTTCGTCCGACGTCGCTCCTCGCATATGACGAGACATGCCGCTCCGTAACCATTGTCGGCTTGCCAGCTCTAATGGTATCCGAATTCTCTTAACCTCGCGGAATCGCGGCTCCAATTCGGGGTGACTTTCACAAAGAGGTCAAGCCTTACCCGGCACTCGAGAAAGTCTTCTATTTTGGCTCGGGCAGACGTGCCGATAGCTTTGATCATGCTGCCCGCCTTTCCGACAAGGATTTTTTTTTGGCTGTCCTTCTCAACGTGGATGTCCGCGTGAATTGACACCCGTCCTTTGTCCTCTTTGAAAGATTCTACGACTACCGCGGTCTTGTACGGGATCTCCTCGCCCGTTTTGTTGATGATCTGCTCTCGTATGATCTCCTCAACAAAGAACCTGACCGGCATATCGCTTACATCCTCTTCGGGAAACAACGGGGGACCCAGGGGGAGCAGTCTCAGGAGAGCATCAACCAAATCTTGAACACCCTCGCCGTAAAGAGCGCTAATCGGCACAATCTCTTCGAATGAGTGGGCCTTGGAATAAAGATCAATGAGAGGTAACAGCGTAGGAGGCTGAACAGTGTCGATCTTGTTGATGGCGAGCACGGATGGGGACCCCGCAGACTTGATCAGGTCCATGATGCGCAGGTCATCGCGTGCAATTTCCTCCGACGGGGTGGTTATGAGCAGGACAACGTCGGCTTCCTCCAGCGTCTTCGTCGCGGCCGCGACCAATGATCGATTGAGAGGAGTCGACGCTTTGTGGATACCCGGAGTATCATGGAGCACCATCTGGGCGTTGGCTATCGTGTAGATGGCTGTGATTCTGTTCCTTGTGGTCTGTGGTTTCGGCGTGACTATAGACAATTCCCGGCCAAGTATGCGGTTCACGAGAGTTGATTTTCCCACATTGGGGCGGCCTGCCAGCGAAACGAAACCGCTCCGATGCTCCTCTGGAGGTTCGGGCGTCATTACTGATTCTCCTTGACCGGTGCGCAATTTGTGGTTTATGGTATTCTGATTATGTGAGGAGAGATGCCCGAGTGGCCGAAGGGGCGCGACTGGAAATCGCGTGAATGCCCACAAGGTGTTCCGAGGGTTCGAATCCCTCTCTCTCCGCCACCTTCAGATTGGCTCTCTGGAGGTTTTCCTCCCCCGTTTCATTATCCGACCCATTAATGTCGGTGCAACTGAGCGCCGCCGGCTCCAACAGTCCGCAAAGTCAAATTATCGTGGCCAATTGTTGGCGTTGTAATCCGGAAGATTGAATGTGCGCCCGGTTCCATAATCCCAGTCATAAGGTACTGGTAAGAAGGGGTAGGTTATGTTCATTTCCCGGCTCATGAACCTGTCCCACCGGTAGTGTTCCACCATCTTTTTCCCCGGTTCAACCTTGTCCACAAATCTATCCGCATAGTACCACATTCCGTTAAATCCCGGCGGATAATTTCGGACAAAGCGATGCTGGTAATCCGCGGACCAACAAACCGAGAAGCCGGACAAGGCAAAGATTACTGCAAGAATCAAGACGGGTATGAATCGGGTCGACAGCATGGTGTCTCCTTTGATACCGTTCAGACAAGTTCAGTGAAATAATAGCAGAAAAAACCGTCTTTTGTCAATTAATTGGAACCATAAAATAACCTATTTTCAAAATTATCACTTGGTCAGCTCTATATTAACTAGACATTGCGGCTTCAATAATTGCTAATTCTGAACCTCATGGTACCGCGGATGTATCCCACGTGCACGCGGGATTCATCCGTGCAGCAACGAGTCCCCGATGCCCTGGACTCGTCCGCGGCACCAATGTTTCAAGCGTTTTCATAGTCATTTTGGCCCATCTACGCCATGGGAGTCGATATCAACACTCAATTTGAGACCACATCCCCGGCAGAGACGACAAGTTCCGCCCTATTGCAACATCCCAGCTCCCGCAGACAAGCCACTATAATTGAATGTATGCTTTCCAAAGAGCTGGTTCCGTCAATGCGCCTGATCACAGGATCAGTAATACTGCGATAGACAGCGTCCACAGCCTCAAGATCCTCTCTAACCTCGAATGTGGAAAAACGACCGCGTCTCGCAGAATCTATCCTCGCAAGCGCAATATCCGCAGGGATCTCCAAGAGAAAGATAACGTCCGGTTGGGGGGCAAAAGGACTTTGAGCCGAGAGAATGGCTGCCTGGTCCACGCCGCGAGCACCCTGGTATGCAACGGACGAATGGACATACCGATCACATATAACCGTGCGCCCTTCCAGCAGAGCCGGCAATATGACTCGTTCCACATGATCGCGGCGGTCCTCGGTGAAGAGCCGCGCTTCTTCTTCCGCTTCCAGCCGCGTTGTCAAAGACCTGATGATTCGCCCCACCGGACCGTCGGAAGGTTCGGCCGTTAGAAGGACGGGTATACCCAGGTCTGCCAGTCGCCGAGCCAAAAGTTTGGCCTGGGTGGACTTCCCTGCGCCGTCAATACCCTCAAACACGATGAAACAGGGCTTGGTCTCGGTTCCGCTGCATGGCGGGGGGGGTGCCGTGCCCATCGGAATCAAGAGCCTGGCGCCGGGCCGGTAGGCTTATCTTTTATCACAAAGGATTTGAGCAATTTCAAATCGGTCCTTTTCGTTGGGATTTGCGCGGAACCGATCACGTCCAGCGTCACCTTTTCCCCTTCCACGGTAACCAGACACCAGCCCCAGTAGGACTGCTGCCCGTCATTCCACGGCCAAATCACTGAAGCCCTGGGATTCTGGAATGCTCCGTCATAGAGAATGGTGTTCCTTTGCTTATCAGCCTTTGACCCATTTAGGGGGTACAATCGAGGAGTGAGCCCACCTGACACCACATGCCAGACCCCCTCCACCTCCTGGACCTGAATATTGTGTTCATGCCCGCAGAAATAAGCCACGACCCCATGTTTCTTGAGAATGTTCCAGAATCGATCTCGTTCTTTTCTGCGATCTATGCCGAACCGGCCGTCGTAATTGTCGCAATTATAAGTGGGATTAAAGAATGGAAGCGAGTCCCACATGTGGCCCCCACCAGGAAAAGCCGGCGGGTGCGACACCACAAATGTCTTAAGTCCGGCCTCTCTTGCTTTGCCCAGGTCCCAGTCGAGCCAGTCAATGGTCTCATTGGAAAACGCGCCGTGGTAAAACATCGTATAAGCAGCGAGAACCGCGAAGTGGCATCCGCCCATGTCAAAGGAGTAGGTCAGGCCGAGATCCGACTCGGGACCCGGAGTTCCGTGAATCATGTCTCCCAGCACTTCCCTGAAAACCTTGAAGTTTTCCATCTCCGTAAAATACGGCGATAAGTGATCTCCGCACCGCAATCGTGGCTTCGAGGCATCGGCCACCACCGTTTCATGATTGCCCACTGTGACTCGCATGATCATCCCCGCTTTGAGGAGGGGGCTGACCACTTCACGCCAATGGTTCAGGCTTACGCGGTTGCATTCCGCCACTGACGGGGCATCTCTCTTGAGCACACCGTGAATCATGTCTCCGGGAAAAAGAACCAACTTGACTGATTCCGTGTCGTTCCGAGCCACAATATCTTTGACCATGACGTCAAGCGTAGGGTTAACACCGTAATTGTCGTCCTCGCACCTGCTGGTTGCGAGTTGGCCGCGGCTATCGCACAGGACGGCAAACCGAAAGACCTCGTCCGCAAGTCCGCTGCCCGCAGCAAGAGACAGAATGAACAGGGCGTACAACAACAGTTTACAAACCTTCATACCGGTTCTTGCTCCTGTGCGAAGTTTGGCCTTTCGCGTCAACTATCATGGAATCAGCGCGGCGCCGGCCTGAAGCGCGCTTTCTTTCATCATTCTCAAAACCGTGTTGGCCTCCTCAAGAGGAAAAGTGTCAACAACAGTTCGGATCGGGATTTCGGCAGCCACCCGGAGCAGTTCGGCTGCGTCCCGGCGAGTGGTATTGGCAACACTTCGCATTGTTCTCTCGCCGTAAATAAGGCCGTAGTCGAATTCAGGGATTCGACTCATCGTGATCCCGGCCAGAGCCAGGGTGCCCCCCTTGTCGAGCGCTCGCAGTGCTTGCGGGACAAGCGCGCCCGCAGGCGCAAAAATGATCGCGGCGTCAAGAGTTTCGGGAGAAGCCTCCTCGGCTGTCCCAACCCACGCGGCCCCCAGTTCTTCCGCCAGTTTCTGATGGCGTGAGCTTCGCGTGAACACATGGACGCGGCAATCCATTTTTACTGCCACCTGAATCACGACATGGGCCGAGTTACCAAAGCCGTACAAACCCAGCCTTTGTCCAGGCTTGATTTCGCTCAACCGCAAGGCCCTGTACCCAATCACCCCTCCGCAGAGTAAGGGAGTGGCGTCGGCATCCGAAAACAATTCCGAAATGGGGAACGCGGACTCTTCCGGAACCACCATATATTCGGCATATCCCCCGTTCACGTGATAACCGGTGAAGAGGGCATTGGAACACAGGTTCTCTCGCTCCTCTACACAGAAAGTACACGAGCCGCACCCGGCAAAAAACCATGTCACACCTACGCGATCCTGTGTCCGGAAGCGATGCGTATTCGGCCCCCCTTTTTCCACTCGTCCAACGATTTGATGGCCCGGAACCAGTGGCAGCAATGGTAACGGTAAATCGCCTTCGGCAGTGTGTAAATCCGTATGGCACACTCCACATGCCCCCACTTTGATGAGGATTTCGCCTGCGCCTGGTTCCGGCAGGGAAATGTCGGCTCTTCTCAAGGGCTTCTGCTCTATGGGAGCCGGCCGATCCAGGAGCATGGCCTTCATGAATGATTCCTGCCTCACTTCATAACCAAACTATTCTTCAAAAGTCTGGGGGAATCCTTTTGAGTGCTGCACTAATGGACTGAACGCTCGGCCCTTGGCTCACTTGATCACGTCTGTGGAAAGCGTAGTCTTGTCGGAGAACGTCGCTGTCACAATAAGCCTGGATTTAGGGTCCGACAACAGGCCGTTATCCGCCGCGTAAAGATAGAAAGTCCGCCGGCCCGAAACGGGGAGCTGTAGCGTGCCCGGCTTCTCATTTATCAACTTATAGATCTTCGGGTAAAGCGCGACCCCGAGTAACATTGCCGGTGCTTTTGGCTCACTGGACCATCGACTGGCCCCATCCGAGCTTTTGACTTCCACCTTAACAAGTTTTTTGTCCTCCACCTGTAGTTTCATGATGAAGGTTCCGTCAAGGTATCCATCCTTTCCCGGCCTGGTGGATGTGTTGACGAGATCAGCGATGAAGCCCCTGAATTCACAGGTTATGAGCCCTTTGGCTCTGGTGGCTTCGTCGGTTCCGGGAACAACGGTTGACGTGGTTGCCAAAGGTGCACGAACCGGCTGCTGGTAGGACGTGCCGTCAGCCAAGTGAACGACCATACGTAGCCGGTCGTAAGTTGTTGCCAGGTCACCGGGATCCGAGGCGTATACATAGAACTGGGACCTTTTATCTACGGGGATTTTCACGGCGCCGTCCGCGTTATTCAACAAAGCGGTCGGCGCGCTCTGGTAGGCCACTGCCAACCCCCAATTGGCCTGGCCTGTCCCCGTGGTCCCCCATTTGGTGGAGCCACCCAGAAGGCTGTTGATTTCAATGCCGGTGATAAAGTTTTTCGGTGAGACTTCAATATCTAACCCAAAAAGTGCGTCTGCAACGCCATCAGGTTTCATACCCGAATATGGCCCCACTGCATCGGTCGAAACGAATCCCAGCCACGTTGCCAAGAAATTTACTTTGGCGGAGATGGCTGCCGGTTCATCTTTTTTCTCCTCAGCCGTCTGGGCGATTCTTTGCGCTGGGCATCTGGAAACTCCGCCTCCGCTGAATGCAACGGATACCCAATAATTTGTCTTTCCTTCAGCAATACTCCCGTTATCTGCAACATAGAGGTTGAGATCCACGCGATCCTTGACCTTGATGGAAACAGTTCCGTCCCGATTATTCACCAAACGGACAGGGTCGGACTCCAATGCCACCCCAATCGGCCCATTTTTCGTGCTGGGAACAGTATCCCAGACGGATGGCGTACCGTCTGCATTCCGTATCTCGATGGCTGAGATCTCCCGGTCTTTGGCTTCCACGGTCAACACGAACAGTCCGTCAGGCTTGTCGTCGCCGGCTATTGTTTTGCCGGGACTCACCGCGTCAAAATTTGAAATGCCTTTGAGTACGGCCGACATACGCACTGGCGCCGCGCCGGATTCGACTGAGGGCGTTTCAGGTGCAGGTCCCGCTTCGGACTTTACCGGGCCGGTCCAGGAACTGCCGTCACTAGCAATTACCTTTATCTGGTACCTGCGATCTTTTTGTGAAAACGTACCGTCGTCGGTTACAAAGAGAAGAAGGTGCTTGTCTGCCTGCGGGTTGACATTCAGAGGCCCGACTTGGCGGTTAATGATCTCCGACGGGTTCTTGGCTCGGGCAACTCCTATATAACCGGCGCCCGACGTCTGGCCTGTGCTGCTCCAGAATCCCGGCGACCCTGAGAACGCCTTGATTTGTATTTCCGAGATCACGGGTTCAGCAGGACGGGGCTTCAAGGTCAATGAGAAAACCGCATCAGGTTTGCCGTCTGGAATTGCCGAGGCTGGTCCCACGCGGTCTGATTTCTTCACGCCCATAAAAACGGCCTCGCCCCTGGGCACCGGCTGGGCATAGGCCAGCCCCGCAAGGAACAGAAGCGTCCCCGTCAGGAGAATTCTCAAGAAAAAATGTGTGGACAATTGTACGGGCAGACGCGGCCTCCCCTCCACTGGAACCGTGATACAGGCGAAACCCTTCAATAATCGGAAATCTAGTTGACAACCTTTCGAAATGTCAATCAAAAATTCCCTCTAATTGTTGCCGAGTAACCATTTTCAAATTTAGACGCTTCCGCAGGTCGTCGTCGAACACCACTTTTTTGCTCAGGAACATGACTTCGGTGAATCATACTGACACAAGCGTGAACACGTATCAAGCGCGGCGCCCTCCTGCTTTGTGTTGACACGATCTCGCCCCGAATCTTACAATCGCCACTCAAATGTATAGTCACGCCTGAGAGGAGCAAGTGCTGTGGTGAAGATCGGTATGATCGGTGGGTCCGGCTTCGATGACCCGGATTTCCTTAAGGATGTGAATGTTATCAAGAGAGGAACGCCTTTTGGCTCCCTTTCCCACGACCTTATAATCGGCAAGGCCGGAGACATCGAAGTAGTGATAATGCTCCGTCACGGAAAAGGCCACAGGATATTACCTTCTGCAATTAACTTCAGGGCCAACATATGGGCCATGAAAGAAATTGGGGTGACGCACATCATCGCCACGAGCGCGTGCGGATCCTTGAGGGAAGAAATAGAGCCGGGGCATCTAGTATTTCCCGACCAGTTCATTGACCGGACCCGCTCGCGCAAAAGCACGTTCCACGAGGGGGATCAGGTGGTCCACATTTCAATGGCCGACCCATTCTGCGAGAAGCTAAGGCGAATTCTTATCGAAACGGCCGCGGACCAGGGGATTCCCCACCACCCCACCGGGACGGTGGTTACCATCGAGGGGCCGAGGTTTTCCACACGAGCGGAAAGCAGGATGTTCCGCATGTGGGGCGGCGATATCATCAACATGTCTACGGTTCCCGAAGCGGTACCTGGCTCGAGAAGCAGGAATCTGTTATGCAGTGGCAGCCATGAGCACCGATTATGACTCCTGGCACCAGAGTGAGGAGCCGGTTACCTGGGAAATGATCGCGACTACAATGAACAAGAACGTCCAAAACGTAAAAGACATCTTTTTCCACGCACTCCCTCGAATCACCTACGAAGACTGCGAGTGCCGAACGGCAATTGAGACCGCTGCGGTGTAAAGCATTGACGTAACGGTTGACCGGGAAAGCGATTTACGCGGTCGAAACGTGGCCGGCAGGGACGCCGGCCCTACCATGAGAGCGGTAGGACCGGCCTCCGTGCCGGTCATAAAATACCCGGTGAACGATTGCGTATTGACCTTGTGGTTCGGACTCCGGTCGGAACTGAATACAACTCAGGAAGTCTTAGGAAACCAAGCTGTCCAATCCTGACAGAATGCTAGGAACTTCTTCGGGGGGCGGCCAGTTGGAAGGGAACGACACATGGATTTGGCTGAACGCATAACATCGGCTCTGGGGCAGAAACCCGTGGACCTGCTGCTCAAAAACGGTCAGTTGGTTAACGTGGTTTCCGGCGAGATTCACACGGTTTCAATTGCAGTGCGCGAAGGCATTGTGGTGGGCTTCGGCGAATATGAAGCGGCCGAAACAGTTGATCTCGAGGGCCGGTACGTTTCACCCGGCTTCATAGACGGGCATCTTCACCTCGAATCCAGCATGCTCAGCATACCGGAATTTGCCCGCAACGTTGTGCCGCTGGGAACCACCACTGTCGTGGCTGATCCTCATGAAATAGGAAATGTGCTGGGGCTGGACGGAATCAGATATATTTTGGAATCGAGCGAAGGGCTGCCACTGCGAGTTTTCGTCATGTTCCCCTCCTGCGTCCCTGCTACTCCCTTTGAAACCTCGGGCGCGGAACTTGGCCCAAAGGACATGGAAATTTTCAAGGATAACGAGCGCGTACTGGGCTTGGCGGAAATGATGAACTATCCGGGAGTCCTAATGGAGGACCCCGAAATTCTTGCAAAGATCAAGGTGTTCCAGGAGAAGGTCCTCGATGGGCATGCGCCTGGTCTCACCGGCAAGGACCTCTGCGCGTACGTAATCGCGGGCATAGGATCCGACCACGAGTGCACGTCACTGGAAGAAGCCCGTGAAAAACTCCGGAACGGTATGCACATCATGATACGGGAAGGCTCTGCGGCCAAGAACCTTAGCGCGCTGCTCCCATTGGTCAATGAACACAACTCTCGGAACTGCTTCTTTGTTACCGACGATCTGGATCCTGAGGATATTCTTGAGAAGGGCCACATAAACAATCTCGTCCGTACCGCTATCAATAAAGGACTGGATCCAATCCGGGCAATTCAGATGGCCACAATAAACCCGGCTGCGTACTTCAGACTCAAAGGATTGGGACGGGTCGCACCGGGGTCTCTTGCGGACCTCCTTATCCTCGATGACTTGAAGCAGGTTTCGATTGCTCGTGTGTATCAGTCGGGACGCCTTGTTGCGGAGGCCGGCAAGCTGGTGGTTCCCTCGGTTTCACGCCGGGGAATCTCACTTGCCGGACAGCATGAATGTGGCGTGGGACCAGGTGAAAGATTTTTCCATCAAGGCAGAGGGAACCACTGTCAACATCATTCAAGTAGTGCCGGGCCAGATCATCACCAAACGAGTGGTCGAGCCCGCGCCGATCATGGATGGACTGGTTGTGGCAGACCCGACGAGGGACATTCTGAAGATCGCTGTCATCGAGAGGCACCACGGCACAGGCGCCTTTTCCGTGGCGCTCATCCGGGGATTCGGGCTGAAACGGGGGGCCATTGCCTGCACCGTGGCCCACGATTCTCACAACATCATAGTAGTGGGCTCAAACGACTCGGATATGCTGGCCGCGGCCCAAGAAACTGCTCGAATGGGGGGTGGCCTGACCGCCGTGGCGGACGGGCAATCGTTGGCCGCTGTGCCTCTGCCTATTGCGGGGCTCATGTCAGACAAGCCGATTCAAGAGGTCCGGGATGCGCTGGAGCGCGCAGTCCACGCTACCCATGAGTTGGGATGCCAGTTGGAGAATCCATTTGCCACGCTGTCTTTTATGGCTCTCACGCCCATACCTGAGCTTAAGTTGACGGACCAGGGTCTTTTTGACTCTTTGAATTTCAAATTTGTGTCCCTGTTTGCTGACTGATGACAAGACCAGGCCCCGTCAATTTGCTGCAAGAATACGTCGGTCGCGAGGTTCTCTCAGCGGAAGTCGGTGGTCCCGTGCGGTAACCTGTTTCTCGGGGTCCTCTATCCCTTGGCGCATTCGTTTGGGCCCTATGAGCGAAACAGGCCTTGCTGACACTGGCGATGATTCTCGTGCTGGTCTGTCCTTGCGCGCCGACCTTTGCAGCCGGTGTCCGCGAGCCGCTGAAACTGGACGGAAAGACAAGCCGATACAACTTGCAGGGCTACCTGGAGGTTTACGAAGACAAGACCGGTGCTGCAAGCATTGACGAAGTCCAGTCGAAGGGATTCAGCCCCACGGACAAGACCGTGCCGAATCTCGGCTTCACCGGGTCAGCTTATTGGATCAAATTGTCTGTTGAGAATGCCACTCCAGACGCGCAGACGCTTTTTCTCCAGATTACAAACCACTATTTGGATTTCATTGATTTTTTCGTCAAGTCTGACCGCAATTCGGCTGCTGAACACTATCAAGCCGGAGTTCGGATCCCTCTTGACGATAGGGTGGCGGGGGGGCGTGGGCCGGTCCTGAAGCTGGTTTTTGCGCCTGGTGAAGTGAAGACAATTTTCGTTCGGGCCAAATCTGAGACCGCTTTGAGAGTTCCTTTGGTTCTTTCTAGCGAAGAGGGTTACCGTCACGCCGAACTGAAACGGTACATGGGCCTGGGGATCTTCTATGGGGTGCTTGGCTTTCTGATCATCTACAACCTCTTTGGCTGGTCGATTCTCAGGCAGAGGGCTTACTTCTACTACATTTCGCTTCTCATTGGTTTGGGCGCTTGCCAATTGTGCTTCGACGGCCTCGTTCCTCAAGTGACAATCTTCTCTCAACCCGAAAGGATGTTCCATCTTTTCAATTCGGGAATAGGGTTGACCTTTGTTTTCAACATACTTTTTGTGACTTCTTTCATGGATGCCAGGGGGAAGTACCCAATTCTCTATAGGGTGCTTGATCTGTTTTTGATACTTGCAGTGGTTGATTTCATTCTGTTTGTCGCCAGCTTTTATGTAGGCAATTTCTTGGCGCTGATTTATGGCCCGCTTCTGGCCTGGGCTCTGGCTATCGTCACCGGGCTGATGTGGTACAGGGGAGAATCCCATGCTCGATACCTGTTCCTGGCTCATGTCCAGTTTCCGATCCTTGCTGCGATGCATGTCGGTGTGCTGGTGGGCATCGTGCCATTTGATTTTATGTGGGGCCAAGGGCTCAAAATTGGATATCTGTGGCAGGGGATGTTCTTGTCGTTGGCCCTCGCCGACAGATACTCGATCATGCAGCGAAACTTCCAGCATGTCCTTGAAGACAAGGTCACAGAGCGATCAGCAGAGTTGGTCGAGGCTAATGAGAATCTTCAACGAGAGATAGTCGAGCGAAGGCGCGGCGAAGAAGCCACTGAGAAAGCCAAGCGCGAATGGGAGGAAACGTTCGACACTGTCCCGGACCTCATCGCCATCATCGATAGAAACCACGTCATCCAGCGCCTAAACAAAGCCATGGCAGATAAGCTGAAGGTCCATCCCAGGGACGCGATCGGTCGAAGCTGCTACGAATTTTGTCATGGGACCGATGGGCCGTTCCCCGGCTGCCCTCTCTTGCAAAGCCTCGCCGACGGTGCGGAGCATTCGGCGGAAGTGGTCGAACCGAAGCTGGGGGGAACATTTCTCGTTTCTGTAACTCCTATGGACACGAACGGTCCTAAGGCGGACAGGTTCGTCCACGTAGCTCGCGACATAACGGAGCGCAAGAGTTTTGAAGATAAGCTTCGCATGCTGGCGACCACTGACAGTCTGACCGGCATATGGAACCGAAGATTCTTCAGGAGCCTGGCTAAACGCGAACTTGATCGAACATCGCGATATGGCGGGGAATTGGCTCTTATGATGATAGATCTCGATCACTTCAAGGGGATCAATGATACGTACGGTCACGCTGTAGGCGACGAAGCGCTCAAGATGGTAGCCGCTATAGGCCGTGCCACTCTGAGAAGAATCGACATATTCGCCCGTTACGGCGGAGAAGAATTCGTCATTGCTCTGCCGGAAACCCCCTTGGAGCAAGCGCTCCAAGTTGCGGAGCGGCTCCGGCTGACTCTCAATGAAACCCCGATAACCACTGAGACCAAGCCTCTATACATAACCGTAAGCATAGGTCTCACCGTTACCGGCCCCGGGCCCAGTGATCTAAACACGCTGCTGAAGCAGGCGGATGAGGCGCTCTACAAGGCAAAGGACAATGGAAGAAACCGCGTGGAGGTTTTCAGGCAACCCGCTTAGCAGTCGGCTCATCAGTTCGTCAGAAATTTTGACTTGACAGCCGGTGTTCGGTTGTTTATCTATTAGGAATAGTAATTATTATTAACAAAAGGCCTGACCGGTGACCAAACATCCATTGCGTATGACCGCTCAACGTCGTATCATTTTGGAGGAGTTGAGAAAAGTTCGTACGCACCCGACGGCCGGCGAGATTTACGAAATAGTTCGAAAACGTCTGCCGCGAATTAGTCTCGGAACCGTTTATCGCAACCTCGAAATTTTGTCCGAAATCGGAATGATTCAAAAATTGGAAATGGCGGGCACTCAAAAGCGCTTCGACGGAATCGTGGAAAATCACTATCATGTGCGCTGCATAAGATGCGGCCGCGTAGACGACGTGCTCGCGGACTCGATCCCTATGATTAATGAGGCTTTGGCGGAGGCCAGTGACTACGAAATACTATGGCACCGGCTCGAGTTCGTTGGTTTGTGTCCTCAATGCAAGAAGGAAAGCGGGCCGACCCGTGAAAGAGAAGAGCCGAGGATAGGCATTCCCGACCAGCCCATGAGCAACGTCGGATAATGAACAGAAGCTGACTTTGCGCTTCGCCAAAATTTCAGGTTCAAGTGGACGCCGAGTATGTTTGATCCGCAGACTCGGTATTAGCCTTATTAATCTGGTCAAGTAGATCGGCAAAGTAATTTAAGACAGGGAAGGAGAGAATTGCATGGCAAACTTAAAAGGATCGCAAACAGAGCAAAACTTGGTTACAGCTTTTGCGGGCGAGTCGCAGGCCAGGAACCGGTACACCTACTTCGCGTCCAGGGCGAGGTCTGAGGGACTGATTCAGATCGCGCAGATTTTTGAGGAGACGGCCAACCAGGAGAAGGAGCATGCCAAGAGGTTCTTCCAGCAGCTCGAAGGAGGCGAAGCCCTGGTCCAGGTGGCGTTTCCGGCAGGAATTGTAGCAAAGACGGCCGAAAACCTGCAGGCAGCGGCGGAAGGGGAGCACTACGAATGGTCGGAGATGTACCCCGGCTTCGCCAAAATTGCCAGGGGCGAGGGCTTCGAGGCTGCGGCCATAATATGGGAGGCCATTAGCGTGGCGGAAAAGCAGCATGAAAAGAGATACCGCGGGCTCTTGGCCAATGTGGCGGCAGGCAAGGTTTTCGAAAAGGATGAGCCAGTGGCATGGCGCTGCCTGAACTGCGGCTATGTTCATGAGGGTCAATTGGCTCCAAAAGTCTGTCCCGCGTGCGCCCATCCGCAGTCTTACTACGAGGTGCTGGGTGAGAACTGGTAGTTGTAGAGGTGCAAGAGGCCATGAAGCGCTGGCCTTCACACCAGTGAATTAATTTCGGTTAACATTGAAGGAGGTATCTCAAATGACGGCGCAACTAGAGATCTATAAGTGCGAAGTTTGTGGAAACATCGTAGAGATGCTGCATGAAGGCGACGGGGAGCTGATCTGTTGCGGTCAGCCTATGAAGCTCTTCGTGGCGAACACGGTGGACGCAGCCAAAGAAAAGCATGTGCCGGTCAAAGAAGCTGCAGCGGCCGGACTCACCGTTAGAGTTGGGAGCGTTCCTCATCCTATGGAGGAGAAGCACTACATTGAGTGGGTTGAAATAGTGGCTGATGGAAAGGCCTATCGTCAATTTCTCAAACCAGGGCAAACCCCCGAGGCCTTTTTCCCAGTGCAGGGAGAATGGACTGCGCGGGAGTACTGTAATCTTCATGGTCTGTGGAAGTCCTAACCCGGCAAAGACAAGATAATGCCTGTAACCTCTGAAATTTGGCAGTGCCAGACCTCAAACTGCGGGTACATGTATAATCCGGAAAGGGGCGATCGGAAGGGTAAGATCCCGAAGGGGACACCTTTCGATGAGTTGCCGGAGGACTGGAAGTGCCCGGTATGCGGTGCAAGCAAGAAGATGTTTCGCCCCATGACAACACCATCTGTAGCCACAGGCACCCAGTGAGCACGAACTGCTGGGCTGGGCTTGATAGATGTTCAGGTGTGCCGCCATTGAGGAGAAGAATATGAGCATATTAAACTGCTTCTTCGCGCTGGCGGCAGCTTTTTTCGTCACTATTCCCGGACTTGCTACGGCATCCGATTCTCTTACTGTGGATGCGGGAGCGCTGGCAAACCTCCGGCTTTCCATGCCTGACAGCGCTGCATCTAAGAATTACCTGGGCCTCAAAGGCACAGACACCTTTACCATACCTCAGATAAAGGCGGACACAGTCATAATCGAGATTTTCAGCATGTACTGCCCGATATGCCAGGCCGAAGCGCCGGTGGTGAATGAGCTGCATCGGTTGATCGAGAAAACACCTTCCCTGAAGGGAAAGGTCAAACTAATAGGCATAGGCGCCGGCAATTCGGCTTTTGAAGTTGAGGTATTCAGGAAGAAATACAACATATTGTTCCCTCTGTTTCCGGATGAGAAGTTTGGCATCCAGAAAGCCCTCTCCAGGGCCGATCCGAACCCCAACATTTATTGCGATCAAGGGTTTTGGCGGCAAGGGACTCAAGGTGCAGCACGTACATATCGGTAGGATGACCCCCAAACAATTCCTGAAGGAAGCCACGGCGGCATCGCGTCGGAAATAGCGAGGAAAATCTCATGGGCCTGACCGGCAGACAGTGGTCGATATTAGCTGCAATTGGAGCATTTGTTGTGTTTGGGTGCTTTTCCGCGGCATACTGCGAGTCGGTGGGGTTTGGTTCCGGAATCTATGATCCGGGGCAACTTAAGCCCACTGACAGCGGAACAATTGTAAAGGTCGGTGATAAAGCACCGGATTTCATACTGCCGTCCATTTCGGGGCATAAGGTCGCTCTCAGCGATTACATCGGGAAGAAGAATGTCGTCCTGTCGTTTGTGCCGGCAGCTTGGACCCCCGTTTGTTCGCAGCAGTGGCCGGGGTACAACATCGCAAAAGAGATCTTCGAGAAGAGTGACGCAGTATTGATAGGAATCAGTGTGGACAATATTCCAACGCTCTACGCATGGACCAAGCCGATGGGTGAACTATGGTTTCCGGTAGTTTCCGACTTTTGGCCTCACGGAGCAGTAGCCAAAACTTACGGAGTACTCAGGGACGACGGCACAGCAGAGAGGGCCCTCTTCATCATCGACAAGCAAGGCATCATTCGATACATTGACGTGCATGATATAAACACGATGCCGAGGCTTGAGGATCTATCGAAGGAATTGGACAAGCTTCAGAAGTAATGCTTTCGGATCCACCAGGGGGAGGAGGGTAGGGCTGATGAGAGCATCAAGTGTTTTCCGGTTGCCGTGTGTGATCTTTCTCGCTGCTGCTGCGGTCGTCATTCCATTGCGGGTAGATCAAAAGCTGCAGAAGTTCCTGTAAGTGATGTAACTCAGGAGTGCCTCGACTGCCACGTTTCCTCAACGCCGGCCATGGTTGCGGACTGGAAAAGGAGTCGCCATGCGAGGATCACGACTGCTGACGCTTTGAAGAAGCCTGAGCCTCAAAGGCTCGTTTCCGCTGAAAAGGTCCCCGACAAGCTCGCGGGGGTTGCGGTCGGTTGTGCCGAATGCCACATGCTCAATCCTGCAACTCACAAGGACACCTTTGACCACAACGATCACAAGGTGCACCTCACTGTTACCCCCAAGGACTGCACAACGTGCCATTCGGCCGAGGTTTCGCAATATGAAAAGAACCTGATGTCACACGCACGCGTGAATCTTGCAAACAATCCCGCTTATCAGACCCTGGAAAAGGCAATTGACGGTATTCAGTCGTTTCGAGACATGAAGACCACCTTAGCGGATCCCGACGAAAAGACTAACTCTGATTCATGTTACCAATGTCACGGCACCGCTCTGGAGGTCACAGGTAAACAGACCAGAGAAACGGACCAAGGAGATATGGAGTTCCCTGTGCTCTCCGGTTGGCCTAATGACGGGGTGGGGCGGTTCAATCCGGATGGAAGTAAAGGGTCTTGCTCTCCATGCCATCCCCGGCATGAGTTCTCTATAACCGCGGCCCGCAAGCCTTACGTGTGCTCAAAATGTCATAAGGGGCCTGATGTCCCCGCTTACAAGGCCTATTCGGTCAGCATGCACGGCGGAATGTTCTCGTCGCTCTGGTCCGAATGGAACTTCAAGGAGGTCCCCTGGACCGTTGGAAAGGATTTTGTGGCCCCTACGTGCGCCACCTGTCACGTCAGCCAGGTAGTTACTGACGACGGCACAGTCGTAGCCAAGAGGACACATCAAATGAGTGACCGCCTGCCCTGGCGTATACTAGGCTTGTATTACGCTCACGCTCACCCGAAATCTCCGGACACATCCATTATAAGGAACAAGGACGGCCAACCTTTGCCGACAAGTCTCGACGGGCAGCCGGCCAAAGACTATCTGATCAGTCCCGAGGAGCAGACCCAGAGGCGAGAGACACTTCAGAAAGTTTGCCGGTCGTGTCACACTGCCGGATGGGTGGCCGGACACTGGGAGCGTTTCGAGAACACAATAAAGACGAGCAATGAGATGACATTGACGGCAACGCAGATAATGCTGAAAGCATGGGACGAGAAAGTAGCCGACAAAAGTAACATGTTTGATGAGGCCATAGAGAAAAAATGGGCTGAACAGTGGCTCTTCTTCGCGAACTCAACCCGGTTTGCATCTGCTATGATGGGTGCGGACTTTGGCGTATTTGAGAATGGCCGATGGTATATGGCCAAGAATATTCAGGAAATGCTGGATCATCTGAAGTTCCTGATGGGAACAAAGGGCAAAGGGGCCGCGTCGCCCTCTAAACAGCGATAACCGCTTAACAAAACCAAGGAGATCTCATGGAAAAGAATACGTGGAAGTGTCAGAAGTGTGGATACACATTTGAGGCTGAGACAGAGGTGACCCCGCCTGAAACTTGCCCGGGGTGCAAAGACAAGTGCGAGTTTCTGAATGTGTCGTGCTACATCCCGGATTGTGGCAAGACCAATCAGGATACTCGTCTGGGGTAGCGGAATGAAAGTTCTGGGGATCTACGGAAGCCCGCGAAAAGGGGGAAATACAGACCTGCTGTTGGATGAGGTTCTCCGCGGCGCCCAATCCGCCGGCGCGGAGGTCTCTTCCATACGCTGCTGTGAATTGAGCATGGCCGGCTGTGTGGAGTGCGGCGGGTGCAACGACACAGGCGAGTGTGTTGTTGACGATGACATGCAGCTTGTCTATCCCCGGCTCTTGGAGTCAAGAATCATATTCCTGGCCTCGCCGATGTTTTTCTACGGCATCACGTCCCAGGCGAAGGCCTTAATCGATCGTTGCCAGGCCATGTGGTGTCGGCGGATGCTGGATAAAACTCCCGAGGCACGACGAACCTATGACGGAGGCCAAGGATATCTGATCGCTGTTGGGGCTACGAAAGGAGCTAACCTTTTCGAGGGGGCCCAACTGGTGGCGAAATACTTCTTTGATGCATTGGACATGAGCTACGATGGGGGCATTTTCATAAAGTCGGTGGACGATAAAGGAGAAATTGCCAAACATCCTGACGCACTCAAAGAGGCTTTCGAACTGGGAAGTGATGCTGTAGCGAAGTGCCGTGGGTTAGCGGCTGAGGGATGAGGCTGCTATCAGAGACAGCCCACCCGAAATAGAGCGAAATTTTCGGCCGAAAGGCCTCGGACTGGAGATGTGGAGGCTGTCTTCCTGCGTAATTAATGCCTGGTGATCAATATTCAACGAAACACCAACCACGGAGGGTAAAGACCGACAATGCCAAAAGTGCTCATCGCCTACGCCACCCGGACAGGTCAAACACAGAATATTGCCGAACTTATAGCTGAAGGGGTCAGATTCACGGGCGTGGAGGCCAAAGTCCTGGACGCTAAGGCCCTGCCTAAACCGGATGATCTTGCCGGTTACGACGCGTATGTGTTTGGATCGGCCACCTATCACGGCGAGATGATGCAAGCTATGAAGACGCTGCTGTTTCTAGCTGCCCAGGTTAATCTGGAAGGCAAAGTAGGTGGATCATTCGGGTCCTATGGGTGGAGCGGAGAGGCTGCCGATAGGATCTACGACACAATGCACAACGTGTTCAAGATGGATATGGTGGGCACACCGCTGAGGTTGAAATCCGCTGCGTTGCAAGGGGCGCTCCAGATGGCCCAGGATTACGGTCGGGCCATAGGCAACAAGATCGGCGGGAAATGACGCGGAATAATGTCCCGGGTCCCTCAAATGCCCCTACAGCGGGGTAGGGCGGCCCATGGCCGCCACGGATTTAGCCTCGGCGGGCATGGCCCGCCCTACCTGGCTATACATAGGTGTCAATGACTTGGGTCTCGTTGAGAGGCCGATGCAAAACTATAATCGGAGGAAGAAATGCAAAGATATGTGTGCCAAGTATGCGGTTATGTATACGATCCGGCTGTCGGAGATCCTGATAACGGCGTGAATCCCCACACCGCATTTGAGAATCTGCCTGATGAGTGGGTGTGCCCGGTGTGCGGAGCTGACAAAGACAGTTTTGAGCCAGAATAACGGGGCGTCCAGTCGCCCGATTGAGGCGGTTGAGATCTCAGATATTCAGCCGACGGTTTGCCATGACCGCGGGTAACTGTGTACTATCGTGCGAACAAATAGCAGGCGGAGACGCTGCTCTCATACTCGAGGTTTCTACGGAGGTTACTATTGCGAATCAATATTGAAATGAAAAAGGATATTCATTGGGTCGGCGCTGTGGACTGGAATATCAGGGATTTCCATGGGTACTCAACTGAAAAAGGGACTACCTACAACGCATATCTGATCGTTGACGACAAGGTAACCCTTTTTGATACGGTCAAGAAGCCTTTCAAGAACGATTTGCTCCACTGCATCTACAAGGTGATCGATCCATCCAAGATTGACTATCTGGTCGTAAATCACGTTGAACCTGATCACTCCGGGTCGATCGCGGAGATGATGGACGTAATCAAGCCGGAGAAGCTGATCTGTTCCCCAAGAGGCAAGAAGGCCCTACTGGACCACTATCACAGGGAAGATTGGCCGTATGAAGTAATGGCGTCAGGGCAAGAGATCAGTCTTGGGAAGCGGACTGTCCAATTCATCGAGACCAGGATGGTTCATTGGCCGGACAGCATGTTTTCTTATATCAAAGAAGATGCTCTGTTGATTTCGAGCGACGGTTTCGGCCAGCATTGGGCGACCAGCGAGCGATTCAACGACGAGGTCGATTCTTCCGAACTTATGAGACATGCAGCCAAATACTATGCCAATATATTGCTGCCATATTCGGGTCTGATTCAGAAGTTGGTCAGCGACGTCCAGAAAATGGACCTGAAGATCAACATGATAGCCCCGGATCACGGCCTCATCTGGCGTCACAATCCGTTGCAGATCGTGGCTTCTTATGCAGAGTGGAGCCGACAGGTCCCCAAGCGAAAAGCCGTTATTATCTACGACACAATGTGGCGCAGCACCGAAACCATGGCAAAGGCCGTTGCCGATGGACTGGTGGAGAGCGGGATTAGCATCAAGTTAATGGACCTGGGCGTCAGTCACCGGAGCGATGTCATAACAGAGTTGCTCGACGCAGGCGCGGTTATTGTCGGGTCATCGACGCTCAATAACGGCATGCTCCCCAGGATGGCTGACATGCTCTGCTACATGAAGGGATTGAGGCCGCTCAACAAAATCGGGGCAGCGTTCGGATCTTTTGGCTGGAGCGGCGAGGCGGTCAGATTGATAACCAAGGCACTGGAGGAAATGAAGATCAAGGTGGTTAATCCCGGAGTGAGCCTCCAATATGTTCCGGCGCATGACGGTCTGAGGCAATGCGTGGATCTGGGCCGTGAAATAGCAAAAGCCCTCGCACCGTGAAGCCATGAGGGGCCGCGGCCTGAAGCAAACGGTTCGGAATCTGCTCAACGCGGATGCTTTTGACGGGAGCCTCCGCGAGTTCTGCATGCTGCCGGCACGTCAGGTCATTAACCCGCTGTTTTCCTTTCTCGTGCATAGTGACGAGAACCTTCGGTGGCGGGCGATCACGGCAATGGGCGCGGTGGTTGAAAACCTCGCGCGGGAGGACATGGAAAGCGCTCGCGTCATTGTGCGCAGGCTCATGTGGAGCCTCAACGACGAGTCAGGCGGTATAGGATGGGGCGCGCCGGAAGCCATGGCCGAAATCATGGCGCGGCACGAGGGATTGGCCTGTGAATACTCACACATGCTGATTTCATATATAGATTACGAGGGGAATTTCCTGGAATATGAAGGTCTGCAGCGCGGTGTGCTCTGGGGATTGGTACGCTTGGCCCGCGTCAGGCCGCAGATGGTAGCGGAGGCCGGTGGCCATCTTCAGAAGTATCTGGAATCGGGGGACGCGACCATAAGGGGCCTTGCAGCATGGGCCTCGGGATTACTGAGAATCGAGGATGCGCGGCCAAGGCTACAGTTGCTCGTGAACGACGATTCATTGCTACGATTGTACATTGACCACGAATTTACTCAATTACGGGTACAAGACCTGGCAGCAAAAGCTTTGACCTTGTTGGAGCGGCGGGGAGACTAAGGCGGGGGGCTCATTCAAATGCCCGCCCTGTCACTTGGCTTGTTGAGCATTATACCCAGTGCTCGGGATGATCCGCCTCTCTAAGGAGATGCTCGTCATGGATGTTGTTCTTCTTTCAAGGCTTCAATTCGCGGTTGCCACCATGTTCCACTTTCTGTTTGTCCCTTTGACCTTGGGCCTTTCGATTTTGGTGGCTGTCATGGAGTCGATATATGTGAAGACCGACGATGAAGAATACAAGCGCATGGCCAAATTTTGGGGTAAAATCTTTCTCATCAATTTTGCCGTGGGAATTGTGACAGGGATCACCCTCGAGTTTCAGTTCGGCACAAACTGGGCCGGCTATTCAAAGTACGTTGGCGATATTTTCGGGTCCCTACTGGCAATTGAGGCGACGGTCGCTTTCTTCCTCGAATCAACTTTTATAGCTATATGGGTTTTCGGTTGGAACAAGGTTTCTCCCAAGCTCCATGTAGCATGCATGTGGGTGGTTGCAAGTGCAGCGACCATGTCTGCTTATTGGATTCTGGTCGCAAATTCGTGGATGCAGCACCCTGTGGGTTACGCAATTCGAGGCGGAAGGGCCGAGTTGGTGGATTTTCTGGCAGTGATAACCCAGCCTCTTGCCATTTTTACCTATCTGCACGTGACCTTCTCCGGATACATAGTCGCCGGTTTTTTTGTCATGGGGGTGAGCGCATATCATTTATTGCGCAAGAGCAAAGTCTCATTCTTCTCGAAATCTTTCAGGATAGCGCTAATCTTTGCTCTGGTTTTTTCCATCGGGGAAGTGATCGTGGGAGATTTGCACGGTAAGGTAATGGGCAAAACCCAGCCCGAGAAGCTTGCCGCGATCGAGTCGCAGTGGGAAACTGTCAAAGGCGCGCCGTTTTCCATGTTGCTCATTCCGGACGAGGCAGACGAGAGAAACAGCCTGGAAATGTTCCAGATACCCAAGTTCCTCAGCTTTCTGGTGTACGACCACTGGGATGCCGAAATCAAGGGCCTGAAGGAATGGCCCAAAGAGGATAGGCCGCCGGTTACGTTGACATTCTGGTCATTCAGACTCATGGTGGGGCTGGGCTTTTTGTTCGCTCTTCTCACGGTCATTGGCTGGTTCAAGAGAAACAAATTGGAGACGATCCGCTGGTATTTGAGGATTATGGTGTACGTGATCCCACTTCCGTATCTTGCCGCTGAGTTGGGGTGGATAGTGACAGAGGTGGGGCGCCAGCCATGGATAGTCTACCAAGTGATGCGAACCGCGGACGCGGTTTCACCGATACCGGCTTCGCATGTCGCCGTTTCGTTGGCCGCTTTTGTAATGCTTTATTCACTGCTTGGACTTATTGCATTTGCTCTAATGGTGAGAGTAGCTCGTCAGGGCCCCCCCGAGCTTCCTGCCGGGTTACCGGCCAGGAGAGGAGGCTGAGCCATGCTGGAAACTATATGGTTTTTGCTGTGGGGCCTGTTGTGGGCCATATACTTCATGCTGGACGGCTTTGATCTCGGTCTGGGAACTCTACGGCCGTTTATAGCCCGCAACGATACGGAGAGCCGAATCATCTACAACGTGATGGGCCCGTTTTGGGACGGCAACGAGGTCTGGCTGATCACCGCGGGCGGCGTCACATTCGCTGCCTTTCCCACCACGTACGCAGTGATGTTCAGCACGCTGTATGCGCCCCTCCTCCTCATTCTGTTTGGCTTGATCATTCGCGCGGTCTCTTTCGAATTCAGAGGCCAGCTCGACAGCCCTGGGTGGAGAAAGATCTGGGATTCATGCCTGTTCGTAGGGAGCTTTGTGCCCGCGCTTCTTTTCGGCGTCGCCTTTGCAAACATATTCCAGGGCATCCCTTTTGATGACAAAGGAGTATTTCACGGAACCCTGTTCACTCTTTTGAACCCCTACGGGATTCTCGGAGGCGTGCTGTTTGTCCTTCTCTTCCTGTTGCATGGCTCCTTGTGGCTGGCCGTAAAAACCGAGGGGCCGCTTTATGACAGGGCCGCAGCGCTTTCGTCGAAGCTTTGGGTGGTGCTCCTAGTCGTGGCGGTGGTCTTCCTTGTGCACACCTGGTTTGCGACACCTCTATACAAGAATTATCTCAGTCGGCCTCTACTTTTTGTCATTCCACTGGCCACGGTTGTAGCTCTGCTGATCACGAGATTATTTATTGCTAAAAAAGCGTGGTGGAATGCCTGGTTTGCGTCTTGTCTGACCATAGTAGGCGCTACGCTGTTCGGAGTTGTGGGGCTCTATCCAAACCTGTATCCATCGAGCCTGAACCCGGCTTTCAGCCTCACCGCGTTCAATTCATCATCCAGTCCTCTGACGCTGAAGATTATGCTGGTCGTGGCTCTGATATTTGTGCCGATCGTAATTCTATATCAGGGGTGGGTCTACTACCTCTTCAAAGACAAGGTTACCCTCGAACACCTTGAGTCAGACGAGGCTTACTGATCAGTTAAGGGAGTTCAACACAAGCGCATATACAGAAACAAAAGGCACGAGTGGACATTCGTTGCGAACAGTTCCATTCTGCCGAAAGGAAACCTACAATGAGAGAACGTACCGGCCAGGTGACCATGAGAGGCAATCCTGTGACTCTCCTCGGGGAAGAGCTTAAAGTGGGCGATGTTGCGCCAGATTTTGTTGTTCTGGCAAATGACCTCAAGCCCGTACAATTCTCGTCTTTTCGGGGCAAAATATGTGTAATTTCGGCTGTGCCATCACTGGATACGCCCGTGTGCCATGCTTCCACCGTGAGATTCAACCAGGAAGCGAGTCGTCTTGACCCCGGAGTAGAAATCCTTATTATCAGCATGGATCTGCCTTTTGCTCAGGGACGCTGGTGTAGTGCCACGGGGGTAAGGGACGTGAAGACCTTCTCCGACCACAGGGATGGCTCTTTTGGGTTGTCCTACGGTGTGTTGATGAAGGATTTGCGTTTATTGGCTCGGGCGGTTTTTGTCGTTGATCGAGAAGGGATAGTGCGCCACGCCGAACTGGTGAAAGAGATCGCGAATGAACCCGATTTCGATGCCGCGCTGGAAACGGTGACGAAATTGGTGTCGCAAAAATAATACTAACGGAGGTTGATCATGCAGCAATGGAAGTCGGTAGATGAGATCCTGGACTTCGCAATCGGGCAGGAGGAACAGGCGGCCCAATTCTATACCGGCTTGGCGGGCCGGATGGACAGGCCGTGGATGAGTCAAATATTCAAAGATTTCGCTAAAGAAGAGATGTGGCACAAAAGCAAGTTAGTGGAGGTTAAATCAGGCAAGCGCCTGATGGCCGCGGAGCAGAAGGTCCTGGACCTCAAAATCGGCGATTATCTTGTTGACGTGGAGCCTACAGACCACATGGACTATCAGGAAGCCCTGGTCGTGGCGATGAAGAAGGAGAAGAAGGCGTTCAAAATGTATATCGACCTTGCTGGAGCCACCGACGACGCCAACCTTCAGACTGTATTCATGTCCCTCGCGCAAGAAGAAGCAAAGCACAAACTACGCTTTGAAATCGAGTATGACGATTTTGTCATGACCGAGAACTAGGAGAGGTTACCACGGCAGGTGATCGGGGCGGCAATGAACAGAAGGAAGATAGTGACCGCGGCAATCGCCTTGGCTGCGCTGGTTCTTATCCTCGTATGGATGCAAGGCGGCTTCCACTCAAAGGTACCGGAGGTACAACCGTATTTCCCGGCGAAAAGACGCCGCGGGTAAAAACTGTTAAGGCGGCAATCAGCCTTACCGAAGGTGACGTCACGGTCTCGGGCACGGTGGTTTCGCGGGAGATTGCTCGCGTGGCTTCCCGTGTCCTGGGCTACGTGGTTGAATTGAACGTGGATGCCGGCGATCGCGTGAAAAAGGACCAGGTGCTCTTGCGCATTGACTCCAAGGAGATGGCGGAACGAGAAGCCCAGGCCAAAGCAGCCTTGGAAAGCGCCAAGGCTGACCTGGTAAAGGCGCGGAACGATTTTGAGCGCTACAAAGCTCTGTTTGAAAAGGAATCTGTAGCAAAAAAGGACTACGACGATGCTCTGGCTCGGTATGAGGTGGCTCAGGCAGCCGAAGCGAGAGCACAAGCGGCCCTTGATGAGGCGAAGACGCAGTTGGCGTATGCGATTGTAACCGCCCCCTTTGACGGCATTGTTGGGGAGAGAAACGTCAACCTGGGCGACTTGGCCACGCCGGGACGTCAACTCCTGACAATATACATCCCCAGCTCGGTCGAACTGGTAGCCTCGGTGGGGGAGCAATACGCATCTTATCTTAAGGAGGGGATGCCGGTAACGGTGGCGGTCCCGTCGGCCGAAGTGAAACAGGCCTCATCAATACGGGAAGTGGTGCCTCAGCGCGAGGAGAAGACCCGGACGATTACGGTCAAGGCGCCTCTAACGGAGGAGCCGGGCCTGGCCCCCGGCCTTTACGGAACGCTAACGTTCCACACCCGCCCCTCACAAGTTATTGTGATTCCGTCTGAAGCCGTCAAGATAGTCGGTCAGTTGGAAACAGTGAGAGTTGCCCAAGACGGAACTGTAAAGGTACGGCATGTCAAAACCGGCCGCAAGCTGGCCGATGGCAAGGTGGAAATTCTGTCAGGGCTAAATGCAGGGGAAGAAGTGATTATCGCCTCAGGTTCTTAATACTTGCTTCAAACCTATGCGCGTTCAAAGAAGTGACATTACATGGCCGGCAGGGACGCTGGCCCCTACCATAGTGTGAATGGCGATGAGCCTTCGTGCCCGCCATGTTCACTTGTATGAAAGCGCATTGGATATTACTCAGCCCCTTCGCTAGATTCCACACCCACTGCAGAAGAATTCGTCGGCAATAGCTCTATCACGCTCCTCGTTCACCGCGTCCTCTATTTCAGCCAATTTGCCTGGATAGTAGTTGATGCATAACGCCTCGTCCAATTCCACGCCAAAACACTCCGCGGGTTCGGCAAACTCTTTTTGGATTTCTCCTTCAACGGCCATTGTCCTGTCTCCTTTTCAAAAAATCCCCTTCACTCACAATGATGCGGGAAAAGTTCATAGGGTGCACAAAATTAACCACGTACCTGAAAATACGCCTGGCTTTGCGCCCGAAGATCAACCCTTCCGGCAACCCTCCTGCAATCCTCTGGGGTTCCAGGGCCTCTACTCTCCAATCGCTTTGTACACGAACACGTAATCTTCGTTGTTGATGTCCACGGAAATATCGGCCCCCCGTGATTCCGCGTACACCAGCCAAGTCGGTTTTTCGGTGCCGCAGCAGATTACGTCAGGAGAGAATTTCCCCCTTTTCTTGTCAAACCATGCCAGCAGCATGGGGTCGGACGAAAGCTCTCTGGCCTTGTGATCGGCTATCGTCTTGGCACTCATTAGGTCTAGAGGGTTATCATCTACCCGTACCATCACTGGATGACTGAGCATGTCTTGAGTTAGGACCTTACAGTCCATCATGGTGGCCTCCTCGCGTACACCCTGAAACCTTTCGTCCGTTGCATCGAACGAACCACAAAGCTTCCTCGGTTTACAGGTCTTACCTTCTCTTAATCACAAAATCAGCGATTTCAAGGATCGGTCCGCGCGCAGAAATCATGTGGCGCCCGCCGATGCTGAAGCATCCTGTCGCATTCTGCCGGGCAAACCTGGCTCAACCGCATGTTAATTGAATCATCAAATGTATTAATCGGTGAGCAACTTGCTCGTCTCCACGTGTGGATTTGTTTCCACAACAATGCGGAGTCGCGTCCACACCCCGCGAGGCCCTGGGCTAACTCCGACCTCCGGAATTCAGCAAGATCCGTGGTCGACCACAGTCACAGATCGGTGGACAGTCCGCCTGCGGTGGAATCGGTTGTCAATTGGCAGAACAGTCTCGTCTTGCATGTCTCTGGGGGGACGGGCAGGACTGCCGTCCCGCCTCAATAATCTTGAGTTTAGGCCAGTACTTTTGAAAATCGCTCTAATACCAAGGTGACGAGGCGGCCTGCCGCGCGTTTGTCGTGGCACGGGATTTGCTACAAAAACAGTAGGAAATATATGGCGCAATCCGGCCCAAGGGGGTGTGAAATGAAGAAGATCAGAGTAAATGCCAGAGCAATCGTCGGTGACATAAAAGAACATGTGGGCTTGAAATCACTCATGGAGAAACATGGTCTGTCATACCGGCACTTGCTAAAAGTAAAAGAAATGCTCCTGAACAAAGGATGGGTCACACGCGGGGAACTTGACTACTTGAATCCGGCTGACGCTTCCGCGCAAATAACCGTTCAGGCCAAAGACTTTCTGGCCTCCTTCCGAAACCGACCTGACGACATTCACCTGATGGACAGATTTCGACTGACTGCGAAAGATCTGCGAAAGATTTATGAAACGCTTATCCAAGCGGGGTTGTTGTCAGAATACGAGTATCACTGCAGAGATAGAAAAGCTCCCGAACTCGAAGAGCCTTTCACGAATGTCTCCGAGGCTTCCACAGAGGTAACCTTGATAAAAAATGTTTTTGATGGCGGAGGGGGAGTCTATCGGGCGGAGGAAGAGGCTCCACCAAGAGCTTCGCATCCTGATCGAGATTCGTGCGGACAAATCGTCTTCGACCAGGCCCCCAAACAGACTATCAGGGCACGCTGTCACCAGTGGAGGCCGCATGATGGAGGAAACCACTCTCGAAATCTGCCCCAACTGCGGTTGCCCCGCAGAGGCTTCTTCACCGGACGCGTGCGTATGTTGCGGGATAATTTTTTCCAAGCTCAAGCGAGCTCCCAAAAGCAAAAGGATTTCTATCTGGCAATTCGATTACGGTATCCGTTAGGTCTTGAGGCGTGCTTTCTCCGGTCATTTCTCTCACTTCCTTCAATAATGCCGGCAGCAATTCCTCTTCGTCGTACGTGCCTACGCTTTCCCCTTTTCTGAAAAGTATGCCGCGGCCCCGACCGCCCGCGATACCGATGTCGGCTTCTCGTGCCTCGCCGGGCCCATTTACCACGCAGCCCATGACCGCGACCTTCAATGGGGTTTTGATCCGGGAGAGGGCCTTTTCGACTTTTCGAGCAAGGCCGATCAGATCTATTTCGGTCCGGGAGCATGTGGGGCAAGAGATTACCTCAACGCCCCTGCGGCGGAGGCCCAACGCCCCTAGAATCGCGTATGCGACTCGGATCTCCTCGATGGGGGGAGCTGTCAGCGAGACCCTAATTGTGTCACCGATGCCTTTAGCCAGGAGAATGCCTATTCCCACGGCTGATTTTATCGAACCCGGCAGAAGGGTTCCGGCCTCGGTGATACCCACATGGAGAGGGTAGTCCACCCGTTCGGACAAAATTCTGTAGGCATCCACAGTTCGGCTGACATCTGAAGCCTTAAGAGAAACTTTGATGAGATGAAAATTCTCCCTCTCCAGGAGAGCTATGTGCTCCAGGGCGCTCTCTACCATGGCTTCAGGAGTAGCGCCGCCATATTTCGTAAGCAGTTCCTTCTGTAGCGAGCCCGCATTCACCCCGATGCGGATGGGAACGCTCCGTTCCGAGGCAGCCTTGGTAACCTCCCGGACCTTATGTCGGGCCCCGATGTTTCCGGGATTGAGCCTCAGCCCGTCCACTCCTTGCCGAAGCGCCTCGAGGGCCAGTCGGTAATCGAAATGGATATCAGCTACAAAAGGTATTCGTATCTTTTTCTTAATCGCCCCGAGGGCAAGTGCTGCGGTCATGTCGGGCACACCGAGGCGTATGATTTCGCACCCCGCGTCCTCCAGGCGCCGAATCTGCCTGATTGTGGCTCCCGTGTTTCTCGTGTCCGTATTGGTCATGGACTGCACGGCGATGGGGGCCCCATCTCCTACGGGAACGTTGCCTATGAGAATTTTCCGGGTCTTTCGTCGTTGAATGTTCATTGTTAGGATTGGTAATCTTACTCCGCTAGAGAGCCCCATCGGGGCGACTGAAAGTAGCCAGGCGATTTATCGCCTGGACCCGGTGACCGACCAAAATGCGTTCGTCCCATTTGGGACGACTGATCATTCCATTTCCTTCCAACAGATGTTCGGCCGTCCCTACGGGACTTGGTTTCTTTCACCACTGATAAACCAGGCGATCAATCGCCTGGCTACTTTCTTCGGTCTCTACGAGACCAGTGTAACCCAAACCGGGTATCCGCGAACCTTGCCTCGGCGGAGCGAAAGAAACAATCCATTTATTGTGTTCGAAGAATTGAGGCAGGGTAGTAGGAAGCATGTTAGGAGCTTTTCGGACAAACTTGTGCGAGAGACTTGCTAAATCCGCCTTCAGCGATTGCCGTACCATTTGTCGTAGTATGTCAGATACTCGCCTGTCTTAATCCGTTGCCACCAGGCATCGTGCTCCAGGTACCATTGGACGGTCTGGTTCATCCCGTCTTCAAAGCCTATGGAAGGCTCCCAGCCCAGCTCTTTCTTCAGCTTGGAAGCATCCATGGCGTATCGCCTGTCGTGTCCCGGTCTGTCCGTAACGTACCGTATCAAGGATTCCGGCTTGCTAAGTCTTTTAAGGATGTATCGAACGATGTCCAGATTGCGGTACTCAGAGTTACCGCCGATGTTGTAGACTTCGCCAGAATAACCCTTGCGCAGGACCACGTCGATGGCACGGCAATGATCTTTTACGTGTATCCAGTCCCTCACATTCATGCCATCACCGTAAACAGGCAATTCCTTGTCCTGGAGAGCATTGGTGATCATGAGCGGTATGAGCTTCTCCGGAAACTGGAACGGGCCGTAATTATTTGAACAACGGGTTATTACCGCATCCATGTCGTAAGTCTTGTGGTAGGAGCGTACTAGCAAATCGGCCGCAGCCTTGGATGCGGCATAAGGGCTGTTGGGCACCAGTTGACAAGATTCGGTAAAAGCCCCTTCTGCCCCAAGGGAACCGTAGACTTCGTCGGTAGAAATCTGAAGAAAGCGTCGGACGCCGTATTCACGGCAAGCATCTAAAAGTACCTGCGTGCCGCAAATGTTGGTGACGACGAAAGCCGAGCAGTCCATTATGGAGCGGTCCACATGGGATTCGGCAGCGAAATTGATTACCGCGTCCGGTCTTTCAGAAACGAGTGATGAGACTACTTTCTTGTCTGTGATGCTCCCGCGGATGAAGCGGTGACGTTCGCCGTATGGCTCTGCGTCTTGAAGATTCTCGAGGTTTCCCGCGTACGTGAGCAGATCCAGATTGCAAATCTCGACATCAGGATAAGATTCCAGCATGTGCATGATGAAGTTCGAGCCGATAAAACCACAGCCGCCGGTTACCAGTAGCCTCATAAATAACCTCAACCGTCCTTTCTGGACCAGTCGTAAGGAATCCCTCCTTCATGTGGATCCATCCGGTACTCATCAGGTTCCTGACGATTGTAAGGCTGAGATGGAATGTTGACCACGTATGCCTCGTGTTCGCCAACACATTTCCAGCCATGGAACACACCGGCAGGAATGACGATCAAACAGGGCTTGTGCTCCCCTGAATAGAATTCATTCAAGAGGCCGCGAGTGGGGGACCCTTCCCGGTCGTCATACAGGACTGCCTTTACCATACCGCGGACACATGTGAAGCGATCTTCCTGAATTTTGTGGTAGTGCCATGCCTTTACAACACCGGGGTATACCGTGCTCAGATACACTTGGCCGAAACCGCTGAAGAAAGAGTCATCGCGCCTCATGATCTCCATCAAGCGTCCGCGTTCGTCAGGAATCACCTTCAGGGGCTGCAAGATGACGCCCTGTATCAATGCCGTATCCGGTAGTTTGAATTTCTTGCGTTGCATTGCCCAATTCAATCCTTGTTGGCCCCGCCCTGCGCGACCAAATTTGAAGCTTTCAGGAGGGAATCGAAGGTGCCTGCGTCTGTCCACCAACCGCCTAGCAGAGACCAGGTCATAGTACCTTGATTGATGTACATGTTGTTCACATCTGTAATTTCCAGCTCTCCCCGCTCGGATGGCGACAGCGTCCGGATAAAATCAAAAACCTGGAAATCGTATAGGTAGATCCCCGTGACAGCGTACGAGGAAGCAGGATTATTCGGCTTTTCTTCGATTTTTACCACACGGTCGCCGTCGAGCACAGGGACACCAAATCTTCGAGGGTCTTCGACTTCCTTGAGGAGGATTTTTGCGCCGTTTGGCTGACGTTTGTAGTCTTCGACGGCAGAGATTATGTTTTTTTCTATAACGTTGTCACCTAGCACTACACATACTCTTCCGCGGGCCACATGGTTTTCGGCCAGGGAAAGAGCATCGGCTATGCCGCCTTCGCCCTCCTGATAAGCGTAGTTGATCTGCTCGACACCGTATTCCTTCCCGTTGCCCAGGAGCCTCAAGAAGTCTCCGGGGTTGTTGCCGCCGGTAACGACCAGAATATCTTTGATCCCTGCCTTGACAAGGCACTCTATGGGATACGTTATCATCGGCCTGTCGTAGATAGGGAGGAGGTGCTTGTTGGTGATTTTCGTCAAGGGGTACAGCCTTGTTCCAAGCCCTCCAGCCAATACTACACCCTTCATACGGTCCTCCCTCGAAGAACAATCGGCGCATGATCCTACCATTCACGCACGCGTTAGTCAAATCCAGCCCTTTTGCGACAGCAGGACCAGCCAAGCGGGCAGGCAAATCCATCCCGTCATTGTCGCGAAAGCGGGAATGACGGATCAGGTGATCGTCAGATTGTGAGTGAAGCGACAACGGGAAAGCTCGATTGGTCTCAGCCTCTGACTTGAACTTCACGCTAATATCCGAATTGTTACGCTTTAGGGCTCTTTCAATATTATTTCTTTCAGGTATAATTGGAATTAGTATACGACTCTACTTGTGTCACCGTTTATCTCAAATGATTCAAGACAACCTGTCAGGCGGGGTCGGGGGCCGGTCTTCGTTGACTTAGGGTCGAAATTGAGATAGGCAGAAATCGAGATTTAGACTGGCAGGGGTTGCGAAGTCTCGTGCGCCGGCTGCCTTCCGTGATTTAGGAAGACGCCCTATTTTCACAAATATTAATGAACAGAGCGTTCTGCTCGTAACCTATTGACATCCGTCAGCAAGGGGGTTGGCCCCCATGAGATTACGCTTATGAAATCGTTTCGACGACTTTCAGCAGTGCGCTCCCGAGGGGACATGATACAGCTTTCACCAGAGAAGTTTTTAGAAAGTTTCCCTGTTGGAGCATGTCTAATCGGTCCTGACTGCAGAATTCTCCACATGAATTCGCGTTTGATTGGCACCGTAGGCTCCGTAGTGGGACAGCCATGCCATGAAGCCCTGGCGGGGCTCCCCCACGTGTGCCCATTTTGCCCCTTCGATGACCTGGTGAGAGGTACAGCCGATCCGATTTCCGGCGCTTTTCAGCTCAGGTGGGCGAAACCGTGCTCAGTCAACGTTCGTCTGCTCCCAGAGGTGGGAGAAAGCGGAGTAATCCTGGAGACTGTCCACGATCTGACGGAAGACGAGAAGTCGCGCGATCTCAAAGAAGGCTGCGAGGAGCTGGTGCCCAAGGTCCTGAAAAAATTGACAGGCCTTTTGGAGATCACTCGGGAACTTATGGTCACTGCTCCCTTTGAAGAACAGATGGAAAAGGTCCTCGGCCGTTTGGCCGCCTCCTTGGACGAGCCTGCTGGTGCCGCGGTCTGGTTGGAATTGGCCAACCGCACGTACGGCAAAATACCAAAGGAGGTTACGCAGGCGGAGTACGTTCAGGAGGTTGTGGTAGAGGCGGAGGTCCGCGGATGTCTGCACGTTGACTGTCCAAAGCAGCCGAATCGGACCCCGGAAGAGGTGTATTTCCTCGAGGAAGTGGCTGACCTTATCGGGCGACAAGTGGAAATATCCGGCCTGTTGACCAAGCTGCGACAGTCGGAAGAACGCCACAAGAAGTTGGCAGCAAACCTCGCAAAGGAGATGTGGACCCGAACTGAGGCGCTGGCCCAGGAATCCGGCTATCTTGAAGGCATTCTCAGATCTTCGGACGATATGATCATTACGACGGATCTGGAAGGGCGCATCGTAGAATTCAACCCTGCCGCTGAGAAGATCCTCGGTTACACGGCAGAAGAGATACAGGGCAGAAAGATCTCGGATGTCTGGCTGGACGGAGCGGAACGGGAAAGGCTCATGGATGAAGTGAACCTTTCGGGCGGTATCCGGAATTATCAAACGCGCTTGAAAACGAAGTCAGGGGAATTCCGTGAGATTTTCTTGACACTCTCCTCCTTGAAGGACGAGCAAGGTAAGATTGTGGGCACGGTAGGTGTCAGCAAGGACATCGGCCGGGAGAATGCTGTCAGGCGTGAACTGGAGCGACTCAATCATAACTATCGTGAGACCATCCATTTCATCAGCCACGAGAACAAGAACTCCCTCATCGTCATAGCGGGTTTCGTCCGTCGGCTGCTGGAAACCGAGACCGACCCCGCGAGAAGGGATCAATTGGCGATCGTTTTCCATCATTCACAGTTCCTGGAGGCAATGAGCCGGGATTTTCTTGTCATGGCCGACCTGGAACATGGAGAATTTCACGTCAAGAAAACGCTGATCAGGAACTTCTACGAGGACGTGGTCCTCCCCGCTATGATTGGCCTGAAAGAACGCTATCCCGATTCATTTAAGAGTTACGATGAGAGCATGGGAGGTGTGGGCGCTATTCAGCTCATGGGCGACCCCAGCCTTCTGGAAGTTGTCTACCGCAACCTCTTCGGAAACGCTCTGAAATACCGTTATCCTCACGGCAAGATCGCCTACGGTGTGGTCGAGCGAACCGACAGCTATCTATTCAATGTCTGGAACGAAGGGCCGGGAGTGCCCCCGAATCAGGTTGAATCCATCTTTGAAAAATTCTACCGGGTACAGAATGATACCACCGGAGAAAAACCCGGGACCGGACTTGGTCTGTACAATATACGGAGGATAATTGAGGCCCACGGCGGCCGAATCTGGTGTGAGACAAAACCGGGCGATTGGATAAACTTTCTCTTTATCTTGCCGAAGGAATGACAACCCCTCAATTCGTCTGGGCCGCAAGCCGCGGAGGCGTTGTGGTGGGGGAAAGCTTTATTCGATTGGTTTCTTTCAGGGCCTTGTGATAGACGAGCCGAGTGTCCCGGAAGTGGTCGGGGCTGCCCAGCACCACAATCAAAAAGATATTTCGGCCCGGGGTGAACTCAGTTGCCAGGCAATGGCCCGCGCGAACGGTAAACCCGGTCTTGCCACCGATAAGTGGAAGGTTGTCACGTAGAAGCTTGTTTGTGTTCTTCACGGAATAACCGCCCGATTTCGACGAGCTGACCAGCACGTGATTCTTTTTAAGACATATTGAACGGATGGTTGGGTTGGAGAATGCAGTGCCGGCTATAGTGGCTATTTCGCGGGCCGTGGACACGTTGGAGTCCACATCTACCGTTTTCTTGCCCTCTTTGGTGTTGGGAGTCTTTTGGTCCAGTCCACTAGGAGTATAGAATACGGTGCGCTGGGCGCCAATAGACTTGACTTTTTTGTTCATGGCCGCAACGAAAGTCTTGCTTCCACCGGGGACAGCGCAAGCCAGCGTTTCCGCACAGTCGTTGCCTGAGCCGATCAACAATCCGTGAAGAAGGTCCATAACTGATAGCGAATCCCCAGCCTTCAACCCCACTACCGATTTCGGTATGGTTTTGATATGGGCTGGCACGGTGACTTTTTTGTCGAGGGGCAATTGGTCCAGGGCCACCAGCGCTGTTACCAATTTTGTGAGACTCGCCACGGGGAGCTGCTGATCAGCATTCCGGCTCAATAGGGTCTGATTGCTACGCAAATTCACGCAATAGACGGCTTTTGCCTCCACACCACGCGAAGCCGCCTTGGGCTTCTTCTTCTTGGCAATCTTAGCAATCTTCTTCTTGTCCGTCTTATTTTTGGTGATATTTTTATGAGTCACCCGGGATTTGGATCCCCGGACTTCTGCAAGGGTCGGAGCGGCAGTCCATAAGAGAAACAGCAGGCTCACGACACCCAGGAGGATAAATCGGCTGGAACGTACGATGCGACCGGATACCGGCATGCTCCTTTTGTCTCCTGTTGATGATAGTGTATTATTTTTTTCTGTTGTTTTATTCATCAGCTTGATGGGCTACCCTATAGCATAGTCAGATCAGTTTGGAAAGTTATTTTTGTTATTTGTTGATAACTATATCATAAACGTGGTGAATCGTCCAGACACGTTTCATCGCGATCAAACCCGGAATAGGGAGAGAATCAGCCATGATTCGAGCCAAAGTGTGGTTCCGCTGCGCGGCCATGCATGATCCTGTCATGCCCATCGTGGTCCGTCCAGCGGTCATAGGATGGAAAGGAAAATACAGGGATATCGACCTTGTTATCGAACGTGAATTCAGCGGCGCCGAGCTTGTCAAGCGAATGAAAGGGTGGATCACGGTAGACCCAAAAGAAGCAGTGAAGGTCCTCGAGTCACACGGGCGCCTAAAATGCTTTGAAACAGGAGAACTTGTGATAGAGGTTGAGAACCGGGATGAACTCGACGCCCTCGAACGAGACCTTAAAGCCAGTTTTGGTGATCAGTGCAACGTGGAACCGATTCTCAAGGAAAAGTAAAGCGGTCGCAATCTGCCGGATGTGCTGCCTCAGCTCGGCTTGAGTCTTCTAATTGCGGAGAAAGGCAAGGGGTTGGAAGTTTGCCGGCACATTGGTCCCCTTTATGACAGGGCGTCTGCATCGAGGTCTCCGGTTCGGATACGCACTGTGCCTTCGACTTTCTCGATCACGACTTTCCCGTCTTCGCTCTTTCCTGCAGAGCCATGCAGACAGACGGCTTCTATCACCCTTTCGGCCATGTTTCTGGGAGCCGCGATCTCCACCTTTATCTTTGGAACCATGTCCCGGTCGATTGCTGCAGCATCGGCAGAGCGCCTACCGGCCCTTGGAGCCGCAGTTTGCATGACCTCAGTCACAGTCATTCCTCCGACGCCTAGCTCTTCGAGCGCTTCCTTGAGATCGTCCAATTTGAAGGGTTTGATGACTACTTCGATCAAGACCATGGCGGCCTCTCCTCTTAATCTTAAATCCACTCGTCTGTCGCTGCAGTTGAAGAGATGGGTCGACTTTTCGTTGACTGGCGACTCAAGATTCTTGACTGCTCAACGGAGTGTGGCGACGAAATAGCGCCCCCCTAAGTACTCGATTTCCTAAGTTCGGTGGCGTATTTCGGGCAGCTTTGGTGGGACAGGCATCTTGCCTGTCATTTCTTGATAGACAGGCAAGATGCCTGTCCCACCAATACCGTAGTCTCGAATCCTCTTTCATCGTCTCCAGTCCAAGAATACGTCACCCGAATTACGAATTGGACCCCTAAGTCAGTGAATAGAGCGACGGATCCCTAATCGGCAGGCCGGAAGTTCGAGCCTTGCAGGAGGCGCAAAAGAAATCACTGGGTTGCGGCCTCTCATCTGTGCCCTTTTTTTGCCGGCATCCGAACAGGCGGCTATCCTTCTGACGGGCCGGTTGACGGGCGCAACTTATCTCTCCAGGTTCTTCACCCTTTTACCACGTTATGACTTCTGATGACACTGAGAGATTCCCGTCCCAATCCGTTAGTTCTTGATTATTGGATCGCGGGAGCGAGGTTGGAATAGAATTACTGACGGCCTCAAATTTAGTGGAATAGACCCGAGAAATTCAGTCTGATGTAGGCGAATAAGAAAATGGCAGCCTGGGCAGGGGAAAACTATCAGGACCTAGTCGCCAAATCCGACGTCCTGATATTTCCTGAATTCTTTGATGGAAATGAAGGGATTTGCGCCCTCGACTTGCGCGTTGCGAAGTCAAAGACACTATAGCAAAATAAAAATTCTATCTGAAGAAACCAACGATTTCAATCCGAATTGATCCCGTCGATGCTTGTCAGTCCCTTTTGATCCTCAAAAACGTGTACAAAATCCATTCAAAGTCCCTTGTGTCAAAGAAAGATCTAGCCGCACCGTCTCAGGTCGTGGGCATCTTCTGTGCTGCTGAGCGTTTTCCAATGGCCCGAGTCACTGAGCAGGAGGACACTGATGAAGTTTTGGAGCGTGTTCCTGTCCTTGGCCGTCAGATCTATTATCTCGAATCCCAGCTACAACGTATTCTTTTGTCTTGCCCCTCGTTTTGGCCCATTTGCACTCGGCAAGGACCAATAGCGGCTCGGCCTGCATGCACATCTCTATAGGAATCTGAAATGTCCTAGCTTCCCCGACCCTCGCATCAATCCCTGCCACCCGCAGCCCCTTCTCCGATATATCCCTCAATATGCCGATGGAGCCGGTCTGCAAATCATAAATGGGTACCCTGACGGCAAGATCCGCTCTAGGGTAGCTTCGTGATTCCTTGTAACTCGTTCTAAGGCTATACAATGCAGACCAATTGGAAAGTTCGGTGTGGCTCATGGCTTCAGAATCCACGAGGCTTTCGAAAATCGTGCAAAGACCACTGGTCGAAAGCCTGTATTTCATTTGTAATTCCCGGTCGGTCATGCCTGATCTAAGATCATCAATGATATTCTTCCCGTTAATTTGTCTCTTTTCCCTCATCGGACCTCCAATTGCCTCAGATATTGGCCGTCGCAATTCTGATCCAGGGTCAATTTTCATGACCGACCTGACCCTAGTTTTGACAGTTGACTTAGCATTTACTGTGCCAAGCGCTAATGCATTTTTCTGTCAACCAAATTATGCTATTCAATTAGGTGGTTGCGTTGACCGAAAAGCATGACGCTCGATTGACAACCATCGTTGGATCGCCCCATCTGCAGGCGTAAATTACCCGCATGGCAGTGCCAAATGTTTCTTATTACCTCTACCAATGCGCCACAGAGAGTGGTGAATCTCCGAGCCTGGCACGGGGTATTTTCGCCCACGTCTCGTCACCCGCGGGCGCGGATAGCTCACGAGTCCTGATTGCCGGGTATTGAGCGACAGTCTGGTCTGGGTATCCATCGGGGTGCAGTTGTCTGGTAGATATGCGCGGAATCTCCGCTTTAAAGGACAACATCTCCTACAAACGACGGACGCTCACGGAATTTCGCAACGAAAGTATCCCGTTGGCAAAGAATCAAACTCTCAAGAGGAGTGTCATTGCTGTAAGTGAAATCCCGCGAAACCCGGGAAAGCAATCTCATCGGGGATTCCGCAATTCCGCGGACACCATACATATTCTTAGCGGCGGTCCGGCGTGGGGACGGCCTGTTGGTATGGTGGAACTTGCAAGAGTAGTTACGCGGGCTTCCTCAGCATGTCACTCAACGCGCTAATGGCGGGCAGCACACGACAAGCTTGGAAAAAGGCAGCAAAATGGAAACAAAAATGGGGTCAACAATGAAAAAGGTCACCCATTGGATGACCTAACTCTTTGATTTCCCTGGTGGAGATGAAGGGATTTGAACCCTCGACCCCCGCGTTGCGAACGTGTTTACTAGGCTTGTAAGGACGAGGGCTTATAGGAAAAGATGCCTCGTTTCAGCCATTTTAGTAGCGTATGGTTTTGTTTGATGACGTTTCGTTTTTAATAAAGGTTAGACAGAGGTTAGACAGAACTTCAAGTGAAATATCCGATATTCTCACACTTCACTTTAATTTTATCTTGAACCAGGGACATCCGATGTCCAGAGCGCTGCCTTCTCCGAAATCTTATTCTCACACAGCCTGTCATGTCCCTTTAAGCAGCTCCAGAAGAGACTCAAAAGTTTTTTACAAATTCTTGCATTTTTCTGAATGGTAAAACGACATTTGGTTTCTGGTTTCGCAGTATAAATCTCCGAGTGCATCATATAAACCACATTTTTGGGGGAGCCGTTGTCAAAGTTTTTCAGGATGTTTTCGCTTGACACCGCGGAATGGACAGACATAGAATAATTATGAATTATGGGGTTCACATTGTGAATACTACCAGGCCCGGCAACAGCCAGAAATACTGCATCAAGGTCCTGCAAAAAGCTTTCAGGCTCTTGGAGTTGTTCAGCGAAGAGGTGCAGGATCTGTCTGCCGCGGAGATAACCGAAAGACTGCACTACAACAAGACCACTGCCTTTCGCCTCATTTCTAACCTGGAAGAGGAAGGCTACTTGGACCAAGACCCCGAGACCAACAAATACCGCTTGGGAATGAAGCTCTTTTTCCTGGGCAATCTGGTTAGGCCCTATCGCTATCTCAAAGAAGTGGCCCAACCTTTGCTTGAGAGACTGAACGAGGAAACCGGAGAAACGGTCCACTTAGCTGTCTTGCATAGGGGCGAGGCCTTGTATGTGGACAAGATCGAAAGCAAGCACACGGTGAGGGTCGTGGCATCCCAGGTGGGGCGCAAACTTCCTGCTCATTGCTCCGGAGTAGGCAAGGTCCTTCTAGCTCATTTGCCCGCAGTGCAGGTGAAGGAGATGGTGGCCGAAAAGGGTCTGGCTTCATTCACCCAGAATACCATCACTACCTATGACCAGCTCAAGAGGGAGTTGGACAACGTCGCGCGTCAGGGGTTCGCCTATGACAACGAAGAGATCGAGATTGGACTGAAGTGCGCGGCCGCTCCGGTCTTTGTTGATAGGCATGTGGTAGCGGCGTTGAGCGTGTCGGTTCCGCGAGAACGTTTCGACGACAACCGGGAGGGTTTGGTCCCCATGGTGATTGATACCGCGCTGGAGCTGACTCGAGTATTGAACCAAAACCTTAGGGGTAAGAACTCCTCGGCGCACCTGTGAGTGCTCCATCACAGCCCTGGGTTGGTCTAAACCCCAGGGGTAGAGCTTGACAGCGACAAGGCGCAGGCTGATGTTGAAGCCGCCTGCGGGTTTTGCCCGATATCTATGCAGTTCCAAGCTGTGTTTTGCGGCCCATAGGAGAATTGATATGTCCGCAGATTTAGGATTCATTCTTTCGGTGGACCTCACTACGCGGAGGATTGAGTCTCATCCCGTGGATGAGTCATTGCTCGAAAAATTCATAGGGGGCAGCGGGTACGGTGCCTTCCTCCTGGCTAAAACTCTCCCGCATCCGCCAGAGCCTCTAGACGCCACGAGTCCGCTCATCTTCGCGGCCGGCCCCCTGACCGGCACTCCGGTGCCGACCTCGGGGCGGCACACAATCATCGCCCGGTCGCCTCTGACAGGCTTGTGGGGTGAGGCCTCAGTGGGTGGCAGATGGGGCCGGGAGATTCGCCGGGCTGGCCTGCTGGCTATAGTCATCACAGGTCGGGCGGACAGACCGGTCTATCTCTGGATCTCGCCGCAGGGAGTTGAGTTGCGGCCGGCTGAGCACATCTGGGGCCAGGAATGTCAGGAGAGCGACGAGTTGTTACGGACCGAGACCGACCCCAAGGCAGTCGTGGCCACAATCGGACCGGCCGGCGAGCGTCTGATCCCGATGGCCGGGATCTTCACCGATGGATCTCATGCCCGGGTGGCGGCCCGCTGCGGGTTGGGCGCTGTGGCTGGCTCCAAGAACCTTAAGGCAGTGGTAGTCAGGGGACTGGGAAAAGCGACGGTGCGCAATCCGGGAGCGCTCAAACAAAGCATCAAACCATTGGCCGAGAACTACCGGAACGTAGCCAAGCCGCTTGGGCGCTTTGGCACGGCCAACCTCGTATATCCCTGTTCAGAAGTCGGGACCATGCCCTTCCAGAACTGGCGCAAGGGCAAATGGGACGGCGCGGAAAAGATCAACGGCCAGGAGCTAAATAGGCGATTTCATAAGGGACAATACCATTGTGCCGGCTGCCCTATCGGCTGTGGGCGGATCATCGAGTTGGACGGGCAGGAGGTCGGAGGTCCGGAGGACGAGACTCTGGCCCTGTTCGGCGGCTCGTGCCTCATAGACGACCTGGAGGCCCTTTGCCGCCTGAACCGGCGATGCAACCAGTTGGGCATTGATACTATGGAGGCGGGCTCTCTGGTAGCATTGGCCATGGAGCTTTTTGAGCGAGGCCGACTGACCCGTGAAGACACCGACGGACTGGAGTTGACCTGGGGCAATGCTTCGGCCGCGGCTCACTTAGTGGAGCAGATGGGTCGCGGAGAGGGCTTGGGAGGCCTGCTGTGTCAAGGCATGAACGTGGTGATTGAGCAACTGGGGCCCCTGGCCCGCGAATTTGCGGTGCAGGTCAAAGGATTGGCAGCGGCGGCACACGACCCCAGAGCCTATAACAGCATCGGCCTGGGCTACGCCACCTCACCCAAGGGAGCCTGTCACCTGCAGTCCTTCAGTCATGTATTCGAGCGCAACGTTGCTATGCCGGAGTGGGGGGTCAACGAGCCACTGGACCGGCTGGCGGTGGAGGGCAAAGCCGAACTGGTGATGCGCAGTCAGCACCTGATGGCCCTGTTTGATTCCCTGGCCATTTGCAAGTTTTCGGTCTTTGCAGGAGTCTCCCCATCGATTTTGTGTCAATGGCTTAAAGCCGTGACGGACTGGGAGTTAGATACTGAGGATTTGGAGAGATGCGGAGAGCGCATCTTCAATCTTAAGCGCCTCTATAACAACCACCTGGGTATCAGTCGGAAAGACGACATCCTGCCCGGCCGCTTCTTGACCCATAAACGGGGAGAGGGCGGCACGGTCAAAAACTTGCCTCCACTCAACATCATGCTCAGTGACTACTATGAGCTGCGCGGGTGGGATGAACTAGGTATCCCCCGAGCGGAGAAACTAGCTGAGATGGGCTTATCGGAGTGGGCCCTGCGCGGCTAGGCCGGATCAGAGTGTCTGCAGAGAGCTGCCCCTCGTCTATGGCGAAAGGTCATCGGCAGAGGGGCTAGTCAAGTTAGGTATAGACGTTCTTATGCATCTTTTGATTTTAGGAGGGAGCCATGCTGAAGAGAGGATCTAAAATACTGGCCGTGGTCATAAGCGTGTTACTGTTTATGACCGTACTGATGGTAATCCAATCTGGACCGGCTAACGCTAGCGAGCCTGCCAAGATACTCATCGGGACAACCGTGAGTGAATCGGGTTATATGGCCGAAGACAGCGGGCCTTCTTTTAAGGGACGCAAGCTGGCAATCGACCTGCTCAACCAAAAGGGAGGTCTGATGCTGTCCAAGTACAACAAGCAAGTGCCGGTCGAACTGATCTACTACGACGACAAGAGCGAGCCCTCGACCGCAGTGAAGAGCTTCCAGCGTCTCGCCACCAAGGACAAGGTGGACTTCTTCCTTTCGGCCCACGGTTCCGAGTTGTCTTTTGCAGTGGCCAAGATCGCGGAGACCTCCAAGATACCCATGACCATCTACGCGGGGTACGCGGACAATATCTGGACTCAGGGTTACAAATGGATATTCAATGTGGGCCCCACTGCCACCGAGTACTGTAAGGCCTTCGTGAGCCTGGTCAAGGGCCTGCCGGACAAGCCCAAGGTGGGTCTGATTCATGAGGACGGCCTGTGGGCAAAGGCGGTGGCGGGGGCCATGGTCAAGTTCGGAAAGACGGAGGGCCTCGATTTCGAGGTGGTGGACGTGTATCCCAGCGACACCAAGGACGTCAGTGCATCGATGAACAAGGTCATCGCTGCCGGCTACCCGGTCATCGGCACCGTCTCCCACGTGCGCAACGACCTGTTGGTAACTCGAACCATCTTAGAGATGGGCGTGGCCAACAAGTTTAAGATGATCTACGTGCAAACCGCCACGGGTTACCCCTCTTTCGCCAAGGAGTTTAAGCCGGAGCAGATCCAGGGGATCGTGGGCACCAGCGTCTGGGCCGAAAGCCTCAAGACCTACTACAACCAAGACTTCCAAACCGAGTACAAGAAAGCGTACGGTGAAGCCCCCAGTTGGGTGTCGGCAATCGGTTTTGCCGGTGCTCAAGCTATGTTGGAGGCCATCCAGACGGCCGGTGACGTGGACCGCGACAAAGTGCGTGAGGCGTTCTTGAACCACACTATCAAGACCATCATCGGAGACTTGAAATTCTCTCAGGACGGGAGATCTGAGGGCTCCGCCCTGGTATGCCCCCAGATGCAGAATGGGATTCCCGAGGTAGTCTATCCCGAAGGATTTGCCACCAAGCCTCTGGTGTACCCCCAGCCAAAGTACAACAAGTAAGGCTTCTAGCTGGAGAGGCTATGCGTCTCCAGCCAGAAGCATCCTCACAGGGATTCGGCCATGCTCGAAGTCAAACAGGTAAGCAAGCACTTTGGCGGTGTGAAAGCGGTGGAGAATATCTCTTTGACGGTGGCCGAGCGTGAGATCGTGGGCCTGATCGGGCCCAACGGCTCCGGCAAGACCACTTTATTCAACCTGATAACTCGCACTCTGCCGCTGTCCAACGGGAACATTTTTTTCCAAGGTAAGCTGATCAATAAGCTCAACCCCTCGGAGGTCTGTCATCGGGGCATCTCCCGCACCCACCAGATTCCGCGGCCCTTTCGCAGCTTGAACGCTCGGCAGAACGTTTCCTTGGCATACCTCTACGGCCGCAAGGGGGACAAAGATCGCCGGAGGGCCGAACAGGAGGCCGACCGGCTGTTGGAGCTGGTGGAACTTGAAGACTACGCCAGAAAGCAGGCTTCCGAGCTCAACGACGTGCAGTGTAAGGTTTTGGAGTTGGCCCGCTGCCTGGCCACCGATCCCCGTCTTTTGCTGCTGGATGAAATCCTCGCGGGCCTCAATCCGACTGAACTGATCCAGTTCCAAGAGTTGATTCTCCGTATTCGCTCGGAACTGAACATAACGATCTTTTGGTGTGAACACATCATGCGGGTTTTGATGAGGACTGTGGACCGGGTCATCTGCCTGGATTACGGCCGCATGGTCTGTGAGGGGCTTCCCCTGGAAGTGGCCAACAACCCTGAGGTCATCGAGTGCTACTTGGGGAAGGCAGCAGGTGAATAGAAATGCTGGAAATAAGAAATCTTGGTGTGGGATACGGCAACCTCCAAGTGGTTCATGAGGTTTCCTTGTCCATCGGCGAAGGCCAGATAGTAGCCCTGGTCGGTGGCAACGGCGCAGGCAAGACCACGACCTTGCGGGCCATTTCTGGGCTTCTCCCCCCCTGGGAAGGCGAGGTGATACTCGGGGGGCAGCCGATTCAGAACCTTAAGACCCCCCAAATCGTGTCCCTTGGGTTGGCCTATGTGCCCGAGCGTAAATCCGTGTTTCCTAAAATGACGGTCATGGAAAATCTGGAACTGGCACTTAATTCCGAGGAGGCCAAGCAAAAAAGGCTGGAAACCATCGCCGAGGTCTTTGAACTATTTCCCCGCATATCCAGCACGGCCAAACAGAAGCAACTGGCTGGAACCTTGTCGGGTGGCGAGCAGCGCATGTTGGTTATTGCTAGGGCCTTGATGTCCCGCCCCCGCTTCATTCTTTTGGACGAACCTTCGTTGGGCCTGGCTCCAAAGCTGGTCACGGATCTGTTCAAGGCCATACAAAAAATACACGCCGGCGGCGTCCCCATACTCCTGGTCGAACAGAATGTGACCTTGGCCCTACAGATAGCGGACCGCGCCTATGTGTTGGAGCAGGGACGCATCGTGTTGGAGGGCACAGGGGAGGAATTGTGCGAGATGCCCCATATCCGCGAGGCGTATCTGGGCATTTAAGGAAGGCTAAGGAGCTCACACCATGGACTACACCACTCTTGCCGGGCAGCTTTTCTTAACCGGCATTTTTCTGTCCTCCCTGTACATACTGGTCACTTTCGGTCTGACCATGATTTTCGGGGTCATGGACATAGTGAACTTTGCTCACGCTGCCTTTGCCGTACTGGGTGGCTATGCATGCCTGATGGCAGTGACATCTTTGGGTATAGACCCGTTCCTGGCTTTGTTGCCGGTGGTAGTATTCATGTCCTTGGTGGGCTGGTTGACTTTTGATTTCTTCGCCCGCTACACCTTGGATCTGGGCGACTCCCATGTGGTGATCTACTATGCCTTGCTGTTGATTATATCCAACATCCTGGCCCTGATTTACGGGCTGGATTACAAGTTCATCCCCTCTACCCTTGGCTACACTCAGCTCCAACTGGGGGGGGTAAAATACCCACTGATCAAAGCCCTCGTGGCCTTGCTGAGCCTGGCCAGCGTGGCCGGTCTGAGCTTGTATCTGAAATTCTCGGTCACGGGAAAAAGGATCCGGGCCGTCTCACAGAGCAAGGAATCGGCTGAGATTATGGGCATCGATTCTCTCAAGATCAGGCGCATCACCTGGGTGATTGGGATAGCCTCGGCAGGGCTTATGGGGGCCCTGGTGGGGCTCGTCAATCCATTCTCCCCCTATGCGGGAACCACTTACCTCATCGTGGCATTCAGCGTGGCCATTCTGGGGGGCATGGGCAGCCTCTTCGGGACCATCGTGGCTGGATTTATCGTTGGGATGACCGAGAGCCTGTTTTCGCTGATCCTCCCCTCTCAGATATCTCCGGTGATCGCCTTCGTGCTGATCATAGTCGTGTTGATGATAAAGCCGGAAGGGCTCTTCAGCCGCGCCTAAGACTGCCGGTCAGCGAGAATCGCAAGGAAATGGCCATGCAAGCAGACGAAAGCAAACGTAAGCAGTTAATTTGGGTGGTGGGCCTGTTCGGATTGGTGGCTCTGACCCTGCCAATGGTGGATTTGCCCTTCAGCAGCTACGTGATGTCCGTCCTCACTTTTGCCTTCATCTATACTGTGTTGGGACAATCCTGGAATCTTTTGGGTGGCTTGGCCAAGCAGTTCTCCCTGGGGCACGCGGCCTTTTTCGGGCTGGGAGCTTTCGCCACCGCCTTTTTCTGCAACCAGGGGCTGCCTGCCCCGGTGTCTTTGGGCCTAGCCGGCCTGATGGTGGCCGCTATCAGTCTCCCGCTCGGGCTCATCTGCTTCTCCGCCCGGGGTCCTTATTTCACCATCATTACTCTGGCAATCGCGGAGATCCTGCGCATTGTCTTCCTCTGGCGCCCGGAGCTTTCCGGCTCGGAGGGCATCATAGTGCCCAATAACATCTTCTCCGGCAAGGTAGGCATCTACTACCTGACTCTGGTGGTCGCCGCAGCCTCCGTTGGCGTGGCCTATTGGTTGGCCCGCAGCAATCACGGTCTGGCCCTGATGGCCATCGGCGACGATGAAGAGGCTAGCGCCGAGATCGGGATCAAGGTAAGGAACACCAAGTCTTCGACCCTATTTATCAGCGCGGGCATGGGCGCCGTGGCAGGCGGTGCGTACGGACTTTTCACCCAATATTTGTCGCCCAACGACGTCTTTTCCATTAACTACTCCCTGGATGCCATATTTGTCTCGATCATCGGCGGCATAGGGCATCCGTTCGGACCGCTCGTGGGGGCACTGCTCTTCAGCATCTTGGAGGAGACCCTTAATCCCCTGGTGCCAAACGCCCACTTGCTGGTGCTGGGGGCAATACTCATAGCCATCATGTTCTTGTTGCCCAAGGGCCTGGTGACCCTGGTCACCGGTTCCGAGCACCAGGGGCATGTGGTGGGCATCAAGATAAAGCGCCGCCAGGTCGTTAACGCACCCTGACGGTCAATGTAGCGGACTGGGAGAATGCTATCAGCCCACACCGTCATCCTGGCGAAAGCGGGAGTCCAGTGGTTCCGCGTCTCGCGGGACTGAATCCCGGTGTCTGCTCCGACTCCAATCAGGGATTGGCCGGGATGACGGGCTGGTAGGGGCGAGTTTGAAACCCAGCCCTAGACCAGGGGCAAGAGGCTTAAGCCAACAAAATTCACCCTGACCGGGTCAGCCATCCTCCTGTAGGAGCAGCGCCATGAGCCCTTTTGATTTGAGCATGAATTTCAGGATCGTCCACACCCGCCAATTCGCGACGGCACTCTGGGACTTGGTCGCGGAGCTGGCCGCGGATCGAGGACCTCATGGTAACCGACCCGGGCATTCAGGCGCTTGGCCTGGACCAGCCCTTGGTGGAGGTCCTGAAGAAACAGGGCGTGGCCTTATCGGTGTTCAGCCGAGTGGAGCCCAACCCCACCACCGACAATGTAGAGCAGGGTTTGGCCCAGGCGCGAGAGTTTAAGCCTGGGCTCCTCGTGGCCCTTGGCGGCGGCAGCACCATGGACTGTGCTAAGGCCATCAACATTCTGCTCAATCGGGGAGGGCGACTGCAAGATTACGCTGGCCCGGTACTCGGAGGCTCAGCACTGCTCCCCTTGGTGGCCCTTCCCACCACCGCGGGCACTGGAAGCGAAGTTTCGCCCTTTCTGCTTATCTCCGATAGCGAGAGCCACAGCAAAATAGTAATTCGTGACCCCAAGGCCATCCCCAAGGTCGCAGTGTTGGACCCAACCCTGACCTTAAGCTTGCCGCCCGAAGCCACTCTTTACGCGGGCCTGGATGCTCTGGTGCACGGCTTCGAGTCCTACGTGGCCCTGGGCAGCCAACCCTACTCACAGGCCCTGGCCATGCAAGCTGTGGAGCTGATCGTCGATAACCTGCCTCGGGTTATGGACGAGCCCGCAGACTTGGGGGCCAGGGGAAGCATGCTCGTGGCCGCGAACTTGGCTGGCATGGCATTTTCCCTGAGCTACCTGGGACTGGCCCATTCTCTTGCCAACGCCTTGGCAAAAGTCGGCGGAGTGCCCCACGGTATGGGGGTTGGCATGATGCTCTCCTCGGTCATTCGCTTTAACCAAGAGGCAGCCGGAGATCATTATTATAAACTTGCCAGACATGTGCTGGGGGAGGAGTGCCCGAGCCAGGCCGGTGCTGCCTGCGAATCTCTGGCCAATTTCGTTAAGTCCTTTGGAGTTAGTCTGGGAATGCCGGCCACGCTCGGGGAAATTGGTATCAAAGCCGAGCAAATACCAATCCTGGTGGAGGAAGCTTTGCGGCAGGCCACAATCAAGTCCAACCCCCGTAATCCGTCTACCGAAGAATTAAGGATCCTGCTGCAGGCGGCCCTTTGATTTGTGAACCGACAAAAAACTTCCATGGCATTCCTGGTCTACACCGTTGTGGGGATGACCGCTTTCTTCGTCCTGGGAAATCCCAGGGGAATAGATGACAACTATGTTGCCACCATTATACCGGCCCAGGTGATGGCGGCGGATCGCCTGTTTGCAAAACGCCGGAGAAGTCTTCATGCGGAAAAGAAATGAGCCGGAGGAGGATCATTCATGGAGTTCAAATCGTTGAGAGAATGGCTCAGCATTCTGGAAAAGGAAGGAATGCTGAAAACCGTGAGCCGGCCGGTTAGTTCGGTCCATGAGTTGGCGGCAGTTGCGAAAAAAGGGGATGGCAAATACTGTGTCCGCTTCAGTAATGTGTCGGGGGCAAGTATGCAGGTCGTTGCCGGGATCGCCAGCAGTCGTCAAATGTTCGCCCTCTCATTGAGGACGTCTGTGGAAGATCTGGTTGAAAGATTCTCGTCCGCTCAATCTAACTCTAACGACTGTATTCTAGTGGGAACAAGTGCGGCGCCGGTTAAGGAGATTATCAAACCGAATATTGATTTGAATGAATTTCCCATTCCCGTCCATCATGAAAAAGATGCCGGGCCGTATATCACGGCAGGTGTGCTGGTGGCCAAAAATCCATCTACCGGAATTCGAAATCTATCAATTCACAGGATGCGTGTTCTTGATAAGGATAGACTGGGGATCCTCATACTTCCTAGGCATTTGTGGCATTTTTTCCTAATGGCGGAAGCAGCAAAGAAACCTTTGGAGGTGGCGATTGCTATCGGCTTGGACCCGATTCTGTTGCTTGCCTCCCAGGCCATTACCCCCCTCGGGGTTGACGAATACACCATTGCTAGCACCTTGTACCAAAGGCCTTTGGAATTGGTGAAATGCGAAACCGTTGATTTGGAAGTGCCCGCCCACGCGGAGATGGTCCTGGAAGGTCATGTAATCCCGGATGCCAGAGAGGTCGAAGGGCCATTCGGTGAATATCCGAAATACTATGGGCCTGCCACGCCAAAGCCCGTGATTCAATTAACCTCGATGACCATGAGGAAGAATCCCATCTATCAAACTATCGTCCCTGCCACGATGGAACACCTGCTGCTGGGGGCTATCCCTCGGGAAGGAGGCTTGCTTCAAGTGATAAGGAACGCCGTACCCAATACTTGTGCTGTTCATCTCACTCCCGGGGGAACTTGCCGCTACCATGTTGTGGTCTCAATTGACAAACAAAATGAAGGAGAAGCCAAAAACGTGATGTTCGCGGCCTTTAGCAGCAGCCAGGAGATAAAGCGCGTTGTCGTCGTGGACAAAGACGTGGACATCTTCGATCCCGTAGATGTCGAATGGGCAATGGCAACTCGGTGTCAAGCAGGAAACGATGTAGTTATCGTGCGGCGGGCGTTGGGGAATAAGCTCGATCCATCGAGTGATGACGGTATAAGTGACAAAATGGGAATAGATGCGACAATTCCTTTGAACGCCGATCCTTTCAGGTTTGAAAAAATTCAAATCCCCGGCGAGAAAACAATCCAGCTTGAGGAATATGTCGACTAATCTAGAATACACCTGCGCGGCTGATGCAATAGAGCAGGTGAGAATTAGGGCAGGTGTCCGCAAACATTCCACCACGTTGGTCAATATCCGTGCCTTTTGATGATCATCTCCGAAAGAGGCATTCTCAAGGATTTGATAGAACCTACCGCCGTCCACCCCACGGCAATGTGGAGGGCCTGCTTGATGTAATCGGGCAAGCCGTACTTCTTCTGGAAGTTTTTGGCCGTTTTTTCAGTGCACGATAACCATACAGCGCCCAGACCAAGCGCGTGCGCCATTAAACACATGTGGTCGGCAGCCGCAGCGCAGTCATATAGCATGTTGTGCGGCACCATTTTGTCATGACCAACAGTGGGATACACGCGAGCATCGTAGCACACGACAAGCAGGACGCATTGGTCCATCGGAGTGGGAATGTCGCTCCAGACCATTTTGGCTTCACGAGGGTCCCGGATTACAACAAAGCGGACAATATCCAGATTGCATCCGTTGGGGGCGGCACGTCCCGCCTCGAGAATCTGCTCGATCATCTCTTCGGGCACGGGTTTAGGCAGCCAGTCCCTGACCGAGCGGCGCCCCCGGATCAACTTGTGAACTACGTCCATTTCATTGTCAGTGAACGGGACCGGCAAATCTTCTTCCAATTCAACTTTCTTGCCGGCTCTCATTTCAGCAGCCAGCGCAATATACTTCTTACACCACCGCAGGTCCTCATCTTCAACGCTGAATCCGCGCTCTATCCAGACATCCATGATTAACTGGGCCTGTAGGCCTAACTTGGCAGGCATCTTTTTTCGTCGAAGCATAACAGGGTAAATCTCCACCTCAATTGTGTGATGAACTCGCTCCCTGAGCAAAGCCCTTAGGCAGACAGGCTCCATTTTCATCAAATCTTCCTTCGTGTACGGATCTCCTCCTATTCTGAAAACCGTCACGCCATCAAATTCATCCATGATTGTCCCTCCATCGTTGGACAGGCTTTTTGAAGAAGCCCTATTCCATCGTGATTCGGAAATCACAATGATCATAGCCTTCCATGATAGTCTTGGTACGAACCAGCTTCATCCTCGGATTAAAACCGGCAAGAAGTTCGAAATCCCGGCTGCAAGAAAGGGTGACCCCGAGGTCGGCCATCCCCAATTCCTTGTACATTTCAGCGTACTGACATCGGTTGATATTGAATTCATATCTTGTCTCAGAAAGCTCCAATTGCTCCATTTCGTAGGCCCCACCTGCGCCCCAGGCACTGAGGCCTTGGGCAAAAGCGGCGAGGCTGTTGTCGCCCATCTGCTTTGCCAGCTGCACGCCGTTCTCGAACGCAGCGACTTGATTACGGTGCTGACTATCGTGAGGGCTCTTTCTTGCCCCACTTCCTTAATAAAGGCTCTGATCAGACGGTCCGCTTATCAGGGCTTCGATTTCACGCCTGGTTAGGATGTCGATCCGGCTGAGATCCGCTCCCATCGGTTGAACTCCTTTCTTCATGAATTATCTGGCAAGCCAATCGGCCAGGCTCTGTCAGAGTTTTATGTTGCTGGGCACCAGAACCTGGGATATTATTTCGAACAAGATCATGATGATCCGGAATTATGCGGTGGTCTTGCCATTCTGGCGGTCTGCGGGGCGATAACGGGGCGAGAGATGGTTCTCCTGCTACCGAAAAGGGTTGCCGTGGCTGACTCCTAGAAGACCCTACGAAGGCAAAACCGTCCTGAAGTTGATAAAAAAGCCTGTATTTTCCTGTTTCTGAGCGTACCTCACCGCACTACTTCTAGTCAATCAGAATTTTCACCGTAAGACTGCTCTGGAAAATAACCAGGTGGCGCATCAACGGCCTTCCCTTTAACTCAATGTAAATCTAAAGAATTTGTCCACCTAAGCAACGACCCGATCTTTAACGAAACATATAGTCCCGGTAGCCCTGCACCAATTTCAGGCATCTATCTGTGTCAGGGATGTCCCCGCGAGATAGTTGCTTTACACGGCCAGACTTTGCCACCAAATGACCATCATCAGCACAAAGAAGGTCGGAAGCCTATTGCTTGGCAATTAATTGTGACGACGAGCAGTTGACCACCTGGTCGAGTGTCCTGCCACCGTAATATGCGCCACTTGTTAACTTATCGTTATAATAAATTGGCCTCATGGGATAGGCAACGGATCTCCCTGTATAGTATGGACGATCCATGTTGTGAGTATAGCCTCAGGAGCAGGCGGGCGATAGTTCAATGAGCTTTGAGGTCTGAAGGTGTCGTATTCGGGGCGCCACCTCCCCCTGAAAGGGTACCATTAGACACGACCTCACGCCTTGAACCCGGTAGCCGATTTCCATGCCTGGCAGTACGAGGAGCGAGCTTCAAAGCGCTTTTTGGCGTCCTGCAGTTTTCCTCGACCTGTAGCCCTAGGCAAATTATACTTGTATATCAACGCAATCCGCTTATAAGTTAAAGCTGTCATCTTTGTATGAAGTAGTCGAAATCTGTGGCTCAGCAGGAGAGACAATCAGCTGGGAGCCGACGATACGATTGCTTCTCGTCCCATTTCTAATGCCGTGAGATTGAGTTCCGCCGCGGAAGCCGGGAAAGTTGACCTGATTTCTTCTTCAACTTCTGCACTTGACAAAGGCATCTTGCCCGTTCCGAGCAAGCCTCCGAGCAAAATAATATTTGCTGCGATTGGGGCCCCTAGCTCAAGAGCCATCTGCGTCACGTTCACCAGCCAAGCGGCTCGAGACAGAGTCACGACATTCTTCTTAAGCATCGCGAGGTCCGGATATTCTCTTTTGCGCGACAGCACTGCCACTGGATACACGGGTTGTGTGTTCGTGACGGTCAGCACATTTTCATTGCCGTAGGCTGCTAGTATCCTCAATGTTTCCAGTGGCTCCAAGCTTGCGATGATGTGTGCCCTGCCTTTGGGAATAAGCGGGCCATAGTAGCGCTTCTTAGAAATGCGCATGCTGCTGTGTACAGCGCCTCCGCGCTGCGCCGCTCCAAAGGTTTCACCGATCGTAACGTAATAGCCTTTGCGCGACAATATCCGTCCGATCATTCTGGATATCAGGATATTCCCTTGTCCACCCACTCCACATACAATTAGATTCAGCGGATCAACGTTCAAGCTCATGACGCTTGTACCTCCCCGGTAATGGCCTTGGACGGACAAATGCTTATGCAGACACCGCAGCCCGGACAGGCCTCCTCCCTGATCGAAGCCTTGCCTGTATCAGTGTCCTGCATAAATGCAGGACAGCGAAAAGCGCTGTAGCAAATCGCACACTTTTCGCCTTTGCACTTCTGGGTATCCACCTTCACTACAAGTGGCTTCTTTTTCTCTCTTTTCATGCGGAGAAGTTCACAGACTCTCCGGAGGATTAGGATTCGGACCCCTTCGTTCACTTTCAAAAGCTCTCGAATCTTCGCAGTAGTACCCTTAATGTCAAACGCATCCGATACTGTGACCGTTGCGCCGAGCGCCCGACACAGGTTCTCGATGTCTATTCGGTTGGCTGGTTCGCCCATCGCGTTATACCCGACACCGGGATGGGCCTGGAATCCTGTCATGGCCGTGGCCTGGTTGTCCAGAATGACGAGAATCATGTTGGATTTGTTGTAAATTGCATTGACCAGTCCCGGAAGTGACGCATGAAAAAATGTCGAATCCCCGCAGATAGATATGACAGGTTGATCGTACCCGAACTTGCCGAGTTGGCCCAATCCCGCGGCCAAGCCCACCCCGGATCCCATAGCGTGTAACAGATTCATCTGACACTTGCCTTCGGGAAAAACATCCAGGGTGTAGCACCCAATGTCGCCGGTGACATAGATGTCACGCTTGTCGGCCTTCAACGCTTTGCCCAATGCCCAAAAGCTGCCCCGATGAGGGCACCCGGGACACCAGGTTAGACCTCGACTGACCAAGACATCGTCCACGACCGACTGTGCGGCTTTGCTGTATTCTGCGGACCTGGACTGGTAGTCCCGTTTCAAGATTGAGCTTAACGCTTGGACAATCCTGTCAGAGTCAATCTCCCCATAACCGGGAATGTGCCCTGAAAGCTTGCCGTACACCGACTGTTTCGCTGGCTTCACATCATAAAGGGCCTCCCTGACATGGAGTTCCACGAACGGATCCACCTCTTCCACAACGAGAATCTTGGCAATACTCTTCAAGTGCCGTTGAACGAATGACTTGGGGAAGGGCCACAAAGTGCCAAGCTTCAGTATACCTACTGATTCTTCCAATCCCAGCAGTTCAATGGCTTCGGTTGCGCTAGTCACGCCACTTCCGCTGCAAACGACCACCAATTTCGGTGTGTCGGGACCCAAGTACTCGTTAAACGGCGAAGCATCGAACTCTTTCTCTATTTGTTCAAGTTTTCCCAAGACCGCATCATGCTTGGGCTTTGCGAGATAGGGAGTGAGGCACGACGAGGGGTCGGTGCGAGCCTTGGGTTGGCTCGGTTGTATCTCACCCATCTTAACCAGACTGCTCGCGTGAGACAGTCGGGTGTAACTCCGCAATATGACGTAGCATCGGTGTGTCTGTGACAGCTCGTACGCGGCCTGAATCATCTGATGGGCTTCCTGCACCGTGCTAGGTTCCATGAGAGGCGTGTAAGCGAACTTGGCCAGCCAGCGAGAGTCGGTCTCGTCACCACTCGAATGAGCGTCGGGATCATCGCAAACGACCGCGACCAGAGCGCCCCCTTGGTCTCCTAGCCCGGTAAGGCTCAAGTGTGTGAGAAAGTCCAGTGCCACGCTCAGGCCGGCGTTCTTCATTGCAACCAAGGTCTTCAAACCAGCTATGGCACCTGCAGCAGCCCCCTCCGCGGCAACTTTCTCGTTGGTGGACCATTCTACGTACAGATTCGAATCTTTCGCGGACTTGGCGAGAGTTTCTATTATTTCTGATGAGGGCGTGCCCGGGTAGCCGGCAGCAAAGCTGATTCCCGCCTCAATAGCACCTCTGGCCAAGGCTTCGTTGCCCAATAAGAATTTTGGAGAGTCATTGTTTGCCGTGCGGCCTACAACGTGGGACATTGTAACCTCCATTTTGTCAAAATGCTTCACTGCTGTTGCCAGCCCCCATCAGAATTGAGTGGCGGGCAACAGCAGGGGACACGAACCCGGGCACCCGGCAGAAGACGGCTTGCTGCCACGCTTCGCGTCAAAAAGATCTGGAATACCGCAGATCACCTGACCTGCTTGCTCACTTCACAATAAAAGGCTGCCCTATGGCATTGATGCCGCGTGCGCCAAGGAAAGGAGTCGTCCACCTGCCGACGTTCTCAAGGATTTTCGGTTCGAATACGTCTCCGTTCTTTACTATTTCACCGATGTACATCGGCTGCACCATTTCGTGGTTGGAGTCCAATTCAACAGATCCTCTGGGACTTTCGAATTTCATATATTCCATGGCCTGAACGATCTTGTCCGGGTCCGTGTCTCCCCCGGTCTTTTCCAGAGCCTTGAGTATCATCTGGCCGGCATCGTACCCGTGGACCGAACTCATGGAGACCGCGACCGACGGATCATTCTTCGTGAACTGTTTGTATTGGTTTATGAATTCCTTGTTCATGGGGGTATCGAGCGTGGTGGCCCAGTTGAAGCAGCAATACCAACCTACCGCTGTCTCTTTTTGGGCAACCAGCAAATTGTCCTCAAAAAACCATCCGGTGGTGGTCATCTTCATTTTCTTGCGCAAGCCGAGCTGATCGGCCTGGCGACAGAAATTCACCGCATCGTTCCCGGCGAACCATCCGAAATAGTTTTTTGCTCCGGAGGTGGCAATTTTCGTCAAATAGGGCGAGTAGTCCTTTTCGTTCAACGGTGGCCAGACGGCCCCCGCGATCTTGCCACCCTCTCCCCGGAAGGCGTCGTAAAAGCCCAAACCTGGTGCTGCCCGGCTGCGTAGTTGGCTCCTGCCACGAAGCAGTCGTCGCCAAGGTTTTTCTTGACCCACATCCCCATAGGATAAGCAAAAATCCAATGACTTATGGATGAACGGAACACGTACGGGCTGTACAAATTGCCTGCCAACTCGACGTTCCCCGCGGTCGGGATGATCATGGGCACCTTTTTCTCATGGGCGTAGTTGCGCATGGCCACCGCTACAGCGCTACTGACCGGCCCCACCAGAAAGTTCACCTTGTCTTTGTCTACCAATTTTCGCGTCTTGGTGAGCCCGACATCAGGCTTCATTTCAGAATCTTCCTTGATCACCTCGAACGTCCGCCCCTTGAATTTATTGCCGGACTGATGAAGCGCCAATTCAAGTCCGGCAGTCACTCGATCCCCAATGACTTTGTATGACAGCGAGAACGGCAACACTACGCCAATCTTGATGGGGCCGGAACCTTCCGCCGCATACGCGGGCGCACTTGTTAACATATCCGCAGCCAGACCTGAGAAAGCCGCGGCTCCGCCGATTGCAGCAGTTTCCTTCAAGAACGTTCTTCTGGAAACACCCTTCTTTTCTTGCGTCATGGCATCTTCCTTTCCGTTGTTTGTTCGACATCGCACTCAGGGATTATAGGAGCCGAATTACTCGTAACACCCAAAGTCTGCATCAGTACAGCGTCATTGCGATTCAGGTCCTCTGTCGTGCCTGAGAACCGGATTTCTCCTTTCTCCAGTATGTAATGTCTGTCGCACACTGAGAGGGCCATTTTAACGTTTTGCTCGGCCAGCAAGATGGCCAGACCGGTTTTTTTCAGATTGAGAAGGAAATCCCGCAACTCGCGGACAACTATGGGGGCCAGACCTTCCGTGGGTTCATCCATAAGAACCACGGAAGTAGAGCCTAAGAGAGCTCTGGCAATGGCCAGCATCTGCCTCTCTCCACCGCTGAGGCCCCGCACTTTCTGATGGCGGCGCACTCCCAGTACGTGAAACAACTCATACGCACCATCCAGTTCAGATTTCCAGTCCGCAACCTTCTGACCGATCAGAGCCAACCTAAGGTTCTCTTCTACCGTCAGTTTCGGAAATACTTGTCGTCCCTGAGGAACCAGTTTCACGCCCATCTTGTAGACCATGTGAGGTTTCAGCCCGTTGAGGGCAATGTCACGACAAGTTACCGAGCCTTGCGCCGGCGGCGTCAACTGCATAATAGTGCGCATAAGCGTGGTTTTTCCCGCGCCATTGCGTCCTATTAAGGAAACGGCTTCGCCCTTCTTTAATTGCAGGCTGACGTCGTGCAAAACGTGGCTAAGGCCGTAATAGGTGTGGACCCCTTTCAGCGCCAACATAGTCTACAAGCCCCCCAGGTAAACATTTTGGACTTCTGAGTTATTGGCAATTTCTTCGGGCGTGCCTTCGGCTATTTTTCGGCCGTAGTGGATCACCATGATGCTGTCTGACACGCTCATGACAAAATCGATGTCATGCTCTATCAGGACGATGGTCACTTTCTTGGAAAGCTGGGTCACCAATTCAATCATGGATCGGCTCTCGAATCGGCTCATTCCCGACGTTGGCTCGTCAAGCATGAGCAACGACGGTTGCGTACCCATTGCGAGGGCAATTTCCAGCTTCCGTTGGTCACCATAAGAGAGATTCTGAGAAACCTCGTTTTCAACATGGGAAAGTCCCACTGATTCTACTATTTCGAAGGTCTTCTCCCCAACGAGCCCGGAATCGACTGAATTGCGCCAAATGGACGTAGCGTGTTTCAGGCGAGACTGGACGGCTAGCCGTATATTGTCCAGCAACACTGAGCCTCGGGAAAAAATTGTTAATCTGGAACGATCTCGCCAGGCCCATTCCGGAAAGGACATGGGGTTTCGCTCCGGTAACGTTCTTCCCAAGGAATTCGATGGTACCCCTGTCGGGCGCAAAGCGGCCCGAGATGACGTTAAACAGGGTGGTTTTACCAGCACCGTTGGGCCCAATGACGGCTTTGAACTCTCCCTCGCGAACTTGAAACGTCAAGTCATTCAGGATAGGCAGGTTCCCGAAAGTCTTGGTGATGTTGTTGACTCCAAGTAACATCTACCGCCGGCTCCAATGATTCCCCGAGATAAGCCCCACCACGCCGTTCGGCGCAAAGATTATAGTCAGCACAAAGAAAGCGCCTATGAAGATCATCCAGTTTTCGGTGAAAGAACTGAGCAGATCACCAAGTATGAGAACAATCGCTCCTCCAATAACCGGCCCAATGAGCGTTCCCATGCCTCCCAGCACCGACATCAAAATGAAATCGCCTGAAAGTATCCAATGAAGCATTCCGGGAGAGACAAAATCCTGATAGCTGGCAAAGAGGACGCCCGCCACTGTGGTCAGGCTGATCGATATCATGTAACTTTTAATCTTGAGGCGGCGGACATTGTAACCGAGAAAAGTTATACGCTCTTCGTTCTCTCGTATGGCTACGAGCACTTTGCCGAAGGGGCCTGAGATAACCTTGAGGCATATCAGGTACGCTACAAAGAAGACGAACAGTGCAAGATAATAAAACCCAAAGGGCCTCGGCACACCGATTTCCCATATTCGCGGCAAGCCCAGAGTGATTTTATGAATAGTTATGCCGTTGTCACCGCCCGTGATGGTAGTCAGATTGAATGCAGCGAGATAGAAGAACTGGGCAAAGGCCAAGGTGAGGAACACGAAAAAGATGTCTTTTGTCTGGGTGGAAAGATACCCTACGATCAGGCCCACGAAGGCGGCACACAGAAGGGCCACCATGAGCGCGGGCACCAGATTCGTGGAATAATTGTTCATGGTGTAGGCTGCGCAATACCCGCCCAAACCGAAGAACAGGGCGTGGCCCAGGCTCACCAGGCCCGTGTATCCAGCCAGGATGTCGAACCCGAGCAAAGCTATGCCGAAGATCAACACCTTCGTCAAAAGGTCAAGGTAATAGGTTGACATCAGCGTAGGCGAGGCCAGAGGCAGCAGAGCCAGGGCGCCGAAACCGATAAGGACGTAAAACTTTTTTCGTCCACTAATCATGGTTCGACCAATCTTTCAGCATGCAGCTTCCAACAATCGGTTCAAGTCGTTTCCGGGACTAATCCTTGGGGCCTAAGAAGCAATATGGCGGCCATTACGATGTAGATAGCCACGTCTCCGAACCCGGTCAGAAAGACGGCTCCCAACTGAATAGCCTGGCCTATTATCAGGGCGCCAATAACGGCTCCTCTGATGCTTCCCAATCCGCCGACGATGACAACGATAAAAGCATCAATGATAATGTCCAGACCCATCTGCGGGTACACGGTGCGCATCGGGGCCACGGCCACCCCGCCCATCGCTGCGAGCGCGGAACAAGCCACGAAGACTCCTGTAAAGACTTTGCGCGTGTCAATCCCGTAGGCTTCCAACGTCTCGATATCTTCTGTTCCGGCCCTGACTACAACTCCGTAATGAGTTCTCGTAATCAAGTACCAGATCATCAGTGCGAGAGAAGCACTGAACGCCAGAACAAAGAGGCGGTACTTCGGGTAGTAAATGTCAAAAAAGCTTACAGCACCACTCAGAATTTCGGGCGGCTCCACTGAGTAGATGTCATTTCCCCAGATGAATTTTATGGCATTCTGCGCGATTAGGCTGATGCCGAAAGTGAGGAGTAAATGGTGCAACGGTGGCCGCCCGTACAGAGGTCGAAGAGAAAAGTACTCGATGAAGAAACCGATGGCGCCAACAGCAACCGGGGCGAACAAGAGCGCAACAGTAAAGCTGCCGGTGGCCATTGCGAGCGAATAGCCCATGTAGGCGCCGAGCATATACAGAGAGCCATGTGCAAAGTTAAGCACATCCATCATGCCAAAAATGATGGTAAGCCCGCCCGCTACAAGCATGAGCACCATCGCTACAGTGAGACCATGCAGTATGGTTGTTACAATGATCGCCGGATCCATGTGAACGGCTCTCTCCTCGCAAACGAAATTCTCTCAAGAACCTCGAGAATTGAAGTCTGTCGAAAAACCATGACACTTCGCCCACTCGGTCTGCGACGAAGTGGATGCAGCCGTCGGACCGGACTGAAATCGTTGCGCATGCTGCGCTGGATAAGCTGATTTCGCCGGCCTTCGGCCAGTGAGGTGGACGCATCATACAAATGCGCTTTCAAGGGCACAGTGCTTCAGGACAGCAGTTCGTGCCGTTTCGGGCAAGTATCCTGCGCTGCGGACGGCACGACCTGGCCGCCCTCCGGAGATTCGCCCGAAACGGCTGTCAGTCCCGCCGGCGGCCGGATCACCTGTTCGACGGCGCATTGGTATTAGATCTCCACGAGGTTCCGGGGGAAAGCGGTAAAGATCTCGTTTTCGTCCTTGCCGACGTAGATTACGTCGGTCACTCTGGGACCCCCGATACCTTTTCGATAGATGGTCGGCAAAAGCAAGCCAATCACCATCCCAGCTTTTATAATCTCACTTCGGCCGCGCCCAATGATGGGGTAGAATTCAGACTGGCGGAGTCCCACGCCGTAGCCGACCGACTCAAGATAAGAGTCTCCATAACCCGCGTTTTTCACTACGTCGCGGGCGGCAGCGTCCACCTCGCCGGAAGTTGCGCCAGGACGGAGAGCCTTCTCTGCCTGCTCCAAGGCACGGACAAGCAGTGAGTGCACCTCCCGTTGATCTGCCGGAATATCCCCCACAACGGCCGTACGGGTCAGCTTCGCACGGTACCCTTCGCATGTGGCTCCCAGGTTGACTACCACAACATCTCCTGATCTAATCACCTTGTCACTTGCGGTCGGGTGGGCCAGGAGAGTGCGATCTCCGGACACCACTTGAGCTCGAAACGGCGACCCCCAAGAACCCGCCTTTAATAAAGCGTACTCGGCCTCAGCCAGCACTTCCAATTCTGTCACCCCTGCACGCACAGCCTTCATGGCTGCCCCCATTCCTTCACAGGCCGTCGCAGCCGCCTTTCGTATCAACGCCAACTCTTCGGGCTCCTTCACCGCGCGTAAACGATAGAACAGTTCACCGGCCCCTTTGAAATTCGCCTCTGAGAAGGCACCTCTAATGGCTTCGTACACCGAGTAGTCCACAAAATAACGCTCAAAGCCGATGCGAGGCGTATAAAGGCCGAATGTCTTGATGCACGAGGCCACGGTTTCGCCGAGACTCTGTCTCGGGAAGTGATATGCCCTCGTTTGCAGTCCGGAACGCTCTTGAACGTACTCGGCATCGAGCCAGAGTGCGATGGCGAAGGCTTCTCCCTCTCTAGGGATCGAGAACCCCAAGGCATTCTATTTGGGTCACTCCAGTGAAATAGATTAGGTTTTCACGGTTGGTGACAACCAGGACGTCATACCCTGCCTCAACCATTGCCTTTTGGGCGCGAGCGATACGGTGGGGAAACCGTGCTACCATAACCCTTTCTCCCGAATGCCTCTATGGCGACCCAATAAAGACGAAACTTGAGCCCAAGTAGTGCCCACGTTATGCGACTGCCTTTAGATCAACGCCCCTCTGCCGTAGCCATTTCGGCATGAGGTCTTCCTCCACCCGGCGATTTACCTCAGGAGCCTTTTTCAGGAGGAAATCTGCCAATGGTTTGCTCAGATTAATCCCGCCCGGGGCACCATCGAAAATAAGGATTTTTTCCGTCCCCGCGACTTTCCGAGCAAAATCTATTGCTGCCTCGGTGGATTCGGACACCAAAGCGTGCTTCATGTAGTTGAGATTCTGAGGGTCGCGGTCGAAAAGATCCGCCTGGGCCTGCCCCACGACCACCGTTGGAATGTGCTCGCTGAAAAACGCACTGGGATAGCCTGTCCACGCATAGCTGTGCACGCACATCTTCACGGCCGGGTTCAATGAGGGGAATGTCGGGAAGAAGGGGACGGCCTTTCCTGCCATAAAATGCCTCCGTGTACCAGGTGTACGCCGGCAGAGGCATTTCTAGATCAAAAAGGTCCGTGTTTGCGCCTGCAAAGTTGGCGTAAATAACTCCGGCGGAGAAGACGTAGACCACAGGGCAAGGGAAATCGAGAGCGGCGATGCACTCGTCAATCTCGCCGAAAAGAGTCATCATCTTGCCGTAGTAGCGGCAGCCCACTTCCGTTACCCTGTTATTAAGGCGGTACAAGTCGCTGTCTGCATCCACACCGAGAATTCCGTGCGGTGCTACAGTCAAAAAGCAGGAAAACGCGAATTTGTCCTGAACGAAGGGTGAATCGAAGATAGCCCTGGCAATGAAATTCGCAGCTCTGGGCCCCAGGTTTCTGATGGTAAGTAGACCGTGTTTCAAGACGGGCATACGACATTCCGAAGGGTTTTACTGCCCGGTCCACCATCCGATGAAAGTGCACTTCGCGAACATCGCTGTTGTGTGCGTGGACGATCCAATCGGCGTCGTAGATGCGTTTGATGCCATAAAGGGTTCCGATTTCGGTTTCGATGGGGATCCCCTCATCAACAGGAGCCACCCCTCTGGCCTTTCCTTTGAAGTGCTCGTCAAGCTTATACCGACGTATATACTCTTCGGTTTCTCGGAAACGCAATCCCACGCCTGCTCTGAGACGAATATTGCTGCAGCCTGTTTTCTCTTCAATGACATCCCGGATGGTTCGAAGCATCTCGGCATAAGGCTCTCCGCCAAGAAGTGTGAAGCCGTGATGCGAAGAGAGGATGTTCACCTTGTGCTCGGGTTTGATTTTACTCATGTCCACGTTACTCAGGGCCTGCTTCGGTATGGCGTCGCACTGCCGAGATTCCCTCGTCCGACGGAAAGATTACAGACGGCAAGTCCGGGAATAGCTCGCGAAGTGTCACGGAAGTCATCCCCGGAAGCTCACACACCCTGGTTTTTACAAGCGAAGGATCTATCCCATACTGCGACTGCCGAGGTGCGATTGGGGTAATGGGAGGGCGCATGGGTTATCACTCCTTTCCCTGAAGAGGGGCGTTCACTACGCGGTTCAAGAGGTCAATGTCTTCGTCAAAGTAGAAACCGCGACTCGCGTACTTCTTCTTGACTTCCTCCGGAATCTCCCAGGCGGTTATCGTACGGCCGTACCATTGCCAGCCGCCGGGAGTTGGCTTGGGTTCTATACCGGCAGCTTCGAGGAGCCGCAAGATAGGCTGAATGCATTCAACTTTGCAGCCGGTCCGCATACCGGTCATGTAGGAGATATCGTCCGGGCTCTTTGCTCCTCGCATGATTGCGGCCGCCACCTCGTCTGCCCTGGTTGCCGTGCAGTAGCACACTACCTGCTCGGGATGAAATCTCGCTTTGCGGCAAAGAGCTGCGATCTCCTGGTAGTCAAGACCCGCCATGTCAACTTTGGCCACTACAGGCTCTTCCCGGAGCACCATGGCAATGGCGTACTCGGGACACCGCTGTTCGCAGTCAGCGCAGCCTCGGCAGCGCTCAAGGTTGACTACCGCCAGCTTATCCTCCATTCCCATGGCCAACACGGGACACACTTTCACGCAGGTCTTGCATCCCTTACATTTTTCCGGATCCACAACCGGCTTCAGTGTTATGAGTTTCATTTCCCGTCACCTCCTTCTGTCGTGGCAAACGATCGGGCATTCAATGTTATCCGTCGCCACAGCTCTGCTGCTCTCACCCGGTTCCATGCGATAGTGCCACGGATGAACCGTTCAACTATGGCACAATCCGATGGATAAAACCCTAATAGCCCGACCCGCCCGGACGGATCGGCCTCATCGTTTCCTCAACCAACCGCGACTCAGAGCGAACCGCACTCCGACGGTACCCAGATCCTGAAACGCAATATGGAAGAAGTCGCCGGCCTGAGCATCAACAGCGGCCGTAATAGCTCCCGAAAGAATGATTTCACCCTCTTCGAGGGATATGCCGAAAGCCGCGAGCCTGTTGGCCAACCATGCCACAGAAGCTGCCGGGTGACCCCACACCGCAGCTCCCGCGCCGGTACTTACGATTTCACCGTTTTTCTCAAATACCATCCCTACGAGACGAAGATCTAAGTTCTTGACCGGCACGAGACGGCTTCCTAGCACAAATCTCGCGCTCGATGCATTATCCGCAATCGTGTCGGGAAGTTTGATCTTCCAGTCTCTAATTCTGCTGTCCACGATCTCGATCGACGGCATAACGCCCTCGGTTGCCCGAAGCACATCGGCTATGGTCAGTCCTGGGCCCTTGAGTGCGCTCTTCAGCACAAAGGCAATCTCCCCTTCCACCTTCGGCAACAGAAGCTCACTTCGAGGAATGGGAACTCCTTCCATGACAAGCATGTGGTCCAAGAGATGCCCGTAATCCGGCTCGGTCACGCCAAGAAGCTTTTGCATAGCAACGGAAGTAAGTCCGATCTTCTTGCCCACTATCCGTCGTGCGTCTTGGGCGCACCGCATTTCCACGCCTCTAAGCTGGACTTCATAGGCCTGTTCAACGGTAATGCCCGGATACGTAACCGTTAGGGGATCAATTGAAGCAGTGCTCTTTTCCGCTCCGTACCAGATCGGTCGCGACAGCCTTAATGTCCATGGTGGTGTTCTTCCTTTCCCATGCGGGTAAGCCAGCGTTCACGTATGGCCGAGGCGACCGCCTCAGCCAGGGCAGCATCATCCAGCCCACCACTAAGACCCGCCAGGAGAGCCCGGCACCCTTCCCGCACTTCGACATGCGGCCCGGGCAGTGAAACTATTCGAGATATGCCCACTCGTCCGACCGCAATGCGCACGCCTTCTTTGTGGTGCCGCCGCATGTCGGGAGTAAACTTGAGAATCCACGGAGTGTGCGCGCTTGGGTCAAGCCGCAGAACCGCTTCAATGCTATGGTCCTTGTTCTCCGCGCCTACTCCGCCGGTCGTGACGATGAGACCAAAGCCCTTCATCAAGGCCTCCTCAAGTCGGTTCACAGCCGCGGCAGTGCTGTCTTGGATAATTCCGCCGAATTCGGCCCGAAAGCCTGCCTCGGTGAGAGCTTCGATAAGATAAGGAGAGTTTGTGTCCTCAATGTTCCCGGCAATGACCTCAGATCCCGATGCAAAAACGCAAGCCCTCCGGGCCACAGCTTCTGCCACGGCCGCACCCATCTCTTCTGAGCGTGAGATCATCCTCTGGGCCGCGTCGGGTTCCAGGGCAATGAATCCCAGCACTCCCTCCGAGTGGACCGAGCAATCATCGGACAAGGTCACTCCGGTCACCTCCGCCAGGTGGCGGAGAATCTCTCTGGACTTTCCGGCAATCGACTCAGCCTCAACTTGTCGGCGGAGGAGATCAAAGGCCACAATCTCATTCTGGACGTCAACGACCATAACCTCATCCGACTCAAGTCCGAGAGCAGAGGCAGCCGCAGCCGCCACATCCCCAAGGTTGGCTCCGTCTAAATAAGCTCCCTCAATCCAGAAGGTCGTTTTCTCCAGAAGATCCCATTCCATAAATCAGCCTCGTCTCTACACCCAAGAGATCAGACTTTATCCAGGACATCGAAACGGAAATCCAGCAAGGGAGCGTCAATCACAGAACGGCCAACATCAACAATGTCCGCGCCGGCGCCGATCACGTCATCAAGAGACGAAGAAGTGACGCCACCGGCGAAAGCAATCCTCACACGTTCTCTGAAGCCTTCACTGTTCGCCACTCCCACAACAGAGCGAAGATTGGCTATGTTTCCCGTGTCAACCATAAGAACCTCAGCCCCAGCCTTGAACGCTTCACTGGCCTCTTTTGCGATGAGATCGGTGTCTCCCCGAATCTGGACGGCCACAGTGCGGCCATCTGCCCCACGGGCCCTCTCAACAACCTTCGAGATGCTCCCAAACATCCTCACATAGTTCTTATCCAGGTACACAAAGGGTTCATCAACCAGGCGAATGCCCGCACCTCCCACGGCGACGGCATGTCGTAGCCCCATTCGCAATTCAGGAGCGACCTTTTTCCAGGCTCCACACACAATGCGGACCCTCCCGGCAGCCTTTGCCACCATGCTTGCGGATGCCGTCGCGACTCCAGAGGCCTTGCCCACACAAGCCAGGAGCTCCTCCTCTCCTCGGGCGATCTCCTCAGCAGAGGCGATTAGCCGAAGCACACTGGAGCCGGCACTCACAGGCGTGCCATCGGATGCAAGCAATTCAAGTTGGAACTCGAGTTCATGGCCACGCATGCGAGCGAGTTCGGTTCCGGCAAGGAATCCTGGCTCGGCGGCAGTCATCTCAGCGACGAATGAGGCGCCGACTAGGGGTTGAAAGAGGTAAGCTCTAATATCCATGCGTTCGATAATGGCGAATAGCGTTCCGGATGGCCGAACCACCCTCCCTTTTTCCCTTTGCGATCAAATAGAGAGTAATTCAAAGCCAAAAATCGTGTCAAGGAAAAAAGTTGCCCTCATCACATGCGTTGCCACGATACAGACCTCCTCTTCTCCCGCTAGCGCTTGGTGATGAAAACCTACCATGGCCTGTGATCCACAATTATGAGAGCACCCGTTCCGTTTGAAGGGCGGCCTCGAGTTGTCCCGTAGCTCTTGCGCAAAATCCTCAGATTCTTCTTGGTCAATAAGATGGCAGCGTGTAGGCATGTTCGACAGGCGGCAACCGATGTCGGCTTCCGTCCGGTCCCACAAGACAGGGCCCAAGACTCAGTTACCTACTTCCGCGGCCTGTCCTGGAATAGCCCCGCGCTTCCTCTTCTGACCGATTTTGCCTCTCCTGGTTTTCTGCGCGATACCCAAGACTCGCTGATATATCGGCGGCGGTCTTAGTAACGAGCTTCACCGCAGTCTGAAAGCGCTGGCCTTGCATTCGTGAAATCGGTCCGGAAAGGCTAATGGCTGAGATGACTTTCCCGCTCTGATCTCGGATGGGCGCTGCTACACATTTCAGGCTGTCCATAATCTCTTGATTGTCGATAGAGTAGCCCTGTTCCCGAACGCGGGAAAGTTCCGCTTCCAGTGAGGCGACATCAGTCAATGTGTTGCGGGTGTAGCGCGGCAGCCCCTTGGCTGCAATGATTTCCTGCCTCTCCTCGGGTGTAAGGTGCGCAAGTAGCACTTTTCCCACCCCTGTGCAGTGCGCAGGAAGGCGCATCCCTACTTGCGAAGCTATACGAAGAGACTCGCTGGTTTCCCTTTTGTCTATATAGAGAACCTCATATTTATCGAGGATCACAAGATGAACGGTTTCTCGCATTTCATCGAGGAGTTTCTGAATGTACGGCGCTGCCACTGTGCGGACATCCCAGCCCAGCGCAACCACGCTTCCCACCTCAAAAAGCCTCAACCCCAGCTTATATTTGGCTGTAAACAGACTCTGTTCAATATAGCCAAAATCCTTCAAAGTTGAAATAAGGCCATGTACCGTGCTCTTGGGCAATCCGAGTCGCTCCGCAATCTCATGAAGAGCGAGTTCCCCACGCGCCTCAGCCAACGTGTTGAGGATAGTCAGTGCTCGAGCCACTGATTGAATCTGCGAACCAGTTTCCATGAAAACCCTCCTCCAAGGGCTGAGTTCGTGTGCATTATTTTAGCACGGTTGCGCTGTGTGGCCAATCCGTACCACTGTCACTCCCTTTTAAAGTCTTCAAGGTCTGACTGACAATTCCGTACGAGCGGACGGTATTGGGTTGACTGTACTGTAAGTTCAACGCCTTTCTGAGAGACTTGACGGCGCGGCTGGTTCGTTCCTGAATGGTCACTACGGATCGCTCCTTGATTTTGATTCAATTTCTGAGAATAATCATCTCACACGACGGGGCGCTTCGCCAGACCAAGGAGTAATCTCCGACGCGGGACCACGGGCTAGATCCTCCGTCAGAAGCACGATCGGCGAAAGCACCTGCGCGGATTTCAATTAGCCTTTTCGATGAGACCTGATGAATGGGCCCAGCAATCACGACTCGAATCCCAAGGGATTATATTCGACGGTATCGCTATAAGCCCCGGCAAGGCGGGGTGGATGAGGATGAAGTAACATGACTCTGGATCACGCGGGGGTCGAGGTCTTACGTGCTGAATTTCCTGCACTTTGGGAAATGCACCAGGAGCGGCCTCTTATTTTTTTTGACAGTCCCGGTGGGACCCAGGTGCATCGCTCCGTAATCGACGCAATGGAGCAATATTTCAAGAAATCGAACAGCAATGCCCATGGGGTGTTTCTTCACAGCCGGAGAACTGACGAGATCACTTACCTCGCGAGAACCGCGGTGATGAAGTTTCTAAACGCGTCTGGGCCGGAAGAAATTGTCTTCGGCCCGAATATGACAACGCTGACGTTTCGCGTTAGCGAGGCTGTTGGGGAGCGGCTAGGCCCAGGCGATGAGGTCGTGGTGACCAGGCTGGACCATGACGCCAACATATCCCCTTGGACGGCGCTTCAACGGCGGGGTGTTGCAATCCAGTGGGTGGATTTCAATCCCGCGGACTGCACTCTTGACATGACCGCCGTAGCTCAAGCGATAACGAAACGCACCAAACTCGTCGCGGTGGGGTATGCATCGAATGCGCTGGGAACGATCAACGAAGTCAAAACAGTGGTGGAGCTAGCCCGATCGGTGGGAGCCTGGACTTTCGTGGATGCGGTGCATTATGCGCCCCATGGCCCGATTGATGTCTCGGCCCTGGACTGTGACTTCCTCGTCTGCTCTGCTTACAAGTTCTTTGGCCCCCATATGGGAATCCTGTACGGCCGATATCATCTCCTCGATGACTTGCCGGCCATGAAAGTGATCCCCGCGGGAAACGAGCCACCGGAGAAATTTGAAACGGGAACGCATAATTTTGAAGGAATAAGCGGCACTCTTGCAGCCATTGATTATCTGGCCTCTGTGGGGCAGAGATTTGGTGACTATGACAGCGACCATTTTGCGAGGCCCTCGGAGCGACGTCAAAACCTGGTGTCTGGCATGACGGCAATCCGCACATATGAAAAGGCATTGTGCGCTAGACTTCTGGAAGGCTTGCGGGGAATCAGCGGACTCCGCGTCTACGGACTGGTAGATCCCGAGGATCTTGACCGTCGTGTCCCCACGGTATCAGTGACCTCGGACAGATTTCCACCCGAAGAGGTGGCCCGCAGGCTTGACCATGAGAATATCTTCGTGTGGCACGGGCACTTCTATGCGGTGTCCGCAGTTGAACGCCTCGGCCTGCTCGACAGCGGGGGGCTTGTGCGTATAGGGCTTTGCCATTACAACACTGTGCAAGAGGTGGAGATCCTACTCGATGCGCTTCGCCGCATGCATAGTTAATGTGGACAAGAGACTGAATAGTGGCCCGCACGATTTGGGTTTATCAACAATCGAGAGCCCAACACCATAATTCCCGAGGTGTTGCTCTGCGCTGAACAGGAGGGGAAACATGAGTGCTTATGTTATTGGGCACATTACCGTTAAAGATACGGAAAAGTGGGCGGAATATCGTCGACTAGTCCCCGCCACTCTTGAGCCATGGGGCGCCCAAGTCATTTTTCGAGGTCGGCAGGCCGCGGTGTTGGCCGGTGAACATCATCATACCGACACGGTGGTCATTCAGTTTCCGGATCAGGATGCACTTCAAGGGTGGCATCGTTCCCCAGCTTACCAAGCTCTTATTCCGTTGAGAAATGAGGCTGCAGAGATGATCCTGGTTTGCTACGATGAATAGGTAGTTTTTCCCGGATGCGGGAGTCTGAGCCGGAAATGTACGACGCAGTAAGGTTCTTTCTCCCTGACGCCTACTGAACGTCCAACGTCAACATCTCAATCTGTTGGACCGCCAACCATCCACGCTTCCAAACCATGCCATTCGGCTCTCGATAATTTTCGGAATTACTCTACAAATGTCAACATTTTTTTTGCACCACACGGACTCTTTCACGAGGGAGAAAATGGGAAGAGCGAACCGGATTACCTCTATTTCAAAGTAGAGACGGGGGATGGCCGGGTGTATCACCTACGGCATCATGAATATGAGGATTCCCGGGAGGAGAGAGAATCCGCTTTCCTCGCGGATACATTGATCGGCAAGTCCTGTGTACCCCACCCGAGGGCCGCAATCCACTTCTTCTTCGCTGCTATCTACGTGGTCTCACTTGAATCATTTCTGACACGAATTCGCTGCCACCGAATTGGCCTGCCCCCGTATTATGTGACACTTGTCAAGTTAGAGGTACAGGTCCACCAAACAGCCCGTCTGAAAAATCAAAGTCGCAGGATGCTGATTTCTGCCGATAGCCGCTCCAACGATATTCTCTTCGTATCCCAGTGTTCCAGTAGACTGGAACACTGGGATTCCTCAAAATTCGCTCGGGTGCATAGAGCGGTGCGCCTAGCCCTGACAACACACGTGTTCATTTTCGGACGGGTTTTTTCTAGGTCAATATCCATTCTCTTTAGACGCCGAGACCCCGACCCCGCTGCCGAGTCCTTAGCCTCTTCAGTCTGATACCCTTTAACATGTTGAATTACCATTGAATTACCGGGGAATACGTGCCGCTTCGGAAAATTACTCGGAATTGCGTTTTTCTATTCGAAGACCGGAATCCCAGACATCTGAAGTATTCCTGTCAAAAATAACCCGCATCGCGGGGATTAAACGAAACTATCGAGAGGTAATACCATGGGATATTGTAAACACATAGACCAGGAGCGAATGGCGAGCTTGATGATGGATTTTTTGGTGGGGTTTTTTGGTGTGGGCAAGCCGGTCACGTACGAGGACTTTGAAGAAACGTACTCGGCATCCTTTGAAGCGTACCAGGAAGAACTTGCCGACAGAGCAACTGCCGGTTTGGAGAAAGCCTCTGTCGTGAAGGCCAAGATCGCTCGCGTTTTGGAGATCAGGCAGGCCGAAGAGGCAAAGAGAGCGATAGATAAAGAATTGATGCATGCCGTTTGCTACGGGACATGGAAGGAGGTCAAAGACCTACTAGCCCGAGGGGCCAATCCTAATTACAACGATGGATATCACTCTAACGTATTGAGTCGTGCTGTTTTCGATTGGAGGGGCGACATTGCCAAACACCTCATAGACCACGGAGCCGATGTAAATCAGAGGAATGACGATGGTACGACGCCTCTTATGATTGCTGGATTTGTTAGTAGAAACTGGCTGCAGTTGATCGCCTTCCTGCTCAATCGTGGAGCAGACATCAACGCAGTGGATCGGGACGGTCGCACCATCTTAATGCGTGCGATTCGATTTGGTTTCTATGATCAGGCGCGATTTCTGATCGAAAGAGGAGCCGACACCAGTGTCAAGGATCGGTACGGAAAGACTGCCTTGGACATTCTTAACGGTATCAGAGGCGAAGCGGACCGAGATTTGAGAAAACTGTTGAAACGTCGCGGTTGGACAGTCGTTCAGTAAGTGTGGAAGCGGCAGGAATCTCTTCTGGTTCCTTCTGCGATAACACATTCACAAATTTCTATCTCAAAACATTTTGTTAAAAAACGCCACAAAGGAGACAACAGATGGCATCAGCAAGCATTTTACGGTGGCCTGGTGCAAAAACCAGAGCCGTCAGCCAAATCCTCCCACATTTCCCCCGGAACGCGAGCGAGGTGGCCTCAATCTTTCTTGGAGGCGGAAGTGTTGAACTGGCGCTCTGCGCCCAAGGCGTCAAAGTATGGGGCTATGACGCATGCTCTTACCTCATTAACTACTGGCAAGTCATGCTAAGGAATCCGGAGCGATTAGCCAACCGGATGGAGTCCCTGTTCCTGCCCAAAATGCAGGCCATGGACCGACAATTCTTTTACCAGTTATGTATGTCGTCAGCAGAAGTGGGAATTTTGGGTGGCAGAATTAGCGGAGAGTTTCAGCCCCAGATGATGGTCTTGGGGTGTTTCGGTTTAAGTCCCTACGCCGCATGAGAGTTACGTGTTTAAGGCTCTTGCGACGCTCCAATATAGCTTCTCGTCGGCCAAAGTATACGTCATCAGGGGTCACGTTGCCAAGGGCTTCGTGATAGCGCCCCGTGTTGTAGTAGGTGACAAAACTCGTGATCTCTTGCACAAGATCGTCGGGATACTCCCATACGATCCGGTTTATTTTCTCCTTGCAGGATCGATGATACCGTTCGATCTTCCCGTTGGTCTGAGGGTGATAAGGAGAAGCGAATATATGGGCCAACCCCTTGGCTTGGAGGTATTCGCCAAAGGGCTTGGAGATGAGTGCTGAACCTCTATCCGAAAGGAGTTTTGCTCGATGTTCCTGTGGTAGACGGTCCATGCCGGTTACTTCACAGGCCAACTCAATGACTTCACTGAACGCATCCGTGTCCATGCTAGGCTGTAAGAGCCAGGCCAGGATCTTGCGGCTGAAATCATCAAGCACGGATATCATGTAATACCATCCCCAGTTCTTCACGAGCAGGTAACTTGCATCAGTCTGCCACATTTCGTTGATCCCCTTCGTCTTCACCCTATACTCAGGTCCTGCAGGAAAGGTCTTTTTCCCAGAGGCCTTGATGAGACCGTTTCGTTTCAGGATACGATAGACGCTAGACTCTGATACGGTGAAATCGTCGTTGTCTGAGATATGGAGGCTGATCTCCCGCGAGAACCATTCGGGATGGTGATCGGCGACCTCTAAAATCCTCTCTTGCTCGTGAGGGAGGACCTCGTTCCACGTCTTGCCCTTGAACGGAGAACGATCACGGAGGCCCTCAATCCCATGTCGTTCAAGGTTCGCCTTCCATCGATAGTACGTGGAAAACGGCACGCCTAGACGGATCAATGCCTCCTTTAGAGTCACTTGTGAGGACTCCACAGCACGGAGAATATCCAGCTTCTCTTCGGGTGTCATCCGGAGGTACCGCACTCTCACATGCCGAGACTTTTTTTGAGCCGTTGGACATCAAGCATGGTCTCAGCGAGCGCCTTCTTAAGCGTCTCGTTCTCATCCTTGAGACGCTCGACCTCCACCCTGGTTGCATCTCGCTTAGTATCGACTGTTAGTCCGTTTTTCCCGGCTTCCAGAAAAGCCTTGGACCACTGGTAGTAAAGAGACGGCGAGATCCCCTCCCGCCTGCACAAGTGAGAGACGGAAATCTCCCCTCGCAGACCCTCAAGCACAATACGAATCTTGTCATCAGCCCTGAATTTCCTCCGGGTAGCTCTCCGGATCTCTGCAACCACATCCCTGGCCATGTCAGCTCCTTTCTCTTCCTGGCCCAAGCCAACTATCCGGAGCCGACAGGCACGTCAAGATCATTAATGGTCGAATCTCAACGTCCCAAACTCTCCACTAACAAAATCCCATTTCGATTCCCATTTTCGCTGACGTTGAACAGTCTTGCAGTTATCTAGGAAGGGACATTGGCCACATTGCCAATCCGCTTTCGGGAAGAAGACTTCCTTCTTGATTCCCTGCCATACGCTCTTGACGAGCTTCACAAACCGTTCGCGATCAGCATCATTGCGGGTGGTCTCGTATCGTATCAGCTCTGGATTTTGAGTCTTCAGGAGCACGTCGAGGCGGAAGCGCGTATCGCCGTTGAAGCCGAGGGCTTTAGCCCCCAGTGAATAGCAGGTAAGCTGTACGTTGGAGTGGACGGTATTATCTGAATAGCGTTTGGAAGCTGTTTTCAGATCAATGACACTGACCGTTCCATCCGGCGCCAGCTCCACCGCATCTATCCAACCAACCAGTGGAGGAATGCGCTTACCCAGATCCACTTCAAAGGGTTCCTCGATCCCGATGATCTGAACGCCCGGATCGAATGCCTCATGGAACACCTCCAGCATCCGCTTTGCCTTTGTCGTGAGAGATTCCGCTGCGTCACCGTTGAAGAAACGTATCGGTTGCTCCTTGGAATGGCTCTCCCACGCCTGACGGTAAACATCATGAACCTGACTGGGGGATAGAGGGTCTCCTTCCAGACAGCTCTGATAGAAAGCCCCCACAGCCTCATGAATGCAGGAGCCGAAAACCAGTGCAGAGCTGACAAAGGGCGGCTCTATCTTGTCGAGGTAGTGGTAACGGTATTTCAAACGGACATGTCATGTAGCAGTTGATCTGGCTGAATAGCTCAGATGGGGCTTTTCTTGTACCTGCTCGTTCATCTTCTCCCCCTCCTTCCATACAAACGCCTTGCCATGCGGTTGCGTTGTCTCTTCAGCTTCCGGATTCTCTTTTTCAAGATGCTTTGTTCCGCTACGGACTTCCAAAAGATTCGAGCGAATCTGTACATAGTTCTCCTCCTCTCATGTGGCAGGAACGACGGACATACCTATCCCGTCCCGCCCTTTGATTGTTTATGGTTGTGCTTGTTTGGTTGGCTTAAGCAGCGACTTCTTGTCTGCAAGTGGCCGATCAGATACGATGCGGATTCACGGGAGAGGTCTTCAAAGCGGGAAACATCGAAGCGGGCAAGCATCTCTCCAATGTCTGCTTCCTGATAGTTTGCTCGTTTGGCTCAGAGCATAAAGCGCTCTCACTTGCGCTGGGTTGCCTGACCAATGCCGCCACTTGCGGTTTTGATCCTGTCTCAGCCGTAGCGCCACTGGCGCTCTGGTCGCTCCAGTGGTGCGACAATGCCGTCACTTGACGGTTTTGTCCGTTGCCATTGCTCTCTCAGGGAACACTGGTGCAGGGGCTTTGCTGCCAGTTTGCTCTTGTTCAGGCTCTGCAGCGGCCACGTGGGAGACTTCCTCGGCGCCGGTGTATTCAACGCCTATCCCACTGAAGCGCAGCGCCCGAGCAATGGCTCTCGTCTCAGCCAATTCAACCAGCGAGTCTGCCAGTTTTGCATCTCTTTGGCCTGACGCTGTTCCCGTGCCGTTGAACTTTCCCCTTTGGCTCTCCACGGCAGCTTTGACCACTACGAAGTCAGTGTCCAGCCTTATGATTTCAGTCTGGATGCCCAGGTGATCATTGTTCTCGTGGAGAATTCGCAATCTGCCGCCAACAACGGGAAATGTGCGGCTTTGCCACTCTCCGTTGACCTTCATCTTGCGGGTGACCAGCTCGTCTTCTCTGAAAGCATTTGTGTTCATGATGCTCTCTCCTTTCTTGATGTATTCTGTTCTTCTTTAGATTTAACGCAGGCAGGCGGGCGCACAGACATCATCTTCTCTTCAGGACGTGATATCCTCCAATGGCTATGGCGGCCAGATCGTTAATGGGGCCTAAGACGGGATATAAGATGTTGTCTAGGATCACCAAAAGGATCATCCAGCCAATCCACATACCCTGCTGTTCATGACGACTATCCATGGCAAAGGCTCCTTTCATGGCGGCGGTAGTGTTCAACCTACGACCCCTTGCGGGGCCGCTCGGATGTTCACTTACTCGCCTTGTTTGATTTCTTCATTGTTTCTATAAATATCTCTGCCGCAGCCACCAGCAACGGCGAACAAGAACGTTGACAACTGCTCGGTTCATAGTTGGCCCTCCTTTCCTGAATGCGGGCGTAATTCTTTTGATCAGATCAATCCCTCAAGGATTTACCCTCTTGACCCTCAAATATAGAAAAGAAGGGAAGATGCACGCGGGAGAGGCTACGCACAGTGACAATCTTATGGAAATGCCCACACCCTTTCCTTGGATCTGATAGGGAAAGCCGTCAGAATCGCGGACACGAAGCCTCAGAGGGTATTGTATTATGAAGGAACAAGAATTCATGCTAGGCGAGGCGTGATTGCGGATCGGGTTGGAAGGTCAACGAATCGGAGAAAGCTGCGGACCAATTCGGTGAGGAAATCGGGGCCAGTATTTCAAAATCGCTTCCAGGCTGGGGAACATGATCAAGGTGTTCATGAGGATGGTTCAGGGCGAATTGCGTAAGTTACCCAGCTGAAGCACCGGATGAGGTAGATCGTGATCTGAGACAATGCCTTTCCCTTCGGGGAAAAAGTGACACCGTACTACCTCGATTGACATCTGTTACGACCTTTTCCTATCATCCGAGAAGAACAGAGTCCCACAGCCTGTTTTGTCCTTGATCTTCATCCTTCTCATCTTTTTCTTTTTCCTTGTCGCTGTCGGCTTTTTCGTTTTTCTTGTTCCTATCGGAGTCTTCATCTTCATAAACAGAAGCGGAAGCGACCGTGGTCACCACCGCATGGGCCGATTCTTGGTAAGTTGGATAATATCCGGCAATACTTGGTTTCTGAAAGGCCACCAAGCCCAATGGAATCAAACTGCTTGGGTAATGAACCGCCACAACAACAAGGGACGGCGTCAGCAAAGTGATAACCACACAGATAACTGTTAATATTTTTGACATCTTGATATCCTTCCCGTAACGATAAAATCAGCTCAACCCCTAAAAACTAAAAATCATCGAGACCTCCCCTCCAATCACCGCATCGATGTGTCTATCCGGCCGAACCCCGTAGAAGTTGCCGGGACTCGGAGCGTTCCAGCCGAGAACTGATCGGTCTATGCACGCATAGTTGAACCATTTGCCAGGCTGCCAGAAAGCGAACACACCGCTCAGTGTCCATCCTTCCAAAAGCTTCCAGTCTGCGCCCGTCGAGACTTCGTAACCGAGAGCTCCGTCGGGGATGTTTGGAGATCCTGCTGCACCATTGATATTCAGGCTTATGTTGCCGTCATTCGGGATTCCATTGAAAGCGGAATCATTTGGAGCGAGACATCCCCATCCATATCCCTTCGCAGTTCTCTCAGCCCAAACCCCACTTACAAACAAATTCAAATTGGAGGCGACTGCATAATCCAAGCGCGCCGCCAGCACCCAAGCGTCTCGAATATAGCCGTTGGCGGACAAATCGTATACTTTCAGCCCAGCACCGTAATCATAGGCGAGGATATAAGCGTAAGGTCGAAACAGTGAAAAATTGCCCAGATGGCTCTCAAAAGTCGGATGCCATACGAATGCAGTAGGCTGCTTTCCAATCAACGCACCGTTTCTTCTGTCCGGCCCAGGCAGCCAAGCTTGAAGAAAACTTACCTTCGCTGGGCCCACCATGATTCCAACCTCCGTCACGTATCGCCATTGTTCGATATATCTCGGATTCGGCGGCCCCACTAGCTCCGTTTGCCCAGAAAAACGATCAGTCCAGTAGAGCCAGGCAGCCTCAGTATTGAAGAAAATCCTTCCGTTATTGTACTTCATAAAGGCGGAACCGTGAAACAATTCAGAGTCTTGAGCTAAAAAGGTGTTGCCGCCCAAGCGGGATTCGGGACCAATATGAAAACTTCCGTAATTGCCTATAACTCCTGACTTGAAGAGGTCCTTGGGAATATCTTACGAAGCCAAGAAAGTCCCCGGAAAAAGAACCGCTTTTCTCTGAACGATTGTAATACTGTCGGCCGCCTAAGTCATAAGGATCTATTTGTAAAATGGGCAGCGGTGGAGGAAGGATCGTGGGCGGCCGAGCGGCGCCTCCTGCAAACCTGTACGGGGAGAAACCTATTCCAATGTCCAGAGGCCCGAAGGGCGACACCAATAGCAAGGATTCCGTTGTGGCACTATCCATCCCATCATATTGCAAGCCGGTTCCCCAGAGCCATCGTCTTTTTCCCACCGCAAAGGTACCCACAGGTGTCTGGGCAGTAACCCAAAACGGGGTCCAATACCCTTCGCTGATAGCATTATCGACACCAGGGAAAAAGTAAGAGTGGTAATCGTTGTCAGCCGTGGGATCACCAAGCAGGCCTATGCGATACTGACCCCTGATTCGAATTGCCTCGTTTATTTTTATTGTAGGTTGGATCTTTACGTTGAGATTAATCCAGTGCTGGTCTGCTCCGGCACCCAAATCTGTGTCCATTAGACCGCCGCTCCAGAAATTCAAGTTTGCGGAAGTAGATCCTAATCCGTTGTCAATATTGTACGGCCCAAAGAATCCTTGGTGCCCTGTCTGACTAAACCATTGATAGGTCCAGTTGACTTGTCCCTCCATCTGAAACTCCCAAGCAAGAGCAGACGGAGAAAAGGACAAGTACACGATGAAAGCCAAAAGGCAACTGAACGGCAACCTCTTTGCCATCTCAACTAACCCTCCTGAGAGTGAAAAATTCCAATGAAATAGACTAGCTCTAAAAAGCACAGAGACTGTTGTTATAAAGGCTACGGGTGGAGATAGACATTTTGCCAGGGAGTATGCGACACAAGAAGAGCTTCACACTTTACCGCGCCGACAGTCATATCCCGCTCCGGTCCTGACAGCCCGGTGTCAAACCGAGGTGGGAGAACCTGTGTCTGAGATGGCAGTTTCATGCTTCCCCTTTACCCGCCATTATCTCACGACGAGCACAGGTATCTCCAACCCGTGCCGGACCGGGGTGACAGTGCTTCCGAAAAGAATATCACTGAGTCCTCTATGTCCGTGGCCGCCCATGACCAGCAGATCTATGTCTTGTTCTTGAACCATGCGGATCAGTTCCCTGACCACCTGTCCATACCCCAAAAAAATCTCCACTTCGACTCCCCGGTGGTTGAGCGCGGCTGCGAGCTGCCTGAGATACTCTTCATCATGTCTGGTCTCAGCATCGAACGCATCGGCCCCGAAGACTACACCGGCCGCTCCTTCCACCACATGAAATAAATAGAGCATGGCATCGTGCTGTCGTGCAATTGGGAGAGCATGGCTGAGGACCTGTTTGTCTACGTTGTTGTGCGCGACCGCGACCCCGATCCGTTTGTAGCGGTGCACGTCCAGATCCAGTTTGTCCTCCTCAGCGCGAATAAAATGACTGAGTCTGCGCCATCCGGGAATCCTCTCCTTTTCAGGCAGGTGAATAAAGGGCCGTAAGAAAATATAGAGGAGGAACAGCCCGAGAATACACAACGGTGGCACAATTGTGGCCCATATCCAGACCGGCGCTGGGCTTGATTGTATCCACTCCCCTATTTGATCGGTCACGAGTTTAATGTTCAAACCTAGAATCCCGAGCGCCACAGCCCACGCAAGAATCTTTGCCCAGGAACTGCTGACGAAGTCCCCCATTATCCTTTTGTCATTGGTGAAATGGATCAGAGGGATCATGGCAAAAGAGAGCTGCAAACTCAAGATTACCTGGCTAAAGATCAACAATTTGTAGCTCCCCTCGTCACCCAGGAACAGAACCGTCAAAATGGTCGGTACAATTGCCAGAAGCCGTGTAACTAATCTCCGCAAGAATGGGCGGATCTTGAAATGCAGGTACCCTTCCATAACAATCTGGCCTGCCAGAGTGCCGGTGATGGTAGAGGCTTGGCCACTGCAAATGAGACCTATTGCGAACAGGACCCCTGCAAGAGTTGTCCCGAGCATAGGTGAAAGGAGGCTGTGAGCCTGCTGGAGTTCCGTTACCTCGGTCCCCTTGCCGTGGAACGCCGCTGCAGAAACGACCAGGATAGCGGCATTTACAAAAAAAGCGACGTTCAAAGCCACTGTAGAATCAACCAGATTGTATCGGCATGCCTGTCGTTTACCCTCAGGTGACGTATCGTACGCTCGACTTTGTACCAGAGCCGAATGCAGATACAAATTATGGGGCATCACTGTGGCTCCTATTATGCCGACGACAATGTAAAGCGCTCCTTCCGGTATATGCGGGACGAAACCCTTGGCCACCTCGCCCCACTGTGGAGCTGACCAGTAAATTTCAAATACGAAGCACAAACCGATCACGATAATCAAAGATAGAATGAAACTCTCGAATTTCCGAATCCCGAAGCTTTGAATGGCCAGAAAGAGCAGCGCATCAAATCCCGTAATAATCACCCCCCACAAGAGAGGTATGCCGAAAAGGAGATTGATACCAATTGCCCCCCCCAGCACTTCAGCGAGATCGCAGGCTACTATGCCGATTTCCGCCAACACCCAGAGCATGTAATTAACTGAACGGGGATATTGGTCGCGGCAGGACTGCGCCAAATCTCTGCCTGTAACAATTCCTAGCCTTGCAGCCAATCTTTGGAGTACTATCGCGGCGATGTTGGATGCTAGCAGGACCCAAATGAGCGTATACCCGAACTTCGATCCGCCTTCCAAATCAGTCGCCCAATTCCCGGGGTCCATGTAGCCGACACTTACCAAGTACGCCGGGCCGAAAAAGGCGAACATACGTTTCAATATGCTTGCCCCATCAGGAATTGAAACGCTGCGATGAACTTCGGACAGCGAAACACTAGTTTTCAATTTCAAACACCATCTAAGAACGTGCCCTCATTTCCGTCCCATAAACATACTGTCAGTGGAGCCGGAATTACCGCAAGCAACGTGGTGATAAGACAGCGCAAAATAGGACGAATCTTTAAATGGAAGTATCTTTCCATGGCGAATTGCCCTGTAAGGGTTCCCGTTATGTTGCTTCTGTCAGTCAGTCAGTCACGGCCGGATTTGCACAATCTCGATATCCCAAGGGCGCTTGGGCCTCTAATCGAACTCAAGAGCAACCCGTATGCGCGGCCATGAATCCTCGGGGAGCCATAACTGTCACAAATTTTCTTGCAAAGAAGGTTTTTTTCAGTTTCTCAATATATTCCTCTGTAGGGGCCTGGTCAAACATAATCTACGGCCTTGATCGCACGTCAACAAAAGTGAAAAACCTCGTTGTTCTTGGGAGATCAAGAAGATAGACTGCTTTTACGACAAAGAATCTATCACCAACGAGGTGAACGAAGATTGCACAGACGGTTCTTCCTTGCCAGTATGAAGTTGAAAGCGAAGTTGGGGGGTGAGTGCGTTGGCAGGGCTGCCGGCGTACGTGGAGTTTGCGCAGATAATGGGGCTTGGAAGGCCAATTTCCCGCGATGTGCAGGCCCTAAGGGACCAGATCATAGGCGAAAATGATGCTGCTCGGACCGGTCAAGGCGGCGAACGGAGCCTGTTTAATAAGAATAAGGACCATAGACCGAAGTCCTTCATTCTTAAAATCGCCTATCCTGAAATCGGAGATGATCCCTGGGCTCATGACGGTTTTCCATTTTTCCGCCAGCTCTTTTCCATCCCATTCAAGGGCCTGGATCACGCTGCCGCCTTCGACCCGCTTGGTAACCAGCAACTCATTCTCTCCGACGGGTCCTCCGGTGGTGACGGTCGATGAGAATCCTTCCAGGCAGGCTTATCTCCCGCACGCCGCCCTTGAAAGGTATCCGGATTCTCCTATCCAATCCATACAGCCGGTCAGTCACATGACAAAGGAGACGGTTTTCCCGGTCGAAAACCATCAGCCGCTGGTCTTGATTCAAGATAACTCGTACAAACTCCCCTTGTTTCCTGAGCAGGCCCGAATCATAGCTCAAAAGTAGCGTTCCCGGTGGGAGCATAAGCTTGCCCGCCGGGACGAACCCACCACCTTCGAACTCGAAACGGACCATCTCTCCACTGAACATATCGTCGCCGTCAGTTCTCTGGCCTACCAGGATCCTTTTCTTGTCTTCCGCATATTCCCTGACTGTCCGGAGGATCATATTCGGAAACTTGCCGACTACCTTGATGTTCCTATTTACGTATTTTATGACCGCAGATTCTATTCCACTGGGCGTCTGGTAACAGAGTACGAGTTCTGCCACTCCGTCGCCATCCAGATCCTCGACTTCAGCGCTGATGTAGCTCGCGGGGGGCTGAGAGAATTGAGTGAGAGGCGTCAAGCTGCCGCCCTCGAAACGGCTTATGGTGATGCCGCCCTGCTCCAGCAAGACTGTTTCGTTTTTCTTGTCACCGTCAAGATCCCCTATGTCCAGGGCCCAAAGCGCCCCCGCTATATCAGGGCTCCTCCACGGCGCAGTGTTTTGCGGCAAATCCGCCAGCCTAGGCAACCTATCCGAACGGTGAATGGGGTCTGAATCCGCGGACTCACTCTTGTAAAATGGCATTTTCTGACTCCCGTGGAGTCGCGTATTGATACTATTGGCAAAAAGTTGCAGGACACCTGGCAAGGCGTGAATATTTGCCACCTTCATATCAATTGAGACTACGACGCGATCCGTCCGCGTGTCCCACATATATCCCTTCATCTGATGACGCGAATCATCTCGGGAGAGAAATCCGTAAATGACTAGATCAGCCCCTGACTCCGTGGCCAGAGAGCGCGCTTCTTGGGCACTTGCCGGTGGCGGCCGCCCCTTGAGTAGCTCTTCTGTGGCTTTTTCCGATTCTGTGCTGAAGTTTTCGCCAAGACGATCAATAGTGGCTCTGAGTCTCTTGTCAACGTGCTCGCTGAAGCTCTGAAGTTCTTTCTCATCGGCTCCGGGGGCTACCTGAAACGGCAAGACAAGAATCTTTCCAGATTCCACGCCGAAAGCAAAATTTGCCACGAGGAAGGAGAGAAGGCAAGCAAAGCCAATCACTGCAGTCAGAAAAGCGGGGGCAATTCTGCTACGAGAAAGAATCATGAGGCCGCCTTGTACAAGTTGTTGTCCTTCAAAAAAAAACCAACTGTCGTATTTACAGTTGGCGTAGGAGGAATAGATTCTTTTCTTGCCTCTCCTTCTTGCAACACCTATGCCAGCTATCAAGAGTACAGATCTCGTCTATATTTACCGCTTAATATCAACCTGTTATGCTCATTGTCTCCGCGCATTCCCGCTTCGGTCTCCGACAAGAACTGCCCGCGATTTGTCACAATTTTTGAACGCCACGGCTCCTGCAAACCAGTATCCTGATATAATACATTTTTTTATGTGCAAAAAATGACACCTACCCCTGCCGAATTTTTGAACATGTCTCATCACCGGGAATTATGCGTCGACCACCTCATCCTCCCGGTTTCAGCAACCCTGACCAGTCATTCGATGGTCTTTCGAACCCTGGGTAAGTACCGAATCGCCACGGCTGATGCCGACTCGTTGGAAAATCTGCCTCCGAATTCTGGAAATCTTATTCCTTCTGCCCGTGGGCTTGGAGGAGTTCCACGATTTGGGTGCAACCATTCTTGGAAGCCGCCATCAGTGCCGTCTACCTACTTAGAGCCTTTAGGAGCAAGTTTCATGCGAATTCGTCGTCAATCATGTGGAAAAGAAAAATAAAGACCGCAATTCTCTTCACCTTCTTTTTCGGGGGGCACGGTGGCAAATCAACTCCCTGGTAGCTACTTAACTTCAAAAATAGTCCCGGCTCCGTCGGTAAGATGATAGGTTGCCTTCCGAATCGATGAGAAGCCCTTTGGCTCCTGTGACAGATTCGACGAGTTTCAAGCCCCTTTCCACTCCCATAACAAATGCTGCTGTTCCTAGAGGTTGCAGTGTTACACCCACCGGCCCCACAATGGTGGCTGATTGCAGTTTGTCAGCAGGGTAACCCGTTACCGGGTCAAGTATGTGATGATATCGTTTCCCATCCTTAATGAAATAACGCTCATAATCTCCTGAGGTTACAATTACACGGTCCTTGAGGAGAGTCACTGCTACAATACCCCGCGGATTCCGGGGGTCTTCAACCCCTACACGCCAGGGTTTGCCAGGTTCTTTTTCACCGAGTGCAAGGATGTCACCACCAATGTTGACCAGAGCCCCGGAGACCCCCAATTTCTCGATAATTCTTGCCACATGATTCAAAGCGTAGCCTTTCGCTATGCCACCCAAATCCAAAGCCATTCCTGGTTCAGGTAGAAGAATTGTTCCGGCAGCGGAGTCGATCTTTATCCGGATCCAGCCTACCTTTGTCAATGCCTCTCGAATTTCAGATTCCTCGGGGATCCTCGGCTCATTTGAACCACTGAATTGCCACAGACGACTAAGAGGCCCAACCGTAGGGTCAAAGGCCCCGTGAGTCTTCTGGGCAATCCTGAGGCTCTCTGCGATAAGTTCCAACAATTCTGGATCTGTTTTGACCGGGCCTTTACCAGCATTATCATTGACTCGCATTAGCTCAGAAGGGCTATGAAAGGATGTGAGAGCCTCAACCCGCTTTATTTCGCTGAAGATGGCCTCTGCCGCGGTTTTTGCCTTTTCACCCTCCCCTACCACGGTTATTTCGACAAGGGTGCCCATGAGAAGACGACTGGCCCTATGTAGTGACTGCTTCTGGTCACTGACACAAGACATCATAAGCAAAGCTGACAATCCCACTGTCAGGAAATATCTCATATGGATATGTCGGAGTCTTCCAATGGTCATGCTCGCATTAAACCTTGATCCAGCCCCTCACTTCCCTCGTCCCACTACCGTCGAGCCAGAGGTAGGTCATGGTCTGACGGCCGGGGACTTCGATTGGTTCCCCAAGTATGCATTCAGAAATTCTAAAATGGCACTATACCCTTTGATCTGATTCTCTTTCTTTACGAAGCCGTGACCCTCATCGTTAAACACCAAGTACTCGACAGGAACGCCTCGTTTTTTAGCTGCTTCCACGATTTCATCTGATTCAGCTTTTAGCACCCTGGGGTCGTTCTTCCCCTGAAGCACCATCAGAGGTCTCACGATTCTGTCCGCGTGGAATAACGGTGAGATGCTGCGGAGGTATTCTTCCTCGGTATCGGGGTTCCCAATTTCTCTGTACAAAGATTCCTTGTAAGGATCCCACCACGAGGGAAAACTCTTCATAGTACGAAGCCAGTTTGAAACCCCGAACATGTCCACGCCCAGGGCGAAGTCCTCAGGTCTAAACGTGAGGGCGGCCAAGACCATGTACCCGCCATAACTGCCGCCTATAATTCCTACTCGATTTGCGTCTACGTAATCTGTTGATTCAAGGTATTTCTTGGCCTCAACGCAATCTGCCAGGTCATCCCGTCCGTGTTTATGGTTATCCGACCGGTAGAAAGTCTTCCCGTATCCTGAGCTGCCACGATTATTGACTGCTATCAGAGCGTATCCGTGATTCACCAGATACTGAAAGAGGGGGTCGTAGTGAATCGTGGATTGGCCACCGGGTCCGCCGTGGACCCACACCATAGCAGGGGCCTTGTTGGAGGGACCAACCTGGTGAGGTTTATACAATATCGCCGGAATGTCCATGCCGTCGAACGACTTGTAATGTACCCGTTGTGCTTCCACCAGGTCTTCAGGATCAATCTCCGGATTAAGCGTATTGGTAAGCCGCGAGAACCGCCGAGTCTCGAAATCATAGACGTACAGATTACTGGGCGATGTTGCGCCATTGACATAGAAGCTCATCAGCTTCTCGCTTTTTGAGATTTTCACTGATGATATCTGGCCCTGCGGCGGTTCCGGCAAATGCACCAATTGATTCGTGGATGTGTCATAGATTCTGATCTCAGTCCTTGCATCATTATTGATTCCAACCACCATGTACTTGCCCGAATGGGAAAAACGGGCAAACTCTATATCCCAGTCGGCCTTCAATACGGTCTCGGAAGTTCCGGATTGAAGATCGTACCGTTTCAAATAGGTGAACTCACTACCTTCGTCCGTGAGGTAGTACAAGCTCTTGGAGTCTACGCTGAATGTCTCGGGAGAATAGTTTATGTCCCCTTCGTGTGGAGTAAGGGGCTTAAATTCCCCGGTTTTCGTATCGTACAGATACATATCTGAATTGTCTCGGGTTATGGTCTTGCTGAAGGCGAGATAGCGCCGGTCTCTGGACACGGCTCCAAGGTTATACGCTCCCTCATTCTTAAAGACCATATGTGGAGTAAAGCTATCCAAGTCCATGTCATAGACATCCATGAACTTCGGATCTCTTTTGTTGGAACCGAAATAAAAACTCTTTTCATCATAGCTGATTCCGTAAAAGACGGACTTCGCCTTTTCGTCAGGAGTCAGGTCCCTGACTTTTCCGTCCTGATCCTGGAGGTAGATATGCCCGATTTCGTTTCCCCCTCGGTCACTGGAATAAAGGATGCGATTGTCATGGGGCATGAAGGACAGGGCGAATATTGAGTCTGCCTTAGAGAAGGTGACTTGCGAAGGCTCGCCACCCGTTACAGGAATGACGAAGGCATTAAAAATGCCGCTCTGGTTGCTGGAAAACAAGATGGACTTTTCATCGAATGAGAAAGGAGCTTCCACCGATAGAGATCGTTTTCATAAACTGTTCAATGGAGTACTTTTTGATTTCCCGGCAATCACCCGGCGTAACCGTTAAGAATATCGCCAACAGAGAAATGGCGTAACATGTCAGGATTCTGAGTTTCATTGCTTCTCCTCGTACCGCAAATCGTATCTCTCTCACCCGACCCGTGTCTGGCGCATGATATCACGGCAATAAATATTGGTCCCTCGGCGGTTTTATCGGTTCCACTTTTTCGGAAATGATCTTCGGCAAGTGATTATCCTCAATGCTCGTGAATCCAACAATGCCCTCAACCCTTACCCAACGTCGTTGGTTCAATGTCTTGGATTCATAAGATTTGACCAATACTTCGAGTAAAATCTTTTTGATAGTTCCAATGCCCGTCAAAAGAAAAAAACCCTGAAGAGCGTCAATGCTTATGGCGATGCTCATTGAGGTCGCAACAATAGCACCGTTCATAGGACATCTGGCGATGTGGGCACATCTTGCTCCCGCTGGTAATCAGTGGTATGCTCGTCTCTGTAAGGAAAACGAAGGAGATACCTGCCCTGGCACCCCTTCAATCGCCATACCAGACTACGATTCCTCGAAATCGCCACTACCTGGAACCGGAACACCACTATCTGTCGAGGGAAAACTTCGCACACGGCCACTCCCACATCCACCCGGCCACCGGCTCTCCTAACGCGGAAGCAGCCGCAATAATGTTCGAAGTGGCGGTTCTCACATTTGCCTTGGTGGTGCTCGGAGCGGGAATGCTCACGCGGGACCCAGTGGTCCGCGACCTGGCCATCAATTTTGTTGCCATCATACTTGAAGCAGTTCCGTTCATGATGATTGGGGCCTTGATAGGTGGAATCATTGAAGCGTTTGTGCCTCCGGAGTTTCTCCAGGGACTACTATCCGGCCGCACCAGGTCGGCAGTTTTTGTAGCCGCAGGGCTCGGCGTGATCTTTCCCATTTGTGAATGCGCAATTGTGCCCATAGTGAGGCGTTTAATCAATAAGGGCGTGCCCTTACCCGCGGCCATAGCGTTTCTCCTTGGCGCTCCCATAGTGAATCCCGTCGTGGCTGCTTCCACGTTGCTGGCCTATCAGGGAAATTGGGGCATGGTAGCGACCCGAATGGTCTGCGGGTATGTCATAGCTGTTAGTGTCGCACTGGTTCTGGGCGCACTGTTCAAACATGAGACCGAGGCTCTCCTTCCAGGCGAGGCTTCATGCGACTATGGCTGCTGCCACTGCGAAAATCCCGACCACGACCATGGTCACTTGGGCCTCCTTTCGAAGATCTTAGCCGCAATCACTCACGCTCGGGATGATTTTTTTACTTTCGCAAAGTTCTTGATTATAGGAGCATTCGTGGCGGCCCTGGCCAGAGCCACCATCGACGTGGTTGCCTTTCGGGAACTGTTCGCATCACCTATTCTTTCCATACTTGCGATGATGGGCCTGGCTGTGGCCCTCAACCTGTGCAGCGGGACCGATGCATTCATAGCGGCTGGGTTTCGGGCGGTATTTCCGGCGACTGCTCAAATGGCTTTCATGGTTCTCGGCCCCATGCTCGATCTGAAACTCATGCTCACGTATTTCACACTGTTCAGAAGCCGTATGATTGGAGTGCTCGCCTTACTGACTTTTGTAGCCGTCGTCATAGCAATGATGGCTCTGCAATACGGATTTGGAGGGGTGCCCGGTGCACAGTGAACGCAAACGGGTCCTCAGGCCGGGATTACTCCAGGCAACTGTCGTCATTGCCTGGATGGCTGCCTTTGGGTGGCTTGCGCTCGGTTGGGGAGACGGTCCTCTGCTGGGTCGGTTTATCCGTAGCGACTACTGGTGGCTGGTCTACACGGGCATTGGGATCCTCATAGCTCTTGGAACCTCTTTGGTGGTCAGACCGCCACGGCAGACTGGGCTGGGTGGCCTGAGAAGCCTGCTCCAGATCGGCATCCTGCTTCTCCCACTCTTGTTTCTCCCCTTGGCGGTTACCTCAGAACTAAGCACTGACGCGGCAGAAAAGAGATCTCTCTACACTCCACGCGTGGTGGCGACCCGAACTGAGTCCTCAAGTCCGTCAAGACACGAGCCAAACCGAAAGCCCCCCACCCAGAAGCCGCAACCGGCTGCAACGCATGCGAAGCCTCCCGAGCCGACCATGCTGGACCTCGTCTCCAATCCTGAAGACTTTGAAGGTTCGAATGTTACGCTGCTAGGAATGGTTCACAGAGATAAGAGGCTTCCTGCCAACTCCTTTTTCTGCTATCGACTCGTCATGGTATGCTGCGCGGCTGACGCGACTCCAGCCGGGGTCATTGTGGAATGGCCTCAAAGCAGCAAACTAAAGAAAGGGACATGGGTCACGGTGCATGGAAAGGTAACCATGACGACGTTTGAGGGCGGCGACTACCCCGCTATTTCAGCAGTGGAGGTAGAGAAGACGAACCCACCCAAGAATCAATTCCTTATCCCGCAATAGGAAAGACGAATTCGCATTCAAGCGATATGCATGGGGTTTCGACCTCATTGCCTCTTCTCGCTTCGCGTAATCAATTCGGCGCGATTTTCCGATGGGGGGTATGCCTGAGTATTCGTAAATTGTGCCCGTGTGCCCACAGCGTTCTGGTTACGCGAGAACACGGGTCATAGCAGAATCATCACTGCACCCTTTCGGGTCACCATCGGTTGATTTGTCTGATCCAAATCGGTGGCAAGACTGCAAATCGGCTTCGCTACTGGAATATTGATGGGAGGAGCACGTGAAGGTCAAACAGAGCGAATTCTCTCAAAAAGGCACCCTAAGCGGGCCATCAACAAAGCGCTCGTAAATCGTCATTTGATGTGTTCAACGTCAGCGAAAATGGGAATCGAAATGGGATTTTGTTAGTGGAGAGTTTGGGACGTTGAGATTCGACCATTAATGATCTTGACGTGCCTGTCGGCTCCGGATAGTTGGCTTGGGCCAGGAAGAGAAAGGAGCTGACATGGCCAGGGATGTGGTTGCAGAGATCCGGAGAGCTACCCGGAGGAAATTCAGGGCTGATGACAAGATTCGTATTGTGCTTGAGGGTCTGCGAGGGGAGATTTCCGTCTCTCACTTGTGCAGGCGGGAGGGGATCTCGCCGTCTCTTTACTACCAGTGGTCCAAGGCTTTTCTGGAAGCCGGGAAAAACGGACTAACAGTCGATACTAAGCGAGATGCAACCAGGGTGGAGGTCGAGCGTCTCAAGGATGAGAACGAGACGCTTAAGAAGGCGCTCGCTGAGACCATGCTTGATGTCCAACGGCTCAAAAAAAGTCTCGGCATGTGAGAGTGCGGTACCTCCGGATGACACCCGAAGAGAAGCTGGATATTCTCCGTGCTGTGGAGTCCTCACAAGTGACTCTAAAGGAGGCATTGATCCGTCTAGGCGTGCCGTTTTCCACGTACCTATCGATGGAAGGCGAACCTTGAACGACATGGGATTGAGGGCCTCCGTGATCGTTCTCCGTTCAAGGGCAAGACGTGGAACGAGGTCCTCCCTCACGAGCAAGAGAGGATTTTAGAGGTCGCCGATCACCATCCCGAATGGTTCTCGCGGGAGATCAGCCTCCATATCTCAGACAACGACGATTTCACCGTATCAGAGTCTAGCGTCTATCGTATCCTGAAACGAAACGGTCTCATCAAGGCCTCTGGGAAAAAGACCTTTCCTGCAGGACCTGAGTATAGGGTGAAGACGAAGGGGATCAACGAAATGTGGCAGACTGATGCAAGTTACCTGCTCGTGAAGAACTGGGGATGGTATTACATGATATCCGTGCTTGATGATTTCAGCCGCAAGATCCTGGCCTGGCTCTTACAGCCTAGCATGGACACGGATGCGTTCAGTGAAGTCATTGAGTTGGCCTGTGAAGTAACCGGCATGGACCGTCTACCACAGGAACATCGAGCAAAACTCCTTTCGGATAGAGGTTCAGCACTCATCTCCAAGCCCTTTGGCGAATACCTCCAAGCCAAGGGGTTGGCCCATATATTCGCTTCTCCTTATCACCCTCAGACCAACGGGAAGATCGAACGGTATCATCGATCCTGCAAGGAGAAAATAAACCGGATCGTATGGGAGTATCCCGACGATCTTGTGCAAGAGATCACGAGTTTTGTCACCTACTACAACACGGGGCGCTATCACGAAGCCCTTGGCAACGTGACCCCTGATGACGTATACTTTGGCCGACGAGAAGCTATATTGGAGCGTCGCAAGAGCCTTAAACACGTAACTCTCATGCGGCGTAGGGACTTAAACCGAAACACCCCAAGACCATCATCTGGGGCTGAAACTCTCCGCTAATTCTGCCACCCAAAATTCCCACTTCTGCTGACGACATACACCCATGGCCCATGAGGTCCCCTTTTAACTAACCTGATCATTCTCTATAGAGGGCACCATTCCGCTCTCATCAATGAGAATTTGATTGGGAGGAACAAGAACATGATCTTGAACGGAATCAACGAAGTTTCCAAGGAGACGGGGATTCATCCCTCAAGCTTACGTCGATGGGAATCCATAGGGCTCATAGCGCCAGGTCGTATAGTATTTGGCGAAACCTGGATGCGGGTCTACTCGGACGAAGATGTGGAACTACTCAAGCAGGTTAGGCGGTTAATGGATGAGGGGTACAAGCTCCAGTGGGCATTTGACAAAGCACGCAGTAGGATAGACGCCTAACACAGGGACGAGTTCAGGTATTTGAGATCACTTCTTGGCGGCTTCCAATAGGATTTCCTTTCCAGAAAACCGCCTGGCGTCAAGATTTCCTAGAAAGTTCATGCTATGGACGGGAATCCTTGTCCCAGATTTGTTTAGGAGTTGATAGCCCTTTGTGGATGGATATTTGAGAACTCACGGGTAGTATATGTCACAGTTTAGAGCCTATTCTCCTTTAAGAGCACATTCTGGGAAACAGCCGATGATAGACTTCCCACAGAGACACTTCTCTCTCAGGAGAGCCTTTCTGTCACAGCTCAAGACATATTGCAAAGAAACCATTAGCCTTGTACCACAGGTTTTGCATTCGATTCGTCTATGACCAGCAACATCTATCCAGGTGTGAGAGGATACGGGAAGCGTGGCTGAACTGTCTACATTCTTCTTCATGGAAGGGCTCCTGAAAGGGAAATAGCATAACATGTTATCATCCCAGATCCCTCAAAGGCCAGTCAAGTAAAAAAGTGCAATGCCTTGCTAAAAACGGTTAGAACTGTGCTCCTTCTATTCTCTCTGGTTTTTACAGCAAACACCACAGGTGGCGGCCAGTCAAGGATGATCTTTGCCTTTCGGCCCAAAAGTGGTCTTGCGCCTTCTCTTTGGAGCAATGGTGTCTTGACTCAACCTCTTTTCCAGTTACCCGCATAATAACAAGCTGTTGCAAACAAAATAAATCGGAGATGAATTTGTGTACCATATATAGATATAGGGGCATCAAAGAGCCCCCATGAGGCTTAAAATAAACCAGACTGTCTGTTTTTCTCATCACGAAGATACGCCCCATAACTATAATGTATATTAATATACTTTTACACGTGTTTATTTCATCACAAACCTAATAATTAATACATATTTGTTTAATTAATTAAACCCGTATTTGTTTGTTCATACGTATCAACATCCTTATTTATTAATATTCGGACACCAATTATTACGTTATATGCATTTTACAACCAATAACAACACATAGTTGAGGAGGGCAGCGCACAGCTGCGCCCACGGGACAAAGGAGGAAACATGTCAACCAATCAACTCAAACCACGGCCACAGCCGAAAACCGTAGAAGAATGGAGGAATGTACGGAGAGAAAAGTATCGGAATGCTGGAGACTACGGCGGATTCCGAGTACTGCCCACGAAGGTATTGGATTCAGACGCATTCAATGATCTGAGCAGGTCAGGCAAGATAGTATTGATCCTGAGCCTTGCGCAGCTTGATTACTGGAACAAGAAGAAACACAAAGGCTTACAACGAAGGCCAAGCTCTGTAGGGGATCTGCGCAACGACGGGCGGTTCAGCTTGCCCAACAACTTCTTGAAGGACAGAGGCATCAAAGGAACAGACACCATTGCCAGCGTAAGGAAGGAATTGGTAGCAGCTGGATTCTGGGACGTAGTGCAAACGGGATCACTGGTACAGTCAGGCGTATTCCGCTGGTCAGATAATTGGCTTACGTACAATCAAAAGAGTTTGCAGGAACGAAAGAGCAAGACTGTACAGGGTAAAAAGCCTGGTGCATGTTTGTATCCAAATATTATTAGATATAATGATACTCGTAATCATAAATGTACTGATCAGTCAGGTATTGATTATGCCCAGACCCATGATGCTGATGCCAGTGCATTGGGGTGATCGGGTCGGCATACCCACATACACATAGCCGCCCCGTGTACATAGTAGGGTATATGGTACACTTAAGTTTAAGAGTGATTTTCACAGCGAGCAGGTCAGTTATGTAAGTGTGATTTTCACAGCGAGGGACACAGACCAACTTGGATTTTCCAAGCAAAAGGGGGTGATCTGCTTGGATTTTCACAGTGAGTTTTAATTTTCATAGCCGTTCGGCACCAGGATATGCTCGTATAGGGATGGCAACATCCCGCTTGAACGGGGAGTACGGAGCGGGATTAAGAATTTCAAGTCAAGAAGCTTAGCAAGGGATTCGCTGAACACGAGGGACGACGAATTTGGCACCTGAGAGCCATTCTGAGCTTGATTCGTGGGCAGGTAATATAAAGCCACCCACCTGAGAAGATATATAAAAATACGTAGGAATACATAATTTTATTCTTCAATGTAATTCCTTGGTTGGGCTCTTTAGGGTCGTCTTCGGACAAAAAAAGAACGATTGGAGATGAATTTGTGTACCATATACAATTATAGAGACGTTAACAAATGACCATTTGAAAGTTTCCTTCGGATATGACGACCGTACCCACTGATTCTTGATCATTCCTTCAAGCGAATCGCAAGGTTCGCACTGATTCTCAACTGAAGAGATCACGACCACACGTGACGGGCTGATGCCCGTGCTCCAGATCGGACTCCTGCGCCTGGTCGTGCGGGGCAACAAGCGAGCGTTGCTCGTACCGAGGATATCTCGGGAAATTACCAAAACAGGTGAGGAACAAAAAGATGAAAGTATTAGCAATTAACAACGGAAGGGACAGGACGGCTTGCGCATTCATAGAATACAGCAAGGAAGGAGGATATCGGGCTCGATTAGATTTATTGACTGGAAATATCACGGAAGAAATCAAGGACCTGTGCAGAACCTACGACCCTGATGAGGTCATCCTCCAGCTTCCACCTACGGGACTGGACAAAACGACACAGAAAGCCATTCAAGAAGGATTCTGCAGGAATGTCGCCGCAGCCTTCAACATCAAGAGAATTCCATTGATAAAGGATTTGTTGAAGGCGAGAGCTTCTCTTGGGTGCTATCGGCGAGAGCAGGTACGCCAGTTTTTTAGCCATGTACTGAGTTGGGATCATCTGAGAAGGCTGAACCGCCGTCAACAGTCCCAAATCGCGAGCACCTTGGCGCTGGCGTTTGACGCAGTTAAGGCCGCAGAGCGTGATACGGCTTAACCAGAATCCGATCTTATTCAAAGCCCCCCCTGCTTCCTCCAGTAGGGCGGCGGGCACAAGGTCGGTGTAATCCGACAACCCGTGAACACGGGAACAATTGATCTTAGGAGGAACTTTTCAGTGGATGGAAAAGAGCTGCTGACCACGACCGAAGTAGCCAAATGGCTAAAGGTCGCTGAGTCAACGATCAGAAAATGGGTTCATTACGGATTTATCCCGCACGTCAAACTCGGTCGGTGCGTGCGGTTCATCAGAGAGGATATTGAAAGATGGCTTCAAGAGCGAACCGAGAAGGGGAGAAGCACACTGGCTCCCGAAATCCAGTGGCAATAAACCGAAGTGGACACCGCTGGATCAACTCGGTTATTCTGCCCCAGAAGGGAGGTGGTAAACGGATTGTCCAATGGTGTCCTTTCGGAAGCAAAGACCGAAAGGAGAAACATTTATGGGAGTTTTCAAGAAGCAAGGGAACTGGTGGATCGACTTTTACCACCAGGGTAAAAGAATCAGACGGAAGGTGGGGCCTTCCAAGAAAGTGGCTGAGATGGCACTGGCGGATGTGCAAGTGAAGAAGGCGAAGAATGATTTTCTGGGCGTGTGCGAGCCCAAGAAGATTTTGTTCAAGGACTTTGCCGCCGAGTATCTGGAGTATTCCAAGGCTAACAAAGCCAAGCGAAGTTACGAACGAGATGTCCTGACCCTTGACGGGCACGTCACTGCCCCTGTGGGGAGATCAGCATCTCTGTCAGCTCAACCCCAAGATGATCGAGGACTACAAGGCACGAAGGCTTGAGAGTGTTACGGCCTCGACAGTGAATCGTGAGCTGGACACGATCAAGAACATGCTTCGCAAGGCCGTGGAGTGGGGGTACCTGAAAAACAGTCCAGCCGAGCACGTGAAGAAGCTCAGGGCTGGAAAACCTCATTTCCGCTACCTTGCAGCAGATGAGATTGAAAAACTGCTGGATGCGTGCAGGCGTTCGGACAATCCACAGCTCTATCCGTTCATTGCCGTGGCGCCTGAACACGGGAATGAGGCTGGGAGAGTTGACTGCTCTGGAATGGAAGGACATTGACTTCAAGCGGGGAATTCTCGTGTGGACAACAAGAAAGACCACCACACGAAGAATTACCAGGTACGGGTCATCCCGATGAACGACACTCTGGCCGAGGTGCTGCGAAGGATACCTCGCCGTTTGGACTCATCCTTTGTGTTCCAACGAAAGGGCGGGGAGAAGTTCCGCAAGATGAGGACAGGCTTTGAGAATGCGGTTAAACGAGCTGGGATTCCCCACGTCAGGTTCCATGATCTCCGTCATACCTTCGCCAGTCATCTTGTGATGGGGGGAGTGGACATCCGGACAGTGCAGGAGCTGCTCGGGCATAAAGACATCAGGATGACGATGCGGTATTCCCATTTGGCCCCTGACCATATGAAGAATGCGGTGAGGATTCTTGACAGTCACTATTTGGACACCAAGGGGTCAGAACAAGAAAATCAGGATGCCGCCTCGCAAGCATAACATCCTGATTCCGTTTTGAATTCCCTGGTGGAGATGAAGGGATTTGAACCCTCGACCCCCGCGTTGCGAACGCGGTGCTCTCCCGCTGAGCTACATCCCCACGGTGGCGCAAAGATTATCACTGCATTCGGGGAGTGTCAAGGCCGGGATCGTCTGGCAGTCGCCGGTTCGGTACGCTTGTACCTGCGGTTCTCGCCAGGTCCTTAGAGATGAATTATCGCAATCGTTTACCGCAGAGGTCGCTGAGAGCGCAGAGGATTCTGTTTTCTATGCCCTGCTGCCAAGTGACACATACAGCATTCCTGTCTCTGACGCTGAAGACATTACGGGCCTAACAACGTACGCCCGCCGCTTATGAGGCCTATTGCGAGCGATTCTTCGTCTCTGCGTTCTCTGCGATCTCAGCGGTGCGCGATTACCTTTCTTGGTTCCCGCTGCCATCCGTGAGCAAGAAATGGTAGAGTACTTCTCGGGAGAAATTACTCGATGGATAGGGTCTTACTTTTTTTGTCGGCACTGGCAGCGTTCTTCATTCTTTGCCAGTGGTTCGTTTTTGCTTCGGTCAGGAAGTACCTGTTCCAGCGATACAATCCTGTAACGCGAAAGGTGGCCTATTCGGTTCTTGGATTGTTGGGGCTGGCTAACCTTCTCGCCCTGAAGTCGGCCTATGATCTGTTCCCTCCAGACTCGTGGGAAAATCTGGCAGCTTCGGTCGCCTATTTCAGTTACCTGGGATGTGTGCTGATGCTTTGCCTCTTTTTCCTGGCCCTGGGCGGGGTTTCTCAGGTCTTGCGGTTGAAAGATGCCGTTTTTTCGGCAATAAATTCACGGAGAATACACACAGGGGCTTTGAGCGGGGGCAAAGCAGGCTGCGTGAGCCCGGTTGGATGTAAAGCAGAGCCAACCGAGGTCGTGCGCGAACAGAAGAGCTTTGCAGGATGCAAAGCCGAACCGGAGTCCTGTCAACCTAGGGAAACGGCTCTGCCAGAGGTTCAATTGAAACCCGTCCCCTCCTCGCACGGCCTGTCATCGACGCGAAGGTCGTTCCTCAAGTGGACCACTGCCGCAGGATTGGTCGCGGCTGCAGGCTATGCAGGTCATGGCGTAGCAGAAGCTTACGCGCGGCCTGTCATTGAGGAATTCGATCTGTTTTACCCTGAACTTGAAGGCCTGAGCCGACCGCTCACATTCATTCAGATAACTGATTTCCATTTTGGGATGTTCGTGGGGAGCCCGGAACTGGAACGAATGGTGCACCTTGTTAACGCCCTGGAAGGGGACGCGGTGCTAATAACAGGGGACGTATTTCACTCGCCATTGACGCCCGTGGAACTCGCGACTCCGATTTTGAAAAAGCTCAAGCCCCGACGCTTGGGCAATTTTGCGGTGCTCGGCAACCACGATTTTTACACTGGAGAATCGCTGGCGGTGCAAAGCCTGAAAGAGAGCGGTCTCACCCTGCTCCGTCATCAGTGGATTACATTTAGGGAAGGGAGCGCGGACATTCACCTTGGTGGCATCGACGACCCGATGGTCAACTGGGTTTGGGGCGCACAGTTTCCCAAATTTGAGGGCTTTATGGCAAAAGCCCCTACATCTCTCGGAATGCGCATCCTCATGTCGCATCGCCCCAGTGTGTTGCCTATTGCGTCACAGGCTGGTATCGATTTTGTCTTGTCCGGCCACATTCACGGTGGGCAGATCATTTTCCCGTATCCCGGGAGGGATCGCGGACTCAGCATTGCTCGTCTGGCCTCTCCCTTTACTCACGGATGGTATCATATAGGTAAGAGCCGCATGTATCTCAACCGTGGCATCGGCTTGACGTTTGTGCCATGGCGTATCAATTGTCCACCGGAAATCACCTGTTCCATCTTCACCCTGCAGGCAATGAGAAATCCGGCGTGCGAAAAAGACAGGGCAATCAGAATCTGAACATTTGACTTGGAGAGATAGGTGTCAAGCGACCTTCTGCAGGAGTCATCACGAAAGCACTTGACCCGCCATCCTAACTGAGGTCGTTACCATGAATGGCGAAGATGCACTTGAACGCCACAAGAACCTGATCAAGGATGGATGGGTAAGGAGATTCACAGCCGACGAGCCACGACTATCCGAGATGAAGGAATTCTACGAGTCCCTGGGCCTAAAAGTCCGAGTTGAAGCAGGCATTCCGGATGAAAGCCAGGAATGTAGAAGCTGCTTCGATGTGGAGGGATTCGAGACTCTGTACAGTACAATTTATACGAAAGGGGAACCCACGTGCGAGCAGAGCGGTTCGGAAGAAATGTTTGATTAGAAGCGGTTGCAAAACCGCCGATCAGTTATAAGCGCGCGAAATCGCGCATGATTTAAATCCTTGTTTTTATGAAATAATATGTATATTTAGCTCGCCGGAGGTAAGTCCGGTGAGCAAACGCGTCGTGTACCTGACCGATGAGCAGTGGAAGAAGATCGAACCCCTCATTCCCAAGCCTCCTCCTCGACCGAAAGGAGGTCGCCCCAGAAAGGATAATCGCTTGGTCTTCGAGGGAATCCTCTGGATACTCAAGACGGGAGCCCGGTGGAAAGATCTTCCTGACAAGTACCCGCACCCTTCAACCTGCTGGCGTCGCCTGAAGGAATGGTACGAGGCCGAAGTCCTCAAAGATATGTGGAGGGCCTTTCTCTCCGAATTGGATGCCAACGGGGTACTCGACTGGGAAGAGTCATTCATCGATGCGAGCTTCTTCCCAGCAAAAAAGGGGTCCAGCGGTCGGAAAGACCAAGAGGGGAAAGGGAACAAAGTGCATGGTGGTGGTCGATGGCAAGGGTATTCCTCTGGGAAGCCATACCGACTCTGCTTCGCCAGCAGAGGTCAGGCTCGCCGAAAAGACACTCCAGCAAATCAAAGTCCCTAAAAAGGGGCCAGGGAGGCCAAGGACCCGCCCCAAGAGAGTAATCGGAGACAAGGCGTACGACAGTGACCCTTTGCGCAAGCGCTTGAGAAAACGAGGTATCAACTTGCTCTCCCCTCATCGACGCAATCATAGGAATGTCAACAGACAAGATGACCGCCTTTGGGATCGATACAGGAGACGATATACAGTTGAGAGAACTTTCAGTTGGTTCGGAAACTTTCGACGGATAGTCGTCCGATACGAGCACCAGGTCTGCATGTACGAGGCTTTCATCCAGATCGCCTGTATCATGATTGTCATAAAACGTTTATGAGGTTTTGCAACCAGCTCTAGAAGCGGTTGCAAAACCTCAAGAGCATTTGAAGTCATGCTGGGGGGAACTTTTTGCAAAAAGTTCCCCCCAGCACCCCCTCAAAAACTCTCAATTATTGCAAACAAGTTCACTTGACCGCGGCAACTAGCTGACCCATGTGATCCCCTTCTCGAATCATCCGGACGTCTTTGAAGCCCGCTATTGCCAGGTCTTCCCGGACCTCTTCAAAGGTATAGGAAGTGCCGCCCGTAGTGGCCGCCAACATATTCACAGCGAAGATAGCTCCATCGCGAGGAATGGTGCGGGTCGAATCCAAGAAGTAGTCCCTGATGAGTATTGTCCCGCCAGGAGCCAAAGCTGCGTAAATCTTGAAGTAAAGCCGGCTGTTGGCCTCCCGGTCGTTGCTGTGAATGATCGCGGACAGTAGCACCAGGTCATATCCTTTGGGTAACTCATCGGTATTGTAGTCTCCGGGCACGAGCTGAACTCGGTCAATGAAGCCGCTTTCAGTAAGTCGATTTCTGGCCATCTCTACCACTTCGGGTAGATCAAACAAGGTGGCGTTCATGTTAGGAGACCGCTTCAGGAACGCCATGATGTACGTCCCGGACGCTCCCCCGACGTCAAGCATCCTCGTGAAGGATTTCAGATCGATCGAATCGGCGATTTCTTCCGCCTTCCGAAGACCGATGACGTGCATGGCCCCGATAAAGGCTTCCATGTCTTCTGTAGATCGAGACAAGATGTCTTTGTGGGCCGGATTGGTACCAGTCCGGACGATCTCGAGTCAGGTGCGACCATGTCTCCCACATAGTTCCCCTGTGAAGGACTAAAGGGAGTATCGAATCCCGACTGCCTTTCACGAGCAGTCCGGTGATCGAGGAATTCACTCTGTAATGCCCGTCGGACGAACGGTCCAAAAGGCCCTGTGCAGCTAGGGCATCCATTAAGATCGCCAGCCCCCGCGGGCTCCAGCCTTCGTCTGCACATAGGCCGTCTACAGTCCTGGGCTTGGCTTCCAGCTTGGTAAAGAGGTCGAGTTGGGCCGCGGTCAACAGTATCCTGCACTCTTGAAATGAACTGCTCACTTCGAGAAGCCTTTGCTTGTTCCATTCGTCGGACATTTTGATTCACCTCCTGAGGATTCTGAATAGTGAAGGAACCTTTCCCGCTCCAATTTACTATATTGAGAGATGTAGCCAAACTGCTAAACGATGGGCCCCGTTTTTCAGCTCCCCAAGTAAAGAGCTTCAGGGCTTCGTGCTTGACAACTGCCCTCTGACGTTTATTCTAGACATTGTACACCCGATTCAAAGAGGTGCGAGATGAAGTGGCTTATTGGAGGTTCCATCGGGGCCTTGGCCGGATTCGGCCTGTATCTGGTGAGCGTTAATCTCCAGTCGGGCTGAGCCTTGTGGTGCAACCCGGTCGTGGCCGTGGTCATCGGAGCCTTGATCGGTGCGGCAATCTCCTCCGGGTGAGGAAGATTAAACGGGCAATCTGATTTTTCGATACCATCTGAGGGCAACATGGGAAAGCATCTGGTCTTTGTGGGAGGGGGCCACGCTCACTTAACGTCCTTGGTCAACATCGGTGATTACATCAAGTTGGGGCATCGGGTTTCCCTCATAAGTCCGGTGACGCATCATTACTACTCGGGTATGGGCCCGGGACTCCTCTCCGGGATCTATCGTCCTGAAGAAGCCCGCTTTCATATCAAGAAGCTTGTTGAAGACCGGGGCGCTTCCTTTGTGAAGGGCTACGTTACCCGCATCAACGCGGACAAACGCTTTCTTGTCCTCGAAACGGGAGAGGAAGTTCCTTACGACATCGTCTCTTTCAACACAGGCAGTGGTGTCCCGCTGGATGAAGTCAACAATGACAAGAACAACGTCTATCCTGTCAAACCCATTGTCAATCTACTTAAAGCCAGAAAAATAATCCTGGATAAGATCCGTGGAGAGATCCCTCGTCTCCTGGTCGTTGGAGGAGGCCCAGCGGGTGTCGAGCTTTCGGGCAATCTTTGGCGACTGGTGCATGACAACGGGGGACAAGCCGGAATAACACTCATCGCCGGCGGCAGTCTCCTGCCTTACTTTCCCGGAAAAGCCCGTAATCTGGCGATCGCCTCTTTACGTGAACGCGGCATCGAAGTCGTGGAAGGCGGCTCAGGTAAGCCGATTTGCAGACGGAGAGGCCGTGCTGGCAGACGGCAGGGGGCTCCGCTTATGATATAGTGTTCGCTGCCCTGGGGGTGAAGCCTTCGCAGATATTCAGAGAATCGGGCCTGCCCATAGGCGACGATGGCGGGCTTCTGGTTAACGAATATCTCCAAAGCGTGGCCCACCCGGAGATCTTCGGGGGTGGTGACTGCATGTGTCTTCAAGGATCTCATCTGGACAAGGTCGGCGTTTATGCAGTTCGGCAAAATGAGATCCTTCACCACAACCTGTTGTCTGCCTTATCGGGTGAGTCCATGGAAAAGTTCATGCCCCAAAAAACGTACCTTCTCATTTTCAATCTTGGTGACGGTACTGGAATCTTCGTAAGAAGATCATGGGTCTGGAGCGGCAGGCTTGCTTTTCTCTTCAAGGATTACCTGGATCGCTCTTTTATGCGAAAATTCCAGGTCTCCGGAGAGCGGGAGGATCGGTCTGAAGTGCTCGACTGATGGCGGTCCAGGCTTGCAGGTAATTCTTCCGCGACAGTTTTTCTTGCTTCCTTTCAATATTAAACCCTAGGAGAGTGGAACTCGATGAACAAGGACGTCCCTTACTGGAATCCCCGCCTGGAAACACTGCCCAAGCAAGATCTGGAGAAACTTCAACTAAAGAAATTCCGCCGCATCCTCCAGTGGGCCTATGACCGATCCCGGTTTCATCGTGCCCTCTATGAGGATGCAGGGCTGAAGCCGGATGACATACGGACCATGGCGGACGTGCGGCTGGTCCCCAAGGTGGAGAAGTCCATGCTGCGGAACATACAGCGAAAGGACCCTTTTCCTTACGGGGATGCCCTGTGTGTACCCCTGGACGAGGTAACCGAATTCAGGCAGACCAGCGGAACCACCGGCCAGCCGGTGTATCAGCCCGACACCTGGCAGGATTGGGAATGGTGGTCCGAATGCTGGGCCACGTTGCTCTGGGCTCAAGGATATCGCCCTCATGATCGGGTCTTTCTTCCGTTCGGCTACAATATCTTTGTGGCGTTCTGGGCTGGCCATTATGCCTGCGAAAAGATCGGCTGCGAAACTGTGCCCGGCGGTGTCCTGGACACGAAGTCCAGGATACTGAAAATGCAGGAGATACAAGCCACTGCCATGATGTGCACCCCAACCTACGTCCTTGGCATGGCTGATACGGCTCTGAACAAGCTGTCTGTGAATCCAGTTACAGATCTCCAGGTGAGAAAGATCACCTGTGCCGGTGAACCAGGGGCCCTGATCCCAGCAACCAAGAAGCGCATGGAACAAGCATGGGGCGCCAAGGTGTTCGATCACGCCGGTGCCACGGAAATTGGGGCTTGGGGATTCGAATGTGCGGCACAACCGGGCGGGCTGCACATAAATGAAGCGATGTTCCTGGCGGAGATCGAGGACCTCGATACAGGCGAGCCCATTACCGAACCCGGCCACCGAGGCAAACTGGTTATCACGGCCCTGAACAGGATCGGCCAGCCTTGCATCCGGTTCGACTCCAAAGACATAGTGGAATTCAGCGATCAACAGTGTGATTGTGGTCGGACCTATCGTGTCGTTCCCGGCGGAGTTGTCGGAAGGGCTGATGACATAACCAAAGTGAAAGGTGTGCTGCTGGCCCCGTCTGCCATAGAGGACGTGGTGCGTTCCATTCCGGGGTTTAGCGACGAATACGAAGTGATTGTAGAAAAAAGAGGTGACGTGGACCACATTCTGCTCAAAGTGGAATTGATGGAAAGTGCCGGGTCCTCGGCCAAAGAACTGGAAGCTCGGCTTTCGACCGAGCTACGGCTGAAGACGAATCTTGGATATGAGATACAGGTACATCCATACGGATCGCTCCAGCGTTACGAGGTAAAGGCCAGGCGTTTTAAGGACCTGAGAAACAAGGGAGATCATTAGGCGATGAAGCAAAGCCCAAACTTGGAAAAGATAGCATCCAAAGTGGAAGAACCTGTACAGGCTTGCCAACGAGTTGTACGACGAGTCTGAGGATTTTCCCGCAGTCAACCGTAACGTAAAGCGGATCCTGGCTTCCGCTGAAATGCTGAGAATCAACCTGGAGCCGATTCCAGAGTGAGCGCGAGCCAATGTGGAAGTGCATGCAAGACGATACGAGAATTTGAAGCAGGCGGCGGCAATCGTCCCGAATGGGACGAGCGCATTTTGGTTGGTCACCGGATCCAGGCGATGAATCGCCTGGCTACTTTCAATCGCCCCGATGGGGCTCTCTAGCTAGGGGAGCAAGATAACCGACCCTTTTGCGAAAAAATTACTCCCCATTCTGATGCCAGGTTCTGCGTAGGAATCCCGCGGCACGTGGGAAAATGAGAAAATAAGCTCATGGCTAAACCAGTCTATCTTGATTACAACGGAACGACGCCGCATGACCCTGAAGTCATCGACGCGATGAGGCCTTTTCTCGATGAAGAGTTCGGCAATCCATCCAGTACGCACTGGTTCGGAATTGCGCCCAAAAGGGCCGTAATTCAGGCGAGAAGGCAGGTGGCCTCACTTCTGAATTGTGATCCTGAAGAGATCATCTTTACCAGCGGCGGGACTGAGGCCAATAATCACGCGATACTCGGCACAGCCTTCGAGAATCGGCACAAAGGGAACCATGTCGTCACCAGCCAAATCGAACACCCAGCGGTGCTTGAAGTTTGCCGGTTCCTCGAAGAAAACGGCTTTCGTGTGACGTACCTCCCTGTCGATGAATTCGGCATGGTCAGCGTATCCGACGTTGAGGCCGCGATCACCCCTGAAACGATCCTCATCACCATCATGCACGCGAACAATGAAGTGGGGACCATTGAGCCCATCGAAGAAATCGCAGGGCTCGCTCGACGGCACGGGATCATAGTGCATACAGACGCGGCTCAATCCATGGGCAAGATACCCACGGACGTGAAGGCGCTGGGAGTCGATCTGTTATCTGTAGCCGGCCACAAATTGTATGCTCCCAAGGGGATTGGTGCTCTGTACACGCGTAAAGGAATTAAGCTCAGAAAGTTTATGTTGGGCGCCGGTCAAGAGGTGGGGCAGAGAGCGGGCACAGAGAATGTCCTTGAAATTGTGGGCCTTGGAAAAGCCTGTGAGATCGCTCTGCGGGATTTAGGCAAAAACGCGGATAATATGAGGCACACCAGAGACTTGCTTCACAACGGTCTGAAAACGAGACTGAAGCATGTCAGACTCAACGGGCATCCTGAAAAGCGCTTGCCCAATACGCTCAATCTGTCTTTTCTTGGCCTGGAAGCCAACAGGATACTGGAGGAGATCGGACTGGACGTAGCAGTTTCAGCGGGGGCCGCGTGCCATTCCGACCACGTGCAGATCTCCCACGTGCTCAAAGCGATGGCTGTGCCTATCGAATGGGCCAAGGGGACTCTGCGATTCACCACCGGCAGAATGACCACAGAGGATGAAATCGCCAGAGCCATAAATGTTGTAGTCGATGCGGTGACGAGGCTTGAAAAAGCGTGAATTTCTTATCCTAATAGAACCTCCGGAAAGCCGCTTCATCGGTTGACTCCCTCCAAGTAACGGCAAAAGAGGTCCAACTGATAATGCGCCGCCCGAACCAGAGCCGCTTCGGGGTTTTGTTTCGTCGGAACAGTTCTTGTTTTCCATCAAACCCGATTATCTGAAATTATGGCCCGTTTTGCAGCCTCAAGTAAGAAAGCAGATCGCGACATATTGTGCCGGCGAGCGTAGGCGTCAATTGCTTCTAGTTCGCTCTCCGGCAACGTGACATTGATCCTTTTTGCCCTGGTTTCCGGCACGGTGACGAGAAACGGGACAGCACCGGCGTTGGCAGGATCAGCAACAATAGCATCCAGTAAGCTTGGTTCGGGGATGGGGTCTCGGTCCTCAAGCATACCCTTGATATGAAACTTCAGGGCCTCTGACGCCCTCTTGTGGGCCTCTTCCACTTGGTAATGCACCCGGGAAAGTCAGGAAAATCAACCCCGAAGTCGGTATCCTTTTCTTTGCGAAGCAATGCTATATAAGTGGCCATCGTTACTTCCGTTTCAAAGTCTTAATGTCTTCCCTAAACGTCAATCCTGATTGGCGCTTTATGCTACCTATTGTGCCTGCCGGGATGTCGGCAACGGGATGCGGAACAGTCACACGGCCGCGTTAGTGGCGTGCTTGAACTGAACATGATCGCCTTCGTGGCCGACCTCAAACCAGCCATCGGCCTTGAGTCTTTTTATGACCTCCCGGCTATCCATGAGAACACTATACGCATTGATACACACTCCGGCAAGGGTAAAACAAACTACAAATTATATAATCTCACCGAAAAGTTCAGGCCCGTGTGACCCGGTGATCCTGACGCTGTGAATCTCGCCGGCTGTTGCTTTCCCAGCCGTGATATAGAGGACTCCGTCAACCTCCGGGGCCTGGTCCCACATCCTACCCTGCAAAAGCAGCTCTGATTCGTCGGAGACACCTTCAACAAGCCCCTGTTCCACTGTTCCGATCCTAAGCTGATTACGCTTGTCCATGAATCGGGAATGAATCCCTCGGATCTGGTCGGCCCTGGCTTCCTTCACGTCTGCAGGAACAGGGTCCCCCAGAGCCGCGGCGGGCGTTCCCTCTTCGGGCGAATACGTGAAAACACCTACATGCTCGATGCCAAAGGACTCAACAAAATCCCTGAGTTCGAGGAATTCCTTGTCCCCCTCCGCGGGATATCCGACCATGAATGTGGTCCTGAGAACCAGACTCGGAATCTCTTGTCTCAATCGTTCAATTAACTTGCGAACCCGGTCCCCTTTCCATGGTCTCCCCATGGCCCTGAGCACCTTAGCGGACACATGCTGGAATGGAATGTCCAGGTAAGGGAGAATACTCTCAGACTCGTTTATGAGCCTACCAAGCCCGCGCGGGATAGCGTCCGGATAAAGGTACATCAGCCGTATCCACTTAATGCCCTCCACGCGCCTGAGCCTTTCCAACAACTTTATCAGAGCGCCTTTTTCGCCTCGTTCAACGCCGTAACTCGTAAGGTCCTGCGCGACGAGCACCAGTTCCCGTATGCCGGCGGAGGCCAGGAAAATCGCCTCCTGTTCCAGTTCGGATGGGTCCACGCTCCGGAGAGGGCCTCGAATTGCGGGGATAGTGCAATAGCGGCAAAGTCGCGGGCAGCCTTCAGCGATTTTCAGGTAAGCGTACCCCGCGGTGGTCAGTATACGCCCAGGCTGCATACTCGTAGTCTTGCTCAGATATGATCGGGGGGCTGTTGTTTTGGACACGGGCGATACGCCTGTCTCTTCAGCCCTATGGAGAGCGGCTTTCAAGATTCTCGGCAGGTCTGCGATCTTATCGGGTGTCAAGAAGAGGTCTACTTCGGGCAATGGCTCGCGGAGGCTCTCTTGGTAACGCAACGGCATACATCCTGCCACCACCAGAAAAGCATCCTTGTGTTCCCGGTAGTCCAGTATGGTGTCGATGGATTCATCGACCGCAGGCTCGATGAAAGCGCAGGTATTTATGATTATGATCCCGGCTGCCGTAGGGTCGTCTGTATACACGAAGCCAGCATCGGCCATTACCGACAGAATTCTCTCAGAGTCTACCCGATTTTTAGGGCATCCGAGGCTTACAAGGTTAAAGAACTTATTGTGAGTCACTGCTTTGGTAATGCGTCCAGCGAAGGGATCAATTTTTCCAGAGGAATCGGTCCTACCTCGAAAAGAGCGTCCGGTAATGAGTTGAGGAACGTTATCCCGGTGAGGTCGAAGCGGTTGTAGTTTCCGAGAGCGTCGTAAATTATGGCCCTGCGTATAGTGAAGAGATCCTTGTCAACGCCCAACATGATACGATAGGTGCCGGCGGGGTTTTTACGGTCGGTCAGTTCGAGTAGAATTAGTTTCTCGGCTTCATCCTGGGATTTGACCGGAAAGGCGATGGAAAAATTTCGGTCCAGGGAGCCGATATTCGCGAAAAATCCGAAAAAGTGCTCAACGTTCATTTCGGGAGGAACTTCTCCATGAGAAGCGGTGCCGTCCTGTGGAAAATAGACAGTGTAGGATTTTCCTTTGATCACTACTTTCTGTTTTTCAGGTGATTCCACGTCCAGCGCAATCATACCCGGCCTCTTGACCTGAATTATGCCCTCGAACCGGTCTTTGAGGTCCATGCTCACATTCACCGTCAATTGGTTAAAGGACGCACGAAAACAGCAGTGATGAGAATAGACATCCTGGACTTTCTTGATCACTTCCTCTGCGGTCGGAGCGCTGCCGCACGGAGTAACGTATGCCACACCAGCCGCTATCAACAATACGAAAACCATGCCTATGCGTCCGGTCAAGCAGCGCCTCCTGAAAGCTTCTTAAGGGTAACAAGCCTTTCGACCAATATGGGGATTCTGAATTCATCCGGAGCAAGCGCTACACCGGCCTTGCGAAGATCGTGAACGAGCAGAGCCAACTCAGGGAGCAATTCCCTCGTGGCAGGGTCATTTTCAAGTGCTTCACAGACTTCGGACGGTGAGCCGAGCGCTGCGATCCTCCCCTGCTTCAATACCATCATGAGGTCCAGTAGCGGGAGGAAGGGCTCCATGTCATGGGAAACAATCACTACTGTTTTGTCGCGTGACTTCTTCATTTCCTCAAGGGCTCGGGTGAGGTCCGCCACTGACGGAGGGTCCAAGCCAACGGCCGGTTCATCGAGGATGAGGACCTCAGGCTGATTCACGAGTATCCCCGCTATTGCAACCTTGCGCTTGGCTCCGTCGGATAGGGCCATGGGAGATCGCCGGCCGATTTCATCGATATTGAGTCCTACCAGTTCGCATGCGTTCCGAACCTTGTTGCTGATTTCCGCTATGGAAAGGTTGGAAGACCGTCTGAGTACGAATGAGATGTCCCCAAATACCGTTTCCTCGAAAAGCTGGCGTTCGGGCCGCTGAAAAGCCACACCAACTCTCAGTCTGAGTCCGGGCCCGTAAGATCTGATGTCCGTCCCGTCTAATAGCACCCGGCCTCGGGTAGGTGCGAGAAGTCCGTTGAGGTTTTTGACAAGAGTTGTTTTTCCTGATCCCGTACCCCCCAGTATGCCTGCAAAAGTCCCTGCGGAAAGCCCGAAGCTGATTGCCTCCAAGGCTTTTATTTCCAGGGAGGTGCCGGGATTGTACACGTAATCGAGATTTTCAACTTGGATTTTCAAATGAGCGCCTGACCAGCCAGCTATTTGTAAGAATGTGGGATCTCTTCTCAGGAATCATTGAGGACTTCTCGTCTCGACCCACCCGCGAGTGAACGATTCCGCATCTTCCCGCATGCATTCAGTGTCGCAGATTAGAGCGTGTCATTGCGAGCGCAGCGAAGTCCCGCGTGCCGTGGGGCAGCACGGAAAAAATGAGATTGCTTTCCCGCGGAATGCGGGATTTCACTCCTCCCAATGACAGGCGCGGCGAAATGAAGCCGCATGACCCAAATACCCTTCCCTGCTTACGGAGTCTCCTTCACCTTCCAAGTCGTTCCTTTGGGACTGTCTTCAAGCAGAATCCCCTTCGCGGCCAGCTCTTTGCGGATCTCGTCAGCACGCGCGAAATCCTTTCTCTTCCGGGCCTCGGCTCTTTCAACTATCAGCCCCTCGATCTCATCTTCACCGATTCCCAGATCTGCCACACCGCCTTTGCGCAGGTTTTCCAGGAAAAGGGCCGGTTCCTCCTTGAGCAGGCCCAAGACTTCGCGAGAAAGGGCGCCAATCTCATTCTTCACTTTGGTTAGGACATCGGGCGAAGGAATCTCCGATAAAGAAGCCGCCGCGGAATACCTGTTTATGGCCCGCGCCGCGTCAAACAAAATAGCCAGGGGGCGAGGAGTATTAAAGTCGTCGTCCATGGCCTCCACAAAACGATTGCTTATGTCAGTCAGCTCATCGGGCAGCTCCTTGGCAGTACCCCCGCGGCCGATGACCTCATCCAGGGATGCCATTGCTGCATAAAGGCGCTCAAGCGCTGACGCGGACTCCTTTATCGATGTCTCACTGTAGTCCAGAGGGCTCCTGTAGTGGCTCGATATGAGGAACAAGCGGAGCGCTTCCGGATGGACGGTTTTGAGTATATCTCTTATGTTTAGGACATTTCCGAGGGACTTGGACATCTTCTCGGAACTGATGTTGACGAATCCATTATGGATCCAATACTTGGCAAAAGGTCTTCCCGTAGCTGCCTCTGATTGGGCGATTTCGTTTTCGTGGTGTGGAAAGGCCAGATCCGCGCCTCCGCCGTGAATATCGAATCCTTCCCCCAACAGATCCATACTCATGGCAGAGCACTCGATGTGCCAGCCGGGACGTCCCGGACCCCAAGGGCTCTCCCAGAATGGCTCCCCAGGTTTGGCCGCTTTCCACAAGGCGAAATCCAAAGGGTTTCGCTTCTTTTCATCCACATCTACCCGCGCGCCTGATATCAGATCCTCGGTTTCTCTTGCCGGAGAGCTTGCCGTACCCGGGGAAACTGTTCACAGAGAACAATACATCCCCGTTGGCTTCGTAAGCATGGCCGGACGAGATAAGCCTTTGGATGAGTGATTGCATCCGGTCTATATATTCTGTAGCCCTGGGCTCGAAGGTTGGCCGAAGGATCCCAAGAGCGTCCATGTCAACGTAGAATTCGTGTATAAAACGCTCACCAAGCCTTCTCCAGTCTTCCCCCAACTCGTTGGCCCGGTTTATAATCTTGTCATCCACATCCGTGAAGTTCCGCACAAACGTAACTTCATACCTGCGGTACATCAGATACCGATAGATCACGTCAAAAAGGACAGCGGACCGTGCATGTCCCAAGTGGCACATATCGTAAACCGTCATTCCGCAGACATACATCCCGACTTTTCCAGGCCGAAGAGGCTGGAACTCCTCCTTTTTCCTGGCCAGGGTGCTGTATATCTTCAGTCCCATTAGTTTCTCCTCGATGGACGAATCTGCGAAGCGCAAAAATTCTGAGAGCCGTTCCGAGAAGCACCCCTCAGGGCTGCTCGTCCTCTTCCAGAAGCACCACTGCCGAAGCTGCTATTCCTTCGGCCCGCCCAATGAATCCGAGTCCCTCTGTGGTTGTTGCCTTGACATTCACCCGGTCGGGCTCAATCCCCACCGCTTCCGCCAGGTTGCCGACTATCGCAGCCCGAACTGGTCCGATCTTAGGGGCTTGCGCGAGAACAGTCACATCAACGTTTGCAATGCGAAACCCCAACGCGCGTACTGCGTCCACAATGGTCTCTAGCATGCTGATGCTGGGAGCATCGCGATACGCAGGGTCTGTGTCCGGAAAGTGCATACCGATATCTCCCAGGCCCGCCGCGCCCAGCAGTGCATCTATCAGCGCATGGGTGAGGACATCCGCGTCCGAATGCCCTTCCAACCCCAAAGGATAAGGTATGGTCTCTCCACCCAGGATGAGCTTCCGGTTCTCTACAAATTTGTGGGCATCAAATCCGTGGCCTATGCGCAAGTTCTTCTCCTGCCTGCCATTAATATGCGGAGCTTAATTCATCGGCCGGAGTTCGTCAAGAATGGCTTATCGTAGGTCACGCATGCATCGGCGCACGGAAGGCAGGTCGCAGACAATACGCTCCAATTCTTGACGAAGGACGCTGCGTGTCATAAACTCAGCGCCGGTTACCTTTTTACTTTATGGAACTCTAACATGGAAATGAGCCGGTGATTTTGAGGCAAACGAACAAGAAAAGAGAAGGTGCGCTGATAGGGCTCCTCGCCTGGTTGGGAGCAGGGCTGCCGGTCCTGTTGCTATGTGCAGGCGTTTCGGGGATGTTGGGAGCAGGATTGGGGATTTACGCCGCCTTCTCCTCGGATTTACCTAAAATCCCGGATCTCAAATCCTATCGCCCGAAGACCGTTTCGACATTTTACGCTGAAGACGGCACGGTTATCGGCCTGTTCTACAAAGAGAAACGGTTTCCCTGTCTCTTTGGAATCAATACCACCTCACGTTATTAACGCTTTTCTGGCTGCTGAGGACTCCAGGTTCTTTTCACATTCCGGGGTAGATGGGCTAGGCGTCATCAGGGCCCTGATCAAGAACATAAAAGCAGGAACCTTCGTTCAGGGCGGAAGCACCATAACTCAGCAAGTGACGCGTAATTTCATTTTGTCCAAACAAAAGACAATCTCTCGGAAGATTCGGGAGGCTCTGCTTGCCTTCAGGCTCGAACAAGCCTTGAGCAAGAAAGAAATTCTTGAGATCTATCTCAATGAAATTTTCCTGGGCACGCGTTCATACGGACTGGAGGCCGCAGCGCGGACGTACTTTGGTAAGCCCGCGACTGAAATGAGTATCCCAGAGGCTGCTTTACTGGCCGGGTTGGTTTCAAGTCCTTCGAAGTACGCGCCTGGCCGCAGTCACGAAGCGGCCCTGAAGCGGAGGGAATTCGTCCTGGGCCGTATGCTTCTCCACGGTTTCATTTCCGAAAATCAATACCGTGAAGCCATGGCGGATATCCCAAGTTTCAGAGAGAATCTGCCCAACCCGTTTGACAAGGTACCGTACTTCACGGAGACGGTGAGGCAGTACATCGTGGCCAAGTACGGCGTGGATCGATTGTACAATGATGGCTTGCAGGTCTGGACTACATGCGACCCCGCGCTTCAGAATATGGCATCAGAGGCCCTTCTCAAAGGGACTCGATCCTGGGAAAGACGGCAGGGTAGACCCGCGGGGCTTGTCCGAAGGCTGAAACCTGCTGAGGCGAGGGAGTTTCTAAGCAGCCCGCCGGCCGATTCTTATGCGGTGGGCGACTTGGCACAGGCTGTGGTCGTGACGAATAACGCCCCCAAGAAGCGCAAAGGAAAACAGGCCGAAAATCGGGTCCAAGACTGTACCCTGGCTCTTCGCGGGGACCTCCGGTTCCAAATGCAGCTCGAAAGTGATATCCGTTACCGAGCCAACGATCTGCTCGAATTCAAAATCGCGGAAGTGGACGGAACTCGCCTTAACATCGAACATCAGACCATCCCACAGGTCCAGGGCGCTGTGGTATGCATCGAGAACAACACAGGCTATGTTCGGACACTCGTAGGGGGCCTTGGGTTTGATCGGTCCAGCTTCAACAGGGCCCTTCAAGCGATGCGCCAACCCGGTAGCGCCTTTAAACCGTTCGTGTACGCGGCCGCGCTCGAATGGGGCCAGTACAGCCCGCGAACGCTGATAGTGGATGAGCCGATCGCCGTCGTAATGGACCCCAGGGAACAAGAATGGATGCCCAGGAATTCGGACGGACAGTTCCATGGCCCGATAACTTTCAGACAGGCGCTCGCCCATTCCCGGAATATAATTGCAGTAAAATTGCTGATGGATGTGGGCATGGAGCCGGTAATCGAGATGGCCCGCAACATGGGGATTCATTCATCTCTGCGAAGGAATCTTTCGATTTCTTTGGGCGCCTCGGAGGTCACTCCTCTGGAGCTTACGTCGGCATACACGGTCTTTCCTAATATGGGAGTGCGGGTGAGTCCTGTCCTGGTCAAGAAAGTTGTGGACCGTTTCGGCAATGTCCTCGAGGACAATACCGTGGAACCGTTGAATGTGCCCGCGCAGATGACTGCAGAGGGCTCCATGAGTTTTCCAGCGATTGAACCGCCGGCGTCGGTGGCGTCAGGAGTGCCGGTTCAGGGACCGGGGAATGTAGTCCAAGGAGAGGGAGGGCTTATCGAGGAGATGCGCAGCCTTGCCCTCGAGGGTCAAGGCTCGTCGTCGGGTCCGGGCCTCGAAGAGGCACTGTCAGGGGCTTTTCAGCCGGCGGCCGCTTCACGCGGTCCGAGGATGATGCGCGTCCTCAGCCCTCAGACCGCTTACCTGATGGCAAGTATTCTCAGAGACACCTGCGTTTCGGGCACCGCCGCTGCTGCGTCCCGCCTGCGCAGGAAGGACCTGGCCGGTAAAACAGGCACGACCGACGATTGCACCGACGCATGGTTCGTGGGATTCAATCCCAAATACACCACAGGTGTTTGGATGGGCCATGATGCCAAGGTCTCATTGGGCCGGCAGGAGTACGGGGCCACCGCGGCACTGCCTGTCTGGATGGATTTTATGGGTAATGCTCTCAGCGGCGAACCTTCAGTAGGATATCCCCCGCCAAGCGGCATAGCGTTTTCGGATACACCAGGCTCGCCACGGCCGACTCCCAATTTGAACGCACTTCTTGAGTCTTCACCCGATTTTGCTTTGAGGCCGGAGATTAAGCAGGTATCACCGGTGGATACAGCGTTTGTGCCGGCTGCGGCCAGTGCGGATGGCGCGCCGGTGCTGCTCGTGGACACGGACTTCGGGCCGCCGGCTTATCCCGGCACGATACGAGTGTTGTCGTCAACTGGGCAATCACTTGGATACGCCTTCTACGGCAGGGACAACAAAGGCAAAATCACGTTGCATAGAGACTCACTCATGAGAGACGATCGCAAAGAAGGAGAACCCGGCCAAGAAGCCCCTTCCGATGAGTCTTTCTTTAGGGGGGCCGTGCGGTTCCTGCGGAACTTCCCGTTGTCTATGCCATTTTCCCAAGAGGGATGGATTCAATGACCGGATCAAGAAAATGGGCTGTTATCGTAACCCTATTCGTAATATTCGGCACAGGCCTTGTCGCCGGCCTATGGCTTAATCGCAGAGCAGTTCTGACCCCAGTGCCCCCTCCTCCTCATTACGAGGCGCTTGAGACCGGAGAAGCCGTCGTGATGAGGGTTTATCAGGAGATAAGCCCCACCGTAGTTAACATCACGGCAACTCACCAGGCCCTAAACTTTTGGATGCAGCTAGTCCCCCAGACCGGACAGGGGACCGGTTTTGTAATTGATTCCGAGGGCCATATTCTAACAAACAATCACGTGGTGGCGGACGCGGAGAATCTTGAGGTCACCTTTATGGGCCAAAAAAAATTGCAGGCGAAATTGATCGGCCGAGACCCGGTGAGCGATCTTGCGGTTATTAAGGTCACTCCTTTTTCCGGTATGAAAGTGGCTCCGCTCGGGGATTCCCAAGGGCTCGTGGTTGGACAGAGGGTCGTAGCAATCGGCAACCCTTTCGGCTTTCAGCACACGGCAACTGCAGGCTTCATAAGCGCACTGAACCGTGACCTCGCCATAGGCCAACGCACCATGATGGGGCTGATTCAGACCGACGCGGCCATTAATCCCGGCAACAGCGGCGGCCCCTTGATAGACTCCCGCGGGGAAGTCATAGGCATTAACGCGGCCATTTTCACCCAGTCAGGCGGATTTATGGGGATCGGCCTTGCTTTGCCCATCGATCGTGCCAAAAAAGTAGCGGCACAAATTGTAAGAGTAGGCCGCGCTATTTATCCGTGGATAGGAATGAGGTCCTGGATGAACATCGACGCGGAACTTGCCGTTCAGATGGGGCTCTCCCCCGTCAAAGGTGTTCCCATTTTCGAATTTTACCCAGGGACCCCGGCTACGCAGGCCGGGCTCAGAGGAGGTGATCCCCAACGCCTGGCTTATTATCTCGGCCGTCCGGTACTCTTGGGCGGGGACGTAATACTTGGTGTGGATGGAACACTTACTCCAACGTTCGATGACTTGCAAAATGCCAAGTCCGGAAGAATATCGGTGACCACGTGCAACTAAAAGTGCTCCGCGGCAAAGAAGAGTTTAATGTTGACGTGGTCCTGGCCGAAGATCCACGAATACAGCAGTAGCGATTCCCGTGAGAATGTGTACTCTCAAGCGTGGTGCGGTTTCTCAGGGCGTTGGGAACCTTTTCTTTAGTGCTTGACGCTGTCCACCCGACATGCTCTAATGATTCTACTAAAGATGTATTTGCAGACAACAAATTGAAAACGTTAATACCTCCCGGTTACAAACCCTTGGAGCAGCAGCCAAAGAGACGCAGAGCGATCCACATTATCCTCTGCACTAGAGGCAGCAAAACCAAATAAGTTTCACTATCCCAATTGCGCTGAAACTTTGTTAAAGCGCCAAAACAAAGCCTTTATCGGAAGTTTCCGTTTTTAATTTAATCTTTGTTACCCGGGAAAAAGCTAAAGCGCCTTTTCTTTGAGAAACCTGTAAAACCTGCTCCACCGTTGCTGACGACGTGGCCGACCGCTTAATGAGAGGCGGATAGAGAGGAAATCCATTTTCAAAAGGTCATAGTCCGCGACACCATTAGTCGGCGATCCAAGATGCCGCGATTCTGGAGAATATGGTGGTACCTGACATTCTCCTGAAGGAAAAGCTCAACAGTACTTCCGCAAGATGCGGCCCTGGGTTCATGCCGGCACTCCTTTGCTCTCCGTGTTGGTGCCCCCCCACCGCGCTGTGTTCCGGGCCGACATCCTCGGACTTCAACTGGGGATGAAGCAGTCGGAGATTCGTGAACTATTCAGCAAGAGCAGCATTCCGCTTTCAGAAGTCGACTCTCAGCACCTCTCGGCGCCCCGCCCGTTGGTCCCTCTGGAGGGGTACGAGAGGTGCGGCTGACCTTTGACAGAGACGAGCTGCGTAAGATTACGGTCTTCTTCGAAATACCACCACAGCAGCCCACCGCCGCAAATCTGATCCAGATCTACGAGCGAGAAAAGGAACGCCTGAAACAACTCTTGGGGCCGCCCGCCAAAGACACGGTAGACATGCAAGCTCCCACTCCGGAGGAGCGCCACCAGTGGCTGACCCGCGGCCGTGGCTACTATCTGGCATCGTGGGTAGTGGAGAATCAGATGAAGGTTACGTTGTGGCTTTACGGGGAGGATTACGGGATTGTCCTGATGGAGATCTACGAAAGTCTGGAAAAATAATGGAGGCAGTTTAGGGGCTCTACATGGTCATGTAGAGCCGTAAGGTTATGTTTTCACGTGGAACTTTTCAACAGGAGGATCGTGACGATGAAACGAAGATGGATGCTGTTGATAGCCGGTCTGGTCGTGTGCGCTTTGGCCGGCATCGGTCTTGTGGCCTGCGACAAGGGAAAGTCGCTTTCGGAGATGGGCCCGGCGAAGTACGTCGGCTCGGAAAAGTGCACGGAATGTCACAGTCGTATCGCAGTGACGTTCCGGAATACTCTTCACAATAAGGTGATGCAAGACGCCAAAAAGAACCCAAATGCAATTCAGGGGGATTTCATCGACCCGAACCAGTTGGTGGATTTTAAGCCGGCGGACGTGGTTCTCACCCACGGCGTCCAGTGGAAACAGCGTTACATCGACAGCAACTGGAGGACCCGCGTGGCCCAGTGGAACTTCGAGGCCGAAAACTGGTCCCCTTACAACCCGGATGGTTGGAAAGAGGCGGATTGGCGTGCGAAATGCGGACAGTGCCACGTAGTGGGCTTCGATAAGGAGAAGCTCACGTGGGCCGAGTTGAGTGTCAAGTGTGAGGCGTGCCACGGACCGGCAAGTAATCACGTGGACGCAAAAGTCGAGGACAAATTCAAGACCATAGTCAATCCGGCTACGTTGCCGTTCAAGGCTGCCTCTGATGTATGCGGCCAGTGTCACACTCGAGGGAAGAGCCCTGACAAGAAATGGGACTTTCCAGTAGGTTTCAAGGTAGGGGATTATCTGGGACCCCAGCATTTCAAAACTGTTGCGAAAACGGACATGTCTGCCTGGTGGCCGAGTGGAAGCGTCAAGATGCATAGGCAGCAGTATCCGGAATGGAGAGAAAGCCAGCATTTCAAAGCCGGGGTCGGCTGCAGCACATGCCATAGCGTCCACGAAGCCAGAAGCAAATTCGCCACATCCATGAACCCCAACAACCTTTGCCTCAGTTGCCATGGTAACATCGGTCCTGACGCAACAACGGGCCATGCTCCCATTGCGCGTGCCCCGCAGCATGCCGATTGTGTGGGCTGCCACATGCCCCCCACCGGTAACAGCTCAACTCGGGGAGACGAGAGAAGCCATCGCTTCCGGACCATTCCGCCCAAGGTGACAATGGAATTGGGAGGCGGTGATCCGGCCAAACAGCCGAACTCTTGCAACCATTGCCATTCCCACAAGCAACAGAAGCCGGAGGATTTGCAAAAGGCCCTGGACGACGGCAAGAAACTGCTGGACAGAGCAGGCGCCGTAGACATGCTGCAAAAAGCTCTGGATGACGGCAAGAAGCTGATGGACAAAATATCTGCTCCGAACCCGCCATCCCGATGAAAGAGGCTCTGAAATGGCAGTAGCAAGAAACCTTCAGTCTGATCGTTATTGTCGGGGTTCTGATCTTTGTCGGTGCGATCACCCTTGGCGGGATGGCGGTGTACTCAAAGCAATCAAGCTTTTGCGCCAGTTGTAAAATCATGCAGACTCGTTACGTGGGCTGGGAGCGATCCACTCATGCGAGGTCAATCCACGCCAAAGCCGACTGCATAAATTGCCATTCCGAACCGGGAATAATCGGCGAGTTCAAGGCCCATCTCAACGGCGCCCGCTACGTGGTAGCCCGTCTGACGCGAGGGGAAGGGGGAGCGATCCTCAGAGGAAAAGTCTACACGAGGTCCTGTGCGGAATGCCACAAAATCACCGACATACGGTCAAAGAACCCGGGCCATGAAGTCAATCATGCGGCCCATTTGGCCCACAATCTACAGTGCTTCCAATGTCACCAAGACATTGCTCATGGCACCCTGCTGGGAGACCCCAGAGTGAATCCAATGGAGACGTGTGCCTCGTGCCATCGTCAGCAGCAGTACCAAATGTCCAGGTGTACCGTTTGCCACCCGAAGAATATGATCAACAACTTGTTCCTGGCTGCAAGGCCCATAAGAGCCCCAATGTAGGCGGGCAGACCACGCAAAGGTCAAGAGAGGACGTTCATGGGAACGTCCTCTCTAATTTCCCGGGCACTGCTTGTACAGCACTTCTTTTTGCCTTGACGACCGCGGCCTCTTGATCTTACGGTGAGTAGGGACCGCTGTTTATCGTTTGGAACGCATTACGAAGGGGAGAAAAATGGCAGATCCGGATTGGGATTCCTCAGAGGATATGGACGCAAAGGACCAGGAGCGGACAATTGAGAAATTAGAGGCTGAGAAACAGACGCCTCGTGAGGGAAAACCAGGAACTCTTATCAGAGCAAAATCGGCTGATGGACGAAAGACTGAAATTAGAGGCTGAACTGAGACGGCTCAAAACCATCATTCTAGCGATGGAGAGCAAATGATGGAGGCTCATGTCTGCAATCCGCCCATCAGAACCTGCCGCGGGTAGAAAAAAAAGGCGGCCGGGCTGCCGAAAACGCCTCTGCGCCTTAGGAAACTCCGGCCAACATCATTTCAGAATTACCCGGTTATCAATTCTGATGCATTATGGAAAAATTTGATTCAGGTTGAGTCGGGACCATCCGCCGATCAAAACTCATGAACCCCGAATTACCGGTTGACATGCCCAGTTTATTTGCTTCAAGGTTTCCTGGAAGAAATGATGCGGATCTAGAGGAGTCCGGAGGCTTGATCCGGTCACTGGTTGACCCGGATGGAGGCGGTATCGGCACCGGAACCATAGGATATGACAACGGGTAAAGCGGCGTCGACGGAAACTGAGATGGCCAAGGCTCATGGCCGCCCCAGGCGACAATCGGAATGCCCGATGGAACTGTGTAATGCAGTGCCCCATTCGGCATAATTGCACCTTCCGGGGCTGTTGCTAGCTGCGCATGGGCCGAAGAAGCGGCCATGGTTGCCAGTATCATGGCGATGAACAGCTTTCTCATGTCTCATTCCTTTGTCTTTCGCCTCAGGGCAGGCCTCGATCTTTTAAAGCTATGTCAGTGACTTTTTCCTCTTTCGATGCCACGGGTCTCAGCATATTAGCACCGCTAAGGACAAGTTTTCAATTCCTTTATTCGTGCTCGTTCGTCCGACCCTCGTCTGGACTCCAATATTATTCTTCTGGAAGCCCCCTGTCGGAATCCGGTCGCCAGGTTGAAGTTCAGAGGTTCGGCACTTCGGATAAGCTGATTGCCGGATAAGTCCGTTTTTGTTAAAAGTGTGGCTGGCTTAGTGACTTCCGAGCCAGATCCGTGCTGTATCGAGTCCGATCAGTTATTGAAGGAGGCGACTGCTGCGAAGTCGGCCGTCTGGAAGGGAAAACCGTGAACACTGTTCTACTAGGGCACCGCAGGCCATCGGGAGGACAATCCTACCTGATTGCCATAGCATTTTTTTCCGGAATGGCGGTCATGGGCGTCGAAATGTGCTCGAGTCGTCTCATGGCGCCTTTCTTTGGAACATCGATCACTATTTGGACGACCATTATAGGGTCGACGATGATCGCCCTTACCGCGGGGTACTATCTCGGTGGTATTATTGCTGAAAGGGCACCCCGGGCCTCTCTTCTGGGCACGCTGCTTTTTTTTGCCTCTGTGTTTGTGATTTTCTTACCCTATATAACTCAGCCAGTGATGGAGATCACCCTCAGCAGATTCGCGGAGCAAGCTGCCGCGTCATCAGGTGATCCCGGAGCCGGAAGTTACAAAATCATCATTGCTTTAGCCATTTGCGCGGTCTTGATTTCTGTTCCTGTCGTCATTCTAGCAATGACCAGCCCATTCCTCATTCGGCTCGATTCGCTGACTTCCACAGCGGTGGGGCGCATTGCAGGGAAGGTTTTTGCTTTTTCCACTCTCGGGTCCATTCTCGGGACGTTTCTTCCAGCCCTGGTCCTTATTCCTCTCGTGGGGACCCGGATTTCGTTTCTAGTGTTTGGCGGACTCCTTCTCTGCGTCACCCTCTGGTCCATAAAGCAAGCGAGGTCTTTTTGGGGCATGGCCTTCCTGGTTCTGTTGTTTGCACTAATGTTGGGGATTCAAGGGGCCGGGATAAAGCACGGGCCGTACCTTGTTGAGTCGAAGGAAACCAATTATCAACTTGTACGGATATATCGTGCGCCAATGGAAAACAAGACCGGTGGGAACCGGCCTTACGCCACGTTGTTGCTCACCGAAGCGGGGTTTGGAATGCAGTCCATGTGGGTTGAGGGTCAATCCTACACGGAATCATGGCAAGACCTCTTTGCAATCGTCCCCCGCATATACGAGGTGCTCAACGAGCGATCCCCGAGGCGATTGCTGGTTCTGGACTTGGGGGAGCGTGCGCTCCGTACTTGATATCCCGGTCTTATCCAGATGTTGTTATCGACGGTGTTGAAATCGACAGCGGCCTGATCTCTGCCGCAAAACCTCATTTCCCGTTTTCTCTTGTAAAGCACCTCAATATCCACATAAGCGACGGCAGATTCTTTCTGAAAACCACTCGGACACAATACGACGTGATAATTGTGGACATGTTCCGCCCGCCGCACATTCCGTATCATGTGGCTACAGCCGAATTCTTCGCCCAGGTCAAACAGAGATTGACTTCAAACGGAATTCTGGCCATGAACGTGGGCTCTCGCGGCGAAAAGCATGTTTTCGACGGAATAGGAAATACGGTTGCAGCGGTTTTTCCGCATGTATATTTCGCTCAGTATTTCTCACCCCACGAGAGTAGCCTCTTCACGAACCGATTGATTGTAGCTTCAGCTCAAAATCTGCGGTTGGAGAAATCGGAGGTAGAGGAAAGGGTCTTTTCCGTACCCGATGGAGCATGGCGAAAAGTCTTGGACACAATGAGGGATAGACGAGGCTTCGACGCGGGCCAAGAATCATACTTCAGGAAGATTCCGTTCGACCCGGGCAAAACTTGGTTCCGGGATGACTCTTCCTCACTCGAAATCACGGCTGAAAGGGAATTTCTGGGACTGATTTTGGGTGGGAACATGTAATGCCTGCGCTTAGAGCGATTCTCAAGAGTAATGGCGGTAAAAGAAAATGATTTGGTGGCGACGGGCATCTTGCCCGTCATTTCCGATAGACAGGCTGGAAGCCTGTCCCACCAGTCTACATCAGGCGCCGAGACGCATTGCGTATGACAACAAATCTTTTGAGAATTACCTTAAACTCATTATCCTGGAAAGGGGAGATTTCCGTGAACTTCACCGGCGAGCTGCTGGATCGCTTCGTTGAAAGCCAGATATTCTTTCCCGACCCCTTTTTGATAGGTACCCCTTCGGAAGCCTTGCTGGATTATGAGGATGTTTGGTTCGACACATCCGACGAGGTGCGTTTGCACGGCTGGATGGTCCCCTCGGCAGGCAGTTCCGCACTAATGCTCTTCTGCCATGGGAATGCAGGAAATGTCTCCCATAGAGTCGATAACCTTCGACGTTTGCACGATATCGGGCTGAATGTATTCATCTTCGATTATCGCGGCTACGGACAAAGCAGCGGCCGAATTACCGAAGCCGGATTTTATTTGGATGCCGAAGCTGCTTACACGGTGGCCCGTCAACATGCGACGGCGAACAATCTTAAACTCGTCATATTCGGCAGATCGCTCGGCGGGACAGCCGCGGTGCACCTGGGCGCTCGGTTCGCCTGCTCCGGCATCATCCTCGAATCTGCCTTCACTCACATGGCAGCCATGGCTCGAGTACACTTTCCGTTGCCTGTTCCCGGAGGGCTTCTGCGGCATAAGCTGAACGCTCTGGAAAAGATCAGTCGGATAAAGGCTCCTGTTCTCTTCGTTCATGGAGACCGTGATGACATAGTGCCTATTAATCTCGGTCGAGAACTGTTCGATGCGACAAAGGCGCCAAAGGAATTCATGACAATTCAAGGAGCCGGGCACAATGATACTTACTTTGTCGGCGGTCGGGCTTACTTCGACAAGATAAGAGACTTCATAAGCTCGCTGCCGGCCGAGCGGAACCAGCGACAGATTCGGTGTTGCTGTGTTTCGGCAGCCAGGACGTGAAAAATCCACGCCTCTGCGGAGAACATCAGGCGGCGCGCAAGTTCCAGGTAGGGCGGGCCATGCCCGCCGCGGAGCCCCAAATCCGGTGGCGGCCATGGGCCGCCCCACTTATGTGAAGACAGCACGGAAACACTAAGCCTCAGTGTTTTGTTTCGGCCATCGGGTTCAAAGCCCGTTCAGGGGACTCGGATACCTTCTTCAGTATTTCTCCTACCTTTGATTCGGGCAGCCAATTAACTTTGCCGGTGCCGACGTCGTAAATGGCCCCCACCACAACGGCCTTTTTTGTGGCCACAAGATGCCTCACGGCAGGGCTTTTCATGAACAGGTCCTCAATAGCCTGCCAGACGTTCTCCTCTACGCAATAAGGAATTATGGCCTCGCCTTTGGCCTCGGGATGGAGTGCCATTGCCCGAGTTACGGCCGGTTTGATAGGTGCTACAAGCGGGGGAATATTGCGTTCCAAAGCGTGGCCTTTCCCCTGAGCCGCCTCAGCCACAGCGGTGACCGCGCCGCACTGAGTATGACCCAACACGACCAGGATGGGAGTGTTCACATGGGCCAGGCCGTACTCGATAGATCCGGTCTCGTCCACATTGGCAACGTTTCCGGCAACTCGAACTACAAAGAGGTCCATAACCCCCGCGTCGAAGATAAGTTCCACAGGCACACGAGAGTCAGAGCAGGACAGAACCGTGGCATACGCGTGATCCTTCTGATTTTCAGCGCCGGCCTGTTTTACGCGGGCCGCGTCGCTGTGGGGGTGCAGAGATTTGCCGGCAACGAACCGTGCGTTCCCTGCTTTGAGCATTTTGAGACAATCTTCAGGGGTGGGCTTTTTGGCCGAGCCTTTCTCGGACGAATACGTAGGCATTGTCGGCAAAGCCAGGATACAAATGCTCAGTACTATCCATATCAAATGCCGTTTCATTTTTTCTCCTCTTCTAATTGCAGCAATGATTCTCCCACTACTCTATGCTTGTCCCACGGGCAGGGTAAAAAAGAAGGTGGCCCCTTTCCCCGGCTCGGAATCCACCCAAATTTGACCACCGTGCCCTTCAACGATCTTCTTACAAATCGCCAGACCTATGCCGGTGCCGGGGTATTCTCCCCTCCCGTGAAGGCGCTGGAAGATTCCGAATATACGGTCGGAGTGCTCCGGATCGATTCCAATACCATTGTCTCGGACAGAGAAAAGCCACTTGCCGTTCTTTGGTTCGGCAGAAACATGAATGTTCTGAGTCTCGGTCCCGCGAAACTTGAGCGCATTGCCGATAAGATTTTGAAACAGTTGGATGAGTTGCGTAGAATCAGCCGTAACTGTTGGGAGCGGCCCATGCGTAACTTGCGCACAACATTCCGCAATCGAGGCTTGCAGGTTAGCCAGAGCCTGGTCGAGAACTACCTCACAATCAACGGCCGCAAGGGACCTCTCGCGGGTTCCTAATCGCGATAATTGGAGAAGGTCACTGATCAACCCCTGCATGCGTTTGGCACCATCCACGGCGTAAGCGATAAACTCGTCGGCGTCATCGTCGAGTTTATCTTTGTAACGCCGTTCCAATAGCTGCACGTAACTTGAAATCATTCGGAGCGGCTCTTGCAAGTCGTGTGAGGCCACGTACGCAAACTGTTGCAACTCGGAGTTGGAACGCTCCAACTCCAAAAGTGTCAGCTGGAGATCTTTTTCTGTCTCCGTGCGCAGGGTCACTTCTGCAGCCAGGTCTTCGTTCGCCTTCCTCAATTCCGCGGTTCGAGCCTGGACTTCCTTTTCAAGTTCTTGATGCCAGTTCCCAATGCGCTCGATCATTGAATTAAAGATCGTGCAAAGATTACCAATTTCATCTGAACCGACTGCGGGCGCCCGAACCGAAAGGTTGCCCCTCTTCACTTCTTGGGCAACCTTGTTCAAGTTCTCGATTGGTCTTGCTATGCGGCCAGCAATAATCAGCGCCGCTGCTGCAACTGCCACGACGCCCATTAGAGCCATCACGAAAGAATAGGCCACCCTCTGCACCAGCGGTCCTAATATCTCTGACCGGTCAAGTTTGAATACAAGGCCCCAGACCTGACCAGGGGTAACGTTGACGTGCCGATAAACGGCCAGAATCGGCATGCCGCGGTAATCTGTGCTGATCACGGCGCCTTCTTCACCTCGCAAGGACAAGCGGACCGGTTCCGTTTCAATCACATGCTCCAACACCTTGGCCCTTGTCCCATCTGCAAGAGGATATTTAAGCGGCATTAGGATTCTGGCGGCCTGGTCAACCAGCACAACATCGCTGGTTTCTCCGAAGACCTTTGGATGCAACAATGGTTTAACGACAGCCTCGGTGTCCACATACAGCATCGCCACTGCAACCACGATCTCCTGGCCCTGTGTTTGCAAAGGCGGGGCTGAGATGGCGTGTGAGAAAACCAAAAAAGCTTTGCCGCTCAAAGCGTCTTTCTCGGGAACGACGGACGTATCCGCGATTCTTTCCAGAGCACTCGTGAAGGATGGTTTCGCCGAGACACTTTCGCCCACAAGTCTTTCATCGGTAGAGAACAGGATTAGCCCTGTCTTTGCATCTGCCACTTGGATCTTCTGATACCCGTGTGAGGGGTTTTGGAGCAGCTTCACTTTGGCAGTGACAGCTTGGGATTTCACTTCCGTCAGAAGAGCAAGCCTCAACTCATCACCAGTTGCTCCGCGCGCGGTTTCTTTCTTAACTACCCCTTGAAGCCGCTGAATCAATGACTTAACGACTTCGCTCTCCGAAAATTCCGCGGCATCTACTTTAAGGTCGTCCAGCCAATGGAGAAAACTCTGCTTGGTCAGGTCTGCAATGAGCCCGAGTTTGTTGAGAACTTGAGCCCGCTCATAACCATATGAGCCGGAATAGGCAGTAAAAGGTATCCCGAAGTTCATCGCCAACACGACGACAATCATGACAACTATGAAAAGAAAACCGAAGCCCAGGACCATTTTTGATCGTAGTCTAAAGAAATGCCGCGCAAATGAATGTCTTGAGGGCTCGGCAGGATTAGTGTTCAACGAGAACCTCCTATTTGAGACTCAGGCGGCTGTGTCTCACCCCATACAGAAAGTAAATGACCAAACCGATGATTAGCCAAAACAAAAGACGCAGCCAGGCTTCAAATGGGAGGCTTACGGCCAAATAGAGACAGCAAGCAATCCCCAACAGAGGGACCACTGGCACCCAAGGGGTTTTAAAGGGTCTTGGCAGGTCGGGCTCTCTATAACGAAGCACCAGAACGGCCGCACACACAACCGCGAAAGCCGCGAGCGTTCCGATTGAAACAAGCTCGCCCAGAAGCCTGATATCAACCAGAGCACCTATCAGTGCAACCACTAAGCCGCTGATCATCGTCGTGTTGGCAGGAGTACCGAATCGAGGGTGAATCTTGGCAAAAAACGGGGGCAGCAGGCCGTCATGGGCCATGCTGAATATAATACGCGGCTGACCCAGCAACAAAACCAGAATTACCGAGGTTAGCCCCGCGATGGCGCCCAGCTTCACCAAAACTGCCAGCCAATGAATCCCGATGGCGTCAATGGCAACTGCCACGGGGTCTGCTACGTTAAGCCTTGAATAATTGACAACGCCGGTGACCACTAGTGCCACCAGAATGTAGAGCACTGTACAGATTACTAACGATCCCAGAATACCGATGGGCATATCCCGTTGAGGATTGCGGGACTCCTGCGCCGTGGTGGAGACGGCATCAAACCCGAGGTACGCAAAAAAGACGACAGCCGCTCCCCTTACCACTCCGGACCACCCGAATTCCCCGAATTTGCCCGAATTGGGGGGAACGAAAGGAGTCCAGTTGGACGGATTCACAAACGCGATTCCCACTCCGATGACAGCAAGAATAACTGTGACCTTCACAACTACGATGATAGCGTTGAAAATTGCCGATTCACGAATTCCCTTGACCAATAGTGCGGTCAAGAGGGCTACGATGACGAACGCGGGCAAGTTGAATACTGCCGTTGCCTGGTCCAGAGTTGCCAACGAAATGCCTGCCCGTTGCAAAGCTTCACTGTAGGAACTCAGTTGGTGCCATCCCGCGGGCGCCGAAATCTGCATTGTCCGGATTAATTCATCCGACAAGAATACCAGTTGGGTCCCGGCGGGGGCCGCGAGCTGCGGTGGAAAATGGATTCCCATCTGATTCAAAAAACTGACTGCATAGCCGGACCATCCCACCGCCACTGCCGCGGCGCCTATGGAATACTCTAAAAGCAAGTCCCAGCCGATGATCCAGGCAACGAACTCACCCAAAGTGGCATACGAGTAGGTGTAGGCACTCCCGGCTATGGGGATCATGGACGCAAATTCGGCGTAACACAGCGCGGCCAATGCGCTTGCCACGGCTGCGAGCACGAAGGAAAACACAATGGCTGGTCCGGCATAGTTAGCTGCGGCTTGTCCTGTCAGAACAAATATGCCCGCACCGATTATGGCTCCTATACCGATGGCGGTCAGATCAACGGCACCCAACGCCTTCTTCAAGCCAGAATCAGCCCGGGCCTCTGCTTGAAGGTCCTTGACACTCTTCTTGCGCCACAGGTTGTCCATTGCGGTCAAATTCTTGGCGAGGCTAATGGAGCCTTTTCTCCTTAAGAGTAGTTCAAGAGATTGGGGGGATTTGAGTTACTACGTGTCGGATGATCTCGACGAGTTTAGTGATGTCGACCGGCTTCTCGACAATTGCATCCACCCCACTTTCGATCATTTTTTGCTCTTCGTCAAACTGCCCGGCCCAGCCTGTCAGCAGGATAAAGGGGGTCTTCGGCACACCCTTGTCCTTACAAATCTTCTTGATGGCCTTCCCGACCTGCCAGCCGTTCAACTCCGGCATCCCAAGGTCGCAAATCACCAGATCCACCGGCCTATCCTTGAAGAGTTCCAGCCCCTCTCGGCCGGACAGCGCGGTGAAAACAGTTTGTCCGTGTTCCGTCAGGCCTTCCTTGAGCATACTGAGCAAGAGTTGCATGTCATCTATAGCCAAAATCCTCAGCTCTAAGTCAAAAACATGCGGCGCGGTCGTAGACGGTTGTGGGAGTCCTTTGGCAACAGGCAATTTCACAGTGAAGGACGAACCGTGCCCCTCTTTGCTTTCCGCTGAGATAGTTCCTCCGTGACGTGTGACTATACCGTAGCTGACGGCTAAGCCCATGCCCGTGCCGTTAGCTCCCTTGGTGGTCCAGAACGGATCAAAGATTCTCGTTAGGCTCCCCTGGGCTATTCCAACACCGGTATCGTCCACACGAAAGACCACGCTGGTGTCGCCGACGAATGTCGTGACGTTGATGTCCCCTCCCAGCGGCAGAGCCTCCGCCGCATTCTTTATGAGGTTTACCACTACCTCAAACAATTCATTCTGTTTTCCTTGAATTAAACATCCGTCCATGAGGTCCAAATGCAGATTGACCGTTATGCCCTCTCTTTCCGGCGTGGTTTTCCACCACGGCTTAGTCATTTCGACGGCTTGCCGGACAAGGTCGGACAAATCGAACATGTTGGTTCCTGCGGACACGGGCTCTGAGTGCAGGTTGGCAAAGCTCTGGAGCCGCTTGACAGTCTCGGCTCCGAACTGGGAGCTTTCGAGTATCTGCTCCAGGTGCCTCTTGACGTTCGGCATGTTCGCCAACTCCAAGTTCACCGACGCCAACTGAGCCCCACCCATGATGATCTGAAGCAAATTGTTGAAATTGTGTGCCACGCCGGAAGCCAGATCCGCGACCGCTTTAAGCCGCTCTGTCTGGATCTGGAGGTCTTTTGCTTTGTTCACGTCGGTAGTGTCCTCGACAATGCCGATGCCGCCAACGCAGGTCCCGTCCTCAGTAAGAATAGGGCCGAAACAAGCCTTCAGCGGAGTAATTTTGCCAGCAGTTACCGAACGGTAAGGACCTTCGAAATGTCCTATCTTCCCGGATAAGGCTTCTTTTATAGCCGCTATAACGTCTTGATCATTCAGATCCGAGAGCAGGTTTAGACCGACGAGCTTTTCTTTGGAAGAACCTATAATGCCCACAAAATTATCATTGCAGGCCGTTATGATACCGTTGCGATCAAAATGAAATACTCCAAGAGGGGAGTTATCAAAAATAATTCGATACTTTTCTTCAGATTGCCTCAGAGCATCTTGAGCCTTTTTGCGGTCTGTTACGTCTCTCGCGATCACCTGGTAGCCGACGATCCTGTCCGCCTCCACTATGAGACTTACATTTTGCCCAAGCCAAACCGTTTCCCCGTCATTGGTGACAACGGGAACTTCATAATACGTATCAGAAAGTCTCTCAACAAACTGCAATTCATAGAATTTCTCTATTTGTTTCTTATAGTCCTGTGCAATCAAATCAAGATAGTGCTTACCGATAAGTTCATCTTCCGAGAATCCGGTTATTCGCGTAGCAGCGGGGTTAACAAGCCCCACAATCCCATTCTCATCCGTCAAGTATATAATGTCGTTAGCTTTATCCACAACATCACGGTATCGTGATTCACTTGCCCGTAACGCCTCCTCCATCTTCCGGCGCTCGGTAATATCCCTGGCCGTGCCTTGAACTCCTACGGGCTTCCCATCCTGCTTGATTATTCGGCTATTGACTTCGACCCAGCGAGGCGTCCCGTCCTTGGCACGGATCAGGAGTTGGTACGGGCCGGTTGTTTCAAGGCCGTTTTCTTTCTTCTTGCGGAACTGCTCCTCCGTTACTGACAAGTATTCCGGATCGACAATATCCCTGAAATTAAGGCTCAGAAACTCTTCGGATGGATAGCCCACCAGCCTCGTCGCGGCCTTGTTGACCGAGATGTAATTGCCTTCCATGTCATGCGTGTACATCATATCCGAGGCGTTCTCAAAGAGGTCCCGGAACTGCTTTTCGCTTTCAGATAGCGCCGCTTCCATCCTCTTGCGATCGGTAATGTCCAGGCAATATTCTATAATTTGAACAACGGTCCCGTTGCGGTCGAAAATGGGATATGCGTGAACTTCCACGTGCTTGAGTCCGCCGTTTTTGTCGTAATGAACGTGCTCGGCCACCATCGGCCGCCCCGTCTTCTTAATCTCTTCCATGGGACAAAGATGGTCCGTGCCATTGCACGGGTCCTCTCTTTGGTGAGTAATGGAATAGCAGGCTGAACCACTGCAATAGCCGGCGGATGCAGCGGCGGAATTCGCGGTATGGATCGTGTAATCTTTGACGTTGATGATGTAGAAAGGGTGGGTCAAAGCCTCCAGGATGCTATTCAGGAATTCGTTCTGGCGCTGAACCTGCTCCTCGGCCTGTTTCCGTTGAGCGACCTCCTGACTGAGTTGAGCGTTATGTTCTTCTCTGACGAGAAGCTGCTCCCTTTCGCTGGTCAAATCTTCAACCAGCACCAATATTAACCGGGCCCTTCCCATTCTGAGGGACCGAAAGCTCATGCGAGCGCAGATTTCACGAGAGCCAATCTTCAATGTCGCTTCGGTGACCTGAGATCTTCTGGTGGAGAAAACCTCTTCCAGCATTGCCTGCACCTTCTTAGAGGTGGAAGGCTCGGGAAAGAGCAAAGAAAAAGCGCTTCCCTCGATTTCTTCATAGTCCGCGCTGATCTTCCGCAAAGCCTCGTTGGCAAAAGCCACACAATACGAAAGGTCGATCAAGAAAGCAGGGATAGGAAGAGCTTCGAGCAGCCTACCGAATGTGGTCGCCGGTATTCTGCCGAGTTGAAAGCTACCCGACGGAGTCAGTTCATTGGTAAGCAAGTTATTCAGTTCAATTGTTTCTGTCTCACCTTGATCCATGGGGCTCAACGATGGAACATCTTTGTCATCCATTGCCCATCCTCCTCGAAGGACCAAGTCCTCCGTCTTTCACGGTTGCCAGGCCGAGTTGAGCAGAGCGAAACCGCGTCACTTCACCGACCGGGTTCGTTCTTGAGTGGTAAGGCTTCTGGAGAGGCCGGCGATTGCGCCGCGTGGAGGTGTTGCTTACGGGTGGAATCAATCCGAGGCAGGGACAACCATAAGTTGCCCCCATTCTTCTTGAAGACGGCATATGCTGTCTTCAGCGGACAAGGAAAGGCTCGAACAGCGAGACGACTTGAACATTTCTCCCAAATCTTCATGCCGGGTCTCTTAAGCTGCCGAGAGATCAACCATGTGGATCCGGCCGCCTGGCCATACGATTTCACGTATTTTGGTCCTGCCGACACTCGGAGTTGATCGGTGTCTCAGACCGGGGGAATCCGTCCCCGGTGCGACCCTGGCTTTGACTACAGCAACAACTTTAAGTCTTCCGAACTATTACACCATTCTTTGATTCTTTGCAATTTTCCACGCCCGGAATTGTCCCTTTCGTCCGGTTCCGGAGTCCAGCCCACGGGCTTAATTACCCCCAGTTCAGGAACTTCAGGGTAAAGAGGACCAGAACAATGAGCCATGAGCCTTGAACACTGGTTTGCAACAACTGCGACCATCGCGGGCTCTCCCTCAGCCAGATCAAGGCTGTTACAAAAAACCAAAATGCTATGAGAAAAGGCCATCCCTTGCAGTAACCCAACCATTGTCCGTACAAACCCACACAATGATACAACAGCAATTCGCCAATCGATTTCATCTTAATCCCCCTTAGTTAATCGGTGGCCATATAGCGAGAGTAGCTTTGCAGTCTCAGATTCCCGGAAACTTTCCCCTGCGGGGCAATCCAGCGCAAAAACGCGAGGCAAATTTCATTCAACGGACATTATTTTGGCAACTGCTCTAGACCCGGCACAGATTTCGCAGAGCGTCTTCTTGATGATCTCTGCTCCCATCCCGGCAGGTGATGCGAATTATCCGCTGCTGTGCCACGGCGGTCCTACGACAAATTCCGTCAGGGCCAGCGCTAAATCTAAGGTTATAATGTATACCAGTCCACCGTTCCAGACAAGATGCCCCCATTTCCGGAAATCGGGCTGCCGGACGGAAAATCCTAAGAGCTTATTGGAAAGAGCGTGGATCCCTTCCGCCGGCACGCAGGTTGAAACATTCTCAGGGTTCAAGTGGGTATGAATCCAGATCACCCGCGTTCAATGCATCTTTATTACGCGAATCCCATCTTTTTCGTAAATCGGCGGGAAAGCCCTCCTGTCAAGGACTGCAAAATGGGATCGGGAATTTACGAGGTCCTTAATGTACGCGTCAAACGGCTCAAAGTGGATTTGCGTTTTCTTCAGGAGGTCCGGTGAAAAGTCTTTGTCCCTTACAATCAGGTAATCAATACCGTTCTTACGGCAGAATTCACGAACCTCTGCGGCATCTTCAGCGTAGTAGGCTCGGAAGAAATCGAAGGTCCTTTTCTTGATGACCTCCCAGTACCGGGTGTACCAAGTGTGGGAAAGCTCGTACGTGACGAACGCCTTGCGGCGGCCAAAGGTGAGCACATTATCCATCAGCTCGGGTGGACCGGCCATAAGACTTGTCTTGGGAGTTGACTGGACGAATCTGTACAAGGCTGCGTCCGAGGAGTAGTCATATATGCCCACGCGATACAGTGCAAGAGCCGCAAGGATGACTAGAAGCGTGCTTGCCACGGGGAACGCGATGGACCTCGGCACGAGCAGCACCAACGGCCACTCTAATGCACACGCCTATTGCTACGCAGTAAAATACGTTGATCGAAAATTCTATGTAGCGGCTCGGCACGAACAATTTAAAGATGAACACACAGGCCGCCAGATAGAGAAGCAAGGAAGCGGCAAAGAGATAGCCGAAAACTCGGAATCCCGACCAGAGATCCAAGTTCCATTTGCCACGAATCAGAGAAAAAACAATTACCCCGATCCCAAGGCATGCCAATATCCATGCCGGCAACGGACCCCACGTTGTGAAGGGCAAGTTAAATATCCACGGACGGATCAATTCATAGAACATGGGTGGGATTGGCATAATCTCGTAGCGGCCGGCCGCCGTGTATTCTATCTTGCCCACCATGTCCGCCCATGTGACGAGCGCTCCGAATTCAGAAGGGCTGTAAAGCGCATATTTCAACAAAACCAGCACACAACCGGCAATCACCATAATGCTGCTGGCCAAAATGGTCATGGGCTTCATTGATGATGCCCGAAGTTCGCGCATGATACTGGAGAAATAACCAGCCTCATCCTCTTTCGCAATCGTCCCCTGATTCGGGACATCCGACGTGGGGGAACGGCCGGTCGAAAGACTGCGTCCCCCAAACCGAGGCAGAACGATCCTTCCAATGTTGTAGGCCAGAAACATCCCGTGAGTGACTACACAGAGCAGGAAAATATAAGGATTGAGCAATGACTGAAGGAATATGACGGCTCCCGCGGCGACCAGGCTGCCCCGGCCCAGGAAAAAAAGATATGCCGCGAGCAGGGGAAAGCCGAAGCTTTGGGATAGCCCCCCTGAAATCTTGTCCATGAAGCCGCCCATGAAGCAAAAGGTGCAGCCGATGAATATCGGGGTAAGGTCATCGCGAAATTGAAGTCCCATTCCAAAGAGAAAACCAGCCGTAATAACAAAAAGAAGGCCGGCGAGAATCTTGGTAAACTGAACAGGATTGATGACGGGGGCAACAGCCGCATAAATCGCCTGAACACCCCAGGGCACATAATTCTTGGCGTATTCGGTCAAGAGATCATTCTGATACAGTTCCGGGTCAACCCACTGCTGCATCCAGAAAATCTGCTGACGGACATCGTCGTTAATGACGTACGGGTTTGTCAGCGCAGGCCAGTGAGCAAACACATATACGGCTAAGGCTGCAACCAGCACGTAGAGCAGATGAATAGTGCGGCTGAATCGTGTGGGCATTTGGTTGCAAAACCTATGAGTTTCTTGAAGAGCGGCCGGGGAGGCCCTTTTTGTTCGAGCTCCCCGGACCCCAATGACTGTTAGACTTAACGAGAATCCCGTCAGACACTCCTCAGGCGTAATCGTCACCCCGGCGAAAGCTCAGAATGATTCCGACGAGTGGGGGCACGTCTTGCATGCCGTGCCCCTACATCTATGGGGAAGGCGGTATAAGTCAACATCTTTTGCTTTGAGCGGCTTCATTTACTGCTTCGATGATCACTTGTTGAGTCTGTTCGATCATTCCTTCCATGGTGTGAAAGGCCAGGTACTCGCTCTCTACCCTTTCGGCCCATAGAATGCCTCACATCTTCGTCATGGAGAAGGCTCGTCAGGGCTTCGGCAAGAGCCATGGGATTCGCCGGCTCAACAACTATGCCGGTGTCTCCATCCTGAATAAGCTCGGGAATGCCGCCGACCCGCGTTCCCACAACGGGGAGTTCGGTTGCCATGGCCTCCAGTATCACGTTGGGTGATGCTTCGCTAATTGACGTCATAGCAAACACCCACGCCCGGTGTAGAAGGGGCCTTATGTCGCGGCGTCCGGGCAACAAGCGCACGGCTGTTTCGAGTGAGTTGCGGCGGATAAAGTCTTCGAGCTTCGGTTTCAGACTCCCATTTCCGACAATGTCGAGTCGAGCGTTGGGGATTGTCTGTCGCGCAAGCCTGAAACCTTCAAGCAGCGTCAGAAGATCTTTTTCCGGTTCGAGTCTCCCCACGTAGAGCACTGTCGGCTCTTCGGCTTTGTCGCCATTTCCAGGACAGAAGAAATCGGCCGGAACAGCGTTCGGCACCACCTCAATCCGACTGGGGTCCACAGAGTGCAGCCGTACGATGACCCCTTTCAGGGCATGGGCATTGCACACGATTCGTGTGCTCAAGGGCCACAGTATTGACTCCCACTGCTTTTCCACAAGGCCCCGCCAGCTTGAGATAATTACCGGGACTCGTGCCATGGTTCCAAAGGGTCGTCCCCATATATTCGGTACCCCTGTTAGCGTGTAAAGGATGTCGGGCGGGTAACGCATCAGTCGCCACAAAAGATGCACGATGGCGCGGGGACCTACCCTCGGGGACAGCGAGAGGAAAACGATCTTTACGTTGGCTTCTTCGGCCATGGGGAGCATGTCTTTGCCGCCCCTCAAAACCCACAACTCCGGCGAAAAGAGGCTCCGATCCAGGTGCTTGAGCAATTGGACAGCATAGCGCTGAGTGCCGCCGAATTCGAGATCTTGAACCAAAAGCACCGTACGGAAAGGCGGTGTGAGTTTTCTCTTCATTCCTTGATCCACTACCTGAACTGCCTGGTCCGATCCTGCGACATGCCTACCTGAAGCGCCCTTCCCGAGGCAACTTATCTCTACACCAAAGCTTCGGCAATTTCGGCCTCAGATTCCACTGAGCAAGCGCGGAAACTAGTTTGTACTGCTGGGTCGCCGAATAAGCGTCTGGTAAAGTTTCAGAATTTTACCGGCATTCCGTTCTTGGTCGAATTCCCGGAGAACCAGGGATCGGCCTCGTTCTGCCATTTCCAGGGCCGACTTTCTGTCCCCGACCATCTTGATTATTGCATTGGCCAGGGCCACGGGGTTTTTCTCGGGGACAAGAAGCCCGGTGACACCGTCCTGAATGACCTCATGAATACCGCAGACATCAGTGGCCACGACGGGCAGGCGGTGCATCAGGGCCTCCATAATGACGGTGGGGAGCCCGTCCCGCTCGCCGGTTGAATGAACTGCGCTGGACATTACAAAGACATCGGCTGAACAGAAGACCTCGGATACTCTATTGTAGGGGATGAATCCTGGAAAGGATACCAGCTCCAGGAGCCCCAATTTCTTTGTGAGACGCTTGAAGAGGATCTTGCGAGGACCGTCCCCCGCGAGTGTGAGATGAAAGCTCAGTCCGGAATCTCTTAGAATCTTACAAGCATAGAGCAGCACGTCAAAAGCTTTAATTCTATCGAATCTGCCCAAGGCCAAGAGTTGGAAAGGCGGGGTCATCGGTACAGGGGCTTCCTCGTGTCGTTCCAACGGAATCCCGTTATAAATGCCGTAAATCTTGTTTGTATCTCCATTGGCCAACTCTTGCAGGTAAGGGATGTTGGTCATGTTGTCCGAGGTTACGAAGAGACTATCCCGAATCTTTTCTTTGAGGGCCCCATCAGGAGGGTAAATGTCTGATGCTCTCCCCGTAAAGCTGAAGGGGATACCCGTCAATTTAGAGGCCACCCACGCGGCCGTCGCCGGACCGTTGGCCCACGGTGCATGTATGTGCTCGATCCCTTCTTCCTCAAAACGGCGAGCAAGACTGAACCCGCAGAAAAAAGACCATATATTCTCTCCTCCCACTTCCACGGACCTCCATCTCCGCACCGGGATCGGTCCGAAGGAGCCAAGCGACGGTTTTGGGGTCACGCTTCCACCAATAGATCAAGTCGCTGGGGGCATGCCTCAGGTATGGTATCCCCAGCCGTTCCACCTGTTTGGAAACACCCCACATTTCCGGAGACAACTGCTTCTTCAATTCTCCGTATAGTGTAAAAACCTTAATGGGTAGCCCCATTTTCCAAAGGTTGACAACTTCTCTGAAGATGAAAGTCTCGGATGGTTTGGGAAACCATAGGAGGATGTATGCCATTCTCGGAAGGCTCAAGACGCACTCCTTCTCAGGAAATTCTCGCAAGCGCAACGCGTTTCTGTATGCATCCATTCTAGTACTATACCTGCGGTCGCACGACAACCCTTGAGTACCGTGAAGATTAGCCAGGTACAGCGGCAGAAGAAGCAGGGCTGACTGTAGCCGCCGGCAACTACGAATAGTCATGAATGAGGGTTCTGGATAACGCAAACCCGCGGAAACGTCGTGGAAGGCACCGAAAATTGACACAAATGAGTGACTTCGGGCCGGCCCTTCTCAACCCGCTCCGTTCGTGGTATTGATGGCGTCTGCATTTTACAGTGATCGGCACACGTTTGAGAAATCTCTTATGAAGCTGGCAGTCACCATCGATGTTGAGGAAGAAGGGCTGTTTCTAGGAAAGTACGATTCCGGGGATGTGCCGGTGAGCAATGTCCCGGAGCTTGGTAAGCTGGACCCTCTTTTCCGCCAATGGGGAATACGGCCCACTTTGCTCGTTACCTATCCGGTGATTCGCCACGAACCGCATCAAGATTTGCTCCTTCGTCTCAGAGAAAAGTGGTCGGCTGAAATTGGAGCGCATCTGCACCACTGGAACACGCCTCCGTTGGAGTCCTTGCCGTTCCCGCAGCCCGTGCCGTCGGAGCTGATGCCTGAAAGGCTCCTCCAAGCCAAGATGGAGAACCTCCTGGAGGCCTTCAAGCCGATGGGCATCGCCCCGGCTTCATTCCGAATGGGACGCTTCAACATGGGACCCAAGATGTTTTCAATACTGCAAAGGACGGGAATTCGGGTCGACAGCAGTATAGCCCCGACGCAGAGTTATTACGGTGGGCCGGATCATCGCTATGCGCCGTGGGATCCTTACTTTCCCGACCCAAGCGACCTGTGCGGGCCTGGCACTTCCCGAATATTGGAGGCTCCCATAACTATAGTGCCACTCGCTCCTCGCCTCGGCCTGTTCCTCGACCGGCTCAGAAAGAAAACCGCTGTCCCGGAAAAGTGGGTCTCGCGGATACCTCTGCACCTCGGAGCACTGCCCGCTCAACCAATGTGGATGGGGCTGAGAAGACTGCAAGCTGCCGTGTTGTTGCACCGGAAACGAGGTGGGGAGGTGCTGACAATGTTTTTTCATTCGTCCGAACTTATGCCCGGCGGCTGTCCGCAGCACCAGACCGCGGGAGATGTGGAGCGCTTTCTGAACAAGCTGAGCAGGTTTTTCTCCTGGCTTTATACCGAAGTCTCGCCAGAATCGCTGACCTTGTCCCAGCTCGGGGACATATACCGCCGAAATGATGCGTAATCCTACCATTCAAGCCATTCTTGATGAATGTTAACATGCTGAATGCATTGCATAATCATAGGCATTAGCAAACAATTCTTGGCATTTGATATCTATTGACAATGTTTTGATACAGTTATATGTTTCGTTGCGGGCGGAAAAGTCCCGTCCTGAATGTCGCGGACGAACACGTTGGAAGCCGGTTCAGAAAAGGCAGTAGAAACTCTGAGTCCATTGTGTCGGTTCAAGGTCCGTGGATCCCATGATCTCTCAAATGCCTCTCCATTTGGCCAGGGGCACGGCCGATTTCCGTATGGACCGGCGCACTTGTGATGAAGCCGTCGAGAAAGGTACAGAGAGGATTCAGCGTACATCCTGATTGGGCAGATGCCTTGAAGAATGTGCGCATTGTCTTGGTCGGAACCACTCACGCAGGGAACATCGGGGCTGTTGCCCGTGCCATGAAAAACATGGGATTGAGAAATCTTACATTGGTTTCTTCAACTCCAGCCGGCCCGGAAACCGAAGCTGCTCCTATGGCCTCCGGAGCCTACGACATCGTGGAGCAAGCTCAGCCCGCAACAGATCTGTTTGAAGCCCTGGCAGAGACCCTTATGGCAGTTGGCACGTCGGCAAGGCTCGGCGAGAAACGCATCAGTGCAGAGATGCCGGATCAGGTGATTCCACGGCTCATGGAGCGTGCCCGTACCGGACCGGTCGCTTGTGTTTTCGGCCGTGAATCGAGAGGGCTCACTAACGAAGAAATGAAGCTTTGCACCGATCACATGATCATCCCCACAGACGCCGAATTTGCTTCAATGAACGTGGCCCAGGCGGCTGCCATTACCGCGTATGAAATATTCCAGGTCGCGTGCCGTCCCGTAGGGTTTCAGGCAAAAACACTTCGCCCTGCGTCGGTAAAGGTTCGCGAAGATATGTACGAACACATCGAGAGCGTTCTGCTCCAAGCCGGGTTCCTGGACCGATCCAACCCGCTGCGAATGATGCGCGACCTCAGGCGCATTCTCAACAGTGCTGAAATGGGGGACCGTGACGCCAAGATAATTCGAGGAATTTTCCGGAAGATCGACAACATGATGCGCATAGCCCGAGAAAAGGCCCGGCAGGGAGAGTCTTTGGAGGCCGATTCATGACGCATTTCCGCCGGAGTGCTACCCTATGCCCTGCGCCATCTGGGCTCTTTTGCGGATTAGAATTGACGCAAAGGCTCGCGTATGAACTTTTTTTCTTATCCGTTCATTGATCCGGTCCTAATTCGCGTGGGCCCCTTGGAAGTGCGATGGTACGGGCTGATGTACTTGCTCGGGTTCGCATGCGCCTACCTGGTCATCAGGTCCGAGCTAAAACGTAAGCATGGGCCGATCCCCGTTGAGTCGGCTGATGATCTGCTCTTTTATCTCATTGTGGGCATGTTGATCGGCGCCCGCCTCGGATATGCGATCTTTTACAACCTGGGGACTTACCTGGCCGCACCATGGGAGATCTTTTTTATATGGCACGGCGGCATGAGCTTTCATGGTGGGCTTGTGGGAATGGTGATTGCCGGAATCATCTTTTCCCGACGCCGGAATGCTCCTTTCATGGAACTTGCCGACATCGGTGCCCTCGCGGCCCCCATCGGATTGATGCTGGGCAGAATCGGAAATTTCATCAATGGTGAGCTGTACGGGCGGATAACGACGGTCCCGTGGGGGATCGTTTTCCCCGGGGGCGGTGATTTGCCTCGCCATCCCTCCCAATTATACGAAGCATTCTTTGAAGGCCCCTTTCTTTTTGCTCTCCTGTGGTGGCTTCGAGTGCGGATCAAGCGCCCCGGAGAAGTTACTGGCCACTTTTCTTCTCGCATACGGCATTATTCGTTTCGTTGTCGAGTTATTCCGTGAGCCTGATCCTCAGCTCGGGTTCATAGCCAAAGGGCTGACCATGGGACAGATTCTGTGCCTATTCATGATTGCAGCCGGAATCGGGCTCTTCATCTACATTCGTCGGGTTAATGCCGGAAAAACCACCGAATCGCCCGACGCGACTTGAGAAATCGGCTGCTCTCAGATCCAAGAGTGAAGGGAAGATGATCGAACTACTCAAGAATCGAGTTCTGATTTCCGGAGCCGCTGCTGTCACGGTCCTCGCGGTTTTGTACGCCACCGACGGTTACCTATCGAGTCTCTCGTTAGCCCAGGACAATGAGTTGGTTGTTTTCCAGGGAACCCGGGTTGAGGCGATGATGGCCGGTGGAAGTGCATCTGAGATCGCAAGTGAGACACCTGCTCCGACCCAGGACCAATCATCGAAAGCACCGGAACCCGCCTCCCCCGAAAAACCGTCGCAGGGCGCGCCTTCGCCGGAAGTGGCCCCTGCGCCTGCCCCCGAAGTTAAGACCGGTGAAACGGTTGAAAGCAAAGCTCCGGCTGCTGACAATCCAGAGGTGGTGGAGCGAAAGCAGCCCGAGGAGCCGAATCGTCCTGATGCATCAAAGCAAGCTGATCCGAGTAAGGTCGAAGATGTTCCGGGACTATTGAGGCAGGCGGGAGAATTGGCAAAGGCCGGAGAGCACGGCCCGGCCTTGGAAACCTATCAGATTGCCCTAAAAAAGGCATCGGCTGCCGGCGCTCAAAAGCATATGGCTGCGGCACTTGCCGGCGCCGCACGCATGTCTCATCAGCTCGGCCGTGACAGTGAAGCACTGGAATATGTTAATGGTTCCATCAATATTAACCTTGCGACAAAAAACGCACAGGCTCGAAGTCTCGATTATCTTCTTGCCGGCCGAATCCTTATGGCGCAATCCGAATATGCACAAGCCCTGAAATCATTTGAGGAAGCCCTCAAGATCATCCCGACTTCCGAGGCTGGTGAAATACCGCAGCTCCTTGAGGACATGGCGGTTTCTTACCTTAGGCTTCACCGATACCCTGACGCCCTCAGCTCATACAACCGACTCCTGTCGATATATGCAAAAGCGGGGAACAATGCAGACCTGGCACGTATAAATGTGCTTATGGGAGAGATCCAGGTCTCGCGGTCCGACTATCGAGCGGCCAGGGCCAATTTCAAAAAGGCAGAGAGTATTTACCGGGACCTTACACGACGGAAGGATCTGGGGGAGACCCTGTTCAGGATAGCTTACCTGGATCAGACCAATGGCGACTTTAGCGCCGCTCGAAAGGCTGTGGAAGAAGGCCAATCTCTCATGGACTCGGACGGCGATGCGGCCGCCAGTGCGCTCCCCTTAGTAGTAAAAGGGATGGATGCTCACAATGAGGGCAAGCTCATTCAAGCGGTCAAGAGTCTTACCGCGGCTCTGAACAGTTACGAGGGTGCAGGGGACCGCATTATGGCCGAGCGTGTGCGGCTCATGCTCGCAAACCTCGAACGGGATCGTTCCCGATTTGAGTCAGCCCTTGAACTGGGCGGCAAAGCTCTCGAGCAGTTTCGGCAATTATCTGCGACCGGCGGAGAGGCCGCGGCCCTGCATCTCATCGGTGAGGTCTATTATCGGCAGGGATTCGTGCAGAAGGCCCTGGAGTATGGCCAGAATGCCCTTACGGCAGCCAAGAAGATAAATGACAGAAATCAGAGCGCTCTTTCGAGGATTCTTCTGGCAGAAATCTACACGGGAATGGGTGACGCAGAAGCTGCATCACGGCTGCTGAAGGAGGCTCTGGAAGACGCCAAGGCCGGTATAAATCGCCGTTCCAAAAGCCAGTTGCGCCTGGCGATCGCCAGGTTCCGCTTTTCCAGGGAAGCATCCGAAAAGGCTTTGCAGGACGCGACCCAGGCGCGCAAGGAATTTGAAGAGATAAATGATCGCCGAGGGGCAGCGGATTGCGATCACCTCATGGGCCTGGTTCATGAACTGCGAGGAGAGCGAGAAAAATCCCTTAACTTGCTACAGCAAGCACTGACCGAGCACCGAGCCATGTGGGACCGCTTTGGCGAAGGGCGGGATCTGACGGCCCTCGGGGTCCACTTCAAAAGTTTGGGGGACCACGAAAAGGCTTTGGAGTATTTCAAGACTGCCCTGGACCTCCGTAAAGGAATGGGGGACCGCCGGGGCTACGCGGCGACTCTTGCCAATATGGGGAACCTCCTCAGGCACCGCAATCAAGTGAGTGAGGCCCTGCAGAGCCTGGAACAGGCCCTTGGTGTATATCGGGAGATGTCCGACAAAAAGGGTGAAGCAGACATCCTGACCAATCTGGGAAATGTGGATGCCGCAAGAGGCTCTCAGACCGCGGCGCTGGAGAAGTTCTCCAGTGCGCTCAAGTTGCACCGCGAGATCCAAGACAGTCGCGGCGTGGCCACTGATTTGGCCAGCATGGGAAAATTATACCTTGCCAGAGGAGATCTGCAAAACGCCACCGAGACGCTGGAAGAAGCCGAAAAGGTTAACAAGCGGATCCGAAACCCCCGCGGCGATGTGGCGATTCTGGGAGAACTCGCTATGCTGCAGCGGGCAAAAGGGAATTTCCCACGGGCTCTGTCCTCGTTGAAGCACGCTTTGGATATGGCCCGGCAAATGGATGATGCGCAGTCAGTTTCCTCAATTCACTTGAAGATGGCGACCGTCCTCGAGGATTCTGGGGAGTATGCGAAGGCGCTGGCACTGCTTCGAGAGACCCTGGCCACCATGAAGCAGCAAGGAGATCGAAAGGGTGAACTCTGGGCCCTGGGCGGCATCGGTGTGATCCAGGTCAAAACCGAAGATTACGAAAATGCCCTGAACAGCCTCCACGAAGCCCTGAATCTCCGGTCGGAGCTCGCTGTCCCACCTTCCCAGTCTCGCGACCTCGAATTCTATCTGGGGGAGATCTACGAAGGCTTCCGCGATTTGGAGCGGGCACTGGAGTATTACCACAGGGCCTTGTCCATGTCCCAGAGCCCTGGAAACGACAATGCGTTGGGCCGTATCTATGATCGCATCGGCAACATTTACTGCCAAATGGAAGAATACTCCAAGGCGAAGGAGTTTATTGAGGATGCGCTCAGGGTTCATACTGAGACCAACAATGTCGCAATGCAAAAGAGTGAGCTGATCCGATTGGGCGACATCCTGAGTAAACTCGGGGACGCGGAAGGGGCCCTCAAGTATCAGACTAAGGCCCTGAACCTCGCCCGAGAAACCAATGATGAACGCGTGGTAGCGCGGGTGCTGACCCGGATGGGAACTTTGTACCAGATCCTGGGCCGGCCACGCGTGGCGCTCGATCACTATAGCAGCGCTCAGGAGAAACGAACGAAACTGGGCGATCGCCGCGGGGTGAATGAGAATCTTCTCCAGATAGCGCTGGTCACTTCCATTCTAGGGGATTTTGAAGAGGCTGTCGGAGAATTGAAGCGGGCCTTCGAGATAGCCCATGCTTCTGAAGATCGCAGCATGCTCTGGAAAGCGTACTTCATTATGGGCCGGGCTCTGGAAGGCAAAAAAAGCTATGGAGAAGCTCTTGAAGCCTACAGGAAAGCTATTACCATTCTTGAAGCCATGGAAGCTGACATCATCGAAGAGTCGGACGAGGACAACTACATATTTGGCGGCAAAACGGCTCTATTTGAGACCACTCTGCGCGTACTGATGACGCTCGCCAAAAAGGATCCTGCTGGAGCCTACGACAATCAGGCTTTGAGAATCGTGGAAAAACTAAAGGCCGCGGAATTCGAGAACACCTTGTCCCGCATCAACGTAGACAGCTTTTCAAATTTGCCCCAAGACCTCTTGGTAAAAGAGAAAAGCCTGAAGCTCAGCTTGAGAAGAATAAGCTCCCGCTTGGCGGAGGAGTTTTCCAAGGGGAGTCCGGAGCAGCCGCAGATCCAAAAGCTGCTCGACGAGCGTCGTGCAAAAGAGAAAATGTTCGTTAACCTGAAAGAGCGCCTGGTCAAGGAATATCCCTCGTATGCGGACCTGCGGTATCCGAGGCCACTCACCGTTCACCAACTCCAAAAGGAAGTCATTGATGCCGACGAAGCAGTCTTGGAGTACATGGTGACCAGGAGCCGAACGTACATCTTTGCCCTGGACAAGCAGAGGTTCCATACCTATTCCGTCGAATATTCAAGCAAGGACCTGGAGAGGGATGTCGATCTCCTGACGAGACCTCTGTACCGTGCAGATACACAAGCGAACTGGGACCCGTCGGTCGCTTACCGCCTCTATTCCCGCGTAATCAAGCCGATACAGTCTTTCTTGGCCGCGAAGAAAACCGTGGTGGTGATTCCACACGGGCCTCTTTCGGCGCTTCCATTTGAGGCGCTTGTTGATTCTAAAGCTCACGCGGAAAAACGATTCTGGTCGGCAACAGACCGCCCCTCTTATTTGCTGGAAAAGTACGCGTTCAGTTATGCCCCGTCTTTCTCGGTGCTGGCGAACCTCCGAGCGAGGAAGAGCGACCACGACCCAGGCTGGAGCATGGTCGCATTTGGAGATGCGGTTTATCAAGATGAAGATAAGAAGAGGGAATCCAACCCTGGAGCTGACAGACTGATGAGTTCGCTGTCCGGCAACTCTCCGGGGTCGAGAGGACCGGAGCTAAAGCCGTTGCCGGGAGCTCGCAAGGAAATATCCGAAATCGTCAAAATCATGGGAGGCCCCACGCAGACGTATCTCGGCGCACAGGCCACTGAAACGCTCTTCAAAAAGGCGGACCTAAGCCGCTACAAATACATCCACCTGGCTACCCACGGCTTGCTCCTCAGTGGGGCAGGAAAGCTGCGACAGCAGCCGGCAATAATTTTCTCGCTTTTCGGTGATCGCGAAAATGACGGTTTTCTCCAATTGGGAGAAGTCTTCGGGCTTAAACTTAATTCGGATCTGGTGGTGGTTTCCTCCTGCCTCTCTCCGGGAAAATGGAATCCCGGTGAGGCCAACGGGCTGGTGAGCCTTTCCCGGGCGTTTCTTTTTGCCGGAAGTGATTCGGTAATCCTCAGCGCGTGGCAGGTCAACGACGAAAGCACGGCAAGGCTTTTCATAGAAATGTACGGCAACCTGAAAAAAGGTTCCAAGGCTGAAGCACTGCGCCAGGCCAAGCTTACCCTCCTGAACAACCCCAGTACGAGCCACCCCTTTTATTGGGGGCCTTTTATCCTGATGGGAAATTGGAAAGTAAAGTATAATCCGTCCTCCAACAGAGTAGATTCCGGAGACATGCGCATCAAGGCTCCGTCCGCGTGGAAGAAACTGCTGCGCATGTGATTGCCCGACGAAGACCGTGAAAAGTCAGTTAATAATGAGCCACGCTGAAAGGTCGTGAAAAGACCTTGTGCTTTGCGCCTTGAAAATTTACCATGAGATTCACGGCTGGTCTGCTTACATGCGAGATCCGAAGAGATAGTGATGAAGATTACTGCGCCAGTGGTGCTCCTCTGTCTTATCCTCCCCTGCGCGGCGGCCGCGAAGAGTTGCCCCCAATTCAATAAAGAATTGGCCGAACTAAGACTCGAATACCAAACCTACGCAAACAGTCCTTCTGCGAAATCTGGGGGTATAACCTTCGATGGGCTTGTGGAGATCTTGGATAAGATTGTGGCACTCGAGACCCAGATGAGAAAAGCCGACTGTAAAGTTCCGCCGCGGAAGAAGGTGCAGGGGAAGCGATAGCTTCTTTTAGCTTTGCATAGGCTGGATTGGCACCAACTTTGGGGTGGCATCTTCATTCTTCGTTGTAGCTCTCTATCCATGGGAGTCGATATGAGGGGGCGGCGCTAAGCGCCGAGGCCCCGTGAGCCCTTAAAAGGACCATCTATGAGCGATGATGGAATCATAGCTGCTGCACGCTTGATATACGAAGCACAGAGGATCGTTGTTTTCACTGGCGCAGGCATATCAACGGAATCAGGCGTTCCCGATTTCCGTTCCCCAGGGGGAATCTGGTCACAATACAATGCGGACGATTTGACGTACCAGAAGTTCCGCGCGGATGAAAAGTATCGAAAGATCTATTGGGCGTACGACCGAGCCAGATATCCGGCCATGCGGGATGCAGTCCCGAATTCCGCTCATAAGGCCGTGGTGGATATCGAGAAAAGCGGCCGCCTTTCGGCCCTCGTTACCCAGAACATAGACGGCCTCCACCAGAAGGCAGGCAGCTCACACGAGAAGGTCTATGAGCTTCACGGAACTGTGAGAGAGATCACATGCCTGGACTGTCACACTAGATGGCCACGGGAAGAAATCACCGACGAAATGGATCGGGAAGGGATCGAAGTAGCTTATTGCAAGCACTGCGGCGGACCTCTCAAGTGTGCCACTATCGCGTTTGGGCAATCCCTGCCGCAGGAAGTTTTGGAGAAGTCATTCTCTTACGCTCGCAACTGCGATCTCTTCCTGACAATAGGATCTTCCCTGGTGGTCCAACCCGCGGCTTCTTTGCCGCTCGAGGCTAAGCGAGGCGGCGCGCGCCTGATCCTGGTGAATCTTTCCGACACGCCGTACGATCAGTTCATGGACATTATAATCAGGGGCAACGCGGGGCCGGTTATGGATGCAATTATGGCGGAGTTCCGTGCTGTCTCTAACGACCCAGTGCAGTAATCAGCGGCGGGATCAAGTGCAGGTAGAAATTGAAGGTCGCAGAGAATATGCGGGGGCGGGCAGCACATTGAGACTGTCTGAAGTAGGAAACAAAGGACCCCGGCATAACCGGGGCCCCCGTAACAGCCGCCACAACATATAAAAGAGCTTTTGAGGGTATCAGCGTTTCGAGAACTGGAAACTTGCTCTCGCTCCGCGTTTCCCGTATTTCTTACGTTCCTTGACGCGGGAATCTCGCGTGAGAAATCCGGCGCTCTTCAAAATCGAACGGAACCCGGGATCCACACTGAGCAGGGCTTTGCTGATGCCGTGCTTGATCGCTCCAGCTTGACCTGAGAGGCCGCCACCGTGAACATTGCTTACTATATCGAAGCGTCCGAGGGTCTGGGTCAACTCGAATGGCTGCATGAGGACCATTCTGGAGGTCTGACGGCCGAAATACTCGTCCAAAGGGCGCTCGTTTACCACGATTTTGCCTGAACCGACTGTGAGCCAGACCCTGGCTATCGCATTTTTTCTTTTCCCTGTCGCATAGTGGCGATCGTCACTCATATTCCTCCTCCAGGACTAAAACTGATAAGGTGCGGGCTTTTGAGCGGAATGCGGATGTGTCTCGTCTGGATAAACCTTCAATTTGGTTAGTTGGGCTCGCCCGAGTGTATTCTTGGGAAGCATGCCTCTCACAGCCAGCCTAAACATCCGTTCGGGTTTTTCCTTGCGCAGCTTTTCAGCACTGGTGGACCTCAGTCCGCCTGGATACCCACTGTGCCGGTAGTAAGTCTTTTGCTGGAGCTTCTTTCCGGTGAGCCGCACTTTGGACGCATTTATGATGATCACAAAATCACCGCTGTCCATGTGAGGCGCGAATTGAGGCTTGTGCTTGCCCCTCAGGATTCTAGCGGTTTCCGCGGCAATCCTTCCCAGGACTTTATCCTTGGCGTCGATGACGAACCATTTTCTTTCTACTTCCCCTTTTTTCGGGGTCCAGGTTTTCATGGGACACCTCTTCACACATGTAAACTATTTTTTTTACCATCGGCGCTCGAAGCTGTCAAGCGAAATGCCCCTCCAGAATGCAAGCAGTCAGTTACGGGTGGCGCGCCGCAGCAATCTCGTCCAGCCCCTTTTTCCATGAAACGCCAGAAATGTCCCGAAGGGGCGTAAGGTGGGTTGTCCCGTCATGGCGGGATTGAAACCCACGGTAATGCATTTTCCGAAAAATCAAACCTGGTCCTGGGGGGGCACTCATGCGAGGGCGCAAGTCCGAAGAGACGGTCTCAAATGCAGAAAATCGGGTCGGAAATTATGTGGGTCTTGTAAGGTCGGTCGCTCGAAGCGCCCGAAATGAGGGCGCAGCGAGCGGCACCCCTGCCGACGAGAATTTATCCGGAGGCGATTTTGAGATTGTTTCCGACGCAATCCTTGCTGGGATGGGCGTTCGGCCCGTCGTCATGTCCGCGTACGCGGTCTAGCGAGGCGCGGGAACGACTGGACCCCGGATCGGAGTCCGGGGTGACGAATGGCCGACAATCCCGCGTTCCGCGCGGGACGGTCCCACCGATGAGATTACTTTCCCGCGGAACCGGGATTTCACTCCTCCCAATGACAAGGCAGGATTCTTCCGTAAGTTATTTGCTTGAATAAGCATTTGTATGACATTTCCGGCTGAAAAACCAAGGCCCGGCGAGAGGCCGGGCCTTGGTAGAGGGTCGCTGCTGGCGTCATGGGTTCCAGGAAGTGTCCGTTTGCCGCCGGTCTACTGGACATTCAACCATCAGAAGGAGTGCCTCCCCCGGAATCTGCCGGGAACCTGAATCGGCAGCGACCTCCTTCCCGTTTTTCTTGTGGTGGTTCCGAAGACGCGTCCCTTTTGGGACTCGCCTCAGGAGACGTCTCAGAAGACCAGCCCCACTGTTGCGATGGCTCCGTCCAGACTGATCTTGTCCGCGTCGGATGGATACTTGCGCTCAAGGACGATCCATCTCCAACCGGCCTCCAGGTAACCGAAGCGGCCTCCTTGCATGGGAACAGCCAAACGGCCTGCGGCATAGCCGTCCCAACCAAAGTATCCATCGAGGAACTGCACAGACGCCTTGCAGTTGCAGGAGGCGGTCCCCCCGCAAAAATTGCGGATGACTCTCTCGATGCTCATGCCGGCATAGGCCAGCCCGAAGCCTTTCGATCTACTGCGGCTCTGGATGGCGTCACTAACCGACAGCTTATCGTCGTACAGGCTATAGCCGGCGAAGATACTGGATACGGCGTGAGGGGCCTGGAACCAGCTATAGATCACATCCCACCGATATATGAAGCGATCCCATTGAGTCAGAATCGGCACAAACGCGGGATAGAAGGCATTGCCGAAGAAAAACCCGTTCTGGGGAGTAGAATTATCCCTGAACTGGATCGGCATGAACGAAAATTCAATGCCCCAGTTCGGCCGAATCTGACATCTGCCTTCATATTCGGCTATGTACTGATTGTTCCGCAGGCCGAGATCTCGGTTCAGATCAAGCTCGGTCCCCGGCCCTCCAGCCAGATCTGTCCCGAAGATGACCGTGTTCGAGTTGAACCGCGCGTACCAGAGTTTCGCATCGAGCTGGAACTGTTTGCAGCCGATCCTGGGCAGGTACGGGGGGATTCCGCAGGAAGGTCGGCCCAAATGGCACCCCCTGTTGAAACAGGCCAAATCCCTGGGGTCCGGGCGGACAAGATTGAGGTTGCGGTGGGTAGTTGAGCGGGGGGCGAGAAACAGCGTACCGAGAAGGGTAAGCTGGCGGCGTCTGAACCGTCTGTGTACGGACAGAACGGTGGACCGCAGGCTCCGTGCTCTGCGAGCGAACTGACCGGCTTGGCCGGAGAACGGTATTGCCGGCTAGGCTGTACAACCGGATCAGCGGACAAGGCATCGCCTTGGATACCGCCCGAGACGTCAGAGCCGTTGTACCCCCATCCTGCTGGGTTGCCGGTGAACGTTAAGATAATCGCAAGACAAACCAATACCTTCAAGGGCTTTATTATCACCATACCCTCCCTCCTTGATCGAATGTCCTGGGACGACGTCATTATTCATTATCGAAATTATGTCAAGTAAATTCTTCAAGACTGTTGAAGATCTGTCATGATAACTTTTTTAAGTACTCGTCAGGACTGCATGAATTGCCGGCAACTTCGTGCAATAGCATGCAGGGAGCAGAGACGGCAATCTGTGAGGGCGCGAGTTGCGAATAATTGTTTGTTCTGAAAGGGTCACAAGGCCGCGGTAGGTCAGACCTGTGTGTCTGCGCAGGCCCCAAGGGCGCATCCCGCGCACTCCGGAAAGCACCAACAGAGAATTCGGGCGCTGCCGGACAAGTAGCGATTCTCGATGCTCACCACCATAGCTACTAACACCGCCCCTCCCCCCGGGCGAATTCACGGGGGGCCTATAAAACGGGTAAAATAAAAAGGGGAAGCCAAGATCTGTATCTGAAAGCTCCAGCCAGGGGCCGGGAGGCTGCCCCCAGACCTTGACCTCAGGACCGGAGACCTTTATGATCGGCTCGTGAGAAAGCAAAACAACCTATTGTTCGCGGTAGATCTCTGTCCCTGAATGGAAATCCCATGAAGCAGTTAGCCGATGCCCCAATGTCTCGGAAGGCAGTGTTCCTGGATCGTGATGGCGTCATCAACTACAAGTTGCCGGACACGCCGTACATAACAAAGATCTCGGAATTTCATCTCTTGCCGGGAGTCGGCGAGGCCCTGTCCATATTTAAGAAGCTTGGATTCATGCTGATCCTGATAACTAATCAGAGAGGAATAGCGCGAGGGTTCATGACCGGCGAGGACCTGGAAGCAGTGCATGATCACATGCAGGGGGAGCTGCGAAAGGAGTATGCGCCTCTGGACGCGATCTACCACTGCCCTCATGAAGAATTCGAGTACTGCAATTGCCGAAAACCTGAACCGGGGATGATTCTGACGGCAAGCCGGGATCTCAACATCGATCTTGACGCCTCTTATATGGTAGGCGACTCCCTCTGCGACATTGGCGCGGGGCAGGGAGCAGGAGTGCGAACCGTTTGTATAGGCCCGGAAAGACATGGAGATGCGGATATGATTTTTCCCAACCTGTTGGCATTCGCACGATTCCTCTGGGAACAGAGCAGTCAATCGGACGGAAAGAAGGAAATCAGGGGCATGGAAGAGAACAGGAGCGCAAATGAATAACAGACAAACAGGATCGGGGCCCACCATTGATGTCGATTCCAGATTATCTCTTGAGGATACTTTTGAATTCGCGTGCGGTCCCGAGGTTCCCTGTTTCACCGAGTGCTGCGGAAGACTGGAACTGCTCCTAACGCCCTACGATGTCTTGCGGCTCCGGAAAAGGCTCGGGATCTCCTCCGCGGATTTCTTGGATACTCATACGATCATGCGATGGGCCACGGGCCACGGGTTTCCCGAGATCATGATGAAGATGGACTCCGACAACGACAAGCGGTGCCCGTTCGTTACCCCGAGAGGATGCTCTGTATACGAGGATCGACCCGGCGCGTGTAGGATTTATCCTCTGGGCCGGGCCGCAACCAAGCACGCGATGGATGGAACGCCCAGGGAATTCTATTTTCCCGTAAGGGAAGACCATTGTAAGGGATTTGAACAGAAACGGCAGTGGACGGTACGAGAATGGCTCGCTGATCAAGGAATGGAAGATTACAACAGACTAAATGATCTCCTCATGGAGCTTTACATTCTCAAGGCCCGCAGCCGGGGAATTGCCCTAGGCCAGCAGCACATGCAGATGTTCACGATGGCATGCTACAACACGGAGAGATTCCGCGATTTTATATTCAAGAGTGGGTTTCTTCAAAAATTCGACATTGATGAAGAGGTCGTGACCGACCTCAGGCAAAATGACATCAAGTTGCTGGAATTTGCATTCCAATGGCTCAAGTTTGCTCTTTTCCACGAACCTGTGCTGAGGCCGAAGCTTCAAGCGGCGAAAACTTCGGCATAGTAAAGATCATCTGCACAGGTCTTCTGGTCACTTCTTATAAAGCTTTTTCAACCGATTAATGTGGCCGCGGCCAAGACCCTTAACCTCGCATCCCAGCTCGAAATAGCGCTTTATCTTGGCATCGTCGAGGATGCCGAAGCAGTCTATGATTGCGAGCGGATCGCCCGCAGCTTGCACGACATGGTCCGGATCGAGATCCTGGAACTGTTTGTGGCGTACCGCGAGTATCATTACATCGGCCTCTTTTAGGGCCTTCCACAAATCAGCCTCTACGCGCAGTGAAGTCAGCTTCTTCTGCCCTCGAAAAAACCGGGCCCTGCTGGTTCCCGGAGCAGGGTAACTATCCTGAGCTTCAAACTCCCACCAGTGATCAACGTACGGATCATGAACGCACACATCCGCTCCCATCTCCACTAGTCGGCGCACTATGATTTCAGACCCGCTGTATCTGGTGTCACCCACGTCTTCTCTGTACGAGGCTCCTAGCAAGGTCACACGGGAGGCTGCAATGTAACGTCCCATATTTCGCAAAGCGTCCCTGGTCAGCTCCGGCACGTGCAGGGACCTGGCATCGTTGATATTAATAGCCAAGGGGGTGACTTTGAACAGTTCGTCCTCAAAACCCATCAGGTGCTTGTACGCCCACACCGCCAGGCCACCGTCCTTGGGGAGGCAATATCCGCCTATACCAGGACCCGGGAATATTATGTTCGAGTGAGTAGGCCTGACCTTGACAGCGTCAATTACCTTTACTAGGTCCACGCCGTTGCGCTCCGCGAATAGGCTCCATTCATTGAGGAAACCTAGAATTGTGGCCCTGTAGCTATTCTCCACGATTTTAGCAGTCTCGGATTCTATAGGCCGGTCCAGGACAGTGAGCGGATGATTCTTTGTGTCGATCACCTCCTGAAGAAACTTGACCACTCGCTCCCGTGATGCCAGATTGATACCGCTGCACACACGCCAGAAGTTTCTGATGGAGGCCACGTAATTAGCGCCGGGCATGACGCGCTCGTAACTGTGTGCGATTAAGGGCTCTGATTCGATGCCGCGTTTATGGAAGGCTTTCTTGATCAAGGGATAAGCAACCTGTTCTGTGGTGCCCGGGGGGACCGTTGTCTCAATCAGTACCAGGGCTTCGGGTCGAATCAGCTCTCCGATGATCTCGATAGCTTTTTCCAGTTCCTCCATTTGGACATAGCCTGTGCCCACGTCATTGAGCGACTTTTTCACGTAATCGCACTGGACATCCACTACCACGACGTCGGCGAGCGTCAGCGCCTTGTATGTGTACGAGGCCGTGAGAGTTTCCTTCTCTTTCACGCATCTCTCGATAATTCGAGGCACCTCGGGGTCCTCGGACTTCATTGGGGCCAATCCGCGGCCTATCAGCCCGATCTTCCAAAAGCTGCGAGTGCTGGGTCTCTGCACCCCGATGACGAATTTGTCCGGATTGCCCGCGTCGTCGGTTGAATCAGCTACTACCGCTGCCATAACCGCGCCCACGAACCCCATTCCCAGGACGATCACGATCTCGCGGCCCTTGTCCCGGTTGCCCGCGGCAAGTTTTTCGAGCCTCTGGAACTCGATCTCATAATCCTCCTCCGAAGGAAGAGGAAACCTTTCTCCATCTGGGCTTGTCGAATATTCGTGGCTCATTCCTTTCCCCTTGTTGACTGCGGTCTTTGATACCAATGTGCTTTCACACAGGTAGCCTGCGGGGCGGATCTTCCCTGTCATTGCGAGGAGTGAAATCCCGCGTTCCGCGGGAAAGCAATCTCATCGGCGGGACCGTCCTGCGCGGAACGCGGGATGCCGGTCATTCGTCACCCCGGACTCCGATCCGGGGTCCAGTCTGGATTCCCGCGTACGCGGGAATGACGGCGGGCGGGACGCCCATCCCACCCCAGATTGGTTTGGGCGTGAGCCCTCGCAATGACATCATAGATCTTACACGCAAATTACTTTTTGAACGCGACTTGGTGTAACGGCTGAGAATAAAACGGCTGTGGCCGCGCGTCAAGATCGAAAGCCGTTGAAGATGCCAGGTCCGTATGTTATGAGATGTCGATCGAACCACCAGTGTGGTTGCATCGGAGGACCTATGGACAAAAAATATAACCCCGAGGTGATCGAAAAAAGATGGCAAGAATTCTGGGCAAGGGAAAAGCTGTTTAAAGTCGAGATCGATGCCTCGCGACCGAAATATTATCTGCTTGAGATGTTTCCCTATCCATCGGGCCGTATACACATGGGCCACGTTCGTAACTACTCCATCGGGGATGTGGTGGCGCGATTCAAGATGATGCAGGGTTACAACGTGCTGCATCCCATGGGTTGGGATGCCTTCGGGATGCCTGCGGAAAATGCTGCGATACAGCACGGATCACATCCTGCGACCTGGACTATGAGCAACATCGACGAGATGCGAAGGCAGTTGCAGCGGATGGGTTTTTCCTACGATTGGGACAGGGAGATCGCAACGTGCCACCCCGAGTATTACCGATGGGAACAGTGGCTTTTCATAAGAATGATGGAGAAAGGGCTGGTTTATCGGAAGAAGTCCATTGTCAATTACTGTGAGCCGTGCCTAACGGTTCTCGCCAATGAGCAGGTCGTAGAAGGCACGTGCTGGCGATGCGGGACCCCAGTGGTCCAGAAAGAGCAGGAGGGATGGTTTTTCAGGATTACCCAGTATGCCGGCGAACTCCTCGAATGGTGTGACAAACTCCCTGGCTGGCCGGAGAAGGTCCTCACCATGCAGAGGAACTGGATCGGTCGCAGTGAAGGAGCGAGGATTCTCTTCGAGCTGGAAAACGGGGGGGAACCTATCGAGGTATTTACTACTCGGCCGGACACGCTCTACGGAGCCACTTTCATGAGCCTGGCGCCTGAGCACCCGCTCTGCCTCAAACTCTCCAAGGGGACAGGTCAGGAGCAACAGGTAATGGATTTCATCAATAGCGTTCTCACACTGGACTGGCAGGGCCGAGTGGGAGAGACGGCCGAGAAGAAGGGCGTATTTACTGGAGCGTTCTGTATCAATCCACTGACAGGCCGCAGGATGCCCATATATGTGGCAAACTTCGTGCTCTTTGAGTACGGCACGGGCGCTGTAATGGCAGTGCCCGCCCATGACCAAAGGGATTTTGAGTTCGCTAAGAATTACGGACTGGATATCGTCGTGGTAATCCAACCCGACGGGCAGAAATTGGATGCCGCGACGTTGACCGAGGCTTACGTAGATCAGGGGAGGCTGGTCAATTCCGCTGAGTTTGACGGCATGGAGAATGAATTAGCCAAGAAGGGGATCGCAGACAAGCTCCAGGCTATGGGCAAAGGCGGGTTGACGATTAATTACCGAATTCGCGATTGGGGAATCTCCAGGCAGCGATACTGGGGGGCCCCAATTCCGATCATTCATTGCCCGGACTGCGGGGTATGTACCGGTGCCGGATGAGAGTCTCCCCGTCGTGCTCCCCATAGACATTGATTTTCCCAAGAACGGGCGGTCGCCGTTGCCGGACCTCAAGTGGTGGGTGGAGGTCGAGTGCCCTAAATGCGGAAAGCCTGCTCGGCGGGACACTGACACAATGGACACCTTCGTGGAATCCTCGTGGTACTTCGACCGATACGCATGCCCCCGCTACGACAAGGGAATAATCGACCCCGAAGCAGATCAATATTGGCTCCCGGTCGACCAATACATAGGCGGGATAGAGCATGCAATTCTCCATCTACTCTATTCGCGCTTCTTCACCAAAGTCTTGAGAGACATGAAGATCAAGCAGAGCGACGAACCCTTCACGAATCTCCTCACTCAAGGGATGGTCATCAAGGACGGCGCTAAGATGTCCAAGTCCAAGGGCAATGTCGTGGATCCCGAAGACCTGATAAACCGTTACGGAGCCGACACCGTAAGGCTTTTCTGCCTCTTTGCGGCACCGCCGGAGCGGGACCTGGAGTGGACTTCCGAAGGAGTAGAGGGAGCTTATCGTTTTCTGGGGCGAGTTTGGAGCCTCGTACATCAGTACAAGCACCTTAAGGTCCCTGAAAAGAGGCCCGAAGAGAGCGAGCAGGCCAAATCCATTCGGCGGCTTACGCACAAGACCATCAAGAAAGTAACAGACGACATCAAGAACCGATTCCATTTCAACACCGCTGTTGCAGCGGTCATGGAAATGACCAACGAGCTGGCCCGGGTTGCCCCCGAAGGCGCGGATCGTCTCCCAGGCGTTCAGGCCGCTCTGTACGAGGCTGTCCGGACGGTAGTAGTGCTTCTTTCGCCTTTTGTGCCCCACATGGCGGAAGAATTGTGGGAAGCCCTCGGAGGAGAATCAGGAATGGTTCGCGTTCGGTGGCCTTCGTTTGATCCCACTCTCCTGGAGCAGGACCAAGTCTTGATAGTGGTTCAGGTTAACGGCAAGAAGAGGGGCGAAATCACAGTCCCCTCAGACGCGTCCGACGATGAGATCAAGGAAGCGGCCATGGCAGAGGTCAACGTCCATAAGTTTATCGCGGGAAAACAGGTTCGCAAAACGATTCTGGTCCCCGGCAAACTGTTGAATCTGGTGGTGTGACAGTTGTTGCCAAGATGGAAACTTTGACCTGAGAACGGGCATTGTGGGATGTGCCTCGGCGCAACTACAGTGGGAGGCATTAGGAATGGCGCTCTATCCGACAACTGTGCAAGCAGCGCCCCTACAAAAGGGTAGACCCATGTGTCTGCCCTGATTTGAGTCGCATCCCGCGTACCCCGGTACGCCCCAACTGGAGCCTTCGGCGCGGGGCAGTCTGTCATTTTCAATGCGCGTCACTGTAATTTACCTTATGACAGGACCTGCCTCGCACTAAGAAAAGATGTCGCAACATTCGCCTGAGGTTGTCGTTGTCTGCATTTTTCCTGGTAGCAGGGTGCGGGTTCCACTTCAGCGGCGCGCCCGGAGACACACCATTTCCTCCGGACTTGAAAACCATTGTGCTGGAAAGCGCGATTAACAAGACAACCGTCACAGGAATAGAAACCGAGCTAACCAACGTCCTTCGCGATGAATTTGCGCTGGGCACGCGGCTCAGGCCGGTACGAAGCGATGGGGACACAACTCTGAAGACGGTTATTGCTTCGTATGACGATCCGACATCCACCTTTAGAGCGGACGGGAAAGAATTGACCCGCATCGGCACGCTCAGGGTAAATTGCGTTCTGGAACGGAACAACCCCAAGAAGATACTGTGGAAGAAAGATCTGTCAGCCTCTTACTCTTACAACGTGACCGATTCAATTGGCGGCACTCTATCGAACAGACGCATGGCGATCTCTCGAATGATTAAGGATCTCACACCTCGAATCCACAGGTCCATGTACGACAAGTTTAAAACTGCCGAAAGCTCAGTACGCGTTGTACCACGGTCGTTTTAACACAACGTTTGAGTAATCATTCACTTACGCGGGGCGTTTTTGGTTCTCTGTCATGGCGAGGGGTGAAATCCCCCGTTCCGCGGGAAAGCAATCTCAACGATTATATTGGTTTAAAATTTGTCCTTTTCGTCGGCATGTGACAAAGGGGAATGATGGTTTGGGTGCCACTGCTGGCTTGTCCAGCATTGTTTTCTAAACTTGCACTTCTGGACAAGCCAGCAGTGGCACCCACAAGTAAATCGATCATTACTTTCCAGAACTCCTATAAAGGCAGAGATTGCTTCGCTCCGCTCGCAATGAGAACTTTTCCCCTCTGGTAAGTGAATGGATACAAAGTTTGAGACGTTAAGGCTTCCAAAGGGGCATCATCTTGATTACAATACAGGCTGCCCGTCTGACCTGAAGAGGCATATATAAACTTGAGATTTTTGGGATTGAAAACATTTACAGGAGGATGGATTAATGTCTAGAAAAAAGATAACCGTCGTGGGTGCGGGGAACGTAGGGGCTTCCGTCGCGGCCTATGTTTCTGCCCAGGAATTGGGAGATGTAGTGCTTGTGGATATCCTCGAAGGGGTTCCCCAGGGCAAAGGCCTTGATATGTTCGAGGCCACCCCTGTGCTTGGCCTGGACACCAAAGTAATCGGCGCCAACGCATACGAAGCGACTCAGGCTAGCGACATTGTAATCATCACCGCGGGGATAGCCAGAAAACCCGGTATGAGCCGAGACGACCTTCTCAAGACCAATGTGAAGATCGTGGGCGACGTGGCAGAGAAGGCCGCTATGTTTTCTCCGAATGCCATAATGATAATAGTCTCCAACCCGTTGGACGCTATGGTCTACACTGCGTGGAAAAAGTCACGTTTCGAACCGAGGCGTGTAATCGGAATGGCCGGCGTCCTGGACACTGCTCGGTTCAGGAGCTTTCTTGCCGACGAGATTGGGGTGTCGGTTGAAGATATTCATGCTCTCGTCCTGGGAGGACACGGAGACACCATGGTGCCGCTCACACGATACTGCTTCGTGGGTGGCGTCCCGATAACCAATTTTGTCACCGAAGACAGGCTCGAAGAAATTGTTCAGAGAACGCGGCAGGGCGGGGCCGAAATCGTGAACCTGCTGAAAACGGGAAGCGCGTTCTATGCCCCTGCTGCATCAGCGGTGGAGATGGCGCGATCGATCCTATTAGACAAGAAGAGACTCTTGCCTGTTGCAGCGTATCTCGACGGCGAATTCGGTGAGAAGGGGATATTTGTAGGGGTGCCCGCGATCCTCGGGTCAGCCGGCGTAGAAAGAGTCGTGGAATTGGAACTGAACACGGAGGAGCAGGAAGCCTTCGACAGGTCCGTGGAAGCAGTCAAGACCCTTGTCAAGGAAGTGGATCAGCTCTTGTGACGTCTCCAACCATAACTGGGCAGGCGCAAATGGCTTGCAGAGGTGCGGCATTGCCGTGCCTCTAGTTTTGTGGACGGGGATCACTCAGCGGCGCGCTGCGCCGCACTTGACTTTGGCACACAACTTGCCATCTTAAATAGTGAACAACGACTCCTTTGACCATACTCTCAGCCCTCCTACAAAAGGTGGGCTATTTTTTGGCCGAGTTTCTCCTGGTTTGTGTTTCTTGACCCAGTCGGCCGCGCTGAGCACCATTGCATTCACACGAAATATCAACGCACCTGGCGTGCAAGTTTTGTCACATGTGCCATTAACCGGCACTCCGCGGCCCTTGCTCGTGTTCAACCCTCAAGCGGAGGCTATTTGTATTCGATGCCGTGTGATAAAGTCTGAGGTATGAAGTCTGTTGCGATACGTCGGGCGAACGCTTGCGATAAACCCTTGGAAACCGGTGAAGAGAGTGTCTGAAGGAACGTACTACATTGAGACCTACGGCTGTCAAATGAACGACCACGACTCTGAAAAGATGGCCGCAATGCTGGAGGGGCTTGGACTCACCGAGGCATCATCCCCGGACGAAGCTGAAGTGGTTGTCATCAACACGTGTTCCATAAGGGAAAAGGCCGAACATAAGCTGTACAGCGCATTGGGAAAATTAAAGCCTTTCAAGGAGAAGAATCCTGGAATGGTGACAGTAGTGGCCGGGTGTGTGGCTCAGCAGGAAAAAGATAAGCTGCTCAAAAAGGTCCGCCACCTCGATGCGGTCCTCGGAACACACTGCATATCGGAATTGCCTGAAGTCGTCAGGCAGGTAAAGAAAGCGCACGACCGCATCGCACTCACCGATTTCCGTCGGAATGTCGATTCCCTGCATTTTTCCGCGCCGCGTAAAGGTCCCAGCCCCGTCTGCACTTACGTGACGATAATGCAGGGTTGCTCGAATTTCTGCTCGTACTGTGTCGTCCCCTTTACCCGAGGGCCTGAACAGAGCCGGCCTATGGACGAGATCATCGCGGAAGTTACCGCTCTGGCGGCAAGGGGAGTACGCGAGGTCACCCTGCTCGGACAGAACGTGAACGCGTACGGGAATGATCTGGGCAGTGGCAACTCATTTTCCCGTCTCCTCACCGAATTGGACCGGACTCAGGGCCTTCGGAGAATCAGATTCACCACATCCCACCCCCGTGATTTCAATAGTGACCTCGCATTCGCTATGGCACATCTGGAATCGGTTTGCGAACACATTCATCTCCCCCTCCAAAGTGGTTCCGATAGGATCCTCCACGCAATGAAAAGGGGCTATACCCTCGCCGACTACCTGGGAAAGATTCATATCTTGAGGGAAGCAATTCCGTCAGTTGCTGTTACCGCGGACATGATCGTGGGGTTTCCCGGCGAGACTGAAGAGGATTTCTCCCAGACGCTCCAGGCACTGGAGCAGATCCGGTTCGATCAAATCTTTTCCTTCAAGTTTTCCTCCAGGCCCGGGACCTCGGCCCGCAATCTGCCCGACCAGATCCCCGAGGAAGTGAAGGCGGAGCGCCTGGCACAAGTGCACGAGCTGCAGGACCGGATAACCGGGGCCTACCACCTCGCAGCGGAAGGTACCGTGGAAGAAGTTCTCATCGAAGGATCCAGACCCAGAACAGGCCAGCCGTTCGGTCGCACGCGCGGCAATAAGATTGTAAATCTGGAGCCGGCCGAAGGGCATCAAAGAAGGGGATCTGGTGAAGGTTGAGATCCTCCGAGGCCTAAGGCATTCGCTGACAGGAAAGAAGATTGGGTGAAGCGTGTGCCGGTTGGCACGTTCTTCAAAGAAGTTCCCCTCGTTTCAACAGCTTTCTGTAGAGCCCTTCAATACCTACTCCCATAGCTAGAGAGCTACAACGAAGCATAACAATGCTCGAAATATTGGTGCCACGGACGTGCCGTCCGGCTCGTCCGTGCACGGATGAGCTTCGCACATCCGTGGCACCATGAAAAATTTCCTCTCCTTTGGGAGCGGGCTTTTTCGTAGGAGTGCACTATCAAACATGTGACGCGCCCGCGCAGCACGCGGGGTTGCCTGTCGCTTTAAGGCAAGCGAGATAGCTGCCCATCATTCCTTGCTTGGAAACGACACCTACTTGATCACCCATTGGGATTACTTGCCGAGAGCCGGTAAATCCATAATCGAGCGAACAATCCGGTCTCCAAAATCGATCAAACCAGGTCCCTTTTCAAGACTGTTGACGATTACCGCAATGACGAAGGTCTTGCCTGAAGGTGTAATGCCGTATCCCGCGAGGGCATTGACCCCCCTAAGTGTCCCGGTTTTTGCCCGCAACCGTCTTTTCACGTTTGGGTCTGTGAACTTCTCTTTGAGCGTCCCGTCAACTCCCGCCACGCCGAATGAAGCCATGTACTCCGCATTGTAAGAGAAGTCACGGGAGGCTGCGAGCAGCACACGAACAAACGCGGACGCACTCACACGGTTGTTTCGAGAAAGGCCGCTTGCCTCACTCAAGGAGAAGCACTCTTCACTTACACCACAAGAGAGGAGATACTTCCGAATAACGGACAACCCCTTTTCCCGAGTCCCGGGCGCGCCGTGCACCTTGGCTCCCATCGCCATACTGATCTGTTCGGCCATAAAATTGTTGCTGAACTTGTTCAACCAATAGACTATCCCCCCCAGAGGGCGGGAATTGAATTCGTAATAAGAGACCGCTGCCGCGGGCACCTTACCGCGCACTACCTTACCGATCACTCTGATTCCTTCGCGGAGTAAAAATTCTTTGAATACCTCGCCAAAGTACACACTGGGCACTGCGACGTTGACGTAACGTCTCCATTCAGGAGCGTCCGCGCCGATCACCCCATCGAGCCGTATGATTTCACGATCGTCGGCAGTTACATGTTTGGTTATTTCTACTTGTGCGGGCTTGCCGCCTTTGACCGTCTTCACGTTCGCCTTCACGATCGAATATTCCGAAACCGGGTCTACAATAATTTGAGCAGCTTGCCCCGGCCTTGAAGCGGGTTGGACCAACATCTTGATCGAATTGAAATTCAACGACAGGGCGCTGTACGGCGCATGATAGGACCTGGGGCCGAGTTTCTCATTCTCATCCAGGGGCGGCTCGGGAGTAAAGTATGAATCGTCCACGACGATGTTTCCTCGAATCTCCTGGAGCCCCTTATCCTTCAGCGCACGTGTCAGTGCAAAGAGCTCCTCACTCACAAGGTACGGGTCCCCGCAGCCCCTGAGAAAAAGATTCCCCACCGATTCGTCCCGAATTCTATCTGCCAGGATCTCAGTCACAAAGGTAAAATCGGGATTCAACGCTTGTAATGCTGCCCCGCTGGTGACCACCTTCATGGTGGAAGCCGGGACAAGGGGGAGATCCGGATTCTTCTCCATGATGATGCGGCCGGATTCAAGATCGGCCACCTGCACGGTAAGCGAACAATTGGCTGGTAGTTCGCGTTTGACTATCGCTTCAAGCTGTCCGTTCAGGGGGGGCGCGCCGGCTGCCAAGGCGCCAACGGATGTCGCTGCCGTTAGAATAACCGCCGAGACCGTAAGAGCCAGGTTTCTGCCGAGGTAAAGGTCGCCGTTGCCGAGGGGGGGGGCTGGCGAGTGAGGGACGCCTAGATGCGCGTACGTAGCGAAGGAGCCTAAGATTCAGCCTGAGCATATAGCATTTCTCCCCTAATATTCTTTGTCTTTTTTCAAATAATGCTCTGAACCGGGGTGGTGGACCACAGGTGACCCCTATGGCGGGGGTCAGCCATTTTGCCCTGGTTTATTGCAGGGATAGCGATATCTGATTCGGCGTGACCTGTCAAGAGAAGGGCCGAAAACGGGGAGAGTGGCGGAGTTTCTTTTGGGATTTCGGCATTTGATGCTCCGATAAAAGATCAATTATATAAGCTACATAATTCTTAGCATCTACCTATTTCTCGTAAATCTTGTCAACTCACTGAAAAATCGTTCACTTTTTCCTTGACAATAAATTGGGTTTGCTATTAAAGCAATATCCAACATTTCGAGCTGGGAGGAAGGGTATGTTGAGAAGAATACCTTCTACGCCGTTGGTATGTCTAGTTGTTTTCCTTTCAACCATTTTCTTAAACGCTTCATGGGCCGCGGGACCTGATGAATCGCTGGATATACTGCTGAAGCCCAACCAGGCCGGCAGCGCTCCAACCGTAGTCGCTCATAAAGCCAAAGCCCCCCGCGCGGCATCTAGGTACGTGGTCGCCCCTATGGCTGTCCCCTACCCGCCGCCACCCCCGATGGGTATCACCAAGGTCAAGCCTTCCATGTGCCTCCCTTTTGCGGTCGGCGCACCCATGTGCATTTTGCCGGCTCCAAGGATGGGCCAGTGGGAAATGAGTGCGCAGGCATTTTTCGCCAGCGTGCGGGGCAAGATCGCGTGGCCGCGATACTCTCAATTCAACAATTTTCAAACTGACGACAGCGCCTTGTGGCCCAACCTCACCGATCAGCTGCAACTGCCGGCACACCAGGTCATTGGTCAGTTCACTGCATCGTACCAATTCCGTCCCAACTGGGCGGTACGGTTCTCGGTGCTCGGCTTCGAGTCGAGCGGAGGCGGGCTGGTGCAGCAGGTGAACAATTTGACCGGGTTCTTCGTCTTCGGCAACCAGTTCTTCACCTTCGGGCAACAGATTCAGTCCAAGTGGACACACACTTACGCCACGGTGGGACTCGTTTACGATGCCATTCGAAGCTGTCGCGCCAAAGTGAGTGTATTCGCCAACTGGGTACATGTGGACGACAGAATCAACGTCATCTGTAGCACCTGCGGCTTCGGCAACTCAACCTTCAGCAAGAATACCGATGCGGCCATGGTGGGGCTGCAGTTCCAGAAGTGTCTGGTGGCCATGCCAAATGGCGGGACCTTTTCCTCCGACTGCAAGGCCGGCGCCATCTTTCTGGATAACGTTGAGGGTTGGGACGTTGAACTCGGCGGACGCTACTCTATCCCCCTTAATGCAGGCGGCCGCTGGGGCTACCTAAAAGGTGGATACCGCTTCATAAACCTGAATAAATCACAATCCGACTTTGTCTTCAATAACGCGCTGGAAGGCGGATTCGCGGAATTCGGCTTCATCTTCTGATCGCAGAGTTTTGTCGGCCGGTGAATGAGGAGCGAACAACAATCGTCAACTCCGGAGCTGCGCGCAAATGATACACCTCGAACCTCCGGAGTCCTGCTTAAGACGAGGCTAGAGTTCACTCATCAGTTTACCGGCCATTCTGTTTCATTAGCCCGGCCGTCTGACGGCGTCTCCCAGCTCGACCCCTACGGTCGGGCTTTCTTTTTGAAAAATCTCTTGTCCGAATCTCAGTCAGCATCCATCGCTGGGACTAGCTCTTTCGCTCTGATCAGGCGTTTGACCACAGCTTCACGGCCGAGCGTTTCCAGCATTTCAAATAGGCCGGGCCCTACTGATGTTCCGGATACCGCGGTGCGAGCCGCGTTGATCAACAGGCCGGCTTTGACTTCCTTTGCATCTGCGTAATTACGGAAGACATCCTCTGTGGAATGAGCGCTGAACTCCGGCAAGGAGGTCAGTCGCTCGGCCAACTCAGGAAGCAGCTCTCTCAGGCGAGGCTCTTTGAGATTCTTCTTCACGGCCTTTTCGTCAAACTCGAAATCTTCAGAAAAATAGCACCGGCCCCAAGTCGAAAAATCCTTCAGTGTAAGGAACCGCGCCCGAATGAGGTCAAGAGTTCTCAGGAACCACTCGCGCTCTTCGTTCTGGAAAGAATCGCGCCACAAGCCTGATTCCTTCAACTCCGCCTCCACGTAGGGAACAAGTTCGTCCAATGGCATGGTGCGAATATAAGTGGAATTGAAGTGAATGGCCTTTGGGTCGGTCCAGTTCCTAGGGTCACCGGGGACGTAATTAAAGATGGAATTGGCTCTGTTGACCCGTGACAGGTCAAAGGCTTCTACTAGCTCCTCTCGAGTAAAAAACTCGCGGCCGTCCGTCGTTGCCCAGCCGAGGAGCGCCATGAAATTGCACAGCGCCCACGGCAGAAACCCTTGCCGCCGATAATAGGAAATCGTCACCACATCGCCGTGCGTCCGCTTCGACAGCTTGGCTTTCTTGTTGTCGAGGGTCAGCGGCATGTGTGCGAAGAGAGGTGGGGTGATTCCGAGCCCCTTATAGATCAGGACCTGTTTTGGCGTGTTTGCAATACCGTCGGCTCCTCGAATGACGTGTGTGATCCGGTCCAGCGCATCGTCCACCGCGTTGCTCAGGATGTACAGCGGCCGCCCGTCGGAACGAAGCACCACGAAGTCTTCTATATCCTGCCCTCGCTTTTCAACTCTTCCGTAGACCGCGTCATCAAATGCCACGGTGTCGGAAGGGTCTCGGGGCACGCGAAAGCGGATCACGTAGGGAAGTCCTTGCTGCAGCTTTTCCTCTATCTGGCTCTGCGAAAGATTGCGGCAGCGTCCATCGTACATGAAGGCAATCTTCTTTGCCTCCGCCTCTTTCCTTTGGGCCTCAAGCTCTTCCCGGGTGCAGAAGCACCGGTAGGCATGCCCTCTGCTGAGAAGCTCTTGGGCCGCTTCCACATGTTTGGGTAGATTGGCGGTTTGGAAGTACGGACCCTCGTCCCAATCCAGGCCAAGCCACGTGAGGCCATCCAGGATTTCCTGGACAGATTCTTTGCTGGAGCGTTCCGCATCGGTGTCTTCTATTCGAAGAATGAAAACGCCGCCTGTTTTTCTGGCCCATAGCCAGTTGTAGAGCGCTGTACGCGCTCCTCCAAGGTGCAGGTATCCGGTAGGGGAAGGCGCGAAACGCACGCGTACCTGCGCTTGAGATTTGCTTTCGTCAGGATTCATAGTCACCAAATTTGCACGCTGGTTCATTTTGTCGGGTCCAAAACTGTCACTGGAGCTTTGGACAATTTTCGGAAAGTTTCGCGGTCATCGAGGCTCCCCACGATGTCTCCACAGTGCATGGGCACCGCCACTTTGGGATTAATCTTTTGTATCGCCTCTGCAGCCTGCTTCACAGTCATTGTGTACGTTCCTCCGACTGGCAGAAGAGCTACATCGGCGCAAATATTAGCCATTTCCGGGATCATGTCGGTGTCACCCGAGTGATAGACACGGAACCCGTCCACTGTTACCACATAGCCGACCCAATTGTTCTTTTTGGGGTGAAACTGCTTGTCCGTATTATATGCGGGCACCGCTTCTATCTTTACTTCTCCTATTTCGAGACTGCCGCCTGGGGCTATGACTTTGAAAGCATCACCGAAGCCGGCCTTGCAGTCCGCTGGTCCGACGATGACTGTCGATGGCTTTCGAATTTTTTCCACATCCTCTTCAGAGAGATGATCGTAATGGCTGTGAGTGATGCAGACGATATCAGCCGGCACCGAACTTTTGAGTTTCCAGGGGTCAATGTACACTGTAGTCCGCGAGCCGTCGATCCGAAAGCTTGCATGCCCCAACCACTTGATTTTTTCCTTCACAAAAGATTCAGCATCCATGTTTTCCTCCTTGCTTGAAGCTGGACCCCTAAAAAGGGCGCAGAATGTTTTGTGTGGGCCGGCTTGCCATTGATATGGAGCTTTAAGAACCATTTTCATTGTACGCAGCGATTCACCTAATTGCAAATTCACGGCGACCGCGGTCATCCAGCCGGGCAGAAAGTTTTGTCCATTGCGAATCCTGGTGCGAAGAACGCCTATCGGTAGCCGTCGGTCTGACTTTCTCCGAATGACAGACACAGTGAGTTACTGTATAATTGGAGGAGCCTGAAAAATGAGAACCACGTGAGCCCGATGCCTGAAAACAAGAGAACTCCGAAGCTCAGCAACACCAGAACCGACCGAGATTGGATCATGATAGTGCTAGGGGTGTGTCTAGTGATCTTCCTTCTGGTGGGCGGATATCTAAGCTGTGGCAAGACGGAAAAGAGCACCCCGCCAAGATTGCGGGGACCTGTGAAAGATCCCGCCCGCCTGGGAGCCAGGTACAGCAACCCCATACGTTGGTGCAATCGTCCTACGTCGGGACCTAACTCCCGCCTCTTGAAGCAACCCCCTGAGCACAAAAAAACCCCTCAGACGGGCTTACAGGGCTAGGCCATGCCGTTACCTGGTGGGGTATAATAAAATAATGGTCTATTATAGCGCGTTTCCTCACCGAGTGATAGATTTATGGGGGATATCGGGTAAGCTTTCAATTTCCAGGGGGCAAGTGTCATCACCCCACGGAACTGAAAGCTTACGATGTAACGGTGACCAATGTTTTCCTTTGCTAACTGTTTCCATTGGCCTGGACCTGCTCGGAGCAAAGGAGACGCGGTCTTTCTGAGCAAACACTTACAAAGAAAGGTTACGGAGAAAAACCATTGCGACCATTTGCAAGCGCAGTACTGCGATTCTTTCTCGCCGGCACGGCCACGCTGCTCCCTTTCCTGGTGACCATCTTCGTGGTGAGCTGGATAGTGAGGTTTGCCGACGCGTATATCGGCCCCAGCAGCTCTTTCGGGTTGTTTCTCCTAACAATCGTGGGGGACTCTCATAAGTACCCCGGCTACATAGCCGGCTACCTTGTCGTAGTGCTCCTGATTATGCTTCTAGGTTTTCTGGTGACCCGAGCCACGGTGGCCAGACTCCATCGCGCTATCGATTCCCTCTTTGCAAAGATCCCCCTTGTCGGGAAAATCTATTCCGGGGTGGGGCAGGTGGTGGATGTATTTGGCAAGAAGGAGCAGGCCGGCAGATTCGGAGGAGTGGGCCATGTTCGCCTGGGAAATGTGAGAATGCTGGGGCTCCTGACCTCTACCCAACGTTACGAACTCGAGGATGGCGCGCAACATTTCCTGGTATTTGTTCCCAACTCTCCGATTCCCGCCACGGGGTTCAACGTTCTGGTGCCGGTGGAAGATTTCGTGCAGCTTGATATGACGGTGGAAGAGCTTGCCAAGCTATTGATGTCACTGGGGCTTATCGGTACGCAAGTGCTCTCCGGCCCTTGTGTGCCAATTGAGCTAGGGAAGATAGCCAATGAGCGGAAAACTGTATAGCGAGTTGATAAAGCGCACCAGCGGGGAACCGTACGGTCGGTTATTGGGAATGGAAGTTGTCGAGATCGGGTCGGGCAGTTCGCTGGTAAGGATGCGCGTCCGGCCGGATCTGGAAAACATCTTCGGCGTGACGCATGGCGGCGCGCTTTTTTCTTTGATCGACCAGGCGTTCCAAATAGCCAGCAACAGTCATGGGGTCCTGTCTGTCGCGCTCAACGTGAGTATCACCTACGCGGCCCCGCCCAAGCCGAGCACCGTGCTTGAAGCGCGTGCAACAGAAATTCACAAGACAAACCGTACAGCCACATACTTTTGCGAGGTGAGGGAGAAAGACGAAGGGACTCTTATCGCGACCGCACAAGCTCTCGCGTACAGGACCGGCAAACAGATTGAATTCTAGTGACGCGTCTGGGGCAAGAAATCACTTGGCCTTCTTGAAAAAGCCCGTGATGCTGAATCTACTTTTCTTCTCCGACGACTCCTCGGCCTCTTCTTCAGGGGGAGGAATTTCCGTGGGCTCCTGTTTTTTCTGGACCGGCTGTTCGTCCGGGTCTTTGAATGTGAGCATATCGGTTAGAGTTATGGTGTCGAGGAATTCTTCTGTGTCTTCCTTATGTACCGACGGAGGAGGGGGGATGATTTGAGGGGGAGCCTGTTTCTTCAGGACCTTGAAACGGATTCCCCTACGTTTTAAGTCATCCTCAGTGATGAGCTTCTTCTCGAAAAGCTGTTTGACAAGATCCGCGAAGCCCTGAGGACTTATCTTAAACTGCTCCATGATCTGCCCGTTGGACAAAGGCCCGCGGATAGCCTCGATAGCTTCCTTCGCGCCCAATTCTCTGCTTGTGGTTGTCTCCGTCATGCCGATTGCCTCGTGTGCATTATAGCGCATCCTGCGGCGAAGGTGAAAGGTGTTTGAAGCAACGAGGGCCTCATCTGCGTCGATTTCTTGAAGCTGACTGCTGGAGTGCGAGTCACTGATCTATGATGATATAATTACGTTATTACAAGATGTTTTTAGTATATTCAAGTTTTTAAGTTAGAAACATTTTTTATTTGGGAAGAATTGCTGTATTATTCCCCAGCAGCTCGGGGGGCACCCCAATATGGCGCAAAGGAGCCACTGTGAAGCTGAATAAGAAACTCCTTCTCGTTTCACTACTGTATTTTGCAGAAGGATTTCCCTTCGGAATCATTGAACAGACCCTTCCAGTCTATTTCCGCATGCATGGGATGTCTCTGGTGCATGTGGGCCTGCTCAGTTTGTTGAGCCTCCCGTACGCGCTGAAGTTCATCTGGGCCCCTGCCGTGGATTTTCTCGGGACCCGGAGACGATGGATCTCGGCCGCTCAGTTTCTGATGGCAGCTTTGTTAGTGCTGATCCTCCCGCTGGACCCTGCTGAGCCGGCCTTCCTGCTCTGGGTTTGTATTCTTTCGTTGGCAATAATGTCGGCCACACAGGACGTCGCGGTTGACGCGTACACCATAGAGCTACTCAAGCCATCAGAAATGGGCATAGCCAACGGTTTCAGGATGGCGGCTTATCGTGTCGCTATGGTGGTCGCAGGCGGTTTGTTTGTAGCCTTGGGTGGCCGGATCGGATGGCAGCCAACTTTCCTGATTGCAGCCATTATTCTGGCAGTTTGCAGCGCGGTCGCGTTGAAGCTCCCGCCTGTCGAAGTCAAACGCCCGCAGTTTTCCCTTTCTTCTCTCGCCGCGCCTGTAAAGGATCTCTGGAGAAGGCCGGGCCTGGTTCAGGTTGCGCTCTTCATCCTTTTGTACAAACTTGGAGACATGGCATTGGGACCTATGGTACGCCCCTTTTGGTTAGACAGGGGTCTTTCCACCGACGAAATCGGGCTGATCACAGGCACATTCGGGATCCTGGCCGCCATTGCAGGCGGGCTTGGCGGAGGTCTGTTCATGGCTCGGTTCGGTATTTTTCACGGCCTATGGTTTCTAGGGATGTGGCAGGCTGTGAGCAACCTCACCTACGGGTGGGTTGCCTTCTATCCGGAAACCGGCAACTGGGGGATCTACGCAGCCTCGATTGCCGAATCTTTTTGCGGCGGACTGGGCACTGCAGCGTTCTTGGCTTTTTTGATGAGCATATGCAAAAAAGAATTCTCCGCGACTCAATATGCATTGCTATCTGCAACCTTCAGAATTACCGGGATTATTGCGGGCGTGCTGAGTGGTTGGGCCGCAACCCATATCGGTTACGCACAGTATTTTATCCTCACCTTTTTTCTCTCGCTCCCGGCGTTCGCATTCCTCTTGCATGCAAGGAATTGGATTCCTACTGACCAGAATGCGTCCAATTCGGGGAATAGCTACGTTGCGCCGCCGAAGCGCGAATCTCCAATACTTGAGAGGACCGCCCAAGCCGTGGTGGTGCCGATTCCGCAAGCCAAAGCCTCTTGACCGAACCGGCTTGCAGTGTCCTAATTTGGGACACTATGGACGGGTTTACAAACCGTCATCCTGGACCCCGGCGTTCGCCGGAATGATGGCTAGTACACTAAACTAGGACACTAGCAACCGGCTCCCTCCCTTGACACCCCGAGGCGCCTCCGCTATTCCTAATATTAGTTGCTTGAACTCTTCCCATCCCCCCGAGGTACGCTTGATAGTCGCCGAGGCGAAACCTTTTGCTGAAATCCAGGAGATGATCCGCGAGTTTTCGCGTGTTCTCGTAGCAGGATGCGGAACCTGTGTAGCGGTTTGCCTTACTGGTGGAGAGAAAGAAGCAGGGATTCTTGCGACGCGCCTGAAACTTGCCGCGGGCCGTGATAATGAAAACTTCCAAGTCTTTGCGGCCACAGTGGAACGCCAATGCGACCGCGAATTCCTGGAGCTGTTTCGGGATCATGTAGGCAAAGTTGACGCGGTTGTCTCCCTAGCCTGCGGAGCCGGCATCCAATTCCTCGCTGAGATGTATCCTGACACGCCTGTCTTTCCCGGCGTCGACACCAGCTTTATAGGAGTAGCCGAGGGAGCCGGAGTCTGGGCCGAACGTTGCCGCTCTTGCAATCAGTGCTATCTGGGGATTACCGGCGGTATCTGCCCCGTAACAATGTGCGCCAAAAGCCTTCTGAACGGTCCCTGCGGGGGTCCTAGAAACGGAAAGTGCGAAACGGACCCGCAAAGAGATTGCGCCTGGGTCCAGATCATTGATCGGCTTGAGCGCCAGTCGCGTCTGGATCTCTTGACGTCGGTTGTGCCTCCGAGGTGCAATGATCGAAACACTCACCCCGCGAAAATAGTCCGGAAGGATTATCAACGGATATCTGCTCTTGATTGAACCACTCGGGGAGAATGAAATCCCTTTTTACAGATTTTGTGTGTGGCAACAGCTCAAAGAGGCTGACTTTCCCGCCCTCGGCGGTCCATGGGTGAGAGTCGGTTTTGGGCAGACAGTAAGCGTCTCGAACCGGCGCGGCAGTCTTGCGGCCGCGATTCGGGCGTGCGGTTGAGGCCGCTATGCAATGAAAAAAGATGCACTGATTCTAGGCGGCGGAATAGCCGGCCTGTGGTGCGCGTGGGAACTGGCCCGGCTTGGGTTGGAGTCCACGATCGTGGAGACAGCCGCTTTTCCCGGCGGGCACGTGGCACAATTGTGCTGCAAAGCTACCGACGAGTGTCGGCGGTGCGGTGCCTGCCTCTTGGAAGATGTGCTGCATAAGGTGGGGTGGTCGGAACGAATCACAATGCTCCTTCACTCTGACCTGCTTCAGGTTCGAGGCGACTCAGGGGATTTTCATGCAACCGTTTCCCAAAGACCTGCGAGGATAGTATCCGATAGATGCAACGATTGCGGAGCATGCGAGGCGGCCTGCCCCGTGTCGGGAGCGCTCGTACGCTCTCCCTGGGATCGTGGCCTTGCCATAGACGAAAAGAAATGCCGCTGGTTTCAGGATGCTTCGTGCCGTGCGTGCCAGGAAACCTGCGCTCAAGATGCCGTCAACCTGGACCAGACCCCGGAAATCCTGGAACTCAACGCATCAACAATTGTGCTCGCGTCAGGTTTCAAACCGTCTGATCCTCATGACACTCCCCGATTCGGGTACGGCCGCGTGCCGGGAGTAGTCACCGGTCTTGAACTGGAATCGCTCCTCAGGCAGGAGAACTGGGAACCCGGCCCCAGCAGGAAAATCGCGTTCATTCAGTGCGTAGGCAGCCGAGACGCCAAGATCGGGAGGAATTACTGTTCACGCGTTTGTTGCGGGTATGCTTTGCGGCTAGCGCGCCTTTTGCGAAACCGGTTTCCTGACCTCAACGCCTCAATGTTCTACATGGATATTCAGACGTTCGACCGTGACTTCGACAAAAGGCTGAAGGAGGCTGAGCAGGAGGTGAAGCTCGTCCGATCGATTCCTTCTGAAATCCGCAAGGGCGCAGACGGCAGGCCCGAGTTGGTTTATCAAGGGCTCGACGACAACAGGGAGTTCGAATCATTTGACCTGGTGGTATTGAGCGTGGGGATCTCGCCGAATCAATCGAGTGCAGAGCTTGGGAATATATTGGGGCAAGCTCAAATGTGGACGGCTTTGTAGGCGGAGACGGAGAAGCGGCCATAACCAGCCGCTGTGGAGTTTTCGTGGCCGGGACCGTCCAAGGACCCAAATCCATCGAGGAGACGGTTTCCCATGCCATCCGGACCGCAGGAGAAGTTGCCTCGTGTGTCTCCAAAATGTCTCGTGGGGAAAACGAGTGAAAGCCTCCGCCATCGAATCAGTATTCTTGACAAGGAAGCCCAGGCCGGAGGAAGGCCCGTCTCGGCGGGTTCTTGTGCTTGGTGGCGATCAAACGGGTATGGACCTGGCTTCGCGATTAGCCGTTGAGGGCTTTGAAGTCCTGCTGGTCGGCGGAACCGCAGTCGGGCAAATAAGCAAAGGCGTTGACCTGCTCCCCGATGCGGTCGTGGAGGAGATCCAGGGCTTCGTAGGCGGATTCGAAGTCGTCTTGCGGACCGGCCGCGATCGCCTGACTGAACGAGTGGGCTTTATTGTGGCAGCACAGCCGGCAAGAATTGTCCCAAAATACGAACAGCACGGTCTGGCAAAGTCTCGGAAAGTTATGTCCCTATCGGACCTGGAAACCGGCCTTCGGACAGGCAAGGCGCTGGTGAAGCCGTCGGACGAGTGGTTCCACGCAGCTTTTCTAATTGGACTGAAAACCGAATCGCAACCTGCAGTTTTTGCAAGGGTTCTCGATGCCATAGAGAAGCTGCAAGAGCAGGGAGCAATACAACCATACGTGTTCACCCGCCATTTGAAGGTAGCCGCTGCCGGGCTGGAAAGACGTTACAGGGAGTGTCGTGAACGCGGGACCTTATTCTTCAAATTTGACGATGCCGGTCCTTTTTTCGACAGCAACCCGAACGGACCGGTGGTGACCTTCATTGACCCTCTTCTGCATCTCGAGATGGACCTTGAACCGGACGTGCTGGTGGTTGACGAGGAATTGCTTCCCCCCACCATGTTAGAGCCGCTCTTTAAAGCCTTGCCTTCATCTCGATTCGCAGCCCCTTTTCTGAAGCCGGAATCAACGCGGTTTGCAGGAGTAGAGACACCCAAGGCCGGAATCTTGGCTGTGGGCGCGTCACGCGGTGTCTTTGATCCCGAGATCATACGTGGCGACATTGAAGCGGTGATCGTGGCGCTGAAGAGGCCCATGCCTGAACCGCTGCAGGAGTCGCTTCCCGGGCCTCCTGAAGTTGATCCCGGCAAATGTACGATGTGCCTCACTTGCGTGCGTTTGTGTCCGCACGGGGCTATCAGCTTCAGCAAACACGCAGAGGCGGACGGCGCCACCTGCACTCGTTGCGGCATCTGCGCGGTAGAATGTCCCATGGAAGCAATAAAGCTGGAGCCTGCTTCACAACAACCCGAGATGTCTTTGCGGATCAGGGATTGTGTGGCCCACGCCGGCGCCACTCGGAAAATAGCGGCGTTCTTGTGCTCACGTTCCGCGGCTCACGCGATGGAGTCAATTGGCCGTCAAATCGGTGAAAACCTGGTGCCCATTCCTGTGCCGTGCGCAGGAACCGTGGGCCTCACCCATATTTTGAGTGCTTTTGAATCAGGAGCGGACGGGGTGATTGTCGCAGGCTGCTTCAAAGGCAACTGCGCATCAATATACGGAACGCTCCTTGCCGAAGATAGAGTCGCTCAGGTTCGGGGGTTCCTCGGAGAAGTCGGGATAGATCCGGATCGTGTGATGTTTGTATCCACCGCGAGCAACACTCCCGGCGTTCTGGTAGATGCGGTGCGGAATCTGGAGTTAACAATAACGTGCGTGAACAATGTCGATCAGTGCGAACAGAGTCAAAAGAGAGGTGCAGGAGCGATCCCATGAGCCGCATCAAACTGAATACGCTCGATCCTTCGTTCAAGCATCGCGTAGCGCGACAACCCGGGGGAGAGGCCATCAGGGCATGTTTTGCCTGCAAAGCTTGCAGCGCTGCGTGCCCTATTAATGTGGTTGACAAGCGGTACGATCCGAGAAAGATCATACGCATGGCGCTCCTGGGCATGAAAAAAGAGGTGCTGGAGAGCGATTTCATCTGGCTCTGCTCCAGTTGTTATGGCTGCCACGAAGTGTGCCCCCAAAATGTCCGATTCACTGACGTTATGTTCGCTATCAAGAATCTGGCGGTCGCCGAGGCTTGCGTACCACCGGGGCTGACCGGGCAAAAGGCACTGCTGAAACAACGTGGCCGTCTCTACGAGGTCGGCGAGTTTGAGAATGAAAAACGCGAAAAATTGGGTCTGCCACCCATTGTTGAACACCCTGAAGACTACGACCGTCTACTGTAACCGGGAAGTGCCGTCTTTCGGCGCGACAGCGGCTCACTGCAATTAGGCAGGTCAGGGACTGAAAGAAAATCCTAATGGAAGCACTCTTATACCTGGGTTGTACGGTCCCCGTCAGAAACCTCAACTATGAGTTGTCCGCGAGGCTGACCGCGCGCGAATTGGGTATACACTTCAGGGATCTCGAAACCTTCGGATGCTGTGGATTTCCCGTTAAATCACTCGATGTCCGCCAGACGACGCTCATTGCAGCTCGAAATCTAGCGCTGGCCGAAAAAGAGGGGGTCGAGATCTGCGCGCTCTGCAACGCCTGCGTAGGTACGTTGACAGAAACAGCCCACGCGCTCGATACGAATCCGGAGTTGAAGGCAGAGGTGAACGAGCGGCTCAAGGAAGTCGGCCTCAGATATAACGGTCCGGTGAAGGTTCGTCACTACATGAGGCTGCTGTGGGAAGAAGTAGGTCTGGAAGCGATCAAGAGCGCGATCACCCGGCCTCTTACCGACGTGATTCTTGCACCCCACTATGGGTGCCATTATCTGAAACCGTCCGAGTTGACAGCGGGTTTCGATTCTCCGGCGGATCCCAGGACGCTCGCTGACCTGATTTCTGCCACCGGCGCGCAGGTAACGGATTATCCTTCCCTAAAGGACTGCTGCGGAGGCGGGGTATTGGGGATGTCAGAAGGCGTCGCCAATGCGCTGGCTGCAACAAAATTGATAGATGTGGCCGCAACGGGGGCTCATGCACTCGTTCTTGTCTGCCCTTTTTGTAACGTGATGTACGAAGGTCAACAAAAAAAAATCGTGAAAGCGGCTGGTCTTGACCTGAAAGTGCCAGTGGTTTACTATCCGCAAATCCTCGGCCTGGCCCTTGGCCTGTCCTCAGAGCAACTGGGCTTTAAGCTCAACCGCGTGAAGCCTTCCGGTCTTCTGAAGATAGTGGAAGGTTGATCGCAACACATGTCGCGGGAGGGGCAGGATCAGTCCGGTCGAGAATGCCATTGATTCTCAGATTCTCGTTGCGGAACTGCGGTCGATTCTTTTGTGCCAACTTTGTTTCAGAGGAGGGTGCTATGGAGCATAAGGGCTATGTGTTCCCTGATGACTTGAAATACGAAAAAAATCACTTCTGGGCGAAAGTGGAAGACGGCTTTGTAGTCACCGGCGCTACGGAGTTTATCTCCAAACAGGCCGGGGAAATCACGTTCGTGGATCTGCCGGAAGTGGGGGACGAAGTGACCCAGGGCAAGCCCTACGGTTCCATCGAGTCCGGCAAGTGGGTTGGCAGGATTTACGCGGTGGTTTCCGGCGAGATCGCCGAAGTGAACGCGGACCTGGAGGACGAGCCGGAAAAGATGAACGAAGATCCGTACGGCAGCGCGTGGATTTGCAAGATTCGCCCATCCAACCTCGAAGCGGAAAAGGCCGCACTGATGTCACCGGATGACGTGTTCAAGAAATTTTTAGAGGAAGAGATAAATAAGATCGAGGAACAGAAGAAATGAGGTAAGCGTTAACCGAGTACTCCCGTTCTGCAAAAAACCCGCGTCCCGTGGGGTCCCCGAAGCACTCCTATATATTGGTTTGTTATGTGATTACGACGAGGCTCCGCTTGCTGAGCAAGCTGAAAAAATATCCTATAATTCAATAAGTAATTCGAAAAGCCAACACTTTGCTTTGCATTTTCTTGACGTTGCATTTCATTCCTGATAGGTGTGCGTCACCGGTGAGCGGAGGCGGACGGTTCCGTCGTTCATCCAGCGGAGGAGTTTTTTCATGGAAGGCATGAATTTACTGGATATAACTATCAAGTATTTCAACGTGATAGTCTTCGTGATGTGCATACTTTTTGGTATGACTTCGCTTTTTGCTTCGTGGATAGCCTGGCGCGAAATTCACCGCAAGAATAACATAATACGCAGCGTGGTAGCGGCCTACAATATTGCCGAGGACACGCTCGAAAAGGGCCGTACACCGAGAGGTGATTTTGACCTTGACCCTGCGATAGTTCAAACAATCTTCAACAGCCTTCAAGAGATATTAAACGCCATTTACGGCGAGGTAACGGGCAAGCTCATGCCGCCCCGTGAAGAGCGCATGCACGGTTCCCGCAAATTCGGCAGTCTTTATGCCATAACCAAGGTGTGGAAGCGGAAAGAAGCCGACGATCTGTCTAACATCTGTGATATAGTGCCCACCTATGGTTCCTGACGAGCCAGATCGTAACCACATCAGCGCGCATCCCTGAAAACTGGCTGCTGTTTGTCACACGCTTCTTCTTGCCCCGAAATGTCCTTGATGCTCCCCCTCGAGGAATCTCCCGTCGTCAGGATGGTGATTTAGCATTTTCTCCGCGCAGTCCCTCTTCGTTTCCGCGTTCAACGTGATATAGTATATTGTTTAGACCCCCCGTGCCGGGCGGATCGGCTACAAACGAGAAAATTCGGGAGAAAATAGATGGAAACAGGTACCGAGACCGTTAAACGTGGTCATGCTCAGATGCTCAAGGGCGGAGTCATTATGGACGTGGTTACCCCGGAACACGCGCGCATTGCGGAAACGGCCGGGGCTTGTGCCGTCATGGCGCTGGAGAGGGTACCTGCGGATATTCGGGCTCACGGTGGGGTGGCTCGCATGAGCGATCCCGGTCTGATCCTTGAAATCATGGATGCAGTCACCATTCCTGTGATGGCGAAATGCAGAATCGGCCATTTTGTGGAAGCGCAAATACTCGAAGCAATAGGCGTGGATTATATAGACGAAAGCGAAGTTCTCACTCCTGCGGATGAACAGCATCACATTGACAAGAAGTCCTTCAAAGTCCCCTTTGTTTGCGGCTGTAGGAATCTCGGCGAGGCTCTGAGGCGCATTGGAGAAGGAGCCGCGATGATGCGTACGAAGGGCGAAGCCGGCACCGGTGATGTGGTCGAAGCTGTACGGCACGCTCGGTCGGTGATGGGAGAGATCCGTCGCATCAGCGGCATCAGGGTCGACGAACTCATGGCCTATGCGAAAGAAATTGGAGCCCCGTATGAATTGGTGAAAGAGACCGCGGAGAAGGGCCGGCTTCCGGTGGTCAACTTTGCAGCAGGCGGTGTCGCAACACCGGCCGACGCGGCATTGATGATGCAACTCGGGGTGGATGGCGTTTTCGTCGGCTCAGGCATTTTCAAGAGCGGCAATCCTGCGCTCAGGGCCAAGGCGATCGTAGAGGCGGTTACTCATTTCAACGATCCCAAGATACTCGCGGAAGTGAGCAAAGGCCTCGGAGAGCCTATGGTGGGAATCGGGGTCAGTGAGTTGCCGGAAAACGCTCGGCTCGCAGGGCGGGGGTGGTGAAGAGACCATGAGGATCGGGGTTCTTGCTCTTCAGGGAGACTTCGAGGAGCACTGCACGGTTTTGACACGCCTGGGCGTGGAAGTTCTGGAGGTCCGGTTACCTCAGCATTTGGAAAAGCTGAATGGACTGATTATCCCTGGGGGAGAAAGCACCACTATCGGGAAGCTCGCTGAGCGATTCGGACTACTGGACCCTCTGCGACTTCGGGCAAAATCTATGGCCATCTGGGGGACCTGCGCAGGGCTCGTCTTTATGGCGCGAGACGTGGGTATGTCCCAGCCCCTCCTCGGGGTCATGGACATGGTGGTTCAGCGCAACGCATTCGGTCGCCAGATCGATAGTTTCGAGGAAGACCTTGAAATTCCGGGAATTGACGGAGGTCCGTTCCACGCAGTCTTCATCAGGGCTCCTGTTATAAGCGAGGTGGGGCCCAAGGTTGAAGTGCTGTGTCGCCTTGGTGACGGCAGGAAAGTCGCAGTGCGCGAGGGTCGTTTTATTGCCACCTCTTTTCACCCGGAGTTGACTCGAGATGATCGGCTTCATCGGTATTTCCTCCGGATGGTAGCGGAGGCTGCGTAAAAAGGCCCATAAATTAAGCTCTTACCGAGATGTGGCTTTGCGATAGGTAGGCCATTAGAAGAACCCTGTGTCGCATGGCTGCAGACGCTTCGGCAGGCTCTTCATCGGCATTGACAAAAGCAATATCCAAAACTGAGGATGACTCGGTGGGGACGGGCATTCTGCCCGTCTTTCGAAGACAGGCAACCCTGAGAGGAACGCGGGGTTGTCCCACCAATCTGTGCCCTGGGTCGGTATGTGGCCTGGACGTCGGAATAGGACATGATTTTCGGCGCACATGTTAAGCTAAACAAATGACCAAGTTCATGGCCGTCGTGGAATATGACGGGACCGCGTACCACGGCTGGCAGCTGCAAAAAGCTCTTCCCACTATTCAGGGCCGCATCGAAGACGCATTAGAGAGGATCCTGGGGACCCCCACGCGTGTGCATGGCTCGGGCCGTACCGACGCGGGTGTCCATGCAGTGGGGCAGGTGGCGCATTTTGTGTCAAATTGGTCGCGGTCTGTCGAAGAGCTGAAAAAAGGTTGCAACGCCCTGTTGCCGCCGGATATCACAGTTCGGAAGCTGGAAGCGGCACCCGAAGACTTTCACGCGAGGCATTCGGCCCATTCCAAAACCTATGTGTATAAAATACTGAACCTGCCTCTTCGTTCCCCGTTGAGCAGGCTCTATTCCTGGCATGTTCAGCGCGAGTTGGACCTTCAGTCGATGAATCGAGCCGCTGAATACCTGGTAGGGACCCACGATTTTGCCGCCTTCGGGTCCCCCACAGAAGGCACGCCTTCGACGGTCCGCCGCATGTTGGAGACAGCATGGCTCAGAGATGAACCTCTAGGCTTATTGTGCTTCACCATTCGCGGGACAGGGTTCCTCAGGTACATGGTCCGATCAATTGTGGGTACGCTCCGCGGGTCGGCAGCGGAAAGGTCAGTGCACGTCCGAATTCGAAGCCATTCTGAGGTCTTGCGACCGCTCCCGCTCGGGTCCTGCGGCTCCTCCCCACGGCTTATACCTGCAATCTGTGAACTATGGAGGGGATGCTTGCGACGCAAAGACTTCTTGCGTATCCCTATGAATTGGCGGCATGGGCCCTGGCTTTCCGTCAGTTCTTCTCCGAACATTCAAAAACTTCGCCCATCAGTGGCTTCACCAGGAGAAATATAGATGTCGGAAGCTGTATACCTTCGAACTCTGAAGGAAGGTAGTTTCCCGGAAAAGATCCATCAGGCGCGAGAGATGTTGCGCGACTGCCGTGTCTGTCCCCGAAACTGCAGGGTCAACAGGCTGGAAGGTGAGCTGGGCTTCTGCAGTGTGGGGGCGCTCGCGATGGTGTCCTCCGCCAACCCTCATTTCGGTGAGGAAGCGCCGCTCGTGGGATCGGGCGGATCAGGTACGATTTTTCTTACGTCATGTAATCTAAAGTGCGTGTTCTGCCAGAATTACGAGATCAGCAACCTGATGGAGGGTCAGGAGATGGACAGCCCGACCCTGGCCGGCCTGATGCTGGGATTGCAGCATTCAGGGTGTCACAACATAAACTTTGTTACACCTTCCCATCAGGTGCCTCAAATCCTGGACGCGGTTCACACTGCCGCGCAAAACGGTTTACGCGTGCCGCTGGTTTACAACACAGGCGGGTACGACACCGTAGAGACCCTTCGGTTGTTGGATGGCGTGGTTGACATCTACATGCCCGACATCAAGTTCATGGATCCCGACGTCAGCAAGCGACTGGCGGACGCACCCGACTATCCTGATGTAGTGCGAGCTGCCGTCAAGGAGATGCACAGGCAGGTCGGGGATCTGCAAATCAATGACCAGGGAATAGCAACAAGAGGGCTCCTTGTTCGCCATCTTGTCATGCCGGATGATCTGGCCGGGACTCGTGAGGTGATGGAATTTCTCGCGGAAGAAATCTCGACCAACACCTATGTTAATGTCATGAACCAATACAGGCCATGCGGAAGGGCGTTTGAACAGTCTGATATCAACCGCTCCGTGACTCGCCAGGAATATGCTCAGGCCCTCGAGACAGCCAAGGAAGCAGGAATCACGAGGCTTGACGAACGGGCCGCTTTCAGGCTCAAGTTTTTTTGAGAACAAAAGGAGACAGGATGCGTCGCATTAACCCCGAGTACGTGGAAATCGTCAGCGCTGCTGCAAGCCGATCGCCCTATTTCACCCTGCTTTCCATGAAACTCAAAGATTTCGACATAGGCCGGTCTCTTGTGGAGATTGCACTGGACGGGAAACACCTTCAGCCATTTGGATTCGTTCACGGAGGGGTATTCTCTTCCATCATAGATGCTGCTGCGTTTTGGGCCGTGTATCCCGAAGTAGACGAGACCGCGGGAATGACTTCGGTGGATCTGAAAGTTAACTATTTGGCCCCGGCGACAGGGGGTAAGTTGATTGCCCGCGGGCGGCGGATCAAATTGGGCAAGACCCTGGGGTTAGGCGAGGCTGAGGTCACCGACCAGGATGGCAGAAGGCTGGCTCACGGGACCTCTACTCTGATAGTCTTAGCTGATTTTCCCTTTGTCCATGAGGAGCTTCTGCCCCCAAAGTTTGTCGATGAGAGCGTGAGGATGGCCACGGGGGCAGGGAAGCAGGGCACATATGGTCACAGTCCGTTGACCGCGCCTCTCTCATTCTCCTCGGCAACGGGGGATTTTCGTGGATGATTTAGTACTGGATGGGCACGCGCATTGTGGCGTGACGGTGCCGTTCGAGGAAATTGCCTACGAGTGGCAAACCGGCGGAATTCATGGTGGCGTGATCTTCTCTCCGGTCGAAGAGATTTACGATCGTTACGACCCTTCGTTCACAGATTCTCAGGGGTATCGGCACAGCCGATCCCGAGTCCACAATTACCTTCTGGAAATCGCTTCGCGAGAAAATATTTTTCCCTACTTCTTTGTATGGAACGATTTTTCGCCCATTCCGGATAAGTTTGTTGGAATAAAGTGGCATCGCCACTCGGGTGAGCCGGTCTATTCGTACGGGACTGCCCCGTGTCTCAAAATAATTGATGACATCTGTGAAAGAGGCCTCCCTATAGTGTTGGAGGAGGAGTTTCATCACACTCTCCGATTCATCAAAGAGATTGCCGAACGAACGGTAGTGATCATTCCTCACATGGGAGCATTGAATGGGGGGTATTCTCAATTGAAGAGGGCCAAAGTCTTCGACAACGAGAGAGTTTGGGTGGATACTGCACTGGCCGGTGTCCATGAAATCCGCGATTTTGCGGACACGTATGGAGCGGAACGCATCATCTTTGGGTCAGATTACCCGTTTGGCGTTCCCGCCAGTGAAAAGCGGAAGCTTCTGCGGAGCTTTTCGGAAGACGACCTCCGAGGGATATTTTCGGGAAATTTGTTGCGGCTGCTTGGGCGAGAGGCACAGCCCGGGTCCGCGGATTGAGGTCGTAACGGCCGGGTCCAGGAGATCAGCCATCTGTGTCTTGACGTAATCAGGAATAATTTGATATTGATGCACAGTGACATTTAACATCCCCGGTGTCTCCGCGGAAGCGGTCGTCGCCGGTGACCGGGAGAGGGCGACTTGGAGTTACTAACCCCGTCAGGTCCGGGAGGAAGCAGCGGAAGTAATCTCGGGAGTCGGCCCTTAGACCCGATCACCGGTCACGCCCGTTTCCCTTTTCATCGGATATCTCAAAGGCATGCCGTCTTACCTAGTCCTCGCACGAAAATATAGACCCACGACGTTCAATGAGGTGGTCGGTCAGGACCACGTGATCCAGACGCTCTCGAATTCAATTCTCTCGGGACGAGTGGCTCACGCTTTTCTCTTTTGCGGCGTGCGGGGCGTGGGCAAGACGACCGTGGCTCGGATTCTTGCCAAGGCCCTTAATTGCTCCGGCCGACCGGAAGGAGAGGCAAATCCTTGCAACGTCTGCTCATCTTGCAAGGAGATCAGCAACGGTATCAGTGTGGACGTGCAGGAAATCGACGGAGCCTCCAATACTTCGGTAGATAACATTCGGGAAATCAACGAGAATATCAAGTATCCCCCGGTAAGCTCGCTCTACAAGATCATAATCATAGACGAAGTTCACATGATCTCCATCAACGCGTTCAATGCGCTGCTGAAGACCCTGGAAGAACCTCCTGCCCATGCCAAATTCATTTTCGCCACCACCGAGTCCCATAAAGTTCCAGCCACCATCAATTCGCGGTGTCAGAGGTTTAATTTCCGAACAATCTCGGCCCGCGAAATCGCCAACGGCATGGACGCCATCCTCAAACAGGAAGGCATTGCGGCCGATGAAGAGGCGCTTGCCCTGGTGGCCAGAGAGGCGCAAGGGTCCTTCAGGGACGCTCTGAGCTTGCTGGATCAGGTAATCGCGTTCGGGTCCAAACGGATAGCCACAGAGGACGTGATCGGGATCTTGGGAGTAGCAGGGCGAGACTCTTTCGGCCGCCTCGTGCGAGCGATCCTTGAGCGGGATGCGGCTGCGGCCCTGACGGTACTGCATGAAGTCTTTCAGCAAGGTTACGACCCTGAGCAACTGATAATGGACTTGATCCAATACGTCCGCAACTTGATCGTCGTCAAAACCGTGCCACCCGGCTCTCGTGTCGAAGGCTTGATTGACGCCCCGGCTTCGGAACTGGAGGAGATGGAAGCCCTAATGAGGGGGGCAACGGCTCAGGAACTTCAAAACTTCTTCAGTATACTGATGCGCAGCGAGGGAGAGATCAAGCGATCCGCTAATCCGTGGGTCACGCTTGAAATGACGGTGCTCAAGATGGCCTATTCGCCTGATATCATGGACCTGGCGGAAATGCTTCGCCGCATGGACTCCGGATTACCACATTCTCGACCGAAGGCAGGCGACGACAGGCACAGCCAAACCATGCATCCGGTTGCGGTCAAATCGGGAAAGCCCGAGACGAAGGCGAAACATTCCGCTGCCACAGAGCAGAGCGAACCGCGGCATAGCCCCGTGGACCATTCACAAGATATCCCTTCGGAGCGGTTCACCATTACGCAGGTCGTACCTGTGCCGACGGGGACGCCGGATGAGATCTGGGCGAACCTCAAAGAGCGCGTCAGGCCTATCCGGCCAAGATCCAATGCTGCCGTCTCTTATGGATCACGGAAGGCTCATTTCCCACGGACCTACTGAAGTGGAGGTCGGCTTCCACAAAGAGGTGTACAAAGAGCAGTTCGAAAGCCGACTGGCAAGCAAAACCGGTGTCAGGGCCATCTTCGAGGAATTCTTCGGAGGCGCGAGACTAAAGATCTTGACCCTTGCCCGTGAAACCTCTCTTGACACTAAGAGTCCTTACTCAGCTTCTGCTGACGGACAAACAGATCTAGACAGGGCGCTGAAGAACGAAGCAATAGAGAACCCGATCACCAAGGCGGTACTGGGAGAGTTCGAAGATAGTTCCATAGTGGAGGTCAAGATCCTGTCAAAGCCGTAAGCGCGCCAAATGACGGCCTGAACTTACAGGGCGATGCGGACAGGCTTGTGGCCGTGCAGTTCCTGACTTGACAGATCTCTCACGAATCCTTAACTTGAATCTTACGAGAATTAGCCATCAGGAGATTGCAATGGGCGGATGCAGTAGTTGCTCGGGTTGTTCCACGGAACCTAATATCAGTCCCACCAAGAAGGCCGAGAAATTGGAGAAGGTGCAGCGGTCCGATAATCCGCGCTACCCGCACGTATTTGTGGGCAAACAGGCCATATACACGGACCAGGAAGCGCAGATGATTGTGGCGGTCCTTGCGGATGATTGTGACGACAATTGCGATTGTTTTACTCTGAATCCACTACAGATCCTCAGAGACTTGCAGAAGAAGCATTCCTTGGGCAATGCTATTGACGTGTCCCAACCTGTGGGCGAGAGTTGCTGGAAATTACAGGCCCTGATCTGAGGGCCAAGAAAATGTTTTGACCCGACCACTTTCAGCCGGGTCAAAACTTGTAAGGAACTCATCCCCACTCACTCAGAATGGACAATTACGTTATGAGTCCGGTTACAACATACCTAATTGCGCCTACCAGGCGGGATCAAACCTGACCTTAGCTTAGACCTGAGCTTTTGATGGGTGACACCTGGCTCACCTACTCCTCAGGATCTTGTCGCTCCCATTCCTAAACCTCTCTTTCTGTTTTGAAACGTTGCAAGAAAATTCATCAATTTTGCGGGCTGATTTCGACAAAGGACGGAAGCCCATTTTCTTGCTAGCATATCTATTAATTGGTATGTGAAGCCCGTCTTTCTATTACCTGTATCTTTGCCGTCCCGGACGGCGGGGCGCGTGTAGCTATTGGATTGTGCCAATCATTCTTTGCGCTCCCGTTACCTTTTAGAAAGCAATGTGTCCCCCCTCCTGAGCTGAGCCACGTTAGTTCAAGCATCAAGCAATAAACAGTTGTGATCGTTTCCGGGTTCGGATCAATTCCCCCTTTTTTACTTCGATTTCTCGTCAAAAGCCTTCCAGAACTGGTCATCACATTTCTGTTTGCAGTTGGCACATGACTCCGTCCCTCCCATAGCGCAGGGGCACTTGGAGTAACATGCGTTTCGGTCAAAATCCTTCAACAGCTTAGGGGCCTCTTCATTGGATCTTCGTTTTTTGGATTCAGAAGAATTTTCAGCCGTCTTTTTTATCTTTTCCTTTGAAGCTTCGCCCTTCCCTGAAACGGAACCGGTTGAGTTTTTCCCCCTAATATCTACACCTGCCTTGCGCAAGAAATTCGCCACACACTTCTGATCAACACTTCCCTTAGCGTTGCAATGAGCCAATAACTTGGTTGACTTAGAATCCAGAATAACACCGTCCGGCAGCAGCTTGAACTTGCCGAAGGTCGCAATCCCATCAGCAGTCGCTTTTGCCACATGGTGTTGGGCTAAAATGATTGCGCATATATCGTTCTTGAGGCATTCAATTCCTGATACCGCTTTCCCGTCATGCGTCACCTGACCAGTATCGAAAGCAACACACCATCCACCGTTACACGCGACATGAGGTAATTCTTTCTTGACCGGAGCGGCCTTGGGAGGTGGACTCGCGGTCGGTGCTGAAGCGGTCGAAATCAAGGGAGGCCCGGCAGGCGCCTTCTCGGGCGCCAAATCCTTTCTTGTGAAGCTTCCAAGCTGGGGAGGCGTTGTTATAGGCTTTTCGCGAGATGGACTTACGGCCGGCCCTACGGAAGTTACCCTCGGAGTCTCCGCATTATTGGCCCCGACCGCTTGGGGCGCCTCCTCTGGCAACTGAACGGAGGAGCCATCGACCCATCCTCGCCGGTCTGCAAGCTGCAACCAGTTGTCTGCAGTCGCTATGCCCGTAAGGTTGAGAGATTCACCAATTTGAGCGCAGCCGACTTTTGCATGTGACGAGGCTGGACCAGCCCTTATTGGGAGACACAACTCCGTATTGTCAACTTTTGTGATCATCCCCTCAAAGGGCATGGGTCTGAGAAACTGGAGGTCGATCCAGGCAGGCACAGCCGGACCCTTCAACTTGACCCAACCGTGCTGGAACTCGTTAGCCCCCTGAACCTTTGTTCGCAACGGAAGGTGGATCAAAACTGGACCGTCAGCCGAGGGGCTGGAATGAACAGTTAAGCCCTTTTCATTGTCTATTCTGTCAACGTAGGCTTTTACAAATCCCACGTTTTCGCCCCATACCAGTTGCTTCAGCCCGGAACCGAAGATGAGGTCGGGGAGCAACAGACCCACAAGAATAGCTACAGGAACAAGTCTTGATACACTCATCTTGCAACCTCCCAGCCATAACAACGGGAGCAGCATTTGGCGCGCTCGACCAGGCTCTCATCACTGCCGAGTCGTGTGATGGCCTTCCGACTCGATGGCTATCCTCTTTCGGCTTGAGCAGTGTCCGCATTGGGTTTAACATCGGGTATCTTATTCAAGTCGATCTTCCCGTCCAGTTTTCCCTGATTCCCGGTTTTCTGGCCTTTGCCGGAACCTGATCCCGAACCTGAGCCACTCCCAGACGCTCCACTTGAATGGCTTCCGGAGCTGGAGCCTCCACCAGCCAGCAATGTTGGGGAAGTGCCGGATTTTCCCAGCGAATGGAAGTCTGCGCGCTCTCCCATGATGTTGCCCGATAGCCAGAGCGCCAATGGAATGCCCGCAACTATAACTACATATATCAATCGTTTTTTTCCCATCGCCTTATCCTCTTCGGCTCACGGTTTGTGCTTCATCCCGCTGCGTTACTGAAGTCCTCACTCTCATGCTGCATAGGGATTGCGAGGCCATTTAATTATCTCGAAACGCAGAGCCCCTCAGCAACCAAGTCCAACGGAGCTGCAGGCCTCGTTTTCCGCATTGCCCACCTGATCCGCGGCATGATTTGCCGCGTCTTCCCCCTGGTGTACAGCCGTTGTCACCGAGTTGGAAATGTCTTTTCCGGCCTTGTCACCAGCTCGGCTGATATCCCTTCCAACGTTCTTACCGGTGCCAATCTTGTTGATGTCGCGGTTTATCCCAGCCTTTATGCCTTTCCCACCCTTCAAGATTGCATTGCCAATCTGACGGGATGTGGGCATAACGTTTTGGCAGTCGGGTCCGCACATAATCCGCTGCCAAGCGTCACCGCCGGCTTGAATGTTTTTGCCTAATTGACTGATTCCTCCGCCAATAGTGTCTTCGGTATCCTTGATGCTATCGTTCTTCCCGGTCAAGGCATTCACCACATTTTGTGGTGCGCGCTGGAGCTCGCCTTTCACGTCGTTTGCTGCATCTCCTCCAGCCGCTCCTATGTTCTTCCAGGCACGACTGGCCTCATTGGAAATGTCCTGGCCGCTTCTCTGCAACTGTTTCCCAATCGCCGTGACGGGGTGGCTAAACTCGTTTCCGACCTGTTCGACTTTCGTGACCCCTGCGTCGATATTCTTGATAAGCTGCTTGTCACCGTCATTTTTGCCGGTCAGAAAGTTGACCACATTTTCCGGAGTGCGTCCTGCTTCGCCCTGTATGTCAGTGATCGCACGATCCGTATTCTGTTTCACATTCTTTACTCCGCGTCCAGCCTCATCTCCGAGTGCCTTTTCTCCTGGTTTGAATTGATTGTAGATCTGAGGAGCAGACGGAAAAATCGAGATCTGACCTGGGCTGACGCGATCATTCCATGATTTGTTGAATCTAATGAGGCCCTGGTCTATTTGATCGATAGTCCCTTGTGCGTTCTTGCCGACCTGCTGGAGTCCCCCTTCCACGTTTTTGATCAGTTGTTTGTCACTGTCGTTCTTTCCGGTCAAAAAGTTGGCAATATTTTTCGGAGTACGCGTGGCTTCGTCCGTTACATCTTTGGTCGCACGCTCAATCGCATTCTTATGACTGGCGGTCTGGCCTTTCTTGTTAACGACGGCATTGCCAAATTTATCCACATGCAGGATCACCCCAGAATTTCCTCCTGCTGTAGCAGCCACAGTGCCCCCCTTGTTGATGTCCCGGCCTGGATAATCTCCGATTTTCTTGTTATCGCCTGATTGACCTGTCCGATCCGAGTCCGTGTTGCTCGATGTGGTTGTTGTAGTCGTTTTGGAGCTTGATGTTGAAGCCTTAGAGCCTCCGCTTGAGCCTGCGGTCGCCTTGGAGGCCCCGCCGACTGCCACAAAAACAAATAGAGCAATCACAGCGGCTAATACCTTGAAGATTGCCAAGACTTTTGTGGTGTTCATCAGTTCAACTCCTATCGTCATAATCTTGAGCAAAAGATGTGCACTTCCACCATCTTAACTAAATGATGCCCGAGATCTTTTTTTGATTCACCTTGTCTTCGATTTTCACGATGTCCTCAGGTCAGTGCGGAAAAAAACCAGGTCTGGTGCGAGGAGGCATCGAGTGTCGGTCCGGGTCGAGTTCCGGAATGCGCCATAGGGGAAAGCACTAGATAGGGAATTTGCGGCAAGGCCAGTTTGCAAGCTTTTGGTAAGAAGCAATGGTTGACGCGGAGGTTGGTCAGAGCTGCTTTGCGAATTCTTTCTTTTGACTACCCAAAGGACATCTTCACTTTGGGGGGAGAATGCGGATCGCTCCCTTTTTGCGGAGGACGTAAAGCCCGGCTCTAGGCCACAGCCCAAGTAATGGCAAAAAAATATTTTGACCCGACCACTTTCAGCCGGGTCAAAACTTGTAAGAAACTCATCCCAACTGACTCAGAATGGACAATTAATCTATCTCTTACCGCGGTCAGTTCGGCCCCACACCTCGCCTGATCCGCTGGGGCGCAGTTCGTGGAACTATGCCTTGCCGCGGCACCCTTTGAACCCCTCCACTCTGACCGCCGACTCCGACGCCGCCGCCGATACTAAAACCTCCGCTCGGAATTCCCGAACCGGAAGATTCTTCCATAAGGTTCGGCAGTTCCACGTTTTCTTCTCCAAGGGGCTGACTGGGTTTAGGTCTTTTCTTCACGGGCGGTGCCTTCTGCACGCACTTGCCTTTACGACACACTTCCCCCTTGGGACATTCACTGTCCTTAACGCACATCTCGGGAGGCAGTGGAGCTATCCTCTCAGGAAGCTCAGGGGCCTGAGGGACCTCAGGTAATCGAGGCACACGTACGCAAAGTCCGTGGACACACTTATATCCCGGGCCGCATTCACTGTCCCCACGGCAGGGCGGGCTAGGTACGCAATTGCCCTGGTCACACGTATATCCCTCGGGGCAATCACCATCCTGGCGGCAAATCGTGGGTGGCGGCTTGGTAGTACCGTTCGTCGGTTCGCATTGGCAGGTAGCGAGATTGAGCCTCTGCTGGTCCTGACACTTTACCGCTGGCAAGCATAGACCATTCGCACATCTCTGGCACGGCGGACACTCCGCGTCCTCCGAACATCCAGTAGAGCGGCCATCTGTAATCGGCAGGCATTTGCAGCGTGCCCGGTCGAGGTAAAAGCCGGTTTTACATACTATAGGAAGACAGGTCCCGTCGATGCACACCTCGCCGCAAGGGTCGCACTGCTCCTCATTTTGGCACTGCCTAAGAGGCGGCGGAAGAGGCTCGGTTCCAACCTCTGTCTGTACGCAATAACGACACCGATAAGGAGGAGAGCTGCTCGCGTCGTAAGTCTCGCTGTATCCTTCCGGACACTGAGGCACGCATCCTCGGCCGGGTAAGAGAAACCCTTGAGGACACGGACATTCACAGGAACAGGTCTCGGGGTTGAACGTTGCTCCATTGCGGCAAGACCCGCATGGACGCGCCGCGAGGTCAAGAAACGAGCCGTTATTGTCCAGTACCGTGACTGGCGGAAGCTCACCCTCTGGACACGGACACCTGCACTTACCCGTCCGGGGATCATACATTTGTCCCGGAGGGCAACAATCCTTCTTGCCCGGTGGAACCGGTACAGGTACAGGCACGACGGGAAACAGCGCCACTCCTGGCGGCGGCAAGAAGACGTCCGTCACGTCCAGGAGCACCTCCGTCTTGAGCCTTTCGCATGACGGGACATCATCAGGCAAGGTCCTCGGAATCGTGGTTCTTTTGACGAGTTCTTTCATGGTGTCGGTCGAAACCCATTTGATGTCACCCGGTTCCTGATCTCTCTCCACATCGACTTCCTGACACGAGGTCAATACCCGGGATTCCTTGGTCTCAGGCGAGATGTTTCGCACTCGGACCTTCCCCCACAACACCGTGACGGTGGTGAGCGACTCGTTCTTGGACTCAACAATGAAATCAGCCGCTCGGTCGGAATAGAGCACCTCTATCCATGCGGTGTGAGTGCCAATCGTGAATTTCGATGGAGGGTTTGTGTTAGGAAGGGTCTTGATGAAGCGCACCGTCCCCTTCTGAACATACCCCACAAAGCGGTAGGATGCCCCGGCCCGCTCAAACTGCTTGAAGCCGAAGACCGAGTCCGCGCCGAGCGAACCTTCAGTCACATCAGGGCCCGGCTTCCATTTTTCCGAAGGGCTGAACGCATTGAAGGTCCCGTGCCACCATAATTTGCTGTTCTTGCCTGTGGCCAGGAAGTCCATGACGTACAGAGGAGCCTTGACAGCAATTTTCTTGAACTGAGCCTCCCCCGCGCGTTGGACTTTAGTATCTCCCTGGACAGCCCCAACCCTGGCTATTACTTGTTTTTGATACGAATATCCTACCGCGCCCGTGCCTTGATCCGCCGCCCAGGCAAACGATAGCAGTAAACAACTCGTTACGACTACTCCCGCCACCAGTCGCCATGTTGGAAAACCTGTATCGTGGCTCATTGAATAACCCTCCCCTCCAGGACCCACTAGAAATTGGCTGAAGAGCCTCTCCTTCATATGGAGATACAATTACTCGTACTTAATAGCTTCATTAGAAGCATACACCCATTGCAGTCAACATTTGATAAAATTCTATCCTTTAGGCATAAGTCTTGACAAGCAGATAGTGAGAATGAGGGGAAGAAAAGAATAGAATCCAAAACGGGTCAACAAAACGCCCCCGACGATGGGAGCGGCCCATGCTCCTGCCTGTGTCCAAGGTCAATTTTTCTGGTCTCTTTTCTATGATTCATGAAAGCTCGGCCTTCTGTCCACGGTTACCCTAGGGCGCTTTCCTTGATACTGGTCTTTGTCAGGCGCCGAAGCATTCTCCAGGCAATACCTCCCAGTCCACCGCTCCATTGATGGCGGCCGGACTCTGAAGACTGAAGCCACCTCGGTTTGCGTTCGCCCGTAACCTTCGCGACGCCGGCGCTCCGGCTCGCTCAGACAAAAAACATTTCCCAACGGCACGATCTCTTGATAACCTCGTGGCTCATGCGGCTGAATCCATGTGAGTGTTAGAGAGAGGTTGACGGTGAAGTCTTACACCGCTGAAGAGCTTGCGCAGGCAAACGGCGAAGATGGAAAGAATTCTCTCGTCGCTGTGGAAGGTAAAGTCTACGACGTTTCCGCCAGCAAGAGATGGGTCCGCGGGCGAGCACATGAAGCGGCATCGGGCGGGAATCGACCTGACGAATGACATCAAGGCTGCACCTCATGGCTTAGAAGTGATTGAACGATTTGAGTCGGTAGGGATTTATGAGAAGGCGCGCGAAGAACCCGCAGCAGGCTTGAAGGGGCGAATTGATCTCTGGCTCGACCGCCACCCATTCTTTCGGAGACATCCACATCCTGCAGTGGTTCACATTCCCGTGGGGCTTATGACGGTCGTGCCGCTATTCGAACTGGGGGGCTTGGCGGCAAATTCCTCATGCACAGAATGGGCAGCGCTCTCTTGTTTAATCTTAGGTTGGCTTTCAATTCCTGCGGCCATGATGACCGGCTATTTCACATGGTGGATCAATTATGACGCTTCGGACTCGCGCATCATTCTTATGAAACGTCGCCTCGCTTGGGTTGCCGTGACTTTGGGGGCTTTGGCCATCGCGTTGAGGGTGTTCGTGCTTGTGGATCCCCTTGAGACACGGAACATTTATGTTATCGTCTATCTTGTCAGTCTGGTGACACTAACGGTTATCGTGTCTTGTATCGGTTTTCTGGGTGGCAAGTTGACGTTTCCCTACGAAGACAAAAAAAGGTGACGCAGTCTTAAAGGTGCTTCAGCATGAATCACACAAACAGCCGGTTTGCGGAATTCCCCGGCATGAATGCGGCCATCAACTGGAAATTGTTTCTTGGGCTGTCTCGCACTCCTCACGGCATTCTGGATATGGCCACGCCGCCCATGGCCGCGCTGCTCTGGCTGGGCCATTTTCCACCGTTCCCCGTGGTCATTGTAGGGTTGATCACTGCATTTGCCGGCTATACAGCAGTGTATGCTCTCAACGATCTGATCGACTGCCGCGTTGACAAAGAGAGGATGTCTTTTAGAGACCGTTCAACGGACATGCCCACGGTTGATGAAATCATGGTTCGGCACCCCGTTGCTCAGGGGATGCTGTCATTCGAGAGCGGTTTCTGGTGGTTTGCGTTTTGGGTGATGGTTGCTCTGGCGGGGGCATGGTGGCTCAACCCATTTTGCGCGGGACTATTGGTGGTATCTGCTTCGCTGGAAGGCCTCTATTGCAAGCTTCTCAGGATTACCCACCTGAAGATAATCCCGTCGGCCCTCGTGAAGGCAAGCGGCGGCCTTGCAGGGGTTTATGCTGTGGACCCGAGTCCTTCTCTCGGCTTTGTGGCTGTTCTGTGCTTGTGGCTCGCGGCCTGGGAAGTGGGGGCCCAAAACATAGCCAATGACATAGTCGACATGGAGGACGACGCACGCGTGTCAGCCAGGACCACTATCACCGTCAAGGGCATGCCGGAATCTGTTTTCGTTATGCTTGCTGCAATTTCCATGGCCGCAAGTGCAGGCATCGCGTTGTATTGGATGGCCGGAAACGGCGTGGGATGGTTGTATCCGATTGGCGCCGCGTTACTTGCCTGGAAGCTCCTCCTCGAACCAGCCCGCCGAGTCTATTACCATCCAGGTCCCGTCGCTGCCGCGTCACTGTTTGACAAGGCGAGCTACATGCCCGTGGGCTTTCTCCTCCTCGTGGTCATTTCAATTTATTTGCGGCAATGAATTCGAATCAGGATCAGATCCATGTGACTCCTGCTGGCGCAATCCCGGGATAGAGGTGCTCACCATCAAGACATCCAGAAAAGAAGAGATGTTGATGAACTGGCCCGAACGGGTCTGGATATACAGCCCCGTGCGGGTCTTCTTTCAGAAACGCGAGATTTCCGAGTGGCTCCGGCTGGTTGGACCGCAACAGGTTGATTGTGCGCTTGAGATCGGCTGCGGGCTGGGCAAAGGCGCGCGGCTTCTCGTCGAGAAAATGGGGTTCAAGAGAGTTGTTGCTTTTGATCTCGAACACAGCCTGGTTCGGCGGGCGAAGAGGGCCCTACCGTCTGATCTTGCGGGAAAGATTGCCTATCATGTGGGCAATGCTGAAGATCTCCCATTTGAGGATTCGAGCTTCGATGCTGTAGTGAATTTCGGCATCATCCATCACGTGCTTGACTGGCGCCGCTGCATTCGAGAGATCGGCAGGGTAACCAAACCCGGCGGTATTTTCTATTTTGAAGAGATCTATCCCCCCCTTTACGCTAATTTTCTCCTCAAACGTATGCTTCGCCATCCTACAGAGGACCGCTTCTACGCTCAGGAATTCCTGGAGGCTCTTGAATCCAATAAGTTGCGATCTTGCAGACGGGGTCAGGACGGATTCAAAGTACGGTATAGTGGGCGCAGCCCAAAAAAAGGGGGAAGGCAATGGCCTTCCCCCAAGGGCTAAAAATACCCCTCGAGCTTAATGCTCCATGGCTTTTGCCATGCCAACGCCGGTGTTCTGGCGAACATAAAGTTCGTCGAACGCGTCTTCTTCTTTCTTACTTCGAAAGAGCAAGGAAAAGATAATTGCGGCCAAAAACCCTGCCGGAATGGAGACGATTCCGGGGTTCTTCAGACCGAAAAGAGGTTTATCCAGGCCGAAAATGAACGAAGTGCCGTCCTTATTCTTCTCATAGGAAGCCTTAGCCTTTGCCATTGCCGTCTTTTCCAGGTCAGTAAGGGTCGCGCCGCCGGTCTGTTTCTTCTCCAGCCCGGTGTATATCTTCTGGTCCCCGGCAGCGATCAATTTCGGATACATCATGTTGGGAGAGATCATAACCAGAAATATTGACAGCACCACACCTACCACCAAACCAGCGACGATTCCCGCGGTGTTCATCTTTCTCCAGAAGAGTGAGAGTACCACCGTAGGCAGGTTACCTGCCGATGCCACGGCGAATGCCAGTGCGACGAGGTGCGCGACGTTTTGTCCTTCGGCCAAGATCGCGATTACCACCGCGCAAACGCCGACGCAGATAGAGGCTACTCTGGCGGCCACAACCTGCTGATGCTGATCAGCCTTGCCGCCTTTGATCAGGCTCACGTAAATGTCGTGCGAAATGGCCGCTGCAGATGCCAGCACAAGCCCCGACACGACCGCGAGTATGGTTGCAAAGGCCACCGCGCATAGAAACGCCAGGAAGATGTCACCCAAAAGAGGCATAATGTTGTTGCCCAACATCTGGGCTAGCAGCAGGTTGGACATGTTGCCGCCCTTGTCCACAGCAAACGAGACCTGGGGGCTGACATGGATGGCGGAGCCAAAGCCTAAGAGGGTCGTGAGGATGTAGAAAGTACCTATCAGAAACATGGCGATGATAACCGACTTGCGGGCCGCCTGCGCTGTGGGCACAGTGAAGAAGCGCATGAGTATGTGAGGCATACCTGCGGTTCCAAGTACAAGGGCCATACCCAGAGAGATCTGGTCCCACACGTCTTTCAACAACAACCCTGGCTCGAGGAATCGCTGTCCGTAGTCAAAGCCCGGTTGGGCCACTGCGTCTTTCAGTAGTTGCACACGAACCCACTCCGAAATCTGGGTGTTTGAAGCCACATCGTGGAAAAATCGAACCGGATTGAACCCCGCTTGTGCCGCTACCAGCAAAGACAACATTATCGCCCCGAACATCAGGAGGCCGGCTTTGATTATTTGGACCCAAGTGGTGGCTATCATCCCGCCCAAGGTCACGTACACAATCATCAAACAGCCGACACCTGCAAGGGCATACTTGAACGGGATGCCGAGAAGAAGCTCCATGAGCTTGCCTGCCCCGACCATCTGAGCCGTCAGGTAGAAGATGGAGACGCACACCGTGGAGAATGCGGCAGCCGCGCGAACCGGCTTAGGGGACGACCGGAAAGCGAGGATATCGCCCATGGTGTACTTGCCGGCATTTCGGCAGGGTTCGGCGACGATCAGGAGGACCGTCACATAAGCGACCAGCCACCCCACCGAATACATGAAGCCGTCGTATCCGTACAGACAGATGAGCCCCGCGATCCCCAGGAACGAGGCCGCGGACATGTAATCCCCCGCGATGGCCCACCCGTTTTGCCATCCGGTGATGGACCCGCGTGCCGCGTAGAAGTCGGCCGTGGTTTTTGTCCGTTTCGCGGCCCAGATCACGATGTACATAGTTATCAAAACGATAATGATGAACATCGTGATGGTGATCCCCTTGTGGGCCTCAACCTTCGTCGGGGCCGCGGCCTTTGCGGGCGCGGCCTGAGCGACTATTGCTGTTGAAATTGCGCTTTCGGGGCCTGCCAGCACCGTTCCGGGAGCTGAGAGGTGCACTATGATCAGACCCAGCGTTAGCGCCAGGGTCAGCGTTACAATCAGTCTTTTCATTCGTTCACTCCTCCTCACTGAAGTTTCAGTTCGTCAATCAGCTCTCGGGTGAGCCTATCGGAAACCTTGTTCGCCCAGCCGGAGTAATAGATGGCTATGGCCCAGGACACAAAGAACTGTGAAAGGGCAAACAAGTACCCGATGTTAATGTTTCCTATCACCTTAACGCTGAAAAAGCCGGGAGCGGCCCCCGCTCCGATGGGGAGGAGGAAATAGTAGACAGTTGAGAATATCCACCAACCGAAGAGAAAATAGGCTTTTCTCTTGTGGAGTTCTTCGAACTTGGGATTTCTGGCTATTGCAGCCCAATCTTCCTTTTTTTCCGCCACTGTACTTACTCCTTCTTTCTTGCGCCACCCGCGGTCATTTAATCGACTTTTAGGAATTCGATTGCGCTCAGACTGCAACCAAGCCTCATGGTCCGAGCTGGCAGACAACTCCCAAAGCGGAATGCCGCAGGCATCAGGCGCGTGTTTTTATTGGAAAAATGGAGCTTTTCTCGGGTAACTTTGTTGCCGTCGATGGCCTCAACAGAGGCCCTACCTAGGCGCAGCGGCAATGCGAGGGGGTGAACGGCCCACGGCAGTGATGAAGAATATTATTCTACCTAGAATTTCAGGTGACTCGGATTTGGAATGCCGACGCCTGGCTCTCTGGACCAAGGCAACAATAATGAAGCCGCCATTCATGGCGCCAACACGTCGAGCTGAAGAGCAGCGTTTTACATCGGTGGCTATGGAATCTGACAGAGTGGGGAAGGGAACTATGAGAAGAGCTATGAACGTGAAGTAAGTGTGCCGATATCTTGATGAGAGTGTTCGAGGATTCAGATTCCTAATATTCTTGACAAAGCTTTTTACGCAGCTCGGATAAACCAAAAGAGGAGTCGTCGAAGATTTTGTGAAAGACTTCTCGAGTTTCCAGAAGTCTATGGGAAAGGGCTCCACGAAGAAACCGGTTAACGCGGGACCGGCACGTCCAGGCCCACCCGAGGAGGTCTTACGGGTCTTTTTCCGGTACACCCGAATGAGCCATTGACCGGAGTTTTTCTGTGATTTCCGAGACACTCGCTATTTCCCCATTGCCGCAGCCTTTTATTTAGGCTTTCAGGATAGTTCGTGGTGAAGTCTCAGATTGAAATTCCGTACATGTTTGATGGGACAAAGGTACAGGCACAAACCCTCTTTTCTTGTCCCGTCACAAACTCCTTCAAATTGCTGAAATCTAATCCGTGCCAAGTGGTGATTCGATGATACATCTAACGGCTTACTAGATTAAGGTCATCTCGGGGGCCGTGTCAACCCCTTTTTTTAGGGCTTTTTTTGTCATAAAGGCAGGGAAGTCTGTACTGAACAGTCACTCCTTAAAAGGTTGGTTGCCTACCCCTGAATTGTAGCGGAATACGTGAATCTTGACCTCTTCTCTGACTCTGAAATAGTTCATCATCATGAACTTTATGTTTTGTCTATTCGGCTGCTCCGCGGTCAAACCTCCATGGGGCAATCCACGGAACACACAGTGTAAAAGCGTCTTACCGCCCACGAACTGCTGTTGACCAAACGGGTAAAGAAGACTTGCGGTCATGGGCGAAAAGTGTCATGATCTGGCTTCACCACAACTAGGTTACTATGATGTAAACCATATTCTCAAGCAGACGGTGAGCTTTCCCGAATCAACCCATGGGGCGTTTGCCCTTTTACGATGACGCTCCAACCATTAGGAAGCTGAACGCACAAACTCTTAGGGTACCGAAAGGGACCCGTGTAGCGTATCCGCTGGGCTGTACACTCGATGACTATCGCCAATGGAAGCAAGATAGTCTAATGAGGGTACCAGCAGGGTATATCACAGGGGGATTAGGTCCTTAAGCTGCATGGTCCGACAGGAGGGCTTTGTGGGGTGCTGAACCGTGAGCGACTCCACGGCGCTGTTGCCTCCCGGCCCGCTATGTAGACTCGAGCTGATTGGGGATAGCTCTAGGCTTAGGTGTCCACCACGCTGGAGTGTCAGGGTTGGCTCTACGGCCAGGCATCGTTTGTGTTACAAACGCTATTTATGGAGGTCAAGATGAAGTACGAGGAAGCTTACAGGGAATCTTTGGTGAGCCCGGAAACCTTCTGGGGTCGGGCTGCCGAAGAAATCGCTTGGGATAGGCGCTGGAATCAGGTCCTGGACGGATCCACCCGCCCCTTCTACCGATGGTTTCGCGGTGGCATGCTGAACTCATGCTTCAATGCCGTCGATTACCATGTCCAGCAAGGTAGAGGCGATCAGATTGCTGTTATCTACGACAGCCCTGTGACCAACACCGTTAAGAAAATTACCTACTCGGAACTCAAGGAGAGGGTGTCCAAAATCGCGGGGTTCTTGAGAGGGTTGGGTGTTGGAAAAGGGAGATACAGTTCTGATTTACATGCCCATGATCCCTGAAGCTCTCATGTCCATGCTTGCTTGCGCCCGTATCGGTGCCATCCATTCGGTTGTTTTCGGGGGTTTTGCTCCCCGTGAGTTGGCCATTCGAATTGACGACGCAAAACCCAGAGTCATCCTCTCTGCGTCCTGCGGCATAGAGGTCCAGCGCGTGATCCCGTATAAGCCCCTGGTTGACGAGGCTATCGAAATTGCTGCACACAAGCCGGAGAAGTGCGTTATGTTCCAACGCCCGCAAGCAGCAGCAGAGCTGATACCGGGCCGCGATCTCGATTGGCTTGCCTTGGAATCCAAGGCCGAGCCGGTGGACTGTGTTTCGGTGGAGGCTACGGATCCGCTATACATTTTATATACTTCCGGGACCACTGGTAAGCCTAAAGGAGTAGTGAGAGATAACGGGGGACATGCTGTGGCGCTCAAATGGAGCATGAAGCACATCTACAACATCGGTCCGGGCGAAGTGTACTGGGCTGCATCGGATGTCGGGTGGGTAGTGGGGCACTCGTACATAGTGTACGCTCCTCTGTTCGTTGGGGCCACCACGATAATTTACGAGGGTAAACCGGTGGGCACGCCTGATCCGGGAGCTTTTTGGCGTGTGATCTCTCAACATGGTGTCAAGGCGCTTTTTACGGCCCCCACAGCAATACGGGCCATCAAAAGGGAAGACCCTGCAGGCGAATACCTTAAGAAATACGACATCTCAAAATTTGAAACCCTCTTTCTGGCCGGTGAGAGACTCGATCCCGACACCTATTATTGGGCCACCAAGTTGCTCGGGAAGACGGTGATCGATCACTGGTGGCAGACTGAGACTGGTTGGGCCATTTGCGGGAACTTTAAAGGTCTCGAGGAATTCCCCGCCAAGCCTGGTTCCGCTACGAAGCCGATGCCGGGCTACGATGTCAAGATCCTGGATTCTGGAACTGCAGAGGAACTGGGTCCCAATCAAAACGGCTTGATCGCGGTGAAGTTGCCCCTTCCGCCGGGGAATCTCCCCACACTATGGAACGATGACCAGCGCTTCATCGAGTCTTATATGAATCCTTTTCCGGGATACTATGTGACTGGGGACGGCGGGTACATTGACGAGGAGGGGTATGTTTTCGTAATGGGCCGTGTCGATGACGTGATAAACGTGGCGGGTCATCGGTTGTCCACAGGCGGAATGGAGGAGGTGCTGTCTAAACATCCGGATGTGGCCGAGTGCGCAGTGGTAGGGGCTGCTGACGATCTTAAAGGACAGGTACCCCTGGGCTTCGTGGTGCTCAAGGCGGGGGTCACACGCGCCAAGGAAGATATAATCTCTGATGTCGTTCAGATGGTGCGTAGTGACATCGGCGCGGTTGCATCTTTCAAAAAGGCTGTGGTGGTAAACCGACTTCCCAAGACCCGGTCCGGTAAGGTGCTGAGGTCAACAATGCGAAAAATAGCCGATGGCGAATCATATACCGTTCCTTCGACCATTGATGACCCTGTGGTCCTCGATGAAATCGGATCTGCCGTCAAAGAGATCGGTTACGGCAAGAAATGAAGTCACAGGAAGGTTTGTTATAAGCAAGCGCGTTGAGAATGGTCCTCAAATGGAGTAACGGATCGTCTAGGGGCACGGTCCCGCGTTTCGCGGGATGCCCCTATCGGCGCAACCAGTCCGACGGACATGGAGTTGATTTCAATGTGCTTCAGTGCAAAGCTTGCTGTTGACACAACGCTCCTCCAAGCAGCGAGGTGCCCACATGAAAAGGATCAGAGTTCTATTCAGTAGGCATGAGTTTCACGTACTGGTCTTTTGCCTGAGTCTGGTTCTGTTCAGTTGGCCGCTGGTTTCCTCTTCGGATTTTGATCGCATAAACGCGATGTTTGTCTATCTCTTTGTCTGCTGGACCGTAGTCGTTTTTCTTCAATTCCTCATAAGCAGGGTTCTGACCCCCCGTTCTTCTTCTCAGCCCACTGATGAAAGCGAGTAACCGAGGTTCTCCGTGCTCGACGCCTTCTCAGTTTTGATTGTTTTCTGCCTCTACATGGGGATTCTCTTTCTCACCGCGTTGTGGGTAGAGCAGAGATCTACGGAAGGCAAAAGCCCTGTCGACAATTCCCTGGTTTATTCACTTTCCCTTGCGGTCTATTGCACTGCCTGGACGTATTATGGCAGCGTCGGAAAAGCGGCCACCTCCGGACTTCTCTTTCTCCCCATATACCTCGGCCCCACTATAGCCATAACACTTTGGTGGATTGTTCTTAGGAAGCTGGTCAGGATAAAAACGATCCACCATATAACAAGCATCGCGGATTTCATTTCAGCCAGGTATGATAAGTCCCTTGCAGTGGGCGCTTTGGCCACTCTGATCGCTCTGATCGGGACTATGCCTTACATCGCTTTGCAGTTCAAAGCGATCCTCAGTACCTTTGCAATAATCACCTCAGAGAAGGGGGCCCCTCCCTCTTGGATCTCCCTTCATTTGGGGCCTGTGGTCGTCGGCTTAATGGTGGTCTTCACTTTAGTCCTGGGTGTAAGACGGCTCGACCCCACGGAGCGACATCCGGGACTGATAATGGCCGTGGCGGTGGAATGTCTTGTTAAGCTGGTGGCTTTCCTGGCCGCGGGAGTCTTTGTCACTTACTTCATGTTTGATGGATTCGCAGACATATTGAGACAGGTTTCAACCAACTTACCGGCACAAATCGTGACAATGTGGAAGGACGATCAGGTCTGGTCGGTCACGTGGATGACTTATCTCGTTTTGTCCATGTCTGCGATAATGTTCTTGCCGCGGCAATTCCACGTAAGTGTGGTGGAGAATTTTAACGAAAAACATATACCTACCGCTCTTTGGCTATTTCCAGCTTATATGCTCCTCATCAACATCTTTGTCTTTCCCATCGCGATGGGAGGGATACTTAAGGGCTATAGTCCATTGGAAGCCGATACGTTTGTCCTTGGATTGCCTCTTCACGCTGGTCAACAGTGGCTGTCGTTGCTGGTTTTCATAGGAGGGGCTTCTGCTGCCACGGGCATGATAATGATAAGCTCCATCACCGTCTCCACGATGATTACCAACCATTTCCTTTTGCCCCTGATGGGTTGGATCCCCGGACTCGCGTTTCTTCGGAGACGACTCCTCCACTGCCGATGGGCCGCTGTGGCCCTCGTAATTCTCATAGGCTATTGGTTCGAAAGAGAGGTGGGCGAGTCGTATATGCTGGTGAACATCGGAATGATATCGTTTGCCGCGGCATTCCAGTTCGCGCCGGCGATACTTGGCGGAGTATTTTGGCGTCGGGGCAACAAAGCAGGGGCTCTTATGGGATTGAGCGCCGGGTTCGCAATCTGGTTCTACACGTTGTTACTGCCTGCATTCGTCAGAAGCGGATGGATAGCTTACAACTTCCTGGACGAAGGGCTGTGGGGCCTAACCTTTCTGCGCCCAGAACATCTCTTCGGCGTTCTAGCCATAGATTCGCTGTCGCAGACCGTCTTCTGGTCGCTCATCTTCAACACCGGACTCTATGTTTCTGGGATCTCTTCTCTTTAAACAAAGCGCCTCGGAACAGAGTCTCGCGGAAGATTTTGTCGGGGCCTTAACCACAGGCCCCGCGCTGAGCAGATCATTACACCGGGAATCCTATATAGACTTGGCAGTGAAGGCCAAGATAATACTTGAGCTTTTCGGCCAGTTTTTTGCGGAGGAAGAAGCTCGCTCCATGACCCAGAAGTGCCTGCGCGAGGCCCGTCTCGAAGCTAAAGATAGGATTTCAATAGTGGAGCTGGCCCAACTTCACAGCGAAGTGGAAAGGCTGCTCGCCGGCTCTGTAGGGGCGGCAACCGCCCACCGCATACTCGCGCAATCCGATCTGTTCGCCGAGCGTGAAGCCAGAGATCTTTCAGAGGTTTACGCCGAGATACTTGCCGGCCTGAAAGTCACCCCGGACGACCTCAAGCGCCGGATCGACTATCACCAGGAACGTGAAGCCCTTTTGTCCCAGCATGCATCGGAACTTGAGGTTAAAGTTAGAGAGCGCACTCGAGATCTGGAGGCTGCCCAGGGAGAGCTGATAAAGAGAGAGCGGCTATCGGTGCTCGGTCAGCTCACCGCGGTTGTCAGCCATGAACTTCGAAATCCGCTTGGTGTGATCAGTTTTTCGGCTTATTACCTAACTAGGAATGTTAAAGAGCAAGATGAGAAAGTCAGGAAGCACCTTAATCGGATCGGAGAACAAGTGGGGCATTGCGACCTGATTATTGATGAACTGTTGGAATACACGCGAGGACCGCAGTCCTCGCTCGTAACAGGCGAGATCAACCCTTGGTTGGAGACAGTTCTCGACCAGATTACTATCCCCCAGGGGATCACCGTGAAGCGCAAGCTGGCTGCTGAACTTCCTCCGGTCAGATTCGACGGCGAAACGCTCCGTCGCGTAGTCATCAACCTCATTGAAAACGCCTTTCAGGCGGTGCAGGCACGCAGCGCCAAGGAGGGAAGCGGACCTTATCGGCCGCTGATTAGGGTCTCTACTTCGATGAAAGACAGGGCGATTCATATTGGGCTTGAAGACAATGGAATCGGAATGGCCCTGGAGGATGCGTCGAGAGCTTTTGAGCCCCTATTTACAACCAGGCCACGCGGCACGGGCTTAGGCCTTGCGGTGGTTAAGAAGATCGTGAACGAACATCGAGGCCAAGTGTTTCTGTCCAGCCGTCCCAATCATGGCACTGCCGTAACAGTGTCATTGACGGTCGAACGGTAATCCGCCGTAGGCGCAGATATCGGGGAAGAGCAGGATCAGAGGAGATCACCGTGAAAAGGCGCATCCTTCTCGTGGACGACAATGAGCTGTTCCTTGACAGCGCCCGCGACGTATTGGAAAGTGAAGGCTATACCGTGATTACAGCCGAGAGTGGCGAGCAAGCCTTGGCCCGCGTGCGGGCTGAATACTTTCCGGTTGTCATCATGGACATCAAAATGGCAGGGCTGAGCGGCGTCGCGACTTTCATCGAAATGAAAAAGTACAGACCAGGAATACGGGTTATAATGTGTACGGCCCATTTAATGGAGGATCTAATCCACAGAGCCGAGGAGGAAGGCGCCTTTGCGGTTCTGAAGAAACCCTTCAGGTACTGGAGTGCTGCTGGAAGCTATGGAACGCGCCTTCCGGGCCGAGTAGCAAGAATGCGAGTATCGACCAAAATCTACTAGACTGTCTCAGAATTGCTAGAACGGCTGTGATCGGCACAGGGTGAGGGAAATGAAACATATAAGAGCTCAGATCGTGGCACGGTTCGAGAAACCGCCGGCATCATCGCAGGCGACTCTAACAGAGGGTGAACGACCATGACGATGACAAGTTTCTTGAGGAAGATTTTTCCCAACAAGAGGCCGCCTACTGAAGATGCTCGAAGAATTCTCATAGTCGATGATGACGAAAGCTTAAGTGACAGTCTCAAAGATATTCTCGAGGGAGAGGGCTACGAGATTCTTCTAGCTTCCACAAGGGCCAAGGCGACGAAGCTGGCCCAAGAGGCATTGCCTAGCGTGGCCATTGTGGACCTTAAACTCCCTGACGGGTCCGGCACGGCGCTCCTTTCTGAACTGAACAGTGTGGCTCCCGGAATTACCTGCATCCTAATGACGGCATACGCCGATGTAGACTCCGCCGTGCTTGCCATTGAGAAAGGGGCGTTCTATTACCTTCGCAAGCCGGTTGACCCGCCGGAGCTTGTGGAACTGGTGGACTTGGCTTTCGAGACTATTCGCCTCAAAGATGAAAAGAAGAAGGCTGAAGACGCGCTCAAATCTAGAAACAGGGAACTCGAAGAAACGGTGGAGCGACTTCAGAAGCTGACAGGCCCTAGTGGGACCCAGAAGACATCCTGAAGGCGCTAAGGCGTTCAAAAAAGCCCCGGGGTGGTCCGACTAACCGTATGGAGGTCTCTAAGAGTCCGACACCCGAGGTTTTGCATTTTTTTTACCACAAAGACAAACAGACACGCGGCTTGGAACGCATCTCCAAGGGCGTCGTGCTGCTCGAATCGTGGCAGATGGTATTTGTCCGTGAGCGTCTTCAGGTTGTACCCCGCCGCCACTTCAACCCTGTCGTAATGTCCGCCCCGCTCCCGCTCTTCGTAAACTTGGGCCAGCTTCATAGAGTCCAGGCAAGGGTTCCGCAAACGCCCTCCCATGAGCCTCCGCGCTGCCCTGTTTATGAACGCCATGTCGAGAGCGATGAAGTGTCCCACCAATAAAGAGTTACCGACGAAATCCACGAAATCGGGCATTACCTTTCTCAGTTCCGGAGCACTTTCGATCTGATCGGGGGTAATCCGGTGGATTAGTGTGCTCACCTTGGGCATGGACCGCTTAGGTCTCACGTACGAAAAGAAATTGTTTCCCGCTGATTATTTGCAGACCTTCGATGCGTACCGCCCCGATTGACACTATTGCGTCGCGGCGCAAGTCGAGTCCGGTCAGTTCGGTATCCAGAGAGACAAACTGATATGTTTCAATAGGTTTGGTCTGATCAAACCGCTCCAAGCGCCTGTGGTTTGCAATGATTGCGGGATGCTTGTCTCTGCGAAACCATGGCCACTTCAGCTTCACGCGAATTCTCCCTTACGCGCGGCGACAGACCGTTTAGGAACGGAACCAGGGTGGAATCGAAGCGTGCACACGCCACGCGTTACCAGTCAAGAGCATTGATGACCGTTCGCTTTCCACAAAGAAACATTTACGTCTTGCGGTCAAAGTAGATCAGGTCCAAAACTGTCCGAAAAGCGAAAAACCGGCAGCTTACTGCTTCCACGCGGACGCCCGGGCGGCGCTATTCTACGATCCTGATTTCTTCCTTTAGGAAGCCCTGTATGCGGGTAATTACGCCGAATGCTTCCTTGAGGGTCTGCCTCTCGGTGTCCGTTAGGTCCACTGGATCGATGTAGTTGTCCGGCTTCAACCCCGCCAAGAGTCTTCTCAATTGATGAACGAGACGGACGTGCATCTGGAATTCGTACGCTTCACGCACCTCCGCGTGGAAACCCCGTGGAATATATTCGCCGTCAGCCAGGGCTTTCAATCTGGCAAGGGTGTTGGTCTCCTTGACGACCGTATTTCAGGGCCATGACACGGGCGAAATCCACGAAGGGGACCAGCCCTCGGGTCTTGAGGTCCAAGCGATTCTTGTGCTGGCCATCCTTCTCCACAACGAATTCTCTGAAAAAGGTCAGCGGCGCCTTGCCCGAAAGGCAATCTTTGGCCAGATGCATCAAGAAAATTCCCCTTCTCGGAGCCACTGCGGACACATAGTCCCTGAGACGCTCTCCGAGAGAAAAACTACCGTAACCTGCGCGAAAGTCGAAGAAGATCGTGGCATGAAGGACAGCCTGAGGCTCTGGAGAGCTCATCCAACGGTCAAAATAGCCTTGCCAGACTTTGGAAGGCTTACGCCAGTTGGGGGTCGAGGCCATCATTTTTCCTTTGCACAGGGCGTACCCGCACGCTTCCAGATGCTTTACGGCCTCGTTTCCCAATCTGCGGAAGTACAGCTTAGCTGTCTTGATCCGCTCCCAGTCCTCGGGCGGGGTCTCGTAAAGCAAGGCGTTGTCCTGGTCGGTGGCGAAGGTTTGCTCGCGGCGGCCTTCGCTGCCGAGCATGAGCCAGCACCATCGATAAGGGGCAGGCCCGATCTCTTCTTCCAGCAACGCCAAGACGCGGGTCACTATGTGGTCGTTAAGAACGGCTACCATTCGAGTGATGTCTTGGGCCTTTCCCCCTTCCTGGAGAAGAGTCGCAACAACAAGGGGTACTTTTTCCCCGAGAGAATAAAGCCCCTCGATTGTACGCTGAGACACTATCTCCCTGAAGAGAGAGATGGGCGAGGTTCCCTGCTGGATCATTATGTCATGGGCGGTGATCATCCCGACAAGATCGCCGTCTTGTTCCACTGCCAGATGGTGAACCTGTTGATTCATCATCTGCAGTAATGCATCGAAAGCCAGTGCATTCTCGGGAACAGAGTTGACCGGAGAGGACGCTATCGATGCTACTGGACTGCCATAATCCAGACCCTGCGCGACAACCTTGGTTCTAAGGTCGTTGTCGGTGACGATTCCGACCACTTTTCCGGATTGATCCATGACCAGCAAAGAGCCTAACGACAGGTCGGTCATCTTGCGCGCTGCCGCCTTAACGGATTCATCCCCGTTTATGACTTCAACCCGCCTCTTAACGACATCTTTAACTCTTGCCGTGAACAGGTACAATCCGCGTCGATTCGGCTGAATTATCTTCTGGTCTCTCATCTCGGCATATGCTGCCCCAACCACGTCGGCGGAAAACCGGTCCAAATAATATTGCGCGAAAGCGGGATAGCTCTGGACCAGCCTGAGAAATCCCTCTCTTTCCAAGAGATAGCAGAATGTGTCCTCTTCGGCCTGAACCGTGTGATTAGCCCTGGATTGTTTGATGATGCCCAGTGCTCCGAAATAGCCTCGCTCGCCTACGAAATCCACGAGCCTCACTGAGCCGTCAGGGTCACTGTGTTGGATCTTAACTCCTCCCCGTGTTACGAGATGAAAATGAGTCACTTCGCTGACGCCTTGCTCAAGGATGATCGTCCCCCTCGGATAGAAATCCTGGGTAAATTTTCCCGAGATCTCCTTCAGAACGGTTGGTTCCAAGTCTTTGAAAGGTCGCGTCCGCCCAACAAATTCCAGGACCGCTGCCGGATCTGCAGCTGGCATCTCGTCTTGTTGCACCATTGACTACCTCTACAGCTCGTTAAACCTCGGAGTGCTTGTCGCCTGCTACCGCTGGCCACGAAGGATTCCCGCAGGCTATTCCATCAACCTGTGCGCGTGTCCCGCGGCCTCAAGGGCCATTTAAAGCGCCTGCGCCTGTTCTTTTTGACTGTTTCTCGCGAGGTTGAACTGATGTTAGTTTAAACTCACGTCTTACATGCGCCATCAGGCGCTCTATGACCGAAAAAGAGAACTGCAAGGTCTTCCGCTCCAGCTCGGAGAGTTCTGCCGGCGACACAAAGTTGTCCGGCTTTCCACCAGTCTCAACCGTTCTAAGTTGATGCACCAGCGCGAGATGGATATCGAACTCGTAAGCTTGACTCGCGTCAGTGTACAAATCCATGGATATGTGCTGTTTATCGGCCAACAGTTGGAGTCTCGCCAACGTGTTGGTTTCGCTAATCCCATGGCGCAACGACATGATGCGAGCAAATTCTACGAAGGGAGTAAGCGTCCTGGTCTTTAGATCCAACAGTTCGATCTTTGCGTCGTCTTTCTCCACCACCGAGTCTGCATAGAAGGTTACCGGTGGCTCGTTCAACAAGAAGTATTTGATAAAGTACTTCAAGAACTCTGGATACCTACCAGCCCGCTTGAGGACTTTTGTCCGGAGATCCTCCGCGAGAGAAGCGCTGCCTGCCACTGGACGAAAATCAAAGAATATTGTCGAAAGGAAAATGTCCGGGGGCATGGGCGTGACTATCCACTCGTCAAAGCAGTTCAGCCATGATCCGAAGTCCTTGCACCATCGGGGATTGGACGACATGAAGTTGTTCTTGCACCGTGGATTTCCTGATTTTTCCAGATGCTCCACTGCTTGAGTAGCAAAAGCCAGGAAATACTCTTGAGCTGTCTCGCGACTCTTTGGATCAAGCAGCGATTCGTAGACTAGACCATTGTCTTGATCTGTCCGGAAAGTTTGTTCCCTCCGACCTTCACTGCCCAATCCCAACCAACAGAACGAACAGGGAGGATCGCCGACGTATTCCATCAAAAGTGTAAGAATACGGTTGAGCAGATTGTCACTGAATACGGTGAGCATCTGGGTAACACTCGCGGCTCTCGCCCCGGACTCAAGCAAGTTGCGAACCAGGGTTGGAACTTTATGGGACAAGCCGTAGAGGCCCTCAACAGTGCGCTGCGCGGAAATCTCCCGGAAGAGATAGAGTGGTGAAGACCCCAAGTAAACCATCATGTCCGGCGCGTTGATTACTCCCACGATTTCCTTGCGATGCTCTACTGCAAGATAGTCTACCTGTTCCTGAATCATTGTGACGAGCGCTTCAAAGCAAAAGGCAAGGGCGGGAACTGTCCTAACCGGTGACGACATGATCCGATCTACTGAAGCCCCATAATCCAATCCTTGGGCCACTACTTTGGTTCTGAGGTCCAGGTTGGTCACCATGCCGATGATCTTGCCTGACGGATCTCGTACCAACACCGAACCGGACCCCTGTTTCGCCATCAAAGCCCCCACCTGCCGGACTGTTTCCGAAGCTTCCACCACTTCCGGCAGATGCTTGACTATGTCCATGACCCTGGTGTTGAACAGGTGCAGAGATCCTTCTGTTCGAAGACTGACCTTTTCCGTCCGTAACTCGGAATAAACTACCCCCATCATGTCTTCAGAAATGTGTTCGTCGTAATAGGCGGCGAAGGGTGGGTTTTCATCCACTAGGAACAGGAACATGTCTCTGGGGATTAGTACGCAGAAAGTGTCTTCCACTGCTTCCACATCGAACTCAGCCTTCTTCCGCGCCGCAATTGAGGAGGCTCCAAATGACGCCCCTTCCCCTCCATATTCTTTCAACGTAACAACTTTCTCGTCAGTGGTCATGCTGACCTTGACGCCCCCCGTCTGAATGAGATGAACATGAGTGATATCGGTAAAGTCCTGCTTGAAGATCAAGGTTCCCTTGGGGAAATGATCGAGGAGGCATTCTCTGCACAGGTTTTCGAGGGTAGTGCGGTCGAGTTCGCTGAAGGGCATAGTCCGATCCAAGAATTCGAAGACTGCACTTGGAACCACGGCATAACTGCTCGCTGTCAACTCCATGCACACTCTCGCGGGCGGGCGGGACTCGGCCCGTTCTTAAGCCCCAGTTGGAAGCATTTCACGTCGGCAGTCTCGGCGCGCCTGTTTACACAGGGAGGTCGTTTCCGTGAAGGTGCGCCGGCCGATAAAATCGGGCAGACCATCAGCTGATTACTTGGTTAGGGTCGGATCACGGAGCGTCCCAGCGGTTCTCACCGTATCACCCGACGAGCGCAAAAGCACGAGGGATCATGTCATGACATCGCAATCAGACAGCGGAGTTTGTGAGCATCCTATAATCGCTTGGTTTAAATAGGATTTTTTGATTTGACCAAAAGCCTGATACTATTTGTGGCGATCTTGCTTGACATTTGATCCCCATACCGATTAAGTTCGTCTGACAATACATCATAGTGAACTCTCGCGCAACGTCCTCCAGATATGGGGAACTCCACAATGCGGATGTGCGATTCGGTAAGTTTCCGTAACGAAGGTGGGGATGACGTCTTTCCTTCCTAAAGGGCAGTCTAACAGGTGTACAGCGGGTGACCGACTGTTCACCAGCTTTCCGGCATCATACTCTGCGGAAATCTCTATAATTCTTTTGTGCGGCAATTGGAGTCCATTCAACGCGATCGATCTCTGCGTCGATCGGGTCTTTCGGCGGACCACCGCGCGGTGGCGAGACCGTTAGGCTCTGAACAGCTCTGATATTGGCTTCCTGATCTTTGGCCGTAGCGGGCAAGTGATCGCTGGGTTCGTTCCCTAGCCGCTCACCGGAAGTGCGCTGCAAATAGCGGACCTCGTGAATACCTGCGCCTGGAGAGGCCACGGCCTGATCTCGGACGGCAGTAAGTCTTGCTCCCAGGGATTCTATGTCGGGACAGGCGGCACATTGGCTTGGGCCGGCTGGCCGACGAAAAAACAATAGGAGGAGGGTCATTAAATGGACAATGCTCCAAAATGGTACGACGCCCATCTGGAGGAGTATCGGAAGATCGCGTACATCAAGAGCATGGAAGAGTACAAGGAACTCTACAGGCGCTCGCTCGAAGACGTGGACAACTTCTGGGGCCAGGCGGCCAAAGAGTACATTTCCTGGTACAAGGATTGGGATTTCGTGCTCCGTTACGATTTTGAGAAGGCCAATATTGAATGGTTCGGGGGGGGCGTCCTTAACGTTACCTACAACTGCCTGGACAGACACATGGACCAAGCTCAAGAACAAAGTGGCCTATTACTGGGAAGGGGACAATCCAGCAGAATCAAGGGTCGTAACTTATCTGGAGCTTTACAAAGAAGTCAACAAATTCGCCGCGGTACTCAAGTCCCAGGGCATTAAAAAGGGTGATCGGGTGATCATCTACCTGCCGATGATCGTGGAACTCCCAGTCGCCATGTTGGCTTGTGCCAGGATAGGAGCCATCCACTGCGTCATCTTCGGCGGTTTCAGCGCTGAATCTATTGCAAGCCGCATCGAGGATTGCAACGCCAAGATGGTCATCACGTGCGATGGGGGCTATAGGGCCGGTAAGCTGCTGAACCTGAAAGGCAATGTGGATGAGGCACTGAAACGTTGTCCTGGAGTGGAAAAGGTCATAGTTTTCAAGCGTGCAGGCATGGACATACAGTTGGATCCGAAGAAGGAATTGTGGTGGCATGAATTGATGTCTGATCCGGCGCTGCCGGCCTATGTTGAGCCGGAGCGCATGGATTCCGAAGACCCCTTGTTCATACTTTACACGAGCGGGAGCACGGGGAAACCCAAGGGAGTGTTGCACACCCAGGCCGGGTACTTGCTCAATGTTGCTATGACGACCAAGTTGGTTTTTGATCTGAAACCGGAAGAGACGTTTTGGTGCACCGCGGACATCGGGTGGGTAACGGGTCACAGTTACATAGTCTACGGGCCACTGTGTTGCGGATTCACCAGCGTCATGTTTGAAGGGGTTCCGAGCTATCCGGATTTTGACCGATTCTGGGACATCGTTGAAAAACGGCGCGTTGACAAATTCTATACCGCGCCTACGGCCATCCGGGCCTTGGCGAAGGAAGGGAGCGGCCACGTAGAAAAACACGATGTCTCGAGCCTCAAGCTTCTCGGGACCGTGGGAGAGCCCATCAACCCTGAGGCATGGAGATGGTATCATCACTATGTGGGGCGTGATTGGTGCCCCATCGTGGACACATGGTGGCAGACGGAAACCGGCGCACAGTTGATGACCCCATTGCCGGGAGTGGCCCCGATCAAACCGGGCTCCTGCTCTTTCCCATTCTTCGGCGTCGATCCAGTGATTCTGGATCCCGAAACCGGGGAGGAAGTCAAACATCCCGGCGAGGAGGGGGCTCTTTTCATAAAAAAGCCGTGGCCCGGAATAATGAGAACCGTCTACGGCGATCATGAGCGATTCAGGGAAACCTACTTCTCGCGAATCCCCGGGATGTACTTCACCGGGGACGGCGCGAAGAAGGATGAAGACGGCTACTATTGGATCATCGGCCGGATAGACGACGTCATTAATGTTTCAGGGCATCGTATGGGAACCGCGGAAGTGGAATCCGCGCTGGTTCTTCACAAGGATGTGGCCGAGGCGGCAGTGGTCGGTTTTCCGCATCCAATAAAGGGGCAGGGCATATATGCCTTTGTTACCCTAAATACGGGAGTGACGAAGACGGACGATCTGAAGAAAGAGCTGGTCAAGCTGGTGCGAACTCAAATCGGTCCCATCGCGTCGCCGGACGCAATTCAATGGGCGGACGGTTTGCCCAAAACGCGCAGTGGAAAGATTATGAGACGCATCTTAAAGAAGATAGCCGCGGGCCAGGTTGAGGACTTGGGGGACACCACCACTCTGGCGGATCCCACTGTTATGGGAAACCTCGTGAGTGCTCGCGTCGTAATCGAATAGGAACGTACCATCTGAAGACGGGCGCCCCGAATATGCCGGGAAGAGCATTTCCAGGCGGGGGCGTTCTGTCTTCACCCACCCCATCATAGTGTTGCTCAACAAACAACCGTGCCATCAACTGCTCAAATATAACTTCCCAAAAATCGTTTCAGCCGATAGAGTTCTTTGCTTTAACCACCCGGCGATCTTGTTTCCTCACCATGACTGCGTGTTTGACCCCTCAGAACTGTTAGTGATATAGTGGCGGCACAAATCAGTTGGGAATGTTTATCAAGCGTGATCCATAAACGGCTTTATTATGCGCAGACTTATCCAGAGACGCCGGTGAACCCCAAGCGCAGTACGGCCATCACGGTCCCTGCCGGGGTGGCCATTAACCCCATCGAGTCTGGAAAAGCGAAATGACCACGCTCAATCGGGTCCGGAGAGTTGACAAGGCTGGCTGCGAATTTGAGGTGGGGAGATGCGACCTTGAATCGTCCTCTGAGATCAAGAAGATGTACGATGGGTTCGCTAGGCTGGCAATAAGTCAAGGGCTGCCGCCTGCTGAAAAGGAAATCAGAGACCGGTGGGTTGACAAGCTTTTGGAATTCGGCAGAAATTTTCTGGTCTGGGCTGATGGAAACGCAGTGGGCCATGCCGCGATCATTCCGGACTTCGACAGGAGTGACGGAGAATACGTAATATTTGTGAGCGAACCTTTTCGCAACCGTGGTCTCGGTACATCTCTGACGCAGATAGCTATCGACGATTCACGATCCGTAGGATTGAAAAGGCTGTGGCTCACCGTCGAAGCCTTCAATTTCAGGGCCATAAGGCTTTATAGAAATGCGGGCTTCACCGCTGTGGATCATGGCGAAACAGAGATAACCATGATCCTCAGACTTTGATAAGCGCTGACCGCCATCTCTGTCAGGAATCGTGCTCGAAGAAAGGCTCGTCCTGCAATCCTAGTAGATCTCCCTCGGGGAGTCCCAGTTCCCGCGCTCTCAAAACCCTCCGCAGGAGCTTGCCAGATCTGGTTTTAGGAAGCTCGCTAATGAACTCCACCTCACTTAGCTGAACCGCGGAGGAAAGATTAGGTTTGACGAAGGCCCTTATTTCATGCCGTAACCGCATCGAGGGCTTGAAGCCTTCCGACACCGTAAGGAACGCCTTCAAGGAAGATTTTCCGAGAGAAGCCTCTTTAGAGATTACCGCGGCTTCATGCACCGCAGGATGCCTACAGAGTACCTGTTCGATTTCGTACGGCCCTATAATTTTTTCACCGATCTTGATGAGATCGTCCATACGTCCCTGGTGGAAAAAGTATCCGTCCTCGTCCACGATGGCCATATCCCCCGTCAGGAACCATCCGGAGAGCCTGAAATAGGCCCGGTATCTGTGTGTATCCTGCCATATCTCTCGCATCATAGCGGGCCATCCGGGTCTGAGAGCCAACTGACCCAGCGTGAGCATGGGCAGCTTCTCTCCGTCTTCGGAAACTATCGCAGCCTCCAGTCCCGGCACAGGCTTGCCCATTGACCCCGGCTTAATATCCAGTGAGGCGAAGTTCGCCAGGCATATCATTCCGGTTTCAGTCATCCACCATGTGTCGTGTGGTGACAAGCCTATGTTGCTTCGGACCCAGTGAAACAGTTCCGGCCCGAGCGCCTCGCCGACGGTGCAGATGTGACGAAGGTTTGAAAAGTCGTATCTTGGCGGCAGATCTTCACCGGCATCCATAAGTCTTCTGATCCTGCTCGGAGTCGTGTACCACACTTCGACCTTGTGTTTCTCCAGCGTGCGATACCAGCTCGAAGCCGAGAACGGATCCGCCATGATTACTGAGGTCGCCCCGCACAACCAGGGAGCAAAGGTCCCGTACACGGTACCCAATATCCATGCGGGGTGCCCGTCGGTCCAGAGAACGGAGCCCTCATTGAGGTCAAGCACGGATCTCGCGGTCGGTTTCAGCCCCAACATGTCCTGGTGAGCATGCACCACCCCTTTTGGGGGCCCTGTAGAACCTGAAGTGTAGAGAAGGTAGAGCCGCGCGTCCCGTTCAACCCACACGGTCTCAAATTCTTCCGACATCTGCCCAGGGAGGTCTTTTATGACGGACTCACCTCTAAAAAGCCCCGGCGCAGGGCCTTCCGTGAGGAGAACATGTTCGACGTCGGCCATTGCCTCATGGGGAAGATTCTCCGCGAGATCCGGGTGGGTCAATATAGCTTTCGGCGTAGCGTTGTGAATGCGGTCTTCGAGTTCATCAAAGACCAAAGTAGGATAAAGCGGACAGAAGACGACTCCCATCCGCGCACAAGCAATCATTGCAAAATAGAGTTCGGGGCATGGGTCAAGGTAAATGAACAGTCGGTCGCCCTTTGCCAAACCATACTGGGAAAGCAAGTTGGCCCACTGGCAAGAGATCTTCATTAAGTCGAGATAGGTGAAGCTCTCTGTCTTACCCGCCTTCTCCAAGACCAAGGCTTTGAGGTGTCCCTTGTCCAACGCGTGACGGTCGATTGCCTCAAAAGCTATATTTGTGAGATTAGAGTCCTTCCATGTGAACTCGGATTCCACCTCCGACCAGGAGAACGAGCGGTAGGTCTCGGCATAAGAACTCAAGTTAGCGTCACTTCGCTCGGCTTTGATTCTCGATTTGATCATGAGCCGGCTCCCTGCGGTGGCATCAATCAGTCCATACGCCATATTTTGAGTGAAAACTGCGGGCGGTTGTCAACAATTGCTCCCCCGTTGGAGTGCTTTCATCAGGGAGTTTGACCGTAGAGCCTGAGTCTGTCAAGACTTTAAGCACCTCCCGAACCGACTTGACCAGTGCCGGGATTCTGTATCCCCCTTCCAAAGCAAGAAGTAAAGGTGGGTCCCCTACTTCTCGCTTCCGATCCAAAATCAGTCGGGTAAGCATTCCGAAAACCGTCTCGGTTATCTTTGCCCTGCTGAAAATATCCTGGCTGTGCAGGTCAAAGCCTGCGGCAACGAGAATCAAGTCGGGTTCGTATCGTCGTATCGCTTCACCCACGACTTCACGGTAAAGATATAGTAGATCAAGGTCCTCAATGGCCTTTGTTAATACCATATTCACATTGTACCCTTCGCCGTCACCGGCGCCCGTCTCCTCCCACTCTCCGGCGTACGGGTAAATGTTTGTATAGTGAGAGGATATGTACAGGACCTCCTTCTCGTGATAGAAGAGGGCCTGTAACGCATTACCGTGATGCACGTCCCAGTCCACGATGAGGATGCGTTTGTAGTCGTATTTTCTCAACGCGTAGCGTGCCGTTATGCCCAGGTTGTTGAAAATGCAAAACCCGCCCGCTCTGTCAGGTTGCGCGTGATGTCCCGGCGGCCGTACCAGAGAGAAGGTGACGTCACATTCTCCGGAACGAAGCCTCTCCAAGGCCGTAGTGCAACCTCCCACTGCCAACCAGGCCGCCATATACGAGCGAGGACTGGTAGGCGTGTCCTGAGCGAGGTGAGTAAAGTCACGATTCGCTGTGTGCAGCACTTTCCTTACGTACGCCGGAGTATGGACAACCTCCAGGTCCTCCAGAGTGACAGGCTGAGGCTTGATATAGACCACATCGCGGGAGAACTCTGCATCTATCATGGTGTAAATATACTTCAGCCGGTTCGGATGCTCGGGATGTAATATGCCTGTCCTGTGCTCAAGGTATCTATCATCCCTAATTACACCGACCTTCAGCGCCATCGCTCCCCTCAAATCCTCAGTGCCATTTTTCTCTCGGAAAGGCCTGCATCACAAAACTGGAAGCCCATTTTCTTGTACAGCTTTATCGCCTTAAAGTTGTCCGACTCGACAGTTAGCCAGACGGACCGCAAGCCAAGCGCTTTGGCCCGCTGAATTGCCATTTCGGTCAGAACCGTAGCGAGACCGCGTTTTCTGTGGGGACCACCGACAAAAATCACGTACTCGCCGTCGTTTGTCTCCCTGTTCGGCAGAAGAGCCGCATGCCCTACGACCTTCCCCTCTATCATCGCAGCATAATTTTCGCCAGTTTCAAGAAGGGTTCTAATCCAGGTGTGTCGCGTTGCTTTGTCCGTCGGGGGGAGACCCTGAGCCACTGCCTCGGGCATAAATGAGTCATACATGTCCAGGACGCGAAGAAAGTCGCCAACGCCGCAACCTACCACAGTAAACGGCGTACCAAGTCTGTCATGGTAGGTCTTTTGCTCCGTCTCGTCCATGCATTTCTTTCATCGGCGCGCGATCCTGACAAGACGGTCCGCAGCCCACTGAAGTCAAGAATATTTCCGCCTGCGTCGAGCCGTCATCCGGGGGGACTGTTATGCGCCGAGTTCCAAACGACCCTTCACGAGGCTTTCGACAACTGCCGGATCGGCAATGGAGGAAAAGTCTCTCAGGTTTGCAACATCGCCTGCCGCGATTTTTTGAAGGATTACTTTGAGTATCTTACCACTGGGGGTTCTCGGCAAAGTGTCGACCCATTGAATAACATCTATTTCCGCGAAGTCAGCGATTGCGTTGCGCACCAGATCGACAAGTTCGCTTTTGAGTTTGTCAGAATTATCCGTACTGTCTCGAAGATGCACAAAAGCGTACACACCGCTACCTTTTATGGGATGTGGATAGCCGACCACGGCTGTCTCAGCGACCTTGTCATGCCGAATGAGGACCGCTTCCAACTCCGGTATTCCCAGACGATGACCCGCGGAATTGATCACATCGTCGATACGGCCGATTATCCAGTATTGGCCGTCTTCATCCTGCCTGGCCCCGTCTCCTGTAAAAAAAAGCCCGGGGACTCGGCTGAAATGGCCTTCCACGAATCGGTCGTGGTCCCCGAAGATCGTCCTTGCCATTCCGGGCCAGGCTCGCTCGATACACAGCACACCTTCTTGATTCGGAAACTTGACTGCCTCGCCTGTGGCGGGATCCAATATTACGGGCTTCACGCCGAAAAATGGGACCGAGCAAGAGCCGGCTTTCAACGGTGCAACAGCAGGAAAAGGAGCCATAAGAATTCCGCCTGCTTCCGCTTGGGAGTACGCATCTATTATGGGGCACCGCCCTTTTCCGATCCGGTCATGATACCATTTCCACTCCTCCGAATTAACGGTTTCTCCCATTAGGCCCAGTAATTTGAGTGAGGTAATATCGTGCCCGTTTACGCAGTCCGGGGCCTGTTCAGCCATTAGTCGAATAGTGCTCGGTCGCGTGCAAAATTTGTCGACCCTGTGCCTAGCCACGATCTCCCACAATCTGCCGTGGTCGCCACTACCTGGAATCCCTTCGAAGATCACAGAGGTGAGGCCATTTAAAAGCGGTCCATAGACTCCATAACTGTGCCCCGATATGCACCCAATGTCCTCGGTGATCCAAAAGGTTTCATCGTCTTTCAAATCAAAGACGAGTCGGGTAGTCATCGCGGCGTAAAGCAAGTACCCGCCATGAGTATGGACAATCCCCTTGGGCTTGCCCGTAGGGCCACTGGTATACAAGATGAAAAGCGGGTCCTCCGCGTCCATAGGCTCCGGCGAGATGTGCGAAGGCAGGGCGGGGTCTGCAACCGCATCGTGCCACCAGACGTCCTTTGGAGCGTTCAGGTGAACGGCGCCGCCAGTATGCTTGAGGACTATCACCAATTCCACGGATGCACAGCTTTCAAGCGCGGCATCAACTTTGGACTTCAACGCAACCGGTTTGCCGGCGCGGAAGCCTCCGTCGGCCGTGATGACAACTTTGGCAAGGCAATCTTGAATTCGATAAGCAAGCGCCGCGGATCCGAATCCTGAGTACACCACGCAGTGGATGGCCCCGATTCTTGCACAGGCTAGCATGGCGATGGGGAGTTCGACCACCATCGGCATGTATATGACTACTCTGTCACCGCGTTTGACACCTCTGGCTTTTAACGCCGCGGCAAAATTGTTTACTCTTTTGTAAAGCTCCAGATATGTTGCAGTGTAAGACTGGTTGGGATCATCCCCTTCCCAGTGGTAGGCGGGCCTGTCCTTGAGCGTCTCGACATGTCTGTCCAGGCAATTGTAAGCCGCGTTCAGTATTCCACCGCTGAACCATTTGATCTTTCCCTGCTCGAAGTCGGACTGGACCACAACATCCCACTTCTTTACCCACGAAAGATACCGTTCCGCTTGCTCAGCCCAGAACTCCTCCGGAGAATTCAATGACTTTTCGTACAGCTCTTTGTACATCTCTGGGCTATTTATGTAAGCTGTTCCACGATACTCATCCAGGTGGGCGTCACACCGTTCCGAACCTTCAGACATGCGATCACTCCATTTCTAAGTCTGCAACGGCAGAAGAATCTGGGCGAGCAGCACGCGTACAAATGCCTTAACGCGGTCCAAAACCAGGATCAGTTTTACACGATGCCCCAATAGATGGCAACACAGTTTCAATCCACTCCGATTCAGCGAGGCCAAGGTCGATCCCAAGAGTGGACTGACTGAAAGTTGAGAGCTGACGATTTACAACCTTCTTGATGTCATTTCTTTTGTTGTGTTAAAAGTCCTTCTTAGGCTAAATTAGCGCAGAAGACCATACTCCTTGCAAAAGGACCCCAAGGAAAATGAAAAGAATCCTCGCCGTGGACGATGAACCGGACGTTTTGGAAACAGTTGAGGAAGTTCTCTCTTCCTATCAGGTCCAGACCGCCGGAAGCTTTGAAGCGGCCAGGAGACTGCTCGTTACCGAAACGTACGACATGGTAATTCTTGACATAATGGGCGTCAGGGGTCTCGATCTTCTGGATATCGCGGTGGAGCAAAACTTCCCTGCCGTGATGCTTACAGCCCATGCTCTGGACCCGGGGAACGTCATGGAGTCGATGTTGCGTGGAGCAGTATCTTTTATCACCAAGGAGAATATCGATCGGCTTGACAGCCTCTTGGAAGAACTATTCGACCTCCTCGAAAAAGGTGAATCAACGTGGGTCCACACCATGAAACGATTGGCGCCTATGCTCGATGCTTGCTTTTCTCCCGAGTGGCGCGACGCGTATAAAGAGATGGGACTCCTTGATTTTTGATGTTCCTCGGCCTTTTTTTGGCTTATGAAGAGGTGTTCTTCGACAGAGATGAGTTAAGTGAAGACTTGGCCTCGGCCTTCATCTGAGGAGCACCCTGCCGAGCGTTCTCAAGATGGCAATGAACTCTTAGGTGGCAAGCAGAAGCAGGTCTGCTGCCGCCGATAGCCTCTCCCTTGATGAGAGGTGGAATTCCGGTCAATATCTGATGAGAAATGGCAATGTCATGAGCGCAATGCCCGCCGCAGCGAGAAGGATTATATTTGATATAAAATAGGGCATGCCGCACAATACCACGCCAGAAATAAGAGCTATGGGGTTCTTCTGTTTTCTCCCATACACTATGTACCCCAAGCCGATGGAACCAAGAATCACTCCGGCATAGAGCGTTGTTGCATCCACCAATTCTTTCCCTCCTCCCTAGTGATTGACCCCCGAGCGTGGATCATGCGGAATTAGGGGGACACCATACTTAATTGCTACCACTTTCCTGCTTCTTAGGCCCTGCCTCTTTCTTCGGAACACACGGCCGGGCGTTTCTCGAGGCAGTCGATGGGCTCGTGGGAGTCAAGTTAAAGAAGGTCTGCTACCTCCCGATTGCCTCTCAGGTGATGTGATGGGGGTGGCCTGCAGTAACCACCCGTCGAAGTCGACCCCTACGCCACTCTATGCTCCTGACAGGCAATTGCGTCAATAATTGAGCATGGTGTACCCGCAACTCCAATGTTCAGCGCCTCTGAGTGTCGCTCTCCGGTTTGCAGATTTCGTCCGGCCCCGAGCACTTCCAGGTGTCACCGTCCTCCCCCAACCTGCCCTCCAAAAGCCCTCCCAACTCCTCCGCCCCCTCCTCCCAAACCCCCCCCAAGAGCCAGGGCTGCCACGATGATTCGCCTGACCATGACGAGCGCTCTCCTCTTATCATGCGGAAATTTTTGGTATGGCCCCAATTCTGTCCAGCTTGGGATTGGCGACGAGGTAAAAGTTCCGAGGGTTTGGTAGTTCAACTCTGAACGCAACATCAGCCTCATTTAGCTCCGTTTATCAGCGATCGGAAATTATTGCCCTCTCCTATTGGCGACACTTTCCCATCTTCCAAAACAACCACGTCGCGGCTGATCTCCATGAGTTCGCAGTGGCTCTTGATTTCATTGATGGCCAAATGAATTCCGTAGCCCTTCAAGAGACTAGGCTGGAAGTAATCCATCGCAATTTCTTTTGGTGTTTTGGGCCCTGTACCGAGAATTCGCAAGATGTCATAACATCGATGATATGATGCTGCACTATCTCGTCAATTCGACCACAAAGATCAAGCTGATTCCACTTGTCCTGAGAGTACAATCGATGCGCCGGCAATACCAAAATCTTATCCGTGGTTCCGGTCACGGCCCTCAACATCTTCAGAGAGCGAATATATGCTCTGAGCCCGTACAGTTGTTGCGCCTCATCGAACTTCTCCGGAAGTGCAGGCTTCATAACCGCAAAATGGCTCTCAAGTGTCGGGTGAGGCGTGATCTCGGGAAGAATCGTGTCCCCTACCAACATTGCCTCGCCGTCTACGAGGAGAACCAATGAATCCGGGCAATGTCCGGGTGTATGGAATACTTGGATGCCTGAGCCCAGTGCCTCAGGCAAATTGCCCACGTCCATGATCGTCAACGCCTGACGTTCTTTGTGATATTCCAAACAATTGCTCTTATAAAAGGTCTCCGGCATGGGGCAGCACCAGCATGAGGCCGGGAATTCTGCTTTCTCGTCCGAAGGGGCTGCCTCGGGATTGCACTGCACAAGAGAACCATAAACTTCATGAGCCACTACTCGTGCATCGATCAGATTGGTGATCTCGAAAAGCCCACCGTCATGGTCCTCATGGCCGTGAGAGACAATTATGGAGTCTATATCTTGTCCTCTGAAGCCAACCTCTTCCATCATCTTAAGAAGTTGCGGGCCCTGTCCCCTTCTCCCTGTATCAACCAGAAAAGGTCTGTCGCCGGTCACGAGGTAGTTCCATGTAGGGCCTATATCCCAATCGCCGCCATAGAAATTTGCGGTGGCAAATCCGTATATGCGTCGTCCGGAAGAAAGCGTTATCCGAACAATCATGTTATTGCCCGAGCTATCACCACGTTGAATTACATGAATTTCATTTTTCAGCATTACAGGGCCTCCTGCCGGGAACCGCGATGCCATGACCCTTAAACTGAGGAGTACATGGCAGATGAAGATGTGTTGCACTGAAACGCCTCACTGTTAAGCGAGTCTTGGCACTTTACTCCGTCTGCCGGTTGCTGACAACCTTTCGGGAGTTCCGGGTACAGCATGCTCACAGGGGTTGCCAAAAAATGGCTGGGACAAGCGTCTCGCTTGTCCAGGAGTGACAGGCAGGATGCCTGTCCCACCGCAGAGAAGATTGCTTCGGGCTTGCGCCCTCGCAATGACAGTTTTGGCCCTTCACGTAGCCGATTTTGGGATCAAACGGTCATTACTACTGAGAATCTATATGTAAAGCTACAATGAACTATGGCAATGCTTGAAACATTATGAATTCAGTCTGCCGGCCGTCTAAAATAAGCGGTTTCATAGGAATGCATGTCAAATTGATTTGGTCCAGGCCAGATGTCTTTCCAACCAACGAGAAAGGCTTGTAAAGAGGAAACAAATTATGAAGTAGATGACAGCGATAAAAAGAAAGATCTCCGTCGGATAGATCATGCTGCGATTATTCACCTGGGTGGCCACTTGGGTAAGCTCCGACACGCCTACTATGAAGGCTAAGGAAGTATCTTTGATGAGCGACACGAACTGGTTTACAAAGGAGGGTAGCATATTGCGAAGCGCCTGTGGAAGCACAACAAAGAGCATTGCCTGCCAGCGGCGAAGGCCGGTGGATAATGCTGCTTCCGTTTGCCCCTTGGGTATGCCCTCGATACCTGCCCGGACAATCTGGGCCATGTAAGCTGAGGTAAAAAGCGTAAAAGCCACGATCACCGTCTGGGTCTCCGGAATGGGCTGTCCGAGAAGAGCGGGCAGCAGGAAATACATCCAGAAAATAACCATCAGAAGAGGGATGCCTCGAACAGCATTGATCACGGCAGGCTGTCATAGCCTAATCGGACGGATTGTGTGAGATACTCAAAAGCCCCAGTATAAGCCCGCCGATAAAGGAAAGAATGCATGAGATGACGGCCAGGTAAAGAGTGAGTGCGACTCCCCCCAAACTGCCGTGAGGATAGCTCCCGATGAAAAAATACGTCAGGTTGTTTAGATGACTGTAAAATCAAGCCATGAGTCCAAATCAGTCGCCTCTCATGGGCGACGAGAACTCTCTTATTGTAATAGTTCACCAGCCCCGTAATTACTAGCGATATGCCAAGGTAGACCAGAGTTGCGGCGGTGAATGCCTCATATCCCTTAAACGTGTAGCTCTCAACTTGCCTGGCCTGGTACGTCAGCTCAGCGACACCGATTGTCATGGCCAAGGGAGGAGTTCTTTACCAGATTAAGGAACTGGTTGACGAGCGGCGGTATAGTTATCCTGATGGCTTGCGGCAAGATGACGTACTGCATCGCTCTGACAATAAGTGAAACCGGAACTGCGCGCGGCCTCCATTTGTTCCTTGGGATCGAGCGGATCCGGATCGGATGTCCTCGGCAATGAATGCGGATGTGTAGACGGTCAAGGCGATGGCAGCGGCGGCGAATTCGAAGTTTGTCTTGGCCAGCCAATCGTTGACCGCTTGAGGAAGCACCTTGTAAGACCCGAAATACCAGAAGAATATTTGCACAAGAAGAGGCGTGTTGCGAAAGAATTCAAGGAAGGCCCGTGAGCAAACCAGCGAACCGGCAAGACATGACTCATCCGCATCATTGCCACCACAAGACCCAACACGAACGCGAAAACTGACAGACACCGTCGAAAGTTGTACGGTGGTATAAAACCCGGACAGCAGCCACCCGAAATATTTGCCGGAGGTGATGACGCCCCAGTCGAACTGATAATGGAACACTGCTTTACTATCCTTCGACGTAACTTCGCCTTCGCGATTTTCTCCCATACCGTTTATGAACTCACGCTAGAGACCGACCGAGTTACATGAGCCGCTGATGGACTGACTCAAACCTGTGCGCTTCCGCTACTTATCTCCAGTAATCGTAAAGTTCCTGTTCAGCGGAGTAGCAGTGTTGGGACCGAACCACTTGTCGAAAATGGCTTTTGCCTGACCATTCTTCTCCATCTCGAGGAGTAAGGCGTTGACAAAATCCACTAAGGCCTTATCGCCTTTACGCATCCCAAGGCCATACGGTTCATCGGAGATCCGAATGTCGGGGATCTCGAACTGCTCCTTGTTTGGAGCTTTGCCTCGAATTCCCGCGAGGATCGATTCATCCGTGGTTACGGCAAAGACCTTTCCCTGCTGCAGCGCCAGAAAAGCCTGGGGATAATCGTCGAATGAGAGTACCCGTAGCCGACGGCAATGCCTTGGCGACATTCTGCTCTGATGTTGACCCCTTGGCGGTACCGATCTTTTTGCCCTGCTAAGTCGGCAAGACTCTTTACAGTTCCCTTTTTCACCAAGAACTTTTGCCCGGTAAAGAAGTAGGCGTGGCTGAAGTCGATCTGCTTAGCCCGCTCAGGCGTTTTCGTCATAGTGGCGGCTATGATGTCGATGTTTCCCTCAGTCAGCTGAGGCATGCGGCTGGCCGAGGTAACAGCCTTGAGTTCAAGTTTTACCCCAAGCTTATCGGCAATCGCCTTCACAAAGTCCACGTCGTAGCCCACTATACGCCGGGTCGTTTCATCAACATAGCCAAAAGGCGGAAGCGAGTCTTTCACGCCCGCGACAAGGACACCTTTCTGTTTCACTTTAGCCAGGGTGTCCTGCATAGCCAGGGCCGGGCTGGAAAATGTACTATGAGCGCCATGCCAAACTGACGATGGCCAGCTGTTCATTTGTCTAGCTCCCTCATTACGTCGTTCCAAAAAATCTAATGACGGCCGGCAGGGACGCTGCGCTACCATCACGGAGTAGCACGCCTCCGTGCCGGTCGCCAAATGCGCGGTGAAGGGTTACAAAATGAGAAACCCTCCGCGACCTCCGCTTCCTCTGCGGTGCATCAATGCATAGGCGACAATACCTGCTTCAGGAACTGTTGGGCCCTCGCGTGTTTTGTAGATTTGAAAAACGCGGATGGCGCTGCTTCTTCAAGTATTTCGCCCTGATCGATAAAGACAATGCGGTCTGCAACCTCACTTGCAAAGCCCATTTCATGAGTGACCACGCACATCGTCATCCCTGTTGACGCGAGATCTTTCATAACTGCCAGAACTTCGCCTATCATTTCCGGGTCGAGCGCTGATGTCGGCTCATCGAATAGCATGATCTTCGGCTTCATCGCCAGGCTGCGGGCAATGGCCACCCTTTGCTGCTGTCCGCCGGATAGCTCAGACGGGTAAGAATCTTTTTTCTCCGTTAATCCGACTCGTTCCAGAAGCGCCATTGCCTGCTCCTGTGCTTCTCTCTTGCCAATTTTGCGAACTTTTATCGGGGCCAAAGTGATATTGCTCAAAACGTTCAGATGCGGATACAAATTGAATTGCTGGAACACGAAGCCGATTTCGGCACGCAACCGGTTGATGTTAGTCTTTGGGTCTGATAGGTCCATGCCGTCTACTATCAGTTTTCCTTTATCAATCGGTTCGAGCCGGTTTATCGTGCGTATGAGAGTTGACTTGCCCGACCCGGACGGTCCGCAAATTACTACTACTTCTCCCTGCTGGACGTGTAGATTAATATTATTCAGGACATGGAGCTTTCCGAACCACTTTTGCACACCCTGAAACCGAATCATGCCTTATCCTGCGTGGTTGATGCCGGTCATCGATCTTCGAACCGGTACGCCTCATCACGGGCGAAAATATCTCATGCGACCTCTGCGAAGAATCTATCCGGTGAACTGTTTAATTGCCGGACCGTTCACTCTGCAAGAACCAAAGCACTGACCGTTGGCCCATAACCGACTGGCACTCGAAGCAGTACGACGTCAGTCACTGAAAAACGCGGCAGTGGGGCTCACGTCTATTCTCACCTCTTTCACTCCGGAGACCGGTTCCGCCAAGATCCTTAGTTCCTCTGCCAATTGCTCAGCCACTGTGGGGCCGGCCTGTGAATCCACGTAGACGACCCCTTCTCGGGCCCTAACCCTCACACTCGGGCACGCATCAATTAATCTGGCTCTCACCCTGGCTGCCAAAACCAGATCGTCCAGAGTTTTCTGTGATTCTGAGGTGGTTCGGAAATGTTCCGACCGGGCTGTCTGACAAATTATGTCCACAGCTTCGTCTACTGTTATTTGGTGGATATGAATCACCAGGTCATAAAGACTGGGGTCCCAACTGTCCATCCCGAACAGCCTCAAACTCCATTGTCGCCGTTCCTGATCATCCTTCTTCAGGACGTATAACGCCTCGTCCCGAGAGATTTTCTCCCGCTCCATTTCCAGCCGGATACGATCCTCCAGATCAGCAAGTATTCTGACCTTAAGAACGTGTTTGACACCCTTTAGATAGAAATGGCCGGCCAAACCATGGTAAACGACGTTATCCCTCTGTACACGTTCGAGAAACGCTGATTCGAAGAAAGTCAGGTAGCGTTCTTTTCCGTAGGTGAAGCGCTCCAAAACCGAGGGCGCATCATGAAGAGCCCTGACAAGCTTTATTTCGGGGATGTTGAAATGGTCGGAAGCCTCCACGAGCACCTCACGTGAAACACAACTGTAGCCCAGTCTTTGACATACCTTCTCTGCAACCTCCTTTCCCTTGCTGTAAGACCCCCTGGAAATAGTTATGATAGCCATATCTTACTCCTTACCTGGCAGTATTTGGCCTGGTGAATAGCCTAGGCAAACTGCTTGCCTCTACCACAATGTTTTAGACCCTTCAAGCGCGATTCTGATCAATTCGAAGCGACTGTCCGGCGCCAAGCGGATACCTGATAAAGAAAGTGATGAGAAGACCTATCAACGGAAGAAACATAATGGATTTCAAAGCCATGGGCAGGCCGAAGTGGTCAGCGATCACTCCGAGTATGGTCACTCCGATCCCGCCAGTACCTATAGCAAAACCTGCCATGAGGCCTGAAGCAATGCCGAGGTTCTGGGTAGGGACTCCTGCGCCATGACCATTGTGACTGTAAAACTAGAAATCAGTGCCATGCCAATGGCTCCGAGGCTGACGAACAACATGAAACCATGCGTCATGAGGATCAAAGGGCATAGGGCGCTGGTCAGGGCCATAGACAGGATCAAATAAAGCTTGTGCCCCCACCGATCGGCCAGGGGCGAGCCTACCAACGTTCCCACCGCACCTCCTCCGAGAAAAACCGAAACCAATGTGCCTGCGTAGAGTGGGTCTCCCTTTAGATAGTCGATATAATAAAGAGGAATAAAGGTCATGAGACCAAAATGGGTCCACGATCTCATGATGACCGCGGCCACTAGTAACCCAACAGAGAGATACGCCCCCTTCGGGTTCTGGATTAAGGAGCCCCCCTGCGACACAGGCACGGGTCGGGCCTGGACCAAGGAGCGCCTTGTCCAGAGCAATAAGGAGAGGAATATTAATGAGAGCAGCAGCATCAATGGCAGGTAATCGAGGCCAAAGTGTGTGATTATGAAGAGCGCAGTTATAGGACCGAGCGCTAAGCCTATATTTCCGCCGACGGTGAATACGGCCATTCCCGTTGCCATCTTGTCGCCCGTAAAAAAACGGGCCGTTTTAAATCCTTCCGGATGGTAGGACGCGATTCCAAGCCCACTTACGATTACCAGCAGTAGAACCAATACATAATGGTCGGGCATTGACACGAACGATAGCCCGAGACCGGCACACACACATCCGAGAGGAAGCAAAAACGCCTTTTCTTTCTGGTCTGACAGGTAGCCGAAGAGAGGCTGAATCACCGAGGACGTGACATTTGAAGCCAGCAGGATGGCCCCGGTGAGGGTGTAGGACAGAAGTAATTTCGCCTTCAAAAAAGGCAAAATGGCCGGCAACGCACTCTGACATATGTCCGTTGCGAGATGCCCGAAAGACAAAACCAGCAATACTTTGAGGTTGAAAGTGTTTTGCACAGGAGAGGCAGTGCTCATTCAAAATCTCCTTCATGGAATAGACCATCTGACCCGGTGAAAATGACGCGGACACCAGACCTTCTTATCATCTGTTTCCTTCCGGGGCCCCCAAAAAGCGCCCCGAAACGATCCCTGGTTAATAGGCCCGGCAACGATTCAAGAATTCGTCATCTGGGGTCAACGCTGCATCATACTATGACAGTCATTGGAGCAGAAGGGTCTCTTCCCGCGTCAGTGACGTATGGTGACAAAATTGAGGCGGGTCAGCTTTAACATTTTTAGCGGCGAAGTGACAAAGGTAAAGAGTCTGAGAGGCCGGAAGATCATGGAGGCTAATCATCACGGCATGCGGCCTTGCCTATCACCACCAATTTGTTAGAATCAAGAGGGGGGAAGGGGGGTCGCCAACCGAAGCTATTCGCATTGTTTGGGGGGGGGCTAAGAAATTGCTCTGGCTTCTGCGGAAATTAATTTCTCCACGGCATGAAAGGAGTATTGAAAAATGCCTCGCAAGATTCAGCGATATGGTTGGATTCCAGATCTTCCGGATCATAGGGATTTTCTCTACGCTGCACCGATACCAACGCTGCGAGCCCTGCCGACAAGTGTCGATCTGCGTCCTCAATGTCCACCGGTTTATGACCAGGGCCAGTTAGGTAGCTGTACCGGGAATGCGATTGCGGGCGCTATCCATTTTGATAGATTGAAACAGAAACTTGACCCGAACTTCGCACCTTCCAGGCTCTTTATTTATTACAACGAGCGGGACATGGAAGGGACCGTAGACACAGATTCGGGGGCGCAGATCCGGGATGGCATGAAAAGCGTGTCACAGCAAGGGGCTTGCTCCGAAGAGGTGTGGCCCTACGACATATCTAAGTTCGCTATCAAGCCTTCTCAAAACGGTTATGATACCGCACTCCAGCACAAAGCCAAGGTCTACTCCAGGTTGTCTCACGACCTTGCGCAAATGAAGGGATGTCTGGCGTCTGGCTTCCCTTTTGTCTTCGGATTCTCGGTATATGAGAGTTTTGAGAGCAGTGAAGTGGCCCAAACCGGTCATGTACCGATGCCGGGCCCTGCAGATGCGCTTATCGGCGGCCACGCGGTCGTCGCTGTGGGTTATGATGATTCTGTACAGGTATTCTTTGTGAGGAATTCTTGGGGAGATGGTTGGGGAATGAAGGGATATTTCACACTTCCCTATGCCTATTTGACTCAGCGCAATCTCTCCAGCGATTTTTGGACGATTAGAACAGTCGAATAGCAGTTCTCTAATTGCTTTGATGGCGCACCCACTCCCCTACCATACATGCTATTTAGTCGCGTGAACTTGGAGCCTGAAGGTTTGGGCAGACTTAGAACTCCGCTCCCATTTTCGTCTGTAAGATAGTTCAACAGAGGCGGTGCCCGTCTGCACAGTCTGGAACCGCCACCAATGAATTCCGCCTTGCCCTGGGGTTCCGTCCCCAGGTTCGAAAGAGTCCGCGACAAGGGCAAGGATTGGTTCACCACTCGTTTGTAGGTGCCAGCGGAATCCTGTCATAGGATTTTCCGGCAGACGAAGTTCCAGCGTTTCACCAAGGGGCATCTCAATTAGTTGTCCATCAAAACCCTTGTCAATGAGTATCATGCCAATTCTCGCTCACTTGGAGCATTGGAAAGGCGTTTGCTTGAGTCCACTCGCAACACCTGACAATTAGTGTGAAACGAAACTCAAGATCCGAGTAGACTGAATTAAAAGATGATATGCGCATTCCCTGAGAAAAAACGAAAAAGGGATTGCCTCATTTCTGGCGAGTGGGGGTTTAACTTTCAGTTTCTTGTGCCACAGTCCTTGATCGTTCCGAATCCTGCGGGAAGCTTGGTTCTTTTGTCCCCCACAGGCTCCTTCAAGTTGTTCTCTCGTCAGATCCTTCGCTTGAGACAGGTCAACACCCTGAAGCTCCGTATCTTGAAACTTGGCTTTCGCAAATCCAGCACTGCGCACATTCGCGCCTTGCAGTTTTGTTCCCTCAAGATTGGTTCTCCCGAGATTGGCTCCTCAAGATTTGCCTCTTGCAGAATCGCTTTTTGAAGTTTCGCGTGAAACAAATCAGCGCCATTTAGCTGTGCCTTCCAAAGGGACGCGTTGGGCATTCTAGCATGTTTAGTTTGGCACCCTGCAGGTCAGCTTCTCCGAGATCGGCTTTCTCAAGATTTGCTTCTTCCAGATATGCTTTTTGAAGCTGAGCCCCATACAGATTAGCGTCATTGAGCTGTGCTCTCCAAAGAGTTGCGCCGGGCATTGTAGCACTTTTGAGTTTGGCACCCCGCAAGTCAGCATTATCGAGATGAGCGCCAGAGAGTTTTGCGTGTTCCAACTGAGCGTTCCGCAACTTGGCCCAGTTCAGTGACGATTCACGAAGGTCGGCCTCCGAAAAGTTCGCTCCCTGGAGATCGGCTTCGGCCAGAGTGGCTTTGGCCAGGAATGCTCCTGTGCCGTTTGCTCCGCGCAGGTTTACTCCAGCCAGAAGTGCTCCCTTCACGCCAACGAGATTTTCACGATCCGCGTCCGTGAGACGAAACCAATCATCAGGCCTATGAGAAACGACGCTGTAGCTGAGATCTGGACAAAACCATTTCCGTGAAAACGTCATTTCATCTTTAACATCTGGATTAATCCATGCTTCATCCTTTCCAATCCACTCAGGGTACAAACACCGCCACCGTAACCAACCAAGGACTTATGAGTACCGCCGCAACGATAACAATGACTATCCGATACCGCGCCACAAGCTGGTACCCCCGCCGATGGCTGCCCTCGTCCGCGCACGGTTGTGGATGTTTTTCCCCCTTCAGAGTCTCGGCGGTCAAGCAATATGTAGCTATTCCAAACCCAATAGTTAAAGTTAGAAGGGCGATGTGCCAAGCCGTGCCCCAAATCTCATGTACTCGAAGATATCTCAGCCAACAAAGAATTATCGTGAAAGGGATCAGTCCCCAGGCGGAAGCGAAAGACGCAGCAACCCGCAACCAGGTCAGTGGAGGACGATTCTTTTCCAAGATTGGGACGTATTGGTGTGCTAACCCGACCAGAAACAGGGGGTAAGCTTTCTCTTCCAGGCCGACTCCATCGGGGAAAACTGATGGCAGGCTTGCAAGCCCATCCCATAAATATTGCAACTGAAAATGCAGGTACAAGTATAGACTGAGCAATATCAGCGGCATCAGCCAAAAAAAGATGATGATGGGCACATTGATTTGGACGACAGGCAGCAGCGTGGATCCGGAATGGGCCACAAGAACTCCATCTGTGGTTACAATCACGGTCACCGCGGCAAAGAAGCAGGCACCAACAGTGGCCCACAGTAAATTCCTTGCTTGAACCGAGATATCCGAGACATGGTCAAGGCCAACAAATTTGCCGACGTCGGCAGGGAGTTGGGCATTTAACAAGTCCGTCCCACTGAGTTGGCACTGAACTAGGCCCTGGACCTTGGTCAAATCGACCTCGTGCAATTTCGAACCGTATAGGACAGCGTCATACATTTGCGCATTTTGAAGATTTGCGCCTGTTAAATCCGTTTTCCTGAGAACAGCCCCTCTCAGGTTGCTCTCATTCAATTGCGCGTGAGAGAGGTCTGCGCCCGTGAGATCCAAATTGTGAAGGTCCGCGCCAGCTGAGATCTGCATTTCGGAAGATCGCCATTCGGAGATCCGCATTTTCAAAATCAAGACGCCGCAAATCGTGGCTAGACAGGTCAGCACGGATCCCCTCTTTGCCTCCGGTGTCCAGCCAGGTACGATGGCTCTCGAGGATGCTCGCTAGCCTCTCCTGTGTCATCTCGCTGCGTTGGGGTGTGTTGAGGGAGCCTGTGGCAGTAGCATCAGCGCTGGAGGACATCACTCCGCCTCCTCTCTTTTGTGTCAGACGAGTTATTTTGAACTGAGGGGGACCCCTCTGTCCCGACCGCCTCGCCCGTCAACTGAAACTGTCGAACAACCACCAGTGTCAATAAAGCAGACCTGACAATACCTATTCTGCCGGCCTCAAGAAAAAAGTCCATGGAAGAAATCTTCGATTCTATCTATCGCATCTCCAAGCCTCTCCAGTCTGTTTTCGTATTCTCTTTCTGCAATGCTTAACAGAAATTCGTCACCAATCTTTATATCTTTGTAGCTCATGTCCAATATGTATTCTTTGCCTGAAGCATCCACTGCAAAGACGTGGCAGGCTGGATGTCTGTCCTTAGATTCCACAATCCAGCCACCCGTATTTGCAATTCTAATATCTATAATGTCTTTATTGATCTCGACGGACCCAGGAGGAGCCACAATTTCGTTAGTGGCTAGCTTCAAACCGACATTTCCCCATCCGCCTTGGTGGGTATCCCCGTAAACGAAAGTAATCCCGTCGAATCCATTCAGTGAGCCAAAACCGTCAGCGGAGGTATTTCATCATATGTTTTAGAAAATGCTGTTGCCACAAATCTAGATTTCCTTTTTTCAACGAGTGCGTATTGGGAACAAGAGGCTCAATTCTCGTCGACTCCTTTTCGAAGTCTTCCCATGGAATCAGAGCAGTCTCGCGTGGCTTCTCCCTGGGGGATTCCGTGTCAAATCGGAATAGTCTCCTCAAATACCAAATCTCATCTGCCTTGGTGCACGGATTGTTGTCGGCGCTTTCCCAAATAGTGTCAACGAATCGATGAATCCTGAATTCATAATCTGCCAAATCCGTTGCACCTTTTACGTCTTTTCCCACGACTATATTGAGATCCGCAAACGGTCCACCCGCAGCTAATAATCGCTGTGTACGTAAAGAACACACATCAGATCTGAAGCCGGTGCCATGAGCGAATACACATAATCTATTATTAAATTGTCTGGCGTATATGGGATTTGCTAGCACAAAATCAAGCTCATTGCCCGTTCCAAATCTTTCAACTATATCATTCCACACCGTCCCAAATGGGTACTCGAAAAAGATGCTTAAAATCTCTTCGGTCTCAGGAGCCTGTATCCTGCCAAGGCTAGGGTTAATTATGTCAATTCCTTCGGGATCTCTCAGTGATTTTCCAGACATCCTTACCCCGATTTGAGTGATCGGAAATATAATTGGTCCATAAGGTATGGTCATGGTTTCCTATCACGTAGACCAGTTTCTTAACTTTTGCCAGCGCTTAGCAACGTACGAATTAATGCTCCTGTCTGGGTCTGTATTTCTGATGTTGAGGACAGAGTTCTGTCGGGAATATCCCCCACCAGTATTAGTTCGTCTACTTCCAAAGGAGTCGTGATCGGATCAACATTCTTATCATTGAATTTGGTTCGCAGCGCATACCAGAGTTCCTGCAATCCTCTGGGAAAAGAAAGCAACGAATTAGGCTCTCCGACATGCGTGTCAGAAATGGCCAAGCATTTAAGTCGCATTGCTGTTCCCCCTCTTTAAATTATTTGAACGACATCGCTCGATCACACTGTATCTTCTTAATTCAACCGACATCCCAGTTAAATTGATGGCAATCTACCGCTATAGCCACACGGTTTTCAGTAGTACCAAAATCAATAGCGCGATTGTCAACAAAAGGCAAAGGAATTGTGGGCGTGAGATTTTATCCGGCATGAGCTTGGTCGGCATATCTTCACCCCCGTTAAGTCGCGGTCCGATTAGGAGGAGTTGCCGTCCGGTCTGGCAGGTCAGGCGGGAGTGCCTACCAGACCGGCATCACATTCACTCATAAGCATAGCCGAGACTGGTAATACTCATGGCATCATCAATTGTCTCGGCCCACGGATCGAGGACACGGTCCGCTCCGGCCAACTGTGGCATCTGTCCGGGATTGGTTTGTTGCCATTTAGCCCATTCATGATCTATAAACGCGTGATGGAGCCAGAAGACAGGATCGGCAGGTGAATACATGATATCGGTCATGGTCCCGGCCCCATTCTCGCCCAAGCCGCCCGTCCACATGTGGACCGTGTTATGCACGCTCTCCAAAGCACGTGTGAATTGAAGGTAGGTGGATTTGCTTTGTGCGTTATCAAGGTCAGCTTCGGTGGGAAGATCAGGAGTATCAGGATCAGTTCCAGGATATCTAGTGACAATCAGAGGTGTTCCATTCAGATCCGTGACTCCCTGCGGCAGAAAATCATTGAGCCACTCCGGGACCTCACGGTCATTGGCCCAATCCCAGTAAGGAATGTAGAGGCTCGGATCAATCACTCGAAGTTCGGCTTCCATCTTTATCAAGTAAATGCGATGCCAGGGCAAGAAGCGCCGCGTGCCCACAGGCCCATTCATTGAATGCATTCTGTGGTCCATGTTGGCATGGATGCCGACTATCCTGCTGTAGTTTCCTTGGGTGGTGAGAACTTCAATTGCTGAACGAAAGGCTTGCGGAAAATCCGGTCCGACATTCTTTTGATTCTTTCGAACAACTGCGGTGACCGCACCAGCGAGAGCAAAGAAGTGTGTGGGTGATATGTCAAATGGTATCGGATAGTTGCGCGAGTACGAATAGACGCCGTTCATTTTCTGCCTCCTTCCAGTTAGCCGAGGATCTGACTGATGCCCGCCTCAATCTTGAATTATAGGTGTCGATAAGGGCCATTATCTCAGGGCCGCATCTGTGCCGGTTTCAAGCTTGCGTCAGACTCCTACGATTTGTACCCATGATTTCGGAGGCACAGAACCAAAAGCTTTTCGGCCTGAGCGGCCCCTCTCGGGTTCCAACGGTTTTTCGTGAGCTAGGCTATATCGCACAGCGCCAATTCATTCTGGAAGGGCAGGTAATGATAGTTGGAGTGATTATCTTTTCCCCATAAATACCCTAGAGTCGGTTGCAATGCCATCGAAACCCACAATTCTGCGCCACGGCGTACCAACTATCAATTGTGTCTGCGGGGCCATCATCACTAATTCGCCGTGACTGTGTGGCAACGAATCTTCAACATCGATCTGATCAATAGTTGGGAAGCAGCCCCGGGTCACTGGTGTATCTAATTGCCCGGGTCCTGCAACCGACTCCGAAAGGTGCCCCCCTTCCATACAAGGTGTCTTCATTCGGGTTTTCCAAATTTCTTGTCGCAACTTTTAAGCAGGTTTCGTGCCAAGTTCAGGGCGCGCAACACTCTGGATAAACAAGATGAAATATTAGCAAGTTATGAATTCGGTGAGAGTTGAAGGGGTCTAATCTTAGAATGAGTCGGCCGGGTAATTCATGTCCGGCCGTAATGCGCATCGTGGCAATCTCCCATTATATCCGGGAGTTAGCGCTTCAAGAGATGGGCATAAAATACGCCTCCATGTGTAGGTTTCACCCTTAATTTGTCCGTCTGAAGGTCCTGGACCAAGTTTTGTGCACGGAATGGTGTACCGCCTGAAAGGTGCGCTCAGTCATTAACTGATCGGCTGCTCCCAGACTGCTGGGCTTGACAAAAATAGCCCAATCACCCAAAATGTATTATGTAGAAGTGAGGGCTGCCTGAAATACTCACTTGATTAACGAATTAAATCAGTAGTCCAGCGGGCTTTGCAAGCAAGGAGTCCAAATATGTGGGAGCACGTGTGATAAGAGGCAAACTCGGAGCCCCTGTATTGGTATCAGATCTCGACATAGTATATGTGGGAACCTTCGTTCCGAAACGATGCGGAATTGCGACATTCGCAAACGATCTAGGTGACTCCGTCGCGCAAGAAATGGGGAGTAAACCTTACCGCGTTGTTGCCCTTACCGACCGGGCAGGAGGGTACGACTACCCATCCGAGGTTACGTTTGAGATTCGCCAGAATGTAATTCGCGATTACGCCCTGGCCGCGGAATATCTTAACGGGTCGTCAGCTCAGATAGTCAGCCTGCAGCACGAATTCGGGATCTACGGAGGCGACGCCGGCAAATACCTCTCAGTGTTGCTGTGCCATTTGAAGAAGCCCGTAATAACGACTCTTCATACGATTTTAGAGAATCCCTCTAGGGACTACCGGGAAGCATTTGATGACGTCATAAACTGCTCTCAAAGACTTGTTACGATGAGCCAAACCGGTGCCAAGATGCTCCGGGAGATATATGGCGTTCCCGAGAGCAAGATCTCAATAATACATCATGGTGTTCATGACGTTCCTTTTGTTGATTCCAATTTCTATAAGGAACAGTTTAATGTAGAGGGTTTAACAGTGCTTCTTACCTTCGGGTTGCTGAGCCCCAATAAGGGGATAGAAACTGCCCTGGAGGCACTGCCCGCTGTTGTGGAGAAATACCCGAACACTGTTTACATCATTCTTGGGGCAACGCACCCTGAAGTTAAGAAAGTCTACGGTGAAGCGTATCGATTATCACTGGAGCGAAAAGCCAGGGACCTGAAAATTGTGAACAATGTGGTATTTCAAAATAGATTTGTTGATCTGCAGGAATTAACGGAATATGTTTCTTGTTGTGATATTTATATAACGCCATATTTGGCCAAAGAGCAGATAACTTCGGGCACACTTGCCTATGCTGTGGGAATGGGAAAGGCTGTAGTTTCTACCCCCTATTGGTATGCCCAGGAATTGCTCGCGGATTCACGGGGAGTCCTGGTAGATTTCGGCGACGTTAAGGGAATGGCCGACTCGCTCAGCGATTTGATAGGCGACTCGGTACGGCGCAACAGGATGCGGAAGTCAGCCTATGAGTACGGGCGCACTATGGTATGGCGTGAGGTGGGGCGCCAGTATGTGGAAATGTTTCTGGATGTGCTCCACGAGAGAGAGAATCTCGATGTGGGGTCTATCTGGAAGCAGAAGATGCTGCCTCAGACCACTCTCCCCGAGTTGAAGCTCGATCATCTCGTGTCTCTGTCCGATAACGTCGGTCTGTTGCAACACGCTTGTTTCGGCATACCGGATCGTGATCACGGTTATAGCGCTGACGATGTTGGTCGGGGACTTGCGGCAATCATGACACTTTATAATCAGCAGAAGGACGAGCAAGTTCTTCCCTGGATCCGCACTTATGTCAGCTTTCTGAAACATTCACAGACGGAAACAGGCCTTTTCCACAATTTCATGTCCTACGATCGAAGATTCCAGGATGACCACGGGAGCGACGATACTCTTGGCAGAGTGCTTTGGGGCCTCGGAACCGTTGTGAGATGGGGCCCCAAAGAGCAGATTCGTGCTCTGGCTCAAGACATGATGGACAAGGCCACACCCAGGATACTCGAGATTGAGGCGCCGAGAGCCATGGCCTATACAATTATCGGCATTGACCACCTCTTGCAAAAGTTCGAGGGAGCAAGTCAATTCAGACGACTCCTGGTGCAGTTGGCTGACGACCTGGTCACTTTATACAAAGGGAACAGGACCGCGAGACTGGCACTGGTTCGAGGACGTAATCACTTACGGAAATGCTAAAATCCCCGAGGCCCTGCTGAGAGCTTACCAGGTAACCCAAAACAAAGAGTACCTGGATATTGCCCTGGAATCGCTGGATTTTCTCACCACGGAGCAGTGGAATGGAGTATATTTTGAGCTTATCGGCAATGAAGGTTGGTACCCTAAAGGTGGAGAGAAAGCCTTTTTTGGCCAGCAACCCGTAGATGCGGGGTACCTGGTGGAAGCCTACGTTGCGGCGTCAGAGGTGAGCGACAAGTACAAGTACCTGGAACTGGCTCGGCTTGCTTTTGAGTGGTTCCTGGGCCGAAACAGACTGAATGCTGCTCTTTACGATTTTGCCGATGGCTCTGTGGCTGATGGGATGGACTCCAACGGGATCAGTGCAAACCAGGGCGCGGAATCCGTGGTGTGCTACCTTCTTGCGGTCCTCGCTCTTTCTGAGCTCAAGGCTCAAAGAATTCAACCTCCCAAGTGAGAACCCACCCATTCACTTGCTGTCTGAGTTATAGATGGTGAGCGTCTCCACACGGCTACTCCCGGCTCCAGCGGCCTTCGTGTCTTTCCTTAGGTTGCTCCGTGGCGAGTGCTGCCTACGATGTTTGCCACTTGAAAAAGGAGACTCTTTGGGGTAGAAGCCCCGTGAACGGAGTTGTATGTCCTGCAGCAGGCATGCAATGCTTCCGACAGAATCTAAAGCATTTTTGTGCGCTGCGCGGCCGCGAATCCAATCGATTCGCGGGAACCTGAGCGTATTAAAAATAGGAAAAAGGACTTTCGATGAGCGATTCAGGCCCCATAGTCATGATTTCAAGCTATCCGCCCCGCCTCTGTGGAATCGGAACTTTTGCCGAGGAGGCGAGGGAATTCATCCAGAAGGCCAACCCGAAAAGGGAAGTATTGGTAATAAGTCATACTGACGGTCAAGGGGAAGGCGTATTTCCCATTATTGACATGTCCCAGAGGGATTGGTGGAAGACTGTGGCCAAAAAAATATATGAATTGCGCCCGTACGCAGTCCATCTGGAACACGAATATGGCCTGTACGAGCACTATGACTCGAGAGGGCAGGGAGACGGAAACGAAGGATTCCTGGACTTGCTGGAGGCAATCAATGAATTTCCTACTATTGTTGAACCCCATACCGTGCATGGCAGGCTGACGGATTTTGAGGCGAATTTCGTCTACAAAATGTGCGAACGGGCGCGAGTTGTCCTGTTCAAATGCCATTACCAAAAGTGGCGGTTGGAGTGGAATTTCGTCGGGCGAGGATGGCAAACGCCGAGGAACGTAATGGTTGTGCCTCACGGCGCCAGGCCTGATAAACGGTGGGGAATTGAGGATGTCCCAGCCCTCAGAGAAGAGCTGGGCTTGGACAAGGTCGAAAACTTCGGCAAACACCTCGTGGGCATGGTCGGATGGATACAGTCCAACAAGCGATGGGATATCCTGACTTCAATGTGGGAAGACATTCATGCCGAAATCCTTGCTCGATCAGGACACAACTGGGACCTTTTGGCCGCGGGATCCATGAGGGATCCTAACCACCTTTCCGACTTCAATCACTACCGCGAGCAATTGAAGGTCCTGGAAGGGAAAGGGATTGCCCATTACTTTGAGTTCGTTCCACGTGGAGAAATATATTACAAGGTTATGGCCGTTTGCGATTTCATAGTCTTGCCTTCTACAGACGAGACTCAATCTGGAACACTTGCCCGAATTATTGCGCTCAACAAACCATATATAACCACGGCCCCAATGGAGGGGCTGACGGCTCAAACCTTGGAAAGCGGAGGCGGGTTGCTGTTCACCAACAAGGAAATGTTGAAGGACGAGGTGATCGCGATGGCTTGTAACGAAGATCTCCGACTGCGCCTGGGCGAAAACCTCAAGAAATATCTTGACGAAGTAGTTTCATGGGAATTGGTGGCCAGGCAGTACAACGAGGCGTACGAGTTGGCTCGGCAATCTGTGGCCACTGGACAGCCGGTGGAACTGCCACTTGAATTCTGATGAATGCATCTGAGGACACCTGAAATATGACATATGCGCCGGGCAACCGTTATCGCGAGCTATTCACAAGGCATGAAGCAAACCCAATCCTCACCTATCGCGACTGGCCGTATCCTGTAAATTCAGTGTTCAATCCTGGCGCAACGATGGTCAATGGCCAGTACCTGCTGTTGGTGAGGGTAGAGGACCGACGAGGATTCTCTCATTTGTGCGCGGCACGCAGCAACAACGGAATCACCGACTGGATAATCGATCAGAAGCCCACATTTGAGCCGTGGCCTGAAAAATACCCTGAAGAGATTTGGGGCATGGAAGACCCTCGAGTGACGTGGATAGACGATCCAGGGCTCTGGGTCATAACCTACACCGCCTATTCGCAAGCGGGACCGCTGGTGTCTCTCGCCACGACCCCTGACTTCCACAACTTCGAGAGGCTTGGCCCTGTCATGCCTCCAGAGGATAAAGACGCTGCCGTCTTTCCGGTCAAATTCAAAGGTCGATACGCGATGCTCCACAGGCCTGTTGCCCATGTTCCCCGGAGCCGGAGCGCATATCTGGATTTCTTTTTCTCCGGACTTAAAACACTGGGGAGATCATCAATTGGTGATACCGGCAAAACGAGGTGGGTGGTGGGATGCCAACAAGATCGGGCTCGCGCCGCCTCCACTTCAAACCCCGGAGGGATGGCTGATCCTTTATCACGGGGTGCGTCAGACCGTGAGCGGTAGCATCTACAGACTTGGACTGGCCCTGTTGGATCTTGACGACCCAACCCGCGTGCTCAGGAGATCGGATCGTTGGGTTTTCGGGCCGGATGCCTCGTATGAGCGGGAAGGGGACGTGGACGGCGTAGTATTTCCCTGCGGATGGATTGCCCAGGGAGATGAAATCAAGCTATACTATGGCGGGGCTGATACGTGCGTAGCCCTAGCTACCGGTAATTTAAGCGATTTGTTAGAATTTGTAAGAAGTTGTCCAGAGGGAAGTGGGCATGACTAATTAATTTCGGAGGCCAGGGAATGCGTCTAGCCATGTTGTCACCCGTCGCCTGGCGGACCCCTCCCCGGCACTATGGCCCTTGGGAAAGAGTGGCATCGCTCTTGACCGAAGGGCTTGTTGCCCGAGGCGTCGATGTTACTCTGTTCGCAACGGCCGATTCAGAAACCAAAGGCAGGCTCCATTCTATAGTCCCCAGGCCTTATGAGGAAGACAAGAACCTTGATCCCAAGGTGTGGGAGTGTCTCCATGCAAGCGAAATCTTCGAGAAGGCCGCCGAGTTTGACCTGATTCACAACCATTACGATTTCTTGCCTCTCACTTATTCCGGACTTGTCGATACTCCGGTGGTAACGACAATCCACGGCTTTTCTTCCCCTAAAATCCTCCCCGTTTACAAAAAATACAACGACAGAGCTTACTACGTGTCTATTAGCAACGCAGATCGGTCGCCCGAGCTTGATTACATTGCCACTGTGTACCATGGAATCGATCTCGAGAACTTTACTCTAAACGAGGGGAACGGGGGATACCTCTTGTTTTTCGGACGCATTCACCCCGACAAAGGCGCCCGGGAGGCCATCGAAATCGCCAAGATGGCAGAGATGAACCTAATAATCGCCGGCATCATTCAGGATGAAAATTACTTTGAGACTGAGATCGCTCCACGGCTGGACGGGGACAGGGTGCGATACATAGGGAGCGTTGGTCCGGCTATGAGAAACAGCCTTCTAGGAGAAGCCTACGCTCTGTTGCATCCCATACAATTTGAAGAGCCTTTTGGTTTGTCCGTGGTCGAGAGCAATGCCTGCGGGACTCCGGTGATCGCCTTCCGACTTGGATCCATGCCGGAGATCATTCAAGAGGGTGTCAATGGGTTCCTCGTTTCCGACGTCTCGCAGGCAGTGGAAGCAGTCGGCAAAATATCGGCACTATCGCGCAAGATGTGCAGAGATGTGGTCGAAGAGCGGTTTTCCGTGGACCGCATGGTTGAGGCGTACTTGAAAGTGTATACTCAAGTACTCGACGAAACCAAGCGAGATGATCATCGCCCGTGGGGGTATTACGAGGTGCTTTCTGACCTGCCGGAGCACAAGGTCAAACGCATCGTGGTGTATCCGGGAAAGAGGCTGAGCCTCCAGCGTCATGGGCATCGTTTCGAGCACTGGACCGTTGTGAAGGGGACCGCCCTGGTGACTCGCGACTCCGAGGAGATGTTTCTGAAAGCGGGCGAATCTGTGGACATCCCCCTGGGAGCCATTCATAGGGTATTCAACCCGGGCTCAGAACGGCTGGTTTTCATAGAAGTCCAGATGGGGGACTACTTTGGGGAGGACGACATAGAGCGTCTGGAAGACGACTTCGGAAGGATGTGACACCTCCCATGGAGATCTCTGCCAAAAAATCTGTTGTTCAGCGGTTCGAAGGTAATCCTATTCTGACCAAGGCGCAGGTCCCTTATGCCGTGGAAACCGTGCACAACGCCGGAATGACTAAAGCCAACGGCGAATACATCATGATTTTCAGGTCACACCTTCGAAACGGCCGCTCTATATTGGGCTTGGCGAGAAGCGAAGATGGGCTTCATTTCGAGGTTGATTCCCGGCCTTTCATGGTTCCGAGCACTCAAGGGATCTTCAGCGAATATGAAGAGTTCGGAATCGAGGACCCTAGAATCTGCGCAATAGAAGGGGAATACCTCATTACCTACAGCGCCTATTCCAGACATGGTGTCAGAATCGGCCTTGCCAAGACCGTGGATTTCAGATCGGTGAACCGGATTGCGCTGATTACTCAGGCGGATTACAGGAACGTCGTTATTTTTCCTCAAAAATTTCACGGCCGCTTTGTTCGTCTGGACCGTCCCCATTCGGAAATAAGCCCGTGGTCAATCTGGATTTCATACTCCCCTGACCTCATCCACTGGGGTGATTCCAGAGTAGTGATGAAACCTGTCCCTTACCACTGGGACCAAATGAAGATCGGTCCGGGAGCCACTCCGTTCCGCACTGACAAAGGATGGCTCCACATCTATCATGGAGTTTTTCAAACCATGGATGGGGCGATCTACAGATTGGGAGCGGCTTTACACGATCTCGAAGATCCATCAAAGATACTAGGAGTCGCGGACGAGTGGATCCTTCAACCCGAAGATCCCTGGGAGGTTACCGGTTATGTCCATAACGTCGTGTTTAGCTGCGGAGCAATCCCGGAAGACGACGGCACGGTGAAAATCTATTGGGGAGGGGCCGACACGGTAATGTGTGTAGGCAGTGCCCGGATAAGCGACTTAGTAAATCTCTGCCTGACCAATCCGAGATCAGCCTTCTGATCTTGGTTTTGTTCAAAACAAACCGTGCGTGATGGCTCTGTCCCACCTGAGAAGGACACTGGTAAGGCTTAAAGGCCATTTCGCAGTAATTCCAAGGCTGGCAATTCAGTTCGTATTTCCGGCGGTCCTCTCTCCAGGGTAGAACTCGTCAAGCGATTTCTGATAATATAATTTGGGGTGACTTGGGTAGGTGGGACCTGGTCCTGAAATTAGACGAAAAGAGCTCGCCGCGAGTTTGGTAGCGCTTTAACCCAACTTTCCTAGGAACCACGGCGCTGAGTCTAAAGGATAGAAACATGCTTTATGGCGTGATTATGGCAGGCGGAAGCGGTACCCGCTTCTGGCCGGAGAGCAGGAAAATAAGGCCTAAGCAATTATTAAGAATTGCCGACGACCGGACCATGATAAGGGCCACTGTCGAAAGGCTCCTACCGGAGATCCCGTTTGAGCGAATTATGGTAGTCGCCGGCGTTTCCCACGCTGAGGAGATTAGAGCTGAATTACCGGAATTGGGCGAAAGAATGGTAGTGGCCGAGCCTCAAGGGCGCAACACGGCCCCCTGCATTGCGCTTGCCGCCTACAGAATTGCCAAAGAAGACCCCGATGCAGTTATGGCCGTTCTCCCGGCGGACCATCTGATAGGCAGGGAAGACGAATTCCTAAAAGCCCTGCGAACCGCTGCTGAAGCTGCCTCTACGTCGGACTACCTGATTACCTTTGGAATCGTGCCCAACCGGCCGGAGACAGGGTACGGGTACATTGAACTTGGGCCGGAAGCTATGAAACTGGGCGACACGAGTGTGTTCGAGGTGAAAGCCTTCGTGGAGAAACCCGATAGGTCCAGAGCGGAAACGTATTTGGCGTCCGGCAATTACATGTGGAACAGCGGGATGTTCATCTGGAAGGCATCCGCAATCATCCAGGCTTTCGAGAAGTTTTGTCCGTCCATCAGCCGAACCATAGGGGCCATTGCACAGGATCTGAATACCCCGCGTGAAACGGACGCTATTAGGGAAGCTTACGAGTGCGTAGAGAGCATCTCCATTGATTACGCAATAATGGAGAAGGCCGCCAACGTATTGGTACTTCCCATAGATGTGGAATGGAACGATGTCGGTAGCTGGGCATCCCTGCATGATGTCTGGGAGAAGGATCACAATCGCAACGCGGTAAAAGGTGCTTTTCTGCGCTGGATGCCGCGGGCTGCGTGGTGTCTTCTCCGCACAAGCTCACGACTCTCATAGGCGTGGACGATCTCGTAGTGGTGGACACCCCCGATGCCCTTTTGGTGTGCCGCAAAGACAGGGCCCAGGACGTTAAGGAGCTTCAGGAAGCACTTAAGCAGATGGGCTACGACAAGCTTCTCTAGAGGGACCTGTGAGACGCCTTATCGGTTCGGTCCTGGTTTTCTTCCTCGCTTTTCCCAATCTCTGCTTTCCGTGGTCCGGCAAAGTGGTGGGAATCGGTGACGGCGACACCATCCGTGTCATGCACCGGGGACGAGAGACCAAGATTCGGCTATTCGGCATCGACTGTCCCGAACGTGATCAGGCATTTGGCAACAAGGCCCGCCGCTTCACGTCTCACATGGTTTTTCGAAAGGTCGTTGAGGTTCAAGAGGTTGACAAAGACAGCTATGGCCGGACAGTAGCCTGGGTCTCTGTGGATGGAAAGTCCCTCAACAAGGAGCTTCTGCGAGCTGGGTTGGCGTGGTGGTATAGGTATTATGCGGAGAACGAGCACGAATTGGAAAAGTTGGAGGCGCAAGCCAGAAAAAACAAAATAGGGTTGTGGTCGGTGCCGAATTCAATCCCGCCCTGGGACTTTAGAAGAAGTGAAAGTCACTGAATACTCTGTTTATGTTCTTGGGTGACATATTATCCTCAGGCAGATTACGGTCCAAGGCAATTTTTGGTAGGACCGGCCTCTGTGCCGGTCATTAGCTCATGGCCGGCAGGGACGCCGGCTCTACCGATCACTCAAGGGCCGAGGTACCAGACACGTTACCGTATTTGCGAAATGTGGTACTGAGAGATCCTGCTTTCGATGGGACGGAGTATGGCTCTGCTTATAGTGGCCGCAGTGGAAAACGAACTCCGGCTCCTTAAAACTCAATTGGATGCTCGTCCATCGGGACACGCCGCCGGACATCCTTATGACGTTGCTAAAGCGGGCAGTACGAGTGTTTGCTTGAGTGAAATCGGAGTAGGACTAACTTCCGCAGCCTTAGCCTTAGGAGCGCTTATCGCGACAATCTCACCATCTGAGATCATCATGGTCGGTTCGGCGGGTTCTTTGCCGGGTTCCGGACTTCAGGCCGGTCAGTTGGCGGTAGCTTCGTCGGAGGTGCTGTCGGAATTTGGTGTGTGTTCCGAAACGGGGGTTGGCAGCGTGGAAGCCCTCGGCATTACGGGGGTGAGTCAGGAGCTGTCCCTTGACCAGGAACTTGCCCGCCATTTGGAGGAAGCAGCCCGCGAGAACGTGTCCGTGGGCGTGGGGCGGTTCCTCACGGTAGTCGGCGTTTCCGCGGACCTTCGGTTGGCTGAGGCCAGGGCAAACAGGTTTGCGGCGCTTGTTGAGAACATGGAAGGCTTTGCGCTGGCGCTTGCCGGCGATAGGTTCCGGATAAAGGTTGGTGAAATTCGAGGCGTGAGCAATCTTGCGGGGATACGCGATAAGACGACGTGGGACCTTGATTTGGCTAACCAGCAGGCCCAGGCCGCTGTACTGACTTATCTGAGGAGGCGGTTTTGATTCATCTCAACATCGGGTATTCACCCTGCCCGAACGACACGTACACTATGGCGGCTTTGGCTCAAGACAAGGTTGACACGCCTTTGACTTTCAACCCTCTCCTGGCCGATGTCGAGACCCTTAACCAGTGGGCTTTGGCAGAAAAACTAGAGGTGACAAAACTAAGCTTCATGGCCTTGGGCATGGTCAGGAACTCGTATGGCTTACTGTATGCCGGCGCGGCCTTGGGCAGCGGCTGTGGGCCGCTGGTGGTAGCTCGGCCCGGCGCAACACTCGCCGGTTTCGACCGCGGCCTGGTGGCGGCGCCCGGGGATCTTACCACTGCACGCCTCTTGCTGAGTCTTTATCTTGGCAAGTCACCGAGGTTCAAACAGATGGTATTCTCGGACATCATGCCTGCTGTGGCCCACGGGGAGGCCGACTTCGGCCTTGTGATTCATGAGGGCAGGTTCACTTTCGCGGAGTACGGATTGGAGGCGCTGTTGGACCTGGGAAAATGGTGGGAGCAAGAGACGGGCCGTCCTATTCCTCTGGGCGGAATAGCCATCCGGCGGGACCTGGGGTCCGAGGTGGCCGGCATGGTTGATCAGGCCATCTACAACTCTTTGGTGATGGCCAGGGCAAATCCGGCTGAAGCCATGAAATACGTAATGGCCTACGCTCAGGAGATGGATATGATCGTGGTCCAGCAACACATCGACCTATATGTGAATTCGTTCAGTTTCAACATCGGAGCCGAGGGGGAGGAAGCGGTGAGGACGCTATTTAGCAAGGCTGAAGAAGCCGGCCTGCTCCCCGGGTCGTCGCTTCCACTGATGGCCCACGGGTCTTGAGGCCAACGTGTTGACGTGTTCGGATTCGAGAGCGCTTCTTGCCGTCATATTGCCTAAGAACTCTGTTTTGTAACGTCGATGACGCATTCGCACTCCATGCTGTACCGTTCCTGCTGACACATGCCAAGAACACGGGTCACCGAATTTCAGAAACGGAGTACTATGGCAGCCCAAACCAGACAGCCACGAGCAAGCTAAAGGACACCATGGAATTCACGTTGAAAAACGCGAGGTCCAAGCGGCTTAGATCATCGGGATGGAGCAGCTTGTGTTCCCAATACAGTAACCCGCAGGTGACCAGGCTCAAAAGGTAGAACGGCCAATTGAGCCCTGCCAATTTGCCCGCCAGCATAAACAGGCAGATAGCCGCGATGTGCGGCAAGTCCAGCCAACCGCAGAGCTATGCGGGTTCCGAGCCAAGCCGGTACGGAGTGCAATTTGTGCTTTCGGTCAAATTCCACGTCCTGGCAGGCATAGATGACGTCAAAGCCTGCAACCCAGAAGAGAACCCCTATTCCCAGGACCACGGGAGTCCACTCTACTTGCCCCGTGACGGCCAGCCAACCTGCCACTGGAGCCAAACCAAGACATAGTCCCAAGAAGAGGTGGCACAACCAGGTGAAGCGCTTGGAATAAGAATAGGCAAGCAGAATCGCCAGACGCCACGGGAGACAGCGAGAAACAAACCCAGTTCAAGGCCAGCGCGGCAAGGAAGTAGGTCCCCACCGCTATTACGACCAGGGCCCAGGCCTGGTACACGTTGATTTGACCCGAAGGGATTTCCCTGTCCGCTGTTCGCGGATTCAGGGCATCCAAGTGGCGATCCGCCAACCGATTGAATGCCATGGCTGCGGTTCTCGCTCCCGCAAACGCCAGTGCGACCAGCCCCAGGACTTTCAAGCTCGGCATGCCTCTGGCTGCCAAAATCGATCCGGTGAATGCCAGGGGCAGCGCAAACAACGTGTGTTCGATCTTTACCAAAGAGAGCAAACGTCGGAACATTACTGTTGAAGTTTCGCGATGAGCCGTCACCGCAAAGCCAGGGGCAGACGATGTGGGGGTCGAGCCGGTGGCAACTGGGGCCTCATTCAAAATGCAAGGAACAGTACAGCTCTTGCCACCTTCGCTGTTAATCAAAGAATCAGTGCCCAGGTCCTCCGAACCCGGTCTGCTTTCAACTTGACCCGTAGGCATACAATTATCCCAACTTGAGTTTAGTCCATATTGCGTCGATTCTGGACTTTACGTCTTGGTCCATCTCGATCAGTTCAGGCCACAGTCGAGAGTGGCCTTCATCATGTCCCTTGCGGGTGCAATCAAAGCCTATTTTTGTCCCCAGATGGGGCAGGGCCGAGGAGTGGTCGAGAGCGTCAACTGGTCCCTTTACCAGGCACATGTCCCGCCCCGGCTCCAGGTTGGCTCCCAGGAAAAATAGCACCTGACCGATGTCCTGAACATCCACATCATGATCGAAGACCATGATCATCTTGGTAAACATCATTTGACCGAGGCCCCACAATGCGTGCATCACCTTGTGAGCCTGGCCGGGGTAACTCTTACGAATGGCCACAAAACAGAGATTGTGAAACACCCCCTCCACGGGCAGATTCATGTCCACGATCTCCGGGAGCTGTTTCTTGATAAGAGGCAGGAAGAGCCTCTCGGTCACCTTACCGAAGAACGCGTCCTCCATCGGGGGCCTTCCCACTATCGTCGCTGGATATATGGGGTCCTTGCGTCGGGTTATAGCGGTTAGATGAAAAATCGGGTACTGGTCGGCCGGCGAATAAAATCCGGTATGATCTCCGAAAGGTCCTTCCACTCGCGTCTCGCCGGGAACCACATACCCCTCCAGGACAAACTGGGACTCCGCGGGGACTTCCAGATCGCATGTGACGCACTTGATGACTTCCACACGTTTCTTGCGCAGGAATCCTGCAGAGCATGAGTTCGTCCATATCCGCGGGTAACGGCGCGATCGCTGTGTACGTAGTGATGGGATCCGGACCGAGAGCAACGGCCACCTGCATGGGTTCCTGGGTCAGTCGAAAATGCTCTGCCCCGCCCTTGTGAATGTGCCAATGCATGCCGCACGTTTCCGAGTCGTAAATCTGTATGCGGTACATCCCCACATTTCGACGGCCGGTTCGAGGGTTGCGAGTGATAACCACCGGCAAAGTAATGAATGGGCCGCCGTCTCCAGGCCAGGAAGTCAACACCGGAAGATCTCTCACGTCCAAGCTTTTTGTCTGGACCACTTCCTGGCAAGGGGCGTCCTTGACTCGCCTCGGAAAAACGCCGGCGAGATCTTTGAGCTTTGGAAGGAGTTTCAGCTTGTCAATAAACCCTTTTGGCGGCTCCAGGTTGAGAAACTCCTCAAACCTTGAGCCCAAGTCATTCATGCTGCCAACGTCGAATATGGCCTTTATACGATCCAAAGTCCCGTACACGTTGGTCAGGACAGGGTAATTGTACCCGGTTGGGTGCTCGAAGAGCAGAGCAGGCCCCTGCTTCTTGACAACGCGGTCGGTCACCTCCGTGATCTCAAGATGGGGGCTCACGCTTTCGGAAATACGAGCCAACTGGTGGGTCTCATTTAGAAACTCGACCAGGCTTTGCAAGCTGTCAAAAGCCATTTGCGCTCCAGGGACTGTAGTTTAAAGGCGGGCCGTCATTTCCTTGAGGCCGCTAGGCCGGTCCTTCGGCATGCCATAAGTTTGGAGTCGATCTCGTCCATAGCCAAGCAAGTTCATGAATGTCTTCAAACCTTCCCACATTCCGGGATCAAGGTCATAGACGAGCTTTTCAAAATATGTGTGGAGTGTCGGGCCGTCTAACCCTGTGATATGGGAAGCTTCCGCGATCACGCCCTCCCGGTGGGCACTCCCCATGGCGTACGATGTCTGAAGCAAATGATACAGAGCCCTGATTTCTTGAGGATACCTTTCAACAAACTCGCGGCGCACACACCACAAACCGAAGACAAAATCTTGACCCGTGAAATCCCTCCACGCAAGTCCCAGGTCGTAGTTGAACCCGGCTGTTCCGCTCTGGGCCGTCCTGAGAGCAGTGTCCCCAATGAGAAGACGTGCTGGGGCGATTCGATCCTGAGCCACCAGATCGACCTCCACCTTCCAGTGCCGTGCCAACAAGACCTCCAGAAGTCGTGCGGCCGTGGCGGACGCCGCGGTGACGGCTATAGATCTTCCGTTCAACTCTTCGACCGGCCTGTCCGAGTGCAATATGACGCTGCCCACTTCGCCTCGGCAGCCAATGCACAAGTGATCGAGAACCATCCATTCTTCGCCATGCTCAATCGCGGCTACGGAAGAGACCGCGCTGACATCAAGCTTTCCTTCAGCCAAAAGCCGATTCAACGTGGTGGGGGTTCCCCGATACACTTTTACTTGGCTTCCCAGAGGACTGTGCACCAGACCCCAGTCCACGGGCAGAGTATTAATGTAGGCCATTCGGCCCAACCGGCCTAGAATCATAACCACTCCACTCCGGTAGGTCTGCTTGAGACCAATTGTTGCGCGGCCCCTTCAGCCGAATCCGCCTCAAGCTCTACAAAGATAAGTTGTGCTGTTTGACCAGGCTTGATAGTGCCGAGGTCTAACCTTCTCAGCGCCTTCGCTCCATTGATTGAGGCCATGCCGAGGATGACTTCGGGTCGCAAGCTCGGATAATTGTCTGCAACAAAGGCCATTTCTTCAAACAGATTTAACGACGGTGAGCTGGCAAGAGAATCCGTTCCCAGGGCCACGTTTATGCCCGCATCCAGAAATTCCTCGATCAAGGGTAATCGGCCGTGAAGAGCCAGATTCGATCTCGCGCACACGCAGATGGACGGGCCGCTGCGCGCCAGGACATTCACGTCGTTTCGATCAACGTCCAGGCAGTGAACTGCCAAAGTTCCAGGGCTCAGCAGGCCGAGCCTCTCAGCTCTCGCCACCGGCCGTTCACTTCTGAGGTCCCAATCGTTGAAATCTATTCCACGAGATCTCAGCAGATCGGCCCACGAACCCGCGCCCGTTGAAAGAAACTCGGTCTCGGCATCGGACTCCGCGAGATGAAACGTGCAGACACACTCCCGTTTAGCCGCAGCAGCCTTAACAGCTCTCAACGTCTCCGGGGCAGTGGTGTGAAGGGCATGACCCGCGAATGAGAAGGACAAGCCGTTGCAGTTGTCCGGCACGTCCGGCAGGGCCGGGCAGTTGCCCAGCATTTCAAGGAAGACAATGCCCTCCAGGCCGGCGCTGGCAATGGCTGCTGCACCAGGTTCCCAAGGCCCCACCTCGGCAACGAGCCCGGTACCCGTCTGTCTGACCAGATCCGCCGCTTGGATCGCGGCGGTAAGTATCTGTTGCGGGGAGAAAGCGGTCCTGGCCTCAATCAATTCCTTCACCCACTCGACAAATCCGATACCCGGTCTCAGCCGATCCGAGAGGCATGAGAGGCTCAAGTGGGTATGGGCATTGATCAGAGCGGGGAGTATGACGCCCGATCCGTGATCGTGGACATCAGCGCCTGCATGGGCTTTTCCCAGAGCGGATATGCGACCTGACGTGACTTCCACTATGCCGTTTTCGATCCAGACTTCCGGCTCCACCATCACCCATTTAGCCTTGTGAAGCCTCGGTTTCACTCACGCCCTCCCCACGGCTGCGTACACAGCGTCTCTCTGTCTGGCCTGGAAACTGCTCTTTTCAATGAGTCGAATCATTTCTCTGCGAGTTAGCCGATGGCTTACTCCGGCTGCCGCGACCACATTCTCTTCGATCATGGTGGAACCGAGGTCGTCCGCACCGAACGCGAGTGCTACCTGCCCTATCGCTGCTCCCTGCGTCACCCAGGATGCCTGCACATGCGCGAAGTTGTCCAAAACCAGCCTAGAAAGAGCCAACATGCGCAAGTATTCCGTACCTCCCATAGTCTTGACCTGGACGGTCTCCCTGCCAGGCTGGTAAGGCCACGGGATAAAAGAGGTAAACCCGCCGGTCTTGTCCTGCAGGTGTCGCAGCCGAAACAGGTGAATCAGTCTTTCAGTCGGAGTTTCCACATGGCCGAACATCATGGTGGCCGTGGTCCGAAGGCCCATTTTGTGAGCAGCGGACATCACATCAAGCCATTCTCGGCTGTTAGCTTTGCCGGGGGAAACCATCCGCCTCACCCGGTCGACGAGAATCTCCGCACCGCCTCCGGGAATAGAGCTTAGGCCGGCCTTTACAAACCGTTCGAGCACCTGCTCGACTTTCAGGCTGAAGCGTTTCGCGAGGAAAGTGATCTCAGGCGGGGAATAGCCGTGAAGATTCAACCCGAAAGATCGGATCAGCCGAATGCGGTCTTCATGCCATTCCATGTCCAGGTCCGGATTGAGACCCCCTTGGAAAAGGATGTGAGTGCCGCCGAGCGCCTTGGTTTCCTTGAGTTTTCCGGCCAGAGTTGCGTCGTCGAGCACATAAGCCTCGGAATGACTTTTCGCTCTCCAAAACGCGCAGAAGCGGCAACCCGAGGTGCAGATATTGGTGTAGTTGATGTTCCGATCCACCGCATACGTTGCCACTCGCTCAGGATTATGGCGGAAGCGAGCGCGTTGAGCCAACTGCGCCAGAGTCAATAGATCGACCTCGGCGTACAGGACCTGCGCGGCCTTAAAGGAAAGACGATTGCCGGACTCTGCGATTTGAATGGCTTCGTGGAGGGTCATGCGGCCATGATCGTTTGATGAAAAGTGTCTCGTTCCGCGGGCTTAAGGCCTGCGGATAGGATCAACTGTTCCAGGTCTTCTCTGGTGAGCCCGACCGCAGTCTCAGCGCCTGCCTGGTGGGCAATCTTTTCCACGACAATGGTTCCTTCCAGGTCGTCTGCACCGAAGTGCAATGCGGTCTGGGCCAACTTCAGCCCGAGCATGACCCAGTAGGCTTTTATATGAGGGATGTTGCTCAAGATGAGCCGAGCCGCGGCAATGGTCTTCAGAGTCTCCACTCCTGTCGGTCCGGGCAAATCCGACAAGGAGGTGTTCGCGGGGTGAAACACCAGAGGGATAAAGGCCCTGAAGCCGCCTGTCTCATCTTGCTGGGCTCGGAGGCGCAACAGGTGCTCGATGCGTTCCACAGGTGTCTCGATGTGGCCGAAAAGGAGAGTGGCGTTCGTTCCGATCCCCAGACGATGAGCCGCTGCATGGACGGCAAGCCACGTGTCCGCGTCGATCTTGGCTGGGAAGAGTTCCCGCCTCACTCGTTCGGAGAAAACTTCAGCTCCGCCGCCTGGAAGAGCGTCAAGGCCCGCCTCGCGCAAAGCGGCTAAGCAGTCACTCCACGAGAGCGAGGCACGCTTCGAGATGTGGTCAATCTCAACCGCGGTGAAGGCTTTGACGCGGATTTCGGGACCGACAGTTTTAATAGCTCTAAGAAGATCGAGATAATAAGTGAAATCAGGTTCCGGGTTGATGGCTCCTACCAGGTGCACTTCCCTGAGCCCCGAAACTCCAGACCTGCGTATCTGGGCAGCAACTTCTTCGGGCTTTAGCAAGTAACCTTCCGGTGATCCCTGGGAGCGATGAAAAGCGCAGAATTTACATCCATTGACGCAGATGTTGGTGTAGTTGATGTGATGGTTTGCCACGTAGAACGCTCGATCACCGAACCTCGCTCGTCTGGCCGCTGAAGCCAAGGTTCCAAGGCCGACCACGTCCGGGGTCTCCAAACAGGCCAGCCCTTCGGCCAAACCGAGCCGTGAACCCGCAAAGAACCTTCGACCGACCTCTACCAGTGCCTCATCGGTAATACGGTTAAGTATGTCACTCGGGCTGATGCCGACCTGATTCCAGTCAGTAGTGCAGTAAGCCTCCGGCAATTCTTATACCTCTCTCCGGGGTAATGACCACCTGGTCATCATGCACCGCGTGCACAATTTTGACAACACCTTTTTTGGAGAATAACTTTGAGGGGACCAACCGAATACTTTACGAGGTGCGATTCTCGGGGCGAATGGCCATCATGGCCTCATGCAACTCGGATACAACAAGACGTGCAAATTCTCTGTCATTAATATGGTAATCACTTTGTACTATTTTGATGTGCGAACCAAGAAGCGCTCTGAGTTCCGATACAAAAACGTGATTAGTTTCCGGCTCATAAAGCGACCCACCGAGAACGTCGGCTTCAGACCAACCCTTCATGGGGATCACAACTGTAGTGGGACCCTTGGCGCGGTTCAATTTTTCGGCAACCGTCTGTCCCAACCGACGAAGGTCTTCGACCGTGGTGCGCACACCCGATCGGAAATCGTACCAGAAGACTTTTCTACCTCTAAACCGCTCCGGCATGGTGTCCGGTGAATCAAATTCCAGCACGACGCAATCCAGGCCTCCGGGAACGACGACCTGGGGTATTCCGTGGCGGCCCGCAGTCTCCATCCTGCGCGGTCCGATTCCGCTGCAATACCCGTTGTACAAGTCATCCGCAAACTCATGAAGCGCGAAGTCCATGACGCCCTGGATAAGCCCCTGATCTATAAGATCTTCCATTGCCATGCCCCCGGTGCCGTTGGCATGGAACGGTGCGACGTCATATCCTTGATCCTCAAGCATCTTCTTTACCAGCATGGCCCCCTCGGTTATAAACCCGAAGGATGTTAAACCTATGACCGGCCTTTCCCGATCTATTCGAACAGGGCTTCCGACCATCCCCGCCACGGCGGCCGCTGCGTTTGCAAGTATCTTTCTGCTCAGCGGGTTGAGACCAAGGATGTCCATGACCGAGTGCATCATCGTGATGTCTTTGGTTCCTATCAGATCTCTCATATCGCGACTTGCAACTGTTGAGAGCATCACTTTTGGCAATCCCAACGGCAACGAGCGCATGATTCCGGTTCCAATATGGGTCCCCGTCCCTCCTCCCAAGGCGAGAATGCCTGACACAAGCCCCTGCCGGTGCAGGTCGCTGACTATCTTCGCTGCACCCTGGGTCATGATTTGAACGGCCAATCTTCGATCACCCCGTCTCAGCAGCTCTCCCAGATGAACCCCGCCCGCGGCTGCAACCTGCTCTCGTGAAATGTCCGATTGAATCCCCGGACGGTGGAGAATGCCAACGTCCACAACCAACGTGGAACAGCCAGTGTCCTCGATGAGCTGTTTCACGTACCCGATCTCTTCGCCTTTGGTGTCGAGTGTTCCGGCAATAACTACCGTTGGCTGCATAAGCACCTCTTATTCTGGGTTGCGGTTCAATAACAGGCTTTGGATGTCTATTGAGGGAGGGTGCCTTCTCCGTATTTCTTCAAGATCTCCAGAAAATAACTCATGGCAACCGACATCGGCTCGTTCCGCCGGATCACGATATCGGCATGAAATGCGATGTTCCCTTCGAGAAGATGGATCTGCTTGAGGACTCCACGCGAGAGTTCGTCCTCGATCTCGTGAGACAATATAAACGAAACCCCCATTTTTCTCTCTATGTAGGCAAGTATAAAGCTGAGGCTTTCAGATTCGACCAGCAGCGAAGGGGTCACTTCGAACCGGCGCAGTAATTGAAGGATCGCATTTCGGATCCCAGATCCCTGCTCTCTGAGGATCATGGCTTCTCCGTTAAGGGATTTTATGGAGACAGGGCGCGTTGACACGAGAGGGTGATCCGGTCGGGCAACCAAGACAAACTCTGCCCGTGCAAACGGAATGGCCTTCAAGTCGGAGCCGTATTCCGAACGGGCAACCACTACCAGGTCTTCTTTTCTGGTACGGACCCTGTTTATAAGATCCGCGGAATTCCCTTCACTCAGATGAACGTGTATTCGAGGGTATTTTTCTTGAAAACGGCCGATTAAGTCAGGCATGACAAGGCTGGCGTATGCCTTGGTAATCCCTATTCTCAATACTTCCGATGTGGCTTTGTCTGGCTTTCTCCAGCAGCCCCTCTGCCTGCTCGACACGCGAGAAGATGCTCTTGCTCAAAAGAAAGAGAGCTTCCCCCGTTTCAGTTAACTTGTATTCATGGGCCTGCCGGTAGAAAAGCTGAACCCCGCATTCAGTCTGAAAACTTCTGAGTTGCTGAGAGACTGCGGGCTGGGTCACATTCAGATGATCCGCGGCCCGGCTCATACTCATGAACTTGCAGAAATAGTGAAATGTTTCCAGATGTTTGAGGTTCATCCTGCCCCATAGAAAACAGATCCTCATATATTACATTATAAGGTAGCCTTATACAAGCATAACATTTTATGACTTGACTGACCTGCATAAATCCTTGACAATTCGTAGTTATGGGGGCTCTTCTTGAAAGAAGATCCTTCCCGGACAACTTCAAGCTTCACAATCGCATGGATTCTTTTCACAGCCTCCAGCTTTCCGGAAGGTATATCCATGACTTGCGACAAAATCCAAACCGCTTGCCACTCAGAAGTAAAGGGGGTCAATTGAAGAGGATTGTTGTTGCCATCAGCGGCGCCAGCGGGATCATTTACGGCGTCCGGCTCCTTGAGGTCCTTAAACAGGTTGATGAGATTGAGACTCACCTGATCTTGAGTCATGGGGCGTGCATCACCATGAAATTGGAAACGCCCTTGGATCCGGACCAGGTGCGGGCTTTGGCTGATCGATCATATGCCCCCGAGGACCTTGCGGCCCCTCTCTCCAGCGGATCTTTTCGCACCGAGGGGATGGTGGTCGCACCGTGCTCCATGAAGAGCCTCTCGATGATCGCCTTTTCCCTCAACGATAATCTTCTCATCAGGGCCGCAGACGTGACCCTCAAGGAGCGCAGGAAGCTGGTTCTGGTTCCGCGTGAGACTCCTCTTCATCTAGGCCATTTGAGGGCCATGACTGCGGTTACAGAGATGGGTGGAATAATCCTCCCCCCTTGTCCCTCGTTTTACCACCACCCCAAAACCATTGAGGACCTGGTAGATCAGACCGTCGGCAAGGTGCTGGACCAATTTGGTATAACAAACCACCTCTTCAATCGTTGGGGCGGAGGATGACGCGGGAAGAACTGGAAGACATTGTGACCCGTTATATGGACTCGTGCAACGCCATGACTCTGGCGTGCAGTATCGACGATAAGCCCTGGGCAGCCACTGTGTACTATGCCCGAAAAGGTTTGGATCTGATTTTCTTCTCCTCTCCCACTTCCCGCCACTCAGTGATCTTTTCTCAGAATACCCGGGCCGCTGCCACCATACATGGAGGCACCCAGGGATGGAAAGACATCAAAGGTTTACAGATTGAGGGCCACATACACGCTGTGACCACAGCGAAAGGCAAGGCTCGTGCCATTTCCACGTATCTGAAGCGGCATCCGTTTGTAAGTGAATTCCTGTCTGACCCGCTGTCTATAAGCGCAAAAGTCGCAAAAAAAATGTCCAAAGTTGAACTGTACTTCTTTCGACCCGATGCGATCCTGTACCTCGATAACGAGGCCGGGTTTGGAACAAGATGGAAATTGGAAGTGGAAGGAGGGAAGGCCTGCGGCCCGGTTGGGGAACGCTTTTTTTGAAGGTATTCTCCACAGGCATCTTCGGAAACTTCCAACGTATTGGCGCTCATCTGGACCTTCCTTAACCAACCGTCAACCCAACAACAGACAGGAGGTGTAGAGATGGCTGATCTCAAGTTCCCCAGTCCGCATGAGGCGGAAAGGATCGCCGGAACCGAGGGATGGGAGAGGATGTACCCATACCATTACCAGTTCAGCACCGATGATCCACTGCGGAAGAAGTACGAAGAAGGGATGTTCTGGTTTTATGACGGGTTGCACTATCCCGAACCCATGTACCCGTTTGACATGATCTGGGACGAGGCATGGTTTCTGGCGCTGTCGCAGTACAATACCAGAATATTCATCGTGCCTCCTGCATTGGGCATCGATCACCGTGTTCACAATGGTTACATATACATAACCCCTCTTCCGGTGGCCAACCCCGAGGACATTCCCAAGCGTGCCGAACTTTTCATGAAGCGTGCCGGCTATTACTACCAGAACTGGGACCGGCTCCACGATAATTGGGAAGTAAAGATGCGCGGCGTTATCAAGAAGCTCGCCGACCTTGAAATACCCGTCCCTCCTGAAATGGAAGACGAGTCGGTTGTCACCGAGGGACTCGGCGTGTCGACCGGTTACAAGCTCCTAAATGCCTACGATGAACTGATCGACCTTGGTATCCTGGCCTGGCAATACCATTTCGAGTTTCTAAACCTCGGCTACGCTGCGTACGTGATCTTCGTGGATTTCTGCACCAAGGCGTTTCCAGACATCCCGCTCCAAAAGATTACTCAGATGGTCGGCGGCATAGACGTCATCATTTATCAGCCCGACGAGGAGTTGAAAAAACTGGCGAAACTGGCTATCGAACTGGGCGTGGACGAAACGGTAATGACAGGAGGCTCCGCGGACAGTGTCTTCAAAGCGATGGAGGGATCGGACAAAGGCAAGAAATGGCTGGAAGCGTTCAACGCGGCCAGGGATCCCTGGTTTTATGTTTCCACAGGGACAGGCTGGTATCACCACGACGCATGCTGGAATGATGACCTCGATATTCCTGTGTCTGCCATGCGTATATATGTCGAAAAGCTGAGAAAGGGCGAAAATATTGAGCGTCCCACCGCCAAAGTTCGTGAGGAACGAGATAGGCTGATTACCGAGTACCGAGCGTTGCTGAAGACCGATGAAGACCGCCAGACTTATGATCAGTTGCTCGGTACCGCCAAGACGGTCTTCCCCTATGTTGAGAATCATCTCTTTTACGTCGAGCACTGGTTTCACAGCCTCTTCTGGAACAAGATGCGCGAGGTCGCTCGGATCATGGTTGAGCACAAGTTCATCAACGATGTGGAAGATGTCTGGTACATGAAACGTTCTGAAATCAAGGAAGCACTGTGGGACCTGGTTACGGGATGGGCAACCGGCAGCAACTCCCGCGGACCCCTTGTATGGCCCAAAGAAATAGCCTGGCGTAAACAATGCATGGAAAAGTTCCGGAAATGGACGCCACCGGATGCCATGGGGACTGTTCCTGAAACGATAAGCGAACCATTCACTATCGTGCTCTGGGGGATCACGTCCGCGTCAATGGCCCAGTGGGCAAGGCTCAAGAGCATAGCCTCCGGTGACTTGACCAAAATGATCGGATTTCCCGGGTCGCCGGGAATCGTCGAGGGGACGGTGCGTGTCTGCCGAACCGCCAAAGAGATCGGGGATCTGCAGGAAGGAGAGATCCTTGTTGCTCCGACCACCTCGCCAAGCTGGGCGCCCGCGTTCCAGAAGATAAAGGCAGCGGTCACAGATGTGGGCGGAGTCATGTGTCATGCGGCTATCGTATGCCGCGAGTACGGCCTCCCCGCAGTCGTTGGAACAGGTTCGGCGACATCCATGCTCAAGACCGGACAAAGGATCAAGGTGGACGGATCTACAGGGGAAATCGACATCCTCTCATAAGCGGTTCTGGCGGAGGATCTAGCGATGGACATTTCCAAGTACGTGCTTCTCTTCGAGGAATGCGACCTCAGCATGGTCCAAAAAGTCGGCGGTAAGTGCGCAAGCCTAGGCGAACTCATAAAGGCGCGGATCCCTGTCCCACCGGGCTTTGCCATCACCACCGACGCGTATGAACTTTTCCTCGATGAAAACGGCCTGACCCAAGAGGTGACGGCGAGACTCAAGAACTTGGACGAAAGCAGGATCGATGAGATCAACCAGGCATCTTCGGAAATCCGAGCCCGCATAGAGGCGGGGACCATTAGCGAACCCCTGGAAGACATCATCGCTGACCAGTATCGCTCCCTGGCAAAACGAGCCGGAAACTCCTGCCGCTCCCGTCGCAGTTAGATCCTCCGCCACTGCCGAAGACCTCCCTGATGCCAGCTTTGCGGGGCAGCAGGACACCTACCTCTGGGTGCGGGGAGTGGATGACCTGTTGGACAAAATACGCAAGTGCTGGTCGAGCTTGTTCACGGCTCGCGCAATTTCTTACAGGACGAAGATGGGGTTCGACCACTCCAAGGTCCTGATCAGCGTAGCAATCCAGAAGATGGTCCGGTCGTTCGCCGCAGGGGTCATGTTCACTCTCAACCCTTCCACCGGTGACGCGGCCACGGTGGTAATCGATTCCAACTGGGGATACGGAGAGAGCGTAGTTTCAGGCGAAGTAACACCGGACCAGTTCCAAGTCAACAAGATCACCATGGAGGTTGTGAAGAGAACTATCTCCGATAAGGCAATCTACTACACCACCGATCCGGAGACCGACGAGGTCAAAAAGCTCGAGGTCGACACCGAGCGACGAACGTCTCAGAGCCTATTGGAAGCCGAGATCATTGAGCTGGCAAGGATGGCCAAATTGATAGAGAGACATTACGGCAAGCCTATGGATATTGAATGGGCCACAGAAAAATCGCTTCCGTACAAAGGGGAAGTCTTTATTCTCCAGAGCCGTCCGGAAACGGTCTGGAGCCAGAAAGAGGTGAAGCCTGTAATGGAGCCCAGGAAAAGCGCCATCGAACATATCGTGGCCGGGCTCATTGCAGGAAAGAAGATCAAGTAGTGCCGGTGCATAAGGACTTTTGACCAACAACGGCTGTTCCCTTTTCGTGGGCTTCAGAGGTGAGGACTTCCGTTCACCCTGAGCAGCGTTGGACTACGCGCGGAGGCAAGCAAAACAGGCTTTAGCCGGCGCTACTAAATATGACATCACACCAACACAAGGAGAGTCTCGGGATGAAAGACATGAGAGATTTTATCAACAAAGGCTTGGAAAACGGGTTATGCAAAAAGATTACGGCGCAGGTCGACTGGAACCTGGAACTGTCGCATATCGCCAAACTGAACGAGGAGGCGCGCGGCCCCGCGTTGCTGTTTGAAAATGTGAAGGATTACGACACACCGGTCATCACCAGCGTGTGCACCACAACGGAGCGGCTGGCCATGATCATGGGGCAACCGCTCGACTCAACCTTGGTGGATCTTTACGATGCGTGGGCGAAGTTGGGCGACAATCTGTTACCGCCAAAGTATGTCGACAAGGCCGAAGCTCCCTGCAAGGAAAACATCCTGACCGGAGACGAGATCGATCTTTACAAGTTTCCCGTTCCCCAATGGTACCCCCTGGACGGCGGACGTTATATTGGCACCGCCCACTTTTTCATCACCAAGGACCCCGAATCAGGCTGGGTCAACCTGGGCACCTACCGGGCCCAATTGCTGGGTAAGGACAAGATGGGAACCCAGTTCATCAAGGGCAAGCACGCCGATATCATGCTGAAGAAATACCAGGCACTGGGCAAACCGATGCCGGTGGCCTCGGTCATCGGATGCGATCCCCTACTGTTCATTCTCGGGGCGGCGCGCGTATCCGCTTTTGTATCGGAATATGACGTGGCGGGCGCTCTCAGGGGAACACCGGTGGAAGTGGTCAAGGGAGAAACCGTTGACCTGCCAATCCCGGCACACGCGGAAATCGTTATCGAAGGCGAGGTGGATGCCAATAAATTCATGGAAGAGGGACCGTTTGGCGAGTACACCGGTTATTACTCGGGCGTAGGCAGCGACCCGCGAAATTTCGTGGATGTGAAATGCGTCACTCACCGGAACAATCCGATTCTGTGGGGGACCACAGTGGGCCGGGCGGTGACCGACACCCATATGACCATGGCGCTTTCCTACGGTGCGACTCTCTGGCAGCAGCTTCTGGCCATGAAAATACCGGGTCTAAAAGCAGTGTACTGTCCCCCTGAGGGCTCGGGCAGGTTCATCGCCATCATCTCCGTGAAACAGATGTATCCGGGCCACGCGGACCAAGTGCTCACGGCCGCCATCTCCACGGAAATGGGCGCTTATGGTCTGAAGACCGTGATCGTGGTGGACGAAGACATTGATCCCTGGGACATTCCACGGGTGATGTACGCACTGAGTTTCAGGTTCCAGCCCAACCGTTCCCAGGTCATTAAGCGGGGCAGGTCCACGCCGTTGGATCCTTCCTTGCCCATCGACGCCAGGGACATTACGGGCAGGCTGCTCCTGGATGCGACCATACCCTATGACTGGAAAGAGAAGCCGGTTCCCATCGAACTGGATCCCGAAATGGTGAAAAGAGTCAAAGGCAGGTGGTCCGAACTGGGATTATGAATTGGAAAATAGAAATCGGTAATTTCGTTTTGGTTCCCACGCCCTGCGTCGCAGAAGTCCGGACTCTTAAGGAGGTCTAGTTGAAACCGATTCGTTATGAAAAGGAAATGGTGGATGAATTCCTAAGGAAGGGGTATCGGACCCAGGAAACCTTTTACGACTTCTGGGACAGAAACGCCCGTGAATATGGAGACAGGGAAGCCCTGGTCGATTCAAAGTACCGCTTAACCTGGGCCGACGCAAAGCGCCTGGTGGACGCCATGGCTATTTCATGGATCGAAATGGGAATCCCGAAGCATTCCCGCATGATCATCCAGTCGCCCAACAGCGTTTACGGGTTCTTATCCAGGATCGCCTGTGAAAGGGCTGGCCTCATCTCATTGACGGTGTATCCGTATCTGCGGCAGAGGGAACTGGAATACATGGTTGAGCGGACGGAGGCATCCGCCGTGATCATCCTGAACATTTACAACAAATTCAACTACCTGGAAATGTACGAAGGACTCCAAAAGCAGTTTCCCCATTTGAAGAACATATTCCTGTTTGATGATGAAGTCCCGGCTTCCGCGCCCAAAGGGACCTTTTCGCTTACCGGAATCGTCAAGGAGCGCGCTGCTAAGCCTGTGGACGGGGCCATCCTTGCGGAAAGAAGGTTGGATGCCATATGGGATGTGGCGCTGCTCACCACGACATCGGGAACCACCGGCATTCCCAAGCTTGTGGAATGGCCCGCCGCTCCCCGGGTTTGCACATCCAAGGGCCGGGTAGACATCTGGAACCTGAATAAGGAGGATATTACCGTGGCCATCGCGCCACATGCCGGTGGCGCGGCCGGCACACTCACCTATTTTGCCGCACCGCTGGCCGGGGCAAAGACCGTCATGTTGGAGGAGTTCTCTCCCGATGGGGCCTTGGCCCTCATCGAAAAGGAAAAGGCAACGGCCATCGGTGTCGTGCCCACTCACCTGGTGCGGATGCTCGACGCGGATACGTCCAATTACGATCTTAGCTCGCTGCGTTTTATCCGTTCGGCTGGCGGCTATCTATCTCCCCAGATTGCCGAGGAAGCCGAGCAGGCTTTCGGCGCTTCCATCACCAGCGATCTGGGCACCCAGGACATGGGATCGGTGTCCGGATGCCGTGTCGAGGATTCCAAGGACCTGCGTCGCAGGACAGTGGGTCGGATGCTTCCGGGAAACCAGGTCCGTCTCATGGACGAGACCGGCAAAAAAGAAGTTCCCGAAGGGGAACCAGGTGTCCTCTATTTCCGGGGCCCCCATGCACCGGCCGGATATTACCGAGACAAGGAGCTTACTGCCACAGTTTTCGATCCCGACGGCTGGACCACCACCGGCGATATCGTCAAATTCGACCAGGGGTGCCTGTGGATACTGGGAAGGGCCAAGGACATGATCATCCGGGGGGGGCAGAATCTCTATCCGGCGGAAATCGAGGGCCTTTTAAATGATCATCCCAAGGTGGCCGCGGTCGCGGTCGTCGGATACCCGGACCGGGAAATGGGCGAGCGGGCATGCGCCTACGTGATTCCGAAGGCTGGCCAGGAATTCACCTTCAAGGAAATGGTGGATTTCCTGAAATCCAGGAATATAGCCATGTTTAAACTCCCGGAGCGGCTGGAGATTGTGTCCGCCTTTCCCACTGTGGGCGATTCCGGAAAGGTCAACAAAGAGATCCTGAAGAAGGAGATCAGGGAAAAGGTGGCCGCGGAGGGCAAATGCTGATGGAACGCGTGATTCTGATATTGTCCACCATGGACACAAAAGGTCCGGAAACGATTTACCTGCGGGACCAAATAGTGGGGCGTCGTGGAAATCCGCTCATACTAGACATGGGAATGTCTGGCAGCTCTGAGGGGGCTGACATACCGCCGGATGCGGTGGCTCTAGCTGCGGGCTCTGACATAAACGAAATCCGAGCGTCCCACGAAAGAAAGAAAATCACCCGGCAAATGATCTACGGGGCTAGCGCCATCGCATTGAAAATGTTCAATGAAGGTCGTCTAGCAGGGGTTATAGGGCTGGGTGGCTCGACCGGGAGTCTCATGGCCACAGATGTGATGCGTTCGTTGCCGTTCGGAGTTCCCAAGATGATGGTATCTTCCACCGCAGCCCTGCCCGGACTCTCGACTAGGTACATCGGAACTGGTGATTTGGCCATTTTTCACACGGTTATCGAAATTTCGGGCTTGACCGATCCCCTGAAGAACGTCCTTGACCGAGCCGCCGCGGCTATAGCCTCCATGGGACAAGTTGAACCGCTCACCGTTGAGTCCGCTCACCGGGGCGGCAAGCCACTCGTGGCGATGTCAATGTTCGGCCCCACGGAAAAATGCTCGCATCATGTGCGGCAACGCTTGGAGACAGAAGGGTTCCAGGTGATCGGCTTCTCCGCTGCAGGCGTCTGTGATCGTGCTATGGAAGACATGATCTCCCGGAACTTCTTTGACGCGGTAGTAGACCTGGCCCCTGGAGGAGTGGGAGAAGAAGCTCTGGGAGGCATGCGGGCCGCAGGCCCGGACCGACTCACGGCAGCGGGCAGGCTCGGTATACCACAGGTCATAGCGCCGGGAGGAGTGAACCTCATGAGCCCGAGGAAATCACGCTATAAACCTGAATACCACCAACGGAAGAAGTTCGAAATGGACGAACTGCGCACGTTCCTCCGCTTATCCGTAGAAGAAATGGAGCTGGTGGCCGAGATATTTGCGGAGAAGTTGAATGTCTCCAGTGGGCCGACCATCTTTCTTTTTCCAAAAAGGGGCTGGTCTGCCATAGACCAGCCGTCGAGCGACATGTTTGAGGAAAAGGAAGACAGGGCTTTTCTGGATGTGTTCCGAGCGAAAGCTAGTCCCAGGGTCTTAACCCGTGAGGTTGACGCGAACCTTGAGGATGAGGAGTTTGCCGAGGCTGTCGTAGAAGCTTGCATAGAAATTTTTCCTCGGGCGGCCGCCACGGGCGGTCTTTCCATCATTGCAAAGGGTGATTGATATCCGGACGGAGTTCTTTCGGATCCTTCGTCCCATCCGAAGGGAGGCCCTCATGTATGTAAGAAACTGGATGTTGCCGGCTCAAGTATCTATATCCAGTGACGCACTGGCCACCGATGCTCTCTCACTGATCCGGCAGCACAATCTGAAGATCTTGCCTGTGGTGGACAACGGTCGGTTGCGTGGAGTGCTCCACCGCAGGGATCTCAGCGAGGCTGCCTTGTGCGTGAGTGGCAGCGGAGATCTCTGCGAGATGAACTACTTCTGCAACAAGCTTAAAGTCAAAGACCTAATGGTCCGAATGCCCGTTACCGTCTCTATAGACGACACGGTGGAGAAAATCCTTATCAAGGGAAGGAACTGAAAATAAGCAGTTTCCCGGTTATGGACGGGGATAAGGTGGTGGGCGTCGTGTCGGACCGCGAAATATTCGTGACGCTTTTCAAGATCCTGGAAGCCGAAGAAGATCGCACACGGATCACACTAACGAACGTCGCTCTGGAAAGAGGGACCTTAACGAAGATTTTGTCGACGGTCGAGGAGACCGGTGCAAAGGCCCGCTCCATTTTCACGGTCCCTGAGGCCGGATCGACAAGGTCAGGGTCGTCCTCCGTTTGGAGGCGGACGATCCGGCCCCGGTTTTCAAGGCCCTGGAAGATAACGGGTATAAGATAATGGAGTCTTCCTCCAACGGCGGGAACGGCATGCCTTACGCCATGTAACGGGTCGCTAAGACAGTCAATCAGGATCCGGTATTCCAGATACTCGGAGGTTCCGCAATTTTCTCTTCCCCTCTTGCTCACTCAAACCTGTGAAGAGGCA
>CAVUIT010000013.1:0-70928 GCA_963741625.1 uncultured delta proteobacterium
CAGCGCCTGCGTGATTACTGAAGGCATCAATTCCAAGTATCTGCCGCCTGTATCTTTGATGACATAGTCGCTCGCGCCCAGCTTCATTGCCTCTACAGCTACCGTTTCGTCACCCACACCGGTGATCATAATCGAAGCGGGCAATGCTTTTCTCTCCGCCAGGGTTTCTGATCACCTCAAGCCCGCTGTATCCTGGCATCTTGTGATCAACGATCAGTACATCCCAGGCTGCCCTCTCACACATCGCCAGACCCTCAGTGCCGTCAACGGCCAGGTCGACCAGATAGCCGAAAGGTTTCAGCTTGCGCTGCATCAGTAGCGCTAAGCCTTTGTCATCTTCCATGTATAAGACGCGAACGAGCCTGGGCGAGACCATTGTGCTACCCTTTGTTGGGCCATAAACCACAGAGAGAAAGAGCCCAAGATTTTTTATGGCATCGCAAAACTTTTGATAATCAACAGGTTTTGTTATGAACACATTACATCCCATTCATAACACCGCAACACTTCACGACTGTCGTCAGTGCTTGTGACAACGACCACCGGGATGAGTTTCGTCTTATCGTCCGACTTCAGGCGCTGGAGGACCTGAAAGCCATCCTTTACCGGGAGATTCAGGTCCAGCAGAACGAGTAGCTGTGAAGGACGTTGCAACCCCACGTACTTGCCTTCGCCAAAGAGGTAGTCTTCTGCCTCTTTGCCATCGCGAATTATGATGAGTTCGTTCGTGATTCTGCCTCTTCGCAAGTTTTTCTCAATCAGTCTTGCATGCCCAGGGTCATCTTCAACCAGTAAGATCGTCACCGAATCAGGACTGCTCATCTGGAGGCCTCTTTGCTAAATGATTGGAAACGGTAAATGTAAAAGTTGATCCCCGGCCAAGTTGCGACTCGCACCAGATCCTGCCCCCGTGGCGACGAACAAGAGCTCTCACGTACGCCAAGCCCATCCCTTCGCCCTGGACATCTTGACTGGATCCACGGTTGAATATTTGGAATATTTGGCTCAGGTAGGCCGATTCCACCCCGCGTCCATTATCACGGACTATAAACATCGTCTCATGAGGAAACTGATGGCCGGTGATGCTTACCTGCTGCGGACGTATTAAATCTCGGTACTTCATAGCGTTGCCCAGCAAATTTGTCATTATCTGCTCCATGGCCAGCCGGTCCGCCACACACTCGGGCAATTTACCGACATTAACTTTTGCATTGGCCATAGTGAGCTGATAGTTCAACGACTTGAGAGTCTCATTGACGAGAAGATTCATATTCAAAGGTTCGTAGGAAAGCTCACGCCTCTCAAGGCGAGATAAATCCAATATGGCATTTATGAGATTGTCCAGTCGGGATATGGAAGAATTGATAAATTCTAGGGCTTCGGGGAGGTCTTCGGCCAGAGCACTCAACGCTTGTGATTTCTGTTTGTCGTTCAAACGAGGTAGCCCCATCTGAACTGCCGGTCTGACTGCTTCTATTGCTGTCTTGAGTTCGCCCGCAAATCCCTTTATGTTTATCAAGGGAGCACGAAAGTCATGGGATACGATGTAAGCAAAATCCTTTATTTCCATGACGAGATGCTCCAGCTTTTCTTCGTCCAGTTTGCGCTGAGTGATATCTCGAGCAGTGACGGCGTAACGGCAGGGTCTTCCTTCGCTACTCTTGATCGGGAATCCGGTTGTCCATATCCATCGAATCTCTCCACCCGGCTTGACAATCCTGAATTCGCCGTCAGAATCTTCGTCACATTGAATAAATGAATTAACCATCTGAGCAGCCAGCGACCTATCCTCCTCATGGACCACTGATAGCCAGTTAGTAGGGTCTTCATATAGTTCGTCCACCGTGCCACCGGTCAGACGTTCATAGGCTGGACTGACGTAAACGAATGAATATGGGTCACCAGGCTGAATCAACATGAAGATGTCGTCAACACTCTCAGCCAGTTGCCGGAATCTTTCTTCACTTTCCCGCAAAGACTCCTCTGCTTTACGACGGTCGGTTATATCCCTACAAATCGATTGGAATCCAAGAACTCTGTCGCCTTTCATAAGTAATTGCACCTGTTGACCAAGCCAAAGCGTTTCTCCTTGACTCGTGGTGATGCAGTACTCGTAATATGTGTTGGGAATCCTCTCTGCAAACTGCTTTTTATAAAATGTTTCAGTCGGCTCTCTGTATTCCGGGACTATCAACTCAGTGAAATGTTTGCCAATAACCTCTTCCTCCGAATACCCGGAAATCCGTAAGCCACTGGGGTTAACATAGGTGAAGAGCCCCTTTTCGTCTGTGATGAATATGATGTCATTCGCCCCTTCGACAAGGTGCCGGAGCAATGTTTCGCCCTCAGCAACTTTGTCTTCCAGTTGCTTACGGTCCGTAATGTCTGTCGCAAAACAGAGCACCGACGCTTGGTCATCCCAGACGATTGAAATAGCACTAACCGAGCCCCATCGAACATCGCCCTTGCCATCCTGAAATCTGAACTCAAGCCCGTAAATAGCCTCGTCATGCTCGATGAGTCGCAAGTAATGATCCATAACCATGACCCGGTCTTCCAGGTACACGAACTCGTAGAAAGGGCGAGAGGTCAATTCTTCTCTTGAAAACTTGGACAGTTCAACAGTCTTGGCATTGACGAACTTAAGCATGCCGTCTTGAATGACGAAAATGGCCTCGGCAGAGTTTTCCACCAACAACCGATATTTTTCTTCCGAGGCCTTTAACGACTGACTCATCAACTCTCGTCTAGAGATTTCGGCCTTGAGCTGCTCATTTACTGTGGCCAACGCTTTGGTGTGCTCTGCGACACTCTTCGCGAGCTCTTCCGCCTCCTTCGCTTTCACCGCTTTGAGAATCGCGAGCGGAACCGTCTGAACCCAATTGCCGCTCGGGTCCTTGATTACATAGTCCACGGCTCCGGACTTCATGGCTCGCACAGCCACTTCTGCGTCCCCACTTCCGGTAATAATAACAATCGGGACATTTTTAGGCACGTCATCGAAAAGGTCGAAGGCAGTGCCATCTCCCAGTTTATGGTCGAGGAAGACCACGTCGAAAGTCTGATTCAGCAAGGCCTTCTTCCCGTCAGCAACGGAGTTCGCTCGAACGTGATCATATGCAAGGGGATTGTTTTTGAGGAGCCCCAGAAAAGCCATGTAGTCGACTTTGTCGTCTTCGACGAGAAGGACCCTAATCTTTGGGCTCTGCATTGCTCACTCCTGCGGGGGGAGGTTCCCGCATCTTTTGCGCCCTGCTATCGAATATGTACCACTTGTTAAGTTAGACGTATAGTATCATTTCCTTTGAGAAAATGGAAAAAATCGTGGGCCATTGGGATACCGAATATGTTCCGGATGACATTTTGGCTGCGGCTGCCTACCTATTTCTTCCTGAAGGTCGCCTCCCAGACCGGCCTAAAGTTGTACGTCGCATAAAACTCTGACCTGTACGTGCCCCACGCACGCTTCTCGATTGCCAAGTTGACTTCTCGCAACTTGTCCGCCGGCACGCGAAGCGTTATCACTTGCCCTATGCCCATCATCACATACCACGAGACTACTTCGGTCCCTTCCGGAGGGAATTCTTTCCAAAAGCCCGTATTGTCCAGGTGCTTGTTGATCTCCTCCAGGGTTTTGGTCTGGTCGTGCTTGAGAAAAATGGTCAGTAGAATCGAACTCTTGGTGTCTGGCGCCTGGGCAAGCGCAAAATCCGGAGTGAGAAGACTCGTCAGCCAATAGGAAATCAGCAACAAAAACACTACTGCGCAGATCTGCTTCTTCATGGTTTTCTCCTTTCCACGTACAGTTTTTTGCAGCGGGGCCTGATCTCAGGGCCGCGAATGAGGTCTACTTCAGATTCTGATCCCAACTCTGCTTACCTTCAGGATCGTACCAGCCTTGGAAACGAAGGTGGTTGGGCACTTCTCGCACCTTCCAGTACCCGCTGTTGCTGCTGACATACTTCCTGAGCGATTCTAGAATCTTGCCATAATCCTTCCGGTCTTGTTCGCTAAGTTTCGCATCGGAGGCCCGAGCGTTCAGGAATTGAATGGTCGCATCCTTGAGCAGTGCCAGATCGCTCTCAGGCCAATGCACCAGCACCAGGTCGTTTTCGGAAATCCCATCATTGTCGTTGGCTGTCAGAATCTGTTTGAGTTTAGCTCCTTGCTGTCTGAGATTTTCGCCATACGACGACAAGACGTGGTCGCGACCAACGCTCACGACAAGCGCCTGCTGGGCCGGACTCAGCTTGTTCCACACGTTCTTGTTGATGATCATATAGGTGATCAGAAATTGCTGGTGCCAGCCAGGGAAGTGCAGGTACCTGGTGCCCACGGTGCCGGGATTACCCTCGGGAAGTCCGAAAAGCTGTGAGACGTCGTCGAGAGGAGTCGCGAACTCGAATGCTTGGATATGGCCGTCGGTCACGGCCTTGACCAGAGACCCTCCTCCCGCGATGGCGGTTATAAACTTGATGTTCTTTTTCGGAATGACCCCGCCCGTTACCAGGTTGTCGCACGCGCGATCAAGAACGAACTGGGCTGGCGGCAGGTAGCGGAATGTCCAGTTCTGTTGGCACAAGCCGGCCAGGCCGATGCCGGGCATCGATCCGGCAGCCCCGACGGGCATCATGAAGTAGCCGGAGCCCTGTTGACTGCTTCCCACAATGGGAACCGCCACGACGTTCTTGCCGTTGTTGTCTAGTGTGCGCTGGAGCAGGTCTATGCCCCTTTCGGCGCCGTCGTCGATAGACTTCCCAAATAGAAAACCCATGAACTCATCGAAGTTGGGGCCGAACGGGATTCCTGAGTTGTATATGAACCCCCATGTCGGGTTGAGCTCCGACCCTGAAATATAGGCGGCGTCGAAACCTGTGCCCCCTGCCAGGGGCCCTCCCGCGGACACAGCGGCCATAATATCCTTGAATGCTCCGGGAATCGCCGGAGTGGGCTTGTACTTGACGAACTTGACCTGTCCGGCCTCACCGAGAGCGATCGTTGAGATACTCAGCAGCTTTGCGGCATAGTCATCCGCGGGAGGGCCAATAGCCGCGGAGCCGCTAAAGCTGCGAAAGGAAATCTCCAGTGCCAGTGTGGTTTGCGCGAAACACGAAATTGCACAAACCAGCGCCACAACAGCGACGCCTAAACTTGACAGACGTTTTGGGCGCCAGGCCATGCGTCCGTTCCCGTTAGGAAAAGGGCCAGCTGCGGCACTCCGCCCGCCATAGCCCCATGTTCCGGCTGATCTGCGTCTGATTGACACAGGCTGAACATGACCTGATCGGGTGCCTTCATTTTCGCCTTCCCCTGCAGAGGAGTTAACTCTGCCCAAATCTGAAGTAGCCATCGTGACCTCCTTTCATTTACGTGATCCGAGCCTAATGTCTTGCTTTGAAACCAGAATGGATTGTTTATTTCACTCTGCTAAGGAGCGCTCCAGGGGCCCGGCTGACCCGGCTAAAGCAAACGCCGGCCTGCATCAGCGGACAAAAAGGAAATATTCCACATCAGAATTCCAGGTCCGCGACAGCTCCGTCAGCACACTAGATCCTACGTCTCTCCACTTTCACGATCTTTTCCCTTGTGCGGGGTGATTAGAATCTTCCGGAATCAGGATACGGAATCGCGCGCCCGATGGACTTTCCTCCAGAGCAATGGTTCCGTGGTGGGCAACCACCAGCGCCTGAACTATGGACAGCCCCAGGCCGGTGCCTCCGGACTGCCTCGCTGTGGTGAAGAACGGCGTGAAGATCCTGTTCGAATCGGATGCAGATACACCAGGGCCGTCATCCTGAACTGTGATTCCAACGAGATTTCTTCCCGCATGATTCTCGGGGTGCGCTGAAAGATGAACGTGCACCTCCGGGCCGCCATGCTGCCGGGCATTGTCCACGAGGTTTGACAGGATGGACTCCAGCACCTCAGGCGCCATAGCCACCGGCCTCATGTCAGGTGTGGCGTCAAAGGTCACGTTCAGACCGTCGCGAGCGGAACCTGTCGGCAACCCGGTTGAACGCTTCAGCCACCTCGAGCCTGTTCAGAACCCGGCTGCACCACTTCGGCTCTGGCAAGATCCAGTAGCCGTCGGACCAACTCAGTAAGACGATCTGCATCCTGTTCCAGGATATGGAGAAAACGTTCGCGATCCTCCGGGGACATGTCCGCGAAATGATCCTTCAGGAGTTCCACCGCCCCGCGAATGGATGTAAGAGGGGTCTTGAACTCGTGAGACACATTGGATGCGAAAGTGCGTATGTAGTTTGCCCGGCCTTCCAGGGTGGCAGACATCTTAACCAGAGCCTTCGACAGGAGATCCACTTCGTACGTGCCGGGGTTCGCCAGAGGAACAGGAACAGCACCCTTTTCGCCACGAGTGACCTGTTGTGCCTGACGAATAAGAGCTTTGATAGGCCGAGTTACCATCAGGGTCGTCATAATCGTCACAATGCAAACCAAAAGAAGAACCGCCGCACCGCCACCCAGTAGATAGTACCTGTTTAGATGTAGTGCCTTGGACAAATCCAACGGCGTTCTTGACAACAAAACTGCGCCGAGCAACTTATCGCGTTCGATAATCGGCATTGCTACAAAGACCCTCACCCTGGCGCGACGACTAATGGATTGGATGGGGAAAGCCGATACCTCGTCGACCCTCTGCCTGAGCAAACTGACATGGCGTCCCGAGAGTGCTCGCCTGACTTCCTCCTGGTCCACGAGTGATTTCCCCATATCCCGTCCCGTGGATGCTACAACCACCCCTCGAAAATCAGTGACCCTGATTCCGCTAAGGGTGATTCTGTGCGCTGCCATCAACACTGGCGTGAGCCGTTTCCCCACTGACTGAGCCAGCGGGTCTGGGGGCGCGTCCGATTCCTTGGCGTTGGGTGCTCTGGGATAGATACGGTCCTTGGCTATGTCCAGCAAGGCTTCAATCGGCGTCCAGGGATCATCGGGATTCTTCGGGCTGGGAGGCTTTGGCGGTAGAGCCAGCCCGTAGGTAGAGAGGCCGGAACTCCCCACGCTCGCGGCTCCGCCTGAACTCAGTGACTTCAGCAGTTCGGTACGGTAGATGGATACCACGAAAGCGCCCTGGCCATTCAGTTCCGCTTCGGTCCGCCGTATCAGCTCGCTCTCATAAAGTCGTAAGGATAGCGATCCCGCCCAACGGCAAAAGGAATATCAGCAGATTGACTGCCAAAAGGATGCTGGCAAGACGGGGACGCCACCGCATCATTCGGATGCCTTCACGCATGGCCCCAGTCGGTACCCGAGGCCATGAACGGTTTCTATGGGGTCCGCGCCCGCCTCGGCAAATTTCCGGCGAACCCTGCGAATGTGGCTATCAATGGTCCGATCGGTCACGACATTGTCGTAGGTGTACGCCGCGGATATCAGCTCGTCTCGCGTGAACACCTTGCCGGGATAGCTCAGGAGCGTCCGGATCATCCCGAATTCCGTGATGGTGAGCACCACTGGTTTTCCGTCCCAATGGGCCTCGAAGCGGTCAAGGTCCAATTCCAGGCGGCCATGCCGAAGAACATTTTTGGCACAGGATTCCTTCTCGGTTTGGCCTGTGACAGCCTGGTTGGTCTCAGCCCTTCTAAGTACGGCTTTCACCCTGGCCACCAGCTCCCTTGGGCTGAAAGGCTTTGTGACATAGTCGTCTCCGCCCAGTTCCAAACCGACGATGCGATCCACCTCCTCGTCGCGGGACGAGAGAAAAATGATGGGTGTCGGAGACTGCAAACGAATTTGGCGGCATACTTCAGTGCCGTCCATCTCCGGCATGAGGATGTCCAGAACCACCAAATCAGGGTGTACGGAGAGGAACTGCTCGACCGCTTCCCGGCCGTCCGCGGCTTGAGCGGTGATAAAGCCCGCGTTTTCAAGGGCAAACCGGACCACTTCCCGGATATGGGGATCATCGTCAACAATAAGGATTAGACGGGGTTTGCTCATGGTCTGCTTCGTCTGATGGCACTGGTTTATTGCTCAATGGAATGTTTTATTTGCTCCACTGGAGAGCCCCAAAGGGGCGACTGAAAGTAGCCTGGCGATTCATCGCCAGGGCCAAGCGTCGCCGCCACGATTTGTGAGTCCCAGCCGGGACGACAGATTCTACCATTGTATTGCATTGATCTTCGGTCGTCCCTACAGGACTTCATTTCTTCGAGAAATCCGGGTTACCTGGCGATAAATCGCCAGGCTACTGTCACGGGTCCCTACGGGACAACAACGATCTGCTGAGAATTAACAGCGTTGATCCGTGTTAACGGAGCGAAAGATCCAATCCTTGTTCATATTACTCTGCGCGGTCGTATAGAAACAATCATTTCCTACGCTTTATCGCTCTCGACAGCCTTTCCGCTCCTTTGCACCAAAATTGCACAAAATTTCCACAATCTCTCCACATCTTTGTCATCACCGTTGCACGAACGGATGTCATGGTCACCCCATTGGTGGGGGGGACGCCACAGCGCGAGTTGACGCTGTGACGGCCGTGGCAGCGAAAAGCAGTCACTTTGAGTCTTATCGCACGGCGGGTATTAGCCGAGCGCAAGAAGGAGGTTGATATGATAAGGCGGATTGCTCCCATCTTTGTGATCTATCTCTGTACAGCCGCGACCTGGATTGCCCTTGGCACAACCGTCGACAATCGAACGCACGAATATGACAAAAAGTTGCGCGGGGCTGTGGGGGAACTCTGGGGAACGAAGCAGAAACAGGAGGCCCCGACGGCGCTTGCTCGGGCCGTAAGCAAGGAAAAACAGCAAAAACCGCAAAAACAGGAACCGTCGGTGGGTTGCAAGGCCGATGGACCGGGAGTCCCTGTCTCTCTTCAGGCCAGCAACCTTGCTGTAGACCTGAGCCTCGAACCTCGACAGAAGGGCTTGCTCTGGTATTCAACATACCGCGTTAAGTTCGGAGGTCGGTATGAGATTACTAATCCCACGGAAGCGCCCAAGTGCACCACTTTTGAATTCAAGTTCCCTTCTGAAAAGGCAATTTACGACAATGTCACGGTTTCTTGTGGGCGGGAAACAGATTACGGATCTTCCCATCCACAAAGGCAAATTGACCAGGGCGCTATTGTTGGCTCCGGGCCAGACCGAGTTCGTGGAAGTCGGTTATGTAACAAGCGGCATGGATGAATGGTGGTACGATTTTGGTTCCAGCGTCAATCAGGTCAAAAACTTCTCGCTCACTATGAACACCGACTTTGATCAGATCGATTTTCCTGAGAACGGCATTTCCGCGACAAAAAAGGAGAAAACCTCCAAGGGCTGGAAGCTTCAGTGGGCATACACGAACCTTTTGAGCAGTGTCAAAATAGGGATGACCATGCCGCACAAACTCAACCCTGGACCATGGGTCAGCCAGGTGAGTTATGCTGCTCCGATCTCGCTGTTTCTCTTCTTTTTCCTCCTTTTTGTCATAACCACGGTAAGGCAAATCAGAATTCACCCGATGAATTATTTCTTTATAGGAGCCGCGTTTTTCAGCTTCCATCTCTTACTGGCATATCTGGTGGACCATATTTCCGTGCATGCGTCTTTTATCATCGCTTCGGTGGTTTCCGTCGCTCTGGTGATTTCTTACATGCGGCTCGTTGTTGGGCCACGATTTGCTTTTCTACAGGTCGGAATCTCACAATTGGTGTTTCTGGTGCTCTTTTCGTATAGCTTTTTCTTCAAGGGATATACCGGTCTGGCAATAACGGTTCTCTGCGTTGCCACGCTCTTCATAATAATGCAAATCACGGGTCGTCTTGATTGGGATGCTGTGTTCCGGAAAGATAGCCCCGGTCCACGACGGAGACAAGCTTGGTGAGGTTCAGCCGGCTTCATAGGTGGCGGTTCAGCCGCTGGAATGCCTTTCAACCGCGTGTTTTGGTACAGGGTCCAGGTGTCTCCTGACACTTCTCGCAGTTGGGTTGGTGGGCATATACCTTGGAATGTGTGCAGCGGTTCATGACGCCTAGATACTCGGTCTTTTCAATTTTGGGTGCTAAAGTTAGAACGATGAAACTCTTCGTGTCTGTTTTGATGCTCCTGATAGCCCTTGCTCTTGTCCCCTTCGCCTGGGACTGGCGATCCCCTTTTCTGGCGGAATTTAGACCTTGGGCACTAAAGGGGCTGATCGTCTTGCCGTTGAGCCTGATCCTGGCCCAAATCTGGGTGTTGATAACTTCCCGCGCCGAGCAACGGGCCCTCAGATTGATTAGTCAACTGGGCATGCTCGCAGCTACCCTTGCGTTGACTGCCACTCTGGCTGTGGAAGCCCGGTTTCACTGGGTCCGCCACCAGGTCCTGCTGGCTGATCCCATTCGGCTGGAAAAGTTGGGACGGCATCTGATTGTCGGTTACCGTGACCTGGCGGAAGTCCGGGAACTGGTCAGGCTCAGGGCTGTCGCGGGAGTCTTCCTTTCGAGCAACAATGTTCGTGGCAAGAGCATTGCTGAGATCCGAGAGCAAATCCAGTCCATTCAACGTATACGCCAGGAACAAGGCTTGCTCCCCCTGTGGATTGCAACAGACCAGGAAGGCGGAGTAGTCTCGCGATTATCGCCGCCCCTGACTCGCCTGCCCCCGCTCTCGGAGATCGTGGAACGTTATACAGATGCGGTCCAGCGTGAACAAGCCGTCCGGCAATTCGGCGCTACACAAGGGCGGGAACTCGCAGAACTCGGGGTCAACCTCAATTTCGCTCCGGTGGTGGACCTAAACCATCAGGTCGTAAATCCTAACGATCGGTACACACGCATCTTTCAACGGGCCATTTCCAGCGACCCCGCGGTTGTGGCTCAGGTGGCTGCCTGGTACTGTGCTGCCCTGGAAGAGGCGGGTGTGCGTTGCACCCTGAAGCATTTCCCCGGATTGGGTCGGGTGTTTGAGGACACCCATCTCGCCCATGCAAACCTTACGACTTCCGTCACTGAACTGACCAACACTGACTGGGTGCCGTTCCGTGCCCTGATGAGTCAAAGCGGAGCTTTCACTATGCTTGGGCACGTGCGATTGAGCGCGATAGATAGCGAACGCCCGGTCTCTATGTCATCGTCGGTGATTGCGGGCATGTTACGCGGCGAATGGAAGTATGACGGCGTGCTCATTACCGACAACTTCAGCATGATGGCAGTTTACCGGAGCAGCGCGGGTATGGACAACGGGAGCATCGAAGCGTTAAATGCAGGAGTTGACTTGATCCTTATCAGTTGGGATTCCGACCAGTATTATCGTGTAATGTACGCTCTGCTGAAAGCCGACGAGCAAGGCAGATTAAACCGAGAGCGTGTTGCAGCGGAGCGATCAGCGGCTGGCAGCGTTCAATGCAGTCGATTCGGCATTGACGGACACCTTCAAGTTCAACGCAAATGGCGCCCTATGACAACAATGGTGAGAACTCTCCATCCAGGCTGGGAAGAACGACAGGTGAAGCCATGATCCCAAGAACCGACAGCTCGACGATGCTAAGGTTCCTGACGAAAATAGCTGTATGTCTGCTTCCATTGGCTCTTACGCCTCTCTGGGGATTCCTGATTTCGGAAGGGTATTTGAATTTCGGTGGCGGATGCAAAGACATCATTCTCCTCATACCTTGGCTTCTGTGGTCCCTCTTTTATTCGTTGTTTTTCATTGTGCTTTGGATCAGGGGTCGTCCATTCGGGCGGCTGATAGCGTATTCCGTAGCGGGAGCAAGCGGTGTAATTGTGCTGGTGTGGATAATCATGCTTTCTTTTCCGGTTTTGATTGGTCTGCCTACGGACTACCAAAAGTAATAGTCTATTTCAGTAGTTGGATTCGGGCCGAAAATTCCGAGGACCTCGCATGAACAGAAATCTAATAGTTTTAGGTGTCATAGGTTCGATTTTGATGCTCTGCCAGTGGTTTGTGTACCAGTCTTTCAGAAAATATTTGTTTCAGAAACGCGAAGGAATTCAGCGCACACATATTGGCTCCCATAGATCGTCAAACGACTGATGCGAAATCGGGCGGTGGATCATGAGGGCCGGATCGCTTGACAAGCAAAGTTTCTATGCCTATACTTAAATTGAACCTTAACTTGTGTTTCTCCAGTTGACCTCACGTCAAGGACCACGGGCGTCATGCAAGAATTAAGATCTTAGGACATAGGCCCCGTGCCGCGGATCATCACCCTGTAATCTCAGTCGTTTTATCCCCGTTCACAAACAGCCCTTGTTCGTAACCGTAAACGCACTCTCGCGAAATGTGTCGGGTGTGCTTTTTTCTCAAGGAGTGAGTGAATGAGTATTAAAATCTATGTTGGAAACCTGTCCTTCGATTCCAGTGAGGACGAGCTCAAGGGCTTGTTTGAAGCGTATGGCGCAGTAGATTCCGCCAGGATCATCGTTGACCAGTTTACAAACCGGTCTCGAGGATTCGGATTCATCGAAATGCAAAACCGGGAAGAAGGCCTTAAGGCGATCCAGGAACTTGATTCCAAGGATCTCGGCGGCCGCAGCCTCAAGGTGAACGAGGCTCGCCCGAAGACCAGTTCCGGAGGCGGAGAGCGGCGAGAAGCGCGAGGATCGCGCTGGTAAACCACTCTCTGTAATCCCATCATGAAGATCAGGTGAGAGCTTGCTACTGCGAACTCTGGCCTGATCGTCCACGAAGGTGAGCGTCCGGGAGGTTTCCGCTTTGGCCTCGTCTTGTGCGTAGTTAAAGTGGGAACGTCGAAGGATCAGACCTGAGACTCCTCTCCCACAAGCGCAATCTTCGTGGTGAGACCTACCGTGATCGCAATTCGGAAGACCGAATTGCGACACACTTTCATCATCGGGCCGACAGTTCCTTACTGATTGGCACTGAGCACGGTGGTACGCGAGGCGTTGGACAACGATTGCCCGCCTTGCGAAACAGAGGGATTATGCAAATCGGAGACATCATCCACCTGAACGGTCTGAGAGCGGAATACAATTTTTTTGGCCGTGACCGCTTTTCCGCTTGTACACTGCCCAACGGCGACTATGTGATTCTTGGTTTTGAGGACAATCATGTTAAGCTTGCTTGGAGCGACGCGAGCGGTAGCCCGTCGCGAAAGCATCGATACCGCATAGAGAAAGCTGCTTGCACCTCTCCCGCGTGACCGAACCTACTGACCGGAACTATGCGACGACCACCCACCCGGTGGGTTCCCAAGGCCCTGCCATTATTGGGGTGAGGTCTATTTTCTTTGCCTTCGCTGATTTTCTCCATGTTCCGCGGACATCCAACGGATCGACGTAAAACGCAGCCCGAAAGAGCCGGCCGCTTCCCTTTAAGAGAGTTTGATTCGTGGCATGGATTGGGGAGGAGATCGAGGGCAACGGGCAACTGAACTGATGCCACGTAGTTAGTCATGTTTTATCAGTATGTTATCATAATTATCACAACCACTAATTAATAGATATTACAACTGATTTTCTCTGTTTTTGCTCCAATTTCTTGAATATTTGATATTTTTTTCTTGACACAATTTAGAATTGGTTTTAAAGGGACCCCAACAACTCATGCTGGGAGGAAGGGTATGTTGAGAAGAATACCTTATACGCTACTGGTATGTCTAGCTATTTTCCTACTGACAATTCTATCCGCGACTTCCTGGGCAGCGAGTCCCGAGCAATCAGCGCAGATGCTGCTTGCACCGGATAAAGCAAGCACGCCCCCCGTACCTCAGGCTCAACAAGCTAAACCACGCCCCACAATGGCCTCCAAGGCAGGATCTGTGCCGGCCATCTTAGCTTGTCCGCCGCCGTTTGGAATAACAAAAATTAGGCCGGTATTTGGCTTGCCCTACGGAGCTGGGCCTGGCTGCATTTTGCCTGCGCCATTGCCGGGGCAATGGGAAATCGGAGCGCAGGTTTTCTTTGCAAGAATAACAGGGAAAGTCCAGTGGCCTCGCTACTCATCCAATTTCTACGGGTATGCCGGTCAGGGAGGCGATGACTGGCTTGCCGCGGATTTTAGCGACTCACTTGATGCTGCCTAAACACGCGGCTGTCGTGGAGATCAAGGCAAGGTATCAGTTCAGACCGAATTGGGCGGTCCGTTACTCGGTCATCCCCTTTGAGTTGACTGGCGGCGGGTTGCCTGACTTTAGCAGACAGTTCGTCTTCGGGAACTTCCTCTTCACCGGCGGCCTGCCGATACAGACAAAGTGGCAGCACGCCTACCACAGAGTGGGCCTGGTTTACGACGCAGTCCGTACCTGCACCTCGAAAGTTAGCGTATTCGCTGATTGGGTTCACGTAGATGACCGGATAGATGTCAATTGCTCCCCGTGCAGCACCCTTCAGCAAACATTCAGCAAGAACACCGATTCCTCAATGGTGGGCCTGGAAGTACAGCGCTGTTTGACCACGACATGTAACGGGGCCACGTTTTCCTGCGATTCCAAGGCAGGCGCCATATTCCTGGATGACGTTGAGGGATGGGACGTTGAGTTGGGTGGACGGTACTCCATCCCCCTGAACAACGCCACACGTTGGGGCTACATGAAGGGCGGATATAGACTGGTGAGTCTCAAGAAATCCCAATCCGACTTCCTTCTGAAGGATAGCCTGGAAGGCGGATTCATGGAATTAGGCTTTATCTTCTGATTACAGGATATTAGTCGGCAGGTGAAACGAGAGACGAACCAGCGTCAACCCCGGAATCGCAAAATGGTAAATGCCTTAGCCTTGCACTCCGAGGCTTAATAGGCAGACGAGAAGAGGGATTCCTCAATTTCACCACCGTTGATTTTTGTGAGCCCGACCGCCTGACGGCGTGTCCCAGCTCGACCCCGTAGGTCGGGCTCTTTTTTTATTAGCGCCGCTGTTGCCCTATTTCGACACTGGAGCCATCTTTCCATAGGGATATTTCACCGCAGAGGCCGCTGAGATCGCTGAGAGACATTTGATGGGTCTCTTCTCTGCGCCCTCCGCGTTCTCTGCGGTGAAATGTTATTCTTCGACCTCCCCGCGTAACTGAGCGGATATCCGCCGGCCGTGTACTCTTGACTTTTTAGGAATCCCCTGCGATTGGTTCAATGGATTACAATCCTGATCGCCAATAGTATCAAAAAGAGGACGACGCTATGAAAAAATTATGTGCTCTATTCGTGGTATTTGTCTGCCTTGTGGGCCTTGTTTCCCAAGCTTTGGCAATGGACGCTACGGCCCTCAGGCGCTTCCCGGTTATGAAAACTGAAGAAGGTTTCAGGAAATTGCTAGGACTCCTTGAAAAGAACGAAACCAAGGCTGCCGCCGAATATCTAAGCGCCGACGGATTGCTCATGGAAAAAGGCACTGAAGTGATTCTTTCAGAACTTGGCTGCGAGGGGCGATGCATAAAGTTCCAAGTCAAGGGTGGCCAAACAGACTATTGGACCGTGCTCACAATGGATGGGGAAAAGGTATTCGAATATAAGAAGTGAATTTGAGATTGGAGATGGAAAGATCTTCCGACCCGGTATCAACATCCTTCAACCTACCGGCGTCGCTTGAAAGAATGGTACAAGAACCAAGTTCCCAAGGACATGTGGATTATGGCTGACGAGAATCATGCAAGAAAGATTGCAGAAGAATTGGGCATCAAGATCAAGCAGGTATCGGCAGCGGCTGAGCTTCTGGAAGACGGCTGTACCGTGCCTTTTATTGCCCGTTACCGCAAGGAGGCCACCGATTCCCTGGACGAAGTTCACATAACAATTATCCGCGATCGTCTCGAACAACTTATGGAACTCGACAAGCGGCGCGACGCTATCTTGAAATCCCTGGAGGAACGTGAGCTTCTTACAGAAGATCTTGGGAAAGCGATCGTGGCCGCGGAGTCTATGGCCGTACTGGAAGACATCTATTTGCCGTATCGGCCGAAGCGTCGTACCAGGGCCACCATAGCCCGTGAGAAAGGCCTGGAGCCCCTTGCGGAACTCATCTACGAACAGGGTCCATTTGATCCGGCAAGCGAAGCTCGGAGCTTCGTGGATCCGGACAAGGGGGTGCCGTCAGTAGAAGACGCCCTGGCAGGAGCCCGTGACATTGTCGCGGAAAAAATTAACGAAGACTCGGCAGTTCGTGCGACCACACGTAGGCTATTTCTCGAAAAAGCGCAGGTACGCTCCAAGGTGATCGCAGGAAAAGAGAGCACGGGCTCAAAATACCAGGATTACTTTGACTGCCGTGAGAATATATCATCCGCTCCCGGACATCGACTACTTGCCATGTTCCGAGCCGAAAAAGAAGGGGTGATTTCGCTTCAGATCCGCCCGTCTGAAGAGGAAGCCCTGGACCTGCTCGGCAAGTTGGTTCTAAAAGGTCGCAATGAAGCCGCCCGGCAAGTGAGACTGGCGCTTGAGGACGGATATAAGCGACTACTTGCACCTTCCATGGAGACAGAAACGCGCCAAGAGGCCAAGAAACGGTCTGACGAGGAAGCCATTCGAGTCTTTGCGGAAAATCTCCGTGAATTGCTTCTGGCCCCGCCTCTGGGGGCTAAACGAGTGCTGGCTCTGGACCCGGGTTTCCGGACAGGCGCAAAGCTGGTCTGCCTTGATGCTCAGGGAAAGCTGCTCCACCACGACACAATTTATCCCCTTCAATCTGAAAGAATGGCCGAGCAGGCCGCGACGATAGTGAAGGAATTGTGTCTGCGTTTTCAAATCGAGGCAATTGCCGTTGGAAACGGAACCGGAGGCCGCGAGACTGAGGCGTTCATCCGTTCCCTTGGCCTGCCGAAAGACATTACCGTGGTTATGGTAAACGAGAGCGGCGCTTCGATATACTCCGCTTCCAAGGCCGCCAGGGAAGAGTTCCCGGACCAGGACGTCACTGTGCGCGGCTCAGTTTCCATCGGACGTCGCCTGACGGACCCTCTTGCTGAGTTGGTAAAGATAGATCCGAAATCCATAGGCGTCGGCCAGTACCAGCACGACGTGGATCAAGCGGCGCTAAAACGCAGCCTGGACGACGTGGTAATGAGCTGCGTGAACCGAGTGGGTGTGGAGGTCAATACCGCCAGCAAAGAGCTTCTCACCTATGTTTCGGGATTGGGACCCGTCCTGGCGAAAAACATCGTCATGCGCCGTGACAGCAATGGCCCTTTCCGTTCGCGAAAAGAGCTTCTGAAAGGTCCCCCGGCTTGGACCAAAGGCATTTGAACAGGCCGCGGGATTTTTGCGTATCCGCGACGGGAAGAATCCCCTGGATGCAAGCGCAGTGCATCCGGAAAGCTACCCAATAGTCGAGCAGTTTGCCCGAGACATGGATTGCTCTGTAACGGATCTCATGGAAAACGACGAACTGCGCAAGAAATTGCGCCCCGAGAACTACATTACCGAAAAGGTGGGACTGGCCACGCTGAGAGACATCATGGCGGAGTTGGCAAAGCCCGGCCGAGATCCTCGAGACAGATTTGAAGCCTTCAGCTTCGCTGAGCAGGTAACGTCAATCGAAGACGTTAAACCAGGCATGCGGCTGCCCGGCATCGTGACAAACGTGACCAAGTTCGGGGCTTTTGTAGACATCGGAGTCCATCAGGACGGACTCGTTCACATAAGCCAACTGGCGGATCGTTTTGTGCAGGACCCGGCAGAAGTGGTGAAGCCACAACAAAAGGTGATGGTAACAGTGCTGGACGTGGACGTAGAACGAAAACGTATTTCTCTGTCCCTGCGCGAAAAGTGAGTCCTGCCCTACCCCGTCATTTGGCGAAGGGTGGGGCAAAGTCGATATTACTTCTGGAAGTGCATTCCGGCATTTTCCGGACGAAAGAAGAATCTAGTGAATTCATTCGCTCGTTTATTAAATAAGGGATGAGCTTTCTTGCCCTGTGCCTGCGTAGGCGCTAACTTATAGCAATTGGCAATATTTTTGTCCGATTGCCCCGATTTCGCGGGGTCACCCGAGACCCGGCTCGGAGTCCGGCGGAGCTTTGATCCGGGGGCCGGGAAAAGGCGGGCAGGGACGCCCGCCGCTACCAAATTGTAGGCACCGGCGTCCCTGCCGGCGCTAGATTCAGCCGTTCGCCGGAATGACGGCGAAAATAATCGTGACGGCATCAACATATCCTGGCAGATTCAAGAGGAGATTTGTACGGATGACGCAAATAGACATGGCCGCACCCACTATCATTGAAATTCTCCAGGCTGCCACGCGTATCCGGCCATACACGCACCGCACGCCGGTAATTACCTGTGCGAGTCTCAATAAGCAGGTGGGTGCGCAAGTCTTTCTGAAGTGTGAAAATCTTCAAAAAGTGGGCGCATTCAAGTTTCGAGGCGCATGCAATGGCGTATTTTCGCTCTCGGAAAACGAGGCCGCGCGAGGTGTGGTGGCACACTCATCCGGCAACCATGGCCAGGCCCTAGCACTCGCGGCGCGGCTACGTGGGATTCCGGCATATATTGTGATGCCCCACAATGCCCCGGCAGTGAAAAAGGCGGCTGTAGCGGGCTACGGCGGCAAGATCACCTTTTGCGAGCCAACACTCGAAGCGCGTGAATCCACACAGGCCCAGGTGCTCGCCCAGACCGGTGCGACGGTAGTGCATCCCTTCAACAATTATCAGGTCATCGCAGGCAGGGTACGGCGGCGCTGGAGTTGTTGCAAGATGTCCCTGATTTGGAAGTCATCATTGCCCCGGTGGGCGGCGGCGGGCTGTTGAGCGGTACCGCAATTGCGGCGACCGAACTCTCTTCGCGAATTCGTGTCCTTGCGGCCGAACCGGAACAGGCTGACGACGCTTCCGCTCGCTGGCCGCGGGACAAATCATCCCTCGGTCAATCCGCAGACCATCGCTGACGGGCTTCGGACTTCACTTGGAGACCTGACTTTCCCCATCATCCAAAAGCACGTGGAGCAAGTTGTGACGGTGAGTGAAGCAGGCATGTCGCTGCCATGAGGTTCGTGTGGGAACGCGTCAAAATCATCATCGAACCTTCGGCCGCCGTAGCAGTGGGCGCCCTGTGGGAAGAAAAAATAGACCTGACCGGTCTGCGCGTGGGCGTCATCCTTTCAGGTGGAAATGTGGATTTAGATAGGCTTCCCTGGGGTAATGGTGCACCGGAAGCCTCTTGCTGAGTAGGTTTTCAATTACCGCGTTGGAAACGGACTGCGCCTGGCACCAAACAGTTTGTGTGCAAACCGTCAAAGCCAGAACCAGTCCAGTCATTAGGCCCCGATAGTCTTGCATGGTGTCATCTATTGCCCCCGGAAACAATATGGGAGCCTATTACATATCCGGTGGAACAATCTTTGTCAAGATAGAGAACACTTGGAATCAAGGTGCGAGAAGCCTGGAGGATAATATGGGCGGCCCTCGAACTTTACCGTGCACAGAGCGGGGGAACCCTTCACTTAGAAATCTGATTGTAGGGAACCAGGGCCGAGAGGTGGAATTGGTAAACACTTTCTTGTCTCTTTGGCCGGCAAAAATGTATTCCGTTCAAGCATTGACAATTTAATCATTTATAGTTAATTTATTAAATAATATGCTTTATTTGGAGATGATCACAACGCCATGTCTGATAACGCCTACAAGAGTGATATGAGTATAGATGAGAGGGTGATGATGGCGATCGTGCGGGTCGCCGAGGGCTTCAAGAAAAACTCTTCAGCAGTTGTTAAGAAATGGGGCCTCACGTTTTCTCAATACAACCTCCTCAGGGTCTTGGATGCTTCCGAAAACGGCCAAAATACCATGAGGAATGTGAACAGAATCATGTTGGTTTCAAGCGCCAACATGACGGGTATTGCCAAGAGATTAGAGAAAAACGGGTTTATTATCAGAACAAGCGATCCCAACGATGACCGCCTAAAAAGGCTGCAAATCACGCCGGCCGGAATACAGGTGTTGAAGGACATTTCCGACCGCAAAGAGCGCAGCTTGAGAAGATACCTGATGAAATACTCCGATGAACAGAAATCTGCACTCATGGAAACATTACGAGAAATCCTCGAACAAACAAAGAGTGAGCGGCCATAAAAGTAGGAATCCTATTTGACAGCATTGTTGCCCTCAATAATGCTGTCTCTTATCAGTCAAATTTGTATCTTCCCCCCTTCTAATAAAGGGGGGAAGCAAAACGCAATTACGATATACATTTTGGCATTTAGGAGGTTATCCCCGTTTGAATTGGGTTTGCGTGGCCGCCACTTCCTGCAAACGCCGCAATGGGTCCTTGCTATCCGTGTCGGCTGCCCCCCTTCTTTGAAGGTCTTGCAAAATCTTTTCAGGGGTTATGGGCAAGTCTTTGCATCGATAACCAGTGGCATGATAGACAGCATCGGAAATTGCGGGTGCGGTAGGGGACGCAAGGCCTTCCCCGCACTCTTTTGCCCCCAAGGGCCCCTCCGGTTCATACGTGTCAACGTGGGCCACCTGGCTTGGCGGCATGTCCATTGCCATAGGCATTTTGTAGTCCGCGAAGTTGGTGTTGAGGGTTTGCCCACCGTCCATGACGAATTGCTCTGACAGAGTATACCCGAGTCCCATTTGAATGGAGCCGGCGAGCTGTCCTTCAACGCCCCTCGGGTTGATTACCGTTCCGCAGTCGTGGGCCGTCCACATCTCCTTGACTTTCACGAGGCCGGTTTCTCTGTCAACCTCTACCTCAGCCACCTGAGCGCCGAAACCAAAGGCAGGGGTCACCATTCCCTTGTCCCTCGGAGTGTATGAGCCGCGAGCAACAAGAGGCTCCCCTCTGTTGGCCCTCTGCACCATAGCGACGGCCTCACCGAAGCTCAACCCATAGGAGGACTTGGCTTTTGACTGCACTCTTCCATTCTTACATTCAAGCTCGTGGATGACGTTAAGATTAAACCGGGCCGATACCGCCCCAAAAAGCTGCTCCTTGATCTTCTTCGCCGCGTCAATTACTGCGTTACCGCCCATCAGGGTGATCCGGCTCCCCCATGCACCCAAGTCGGCTTGGGGCGTCATGGACGTGTCCGCAGAGGTGATTCGGATGTCCTCCATCTGCAGCCCCAGTTCTTCCGCCAGGATCTGTTTAAGGACCGTGTCCGAGCCCTGTCCGATATCGGCAGCCATGGTGAGAAGATGCACGGTGCCATCTGAAAATGCCCTAACTTCTGCCGCGGAGAAAGGATAATCAGTGTTGAACCAGTTGAACACTCCTCCTGAAATAAAACTGTAGCAGCCGATGCCGATCCCCTGACCCGGCTTGAGGTTCTTCCGTTTTTCCTTCCACCCGCTCATTTCAGCCACCGTCTTAATGGTATCAATGAAGCCGCAGCTTGAAATGGTGGCCACGTCAGGAATTTCATCTCCGGTCACCTGGGCGTTTTTTAGCCTGATATCAACCGGATCTATGCCCAGCTCCTCTGCCGCCATATTCATCTGGATTTCACTGGCGTAGAGAGATTGGGGCGCACCGAAACCCCGCATTGCACTGGCAGGCGGTTTGTTCGTGTACACGTGTTCGCCATGAAATCGGTAGTTCGGATACCGGTAAAGCATGGCTCCGAAGTTCCCGCACAAGAAGGTGGCCGTGGGCCCCATGGCATTGTATGCCCCACCGTCAAGTTGGATTCTCAGGTCTTTGGCCACGAGGGTCCCGTCCTTCTTAAAGCCCACCTTAGAATGGATCTTCATGGGATGTCTTCGTCTGCCGGCGAGAAACTCTTCTTCCCTATTCAGAGTGAACTTCACAGGCCGGCCCGTCATCTTGGCCATCAGCGCGGCGCAGAATTCCCACGTGCGCAATTCCATCTTCCCCCCGAAACCGCCGCCAGTGTAAGGCTTGATCACCCGGATATCGTTTTCTCGCATACCGAGCGTCGAGGCCAGGAGGCATTGCACAATGTAAGGAACCTGGGTGGACGTCCAGAGGGTAATCCGACCGTCCAAATCGACTTGGGCCAAGGCCGAGCAGGGTTCAAGATAGGCGTGGCTAACCCCGTGGACCTGGAATGTATCTTCTCTGACATAGTCGGACTCTGAAAATCCCTTTTCCACATCTCCATACTTGATCTTTCGATTGACGCTGACATTGCTTGGGCAATAGTCATGGAGGACCGGCGCGCCTGGCTGCATAGCAGAATCAACGTCGAAGATGCCCGGCAGTTCTTCGTATTCCACCTTAATCAGTTCCAAAGCTTCTTCTGCCGTGTCTTTGTCCACGGCGGCCACAGCGGCCACCTCGTCGCCTATGAATCGCACCTTGTCAACCGCCAGCGGATACTCGTCCTGAGTGTCAGGAAACAACCTCCAGTTGCCGTATTTTATCTTGGGCGTGTCTTCAGCAGTGATCACGCATTTCACTCCAGGGAGGGACGCCGCTTGGCTCGTGTCTATATGTTTGATGGTCGCATGGGCAATCGGGCTCCTCAATATTCGACCATGAAGCATTCCCGGCAGCTTCATATCATCCGTATATATGGCAGATCCCCGCGCCTTGGTGACCGCGTCGGTCTTGGGTACATCTTTTCCGATGATGCTGTATTCTTTCATGATCCTTCCTTTTCGTTTGGGCTAACCTTGGCTTGCCCGCTGATGGGCTTCCTCAAGCGCCCGCCGGGTTAGTACGGCCACCATTCTTTTTCGCCACTCTGCGCTCGCTCTCACGTCCGAAATGGGCTTCGATTCTTCGGCGGCCTGGTCGCCTCCCTTTTCGATGAGTTCCTGCGTCCACTCCTGGCCTTGCATAAGACCTTCAGTCTGTGTTGCACGCATGGGAACTGGCGCGACGGCACCGAGGACAATTCTGGCTTCTTTGCAGGCGTGACTATTAAAGACGGTCATGACGCCTACCCCTACCGCGGCGATATCAACCCCACAGCGTCCCGATATGCGTAGGTAGGAGGCCCCTGATTTTGGCGGAGGAGGTGGAACATGTATGGAAGTCATGACCTCCCCTGGTTCCATTGCCGTAAGTCCAGGCCCTCTAAAGAACTGACCCAAGGGCAACAGCCGTTCTCCATTGAGGCTTGCCAGTGTGACTTTCGCCTCCATCGCAATGAGGGGAGGCGCACTGTCGGCAGAAGGGGCGGCGTTGCAAAGATTTCCAGCAACCGTGCCCATATTGCGCACTTCAACGTTCGCCATGACCTGAACCGAGTGAGCAATGGCAGGATAGTGCTTCAGGATATCGGGATGGGACGCGACTTCGGCAAGCCGAGCTGTCGCTCCTATGGTAAGACCTTCTTTGGCGCTGAAATGAATCTCGTTCAAACCTTCAATTTCCTGCAACGCGATAATTGCCTTAGGCTTTAGGAGGCCATGAGTCATTTTCACCATGACATCCGTTCCTCCCGCCATCACACGAGCCCCCTCCCCCTGTTCCGTTAGGAGGCTCAGAGCTTCTTCCAGTGTTTTTGGTGCAAAATATTCGAATTGTGGGAGTCTCATCACTCTACCTCTTCTGATTGGCGGTTCTTCATCGTTTCCGCCGCCACCGAAACGGCTTCTACAATCTGGTTGTATCCCGTGCACCTGCACAGATGACCGGACAGGCCGGCTCTAATTTCCATCTCGGTGGGTGAGGGGTTGTGCTTCAAGAGATGGGCACTAGCCATCTCCATGCCGGAGGTGCAAAACCCGCATTGGATCGCCCCTGTTTTGACAAAAGCATCCTGTATGGGGTGAAGCTCTTCCCCCGACGGCGCCAGGCCTTCCACGGTTTTCACGGACTTGCCATCCACGGAAACGGCCAATGTTAAACAGGAACTGACGGTCCGGTCGTTTACTATGACCGTACAAGCTCCGCAGTCACCAGTACCGCAGCCGAGTTTGGTACCCGTCAGGTTAAGGTCGTCGCGAAGCACCTCATTCAGAGTCCGCTGGGGATCCACCGCCACCGAATACTCGTCTCCATTCACTTTGAATTTGATCTGGTATTTCATTTCCTCTCTCTTCTCCATCTCAGTCCCCGATTTGCCAACTTGACGATCTGTAAAGCCGGGTATCGTGGTTCACCGGGTCACTTTTTAGTCTTGGTGTATTACGATTCGTTAAACTCATTTTACACGATTTTACTCTCAGCACAGCCTTTGAAACACGAACCTCTTTTGCATGGCTATTCGTTTCGTTCTCAGGCATGAGGAGCATCTCCATAGCGACTTCTGAGCACTCTGTGGAGAATCTTTCCGGTGGGAGTCCTTGGCATCTCTTCCTCTTTAATGAAGTCAATGGTCTTGGGCCGCTTGTATCCGGCGATCTTGCCCCGCGCAAAATCGATTATGCCTTGCGCCAACGTCTCTTCTGCCTTGTATCCCTCGTTGAGCACCACAAGAGCCTTGAGTGCCTCTCCCCATTTTTCGTCCGGTACCCCGATGACCGCGACGTCTTTTACTGCCTCGTGAAACCTGAGCACGCCCTCCACTTCAGACGGATAGACGTTCTCGCCGCCGGTAATGATCATGTTCGCTTTCCTGTCAACCAGCGTGTAGTAACCTTCCTCATCACGCTTTGCCATATCCCCGGCAGAAAACCAGTCTCCTTCAAAGGCTTCTTTTGTCTTTTCCGGATCTTTGAAATATTCTTTAAAGACGCAGGGCGCCCGGTAAAACAATTCTCCAACTTCTCCGTCCGGGACCTCATTTCGATCTTCATCCAGGAGCCTGATCCGATCTGTGCCAAAGATTTCTTTTCCAATGGAGCCCAGTTTCCTCAATTGATCTTCCGGTCTGAGCAGGGTTCCCAATCCTCCTTCCGTGCTTCCATAAGCCTCCCAAAGCTCCGCATTCTTGAAATAATCCATGATGGCAAGTTTAAGCTCTCTGCTTGCGGGCGCGGAGGAGATCAGCAGTTGCCGAACAGAAGACACATCCATTCGTTCCTTAATATTGTCCGGCAAATCCAGAATCATCCGATAGTGGGTAGGAACCAGTGAGGTAAAGGTGATCTTATACCGGGCGATGGTCTTCAGCAAATCTTCAGGATCGAAGCTCACCATGTTGTAGACAAACACAGGCGCCGTAACCAGTGTGTAAGGGAATGAATATTGTATGGAATTTACATGACACATGGGCATGACCAGCATGACTTTGTCGGCCGACCGCACGCCCATGTTGATGTTGCTCAACAAGTAATGGGCTATATGACTCTCATGAGTTCGTACAACCCCTTTGGGCCGACCGGTGGTGCCCGAAGTATACATGATGTTCCAAACATCATCCCCGTATACCAAGTGATCCGGCTCATTCGGTGAAGACCTTGCCAGAAGCTCTTCGTACCCGATATATCCTTCAGGCGCAGGCCCGTCGCCCAGATATACATACCCGTTCTCCGGGACCCGAAGTTTGTCTTTGATGCTATTTATCAGGTCCACGAAAGGCGCCTCAACGATAAATCCTTTGCATTCCGAGTGATTGACAATGTAGCTCAATTTCGGGCCCCGCGAGACGAAACATGATCGGAACAACCACTTGGCCGCCCTTGGCACAACCGGCATAGATATCCATCCACTCCCCGCGGTTATAGGAAATTACCGCAAAAGTATCTTTGAAACACACTCCCATCTTATTTAGGCCGTTCGCAACGCGGTTGGCCCTGTCGTTCCACTCTTGGAATGTGAATTCTCGGGCGGTATCCTGCCATCCCAATTTGTCCGGATAATTGACAGCATTCATCTTTAAGACAGTACCCACATCCATCCATTTGCTTCTGCTCATCTCAAGACCATCCGTGTTTGGCGCTACTGCCGTTTGTGTAAATAGCTGTCCTCAATTGCCTTCACCAAATTCGTCATTGCAATATAATAGGGTGTTGAAATGCCCAATTTCCGTGCGTATTCAACAACTTTACCGCCCAGAAAATCAATTTCCGTGGGTGTTTTATGGGCGATGTCATAGCACATGGAATCTTTGTGAGCGCCAACCTTTGCGAGATAGCTTAATGCGTTGTGGACGTATTCGTCCCCCAGGTCATAACCTTGAGCCTTCGCTACGGCAAGGACTTCTCTGAAGCAGTTTTCTGCTATTTCTCGGGTGGGAGCAAAATCAAGAACTTCCTTCAATGTCCTATCGGTGACCGCACATATGGATGCCATAGTGCATTTCATCACCATTTTCTTCCATACGTAGAGCTTGATATCATCGACACATTCGGTATCTAAACCGCTCTTGGTAAACAATTCGGCAACCCTTGAACCGAGTCCCTTGTTGCCCTCGGTCAAGCTTCCCAAATGATTCGGGCGATTGAAAAAGGCCACCTCAACTTCACTCGGCCCTTTCAAGGAAACCCCATAATTCAATGACATTCTGAAGGCGGCGTCAGCGCCAAAGGTTTCCGCAATGACATCCTCCGTTCCCAGGCCGTTATGGGTGCTGACGATCTTTGTCCCGTCCTTGAACACCCCCTTCAACTCTTCCAAGACCTTGGGAAGATGAAATGTTTTGGTGGAAAGAAATATCAGATTTGGATTGAGGGTTTTCAGCATCTCAATCCGCTCGAAGAAATGACGAACAGGACTCTGGTAGGTCAGCTCCCCCGAAATTTTGATTCCGTTTTTTCTAATGGATTCTCCTAGACCGGGTCTGGGATCTACAAGCATGGTCTCCGGATCTTGGTTGAGCAGGGCTGCAGCCAAGACCGCCCCTGTTGCTCCAACACCTACAACAGCTATTCTGAGATCATCCATGATTCATCACACCCCTTTTTCGCTACCCTGCCAGTATTGTTCTCTTATTACTCTTTTGAGAATCTTTCCGGTCGGGCTCTTTGGGAGTTCATGCATGAACTCTACAGACCGGGGCTTCTTATAACTGGCGATATTCTCTTTGCACAGATTGATTATTTCGTCTTCGGTGACCTTCATTCCATTTTTCAGTACCACAAAAGCTTTGACCGATTCTCCCCAATAATCGTCAGGAACGCCTATCACCGCTGCCTCCAAGACGGCTCCATGGGTGTAAATGACCTCTTCGATTTCCCTGGGATAGATATTCTTGCCTCCACTGATGATCATGTCATGCTTGCGGTCCACTATGTACACGTATCTCTCATCATCGAATTTACCGAAATCCCCAGTATAAAGCCAGCCCTCCTGAATGGTCCTCGCAGTTTCTTCAGGCAGGCCCCAATACCCTATGGTCATGGCCTCGCTGCGTACAATAATTTCACCTACTTCCCCTGTAGCCACGTCGTTTCCGTCCTCATTGACTATTCTCAGTTCATAGTCCACGATTGGCCGGCCCGCTGAGGCCAGTCTGGCCATTTGAGCCTCAGATCCTTCGAGCACGTGGTCCTCAGGTCTCAAGGCCGTTGTGCACGGTCCGGTTTCGGTCTGACCGTACAGTTGGCAAAATTGGCATTTAAACCTTTTCATGGCTTTCTTCAGCAATTCCACCGGCATGGGGGAAGCGGCATAGAGGAGCAATCTGAAACGGCTCAGGTCATATTTTTCCGTGCTGTCGGCTTGGAGCATCGCATTGATCATAGTCGGCACAAATTGACATGTGGTAATCCCCTCTGTGGCCATCAAGTCCAAAACTGCCTCAGGGTCAAAACCGCCCTCTCTTCTGATGACTATGGTGTTGGACATTAGAACGTGCCGCAAACTGTCCGCGAAGGTTACGTGATAAAAAGGGAAAAGAAGCAAGGCGCGGTCGTCGTGTCTGATGCCCAACTCGAGGGCGCAGCTCATCATGTTTATCAAATCGTGGCGATGTGTTTCTCATTGCGCCCTTGGGCCGCCCTGTTGTGCCCGAGGTCAAGATAATACTGACAAGGTCATCATCCGTGACATCTGCCTTCGGCTCCGTGCCATCTCCTCGGCCAACCAGATCGCCATATTGACTGAGAGCTGTCGATTCGTCTTGGAGGACAATCCGGAATTCGACGGATTTCAATTCAGGGGCCGTCGATTGGACAATTTCACTGAATTCCTTATCAAAAATGAGAAAACGAGGACTGATGTATTCGAAAATCTGCATCAATTCTTTTTGCTTAAGTAGATTATTTATAGGGACAAAAATGCCCCCGGACTTGGCACAGGCAAAATATGTCTCGATGAACTCCGGGCAGTTGTGCAATAGCACGGCTACCCTGTCGCCTTTTTTTAATCCCATATTCAAAAGGCTGTTAGCAACGCAATTAACTCGGCGATTCAGCTCTGTATAACTAGTCCGCTGACTCCCAAAAACCAACGCAGGTTTGTCCGGGAAGTTGAAGGCGCTACGTCGAAGAATATTTCCAACACCCATGGTATGGTCTCCCATTGGAATTTAAGTTGATCATCAACGAGCACAGGCAAATCGATTCATGCCAAAATGCGGCTCTGATCGTCCCTTTGCGCCGCCATAGCCGCCATTTGCCGTAAATCAATAGTAGGTCTTTGGGAATTTCGATTTCTCGTCTTCCCACATTACGCCAAGCTTTTCTTTGAAAAAGGGACCAAGGCGCTTGAACAATTTGGCCCAGTGCGTCTGCCCCTTCTCCAAGTCCTCAAGTATTTCGGCCACAAGTTCGGGCAGCCGCGGAAGCTCCTCCTTTGGGAGGAATGACACGGCTCCGAGCTTTACGGCCAGGTTGAGGCTTTCCACGTTTATTGCATGAGCGGTCAACATGGCTGCAGGTAGTTTGTTCGCTCGACAGGCCTCAAGAAGAGCGAATCCATTCACGCCCATTATATCCAAGATGACCAGATCAAAGGATTCTGCGGCAATGAGTGCGCGGGCCTCATCAAAACTTCCGACTGTGACGACTTGCGAGGAGGCAAGAATCTCTTTCACCGTCTCTAGAACATCCGGCTCATCATCGACCACCAAAATCCTTTTGCCTTCCAGTATTTGGCCATCCATTTCATCCTCCAGCCTGTATGTCCGTAAAGCTCCAAAGCCTTTTTTGACCACCATGAGTCGCTCAGGACTCGCATGGCCGAAGCTTAATCAAACCATTTCGCGCCAAAAGCATCATGGATTAAGCCCCAGACTCCGGCTGATGATCAGCTTCATGATTTCACTGGTCCCTGCGAAGATGGACAGGCAGCGAACATCTCGATAGATCTTGCAGACTCGGTATTCTTCCATGTATCCATAGCCGCCGTGAAGTTGAACAGCTTGGTAGGCGATTCGATTTACCATCTCACCGAGCCAATACTTGGCCATGGACACTTTCTGGACAATATTCTTACCTGCGATGTGATCCTTTATGAGGCTATCCAAGAAGGTGCGACCCAGTTGAACCTCAGTGGCCATATCAGCCAACCTGAATGCACTGTATTGAAAGTTTCCGATGGGTTTACCGAAAGCCTCGCGCACCTTCACATAGTTGAGCGCCTCTTTGAGCGCCTCCTCTGCCAAGACCTGGCATTTAATCGAGACTTCCAGCCGCTCCTGCTGGAGCTTCTCCATCATGTACTTGAAGCCTTTACCTTCCTCTCCCAACAAGTTCGTGGCAGGAACTCGGCAGTCCTCGAAGAAAAGCTCAGCCGTGTCCTGCATGTGATATCCCATCTTGTCCAATTTCCGGCCGCGATGAAATCCGGGAGCGTCCTTATCTACCAGGATCAGGCTGATTCCTCGGTGTCCGGCACTTGGATCGGTCTTGACAGCCAAAACAATCAGGTCCGCGAAGTAGCCATTGGTTATAAAGGTCTTTTGTCCATTGATTATATAGGAATCACCGTCTTTCACTGCTCTCGTGCGGATGGCTGAGAGATCAGAGCCTGCATTGGGCTCGGTCAGCCCAATAGCTGTAATCACCTCACCTGTTGTGCATTTTGGAAGCCATCGCTCCTTCATCTCCGGCGATGCATAAGAATAGATATATGGAGTCGCCACATCACTGTGCAAGGGAACTTCCACGCCGAAAGCGTTCCCCCGCAGTAACTCTTCATTAATGATCACCGAATATTCGAAGCCTAAGCCCAGACCGCCGTATTCCTCGGGAAGCCAAGGACATAAGAAGCCTTGCTCCCCCATCCTGCGCCATATGCTCCGAGGTACCGCACGTTGTTCTTCCCATTCGGAAACATGGGGAGTGATTTCCTTGGCCACAAATTTCCTGAAGGAGTCACGAAAGATCTGGTGCTCCTCGGTGTTAAACATCGTTTCATCCATTCAGTTCACCTCTTTGGTCCCGCTATATTTCTGCATAAGGTCTATTTCATCAGCACGGCCGGCAGATAGGTAGCGAGATCTGGGAATACAAACAGTACTATCATGCAGAGGATCATGGATATCAGGAACGGGTACACACCGCTGTATATGAGACCCATGGATTCCTTGGTGATGTTCTTCACCACAAATACGCAAATTGCAACAGGAGGGATGACGGAGCCGATACACACGGTGCAGGCAACCATGATAGCCGCCCATAAGGGGTCGTAACCCAGCTTGAGGATCACGGGGAAAAAAATCGGTGTTGCCAGGATCATGAATGCCAAGTCATCAATGAAAGAACCTCCTAAGAGATAGACCAGCAAGATAACGACCATTATCCCAGCTCGGGGGAACGGAAGCCCCATAATCCAATCAGCGGATACCTGAGGTATATCGGTGACTGCAATAAAATGCCCCAGCACTGCCGAGAATGCGATCAGCAGGAGCACCATACAGGCGGTACGCAATGATTCTCGGAGGGATCGGACGTAGCCTTCGAATTTGAGATCTCTCTTCACAACTGATAGGGCTAGAACGGCAAAGGCGCCTATACTCCCTGCCTCAGTGGGGGTAAAGAAGCCATTCATAAGCCCGCCTATCAAAAGAAGAAATATTACTATGGGCCACACCACGGCAGGAAGTGTCTTGAACCTCTCCGGCCAGGAAAACTTCTCGCTTTTTGGTCCAAGTTTAGGGTTGATCCTGCACCATCCAAAGATGACCACGATAAAAAAGGAAGACATAATAAGGCCGGGCAAAATCCCTGCCATAAAGAGTTTGCCGATCGACTGCTGCGTGAGAATTCCAAAGACGATGAGGGTTATGCTTGGCGGGAGAAGAATTCCAAGTGTTCCAACGGTGGCGACTATTCCGGTGGAAAGCTTCCTGCTGTATCCATATCGATCCATCTCCGGAATCGCAACACTCGCGAAGGTGGCCGAAGTAGCCACTACAGATCCGCAGATTGCCTTGAACACAGTGGCGCCCATCACGGTGGCCACAGCAAGTCCGCCCGGAATGTGCCCCAGGAATTTGTGGTTTGTGTCGTATAAGCTCTTTGCAATGCCCGCATTAAATGCAATCTGTCCCATGAGGACAAAAAGGGGTATCGCAGTAAGGCCGTAAGACGCCAAGGAATCAAGAAAATCATTCGCCAGGAGAGAAACAGCCGGGTCAAATCCATTGAGGATGGCAAATCCCAGGAAGCCGATAATTCCCATTGCAAAAGCCAGTTCGATTCCTGTTAAAAACAGGGCCAAAAGAACCAGCAGGGCTAACAGACCAAAGGCTGCTTCATTCATGTTTCCCTCCAGAAACAACCTCAAAAATTGCTGACAGAAGCACCAGACACTCCACCAGGCAACAAAACGACAACCCGTACGCGACGGGGTAATAAGGAACATGTAACGTGAGGGAAACCTCTCCTGTCCTGTAAAGGTCATTGCCTTTGTCAAAAAGGGACCAGGCCAGTAAGGCAAATATTCCGAGGCCGAGAAGTCGGTTAAAGATTTCAAGAATGTTTTTCTTGTTTATGGAGACCGCCTCGGTGAGGATATCTACGTTTACGTGAGCACCATCCAGAGACGTCTGGGCAAGAGCAAAACCGGTAACCAACGCCCCTGCAAAGGACATCAACTCGTAGGTTCCCGTGATGGGCCTTCCGAGGTAACGTAAGATGACATCAAGAGTAGTAAGCAGCATCATAAGGGTGAGGAGCATCGCCCCCATCACGTTCAGGGTGTTGCTGAATCCCTTGGTAACGCGAAGAAATCCCTGCATTCTCTCTCTCCTCTGCTGCGCACAATTAGGCCGGGGGAGTGGCCCATACGCCAGGGCACTCCCCAGGCATTTTCCGGCTACTTCTTGTACTGTTTGAAAGATTCAGTGACGAACTTCACTGCCTCGTCCCCCGGCAGTCCCTTTTCCTTCATTTCCTTAACGTACGCCTCAACAAGGGGCTTGGCGCCGGTCTCGTACCAGCGAGCTTCTTCTTCAGGGCTCAAAGAGGTAATTTCAACACCCCTCTTTACCAACCAGTCCTTGCCTTCTGCATCTATCTGCGTCCACATCTTGCCGTACTTATCAATGTATTCCTGGCTCATCTCGTCAATGATCTTCTGGACATCCGGCGGAAGCGAAGCAAATTTCTTCTTGTTCATGGCAACCACAAAAGCCGCTGAATATGCTGTACCCAAATTTTCAGTCGTATATTTTACGTGCTCTCCCGTCCGGAAACCGTGCAACGCTTCATAGCTGGACAGGCACCCATCCACTACTCCCTTCGAGAGGGCGTCATAGACGTCGGGCATTGGCATTGCCACAGGCGCCCCTCCGAGTAAACCGACAAACTTGGCGTTGGAACCGTAACACCGTAGCTTCAGACCTTTTATGTCTTCAAGCTTTTTGACCGGCTTTGTTTTCGTGTGAACCAAACCATAAGGCATGGCATGGAACCACAGTACCTTCACATCATCAAATTCCTTTGGTTTGAATTTCTTATACAACTCGTTAGCTATGTTGGTCGGGCCGGCACCCGGAGGAAAACCTATCGGCAGGTCCATAACCTGAGAAAAGGGGAATCTTCCCATGGTATAGCCCATGACATGGTTACTCACATCGGCAATTCCCTTTACTGCGGCATCGTATGACTGTGCGGCCGGGACAAGAGTGCCGCCGGCATAATAATTTACCTTCACCTTGCCGCCGGCCCTCTTTTCCAAGTCCTTACCCCATTCCTGCAATAGGACATCCTGAGCATGTCCCACAGGAAACCAGTTGCTGACTTTCAGCGTTATCACCTTTTCCTGAGCAAAGCCGGTCGCAGTGACCATGCAGGTGACCGCAAAGACCAAAAGTACAGACAAGATGGATGCTAAGTAAGCGCTTCATCACTCAAATCCTCCTTCGTGGGCTTTTTTTTCATTGCATGGCCGTTTTTTGCTCCAACGGGGAACACCTTCTCTTTGTCCAGGAGTTTTGTTTGGAGCCGACATGGTCGTTGCCAAAAGAAATGTCCGATTGTGAAGGGCGATCCTGCGAAATTGGCAGCCCCCGTCCACGCGACGGCTACCGTTCCGGTGGACTGTGCGTAAGTAAATCAATCCCGCGGGACGCGGGACAGGGATGCCGGACCCTGCCGATTTCCCTGGTTACGGTTACGGATCAGTCAAAAACTTTTGGCAGACGCCATAATCAGCGTCTAGCGCTCCCTTGCCCGGCTATTTATCAAGGTCATCCGGGGATTCCCAGTCTTTCATGTGATGCATCCACGGCGCCCGTTCCACGAAGACATCGTGGGCAAGGGGAACCGGCGGATGGGATTTCCACTTGGGATCGAACTCATTTTTTACCTTGAGCAGAAACTCATGATAATTGGGCCCATACTTCGGTCCGGTGAGATAGAGCGGCTGATGCGGACCTAACAGAGAGGTGTAGAAACGATTCTTTATGTTCATCTTGGCCGTATCTACGTAGAACTGGTCAACCTTGTCGGTGTCGTCGTCGAGGTCCCAGTAAACAAGGAATTCCGAATAGCCTTGATGCCCCAGTTCGAAGCTCTGAAACCAGCCGGGATCGCCATAATCCGGCATCAAAGGCGGGGTGTATTTCTTCTTCACTTCCGCGTAGGCTGGGCCGTGGTCCGGCGACTGCGTCAGGGTTTCAATGACATAGTCCACGGATACGTATCCACCGCACATGAGCCACATCCCGGCTGAGTCCGCATTCTTGATCCAGGATTCATCGGAGGGTTTGGTACGGCGTGCGGAACCGCCCACCTCGCTCATGATGTCCATGAGGACACGTTCATCGTACTCCATTTGCTCTTCCGACGTGTAGCCGATGAGAAGTACCCGGACGATGAAGAAATTGGCAACGGTTTCTTCGTTTTCCTTGCCCCAGATGTCCCAAAACTCCTCTTTGCACTCCGCCTTGGCAATAGCGCGCCAGAAGAGGGGCACCTTGGTGACGGCACCGGCAATCTCCGCATGGCCGATTTCCCTCATGGCTGTAACCTGGGCCTCTTTTGACGGCACAACAAAGTTGATCCACTTGATCCGTTTTTCTGGAAGGGCTAGAGCTGTGTTAGGCGAGATGCCCGTCGGCTCAAGCCGTTCGGGCTGAAAGGGAAGGGTCTTGATCGCCATTCTGGTGACGATCCCGAGGCAGCCGCGCAGGCCGGTATATCCTCTCAACAGGCCTCTGAGATCCGGCCCCGGGCTTTCACCCCAAAAAGCGTCATCGCCGGTTGCCAGAGAACCCAGCTTCAGGAGTTCGCCATCGGGCATAACCACCTCGGTCCCGAGGATGCGTCTATGTGGCAACCCGATTCGATGGCTCAAGGGAGACCAGCCATCACCGATCAGATTGGCGATGGCCGAAGCTTGCGCCCCGCCACCCCCGATCACCACGTAAGCCCCATGCTTCATGCACTCCTCCTGGATCGGCGAGTAGATCATGCCGGGGCCTACTTCCACATAAAAGTGCTTTTCATCGAGCACGAAATCGTTCATGCGTTTGAGATCGATCAGTAGAGCGTCCTCAACATGGGGATGGGAGCGAGGCCCATAAAACCCTGTGCTGTAAGGCACGTAGGGGATTTCGTTACGATAACAGACCTTAACGATCCTCTGAACGTCTTCCGTGGTCTTGGGCATGATCACGCATCCCGGGATCCTGGTCATGACCCGTTCATATCCCAACCCGTTTTCGTATCCTCCGGGGCCGCTTCTATATCCCTCGCAGATCACCGGATCGTTGGAAATATATTCAGGGCCTACGATGGCCTCCAATGCTCTGTAAATTTCCTTGGATATCGCCATGATTTGTCTCCTTGTGCTCAGCCTTCAATGGATGCGCAGATCACTTCCGAAATATCCAGAACCTGCACATCACCACCGCTGGCTTTGACAGCCTGAGCGAAATTGTTCTTGCACCAGGGACAGGAGGAAACCAGCGTCTCCGCGCCGATCTCCCTGACTTCTTCAAGCCTATGCGCTGCCGCCCACTTTGCAAAATCCGGATAGGCTTCCTGGGTGCCTCGACCCGCGCCGCAGCAGAAGGTATTTTCTCTCGTCCTCGGCATTTCCACGAGGTTGACGCCGGGGATCGACTTCAGGATGTCTCTGGGCTTGGCATATATCTCCGGGTTGCCGCGGCGCCTCTTAAGTCTCGGCTCCACACACCCCATCCATCCCCGTTTTCCTTCATAAGGAGTCCAGGGGTCACTCAAGCGGCTGAGACTACAGGAATCGTGGTAGGTAAGGCGGGTTTCAAAAGGTTTTTTCATTTTCAGCGCGCCGTCCTTCACCTTCTCGTCCGCATACTCCACCAGATGGACAACCTTGAAATCCCAGATCATCGGTGGAAATTTCCAGCATTTTTGGATAGTCGACCTTCCACATGCGGTAGCACTCCGCACAACTTGTCAGAAGGATCTTGGCTCCTGTCTTGCGAACTTCCTCGACGTTCCGCTGGGCTAACGCTCTTGCCTCATCAAACAGGCCCACTGAAAATAGCGTGTTCCCGCAACACCATTCGTCCGGCATCAGCATGAATTCCGTTCCCGCTGCCTTCAGGATTTTTGCCGTGGACTGAGCGATTTCTTTGTTCACATAGGAAGCGGTGCAACCCGCGAAGTACAGCACATCGGCCTTTTTCGCCGGGGTAATCCCTTTGGGAATCCAGCCTGTTCGTTTCTCGTGGGGAGCGCCATACATGTTATGATGTTGCGCAATGTTCTCAGCGATCTTCTTGTGGGCGGGCATCGGGCCAACCCCGTCTTTGACCGCCTTGACCCTGAGTGATTCCAGGCTTAGCTCGATTTCCAAGTCCAGGTTCCGCTTGCAGCCTATATCGCAAGCTCCGCACAGCGTGCAGGCATACATGACTTCCAGGGCCTTTTCGTTCCAGTCGAGCAACCCCTCAGCCATGGCATGTCCGATTCGCATCTTTCCGTACGCCCCGTAAGCGTCAAACTCGTACTTGGCAGCGCTGGGGCATCGCATCGAGAACTTCGGACCCGGCATGTAGGTATGATCAACCCAGGTGCAGCCTTTGCATTTGATACAGCGGCTCATGTCATAGACGAAATTCTCTATATCCCTGATATCGAATTTGAAATCCGCTTTGGGCTTGTAGTATCGTATGGGCCCTTCATTGGCCATGGTTTCTCCCTCCTCAGAAGCACAGATTTGAAGGATTCATGATGTTGTTTGGGTCAAACACCTTCTTCAGCCGCTTGAGATTACTGGCATAAGAAGCTGCTCTCTCATAAACGATGGGCGCTAGATCACCGTAAGGCCTGGTGAACACGGCCCCATCCTTGAGAAGCGTCGTGGCGGCCTCTTTGTACAGCGCCCTAATGGTTGCCTTCTCAACGTCATTTTCGGGATCGTAGAAGAAGTTGAACTCCGGTCTGCACGCTCGGTTGTGTTCAATCGGTTGGATGTATATGCCGATATCGCCGCCGGCATAGCCATACCGAGACGCGATCTCTTTGACCTTGGTCACGAAATACTGGGCCTTGCCCGGCCGAGCGTGGAAAAAGAGACTCTGGCACGCCCCTTTCACGCGGTTCTTCCAGTGGGGGACATCTGCAGGCCACGGGTTGCGGAGTATCGGCAGAAGCTTATTCCTCAGACCGGGGAAACCGGGAAGATTCTCTCCCAACCTTAGATCCGTGAACTCGTTTCTTGTTACTTCCGCAAGAAAGTTTTCTTCGTAGGCGAGCTTTTCTTCAGGACGTCTCAGAAGCCCGCTGATCACCAAAATCAGCGTCCAAGGGGGCAAGGTGGCTTTCAGTTTGTAAAAGTCTCCAGGCCATTCCTCCGCCAGGATTGCTGCCAGGTCCACGTTGTTCAAAAGCAGGACCTCCTGGCCGATCCTTCGCGGCAGGATACGATGCAGAAAATCCATCGCATAATCGAGATCGTCAATAGGCGCAAACAGAATCTTGTCCATCTTCGGGATGGATTCCATCTTCAGATTCGTCCAGGTGACCACGCCCATAGTTCCCTGAGCGCACTGGAAAGAACCTGTAGAAATCCAGGCCCGGCCCTGAAGGATTTCCTCCTTTTGATGGGGAATCGGGATACCCGTTGACACTTGCCGAACCCATTCGGAAGATCTCCCCGGTGGGCCATACTACTTCCATGGCCTGAAGAGGCTCCCCGTAATCGTAAACCTGGTTGACCGGCTCCTCCCGCTCCATAAAATCGGTGAGCACGGAACGTTCCGCAGGAGGCGTCAAAGGCATAATCACTCTGTATCCCTGTGTTTTCAGTTCCTTCGTTAGCTTCTCCCAGGTAACCCCTGCCTCGAACCTGACGCGACGGTTGTCACCATCGATTTCCAGGATCTTGTCCATTCTGGTCATGTCGAGGACCAAACCACCTTCTTTAGGAATGGTGGCTCCGTAGAAATGGACTTTGGAACTGGATGGTACGACGGGAATGTTGTTTTCGTTGCAAAACTTGATGATCTCGGCAACTTGCTCCGAGCTTGACGGTTTCACAACATAATTGGGGGCCCCGGCAGGGTAATAGCTGAAATCGGTCGCATAGACTTGCATCTGAACAGGGTCATCGGAGAAGTTTTCAGCTCCGACGATTTCAGACAATTTCGATTTAACGTCCACTGTTGACCTCCATTTCTCTAAGGATTGGACAATAATTCCGTCCTATGCGGCGAATAAGTTGTTTATGTCTTGATTGTTTACATGTTAACTATCAACGTACTCAGTGCCCAAAATTTTGTCAAGTTTTTTCTTGCCGGTCTTTGAGGAAAAATCAACACCCGTACAAGGCTCGGCATGGAAACCTCTAACTATAGGGATTCTCAAAAGTAATGCCGTTTTGGGTAGGCGACAAAATTGGAAGATTGTCATTGCGAGGGCGAAGCCCGAAGCAATCTCCAATTAGCCAAAGATCAGATTGCCTCGTCGTTCCACTCCTCGCAATGACACGGTTAGACCATGCGGGATGTGGGCCTGAATTATGATCGAATCCGACGCCATTTTCGAGAACTGCTATAATTGCGAGTCTCTCGAATCCCTTGTCTTGGTGCCATTTGGGCGAACAGGGGCTTGAGGAAACAAGTCGCGAATCCTAGGCAAGCCTCGCGGATTGCCGGAGTCAGATTTCAGACCGCCTTGACCGGATTCCAATCAAAACCCAAAAAGCCTCCGGGCGTTCTCTCCGAAAACCCCGGCTCGATCCAGTTGATCGTAGCTAGCCTTCACCAGGAGCGAATCAATTATCGATAATTCGGCTGCATGGACGAACCAGGGCCAGTCGGTGCCGAAGAGGATGTGGGACGAGCCGTGAATTCTTAACAGCTCGATGAACTGGCCTTCCTCGAGCGTATGACCAGCGTTGGACGTGTCCAAATACAGATTCGGAGCGGGGAGCAAAGCTCGGCGTAGCTCATCGAAATCAGCGAGCAAGCCTCCCATGTGAGCGCCAATGAAATTGATCCCCGGATGTCGATGAACAAGTCCCGCCAGCTTGGAAGGACTCGTGAGATGATCCGGGTGAGCGTCAAAATAGATGTCTGCGGCGGCGAAGGTGTCAAACATCAACGTCGGTCTTGTGTCACTATCTCGTCCCAATCGTTCCACCTCAGTCAACATCACCTCGACTTCCGAGGATGACAGATCGAAGCGCTGAGAAAAACTGGAGAATTTGAACCCGTGGATGCCCAGGTCGAACATGCGTCGGATCTCATCGGAAGCGCCTCGCATCGTCGGATGTAAGGTCGCAAAGGTCCGCAGTCGCGGGAGTCCTGTAGTCAACCGAATAAATCGGTCGTTTTCAGCTCGCACTTTGTCCGGTGGAGCCGTCGGGAGCAACACGCACACATCAACGCCATTTGCCTCTGCGGATTCCTCCAGGGCCGCCGGATCGAGTCGTTGAAACGCATTACCAACATTCAATTTCAATTCTTTGACCATATCCGGTCGGCCCTTGGTATTTTCGAGGATCCGATCCGTGAAGATGTGGCAGTGACAATCAGCAATCATGAACAGCATCCGAACCTTTATGGGTTTGTTTTGGTTGGAGCCGCTGGAAAAGGACTTCAATGTGCGGTTTGTGTCCGAGGTCCAGAGAATTATCACGAAGAGCAGATTTCAAGTGATTGTGTATCCAAATGGCTGGGAACCCCGGCTCTCAAGGAAGGGTGCTACCGGTACTTATTTGTTCGCTTCTCTTCCAGTATCTTTTCATGCAGCTCGGCGAAGCTTGCCGCTGGAAGTCTTCCGCTTTTATCCTCTCTCATTTTTAGGGTCGCCGCATCGGAGGGGCAGACTGTCGCGCACACTCCACAGCCAATGCACCATTCTTCATCCACCACTGGCTGGTCGTCGACCAGAGCAATTGAGTCTACAGGGCAGATTTCAACGCATGCTCCGCATTGTGTGCATTTGTCTTTGTCCGTCTCCCTCATGAAATAGGTGGCCATGAGAAAATCGCGCGGTATCTTTCTTCTCTTGATGCTGCCCACGCTCCAGCAAGCGCAGCCGCAACAGTTGCAATTGTGCTTGATGTCGCCTTCGCTATTATCGACGAAGTGCACCAGTCCGGCCTCTTCGGTAATTCTTATGATTTGGAGAGATTCCTCCTTGGTAACTTCTCGGGCAAGGCCACGGCCTATGACGAACCGGGCTAACTCGTCGAACTTCATACACACTTCTGTGGGGTGCTCGCAGCCTCTGCCGACAAGCTTGTATGAAACTCGGCACGGACAGTGAGCTACGGCGATTAGTTCGGCCTTTTCGATTACCCGTTCCATCATGTGAAAAGGATAGACTGCTTGCAAGCTTGGAGAAAGCGATTTCCCTACCGGGATATAACGAAACGGCTTCGTTTGGCTGCCGTACGCCTCGGCTGTAACCTGTCGGTTGAAATACTTGGCCACCATCATGGCCATCTTGCGAGCATGTGGGGTATCCTCTCCCTTCCAGAAAAAGGTCTGAGGGAAACCAAATCCGACCTGTAACAATGCGTACCCGTCTTGGCCGTCAGCAGCCTTCCCGACAAACACCATTCCCTTCTCCGCTAGTCCCTGAAGTATGTCCGACAATTCCTTTCGGGAAACGTGGACGTTTTGCAAAATATCGTCAACGCTGGCCGGCGACAGAGGGATGACGTTCGTGGGAATCGCTAAGGCGATTTCCGCTTCCACTGGCGTGAGGTTTTCCTTGAGTATGTCTATAAGATCGTCGCTGACGGGATAACCCATGCCAAGGCGATGCAGATGATCAGCCAGCTTTCGATAGACATCTTGTTCTGTCACTTCTGTGTCTCCGCTTTCTTTATTTCTGACACCCGCGGCGGAACTCACTTTGCGTTGGTGGCACCACCATCCCGGCCTGACAGCACTTCCTCTGACCGTGGAAGATGAAACAATCATATCACAACAGCCATCCGTCATCCATCAAGGGCGGCTCATGGTCATAGTGGCGTGCCTTCCCTTGCCGATCTGCTGTTGATCTTTTATCAAGCGACGATAATGGCGGATAGTGGGTCGACAGGAGCGATTGTTGCCCATAACAAAGATCTCTGCCATAGCAGCATGACAAGTCATCGAAATCAGACCTACCCAAGAGGCTCAGACTTCGGGAGCAGTATGGTCCGGCAGCGGAATGTATAGGTGGAAAGTTGTTCCTGCGCCCAGCTCACTGTCTACTTTGATTTCACCGCCCATCCTAGTGACAATTCCGTAACATATTGAAAGCCCCAGGCCGGTCCCCTTGCCTACCGGCTTGGTCGTAAAAAATGGCTCAAATATTTTTAGCAAATTAGCTTCAGGGATCCCGGGCCCGTTGTCGGCAATATCCACTACAACGTAGTCCTCTTTGGCTCTGCTGGTTATTTGTATCATCCCCTCCTTCGTATCTATAGCGTCTAGGCTGTTGTTGATGATGTTGAAAAGAACTTGCTCAATTTCTGAAGGTGAGACGTTTACCGTCGGCAGACTGTCCTGAAGGCTCATCATTATCTTAACGTTGGAGTGGCGAGCCCGCTGTTCGGATAGGCTCACGACTTCTCTGACGAGATCGTTCATCTGCGCCGTTTTCAGAGTGGGATCTGTTTTCCTGGCGAAACTCAACAGCTTGTGTGTAATCTCTTTGCAGCGTCTTCCCTGATTTTGTATTCTTGTCAGGCATCGCCGGAACTCATCAAGGTTCGGCCATTTCTCTAGATCCTCCTCTTCCAAAAGGTCCTGCATCCAACCAGCTTCTTGCGCCATGATACCCACTGGATTGTTGATTTCGTGTGCCACCCCGGCAGCCAACTCACCAAGAGATGCCAATTTGCCTGTTTCGATCAGCTGTTCAGTGATAGCCCGCTTTTCCTGCTCTGCTTGGGCTATGTGTTTTACCATTCGTTTTGATACCAGTACGCCTCCAGCAACTATACAGATGACCCCAAGAAAAAAAACAGCAATGGCGGACCTCCGTGCGGCATATAAGTCTGCATACGCCTCATCTGCGCTCTGTCGGTGGACGAGGACCCAGGCCCCATGGTTCAGGGGGGCCATGAGATTGAGGAACTCCTTGCCTGAATCATCAGCTCTCTCGACTACCCCAACCTCATCACTGGATTCCGCCACAGATTTCAGAAAGCTGACATAAATGTCCGTGGGCAGAACCTCTCTTGTCGGACCTCTGGTTTGAAAGTCCCCCTCTCGGTTCAGAATGAAAGCCATGCCAGTCTGGCCTTTCCCCATATTCTCCACGAGCATCTTGAATGATTCAAAATCCATGGTTGCTCGCAAAATCCACTTTGCCCCGTGATGTTCCTGTCGAACCGCTACCACGAGATGGGGAAACTTCCTGAGACCCAGGAAAACATCACTAATGTAATAATCCCGCCTAGTTGCCTCCTTAAACCATGCAGCCTTTGAATAGTCCGCTTGGTGCAACTGATATGGACCTGCATAAGCAATTTGAATGCCTTGATCATCTACCACGCCAAGGTCAACAAACGATGGGCCGTATTCCTGCTGAAGCAAAGCTAATCGATGCTTCAGGAAGCCCTCATCACTCAGTTGGTCTAAGCCAAAGGACTTTGCCTGAACCCTGAGAGCACCGAGCCGTTCAGTCAAGAAGTTGTCAATATGTTGGCGATGCTTTGCAATCAACAATTTCTCATGATTCAGCACCTTTTCGCGGTACGATACCTGGAAATAATGACGGGTTATGGCCGATATAAGAATCAGCGGGATGACGGAGAGAAATACAATGAAAAGGACCATATTTCTGGTCAGCGATTTGTAATATCGCTCATCCTGATCGTTTGGATTACCCATTGCACTTACGCCTTGTGTCCTGCACCTTCACTTTAGGTTCTTAGAAGCTCCTTCTCACGGGATACAACTTATACTATCTCCCTCTCACTCCCGTGAGAATGGCATTGGAGAGATCGGCTCCTGTTAAGTCAGCTCCCTCCAAATTTGCCCCGGTCAGGTCAGCCCCATGTAAATCTGCCTCTGTCAGAATAGCTCTTGAAAGGTTTGCACCAGACAAAGTGGCTCCCCACAACGAGGCTTGGCTGAGGTTTGCTTCAGTCAAGTCTGCTTCGGTCAGTGCGACCTTGAACAGAGTCGAACCTGACAAGTCGGCCCACGACAGATCCGCCCTAAACAACCCAGCTTCAGAGAGTTCAGCACCGGTCAAATCGGCTGCAAATAAATTGGCCCTGCTTAACCTCCCCCGCGTCAACTTGGCTCTGACAAGTTTCGCCTTGTGCAGATTGGAACCGGAGAGATCGGCATCTTTAAGATTGGCTTTGGACAGATTGGCCCCCGCAAAACGAGTGTTGGAAAGGTCAGCCATACTGAGATTGACACTTGTGAGATCCGAGCCGGACAAATCACAATCAGATAGATTAGCCTTGTACAGATTTGCCCCGGCAAGGTTGCACTCAATTAGACAGGCTTTGGCTAGCTGTGCTCCCACCATCCTTGCTTCTGCGGAACGGCTCCAGTCAGGTTGCTCCCCTCAAGGTTGGCTAAGAGCAATCTAGCCTCTGTCAGATCGGCTTTTGTGAGCTTAGCTCCGGACAACATAACATTGCCTAATTCCGCTGCTCTCAAATCGGCTTGACACAGGTTAGCCATCGAGAGATCAATTCCCAATTCCGCTGCACGTTCCACTAGCGCTTTCAAAGAAGGAGCTTCGTCTTTGAAAATGACCTCGCCGGTAAAGCGATTTCTGATAATATTCATCGATTTCCTTTTCCCTGTGACAGACAAGTTCATCCGAGGTAGCGTTCAACATGAGCGTAGCTTAAGCTATGTCTCGTCGCATCCGCAGGGAAGGATATACCCGTGGATGAATGGCAGTCAATATGAATGCTAGATTGGCACGACCAGACGAGGCTACCTTCCAAATCGATGAGCAAGATCTGGCCTTAGAGGGAAAGTTTCTTGCAGCTCTCGTGGACAAAGCGGCCGTGGAGAATTAATTTCAGTTTAAGATTACTGGAAAGGGGTCAAAGCCATGAGAGCTTGTTGCATGCCTTCGGCTGAATGTGACGACGCACATGAAGCGAAACAGCTTTTCGACGTAGTGGGCCTTCTGTGTGCGATCTTTTTCGGGATTCCTCTGGGCCTTGTGTTGCTGAGGATGGGCAGCGGTCTGAGTGATTCCATCGGGCGGACGGCTTACATGGAAATGGGTTTGCAAACGGATATTATCTTTGGTGCTATTCTGGCCGCCTGCACATTCGTTCCCATGGTGTACACGTACCATGCGGTACCGACGAAAAATGGAACTCCAAAGTAGCTGATAAAGCATTGCGAGCCTCCGTGTGAGGCCGTAACTGTGAGGTTCCTACGCGTTTGGCATTAAGGCTGGGGCCAAGTCTTCTCTTGGCTCATCTCTGTCCTCATGACACTGCACGGCAGCCTAAAACGAGCCAAGATCCGACATGACCCGCAGCCCACGTGTGCTACTGCACCCCTCCGCCAAACGACCCCAGTTGTGCTGCGGCACAAAGGCCGACCTCCTTCGTCATCGCTTCCTGGCAACGGTCATCTCCATCATCTTCTCTTCCTTGCCCCCTTTGGTGGTGGTGAACATCTCATACTCCAGGGTGTTGTCATCCACGATCTTGGTCACGCTACGCCATACCGTTGGGCCTCTGACTGGATCGTCGTAGCTGCATTCCTGCGTAATGGTCTTACCATCCGAGCTGGCGGTCCCCTCAAAATAATAGATACCGGTGCTCATCGAATCGATCCAGGTCGATACATACTTCTTGGTATGGTTGTCGTACCCAATCAGGTTGATGCCGGTGAACGGACTCCCCATCATCTCGCCTCTATACTCCTGCTGCAGGTAACGTCCGTCAAAGAGCATCTTCTGCTCGCAGGTGCCTGTGCCTTCCGTTGGGGGTTTATCGGGTTCCATCCATGCCGTGGTCTTGGTGGTCCAAGATCCCTCCAGTTTCGCAAGCATCTTGTGAGGTGCGCCTGGGATTGCCAGCTTCTGGTACACTTCCATCATGGCCTGCATGTCCATCTTGCCTTCCTGTTTCTCTTCTTTGCTCATAATAGATCTCCTCGTCGATCTGTTCACCCGTAGCCGCCTTCGGACTGAATTCTGGTGAACGTGACCGCTGTAATTACCGGCTTCTTCTTGACTTTGCCGGTGCGCCGGGACTCTGCAAATGTCTCTCGCTATGCTCGATATAGATTGAACATGAGACTTTATTTTTGTTGATATGCTTGCTCTAAACCTTTTATGTCAATCTTCTTCATTTGCAGCATTGCCTTCATAACTTTTTCCGATTTCTCAGTATTCTTGTCTTGTAACATCTCTCCTAAGATAGTGGGCACGATCTGCCATGACACACCGTATTTGTCTCTAAGCCAGCCGCATTGTTCTATTTCTCCTCCCTCGGAGAGCTTCTCCCACAGCTTGTCTACTTCTTCCTGAGTCTCGCAATTCACTACGAACGATATTGCTGGTGAGAAAGTGAACACAGGGCCGCCGTTTAACGCCACAAATTCCTGCCCTTCTAGCTGGAATGCAATGGTCATTACCGTTCCCTTAGGTCTTCCGGCAACCTCTGACCCTGCTTCTCCATAACGGGTAATGCCCGTGATCTTTGAATTCCCAAAAATAGAGACATATAAATTCACTGCCTCTTCGGCCTTGTCATCGAACCACAGAAACGGAGTGATTTTTTGCATAGTTTTACTCCTTACTATTAATTTTCTTGATTATGATACTTCCAAGCCCTCACAATTGGAGTCATATGGGTCAAGCCTGACCTTGGCTCATGTTTCGGTACCGTGCGGTATCACGTGCCAAGAGCAGACTTGACTCGCCTCTTCTTCTTGTAGATCACTTAGCCTCCGGCATGGGTCCGTCGAGAAACTCCGTAATCATCGGAACCAGCCAATCGGCACGATCCACGAGCGTAACGTGAGTGGTGCCGGGGAGCACAGCGAGCTGGGATCGTGGGAGGTGTGGCCGGCCCGAGGCATCATCGCCTGCCACGCCGCCGCCGAGCAGCCGAAACATCTGCACTGCGTGCTCGGGGCGGACGACGTCCGAATCCCCGATTATGATCAGTGTGGGAGCCTTGATCGACTGAATGGCCTCGGGCGGCCAGCCCTGAAACTCCCGAACCAGTCCCTTCACTTTGGCGATCAGCGTAGGCCAGTGTTCCGGATTCGGCGCTGTCCTGGCGTAGGCCGCTTTCCAAGGTGATTCGGCCAAGTCCTCGGGCTTCATTTTCTCGATTTGCTCGAACATCCCGGGGTGAAACCCGTCTCTGCTGTACACGGGCGCGGCGAGCACAAGTTTGCGCACCAGATCCGGATGCCGGACGGCAATCTCTAGGGCGATGCCGCTTCCCATGCTATAGCCGAAGAAGTCGGCATTCTTGATATTGAGCTGATGGAGAAGGGCCGCGGTGTCGTCCGCCATCTGCTCGGTAGGTCAACGGACGATCCATGTCGGCCGTGTGCCCGTGCCCCTGCTGTTCGATAGCGACTACCTGCCGAGTTTTCGCAAGGGGCGGCAGGACCTTTCCGAAAGAGGTGTCGATTGTCGTCAAAGCACCATGAAGCAGTACCAGCGGCCTGCCTGTTCCGTGGATCTCGTAATACATCTTGAGCCCGTTCACGGAAGCATAGCTCCCCGTGGCGTCCGTGCGAGCGGCGGTCTCGCGGCCGATAGAATCGTTGGGCAGTGCAAATCCCACGAAGAGAGCGACCGCAAAGATCACCGCGAACACGGTGAGCGTGGGCTTGTTCATTGTCTTCATCGCTTCATCTCCTCTCGCGACGCGACCTTAGAGGTTACCCGCGCCGTCGCTGGTGGACAGCGACGGCAACAGCACCGATTGCGTCAATATTGACCTTTCTCTTTCGGCAAACACCACGCTTCTTTGATCTTGCAAAGTCTTGCGAGCATCTCTTCGTATTCTTTATTAATAGCCGCTCTTTCCGTCAGGTCGAGAGGCTGGATGAAGTATCCATGGGGGCCGGGCATTATAACAAAAGGATACATGCCGCCGAGCTTCCCGCCGCCGATGTCTTCATTGGAAACATCAGGGGCGTAGTACATGACGTGTGGATAGTTAATGGTGACGACGCGGTCGCTTTCTTCCGGGTTGAAATAAGTCCTCAGTATGGGGGACAACATGTATGAGATGCCGGCTCGTTCCGGCGCTTTATAGAATCCTGCTTTGTAACGGTCTTTGATGATTTTCTTTAGTTCGCCGGGAGGAGTACCCTTTGCCTGCATTTCTGCTGCGTCAAAGAAGACTCGCATCTGTGCCTTGGCGCCCGCTTTATCAAAGGAAATCGGGTAGAGAATATCATCTCTATATTCCGTTAAGGGCCAGGACCCCCTGAACGCATCATCGCCGGTTCGAGCAACAAAGGCGTGGAATTCATTTGTACCCTTGCGGGCAACTTCGAAGCCCTTGTCAGGGTTTAAAACATATACTGTTGCATTGTCTCTGAGGTGCGGCGGCAGAGCGCTAAGCGCCAGTTGAATTTCCAAATCTTGCGGTAACGGCTCGATTTTATTCACTCTGCTCTATTTTCCGCGCTCGCTGTAAGCGAGAACAATAGACCTACAATTACAACAATTGTCTGAATCTTTCTCATCTTGACTCTCCTCTTTATTTGCCTCTTAGGATACTATTTGTCAGTTTGCTGTTTCTTGTCGTCATATCTTTCCCTCAAAGCTCTGCCAAGTACGCCTCGAGGCGGTCGAAGCATTCGCTCCAGCCCTCCCGATGCGAATCGCGGTCCGCGATCGACTCGAAGACGGCTTGATGGAACGTGAGCTTCGTCTTGCCGTCGTGCTCGGCGAAGGTCACAGTGACAAGTGTTTCGTGGCCGGGCTCGCCCTTTTCGTCCTCCCAGGCAAAGGTGAAGACGATGCGGTCAGGCTCGACGATCTCGCGATAGACACCCTGCATCCAATAGTCTTGGCCTTCGGGCGAGCGTATGCAGGCGCGATAGGTGCCGCCCGGTCGGAAGTCCATCTTGCAAGACGTTGTCGGTGAAGTCGCGCGGGCCCAACCAGCGCATCATGTGCTCGGGCTTGGTCCAGACCTTGAAGGCGAGGCTCCGCGGCGCATCGAGGACGCGCGTGATCACCAGTACCAGCTCCGCCGGATCCTCAATGGGACTATGTCTTGTGGTCATTCTGCTTCTCCTTTGTTTGCAGCTCGAGCAGGTAATCGCCCAATCGATCGAGACTGTCGTTCCATAAGCTGCGATAGGGCTCGAGCCAGTCGGCGACATCCTTGAGCGGACCCGCCTGGAGCCGGCAGGGCCGCCACTGCGCATCGCGACCACGCGCGATCAGACCGGCCCGCACCAGCACTTGCAGATGCTTGGAGACGGCTGGAAGGCTCATCTTGAAGGGCTTGGCCAGCTCCGTCACCGTTGTCTCACCCGAGGTGAGGCGAGCGAGGATCGCCCGCCGGGTGGGATCGGCAAGGGCCGCGAATGTGGTGCTGAGTCTATCAGGAGACATGTTGCGCTAAACCACCTGGTTAATTAACTTTATGGTAAAATAGTAACGCGGCGATTACATGTCAAGGGCACTCACGATGCCGTCATCATCTACGTGCGTCGAGCAGCCACGGCGCTAGCTGGTTTGGTTGGTTATGGTTTTGAATAAGGCACAGTCAGTTTAGGTGTTCGTAGCGATGTACTTTCTCGTGAAATAGATGTAAACCGGCACGCCCATAAGAACGCTCAGGATGGCTATTGACGACTCGGTCGGCCGCTGGAAAAAAGCGAGGAAAAGAATGCTCACCCCAGTTGCAAGGTAGACCACCGGTGCCCATGGGTATCCGGAAAACATCGTACTCGTTGTTCCGAATGATTTCAGCCGGAATACTCCCGCCACTGCGAAGAGAGGAAAAATGCCGAGCGCAAATCCCATCACGGTCAAGATCTGGTCGAATGTTCCCAAGAGGACCATCACTGAGGAAATGGCACCCTGCAAGGCAATAGATCGGGTGGGAACGTTAAATCTCGGATGCACGTGTGCAAGTCCCTTAAAGAATAACCGATCCTTCGCCATGGCGTAGTACACTCGAGGGCCCAGAATGATGAACGCACTCAGCGAGGAAAAAAGAGCGAAGGAAATCAGCAGAGAAAAAATGGTCTCTGCATGAGGTCCAAAGAGTTTTCCCATGGCCAATCCGCCAATGGAGATAACGCCTTTCATTTCCTCCGGAGGTACTGCGTAGACGAAGACTATGTTGATGCAGATGTAAAGCAGCATCACCACGCCGGTTCCCAAAAAGAGCGATCGGGGAAGATTCTTTGTTGGATTCCGAACTTCCGAGCCGATATAGGTCGAGGCGTTCCATCCACTGTACGCAAACATGATCCACATCAAAGAAAGGCCCAGTGTTTTCCATCCCCCGAAGGAGAAGGAAAATGTGCTTCCTTCACTGAAGTGGTGGGCACTGCCAGATCCGAGCAACAGGCCGCCGAGGATCAAACAGGCGATGAGCATTACTTTTGAAACCGTCAGGACGTTTTGAACCCGTGCACCGAACTCAATTCCCCGCATGTGAATTCCGGTAAAGAGCAGGATCACACAGATGGAGAGAGCCTTTTTGACAATCGCGGGATCTGCCCAGAGCAAGGGCTGCGGATAGGCCCGAAGGAAGTATTCGCTGAAGCCGATGGCCGAGGCTGCAATCGGCGCGGAGAACCCGACTATAAAGGAAGTCCACCCGCTGAGGAAGCCAAAGAGCGGATGGTATAATTTCGAAAGAAACGCATATTCACCGCCGGCATCTGGGATTGCGGCTCCCAGCTCTCCGTACGCAAGCGCACCGCAGAGGGCGATGATGCCACCAACAACCCACAGCGCAAGCATGAGAAGCGGATTGCCGAGATCGCTCATGAGCAATCCGCTGGTGGTAAAGATCCCCGCGCCAATCATGTTGGCTATAACGATGTTCGTTAAAGGAAAGAGGCCGAGCTTTCTTTCGAGTTCAGGGCTTGAACCGTTTTCCACAGCTACCTACTTTTCGGATTTCTTGTAGCTGATGGCAACGCCCGCGCCCTTGTCGTTAAAGGTTGTCTCGAAATTCTTGAGGCCCTTAAGATAGTCTGCATAAGCTGCCTAATCCGAACCAGCCACGCCCACGACCCGAAACATTGTGGCTTGTATAGCAGCCGCCGACGACCAGCTTTGGTGCCACAGCATCGAAATAGTTTTTATACCAATCCTTATCCGCATCGGAGAAAACGAAGTCGAATGGTCCTTTCAATTTCGGGACTAGCTCGTGTGCATCCGCGAGTCGCGCATCGATATATTGCGAAAGCCCTGCTTTCTTAAAATTTTCCACTGCCTTTTTGTATCTCGACTTATCAATTTCCACTGTTATCAATTTCCCGCCGGTTTTGCTGAGTGCCCAGGCAATCCAGATTCCTGAACGCCCGGTCGAGGTGCCGATCTCAAGTGCCCTCGTATACTTGTTCTTGATGATGATGTCATGGAGCAGCTTGCCGTCTACTTCCGGAACGTTCATATCGTGCCACTGTCCTCGGTGACTGTCGAGGAACGCCCGCACTTTTTTGTCCAAAGCGGTGGCCCGGTTCGTCTCTTGTGCAAAGAGCAATGGGACGAACGTGAAGGGAAGCGCAATAATGATGAGCGTTACAATAATGAGCTTTTTCATATTAATTTACCTCCAAGATGAGTCGAGCCGCTAAATTCTTTAGACGCTACAAATTGATGTTTGTTTGCCTTGTTTTCCACCTGGAGATAGGGACACTCTTCTTTTACCACGCTTCTTTTATTATTAGTATGCAGCCCGGCACGCCGCGTGACGCCGAGTGTTGAAGTCCAGGGACACCATACCTAATTGGGTTGCGATCCGGGAATTAAGTAAGGTATCCCCTGAATTCCGCACGGCGAAAATCATGATTGACTGGAGTGGAATCGTGAGAGTATGTTCAACCTAGCGGAAATTGCACTTTTTTTCGATTCGAGTGGGACCTTCTTGTGTGGAAGGGAGCAGTCCGTGTTTTCTGTTTTACACGGACTGTACGATCATTCATTTTTCGGTAACTACTTCCGTTCAACGTTTAGATGACTAGAAGCACCGAAGACAACCAGTTGCGAACTGCTTTGACCGACTTTGTAGCGGAGGCACTGTCGCATCTGCGTAAGACCACGGCCGTAGCGCAACTGCCTCGGATTACCCGTTTTGAGGTACGTGAAATACGAGGGCGGAAGCAGATCGCAAAAGTCGGAACGACCGAACTGGTGGCAGGTCGGCAGCTACATGAACCCGGTGCTGGAGCTAGCAACCTTCAATAAGGCTGTTGCGGCCTGTTTCGAACACTCACTGGTTAAAAGTAGACACGGGAGATATGCATACAGCCCTATGGGTGGGGACCCGTTTTCCCTCGACCGCGTGCCATGGGAATTCCTCGCAGAATGTATAGCCCGCGAAGACGGACTGAGGTTCAACCGCCGCACATTTGAAAGCGTATTCTGCGATCTCCTCAACTTCCTAGCACCAATGGGAAAGAACCCCGCCCGCCTGATTGCTCCTCTTGACATGGTCCGATTGGGTAGCAGGCAGATCCTACTTGTGCCGGATGCACGAGTTAGGAGATTGTCGCCTGCCCAGACAGTGGAACTCGCCAACCACTGCCCAATATTGGGACGTTTCTACGGTCGCGGTTTACAGTTTTGGTTCAGTACGGTCCTTGAACTCGACTTCACCTTCGAATGGCTGTGGCTTGACAAGGGCTTTGGCAAGGACGAAGAGGGGCACGATGTCGGGACTAGGGTTCGGCAGATTCAGGATTCCCACCGGCCCGTACATGTGCTGAGAAACAGGTTAGTTGAGGAGATCCTTCTTCTGCGCAGCCTTCTCAGGAAGCGGGTGTGCTCTCCCACATATGTTATTGACTACAGGGGCTGGCGCTCGGGGTTATCAACCGGAGGCGAAATTATTCATCTTCCGTGGGTGCGCCCATCCTCTCCCGGTGGATTGGATATCCAGAAGGCCGAATCTAAGAAATTCACCAAATTTCGCAAAAAGTTTCTGAGCATCCAAAATCAGAAAACCAAGAGGCGTATTTTTGCCGCTATGCGAAGGCTCTCTTCGAGTCTGGACAGGTACTACTCTGGTGACAGATTGCTGGATGCAGTGGCTGGTCTTGAGGGTTTGCTCGTTAATTCACGTACGGAACTTCGTCACCAATTCGCAGAAACACACGGCACTCCTGCTCGAGCGACAGCCGGCGAAGAGATCTGAACTCTTCCACGACATGTGTTCTGCTTACGACATGAGGAGCAAGGTAGGCCATGGTGGTGTGGTAGCTGATGATCTATTCGCAATAATAGGCGGTGATAAGCCTCTAAAAGAGCAGCTGCCGGAGTTTAACGCTGTAAACAGACTAAGCCAGAGATGTTCGGAGTCGTTGCACAAGGCCATAACTATCTGTATTGACAGCACAAAGGTTGACTTCGATTGGGTCAGAGCGGTGATGTCCGGCGGGCGGGTAACTTAACCTGCTAGAAGTGCAGGGGAACAGAAAAACCTCTCTTTTCAATTCACTTAATCGCGCTGGCCTAGCGGACCCACCTGCCGGAACTCCCACTACCTATTACCCCCACCGTGAAAGTGGCTCAGATCCACGAAATCCGAGGGACAGAAGTTCAGGGACAAGATACCGAATGGTCGCGATATGGAAACTACATGCATGCTCCAGGATCTTGCCGCAAAGACTGGATTGTTAGGGGGGTATTCTTGCGACGACCAAAGAACACAGGCTTTAAGCCATGAAGCGACCCCCCTTTCATTGCAAGCATCTGGTGGTGGGAGCGACAAGACTCGAACTCGTCAACTCCGGGGTAACAGGCATGTTGCTTCGTTGTCAGCCAACTCGCTCTCCCAACTGATCTGTGACTTTTTCTACTTGGGATGTATCTTCTTCATCCATTCCGGTACCGATGCTCCGGGAACGCTGTCGATAGCTGGTACGTAGGGCTTGAGATCAATTATCGGTGAACCGTCAAAGGCGTCTATGTCATCAACGGTGATGCCCGCGTCATCGATGGATCTGATTCTGCACACCGACAATCCGATGAGATTCGGTCGGAACGGCGAACGGGTGGCAAATACACCTGTGAGCGGATTTGCTTTGTTCCCTCGTGGATGAACCCTCAGCGTTGCCCTTTTTTCCGGGGTGTCATTCCGGTCGAACCAGTAGAAAACCAGGACGTGAGAAAAGCCATTGAGCCCGAGCAGGCCATCTTGGAACTGGGGAAAGATCTTGAGCGTCGTTTTCTCAGAGCTTTTAGTCACTTGCCCTATCGGCTGAATTGAGTAGACCTCAGCCATTGATTGCGAGGGCACTGCCAGTGCAAGGATCATGAAGAAAATGTAATAGAGACGATTCATTGGTAATGACACTCCTTCCAAAGAAGAAAAGAACCGGAATCTGGAAGCCGCTCGGCGTCCTATTGGGGGAGACCGGCGCATTCCGCCTTGAGGCAAGCACTTGAGCGTATCGGCCAATTTGCGATTGTTGCTAATTTCGCTACGTGAGCGTCCGTGTTCAAACGGCATGACGATCTCTGATCAGTTTCTCAACGAATGGCACGTCTGCGGGAACAAACTCGTAGCTTTTCAAGTCATCGAATGAAACCCATCGGCAATCCTGATGATCGACTGGGGACATTTCTCCGTCTATCCAATCGACGAGATAGGCGACAAGCCTTATGGAGCCGTGTATGTAATGATAGATGCTCTCACCAAAGAACTCCTGGACAGCCACCTCAACCCCAAATTCTTCTCTCATTTCACGCACAAGACACTCCCGCTGTGTCTCTCCATTCTCTAATTTTCCGCCTGGAAATTCCCATAAGTTTTCAAGCTGCTTTCCGGCTTTCCGCTGGCCGATAAAGACTTTGTCCCCTCGAATGAGAATGGCCGCGGTCACCGTCCGCATGTCAATTACCTCAGATTCCGTTTGCTTCACAAAGAAGATAGGAATACCCGTGCCATTATACAACACTTAGAGGATGCCTTGAGACTCAAGGAGAGAAATGATTCAGTCTCTCACGTATATGTGGTGATTGGCCGAGGTTCCTCCCTCAACCGAGGGGAAAGAGTCGCAGCGAGGGGTAGTCTGTTTCCAGTCTGATGATCCTTTTTTATCGCCGGTGCATCTAAACGGTAAGTTGGCGAATGGGCCAAATTGATGAAAGTTTTGGGGTGAGTGAGATTCGGGTCCATCAATTAATCGGGAACGAAAGGAAATTGCGACGACTTCATGTAACGCAAGAGAATCACTATCTGGACTCTAATGGTTAGGCTCCTGGCGATCTCTGGCGAGACTGTGGGCGGTATTGTCGCCGCGGTGGTGACGTGGATGGCCAAGCAACCTGGCGGTCCCCGAATTGCCTACCAAGTGCCGGCACCATCAGGTCCTGTCGGGCGGTCTGAACTGCGGTGGGACAAACACACCGAGAACAAGGAGGAGGCGCATGAACCATCGACTTGAAAACAAACGGGCGCTGGTAACCGGCGGCAGTACTGGCATCGGAGCCGCCATCGTCAGGCGTCTGGCCCGAGAAGGTGCACACGTCGCGCTGACCTATGTCAGCAAACCTGATCAGGCCAACGATATTGTGAGGGCAGTTCAGGCCCTGGGCGTGAAGGCGCTGGCGATCCAGGCCGACAGCGCTGATGCCGAGGCGGTTGTTGCTGCCGTGGAGCGAACCGTACGGGAACTTGGCGGAATCGACATTCTGGTCAATAACGCCGGGGTCATGGCCATCGCGCCCATCGACGACTTTCGTCTCGAAGATTTGGATCGCACCCTGGCGGTGAACGTGCGCGCCGTTTTCGTCGCCACGCAGGCCGCAGTGAAACACATGCAGGCCGGCGGGCGTATCATCAATACCGGAAGCTGCAACGCCGAACGCATGCCCTTCGCAGGTGGCGGTGTCTACGCTATGAGCAAGGCCGCTCTCGTGGGACTGGTCAAAGGACTGGCCCGCGACCTCGGCCCACGCGGCATCACGATCAATAACGTCCAACCCGGTCCCGTTGATACCGAAATGAACCCCGCCACGGGCGATTTCGCGAAGGTATTGGTGCCGTTCATAGCGTTGGGACACTACGGCACAGGTGACGAGATCGCGTCCCTGGTGGCATATCTGGCCAGCCCCGAGGCATCCTATGTGACAGGGGCCAGTCTGAGCATCGACGGAGGATTTACGGCGTAACTGCCTGAAAGGAAAACCCCGGCAACATAGATCCTTCTAAGACAGCCATGGCGCCGGCAAGCAGACAAACGCTTACATATCTCTAACCAAAGAAAGGAGAGCATCCCATGACAGCCCTTAAACCAGGAGTTCACGCCCCTGACTTTTCCCTTTCAACAACCCCTGATCAAAAAGTATCCCTCTCCGAGTTTCGCGGACAGCCCGTAGTCCTGGTCTTCTACCCGGCCGATTGGAGCCCAGTTTGTAGTGACCAGTTGGCGCTCTATAACGAGTTGAAGCCCGAATTCTCCGAGTTTGAAGCGCAAGTCATCGGCATCTCAGTCGACGGCGTCTGGTGCCATCTCGCCTTCAGCAAAGACCGCAAATTGCACATTCCGCTCTTGGCGGATTTTGAGCCCAAAGGCGCGGTGGCCCGTCAGTACGGCGTCTACCGAGAGAAAGACGGTGAGTCGGAGCGGGCGTTGTTTGTGATCGATGCTGAGGGCATCATTCGTTGGAGTTACGTCTCGCCGGTGGGCATCAATCCGGGCGCGGACGGCATCTTGAAAGCTCTCGAATCGATGGCCAGAAGCGAAAAAGCAGTCAGCGTCCCAGACTAGTTCGAGGTCCAAGTAAGGAGGTATCATGGACAAATCAGCCACTCTCACCCAACCCGTTTCAGCGGATGACCACGCTGAAGGACCCGCCGACGCACCTTTGACTTTAGTGGAATACGGCGATTATCAATGCCCTTACTGCGGGGCCGCCTATCCCGTGGTGAAGCGTTTGCAGAAGACGTTGGGGCAGAAACTGCGATTTGTGTTCAGAAACTTCCCTCTGACCCAAGCGCACCCCTATGCCCTGATCGCGGCCGAAGCCGCGGAAGCCGCGGCGCTCCAAGGTAAGTTTTGGGAGATGCACGATCTGCTTTTTGAACAGCAGGCCTTCCTCAAGCCGGACATCATTCCCTTGTGGGCTGAAAGGATCGGGTTGGATCTCGAAAAGTTCGGGAACGATATCAATCAAGGGGTTGGTAAGAAACGCATTCAGGAAGACCGCCAGAGCGGGATCCGCAGCGGCGTTAACGGCACGCCGACCTTTTTTGTCAACGGAACACGCTACGACGGCTTGCCGGATTATGATTCGCTGCTGGCGGCCTTAGAGTCTTTGGCGCTACGCTCCGTCTAAATACGTCAGCGGCAAGAGGAGAATTGAGATGTCGGACGATCGCTATACGAATAACCGGACGGCCCTGCTCTTCGTCGATCCCTACAATGATTTCCTCAGCGATGGCGGCAAGCTCTGGCCGCTCGTCGAAGTCGTAGCCAAGGAAGTCGGGCTGCTCGACAATCTGCGAACCATCGTCACGGCCGTCCGCGAGGCAGGTATTCAGATCTTCGTCGTGCCGCATCATCGCTGGGAGCCCGGTGACTATGAAAGCTGGGACAATCCGAACCCGGACCAGATCGCTTCGGGTAAGAGGCGGGTTTTTGCGAAAGGCACATGGGGAGGCGAGTGGCATTCCGATTTCGTGCCCCAATCGGGCGACGTCATCATTAAAGAGCACTGGGCCCAAAACGGCTTTGCGAACACCGATTTCGACTTCCAGCTCAGGCAACATGGGATCGACAGGGTGATTGTGATTGGTCTGCTGGCCAACACCCGCATTGAGGCAACCAGCCGCTACGCGATGGAGCTTGGCTACCACGTAACCCTGGTGAAGGACGCGACCGCGGCCTTCTCCAAGGACCGGATGCACGCGGCGCACGAGTTGAACGGCCCAAACTTCGCACATGCGATCCTGACTAGCGGCGAGCTGCTGGCCCTGCTACCTGCAAACCTAGGATCGGCAACATGAGGATATCGCTCGAAAGCGCGGAGGCTCGCAAAGACAAGCGAACAAATGACAATTATGGGAGAAATAAGATGACAACCAACGAAAAATACACAGGTAGGCTTGAGAGAAAAATTGCACCCATTACTGATGACAATAGCGGTATTGGCCTCGGGATCGTGGATGGGCAGCTGGCGCGGTGCCCGAACAAGCCCAACTGCGTGTCGAGCCAGACGCCAGCCAGCGACAAGAAGCATTCCATCGAGGCGCTCACCTACAGCAGCGGGCCGGCGCAGGCGCGCGAGCGGCTCGACCGAGCCATTGCCGGCATGAAGCGCGCGCTGGCGGTGGAGCGCGAGGCCAATTACTGGCGGGCAGAGTTCACGAGCGCTCTGTGGCGCTTTGTGGACGACGTGGAGTTCCTATTCGACGACAGTGCGAGGCGAATCGACGTCCGCTCGGCCTCGCGGGTGGGCTACGGCGATTTCGGCGTGAACCGGCGAAGAATGGAAGAAATTCGCCGCCGGTTCTCCGTCGGGTAGCTTTCCGCCCCACACATAGAAAGGAGAAACATCATGTCAAAGATGCATGTAGTGCAAGTCACTCGTCCCGGCGGCCCCTTTGAACTTGTTGAACGCGAGATCACGGAGCCCAGCATTGGCCATGTGCGCATAAAGGTCGATGCTTGTGGCGTCTGTCACAGCGATGCGATGACCAAGGAGGGAGCGTGGCCGGGCATTCAGTACCCGCGGGTCCCCGGACATGAAATCGCCGGAATCGTTGACGCGGTTGGCGCCGGCGTTGTTGGATGGACACAAGGCCAGCGGGTTGGAGTCGGCTGGCACGGCGGGCACTGCGGTTACTGCGATTCTTGCCGCCGCGGTGACTTTGTTACCTGTCAAACCGCCCCCCAAATCCCCGGTATCTCTTACGACGGCGGTTACGCCGAATACATGATCGCTCCCGCCGGAGCGCTGGCGTTGATCCCGGAAGGTCTTTCAGCCGTGGAGGCGGCGCCTCTCTTGTGTGCGGGGGTTACCACCTTCAACTCGCTTCGGAACAGCGGCGCACGGCCTGGCGATCTTGTCGCCGTACTTGGGCTGGGAGGTCTCGGCCACCTGGGAATTCAGTTTGCTTCGAAGATGGGCTTCAAGACCGTTGCCATAGCGCGAGGGAATGACAAGGAACCGCTTGCCCGAAAGCTCGGTGCCATCCACTACATTGATAGCCAGGCGCAAGATCCCGCCGGGGAACTGTTGAAATTGGGTGGAGCCAGGGTGATTCTGGCGACCGCGACGGATGGCAAAGCAATGAGCGCGGTCCTGGGAGGTCTCGGCGTTAACGGAAAGTTAATGATCGTGGGTGCTGCTGCCGAGCCCCTGCAAGTGCCGGCGATTCCACTAATACTCGGAAGACGGTCGATCACGGGCTGGCCCTCCGGCAACTCGATCGATTCCCAGGACACGCTCTCTTTCAGCGTGCTCACCGGTGTGCGGGCCATGACCCAGGTCTTTCCGCTGGAGCGCGCAGCAGAAGCCTTCGACTTGATGATGAGCGGCAAGGCGCGGTTTCGCGCCGTTCTCACGACTGCGCACTAGAGCAGGTGCAGCAAGAAAGGGCAGCAGCCACTGAAGCTGATTATTATGAAAATAGTCACGTTCTATGAAGCCGCAGAAGATGGCCCGCCCAAAGCCCGCGTTCATTTCGAAGTACACCGGGCCCGGCTTGACGAGTTCCACGCTCGGGGCGTACTTCTCATGGCGGGACTGTTCGCAGACCCAGCGGAACGCGCCATGGGCCCTGCACGACCCACAAAGACCAGGTCAACACTGAGCTGCTCGCATTCATTGAGACGTAGGGCCGAACAAGAAAAATCGAAAAGAGAACAACATGACTGGTCTTTTGGACCTCGCCCTAGAAGCGCACAGCGGCCTCTAACGCTGGAGCGAAGTCCAATGCCTCGATGTGCGGGTCTCGCTGACGGGCGGTCTGTAGCGGCTGAAGGGCTACAGGCGAAAGTCCGAGCGATGATTTGCTAGGAGCAAGCGCACCGGAAAGGGACCTCTATGAATGATACACCCAGTGGACTTCCGCTGACCAGCTCTCGTGCTGATCAGATATTTCCGACATTAACGCCGGCACAGATTCGTCGCATTGCAGCGCACGGGCACACGCGTGCGACACAGCGTGGCGAGGTGCTCGTCGAACAGGGCGACAGCGCCGTACCGTTCTTTGTGGTGGTCTCCGGCGAGCTCGAGATTGTGCGCCCCTCGGGTGCCGCTGAGACTCTGGTTACCGTCCAAGGCCAGGGTCAGTTCACGGGCGAAGTCAATATGCTCTCGGGTCGCCGGGCTCTCTTTCGAATACGTGTCACCAAGCCGGGTGAGGTGATCGAACTTGATCACCAACACATGATGGCTTTGGTGCAGACCGATGCCGAACTCGGCGAAGTCCTGATGCGTGCTTTCATTCTCCGCAGGGTTGAGTTGGTGGCGGCCGGCGTGGGAGATGTTGTGCTCATCGGGTCAAGGCATTCCGCCGGAACGCTTCGGATCAAAGAGTTCCTGATGCGCAACGGCCATCCCTACTCCTACATAGACCTCGAACGCGACCCGGACGTACAGAACCTGCTGGATGGTTTCCATATTGCCGCGAGCGAGATACCCGTGGTGATCTGCCGCGGCCAGCTTGTGCTGCGGAACCCGAGCAACCAGCAAGTTGCCGACTTGCTCGGTTTTAACGAGCCCGTAGACCAAACAGGGCTGCGCGATCTTATCATCGTCGGCGCCGGCCCTTCCGGGCTGGCGGCAGCCGTTTATGGCGCGTCAGAGGGGCTTGAAGTTTTGGTGCTGGAATCGAACTCGCCGGGCGGCCAGACAGGTTCAAGCTCAAAAATTGAAAATTACTTAGGATTTCCCGCCGGTATCTCGGGCCAGGAACTCGCAGCCCGAGCATACAACCAGGCGCAGAAGTTCGGCGCGCAGATACTCATTGCCAAGGCCACCCGACTCACCTGCGACCGCAAACCGTACATCGTCGAAGTGGAGAACGGTGCTCGAATTCCGGCGCGCACGGTCGTGATTGCCACGGGAGCGGAGTATCGAAGGCCGCCATTAGAGAATTTGTCGCGCTTCGAGAGCGCGGGAGTGTACTACGGTGCGACCTTCGTTGAAGCGCAGTTGTGTGGCGGAGAAGAAGCGATTGTGGTCGGTGGCGGGAACTCCGCAGGCCAAGCGGCCGTCTTTTTAGCGCAAACGGCCAAGCGGGTGCATATCCTCGTCAGGTCCGCGGGACTGGCCGATACGATGTCGCGTTATCTCATTCGGCGCATCGAAGAGACTCCTACGATCGTATTGCGTCCTCACACCGAGATCTCTGAGCTCGAAGGAGGCGATCACCTCGAATCTGTCCGGTGGCGAAACAATCAAACGGGACAAACCGAGGAGCACAACATCAGCCACGTATTCGTCATGATCGGGGCCGCTCCCAACACGCGTTGGCTTGAGGGCTGCGTAGCGCTCGACGCCAAAGGGTTCATCAAAACGGGAGCAGATCTGTCGCCAGAAGATCTGAGCGCGGCACGCTGGCCCCTTGCCCGTCCGCCGTACTTGCTCGAGACCAGTGTGCCGGGGGTTTTCGCAGTGGGCGACGTGCGTGGCGGCAGCATCAAGCGTGTTGCGTCCGCAGTGGGCGAAGGATCAATCGCGATCCCATTCGTTCATCAAGTACTCCAGGAATAGGAAACAGATCGAACCGCAGCAAGATCGGATGAATGACTATGAACCATGAAAAGGGTCTCTTTTTGGACGACCTGTACGTAGGCCAGCGATTCACGTCAGGCACGTTCCGGATCGATGAAGAGCGGATCAAATCATTCGCGGCAGAATTCGACCCGCAGCCGTTCCATCTCGATGAGGCGGCCGCTCGGGACACTGTGTTTGGCGGGTTAGCCGCGAGCGGCTGGCACATTGCTGCAGTGGCCATGCGGCTTCTCGTCACCGGAGGGTTGCCGCTGGCAAATGGGATCATCGGACTTGGCGGCGAGTTGACGTGGCCCAAACCAACTAGGCCTGGAGATACTCTGCGGGTGGAAAGCGAGATCCTCGAGATTCTGTCCTCCCAGTCCAAGGCAAACCAGGCAGTCGTTAGAGTGAAGAGCACTACTCTGAATCAAGATGACGAGCCGGTGCACGTGTTTGTGGCAAAGGTCCTCGTTTTCAAGCGTCCATCGGCATAAACGCATCCTGGGCGCGTGTGAGAAGGAAGGAAATGAACTGCTCCATTGCTCACCTATATCCGAGAGTGGACCTTGCGGGAAAAGCGGCAATAGCGAACAAACGGAACTAAGGAGAGCAAACATGAATGCACTTCTCGACTTAGCGTTACAAGCGCACGGCCAAGGGCGGGAGAAGCAATTCGCCGGCTCCTGAGAACCTTTTTTGTCGTCGGAGCATCTATGACTTAAAGGGCTAAATTGAGGAATGGGCCAAATTGGTGAAAGTCTTAGGCCTAGTGAGATTTGGAGCCATCAATTAGTTTGAAGAAAGGGAAATTGCTACTGATTTCGTTTAACACAAGAGAATCACCATGGAGACAGTTGCGGTTAGGCGGCGGAAGATCGCTGTCAAGGCTGTAGGTGGCACTATTGCCGAGGCGATCGGGTTTCTCAGCGGAGTAGATCGTCGAGTACGGCAACCGGTTCAAAAAGTGTTAAGAGGAGCGGAACATGCTGCGCCCGGGAATATTCGGAATCCGTTCCGGATTCGTCACGATCATGCGTAGTGCGCTGTGCGTTCTTATCTGTGCCGCGCTCCTCTGTCTTTCCGCGTGCCGCAAGGAACAACCGGCGACGACGCCCGCGCGCCGGAAGTCGAGATCGTGGAGGTCGTCCAGAAGGACGTCCCGATCGTGCACGAGTGGGTTGGCACTGCCGACGGTCTGGTGAATGCCACCATTCGGGCGCAGGTCACGGGCTACCTGATCAGACAGAACTACAACGAAGGGGAACTGGTCCAAAAGGGTCAGGTGCTCTTCGAAATCGATCCCCGTCCCTTCCAGGCCGCCCTGGACCAAGCGGAGGCCACCCTTGCCCAGATGGAGGCGCTCTATGAGGACGCCCATGCCAACCTCGACCGTGACAAACCCCTCTTCGACCAGGGGTGCTGGCCAAGAAGAACCTGGATGCAACCGTCGCGCCGACAGATCCGCCGAGGCGCAAGTGCTTGCGGCCAAGGCCGCGGTGGAGAAGGCCCGGCTCGACCTCGGCTTCACGAAAATCACTTCCCTTATCGATGGTGTGGCCGGCATTGCCAAGGCGCAGGTAGGTGACCTTGTTGGTCCTGCGGTTCAGGGTGGAGAACTGACTACCGTTTCGACGATCAACCCGATTAAGGTGAAATACGCTGTCACTGAGAAGGCTTACATCGACTTCATGAGACGATTCTCGTCCGAAGCTTCTGGTCTTGAACAAGCGAGAAAGCTGCAGATGGAACTGATATTGGATGACGGATCGCTCTATCCTCACAAAGGAAGAGTCTACGCTGATTAACCGGCAGGTAGACGTGAGGACAGGAACGCTGCGAGATTGAAGCGCTCTTTCCGAATCCGGCCAACTTCCTCCGTCCCGGTCAGTTCGCCAGAGTCCGCGTTTTGATCGACACCAAGAAGGGGGCGCTGCTAATACCCCAGCGGGCCGTGACGGAACTCCAGGGAGGCTACCAAGTGGCCGTGGTGGGCACTGGAAACAAGGTGGAGATCCGGAGTGTAAAGCCAGGAGAGCGTTATGGTTCACTATGGGAAATCGAAGAAGGCCTCAAACCTGGCGAACGAGTCGTAGCCGAAGGGGTCCAGAAGGTAAAGCAAGGGATGCTCGTGAATCCGAAGCCCTTTGCCCAGGCCTCTTCCTCGGTTGTTCCTGAAGCCTCTGCGAAGCAGGAACAGCTGCCCGCGACATCGGGGAGATAAACGTCATGTACCGATTCTTCATCAGACGCCCTATCGTAGCGATGGTAATCGCTATCATAACGGTAATCGTAGGTCTGGTCGTAATGGCAGGGCTGCCGGTAGCGCAGTATCCCAACATTGTCCCACCCGAGATCCTCGTACAGGCGACTTACGTGGGAGCCGACGCGTTGACGATCGAGCAGTCTGTGGCCACCCCCTCGAGCAGCAGATGAGCGGCGTAGACAACATGAACTACATGTATTCGCTGAACACCAACAACGGCTTGATGCGATGACTGTTAATTTCGACGTGAACACCGACCCCAACACCGACCAGATACTAGCCCAACTCAGAGAATCCCAGGCAGAAAGGCAGTTTCCGGTCGATGTGCGAAACTTCGGGGTGACGGTCCAAAAGTCGCTTACCACCCCTCTCATGCTCTTGGCTCTCTATTCGCCCAAAGGAACCCGTGATGCAACTTTCCTTGCGAATTACGCCTACATCAACATCGTCGACCAATTGACTCGTGTGAGGGGGATCGCCAGCGTGACGGTCTTCGGCGCAGGGCAGTACGCCATGCGTTGCTGGGTGCGTCCGGATCAGTTGGCCAAGCTCAATATTACAGTCCCCGAGATCGTTGATGCCCTGCAGAAACAGAACACGGTGAACCCTGCCGGACAGGTTGGGGAGCGAACCGAGTCCCCCGGCCAGGAGTTCACCTATGCTATCCGGGCCCAGGGGCGACTTGTAACAGCTGAAGAGTTCGGCGGGATTGTGCTGCGCGCAATCCTGACGGCTCCCTCGTGCGACTGAGGGACGTTGCCCGCCTCGAACTGGGCGCCCAAGACTACAACATTCAGGGACGTTTCAACGGCAAGCCTTCGGCAATCTTAGCGCTTTATCAACTTCCGGGCACGAACGCTCTGGAAGCAGCGACCGGTGCCAAGAGGATGATGGCCAAACTCAAGGACTCCTTTCCGGCCGACCTCGATTATGGAATCGCATTCGACACGACGCTCTCCATCACCGAAGGGATAAAGGAGATTGTCCTGACCTTATTCATTGCGATGTTCCTCGTTATCATCGTGGTGTTCATCTTCCTCCAAGGGTGGCGGGCCACACTCATCCCCATTATCGCTGTGCCGGTGTCGCTCATCGGCACCTTCGCTTTTTTCCCCGTCCTCGGCTTCTCGATAAATCCGATCGCCCTCATGGGAATGGTAGTTGCAATAGGGCTCGTAGTTGACGACGCCATTGTCGTCGTCGAAGCAGTGCAACGCCACATTGAGGAGGGAATGCCGCCGAAGGAATCGGCCCTCAAGGCGATGGAGGAGGTTGCCGCCCCCGTTGTGGCAATCGCCCTCGTCTTGGCAGCCGTGTTTCTCCCAACGGTATTCATCCCCGGCATCACCGGCCGGCTCTACACACAATTTGCCGTCACTATCGCGATCTCGGTGCTTCTTTCGCGCTTTCAATGCCCTGACGCTGAGCCCTGCGCTTTGCTCAATCCTTCTTCGCCCCAAAAAGGAGACGAGAGGCCCGTTAGGTTGGTTTTATAACTGGTTCAACAACACGTTCAGCCGTGCAACCGAAGGCTATGTCAACGTGTCCAGAGGCATGATCCGAAAGGCGGTGATTGGATTTGTTATTCTCGCTGTCATGACTATCGGGATCGGTTTCCTCGGCAAGAGGGTACCGGGCGGTTTTCTGCCGGAAGAGGACCAAGGCTACATATACGCGGTTATTCAACTGCCCGATGCCGCCTCGCTTGCAACGCACCTCGGAGGCAGGCAAGCGGGTAGAGCAGATCATCATGAACACTCCCGGCGTGGAAAACTGCACCACAGTTGTCGGCTTCAGTCTCCTAAGCTTTGTGCGAAACACCTACAGCGGCTTTTTCTTCATCAATCTTAAGGACTGGTCCAAAAGGCAGCGTCCCGATGAGAAGGCGGCAGCCATCATCGCCCGCCTCAACCGCGAATTGAGCCAACTGCCGCAGGGAAATGCATTCGCCTTTTCTCCGCCGGCCATCCAGGGAGTGGGCACTGCGGGAGGCGTAACCTTCATTCTCGAAGACCGTGCCGGCAAAGACATTGGGTTCCTGGCGGAGAACACCCGGAAGTTCATTGCAGCGGCCCAGAAGCGGCCGGAGCTTGCGCGAGTGTTTACAACCCTTCTGCCAGCCGTGCCGCAGTATTTTGTTGATGTGGACCGCGACAAGGTGTTGAGCCAGGGCGTGGATCTGGGTCAGGTTTATGGCACGCTCCAGGCGTTTATGGGCGGGCAGTTCGTAAACTATTTCAATCGCTTCGGCAGACAGTGGCAAGTGTATGTAGAGGCGGAAGGGGACTACCGGACAGACGTCAAACAGTTGGGCCAGTTTTACGTGCGGAACTCTGAAGGCGACTCGGTGCCGCTAGCGGCAGTGACTCGGACTGAGCGGCGCTCGGGTCCTGAGTTCACCATGCGCTATAACCTCTACCGCTCGGCGCAGATAAACGCCACGGCTGCGCCAGGCTACAGCACGTTGCAGGCGATGAAAGCTCTGGAAGAAGTTTTTAGAGAAACCATGCCTTCAGACATGGGCTTCGATTATATGGGCATGTCATTCCAGGAGCAATTGGCCCAGCAAGGCATCTCTCCCGCTGCCATCTTCGCGCTCTCGCTCCTGTTCGTCTTCCTCATACTCGCCGCCCTTTATGAGAGTTGGTCGCTGCCCTTCAGCGTCCTGCTCGGCACACCTATTGCCGTGTTCGGCGCGTTTGCGGCGCTTCTGGGCCGTGGAATGGTTTTCAACATTTACGCGCAGATCGGGTTGATAGTCCTGATAGGGCTGGCCGCGAAGAACGCCATACTGATCGTTGAATTTGCAAAAAGCGAGTACGAAGAGGGCAAAGATCTGACGGACGCGGCACTTTCCGGAGCGCGGCTCAGGCTCCGTCCGATCGTGATGACTCCTTCGCGTTTATCCTCGGTTGTGTTCCGCTGGCCCTTGCCAGCGGAGCCGGCGCCATCGCCCGGGAAGTGATGGGGTCGGCCGTCATCGGCGGCATGCTCGCGGCAACCGGGATCGCCATCTTCCTCATCCCGATGATGTTTTACGTCATCGAGAAGATGAGCAAAGCAAGAGGGGGCCGCGAGTCGGAAGGGGAACAAAGGGCAGCAAAGCTGTGCAGGCTAAAGGTGAACGGAATATAACTGGCAAAGAACAGCCGTGTGCTGTTCGGCATATCTAGCTGCCACACGTCGTCGTAGGGGGCATGGCGTGCGCGATGGGGAGAACTAAAGGGTTCATCAAAACCGGAGCAGATCTGTTGCCGGAAGATCTGAGCGCGGCACGCTGGCCCCTTGCCCGTCAGCCGTACTTGCTCGAGACCAGTGTGCCGGGGGTTTTCGCAGTGGGCGACGTGCGGGGCGGCAGCATCAAGCGGGTTGCGTCGGCCGTTGGGGAGGGATCGACTTCGGCCGCTTTGGTCCATCAGGTGCTGCACGAATAGGAGCAAGACAACGATGTCTGAGGGAAGTTGTTCTCATATCCGAGCTATTACGACTGTCAAACACGCAAAACGCCGAGAGTGCGATGAGTGCGTGAAAATCGGTGCAAGCTGGGTCCATCTGCGGACGTGTCAGGATTGCGGTGCCACTCTGTGTTGCGACGACTCACCGAACCGTCACACCACCGCTCACTCACACTCGAGCGGGCATCCCGTGATTGCGTCGGCGGAACCCGGAGAGCGTTGGTTGTACTGCTATCCGGACGACGCCTTTGCGGAATATTGAATTATTTCTTATGGAAGTCATCCTCATGACAAAGACACTCACTGGCAAGGTCACATTGGTCACCGGCGGACTAGGCGGCATCGGTCCGGCTTGACGAGTAAATGAATTCAAATTCGAAAGATACAGCGGTGAGTAAAAGGAGCTTAGAAATGACAAATGCGCGGAAAACAGTGATCGTGACCGGCGGCTCGCAAGGTATCGGAGCAGGTCTTGTGAGGGCCTTTCTGGATCGCGGTTACAACGTGGTGGCGAATTCGCGAAACATCACCAAATTGGGAGCGTTCGAGGCGTCAGATAAACTCGCGTTGGTCGACGGAAGCATCGCCGAAGCTGCAACGGCGGTGAAGATCTCCGAAGTCGCCAAGAGCAAATTCGGATCGATCGACGCGCTCGTTAACAACGCCGGCATATATTTCTCGAAGCACTTCACAGATTACACGGTCGACGATCTGCGGTCTCTCGTTTCCGTCAACATCGAAGGTTTTCTCTTCATCAGCCAGCTCGCGATCAAGCAGATGTTGGTTCAGAAGACCGGCGGAAGCATCGTCAATATCACGTCGACGATGGTGGATCACCCGATCGCCGGAATAAACGCTGCGGTTCCGATGATCACGAAAGGCGGCCTTGAGGCCGTCACGCGGAGCCTGGCGATGGAATACGCGAAACAGGGCATACGCGTGAACGCCGTCGCGCCGGGAATTGTCGATACGCCTATGCACAACGATGACCCGAAGGATTTTCTCAAGACGCTGCAACCGATGGGACAGATTTCCGATGTGAAAGACATTGTGGACGCGATCGTTTATCTGACGGAAGCCGGTCAGGTGACCGGGGAGGTGCTGCACGTGGACGGCGGTGCGCACGTTGGCAAATGGTAGCCAGCGAAGGCTCTCGGCCGGCCAGCGCCGAGCGGCCCTGCGTCTGACACCATAAAACGGGGCCACGAATAGCCGCTAGGGGAGCCTGTTTCCGATCTGAGGATCTTTTTTTTCGCCAGTGCCTCTAATGTGGTAATTATGGAATAGATCAAATTGGTGAAGATTTTCGACTGAGTGAGATTCGAGCTATCAATTAGTTCGCAACAGTGGGAAATTGCTACGACTTTATGTGATGCAAGAGAATCACCATCTGAACAGTTATGGTTAGGCTCCTCGGCCCTACTTTCGTCTAAGATCGTTAAGTGTTCCACGCTGAAGGCCTTTCCGGGCCTACCGTACGGCATGTGCTCAACGCACATGGACCAGATCAACATCGAGCTTCTTGCGTTCATCAGAACGTTGGAGGCGGCGGACAAGGAGTAAGTATGAACGGCAAGCCAAAGACAAAAACACCCCAAAAGGCAACGTTTCGTTGCCCGCGAAAAGTGGAATCACTTTCAAGGTCAATGGCGCAGTGAAACAGATGGAGGTTGCCCCATGGACGACTCTGCTCGACGCCTTGCGCGAACTCCTTGATCTCACCGGGACGAAGAAGGGGTGCGACCACGGCCAATGCGGAAGCTTGTACGGCCCTGGTGAACGGCAAGCGCATCAACTCTTGCCTGACGCTGGCGGTCATGCAGGACGGAGCCGAAGTGACGACGATCGGGGGCTTGCCGAGGGAGAGGTGCTCCACCCCTTGCAGAAAGCATTCGTCGAACACGACGCATTCCAATGCGGGTACTGCACTCCGGGCCAGATCTGTTTCCTGCGCTGGGGCTGCTCAGCGAAGGAAAAGCGAAATCGCCGGAGGGGCATCCGCGAACGTATGAGCGGGAACATCTGTCGCTGCGGGGCTTATTCAAACATTGTCGCCGCAATCGAACAAGTGAGGTCAGATGGGAGAAACGGGGAGACGAACAATGAACAGCTTTACGTACGCTCGGGCCGACGACGTGGCAAACGCCGTGCGTGAGGTCGCCGCGAACGGGCGGCCAAGTTCATTGCAGGCGGCACGAACCTGATCGACCTGATGAAGGAGAATGTCATGCGTCCGAGCCGACTGATTGACATTCCCACCTAGCCTTGAACGAAATCAACCCCAGCACGGGCGGCGGATTGCGGCTGGGTGCACTCGCGAAGAACACTGATGTCGCCTACATCGAAGAGGTCGAGCGGCGCTATCCGCTGCTCTCAAAGGCTATCCTGGCCGGCGCATCGCCGCAGCTCCGCAATATGGCGACGGTCGGCGGTAATCTGATGCAACGGACTCGGTGTTGCTATTTCTACGACACAGCTACGCCCTGCAACAAGCGCGTACCTGGGATGGGCTGCTCCGCCATCGCTGGGTTCAACCGCGGCCACGCCATCCTGGGAACGAGCGAGCACTGCATCGCCTTGCACCCATCCGACATGTGCGTCGCACTGGCTGCCCTGAAGGCGGTCGTCCGTGTCACCGGCCATGGGCGAACGAGCCGTCGACTTCGCTATTCCATCGCCTACCCGGCAACACGCCGAACATCGACACAAACCTGGGAGCGGACGAGATCATCACGGGCGTCGAACTGCCGCAAAAGGATTTGCGGAACACCACTCGTATCTCAAGGTTCGCGATCGCCCCTCATACGCCTTCGCTCTCGATTCCGGTGGCCGCCGCGCTAAAGATGGAAGGCGACACGATCAAGGAAGCCCGGCTCGCGCTCGGAGGGGTGGCCCACAAGCCGTGGCGTGACCCTCAGGCGGAGACACTGCTAAATGGCCGGAGCGCCAGCGGGAAAACTTTCAGCGAGTCGCCGAAGCGCTGCTTCGGGACGCGAAGGGCTATGCCCATAACAGTTTCAAGATCGAGTTGGCGAAGTTCGCCATAGTGCGGGCCCTGGGCCGGGCAGCATTCGGGGAGGGACACTCATGAACACTGAACATATCGGAAAGCCGATCAGCCGCGTGGATGGACCCGCCAAGGTAACCGGGGCAGCGGGGTACGCCGCAGAGAGCAGGTCCCCGGCCTCGTCTAGGCGTTGTCGTTTCCAGCGCCATAGCCAAAGGGAAGTCGCTCGGATCGACGCCACCGACGCACTCCAACTGCCGGGCGTGTTACAGGTCTTCACCCACGAAAACAGCCCTCAGCTTGCGCCGTCCGACGATGACTACCGGAGATGTCGCTCCGCCCGGTTCGCCTTTTCGCCCACTCCATGGCGATGAGATCAAGTACAGCGCCCAACCCGTTGCGCTGGTCGTAGCCGACAGCTTTGAGCTCGCACGTTATGCGGCGTTGATGTTGGGTCGAGTACGAGCGCGGGCGCATGATACCGATCTCAATGAGGAACGCGCAAAGGCTTACCAACCGAAACCCAGACAGTACCTGCCGCACCGTCCCAGCCGCGCGGCAACGCGGAGAAAGCCTTCGCCGAGGCCGCAGTGCAGCTCGAAGCGGAGTATCGTGCGCCTGTTGAGCATCACAACCCGATGGAGCCTTTTGCAACAACCGTTGTCAGGGACGAAAACGGCAGGCTTACCGTTTACGACAAAACCCAAGGGGTGCAAAACGTAGGAAACTACCTCTGCAACGTGTTCGGCTACTCAAAGAGAGCTGCGCGTCGTCTCGCCATTCGTCGGTGGAGGGTTCGGCCGGGGCTGCGCCCGTGTACAGGTATTTTTGGCCGTCTTGGCCGCGCGGGAGTTGAAGCGCTCGGTCCGGGTGTCGCGACGCCTGCCAGCAGATGTTCAGCTTTACGCACCGTCCCGCCACCTGGCAGCGCGTAGCTCTGGGAGCCGCGGCCGATGGCACGCTCGAAGCAGTCATCCACGAGGCGATAGCTGAGACTTCGCGGTTCGAGGACTACACCGAGAACGTCGTCAACTGGTCGGGCCTGCTCTACGGGTGCGAAACGTTAAGCTTGGCCACAGGGTCGTGCAGCTCGACCTGTACACGCCGGATTTTATGCGGGCGCCGGGAGCCGTGTGGGGCTTATATGCGCTCGAATGCGCCATAGACGAGCTGGCCTTCAAGGCCGGCATCGACCCAATCGAGCTAAGGCTGAAGAACTACACCGAAAAGGATCAGATCGACGACAAGCCGTTCTCGAGCAAAGAACTCCGTGCCTGTTACAGGCTCGGCGCTGAGAGGTTCGGCTGGGCGCGACGCAACCCCCGGCCGCGGTCAATGCGGAGGGGGATACGCTGATCGGTTGGGGCATGGCGAGCGGCATTTGGGACGCTTTCCATGTGAGGCGGAAGCGAAAGCGGTGCTGACCGCCGACGGTAAGCTCAGGGTCAGCAGCGCAACGTCGGATATCGGCACCGGCACGTACACGATCATGACCCAGATTGCCGCAGAGACGCTCGGGCTGCCGATCGAGGACGTGACGTTCAGGCTCGGCGATTCGTCCCGTCGCAATCGCCCGTGGAGGGCGGGTCGTGGACGGCATCCACAGTAGGATCAGCGGTCAAGGCCGTCTGCAAGAAGATACGAATAAGCTATTCCAATTAGCGCTAAAAATCGATGGCTCGCCGCTCGCCGGCTCCAAGCCAGACGAGGTTACGTTTGTTGACGGAGAAATCCGCTTGCGCAGCGACCCGTCTCGGGCCGTTTCCCTATCGAGGCGATGCGGCGCGGTGGCCTTGGCGCTATCGAAGAGAAAGCCTCCGCCGGACGCATGCCGAATG
>CAVUIT010000014.1:0-714527 GCA_963741625.1 uncultured delta proteobacterium
CCTGACGGCAAGCAAGCCTCCATGCTTCTTGATAATGGAATATGAGGTTGCCAGGCCCAGGCCGGTGCCCGTTTTTTTCGTGGTGAAATACGGGTCAAATATCTTGGGTATGTTTGCCGGGGATATGCCTTCACCATGATCAGCAACACTTACCCTTACATATTTTCCCTCTTTCAATCGGAGTCGCTGGTCCTTGCCGATAGACACGTTTTTTGCCCGTATCAGTACGATCCGCCGTCTGGCATTGCCTGGAGGGCATTAATCACAAGGTTGTTGACCACTTGGCTTATTTGCCCCTCATCCATTTCCGCAGACCAGAGGTTTTCAGGTACATGCAACTCACAGCGTCCGTTTGACCCTTGAACAGCAAAGCTTGCGCAATCACTGAGCAGTTGTGATATGCTGGAAGCGCTCTTTACAGGAGCTCCACCTTTGGAAAATGTGAGCAGTTGATGGGTCAAATCTTGCGCTCTCCTGCCTGCCTTGACAGCAGCCTCGAATCTCTGAATGGATGATTCGCTCAGGTTGGAATTGGTCTTACCCAGACTGATATTTCCAAGCATTGCCGTCAACAGGTTGTTAAAATCGTGAGCTATGCCTCCTGCCAGCACTCCTAGAGATTCGAGTTTCTGTGCTTTTAGAATCTCCTCCTCCATTCTCTTTTTTTCCGAAATATCTCTTTTCAACCACCACAAGCTAATTAATTCTCGATCCTTCGGATTTCCTATGAGGGTATATTCAAACCGTTTCGCCGCGCTTTGCAAACCAGTTTCTTTCGCTTCAAATGAAAAAGGTGCATAGCCCCTCTGAATCCATTTTTCATACAAATCCCGCATTCTTGATTGGGCCGGGAGGAGCCTGCCCAGGGAACTTGTATCAGCACTTGTATGTCCCGCGTTCATACATCTTCCCGAATTCATCATTTCCGTCAATGAGACCGCATCCAAAATCTTGTCCAAGCGCTGTTCGATTGGCAGGTCATCGGACAATGGCGACAAAAGTCAAACTCGGCTATGCCTATAGGGAAAATCTCGACCAGTTTCTTGTATTTTTGTATGGTGACGAGTTCCTTCTGTGCTGTCAGATTCTCTATCTGGATCAGCACCAGCTGATCTCCACCAAGCCTTATGGTGCGCAAATGGACTCGGCCCCAAATCTCAGCATCTCTATTTGAAGTTTTCTCTCCCGCACCTCGGGTCTTCTGGCCGCAAAAACCTTTTCCAAAAGCACTCCGAAACGCGGGCCTGTTGATGATCTGGAAAAAGCCACGATAACTCGCGTCCAACCGGGTCCAATCCATCTATCAGGCTTAAGAACGCTCTGTTGGCAAATTCTATGGTGTGAACGACCGATCAAGAGAGTAGGTGTGGACATACTGAAGGAGCTTGCCGAAACTGGCAAACCCGACCCTGCGCAGGTCAAAGCTCCCAGAGGAGGTGACATCCTTTGAAAACAATGAGTTCAAATCGATGGTTTCAGTGCGTTCAGGTGTCAGTCCAGAAATATGAACCGGGGATGCTCCGATTTTGAGGGTAAATGCAGCAACTTGGCATGTTTCGTGACTCCTTGGCTTTTGTCCTTGGAGTTATCATAGTTGTCATGCACGGACATTAATTAGCCTCACCCTGCTTTGGTGAGAGATTGCGGTCACCAGAGCCAAGAAGATTACTGTCGCGTTCATTAAATTGGGTTGCCAAAAGAGAAACTGTTAACATCTGAAATATCCGTGGCTTACAGCTTTAAGTTCGGCATCTGACTTGTTAAACGTGACACTAACTCCTTCAAGTCCGAACTCGTTTTTGCCAATTGGGGAAGGAGCTGACACAACAAGCTATTTTGAATCCTGAGGATTTCGGAATCTCGTCTATTCTTCTCATCATCTCCTCCACTTCGTCGGGTTCCGGAGCAGCGCCCATAATAAGAACCTCCCAGAGACCGTGGTGGACTCAAGCATTGGCATGGCCGTTCGTTTGTTTGATTGCACGCTCTCGCCTACCCGCGAATTAGTCCTACTGCTCTGCGTGCTTGTTCATCTCCCCTGAACGCTCGCAAGAGATGAGGAACTTGGAAACACATTCATTGGCCGCTTTAGTGTTCCAACACTGGTGGAACGGTATGGTCACTTGGTATCGGTCTCCCTGACAACACCCTTTGGCGGGGCAACCCCAGCATCAGAATCAACACGATGATCGATAGCCCTCTGATCAGCCCACATGGTTTGGTATTGCACCCTGGCTTCCTTCTCTGAGCCCTGAAGAGATTGGCGCCATGGGATACACCGCAGCTTTAAGCGGGTAAACATGTCCCCCGAAGGTTTTTTATGGGCTTCGTGTGAGATTGACTCCCCCTGAGTTTATGGTTGCTCACAATCGACGGATGTCGATGGCAATTAGCGTGACTACCTCACAGACTTTAGCAATTCCGTAACCAAGATATTGCCGGGGTCGCAGAGCAACCTGAAAAGGCGTTAAAACTAGTATGTTAATAGTTGGTTCCGAGAATAAATATGAGTTGAGAATCTTCTCGGTGTTACCTGGCACAATGGGTTAGCATGACCCTTGAATCGCTGCCTAGCCGAAAATGGTGTGATTTATAGCATTGAGACTGGGGCGAATTGACCTAATAAGAGATGCTCATTGGTCTCTTGATCCAGGAGGCCGAGGAATGTACAGGCTCTCAGCTAGCCTTTTCTTTTTCGACAAAAGCCTTCGTTATGATACTGTCTGCCAGCGTTGTGCGCTCGTAAAGCTGCAAGTCAGAGATCATATTGGCATCAAACAACTTCCTCAAGACCAGCTCCAGCTGTGTGGAAGTCAGGCCGTATCTTTCCATTAAGACGGTATCCCCCATACCTGCAACAACATCCGCTGCAATCGCTTTTCCCTTAATAGTTCGCTTGGCCATGATGCCCCCCTCCAGAAACGCAGTGTCGTTATTTTCCCACATACTTAGAAGCAATGGAAATAAAATCAACACGGGGGTCGGTTCAAAAGGGTCAGCGTTTAAGACACTGAACAAGGCGCACACTGAGGATCACTTTACCTGCCAGGGTCATCTTCTCAGAGTGGTGCTGTGGCTTTTTACTTGGTGCATTTCAGCGAACAGGAATAGTGAACATGCCACACGTACGGCACCTTCTAGTTTCTCACTGTGAAAGACAAGAAAATCTGCAGATGTCCAGTACCGAAAGAGGGCTCTTGTCCAGGTGTCCCCGACAAGGTATGTTGTTGAAACATAAAGAGGTTCCTTGTAGACACTTCTCTTTGTGATGGTGATCTGCGCAAGGAGAAGGGCGTCCGGCATTCATGCCTGAGCAGTGGTAAGGAAGGAAGTGTGGTTCTTCGCGGGCAATATTGGACTGGGCAATCATCCACCGTGAGATCGAGTGAATCTCCCGCCACCCTCCCCGTGTGCCGCATGAAAGAGGGGTTGTAATCTTCGTCTCCCCCCTTGGCAGCCGCTCTTCCTGGACTGACAAGAAGGACTTGCAATTTGGCACTGCGCGGGCCAGAATGACATCGGCAAGAGGAATCCTCGCCTACAGTTTGCGTAACGATGACAGGAGGGCGCTGCGTGGAATCGCAGAAGCGAAAGGTCAAAGCGAGGGAGTTTGTGGCAGATCTTCGCAGTGGAATGGATGACGATGCTTTAGCAGGGAAGTACACCCTCACTCGTGATCAATTTCATAAGCTGCTGCGGATGGCCGTCGACGCCGGTCTAATTACCTCAGACGAGTTGTATTCACGTATTTCTCACTCAAAAACAGCCGTGACTAGGGCTTTCTTGGAAATACAGGAAGCAGTCCGAACTCGGCCGCAGTTCTGAAGGTTCCGATAACTGAAGGGCCAAGCGAGTTACACTCCGCGGCCTCGGTTACAGCGCAGAAAAGCCTGGTAACTGTAATTCAAGAGGCCTCTAGGGGAAGGTCGCCTTCTGAGATCCCTCATTTGCCCACCACGGTTTCCTTATGCTTTAGAGTTTCAGCAATAACCTGGGCCAGGAGATCCCTGTAATCTTGGTTTTCAGTGTTGACTACTTCCGCGTACTGTGCCTCGATAACCGTATTCTCAATATGGTAGGCTATGAGCAAAGCTTTCTCTTCTGGAAGTGAACCCCGCTGGAGGGTTTCAATACTCGATTTCGTCCTTGCAATAAACGACTTTATTGCATCCAGAGGTGTTGCCTTCCCCGCAGTGAACTGGTCCGGCTGAATGCATAAGTTCGATGAGTTTTCTTATTACCTCAGCATGAGCCTCCTCTTCTTGTGCGAGTGAGCCCCAAAACGTCAAATGTTGTGAGAACTTTTCCGAACACAGGCGATAGAGTCTGCCACCGCCGTTTCAGCCTCAACCATAACACTGAGTGCTTTCAGAGGATTGCTTATATCCTGCTCCATTGTGGGGCCCCCTCGACGTATCTCTTGTCTTCGATCTCTCTAAAAAGGTAACATGCTCAGTTCTTGAATGCCTAAACAATGAATCTTGGCAAAATTGTCTTGTTCGCCATTGATGTTCGCCAGAGTTCATAGAGCAAAGAAGCCCCAGATCTTCACCAAATTACAGGACGCTACAATGAAATTCAACAGGTTCTTTGACTTGGTGAGAGTGTCTCACGAGGGGCCGATTCAAACTCTCCTCAGGTTGTCTGTTTTTCTCGACGGAAAAGGGTGCATTCGACACGTTGTCCACACGTTCCGCTTTTGGCCCATTCATGATTCATCACGACCGCAGATGAATGACAGTAATATTGATGTACGGGACGTCTTCTTGGACTCTGTGTCCAGCTGCTGTGCCATATCATCACGAGTAAGCCTGGAAGAATATCGAAATCATTGCCTTTAGGTACATAGTCTCTGCTATCTTCGTACTCTGTGCTTCTTGAGTTTCAATTTGGGGAGGTTCACATGACATTTACCAAGGCACTTATAGCAAAGAAAATAGCTGATGATTGCGGTTTTATGAAAGGTGAAGCCGTCGAGATCTTCGAGAAGATGCTCGACATCATGAAGGCAAAGCTTGTTGCCGGGGAAGACGTTATGATGTCTGGATTCGGGAAATGGTCCGTGAAGTCTAAGCATGCCAGAAAGGCAGGAACCCTAAGACTGGAGAGCCGATGGTGTTGGATGCCCGTAGGGTCGTGACCTGGAGTTATTCGCCGGTGCTCAAGAGTGCCATGAATGGGACCAAGTCTGTTCCCAAATGAAAGCGTTTCCCTTTGATGCCGTGAGATCCTTTTTGAAGCTTGACAGACCTCCTCTACAACCTGGATTCTGACAGAAAATCCATTCAAAATCTGGACCGGGTTTGGGGGTAGGTCGGGAAAAGGTAGTTTCCAGAAATGAAAGCCCTACGCAAAAGCATTGCCGTCAAAATCGCTCTGTTGGTTCTCGGCAGCACTTGCCTCGTCCTGGCTCTAGTCCTTGGGATCAATTACGGCAGGTCCAGGGAGTTAATCAGGCAAGAGGCTGAGAATAGCGCACTAAATCTAACGTCATCTCTTGCCAGGGAGATCGAACAGGACTTTCTTTTGGTGGCTCAAGCAGTGGACGATTTGTCTGCTTTCCTGGAGGCAAGCACCTGGGATGAGCAGGACCTAATCAATCATATCAAACGAACGCTGACCAGAAATGGGAGAATATTCGGATCCACTGTGGCTTTCTTGCCCTATGCGTTTGAACCGCATCTGGAGAGATTTGCTCCCTATTTTTTCAGGGCAGAAGGAGGAATCAAGTTCGAGCAGCTTGGAACTGATTCGTACGATTACTTTTCCAAGGACTGGTTTCGCGCTCCTGTTAAGCTGAGACAGGCTATATGGACAGACCCGTACTTTGATGAAGGCGGGGGCAATATACCCATGATCACGTATGCATGCCCCATGTTCGACAAGCAGAAGGAAGACTCAATAGAGCCCATAGGGGCGGTCGTAACGGCTGACATCTCTTTGAAGCGCTTGAATGATCTTACCAATGCCAAGCAGGTCTATGAGACAGGATTCCTGTCGGTGATCTCGGACAAAGGGACGTTTGTCACCAATCGAAATCCTAACCGGGTCATGCGCACGACGATTTTCGATGCTGCAGATGAAGCTGGACATCCACAAGCCAAGCAATATGCGGCAGCCATGCTGACCGAGGAATCGGGTTTCTACGACATTGGTCCGGGCTTGACAGGCATCGATTCATATTTGGTCTTCGCGAGAATAAACCCGCCCGGGTGGACGCTAGCTGCCGTGCTGCCGAAGAAGGAACTGTTCGCCGAGGTCGAGGCCCTGTTTCAAACGACAATCCTCCTGGCTGGGATTGGTATTGTATTGCTTGTGATTGCTTCGGTCCTTGTTGCACGCTCCATTAGCAGCCCCCTGCAACGCATGGTCGGTGAAACGGTCAAGGTGGCCGCGGGTGATCTTGATATCGACTTGAAAGATATTCGATCCAAGGACGAGGTGGGCCAGCTGGCACGGGCCTTCACCCGAATGACAGAAGGATTGAAGGACAGAGACCGCATAAAGGACACGTTCGGTCGCTATTTGACGCAGGAGGTGGTCAAGCGACTTCTTGACTCTAAAGACGGTCTCGAACTCGGTGGAGAAATAAGGGAGCTTTCCATCATGATGTCGGATCTGAGAGGGTTCACGGCCCTCACGTCGACGATGAGCCCCGAGCAGGTGATTAAGTTTCTTAATCGATATTTAGGTAGGATGGTAGACATCATATTGGACCACCGTGGGATAATTGATGAGATCATTGGAGATGGTATTCTGGCCTTTTTTGGCGCACCGGAACCCCTGGAAAATCATCCGGAGCTGGCCGTCGCGTGCGCCCTGAACATGCAATTGGCTATGGAAGAGATAAACGGCCAAAATGAGGCCGATGGTTTGCCTCATCTCGAAATGGGAGTGGCCGTCAACACGGGCCAGGTTGTGGTGGGGAACATTGGGTCGGAAAAACGAGCCAAGTACGGGGCGGTCGGAGCACAAGTCAACTTTACCGGAAGAGTGGAATCCTTTACCGTAGGCGGGCAAGTTCTGATCAGTAGGGGCACGTATGAGCGCCTCTCTGAAAAACTCGATGTGAGACAAATTCTCGAAGTTGAAATGAAAGGAGTGCCTGGAAAGGTCAAACTCTACGACGTGAAGGGCATTGATGGTTCCTATGCGGCCTATCTGAGCGACAGAGATGAGACATTGAACCCGCTGGGTGACGGGATAGCAGTTCAGGTGTTTCGTTTGGACCAGAAAATGATGTCCGGAAAAGGGGAAAACGGCCATATTATATACGCTTCACTCACTTCGGCGAAGGTGTTGTTCGAGGAAGCGATCTCACCGTGGGAAGACATAAGAATGGTGATGGAGCGGAATCCTGCGAGTCAAGTAGCCCCAGAAATCTACGGAAAGGTGATCTCGGTGGCCGACACTGAGAGTGGCATCGAAGGTGTTGTGCGTTTCACATCAGTTTCTTCGGACGCATATAAAATGCTGAGGCGATCAATTGGCTCAGGTCGGTCTTCGGAGCCGAGTGCATAGCGTTACAAGGTCAATTTGCCTGTGGACGTTTCTGAGAGTTTCCGATCTGGCCCGGACTATTCGGCCGAATGGACTGCAATGATGGCTCTTCTAGCGTGCTCGTCTCCGCAACAGCTCTGCAATAGGCAGCCTTCGAGGGTAGCTTTTGTGAAGCTATCAGTGAGATATCATACTATTGAATCAGTATGAGGTCTGTCTCAGTCTAGTAGTGAAAAAACGGCACAGATTGATCCCTATCTGCGGATATACCTCCATGATCTCCTGGAACTGGTTGTGTCCCAGGATGTATGCTTCAGTATCCGTCGTGGCCACGCAGGTGGCATTGGGCGGCATTCGCGTGAACAGACTCAGTTCACCGAAGAACGAGCCTTCGCCCACCGTCGCCTTTTCCTGCTGATGTTCCGTTTCGTAACCCTTGAATATGGTCACTTTTCCTGACACCACAAGATAAATGGAAGAGTTCGCTTCCCCTTCCTTGATCATGATTTCCGTTGGTTTGAAATGCTCTTCGGTAACCACGGACGCTATAGCATGCAACTCACGCACGCCCATTCCCTCGAATATCGGGAACGTCCCAAGTTTGTTGATCATATTGATAATATCTGGCATGGGAGCCGCCTTATTCATGGTGCGTTCTAGGGCGTAATGCGCCAGTTCACGAACATGGGAAAATCCGTCATTTATCCGAGACTGAACTACGGGAGCGAAGGAGCTTTTCGGCGCCTCTTCTCCGATAAGAAACAAAGTGAGCATCCGGGTTATAGGGTCCTCTGACTGGGCCAAGAAGGTTATGATGCGATCCTCTGTTTCAAAGCGCATGAACGGAAAGAGTTTCTTTCCCCTCTGTATCTTTTCATCGAGCGGAATGTCCTCGATGAGAGGAATCAAATACTGACCGAGTTCCTTCTGGATCGAAGTCTCGACGAGTTCCACGGCAATCGATGCGTTTTCTGATTTGAGCGCCCGGTACATCAAGCGCATGTCTGCGTGATAAACCCACAGGGCGTAAAAGATAGCGCTGAGCGTTTCTTCGTTGGCTTGCTGCAAGTGTTCGCGCAACATTTTGACACTGAGGGAGTTGTTCATTGACCCCAGCATACGAATAGCGATGAGGCTAGCGTATGCCTGAGCCAGTTCCTGGCCCAAGAAAGGGATCATCTCAAAGCCTGTCAAACCTGAGAGCCGCATTATCTCGAGAATCCCGCGCTTGGTCCGAGGATGGGCTTCAATGAGTGAGGCCTCGAGAAATGGCTGAATAGCATTCCCATAGCTCACGAGTGCTTCGATCGCGGCTTTCCTGACTTCGTCGTCCTTGTCCTCCAAAAGTTGCACGAGTCTTCGGACAGCTAGAACCTCTCTGGTCTGGATGAGTGATGTTGCGGCCTCGGCCCGCGTTAAAGGGTTATCATCGTCGAGGAGCTTGATGGCCACCTCGGCAGCAATGGGCGTTGGTTTCCGCGTCACCTCAGGTGTCATCTCGTCGGCACGGGCCGCTAGCGAATCTGAGCCTATTTCCGTTGACGCAAGGCTGGTATCGAAGACTTGGACCGCCTCTGTCTGGTCGAAATCTATTTTGCCTTCTGAGATCACTTGCTTGAGAAGGCGCTTGTATTCCTTTCTGAAACGCAGCGTTTCGAAAACCCAGTACGTTGCCAGAACGAATGCGATATAGGCAAAATCTCGAGGGTCCAGCACCGGCTTGAGAAAGATCATCAGTAAAGATCCGGTCAGCATGCCGACCTTCAATACCGTGCCGCGTATGAACGTTCGGCCCCATGCCTGCAAGGTCTTGGGGATCACGTTAAATAGGATCTTGTTTACGGGCCCGGCAATGGACCTTTGTATGAGTATGGTGGTGAATTGACCATACGCAGCCACATAAATGTTGAAGAAAAAGCTGAGCGCTCCGAAAATCACTGTGAAATTGATTGGCTGGACCAGAGAAGCATTCGGCAGGCCCATGGTCGAATAGAGGCGTCCAACGAAGAAAAGGACCACGAAGGTCAAAAGCGTGGTCGATCCTCGAAACACACTGAGAAACGTTATGAGGGCCTGCTCGGAAGAAAAGCTGTGGTTCGCGATAACACTGAACTGATAGGAGAAGATGGGCAGTAGCATGTTCGGGATGAGACCGCAGATAATGAGAAATCTCACAATGGGGAACTCCCGCACAATGCCGGGTACTTCGGACAGGCTCCTCCTTCCCACATCTTTGGACAGGGAAGTGGTCTTCGGCTTCGGCGGTCCTACAAACTTTTGGCTGGTTCTGGCCATGAACAGGGCGGTAAGAAGGAAAACTAGGGCAAAGACCAGGAGCGCTGCATCCTCTCCAATTCTGTAGGTTATGGGCCTCGTCAAAAAGCTCCCCACCGTTGTTCCCAACACCTGTGCAGCTGTGACCAATGGGAAAATCCGCTTTCCCTGCCGAGCATCGAAGAGGTCGCCGGTAATGTTCCAGAGATAGACAAGTAAGATGGAATCAAGCAGGTGCATGAGCTGATAGAGAATGGGATACACGATCGAGAAGGCGGACTTGACCATGACAAAACAGATCGCCGCTCCGGCCGCATAGCTCAACAAGAATCCTATCATGAGATACGCATCCGAAAAGCGCCGCGCTATTCGATCGGCGAAGCCTAACACCACTATGGTAATTACCGCACTGATGGCCAGCATCCAGGGGATATACTCCGGCCCGTAGCGCTTCAGGAAGGCCGTATCCACATAGTTGCGGAAGATCGCTGTCACGAAGAAGACAGCGAAGAAGATCACTGCAAGCCACGTGAACTGACTAACCTCATGCTCGTAAATTTTCAGACGTTTTTCCAGGAAACGCTTCATACCAAGCTGACCTCGTTACTCAGACCGCAAATGCCTTTCCAGGCACCCATGAGGGAAACCCGCTGAAGGTCTGAATTGCAATAAAGCCTGATTCGTTTCTGATAATAACCCAGCGAGAGTGTTGCAGGCCAGTAGATTTACGTAAAATCCCCTAGAGTAGTAAGGCTGTGATATCGGTGTATTTTTGGCGGCAGCTCGATCCACGTGTTGACGAAATCGACGGTGTCCGGTTTTCTTGGCCGCAGTGTGTCTTCAGGCGGGCGAGGTCTATGAGATTCACGTGATTCGCCGGGTCTATGACGTGCCCACCGACACCGTAATGATGGATCAAGAGCTCCACCATCCATGCTTGTTGTTCAATTACCGGCCGTGTTTCTTAGATGCTAAAACACACTTTTTGAGTGGCCCAAGAATATGCCGTACGCTCGGCATGCTGATCCCAGCGGCAGAAGTCCAGATTTGGTCAAAAATTATTCAGAAAAGTTGATGAAATTGCTTTCTAAGCTGTTAATCGTAAAATTTCCATGAGAAATCCGAGGCAAGGCAACTCAATTTTACTTCCCCGACGCGTCGGGGGACTAATTCGGACGGGTAGTTTCGGACGTCTCCTGGCAGTTTTGCCCTTTAACAGACCACCTGAAAGGCAACACAGGGGAATTTGAGCAGTTTCGTTTTGAATTTAACTCTCCCGATGCGTCGGGAGAGCTTGTCGGATAGCGTGTTCGGACGGGGCAAATTCAAGAAAATTAAACCTGTCATTTCGCGGTATTACATAATAACGCAGTCTGGAAGCCCTTAAGAAAATGCAAGTAGAGATGGATTTGTGTACTATATACTATATAGGAAGTAAAAATTGCGAAGCTGATGCTCCGGACGGAACCCTAAGAATTGGAAGTGATCTGGAGCGCATATTTGAAATAGTGGCATCTTAACAACCGGATATTCGTCATAGTCTTTAGATTCTTTCTTGCCATACGACCAGCCCATGCCGGGCGGTCACCATTGAGTCCTTCATAGACAAGCCTTCACCATTCTAACTTGCAGACAGCAGGTCTAGCTGCATTTGGGGCTAGATCTGTTTGTCTGCCCAACCAGGCAACGAAACCGCAACACAGGTTAAGCGCCGCACTTTAGAGAGGAGAAATGAGGAACAACGAAGAAATGTCCAGAGTTGACCAACTTCTGGAAAGTTTAAGAGACGGAGCGATGAGAATAGACGACCTCCTAGATCTGTTCGTGGAAACGGATTTTGGAATAGGAACCACTGATAAGACCGCTTCTATAGAAAAGAATTTGGAGTCCATCTCCAAAAAAGTAACCAGAGCCGCAGATTACTTGGAGCGTACCTTGGAAATATTCGACGGTGATCGTTATATCGAATGGCTACTCAAGGTACCGGCCAACTCTACGCTTTTTGAACGCCGCAAGGCGCAAGTCCGGGATCATAGACCGGCCAAATCCAATTGATGAGGTGAGAATAATGAAAAAGGTAACAATGGACACCATGAGTCCAAGAGAAATACAAACACACGAGAGCTTCGAAGCCTTGTTTCCGATAAATCCTGAATTGCTGGAAAAGATTGAGAATGACATGACAGAGGGCACATACGACCTTGCTCAGCCCGTCGTACTTGCCAAGTGGAAGGGGCAAAAAGAGCCTGTGTGCATAGACGGGCACACTCGGCTGCTGGCCGCCATCAACGTAGGAATTGAGGAAGTTCCAATCTGGATTCATGAATTCGACTCAGAACAGGAAGCAATTGACCACGCCATAAAGCTTCAGCAAAACCGTAGAAATACGACTGATGCGGATATCTTGGTCTGTGTGGCGCTATTGGATTCAAAACGACCCCGGGGCGGGGATCGTAGAAGTGAACAAGCTAAATCAAAACCGTCAAGTGACGGTAATGGAAACTCCAGATCAGCTTCGGCCAAGGAAACTGCTGAGAAATTGGGAATAAGCACTCGCAAAGTGGAAAAAGCAAGGACGGTCTTGGGTAAGGGAGATCCTGACACGGTTGCGGCAGTAAAGACCGGCAAGATGTCCATAAATAAGGCTTATCAAGAAGTGCAGACAAAAGCAGGAAAAAAATCTGATGAAAAAATCAAGGTGATTCAGGAACAGCACTATGTCATTCCTGAAGACCTGCTTGCTGAACTGGAAGAACTGGGGGGATTGATTGATGAGCACATCGATGTGGCAATTACAGGGTATTTGAATTTTGTGCCTGAAGCACAAAGACGACAGTGGATGAAATTGGTCTTTGGAGAAGATGGTCAGCACTCGGAAGATGAGAGTGCGTAGCCGTAAGAGCCTGCTCAATCAATTTTAACAAAAAAAATTAGGAGGAAAGGAAAAATGTACGGAGATCCCAATAAAGACAAAAAATTCGAGGTCTGGAATGCGATGCATGGGATAATTCAGGCAATTGAAGAGAATAGGATTGACTCTGAAACTGTCAATTCACTCGTATGGACTTGTAACATCGTAGCAGGATCTGAAGAATTGGGGTGGGGGATACAGCCGATAACCCCCTAGACATGGAAACGCTTAGTAAAGATTAACGAAGAAGAGGATATCGGGATTGATGAGATGGTAGAAGTAGGTGTGGACCTCTATTTTGATGCTGAAGGCTTAACAGAGCATTTTGAGGATGACGAGGGTTAAGAATTAACAATGCAAACTGAAGCCTGAACGACCATGATTCAGGCATATTTTGGCTCCGGCCGCTGGACTTTAAATGGCGAGGCGGAGCACAAGGCGGGTGTATGCTCGCAACGAAGCTGCATTAGCAGCAGGTGTTATTTAGGAGAACAGGATGAATGGTAAACAACGAAACAGGAAAGGAGAATGAACAAGAGCGGATTTTTATTCAGAAGCTTTTGAGCGCCCGAGATGTTGCAGAGATTCTTGGAATTAGTGTGAAGACGGTTAACAAGCTCGTGCGTGATGCGAAGATAGGATGCGTCCAGGTTACGGCAAAAGAGAGAAGATTTAGTGAAGAACAGATACGGGAGTATATCGAATCCCGAACCATCGAAAGACCGGTTGACAGAAAGAGCCCAAAGCCAGTAGATTTCCCACGGAAAGGAGGTAAGAAATCATTGGGGTTTGCCAGGACGGCTCTCAAACAGGAGATGCAGTCATGGCGGTAACGAAGAGGAAAAAGGGCTATTACATTGGCTCTGTTTGCAATAACTGTTGATTAGCCTATCGTCCTACAGTATACGGGAAGGCAACTGGAGGACGCATGAGACAAGAAGAGTTCGAACGCTTCATTGCAAGCCTTGACGATCTATCAGCAGGGCAGAAGACCATTGTCCGTAAGGTCATTGATGAGCAACAAGATCTGGAGAAAGTTGTTTTCATTATTGAATCTCGCTTTTTGGAGCATCCTGTCTGCCCTCGCTGCCAGTCCGAACAATGTGAAGAGATGGGGCAGAGCCAACAACCTTCAGAGATTCAGATGCTTTTCCTGCGGCAAGACCTTCAATCCTCTCACCGGCACCCCATTGGCTCACCTCCGCAACAAGGACCGGTGGCTGACGATGGCCAGTGCACTCAAACAGGGGCTTCCTCTTCGAAGGACGGCGGACAAGTGCGGTGTGTCTCTCACCACAGCCTTTCGCTGGCGGCACCGCTTCCTCAAGGCAGCATCCCTCGACAAGCCGGATAAGCTCGACGGCATTGCCGAAGCAGACGAAACCTACTTCCTTGAGTCCTTCAAGGGGAGCCATAGCCTCCCCAGGCCCCCAAGGCGGCGTGGCGGCAAGGCCGCTAAGCGGGGGCTTTCAAGTGAGCAAGTGCCGGTGCTCGTGGCCAAGGACCGCCACGGCCATACCCTCGATGCCATCTTGCCTGACCAATCCAAAGCCTCTGTCAAGCAGGTCCTCAAAGGGGCCCTTGCTGCCGACAACATCCTATGCATTGATGGCGGCAGTGCCCTCCGGGGCTTTGCCAACGACCTCAATATTCCCTATAGGGTGATCTCGCCCAAGCGCAAGGCCCACGAAATGAACCCGATCTTCCACATCCAAAATGTTAACGGCTACCATAGCCGCCTTAAATCTTGGATGACGAGGTTTAACGGCGTCGCGACAAAGCACCTGGGCAGCTACCTTGGATGGCGCAGAGTGTATGAACACCGGGAAGCTGCAATTACGGACGTTGCGTGGCTCCAAACTGCCATCGGAAGAAATAGAATCAACGCTTAACGCGAACAGAGCCATTACATTTACTTCCGCCCCTTCAGGCAAGATCTTGTGGGGGTGGCAACTGACGCCAAGTCCAAAACCGAAGGTCGGCAGATTGAAATGGCACTTCTTAAGGCGTGTCGTCCTGGTGATTACGGAGCTCTCGACCCTACCGCGCGTGAGGTGTGTGTGCGCATGTTCCAAAACCAGAGCTGGGCACTTCCTGACCAACTGGAAATAACTCTCCCGACATCCGGAGAGCTGACTTTGTGGAAGGGGATACGGCAGTGCCTCACCTACCCTGGCATGAAGGACTCGTCCAACAGGGAACGTCACGAACAGGCGTTTCTTCATGTGGTAAGGATCATGGGGCAGGATCGCAGCATAAAGTCCATATGGGTGCCTGACATTGAAGATTATCAGATCCGTCGCCTAGATGTGAGGTGTACCCCTCTGTCAAGACAAGAAATGGACTTTTTTAAGGTGATAAAGTCCTCCTTGGTCCTGGGTGAATGTTGTCCGGTTGTTCCGGGTGAGTACGTCTCGCGGTATAGAGTTGGTGCGGGGTCTTGTACTTGAGAGCCTGGTGAGGCCGCTCCTCATTATAGAATCTGAAGTAGGCTCCGATGCCCGAGACCGCCTCTTTTACCGTTGCATACTCTCTCAGATAGACCTCCTCGTATTTCACTGAACGCCAGAGGCGTTCCACGAAGATGTTGTCGTACACCCGACCTCTGCCGTCCATGCTGATCATGATCCCTTCGGCTTCCAAGATGCCAGTGAAGCTTTGGGATGTGAACTGGGACCCTTGGTCCGAATTGAATATCTCCGGTTTTCCGGGACCGAGCGCTCTGTGCAGGGCCTCGACACAAAAATCCGCTTCCATCGTTATGGAAACTGCCCACGTGACCACATAGCGGCTGAACCAGTCAATGATCGCCACAAGGTACACGAACCCTTGCCTCATGCGAATATAGGTTATGTCCGTCGCCCATACCTGGTCAGGGCGATCAATCACCGCGCCTCTGAGCAGATACGGGTATTTCTTGGCCTCTGCGTTGGCACGGCTCAAACGCTTCTTGGGATAGATGGCTTCTATGCCCATCTTGTTCATCAGCCGGGACACCCTCTTGCGGTTGATCTGATGGCCTTGGGTGTTCAAACAGGCCGTCATGCGCCTCACGCCATAAAACGGCGTCCGGGTATACTGTTCGTCTATCAGGCGCATAAGCCGTTGATTGCAGCCGTCGTCCCCTGTCTTGGACCGATAATACAGGCTCGACCTGGACAGCCCCAGAAGCTCACACTGCCTGCAAATCGGGATCTCGTCGTGCTCGGCCTCAATCAACTGACGAAGCTTATCAACCGATAAGTCCAGCTTTTTTTTTCAGCCAGTCCAGCTCCACCTTGAGCTGACCGATTTGCTGATAGAGCTGCGCTACAAGCTCATTGTGCTGGGCTTCCCCCTCTCCTTGGTTCCGGAGAACACTTTGGGCAACTCCTCAAGGACCTGCCTCCTCCATTTCGTGATCTGGTTCGGATGAACCTGATATGTACTGGCGATCTCCGCTAAAGTGCGGTCCCCCCGGATAGCCTCCAGTGCCACTCGCGCCTTGAACTGCGCATCATACCTCTTTCTCATCCCACTATCATAAGCCTCCCTGGTTTACCCCCCCAGGATTTCTACATCACCAAGGTAGACTTTTCCACCTTAACCCCCTGTCCAGTTTTCGGGGTACATTAATGAGGGCGCTGCTCCTTCAACCGTCAACAAGGAGAAGGCGGCCCTATCAAAGATGTTCAACGTGCTGATCAAATTGCGGCTCATTGAAGTGAACCCGGCAAAGTTAGTGAAGAATCTCAACGAAAAATCGGGAGAGCGGGAGGTTTACCTTAGCCACAAGGATTTCCGGTTGATCGTTGAGGAGTTGCCTCTTTGGGAACGGCCTATTGTCCAGACTCTTTATTATACGGGCATGAGGCGAGGAGAAGCCTTAGGACTTACCAGAGAACGGATAAACCTGAAGGAGCGTATGATCCTGTTGAGGCCCGAAGATGTGAAGGAAAGAAGATGGAAGCGTGTTCCAATCCACAGGGACCTGGTGCACATATTGGAAGAAGTCCTAAAAGTACGATCCTTGGGGACTGACAAAGTTTTTCTCATAAAGGGGCGCGCACCCAATGAGGATTCACTGAGGAAGCCCTGGACAAAGGCTGTCACAGAACTTGAATTTGACCCGGCACCTCGACTCCACGACCTGCGGCATACATGGAAGACGAACGCTATGCGGTCAGGCATGGAACCTGAGATTCGAGAGAGCATAATGGGCCATTGGTTCAGAGGAAAAACAGTTGCCGAGCGTTACGGTAGGATCAGTGATACGGATTTGGTCCGAGAGATAGACAAGGTGAGCTTCAAGAATGGCGAGACAGAGATCTTGGTCTCGGACTCAAAAAAGAAAAACCCGAAAGAGATGGTCCCTCCTTCGGGAAAAATGTTAACAATTTGTTAACAAGGTATGGTCTTTGAAAAAATCAGGAGAAAGGGGGGTATCTCTAATCTCCTGACATCATAAACTTTTAGTGGCGGGAGCGACGAGACTCGAACTCGCGACCTCCGGCGTGACAGGGCGGAATTCCGCCCCACAAATAAAGGCTCTCACTGGAAACCCAAATGATTTTAGTCCCTATTGGCACCTTTCAGACCCTTTTAAGCCCTGCCGGACTCCAAAAATGTTAGCAGGGTGTTAGCAAGTCTCACGCATCGTATGACCGGTTGGCTCAGCCTGGGTGTTGTCATAGAGATGACTCGCAATGGCAAGCCTGCGAAACAGAATGGGAACGAGATGGAAGTCCGTTTTGTGGTAACAGATGCCTTTTGCGCCCCCCTACCCCACCGTGAGTACGTCCTCGAATGGCATCTTTTTGAGGCCCCTGCCGTGTGAAGGCAATCAACGTCCTGTTAAACAGCGGTTTTGTTCACTTCCCCCAATGATTTCAAGCCGTGTGAGTCCGTGAGAATCCCTGCCGAGAGGTCGGAGGGGTAACAAAAGGGAAACAAGATCGGGACCCTCCTCGTCTCTCCCCGAGCTCCATGCGATCTCAACAAGTCCATGATTCGAACATCGCGGCCAGCATGTGTGAGATCCTTGACGAGGTAGTGAAATGATCTCGTGTAGACCAAGATCTCAGATACGAAAACAACCCAAGACCATCATCTGGGGCCCAAACACTGCGCTAATTCTGCCACCCAAAATTCCCATTTCTCCTGACGACATACACTCGTTTGTCTTGCGATTGCCGAAAGGGACAGACCGAAATCATCCAGGCTGTCCGATTTTTTTCTTGACAATCCTTTTGAGCTGGCTGTAGTTTAACGTTTAACCACAAATGCGCTGCACCGCACCGTTTCATGGACGTCTCTTGGGCAACTTTCTGCTTGCTGAAAGGAGGGAGAAGGATTAAACGAAGTTTTTTTCCCGGTTCCGTAAACCACAACAACCGATTTTCAGTAACTACCGAGGAGTGAATGCTATGAAAAAAGGGATGGACAGGCGTGACTTTTTCAAAACGGCAGCTGGGGCGGCCCTGGGTGTAACCGCAAGCGCCGTTCTGCCCCGAAGATCATTTTCCGCGGACGCCAAGCCGATCAAGTGGGGGTTCCTGGATACCCTGTCAGGGCCGTTCGGAGTCTTCGGCAAAGGCAATATTGGCGGAACAAAGCTGGCCATCAAAAAAATCAATGATGCCGGCGGAATCATGGGACGCCGTGTCGAGCTGGTCATCGAGGACGACGAGGCCAACACCGAAGTCACCGCCAGGAAGGCGCGCAAATTGATCCTTTCGGACAAGGTCGACATCATCCAGGGCAACGCAAGCACCGCCTGTTCGGCCGTCCTCATGACAGTATGCGGCGCCCACAAGACCCTCCATATCGACTGCGAGTTTGACTCGCACACCATTCTTGCCGCCAGAACGACTACACCTTCATGCCCGCCCCCCTTTCCAACGAGAACGAGAGAGCCCGGGTGATCGCCATCGCCATGAAATACAAGCCCGAGGAAATCGAACGGTGGTTCATCTTCTATCCCGACTACGCATACGGCCATGATATCCGCGACACCATAACCGAAGAGTTGAAGAAGCAGTTGCCCTCCGCGCAGGTGGTGGGTTCGGTCAGCCACCCTCTCGGGGAAACCGATTTTTCCAATTACATTGTATCCATCTTGGAAAAGAAACCGCAGGTATTCATAAGCCTTGACTGGGCCGGCGACGCCACAAACTTCATCAAGCAGGCGATTCCCTTCGGCTTCTTCGACAAAATCCCCATTGTCACCCTGAGCACCGCCACATCCTCCACCATCTTCGCACTGGGAAAAAACCTCCCAAGAGTCAGCGCTATTACCGACCAGAGCAACCCCGCCTTTCCGCACATGGCGGCCTGGTCCAAGGAATTCCATGACTTCCTGGGTGAATGGCCGACCGAAGAGTCCGCCCCATGCTATTACGATGGCGTCTTCATGTACAAGGAGGCGGTGGAAAAAGCCCAGAGCACCAAAGCCGAAGACGTGATCAAGCAGCTCGTGGGCATGAAGTTCACCGGGGTTTCCGGGAAAAGGTGGATCAGGAAGGATCATTTTGCCGACGTGGATTACGTGCCACTGACCGAGTTCGTGCCGAGTGACAAGTTCGATTGGCACGTACCCGGCGAAACCATCAAGGTCCCCTACGAAAAATGCAAGCTGTCCAATGACGAATTGATCAAGCTGGGCTGCGCGTGGTGCAAAAAGTTGTAGGAATGCGGCCGCGAAGGGATCGCGGACCGGGGATTCCGAGGTGTTGCCTTTAACGCTGCTGCCGCCGTGGCCATGTTGATTCGCGCGTGCATAGACCATAGCACAAAATTACTCCGCCAGATCGCGGGTCATCGGCTGCAGCAGGTTTTCGGGAAGAAGGATTTGACATGTTAAGCGTTTTACTAAACGGGTTGGCCTTCTCCGGGATTCTTTTCCTGCTGGCGGTCGGGCTCACCCTGGTCCTGGGTCTCATGAGGATAGTGAACTTTTCGCACGGTTCCCTGTTTCTTCTCGGAGCCTATGCGGGAATCCAGTTTTCCCGAATGGTCGGTAGCTGGTGGCTCGGCCTGGCCTTTGCCGGAGTGGTCCTGGCGGCGGTCGGGTGGTTTCTGGAGTATTTCCTTATCAGGCGGTTGTATGGAAAAGACGAACTGCTGCAGCTGATCCTAACCTTTGGCATCGTACTCATTCTGGAAGACCTGATCCGGATGATCTGGGGGGATGTCGCCCTGTCCGCAAACAATGTCCCCGCTCTGCTCCAAGGCTCTATTGCCTGGGGCAACATCACCTTTCCGATAAGCTCGATATTCGTCATTCTGGTCGCAAGCACCATCTGTGCGGTCCTGTGGCTGGCGCTTCACCGAACGAAGCTGGGAAAGCAAATCGTTGCGGCCTCGCTCGACATGCAGATGACCGAAGCCCTTGGCATCAACGTTTCGCGGCTCTTTTCCTGCGTGTTCGCCCTGGGCAGCGCTCTGGCCGGGATTGCCGGGATGCTCATGTCGCTGAAGCTCTCTTTTGTCCCGTCACTGGGGACGGAGTTCCTGATCTATGCCTTTGCCGTGGTGGTAATAGGCGGCCTTGGCAGCTACAAGGGTTCCATCTACGGTGCCCTCATAGTCGGCGTGTGCTACTCTTTCGGAGTGTTTCTCCTTCCGAATTTTGCAATGATCTTCATTTTTCGCGCTCCTGCTGGTCACGCTGATCATAAAGCCTCGCGGACTGTTCGGCACTGTCGAGGAGGTCCACAGCCCCGCCGTACTGCTGAATGAAAGGGTAAGCTTCGAGTTCTCCCTTTGGGGCGGCAGGCTAGATTCCACAAGGCTTGGTTGTCTGTTAGGGCTCGCCGTTTTTCTGCTTATGGCCCTTCTGCCCGCCTTTTCGCCCGATTTCTGGATCCTCCTGGGAACCGAGCTCCTGATCTACATCATTCTTGCTTCCAGTCTCAATGTGCTCTTGAGGACGGGGATGCTTTCCCTCGCCCACGCCGCCTTTTTCGGAACGGGAGCCTATACAGCGAGCCTGTTCATGATTCACGTCAGTCAATCTCTACCTCTGGTCCTGCTTTCAAGCGCCCTGGTATGCGCGCTGCTCGCTTTCCTTATCGGTCTTCTCAGCCTCCGTCAGGTCGAAATCTATTTTGCCTTGCTGACTCTTGCCTTTGCCCAGTTTGTCTACACCCTTTCATTCAAGTGGAGAGGTCTGACCGGCGGGGATGACGGGCTTATGGGAATTCCATTCCCCTCTCTGGACTTTTTCGGATTGACCGGCACCTTCTTCGATTTCAGCAATCCAGTCCAGTATTTTTATTTCACACTTCTGGTCACTCTACTCTGCTTTATCCTCATCAGGATTATCTTTCGCTCCCCCTTCGGACAGATTCTTTTTGCGATCCGCGAAAATACCGAACGTATCAGCTTCCTCGGCATCAACCCGAGAAGATACAAGCTGGCGGCATTCGTAATCGTAGGCACGCTGGCGGGAATTGCCGGGGCCACGTTCGCTCCGTTCCAGGGGGTCATTTCTCCCGCGGCAACCTATTGGACCAAGTCCACCGATCCCCTGTTCATGAACATCATAGGCGGGTTGAATTATGCCTCGGGGCCGGGAGTCGGCGCCGCAATTTACGTTGTTTTCAAAGACTGGCTCTCCTCTGAGGTTGCCAACTGGCGAATCTGGTTCGGGCTGCTCCTGGTCGTCATCGCCATTGCCCTTCCCAATGGAGTGACGGGCTATGCCCGGCTGGCGGCGGCAAAAATTTGCCAGCCTTTCTTTTCTGCCGTAACCAGGGAAACGTATCTAGGGAAAGTCCAATAATCCAGGAGAAGGAACTCAGCAATCAGGAGACCGGCTTCCTGCCTCGTTTGGGATCCAAGGAATAGAAATGCAAATACTGAGTACCCAGAATCTGACCAAAAAATTCGGGGAGCTTTCCGCGGCCGACGACATCACGCTAGGTTTCGAGCAGGGGAAGATCACGGCAATCATTGGACCCAACGGCGCCGGGAAATCCACTTTCTTTAACCTGATTTCTGGCCGGCTGGTCCCTTGCTCCGGGCGGGTTTTTTACAAGGATCGGGAGATAACAGGCTTGCCGCCCCACGAGAGAATCAGGATAGGTATGGGGAGGTCGTTTCAGATTACCAATATTTTCCCCGGCCTAACAGCCTATGAAAACGTCCGTATCGGAGTGATGGCCGCTCTGGGAGTCAGTTCCAATCTGTTCTCAAACGTTGGCCGCCTCCGCGCCGTCTCCGACAGAACAATGGAAATTTTGGGCCTGATCGGCTTGGATCCGGAGAGGGACCGGGTTGCGGGGACTCTCGCCCACGGCGATCAGAAAAGACTGGAAATTGCTCTCGCCCTGACCAACGACCCCGAATTGATGCTCCTGGATGAGCCCACCGCGGGGATGAACCCAGATGAAACCCGAAGACTGGTCAAGCTCATCAACCAGATTTCCCGGGAAAAAAGGCTGTCTGTGATCTTTACCGAGCACGACATGGATGTGGTCTTCGACATTTCCGACAAAGTGGTGGTCATGCAGCAGGGGAAGATCATAGCCGAGGGCGCGCCGGAAGAAATCAGAACGAATCAGATCGTGATCGACGCCTACCTGGGCATGGAGAACGAATGCTCAAACTAAGCGAAATTCACACATTTTACGGCCAAAGCCATATTCTGAACGGGGTGACGCTGGAAGTCGGACAGGGTGAGATCGTTTGCCTCCTGGGGAGAAATGGCGCCGGAAAAAGCACTACTCTCAAATCGATTGTAGGGATCACGCCGCCTAAATCGGGGTCCATCACTTACAGAGGCTGTAACCTGGTTGGCATGAAACCCTATAAGATTGCCCGGCTGGGGATCGCCTATGTTCCCGAAGACATGAGGATTTTTTCCACTCTTTCGGTTCTGGACAATCTGCACATAGCCGCATCCGACCGATCCGGGAAAACGGCTTGGACCGTGGAGCGTGTCTTCGAAGTCTTCCCAAAGCTTGCCGTTTTGCAGAAAAGCAGGGGAATGGCGTTGAGCGGCGGCGAGAGGCAAATGCTTGCGATTGCCAGGGCCCTAATGGGAAATCCCGATATGCTGCTGCTGGACGAACCCTCTGAAGGGCTCGCCCCGATCATTGTGCAACAGCTCGACAAACTCATCAGGGAGCTGACAAAGGAGATGACCATCCTGCTCGCCGAGCAGAATGTCAAATTCGCCCTCAACCTGGCTCAGCGCGGATACATCATCGAGAAAGGCAAAACGGTATTCACTGAGGGCATTGGCGAAATAAAGCGCAACCAGGAAGTTATGAAGAAATACCTTGCCGTATGACCGGCCCGATCCACTGGAAGCCATCTTGTTGTGAACTTGGCGGCATCGGGGAAATCTCATAACGTTCCAGAGCAAAACGGAGGATCTCAAATGGCTACTGAGCGAATGAGCAGTAGGGAAAGAGTTACCCGGGCGTTCGATCACAAAGAGCCCGATAGGGTGCCGATCGATTTCGGCAGCAGAGGTTCCGGTCTGGGACTGCTGGTCTATGACGAGTTCAAACGGGAGTTGGGCGTCGATTCGGAGACCGAGGTCCTGGATAAGAGGCTGGGATTGGCGGTTATCGATGCAAAGATCCTGAAGCGGTTCAACGTGGACACCCGATACGTTTACATGAAGGCTTCGGCCAACTGGGACCCACAGGCCAACCCGCAGGAGGACACTTTTCTTGACGAATGGGGGGCCACGCTCAAACGGCCCGAGGGCGGCTTTTATTACGACCATGTGGAACCCCCGATCAAAGAGGCATCGATCGATGCTATCAGAAGGCACAAGTGGCCCGATCCCTCGGACAAAAGCAGAGTACAGGGGGTGGCCGAGGAAGCCAGGCGGTACCACGAGCAGGGCTATGCCGTCGGAACCTACCTGAAAGGGATCTGGGAAACGAGCTGGATTGTCCGTGGAATCGAGAACTGCATGACGGACATGTATCAGAACAAGGAATTTTACCACCACCTTCTGGACAGGATTGCGGAGGTGCTGATCGGGGAGCTTTCTCTGTTCCTGGATGAAGTAGGCCCATACCTCAGTTTCGTCTGTGTAACCGAGGACCTTGGAACGCAACTCAATCTCATGATTTCGCCTCAGTCCTACAAGGAGTTTGTCAATCCCCGTTCAAAACGGCTGTTCGAGGCCATTAAGAAGAAATCGAACGCGAAGGTTGCTCAGCACTCCTGCGGAGCCATATTCCCGCTCATTCCCGAACTCATCGCGACGGGGATCGAGATACTTAACCCCATTCAGGTTTCCGCCCGGGGGATGGACACCAAGCTTTTGAAGAGCGAGTACCGGCCGCGATCTCGTTTTCTGGGGCGGAATCGATAGCCAGAAAACCCTCATCAACGCCACCGCCGAAGAAGTCGACGAAGAGACAAAGAGGGTGATCGGGGACCTGGCACCCGGGGGCGGTTACATGATCGCGCCCACTCACGACATCCAGAATTTCACGCCGACCAGGAACATCATCGCTTTCTACGAGGCGGCAAACAAGTACGGGTGGTACTAAAAACGGAGACCGGATATCGGATTCCATGACTGAAAGGGTGGAAATCGAGCTTTCAGGTTGAACACAGGAGTTCTACTTCCACCGAATACTGACTTCCGAATCCCGCATAGAGGAGCGCGGTATGACAAAGATCAGCGATCTTAGCGAGACAATCGAAGCTGGACGTTTGCAGGATGTGGAAAACCAGGTTCGAGACCTGCTGAACAATGGCTCTGCACCAACTGCGATCATCAATGAGGTCCTCGTTCCAACTATGGACAGGGTTGGCAGGAAATTTTCGGACGGAGAGATCTTCGTGCCGGAAATGCTGATTGCCGCAAGATGTTCCCAGAAAGTCCTGGATATTCTTCAGCCTATGCTGAAATCCGGCAGCTATCAGCCCAAAGGGACTATCGTCATCGGGACCGTTAAGGGCGACCTTCATGACATCGGCAAGAACATTGTGGCTATGGTTTTCGAGACCGCCGGCTTCCAGGTACACGATCTGGGGGTAGACGTTTCGGCGCAACAATTCATAGACGCAATCAGTGCCCACAAGCCCGACGTGGTCGCCCTGTCCTGTTTGTTGACCACCACGGTGCTCAGCATGGCGACGACCGTGGAATCGATCAAGAAACTGGACGAAAAAGTGTTGGTCATCGTCGGAGGTCCGCCGGTAACCGAAAATTTCGCACAGAAGATCGGAGCCGACTTTTACGGCAAGGATGCCTATGCCGGCGTCGAACTTATCAGATCCGCAATCGGATCCTGATTCACGAACATACACCTATGTTGTTTCGTTTCTACGGACCTTTTACGAGCGCGGAGGGAAAGGAGACGCGGATTCCTCTTGGATCCGCGGTAAGTTTGAGGAACTGATCGCCCGTTGGCCCGACTGGAGCGGCCCTCCAATAGGCGTGGTCTTCAGGGTTCCGGACCGTTATCGTTGATTCCCGGCCTCGGAACGCGGAGGACAGAGCCATGCTCGAAGCCAGGTTGGAACGCAAGTGTTCAGGTTGTCCGGAGAGATTGGGTACGAGAGGTCCTGCATCGGATCCAGATCGTCCATTCGAGCCATGACGGTACTCAACGAATAGGGCGAATGCTCTGGCCAACGTTACCGCGCGGGCCATTACGGTCGTTCGCGAAAATTACCTCACCACAAAGGGAGAGAATATTTATGAGTAGATATCTTAAGAAAGCCGTCGAAAAACCGAAAGAGGACATCACGGCGGTTCAGGAAACGGTACGGGAAATCCTCGAAAAGATCAGAGAAGAGGGCGAAGCAGGACTTCGATACTACTCTGAGAAGTTCGATAACTGGTCTCCGAAAAAATTCAGAGTGACCGATGATGAAATTCTCGCGGCAAAAAAACAACTGCCCGTGAGCGAGATAGAGGATATTCAGTTTTGCCAAGCCCAGATCAGGAATTTTGCACGTGAGCAAATGGCTCGCATCGTTGATTTCGAGGTCGAAACTATGCCGGGCGTTCACCTGGGCCAGAAAATCATCCCTGTCGCTTCAAGCGGGTCCTACGTTCCGGGCGGGCGGTACCCCATGCTCGCTTCAGCCCACATGACTGTGATTACCCCCAAAATAGCGGGTGTCCCAAGAGTCGTGGCTTGTTCCCCGCCAGTCAAGGGTCAGGGCCTCTGGCCTGCAACGCTTTACTCCATGGTGGCTGCGGGCGCTGATGAGATCTACTGCATGGGCGGTGTTCACGCCTTGGCTGCCCTGGTCTATGGCGTGGACGGACTAGAACCGGTTGATATGCTGGTCGGAGCTGGGAACAAATATGTGGCCGAGGCGAAAAAGCAGCTCTTTGGAGCCGTAGGGATCGACCTTCTGGCCGGACCTACGGAGATCCTGATCATTGCCGATGAGACAGCGGACCCCTTTATTCTTGCCGCTGATCTCCTTGGGCAGGCGGAGCACGATCCGAATGCCAGGCAATGTCTGATATCCCTGTCCATTGAAACTGCCCAGCAAACAATGAAGGAAGTCGAACGCCAGCTAGTTACGCTCCCGACCAGAGATGTCGCCGCGGTTGCCTGGCGAGACAACGGCGAAGTCGTCGTGGTTGATTCACCGGAAGAAGCGGCGAAAGTCAGCGATGATTGGGCTCCCGAGCATCTTGAGGTACAGACCAAGGACTGGAAGTATTACCTTGATCACTGCAAAAACTACGGATCCGCGTTTCTTGGAGAAGAGACGACAGTCGCTTATGGCGACAAGACCATAGGAACTAATCATGTCTTACCCACCATGAAGGCAGCCCGATATACCGGAGGGCTTTCTGTGGGTAAGTTCGTCAAGACGGTTACGTACCAGTACGCGACAAAAGAAGCTTCTTACAAGATCGCGGACGTATGCGAACGGGCGTGCAATTATGAGAATATGTTGGCCCACGGAATCTCCTGCAAGGTGAGAAAGGAAAAGTACTCAAAGTGAAAAAGCCGGAAATGTCGCTTCATAACAGGGTAGCGCTCATTACGGGCGCTGCCGGAGGAATTGGCAAGGCCATTGCCTTGGCCTTCGGGGCCGCGGGGCGCGGGTTTTTCTCAGTGGCACATCGGTCGAGAAGTTGACGGATCTTGCGGCTGCATTGAAGGCGGAGGGTGTTGAGACGGCATATAAGGCGATCGACGTCAGAGCCGCCAGCGCCTCCCATGAACTTGTAGAGGCGGTGGTCCAAACCATGGGCACTGTTGATATCCTGGTGAATTCAGCGGGGATCAACAGACCTCAGAAGTCAGTGGACGTGACCGAGGAGAACTGGGACGCGGTGCTGGACACTAACCTGAAGGCCGCATTTTTCCTTTCCCAGGCTGCAGGGAAGGAAATGATCCAGAAAAATGGCGGAAAAATCATCCATATCTCCTCTCAGGCAGGCCTGATCGGCTTACCTCTTCGAGCTGCCTACTGTTCGAGCAAGGGCGGCGTGAACCAGTTGACCCGAACGTTGGCCTTGGAATGGGCCCAGCACAATATTCTCGTAAACGCCATAGCCCCCACTTTTGTGCTCACTCCGTTCACCAAGGGGATGTTTGAGAATAAAGAATTCTTGAAGTATGTCCTGGACAGCATCCCTCTCGGTCGGATGGCTGAACCCGAGGAGGTAGCCTATGCTGCTCTCTTTCTTGCTTCGGATCTTTCCAATATGATTACGGGACACATCCTCACTGTGGACGGGGGATGGACGGTTCGCTAAGCCGCCCGGGGCCGTGGGCGGTATCCGGTCAGAAGTGAATCCCCGTTCCGCTTTGTCGGAACGGTTGCTTAACCAATAATTTTACAGTACAGGCAAGCACACATGCCTCAACCCCGAAGAATCAGAGCTACCATCAAGGACATTGCCAGAGAAGCCCGCGTCTCGCCCACAGCGGTATCGATCGTTTTGAGAAACAGTGAAACCAACAGGGTGAGCAGGGAGACGAGGGAAAAGATCCTGGAAGTCGCCAGGATCCTAGACTACAGGCCAAACCATGCCGCAAAAGCCCTGGTTCACAACCAGAGCAGCACGCTCGGCCTGGTCATCACTACCCTGAAGAACCCCTTTTACGCCGAGATATCCCAGGACATCATCACCTGTGCCGAGGAAAAGGGATATGGAGTGATCGCCAGCTCCGCCTGCGGGATAGCCGATGAGCGTCGGTCGGTGGAAAGCCTTCTGGACAGAGGGATCGATGGATTGATCATCTGCTCTTGCTACCGAGAGGACGAGGTGGTCGAAGGACTGCTTACCGAGGGCGTTCCTTTCGTGCTGACGATGCGAACCGTGGCCCGAAACCTGGGAAATCCTCCCACCGATTTCATCGGGGTTGATAACGAGCGTGGAGCATTCCTTGCGGTCGAGCACCTGATCAAGATGGGACATGAAAGGATAGCCCTCCTGACCGGAAATCTGGAAGTATCGACTGGCTATGACCGGCATGTCGGCGCCCTGGCCGCCTTCGATCAGTATGGCATGAAGGCATCAAACGACCTGATACTTCACGGGGACTTCGAGCGAACCACCGCATCCGAGTTGATCAGAAAGGCATTGAAACAAACGGACCCCCCAACCGCCGTCTTTGCCTATAACGATTACATGGCGATCGGCGTACTCGATGCCCTTACCGAGCTGGGGGCAAGAGTACCCGAGGACGCCGCGGTGGTTGGGTTCGACGATATCGAGATGGCCGGTCTCCCCGGAGTATCGCTCACCACCGTCACTCAAAAAAAGGAAACGATGGGCAGACTGGCTGTTGACGTGCTCCTCGAGCGGATAAAGGGCGTCTCCTCCCAGGTGGTGAAACAGATAATCCTGGAGCCCATCCTGATTATCCGCGGGTCATGCGGCTTCCATAAGAGCGGCTACACCCTGGAGAGCGGTGGCCCGCCTTTCCCGGGTTCGTTGAGCAGGTCTGGACAATTATCCTCATTGCAGAGCGGGAGATAATAACATGGCTGATTTAGAGAAAATCCTGGTATTGGGAGCAGGGGTAATGGGGCACGGATTCGCGCAGGTGTTCGCCATGCGCGGCCGCCTCGTTTTCCTGGCGGACAAAAGCGAAGACCAACTGAAGCGAGCCCTCGAGTGGATCGACAGCAGCCTTCAGTTTCTGGTCGAAGCGGGCGAGGTCAAACCGGAGGACATCGGGAGCGTAAAGGGCCGCATTAAGCCGATCGCCGACTGGAAGCCGGTGGCGGCGGAAGTCGACTTCGTGCTGGAGGCCGTGTCCGAAAATCTCCCTTTGAAGCTGCACCTGTTCAAGGAACTTGACGCAATGGTTCGGCCCGATGCGATTCTGGCCACCAATACTTCTTCTTTTGACCTCAATGAGTTCACTCCGGTGGTCGCCCACCCGGAAAGAGTCATCGGGACGCACTGGTTCCACCCTCCCCAGATCACTCCCTGTATCGAAATTATCCCCGCGGAGCTGACAAGCGAACGGACCGTGGATCGCACGACGAAGTTTATGAAGAGCATCGGCAAGTTTCCGACCTTGTGCAAATCTGCTCCCGGGTTTGTAGCCAATCGTATCCAATTCGCGATGGCCGCCGAGGCTTATGCCATTGTCGAGGAAGGACTGGCCACTCCCGAACAGATCGACCGTATCGTAAAATCTTCGTTCGGCTTCCGCTTAGGGGCCTTTGGACCTTGTGAAATATGCGATCAGGCGGGAGTAGATACCTACACTGCCATATTCGAGTACCTGCATCAAAAACTTAAACGGGATCAGTTCAAGCCGCCCCAAATTTTGAAAAATATGGTCCGGGAAGGAAGGTGCGGCCTCAAGACGAACGGCGGGTTTTACCAGTACGAAGATGGGGCCGCGGAAAGAGTGAAGCGCCAGCGCGACGAGAAGCTCTTGGCAAGGCTCCGTTTGTTCACCAGGGAGCAGGGATCCCCTGGAGAATGAACGCCCGGAAGACCTGCAGATATCTTTCCCTCATCTTTAAGGATTGCACATGCTTATTATCGGCGAAAGGATCAATTCTTCACGCAAGAGCATAGCTGATGCGATATCTTCGCGGGATAAGGCATTCATTCAGCGTGAAGCGAAAGCCCAGGCTGAAGCCGGAGCGCACTATATCGATGTCAATACTGGAGCGTTCATCGGTGAGGAAGCTGAACATCTCAAATGGATCATCGATGCGGTGCAAGAGGCGTGTGATCTGCCGCTTTGTATCGACAGCCCGGACGCCGGGGTGATCCGGGAGGTCCTGCCCCTTGTCAAAATCACCCCGATGATCAATTCGATCAGCCTCGAGCCGGCGCGGCTCGAAAAGACACTCCTCCTGGTGGTGGATTTTAAGACCAAGGTGATCGGACTTTGCCAATCCGAAGACTCGATTGCGAATTCCACCGAAGCCAAGTTGGAGTTGGCTGAAAAGCTGGTCCAGAAGGTGAGGCTTGCCGGAGTTGAGCCGGATGACCTCTACATCGATCCACTGGTATACCCTCTCGGGACGGACGCTAAGTCCGCCATGGCCACCCTGGATGCGATCGATCTCATCATGAAGAAACTTCCCGGGGTGCACACAGTCTGCGGGCTCACCAACGTTTCCCACGGGCTGCCCAGCAGAAAACTCCTAAACCGAACCTTTCTTGTTGCCGCCATTATACGCGGACTGGATGCCGCCATACTGGATCCGACCGACAAGCAGCTTTACGGCTCGCTCCGGGCCGCGGTCACCATTGCCGGCAGGGATGAATTCTGTAAGGGATATATCCAGGCGTTCAGGGCCGGAAGGCTGGAATAGGGGGAAGCAGTTCTTTATGTCATATGCCATACCCTGAACCACCGCTAAACCAGGCTACAGGTTTATTGTCACCCTCGGAGAATGAGAGAAAAACCCTCGCCTTTGAGGCGAAGACTTCAGTAGGCCCGCAGGGCCGGAAACGGGGTAGCTCAGATACGGGAAGTTGGCAAGGGAACGGAGCCGAAGCGAACACTCAGTCCCCGAGTGGAAAAACAAATTTGAGAGGAGCCGACAAAAATAGTCGAACTGATGTTGTTGACTTATTGGTGAGCCATGGGGCGTACCCCCATCAGCAGTCGAGGGCAAAGCGAAAAAGATAGCCAAGAAAATGTTGTTCCAAGATTCAAGCTGTTACCTTGGGTTAGCCCACGTGCAGAAATGGATTGATCTCTAGAGAAGCGTTGCCGTAACCATGCGGTGAAAATCAAGTCTGCCCAAATCCCCCATAGTTTCTCCCTTATCCCGTCCAGAAAATCCATTGAATTGCTTACGCGAAGCGAGAAAGGGGAATGAGGCTGAAATGCCAAACTTGGATCTTGGCCAGGAAAATAACGTCGAAAGGAATTATTTCCGTGGAAACATCGTTAACGAATCAATTCACGCGAGGTGTTATGCGATTCACGTCGAACATCTTTCCGTAGCGAATGGAATTGACGAGATTGACTTTTCCTTTTTGATGCGGACCACGATTGGAAATATTTGTGTCTGTATAACTATCTATAACTACATATATATTTAGACGTGCATCTCCATGAACCCTTATCCCTACCACTCCAATTGCAGATAGGTCCTTGAGATAGCCATCAGATAGAGCCTTATCTCTGCTTTGTGAACAGGAACTCGGCTGTTGTGCTTTTTAACATAGGGATGGATATGGGAAGACAGAGAGTCAGCAAGAAAAGACCGGTTAACCGGAGATGAGCGGGCTGCTCAGGCACCTCGGAAAAAGAAGCGCCTCCCGCGGTGAAATTATCTGACACTGTGAGATGGAAGTCGCACCCGATCGGCTACCGTCGGCACATCTTTGAAGAACAATCTGACACACGATTGAACCGTGCGGTCTCGCTCGATGCAACCTCGGTCGGCGGCCTCTTATCAAAGGAACATTTCGTCGGTCACCTCAACGCCAGGAGGAATCACCACAAAGTCCTCGGAATCGTATGGACCCAGGACGAGCCTCCTGAAGTAATCGAGGCTTCCCTCGATTTCGCAGTAATCTTTAGCAAGAGTTTTGCAGTTTTCCTGCGCTCTGACCCGCAAGCTCTCCATATTGCCGGCACCTGTGTTGATGAGGGCAATGCTTTTGTAGTGCTTGAGTTCCTCCTCCATCACCCAGAAAGCAGTCTCAAGCCCGTGTTTTGGTGCATAATCTTCATAGATTATGCCCAGTGGGTCTTTTTTCTCAGCCACCCATCCCGGTGTCAGATAGTAGGTTCCCGGACTCGACCGGAAAGCCTCCTTGTAAGCCTCACGAGAACCGAGGAATAGGGCGATACAGTCGTGGATTCTCGGTACCGCCAGCGTTTGGCAACGGCCCCTGATACCTTTGATTCCACCGGAGCAGAGTCCGTACGCTATGATGATCCTTTCGACCGGTTCGCTGACAAGATCTATCTTCTCCTGAATGAGGGGCGCGATCTTTTTGGGAGTTCGATGCAACCCCTGTTCCAGGAAGAAAAAGCTCACATTTCTTCCCCTAGCAACCAACTCAAGTTCCTCTTTCATGACCTCGCAGGCTATCACTACTTCCAAGGAACCTGCTTGCGAACCCCAAGCGTGCATCTCAATCTCCATGGGGCTTCTGAAGCCCAACCAAATTCCCCGCGGTTTGCCAAACGCAGTCCATCTTCCCGGTGGGTGGCAATAAAATGCCTGTCCCAATCGCTACAGACTCGAATGAGTCCAGGATTGTTCCCTCATTCAGTGAAACCAATGCCTTGACTCCTCGGTCAACGGAAACCCTACCAGGTACAATCCGGATTCAAAGAATCAGGCGATCGTTTTCCATTGAGTCTTGTGGAATTACGATACAAAGCTCCTGGCGAGTTCCACTGCCTGTGCGGCGTCTTCTCCGTAGCCGTCGGCCCCAATCTTTTCTGCAAATTTTGTATCCACGGGTGCGCCGCCGACCATGACCTTCACCTTGTCCCTCAGACCTCGTTCCTTGAGCACCTGTATCACGTTTTGCATTTCCGGCATGGTCGTGGTTAGCAGGGCCGACAGGCCAAGGATTTCCGGCTTGAACTCTTCGACCTTATCCACAACTTTCTCGGCCGTAGCGTCCACGCCCAAGTCCACCACATTGAATCCTGCTCCTTCGAGCATCATGATGACGATGTTCTTCCCAATGTCGTGAAGATCGCCTTTGACCGTTCCCATGAGAATCGTGCCGCGGGAAGTCCCTTCGGAGCCAACCAGGAGCGGTTTGACAATATCCAGTCCCATTTTCATTGTCAGGGCTGACACCAGCATCTCAGGGACAAAGATCTCGCCTGAACTGAACCGTCGGCCTACAACATCCATCGCAGCAATCAATGCTTCGTTGACAATGGTCTCAGCAGGAATGCCTTCAGTAACACCTTCATTTACAAGGTCCTGAATCTCGTTGCGTTTTCTATCTATGACAGCAGTTTTGATCCGGTCCATAATGTCGCTCATATTGGTTCTCCCGGCACGGTTGATGAATGTGCGGCTCTAACGGCGCCGCATTACAGTTTGATCGGATATGAACCATATTTTATTGCAGCGTTTCGCATGGCCATGTAATTGTCAAAATCGGCCCAGGATGGTACGGAGTTCCCCGAGCCGACGCAGTAGCCTCCGCCCGGAGCGACCTTTGTGATCAATTCCTTCACAAGAGCATCAATCTCCTCAGGAGAACCCGCCCGTAAAACCTCGTTGGAGACGTTGCCGACCAGACAAAGTCGGTCTCCAAAGCTCTCCTTGATTTTGACTATGTCCAGGCAGGTCGGGTCAATGGGGTGCAGCAAATCCAGGCCGAGGTCGATAAGGTCTGGAATCAGCCGCGTCAGGTCTCCATCCGAATGCATGCACAAGAACAAGTTCCTCTCGTGGCAACGTGATGCCATCTCCCTGTACCAGGGAAACACATGCTCACGGAACGCCTCAGGTGAAATCATCGGCCCCGTTCCAAAAGCCAGGTCATCAACTACCCAAACAGCGCCCACGTGAGGCATATCGAAGATCTTGTCCAGAGCCTTGAACTGTATTTCGGCAACCCGGCGAAACACGTCTGCCACCAGACTTTCGTTAATGATAAGCGCCGTAGCAAAGTTGTTGAATCCCATTAGCATCCAAGTAAGTGTGAAAATCTTTCCCGAGACGGCTATGACTTTCATGCCCTCCGGTAAGAAATCTGCCACCTCTTCGAGCTTGGAAAAATCCAGGTCTCCAGCAAGCTCCCAGGGAAACTTTTCAAAGTCATCACGATCATGAATGAAACTAGTGAGTTCAAGGTTCCAGGATTTTTCGTCTTCAGCGCCCGGTGTATCCCCCTGCATGGTTTGCTTGAGTAGCTTTGATATGGCGGATTCTTGCGTCACTTTTCCCGGTGCCATCATACCTACCGTGAGAGGAATGTAGTCGTAACCGGCTCGTGTCCAGAATTCCACCTGGCCTTCGAGATCGTCAACCGTGACCTCCCGACCTAAAAATCGGCTTTGGATGGGATATTCAATCAGAACTTCGCAGAGAGGAACTCGGTCCGCTTCAAGATGGTTCACTGCTTTCCTGAGCCGCTCAAAATCCGGTTTAAAATTGAAATTCATTGCCAATCCTCCTCCTAGCGTGTGTCTACCGCACCAGGACTCACTGACTAATTTCCTCTAATATTTTTCCCTGGGTTTCAGGACCAAGTTACCAGGTACGGCCAATGCTGCTATACCGAACATCGATGCCGCCATTGTGAAAACAGCCCCTGCTCCAGCTGACGCCAACAACCATCCAATGGCGTACGGACCTGCAATGGCCCCTATTCGTCCTACGGAGGAGCTCAATCCACACCCGGTGCCTCTCATCCGCGTCGGGTAGAGCTCCGGAGTATAGGCATAAATCGAAGACCACATGGCATATGTAAAAAACATCATCGCGAAGCCCCAGACGTACAGCCCTGACATGGTCCCCGCATTGCCGTAGAGATAGGCGGACACGGCGGTCATCGCCGTAGCGGCTATCACCACGGGCTTCCTGCCTAGTTTCTCGATCAAATAAGTTGCGGAAAGGAACCCCGGAATTCCTCCAAGGGTTATGGTGACTACAAACGTTATCGATTTGATTACCGCAAACCCTTTACCCACTAACAAAGCACCGAGCCAACTGGTCAAGCCGTAATACCCAAAGAGGCATGCGGGCCAAACGATCCACAGCATGAGCGTTCGCTTCCAATAGTCTGAGGACCAAAGCTCAACGAACGGAGCTTGTCCGGTTTCTTTTTCAACCAAGGTCTGTTCGAGAACAGGTGGCAGGGGCTTTCCGTATTTCTTAGACACCGTCGCTTCAATTTCAGTCATTACGCGATTGGCCTCTTCACGTCTTCCCACTGCCTCAAGCCATCTCGGAGATTCGTGAATATTGCGGCGAATTACGAAAAGCCAAGCGGCAGGAAGCCCCTCTGCTACAAACACCCATCGCCAGCCCACGAGAGGTAAGACGAAATAGGTGACGAGCCCCGCCACGATGATACCCACGGGAAGCAGTCCTTCCATGATCGCTACGTATCGTCCCCTCGCGTTCTTAGGGAGAAACTCCGGCAGCGTAGCGTGAGCGACAGGAAGTTCAGCCCCTAGTCCCAGTCCCAGCAAAAAACGGAAAACGAAGAGCGAGGTTATGTCCCACGACAGGGCACATAATATTCCTGCAACCCCCCAAAGAACCATCGACCATTGAAGTATCTTTTTTCGACCGAATTTGTCTGACAGAAGCCCTGACAACGCCGTTCCGACGAGCATTCCGCAAAAACTCATTGAAACCAAGGTTCCCATCATGACTGGGCTCAGTTGAAACTCTTTGGCTAGTACAGGCAAGAGAAAAGTCATTGCGCCCAGATCAACGCAGTCGAAGAACCAGGCCGTGATTATGATAAACCCGAGAAACCGTTGATAGGAGGTTAAAGGAAGTCTCTCGATCCTTTGTGGAATTTGTAAGTTCTCTAGATGGATACTAGCTGCGATTGCCGGACCTGCACTGGCCTTCGAATCCATTACAGTACCTCCTTAATCGAAATTAGTTAGTTTTGGGTAGGTTTCCTTTGTTTTTTCGGTAAGCGATCTCCTTCATGAAGGCTCAGAGCTTTAGTCATGCCTTGACTACAGGAACAAGCTATCCTATGGGCAGCCTTCCATATTTGTCTATCAGTTCCACGACCCTTCCCACCCGGTCAATATCTGCTCCAACGGTTAAATTGTCCCCCATTCCAACGATGAACCGGTATCCAGGCTTCATTTCCTCGAATAGCCCTTTGACATAGTCATCAAACTCCTCATTGCTCACGGACGGTTCAAACAATATTGAAGGTATTCCGCCCCATAGGGTCACGTGATCCCCCATGGTTCGAAACTCACTCACGGTGCACTTGGTCTGTGGCACTGGGGTAACTGCTTCAGCTATGTCGAGCATCGTCTCGGCATAGAGCGGGTTCAGGCGCCTCATCTCCCCGTCCGCGTGGGCCATGGAAAATTTGCCGGCCGCATGGATCTTTTCGTTGGCTTCCCGGAACCAGGGTGTGAAGTACTGTCTAAAAACCGGCGTATGAATGTCGTCGCTCCAATTGGCGCAGAGATTGATGATCTCGATGTCCGATGAGAGGCAAATGTCGAGCTTCTTTCGCTCAAGATTCGCCATCGCTTCCATCATTTCCTCAACCTTTTCCTGTCGATCCATGTACTCGTTGTAAAACAGCTCATAACCCATAATCTCCCGCATCACTCTCTGAGGAGGGCACCATAATCCTGTCCCCGTCATAACGATGCCGCGATCTCCCATGTCCTCGAGCTCTTTCGTGTAATCGTCATTGAAGACGGGAACCGTGTGTTCCAATATGTACTTGACGATAGGATAATCGTTCTCACTTTTGAAGAGCTTCTCGTGTTCGTAGGCGAGCCAAGGCCCTTCAGCTACAGACCAGAGCAACGATATGGAACAGGTTCCGACGGGGGTTATAAATTCTGTTATCTCGTAGGGCGGTTCCTTTCTCTTCACGACTTCCATGTCTCGATATTCTTCCTTGCACACTGAGAAGAACCGTTTCTGAGCAGCCGCTCCCTGGTTAGTAATAATATCGGTCTGAGACCAGCCCTTGTACTTGGCCGGAAGCGAATCATGAGCCGCGTGGTAATTGTACCAAACATCAATGCGAGCCCCGAAAGGAAGTTTGTCAACCTGCTTGCCCGCAACGACATCAAGAATCCTTTGCTTTTGTGTCAGAGCCATTTTGAGACAACCTCCTGGAATACGCCTTCAGCGCTGCATGAGCTGTTTGCAGATTTTCACGGCTTGACCGCCGTCGGCCGCATAAGCGTCGGTTCCCATGCGTTTCGCGAAGGCCTCAGTGACAGGTGCTCCGCCCGCTATGACTTTGACGCTGGAACGCAGTTTTGTTTCCTCAAGTCTTTTAACAACACCGCCTATTTCGTGCATCGTGGTGGTCAGGAGTGATGAAAGGCCGAGGATGTCAGGCTTGTGATTCCGAACTTCTTCGCAAAACTTCTCGTCCGACACGTCCGTTCCGAGGTCAATCACCTCAAATCCGACCCCTTTCAAGAAACCGACGACGATGTTTTTGCCAATGTCGTGCATGTCCGATTTTACAGTACCGATGAGAATTTTTCCCAGACTTCCAATATCAGTGCCTTCCATCACGGGCTTCAGGACTTCAAAGGCAATGTTCATGCACCGCGCGGATTTCATCATGTCAGGGAGAAAGTATTCTCCGGTGGAGTATTTCTCTCCAACGACCTCCATACCAGCCTGCAGCTGATGAATGATATCTTCCGCTCTCATGCCGTCATCAATGGCTTCCTGTGTCAATCGGGCAATGTCTTTCCACTCTCCCGCTATCACGTTCTGAACCAGATCCTTTGCTTTGCTCATATATGCCTCCACGCTGCGTTCTAACTGTAGAGCGCTGTGTCACGGTTAAGCGATTGGGTCGGGATAGTTCCCCTTAGCCGGCCAATCAGTCATGAGTGCCATCCCGAATCGTCGGTAATGCCTGATCCCCAGTCTTTGGAATGCTCGCCGCGTGGCTCGTGAGATCACCGCTTGTCGGCACCCGGTTTCGATCCATATCTCACCGGGAATTCCATGAGGGGCGAGATTACTGACGACTTTGCAACAAAGGTGCCAAACTTCAATAGGTTGGTTTTTCTGGATTTTAGCTCTTCGGGGATTCGGTAGGTAATCAGAGCCGCTGTCGGACATGTCGCATGTTTACAGCAAACAGGCCTGATATTGGCATGTTAGCAAACAGCGAATCGGCGATTACAATGTGAATCGCGGAATATCAGTCTTCATAAGGCAGGGTGAATTTCGTGAGAACCCAGGCCGGCCTCAGCGCGGGGTTATTTGATGTTTCCCCGTGGGATACCATATTTTTTCATCTTCTTAACTACGGACGATTGGCTGATGCCCAGTATTTCCGCTGCCTTACGGGTGCTGCCCGCTTGGCGGTACGTATCTAATATGAGTTGCCTCTCTTCCTGCCCACGGCTCTCCTTGAGCAAGGAGAGCCTCGCACAACTGCTCAGCACGAAGCTGTGGGAGAAGCCGTGGAGGGAATCCAGGTTGATGCAGTCATCGCGACAAGTGACCACAAGACGCTCTATCGTGTTTTCGAGCTCTCGGACATTGCCAGGCCAGCCGTAACCAACCAGGCAATTCATCACGTCTTGATGAATCCATTTCTGGTAGCCGTAACGAGAGTTGAATTTGAGCAAGAACTCGGTTACGAGAGGGATGACGTCTTCCCGTCGCTCCCTCAGCGGCGGCAACGTTATGGGAACAACGTTTAGTCGATAAAAAAGGTCTTGACGAAAGGTCTTTTCACGAACCATTTGCTCCAGCTCTCTATTCGTCGCGGCAAGAATCCGCACATCGAGGTCTATGGTCTTTGTGCCGCCTACTCTTGTTATCTGCTTGTTTTGAATGGCCTTGAGCACTTTGACCTGGAGGTCCAGCGGGAGATCTCCGACTTCATCGAGGAACAACGTTCCGCCTTGGGCAAGTTCGAAGAGGCCGGCCTTACCCTGTCTCAGGGCACCCGTGAATGCCCCTGCTTCATAACCAAACAACTCGGATTCCAGCAAGTTGCCGGGTATGGCACCGCAATTGATATCGATGAATGGTTTCAGGGCTCGCTTGCTGGCACGGTGTATTAGCCTCGCAAACAGATCCTTCCCGACCCCTGATTCCCCTAGAATGAGAACACTCGAATCTACCTGCGCAACGTGAAGAGCAAGTTCCACCCTCTGCTTCAGAGCCGGACCGTTGGCGATGATTTTCTTGTAAGGTAGCTGTGCATGCAGTTTCTTGAGTTCTTCGTAATACGAGTTTCGAACTGCTTCACTTTCAGCCAGTCTCTGCTTGAGATCGCTCAACTCGGTGGTGTCCCTGACTACGGTCACAACGCGAATGATTTCGCCACGATCGTTGAAGACCGGATTACCCGTTAGCAACAACTCTCTGCCATTTCTCACATCCACAATGGTGTACAGCGCTCTCCGATTTATCACTATGTCGCTCACCGATCGTCCGATGTACCCCTCTTCGACTAGTTCATGAACGTTTTTTCCCACGTATTCTTCGTCAAGAATGCCGACCAGGCTTTTGTACGCCTTATTAACCCTAAGAATTACCCCTTTCTCGTCAGCGAGGACGAGTCCATCGGCGACCGATTCGAATATTCCGTTCAGTTGTTGATTGACGGCTTTGACACTCTCCAGTTCTTCAGACAGTTCTTCAAGTTCAGAGGTGGCCTGAAAGACGCCGATAGCACCGACGATCTGATCTCCCCTTCTAATGGCCATCCGGTTAGCGAACACGGTGTGACCATTGATAGTCATAGATTGATTCATTTCATCGCGGCCGCTGTTCATGACTTCGAGAAGCCCTGTGGTTGGAATGAGTTCATCCACGCGGCTTCCCACGGCACCGCGATATCGGTCCCGATAATCCGTGCGGCGGTCTCGTTCAAGGACGTAATACATCCTTGAGAATCGACAGCGACGAACCCATTGCGCGAAAAATCGACTATGTTCAGCCATTCACTTGTACTGAGTTGGAGCGGAGCGGTTGCTTTGCGGTGTGATATGGCAGCACGTCTATCATGCGACCCTCCCGGACTCACATCTGATGAATCGACTTTTGCGCTGAAGCTCATTTCCGTGGGAATCGTCTGTGGGGGCCTCTTTTTCATTGCAAGATCCCCCTGCTGTTATGCTCGGCTAGCCGCCAATTGCCGGTAAACTCGGTCACATAATTCCTGTGTAACGAGATCTTGTGACGTGTGGACCGATTCCGGTACGGCCGACTTCAACAACCCTTCTTCGCCAGGTCGTCGTTATCTCAACGTCATCCCTTCCACACGCTGCATGAAGATCACCAACGGGTCGCCATCGCTCGTCATCTTGGAGTAATCCAGTGGCTTCGTCAACCCCCCATTACAGGATATTTCACTCATCTAACCGGTCGAAGGGTCCGACAGCCTCTTCGACAGAGTCAATCCGGTAATAGAAGAACCTTGAAGCGGAAAAACATCGGTTTAGCGCGATCCTCTCAAAGGATTCCGGACATTCGGCAAGAACACCCTTCACCGGCCCCGCGATTCTCCCTCCGATTCTTTATAAAGATAATGGAGTATTAGGCGCATCACTCGCTCGAACGCCGCTCGCGGGCCTCGTAAGCCGAAGTTATGAGCGACGTGGTCACTCCTCCCGTTTCTGAAGATAGGCAAATGAATCACCGGCCATGTGCAGATAACTGAAATTACCATTAATTCTAAATGGCACGCCGTTTGCTCAGCAAGAGCCGACGTCGGGCCTTCATGCACCGCCGGCAGAAGCCTGAGCAGGACCAAGAAATGCTGCAGGACTCACCGTCCAGCCAATATATACACAGTGCTTCGACGTCTCTTCGTCAGAAATAGGAGTGTGGGTTGCCTGGATTGCCCTATTCCATGACATACACTGCTCAAGAAACCGGCGCGGAAACTGTCCCTGCGATGCCGAATCCGAATGGAGAAGTCCGATGCTAATCATAGGAGAAAAGATCAACAGCAGCATACCATCCACGGCCGCTGCCATCGAGAAAAGAGATGCCGACTACATCCGCAGACTGGCCAGAGACCAGGTCGAGGCGGGAGCCGGGATGATCGACGTGAATGCCGGAACCTTTCTTGACGAGGAAGTGGAACTCTTGAAGTGGCTCATAAACTTGGTGCAGGAAGTGACGGATGTTCCGCTCTGCGTAGACAGTCCAAATCCCGTTGCGTTGAAGGCAGTTCTGCCTCTGCATCGCGGAAAAGCCCTCGTCAACTCCATCTCATTGGAAGGCGGTCGTTACGAGAGCGTTCTTCCTGTGGTAAAGGAATCGGGAGCGTCCGTGGTCGCTCTTTGTATGGACGACCGTGGCATTCCCAATGACGCCCAAGGTCGCATCGACATTGCGTGTAGACTTGCTGAGAAACTCGGCGACGAAGGCATAAGCACCAGTGACATCTATTTTGATGTCCTCGTACAACCGATAAGCGTGAATGACACCTTTGGAATGGCAGCAATCGATGCCGTCAAGGGAATCCGCGAGCGCATCCCCGGTGCTCATACCACCTGCGGGTTGAGCAACGTTTCGTTCGGACTTCCCGAACGTAAACTACTCAATAGCGTTTTTGCCGTGGCGCTCATCTGCGCCGGTATGGACACTTTGATCATCGACCCACTTGACCGCCGGATTATGGCTTCGATTGTGGCCGCACATGCCGTTACCGGACAGGACAAGTTCTGCGAAGAATATCTCAGCGCTTATCGTCGGGGCAGGTTTAAGGTCGTATGATGAACTTAGCTGAGCGGTTTCGAGAAGAGACTTCCGGCAACTCTTCTCGGGTCCATCGAGGATGATTAGTCCGGTGGAGAAAACCCTCCGGATGAGGCATCAGTCCGAATACGCGGCCAGTGGGATCACAAAGTCCCGCAATTGCTTGCTCGGAACCATTCGGATTGAATGGATAGGTCATGGTTGGCTCGTTACCGTCCTCCAGAGCATACCTCACAGGCGCCTGATGGGCTTCCAGAAGGGCTATCGAAAGCTCCGGAAGCCGTCCCACAATCTTCCCTTCCCCATGCCGCACAGGCAGGTACAGCCGTTGTATGCCACGGGTGAAGACGCAGGGAGAATCCTGGTCAACCATCAGATGAACCCAACGATCTTCGAATCTGCCTTGATCGTTGCCCGTAAGGCTCAGATCCCTCCTGGTATAGTCACCATTGACGGCTGGCAACATACCGAGTTTCGTCAGAAGCTGAAAGCCGTTGCAGATCCCCAGCACAAGGCCGCCTGCGCCCACAAACCTTATCAGCCTGTCGATCAGCCTCTCTCCATTAACTCGGGAATTCCTGATGCGGTTGGCGCAGGCTTGAGCCGCGCCAAGGTCGTCGCCATCCAGGAAACCACCGGGGAACACGATAATCTGATACGCAGCCGGATCTACCTCTCCCTGTGCCAAAAGATTCAAATGGACAAGGTCAACTGCGTCAAATCCACCCAGTTCCAGAGCGCGGCGGGTTTCATGCTCGCAGTTGATGCCGTGACCGGTGGGGACCAGAGCCTTTATTTTCATGTTTTTTCCCAGAAATGCGAATGGCATGCCGTGCGACTAATCTGGAATTATGCGTGGTCTTGCCATTTATCTGGCCTTTGCGCCAGTGACCGGTCGGGGGATGGTGACATTGACCCCGAGAAGACCCCGGTACCATCGCTACAAGGCCCGAGTGAGGCTGGTGTGCGGTATGCTTAAGGTTCGTGGAACATGGGTGTTCCGAGCTCCGTGAGACGGAAGTGGCCAAACACGTGATGCCCGTCGTAATCGAGGACCCGCAAGTCGTCTTGTTGATGCAGGTCACTCATAATTGCGCTGAAATGGTGACCGTATTTTGCTTTTGCCGATTCCACAGGAACCTCAAAGGCTATGAACTTCTTGATCCCTTTCGTCGACAGTTTTTCAAGTAGACGGGGATCCATAAGAGATTCGTATGAGGTCAAAATCAGAATGGGTCCTGAACCAGAAACGAAAATGCCTGCCTTCATGGTACGTGCTCCTTCCAGTGATGAGCGGCTATCCTCTTGGCCAAATTATGCGCCGGTCTTGCCATTTCGGGGGTGTTTGGGCTGGTGACCCGTCGCGGGATGGTTCCCTTGACACCCAAAAGGCCCACATATCTCCTCACACTGGACCCTATAGAGGCAAAACCGTCGTCACGTTGCTGAAAAAGCCTCTTTCATCCTGTTCTTGAGCATAATCACCGCATGGCCCCCGGTCAAGCACATCCTGCACCTGGTCCCTTACCCGAACACTACCTGGTGGGTGTGCCGGGCCCCGAGAAGGCTCGATGCCACAGACAAGCTACAAGATCAAAGGACCTGGTACGGCTATAGGCTGTTGGTTATGAGAAAGAAAGATTCTCAGCTCTGGGACATTCATATGAATACTTATGTTGAGCAGCTAAGTTATATATAGCCTTTCAGAAAGAGAGAATTAGCACCAGGCCAACAGCGCGGGCGGCGTTATGGGCAAGATGATCGACGCTTAGAGCATTGTGGTAGCCAGTATTGCAACCCAATGGTATGGCCACGAGGGTGACATCTTGCGGTACGTTTTCTTCCACAGCCTTGCCTTGGCGGCGCTGGTGGGCTGTCTGGTCTTCCTCCAGGCTTATGTGTATCCGTTTACTGCTCTCGTAGTTCGCTGATGCCGCGGCGAGGTATTGGAGCCGGTTCTTTCCTACCTCCTTGCTTCCGGCTCCGATACTTCATTCACAGCCTCCGTAGCAAGTTGCCATCCTGGCGGTAACTTGCTATGGACTCGTAGGGTAGTAAAGGCATGCCTCACATGTTGCCGCGATCTGGATCGCTCTTCGATTATGGCGATATTCGGTATGCGGATGACGACGAGAGGTTGCCCTACCCGCGGAGGTGTTGATGCGCGTTCAACTATTCGGCACATGCCTTATCGACACAATGTATCCCGAAACAGGGGAGGCCACAATCCGGCTGCTCCGGCACTTCGGCGTGGAAGTGGGATATCCGGCAGGACAGACCTGCTGCGGCAAACCCGCGGACAGCGGCGGGTACACTCGTGAATCAAGGAAAGCCGCGGAACATTGTATTTCCGTTTTCGAGGGGAGTAACGATCCTATTGTCATCCCTTCGGGCTCTTGTGCGTCCATGGTGAAGAATCACTATCCGGAACTGTTCAAAGATGACGGCCGGATGCGTGCAAAGGCAGAGGTCATAGCAGAGCGCACCTATGAGCTGAGCCAGTTCCTTGTCAAGGTTCTGAAGGTCCATGAAGCCAATCTGTCCGGAAAAGGGAAGATCACTTACCATGCCTCCTGTCAGCTCACGAGAGAACTCGGGGTCAGAGAAGAGCCACTGCTTCTCTTGCAGTCTCTGAAGGGGGCTGAATTCGTTCAACTCCCTCATGCGGACCGTTGCTGCGGTTTTGGAGGGATCTTCATGGCCAAGCTTCCCGAGGTCTCGATGGCTTTGGCGGACGAGAAGCTTGACACAATTCTTGCCACAGGGGCTGACACAGTCACGGGCTGCGACCACGGTTGTCTCATGAATATCGCCGACGCGATCAGGCGACGGGGCAGCGCCGTGCAGGTCAAGCACATAGCGGTGGTGCTGGCGGAGGGTCTATGATGAGTTCATCCACTCAAGTCATCCCCTTTCGGACCAATGCCGCGAGGGCGTTACGCAATGCCACCCTGCGCGGAGCAATGCGCAACGCCACCGACACATTCACTATCAAGAGGGCGGACGCGTTGTCAGGACTGCCTCTTGAGGAATGGCGGGAAGAGGCATCCGCCATGCGTCTGCACGTTCTCGACAATCTGTCCGATTACGTAGATCGCTTCGAAAAGAATGCGACCAGGGCCGGGGCCAAGGTGCATAGGGCGAAGGATTCTCAGGAAGCGAGAGAGCGCATAGGTTCGATTCTGAAAGACCACCGCATTGCGAAGGTGGTGAAGTCGAAATCCATGGTCAGCGAAGAAATTCACCTCAATGACTATCTGGAAAGCCAGGGGATCACTGCGGTGGAAACCGATCTGGGCGAGTAACATCATACAGATTGCCGGGGAAGGGCCTTCTCACATCATTGTCCCTGCAATTCACAAGGACCGCAGGCAGGTCGGGCAGCTCTTCGCCGAGAAGCTGGGAGGCGAGTACACAGATGATCCGGCGGTCCTGACGCGAATCGCCAGAAAGGTCCTCAGAGAGGAGTTTCTCTCAGCGAAAGCAGGAATATCAGGTGCTAACTTCGCGGTGGCGGACTCAGGCAGCATTGTCCTCTTCACAAACGAGGGGAACGGGAGGATGTGCACCACCTTGCCGCCTATTCACATCGTGGTGACTTCTATCGAGAAGATTGTCCCGTCGTTGGCGGATCTTCCCAAATTCACCCGGCTGCTTCCTCGTTCTGCGACCGGGCAGACGATCACCACGTACATGTCGGTGATAACCGGGGCCAGGAAACCCGGCGAATCCACCGGCGCCGAAGAGATGCACATTGTCTTGCTGGACAACGGCAGATCCGGCATAGTCAACGGAGAATATCGCGAAATGCTTAAGTGCATTCGGTGCGGCGCCTGCCTGAACGCCTGTCCTGTGTATCGCATGGTTGGGGGGCATGCTTACGGCTCGACATATCCGGGACCCATGGGAATAGTACTGACAACTCTGCTGGATGGAATGAAGCGGGCTCACCCGCTCTTGGACGCAACCACGCTTTGCGGTGCGTGCGGGGACGTTTGCCCCGTAAAGGTCCCACTTCCCGGGCTTCTGCGCAGATTGCGCGAACGCAGGGTAGAAGAAGGGTTTACTCCCAAGCTCGAGCAAACAGGAATGGCCGGCTTTGGCAAGGTCGTCCAATCGCCGTTCCTTTTTCATCTGGGGCAGACCGCTGCGCACCTTTTTTGGCCCATTGCAACAAGAATGGGACCGAAGGATGCTCTCGAGCGCTTGCCTCGTCCTGTTGGAACAACATTCAGCCGGAGGGTCTCATGACACGCGACGAAATCATCGATCTCTTCATTGGGAATGCCGCCAAAGCGGCAGCGGAACCGGTTCGCGTGAACAACAATGACGAACTGAACAGCGTCCTGGGACCGATCCTGGCCGAGAGTGAATCGATCTTTTGCCCTGTTGTGACCGACAAGGAGAAGGCAGTTCAATTGCCCGCGGACAAACGTGCTCAAGACTACGTTTCAGCTTCGGTCTGTGTGGAAGAGGTCTCCGCCGCGATAGCCGAGACCGGGAGTTTGGTCTGTTCCAGCCAAGGAGGGAAGGCGGTTCAGGCCGGTCTGTTGCCTGCGCATCACGTGGCAATTGTGTCTTCGGAAAACATATACGAGACGGTGGACGATTTCTTCGCCACGTTGGGTGATTCCCCTCCAACTAATATCACTTTGGAAACCGGCCCCAGCAGAACGGCGGATATCGAGCTGACCCTCACCATAGGCGTGCACGGTCCGGGACGACTCACAGTGATCGTTTTCTGAAGAAAGGGATACCGGAAATGAAAGAAAGTCCATAAGCGTCTCGATGTTCAGAATTCTTCGGTCAGACAGTCGCGACGAATTGCTGCTGATGCTGTAAGAGATGGGGTTGATACTTAATACGCCGTGACGCGGACTTGTTAGTTTCGTTGGTTTTGCAACCGACTCTGGAAGGATCTCCCTTGCTGCTAACAACACGGGGGAAGCGCAATTATTAGCTTTGCTCCTCGTTAATTCAATGAAAGGGGCACGGGCATGTCACTCGAACAGTCGGTTGATAGTTTAATTGAAGCAGGTTGGCATGTAATTGACAGCGATTTCGACATTGCGGCATTTACGCACTGGAGGAAGCAAGCGCTGGATTGTGTCGGCGCGCTCATGGACCGGCCCATCCTTACACCCACTATTTTAGCGGAATGTTATACTTGGCAGCCCCATTTGTTTTGGAATACGGAAGGCCCCGTCAAAAAGGGTAATTGCTCACACGAGAATCTTTAATCCTCGTTTTTGATTTTCTCGAATACGGACCGGCAATGACACAATTCAGGATATTGCTCAACTAGGTCCTTGATTAAATCAGTCAATCTTTGGGGATCATTCCAGAAAATCTTGACCAGAACGTCTTTCTCTTTAATTAATGAAACGGCGAGCTCGTAGGCCGGTTCTGGATTCCCGCTGCCCGGATCATAGATCTCGCTACAACCTTCACACCTATTAAGATAGCCAGCTCTAATGGCTATCTCTTCCGCCACGTCCCTTTCTTCTTGGGTCCTGTCGTAGTAACTCATAATGATTAGGCCCCTTTCTCCTTGCTCTTCCCTTGCTCCCCTTCCGTTTTCTCTTTTTCGTGCTGCTCCGGTCCAAACGCTTGTCCTTGGATCTTAGCGCTCCCGCCCAGCCATTCGATGGTTCTCCAGACATCAAAGGACCGTGAACTACTCAAGCGCCACCAAGAGATGAGGACTCACCATGCGGTAGCCGCCAACAGACTACTGTATTTCAATTGAAGGTATTGACTGTGCCAGAGAGGGTTCTGGCTTCCACGCATTACGCCCAGTCCCAGAATTGTCGTTCAAAGATGGCACGGAGCCATTGTCCGTTTCAACGCAACCCCCTATTTTCTCCGAGCGCAGGGGTTCCCCATCCATATCTGATACTCGTACGGAGGCGATTCGATGTGAGTCACGCAGTCCCCTTTTTGCCACCACTTCTTGCACCCCTCAAAATCGCATCTTTCATATCGAACAGGTTTTTCTTCCCCTACTGGCGACCTGACATCGCCTGTCGAAGGTCTATCTTCGCTTTTACACCACTCCCACATGGCTTCTTCTCTGGTTGCCTTACATATACGACTCTCACTGGTCATCGTATTCTCCTTCTGCACAAGGCCGCCGGGTTTGTCATCGGTCCCAAGTCCGGAAATTGCTGAGTTGAGTTGCCCATTCGCCTCCCCTCGTTTTGCGTCAATACATAATCATTCTTAGAATCCAGTCACTGGCTAACAGCTCAGTGATAGCTTTAGCCTGCTTATTTTGATGCATTTGGACAGAGAAGGATTCAGAGGTGGAGAAGGAGTCCAGGTCGCAACTGCGATGGGCTGCCCGTGATGAGCCAGAACAGGAAAAACACCCGGATGCAGCAATCCAGCGCTCGATGATTGCCACAATCGGCTGTGCCGTCAAATTGAAAAGAATGACCGCATAGAAAGGCCAAAGACGAACGCAGACCATCCGAACACCCCCTGACAACGGGAAAAGGAGAAAGGTTGATATTATTCCGATCTGACCATCGTTTTGGCCTCTCGAATCCAAAAGTCCGTAGCCGCATCACAACTACAGAGATCTTCATCTCTATATTGAGCACAGCTAGGAGAGCTGGGATGGTCACCGAGGAACCAGAGAATTAAAAGGAGGGAACCCAATGAATCCCGAACAAATGTCTGACTGGGCATGGTCCCATGCGTGCGAGAAATGCCAGACCGAAGGTGATTGCGAGATCGAAGAGTGCCTTAACGCGCAGGATGTTTCAGATTTTCTGAAGCGAGTGGTTCGATTCGAGGGAAGAGATAACACCGGAAATGCGGTGAGAGGTTGGTTCGTGCCTGATCAAGTATAGGTGCCCTTCGATGTGAGCTAGACTTTCCTAATCTTGCGACCTGTAACGAGAGTGACGGCTCTTGTGCATCCGATTCAGCACCGCTGAGGCATCTCTTGCAAGAATATGTCGTCCGGATACATTGCCGAGAATCAATATGTTGATATTTCAATTGTGCTCCAAAAGTCGGCATCGTTGTTGTCAATCAGGAACGGATTGCCGTCGATCACGAGGACCATTCCTGGATTTCAGTTTGGATGCAGCGTAATATGGACGCTCTTATAACGAGTTTTCAGAGGATCTCGAGGGTAGCCTAATCCGACCTAATGAATTAGGCTGAACTATCATGAAACACAAAAGCCAAACCAAGACCTCGCACGTAGGCGACCTAGCCCAATTGCGTCGGCAAATTGATGAGTTGACGGAAAGCAACGCCCGACTCAAGCTTGAGAATGAGAATCTCCAAGAGTCTCAAGTTAAATACGAAGCGGTCGTGCAAGCCTTCGAGGGGTTCATTTATATCTGTTCCTCACGCTACGAAGTTGAATTCATGAACGAGAGGCTCATTGAACGGACAGGTGGCAATGCAGTCGGCGAAAAATGTCATCGAGTCCTCCATGACCTGGATCACGTATGTCCGTGGTGTGTGAACGAGCGTGTGTTCCGAGGAGAAACGGTCCGCTGGGAGGTGCTCAGCCCCAAAGACAACCACTGGTATTACATTGTGAACACGCCACTCCGCCGTAAAGATGGTACCATCTCGAAGATGGCAGTGATCCAAGATATTACCGAGCGCAAGCTTTCCGAGGAAAGAACCCGGCAGCAAAACGAGTTCATTACCCATGTCTTGGAATCCTTGACGCACCCGTTCTATGTCATCGACGCGAATAATTATAAGGTTCTCATGGCTAATTCAGCCGCCCAGAGGGATGCCTCTTCCGACAAAACAACATGTTACGCACATACCCACGGCAGGAATGAGCCTTGCAACACTTCTCAGCATTCGTGCCCCATCGAAGAGGTGAAGAGAACTAGAAAGCCGGTGACCGTAGAGCATATTCATTACAACAGAGACGGTAAGGCCCGAAACGTGGAGGTCCACGCGTACCCGATTTTCGATGCCATCGGAAATGTTGCACAAATTCTGGAATATGGCCTCGATGTCACTGACCGTAAGCGCGTCGAAGCTGACCGAGAGAGATTGATCCGCCAATTGGAGAATTCCAATGAAGATTTGAAGATGTTCGGATGTGCTGTTTCTCACGACCTGAGAAGCCCTCTCATTACTCTTCACGGTTTTCTTCCGGTGGTTGAAAGAGACGCTGTGTCGGGCAATATTGACCGCCTGAAAACAAGCCTACGGGTCATGGACGCGACAGCGGTTAAAATGGAACATCTACTCGACGAGCTGAAAGACCTTTCGCTCATTGGGCGGGTGGAAACCCCGTGCCAGGATTTATCATTGGGCGAGCTTGCTCGGGAAGCTGTTGAATTGCTCTCTGGCCGGATCGCCGACAGAGGTGTGCAAATCGAAATAGGCTCGGATCTTCCTAGCCTGTACGGAGATCGCGCCCGTCTGCTGCAAGTCCTTCAGAACCTAATCGAAAACGCCATCAAATTCAGGGACCTAGAAAGGCGACTCAGAATCGAAATCGGTGTTCGGCGGGATGGTGGGGAGATAGTCTTGTATGTCAAGGACAACGGCATCGGAATTGATCCACGGCATCAAGAGACGATTTTCGGCTTGTTCGAGAGGCTGGACAACAACGTAGAAGGGACGGGGTTTGGTCTAGCCCTAGTAAAACGCATTGTGGCAGCTCATGATGGGCACCTGTGGGCAGAGTCTGAGGGCCACGGGCATGGGTCAACATTTTGTTTCACTTGGCCCAAAAAGTGCGTGCAGCCCAAAATTGATGTGCTTTGAATGGAGAGACCATTCTATGAGAAAGGATTCCGGCGGGAGGAAGGAGCCAAAGATGCCCACATGCGAGGAGGTGGCTTGTCCATGGGTTCGACCGTTTTCTGGTCTCCCGTTAAGGCGCTGTGTTCGGGTGACGGGCACGGATGTGAGACATGGTTGACGGAGCGGTCTGGGGCAACGTATGCTCACAAACGAGTGGAAAACCTTATTTTAAAGCGCAATAGTGGAATTCGAGCCTCCGCGAATGCTCCGGGGAGACAATGCGGCGGCCTCTCGGCGTCGGAGGACTTGTACAGGACCGGTCACATTCCAAGAGACCAAGTGATGGGAAACACGCCGTATAGTTCAGGATAGATCATGTTTGCCTGTACTTACCTTGTTGAAGTTTTAACTCCGAAACGCATCGATTCGGATGATATTATGGATAAAATTAACCTGTTTGCTGAAAGGTACTATAGAATTCTTGACTTGAGCTTAGGAATTTCCGTTCCTGACAACCCAATGGGCCAGCCAAGGTTCAGTCTTATGGAAATGATTAAACGGGCTGATTTACCTGTCAAGCCTGAAGAAATCGTTATGAATTTGAATACCTTTCACGACAAAGAGGAACTCGATGGCTTATTAAAGGAAGCAGCAGAAATGGGTTTGAAATATTTGCTTGTTATCAGAGGCGACGGTGGTCCCAACCTATCTAAACTTGATCCCAAGAGTATTGGTGGAGCTAAAAACATAGCCACTTCTGTTGACCTTCTTCGTTACATTAACACGGAATATAAACGAATATTTATTACTGGCTGTGCATGTAACCATTACAATCCGTTGCCATTCGAATTAAATCGATTGAGGGAAAAAATAGAGGCTGGGGCAAAGTTTGTGATTACGCAACCGGTCATTGGAAAAGATCCGAGCGTCCGCCCTATCTTTGGTTTTGGCATACCGGTTGTGATTGAAGCCTGGATGTCAAAGAATTTAGAACTTCTTTTTAAGAGTGTTCGTAAAGAGGTGGATGAAAGAGCCAAAGATTATGAACCGATAAATAATTTGCGCTCTCTCCATGAGGTTTATCCGGACAGTTGCGTTTACCTATCCATGCTCGGGTTTAAAAAACAGTGGAGTGAGATCTTGCCAAAACTTTGATTGGTATCCACTGCGGCAATGAGTGAGGGACTGGCAAAGTTAAGTTCTGGCTTGGTCGGCTGATCATTAATTCAATTTCGGCAGAGAATGAGAGGAACTTTTGAGAATCCGCTTTCCTGCTTGAGTCTCAGCATTATGAGCAAGAGCCGCCCCACATGAAAAACTCAGTTGCTCCATTCCCCGTCCCAATCTTCTCCCCCTCGGATACCATTCGGCGCAACCGCTTCCGCATGTTTTTCCAGGCAGGGCAGCAAATATCCCGCATTTCGCCTTAGCGGTCGCCACGGTGGCGGATCATTAAAATAAGATGGTTACAGCACCAAGTCCCATCGTTAGCGTTTGCTAGAGGCGGATTTGATTATTCTCAGAGAGCTGCCCCCCTTGGGGATGTGTTTGTTTTTGATCTTAGTCCAATGATCAAGCTGACTAAGGCTCAGGATCAGTAATATCTTTGCGGAATGGCTCAGTATATTGAACGCATCCGAATCAATGACTTTGCTGGGCAGGATTCTAAAGCCGCCGGGTATCTGTCGCTGGATTCTGCGCCTCATTTCGTCGTCTTGCTGCTGGCCCATCGGCTCCATTTGCTTCTGTCTGCCCGACTGTTCAGTTCTGTTGGTGGCCAGGCGGCCTACTTCTGTTTTTGTTGCTGCGGCGCCCGCTGTTGCTGCTGTTGTTGTTGCTGAGGAGCTTGCTGCTGTTGCTGTTGAAGCCGCCGTTGCTCACCGGAGAGTGCTTTAATGCCTAACGTCTCGATCAGCCGGTTGATATCGGTTGTCTTGAGATTCATCCCGCCCTCTGACACCGGAAGCAGCATAATACGCTTTCCCTGAATCGCCTCAGCGATTCTCAGTTTTACAATCACCTCGCCGCCCGATCCGGCAAGGGCGTTGTTCATTTCCTGGATCCCCTTCGCGTCCGCAATGCCTTCGGTTTTGATGGCCTGGGCCAGGAGCTGTTGCTGTTCTTGGTAAACATCGGCGTCGATTTTGTTCTTTAGGTACTGGCCGTCGGCGTCGGCCACCATTTTGTTGACTTCACCTCTGGCTTCTTCCAGTTTACGCTTATATTGTTCCAGAGCTGCGTGCTGGGCAGACTTGTTTTTCTCGACCTGCTGATCGGCCACTTTTTTGTCTTCGATGGCCTTAGTATATTCGGGGTTGAAACGATAGTCATTGGTCAGCACTTTTTCCACGACGACGCCCATTGGCCCCAGGATTCTTTGAAGCTCCTCCTTGGCCCTATTGGCCTGGGTCTCTCGGGCTTCGGCCACGTAGAAAGCCTCGGTCTTGAGCTCGCCGAAAATGTCTCGCGGTTTGCTCCTGGCGACGGTTCGAACAACTTTATCCCGCAAAATTACGTCGTTGCGGGCAACGTACTGGAGAATATAGGGCGCTTTACTCGCATCGATGCGGTAGGCGATGATCACATCGAGACTGATGTCGTTGCCGTCGACCGTTTTGAACACGAGGTCGTCTTGAGTTTTCCGGTCGCCCGTTAATGGCGAAAACGTCATCTCCAAGTTCTGCAGCTTGGTGTCGAAGACATACCAGTCGTTGATGAACGGCAGGAAAAAGTAGGTGGCACCCGGAGCGTAGACCCGGTCTTCAACACCCTTTTGGCCGAAAAGAGCCAGTTTGCAGATTCGGACGCCTACCTCCGTTGGCCCCGTAGTATGGGGAACACAGCTGGCCAAGGAGAGCATGACCGCCACTACAAATGACAAGACAAAAAAACGCTTCATTGGCCACCTCCCTTGCGAACGTCAAATAATTGCAGGGCATTATTCAGATTTAACGGGTTGATCCCATTCGGGCCATCGCTGGGCAGGATGATGACGTCCAGCCCCTTGTAAGCATCGGCCATTTTCAGCCCCACCATGCGCTCCGACCCGATCCCCTTCAGGGCTTCATTTTTCAGGCGCACCCGTTCCGCTTCCGCCAGCTTCACCAGCAGGTCCGCGTCCGCTTTTTTACTGCGAACGTAAAGATCCTTCTCAGCGATCTTGCGGGTGACATAGGCTTTGCCCTTTTCAATCTCAACGGCAGCGATGACCATCCCCTCCTGAACGATTTTCTTCAATTCGGCCTCTTCCTTGGCCGCCCGGGCCGCAGCCCGGTTGGTAAACACCATCTGATCCTGAAGCTTCTTCTCCTCTATATTCTTTTGGATCTCTTGGCTGTATTTGAAATAGCGTACCAGCACTTCATCCACTTCGATTCCTTTCAAATTCAACTCGTTGTTGAGTCTCTTCTTAGCCTCATCCGTTTTTCGGACCCTCATCGGGCTGTTATAAAATTCTTCGGTGGTCAACTTTCCCAGGGTCTCTTTCAAGGCTGGCTCGGCCTTAGGGATGATACCGTTGTCTTCAAAGAGGTTTCCGGGACCGATGGTGGTAAAAACCAGGTAGGGGTCCTTGATGTGGTAAATCATGGAGACGTCCACGTCCACGAAAAAGCCGTCCGAGGTCTGAATGTGGGCCGCCCGGTCTTTCCTCGCCGCCCTTGCGGCAGTTTCGGGAAAGTTGGTCAGCTCCAGCACCTGGATACCTTTGGGAAGCCGGAACATTTGCTGCAACCCAAAGGGCAGTACAAAAGTCAGACCCGCATGATAAACTTCTTTTTGAACGCCGGGATTGATGCCGACTCGGACCACCTTGATCCCGTACTCATCGGGCCGCACGTAAACGAAGAAGAAGTTATAGCAAATAATTACAAGCACTACTCCGGCGATCAGGAATTTCAATCCGCCCGTCAGTCCAGGACTAATCGGGGGAAACTTGAAAGGCCCTTTCAATTTGTTTGCGGAGAACAAATTCTCATCCAGTGGGTTATTAGCCATGGTTGCATTTTCCTTTCAAAGCGTGTCGCCATCGGCGGCGACGGTGACTAGGCCCAGTGGCGGCATAAAGGCATTCTTATCGAGCATCTGTAACCCGGTATTATGCGGCGACCATCCTATCCTGCGGGTCGCAGCACCCCTGACCAGTCGTTCGATGGTACCTCACACCCGAAGTAAGCCCTGATTCCCATCGGATTTCGTCCCAAGGGTGGGCTGTTGCAGTAATCTTCCTTAATGAACGCGTTTCCCACCTTTTCTTAAGCGTACCCCGCCATCGTTCCCCTGGCAAGCACGATCTTCGGTGTTGCTCGTAACCCGAATACCGCCTGGTAATACACAGCCAATGGAAAGGCTGAAGCCACATGGAAATGCCACCTTCTAATGTGGGCTGACTTGTCGGTGTAAAGCTTTCGACTGTTTTTATCGGTAGGGCCTAGCAAAATTCGTATTTCGCCTTACCGGTCGCCACGGTGGCGGATCAGTAAAATAAGATGGTTACGCTGCGAGTCCCATCCTTAGCGTTTGTGAGAGGTGGATTTGATTATTCTCGAGTTCCATCGAGGCGGGATCGGTAGGATATTCGGACGGGTCGGTGGATAGAATGGGTGCAAGCGAGGTGAGAACACTTGAAGTGAACTGTTCGAGCCACAGTTGCTGATTTGTGGGTTGAACTTCGGAGATCTTGGGAATTCTCCTTTTCAGCCAGGATTGGTTGGGCATTCTCATTCACAAAACGTAACCGGTCACGAAGTGGGTTCCGGTCAACGGCTACAAAAAGCTTTTAGATCCCGTTTGCTTCGAGAAGGCCGTGGTTATATTAGGACTAGCAATAACGGATTTTAGGAGGCTTATCATGGAAAAAGAGTCATCCGCAAAGAGATGTTGTTGCATCGACAACATATGCAAGAAAATGGACGACGAGTCAGCCTGCGTCAAAAAAGGGGGCAGGATGGTCGATAGTTGTACAGTCTGCCACTATTAAGACGGTGTTTGTGCAGTAACCGTTCACTGGGGCAGCTGCGACCAATGGTGACCACGTCGTGACTATTCGAGCACGGCGCTTGTCTCCGGGTGGACGGTAACCACAAAACAAATCGATTATAAGGCACCTGAGACGCGAAATAAGCGATCTTCTGTTCCGTGGTATTGAGGCGTATGCAAAAATCCTTTTCATTCGCGTACTGAGTTCTCCGTGGGCGAGAAACCACGTGCGCTCTTCATCTCATGGCGAATGACACTCAGTTTCTCCCCTCTGAATAATTCCCTTGCAGCCTACTCCTCCTCGGAATATCCTAACGTTTTCATATAGTGTTTCAGAGAATACCGAGAAATTCGCAGCAAACGAGCAGCGCCTTGCCTGCTACCTCCAGACCGCCGCAGTGCTGCATTAACGAAAAATCGTTTTAATCCTCGGGTGATTTCATTCAGAGACTGTTCACTAGGAAAAGCCGCTGAAAAGATCTCATTGTCATTTACAAGCAACACTTTACCTGTTCTTGCCATATCATTAGGCTCTTTTTCGGGTCCTTGGGGCTCACGGGCATCTGTGTTTGCTTCAGCCCCTTTATTACCAGGCTTATTCTTGTCCGTGGTCATATTAATTCCCCCTGAGGTAATACCATTATCTCTATTTGGACACTTCCGTTAAAATTAAGGTTCACACCAACCCGAGAAGCGGGGAGGAACCACATCTCAGCCTCTTATTACTAATTTTGAATCCAATCGAGTGAGCGATCACCAGGATTGCAGATGGGTTTCATTCAACGATCTGGAAGACTACGAGTTTGTTCCTGCTGACATGCCCTTCGTTCAGAAGCTACGGAAAACTCGTGGTGTTTTTTCAGAGTAGTCCAGCGGGGGCAAGCTTTTCAGAAGAATTTATGAAATTTCCTTTTGAATTTAACTCTCCCGACGCATCGGGAGAGTTCATGGCACGCATCTGCCAATTTCTCGGTTCGACTCGTCCCCCTGCGAAGATGATGTATACTATGCTAGAGACGATCTCCTTGGCACGATCATTAACGCAGCCGGATTGACGAGGAAAGGAGCGGGGAATGGCGATTATCACTATTTCCAGGGGATCATATAGCAAAGGAAAAGAGGTTGCTGAGAAGGTATGTCAAAGACTGGGCTACAGCTGCGTTTCTCGTGAGGTGCTCCTGGAGGCTTCTGGGCATTTCAATATCCCGGAAATAAAGCTTGTCAGGGCCCTTCATGATGCACCGTCGGTTTTGGAACGCTTCACCTACGGAAAAGAACGCTACCTGACTTTCTTCGAAGCAGCATTTCTCGAACGTGTACAGAAGGATAACGTCGTTTATCATGGTTTGGCGGGCCATTTCTTTCTGAAGGGTGTCAAACACGTTCTTAAGGTCAGAATAATTGCCGATCTGGAGGATCGAATCCGGCTGGAAATGGAACGGGAGCAGATCTCCAGGGATGAGGCCCTCTACGTGCTGAAGAAGGATGATCATGAGCGGCGGCAGTGGAGCTTAAGGCTGTTCGGTCTGGATACGTGGGACCCCAGTCTGTATGACCTGGTGATTCACATTCACAAGATAACGGTAGGAGATGCGGTAGACATAATCTGCCAAACGGCGGGACTGGAACATTTCCGAACGACTCTGGAATCCCAGAAAGTAGTGGAAGATCTGGTTTTGGCTGCCACGGTTAAGGCCCGATTGGTTGACACCTGTCCCAGTGTCAGAGTGAGAGCGAGCGACCGAGTAGTTTATGTGGATACCCAGGCCGGTCCTATGGCTGTTGAACAGTTGGCGGAGGATCTCAGGATATTAGCAGAGCAGGTCCCTGGCGTCAAAGAGGTCCGGATAGACGTGAGCCCCACTGCGACGTTCTTCAGTGGTTGACGCGTTTCGTCCGATTACCGGAGGAAAAGGGAATCGTTTCTACATCCGGTGAGTTATGAGCACTCTTGAGCCGTTTGTCCTCAGCGAACTGGAACAGTGAAGATGTGAAATGCACGTTCAGTCCTATCAAAGAAAGACCACGTTCAGACATTTATATATAATTACATATAGATATCCGTCTCTATGTTAGACCAAAAACACAAAAGCCAACGAGCGGTAAAGCGAGCAGAGATAAGCGTCTATCTCATTGATCTTTTCTAGCAGTTGACGAATGCACATACTCTCTTAAGAGTGAACTCAAAGTTAGTGAGAATTAGAAATGATTTCTTTTATGAAGCGATGGCAATGCAAAAACAGGATTGCTGACACATGTAATTCCATCCCGTCCGACCGATCTGTATGCTTGCGCTTTAGATGTCCCAACTTGCGGCATATTGAGCAGGGGCTAGGAGGCTGTCGCTTAACGCTTTACAGTCTCGTTAGGTTGGGATATGAGCGGGTCGCATGAGAGACTACCGCTTCATAGCGTATGAGCCGGACAAGCCATTAGAGCTTGCACCAGATATCAAGAAATGGTTGCCGCCGGATCATCTCGCCCTGTTCATCAGCGACGTGGTTGATACGTTGGACGTCAGAGAGATAACGGAGGAATACCTCCATCTTCAGGGGGGACATCCCGCGTATCACCCTGCGATGATGCTCAAACTCTTGTTCTACGGGTACTGCGCGGGGATTCGGAGTTCCCGGCGCATAGAGCAGAAGACCTATGAGGACGTTGCCTTCAGGGTGCTCTCGTGTGACAGCCATCCCGACCACAGCAGGATTTCGGACTTTAGAAAGCGTCATCTTAGGGCCATCTCCCGTCTGTTCGTCCAGGTCTTGGAGATATGCAAGGAGGCGGGGCTGGTGAAGCTCGGGCATGTGGCTCTTGACGGAACCAAGATAAAAGCCAACGCATCCAAGCACAAGGCGATGAGCTATGGCCGGATGGTAAAGAAAGAGAAAGAACTGGCCCGTGAGGTGGACAAGCTTTTGAAACAGGCCGAGGCCCTCGACGAGCAAGAAGACAAGAAATACGGCAAAGGCAAGAGAGGCGACGAGCTGCCGGAGGAACTGCAATTCAAAGAGAAGCGGCTTGCAAAGATCCGAGAAGCAAAGCTGGCGCTTGAAGAGCAGGCTCGTGAGGACGCTACCCGCAAAGCTAAGGGCGGTAAGGATGGAAAGCCGCCTGAGGAGGGTGGATCCGGACCGTCCGAAACACCTGAGGTGAAGCCGAAACCCAAGAAACAGAGAAACTTTACGGATCCTGACAGTCGGATCATGCTCGATGGAGCCACCAAGGCGTTTACCCAGGCATACAATGCGCAAGCTGCCGTGGACTGCACCAGTCAGGTGATTGTGTGCGCCGATGTCACCCAACAAACCAACGACAAGCAACAACTGGTCCCGATGCTGGAACAAATAGAGGAAAATCTTGGAGAAATTCCGGATCGCGTTCTCGCCGATGCAGGGTATTTCACAGAGGAAGCAGTGGAATCCGTCGCTCAGGGATTCATGGAACCCTTTATCCCGCGTGAGCGCATCAAACACAGCGACCCGCCGGCGCCGGCTCCTCGTGGGCGTATTCCCGACAACGCCTCCGTCGTTGACAGAGCACTGCGCAGACTGAAGACAAAAGTGGGGCAACAGACCTACTCCAAGCGAAAAGAAACGATAGAGCCGGTCTTCGGACAGATCAAAGAGGCAAGAGGAATACGGGCCTTCCTCCTCAGGGGCTTGGACAAGGTGAAGGGAGAATGGAAGCTCGTTTGCCTGACCCATAACATCCTCAAGCTTTGGAGACATCTTTGGCTGGACCGGGGGAGAAGTGCGCCCATTTTCGGGTAAAACACCTGGTTTTCCCGGAAAAATGTCAGGTTTTGCCAACGAGGACTCCCTCTTTTGCCTTCGCTGCCCCAGCTCACAGCCTTTGAAGAACGGGTTGATCGAAAAATGAACCATAATCCGGCTCGAAGCCGTTCAGACCTGGCCTGTTTCGCGACACGCTCCTCAGAACAAACTGTCAATGTTCCTAAGTGTCGATGTCTACAAGTCTCTGAAGGAGACCGATGTTATCCAAAGTGGGATAATATACGGAGTTTTCTCGCAAGAGAAGATGAAGCCGTGAAACCGAACGCCGGTCCCAATTTTTACCAGCGGATATTCCGTTGGGGAAAGGCTCTGCTGTCGCTATCCTCATATGAGGAGGCCAGGAAGGAGCCTGCATGTGCAGTGGCGACATCGAACAAGCCCTTACGGACTCAGATATAGGGCGCTCGTGGTGAAGGTCTGGAAGTAGCCTGGTTTTGCCACGTATGAAAATGCGTTTCACTTATTTTACTGATAAATTCTTGTGGGGCGAGGGGCATCACGGAGCGAAGGCTATCAGCTATGAAGGTATCCAGCATATGCATTAATTGGTATGTGAAGAGGGATTCTCTAGAGCTGGTTGCAAAACCTCATAAACGTTTTATGACAATCATGATACAGGCGATCTGGATGAAAGCCTCGTACATGCAGACCTGGTGCTCGTATCGGACGACTATCCGTCGAAAGTTTCCGAACCAACTGAAAGTTCTCTCAACTGTATATCGTCTCCTGTATCGATCCCAAAGGCGGTCATCTTGTCTGTTGACATTCCTATGATTGCGTCGATGAGGGGAGAGCAAGTTGATACCTCGTTTTCTCAAGCGCTTGCGCAAAGGGTCACTGTCGTACGCCTTGTCTCCGATTACTCTCTTGGGGCGGGTCCTTGGCCTCCCTGGCCCCTTTTTAGGGACTTTGATTTGCTGGAGTGTCTTTTCGGCGAGCCTGACCTCTGCTGGCGAAGCAGAGTCGGTATGGCTTCCCAGAGGAATACCCTTGCCATCGACCACCACCATGCACTTTGTTCCCTTTCCCCTCTTGGTCTTTCCGACCGCTGGACCCCTTTTTTTGCTGGGAAGAAGCTCGCATCGATGAATGACTCTTCCCAGTCGAGTCCCCCGTTGGCATCCAATTCGGAGAGAAAGGCCCTCCACATATCTTTGAGGACTTCGGCCTCGTCCCATTCCTTCAGGCGACGCCAGCAGGTTGAAGGGTGCGGGTACCTGTTCAGGAAGATCTTTCCACCGGGCTCCCGTCTTGAGTATCCAGAGGATTCCCTCGAAGACCAAGCGATTATCCTTTCTGGGGCGACCTCCTTTCGGTCGAGGAGGAGGCTTGGGAATGAGGGGTTCGATCTTCTTCCACTGCTCATCGGTCAGGTACACGACACGTTTGCTCACCGGACTTACCTCCGGCGAGCTAAATATACATATTATTTCATAAAAACAAGGATTTAAATCATCCGCGATTTCGCGCGCTTATAACTGATCGGCGGTTTTGCAACCGCTTCTAGAAAAAGATGGCCCAAGAATGACCAGTTACCCGGAAGGCGGAGATCATGTCGTGGATAAGGTCCGATATACCGAGCCCGGTCAAGGAGCAGATGAAGGCAGAGTTTGGATCAACAAGAAGCAGTATTTCAAAAATATCCCGCCTGAAGTATGGAATTTCTACATAGGCGGCTGTCGGGTCTGTGAGAAATGGCTCAAAGACCGGAAAGGACGAAAACTATCTTTCGATGACCTTACCCACTATCAAAGAATCGTGTCCGCCTTATCGGAGACGATCAGGATAATGGGAGAAGTTGACGTGGTGATTGGGGAGCATGGGGGATTCCCGTTGAAGTAAAAATTCAAACTGATCCACTACCGTCTGCGAGTCTGCGATGCTTCTGTTACGGGTGGGAAATCCAGAAACAAGTAATATTTTCGACCTAGCACTTTTGCGCAACTACCACCCCGTTATTGCGATGTGTGGAGTCCCACGTTCCGCGGGAAAGCAATCCCTGAATTCTTAACCATAGACTCAAGGGGAGTGCCTCGCTTCGCTCGCAAAGACAAAGCCGGAGATCCCAGAGATTAGGTACTCAAATGAACTGCCGACTGGGTCCCACGCCCAAGCACATAATTTATAAGGCTATTTTATCCTATTCTCAATATATTATAATGTGTTACTTTATGAAAGTTGATTTAGCCGTTAATATTTAAGCTTTTTTATTGACACACATCGCGCGGCGTGCTAACCCCACTCCCTGATTCCCGGCTCACCCCCCAATTACCCGCCGGGACGTATGGGATGGATTTGAGAAGAGGGACCTCCACAAAATCGTTCGGCACGGGAAAGCGAGAGGGGCACGACTCTTCAGCATTTTACGGCCGAAAGCTGTGTGCAGCGAGCGCTACCGAAAATGGTTGTCCGCAGATCAACGAAATTTCTCCACATCATCTCAACTGCATATTTCCTCACTCGTCCGAGCATATGCCGGAACTTCCCGACAATTCCGTGGCTCTCATGGTTACTTCCCCGCCGTACAATGTGGGAAAAGACTATGATTTGGATCTCACCCTTGAGGAATATCTAAATTTTCTCAAACAGATCCTGTCTGAAACGCACCGAGTACTCATTCCGGGTGGGCGCATCGCATTCAATGTCGCGAATCTGGGGCGAAAGCCTTACATCCCTCTAAATTCGCATATAGCAAATCTTGCATCTGATCTTGGCCTTCTTATGAGGGGCGAAATAATCTGGGTCAAAGGTAAAGGCGCTGGAGGCTCTTGCGCATGGGGCTCCTGGATGTCCGCAGGGAACCCGACTCTGAGAGATCTTCACGAATACGTCCTGATCTTTTCCAAAACCGATTTGATAGGCCTTCGAAAGGCCGGTCCACGATCACTCGGGATGAATTCATGGCCGCAACAACCAGTGTTTGGAATATCTCACCCGAATCAGCCAGAAGGATCGGCCATCCGGCTCCTTTTCCCGTGGCCCTTGTTGAGCGGCTCATTCATCTTTATTCGTTTGAGGGGGAAACGGTCCTTGACCCATTCATGGGGAGCGGCTCCACCGCCGTCGCTTCAATCCAGGCGGGCCGGCATTTTGTGGGATATGAGATAGACCCCGCGTACATATCAATCTGCACAGAGCGGATCGCTCGCATCGACCGCAAGTCTCTCTCCGCGTAAACTCATCACTACAGAAGGCATCGTGGCAAAAGCTTAGCCTATTTTTCGGGGCGACGCTCGACAAGACTGCTGTTGGCCCCATCTTAATTGCTCATCCTTTTGCACCTTCTCTGTTGACGAACCCAAACAACTAAATTAATCTAAAACGATTCGAAGCGACCGAAAGGTTAGAGAGATCCATGAGAGCATCGTATGAAATCATATGGCACGGTCGAGGCGGGCAAGGAGCGGTGACCGCGGCCAAAATATTCACTGAAGCCGCATATTACCAGGGATTTAAAGGGGTAAGCGCAAAGCCGACCTATTTTTCAGAGCGTCGCGGGGCACCGGTAAGCGTGCACACTCGGATCTCACCCGGACTGATCCGCACCTATTCAAACGTGTTAGACCCCGACATCGCAGTGGTATTGGACGACAATCTGCTGGAAATGGTCAACGTAACCGCAAACCTGAAAGAGGGCGGCCTTCTGGTGATCAACACGGCCCGCACGCCGGAAGAGCTTGGGCTCCGTGGCCCGTTTTCCATTGCCGCGGCTGATGCGTTTCGTTCTTCCCAGGAAGCGGGACTCATCGTCGAAGGGAACGTGCTCATTTCCACGTCCATTCTAGGCCCTTTTGCCGCTGGATCGGACCTGGTCAGCCTTGACAACATCAAGCAGGCGATAAGCCGAAAATTCAAAGGCGCCGCGCTGAAGAGAAATCTGGAAGCTCTCGAACTGGCTTATCAGAATACACACGTGTATCGGCACAAGGTGCCGGCTGTTTCCTCGCGCTAAGAGCCTGGCTGTCATTCTTTCCCGGAGTCGAGAGGTATTATGGCTGATAAAATTAAGGAAACCATTGTCGCAGCTTCCACACCCGCTGCCGGAGAGGCTGGAAAAACCGGGGACTGGCGGTCTCAGACTCCGGTAATTGACCATGAGAAGTGCTCAAAGAAGGACACCTGCCTCCTCTGCTGGCTATACTGCCCTGACGGAGTAATTTCCTCAGATTTTCCTCTCGAGATAGACCTGGAATTCTGCAAGGGATGCGGTATCTGCGCGGAAGAATGCCCACGCAAAGCAATAGAAATGGTAGAAGGCCGAACACCAAAGCCGTCGGACAAGGCCGAGTGAACTTGGGGTAACCTTCTTTGCAAAGAAGGTTACCCCAAACCCCCTCCAAGAAACTCTAACATTTTCGAGGAAAACCCAATGAAAGGCGTCAGAATCATAACCGCCAACTCCGCCGTGGCCCTTGCAGCTTCTCTTTGCAAGGTTCAGGTTATCGCTGCGTACCCGATAACGCCTCAAACCCCGGTAACGGAGGAGCTGGCGGCCATGGTAGAACGCGGCGATCTCAAGGCCGAGTATCTGACCGTGGAAAGTGAACATTCGGCAATGGCTTCTGTGGTGGCCGCGTCACAAGTGGGCGCCAGAGTATTCACCGCTACCAGCGCCAATGGTCTACTGTATATGCATGAGATGCTGCACTGGGCCGCCGGAAGCCGCGTGCCTGTTGTGATGGCATGCGTGAACCGAGGCGTGGGAGCCCCTTGGACCATCCTTAACGACCAGCAGGACTCCATAGCTCAGAGGGACACGGGCTGGATTCAGCTTTACTGCCGAAACAGTCAGGAAGTGTTGGATACCATTATCCAGGCGTTCAGGATCGCGGAACAGTCGCTCATCCCGATCATGGTCTGCTACGACGGATTCGTGCTCTCGCACGCCAGCACGCCGGTAGATGTCCCGGATCTTTCTGAGGTTGATAGATTTCTCCCGCCATATCAGCCTGATACCGGGCTCACCGGAGGGAACTACATGAACCTGAATCCACTGATCCTCAGCGAGCCTCGTCTGGACCCCCACGGTGATCTGCGACCCGGATACATGGACCTCCGGTATCGTCTTCAAGAAGACCTCATTACATCCCTCAACGTCATATCCGACGCGGATCGGGAATTTGAGTCGGTTTTCGGCCGCGGATGGGGTGGACTCGTATGGGAATACCGCATGGAGGATGCTCAGCATGCTCTGGTTAGCATGGGATCTCTGGCTTCGGAGTGCACCGTGGCGGCAGACTCAATGAGAGAGCAGGGTCTTCTTACAGGGGTGGTGGGGGTGCGTGCGTACCGGCCCTTCCCGGCTGAAGCTCTAGCTCGAGCACTGGCCCGAGTTGAATCAGTTGCGGTCTTCGAAAAGGACATCAGCTACGGATATAGCGGCGCACTTGCCACGGATTTGAAAGCCGCGCTATTTGACAAAGATCTGGGGCCCAAATTCTCATCATTTGTGGCGGGACTTGGAGGACGCGACGTGCGGCCGGAGCAGCTCGCGCAAGCCGCAGCGGATGCTGCCGCCGGAGATACCGCATATGGATGGATCGGCGTGCAGGGTTGACCGAAAGACAAGGGAACAGGCAGGATTCACCGCAGAGTCCGCCGAGAACGCAGAGACGAAAAATGGTTTACACACCGCCACAGATTCGAAGGCCCTATGCCTCACCTGGAAGAAATGTAGTTAAAACAGAATCCTCCGTGATCTCAGCTATCTCCGCGGTGAACGACTACGTCTTAATATGCAAAGACAGGAAGTAGATATCCATCATGGCCACAAAAGCAGTCAGAGAGCTACCTAGGGAAGAATACATACTACCTGGATCGAGATCGTGCGCGGCGTGCGGTTTGATGCTGACGTATCGCCACTCGCTAAAGGCGTTGGCCCCTGGCAAAATCATAGTCGCGGTCCCCGCAAGCTGCATGACGGTGCTTCACGGGGTCTATCCGGTCACGCCCGTAAAGGTTGTTTGCATCAATAACACATTTGCAGCCACCGGAGCCTCGGTTTCCGGCATCGTGGCCGGCCTCAAGGCTACCGGCAAGGAAGGCTACACTGTCGTGGCCTTCGCTGGCGACGGCGGCACCTACGACATCGGTATTCAGTCCTTGTCGGGCGCCTTGGAGCGAGGAACCGACTTCATATACGTTTGCTACGACAACGAAGGGTACATGAATACCGGCACTCAGCGTTCCAGCGCAAGCCCCGCGGGGGCCATCACCACCACAACACCGGTGCTGGCAAAGCTTCAACACAAGAAGGACATGATCGGCATTGTGGAAGCGCATCGCATACCTTACGTTGCAACGGCATCGCCTGCCTTCCCCCTGGACCTTTTTGATAAAGTCCGTGCCGCCAAAGGTATAAGAGGTTCGCGCTACATCGAGGTACATGCCCCCTGCCCTCCCGGGTGGGGCTTCCCGAACAAGGACCTCGTCAAGATGGGGAAGCTGGCCGTAGAAACGGGAATTCACGTACTCTACGAGATTCGCGGCGGAAAATTCCAGCTCACCTCTCGCTCCCTTGCCCTGGCGAAGAAGGGCCGCGAGAAGACAGTTGCAGACTATGTGAAAGGACAGACCCGATTCAAGACAATCAGTGAAGAACAGGTCCTAGGGCTCCAAGAATTTACCGACCGCCGCTGGGAAGAGTTCGTCGAGCGCCACGCGAGAGATAACGGCTGACGCGGAGCAATATCAACTCCCATGGCTTAAAACCCCGCAACGCAGTTTGAAAATGCCTCGGACATTGACGCCAGGGACGGATTCCGAACATGGCGGCTCCGTGTGTCCCGCCGAATCACCGTCATGTTGCAGTGAGGCCCGCGTCCCTGCCGGCCAGGCTCAGTTTTTGTCACCTGTTTGAACGCGAACACGTATGAAAACTCCAACCCTTTCCCTCAAGCGGATCGCAACCTTTCTGGAAGGTCAATCGACGACCTTCCTCATTACCTTGAGCCTTGTCATTGTACTTGGTACTCGGGGTCATTGATTATCAGACCGGTGAAGAGATCTCTGTAGCCGTCTTCTATTTGGTTCCCGTTGCTCTCGCAACATGGTTTGTGGGGAGACGGGCGGGCGTTTTCATATCCTGCATCAGCGGTGCAACCTGGTTGATTACGGACTGGACTGCGGGGCACATCTATTCGTACCTTTTAGTCTTGTACTGGAATTCAATTGTTACTCTGGCCTTCTTTATGGTTTTTACGATCGCTCTTTCAGCCGTGAAAAAGGCATTGGAGGCGGCAAGAAGGTCTGCCAGGACCGAACCTTTGACCGGAATTTCAAACTCAAGGGCCTTCAGCGAAGTGGTCGGTCGTGAAATAGACAGGGCCCGCCGCTATAGCCATTCCTTGAGCTTTGCATACATTGATCTTGACGATTTCAAGGCCGTTAACGACCGTTTCGGGCACTCGGTCGGCGACATGCTCTTACAAGCAGTAGCACACAGCATAATGAAGGACATCCGGGAGACAGACACCGTCGCGCGACTTGGCGGAGACGAATTTGGTATTCTACTCCCCGAGACCGGCCCGAAAGCAGCCCGGCACTTCATTGAGCGGATTCGGGACAGACTGACGCATGACGTGCAGGAGCATGGCTGGCCTGTAACGTTCAGCATCGGAGTGGCCACGTTCATGAGACCGCCCATTGACGTCAATGAAGCCATCAGAATTGCTGACAGCTTGATGTATTCAGCAAAAAATTCGGGAAAGAATACGATCAAGTTCGAAGTTTTGGGGAAAGAAATGCGACAGCCAAGTCGGGGAAACGGCATTCGTTAGACAAAGTAGCTATCGAAAGAATCTTTTTTCTTGCGCCCATGCTTGTAGGGCAGGCCGGAAGCCGACCACTCGGTTAGGGTTGAAAAATCAAGGCTGGTCGTTCATAAGCAATAGTAGGACCGGCATCTTGCCGGTTATTCGTCACCCCGGACTCCGATCCGGGGGCCGGGAAATGGCGGGCAGGGACGCCCGCCGCTACCAAATCGTGCGCACCAGCGTCCCTGCCGGTGCTGGATTCCCGCGTACGCGGGAATGACGATGGGCGGGACTCCCATCCCACCGAAGATTGCTTCGGGCTTGCACCCTTCCTCGCCACCGAAAACCTAATTCTTACCCAAAAGCCTCATTTTGCCTGGTCAAACTTGATAAGGCACCGTAGTCGAATCTCGGTCGCTTTCTGGTGGTCGGTGGAGATCGTCACAGCGCCAGTCAAGACATTGCCTTTGTCCGGCTTTTTGAGCTCCATTTCAATCTGGAATTGAGTTTCCGAATTGGGCTGGACCACGACCTTTTCCGGCTGTAACACCGTCTTTGAGATCGTCCCTTCCACTGCCGACACGGCGAGGCTGACCGGCTGTGGTGTATTGTTTCTGGCTGTCATCGGAAAGTTCACGCGCTCCTGATAACGTGGAAGTTTGGCAATCAGGTTCGTCGGCTCTATGGTGAACGGATGAATTACCGTCGCGAAGACCTGGAACTTGGACACAGAATTCTTCCCGTCGTTGGTGTGTATGAGCACAGATTGAGTCTTTCTTCCTGGGCTCAGACCCGCAGAGTCGTATGAGACTGCGATTTCAGTGTCTTGGCCAGGTGGAACTTCCTTGGCGTGGCTGACCGCTTTGGCACAACCGCAGGACGTTCGCACTTCATCGAGGACCAGTGGAGCGTCCCCCTTATTGATCACTCGAAACTTTGTTTGAACCACATCTCCGACCTGAACATCCCCGAAATCATGCTCGCTTCTGTCCAGGGCTATTTCCGGCCCTGTCGCTCCTACCAGAATTGCCGGGCACAGGCACAAGAGTAATATCATGCCAATCTCTTTGTATCGCATGTCGCCCATCCTCCGTCCCGGTCTCGCCGAATCAGGTGAATCGGGATCGGCTATTCCCTTAATAGCCATCACTTATTGCACATAGCGGCTCTCACTTGCAACCCAAAAGCAGCAGATGCTTGCCGTATCATCGGTAACATTAATTTGACAAATCGGCTTTTGTAATATATCCTTCCGTGACAACACCGGTTGCCCAGAGGCCGACGCGTTGCCGGCCCAGCAGCGATTGGATCCCGGGCGGGCGGCCCCACGGGACGCGGGGTTCCGGACACATGGCTAAAGTGAATATCCCGGAAGCCTTTGCACATTGCATCTCGCCCGCCTTTGGATCCCTGAATTACGCCGGGAGCCGGTGAAATCGTCAGCCCACGGGTAGGATTTCACCCCAAATCGCACGCACAGATTAGAGGAGGTATCGATTCGTGTCCAGAAAGTTCATCGCATTGGTTCTGACGGCAGGTCTTGCCGTCCTGTTTTTGGCAGAGGGCGCTATTGCTCAAAAAGCGGACTATCCGGAAAAGGTAAAGGAAATCATCGCCATCAACTTCGCAAAGGAGATGATGGATGGAGGCTATAAGGCGGTTAACGCTGTTGACTTGAAAAAGTGGACGGATGCTAAAAAGGATATGTTAATCGTCGACACCATGCCCTTTGACGCAAGTTACAAGAAACGACACATTCCCGGCGCCGTTCAAATAGAGTTCCCCATCCCGGAAATGAAAGAGATGGATGACAGCAAAAAGACCGAATTTGTCAAAATTTTGGGGCCGAACAAGGACCGCTTGATCGTCTTCTATTGCGGATTCACCGAGTGTACGCGGAGTCACAACGCAGCAATGTGGGCGCTGAAACTGGGCTATACGAACGTGTATCGGTTTCCGGGCGGTATAGAAGCTTGGTCCCAAGCGAGCTTTCCGGTAGAAGCGGCTAAATAGAGGCTTTCATGTCTGGCGACACTTCTAAACCGGGGACTGAGCAGTTGGGCTTGATGATCGGGAAGAGGGCCGAGAATCTGTACCTGACAGGTCAGTTGTTGTGCTCTGAGGCGGTTCTTGCCGTGATTAACAGAGGGCTCCGCGGCGGCTTGCCGGAAGGAATGGACATCCGTCTGGCATCTGCTCTCCCCGTCGGCCTTGGGAACAGTGGATGCACCTGCGGAGCACTCAGTGGTGCAGCTCTGGCTTTAGGGTTGTTTCTGGGGCGAGACCGTCCTGGATCTTTCAACGGGAAGCAAGCGATGCCCGCGGCGAATCTTCTCCACAACCGATTCAAGGGCCTTTTCGGTTCCACTTGTTGCCGTGTGCTCACTCAGAAGGTCAAACACAATCAGAAAGAACACTTCAAACAGTGCGGCCGAATCACCGGACAGACGGCTGAGCTTGCCGCGCTCCTCGTGTTGGAGAAGCGGCCGGAGCTGGTTGATGAAGCGGACCTCGGCTACTTGGAAGCAATAGATTCCTGGCTCGGCTCGAAACTAAAGCTATTGGCTAACCTCGCCGGGAGTTAGGAAGCGGGAACAACAAAAGGGAGTCATTCACCGCGGAGATCGCAGAGACCGCGGAGGATTCTGTGTTCTCTGCATTTCGCCGCAGAAGTTGTATAAAGCCGATCGTATGAGATGGTCAGTGCCTAATTTAGGGTAAGGACTGTGGGAGGTATGGGACTGGAGCAAGAAAAGGAAAAAGCGCGATGGACGAAGGAATTCTAGCGACCCTGATTTTAGATAAAGACATGGTAGTAACCGACAAACCCTGCACCGGCGCGACGTTGATAGCGCAATTTCCCGAAGGCTATTTTGCTCTTACCATTACCGACGGCGGTAAGTGTGCGTTAGGCTTTGAAGGAAGACATCCGGTTTCCATAAGTATCCGCGACCTGCTCGATCTGGTTAAGGTAAAGACTGACCACATGCTGCAATGAAACATCCAAGCGCTGAGCCTGGACCTGCATCACAGGTCAAGGGTATTGCTGCCATAATTCTCGCAGCCGGCTACTCCAGCCGCATGGGAACCCCGAAACCGATGCTCAAGATCGGGAACAGGACCATTCTGGAGCGCGCGATTGAATTATTCCGTGACGTGGGCATCGAAGATGTAATTGTCGTGGTGGGTCACCGAGCAAATGAGATTATTTCAGACGTTGAATATTGCAGAGCTCGGGCAATTACCAATGAGCAGTTTGAGCGCGGAATGTTTCTCGTCAGTCCAAGCAGGTGTCAACGCGCTAAGGCCTGCATCGGAAGCCTTCTTTGTATTGCCGGTAGATATCCCTTTGTTCCGTTTACAGACGATTCGGGATCTCCTACAAGCTTACCGGGGCGGAAAGAGCAAGATTGTCGTCCCAAGCTATCGGGGAAGAAGAGGACACCCATTGCTGATAAGCGCGAGCTACCGAAACGAAATTCTCTCGTATTCTGGAGACGATGGACTTCGGGGTTTTTTCAGAAAGCACAATCAACATTCTGAGCAAGTGGAAGTGGCCGATGAGATGATCCTTTTCGATCTGGACACTCCGGCCGATTACCAAGCGCTCGTTGCCCGATTCCGTTCGGTGACTTCGATTTTGAAGTGCTGAAAGAGTTAAATGACATCGGGCAAAGCCGATAGGTTAACTGATTGATTAATCAGTTCCGTGACCCATGCAGAGCGGCTCCCATCGCGCCCACCATATCCGGATCTTCAGGGACCAAGAGACTGGATCCTATTTCCCGCTCGATTAGCTTCACCACGCATCGGTTCCGTGCCACCCCTCCGGAAAAGACCAGAGCCCCGTTCGTTGACACCCTTCTTAGCATTGAGAGCGACCGTTTCACTACCGAAACGTGGAGCGCCAGAGCAATATCTTCAGGCTTGTGGCCGCGAGCCATGAGAGAGGTGGCCTCTGTTTCCGCGAAGACTGTGCACATGCTGTTGATGACCAAGCCCGGCTTGCCTTGCAAGGCAAAATTGCCGAATTCTTCAATCGGAAGCTGAAAACTCGTTGCCATGAATTCCAAGAACTTGCCGGTTCCCGCCGCGCACCTGTCGTTCATCTCGAATTTACGCACTCGCCCTCTATCATCCAACGCTATGGCCTTGGTATCCTGCCCGCCGATATCCAAAATGGAGGTGCAGGCAGGGAACAAACTTCGAGCCCCCAGCGCGTGGGCCTGGATCTCAGTAATTGTCTCTGCCTGGAAATTATCTTGGGCGAGCTTCCTGCCGTAGCCCGTCGCGATCAACCGATCCCTCGGAGCCTTGGAGAGCACGCGCCTGCTCTGCTCCAGGGGATTGAACGTGGTTTCGACCTTGCAGGAGGCAATAATACGATCGTGCTGAACATCCAGGGCGATCAGTTTAATTGTGCGTGAGCCTATGTCTATGCCCGTGACGACCAATTTTTGATCCTTTGTCAAAGCTGCGAATTCGGGGTGGGAACTGCAATTAGGGGAACACCAGCCCTGGCCAGGATTCCCCTTGGACTCTACCCCCCCCCCGCAATGCGATACTTGTTACTTGATACGCTCTATAAATGCCTCAACCCTTGTCTTGAGTTGCTCAACGTCCTCCATGCTGTAATCGGTCTCAATCCGGAGCGTGGGGATGCGTTCATCCTCAAGTTTCTTCTCAACAGGCAATGATTCAATTTGATAAGGTTGGCAGAATTGGAGACCGTAATGAATCACGCCGTCCGCGTTGTAATCCTTGTACATCTGCTTCACATGGTTGAGCCGGTCGGAATTGGGGGTAAAGATAGCGCAGTCAACCTGAAAATAGCGGTCCACAATGGCCTCCATCAATTCATCCACCGTGTTTCCGGAACCATCGGTGAGATTCCGCGTGCCCCGCTCGCCCACACAGGATTCTTCTCCCACAATGGCTGCGCCGGAGGTTTCAATGATCCACGGGAGCTTCCAGTTGGGTACAGCCATGGGGCAGCCGGAGAGGAGGATACGCGGACTCCCCTTAGGAGAAACGCCCTTGCCGCTACGAATTCTCTCTTCGAGTTCGTCGCAGATCTTGTTGACGGAATCGGTGAATCTGATCGGATCATCGTAGAAAAAGACTTGGTTGATGAGGAGCGCATCAAGCCCGGATATGGGCACAGGGTCGGCTTTTCTCAAGCTAGACAGCCTGTGGATGGCTTTTCGCTTGTTATTGGCGATTTCGATCCCTTTCTTGAGCCTAGGCACATCAATTGTTGCGCCTGTAAGCCGTTCAATAGCCTCTTTGAAACGCTTGAATTCAGCTCTGAGCAGCGCTTTCCCTTCGACCGATTTGGTCTGGGGTAGATCCATCACGTAGAGATTGGGAACTAGATCGTTGAACACTTCGTAAGCCTTCTTCTTACCGTCGCACGTGTTCTCCCCCACGATCATATCGGCCGACTCTAAGTAGGGACAGACCTTTCCCAGCTTGAATCCGAAAGCGGACTTGATCAAGGAACAGGTGTTTCTTGGTAGTAGTTTCTCGACCTCTTCCGTGGCAAAATCCGCGCCGGTGCAGAGGCCGACGAGAGTGGCATCAGCGGCCCGAACAATCTCCTCAGGAACAAACACGCAGTACAGAACCGACCACTTTGTGCCCTTCCTTTTTTCCGTCAACGAGTTCCTTGACGCGCAGACCGTGGACTTCACTCATGACGAAGTTGAAATAATCCATACCTGCAGGACGGTCCTTCTGGCTAAGAAAGACGTCCTGATACCCTTTTCCCAAGACCTGGAGAAGCGCGTCATGCGCGGCAAGATCCAGGCCAAGCTCCTTCCACATAGGTTCGTACACGGAACTCATAAAATTCTCCTCCCTCACACGGCTGTTTTCGTCTCAGACATACATCGTCGCTGCCGATGATTGACATCGGTAATTACTATCGTTCTGGGCTGGAGGTGTCAAGAGGAAAGTGGCTAACGATTTCGAGCCAGCACATATTGCTCTTGGTGGAGCAACATAGTGTCATCCAGGCGCAATAAAGATGCTTCATTAATGCAAAAGATCTCAAATGTCTGTGCTAGAATAGGTATGGAGAGTGAGAGTTATGACGGTGTATGTCGTCAGCAGAAGTGGGAATTTTGGGTGGCAGAATTAGCGGAGAGTTTCAGCCCCAGATGATGGTCTTGGGGTGTTTCGGTTTAAGTCCCTACGCCGCATGAGAGTTACGTGTTTAAGGCTCTTGCGACGCTCCAATATAGCTTCTCGTCGGCCAAAGTATACGTCATCAGGGGTCACGTTGCCAAGGGCTTCGTGATAGCGCCCCGTGTTGTAGTAGGTGACAAAACTCGTGATCTCTTGCACAAGATCGTCGGGATACTCCCATACGATCCGGTTTATTTTCTCCTTGCAGGATCGATGATACCGTTCGATCTTCCCGTTGGTCTGAGGGTGATAAGGAGAAGCGAATATATGGGCCAACCCCTTGGCTTGGAGGTATTCGCCAAAGGGCTTGGAGATGAGTGCTGAACCTCTATCCGAAAGGAGTTTTGCTCGATGTTCCTGTGGTAGACGGTCCATGCCGGTTACTTCACAGGCCAACTCAATGACTTCACTGAACGCATCCGTGTCCATGCTAGGCTGTAAGAGCCAGGCCAGGATCTTGCGGCTGAAATCATCAAGCACGGATATCATGTAATACCATCCCCAGTTCTTCACGAGCAGGTAACTTGCATCAGTCTGCCACATTTCGTTGATCCCCTTCGTCTTCACCCTATACTCAGGTCCTGCAGGAAAGGTCTTTTTCCCAGAGGCCTTGATGAGACCGTTTCGTTTCAGGATACGATAGACGCTAGACTCTGATACGGTGAAATCGTCGTTGTCTGAGATATGGAGGCTGATCTCCCGCGAGAACCATTCGGGATGGTGATCGGCGACCTCTAAAATCCTCTCTTGCTCGTGAGGGAGGACCTCGTTCCACGTCTTGCCCTTGAACGGAGAACGATCACGGAGGCCCTCAATCCCATGTCGTTCAAGGTTCGCCTTCCATCGATAGTACGTGGAAAACGGCACGCCTAGACGGATCAATGCCTCCTTTAGAGTCACTTGTGAGGACTCCACAGCACGGAGAATATCCAGCTTCTCTTCGGGTGTCATCCGGAGGTACCGCACTCTCACATGCCGAGACTTTTTTTGAGCCGTTGGACATCAAGCATGGTCTCAGCGAGCGCCTTCTTAAGCGTCTCGTTCTCATCCTTGAGACGCTCGACCTCCACCCTGGTTGCATCTCGCTTAGTATCGACTGTTAGTCCGTTTTTCCCGGCTTCCAGAAAAGCCTTGGACCACTGGTAGTAAAGAGACGGCGAGATCCCCTCCCGCCTGCACAAGTGAGAGACGGAAATCTCCCCTCGCAGACCCTCAAGCACAATACGAATCTTGTCATCAGCCCTGAATTTCCTCCGGGTAGCTCTCCGGATCTCTGCAACCACATCCCTGGCCATGTCAGCTCCTTTCTCTTCCTGGCCCAAGCCAACTATCCGGAGCCGACAGGCACGTCAAGATCATTAATGGTCGAATCTCAACGTCCCAAACTCTCCACTAACAAAATCCCATTTCGATTCCCATTTTCGCTGACGTTGAACATATGACGGCAATATCGGTCACTGAATCAACAATTAACAGGTAGCGCCTATTTCCCTGTTGAAGCTCGGAGACGCACTCCAAGGAACGGAATTCAGTAAAGATGGGCTATTCAAATGACCAGCGGCCTTTACAGGAAGGGGTGAACCTCAAGCATGTGGTGCTGATGATACTCCTTCTGGGGCTTCTTCTTTTTCGGCCGCTTGTCCCAAGCGAGGTTGTCGACGCAGTATTCCTTCCGACGATGATCGTCTCTGCATGGCTTGCCGGAGGGAAGACTCGCAGCAGTCTCATTGTGACCGTAGTTTCAAGTCTCGGGGCTTTTGGCGTCCTGTTGTTCGATCTCCTGGCTCACGAGCAGTTCAGCACATTTTTCCGCCAGCCCCTCGGGTTCCCGGTCGCTGCTGCACTACTGGTCCTATTTGTCTACTGTGCGGTGGTAATACTCCGGTCTCTCCTCACTACGGAACAAGTGTTTGTCAATGAGATCATAGGAACATTCAATCTGTACCTGATTGTGGGATACATCTGGTCGTACGTGTATCTGCTGCTCGAACTAACCTCGCCCGGCTCGTTTGAGTCCGCGAGCACATCCGGGAACCTTGGTCTTCGCTTCATCTATTTCAGCTTTGTCACGCTCACCACGGTCGGATTCGGCGACACCGTGCCTGCAAGCCCTATGGCACAGATGCTGGTCGTCCTGGAAGCCATCATCGGCCAGTTTTACGTGGCAGTCGTGGTTGCATATTTGGTCAGCATGTTCATCATTCATGAACTGGCATCAAGGAACAATGACGACTGAGACAAGGTGCTGCTCAAAGAGGGAACAGTCGCAGGCGTGGCCGGAGCGTGGTTCCCGGCAAATCGCCCTCAAACTACCTTGGTCTTCTTTCATTCCTTTCCACCACTTTCAAACACTGCCGGGCCATCATTAGCTCTTCGAAGGTGCGGACCACGAGGATTTGTACACGGGAAGAGGCCGCGGAGATTTCCACAACGGGTTTCTCTGCGGTGGCTCGTTCCGGGCCGGTATTTTTTGCCTCATCCAGGGCAAAGCCAAGGCCGGTCGTCCCTGCGAGAGACTTTGACCTGACCGTCGGACTGTTGAGTCCGATCCCACCCGCGAAAGCCAAGACATCGCATCTGCCCAGGACCATGAGCATTGCGCCTATAGCACGTTTCACCTTATAGCAGAAAGCGTTCAGCGCAAGCGCAGCCCTTGGGTTGCCCCGGGCCGCGGCTTCCTCAATCTCTCTCATATCACGGCTTACGCCGCTTATCCCCAGGAGCCCAGACTCGCTGTAGAGCATTCTGACCATCTCGTCCGGGGTCAGCGAATCCTCTTTCATGATCACAGGTATTAGGCCCGGATCCACATCGCCGGACCGCGTGCCCATGATCAGCCCCTCAACAGAGGTCATGCCCAGAGTCGTGTCTATGGATCGGCCGCGGTCTATGGCGCAAACACTCGCGCCATTGCCCAGATGGCAGCTAATGATCTTAAGCTCCTCCAACGGCTGTCCTACAAACTCCGCGGCCTTTCCAGACACATAGGCATGGGAGTTTCCGTGAAAGCCCGTCCGGCGGTAGCCCTTTTCAGCAAAGTACCTGTAGGGCAGACCGTAAATTGCCGCTTCGTCCGGGATCGACCAGTGGAACCACGAGTCGAACACCGCCACGTGCTGGCATGAGGCATGCGGGTTCGGCATTCTTCTATCTCTTTGATCATGGCTGGATGATGAAGCGGGATCATGGGCGTCATGCGTCTGATCTCCGTTATGACGTCCGGTTCGACGCGGACCGCTTCCCGATACTTCCCGCCGTGCCCCACACGATGAGCTACCGCGGCAAGCTCGTCCAGGGACTGTAAGGGTCCGTCGGCGAGGGTCGCGAGGACTTCGTCGAGCGCCTCGCCCTGATCCCTGATGCTCATTTCCTTGACTGTTACCCGTGCGCCCTCTCCTCCGGAGCCGAAGGAGTGAGTGCTCCCGGAAAGCCCTATCCGGTCGATTATGCCTTCGAAGAGGACGCTTTCGTCGGCCATGTCAAAAAGCGTGTATTTCAGCGATGAACTGCCGCCGTTAATTACCAGTATTTTCACTATATTCCCCTGATTTGCGTTTTCATAACGGTTCCCCGAGAGACAAGATTCACCGCAGAGTGCGCGAAGAACGCAGAGACAAAATATGTGCTGCCCGGTGACACGTAAGCCACAGCGATACGATATCTTGCCGCTATTGCCTGCCCGTGGCAGACCCGAAGGCGCTGTGCTTCACATAGGAAGAAGGACAGAGAAAACAGAATCCTCTGCGGTCTCTGCGATCTCCGCGGTGAATGATTTCCTATTCTCAGATGAACTCGATCCATTGTCTCTACGTTTATTATATTATAAAGGTTGAGGCCACAACTTACGGGAGAACAGCAGAATACAATGCGAGAAGATAAGAACATAAGCAATAGTATTAAAGAGCTGCAACAGTCCATAGCTGAATCCGGTTACTTTCCTCCGGAACTGTTCGGCGGTTTACCAGATTATTCTTCTGAAGCAACGCCGGGAGTCCACCAGATCCAAAGAGCTCTCAGAGATGCAGAGAACGCCGAACACGAACTGGAAAAGATATCGGAATTTCTGCACGAGCGGGTGATCGCGGAAATCCTCCGACTCGACCGCCGTATCCGCGATCCCGACCATTTTTCCGAACTGAAGGGGATTGTTGGAGGGCCTTCTGTCGGCTACGGACGATTTCAGGCATGAGAGGCAGTTGGCCAAAGTTTATGGGGAACTCCTTTCGGTATACGTGCTGATGCTGTATCGGTGCGGCAGCCCCGGGCGAGAAGGCCCCATAATTCAGATGATTCTATCGAATGTGGCTCGTCGCAAGGCGCCTGAACTAGGCCAGGCGCAGCTCCAAGACTCGCTGAACCGATTGGAACGATCCATTACAGTAGCGCTGATCGCCAAGCGATACGCTGTGTACGTGCTGGCTGTCCACCGGTTCCAGGTGCTGTTTCGGAGCGAGATCGACTTCCGAACCTTCGGCACTTCCCCAGAGGGATTGGCTCTGCAGATCACCAATCTTCTGTTGAAAAACGGGATCAAGCTCTCGGAAGTGACGGATGTGGTCTGCGGAGGCGGTGATCTGGGAACTGTACCGGATGGTATCTACGTCCTGACTGAAAAAGTGAGGGATGAATCATGGAAGAGGTTGCACAACAGCTCTCTGAATCGCGGGGCCCTGGTGGCGTGGGAACTGCGTAATCTTCTTGAGGCTTCAAGGGGAGCGTGATGTAGTCAACGCGTCGCTGTGCAGTCCGCTGTCGTTTTCTACTCTCAGTCCACAGGATGTTAGGACCCTGTTTAGGGCTGAATCGAGAGAACTGAGACAGAGCCTCAAGGGGTTCGTCAAGGTGACTCCGTTGAAATCTGTGGCCGCTCTGCTTTCAGAGATCCATAGAATCAATCCGGAGAACTTGAACCTTCTTGTGATGGCCCTGGATGAACTTTTTGCTTCCGTGGCCAGGAAAACCGGCCCCCGTATCGTCCGTGAGATCACCGCACAGGAAGCCAACCGCATATTGATAGAGTTTGACTTCGACAAGATCGTAGAATGCCTCAAACAAGAGAACTTCGCGATTCCTCAGCACTTCCGGCTGGCCGCCCGCGAAATCGGGACAGGTGTCAAAGAGATCTGCGAGTTACTGATGATAGTCGAATCGGGGAAAATATCCCCGTCGTTGGCCCGGAGCCTAATGCACGTCGTGGATTCATATGCTCGCCAAGTAGCCATGGTTCTCGAAATGGCCTCAGCCGGAAAACCCGCTCAGCGACCACATTTCATCGTGATTACCAGTATGATGGCTCTCGACAGCCATTTTCAGCAACTCTTCGGACGGATTCGTGACATGCTGGACAAGCCCTTCACTCCAGTAATGTGCCTGGATTCCCTCGAACACGAATACCTGATCGCGAATCATCTCTTTGAAATGTACGTCAATCCGGCCAGAGGGGACCGCCGCCTGCACTATACGGTGGAGGCAAAGAGTGTGCAGAAGGCCCTGCAAGTGTTGGGAGCCGCAGGAGGCGGGGTGGAGACCTTCTCCTTCTCTTCGCTGCTCGACGAGGTCACCGGTTATATCTCCGAGGGGAAGTTGCGCCCGGCCGACCTGGTTCTTGTGGGAGCCGACAACGGAGATGCGTTGGTCGCGGTTTCCAACGCTCAGGGATTACGGTTTAATCGACAGAGTGGCGCTGGTCGGCAGCCCTCCGGAAATACAGGATGCGGTTGAACGGGCCAAGGTCCCTTTATCCCCTAATCTGGACCCCAAGGTGGAAATAGTCTCTATCGACCCACTGGCAGTTGATTTCGACAGCAAGAAAAAATCTATGGCAGAAACATTCAGCGCTTTTCTGAAAGAAAACCCCGGTTTTCTTGTGATGAAGGGGAGCGTGGACACCGCCGGGCTCCTCCGTGAAGCGCTTTCCATTTACAAGACCGATACCGATTCAGGCGACGGCTCTCCACCTGCCCCGCGGAGACTGGCATCGAATACTGCGCTGTTTGTCCTCCCTGACGGCCGCTTCCTGGCTCTGTCCGACGCAGCGGTAAATCCTGGGTTCCGGAGTGCGGACGCCCTGCTACAAGTAATAGAGAATCAGTTGGATGTGGTCAGAAAAGTGGTGGACACCAGGTACACCCTCAAAGTGGCCTTGATCACTGCGGTTGAAAAAGAAACCGCGGCGATTCCCGCCACCATTCTGGCTGCTGAGGCCGAAGAAAAGGCCAAGGCCCTGGAAGATCGCTACGGCCCTCTGATCGTGGAAGGCCCGCTATCGTTTGATCTGGCTACGGTCCCTGAAGTGGCTGAAGAGAAACACTACCAGGGGCGAATCATGGGGGACGCAAACTGCCTGGTTGCCACGGACATCAATACCGCCAACGTCCTCTACAAAATGCTCTCCAAAACTATGGGCAGTCTTGGGCTGCTAGTGGACAACGGAGCGATCATCACGGCGGGTCCAGGTACGGTCCCAATAGTGCTCACGTCCCGCGGAGACACGGCCCAGACCAAGTTCAACTCCATCCTTCTCGCGCTGGCCTACTCGGCCAGAGGAGAGGAGGACAAGAAGATCGCCACCAGCTAATTCTTGGCAGCATCAGGCAGGTGGCTAACACCAGTTGGCTTTCAAACAATGAACGATCCGCTAAATCGGGCACTGACCTGGTTACCAGGTCAGTGCCCGATTTTGCCTTCGTAAGGATTAGGTTGGAATGTCGATGGCCGATCTCAGGGGAATTGAGAAGTAATATAATTATCCAGCTCTCCCGAACGAGCCGCTTCGTTTACATTCTCGCTCTTTGCAGCATTAGCGGTCGTTGCGGACGGACATGCCACGTCAGTTTTTGGAGTCTCTTCACTCATGGCTGCCACGGGGTCATGAACTACATGGGACAGGGTCAACACAACTGCAATGACAAAGATCACTGTGAGCGCCAGCGGAATCAAATCTAATAGAATTGTCGCGAGTTTCTTCATTAATTGGTCCTTGTACAAGTTCGCAAGATCCTGTCCTTACTTACCGAGATAAAGACATAATCCCGCGAAAAAAGTTCCGAGAAAAAATATGGAGTGCGGGGAGTGGCTGGAAGGGGTCAAAATAGTGCTGAGCCGCTCTAGTCTACGTGAAATGCCCACACCGTCACGAGTCTTGCGCTCCAGTCAGACGTGAGATATTCATCTGTCCTCAGCTTTCCCATTGGTTCGACAATACGGGGCTGTGTTTCAGTGAGGGGTTACAAGGCGCAGATCAATGTTGACTGGAAGCCGAGCGGTGACGTATGCTCAAAAAGAGGACAACACAGCTTTTCGTCAACATGACGACGTTTTGCCTTTGCCGGTTGTTTGGGGAGCAGATACGGAGCCTTTTCGAGGTCCAGGAAACCATCCTCTGACCCCTCACTGGCACCAAGACCGCCGAAGTGGCAAGACCACCGCACAATTCCAGCTAATATTAGTTGAGGGAACCAGATGACCGATGATACGAGGACTAGAGAAGACCTCCTGAGTGAGCTTGTCATGCTACGCGGACGCGTTGCCGAACTCGAAGCCCGAGAAGCGATTCCGGACACGTCTGAGAAGAAGACAGCGGAGGAGGCGCTCAGAGAATCCGAAGAAAAATATCGAGTGGTCGTGCAGAAAGCGCACGAGGGTATTCTGGTCGCCCAGGACGGAATGCACCGGTTCGTGAATCCCGCGACGGCCAAAATCTGGGGATACAGTGAGGAGGAATTGCTCTCTCGGCCCATTGCCGAATTTATCCATCCGGATGACAGAGAAATGGTTCTGGACCGCCAGATCCGACGAGCGAAAGGAGAGAAGCTTCCGGGTCGGTACGCCCACAGGATAGTGACCAAAGATGGAACAACCAAGTGGGTTGAAATCGATTCCGCTTCAATTTCATGGGAAGGCAAGCCCGCCGTGCTGGTTTTCGCGATTGACGTCACTGAACGCAAGCAGATGGAAGAGGCGATTAAAGAAAGGGACGAGCATTATCGGGCCCTGGTGGAGGGAAGTTTTGACGGAATTATGATCACAAAGGGGACCAAAATCGTCGTTGTTAATTCGCGTCTCTGTCAGATGTTCGGTTACTCGAAGGAAGAACTGGAAGGAATGGACCACCGGATGCTGGCCCACCCTGACTATAGGGATGTTGCACATGAGAGAGCCCTGGCTCGGATGCGCGGGGAAAGTGTGCCCCCTCACTTTGAGGTGAAGTTCCAGCGGAAAGACGGTTCAGTCTTTGACGGAGAGATCCATGCGCGGGCCATCGAGATACGGGGCGCACCGGGTGTGCAATTCTGGATTAGAGATATCACTGACCGCAAAACGGCTGAAACAGATCTGGTTCATGCCCGAGAAGCTGCGGAACGGGCCAGCCGAGCTAAAAGCGAATTCTTGGCAAATATGAGTCATGAGATTCGTACTCCCATCAACGGCATCATGGGTATGACTCAACTAGCTCTTAACACGGAGTTGACTGGGGAGCAGCGAGAATACCTTGAAGCAGTGGAATTGTCGGCTGATTCCTTGCTAAGAGTGATCAATGACATTCTGGATTTTTCAAAAATAGAGGCTGGAAAACTTGATCTAATAGTGATTGACTTTAACTTGCGAGATTGCATTGCCGATACGATGACCACACTTGCCGTGCAAGCTCATACCAAAGGGCTTGAACTAGTCTATCACGTACCTTCCGCAATACCCGACGCACTCATCGGCGATCCTGGACGCCTTCGCCAGATTCTTGTCAACTTGGTGGGCAATTCCATTAAGTTCACCCAGGAAGGAGAGGTAGCAGTCAAGGTTGAACTGGAATCAGAAGCTGCCAATCAGGTCAACTTGCACATTTCAGTTGCTGACACCGGGATCGGTATTCCTGCCGAAAAGCAGGACAAGATCTTTCAATCTTTCGAGCAGGCTGACAGTTCGACGACACGTAAGTACGGTGGTACAGGCTTGGGTTTGGCTATCGCATCCCAACTGGTTCGGATGATGGGCGGGCAAATCCGGGTAGAAAGCGAAGTAGACAAAGGCAGCCTGTTCCACTTCGTGGCGGGTTTTGGCCTCCAGAAGGAACCGATTCAACCCCAAGCAATTGGAGAGGGATTGGACTTAAGAGACGTCCCGGTGCTGGTTGTGGACGACAACGCCACGAACAGAAAGATTTTGGAAGAAACTCTCCTGTACTGGGGTATGAAGCCAACCGTGATGGAGAACGGACCTGCCGCTTTAGTAGCTATGGCAAAGGCATATAAGGAAGGTAGGCATTTCGATCTAATAATCACGGATTGCATGATGCCAGAGATGGACGGTTTTGAGCTGGCAGAACGAATCAGCAAAGACCCATGTCTGACAACCTCCACCATAATAATGCTGACATCCGCCGGTGAGCGAGGGGATGCTGCCCGGTGCCTAAAACTGGGCATTTCGGCCTATTTGTTGAAACCAATCAGGCAGTCTGAGTTGCTCTTCACCATTTCCAAGGTGTTAAATGAGCCCACGTCCCCTGCGGCCCAACCATCTCTCATAACCCGGCATTCCATTCGGGAGAGCAAACGGCGTCTTCACATACTCCTCGCCGAGGACAATGCGGTCAACCAGAAGCTGGCGGCCAGAATGCTTGAAAGAATGGGTCACACGGTAACCGTCGCATCAAACGGCAAAAAGGTCCTGCAGAGTTTGGAACATGAAAAGTTCGATCTTGTCCTGATGGACGTGCAGATGCCGGAGATGGACGGTCTTGAAGCGACGAGGGCGGTCAGAGTCCTTGAGAAGGCGACCGGAGAACACATCCCTATTGTGGCGATGACGGCCTATGCAATGAAAGGAGACAAGGAAAAATGCCTGGAGGCGGGTATGGACGGTTACGTCGCCAAGCCCATCAATGCTCAGGAACTTTTTGAAACCATCGAGAACCTTCTTGGAGAGCCAAATGTAGAAGCCACGCCCCATAACCATGCTGGGCAGGCTCTGGACAAGTCCCAAATACTGGATCGGGTAGGTGGGGACAAAGACCTACTCAAAGAGGTCGTCGCGCTCTTTCTTGATGACTGTCCAAAGCTCATTAAACAAATGCGTGAGGCCATTCAAGGGAGTAACCCCGGAGGCTTGCAGAAGGCGGCCCACACTCTCAAAGGCTCTGTCAGCAATTTCGGTGCCACACTCGCCGTCCAAGCGGCATTAGATCTTGAAACCATGGGTAAAGCCGGGGATATAGGCGGAGCGGCAGGTGCGCTGATAGTTCTGGAAAAAGAGATTGATCGCGTTCGAAAAGAACTCATCTGTTTCAAGGAAGAAATTGACCAGTCCTAATACTAATCGAGTGGACCACCCGCGAAACGAACGCGCTAGGAGGATTAAGTTGTAGTAGATTGGACTTCATCTAATCCTTCGGGACCACCCACTCGCACCACGAGGAAACTAGACCGTGGATTCTGGACGAAGATCATAGTTGACTGGAGGGCAAGCGGTGCGGTATGCTTAAAAAGTAGACAAAACAAGCATTCTCATCACCGTAACGCCGGTTTTGGCTTTCGCGGGTCGTGTGTGATCCCAGACCGACCTTGCGGGGCTCCGGAGGCCATCCTTCGACTGGTCACCGCCCCAAAGACCCCCGAAACGTCAAGACCGCAGCATAATTCCGGCAACACTAAAACACACTTGGCACCGATATCTGATCCACCCGGTAATCCGGTGCAGCTTCACCTTCATCCGCGGAGAAACAGTCTCGGGTTTCCCCTGCCGTCTTGCGCGGACCCTCTGAGTGAGGTCTCACTGAGCACGCTATTGGTCGGAAGTTCGTATGAAGACTGCCGGCACATGCCGCACAGAACACTAGGAGAAAATCAACCATGAGCAGACACTGTGTAGCACGGATGGTCATAGCCTGTATTCTTTCCACTCTTCTGGGAGGGGCTTGGTTCCCGTGCGAGGCCCAACAGAAGCAGATCCTCAGGATTAAGGGCTCAAATGCCATGGCAAATGTGACAGATAGGATCGCTGCCGAATTCATGAACGTGAACCCGAGAGCTACGGTCCTGGTCACGGGCGGTGGCACCGATGCCGGTTTTGAAACCTTGTTTGAAAAACAGGCGGATCTGGTTATGGCCTCTAGGAAGATCACAGAAAAGGAGTCCCAGGCAGCCGCTGTTAACAGAATCAAACCTGTGGAGGCCGAGGTCCCTGGTGACGCCATAGCTATCATCACGGGCACGCGCAACAAAATCAACGAGTTGAGCATGGAAGGGTTGAGCAAGATCTTCACCGGAGAATTCGCGCGGTGGAGCGAGGTTGGCGGGCCTGACGAGCCGATCATTGTTCTCACGTTAGATCAAGTGACAGGGACTGCTGTGTTTCTTCGGCAGCAGGCAATGCAGGACGGGCATTTCTCTGCAGACGCGAAGGTCAAGAAATATTACGTCGACATGATGAAAGAGATGGCTGCTACTAAGGGACTCGCCATCGGGTATGCGGGGCTTCCGGACGCGGAGCGTGGAGTCAAGTAGAACATGGTAAAGATACTTGCGATCAAGAAGGACAGCCAGTCGCCTGCGGTATTACCGTCGCAGCGGACGGTGAAGGATGGCTCGTACCCCTTAGTGCGGCCGTTTCTCTTCTATTGGGACGGCAACGTGAACCGAGAAGACGTCAAGAAATTCGTCGAGTTCTACAAGAGTCGCATTGTAGCGAACCAGTGAAACGCTAATACTCGGGCCTGGCGGCAGCAAGCCTTTCTCGCGGTTCTCCGATTGTGCTCGTCCATTCTCGTCAAATTCGCTTGTTTAGGCTTGCGAGGCCTATGCATCCCTTCTTGCCTACCTCTGACAGTTGTGATTTCAGGGCACGGCTTTTTGTCAGCGTGGGCGTTTTGCATGAGGTATCGCTCAAGGTGATATGTGTTTGGGGATATACAAGGGGGAAAAGCGAGCGATAGGCAAGTGGGCCTGGGGTAGGAGCCTCTTCCGCTCCTATGGACGGTTGCTTTGCGGCGGCAAACGGATATGGCTGGTAGAACTCACAACCCCCGAAAAACTTGCCGACGATTTACTGACGCGTTCTTCGGGGGTCGCTCCTGATGATATTGATTACTTTGTGGAGCGGGATACGGGATTTGATCCTGCGGCGTTTGGGCAGCGGTATGGGAATAGGCCCCCTCCTCCCCCCATGAGGCCATAACCACTGCGTGGATCTTCCGTACTGCACCCGGAGGTCCTTCGCCTATCACCGGAGGTCAAGGTACTATACCTCTAACTTTACAAGTGGTACATAACAGGTACAGGCCATCCTCGGGCACGAATCAAGACATGAGGCCACTTCACATGATGATGCGTTGGTAAAGGACTCCGACAAGCTCTGCAGGTTCTCACGTGAGGCAATCCAGGTCGATCCGGGGCGGCTCCGTGTGGACCCTCTTGCTCACGTATGTAACGTGTGCCGCGTCAGGGGAAAATAGGTCAGTGTTCAACCCACTTCACTCGTCAAGGAGGATCCCATGAAGAAACTGCTTACGTTGGTGGCCGTCTTTGCTGTCTTCTCAATTTGCTGGACGACTACGTCCGCTCTCGGGGAAGAGCCAATTGTCATCGGCGTTCCCACGGCGCTGACGGCTATAGAAGGGAAGGAGTCCCTCAGAGCTGTGGAAATGGCGGTTGAAGAGATCAACGCCAAAGGGGGAGTCAAGGTCGGAAACGTCAAAAGACCGCTAAAGATTGAGACCACTGATTTGCGGGATGCTTCTGCCGGAGTGCCTGTATCGGAAGCCCTTCTCGGACTGGAGAAGATTATCACGGAAAAGAAGCCTGCTGCCCTGGTGGTGGGGCCGTTCCGATCTGAAGCGCTGCTTGCTGGGATGGACATCCTTGCGAAGTACAAGGTTCCTCTACTGGGTTGTATCGCAATGTCTCCCAAGTCCGAAGAGAAAGTCAAGGCGGAGCCGGAAAAGTATAAGTATTGCTTTCGCGTTTGCCTCAATGCCAAGTACCTGGTGGGATATCTGGCCAAGGCACTGGGGTTGGTAAAAAGCCAGTTCGGGTTTGATAAACTCTACCTCATGCATCAGGACGTGCTGTGGGCCCGGGCCACTGCCGAAGGAACTGCAAAAGTGGCTGCTGAAAAATTCGGCTGGCAAAATGTGGGAACCGAAGTGTACCCAACCGGCTCGTCGGATTTTTCCGGTGGCCTTGTGAAGGCGAAAACCAAAGGGGCTCAGGTAATACTTACTATATTCGACATGCCCCAGGGCGGGATCCTGCTCAAGCAATGGCAGTCCATGAGAATACCGGCCCTGCTGACTGGATTCATTGGTCCCATGTGCGGCGCCGGGGCATGGAAGACCTTTGACGGCAAAATCGCGGGCCTCCTTAATTCAGACTATGAGCTTGGCAGCGCAATAGCCACCGATAAGTACCCGCCGTCAAAGAAGTTCTATGACGACTACCAAAAGAAGTACGGAACTACCATAGAGGCAGGTCACGGCCCTGCGCCATCATACGACTCGGTTTACCTCCTGGCCGAGGCTATTGAGCGCGCGGGGACACTGGATCCCGACACTATTGTGGCGGAATTGAAGAAGACTGACCGCAAAGGAGTTATTGGCAGGATCAAATTCGATGACGGCAACCAGGTCATCTACGGGGATGACCCCAACCAGACAGCCGCGGGTTGTGTATTCCAGTGGACCAAAGAGGGCAAGCGAGTGATTGTGTTGCCTGAGCCCATCGCAGAAGGCAAGATCCAACGTCCCGACTGGGTTAAGGCCGCCAAGTGATGAAACGGTCCGGTTCATAAGCCAAAGCGCAAGGAGGGACAGTGGTCCCCCTTGCGCATCATCGGAACGAAGCGAAGGGAGCGGCACCGACATTGATTTGCGAACACAGCATGAGACCCGACAAGCCCCTGTAGCTGATGCACTGTCTGAGAAGAGAGATCCGCCTCCCGTATTATCTGCCCGTCGGGGAGGCCTCGACGTCTGTTAACAGAGATGCTGAGGCCGATATAGGGGAGACCCGGACGCGCCGACGGAAAGGGAATGATCCGTAGAACTGAAAACCCCCGTCAAAGTTGCTGCCCATTTGCTGCCCAACTTTTCGGGGGTCGCTCTTAATGATATTGATTACTTGGTGGAGCGGATAACGGGATTCGAAGAGTTCAGGCAAACATAGACTTCCCTCTCTAGGGAGGACAAGCTACTGCCTCTAACTTAACAAGTGGTGCATGTATCCCGGGGCAGGCCAGGGCCTCCATTTCTAGCCCAGGTCTCTTACCCTATACTAACTCAGAACCTGGACCAGGTTTTGGGGGGCAGGTCGCCGAAGGGTACTCATTGTTCTCCAGGATGCCCGCTGAAGTAATGATTTCCCGCATTCTTTCGCACGGGTCAATGCGTCTTCCAATCCACTCATCCATGTACAGATTGACGAACTCCAATAATTTACCTTGCGACATCCCTTTCAATTCCATTCTTGTCCTATTCAGCGTTTCTTCGTGTTGCTTGCAGATTTTCTGCAAAAGTAGCTGATCCTTATGATCGTCACGACTCCCAAAGCGGCAGCGAATTAGGCTTTCATGAGAGCGGGAGCAATCACTGCGCCAACATTCAAAGACAACCTGTTCTATTTCATTCTTGGCGAGCTTGCCAACTAACTCAAGAACGCGGCGCTTGGCTTCCAGATTCAGCTTTCTGGCCCTTGAGTATTCCATCTCCGCCTCGAGACCCCTGACAAATCGCGCGCCTCCCTTAACCACCGCCCACATGACGATTACGAAGAAGAGTGTGAGCGACACCTCTACTATGATTGTCCTGAAATCCAAATGCCGTACTCCTGTTCCGGTGGTTTCACAACGAGAGAATCCGGAATCAGGAAGGATTGTATCATGGAATTGACTGCGGGTGAGTTGAGCGTAGGTGCGAATCGGAGACCGGCTCGCCGGATCCAAGTCGGATAAGCCCTGGCCTTTTTTCCTTACTCATCTGCTAAGGTGGTGCAGGCCCAGGTCTCTCCATGGCCTGGAGGCCACAGGGGGAGAGTGCTGGGCGCTTCATGCCCCATACTATTACATGGGCGCCCCATAGGGAGGTATGAATACGTGTTGGGGTTAAAGGGAACCATCCGGCGACCGGTCAGAGGACGAAAGACCTTCAAGATGTTGCGCTCGCCACATGATTCTGGTTAAGGACGTGATCCGTCTAATATTGCTTCCGAGAACGCTCTTGCTCGTTCCGATCTCTGACGTCGCATTGGTTAGCACATCGCAAATAGTCAGCGTTAGCGCCACTTTCGGTACGATCACCCGTCCATTGGGATGGTGTTCCAAATACGCTACGGCAACTGTACTCGCAGGTGCCCCGGTCAAAGAGTCCCGGGGGACGGAACTGCGCATATTGCACGTAACACCCGACCCCGGCACCGCTAGGCGCCCCCGTCAACGATTGGGTCGGCTGCCCCAAAGTCTCGTATGGGAAGGCAGGAACAACCAACAATGCCATCACACTCGCTAGTACTAATGCCGATCTATTCATGTTATTCCTCCGTGCTCTCGTCCGTTGCTACTCCAAAGGTAATACACAAGTTTAGGAGATCAAACCAAACTAAGGGGAGAGGACTTCTATTTCCAGAAGATGAAACGCCCCGAGGATTGAATACACGAAGCCTCAACTGATTTGTGGCGAGAGGGGAGGAGCCCCCCGGCAACCATCGGCCCCTCTCAGGGGGTTATTCGGGGCCTTTGGAATCCCTGCTACCGTTTTGCTTTGCCACCGTTTTGAGACCCTTCACTGCGGTGCACGGTATAAGTTTTGCCTATAGCGCGTCGCACCCAGGAATCTGAGAAAGGTTTTAAGGCCGTCTGGATAAGGGATCGCAGGTTGGTGTCAGTCTAGCGAGCCCTGTGAGCGGGTGGCGGGATTGTAGATTGGCTTGCGGGCTTTGAACTCACTATGCTGTCAATACATCGCCATGGAATGCCAAGGACCAAATACGGGAGGTACAGCACGCTCGCCGCTATGGAGTTCTCCTCATGCACGAGCTTCGCCCAGTAGGCGGAATCGGCAGCCTCAGAGACATCCCCCATGCAGACCGCCGGCAGAATCGTGGCGATCAAAGAAAGCACGATTGCAATTAATTTTCGGACCATAGGGCCTCCTATTCGACTCTTCATCATAATATCACACTAATCATCCGGAGTCACGTCAAAATCCATGACAATACTGCGGAGTTGCCACTTAGGGGGTCTTTGGGCCGGTGCCCGGTCGCGGGATGTTTCGGCTGGCCCCGAAGGAATTGCAGTATGGGTCGAACGAATCCCAGAACCAAGAACCCCCGAAAAATTGCTGCCACTTTGCAGACAACTTTTTCGGGGGTCGCTCTTAATGATATTGATTACTTGGTGGAGCGGGAAACGGGATTTGAACCCGCGACTTCAACCTTGGCAAGGTTGCACTCTACCACTGAGTTATTCCCGCAACATAGAAATATATACTATAGGTGCGGCGCGTCTGTCAACCCCATTGCCCGAGCCGCAATAGCGCATCAAAGGGTGATCTGGATCGGACTACGCAACGACAAAACCGGGCAGGCAGTCCCGCGTTCCGCGCGGGATCACCGCAGAGTGCGCAGAGACCACAAATGGCTTGCACACCGCCACATAGGCCACGGGGTTAAGCAATTTGGCCTGTATTGTCTTCACCGCCACAGACTCGAAAGCGCTATGCCTCGCCTGCAACAAATGCAGAGAAAACTGAATCCTCTGCGATCTCAGCGATCTCCGCGGTAAACGATCACGTCGCACGGAATTCCCGATCCTGCAATTGGCGAGCTATCTCGGATATTTTCGCGAAGGTCAGCCCAGTTCTCGCATGAATCTTGTCCAGGCTTCTAACCATTATTCGACCGGTTGGGTCCATTTCCTTGAGCAGCATAGCTTCTATTGCCGTGAGCTTGGCGGAACTGGATATGAAGTTCATATTATCTCCGTTTTAGGCAAGTGTGCTTGAGTCAGAGAAGTGCAATTTCCACGCCATGTGCCTGGTCCGTATTATCGTTGGCAATTCTCCGCGGGCTTCCCCGCTAAAAGTGTTCACTCACTAAGTTTTTGTTTCACGTATGCGTAATTATTACTCATGTCAGGCGAAACTGATGGAATCACCACGGCTCACTGTGCCGCCTTTGATCACCGTAGTGAAGACGCCCTGCTCGGGCATGATACATTCCCCTATCTTGTTATAGATCGCGCACCGAGTGTGACATTCTTTGCCAATCTGCGTGACTTCCAGCAGAGCTTCTTCCCCTACTTTTATTCGGTCCCCCACCTTGACGGAGGCAAGATCGAAGCCGCTGGTGGTAAGGTTCTCCGCAAAGCTCCCCGGCTTGACGTCAAGACCCTTGGCTTTCATGGTATCTATCTGCTCAATGGCAAGAAGGGAAACTTGCCGGTGCCAGTCTCCGCCGTGGGCGTCGTCTTTCAGACCGTACCCCACTTCCAAGGTCCCGGAACCCACGTCAGCCTTGGGAGTCCCCTTCTTCTTGCTCGTGCAAACCGCTATTATCGTCCCAACAGACATTCAAAACCTCGATTTCGTAGGAAGAGAGTAGCCGGGGAGGCCCTTTTTGCAAAAAGGGTCCTCCCCGGCCCCTCCCCCAAAAACGCGATTATGACCTGGTGAGCCGGCGTCGCCGCTTTGCCGAGCTCAGCGGACGCAGCTTCCTCGGGACACTCGAGTCGGCGTTCTTACAAACCTCGAATCGTAGCTCCCTGGCGACAACTCGTCTGGCATTATCAGGCCGAGGCGCCGCAGGGACGACACGGCACTGAAAATGCTAGAAGTTTTTGAAGCGGGGTCGGCGGGGAAGAAACTTTTTTCAAAAAGTTGCCCCCGCCAAGCCTTCAACTGCTCTTCCAGACTTTTCGGCACGCCCTAGTCTTCTTCCTCCGCCTTTTTACCCGAGGCTTCCACGATCTTCTCCATGATATGAGCCGGGCACTCTTCGTAGTGTGAGAATTCCATGGAGAATAAGCCGCGGCCTGAGGTCATGGAGGTCAAGTCGGAAGCGTACTTGAGGACTTCGGACATGGGAACTTGGGCCTTAATCACTTGGCTGCCGCCTTTGGCGTCCATGCCGCTGATTCGACCCCGACGGGAGTTCAGGTCTCCCATGACGTCACCCATACAGTCATCAGGCACAATGATCTCCATGTTCATGATGGGCTCGAGCAGGATCGGGTTTGATTGAAGAACCCCTTTCTTGAAACCCTTGGACGCGGCTATCTTGAATGCCTGTTCTGACGAATCCACATCGTGGTATTTTCCGTCAAAGACCGTCACTCTGACGTCAATGACAGGATGACCTGCCAACGCTCCCCCTTGCATGGCCTCGATCACCCCTTTTTCCACTGCCGGGATGTACTGACGCGGAATGGCCCCGCCCACTATTTTGTCCACGAATTCAAAACCCTGGCCACGGCCGAGCGGTTCAAGCTCTAGCCAGGCTACAGCGAACTGACCGCGGCCGCCGGTCTGTTTCTTGAGTTTACCTTCAACCTTGGCCTTGCCCTTGATCGTCTCTTTATAGGGAACCTTCGGGGTCTTGAGGTTCACATCCACGCCGAATTTTCTCTTCAGTTTTTCTACAACTACCTCGATATGGACCTGTCCCATTCCGGAAATCAGAAACTCGTTGGTCTGCGGGTCCCTGCTGATCGTTAGAGTGGGATCTTCCTCCGCGAGCTTGGCCAGACTTTGGGTGATCTTTTCTTCATCGCCTTTGGCCTTGGGCTCTGCGGCAAAGGATATCACCGCTTGCGGAAGGCTCGCCGGCGGGATCTTTATCGGGGCTTTCTCATCGGACAGCGTGTCACCGGTTAGAGTCTCTTTCAGTTTGGCCACTGCCACAATGTCCCCGGCTTGGGCTGATTCCAGCGGCTTCTGGTGCTTCCCCTGCATAGTCAGAAGCTGGCCGAACCGCTCTTTGACTCCGCGGCTCGCGTTCAGGAAGTTCGAATCCGGAGAGAGTTTTCCGGAGAAAATGCGAAACAGGGAAAGTCGGCCTGCATAGGGATCTGCGAGAGTTTTAAATACGTATCCGCAGAAAGGCTCGTCCGGGGACGGGACCCTGGACAGTTCATCACCCGCGGGAGTGATCCCCGTAATTGCCGGCAATTCCGCAGGAGACGGGCAAGCGTCGGCTATGATGTCGAGAATCGGCTGGATACCCCTGTTCAGGATTCCGGAGCATACCAGAACCGGCACGAAATTCTTGCCGAGGATCCCTTGCTTGAGAGCGGCGGCTAGCTCTTCGGCCCCAAGCTCTTCCCCTTCGAGATAACGTTCCATGAGCGCGTCGTCAACTTCGGTGAGGTCTTCGATGAGGACCTCGCGCCTTGATTCCGCTTCACCCTTCACGTCATCCGGGATATCGCCTCTGGACAGGCTCTTTCCATCGCCGTCGAAGGTGACGGCTTTCATGGACATCAGGTCAACCACTCCCTTGAACCCACTTTCCTTGCCGATAGGGACCTGCAACACCAGTGGCTTCACTCTAAGCGTCTCTTTGACTCTGTTGACTACATTTTCAAAGTTGGCTCGCTCGCGATCCATCTTGGTTATGACGAGCAGTCTTGGACCGCCCGCTGCCTCGATCCCGGCCCAAACCTTTTCCGTCAGAGGTTTGACTGCATCCACGGCATCGACGGCCAGAATGGCTATATCGGCCGCCTGGAGAGCCGCTGTAACCTCAGCGCCAAAATTTGGGTCACCGGGCGTGTCCAGTATATTGATCTTCTTCTTCTTCCACTCAACAGTGAAAAGTGAGGTGCCTATGGTGATTCCCCGCTTCACCTCTTCCGGCTCGAAATCGAAGTTTGAAGAACCGTCGGTGACTTTACCCAGACGGTCAACTGCTCCGGCATCAAAGAGCATGGCTTCACACAGGGTCGTTTTCCCAGAACCGGCGTGGGAGACGACCGCCACATTACGCACGTCCTCAGTTTTGTACTGCTTCATTGGTACCCCTTGGGAAGCGGAACACCGGGAGGCTCCCGATGCCCGAACTTGAGCTCATAAATTATCTAATAAATCACAATTCCTCCCCGTGAGTCAAGTTCCGAGTGAACAGCGGCGGGGTATCTCGCGTTTTTATTCCGGCGGCTTTGATGTTCCGGGATGGGGACAGTCTGAGGCCGTCGTCTCAATCGATGTCGCGGCATCGTGGGAGCAGATTCGTCGATAACAGATGCGTGCGGTTCACACGCATGACCGGCACGAGGCCGGTCTACTGCTATGTAGCGGCGTCCCTGCCGGCCAGTTAAACGCTAAACCGTTCCGGTGAACGGTTACGGCCCTATACTTCAGGTATTTAATAATAAATTATTGACAGTATAGTGACATGATTGATACAATACCTATGAAGACTTTTTAGACTATTAATTCAGGATATCAATCGGAGGCTCGGCGGATGAGGATAAGTAAAGTACTTCTAATCTGCGTTTTTACGATTATTTCTGCCATTGCTCTTCAGACCTCATCTAACGCGGAGCCTAGATTCGGACCCTGGCTCTATTACGCACCATACTATTTCCCGCCTGATGGCTGCTGCCTCGGGTACTGTTTTGGTCCCGACGATTTCCGGCCCAGGTACGAGTCACCCAACCCTCCTCTTCCCAGCCACGATGTAGGGGCATGTCTCGGTGGTCCGCAGCCGGCTCCATATCCTCAGAAGGTCTCTTCACGGCAGCACATTAGCCGCCCCGCTCCTTCGATGGCCCCAGTTCCCCGCGCTTCGCGTTCTGACCGAACCGGAGTTCCGGCTGGTATCTCTTCCCCTCCTCCAGATAGGAATCAGTTGTCCTCCAGCGGCGGAAGCTTGCAGCAACCGCGGGCGATTACTCATCCGGGGCCTCAGACAAGCGACTCCGGACCCCGCACTGTCACGCGTCCGTTAAAGTGGGGTCAGGATCGAGCAAGGTAGTCGATTCCAACCGCACAAGTCCACAATCCGTCAGAGACGACCGAAAACAGGCTTGCGCTTTTCCAAGAATGCGGTCATGCCCTCTTTTCCTGCGGGATGGGCAGCACAGGACCGAAGCGCGGCCCTCTCCAACTCGAGGTGCGTCTCGAAAGAGTTGCTGAAAGAATCTGTAAAAAGCTGTTTTGAGGCCGCAAAGGATTGCAGGGAGCCTTCGGCCAACTTCTCGGCCATCTTCATGGCCTCTTCCCGAGCTTGACCGTCCTCCACGACTTTGGTCACCAGACCCCATTTCAGGGCCTGATCTGCTGAGATGGGCCTGTCGAAAGCCGTTATTTCCAGTGCGCGTGCCATCCCCACAAGTCTGGGGAGCATGAATGTGCCTCCACCATCGATGGATAGACCGTTAGAGGTGTACGCCTGTCTCATGACCGCGGATTTGGCCATGATACGAAAATCACACGCGAGCGCCAACGAGAACCCTCCCCCCGCCGCGATTCCGTTGATAGCTGCAATAACAGGTTTTCGCATACGCCGAATTTCCAAAATAGCCTGATGGTACCGTGCGGCAAGATTGTGAAAAGCGGAGGCATACCCATTGGGCCAGCTTGCAACCCATTTCAGATCGCCTCCGGCGCAAAAGGCCGTCCCCTCTCCGGAAATCACGACGCCGCGCACGGTGTCGTCTCCCGACAGATTGATAAGATGCTCCGAAAAGACGGTGATTGCGTCCAGATCAAAGGCATTGAACGCCTTTGGTCGGTCAAACAGTACTAGAGCTATCTCACCGCATATACTGGCCTTTATAGGCTCCATCATTGCAAAACCTCCTAAATCGACAGCGGGTGTTCGTGACTCTCCAGAGGATACCACACTGCCATACCATGAGAAGTGTCCTGAACAAATGTTTGTGCAGCGCTTATGTGCTTGGTGACGGGAGGCTGAGCTACGCTAACGTTCTCACACTCGGTCTGCATATGTGCATCTGAACTAGAGTTCCAGTGTGGATGTGGCTCGCCTCCCTGGAGAAGATCGCTTCTTGGTTTTTCTTCGCATGCCGTGAATAGGACAATCTGCTCAGAAGCGAACTGTTTATCTATTAGATGCAATGGACAGAGGCAAGGATTCACAAACGCAAAAGAAATAGGGCCTTGTCCCCAAAGCCATGCTGGTGTCAAGGCACGAAGTCGAATGGCAACCGGAACGGCTGCCCACGAAACGATGACGCCCGCCGTAAGTGGACTTGTCTCACGAAAGGGGTCCGGCACAAAAGGGGTTAGCTTCGTTTTGGGCCTAAGTATCTCACGAGACATTCAATGGCCTCCAAATCGGCAGCGAACGTTGACAAACGCCAACGAGGCGGTTACATGGGTGAGGATTACCGCAAGGTGTTTCATGTTTTGGAGTTTCGTTGATTATCGGAAAAGTTTCGGATCCTGACTAGAATTGAACTCGTGAACCAAGTAGCACAGCAATCAAATCTCATCTGACAGTCGAGCCCAATAAGGAGCCAACCATGTCTCTCACGGAAGAACTCGCTGCACGTCGCGAAGCGTCCCGCAAGCACATTACACCAGACAAGCTATCCGTCATGGATCGTGCCACTAACGATCTTGAGCAGTCCGGAATCACCGCGTCATGTCTGAAAGAAGGGGCCACTGCGCCGGACTTCGTTCTGCCGAACGCGGCCGGGCAATGGGTTTCCTTGATGAAAATCTTAAAGAACGGACCCGTGGTGTTGTCCTTTTATCGGGGAGGCTGGTGACCCTATTGCAATATTGAGCTGCGGTCTTTGCAGCTTGCACTGGATCGTATTAAGGAACTCGGTGCGTCGCTCGTGGCGATCTCTCCGGAAATGCCGGACAATTCGTTATCCACCACAGAAAAAAACAGTCTGACCTTCGAGGTTCTGAGCGATTCGGGGAACCGCGTGGCGCGGGAGTTCGGTATAGTCTTTCAGCTTCCGATAGAGTTACGTCCCATCTACGCCGGATTTGGAATCGACCTTACAAAGGCCAACGATGACGATACCTTTGAGTTGCCTATCCCCGCCACTTATGTCATAGGGACAGATCGTAAGATTCGAAAAGCGTTTGTGGATGCCGATTATACGAAGCGGCTCGATCCTGAAGAGATTATCACGGTACTCAAGGACATGGCACTGGAATGAGGGGCTATACGGATTCCCAAAGGAAATGACCGTTTGACCTCGAAATCGGCTATATAAAGGCCAAAACTGTCAATTGCGAGGGTGCTAGGCCGAAGCAATCTCCGACGAGATTGGCGTCCCTGCCCGCCATTTCCTGGACCCCGGATCCGAGTCCGGGGTGACAAATTACCGGCAAGATGCCGGTCCTACTGGACGTTGCCGCAGCAGCAAAGCGCCTATGTTTCTCGGCGTTTTTGCTCTTCGGAACGGATTTCTCGGCGCAAAAGTTTTCCTACTTTGGATTTTGGCAGCATATCCCTAAACTCTATGTATTGTGGAATCTTATAAGCGACTAGTCTCTCGCGGGCCCATTTGGTCAGATCATAGCCGGTGACACCTTTGACGTCTTTCTTGAGGACCACGAACGCTTTGATGCGCTGGCCCACCTTCGGATCAGGAATGCCCACCACGCAGGACTCTATGACCGCAGGATGCTCTTGAAGGACCGCTTCTATTTCGGACGCAGAAACACGGTACCCTTTATGTTTGATGGTATCCACCGTGCGGTCTACAAAATAAAGAAAGTGATTTTCATCTTCTTTCACGATGTCCGTGGTCCTGTACCAGAGCCGCCCGTTAATCTCCACGAATGAAGCTTCAGTCTCTTCGGGTTTGTTGAGGTATGCCCGAACCATCCTGTCCGAGGAGACCAGCAGCTCGCCTGGATCACCGACGTTTACCGGCTCTATTCCTTCCTGCTCAACGATCATTATATGCTTGCTGGGGACTTTTGTTCCCATTGTCAAGGGCGGATTCTCACGATCCGTGGGGCACATGACGATCCCGCCGCAGGTCTCGGTGGCTCCGTATCCTTGGTAAATATCCAGCCCGAAGCGACTCTTCCAGCGTCTTGCTACTTCCAACGGTAAAACATCCCCTCCTGAGAAGCAGTATTTCAGCGACGAGAGGTCATACTGGTCCACACGGTCGTGTTCGAGAATCATGCGGTAAAACGCGGGGACGCCGATGACAGTTGTGGCCCTGAGCCTCTGTATGGAATCGAAAATCGCGTCAAGATTCACCCGTGGTTGGACGATAAGGGTGCCTCCGCCCACGACCACGGTGGAGAGACTGCATGTCTGGCCGAGGACGTGGAAGAGTGGCGCCCCGCCAACGATCACATCTTTGTCTTTCCGGAATAGCGGATCACGAACTGCAAGCTGCTCGTCTGAAGAGACAAGAAACAGCCCGTGAGTGATGGGGACTCCTTTGGGATGTTTAGTAGTTCCACCAGTGTAGAGGATTTCCGCTACGTCTTCCGCTTGGCTTCCAGGGTCTGGGGCCGGCGGATTCGAAGACGAAACCATTGTCTTCATAAAGTTAATGAAAGGCGCCTTTTCAACTTTGCCCGCGGGCACCTTGTCCGCGAGCATGCCGAAGGCTCGCTTCCACCACGGGAGCAGATCAGCCAGATTGGTCACGATGACCTGATCAATGGCCGTATCTGCCATTGCCTGCTTGACGTAACCGTAATTCCTGTCGGCACAGATGACAGCCTTGGCCCCGGTATCACCGGCAATATATTTTAAGTCGAACGACGTGTAGATCGGAGTGATGGGGACCGCGACCGCACCGAGTCTCTGGATGCCGAGCCATGAGACCACGAACTGGATGGAGTTTGGAATGTACATCACTATGCGGTCGCCTTTTTTCATACCAAGGCCCGCAAGGGCCGCGGCGAACCGTTCCGTGAGGTCCAGCAGCCTGCGATAAGAATATGACGTGCCAAGAAAGGAGACCGCAGTCTTGTCGGGGTTTTTGGCTACCGTGTCTGCGAAAGCCTTGAAAATGGTGAGCTGTTCGAGAGTCGACATGAATGAGACGTCCTTGCTCCAGGTTCGTAATACCACGGGTTCAGACGCCGAAATAGGCTGCCTTTACCTCAGGGTTGTCCATCAGTTCCATTCCACCGCCGTCCATTGTCTGCATTCCGTTTTCGATAATGTATCCGTGGTCGATCATGGGGAGTATCGGGCGAGCGAACTGTTCTGTGATCACTATGGTGAGACCGGTTTCCGAGCGTATCTTCTTGATTGCATCTACCAGAGTGTTTTGCATCACCGGGCTCAGCCCAAGCAGAGGCTCGTCCAGGAGAAGAAGGCGCGGCTTCGCAACAAGCGCCATACCGATAGTCAGCATCTGTTGTTCACCGCCGCTCAGAAATCCTGCTTTTCGCTTCTTGAGGCGTGTCAACGTGGGGAAAAGCTGGAACACGTAATCTATGGCGGCTGTCACTTCCGATCTCTTACGCAAGTATCCGGCAATTCTCAAGTTCTCAACAAGATCAGACTCCTGGAAGATGGGGTGGCGCTCCCGGCAGACCACCATCCCTCTCTTAACTCGTTCGCTGGGGTAGAGATCAGTGATGTCCTCTCCATCGAATTTCACGGTCCCGTATATTGTTATCCGTTCTCCGCCCTTGCGTTGCTCTTTGATCTGGGTGTCGATAATCAGCCCAGATATGGTGTTCATCAGGGTGGTTTTGCCTGCGCTGTTGGACCCGATCACAGCGACAATGGAACCGGGCTCGACTCTCATGCTGAAATCGTTCAGCGCCAGGGCATTCTCATAAAAGACCATAAGGTTGGATACTTCCAGCATGGGGTTCCCTGATTAAGGAGTCTTACTACTCGGTTCCCAAATAGGCCTGTTTCACTTCATCCTTTTCCATTACGTCAGCAGGTTTGCCGGACGCGATGGCTCGCCCGAAATTGAGGACGACCACGCGGTTTGCGATACGAAAAAGCTCACGCAGGCGATGCTCGATCATGATGATCGTTTTGCCTTCCACCATCAACTTTTCGATGATGGGGACGATGCTGGCCAGTTCAGCTATGCTAAGCCCTGAAAACAATTCGTCCAGTATGATAAGGTCTGCCCGTAGAGCGAGACACTTGGCCAACTCCAAGCGCTTCAGGTAACCGTGGGGGAGACTCCCCGCAGCTTTGTACGTCACCGATGACTCTCTCTCGAAGCCGACCTCTTCGAGCAGGTCTTTGGCAACAGAGTCGCGGTCTCCGTATCGGCCTCCCATGAGACCCTTCACTCTCGGCGAGAATAGCGGAATGATGAGGTTCTTGTACGCCGGCAATTCTGCGAAAGGCCGGACCATCTGAAAGGTGCGGGCAATCCCGAGCCGCGCTATGCGGTAGGGCATCCATCCGGTGATGTTCCGACCCTGGTATTCGATGGCTCCGGAATCCGGCTCCACAAAGCCGGTGATAAGATTCACCAGCGTGGTCTTCCCCGATCCGTTGGGGCCGATGATGCCCAAAAGCTCGCCCTTGTACAGCTCGAAGTTCACACCCACGACCGCACGTACGCCGCCGAAACTCTTACTGACGTCCCGGACGCTGAGAAGCACATCACCACTGTGCGTCTGCGAACTTTCATTCATTGCACAAAAGCTCCTGTTGCGCCGGATTCATCCAAAGCTTCCTGCTGTCGAGCAATTCAACCGCCGTCACTTTTCCACCTCGACCCATCTCTCGAACTGATGGTACTTCCTCTGAATGTAGTGGAAGATGCCTTCCGGCAGTGAAACGATGAAAACCACAAGCGCAACTGCGTATATAACGGTGCGGAGACCGCCTATTCCCCGAAGCGCCTCAGAGAGCGGCACCAGAATAAAGGCTCCCATGACGGAACCCGCAAAGGTTCCCATGCCTCCAACCACAGCGGAAGCCAACGGGAGTATCGAGTAATCGAGTGCGAATGCGGGCATGCCCACGAACATATAGACGTGAGTCATGTACGCTCCACAGAACGCGCCTACGCAACCTGCCACGAAAAGCGCTTGAGCCTTGAGCCAGTAGATGTTGATCCCAGCGCTCATGACGGATCTGTCGTTGTCCTTGATGGCTTTGAGTACCAGCCCGTAATCGGTTGTCAAAAGCCTTCGGAAGCCGAAAAGGGCAATTAGCACCACCGCCGCTACAAAGTACATCTCGATCCATTTGCTGGCAAACGGCGTCAACCCCGCTAATCCTTCCGTTCCGCCAAGCAGTCCTGTGGCCTCAATACTCCGCTCCAGCATCAGCGGCAGAACAAGCGTGACCATCGAGAAGTAGACGCCCCTTAATCTCAGGACCGGCAGAAGGGCTACTGTGCACAACGCCCCCCCGAGCACGGTGGCCAGCGGTATGGTCAACCAGATGGGCAAACCTGCATATCGATCCAGAGCGCCGGCTATGAAGGCCCCGACTCCGAAAAAGAGCGCTTGCCCCAGCGACACCATGCCCACGGAAACCAGGAAATCCCAACTCATCGCCAACAGGGCGAAAATGCAAGTGGAGATCAGCACCTTCTGCCAGTAAGGCGGCAGGATCAAGGGGAGGATGATGAGCGCGATCACGGGAAGTACCGGAGGAACCGATACGTAAAGCATCTCCCTGTATGAGGTCAAGGCGAAAATATCGTCAGACCTGGCCTTGATTCCTCGATCAACTCTCTCTTGTCTTCTTTGCTTCACTACACCACCGGTTCGGTTGTCGGCTCGCCTCTGCGGCGATCCCATTGTCCCGCAGAGAGACGCCCGTTATATGCGCTCTTCCAATTCCCTCTGTTTTCCGAACAGACCCGAAGGCTTCACCACCAGAATCACCAAGATGGCCACCAATGAGACTATCATCTTCCAATGCGGGCCTGACAGTACGTCAGTCAACATTTGAGCGTAGCCGATCAGAAACGATGCGACCACAACTCCAACCGTGCTGCCCAGGCCGCCGATAATGCAAACAGCCAAGGCATTGATTAAGACGTCGTATCCCTCATTAACCGATATGGTGCCCCTCGGCAGGATAAGGACAGCCGCCACCGCGGCCAGGCCGGATCCAAAAGCCACGCTGATGCCTGCGATCCTATCTGAATTGATTCCTAGCGAAAGAGCGGTCTTTTCGTCCTGGGCAATCCCACGAAACGCCAGTCCTGTCCTGGTGTAGTGAGTAAAGAGATAGAGGCCGATCGCCAGCGCAATGCCCACTCCCACGATCCACAGCCTCTGGTGATCAAGATAGGTGTCTCCTATCATGATGCTGCCTTCGCTGAACACGGGGAGCGTATACTCGAAACCAGTGAATCCCAGATGACGGAATAACTCCAGGATGGCCAAACCCACGCCGAAAGTGGCTATCACTTCGGAAATTACCAGACCGCGGATCCTCAACAGGACAAACCTGTACAGAAGGGAGCCAAGGGCTGCGGTGAAGAGCACCGAAAGAATCACCGCGGGCAGAAACGGAACTGAAAGCTTGTGCATAAGAATCCAGACCGTGAATCCGGCCAGGACGTAGAATGCGCCATAAGCGAAGTTGGAAACCCCGCTGATCCCGAAGGTCAAACTGAAGCCCAGCGCTATTAAAGCCAGAATTATACTGTTGACGAACCCATAGATCAGGGTAACTTCGAGCATGGAGCTTCCCCTTACGGACTACTGACGTAAGCGGCCGGGTCTAAACGGCAGGACGTGACCTTGGCCACTGGTTCCCTAGCTCCGCCTCATAGGCGCTAACGTAAGGCCGTGCTTTGATCCCGCAAGGCCCCCCTCACCCTGCCCTCTCCCGCGGAGGGAGAGGGTTTTCGAACCCCCTCCCTTGACGGGAGGGGGAAGGGGAGGGTGATATTACGAACTTACGAAATTTGTTCGAGAGATCCTTTCGGCTCGTTTCTATTTCTTAACCCACTCGGGAAGCTTGATTGGCCCTTCCGAGATGGAGGCCGGGAACACTATGACCCTCTTGCCGTCGGCAGTCCATTGTGCGACGCCTGCTACGGCCGTCTTGGTAGGATCATCACCGTAAATCACCTGGTTGCCGTCGTCAAACTTGATCCTGCCTATGACGCCCTGCCGGTCCGTCTTCTTGATCTCGGCGACCAACTTGTCAGGGTCCAGGGTTCCGGCACGTTCAATCGCTTCAGCCAGTATGTAAACCGAATCATACGAAGGGGCCGGCCCATGTCCCGCTTCTATAGGTGCGTTGTATTTCTTCTGATAGTCGTCGTAGAACTTCTTGGAAGGCGCATATTTTTCAGTGGCTATTCCGCTGCCGATTTCAAAGTTCACGTTGATGGCGCCTCCAATTTTCCCTTCAAAGGTTTTCCAGGCGCCGGGACCTGCCATTGGGGAAATAAAGCCCGCCATCATCGTGGGGATCTTCATTGTGTTCCACTGCTTGACCAGGATGCCGCTCTGGGGCATGTCAAAGATCGGGAGAATAACTTGCGCTCCCTTGGTCTTGGCCTTAACAAGGCCCGCGGCGAAATCCGACGATCCTGTGGGATAGACCTCTGTGCCCAGGATTTCCCAACCGACCTTTTCTGCTGAGATTTTTGCGGTGCCGTCGGCCGTGGCTTTTGCCCACAGAACGTCCTGATGCATGATGAAAAGCTTCGTGTAGCCGAATTCTTTCTTCAGACTTGCCAGGGTCTGGACCAGATACTTACCCAAGCCGGGACCGTTGAGACAGACACGAAAACAATACTTGTACTTATCGGGTTCCGCCTTGACTTTCTCCTCGGATTTAGGGGACATGGCAATGGTTCCGAGCAAGGGCATCTTATACTTCGACAGTATGTCCATTCCCGCGAGGAGCGCCTCCGAGCGAAACGGTCCTATTAATAGCGCCTTAACCTTCTTTTCCGTAATGATCTTTTCCAGTCCGAGGAGGGCCTCTGAGACCGGAACCCCGGCGGACGCGTCTCGAAGGTCGATGGTCTCAATTTTCAGCGGTCGCTTTGCATTCCCGACCTTGACGCCACCCTTGGCGTTTATCTCAGACACGGCCATCTCGACAGCGTTGAGGGACTCTTTTCCTTCAATTGCCGTGATTGCCGTTGGAACGCCGATAAGGATCGGTTCTTGCGCCAGAGCCGGCACACCCGTCCAGATGATCGAACAGACAAGAAACGCCGTAACGACTGTGAGGAGCCTCTTCATGCCATCCCTCCTTGCTGAATGGAAACGTTGTTGATGTGAACCGTAAAGCCAGGCAATGTGCCGAGGCGTCACGCCCGGCTGCGAGTGCAATTCGGTCCAATGTTTCGACTCGCTTGGGTGTCACTGTGCTGATTTTCCAGACTCGAGGTCGAACCGCCGAGGGCCAAAAAAGATTTTGAAAAGAGTTGAACCCTTGCCCCATACAAACCGTCGTCAAAGCTTAGTGTCTTACTAGGAAAGTGTCAATCCGAAAGAAGCACGCCGGAAGTACTTTACGGTTCAGGATACTGACCTCCTCGTCTCGTCGTCGTACCGCGTAGTTTTTCTTTGTGAACTTTCTATCATTATTCCAGTTGCCGTCAATCGGGTAAATGCTCCATTTTGCCGCGAAAAACCCTGCATAGTCCTGTGGGGTCTATGCAGGATAAGAGGATTCCATACTGAACGTTTTCCATTTGCCTCGAGTTCAGCCGCATGAAAAGCACGACAAGAAATGGCGCCTGCTGAGCACGAGCATAAGTCGCCGCCTCGTTCTCAAAAACCCTTGTCCGCCGGGTGGCTGAGATCCACTCTAGTAGGGCTCTGGAGGACGCCGATCTCCTTGAGAAGAGAGATCGCGATGTGGTAACATCATTGCGGAATCTTGAATTGACCGTCGTAAGTCGGGACCAAGACGTTCATTTGCCACATTCTGGACCCGACGAGGAAATAGCATGAGTCGGCGACACCGAATTGTCATAGCTGAAGACCACACGATCCTCAGGGAGGGCCTCCGGGCACTACTTGCTTCGGATCCTGAGTTCGATGTCGTAGGAGAGGCCGAAGACGGCCTTGACGCGATCAAATCCGTGAAAAGCCTATACTCCTGATGTGGTAATCATGGACCTGTCAATGCCCAAAATGAACGGCGTGGCAGCCATCAAAGAAATCAAGCGGGTTACACCTGACACAAAAATAGTCGTTCTCACTGTTCACAAGAATGAGGAATACATTCTTGCGGCCTTTCAAGCGGGCTCTGACGGTTACGTCCTCAAGTACGCAGGCCATGAGGAGCTTGTCTCAGCGATAAGAACGGTATTGAAAGGGCAGCCTTATCTGAGCCCTGCTGTTTCCGCTGTGGTGCTGGAAGCGTATTTGGAGGGACAAAAAGGACTGAGCAGCCAATCGCCTTTCCGTGCGCTGACCACAAGAGAGACGGAAGTGCTGAAACTGATAGCTGAAGGTTATAAGAATAGGCAGATTGCAGACCTCCTGGGTATCAGCGTCAAAACAGTGGAAAGACATCGCGCCAATTTGATGAAGAAGCTGGATCTGCATAGCGGAGCCGCGTTGACGGCTTTCGCTTTGGAAAATGGCCTAATTTGTTTTGAGCAGAGGCTTTGACGCCAGTTCGCGGTCAAGCAATGAATAGAGGGATTCTCGAAAATAATGGCGGGTTGTGAAGAGCGATCTCTCGAAATTGGTAGCCCCTGGCCTCCGTGCCGGTGGACCATTGGTAAACAAATCAACGACTTCGGCCGGCAGGGACGCCGGCCCTACCAATTCTTTGCGGTGCGTCTTCTAAATAAATCCATAAACTTTTGGGAATTGCTCTAATCCGCTAAATCAAACACGGATCTGACAAAGCCCTGATCCTTGGCACCCCGTAGCGCAATGCTGATCGGATGCTGAGTCACAATGACCTGCGCACCACGCCTGTGCTGGTGTTGTTACTAGCCGTTTCTCACCGTTTGAGATCGGACTGGTAAGAGCAGCCACGAGGCCCTTATGGAAGTTCCCGCGCTCGGCGCGGAATCCAGACGAAACGTGCCTCCTGAAAGTTCGGTGCGCTCTTTCATGCTGGAAAGTCCGAATCCTTTGCCTAAATTAGACGGAGGTGCAGGTGAATCGCTCTTTATGCCGACACCATTATCTTTAATTAGCAATTCGATCAGGTCTTTCCGTTTTCTGAGAGCAACATGAACTCGCTTGGCTCGGCTGTGTCTGGCAACATTGTTTAAGGCTTCCTGGGCTATGCGGAAAATCACTATCTTGAGCGCTTCGGGAATTTCCTGTTCCTCCAGCCCGATCCGATTATCCAGCCGAATGTTCGAATATGTATTCTGAAATTGCCTCAGGAACCACCTTAATGTGGCAACCAGGCCAAGGTCGTCGATAATAAAAGGGCGCAGATCAACGGCAATCCGCTGGACTTCTTCGACCGTACCTTGTGCCATGGGCAACAGCATTTCCAATTGTCCCGTGATTTCCGAGTTAGGATTCTCTCGAATTCGTTTCAAGCAAGTCTCTATCATGAATTTGATGGCAGAAACTGACTGGCCGATGCCGTCGTGAAGCTCTTGAGCCAATCTTTTCCTCTCATCCTCTTGTGCCCTGAGCAGTTGTGCCGAAAGATGGCGCAATTCATTTTCCGATTGGGCGAGCCGTTCTTCGGCCTCCACGCGGTCGGTGATGTCGAGAATTGTCCCTATGACGGCCGGTCGGCCTTGGTAATCCGTTCGGGATCCATAAACCTCCATGTGTACCATTTGGCCCGTAGGCTTTACGCCCCTGAAACGGTAATTGATGGATTCCATTTCTCCGGAGATTCTCTTCCTGAGATTCTCTCTAACAACCGGCCAATCCTCACCCAAAACGACATCCTTTGGGCCTCTTTTATCAACCATTTCAGATACTTCATAACCGCAAATTTCAGCCATCTTGGGATTGACGTAACGAAATAGATCGTCCTGAATCAGATAAACTCCCACAATAGATTTTTCCGTAATTTTTCTGAACATCGTCTCGGACTGACGCAAAGCTTCGTCGACTCTTCTGTGCTCGGATTCCAATTGCTTCAATTGGGCCGCCTTGCGTTTGACTCGCGTCAATTCCCGAATCAGTTCCGTCTTTTGTCATCTGACTACTTCTCACCTGGTCATCCTCTAGTTCCATTTCATCATCAGACTTCTCAAGGTCATCTTGTCGTACTCCTGGGCAGGGCTCTAACTTGGTCACCGCGGACAGTCCTTGCCCCGATAAACGCGGGGTTGTCCCGGAGTTCCGATCTGGGGTCCAGATGGGTGGGCACGGAGGCCCACCCCTACGGCATTTCGTAGGGACCGGCGTCCCTGCCGGTCCATTTCTTGGATTGTTGAAAAGCTCTAAATGACAAGCATTACGCTAAATTAGGACGCCACCTACCCTTGCTCGAAGCCCTAACATCACCCCCACGTCAAAGTTCATGCGTCGAACCTTCCTGTGCTGCCTGAACGGAGATGGCCGAGTTCGCTGAGTCAAGCATATCCGCGCAACGGTCAACCATCAAAGATACAGCCTGATCCGTTCTCCACGGGTCGTGATGAAACAGAGACAAGCCTTTTGACATCAGCCTCCAAGGCCAACTTCACTACCGAGTCCAGATCAGAGTGACCCCAGCCTCGCCGAATGCTCATCTCCTCGGGGAGGTACTGACAGTCATGGACCAGGATGTCGGCATTTCGGCAAAACTGCGCAAAATCCTTGAAGCTTGGACCCGACCAGGGCTTATCGAGTAGCTCGTTGTCCGTCAGAAAGACAAAAGTGCCCGAATTCTCGGTAAATTTGAAGCCCATTCCACCTTGAGGGTGCTGAAGAAACTGAGACTCCACCAAGGTCCCGTCCAGGGACAAGGGCGCTCCTGAGAGTTCCGGGCTGGGTTCAATTTTCGCCTTGAGGTCCTCAAACCTGATCGGCCAGGTACCATCGAGGTAGTCCCTGCTGAAGACCCGTCTGAGTCCTTCCATGCCTCTAGGGGAACCGCCGACTACAATCCGGGTATTCGGCTGAAAGACAGGGACGAAAAAGGCGAAACCCCACACGTGATCCCAGTGGATGTGGGTCATCAGCAAATGGGCCGTGAGGGGACTATTTCGTCGCAACAAAGCATCGCCCAGGCTTCGGATACCTGTGCCCGCGTCAATGATGACGGTCCGGCCGGAAGCCGTAGTTATTTCCAGACAGGTGGTGTTTCCGCCATAAAGTGTCGTATCCGGCCCCGGCGAAGGTATCGATCCTCTTGTCCCCCAAAAAGTAATTTTCATGGTATTCTCTTGTCACGCGGCGGACACGCAAGCGGGCCTGGCTCAGCCGAATATCGGCGGGCGAGTGGATTAGTCCAAGTTCGCAAACGTGACTGCCGATTTCTCACTATGCATTACCCTAAACGGAGTAATAACCCCGAGTGCGACATTGCTTGAGATTCTCAAACTTAACAGGTAAATGCTATTGCGTCATCAAGAAAGCTTCGGAGCGCCACGGATAATGAAGTATTCAACCAACGAGACGCCTTGGACGGCTGAACTGGAGGAGCTTCGACGGACCGAGCTGTACAGGGTCATGCCGTCTGTTGAGCAAATGCCCGGCCGGACCATTACGGTCAACGGCAGGGCAGCTATCAATTTCTCAAGCAACAATTACCTTGGATTGGCTGGACATCCGGACATAGCGCAGGCTCTTGTGGATTGTGTCGCCCGTTACGGGGCAGGCTCAACCGCATCACGCCTGATTGCCGGTAATACCGAGCCCCACAGGGAACTCGAGTCCTTCATTGCAGGCTGGAAAGGAACCGAGGCAGCGCTGGTCTTCGGCAGCGGTTACCAGGCCAATGTGGGGATCCTTTCAGCCCTAGCCGGTGAAGGGGACCTCATTATTTCGGACGAACTTAATCATGCCAGCATTATCGACGGTTGTCGGCTATCGAAGGCTCGCGTGATGATCTATCCCCACCTGGACCTTTCGGGACTGGAAAGTATTCTCCGTTTATCAGGATTCCGCCGCAGGCTCGTGGTCACAGAGTCGATTTTTTCCATGGACGGGGATTGCGCTCCGCTGAAGGAGATAGACTACCTCTGCCGCCGTTGGGGCGCTCTGCTCATGGTGGACGAGGCTCATGCCACAGGGGTGAGGGGACCTCAAGGGCAAGGATTGGCAGCAGAACATGGCGTTATCCCCGAGATCCAGATGGGAACACTGGGGAAAGCCGCGGGCACGAGCGGAGCTTACGTGGCAGGGAGCCGTGCACTTATTGAACTTTTGACCAACAAGTGCCGGTCGTTGATATACACTACAGCCGCGCCGCCGGGAATTGTAGGCGCAGCACTGGCTGCCTTGAAGATCATTGCTTCGCCGGAAGGGGACCTCAGGAGGTCCCAACTCAAGGAGAACACGCTGAAATTCCATCGAGCGGTGAATCCCGGGCCAGGCGGCCCTTCTGGGCCTAGCCACATTGTTCCGGTAAGAATCGGTGGGTCCCGCAAGACTGTGCGAGTCAGCGAGGCGTGCCTGGAGAAGGGGATTTTCGCTCATGGAATACGGTTTCCCACTGTGCCTGAAGGCACTGCGAGGCTACGCTTCACCCTGATGAGCGACCATACCGAAGAAGACATCATCATGGCTGCGTCGGTGTTGGAGAATGCCATGAGCATGGCAGAACTCCCGGAACGAACCGGGAAAATATGCTTATAACGGCCACTTGAGGCTTTTGACTGGACGGAACAATGTTTGATTCTATCGAATCTGTGGAACAGGGACTGCTCAGGGAAAACTACATTCCGGATCGATCCCTCGCTACGGTTCTCTACCTCGCGTGGTCTCTGAAAAAGCCGCTCTTTCTGGAGGGGGAACCCGGGGTAGGCAAGACGGAGACGGCCGTGGTGATAGCACGGGCACTGAAAGCAGACCTGATTCGGCTTCAGTGCTACGAGGGGCTCGACGCAAACCATGCCCTTTACGAATGGAACTACCCTCGACAGATCCTTGCCATCAAACTTGGCGAGGAATGCGGCACGGATAGAGAGCTGTTGGGGCGCACCATCTTCACTGAGGATTTTCTTATTAAGAGGCCTCTTCTGGAGGCAATCCTTTCAGCGCGAGACAAGCAGCCGGTCCTGCTGATCGACGAGATCGACCGCTCTGACGAAGAATTCGAGGCCCTCCTGCTCGAAGTTCTTTCGGATTTCCAGGTATCCATACCTGAGATAGGAACACTAAAGGCAGTTCGCCGGCCTCTGGTGATTCTGACCTCAAACAGAACTCGTGACATCCATGACGCATTGAAACGCCGATGCCTCTATCATTGGATAGACTACCCCAGCCCCGAAAAGGAGCGAGAAATAATCGCGGCGCGAGTTCAAGGCATCTCCGGGGATTTGGCGTTGCAAGTCGCTCTTTTCATGAAGCGGGTCAGGGAGGAAGACCTGGTCAAGCGGCCGGGTGTGGCTGAAACTCTGGACTGGGCGGCAGCTCTCCTGGCCTTGGAACGAACGGCCCTGGATGAGAAGACTGTAACGGAGACTCTGGGCTGTATTTTGAAGTACCGAGAGGACATGCTTTATTTTCAGGATCTTTGGAGTCGGCAGGACTTCAAGGATTCCTTCCCCGCAGAAGTACTCGAGACAATGTGTTAATAGGCATAGGCGCTGCCTTAGGGCCGTGCTTCGATCCTGCAAGCGCCCCTCACCCTGCCCTCTCCCGCCAGGGGAGAGGGTTTTGCAGAGCCCCCTCCCTCGACGGGAGGGGGAAGGGGGAGGGTGATAAATCGAGTGAAATCACGAATCTCGACGCTATTACAGTTAGCGCCTATAGTGCTGGCAGGAGTTTCACTCAACCGACATGTCTACCTCTACCATTCCCAAAGATTCCCTGGCAGGGGCTGTTGTATCTTTTGGCCGCCTCTTAAAAGAGAACGGCTTCACGGTATCGACTCCATCGGTTATGGATGCGCTCAGAGGCGTTTCGCGCGTCGGCGTTGAAAACCTGCATGATTTTCAAACGGTTTTAAGAGCCACATTCACCGTCAGGCGGGAAGAGTCGGCCATGTTCGACCGGCTGTTCACCGCATTCTGGATGGCCGGGGAGATACTCGAAGAGTCGCAACAGGATCAGGTCCCAGGGCCGGGCCCGGAAAATGGTGAGGTGGATTCATCCTTGGGTTTCGATGGGATCACGCTGGCTGAAACGAGCATATCCGATTCGCAGGAGCAAGATGCCTGGAATGCAAAACCTCATGCGATCTATTCCCCCCATGAGGTCCTTCGGGAGCAAGACTTCAAAGAGATCCCGCTAGGCGAAGATTACCGCTTGGCGCGGCTTATACGGGAAATCCTCGCGCCGTTGCTAAGGCGTGTCGGCGTGAGGAGGCGGCCCGTCTTCTCAGCCGCGTCTCTCGACCTCCGGCGGCTGCTCAGGAAAAATATACGGTATGGTGGCGAAATTTTTGAACTGCCCCAGTTCAGGCCAAAAAGGCGAATCAAGAAGCTGGTCTTTCTGTGCGATGTCAGCGGCTCCATGAACCCGTATCTTCGATTCATTCTCCGATTCATAAAGGAAATCCAGACAATCCCTACCAAAGTGGAAACGTTTGTGTTCGCCACGCGGCTCCACCGAATAACTCACCTACTGGCGCGCTTACCGTTTCCAAGAGCCATCGAAGAGTTGGGTCACACGGTGCGCGATTGGTCCGGCGGCACACGCATCGGGGAGTGTTTGCAACAGTTCACCTCTTTTCGGGGTGGCGGGGCGCTGGGGTCATCCACGGTCGTGATGATACATTCCGACGGATGGGATCGCGGGGACCCGTCGCTGCTGGAAGAAGAAATGGCCAAGATCCATCGGAGGTCATATCGGGTCATCTGGATCAACCCTCTCATGGGCGGGCCGTCTTACGAGCCGACCTGCCGAGGGATGAAGGCTGCTTTACCTCACGTGGATTCGTTCCTTCCAGGTCACAACCTCGTCAGTCTGGAACGGTTGGCCGGCACGCTGCGCGGCATATTGTAGGCCGCTCCGAAATCGCTCCGTTGATCTAAACACCTTGGCATTATTCGGCAAAATAGTCTTGACTTGTATATTGTGCCCATATACCATTATTGAATATGAAGGATGAATTAGGCAGTGTTGTCGGTTTTCAATGGGACCAGGGGAATGTTCACAAGAATCTGGTCGCACACGACGTGGACAACTGGGAGTGCGAACAGGTCTTTTTCAACGAACCGTTGCTCGTTCTCGATGATCGAAAACATTCCGCAGTGGAGAAACGATGGGCTGCCTTTGGCAAGACCTATGGGGGACGCCTTCTCACCGTGGTCTTCACGAGAAGAGGAGAACTGATACGGGTAATTTCAGCAAGAGACATGAACAGAAAAGAGAGAATATTTTATGAAGAGAATGGATACCAAGATACCGAAATTCAAGAATGAGGACGAAGAGCGCAAGTTCTGGGCCACTCATTCTCCCTTGGACTATTTTGATTCCAGCACCGCCAGGAGAGTATTATTCCCGAACCTGAAGCCCTCTCTGAAATCAATCTCCATCCGTCTCCCTGCGGATATGCTGGCGGAACTGAAAGTTTTGGCCAACAAGAAGGATGTCCCGTACCAGAGTTTGGCAAAGATGTACTTGGCCAGGCAAATTGCGCTTGAACGAGGGACACTGTCTCGCGCCTCCAAAAAAAGGAGCGCACGCAGAGCCCCTGCCCAAGAAGGGACTTCAGAAGACGCTAGCAGAGACACAGCGCCACACGGCTGAGTTTGGGCGCTAAGGACTGGATCAATTATGGCCGGATCGGCACCTAATGCCTTGTGCAAGGTCGATTACCATATTGTCGGTTCGAACCCCTTTATTGCCTTGTCAAAGTTGGATTAAAGTCACGTGCTGTGGCTAGAAATGGTAGCTCGCCTCCAAATCAAGGAGATCAAAATGAAGGGAACTCATTACATACTAGAAGCGCTTGCCACCGAGGGAATTGAAGCTCTTTTTTTTGTTCCTGGTGGGTTGATAGATCCGTTCTTGAGCGCATTTGAGGACACACCGCAAATAAGACCGATTATCGCGGCTCAAGAGGGAGGCGCCTGCTACATGGCCGACGGATATTCTCGAGCAAGCGGAAATTTTGGCGCTTGCATGGCCATTGGAGGGCCTGGTTTGACAAATACCACGACTGCCGTCTCAACCGCCTGGACAGACAGGTCTCCAGTGCTTGTCATAAGCGGAGAGGTTTCTACTCTCATGGAAGGACTCGGCGAGTTTCAAGACGCCAGCGCATCCAGTTTCAACGATACCGAAATTCTCAGATCTGTAACGGCAATGTCTCTCAGCATCGAGAATCCGCATTTGCTGAATCATCACTTTCGAGAAGCTCTGCTGACCATGTTCGGCCGGCGCAAAGGCCCGGTGCACTTAAGCCTGCCGCGTGACGTACAAGAAGCTGAAATATCTGTGGCCCACGCTCGTTTGGACAGGTCACTGACAGAACCCAAATTACTGGACTCCAGGGCCGCGGATCGTTTCTGGGCTAGAATAGCTCCAGGGCGGGATTTCGATAAGAGGGCCGACAAGATTGCAATTCTGGCAGGGATTGGCGCGGAGAACTGTGCCGCTTCCGAAGGATTGCTCAAATTTGCCGAGGCTTTTCACATCCCGGTGGCAACCACACTGAGGGCCAAGGGAGTTTTCCCCGAAGATCACCCATTGTCGTTAGGGGTGTTTGGTTATGCCGGTACCAGGCACGCTTCGACTGCGATCCTGTCTGATGACTTGGAATTGCTTGTTGTTTTGGGGTCAGGCCTTAACGAGAGAGACACAATGCATTGGAATTCCAAGCTTGTTTCTCAGCGAGGCATGTTTCAGGTCGATCTGACACCCGAGGCAATCAGCGCAGTCTATGGAGGAACAGTCACAGTCGTAGGAGATGTTTCTGCCTTTATTGAGGCAATAATGTCAGAACCGAATGAGCTGCTAAGTCACCTCGAAGCCGGAAAAGGTGTACGCGAGGAGTGGAATAACAGCATACGGAAGATGCCCCGCCTTTATGACGCGGAGAATTGCTTGAGTGACGCGATTCCCATACATCCCGCGCGCATTATTGCTGAACTCAGAAGAGTCATGCCTAGAGAAACTGTGGCGCTTGTGGACAGCGGCGCGCATCGAGCCTTTGCCGGCCAGTATTGGGAAAGTTACGAGCCTAGAACTTATATTTCAGCGACCAATCTCGGCCCTATGGGGTGGGCAATTCCGGCCGGAGTCGGCGTAAAGATAGCGAGACCTGACAGGCCGTGCGTCGTAATCACCGGAGACGGATGCATGCTGATGCACGGTCTCGAAATACAGACTGCCGCTAGATTCAATGTTCCGGTAATATATGTTGTCATAAACAACTCAGCCTTTGGGAACGTTTGGCTTCGCGCCTCGAAAATGGGCCAAGAGCCCTCTGAATTGACATCGCTGCCTGATCATGACTGGGCAACCCTGGCCCGAGCGCTTGGACTAAAGAGCCTGACAGTTCGTCAGCCTCAGGAGCTGGCGCCGGCATTCCAACAAGCTCTTGAATCAAAGACTGCTTTTCTCATTGATATAAAGGCTGACAAGCGATTTGATACGCCTGTCGAGCCATTCAAGGAAGCTGCCAAATCTTGGAGTTACCATGAGTAGAGAGGACACATTATGACTAGTTTGCCTGATATGACCGGGGAGCTTACCGGTAAAGCCAAGGATATTTATGACAAGATGCTGGCGAAACGAATGGCCCAGGGCACTGGACTGCGCGGCCTTTACATTCCCTTGATGAATCATCCTGAATTGGCCCAACTTATCGAGCAACTGGGATACTACCTCAAGTTCGAAGGAAAACTCCCGAGAGACGCTTATCAATTCATTGTGTTGTCTATGGCTCGAAGAACCAGCGTGGCTTTCGAATGGGTGGATCACCTGGAGCCTGCCAAGGCCGCGGGTTTGAGCGACACGCTGATAGAAGCCATCCTCAAGTCCGATCGTGGCTCAATACCTCATCCGTACTCTGTAATCCTCGACACAATGGATGTTGCGCTGGAGTTCAAGTCCATCCCGGAAAATATTCAGAACGAAATGATAAAGCTTTATGGAGTGCAAGGGCTCCTGGAAGTCGTAACCTTGTGCGGGTTTTATCAAACGGTTGGCGAGATAACCCAGGCATTCGATGTGCCCCTTCCTGAGGGCACGCCGAAGCCTTTTTGAGATAGCCGGAGGGCTGCATGATTCCGCTTTGAGGGGGTGATTATGAAAAAACCTCTTTTGGTCATGTCTTGTATGGTTATGGTTTTGTTGACGCAGGCTGCGAGTGCTCAAGAAATCGCCAAACGGAACGACAAACAGATTGAAGAGCTGTCCACGAAGTTTTTCCGGTATTCAGCCATTGATGGAAAGCAATCGCTGACCTTGATGCCTGAACCGGGCGAAGAATGGTACGCAAAGGCCTTCAATGACGATTGCGACAATACAATTGTGAAGCTAGGGACACCAGGAGCAGCGCTATCAATTCCAGGCACTTCCTTGATCCTCGCTTTCTTGGAGTGCCCAGCCTCGCGTGGTTTTGAATACGATGCAATAGTGGCATTCTTTGACCGCAATAACGTAAGCACCTCTCTGTGCTTTTCGCGGTTGGATCTCATGGCCCAGACGACTAAGATCCGTTATTATTATTACGGTGGCATCCAATCATTAGAAGCACGCGAAGCCAGGGATAAAGCACTCTACATTGTTGCAACGTTGTCAGGTGGTGATGGAGGCGATTATTGGACTAGCTTTGCTTTTCTGCACATAGATATGAATTGCCGCTTAACACTGTTGTCAAAGGTGTACTCAAGTTACCATTGTAATGGTGACTGCGACGGTGACAAAATGGAATATCACTTCGTTGATAACAAAACCGTTGAAGTCATAACAAGAGATATTACTTCGGATGGTCACAATGCGGGAAAAGTTGGAAAGACGACTCGCGAAGAATATCATTTAGAAGAATTGTACAGCAATCCACGATTAAGAACCTTTCCTTCCAAGACGGAGAAAGCCGCAGCACTCTTGAATAGCGGTGCTGATATCAACAAAAGGGACAAAGATGGCACGACACCCCTTATGTGGGCTGTCAAAGAAGGTTCCCCGAGTGTGGTGAAAGCGCTTATAAACAAGAGTGCTCAGGTCAATGCAAAGGACATGGATGGCGACACTCCTCTGTTTCATGCCGTCAAAATGGGCCACACGGAAGTTGTGAAAGTCCTTCTGGATAGGGGAGTCGAGATCGAGGCAAAAGACAAGTATAACTACACTCCTCTGATGCGGGCTGCCCAGGAAGGTCGTGTTGCGATGGTGAGACTGCTCTTGGAAAAGGGGGCTCACGTCAACGCAACCATGGAGAATGGCTCGACATCTCTGATGCAAGCTGCCGAGAACGGCCATGACTCAATCGTGAAATTGCTTCTGCAAAGAGGGGCTTACGTCAATGGAACTACGGAGGGCGGCTGGACATCCCTTATGTATGCGGCCAAGGAAGAATACCCCGAAATCGTAAAAAGCGCTTCTTGACAAGGGAGCGGACGTCAATGCATGCACTAAAGAAGGAGAGACGGCATTGACGATAGCTTCCAAATATGGTCGCATCGAGATCGCAACTGTCCTCAAGGCACACGGAGCGAAGGAATAAGGTCTTCAGCGTTCCCCAGCCATCTCTGGGGGAGGTTCACAATGCACAGGTTTAGAATCGCTGGAATCATAATAGTCCTCCTTACAGTAGGTGTGGTCTTTTGTTCCGAGGCTTATGGCGATCAAAGCCAGCCATTGATAGACGCTGCCCGTAAAGATGACTCGAACCAGGTTCAACGTGTTCCGGACAAGGGCGTTGATGTCAATAAAAGAGGCAAAGATGGCACGACACCCCTAATGTGGGCTGCCGGGGAAGGTTCCCCGAAAGCGGTGGCAGCCCTGCTGGACAAGGGTGCCGAGGTCGATGCAAAGGACATCAAAGATCGCACACCGCTTATGTCTGCTGCGTACAGAGGCTTCTTGGAAGTAGTTAAACTGCTGCTCCAAAGAGGCGCGGACATCACGGCCAAAGACAAAGACGGCTGGACCGCGTTGATGTTCGCTGCTTCCGGAGAGAACCTGAAGGTGATTGGTGCAGGAGTCAAAGACGGCAAGGCCATCATAACGTATGGCGATTCCGGCGGCACGCTGGACGTGATTAATCTGCTTATCGAAAAGGGGCTTGACGTCAACGCAGGAGACAAAGACGGGTACACGCCGATTATGACGGCTGCTTATGTTGGCCACATGCCAGTGGTCAAACTGCTCCTCGAAAAGGGCGCGGATATCAATGCCAAGACGAACAACGGCAAGACGGCTCTGAGCGTGGCTCAGGCAAAGGGCCATGCCGAGGTGGCGATATTCCTTAAAGCACACGGAGCGAAGGAATAACGCATTGCCACAATACTTAACCGCAGAGAACTAGAAGAGCCCAAATATCTGCCCCTCCGCGATCTCTGCGGTCTCTGCGGTAATGGATCTTTCGCCTTCTCTCTTTACGCGTCCCCATAAGTAGTTGCCAATTCCCAGAAAACGACCTTGACTGTGGCGTCGAGAGTGGCGTATGCTCGAAACTGGTCTGAAACTAAGTCATTCGAGTGAAGATACCCAGATTTGGGCAGACAAGGCTGTCTTTAGGGAGGAATGGTTGCAGTGACGAGATATCTTTACTTGTTGGGAGTGGTTGTTTCTTGTTTCTCTATCCTTCTCTTACTCCAATGCGGCCGGACCCGTCAGCTCAGGACCACCGGAACTCCCCGTACTTCCGAGCCTAAGGCCACAAATTAACCCCTCTGCTATTGGCGCAGCGACCCTCAGCCTGAAGCCCATTTACCCGTTCTACAGAGAGCCCTAAATGCCGGGTGAAGGCCTGTGGGTGAAGGAAGACATGACCGGAGGTCATGACCAGGCCGATTACATCTATCGCACCTTTTACCGCCCGAGTGGAGAGTTCCCAAATGCGATAGTTTACATGATGCTGGTCAATATGAAACATATTTCGGCAAAGCTGTATCTTGGCTCTGCCGAACCATACAAGGGACAGTCCCCCTCCAGAATTGAAGAATCCCTTCAGCCCTCTCTCTTGGCTGTTACCAATGCCCTCTGGCCGACCAGGCACTCGGGACCGAGCGGGGTCATCCTCGGGGGAGAGGTCCTTAAGGAAATGGCGCCGGGGATTGCAACTATCGTTTTCTATAAGAATGAATCAGTCGATATTGTTGAATGGAACGACCAAATCCCGGTATCGGAAGTTCGAGACGCTCGTCAGTTGCAGCATTTGATAGCGAAAGACGGCAAGATAGTGACCTCTCTGGTGAGAAGAGGCAGAATTCTATCAGCGGAGATTGGGCTTGGTTCTCTGCTTGACGAAGCTCAGCCGGTGATCGCGGTGCCGGCCAGCGCTCCTGGAGAGAAGCCGACATACAAGATGAATTTCACTTCGGGCGACCTCTGGTTTTTGGCCACTCGCAGTGCGTTTGGAATACGCCCCGATGGAAACCTCGTGTTTGCCGTGGGGCATCATATCAATACTTCTGATCTCGCTAAAGCGCTCGTGCTTGCCGGATGCGTCCGGGCAATCCACGCGGACGCCAATCCCGGCAATGCTGTAGGAGTCCTCTATTCCACCGACGGCAATGGAAAAATCGTCAAGAAAGACAGGTTATCCCCTCTTCAGGACAAGAGCACTGTTGAACGATATTTGAAAGGGAGTTATCCGAAAGATTTCGTGGCGTTTTTTAGACGCTGAACGATTCGTCAATATCTTGCAGAGTAGGACCGGCATCTTGCCGGTCAGCGGAGAGATGAATGACCGGCAAGATGCCGGTCCTACTGATTTCGCGAAGGATACGGTGACCAACGAGAGCCGCATCATTCGCGGTTTTTTTCGCCAGCGATGCGGTTCGCTTAGCTCACCGCATCCCACGAGACTGAAAACGCAGAGAGGAAAATCAGTTCGCACACCATCGCATGACTCAGTGCAGTACCAATCAGGCCACCATCATTTTCACTGGCGCAGGCTCGCATGCGCTGTTCCTCAACGGAGAGCAACGGAAATAGAATAGAATTCTCTGCGATCTCCGCGATCTCTCCGGTGAACTATTATCCATCATTTGGCCCATTTAATGTCAGGAACTCTCCCATGACCGAATCCGGGAAAAGAAAACTCAGCGCCAAAGAGATTCTCGCGGATATTCGGTCGGGAATGGATTATTCCGGACTGAAACGCAAGTACGGTCTGTCGGACAAGTCGTTCGGATATGTGCTCAAGCAACTGTCGACCGCAGGACTTCTGACCGAAAACGAAATGCGCCTATTGCAGCCTCTCAGTGGCTCGTCCAAACCGTCTCGTGAAATGCCCGGGCAGCCCCAATGGCGATGCCCCGCGTGTAATGCACCACAGGCAGCGGAAGTGCGTGAGTGCCCCGCATGCGGGGTTGTTGTGGCGAAGTTTGTCGCTCGTCAGGTGGAAGAAGATCGCCTTTCGAGTGTTTCGCCTCGTTTCACGCGAGATCCTGATCCGGGTGGTGGTAAGGGCTGGGCTTCCGTTATTCTAAGCATAGTGATTTTCGCGCTTATCGGAGGAGCTGTGCTGCTTTGGTCTTCGCATAGGGCAACGGAGAAATCAAAGATTGCCGCTCTTGATCTGAGAACTCAATCCTTTCAGGAAGTTGAGAGTGAAGCAGGCCAGCCGCTGGATAGCTCTAATGACTTGGAAAGCACGGGCATAGACTCCTCTGAAGTCAAGATCGAAGACGGCCGAGAAATAAACCTTTCCCCGGAACGAATTGTTGCGGTCCCCAAAGAGCCTGCTGCCCCAAAAGTTGCGCGGCCTCGGGAAACGGCAACGCCCGCTCCCGAAACACCTAGATACGTTACCGGAGTGTTGAGGCAATTCGCGTCCGGCGACTTCAAGAAGGAGGTAGTGGAAGCATCGAAAACGTACCCGGTCCTGTTTCAGTTTTACAGCAATACTTGAATGCCGTGCAGGCGGATGGAATCCGTCCTCAATGAGGTTGCAAGAGAGACAAAAGGCAGGGCCGTGGTAGGATTGGTCATGACAACGGATCGGGAATTGGTACGAACTTTCGGAATCAGGAGGATACCAACGATTTTCGTGGTGCGTAACGGTCAGGTCACAGCATCCTTTGTGGGGATGGTCCCCAAGGCCCAGATACAACAACTCTTGAGAGGCTCTTGATCCGTATAAAGACATTGCAGACCACGCGGAGCATAATCTCACCTCAAATCCTCTAGTTGGCGATATTGATTAGCATTCGGCTTTCTGTTAGCATCAAATTCTTGCGAAAGCCGGTGCAACTGGCAATATCGGCTCACCCCGAATCTGAGCGGCAAGGTTTTTCCCATGAAGAAGGCGACCTTCAAGATTCGCCGAAAAATAATTTTGGCCTTTCTTTTCTGCTTTCTGTCCGTTCTGGTTTTTGCGGCTCTAAGTTTTCAGATCCACAGAGAGATCGGCCATAGATTGAGGCTGGTGGAAGTCGCGGACGATCTGGTCAATAACATTCTCGAAATTCGCCGATTTGAAAAGAACTTCTTCCTCTATAAGCAGCAACACAGCCTCGATGAAGCGGCATCGTATGTGGATGGTGTGGAGAGCCTCTACAAGGAACACGAGAACAGCATCCTCAGGCTGACTCAAAAAGGCGCGGAATCCCCTTTCCCGGGGACATTGGCCGACTACAGACAGACACTTTCGCGGATTCAGGCCAATCTGAAATCTGCCGAAGCGGCCGGATCGCAACCCGACATTTCCGGGCTGGAAGAGTCGTTGCGAGTGACCGGCCAGCAGCTTTTGGATATAGCGGGCCAATGGGCCAAGGAGGAACGTGCCAAAATAGATCGGCTCTTCCGCCGAGCCCTGTATCTATTTGTCATTTCAATGGGGTTTTTCTGCTTCCTGGGTATCCTGGTCGCCGTTTACATCTCAAGATTGATGACCAGGCCCTTGATCCAAATGCAACAGGCTATGGAGAAGATCGCCGGCGGCGACTTTACGCCCATCCGCGAAGACGAAAGCCATTCCGAGGAATTCCTCCCTCTGTTTCGGGCTTTCAACAGGATGATACACGAATTGGAGGAACGCCAGGAGCAGCTTGTTCAGGCCAGGAAAATCTCGGCCATAGGGACTTTTACTTCGGGAATTGCCCACGAGCTTAACAATCCGATCAACAATATTGTGCTAACCGCAGAAGCCGTCAAGGAAGACTTCAACCAACTCGACCACGATGAGGCGCTGGGAATGATTCAGGACATCCTGGCTCAGGCGGATAGAGCTTCTGAGATAGTGAAGAATCTGCTTGATTTTTCAAGATCGGAACGCCCCGAAATGGTCTCCATTGCTATTTCTTCTGTTATTGATGAAACTCTCAAGTTGGTGGGCAACCAGATGCTCGTGTCCAATGTGGAGGCGGAAAAGCATATTCCTGAGAATTTTCCTTGTGTTCACGGGGACTACAAGAGCCTTCAACAGGTGTTTCTGAACCTCTTTATCAATGCCATCCATGCAATGCCCGAAGGTGGAAAGTTGAGCGTCAGCGGCTCCCTTTCCAACGGCGACCGATATCTTCGGATAGAGGTAGCCGACAACGGCGTCGGAATTGACCCCGAGGACATTCCACGTATCTTTGATCCATTCTACACTACGAAAGATGTCGGGAAAGGCACCGGTCTGGGGCTTTCGGTCACCTACGGCATATTGCAGAAGCACGGAGGGGGCATCGAGGTCCATAGTGAAAAAGGGCGGGGCACAACCTTCACGATCATTCTTCCCGCTGAGTCCAACAATTCACAGCCATCCGGAGCAAGCAATGCACATAGCGGTGGTTGACGACGAAGCTATAGTAAGAACACGGCTTCAAAAGGCGCTCGCCAAAGAGAATCACATTGTACACACCTACGACTCGGGTGAGGAATTCCTCAAGAGCCTGGAAAGCACCCAATGCGACCTCGCCTTTCTGGACGTTGTCCTTCCCGGAATGAATGGAATCGACATCCTCAAGCAAGTAAAGAACCGTTTTCCGGAGACGGAGGTCATTCTCATCACTGGCTACGCATCAATTGATTCCGCGATCCAGGCGGTAAAACTTGGCGCCTTTCATTATGTTTCCAAGCCCTTCAAATTGGAGGAGATCAGAAACCTTACGGACAAGGCCCTGGAGCACAAAAGACTGCTCTTCGAAAATCGCGACCTCAAATCCAGACTGGAGGCTTGCGACGGTCTAGGAGAAATTATCGGGGTGAGCCCAATCTTGAAGGATGTCTTTCGCATGGTCAGCAAGGTGGCGCCTCTTGATTGCAATGTTTTGATTCAGGGCGAAAGCGGAACGGGCAAGGAGTTGGTAGCACGGTCGATTCATAGAGAGAGCCGGCGCAGGGATAGACCTTTCGTTGCATTCAATTGCGGCGGATTTACCGAGGAGCTAATTTCCAGCGAGCTTTTCGGCTATGAGCGTGGGGCGTTCACCGGGGCCACTGCCACAAAAATAGGCATACTGGAAACCTCTCATGGGGGCACCGCCTTTATGGACGAGATCGGCGACATGCCTCTAGCCATGCAGGGGAAATTGCTGCGCGTGATCCAGGAAAAACAGATTATGAGGGTCGGCGGCAACAAACCTATTCAATTGGATCTTAGGTTTATTGCGGCCACCAACAAGGATCTCAAGCGAGTCGTCCAGGAAGGGAGATTCCGGGAAGATCTGTTTTTTCGTCTCAACGTAGTGCAGATCGCCCTCCCCAGCCTCGTGCAACGAAAAGACGACATTCCGCTGTTGATCGGCCACTTCTTGCAAAAGTACTCGCACAAATTCTCCAAGAAGATCCGCGGAATTAATTCCGCTGCCCAAGAGGTTCTCCTTGCCTATACGTATCCCGGAAACGTCAGAGAATTGGAAAATATCATTGAACGCGCGGTTGCATTGGCTGAACGAGATACCGTGACTGTAGACGATCTGCCGGTGGACCTTCGCGAATACTCTGTGATCCCGTACGGTAAATGGCCCACATTGGAAGAGCAGGAGCGTGAGTACCCTGGAGAAGGTTCTTGCCTCCACGGAATATAATCTTGGTCAATCTGCCAGGATTTTGGATCTCCCTCGAACGACCCTCTGGCGAAAGATGAAGAAGTACGGACTGTCAAAACCAACGTGACAAGCAGGCTCCCTGCCTGAATGCAGCGACCACAAAACGTCGGCCATCCTTTAATTCCAAATCATATTTCATAATGAAACATTGCTGAACTGCTTTAGGCCAGCCCTTCTCGTGGGACGCCGGGCCATCGTTCCATTATGAAACAAAAACTCCGCACTATCACTGTACTCTCCGTGGTATACCACCGATTTTGATGGACATTATAGTATGGCATCAAAAGTGCTTATAAGAGGACGGAGAGTTGGACATGGGTAAGAAAGTCCTTGTAGCTGTCAATCCCGATTCCGTTGCATATCACTCGATCTTTTATGGGATCCAGTTGGCCGCTCGAATAGACTCGCCGCTCTCTTTGATCGTAGTGTCCTCCTCGAAAAGCCTGAGCAACATCACAGGATCAAAAGTCGTCACTCAGGACTTCGACAGCAGTCAGTGTCCGTGGCTGGATCGGGTACTGAACGAGAGTCAGCAAGCCGGAGTGAAGTTGGAGATCTTTTTCAGCTCTGGTGACCTTATTGACGAATTGATCACATTTGTTCGGTCCCAACCGTCGATTCAGTTCATCGTCCTAGCCTCGCCCCAGGATTCAGGCGCCAAGGAGGGATCGAGTCCGGGCCCGCAATTAAGGCGCCTTCACAACGAATTCGCGGGCGAGATTCTGCTTGTTCAGAAAGGCGGACACATAACTCGTGTTTCTGATCTCCATCTTTAAAGATTTCTGAGGGAGACCATGGTATGAGTTGGAGCATCTATCTGCCGATTGCCGGAAGCAGCGTAAACATCCTGATCCTTCTAGGTTTGGGTGGAGCTGTGGGTTTTTTATCAGGGCTATTTGGAGTGGGAGGAGGCTTCCTCATGACTCCATTGCTGATCATGGTGGGAATCCCCCCCACTGTCGCGGCTGCCTCTGATTCCAATCAGATTGTTGCAGCGTCCGCGTCAGCGACTTACGCTCACTACCGAATGGGGAATGTCGACTTCAAGATGGGAATACTGCTCCTAGTGGGCGGGGTAGTGGGTGGCACCCTCGGGGTGGAGCTGATCAAGGTTCTGCGCAGCATGGGAAACGCGGACTTTGTCATCAAAATCACGTACGTGGTGATGCTGGGGGTCGTCGGATTCTACATGTTCTTGGAAAGCCTCCAGAATCTGAGAAAGCCGACCCTGGAGGTCGAAGAGGCCAAACCGACAAAACCGTCTCTTTATTTGCGCCTGATTCGGGCACTTCCTTACCAGATGCATTTCGCCAAGTCGGGAGTCACGTTGTCTCCTGTGCTCCCTCTGATCTTGGGAGCTTTTGTCGGCGTCTTGGCAGCCATTATGGGAGTCGGAGGAGGATTCATCATGGTTCCCATAATGGTGTACATGTTGCGGATGCCCATGCACGTGGTGGTCGGAACGAGCCTGTTTCAGATATTGTTCACCTGTGTTGACGTAACCATAATGCAGTCCATCACAAACCACACAGTGGATCTCGTGCTCGCGATCCTCCTGTTGATTGGATCGACAATAGGGGCTCAATTCGGGGCCCGTCTCAGCCGGAGGCTGAAGGGGGATCAGTTGAAGATACTGCTGGCATCCCTGGTTCTGGTCGTTATGATCCAGATGTTCCTAGGCTTGATCCTTTCACCTGACATAATGTTGGCATACAAGGGGGGACACTGAATTGCAGGGCAAAGCAGATCCATGGAAGGCGGTTGTTTTTGTTGTGGGGTTCGCATTGGGAATCGGATTTCCGTCAATTGCGGCCTGCGCGATGGACGAGCTGAAAGTCGCACCCTCCAGCCTGGCCATCAGCGAGTTTTTCCAGGGCTCTCAGATAACGGTTTCGGCGAATATACCCAAAGGGACAGACGCAATCATAGAATTCAAAGGACCGGCGCTGAAAGATCAGTTGATGCGTAAAGGACGTCGTGGCGGACTATGGATGAACGTAGGGGAAATTGATGTCGAAGGCGCACCTTCTCTGTACCTGTTCATGAGCACTGATCCGAACGTCTTGTCAGCTTCGAATAACCCTGATTCCGCATGGGGGTACGCGGCCCTGCAGAAGCAGGTGAAATTTTCCGGTTCGGGGCCGGGGGTAGAACCGTCCGAGATCTTTCAGCAGTTTCTGAAGTTGAAGCAGAGCGGCGGGCTGTATGGCGTTTTCCCCGGTTCGATAAAAGTGCTGTCCGGAACTTCTGGTGATCGGTCTACCGTCGAAGGGAAAATCCAACTTCCGGGCAAGATTTCGCCTGGGAACTATCAAATATGCTTATATGTCCTTAACAAGGGAAGCCTGGCAGAAAAGCAATGCGTTGACTTTCCGGTCACTATGGAAGGTTTACCGGCGATTCTGGCTTCCCTGGCCCATCATCACGCAACGGCGTATGGCCTCCTGGCGGTGTTTATAGCCATTGTTACAGGCTTTGCTACGGGGTTTGTCTTTAAGGGAAAAGGAGCACACTAAGCGGCGGCTTCAGGGTCTTTAAGTGAATAGGCTACTGCCGGAGTCGGGGAATTAAAAGTGTTTTCAGCCCTCGCGAATATGTTTCACAGGCTGTTCGCCCGAAAGCGTGAGCTGGTGGCGTTTCCTCAGATCTTTGAGCGCTTTCAGGAACTGCTTCAAGACCACCAGAAAGCCATGGAACTCATGGCTGACCTGGGTGAAAAGTCCGGCGGGGACTATATATTTGACCGAAAATATCTGCACGACTCCGTACGCGAACTCCAGGCCGTGTTGCTGCGCATGGTTAAAGGGCTGAACCTCATAGCATCTGACCGGTACCTGGGGCTCTACTCTGCGTTGGATCGTGTTTTCTTTCCGATAGAGTCCGAGCTTCGAGGCCGGCTGAGGCTATCTGAGGCCCCGTACGTAATTCCCCTATCCGATGCTCCTGTTGACAACCCTGAGCTGATCGGGGGTAAGGCGAATACACTGGCGGAGATAATTCATCGCCTCCAACTTCCTGTTCCCGACGGATTTGTGATCACCAGCCGAGCTTATTACCGGTTTTTGGAACATAACGACCTTGAGGACCGAATTCACACATGGATCGAATCCTGGATCTCAGGGAAAGAGGAGTTGGTTAAGGCGTCGAGCCAAATTCGTTACAGCATTCTTGCCGGTGTAATTCCACAGGACCTGGCCAAGGCTATTACACAATATAAGGAAGACGGGGAACACAATTGGGCGGTTCGGAGCAGTGCATATGGTGAAGACGGTGAATTATCCTTTGCGGGACTTCATCAGACGGAACTGAACGTGCCCCCCGAACAAATCCTTGAAACTTACAAAATGGTACTGGCCAGTCTGTACTCTCCTGAAGCCATGAATTATCGCCGTCAAATGGGTTTGATAGGCGAAGAGACGGCAATGGCAGTGCTCTGCCAGAAGATGATCCACAGCAGGGCAAGCGGAGTCCTGCAGACCGTTTGTCTGGAATCCCCGAAGCAGGATTGTATGGCAATTTACGCGTCCTTCGGCCTGGGAAGAACAGTTGTGGAAGGAAGAGATGCCCTTGACCAATACGTGGCCGAAAAAGAGCCGCCATACAAAATCAAGAACGCGAAAATCGCCCGAAAAGAGCTTTTGTTGAGGGCGGCAGAAGGCGGCGGTGAAGAGGAAATGCAAATTCCCCCGGACCGGCAAGAAGCACCTGCCATCTCGGAGGAAACTCTTCGCGTCCTGGCCAAGTGGGGAGTTGCATTGGAGCGCTATTTCAAGCGTCCCCAGGAAATAGAGTGGGCTGTAGACTCACAGGGCAATTGCCGACTACTTCAGTGCCGGCGCTTGGCCTCTCCCGAGACCATGAGCGGAACGGACGAGGATATTTGTGAATCCTGTTCTCTGTACCCCGTGATTGTGCAGGAAGAAGGTGTAGTCGCGCATGCGGGTGTCGGCTCCGGCCCTGTCCATATTGTACAATCGAATGAGGATATGGCCGAATTTTCGGAGGGCGCGGTTCTTGTTACCAGGTACACCGCACCCTGGCTGGCTCAAGTAGTGCCGAAAGCTTCTGCGATAATTGCCGAGCGAGGCTCGGTTGCGGGACATCTTGCCACTATAGCCCGGGAATTTCGCGTTCCCGCACTGATAGGGGTGGACAAGGTGACCGGCCTCCTTAGGAACGGCATGGAGATTACACTGGATACCCACCATAGGATCATTTACGAGGGACGCGTGGATGAGTTGATTCGCTACGAACTCGTCCAGTCAACGGTTTTCGAAGAAGCCCCTGAATTCCGGCTTCTGAGACGAATCCTCAAGCGAGTGGCCCCGCTCCACCTGATCGATCCTCAGTCCAATGATTTCACTCCCGAAGGATGTGAATCCGTCCACGACACGATCAGATTCATACATGAGAAGGCCGTCCAGGAACTCATCGACCTGCCGACATTCCTGAAACGGTTCAAAGGTGCCAAAGTGTGGACCCTGGCCTCCGACCTTCCGATGGGGCTCAAAATTCTCGACCTGGGAGGAGGACTCGATCCCTTGGCTGAGGGAAACACTATTCGAGCAGATCAGATTCAATCATTACCCCTCAAGGCTTTGTGGGCGGGCGTGTCGAGACCCGGCACGTGGAGCACCGAGCCCGTTGCCGTGGATATCAAGGGCCTGATGTCAAGCCTTACGAGAAACTGGGATGCGGCCGGCACCGCCCTTGATGGGTTCAATTTGGCCGTGATCAGTGATATCTACATGAACCTGCACCTGCGTCTCGGATACCATTTCAACCTCATTGACGCCAGGATGCATGATGAGGCTCATCACAACCACATCTACTTCAGGTTCGTAGGAGGCGTGACGGACATCACCCGCCGTTCCCGGCGAGCACAAGTTCTGGCCGAAATTCTGTCGAGCTATCACTTCGCGGTTACGATTAAGGGCGATCTCGTCGTTGCCAGAATCCTTCATCTTCCCAAAGAGGAAATCCAACACCGTCTCCTCGGCCTGGGGAGACTGATCGGGTTCACAAGGCAGCTAGACATTCAGCTAAGGAACGATCGCGACATAGCCGAATCTGTGGCTTCGTTCTTCGACCAACACGCCGAAATCACCGAGGCTGCCTCCATAGAAGGAGTAGAAAATGAACGCAAACAAGCTCAGAATTCTATTGTTGGATGACGAGCCGATTGTCTGCAAACGCTTGAAGCCGGCACTCGAGAAACAAGGGTACGAAGTGGACGCTTTTACTGAGAGTGCTGCAGCGTTGGATCAAATTAGGCAGACAGACTACGACATCATCATCACTGATTTGAAGATGAAAGGTGTGGACGGCATGCAACTGCTTGAGGAAGCCAAACGGCGCTCTCCGAAGACCGAGGTAGTAGTGATAACGGGGTTCGCCACTATGGAGACTGCCAAGGAATCCTTCCACAAAGGCGTTTTTGACTTCATTGCCAAACCTTTCAAGCTGAGTGAGATCCAGGATGTAGTTTCGAGGGCCGAGTCCAAAATTAGAGGCCTGGAGAAATGACGGTGTCCAGTATCGTTGTGATCTGGTTTCGCAACGAACCTTCAGATTTCAATGGGAGGAATGCACGTTGATCAAGACGCTGGTATCAATTGAAGTGGACCTGGCATCCAGCCTCGCCATACGTTTTGCCTGCCAACTGGGCGCCTGTATCCCAATGGAGGTTCATCCCGTTTATGTCAAGGAATTCCCCTCCGACGGATCGCTCATTGGAGCCGGTTGGGCCAGCCGAACCATGGAACGCGAGATGATACGGGAAGGCAAGGACGAAATCTCGGAGATGATCACTGCAGAAATGGACTTCTGCCCCGACTTAGAGCAGCCGCGGGTCATCTACGGGGACCGCGAAGCCGAACTGCTGAAGATCATGCAAATGGAAGACTTCGGCTTGTATGTGGAAGGATCACACTTCTCCTGGAATGCGAGCTCAATTTACAAGCAGCTTCACTCGAAGCTCTATAAAAAGTTTGCTTTCCCTGTGGTTTGGGTTCGAGCATTGAGGAAAGTCAATCAGGTATTGATTCTTTGTTTGAATCCGACCGCCACCGAGACTGTTGCTCAGGTCTTTCAGAAGATCTGGAGAGATTGCCCCGTCCCTCTGCTGTTGGGGCTGCCTTCTGGGAACGGCGAAGGGGAGGTCCTTCGAGAAGCGGTTGAAAAAGCTCGCAGTCTTCTGGAGCAAGCAGGTTGTACAGGTCGCAGTTCAAGACAACCTGCCTTCTAGTCACGAAGATCTCACGGATGAATCGCTGAACTTTCCTTTGGTGGCAATCGCCCTTGAAAGAGACGTCAAGAAAGACCAGCCGGGCCTACATTGGCTTGCAATGATAAAGACCTCGTCGCTTGTGGCATTTTACTGAGGATACGCAAAAGTGTGCGGTGAGACCGTTGTCCATGCCCACAAAGAAAGATCGTCATCAATTATCTCACGAACTGTCCGCAATGGGTTGCGAAGCGGCGTCGGCCCGGCGATGAGAAAGGAAAAGCATTATGAGAATCCTGTTTGCAGCAGATGAACATCCTTACAGTGAATATGCACTTCAGGTATTGGTCAAGCTGGCCATGAATACGTGGGCGGATGTGACCCTGCTGGGAATACATCCTCCCGCAAAGGCGACTTCTTGGCCTGGTAGCGCAGCCATCAGCCAAGCCCTACAACATTACCGGGATTCGTTCCTGAATAGTTGGGACAAAGACGGCTCCCCTTATGAGACGCAGGAAGGAAAGTACGAATGGTTCCCTCTGAAGGACGGGCTCTGGGAAGAGGTGAAAGTGGTTCGCGGGCGAAAGAAGGAATTCAAAGTCCGCATGCGGGTTGGAAAGCCCGCGGCAGAGATAGTGGGAGAATCAGCGGAAGAAGGCACAGATTTGATTGTGCTCGGTTGCACGAAGGGCGACAGTTGCGCATGGGAGAAATTTCGATCTGTGCCTCAAGAGGTGGTGAGCAATGCAGGCTGCTCCGTCCTGCTGGTCAAGGAGCAACAGCCGGTAAAGAGGATACTTGCTTGCCTGGACCAGGGATATATAAGCCAGGAATCTCTTGAAATAATCAACCAGATGATCACTATTCACGGAGCACGATTGGAACTTGTGGGCTTAAGCCAAAATGGCGACATGAACAAATCCGTGTACACCCGTTTAATTGAAATCGGTGACTACTACAGCGACCGGGACGTGGAGGTCAACACTCGGTTGACCGAAGTCTCCGATTTTGAACGTTTTATAAGCCAAGAAGTCGGGCAGGATCTTCTGGCCCTTTGGGTGGGGAAAAAATCGCTTCTGAGTCATTTCTTTTCCAGCGGTTGGGTTGGGCGATTTGTCAGCAAGTGCCCGACGTCCGTTTTGGTAATGCGATAGCCCTGGAATTACACAGGTCCGGACACAAGAGGAGCAAAGAATGAAAGTCTTAGTAGCAGTTGACAAGAACCCGGAAACTTATATAGGGCTTCGCTACGCATGCCATCTGCTGAACAAATTGGACGCTCAGGTGGATGCACTGCACGTTACGCCCGATTTGGCCGATGTCGTGGCCGAAAGCTATGCGCCTTTCCTGACCAAAGACAGCCTGGAAAACGCAATGGAAGCAGACGTGCAGTCGGTGGAAGAACAGTTTCGCGACGCATGCGAACCGTGCCTGAATGCAAGAATTCCCTGCGAGCTTCAGGTAATCTCTGGAGATCCGGCCGAGGAAATTCTGAATGCCGCACAAGACGGTTACGACATGGTTGTGCTGGGCTCCCACGAACAATCATCCCTGAAGGGCCTCCTCTTGGGCGCTGTACATGCTAAGATTCTGCACTATGCCCAACAGCCGGTGCTCATTGTTCGCCAATTCCGTGAGATACGGAGTGTACCTGGTGGTGTACAGAGGTTCGCAAAATGATGAAGCAGCCCTGTCCTTCATCGCTCCTCTATTGGCGGGCAAGAATGCTGAAATCAGTCTGCTGCACGTGCAGGAAACGGGGCAGAGCGAAAGTGACGAGTTCGCAAGGGCCTCACTCCAACGCGGCGCTCAGATCCTGCGAGAGTCCGATTATGACCCGATTACCAAGATGGTAAAAGGGGATCTGGTGGAAGAAATCCTTAAGGATGTGGCTGTGCATAGATACGATTTGATCGTCTTAGGGGCTTATGGCCACAAGCGTCCGAAATATCTGAAATTGATTAGCGATGAGGCGCTCAATCTTGCTCGTTTGACCACTCGCCCAATTCTTGTTTATCGGAATAAAATGGAGGGCTAGCTAGGTGGTTTTAAAAATAGTGGCCTAAAAAGAAATGTTTGGTGGCGACGGGCATCTTGCGATTCCGACAGACAGGATAGACAGGCTGGAAGCCTGTCCCACCAGCCTAGGTAGACCGCACCCATGAGCCAAGTAGGCCGGCCCATGCTCGCCAATTAAACAATTGGCGGGCACGGCCCGCCCTACAACTGCTGAGCATGGTCTATTGAGGACCAGCATCACTCCTGAATCTCTGGAGTAGTTGCCGTTCCCGCTTGAAGAAATCTTAGTGGTAACCATTTCTTGGGACGGCTGAACCAGGCGAGAAACTCATGTGAGGAAGGCGAGACGGTTCCACCAGACGGTGCCGAGCTGTTGGTCACAGCCCCAACAATTTCCTCTCTGGCTGCAATGAGCAAACCCTCTCCGGCGAGAAGTCCCTTCTCATCGGCTCTTCCAGTGATCCGACCGAAGCTCCTCGTGTAAAAGTGAAGAGGTCCCAGCAACCCGAGAAGGCAGATAAAAGCTGCTTCTTTCCACGTCAGAAAAGTCTGAGGATCGAATCCGTTGTCAAGGATGAGTTGTGCGAGGTTGATTAGTTCGTTGAGTGATTCCATTCATCTCACCTCTCGTCCAATTTCTACGAAATCATGACCTCCATTTTGGGTTAAAGTTCCCAGAAAATAAGCTCGCGGTCGACAGGCTACCAGCGGATCGCACGCCACCGGTTCTTTCCAAGCACCTTAATGCCGGGATGTCATCGTAAAGCCGACGCAGAATCACTACATTGGCTGCGGTGGACCGTGGACACAATGGAGGACTCCATCCGCGTTCAGGCCTCCATCGATTCAACCAATAGCTCAATTACGGACTTGACCTCCACAGGCATGTTGTATCGAGCCTGGAGGTCGCCTAGTTGACTCAAGCAATTCTGACAGGACGTGGCAACGATCTCGGCGCCTGTGCTCATGATCTGGTCATGTTTCATCCGGGCATGCTCCAGCCGCTTCTTGCCCATGTCAGTGTTCTGGCCGACACTGCCACCCCCTCCGCAGCAGATGCTGTACTTGCGGTTCGGCCACAATTCGACGAAATCCGTAGCTACGGCCTGGATCAGCTCACGGGGAGGCTCGTAAATTCCGAGTTTGCGGCCGACATTGCAGGGGTCGTGATACGTGACGCTGGCTTGGATGGCGCCCGGCTTGATCGGAAGCCGCCCGGCCTCGTTAAGCTGGTGCGCGAGTTCCACTACGGACATGACCTCGAAGCCCAATGGTTCTCCCAGCCAACGCTCAGCATCGTTTCGGAGGATCTTGAACCCGTGGCCGCATTCCGTGGACAGCAGAACCTTTGCCCCAAGCCGCCTGGTCTCCTCCACCAAGTTCTTCACCAAGGTGGTCGCGGCTTTCGTATCCCCCAGATAATAAGCCCAATTGGTGATGTCGAAGAACTTGGATGACAGGGTCCAATCAACTCCCGCGTAAAAGAAAAACTTGAGGTACGTCTGAAACATCTGGGGATTTGAAGTGTATTCCCGGGGATTGGGGACGTACAGAAACTCCGCGCCGTGCCGGTCAAAGGGGATTGCCAGCCCCCCCTCTTCCATGCCCTCCATTTCTTCTTCAGCCTCCTCAGCCATCCACTCGGCAGTGTCAACAAACTCTTCTGAGGCAATTCCGGTATTGTTGCCCACTTCCAGGGCTTTTTCTACCCCTTCCACTATTCGTGCAGGCGCGTTACCTCGATCTCGCGCCAGAGAGCGCAACTCGCGGACGATCACGTCCATCTTAAGGTCCTTGGGGCATTCTGTGGTGCAGCGTCCGCAAAGGGTGCATGCCCAGATGAACTCGGAGTCTGCAGCTTCTGTCTCTCGGCCCATCAAGACTTTTCTGATAAGCTTTCGCGGATTCATGTCCGGATAGCCGTCAGTCAAAAAGCATCTGGAAACGCACTCACCGCACGTCAGACAAACCCGAAGGTTTTCCCCGCCAGGGGCGAGGGCAATTTGTGAGGAAAAGTCTATCGCTGCGCCATCAAACGCCGTGGCCATTGCTTACTCCTGATTTGTTCCCAACAGGCCCTTCGCTCAGTGAAGAGCAAAACTGATTCACTACCCTGTTTAACCGCGCAGGCTCGTTGGCAGCTATGGAAGCGTACCCGACCCTGGAGGCAAAGCCTTGCGGCAGATTAAGTTTGTCCAATACGCTCTGCACTCGAGCTGCCGCCCAGTCCGTGCCGGTTTGAGACGCGCAGTTCCCATGGTGACAGCCAATGGCCAGCACTCCTTTGGCGCCGGCCGCCAGGGTAGCCCAGAGTATGGATTCGGAAACCCGGCCCGCGCAAGGAACAGGAAAGAATAGAACGCCTGTGGGCAGTTCAATAAGAGACATGATGCGACCAGCGGATCGTTGGCATCCATAGAGCACAATCGGCTCTGATTGGTCCTCTCTTGCTTCGGCAAGGAATGAGACCACATCCTGTTCAGGCAATGAATTCAGATCCAGCGCGAGTCGAGGACACTCGGAGACGCAGATTCCGCATTCCCGGCAAATCGCGGCAGAAGCTTGAACAGTGGATCTTGAGGCGCCTCGGCCTACGGAAAACGCTGAGTGCGGGCATATTCGATAACAGGTGAGGCATCGTATGCACTCTTGCGTCACTGAAACCGTTTCGTCATCCTTCCGCAGCGAGGCCCCCATCATCCAAGCTCTTGCGTTGACCGCAGCGGAGGCAGCCTGCGCGGCCACTCGGACCAGGTCTGTTTCTCCTGTGACTTCCCCCACCGCGAATATCCCATTCCTGAAAGACCGGCCTGAATGGCAGTGAATGCTGTCAGACAGCAAGAACCCATCTTCGTCGGAGTCATTTGAGCAAACTTCGCGCAACACCTGAGGCACTGACGCAGGGTCATGCCCATGCGCGACCAGGATTTCATTGCAATGAAGCGATACATTTTCCCCTGTTTCGATGACGTCCTGCAACGTGATGAGAAACTTCTCGTCGGGGTTATCGACCGAAGACCTCTCGACAAGGGGAAGCTTTTCGCCGAACCTGTAAAACTTAACACCAACGCTCTTGGCCAGGTCGTAAAGCGATTCTCCGAACAGATGCGAAACAGGCGCATGCTGAAAGATTACAAACGATTCCCCCCCGGCCTTCTCATTCTCGATGGCCTGTCTGATCGCGGCCATTCCCGCGGCCGGGTTTGATCGGGGACCGTAGTCGAGAAGGAATCCAATTCTGCGGCCATTGCCGGAAAACCGTTCAGGGGAGACTAATTCGACGCCTTTCGGCAGGTCGGAAGAGAGCCCCTCAAGTTTGATGCCGGACGTCAAAATCAGGCAACCGTAAAGCCATCGGCTTGCCGGAACCGAAATCGGAATAGAAGCCAAACCCTTCTCTCCGTATCTCCGGAAGCGCAGGCAATTCATGGACCTCTATACTATTCATTGATTCGGAAAGAGACCGCGAATAATCTTCAAAATCCAGACCGATCATCCGAGCAATAGAGCCGGGAGGGCACGGAACCGACTTTGACCATGGTTACGGATAACCCGAGTTCACTCAGTGCTTTGGCGGTCATCATTCCCGAAAGACCGCCTCCAATCACGAGTACCGGAAGCATATTGAGGTCTGAGCAACCGAAGTTCTGGTGGATCATGAGCGTTTCCCAAAGAGGTCTGCGATAATCGCGGCCGCAGTCTGCCCGCCGTCCATGAGGGTCTCCTCGATGTCCCCGGGACCACTGCACGTTCCCGCAACGTAAACCCTTGCAACGCCGGTGCGACCGCCGCCCAAGGGATCTTTCGAAGCGAGAAATCCGAACTCGTCCGGCTCCAAGCCCACCCTCTCGGCTATGGCCATAGAGTCAGGCGATGGCCTCTGGCCGATGGACAATACAATCCGGTCAAAACTCTCTCGCACGTTACGGCCGGCATCTTCCCGAATGATCTGGAGCGATGTTGTCGTCTCCCTGCACGATTTCTCCCGGAACACCCTGAATCAGGCGGATTCTATGTCTCCGAGCTTCCGCCAGCAGAGATCCTGCAAATTTGCCCGCGACTTGGAGGTCTATGTAGAAGATCGTTATCTCCCAGTCCTCATGTTCTTGGCGCAACTTCAGAGCCATCCTCAAAGCGGCTTCACAGCAATATTGCGAGCAATAGTTAGCCCCTATGGCTGCGTCCCTGGAACCCACGCATTGAAAAAAGGCTATTTTGGCAGGGCCTGGAATCCCGCTGGTAAATCCATCAAGGTCATCGTTGCGCACGTATGCATTCATGTCCTTGAGCGTAAGCACGCCCTCCAGGCGCCCGTAGCCCCAAAACAGCTTTTCAGACGGGTCGTACGGCTGGTACCCTGTCGCGATCACAAGCGCTTCAGCCTCCACAAGCTCGTCCGTGTTGCTTGCCAAAGACCTCACTCCAACATGAATTCCTCCTCGGGAAGCTGTCACTGACGACAGTTCGGCGCTCTTCATGACCTTTGCGTTGGGGAAGGAATTGACCTCATCCACGAGATCCCCCAGAGAGCAGGAAAAACACCTCAGGCACTGATTGGTGGCCATGCACGCCCAATCCCGCACTCTTCCGCCAAGGTGATTCTCTTTTTCCACGACGGTGCAACCAATGCCATTGGCCAATAGGGTTTTGGCCACAGCCAGGCCGGCGACTCCGCCTCCGACAACCACAACGGGTTTCTTAGATGTGGGCATCTCTCTTCCGCTTCAAAGTAACAAATAGTGGGGGCACGGTCCCGCGTCCCGCGGGATGCCCCACGCGATCAGTTGTTCGCACACATGATATTTTCGATGCACAGGAGTATATGGCTCTATGCCCGCGGGCTGAAGTCTCTGCTCCTTCTCTTGTTCGCGCTCAACCTTATACTATCGTTTTTATCGCGATGGCACAAATTTGGGCTGTCCCGAGAATTTAACGCACCTTTTTTCAAGGGGAATTTTGCGGGAATTTGAACGGAACAGAGGAGGAGCCACAAGAAGGACATGCTCTTTCCCCGCGGACGACGAAATGAATGCCCGAGAATTGCCGACAGTTTTGACAGTTCCTCATTCGAGGTGATAAAGTGAGCCGTACCGGAATAGTGGGAATTGTGCCCTCAGCGTCTGGCGAGGCGCATATTCGAATTGGCTGGAGCAAGGAGTTGTCGATGAATTTGAATTCTACCCGAACGTCTAATATTGCGGGTCTTGCGATTTATCCGATGTTTGTCCGGGTCTTCCTGCGGGCCCTCGGCCTCATGCTCAATCCGGACAACCGGGCCAAGAGGAAAGAAAAGGGGCTGAGTGCAGGAGATACACTTTTTAATTTCATAAAGTTATCCTTTCTTGAGACTACAGTTTTGAAGTATCGCCATATGGTGCGGTTCGGCGATGCGGTCATGCTGGACAGCACGTTTCCGCCCTTCCCATCCCGAGCTTTTGACAAAAGGATCTCGAATTACCTTAATAACTTGGACCTTACTGAGCTTCCATCGGGGATTGTTTCCATTTCCACGACCAACTGTTGTCCGTACGCGTGCGCATTCTGCTCCACCAACGCGCGGCACAACACTGAGACGGACCTTGATGAAGAGCTGCTGAAGAAGACCATACGCCAGGTTGAGAATCTGGGTGTCCCGTCAATTATCCTGCACGGCGGCGAGCCCATGTATCGGTACGATCGTTTTCTCAGGCTCGTGAAGAGCGTCAGCGACGATATCTGTCTGTGGATGTTCACCACGGGGTATGGGGTGACTCCTGAAAAGGCTGCGGAACTCAAGGCAAATGGTCTGTTCGGTGCGTGGGTGAGCCTGGATCACTATAAACCCGAGGTACACAACCGCCTCAGGGGCCATCCCGAAGCCTTTGACAATGCTTGCCGGGCTGTGGAGAGCTTCAAGAAGGCAGGAATCTATACTTGCCTGTCGCTGGTTCCCCCGGAGGACCTGCAGGATCCGCAAAATTTTATAGAATACTACAACTTTGCACGAGACCTGGGAGTCGCTGAAATCCGCGTCATGGAAGTGAAGCCCTCTGGGCGTGAAGCCTGCCGGGGAGTCATGGCCCACAGCCCGGTTCTTGCACAGTTACAACAGGACCTGTTCAAAGATCCGGCTTTTCGTTCACACCCGCCCCTGAGCGGGCTCTCGACATGGCTGGAAAAGGACCCGGCATTGGGGTGCCAGTGCCGTTTCGAATACCTTTTCGTAACCTCCACAGGCGAGGTGCAGCCCTGCGAGGCGACTGAAATATCTTTCGGCAACATTCAGGATGAAGATTTCCTGGAGATTTATGGCCGAGCTTGCAAAGCCTTTCCCAAACCTGCCACAGGTTGCATTCCGATGGTCATGTACCCGGAGGTTCGGGACTATCAGAAGGTCAAGGCACAGCTCTCCTCACCCGAAAAATCAGAGTTGTCCACGAAGATCATGCAAGGCTTCCAGGAGAAGGGGTCTATTCCCGGAGTGTACAGGAAGATATGGCCGACGTACGAACAGCGCCTCCGCGCGTATCAGCTTCGCCGAGCGGGCACAAACTCTGGAGCCAGGCGTCATTGAAGGCCGTTGTCCGACCCCACAGGATGTGACGGGTCAACGCAAAAGTAGACTACTCGAACGGTACCCTCGATTCATTTTGCCAAAGGCAAAACGTTCGATCGCAAGATACCTGGACGCGGGTAGAACACGTTTTCACGGCTGCTTGGGAAGATAGATTAAATTATTGCTTGAAGCTGGCGACGGTCTATGTTAAGCAAAGAGTGGCTGACACGGGTCGGGTGCCTCACGAGCCCGCTCCCGGCAATTTGGAGGTGACATGCTCCGATTCAGAAAACCTAAGAGTGACGCGGTAAGCGGATTTCTCGGGTCCCAAACCGAGTTTACGGGCAAACTTGCGTTTTCGGGGGTGGTACACCTTGACGGGAGCTTCAAGGGGGAAATCATCAGCAGAGGGACTCTTGTGGTGGGGAGTGACTCGGTTGTTCATGCCGAAATTCACTCCAACGTCCTGAAAATCGCAGGGGAAGTCCACGGCGATCTCACGGCCTCGGAAAAGATTGAATTGTATCCTCCTGCTAAAATTTACGGCAACATTCGCACTCCGAGCCTCGTTGTAGAGGAAGGCGTCCTCTTCGAAGGAACTTGCAGCATGGCATCCGTGAAGGCGGAAACGCTATCCCTTTCCGAGCCCGAGCAAGAGCACGCGGGTGACGAAGAACCGCTAGAAGCTATCTCAGCGCAGGCATGGCCCCCATCTTACGAGGAAAGCGACAGTCTCACCGAAGAAGTTCCCGACAAGACCGCCCTGCACAAACTCGACCAATAATTGAGGGCTTTCCCTAGTAATTCCCGCCTTTCCCACGCTTTGTTCTCTGGAGAAAAAGATCTTGACACGTCCAGAGCGGGGTGTTACTATGCCGATTCATTCTTAGTTTGAGTCTCAGACAATATCCTTTTTCAAAAAAATCAGATAGTTGGAAGTCATGTGGCTGGTGGGTTCCGACATCCGGAGGAAGCCGGACGGTCGTAAAACTTCGCTAATCCGGGAGAATACGTCAGTGATTCAACTAAATATCACCCTGTTCATCCAGATAATCAATTTCCTCGTCCTGTTATTCCTCTTGAACGCCCTCCTTTACAAACCCGTCATGGCGAAGATACGGGAAAGGGAAGCAAAGATCCGCAAGGACCAGGAAAAGGCTGTTGAACTGGAGCAGAAGGTTCTGGATCAGGAAAACCGGCATCAGCAGGAGCTTGCCAAGGCAAGGCAAACCGCAGCACAAGAAAAAGGCGATCTGCTGGCCCAGGCCAAGAAGAAGGAAGCCGACATTCTAGAGAAAGCCCGTGCTGAATCTTCACTGATCGTCGATCAGATGAAGGCCTCCATTCAGGTCGAAGCCGAAGAGGTCCGGAAGACCCTGAAAGCCCAAATGACTCCTCTTGCCCAATCAATCACGGAAAAGGTCCTTGGGAGGGCGATCTCATGAAGGCTTACAAGAAGGCTCTAGTTCTATTCCTCCTGCTGCTGGTGCTATCTGCCGGCACAGCCTTTGCCTCTGCCGAAGGATCTGAAGGGGGAGGATCCTGGAGTCCGTGGATGCTCCTCTGGAGGGTGATCAACACGGCAGCCCTTATCGGTGTGCTGGTCTATTTCCTCAAGAAGCCTATGGCTAACTTCTTCTCCGAAAGACGCGCTCAGATCCAAAAAGACTTGGAAGACGCCAAGGAACAGCGCGACCGGGCAGAGCGCACTATCGCCGAGTATGAAAAGAAAATAGGCGAAATGGGGCGGGAACTGGATAAGATGCGCGACGAACTGCGCAAGGCCGCCGGTATTGAAAGCGAGAAGGTTGTATCCAACGCAGACCGAATGGCCGCGAGCATGGTCGAATCTGCAAAGCTGGCAGCCGACCAGGAAGTGCGGAAGGCCAAAATGATCTTGAAAAAGCGAGGCGGTGGGATTGGCAGTGGAATTGGCCGAATCGCTCATTCGCGAGAAGATCAACGAGGACGACCGCAAGAGAATTGTGGAGGAATACCTTGTTAAGGTCGGGGGTATGAAGTGATCGACACCACTCTGGCAAAGCGCTATGCGAAGGCATTGGTTGAGATCGGGCAAGAGCGCAACGCACTGGATAAGTATGCCCAGGATCTGGCCGGCCTGTGCTCTATCGTGGAAGCCTCCAAGGATTTCCGTGAAGTCTTGAGCAACCCTGTATTCACGAAAGATGACAAGAAGAGGATCTCCGGGCAGATCCTTCAAAAGATAGATACTGACCCTATGGTGGTCAACTTCGTAAATTTGCTGATCGACCGCAAGCGGATAGATCAGTTGGCCGGAATAGAGGCCGCTTTTCGCGGAAAAGTAGACGAAATTAGAGGCATAACCCGAGGGGAAGTGACAAGCGCCGAACCTTTGGCCAAGGATGAACTGGGGCGAGTAACGGACGCCCTTTCTAAGATAAGCGGCAAGCAAGTGTTGGTGACCACCACGGTGGACCCTGCTCTTATTGGGGGGCTTGTGGCCCGAGTCGGGGACATGGTTTTTGACGGGACGCTTCGTACCCAGCTCAACCAGCTTAAGGAAAGCTTGAAGGGATAGGGACAATGCAGATCAGAGCCGAAGAAATCAGTGACATTATCAAGCAGCAGATTCAGGACTACGACAAAAAGGTCGAAGTCAGCGAAACAGGCACCGTAATCAGCGTAGGAGACGGAATCGCCCGCCTCCACGGCCTGGAAAACGCCATGGCCGGCGAACTCCTGGAGTTCCCCGGTGGCATCATGGGGATGGTGCTCAACCTCGAAGCGGACAACGTGGGTGCGGCCATTCTTGGTGAGGACGTCCACATCAAAGAGGGCGATACCGTCAAGAGGACCAACCGCATTGTTCAGGTCCCCGTCGGCGCAGCCATGCTGGGACGAGTCGTGGATTCAATCGGCCAACCCATTGACGGAAAAGGCCCGATTGAAACCAATGAATTCCGCGTGATTGAAGTCGTGGCGCCAGGCATCATCAAGAGGCAGCCGGTGAAGGAGCCTCTGCAAACCGGCATCAAGGCCATCGACTCGATGATACCTATCGGCCGTGGGCAGCGTGAACTTATCATCGGGGACCGCCAGACCGGTAAGACCGCGATTGCTGTTGACACCATAATTAACCAGAAAGATACCGATGTTAAGTGTATCTACGTGGCGATTGGCCAGAAACGGTCCACCGTGGCTCAGGTGGTTGCCACTCTCGAACGCTTCGGCGCTATGGAATATACCACGGTGGTCTCGGCCACAGCGTCCGATCCCGCGCCCATGCAATATATTGCGCCATATTCGGGCGTCACCATGGGCGAGTATTACAGGGATAACGGTCAACATGCCCTTATGATTTATGACGATTTAAGCAAGCAGGCGACTGCGTATCGCCAGCTTTCGCTGCTTCTGCGCCGGCCCCCAGGCCGTGAGGCGTTTCCCGGCGACGTTTTCTATCTCCATTCCAGACTCTTGGAGCGTGCTGCAAAGCTGGGAGATACGCTCGGAGGCGGGAGCCTGACGGCCCTTCCGGTCATCGAAACACAGGCCGGTGACGTGTCCGCATATATTCCTACCAACGTCATTTCCATCACCGACGGCCAGATCTTCCTCTCCACAGACCTTTTCTATTCCGGTGTGAGGCCGGCCGTTAACGTTGGACTAAGCGTCTCCAGGGTCGGCGGGAACGCACAGATGAAGGCCATGAAGCAGGTTGCCGGCTCGCTCCGACTTGATCTGGCCCAGTTCCGGGAGCTTGAGGCGTTCGCACAGTTCGGTTCGGACCTGGACAAGGTCACCCAGGCCCAGCTCGCACGGGGGACCCGCTTGGTTGAGATCCTTAAGCAGCCCCAGTATGAACCTATGCCGGCCGAAAAACAGGTGGCAATCATTTTCGCGGCTACCAACGGCTTCGTCGATCATACGATCTGCGAGCACTGTTGGAATACGAAAAACAATATTTGAGCCATCTGGAATCAAGTCATCCCGATGTCTTGACCGAAATCAGGGAGAAGAAGGTCATTTCTCCGGAACTCGAAGCCAAGATGAAGAACATACTGGAAAACTTCAAAGGCATTTTTACTCCGCCCGAGTTTTCGATAGTCTGATCATTATGCAGTTGACGGCTGAGAAGACGCCCCTCTGTATCAGCCGCTTATGTAGAGGTCGATATGGCAAGCCTCAGAGATATACGTAAACGCATTGCGAGCGTCAAGAATACACAGAAGATAACCAACGCCATGAAGATGGTTTCAGCGGCGAAGTTGCGACGCGCAGAAGAGGCCATTAAAGCCGCCCGTCCTTTCGCCGAGAAGATGCGGGAAGTCCTCATGTCGTTGGCGTCCCGAGCCAATCCCAGCGCCCATCCAATGTTGGAGGTCCGGCCGGTCCAGAAGGCCCTCTTGATCCTCATAACAGCGGATCGCGGGCTTTGCGGAGCTTTCAATACCAACCTGAATCGGCGTGCGGAGGCCTTCTTCAAAGAAATGAAGGCCAAGGGCGTCCAGGTGGACCTCATCAACGTAGGCCGCAAGGGAAATGATTATTTTCGCAGGCGTCCGGTAGAGATAGCCGCGAGGTTCGTCAACGTGATGAATCAGGTGAGTTTTGAGCTTGCGGGAGAGGTTATCGACGCAGCCGCTGAAAAGTTCAATTTAGGGGATTACCAGGAAGTTTATCTCCTGTACAATAGCTTCCGCACAGCCGTTACCCAGATTGTGACATTTAGACGGCTTTTACCTATCAAGCCGGAACAGGATGACGCGCCTCGTGACAGGGAATACCTTTACGAGCCCTCGGAGGAAGAGTTGCTCGAGGGAATTCTTCCGCGCTACATACAGGTGCAGGTCTTCACGGGTCTTCTTGATTCCGTGGCCAGCGAGCACGGAGCCCGCATGACGGCCATGGAAGCGGCAACCACGAACGCGGAAGAGATGATCTACAAGCTGACCCTGAAGCATAACCGTTTGCGTCAGGAATCCATCACCACCGAGTTGATGGAGATCGTCGGTGGGGCCGAGGCATTGAAAGGCTGAGAAGCCTCTTTATAAAAGCATTAACCGAATCCATTTGAAAACGGTTCCAGGAGGATATCCTAAGATGAGTGTGGGAAAAATCGTTCAGGTAATCGGCCCCGTCGTTGACGTGGAATTCCCGGAGCAACAGCTCCCGGCAATCTATAACGGTCTGCTGATATCAAACCCTGCCATCAGCGACGAGCCCGACAATCTAGTGGTTGAAGTGGCCCAGCACCTCGGTGACAACACGGTGCGGACCATTGCTATGGACACCACGGACGGTCTGGTTCGGGGGATGGAAGTGAGAGACACCGGCGGATCCATCAGGGTTCCGGTGGGCAAGGGAGTTCTTGGCCGGATCATGAACGTGGTGGGCCGCCCTGTGGACGAAATGGGCCCCGTCGTGACGGAAGAAACGCGCCCGATTCACCGGTCCGCTCCCTCGTTTGACGAGCAGGTGACACAGATCGCGATCCAGGAAACCGGGATCAAGGTCGTAGACCTTATCGCACCGTTCATGCGGGGCGGCAAGATCGGCTTTTTCGGCGGCGCGGGTGTGGGCAAGACCGTCTTTATGATGGAGATCATCAACAACATCGCTAAGCAGTTCGGCGGAACCTCGGTGTTTGCCGGCGTGGGAGAGCGCTCCAGAGAAGGGAACGACCTGTACCTGGAAATGGGCGGCGTACTTCCCGGCCAGAAAAAACCTGAGGGTGAAAGAGTTATAGACCGTGCCGCTCTCATTTACGGCCAGATGAACGAGCCCCCTGGAGCACGCGCCCGTGTAGGACTGACAGCTCTCACCGTGGCCGAGTATTTCCGCGATGAGCAGGGCCTCGACGTCATGCTCTTCATCGACAACATTTTCCGTTTCACCCAGGCGGGCTCGGAAGTCTCCGCCCTTCTCGGACGCATGCCCTCCGCGGTCGGTTACCAGCCTACTCTGGGAACTGACATGGGTGAACTTCAGGAACGGATCTGCTCGACCAAGAACGGTTCCATCACAGCAGTCGAGTGCATTTACGTCCCAGCGGACGACCTTACCGACCCTGCCCCCGCAACCACGTTTGCTCACCTCGATGGAACAGTCGTTCTTTCGAGGCAGGTGGCCGAGTTGGGGATCTATCCGGCGGTCGATCCGCTTGACTCGACGTCCAGGATTCTCGATCCTCGCGTCCTGGGAGAAGAGCACTACAAAGTGGCCCGGTCAGTGCAGCTCGTCCTGCAAAGGTACAAGGATCTCCAGGACATCATCGCGATTCTCGGTATGGACGAGTTGTCGGAAGACGACAAGCTCGTGGTTGCCAGGGCTCGCAAGATCCAGCGATTCCTCTCGCAGCCGTTCTTCGTGGCTCAGGAGTTTACGGGAACTCCCGGAAAGTACGTCAAGATCCAGGACACAGTAGCCGGGTTCAAGGAAATCGTTGAGGGTAAATGGGATGACGTCCCCGAGCAGGCGTTCTACATGGTCGGGGATCTGAGCGAGGTTAAGGCCAAGGCTGAAAAACTGGCAAGCGCCGCCGCCTGATCATCGGGAGAAGTTCATGTCGGAAAAATTCAAAGTCGAAGTTGTGACCCCTACGAGGGTCGTGCTCGACAAGGAAGTTGAAGAAGTAATCGCACCGGGGATTATGGGAGAGTTCGGGGTTTTGATTGGGCACACGCCCATGCTGACCTTTGTTAAACCCGGCGTCCTCTCTTATCTCGAGAACGACAAGTTCATAAAGTTCGCCGTGGGTGAAGGCTTCTGCGAGGTGTTAGCCGATCGCGTGTCCGTGCTTGTGGACGAAGCTTACGCAGTCGAGGAACTTGATGCAGCCGCGGTTTCCTCGGAGCTTCAAGGGCTCGAGCAGCAATTGGTAGCCATCGACGCGACAGCGGATCCTGAAGGTTATCGCAAACTGACCAGTAAGCTGAAGATGGCACGCGCCAAACTTTCCCTCGCAAGCGGAAGCTGAGTCAACTCAGTTCTTCAATAACGATGATTGTTAGGCCTTGGCCCGGTCGGCATGCCGATTCCGGTCAGGGCCTTCTGTTTTGGTGGGATGCTCATACCGATTCACCGCCAAAGCGATGGGCTTTCTAACAGGTAATTTACTGAGGAGACCTAACCCGCATCTTGCCGGACAATCTCCCCTTTTCTTTGTACGGGAGAATGCGTCGGACTTGGGCCCTCGCAATGACACTGTGGATCCCACCTGCTATTTACTTTTGAACGCGCATTCGTATCAAACCTTCTCAAATGCCCGTTCCAGATCGAAAATCTGATCATCAATGTGTTCGATCCCCACCGAAATTCTAATCATGTTGCGTGTGATGCCCATGAGACCCACGGAATTCTTCCGGCATGGAAGCGTGAGTCATCGACCAGGGATGCTCGATCAGTGACTCCACACCGCCCAGGGATTCCGCCAGCGTGAACAGCTTGACCGCTCCAAGTAAGCGAAACGCCTCCGCCTCCCCTCCCCTGACGCAAAAGGAGAAGGTGCCGCCGAAACCGGTCATTTGTTGCTTAGCGAGTTTGTGCTGCGGGTGGCTTTCCAGACCGGGATGCAGCACGCGCTCCACTTTGGGATGGTTCTCCAGCCAACGTGCTAACTCCAGTGCATTACGGTTGTGGGCTTCCATACGAACTGCAAGGGTCTTCACCCCGCGCAAGACGAGAAAGCAGTCCAGTGGCCCAGCGCACGTGCCCATAGCGTTCTGGAGGAACTTGATCTTTTCAGCCAATGCCGCGTCTTTGACTATGACCGCGCCGCCTACGACATCGGAATGGCCGTTGATGTACTTGGTCGTCGAGTGCACGACCACGTCGATGCCCAGTTCAAGCGGGCGCTGAAAATAGGGTGAGAGAAAAGTGTTGTCACAAATAGTCACTATCTTGTGCTCGTGCGCGATGTCGGCTATTTCCCTCAGGTCCAGGATGTTCATGAGAGGATTAGTTGGAGTTTCGGTCCACACGGCCTTGGTGCTGGGACGAATCGCCTTACGCAGCAAATCCGGCTCACGCAGGTTCACAAACTCGACATCGACGCCGTGCCTTTGCGTGACATTCACCAATAAGCGGTAGGTTCCCCCATAAAGGTCGTCATGGACGATCAAGTGGTCGCCTGGGCCGAACATCTCAAGTATGGTTGTTTCCGCAGCCATTCCTGTGGCGAAAACGAATCCGTCCGTGCCGCCTTCCAGAGCCGCAAGACAGTCCTCCAGGGCTTTACGGGTGGGGTTGCCGCTCCGTGAGTAGTCGAACTCCCCTGGTTGATTGACATCTTTGAAGGCGAAGGTCGAAGTCTGATAGATCGGTGTCATCACAGCGCCGTACGTGGGGTCCTTCCCCTGTCCCGCATGAATGGCTAATGTTTCAAAACGCATGCTTTCTCCTTTGCAACAACCCTCAAGTCTCGTGGCCCATTTCAGGCTTGAATACCTTCAAACAAAACCGTCGAGAAATAACGTTCTCCCGCGTCCGGAAGGACGGTGACTATCAGTTTGTCCTTGTTCTCCGGCCGCGCGGCTACTCGGACGGCAACCGCCGCTGCCGCGCCACTCGAAATGCCGCAGGTGATTCCTTCTTCGCGGTGCAGGCGCAGAGCCATTTCAATGGCTTCATCATTCGAGACCGTTGCGATTTCATCCACAAGGTCTAGATCCAGAATATCAGGTTTGAAGCCCGCGCCGATACCCTGAATTTTGTGAGGACCTGGCTTTGGTTCCTCACCGTTTCGGATCATCGTCAACACTGGGGAATGAATGGGCTCAACGGCAATCGACCAGATATTCTTCTTTTTTTCATTCTTGATAAACCGGCACACACCGGTGATGGTACCGCCCGTGCCAACACCGGATACCAGAATGTCCACCTTTCCGTCCGTGTCGTCCCAAATCTCCGGGCCCGTTGTCTTGAAGTGGATTTCAGGATTTGCGGGGTTCTTGAACTGCTGCGGCATGAAATATTTTTCAGGGTCACCGGCCAGGATCTCCTCCGCCTTGGCAATAGCACCCGGCATCCCCTTGGCGCCCTCCGTCAGAACAAGATCAGCCCCAAACATTCTCAACATCTTCCGACGCTCCAAGGACATGGTCTCAGGCATGGTCAATAGAAGAGGATAATTACGAGCCGCGCAAACGAAGGCCAAAGATATGCCTGTATTGCCGCTTGTGGGCTCCAAGACGGTTATGCGGTTTGAGCCCGGTGTCAGTTTCCCTTCCTTTTCCGCTGCCCAGATCATCGCAGCGCCAATGCGGCATTTCACTGAGTACGCCGGATTGCGCCCCTCAATCTTTGCGAGGACTGTCCCCGGAAGTCCCGCTGCCACCCTGTTCAACCGTATCAGCGGTGTCCCGCCGATGCTGTAGCTATTGTCGGCATAAATTCTTTCCATTGCTTTTTCTCCTCTGGAAAAACTTGACTGTTGCTGGAACTGACCTCAAAACATGTGATCTTTGTCGAGTGCTTGGAAAGCCTCAAATCTGGCCACAGCACATGGATTATCGGCCGGTTCCGACACATGTTCTGCTGGCTTCGAGCCCTTCGCGCTCCAAAAACGAACCAATTCCATGGCATCCCTCAAAGTAAACCGAGTCCTCTTCCACGGAATCGGTACTGATTGACAACTCGCCGCACAGCTCACAATCAGGGTCCCGGACTCGTTCCCCCTCGACAAATCGACAACGAAGCCCATCGTATGCGAGAAAGCGGTGGGCCATACCACGATCATGCCCCAGGAACAACTTCACTGTTTCCACCGCGGCGAGGCTTCCCATGACTCCTACAACTCCGCCGAGAATCCCGGCCTGCCGGCACGTAGCCATTCTATGATCCGGCCGTGGTTCAGGAATGAGGCACCGATAGCAGGAGTTCCCGGGGCTGGGAATCACTACCAGAAGTTGTCCATGGAATCCCAGTGCTGAAGCCGAAATTAGCGGAACCCCCTCGATCCAACAACAATCGGCTACGAGAAATCGCGTGCAAAAATTATCGCTTCCATCAATCACCGCATCGTAATCCTTCAAGATCTCACGGAGCTTCATGGCGTGGCCGAGTCGCGTGTGATAGGTGTCCACGACGCAATATGGATTCAGAGCGGAAATAGCCTCTTTGGCGCTCTCCACCTTAACGCTGTCCATATCGTGCGTCCGGAAGAGGACCTGTCGCTGTAGATTTGAAAGCTCAACCGTGTCGCTGTCGACAAGTCCTATTCGTCCTACACCGGCTGCTGCCAGATATAGAGCCGAGGCGGAACCGATGCCGCCCACTCCGACCAGGAGCACGCTCGACGATCTCAGCCGTTGTTGTCCGTGCCAACCCACCTCCGGCAGGATGGCGTTGCGCGAATAACGCAGAACTTCATCTTTGGAAAAGCCAAGGTTCATCGGATGTCCCTCCGTTCAAGGATGTATTAGCCGCCACCGAACGGCTCTTGTCACCCAACTATCTCCATCGACATGGTAGACATTTACAGCCAAAAAAACTGTTCCTCCCGCTGCCAAGGTCTGGCTCTCGGCTCAGACAACACTGAAGACCGGCTTGTGCCACCGTGGGGTCAAATCGAATAGTCCGCGCCGCGTTCTCGGCAGTTATTGGCCTCCTCCGCCACAAGTTCTTCGAAGGTCGTTCCGTCGTAAACCTCTTCAAGCGCCGTCTCGGCTCGTTTCCACAGGGAACGGAAAGCACAGTGCCCGTACATGGAACAAGGCACCTTCTTTCCATCCACCATGCACTCGACGGGCGAGAGGGGACCTTCGACAAATCTCAAAACCTGGCCAACTGTCAGTTCTTTGGCTGGACGAACCAGCAGATAGCCACCCTCCTTGCCCCGCACCGACTCGACAAACCCTCCGCCCTTCAAATGATTCAAGATATTTTCGAGGAACCTTTGGGGGATTGCCTGAGCTTCTGCTATTTCACTGATCTTGGTCGCGCCTCTTCCCTGCCGTTTTGCCAGTTCAAAGACAGCCCGTACTGCATATTGAGTTTTTTGGGAGATTGGCATGTGATGGGTTCTAATATTAGTTTGTCTATCGACTTAGTAGACATTAAACACGAGCTCTTATGTCTTGTCAAGATTTTTTCAGATTCCTCAATCGTCACCAGCCAGCGTCCCGGTGACAAACCGCAGAGCTACCCATGCCGGTCCTTCCTGAATTGAAGCACGCAAACCGCGGATGAGTCCAAAAAGCTCCTTGACTATTCTGGTCAAATAGATTAAGTAATAAATTCATGGAGTTGATCTTCAGTTACAAACGGTGAACATGACCGGAACCGATACCAAGGATGACGCAAGCCAATTTAGCTGCCCGTATTCGGCTGGAGCAGAATTCGACCATGTTTTGAAAAAAGCCGAAGCTCTTTTGCAACGCGCGGACTTGGAAGAGGCACTGGATTTGCTCACGGGTGTAGAAAAGAGATATGTGCGCGGTGCGAAACTGTTCGATCTGCTTGGCGACGCGCTGCTACGACGTGGCAACATCGAGGAAGGGCTCAGATACAAAACCCTTCATGAAGTGTTGAAGGGGACCTTCAAGATAGCAACCGACGAAGCCGTTTGCAGCTCCGGTCGTGCTCGGAGGATGGCGGATTCGGACTATGCCTCGGGCTTGGACGTCCGACCACCAGAGCAGGAGGTTTGCGCCCCTACGGGTGAAGGGAACCTTGCCCCGTGCGGGATCCCGGAAAAGAGACTCAAGACGGGGGATTTTATACCGGTAACTGCGGCAATGGGGCATGAGTTCATACGTCAAGGGCATTTCGATCGCGCTTTGGAGATTTTCACCCTTCTTGCAGCCAGGCACCCTGAGGACCAGTCATTACAAGAGGCTAAGGAAGAGGCTCGTAAGAAAGGCCGCCAGAATCTGGTTTTAGAAGTCCTTCAGCGTTGGCTCGGGAACATCGAGCGAATGAAATCCAGCCACCCGTCAGAAGCATGAATTCTAAATTGCTTTCGCTTCACGAGCGCCTGCCAAGACTGGGGGTGGACGCACTCCTATTTAATACGTCCGAAATCGTGTCCTCCACCAACTTGCGCTACCTGAGCGGCTTCTCGGGTTCGGACGCTGCTATGCTGGTAACTAGGACCGAACGCCACCTCTTCACCGACGGAAGGTACAAGACACAGGCTCGGCAGGAGGCTCGAGGATTTCGCGTTCATGTGGTTCGCAACAAGCTCGACTCGTTGACCCGCGCAATCAGCAGCGCTCGGGTACGCACAATCGGGGTTGAGTCCTCGCGTGTCACTTACGAATTTGTGGCCCAGTTGAAGGGCAGGCTTCCGGAACTGGGGGTCATCCTCCTAAAACGCAACTTCGTGGAGGGCCTTCGCATCCGCAAAACGACCGAGGAAAAGGAAAAGATCGGAGAGGCCGCAGCGATTGCGTCTACGGCGTGTCGCAAAGTAGTCGACGGAGGGTTAGTGGGCAAGAGGGAGACCGAAGTCGCCGGCGAGCTGGAAGCCCTTTTCCGGAACGCAGGCGCCGAGGGTATCGCCTTCGACACGATAGTAGCGTCCGGAGCGCGCAGCGCATTGCCGCACGGGAAGGCATCAGAGCGGGTCATTGGACCGCAACAGTTGGTAGTAATTGACTTCGGGTGCCGATTCGAAGGCTATAACTGCGACGAGACAGTGACTTGCTTTACTGGTTCCCCTTCGCCGGAACAGGTCAAGATTCACCAGGCGGTATATGATGCCCACATGAAGGCACTGGATGCCGCCAAAGTCGGCGTGCGGGCCCGTGCACTGGATGCTGTGGCCAGAAAGTCCATCGAGGAGGCGGGTTACGGCAAGTACTTCCTTCACGGTCTAGGGCACGGCGTCGGAATGGAGATCCACGAACCCCCTTACCTGTCCCCCCGAGGCAGAGGAGTTCTCGAAGAGGGAATGGTTTTCACCATCGAGCCGGGAATCTATGTTGAGGGCATAGGGGGGGTCCGTTTGGAGAGTCTCGTATTTTTGAAACGAACGGGGCCTGAAATGCTTTCTCAGATGCCCAAAGACCTGATTCTCTGCAGCTGAACGCGTCTGGATCTATCGAAACTCTTAAGGAATTCGGCTGTCCAAATCCGAAGAATTCAGAGCGGTAGGGGCGGATTTCAAACCCGCCCCTACTCCGACGGATTATTCGGCCATGACTTTGGCAGCCAGTATAATCATTTTTTCAATAGGGGAGGACCTATGTATTCGACTCCTGATTTCAGGAAGGGCCTCAAGATTGAGCTAAATGGAGAGCCCTTCACCATAGTCGAGTTTCAACACGTAAAGCCGGGAAAGGGTGGAGCGTTTGTCAGGACGACTTTAAAGAGTCTGATCAGCGGAAACGTCATAGACCGAACATTTCGGTCAGGTGAGAAAATTGACAAGCCCGACTTAGAGGAAAAGGAAATGCAATACCTCTACGAGAGCGAGGGCGAGTTCCATTTTATGGATAGCGAAACCTATGAACAATCGTTTCTCACCGCCGAGCAATTAGGTGACGCGCGAAATTACCTTCAAGAGAATGTGACCGTTACCGTACTTTTCCACAACGGAAAGCCGATCGGCGTTGAAGTGCCGATTTTCGTGGAACTGACCGTGAGTTCCACTGAACCGGGGATCAAGGGCGACACAGCGGGGGGAGCGAGCAAACCTGCGACGCTTGAGACAGGAATGACGGTGCAGGTACCGCTTTTCGTAAATGAAGGCGATGTATTGAAGATCGACACGCGCACGGGAAAGTACATGGAGCGAGTGCGATAATCAGGCCCTTTGCAGGCACCCAGGACCGATTCCCAACCACTGTGTCCTACGAACTGAATCCGGCGACATCCCGCTACTAGGGATACGGGTCGGGTTCAATTCGCGGGTCATACGGACCAAATAGCCCCGTTCAAAAAAGGATGGATTGATGGACACCTTGGGCCTTGTGGTTCACGACGAACAGACTTTTCTCACCAAAGTCGTAAACACCGGCATGGAACAGGGGATTTTTACCCGCGACAGAGCGGACGAGATCATCAGGATTTCCGTTGCCATGGCCAACAAATATGTCCTCCAGAAGGAGGTGGATTTTCGGTCCACCGAAGAGTTGGCCAGGGTCCAGGAAACCGTCTTGAAGTTGATAGGGGTGGGACTGGAGATCAAGAGCAAGGGCGAGATAGAAACCGGCATACAGTTGCTGATGGGGGCATCGCCAGTGGACCTGTTCCGTCTGGCCTACACCCGCATTGAAAGGCTTCGCCACAGTTGGCGATTGCTTCTCCGGGAGCACCGGATCGAGATCCTGGTGAATGCAGACGAATATGAATGCTTAGCCGATATCACTTGCCAGCGCCTTTCCGAAATGAGCATTTTTTCGGAATCGGAACTCAATACTATCAGTTCCCTTACTCTCGATGACGAGCTATTTGCCACTCTCGGGCTGGTTGAATACTATGAGGCTGAGCTGGAACGGTACGAGTTTATCCTGCGACTCAAGAAGATTCTGCCCTTCAGCATGCTCAATCGGTCACCTTCCGTTCGAGCCGATAATCTTGCCGAAACCGATGCCATAAGAAACGCTCTCATAAACACCCTGATTATTTCCGGTTATGCCGAATCCGACGACCCCGTCGCAATAACAATGCGGGATGTGCGCTACTTCCTTGAAGCATTGGATCCTACGGACACGGTTGACCTTTTTCCAGAGGTTGTGGAGAACGCGATCTTGGATGTCATCCACGAGTTAGGCGAAGAGCTTGATGAGCAGGAAGGTTCGCTTTTGGCCAGGGAAATTATCAATTCTGCGCACCAACTTCTGGAGACTATCATTCATGAATGGGATACGGTGAATTCCCAGTCGGAGAGTGTGTTTTTCAAGAGGTGGTCCAGACTTGTCATCTTGTCGGATGTGCCGGACCCAATCAACCGGTTGCTCTCTTCGGATGAGATGTTGGACGAATTCGATTTTGAGATGCTGCTGAATCAACTCTTGAGCCTTACCGGAACAGATGCCCTCAAGCTGATAGAAAAGTTGCCGTGGAACCGAATGACGCCGGAGCAAGTCATAGGGCTGTTTCATCAGGCCCATCCCTTTCAGCGAGCCTTTGCGGAGAAAATTTCTTTGATGGGGTTCAGTGCCTCTGGAATTGCTCGAACTGCTAGAAGAGGTAGATTCGGAGGTTTTCAAGAAGTTGACGCCTGTCCTGGAGAAGTTCATGCGCGAGACATACTTTTCCTTGGAGGACCTGGAGACCCTGGCCGCCCTACCCCACTCAGAGGCATCTAGTCTCCTTCGGATGGCAAACCCGCCGGCAGAATATGATGCCAAACAGGTACTGGAAGAGTTCAGGGATGCTTCGGACAAGATTCGTCAGGTCCTTATTCACTCCTGTTTGCGGGCCGATTTCTTTCCACAGCTCGTGGAGTTGGCGTGGTCTATTGACGCTAACTTAGTGAAACGTGAAGTAAAAACCATTCCGGCATCCCAGATCGGTCCATTTCTCCTTGCGGCGAGCGGTCACGAGCCAAAATTTGCAAGCAAGCCGGGGAGCGAGGAAAGCACGCTTCAGTTTGAGTCAAAAGACTTGAACGGCCTGTACAGGTCCCTTCCTGCTACCAAGAAAAAGGCAGCCGTGAAGTTTTTCACCAAGGAATCGTGAGACATCCGCGACGGATACATCTATATCGACTGCCGAAAGGTTTGCCAATTTCAGGGGATGACGCCGTCACCCCGGACTTGATCCGGGGTCTGTAGGGGCAGACCCATGTGTCTGCCCTGGGCGGACGCACAGGTCCGCCTCTGCAATGGATGCCCGCGTGCGCTGGAATGACAAGTGCGGTAGGGCCGGGTTTGAAACCCGCCCCTGCTGCCGGTCTCGTGCTGGTCAAACGGACACTAATTCATTCGAGGGCTATAACGGTCACTTTTCCCCAAGTTCTTTGAGGAAATCGGTATTAACAGGGTACCCGAGTCTCTTGGCTTCATTTACGTGCTTTCTGGCGCTCTCCGTTTCGCCCTTATGAAAAAGAGCTACCGCGAGATTATTGTGGGCCATGGCAAAACCAGGATGGATCTCCACAGCCCGCCCATTATGTTCGATGCTCTTGTCGATTTCGCCGAGTGACAAGTAGGCGTTCCCCAAGTTCAAATGAGCGACAGCGGAGTCAGGGTCTATATTGAGCGCATTGTGGAAACTTTGAACAGCCTGCTCCATCATACCCTTCTGCATGAAGGCTATGCCGATGTTGATACACCCCTGAATGAGGTCGGGCCTGTACTGGAGGGCTTTGAGACTCTCTTCAATGCACCCGTCATAATCCCCCTTCTGCAAAAGGATTCCTGCCACATTGATTCGGGCCTCCAATAGGCCCGGCTTCAGCTTGAGGGCCGTGCGGAATTCCAGGAGGCCGCGATCCCACTCGTCGCGTTGGACAAGCGCTAACCCTAAGTTGTAATGAGCGTTCGCGGAATCGGGCATTGAAGCTGCGGTCTGTTCTAATTTCCCAATGGAAACTTCGTCCCCCGCGGGGGTTCGCGAGTCGTCTGACGGTTTCTCCGACATTGTTCCTCCATAACTTCGATAAGTGGTTATAAAAATATATGTTTCCGTACGGGGAGTCAAGACGCGAAAAATATGGTACCATGACGGCGCGTGGGCCGGCCGCATTGTTTTCTTCACAGGAGCCAAGGGTAGAGCATGGAGGATCAGTCATACAAGCTCATACTGGAAGGCAAACTCCGAGAAGGCCTCGAACGGCCGTTGGCCATTAAAAAGCTCTCGATCCTGCTCAAACGAGATGTGGAGGAAATCGCAGACCTTCTGTCAGGTAAACCGAGGGTGATAGCAAAAGGGCTCGATTACAGGGCCGCTCTGCAATACCGGAGCCTAATAGGAAACGCCGGCGCCCTGTCGCGTATCGAGCCTGAAGCAAGGGTCTCCCCTGAGCCCGAAGCAAGGGTCACTGCCGAGCCTGTGGATGCGGCTGAACAACCCCCGGCAGATCAGCCGGATGCCGCGTCAAGTGAATGGAATGTCTGTCCGAAATGTGGGTACCAGCCGACCCGCGAGGACGATGTGCTCCTGGTCCGCGGTGATTGCCCTCGCTGCGGGCTGAAGAAGGTTCCAAGCCACTTTCCCGAGGAGCCTGAGCCGGTCCCTGCGCCCCTGTACGAAGACTCGTTATCTGATCGCCCCGGGACCCCCACGGTTTACGGGGATCGGACGCCGGCTTCCTGGAAACGGAGAGCCTTGGCATCGGTGCACACTTTTTTGCTGTTTCTGGCAGTGTACTGCTGTCTCGCAATGTTGTTTATCTTCTCTTTTGTTCCTTTGGAATCAGTTCCCGGATATGCCGGCAAAGGGTTCCTGGACGCAGCGTTCACTTCATTCCCCATGTTTCTGCCGGCGCTGAGCATCATCTTGATCTCGTTTGTTTTGCCAATTTTTAACCGGGGGCTCTCGTGGGGTCAAAGGGCGGTGGGAATCGTCGTCTTGTACACCCAAGAGGCGCAGGTGGGCGGCCTTTACCTCTCGTTGGCATTTCGCGTGGCAGCTATGGGGCTGGTGAGTTTCGCTCCCGGCCTGATCGTTCTCTGGCTCGGATCCAAGCTCGGTTTCGTGGTGAATGGGGCGGCAGCCAATGCTGTCATGATTGTGACGGCGATTCTCGGTTGGGTTGGTTCCTGGGTTTATCTGGTGCGAAACCGCGAGAAGATGGGAATTTTGGATCGTGCCGGCGGCACTATCCAAACTGAAGAGGAACCTCTGCCGGAAGACGCGGTGAAAAAAGCCCTGATGCCCATCGCCGCGGTTGTAGGATTATCGATCGTGCTGGGCATAATCATACCCTTGTGCTTGAGGGCCCTAAAATAACTGCTCGCCTGAAAGCCTCTTTAGCCTGCCTTCTCATTCTGACTCCCATACCTAAAAAGCTACAATGAAGCATGAAAAAGCTTGAAGAATTGGTGCCACGGACATGCGGTTCGGTTCGTCCGCGCACGGATGAATCCCGCGATGAGAGGACACATCCGCGGTACCCCTCTCTGATACCAATTCGCTTTCATGCGAGTAGGGATGGCGGGCACCCCGCGTTCTGCGCGGGGCCGCTACCACATTATGGTGGGGGCCGGCGTCCCTGCCGGCCATTACTAATATCACCTGTTTGATCGCGCATTGGTATGACGGATCTTCATACTTCGTTGTAGCACGGATGAAATTCGCACATCCGTGGCACGATTTAAAAGCTGCCGCCCCTTTGCAGTCTGGGCATTCTTGCATGCGGATAGCCCGAAACGGCTCCGGCTGCTCTGATGAAGCACTACTCGCTTGAACGCGCATAGGTATGGGACGGCGCGACCTTGGCCGTTCTCAAGGATGCAGGAAAATAGCGGGTTTGCTTGCTAAATTGTGACCAGTGATTAACTTAAGGATAGTAAGATCAACCCCCGCATTGGAGGTGAATAGTAAATGTCCGACACCGAATATGAAGACTTCACGAGAGGGGACGTTTTCCGATTTCTGAACGAAACCTATGATGCACGACTTGAGGAAGAGATGACCCGGCCGAGAGTAGAAATATGGCCGGATGATCCATACCAACAATGGGCGCTTTCACACGATGAATCGAGGAGGTCCCTGATTTGCAACCTTCCGTCCATGAAGGCCAGTCCGTTCTGCGCAATGGGATACCATTAAAATCCATTCCCTTCCCGATTGTCCTACCGAGATGTCCGCCCCACGACGTCGTGGGGCATTTTTATTTGACGCTTTTTGCCGAGGTGTCAGGGAATAAGGGGCAAGGGCTCATCATCCAGTGATAGCGGTCAAAATCCCGTGGCATTTGCACGAGGTGGCAATGAGGAATCTTCCTTTGTCCACAAGGCGGGCAAGCCTGTGGAGATCTCCCAGCCGATAACCTCCCACCCCCGGCAGGATCTGCGAACTTCTCTGAACCAGTATCGTTGTACCCCGGTAATTCAAGCCGTTCGAGCGCATCATAAAGCGGCTCTCTCGGCTTCCCCGTTACCGTGCAAAGCTCGCCTTCCGGGCAATCATCAGGGCAAACGAAGTCCGCACGGCTGCAAACAATATTGGACTCGTTGACAACCATGGGATTGGGGAGCAAATCAAGCAGATCTTCCGGAATCGCGATCTCGCGTGTGTTTGCATGCTTGGCCAAGACATACGAGGCCGCCAAATTAAATGGGACCATCGGTATAATAAGGTCTTCAGCATGAAATAGCGGAGCATCCAGAAGCAAGGAGACCGCATCTCCCTCAATTATGGATACCGGGGGCGCGAATTTGCACGCGGATTTCTCGCCGTCCTGTTCCAGCACTATAATTCGAGAATGCGGAAATGAATGCTGCAAGCGCTCCAGGGCAAGGCATCCGAATTTCCCCAGGCCGGCAATTACAAATGTTGTTTTAGAGCCTGCCGCTAACGACTCGGGGCTTTCCCGACAGGTCAGGGAATGCGCGTATATCATGGAGGCCTCCGAGAGTTTCAAACATCTCACGAACCCATGCTTCCTGTTCCGACCCTATTTCAATGATCAGGGCGCCGCGATCTGCCAGGTAGCTCCTGGCCTGAGACACCAGTCGGCGGATGACGCTCAAGCCGTCCGGCCCACCGTCGAGAGCCTGGCGAGGCTCAAAATTAATCTCCGGTTCCAGAGTCGGAATAACATCGCTTGGAATATACGGGGGATTGCAACAGACCACATCGAACTTGCTCCCCTCTCTGATTGCATCAAAGAGGTCCGAAGCGAGGAAGTCGATGGAAGCTGAAACGCCCAGATTCTCCGCGTTAAAGCGCGCGGCTTCGAGCGCAAGTTTGTCAATGTCCGTCGCAATGATCTGAGCGTCGACGGTTTTCGAGCGCAATAGCGACTGCGATTGCCCCCGATCCGGTACCGATTTCCAATATATTTGGAGAGGGGCGCTCTCGTATCTCTTCCAGAACTGCCTCCACGAGGGTTTCCGTATCCGGCCTTGGTATGAGCACCCCCGGTGTGGCCCTTAAACGCAGAGACCAAAACTCCTTAACGCCTCTAATCAGCGCAACAGGCTCCCGCATGGCGCGGCGCCGTATAAGCTCACGATATCGGACACGTTCCTCATGCCGCAGAGGGCGGTCGAGATTCAGGTAGAGTTGAAGCCGATCCACTCCCAGGCAGTGCGCTAGAAGAACTTCTGCGTCAAGTCGGGCAGTGGAGATACCTTTTTTCCTGAAATACCCCGCGGTCCATTCCAGGACGTCTTTGATGGTCCAGCGGGCCGGAATGTTTTGTCGTTCGTCCATTTTCGTAAGCTACCTGAATTAGCCGCGACTACTATAGTATATTCACAAGGGACAGAGGGAGTCCAATCACGGACCTGAAGATCAATTCGTTTTCTGACAAGTGAAACCAATGTGCAGTCCAAGAGACAAATCAATTGGTATTGAATAGCCGCCAGCCAGTAGGACCGGCATCTTGCCGGTATTCGACGTGAACCGGCAAGATGCCGGTCCTACTATTGCATAAGAGCTACTGCCACTGATTCCCCACGCGTGGCCGGAGCATTACAAACGAATTCATGATCAACTTGACAAAACCCTGTTCCGGCGCTATTTTTGGAGCCCCACCTTTTGGATTCAACGGAGATCCTTATGAATATCGTCGTCCTGGTCAAACAGGTGCCGAACACCACCGAAGTTCGAATAGACCCCAAGACCGGCAACCTCATCCGGGAGGGCGTGGAAAGCATCATCAATCCGGAAGACCGGCACGCGCTGGAAGCCGCTCTTAATATCAAGGAGACGGCCGGCGGCAAGGTGACGGTCTTGACCATGGGGCCGCCACAAGCAATGGAGGCCGTGTGTGAGGCTATTTCCATGGGTGCTGATCAAGGGATACTGCTCACAGATCGCGCTTTCGCCGGCGCGGACACATGGGCAACATCCACTGTGCTGGGGATGGCCATAAATCGAATAGGTGAGTTTGACCTCGTCATCGCGGGGCGACAGGCCGTGGACGGCGATACGGCCCAAATCGGACCGCAAGTGGCTGAATTCCTGGGGATTCCTCAGCTTACTTACGTGAGAAGGCTCGAGGCCGTGGAAGGCAAGGTTGTGGTGGAACGCGTGATCGAGGCCGGTTGTGAACGAATAGAGGCCCCTACACCCGTCCTGGTAACCGTTCTCGCTTCTCTCAATGAACCGCGTCATCCGACCGTCCAGGGCTTACTCTTCGCTACATCGGATCGTGCCCCAATAAAGATATGGAACGCCGCTGACATCGGAGCCAAAGCCCCTGACTTGGGGTTCGCCGGTTCTCTCACCCAAGTGATCAGGACGTTTACTCCCAAAGAAGCCCGGGACACCAGATACCTGGAGGGGTCCCCTGCTTCAGTGGCCGCAGAGTTGGTAAAGGCGCTTCACGAGAAGGAAATCCGCCTCGGAGAGTGACATGGCCATCCGGATTGATCTTGAAAAATGTAACGCCTGCGGCTTGTGCATGCGATCTTGCCCTTATGAAGCGTTGGAAAGCATAGACAAAAAGCCGAGGTGGATCGAAGACAGATGCACCCTCTGCGGAGCGTGTCTGGAGACGTGCAAGTTCGAGGCACTGACAGGTGAAATCCCGGCACGAGAGCTGCCGGATTTCAGTGACTATCACGGTGTCTGGGTTTTCGCGGAACAACACGACAACGTTTTCCATAGATCAGCCTTCGAGCTTCTTGGCTGCGCGCGATACCTTGCCGATGAACTCGGTGAAGAGGTCGTGGCAACGGCTCTGGGCAGCGGCATTCAGGATCGCGCTCGCGATCTAATTGAATATGGAGCGGACCGGTGCATCGTTGTGGATCACCCGGCCCTTGCCTATTATCAGACCTGCACTTACACCCATGCTCTGGGTGAGCTAATCAGGCAGTACAAACCCAACATCCTTCTTATTGCGGCAACCCATCTCGGGAGAGATTTGGCGCCCCGGATGTCCCGAAGGCTTGGCCTGGGCCTGACCGCGGACTGCACGCGTCTCTCCATAGATCCTGAGGAGCGAATTCTTCTTCAGACGCGGCCGGCTTTCGGCGGCAACATCATGGCAACCATCGTGTCAAGGTTTTCAAGGCCGCAGACTGCGACCGTTCGGCCCGGAATCATGAAGGCCCTCGACTGGGATCCATCCAGGAACGGTGAAATCCGCATTGAAGAAATCAGCATGGCTGACTGCAAGGAGTTCACCAAGGTTCTCGAATGTGTCATGAGCGAAGACAGAGGAGTGAGTTTACCTCTTGCAAAGATTATTGTGGCCGGGGGCCGACCGACATGCTCTGACCGAGGCATCGCGGTTCTCAAGGAATTTGCCGATGCAGTGGGTGGCCAGGTAGCGTGCACACGGGTGGTGGTCGAAGAAGGGTTTCTCCCGCAAGAGCAGCAGGTGGGTCAGACGGGCCAGACTGTCAGACCTGAGGTCTATTTCGCGTGCGGCATTTCAGGCGCCGTGCAACACAAGGCCGGCATGGACGGGTCCAGATATGTTGTTGCAATCAACAAGGACCCCGACGCGCCGATATTTGAAATAGCGGATTTTGCCATTGTGGGTGACCTTTTCGAGATCCTTCCCGCACTGACCCGAGCGGTTCGAGGGCACGGATGATTAAGGCTGCCTGACTGGAGCCGCTGAGGACGAAAAGTGGAAGCAATTCTAAAACCGAAGCCCGAGGAACTGATTCGCAAGACATTCGCCCGCTTCACGGACCAGGAAATAGTCCCAAAGGCGCGCGAGATGGACGAAGCAGAACAGTTCCCCCGCTGGATGTTTGAAAAGATAGCCAAGACCGGCGCTTATGGAATACGTTATCCAAGGTCGGTTGGCGGGGCCGGTGGAAACACGGTGCAGTTCTGCACGATGGTGGAAGAGTTGGCACGCGGGTCCCTCAGCGTGGCAGCGTTCACTGCTATGCAGTGCTTGATGGGGACCAACTTTCTATTCGAGTACGGGAGCCCGGAACAACACGAACGCCTGTTCAAGCCGGCTATCCGCGGGGAGAAGGTCGCCTCCTTTGCACTGACAGAGGCTGACGCTGCCACGGATCTGGCCGGGGTCAAGACCACAGCGCGCAAGGACGGAGACTCCTGGATCGTCAATGGCTCGAAAACGTGGATTACTAATGCTCCCGTGGCCGACTTCTTCACGGTTCTTTGCCAGACTGACAAGTCCAAAGGTTTAAGAGGCCTGAACTTCTTCCTCATCGAGCGGGATACTCCCGGGCTTTATGTGTCCAAGAAGTTCGACAAGCTCGGAACCCGGGCTACGGAGATTTCGGAGCTTGCTTTCACGGATGTACGCGTACCTCCGGAGAACCGGTTGGGGAAAGAGGGACAAGGCGTAGGCAACCTGATGCGGATACTGGCGGTCATCCGGGTAATGACCGGCGCTTTGTCTTTGGGACTGGCGCGGGCCGCGTACGACCAGTCGAAACGCTATGCTCTGGAACGGACCCAGTTCGGGAAAAGAATCGGGAGCTTTCAACTGATTCAGCAGAAGATCGCCAATATGGCGACAGATATATGGGCCTCTCACTTGATGATTTACAAAGCAGCCGAAATGATCGATCGCGGGGAGCGAACACTCAAGCAAGCGTCCATGGCCAAGTACTTCGCTTCTGAGGTCGCTTGCCGCGCTTCCGATGAAGCTACGCGCATCTTCGGAGCATACAGCTATTCCATGGAATACGATGTCCAGCGCTACTACAGGGATTGCAGATTCCTACTGTTCGGCGGTGGCACTTCAGAAATACTTCAGACCATCATCTCTCGGGAATGCGGGGTCTTTTGAAAAGATCTCTTTACAACCTGGGCTGACTGCCAAGAATAACAACGAATGGTGCAGAGAGGGATCTTTCGAAATAGGTAGGCCCGCGTACCGCGGGGCCTCCGAGCCGGTGGACTATGGGTAAGTAAATCAACGCTTACGCCCAGCAGGGACGCCGGGCGCTACTGATTTCTTGCAGAGCGCTTGCTCGGGCAAGGTCAGAGCGCAACGGGGGAACCGGGCACAGGCCCGACTGATATCTATTTCTTTTTGTCCACGTCCAGATCCAACAGCTTTTGAAGCTGTGCCTTTATCTCTTCCAGCGGAATCATTGTCGCTTTCCGGGACGTGGTGATTACTTTGCCGCTGACGAGCCCATATTCCACAGTTTGCGGATAGTGGAAACGTCTCTTGGAAAGCCTTCTCTTGTTCAGCCAGGGTGCCTGGTGAATCGGGAGATAAAAGGAAAACCGGAACGGCTCCATGACGATGTGGAAATGGTACAAGTCAAAATAGCCTTCTTCAAACTCCACTTTGCACTTGGGGGTAAGATACATCCGAACATGATGCTTGTTCCCCCCTGTTTCCGTCTCCCAGCTCTTCTTGGCGTCAGGTGAAAGGTGGTAAATCTCTCTGTCACCACGGCGCACATAGTTCACTGTCAGGCAGTTGTGCCCGCTCTTAAATATCTTCTCCAGCACATTATGCTTGAGGGGGAAGAGGTCTGTGCTTGTCTTGGTCTCGTGAACCAGAAAGCACAGATAATAGCAAGCCGTGGCTATCTCTTTCTCTGGTGAAGGCAGCGCTTCCATTTCCGCCAGACTTGCGGCATGGAAACGGACTTTCTCGGGAACGACCGCCTTAGTCTCTTTCGGCTTCCTGGGCCTCTGCGGACGCTGGGGAGGGCCAAAGCGGAACCCGCCTCTAGCCTTGGGAAGAAACGGCTTCAGTCCTTTCTCTTCTCTCTTGTATACGATAATAGGATCCCGTCTGGGAGGCTTCTTGGGCATTGTTTTCTCCTTGGCCTGGATGCGCTTGCCGTGAGAATCGGGCCTATCGCCGGATTCACTGCGTCAACTTTTTACCAGCGGCTAGAATTGATGTCCAGCTTGGGGATTGTCATCTTGACCGACAGTTGGGTAAAGGGCTTATACGACGCTGTTCCACCCGCCGGTCCAGGAACAACATCGAGGCAAGGTTATCTTAAAAACTTGCCCCGAGCGTTCACCCCTTTATCCTCCGAATCGGACAATTTATTCGGGGGGGACATGCATTCAGGTGGATGTCATAACGGACCCAGGAAATCAACGGACTCACCAAGTCCTCCTGCCTGACTCCGTCGTCATAATAATTCAGATCTAAACGTTTGGTTCGAAGGAATCAAGAGAAATCGTACGAATTTCATACTTCCGGTCACAACGGAACTTCCTGAGCCTACAGATGAGGTTGCGCAAAGCGTTTGTTACAAGATATAAAGACGGTTGGGAGGCGAAAAAATGGAGATTATCCAAAAGGTCCTCGGTGAGGGGAGACATGTCCTGTCGGAATACGAATCCAAGCTGCTGCTGGCCCAGTACGGCATCCCCGTAACGAGAGAAATCGTCGTTGAGGATGAGACCGACCTCATTTCCGCGGCACGAGACATAGGCTATCCTCTTGTGTTAAAGGGCTGCTCCTCAGAAATCAGCCACAAAACAGAAACAAATATCATACGGCTTGACATCAGGACCGATGAAGAAGCCACGACCGCGTTCCGGCAGATAAAGGCGAACATGAACGGACGATCCGGCGGGGTGCTGGTTCAAGAGATGGTCAGGGGGCAACGAGAGCTTATGGCAGGGCTCACCCGAGACCCGCAGTTCGGCCCATGTGTCATGTTCGGCCTTGGAGGGATTTTCACCGAAATTCTGAAGGATGTGTCATTCAGACTCGCACCGCTGAAGCACTTGGACGCACTGGACATGATGCAAGAAATCAAGGGACACAAAATCCTCGAAGCTGTTCGTGGCATGGAACCGGCGGATACGGACATGTTGGCCCAGGTCCTGATCAGACTGGGAGACATTGGAGTTGAAAATGACCCGATAAAAGAAATCGATATCAATCCCTTGATAATCCGGGGCGGAAAACCGGTGGCTGTGGACGCACTTGTGGTCCTGAGATAGAGTGAAGCGAGCGGAGGCCGGACGTGAAAGTTAAAGAAAGTAGATTGAGGTCGTATCTTCACATGGCTTCAGCTTTCCCGCCGGCCCATCACTGTCGGGCCGTGTTTGGGTGAAGCGCGCCTCTCAGTGACCGACTTTGACAGGGAGAAGGCGGATAGGTATGCCCAGAAATGCGTAAAAGAGCCGATAATCAGTCGCAAATGTGCGAATTCCCATAGTCGGCTCGTTTCACGGGACGAGTCGATGGCAATTCGGAGTGCCAGAGACCATCGGACGGTTAATCACGGGTCCCCAAGTCCCCGAAACGGTGGTCGCGGATGGTAATCGTTCACCGCGGAGGTCGCAGAGATCGCAGAGGGTTCTGTTTTCTGAACCTTTCTCCAGGTGAGGCGCAAGGCATTCCGGTCTCCGGCACTGAAGCTAGAGCCAGCCGGACTCCTTACCCCGCGGCTTATGTGGCTGGTAGAAGCCATTTCTTCTCTCTGCGTTGGCGCATCCCCGTTCGCGGACGGTGATCCCGCGGAACGGGACTGATTGCCCGCTGAACGGTTACGCGGAATAATTCCCGAATATTAAGGAGGAATGAAATATGCGTGCATTGGTATTAGGCGGAGCCGGGGGTATGGGTCAGGGCGTTGCCCGGGACTTGATAAAACAACAACAGGTCACAGATGTTGTCCTGGCTGATTTATACCCGGACCCGGAAAGATTGGCGCCCAAATTACGCGACAGTGAAAAAGTAAACCTGATCAAGATGGATGTAAACGATCATGACGGCATGGTGAATGCATTCAAGGAAATTGATGTTGTGATTAACTGTGCAGGTCCCTTTTACAAGACTGCCGTGCCTGTAGCAAAAGCGGCTGTTGAGGCAAAGGTAAACTATATTGATATCTGTGATGACTATGAGGGAACCGAGATTCTTTTCAACTCTGAGATAGATAAGATGGCCAGAGAAGCGGGCATCACTGTTCTTACAGGCATGGGCTCTGACCCTGGAACCAACAATGTTCTGGTTAAATGGTATGCAGACCGTCTGGACAGCGTTGATGAGATTTACCTCTATTGGGTAGTCAGCATTGCCGAACTTGCAGGAGCTGCCTGGGACCACAGCCTTCATATGACCCTTGGAAAGATCCCGCAATATCTAAATGGTGAACTGGTCCATGTGGAAGGTGGGTCCGAAGTAGTGGCAGAAGAGTTCCTGGAGCCCCTTGGCACCTGCCATGTCCGCTACGTGGGCCATCCACAGCCTTTAACCATCCCCAAGTACATCAAAGGCGTTAAGAATGTGGTAATCAAAGGCGCACTCATACCCCAATGGGTGGATGAGCTGATAAAACAACAGAAAGACACAGGCTTTTTGGGCCAAGAACCCATTGACATCAAAGGGACCAGGGTAACACCTTATGACCTTGCGCTTAAGCTTTGGGAGACCATTCCGGAAGGAAGGGATAACGGTCCCCAGGCTTCGGGTCTTAAAGTCATTGTCAAAGGGGAAAGAGATGGCAAGAAGGTAACCTACACAGCCGACATGGTGGGAAGGATGGCTCCTGGGACAGGGCTTCCCGCATCCATTGCAGCGCTTATGATGGATGCAGGTGATGTGACCGAAAAAGGTGTGGTGGCCCCTGAAGGCTGCATCGATCCGGGCAAATTCCTTGCAGCATTTTTGAAGAGAGGCGCAAGAATCCATCAGACAGAAAAAATTTCATCCATGTTGGAGGCTTAGCGCAGGACAGGAGACTTTCCATGAAAGTGATAGAAAAACTGAACATCACCAAAAGCCGGGAACTATTTGAAGAGGCAATCGGGCTGGTACCGGGAGGCGTTTCTGGGTGCCAGAAAACCAACCGATTTTATCGACGGAGAATATCCCATCTTTCTCGAAACAGGTAAAGGCTGCCGCCTGACCGATGTTGACGGCAATGAATTTATTGATTTTCTCTGCGGTTACGGCCCCATCATCCTGGGTTACCGTGAAGACGAGGTGGATGAAGCGGTTTACAAACAGATAAAAGAGAAAGGATTCTGTTTCACCCTGACACAAAAATACCAGAATCTGCTGGCCAAAAAGCTGACCGAACTTGTGCCCTCTTCCGAGCTGAGCATTTTTTTGAAAACAGGCTCTGATGCAACCACCGCAAGTATTCGTATTGCAAGAGCCTATACAAATAAACTCAAGGTGATGCGATGCGGTTACCATGGCTGGCATGACTGGTGTGTTGAAATGAAAGGCGGGATTCCGTCAAAACTCTACGAAGATGTCTTTGAATTTCAATACAATAACCTTGACCAACTGGAAGACCTGATGGCAACCCACGGTGACGAGACCGCTGCCATCATCATGACGCCTTTCGGCCATCCCAACCATCAAAAAATGCAGATACCAAACCCCGGGTTTCTTGAAGGCGTAAGAGAGATTGCTGACAGGTATGGCGCTGTGTTGGTCTATGATGAGATCCGTACCTGTTTCAGGCTTTCAATGGGCGGCGCCCAGAAACTCTATGGCGTCACCCCTGACCTGACTGTTCTTGGAAAAGCTATGGCCAACGGATATCCCATCTCTGTTGTGACCGGGAAAAAGGATGTCATGATGGCGGCTGCCGACAAGCTTTTTATTTCCTCAACCTTTTTTCCAAACAGCGATGCCTTTGTTGCCGCGCTTAAGACCATAGAAATCCTTGAGCGGGACAATGTGCTTGGCAATATCTGGGAAAAGGGCGAAAGGTTCATGAAGAAAATCAAGGCAGTGATTGACAAACATGATGTGGGAGCTGAACTGACCGGCGTGGCCCCCATGTTCTACATCACCTTTAAGAAGGATGAAACAGGCGCACACAAAGGCAAACGTACGGATTTCTACACCCAGCTCATCCGCAGGGGATTCTTTTTCTCACCCTACCATCATGCCTATATCAGCTTTCGGCACACTGAAGAGGACCTGGAACTGACCTTGAACGCAATTGATGAATCCCTGGCCTTTATAAAGGAAAAATATTAATAAGCACGATCCACCTCAGTCGGAGTAGCCCCTTCTTACCCCTATTTCAAGTCACACGTAGGGGGATGCATGCTGCCAACTGATAATCCCTCTGAATCCCCCTTTAGAAAAGGCGGGCACGGCCCGCCCTACTTAGCTGCCGTTGGACACCGTAGCAGCCTGATACCCATCACCTGCGCCCCTTCAGGGCAGTTTCCGATGTAGTGCGTGCTATTCCCCCCTCTTCTCTATTTCCAGTCTCTCTTTCGAAACGGATCCGAAGTGGATCTCCCGCTGTCTCGGAAGCTGTCATTCTCGGCTTTAAAGCACTTCTCAAGATCCTCCTTGGTTGGGATCAGAAAGGAGAGGAAGTTGGCAAGGCCCGACTTCCGAGTGTCCGATGCTCTTGGATCACGGGCCACGTTTGGCGGGTACAGGGGCTTGGAGACTGCGGGGGGCTTCTGGGAAGGGGCGGGAATGTTTATGGCCGTTGCCGGGCTGTTCTGAAAAGGCCCCCCGTCGCGATTTCGCAGGGAATCACCAAGTTGGGGCTTTTCGTCAAATTCCGGAGACCCAGGGCGGAGGCTCGGCCGTCCACGCGAGACATAGGGCCGGAACGGCCAGGAACAGGGCTAGGATACCGAGGCTTTTCGGCAGGGGTCTTTGCATAGCGGCCTCCCTTATCTTTTTAGCATTAGCAGTTGAATTACTTAGATATGTTTATATTATACATGTAAACAATATGTAATGTCAATATATTGTTATAGCTTATTAAAGTCAAATCAGTCCATAGATATCGGATTTATAAATCATCATAGAGATGGAAGATAACGTCTACTTCGGCGCGGTCAACCTTATGATCCTGTTTTCACGCGTGGATAACTCTTTTTCATAAAAAAAACTTGACAAGTAAACCCTATCCTATTAGAAGTTGCCCACCTGCATCAGTCCTACCATATAACCTTCCTGAGACTCCCGCCAAGCGTCCTACCCGATGCCCCGGAGGGGGTCCCGCCTTTTTTGGGATATGGATTTACTTAAATTAATCAAGCACTAAGCACGCGTCGCCATAACTGTAAAAATAATACTTTTCGTTCACGGCCTCTTTGTACGCGTTCATGACCAGATCAGTCCCCCCAAGTGCGCAAACCAGCATGAGCAATGTGGATCCCGGCAGATGAAAATTGGTAACCAGGCCCTGCACCACTCTAAATGAGAACCCCGGCATTATGAAAAGGCTGGTTTGCCCTTTTCCGGGCCGCACTACCCCGTCTGCGGTTGCAGCAGATTCCAGCGCTCTCACTGTGGTGGTGCCTACGGCGATCACACGCCGCCTCTGTCGGTAAGCTTCCGCAATAGAATCGGCTGCCTCTGCGGAGATCTCGTAAAATTCCGATTCCATTCGGTGGAGCCTAATGTCTTCTTCTCTAACGGGGGTGAAGGTCCCGGGCCCGACCTGCAGAAGGATGCGCGCTATGCTTATTCCTTTTTCTTGAAGTTCTCCGAGAAGTTCTTCCGTGAAATGAAGACCCGCGGTGGGAGCGGCCACCGATCCCGAAACTTTCGCGTAGATGGTCTGGTACCGCTCTCGATCATTCTCTCGTGCTCGGCCCTCTGCCCGAATGTACGGCGGGAGGGGCGGCCGCCCGTAGCGGTTCAGGAAGCCCAAGAATTCACATTCCAACACAGGGAACCGCACGCGAACACGACCCGGTCCGACAGTTTCTTCCACCGTTATTTCCGGTCCATCCTCAATCTGAATCGCAGCTCCCTGCCTGAGCCGCTTACTCGACCGAACCAGGCAAGTGCGTACCGCGAAGCTTTCTTGGCCCGCAGTGGCCCGTGTTGTTACAGGGTCCAAAACGAGAAGCTCAACGCGGCCGCCGCTCAGTTTGCGACCGATCAGCGAAGCCGGTGTCACCCTGGTTTCGTTAATTACAAGCAGATCTGACGGGAGCAGCAAAGACGGCAGGTCACTAAAGCGTTGGTGTCGGATTTCGCGGGTGTTTCTATTGAGAGCCAATAGTCGGGATTGGTCCCTTACCCGCGCAGGCGTCTGAGCGATAAGCTCCGGGGGGAGTTCATATGTATAAGTTTGGAGCCGAAAGTCTTCAGGGATGCTAGAGCGGGGTTGAATGGGGCACAAGCCCTTTGTCTTGCGTTCGTCCGGTATCATGCGGAGCCTAAGGCCCTTCGTGCAAGAAACACAATCAAAAGCCCTAGAACGAGCAATGTTCCTCCAACAATCCGGAGGGTGGTGTCGTCTTGCTCCTGCATCATGTTCATGAGGGCTTTCATCTTTTCCGGAAATGCAAAATACGGCAGGCCCTCAACTACTAACACCATCCCGAGCACGCATAGAAAGAATTCCATGAGCCTATTGATCCTAAGGGTTGATCGAGGTCGAAGGTCCCGTCGGCAAGGGTGCGCTGTGGACCAGATCGCGCACTGCAAGTATCAGCAAGCCAATGTACAGTCCAAAATAAATGATGAACGCCAAGGGAATCCCGATACCTGAAAGGTCGAGAAACAGATCCAGAGTCACTGGTGGCACCATGGCCACGGCGGAAAGCTTGATCGCTTCGCCGTAGGTGAGTGCCGTTGAATAGGATCGGGCTACAACGTGGGGCAACAGTGCGAAGATTATTGCCTGCAACGGTTTTACAATGAGGAAATACAGTAGGATCACGAGGATGAAGAGCCGCGTGACCGTTGGCAAATACTCATCGAGAAGGGCTCTCAGATTGCGGGAATTGATAACAAGGTCGGGTATCCCCTTAAATGGGATTATTCGAATTTGTCCCTGGCTTTTGGTAACGACACTGTCTCTGGTGAGCACCGCGCCCGTCGAGACATCTTTTAGGTAGTCCAAGGCATCTTTCTGTTTGTTTTCCCGTGTATCTACCACAACGACCAAATCCTTGTCCCCGGTGTCAATAAAGTGAGGCTGCTGCTCTCGAATCGATGCCTTTCCGTCGCGTATGGTTATCTCGGGAAGCAAGGCGTCGTACTTGCCGATGACGTATTCCGAGACAGTTTCGACCTTGGGCCAAACCCATGAATAAAGCCCCCACGCGCTCAACCCCGCGCAGACCAATAGAATCAACACAACCGCAATAGCAGGAATTTTACAGATAGATCTTGCTGTTCCCATGGCCTCTCTCCTTTCAGATCAATTTCAGCGCACATTTCGGCCAGTCCGCTCGCAGGCTCGGTTTCTAGCATTGGTGTCATTTGCGGAGGTCCGGCCAAACCAACTCTGACGGTCCTGAGGTAAGCCGGTGCAGTTCACCGCTATCGGACCTGATCAGAAGCGCTCCGTCAACGTCAATCCCTTCTGCAGTGTAGGTCAGACCGTTTCGACCCAGCCAGCGCGTCCCTGTGGGCCCACCGCGTAGCCCAGAGGTGAGGTATGAAGCCGCACCCTTCCCTTTTTACACGTTCATAGAGCAATTCCATTGCTTGCAGCAGGTCCCTGGCAGTACCCTCGAGATCCCATTGCCTTCCGGCGCTCAACCGGAGCGAAGTAACAGAGTCTCTTAAATCAGGTGGAAAATCTGACAGTTCTGCGTTGACGTTAAGGCCAATCCCAATGATCACAAAGCTGATTTCTCGGTTGTTCAGACTGGCCTCCGGTAGAATTCCCGCTATCTTCCTCCCGTCAACGAGCACGTCATTGGGCCACTTAAGTTGGGCCGGACGCCCAATTCCAGCTTCGATGGCTTCAGCTACACCTATTGAGGCCATCAGTCCCAGGAGCGGCGCTTCTTCGGGAGCAAGGCGTGGCCGCAAGATCATAGACAGGGCCAGGTTTTTCCCTGGGGGAGACACCCATGAATGGCCTGATGTACCCCGTCCCTTCGTTTGGCTCAATGCCATGATCGCGAGCCCTTCGGGCTCTCCGCGAATGGCCAATTCTCTTGCCAGATCCTGTGTGGATTCGGCCTCCTGATGAATGATCAGCCGCATGGACACCCTTGCTGGTCTATTAAGCTCCCTTGAGGCTTCGCATCTTCTCCAGGCCCTCACCGAGACCGGCCAGCTTCGCCGACAATTCCGATTGCCTGTCTTTCTGCTTTTGAACCGCTTCGGGGTTAGCTTTAGCCATAAAGTCGGTATTTGACAGCTTCTTGTCAACGGCCTCCAGGTCCTTGGATGCCTTGGCCAACTCCTTCGTGAGTCTTGCTATTTCTGCGTCAGGGTCCACAATTCCCTCGAGGGGGACAAAGATGCGCATGTCCCCGACGACCGCTGTCGCGGACATGTGGGGTGGCTCTCGATTTTCCCCGGGATTTCCCAGACTCAGTTCTGACACTCGCCCAAGGGAGCCGATCATGTGCCGGTTCGCGTCCACGAGCCCGCGTTCTTCTTCCGAGGAAGGCGCGACAACGAGAGGCAGCGCCTTTCCGGGCGGCAGGTTCATTTCGGCTCTGATGTTACGAACTCCGCTGATAATGCCCATGAGAATACCCATCTCTCGCTCGGCATCCGGATCCAGTCTTGTTGGATCTACCTCGGGGAAAGGCCCGCGCATGATGCTGGTTCGATCGGTATTGATCTGCGACGCGATTTCCTCCGTGATGAACGGGATGAATGGGTGAAGCAGGCACATGAGGGAGTCGAGCACGTGGCGCAGAACCACAGCAGCCCGCTGGGATGCTTGAGCGTCAGAGCCGCTCAGTGGGATCTTGGCCTCCTCGATATACCAGTCGCAGAATTCGTGCCAGGTAAAGTGATAGAGCGCTTGGGCTGCATCGTTGAAGCGGTATCCCTCTATGGCTTGGCGCACCTCCTGTACGGTCCTGTGCAGGCGGGAGAGTATCCATCTTTCGGGAAGGGAGAGCGACTGCCCGGGCGCGGGGGAGAGATCCTGGCCGAGGCCGGCCAGATAAGGCAATGAGAAGCGGGCCGCGTTCCAGAGTTTGTTCATAAAATTGCGGTAACCCTCAATGCGTGTCTCTGACAGACGAATGTCCCTACCCTGGGCCGCAAGCGCGGCTAGGGTAAATCGAAAAGCGTCCGTGCCGTATTTATCCATGATCATGAGAGGATCAATTACATTTCCCAGGGATTTGCTCATCTTTTTGCCCAGCTCGTCCCTGACCAGGGCGTGGATATAAACCTCTCTGAATGGCACGTCATCCATGAATTTGAGCCCCATCATCATCATGCGAGCTACCCAGAAGAATAGAATGTCAAAGCCCGTGACGAGGCAGGATGTGGGATAAAACGTTTTCAACAGGGGCGTTATCTCCGGCCACCCCATGGTCGAAAAGGGCCACAGAGCGGAAGAGAACCAGGTATCCAGTACGTCGGTCTCCTGAACGAGCCGCGATCCCTTGCACGCCGGACATTCCGAGGGTTCTTCCCGTGCTACGATCACCTGCCCGCAATCCGCGCAGGTCCATGCAGGTATTCGATGCCCCCACCAGATCTGGCGTGAAACACACCAGTCCCGAATATTGTTCATCCATTCATAATAGGTCTTGGTCCAATGTTCGGGAACAATCCTGGTCGTCCCGTCCTGAACTGCTTTCAGGGCCTTCTCTGCGAGCGGCGCCACCTTCACAAACCACTGTTTCGAAATGAGTGGTTCCACTACGTCCTTGCAACGATAGCATCGGCCCAACCCCAGCGCATAAGGCTCTATCTTGACCAGAAAACCTTGCGCCTCCAGCTCCTCGACTATAGCTTTCCTGCATTCGTATCGGCCCATTCCCTTAAAATGGATGCCGTTTTCGTTTATTCGCCCGTTGGTATCCATTATGGTCACGTGTTCCAGGCCGTGGCGCAAAGATAGTTCAAAGTCCGTCAGATCGTGGGAGGGCGTTACTTTCAGGGCCCCTGTGCCGAAATCCATGGCGACTATAGGATCGCCTATGATTTTCAACTTCCTGCCCACCAGCGGAAGGACCGCATATTTCCCTATGAGGTGCAGGTATCGCTTGTCTTCTGGGTTGACCGCTACGGCCGTGTCACCCAACATAGTCTCGGGCCGTGTAGTGGCCACAATGAGGGATTCGCCCGACCCATCCACCGGATAACGGATATACCAGAGATGGCCCGGCGCCTCCTCATGCTCCACCTCAAGATCAGATAGGGCCGTGTGGCAGCGGGGACACCAGTTTACGATGTAGTCACCCTTGTAGATAAGCCCCTCTTCATACAACCGAACAAAGACTTCCCGAACCGCTTTGGAGAGCCCTTCGTCCATGGTGAACCGCTCTCGATCCCAGTCGCAGGAACAGCCCAGCCTTTTGAGCTGATTGATGATCACGCCTCCGGAGTGTTCCTTCCAGGTCCAGACCCGTTCGATGAACTTCTCCCGGCCAAGGTCTTCCCGCTTGAGCCCTTCTTCGGCAAGCTGTCTTTCCACCACGTTCTGAGTCGCGATCCCCGCGTGGTCCATGCCCGGCATCCACAGGGTGTTGTACCCATTCATTCTTCTGTAGCGGATCAAAATGTCCTGGAGGGTGTTGTTCAGGGCATGCCCCATGTGGAGCGAACCTGTTACATTGGGCGGAGGAATAACAATGGAGTACTCCTTACCGGTTGGCTTTTCATCGGCCGCGAACATTTTTTTGTCTTGCCAAAAGGAATACCAGCGCTTCTCAATCTCCGCGGGCTCATAAGCCTTTGGCAGCAGGTCCTCACCCATGAAGAACTCCTTGATTCGATAGCGTTTGGGCGTTTCCGAGACGGTAAACCTCTTATATAACATTCACGCGGCCGTAAAACAACGTTCGATACTTTCCGGTAGTGGGTCAGTTTGAAAAATGGAATGGAATTATTCTCCTGATAAACCCATGACGCCGTCCTGAAGCAATTTCCTATAAAACTTATATGAAAACCGCGAATCCTTTCTCCTATCTATATGTCTAACAATCAATAAGGAGCAAGCACGGAGTAATAATAACCGTTCTTTCTAACAGGCATCCATGCCAACAATAAGAGGAGTGATCATGAACACGTTAAAGCAGGGAGTCATCATTCTGGTCGCGATATTGTTCCTCGGAGCAATCTCAATCAGTAACGTTCAGGCAGAACCCACTACTGTTAAGGGCTCTAAGAGCAATTCGGACAATATATCTTCTCCGAGCACTGGTGGCACTGGCAATTCCTCTCCGAACGACGCCAAAACTATCAATACCACTAGGAGCAGCACCTTTCGAGGGAAGGGGAAAAACCCCACAACTGACTCCATCAATTTGAATTCCTCTAGGAGTAATTAGGAACGGCCCCTATCGAAGGCAAGATCCTTAACAAAGGCGAATTTGGGACTCATGATCGAGGAAGTGACTACTGAGATTAGTCGGTCAATCTCGTTATCTCTTCTAACGTCCACACATGATCTGATATTCCAGCTTCCATCGCAGGGGTAACTCTTAAGGTCCGATGAATCCGCCCAAAGTTGTAATACATGAAGTGCAAGAGCCACTGCAGCGGCCAAATTCTCAACCTTCTTTGAAAAGGCATTGGTCAGCCTTGTAAACCGGCGCATGCTCATTCTCATGGTAAGATTCTGTCTTTCAACGTAGCTGGTTGAGATATGAGCCGCGTGGGTCAGGCCCTGACTGCCGGGAAAGAAGCGATCTATCAGCTTTAGCTCGGGATACTTGACTTTCGAGCGCCGCCAATCACGCCACAAATTAATGAGTAAGGGTACGAAGGATTCCAAAGTCATTTTCTCAGAATTCTTCCGCTTACGGCTGGGGATTGGCTTTCTTTGCATCTTACTCCCTATCATGGGCGAGTCAACTACAATGTTGCATGATTTCGCGCGGTTATTCATTGACTTGTCCCTTCCGTCTCTGTAGATTTTCTTTCAAAGCATCTACGTTTCAGGCTCCATAAGAGGGGGTGGACCATGCCTCTCTTCCTAATCGCGTATGACCTGGATAAACCGGGTCAAAATTACGCTGCAGTACACGAACAACTTGAAGAGTGGGGCGCAAAACGTGTCCTCGAATCGACATGGATGCTAAATACAAACTTGACGACCGAAGAAATGAGGGACACGCTAACAGACACCAAGGGGCCTTTTGACTCGACCGACCGACTTGTCGTCGTAAGAGTCAAAATTTGGTCAAGTTTTCACGCTATGGCCGACATTCATGAGATTGAGCATCCTCGTTAGACCCTGTATAGCCATCGATGCTCTCCTTCGGTCGTGGTTTGAGCCCTGCCCGAAAGGCGTAATAGACTGTGGACAGGGCATCTAGCTCTTTGTTGTCCTCGGGGCTTAAACACGGTGCGTTATTAACGCCAATAACAGATCATCGCGTGTTCTCCTTTGTAAGAATTTCAAACTGACCCACTACCAGCTTTCCTCGAATTTCCTCACTTGACTAGTAATGTTTGAATGCAAAAGCTTTCAAAGAGATCATAATCCTTGGGAAGCGAAAAAAATTCGGAGGGCGCTTAAAACCTCTACTTTAGAAACCGATGCGGACTGTACGTAGGAGCCATTGCCCTTCGATTGATGGTTATGTTTCTGGTGGGCCTAGAGTTATTGCAGCTTCGACTAGTGTCATGTCCCGCAAATAAGTTGCGTAACCGGCCATTATGCGCCCCTCACGGGCGTTCTGACGAGACAGAAGGAGGCTCAGCTTTGTCATTTCGAGCGCAGCGAAGCAATCTCACGGGGTTGTGGAGCAAGCGCTGGAGATTGCTTCGTCGCTTGGCTCCTCGCAATGACACTGACTCGCGTGCTGGCCAGGTTAGGAATTCGAAAGCTAATTGAGGGACACCACACTAGACATTGTGAAGATAAAAAAGACCCAAGAATTGTTGCGACCTTGTGAGCCTAGGCCCGGGTCAGAATTGTAATGCTCGTGCCCGCTACGTGTTCGTTACTCCAAGACTGACGGCAACGGGAACTCACCCGTCTGGGCTTCAAAGTCTTCCCGGTCAAGGAGGGCTTCTCATGGCAGACGCATCAACGACAAGAGGTGCGATTAAATTTATTGTCTGGGCCGCTATAGCGGCAGGGCTTATTACTTACCTGTGGGTCGAGTATTACAACGGCACGTTGGTATCCTGGTACTATTACAAGGCTGCTGATGATGGTTGGGCAGTCAATTCAGACGCTTTCAAGAACGCCAGCAAAGACGAGCCGGCCATTCTGGAGATCGGTTCCTTTGAAAGGATCGAGGGCTTACAAGCCGTCCCTGTGAAAAAAGGCGACCGTCTTCCCACCAACACGAACGGAGTCATTGACGAGAAAACGGTGCAAGAAGGGAAGCGGGTCACTCTCGAAGGGGACACCTTAAAAGTAACCGTACCGATGCAAATCAAGGAATCCACAGGATTCAAGTATCGGGACACTTTCAAGCACAAAGGCATTGAAACATACCCCTGGGGGGGAGTCTGGAGCATTGGCTTCATTTTTTCCCTTGGGTTTTCCTTGGGCCTCATGGCTGAAGGTCTTACCGACATGCTGGGGTTCAGGCTTGAAAAGATTAACCACCATCAGGGTGTCCACTGAAGGGAGAAGGGGCCGTGTTTGATTTCGTCATTGCAGGGATTGAGGCGCCCATTTTCCTTCTGGTTCTAACGGGCTTCACGGTTGGAATTGTGGGCGGTTTCATCGGCGTGGGCGGCGGCTACATGGTTACGCCTGCGCTCATAGTCTTTGGTTTTCCCGGATATATGGCGGCTGGAATCGATGTCACGCACGTTGCGGGGAAGTCGATTGTCGCCACTATCCGGCACCGACAAATGGGCAACATCGACTGGATCATGGCTCTGGCTATGGTCGGCGGCACCATGATGGGCGTTGAGCTTGGGGTCAGGCTCCTCAATTATACCAAGAGCCTCGGCCTGTCAGCGATCGCACTTCTCATTGGCTCGGTTGTGATCATGCTCGGGCTTTTCTTCTACACGCAGATTGAAACGCATCGGGCGCACAAGAGGGTCACCGAACTGACCGAAGCAGGGATAACGGTGGGACGGGAGTTCAAGGTGAGTAAACTGCCGGAACTTTTTCAGAGAATCCCTTTGAAGCCCATCATTCGCTGCCATACTGCCCGGATTGTCATCTCCATGTGGGTCATTGTCATTATCGGTATCAGCACGGGAGTGCTTGCAGGATTCTTCGGCGTGGGCGGGGGATTCGTTGGAGTTCCGGCCCTGGTTTACGCCGTTGGCGCCACCTCCCACATTGCCGTCGGGACGGACCTGGTGCAGATAGTGGTTTCGGGAAGTTATGGGGCATTGAGACAGTATATAAGTGGTAATGTGGACATAATGGCGGTATTTTTCATGATTATTGGATCCATGCTTGGCGCGCAATTTGGCAGCATTGCCACCTCTTATGTGCGCGGGCCCGCGACCCGCTTCGTCCTTAGTTACTCCCTGATTTTGGCGACAACAGGGGCTTTTCTCAGACTGCTCTATATGCTGACCGCGGAGCAGCACGGAATCCTTCACTTCCTAGCTGTCGTTTTCACGTTAGGCGAGATGATCTTCCTTTGCCTCTTTATCTTATCGCTGGTCTTTTTCGCGGTACGGCACCGCAATGGCAAGTGGGTTCCAGCGTGGGTGCCCGCGCTTGTCGCTCAGCGGGAGCAGGATTATGTCGGAAAAAGAGCACAATAATTTGAAAATACTCATCGATTCCATGCTCGCATATTGGATTATCCTCCTACTTCTATCCTTGGGCGCGGCCAGCATCATCTACGCTATCTGGCTCAAAGACGTTCTCATCTAAAGGAGGCAATACCATGCAAATCTTGCTGAATATCCTTCTGTATGGATTCCTCCTCTTTTGGCTCTGTGTTTCGGTAGTGGAAAAAGACTACTGGTTTGCGTTCGTGGTCTTGTTTGTGATTGCCGTGTCCGCCATCCTCGCGCTGCTACCCGGCTATCATGCATCAAAGCCCTCACCTGGAGAGTACCCCTATGAAGACTGACATCAATCGGCTGCAGAATCAGATTGCGCAACTCTATCCAAAGCATGATAGGGGAGATTTAACGGAGGCAGTCTTTCAGCGGGAACTCGCCGAACTGACCGTGGGGCTCTACCGTGCGGTCATTTGGCAGAGAATGGCCGAAAGCGAGTCTATAGAATGTGAGCATCACACTATCCAGAATCACTTTCGGTTAATGGGGTCCGTCTTGCGGGAACCGAACCAGCAGGCAACGAGCCTGTTTTTGACCGACAGGAGGCTGTACCGCCTGCAATCTACCATGATCCCCAGCCAGCCGCCCACGGCTGACAATCGTGACAAGACCACCGTGGATGCTATTTCGCTTGACCGCATTCGCGAGTTGAAAAAGAAATTCCAAATCAGGACTGGAGAACTTTTGCTTGGGGCAGGCTTCTGCGGATTCGCCCTGATATATCAAAGCTGGCTTGAGATCACAGGGCCCGCATTGGTTGGTCTTGGCGCCCTGGCAATCCTGCACTCTTTGATCCTCCCGACTCGGTGGATAGAAGTCCGGACTGCGGATCCCAAGGCGACAATTAATCCAATCTTGATCTATGCAGTCCGGAAGAACAGCGCAAAGGAGCTTGTAAGGGGTCTTCGAGAGAATTTGAGGCATGCACATCCGAGGCCAGGCGCGGCCTCTCTCAGTCATTCATCGAGCGAAGACATTGGCTATGGCGGAAACAGAACTGCATGAACCATCAAGGCCACCCCGAAATCAGGGTGTGCTTCACCGCATCTGGCGAGGAATGCTCGTCTTCCTTGAAATTATTGGCCTACGCGAAGGAAAGGAAGCCTTACAGGAAGCCCAGCTTGCCAGACTTAGGCTCTACCACGCTCAATTCAGGAAGTTGATTTCCGCTAACCAAAGTTTTCTCGAAACACTTGGAGACCTCGAAGAAAAGCGGCTTGGTTACCATTATATAGATCGCTCATTTCTGAAGTGGAAGACAACTCGAGCGCTCTCAGACGTCCATACTATGATCCAAAGCATCAATGTCATATCGGGTGATCGGTACCCATCCTTGCGGTCAGTTTTTGACAGAATCGCCGGCACTCTGACGGAGGCCATTCAAGACGAGCCTGAACAACGCCAATCCGCACTGGTTTTGGATTTGTCCGCAATTTTCGGTATGGAGGCCGATGTCGTGGGCGGGAAGATGGCTCACCTGGCAGAAATGGCCAACACCTTGGGGCTACCCACACCAGACGGTATGGTGGTTACTACTGAGGGCTTCCGTCTTCTGATTGCGGAGGATGATGTTCGATCCTGGATCCGGGACAAACACCTGGAAATCCTTTCAGAGGAAGATGTAGGCCCGGTCAGTAAGGAGTTGCAGGAGCGCATATTGGGCCTCCCGATTCCGCCTGCGCTTGAGGAAGAAATCTTAAGAGCCTACGACCGCTTGGCCGAGAGAACAGACACGGGCGTCCCTATTGCAGTGCGATCGAGCGCTGTGGAAGAAGACAGCGAGTTCTCCTTTGCAGGCCAGTTCCTGTCCGTGCTCAATGTACCCAGAGGAGAGCTTTGCGGGGCATATTTACAAGTGGTAGCGAGTCTTTTTTCCCCTGAGGCGATACACTATCGCTTTCTTCACAAGATCCCTGGCGAAACGGCGCAAATGGCTGTGGGCTTGATCGCCATGGTAGATGCTGTAGCCAGTGGAGTGGTTTTTTCGACAGACCCGAGCCATCACGACTCTAACCAGGTCCTGATTCAAGCAGTAAAGGGCCTGGGTCTCATGCTCGTAGGCGGAACGACTTCACCGGAAATTTTGCTGGTATCGAAAGACGTCAATTCAACCGCTATCACACGCATTCCTTCGTCTCAGAAGAGCCGCATGGTTCTTGCTCCTGGTTCCGGCGTGAAAGAGGTAGAACTGGAGCCGGACGAAGCCGGCATGACATGTCTCACTGACGATGAGGTGCTGCAACTGACGCGCTGGGCTCTTCTCCTCGAACATCACTTTGGCAGTCCCCAAGACATAGAGTGGGCCTTGGAAAAGAACCATCACATCATTCTGTTGCAGTCCAGATCCCTCTGTTTTACTGCACACCCGATCCGGAACGGTCAACCGATTCCGGGCGTTCCTCTGATTCTGGAAGGTGGTGAGGCGGGTTGTCCGGGTGTCGCTTCCGGTCCGGCCTTCCACATGAGCGAAGACGAGGACGGGGATTCGTTCCCTGAAGGTGGAGTGCTGGTAGCGAGACGCTCTTCTGCCAAGTTCATCCGCGTCATGTCCAAGGCCAGAGCTATCGTTACCGATTCGGGTGGCACAACCGGGCACATGGCTATCCTTACAAGGGAATTCAGGATACCGACGCTTCTCAATACTAAAATCGCGACGCAGACAATTCCACATCGTACGGTAGTGACCGTGGACGCAACCAATGGCCGCGTCTATGAGGGAGAAGTCACTGAATTGCTTGAGAGGACCGATGGTGACGCAGAAGCGGCAGATCTCGGAGCTTGCAGGATAAATTCACCGGCATTTCAACTCCTTGAGAAGGTCATATCGCTCATCTCTCCATTGAACCTTACTGACCCTGGTTCGGTTGCTTTTAGCCCTGAGCGTTGTGTCACTCTCCATGACCTGGCCCGTTTCGTCCATGAAGAATCCTACCGGGAAATGTTCATGCTGGGCGATAACGCCGGGGATCTCAGAGGAGCAGGCTTCAAGCTGGATGTCTTTCTTCCCATCGATCTTTACATTATAGACCTTGGGGGTGGGCTTAAGGAAACACCCGCAGAACGGAAGCTGAAGCGTTCTCAGGTTGCTTCCGTGCCCCTTTCAGCGCTCTTGACCGGAATGTTGCACGAGAAGCTCCCTCGGTACGGCCCACGGCCCATGGACGCGAGCGGCTTGCTTTCTATTATGCTGCGCCATGCTGTAACGGGGCCCGAGACTGAAAGCACTTTTCGTAATCCATGTTATGCCATGATTTCAGATAAATACATGAACTATACTGCAAGGGTAGGCTATCATTTCAGTGTAGTGGACACGTATTGCGGCGAGAGTCAAAGCAAGAATTACATCAGCTTTCGCTTTCACGGTGGAGCGGCTGACCATGTGCGAAGGAGTCGCAGAGCCAGGGCAATTGCCGAAGTTCTTAAAGCGCACAGGTTTTCGGTGGAGCTCAAACACGACCTTATCAACGCCAGGCTGAGTAAAGGCTCTCAAGAGGAGACTGTGAAGCAGCTCGAAATGATAGGCTCGCTTCTGCAGTTTTTCAGACAGATGGACGCGGCTATGGCCACTGATGATGCGGTCCATCTTTTCAAGGATGCCTTTCTGCAAGGCGATTACGGCCTGGAGGAATTGAAGAGGGGGTAGCGTCTAGTACCTGCTTCCGTTTCGAACTTGGCCCGAGGACAGCCTGTCACCAGCGCGAGAGGACTTCAATTCTCTTTTCTCCGTAATTACTGCGAATGCAGGAATCCATCTCGCGAAACGCGGGTCTGGACCCCGGATCAGGTCCGGGGTGACGGTGTCATTCTTCCCGCGAATGGCACAATAATTTTGGCACCGAGCGTAGGGGAATTTTGCACGATCCAGGACTGCCGCAACAAAATGGCTGCCTCGTTACTCCCCTTCGGCTGAATAGTTATCATTTTGGCACCATGTTCATTGCCCTAACCATAACGGGGGACTAAATTTAAAAAAACAGGCGAACTCCGGGATTGAATCGCAGCCAGCGGGGAATTCCCGGCGGTATGATGCTGAAAGGAACTAATGCCAAAGAATAGGCGGGGAGAGTGCACCGCGAGGTCTCTGAATTGAGGCGAATAGTGAAGAATATTAAGAGAGTCGTCGGCTGGGTATCAGAGGCGCCGAATTATGAATTTACGTTGATATGGCGATACGTGGTTTGAATTGTTCGTCACATTCTACGGGTCCACTGAAGGAGCCAAATCATGTTCAAACGAATTCTGTTCCCGACCAAGTTTGAAGAATTCTCTTTAGAGATTCTCAAGAGCATTTCCTGCTTAAAGTCCGGGGGATTGGAATATGTGGTTCTGCTGCACGTGATCGACATAGACAAAGCTTATTCCCGGGCTGATTGGGGAGGAATTGTCAATCTCACCAGCATTCACCAAGCTGCGACCGAAGAGCTTTCCTCCTATGCCGAATACCTCCAGTCTGAAGGAATAAAGGTCAAAAGCGCAATCGCAACAGGACCTCTCGTTTCAGAGATCATCCGAATCGGCCAAGAAGAAGCCGTATCTCTTATCGTGGCAGGAAGACAGAAGCGTAGTCGCCTGGGTGATCTCTTTATAGGGTCCACTACCGATGAAATCGTCCGGAAAGCGGCAGTGCCGGTTTTGGTTACCAAATACCATACCCTCACAGAGATAGAAGGAGAAGTGGTCGAACACTTCTGTGTGAACATGTTCCAAAAGATCCTTTATGCTGTGGATTGGTCGCCCTCGACTGAACGAGCCGAGGAATACCTCCCATTACTTCGACAAATGGGAGCGTCGGAGGTGGTTATCGTTCATATTGCGGATGACCTGGTGAAAAGATCCGCAGTTCGGAACGATGAAACGCCGGAACCAATCGACGTGAGAACAGAAAAATTGAGATCGCTGGAGCGTGAACTTCATGGCGAAAGGGTTTCAGGCTAAGGCATATCTGCTGGAAGAAGGGCGCCCTCATCAGGCAATTAATCGGATTGCCACGGAAGAGGATGTATCGCTTATCATCATGGGCTCTCAGGGCAAGGGATTCGTTGAAGGGATTCTTAGTGGCAGCGTATCCCAGCGGGTGGTTGAACGCAGCGAAAAGCCTGTTCTTGTGGTGAAATAAGCGCCGCCAGGCCATAGAGGGATGCCTTGAGAGAAGAGTACGCTCCGGCCTGCTCCTTTGGGCGAATGACAGCTCCCCAGAACCTCAGACTCAGCCACGAGTTCCAAGTAGTTTTAATGCTTGACAATTCCAGCTTATTGCGATAAATAGTAAGGGCTCCGGCCAATACACGTATATTCTCACGATGCACGATCAATAGGTCGCGGCGGGTTCTGAAGCCCGGAATGAAATGCTCTTGTCTGCACACTCCTACACTGCACTTCTGACCCTATGCCGCCACATCAGAAACCTACGTCCGATCTTCGCCGAAAGCATTGTGTTTGCTATTATGGTTTTCGTAGCACTGCCTGGGGCTATTTCCGCGGCTGAATTTATGCCCTACCCCGTCCCGCCACCGATGTTCAGCCATGTTCCGCAGAAGAAATCGCTGATTGAGGCGCGGGCCGGGTACTTGTGGGGTATCAATGAAATCCGATTCCGGGACGGCGACAATGATATTATCCCCCCCGGAAAGAAAGAGCTGAATGTTAACGGCGTGATTTTCGGCCTCCAAGGGGAGACCTTTGTCATGAGGGACCTGGCAGTGCGGGCCCAAGCATGGATCAATATTCCCCAGGCGCTGCGGAGCGACTTCCTCTTGGATAGAACCCGCAGATCGTGGGATACGCTGGCACAGTTTTTCGAAGCTGACCTCTCTATCATTTATCATCTCGGACTTGGGGGAATGCCGTATACAGCCGGGCTCACGGCAGGCTACCGATTTGATAATTTTGACTACAAATCGGCGAACGTGGCCGTCCCTGGTGGCTCTTTTCACGATCACATGCACGTCCATATTCCCTACCTTGGTATCTACTACGCTCACAGCAACTTTGTTGGATCGGTTGTGAGGCTTGACGTCCTTGCCTCGCCTTTCACCATTTCAAGGGTGGACGGAGCGCAGGACCTGGCAGGTTCGATCATGCAAATCGATGGGCAGTCCCTGACCGGTTTTTGGTTTGAATCATTTTTCGGCTGGTCCAGGCCCGTGGGTCGCAGTGCGTTTCTGGGGGCCTTTGTAAAATACAACTACTTGGGACTCTCAGGTGGAGCTACACTTGAAATAAATAATTCATCAACTCGATTTTCAATGGATTCATGGCATCACCTATTCGTGTCCGGTCTGACCGCCACGTACACCTTCTGATCTGAATTGACATCATATTCCTTGTCTCTGCCTTTAATTAAGGCGCTCCTAAAGCTTCCCAAAAATGAAGTTCTTGATTTTTATCGCCATTTAGGTATAATAGAATTAACCCGTTCCATGCAGGAGAAAAGAGATGCGATCCCTTATAATCGCTGTACCTGGTGACTATTGCCCTGGCGGCCGCCTGCGTCGGCAACGTACATGCCGTTGGAGTTTATGCAGTGGGGAAAGAGCAGTGCAACTGCTCTCCATTGGTAGCTCGGGGGATCATCCCAGATCCTCTCAACAAGCTCCATGAGGTTCTTTTGTTTCCGCAGTTGGCAATGATCCTCGACAAGATCGCCGTCGGGATAAAAGACATGGTGGGTCAGGTTGGCATGCCACCCACCGCGGCTTCCGAGGAAGCCATTAAGAAGGGGGAAGAGGCTTCAGAACTGAAGGAAAAGCCCGCGATTGAAAAGAAGCCAGGCAAAGAGGAAGTTTCTCCCAAGAGAAGAAAAGCCGGCCATTGAAAAGAAGTCGATCAAAAAGAAGAAACCCGCCGTGCAATTGAAGAAGGACCAGCAGAAGAAAAAGCGGGTCAAGATTCCGCCAAAAGTAACTTAGCGCAGCGTTTCACAACCGTGGTGCTATTTGGACAGTACCTCTCGTTCCCAGGCTCCGCATGGGAACGCCTCGTTGGAGGCTCTGCCTCCAAATCCCAACCCGGCATTACGGGCGTCAGAATTTCTCGAAAGACCAGGCAGTGCCGGCCGGAGCCGGAAGATATGGATTACCAGGCGGAGCCTGGTAACCAGGACCAAGAGATTCCACCCAAGGTTACCTAGCAAGCGCTTGGGACGTCTACAGAAGCGTTCCTCACTTGTGTAGATCGATCCCTTTTCCCAGCCCTTACTTCTTCGAGAAGCAATCGGGTGGCCTCACGAGGATCGTCAGCAGCCACAATTGCCGTGACCACGGCCACGCAGTCCGCGCCCGCCCTGATGACGTCCGCCGCATTCTCCTGCTTTATGGACCCGATCGCGACCAGCGGCAGATCAGTTAGAGATCGGGCCACTCTAATCCCCTCAAGGCCCCAGGAAGTATCTAATTCAGGCTTTGTAGAGGTCAGGAAAACAGGGCTGATCCCAAGATAGTTGGCGTGGGCTACAGCACCATCATTTATCTGAGCGAGCTTTTCGACTGACAGCCCGATAACACGATCCGGTCCGAGGATTCGCCGGGCAACGTTCACCGGCATGTCGCTTTGGCCGAGATGTACCCCGTCCGCATTCAGAGCCAAGGCCACATCTACCCGATCATTTATTATGAGCGGCACCCCGCTGGACCGTAGAAAATCACGAATCCTCAGTCCTTCCTCGTAAAATTCCCTGATGTCCAAATCCTTTTCACGGAGTTGCACTGCGGAGACCCCACCCGCGACAGCGGCCTCCACTATTTCCAGGGTAAACCGGCCCCTAGAGAAAGCACGGTCGGTGACGAGATAGATTTCCCATGATGCCGGGTCTTTCATATGCGGCTGATCCTGGCTTCTGCTTCAAGTTCCTCGGGAGTTATGGAATAGAGAGCGTCAATCACCTTTGTCCAGAAGCTCCCCGGACCCGGCGATTCGGCCGCTGCCTTTTCACCCGCGAGCCCAAAAAAGGCAAGCGCGGAAGCCGCTGCAGTGACAGGGTCCTTCTCTTCCGCGAGAAACGCGCCCACTATCACGCTGGCAGCGCATCCTGTTCCTGTCACATAGCTCATGAGACAATGGCCGCCGGTAACCACCAGCGAGTTCTCTCCATCAGTCACCAGGTCCTTTTCCCCTGTGACCGCTATGACGGTACCGAGTGACCGGGCTATGGTCTTTGCCGCGTCAAGCGCGTCTTCCACGGTGTGGATGGAATCCACGCCCCGCGTAGTTCCACCTTGTGGGGAGAGCGCGAGGATTTCCGATGCATTGCCTCGGATCACCGTGGGCACGGATTCTTTTATGATGCCACACGCTGTTTGGGTACGAAGTTTCGTGGCCCCGGCACCGACCGGGTCCAGAACAAAGGGCTTCTTGGTAATTTTCGCAATGCGGGCTGCAAGCTCCATTGATTCGATCCAATGCTTGGAAAGAGTCCCGATGTTAATAACCATGGAATTGGATATGACCATGATGTCTTCGATCTCTTCGGGAGCATGCGCCATTATAGGGGACGCGCCCATGGCCAGGAGCACGTTTGCGGTAGAGTTCATCACCACATAATTGGTTATGCTGTGAACCACGGGCCTGTGGCAGCGGATTCGGTCGAGAATTTCTGAGGCTAATTTGGGGTATGCTTCCATGCTGTCTTCCTTTCAGTACGTTGCTGACAAATATTATAGACCAATTTTGGCGGAAACAGAGCCCCCACACCGACAATTTTGGAAATTCGTTCGGTTCCCGATTTCAGTGTGACATGGGGAGAAACGTGCCGAGGTGTGATGTCGAGTTCCCCCATTCGGAAAGGCGGGGATAGGCCGATTTTTCTGTACGGCGCGGGTCTTGTGCCCGCCCTGAAGGGCAACCACAAGGGTCGCCCCTACAATCCCTTTGAAAATCCGTCTTTCTCGTTGGCTCTCTGGCGCCTCAAATGTAATGCAATTGACGTTAAGTTGGTGCCTATGAGGCGAAGCCAGGGAAAGAGCCACAAAGAAAATAAGGCCGAGGATAATTCAGGTCAGCCACCGTTTGCGTCGTTTATAGTGCTTGACCTCGCGGTAGCTTTTTTTCTGGCCCTTTTCCGTGAGCCCTAGGTAGAATTCTTTGATGTCCGCATTCTCCCGGAGTTTTTCCACATCGTCGTCAAGAACGATTCGGCCGCTCTCCATAACATAGCCGTGATCTGCAATGCTGAGCGCCATTCTGGCATTCTGTTCCACGAGCAAAATCGTGACTTTCTCTTCTTTGTTGATCCGCTGGATTATGTCGAAGATCTCGCCCACCAGCATAGGACTCAGCCCCATGGAAGGCTCGTCGAGAAGCATGAGCTTGGGATGAGCCATCAATCCCCGGCCAATGACCAGCATTTGCTGTTCGCCTCCGCTGATGTACCCTGCGAGGACATTTCTTCGCTGAGTCAATCTAGGAAAATAATGATACACGATCTCCAGGTCCTTCTTGATCTGCTTGCGGCTCTTGATCGTGTGTGCCCCGACTACAAGATTCTCCTCCACGGTGAGGTCTTCAAAGGCGTTTCGGCCTTCCATGACCTGAAAAATCCCTCTCCTGACAATATTCTCCGGCTCGATCCGGTCGATGCGTTCGTCCATAAAGGTAATGGAGCCGTCAGTGACCTCGCCGTCCTCTGATTTGAGCAGACCCGAAATGGCCTTGAGAGTCGTGCTCTTGCCCGCGCCGTTATTGCCAAGTATGGCAACCACTTGGCCTTCCTTCACCTGCAGGGACATCCCCTTGAGGACAAGGATTACCTCGCTATAAATGACTTCAATATTATTGACCTCAAGCATTACGGACATGAGTCTTTAAGCTCCCAGCCGCGAATAGGCCAGATCTTTCTCTCCAAGGTACGCCTTAATTACGTCTTGGCTATGGCGGATCTCTTCGGGCTTTCCTTCCGCGATCTTGACCCCGAAATCCAGGACACAGACACGATCCGAGATGTCCATGACCACGCCCATGTCATGTTCAATCAGGATGATCGTGACTCCCCACTCGTCGTGAATATCAAGGATGAATCTGGCAATATCCTCGGTCTCTTCGAGGTTCATGCCGGTCACCGGCTCATCCAGGAGAAGCAACTTGGGCTTCATGGCCAGCGCCCGTGCCAACTCGACCCTTTTCTGGAGGCCGTAAGGGAGAGTCCCAACCTTTTTCTTGCGAATATGCTCGATTTCCAGGAGATCAATGATTGTCTCCTCTATCTCTTTTCGGAGGGCGAGTTCAGTGTTCCGCGCGGCCCCGAAATAGAGACCCGCGGAGAGCAAGCCGGTGGTCAGATGGACGTGGCGCCCAAGCTTGATATTGTCTATCACCGTCATCCCTTTGAACAACTCCACGTTCTGGAAAGTCCGAGCTATGCCCAGCGAGGCTATTTGATAAGATTTAAGTTTTGTTATATCCCGACCTTCGAAGATTATCTTTCCCTGGCTCGGATGATAGAACCTGTTGATACAGTTGAGAAGGCATGTCTTTCCCGCGCCATTGGGACCTATAATGGCAAAGATTTCCCCTTTCTTGACGCTTGTGGAAACGTTCGCGAGAACATTTACCCCTCCGAATCGGAGGAATATACCATCCACATCGAGCTGGAAATCGTCAGAGCCGGAATTGTCTATAGGAGTTGTCATGGGCTCCTTGTTTTGTAACACGTCTACAAGCGCGGATGCCGATTCCCACAGTAGGACCGGCATCTTGCCGGTCATTCGTTACCACTAGGCCCCGGATCGCCGCCGTCCGGGGCAGCCGCTGATCCCGCGTCTCTGTCGGGGCGGTTCTCGAACCGCCCAAAGGGCGCAGCGATCGGCGCCCCTACATTCCGCATAGCGGAATGATGACCGGCAAGATGCCGGCCCCACCAATAAGATGGCTTCGTCGTTTCACTTCTCGCAATGACAATCGCGGCGAAATGCCTCAACACAACTGAACGCTTACTCTAAGCTTCCGGCACTTCCTTGATCCGCACCGACGTCTGCATGCGGAATTCTTTGCCGTCTCGGTACTTGATCTCCGAGAATACTTCCAGTCTTTCCTGGTCGCCATACAGGGCATCTATTACCTGAGAATAGCGCTCTTCCACGAACGAACGCCTGACTTTGCGAGTCCGTGTCATCTCGTCGTCGTCCGCGTCCAATTCCTTGTGGAGCATTACGAATTTCTTGACCTGAGCTGCTTTCGGCAGAGACGTATTGATCTTCGCCACCTCTCCGGCAACCAGTTCATACACCTCATGTTTCTGGGACAGGTCAGTGTACGTGGTGTAGGTTATCTTATTGCTCTCAGCCCACTTGCCGACGTTCCCCATGTCCATGTTGATCATGGCAGCGACGAACGGCCGGTCCTTTCCCACCACCACCACTTCCGATATATATATGCTGAATTTGAGCTTGTTTTCTATAAGCTGTGGGGAGAATTTTGTGCCGTCGACCAACTGCATGACGTCTTTCATTCGGTCGATCATGACCAGGTGCCCGTCTTCATCAACAATCCCCTGGTCACCTGAATGCAGCCAGCCATCGACAAGAGCGGTCTTTGTAGCCTTTTCATTCTTATAATAACCGGCAAAGACTGTTGGCCCTCGACTGAGGATTTCACCGGAGTCTGATATCTTGATCTCCATTTCCGGGATGGGTTTCCCTACGGTGGTGAGCTTGATGTCCCCGTTTCTGTGACCTACTGAAATTCCGGATGTCTCTGTCTGGCCGTAGATCTGCTTGATGTTTACTCCCAGGGCTTGAAAGAGATTAAAAATCTCAGGGCCCAGCGCGGCCCCACCAGTATAAACATTGCGCAAGTTGCCCAGTCCGAAGTAATTCTTCAGGGAGCGAAACAGCAGGAAGTAGCAAATCCTATCCAATAGATACACCGGCAGGCTCGGCTTCTTGTTGGCAAGCCGGAATTCGGCCGCCTTATAACCGATTGGCATGCACAATTTGTAGAAGAAACGTTTAATCCATACAGCGTCCTGAATCCTGACCTGCATGTCGGAACAGATTCTCTCCCAGAACCTGGGAGGGGCAAAGAGAATCTCCGGGCCGACCTCGCGAATGTTTTCCGCGACGGTTTCAATCTTTTCCGGGAAGTTTACGACAAAGCCTCTGTAAAGGTTCCAAGAGACCGCAGTCATCTGTTCGCCGACCCAGGGCAACGGAAGGAATGAGACATGATTGTCGGTGGGGTATGCGGGATCGATCTGATCGTAGCTCGCGGCCATCTTGACCATGTTGCGGTGAGTTAGCATAGCGCCTTTGGGAAGGCCGGTGGTGCCGGAAGTATAGGCGATCAGCGCGACGGTATCCTCAGTCAGCTCTGCTACACACTTCTCGAAGAGTCCCGGGCTTTCTAGGCCCAGGTCGCGGCCCATTTTCTGAACCTTCTTGAGAGATATTAACAGAGGGTCGTCGTAGTATCTCATTCCCTTCATGTCGTCGACGATCACATACCTGACCTTGGGGCATGCTTCCTTCAATTCCAGAAATTTGTCCGTCTGCTCCTGATCTTCGACTATCAGGAAGACCGCGTCCGAATGGTCTATGATGTATTTCACCTGATCGACGTGGCTGTCCGGAAAGATCCCCACCGCGGCGCCGCCGAGTGATTGAATAGCGAGTTCGCTGTAGAGCCATTCAGGACGGTTATCTGCGAGAATGGCAAGCTTGTCGCCGGGCTCGTACCCCAAAGCCACAAGCCCGAGAGCAAGGTCCTTAACGTTGGCCAGGTAATCCGCCCAACTCACTGACTGCCAGATGCCGAACTCCTTTTCGCGCAGGGCCACCTTCTCGGAGCCGTGTTTCCGTGCATTTTCAATCAACAGATGGGGAAGAGTTAAGGCCATTTTCGTTATGATTCACATGTTAGTAGTAGGGCGGCCCGTGGCCGCTATTTTTGTGTCGGGCACGGCCCGACCTACCCTATTGTCATTCCGGCGCACGCCGGAATCCAGTCCCGCGTCTCGCGGGATGGACCCCGGCCTTCGCCGGGGTGACGGCGCTGGTGGGTGGGGGCGGGTTTCAAACCCGCCCCCACATCAGGCACAGCGGTCTAAAACAACAGCGTTGCCACGGCTCAGAGGCCCGATATCAGTGGCCGATCACTCCAGGGTTATCCAGTCCGAAGCGGGCTCATAGATCTTCTTCTCGACGTTCACCTTCCAAACGCGAGCGACCGGGAACTTGTTGTTCTTGACCGTCAAGGGCGCGGACAGGCCTCCACTGTCGAAATCCTTAATCGACTGGAGGGCCTTGACGAGTCCCTCGCCGTTCAATTGTCCTGCTTTGTCGGCCTTCTTCAGGCATTCCACAAATAACAGACCGGTCATAAACCCTTGCATGTAGGAGTTGTCCCTGGCGGTCACGTTAGGATATTTCTTCGCGGTGTAAGCCTTGATCTTCTTGATCATGGGCACGTCGTCGTTCCACCAGTACATGTAAGGATTGACGGCCATATAGCCCTCGGCCAACGGCCCCAGGTTGTCTATTATCATCTTGGAAGCGCCCCAGAATGTGCCCATAAACTTGCACTTCATACCGAAGTCTCTGCACTGCTTGATCACCGTCTGTACAGGATCAACCACGAAGCCCTGGAATATGACGAAATCGGGATTCTTCCGTTTCAGGTCAAGAACCTGGGAAGTAACGTCCACCGCGCCGACCTGTGCTACTGCCTCGGCCACTAGATCCAGTTTCAACTGTTTGCACATTTCCCGGCCGAACGGTATGGGGTCCTTTCCAAATTCCGTATCGCTGTAGAAAAAAGCCACCTTGGCACCGGGTTTCTCTTTGGCAATGTATTTGAGCAGTATGCCGATCATGTCTCCGTAAGTCGGACCTGGGACAAATATGTACGGATTGGCTTTGGGGTCGGCAAGCTCGCTTGAAAATGACGTAGAACTGTAGAGGATTTTGTAACGGTCTTTGATTTCGGGGGACATGGCTTTACCAAGCCCCGTGCTCTCTCCGTACATGATCAGAGGATTGTCACGTGACATTATCCGCTTGAACGCTGCGGTGGCAACGTCCAACTGATACTGGCCGTCTTCCATAATGTAATTGATCTTCTTGCCGTTGATCCCGCCCTCCTCGTTGGCAATCATCAGCGCGTCCTCGAGGCCCGCGTTGATATTGACGCCTGCAAATGCGAATCGCCCTGTTATCGGCTGCACCGCCCCGATCTTGATCTCATCCTGAGCCTGACAGAGGACGTTCAGAGCCGCGAATGCAAGAATCACCAAGAGCCCTACTACCAAATTTTTGCCTCTCATAGATCAGCTCTCCTTTCATGATCGAACTTGCCTGGTTGAAGCAGGTTCAGTACGAAAACGGCCATAAGGTGAAAAAGTTTTTGATCCGGTGCCATATTTCCGCCAAGCCATGCGGCTCAAAAACCAAGAAACCCACGATCAGCACGCCGAAGACGACGTCCTTCATGGGTATGAACAGTTGGTCCATGCCAGGGAACATGTGCTTTGTGGTACCGCTCAGCACGTTCAACAATTCCGGGATCAGAGTCATAAATATGGCTCCGAATATCGAACCGAGAACTGTGCCGAGCCCCCCCACAATGACCATAGCCAGATACTGGATGGAGAGAGAGAACGGGAAATGTTCGGGGGTGACCACTTTCATGAAGCTAACCCAGAGCCCTCCGGCGATTCCCGCGTAAAATGAACTGAGCGCAAATGCGGCGAGCTTATACCTGAACAGGTTGATTCCCATGATCTCGGCCGCGAGGTCCCGGTCGCGTATGGCTACGAAGGCTCGCCCCCATTTTGTGCGGACCACGTTCCGGGCAAAACCTACACCTAGGACCACAAGGGTCAAAGTGATGTAGTAGAAGCTCTTTTCGGTATCAAAGACAAAGCTCCCAATATGGGGCGGTGGAACGTTAATGCCCCGAATCCCACGGGTCATTGATTCCCAGTGGCCGAAAACAAATTCAAGTATGAACTGGGCAGCCAGTGTCGCTATAACCAAATAAAGCCCTTTGACGCGAAGCGAAGGGATACCGATGATCAACCCCACCGCGGCTGATATCAAGCCCGCTGCAGGTAAGGCGAACCAGAACGGCACGCCCAAGCGGGTTATGAGGATCGCAGTGGCATACCCGCCTACCCCGATGAAGGCCGCGTGACCGAGAGATATCTGGCCCGTGAATCCGGTTAATAGATTCAGGCCGACAGCCCCAATGACCGCGAACCCGGTAAGATTGGCTATGTACAACCAGTAGGAATCGACGAACCAGAAGTGCGGGAACAATATGAGAACCGCGAAAAGTAAAACCAGCCAGAACTTCACAAAAACGCTCTGAAAGATCTTCTCGTCTTCTAGATAGGATTCTTTAAGGTCCCCGCAACGCATGATTTGCCTTTATTCGCTTGAGAGCCGGTCAGACCCTTTCTATGATAGCCCGACCGAATATGCCGTAAGGTCGAATCATAAGAATTATGACCAGGACCACAAAGGGGACCACCTCTTTGATGCCTCCTCCCACAAGAGAGTCGAGATAGACCCCGGCAAAGTTCTCAAGTATGCCGATGATAAATCCTCCAACGATAGCCCCTATTATGCTGTCCAGTCCGCCGAGAATGATAACGGCAAGCACTTTGAGGCCGATGTGGCCGAGATGGATGCTGATACCGCTGATGTTTCCGATTATAATGCCGCCGATGGCAGCGGTGATGGCAGCGAAGCTCCAGGACAGGGCAAAGACTCGCTTGACGCTGATCCCCATGGATAAGGCTGCCTGCTGATTACCTGCCGTAGCTCTCATGGCCAAGCCGGTGCGAGTGTATCGGAATACCACCGTAAAGATTGCGGTGCACAGGACAGCGAAAATGAATCCCCACATCAAACCCGAGGGTACAATGGCAAATCCGAGATCAAGGGGCTGGGGAGGAAAGATCGGTGGAAAGGCCCGGTATTGAGGCGACCATATCATGTGGGTCAGCCCTTTGAGAATGCTCGCGAGGCCGATGGTCACCATGATTACCGCAATGATGGGCTCACCGATAAGCGGTCGCAGCACCACCCTCTCGACAATGATTCCCAACAAGCTTGCGAAGCCAAGAGTTACGATAAAGGCCACAGAAAACGGTGCGGAAACTTGAGTCATGACGCTGAAGCAGATGAAAGCCCCCAAAGTCATGAATTCCCCGGTGGCAAGATTCAGGATGCTCGTGGCCTTGTAAATCAGGACGAATCCCAGAGCGATCAGCCCGTAAACCCCACCTGCGGCCAGGCCGCTAACTATAATCTGAGGAATAATATCCACTCTTTCCTCCGCTGACTGGCTTCAGGAATACGGCTGGCCTACGTTTTTAGCTCGAAGTAGTTGGATTCAGAAAGTATTTTAAGCGGCCATGTCGGTCCTTTGAAGAGTTTATGCCGCTCGTCTAACCAGATGTGTACCGCAAAGAAGGATAAAAGAAGTCGGCTTCGAATTCAAGATTAATCGGTGGAAATGACTTTCTGAGGTGTTGCGAGTCGATCGCGGTGACGAATATGCTTGACTTTTTCACCTTCAATACTATCTAAGTAACGGGAGGATACTATCTTTAGGCCCAAGAATCGAACTCAAATCCGTGAGACCCCGAAAAAGTGTAATGTTGCCTGTCCGGCGGGGATGGTCAACGTGGGGCGAAACTGTTTGTCCACTTTGACGGGGTAAGATGCAAGCAAAAGGAGGTCGTTCCAGATGAAGGAGAAACAGGTTTTCTTCAACCCCTTCCGGATAATCAGCCCGAAGCTGAACGCCGAGGCTTCCCGGCTCGCTGAAATTTACGAGTCCCCTCCCGCTGAGGTCACATGTTTGGAAGAAGGTTTGCTGGTAATGGTATACAAGCTTAGCGAGATGGCAGGCTTGATCCACAAGTCTTTGATTATTGCAGATTCGGCGAAATTTGAAAGGTGCGAACTGCTTGGCCGAGAGATCCATGAAGAGGAGAAAGGGCTCACAGGTGATCTGGTATGCTCGCCTGCTACCACCGGAGATATCCTCAAGACGGTAATACTCTTTCCGGGCCGTTTGGAGCGAGTGGGGGACCTCTTGGAGAGTATGATAAATGTTGCCAAGATCAAGGCTCGCGACGGAATCCTCTTCAGCGACAAGGCCCTCGCCGAATTGACAGAACTGTTCGAGCTTCTGAAGAAGATTCTGGAGAACTTTGGCGACCTCCTGATAACACGCAACCGCTCTCTTGCGGATCACCTGCTCGCAGAGCAAAAAAGACTAGGCCAGATGACCGTGGATTTCGCTTTGGCTCACGAAGACCGATTAGTTGAAGGAATCTGCACCCCTAAAGCATCGTCGCTTTACCTGGACATTTTGGATTCTGTGAAAAATGTTGGCATGCATATAGGGGAAATGGTCGAGAGCATGCTGAAGATTGCGGATGCTCAGGAAGGGCCGTCGATAAACTGAGCTGTAGGAAAAGGGTTTTTCCGCTGATGTGAACATGGTTGCCGGAGGGATAAGAAACTGTATCAAAATCTCCCCGAATAGATGCTTATTGTACGGCGTGGTTCGCGAACCGCGCCGTACAAGACCCGCATAATTTCCGACCCGATTTTCTGGTTATAAAACAGTCTCGATATCTTCGGGCAGAAAGCGGTGTCCCCGCGCTCCTCTTCCAGACGGCTCCCGAGACAAATATGATTGGCTGTACATGATGGGTACAAGCGCCGTCATCGTCCTTAATATGAAAAACGCCGCATGCTAACGTTAATCAATATGGCAACAGATAAGAACGACACAAGGAGCGAAGAGCCACCGTAGCTCAAAAAGCTCAAGGGTACCCCAACCACAGGCAACAGTCCCATAACCATCCCGACGTTTATCACCACGTGCCAAAAGATAACCGCGGTACAACCGAAAGCGAGCAGCGCCCCGAAGTTGTCGCGCGCTTTACCTACCACGGACATGCCTCTCAGGAAGAGTGCGGTAAAAAGCAGCAACACTGCAGCGCACCCTACGAACCCCCATTCTTCGGCCAGGATGGAGAAAATGAAATCAGTGTGCTTCACAGGCAGGAACATCAGTTGATTCTGAGTCCCCTTGAGAAGCCCTTGGCCAAAAACACCCCCGGACCCTATGGCAATCTGAGACTGAATGATGTGATACCCAGCTCCCAAGGGATCATAATCAGGGTTCAGAAACGTGATGAGCCGCTTTTTCTGATATTCCATCAGGAAGCGGTCGCCTACCAGAAGGAGAATCGGAACCAGGCATACAATGGCCCCCACGGCCCACAACAGAGCACGCCTCCCTATTCCGGCAAAGAGAATCATGGATAGGGCAATGAGAGTCATCATGACCGCTGTTCCCAGATCCGGTTGAATGAGAACCAGGATCACCGGGAGAGTCAGCAAGAGTATGGGATGAAGCAGATCCGTAAGTTGTGGGTCCTCCCGTCCGGCTCCGCTGTGTAGGTATTTTGCAAGAACGATCACGACCACCAGCTTGGCAAACTCCGATGGCTGAAACCTCATCAGGCCGAGTTCTATCCACCTCCTCGATCCGGCGGTGGCCTTCCCGAGGACCCATACTGATATAAGGGCCACCACAATGATCAGATAAAGCCAAAAGGCCCACCGTTCCAAAAGTCTATAGTCGAAGAGCAGGAATGCCGCCAGCAGGACGAGACCGAGGCTGCACCAGGTCATCTGCTTTATGACAAAGAATCGTCCAGCCTCACCCATCTGTGCTGTAGCGCTGAAGATGAGACCGAGTCCTATCCCCGAGAGCACAAGACTGACTAGTATCAGAGGCCAGTCAAAGAAGGCCAGCGGACGCCAATTAAACTGAAATCGAAAATCAGGCATATCGTATATACCCGTTGCCAAAATTAACGTTTCTTTGACCACATAATCGGGATGCTAAAGGCCGGCAATGGCCGAAACTGTCATTGCGAGGGCGCAGCCCTAAGCAATCCCTTCTTCGGTGGGACGGGCATCTTGCCCGTCATTAAGCGACAGGCAAGATGCCTGTCCCACCAGGGATCCAGTAGGCCCGGCCTCCGTGCCGGTTGTTCACGGGACGCCGGTGCCTACGATCTGGTAGCGGCGGGCGTCCCTGCCCGCCATTTCCCGGCCCCCGGATCGAAGTCCGGGGTGACGAATAACGGGCAATCCCACGTTCCGAGCGGGACGGTCCCGCCGATGAGATTGCTTTCCCGCGGAACGCGGGATTTTACTCCTCGAAATGACAGGGCAACACTGCCGTGTGACACCGCCGATCACCGTGGCAAATCGGGCAAGACCCTCGGCGATCACTGTAAGGCGAGACCTCGTCACTCCTCCGGATCGCCCGGCTCCGTGACACCATAATAATGGGCGATGATTTTTCGGGCAATCGGAGCTGCGCTGGCTCCTCCTCCGCCGCCATGCTCCACGATGACTGCCAGCGCAATTTTTTTCGGCCTGTCATCCACATAGGCTACAAACATGGCGTGGGTCCGTTCGTGATATGGGATCTGATCGCCTTCCTTGGACCTTTGTTTTACTCTTATAACCTGGGAGGTCCCCGTTTTGGCCCTGATCGTTATGCCGGGTATTCGGCACTTCCGGCCTGTTCCTTTCTTGTCCGCGACCACGTCGGTCATGGCGGACCGCAGTTCGTCCAGGTTCTCCTGCTTGAGGGGAAGAGACCACCGGACAACCGGCGAGTGGTCAAAGATAATATCCCCATCCTGAGAAACTATTTGTTTCACCAAAGCCGGTCTCAGTATCTTTCCACCGTTGGCAAGGGCGGCTGTCATCATAGCAAGTTGGAGAGGGGTCGACACAAGATACCCCTGCCCGATAGCGATATTAAGTGTTTCGCCATCTTTCCATGAATCGCCATAGGTACGCAGTTTCCATGGTGGTGTGGGAATAAGCCCTGGCAACTCCTGCGGAAGTCCAAGACCAGTGGGGGTTCCGAGCCCTAACAGAGAGGCGTAGCGCGCGATACGCTCAGGGCCGAGTCTGAGACCCAGCTCATAAAAATAGACGTCGCAAGATTCAACAATCGCCCTGTGTAATGAAACTTTGCCGTGACCGTATTGATTCCAGCATCGGAATACTTCCCCCCCCAGTTCGATTTCTCCCTTGCAGGTGAATTTGTCCCGCGAAGTGACAACCCCTTCCGCTAAGGCCGCGGTGGCCGTTACGATCTTGAAGGTGCTGGCCGGTGAATACTGACCCCTGATGGATCTATTTTCCAGTGGGTGCAGTGGATCGCTGTTCAAAGTTTTCCACTGGCGATCAGTGATGGATTCCGAAAAAAGGTTGAGGTCAAAGCCGGGTTTGCTGACCAGGGCAAGGATGTGCCCCGTGTCCGGATCCACCGCAACCACCGAACCGGCCCGGTGGGTGAAAACCCCTTCAACATATCTTTGGAAAGCGGCATCGACCGTCAGGCATATATCCGCACCTGTCCTAGGAGGCTTGCTGGAAAGAGTGTTGAGGTGCCGCCCCTTGGCGTCTATCTCCACTTGCTCCCATCCTTCCTCCCCTTTCATATAGTTTTCGTATTCCCTCTCAATTCCCGACTTGCCGATCAAGTCACCTGTACGGTAACCAACTCGGGATGCCTTTGCGAGTTCATCAGGAGATACCTCCCCAAGATTGCCTATTTCGTGGCAAAGGGTTTCATGGAACGGATACAGCCTCAGGGGCTTTGTTTGCAGGACCACGCCTTTGCAATCTGCAGCATGGGACTTAATCAGAGAGACCTCCTCCAGGCTCATATTCTTTTTGATCGGAAACGTCATGTACTTAGGGATAGAGCGGCTCCGCTCGATCAACCCCCGCATCTTTTCCTCGGTTATTCCCAGGATAGAAGAACACGTTTGAATTACTTCCCGCGGGTTGTCCAATTCCCCCGGCAAAATGGAAAAAGTGAAGCTGGGCCTGTTCTCCGCCAAAACTTGGCCGGTAGCGTCTAAAATCCTTCCGCGGGAGGCCGGCAGGCGAAAGAGCCTGACACGGTTGCTCTGGGACATCTCCAGATAGGACTCTCCCTTGATGAGTTGGAGGTACCACAGTCTAGCCGTCAGCACGCCCATTGTTGCCAGCATAAGTACAATGGCAATCCAGATGCGGGGCGCAAAGTATTCAACCGAATTGTCCTTTGACGGCAAGTTGGTCATAGATTCTCTACGTTACAGTAATCGCAGCTTTCAATGGCTCGACATCTTTTCACACCGCGCTTCAATTCAGTGGCGCGTCGCGAGCATTTTAGAAGACCACGCCACAAACACCAATCAGTGCTCACCGACAAGACGCGAAAAACCGGCCCACATCCGATCAACAACAGGAAAAACCACCAGCGAGGCCATCGCTGCAACTACTGATTTCAGCAAAACCCACTGAGAGACGCTCCAACCCAATTCAAAAGGGCCGGATAGCCACCGCACGAGCAATACGATTCCTCCCGCTGCCAGGGTCGATCCAAAGACGGTCACAGCCTTGCCGGAAAGGACGTCTATGCGGAAGGTCGAGTGCAAAAAGCCGCAAGTGACGAAAAGCAAACAATAGATTAGGGCAAATAGTCCTGTGGGCGAGCCGGAAAGCATATCAATGGCCAATCCAACCGCAAATGCGAAGCCCGCACCTATGGCGAACGTCATTCTAAGGCTCACCCAAAGAACAAGAATCAGAATCAGGTCCGGCTTGTAAGCTGCTGGAACGAGAAATCCCCAAGACGTGGTCTGCAACACGAGGGCTGCCATTCCGATGGCGACTAGAAATAGGACAGTTCTCAACGCTTGTCCTCCAATCCGGGCCGGATGTCGAATCCTCCGCGCTGCCCCAGAATCACCTGGACCTCCTCTATTTCCGAAAAATCGACTGCAGGGGCTATTCGTGCCTCAAGAAAAAGTCCCTGAGACCCTTTATTGACCGTCTCCACCTTGCCGATGGGTAGACCGCGAGGGAAAATCCCGTCCAGCCCCGAAGTGACCACCTCGTCGCCCGCCCTGATCCCTGACTTTAGGTTTACGTATCTCAGTATACAGCCTCTCTCCAAGGATCCACTCAGGATACCTCGGTCCCGCGTGCGAGCCACACGACAGTCCACAGAATGATTCGGATCAGTAAGCAGCAGTATCCGAGACATGTCAGACGAGCTGTTCACCACTCGCCCCACGACACCCTCAGCTACGGTGACAGGCATGTCCGGGCGCACCCCGTCTTCCAAGCCTCTGTTGATAAACAAGGTCCGATACCATCCCACAGCATCTTCTCCAACCACTTGGGCAACTACGGATGGAAATTCATGCCTCGCCCTAAGGTCCAGCAACTTCTTGAGACGGCTGTTCTCACTCTCTTTGTCCAACAGGGCGGCTTTGTCGCGCCTTAATTTGCGAATTTCCTCCTTGAGAGCCTCATTCTGTTCCCGCACAGCGATTAGACCGACGTAAGACTGCCAAACATGCTTTGCTCGCGAGTGAGCCGATGAAACCCCATGCAGAAAAGGGCCCAGGGCGGTATAGAGGCCTCTGCTCAACAGACCGCCTTCAGGTTTGTTAGAATAAGAAAATAGTATGAGAAGGCCGCCCCCTATGAGGATCAAGGCTATTGCAATATCGCGTACGGATCGGGGCATAACGGATCGAATTCAATCCCGTGAATAAGGATGAGGCGGAAAATCGAGCGGCTGTCGACTCTTAGGAAATCTTAACTGATCGACAAATCTGATCAAGCCCATCTTCGCATCAGTAGTGTAGTAACTGGTTTAGTTCTCGTCATTACAGCGAACGCCAAAATCCGGGAAATGGACCGGCAGGGACGCCGGTCCCTACCAAATCCTGTAGGGGTGGGCCTCCGTGCCCACCCCTTTGGACTACAACACGATTACCTGACCAAGACCTCTTTGAGAAGGTCGAAGTGCTCGAATACCAGCCCTGAGCCCACAACGACTGTAGATAGCGGATCATCCGCAACGATGACGGGTAAGCCTGTCTCACGTCGTATTAGTTCGTCCAGATTCTTGAGAAGGGACCCTCCGCCGGTAAGCACGATGCCATTGTCCACTATGTCGGCTGCCAGTTCCGGCGGCGTCTGCTCCAAGGCAGTTTTTATGGTCTCAACTATGGCCCGGATCGGTTCGGCGATTGCTTCAACCACTTCACCGGAGCGCAGACCGATTATCTTAGGAATGCCTGCGATGAGGTCCCGGCCTTTGACTTCGATGATCTCTTCGTCTTCCTCGATTTCGTGACAGGCGCTTCCGATCATCATCTTTATCATTTCCGAAGTCCTCTCACCAATGAGGAGGCTGTACTTCTGCTTGATGTACCTTATAATGGCATTGTCGATCTTGTCTCCCGCCACTCTCAAAGACTTCGAATAGACGATGTCCGACATGGAGATGACTGCTACCTCGGTTGTTCCGCCCCCTATGTCCACAATCATGCTGCTTGTCGGCTCAGTGATAGGAAGATTAGCGCCTATGGCCGCTGCGATGGGTTCCTCGATAAGATAAACTTCCCGGGCCCCGGCACTCTTTGCAGCTTCACGGACGGCGCGCATCTCGACTTGAGTGATTCCCGAGGGTATGCAGACGACGATTCTGGGCTTGACCAGATGACGACGGCGGTGGATCTTGAAGATAAAATGCTTCAGCATGGCCTCGGTAACTTCAAAATCCGCGATAACGCCGTCTTTCATGGGACGTATGGCCTTGATGTTGTCCGGCGTTCGCCCCAGCATCTTTTTCGCGTCTGTTCCGACAGCAACAATTCTGGGGCCGCGCCTCAGGTCAGTTTTTACGGCCACCACGGAAGGTTCGGATAGGATAACCCCCCTGCCGCGCACGTACACCAGGGTGTTGGCTGTTCCAAGGTCTATGGCCATATCGTTGGAAAAAAAACCTGTGAGCGCGTCAAACAGCATGGGTGCTTTTCCCGGAATGATTGTCCTAATACTAAGAAAATTTTGCGAAATCTAACAGAAGGCGGTGGGATGATCAAGCGTTGATTCTTCCCTGCCGCGGCTCATTGACAAGAAAACTCGGTACTCTTATCATCCGCACGATCTTTGGTCGTCGGAAAGGAGATGCCCGTGCTTGACCTGATGCGAAAACATGCTCGCTCCTGGTTCATTAAAGTAGCCCTTGGCGCCATCATTGTCACATTTGTCTTTATATACGGCTATTCCGGACCTGGAGAAAAATCACGCGACAATATTGCGGAAGTCAACGGCACGGTCATCACTCGAGATCACTTTGAGAACGTCTATCAAAGCCAGTTGGAACAGATCAAGCTTAGCTACCAAGGGTCGCTCCCCCCGGACCTTCTCGAGAAACTCAATTTGAAAAAGACTGTGGTCCAGGGCCTCGTAAACCAGGTACTTCTGCTCCAGGAGGCCGGCCGCCTCGGACTTATGGTAACGGATGAGGACGTGGTTCAGGACATCAAGTCCAATTCCGTCTTTCAAAACCAAGGTGTCTTCGATGTCGGCCGCTATAGGGCCTATCTGCAGGAGATTAAACTCAGCCCCACTAACTACGAGAAGATGCGCAAACAGGAACTGCTTGAACAACAGGTGGTCCGCCTGCTCACTGACGGGGTGAAGACGGACCCGGAGGAAATAAAGCAACTTTGGCACTTTCAAAATGACAAGGTTGTCTTGTCAGTCTTGCTTTTCAAGGCTGATAGAGTGACTGAAAAGGTGGCCCCTGACCCTAAGGACCTCGAGGCCTTCTTCAAGGAGCATCAGGCAAAGTACGAGATTCCTCCATCCCTTAAGCTCCAGTACGTGGCCTTTTCGTGGCGTGACCTTGAGAAGACCCTTTCAATATCGGACGAGGAAGCCCTGACCTACTTTAACAACCATCCTAAAGAATTCACGCAGCCTGAGCAAATTCGAGCCAGACACATCCTGTTAAGGGTGCCTCCCAACTCCGGCACGGAAACGCGTGAGGATGTCTTCAAAAAGGCCGGGGAGATTTTGTCCAAAATCAAAGCCGGCGAAGACTTCGCGAACATGGCCCAGAGTGTGTCTCAGGATGAGGCCACCGCTGGTAAAGGCGGCGATCTGGGTTACTTTTCCCGCGGCGGCCTGAATCCTGCGCTGGAAGCGGCCGCCTTCAAACTGGACGTCGGGATGGTTTCGGAGCCTATTCTTACTCCCCAGGGTTACGAACTGATAAAGGTGGAGGAGAAAAAACCCGAGACCGACCCGGATTTCGCAAGCGTCAAGGATAAGATCGTTAAGAAGCTTCTTGAGGAGAAGGCCCGCAAGAAGGCAGATGCCATCTCAGATAATTTCTATGAACAAGTCTATCGGAGCGAGGACCTCCAGGGCCCTGCAAAACAGTTCGGCCTACAGGTGAAGCAAACGGACTCTGTGACCCAAGCCGGAGGCATCCCCGATTTGGGCAGTGATGCAAAGATGATGGATGAAGCCTTTCAATTGAAGACCGACGACATTTCGAAGCTATCGAAAGTGGGGGACACTTACATGGTCATGAAGCTCTTGGAAAAGTCCAAGGAGCGTTTGCCCACACTGGACGAGGTTCGCAGCATAGTTGAGAAAGATTATCTGAAGCAGCAGGCTATGCTCACTGCCCGGAAAAAGGCTGAAGAAGTCATCGAGGAATTGAAAAAGGAGCCCGGCGACGCTGAAGCAGCAGCAAAGAAATTTGGAGTGGCCTGGGAAAAACTTGAACCCGTATCGCGGACCGCGAGCTTCATCCCGAAATTGGGGAGCGCGCCGGAAGTAAACGAGATGCTAACAACGCTGTCCATGGCCGCGCCTGTCTTTGCAACGCCCATTCCGGCTCCCGAGGGAGTTGCAGTGGTCCGGCTCGTTGGCCTGGAACAGGCGAGTGACGAGCAGTACGCCAAGGAAGCTGATGCCTATGAAGGGCGGGTCGTTGAATTTCGGAAGATGGAATTTTTCAGAGGATGGATTCGTCTCTTCGAAGAAAGATCCAAAATTACGATCAACGATAAGAATCTCTAACTTAGTCCAATCGTAAGAGACAGTTTGACGAGACCCGCGGGAGAAGCGTTCTTCATAAGCGGTTGCAGTAATCGGCAGTACTGCATTCCGTCATGGAATTCTGAGATGACCAGAGTGGAACGTTCTCGCGAAAATCTGTGCGTAAGACCCGTACAAGCCTGTTATGATTGATGTCTTCGCCCTGTCGGTACAGCGTACGTAATCTCAAAATTCCTCCTGAAACCTGATAATCTGAATACGAACATGATTTCCCCCGGGAGGTTGCGATGGGGTCCTTGCCGGTCTTAGTGTGCGTGATCGGGCTACTTATTCTCTTGAACAGCTTGTTTGCCTGCCTGGAGATTGCGCTGGTCTCAGTCCCTCGCGCCAGGCTGAAAAGATTCGAAAACGAAAAGCTGCCGGGCGCGTCCACTGCAATTTTTCTTCAGCGGAACATCGACGATTTCTTTGCCGCAGTGCAGATCGGGCTCACCTTTATTGCGACTCTTTCATCCGCCATGGCAGGCGCGTTTTCCGGGGAACTCTTTGCCCCGTTGATCGGCGGCCATCGGGGTATCGCCGACAAGCCCTCGGGAAAAGTCCTGGCCCTTCTTGGCGTGACCGTGATCATTTCTTATCTGAGCCTGGTATTTGGCGAGCTGGTCCCCAAGTCTTTGGCCCGCCGTTACCCCGGTAGGATCAGTCTGATACTGGCACGTCCCTTCCGGATTTTCTCCGCGATTGCGCGTCCAGTGGTCCGACTTCTGACAGCTTCCACGAGGGTTGTCCTCAGACTCTTCAGAATTCAACCGTCGAGCAAAGGGGCTATTCTGACCCCGGAGGAATTTCGCATGATGGCCTCTGAACTCGTCGAGAGCCGTCAAATGCCCGCGCGGATCTACGACATGCTGGTCAGGGTCACCAGGCTTTCTCAGATCAGGGTAGAAGACGTTATGATACCTAGGCATCGAATCGTAGCAGTGAAGGTCGATTCGCGGCAAGACCCGAACATGAGGAATGAAATCCTGAAAACCTATAGGAAACACCCATACACAAACTTCCCGGTGATCGACCAAAAGGGGGAGAACGTCCTGGGCCTCGTAAACGTAAAAGATTTGCTGCTCCATGAGGAGACGCAAAAAGTGTCGGCCCTACTCAGGCAGGCTACCTTCACCGCCCGGGGCCAATCTTTGGATCGGGTTTTGGCCACGATGCAGAAAAACGACGTGCAACTATCGGTAGTAGTCGACGAGCATGGGATTATCGACGGCATCATTACTCTGGAAGATGTTCTCGAGGAGTTGATAGGGGAAATTGAGAGCGAGTTTTCTCGCCGACTCGGATATGCCTCTCTTCCGGATTCGGAGCGTGGCTTCGCTGTGGATGGTCTGATCACTCTTCATGAACTGAGGGAAATGCACTCGATTGCACTCCCGCAATCCCTCTACTATTCCACTCTGGCAGGGTTCGTTTTGGACAAAATGGGTAGAATTCCTTCCGCGGGAGATTACGTGGACTACGATGAATGGCGCTTTCAGGTCGTGGAGATGGAAGGAAATCGCGTAAAAGAGTTACGGATCGACCCGTTGAAAACTGCGCCTCTCGATTGAAAAGAGTTTTAAAGTGCTTGACACGGTAAGCACTCGTTGCTAGATTTTAAGCAGCGCGGGCATAGCTCAGTTGGTAGAGTGCAAGCTTCCCAAGCTTGATGTCACGGGTTCGAGCCCCGTTGCCCGCTCCAGTGAGTGGTGAAGACCACCCGGGTTGCGTCCCCGGGTTTTTTATTATGGTCCCGATTAGGGGACCCCGAGCAAAAGGTTGCGGATATTTCCCGACAAGAGGACAGATGGATCGGGAACTCATAAGCGCCCTGTGGCGCCTGATTGAGCCGGTATTGGAACCGGACGGGATAGAATTGGTCGAGGTCGAGTTCAAACCCGAGGGGGGGCGGTGGGTGCTTAGGCTTTATATTGATAGCCCTATGGGCGTGACGCTGGATGACTGCGAATTCACCAGCCGACAAATCGGGGCCTTGCTCGATATAAAGGATCCTATTCACCGACCTTACACATTGGAGGTGTCCTCTCCGGGGATCAATAGGGTTCTCAGGAAAGAAAAAGATTTCAAACTGTTCGCCGGTTCGCCGGTCAGGCTTAAGACCCGTAGGAAGGTAGCCGGCAGACGTAATTTCCAAGGGATATTAAAAGGAATGGAAAACTCAAAGATTGTGATCGAGGTCGATGGGGACCGAATAGAGATTAGCTCGGAAGATCTGGAAAAAGCGCGGCTGGACCTTCCGGAGCAAGAGCTGTTTCGTGGAGATTTGCGAAAGGGATCCGTTATTACGGGGGATTAAATATGAACTTGAACCGAATGATAGACCAGGTCGCAAAGGAAAAAGGAATTGGGAGAGAGACGCTCGTTGAGGCTCTGGAAGCAGCTCTGGTCTCTGCAGCCAGGAAAAAATACGGCGGCAGGGTGGAGCTTGAAGCCCAATACAGCGATGAAACGGGTGAAGTGGAGGTCTTCCTCTTCAAGGACGTTGTCGACGATGTAGAAGATTCCACGACCCAGATCGATCTCAATACCGCCCGCCTCGAACTTGACCCGGAAGCCGAAGTTGGCGACCAACTGGGCGTGAAGATGGATACCGAAACCTTCGGCCGCATCGCAGCTCAAACGGCTAAGCAAGTAATTATCCAGAAGGTCAAGGACGCGGAACGCGAAAACTTGTATGCGGAATACAAGGACCGCAAAGGCGATGTCATTACAGGAATGGTGCAACGGTTCGAGAAACGGAACCTAATAGTCAATCTAGGCCGTGGTGAGGCTATTCTTCCTTATAGCGAACAGCTTCCCCGTGAAAACTACAGGCAAGGGGATCGGATCAGGGCCCTAATCCTGGATGTGAGACAAACACAGAAAGACCCTCAGATTATTCTTTCTCGCTCCAATCCTTCATTCCTCGTCAAGCTTTTTGAACAGGAAGTTCCTGAAATGGCAGAAGGCATTGTGAGAATCATGTGTGCGGCCAGGGAGCCCGGCCAGAGGGCCAAGATCGGCGTGCGCTCCTCTGACGCCGACGTGGATCCGGTCGGCGCGTGCGTAGGCATGAAGGGTTCCAGGGTTCAAGCAGTGGTTCAAGAGCTGAGAGGCGAAAAGATCGACATCATACCGTGGAACGACGACTCGGCTCACTTTGTCTGCAATGCGCTGCAACCTGCGGAGATTTCAAAGGTAATCATAGACCAGGACACCAACACGATGGAAGTGATTGTCGCGGACGATCAGCTCTCATTGGCCATCGGTAAGAAGGGGCAGAATGTCAGGCTCGCGGCAAAACTCACAGGATGGAAAATAGACGTGAGAAGCGAGTCCAAAGAGGAGAAGATCACCGGGGAATCGTTTGAACGTCTTATCCAGATTGACGGCATGGACGAAGAGACCGCCACCATATTGTTCGATAACGGATACCGAACCCCCGAAGATATAGCCAAGGCCACACTTCCGGAACTGACGAGCTTCATGGGAATCACGGAGGAAAAAGGGACGATGCTTCTCCAAGGGGCCCTCCGTTACCTGGCCAATCCGCCTGAGCCTAAGGTCGCGGAATCTGAAGATGAAGGCGTGGCAGAGGAATCCGCGGAAACACAGACGGCTGAAACAACGGCTCCGGAGGAAGTGTCAACGGAGGGGTCTGAAACAACGCCTCCGGAGGAAGTAGCAACAGAGACGCTTGAAACACCGGCGGTGGAAGATGGGGTAACGGAGGCGGCCAAGAAACCGGAGGATGCAGAAGAGAAAGCGCCAACACGTAAAGCCCCACGGAAGCAAACTAGACGTACGGCATGAAAAGAGGGCACGTGCCTGTCAGGCAGTGCATCGGGTGTCGGCGCAAGCGTCCGGCCGCGGAATTGATACGTTTCAAGGCGTGTGGGGAGACGGTGGTTATGTCGCCCCCGAAAGACAAGACGCCGGGCAGAGGATGTTATATCTGTCCTCAAGAGGAATGTTTGGAAGCGGCCCTAAGAAAGGGCTGCCTGGCAAGGGCACTCCGACGAAAGATTGTGGTGCCGCCAATACAAGGACTGTTGAAAGGGCTCGAACAGAAGAGGTAACTGGATGACCATGCTGACCGTTGACGACTTGGCCCGAGACTTGAAGGTTAGAAATGAGGATTTGCTCAGGGAACTTCTAACTATGGGTTATGAAGTTGAGGGCCCAGAGAGCCCTCTGGAAACTGATGACCCTGCAGCGTTACGGGCTCAGCTCGTGACAGCCCTTCCCCACCTGGAAGTTGTTGAGAAGCGGATCAAACCCACAGTGATCCGGCGGAGGGTGAAGAAGGACCTGGAAGCAGTCGGAAAAGAGGAAGGTCCGGCCGAGTCTCTTGCCGAGGCTGTGGCAGAGCCTGCTGCTGAAGCTCAAGAGAAGACTCCTGCCGAAGCAAAATCCGAAGCCGAAGCCAAAGAACTGCATAAGAAACCCGTAAAGAAAGCCAAGAAGCCCGAGGCGGCAAGAATTATTGAGATGGCCCCTAGGCCCGCGGCTCCTCGGAAACCTGTGGGCGGAGCTGTGCCTACCTCAGAGCAGCCTCCTACTCCAGGTACTGCGGAGTTTGAGGAGGCGAAAGAAGCCGCAAGAGTAGACATTGCGCCTTCTCCACGAACGGCTGGGGCAGAGGCTGCCGCAAAGGAAGTTTCCGAAGAAGCGCCTACGACTCCTGAAGTGCGACAGTCTGCCGAAGAAAGACTCGCTGCCGAAGAAAAGACGGGGAAGAAGAAGAAAAAGAAAGAAAAAAAGATGCAACCAGCTCAGATTATCGGGAAGGTGGAGCTCCGGAAGGAACCCCCCAGAGAACCTGAGCGAGTCGAAATCGTACGCAGACCTACGCTGGAACCGCCGAGACCTTCGCGCGTCGTTGAACCACCGCCCCGGGTCGTGGTTCCGGACCTCATGACCGAGGAACAAAAGCGCTCGAAGAAGAAAGAGAAAAAGGTCCGCGATATAGTTGAAGAACGGATTGAAGAGGAAAAGGGGAAAGTCCGTAGGCGCAAGGAAGTGCTTCTCAGGGGAGATCTCTACGATGACCGGCGGCCGGGCCGGCTTAGGGGGAAAGGCAAGAAACCGAGGCCCCGTAAGACTGAAATTACAACCCCCAAGGCCATCAAGATGCGCATAAAATTGCCGGTAGTCGTCACTGTAGCAAACCTGGCACACAAGATGAGCGTCAAGGCATCGGAAGTGATCCAGCATCTGATAAGTCTGGGCGGAGCGGCCACGGTAAACGAAGCCATTGATTTCGATACCGCGACTATAGTGGCTTCGGAGTTCGGGTATGAGACCGAATCAGCCGAACAGTCCGAGCAGGATCTTTTGCCCACGATAATTACAGACACGGAAGAAAACGTGGTGATCAGGCCCCCGGTAATCACTGTCATGGGACATGTGGATCATGGAAAGACTTCTCTGTTGGACGCTATAAGGTCTACCCATGTCACTGATCAGGAAGCGGGAGGGATAACACAACACATCGGCGCCTATAAGGTGAAAGCGGGAAAAGGGGAACTGGTGTTCCTTGATACCCCCGGCCATGAGGCTTTTACAGCCATGCGTGCCAGAGGCGCCCAGGTGACCGACTTCGTCATTCTCGTGGTGGCTGCGGACGATGGAGTCATGGGCCAGACCGTAGAAGCTATAAACCACGCTCGCGCGGCGAACGTTCCAATCATCGTCGCAGTCAACAAAATCGACAAGCCCGACGCGGATAAAGACAGAGTCATCCGAGAATTGAGCGAACACAACCTGATTCCTGAGGCTTGGGGTGGGGACACGCTCTTCACTTACGTGAGTGCCAAAACCGGGGAGGGGGTCGGTGAACTTCTCGACCTGATCCTGCTGCAGGCAGAGGTGATGGAGCTCAAGGCCAACCCGAACAAGCTGGCCGCGGGTACAGTGGTTGAAGCGCGCCTAGATAAAGGCAAAGGGCCTGTGGCTACCGTACTGATTAAAGAGGGTACGCTGAAGCTGGGCGATCCCTTTGTTGCCGGGACCCACTATGGCAAGGTCAGGGCTATGCTTGATTATGAGGGGCGGAGTGTTGATCACGCCGGTCCCGCCTCCCCCGTAGAGGTGCAAGGATTGTCCGGCATCCCCGAAGCCGGCGAGTTGTTTGTGGTGGTTGACGAGGATAGGATCGCCCGACAGATCAGCCTGCACCGACAGCAAAAGCAGCGCGAACAGGAAGTGGCTGTGACTGCGCCTGCTTCCCTAGAGGACCTCCTGGCCCGCATGAAGGAACAGCAGACCAAGGAACTGAACATAATCATAAAAGCTGACGTTCAGGGTTCGGTGGAAGCTGTCAGAGAAGCGTTGCTCGGCATCTCGGCCCAAGAGATCAAAGTCAAAGTCATCCACGGAGGCGTGGGAGGGATCACCGAATCGGACGTCATGCTGGCCAGCGCTTCCAAGGCGATCATAATCGGATTCAACGTGAGGCCGTCACCAAAAGCGGCGCAACTGGTTGAAGATGAGAAGATCGATCTGCGTCTGTACAGCGTCATCTACGAAGCGATCGATGACGTGCGCAAAGCTATGGAAGGAATGCTGGCCCCGATAGAAAGAGAGACCATCGTTGGCAGAGCGGAAGTGCGGCAGACATTCCACGTGCCTAAAATAGGCACCATAGCAGGATGCTACGTCACCTCGGGCAAGATCGAGAGATCAAGCCAGGTGCGGCTTATTCGGGACGACATAGTCATTCATCAGGGACGAATAGGTTCGATGAAGCGTCAAAAAGAAGACATCAAGGAATCTCTCGAAGGGTATGAATGCGGTATCGGACTGGAAAACTATGGTAAAGACGTGAAAGTGGGCGACATAATTGAGGCATTTACGATAGAAAAGGAAGCCGCCAAGCTGACGTGAGCTTCTTGCCGGCATCATACCGGCGTCGGAAGAGCGAAACGGGCGCCTTTCCCGGCAAGTTGTTGTTGAGGCGCGGCGCCTCGGCCCGATTCCGGAGGCCCCATGGTTGTTGGAGTGGGCTTTATTGAGCTCATGATACACAACTCAGGCTCGCTGAAGGGCAAGAGACAGGTGGTGAAGAGCATTCTCGGCAGGGTGCGCAGCAAGTTCGACCTGTCGATTGCTGAGGTAGACAACCAGGACAAGTGGCAACGTTGCACCATAGGCTTTGCTGTCGTGACCAATGAGGGCGGACATGCGCACCGGATGCTCGAAACTATCACCGACTACGTAGAGAGTCTGCATCTAGCCGAAATCATAGATTCCCGCATAGAAATAGTTCATTATTGACCGGTCGCCCCCCATCCGGCCTGTTTGCCTGAAGGGAGCCTTATATTATGACCAGCTTTAGAAAAAGCCGTGTAGCAGAACTCTTACGCCAGGCGATCTCCGACATTGTAGTCCGGAAAATAAAGGATCCAAGAGTGCAGGGGATCACCATTACCGAGGTGCGGATGAGTATGGACTTAAAATCTGCAACGGTCTACTTCAGCAGCCTTACTGACGGGAAGGCTGAATCGCACAAAACGGGGCTGGAAAAAGCCGGAGGGTTTATTCGGCGCCAACTCCGCCAGGAATTGGATCTCAAGTACATCCCTGAGCTTTCGTTCTTTTACGATACCTCCTTTGACAATTTTTCACACATTAACAAATTGCTGAAAGAGATTGTGCCCTCCGAGACAAAAGATGAGTCATGAAATTTCCAGGATACTGCAAAGCGAGGACAAGTTCCTTATCGTCACTCATATCAACCCGGACGGAGACGCCGTAGGATCGCTATTGGGGGCGTATCTTGCCTTGTCTGAAATGGGCAAACAGGTCTGGCCTTTCGGCGGGGAAAAATTTCCGGATTTATACAATTTTCTCCCTGGATGGAGAGATCTGATAACCGCGCCCGAGACGATAACGGGCACACCTGAATGGATCATCGTCCTGGATGTGGCCTCGGAACATCGAATATCCGGTGATATCAAACGCTTTCGCGACAAGGCCAAACTCATTAACATAGACCATCATCCCACGAATCCGGGATTCGGGGATCTGAATTTCGTGGAACCAACAGCGACGTCTACAGCCGAACTGGTGCACAGGCTTCTTCAGGGTGCGGATTACAAGATCTCGTCAGATGTCGGGAAATGTCTCTACACTGGGCTTATAACCGATACAGGCTGTTTCCGATTCTCCGGTGTCAACAGCAAAACGATGCAGATTGCCGCGGAAATGCTCAGACCGGGACTTGATTCGTACGAAGTGACGCGCTATCTGTACGAGGAGTACGCGCTCGGCCGACTCTTTCTGGAACGCCTGATGCTGGAAAGGATCGAGATCCTTCTGGGAGGCAGGCTTGTCATGAGCACTCTTCATCACGCTGACTACGAGCGTCTGGGAGTAGCGCTTTCCGAGGGTGAGAATCTTGTAAATCGTCTCAGAGAGAGCCGAGGGGTTGAAGCCGGGGTGCTCATAACGCAGACCAACGGTGACGTTACACGGGTGAGCTTTCGCTCCAAAGACAGTCTGGATGTTTCTCTCATAGCCCAATCATTTGGCGGCGGTGGGCACCGTCATGCCGCCGGCCTCAAATCCACGACTCCCCTTCCCGAACTGAAGCAGAAAATCATCAGAGCTATAGAAGACGCACTGGATTGAAGGATGACCCGGATGATTTTTCTCCGGTCGACGAAACCTATCCGGATTCAGGGTGTCTTGTTATTCACATGCCCCGATCAGAGGGCATTCTTGCTTACCTTAATCGGGGGGCACGCAATTTAGGGCGAGTTCCCCACCCTTCCCCAAGCTCCTGGAACCACCTGTGGGCTGAGTATTCTTGCTGTAGTGTCTATAGCTAAAGCGCTGTCTTGACTTTTTTGGTATTAATACGGTATAATTATAAAAAATGACCGCAATCTCTCCGGCTTGAAACTCGAGGAGGCGCCATGTTCAGTAAGATAACTCTCGCAGCTTTGCTGGTCGCAATCATTCTGACAAATTTCGGGCCGGGTGATGTTTGTAGGGCAGACCAGCCCATGCCGCAGGCGCCAGCGACCATTTCGTGGCTCCCCCACGGATACGGCGGCAACATGTGGGTTGACAATACATGGTGTGCCAACCAAAAGGGGCTTCACGGCTTCAGGCCGTCACCGTCGCACATTGGTTGCTGGTCTCATCCGCTTTGGGGGTGGGATGTAAATGGTTATTATTGTGGTCCCAACGTCCCTTCTCCGGACCCGGCCATGTGCCAGTTGCCCATCGGTCTGATTTATCCTGCAAATGGCCCGATGATGCCGCCCAGGATCCACCGATAAGAAAAGTGTCCCGCCCTGCTCATTAGGCCCTCCTAGCCTCTGTGGACCAGATCGAAGCTCTGCGAAAATGGCAGATTCGGATGGTCCGGAGTTATTCGGACAACATATCCATAGAGGCCCGTATGGCTCAATGGAACCGAGCCGGCGAAGAGCACGTCCCCATCCGTCATAGTACGAGCCGTATCCGCGTTCAGACGCGTTATATGGCGGACCTTAAAATTCTCCCAAAGATCTATCGGACCGTGAAGCAACTCCACCTTTAATTCTTGTGGATGGTGGCCTGCCGTATTAACGATTACTTCAACCCCACAGATTTTCCCTTGATAGCTTCGGTGTCGTTGAGGACCTCCACATTCTTGACCGCAATCTTGTCCCAGTCCTGGCTGATTTGTCGTTTCCAGGCAACCATTTCCCTCAGAAGGGCATAATTGTCGGCCTGGAGGTGTTCAGACGAACGGGCAGCCGGGACGTAAGCGCTTTCGATGTATTCAGAAACCATCCTATGGGAATTGAAAACAGGACAAATAGTCTGTAGTGATCGCTTCATCATTCCGATCCACTCTCTTGGGAGGTCGTCTACGCCCCTTTCATAAAAGAGAGGTTTGACGCTCTCTTCCAGAAGGTCGTACAGCAGCCTGCTCTCGATGTCATCCTGATAAGCAGGGTTGTCGTATTCCTCTCCAGAGCCGATGGCCCATCCATTGTCACCCAGGTAGCCTTCGTCCCACCATCCGTCAAGGATGCTCAAATTCAGTGCTCCGTTGGCAGATGCCTTCATACCGGAGGTACCGCATGCCTCCAGGGGGCGGCGAGGGGTGTTCAACCAGACGTCCGCGCCCTGAACCATATACCTGGCAATGTTGATGTCATAATCTTCCAGAAATACAATCCTGCTACGGAAAGGCTCTTCTTCGATTAGTTCCACAATCGTCCTGATCATCTCTTTGCCTTCATCGTCCGCAGGATGAGCCTTGCCCGCAAAGATGAGTTGTACGCTACGTTCGGGTTGCGCCAGAATTCTCGCCAGCCTGTGGGGCTCCTTGAACAAAAGGGTCGCCCTCTTGTATGTGGCAAAACGTCTGGCGAAACATATCGTGAGCGCTTCGGGGTCAAGGACCTGTTCAGCGGCCTCCAGGTGCTGGGCGGGGGCGCCCCTGGCCTTAAGCTGAGCAACCAGCCGTCTTCTGGCACCGTACACCAGCCTTGTGCGGCACCTCTCATGGGTGCGCCACAACTCGCTGTCTGGAATTTTTTCTGCGCGTTGCCATATCTTTTCATTATCAGGGTCCTCGGTCCACCCCGGCCCCAGATACCGATCGTATAACCTGACCAACTCACGGGAAATGTATGAAGGGATATGTACTCCATTGGTGACCGGCTTTATGGGCACATCTTGGCGGTCCGCGTTCGGCCAGACCTCGTGCCACATGTTCCTGGTTGTCTTTGCATGAAGCTCGCTGACTCCGTTGGTTCTGGACGTCATCTTCAGACCTAGCACGGGCATCCAGAAGCCTTCCGACCTGTCCGCGGGCTGTTTCCTTCCTAGCCCGAGAAAGGTCTCGAAGTCCATTCCCAGCCGCCTGGCGAAGTCTCCGAAGTACTTCTCCATCAACCTTCGCTCAAAAACATCGTTTCCAGCAGCCACAGGAGTGTGTATCGTCAGAACGCTCTGACTGGTCGTCATTTCAATTGCTTCTTCGAGAGACAGTCCTTCTTCTTCCACAAGCTGGCGGACCCTCTCCAGGAGTGTGAACGCGGCGTGTCCCTCGTTGAGGTGGTAGACACCCGGGGTTATATTTAAGGCACGCAATGCGCGGCAACCGCCGATCCCGAGAAGCATCTCCTGGCGTACGCGCATTTCCGTGTCCCCACCGTAAAGGCGAGCCGTGGTGTTCCTAAGACGAGGCGGATTCTCCGGGATGTCCGCGTCCAAAAGATAGAGAGGAACGCGGCCTACATCAATTTTTAGAACCCGGCACCAGAGCGTTTCTCCCGCCAAATCCACGTCCACGAGGAGGGTGCCGCCGGTTTGATCCGTCTGTCTTTCGAGGGGAAGTACGTCCAGTTCAGTCCGCGGGTAATACTCCTGTTGCCAGCCGGCGCTGGTAAGCTGCTGATGGAAATATCCTTCACGATACATCAAGCCGACGGCGACGAGCGGTAAGTTGAGATCACTCGCGGATTTTAGATGGTCTCCTGCCAGGAGCCCGAGCCCACCGGAATATATGGGCAGACATTCGGTTATGCCGAACTCTAGCGAAAAATAGGCGGTTATGAAATCCACGGGACGATCCAGCCGATAGTCGTACGATCGGGTCCGTCTCATGTACGAACGGAACCGCTGTCGAACTCGTTCAGCATGGGCCAGGTATCCCTCGTCTTCGCGTATCTCGCGGAGTCTGTGGCTGGATAAGCGTATCAGGGTCTGGAGCGGATTATGATTAGTTTCAGTCCACAACTGCTCATCGAGATGGTCGAACAGCTCAACTGCTTCGGTGTTCCACGAAAACCAGAGGTTTTGTGCTATCTCTCGCAGGCCCTCGAGCCCTCCGCTCATTGGGGGAACCACCACGTATTTTCTCAAAGGCATGACAACCTCGTTCTCTGTGCTTGATTGGACGAAAGTGGCTGTTCGGGGCCGATTTACAGCTTACCTAGGCCCGCGCCTGGGACTTAATTTGAACCGGTGTTGGGCTACTTAACGGCTCCGTACACCTCTCCTGCAAGCCCACTTCGCACCGTAGGTATACATTTTTTTCTAAACGTATCCTACCAGAATTGTTAAGGTCAATAGTAACCTTGACAATCCTCATCGATTTGGTCCTCTGAAACTGTTGACTTCAGCCCCTCAGAAGAGTTAAGCATAGTACGGAGAGTCAGTGGTTCGCATGGGTGTGTACAAGGGACGCTTCATGCCGGGTCCAGTGACCATAGGATCTGGTATACCTCTGTCAGACGGCAAATTGCCAGGGAGGGTGATTCTTGCCCCTTCATCAAAACGCTAACTAAGAGAGAATTAAGGTTCGGGAAATCCCGAAAGAAAAGGATTGCAGATGTCCAGTTCTGAAATCTTGCAAGACAAGTTGATCTTGGCGGTGGATGACGAGGAGGACGTCCTGGATATCATCGAGGAAGAACTCTCTGAATCCGCTAACTGCACCTTGCACAGGGCTACCACCTTTGAGAAAGCCCAGCAGTACCTGGTTTCGTACACTTACGATTTGGTGATTCTGGACATTATGGGAGTTCGAGGCTTCGATCTTTTGCAAATAGCCACCAACGCAAACTTCCCGGTGGTGATGCTCACTGCGCACGCCTTTACCCCAGAGGCCCTCAAGAAGTCTATCGAACTTGGAGCCAGGGCATACTTGCCCAAGGAGAAGCTCGGTTCCCTCGTGCCCTTTCTGGAAGACGTCCTGAAGCTCAACTATCAATCTGCCTGGAAAAAGGCCCTCGACCAAGTGGGTACCCTGTTCAACAAGAAATTCGGCTCAGATTGGCGGAAATCCCAGGAAGAATTCTGGGATGACTTCGAAAAGAAGTTGTCGGTGGACGAAGCGGCCATTATCAAATGATGTTCCTGTCATGGCAACCGGGAGGAGTGGATCCGTCAGACGATCCATTCCTGCCGGTAAGCTCTCATGAATTGCTCCGTCGAGTTTCTTCCGCCTGTTAGACGACGGTTGGACGATAGTCGTAACTTTCCCCCCAAGTGAGATAATGCGCGCAAAACTGGAAGGAGTGTCTCTATGAGAGAAGTGGTAATCGTTTCAGCTTGCCGTACGGCGATCGGAGCGTTCGGAGGAACGCTTCGTGACATGCACGCGGCGACCATTTCCAGTGTGCCTATGAAGGCCGCTGTCGAGCGGGCGGGTATTTCTCCCGCCATAATTGACGATGTCCGCTTTGGATGTTGTTTGAATCCAACTGACGCCATGAATGTCACCCGCATAGGCGCACTCATGGCCGGTATCCCGGAGAGCGTGCCGGCCGTCACCATCAACCGGGTCTGCATATCGGGGATGGAAGCTGTGTTGTCAGGTACGGCGATGATCAAGGCCGGGGTTGCCGACGTTATTTTGGCGGGCGGCGTCGAACACATGTCAGGGGTGCCGTACACTCTGGAAAGAGCTCGCTGGGGCGTCCGAATGGGTGACGACACGATTACGGATGCGATGACGACGGGATTGCACTGTGGGTCTCACATCCTACCCTATCCCCAGGACGGTCCTGTAGAATTTTTCAGGGGCAAACCGTACATTATGGGGCATACCGCAGAGTTCGTTGCGCTCAAATTAGGGATTACTCGCCAGGAACAGGATGAGGTAGCCCTTCGCAGCCATAACAATGTGGAACGGGCCACCAACGACGGATCTTTTGCGCAAGAGATAGTCCCCATAGCAGTGCCACAAAGGAAGGGCGAACCAAAGACCTTTGACAAGGACGAGCATTTCAGGCCGGGCCTCACCATGGAGGCCCTGGCTAAGCTTTCCCCTGCTTTCATTCCTAAGACCGGCACCGTTACAGCGGGAAACTCCAGCGGAATCAACGACGGAGCGGCCGCAGTGGTTATCATGTCCGAGGAACGGGCCAAAAGCGAAGGGCTCAAGCCACTGGCCCGAATCAAGGCAGCGGGGATGGGCGCATGTAACCCGACGCTTATGGGACTGAGCCCGGTCCCGGCGGTCCATAACCTCCTCAGCAAGTCAGGCATGAGTCTCACAGATTTTGATCTCATTGAGGTCAACGAAGCCTTCGCTGCCCAGTACATCGGCTGCGAAAGGGAACTCAAGCTGAACCGGGACATTACAAATGTTAACGGCTCGGGCATAGGGCTGGGACACCCTGTCGGGTGTACTGGAGCGCGACTCATGATCAGCCTCATCTATGCCATGAGGAAACAGAACAAGAGTCTCGGACTTGCTACCTTGTGCGGAGGCGGCGGGGTCTCGATGGCATGCGCGCTGGAGATCGTTTGACGCCGGCTTGCTTTTCAACCAGGAAGAATCGGAGAGGCCCTTCTTGTAAGGACCCCGCGTCACGCGGGGTCCCCAAACCTCTCCCCCGAAACTTCCGGCATTTGTCGGAAACGGCTGTGGAACTGCAGGGGGGCTTCGAACGAGATACAAGGTGTCTGACAAGAAACCTGTAAAAAAAATAAGTGCCAAGGCTATCATGATCGACCTCAAGGCCGGCATGTCAGACACCGAACTTATGGGAAAATACAACATCTCCTTCCAGGGCCTGCAAGACCTGTTCGGCAAGCTCGTCGATGCCAAACTGGCCACACGTGCGTACTTTGACAACAGGGCCCGCAAGCAGGTCGGGCTTATGAAAAAACAGGAAACCAACCGAACCTGCCCTTACTGCGGTTATACATCCGCCGAGCAATTCACCAGGTGTCCTCGATGCCACAATGACGTTTCCGATTGGCTCGACACCGTAGAGCTGACCAAAATCCTGACTGGTTCCTTCGAATAATACCGATTAGCAGCCGAATGACGAACATCTGCCTGAAACGTCAGGAACTGCCGTGGTGAAGTACTACTCGGTTGAAACCGCATTGGCAGGAAAAGGCTTATCACCGACGGCGAGCAGATTGAACTCACGGTGCCACGGATGTGCATCGCGCGGCACGCGAGATTCATCCGTGCACGGACTAGTCCAGCGAAGCGCGGGACACGGCCGTGGCACCAATGTTTCAAACATTGTCATGATTCGTTGAAGCTTCTTAGCAATGAAAGTTGGTATTAGTAGGAACCAATGGCCCGAAAGAGAAACCGGATTACAAAAATGATAACCATGAGCACCGCTATAATGCCAATAGACCAGTGAAGGCGGCTGCCCAAATCTTTCAGCTTTTCCGTAAGAGAATTGAGCCCTTCGGACCTCCGATCCTTCAGAAGGAACTCGTCAAGTAACAACCAGAGAGCCATAAGCAACAAAAAAATAATAAAATATCGCATTGCTCCTCGAAAATGAAGACGACCTGCCCCTCTGCTCGAGGGCAGACCGGTATCCGGACAGCAAGAGAGGCTAGGGCGTAACGCGTCCACCCGTTGACCCAGAACGTACGCTAAGCCGCATACATCTCGTGGCATTGGCCGCATTATCCCACGCCTTCCACGTGGGTGGCAAGGGCTGCAGGCCACGCGGGTAGCGCCCACCCTTGTCGATCGGACCTTGTCCAGCGGTTGAAAATGGAATACTCTTGTCCTATGAGAATCAACTTTCAAAAAATGCACGGAACACTTAACGACTTTGTCGTATTCCACGATCTTGACGGTAACGTGCCCCTTTCTCCCGAGCAAGCTGCGCGCATCTGTGACCGCCGAGCCGGGGTCGGCGCGGACGGAGTAATTGTAGTTAGGGAATCATCCGCGGCTGATTTCTTCATGGATTACATGAATGCTGACGGCTCCGTGGCCGAAATGTGCGGCAACGGAATACGCTGCCTTGCCAAGTACGTGTACGACAACGGCCTGACTGACAAGAAAACTCTCCAGGTTCAAACCAGGGCCGGAATAAAGATGCTTGAACTTATCCCAGGCCCGGATGGAAAAATAGACTCAGTGCGGGTTAATATGGGTGAGCCGATTTTCTCGCCCGAAAAAATCCCTGCCAAGATTGACTCGACCTCAGCGCCCATACTCGATCATCCGGTGGAAGTGGAAGGCCGGACCTTCTCCGCGTCGGTTCTTTCAATGGGCAATCCGCACTGCGTAATTGTCGTAGACGATGACCCGGAGCTACTGCCGAAACGGTACGGCCCGGCCATAGAGTATCACCCTCTCTTCCCCGCAAAAACCAATGTCGAGTTTATTCGTGTAGTTGACCGCACTCGTATCGTCATGAGGGTTTGGGAGCGAGGGAGCGGCGAAACATTTTCATGTGGGACCGGCGCGTGCGCGGCCGCGGTTGCTGCTCGTCTGAAGGGGCTGGTGAATTCGAGAGCGACGGTGGAGTTGCTGGGCGGCGATCTGACCATAGAATGGAAAGGTATTGGATTTTCAGTACTTATGACAGGTTCTTCTATTTTTGTTTTTGATGGCGATATAACCATCTGAATCTACGCTTTATATCTCTTGACAAGCAGTTAAACCTGATTTAGTAACTATATTTCCAGGAGCCCTATCACCGGGGTCAAGGTTCGCTCGGGTGGCTCGGGAAAATGGTTGAAAGGCAAAGTTGCTTGGCCCGGTTGAGGTCGGGAAAGACGGGCCACGCGGCGAGGAGACTTTCTGCAATGAACGTTTCACGGTCCGAAGGCGGATTCACGATTCTCGAGATGGTCTGCGCGGTTGCAATCATAGGGGTATTGGCGGCAATCTATTTTTTTCTTATCGACTCCTATCGGGAACGCAGGATGAGCGAGCAAGCCGCGCGAGTGCTGATGCTGGCTGCCAAGGCTGAAGAGGATTTCTTGGCCAAGAACTACCATTACTTTGACGCGGAAGTGTCGGGTAATAGCGAGGATGTCTTTCTCTCCACCCCCGAGGGGAAGCCGACGACCGTCGTGATTCCGCCCAAGGTGACCCTGAGCCTGAAGGCTCGTGGAAAGGACAAGACCGCGTTTACAGGACATGCATTTTACAGTGGAAGCAAGATCCTGCACCGGTATGACTCTGAGGCAGGGAAAATGACGACCGTGACGCGAGGCCAGGACGACGCAGGATGAAGAAACGGTTGCTGGCCACATTCAGGCGACACGAGATATACCTCGTTGCAGCCGTGATCGGAGTCGTTTTTATGACGGCAATGGGCATTGTCGCGTGGGTGCTCCAAAGTTCCGTCGCCACCCCCCCCTACGAGACGCTGAGCGGTACCGACCTCAAGAGCGTCTTTGCAACAGGATACCTCAGGTTTCGCGAGGACGACCGAACACCATATTTGAAAGTGGAATTACATAACGGAACCTTGTGGTGGATCAAGAAGATCGAGTTCACTTTTGACGGCACTCGATACGTTATCCGCGATTCTGATGCCTTCCGACCCCTTCATTTTGGGGCCGTCAGGTGCACCCTCAAGAAAACTCCCACCGGACCCGAACAGATCGATTACGACCTCAGGATAGTTAAGGCCTCTGGTTATCCCCCCGCCCAGGTGCAATGGGAGCGCAACGCCAAGAAGATTGCAGGCGAACCAAGAAATTCTCGCGCGGGAAATAATTAGCACCAGACCAGTTCGTTTCCAGGTGGTATCACAGCCACGCCAGCGCCTACCCCTTCCCTCCTGCTCTCCAACGATTGAGGCCGTTTTCTTCTCCCGTGAAGACGCAGCGGAGTGGATTATCTAAATATTGTGTAGGAAGCCTTCAGTCATTATACTCTACCCACCGTGGGGTAGCCGTCTAATCTCTAACCAAGACGCTTACAATTCTCTAAGAGGATCAATGGAGAGGAGTTATGCAAGCTCAAACAGGAATTTCAACCAGTGATTTTAACAAGGCCCTTGAAATAGGGCGTCCGCCTAACATAACGACATTATTTCCCAATTCTAGAGCACTCATTGTCAGCGGCAAAGTGATCGACCGAGCTATGATTGCGAAAGGGCATGCCATAGCTATTGCCGCAAGCGTACGGAGTTCTTTTGTGGCGCGTGGGGCGTTGAGGGCAGCGCAGAAGGCTAATGCGGCTATCCTTATAGAAATCGCCAAGTCCGAAGGGGGAGCAGAAGCGTACTGCGACGTCAGCCTCTGGAATATGGCCAGACTGGTGGACGCTATCTGCAACGAATTGGGCATCACCGTCCCTGTTGCAATCCACGCGGATCATTACGGCATCAAGAATGCCAACGACGAGGAAAGAGCCAAGGTGGAAATTCCCAGCATGTTTGATGCGGGGATCACTTCCATTGCCATTGACGCCTCACATCTACCCGATGTGGACAATCTGCTGGCCAACATCGCGCTCAACAAGTATTTTCCCTCGTGGTCCGGTTATGAGACTGAGGTTGGCGAAATTAAAGGGAAACAAGGGCTTTCCACCGTCGAAGAGGCCCTGTTTCTGATTCAGGGCTTGAACGCGCACAGTATCTTCCCGGACTGGATCGCACTGAACAACGGCACCACTCACGGAATTGAGGCCAGCGACGCGGGCATTCAGGTCGACCTGACCGCGAAAATCCACGCGGCCCTGCAGAAATACGGAATGTCGGGCGCGCAACACGGCACCTCCGGCAACAGTTTCGAACGGCTGCGCGCCATCGCTCGGGAGACGCACACCACCAAAGCAAATGTCGCCACCGCGCTCCAGATGGTGTCGTGGGGTCTCAAAGTCAATGAGTACGGCAATGCCATACTGGACCAGGACGGAAACTTCTCTAAAATCCCGAATGAGGGCCTGTCTGAGGCCACGTGGAACCAGATGACCGCATACGCGAAAGAGAAAGGCTTGAAAGGGGGCGACTTCAAGAAACTGAACCGTCCTTTTGAGAACAAGCTGCTCGGGCTCCCCCGCGAAGAGCGAGAGAGAATGGTCCAAGCCGTTGAAGACTTTGTTTATCATCTCATCACCCAGGTATTTGACGGACACGATACTGCTCCGCTAGCCATTGAGGCGATTCTTAAGGCCGGCTCATACGACCTCGGGCCGAAAGCTTCTCGGATTGAAGACCCCGCGGAATGGACTGAGGAGAAAATCAGAAAAAGCGGGGCATCTTTGGCCGGCGACAAAGGACCCAAAGGCAATTTCGAGGACTAACAAGAAGGCTGACTCAAGATAGCGTTCAAGGAAGTGAGGGGCGGATAGGTGCAACGACCCCGCCAGGTTTCAACTCCCCCTAGAAGAAAAAACAATAGGACATAGCCGTCAAATAAACAGATAAGGCTATGTAACTTAAGATGATTACCACCCTCCCCTAGCCCCTCCCGTCAAGGGAGGGGACTACATTTCGACTATCATTGATAGTGTCTGTCAGGTCTGAGTGCGTTACTGGTCCACCCCAAGACGAAAATTCATCCTCGAAAGAACTTGGGCCAGTGCCATTGGCTCTGGCGTCTATTCCTTAGCACCGCGGGCTTTGAGAAGTTCCTCGACATCCTGGTGGCCCCACTGGGCTAACCGAATCGTATCAGCTGCTATTTCAGGAGATCAGAAGAGTCCCGGATTCTCAGCAGGCGCCAAAGCCTTCTCACCCTCTCACAGCTAACCTTGAAGTATTCCGGGTCAAGTTCATAGCCGATACACGAAATTCCGAGGTTCACACATGCCAGAGCCGTGTTGCCCAGGCCCATGAAGGGATCCAGGACGAGCTTTGTCTTCGATAGTCCGTGAAGCTTGATACACATTTCGGCTAGGCGGGGAGGAAAGGTGCGCGGGATGGGGGCGTTCACGCTTCCTTGAAACAATGGTTTTGTAGGGAACGAACCAAGTGTTTCCCCGGCAACGCAGGTCGATTCCGGATGATTTCCAGCGGGTGATGTTGGACTTGTGCTTATAGGGGACTCCGACGGCAAGGCGGTCCAATTCCGTGTTGCCGCTCTTGGTAAAGTGGAAGATGTATTCATGCGCGTCGGAGAGGTAACGGCGACTGTTTATGGGCTTGATGTGGCCGACGTTGATGTCTTCTTTGAGGCCGTGGTCGTCGCCGTTCCCAGCCCGATCAATGGCAATGGACTTGATCCAGTGTATTGTGTTCTGGAAGACAGAAGCGGTTGCGGAATCTCATGGCCGTCTCCAAAGGCCCCCAGGGATCTTTGGGTTTGGCCCCTATGTTCAAGAATAGAGACCCGGCCGGCGCGAGCACACGCCGAACTTCGGACGACCATTCTTCCAGCCAATCCAGATATGCTTCCCTGTGGATCTTGTCGTCGTAGACCACCGTATTTGACACCTATATTGTAAGGGGGAGAAGTCACCACCACGTCAACGCTGCCCTGCAGGCAACAGTTTCATGCCAAGGAAGCAGTCTTCCAGGCAAAGTCTGATCGTGGAGGTTTCGCTGATCGCAAACGTCTGTTCCATAGAGGATGCGGCGTTCCGGTGCTCGCTCCTTTGCTGTTTGCGTTGGGGAATCCATCAGGCCGAACCCAGCTGACAAGCCCTGTACAAGGACGTTAGCCATATTACCACAGCGGGCAATTTCTGGGGCAGAGTGCGGTGCGAATGAGTAGGAATGAACGAAAGTATTAAGAGTTTTTGGAAGGGGGTGCGGGGGGAGACTTTCGTTGCAAAAAAGTGTCCCCCCGCAAATTCCAATCTATTCCTTCTGCCCTCCCCTACTTTCTTCTCTCTTCCACGGCCGCGGCCTTCTTTTGCATGGTGTCTCGTTGCTGTTTACGGTATTGGCGCAGTTTCTTTTGCAGAGAAGGATCGGACGAGGCCAGAATCTGGACGGCAAAGAGCGCGGCATTCTTAGCGCCTGGGGCTCCAAGGGCCATAGAAGCCACTGGGACCCCGCCGGGCATCTGTACGGTCGAGAGGAGCGCGTCCAACCCCCCAATGGATGACGAGGCCATGGGAACCCCGATAACCGGCAGAATGGTGTGAGCGGCCAAGAATCCCGCCAGGTGAGCGGCCATGCCTGCGCCGGCAATCAGCACCTTCCAGTCTTCTTTTTCAGCCCTCTGCGCCAGTTCAAGAACCTTTTCGGGAGTGCGATGAGCTGATGCCACTGTCATGAAATAAGGCACGCGGAATCGTTCGAGAACGTTCGCGGCTTTCTTCATCACCGGGAGATCCGAATCGCTCCCCATCACAATGCCGACCTGAATTTTATCTGTGATTCCCATAAGAACAGCCCGCCTCAGTCGGTTCCGGACGCAGCCATAGTCGCCAGATAACGCGTAATTGCCCCGTCATACTCGTGGGTAAGACGGAAGACTTTCTTCGCTAGCCCGAAGTTTGTCGCTTCCGACACTGATCCCCCGGTATGATTCATTTCATTTATGACTGCAGAATAGTCCGCAGGATCAGTTATGACCGTGACAAACGGGTAGTTCTTCGCTGCGGCCCTGAGGAGCGTCGGGCCACCGATATCAATGTTCTCGATTGCTTCCGGGAGCGTGCAATCGGGACGTGCTACAGTCTTTTCAAACGCATAGAGATTGACCACGACCATGTCGATGGGAAGAATCCCATGCTCTTCCATAGCGCGGACGTGTTCAGGACGGGAGCGAATCCCGAGTATGCCGCCGTGGATTTTAGGATGGAGAGTTTTGACCCTGCCGTCGAGCATTTCCGGAAAACCCGTGAAGTCGGAGACCTCTCTGATTTTCATCCCTGCATCAGCAAGGGCGCGGGCCGTTCCACCGGTGGAAAGGATCTCCACACCGAATCCGACCAGGGCTCTCCCCAGACCATCGATGCCCGCCTTATCGGTTACGCTGATCAGCGCTCTTTGAATCTTCGGCATGAAAACTCCTATTCATCAGATGCCGAGGTCAGGTCTTGGCTTGCACATCGTCCTTAGCAGAACCTGTGAATTTTCAGGCGCGTCACCGGCTGGTGCGCTTGGCAGACAAGCGGCTGATATGTAAACCTTTTATCTTTTCCTGAGCCTCTTTCCCCGAAGTGCTTTCCGGGTCTGCCTTTGCTACCACCTCTAATTTTTTCAGAGCCTTGTCCACCTCTCCGAGCTTGGCCAGTATACTCCCGGCACGGAAATGCGCAACCACATAATCGGGATCCACCTCTGTGGCTTTCTCTAACGATTCTAAAGCCTTGGCATATTCTTCCCGTTCTTCGTGAATCAATCCGATTCGATAGTACGCTTCCTTGAACGAGGGATCCACATTTACGACCTTCTTGTAGTACTCCAAGGCTTTAGCATAGTTCTTCTTTTCCTGAAGGCAGAAGGCAAGATTGTAGAGTGCACCGGAATTATCATTTTTTAGTTTTACGGCCTTTTCGTAGTTCTCGATTGCCTTGTCGATATCCTTCTTATTGAAGTAAGCAACTCCGATATTGTAAGCAGCCTTGTCCGGCGTGGAATAAACCGGATCTTTCAAGCATTGCTCAAATTCAGCTATCGCTTCGTCATATTGTCCTTTGGCCAGGAATGTCGTACCCAAATTGTTGCGCGCCTCGGTCAGTTTGGGCTCCAATTTAAGGGCTTTCCGGTATTGCTCCACAGCCTTGTCATACAGCCCTTTTTGCTGGTAACCCAGGCCTAACGCGTGCTCTATATCGGCATTGGAAGAGGCCAGGGCTTGAGCAGAAAGCAATTCTTTGATGGCCTGAGGAGTCTTCCCCTCACCCAGACAGTTTATGCCCATTTGATAGTGCAGTTGTACCTCCTTCTGCACGTCCGCTTTAGAGCTATTTGTACGAGGCACGCAGCCCCACATTCCCGCGGCAACAGCGGCAACGCACCAGCACAGCATCACTATATTTTTCATTTTCTCCAACTCCAGGAGAGTTTGGATGGGCGGCCATCTCTATAAATAAGTCTATATCAAAAATACCGTATAGTTACAATAGTTCATTAAACCATAATTATAATTATATCAGTTAATAAGTTAATTTAATAGGTTATTTATATACAATATACTAGCTAAGCCAACGTTCTGGGAAACAGGTGACACGATGTCCATAATGACGTGTTGTCGGAATCACGACGGGCAGAGACCCCCGTCGCTACCGACCCAGTGGTAGGTACCGGCGAGACGCCTGCCCTACTGTTCTTTTTTCACGATGGTTTTCTGTCTCTCGCAAACTGGCATGAGGCTACTGAGAGGCAAACATCAGTTCCCAGACAAAGGATGCAAGAAAACTGTCCAAATCGGTGGAGGAATCCCATGATCGAGTAAGTGAACTCTCATCTTGGCGGACGGGTTCAAAGTGAGCCTCCTGCTCCTTAAAGATCTCCCATCTCCCGTCCGACGGTTCGTCCTCTTTGGTGACCCGCTCTTCCATCCGACGTCTGATCACTGCCTGCGACGCGGTGCATTCGACAAGCCTGAACCGCGCCCCGGCTTTGTGAGCCAAGTCGCGAGCGCTCTCCCGATGACCAAACCGGCTGAAAGACGCGTCCACTATGACTGACTCCCCCCTCAGCAGTGCTTTGGCTGCTCTTTCGAACAGAGCTTCGTAGGTCTGTTCCGTGGCTTCTGCCGAGTAGATTCCTGTGCCGTACGGCTCGAATCGACGCGCCAGAGGGGACAGGCCCTGGATTTCCTTTCGGAGCACGTCGGAACGCAGTGGTCTGATGCCTAGTCTTTGCCCAAGCCAGGAAGCCAGATGGCTCTTGCCGGTCCCCATAAGGCCCGTGGTGATCACCAACAGAGGAGGTGGAGGAGGCTTGAGATAAGCCAGAGAAAGCGCGAAATACTTCTTGGCTACTTCTCGCGCCGATTGCCTTTCAGACTCCGAAACTTCGGGTTCGTCCAGAACGAATCCTTCGACCTTCCCGCGGACAAAGGCGCGGTATGATTTGTAAAAACCCAATAGCCTCAGGATGTCGCCGTCGCCGGGCCATTCAGCGTATCGGTGGGCAATGCGGTCCGCAAAAGCCGGATACCCTCTGAAGTCAAGATCCATAAGGAGAAATGCCAGATCCGCGGCAGTATCGCCGTAACGGAAACGGTCGTTAAACTCAATACAGTCGTAGAGCATTATCTCGTCCAGTATTACGACGTGCTCCAGATGAAGGTCCCCGTGGCAGTCCCGAATGAACCCGCGCTCCATCCGCTCCCTAAACAGGCTCTGATGCTTCTCAAGGAATTCTGTGGCCAAGGTCGAAACGGCTTTGTGCGTCTGCGCGTCAATAGTGCGGCCAATGAAAGCGATTGTCTGCTCGAAGTTTTCCTTCAGGTTCTGATATATGACGTGGTTTGAACCGAAGCTTGTGATTTGTGGTCCACCGGCCGCGTGCGAATGAAAGTAAGCGAGACGGTCCGCGAGACGGTCGAGCAGTTCCAGGGTGACTTGGTGGTTGTGCAGCATGCCGATCAAGAGCCGCTCATGAGGAATGCGGCGCATGAGCACTGCCGCTTCGATCTCGGCCCCCTCCCCCTTCAGGTTGATCCCCGAAGGCCCCTCGTGAATTGCTTCCACCCCAAGGTAAATACCTTCCGAGAAGCGTGAATTGAGCCGAACCTCCTGCTGACAGAAATACTTGCGTTTCTCCAGGGTGGTGAAGTCGAGAAAGCCCAGGTCCACTGGCTTCTTGATCTTGTAAACCAGTTCCCCCGCTATGAAGACCACTGAGATATGAGTTTGAACAACCTGAACGGAATCCGGGTGGTGTGGGTATATGGAAGGATCGGAAAGGGTCGGAATCAGGTCATCCAACCTGCCAGTCACTGTAGGCCCCGAGCCTCGGAGGCCAGTTGACCGCACGCGGCCAGGATATCCCTTCCCCGGGATTTTCTGACTATGGCCATAAGAGAGCGTGACATGAGTATTTCTTGGAATCGCTGCACCCGTTGGGGTGTGGGCGCTTGCAGGTCCTCGGCTGCTTCGTCATTCAAGGGGATGAGATTGACCTTTGCACGGATGGGGTTGAGAAGACGTACAAGCTGTCGTGCGTCCGCATCCGAATCGTTAAGTTTGTTTATCAGCACGTACTCGATGGTGATGCGATCACGCCGCGGCAACGGATAGTTTTTCAAAGCTTCGAGGAGTTCCGAGAGCGGATATGTTCGGTTTATCGGCATAATCGCACTTCTCTGCTCATCGGTTACACCATTTAGACTGACAGCCAATTTTGCCCTGACTTCCCTCCCCAGGTCGCGGATGCGCGGAACCAATCCCGCGGTGGATACTGTCAAGTGCCTCCAGGAAATCTGCGGCCCGTTTGGATGGGTCATGATCCGAATCGCCCTGACCGTCTCCTGGAAGTTTGCCAATGGTTCTCCCATGCCCATAAGAACCACATTGGTGATACGGCTTTCGGGCATGGCTTTGCGCGCAACCAACAACTGGGAGACAATTTCACCTGCCGTTAGATTGCGCACCAGCCCCATCTTGCTTGTGCGGCACATACGGCATCCCATCGCGCACCCGACCTGGGTGGAGAGGCACAGGGTGTCGTGGTCTTCTCCGGGAATCAAGACCGTCTCGATGCTGAGTCCATCCTCAAGTCGCAGGAGGAATTTGCTCGTGCCATCATCTGATCGGAGCGCGTTGATAATCTCGGGGCGGCTGATCCGGGCCCTGACAGAGAGTTCCTCACGCAGCGCCTTGGAAAGATTGGTCATGCCCTGAAAGGATTCCGACAGCCCCTGATGGATCCATTTCATGACCTGGGCAGCTCTGTAGGGCTCTTTTCCGAGATCCGCGATAAAAGTCTCCAGTTCAGGGTGAGACATGCCCACCAGATCGGGGCCGCCTGATTGAAGATATGAATTTGCCTTGAGATCCATCAAAAAATTTCGATCCCGCTGAAGAAATATCCGATCTCGAATTTTGCGCTCTCTTCCGAGTCGGAGCCATGAACGATATTGTTTTGCTTGCTGTCTGCCCACTTGGCCCGGATGGTCCCTGCTTCGGCTTCGGCCGGGTCAGTGGCCCCCATGATTTCGCGGTTGCGCTTTATCGCGTCGTCACCTTCCAGGACCATAATGACCACGGGGCCGGATATCATGAATTCCACCAGTTCCTGAAAGAACACTCGTTCCTTGTGCACATAATAAAAACCTTCGGCCTCCGCGCGGCTCAACAGCTTCATTTTCATGGCCGCTATCTTGAATCCGGAACTCTCAAAGATCCTGGCGACTTCTCCTATGAGCTTCTTTGAGACGCCATCGGGTTTTATTATTGATAAAGTTCTCTGCATCCTCTCCTCCTTATGACCGGCCTGGTTAAATCCGGTTCGATAGTATATAGCTTTTCCTCCACAACCGAAGGAATCGTACGGGTCCGACAGATCACAGAGCTGCCCCGCCTTGGATGGATAGTGAAATGCGTCGAGATTTGCGCGCAAAGTCACTAGAGCCGCAGCGAGCACTCCTTGCAAGGTGGCTTATTTGCTCTCTTTTTTATAACGCGGGGCGAGCCTTGTAAAGAACTTTCCCGCCCGCTCGGCAGCGATGACCCATTCCCAAATGTAGCACAAAGAAGAGCATGACATCCTGCATATAATCACGTGTACCGAAATGACCTCATGTGCCACCTCGCAGAGGGCCACTTTCGGTCTGCCCTTGGGGGGTGAGACGCAAACAAATCTATATCATGTGCTCGAACCAGGAAAACTCTCTCAAGGCGGCCTCTTCTCCATTGTGTCTGCACCGATTCAAAACTCTTCGATTGCATCCGGTAGATTGTGATATGAACACGTTAGAAATTGCACCACCTCTGTGGGCAGCGACTGGCTTGGCCCCGTATCCCTGATAGGAAACCGACATGGACCAACTTCCAACGGCATTTTGGGGCATCCCGTCTCCTGAAATGATTCAGCGGCTCGAAAGCACGACGGATGGGCTGACGACCCGCGAAGCTCAGCGGCGACTCGCCCTGTACGGCTCTAATCTCCTGAAGCCCAAGAAGAGATCCGATGCGGTCACTCTCCTGCTTTCCCAGTTCAAGAGTCCGATTATCCTGATCCTTCTCTTTGCCACAGGACTGTCGTTCTTTCTACATGATCACGTGAATGCACTTATAATTCTCGTAATTGTTTTGGGAAGCGGACTTCTCGGATTCTGGCAGGAGCGTGGCGCAGCAAATGCTGTGGAGAAATTGCTGGCAATCGTTCAAATAAAGGTACCAGCGCTTCGGGACGGAACGGAAAAGAAAATCCCGCTGGAAGACATCGTTCCGGGCGATGTGGTCCTAGTTAGCGGGGGCGAGGTCATTCCGGGCGACTGCCTGGTTCTTGAATCCAACACTCTCTATGTAGATGAAGCCACGTTGACTGGTGAAACTTATCCGGTACGAAAATCGGTTACGGCGGTCGACGCGGAAACACCGCTTTCTCAGCGGAAGGGTGTTCTCTGGATGGGAACACACGTAGTCAGCGGGAGCGGGAAAGCCTTAGTTGTCAACACGGGTAAGCAAACCGAGTTCGGCAAGGTGTCGGAGCGGCTTAAGCTTAGGCCCGAGGAAACGGAATTTGAACGGGGGGTAAGGCGATTCGGGTATTTGCTGATGGAAGTCACCCTGATGCTGGTGATAACGATCTTTGCGGTCAACGTGTATTTGCAGCGTCCAGTTCTGGATTCGTTTCTCTTTTCCCTTGCACTCGCTGTAGGATTAACCCCTCAACTGTTACCGGCGATCATCACCATCAACCTGGCCCATGGGGCAAAGGAGATGGCGCGAGGGAAGGTGATCGTCAAAAGGCTCGCTTCCATTGAGAATTTCGGGAGCATGAACGTGCTCTGTTCGGATAAGACCGGCACTCTCACTGAAGGGGTGGTTCGTTTACACTCTGCGCTCAATGTGGACGGCGAGTCAAACGAGAAGGTCCTTCTCTATGCATACATGAATGCCTTCTACGAGACAGGCTTCGTGAACCCTATCGATGAAGCCATTCGAGCCTATCGTCAGTTCGATCTCTCCGCGTACCAGAAGCTGGACGAAGTGCCTTACGACTTTGTGCGTAAACGTTTGAGTATCCTCGTATCAACAGGGAAGGCCCATCTCATGGTGACCAAGGGGGCGCTGCGCAATATCCTTGAGGTGTGTTCCTCAGCGGAGACCGCTACTGGCCAGATTGTGGACATTCCCTCGGTACGCAACGATGTAGAGCGTCACTTCGAGGAATTTAGCAGCAAGGGCTGCCGAACCCTGGGAATTGCTTACAGAGATGTGGGATCTGAATCAACCATCAACATGAAACACGAATCCGGTATGACGTTCTTAGGATTCCTAGTTCTCTTCGATCCACCTAAAGCCGACATCGTGGAGACCATCGGGCTGTTAAAGCGCCTTGGTGTTTCATTGAAGGTTATCACCGGCGACAACCGACTTGTGGCTGCCAATCTTAGTCAGCAGATCGGGTTGACGAATACCCAGATCCTCACAGGCCCTGAACTCAGGCGCATGAGTAACGAGGCTTTGATAAGGAGAGTGGTTGAAGTGGACATCCTGGCCGAGATTGAGCCGAACCAAAAGGAGCGCATTATCCTTGCTCTTAGGAAGGCAGGAAACGTTGTGGGGTACATGGGGGACGGCATCAATGATGCGTCCGCGCTCCACGCGGCAGATGTCAGCATTTCTGTGGAGACTGCCGCGGACGTCGCCAAAGAAGCGGCTGATATTGTTCTGCTGGAAAAGGACTTGAGCGTCCTTGTGCAAGGTGTGAGAGCGGGCAGGATGACCTTTGCCAACACACTGAAGTATGTATTCATGGCGACAAGCGCTAATTTCGGAAACATGTTCAGCATGGCAGGAGCCTCCCTCTTCCTGCCCTTTCTTCCGTTGCTGCCTAAACAGATTTTGCTCACCAATCTCATGACTGATTTCCCGGAGATGGCAATAGCCACCGATAGCGTGGACAGTGAAATGGTGGAGCAGCCCCGGCGCTGGGATATTAAGTTCATACGCAAGTTTATGCTGGCATTCGGTCTCTTGAGTTCGGTCTTTGACTACCTTACCTTTGGCTGCCTTCTGCTCGTCCTCCATTCTACGGTGGATCAATTCAGAACTGGTTGGTTCATGGAGTCGGTGATCTCGGCCTCTTTGATTGTGCTTGTGATTCGGAGTCGGAGAGCTTTCTTCAAGAGCAAACCGGGAAAGTATCTTGTGTTGGCCACCCTGCTGATTGTTGTCGTTACGCTGCTTCTGCCGATTTCACCACTTGCGGGTCTGCTTGAATTTCAGCCTCTTCCGCTTTCATTTCTCCTCATGCTGGGCGCAATCTTGCTCATTTATATTATTGCGGCGGAATTGTTGAAGAAGGCATTTTACGCAAGGGTAAGACTTTGAATGACCCGAGAAGGTTTTTGCGTAGACTCCTGGGAAATGCGGTCCCAATCTCATACCACGCTGGCGTTACCCACTTTATATAAGAGTGGCCAAGTTGCGGAAATTTGTTATCAGCGGGCCACGGGTGCATAGCTCGCCATGCACGGAGGTATTAAGTTGCCTTTGGATTCGCGGATTCCCAAAGATTCAACAATCGGCCTCGGTGGTCCTCAAATTTCCTGGAAAATTCGATGTCCTGTGTACGCGCAAACTCACGCCTGCATCGAGCCATCTGAAACATCTCTCGAAGCACGGGATCGGGAAAGCCCTTGATGTTGGAACCGACTTCCAGGGGCGCATCGTCACTGTTCGCCCCCTCCATGTAGGCGACTTCTTCCACGTTTTGGTCGAGGACCGTAACCCGAAACCACCCAACCCCTCTGTCGTCACACTGGAACCCCATTGCGATCTCTTGGACGACAAAGCGTACCCGGACGTTGGTCGATGATTTCGGCCAGATCATTCTTGCCATTTCTACGAGAGCCGAAGCCCACGCCCGAAGATTCGTCAGCATGGTGACCTCCGCGATCTTGATTACAGGATCCCTTACAGGGCACTAAACAACAGATGGTTCCCAATGCAACGCTCCCCGACTGATTTACAGGAGGAATAATATCTCACTCCCCCTTTATTATTGTCAGACATATTATGACCCGATTCTGCTCCCTCTATTGTCAAAAAATCGTCCTCAAATGCTTATTCATTGTCCGCTACTGAGCATTTAATGATTTGCCAGGAGAGGGGGCGCGAAAGCTTGAATTTCCTTTCATGATCGGCTATAGCTCTGAGCCGAAGTCCCAAAAAAAGGGGGCGCGGATGAAAATTTCCTGCCGCGTGTTTCTTGCTGTGTCCATGATGTTGCTGGCAACCTTACCGTCCGCGGGTGCGGAAAGCGACATTAAGCTGCCCAACCCTGTCTTTGTGGGCAAACTTTCTTTTGAGGCCGCAGTGGTGCGAAAACAATCGGTGCGCGACCTCAGTCGAGCCCCCCTGACAATGGCTCAAGTGTCGCAGATCCTGTGGGCAGCCAATGGTAACCTCCCCGCGGACGCAATAACCGGAGCCACCACGAAAGTCATTGCATCCGCGGGAGGATTGTACCCGCTTGAGGTCTTTCTCGTATGCGGGCAAAACACGGTCGGGGAACTTCCCGCGGGCGTGTACCAGGTACAATTCGCAGGGAAATTCTCTCCGCGCCATCACCACGGGTGACAACCGGAATCTGGTGGCCCATGCTGCCCATCGCCAGCTCTTTCTGGCGCAAGCGCCCGCGCTGGTGGTGATTGGAGCAGTTTTCCAGAGGACTACCGCCAAGTACGGAAACCGTGGCCTGCAGTACGTGTTTATGGATGCCGGAGCGGCAAATCAGAATGTGTTGCTGCAGGCCGAATCGCTCGGGCTTCACGTAGCGACCGTGGGAGCCTTTGTGGATGCCCAGGTGGCTGGCGCCTTGAAACTGCCCGCGGGCGTGACCCCGCTCATGATTGTCGCGGTCGGAAAATAGCAGAGTCCTGCAAAGCGGGGAAAAACCCCTGCGAACCTCACTGCTCCTGTTTATCCTTGACATCACGGTCGAAATGTCGATAATCTGCGGCGATACCATCGTTTTCCCCCTTTAAAATTTGATCATTAGGTAAGGAGGTAGGTGCATGGAATGGGTTGTGTATGTGGCCCTCATCTGCGGGGCCCTGGGCGTGGCTTACAGCCTGCTAACTGCAGGCTGGGTCTTCAAACAGGATGCCGGCAATCAGCGTATGCAGGACATCTCCAGCTACGTGGCGGAGGGCGCGATGGCGTACCTTACCCGCCAGTACAAAGTTGTGGCCATGATAGCCGTCATCCTCGTCATCATCCTGTACTTGACGTTGGGCCTGATGCCGGCCGTCGGGTTCATTGTCGGTCTCGTAGGCTCCGGTCTTGCCGGTTTCCTGGGGATGACTGTTTCTACAAAGGCCAATGTGAGGGTGGCCGCGGCCGCGGGCAAGAGCCTGCCTGACGCAATGGACGTCGCCTTTAAGGGCGGATCCGTCACGGGCGTCGTGGTTACCGGCCTGGCGCTTGTCGGAGTCGCAGGATTCTATTGGCTCGCCAACAGGTATGATCCCGATCCGCACAAACTCTTCAGCGCCCTTGTCGGATTGGGCTTCGGCAGCTCACTCATGAGCGTCTTCGCTCGTGTGGGCGGCGGTATCTATACGAAAGCCGCCGACGTAGGCGCTGACCTGGTGGGCAAGGTGGAAGCCGATCTCCCTGAAGACGATCCCCGTAACGCAGCCGTCATCGCGGACAACGTCGGTGACAACGTGGGTGACTGCGCGGGTATGGCCGCGGACCTGTACGAGACTTACACGGTAACACTCGTGGCAGCTATGCTTCTCGGCAACACGATTTACGGGACTCCGTCGTCGGCGTTCTTTATGCCTCTGCTCATTGGCGGCGTGGCGATTATCGCGTCCATCATCGGGACCTTTTTCGTAAAGTTGAGCAGGACCAAACCCGAGAAAGACCTGTACATAATGGGCTCCCTGTACAAGGGTTTGGCCGTGGCCGGAGTTCTGGCTGCTATTTTTTTTGGCGTTGTAGCCACACTTCTGCCTCTCGGAGCGCCCCTTAAGGGCGCACCTTTTGTAATTGCTCCGATGAGCATCTTCTGGATGGCGGTCCTCGGGCTGGTTCTCACCGGTCTGACCGTTATCATCACTGAGTACTTCACGGGAATGTACGGCCCGGTCAAATACGTGGCGCAAGCCAGCGTCACCGGACATGGGACCAACATCATCGCGGGACTCGCCATCAGTATGATTTCAACGGTCCTGCCCGTCATCGTACTCGCAATATCCATCATGATCGGGTACGGCCTTGGCGGCGGCTTCTCTGGTAGCACCGGCACCGGTCTTTACGGCATAGCGGTGACGGTCGTGTCGATGCTCTCCATGACGGGAATGGTCGTTGCCATCGACTCTTACGGTCCCATCACGGACAACGCCGGCGGTATTGCCGAAATGGCTGAGTTGTCGGAAGAGGTTCGTAACAGGACCGACCCGCTAGACGCGGTGGGCAACACTACCAAGGCAGTTACCAAGGGATACGCAATCGGCTCCGCGGCCCTGGCGGCCCTGGTTCTCTTTGCCGAGTATACCCGGGCAATTGAGGAACTGACCGGCAAGGCCATGAGCTTTGACCTGTCCAACCCCAAGATCTTGATCGGCCTGCTGATCGGCGGGATCATCCCCTATTTCTTTGCCGCGCTCTGTATGCTCGCGGTTGGAAAGGCTGCAGGGGCCATCGTGGAGGAGGTTCGCCGCCAGTTCCGAGAGATTAAGGGCCTTAGAGAAGGTGTCCCCGGTGTCAAGGCCGAGTACGGCAAGTGCGTGGATCTCGTCACCGCTGCGGCACAGAGGGAGATGGTTATTCCGTCACTGCTTCCCGTCGCGATACCTCTGGTCGTGGCCTTCATGCCCGGCCTGGGTAAGGAAGCCCTTGGCGGCATGCTCATCGGGAGCATCGTGGTCGGTCTGTTCCTGGCTATTGCCATGACGACCGGCGGCGCGACCTGGGACAATGCCAAGAAGTACATCGAGGACGGGAACCTTGGCGGCAAAGGGAGCGACGCTCACAAGGCCGCGGTCACCGGTGACACTGTCGGCGATCCGTACAAGGACACCGCGGGCCCCGCGTTGAACCCTGTCATCAAGGTGGTCAACATGGTAGCTCTGTTAATAGTGCCCTTTCTTGTGTAATAGCTGTTAATACCGGTAGCACATTACCGGACGCAAATGCCCCCGTGTTTCTCGGAACGCGGGGGTATTTTTATGTACGGGAATAGATAGGAAGATTTTGTAGCGTATGCCTAAAGCATTGGCCTGTTATGACGTTCGGAACACGGATTGAAGGGACAGGGATCCGAAACTGTCCAAAATCAGAAATTCGGCCAGGTCCGGCGAATCTGTACCTGGACGTCGTTTCTGGACGCCCGAAATAGTAGGGCGAACGACGAGATGTCTCAAAATCGTCGTCGGAACTTATGCAGGGGTTTGGGAAGGCCTGATTTCGGGCGTTCGAACCGCCCCTGCACCAGAATCCTGCGAATTGAGACAGTTCATCCTACGTATCCCACCATTTTCCCCGCCCCCACCGGTCATCTTCAGTTCGGACATTACTTTATGTAATTTGCTATCATGTAGCCTGAAAACTGCACAATGGGTAAAGTCGGCCATAAGAGGCCTTTGGCGGCCGCGACGGTTGCGGGCACCTAAGGGACAAGATCGTAGGCGAAAATCACGCTGCGCGGGCCGGTTAAAGCGGCGAATGGATTCTGTTTGACGAGCATAAGGACCAGAGATCGAAGTCCTTCATTCTTGAAATCTCTTATCCTGAAATCGGAGATGATCCCGGGGCTTTCGACGGTTCTCCACTTTTCTCCAAGCTCTTTTCCATCCCACTCAAGAGCCTGAATCACGCTGCGGCCTTGGGCTTGCTTGATAACCATCAACTCATTTTCGCCACCGGACCCACCGGTTGCGCGAGCAATGAGGATCCTACCGGGCAGGCTTATATCCCGAAAGCCTCCCTTGAAAGGAATCCGGATTCTCCTATCCAATCCATACAGCCGGTCAGTCACATGGCAAAGGAGACGGTTTTCCCGGTCGAAAACCATCAGCCGCTGGTCTTGATTCAAGATAATTCGTACGAACTCCCCTTGTTTGCCCAGCAAGCCCGAATCATAGCTCAAAAGTAAGGTTCCCGGTGGGAGCATAAGCTTGCCCGCCGGCACGAACTCACCACCTTCGAACTCGAAACGGACCATTTCTCCACTGAACATATCGTCGCCGTCAGTTCTCTGCCCTACCAGGATCCTTTTCTTGTCCTCCGCGGATTCTCTGACTGTCCGGAGGATCATGTTCGGAAACTTGCCGACTACCTTGATGTTTCTGTTTATGTATCTGATGACCGCGGATTCTATTCCACTGGGGGTTTGGTAACAGAGCAGGAGTTCGTCCACGCCGTCCCCGTCCAGATCCTCGGCTTCAGCGCTGATATAGGCGGCAGGGGGCTGAGAGAACTGAGTGAGAGGCACCAGACTGCCACCTTCGAAACGGCTTATGGTGATGCCGCCCTGCTCCAGCAAGACCGTTTCGTTTTTCTTGTCTCCGTCAAGATCCCCTATGTCCAGGGCCCAAAGTGCGCCCCCTATATCAGGGCTCCTCCACGGCGCAGTGTTTTGCGGCAAATCCGCGAGCCTAGGCAGCCGCTCCGAGCGGCGATTAGGGTCTGAATCCGCGGACTCACTCTTGTAAAATGGCATTCTCTGACTCCCGTGGAGTCGCGCATTGATACTATTGGCAAATAGCTGCAGGACACCCGGCAAGGCGTGAATATTTGCTACCTTCATATCAATTGAGACAACGACGCGGCCCGTCCGCATGTCCCACATATATCCCTTCATCTGATGACGCGAATCATCTCGGGAGAGAAATCCGTAAATGACCAGATCAGCTCCTGATTCCGTGGCCAGAGAACGTGCTTCTCGGTCACTTGCCGGGGGCGGCCGCCCCTTGAGAAGCTCTTCGGTGGCTTTTTCCGATTCTGTGCTGAAGTGTTCGCCAAGACGATCAATCGTGGCCCTGAGCCTCTTGTCAACGTGCTCGCTGAAGCTCTGAAGTTCTTTCTCATCGGCGCCGGGGGCTACCTGAAACGGCAGGACAAGAATCTTTCCGGATTCCGCGGCGAAAGCAAAATTTGCCACGAGGAAGGAGAGGAGGCAAGTAAAGCCAATCGCTGCAGTCAGAAAAGCGGGGGCAATTCTGCTACGAGAAAGAATCATGAGGCCGCCTTGCACAAGTTGATATCCTTCAAAAAAAAACCAACTGTCGTATTTACAGTTGGCGTAGGAGGAATAGATTCTTTTCTTGCCTCTCCTTCTTGCAACACCTATGCCAGCTATCAAGAGTAAAGACCTCGTCTCTATTTAACCCATAATATCAATCTGCTATGCTCATTGTCTCCGCGCATCCCCGCTTCGGCCTCCGACAAGAACCGCCTGTGATTTGTCACAATTTTTGAACACCACGGCTCCTGCAACCTAGTATGCTGATATAACATATGTTTTTATGTGCAAAAAATGACACCTGCCCCTGCCTAATTTTTGAACATGTCTCATCGCACCCCAAGAAAGGCCGTCTTTATGTACTCAAAATTCTGCCGCACCCGATCCTCGCCTTGAAGCGCAGGCCCGTGCCCGGGAATCAGAAGTTCCACCGGCAACTTTTCCAGACGTTCCACGCTCTGTCTCAGGGCTTTCCCGTCGCCACCCGGAAAGTCCACTCTCCCCACCCCTTGAGCGAAAACCACATCACCGGTGACAAGGACTTTGTGCCTGGGCCAATAGATGGAAAGGCTCCCCGGGCTATGGCCTGGGGTCAGAAGGATCTGAAACTCGTGTTTGCCCAGAATCAGATCTCCTTCCTTTAGATGGAAGTCTACATGGTAATCAGGCATTGCAAGCCCTTGCTGGCTGTAAGTGGAACGCCCTACCTCTTCGATGTATTCTTCCTCTTGCTGGGACATGGCCACTTTCACGGGCTGGTGGTCTCTGAAGGTATCCGCCCCCTCGAAGTGGTCCGGATGGCCGTGAGTGCAGATGATCAACCTAATGCGCGCCGGATCGACTCCGTCTCCCCTCAACCGGTTGCGCAGGTCGTTAACCCGGTGTCGGTGTCCCGGATCGATCAAGAGGGGGACTTTCCCATCGATGAAAACGCTGTTGCAGTTGTTCTCACGAGAGTCGGCCCAAAGGTACACGTAAAGGTGTTCGGCAATTTTCATTGATTTCAGGCCTTCGTTAGCGCCGGACGTTGAATAATCTTCTAAAAGACGCCCCACGCCTTATAGGTTCCTGCTGCACAGTCACGACACACAAGGTGGCCATCCATTTCCAGCATGCGTGTGGTCACGGTTGCCTCACCGCAGAGTCCGCACGGCGTTGTGGCAACCACTTCCGCACGTGCGAGGCTGTTCGGCGGAAACTTCCCGGATCAGGAAGTAGTCGTGGGGATCGGCCGAGAGAATCTGCCTGATTGCGCTCTGCCTCAACTCCTCCCACTTTGCCCTTTCCGCGTCCGTGGCTTTGCCGGAATCGATCCTCACTTTCAGGGCACGGCGTTCGTCTCGCTCCGGCATAGGTCCCGTGAACGACACTCGGACTGCGCGGTTTGTCCTCCGGTCCATAAAGGTAAAGACCTGTTTCCCCCAATCCTTGAAAATGAGATTTCCCTTCCCAAAGGTGCATCCCAACAGCACTTGAATGGCATCGACAGCACAGGAATTGTTCTCCACAAGGGCCACGATCTCTTCGTCTTCCGACGTGCCTATGCCAAGTACTTGCGCGGCGACCTTGGCCGCGACGTATCCTATGGCAAGCCCTGGGCAGAGGTGCCCATGAAACCGCACGGCCTCGCGAAAATCGTCAGGAAGATCATCAAAATGATTCATGTCCGGTACCTTTGATTAAACGGAGTGCAGCCCCACAGACACGGCATCGAATCCCGCGCGCCCCATGATTCACGGACGGCAGGAGTCATCCCCGATGCCGGGGTTGGCTGGCCATTCCTCCACCAGTTCGGTGAAGTGTTTGAGAATCCGTGCTGTGGCGCCCCAAATATTGTGTCCGTGCCAGCGATAGGAAACAACCTCGATTGGTTCCCCTTTCACGATCCACGTCTCTTCCGTCCTACGGGCCGGGTCGAAAAAAATTTCCAAGGGAACAGCCAGCAGTCCTGCAATCTCCCGTGCGCTTGGGCGGAACTCGTACGGATAAGGTATGACACCCACGAATGGGACCACGAGATAGCCTGTGGCCACAGTATAGAAATCATCCAGTTCCCCCACCACACGCACGTGTTCGGGATCAACGCCTACCTCCTCGGCAGTCTCGCGAAGTGCGCAGGTAAGGAAATCCGCATCTGCGAGATCGAGCTTCCCTCCTGGAAACGATATCTCCCCTCTGTGGTGCTCAACAAAGTCGGACCGTTTGGTCAAAAGAACGTGGCGTCGCCCGTTCTTGGTGAACAGAGGAACGAGGACGGCTGCCGTAACCATCCCCTCGGGAGAAAGCTCCTTCTTTGTTCTGGACCCCAGTATCTTAGTTAGCTCCTCCTCAAAACAAGGGAGTGTCCATAACGCGCCTTTTTTGTTGGTCATTGCTATTGTGCCCGTCATTCAAGTAATTCTCTCTGGGGTATGCCACGGCCAAAGGTCCGGATCCGAATCCTTATCCTGAGCAGGACGAGGCTGGGCGAGAAGTGCCGACTGATTCACACAGGGTGAAGAATGACGACCCTTCCTTGTGCCGGATTCTCGGCAAAGATAAAATCAAGGCGCAGACTCTCGCGTTCCGTCGCCTTTTTTGTCACCGAAGCGCCATTCCCAGTCCAGCTCCCAAATCATGACGCTGCCGTCAGTTGATGAGCTGATCACAAATCGTCCGTTAGATGAAAAGTCCACAGAGCTTATCTCGCGCGAATGTCCCTGAAATTCCCGCTGACATTCGCCGGTCTCCACGTTCCAGATCCTCAGAACCGTGTCGTTGCTCCCTGTAGCCAAGAATTTTTGATCCGGAGAAAAGACCGCGGCCCTAACACCCAATTTGCCGGCTTCCAGCGTCTTGAGGCACGTCCCTCTGGGGAGGTCCCACACTTTGGCGGTCCCATCCATCGAGCCGCTCGCCAACAAATTTCCGTTGGCGGATACGTTCAGGCACGTAATCCTCTCCGTATGCCCTTTGAATTCCCGCAGCAGCCTTCCCGACGACACCTCCCAGATCTTGACCACACCGTCAAACCCCGCAGAGGCAATATGTTCGGCGCCACGCACGAATTTTACGGAAGTTATTTTGTCATCATGGCCTTTCAGTGTCTTTATGAGGCCCCCATCCGGCAAACGCCAAAGTCTGACGGTCTTGTCCCACGAACCTGAAAGCAGCGCGCTGCCATCGAGGGAATAGGCCACAGAAACTGACGCTTTCCGTGTGGCCCTTCAACGTCAAGAGCATTTTGCCCGTCTGCAGTTCCCAGAGTCGCACTGAACGGTCGTCACTTCCCGACGCCGCTTCTCGACCGTTGGGGGAAAAACAAATTGCAGCCACCAGATTAGTATGGCCTCGCAGGATCTTGACGCAGTCACCCTTCTTGGTGTTCCACATTCTGATGGTGTGATCCGCCTGGGCCGTCAGAAAGTTGATCGCGGACGGGGAAAAGGAGACATCCATAACGCTGGAATGAGTCTCAAAGGTTTTTCGCTTCCATCCGCCATGAAGGCCGACGCGCTTTCCATGCTCCCTCATGCCCGACGATTAGGTCCAGTGCAACGTCCGAGCGTTCGTAGCCAGGCAGGGTCTGTGATTCGCGAAGCATCGAGTAGGCTGTTGTAAATGTTCCCCTTTTCATGGCCTTTTTTGCCGCGTCTACCATCGCCTTGAATTTGCGGTCCGACTTCATCTGTTTCTTGATCGGCCGGATCTTTGCCAGGGCCAAGTTCGGGAACATGGGGCGTCCACGGACGTCCCAAATCCTGAGGCACATGTCTTTGCCGCCGGCCAAAAGTCGGTCTCCGTCCGTCGTGAATTCGAGACAATTTACATCGCTATCACCTGTACTAAAGGTCCTCTGCACAATGCCGCTGCGAGCGTCCCAAACTTTAATTCCCCCTTTGGCATCGTAACTTGCTGCCAAGTTCCTCTCCGGATCAAGAGCTACCGCCGCAACCTGATCCTGATGGGCCTGGAATACCGTGACTATCTTGCCCGTACTACCATCCCATATTATCGTTTGCCTGTCTCTGCCGCATGTGACGACACGCTTCCCAGACGGGTCCACCTTTAAGGTGGTGACAAGTTCACGGTGCCCCCGCTCGAAGGTTTCTGTGGAGGAATCTAGCGGGAGTATCCTCTTGACCATTCGGTCCATGCCCGAGATAAAGATAACAGGTTTGGAATCGCTATCGAAGATAAGGGCCGCAGCGATATGGGCGGGAATTTTGAAGGTGGCTGCGGCCTTGAAGTCTTCCACTCCCCATAAGCGCGTCACGCCGGCCTGCTCCACAGTCAGTAGATGTTTGCCGTCCGGCGAAAAGCCCGCCGCCGTAACAACTCCTCCGTGAGCGATAAGATTGCCCACAAACCGGCCTGTTTGCAGATCCAGTATCTTTACCGGGATCCCACTCTGTGATGCGGCGATGGCTAGAAGCTGTTCATCAGGCGAAATCCATAGGGCGGCCGGCGGTTCGCCGACTACGCTAAGGGTTTTCTTCTCTTCTCCCGTCACAGCATCCCATATCTTGATCGTCCTGTCCCGTGCCCCTGTGATCAGCAGGTTGGATTTCCGGGACTGCGCCACACAGGTAACCCACCCACCGTGTCCTCGGAGCACCGAAGTTTCGGTCAGGCCCGAAAAAAAGAACGCTCTGGAGATCTCCTCAGGTTGCATTTGACCGATCTCGGAAGTGTCCGGAAGAGACTTAATCCTGTCGTGAGCTTCCTTTTCAAGGCCGCTCCGGACCATGGCGCCGATCAGCCACCCCGCAGCGTCCTCATCTTCCGGAAAATCGATCAGATAGGTCTCAAGATGTTTGATGCCATCAATTTCGTTCCCCGAGCCAATCAAGGCTATGGCACAATGCTTCAACCATGCTTCCCCCGCATCTTCTGAGGAAAGGGCAAGCTCACAGGCCGTCAGTGCCCTCCGGGCATCTCCTAGAGCGAGTAGACATCGGCCCAAGAGATGTGCTCCTCGGCCCACGTACTCGGGGGTCTTGACAACCTCCTCCAGCCGCATAACCAATTCCCAATCAGGGTTTCTCGTGCGCTGCCAATCAAGAAGCCCCAGATTATAGACCGCTTCCGGGTGATGTGGATCGGACTCCACGGCCCTCAAAAAAGCCTTCTCCGCTTCTTCCTCATGGTTCAAGTCCATAAGGGAAACTGCACGATTGTTCCAAGCGTCTGAATATAGCTTCACCTCGTCCGGCATCTCACGAGGAAATCGCTTCTTGCATATCTCTTCATATATGCCTGCCAACTCCTCTCGTATCTCTCGAAAAGAACCGTAACGATCTGCAGGGTTCTTGCTCAGACACTTGAGAATCAGTTCCTCGATCTGAGGAGGAATGGTCTCTCGCAACGTGCGGGGGCGGGGAGGGGGTTTCTTGACATGGGCCAGCGCCAACTTGCCTCGTTTGTCTCCAGGCTGGATTACAAAGGGTTTTCTTCCGCAACAAATTTCAAAGAACATCACGCCGAAAGCGTACATATCTGCAGGCGGGCCTACCTCAGACTGGGGAATCCACATTTCAGGGGCCATGTAGCTCGGCGTGCCCATTCCCGCGGCGGTCACGGCCTCCCTCTCCAGTACGATGCTCGCTCCGGAGGCTGAAGCATCAAAAGTTTCGCCGCTACTACGCGATTGATCCCGCCGCTTGGTCAAGCCGAAGTCGGTAACCTTGAGGATGCCGTCTCTGGTCATCATGCAGTTGCCGGGCTTCACATCTCGGTGGACCAGGCCTTTGGAATGCGCGTGTTCCAGGCCGTCGCTGAACTGCACCATCAGGTCGATGAGCGTGTCCCAACCTACGGGGCTGTGCCGAACCAGCCATTCATTCAGGGCCCCCGCGTCAACGTGTTCAATAAAGATCCGAGGGCTGTCCTGGATATTCCGAACGTAATAGCACGCCGCAATATTGGGATGAAAGCCGATATCTATCCATGTCTCAGCCTCTTTCAGAAACAGCGCTCGATCTTCTTCGACGTCACGCAATCTGTGGAGCAGGGATTTCACCGCCATCATGATATCCCAGCGGCGGTGGCGAATCACATAAACTGCCCCCATTCCGCCGTATTTGATATCCCGAACTTCGTAGAGGTTTTCGATAACGTCTCCAACTTTCCATTCACTCTCCTCGACCGCTCGGGCGGCGGAAGGTATTAGCGGAGAGGGCGGCGAGACCTTGGGGCCTTCAGCTGGACTTATCGTGACGAAGAAGCCGATACCCCTGAGCAAGTTGGCTACGTCTTCCAGCTTGGGGTGCATGGGGGTGAGAATGGCAATGCTCTTGCCGGCAGAGATACGTCGGCTGACCTTTTCGGGAGGCAGTCGGGTAATTCGCGACAGCCTGAGCAAATCCTTCCGAGAGATATCTTGGACTGCAGGAGTCGGCGTTATTCTTATGATTATTCTTTCGTCAGCCATTACTTCACAATAGTTTGACGAGCGACAGGCTCAGCTTGTCTTCCCTGGGGTTGATCTTCTCAAGACGTATTATAGCTCGATCAGAGGGATTTAGTGAAACATTGCTAGGAGCATTCAAAGCTGCATTGAAACAGAACTCAGTTATGTGCACCAGATGGAACCTGGGGAAACGTTGCAGCACCACGGCCTCGAATTCTTCATGCTTCCTATGCTCCAGGTACTTGAGGAGAAAATACCTTGTGCGTTCGCGCTCCAGAAGTGTCGCGCGTTCCAGCAAATAGGATATTTTGGCAAGGATGTTTTCCAGCTCCTCGTGCGCGCAGCATGGGGGCTTGCCCTCCAGGGCCGCTTTGAGCTGCCGCTGGACGAGGAGGTCCGGGTAGCGTCTGAGCGGTGAGGTGGCAGTTGTGTACAGTTGCAACCCCAGCGTGGAATGGGGCGCCGGATCTGTGCTGAGGTCTCCGCGGGCCAAGGCTTTCTTGCTTCGATAAGACGTTACCGGGTCATAATCAGGACCAAGCTCTATCTTTTCCAAAGGGGGAGGCTGACTCCTAAACAGACCGGGAAGATCACGTTCCTTCATGAAACGGGCAAAAAGACTGTTTGCAAGAATCATCATCTCGGATACAAGAACTTGGGAAGGTGTCTCCCTATCTCGGCAAGCCACTTCAATGGTCTTGTCGACATCCACGCGCACCGACAGCTCCGGATCCTTGAAAATGAGGGCACCTGAGGTGATTCTTTCCTCCCTCCAGGACGAAGCAATTGCAAACATTTGCCATTCTCTGGAACCTCGAATTGATATCCTCTCATCCGCCTCTTCGTAGGAGAGCCGTTCTCTTACGCGTACTATCGACGGAAGGATTTTGAAGTCCTTGAGCTTCAAATCCTGTCCCACTGTGACCATCACGCTGATCGCCGGCCGGGCTTCTCCCACTGTAAGGCTGGCCGCCTTTTCGGAGAGAACCGGCGGGATCATAGGGATTGTGGATTCCGGGAGATATATGGAGGTTGCTCGTTCGCGGACTTCTCGGTCGAGCACAGAATCATGATCCACGAAATAGGCAACGTCGGTTATGTGAATCCCGATGACTGTCTGGTCACCTTTGCGCGACAGGGACAGCGCGTCATCTACGTCTCGGGTGAAAACCGAGTCAATAGTAATGAGTTCCTCGTTAGTAAGGTCTTCAACCGAGGAAGGCAGAGGTTTACTTGCAGCTTCACGCGCCTGTGCCTCAGCTTCAGGGGAGAATTCCACAGGTATCCTTTCTGCCCGCAGGCTCACATTCTCGTCCTCGGACCAGACGCCCAGTTTGACGAGCACTCGGAACGGATCCAAGCTCTGGGGCATACCTGCCTGGGAAAAAATATCTTTTACCATCTTGAAGGTAATCCAGTTTCGGCCATACTCAGCCGCCTCCTCCAATAATGGAATGAATCCTTCGGGAGCCTCTTGGATACCCACCCTCTGGGTATCCTTAAACCGGACCAAGAATTCTGCGCACCGAGCTATAAAGGTGCTTCGCTCCCTTTCTTTTTCCCTCTGGACCAGGGCCTGCTGTACCTGTTCCGGGCCGGACACCTCAATTCTGTCGGGGCGAATCTTGAAATAGAGCCTGTCCTCGAAAATTGCCCTAAGAAGCGATGCAGCATAGTTAGGATCGCTCTGGTTGCCGAAAAAAAGCTCGGCAAGGTCTTCAATGCCGATCTCGCCTGTTTCCAGGCCGACCACCTCCCAGAGTTCCCGAAGATCTATGAGCTTCTTGGTTTCCTCCCTGCGCGTGCAAATATCCCTGAGCCTGCTCACCTGTTCATCTCGGCTTCCCGAGAGCGGGAAGTTTGGGTCCTTTCCCGAAATTAGGGCTCGGTTGGCCGAAATTTTTGTCTCTTTGCCCTGATCGTTGAGGATGCGGAGACGCCGATCATCTACATCGAGAACCAGGCCGCAAGAAATTCTACGACTGTCGTAATAATCAATGATGTCGTGTTTTCGAAAAGTCATGGTTGCTCTAATCGAAGATATTTCCCTGGAAGTTCTTCTCTTCCCATTAGTAATTTAACAAAGTCGAAGGGTTTGAGGCCACCCATTTTTTGGCTTGACCCGCCCCTAGCCTCTATGATCGGCACAGCGAGGGAAATAATTGAAGAATATATTTGACAGGTTGCAATTGAAAATTCATTGTCCAGGGCTTAATGATAATGTAAAGATGGGATATGAGTTTAACGGGGTGGGGAAATCTGAGTTAGGTTGGACAAGAAGTTGCGGAACCGTGTCCTGGAGATTTTTAGAGAAAGCATACGACTCAAGGAAAGTTTCCTGAAGGCAAACATGGAGGTTCTTGAGGAAGCAATTCGGACTCTGGCGAGTGTTCTCGGCCAAGGAAACAAAATACTTCTCTTCGGAAATGGTGGCTCTGCTGCAGATGCACAACACATCGCAGCCGAGTTTGTGAATCGATATATAATGGATAGGCCTCCCCTACCAGCCATTGCCCTGACCACCGATAGCTCCGTCTTGACGGCAATCTCAAACGATTTCTGCTACGAAGAAATCTTTGAGAAGCAGATAAAGGCCCTGGGCAACAAGGGGGATGCGGCAGTGGGGATCAGTACTTCCGGAAGCTCACCCAACGTCCTCAGAGGTCTGAAAGTGGCTGGGCAGAGGGGTTTGATTCCCATAGGTATCGGCGGCCCGACAGAAAGTCCCATGAAAGAAGTTTGCCGTTACTACGTCCCCGTAGAAGGGGCCGCTACCCCTCGCATTCAGGAAGTTCACATAACCATTGGGCATGCCATTGTGGAAGTTGTCGATCATATACTTTTTGGAACAGGCAAAGAGAAGTGACCTCTCGAGCCTCTGGATTAACGTAGCGTAATTGCCCTTGCGAAGGGGAATTACCGACCGATCAGCTTCAGGCGGACCGCCTCGCTGATCCGGAACTCCTTAGGAAACTGGATAACCCATGGTTGACAAAGCAGACAACCTGATGCATTCGACCTTTGCCGCGGAGGTTCAGCTTCCGTTCAGGTACACGGTTATTCACGGAGAGGATCCATCTCGGCAGATCTCCGCAATACAAAGCAGTGACACGCTCATTGCACCTCAACGGTCTTATTTTTGAGACGCAAAAGATGGAGGTCGACGGATTCCACTTGTCTTTCACAGGCGGGACATTCGCGTCGTAATTTCCTTGAGATTGCGTTGGATCTGGGGAAAAGGTCCAATACCGTCGAGGTGCTTGGCCAGGTAGAATGGTACGAGAGGCGTGCAACCATTATCGGCCACGCTTTTCTCAGTGGGTGTGAGCTTCGTGGACGTCGCCGTTGAGGCGCTTGCGGCCTTGCGAAATTACCTGCAACAGACTCAGTCTCTTATGCGACAAGGCCCGCCGCGCCGCCGTGGAGTATAGCAATGAAAGAAGACTATTTTGGCTTCAACGTGGGACAGGTTCTCGTCGGAATGTTGAAACTCCTGAAGGAGAAGGGCGTCCTAGAGGAACAGGAAATACTCGACATGATGTGGGAAGCCAAGGAGCCTCTCTTCCCGTGGACGAAGACTGATATCAAAGAGCTGATCAAATTGTAGCAAGGAGTATGGTTGGAGATAGCTGTGAAGCATTCGAACTGTTCAGGGAGGCTTTCCCTGAAATAACCCTTAAATAGGAAGTCTAAATATGACTGATTTGCGACAAGAGCTTCGGTTGCCGTGGGAGGAGTTAACATGGAGTGGGCCCCCGGAAGGGATTATCAAGAATACCACCGCCGACATAGAGCCTCAGGAGGAGATCATCGGCCAGGATAGGGCTGTGAAAGCTCTGCGGCGCGGTCTGGCTATGAAAGGGAGTGGATACAACATCTTCGTGGCCGGAAACACCGGCACGGGACGCACCGGTACAGTCCTAAAGCTTCTGGATGAATTCAATGTGGGAGGTTCGATTCCCAACGATCTATGCTACGTAAACAATTTTAAGAATCCGGATCAGCCCAGGCTCCTGTCCTTGGCCGCAGGTGAAGGGACTATTCTAAAACAGCAAATGGCGGATCTCATGGGCTCCCTGAAAAAGAAGATCCCGGCCATATTCGAGAGTGAAGAATTCCAGTCGGCCAGAAATGAAATCATAAACCGCCATATGGGCGCTCAAAAAGCCCTATTCAAGAATTTTGAGAACAAGGTGACTTCTGAAAATTTCATGATGGTCCAGGTTCAGGTGGGACCCTTTACCCGCCCCGATCTGGCCCCGGTGGTCGTCGGCAACCCGATGAAGATTGAACAGCTTGAAGCTCTGGTAGAAGAAGGTAAGTTTTCTGCTGAAGAACTTGAGAAAATTAAGACAAAACACAAAGAATTGTCTCAGGAAATGGAGAAAATCTTTAAAGCTGCCAGAGACATAGATAAAACAATTCAGGAAGATTTGGAAGAACTCGCCAAGGAATGGATTCAACCTTTGTTGAAGGACCTGATGGCCCCCGTCCGTGAGAAGCATCCGGAGGAGTCTGTTTCAACTTACTTGGACGAGGTGGAAACGGATGTCATGAACCACCTCGAAAGGTTTCGGCCGCGATTGGTGCCTACTCAGTCCGGAGGGGAATCTCCCGGCCCCCCGATGCTGGTGCCACCGGATCCGACCCAACTCACTGATTACGAAGTTAATGTTCTCGTGGACAATTCGGAAACCGACAAGCCTCCGGTTGTAATTGAAAATACCCCTACATTTCGCAACCTCTTCGGCACGATTGAGCGGGTCATGGACCGTACGGGGATGTGGTCTTCCGATTATCGCCATATCAAGGCAGGCAGCTTCTTGAAGGCAAACGGAGGGTACCTCGTATTGCAAGCTAGGGACTTCCTTATCGAAGTCGGTGCGTGGCCGACCCTTAAAAGAAGTCTTCGCAACCAGATGATGGAGATTCAAACTGATCCATTCAGTTTTCTTTTCACCGCCTCTTTGAAACCTGAAAAAATCCCCATCAAAATAAAAGTGATCGTTATCGGTGATGCCGAGATATACGACCTGCTGCACTGGTACGACGAGGATTTCCGCAAGATTTTCAAGATGAAAGCGGACTTTGATTTGACAATGCCCAACAACCCCGTAAATATGGGTAAACTTGCCGGATACATTGCTCGTATATCCGCAGAGGACGAACTTCTTCCATGCGATCAATCCGGAGTCGAGGCCGTTGCTAAGCTCGCCGTTCGATGGGCCGGAAGAAAAAAGAAGATCACGGCCAGGTTTGAGCACATTGCAGATCTTCTTCGTGAGGCGGATTTAAGGGCGCGTGAAGCTGATTCCCCTGTGATCGCTGGACCCCATGTGGAACAGGCCAACGCGGATCGCATCGAACGCCTCAACATGATTGAGGACAAGATTCAAGAATATATCGAAGACGGCATTCTCATGATCGACACTACCGGAGAGCGCGTGGGTCAGATCAACGGGTTAAGTGTGTACAGTTCTCCCGAGTTCTCCTTCGGCCGTCCGTCCCGGATAACGGTCAAGACAAGTATGGGTAAAATTGGGATCATCAACATCGAGCGGGAAGCCGAATTGTCCGGACAGAGCTACAACAAGGGAGTTCTAATATTGTCCGGCTTCTTGAGGGATCGGTTCTCCCAGAACAAACCTTTGAATCTGACGGCAAGTATTACGTTTGAGCAATCGTACTCCGGCGTAGACGGGGATTCCGCCTCGTCAACGGAATTGTACGGCCTCATGAGCGCTCTGTCAGGCAAGCCTATCGACCAGGGGATAGCGGTCACCGGTAGTGTGAATCAGCATGGAGAGATACAACCCATAGGGGGTGTTAATCAAAAAATAGAGGGATTCTTCCGGGTTTGTCGCGCCCAAAACCTCACGGGCGCCCAAGGCGTAATGATCCCTCGGCGGAACGTGGGAGATCTGGTGCTTCATCCGGAGGTCTTGGAAGCGGTGAAGAACGGACAATTCAATATCTGGGCCGTGGACCACGTGGATCAGGGGATTGAAATACTTACCGGCGTACCGGCCGGCGAGCCGGATGAGAACGGTGATTATCCGGAGGGTACAATCAATTACTTGGTGGACGAGCGTTTGGAAGAGTTAGCCCGAGGCATCAAGGAATTCGAAGGCCCCTCTTCTGAAGAGGAGGAGCAGGAGGAATCTGCGGAATAGCCTCAGCATGGGGCCGAAGACGGACACGCTTATCCCAGGACTGATAGATAGTTGCATAGGTTCCCTTCCAAGAGGACAGATCTCCTCTCCCTCCCGATTTCTCTTCAACCCTTTGTAGGGGCGCGTTTCAAACCCGTCCCTCCTTGACACTGTTTCCGTCCGAGAGAAGAGTTGTTTCCAGGACGATCTACCAGAGCTTTCCCGGAGAGCAATACGCATTGAGATGAGCGCCAGGAATTGTGCTCAGTCGACCCCGCCGGCCAATCCTGCAGTTCGCGCATTCCGCTCGCGGTGAAATCCAGTAGAGGCGCACAGCCCCGTGCACCTCTATCACCATTTGTAAGTCACACCCCATTCAGAATCTCGTTACTCTGACTAGCCACAAGATACACGTTGGACTGCTGACCCACTCCAACCCTTTCCGGCTTCCCGCACCCGTGAGATCACATACGAGTGGCGACCCCGGATTACGATACGGCTCTATGTTAGCGAGGGGCCAGGGTGATTTGGGAAGTCTCTCGGAACTCCCCTCCGCCCCCTTGTCCTCTGCTTCCTGAAACGCAAGGCGATCTCACGTGTGAAACCTTTCTTGCCGGAGCGCATCCAAATTAATGGACGGACACTCGGTAAACAATCCGGGAGGTGCAAGTATGAATTATCCCATCGAGACGGACGGACTGAAGATATACCTATCACAAATAGAACATTATCCTGTTTTGAGTCGGAAAGATGAAACTGAGCTTGCTGTTCGCTATAGAGACAAGAATGACGCCAAGGCGGGACAGATTCTCATTACATCCAACCTGAGGTTCGTGATCAAAGTGGCCCTTGGGTACCGCAACTATGGGGTGAGGTTAATGGATCTGATCCAGGAGGGGAACATCGGCCTTATGAAGGCTGTTGAGAGGTATGATCCGGACAAGGGCTACCGGCTGATATCTTACGCGATCTGGTGGATCAGGGCGTATATACAGAACTACATTATCCGCTCGTGGTCCCTGGTGAAGATAGGAACTACTCAGGCTCAGCGCAAACTCTTCTACAGGATTTCCGACTTGCCGGAAGCGCTTGATGCGGATGATCGCCAGGAAAATGTAGCGAAATTAGCGCTGAAAATAAACGTAACCGAAAACGAGGTGACAGATATGGCTGCCCGTCTGAAGGCGCATGATCTTTCCCTCGATGATTTGATCGGGGATCGTTCCCGGGATTCATTCGCGGACACATTGAAGGATAATGCCCCTGACCAAGAAGAAATTCTTTCCGAACTGGAAGAACTGGAGGACCTCAAGCAATGGGCGGATCAGGCTCTGGAAAGCTTGAATCCGCGGGAGAAATACATTGTTGAAAAACGAATCCTCTCTGAGGATCCGGTCACTCTAAAGGAATTGGGCAAGCATTTCGGCATAACCAGGGAGCGCGCCCGCCAGATAGAGCGATCGGCCCTGGAGAAGCTCAAGGGCAATTATCTACGCTCACAATTAGCTGCCGCCTAACCAGATTAAATTGGTATCTGACGGCGCCAAACAGGCTATTGGGACGGTTAACAGTGCGTAATTTTATCTGTTTGGCGCCGATTAGTATGAACTTGGTGATTCAGCGGATCGTAGGTTTTCCTTTATCAGTCCTTTATGACCGCCTAAAAAGATGTTAGACCGGTTTTTATTTCTTCCATCCCCGTATAACATTGCCTGCGTATTTGCGTCCAATAAGTTAGGAACGGGAAGCCCGAATGAACGATGCGGACCTACTCAGAGAGTTCCGAAAAGGCAATAAGGAGGTTTTTTCCGAACTTGTCAGTAGGGTACTCGAAGCCCCTCACCATGATGATCCTACGAATCGTCAGGGACCCGGAGGAGGCTAGAGACATATCGCAGATGGCTTTTCTGAGGGCTTACGAGGGCCTGCACAAATTCATGATGGTCTCATCGATCAAGACATGGCTCTACACCATAGCTTTGAATGCGATGAGGGATCATCTTAGGAAACGCAAGGTTACACTCGTTCCCGACATGCTCGACCAATTGGCGGATCCGGCAGAACCGACTGAGGCGAGTTTGGACAGGGCACGGAATCTTGAAAGAATGAGAAAGGCACTGGAAACGCTTCCGGAAAAGCAGCGCCTGACAGTTCAATTGAGGATTTATGAGGAGATGGATTATAAAGAAATAGCTAAGGTTCTCGGTGGTACTGAGGGCGGCGCGCGAGGCAATTTCTTTCAGGCTGTAAAAGCGCTTAGAGAAAAGTTGGGATCAAAATGAAAACACATGAGTGCAACGAAGTAGAAAAACTGATCATCGCCGATCTGGACGAGGGCCTGAAGCCTTCGGAGCAGGAGCGTCTGGAACACCATCTTCGCCTGTGCGCGCCTTGCCGTCAGGTGAGAGAAGAATCACTGACGCTGCTATCTGCGATTGCCTCCGATCTTCCTGAAGATCCAGGAGAACAGTACCTGGAAGCTCTATCACCAGTCTCTGGATGCACGACTGAAAGAGCAAGAGTTGAAGCCTGTTTGGGGGTTCTGGTGGAAGGCCGCAGGCGTCTTTGTTGCAACGGTCATCGCACTTCTGGTGATTCGTGTGGCAGTCTTTCAGCCTGACAATCGGCAGATCGCTGATCTTCGGGCGATGTCGCCCGATTTATTTCAAGAACTGCAGCAAGTTTACGGCCCGACGTCAGAGGAGCTCTCACCTGTTTCCCTTTACGGAGACCCGCTCCTTACAGTGGTCGACGCGAGGGCCGCTGCACGGCTTGATGATAGTGACGTGCAATGGTTCGAGGTGGAGGATGAACCTGGTCCGCTGTATCTATGACGAGAAGCCGCAGAGGTTACTACAACAGAAGGCTGTGGTCTTCCGGACTCTAGTAGTAGATCGCAAGTCCGATATGAACGCAGGTCATGCTACACTCATGGCGCCTCAGTTTAGGTTGTTTCCTTCCTTTTTTTCGATGCATGTTGGCACAACCACGTTATTCAACAGATTGAAAAGGAAGAAAGATGCGTAAGACAATTGCCGCTCTGATTGCTGTTGGGATGCTCCTGGTTGGAGCCAGCTCTCTTTTCGCCACTGATCCCGAACAGAGGAGGGACAGGGACAAAGTACAGGACAGGATAGAGACCCTGACCATGTGGAAGCTGATAGAGGCCCTTGACTTGGACCAGCCCACAGCGGATAAGCTCCTCGAAATTCGTCACAGATTTCTGGTCCAGCGTAAATCCTTGGAAAAGGGTTTGTCAGAGGATTTCCAGGCGATCAGGAAGCAATTGACCGATTCCTCCAAGACGGCGGACGAGAAGGAGTTGAGCCGACTTTTGGCAGACGTTCGTGAGAAGAGGCAGGAACTCCAACGGCTTCGTGAGCAACAGTATGAAGACGTCTCAAAGGTCCTGACCATACGCCAGCGGGCGCAATTGGTACTCTTTTTCAAAGACTTTCGTAAGGAGCTTCGTTCCTTGCTTCGGCCGCCACAAGCGCCGGGCGGCGTGCCCGAGAAAGGCATGGGACCGCCGCCTGGGGGCCTAGGGTCACCCAATAAGGGAATGGGACGCCCCCGCGGAACCGCCGGACGTGGAGAAAAAGCAAGCCGGCCCACTGACCTTACCCCCGGCCCATCCGAAAAAGGGATGAAGACCGCTCCAGATCCTCCCGTCCCACCCCGTCATTGGGATGAGGGCGAAAGGTAGTGTTGTGTCAGGCAATCTTGAGTAGTCGGCTGAAGAAAGCTAATGGATGGGTTATCTTACTCCGTTAAGGAGCCCCAGCGGGGTGATAGCAAGTAGCCAGGCGATTCATCGCCTGGGCAAGGGGCAATGATCAAAATCTATTCGTCCCACTAGGGACGACTGATGATTTCAACTCGTTCAACCTGGAGTCCGGGCGTCCGTACGGGACTTGATTTGTTTATGTGCTGGTTCACTGGCGATGAATCGCCAGGCTTTCATCTGTCCCTATGGGACCGAGATGACTCGCACAGGGGCTCACGCGAGTCCTGCTTCAGCGGAGCAAAAGCAGCAATCCAAAAACTAAAACCTGGCGGTAGGATCTTTAGGAGCTTCGTACGGGTCTGGTTGGGGGTTGTAAGGAGAGCTTCTCCCTTCCTTTGGCACGAAACGGCCGTCCATAAGGCTTGCACAGGAGCAAAGAAACGGGAGTAATATGAGGGCTAACAGAAAGAGCTTCTTCATCCCTTCGACCGTATAACAAAATAAGGGCCGCCCTTCATTGTGACGGCCCTTATTCGTATAAGCGGCCAAGGAGGAGCGGGTTTCAATTCCGCCCCTACAAGGAAATGCCCCTTTTGACTCGGCCTCGTTTCCAAACTCAAAGCGGTCCTTATCGCAAATGCCAAATTTGCTACCAGTGGTCTCACCTTGCGCTGGCACGTCGTCCGGGACGACCGTCGGGTGCCTCCGGCACTCCTAATGAGACATCGACCGCTTGGCGGCGCACAGCGGCGTGTTACCCAACCAGTTCTGCCATGGAGATGCGTTCAGGTGCTTCCGGGACCCGCTAGGCACCGTTCAGTTACTTCTTAACGGCTTCCTTCAATGCTTTGGCCGCTGTGAACTTGGGAGCCTTCGTGGCGGGTATCTTGATCGGCTTGCCGGTCCTCGGGTTGACACCCTGACGGGCCTGGCGTTTCACCACACTGAAGCTACCCAAATCAGTAACTCGAATCTTCTGGGCCTTTTTCAGCACTTCATGAATCGCAGAGACAACCGAAGCTAATGCCGCTCCGGCAGCTTTTTTGGAAACTCCCGCCTCCTCGGCAATACGGGATACTAGTTCAGCTTTTGTCATGTCATTCCTCCTTTCACCAACACCTATTGAATCAGAAATGTCTAAAACACAATCCCCCCGGCGTTTATACAAACTATCGGATTCGCTGTCAAGAATTATCGCCATTTTCATTGCCGGCCATCGACCGGCCTGGGAGTTGACGCTGGTTGCAGATGTGTTTATTCTCATTGTTGAGAGATCGAATTATGGAATCAATGCCATTCTTGCACGCCAATCAGGTGTTCAACATATTTTTCTTCGAAGACCTTGCATTTGCGGAGGTTCGAGCAATCCTCGATCACCTTCTCTCACAGCAAGCATTCGAGCTTGATACTCAAGAACCCCAAGGCTTTTATCAGATAGATCTGGACGAAAGCTCATTCCAGGTATGGGTATCCGAAATGGACGTGATAATTGAGCGTCAATAGTCCTCAGCATAATCACGACATAGCGCGAACTATGGCGGAACTGATTCGCGGGTCAGCGCTGACGCTTAGTGTTCTGATTCATAAGTTCGGTCTCTTATTTTGGTCAATGTTAGTTGTGTGGACGGAATCCAATTCGACGCCGTCACCCCGGACTCCGATCCGGGGTCCAGTCTGGATTCCCGCCTGCGCGGGAATGACGGAAGGTTGGGGCGTCCACGCGACGCGGGACTGCGCCCACTGCGGGCAGGGCAAGCCCTGCCCCTACAAAACTTCGCACCCTCATCCTGCGGGTCCACCGTCCAAGCGTGACTGTAATTATGAAACGGGCCACTAGGCCTGCTTTGCGATCTCAGATATTCTTCCTTTAACAAAAGCAGCGTCCGGAGCTTCGGGAAACATTTTCAGATACTGCCGGTAAGCCTGGACCGCTTCTTTGTTCTTGCCCATCAATTCATATATTCTAGCAACTGTGCCATAGGCCTCGCGCCTATATGGAGAATTGACATCCTTGGAGAGTTGGTCGAATAGCACTACAGCCTTATCATACTCTTTAAGAGCAAGCTGACTCATCGCCATATGATAGAGAACCAGGGAACTCAGACCACTCTTGACGAGGTTCGTGGACTGCATCTGGGCGTAGCGCTCCAGCGCTCCCTTGAAGTCTTGCTTCTTGTATAGGACGTGCCCACTGTAGAGCAATGCCATTTCGCCGGCGGGAAGTGAGCTGTATTCCCTAGCCAGAGCGTCAAATTCCGCGAAAAGCTTGTCCAATTTTTGAGGGGTGAGTTGCTGCGGAGACTGAACTGCGGTCTCATATTCATTGCATACTTGTCCAAAAAGTTCGTGACTTCTAACGTCTTGGTGTTTCTGGTAGTAGTACACGCCCGCGGCGGCCAGCAGAGCAATGACCACAAGCGCGCATCCCAGTGCAACGGACCTCGGATGTTCACGCGTATATCGAATTACCTGAGCGGTGGTAGTGAGGAACTCATCGGGCTCCTTCAGGAGTTCCTTCCGCGTCATCTTCTTTTCGGCCACAGTTTCACCTCGACATTTTTTGAAATGGATAGCTGATCGCACAGCTTAAGTCAACGGAATCCTGTTTCCTGGAGTAAGCATTCAGTTTCCAAGGGGAAGGTTCATTACATCTGTAGGACAGGTTTTGCGGCCGGCCATCGTCAACTTGATGAACTAGCAGGCTGGAAAGCCTGCCCCACGTAATGGAATGCTTACTTCCTGTAGTTCTACGGTAGTGTCCTAATTTGAGACAGCACCGGAGGATTCCATCAGCCCAGATCGTCACCACGGCGAATCCCTCGCAGAACTCGGGATTCGCCGTGGTGACGGGTAGCACACCAATCCGGGACTCTACCGGTTTCACGTACTTGTTGTCAGACGGGATCGTTGTGGATTAAACTGTATGATTGATTTCTGGCAAGAGTTGATTCGCCATGCTCCTAACCCTTGCCCCTCGAAGACTTGATAGCTCCGACTCGAATCCTAGGAGGTTCAAAAGCTCGGGTTCATGGAAACCTCTTTGCCTACTGACAAATTCACCAATTCGTTTCAAGAAGCCGTTCGATTTCTCATAGAATCTGCTGAAAACGGCGGCGTCTATGGATTAGGAGGCTCCGCTCAGGCGCTTTTGATAGCCGCTGCCGTGCGAGGAGGGCCTCGGACGATAGTCTTGGTTAGCCCTGATGGCGAGGCCGCTTCCAAGGCTGCTATAGATGTCCGATTCTATCTTGGCGAGGAAGAAGTCGTCAGGCATCCATTGAAGGATCAAGTTATCAGGTATCCATCCTCAGAGGTGCTCCCCTACGCTTTTGGCGGCCTTGAAACAGATGTCTGGGTAAGTCGCATGGCGGGGCTGTTCCGCCTTAGTGAGGGGAGCCCACCCAGGGTGCTGGCGGTAGGCCTGGATGCCCTTATCCGTCGAGTCCTGCCTAAAGCAGCGTTTCGGCGGGCCGGCTTCAGCTTGGCGGTTGGGAATGATTTGGATCGAGAGTCTCTACTGGAAAGGTTGGTCGCTGCGGGGTATGCACGTTCACCTCTGGTGGAGGATGCCGGTGATTTTTCGGTGCGGGGCTTTATAATCGACTTGTATCCCCCATTTTATCCTTACCCAGTGCGCATCGAGCAGATGGGGGATCGTATCGAGTCGATCCGCTTCTTTGACCCGTCCAATCAGAGGTCTCGCGAAGACATCTCCGAGGTACACGTCGGTCCTGTGCACACTCTGATCCCGGATGAAGAGTCCCTGGAGCAGGGTTTGCAGCGATTGCTCAACAGTTGCGAAGAGCGGGGGGTGGAAAAACGTGTTCGCCAGAGGCTTGTCGACGATTTCAAACATCGAGTAAGATTTCCCGGAGCCGAATGCTACCTCCCCTATTTTTTCCCGAATTTGCAGAGCTTGCTGGACTACATCCCTCCGGATTCAGTGTTGGTGCTTCCCGACGCGGACACGCTGGGCCATACATTCGAGGATCTTCAGGAAGAGATCTTCCGAGGTTGGGAATCGGCCTCACAGGAAGGGCTTCCTGTCCCTCGTCCCGAAGAACTGTATCTTTCTCCGGATGAGTTCGCGCGCGGTGTAGCCCGATTCCGTACAGTAATCATGTCTCCACTCGAGATTGAAGACCCGCAGACTAGAAGTTTCCGCATTGACTGCCAGACTAACAGTGACATAAGACCGGACCTCCTTCGGACCAAGGGCTACGACGCAGGTATGGGAAAACTTGTCAAACGGTTGGAAGGGTGGCGGGACGACGGCAACGAAGTCTTCCTGGTGAGTCACACCCTGGGCCAGGCCCATCGCCTTCTTAAACTCCTGGAACCCTATTCGCTCAACTTGGACTTCAGAGGCGGGCCTCTTGAACAGTCAAACCTTGATTCGAGCCCCGTCCCCGGCATTCGACTTTACGTGGGAGCGCTCTCCTCCGGGTTTCGAATGGCTGGGGCTCGCCGGATAGTTTTGACCGAAGAAGAGGTTTTCGGTGCCAGGGTAAGAACACCCCCGAAGAGACGTGCCAGAGGCTCACTGATCTCCTCCCTGACCGATTTGGCCGAAGGAGAACCAGTGGTTCATGAGGATTACGGCATCGGCATCTTCCGTGGACTTTCTCACATGGAATTTGATGGGATTCCCGGTGAGGTCATGGTGGTTGAGTATGCCGGCGGGGACCTGCTCTATCATCCTGTTGAGCGCCTGCAAGTTGTCCAGAAGTACATCTCCGGTTCCGAAGAGCCCCCCCGGATAGACCGTTTGGGAGGGAAGGGATGGAGCAACACCAAGGCCAAGGTCAAGAGGTCGATTCGGGAAATGGCCCGGGAACTCCTGGAGATATTTGCCAATCGCCAGGTGAGCACAAGGAAGCCATACTCCGCTACGGATGAGGTTTTTTCAGCTTTTGAGGCTGCTTTCGATTTTGAAGAAACACCTGATCAGGCCAAGGCGATTCTGGACGTCATGGAGGCCATGGATCAGGACAAACCGATGGACCGCCTTGTATGCGGGGATGTCGGCTACGGCAAAACCGAGGTCGCTCTTCGAGCAGCATTTAGGGCAATGATGGACAGCAAGCAGGTCGCTGTCCTGGTTCCCACTACCGTGCTGGCCCAACAGCATTACGACACCTTCACACGCCGCTTTAACGGCTATCCTTTCCATGTGGATGTGCTCTCGCGATTCCGAAGCTCGGCCGAGCAAAAGGAAGCACTGAAAAGAATTGCCCAGGGAAAAGTTGATCTGGTGATAGGAACACACCGACTATTACAAAAAGATGTGGCATTCAAGGACCTCGGGCTGTTGGTCGTTGACGAAGAGCAGCGTTTCGGAGTGGCCCATAAAGAAAGGATCAAGAAGTACAAGGCTCACGTTGACGTCCTGACTTTGACCGCGACCCCGATACCCAGAAACCCTGAACCTGTCGCTCACGGGAATACGCGACCTGTCCGTGATTGAAACTCCGCCCATGAACCGGCAATCGATCCGAACACATGTGATGCGACAATCCGATGAGGTTATAAGAGAGGCGCTTCTGCGAGAATTGAGTCGAGGCGGGCAGGCATTCTACCTTCACAACAGGGTCCAAAGTATCTATAAACGGGCTGCTGCACTTCAAAGACTTGTGCCCGAAGGCCGATTCGGAGTGGCCCACGGCCAGATGGCGGATCGAGAGTTGGAACGCGTGATGGTGGAATTCGTCACAGGGAAGATCAATATTCTGGTCTGCACGAGCATAATTGAATCCGGACTCGACATTCCCAGGGCCAACACCATCATCATCGAAAGGGCCGATACTTTTGGCCTCGCTGATCTCTATCAGCTTCGAGGCCGTGTGGGACGCTCCCAAATGCGGGCGTACGCTTACTTGCTGACTCCCCCCGAGACGCTCATGACCCCCGATGCAATCAAAAGGCTGGCGGTGATACAGGAATACTCGAACCTTGGTCAAGGTTTCAGAATTGCAATGAGAGATATGGAGATCCGAGGAGCAGGCAACATCTTGGGAACCTCCCAGTCCGGCCATGTGGCCCAGGTCGGATATGAAATGTACCTCGATCTCTTGGAGCAAGCCATTCAAGAGATCAAGGGAGAGCAACCGCCGCCGAGGATCGATCCGGATATACGGCTAAAGCTGGAAGCCCTTATTCCTGAGGACTACGTTCCCGATCCGCAACAGCGCATGAATCTTTACAAGCGGCTGTCTAGAGCGGCGGAGCCGACTGAGATTGATGAGATAGAGGAAGAGATAGTTGACCTTTACGGCCAAACTCCGTTCCAGGTCTCTCACCTTATGCAGGTTATGCGGATCAGGCTGGCGATGAAAGAGGTGCGAATCCAAAGGCTTGACTACAACGAACAGGACCTTGTCTTTTCCTTTGATCCGGAAACTCAGGTTAATCCGCAAATTCTGATCTCGTGGGCTCAGAAGGACAGACGGATTCGGTTGCTCCCAGGTGACCGCTTGGCCTTCCATGTCGGGAAGGTTGACCCGGTATCGAGGATCGATAAGTGCATCTCCCTACTGGATCGTCTCGGAGAAGCAATCAATGGCGGAGGGCTGGCGCCTGCCGGCGTTCCTCCGCCTCGTTGAAAAAGGGAATGCAGCCCACTTGAGGTTGAAAAAGAGACTGCTTTCAATTAAAAGGGGAACATGAATCAGAAAAAAGTCTATACCTTGTTGTTACTTCTTAGCTTAGCCTGGTTCGCTAGATCGGTCTACGCTGCTGAAGTCTATTCGGACAGGATTGCCGCTGTCGTGAACGGGGATGTCATCCTTGAGTCGGACATAAAGAAGCACAAGCAACCCTTCATGCGAAATCTCACGAACCTGCCCCTCGGGGTCATACCACCGGGCAAATGGCCGACCGAACGAGAGATTCTCGATGAGCTTGTGGTTATTCATCTCCTGGAACAGGAAGCGGCCAAGAAAGGGGTCAAGGTTGAAGACAAGGGAGTAGACGCGTCAGTAGAAGGGATTAAGAAGCGGAACAACCTTACCCAAGACCAATTTGTCCTGTTGCTGGCGGCCAATGGGCTCAATTATGCGGAATACCGAAAGATAATGAAGCGCCAGCTCACGCTCACCCGTTTAATTGCGACCGAGGTGACGCAAAAGGTGCCTTTGAGTGAGGAGGACGCCCAGCTTTATTTCAAGAAGAATCGGGAAAATATCGACGAACTCTACAAGAAGATGCTCGAAAGCTTGACACCTTCCCGGCCCCCCCAAGAGGAGGCGAAACCCCAGATACCCACCCATGAGGAAGTCTATGTGGGAGGCAAGCTGAGACTGAGGCAGATCACGCTCAAAGTGCCAGACAAGAATCGCAAGAGCGCGGAAAAGGTGATGGAGAGGGCCAGGCAGATCTACAGGGAGGCTATGACAGGAGCGGACTTCGCTCAGCTTGCCAAAAAATATTCCAAGGACCCTCTGGCCTCCAAGGGGGGAGATCTGGGGGTGATGGACTACAAGGACATGGTCCCGGCCATGCAAAAAGTTGTGCAGCGCCTGAAACCGGGTGACGTGAGCCCTCCCATGGGCACCCAGGATTCGCTCATCATGTTTTATCTGGTAGACGGCAAAGGGAGGAAGTTGCAGAAAGTCCCCATTCCGGAAAAGCTCCGCAAACAATTGGAGAAGCGGTGGCAAGAGAGCCAAGCACAGCGCCAGGCTCAAGGCGGCCAGCCGTCGCAAAAGGGAAGCGATGTAGGTAATGAAAAGGACGATCCTGAGAAAGACGCACCGGAAGCACCCACCTCCAAGCCCAAGAAGGCTTCGGATGTACTGACACCGGCTGAGGAAAAAGAATACAGAAAGGTCCGAGGTAAAGTAGCCGACCTGTTGAGAAATGAGACCATACTGACCCGCATGAAGGAATACATCGAAGAGCTGAAGAAGTCCTCAATTATAGAGGTGAAGCTCTAACCTGAGCCGCCGCGATCTGGGGGACATTGCAGCAGTAATAGCTCTGGGATTGAATTCCGCCGGGACAATCGCGGCACGCCGTTGGTTGGGTCTGGCTTCTCAGTTGATTCGTTGAAGATTGACAGCACCGCGTGAACCGCTATGTTGGCGGCCTCGTAGTGTGTGCCAAAAGTCTAGACCTATTTCGACGTCCGAAACTCCGTGTCTCGCTGGGCCGACTCCGAACGTATTTTGGTGGGACATGCATCTTGCCTGTCTCTGGAGGACGGGCAGGATCCCCGTCCCCACCGAGTTATCCTCAGCTTCGGACATTGCTGTTGGCAATCGGTATAATTCTCACGTTTCCGTGCTTTGATCTCCAGACGGTGTTTCACATTGTTCCCCGACAACGCGCTTTAAAGGGCAACAGATGCTTTTTAGCTTTATAGCGTCCAAGATTTCGAAGGACCTTGCAATAGATCTGGGTACGGCAAATACGCTGGTCTATGCGCGTGGGAAGGGGATCGTACTTAACGAGCCGTCGGTAGTGGCAATCCGGAGGAAGGATAAGCGGAATTCCGAGGTTTGGGTAGGCGAAGATGCCAAGAAGATGATAGGGCGGGTTCCGGGTTCCATCGAGGTATTTCGCCCGCTCAGAGAAGGCGTCATAGCCAATTTCGAAATCGCCAGCTTAATGCTGAAGTATTTCATCCAGAAAGTTCACCAACGGAAATCCTTTGTCAAGCCACGCGTGATCATCTCTGTGCCGGCAGGTGTCACCCCGGTGGAAAGACGAGCCGTCCGGGACTCGGCCCTCAACGCAGGGGCCCACGAAGTCTTTATCGTGGAAGAAGCGATGGCCGCGGCCATGGGTGCCGGTCTTCCGGTTACCGAGCCGATGAGCAACATGATTGTCGATATCGGTGGCGGGACCACCGAAGTGGCGATCATTTCCCTGACTGGCATAGTTTACAGTAACTCAAGCAAGATTGCCGGGGATAGGCTGGACATGGATATCCTCAATTTTGTTCGCAAGAATTACAGCCTGCTAATAGGGCCCGCGACTGCCGAGCAGATCAAGGTGCTGGTGGGCCGCGCTTATTTGGACGACGAGGTCGAGGAAGTGGATGTAAAGGGCCGCGATTTGATGGATGGTATCCCCAAAACCATTACGGTCAATTCTACAGATGTTGCCCACGCCATAATGGATTCGGTGAACTCTATCGTGGACAACATCAAAATGGCCCTCGAACAATGTCCGCCCGAATTGGCCGCAGACATCATCGACACAGGGATAGTGCTCACAGGCGGAGGGGCGCTCCTCAAGAACCTTGATATACGGGTACGCCGTGAGATCGGCGTCCCTGTCGTAGTGCCCGAAGATCCACTCTCTACGGTGGCTCGCGGAGCAGGAATGATGCTTGAGGACATAGATCTGCTCCGGGAAGTTACCAATACGTAACACCCGTAACGACTGCCTCAAGGCTGTACTGCAAAATCACCCATTCAGCTCAGTCAGGAACTCGGCGAGGAGCCGGTTGAACTCTTCCGGCCTTTCCATCATCACCAGATGACCCGCTTGTGGGACAACAGCCAGCCGCGAGCCTTTAATGGTTTCGTGCAGGTAGCGAGAGAACTTGACCGGGGTTAGTTGATCGTCTTCTCCCACAAGAATCCAGGTGGGCAATCGCACCTCGTGAATGCTATTCATCACATCGAATTCATTGCATGCGCTCAAATCTCCATGAACCAACTCCGCAGATGTTTTGAGATATTTTTCCCTTAGTCTTTCGCGAAGCGGTTCTCCAGTCGCAGGAGAAAGACAAAAGTCGGAGAGCATAGCCAGCGCTTTTCCTTTATCCTGTCGAAGGCCATCGAGAAACGCGGGGTGGACGCGCAGGCGAGCGCCTGCTCCTACCAGCCCTATCCCCACAAGCCACGGCTTGGGAGTGAAGAGCGCAATCCACTGCGTGATGGCGCTTCCCAGAGAGCAACCCACCAGCACCACTTTTTGAAAACCCATAGCATCAACGAAATCCGCTACCCATCGCGCGTAAGCCTCTACTGTGGCTTCTCCCGGCGGGTCGGATTCCCCGTGACCCGGCAGTTCAAGAGCTATGATGTTGGCAACTTGTGGAAGCCCATCCAGTTGAGCGCGCCAATCCTCTCGGTCTCCTCCACTCCCATGAATAAAGACTACCGACAGTGACGATCTATCTAAACCCACAGGCTGAACCTCATAGGCCAGCCGCCTCCCCCTAACAGATACTTCCGGCATGATGCAGTCCCCATTGTCTGTGGATCAGGTCTTTTGCTCTGTTGAAGCAGGGCGTCTGCTGTATCTGGGCCATTCCGGTCCCATAGGGACCGATGAAAGTAGCCTGGCGATTCATCGCCAGGGAAGCAGGTAGTGAAGGAAATCAAGTCCCGTAGGGACGGCCGGACATTAGTTGAAAAGAAATGAAAAAATCAGCCGTCCCGAATGGGACGGATATAATTTGAATGTGTAATCAAATCCTGGTGACAAATCGCCCGGCTACTTTCTATCACCCCCTGGGGGCTCCTTAACGGAGCAAGCATCCTTATCGCCTAAAGATTTTAGAAGGTGCCTGTGTTCCAAGGACCGGGGCGTCGGCCTTCGTTAATCGAGCCTGATCCCCCGAGGCACTAGAACCACGCCGCCGGCGGAGATCGAGAAGCGGCGCTTATCATCTTCAGGTTCGTAGCCTATTGAAAATCCATCCGGCACGAAAACGTCCTGGTCTATGATCGCCTTGCGAATTCTGGCACGTCGCCCCACGCACACACCGTGGAGCAGCACGGATTCCTTCACCACACTTCCTGCATCGACACGAACGTTGTGAGAAAGCACAGAGTTAATGACGGTGCTCCCTGATATCACACAGCCGCCTGATATTATCGAGTTCCAAACCTGGCTGTCCAGACGGCCTTCGCCCTCCTGTGCGGGCGCAGAGACAGTTCTTGCAGGCGGCACTTGCTCTTGGTAAGTCCGGATTGGCCACTTCTCATCGTAGAGATTGCACTGGGGAGCCTCTGCGCAGAGGTCCATATTGGCCTCCCAGTATGCGTCGATTGTTCCGATGTCTCTCCAGTAACGCCCTTCTTCGTTGTTGGCCTCCTTGAAATTGTGAACGAAGACCCTGCTGTTGTGTATCATACGCGGGACCACATCTTTGCCGAAATCGTGCGAGGAGGAAGCATCTTTGGCATCCGCAATCACGTTCTTGACCAGCGCGTCGGTGTTGAAGATGTAAACACCCATAGAAACGAATGATTTATCCGGCTTTCCTGGGACCGGTTTCGGGTTGACCGGTTTTTCCTCCCAGTCGATAATTCTGAAGTTCTCGTCGCTTCCGATTATTCCGAAGTGGCTTGCTTCCGAACGGTCAATCTCGACGCCGGCGACTGTCAACTCGGCATTTTTCTCCATGTGGAAGGCAAGCATGTCGTTGTAATTCATCTTGTAAACGTGATCCCCTGACAGGATGAGCACGCGTTGCGGCCGTTCCCTCTGGAGTAGGTAGACGTTTTGGTAAATGCTGTCAGCGGTGCCACGGTACCATCGGTCTACGTTTCTCTGTTGGGGCGGCACGCACTCTATGAACTCACCCAACTCATGATTGAACACGCTCCATCCCAGTCGTATGTGGCGATCTAGAGACAGGGATCGATATTGAGTCAGAACATAGATCCTGCGAATGTCTGAATTGAGACAGTTGGAAAGGGTAAAATCGACGATCCGGTAGATGCCGCCGAACCGCACGGAAGGTTTGGCCCGCGCCTTGGTCAGTGGGTAGAGCCTTTCGCCTTTACCGCCTGCCATCAGGATGGTTAGCGTATTCTTCATCTCATCGCGGTCACTCATTCCCCAGCAGCCTTTTAATCTCTCTCTTCAATTTTGTGGTGTCAGATGACTTGACCACGTAGGCATCCGCTCCCCACGTGGTAAAATCCTCCCGGTAGTGGCTGTACGCAGTGTTCAGTATTATGGGAATTCCCTGATCGCGGCCCAGTAGCTTCTCCAGGGTCTCGATTCCGTCCATTCCGGGCATCTGTACGTCGAGCACAATGAGGTCCGGGGGACTGCCCTCCACTGCCGCAAGAGCCTCTGCACCGGAGTTTGCCACGGTCACAGTGTATCCTTCGTCTTCGAGTTCACTCTTGTACAGTTCGCAGATGTGTTTTTCGTCGTCCACAACAAGGATACGCTTCATAATTCCGCCTCGTCGTTGTACGTGGAAGTCAGTAATTACGTCCCGGTACGAGTGTAGTTTCATATCAACCCTGCCCCAGAACGGGGGATTTGTCAAATCCTATGACTTCTTCGGTCAGCCCTTGGGCTTACTTTTCGGCCCCCGCGTTCCATCGTCTTTTTCGTAATTTATCTCGACTGCGGCCAAGGCAACTTTTGCGACGGTTTGCTCTCAATGCTCCTTGCTACGCCGTTTGTCAGACGTTTCGTATCCTTCGCAGGTTTTTTAAATGCTCCACACACAAGAATTCCGTACGCTGCTCCAGGAGCCTGTCGCCCACCCAGGTTCATTGACGCCACCGTGCTATGCGGAGGATCCGCCCACCGCGCCTATACGTCACCCACGCCGCTAAGAGTTTGACATGCTAAGTTCTTTCCTTGGCAGCCCCAGAGATATGTCGGCCAAATAGGCACCATCGCGCCACGAATTCGGGAAAACCGTGCGAAACGCAGGATCACGCTACAGACTCATAGAGTGTTGCCCAATGATTAGGGCGCGGTCCAGGGGCCGCGCCCAGTCAGACGGTCATTCTACTGCATGGCAAGGGATTCTGCCATGCAGTAGCTCCAGACATCACTTAATGAAGTTTGCGCAGAAACTCGTCCAGTTCTTCTTCTGCCTTTTCTCGGTGAATACCGTATTTCTCTTGGAGCTTTCCTACGAATTGTTCACGTTTTCCGTGAAAAACGTCCAATTCGTCGTCGGTAAATTTGCCCCAATGCTGTCTATCCTGTCCTTTGAACTGTTTCCAGTTCCCTTCTACTTGGTCCCAATTCATTTTCAATCCCCTTTCTTGATCCTTAATGAATCACGTTTGGGGACGGTATCTGCAGTGGACGCAGGATGTCCTTTACCCCTTCGGGACATACGCACGACAATCGATGTCTGGAATAACATTGCCCAGTTATTCGGTATTATCGGCTATCCAGCAGCCTATAGCGCCGGACGCTTACGTTGCTATATCGGGTGTCTGCGCCCGAAGAACAGCGAGATCACGAACAAGATCAGAAAAATCACAAAAACGATCTTCGCCATCTCGACCGCGACGCCGGCTATGCCCACAAAACCGAGCACTCCGGCAATGAGCGCGATCACCAAGAACGTTACGGCTAAACCCAACATAATTAATCACTCCCATTCTTATTTGCTTGAACCGGCCCTCTCCAATGTGAGATCTGCCGGAATTACCGTAGTGTCGCACATCCCAGCCCACCGCTCGCTTCTTTGAGAGCAAGCGGCAACGCTCGTATAGTCTTCCTGTCATTATTCATGGTCATCAATAGCCAAAAACGAATCACCACCAATTGACCATTTTCTTTCCGGCCTTAAGATATAGATGCGTCTGGATCAATTTCGATTCATATTTGGCGATGAGTTGTCCATCAGCGCCTCTACTTGAGGGCAAGAAACGGGTGGTTTGCTGCAAGGATTCGTCGAACTGTTGCATAACAACCACCGATGTCGCGCTCGTCAGGCGAATATGGCCAACACTGCAATTATGCGGTTTTCTTAAGTCGGGGCTTGGTTTGGGGCGGTTTACGCGGAGCTTTTTTCTCCGGTTCGGGGACCTTGGGTTCCACGGCGGCGCGAATGTCGTAACGTAGGCGCTCGGAGAATTCTTTCACAGCGAGATTGAGGGCCTTTATGATGGAGTCCGGCGTCGCATCTTGGCTGGGGATCTCGATCTTATAGAGTTTCTTAAGCAAGTTTTTTTTCATGCCCATCCGTGCTTCGAAGTCTATAAGGGTGGCTTCAATGGCAATTAGAGCTTTCCCCTTCCCATCTGTTACGGTTCCTTGAAGATTGCGTATGATCCCCTCCAGAGCATAGCGGTAACGCGCGCTGCTCAATTGGTCCACGGTCTTCTCAAAGAGCCCCGAGCTATCCAGGTCGCGCAGCACCAGCTCCGTTATCATGTCCGCTGGATTATCTTCCCAGCGGTGAAGCAGGGCTGACTTTTCAGTCCCCGGGGATTGAGAGACAACCAGGGTATCGATATCCACTGAAGACGCCGGAAGAAACCGATAGATCATAAGAGTTCCCGGGATAGGCGCTTGGGTTTCTTTGACAGGGGACGGATAGTCGAATGCGTGATAGGTGATCATTTCCCGGGACCTGAGCGCACAGCCAGCCAAGAATAACAATGAGCCCCAGGGTGAAGACCGTGGCTAGAGGACTTAGCAAAACAGAAATTGATAGCCCGTTATATTTCAAATTCCAGTGTGACCCTCCCTGAAGCGGCCTTTATGCCATAGCACCGTGCGAGATTTTGGAAAGAGTGTTCCGGAAAGCCACATCCCGAGAAAACTCGCCCTCGGCAATCGTCCCAAGGTTATCCACGTACTTCAACGCTTTTGCCCGGGTTTTTCTTCCGGTCCAAATATTATGCTGGACGGCTTCTGCTTTATCATCCGCGTGAAGTCGATCAGGTTGTCCGCGCTCCTATCGAGCTTTTGGCTCAAATTGCTGAGATTGTTATCCGTCCGACGAATCAAACGGTCAGCGTTTCGCGTGGCTTCCGTGCTCTCCTGGAAAAACTCCGAGGCTTTGTCAAATGTCCGTGTAATCGTCTTGGAAAGTTGTGATCGGGACACCTCATAATGGATCTTCCCAGCAGTCTCTCTGAGCGAGCGCAGGGTCTCCGCAGCGTCGGCCCCGGCAGTGTCTAGCTTGGGATCAGCCAGGATAGTGTCGAGCCGGGAGGTCACTTTCAGCAAGTTGTTGGACATCCTATCCACATCCAGAGCCTTCACCTTCTGAAAAATGTTGTCCAAAGCGGTTCCTAGTTCTCTGATATCGGAAGGATATGTAGGAACCACTCGGTAACCGGGCTCAAAGTTTAGGACGATGGGCTCCTTTTGTTGATCTGGACGGAATGTGTCCATTTCCAGGTATTTCATGCCGGTCAAACCCATCAGGTTCATCTTGATTCCGAGGTCGTCGGTGACTTTAAAACTTCTATCCAGGCCTAACACGACTTCAATGAGCCTGCCATCAGGGGCCATCCGAATCCCCTGGATCCTGCCCACCGGAACGCCCCTGAACCTGACCGAACTGCCTGTTTCCAACCCTTGGACGCTCTCAGTGAAGTATGCCACCAGCGTCTGGGAAACTTCGAAAAAACGCGAAGCCCCCAGCCATATAACGACGACCACTGCCAGAAACAAGCCCGAGACAACGAATAACCCGATTTTGAATTTATCTGCCTGGGTCGACATGTTGTTCTCCTTGATTTCAGGACCTGCCGTGTATCGAGAGAATTAATTCGCTGAGACGTGCTAAGTGCCCGGTCTCCTAATTTCGGTCACGTATTCTGATCGGTCGGGTACCCGTAGTCGGACGCCTTTAGCGGTAGGACCGGCCTCCGTGAACGCGGGTCATTGATCTACGGCCGGCAGGGACGCCGGCCCTACCGATCCGGTCGGGCGGACGTTACGTCACCGAATTTGCGACACAAAGCACTAAGTCTCTCGTTGGGGCCATCTCCATCGCAATGTTCGTAAACAGCGGTTTAAAGTGATCCGTTTCATAAGTCAACGATTTCATTAACTGTGGTCCTGTATTACGAAGATCTCACATCTTGTTCTTATCTTCCTCCAAAGGGGCCGAACGACTGAAAAAATCCCTGACTCTAGGATCATCGGACCTTTCTTTTAGTTCGTCGGGCTTCCCTTCTGCGATGATACTCTTCTCCTGTGCGTCGAGCATGATGACTCTGTTGGCAATTGCAAAAATACTGGATAGCTCATGCGTAACTATTATCATAGTGGTTCCCAGAGCACGGTTGATTTCCAGGATCGTGCGATCGAGTTCGACACTGGTAACTGGATCAAGTCCTGAAGAGGGTTCATCGAAGAAGAGTATCTTTGGATCCAGCGCCATAGCCCTCGCCAAGGCCGCCCGTTTCTGCATTCCGCCACTCAGTTCCAAGGGGAGCATCTTCTCGCACCCAGTCAGGCCGACTTGCGAGAGCTTCAATATTACCAATTGCTCGATGGTTCTTTCCGGTAAGGTGGTGTACTGCCGTAGCGGAAAGGCTACATTTTCCGCCAGGGTCATAGAACTAAACAGAGCGCCGGATTGAAAAAGCACCCCGATCTTCCGCAGCACGCGCTCGGAACCGCCTTCAGCCACCGGCAGCACTTTATCTCCATCTATGATCACTTCGCCTCTTTCAGGCGGGAGAAGCCCTATGATGGTTTTGAAAAGTGTGGTCTTTCCGCAACCCGACCGGCCCAAAATTGCAAACACCTCCCCCTCACGGACGTCAAACGATACGTCTTCCAGTACAACTTCGTCTCCATAGCCGGCCTTAAGGTTCCTAACCGAGATGATGGTGCCGGCCGCGGTATTCTCGTTTGTCAATTCGTTCAAGGTTCTCCAAACTCAGAGGGGTATTGATCTAACGCGGCTTCTCCGCATGGCCGTGGCAACGCTTTGCATAGCGCGAACGAGCCTCCCCTCCCTCATATATTCACATTTTTCACAAGGAAGGAAGATAGTAATAAAGCACAGCGAAAACGGCATCGGTGACGGTCAAAATAAAGATGGAGGTTACCACCGCGGAGGTAGTGGCATTCCCGACACTTTCTGCTCCCCCTCTCACCTGGAACCCCTTCAGACAGCCTATAGTGGCTATCTCAATGCCGAAGACGAAACTCTTGACAAGGCCTTTCACCACATCGCTTAATTCGAGCACCTTGTGCACCTGATTAAAATACCCTACAGGGGTCACGTCCAGAGAGAATGCAGCGACGATACATCCTCCCAGAATTCCTAACAGGTCCGCAAATAGTGTCAGGCAAGGGAGAGCAAACGCTATGGCTAGTATTCTGGGAGATACCAGGTACCGAATGGGATCTATGGCCATCACCCGGAGCGCGTCCACCTCTTCGGTTACCTGCATCGTTCCGATATGCGCAGCGTAAGCCGCGCCCGACCTGCCCGAGACTATCAGAGCGGTCAGCAGCGGACCCATCTCGAGGCATATTGAAAGACTCACAAGATCCGCGACAAAAATGTTCGCCCCAAATTTTCGAAGTTGAAGAGCCCCCTGAAATGCGAGAATTCCTCCCATTAAGAAACTGAGGATCGTCACTATCGGCACAGCGTCCGAGCCACTTCTCTCGATGAGTCGCCAAATCCGGTCCCACATGAGATTCCTGGGATGGGATAGATCATACAGGAGAGCCGTCGTCGACGCTCCGATGAAAGTAATAATGTCTCTCAAGTTTCGGCGCACAGTCAGGGCCCCCTCACCGATCTGAACGAGCAGGGGTGGCGCCGGTTGAGGCTGGAGAATCCCGGCACTCTTGAAATGTTCGAACTCTACAAGGTCCAGAAAGCTCTGGATACGGGCAGGCACATTGATCAATTTTAGCGAATTTTGAAGCTCCGAGCACAGGCGGCTCACTTCTATGAGGATTGCCGCTGCCGAGCTGTCGAAGTAATCTACTGCTCCCAAGTCTATGACGATGTTCTTCAGCGGTTGCCCTTTCACTGTCTCGACCAGTCTCTTGCGGACAAGCTCTGCATTTACCACGGATATTCGTCCGGATAGGCTCACATTCAATTCGTCGAAGGCCCTGTCGGCTACTTTGATGAAGAATGGGGCATCGGACTCTTTTGGAGTTTCCGCGGGCGCACTTTCTTTCGGAGAGGGGTTGTTAGCGCGCCCAAGGCTTATGCCTAGGAATTTGAGTACATGCTTTAGCCGCACTGAGCCTCCAGACCGCTATTTCCAATCTTAGCCCGCTTCGGCGTTGATCCGCTCCGGAAGTGGCCCTTCGCAGGTATGATTGCCTGCAAAGAATGCCTCAATATCCTGGGGATCGCGATGAAGCGGACTTTCGTAAAGGCTTTTTCGAAAAATCTTTCCGTAAGGCTTTGTGAGAATCCTCAGGTCAAGGATGCAAAGTATTCCTCTGTCAGAACGCGTGCGGATCAATCTCCCTAGCCCTTGTTTGAGGGCAATCACAGCCATAGGGACTTGAAATGAGTAAAATGGCTCTTGGCCCTGTTTTCGAAGCTTCTCTATCCTCGCGGAAACTATCGGTTCATTCGGCGGCGCAAAAGGGAGCCGATCTACAATAACGCATGAGAGCGCCTCCCCTTGAACGTCCACTCCTTCCCAAAAGGACGAAGTAGCGAAGAGCACCGAACCTGTTCGCTGCCGAAAATCCTCCAGCAGGCGGCTCTTCGGCTTTGACCCTTGGATAAGCAACGGAAACGGGACCCGGCCTTCCATTTGTCTGTGGACGTGTTCCATGTTCCTGTAGGACGTGAAGAGCACAAAGGCCCTCCCACTAGTTCGCGTGAGAATCTCCTCCAGCACCGGAGCAAGAGCTTCAGTGAACCCGTTCGCGTTTGGCTCGGGGAGGCCTCGAGGGATATAAAGCATGGTTTGGCAAGCGTAGTCGAATGGGGAGCCGAGTATCACTTCCGACGGGGCAGGATCGTCGTCCAAGCCCAAGCGGGATTTGAAGTAATCAAAGGTTCCACCTGCAGACAGCGTGGCGGAGGTAAACACAATCGCAGGGACACGCTCGTAAAGCCTGGATTTGAGCAGTTCACCCACCTCTACTGGTGAAGCGTGAAGGTTCAAATTCCTGTCACGACGTTCAGCCCAGCAAGCAAAGTCGCCCGCCGGTTCGGAGGCCAGAATAATTGCGAGTTCCACACTGACCTCATGCGCCCTACGCGCGACTGAACGGAGCTCGTCGGAGATTTTGGGAACATTGGACACCATAGAAGCGAGGGCTTGAAGATTTCCACAGAGGGCATCCCGGATTTCTCCCAAGTCCGCATTCACGGTCGGCAGCGTCACCCGTGATGGTCCAACTTCCGGAAAAGAGCCGAATAGACGCCTGCCGTGCCCTTCCAGTTCTGACAGCACTTCCTGAAACTTTTGTAGCGTCGGCGCCGGCCTGATTCAGTTCCAAACGAGCGTCACGGACCAACCTTCCGATCCTGAATTGGCTCATGTGAAAACCGAAATGCTGCGTCGCAGCGTCTTCCAGGCCGTGAGCTTCGTCCACGACCAACGCGTCGTAACGGGGGATCACTTCTCCGAAACCGGATTCCTTGACTGCAAGGTCGGACATTAGCAAGTGATGGTTGACCACCATCAAATCCGCTTCGTGAGCCCTGGCCCTCATCTTCAGGATGAAGCAATCATTTCTGTCTGGGCAGTTTTTGCCTAGGCATGTTTCGGTGGTGGAACAAATTTCAGGCCAGATAGGGTCATCATCCTGGAGGCTTACCAGTTCCGCGCGATCGCCTTGCCCGCATTCTCGTGTCTGCCGGTACCACTTTAGAATTTCCTCCAGAGGACCGGCATCTCTCAGACCCTGCAGATGCGGTTGCCGCAGAAAACGGCGAAGCCTCGCGTGACACACGAAATTTCCCCGTCCCTTGAGCAGGGCAGCTTTCAATTCGGGAAAGATCTTATCCTGAACAAAGGGTATGTCCCTAAAAAAGAGCTGTTCCTGTAGGTTCTTGGTCCCGGTTGAGATGACTACCCGCTTCCTGGTGAGTGCTGCGGCAACCAGGTATGCGAGCGTCTTCCCCGTGCCGGTGGGAGCTTCGATGATCAGCCGGTCACCGGCTTCCACAGCCTCGAAGACCTCCAGGGTCATCCGGATCTGTTGCTTACGATGTTCGTATCCCTGGATCGCGTGTTCGAGAATTCCCCCCGGCCCAAGGATGGCGTTTATTTGCTTCTTGTATTCCATGATATGGGCCTGCGGCTATCTCCGATGAGACATCAGCCGGATTTTCCGCCTATGTTTAGCTCTTGTGCTCGGTCTGTTCGGTGTTGTTCCCGGTCCGCCACCCCAGCCATCGTGCGGAATTCCAGGGCCCTCTTTATTATCCCCTTTATCCAAAGGGGCTCTCCAAGAGCATGGACGTGCAAGTACGTTCCTAGGGCGTTATAGATGCAAATCCCGTCATGCGACCCGTCCATGCCATGGCCCCTCAGGACCCGAAACGCGTACGTCGCGGCAGGATCGTCCACTCCCGTAACGTAGGAATAATGGAACTCGTGCCCGGTCAGCACGGACCCCAGCGGGTAGAAGGGATTGGGGACCGATACTTCAACACGGATGTAACCATGCCCTTGGGGCTTTCGTTCCAGCACCGTATCAACCGGGAAAACCCCCACCATGGGGTAGATTCTTTGATCAATGCGAAGACTTCTTGAGAGGTACATCAACCCGCCGCACTCCGCGTACACGGGGAGGCCCCTTTGCACAGCAGATTGCAGAGACTGCTTGAAAACGCTGTTTTCAGCCAGCCGTTCAGCATGAGTCTCGGGAAATCCTCCTCCAATATAAAGCCCGTCCAATTCAGGCAACTCCTGATGAGCCAAGGCGCTTATCTCGACCAGACGAGCGCCGTTTCTACTGAAGGCTTCCAGGTTCTCGGGGTAATAGAACTGGAATGCCGAGTCTCTCAACACCCCGATCCGCACAGGGGAAGAATCAGTGGAACTTTGGCCTTCCGGATGGTCCCAACGCGCTTCAACGTATGATTGTCGGGCCGTGTCGGCGATAGCGAGCAGCCGGTCCAGTCCTATTGATTGCTCCACCACAGTGGCTGCTTCCTCAATGAAGTCCGCGGCCCTTGGGTGCTCATGCAGCGGAAGAAGACCGAGATGCCTCTGAGGGAAATTCTCCAGGGGCAGCTTGTTGATCGATCCTATGACCGGAACTGGGGTTGCATCTTCAATGGCCTGCCTAAGGATTGTCTCGTGTCGGGCCCCCGCCACTCGGTTCAGGATAACCCCCTGCAAGTTCAGTTGCGGATCCAGCGCTCTACATCCAAGTACCAGAGCGGCTGCGGTCCGCGTCACTTTGGTAGCGTCCACAATCAATATCACAGGCGATTTAAGCAGCTTGGCCAGTTCGGCAGTGCTGTAACTCCCCTCGACATCAACACCATCGAAGATACCGCGATTCCCTTCTATGACCGCAACGTCCTTTCCGAGAGATCGTCTGACAAATGAAGCTCGGACAATCTCAGGACTAAACAGGTAGGAATCGAGATTATAACAATCACTGCCTGCCGCGGACCCGAGCCACCCGGCATCTATATAGTCCGGGCCTTTCTTAAAAACGGCCTGCGACAACCCTCGCTTACGGAGCGCCGCAACAAGTCCGACGGTGACAAAGGTCTTGCCAGCGCCCCCTTTGAGGGCTGCGATGACAATTCTAGGGACGCTTGTCTTGTGAACCATAAACACCTGCATATCATGAATGAGCAGGATTTGAAGTACCAATGGACAAAATTGTGGCCTGGAACAAATGAAACATGGAAGACTCAGCGGGCTGAGTACGTGAGGTCTCTGTCCATTTCGGAAGTACGGTATGTATGAAACTCCGAGGCTTTGGCCATGAAGGCTTCGGCCCATGCGGGCTCACCGAGAGCGTGCAGATGAACGTAGGTCCCAAGCGCATTTTGCATGCACATCCCGTCACGTAAGCCGTCCATTCCGTAGCCGCGCAACACTCGGAAGGCAAATGTGCTTCGGGTTTCGTCTATCCCGGCAACGTGAGAATAATGGAACTCGTGGCCGGTAAGCACCGCGCCTATCGCGTAAAAGGGATTCGGTCCAGTCACCTCCACATGAATGTACCCCAGGCCTTGCGGTTTTCTTTGCAGAACCGTGTCCACCGGAAAAACCCCAACCATAGGGTAAACTTCTTCGTCTATCCGGAGGCTGCGGGAAAGATAGATAAAGCCGCCGCACTCTCCGTACACGGGAAGACCATTTTCTACTGCCTGGAGAAGTGATTTCTTGAAGATCGAATTGGAGGCAAGAGCTTCCGCATGCGTCTCGGGAAAGCCACCTCCTATGTACAAGCCGTCCAGTTCAGGCAATTCCGCCGGCGCTAGCGCGCTTATTTCTACGAGCTGCGCGCCCTCACTCTCCAGTGCCTCCAGATTCTCGGGATAATAGAATTGGAACGCAGAATCCTTCAGAATTCCGACGCGCAATCCTACCGACGATGGGCGCCGACGACAATCCGGCAGATCCGAGGCCGCCCCAAGTGGAAAATCCGCCGCAGAAGCGGCTATTTCAAGGAGTTTGTCCAGATCTACGGATCGCTCGGCCACCGCGGCCGCTTCTTCAACGAATTCAAGAGCCTGAGGGTGTTCCTGCAATGGAAGAAGGCCGAAATGCCTTTGGGGAAAGTTGATCAGCGAGAGCTTACTTACTGACCCGATCACCGGAATCGAAGTCACGCTCTCAATGGTTTCGCGGAGGATTCGCTCGTGCCGTGCGCCGGCCACCCGGTTCAAGATGACGGCCTTCAGTTCCAGGGCAGGGTCCAGCAAACGGCACCCGAGGACCTGGGCGGCCGCGGTCCTGGTGACCTTCGTGGCATCGACAATGAGCACCACCGGGGCCTTAAGGATTTTGGCCAATTCCGCGGTGCTGTAGCTGCCGGAGGCGTCAACCCCGTCGAATAGGCCGCGATTTCCTTCCACAATGGCAGCGTCTTTCCGGCACGACCTTTTGAGAAAAGAGCCAAGAAGAATCTCTAGGTCAAAGAGGTATGCGTCAAGATTGTAGCAGAGCCCTCCCGCGGCTAATCCGAGCCACCCCGCGTCAATGTAATCCGGCCCCTTCTTGAAAACGCCAAGATCGAGTCCTCGCTTGCGAAGGGCTGCGATAAGTCCGACAGTGAGAAAAGTCTTACCTGCGCCGCCCCTGAGGGCTGCAAGAATCACTCTGGGAATATTTGATTTTTGGATACCGTCGCCATACATGTTCACATACTTTTGGAGATCTACTCTATGGTGGGCCGCGGCCAAATTCATCGAGAACGCTCTGCCTTACACTCTGTCATAGTAATCAATTACAGCGACAAAAAAAAGACCCTGGAAATAACCATTCACTTATGTCTGGGAAATCGAGAGAGGCTTCAGAAGCATCAGTAGCGACTGTGTTCCGTGTCAAGGACAAGATGCTTGAAAGGGTTGTTTTCTTTTGATCATGGCATTGAGGATCACCAGCATCTTTCTCATGCAGGCGACGAGGGCGACTTTCACGGGTTTGCCGGCCTGAATGAGTCGTAGGTAAAAGGGCCTGATGAGTGGATTGAACCTTGTTGCCGAGACAGCGGCCATGTATAGAGCCTGGCGGACCTCTGCACGGCCCCCGGCGATCATGCGTTTTCCTCTCATTTTGCCGCTGTCTTTGTTCAACGGAGCTAGCCGGGCCAAGCAGGCGATTTCCTGGCGATCTGCCTGTCCCAGTTCAGGGAGTTTGGCTACCAACGTTGTGGCTGTCCTGGAGGCTATTCCAGGGAACGAGGTCAAGAGGTCTTCTTTTTCTCGCCAGAGAGGGGAATTCTTGATCAGGCTTTGCGTGTCGTCATCGATCTCTTTGATCTCTTGATCGAGGGCTTCTATGATCGTTGCGATGCTATCCCTAACCCGTTTGGAACGAGCTCTATGGGAGCGATTTTTTTCTGAGGCACGCAATTCGATGAGTTGTCGGCGACGTGCCACGAGTTCCTTAAGCTCCTTTTCCTTTTCCGTTGGCAGCGGCTTGACTACAGGCTTGGTAGTTTCGGCAAAACGTGCGAGGACATATGCGTCAATCTTGTCTGTTTTTGCGAGTTTTCCAATGCCTCTGGCAAAATCCCTGACTTGGCGGGGATTGACGATAACAACAGGCAGTCCAACGCTTCCCAGTTCGGATGCGACGTCGATTTCATAGCCTCCCGAGGCTTCCATGACAATGATGGTTGGCCTGTCTTTCTGGAGTCGAGCTATGAGCTTAGAGATCCCTTTGGAATCATTCTTGCTGATAAAGTGCATGTCTTTGGGCAGTACATGCACATCCAATTGGTCTTCCGAAATGTCTATGCCAACAAATACTTCTTCATACATGTGTAGTGTCCCCACCTTGTGGATGCGGGCTCCTGATTGGGCCCCGGCGACTGTTCGGGCTTTTTACACGAGGCGTTCGGCGATCCAGCTACCAGCTCGGTCTCAAGGGACCAAGGACCGGACGATCTACCGAGGCCCCCACCTGTCTCCCGCGAAGAGACGGGCGGATGTGTGCTCCCCCCTCTACCAAACCGTACCCTTATTGACAACCAAGAGGTACATCCGCCCCCCCTTCCAGGAAGTACCCATCCCTCGTACCGATGTCCCGGGACTAGCACCCCTCAGACGGGTCCGTGCTTAGGACCAAGTACTTCTCGGAGTAATATACAAGGACCGGCATCTTGCCGGTCAATGCGGGGAACTGGCAAGATGCCGGTCCTACTGGTGCTCGGGCCAGGTAAGAACCTCTTCCGTTACCGATAAGTGAAAGGTCTCCCATGGAATGAAGCTGGCGTGGTAACGGTCGAGATAGGATTTGCATTGTTGCCGTATTACCTCAGCGAAGGGAACGAGCATAGGTGTTGGACAACTCGATACACCTCAAAAATATGGTCAGCGAGGTGATCGAGGATCACCGGCCAGTCCGGCGCCTCCTCATCGTAGGATTCAGTGACCATTTGAAATATCTCTGCCACCTCTGCCGGGGACATTCTTTTTGTCTCCTCAATAAATTGCCTGAGTAGCATATCGTCGCACATTCCGCTCGCCACCTGAGCTTTCATGCCTGCGAGAAATCCGCTGATTGCCCCGTCCACTGCATGGTCTCCAGCCCAGACGATCTCCCCTACCCCGTCCAACCTGTCCAGCCGCATCCTGATGGTAAGGTTTGCGAGAAAGACCATAAGCGCCTTTAAGCGATTGCGGAAAGAATGCTCGGGAAACACCATACGAGACGCATACTGCCTCAAAGTGATCAATTTAACGTCCGCGACTCCCTCAGAGTATTTGACGACAAAATCACCGGCCGCGTGGTGCCACGGATACACCTCGGCAAACGTTTTCGTGTCATAATAAGAAGTCAGGATTAAGGCAGCCTGCCTGAAAATCTGGGCCGCGGTATCACGAGACAGAAACTGGTACCCTCGGTTTAAGTCCCACAGGATCGTTTTCGTTTTCCCGCTTTCAGGCTCGACGGAAAGATGAAACTCGTGATACCCGTCCAGCCATTCCCCCATAAACATGACGATAACCAAGTCTTCCTCATTTTTGGCCTGAACGTTTACCTCGCCTAGAAAATATACTTCAGGAGTGAATTTGGCAGGGAATCGCTCGCGCAACGAAGCCAGAAGATGAAAATCTTGCGATACTCGCTGCTTGCCTCTGGGTGTTAACGCTACATTCACGGCGAAGGAATGGTGGGTGTCCGCGGCCTGAACTTTAATCCTCGCCGGATGGTAATCGCCGCCATGCTTTTCGGCTATGATATCAATAGACTGAATATTGCTGGCGTCTTTCAAGCCTTGGCCGGCGAGAACTTCGAGAAACTGCTCCCAGTGATCGTCAATGAACTGTCGAATGGCCTCGAGATACACCCGGTAGGTGATCCGCTGTACCGCCTCATTGCTGCCGTCAGGGCGTGCCAAAGGTAGAGATGACTCCAATCGTTTCTCGTCGAACTGCACGAGGCCGCTGGGAGACGAGTGGAGAAACCGCTCTCGCGCAGCAAAATGATTTTTCATGAGAGGCGCCGGCCTTTCCAAAGGATGTTCGGATCTTATCGGATCTCAACAGAGATTACCAATGCGCTGTCGAAAAAGTAATCCCGCCGCGGCCGGGATTGATCGTCGCGTCAACTGGGTTGATGAAATACTACTCGCTTGAAAGCGCATTTGTATGAAATTGCTTATCCCCGATGGCCGGCAGATTGAACTCATGGTGCCACGGCTGTGGCCCGCGTGCCGCCGCGGGATTCATCCGTGCTCGAACGAGCCGGATGGCACGTCCGTGGCGCCTATTCACGAATGCTTCAAGCATTTTCACGCTTCGTTGTGGCTTTCTAGCTAAGGGAGATGGTATCACGCACCAAGTCTGCTAAGTCCGTATGACATAAGGGTTAAGACTACAAAGCTCCAGTAATCCTTGAAGTATGTGGAAGGCTCGAATCAAATGGGCCGGCTCCTAAAGATGCCCAATCAACGAGAGAGGGTGGTCGGAAAAGCGGTAATGTAGAGGTTTTGAAAGCGCGGTGGACGAGGGGGTCCTCGTGCAATGAAAACCCTTTATTTATCTTAAATGTCGAAGTTTTTTTTCTTGACTTGCCTCCGCCATTTCCTTTAAAGTCTCTTGAATCTGCATTTGGGTGACCTGAACCATTCACGTTCACTTAACCCACTAGAAAATCGGAGTTGTGGTTCCCGAGGAAAGTGCAAGAGGGTAGGAACTTTCCTGCGGGATGACTTGTTACTTTGCGAAGGCCCCTCACAAGAAGGCCAGACTAAGCTGTGACGAAAAAAAACCGAAATTTAGAGAGGAGGAACCTTTAATGGGAAAACACAAAACCCCTATGCTTGATGAACTGGAAAAGGGCCCGTGGCCAAGCTTCGTCTCCGACATCAAGCAGCAGGCGGAAAACGGGAAACACGCCTTGAAGGAAGCCCCTGACGACCTTCTCGGCGTCATGGAACTTTCGTACGTAGACAGAGTTACCCACTGGAAGCACGGTGGAATCGTCGGTGTGTTCGGGTACGGTGGAGGGATCATCGGCAGGTATTGCGACCAGCCTCAAAATTTCCCCGGTGTCGCCCATTTCCACACTGTCCGCGTAAACCAGCCCTCAAGCAAGTACTATACCGCGGAATTCCTTGGCCAACTGTGCGACCTTTGGGAGAAACATGGTAGCGGTCTGACCAACATGCACGGTTCCACGGGGGACATCGTCTTCTTGGGGACCAATACGGACCACCTGGAACCGCTCTTCTTCGAGCTGACCCATGAGTTAAATCAGGACTTAGGCGGTTCAGGGTCGAACCTGAGAACTCCTGAATGCTGCCTCGGAATGTCCAGATGCCAGTTCGCCTGCTTCGATACGCAGGAATGCTGTCACAATATGACCAACGAGTACCAGGACGAACTCCATCGGCCCGCATTCCCTTACAAGTTCAAGTTCAAGTTCGATGGCTGCCCCAACGGATGCGTGGCCTCGATCGCTCGTTCCGACATGTCCGTAATAGGAACCTGGCGGGACAACATCCGTATTGACCAGGCCGCGGTCAAAGCTTACGTCGGCGGCGAACTCATGCCCAATGCCGGTGCCCACGCCGGAAGAGACTGGGGCAAATTCGACATCCAGAAGGAAGTCATCGGCCTGTGCCCGACCGAATGCATGCGCTGGGACGGCAGCAAACTGGAAATCAACGACAAAGAGTGCACTCGATGCATGCACTGCCTTAACACCATGCCGCGAGCCCTGAGAATCGGGAAAGACACGGGTGCGTCGGTCCTCTTCGGCGCCAAGGCCCCGATCCTGGAAGGCGCTCAGATGGCCACTTTGACCGTCCCCTTTATGAAGATGGAAGCCCCCTTCAGTGAGCTCAAAGAGCTGATTGAAAAGGTGTGGGACTGGTGGATGGAAGAAGGTAAGAACCGCGAACGGCTCGGCGAGCTTATCCAGCGCAAGAGTTTTCAAGAGTTCCTCCGTGTCACGGAACTCGATCCAGACCCGAGAATGGTCGACGAGCCGAGGTCCAACCCGTACATCTTCTGGAAAGAAGAAGAAGTTGAAGGCGGCTGGACGCGTGACATCGAAGCTTACCGCAAGAAACACCAGAGATAACAGGAGGTTGCAAAAATGCCTTACGATCCTGCAGATCCGCTAAAGGATAGGATTACTGATATAGGACCGAGATATTTCAAGGACTTCCTGCCGCCCGTCATCAAGAACAATTTCGGCAAGTGGCTCTACCATGAAATCTTGGAGCCAGGCGTACTTGTTCACGTGGCCGAGAGCGGCGATGAAGTCTATACCGTTCGCGCGGGCGCGTGCCGGCTCATGAGCGTCGAGCATCTCCGCGAAATCTGCGAAATCGCAAACAAGCACTGCGACGGCTATCTGAGATTCACCACCAGGAACAACGTGGAGTTCATGGTGGACAACAAGAGCAAGGTCAAGCCCCTCGTCGATGACCTCAAGAGCAGGAAATTCCCGGCGGGTTCAAACAAGTTCCCGGTCGGAGGAACCGGCGCTGGTATTACCAACATCGTTCATACCCAGGGATGGGCCCACTGCCACACTCCCGCGATCGATGCTTCCGGCGTGGTCAAGGCCGTAATGGACTCCCTTTACGATCAGTTCGGGCAGATGAAACTCCCCGCCCCCGTTAGGGTCTCGCTGGCGTGCTGCTTGAACATGTGCGGAGCAGTTCACTGCTCTGACATAGCCATCCTGGGAATCCACCGCAAGCCGCCCATGATAGACAGCCAATGGATCGATAAGCTGTGCGAACTCCCGCTTGCAATCGCGGCCTGTCCTACCGCGGCCATTAAGCCCGCAAAGACAGACACCGGCCTCAAGTCCCTTGAAGTCAATGCGGATCGCTGCATGTTCTGCGGAAACTGCTACACCATGTGTGCGGCAATGCCGCTTGCAGACGAGGTTGGCAGTGGAATAGCCATTCTGGTGGGCGGCAAGCTCTCCAACAGGAGAAGCAAGCCGAAGTTCTCCAAGGTGGTCATTCCATTCATCCCCAACGAGCCCCCTCGTTGGGACACCACGGTCAAAGCGGTAAAGAACATAGTCGACGTGTACTCCAAGGACGCTCGCAAATATGAGCGCCTCGGGGAATGGGCAGAAAGGATTGGTTGGGAGAGGTTCTTCGAGAAGTGTAACATACCCTTCAGCCATCATCTGATCGACGACTACAGGTTTGCTTATACCACGTGGCGGCAGTCGACCCAGTTCAAGTACTAACAACTGGTCAGGAGGAGTTTTTCCATGACCGACGATGAAGTCAAAAAACTGATATTGGAAACCCTGCAAGGGAAATCCAAAGCCAAGTCGAAGTTCTATCTCAAGGATTTCTACACGATTGTACCCGACAAGAAACCACGGGAAGTGAAGAACATAGTCAACAAGATGGTCCAGGAGGGCACACTGGAATATTGGTCCAGTGGGAGCACAACCCTGATTGGGCTGAAGGGCATGGGGAAGCAGCACGGGGAAGAAGATTAGCAAGCTGCCTTTGCCCTGAATTCGAGTATTGTGATTTGAAACGTCAATCGAGGAAGGAGGGGGCCACAAGCTCCCTCCATTCTCGATTTTTATTTTGCGGGGTCGCCTGATCCGGGCCAGGCTGAGTGTGCCTTATTTCCCCACTTACTCCGCGAAACCCCTCTTTTGCAACAACGCTGCGTTCCACTCCTCACGTCGCCTGCTCATGATCGTGAAACAGCCTGCCGAACCGTAGCTTCGGACCACCTCTTCCGCCATCGCGTCTGCAATACCGCTTAGAATCAGAAACGATCCGGTCGCGGCTACAAGGCTGTCACGGAGATTCAACAGCGTCGGAGCGGCCAGGTTCGCCGCAACAATATCGAATACTCCCTTGATGGACTCCGGACCGCCCACGACCATCTCCATGGAAGGGAGCGCCCCTGCCGGGGCCGGATCGCAGCCCCTGTTCAGCTCCAGGTTGCGACGTGCAATGAAGACGGCCGCGGGATCAACATCGAGGCCCACTGTGAACCCTGTGCCTAGCGCCTTTCCTGCGATGGCAAGGACGCCGGTGCCTGTGCCCACATCCAGCATGGTAGGAGACGGACCGATCTCCTCGGCCATGGTCGTCGCGACTTCCAGCAGTTCCAAGGCCATGAGGGTGGTAGGGTGGTCGCCCGCACCGAAGGACGGGCCTGGGTCAATAATCAATTCAATCCGATCAGACTTGGTAATACCTCTTTCCCAATAAGGAACCAGCCTGAGACTTGCTCCCACATCCACAGAGCGCACGCGCCCCATCCACCAATTAGCCGGTTTCTTGCTTCGTCGTCTCAACGTAACCTCGTTATTTAGGTAAGTTATCGTAACCAAGTAGGAGAGGACAAATCAGCAATTCACAATTTCGTATTGTTCCTGATACAGGTTGGGGTCGGGATGGAGTTGGATCTTCGTGTCATACTGCCGCTGAATCGCTTCAAGCTGGTCGCTTTCCTGCTCAAAGAGGAGCTTCACCACTTCGGGATGCGCAGTGACGCGGACGCAAGCTGAGTATTCATCCGTAATCCCCCTGGAAATGGCGCGCAGGATCTCGTAGCAGACGGTGGTCTGGGACTTAATGAAGCCTTTGCCTTCACAATAGGGGCACGGTTCGCAGAGCGTCCTGGTGAGGCTTTCTCGGGTTCGTTTTCGGGTCATCTGCACGAGACCCAGCTCGGAAATCTTGAGTATATTGGTCTTTTGCTTGTCCCTTCTCAGCGCTTCCTGCAAAGAGTTGGATACCTTCTCCCGGTCCACTGCCCTGTCCATGTCGATGAAATCAACTATAATAATCCCGCCTATGTTTCTCAGGCGCAGTTGATAGGCTATTTCTTTGACCGCTTCCAGGTTGGTTTTGAGAATGGTTTCCTGCAGATTTCGCTTGCCCACGTATCTGCCTGTGTTTACATCAATCGCCACCAGGGCCTCAGTGAAGTCGATATTGATGTAACCCCCTGACTTAAGCCAAACCTTTCTGCCGAGAGCTTTATTAAGCTCCATTTCAATGCCGAAGAAATCAAAAATGGGCTCGTCCCCGTCGTACACTTCAACGCAGGGCTTGAGGGAAGGCATAAACGTTTTCATAAAGTCGACGATGCGCTGGTAGTGCTCTTCGGAATCCACGACGAGACGAGACACTTGTTCCGTGAACAGATCCCGCACTCCTCGCAGACAAAGGTCAAGGTCCTCGTATATCAACGACGGGGCCGGCACCTTCTTCTCTTTCTCCAGGATGCGCTGCCAGGCCCCATGGAGAAAGGTGAGATCGGCTTCCAATTTCTCCAGATTCTCGTGCTCGCTTACGGTTCTCACGATGATTCCGCATGACGGGGGTTTGATGCGCTCAATGATGTCCTTGAGCCTTTGGCGCTCAGTCTCGTTCTCTATCCTGCGCGAAATTCCGATGTGGTCCACCGTGGGCATGAACACGAGATGACGTCCGGGTATGGATATATGCGAGGTTATGCGTGCGCCCTTGCTTCCAAGGGGTTCCTTGGAAATCTGGACCAGCATGTCCTCCCCTTCCTGCACGAGGTCCTCGATAGGGGTAAACGGCGGAAGCTGCTCGGGAATGCCTTCGGGGATAGAATCTCCACCTTCCTCCGGCTCTTCTGGCTCTTCTTCATTCACCATGAAATGCAGGTCGTGGACGTGGTGATAGATGTCTCCCACGTAAAGGAAAGCAGCCCGAGGCAGACCGATATCCACAAAGGCAGCCTGCATTCCTGGCAATACTTTGATTACACGTCCTTTGTAGATGTTCCCAACAATTCCCCGTTCACCTGTACGCTCCAGATGAATTTCTGCGACTTGACCGTTTTCGATGAGGGCCAAGCGGGTTTCCCGCTCCGTGATGTTCATCACGATCTCACTGGCCATGGTGGAGCCTCTTATCACTATGCTACAGACGCGCCCAACTTGACGGACGTCTTGACAATCTTCTGATTCCTGATCGTATCCCTGCTCAAGCCCAAGACCGCGGCCACCGCAGCCACGGGATGCACCGATCCCGAGGCTCCGCTTCGCAGCGTCATGTTCAATTTGCCGTCGGCATAATCCAAATCTTCAACCCATTCTTTCAAATTGCGGCTTCTGGATTTGCCCTTGTGTTCCGTGACGACCTCGAAGGTGGGCGAATCCTTAAACTCTTCAAGGCGACGCAACGTTTCCTCTGGTGATACCAAGTCCCAAAATGTAATTTCGTATGTAACCTGTTGGATTTTAGCAGAAACCGGTGGATCATTCAACGAAATTTCGTCAAGCGCCAAAGGATCTATCCCGTCCGGGAGGCTTTGTTTCAGGGTTTCCGAGATGTCCGCTACTTCCAGAATGGAATTGACCAGATCGAAATCCACGTATTCCGCCATGCTTTCCAGGCCGAGCGCAAGGGGAGGTGAGAACCTCAACCTGGGGTGCGGATGGAACCCGTTGGAATAATCGAGCCTCATTCCTCCTCTGCGGAAAGCCCTTTGGAAAAGTCTGATGATGTCCTGGTGGCCGATAAATCTCATTCGGCCCCTTTTTGCATAGCGCAGACGAAATCGGCGCCTCACTGGTTCCGTGGCCGGAGAATTTGATGACAAGAGCGTGTTGGAATCGAGACAGACTGAGTCGGCTATTTTGTGGCGGATTGTCTCAAAATCGCATACTCCGCACCCCGCACATTCGCCGAAGCGACAGTCCGGAGTCGGTTGCTCAGTCATGGCCTTATTCCACTCCTCCTCGAAATATTCGGGACGAACTCCGGTATCGATGAAATCCCAGGGGAGTGCGCCTCCCACCGCTCTGGGCTCGAGGTATGTTTGCGGGTCGATTCCCGCCTCCTGGAAAGCCTCCATCCAGAGACCGAACTTCAGATGCTCATTCCAGCCGTCAAATCTTGCCCCTTTGTTAAAGGCCCTTTCAACAACCTCGGAAAGACGCTCGTCTCCTCTGGCCAAGACCCCCTCCAGAAAGGTGGCCTGGGGGTTGTGAAACTTGACCCGCGCCCTACCCTTCTGAAAGTAACGCCTGATATAGCTCTGCCGACGAATCGTTTCCTCGATCGAAAGCTGACCTGCCCACTGGAACGGGGTGTGCGGCTTGGGAACGAAGGTCGATACGGACGCTGTGATCTTCCCGCCTCGTGCCCACTTTGGGGCCTTTCGAATCAATCCTATGATCCCGTCCAGGTCTTCATCTGACTCATGGGGAAGACCCACCATAAAATAGAGCTTTACCGACTGCCAACCCCGTTCAAACGCGATAGTGACGGCCCGTTCCAAGTCTTCTTCACTGTTTCCCTTGTTGATTATCCGCCGAAGCCTGTCGGTTCCAGCCTCCGGAGCCAGCGTGAAGCCGGTTTTGCGGACCTTGCGGATCTGTTCGGCAATTTCCCCGTCGAAAGTGTCTGTCCTCAGCGAAGGAAGAGAAAGAGCCACCATGTCCGGGCCAAAATCCTCACACATTCGTCTGATCAGGTGGCCGATAGCGGAATAGTCGCCGGCAGATAGAGACAACAGGCTGACCTCTTCCCAGCCGGTACCCGCGATGTTGTTTCGCGCAAGTTCCAGTATGGTCTTCGCTTGCCTTTCCCGCACGGGCCGATACAGCATGCCGGCCTGACAAAAGCGGCAGCCTCTGGTGCAACCGCGGGCGATCTCAATACCGATCCGGTCGTGGACGGTCTCGCAGAAGGGGACCACGAGTCGAGACGGAAAGTTTGTCTCGTCAAGCTCAGCCGTAATGCGCCTACAGACAGTTTCGCCGGGCGAGTAAAGGGAAGGGACGAACACGCCGGGGATCTTTTTCCACTCGTTGAGGAGGTCTTCCCTCGAGCCTCCCTCCTCTTTCCACCGAGCCAGTGTGGCGGCCAGTTCCAGGATGACCTCTTCTCCATCCCCGATGGCAAACGCGTCAAAAAAGGGAGCCAGAGGAATAGGATTGAACGCGCCTGGTCCGCCTCCGATCACGAACGGATCTTGAGGCCGCCGGTCCGCGGAATGCAGGGGAATATGGGAGAGATCGAGCATCTGGAGGACGTTTGTGGCACAAAGTTCGTACTGAAGAGAAAAGCCCAGCAGATCCAACTCGGAAAGAGGCGTGCCCGTCTCCAGCGTTGTCAAAGGGGTTTGGTTTTCCCTCATCACCGCTTCCATGTCGGTCCATGGAGCAAATACCCGCTCTGCATAAAAATCAGGCTGCCCATTCACAATGGAGTAGAGGATCTTCAAACCGAGGTGGGACATGCCCACTTCGTAAACATCAGGGAATGCCAGCCCGACGTGAACTTTGACCTTGGCCGGGTCCTTGTGGACCGCGTTTATTTCGTGACCGAGATATCGTGCGGGCTTTTGCACGCTGGGCAGCAGTCGTTCCAATGCTGTAAGAAGAGCCGCGGGCTTTGAAGGCGCAATGCTATTGGTCATGTAAGGGGTCAAGCTCCTTGAGCCGGGTGGAATCAATGCTATGGAAACAAGAAAAGCTGGGGAGGCCCTTGGACGATCAGCGAGACAAAAAATATTGTCAGCACATTATTCGTGAACGCTGAGGCCCTAGCATTATTCAGCCAATATTACATCATTTTGCTTGCCGGTAGAAGAGTGGCCCCCGAGTAACGGTTCAATCTCTGCCCTAGAGACTGAAGGCATGCACCAACGTGCAAGATTGTCCTTGACCGCGGCCGTAAGGAGAGTTACGTTCAAGGGACGGACAAAACACGCCTTTTCATTAACCGCACCACTTTTTTTCGAGCGCATTTCGGATTCAGTGTAAGGACGAATGCGGCGGGGGATTTCCACTTGTTGACTCCAAGACAACTTGGCTTCGCCTGAAAGCACAACCTGGATGCAGCCATGACGAAAAAAAAGATAACTGAAGAATTCCTGCGGTTGTTTTCAAGAGATTGGAACGACCCGGCAGCACATCAGGGGTTCAAGGAACTGCGCAAACTGGTTTCCAGACAGAGACAATGGCAGGAAATCATCGACGCGCGGCTGATGGCTCTCGAGAAGAAAACCGCGGAATCCATTTCACTACTCAAAGAGATTCTCACCCGAGAGCCTCACAATTTTTGTGCTTCGCTCATGCTCGCGTCCATTTTGTGTCTTAATAACGACCAACCGGACGAGGCAATCAGCATCTATGATTCTCTTCTTCAGCAAGGCTTCCAAAATCAGGCGCTGCCGGATTGGTTGCAAGCCTTGACCCTGTTCAACAAGGGTGTGGCTCTTGGGCGGATGGACAAGTATGAGGAGGAGATCCGAGTTTACGATGAGGTCGTTGAGCGGTTCGGTGAATCCGCGAACCTTCCGCTGCGGGAGCAGGTGGCCAAAGCCCTGGTCATCAAGGGTCTGACTCTTGGGCAGTTGGGCAAGTCCGAGGAGGAAATTCGAGTTTACGATGAGGTCGTTGACCGGTTCGGTGAATCCGCGGACCTCCCGCTCCGGGAGCAGGTGGCCCAGGCCCTATACAACAAGGGTGTGACGCTTGGAGACATGGGCAAGTCTAAGGAGGAGATTGGCGTTTACGACGAGGTCGTCCAGCGGTTCGGAGAATCCGCTGACCTTTCGCTTCGGGAGCAGGTGGCCCAAGCCCTATACAACAAGGGTTGGACGCTTGGGGAGATGGGCAAGTCCGAGGAGGCGATTCGCGTTTACGATCAGGTCGTGAAGCGGTTCGGCGAATCGTCGGACCTTCAGCTTCAGGGTACAGGTGGCCACGGCCCTAGTCAACAAGGGCGTGAGGCTTGCGCAGTTGGACAAGTCTGAGGAGGCGATTGCAGTTTATGATGAGGTCGTGAAGCGGTTCGGCGAAGCGTCGGACCTTCAGCTTCAGGTACAGGTGGCCATGGCCCTAGTCAACAAGGGCGTGAGGCTTGCGCAGTTGGACAAGTCTGAGGAGGCGATTGCAGTTTATGATGAGGTCGTGAAGCGGTTCGGCGAATCGTCGGACCTTCAGCTTTGGGAGCGGGTGGCCAAAGCCCTGTTCAACAAGGGCGACAGGCTTGGGCGGTTGGACAAGTCCGAGGAGGCGATTGCAGTTTATGATGAGGTCGTGAAGCGGTTCGGCGAATCGTCGGACCTTCAGCTTTGGGAGCGGGTGGCCAAAGCCCTGTTCAACAAGGGCAACAGGCTTGGGCGGTTGGACAAGTCCGAGGAGTCGATTGCAGTTTATGATGAGGTCGTGAAGCGGTTCGGCGAGTCGTCGGATCTTCCGCTTCGGGAGAAGGTGGCCAAAGCCCTGTTCAACAAGGGCCTGAGGCTTGGGCGGTTGGGCAAGGCTGAGGAGGCGATTGCAGTTTATGATGAAATTGTTAAGCGGTTCGGGGAATCCCCTGACCTGTCGCTTGAGGAGACGGTGGCGAAATCGCTTCTTTTCAAAGCTGGGTGCTTGCTGGATGCTGACCACTGGGATGAAGCCCAGGCTCTGGTTTCCAGAGTTGAGAAGGAGTATCTCGGCACCGAAGAGCTGCGGTCCAAGCTCGCATCCCATTATGCTTATCTTCACTCGCGCTTCGCCACAAGGGAGGAGCCGGTAGAAGAAGGACTGGCAGACGAGCGGACCAAGACGGCCCTCGATATTACTCGCAAGGACCTCGCGTCCAACCTCAGGATATACCTGACCTTAGTGCTGAGACTCGTGGCTCCTGAGACGCAGGAGAAGTACTTTGACAAGATAAAGCAGGCGGAAGACAGGATCGACCGCTTCATACACGATGGATCCAGGTTCTCGTCGGACTTTCCATTTCTGCTGGTGTTGAGGGAATGGAACTCGTACACGCCGGTGATTCCAGGACAGGAAGAAGCAGACCGGGGGGGCGGGTATTTCATCCGGCATGCGGGGGAAGGCATCGTCATCGATCCGGGCTACGATTTCATCGAGAAATTCCACCGCGCCGGAGGGCTTCTGTGCGATATTGACCATGTGATTGTCACGCACGCCCACGGCGACCATACTGCCGAACTGGAAGATCTCCTCATGCTGTTTCACAGGCGGTGGACCGCCAAGAATGCGCCGAACAGGAAACCCGTGAGTCTGTATCTGAGCGCGGGAGTCCAAAGAAAATTCGCAGGTTTGCTGGATCTGTGCGACGCCAAGTACAAACGCGTCGTCACGTTGTGCCCGACCGAAAAGGGATTCGAGCAGCGGGTCCGTCTCAACGCCGAAACCGTGCTCACCGTTTTGCCTGCGTACCATGAAGACGTGATCACTCGGAACTCGGCAGTGGGCTTAGCATTCGAATTCGCCACGAAAAGCGGCACGCGAAAAGTGGTCTTTACGGGCGATTCGGGATTGTATCCGCTGAAACTGGGCGAGTATGGGCAGGAGAGCTTCTACGATGACCAGAAAGAATCGCCCGTGTTGGATGTGGGCGAGGGAAAGGCCCTCTATGAGCTTTATCCCGAGCCATTTCACAAGCCTGATCTCCTTGTCGCTCACATCGGATCGATCAAGGAAAGTGAGTTCCGGCCTCAAGAAGCTGTGCAGTCACGCGACGACGAAGGCCGCTGGTACTATGACAATCACCTCGGGCTCCTGGGAACCCTCACCATGCTCCACCAGTTGAACCCGGAAGCGGCGGTGATCAGCGAATTCGGTTCCGAACTCAAGGGGTTCCACATTGAGCTGGTCGAAAAGCTGGGGGAGGCTCTTCACGAGCGTCAGCAGGACGATTCCTCCGACGAGCGCGAGACGTTCGTCATACCTGGCGACCTGACCACAGCTTACGAAATAGCGAATCGTCGCTTCCTCTGCCATGACAGCTGCGAATTCGCCGATCCTGCAGATCTGGACTGCCGACCGGCCGCTGATTATGCGCCGGAGTGGAATGATAAGACCAAAAGGTACGATGCAATCACAATCAATAAGAAGGACGCCACACGCTCATATCTCTTCGATCAGAATAGCTCTCCCGGCGAGGATGGTTCTCGGGACAATCGTAGCGCAGAGGAATATTACAGGAAGTTCTTCAATCACGAGCTGCCGTATCACAAGAAGTGAAGCTACGAATAGTGCGGCCAATCCGCAATCAGAAATTATTTTCGAGAATCGCTATAGATACAACTTCTCACGACAGGATAGTGGGCATAGAAACCCTCAACGCCTCCAAGAAGATCGACTTGAAGACGATACTATCTTACACGCTGGAACTCGATTAGGATTTGATAACTGAAAGGACCGCCTAGCTTTAACAGCAACCGGAACTTCGAGTCGGGGTCGATTTGGTTTCTCCAGCCGACCCCTGCGGCTCTATCACACAGCAGCAAGACGAGCTGGTGCGGCCCAGGGCAGCATTTATGACCGCAGCCGCACATCCCACGCCGACGCTTACCTTCAGGGCTTCTGCCGGACAATTTTTGGCACAAGCGCCGCATTCCATGCAGGCATCCCGGTCTTCAATGCGCACTTTACCGTTATCCCTCGCCAAGACCCTGTGGGGACAAACTTCCAGGCACATCCCGCAACCAAAACACTTGTCAGAGTCAAGGCTCAGGGTTACTACATCCTTCAGATAGACGAGTCGTTTCATGATTCAATTTCCTTAAGCAATGAAGAGCGACCAGGACCAGAGAAGCAACCCGGAGGACGCAGCCGCTATTTGGACCGGGACCGCCCAACGCATCTCTTTCTTGACACCGGAAAGCGACGTATAGGTGGATGCCCCGGTGAAATTCATGGCAAAATAGCCGACCAATGCCGGAACAATGAGAAGCCAGGCCAGATGTTCAGGTGACGTGAACGCCCGTAGCGAATGTGCGTCCCAAGCAAATACCAGAGCCAAGGCCACCAACAAGCCCAGTACCATCCCCTTCAAGGAAAAAGCTCTCCCGGGGAGCCAAGGCAGAAGGATTGGGGTCAGGACGGTCCCGGCCAGAACTCCGCACAACAAAGCCACCGCGGCAAGAAGACCGTGGCTCATGAGGTTGTTCCAGTAGCCGCCCGATCCTCCCAGCCCCGCCAAAAAGGCAAAAACGGGAATGACGATAATTGCCGCCTTCAAAGCCGGAACCAACTCAACCGGAACCAATACCAGCCTTTCCCAGGCAGTGAATGTCTTTTCGCGCATCTCCGGGGTCGCTTTGAAGCCCGCATCAATGAAGGCCGGCAAGTCCTGTGATCGAACAGGCCCATAGGTCACCTTGAAGCCGGAAAGTCTCTTGACCTCATGAGCAGCCACGCCGGGCGCGCCAAGTTGAGGCACAATCAGACGGCGATGAGACACCACCTTTTCCAGGCCGCTGGACTCAATCCGGCGCACAAGCTCATCAGTGGAAAAAGTGCCTTTGCCCGCGGCGCACCAGACGTTGATTCCATCGGTGTCCAGGACCAAGATCCACAGATTTCGTCCTTTTAGGGCCGATCTGAGAGTGTCGAAGCTCAGCTTATAATTGGCGGTCACGAGCACCGAGGATTTGTCATCCGGCCGGCCCAGGGCATATAAGCCGGCATCAACCTTGTAGTTCATTCGCCCCACACCCCAGCGGACTTTGACGGTTCCCCACGAATCCGCGGTTGTGAGTTCCGCGGAAACTTGGGGCACAGTCCCGGCAGGGGTTATGACGGAACCGACTACGAATGGCTGATCAAGTCTGGGCGGGCTCAACTGAGCCTTTTCAGGAGGGCTGGTCAAGAACTGGTTGCGGCCACCGTCATACCGACGGCTGGTTCACGATAAGATTCATTGTCATCAACTGGCGTACAGCAATTGCTTGGTTGGCTCATCTGAAACTACCTTATTTGTTCTGCGTGAAGATTTTGGGTAGGGGAAATCGGTAGGCCTAATCCGGCTCTTTCCTTCGCGTCTTCCATCAGGCACAGTCCGCTGTCGAGCAAACTTACGACGCAGGGATCCACGATCCTGTAGAAGATGTTGTTCCCGTTGCGCCGCGAAGCCACCATACCCTTGTCGACCAGCCGTTGAAGCTGGTTGGATATGGCCTGTGGTTTCATTTCGAGCGCGTCCGCGAGATCCGTAACACACATCTCACGGGCCCTCGTCAGGGCGTGAAGCATCCGTAGGCGAGTCTGGTTCCCCAGGACTTTGAAAAGAGCTTCCAATTCCGCGGACTCTCTGGGAGAGAGCAACGGCCTGGTCTCAATGTTTGGTTTTGCTGAGCAGCAATCTTTTGGGGTGTCACACGACATGTTTTGTCCTGTCGGTTGGCGTTTCACTATTCCAGCATATAGTGTAATTGTATAATGTCAAGATTTTTTTGCAGGTTATATAGGAGTTTTGCGGAATGGGTCCGAGAACCCTATTTTTGCAAAAATGAGGGGGGTCTCCCGAAAGCGTTAGGTTAAGCTCTCTGTTGTAGACTGGCGGCCCCAGGGGGGCCTTGTGATAGACAGCCCGGCAATTCAGTTCTGCCTGGCAGAGACGATAGCGGAGAACGCTACCGATTTTTCGGAAGGACGCTTGATGGATACATTTCGCATGAGGCCCTTATTTCAAGCCGTCCCGCATGGGAGCGCAAAGGATTCATTTTCAGCCTGATTCCCGGCAATGAATTGCCGGGTTACTATCTTGACGTCCCTCCAGGACAAGCAGCATTGCGAACTTGTTTTAACGCCTAATGGGGTCCAGGCAATCACTTGATCGCACTGTAAGGCGAGGCCCTTGTCGTCCACTCGCTCTGAGGGTACTGAGCAGCCAATTGGTCATAGGCTTTCTTCAGAAATTTCGGGTCGTGCGTGCTCTGGAACCGCGCGACGCCCAAAAAGAAAACCGCCTCCGGTGCAGGGCCACTCTTAGGATACTGAGAAACAAGGTTTTCAAACCGAGGAATCGCTTGAGGGAATTCTCCGCGTTCTAGATGAGCCTTTCCTATCCCCAACATCAGGGAAGGTATCAGTTCTTCAGGTGGCAGGAAGCCCACCGTGCGGTGTCGTTCGGTGCCGTCCACGTCCAGAGTTACCAGAGCCGGAGTCCACTTGACCTTGAAATCCTCGGCCAGCGGCTTTTGATCGTGCCGAGCCCGTACAGCGATCATATTGGAGTTGATAAATTCGATGACCGCTTTGTTTGGATACGTAACTGCATCCATTTTCTTGCAACCAATTCAGTTGGGATTGAAGAAGTCAAGGAATATGGGCTTGTTCTCCGATTTCGCTCTCTTGAGCGCGGTCCCCATGTCAGTGAGCCATTGAATTTCGGACGCTTCCTGTTTCTGCGCTTGCGAGCCAACAGCCACAAGAGCTGCGGCGCAGAAAACCACCAACGCCACGAGTACTGACGATTTTTTCATGGTTCGTCTCCCTGGCTGAAAAACCGGCCTGGTCTGCCGACGTTAGCGCTTCGGTGAATATGTGCACGGACCCTCAAAAAATCTCTTTGAAAAAGGACTTCATGGCCTCCCACGACCGCTTGTCCGCTTTTTCGTTGTAAGCATTACCCTTTGATTTGTCCGTACCGGCCGCGGGTTTGGTGAAAGAATGCACAGCGTCCGCATAGAAAACCATCTGCCAGTCCACACCGCCTTTACGCATCTCCTCCTGGAATGCTGCTACCTGCTCGGGGGGTACGTAGGGATCGTCCGCGCCGTGAAGAACCAGCACCCTTCCCTTGATGTTCTTCGCATCATCGGGCTTGGGTGTGTCCAGACCGCCGTGGAAGGTCACTACCCCAAGTATCGGTGCACCGCTACGCGCCAATTCCAGCGCAGCTGTTCCCCCGAAACAGTATCCAGTGGCCGCTACACGCTTTTCATCAACATTTGGATTTTTCTTCAGCTCATCGAGCGCGGCCAGAACCCTTTGTCGCATCAGGCCGCGATCCGATTTATACTTGGTTGCCAGTGCGGCGGCTTCCTCTGCATTCTTGGGCCGCACACCCTTTCCGTAGATGTCCGCAACAAAGGCCACGTAACCCAAATCCGCCAACTTGTCGGCAATCTTATTATAGTGTTCGGTAACTCCCATCCAGTCGGGCACTAGGACAACACCCGGCCGTTTCCCTTGTACGCTCTTGTTGAAGGCAACGTACCCTTCCAGGACAGTATCCTGGCTCTTGTAATCAATTGGCCCGCTCTGAAGTTCCGCGCAGGCCACGGCCGGAATCAACGCGGCCACTGTCAAAAGTAAGAATCTGATCATTTCTGCCTCCCGCGATTCTGGAAAAATGGTGACACACTCTCATTTTTCCGCATTCAGGTACCATAAGTCCTGACAAGTGAGATGCGGGCCGGGACCGGAAGGATTCACCGGGATCAACAATTGGAACCTGCTAAAAAGTGGAAACAGGGCATGTACAAGTCCCCGACGGGTTACATTTATCTATCTCTCAATCAATGCTAACATGGCTAACATGACCAGCAGACAAATCATAGCTCTTGCCGCGGGCGGGATCACTACCGTGATCGCGTTTGTTGCGGCAATGCTGTTGCTGATTTTCGGCGGATATTATTCGGGCAACGAACTGCTCGTCTTCGTGTCGATCGCTCTGGCGCCGGTGCTGATGGTCGCTGTCATGGTCGGATATGCAGTCTGGTGGCTGGTCATGTTTCTTCTGAGTTTGTTCTTGCCGGACTTGGGTGGCGGAGACGGTCAATAAGGCAGACCAAGTCAAACCAGAAGAACGGAGCTGCGGCCTTGAGTCAAGAGAGAGAAACAGGTCTCTGGGAGGTATGATGTATGGATGGATTTGAACAGAGCCCGCTTTATCGAATTATGCATCCGGCAAGCGTGGCTTTTTGGGGAGCTTCCAGCAATCCGATGGGGATGGGGAGCGTCCAGTTGTCTCAAATGCTTGCCCTCGGATTTGAAGGGCCAGTATACCCTATGCACCCGCGGGAACAAGAGATCTTGGGCCTAAAGGCATATCATCACCTGAAAGATGTTCCGGGGCCTGTGGATCTCGCGGTTCTCGTTCTTCCGACAAAAGTCGTGCCGGAAATTCTGGAAGAATGCGGCAAGTCAGGCGTTACCAGGGCCATCATAGTTTCAGCGGGCTTCGGGGAGAAGGGCTCTGATGGGAAAGAGCTTCAGAACCGCATCGTGGAGATCGCTCGCAAGTACGGCATTCACTTCATAGGACCTAATTGCATTGGAGTGGTCAATCCATACGCGAAACTCAATACTACGTTCTTCCCTTATGAGGCATCGCCTGGCTTCATCGGCATGGCCTCCCAAAGCGGAAGTTTCATCACGCAAGTCTTTGTTCATCTGGAGAAGTTCGGGCTCGGTTTCAGCCAGGGTTTCAGCGTGGGCAACGAGGCGATGACGGACATTACCGATTGTCTGGAATACCTCGGGCAATGCCCCGACACTAAGGTCATCGCACTCTATATAGAAGGGGTGAGGCGCGGCCGGGACTTTTTTCGAGTGGCACGGGAAGTGTCAAAACGCAAACCTATTGTGGCCTATTACATTGGAGGCTCTGAATCGGGAAAGCGGGCTGCGCTCTCGCACACCGGGGCACTCGCGGGACCGGATCCCCTTTACGATGGGATTTTCAGGCAGTGCGGCATTATTCGCGCGCAATCCGTCGAGGAGCTTTTTGACATGTGCTGCGTGCTCGGGAGTCAACCGCTGCCGACGGGGAACGGGCTTGCAGTGCTCACTCATTCCGGTGGGCCCGGCGCCGCGGCGGCTGACACCGCGGAACGAAACGGTCTGAAGCTGGCGAATTTGTCGTCCGCGACCAGCGAAGGGCTGAGCGCGTTGGTTCCTCATACGGCCAGCATAGGAAATCCGGTTGACCTCACGTTTAATCGCAACCCCAGCGATTACACGGAAGCCATGCCGCGAATCCTTTTGCAGGACCCGAATGTGCACAATTTGTTCATGTATTTACTGATACCTATCCAGCGCGTGTCCACGGCCTTTCGGGCCATGGGAGCGAAGGCCGGTAAGGCGGCTGCGATGGCGGAAGACTATATCGATGACCAGTGCGCAGTCGTTGCCAAGTTGTCTGCCCGTTACGGAAAACCCGTCGTCGGGGCTTCGTTTTGCACTCGGGACGAGCCTTTTGTCCGGGAACTCCAGGACAGCGGTGTACCGGTGCTCCCCAGCCCGGAAAGGGCAATAAAGGCATTAGCGGCCCTGGTGAAGTACGCGGCAATGAGAGAGGCCATCATCAAAGAGGATTCACGTGCGGAGCAATCGTGAAACGAGCGGGGCGTCTTGCACTCCGCTTGAGTCGTGAATTTTCATTTGACCGCCACTGTATCCTGTGATTTGATGCTAGAATCGAGGTATGAGCCACCATGCCGAACCGCAGAGTAATGATCAAGGCCGTCGACGCTGTGAAGTGCATCAGGTCCGGTATGGACGATGCCGCATTGATGCAAGAGTTCAATGTTTCAGCCAGCGGCCTCCAAAGCCTTTTTACTCAGTTGGTAGCCGCCGGCATACTTAGGCGCTCGGAGTTGGAGCAGCGCCTTTCTTTGTCCCACGCATCTGTAATTGTAGACCTGGAACTGGCTGAATTGCCTCCCCCCAGAGGCGCCAAGCCCAGAATAGACGCGGCTGAAGCACTGACCTCTCTGAGGTCGGGGGTTGATGATGCAGCGTTGATGAAGAAGTACAACCTTTCGGTCAGGGGACTGCAAAGTCTGTTCAAGAAACTCACCGCTGCGGGTTTGATAAGTGAGACGCAACTTTCTCAGAGGCGACCTACTGGCGAGAACTCGGTGTTGGTAGACGAGGGTGCCTCCAGAGAATCGGCAGCTCATGTTGCTCCACCCCATATCGATCCTGAGGAGGCTTTGTCTCGTATCAGATCAGGGCTGGATCGTGAAGCGCTGCTGAAGGAATATAGGATCACCGCAGGGGAGCTTCAGAGTTTGCTCAGGGCCATCGTCGCCGATGGCTTGATCAGCCGCGCTGAATTGACCGAAAGGCTGCCGCCTCATCAAACGCAGTTGCAGATCCGGCACCGATTTTCCAGCGAGGTCATCTACAGCGCGCCGGCGCCCTCCCTTGGAGCGCTGGTCGAATCGGCCGTCTCCTGGGGAATTGACATGTCTCATGCTGATTTGGCCGGGGTGAACCTCCCCAGGGCTGATCTGTCAGGCGCTCAACTCTCCGGAGCGAATTTGGCAAGAGCAATTCTTGTTGGCGCCGATTTCACAGGAGCCAAGCTTGCCGGGGCTACCTTGGCCTCTGCGGACATGCACGGGGTCATCCTTTGCAAAGCGAATCTTGCGGGAGCGAATCTTTCCGATTCGAACATGACAATGGCCAACGGGTCCTGGGCATTCTTGGCCGGCGCAGACCTTTCCGAAACAAATCTGACCAATGCCAATCTCACAGGCGCTAATTTGGGGGAAGCCAACCTATTTGGCACAATACTCAGCGGGACGGATTTTACGGGGGCTTATCTTGTCGGTACAGAATTGGAGTCTGCCAGGAATAAGAAAAAATGATGGGTTGAGTTCCGAGACCCCGCCGGCGCACAGCAGACGTCCGTCACCAATTAAATTGCTCAGCGCATTCGATTTTGAGTGCAACCTACGATACTGTCCTGCTCAGTCCCTATAATGGTTCTTGAAATATCGATGAATGCCTTTAACGAAGGTGAAAGCCATTTCGCCTTATGCCAGATCATGAGGACGGCCGTTTCCATATATTCGTCCTCCCACGGCAAAATAGATAACTCTCCCCGATCAATCTCACCCCGAACGGTTATTTGTGGGATCAATGTAACACCTTGACTTGCTTTGAGACACTCCTTGAGCATTTCAACGGTATTGAATTCCAGCAGAGTCTGTGGTTTCACCTTCGCTTCCGTCAACATCTGCTCGAATATCATTCGGTATCCGCAATCGAATCTTGCGAGAAAAACTGACTGATCGGCCAAATCTTTAAGCAAAACTTTCGTCTTTTGCGTCAAGGGATTGTCGGGATTAGATACCATGAGAAGGCGCTCAAATCGCAGCGGCTCTGCGACCAGATTTGCCGATTGAATTGATTCAGCCAATAAGAAAGCCAGATCAGCGACCCCCGTCTGAAGTTCATGTTCCAGGTTGTGAAAGGCGCAAGTATGGAAATTAATGCTAACCCTTGGAAAGCGGTTTCGATACTCGCCTACCACTCTTGGCAAGTAGATGTTTCCGATGCTTTGAGGGACTCTGATCGCCAGCGACCCTTGAGACTGATTCCTGCCCTTAACGTCGGCCACGGTCTCGGCCTCTATATCAAGCATCTTTTGGGCGTATTTAGATAGTAGTTCCCCCGCCTCAGTGAGAACTATTCGTTTCCCTAGTCTATCGAACAGCCTGACGCCCAGATCCTCTTCCAGAGCCTTTATCTGTGCTGAGATAGTTGATTGGGCATAGTTCAACACGTCCGCGGCCCGGTTGAAGCTCAAGAGTGTGGCCACGGTTCGAAAAGTCTTCAGTTGGCGAAGCTCCATCTTTCTACCATCCGTTCGAAAAAAACGATCACAACTGTCAAAAATACTCGTTTGACTCGAAATTAGTGATCGGTTACACCTTAGTTCAGCCCTTGACAATGAGTCAAGGGTGTTCTTCCGAGAAATCAGACACCAGATTCTGTCATCCTTTCGAGGGATGGAACAATGGAGATGTAACGACGGTTTTCGCTCAACCTGTATGGAAAACTAGTCTCTGCTGAAGAAATTGCATCCTGGGAGGGAGTATTTTCATCATGATCAAAGAAGACAATCGTTAACGGGATATTCTTATTATTTTGGGTACCCGCTTCCCTACTTGCGGGAGCGGGTCCCAGGATAAGTTGTCGCCGTGCTGGAGCACGACTTCGGAGACGTGATTCACGGCGAATCCCCATCGGCTGAACTGATCTTGCACGAATACTGGTGATGAAGTGCTTATCCTTGAGCGAATCGAATCATCTTGCGGTTGTGCAAGAGCGAATACAGGGGCAGCCAAAGAATAGCCCCGGGATCCTCGGGCAAGATCCACGCCCAGATAGATACGTTCGGCATGGACCGGGTCAACAATTCAAGATCATTAATATCCACTCCAATGATCCGGAGCAACCCAGACTAAATATAAAACTAATATTCAACGTCATCCGGCACCTGAGCCTCGACCCGCTCACTGTGGCCATGCGTTTACCGGACTGTGACAAGGATGCTGTATTTCCTTTGACGGCCAACAATTACTGGACAAAACCAATTGCATTGAAAGCAGCAAGATCCAGCGGTTCAGATGAGGTGGTTTTGGTTCCACAAGAAGTGGTCGTACCGCCTGGAGGCAAGGCGGATTTTCAATTCTCCGTCCGAGTGAAACGCAGGAGCGGCCAGTCTCACTTGAAAGGCACAGCTCTGATTGAGACTAATGATCCTGTGGAAAAAATACTCCCGATTCGCTATTTCATTCAGCTTCCGCAAGATGAGCGGCTCGTGACACGAGGTAAGATTCAGCGACATAACTTCGACCTTTGATTGACAAAACCGACAGAGAGCCGCTGAGAAAGGGCCAGTCAACCGAGGAATTGGAGATAAAAATGGAAAGGCTACTGATAGTCGGCTGCGAGAAGGGAATGAACAAGGTCTGCGTTGGGTGTTCCCGCTGCTTGGTTGCATTCAGCAGACGTGTCGGGGAATTCAGCAAGGTACGCGGAGCAAAAGGTGGAATTGATGGGCATTGCGAGCTGTGGAGGCTGCCCAGGAGACCAATTACTTCCTAGACTTGCCGTTATGAAGTTTTGGAATTCGCCTCTCGAAGCCGAGCCAACGAAGATTCACTTGTCCCCTTGCCTTGTTAATTGTCAACATTGCGAATCCATTATGACCAAAATGGAGGCAAAATGCGGAATTGAGATTGTTAAAGGAACTCATCCATATCAAATAAATACCATCTTTGGTTAATCTTGCACGTGGCCTTTTGAGCAGCTTTCTCACGTGCTCCGAGCACTTCTCGCAAGACTCTGGAAACGGCAAACGTTCTCATAACTTATTGGATCTTGTTCCCAGCGCCTGATATCGAGGAACGCAAGCCGTTGGGGTTAGTTGGAATACTCGTCCGCTGAGGCTAGTCCCGCGGCAGCCCGAAACCCTCGGGACACCCTTTCAAATGCCATTTCCAAAGTGCGGCCCTGACGCGGTATTTCGCAGCGACTTTCTCGGCTTGACCCAAGGTTAGCAGGGAGATAAATCCGAGAGCGAGGACATTCAGAGCCAGGTTAGTTGTAAGGACGCCCTTTAAGAGACGCGTCGCTCTGACGCCGTAGTGTTTGCGAAAGAAAAGGTAGCGGGAACGATAAAACTCTATGCGGGCAGACGCTTGGTACGTTTTTGCCGTGGCCCCCTGAAGATGTACCGCGCTAGCAAGCGGATCGTGCACGACCTTCCAGCCGGCTTCGCGCATCCGAACAGCCAGATCGGTCTCTTCCATGAAAAAGAAATAGTCCTCGTCAAATCCTCCCAACGCCTCCAGCGCCTGTCGCCTGATCATCATTACCGCGCCGATGAGGGTTTCGACATCTTCCGGCTTTGCCGGCCTGCGACTCTTTCCAGGGTACTTCGAAGGGAACAGACGTTTCAGGAGACTTCGGTTGAGCGTTTCAGTCGCAAGAGTCGGCGCGGCCTCATACGAAGTCTGAAGGCTCCCGTCCTCGTTCAATAGCTGAGGTCCCACCATGCCCACGCGAGGATCGGCCTCCATTATCTGCAAGAGAGACTGTGCGCAACCCTTTTGCAGAAGCGCATCAGTGTTTACGAGCAAGAGGAAGTCGCCTTTCGCTTGCTGGACAGCTCTATTATTGGCTGCTGCAAACCCTAGGTTACGGCCGGCCTCTATCACGATCACCTGCGGATACCCGCTCTTTCACACGTGAGACAGAATCATCGCTGGAGCCATTGTCCACAACGACTACCTCGGGATTCTGGTCGAGGTCTGACTGGAAAATATAGTCGAGACATCTGACCAGAAGATCAGCGGTATTCCTGTTTACTACTATGAAAGAGAGCGGATTATTGGCCATTCGGCGCTTCTATCCACCGATCAGGTTCATCCCGTCCCGCATGGCCGTCGAACTCGAAGGCTGGCCCACAGGTTTGGCAAGCACAGCTCGCCTGATGATCTCAGACAGCTCCTTGAGCGAAGCTCCGCGTCTTAGGGCGGTCTTAATGTCTATCTCCAGGGGACCAAGCAGACAGGGGCGCAATGTGCCTCTGGCGGTTAACCTCAGCCGGTTGCAAGTGCCGCAAAAGTGGCCCGTCACAGGATCTATTATCCCTATGCGGCCCAGGGCGCCGGGCAGGCTGAACATCGCAGCCGGGCCGCCACGAAGATCGCGATCCACCGGACGTGGCTCGCCCACTTCCTGACGTATCATTTCCAGGGCCTTTTCGGCGCTGAAGGAGTCCGGGGATCGCCGGCCGAGTTCGTCCCCGAAAGGCATGCGTTCGATGAACCTGACGTCAACGCGCCGGTCCAGAGTGAGGCGCGCGAAGGCTGGTACGTCTGCCTCGTTCATCCCCTCAAGAAGCACTACGTTGATTTTGACCGGATCAAAGCCTTCTCTAAGGGCGCAGTTAATGCCCTCAAGAACAGCTTCGAGGCAGTCGCTACCGGTGATCTCCTTGAACGTTTCGCGCCGCATGGAATCAAGGCTGATATTTATACGAGTCAGTCCTGCTGCCCTAAGGTCCCGTGCCATGGAAGCCAGCAGCACCCCATTTGTTGTGAGCCCCACATCCTCGATCCCATCCATTCTTGTCACTCTGGATAAGAAATCCAGAACTCCACGCCGAACAAGGGGTTCACCACCGGTTATTCTGAGCTTTCGAACACCCATGTCTCTGGCTAGGCGAATGATGGTCAAGATCTCCTCGTATCGGAGGATCTCGTCGTGCGAAATCAGCTGGACGCCCTCCGGCGGCCTGCAATAGAGACATCTCAGATTGCACAGATCCGTGATTGATACTCTCAAGTAATCAACAACTCGTCTGTAGGGATCTACCAACGAACCTGACATAGTCAGTCCTTCAATCAAGCATGATGACTATTTTCAGAGCGAGTCCGTTTGGGGTAGCGGGTGCAACCGCATAACAATTGCTCTGGTTCTTGCTACATATTAATCGTTTCTAACAAATTGTCAAAGACGGGGATACTGTCCGAATTTAGTGTGGCGGCCGTCATTCCGGCAAACGCCGGAATCCATCCTGCGGGACGCGAGACTGGACCCCGGATCGGAGTCCGGGGTGACGGTTTGTACAGACCACTCATGGTGTCCAAAATTAGGACAATGCCAAGATGCGGCCTTAACGCATGTGGCTCGGTCAGAGTCTGGCTATAAGGTTTACTACGGAACCGGGATCCTTTCCGAAGATTCTAATCATGGGCACCTTACCGACTGCGCCGCGGTCAAAAATGGCGTCAGGGACTTTCCCGAGTTCCTCCATTACATCCTGAACGCCCCAGGCCAGCGTGCTCCCCTCTTCCTGCTGTAGATCCGGGGGAGTGCGACTCCGATCGAATTCTGCCACAGTGTAGCCCAGGGAGCGAATGCGTCTTACAAGGGTATCCGAATAGGCGATGCTCATGGCCGAGCGCCGCTCCGGATCATATTCCATGGCGGCCAATACCAGATGATGTATCTGTCTGGAGGCCCCGAACCTGGCCGAGGAGAGAGTGGCAACTGTATTGACCAGCCTGACGATGCGCCCCGGGAAAGAGGCGACGTCGTCGACGGATTCGGCAAATGGAATGGCATAGGCAAGATTTGACTGAACTTCGGGGATCAGATGCCCAATATTCAGCCGCTTCAGACGTTCCAGCGCCTTGTCCAATTCCTCGATAGCATGGGTCCGTGCGATTTCTCTGGTGATGGACGCGAAATGGTTCGTCGGGCCGATACCGCCTCCGAGACTGAGTGAGAACCTGAGCGCCCTGTACAGGTACCGCTTTGCCTGGTCTATGCACTCCATGAGGGAGATGCCCTGTGCCAGGCGTGTGGCTATGGCGGACGCCAAAGTACATCCTGTGCCATGAGTGTGACGCGTCCGCACACGCTCGGTCGAGAACTCGTAATGCTGACTTCCGTCGTGCAGCACGTCCACAGCCATCTCTTTGAGATGCCCCCCCTTTACCAAGACGTACTTGGGACCCATTTTCTGGAGTCTTTTCGCTGCCTTTTTCATGTCGGATACGGTGGTGATCGTTTTGCCGGTCAGTATTTCAGCTTCCGGGATATTGGGGGTAAGGAGATAAGCCACGGGAAATAGTTCTTTGACAACTGCTTTTCGTCCCTCTTCGTCCAGCAGCACTGACCCCCATTCGGAGGCGAGGACCGGATCCACCACTACTTTTTCAATCTGATATTTAGCGATCTTCTCTGCCACAACGCGCACAATTTCTGCGTTGACCAGCATGCCCGTCTTGACGCAGTCCGCTCCAATGTCGCCCAGCGTAGATTCAAGTTGCAAAGCAACAAACTCCGGAGCGATCGGGACCATGCCCTGAATACCCAAGGTGTTCTGGGCTGTCACGGCGGTTACGACGCTCATGCCGTATCCGCCGAGAGAAAGAATAGTTTTCAGGTCAGCCTGAATGCCTGACCCTCCACCGGAATCCGAACCCGCAATTGTGAGTACTTTATTCATTGTGACCCGGCCTGTCCCCATGGTTCATTGTTGTACAGCGGCACGCGTTTCGCGCCGGCTTTATGTCGAGCGTGATTTCAGTCCTGGCGTCGCGTCAATTCGCCTCCCACCCGCGATCTGCTCCCGCCGTCCACGATCCTTGACCCTCAACCCCAAGAGCTTGAAACGACTGGGGGCACCTTGGCAAAATACCCCCCGGTGCTTTTTTGGACGTGATTCTACACCAAAACCTGGTTATTTCACAGGGGTTGGACGTCAACTAGGGGCGGTAAACTTACCCAGAGATTGATGGGGGATCTCCGCTCGCTGGGGGTCTTCACAAGGCTCAAACCAGGACACCTCGAGCGTCTCCGGCAAAAAATCAGTGTCCCCAGGGATTTCAGCGCCTGGCATCGTCAGAAGCTCCGGCAGGCATGGTGAGTCGTCCCGATCGACAGAATCGCATTTCTTCATACGAGCTTGTTCTTTAGATTCGGGTTCCTGCTGCAATGGGCCATGATCCTTTTCCAAAGGGGAGTATCTCTCACTGGTGTGTTCGGACAAGCTGTCTGATTCCTTGGAGGGTTCAAACTGCGTAGCCGGCTTCTCGTCTTGGGCCGGGAACTGGTTACCGGCGTTTTCCTCGGCGGCATCTCGATCACAACTGCCGCGAAGAGGCGCTTGCCTGAGGATAAAGCCTGCCACAAAGGTGAAAAGGAGAAGGAGTAGAGGAGCCGCGATTGGCAGACGCCACAAAAGGAGAGGCGTCTGGCTATTTTCAATACGTATTAGCCAACCGGGCATGGTAAGCAGTGCCTCTGCACCAATGGGGCCGCGCCACCAACTGCCGAAAGTTCTGACCGCTGACAATTCCGGCCTGGAAATGGATATCGGACCTTCGGGAATATCTTTGGATACTCCAGAGACAGGTACAAGGTTCACGCCACGAGTTGAATTAGCTTTCAGAATCGGGGCGACAGACTCTCGAGAAAACCTGCTTCTGGTAAACCATTTGCCTCCCTCTGCGCCTACATGCTTACAGGTGATGAAAAAGCAGTTGTTTTCCGGGTCATCGTGGAAGGCTCCTCTATTGTGCTGGATAGCTAAATTAAGCGCGGAGGTCTTTTCAGAGGGATTCTTAGAAAATAGGCCTGCCTGAGGCAATGGCAGCTCGCCGCCCATAGCCTGGATTTGCCCGCGGTCGTTTGTGGCTTCGACGCTGAGGAAATCCGGAAAATGCTTCCGAAGCGCACTTAGCAGATTGTCCAAACCGCCGGTTTCCAGAAAACTGTCCAACTCGGAGTCGCCTGCCGCCATGCTTATAATCGAACTCCTCATCCGGACGGCAGAGTCGATATCCGTAGCCAGACCGCGGACTTCCGCAGACAAGAGGTTTCTTTCGAGGGGAACAACTACGGCAAAATGCGAGATCAGGCTGATAGCCAGCGCACCGAGGGCCCCGAAGAACAACCCACCGATGATCGGTCTCGTCAGGGACCTTGCTCGCTTGAAAATCTCATTTGCACGCCAGGTCCCCCGGGCCGCGTCCGGAGAAGCGGTACCCGGCCGAGTCACCTGTTCAGACTCTCCGCTGGGTTGGTGGGCAGCGTGCTCTGATATTTCTTCTTCTGATTGACTTGTTGTTCTCATGCTTTCTCGATTCGCTCCGATGGGTGGGTGGCGCCGAATCTTGACAAGATGGGCAGACGATGACTAACTATAGCTATGCAAATCAATCAACCTCTTCCCACAGAGGGAAAGGAGGGCGCCTTGAAAAGGTTTAAGATCCCGAGAGTAGCCCATTGCAAAGACGGCTGCAGTATTGAGTCCTGAGTAAGACTCTAAAAGGCTCGATGGTAAGGAAAGCCACGCCGGCGGTTTAATGTCATCAGGCCGTCGGCGTGAGCTTTGTTCACTAGTAAGAGAAGATGTGCAACGGCTTAGCGCCTGTGATTTCCTGTCTCGCTTGTTCTTGCTCGGGACGATAATGATGCCGCCACATGGCCCTAAGGGAGTGTGGAGGTTCCCGGAAGTGAAGCAAGGCATGGGGTCTCCTATCAATACGCATTGACTATCATTATCGTAAAGCTGCGTGAAACCACGACAGGTCCGTGTCTTTGCCCTGATGCCAGGGGGTGACTCTAGACTCGCGGGCCACCGGTTGTTCCACCCAACACCTTCCCTCTAACAAGAAAACCCATAAAAATCAATTATAAACTTATGGTTGTCCATATTTATGCAAGTAACTTATAGTATTTTGCTCGCTTTCGGAGATGCTTGAATTTGTTGCAAAATCTTCCTAATGGAGGGTATTAAGTTGTGGGTCGCTTTGAGCTGTAGTCTCTTTTTGTCCTCTCGGCTGCTCTCATAGGCAAGGCGAAGGGGCGGAGAAAAGAGCGATCATGGATGCTTGGGCTGCGGAGGATGCCAATTGAACGAGAATCTGGTCAGAGCGATGAAACCGGCACCGATTCTGGTGGCCGGAGACGTGATGGTTGACGAATACGTCTTGGGAGAAGTTGAGCGCATATCCCCTGAATCGCCTGTGCCTGTGGTGGTGGCCCATGATCGCCTTCGCAGACTTGGAGGAGCGGGGAACGTGGTCAAGAACCTGGTTACCATGGGTGGAACAGTGGCGCTATTCGCCACGGTTGGTAAGGACAATCCCGGTACCTGGTTCAAGAAGAATTGTGAAGAGATGGCTGTAGAGAGTTTCTGGTTAAAGGACGACCCTTCCCGTCCCACCACGATAAAGACCCGTGTGGTGGCCAGAAACCAGCAGATCGTCCGCATCGATGAAGAAAGAATTGGCGATATTCCCCCTGAAATAGAAAGCGCGGTTCTCGAAGACATCAAGTCAGTTATGCCCCAGGTCAAGGCCGCGATCATTTCCGATTACGGTAAAGGTTTTCTCACACCGGCTCTGCTTGAAACCATCCTGTCGTCCGCTCGGTCAAACCGCATTCCCACTTTGGTGGACCCCAAGGGGATGGATTTTAGGCGGTACCGAGGCGCCACGTACATAACCCCCAACGTACGAGAAGCCTCAGTTGCTTCGGGCGTCGAGATTCGGAACGAAGAAACCCTCGTGGAGGCGGGTCGAATACTTTTGGACCAGACGGAAGCGGAAGCCTTGATCATCACTCGGGGGAGAGAGGGGATCACGCTGGTCACTCCGCGTAAGGTGCAGGATTTTCCTGTGAAGCCGATGGAAATCGTTGATGTCACCGGAGCGGGTGACACTGTCATCTCAGCGCTCGCTCTCGCTGTGGCAAACGGTCTCTCCATCGAAGACGCTATCAGTCTGGCCAATTTGGCCGCGTCGCTTGTGGTAGCACGCTTTGGCGCCGCGTCAGTTAGTCTCGATGAGATGATCAATGCCCTTAGGGAGAAGCCTTTGAGCAGCAAGACAGTCGCCCTGGAAGACATCGGCGCGGTGCTTCGCAACCACAGAATCCAGGGACAGAAGATCGTCTTCACAAACGGGTGCTTTGATTTGTTTCATGCGGGACATCTCGAAATCTTGCGCCAAGCGTCCGCCATGGGGGAGGTTATGGTGGTCGGCATCAATTCCGACCGGTCGGTCACGCGCATAAAGGGACCCGGGCGCCCAATCATTGCTCAGTCTGATCGTGTGGAACTGGTATCTGCCTTGAGCTTCGTGGATTATGTGGTGGTCTTCGAGGAAGACACCCCCCTGACTCTCATCAAAGAGGCGCGTCCGGACATCCTGGTCAAAGGGGAAGACTGGAAGGGCAAGGAGGTCGTCGGCGAAGCTATTGTTAAAGCAAGAGGGGGAAGAGTAGAATTCGTAAGGCATATCAGTGGAATATCCACTAGTCAACTCATACAAAAGATTCGGGATCACGCCTGAAAGGTGACTCTGCGCTCACCCGTCATTCACGGGCACGAGGGAATCCGGAAACCGAAACCGCTCATGGTGACAGATCCTGCTCTCGAATCCCTCGTCGGGTATGCATTCAGTCTTGCGGGGGAGCGGTTGTCATTGCGAGCGCAGCGAAGCAATCTCCGGTGGGATGGGCGTCCCGCGGTGGGGATGGGCATCTTGCCCGTCCTCGACAGCAGGCAGGATGCCTGTCCCACCGGGAATCCAGCACCGGCAGGGACGCCGGTGCCTACGATTTGGTAGCGGCGGGCAGGGACGCCCGCCATTTCGTGCCCCCGATCGGGGTCCGGGGTGACGAATGACCTGCAATCCCGCGTTCTGCGCGGACGGTCCCACCGATTAGATTGCTTTCCCGCGTCCGGGGACTTCAATCCTCGCAAGGACAAGGTCGGTCTCTCGAGAAAATTGCCTGGGTGAAAGCACTTTCGTATCACCGTCTGGTTCTCGCTGGCCTAGCTCTTTGTCTAGCGCGGGGCCTTACTTCTTCGGCAGGCCGTGCGGGCCGCGGGGGCCGTTTTATATCTTCCAGGGCAACGCCCAAAGGACCGCCTGAGACCACTGTGGTGGTGATTTCACCGTTGTTCACGACGCTCAGTGTTACTTGGCCGGATCGCGAGTAGTCATCAACAAGCTTCTTAAAACCTATTACTCGGAAGCCGGTTTCCCCGCGTACTCGATTATGATGTCTCCCGCAACAACGCCCGCCTTGTCCGCGATCCCCCCTTTCTTTATCTCGACCACCTTGACGCCTGGCGATGTTTCGAGTTCCTCCAGGCGCGCAAGGATAATCCTGGAGTTGGCAGCGTCGCCCATTTTTCGGAATTCCGCAAGGGCTTGGGTGTAGAGCTCTTTGCTCTTATATTTTCTGTTCCGTTCCGCATAAATGCCTGCCAGCGTAGCTTTCACCCTGGCTATCCATTTGTAATCTTCCCGCTTTTCATAAACTTTTTGCGCCTCCTCGAGGTCCTCGATGGCCTGGTCCCACTGCTGTTGTTGAGCCGCGAACATAGCCTGGCGGAAAAGGCGCAGCCCATCTTCGTCACTCGGCGGGAAGTACTTCTCCGGGGATGATTTGCCTTTAGCCCCCTCTGAATCACCCGTTTTGGAGGCCAGAGTCCCCTTTTCGGTCTCCTTCTCCTCCAGAACAACTCGAAAACCCAAGTTCCAGAAACTCATGCTCGGTCCCGAAAAGCCGCGGAATGCGCACCTGCAATCCGCCGGACTGGCGTACCAGTTTCCCCCCTTGTTAATTCTACCTGTACCAGTCCCTGGTCCCTTGGGGTCTTCCAGGGGAGATGTCTCGTAATAGTTCCTGTCGTACCAGTCCTCCACCCACTGCATCACATTTCCTCCCATGTCGTAGAGGCCGTATCCGTTGGGAGGAAAGGCCCGCACCGGCGACACGTTTTCATAGCCGTCGCTTACGGTGGTGAGGCTTTCGGGAAGCTTCGGGTTGCCGTCGCCGAAATTGGTGTCTCTATCCCCGGGCAGGCGATCTCCCCACGGAAATCGGGTCCAGACTGAACCTCCCCGGCAACCCATCTCCCATTCAGCCTCGGTGGGCAGCCGATAAGTCTGCTTCTCTTTGCGGCTCAACCATCGGCAAAACGCCTGAGCATCATTCCATGAAACAAAGACGACAGGCTGATCATCTGCAAGAGACCAGGGTACGGCGTCCCATTTCATATTCTTTTGCGGAACCCAACGTTCCTCCTTCTTGCTGAATATCATTCCCCCGTCGCCTTTTTCAGCATCGGTCTTGTAGTTAGTGTCTTTAACAAACTGCCGAAACTGCCCGACTGTAACGACGGTAGCGCCCATATAGAAAGGACGGGTAATACGCACAGGATGCAAGGGGAGTTCATCCTGAAACCACTGCTTGTGCCCCTCCCTCCAGATCTTCTTGAAAGTCAGTCTGACCCAGTCCATCTCCCGCTTGAGGCTACCCATCATGTATTCCCCTGCAGGCATACGGACCAAATCCATGCCGAGTGAATTCTTGACAACTTTTTGTTCGGTCGGCTTGGCTAAGACTGAGCTGAGGCCGCGCAAGAATTCCGCCCATTGAGAACAGTCTCGGACGTTCTCTTCACCGGACTCGCAGTCACGCATTGCTTGCCGGACAATTTCCCTGGCTCTAACCACGTCGCGAGCAAGAAGGAGCTCGCCAACTTGGCGTATCCTGTCCTCGAGCGAGGCCCTCGTGCCCTCTCCAGTGGCAGTGTCCACCTTGGCCTCTGTTGCAGCGGCGGTCGCCGGTCTGAATCCGTTGAGTAGGCTGTCGAAGCCTGATGGCGCTGCCGATAGTTCCGGTGTGGTACGAAGCTCTCCTCGATGATCTTCTGCATCGATGCTGTCAAACCGGCCTTCACCTGCGGTTACAATCAGTAGCGACAATTTCGCTATAAAGAGAATTATTATAACTGTGCATAATGCTGTTATTGCAGTTTTTTTATACACACGTTTTGAGCCGCGTAGATGCCTGATTGCCCGCAAATCCTTTATCGGTGCCGTTGTGTAAGCCAGTTCGCGATTTCGTCCCATGTGAGAAATTCCTTGACAATGACCGGATTTGGGGGAATCCTAGCAGACAGCCGAGGTGAGTCAAGGGACTTTTCGGGCTTGTTGCCCAGAAGGTGTTGTACTGTAGGGAGCCAGCAGACCAAATAATCATTGACAAAGGCTCCCGTTAGTGATAGCGATGGAGTAACACCTTGTCTCACTTTCAAGAGGGAAAAACTGTCCTCGAACATGAGGGCAGAATATTGAGACGTTTATTCCATGAGGAGGTATTTGTTTAAATGAAAAGATTTGCAGTGACGCTTGCGGTTGTCGGTATGGTGATGGTGTTCGCGACGTTTGCTATGGGCTTCTATGCCTGGGCCCCCTATGCTTCTTGGGGCGGCGGCGCGTACGGCAAAGGTTACAGCAGCGGTTCATCGAGCAGCGGATACTATCCAGCCAGCTCTTCGAGCAGTGGCTACTGGCCGGCAAGCTCTTCAAGCAGCGGCATGACCTACGGTTGTGCACCGGCTTACACCTGCATGCCTGCTTCCAGTAGCAGCGGTGGTTACAACTACGGCAACTATGGCTCATCCAGCAGCAGTGGTTACAACTACGGCAGCTATGGCTCATCCAGCAGCAGTGGTTACAACTACGGCAATTATGGCTCATCCAGCAGCAGTGGTGGTTACTGGCCTGCGAGCAGCTCTTCCAGCGGCTGGTACTAAGATCGAGTTGGTCCCATTAGGGACCACTTATATACCTATGTAGATTTAAATGACGAGGCGATTAGCCTTTAGGCCCGATCGCCTCGTCCATTTACAGGGCATCCCTTTACACGCTGTCATCTTATGGAAAAAGCCAAGCGCCTCCGCCGGTGTATCCCAATCCTGGGTCTTCTCCTCCTCGGTACTCTAGCTGTCTCCTGCACCAGTCAACCGAAGTCCGCTGAAAAGAGTGGCGACGCGTCCCGTTTGACCGGCACTTGGGTACTTACGTCAAAGGTGGTAGAAGGGCAGGATATTCCGGTCACCAGTCGGCTCATGAAACTTGTATTCAATAATAACGGGACCTTCCGCGCTATTTACAGGGGAGATGAGGGACAAGCCTGGATCGGGGCAGGAACAGGCGGCTTCTCGTACACCCCCCCTCTTCTAACGTTGTTCTGGGATTCCGGACCCGCGGTGACAATAGTTGTTCAGGAAAAAGACCCGGAGCGCCTGCTATTCCATCATGGGAACAGCCTCGTTCCTCTCAAAGATCAGGACCCTGACGAGATTTTTGTCCGCCAGAAAACCGATAAAGGCCCTACCCGCCAACCATCCTAAGCTTCAGGCAAAATTCCCAAAGATATGTCCCGATTTGCTGTAATGATCGCTCTAACTGCGTGATCACCGCGGTCCCCGGATCGATGCGCGGGGAAACTTTGATCTGGGGTGTAGGGGCAACCGGTGGTCGCCCAAATGGGGGCGAAATTCCTTCGCGCGTACAACGATTCCTGGTTTGACCTGATAGCGCCTGCCCTTTGTGCAGGAGCTGTTAGAAATATGGTGCCACGGATGTGCCGGAGGCTGATCCGTGCTGGGCCGGGTCCGTCGGGACGTTCCAGCCACTACGGTCTCTTGCTGGAGGGGTATCCGTAGACCATCGAGTAATAACCGGCAGGCACGGATGAATCCCGCAGGGCGGGACGCATCCGTGGCACCAGACTCTATCGCAGCACTTTCGTGTTCCGTTGCGACTGGCAGGTCATGGCTGTTCGCAGGAATGACGGAGATAACCCCCGTCACCGTGAGCGTTCCTGATTCCCTGTCTGGGATGGCCGAGGAGACAATGTTTTTGGCAACTACTTTAAATAACTGGATGTTGGAGTACGGGCCGGATACGAATGCCGGCGCTCTAGCTCAGTGTCAGGAACTCTGGCCGGCGAGATTTATGAGGCCGCCCGCGAGGAGGATCTTTCTCTCTCGATCAGTCACGTCCAGCCTGAAAAGCATTTTTCTGCCGGACGGCAGCAGTTCGGCAATCAACTCCTCTTTCCCCTGCTCCACCGCGGCTCGGACCCCTTCAAAGCGGATTCGATCATCACTGGAAACCATCTCGTAGTCATTGGGATCGGAGAAAGTCAGCGGAAGTATGCCGAAGTTGATGAGATTGGCCTTATGTATCCGCGCGAAGCTCTTGACCAGCTTGGCGCGGATGCCGAGGAAGCGCGGCGCTATGGCAGCGTGTTCCCTCGAGGAACCTTGCCCGTAGTTTTCCCCCCCGACGACAAAGCCCAGCTTCGCGCTCTTAGAGCGGCGCGGAAAATCCGGGTCAACCTTGTCGAAGACAAATTCGCTGATGGCCTCTATGTTGCTCCGTAAGGGGAGGATCTTGCTCCCAGCGGGCATGATTTCATCCGTGCTGATGTTGTCCCCCACCTTGATTATCACAGTGCCCTCTATGGCTTCTTCGAGCCGGCCGAACTTTGGGAACGGCTTGATGTTCGGTCCCATGATGATTTCAACGCTCGATGGATCTGAAGCCGGATGAACCAGGTTTTCATCATTGAGCGAATACTTGACCGGGTCCGAAACCCGCGGATATTCCCCGAGCGCTCTCGGATCGGTAATTTTTCCTAAAATCGCGGCTGCAACGGCTGTCTGAGGCGAGCACAGATAAACCTGGTCGGGAAAGGTCCCGCTACGGCCCGGAAAGTTCCTGGGGAAAGTCCGCAATGAGACCGCTCCTGTAGCGGGGGCTTGTCCCATGCCGATGCATCCCAGGCACCCTGATTGGTGGATGCGCGCTCCACTCAAAATGAGGTCCTGGACTCCACCCGCCTCTGCCACGTTTAACAGGACTTGACTGCTGCCGGGGTTGATCTCGAAGCTCACGTCCGGGTGACAATGCCGCCCTTCAACAGCCTTGGCGACTACCATGAAGTTTCGGAACGAGGAGTTAACCGAAGAGCCGACAATCACCTGGGAAACGTCGATTCCTTCCACCTCGGAAACCTTCTTTACGTTGCCGGGGGAACTGGGACAGGCAATCAACGGCTCGAGCGCGCTGAGGTCAAGCTCAATGATTTCGCTGTACCTGGCATCCGTGTCAGCCACGATTTCGGTCCAGACCTCACCTCGTCCCTGGCTTTCGAGGAACTCCCGCGTGCGAGTGTCGGAAGGAAACATGCTGCTAGTGGCTCCTAACTCCGCACCCATGTTCCCTATGGTGGCTCGGTCCGTTGCGGAGAGATTCTCGACGCCCGGCCCGAAATATTCGAAAATTTTCCCCACCCCACCCTTCACTGTCAGCCTGCGCAGCATTTCAAGGATTACGTCCATGGCAGACACCCACGGCTGCAGGGAGCCGGTGAGTCGCACGCCCACAATCCTCGGCATGGAGAGGTGGAAGGGGTGACCCGCCATGGCCATGGCAACGTCCAATCCTCCAGCCCCGATGGCGAGCATGGAACTTCCGGCATTGGTCGGGGTGTGGCTGTCCGAACCGAGAAGCGTCTTGCCCGGCACGCTGAAGCGCTCCAGGTGCACCTGGTGAGACACGCCGTTGCCGGGTCTGCTGTAGATCACCCCATACTTGGAAGCGGCACTTCTCAGGAATCGGTGATCGTCCGCGTTCTTGAAATCCGATTGCAGAAGATTGTGATCCACATAACTAACGGAAACTTCCGTTTTCACTCTCGGTACACCCATAGCCATAAATTCCAGAAAGGCCATGGTGCCGGTCGCGTCTTGCGTGAGAGTGTGGTCAACTTTGATGGCTATTTCGGAACCGGGTTCGAGTTTTCCTTTTACCAGATGGGCCTCAATAATTTTTTCAGCAACCGTTTTTCCCATATTTGAATCCTCATCATATAGGCAATTCTATCCGCCCAGGAGGGGGGTCCATTGTTGCACCGTGTTCTCCACCATAGGTCCGGCACCGCTCTTCACGATCCTGTTATGACAGGGCAAGAGAACGTTCACGTCCAGGGCTGCAATCAGGTCGAGGGACCGCTTGAGGTCGGCCGGGTTCGCTGAAACCAAATCATAGCGACCGATGGCTCCGTCGGCATATATCGTGTCACCTGACATTAAGAGCCTGTGTTCGTTATTGAAGAGGCCGATGCTCCCCGCGGAATGTCCGGGCAGATGGATCACCTTGAATGCGATTCCGCCGAGGTCGAGATTCTCCCCGCCTTCGAGCTTTCTATGGACCTTTATCCTGAAGAGATCTTTAGGAATATTGTACTGCGATCGGATCATGGACTCGAACATTTGATTGCCCCAAACTATTCGGGCATCACCGCGTTCGAGGTAGTCAGCCTCGTCTTTATGGACCCACACTTCCGCCCCGGGGATAGCTTTCAATATTTCCGGGAGGCATCCAATATGATCTAGATGAGTGTGCGTCATAATGATCCGCTTCACCTTATCGAAGGGGATTCCGCAACTCTCCAATCCCTCCAGCTTGTAGGCACCCATCTCCATGAGCCCACAATCTACCAGTGAAAAATCGTCTGATTCAGGCTTCCCCACCACGTACATGTGGGAGTCGGGAAGAAACTTATCTTTGCCCGGTATCCACCGAACTCCTTCAACAACGTGTTCGAACACTCTGTCACCTCAAAACGTCTTCTACGATTAGTAGTCCCTCACTTACGGGCGGCAAAAAATTGTCATTGCGAGCGAAGCGAAGCAATCTCAAGGGCGACGGGCGGAACGCTCGTCGTCGTTCCCGCGCAAGCGGGAATCTGGTTGGACCGGCCTCCGTGCCGGTCGCTCCAAAGCCGGCAGGGACGCCAGCGCTACTCCCGGATCGGAGTCCGGGGTGACGAATGACCGGCAATCCCGCGTTCCGCGCGGGACGGTCCCACTGTCAACTCGCTTTCCCGCGGAACGCGGGGTTTCACTCCTCGCAATGACAGGAATCCGAAGATTCCCCGTGTAAGTGAATGGATGCTCCGATTATCAATTATGCCAATGCCCTTTCAAATGAGTGATACACCCCTATTCCCCGTCATCCGGGAAAATCCAGCTCCAGTCATCCTCGGGAAGAAGATTCCGCTTAATTTGCTTGGTGTATTGATCCATGATTAACCACTCCCCCCGTCCGTAAGCGACTGGCTCCGGGTTTCCCGGATCAGCCATGGAGAGTATGGTCCCTTGGGCAAGAAAGAAACGAGGGTTCCGAGGATTGCCGCGTATACCCGAGGGCTCGCCCACAAAAAGCAGTTTCTCTTCTCTTCCCACGGGCCTCAAAAGCGTGAAATCGACTCGGACCGACAGCCCTGCAGCTCTTGTTATCATAAAGCCTCCCCACGCTGTGTTCTCGTCAAATATTGAGATGAGAACCGCAGGGTGAAGCTCTTCTTTTCCAATGAGAAAACTTTCTCCCCTGTCCACATCAGCCGAGTCATAACCCCAGGGGGTGGTTATCACGGTGGTCCCGTTCGAGGCGTGGAGCCTAAACCTTCGCTGCAAGCCGGTTACCGTGCGGTGGTGTCCACATACAAAGCAGTTTTTGTAGTACGGGAGGCCGCGAAATTGCTCAGTAGGCAGCGCCGGAAGACTGACCGGCCTGCCAGAATGTGCGGCAGCACGAATCTCGGCTCTCAGATAAGGTGTTTTGTCGCCTTCTTTGCCTATACGCGCGGAGATACGCGGCTCTTCGCCTTTAGGGCCCTGTTCCACTGTAAATACGGCCCTATCCCCTATATTTATTCCGGAGCCGCCGAACTTGAAGTGCACGTCAACAGGATATGGGAGCTGTCCAATCCGACGCCAGGCATCCAGACACAGCCCCATGCCCAGGCCCCCGTGAGGTATGCCTATAAAGCCCTCATGGCGAGGCTCAAAGACCAATTCTTCGTCTGCTCTAAGCTCCGTCGCGTCCAGCGGGACCATCTTAAAGAAAGGATCATTGCCCGTCAGGAACGAATGTTCATTAGGTTTGATAAACATGACTCCTCCATACCACAAATGGCAGGCGTCGCCGCAAGGGTTTCATCACCTATCAACGTACAGCGAAACCGCTTCTCCTCCTCCGAGGCACAGCGAAGCCATGCCGGACTTGGCTCCCCGGTTCTTCATAGCATAAATCAGGGTTGTGAGAAACCCTGGCCCCGCTGGCTCCAATGGGATGACCCAGCGCAACCGAACCTCCGTTGACGTTGCACCGATCGGCGTCCAGGCTCAACTCGCGGATAACGCCCACAGTAGAGCCTGCAAATGCTTCATTGACCTCCATGAGGTCGATTCCGCGGTAATCTATGCCCTCCTTGGCGGCGACTTTGGGAATCGAGAGCATCGGGGCCATGAGGACATACTTCATGTCCAAACCGGCGCTCCCCTGGGAGCCCACCCGGGCCAACACTTCCAGCCCTCTCTCCTTTGCCTTCTCCTGAGACATGACGCAAATAGCCGCAGCACCATCCGAGATTACGGATGCATTGCCCGCGGTGGCGTACCCATTCGCCTGAAATGCCGGCTTCATCTTGCTCAAAGCCTCGAAGTTAGTCTCTCGCGGGCACTCGTCCGTGTCAAAGATCTTCGGGTCGCCTTTTCGCTGGGGCACGCTAACAGGCATGATCTCTTCTTTGAACCGGCCCTCTTTGATAGACTCAAGCGACCGTGTATAGCTCAATGCAGCGTATCGGTCCTGGTCCTCTCTTGAGACATTGTACTTCTCGCTGCACAGGTCGTTACTGATCCCCATGTGGAAATCGTTGACAATGTCCCAGAGGCCGTCATGGACCATGTGATCAACCAGGCCGCCGTTACCCATCCGATATCCGAAGCGGGCTTTTTCCAGATAGTACGGGGCGTTGCTCATACTCTCCATTCCCCCCGCGATGACAACATCCGCGTCCCCGAGCTGGATAGCCTGCGCCGCCAACATAACCGCTTTGAGCCCCGACCCACACACCTTATTTATGGTAAAGCATTGTGTTTCATAGGGAAGGCCCGCTTTAACAGATGCCTGGCGAGCGGGATTCTGCCCGTACCCGCACGGGAGCACTTGTCCCATTATGACTTCGTCCACGGCCTCCTTTTCTATCCCGGCCCTCTTAACAGCCTCTTGGATAATCATCCCTCCCAACTTGGTCGCGCCGAAGCCGCTCAGTGTGCCACCGAAAGAGCCCAGCGGCGTACAACGGCACTTACTATGACAGCCTCTCGCTTGACGCTCATCCGTATTCCTTTCATTCTTCTATTTGATTCGTATCCGAGCACGTGGCAGCCGCGTTGCGGCTCAAGATTCCTGAAACAGTGAGGTTTACAGGTACCTGTCTATTAGTATCTCGGCAATCTGGACCGCATTAAGTGCGGCTCCTTTGACAATATTGTCCGAGACCACCCAGACATTCAAACCATTAGGTATGGTGTCATCGTCACGAATACGGCCCACCAGCGTGACATCCTCTCCTCCTGCAAGTGCAGTCAGTGGATACTGGTTGCACGGCGGATCGTCCACCACCTTCACGCCGGGGGCATGTTTCAGAATCTCACGCGCCTCTTCAGACCCGATTTTCTTTTCTGTCTCTATGTTCACCGATTCCGAGTGGCCGAAAAAAGTCGGCACCCGGACGGCGGTAGCCGTCACCCGGATGGACGGATCCAATATCTTTTGCGTCTCCCACACCATTTTCATCTCTTCTTTGGAGTAGCCATTCTCCAAGAAGACATCAATGTGCGGCAAACACTCGAAGGCAATGCGGTGAGGGTACACAGTCGTGGGCACGGTCCGGTACGGTTTCAATGCCTCCCGCAGCGTATCCAGATTGTAGTCTTTCGTCCACTGGACTGCTGAAGCAATATCTCGTGACTGCACCAACATCTCCTCGATGGCGTCCTTGCCGGTTCCTGAAACAGACTGATACGTGGACACAACGACACGCTTGATAGTTGCCGCATCGTGGATAGGTTTGAGCACAACGACCATCTGTATGGTCGAACAGTTAGGATTGGCGATAATGTTCCTGGTCTTGTATCCCGCAATGGCTTCAGGGTTCACTTCCGGCACTACCAGAGGCACGTCGGGATCCATTCGGAAGTGGGCTGTATTGTCTATTACGATGCAGCCGGCGGCCGCGGCTACCGGTGCGAATTGGGCGCTGACAGACCCGCCCGGCGAAAATAGGCCTATGTCCACACCTTCAAAAGAGGATTCAGTGAGTTCCTTCACAGGATGATCTTCTCCCTTGAACCGTAAGGTCCTTCCCGTGGAACGGCCCGAGGCCAACAGCACAATTTCGTCCACCGGGAAAGACCGGCTCTCCAAGAGACTGATCATCACGTTTCCCACTGCGCCGGTTGCCCCTACAACTGCAACCTTGTATCCCTGCTTTTTCATTTCCGCGTCTATTCCTCCTCTGTTCTCCGATCAGCCAAGCGATCTAGCCCCTGCCAACCCTGTCTTTCCGTCCGCGGCGCGTCCCAACCCGCCGACCATAAGATCGGGATCACTTATGTACCAGCGTTTGTTGGATAGAATCAAGAAAAGGTTGGACGCGCTTCAGTCATTGATGACCATATTTTAATCATCAACCAATTACTTCTGAATGGTGGATTGCTTATCACCACTTTTGGTCTGCTTTGTCTCCGATTTTCCGGTTGTTTGAGTATCGACCTGCTCCACGGAAACTCGTTGCAGTGAGAAATCGCCTGATGTGCTGTCTTTTTTCATGATCCAGACTCTGCCGGTATCTGTATCGAGCATAAACGTATGACCTTTGGCCTGGGGAGAGACAAAGATTTGGTACCTGCCGGTCGTCGTCACATAGGGTGCCGCTTTCGGTGGACTTCCCTTCCTGCACGGACAGTTCTTTTCCCAGCGGCCACTGCGCTTGGGCTGTGGCAACCACGCCCACCGAAACGGCTGCAACGAGAATTAACCTCATGATACCATTCATCGGTCCTCTCCTGAACACATGCAGATGTTAAACTATATCAGCCTGGGAAAAAAGCGTCAAACAGGAGAAATGCTTTGATGGGCAACGACCCGGTAGGGGCGACCGGCCGGTAGCCCACGAAGGGCGATTGCCGCTCGCCCCTACCATATCGTTTACTCTCTATTATAAGGGCATTACTAAAGCACTACACCATCTCAATCGCTCTCTTTTGCACATGAGATCTACCCATAAGCGCGTCGCAAATAAGCGGTTGTCAAGAAAAAGCCTGATGTGATAGAGTCTGGGGCGCTTGTCGTGGGTGTGGACTTTTTCATGAAGCTGTAGCGCAGCGGATGGGCTTTCCCTGCAAGCTTAATTTCTTGACGAATGCAGTATTTTTATGGTATTAAAGCCATTACAGATACTGTATCTTGCAAAAAAGTATAATCCATTCTTTTTAGAGGTTTTTTGATCGCGAACACTCACACACTCATGACGCGACCAATTTCATGTACGGAACGCGAAGGTATGCGCCATACAATAAATCGGTACTTGTTCGTCCTTATCGGGCTGGTTTTGCTATGTATTCCTCTTAACGTCGCAGGCCATGACAGCGCATGAAATTCTGGAGCAGGTCTTTAAGCAGAATTTCAGCGACTCGTTTCGCGTGGTGCTGACGGTGAAGACGCTAAAAGGGAAGAAAGTTATTTCCGACCATGTTCTTTGGCTCGTGGGAAAGACAAGCCAGGATACCAGCACTTTCTTTATCGATTTCGTGGAGCCTAAAGAATCCAAAGGACTGCGCTTTCTCTTTGAGTTAGAGCCCGGTAAGGAGCCGAAGGCTTTCATGTACATTCCGGCAGCCGGAAAGACTCTCCCCTTGGACGTTGACGATCCATCGGTGGATATAGGAGCTACCGGTCTTACCATGGAAGATATCCAGGGCTTTGTGCCTAAGGGCGGGGAAAAAGAGACCATTCTCAAGGAAGAGAAAGCAGACGGTCGCGATTGCTACGTAATCAGCGTCTCGCTGCCTGATGGAAAAGGAGAGCGACTGCTCTGGGTGTCGAAAAACGATTTTCTGATCGTGAAGTCACAACAACTGGACGCACAAGGGAAGACAAAGAGAATGTTCCGCGTAGTTGAATTCTTCAAAACGGACAAAGGCAAGGAGTTTCCCAGAGAGGAAGAGATCACTATCCCGGACAAGGGGATTCGAATTCAACTGCGACAGGACAATGCAGTCTTCGGAATGGCTCTCCCGGATGAGGTAACAGATCCGGCAAAATTCGGGACTTTTGCCTGGAAAGACTGATCGCAACACAGGACGGTCTAGAGAGCTGATCGATCCCAATCTTTGTGAGCGTTTGACCATGACACAAATCCTGAAAAACATGCTGATCGCCGCAAGCCTCTTCTTGGTTGCAAGTTGCGCTGGCCTCCCTGATCGTGAAGAGGATGCAGGGGAACATGGACCAGATGGTCCATTACATGGGGGTAATGGCGTCCTGCATGCCTCACATGGTCAACAGCACCACTCGAATGGCTAATATGGCAGAGACAATGCAGGGCAAGACCGACGCCTTGCTGGCCAACCTCGAGAAAAAAGGAACCGGCGCTGAGCGAGCGATTCAGAATTACTCCCAGGCTGTCCTGGATAACGAACGGGCAGTGATCAAGAGCTTGCAGGGAATTCGCCAGGAATTGGGGGATATGAAGCAATCATTCCGCCCAGCCGCGGGTTCAACAGACGCCGATCAGGCACGAGCCAATATGGCGCTGCAGAACAAGCTCAATGACATCGAGGCCAGGCTGTCCGCCGTGGTGGCAAAGATGGATAAGATGAGCAAACAAGCTCCTTAGACGCGCGCAGCGTTACCCTACCCCGGAATTCTATACCTTCACGAAACACTATTCGTAGCCTTCTCAAACTTCTGAAGGATGCGCCCCTGGCTTTGGCCGGCGCTTTCACTCGGCTGACGCGCCGCGGTTTATCTGCTATGATGAGCCCATGGAAATCCTCATCGAAATAATTGCCTCTTCAGTTAGAGTGTTTCGCGAAGCGGCTCTGTACATCCTTTTCGGATTGATGATCGCGGGGATCATGCGGATCTATCTCCGGCCGGAGTCGGTGGCTCACTACTTTCATCGCGGCCGATTCAGGTCGGTGCTTTACGCCGGCCTTCTGGGGATTCCCCTTCCGCTCTGATCGTGCGGCGTGGTTCCCGCAGTTGCGGGACTAAAGAAACAAGGGGCCAACAACGGAGCGTGCCTGGCTTTCCTCATATCCACTCCGGAAACCGGGGCTGATTCCATAGCCTTGACCTATTCTCTGCTGGATCCCCTCATCACCGTGATCAGGCCGATGACCGCGTTTGCCACCGCTATGGTAGCGGGGCTTGTAGAAAACTTTGCAGGCAGGCCCAAACAGCCCGAGCGACGCCCTATGGTAGATCGGACATGCCTGGTGGACGGTTGCTGCGACGGGACGGATTGCGACCCCGCGGAACACGCAGCGCATCACAACTTCGTTGAAAAAGTGCGAGCGGGTATAGGGTACGCGTTTGGGGATCTGATGGCGGATCTTGCAGGCTGGTTCATGCTGGGGATAATCCTCGCCGGCATTATCACAGCCTTGGTACCGGAGTCCTTTGTGAGCAGCGTCTTTGGTTCCGGCCTATTGGCCTACCTTAGTATGTTGGCCGTGAGTCTTCCCATGTATGTGTGCGCGTCCATGTCGACCCCGGTCGCGGCCGCTCTGGTTATGAAAGGAATGAGCCCTGGAGTTGCACTTGTCCTGCTTCTAGCTGGGCCGGCCACCAACATGGCCACCATTGCCATGGTGGGCGGAATGCTCGGGAAACGGTCGCTGGGAATTTATCTCGGGTCAATTGCATTGTGTACTCTGATGGCGGCATATCTGACCGACCTACTCTACTCGGCGCTGGGTATCTCCGCGAAAGCAGCCGCAGGCGCTGCGGCCGGTGAGTTCATTCCTCAATGGCTGGAATTGGGCGCTGCGATCGTGTTGGCTCTGTTAATTGCACGCGCCTTGTGGAAGAAAATTATCCACGCGAGGCTCGTTTCACAGGCTATCGAACGTTTCGGCGCACGGGAGAAAACGACGGTTGCCGCGTGCTGCGGAGGCGGGCGCCCCGGAGAAACTTGAGGAACAAAGACCTCCCCGTGAGGGAGTTCCCCAAAGAACAAATATGGACACCAGTTCAACTAAGTTCGGCGTTTCTCAAGTATGGTGCTACTTGCACAGTAGGGCCGGCGTCTCTGCCGGCCGTGGGTCAATGACCGGCACGGAGGTCGGTCCTACCGGAAGCGGGCTCGGGCTTCAGCCACCGGGCGCATCAGTGCACGTGACCGAATTTAAGCAACAGAGTACCTAAGTCTCTTTTCATCCTTCGCTATCCCTCCGATCCCCGAGTGGTTCTTGTCCATCCCCCTGCGATAAGCAAGCGATACCTTAAGACAAAATTTATGCCGTACGGCATGTCCGTGATCTATGCCTTCCTTAAAGAGCATTCCGTCCCCGTGGTCCAATATGATTTTCTGATGGAATACCTCTTCGGGGATGACAATGGCATCGACTATCACAATGCTGAAAAGACTTTTTCCGAGAGAGATTTCTTTGAGGTTCTGAAGGGAAACGGTTCTCAAAACGCTCTCCAGGCCTTTGCCGACAACTACGCCGGCCGCATGATTCCTGACGCGGGAATGTACGCCTTTTCCATAGTAGCCTATCATCAGTTCTGGGCTTCGCTGCTGATTGCACGGTATATTCGCCGAGTCAACCCTGAGGCTGTGATCGTCTTCGGCGGGCCTTTCATCACGATTAGACCGGTAGAATCGTTTGTTCCCTACGGCATGGCCGACTACTGGGTGAAGGGGAGCGGAGAGATTCCGCTATTGATGCTTCACCGGCTCCATCAGGAGAGGATTGAGATCCCCCGAGGGGAGATACCGGGTGTGATTTATTTCGACGGAGGAGGCCTCGTTCAAGCACCTCAGTCACACCTGCCGGCTGAAGAGGAACGCGTTCCCGACTTTGAGGGTCTTTCGCTGGGGTCGTATCGGTATGATCATCCTTTGACAGGAGAGAAAACGCTCTTTCTTCCGTATCGAATGTCAAAGGGGTGCCCTTCCCGGTGTAGTTTCTGTACAGGACGGTTGGTGGACAGGTATGACTGTAAATCCGCGGATAAGATCGTTTCAGAACTGTCCGAACTTGCCCGGAATTACCAAACTCCCACGTTCCAATTCGCAGACGCTTCTATTAACGGTAATCCCGATCGCTTCGCACAAGTTTGCGACCGACTGGCCGCGAGTTTTCCCGAAATCCGCTGGTATGCCTACGCAAAGGTGAATGGTTTCAGCCCGGCACTTTTGAAGAAGGCAAAGAAGGCTGGGTGTTTCAGCCTCTTCTGGGGGGTGGAGTCGGCACATCCTCCCACAGTCCGATTGCTGGGGAAGAGCTTCGACACGGCGAAGATGTACGATCTGATTGACGAATCAATAAGCCTTGGGATCAAGAATTACGTTCATCTCATTTACAACACGCCCCACGAGTCGGAAGGAGACGTGGAAAGTCTTATCCGTCTCATGGAACGATTCAGCGATTCAGACATGGTTGCTTTCTTACCTCAGCGTTTTCTCCTGGAGCCACAGTCCTTGATGTTCGAGCATCCGGAACGGTATGGGCTGACCAACTTGCGAAGTGTCGGGACCTCCGTCTTCGAGAGAGAACAGTTTGTGTATGACGAACTGGACGGGTTGGGGTCGGAGAAGATCCGAGATAGGAATGAACAATGTCGAAAAAGGCTCGAAGCGCATCTTGACCGAATCCGATACAGTAACTTGATTAACGGTGCCGGGAGCAGCGCTTCTCAGGAAAATTCCACCCAAATTGCTTGTTGAATCGCAGAGGCGTGCGAGGACTTCTCGTTTAGTTGGAAAACTGCATGAGATATTCGTCGCATGGCTGGAATCGAAGAATACCGCGAGAGAGCAGCTTTGACAAAGTAGAGCAGACTGGAGGCCTCTAACAAGTCCCCCCTTTGGTAAAGGGGGGCTAGGGGGGATTTTGAGCTAACCCATTGAAAATCCCCGAAGTCCCCCTTTATAAAAGGGGATTTTAGAGTCTCTCAGCCTCCTTCTAATGAAATCCTCCTACACCGATGGGGGAAGCTTCGGCAGGGAGCTTCTGTGTTCTTTGACCTCGTCTATCCACAGGCGCAGGTATCGGTGAACCCGGAGCAGGTTTGGCCGGCCATGCCCATTCGGCATCTGGGTCGGTTCCGAAGATGTTGCCGCGTTGTTGGGGGTTGTAGCGTTCCTGGGTGTTGTAAATATCGCCGACAGCGCCGACGCCGAAGGTATGCAGGTGCTTCTCATCGTACGGATAGTTTCTTAATGGAAGCATGAGGTAAAGGTTGGCCTGCGCGTTGCGAACCGCGGTGTCCGGATTCTGATTGTCGTAGCGTGGCAACTCTTCGCCCCACGACCGAACCACTATTCTTGTGGGATCAACCTTATAAATCTTCACCAGAGCGTCTTTTACGTTTCTGGCCCGAGCCTTGCCGAGCTGATAATTGCCACTCGTGTCTCCGAAAAATGACGTGTGCCCGTCAATTTGGAGCACATATTGCGGAATAGCATGAAGAAAGTTGGCCACGCTCTCGAGCTTAAGCGCTTCAGAAGGGAGCAGATCAGCGCTTTTCATTTTGAAAAAGATTTCCGGATATGGGAACATTATCTCTCTGACAAGAACGTCCCATGAGAATTCCTTCATTTGGGCCTTACTGCGCACTTCCTCCCATTGCCGACAATATCCGCCGGTTAGCTTGCATACCTCATAAAGGTTCCTCCAGCCGACTTCCCTATCTCCACCGAAGAAAATGCCGTAGACCTGAACTTTCTTGCCGTACGCGTCTTTTAGGGCAATGGCGGTCTTCTGCGGGCATTCGCCCATAGAACCTCCGTCGGTGAAGACTACTACCGCAGTGCGGCCGGCTGCCGTGCCTATAAGAGACCCCGCCAATTGTAGCGCGTCCTGAAAGGCGGCAGTTCGCCGGGGACCGGTCCCCTCCTTACGTAAACACGCGTAGTTCGCCGCATACTTGACCCTTGTCCACGGACCCAGCGGACCCAGCAGGTTGGGCGTCGCGCAGTCACCAAAGGTTATAAGCGCGGTGTTTAGATCATACTGCCAGACAGGCACATGAGGCATCACCGCATTGAACATCATGAATGCTCTGGTTGCAACGAACATGCGGGAAAAGTCGTAGTTTTTCGGGTATCCTGCCATCATGGAGTCGGACACGTCGAAGAGAAAGATCACATTGTGAAACCTCGGTATGAAATCGTGACCCTTTTCTCCTTGGACTCCTGAAAATGAGGGTCCTGGTAGGAAGATGAGGAGAGCCGCCAAAACTACGGCAGCAAGGCTTGTTTTCATTGACCATCCTCCTGGTTGACTCACGCACCGTTGTATTAACAAAAATGCATGATGTCCAATATATACACGCCTATATTAAAGTAATAACTTAAATATGTCAAGGAGAATGTGGCCTTAATCCAAGCACCCGGTTATCCGGGGGCACGTCGTCGCCTCTGGCATTGTGAGAAGTGAAATCCCGCGTTCCGCAGGAAAGCAATCTCCTCCGTCTGGTGCTAGAGATTACTTCGCTTCGCTCGCAATGACATATTTTGGGGCGAGCCTATGTCCCTGCGAAACTCAACGCATACTTATTACTCGGTTTCCAGAATTCGGTGCGGTCTTTCGGGCAGCTTTGGTGGGACAGGCATCCTGCCTGTCGATCAAGAAATGACAGGCAGGATGCCTGTCCCACCAATACCATGGTCTCGAATCCTCTTTGATCGTCTCCAGGCCAAAAATACGTGCCCCGAATTACGAATTGGGCTACTCAGGCATGGATTATTCTGCGAGCTGGGGTTAAACTCGGACTCGTACCACATTGGCTTCAAGATTTAACCCGGCATCCCGAATCGCGTATTTGCAGCGAGGATAGCCGTGCAGCCGAATTATTGTCCGGCCGGCGGTGGATCAGCTATGCAGGAACAGCTCCCAAAAATCCTGATCGTAGACGACGAACCGAACATGCTCCACATGCTCAGTTCCATTCTTAAGCAGGACGGATTCGAGCCCCGATGCGCCGGCTCTGCCCAGCAGGCTCTGGAACTCGCTGAAAGCGATAGATTTGATTTTATTCTTTCAGATGTTCGAATGCCCGGAATGGACGGCATTCAACTTCTGGAGCGCCTGCGCGGTCGTGGGATCGACACTATCGTCATCCTCATGAGCGCCTATGGCAGCGTCGAACTTGCACTTGAGGCGATGCGCAAAGGCGCGTACGACTATATTTCCAAGCCGTTCAAGGCCGACGAAGTGGTGTTAACTCTCCGTAAGGCTTCGGAAAGGGAGAGGTTGAGGCGAGAAGTGGTGCGCCTTCGGCGCCGGCTGCTACGAATTGAGGGAAACCCGGGGATTGTTGTGAAAAGCCCGCCCATGAAAGCGATCCTGGATACGGTTCACCAGGTAGCACGTTCAGATTCCGCAGTGCTCATAACCGGCGAATCCGGGACCGGGAAGGAGATGATGGCACGGGAGATTCACCGCTGTTCTCCCCGCTCCGGTGCCGCTTTTGTGGCGGTCAATTGCGGCGCCATACCGGCCGCCCTCCTTGAGACAGAGTTGTTTGGGCACACGCGGGGGGCATTTACAGGAGCTTCTGATGAAAAACCGGGTCTTTTTGAGGAAGCTGATGGAGGAACACTGCTGCTTGACGAAATTGCCAGTATGGAGCCTTCGCTCCAAGTGAAGCTCTTGAGGATCCTCGATTCCGGAGAAATGCGCAGGGTGGGCGAGACTGTCCCCCGGCACGTTTCCGTGAGGATCCTGGCCGCCACAAACGTAGATCCGGATGTTGCCATGGAAAATGGCCTTTTCAGAAAAGACCTGTATTACCGACTAAATGTTATGCATATCGAAGTCCCTCCTCTGAGAGAAAGAAAGGAGGACATCATTCCGCTGGTGGAGCACTTCGTGGACATTTTCAACAAGAAGATGGGGCTCAAAATCAGTCACATCAGCCGGGATGCCAGGAAAGCGCTACTAAACTGCCCCTGGAAGGGAAACGTGCGAGAGCTTCAAAATGTCGTCGAAAGGGCCATGATACTCACACTGGGAGATGCGATTACTCTGGAATGCCTTCCGAGCGATATTCGCGTTTCCGACCGCGGCGGACCAATTTTACAGGCCGAGGAAGAAACCATGTCGCTCAAGAAGGCATCCAAGGCCCTGGAAAAGACCCTTATCATCAGGGCACTCAATCGCACTGGCGGGAATCGTTCCCAAGCAGCTCAGGTCCTTGAAATCAGCTACCCTTCCCTACTCCAGAAAATCAAAGAATACGGGTTGTTATAGCAACTTTCCCGGACCGATCTTAGAAACCACGCGAAGGGCGGCTTTCAAAACATACAGGTCGGGCTCCAGCGTCCCTTCTGTCGCTGGTCCGAAACCGATTAACTTACAACACTTGCCAACGTTTTTGTCCGATTTAGCGGGAGTGACACCGTCACGTCGGATCTTGATCCAGGGCCCAGGATTCTGGATCTCCTGCTTTCGCACGAATGACGGCACAAAACGCCCGTTTGCGAGTGAAGCCTTATTAGGGATTCAATAGCTCGGATATCCCAATGGACCTGAATTTGGGAATGAGTATAGTCTCACCGATCTGGGACCTGATCCTTCCACGACTCAGTCATAGGGCGATTGAGGACTAAGAGGACTGTTCGTGTGCAGTACTTGCACGCGCACTCGGTTTCCGGCAGAAAATGGGGCCTCCTCAGGTAGGAGAATCATTAATCCGTCAGCCAGGACCATGGATCGAAGAGCCCCGGAACTCTGGGTACCGGTGGTCGCCGCCATCATGTTCCCGTCCCGTTCGAAAAGTTTGCACCTTACCAGGTGGAGTCGATCCGATGTGATCCCCACATCTTCGGCGAGCGTTGCTTCAATGAGCGGTCTGAAAAGGCTCACGTGCCCCATCATCTTCAACAGGGCCGGCCTTACAAACTGCTCGAAAGATATCATGGCCGAGGCTGGATTGCCCGGCAAGCCGAATACCGGTTTGTTCCCGATTGTTCCGAACAAGAGCGGCTTGCCCGGTTTCATGGCCACCTTCCAGAACTTGACCCTCATCCCCAGTTTTGAGAGAGCATCTTTGACCAGATCGTATTTTCCTACCGATACGCCGCCGGACGTGATTATGACATCGGCCCTCATCCCGTCCGAAATGCGAGCGCGTTGGTCTGCTTCGTCATCGGAGGCTATTCCCAGGGAAAGTGGTATAGCCCCGCATTCAAGCACCTGAGCGGCCAGGCTGTAACTGTTGGAACAAACCACCTTTCCATCAGAGAAGGGCTCATCCAGGTCAACCAGTTCGTCCCCTGTGGATAAAATTGCTACAATCGGACGTTGATAAACATGCACGTATGCGTGCCCGAGCGTGGCAAGCATCCCCACTTCCGGCGGCCTGACAATGTCTCCCACCGAAAGCACGATCTCTCCCGCTTTCACGTCTTCCCCATGAAGGCGAATGTGTGCGCTCGGGCCGGGATCTCGCAGACAGAGGACATGGTCACCTTCTGCCTGGGTATCTTCGACCATAATCACTGTGTCTACTCCGGAAGGAATCAATCCGCCGGTCATGATGCGGACCGCTTCACCCGGTCCCACTGTGCCACGGAAAGGCTTTCCGGCCGGGGAGTCGCCAATTATTTTCAATTTGGCAGGATTGGTCGAGTTGACGCCTGCCAGGTCTTCGTGGCGACAGCAGTATCCATCCATAGCGGAATTTTCTCCGGAAGGTACGTCTCGCTTCGCGGCTACATCTTGGGCGAGGACGCGTCCAAGCGCCTCGATTATGTACACCCTTTCCCTTCCGAGGACGGGAATCTCCTCCAGTACCTTACGTTGTGCTTCACCGATTTCGATCACAGGAACCTCAGTGTTCGACGTCCGCTAAACTAGAGCCCATAAAAGCGTACTACAAAATTGTTTTGTTTGCAAAAAGAGACCAGGGCACTAATCTATGGTAGATATAGGTTAAGCCAAGGCGTTCAATTGTGCCGATGAGTTCTCGTGCGCGAAGGGACGGGAGACGATTTCTTTTTCAATTTCTTTGCGGCAGTGGGGAATGCCCGTCCAGTTGACCTGACGGCCCGAGGAGGAATTTTGATACAAGGAGACAAAATCAATGAAATGGTCGTTTAAAATCGGTTCCATCCTGGGAATACCACTTAAGGTGCATGTTACCTTTTTGTTCTTGCTCCTCATTATCTACTTTGTCGGAGACAAGATTATCGGCATCGGAGGTTTGCACGGGCTGATTTTCGTCGCGCTGATTTTTGCGTCGGTGGTCTTTCATGAGTTGAGCCATGCCATGGTAGCGCGACATTACGGAATCAATGTTGTTGATATAACACTACTTCCCATCGGTGGAGTGGCACGAATGCCCACTACGCCGGAGGATCCGCGGCAGGAAGTTCTGATATCCGCAGCAGGTCCCGCGGCGAGTCTGGTTCTTGCCATTTCGCTTTGGTTCGTATCTGACCTGCTCGGGTACGGGCTCAGTTTCTGGAACGTCTCAATCCAGGGGAATCTCCTCGTGCAGCTTGCCGCGGTGAATTTTATCCTTGCAATCTTCAATTTCATACCGGCTTTTCCTATGGATGGGGGACGGGTGCTTCGTGGACTTCTGGCGCTGTATATGAGCCCTTTGAAGGCGACTCACATCGCAGTGGGAATCGGGCAGGCTCTGGCCATTGGCTTGTTCTTTCTTGGCTTGTTGTCCATGAACGTGTTTATGATTCTGATAGCACTGTTTGTGTACATGGGAGCTGAAGCCGAAGAGCGGCAGTTGGGCATCATGCTCCCCCTCAAAGGTGTAACGGCTAGAGCTGCCATGGTGAGTGATATAGACGTCCTCTCGCCGTATGACACCGTGGGAGACGTAGCCGAACGTTATTGCCGAGGGTTTCAGGAGGATTTCCCGGTGGTTGACGGACGCAGGCTGGTAGGTCTGGTCACCAGGGACGCCCTCGTCAATGCGCTCCACAAGAAAGGGCCCTCTATGCTTGTGTCGCAGGCGATGACCAGCGATTTTCCCACCGCGGCTGAGGAAACTTTTCTGAGTGACATTCTTGAAAAGATTCAGGCAAGCGGCAGCAAAGCGGTGCCTATACTTAGGGCCGGTGAAATTTGCGGGCTCATCACGCTGGAACAGATTGGCAGGTACAGCATGCTCTGCGCGGGATATGCGTGCGATTTCATGGGAGCGGACAAGCGCGGGCCTGTCCCGGCCGAGCGGCCTTGAGCCTCACACACGTTTGGCGATTATCAAGGGGGATATCTTATGTATCTTGTGACCGCGGAGGAGATGAGAGCCTTCGATGCAGCGGCCATTGAGGAGTATGGAATTCCCGGTGTTGTCCTCATGGAGAACGCCGGACGCACGACCTTTCACATTCTGAAGACCCACCTCGGGGGCGATGTCCGGGACCTCAAGGTATCCGTTGTGGCCGGCCCGGGAAACAACGGCGGCGATGGGTACGTTATCGCTCGATATCTGATCAATCATGGGGCTGAGGTGCAAACCTTCCTCCTCAGCCCCCGCGAAAAGATAAAAGGGGACGCGCTGGTCAATCTCCAGGTCCTCGAACGCATGAGTTCTCGCGTCTATGAGGTGACGGACGAGGAGTCGTTCAAACAGGCCGTTCGCCAATGGCGCCAAAGCCAAGTAGTTGTCGATGCCATTCTTGGGACAGGCCTGGATTCCGAGGTTCGGTCTCCTTATCGCGAAGCCATCGTTGAAATCAATCGGGTCAACGGTCTGCGCCTCGCGGTCGACATCCCGTCAGGGCTTGATGCCGACACGGGCCGCATCCTCGGCTGCGCGGTTCAGGCGGATTTGACCGCCACCTACGGCTTCAAGAAGTTGGGAATGGCCCTGTATCCGGGCCTGGAATGCTGCGGCAAGGTGGAGGTCGTAGACATCTCCATTCCTCTCCATGCAATCGAGAAAAACCCGCCTAGAGCCTGGCTTTACGAAAAACCGGATGCCATAGAGTTTTGGCGACTGCGTTCCGATGTTCAAGCCCACAAGGGAATTTTCGGACATTTACTTATTGTGGGAGGGTCTCCGGGAAAGACCGGTGCGCCTGCAATGGCCGCGAGAGCTGCCTCTCGCATGGGTGCGGGTCTCGTGACTGTTGGAGCCCCTGCTTCTCTGAATCCGATACTCGAAGCCAAGCTCACCGAAGAGATGACCGAGCCGCTCCCTGAGAGCGTACCGGGTTATCTCGGCTCAGCAGCCGTTGATCGCATTCTCATGCTTGCAGAAGGGAAACGCTGCGTAGTACTGGGTCCCGGCCTTTCGACAGTTGAAGGAATCGCCGAATTGATAAATAAATTGTTGGCTGTCTACCAAAGACGGCTGGTCATTGACGCGGACGGTCTTAATGCTCTCGCTCCAAACCTGGATGTTCTGCGCCAGACCAAGGCCCGCGTGGTTCTGACCCCTCATCCCGGAGAAATGGCCCGCCTCACCGGCAAGACCGTGAGAGAAGTCCAGCAGGATAGGATGGGCCTTGCGAGGTCCTTGGCGACTGACTACGGAATATGGCTCATCTTGAAAGGCGCCCGAACCTTGACCGCATCGCCGGACGGCAGAATCATTGTGAACACCACAGGAACCCCTTGGATGGCCTCAGGTGGGCAGGGTGACGTCCTGAGCGGTATCCTTGGCGGCTTGCTCGTCCAGGGCATACCCCCCGAAGAGGCCCTCCCTTTCGGGGTATACATGCACGGGCTGGCTGCGGACAATATTGTACGGCGAGTCGGTCCCGGCCCGGTCATTGCCACGGACGTGATCGAGGAACTCCCCAGGACCCTCAGCGCGGAAAGGGCGGAGGAAGAATAGACTGACCAGAGCGGGGCGATTCGGCGACATGCTCGGTGTACTCACGTACCTAATCGCTCGAAGGAGACTTGGAATTGGCAGGGCTTACAGAACAGAATCTTGAACAAATGATACAAGTGATTGTATCTGCCGTGAACCCGGAGCAGATTATCTTGTTTGGCTCCCAAGCCAGAGGGGCGTCCCGACAAGGTTCAGACATCGATCTACTGATAATTGAATCAGTCCCTTTCGGAGAAAAGAGAAGCCGACGGAAAGAAATGGCTCGGCTTTGGCGTGCTCTAGCATCCTTTCCCTTTCCAAAGGACATTCTGGTTTACAGCCGAGACGAGGTGGAATATTGGCGGCACTCATTGAATAATGTGGTGGCCAAGGCTTTGAGAGAAGGCAAGGTGCTCTATGAGAGATCTTAGGCAAGCAACTGCTATTCTCGCTATGGCTAACAAGGATCTTAGGGCACTGAAAGGAATGGCAGATGCTGAAGCTTTTGACGATGAAATCTTCGGATTCCATGCCCAACAAGCGATTGAAAAATCCCTTAAAGCATGGGCGGCCATCCTGGGTAGAGAATATCCTTTAACGCATGACATAAGCGCACTCCTAGATCTGTTGGAAAGCAGTGGGCAGGATGTGGAGAGATACTGGGATCTGGTAGAATACAACGTCTTTGCCGTGAGGTTCCGCTATGAATCTCTCGAAGTCCCTGATGAGCCTTTGGACAGGGCGGCCTCTGTAAGATCAATCGAGGCTCTCGTGCGGTACGTAGACACACTTCTCGAGGGCACGGCTATAGAGTGAGGCGTCAGAGAAGAGCGAGACCAATCCATCTTCATCGAATACGGCAAATCTGAGAAGACAAAGGCTGAAAGTCGGCATGCTCTCACCGCAGCTTCTGCCCTTCTCTACCCCGTCAGTGCAGAGCCGCTTGACAACGCCGAGGGGCTAATTCATACTCAAAACTTCACCACGTTTAGGGGATATTGCATGCAGCCTTCCAAACCCCTTCCCGCGCTTACTTCAGCCATGGAAGACTATCTGGAGGCGATCTATCACCTGGAGAAAGAGCGTCGGATTGCTCGCGTCCGTGATATCGCCAACAGGCTCGGAGTCAAAATGTCATCCGTCACTTCTGCTCTGAAGAGCCTCGGCGGGCGCGGGTTGATCCAGTACGATCCTCACCAGTTCATCACTCTGACCGAGCGCGGGATAAGAAAGGCCAAGGAGATAGTTCGGAAACACGAGGTCCTGAAGCGCTTCCTGGTGAGGGTGCTCCAGGTGGGAGAAGAGGTCGCGGAGGACAACGCCTGCCGCATCGAGCATCACCTTGACCCCGAGGTAATTGAAAAGCTGGTCAGGTTGGGAGAATTCATCGAAATGTGCCCGGTCGATCAGACCAGGTGGCTGGAGGGTGTGGCCGACACGTGTGAGGAGTGTATTCCCTGCCTGGATAGGGCCAAGGAGAAGCTGCAAAGCCGGGCCCAGGCCCAGAAGGCGGCCTTGGATGACGGCATGACCCTAGCAGGAGCACGTCCGGGATCTCAGGTGGTGGTAGACAGCTTGAAAGGATCAGGGGAGTCTAGAAAGCTATTGGCCAAGCAGGGCCTGGAGACCGGCGTCATCGTGGAGATCGAAAAGAAGGATGCTAAATCGGGAAACCTTCATGTCAACATCAAAGGCTACCACATATCCCTCACAAAGGCCGATGCGTCCAAGATCCTGGTAAAGCCCATATGAATCCTGTCCGGAACAACCACACAATCAGCAGATTCCTTCCCTAACGCACGCGGGGCTCTTTCAAACCAGCCGTCGCACAATCCGACGGTGAGTTAAAACCTTGCTCACACCCCGAACAGCCGCATCCGCAGTCGGCACTCCCGGTCCTGGCCGCCCTGAAACTGTTCCAGAAGCGCTTACCAATAAAGAAGGCCGAAGCAGCTACCAGTAATCCCACAACGATTTCCTGCCACATTGTCGGCTCCTGACCTGGGCTTTCTTATACTTACGAAAGGCCCAGCTTCAAAAATGTACCTCCGGAATGAACAGCCAAAGCAACACAGTACGCCAGGATGGTGGTGTAGGCCATTGCAAAGAGCGTCCATCCCCATGATCCGGATTCCTTCTTTATGACCACGAGCGTGGCTATACACGGATTGTAGAGCATCACAAATACGATGAGCGTGAAAGCCATCAGAGGATTCCAGCCGGGTTCCTTCCGCAGCTTTTCCCCGAGGCCCTCGGCTTCCCGTGGCTTCACCTCGCCCAGGGAGTAAGCGGTTCCCAGCGTTGCCACCACTACTTCTTTGGCGGCAAAGCCGCCCACCAGAGCCACATTTGTTCTCCAGTCGAAGCCGATGGGACGGAACACCGTTTCCAAGGCCACGCCTAGACGTCCACCTATTGTGTGTTTGAGTTGCTCGCTTAGCTTTTCGCCTTCTATCGCTGTTTTTTCCGCTGCAAACACAGCATACGCCGAAGCGACCGGACCGATATCGGCATCCATCGGTTGCTTGGAAGATTCGGGCTCGGCCTCAGAAGGCTTCCTCAGGGCCTCAGCCAGCGCAATAAACGTCGGATGTTTCGCCCCGACAGTCGGGCGCTCACCTTCTTCGATCTGCTTGATGAATTTCTCGAATTCTTCGATATCATTTTCGGATTTGAATACCCCACTGACTTTAGGGTCTGCCAGAAAGGCTGATGTCAGCTTCGCCTTCCTCTCTTCGAAACGGTTTGCCTTTTTCCGGCGATAGGGTGGGAAAGGTCATCATGGCCCACAGCACGATGGATACGGCAAGGAGTATTGTGCCGGCCTTCTTGATGTACATCCATGTGCGTTCCCACGTGTGAATAAGAAGGCCTCTCAATGTTGGAACTCGGTACGGAGGCAACTCGAGGACGAATGGAGCGGATGGCCCAGCCAGCACCGTCGAACGAATAACTTTCCCCGCGATCAATACCATTGCCCAAGAGATCAGGGTCAAAAGGATCATAAACCGGGCTTGGCTGTGAGCAAAGAATGCGCCGATAAGCAGCGCATATACAGGGAGTTTTGCCCCGCAGTTCATGAGGGGGGCCACTAATATCGTGACCAGCCGCTCCTTTGGTTCCTTCATAGTGCGGGTAGCCATAATTCCTGGCACAGCACAGCCGCCCGCGATCCCGCCTGCCACCATAAGGGCCAGCACGGACGAACCGTGCAGACCAAAGCCTCTGAGCACCCGGTCCAGCATGAACGCTATTCTCGCCATGTACCCTGTGTCTTCCAGTATGGCGATGGCCAGAAACATGAAGGCAATAAGCGGAGTGAATCCCAGCACCCCCCCTACCCCGTTAATAATGCCGCTCACGACCAGAGAACGGAAAAGCCCCTCGGGAATTACGTCCCCCGCCAGGGTCCCCAGCCACCCGAATAGCGCTTGGCAGGCTTTGACCAGAGGTTCGCTCGCCTGAAACGTAAACATGTACACGAGATACAGTATCAACATGAGTACGGCCGGGCCGAGCATTCGGTCGGTCAGTACCTTGTCGATGGATTCGCTCAAGTGAACACGGTCGCTGCTGTCAACATGTACAGCCTGCTTCACGGCACCGGAGATGAAACCGTAACGGGCATCAGTTAGCACGATCTCAGGGGGATCAGCGAATATGTCTTCAATGTGTTTGCGACTCTGCTCAACCTGATCAAATACCCCGTCCCGGCCGATGGTTGACTCGACCATCTTCGCTATCTCGGTGTCTCCTTCCAGAAGTTTCACTGCGAGCCAGCGATTAGAAAGTCCGTTCAAGCGGGTTTGTGCCGTGTTGAGGCTCTGTTCTATTTTTGCGAGTTCCTCTTCAACTTCAGTGCCGTACGTAACAGTTCTTTGAGTGCCGGCAACGTCCGTAGTCTCGGCACGTTCGATCGCCCTATCAAGAAGCTCTTCAATTCCTATCCTTTTTTTGCCGTTGGTAGGTATTACAGGCACGCCCAACAAGTCAGAGAGCGACTTATCGTTGATGTGTATGTGCCGCCCCTGGGCGACATCTATCATATTCAGGGCAATGACAATTGGGGCCCCCATTTCCAAGAGCTGGACGGAAAGGTACAGATTGCGCTCCAGATTGGAAGCGTCCACCACGTCCACCACCACATCTGGGGCAGATTCAACAATAAAATTCCGAGCTATGATTTCTTCGAGGGAATAGGCTGTCAGAGAATAAGTGCCAGGCAGGTCTACTACGTGGATCTCGCGAGCCCCATGGATGACGGTCCCCTCCTTTTTTTCAACAGTGACACCGGGCCAGTTCCCCACATGCTGGCGTGCCCCTGTCAGGGCGTTGAACAGCGTGGTTTTGCCGGCATTGGGATTTCCGGCAAGAGCCACAACGATTTGATTGGCCATGGGTAACGGGTTTCTCAGGCGGCGGCCTGGTCCGGCTCAGTTATGAGGATATCCGAGGCTTGATCTTTTCGGAGTGTCAGGTGGTATCCTTTAATTACGAACTCGACGGGATCGCTTAGAGGCGCGTACTTGACAACCATCACTTCTGTGCCTTTTGTGAAGCCCATCTCCATCATTCTCAGACGGAAGTCCGGGTTGCCGCACACCTGGGCAATTCTTCCCTTCTGGCCGGGCTTCAGGTTGGACAGCTTTATCAAACTATCGGCACGGCATTCTTGTCCCGCAAGCGCAGGGCAGTCAGCACATTGTTCCTGGGAAGGGGCAGGGTTCATGGAATCTCCTGATTATTCGCACACAAGCTGTCGGACAGGGCTGCCGAAAGCAAGTGAATCTATTACAGTTAGTCAAGTCGAATTTATTTTTAACCTCCGACAATTCATTTGTCAAGCTCACAATTGCGGAAAAAGAAAAAAAACAGTGGTGGACTCACAACGACTTAATATCTATAGTGGAAGCACGTGTGCTGGCCCGAGTCCGGGCTTGGGCTGCATGACTGGTTAGACAAGGAGGCGACATGGCGGCAAGTCGGCTTGAGACCGATCCTTTTCCCAGGCTTCTCACGGACGGTCTCTGGGTGTTAGGTAATTACTATTTCAATCTCTACCTGGTGAAAGGGGAGCAGGCTTCTGCTCTTATCGAAGTCGGCGTCTCCGCAGTCGTGGACGACGTTATCAGGCAGTTGGAAGTGCTCCAGGTGAGTCCAACCTTTCTGGTCGTCACGCATCCTCATGCCGACCATATCACCGGTTTGCCGGGACTGCGGGAGAGGTTTCCACAGGCCCTGGTCGTGGCCGCTGAAGGCGCGCCCGAATTCCTCGCCCACCCCAAGGCAGGGAAGGCTATAGTGCCGGAAGACCGCCACATGACGAATTTCCTCGAAGCACACGGGATTAAACCGGGCCGGCCACCGGTGGAGGAGGGTCCTACCCTTGAAAACTGTCTCATTGCCAAGGACAATGACGAAATGGATCTCGGGGGCTTGACGCTCCGTTTCCTGAGCGTCAAGGGGCACGCGCCGGGGAAGATCGTGGTTTGGGTCCCGCAGATCAGAGCGCTGATGCTGTCCGATTCCCTCGGGTTCAGATTCCCGGGCCGTGGGGTAATGCCTCTCTTTTTGACTGGATACTCAGACTACGCCGCTACCCTTGATCGTCTCGAAGCCCTGCAACCTTCGATTATCGGGGTCGCCCATCAGGGGCCGGTTGTGGGTAAGAAGGAGGTGGAGGAGGCCTTTCGCGAGTCCCGGCAGACCGCAGCGGAGCTTCGGGACCGGATACTGAGTGATCAAAGGGACGCGGACGACCTGGTTCGTGATATATTCAACACATATTATCGCGACGAGTTGACCCTCTACACAGAGCAAAATATTGTCAACTGCGCCAAACTGGTGGTGAAAAGGGCCAGAGAGTGAGATTTTAAGGTGTTTTGGGTCGAGAACCGCTATTGGTCGGACAATGGCAGTTGACGGTTGCAGCGGTTGATCCGCGTGGCTGCCCGGATTTGGATTTGTTCCCTGGCTTAGTGCTTTGTTTCGCAAGTTCGGTCACGTAAGGTCGCCTCCACCGGATCGGTAGGGCCGGCGTCCCTGCCGGCCGTGGACCAATGACCGGCACAGAGGCCGGTCCTACCGCTAAAGGCGTCCGGCTACGGGTACCCGACCGATTAGAATACGTGACCGAATTTAGGAAACAGATTACTCAGCTTGGGAACCAGTTGTAAAGCGACTGACAAGGAATTCAGCGAACAATGGACTTCAGGGCAATTCAAGTCATCTGCCTGGCGGTTTCAACCTTGATGGACGAGATGGTTTGGAACGCGTACGGCGAGCAGGGGCTTCACACACCTAAGATACAGGTCGAGGATGATTGCCACAAGCTTGATATCCTTATGGATGTCATGGGGACCCTCACTCGGATGATGGACACGCGATTAGCCTATGTCACTACCGAGGGGAAGGTCATCCGCGAGTGGATTGAATCCATTCTGGAAATAGGCGGCAGATACAAAAGGCAATTAGAGACCCTGGAGGCTCTGGAACGCCAGCAGAAATTATAATCCGCAACAAAAGCATCCCAGACACTCCTATGTGGACGAAGGTCCTCCCTTCAGTGCCTCGTAGGCCCGTCTCTCTTCCTCAGGTGTCATGAATCTCATTGGTAGGTCGGGTGTCGGCCTCCCCAAGGTCTCGCATTTGGCCAACCCCATGGGATTGTACGGGAGAAGCCACACCTTTCCAACTCCGCAAGCGCGCAAGAAACCGGCAATCGCGGAAAGATTCTGCTCGGTCGCGGTAATTCCCGGTACCAGCGGAATACGGGGCTGGACCTCTGCTCCTTCCTCCCCGACCAGGCTGCCAAATGTTTCGCAGAATAATCTCGTTCGGTCTGCCGCAATACCTCTTGTGAGCTTCATTGTCGGCTAGCTTGATATCATAATAGATGAGGTCCAGGTACGGGTAGATCTTCTGACGAAAGGAGCGATAGTTAAAATAACCTGATGTCTCCATAACTATGTGGATGCCCTTGGCTTTCAGGCTCTGGAGGAGAGCTTCAAGATACTCGGGGAAAATGGTGCACTCGCCGCCGGAAAGCGTTACCCCGCCTCCAGAATAGCGATAATATTCAAAATCCCGAAGGAGGACCTCTGTGAGGGATTCCACCGAATAGTGTGTACCGATCAGTTTTAGCGCGTCAGTAGGGCAAACCTCCGCGCACTTGCCGCACCGATCGCACCTGTCTCTGTGGACTCGCCCAGGGAACTCCAAACCCACAGCTCCTAGCGGGCACGCTTGCTCGCACGCTCCGCATTCGATACACTGGGCCTTGGAGAATGCTATTTCCGGGCCAGGCTTCTGGGCTTCGGGGTTGTGACAGAAGATGCACCTGAGAGGGCATCCCTTGAAAAAGACCACACTGCGTATCCCCGGGCCATCCTCGAAGCTGTACCTCTTGATGTCGATCACCAAGGGCAGTTCCATCATAGTCACACCTAAAGAAGAACTGACAAGAGAGCCGCGCTCAGTGGAGCCCCAGCCTCTCCTTAAGATCCCTTGCCATGTAGCCGAACTTGAATAGATAGTTTAAATTGCCGTAGACCTGTACGTCATTGGCCAAGACTGAATCGATTATGTCTGTTCCGCCGGAAAAGATAAACTTCCAGAGAGCATCGACATTCTTGAAAGTCACCTTGATGTCCCAGTTGGCCAGGTCGGGATCGCGCTCCACCAGCATCTCTCCGTCCTTGAAGATCGCGGCGGACTGCACGGCATTGTTTTCGGTTGCAAAGGCATAGACAGCGTTGAAGCCCGCTATGTTCGCGTCATATCCCTGCAAGCCGAGAAGTGCGGCAGGAAAACCGCTAGAAGCTTCGAATGCCAGTTTCATCGCGATAAGAAGATTCTCCAATGTCCAATCAGCTATCGTCCCGCTCAAGCCCCCTATGAATTCGACCAACCCATTTTGTCCTTGAGTCATGACATCCCTCCCGCTTCAGGAATGTACAGCAGTTGCCAGGTATGTGTCTTGCGACATTGACCCATTGGCTCTTTGCCGCAGCCGTCAGAAAACTACCAGCTTCGAAGGTTGCGCGTTTCCGCTGGAAAGCAGATATTCCGTGCGCTCAATGATCTCCTGCTGCATCTGTGGATTGAGGTCCTTGAAGTAGGCAGTGTACCCGGAAACCCTGACTGGAAAGCCACCATATTTCTCCGGGTCCTCCTTGGCGCGCTCAAAGTCCTCCCGAGACCGTACGTTGAACTGGATTTCGAAGCCTCCGTCACCATTTCCTCCTACTCCGCTGAAAAAGGCTTTCACGGTGGCGGCAAAATGGTCTCGCATCAGCTCGAAATGCGGTTCCGGGGTATATTTTATGTTCAGAGCTACGCCGCCGGAGAGAGCTTGTGCAGGAAGCTTCGCTACTGAATTGAGAGCCTTGGTCAGATTACCCGTGGCCCGGGAAACCGGCGTGATGCCGCTGGCATAGTTTGCCTCTGCTTTCCGACCGTTGGGGAGGCTCCGAGTGAACCTGCCGAGACCTGCATGGATAGTCATGGTCCAGTAACCAACACGATACTTGCCGCCTCGATAATTCACTTTTGAGCGGAACGCGTCGTCCAGCATAGTGACCACCTTAGCCGCGATGGCATCCGCGTCCGGGTGTTCATTACCGTATTTTGGGGTTTTCTCGGGATGCGCCAACAGTCGGCGCAACGGTTCGTCGTCAACGAAGTCGTTATGGAGAGCGCCGAGCAGCTTGGAAAAGGACATATACTCTTTGTTGAACACCCACTTGTTTATGGCACAGAGCGAATCCACCACGTCGGCGAATCCTATGATAGCGGCCCCAGAGGAGTTTATGGTCGCACCCCCTCGGATAAGATCCATGCCCGTGTCCATGGGACCTTCGAAAAAGGCTGACAAGATGGGGGTTGGATAGAAATCTTGATGCGTCTTACCAAACTTGTCGTTGAGGATGGTCGCTCGATCAATGAGCCAACGAGTCTGCGTTTCGAACGCTGCCCAGAAGACGTCAAAGGATGCAAAAGTCGCGGGATCGCCGGTCTTGGGGCTGATGTCCTTCTGGCCGGTGTACCTGTGCTTGCCGTTAAACAGCGCCAATTCAAGCGCTGAAACAAGATTGACAAGTATTGCTGCGGGGTGGCCGTAAGTTCTTCCCTCGCTTACCGGCTCCACGCAACCGACGATGCCATAGTCTCTGGCCTGCTCCTCTGAGTTGCCTTTGGAGATCAGAGCCTTGATCACGGCCCTGTCATTATGTATGGCAGGGGTGCACCGCGTAATGATATTGACCTCACTGATCCTCTTAAGGTACTCATCGGAATTCTTTGAAGGATGGTACCTTGCATTGAGATTGGGGTCTCTCAGTTGCATCAATTCCGTGGCTTTGAGTATCAGGTAGGTGACATCGTTGACCGCATCCTCGCCGTTGGCGTCCACACCCTCCAATAGTTACAGCTTGATTTGAACCGGTTCCGCCGAATAGCTGCTCGCCCGTTTCAGTCATGGTCGGGACGTGATCCCCGATTTTGAGCCATAGATAGCAGAGGAGTTCGACAGCTTTTTCAGGGGTCAAGCGGTCGTGTTCGACGTCTTCTCTATAAAAAGGATAAAGGAGCTGATCCAGACGCCCCAGACTCAATCCTACGTTTGGGTTTTCAAGATGCATGGCAGTCCAACATATCCAGACTGACGTCATAGCCTCTCGAAAAGTGTCCGCCCCCGCTTCCGGGACCTTACTGTAAGTTGTGGCAATCTCATTGAGCCTGACCTTCTCCAGAGGATTGCTCGCCAGTCCTGCCAGGAGTCTCGCTTCCCGAGCCAGCTTCTTGGAGTAATTAATGATTCCGCTCAGCACTTCTATGATGGCGGCGTAAAACTCGATCTTGGATGGATCATCCGTCCCGCTCTTCTTTTCATTAGCTTCCTCGATCATCCCGCTCAGACCCGAATGAATCGCTTTGGAAAAATCCGGTATGGTGTGAGATATGCACAGCGGTTTGCTGGTGAGGAAAAAAACCCAGTTCTGAAACAGCTTCAGCTCATCAGGATAATTCGTGGCAATAGGTCCTTGGAACTGCCCTTTGTAGTCACGATACCTGGTGATCTCCACCACGTTTTTCTTCATCCAGTGCGGAAAGATCTTCAAGTTAAGCTCCTCCGCTTCCTGAGGTGTGATGTAGAACGGATTCGGATACCGCGTGCGCATGCTCTTCAGTTCCGGCCAGAGGAAAAGCCCAATCAGTTCCGGATAGAGAGGCACCCCCTTGAATCTGCTGGTAGTGGAACCGGCAAAAGGGGATGTGTCCTTCAGTGAGAACTCATACATATTCTTGTCATGCGCATGGGTATGCCGCACAATCGGCGCTCGATTCTCCAGAACGTGCCGGTATGCCTGGGCCTTATCGAGAATCGAGATCGTGTCCTGGTCAAGCAGACCGTTGGTTACGTGAAACTCAGTGATCAAACGGGGACGTTCGACACAGACTTCAGGCACGGCGGCAAAGTATGCCTTCCTGAGATTGGTCAGGTCTTCGTACTGATCGAGACTTATGCCACTGAGTGAGACGTCGTCGAGAGTAACCTTTGTCATTGGTGTTTACCCCCTCCTGGATATTTTCGTCCGCTTGCCTCCGGTTAGAAAGGAAGTTGTTCTCAGCCTCCTCGGTCTTGCTCCAAGCTAGTGCCGATCCCCAAGTAGACCCGGGCTATGGCGGGCAAACCTGTCTTCTCCGAGAATCCCATTCGACTGCGAACCGGTAAATCTCGTGACGGACAAACAACAACCACCCCCTCCCTGTTTGCCGCATAATTTTAGTACCTATTCAGCCTTTATGCTTTAGTAGCTGACTATCTCAGTTGTCCTCGATCTGCCGACGACTTAACGAATCTGACGAAATGTGATTCTGGATTAGCTTGATGAGGCCCCCACAGGCGGATACTTGCCACTGCTTGCGGTCTATGCAGTTCGACTCACATACCATTCTAGGCAGTCGGCAATGTGCTGTCAAATTAAAAAAAGCTGATTTGGTCGTCGCATTCATTTTTCGGGGTGACGGTTGTCGTTGGGAGCGCAGCGAAGCAATCTCCAGGCCAGCGGAACGAGGGTTGTAAATCCGCGAAAAAAGGTCTTTCGGATAAGTCAGTTATTTCCGGAACATCACACTACCCTTCCCGATGTCACTTTCTTGTCCTCTTCCGATCCCTGATCCGGTCCCGGACTTCCTCCAATCTAACGCCCGACGAATGTTGCGTCGCGGCCTCCGGCGTTCCCTCGGCCCGTGGATCTTTGCCCCCCTCGGATGGGCCTCCCTTGCGGTGCCTTTTGAGGAAAAACAGAAAAGTGAGCGAGACCCCGACGACATAAAGAAGGAATAGGCCTGAACCGGCGCCGAATGCATCCGGTAAGATGGTCCCGAGACCGACCAGTCCGGCAAGCGAGAGGCCCGTCAAAAACAGGATCAAGAGAATCGGTCTGAGAAAGCCCATGAGAAAAAGATTTTCCTTGTCGTCGTTGCCGCCCAGTCTTGAAGCGGTAGCAGTAAAAGTTGATCCTCTGCGCCGTAGTACGGCAATCTTCGTCGCGTCCCTCGGCTGAGTCTTATCGGGGGTAACTTAATGCGGTATTTTGATCCGGCAAGGTCCCTCTCCCGCAACCCTTCAGCCCTCACGCCTCAATCGGACCAGAGTAGCGCCCCATCCTCCGGCTTCGAGCGGGGCCTCAGAAAAGCTTTCCACCAGCGGGTTTTTCGCCAATATCTTCCGTACCCGGTCCCGCAAGACCCCCTTGCCTTTTCCGTGAATGATTCTTAAGTCATATATTCCCATTTTGAGGCATTCATCCACATAATCTCCGAGCAGGTCCGCGACTTCTTTGGGAGAAAAGGTGTGAAGGTCCAGGACACCATCAATGGGGAGCACTATTGGCTCCTGGTCCACCGTGGTGTCTGCCAAGAAACTGTTTTCTTCGGTCTTAGAATCATTCGGTTTCATGTTTTCCGTACCCGTCTCTTACAAGACGGTGTTATACTTCAATTCAATCAAAAAACGTGAGAATTATGGCCAGAATACTCGTCGGCATCATGGGCGACGCGGGAGGACATATTAGTCAAGCTCTTGCCGTCGCCAATGAAATGCCCCACCATGAATTCCTGTTTATCGGCGGCGGCCGCGTTCTGGATCTTCGCCGCATGGGATACTCTGTAGAAGAGGTCCCCGTGCCGGCGACTTATTACGTGAACAATCGGGTGGATGTCTCCGGAACGGTTCGGAATGCTCTGAAGGTCCTTTTTGACAGGAAGCGCACCGTAGAAAGAGTCGTACAGATCGTCAAGGATTTCGATCCGGCCCTCATTCTAACAGCGTACGAATACTTCGCACCTTTAGCTGCTCGCAAGCTGGATATTCCATGCGTCAGCATCGACAATCATCATTTTCTGAACAAGTGTGTTTGTGAGGTCCCCAAAGAACAAACGGTGGGCCGTTTGATGTACGCCCTGCCTCTTCGCTGGATGTTCAGCAATGCGGACTATTATTTTATCAGCGCTTTCTATAATCTTCAGCCGGCTGACCCCGCGGAGACGGAAGTCTTCCCGCCGGTTCTGAAGACGGGCCGTCCTGGAAGTCGAACGAGCCGACGAGGATCACGTCCTCGTGTACCAGACTTCCCCCACCTTTCTGCGCCTGGTCACGGCCCTCGAGCAGATGCCGCACAAGATCATCGTGTATGGCCTGGGCGAGCGGCCTTCTTCCAAGAACATTGAGTACAAAGCCCCGTCAACAACAGGTTTCCTGAACGACCTGGCCACTTGCCGGTACTTGATAACCAATGGCGGACACAATGCCATTGCCGAGGCTCTGTACTTCGGCAAACCAGTATTCTCATTCCCCATTCACTTCGCCTACGAACAGTTCTTCAATGCGTTCATGGTGGGATCGCTTGGATACGGAAACTATTCCCTTGTTGCTAATCCAGATGCGGCTGTATTCAATGAATTCGAGACACGGCTGGACGAGTTTCGAAATCGGATAGCGCAGGGGGCATTCTATGGGAACGTGAAGCTTGCCGCACGACTGGACGAGCTGATTGGAAGACGAAAGGGTTAAGCCCCGGCAACAGTCGGTTCACGGTTCAGTGCCGCGCTACCAAGACCTCATTTGGTTTCCGAAGCCGACTTGCTTGGTAGGCGCCCGAGAAAACGCGGGCCAACTTTCCAGAGAATCAGAAAATAGAAAGCCAAAGTGATTGCGACTGCGGGATGCAGTGTGACAAGGGGCTCGATCAGCAGAAAGATTCCGAATGAAACTCCTGCCAGGACCAGCGGAAAGAGGAAATCCTTTTCTTTGACAAATCGGAACCTGATCCGGCAATAAAAAAACGTCAAGAGCGTCATCACCAGCTTTGTGAAGATGATTACCAGACATGCGCCTGCAAGGCCAAACTGGGGCACCAGCTTCAAGTTGAACAAGAAGTTGAGTGCTGTAGCTGCCACGGCAAACCCAAGGAGCAGATTGACTGCGCCAGAGACCATCATGACATATTTGAAGAGGTTGCTTTCAAAAGAGAAAAGAATCGTCCAGACTAGGTATTGAGGCATCCAGGCGGCATCAATGAAATTTTTCCCATAGATGTAATATATGAGAGGTCCGCTCTCAGCATGGAGGAAAAACATTATGGGAAAGGCCAAGGCCATCAGCCACTGAGCAGTACGCCTGACAAGCGGCCCCACCTCAACGCGGTTCGTCCACCATAGGGATGCGAGCAGTGGGAAGACCACCCATCCGAGGAGTTGATCGGAAGCCAAAATCGAAATGGGATCGACCAACATCCATGCGGCACTGTACAGGCCCACCCCCTTTACTCCCGCTGCGCTCTCCAGAAAAAAGATGTTTGTCTTGTTGTAAATAATCCCGAGAATCTCGATCAACGCAAAGACCAGGGCAGCTCTGAACATAATCCAGACCGCCGGCCATTTTGGGCGCAAGAACAATCGGACGAGGTAATCCTTCTTGTAATAGGCAATGCCGAATCCCAGCCTCACCAACGCAGATATCAGCTTGAACAGGCTTACGAGCACCGGGTTGAATCCCAATGCTGCGGTTATTACGCCGTACCCATACGAAAGGACCGAACTGGTCACCCTTATACGGGCCTCTCTGGCCTGCAGTCCTCTAACGCGCCATTCCTCGAAAAAGGTCTCAGCCAGAGCCTCAAGTGCGCATCCGAGCGACACTAGAAAGAGAATCAACCCCATCTGAGCCGAGAACTCACGATACAGGGCCAATCCCGCCACGGCTAGCATGGACGGGACGAACAGTGCCAATTTTATGACGTTTGCCCTGTTTAGAATCTCAGGCGCCTTGTCTCGTTCCGCACGCCCCAGTGCGGGGACCAGCGCATAGTACAGCCCGAATTGTATCACTGTCATCGCCACGCTGCCCGCGGCCAACGCGTACATGACTTCGCCGTAGACCGTGGAATCCACCCGAGCGAGGTAGAGCAAGAAGGCCACGCTGGTCGCACCGTCCACTCCCTGGGCTGACAACAGATGCATGAATCGGCTAATGATTCCCCTTGCGGAGGACCCTGAGCCGTCTTTTTCCGACTGTGATTCCATAAATTTCTCGCGTGGCCGACACCCGGTGGGCTTAACTTTGCATTGTTAGGGGCAGCCGAGCATGCTACTATACCACCTGATGACAGAGACGGGTCAAGGGCTCTTCACGCAACCGTGTCAGGTTCGGAAGAATACCGGCCCGAGCCATTCCACGAAAAATCCCACTTGCATAACCGCGCAACTGTGATAAAGGTCCCCGGGACGAACCTCGACCGGGGATCCATGAGATTCACCTCAGCTCGACGGCTGATCCAAAGAATCTTGTTAGCCCGCGGGAGATGTCAGCATGGTAAGAGCAAAAGAGTTCGACACCGACATACCCTATGTCGTTGAATTTCAGGACCTGAAGACGATTGTGGGCATGAGACGCCTCTGCGAGGAAAAGATACGTGGCTCCTCGACCGCCACCGAAAAGAATACTTACCAACGGCTCTTGAAATTGCTGGACATGAGATTCCGACAGCTACAAGAAGAAAAGGCGGCCAAGGCCCCCAGAGAATAGACCAGCGTTTATGTGCTGCCAGGAACATGGGCAATCGTTCACTTCAGACAAAGAGGATTATGTGTGCTCTGAATTTTTCCCAGGTGAGGCGTAACGCATTCAGGTGAGTGACTATGAAGGCACTACCGGCCTGACTGCGTGCCTCTGACGCGCATGTGGCGGTGTGCAAGGTATTTTTCCTCTCTGCGGTCCTGGCGCCTGCTGTCGTGATTTTGCGCGAAACGCGGGACTTCCTTGCGGCTGACAGCTTACAAGTAATCGAGTGACACCATCTATAACCTCCGTACAGGGGAATCGAGGCGATCATGAAACTGAAGCCGGGTCGCACACTCTTTTGGATCGTGGTGGCGGTACTCGTTGTGGCGGCAGGAGGCATTCTTTTCTGGCTGCCGCATCTTAACCAATATCAACGAGAAGGAACCATCGTTCTGCCCGGTCTCAGCAAGCCTGTCACGATCATGCGCGATGAGAAAGGCATGGCATATATTCGTGCCGAAACCCTCTACGACGGCCTCATGGCTCAGGGCTTTGTCACTGCTCAGGACCGGCTGTTCCAGATGCAGCTCACGCGACTCTTGGCTGAAGGTCGTATTTCCGAGTTGGCTGGTGACGCCGGCAAGCCCCTTGACGTGCGTATGAGAACAATAGGCATTCATCGCAACGCCAAGAGACATGCCGAAATTTTAGATGACAGCTCAAGACCCTTTATTCAGAAATATCTTGATGGCGTCAATGCATTCATAAGAACGCGACCTAAAGAGCACCACATCGAATTCAAGCTGGCCGGCATCAAGCCGGAAACCTGGGAGGTCTCCGATAGTCTCGCCATAATCTATTACATGGGTTGGACTACCTCGGCCAACATGAGCACGGAAATCATAGCCCAGATGTTGGTAGACAAACTGGGACCCGAAAGGGCTGCTCAACTATTTCCGCTCAACATAAATCCCGATGATCCGCGAGACGAGGCCGGCAGGCCCAATACGCAAGTCGGTGCCGGCGAGCCACTTCATTTTGCCGCTGATCACTCGCTGCTCCAGTATTTAGAGACAGTGGGACGTGGCTATGGGAGTAACAACTGGGCCGTGTCGCCCCGATTCTCGCCGAGCGGCAAGCCTGTAGTCGCAGATGATCCACATCTCGATGCCAGGATACTGCCAGGAATATGGTATCCGGTCGGAATTATCACGCCCCAACTGAGGGCGGTGGGGGCCACGGTACCTGGAATTCCAGGCATGGTGATCTGCCGGACTGATCGTTTCGCCATGGGTGTGACCAACAATTACGGCGATTGCCAGGATCTCTATGTGGAGACTGTGGATCCCCATGATCCCTCCAAGTACAAGGAGGGTTCGGAATCTTTGCCGTTCAAAGTGGTCCGGGAGACGCTCAGGATTAAAGATGGCAGTTCCGCCACGTCATACAGGGATGAACCCCTGGACATCAGATTTACTCGCAGAGGCCCGGTGGTTTCCGAAGCCTTGCCTGAGCTTCGGACCGATAAGGTTGTCACCTTGCGGTGGGCAGCCGCAGAAACCATGGGACCTAAAATCGGTTTTGAAGAGTTGCTGACCGCCAGGTCTTCCAAGGACGTGCGCGAGGCCATACGGAACTTGAACTACATCGTACTGAATTGCGTGTTCGCTGACGTGGATGGCACCATAGGATGGCATGTGTCGGGCAAGCTGCCGATCCGGTCCCAGGGGGACTCGACAGTTCCTTACGTGGTCAAGGACTCAACGGACAACTGGATCGGTTGGATTCCTTTCGATCAAATGCCGAATTCTGAGAATCCTTCCCGCGGATGGTTGGGCACATGCAATCACAAGACCGTGGATGCCAATTACCCGTACTATTATTCGTCGCATTTTGCCGCATCTTACAGATACCGCAGGCTCAAACAACTGCTGGATGCCCCGGGGCCCAAGTCGGTGGACGAGCACTGGCAATTTCAGAGGGATCCCACGAATACCATGGCCCAAGCAGTGTGCCCGATCATGGCGAAGGCCCTTATCTCCTATCCTGATACCAAGGAAATAGGCGATATACTGGCCGAGTGGAATCACCGTGACGATCTGAGCCAGGTGGCACCAACTCTGTTCCAGGGGATCTACCGAAATTTCTTTCGCCTGGTTTTTGAGGACGAGTTGGGACCTCACCTGACGACGGTCATGCTCAATGAGGGCTATTTCTGGCAAGAGAGACTCCAGCGAATGGTGCTGGCAGGATCTGCGCCGTGGTTCGACGACGTGAGGACTAAAGACAACACGGAAACCATGGATGATCTCTTCCACCACGCGGCTCGGCAGGCTGACAAGCAGCTTGGATCATTGTTTGGTACCGACCGCAAGGAATGGAAATGGGGTAAGGTTCATCAAATAGAATTCGTCAATCCGATCAGGCGTCAGGGTTTCGGCAAGTCATGCTAGGCAGCGGCAGGAATCCAATGGGCGGTTCCAGAGAAACGCTCTACTGCGCCTGGTACGACTACGACAAGCCCTTCGATGTCATTCTTTCAGCCTCGTTACGAATGGTGGCCGACCTCGGCGATCAGGATAAGATCCTCGCAGTCCTGCCGGGTGGCGTCTGCGGAAGGACATTTCATCCGCATCAGAAGGATCAGATCGAACCGTACATGCGAGGAGACCATGTGTACTGGTGGTTCAGTGACAAGGCAATAAAAGAGCACGTCAAAACTACTCTGGAACTTAAGCCGCAATAGCACGAGAAAGATCGAGTCTCTCCCTGAAGCGAAAATGACCTACTACTCTCTCTCGATGTGGAACATCTAGGCGCGGCCTTTCACAATTATGGCGCCGTTTGCACGGTAGGACCGGGATGTTCGGTTGCCCGCCATCCTGCTTCCTATGAAGCTGGTGACATTAGTTGCCTAGCGATGTCTTCAGCCTGGCTGATCAGATCAGGCCTTTGCGAAACAGAGTCGGCCGACCGAGGGCCGTTCATTCGGAGAAGGAAGTTACTCGAAAACCCGAAGCGTTTGAGCCACATTTCGTACCGAGGATGGACGTCTGTGTATATGTTCAAGTCGGGCTGGCCCTGGGCAAAAACAAAGACGGACGACTTGCCCGGCTTGAGGCGGCTACTGAAATCCGGGCTCAGATAGGAATAGGTCCGATCGAAAAATGACTTGAACTGGCCGGACACCTCCCCGAAATAATTTGGCGAAGCCATAATAACGGCATCCGCCTCCTTGACGGCCTCCAACACCGGCGTCAGGTCATCGTCGACGACGCAGTGGTCCAGCTTTGTCTTGCAGGTTTCGCAGCCTTGGCAACCCCTGAACTGGAGCTTATTCAAAATGAACTCCCGGCACTCTGCTCCCTGTTCTCCAGCCTTCTGCAGAATGGTTCTTGCCAGGGCCGTGCTGTTACTCTTCCCTCTAGGGCTTCCCAAGATGGCGACTATCTTCATTTGCTCAACCCCATAATAGCCAATTAATGGCTTCGCCAAAGAAATCCGCAACATTCCACCAAAGCAGAGTTGCCGGAAACTCTACAGTTTCCGAACCCAGTTTACCTTACAATCGCCGACTTCTGTCAAGTTCTTGACCAAGCTGAAAAGTCTTGCGCGTGGACCCACTTTGAAAGTAGAATTGTATCCGGCGTTTTCTTTCCCCGAGTCCAATCGCACGCGTGGGAGCACGGATTCCCATCTTGGCCTGACCGTATATATTTTGCCTAGGCCTCAAGGCCACGGCGTGACTGTCGAACCTGGTCAATCATCCATCCGTGAGCATGCCCTTTCGTTTCCAGAGTACACGGAAGGGAAAGCCGTACCACAAACAGCAGGAGGGAGATGCCCATGCCGGTAAAGATTTTGCTTAGCGAAGACGAGATGCCCCGCCAATGGTATAACATCGCGGCGGACATGCCGAACCCCATGCAGCCCCCTTTGCATCCGGGCACCGGCCAGCCTATTGGCCCTCAGGACCTGGCCCCTGTTTTCCCCATGAATCTTATCGAGCAGGAAGTGAGCCAGGAGAGGTGGATCGACATCCCGAATGAAGTCGTGGAAAAGCTGCTGATATGGCGCCCTACTCCCCTGTATCGTGCAGTCCATCTGGAGAAATTCCTAAACTGCCCGGTGAAGATTTACTACAAGAACGAAGGTGTTAGCCCGGCCGGGAGTCACAAGCCCAACACAGCCATACCCCAGGTCTATTACAACAAAGTTTTCGGCATCAAGAGAATCGCCACTGAGACAGGCGCAGGGCAATGGGGAAGCGCTTTGTCTTTCGCCTGTAATCAATTCGGACTGGAGGCAAAAGTCTACATGGTCCGGGTAAGTTATGAGCAGAAGCCTTATCGGCGCCTCATGATGAACACATGGGGAGCGACCTGTATTCCCAGCCCCAGCACCGAAACCGAGGCCGGCCGCAAGATTCTTGCCCAGGACCCCAATTCTCCGGGCAGTCTCGGCATTGCAATCAGTGAGGCAGTGGAAGACGCGGTGACCAGTGAAGCCCAGGGCCGCCCGCCTACGCGCTACTCCCTCGGGAGTGTGTTAAACCACGTGCTTCTTCACCAGACAATCATCGGCCAGGAAGCTCAAAAACAGCTCGTCAAGGCCGGCGACTACCCCGATATCGTCATAGGTTGCGCTGGCGGTGGGAGCAACTTCGCAGGATTGGCCTTCCCGTTCCTGCGAGACAAGATCGCGGGGAAACAGGTCCACATCATAGCTGTCGAACCAACTTCTTGCCCCACCATGACCAAGGGCCCGTTCGCTTACGACTTCGGCGACACAGTTCAGATGACCCCATTGCTCCCAATGCACACGCTGGGGCATTCATTTGTGCCGGCCCCTATTCACGCGGGGGGGTTGCGTTACCACGGCATGGCCCCTCTGGTCAGCCAATTGATCATGGACGGTCTCATCGAACCGCGAGCCGTACATCAGTTGGAAACTTTCAGCGCAGGGGTGACCTGGGCAAGGACGGAAGGCTTTATACCCGCGCCCGAGACCAATCACGCTCTGGCGGCTGTCATACAAGAGGCAAAGAAAGCCAAGGAAGAAGGAAAGCAGAAGACGATCCTCGTTAATTGGAGCGGTCATGGACTCGTGGACCTTGCCGCATACGACGCGTATTTCCAGGGCAAGCTATTTGACTACGAACTCCCGATGGAAGAGATCCAAGAAGCTCTCAAGGCCCTGGAAGGGTTTCCGAAGCCAAAGATGTGACCCTCATATTTGAAGATCGCGTATCCGGCTGCGGGGTTGGTGTCTCTAACCGCCCCGCAGTTCTTTTGTGTTTTAGAGCCATTGCCAAAAATAATGCTCGCTTGGGCGCGATATCAGCACCCCCGGAAGGCTGGCGTCTCGACAACGGCCGAAAATTGTCATTGCGAGAGGGTCGGCCCGAAGCAGCTCCGGTGGGATGCGTGTCCCGCCCGTTTCATTCCCGCGTACGGGGAATCGGTAGGACCGGCCTCCGTGCCGGTGCTCCGAAGCCGGCAGGGACGCCGGCGCTACGCCCGGATCGGAGCCCGTGGTGACGGATGACGGGAAATCCTGCGTTCCGCGGGGCTTAGACATGGCTATCACCAAGAATCCTGTCTTTGGTTCTCGGCCTCCCCGAATCGCTCGGCCCCTTTCAGGGCCTATCTTTACCCGCATCAACAATTCTGTTAATATTAGCGCACAGATTACCTATTCTAACCGCATTCGATATTTGGGGCGACGCGCGGAGGTCGCATGAAAGCATCTTCTTCCAATCCTCCTTATGAAGAAAAGCAGATTCGTTGCCCTAGGTTGGGCGGGCCCGTGAATTTCGAATTCTGTCGTGTGGAGGGACGCGAACTGCCCTGCGGACGAGCCCTGGCCTGCTGGAGCCACTACTTTGATGTGGAAGCATATTTTCGTCAGCAACTCAGCCCCGAAGATTTCGAAAAATGCTTTGCTCAGCCCCAGCCCACCAAACTGTGCACTCTGATCGAATTGATAGAAAAGGCCCGCAAGCTTACAGACGCGGTCGGCAAGGAATGATCTGCTTTGATTATGTGCTTTTTTTCATCGCACTCTGATTAAGTTATCCGGAGTTGGGGCGGAATGAAATTGGACGGCGTAGAAGAGCGGATCAGGCGCAAGATGGCGTCACGAGGCATCCATCCGGAGGCCATCGAAAATTTTCTGCGGATGGTCGGCCAAATTAACGATGAACGCTCTGCCTACGTTTCGGTCGACAAGGTCTCCACGCCCGACGCCGGCCTTCTCTTGAACCCTCCAGATCCGAAAAGTATCGCAAAACTTGCGGCAAGAGGAAGATCCCTTCTGACAAAAGCAGCGGTCATCAAGTTGAACGGCGGCCGCAGCACCACCATGGGCGGAGTGGTCCCCAAAGGAGTCCTCACAGCCAAAGACGGCCGGTCCTATCTGGAGATCATCATCGGCCAAATAGGGGCTATTCGCAGGGAATGGGGCATCCAAATGCCTCTGGTCCTGATGGACAGCTTCTTCACTCACGGTCCTACACTTGACATCGTCAGGCGTTTTGATCTCCCGGTGCTGACCTTCATTCAAAACCAGATACCACGATTAGTGCAGGGAACTCTGGAGCCCCTCGAGAGCGGCACAGACGAGGACTGGGCGCCTCCCGGCCACGGGGACGTGTACGAAAGCCTGCAACGGACCGGCCTTCTGGAAAAGCTAAGGGAAGATGGTTGCAGGTGGGCGTTTATCTCCAATCTGGACAATCTAGCGGCTTCCGTTGAACCTTGGATATTGGGGCTGATGGAGGCGGAAAAGATCGAGTTTCTGCTTGAGGTCACCGCCAGGACAAAGGTGGACAGAAAAGGTGGGACTCTGGTGGTTGGAAATGGCCGGCTGGACCTGCTGGAGATTGCTCAGGTCGCACCCGAAGACAGAGAATCCTTTATGGATATAAATCGATTTCAGGTCTTCAATACCAATAACGTGTGGGTGGACCTGGACGCTCTCTCCGCCGCCCTCAAGGATAAGTCCCTCAGATTGCCGCTAATCCTGAATCACAAGACCATCGGAAGTGACAAGGTCATTCAGCTTGAAACGGCCATGGGGGCGGCAATCGGATCTTTCTCCCGTGCACGCGGCGTGCAAGTCGGCAGGGACAGATTTTTCCCCACTAAGAAAGTTGCGGACCTGTTTTTGCTGCAATCCGACGTCTGCGCACTGGATTCAATGGATAAGTTACAAAAGAATCCCTTGCGCCCGTCGTCATTGCCGTTGAGGCCGACAGTCTTTTTCGGACCGGAATTCTTGAATTCGCCCCTTGAGTTGTCCGAACGCTTCGAGGACCCGTCTTCCGTGTCTCTCGTGAACGCTTGTTCCCTTGAGGTGTCAGGGCCGGTTTTCTTCGAGAGAGACATAAAGATCGAGGGGAAGGTAGAAATTAATGCGCCGCCGGGAGAAGTTTACCGCATTTCAAAGGGGACGGTGCTTCGGGGCGGCAAGTATCCCTGATGTGGGCCGCGGCGTCCTATAGAAGAAACGCCCGCGAACTCCGTGACGAATAATGACCAGCAAAGAAAGGAACCAGCCATGCCGGATTCTGGACAAAAGGGACTGAGTGCCTTCAAGGCGTATGATATTCGAGGTCGTATCCCCGATGAACTCAACGAAGAGATGGCTTACAAGATCGGCAAAGCGTATGCGTCGCTGCTGAAACCCTCAAGAGTCTGCCTGGGAAGAGACGTTCGGCTTTCGAGCGCGGATATCTCCGGGTCCGTAGCCAGAGGACTCAATGATCTGGGATGCGATGTGCTGGACATAGGACTGTGCCCCACTGAAGAAGTTTATTTTGCAACTTCGCATTTCAAGCTTGATGGCGGAATTATGATCACCGCCAGCCATAATCCGATGGATTACAACGGCATGAAGCTGGTTAAGGAAGAATCGAGACCGATCAGCGCGGATACCGGCCTTAAGGATATCGAACGGATGGTAGTGACCGAAAGTTTTCAGCCGGAGGTCGACAAGAAAGGCGCGACTACGTCAATAAGCTCACGGGATGCCTTCATAGACCATCTCCTTACTTATGTTCATCCGGAAAAGATCGCAAGGCTCAAAGTGGTCATGAACTGCGGCAACGGCTGCGCGGGGCCGGTTCTCGACAAGCTTGAAAGCAGACTCCCCCTCGAGTTCATAAAAATCTTCCCGGAGCCTGATGGCACCTTCCCTAATGGGATCCCCAATCCTATTCTACCCGAAAACCGGGGGGTCACCGCGGAGAGCGTGAACCAACACAAAGCAGCCCTCGGGATTGCGTGGGATGGAGATTCCGACAGGTGCTTCTTTTTCGACGAAAAGGGAGGATTCATCGAGGGGTACTATATTGTGGGCTTGCTTGCACAGGCTTTTCTGAGGCGGCGTCCCGGTTCAAAAATTGTGCACGATCCGAGGCTCGTCTGGAACACGGTAGAGATGGTGAAGGAAGCGGGCGGCATCCCGGTGATGAGCAAAGCCGGCCACGCGTTTATCAAAGAGCGAATGCGTGTGGAGGATGCTATTTACGGCGGGGAGATGTCCGCGCACCACTATTTCAGAGATTTCGCCTATTGTGACAGCGGCATGATCCCGTGGCTGCTTCTGGTAGAGACTCTCAGCATTTCAGGCCGCCCCTTATCGGAACTCATTCAGGCTCGAATGGACAAGTATCCCGTAAGTGGCGAAATCAACCGAACGGTACCGGATCCTCACGGCGTGATCCAAAGGGTAGAGGCCCACTACAAAGGCCAAGGGCCCGAGATCGACTACACTGACGGCCTGAGCATGGAATTCGACAAATGGAGGTTTAACCTGAGACCGTCCAACACCGAGCCGGTAATCAGGCTGAACGTAGAAGCTAGGCAGGACAAAGAGCTTCTTCAGGACAAAACCGCTGAGATCTTGGACCTGATTGAGAGCCTGGCTTGACAAAAAAGGGCGGCCTTTCGGCCGCCCTGTAAGCGTTCCCGATCTCTTATCAGGAAACTCTGAATTTGTAGACTTCGTTGGTATGGGGATCAATCACGTGCACCGCGCAAGCTATGCATGGATCGAAGGAGTGGACTGTGCGAAGGATCTCGAGAGGCTTTTTCGGATCAGCAACCGGTGTTCCGATGAGCGCGTTCTCCACGGGTCCCTTCTGTCCCTTTGCGTCCGCGGGTCCCAGGTTCCATGTGGACGGAACAACTTGCTGATAGTTCTTGATCTTGCCTTTCTCGATGTTCACCCAGTGACCCAGGGAGCCACGCGCAACATCGTTCAGGCCCATGCCCTGGCCGTTGCTGCTTTCATCGAGTTTGTATGAAGTGAAGGTCTTCGTGTCGCCCTTCTTAATATTCTCGATGAGGTCGTCGACCCATTTCTCCGCCCTCTTCGCATTGACCAGGCACTTGATGCCGCGGGCCCCGATCCGGCCGAGGGTAGAGAATAAGGCGTCAGCCTTGACATCCAGCTTCTTCAGCACCATATCGACGGTCTCTTTGATCTCTTTGTTTCCGCCGACATAGGATGTGAGACACTGGGCGAGGGGGCCGACTTCCATGGACTTCCCGTCGTACCTCGGGGCCTTTATCCAGCTATACTTGCCGTTCTTGTCCTTGGTGTCGGGAACCGCACCCTTGAGCTTGTCGCCAGAGAGAGGCTTGGTCTCGCCCACCGCAGGATACAGGGCCTTGTCTCCTTCGTACCATGAGTGTGCCACATCTTCGGTAATCTTCTGCGGGTCGATCTTCGCCAGCTCGAGTTTCCCGTCGAAAATGGCTCCCCGCTTGAAGTAGAAGCTGTCAGGCTCTACGTCCCCTTCAGGGAAATCGCCATAAGAAAGGAAGTTCTTGTTTCCACCGATTTTGGCCCAGGGTTTGTAGAAGCTTGCCACTGCAAGGAGGTCAGGTATGTAGACTTGCTCGATGAACTTGATCTGCTCTTTGAGCATGTACTTGTACTTGGCAATCCATTCCACACTGGCCAGTTGCTGAGCCACGGTCACACCGCCGGGGAGATGGCCCTGCAAGTGCGGGTTCTTCGCTCCCCAAATTGCCGTTAACTGGGCAGCGTAGACCTGGTTACGCAGGTTGTCCAGATAGTGCCCCACGGCCATCAGGTTGGCCTCAGCAGGAAGCTTATAAGCGGGGTGGCCCCAATAGGCGTTGGCAAAGGGGCCTAGTTGGCCGGAGTCAACAAAGGCTTTCAGCTTTCCCTTGAGGGCTTCATAGTACTTTGGACCCTGGGGCCTGCCGCTGACTGCGTCGGAGAGATCCGCGGTCTTCTTGGGGTTGGCCGAAAGGGCCGAAACCACGTCCACCCAGTCCAGCGCACATAACTGATAAAAATGAACTGGGTGATCGTGCATATTCTGGGCCGCGTGTGTCAAGTTACGTACAATTCTCGCGTTTGGGGGAATTTTGATCTTGAGAGCGTCCTCGACAGCCCTCACGGAGGCTAGGGAGTGGACGAGCGTACACACACCGCAGGAACGCTGGGTTATCAGGTGGGCGTCTCGGGGGTCCCGCCCCTGAAGGATTATCTCAATCCCCCTGAATAGCGTTCCACTGCTCCAAGCATCCTTTACCTTGCCATTCTCTACTTCTACCTCTATGCGCAGGTGACCCTCAATCCTTGGAATGGGGTCAACGACGACTCTTGCCATTGTTTCGCTCCTTTTCTAAATAGCTCACTTCATTGGGTTGAATTCGCACCGAGCCTAGCTTCGTTCAACATAGAAGGGACTCATTTTGTCCCAGAACTTCGGTTCGTGGCACCCAATGCACGGATGACCCGCGCCGATAGGCCAGTTGGTCCCCTGGTTCCACCTGATCTTGGGGCAGTTGCTGTGCGTCTCGGGACCTTGGCAGCCCACTTTGCGGAGGCACCAACCCTTGGCGGCGCCTTCGTCTCCGAATTCTTTCACGAACTCTTCCGCTTCATAATGGCCCCTTCGTTCACAGTTGTCGTGAATGAGTTGGCCATAAGCAAACAACGGTCGGCCGTGGTCATCCAGTGCAGGCAGTTTGCCCAGCAGGAGGAAATGAACAATCGTCGCCACAATATTGTCCGCGTTGGGCGGACAACCCGCGAGGTTGACCGTCGTCAGACCGGTAACCTCTTTCACGCTCTTTGCTTCCGTTGGATTGGGCTTGGCGGCAGGTAGGCCCCCGTAGCTCGCACAATTGCCTACAGCGATCACCGCCGCGGCATTCTTCGCCCCATTGTTGACAATCTCCATCATGGTCTTGCCGCCGACCCTGCCGTATGCGCCGTTGTCCTTCGTGGGGATCGCGCCGTCCACGATACAGATGTACTTCCCTTTGTTCTTCTTAATTGTCTCTTCCAGGACATGCTCCGCCTGCTCCCCGGCTGCGGCCATCACCGTCTCGTGATAGGCTAGGTCAATGATGTCCAAGATAAGATCCGCGGCCCAAGGGTCTGCGGTGCGGATAAGGGATTCAGTACAACCGGTGCATTCCGCCATGCTCAACCAAACGACGGTGGGTCGCTTTGCTGCCACGGCCTCGGCAATTCGCGGAGCAAAAGTCATAGGAAGGCCTAAAACGGTCGCCACGAACCCGCAGAACTTCATGAAGTCCCTGCGGTTAACGCCCTTCAGTGCCAACCTTTCGGGAACGTCAATAGACTTGTCCATTATTAACCTCCTTGCATGGACCCTTGAATACGCCCCTGCCTCGCACCCGCGATGGGAACTCAATCAGGAACTGAGCACCCCTCACTGCAGTTCGAGTCCTTGGGTCAATAGTTGATTTGTAAGCTGTGGATTTGCAAACGCCGTCAAACACAAGTTCGATATACAAAGCGCATTGCTACGCATCAGCGCACAATAACGTAGATAATGGCTAAAATCAAGGGAATTCTGCAACGATTCCGTGGTGCTACATTTTTTTTGTTGGTGCCACGATACACCCCGCCGCACTTTCTGGAACCATCAGAGGCTTTTCTCCACTGCCTCTAACGTCTTCTCAATATCGTCATCAGTGTGCGACACGCTCACGAACCATGCCTCAAAGGGGGAAGGAGCCAAATAAACTCCATTATCCAGCATCTTACCGAAGAAATGCCTGAAAGCCTCCTTATCTGCCTGCAATGCCTCCTCATAGCAGGTGACCGGCCCCGGATGAAAAAAGAGCGACAGCATGGACCCCACTCTGTTCACCGTGTGAGGAATGCTCTTGCGGGTGAGGATCTCCTTCACGCCGTTTGCCAGTGCAGCTGCTTTCCTTTCGAGTTGCGGGTAAGGATTATCTCGTTTAAGGATCTTGAGAGTTGCCAAACCCGCCGCAACTGCCAGCGGATTCCCCGACAGCGTCCCTGCCTGATAGACCCCTCCAACAGGCGCGAGGTATTCCATAATGCCTCTTGGCCCTCCGAACGCCGCTGCAGGCAACCCACCGCCGATAATCTTTCCCAGGCAGGTCAGATCGGGCTTGATCCCGTACAGTTCCTGAGCCCCCCCAGGCCCGACCCTGAAGCCAGTGATGACCTCGTCGAAAATCAGGAGCGCTCCGTCCCGGCTGCATAGATCTCGAAGGCCGCGCAGGAATCCTTCCTTCGGGGGCACGACGCCCATGTTGCCTGCTACCGGCTCCACCACCACTGCGGCCAACCGGTTGGGATTTTCTTCTATTTGGCCGCGAACCGCTTCCAGGTCATTAAAGGGGACAACCACGGTCTGGTCCACAACATTCACCGGCACGCCGAGCGAATCGGGAATCGCGAAGGTTGCGGCCCCAGAACCTGCGCGTGCAAGCAAGCTGTCACTGTGGCCGTGGTAGCATCCGGAGAACTTGATGATCCTGTCCCTCCCGGTGTAGCCCCGAGCCAGTCGAATTGCGCTCATGGCCGCTTCAGTCCCTGAATTGACCAGTCTGACCATCTCGATGGAGGGGACCATATCCCTTATGGTCCGGGCCATCTCAACTTCGCGCCGCGTAGGGGCCCCGAAAGACGTCCCGCTTTTCATGGCGAATTCTACGGCTTCCAGTACCTCGGGATGGGCATGGCCAAGGATCAGGGGACCCCAAGAGCCCACATAATCGATAAATGTATTGCCATCTTCGTCCACGATTTTGGAGCCCTTGCCGGATCGGATGAAACGAGGAGGAAGGCCCACCGCCTTGAAGGCCCGCACCGGTGAGTTCACCCCGCCGGGAATTACTGCTCTTGCCTCATGAAACAGGGATTCGGATGTCTTGGTTATTGTCATGAGCCACCCTTCCTGGTGTCTTCTATTTCGGGTGTCATACCGACGGTCATAGCTAGAGAGCTACGACGAAGCGTGAATGCCAGAATTAATTGGTAGGTCGGGCCGCGCCCGACGCGATCAGCGGCCACGGGCCGCTCTACAGGCCACTATGGTTTGGCATTGATCAGTAGCGGCGGCATCTTGCCGGTTCCTGAGAGAGGCCGGCCCTACTATTACGTCTTCACGATGTTCACTTGCTTGGTTGCACAATGCTGTCAGTCGTCCTGTTCGGGGTCTTCATCGTCAAAATAGGTCATGCTGACCTTCTTGAGTTCCCGTTCACTGAAAAGTATTTCGTAGTCCTTAACCCCCGTCTTTTCGGAAATCAGTCGGACTGTGTCGAGACATCCGCTTTCCGACGAGGCGTGGACCATAGTGAACAAAGTCCCCCGTTTTTCCCCGAAGGGGGGCCTTTCGTAGCAGTGGGTAACTTCCGGAAACCCCGCCATGAGTCGGCCTGCTTCTTCGATCCTGTCGGGTTCGACCTTCCAGACGATCATGCCGTTGAAGCCGATTCCAGCTTCGATATGCCGTATCATGGCCCCGACCCGACGGATGATACCGTCCTCCTGCATCCGCTTGATGCGTCGAATGACCTCCGTTTCCGATATATTCACATCCGAGGCTATTCCGGCATACGGTTCCGGTGAATCATCAAGGTCCCCCTGTAGGGCTACCAAGATCTTTCTGTCGATTGAGTCCAGGTCTACTAGAGACATTGCTATGGCTTCCGGTTTGTAATTGATTTACTATATAACGTCGTGTTTGCTGCGAACAAGGAAAATAGTCCGCTGTGCTTTGTCTTTCCCATGGGAATTGAGGCTCACCAGTTCATCCATAGAGTGGAGGTGCGTCGTCGATGGAACAAGGGAAAGGCAACTTACAGAGAAGCCTTTTTCGAGGGGACGCGACTATTGGTGGTGCGGTGCGGAATCGGCCCGGACAGGGCAGCCGCTGCTGTTAGAAACCTGGACATAACCCCTTCCGGGATTCTTTGCGTGGGAGCCGCGGGTGCGCTTGTGCCTCACCTGAAGACCGGTGATATGGTTGTCTCCTCAGATACGCTCTTTGCTCATGATCTCGATAACATCTGCAAATGTCCGTCACCCGTGATCGAAGCTCTGGCCTCGGCTTGTCGAAGTGAGAGCCTAACTTGCAAAGTCACACGCATCGTTACTGCACGCAATGCAGTTTTCGCCCGAGAAGAGCGGCAGAGTCTCCATAAGACCACGGGTGCCGAAGCCGTAGATATGGAAAGCCATGCGGTTGGTCTGGAAGCTATGCGACTCAGCGTGCCCTTCACCTCGCTCCGGGTGATTTCCGACGACCTCGATTCTCCGCCCCTGCCTGATTGGCGCGACATTAAAAAACTATGGAGCAACCCCCTTGAATTACGCGAAAATCTTGGCGCAATGATGCGATGGTGGGCATTTATGAAGACTTTCAGACGAGTGGTCGGCCTGCTTCACCCCGTTCTCGTGAGATTGATCCGCAATTCCGGGAAGTGTCACTCTTGATAGGGTGTCGTTCAAGACCATAGTCATTCAGTTGCGGGTGGGGAAAGAGGGTCTCGGCCAATAGGTCACCGGCATCAGTTGCGCCGGCACCTGAAACTGTCCCGAAACCAGAAATTAGGCTAGGAAAAGATGCGGGTCTTGTACGGCGCGGTTCTCGAACCGCCCGAAATGAGGGCGCAGTCCCGCGTCCCCGCGGACGCCCCTACGCCAAGAATCTCTCAGGAGGCCATTTTGAGAGAGTTTCATCTTACCCATCCATGGTGGGGACCGGCAGGATGCCGGCCCTACTATTCCCGCTGAACGACCAGACTTGATTGCCCTCGCCCAACTGAACGCTTGCCAGGGTCTGAAATTCGTTCTTGACATACTTTTTTGCAACATTTAAGATAGATGCGCTAGCCTTGCAATTCGCCCGGCGGGACGACCGTATCCTCCTTGTTTGGAGCCATACCCTTTTGTCAAATCCGTCGGGCTTCTTTTTGGACATCCCTTGATTGCCGGCCAGCCCGCATCGACATCCCAATCCAGAGGAATTCCCCTCGACAAAACCCTTGCCCATTTGGCCGGCGGCGGTGATACAATCGAGGTGGCCACAGCAGCTCCGCATGCCGTCAGTTATGGCCGAGAGAACACGGGCTTGACCTCGCAGGCCGTTTGCGCCTCTCGTTGATTCCTCCGTGCGTCTCTGATCTAATGACTCGTGAAAGATTCGACCCACTTTTCGGGGTAGAAAAAAATGAGCGAAGACAAGAGGGTTGATCCCTCATCCGACGACCACAGGATCAGTTCCGCGGCCGCACAAATTGATTCGCCGACCGCGGGACTCGATCATGGCCCCCCCACTGCAACGCCTCCGAACTTGCAGAGCAACCATGCGGATCTGGTGCTCTTGCTCGGAATAGTGTCGCTGTTTATGTGCGGTCCTCTGGGAGTAATCGCGTGGATCACCGGGAGTTCCGACCTGAGGAAGATTCGCAACGGCCTGATGTCCCCGCGGAAAATCGGTACTTTGAAAGTCGGCAGAGTGCTGGGGATCGTAGGAACGTGCCTATTCGTAGCCTCGTTTGTCATTGTGGGCCTGATCGCTCAACGCGGAGTCCCAGACTTTGGCTTGACATGGAAGAGTAGTCCCCTCTCACCGGATCAGCTTGTATTTGCAGGAGAATGGTCTGGTAAGAAAGGGACCCTCATAAGGATTCAGGCCGATGGGCGGGGTGATTTCAAGAGTGGTCATAGCTCTGTCACAGGCGGAAATGTGCGTATCCAGGACAGGTCCCTCTCTATCGGAACCATGGGGCTGTCAAGGACCTGGCACATCGACAAGCCTCCGCATCTTGAGAATGACAGTTGGATAATGGAGTTGGACAACGAGGAGTTTGTGAGAAGGGACGAAGGCCACATGGTGTAATGTTGAGCGCTCAGACCCGTTCGCGGTCAAACAATGAATGATCCGAATTAGCAATTGCCAAATTTTTTGTCCGATATTGGGGGACACATCCATCATTCCCGCAAGTCGGGCAAACCCTTCGGCAATCGATATAAATCATACACGGATCTGGGCGCCTGGTTAGTGCTGGCTTGTTACTAACTGAGGTCCTCTATTTGCCGAGCAATTTCCTGAAATGGTATCCGAAAATCGCACTGGAAACCGCCTCTCCGAAGGATTCCCTGTGGAAGAGAAACGCCTTGATCAAGAACTTCCAGTAATAGAATTTGTTCTTCCCCTTGTCCAGGATACCAAGGTACAGAATGGAATTGAAGAAAGCCATTAGCTCAGTTCTGTCCACGCGCTTACGGCGGGTCGGCTTATAGTCTTTAAGGAATTCCATAACGCGATTGTAGTATTGCTTGGGTGAATAGACGTAGTTCAAAACCGCCTGGTATCCATCTCTTAACGTCTGCGCGTCCATCTTCGGTATAAAGTTCAATGATCCGTCACAGTTGTCGCCGGTACAACCTTCTATGAGCCGTCCCTCATCTTTGAGACGTTGGTACAAGCGGGTCCCTGGGATGGCGTTCAAGAGGCCTATCATGGCCTTCACAACACCGCTGTTCTGTATGAACTTGATTTGACGCTCGAAGATATTTGCAGGGTCATTGTCAAAACCAATGATAAATCCGCCCATGACCTCCATGCCATGTCTCTGGATGGTCTTGACCGCTTCCACAAGGTCAACGGAACGGTTCTGGTGCTTCCCGCATTCTGCCAAACATTCTTCCGCAGGCGTCTCCAGCCCAAGAAAGACCGAATCGAAGCCCGCGGACGTCATCAATTTCATCAAATCTTCATCCTGAGCAAGATTGACCGAGGCCTCCGTATAAAGCGTAAAGGGGAACTTATTGGCCTCCTGCCAAGGAGCAAGGCTCCTGAGGAACGATTTCACTTTCACATGATTCCCGATGAAGTTGTCATCAACTATGAAGAGGCGCCCCCGCCAGCCGAGATCGTAGAGCCGTTGGAACTCCTGAATCATTTGGTCGCCGGTCTTGACTCGGGGCTTGCGGCCGTTGAGGTTGACGATATCGCAGAACTCACAGTCAAACGGGCAACCCCTTGAATACTGCACAGACATGGAAGCGTAATACTTCATGTTGATAAGGTCCCACCTGGGCAGGGGGGTGGTTGTGATGTCCGGCTTTTGTTCGGTATTGTAAATCCGGCGCAGGTTCCCTGCTTCAAGATCCTTGAGGAACATCGGCAACGTGATTTCGGCCTCATTGAGCACCAAATGATCGATTTCGCTGTAATCTTCCGCACAACTCGTGAAAAGCGGGCCACCCGCGATCGTGGTTTTGCCCATGCTCCGGCATCGGCCCACGACTTCTCTTACTGATTCCTTTTGAACCACCATAGCGCCGATGAAAACCATGTCGGCCCATCGAATCCATTCATCCGTCAGCGCTTCCACGTTCATGTCGATGAGCCGAAGCTCCCAATCCTGGGGCATCATGGCTCCCACCGTCAACAATCCCAACGGGACATGTGCCGCCCTTTTGTGAATAAACTTCAGTATGTGTTTGAAACTCCAGAAGGTATCCGGTATGGACGGATAGACCAGTAGTGCTTTCATTGATTGTATTCCTCATCCGATACTTTAATTGTGGTGAAACGCGTTGAGGTTTGCGCCAAGGATCACCCTACGCCATCCCATCCCCCCGAGGAATGGGAATGAGAATTCTCTCCCACGTCGGGAGAGGCTAGGATGAGGTGCATCTTTACGGCGGTGAATCACCCACGGATCCGAACGCAGCCTACTATAAAAAGCCTGAGTCTAAAGATAGATGATAATAGTGTTTCGGTCAAGTGTGATTTGGAAGAGCAGTCAATTGTTCAGTTGCTGATGGGCCGTGGGGGCTCACATCCAGCGGGCCCATGACCTCATCGTTCATTCCCGAGCAAACGGGAATCCAGAATAGCCGGAGTAGGCAAACAGCAGGGGCGATTCGCGAATCGTCCTCACTGGATTCCCGCTTTCGCGAGGATGACGGGACTTCTTCCGACTGGGCCTGAGGAATAGGGCCTAATCGCTGTTAAGCTCAAGCAGGTCTTTATCGTACTCCACATCCACAGCTTTTGGATCTTGAGCGTGGACCGCTATCAGATGACGAAGATGCACGAGGCTATCGAGGTCTATTTTTGTGAACTTCACGGCCATACCGTCTTCGTCAGCCCTGACAACTTCAGCCTCCACCTGAATCCTCAACAGACTGGCACGCCCAATGAGATCTATCTCCAAAACGCATGAAGTGCTCTCCGGCAAGGAAGTCCCCGATGTGAACACGAAAGCGCCGCCAAGGCTAATATTCCGCAGGCGATTAGACATTATGACGGTTTTGCCCGCGGTGATCTTGATTGTTGTCTCGAACAGTACGCGAGTAAATCTTCTTTTTTCGTCAAAAGGCATTTGCGTATCCGCCTGCCTACCCTGCTGTTGCTACGGAACTATATTCCAGCTTTGATCTCCGGAGTCAAATAGATGAGGAAAAAAGCTCCGCCATTGGTTGCTTCCAAACATTCGGCCATCGCCTGAAATATCGGCATTAGGCCAGCGGGCCGACTAAAGGCGATGGACGTCCATCAAGATGTTCGAGATCATAAGCGCAAGCCGCCAACAAATGGAGGCACGAGCACCCGGCCTTACTTGGGGGCAAGGACGAGCGTCATGTTCCGGCCCTCAAATTTGGCCGACTGCTCCACCTGCACTTCATCGCCCACCAAGGCGAGGACCCGATCAATTAACAGACGAGCTTGCTCTGGGTGCGTGATTTCTCGTCCTCGAAACATGACCGTCACTTTGACTTTACAGTTGTCGGCAATAAAGCGCTTGAGTCGCTTCACCTTGTAGTCCAGGTCATGCTCTTCCGTCTTCGGCCTCAGCTTAATCTCTTTCAGCACGACTGTGGCTTGCTTTTTCTTTCTCTCGTGGTCTTTCTTGCTCTCCTCATAGCGGAATTTCCCGTAGTCCATGATCTTGCACACGGGAGGATCCACGTTAGGAGCCACTTCAACTAGATCAAGGCCGAACTCCTCAGATTTGGCAAGAGCTTCCGCAAGGTCCAAAATCCCGAGCTGTTCCCCGTCAGGCGATATTACCCGAAGTTTGGCAGCTCGAATCCTCTGGTTCACCCTGACCTTAGGTTCCACCACGACGGGACCTCTTGGTCTACCTTTCATGTAAAAAGCCCCCTTGAACAGAACCCTGTTGCGGTCAAACGCCGCGTTCTTTTAGGCACGTCTATCCACCTCTTCACGAGTCCTAGACATAAATTCTTCGAGAGACAATGCACCTGTCGCGTCATCTCCCCGGTCGCGCACCGCAAGGGTCCGCCCCGTGATTTCCTTGGCCCCGCCGAGTCGCCGACGATCTGTTTGTTTGGCTTCTTCCCGGAGTTTCAGACTGTGCTCCAGCCCCTCCTCAGAGGGAAAAGCCGTACCACAGATGCGTTGGAGCATGGGATTGCGTTCGTCGCCACGCCAGTACGTACCTGTCACCTTGATGAGCTTGAAGGCCGTAATGAACCCCGAATTTGGAACATGGGGCCCAAGGCACAGGTCAGTGAATTCGCCTTGCGAGTAAAGGCAGATGTCGTCCACATTGAAGCCTTTTATCAATTCGACCTTGTAGGTCTCTCCTCTGTGAAGAAAAAGCTCAATCGCTTCATCCTTAGGCAGCACCATACGGCGGAAAGGTAGCCTACTCCGTACAATTTCGCTCATTCGGTTTTCTATTTTGTCCAAATCCTCGGGAGTGAACGGACGAGAGGTATCGAAATCATAACAGAACCCTTCTTCCACGGGTGGACCAAGAGTAATTTTTGCGTCCGGGAAGAGTTCCTTGACGGCCTGAGCCATAACGTGGGCGGTAGAATGACGAAGGATCTCAAGACCTCTGGGCGACGGGGCCGCGATAAATTCGAGTCTACCGGACTCCGTCAAAGGAGCTGACAGATCCACAGCAGTGCCGTTCAGGGCGGCCGCGAGCACGTCACAGCCGTTATCGACGCGATTATCCCTTAGAATTTCTCCGGGAGTGATACCAGGTGGGTAAGACTTGCTTGTGTCTTGGATCTGAATCTCGATGGAGGGCTTCATGCTCTCAAAAGATTCGTTTCAAAGACGGTGGGTGCGTCCCACAACCCGTTACATGCCATCGAATCGATATCCCTCCTCCTTTACTACGGGACTTTGCCGGAGGATAACTCCTTGCGCCCTAGAATGGTAGGCGCGTGGGGATTTGAACCCCAGACCCTCACCGCGTCAAGGTGATGCTCTCCCCCTGAGCTACGCGCCTTCAATTCATGCCAAACGCTAGCAATCCGTCAAAAAAATGTCAAGGGAAAACAAGGAGGATCAAGGTTTCCAAGGGGAGGCTGAAGAATATTGCTTCTGCTCCATCATGTAACTATTCGCAAAACAGGTTTTCCTGTCCTGAATCAATGCCTGAAGAAGTCCGAGAGCGCCTTTGTCATTCCACTTGGCGGCCCCGACGCTGTATCCGACTGCGCTGCCCCTGCAATCTACAATATAAGTAGTTGGAAACGCCGGGACTTCGAGGATGGCCTCCATTCCGGGATTAACCACGAAGGCAGTGTTCTTGCCGCTCATGTTTACCACTTTCAAACTGACTCCACGATCTCCGCCATGGAGGACCGGGAACAAAAACCTGTTAGATGCCGCGTGCTCAACGATAGCCGGCGGTGAATCCACTAGATTTACCCACAGAATTTCGAGGCCGGCAGGCCCGAAGCTCCTCTTGACCTCTTGGAGAAGGGGCTCTTCCACACGGCAGGCTGGACATTGTATCGACCAGAAATGCAGCAGCACTACTTTGCCTTTGAAATCCGCCAGAGACACTGTTTGTCCCGACGGACTCTGCAATCTTAAATCTGCAATTTTGAGTGGCTTGGGGTACATGAAAATGTTAGCGTTTGAGGAGAGATCAGAAGCAAATACTGTTCCGTGGAAGACAAATAGGAAAAGTGAGAACAAGATGAGCTTGCGAGTTACATTGGCATACGAGGACTTCATATCACCTCCAGTCCGATCTAGTAAATATAAATATACGCATTAAATTATATAAAGCCGAATGTCAATATTTTTCTTGCACGACCTTCACGGGGCTTATAATTGATGGATTCAGGAAGGCATGGTATGTAACGAAACAATGGATCCTGCAAAGACACAGGGCGTCCTGGTGATGGTCCACGGCGTGGGGGTGCTCATCCGCGGGCCTTCCGGCGCCGGGAAATCCCTTGCAGCACTTAATCTGATGCGTCGAGGTCATAGTCTGATCTCGGACGATCTCGTTGAGGTGACATTGGACCCCGCAGGGGACATTGTGGGTAGATCTGTAGAAGAAGAAGTTCGCATCGAGGTACGAGGCCTGGGGATCTTTGCCGCCCGAACTCTGTTCCTCCAGGCAGTGGTCCCATCATCGCGCATAGATTTTGTCGTCGATTTGGATACTTATGACCACTCAAGAGACGCAGGGAGAATGGTCCCTGAAACGGGGACACTCCGTTTATTCGGACACGATCTGATGACGGTACGAGTCCCATTGCCCACTGGAGTGGACCCCGCACTTCTAATTGAGATATTGGCTTGGCGATTCAAGCAAAGCGGAACGGTGAGACCTTAATGCAAAGAAAAGTCGTCGTAGTAACGGGAATGTCTGGATCGGGTAAATCCACCGTGGCACACACGCTCGAGGATGCCGGCTTCTTCTGCGTGGACAACCTTCCTGTTGATCTACTCCCCAAACTGCTGGAACTGGTCAGCTCGCGGACCGGCGAACTGACCCGCTTGGCCCTTGTCATAGATTTGCGCCAGAGAAAGTTTTTCCCCCGGTATTCCGCGATATTCAACTCACTGGAACTCTCAGGCACTTCTCTGGAGATTCTCTTTCTGGATGCCAGGGACGAAGTGCTCGTCCGCCGCTACAGCGAGACGCGGCGCCAGCATCCGTTGGCTCCCACGGGAAACGCTATCGACGGAATCAAGAGGGAGCGCCTCGAACTGGTAGAAATAAAGGAGATGGCCGACTGGATCATAGACACTTCGGACATGACAGTGCACCAGTTGCGCGAGGAGATAAAGAAGATATTTGAGACAGTCCACAGCGACGTGCTGAAACTTGTGGTTACGTCGTTCGGGTACGGGCGGGGCGTGCCCATGGAATCGGATGTTGTGCTGGATGTTCGGTTCCTCCCTAATCCTTATTTTGTCGAGGAACTCAAGAACTTGGACGGCAGGAATTTTGAGGTGTCCTCCTGGGTCTTGTCGCATGAGGTGACGACCAAGTTCTTGGAAAAACTTGAGGACATGTTGGTTTTTCTTTTACCTCTTTACATACGAGAGGGGAAGCAGTACCTTACCATTTCAATAGGATGCACTGGCGGGCGCCACAGATCTGTCGTGGTGGCCGAACATGTTGCCAAACTCTTGAAGAGAAACGGTTTCGCCGGTGTAGAGGTCAGGCATAGGGAATTGGCCGCTTAGCTTGGTCGGAATCAGGAATTGTCGGGAAATTAAATCATGATCGGAATCCTTTTGTTGACTCACGGAGAACTCGGTCTCCAGTTCCTCACGACCGCCCGGCTGATAGGACTGAAATCGGAAGAGTCAGTTTCGGCCCTCGGCATAGATCCGACCGACTCGCCGGATCTGTTGAGGGATCAGGTCGCCCAATCCATCAAGAAAGTTGATAGCGGGAACGGAGTGCTCATTTTGACCGATCTGTTCGGCGGGACTCCTACTAACCTATCTCTTTCATTCCTGGAGGACGGAAAGGTCGAGGTGGTAACCGGTCTGAACCTTCCAATGATTATCAAGGCAATTAACTCCAAAGGGGACCATGATCTCCGCAGCTTAGCCAAGATCGCTTCCGAAGCCGGAAAAGAGAACATCTATCTGGCCAGTGAATTCCTGAGACAAAGGCTCAAAAGGAGAGCCGGCGGTGAAAAACAGGCCTGAAACTATTCTCTAACTGATCGGATGAGTTTCGCGCATGCCTATAGTTTTGGTTAGAGTTGATGACAGATTGATCCACGGGCAAATCCTGGAAGGATGGCTCCCATCCACCCGCGCCCAGGAAGTGCTGGTAGCCAACGACGCATTGGCTTTCGACCAGACCCAGAAGATGATTATGGAGTCGGCTGTTCCGCACTCGATACGACTGATCGTGGACAGTGTCGACCGGATCGCTCTTCTGCTCCTGGAGAGCAGCGAACGGGACCTCCGAAGAATGGTGATTGTAGACAGCCCCATCGATGCGCTGAGGCTTAAAAGGGCCGGCGTCCAATTCGATCACTTGAACCTGGGAAACCTTGGGACGAATAAAGTTAGGACCTATCTGAGCCGCACGGTGACGGTCGGAGATGATGGCATGCAGGCCCTGTTCAATATCGTAGACGAAGGTGTCCAGGTCCACATTCAGAGCGTCCCCTTTGACAAACCGGTGAACCTGTCGGAATTATGCGGCTGCCTACCCAAGGCTTGATACCTGTGCCGCCCGACGACCCTGCTCCGTACGCAGAATACTTTGTAAATTGCTACGCCTTCCTCGTCTCGCGCGAACATATGCTAATAGTGCGGTACAGTGAAAATTTCGCAAGACTGTACGAGCTTAAGGGCAGAACCGCCCGTCTCTGCTCCGCTCTCCCGCCGGGGGAGAGCAGGTTTCCGCGTCCCCCTCCCTTCACGGGAGGGGCTAGGGGAGAGTGACCTTGGCGCAAATCCCAATGCTACATGACGCTATCTGGCCCAGACTACTTCACGGGGTAACCCATGATTCATGAGGCGCTGCTGGCCGGGGCCGTTGGAGGTCTCCTCTGGCTGGACAGATTTCAGCTCTTCCAGGTGCAGATTTCAAGGCCTCTCGTATCAGCTCCACTAGTAGGTTGGATATTGGGAGATCTGTCCGCGGGCCTTGCTTCGGGACTTCTCTTCGAGATGCTATGGCTCAGAAGGCCGCCGGTCGGGGGTTACATCCCGCCGGACAGCACGCTCGCGTCCATAGCCACCGCGGCGGTGTCCGCAATGGTCCGGGCTCACACCGGCCTTCCGCTTACAGCCACTGTTTTTATTAGTTTTCTCTTCATGCTTCCCGTTGCTCACCTGGGTAAGAAACTTGACGGCTTTCTTCGGGTCGGGCTGGGGGCCCTGGCTCGACGCGCAGAGGAGGTTCAGCGCCGTGGTCCTGAACGGGGCATATATATCTATGGTCTCACTGGATTGGCATTAGGTTTTTCTTGCGCCTTGGCGGCCCTGTTCTCTGTCATTATCCTCGGCACAGTGATCGTACAGGAGTTGGCGCGGCTCATCCCTCCTCCATATATCAAGGCCTGTGCATACGGGTTTTACGTTGTTCCTCTTGTGGGAGTGGCCGACATGATGGCCGGCCCTCAACAGGCACGTTACATTTTACTTTTTGTTTTGGGATTTGCAGCTTTTCTTGGGGGGAGCGTGTTACTGAACTGGTAGGCTCCGGAACTATCGTGGTTTCTGGTATGGCCACGTACCCAGCCTAAGAGAAGCCTGGCACGCGATCAATTTTGGGGCCGACTTGAAGTCGCGCAGGGGCCGAACTTGAGAAACTCCTCGTGAGAGGTTCAGGGCGAGCGCCTCTTATTCAAAAGGGATCAGCCGGATGGGCCTCATTTCTTTGCTCCGTGTGCTTTGAGAAGCTCTACGATTTTGTTGTTACCTTTAGCCTTTGCAATCTTCAGGGCCGTATAGCCGTACTCGTGCTTTAGATTAACGTCAGCGCCCTTTTCCACAAGCAGTTTTGCCACGTCCGAGTGGCCACGATTCGCAGCCTCCATCAGTGGCGTCCAGCCATGCTCGCCTTTAGCATTGACAGTCAGCTCCCCTGTCCAAAAGCAGTTTCACCAGGTCCATCTGACCTCGGCTGACCGCCCATAACAGCGCCGTCCAGCCGCGTTGGTCTTTTGCATTGATATCAGCGCCGCTATCCAAGAGGCTTATGACTTTCTCCACGTCCCCCTTCATACTGGCCTGAATCAAATCTCGATTCTTGTCGCCAGCTCTGGCCATGTCCGGAGATGGAATCAGCACAAGGACAAGCCCAATCACCAGTAATCTGCTGATGACTCGGAGAACACAGGCGCTTTTTGCGGACATGAAATCCCCCTCCCTGCTATCGGATGAGGTTTCGAACGTGAGAGCTTGGAAATTCAACAGACCGTCCCACCGGTCAAGGATCGGTTACGTGGTCGCTGAACTTCAAGTCACAATTCTTGATAATTACAAACATACCTCACCCGCGGCCTACCGCGGAAATGAAACTGCCCTAAGCCGTAGTCATTCACCTACTCGAGGGAACGGAGCCAGTGCCCCAAAGGGGCAACACTAAGGGTAGCCGTGGGTGAAAACCCACGGGAAAAGGGCACAACACGATGCTGGACCCTGGAGGGGTCCACCTTATTGCCTCACGAACGTTCTGCCAATTCAGATTGACCCCTGCAGGGTCGTCGACTGGATCACTGATACATCTATCTTCCACGGGTTTGCACCCGTGGCTACTCATGGTTTGCCCCTTCGGGGCACGGATGGCACTCCCTGGCGTCACTGGATATTTGACCAAGCTCCGCTTGCGTTTTTTGGTCTCCGGAGGTACATTCAAGAAAGCATTGTTTCAAACGGGCTGAATGGATACTAACATGCAACCGGATTTGCCTCTTGAACCGGCGCAGATGCAGCCGTCAGACCTGGAGGATGTCTTGGCTATAGAAAGGACTTCGTTTGCGAGCCCCTGGTCCAGGGACATGTTCTACGAAGAGATGAAGAATAGGAACGCCCGGGTGGTAGTCTTTCGACTGGAAGGGAAAATAGTCGGGTACATCTGCTTCTGGGTGGTTTTGGATGAGGCCCACGTTCTCAACATTGCGGTGCATCCCGAACAAAGGGGCCGGGGCTATGGCAAAGCAATTATGGCGTATCTCGAATCCGTGTGCCGGCAGGAGGGTCTCAACCGCCTGCTTCTCGAAGTGGGACGGCGCAATGCCCCCGCGAGAAGTCTCTACAAGAAATTCGGGTTTAGTTCCATCGGATTTCGAAAACACTACTACGCGGTGATTAAGGATGACGCATTAGTAATGGAAAAGTGGTTGGGGTTCGGCGAAGAAACAAACAGGGATTCAGAGAGGTCCGAAACAAAGTGAGCTATATTATCCTGGCATACATTGACAACTGAGTGTTAAATGCCATCGTGAAGATGCCCTGCCTCCTTCCTTGTCACGCAAGGGGAGAGGGCTATATAGCTCCCGCGTTCCCCCCTGGACGGGAAGGGGGAGAGTGATTTGTATTGTCCTAATTACAGTGAAATGCCCGTCATTCCGGCTTAGAAACGGCGGACTCTGATTTCATGTCAGCAGTCCAAAGCGCGTCTGGCCGGCGAAACTAAGTCTTAGTTAGCCTCTGCCCATGGTGTCCCAAATTAGGACAGTGCCGGTAATCTAGGGTCTATTACAATGCACCTTGCCATGCCAGATATCCGGCAAAATATCCTCATTTCTGCCGTTTGCGTCGCACTATTCGGTAATCGGGCTTGATTTGCAGTCTTGCCACGGCGCCTGGTGCTGAGTTGCCGGCGGCCTTTTCGGAAAGACAACCTGACCGCAAGCAGATGGTCGACTCCCAGTTCAAAGGTTGGGGTCGAACTACCATCTCGGATGCCGCGGTGCTCCAGGCCATGCTGAAGGTCCCACGCCACCTTTTCGTGCCGCCGAACCATAGCGCACTGGCGTACCAGGATTCCCCCGTGCCTATCGGTCATGGCCAGACCATCTCTCAGCCTTACATAGTGGCGCTCATGACCCAGGCGCTGGAACTGAAGCCAGGGATGAAGGTGCTGGAAATTGGGACCGGATCGGGTTACCAAGCGGCAGTGCTCGCCGAGATGACTCCGGATGTCTTCACCATCGAGATCATTCGGCCTCTTTATGAGGCCGCGGCCGACCGGCTGAAAAAGCTCGGGTACGGTTCAGTGAAGGTCCTCCTTGGCGACGGTTATTACGGCTGGAAAGAATTTGCCCCGTTTGATCGCATCATTGTCACATGCGCGGCCCTCCACATCCCCCCTCCCCTCTTCGATCAACTCAAGCCCGGCGGCCAAATGGTGATTCCGGTCGGGGGAACCTTCGAGACGCAACGGCTCTTGTTGGTCACCAAAGATAAGAGCGGCGGCCGGTCGTCGAAAGCCCTTGAGTTGGTGCGGTTCGTTCCCCTTATCCGAGGGACCCCGTAACGTGGCCGGTGAAACAAAATTCGCCACTGCACGCTTGGCGCCTGCGGTCTTTTTCATTTCGTTTGCAGCGATCGGTTGGCAGCTCGGCCTCATGCGATGTCTCCTGATTGCCAGGTACCATCATTTTTCTTTTTTGGTCATCAGTTGCGCTCTTCTCGGTTTCGGTGCGGGCGGAGCGGTCTTATCCCTGGGTAGATCGTGGTTTGAAAAACACCAGGAACAGGTCTTTCGTTGGGGCACGGTCGGCTTTGCACTCTCCTTGCCGATCTGCTTCCGATTGGGGGAAGAGCTTCCTCTCAACGTATATTTTCCGCCGGCCCTGCTCATTCCCACTCTTGGCTGGTGGGTCGCCTTTTGGATTATCCATTGCATCCCGTTCCTCCTGGCAGGCCTGCTGATAGGATTGGCACTGATGTCCGCGGGTAAGGAGGCGCATAGGATCTATGCAATCAATTTGGTGGGGAGCGCGGCAGGGGCGTTGGGCGGTATACTCCTCCTGGCGTACATTCCGGCAAACGGCGTTGTTATTCCTATGGGGCTCTTGGTCCTGCTGTCCGGTATGTTCCTCATCCCGAGGGGCAAACGAGGGGCGAAGTGGATCTACACCGGCTCCGTGGCGGGCCTGAGCGTGCTGCTTGGGACCACCTATCTGTCGGGTCCTGACAAGGTTTTTCCCCTAAACATAGACCAATATAAGGCCCTGGCTTACATTCAACGCCTTGTCGCTCAAGGGACTGCTGAAAGAAAGGTTACCCTTTACGGCCCGCGTGGAAGGGTCGATCTCTTTGCAAGTCCTTCCTTCCACGCGCTCCTCTCATTGAATTCGACCGACGTCCCTCCGCCTATGGATGTACTCCTTTTGGACGGGTTTCAGGCCGGGACTATGCTCGATATAAAGAGCCCCGATCAGGCCCGGTTCCTGGAAGGAACGCTCTCAGCGCTCCCCTATAAACTCGTCAAGCCGGAACGAATCCTGATCCTCGGTGAAGCGGGAAGCATCTATCTTTGGCTGGCCCGATTAAGCTCCGCGGCCTCTATCGTGCTGGTTCAACCGGATGAAAACATTCGCCGGGTTCTGGAAACACACCCCAGCCATGTGCTGGCTGACCCACGGGTCACAGTGGTCGCCGCGGAGCCCCGGGCCTTCCTGGACAAGACAACAACGAGATTTGACATTATTCACCTGGCCTCGATGGAGGGTTTCTCCCCCGGTTCAGGAGGAATAGCCGGCTTGAGAGAAGATTATCTCGGTACCGTCGAAGGGTTCAGCCGTTGCCTGAACGCACTGACCCCGGGTGGGATCGCCTGCGTGGTCCGCGGGATTCAGGACCCTGCCAGAGACAACATAAAGATAGCAGCTACATGGATTGAAGCCCTGGAAAGGAACGATGTAAAGGAGCCGGGGAAACAGATGATCATGGCCCGAGACGAGCTGGCCGTGGCTACGCTTGTCGGCCGATCACCCTTCAGTGCGGATCTCGTGCGGGAGCTTCAACTGGTGTGCCACAACATGTCCTGGGATCTCGATTGGTTTCCGGGAGTGAGGCCCGAACAGACCAACCAGATCCACTTATTGGCCGGCCCGGAAGGCAGTAGAGTGTCGTGGTACTACCACGCGATGAAAAAAATCCTTTCGCCCGAAAGAGAAGATTTTTACCGAAAGTGGATCTGTAACGTTCAACCGGCCACAGACGACCGACCGTTCTTCTATGATTTTTTCCGCTGGGATGCACTATCCAAGCTTCGTTCAGTCTTCGGACCTCAATGGCCTGCAAGGGCCGAAATGGGGTTCCTCGTGCTCGTGTTGGCCACAATCTGGACCGCCCTTGCGGCAGCCGTCTTGCTCCCCGGCCCGATCATTCTATTGCGACGGGGAAAAGCGACGCGGCGTACAAGCTTGATCGCGTGGACTGTGGCCTTTTTCGCCGCGCTGGGTACGGGGTTCATGTTACTGGAAATGAGTTTCATCCAGATGTTTACGCGCTTCCTGGGGGACCCTGTCCTGGCCGCGGCCCTTGTTGTGGGAGGTTTTCTTTTTTTCGCGGGGTTGGGCAGCATTTCACAGCCCCGAATCACTGGCCGACTTCGAGGAGGGGTATTTGCGACGGCAATGGCTGTAGCTCTGCTGGTGCTGTTCGATATTGGCGTCTTCTCGACCATATTCGAAACAGCAGCAGTTCTGCCCGGCGTCTGGAAAGCCGTTGCCGGACTCACCATGATAGCTCCCTTGGCTTTTCTCATGGGCACACCTTTCCCGTGGGGGCTTTCTATGCTTCATGAGAGGGCTGCCGCAGCGGTACCTGTCGCGTGGGCAGTTAACGGCTTTGCTTCTGTAGTTTCTGCCTGTGGTGCGGTGCTCCTGGCAATGACCTGTGGCTTCAAGTGGCTATTTGTCTTGGCCGCGGTGCTCTACGCGACTGCGGGCCTACTTTCTCTTCTATTTGTGCGCTGGACAAGACGGGAGGGGTCAATACAAACTTCCGTTTGACAGGAAGACTGCCGGCAGGGACGCCGGCCCCCACAATAATGCCGGTCAGCGACGGGCCTCCGTGTCCGGCCATCCTACTCGCATGAATGGCACTAGCATGAACAGTCACATTCAATTCTCTGGAATCCTATTTGGCTCACTATTTGGAGTTGGCATAAGGCTCATTCTTACCGACTGTTTTGACACATACTTCTAACAGTTTTCAGGTACGAGAAGTTAGACATGGTTGTTTAATAATTTTTTTATATGTGGGCTATAAATTTCTTGTGATGATAACTAATAAGAGATATAGGCTCGCCTCAGTTTGGCTGCATGGCATCAACTACGTGCCAACAGAGGTAATTTCACATGAAATTGATCCCCGCCGTCTGCTTGGCGATCATCTTTGCGCTGGCCCTTTTTGCCTCCTCATGTTCAACCTTGCGTTCCGGGAACCCGGTGAAGGCCGGGTACGACGCAGAGAAGCCCGCATTCGACACTGAAGAGGGAGGCTGGGCTTATCGAAATATTCCCGGGGTCAAAGCGCTCTCCAATTTCGTGCCCCCCCCGAATGAAGCCAGGACAAAATGGGATGAGTGGCAAAAGAGAAGGCAACATCCCAGGGACCTGGACAACAACTTTAATTGAGATTCAAAGTGCCGGTAGTCTTTGACACACCATTCGGAGAGAAATCCCCTTGTGCTGACGTGGTGTCCCGCAATTAGCTTTCAAGTTCCCGTGATCTAGCCAGGCACGCAAGTCAGTGTCATTGCGAGGAGCGAAGCGACGAAGCAATCTTCAGCTCTGGCCCTGACAACCACATGAGATTGCTTCGCTGGGCTCGCAATGACATGTTTGGCGGTGACCCCGGCCCTCGCGCGAAGTCGAATGGTTACTTCTGCACCCCTGCAGCCTCCACACAACTTCGCCCTTCAGTATAGCCAGGTCTACTGGACGCCAGTGCGGGGCTGCCGCTGATAAAGGTTCACCCAGCGGTTATGCTCCTGAAGGTTTGAGGAGAACTGGTGGCTTCCGTCGTTCTTGGCCACGAAGTAAAGGTAATCAACATCCGCAGGCTTGACTGCTCCTATGAGAGATTCTTTACCCGGGTTTGCGATAGGACCGGGGGGGAGCCCGGTATTTTGGTAGGTGTTGTACGGTTGTTGCCGGTTCAGATCATCGCGGGTGATCTTCGATCCCATGGGTTTGATCCCATATATGACCGTAGGGTCTGATTGGAGACGCATTTTATTGCGTAGACGGTTATGAAATACCGCGGAGACAAGTGAGTGCTCGGATGCCCGAGCCTCTTTTTCTATGAGCGAGGCCATGGTGACCACCTGAAGTGTTGTCCACCCGTTTTCTTCGGCTATCTGCCTGGCGTACTTGTCGTAGACTTCGTGAAACCTCTGCACCATTTTCCGGATGATCAGCTTCCCATCACTCTTCTCAGACGGCCGCATGAAGTATGTATCCGGAAAAAGATACCCTTCTAAAGAATCCGCGTCCACGTTTAACTCTTTGAGAAACACCGGGTCCTTAGCGGCAGTCAAGAAGTCTTCTCTGGACATGATCCCAGCCTGATTAAAGAGATCAGCGACCTGGAACATGTCAAAGCCTTCCGGGACGGTGAGGGAAATCATAAGTGTCTTGCCCGAGATTAATTGATCCAGGACGTCCCCGGCGTCGCTACCGGTTTTCAGGGCATAATCCCCTGCCTTGATCTTGCGCTGTTCGCCGCGGATTATCGCTACGAGTTTGAACAAGAGCCTGCTCGATATGACCCCCTTTTCCTGAAGAACAGTCCCTACTTGCGAAAGTGACGCCCCCTTCGGAATCGTTACAATCACTTCTTCGCCGGCCGGGGCTGTGGGTTTGTCGGGCGGCGCGACCAATTCATTCAGAATAGCCGGCAGTCGAGAGTAAGCTACGAATCCTGCAACGCCGACCGCGGCTAAAATCGATATTACAATCACAATCTTGATCGCAGAAACAATCGGAGATCTCATGACTTCGACATTTCCTTGAAATTTTGGTTATCGAGGTAGCCCTGGAGAATTATGACCGCGGCAAGCTTGTCTATAACCTTTCGGCGTTTCGCACGGCTCATGTCCGCTTCCAACAAGATTCGTTCCGCGGCCGCGGTCGACAACCGTTCGTCCCATTCTCGCACAGGGATGTCGAGCCTCCGGTGGATCTGTTCGACAAACGCCCGCACCCGTTGAACTTGTGGCCCTTCGGTCCCGCTCATGTTGTACGGCATCCCGACGACAATCTCTTGGACACCGTATTCCGCGGAAAGCTCCAGAATGCGGTCGACGTCCTTTTCCGGCGTCCGGCACGTCAGGGTTTCAATACCCTGGGCCGTGAAACCCAGTTCGTCGCTGAGTGCGATCCCGATTCTTTTCGATCCGATGTCCAAGCCAAGAATACGCAAGAAAATCCACCTCATGGGAGATTCGCTGTAATGATTAATCCACCTTTGGGTGGCACAGGTGTAATTAATTATCGAGTCACTGTCAAGGCTCCGGTGCTTGGCTGACGTGGCGCGATGCTAATTCAACCGCCTGTGTCACGGTTTCTGGCGAATGGGTATCTCCAATTATGGGCGCTGACATTCCGGCACGTTCGCCTCTTTCTTCGTAAAGGAGCGACAGTCGTATAGGCGTTGAAATGAGCGAGTATTATGATTCGGAAGATCCCGTCACCCTGCCATCTCGCCGCCGCGGGAGAGAATTTTCAGGACCCTCTCCCTCGACGGGAGGGGGACGGGGGAGAGTGACAACTGGCTTAAATCACGAGACAACCACCGTTATCTTAACGCCCATGCGGTGCAGGGGGAACTTTGATTGCCTGGTTTGCCCAGGTCCACGGAGCGTTTTCAAATAAATAATTAGCGAGAAAGAATAGCATAGGTCAGCGGGGACATGCCCGTGCCTTGCATCAAAGAATTTATGCAGTCTTTTGGACCCGTCCCAAAGCCGCGGCCACCTCCAAAATGTACCGTGCGTCATCTTCATTCACGTACGGGATACATTTGTCCGTCTCAAAGGGAAGTTGATGATCCACGAGATGTGGGGGGAGCCGACTTATCCTACCTGCCTTGGCCAGAGGGGCCGGCAGCCCTTGGATGGCTTCGTCAGATATAAGAACAACGTTTTCGTCATCCGAGACAAGGGCGATTCCGAGGGAACTAGATCTCTGCTGCCCGAAGATCTCTTTGAGACCTTTTTTCAGGTATGCGGTGAGGGAACGTAGACCTCCCCTGATTTCCCCTACACCAGAAATCCCGTCCAGGGCCTGCCGACGTTGAACATCCGTCCCCATGAGCAGGGCCTCTTCGAAGCTCTCCAGCGCTTCCAAGAGATGCTTGCGAGAAAGGTGTGCGCGAGCCTCGATGAGCATGCTACGAGCCTCGGTCTCATCGACCGCCTCCGGGTCGTAAGCCCTGCCGTAACACTCCACAGCAGCGGGAATATTCCCTTTGTCCAGGAACTTACGTCCCTTTGCAACCAAGGAGGATTCTGGTACATCAGCGTTTGTTTGAATCATGGATTGCTCGTGTTAATCTGCTTGGGATAGATGATTCGCCTCCATTACGGGCTTAACGGACATGACTCTGAGCTTACGGTCCGGCTGAGCCGGCTAGAGGTTACACTAACAATACTATAATTAACCATTATGTTATGGTTAGTTAACCTCATTTGCTAAAGCGTTGCTTAACATATTTGCGGCCGGTTTTCAACCACTTTCGGACCCCCGATTCAATTACAGGCAACTTTCCGCATCTAGAAGGCTGCTGCGTAACGGAATGTGTTGAGAATTCGTGGCACGATGGCGCCAATGAATAGGGTCACGCGACAGGCTACCAGGGCGCCCACCTCTATAGACCTCGGTCGGGCTGATAGGTTCGAGTCTTGCAGGTTGAAGCCGGACGCGGAAGATGGTAAAACTACTATAGTCCTCTAGCGGGATAGCCTGGATCACGGACCATACCTTGTCCGTTCTCCGTCAAGATGCTATCGCGCGAGGTCCTGGAGAGAAATCCGCTGACGCACCGAAATTCCGCACATTTTGATCTATTGCCGCATCGGCGCGGATCCTCGCCGATGCCGGTCCCGGATGAAAGGTATTGCGCCCCGGCGGACCAGATAAGATGAAAATCAAGGCATTGCTCAGGTATCTCCCCGTCTTGTCCATCGTGTTGGTGGCCGGGACCCTCCTCGTGATCGTCATCCTCTTCACCTTGCGGAACATCAATTCCCAGAACGAGCGTATGGAAGAGTTCACGAGCCGTCAGGGGGTCTCCGTCATACGCACGTTAGAGGCCGGCACCCGCACGGGATTCATGGAGGGGGACTGGGGTATCGAGCATCTTCAGATGCTCATCGAGCAGGCCGCGAAAGATCCGGATGTTGAATGGGTGGGTCTCATCAACAGCGACGGGATCATTATGGCGCACAGTGAACCCGCTAAGATAGGCCTTCGCCTCTTGATGGGCGGTGAAATGAACACTGTGAACACAGTGATTCGCACCGGGGAACCGCTGTCCTTCCGGCGGGAGTTACCGGGCGGACGCCAAATCTTCGAGATATGGAAGCCCTTCACGCCCTTTCCGGATCAAATCGCGCAAACCGACGTCATGGCCCGTCACACGCGTATAGGTAAAGAGTTGCTGGATGTGTTTGACCGCGAACAAAAGCAGGTTCTCTTCCTCGGTCTCAAGATGGACCGTTTCAAGCAGATACAGCATCAGGACATAATCTTCGCCATCTTTATGGGCGCGCATACTGTTTGTCATCGGCTCTGCCAGTGTGTATTTCATTTTCGTGGTTCAGAACTCCTACTTGGTCCGCCGCACGTTGGATGAAATGCGGACCTATACCCGAAACGTCCTGGAGAGTATGGCCAACGGACTTATCACGGTTGACCGCTCCCTGAGAGTTGCAACATTCAACCCTACCGCGCTGGAAATCCTCAGGAAGCCCAAGGAAGAAGTGGAAGGGCGTCCCATTTCGGAACTCTTGCCCCTTGAGGACGAAATCAGACGAGTTCTTTCGGATACCGATGCAGTCCTGGAAAAGGAAGTAAAGTTGTCCAGCGAAGGGAAAGGCAAGAGCTTTCTGGGCCTCTCCGTCTCGCCGCTCAAGGAGCCGGAATCCTCCATCACTCGTGGAGCTGTGATCATTGTACGTGATCTCACGCTCATTCGTGAACTGGAACAGAAGATTATTGTCAGCGAGAAGTTTGCGGCCCTGGGCCGTCTGTCCGCAGGAGTCGCTCACGAGATACGCAATCCGCTCAATTCGATCCGCGGTTTCATTCAGGTACTTTCAGAAGAAGCTCAAACTAGATGAAGAGGATTACCGTTACACTGACTTGATGCTAACGGAAGTGGATCGCCTCAACAGGGTCATCTCCAAACTGCTGGCCTATTCCAAACCTCGAGAGCCCCGCTTGGGCATCAGGTCGGCAGACGAGATCCTGGATCACTGCATCAGAGTGGTGGAACGGGAGGCAGGGGAAGCAGGGGTGGAACTGGTTCGGAGGCCCTGCGGCAACGACATCCCCCTTGTGCTGATGGACACTGATCAGATGACCCAGGTATTCCTTAACATTCTCATCAACGCCATCGAGGCCACCCCTAAGGGAGGAAAAGTCCTCATAGGCCAGGAGACCGACGGTGAGGGTCGTGTGCAGATAGCCGTGGAAGACACAGGTGGAGGCATCCCGCGTGAGGACCTGGACAAGCTTTTTGATCCGTTCTTTTCGACAAAGAAAAAGGGAACCGGATTGGGTCTGGCCATCGTCAAGAGTATTATCGAGGGGCACGGCGGGGAGATTGAAGTGGAGTCCGAACCCGGTAAGGGAACGCGGTTTATTGTTACGCTCGCCACATATCAGGCCTCGGCCGAAGAGGATACCGTGGATCTGGGCAAGTCTGCAGGAGCAGCTTCTCCTGTCTGAGGGCTGGTGTTCCTTCCCACAGATTGCAGCGCACACTCGTATTCAAAAAATATAGGAAATTCAATGACAGATCTTAAGGCAAAAATTCTCGTCGTGGACGACGAACCCTCCCAGCGAAAAATGCTTCAAGCAAACCTCTCACTTGAGGGATATAGGGTCTCCGAGGCTGAAGATGGCTCTGATGCCATCGCTAGGGTTTCCAACGAGTTCTTCGATCTCATCCTGATGGACAACCGCATGTCCCACATAGACGGCATCGAAGCGCTCAAACAAATTAAGAAGATTTCTCCCGGCATCCCGGTCATCATCATAACCGCCTACGCCTCCGTCGAGACTGCGGTTGAAGCCCTGCAAGCCGGGGCTCACGACTACCTGACCAAGCCTCTGGACATTGAGGAATTAAAAATCAAGGTCCAGCAATCATTAGAATTCTGGAGACTTAAAGAAGAGAACATTCTGCAGCGCAGACGGATAGAGAATCTCTTCGATGCCTCGCGCATTGTGGGACGCTCCCTCAAGATGAAGGAAGTCCTGGAAACCGTCGCAATGGTGGCTCCTACGGAGGCGTCGGTGCTTATCCTCGGGGAATCCGGAACAGGCAAGGAACTGATTGCCAACGCGCTGCATCAGGGGTCAACCCGGACGGAAAAAAGATTCATCAAGGTCAACTGTGCCGCGCTTCCCGAGACACTGCTCGAGAGCGAGCTTTTCGGTCACGAGAAAGGCGCCTTCACCGGGGCTGTCGGTCGGCGGCCCGGCCGTTTCGAACTTGCCGATGGCGGCACCATATTCCTGGACGAGATCGGCGAGATGAGTTTGGCCACGCAGTCCAAGTTGCTCCGGGTGCTCCAGGAGAGGGAGTTTGAGCCGTTGGGTTCGACTCGCACCGTAAAGGTTGACATTCGGATCGTAACCGCGTCCAACAGAATACTGAAAGACGAGGTCAAGAAGGGAGCATTTCGCGAGGACCTCTTTTACAGACTCAACGTTGTGCCCATCCTCTTGCCCTCTTTGAGGGAAAGGAAAGAGGACATTCCGCTGCTCATCGAACATTTTCTCAAGATCTATAACGAGAAAAACAGTCGGAATCTCCAGGGGTTCCACCCTCGAGCGCTGGATGCGCTCATGCGTTATTCGTGGCCCGGCAACATTCGGGAGCTGGAAAACGTTGTCGAACGGGCAGTCATTCTCACGCGGGATGACTATGTGCCGTTTTCCGAACTTCCGGAACCGATCCGAGAAGCTACCGAAGATCCTCTGTCCAAGGAGATCCGCGAAGGCATCCGCCCTGGAATGACCATAAGAGAGATGGAAAAAGAACTCATCCTTAAGACCCTCGACGATAATGACGGTAACCGCACCCGTTCAGCGCGCGGTGCTGGGAATTACCCGCCGTACGCTGCAACACAAGCTCAAGGAGTATGGCATAGAGCAGCAGAATGTTGACGCTGTTGCCGAAGGCTAGCCATTGAGGCCATTGCACACGCCTTGGGGACGGCGAGCAGGCGCAGCAGACGCGAACGGTTCACTCACGAGCGATAGTCGCGTCGAAAGAATCCTGGACCGCGGCCCGTTGACGCCTTATATTAACAGCAGCCAATTGATACAAAAGGCGGTGCGGCATGGGCGAGGTGATACGAATTGAATCAAGCCGTAGTGCAAAAGCGCTGAAGGAGAGAGACCGTTTCCTGGCTAACCACCCTGAACTCAAGCCTCTTCAGCGAGACGTTGATGATATGCTCAGGAAAGCGGGGTCCACGCACAATCGACTAGTAATGATTCGCAACCTGATGATGGATTCCTTTCTGGATCTCAATGATAGGCTGCAATCAATGGCCGGAAATCGTTGATGAACTGAGAGGCTGTCGCTCTTCATTAGAGACGCGTCAGAGGCGTCCGTCTACTCAATGCGAGCGGCTTCGGCCTCCACCAGCTCCGGTGGAAACTCAACGACAAATTCCGTGCCTCCGTTCTTGCAACAATCTTCGATATCGTTGCACCAGGAGCATTTGTTTATGTCGCCGGGGCAGGCGTCACGGGCCGTAGGAATGCATGAACATCGTCTGCTGTTAAAACGGATGTGAAATCCGAGCCTCTCTGAGAATATCTTGATCTTCAAGAGATCTGTGCCCGTACCACCCGCGTTGAATCCATAGCGTCGGCCCGAAGTGTAGAGGTCTGTTTCCTGAACAGGGTAGAATCCCTGGAAAATATTTGGTTGCTCGCTTTCAGGAATTCCCACTCCGTAGTCGCGCACGGTAATCTTGTAGCCGGCGGGCGAGCTTTCTCCCGTTACCATTATTTTTCCGTGATCAGGAGTATTTTCGACTGCGTTCCTGACCAATCCCCCAATCACGGACAGCATGATCAGAGGCTGAATCTTGATCATTACAGGGTCGGGCGGTACAAAGCGGATATCCACTAGACGGTCTTCCGTCATCTGATTCACTCGAAACTCAGCGGCCTGGAAAGCCGCGGTGATGGAAATTCTCTCCGTTTCTTCTCGCTTGCTCGGAAAATAGTGTTCTATCTTGTCCCTTAACGATTCAAGGGCATCTCGAAGCTGAGGCTGCTCTTCCTGCTCGATTTCGATCAGGTCCTGCATATGATCGAGGAAACCAGAGATAACTTGCCGTTCCTCGTATTCTTTTTCCTCTACAATGTGACTAACTTGTCTTTCGATGGTTTTGAGGCGGCCAATATTTCTCATTATGCGCTCAAAGGCCGATTTGTCATTGGCCACCCCCCCTGCTTCTAGTCGCCGCTGCAAGATCCTCAGGGAAGCTTCGACTATTGCCAAAGGGGTCTTGAGTTCATGGGAGAGGTGGTTGAGCATCTTGTTTTTCACCCGGTTGAGCCGTTCCAGTTCCTTGTGCGAGTTTATCAGGCTCTCGTAATACGACGCATTTTCCAGGGCCAGCGCCACGTTACTCGACAAAGCCACCATTATCTCCACGTCTTCGTCGGTAAATGAGCCGTCTATCTTATTGAGGGCATACAACACTCCGAGCCGCTTCTCCCGTGTCTGCAGGGGAACACAAATCATGTTTCGAGTCATGAAGCCTGATTTCGTCTCAACTTCTCTGTAAACCCTGGGGTCATTGGGAGCATCATCAATGAGCGCGGGCTCGCCGGTGCGGAAGACCCAACCACATACTCCTTGATCCTTCGGTATGCGAATCTCCTTTTGAGCGGAGGAGAGAAAACTCTCTCTGTCCCCAACGGTTCTCCAATAAAAGTCATCCCTCTCCGTGTCGTACAGAAGCACTCCCGCTCCTTCGCAATTGAGCACGATTTGAACCTCGGCGACAATGACCGCCAGGAGGTGGTCCAGATCAGTAGTCGATGCCAAGGCATTTGACGCATTAAAGAGCAGCACCAACTTCGCCGGATCAAGGGGCACCCGTGGAACCCGGGCCTCGGAGACCCCCCCATTCTTTTCCTCGAGCCGTGGGGTCTTTGACTTCGGGAGTTCATCGCTCATAGAGGAATGTCTCCCGTGAGCTGAGGCTTTTGCGGTTCAGTGCTCATGAAGTAGACCTGCTTTGGCAGGAAAATGGCGGCGGGCCCACCCGATCCGCCCATTCGCGGCTGCGCCGTTTAGGTATGTTAACCGTTCTATGATTGGAGCAAGTGAAGCAGTAGACAGTGACGTGAACGCTACTGCCTGATGTATGAAATGCGCCTTACCTTCGCTTGAGGCCGGCCGTCGAGAATTGATCGAGCGCGGTCTGCGATGCCTTCCGCTGTCAGGCCATAATCCTCCAGGAGTTCCGATCTGGTTCCATGCTCCACAAATGTATCCGGAATGCCCAGTCGAGCAGTTCTTACTCCCTGGAGCCCCTGATCTGAAAAAAGTTCCAGCACAGCGCTCCCAAATCCCCCGGGAAGGACTCCCTCTTCGACTATCAGGACGCTCCCTGCGGACGCAGCTCGCGCGGGGATCAGGTCCTGGTCCAGCGGTTTGAGGAAACGAGGGTTCAAGACGCCGGCCGCGATCCCTTCATCCCCGAGAATGCGAGACGCTTCAACCGCGGGCGCCACCATAGATCCTACGGCAATAATCAGCATATCCTCGCCTTCTGTAGCCATACTTGCTCTCCCCACAGGCAGGATGGTCGGATCCTTTTTCACCGAGACCCCGAGTCCATGGGCACGAGGGTAACGCATAGCGCAGGGAACACCCAAATCCAGAGCGGTGGCGAGCATGTCCGCTAGCTCGTCTTCGTCTGCGGGCGCCATGACAACGAGATTAGGGATACTCCTGGTGAAAGCTATGTCAAAGACTCCATGATGGGTTGGCCCGTCCTCTCCTACCAAGCCGGCGCGATCCAGAGCAAAAACAACTGGAAACTTTTGCATACACACGTCGTGGATGAGGTGATCATAGCCCCTTTGAATGAAGGTGGAGTAAATGGCAACGACCGGGCGATACCCCTCTTTCGCCAGGCCCGCCGCAAAAACCACCCCGTGCTGTTCGGCTATCCCCACGTCGAAGAAGCGGTTAGGGAAGAGGCGGGCAAATTCAGCCAGGCCGGTGCCGTATTCCATGGCCGCTGTGATGGCCACGATCCTTGGATCTTTGCCGGCCAGCTTCACCAGCGTGTCGCCAAAAACAGACGTGTAAGACGGGGGGCCTTCAGAATCTGCCACACTGCCGGTCTGAATTTCAAATGGCCCTACCCCGTGGAACCGGCTTGGATCTTCCTCCGCATGACAATATCCCTTCCCTTTGCACGTGATGGTATGAATAAGGATGGGCTCGCGAAATCGTTGCACGTTTGTAAACGTGTCTATCAGATGCTTTATCTGATGGCCGTCGATGGGACCCACGTAAGTGAAGCCAAGTTCCTCGAAGAGGCGCCCCGGTGTGATGAAGTTCTTCAGCGCATCCTCGAATTGCTTGGCGAGGGTATACATGGATCGGCCCACTCCGGGGATATTCTTCAAAATATTTTTCACTTCGTCCCTGAAGCGAGTCACTAATTGGCCGGTCATGATGCGGTTCAGATACGCGGCCATGGCACCAACATTTTGGGAGATGGACATTTCATTGTCGTTGAGCACTATGATGAGATCCTTCTTGGCCGCGCCCGCCTGGTTTAAACCCTCGTAGGAGACGCCGCAAGTCAAGGACCCGTCGCCCACCACCGCAATCACCTTGTGGTTGTGGCCGCTGAAGCAGCGTGCCTGTGCGAGTCCAGCGGCAACGCTGATTGCGTTCCCTGCGTGCCCTACGTCGAAGATGTCGCAATCGCTCTCGTCTCTCCTAGGGAACCCGGAAATGCCGCCTCTGGTCCGCAGTGAGTGGAAAGCGTCGCGGCGTCCCGTGAGAATTTTGTATGCATAGGCCTGATGCCCCACATCGAATACTATCCGGTCCTTTGGCGGAGAAAAGACCTTGAGCATAGCGAGAGTAAGCTCGACCACCCCGAGGCTGGAAGCCAGATGTCCTCCCCTTTGGGAGACAGTCTGGATAATGAGTTCACGAACCTCGCCGGCCAACAATTTCAAGCTCTCCACAGACAGACCCTGGAGGTCATCCGGGGATTCTATTCGAGCAAGAATTGAATTTTCCTGAACAACCGTTGATTCTTCCATATCGTACCCAAAAACTCAGTTCGTGCGTTCGCCCAAATACTTGGCGATTCTTGTAAGGCATTCCGCCTTGTCACCTAGAGGCTGGATCGTTCTCAGCGCAGAGTCTAACAGCTCCTGCATCATCCCTTTTGCTTTTTCCTTACCCAAGAGCATGGGATAAGTGAGCTTGCCGCGCTGTTGGTCCTTCTTGACCGCTTTGCCCAGCTTTGTCGGGTCTCCTTCCAAATCGAGCAGGTCGTCCTTGATCTGGAAAACAGCGCCCAACTTTTCGCCAAATTGCCCGAGTATTGCGATTTGCTCCTGGCTGCCTCCGGCCAGTCGCGCCCCGGAGGTCAAGGAGGCCCGGATCAGAGCCCCGGTTTTGCATCGAACAATGTATTCTACCGTTTCCGCGTCGGGAGTTTTTCCCTCGCTCATCACATCCATCACCTGGCCTGCAATGAGATTCTCAGAACCTGCAGCCGCCGCCAACTCGCCGATCACACCCAACAGTCTCTCCGGCCGGTAAATACGCACCACCCCCGGCGATGTCAAAAGCCCAAAAGCAAATGTCAGGAGCGCGTCCCCAGCTAGGATGGCTACAGCCTCTCCAAAAACTTTGTGAGCGGTAGGCTTTCCCCGTCGTAGGTCATCATCGTCCATGGCGGGAAGGTCATCGTGAATTAGGGAATAAGTGTGGATGCACTCAAGAGCTACCGCCAGCGGCAACACACCCGGAGGACCGCCGTTTACCAGATCCGCGGCTGCCATGGCCAGTATGGGGCGAATCCTCTTCCCACCGGCAAAGAGGCTGTACCTCATGGCCTGGTGTAGTATTGCCGGCTCATTATCCTCTCCGGGAAGCATGTCGTCAAGGGCCTTATCGACCAAATCACGCTTCAGAGAAAGGCATTCCTTAAGGTCCACCAACTTTGCAGCCTATTCTTCCCCGCGGGTGAAAGGAACACGTTCCATTGTCGCCAATAGCTCTTCCACTTTTCCTTCGGCACGGTTCAGTATTTCAAACAGACTGCCGGATAAACCGATCCCCTCTTCAAACAGCTTCAAGCTTTCTTCCAGACTCAAACCGCCGTGTTCCATCTTGTCTACAATGGATCTGAGCTTCTCCAGTTGCTGATCGAAATGCTCTGCCCCCTCTTCCTTTTCCCTGGCTTTCTTCATCATAGTGCCCCGTCTCCGGCTCGGCTGAATGCGAGAAAGGGTTGGCCATCTTGCGACCGGGCCGATCCATCTCATTCAGGCTACTTCTGTTCTCCCGCCTCGAGTTCGCTCAATTCTCTCTTGGCCGCGGCATGCCCCGGATCAATAGTCACTGCCTTCCTAAGGAATGACCGGGCTTCGCGTTTACGCATAAAAAACTTTTTGTGTATATACCCTTCCAGATAATAACCCTCCGCCAACTTCTGAGGAAGCACATCCGCAAGTTTTTCCCTTAGTTTGTTCGCGGCCTGTACATCTTGAAGAGCAGTCTTTACATAATATGCAGGAAAATCTTGGAGATTTCGTGCCTTGATTTTCGTTTCAGCCAGACTATAGAGGACCTCCGCGTACGTGGCCGTGTGATTCCGTCCCGAGGCCTCCAACATGTCCTTCGCTTCCTCTAGGAGGTCAAGCGCCTCCAGGTAGTGCGCTTTTTCCGTGAGCAACTGCCCTGTTCCCAACAGCCGGTCCGTTGTTATTGCCGGCTGCTCATTGGCGTGGGCAACAGATGAAAGTGGTACCAGGGCCGCCATCACGAACCACCAGCCGGCGAGCACAAAATACCGCCTACGGGAGAAATATGCTCTCAGAAAAATCCTCATGATAGGATCTATCTTACAGATAAAAAAGGGATTGAGAAAGGCGTTCCAAGAATCAACTCACGACAACTCAATGCTATGATCGTACCGCCGCCAGATCAAGCGCATCAACCTGCTCGACACTGGGATTACGGCCTCAATCGCCGGCTCGCTCAGGACTCCAGCTATTGAGTGATCTCAATTTCCACTCTGCGGCCTAATCTTTCCTGTGCCGGAGCGGCGGCCCCCAACATGGCCTGAGAAGCGCCATGAGCCACTATCCCTATTTGGGAGGCAGGAATCCCGTACGTAGTCACAAGGAACTGGGCTACGGCCTCAGCTCTCTTGCGCGAGAGTTTCAAATTGTATTCCGGTTTGCCCTTGCCGTCCGAAAATCCGTGAAGAACGACACGAGCCGCTGGATTTCCTCTAAGACTTTGTCCCACCGCCTGGAGGGCAGCCAGATTTGCCGCATCCGCCGCAGGGTCGGTAGATCTAACTGAAAAACTGTTGTAATCAAACGTGACAGGGGCAACAGGCGCCGCTGCCTTGGCTCCGCCAGGTGGACGAACGGAAGGGCCGCAAGGATGTACAAGGTTTCTCCTCATCCATGCGTACCAGGCTGCCGGATTGTTGCTGGACTCAGCAGTGTTGTATGTGCCTCTCCCTTTCTCGGCTATGGCCTTGAGAAAGAAACTGCCGTCCTGAGAGTTACCTATCTGAAAAGTGTGGATCTCAAGGTCGGGATTATTCCTGCTTATTTGCTCGGCTATTGTCACCGGATCTACCTTGCATGACTCGATTCCGCCTCCAACGACCAATATGATGCTCTTGCCGGTAACCGAGGCTACCTCGTCGGCAGCGGCCCTCAACCCCGCAGACAGCGAACTGACGCCATACGACACTGTTTTCGGAAACGCATTGAGGAATTTCTCAGGATCCCACGGCTGAATCGCAAGGATACTCTCAGTGTTTTCGCACCCCATCCCGACTTTTAGTCCGTAGTGTCGCAGCCCAACATTGAAAAAGCCGTCGGCAGTTAGGGGCATGGCCTTTTCGAAGAAGCCCATTTGCGTCAAAAGCAACTGGTAGCGGTCCTTCTCCTTCATAAATCCTGAAGCGTCGAACAGTACCAGTATGTTGGGCACTCTTCTGCAGTCATCTGCATTTACTGAAGATGTGGAGAAACAATACAGAATCAGGGTAAGGCACACCATCACCCCCGGATGGAGCCGACCCCTGAAAAAGGATCCCATACACATCCTCCTTGAATCGAGTCGCCACGCATGCGCGGGACTCACTGATTTGGGTGGAATTAGCAGAGGATGGGAATATTGTCAAGAATTATAATAAAATATCTATTGGCGGAGATGGCTTTGGCAGAGCTTTTTCCACGTTCCGATTCATCAGCCTCCGGCGTGTTCGATTCCGTACACTAATGGCACCCATACTTGACAAACTATCCCCGCGTTCTATGTTGACGCGATGACTCTTCATGACTCAAGCATGGAAAGAGTTGAGCACCTCTGGATCTTGGGATTGGCTCTCATTGCCCTTCTCGGCTCCTTTCTCTTGCAACCCCGGGGCGATACGGGCCTCTATTTGACCGCGCCTGTTTGGGGCGCTCGGCTTCCTCTGCCCGACACGTGCTTGAGTCGCGCTATTTTTGGCATCTCGTGCCCAGGATGCGGCCTCACCCGCAGTTTTGCCGCCATGGCCCGCGGCGAGATCGTCTCGGCCTTGCAGCTAAATCCCTGCGGGCCCTTGTTGTTCATCCTTTGTTGCCTCCAAATTCCTTACCGCGTTCTCGCGTACCTGAACGTCGGGCGTACGACTCCTTGGCTTCAGCGCATTGAGAAGCATGGATACTTCATGACCTGGTGTATTGTGGTAGGCTTGATCGCTGCTTGGATTGCTGGATTGGCTTGGGAGCTATGGTATAAAGGCGGCTTCCAACACTTTTTTTGTCAGATCTTTTGACAGGGGGGCGTGGCGGTTGCCAAAACGTGGCTGCCGACCGACCGTAAGGGCAAGCCGGACGGGCGGATGAGGCCGTGCTTCCACAATCTTCAGCCGGAGGTCCAATGTTGGAAAGTATTCTCACGATCATTTACTACCTGGTCATGGCTGTTATCCTAGTGATTGTGTGCGGCTATTGGTGGGGGGAATGGTATTCGGCTCCAACAGGACAGGATGAAACTTTCTACTTGCGTTCGGACGACGGCTGGCGACTCGCGGTGCATCACTACCGGCCTCAAGGTGGCCCCAGAGGGCTCCCCGTGATCCTTTGCCACGGATTGAGCTCCAACCGCTACAGTTTTGATCTTCCGGGATCTCCTAGTCTGGCAAGATTCCTCAGGGACCGCGGTAGAGACGTCTGGGTTGCAGAACTGCGCGGTTCCGGCATGAGTGACCGGCCGGGCCTCTTTCGCGCGGACGTGCCCTATTCATGGGTATTTGACGATCACCTTGGTAGTGACTTGCCCGCGATCGTTGCACGCGTTCTCGAGTTGACGGGGGCCACAGGAGTCCACTGGGTGGGCCACAGCATGGGAGGATTACTCGTGCTGGCATACTTGGCTCAACACGACAATCCTGGCATAATTTCCGCCGTCACTGTCGGGTCGCCCGCGGATTTTACCAAGGTTCATAACAAAGCATTCAGAACCTTGCTGAACTTTCGCGGACTCCTCAAGTACTTACCCGTGTCCCCCCTCCCCTTTTTGGCCCGGTTAATGATTCCAGTAGCCCACAGGACTTCCGCGTATATAGCGGGGCCGTTCTATCCTCCAAATACGGAACCCCTGGCCGCCAAAAAGGCGGTGGCACTCGCGTCTCAACTGGTCACTTCCAATACGATATGGTTGAATTTTGGCGAGTTCCTGGCAAGCGGCCAATTTGCCCCGAAGAACGGTAAGCCATACCTGGAAGATCTTCCCAAATCGAACATCCCTATCTTTGTAATGGGGGGAACGAAAGATTTGATGGCTCCACCAGACTCAGTTATCGCCGCGTGCCAAACCGGAGAGAAAACAGCGGAGCGAAAATGCCTCATATTCGGCAAAGAGACCGGGTGCGTGGAAGACTATGGCCACATGGATCTGCTGATGGGCATCAGAGCGGAACAGGAAGTTTTCCCGCACATACTGAAGTGGCTGGACGATCATGAACTCGCGGCGAACACCCATACGGAACACCCTCCCAGCCCTGGTCAGTGAACCGCCACCATCAGCGCTGTGCTCAGATGGTCTTGCTCACGGCACTGGGACGGGAATTCCGAAAGGACCTGGGAAGGGTTGTGAAACTGGAGGCAAATCGGGCAGATAAGCAGCAAAAGGCCCCCATGTGGGGCATGGGACATAATAGACCCTGGAGCACTTGGGGATATCATCCAGGTTATAAGGGGTGTCCGGCTCGGCAGTGACGGCATTCATGGGAGCATAAGCATAGAGCATCTGACAGGGGGCTGAAGTGGCCGGGCCTACAATCAAAAGCAGTGAAATACTCAAATATATAAGACTTTTTTTGTTCATGGGCCGTATCTCCGCTAATGAAAGTCGTTGGATGCACTATATCGTCTTGGCAGGGAAAAGTCAATATATTTCAGTTTAATATCAATTGGTTTGCCACACATGGTATAAATTACTTTAATCAGCAACGTGACTCTTCGGTTACGAGGGGAGGAATGGAGGCAATGCCACCAAGAGGGAATCCATCTGTAGTCCCGCGGGACTACTCTTATACTGATGCGCATTCTGACCGGCAATGCGAATTCACTTTCCGACTGGTAAACCCCGGTACGGCGCGCACCCGGGTGTCTGCGCACTTTTTGGGCGCACACGCGGGTGCGCGCGGTACCAAGGCCATGTCACTGCCTTGAACGCGAAATTGTATTAGTTAGCCCCTTCGGGCCGTCGGGTTGCGCCGTACAACTGCATGTTCACTCGAGCGAGCAGCTTTTGCTTGACTTCAATTTATAAACGGCTATATTCTTTCAGTTTACTCTTAAGAAGCGGAGAAGCCCCCGCGCAATGAAAATCCGAATCGAAGACATCCCTGAAGAAGGTTTGGAATTGAATTTTTCTCCAGAGCAAGACATACTGTCCGAGGCCCTGGAAACTATTCCCAAATCCGAAGGGATATCTGTAGATCCACATATTAAGGGTCATGTCCGAATCTCGATCAGCGGGGATGACATTTTTCTTGTCGGGTCCGTTAGCGCTCTGCTGCATCTGCAATGTTCCCGGTGTCTTGCTGACTTTACAGCGGCCAAAGATACGGACCTAAACCTGGTGATCCGTCGCGGCGACGTCGAGATCCCCTTGCGAGACGAGCGAGAACAACCAGAGGCTGATGCTGTATTGGTAAAGGGATCTGAGTTGGATCCCGGTGAGCTTATCGTTCAGGAACTTCTCCTGAATGTTCCAATGAAGCCCTTGTGCAGGGAAGATTGCCCTGGCCTATGCCCGCAATGCGGCGCGTTGAAAGGATCCAGGGAGTGTACCTGCCCTGATGACGGCCCTGTGGACCCAAGGTGGGAAGCACTGGCCAGCCTGAAGGACAAGATAGCAGAATGAATTCTCAACCTACCGCGCACGTACCCTCTAGAAAGGGTGATAGACGCGGCAGGTGCGTAGTTCAGGCCGAATGGTCCGAACCGGCAAGGCGCCTGGAACGCCAAGCCGGGTGTGTGCCTGGACTAAACACATACACTTAGAATTGAAAAGGATATGCCATGCCTGTGCCAAAGAAACGTGTGTCCCGCACGAGGCGAGACAAACGCCGAACTCACCAGAAACTGACGCCGGTGAACCTCGTGCAGTGTCCCAACTGCTCTCAGCTTATGCTGCCCCACAGAATCTGTCCTGGTTGCGGCTTCTATAAAGGAAGATCCGTGATCGAGACGGAGTCCTAAGCGCTGAAACATGACAGCTTCTGCAAGTGCTCAGAAACGCGGGCAGATCGCGTTGATGTTTCCCGGGCAGGGATCTCAATTCCCCGGAATGGCTGCCGATCTTGCGTCAGAAAGCCCCAAGGCGCGGGCGCTGCTGGCGCGGGCCGACGAAATTCTCGGCTACTCCTTGAGTCAGATCATGGCCGGAGATCGTGCAGATGAGTTGAACCGGACGGTTCACACCCAGCCGGCGATTTTCATCCATTCCATGGCCCTGCTTGAGGTGCTTCGAGACGGCTTCCACCTGGAACCGATCATGGCCGCGGGGCATTCGCTGGGTGAATATTCGGCCCTTTGCGCAGCAGGGGTCCTTTCTTTTGAGGATGCCCTTGACATCATTCGCGTTCGGGCTCTCGGAATGGAACAGGCCCAACCGTCAGGAACATGCTGCATGGCCGCGCTGGTAGGCATCCCAAAAGAAGGAGTCCTGCGGCTTGTGGAACTCCATCGGGGTGAAGAAGTGCTGGAAGCGGTGAACTTCAATGCTCCCGATCAGGTGGTGATCTCAGGCCACGTTGAAGCCGTGAATCGTGCTGTGGAAGCAGCCAAGAAGGAGAAAAAAACCAGAGCAGTCATGCTGCCTGTTTCTTCGGCATTTCACACCAGTCTGATGCAGCCGGCAAAGGAGGCTCTTCGGGCCCGATTGGACAATGTGTCAGCGGGATCGCCCAGCTTTCCTGTCATAGCAAATGTGAACGCCCAAGAATACCCGGCTTCGGATCATGGGGTTAAACTACTGTTGACCGAACAGGTGGTGCGGCCGGTTCTGATGGGAAGACTGCATCCGAACTATGAGAGAGAACGGTGCTGAAACCTTCGTGGAGATCGGACCGGGCAAGGTGCTGGCAGGTCTCTTGCGCCGGATCGACAGAGAGGCTGTGGCCATAAATGTTTCCGACCTCGCGGGGGTACGCGCTTTCCAAGGTGTGTCCGGATGAAACCGGAACGCGCGGCTTTTGTCAGCCTGGATGGAAAGACCGCTTTGGTTACTGGGGGTTCTCGTGGTATTGGAAGGGCGATTTGTCTGTCACTTGCGCGGGCCGGTGCTTTTGTAGCAGTCAACTACCGTAGCGGTGAAGAGGCTGCCCGTCTCACCCTCGATTCTATCAGAGAGGACGGCGGAATTGGGGAGCTTTTGCCCTTTGACGTCAGCGATGCCTCGGCCGTGGAGACAGCGGTAGCCGAACTGCTCAAGCGTCGGCCGACCATAGACATTCTCGTGAATAACGCAGGGATTTCACGCGACGGACTCATCGGGAGGATGAAGGATCCTGATTGGAATGAAGTGGTGGTGACAAATCTGTCAGGCGCGTTTCATCTGTGCCGCACTGTAAGCAAGACGATGATCAGGAGTAGGTCGGGTAGAATCATCAACGTGGCATCAACTGCCGGGGAAGCGGGAAACGCAGGACAGGTGAACTATTCCGCGTCAAAGGCCGGCTTGATAGGATTTACTAGAGCGCTGGCCAGGGAATTGGCCCCCCGAAACATACTCGTGAACTGTGTCTCACCAGGGATTATCACGGGCGGGATGAGCGATGAGATGACAGAAGCCCAGTTGGAAGCTATTCGATCGCACGTCCCACTTCGGAGAACCGGAAAACCCGAAGACGTGGCCGCTGCGGTTCTCTTTCTCTGTTCCGGTATGTCAGAGTACGTGACGGGTCAGGTGATTCGGGTCAACGGCGGGCTGTACATGTAGAAGTAGCAGTCATGCCCTTGAATATGCCGGGGCTGGCTTAGGGATCGCTTGGCCGACTCCGAGAACGCCTACCATTTAATACCTCCGGGAGGATACCCAACATGGACGATTTGGACAAAAGAGTCGTGGAACTAGTTGCTGAGGTACTGGTTGACGTCAACAAGGACAACATCGAAATGAGTTCAAAGATCGTAGAAGATTTGGGCGCTGAATCGCTGGACATCTACGACATGATTGCGCTCCTCGAAGATGAGTTCGGTTTGGAAATCACCGACGAAGAAGTGGAAAAGATCCAAACGGTTCAGGATGTGGCCGATTTCATACGCGAGCACAAGAACGCTTCGTGACAGAGGCCGACTGAACAATTCACGTGGCTTGGAGGAGAGCTTGCAACAGAGAGTTGTCATCACAGGTATGGGAATGGTCACATGCCTGGGCAGCGGCGTTGAGGCGAACTGGGACGCTTTGCAGGCCGGTCGTTCCGGCATAGGACCGATTACGCTATTTGATGTGGACGGGTTGGCTACGCGCATTGCCGGGGAGGTTCACGGCGACTTTGATCCTGCCGGCCACATTCCCACGAAAGAATTGCGCCGCATGGACCGCTATCAACAGTTTGCTCTGGTGGCCGCGGGAGAGGCTTTCGCGCAATCCGGATTGCAGTCGCCCCCGGAAGATCCTTATCGCTGTGGTGTCATCATTGGATCAGGAATCGGCGGCCTGTCAACGATAGAAGCCGGGGTGGGAATTGGTACGAGACAAGGGGCCGAGAGCGATTCATCCTTTGACGATACCCAAGGCGGTCATTAATCTGGCTCCAGGGATGCTGTCGATCAAGTACGGATTCAAAGGACCGAATTTCGGCCTGGTGAACGCTTGCACCTCAGGCACCTCTGCCATTGGAGAGGCGTTCAGAATGGTGCGCGAAGGCCGTGTTGACGTCATGTTTTCAGGTGGAACCGAAGCGGTCCTGACTATGTTCGCGCTTGCTTCGTTCAACGCTCTGCGGGCCCTGTCCTGCCGCAACGAAGAGCCCCAGAAGGCTTCTCGTCCCTTCGACCTGCACCGGGATGGGTTTGTAATTTCAGAAGGGGCAGGAATCATGGTGCTTGAATCTCTGGAACACGCTCGAAACCGGGGTGCGAAGATTCAAGCGGAAATCGTGGGATACGGAGCTACGGACGACGCTTATCACTACGTTATGCCTGACCCCGAAGGAGAAGGCGCGTACCGATCCATGAAGCATGCCCTGGAGGATGCAGGCATCGAACCCGAGCAGATCGACTACATCAATGCTCATGGGACATCCACAGATCTCAATGACAAGATGGAAACCCACGCGATCAAGAGGCTTTTTGGCACGGCAGCCCAAAAAGTTTCGATCAGTTCAACCAAATCCATGACGGGCCATTTGATAGGGGCTGCAGGAGCAGTAGAGGCAATCTATACTGTGTTGGCGCTCAACAAGGGAATGGTTCCCCCAACCATCAACCTGGAAACTCCCGACCCCGACTGCGATCTGGATTATACTCCGAACAAGCCTGTTGCAAGGGAGATGGAATACGGCCTTTCCAACAGTTTTGCGTTTGGAGGACAGAACGCCAGCCTGGTTCTTAGACGCGTGATATAGATGGAAACAATTCTCATAGGCTCCGATCACGCCGGTTTCAGCCTCAAGACCTTTCTCAAAGAGGTAATGGAACAGGATGGGCTACAAGTTGTGGACGTAGGCTGCGCCGCGGACATCTCCTGCGACTACCCGGACTATGCACGCTTGCTGTGTGAAAGGATACAAAGCGGCGAGGCCCCTCGAGGTGTTCTTATATGCGGTACCGGCCTGGGCATGTCCATGGCGGCCAACCGGTTCAGGGGGATACGTGCCGCGCTGTGCACCAGCGAATATCAGGCGCGCATGAGTCGAGCGCATAACGATGCCAACGTCCTTATCATTGGAGGGAGAGTTACCGGAGTGGAAATGGCTCTCTCCATTCTGAGGACCTGGCTGGAAACCTCATTCGAGGGAGGAAGGCACCAGAGACGGATCGATCGCATTGAGAGCCCTTGACCTTTTGAAGTCCGGCAGAATCACCCTCGGACACTGATGCAGCTTGTCCACTTGACACCACGAAGGAAAACGATGACCCCGCTTGAGCAGACCGACCCGGAAATATTTAGCATCATCGCCAATGAAAAGAACCGACAGGAACATCGCCTTGAACTGATCGCTTCCGAGAATTTCACTTCCCTCGCGGTCATGGAGGCCCAAGGGAGTATCCTTACCAACAAGTACGCGGAAGGTTACCCCGGCAGACGATACTATGGCGGCTGCATTCACGCGGATGTGGTGGAAGAGCTGGCTCGAAAGCGCGCACGAGACCTATTCGGGTGCGATCACGTCAACGTCCAGCCGCATTCCGGTACCCAGGCTAATATGGCCGTCTATTTTTCGGTCATGAAACCGGGGGACACTTACCTGGGGATGGATCTTGCCCATGGAGGCCACTTGTCCATGGGGCATCCAAAGAACTTTTCTGGCAAGATGTATCATGTGGTCCCGTACTCTGTGCGGCACGAGGATCATAGGATCGATTACGATCAGGTCCGTGACCTTGCCCGCAAACACAAACCGAAGATGATCATCGCCGGGGCCAGCGCGTACCCGAGGATAATCGACTACAGCGTCTTCGCGGACATTTCACGTGAAGTGGGTGCGGTGCTTATGGCCGACATTGCCCATATCGCGGGTCTCATAGTAGCAGGCCTGCATCCCTCACCCATCCCTTACGCCGACTTCGTCACCACAACAACACATAAAACTCTCAGAGGCCCGCGAGGCGGGATGGTCATGTGCCGCAAGCACTATGCCGCGGTCCTGGACTCATGCATATTCCCTGGAATGCAAGGCGGTCCGTTGATGCACGTTATCGCCGCCAAGGCGGTATCTTTTGCCGAAGCTGCAACAGAAGATTTTCGCGATTACCAGAAGCGAATTGTCCTAAATGCGCAATGCCTGGCTGAAAGCCTCTTGGAAGAAGGTTTTACGCTCATCTCCCGGGGCACGGACAACCACCTCATCCTGATTGATCTGACTGACATGGGCATCAATGGAGCTGAAGCTCAGGACGTGCTGGAACGTGCCGGAATCACGGTCAACAAGAACTCTATCCCCTTTGATCGGCTGCCTCCGGGCAAGGCTTCCGGAATTCGTGTCGGCACGCCTGCGGTCAGCACAAGGTCCATGGGGCCTGATGAGATGAAGCTGATCGGGTCACTCATTTCGAAGGTCTTGACTAATCCCGGGGACGAGGACATGATCGCCCGAATCAAGGCCCAGGTCGCTGAATTATGCGATCGATTCCCTTTGTATTCAACGCGATAAGGGAAAGAAATCATGAAAGATAGACAATGGCTGCCTTTTCAGTGGTTCCCTCAGAGGAGGTTTGATCCGAATTTTCCACTGGCCTTCTGGTTTGCCGGCCTATGGTTTTACCTCAAGAGCTTCCTGTACCTCTGCTATATCTACATGTTGGGGCTGGAGCCACCTCCCTATTCCACGGACGTTGTGTTTGAGATTGTCTATTTCGCCGTCACCATGGTCCCTGCTCTGTTGCTGGGACTGGCCCTGTGGAACGAGAAAAAAAGGGCCGTAATACCGGCCATAATCTTTCTCATGGTAGATACCCCTGTCCTCCTGTACCATGTGATACGGCTGGGGCAGGAGGGATTCCTCGATTCCGGCCTCACGCGTGCCCTCGAATTCGGGAGCCTTGTGCTGAATGTAGTTGCCTTGGGGTGGCTTTTTGGCCATCGATCCGTTGACAAGACCCTCTCATTGAAGAAGCGTGCCTCATAAGGTTGCGCTGAAAGTTTTCATTGACAAAACTCATACTTTTTGATATGTTATACATGAATGTTGAAGCAATAAATTAACAGCGAGAACTTCAACACTCCTTTACCTCCTAAAATGCCGGGCTTGATGCAGCCCGGCTTTTTTTTCGCGCACAAATCGACTGCGGATGAAAAACAGGACCGAGTTTTTTACGGGTTGGTGTCGGTCTAGTGGGCCCTGTGAGCGGCCGGTGGGATTGTGGCTTGGCTGGCGGGCTTCGGATTTACTATGCCGTCAATGATTCTGCCGGGAATCTGGATGACCATATAGGGCAGATAAAGTACGCTTGCAACCAGCGAGTTCTCTTCATGCACGAGCTTCGACCAGTACCGAGGAATCGGCGACCTCAGAGGCGTCTCCCATGCAGACCGCGGGAGCAGTCACAGCGATCAGACAAAGACCGATTGCAAAGAATTTCTTGATCATAGCTCTTCCACACGACTTTTGGTCACGGTGCCACACTACCCAGCCGGTGTCAAGTAATTACGCGCCCTGCTCCCCTTAGGACGAACGCCTTAGCCGATTAACGATCCCACGGCACTGAATTAAGGTATTTATCGAGCTTGTTCAGGTAGGAGCGTGTCTTCCAGGTTACTCCGTGTTTGATCTGCGCCTGTTTACCCATTGAGAGTTCGCCGACCACAGCAAAAGGAGTTTCCCCGAAGCGGTCCCGGTGCCTCGAGGCAATGGTCTTGTGAAGATCGGTATAAATATAATGCCGGTCCTTTTCGAGTAGAAATGAGTCGATGATCCAATCCCGCGGCCGTTCCGGGAAAAAGGTCATGGTTGCCCGCAAGGTTTCAGAATCACGGCCCTCAGGCCGGCCCTTTTCATCGTAATGAAGAAAGTCGCCATCTATGGCAATCTTGCGGCCCGAGAGATAGCGAATGCGGATCTGCTCCATCATGTTCCTGCTGGAAAAGGGGCCATAGTGGTAATCCATTCCCACTAAGAACAGCCAGGACAAGTTGTCCTTGACCGCGTAGCGTGCCGCATATTGAACGAACATTGGCTTGAGTGCAGCGACTCCGACATCTACCCCGCCTTCCATCCTATACATGTAATCTGAGAGTTCCGCGTCACTGAACTGTTCGCCGCGGTCCTTCATGACTTGCCGGGCCCTGATGAAGTTGAGCTGCATAGAACCTTTGGTTCTCACCACATTCGTCAGTTTATCTAACTCTTTGTCGATCACTTTCCTGATTACTTCAGGAAGATGCTCCGAGTCCTTCTTGAGATCCTCTGCAACCTTCCGGGCGACTACTTCAATTTGTCCCTCTGTATGGCACCCAAGGAGCCTGGCATAGTATTTTTCCTTATATGAGTCATATACGGTGGGGACTGGAGGAATCGACAGCAACGTGCTGAATTTTTGACAGAAGTCATTCTCGGCCCGCTTAAGGAGACTTGCCATGTCTTCTCCTCTTGACGGATCTATGGCGAGCGGATCAGCTCTAAATCCTGACTCGATAGAAATTATGGATGCAGTAAGCGCCAGGATCTCTTTACAAATCGGAATTTGATTCTGCTCCACAGCGCACAGGATTGCTTCGATCCACTCCCGCTGCTGCTTCAAAGGACAATTGAGCGGCGGCGAGGAAATAAACTGGGCCATCCATTTGGCTGCCGCATCTCGATCCAGCGGCTGAACGACTTGCCTCATGAGGCGCTCCTCTTCTTCCAGAGCCGGCTCAAGCCTCTTTATTGCCTCTTCCTTCTTACGGAGGATTCTGTTGGCCTCCTCATCTTCGGCTTTAACAGAGGGGGTCGATTCCTGCCTCTCCGCTCCGTTCTTGACCTGCGGCCGTTCTTGGGCTCCGTTATTCTGCAACGCGGGCTGGGCCGTTCCTTCGTCCGACACAACCGACATTTCGGAGGACCACGCAAACCCGGAAAGGTAGAGAGAAATCGTCAGGAGAAGAATCAACCCCCACACCGTGGACTGAAACTTTCCGATGGAAGGGTTGGACTGGAGGTCTTTCTTGCAAGCCATCATACTTGGTCCGTGATAACCGTCTCGGCACCGAATGTCAACGGGCTTGCAGTAACAACGCAGGCCGTGCAGGCTGTACAATCCCGTCGTTCAATGGGGGAATGACAACAGAAACTGTCTCTCATCTCACGGTCTTGGGATCGAGGGTTCAAAATAAAATATTCGATGCGTCGTGCACTCCGAGAACGCACCATTCTGATTGCGTTCCCGACCCAAATCAGAGCACAAGAGTGCACCAACCAGATAACTAACTAATCTTTGGGAGTTTCTCATGGAGGGTCCGGGAACGCCCTATCTTTGAAGAAAGGGGTTCCCGGTAAATGCTCACATTATTTTCTTACGCGGGGACCGTTAGGGCGTCCAACTGCGGAGAGAATTCTTTCTTGAGTTTGGCGAGCGCTCGTTTCTCCAACTGGCGAACACGCTCGCGGCTCGTTCCGAAATGGTCCCCCAGCTTTTGGAGGGTCCATGGTGAGTCGTCCATGAATCTCTTCGTGATAATAAAGCGTTCACGTGCATCGAGCTTCTTCAGGGCTTTCTTCGTCGCGTGGGAAAGCTCCTCTTCGGTTTCTCGTTCTATGAGCTGTTCTTCCTGGTTTGCCGAACTATCTTCCAGCATCTCGATGGGCGAAAGGTTCTTATCTTCCCCAATAGTTTCGTTCAATGACCGTTCTCGTGCCTTGACACGAGCTTCCATCTCGATGACATCGTCGCTTTTTACCTTGAGCTCGCTAGCAAGTTCATCAATGCGTTTCTGCCGGGACTCGCTATCAAGGTGCTCCCCGATTTCACCCATTCGGAAGAATAGTTTTCTCTGGGCCTGAGTCGTCCCCAGCTTCACCAGGTTCCACGACTTCAGGATGTAGTTCTTGATGTAAGCCTTTATCCACCAGACGGCAAAGGATACCAGACGGAACCCCTTGTAAGGATCGAATCTCTTAACCGCCTTCATAAGGCCGATAGTTCCTTCTTGGATCAGGTCCTGCAGCGGGATCTTGTAGTGACGGTATTGAAAGGCAACCTTCACCACAAAAGGCAGGTGGGAAACCACCAGCGCATGAGCCGCGTCAATTTCTCCTGATTCCTTGTACCTGACGGCAAGTTCGTGTTCGCGTTCCGCGGTCAAGGGTTTGATAGATCTGACCTGGTTAAGAAAATGGTCTAGTTGATTTGATACAACCGGATAGTTCATTTGGCCTCTCCAGAATCGTTCCAGGATTTCTCAACTGGTCCAATTCGCGCACTACTCCATCTGCGATGACTCAACCTTTTAGTTAACCACTTATTGGCTTATTGTCAACCCACCTAAGAATTTGTTCCCAAATTTTGGAGTGGAGAACGCTCTATCGCGCCTGCTCTGATTTATGGCCCTTCGAGTTTTGACTCGCACTCTATCAGGACGACACAAACATCAGGACCCCTAGATTTCCGGACTTACCGAGTGTATAAAGAACTTTTGACGGAGGTCCCTTATGAGTTTGCAGAACATCTCATATTTAAAGCTTATAGATTCGCTAGAGGAAAAGATACTCGCCGGAGAGAAAATCCTTCGGTCGGAGACCGAACTTCTCCTCGCTACCCCCGATGAATTTCTGCTGCGCCTATTGGCAGCAGCGGATCGGATCAGGATTAAATTCAAGGGCCCGCAATTCGACTCGTGCTCGCTTATCAACGCTCGCTCCGGACGGTGTGGAGAAGATTGCTCATTCTGTGCCCAATCAGCCCATCACGATGGGGACTGCGAAACCTATGGGCTCCGCTCCACGGATGATATCCTTGCTGCGGCTCGTTCTGCCAAAGAATCAGGGGCGGCACGCTTTTGCACGGTGACCAGTGGGGGGGCACTGTCTAACAACGAATTTGATGCGCTACTCCAATGCCTCGAACAGGTGAGGTCCGAGGTGGATATTCCCCTTGACGCTTCACTGGGATTCCTGGACGACGAAAGGGCCGTTCGCCTTGGGGCCGCGGGAGTGACCCGTTACAATCACAATCTGGAAACGTCACGCGATTATTATCCGACCATTTGCACGACTCATAGGTTCGATCAGAGAGTGGCGACAGTAGAAACGGTTATCAGCAAAGGTTTTTCCGCATGTAGCGGAGGCATCATCGGCATGGGAGAAACTCCCGGCCAGCGACTGGATCTGGCGTTCTCACTTGCTGACCTAGGAGTGGACTGCGTCCCGATCAATATCCTTAATCCTAGACCCGGCACGCCACTTCAGAATGCCGAACCGCTTGAACCGTTGGAGATCATGAAGACCGTCGCACTGTTCCGATTAATACTCCCTGAAGCGACCATCAAAATAGCCGGGGGGCGTGAAAGGAACCTTGGCGATTTCCAGGCTATGGCACTGCGGTCCGGCGCCAATGGAATGATCATCGGCGGATACTTGACAACAGGGGGCCGTGAAGTAGCGGACGACCTCAGGATGGTGAAACAGGCCGGCTTTGTGATTGGCTAAACCTGTCTATTTTTCGCATAAACGAATCCTTGTCCCGAAAGAGTATAGTCTGCAAGCCTCTGGAGCGAGCCCTTTCAATGTTCCCGTCGTTATCGTCGATGAAGAGAATCTCTGACGGCAGGACTGCCAGCCGCTCCGCCACCTCGTCAAATATCTGAGGGTCTTTCTTCCCCCGTCCGAGGTGATAAGAATTGAAAACCACGTTAAACTCGGCGAAGAAGTGATCGCGGTCGTCTAGTTCATCAAGCCATTGAGTCTGGTCGCTGAGTATCCCCACGAAATAGCCGCTCTGCCGAAGGCCGCTAACAATCTCCAGCATCCAGGGTCGCAATATAAACCGTTCCAGGATTTCCTTGCGCAAGTCGGCATCCGGCTGTCTGATGCCCGAACGCTGCCTTAGCAGGTCCCAGTACCAGTGTTCGTCTGCAGCTCCAACAACATATCCTGATTCGTAGACCGCCGCTGTCGCCATTTCAAAGAAAACTTGCGCCGATAGGCCGTTTGAGCGAGCAATCGTCATCAGGCCCTCTCGGAACCCTTCTTCGGCAAGCACCCCTCCAAAGTCGAACAAAATGACTTTAACAGGGGGAGAGATCGGACCGGCCACCAGACTAAACCCGTCCCTTCCGCAGATGATGAGACACGCTCACGCTCATCACACAAACATGTCCGTTGATTTCTCTTAGTGAAGAAGTATAATTAAGTATTCAACGCGGAGAGTCAACAACCGCCTTCGCATTGGCAGAAGGCACGATTTTCGAGTGAGACCGTTTCACTCCATTAATGAGGTAGTTCAATGAAGGGTTGCGCAATGATTCCAATTATCAAGAAGAGTGCCATGAATGAGCGAGGCTCCGCCGTGTACAGTCTTCTCGGCGTAGTGATTATCGCGGTGGTAATTATTACAACAGTATTTTTCTTTCCATGGGGACAAGTCTTCAAAGAAAGACAGGACCCGGACTATGTGGCTGGTGAAAAGGCTTTGGCCGACAAGAAGTGGGAGCAGGCTGTCTCTCTGTTCGGCAAGTCACTCAAATCCAACCCTGCAAATGCACTAGCGTACGTAGGACGGTCCAGGGCATATCTGCAACTGGGAAATTTGGATAAGGCGCTGGAAGACGCGAATACCGCGGTGGGAAAAAAGCCGAGTGCTCAGGCGTATGGCCAGAAGGGGATCATAGAGAAGCTGCAAAAGAAAACTAACGAAGCGCTGCGGGATTTTTCCGAGGCGATTAAGCTCGATCCCCGGTTATGCGTGGGCTTACGCTCAGCGGGCTGACATCTATTCGAGACAAAAAGACCAGGACAAGGCTCTTGAGGACATCGAAAAGGCGCATTGCGGCAAAGCGGGACTTCGTTGAAGGTTACCGATTGAAGGCCTGGGTGCTCAACCGTATGGGAAAGTGCAAGGACGCTTCGGAAGATTTTATGATGGTCGAGAAGTTGAGTCCCAATGATGCTTGGTCCATTCAAGATAAGGCATGGTTCCTGCTCACGTGCCCGGACGAGACGCTTCAAGATAGTTCCAAAGCTATGGAGTTGGCAAAGAAGGCCATGGAATTGACCGGCGGAAGAGACGGGCTCGTTCATGAAACCCTGGCGGAGGCATATTTCAGACAGGGCGATGCACTGAAAGCCGCCGAACACCAGAGAAAGGCGATTGAACTCGGATCGCAAAAATGCCCGGACGGCTCATGCACAAAAGAGATGCAACAGCGGCTTCAGAAGTACGAGATGGCAGCAAGGCAAGAAGTAAGGACCGGCTACGAGATCCTGCCACTGGACAGCGGCTTATAAGGCGAATAGCGGCGTCTGATCAGATGATGCGAACGGCGGCGCTGGGCAGTGCATGGCGGCGGGTTAGAAACCCGCGCCGCACAAGGTCTAAACGCTACGGCTTACCGGGAAGACCTGAACCGCACGGCTTGGCATTGCCCACCTTCGGTTCTGAAGTCGACAGTCACCCATTTGCCCAAATATGGGGCCGCGGCTTGTCGGCTCCCTCTGTCAACCCGGATCACCAGCCTCTGGTTGTCAGACCCCAAAAGAGTCACCGATTCCAGATCGACCCTCTCGAGCTTACCGGCGAACTCCTCCGCGCAGCAAGGCTGACACAGACCGAAGACCGCAAGAATCACGAGGATCCCTAAACAACGATCCCGCATCTTTTCCTCCATTCAACACAAACTGATGCCAAGCTGCCGCGGTAAAAGAGAACCAACCTGGACGGCGTTCAGGCATGTCTCCGAAACGAAGTTGGGTCTTGCCGTTTTTCGCGGCTTAGATCCGCCTGAACCCAAATTTCCGAACCCATCCTTTGACCAGCTTTCTATGGCAACTTGGTCTGAAATTTCAAAACGAATGCTTCTCTGAGAAAAAGCGCTCTCCCAGAGTAATGTCGTATTCCCAAACCCTCTGGACCTATGATAATCGATTGAGGTTGATCTTTCAACATATCGAACATAACCGACCGAGCATCAGATCCAGTTCTAAGCCTCCTGTTTGTCGTAAACACAGCTCCCGGAATGTTTGACGGATGCGCGAACCGTGGCAGACAAGCCTGAAGTTTCGGGTGCTCAGTGATCGGGATATCATTTGACAAGGCCAAGTGTTTTGGGCAATATGGCGCCGCTGTTCCACAATGCAAGGAGAGAGTCATGGAATTGCCGCATGATCGCCTTTACTCGGAGTATCATCTTTGGGTTAAAATGGAGAAAGATCAGGCCGTAATCGGAATCACTGACTATGCCAGAGAGGAATTGGGGGAGGTTGATTACATCGAACTGCCTCAAGTCGACGACGTCCTGAGCAAGAACAGACCTTTCGGGATTGTCGAGACAAGCAAGGCCGTCACGGATCTGGTGGCTCCCATTTCGGGAATAGTAGTGGAATCCAATAACTTGCTGAGTGAATCCCCAGAGACTCTTACTGACGACCCTTACGGGGACGGCTGGCTGATCATCGTGGAACCCTCCGACCCGGACGAAATTGATGAGCTGATGAGCCATAAGGTTTACGAAAAATTAGTCAAGAGCCAAGAGGACGAATAGCAGTTGGAAATGGTGCCTGGTCATTCGCCTCGTCTGTTAGTGCCCGGAGCGAAATCCCGCGTTCTGCGGGAAAGCAATCTCATTGGCGGGATTGGTATCTGGGGCCGGCTTAAAATGGCCTCAAGAGAGATTCTTGGCGTAGGGGCGTCCCGCGGGACGCGGGACTGCGCCCTCATTTCGGGTCATTCGAGAACCGCCCCTGTAAGACCCACATCGTTTCTTAGCCGAATTTCTGATTTAAAACAGCCACATCTTTCCTGTCATTCGTCACCCCGGACCTCGATCCGGGGGGTAGCGCCGGCGTCCCTGCCGGCTTCGGAGCGACCGGCACGGAGGCCGGTCCTACCAGATTCCCGCGTACGCGGGAATGACGACGGGCGGGACGCCCATCCTACCGGAGATTGCTTCGCCGGGCTCGCAATGACGGCCTCTGCCCCGCTAGACTGAATGCCTGCCTCGAGCTGCTACATTATGCTTCTAAAATAATTGCTTGTAACATAAATAAAATTGGCTTTAATGCGTAACCTCTTGGCACGCAGCCTGTCAGGAAAGGGGTTATAGGGGGCTGCGCTCTTGATAGCTTTCATAGCGGATTCATCGAGTATTGTCTGTCCTGAAGAATCGAGTAGATTCACTCCCAATAATTCTCCCGTTCTCGCAATAGAGAATTCTACCGTCAGGCTCCCTCCGATACCGGATCGAGCAGCCACCGAGGGATAAACCCAAACCCCCTGTATCTTTCTCTTTAAATGGAGGAGATAAGAAAAAAACCTGTCCTCACGCGTGTTTATATCAACAACAGCCTCATCGACGTCACCGTCCGGAAAGAAATCCGGTGACCCTCCAGGCGCAGAAAGACCTGTAGCTATGTCTTGCGGCGTAGGTCTAAGGTCAATGGGGCGGTTACGGAGGCCCTTCTGTTTGGTCTGTTGGTCGGCTGGACTTGCATGTTTCGCATGATTCTTGGGCGCAGGCTTCTCGACCGCGGATGGTTTGTGGTTATCTTCCTTGGGGGGTGTCTCCTCCTTCGGCTTAACAAGGTCATGGGGGGCCATAGGAGGCGGCAAGGACGCCATCTTTTGCTGGACAGGCTCCATCCTTGGAAGAGGCGGTCTGGGGCTGGGAGGGGCCTTGGGGAGTCGCTCCCGAAGAGCAGTATGATCCCTGTCGGAAATTGCAGAAGCTTGAAGCGGCGGCGGCTCCGGCTTTTTTTCCTCGGCCGGCGGTTCCACCAGTCTAACGGGCGTCACTCTTTCACCCGGATTGAGAAGTGACTTTGTCGGGGCCAATCCGCCCATATGCGGAAGAGCCGTAAAGAGGGCAACATGCAGTACACAGGACACTACGATGCAATATTTTAAGATCTTGTCTTTGTGGTCGGTGACCACAGCTTCAGCCCTTTGATTCCCACCCCGAGCATCTATAACAGGGTCATCAAAAGGCTCATCGCTCGCATCGTAGCGATCATATTTAATTTCGCCAATATTATTTAAGCGTTCCGGCTCTTGCAAAATTCTCTCGCCTTTGTCCGCTTTCCCCGCTCAAAAGAATCGGATGAACCGAAACCAGAGGGGGCGTACATCAAATCCTGTCAATATGATAGAGTCTTTTTCGGATTTGACAACCCTAATCGACAGGCGCAGTCCGGATTCCCAGATGATGACTATCTTATCTCCGCTTTGTCGCCACATTCCGCGCTGCTGTTTTGTTCCGCCGGCCGTGTCGTTTAACAGGGTGACGCTCCCATCTTCGAGGAACCAATAAAAGAGGTAACCGTCGAGAACTTCCGGCTTCTCCTCTGAGAGGACTCCCGCGGGCATCACGCTGACAAGCCGCCACAGCCCCTTGAGACTACCTCCTTCCTGGCTCATGGCCGCGATGGGCGACTGGAAGAGCATCGCGAGGACCATACTCGCGAACACTGCGAAGCCGATTCGCACTATCATGCGCGGGCTCGGCTCTCCGTGGCCCGTGGATCCAGGCAAGGATAATCCGGCTTTATCAGCGCTCGATTCCTTGCTGCGAGTTCAGGGTTGCTGTTGGCATAGCAGTAAACACATCCATGCGCACAGGTGTCATAGGCCCCTATGTCTCTCGAAGCCGCGCAGCCACAGTCTTTTCTAGTGGGGGACGTTTTAAGAGATGCCAGAGCGGCCTTTCGCTCCGTCGAATCCACGACATTAGCCAGAAACACCGGGTCAATGCAGTGTGCTTTATTTACCGCGTCGGACACGAGATAATCATGAGCGCATGATGCCAGGGAGATGCCCTTCTCTTTGGCCACTTCCGCCATTTCTGCCGCCATGTCTAGGCATTCAGGTTCATCCGGCTTGTGATGATTCAGCACTCTGCGTTCCATATTCCTTGTTGTTTTCTTATAATAGTCGCAAAAGCTAAAAATGCATTCCGTCGTGTAGGGCGAAAGCAGCCGACACAACTTGCGAAAGTTTTGCAGGTGCCATCCACGGTTCAAAACGTCCGTAAGGACTATCGTATCGTAGCGCCATCTGAATATTGACGATGTAAATCGCCGGACCAGCAGTTCCACTGCTTTCAATGTTTGACCTCTGTCCGGAACTTTTGGTTCCAAGAAAGCGGGATAATTGTTAATGCTGTAGAGAAATGTGAAGCAATGTCCCAGTGATGCCAGCTCATCCAAGTAGGGTATCAGGGGGACAGCGTTTTTGGTCCAGAAAACGATGGCAATCACATCATCGGAGGTAAGCGATACCTCGTGTGCTCCGCCTCCAAATGGAGAAACTACACGGGCGCTTCCCGCGCGGATTCTTCGCATGAACCAATCAGCATGAAAAGCAGGGATATCTGTACGTCTGCTGGCTGAAATCACGTGCATAAATGTCTCCGAGAAAGCCGCCACATCACCCGGACCGCGGATTCACAGATCAAAAGGCTTGAAATCGGTCTACCATTAGAGCAGAATCTTTGTCCAGAGGGTGGACTGCAAGCGTCGAATTGCAGGGCCTGCGCTATCGCAACATGTGCCCCCATATAGAGCAGCGCTGTCCCTGAGTGCACGAGAATTTGAAAGGCCCAAGTTTGGCCTTGAGAAAACGCTCATGATAGCCACAGGAGTGAATCTCTTCATAGGGGTAATTTTTAAAGGATTTTACGACATCCGTGGTATAATGCGTCCCCCGCGTGCTGAAACCACTTCGACCTGATTCTGCCTGTAGGATCGGCAGTCGGCTTGGTCGCTGCGGAGCCGGTGTCAAGGTCGATACGAAAGGAACTCTAATGGCCAAACCCAAGAAAGGAAGGGAATTAACGGACGGCAACCCTTCCGACTCAGAAAAATCAAGGGCCGTGGATATGGCTGTCAGCCAAATTGAAAGGCAATTCGGCAAGGGCTCCATCATGAAACTCGGGAGCACTGGCATCATCCCGGATGTGAAAGTCATTCCCACAGGATCCCTGGGTCTTGATATCGCTATCGGCGTGGGTGGTGTTCCACAGGGGCGCGTAGTTGAGATCTTCGGCCCCGAATCGTCAGGAAAGACGACCCTGTGCCTGCACATTATTGCCGAGGCACAGAGCAGAGGAGGCTTTGCAGCCTTCGTGGATGCCGAGCATGCGCTGGATATCCGCTACGCGAAGAAACTGGGGGTAAACACGGACGAGCTGCTGGTTTCTCAACCGGACACTGGGGAGCAGGCCCTGGAAATCACCGAGATCCTGGTCCGATCGGGCGCCATGGAAGTGGTTGTCATCGACTCAGTTGCAGCGCTGGTGCCCAAGGCCGAGATCGAAGGCGAGATGGGGGACTCACACATGGGGCTTCAGGCGCGACTCATGTCTCAGGCCCTTAGAAAGCTCACCGCTGCTATTGCACGTTCCAATGCATCCGTGATTTTTACCAATCAGATCAGGCAAAAAATAGGTATCATGTTCGGAAACCCTGAGACCACGACCGGCGGCAATGCGCTGAAATTCTACGCGTCGCTCAGGCTGGATATCAGGCGGATAGGACAGATTAAAGATGGAGAGAATGTCATCGGCTCCCGGACCAGGGTGAAGGTTGTCAAGAATAAGCTCTCTCCCCCTTTCCAGCAGGTGGAGTTTGACATCATGTACAATGAGGGCATATCCATTGCCGGCGAGGTCTTGGACATGGGAGTCGAATCCGGGTTTGTAGACAAATCCGGGGCCTGGTACTCCTATGGAGAGGAACGCATCGGCCAAGGGAGAGAGAACGCGAAAGTGTTTCTCAAAGAGAATCCGGAAATCATGAATGCAATCCGCACGAAACTCCTGGAGCAAAAAGGCATTCCAGTGAACGGGCATTTAGACGAAAATCACGACATAGAGAGCACAGAGACGAGGCAGTGACATGGATCTTGACAGTGTCTTGAGAAAAGCCATTGAGATGGGGGCTTCGGACGTTCATTTGAAAGTTCCGTTGCCTCCGGTCACCCGGGTGAACGGCGTGTTGGCGCCCTTGAAAGGTGAAGAGCGCCTGACGCCCGACGAGATCCGGCGAGTGGCCCTTTCAGTCATGAATGAACGTCAGCGGGAACTATTTACAAAGACCAAGGAGCTGGATATGGCTTACGGGGTGTCCCGCCTGGCCAGGTTCCGCGTCAACGTCTTTTCGCAGAGAGATTCCATAGCGATGGTCTTTCGAGCCATCCCGTCAGAACCGCCCGAGATAGGGGATCTCAACCTTCCGTCCGTAATCGAAAAGATAACCTTGGAGCAAAGGGGTCTGGTACTGGTGACCGGGGTCACCGGCTCAGGAAAGACTACAACTTTGGCTGCCATGATCAATCACATCAACTCGTTCAGAAACTGTCATCTTATTACCATTGAAGACCCCATTGAGTTTCTGCACAGAGACCGCAAGAGCATAATAAACCAGCGCGAAGTCGGGCAGGACACACTGTCGTTCCAGGGTGCGTTGAGAGCGGCTCTTCGCGAAGACCCCGACGTCATTCTGGTGGGGGAAATGCGCGACCTTGAAACCATTGAAATTGCCATGTTGGCCGCTGAGACTGGGCACCTCGTCTTCAGCACTCTGCACACGCTCGACACAACTGAGACTATCAACCGCATCATTGCTGCATTTCCCATTCAGCACCAGAACTCCGTTAGAATGCAACTGTCAGGGATAATCAAGGGGATAATATCCCAAAGGCTTCTACCTAGAGCAGACGGAAAAGGGAGAGTCCCTGCGGTGGAGGTGTTGATTTCCACATCTCGCATGCGGGAATGCATCGCCGATGAAAAACGGGCCCGTGAGATCAGAGACGCCATAGCCGAAGGCCACATCAGCTACGGCATGCAGACCTTTGATCAATCGCTCATGCAATTGTACAAAAGCAAATTGGTGACTTATGAAACCGCCCTGGGAGCTGCCACGAACCCTGACGACTTTGCCCTCTTCGTACGAGGTATCAGCGGTACTTCAGAGGGAAAATGGGAGATGAACGCCTGAAAAAGAGGTGAAATAGTGACTGCCTTCAAGGTCCTGCTGGTGGACGATGAGACTGAGTTTCTCGAGACTCTGGTCAAAAGGCTCACAAAAAGAAAGTTGGACGTGATCGGTACCACGAGCGGCAAGGAAGCTCTTCGGATATTGAATGAAACACCCGTGGATGTGATTGTGTTGGATGTGAAAATGCCCGATATGGACGGCATAGAGACTCTAAAAGAGATCAAGAAACTCCGGCCGTCAGTGGAAGTTATCATGCTCACGGGTCACGCTAGTGTGGAGGTCGCTATCCAGGGAATGGAACTCGGGGCATTTGACTATCTGATGAAGCCTATGGACATCGATGAATTGCTGTACAAGCTTCAGGATGCTTATAAGAAAAAGTGGTGTGCCGAAGAGGACCAAGAGTGCCGACTACCCAACTCTTTGGAGGTCCCATCGGATCGATCTTGAGGATGCTGCTCACGGACTGGCCCGCCTGACATTATTCCGCCCGGTGAAAGGCAGATGCCGGGACCATCAACCGGCTTTTCTGTTCCTCCTGACCCGTTGTCGTCCTGACAATCGTGTCTGCCCCGTCGGGGCACGCTTAGACAATCCTTATCCTTCATAAAATCAGATTGCGTTGGGGGGCCTCGCTACTCTTTACAAGATGTCAAGAATTGTAACACCCCCATGTAGTAGATTGGCAGACTCTTGGCATCGCGGAGTCCACTATTTTTATTATTTTCAATGGCTTGCACGGGCTGGTCCCGTAGGCTGCCTTGGCATGGGGATTGCTTACCGTACTGAAGTCGCGTGGATTTGCCAGTTGGAGCAAAATCTTGAGGCCGGTGTTTTTCCGGCTCAGAGGTTTCCCGCCGACAACAACGCGGAAATGCCTTTTGCAGGTGCAAACTAATGCTCGACACGCCTTTCAACCCCTTGGGTTGTTCTATGTCTTTAGTCGCACGTGGAGGATGATGGAAATGAAATGGGGCAAAGATCTGTACCGGATGTTCATGGCCGCCTCACTGGCCCACGCAAAATGGGACTACGAGACGTCCATGAACATATTGAGGGACAAGAAGAAGCTCTGGATTCTGGGCCTTATGTTGCTGCCGGCTGCGTTGACCTCGCTTGCCATCGCGGCTGACCTACCGGCCCAGTTGGGTGGTGAAAAAGCCTACACTCCGGCTTTCTATTCAAACTTTATTTTTGTGGTTTCCATTGCCGTCGGTTTGTGTGCCGGCCTGATAACAGGCTGCATCGGCGCTGGGGGTGGTTTCATAATTACCCCCGCACTAATGAGTGCAGGCGTCAAAGGCATCCTTGCAGTCGGAACAGACCTTTTTCACATCTTCGCGAAGGCGATCATGGGGACCGCGATCCACAAGAAGCTTGGGAACGTATCCGTGGGGCTTGCAATAGCCTTTCTTGTGGGATCCGGTCTGGGAGTCACCGGTGGCGGGGTCATTAATAGGACCCTTTACGAATACAATCCTGTTCTAAGCGATCTCTTTATCAGCGTCGTTTACGTGGTATTGCTGGGATTTCTGGGGTTTTACTCACTTATTGACTTCTTGAAGCTGAGAAAGGCCCCGGGTGACGTGGGCGCGCACGCGGGTGAAAGCGTCCATGGCGCAGAAATGGCCTCAGGAAAAGTAGGATTACCGGCTAAACTGCAAGCTGCCAAGATCCCGCCAGCCATCACCTTTGATGAAGATCTCGTTCCCGGCGGGAAAAAGATACCGGCCCTGTTCGTGGCCATTTGCGGAGCCATTGTAGGGTTCGCAGCTGCCATTATGGGTGTTGGCGGAGGCTTTCTCACGTTTCCGATCTTCGTGTACATTCTCGGCGTTTCCTCTTTCACCACGGTAGGCACAGACATCCTTCAGATCATCTTTACCGCTGGCCTGGCCTCGATTGCTCAATACGCGATTCACGGCTTCATCTTCTACACCCTGGCGATGGGAATGCTCCTGGGTTCACTTATTGGTATTCAGGTCGGGGCGCTTACCACGAAAGTGGTCAAAGGAATTTACATTCGTGGGTTTTATGCGCTCTCGATACTCGCGGGTTTCGTGAACAGGTTCTTTGCCCTACCGGAGAAGTTGAACCAGATGGAAGTGATAAATATCTCCGATTCTCTGGCCAAAGGGTTGAGCTTTGTGGGCTTGGTGGTCTTCTTTTTGGTCATAGGAGTATTCGCCTTGTGGGTGATAATGAAATTCTTGGGCAGCATGAGACAACTGAGAGGGGAGGTCTGACAAGATGCTGATCAAAAATAAAAAGGAATTCGGAAAGGGAGCCCTCCTGGCCATCAGTTTTCTGGTAGTCCTCTTCATCATGTTCCTACCCCTATTCGAGGGGCACAATACCTTCGTAGCCGCAGACAAACTGTTCAATTCAATTGCCAAAGGTTCGACCTACTACATCGGTGATCTGATCAAGAAGAGCGCAGCGTTCAATGGCCAGCCTTTCGATGTCACCATCAAACTCAAAAATCAGGATGCAGCGGACAAAGCCAAGAAGGTATTCACAACAGCAGGCTGTGAAGTGAGCGGAGATGCCGGCCAATTCAAGATTAAAGGGGATCTTGGAAAGGTAATGAGCGCGGCTCTCAAAGATTCCGACGACATGTTTTACAACCGGGACTCGGACGTGAAGACGAGATACACGGCATAGAAGGTAAAGAGGCGCTCTATGCCTGGTGGAGCTGTTTCAAGGCCATGGATCTGGAGTTGAAGAAGTTGGGAAGGCCGGAGAACTTCAAGCAAGCCGCATTTCTGAGCGACGTTGTGAAAAAGGGTTTAGAAGTCGGCTATAATTTTTTCCAAATATCGCCTCAAAGCGCGCGTTCCAGGGGAGGCATATTGACATTCTCGCTCGTCTTCTATGTCATATATACCCTCTGGTGGGGAATCGCGATATTGTTTCTCTTTGAAGGGATAGGCCTCGAGATGAAAGCCGGGGCCAAGAAAGAGGTTTAGATCTCGGACTGGAACGAGAATGGGCATACTGCTGCGTTGAAAATGGCCCTTAAGGGAAGTGACGAATCGCGTAGCAGGGGCACGGCATGGAGCCTGCCTCAAAACGCGTAGAATGGTCTGGACATCGTAGCACAATTCCCTCACCCTGCGTCCCTCTCCCAAAAGGAGAGGGAATCGGTGCAGCGGCTCAAATCGTTGCTCCCTCTCCCTCTGGGAGAGGGTTGGGGTGAGTGGAACAGAAACGCATCGCCGGAGCCTCAACCGTGGCACGATTTGGACCTCATCCGGAGTTTTGAGACACTCTCCGTGCCGTGCCCTTGCCGCGGCTGTGTCCAAGATGTAGTTTGTTTCAATCTCGATGCTTCACCGTATAAAATGGCCCGAAACTATCAGCAAGGATGGTCGCTTGTCAAAAGAAGCAGGATGTGGTGAATAAACGCAGGAGTAGCGGAAGGCGCTGGTTCCCCAACGTTGGCAACCGAGGCCACGTTATGCAAGAACGGAGCCGTCCCTCGATTCCACTCTTGCTATCTAAGTGGTCCAGTTCCGTAATTCGGGTGACATATTCTTGGACTCGTGGCGAAAAAAGAGGACTTCGAATCCATGGTATTGGTGGGACAGGCATCTTGCCTGTCTATCAAGAAAGGACAGGCAAGATGCCTGTCCCACCAGAGCTTTCCGAAATACGTCACCAAATTATGAAACCGAGTTCTAAGCTTATCTCGGCCGAGACAGCTTCAGTATCACAGGGAGGCAATCAGGTTGATGCAAGCGTTTGGATGACAGCGGTTTCTCGCATACGGGATGGTCATGACGAAGCTGACTCAATTCTTGAGAACGATATTTCAAAGAAGTCGTGCAGGCCAAGAGACTTTCGCGAATGTCCAGGAACTGCGCGTTGCCTTTACCACCCGATATCATAACTTCAAACTTTTACTCACCGCCAATAACAAAGCCCTTGAAATTATGAGCGAGTTCGAGAAGGCATTGGAGGGCAATCAGCCTTTTGGGATGTCTTTCGTCAGGTCCAGTTCTACGGCTGTTTCCGTCAATGTTTTCCGAATCATCAAGCACCTGGACGCACTTGCCCCAGGGAAATACTCAGATCTGTACGAGCGCTTCAGGGTCATCCAGGACGCCATCAATGGGGCATTGGCCCAGAAAAAGCTCCCCAAAGGGGATCGCCTGGTTCTTCCGCTTCGCTCCATCGATAGAAACATGGCCGACCAGGTGGGGAACAAAATGGCGAATGTGGCGGAAATAAAAAACCAAATCCACCTGCCCGTACCAAACGGGTTTGTGATTTCTGCCCTTGCCTTCCAAAGGTTTGTCGAGCACAACGACCTTCAAGCCGAAATTGATCGTCGCATCCAGGCATCCAACGCGGACAAGATCGATGACCTTTACAGGCTGAGCGCGGACATTCAGCAACTCATCATTCGATCCTCAATCCCCGAAGACGTGGAGCAGGCCATCAATGAGGCCTATCGAGAACTGGAGCGCGAGTGCGGGCAGAATGTGAAAGTTTCTTTGAGAAGCAGTGCCCTTGGCGAAGATACGGCAGGGACATCGTTTGCCGGGCAATTCAGGACGGAATTAAATGTAAGTATTGAAAACCTTGGCCATGCCTACAAAGAAGTCGTCGCGAGCAAGTATGGACTGCCCGCGATAACGTATCGGTTGAGTAGAGGAATCCCTGACGAGGATGTAGCCATGTGCGTAGGCTGCATGGCGATGTTGAGTGCCGTGGCAGGCGGGGTCATGTACTCCCGAAATCCTCTGAACATCAGGGATCGTTCGGTCACTATCAACTCCGTATGGGGTCTGCCAAAGGCGGTTGTGGACGGCAGCGTGGCTCCGGACGTATTTGTCGTGTCCACGGATGGTTCAGCCGCGATTACGCAGAAAGAGGTCAGCGTCAAAGAACGGGAATTTGTTTGTTATCCTGACGAAGGCGTGTGCCGTATGGAGTTGACCGGAGAAAAGAGCGAGTCTCAGTCCATAAGTGACGAGCAAATTGTGGCTCTTGCCTCGATGGCTGTGCGGCTGGATGAATATTACGGTGGGCCTCAGGATATCGAATGGGCTGTAACGCCCGATGGTGCGATTTACATTCTGCAGTGCCGGCCGCTCCAACAAATGGATACCAAAGGGCGTGTCCGCCCCGCGTCAACGAGGAGAAGGAAGCCGGTCCTGTGATAGCGCGTGGCGGCGTAACAGCCGCACCAGGTATAGCCTCCGGGCAGGTCTTCATTGTCAAGAATGCCATTGATAAACTGAAGTTTCCTGATGAGGCGGTGCTGGTGACCTCCCAATCACTTCCGCGATGGGCTCCCCTCCTGAGTCGCGCCGTAGCCGTGGTTACTGAGCTTGGGGGCGTTGCCGGACATCTGGCCAACGTGGCGAGAGAATTCGGCGTACCCGCGCTGTTTGGAGTTCCCGCGGCCACAAAGGATTTGAAGAACGGTGATCTGGTGACGGTGGACGCGGACGGGCTGACAATTTACAAGGGCCGCGTCGAATCTTTGTTGATGATGCAGGAGAAGAAAAAGAACTTGATGGCAGGCAGCCCTGTCTACGAAATTCTTGAACGTGTGACTTCGCACATCGTTCCATTAAGCCTCTTGGATCCGGATTCACCCGAGTTTCACCCCAAGAAGTGCAAGACCCTCCACGACATTACCCGTTTTTGCCATGAAAAGTCTGTTCACGAAATGTTCAATTTCGGCAAAGAACACCATTTTTCGGAGCGTTCCAGTAAACAGTTGGTTTGCCATGTGCCCATGCAGTGGTGGATCATCAATTTGGATGACGGCTTCAGGGAAGACGTGGACGGGAAGTTTGTTAATCTGGACAATATCGTCTCCATTCCTATGTTGGCCATCTGGGAAGGCGTAGTCGCGGTTCCCTGGGAGGGTCCGCCGCCGGTAGATACGAAGGGCTTCATGTCGGTCCTGATGCAGGCAACCGCTAATCCCGCGCTCGACCCCACGATGAAATCACCCTACGCGGCCCGAAACTATTTCATGATTTCCAAGAATTTTTGTAGCCTCACCTCCAGGTTCGGGTTCCATTTTTCGACTGTCGAGGCCCTTGTGAGCGAAAGACCTCTTGAGAATTACGTCAGTTTCAGCTTCAAAGGAGGCGCCGCGGATTACGCACGCAGGGTAAGGCGAGCTATTTTCATAGGGCGGATAGTGGAGGAATTCGGCTTCAAAGTGGAAGTCAAGCAAGACAGCCTCTTTGCGCGGATCGAAGGAGAAAGCGAAGAGGTCATGAAGGAACGACTCCGAATTCTTGGCTATCTCATCATTCATACCCGCCAGTTAGATATGGTCATGTCCAACGAAGCTTCCATTCACAAGTACAAAACCAAAATTCTCAACGATATTCATTCAGTGGTGAACAATACCGTGCCCTGTGAATCCCAATGACATGGAGGCAGGCTATCTGTGGACTCAGTGGACGGATGAAGGCATGAGAGGCCCTCACAGAGCCTTAACCGAAATCTCACAGATCCTGTGGATAACTTGCTTGTAACCCGGTGGATAACTCACGTATGGCTCGGAAATCACTGCCTCGGAAGCAAACTGCGTTAAGTCGGGACACCAAAAAATAGTTAATTATTTCATAGACAAGCGGCAAAGTTCCCAATTCTCTTGGGTTTGGCACAAAGTTGTTCCTGGAGCCGAATCAGTTATAAACACCTGTTGATAAATGACAATTCTGCCTTCTGGAAATATGGTATATGTCAGGTAGGTTTCTTACCTAATATATACCCAACTCTTCCTCGGGAAGACAGGACTTGTCTCCAAGAGCCGTCGAATCCTCGATGTCCGTCGATAGAAACTATTTTCGACATAGAGAAAGACTTACCTCCGCAATTCTGATACGATCCCAGCATTCATCTGAAATTAGGAGGTGCCGCTGTGCTGGCGCGGGTACATTCCGGGTCCCTGGTAGGAATCGACGCCTATCCCGTCGAAGTGGAGGTAGACGTTTACCAGGGCCTTCCATCAGTTGCCGTGGTGGGTTTGCCTGACAATGCGGTCAAGGAGAGCGCTGCACGTGTCAAATCTGCCATTGTCAACAGCGGGTACCCTTTCCCTGCCCGTCGAATAACTGTCAATCTCGCGCCGGCGGATCTGAGGAAAGAAGGTTCCGGCTTCGATCTCCCCATAGCGCTCGGGATACTAGCGGCTCTGAATCTGCTCCCCTCGGATAAGCTCAAAGATTACATAGTGGTCGGCGAGCTGGCACTTGACGGCCGCGTCAAATCAGTGCGAGGCGCTCTATCTCTTGGGCTTGCTGCCAGGGACCTCGGATTCAAGGGTCTGATCCTGCCGGAGGTGAACGCGTCGGAGGCAGCAGTCGTGGAAGGCGTAGAAGTGCTCGGCGTGCCGAGCCTCCTGGCTGCTACCGGATTCTTGATGGACCGAGTGGCCCTCGAACCCGCAAGACCTCGCACGGACCTCAAGCCGGCTCGTTACGGAGCTTATCACGTCGATTTCCGAGACGTGCGAGGACAGGAATACGCCAAGAGGGCCGTCGAGGTGGCTGCGGCGGGTGGGCACAATGTCTTGGCGTTATGTCCTTAGTTGGTGCATAGGATAGTCTGCTATAAGTTGCCGTTATCTCAGGTTATTGATACCCATCGAGATACATGACACCATATTATCAATATGTTGTCGTTTTGACTTGGCTTTACTAATAATGTTAGTCATATAACATCCTTACAATACTGTCTTATCTCTTCCGATGATTTCTCCAGGACGACGCGCTTCGCCGATCTTGCTTGGTTCCTTGGACGGGACAAAGGGCTCCGCAACTCTCTTCATATGCATACTACAGGTGCCGCAGCCAGAATTTCCGGTTTGACAAGGCCACTGGGCGCATGACATTAGAAGAAAACATCTAACGACGAAAGGGTGTTTCAGTGTCAGAAAATCGTAGAAATATTTACAGATGGTGCGTGTAAGGGGAACCCTGGTACGGGCGGGTGGGCGTATCTGGTTCGGCACACAGATGGTGAGTATTCCGGTGCGGGAAGCGAACAGGACACTACGAATAATAGAATGGAACTGACGGCGGCTATTATGGCTATTGAATCGCTATCAGAAAAGAGCAACGTCAGACTTTATTCCGATTCTGAGGTACTTAGTCAAAGGGATGACAGAATGGATTAGTAACTGGGTCAACAGGGGTTGGAAAACGGCAGCGGGAAAATCACCGGAAAACCTAGACCTATGGAAACGACTTTACAGGCTTACGCACAACACCTTGTTTCCGGAAGCGATGTACCACGTTGAGTGGATTCACGTTCCCGGTCACGCGGGTCATCGGGAAAACGAATTGGTTAACCAGTGGGCACAGGAAGCGGCTGAGAGGTATTCAAACGGATAGCGTCGGTCTGATTCTTTCTCGTAATGGGGGCTCGAATCGCTCCAACGGAGGTTTTTGAAATTATAGATTCATCGATTTCACTCCATTTTTTTCGGCAATCCCTTTTCTGTTTCTTGCACTAGTCTCTCTAGGAACGAGATCAAAAAGTTCGCTCCTATGCTGCAGAGTTCTCTGTCTCTTTCATTTTCGTCGGGATACTTGAGCCCGTGAAACAAGTTGTTTCTAATGACGTAAAGTTGCTCGAAGATTTCCTCACGGGGAAGCTCTCTGAAAACAAGCCATTGCCCCCAACGCGAAGCGTCAGACGTGCTTCCTGGAATGGGTTTGAGTAACTTCTGGTTGAAAATTGTTGGGTTATCTTTTAAGAATTCCGAATAGATTCTTCTAAATCCCTTATGTTTTTGAACCAGACTCTGCCATTTTGCGCGTTCGAGGTCTTGATGAATTCCGTGAAAACGACTGTAGGTCCCGTAATAATAGTTGAAACCAATCCAGGCGCAGATAAATGCGTAGGCAGCATCTTTGTCTTCATTCTCCCTGGCTTTTGACAACCACCCTCTCATTCTCTTAAATTCTAGACCCTCAAGGTCACGGAATTCGTCTTGGTCCAATGGAATTCCTCCTTTTCTCTATCAGTTAGAAAATCCCTCTAGATGCCCATGTACTTCTCGCTCGGGACGTTCACTCTTCGAAGGCATAAGAAGCTTTTCAGTGAGAGAACGGCTTCACGAATTCTTATCTGAACTGAAAAAAGACCACAAGAGAAAACGAAAGTGATTTGAGCTGATTCAGGACCAGTTCAATCAGGAATTGAAGGCAGCTAATAGATTCATGAGGTCATCCAGATGAGTGTTAGCAGCACCTCAGTCCCTTTGTTCTAGGATAATAGAAATCTCAGAGCATTTGTGGAACTTCCGCTCTTACTTCGTTTGCGCCGGACTCCAGTCCCCAGTATGTCAAATTCCAGTAGTAATGCGATGATAGTCCTATTTGAAAAATGCCCACGGATTTATTGTGTCAGGTAGGACCCTGCTTTGGAGCCTCCTTTTTTGAATCTGGGATTTAGTATAGGGGCTACCCCAGTAGTAATGCGGCATTTCCCATCGCCCTACATTCTAAGAGGCCGTAGAGGGTCGAAAAAGAGACCGCTTGTGCAGTCTCTCCTCTAACATGTTCCGCAGCTTGACCAGGAATTCGCTGGTGTTCCTTGTTTACCAGTCCCTACAATGATCAGCATAGGCGCACTGCGAACATTGCCAATCCGCTTTCGGGAAGAAGACTTCCTTCTTGATTCCCTGCCAAACGCTCTTGACGAGCTTCAGGAAGCGTTCGCGATCAGCATCCGTTCGGGTTGTTTCGTATCGTATCAGCTCCGGATTTTGAGTCTTCAGGAGCACGTCGAGGCGGAAGCGAGTATCTCCATTGAAGCCAAGGACTTTAGCCCCCAGCGAATAGCAGGTAAGCTGTACGTTGGAATGGACGGTATTATCTGAATAGCGCTTGGAAGCTGTTTTTAGGTCAATGACACTGACCGTTCCATCCGGCGCCAGCTCCACCGCATCTATCCAACCAACCAGTGGAGGAATACGCTTACCCAGATCCACTTCAAAGGGTTCCTCGATCCCGATGATCTGGACGGTGGGATCGAATACCTCATGGAACACATCCAGCATCCGCTTTGCCTTTGTCGTGAGAGTTTCCGCGGCGTCATCGTTGAAGAAACGTACTGGTCGCTCTTTGGAGTGGCTCTCCCACGCCTGGCGGTAAACGTCATGAACCTGACTGGGAGATAGAGGGTCTCCCTCAAGACAGCTCTGATAGAAGGCTCCTACGGCTTCATGGATGCAGGAGCCGAAAACCAGTGCAGAGGCAACAAAAGGCGGCTCTATCTGGTCGATGTAGTGGAATTTGTATTTCAAGGGACACGTGAGATACGTGTTGATCTGTGAATAGGACAAGTGGGGCTTCTCTTGCGTTTGCTCATTCATTTTCGCCTCCCTATTTTGATGTAGCGGAGCCGGTTCACCATCTTGGTTCCCTTGCTGGCCAGTCTCTGAATGCCTGTCTTCACGATCTCTCGCTTGGATGGCGAGGGCCAGAATAGACGAATAACTCTGTACATAGTTCTCCTCCTCTCATTCGGCAGGACGAGTACAGACCTGTCCCGCCCCGCCCTCGTCTTTTATGTGGTTGTCTTTGTCTGGTGGGTTTATGCAGCGACTTGGGTCTGCAAGTGCCCGATCAACTGCGATGCGGATTCGCGGGAAAGGTCTTCGAAGCGGGAAACCTCGAAGCGGGCAAGCATCTCTCCAATGTCCTGCTTCGTGATAGTTTGCTCTTCGGCTAAGCGCATATAAGGCTCTCACCTGAGCCTGAGTCGCCGTTCCATTGCCGGGACTTTTCGGTCTTGATGTTGCCTCAGCCTCAGCAACACTTGGCGCTTTCGCTTCCCTTTTGCCGTTGCCATTGCCTCGTCAGGGAAGACTGGTGCCGGGGCTTTGCTTCCAGTTTGCTCCTTTTCCGAGTTTGCGGCCACGTGGGACACTTCTTCTGCGCCGGTGTACTCGACGCCTATCCCGCCGAAGCGCAGCGCCCGAGCAATGGCTCTTGTTTCAGCCAATTCAACCAACGAGTCTGCCAGTTTTGCATCTCTTTGACCCGAGGCTGTTCCCGTGCCATTGAACTTTCCTCTTTGGCTCTCCACCGCTGCTTTGACCACTACGAAATCAGGGTCCAGCCTTATGATTTCAGTCTGGATGCCAAGGTGATCATTGTTCTCGTGGAGGATCCGTAGGCGACCGCCGACCACCGGGAAGGTCCTTATCTGCCACTCGTTGTCTACTTTTACCTTGCGATGGATCAGCTCGCTTTCCAAAAACTGACCATTTCCGTTTGTACCCATAGTGATGCTCCTTTCTTGATGTATTCTGTTTATCTTTAGATTTAAGGCGGGCGTGAATGCAGGCTCATTGTGGATTCTGGTGGCTTGCTCGCGGGCGACAATTCGCCGCGGCTACTTCAGCAGGTAACGATTTCCTTGACTGGAAGCCACAATCGCTTTTGCAGCCCCATCAGAGATTCTTACCAGGGAGTTGCACACCTTGTTCAGCTCCCAAGCCGAAAGAACGAATCTGTCTTCTCTGATGCTGCGTTTTCGCACGCGCCCTTCCTTATCGTACCACTCGATAAGCTCTGTTCGTCGATATTCCATCTGCTCTTTCTCCCCTTATTAATCGAACGTTTAAGGCAGTCTGTATGGATTGCGTTTGAAAATAAGGGCAGCGGCCAGCTTTCCCAACAAACGGGCCGCACTCAACCCCAAGATGGCGCAATCAACGGTACTTAGGCTGATGTTGTGCTGCGTTTTCACTTTCTTTACCAACCGTCCCTCTTGATAATACGGCTTCTCCGAATTGAATTTGAACGTGGGCATTCTTGGACCTCCTTTCGTCTTTCGTTCATTTTCCTGGGCCACCTGCTTTCCCGTCAATCCATCGGACAATAGCGATTTGAGCCACCTCAATGACGACCAGCACAGCGATCTGCCAAACATATGGGTTCACGGGCGTCTCCTTTCTTTTGATCCCTCAATGAAAACCCACTAACCCTTAAATATAATATGATTCTGAAGGGATATGATTGGGCGTGTATGGGGGGCAGATAAATGTTGGAAAATCACCCATGATGCCAAAATTACCGCAAGAAGAACGTCGCTCAGAATCGATCTGGCTAAGCCTGCCGCGATTTCTTAGGAATGCGTCGCTATCGGATCACGAAAACTATGATGGGAAGGTGCATGGGCCTATTGATCGGGAGAGGGTGAGAAAGGGTACGTGAATTCAGGACATCAGGGCTATGCTCCAATACAAGCCGTTGTGGGCGGTCGCTCCCACAAAGAGGCACCCCAAGCATGGGATGGCAATTGTCATAGATATGTATCTCTTCCATTATCTACAGCATAAGAGGGAAAAGCTGGGCGGAGGAATCACTGTAGCCACTCAAGAGGGCAAGGTAACCACGTTCACGATATGGGTTCCTGCCAATTGAACATGGCCTTTTCCAGATGACAGGGTGCATTCCACTGTGATATGTTCCGCCCGCGGGAATTCTCCTCTAGGTTTGTATAAGATTAGATAGCACGACTTTTCGTAATTTGTACGGAGGCCTGGTGTCCAACTTGGCCTTCGCTACATGCCGTGAATCCGGGTCATATCCCGGTGTTGGGAGGAATCATGAAGGCTGCCGGCCTCGTGGCGATCGTTTTGCCGCTGGTTATATCCTTGTCAGGTTGCCTCTCACTGGTGCCTATGGCGCACAATCAACCTGTTGTTTCGCCCGCTGCAAGTTGTGCGCAGCCGCCTGCCGGTCGGGCAGGCCCCATGGATAAGGTCCAGGAGGCGTTGACTTTGGAGCAATGCATTGAGACCGCGCGGGCAAACAACCCATCTCTGGCCGCAGGGATCTGGGATGTGCAGACTACCCTTGCTCAATGGAACATTGCGGCAGCCGAAAAATTGCCGAATTTTCGTGGCACGGCAAGCTATAACAGCTACCTGCAAAATCAACGGCTGGTTCCGGTCCGTAAGAATAATGATCCCGGCATGTTCAGCACGAGCCTGTTTGCCGGAGATATAATTCTGAGGATGCCGCTCTTTACCGGCGGGCGCATCACGAACGAGATCAATGCCGCGGCTCTCCTGAGCCAGGCAGCCGAACATCGCCTCGCCCGCACATGGGAAGAGCTGGTTTTTAATGTTTCCAGCACTTTTTACACGATCCTGGGCCAGCGGCCGCTGATTGAGTCTTTGCAGTTTTCCACGAAAGTGTTGAACAAGCAGCGCCAGCGCGTCCTTGACATGATGAGGGTGGGCAAGGCCGCTAAGGTGGACGTCTTACGGACGGAGGTAAGGCTTTCAGACCTCGACCAGCGTCTGGTGCGCGAGCAGACTGTCTCTGAAATACAACGTCGCGTGCTCGGTACCCTTATGGGCATTGGAGACGGCAGCCGGCCCGTCACCGTTCGGGGCAACCTGAGTCTGAACCGACGAGTGCCGGATCTTCACGGGGCCATTGCTATGGCTTATGCTGAGCGCGGGGATTATCGGGCAGCAAGGGCATCGTTGGACGCTCAAATGGCCCGGGTGACCGCGGCCCGTGGCGCATTGTGGCCGACACTGTCTCTGGCAGGGAGTTACGGGACAAGGGTTGCTGCGGGAATCACAGATAATGGGGCAGTCTTCATAAATAGGTTTATTGGCGCTAATCCGGAAGCCGACAACCCTAACGTGCCGCCGGCCCAAAAGCATTACAATTCCCCCGGGGTATCACGCTCGCTGCCGGTTGGAAATATAGGCGTCGTCGCTGATTACCCACTCTTTGACGGCGGAAGGATAACCGCACAGATTCGCGAACAAGAGGCCAGGCTCGCGTCTGCCCAGGCGAATTTGCGCAGGCTGGAACTTCAGATACGGCTGGATGTGGAGACAGCGCTCCTTAATGTCACTTCTTCCCGGCAACGGGTCCAATCCACTCAGAAGGCCATTGAACAGTCGAAAGAAAGCTTCCGGATCGAGAGCGAGAAGTATGACCTAGGCAAAGGGTCCATAACGGACGTGCTCGATGCACAGGCGGCCATGCTCGATACCCAAACAAATTATTACCGGGCCCTGGCCGAATACAACATCGCTCTTGCTCAACTTGGCCTCGCTACTGGGGAAAAAAGATAACAAAAACTATTCGGCGGTTGTGACGTTGATGTCTTGACCAAGGAAATAAAAGACTTAGACGCTGCCGCGGCATAACCGCATAAACCTCAGTGGTTTATTTTCCGCGGGTTTTCTCATTGTAGGCTGTAATAAGTTGTGAGATGGCTGGCGTCTCTGTCGAAACGGCCGGGAAGAACCTATACAAGGGAATTCACCAAAAAGCCTTTGACGATTGACAAAGGTCGCTGACGATTAACGCAGGGCCGGAGGATTCATTTATGAAACGTTGGATATTCATCTGTGTTGGTCTGGTTGTTCTGTCCTTTGCTGCTTGGGGAATTTTAAGAAGTCCACCCGACAGTGCGGGGCAAAAGGAAAACCGACCAAACCTAATCCTCTCGTAGTAACCCAGAAGGTTAAGTCTGGCAGAGATTTCCAACACTATGGAACTGACCGGCTCGGTTGAGGCTACGAGGGTGGCTCGTTTAGCGTCTCCAGCAGAAGGCCCTGTCTGTAACTGCAACCTGAGGGAAGGCGACCCCGTGAAAGAAGGTGAGAGAGTCCTTAGCATCGGAAGAAAGAAGGCCACGGAAGCGTTATTGTTGTCTGCCAAGCAGGATGTGAAGACCGAAAAAGAGGAATTGGCGCGAATTGAACAATTAGTGGAGAGCGGGGCGATTCCCAAGGATCAATTGGATCTGGCCCGGACAAAATATCAACGAGCGATCGCTCAACTAGAAAAAGTCAAAGAAACTTCGGATGATTACGAGGTGGTGGCTCCTTGGGACGGCATAATATCCAAGGTCATGGTTGCGGACGGAAACTATGTCGTTCCGAGAACCGTGATGGTTGAGATTTTTGACCCCAAATCTTTGGTTGTTCGGTCGGCCGTGCCGGAAGCCCAAAGCCAGGAACTCCGGCTGGGCATGGAAGTGGCGGTGAAACTGGATGCGTACAATGGAAAGACGTTTCGCGGAAAGCTCTCTCGCATTTATCCCGAATTGGACCGACGAATGAGGACCCGCACCGCTGAAGTGGAAGTCGTGGACGCGGTTGACCTCGTTCCAGGCATGTTCGCCAGGCTGAGCCTGACCTTGAAGTCCGAAAAGGACACGATAGCGGTTCCGTCAGAAGCAGTCATTGTCACGCCAAAGGGGTTACGCGTGGCTTATGTGGTCGAGGATGGAAAGGCCCAGCAACGCAAGATTACAACAGGTATTGAAGGGGGTGGCAAAATACAGATTCTTTCCGGTATCAAGGCAGGAGATCAGATCGTTGTCGCAGGCAATGAAAAACTGAAAGACGGCATTGAAGTACGACTTCCAGGGGCTGAGAAAAAAGGCGCTGAAAAACCGAAACCTCAAGAAGGCAAAGGCAAGGGAGACGCAGGACGATGAAGATAACCGAATCGGCCGTCAGACGCCGTATAGCCACAAGCGCAATCGTGATCGCCCTTGTGGTCCTCGGGGTCTATGGCCTGTGGCGACTCCCTGTGAACTTTGTGCCCAACATCACGTACCCATTGGTTCGTCTGTGGATATCATGGCCGGGAGCAACGCCGGAAGAGATTGATAAGGACTTGGCCGATCCCATAGAACGCCAGTTGGCCAGCGTAGACGGGCTGGATTATCTGGAATCGTCTTCCATTGAAGGGCTCTACACAGCGTCTGGTGAATTTCAAGTACGGCGTAGATGTAAACGTGGCATACCAAGATTGCCTGGCCGCGTTGGCAAGGGCTTCCAAGAACCTGCCCAAAGATATTGAAGCGCCATACATGATCAAGGCTGACCCCTCTCAATTGCCGGTGGTTCAGATCACCATCAGCTCGGACCAATTGGACCTTGTCAAACTGCGAACCTGGACCGAGGACTGGCTTCAGGACCGGCTTATGGCTGTGCCGGGCGTTGCGGGGACAGATATCGTGGGCGGTCTCAAGAGGGAAATACGAGTAAACTTGGACGGACCGGCACTGGAAAAACACCAATTGTCTCTTGCCGGGGTGGTCAAGAGACTTCGCGACGAGAATGTCGATCAATTCGGTGGCCGGGTCACTGTCGGACCTCGTGAATTCATCGCCAGGACTGCTGGGGAATATCGTTCCCTGGAAGAAATACAGATCAGTCATTCTTGCCCGAAAAGACGAGGGGAAGGTCTATGTACGTGACGTGGCCAAGGTCGAGGACGCAAATGAGGAAGTCCGGGTAATCACACGGCTTGGATGGCAAACCGTGCGTGAAGTTGAGCGTGCTCAAGCAGGCGGACGCCAACACTGTCGAGGTTGCCAAGGCCGTCAATCGAAGAATTCAGGAGCTACAACCGTCGGTTCCGGCAGGCATCAAATTGGGGATGGTTGAGAATCAGGCTGATTACATTGAATCGGCCATTGCTGGAGTCCGTAATGCAGCCATTGAGGGCGCCATCCTCGTTATTCTCATCATTTATCTCTTCTTGGGCAGTTGGCGTCAGGTTCTAGTAATGTTCGTGGCATTGCCCGTCACGATGATTGTCAATTTCGGTTTTATGAAACTTGCGGGGTTCTCGCTAAACCTTTTTTCTCTAGGGGGGCTGGTCGTCGCCATCAGTGTGGTGCTCGACAACTCCATAGTGGTGATTGAGAACATAACTCGTTTGAAACACAAGAGTCCGGATGTCGCCACAGGCGAACTAGCCATTTCCGCTACAGCCGAGGTTGGACCGGCAATTGTCGCTGCCACCCTTTCGTTCATGGCGATTTTTGTCCCATTCTTGCTGATTCCGGGACTCACGAGCCTATTATTTAGAGAGCTAATCCTGATTATTGCTGGTGTGGTCCTCATAAGCCTGGCGACCGCGATCACACTGACACCCATGCTCACGGCCGTGCTTCTGGGAAACCGAAAAGAGTCCGAAACGGAAGATACTCGCTTCCAGCGCTTGTTTACGCGATTTACGGATGAGTATGCCGCCTTTCTGGGCCGAGCACTGAACCGCAGATGGATGGTTGTGGCTGTCTCCATCTTGTTCTTGATCGGCGCAGTCGTTACCGTTCCAAAACTTGGCAGCGAGTTTCTCCCGCAGATGGACGATGGGAGAGTCATGGTCAAAGTGCGTCTGCCCACCGGGGCTTCGGTATGGCAAACCAGCGAAGCACTTCGCCGGATCGAAGCATTGATCGCGGACGATCCTCTGATCGAATCATACTTCACCCTGGTCGGAGGAAAGGTATTGGGAATATACACTTACCTTATCGCCAATGAAGGGGAAATCAACATACAACTTGTCCCGAGGAACAAGCGGAAACTGAGCACCAAGGCGTACATGAACCGGCTGAGGCCTTTAGTGGCCAAGATTTCCATCCCGGGCGGTATTGCCATGGTGATCGTGCCCCAGGTCAAGGGGATTAGAAGACTGGGCGACGCTGACATTGAAGTCAAGATAAAGGGCGAGGAGATCGCCAAGCTGTTTGAGCTGGCTCAGGGAACGGCAACGGCAATGAACCGATTGGCTCATTTCACTAACGTTTACGTATCATTGGACATGACCAAACCGGAGTATCAGGTGCAGGTGGATCGCCAGCTTGCAGCAGATTTGGGCGTTTCAATTGCCGACGTAGCCACTACACTGCGGTCACTGCTTACCGGCGCGGTGGCCACTCGATACAGGGACGGTGACAGGTACTATAACATCCGGGTGATCATCCCGGAAAAAGAGGTCACTTCCAAGCAAGACGTTGAAAGGCTGATTCTGGAGTGCGCTCAGGGAGGCTATTTGAGGGTCAAGGACGTGGCCAAAGTGAACCAGGCAGTCGGACCGGTCGAGATCGGGCGAGAGGACCAGGTTAAACAGGTGATCGTGCGTGGGGACGCGGCCGGAGTGAGCGTGGGACAGGCCCTTTCGGAGCTCCAGGCAGAGATTCAAAAATTGGACCTTCCGGTCGGCTATGAGGTTCGTTACGGTGGACAGGCCCAAATGATGGCGGAAATGAAGGGTGTTACATTAGGGGTCCTGGCGTTTGCCTTGTTTTTTTCCTTCGTTGTCCTGGCAGTGCAATTTAACAGTCTTAAGCTTCCGATCCTTATTCTGGGATGTGTCCCGTTTTGTATGGCCGGCCTTGTGTTCGCGTTCTTCGTTACCGGGCTTCCGACTTGGAGCCACTGTGATAATTGGCGCCCTGGTCGTGGTTGCAGCTACGGTGACTGAAGGGGTGTTGCTCATGACCTTTGCCGAAGAGCTACGAGTCCGAGACCAGACTTTCGGCTTTCGATGCGGTGATTGCTGCTGCCAAGATCAGGTTGCGTCCTCGACTGATGACAACTCTTCCCATCATCATGGGTCTCATTCCACTCGCCCTCAACATTGAGGAGGGCGGTGACATGCTCCAACCTATGGCGGTGGGTGCTATAGGAGGCCTTATCATGTTGATTCCGGTAGCACTATTCTTGATGCCATGTATCTACGTTATTTTTACCGCGAGCGAGCCCGAGTACAGATCATAAACAAACGGTACGGTTCCAGCTTCCCAAAACTTTTACATCCGGTCAAAAACTTTGAAGTGCGTCCGGCACGGCCACTTCGTGCATTTTCTATTATTTAATTAAAAGGAGATAGTTCATGCAACACAGGTGCATACGAAGATGTAGTCAGGGTCATGCGAACGAGTCAGGCCGAAAGGCATTTGTTAAAACTTTGGTTTCCATAGCAATCGTCCTGACCTTTGGGCTCTTCACCCCGATGGTTTCGGCAGCGCCGCCAGGGGCCACTATTGAGTATCAGCCGATGACAAGCGACGGACTTGCCGCAGGCTATCCGTTTGAGGCCTGGGTGGTCTTCGACAAGCCCTCAGACCCGACCGTGCCGGGTTATGCTCTGCCGGCCGGCGCGACGTTCCGCTTTACGTTCCCCCAGGCTTTTACACCCCAACCCGCCGGCCCGCGTCCTTCGGCCGTCCTTATCTATGGCTGGCCGCAGGGTCCTGCCTCTATACCATTTACGGTAGGGCTCGACCCCAAGACCCACGCACGATTGTCCTTAAGCTTACGGAGGACTTTCCCACCGGTCCGCCCGAGCGTCCGGGACTGAAATCGATCCACCTCCGTTGGGGCCCGCTTAACCCCACTCAGGCAGGTGACTATCCCATCACCATTCAGCTCCTTGATGCCGGGCCATTGTCGGGAACAACCCAGGCCATTGCACAGATCACCCCCAAGCCAGTGCCAAACGTGGCGGCCTGTAACCCACTGCATGGTGGACGCAATACGAACTGGCAGCATGTGAAGACAGGCCAGGAGGCGGCACTGCCCATCGATCTTTTGGTTACCCTCCCCGATAAGGCTCGTTCCTTCATATCATTGAAACCCACCAAAGAAGGAAACTTCGAGATCCTCAGCGACATGGCGCTGATAGGGACGATCACGCGTCGGGGCGCTCCGGTCACCCTCAAGCCGGAACCTTTCGGTCCGGGCTTTCCGCGTTTAGGTCTTATCCGCTATTATGTTATGGCCGGTCCAGAGCCGGGCGTGGCCCAAATAGATGCACAGCTAAACGGCGGCACGCGTTACACGATCAACGTGATTGTCGAGCACTGAGCGGGAAAGAGCTGCCGAGGAGAAACCGAGTGCATCAATGAATCCGGCCAGAGATCGCAGGCTCTCCTAAGGGCCGCAGCTGAAAGAACGGACGTAGCAGAGGCTGCCGTCGAATGCCAATTCAAGAATGAGGGCTTGTTACGTGAGAATGAGTTGTCGGATGAATTTCACGAGTAGTCCGGCGTCTTCTTCCCATGATCTGATCTTGAGACCGCAGTACCTACATCTAAAGTCTCCTTTTCCCGCATCCCCGAGCAAAGCCGCCGAGTCCGGAGTGCAGATCAGGATCTTTCCGCCTGTTCCAGCCTCAAGAAAAAGTGTTTTCGCGTTTATCGCCTCGCTCGGGTGGAAACATTCCCTCCCATTGGCCCTATCAAAGGAGTCGCTGTAAGGCTCTGAGCCAAGCTGAAGAATGGTCCATTCTGCAGCACAGAAATAGCTCTATTGTAGAATTGAGGGCGGTGATTCGGGATCGGCGAGAGAGGTTTGGGAGTTTCTCTACGGTCATTCCTGCGAAATTACCCTTTTCGCCTGTTCGGTATGTGAAGCGGTACCGCAATCAAAACATTGGGTTAGGGCTGATACCATCCTTGAATTCGGTGAACGGCCAGGAATGAAGGGGAGAATTGACCATTCTTCGGCAGTCAGAGCATTTTAGCGATGGAGAGTTTTTCCAGCATCGGTCTGTATATCGGGAACTTGCCATTTGGGGGTCGGGTTTGATTCGGACATATAGGCAATATCCCACATCAGAGCATCACTTTGAGGATTTGCACTTTGAAACAAGCTGTCCGCACCCATCTATTCTATTTTGCAGCCAGCGGATGGCATTCACTCAAACTTGACCTGGAGAGGAACCTTGAGATCGGCAGCAGTAGTCATGACTTTTTCCATTATCTGTGTTGCTTCTTTTTCCTCCTCATCAGGTGCTTCAACCCAAATGCTGTCATGAATCATCACCACGATCTTGGACTTCATGACCCGTTTTGCAAATTCACGGTTTATACCCACCATTGCTTGCTTTACGATGTCTGATTCCATCTGTTGCAAAGGCGTAACCCTCGCTTTCCGTCCTTCCTTGCTGGTGAATCTCGTCGTGAATCGCCTGACACGTCCAAGAGAGGAGGAAATGACCCTTTCTTCAGGATTCTTCTGATCTTTTAGACTTTGAACGGTCTCCTCGAAGAATTTCCAGGCCTCTTTGTACATCCCAAAGAATCCGTCAATGTAAGACTGCGCTTGATCGGGATTCAGTCCCAGGTCAGAAGCGAGTGAGACGGCTCCTTGCCCAAAGCAGATGCCAAAATTGATAGCCTTGGCTTGGTTTCTTCGCTGTTCACTGGTACCTGGCAGACCGAGCCAATTTGCCGTTTTGCTGTGGATGTCCTCGTTTTTCATGAAGGCTTCGGTCAAATGTGGATCTCCAGACAGATGAGCCAGCAACCGCAGTTGAAAGGCTGAATAATCGGGTTTCAGGAGAACATGACCGGGGGCGGGTACGAGCAGCGGCCTGTACTTTTTCTTGTCTATGGACTGGACAGGTACCACGGCGCTGAAGATGCGACCCGTAGCTCCGCGGGTTTGTCTCCAAACAGGGTGCACCCGATCCCTGCCTGCCGCCTCTTCAAGAAATGACACATCACGATAAAGATCCCTCCATTCCAAGATTTCCTTGGAAAAAGGAACTTCAGGCCACTCCTTCAGAATGAATTCCGCGTCCTCGGTCTGGTCTTCCACAAACCAGCCAAGATCACTCCAAAAGCGGTAAACTCCCTTATCCGTATGCCAGTCCACGTCTTTGTTGGTCTCGGCTTGAGCCGCGTGAATCAAGTTGTCCATTCTGTATTGGATATTCACAATTTCTTTGGCACAGGCGGTACCATCAACACCCACCCCATCCAGGTGCATGCGGGCAAGAATTCCCATTAAAGGCAGCTCGGTTTCCAGGTACAGCTTCATCAAACCGTTGCTCATCATTCGAGGCAAGGCTTGGGCAAGGTGATGGATGCGCCGGGCGTCCTGACCGAGAAGCCAATAAAATGATTCTGGATAACCTCGGTCACACATGTCCGGGCTGCTTTGCGGGTACTTTTCTCCGCCATACTCTTCGGTCAGGTGGCTGAGCGCGTATCCGTGTTCCTTGTCCAGTCCTGGGTTGAGCAGGTAAGCCATCAATTTGGCATCCCAAATCCTGCCAGGTTGGGTCTCGTAATCTCCTATGCCGAATTGCTCCCAGATGCGTTTCAACCCATGTACCGCCAGCTGAAAGTGCTTCGGCTCGTATAGCAAAGCGCGGACAGGTTCAAATTCGCTTATGGGAACGTGAATACAACCGACACCCAATAAATCACTGTATATACTTATTATTATGGAATCGTTTACGTTTAAGGGAGTTGTAACGGACAGTAACGTATCCTGGTTCAACTTGTCGATCAGAGACTTTACCTGGCTACAACTCGTGTATAGGTTCATTCGTGGATGGACTTCTGCTTTCTTCCGCTGCTACCACTCTCTCAGTCAGAGGATGTACCTGTTATTACAATCTAGCTGCTCTCTGCCTCTGCTACTGCTACCGCCTCCATCCCACAACCAGACCGGGGGGGGGGTCAGGCGGGCTAACTCTACCAGGCAATCCTGACCCTGCATCTGTCTAGACCCTATAGTATCTAGTTGGTATGAAAATGAGTTATTGCCGACAACTGCACCAGAATCTCATCTATGATGCGGTATTGGGCATTACTACTGGTATTTTGGCTTCCACGTGTCTTTGGTGATCTCCAAGAGGCCAAGTTCCTGCAAACGGTCACGATACCTGACCACGGTGCCGCGATCCGCATCAAGAGCCTTAGATACATCCTGGATGGTGAGCTTCAGCTCAAATCGGTTGTGGCTGGCCTCCTCTTCTTGCCGAACCAGGAGCCACAAATACAGCCTTATTGCCGGGGATTTGATTTCGTAGAGCGTGACTTCCTTGATGATCTTCCGACTGAGGTACACGCACTCACCCGAAAAGAGCCGCGGGTGCCAGTCAACTATCGGTGACAGTCTTATCAGGTCGGCGGCTTCTTGGATAAGTGCATCAACGTGCTGGTGGCGTATGGCCTTAGAGGGCTTTATCAAGTCCATCAGCAACCCTTTTGGCACGGCATAGCGGGGTCTCCTGTTCTTTTCTATTCCCGCATAATGGAAGGAGCCCAGCTTGCCACCGAACCATTTTTGGACTTCCGTCAAGGCCCTGGCAGTGGAAAACTCTTCAAACAGAGCAATGAGGCTGTAGATGTCCACAGGATTCTTCCGTTTGGGATTTCTCCTGTGCATCTTGCACCGCCATCTGCGGCATCCCCAGGAAGCACACGAAAACCCAACCTGCCAATAAAAAATCCCCATTCTGATTGAGTTCTCGTACCAGACGGCGGGATCTATCTTTTCTGGCCACCCGTACCTTTGCCGTTCCAACGGATCTATGGGAACAGGATTGTGGAATTCCGGCACCAAGCAGTTAAACCGAAGGGAGGGTGAATTGAGAATCTTGAACGATGAATACCGCTCTGCCAAGAATCGCTTGGTCAGGTCCAGCATACGCCAATGCTTTATGATCTGTGGATCTGAGGAACCATTCTTGTCAGGTTCCTGCATGATGGGCTCCCATATCTGGGGTGCGGGTTGCTCCTGAGGCACGAAGACATCAAACCTGGCTCCGTAGTCATGCCAAAGCTCCACCATCCAATTGCGTGTGCTGTTCTGATCCTGAACAACGTCCATGCCTGTACTCCACACAGGATTCCAGGAAGCAGCTTAACACACGACCGTCAGGAGACCCAGGACACTCTGAGAAATGGCGAAATTCGCGTCTGTAATCCGATCTGAGCGATCTAGGGTTCCCGAACAGGAGATAGTAGGAGAGTACGGAAGCCTTCCATCTCCCAGGAAACAAATGGAATGCGTGGCGCGCCAGTCCTCTCATAGACATGCCATCCATTCATTTTTTAGGATAGGACAAGCTCACGGTCGTGGGTTGTTTTTCAAAATTGTAGAATAGCGCGTCAAGAAAGGCTGTACACGCATGAACTCAGATTAAGCATAATGGCAGCGTGGCCGAAAATCCAATAAAAGGATTGCCCGATCACAGCCAATGTCATTGACAGACACCCACGTCCGGCCGTAGGTTGTCGTTAACAGAAAGGGCATAGAAATGGGAAGAACAGTAGCTTCAGCTGGTACATCCACTCGAGAACAGCTAGATCCGAGCACGATGGAGAACCAGCCTGATGCTAAAATAACGGTACCTGGTGCTAAAATAATCGCTTACGTCCGCGTGTCCACGCAAGAACAGGAAGCACAAGGCACTCAAGAGGCTCAAACAAACGCTATCAAAGCCTTTTGTCTTTCGCGTGGGCTCCAGGTGCAGGAATGGTTTCAAGAGCAGGAAAGCACCTTAAACGCTGAAAGACCTGAATTTCAGAGACTAATAGAACGAGTTCGGTCTGGAGAGGCAACCACTATTGTGGTAGCTGCATTAGACCGTTTTTCTCGTGACCAAATAGAAACTCTCCAGGCAGTCGAGCTGATAAAGAAGGTAGGAGCCTCTTTTTATGCCATCAGAGATAGCATCAGCATCACCAATGGGCAGGCTGATTCGTCCACTGATATGGTTATTAGTATAATGAGCCTTTTTGCCAAAAATGAACGAGAAACAATAAAAATACGGACGATGGAGGGAAAAAAGAGGAAGCAAAAGTCCGGGAAATGGGTCACTGGCCAGGCTCCCCTCGGTTATGAATTGGACAGGCAGACCAAAATCCTTAAGGTGAACAAACCAGAAGCAGATATCGTACAGCTTATCTTCAACCTCCGAATGGATGGGTTCGGAACACTGAAGCTGGTTAAGCACCTTAATGCAAATCATGGCAATCTTTATGAAAGGCGTTATGATTTTAAGATGCCTAGATACTGCAAGGTCAGCCAAAAGCAAAGGATGCCTGGCTATTGTAGGGTACGTCGTTTCCATCAGGACTATCAGGACTGCCCGCAATGTGTAAAGGAATATGGCGGGGTTGACATCACAGGAACTTCCTGGTCGCCCACGCTAATAAAGAAGGCATTAAAGAACAGAGTCTATTTGGGTGAAATCAAGATTGCCGGAAAGTGGATTACTGCTTCCCACGATCCAATAATTGATAAGACTACTTTTGATACCGTGCAGGATTTATTGAAAACGGCGTTCCATCGCCCGTATGAATTCTATCCTAAAAATCCCCTGTCCGGATTGGTTCATTGCCATTGTGGTAGTCGTATGTATGCGACTGCAAGCTGTCATATTCAGAAGAACACAGGTAAGGCAGGCAAGAAATATTGGGCATTCGTGTGCCCAAGAAAGAAAGTTGGCCAGTGCAATCAGCAGAATATACCAGTAGAAATACCACTAAATTTCATTTTTAAGCACATAAATGGCATTCTGCAGGGTACATGTTCCCGTTGTTCTCCGAGAAGTAGACCCACTAATTGTGGCTGACATTGATGCTCGTGAAATCATTAAGAGGGCTTACGAGAAGATTCTCGCTGAGAGCAAAAACGCTAAATGGGACACAACAGAATTAAGAAAAGAGCTCCAGCAAGTTAGTCAAGAACTAATCCTGTTAACACGCTCTTTAACTCAGGCTACCCTGGCGGGGATTAAGGAAGAGGCATTGGTGAGCTAATCAGCAGGATTAAAGTCTCTCAGGAACAGAAGCAAAACATTGAAGCCAAAATAAAATTCATGGAAATTCAGAGTAATACTGCGGAGGAAGAACTACGGGCTCTATCCTATGACCAATTGATGAGCAAGCTATCTGAATTATGGATGTACTTTTCCAAGGAACCTCTGAATGGTAATGAAGTCGTGGGGCGAATGATTAGAGCCTTTATAGAACGAGTTGAAACGAGGGCTACCAGTGGGAAAAGGCGTAAACTAAGCATAGTCTGGAAATTTAATGAAAAACTTTTACATCAGCCTATACATGAGTTGCTGCAAGCCGTCCTGAGCTGCATAGACTGGGCAACAATCACATCTGACCTATGTGCCGCTATGCAGAAGAGGACACATCATTCTGATGATCGGTCCACCCGGCTCAGGCAAGACAATGCTATCCCAGCGCATTCCGACCATATTGCCTGAACCGGTATTCGAGGAAGCGCTGCAGACCACCAGGATATACTCCGCGGTGGGACTGCTGGGACGAAACGGTTCTGTTATGGCTGTGCGCCCGTTCCGGTCTCCTCATCACACGGTCTCCGATGCCGGCCTCATCGGCGGAGGAGCGATCCCGCGGCCGGGAGAAGTTTCGCTGGCCCATAACGGTGTGCTGTTTCTGGACGAGTTGCCCGAGTTCCGCAAGAACGTTTTGGAAGTCCTGCGCCAACCGCTCGAGGACGGTGAGGTGACCATATCAAGGGCTCAACTTGCTTGTACATTTCCTGCGCGATTCATGCTTGTGGCCGCGATGAACCCTTGCCCTTGCGGATATCGAGGGGATCCCAAGCACCAGTGCACCTGTACCCGGCAGTCCATTCAGCGCTACTGGAGCAAAATCTCGGGACCGCTGCTGGACAGAATCGACATTCACATCGAGGTCCCATCCATTGAATGGCGTGACTTGACCGCGGTGATTGACGGAGAATCGTCTGAACCCATCAGACAGCGTGTCAACAGGGCCCGCAAGATCCAACTGGACCGTCTCGGGAGCGCGGGTTTATTTTCCAACGCTCAGATGCGCTCCGCTGTTCTCAAGAAACACTGCCGCCTGGGCAGCGATTCCATGAAATTCCTCGAAAAGGCTGTGGAAAAGCTTGGTTTGTCGGCTCGGGCGTATCATCGAATACTGAAGATTTCCAGAACCATAGCGGATCTCGAAGGGGCAGCGGACATTCAATCGCCGCACGTTGCCGAAGCCATCCAATATAGGTCTCTAGATAGGAGCTACGATTGATGAGTATCATGGACCTGAAAAAGCAGGGCGATGTTTTCATTCTTAGCATGCAGAGCGGGGAAAATCGCTTTAACCGAACCTTTATCGACGCCCTGAACGAGGCCCTGGATACGGTCGAAAACTCCACCGGCCCAGCCGCGCTTGTGACCATCGGTGGGGAGGACAAGTTCTACTCCAATGGACTGGACTTGGCCTGGCTCAGCGGCGATGGTCAGGGCGAGGCCCCCGAATTCATCAAGGCCGTCCTGAAACTCCTCGGACGGGTCATGGCATTTCCAGTGCCCACTGCAGCCGCGATTAACGGGCACGCGTTTGCCGCCGGAGCCATGCTAGCGCTTGCACACGATTTCCGGGTGATGCGGGCCGACCGGGGGTTCTTCTGCTTGCCCGAAGTGGATATCAACATTCCTTTCGCCCCTGGCATGACGGCCCTGATCAAAAGCCGGTTGACACCCAATGTGTTTCGCTCCTCACTTCTCACAGGGGCCCGGATAGGGGGCATTGAGGCGAAAGAGCTGGGCATTGTCGATGAAGCGATCCCTGGCGATCAGGTACTGCCAAGGGCTATGGCCTGTGTTGCCCCATTGGCCGGTAAGGACCGACACACCTTTAGAGCCATCAAGAGAGGCATGTACGCTGACGCACTGGCTCTGCTGGAAGGGGGAGTTGTTGATCTTCCGTGACCGAGTTCTAAGGTTATTGGCCGTCATTCGCGACTCGTCCATACGCGCCATGAAATCCTTCGGCATGCGTAAGTGATTACCACTTATTAACCACGCGGAACCGGTGCAAATCACCTACGATAAGAGTTGAATATTCCAGTCTTTTGGCGCATGACAAGCCGGGTGTGTCATTTGCACACGTTTCCGAGCATGGTCACCTCTGTTCCGTTTCCTTGCCTTTTATCCTCGCATCTTATCAACCCATTGACTTTCCTAAGTAATTGTAGCCACACATTGCCACATAGACTTTTGGCACGTCCCATGCTTAAGAGAGGGTCAGCAAAGCTTAGCATCGAAGCTATGACACATCAGAGAACAAGCCGCTCGTTAAACAGGATGCGACTACGGTTGGATAAGGGGGGGACAAGCCATGATAATGGCTGAAAAGGATGAGAGGAGCATCGCCTCCTCTCTCCCCTTGTCCGAGGCTTCCACACCACCGAAACTTACATCGTCTTTATTTGAGATTCACAAAACCCACAGCAACAAATGGAGAGGGGGAAAACATTAACAGAGATACGCCGGAACCCAACGCGGCCAAGAACCGCCTGTGACGGAAATCTGGTCGATTTGATGAATTCAGAATTATTGCGTCTAATTTTGAGCGGACCACCGCCAACTTCCTCGGAAGCAGGAGCTGTTTTCTCACCTGCTGAGGAGGTGCCTATGAGAATTTCAGTGCAAACCAAAACGCGAATACTGCGGCTGATTGATGAGGGGGACAGCCTCGACCATTGTGACGTAGGAGCATTCTATCGCTGGTCGCAAGCCTCGTACGACGCATTGCAGTTTGACCGGGTGCAACAACAGCGATTTGACGAATATTGCCGTTCGTCCTGTGGTATCACGTCCGCACTGAGGCTGAATGTCGGAGTATGGATGCTCAAGCAAGTGCTCCATAAGGCCGCCCCAGAGAACCGGCCTGCTTCCCGAATGTAACAGCGTGGTATAGATGATCCGAATTTGACAAGAGGCACTCTTAATAGCTCCAGTTGCAGTCCGGACAAGCGCGCCCCATAGGGTATGTTAAATTACCACTCCCTGCCGGATCAGTTTGCCGAAATGACCGATCTGAAAACCCGTCGCTCGACCTGATAGTTTTTTTCTTTTCTAGCAATCCAGCCGTGGAATAGGAAAGTCTTTGCAGTTCGGGTAGGATGCGGTTCGCTTCGTTCACCGCATCTATGGGGAATTGTCGGATAGGGTATTGTGCCTTTGCCAAAGAATCAGGTTATGAGACCAGCGTCATTGCGAGGAGCGAATCGACGAAGCAATCTGTTCTTGCCGGTTGGGAGATTGCTTCGGGCTCACACCCTCGCAATAATAGTTTTTGGCCTTTATATTGACGATCTCGGGACCACACGAAAGTTACATTTGGGAATCGGTAATAGTTAATGTCTTTTGATCTCACACGTGCCAGGGCAGAAACCCCTGGCTGCTTGAATGTCCTGCACTTCAATAATGCGGGAGCCGCATTGATGCCTCAGCCAGTGCTCGATTCTGTGATTGCGCATTTGCGGCTGGAATCGGAGATCGGCGGATATGAAGCGGCCGAACAAGCACGGCAAGCGATAGAGCATGTTTATGACTCCGCGGCAAAGCTCATCGGTTGCAGGCCGGACGAAATAGCCGTGATCGAGAACGCGACCCGTGCGTGGGACATGGCCTTTTATTCCATAACCTTTCGGCCGGGAGACACAATACTAACGTCCGTGGCCGAGTATGCGAGCAACTTCATAGCTTACCTGCAAGTTGCGCATAGAACCGGCGCGATAATTAGAGTGATCCCCAACGACGAGTGGGGCGCAATTTCAGTGGACGCGCTAAAGAACAGCATCGACAATCGCGTGAAGCTCATTGCCTTGACGCACGTTCCCACGAACGGCGGCCTCATCAACCCGGCAGAGAAGGTGGGAGAAATCGCCAGACAAGCCGGTGTGTTGTATCTGCTTGACGCTTGCCAATCTGTCGGGCAGATGCCGATCGATGTCCAGCGCATCGGCTGTGATATGCTTTCTGCAACCGGCAGGAAATTTTTGCGCGGACCCCGCGGAACTGGGTTCCTTTACGTCAGGCGAGAAATCTTGGAAAGGCTGGAACCGCCTCTGCTGGACCTGCACGCGGCTCGCTGGGTGGAAAAGGACCGGTACGAGATGAGAGCAGACGCTCGTCGTTTCGAGAACTGGGAGACCAACTGCGCGGGCAAAATCGGCCTCGGAACAGCCATAGATTACGCTCTTCAATGGGGACTTGAAGAGACTTGGTCCAGGGTTTTTCATCTCGGGGAACAATTGCGAGGGCGGCTGGCCGGACTCCCTGGTGTCGAAGTCCGGGACCTCGGACGCGAAAAATGCGGAATCGTGACCTTTACTGTGGAAGGAAAGCGACCTGAGGAGATACGGTCGGCACTTTCCGAAAAGCGTATCAATGTGTCGGTTTCTCCGGCCCAATACACACTTATGGACATGGAAAATAGGGGCCTTAAGGACGGGGTGATTCGGGCGTCAGTTCACTACTACAACACTGAAGAAGAGATTGACCGGTTTTGTCGCGTCCTTGAAAGGTTTTTCGTTTGACCTCTCGTCCGATTTGCAATACTGTGTCAACGTCTCCGGTCTTTTATCTTGGTCTTCCCAGAATGCATCACTGTTGGCCGGGGGGGTTCCCATGAAATCCGACCTGCTAAGGGCGAATCAAAATCCTGAAAATAAGATTGAGCCTGAACAGCTCCGGAAAGCCCTGGTTGAGTACCTCTATTATCAGGGGCTTCCCGGCATACGTGGATCACTGCTTGCCGCGGTCATCCTGACTGTCGCCCTGTGGAACGACGTGTCAAATCTGAATCTCGTCGTTTGGTTCTGCTGCTACGCGATCGCGTGTGGGATCGGAGAGGCGATGGTGAGGGCGTTCCATAAAGTCCAGCGTCGCGGCGAACCGGTCCTTCCCTGGGGCAGAAGATTTGCTGCGCTAGCAACCGTTGGAGGGCTGCTTTGGGGGGCTGCCGCTGTCTTTCTATGGCCTGCAGACATATCCCATCAGGTCTTGGTAACATTCGTCCTGGGGGGCATGAGCGTAGGAATAACGGCCTCTCATACAGCCATGAAGTCAGCATACCTCCCGTTCATACTAGCGGTGTATATCCCCTTGATCGGCAGGTTCTTCTACGAGGGGGGCGAGGTACCGATTACTATGGGGGTGCTGTTGGCAGTCTTCATGGTATATCTCCTGTTGTCCGCCCACCGAATGCAGACGACGATCATTGAATCGCTGACATTGAGATTCAGCAACCATGGGCTCATGGAGACCCTCACGCAGGAAAAGACCGAAGCTGTTAAGCTGAACGAAACCCTTCGGAATGAAATCAGTGAACGCGAGCGAGCAGAAGAAGCCCTCCAGGAAAGCGAGGCCAGGTATCGCGCAATTGTCCAGGATCAGACAGAATTCATCTGTCGATTCCTGCCGGACCGCACGCTGACCTTTGTCAACGAAGCCTGTTGCCGCTTCCTCGGGAAGAAATCAGAAGACCTGATTGGACACAGCCTCATCCGCTTCGTCCCCGATGCCGATCAGAACGCACTGGAACACCACCTGGCAAGTATTTCCAGGTTCAACCCTGTAGCCACACTCGAACATAGAGTAGTGATGTCTTCAGGACAGATTCGCTGGGTGCAGTGGACCAACCGGGCGGTATTCGATGACGACGGAACGCTGATGGCCTTTCAGGCAGTGGGCCGAGACATTGATGACCGCAAGAGAGCAGAGGAGAACCTGAAAGCGTCTCTAAGAGAGAAAGAGGTCTTGTTGCAGGAGATTCACCATAGGGTCAAGAACAATCTTCAGGTCATATCAAGCCTTCTTAAGCTCCAGTCCCGATATGTCACGCACACGCCTTGCCGAGAGCTTTTCGAGGCGAGCCAAAGCCGTTTACAATCTATGGCTCTTATCCATGAAAAACTTTATAAATCTAGTAACATGGCCGACATTGATTTCAAAGGATATATTGAGAGCTTGGGTGCCCGGCTCCTTGCCGCCGCGGCGGCCCCGGGAAGCCAAATCACGTTGGAGACTGAAATCAAAACATCTCCCCTGGGAATCGATGTTGCCGTGCCGTGCGGATTGATCTCTAACGAGTTGATTTCCAATTCCCTCAAACATGCCTTCCCTGGGCAGAAGGAAGGCGTTATTGGGGTCTCTTTCGCATCACATAACCACGAGTTTGAACTCGTGGTCAGGGACGATGGGGTGGGCCTCCCGGACGACCTGGATCCCGAGAATGCCCCAACACTTGGCTTACGCTTGGTTAACACTCTGATCCAACAACTGCACGGACATATGAAGGTCAATAATGCTGTCGGGACGGAATTCCGCATACGATTTCCTGCGGAGACTGCCAGAAGGGCAAGTAAAGAAGCTGCATTGACGAATTCGCCGACATCTATGTCCACGGATGTGAGATATATGGGGACTACCCAGTGAGCAAAGGATTTCACCTCATTAGATCTCGATGGGGCGGAGCCGGTCCTCAATAATGTTGCAAGGGGCCTTCCGTGGTGGCATTATGAAAAGTAGACCTTCTTAAGGGAAGAGCGCAAGGTAGGGCGGCCCGTGGCCGCCGCATAAAAGAATTGGCGCGCACGACCCGCCCTCCCCCCGGGTTGGCCAATAAAGGATGCTATCCGGGCGGCGGCTCGGTTTGTAAGGGCACGGCATGCCGTGCCCTTAAGTATTGGAGTATCAGGATTCCCTGGTTCCTGGGTTAAGACTGAGAACCCGGCACAGTCCACAACAGCAGACTGGATTTTAATGACCATGAGCAGATTCTCAAGAGACGCTACACCCGAAGAATTACGTAAAAAGATCCAGGAGTTGGGCAAGAACGAGAGCTGGTTCCACTGCGTAGAGTTGGGAAACGGCGTCAAAACCAGAGAACCGGTCCCGCACCTTCAGGATCTGTGGGCCGGGATTCAGCGGCACATCCCGACTGATCTCTCGGGAAAATCTGTCCTGGACATAGGATGTAATGCGGGTTTTTTCAGTGTGTCGGCCAAACAGAGAAACGCGGACTATGTGCTGGGAATTGACATGTCACCCGGTTTCCTCAAACAGGCCGAATTTGTAAGGGACGTTCTCGGGCTGGACATCGAATACAGAAACATGAGCATTTACGAGCTTCCCACCTTGGGCAGGACATTTGATATCGTGCTGTGCCTCGGGGTCATCTACCATTGTGCCGATCCTTTTAAGGCCGCAGAAAATGTGGCTTCCGTTACCGCGCACACGGCGATTGTAGAATCAGCGCTGCTGAACTCTGCCCTGCTTTCTGATAAACCTGTTTGGGAGTTTGTCTTCCCAGGTTATGAACACTCCACACGTGTACCCGACGAAAAAGAGAGACACTATAATTGGTGGTTTCCCAACATGACAGGGCTACGGGCGCTGTTTCAGCGCGGGGGCTTCACCTCAACGGAAGTCATGTCCGAGACCGCCGACAGAGGTTCAATTATCTGCCACAAGTAGCAGCGATGATGGGGTTGGGACGATCTCAGTCTCCGCCGTTGCCGCCACCGCCGTTCCCCCCGTTACCGCTGTCACCTCCGTTACCGCTCCTCCGTCACTGCCATCATCTCCTTCGTCAGATGTGTCATCGGAGTCGTCTTCAGACTCGGCCTCGTCATCAGCGGAGTCATCGTCGTGCTTCCAATCGGTGCTTGAATGCTGGTCGTGCCGTTTTCCTCGCATTGAGGCCCCGCAATACGGGCAAGTGTCGCTCAGTTCAGTAAGCTTCTGACCGCATTCACCGCATTGGAGATTTGTGATTCCGAACTTTAGTAGGAGATTGTTGAAGGGTCTCCAGAGCCACTCAAACATGAGCCGCCTCGCATATTTAGAGTAGTTGCCAAAAATAATGTCCATTTGGCCAACCGGGATGGACAATCCGGAAGGCTCACCATGACGGGCGTTTTCTCCGTCATTCCTGCGAACCCCGGGTCAAGTCCTGGGTGATCACGCCGTTGGCGTGACCATTCCCGCAAATCGGACAAGAATTTTGAGAATTTCTAAGTTATGCCTGTAGTGGCCTCTCAGTCTTCAATCCGGAGGTCATTCGCGGCGCCGGGGGCAACTTCTCACAAAAAGTTGCCCCCGGCAAGCTTTCAACTGTTTCTGGAAGTTTGCAACCGGCTCCAGTTGAAAGCAGAGTGGTATAATATCGTGAGTATAAGCAGCCGGTTGCGGCGGAAACACCTTTCAAGCGAATGGTGTTCCGAAATCGTTAAAATAGGTGAGTTCGTCTCGATTCAGCGATTGGTCGCCGATAGCCGAATTTGCAATTAGTCGGTCCGAGATTGCTTTCGTAAGTCCTGTGCGCACCGTCAACTGCCGGCTTCGGCTTTCTTTACTCGACCAAGCTCACCACTTAGCTGCGCAATCTCCTCGTACAACTTAAATATCAAATCATGGGCCGTTCGTTCTCGTTTCTCGGTCTCGACCGCCAATATGCTTGGCAGCTCGTCTATGACCTGTTTTTTCCATTTAGTGATCTGATTCGCGGGGACCCCATACTCGATGGCTATCTCCGGTATGGTCCTCGCGCCTCTGATGGCTTCGAGCGTCACTTTGGCCTTAAATCCAACACTATAACTGATTCTGGAGGTAGCTCATCTCAGCCTCCCTGTACATTTGTCTCTTAGGGATTCCATCAATTTGACACTTGAACGCGGATGCGTTAGTGCAGCGCATAAAAGCATCCGTCGTCACTTCCGAAATACACCGCCTCGTCGCAAATTAACGGGGAACTGTAGACGGGCCCCCCAGTCTTGAATTTCCACTTGGGCTGCCCTTTGCTGAAGTCAAGTGCGTGCAGATTGCCGTCACTGCTCCCGAAATACAGTATCCCATAAGCTAGGGAAGGAGATGAGGCAATGGGGCCGTCCGTCTGGAACCGCCACTTTTCCTGGCCCGTTGAGGCGTCCACCGCATAAAGCCGACCGTCATGACTGCCGAAATGAACTACTCCATAACCGATGGCAGCAGACGAAGTGATCTTGCCGTTGGTTTGGAAATGCCATTTTTCATGGCCGGTCTTGACATCGACCGCATAAAGGGCCCCGTCCATGCTCCCGAAGAAGACTACGCCGTCGTTCACAGCCGGAGAGCTCGTAATGGGGCCTTGCGTCTTGAAGGTGACGGATGGACATCCCGTTTGCAGGTCCACGGCATAAAACTCGCCGTCCATGCTCCCGAAACAGAGCTTGTCACCGCATATCGCGGGGGATGAATGTACAGGTCCTCTGGTTCTGAAATGCCATTTTATCCTGCCTGTGTGGACGTCCGCGGCATAGACGTTTCCGTCCAAACTTCCGAAAAATACCAGGCCGTCATTTATTACAGGTGAAGAATAGATGGGCCCGCCTGTTTTGAACTTCCATCTCGCTTTACCCGACTTGACCTCAACCGCGTAAAAGCTCCCGTCCAGACTTCCGAAAAAGAGTCTACCCTGGGTCAAGGCAGGAGATGAGTGGACAGGCCCCTTAGTATCGAGACGCCAATGCACTTTTCCCGTAGAAGTAAGTAGCGCATACATATTGCCATCGTAGCTGCCCACGTATGCCACTCCTTCACTTACTGCCGGCGACGAGGCCACCCAGCCTTCCGCCTTGAACTTCCATTTCAGGGCAGTGAGCTTGTGGACCCCCCTGCTGTTGTAGAACCCGGTTCGCTGAGGATCAGCTCTAAACATTGACCCCTTTGAATGAAATACCTGACCCGAAAGAGTGGAACCCTCCGGATGAGCACCGGAACCGTTCGGTTTTGACGCAGCTGCTATTGAGAGTTTCTGCTGGTATTTGGATACAATGACCCCGCATTGAGGACATTCATCAAATGACCCGAATTGAGGCATGCCACAGGATGGGCACTTGATGATGTCGAGCGCAACAGAATCTTCCCCCAGCGCGATCCTGCTGGAAAGTTCGGACTTGCTGACAAGTCTGGCGTCAACCAGTTTCTGCAAAAGGCTCTGAAGTCCTTTGGTGGAGAGCGTATATTTCTCCATGAGGATGAAGTCACTCATGCCGGACTTAATATCCGTAGCAGCTTCTCGTGCGCTTATCTTTCTTGTTGGAGGAGTGACGCTACGAGCCGACGTTATTGGGACTACATTGCTTTGTTGCATGGCTGACCTCTCCTGGGGGATGGAAGTTGTTACCTGATCAATTTTATCGACCCATCGGTATCCTTTCAGGCGTCCTTAGGTCTGCCGGGCGCCTGAGAGGATGTGGAGGACTCTTCGAGGCACTTACCGACCATAGGCTAGAAGAAAGTCGGCCACGCCTGTCGCTGAATCGGAACGAGCCGTCCTGGCGCCGTGAGCTGGCACATCAATCTTGACCGCCATTGTTTTAATCGCCTGGTGCGCCCCTAGGAATCTGAGCTGCCGAGAGTGCAACTTCGGGACAAAGCCTAGCGCTCCACTCTTGCCGGCCACACCCATGAAGACACTGCTCGCGAAAGCAGAGACAGTCGCATTGGAAGTCACCTTTGTCTGACCTCCAGACGGTTCGCCCACCGTCATAACCTTAACCGCGATATCGGGACCACCTACCTGATTCCAGTTGGTCAATTCTCCTGAGTAGATCTTCCGGATCTGATCCGTCGTTAGCTCGTTCACCGGGTTTGAAGGATGAGCGATGACAACCAGGCCGCTCAGGTCCATTTGTTCTTCGCGAACGTCGTCCGGGGCCTGAAAATCCGAGGGGCTATTCTGTTGCTCTCGTCCTTCCAGCGGAACCGCCGCGATCTCAATCCTCGTGGTGCCAAGTGGCGGCTGGTTGGTCTCAGGGACCCTGGAGGCCGCGGTTACTGATTTTGGCCGGGCTCTTCCGAATTCGACCAATATTCGTTTGGCTATTTCGGACATGGTGTTCGGGTCGAGGCTCCGGACAATCTGACTCATTGCCTGGGAGTCCATGCTCTGGATGATCTGGGTCATCGTATCCCGATCCATGTTCCGAACGATTTGGCTCATCTGGTCCACATTCATCGTCCTAATCTTCAGGAGCATGTCTCTCGTGTTCATTCTGCTAAAATCCTGGGCATTCGCGTAATGCGCTCCCATCAGAATCAATGCCCCTGGGACGATCCAAAGAAGCCTTCTCAATTGTATTTTCATCGTTTCTCCCCTTTCCGGACTTGCCGTCCCTAGGCTGTCTGGCTTTCGCCTGCATAATTTGCTTGTATAGATGCCCGCGGCCGTATTTGGATTCTAGCTTTTGCAACTTGCGTGCCAGATGGCCTCGAGGCAAGGGGATCATTGATAACAGATTGGTTTTAGGCGCTTTCTCTACACGGGAGTTTCCCTGGCAGGCAGGAGGAGGGGCGGTGGGGATCAGAAGTGTGGAACCGTTTCCCCACAATTGGGGTAATCGGCGGACGCGGGTGGACCAGTTCTTCGCGAGGAATCCCTCTGGTCTGTCGAGAAGCCGTACACGCAGGGAAAAATGGGAATCAAGAAGCTGATTGTACGGAGCGATCAAGCGGGCGCCCGCCGAGGGTGAGCACCGCTCGCCCCTACCGTATCACTTGCATTCTAACGTGAAGACATGTCTGAAACGCCATACTTCGTAAGATCAGGTTGCACGGAGTCCTCATCCTGTACTTCCAGCCGGATGCGCCTTATTTCCGGTAGCAGGTCCATAAAGCGGTCGAATATCCTTGGATCGAAATATGTCCCCTTGTTGGAGGTCATCATGGCCAGGGCCTCCGGTTCGGGGAACGCGGGCCTGTAAACTCGATCCATGACTAGAGCATCGTACACATCCGCCAAGGCGACTATGCGGCCACTTTCCGGAATGGCCTCGGCGATCAACCCGTCGGGATAGCCGGAGCCGTCCCACTTCTCGTGATGAGACAGGGCGATTTCCTTCGCCATGTGCAGCAAGGGTATATTCGACGACCCAAGGAGTTGGGCTCCGATCGTAGTGTGCTTCTTCATCATCTCAAATTCTTCCGGGGTCAATTTGCCGGGTTTAAGGAGAATGCTGTCCGGAATTCCGATCTTGCCGACGTCGTGCATTGCCGCGGCAAGCCGGATGTCGGACACGGAGTCCTGATTCCATCCGATGTCCTTTGCTATGACGGAAGCGTACAGACCAATGCGCCTAATGTGGGCGCCTGTCTCATCGTCACGGAACCCTGAAGCCGAGATCAGCCTGAGTACGATCTCTTCCTCGCGCTCTCTGATCTCGCGGGTTTTCTCTCGGACCTCACTTTCAAGGGACTGTTCATATTCGCGGCTCAACAAGGTCAATCGCCGGCGTTCCAGGGCATTGGCGACGTTTATCAGGATCTCGTTTCGGTCAAAAGGCTTGATCACGTACCCGTAAGCTCCGAGTTCCAAGGTCATAATGGCTGTCTTGCGGTCATCCACTCCCGTTACCAGGATTACGGCCACCTCCGGGAACAAGTCCTTTATGAAGGTGAGAAGATCGATTCCGGACATGCCCGGCATCATGATGTCACTGACGACGAGTTGAAACGATTGACTCTGCAATAGCTCCAGAGCCTGTTCCCCCGTGGTGGCCGTAACGCAGCCGTACCCCGCCATGCTGAGCCAAGCCGAGATAATTCGGCCTATGTCGGGCTCGTCGTCCACAATGAGAATGTTAGCGGTCTGCTCTTCGATCATCGTGTCTCACACCTAGGATATGGCTTAGTGCTCCGTTTCGTAAGTTCGGTAACGTGGCTGACGTCACCACCACTGGTTGACTGGTAGGGCCGGCGTCCCTGCCGGCCGTGGGTCAATGACCGGCACGGAGGCCGGTCCTACCGATAAACGCGTCCGGCTGCGGTCACCCGAACGATCAGAATACGTGACCGAAGTTACTAAACAGAGCGCTTAGCTCCCCTTATTGACATTCGATTTCGCCGCTGCGGCCGGCCAAAGCTCCACACGGTTGCGTCCGCTGTTCTTAGCCAGGAGTAGGGCCTCGTCAGCCTCCCTGATCAATGAATTGAGGTCAAAATCTTTTCGTCCGTTCAGGGCCGTGGCGCCAAAGCTCATGGTGCAACGGAATTCGCCCTCGTCTGTCTGCATAGGGAGATCCGCGACGGACCCTCGCAATCGTTCGGCCAACTCCGCGGCTCCAGCTCCGTCAGAGCCCGGAATCAAGATGATAAACTCTTCTCCTCCATATCGGCCTACAGAGTCATAGGACCTCAAGGACGAGTCGATCCTTTTGGCCAATTCCCTGAGGACCGCGTCTCCCGCAAGGTGTCCGTAATTGTCGTTAACTTTCTTGAAGTAATCCACATCGCAAATGACTAATCCAAGATTCGTGCCAACCCTGTCGCTACGATCTAGTTCCTGCTGGATCTTTTCCAGAATGGCCCGCCTGTTCCACAGGCCGGTTAGCGCATCATGTGATGCTTGGAACTCCGAGGCGTGTAGGGCAGAGATGAGATCTTCCTGTAACCTGACGATTCGTGTTCCGGCCCGGATTCTCACTTTCAGTTCGTGAACGTCGAAGGGCTTTATTATGTAGTCGTCTGCGCCGGCTTCGAGCCCTGCGACCACATCTTCCTTCAGACTCTTTGAGGTCAAGAGTATGATGTACGTGTAAGGCTGTTTTTCCAGTTTGCGGATTTCACCGCAGAGGGTCACGCCGTCCATTTCAGGCATCATCCAATCCAGGACTACCAATTTTGGAGGATCCTCCCCGTTGAGCACTTGCCATGCCTGGGCCCCGTCCGAGCAGACCACAACTTCATGCCCCCATTTGGCGAGGTTGGCTTCCAGCAGCTTCCTGGTAACAGGGTCATCCTCCGCGATCAGGATTCTCACTGCTCACTCTCCCGTGCCAGGGCTGACAGGCCCTCGCACACGCGCCCAATTTCCCGTTCCAACTCTTTGAGTGCCTGGGCGGCGTCGGTCATATCCTGGTTTCTCCCCATCATCTCCAATCTGAATGCTGCTTGAACTGCTGCTTCAGCAGCAAAATTGCTGACCGAGCCTTTGAGGGCATGGGCTGCTTTCTGCAGCGCCTCTGCGTTCCCGTCTCGCACTGCGTCTTGAATGTCGGATAGCATTCTTGGGCAATCGCCGACAAAGAGTCCTGCAAGCTCTCTCAGCAGTTCTCTGTCCCCTCCGATTCGTTCCAGTATTTTGGTTGTGTCCAGAGGACATCCGGCGGCCGCAGGGGCTTCCGAGGGCTCATCGGCTGCCTGGAGGTCATGAAAGAGACTCTCTATGGTTTCAAAGAGTTGCTGCACATTGATCGGCTTCGCGATATAGCCGTCCATACCGGCTTGAAGACACTTTTCTCTGTCCCCCTTCATGGCATGGGCGGTCATGGCTACAATCGGTAGATGCTCCCCTGTGTTTCTTTCGCGCTCCCGGATAGATCGCGTGGCTTCAAAACCGTCGACTTCAGGCATCTGAATGTCCATCAGAATCAAATCAAAGCTTTGTTTTTCCACAGCGCCCAGCACTTCTGCGCCGTTTTCAGCAATCAAGACGGTGTGTCCCATCCTTTCCAGCATCTTCGCGGCGACCTTTTGGTTGACGGGGTTGTCCTCGGCAAGAAGTATTCGCAGTCGACGCCTGCTCTCACGTATGGAATGACGAGTTATTAGTGATTGGGTCTCGGGGCTTGGTGGCCCTTGCAGCACTCTTGAAACTGTGAAGAACAATTCCGACTGTTTGATGGGTTTCAGCAAGTAGGCCGAGATTCCAAGATTCATACACCGGGATGCGTCGCCCCGCTCACCAGCGGATGTGAGCATTATTATCGTTGCCGTCTTTAGACGCGAGTCCCGGTTAATTCGCTCCGTCAGCTGAAAACCGTCCATCTCGGGCATCATGCAGTCGGTCAGCACCAACTGGAAAGGCCGGCCCACATTGTAGGCCACTTCCATTGCGGCCAGCGCGGCTCGTCCGCTGTCCACGACCGTGGGCTTCATTCCCCATTGAAGCACCGTTTCCTCCAAAATGCGCCGGTTCGTGGCATTGTCATCAACTACGAGCAACGGCAAGTCTCTCAAATCAGCCATTTCTTCGACCACAGGCGTGTGCACGGGCTGACTCTGCAGACCCAGACGGACAGTGAAATGGAAAGTGCTCCCCTTGTTGGGTTCGCTTTCCACCCAGATGCTGCCGCCCATCTTCTCAACGAGTTGTGAAGAGATTGCCAGGCCGAGTCCGGTTCCACCGTATTTTCTGGATGTTGAAGTGTCAACCTGCTCAAATGTTTGAAAGATCTTTTGCTGCTTGTCGAGAGGAATACCGATACCCGTGTCGCTCACACTGAAATGCAATCTCAGTTCGTTTTCGTCTTCGGAATCGGTTTCAACCCGTACCACCACCTCGCCACGGTCAGTGAATTTCACCGAATTTCCCACCACATTTACTAAAACTTGACGTAGGCGGCCGGGGTCTCCCGTCAGGGCATCAGGCGTAGTGGAAGGGATGTCGTAGATCAGTTCAAGCCCTTTTCTGTGAGCATGCACCGCAAGCGTGCTCATGGTGTTCCCGATGAAATCCCGCAGGCTGAAGTCCATGGCTACGATATCGAGCTTGCCCGCCTCAATTTTTGAGAAGTCCAGGAAGTCGTTGATCAGCCTCAGCAGCGACTCTGCGGACATCTCGACAGTTTCGAGGTATTCTCGTTGCTCAGGCGTGAGTTGAGTATTGAGAGTGAGTTCGGTCATGCCGATTATGCCGTTGATAGGCGTACGAATCTCGTGGCTCATGTTCGCAAGGAACTCACTTTTGGCGCGGCTGGCCTGTTCTGCCCCCTCACGAGCTGCAACCAGGTCCCTTTCGGCCTTCTTGCGTGCGGTAACGTCGCGAACCGTCGACAAACTGACTTGGCCCCAGGCGGGGTCGTTCATGACTGTGGAGTCCAGAATCACATCTATTATGGTTCCGTCCTTCTTCACGTACTGATACTGTACGTTTTGGACCTTCCCGTCACGCCAGAATTGGGGGACAATGGTGTGCAACGCCGCGTTTGCCGACTCAGGAGTCATCGCAAAGTCGATCTTGCGCCCGATGACTTCATCCCGAGAATAGCCCATTTCCTCAAGCCATCTTCCGTTTACATTCCTCACGATACCCTGCACGTCGATAGAGTGCATCATGACCGGGGCATTTTCGTAGATATGACGGAACCTGGCCTCTTCCTCACTGAGCGCCTGCTCCATCCGTCTGCGCTCGGTGATATCCCGGTTGGAAGCCCGTCTGCCAAGTAGCCTTTTGTCATCGTTGTGGACCGGCTGGCAAACGTGATTGATCCATCGGACTTCCCCGTCTCTGCGCACTATGCGAAAATCCAGAGAGAAGGACATGTCTTGTTCGTGCCGCAACGAGTCGGAGGTGTGTCTCATCATCATGTCGCGGTCATCCGGATAGATGATGTTGTGGAATAATGCAGCGTCCTCCATGAACTCTTCCGCTGAATACCCGGTCACACGTTTGCATGACGGCGCAACCCATAAGAATTTGCCATCCGGTCCCACCCAGAACTCCCAATCATGCGTGAAATCAGCTACCGTCCGGTAACGATCTTCCCCTGCTCGCAATTCCTGTTCCAGCTTATTTCGTTCGGCAATCTCCTGAGTCAGGCGGGCATTTACTTCAGCCAGACTGGCCGTATGCTCTGTTAAGGCTTCCTCCGCACGCCCCTTTTTTCTCAAGATTCTCGCGACGATTAGACCGAATACGACGAAACAGACCGTTATGAGCGTGCGGTGATAAATGTCAACTTTGGGAACATCAAAGATAAGGGAACCCCAGAATGCCGTCTTGTGGAATACAAAAGATTCCACGAAAGCGTCGATCAGGCACACGAAGACGAAGAAGGCCACAGAAAGGACAATAACTTTGTGCTCGGTTTTCATGAGGTTCGCTCCGGATTCAGTGGCTTCATCGGGAGAAAGCGCTTTATGATGATTGACAAATGTTGTGCCAGAATGATTCGTTGATGGACTTCGTCGCTGACTGCCATTTCACTCCAGGTAAGCTTTTGCTTGTCCGTGCAGTGAGGGGCTGACTTCTTTCGGGACTGCCCGGACAATGGCCTCTAGAGCTGTAATTACCTTGCTTTGTAGGTCAGGTTTCAGTTTCCTAGCATGTTGGAAAGTGTTGAGCAGTCTTCCTGCCGTAAAAGCGTTGATGCGTGAAAGCTCGATTACCGTGTCCGCAACCCATTGTATGCCTCGATCAGTCCAGACCATCTTGTTGTTGGAGGCCATGGACAAGAAGAGCGCTCTGGCCCATGTGGGCTGAGTAATGTCGAAAGAAGGCCGCTTTCTTTCGATATCGATCATGGCGAAGACGTCATCTCTGGTGCCGGCGCCGATTATGGCGAGGTAATTCCCGTAGCCGCTCAGGTGAGTATGCCAGGCATCATAAGCTTGTTCGAGTACTTCCCGGCGTTCCGGCGCGGTACTGCGATTCAGGGCCAGCAGAGCGGCCACCCGGTCCGCGGCGGTAGTCGCCGACCGGTAATGGTCCATAATGAGCTGATGGCTGTTAGAGGAATCATCTATCACAATCAGGTCTAGAAGCACATGCTTGAGAATGCGGTCCTCGATCCCATCCCTGGGAGATTGTCTTGGGCGGTACGTATCCACTTGGTGAAAGGCATCTTTCAGAATCGTTAAGGTAGGCCCGGTTTACGGCAAGCATCAGTTTTTCTCGCGCGACGACCAGTTCGCGATACCATGTGCAATACTCTCGATCCAGCGGCTGCTCCTCGATTCGGAGAAAGTAGGCTTTGAGGGCTGCGGGCAAGTTTCGATCATAAAGAATCTCTCCGTAGAGTCTAATCCACTGCGGATCTATGACGTAGCCGGGATCCATAATCAAGTTGATGCGTTGGCGGTCGGTAAGCCTCCGCATTGCTTCCACTCGATTAAAGGCATTGGTATCCAAGCGCACCTGCGAGGCCAAAGTTTCAGGTGAGGCATTCTCTTGCTGGAAAGCTCCGTAAAAGGAGTAGTCACGGTTCAGGGAAGCGAATGCGGGCTCCTGCGAAATGTTCGGGAATGTCATCCTCGAGGTTTCTTGTGTAAATTCAAAGACCTGTTCGGTTCCTGGAACGAAGCGGCCTTCGCCATCCACGAGAGCGACTTCCAAAGGCAGGTGAAAAGACGGTTGGGTGGCAGCCGATTCTTGCCGAAGATCGATGTGGTACTCTCGCCTTGCGGAGTCATAGTGTGTGGTTGCAGTCACGTGGGGATAGCCGATCCTGATAAAGCCAACTCTTCTTGAAGAGATCCAGCGACCGGCCGGATACCTCTTCAAAACACTCAAAGAACTGATCCGTGTTCGCGTTGGAGTCCCGGTATCGGGAAAAATAGAGATTTTTCCCTGCTCGGAATGTCTCGGCCCCGACAATCAAGCGAAGCATACGGATCACTTCCGCGGCCTTGACGTACGTTACACCATCGATCAAATCATCCGGGTCGTCGAATCCGTCCCGAACAATGCGCCCGGCGCGGCCGCCGTCTTCTATGGACAAGGGCCCTAACAGCGGGGAGCGAATGCTATCTACTTGAGTGAGGCGAACAAAGGCCGGATCGAAGACATCTGCCATGAACGCGCGTTCAACGTCAACCGTATACGCTTCATTCAGCCAGACATCGAATGGGGTCTCCATTGTGGTTTCGCTGCCGCATTGATTATGTTCGAACTCGTGGACGATCACAGCGTGGGCGTACATCAGCGATCTGTCCAGTGTATGCTCGTCAATCAGGGCGGCATCTGTCACCACTGTGGTATTGCCCACGTTCTCCATTCCACCGAAATTCGATTTGTTCATGCAGATGGTTCTATACGTCTCGCCTGTATATTCATAATCCTGCGTCTTGGATATCCAGAGGACAGATTGCTTGAGGATTTCCATCGGGATACGGGCGTCATTTACACGTCCGGGCGGGACAAGGTATTCGAGCTGCACTGTTCGACCAGATTCATAGGTGACCGCATCGCTGAGCACATCCCAGGTCCCCGCGGCAACGAGGAAAAGATACGGCGCCATGGGAATGGGGTTCTCATAAGTGATGATCTGCCGGCCGGGATCACCAGGCTTCGTGACGGGTTTGCCGCCTGGGTTAAGTTTCTTGCTTATATTGCCGTTGCTTATCAGATGTGTGTATCGCGCGTCAGCCTCCAGAGTAGTCGTCATGGTGCATTTTGCACGGCAATCATCAAAGATGGGCATGATGCGCTGAAAGCCCCATTGCTGGCATTGGGAGATGTACTGCTGCGGCGCGCCCGGCGGGGAGGTATCCTTGTAAATCCCTTCGAGCAGGCGATCCGAAGGCACGCACCGCGTGACGGTCCTGACGAGGAAACGATCGCCGGCTTGTAAGCTGCGAGGCAGCTTGACTACCAGCTTGTTCCTGTTCTCAAGGTAATCATAGTCGAGGCTCAGGGCCGACCTTTTTCCTCCGGACGCATCCTCGACCCATTCCACCTGCACAATTTTCAGGTCCTTGGCGTCAAGCTCGATCAGATCCAGGGGCTGAATCGCGGTAATGTCGAGCAGATTGGTCGCCTCAACGAACTCATCCAAGAAGTTCAGATAAATTGTCAGATGATTCAGCTTGATGGGTAGCTCGCTGAAGTCTTCGCGCCTGTACTTGTAAGTTTGTTCAGCCATCTTCACCCGACCTTTGTAAGATATAGAACGCGGCCGTACCACGTTTCATAAGAGCTGCTCACCTAGACTGTTGCGCATTGAAAATGGTCCCTACGTGGTCGCCGGTCGGCGGCCGTGGTGTCAATTTCAGTGCGCGTAGCTACAGTTTCTAAGCTTAGCTATTGTCTTGCCTCATTTCTCGTGGTAGAGCGTTACCATGACTACGGATCCGTCTAATGTAACTATGCCCTGCCCCACGGACACCCCCAATGCTGATAATGCGGACGCTATGCCAACCTGTGCGCGGTCCACTGTTGTCGAAAAACACGGGATTGAGAACCCGGAATTTCTTAGTTTAAGCCAAATCATCCAAGCTATTCAACCCGTACGTGTGAAAGGCCCGGTTGCCGGACTTGTGTCCGGAGTGTCAATCGACACCCGCAAGCCGCTGGGCGAGGATCACATATTCTGGGCCATAAAAGGAGAGCACTTTAACGGGAACGACTTCGCAGAAGATGCTCTGGCCGCGGGCGTTCGCGCGGTTGTGACCAGCCGCGCAGACCTCTTTGAAACGCCTATGCCGGAAAACGCCACGCTCATACAAGTCGCGGATACCCTGAATGCCTTGCAGGACGTCGCCGCATCGTATCGAGGTCGGTTCAGTTGTCCGGTGGTCGGGATCACCGGCAGCAACGGTAAGACCCTGGTAAAAGAGATGCTTGCGTCGATACTGTGTCTAGAGCGAAAAACTTACAGGTCGCCGCTTTCTTACAACACCCAGGTGGGAGCGGCGCTAGGGCTCCTCGGGATGCGGCCCGAACATGAGGTGGCGCTGATTGAGGCTGGTATAAGCCTTCCAGGGGAGATGGACCGGCTGGAAAGGATGATCCGGCCGGATCACGGAATACTCACGGTAATAAGCAAAGCCCATATCGGCGGCCTCGGGAGTGTCGAGAATACTCTGGAACAGAAGCAGCGGCTATTCAAGAACTTGACAAGCGATTCCTTCCTGCTCCTCAACGCGGATGATCCTCTGAGCATGGGCCTCCGCGGACGACTTCAGGCAAATGTCGTCACTTTCGGCCTTTCTGAAAAGGCTGATGTGAAGGCCGATAATGTGGAATCCCTTCCTGAGAGGGGACACCGATTCCGCATGAGTCTTTTTGGCAGGAACCTGGATGTCGCTCTTCCCGTACCGGGCCGGTTCAACATTCTTAACGCTTTGGCGGCAGCAGCAGGCGCTACGCTGTTAGGCGCTTCCCCTGATGCAATCCGGAAGGGTCTCGAGGAATTCCATCCCTCTCCGATGAGACTCGAGATCCATACCACCGTGACCGGGGTCACGCTCATCAACGACACGTACAATTCAGACCCCGCTTCCATGAAAGGGGCACTGGATGTCCTTGCCAAGGTCGGCCAGGGCCGCCGCAAAATCGCGATACTCAGTGAAATGCTCGATCTGGGACTCCACAGCCGGGAGGAACATTTAGCAGTAGGCAAGGATGTTGCGCGAACCGGCCTGGACCATCTCATAACAGTCGGCGAAAACGCTGCCCTGATCGGGCAAGCAGCTGCTCTGGAGGGAATGAGTTCCCGGAGGGTGACCAACACGCGCAGCTACAACGAGGCCGCAGCGGAACTTGAAAAGATTATGAACCGCGGAGATGTGGTCCTTTTCAAGGGCTCGCGCTGGTTTCGCCTGGAACGCATAGCCAAGGATCTGGTGGGCTCCATCGGTTCCACGCGACTGCTGGTCAACCTGGATGCAATTGCCGCCAATATAAAGACAATCCGTGGGATCGTCGGCGACGAAGTCTCAATCATGCCGGTGGTGAAGAGTTTCGGTTATGGCAATGATTCTATAAGGACATCCAAGGTGGCGCTAGATAACGGCGTGACCTACCTCGCCGTGGCCTTCCCCGACGAAGGCGCTACCCTGCGGGAAAACCGGATCGAAGCTCCCATCCTTGTATTCAACGTCCTACCCGAGGAAGTGGACAAGATCGTCAGGTACCGCCTGAGTTCCGTGGTGGCTTCCCTGGAGGTGGCCCATGCCCTGGATCGGGTTGCAGCCCGTGGCCGGAAGATCCCGGTTCATGTCAAGATCGACACGGGAATGGGAAGGTCCGGAGTGTGGGTCCATGATGCAGTCCCCTTCATTGAACAAGTGCTGTGTATGAGGAATCTGGACGTTGAAGGGATCATGACCCATTTCGCGAGCGCGGACGACCCTCGTGATGATACCTATACCCTAGGGCAGATCCGTTCGTTTCAGTCCCTAGTGGATGATTTGAAACGGCTGGGACACACATTCCGGTATGTTCATGCAGGGAACACAGCCGCGGTGGTACGGTTTCCCCAGACCCACTTCAATATGGTCAGACCCGGCCTGGGAATTTACGGCCTGTATCCTTCCGAGGCTGTACGCTCGATGGTGAGGCTCGAGCAGGTAATCACCTTTTCCACCAAGATCGCCCAGATCAAGGAGCATCCGGCCGGCCGGTGCATCTCGTATAATCGACGATTCGTAACTCCTGGGCCGTGCCGTATAGCCACGCTTCATGTGGGGTATAACGATGGTTACCCCCGCTTCCAATCAAACGTGGGGCAGGTTCTCGTCAGAGGACGCAGAGTTCCCGTGGTGGGGACAGTGTGCATGGATGCCACGATGATTGATGTCACTGATGTTCCGGAAGCCAAAGTGGGCGACGAAGCGGTCCTCATCGGGCGTCAAGGCGATGAAGAGATCCTCGCAGACGACATCGCGGCCAACGGCGGCACTATAAATTACGAGATAATTTGCAAGATTTCGCCCCGAGTCACACGCATCTTTGTGCAGAGTTAGAGTAGTTGCCAAGTAATGTTCATTCGCCCACCGAGATGAGAATCCGTAAGGCTCACCGTGACAGGCGTTTTTCCCGTCATTCATGCGAACCCCGGATCGGCGTCCAGGGCAGGCGCAGGAATCCTATGGACACAGGCGTCGAAGGGCCTTCGCCCTCATTTGGGCGACCGCCGGTCGCCCCTACACCCCATGCAAGAATGCCCAGACCGCAAAGGGGAGTCAGCTTTAAATGGTGCCACGGATGTGCGAAGCTCATCCGTGCTACAACGAAGTATGAGAATCCGCCAGAGATGGGTACCGCGGATGTATCCGGCGCATCGGTATTAGTGCCCTCCCTGCCTACCCTAACTCTCCTCTTTGCTCAGCAGCATCTCTATCATCTTTGATCCGTCCTCTACCAAGCGACCCGACGAATCGGCAGCCTCTTCCGAATAACCCACAGCCGGTTTGCTCCCGGAACGACCCCATTGTCGAGAGTCGAGCAGAATGAACGGGACCGGATCAGAAGAATGCGTCCTGGTGACAATGGGAGTACGATGATCGGGCATCAGAAGGATGCGCCACCTGGGGAACTCTTCGAGCCCTGCCAATATGGCCCCGACGATCTTTTCGTCGAAATCTTCTATGGCCTTGATCTTCAGATCCAGTTGGCCGGAATGCGAAGTTTCGTCCGGAGCTTCGACGTGGACAAATACGAAATCCTTCTCCTTTGAGAGTATCCAGAGCGCCTTGGACCTTCCCCTGGTAGTTGGTGTCAATGTACCCGGTGGCGCCGGGAACTTCAACAATCTCCAGACCGGCATATTTGCCTATGCCGCGCACGAGGTCCACCGCGGCTACGACAGAGCCTGTTATGCCGAACCTATCTCCGAGGGTTAGAATCCGAGGAGCCCTCCCCTGCCCCCACGGCCAGACCGAATTTGCCGGCCCTTGGCAACGCTTGATTCTGCGCTCATTCACAGGATGATCCGTCAAGGAGCTTCCAGGACTTGGTGATAAGGCGAAGCAACACGTCAGAGCCTTCCCCCGTGGGGAACCTTAAAGCAAGCGGCTCTCCCGGAAATGCGTGCGGCGGATGGGTCACACAACCATCCGGTCCATCCGGCCATACAAGCAGGTTCCTGTAAGACACGCCAGGCATCACGGTCATCCCCAGGGACTCTATCTCGGGAGCTAGTGAAGCTATTATCTCGTGTGCTTCGGCGGTAGAAATGTGGTCCGCGCTGTGGTCGGCCATGACCGTGTAATTTCGGTCCAAGGTTACAAGGTTGAGCCGAAAGGCTACCTCGTTGTCACGGAGGCTAACGCCCATCGAGGCTGCCTCAAAAGGGGCCCTGCCCGTATAGACTTCCGACGGGGAGTACCCCATGATCGCAAGATTTGCGACGTCGCTGCCAGGTTCCATGCCCTCCGGCACTGTGCGGGCAAGGCCGATAGTCCCTGCGGACGCCATCTTATCCATCCAAGGCGTCTTTGCGGCTTTCAGCGGAGTTTGGCCACCCAATTCAGGGACAGGCCAATCAGCCATCCCATCAGGGACGAGGATTAAGTACTTTGGTTCAGAATCCGAGGACATTCAACACCTTCTTCATATCGGGTTCGCAGGTTACCGGCTCGGCAGACACTTTGATAGCGTTATCAGGGTCCTTGAGCCCGTGCCCGGTAAGTGTACAAACAACTCTGTCTCCCTTGCTGAAAAGACCTTCCTTGCTCTTCTTTATCACCCCTGCAATGGAAGCGGCCGAGGCTGGTTCGCAGAACACACCGGCCGTTGAAGCCACCATCTTATAAGCCTCGATGATCTCGTCGTCGCTGACCATGTCTATCAGGCCTCCCGACTCGTCACGAGCCGCTTCGGCAGTCTTCCACGACGCCGGGTTTCCAATGCGGATGGCCGTTGCAATGGTTTCAGGATTCTCAATCACGTGGCCTCTCACTATCGGGGCCGCACCTTCAGCCTGGAACCCAATCATCTTCGGGAGTGATTTTATCTTTCCCACATCCTTATAGAGCTTGTAACCAGCCCAATTGGCAGTTATGTTGCCGGCATTTCCCACAGGAAGCGCATGATACTCGGGAGCATCGCCGAGGACATCGCAAATTTCGAAGGCTTGAGATTTCTGCCCCTCGATGCGATGGGGATTGATGGAATTGACAAGAGTCAGAGGGTAATTCTCTGAGATCTCCCGCACCACATGCATTGCCTGGTCAAAGTTGCCGAGAACCTTGATGACGGTGGCCCCGTGTATCATCGCCTGAGCAAGCTTTCCCAGCGCGATCTTTCCTTCCGGAATCACTACGAAGGTCTTCAGTCCGGCACGGGCCCCATAAGCTGCGGCAGAGGCAGAGGTGTTCCCGGTGGAGGCGCAGATTATCGATTTCGCTCCTGCCTCAACGGCGCGGGAAACCGCCATGGTCATGCCTCTGTCCTTGAAAGAGCAGGATGGATTCAGCCCCTCGTACTTGAGGAAAAGCGCAATATCCGGATTGATCTTTGCGGCCAACCTGGGTGCGGGAATCAGCGGAGTGTTCCCCTCCAGCATCGTAATAACGTGGTCCTGGTTGCCAAAGTGATAGAATTCCGGGTAATGCCTAATAATTCCTTTCCACATGTTTACGCTCCCTTGGTCGTGTCATTTGGCCGCTAGGCCGGCATCAGGCAAGGTTTTCGTCTTCAATCCTCATTATCATCAAAGGACCTTCGACCACGTCCAGTTGTCCGATCTTGCTGCATGCATCCTGAATGTCCGCTTCCCGGGCAAGATGCGTAAGAAACACCACAGGCACCGTTCCCGAGCTGTCCCGGCGTTTCTGCACCACTGAATGGATGCTGATGTGATGATCGGCCATGATCCCCGAAATTTTTGACAGGACACCCGGGCGGTCCATGGCCTGTATCCGCAGGTAGTAGCTAGTCACGATCTCCTTCATATCCATCACGCGGCCGGCTGATTTCCAATTCTCGGGATAGCCCAGAGGCGGCACACGACCAGCCTCACCGCGGATGATATTCCGTGCGGTCTCTATCACGTCTCCTACCACGGCTGACGCGGTTGGCTCCCTTCCGGCCCCGCGTCCGTAAAAGAGCTGCTCCCCGACCATGTCACCTCGGAGATATATACCGTTGAAGACCCCATCTACCCGTGCGAGCGGATGATGTTCCGGGAGCATAGTCGGGTGCAGACGAGCTTCCACCACGTCTCCATGACTGATTATAACAGCCAACAGCTTTATTTTGTAGGCGAATTCCCTTGCCATGATCACATCGAAGGGCTCGATCCTGCGGATACCCTCCACATAGATGCTCTTGACCGGAAGACGAATCCCGTGAGTGAGGCTCAGGACCAGAACCAGCTTATGAGCCGCATCGATTCCGTCCACATCGAGGCTAGGATCGGCCTCGGCGTACCCAAGCTCCTGTGCTTGCCGAAGCACTTCGTCAAACGAGATACCGGGATTCTCACTCATAGCGGTTAGGATGAAGTTGCAGGTGCCGTTGAGTATGGCAAGGACTTTTTCGAACCGGTTAGCAACCAGTCCTTCCCGGAGGGATCGGAGGATAGGGATTCCACCTGCCACTGCGGCCTCAAAGGCTATATCCACACGGGCTTCGTGGGCCGCACGAAATATCTCTGGTCCGTGTTCCGCCAAAAGGGCTTTGTTGGCGGTTACCACATGTTTCCCGTTACGAAAGGCCTCCAGTATAAAGCTCTTGGCCGGTTCATATCCGCCTATCGATTCCACCACTATGGAGATGTCAGGGTCTTCGAGGATTTCCCGCGCGTCGGTCGTAAGCAGCGCAGGATCAACCTGCACGCCTCTGTCGGATACGATATCCATATCCGCTATTCGCTTGAGGCGAACGGGCAAGCCTACGCGAGCTTCCAAAATGTCCCTATTTTGCTGAAGGATCTTTACGACACCGGAACCCACGGTGCCGAATCCTATCAGTCCGATGGAGATTTCACGCATACCCTGTCCTCATAAAGCCGATGACTGAGAGGGATCTGATGCGACACGAGTCGGCTGTAGGGAGCAGAAGGCTCTGGCCAGATGGGGCACGCATCGAGAACGGAGCCGGCTCGCCTCTTTTCCGATCCGGAGCACAAAAATCCCCCCTACCCCCCTTTACTAAGGGGGGAGGAAGACCGACCTTCACTTTTTAAAACAATGGACTAAAGTACTTGCCTCTGCCCTTCATCATACGGATGGTGGGAAAGCGTCACCGTCTATACCCCCCTTTGTAAAGGGGGGTAGGGGGGATTTTTGCCACCTCCCACATTTCAGAGCCGATCTCCAGCGCCTACTTAATGGGTGATGACCAACTACGCCGACCCTACTCCACTCATTCCGCCAAACCGAGAATATTGAAACAAGACCGGCTGCTCAGCTTCTTCTGTCGTCGTGTATTTGCCTTGTTCGCCTAGAATCCGTCCAGGATCAGACTACCGCAGAACGCGCTTCGGACCCGGCGGCTTCGCCGATAGAGTGTTCCTGGGCCATGAAGTGCCTAATCCCGCGAATTGCCTGATTGATCCGCATCCTGTTTTCAACCAGGGCGAACCTTACGTAATCATCCCCAAACGGCCCAAACCCGATCCCCGGACTTACAGCAACCTTGGCCTGTTCCGCGACGAGCTTGGAAAACTCGAGTGAGCCCATGGCCCGGAATTGTTCAGGTATCTTCGCCCAAACGAACATTGTCCCCTTTGGGGGTGTAACTTCCCAGCCGCAATCGTTCAGACCCGAACACAGAGCGTCTCGCCGATCCTTGTACTCAGCCACGATCTCTCCGACACATTCCTGTGTCTCATTAAGCGCTATGATAGCCGCGATCTGAATCGGCTGAAACATTCCATAATCAATGTAGCTCTTCAATCGCCTGAGCGCCTCGATCATTTGGGGGTTACCCGCTGCGCACCCAACACGCCATCCGGCCATGGCATAGCTCTTGGACATGGAGAAGATCTCCACGCCCACCTCCTTGGCGCCGGGGACCGCGAGGAAGCTCGGGGCCTTGTATCCGTCGAAAGTGAGGTCTGCATAAGCGAAGTCGTGTATCACCATGATCTTGTATTCATGGGCAAACTCGACAATTCTCTTGAAAAAGTCCTGGTCCACAACCATCGTAGTCGGGTTGTGGGGGAACGAAATTATCAGCATCTTGGGTAACGGCCAAGTCAAGCGGGCCGCAGCCTTGAGGTCCTCGTAGAAATCACTGTCAGGCCGGATTGGGATATGTCTCAGGTCCCCGCCAGCGATGACCACAGAGTAGGGATGAATAGGGTACGTCGGCGAAGGGACAAAGACAACGTCCCCAGGCTGCACTATGGCTAAGACGAGATGCGCCAGCGCATCCTTGGCTCCCATAGTCGCCACAACTTCCGTATTGGGATCCAGATCCACCTCATAACGCCGCGCCCACCAGGCAGCAAAAGCTTCGCGTAACTTGGGGATTCCCGCAGACGCACTGTACCTGTGATTTCTGGGATTCTGGACCGCCTCGATCACCTTGTTCACAATGTGGGTGGGAGTGGGAAGGTCTGGGTTTCCCATGCCCAGATCGATTACGTCATCTCCAGCGTGGCGCAACTTCATCTTGAGTTCATTGACCACCTGGAAGACATAGGGGGGAAGCCGTTTTATCCGTCTGAATTCTTCCACGTTCACCTCCCGCCGTGCCCAAAGGCCGACGATGCACGATAGCCTGAACAGCCATTTTCGCTAGCTAGTTGCCGTAATTCCAATGTCCGTGGCCATTGGGTACTGCGTCGGCCAACGGCCTCACCTGTTGCGATAACCTTCAGTAGGACCGGCAAGATGCCGGTCATTTGTCCTTCCCAGTGACCGGCAAGATGCCGGTCCTACTATGCAAACGCCGCGATACCTGTGAAACATGGCACTTAGTGCGCATCTCAATGCGTTTCATAATGTTTTCTACCCCATGAGGGCCGGAACTTCAAGCAGGCGGTCGCGCAATGCCTTCGAGACACCATGACATGTCTTCACCGGACAGGATTGCTTTTGCGGCCTGTGTTCTTTCCCCACTGCCATCATAAAGGAATAACGAACGTTCTGTCGCTATCAAACGACCTGAATCCTTTCTCGCCTCGAGGCAGACGAGGGACGGCTTAGCGCCGTCATGGGGGTGAATCCATAGCATACGCTCAGCCTCAAATCCAGTCACTTTCATAGCCTGCCGCATGCGCTCCGTCCCCGATGCGGGATAGATCAATGACAATCTTCCGCCACTTCTCAGGAGCCCGGCAGACACTCTGAACAGCTCCTCCAGCGGCATCATCATCTGATGCCTTGACAGAGCTTTTTCCTCGTGCCGGCTTATTCGTCCTCGGCCCAACTCGTGATAGGGAGGATTGGAGACCACCAGATCAAAAACATTGGGGCGAAAAAAGTTGTCTGCCGCTCTGAAGTCACCCCGAACAATGCCAACACTGGAGGAGAGTCGATTTAGTCGCACTCCTTTCGCGGCTCGTTCCGCCGGTCCTTCCTGGACTTCAAGACCCACGACGCTAATTGAAGGCTCTCTGACCGCGAGACCGAATGCAATAGCGCCGCACCCGGTCCCCGCGTCCAGCACCAATTCGCCCGCACGAGGACAGGCAAACCAGGTCAGGATTACAGCGTCCTCCGAAACTCGATAACCCCTGAGGGCCTGTATAACCTGGACCTTGTTTCCGAACAGACCGTTGACTGACTCACCTGTCTGTTTCATTTGATAATTAAGTGTCAACAGCCCCTGGTTCGGTTCCGCAAAGGCGCCTACAATGCGGTACGAGCTAAGGGCCGGGCTGTCAAAAAACGTTTAACACGAGACCTGAAGAGATTTTTGGATAAAAATACGTGGATTTGTGGGGCAACTTGTGCCCTAGCTCCGCGGCCGTACGCATCTGATCCACACGAGTTGGATTGAGTATGAAACTCACCTGGATTTCGCCCTTAAGGACCCTGTTCAGGGCCTCACTCACCAAGGGGGTATATTCTATTTGACCTTCGGCATTCTCCTTGTCCAGCCCCAATGCGTGGCCCAAAATGATCTCCCGCAGGATTGTGACGTCCAGTCCTCTCAAGCTGGATGGAATATCCACATCCATGAGAGAATCGACCGCGTGATAATCTTTGAGTCTCAACAGTCGAAAACAGTTCTCGCCCTGGACCACCATGCCGAATTTTCCACCCACATTGGAATAAGAGCGAATCCGCTGCACAAGCGTATTTGATACCTCATCACGGTTCGCAGTCGTGTAACACAACTCCTCTATCGAGAAGTAGGGTTCCAGAATCGTTTCGATTTGACCAAGGTCAAGGTCGGTCAATCCTTTCACCAATCGATGGGCGGGGAGGATCGTCAAGCCGGGGTGGGACATTGATGTGATGTACATCATCACGTACTCATGCGGCTCCCCCTGCCTGCGCCCGTCCGGAATCACGCTCCTCGTTTCTAAATGCCAGCGCAGTTTCATATCGGTGATGGCCGTCTGCTATGAACAGGCTCTTCTCCGCAAGGACACCCCTGATCTTGGCGATTGATTCTTCGTCACGGATGGACCAGGTCCTGTGAACACTTCCATTGGCGTCCCTGGCCTCTTGCTCGGGTGGCCCTTCCATCAAACGCCCATACTCGCCGCCCACTACATTGTGATCGTCACTAAACAGCGCATGGATAGGAGTAAAACTCGCCCGGCAGGAGCGAAGAAGGCTCAATTGGTCCTGTTTCGGGCCTTTGTATGTCTTTTCGTGAGGCAGCACCTTCCCTTTGCCGTAGTCGTCTACTTTGACATGTGCCACAATGCCGTCTATGGAGCCGCGACCGCCGTCGGGTTCCGCGAATTCCATCTGGTAGATGGTAAATGCGGGCTGGTCGCTCCGAACCAGGACCCCTTCTTGCAGCCATTGTTTCAGCGTTCCGGCAGCTCTCGTGTAACGATTGTTGGAAGGGGAATCGTCCGGATTTTGCTTTCCCAGGACCAAACGAATGATATTTAGAGGATGCGCAGAATAGAACGCGTCCTGTTCTTCAGTCGAGATCACGTCGTAGGGCGGCGTAATTATCCGATCCAGGTCCTTTGCACAACTGGGGCTGTAATGGACTGCCCTGAAGGGTTGTATCTCTGCCATAGTCTCCTCGATTCAGCGATCCGACGGGTCTGATCTGAGCATGGCCCGATCCCCTGCCGCTACCACCGTTCAAACATACAAGCGTCCTTTGTGCTAAGAGAGCCGTATCGCAGGCTTTTGAAGGGGACGTCGTCTCAGACGATGGAATGCCGAGTGAGACCGGCCGGAAAATATCCGAATTTTGTAACATGGTGGGAGCGGCTGGGTCAAGCTTTTGGAGTGTGGGGTAGTGGGTCATTTCTCCAGCGCGGGAGAGTCAAACCAAAGGCCGGTTACCTTCGAGTCGGCGCCATAACCTTCAATAACGAGCCTGATCACCACGTCGTCCTTATCTTTCGAGAACCGCGCTTTAAACAGGGTTATGAGATTTCCGTGCTGGGCATAGAATCCTAGATATTGCAGAGACTGAAATTTTCCGATGGTTTTCTGTAGGCTTCGTTGCAACTCGAGGAAGTTTTCTCTGGTCTGAGACTCCTTCATGGGCTTCGAGAAGTGGCGGGAGTATAAGCTGTAATCCCCATCAGAAATGCCCTGAATGATATCTTCGATGAGCATTGTGGCCCGAATTTTGATCTGCTCGGGGTCGTCAACGTTAACCGTGGCCGCCCCCGCATGGGAAAATGAAAAGACACACAGAATCGACAACAGAAATATGCAGCGCTTCACAATTGGGGATATGAAGCCACGGTGAGGGTAATGCCGCAACTGGCCTCCTTGAACATCGAAACGCTGACGTCGAGCAGTTCCCAGAAATAGCGTCCCTTCGGCAATCCTAGACGGGGAATTCAGAAGGCGTACCGTGATGGCAACTTTCTCCGTCATTCCCGCAAATCGGGACCCGACAATCTTCCTCATCTTTGGCAATTTCTATATGCCCTAGGTACGCCGGCTTCAAAATCCCCCTCAAAGTCCCCCTTTAGAAAAGGGGGACTTTGAGGAACGGGTCAAATTCCGAATAAATCCAAACGTGGGCTACTTCTTGCCTTCTTCCTTTACCTCTTCAAAGTCTGCGTCAACCACGTCTTCATCGGGCCGGGCGGATGTTCCCGCTGAGCCTGCGTGTCCAGCTCCCGCACCACCGGCGGCGGCTCCTGGTCCGCCTTCGGCGCCGGCCGCAGCCTGCTGGTACATGGCCTCCGCAAGCTTGTGGGACGCGGTCTGCAGCTCGTCCACCGCTGCCTTGATCGCGTCGGCGTCAGACCCTTCCATCGCACTCTTGGTTTTGGTAACGGCCGCTTCTATGGCGCTTTTTACCGAGGAATCCACCTTGTCCCCATGCTCTTTCAGGGATTTCTCCGTCATGTACACCAGAGAATCCGCCTGGTTGCGAGCCTCAATCAGGTCACGTTTCTTCCGGTCTTCTTCAGCATGCGCTTCCGCATCCTGCACCATCTTCTTGATTTCTTCTTCTGACAAGCCGCTTGAAGCCGTGATTTTGATCGACTGCTCCTTGCCGGTCCCGAGGTCTTTGGCTGCGACGTGAACGATGCCATTAGCATCTATGTCGAAAGTAACCTCGACCTGAGGTATGCCTCTGGGCGCCGGCGGAATGCCCGACCAACTCGAATCGGCCGAGGGTCTTGTTGTCTCCGGCCATTTGCCGCTCACCCTGTAGCACGTGAATGGACACCGAAGGCTGATTGTCAGACGCAGTTGAGAATATCTGGCTCTTCCTGGTCGGGATGGTGGTGTTCTTCTCGATGAGACGCGTGAAGACTCCTCCGAGAGTTTCAATACCCAGCGACAGAGGCGTCACGTCCAGCAACAGGACGTCCTTCACATCACCCTTGAGCACTGCGCCCTGAATGGCCGCGCCGATGGCCACGACCTCGTCAGGGTTGACCCCCTTGTGGGGTTCCTTGCCAAACAGATCCTTGACCTTGGCCTGCACTGCCGGCATTCGGGTCATCCCGCCCACCAGAATCACCTCGTCAATCTGATTGGCCGAAAGGCTCGCGTCTTTCATGGCTGTCTTGCATGGGCCTACGGTCCTCTCGATGAGGTCTTCCACAAGCGATTCCAGTTTGGACCGCGTGAGTTTCATCGTCATGTGTTTCGGCCCGGAAGCGTCGGCAGTGATGAACGGAAGGTTGATGTCCGTTTCCATGGACGTGCTTAGTTCGATCTTGGCCTTTTCCGCGGCTTCCTTCAGTCGCTGGAGGGCCATCTTGTCGTTGCGGAGGTCTATCCCCTGATCTTTCTTAAACTCGTCGGCCAGGTAATCCATTACCCGCTGATCGAAATCCTCACCGCCCAGGTGTGTGTCGCCGTGCGTGGACTTCACCTCAAACACGCCCTCGCCGATCTCCAAAATGGATATGTCGAACGTTCCACCACCAAGGTCGAAGACGGCAACCTTTTCTTCTTTCTTCTTGTCCAGTCCGTAGGCCAACGAAGCTGCAGTCGGTTCGTTGATGATCCGCAACACGTTCAAGCCGGCGATTCGACCCGCGTCCTTGGTGGCCTGGCGCTGGGAGTCATTGAAATAGGCGGGGACCGTGACCACCGCATCTTTCACCTCTTCTCCCAGATAATCTTCGGCGGTTTGCCTCATTTTTTGAAGGATCATCGCCGAGACTTCCGCGGGACTGTACTCTTTGCCCCTCACCGAGACCGCGGCGTCCCCGTTTTTCCCGTCCACGATCTTGTAAGAGATGACTTTCACGTCGGACTGAACTTCTGGGGAGTTGAATTTCCGGCCGATAAGCCTCTTTATGGCAAACAGGGTGTTTTCCGGGTTTGTAATTGCCTGCCGTTTCGCCACCTGTCCTACAAGCCGTTCTCCCGAATCGGTGAAAGCGACCATAGACGGAGTGGTCCGTCCACCTTCCGAATTGGGGATGACTACGGGATCCCCGCCTTCCATAACCGCCACACACGAGTTGGTGGTTCCAAGATCTATCCCAATGACTTTACCGGCCATCTTCTCCTCCTACCGCATTTGTGAATTATCACGGTTCGTTATTTTCAGTATTGCTTCCAATCGCCCTATTGCTCCGCGCCGACGGAAACTACCACCTTTGCAGGCCGCAATAGACGATCCTGATACATGTATCCCTTTTCCATTTCCTCGACGACCTGGTTAGCCGGCTCACCTTGCGCCGGCACCCGCGCGATCGCCTCATGCATATGCGGGTCAAAAGGTTCACCCAGTGCCTTTATCTCCTTGACGCCATAACGCTCCAGTATATCCCTGAACATTTTGGTGACCATGCAAACTCCATCAGCCAGCGCGTCGGACCTGCCGGCTGCCTCACAGTGCATCTGTGCCCGTTCGAGATTGTCCACAACCGCAAGGAGATCCCTCAAGAGTTCTTCGTTTCTGTACTTCAAGAATTTGCTCTTCTCTTGCAAGGCCCGTTTCTTGTAATTCTCAAATTCCGCCACCGCGCGTATCCAACGATCACGATTCTCTTCAGCCTCTTTCAGTGCCTTTTCCAGCGGGTCAAGCTCCGGCTGACTTTCCTCCTTAATCTTTTGGCTCGCGGACCCCTCTCCGGATACGGGTGTCAATTCGGTGCGAGTATGCTCTTCAAGGGCTTTTTCTTTTCTCCGACGCATCTCTTGTAAATCAAGAGGCTCTGATCCTTTCGGTTCGTTGCGGTCCCATTCAGTCACCTTTACCTCCACCAATACCGGCGATCGCTCTTCTAACTATATGCCAAATGACTAATGATACCTGAATGTTAGTCTGCAATCGCGCTCACACATACATTTGGGCACAGCCCCCTCCATTGTCAAGAGGCTTTCGTCTATGTCCCCTGAGAACTGGTGAGCAGAAGCTGTGCGTAGAGTATCCGGCCGGCCGCGCGCTTATTTCCTTGAGAAGTGGGTCCTTTCCTCATAGTAGTCGAGGAGCCTCTTCTTTATCTGATAGGACTTGTCGGACAGAGAGACTTTATAGATGTGGGGGTTGGAGAAGCGCTTATATTCAGGCTCCAGACTGTTGATCTGTGATTCGGCTCGTGCTCGAATCTTGTCTAGTCCAGGGGGCTCGTAAACTTGGCGGCCATTGAGAAAGATCGGCACCATAAGGTCTGTTGCCGTGTAGGGAGGCCGGTACATCTTTTTCATGTAATCGTACGTGGGATGGTGTGCTTTCACAAGCTCACCGCTGGGTAGGGGTTCGTCCACCTGGGCCAGGAGATCCCCGATCATTCGATCATTTCCATTATGAAAGCGTATGATCTTCTTCACTCCAGGGTTGGTAACTTTCATGGGGTTCTGGGAGATCTTGATCTTCGGTGCAAGGACACCGTCACCCTTGTCGGCAGCCATAAGCTTGTAGACAACACCCAAGGCCGGCGTCTGGTACGAAGTCATAAGCCGCGTGCCCACACACCAGATGTCAATCGGGGCGCCCTGATCCCGCAGGCTCTCGATGATCCACTCGTCCAGATCGCTGCTCGCAAGGATCTTCACTTCAGGAAGACCTTCCTGGTCCAAAATGTACCGCGCAGCTTTAGCATAGTAAGCCAGGTCACCGCTGTCTATCCGGATCCCCTGGAGCTGCTTTCCCGCGCTACGCATCTCTTTTGCTACCTTGGCTGCCTGGCGAACGCCCTCGCTGGTGTCGTAGGTGTCTACGAGCAACACGCAATTGTCCGGGAAAACTTCTGCAAATCCCTGGAATGACTCTAACTCGTTATCGAAGCTTTCAACCCAGCTGTGCGCATGAGTTCCTCTCACGGGAATTCCGAACAACTTCCCCGCCTTCGCATTGGAAGTCCCCACGCACCCCCCGATGTATGCGGCTCTGGCCCCGTACAGGGCTGCATCCACACCGTGCGCACGGCGGGTGCCGAAATCCACCACCGGTTCCCCTCTCGTTGCAATGCACATGCGTGCCGCTTTTGTCGCTATGAGCGTCTGATGCCCCACGAGCGCGAGCATTGTCGTTTCCAAGATCTGAGCTTCCGAAATACGGCCGACAACTCTTATCAGAGGTTCATTCGGGAAAACCACGCTCCCTTCAGGCACAGCCCAGATATCGCCTGTAAATTTTATGCCTGATGCAAGCTGTTCGACAGCCGATGGAGAAAAGATTCCCAGGCTGCGCAAATAATCGATGTCGTCCGGGTACAGGCCAAGCTTGTTCACGTAGTTGATAACAGTTTCCAAGCCTGCAAGAACACAAAATGCGCCGTCATCGGGATTCTGACGGTAGTAAAGGTCGAAACAGGCAAGCTGGTTCCCCTTACCCAACAATTTGTACCCTGCTACCATCGTAAGTTCGTACAGATCGGTATCCAGGGTATGATTTCGGCACCTCAGACCAACCATGCCGCACGTGCCATCAACCTCCCCGAGGATGGCCCCTGTGTCGCTATCAACTAATTCCACCGCGTCCAGCAGCCGGCCGGTGGAAGGATCTCTTAGGACCGGCTTCATGGCTTCCCTTCCTTCTTCTGCCTTTCAAAATACTCTTTGAAGGCTTTCTCGTAAGGGTCAGAGGCCGTCCCCCATTCGGTGACGATACCTGCAATTAATTCGTGAGGAGTCACATCAAAGGCGATATTCCTGACCTGCACGCCTTCAGGAGCGATGGAGATACCGCAGAGGTGTGTCACTTCCTTGGGATCGCGTTCCTCTATGGGAATCTCTTTCCCCGAGGAAAGGGACATATCTATGGTGGAAAGCGGAGCAGCGACATAAAAGGGAATACTATGGTAATTGGCCAATACTGCCACGGAATAGGTTCCTATCTTGTTGGCCGCATCTCCGTTGGAGGCTATGCGATCCGCTCCCACGATCACTTTCTGCACTTCGCCGCGCTGCATGAGTGCGCCGGCTGTATTGTCTGTAATCAACGTCACGGGGATTCCCAGTTTCCGTAGTTCCCACGAGGTAATCCGTGCGCCCTGATTGAGGGGCCGTGTCTCATCTGAAATGACTCTGATGTCCTTGCCTTCTTCAAAGGCCGCCCTGATCACACCCAACGCGGTGCCGTACCCCGCAGTGGCTAGCCCGCCGGCATTGCAATGCGTCAAAACCGTATCGCCGTCCTCCAGAAGCCCCTTGCCCACACGGCCAATCTGCTGACACAGCGCGCGGTCCTCCTGTTCCATGAGTACCGCCTCTTCCACTAGCCGCCGCTTGAGTTTATTCGGCTCCAGGTCCTTGCCCGAGCTGAAAACCTGTTTCATCCTTGCTATGGCCCAGAAGAGATTCACGGCCGTGGGCCGAGTCGATCCTATTTGCCCGCACACATTGTCGAAATGACCGGCAAGGGACTCCTGGCTGCCGTCTGGGGCCTCAAGCATGCCCAGAGCAATCCCCATGGCCGCGGCTACCCCGATCGCGGGCGCACCTCGCACTGCCAGACGCCGTATCGCGTCGCACATCTCCTCGACGGTACGGATCCGTATGTATTCCTCCCGCTGCGGAAGCAGGGTTTGGTCGAGAAGCCGGATATGATCGCTTTTCCATTCAATGGTTCTGAAAGGGTCCTGCAATGTTCCTCCTTATAAAGCCTCTGTGCCTGATTTGCGATAGTATCGCTTCGCCAATAATAGTGCCACACGTTGAGAATTGCGTCAGGTCACCCTCAATGCTGTTGACTCAGGGAGAATCCCGATATTCGCGCCACAGGCGTGATCGTCAGCCCGGCAAACCCCGCGTTGTGCGCGCGATTCGCGGGGATGACGGCCGAAAGACTACCGATCTCGTAAGTTAACGGCAGGGCCATAAATAGTCAATCCTCAGCTACGCTGGGGAGCCTGAGTTGGCTCATCTCACGAGATTATCTGTCAATTTAATTATGTAAATATCACTAATTATATCTTGTTCTTAATAAATTACTTGAGATTTTGTCCAGATGCTGCTATATGAGAAGAAAAACCGAGAGGGTCCGCGATGAACCTGAAATTCGCTCTCATCGTCCTTGCTATTGTCTCCTCGCTGCTTTTTTCGGCAACCGGGCCGGTCCATTGCGAAAGAACCTTGTCCCTTACCGTGTGTCAGGAGCTTGTCAACTCAGCTCGCGGCTACGAGGCACGTTCCGCGTATCACAACCGCGTTGCTAAAGCCTTTATGATGCAGATCGAGAATATGGCCAAACAGCCCAAAAATCAGGGTACCGTAGCCGCAATGGATAGTCTTTTTTCACAGTACAACCAGAACCGGGTAATGGAGCAGAAGTTCCTGGAACTCTATCGGCAGGTCTCCGACGAAGCCAACAACTGCATGAAGTCAGTTCAATGAGCGGCTGTGAGCCGGTCCCGGTAATGTTGTGACGGAAGCCTGAGAGTCTCAGCAGGTGAATTTTCGATGCAGGTGCTTTGATCAGTAACGTTGAGGGGGAAGCCTTGTGCTTCCTCCTCGCCCACCTTCACATACCTTCCCGATATACCCTCATAGAATTTGCCAAAAATAATGGCCATGTGGCCATCCTAAGTAGAGAATCCCAAAAGGCTCACCGTAGACGGCGTTGTTGCCGTCATTCCTGCGAAAGCACGAATCCATCCCGCGAGACGCGGGACTGGACCGCGGATTAAGTCCGGAGTGATCACGCCGTCGGGGTGACCATTCCCACCAATCGGACAAAAATTAGGGCAATCGCTATATATCGACACTTTTTTGATCCGAATAGCCCCATATTAGGGGCAGGATTCAAACCTACCGCACCACGCCGAGTGCGTAACGGCCTACCGGACCGATCCGTAACCTGCTATTAAGGGAATATGGATAAGACACGCCAGAGTCGGTTATGGATCACACTGAAAGTCACCGTGCCGGATGAGATGGTCGATGCGGTGAGCAACTTTTGTCATGAACAGGGCTCAAGGGGTGCGGTCCTGGACGACACGCGCCCCGGTATGACGAGCATAACAGCCTATTTTCCCATCGAGACATGGGACGTCGTATCCAGCCGGTTCAAGAAATACCTGGCCGAATTGCACGACATCTTTTCCGACCTGCCGGCGCCTGTTGTGGAGACATCGCCTCTGCAAAACGAAAACTGGGCCCTCACGTGGAAAGCACACTTCAAGAGTGTGAAGATCGGCAAACGCCTGATGGTAACCCCACCCTGGCTCAAACCGAGGAGTGGAAAAAGAGAAGTAATCATCATCGAGCCGGCCGAAGCCTTTGGTACGGGAACTCACGAGACGACCCGAGGATGTCTCCTGTTGCTCGAAGAGGCCCTTGAAGAGCTAAACAGGGTCAGCGACAGCCCTTCGCTCCTGGATGTGGGGTGCGGTTCCGGAATTCTGGGAATCGCGGGAATCAAGCTGGGAGCCGGACCCGTCCTGGCAGTTGATAACGACCCTGTGGCCGTAGAGGCCGCGGCACAAAAATGCTGTTCTCAACGCGGTGGACGATAAGCTCCAGCTCAGGTGTGCTCCCGTGAAAGAATTGGTCGGCCGCTACGACATCGTCATTGCGAACCTGGACCCAATGACGCTTGCAGCCAACAGGGACAAGCTCACCTCGTTGGCAGACCGGTTCCTGATTGTTTCCGGAGTGCCGCTGGACCAGTGGGACGGGATACGAAACCTGTTTGTCAGCCGGAATCTTGTTCTGGAGAGAGAGATCATGGATTCAGAGTGGGGATGCGGCATGTTCGGAAAAGGTCAGGAACGGCGCGAGTCTTGAGCAGAAAAAGGTTTGCGCCCAAGTTCTGAAGATTGACACAGACAAAACAACCGTCGAATTCGAGTTCCAGCTAAAGTTTTTCCAAATGTGCCATCGCTACATTGTCACCGGATCGCTTGTCGGACAGAGGTACCCCAGTCTTTCGGGCCAACTCTTCGAGAGACCCTTGATGATGCAGATAGTCGTCATAGGCATAGACCAGAAGGTTCCTTGCACGCTCTTTAATGCGTTTCAATAATTTCTCGGCTTGTTCCTGAGGCACTTCGGTCAGTCGTCCCAACATTAAAATGACCAATTGGAATTCATGGTCTTTCGACCAGACCGCGCAGTCGTCGAAGATGTCCGAGGCAACAAAATTGTCTGAAAACCGAGAGGTGAGCAGTTGGGCATGAGCTATGTTGTCGCTCGAAACATCTACTCCCCACGGGATGAGATTGCCATTGGGCCGACAGATCTTCTTTAGCAATACACCGTTCCCGCATCCCAGATCTAGCACGTCGCCGGTTGCTTGCGAGAGAGTCTCTGCCGCCAACTTCACGATGGGCTCGTGGGACAAGTCCATGTCCTCTCTGGACCGGAAGCCATTGTCCGCGTAATACCATTCCAAGTCTCGGAAAGGCTCGTTCAGTTGGTCGTCTGGAAAGCCCACCGCCCGTCCGCTTGCCTTTGCATATCCGGCCCCCCCTTTGTAGCTCACCCGGTAGGTCTCGGCAGTTGCATCCGTCACGGTAGATATCGTTCCCACTGGGGTCGTGATTTCAGCTAGGCCGTTCGAGGCCTTCCATTCGACGGGCCAGCTCAACATCTCTTCCAGCCAATCCATTTCCTGATGAAACCCGGCCGATCTTGCAATCTCAGTGAACTTGTCGGCCAATTCGACGGTCGGCTGACAATTAAAGCTGCAAGGCAGGTGGAAGACTATTCTCGGCCCCAGCCATCTCAACAAAATGTTACACCTTGACACTTCCGGTATCTCAACGTGAGTGTGAGTGACGCTCCTTTTCTCATCCGTATTTTGTGCCATCGGCCACGTGGTATCGACGAAGTGCTCGTCAATCCAAACCTTGTTGAAAAAACCTATGCAGCATGATGGATAGCCCAACAAACGCCCGACCGCTTCGTCGTCGCGGCTCAAATAGGCTGATTCAAGAAGCCGCACATCCGAGACCCGTCCTATGGCACACCGATAACTGAATGCTTCTCCCTCGCGAAGAGGCCTGCCGGAGGAAACGTAACTGTCTGCTGCAGCAATCTTTTCTAAAGGCGCCACGGTCAGCCCGTACGTTGAGAGCATGGCGCCGAAGGTTTCAAGCTCGTTAGGGGCAATCGCTGTGAGCGCACACGCTCTGACCCCTTCGAGGATCGACCTCCATTCCAATTCTTGGATGCAAGCAGTGACCTTACTAATTCGCGGCTCCCAAACAACCTTCGCTTCGTCATTTGCCCAGGAATGCCTGGTAAATTCTTCGAGTCGGTGATCGAGCCTGCGCATAGAGAAAGATGACAGAACGTCTGCCTTGGAGCCGGTTGCTTCAGGTATGGCTGAAGATTCCATCGTTGCCGATGCGTCAGGCTGATTCACCGTTGAAGGGCTCAGTGATCCACTTGCATCCGCATCGGATTTGTCCGAGCCTTGAAGCTCGGCAAATCGTTCCTCGTCCTGCCTCATCTCCGCGGCAGCGTCATTGAGCAAGGCAAAGAGTCGTTTGACGTGGTCGCATTGATAACTCTTGTCGGGTACCTTGAAATAACTCTGGCAGCGGCTGAAAAACTCACACGCACTGCATTCATCGCTCTCCCCGCACGACGTGAACTGTCCCAAGAAGCCCGTGAATTGATTTTCAGGGATTCCCAAAGAGACAAGGCGCTTCGAGAAGGCCACGGTGCCGTCGTCAGTCACGTAGCGATCAACGGCCGGATCTTCTTCCTGCAGGCTCCACAGGCTCGTCGGTCTACTGCTGTAAAATGATAAGAAAAGCGAGTGAAAGGGCTCTATAGGACTGCTTACGGTTGATCCCCGCAGGTAGTATTCGATCAGCGCAATAAGCTCATCAACCAGTGGCGCGTCCGGCTGGCCGATTTCCAGCTTGACACTGAAGTTAAGCGCCTGCGCGATCTTGACCGCCTTTGTCATTCCGGGTGCAACCCGCACTGTCACCCGGACCTGATGCTTTCGGGTAAGTTCGGCGAACTGATAGAGTCGCGCGAACTCCGTCATCGGGTGATCGAGCACCAGGTCGATCTGCACTGAGTCCGCTAGGTGCAGCAGGGCATCGGCATCGCAGTCCATAGAGAGGACTTGCAAGGACCACAGGTTATCTTTTGGCACTGCGGAAAACGCTTCAACCAGCTCTCGGGCATTGTCGGACCGGACCGTAACCGTCTTCTCGTGATGACTGTTCAGTGTCGCGGCGGGAATATTGTAGATCAACATGTTGTTAAGTACTCCTTCGCGTAAATTGGGTGAGGTATTTTGCGCAGCAGTGGTGAGACCGTTTCCTGTTATGTCGTAAAACAATTCGGGCTCTGCGTATATGAGTTGATACTTCCTGGAGTTGCCCACTTGGTTGGTTTCATAGCACAATTTGTTAGACATATATGAATACGGCTGTCTCTTTCCGTACCCTCCCAGAGCTAACACATTTTGATGGTAATTTGTGTTCGGCCAACCCGAACACGAATACGTGTGGCAATTCGGCTGGCCTTGAACGTCCGTACGAATTAGCGTGTGTTCGTCCAGGTAATTACTATACAAGTCTTCATCTCGTATTCCGAATACGGTGCGGTTTGCCTCAATATATGTATTCCTGCTATAGAAGTTGAACACAACCTCTCTCATCTTTCTGACTTTATTGAATGTATGTTCTTTGTTTTCAGTTGAAGCCGCAGGATCTCGCAGTTTATAGTAATTCGGGTATAGTGTTATACGCTTTGGGTGGAGCATTTTTTCTGTGATTTCCAAGTCGTTTTTCAGAATCGCCAGATCTTGCTCCAAGTTATCTTGATGGATGAAAGCCATCAAATCAACATTGTACCAAACATTGGACTGCTCCAACATGTCCATCACAGCGGCCAGCCGGTCCAGACCTGGGGAGCTGCGATTATTCAGCTTCAGTGCTCCCTCATGAAATGTTTGGATGCCGAGAGTGACATGCGTAAAATTCCAATCGATTAATAACTGCAATCTCTCCTTAGTAATATGCCACGGGTTAAATTCAAATGTTTTCTCTTTAACGGAATTCCTGAAGTCAAAGCTATGCTGCAATTCCTTAAAGACTGCATCCATTTGAGCCAGGCTCATAAGGGAACTTGTGCCTCCGCCGAAGTAAACGGTATCGGCATTGCGAATGGACAATACGTCTTTAAATTCACGAATATTGTCGATCAGTATTTCCCCGTAGTACCTATTTATTAGCTCATTGTCTGAGGGTGACTTAATAATATTTGGACTGTAGCAGCAATAGCGACATTTCCCACCTTCACAAAAGGGGCTATCCACATAAATGTTAAAATAGTCCTTACCCTCATTGAAATCACTGAGGAGCTTGCTTTGCCATACTCGCAACAGTGCATCCAGAGTCACTTGCCCGTCGTATTCCTGCTCTAAAATGGCCATGATTGGTACTCTTTGGTGAAAGCTCAAGTGGTCGGCAATCTTGTTGAGCGACAACCTCTTAGCAGGGTATTGACCACGGACTACGCAACCACGCGTTTGGAGCTCTCGAGCCGATCGAGTTCTATGGCAGCGTTTCTAGCCAGACTGAAGAGCGTTTTGCTGGATTGACAGTTGGGGTCTTTTCTGAAGAGGCTTCCAGTCGTACTGTAGGCCCGCACGGGACATCCGCCATGGCAAATGGCCAGATACTCGCATTCCGCACAATCTTCCTCTTCCATGAGCCGTATCGGGCGCTCCAGGAACTGCTTCCGTATCGGACCGTTCATCATGGGGGCCATATCTTCGCACTCGAGGAGGTTCCCGTAGACATATTCCGGATAGCTGCTCACGAAGCACTCGCATTGCCCCACGTAGCCTTTCGGGCCAATTCCTATGAATGTGTTCGCACAGTTTTCTCCCCAGACGCAGCTCAAGCCGTTTTCGCCGGTCCTGAAATACTTGATAACCTGTTCAAAGGGGCTGATTGAGACTCCTTCAGACCTTCCTGTCCTCATCCAGAGATCGAAGAGATCCGAATAGAAGGCGCTGAGAAGATCGTCATCCAGCGGAAAATTTTGCTTGGCAGGCGTAGGGGGACCGCCCGGGTACGGGGTGTTCATCTGAAAGCAATTGATACCCAGTTTCTCAACATAGTACGAATAGAATTCATGAGCCCCGATGCTCAATGATTCCTCATTGAGCACCGCAATAACGCCAATTTGGATGCCTGCCTCTTTGGCCTCCTGGTAGCGGCGTAACCACGTGTCATTGAAAGTCTCAGGCGCGCCGCCCGCCACCTTTCTGTGCAGATTGGGGAAGTCCAGCGATGAACCCACATTATCGTGGAACATCTCAGAAACAACCTGGCGCCAACGCGGCCCGTAGCCGATGAGGTTCGATTGGACCGTATTAGTGATACGCAGTTCGGTCTTTTCAGTGATCTCTCTGCAAATGTCATGCGCCCTGAGGAGCCACTCGGGAGGCATTGTGAATATCTCCCCCCCTTGCCAGTAAAGCGTCAGTTCTGCTACGTCCTGTTGCCTGAGGTAAGTGGCGACTCTCTGGAGAATCAGTCCAAAATCATCCACTTCCATGACTTCCGGAGTTTTGTACTGGAAACAATATTCACAGTCCGCATTGCAGCGGTAGGTCGGCGAGACGAGGGCCGAGAAATGATTGAGGGGCATTGATAGGCCTCCATAAATGACGGTTAGATCAAAGGGGTAACGCTTCTTAGCGGATCTGGTCCATAACTATCTCAATTGCCCACAGGACACAACAAGACCCATCTGTCGGTTTTACTCCTGCACCTTCGTCGGAGGTTGGCCGGAGGGCTGCCCCGCTCCCGGCTGAATCTTGGCGTCTACGTGGGCGCCGTCCTGACGTGGCGGAATGTATCTGTCCTCGTAATGCTCATTCCACCGCTCATGCGGCTTCTTTGCAAGCCTTCGAGAGGCAGGGTCTGGAGATTCCCATTCGGGCCTTGGTGTTCTCTCGCGACCGGCATGGCTTTGGGTAATGGACCCTCTAAGGAACGATATTGCGGCAACTACGATCATCGACCATTTGCCGAGGCCATTGAAGAACTCTCTCCGATTCTGTTGGTCGCCTTCGGACGCAGTGTCAGGGGCCGCATCTTTGTTCTCACCTATTTTCATGAAGACTCCTCCTAGCCGAAGTCAACTATGTCATAGCCATCTCAGTCGAGCAAGGGACGGTGGCTAACTACTTTACTCATACACCTTCGTCGGAGGTTGGCCAGGGGGCTGCCCTCCTCCCGGCTGAGTCCTGGGGGCAAAGTCCCCGTGTTCCATGTGGTCCTTGTAACCTGGCCCTCCAGGGGCTAGTTCAATGTGTTTAAAGTCACTATGCGGATTCTTCGCAAGCCTTTGAAAGCCGGTCTCCCGCGGCTCCCATTCAGGCCTCGGCGTTCCCTCGCGACCGGCATGAGTCCGCGTAATGGACCCTCTAAGGAACGATACCGCGGCAACTACGATCATCGACCATTTGCCGAGGCCATTGAAGAACTCTCTCCGATTCTGTTGGTCGCCTTCGGACACAGTGTCAGGGGCCGCATCTTTGTTCTCATCGATTTTCATGAAGAGATCCTTCTAGTCGAACTCGACCACGGCACAGTCATGTCAGCCCAGTAGGCTCGGAGCTCCATATATAGATGGCTTATTCCCCCTGGACCGACTGTCATCTTAAGCCCGCGTCACTCCTTCAGCGCTGGAGATCCGCCGGGCGATGTTGTTCCGCCTGGAGATGGGGTCCCACCTGGTTGTTTTTCGAGACGGTAATAGTCGCGATGATCGCTCTTCCAATCGTTGTACCCTTGGTCAATATGCGGTTGATCCCCGTGCGGTCCTTTTTTCTTTGCGATCTGTTGGCGAGGTTCGCCCGCGCCCCCTGAGCCAGTCTCGAACCGCGAACCAATGGCACTTTGCAGGTCGTACACGCCCTCGCGTAGCGCGGTAACCGCCGCTATAATGGCCAAGGACCATTTCCCCAAGCCGTTAAAGAATTGCCTTCTGTTCTGGCGCTCTTCCTCCGGTTGCCCTTTGCAACCAATGGTCGTTTGACGATCATTATCCATGCCGGGACCTCCTAGTGGAAAAATAAAGGCATCAAGTCAATGAGATAGCCGGTTTACAATCTCAGCTATTACGGGCCGTTTCCCAGACCCCGCTGTATCCGTGGCTCAGGTCTACAACCATCTCACTTGCGAACAGGACGCGTGAAGACAGTGCCTAACTACTTTACTCATACATCTTCGCCGGAGGCGGGCTGGAAGGTTGGCCAGAGGGCGCCCCCTTCTCTTGCCGCATAATGTTTTGGTCTACGTGGGCAACATCCTGATGCGGCGCGTCGCCGTGGCCCCCCGGTATATCAACGTGTTGATGATGTGGCTTCTTCGCAAGCCTTTGAAAGGTAGTTTCCCGCGGTTCCCATTCGGGCCTTCCTGTTCCCTCGCGGCCGGCATGGGTCCGGGTAGCGGACCCTCGAAGGAATGATACCGCGGCCACTACGATCATTGACCATTTGCCGAGGCCATTGAAGAACTCTCTCCGGTTCTGTTGATCTCCTGCGGACACTTCGTCAGGCGCAGCGTCCTTGTTCTCATTGTTTTTCATGAAGAGACCCTCCTCGTCGAACTTCACCATGTCATAGTCATGTCAGCCCGGCTGGCTTTCAAAAAGGGTTTATGCTCAGTCGCTTTCATGCGAGTGAGCGTGGCGGTCACGTAGACCCGCCGCTACCCCACTATGGTATGGGACGGCAGTCATTTTGAACCCACGTCACTGCGACTTGTCCGTAGATCCACCTGGACCACTCGGGGTCGTTCCGCCAGGCGTAGTTTTTTGAAGACGATAATAGTCTCGATGAGGAAAGGTATAATCGTCGTGACCACCGTCAATATGCGGTTGATCCCCATGCGGTCCTTTTTTCTTTGCGATCTGTTGGCGAGGAGCGCCCCGACCGGCCGAAGGAGTCTCGAACCGGGAACCGATGGCCCCCTCCAGGCCATGCAGACCCTCGCGCAGCGCGGTGACGGCCGCTATAATGGCCAAGGACCATTTCCCCAAGCCGTTAAAGAATTGCCTTCTGTTCTGGCGCTCCTGGTCCGGCTGCTCTTGAGGACCCGATTTCGCTTGCGGATCGTTATCCATATTGGCGCCTCCTAAGGGCAGAATAAAGGGCATAAAGTCAACGAGATAGAGAATTCAGCATTCTCCCTATTGTGGACCGTTTCCTACTTTGCCGGTCCAACAGTTTCAGTGGCTCAGGTCCAAAGCTATGCTAATGGCCCACAGGACACGAGAAGCCGCGCCTGACGACTTTACTCATACATCTTCGTCGGAGGTGGCCCGGAAGGTTGGCCAGAGGGCTGCCCCCCGGTTGCCTCATAATGTTTTGGTCTACGTGGGCAACATCCTGATGCGGCGCGTCGCCGTGGCCCCCCGGTATATCAACATGTTGATGATGCTTCCCCTTCACAACCTGTTGAAAGCCAGTTCCCCGCGGTTCCCATTCGGGCCTTCCTGTTCCCTCGCTAGCGGCATTGCTCTGCGTACCGACCCTCGCAGGAACGATATAGCGGCAATTACGATCATCGACCATTTGCCGAGGCCATTGAAGAACTCCCTCCGATTCTGCTGATCTCCTGCGGACACAGTGTCAGTCGCAGCGTCCTTGTTCTCATTGTTTTTCATGAAGAGACCCTCCTCGTCAAACTCACCATGTCATAGTCATGTCAGCCCTGCGGGGACGGAAGTCCTTTTATAAAGGGTTTATTCCCCCGGGCCGGCAGTCATCTTGAGCCCGCGTCACTGCGTCTTCTCTTCAGATCTGTCTCGCACACGGATCGTCCGCCAGGCTTCTATTCTAGAATACGATAATAGTCTCTGATGGGCGTCCGTCCATCTCCGTGTGCTGTCGTCAATATGCGGTTGATCCCCGTGCGGTGGTTTTTTCTTTGCGATTTGTTGGCGAGGTTCGCCCCGCCCCCCGAGCCAGTCTCGAACCGCGAACCAATGGCGCTCTCCAGGTCATGCACGCCCCCGCGTAGCGCGGTGACGGCCGCTATAATGGCCAAGGACCATTTCCCCAAGCCGTTAAAGAATTGCCTTCTGTTTTGGCTCTCTTCATCGGCTCGCTCTTTGAGATCCGTGCCCGTTTGACAATCTTCGTCCATGCCGCCGCCTCCTAGATGAAAATAAAGGGCATACAGGCAATGCGATAGACAATTAAGTATACGCCCTTTTGTGGACCGTTTCCTATTTTGCCGGTCCAACAGTATCCGTGGCTCAGGTCTACAACCATCTCACTTGCGAACAGGACACGTGAAGACAGTGCCTAACGACTTTACTCATACATCTTCGTCGGAGGCTGGCTGGAAGGTTGGCCGGAGGGCTGCCCCCTTCTCTTGCCGCATAATGTTTTGGTCTACGTGGGCAACATCCCCATGTGGGGTGTTATAGTGACCACCCGGTCTGATCGACGTGTTGATGATGCTGTTTCTTCGCAAGCCGTTGAAACGCCAGTTCTCTGGCGGTTCCCATTCGGGTCTTTGTGTTCCCTCGCGACCGGCATGGACCGGGTAGCGGACCCTCGAAGGAACGATACCGCGGCAACTACGATCATCGACCATTTGCCGAGGCCATTGAAGAACTCTCTCCGATTCTGTTGATCTCCTGCGGACACAGAGTCAGGCACAGCGTCTTTTTTCTCATCGATTTTCATGAAGAGACCCTCCTGGTCGAACTCAACCACATCATAGTCATGTCAGCCCTGCGGGGACGGAAGTCCTTTAATAAACGGTTTTATTCCCCCGGGACGGCAGTCATCTTGAGCCGGCGTCACCGCGGCTTCTCTGTCAGATCCGCCTGGCACAAGGGATGGCCCCGCCAGGTTGTCTATTCTAGAATACGATAATAGTCTTGATGCGTGCCCGTACTGATTAAACTGCGGCTCGTCAAGATGCGGTTGATCCCCGTGCGGTCCTTTTTTCTTTGCGATCTGTTGGCTAGGAACTCCCGCGCCTGCCGAAGGAGTCTCCAACCGTGAACCAATGGCGCTCTTTACTTCATCCATGCCGTCGCGCAACGCTGTGACGGCCGCTATGATGGCCAAGGACCATTTACCCAGACCGTTAAAGAATTGCCTTCTGTTCTGGCGCTCTTCCTCCGGTTGCTTTTTGCTACCCGTGGGCGTTTGAGAATCGTTATCCATGCCGTTACCTCCTTAGAGAAGAATAATGGGTATCAAGCCAATGGGGTAGAGAATTTATCACTCTGCTCCTGTTGTGGACCGTTTCCTGCCTTGCAGGCCCAACAGTATCCGGTGGCTCAGGTCGAAAAATATGCCAATAGCCCACAGGACACGAGAAGACGCCGCCTGACGACTTTACTCATACATCTTCGTCGGAGGGGGCCGGAAGGTTGGCCGGAGGGCTGCCCCTTCTGTTGCCGCATAATGTTTTGGTCTACGTGAGCAACGTCCACATGTGGGTTGTTCAAGTGACCAGGCGGTATATCAACGTGTTGATGATGCGGCTTCGCCTTCAGCAAGCCTTTGAAAGGCAGTCTCCCGCGGTTCCCATTCGGGCCTTTGTGTTCCCTCGCCACCGGCATGGATCTGGGTGACGGACCCTCGAAGGAAGGATACCGCGGCAACTACGATCATCGACCATTTGCCGAGGCCGTTGAAGAACTCTCTCCGATTCTGTTGATCGTCTGCGGGCACATTGTCAGGCACAACGACTTTGTTATCATCGATTTTCATGAAGAGACCTCCTAGTCGAAGTCAACCATGTCATAGTCATGTCAGCCCAGCGAGAGCGGAACTGCTATTATAACGCTCTTATTCCCACGGGCCGGCAGTCATCTTGAGCCCGCGTCACTGCGACTTGTCTGTAGATCCGCCTGGCCCACTCGGGGTCGTTCCGCCAGGGTCGTTCTAGAAGACGATAATAGTCATCATGGGGCACGTATTGATTAAAGTGCTTCTCGTCAATATGCGGCTGATCCCCGTGCGGTCCTTTTTTCTTTGCGATCTGTTGGCGAGGTTCGCCCCGGCCCCCCGAGCCGAGTCTCGAACCGCGAACCAATGGCGCTCTCCAGGTCATGCAGACCCTCCCGTAGCGCGGTGACGGCCGCTATGATGGCCAAGGACCATTTCCCCAAGCCGTTAAAGAACTGCCTTCTGTTCTGGCGGTCTTGCTCCGGTTGCTCCTGGGGACCCGATGTCGTTTGAGGATCTTTATCCATGCCGGTACCTCCTCAGGTGAAGAATAAAGGGCATCAAGTGAATGGATAGACAATTATCAATACAGCTAGCGAGGACGCTATCTCCCGTTTAGACCCAATAATTGTTAGTGGCTGTTGCTCTTTCTGACGGCATTTCATTAACATTGAGTCAACCTGTCATCCCCGGCGAGGGTGACGACCACATCTCGGCTCTGAGGCCGAATCGGATTTAGCACAATTACTGCTCGTCAGAGCAGTGTTCCAAATATAACAACTCGAGGTCGACACGCCAAGGCACAGGGTTAATAGCAATTAAGATCATTTCTGCATTGTAACCACCACCATGTCAACATTTTTTTCATGGGCTTTCGGCCACCTCAAATGTTAACTGAAAGTCGATTTAGCGGCTGACGGTACTCTCTTCTAAAGGGTTTATACCCCCAGGCCGGCAGTCATTATGAGCCGGCATCACTGCGTCTTGTCCTGGGCTCCGCCTGGCACACTCGGAGTCGTCCCGGCACCAGGTGCTTGCCGATGACCTGTCGCCATGGTTACGTCCAGGTTCGATGTAGCCCTCCCCAGGGTCCTCCAGGCGGTCTTGTGCGTAGTATTGTCCACGTGCCGTTTCTTTGCGATCTGTTGGCGAGGATCGTCCCGGCCGCCGAAGGAGTATCGAACCGCGAACCAATGGCGCTCTGCACGTCATGCAGACCCTCGCGTAGCGCAGTGACGGCCGCTATGATGGCCAAGGACCATTTCCCTAGACCGTTGAAGAACTGCCTTCTGTTCTGGCGCTCTTCCTCCTGGTTCCCCTTTGCAGCTCGTGGTTGTTTCCGGGTCGTTATCCATGAGAGTGCCTCCTTACGTGAAAAATAGGTGTAAGTAAATGATTACAAGATAGCCTTCCTCTCATGGGAGCGAGGGCGGACAGAATTCCTCTGCGACCCTTTGTTCGTGCCAAGTCCACGGCCATGTCACTTGCCCAAAGGACAGGAAAGGGCTTTGCCTAACGACTTCTTGTCGGCGATGCTTCGGACGGCTCTAGCTTGGGCATCGGCTTGGGTGGGCCGTAGGTGTGCTCATTGTGGTCCTGGTGTGCATCGTTGTACCCGGTCGCTGAATCGATGTGCCCCGTCCCCCGGTCGGAATGACCGTATTGGTCATGTTTCTTCTTAGCCAGTCTTGGGAGGGCGCCGACGACGTTCCCTGAAGCCTTCAGCATCAGTGCCGGTAGCCCCGGTAACGACACCGCTCATATCCGGACCAGGGCGGCCGTGGCGCAATGCCGCCACGGCCGCCACTATGGCCAGGGACCACTTCCCGAGGCCGTTAAAGAACTGCCTCCTGTTCTGGCGTTCTTCCTCCTGTTCCCCTTTGCAGCCCGTGGTTGTTTGAGGGTCGTTATCCATGCAGAGTGCCTCCTTAGTGAAGAATAAAGGGCATCAAGTGAATGGATAGACAATTATCAATATAGCTAGCGCGGACGCTATCTCCCGTTTACACCCAACAATTGTTAGTGGCTGTTGCTCTTTCTGACGGCATTTCATTACTCTTAAGTTACCCCATCATCCCTGGCAAGGATGACGACCACATCTCGGCTCTGAGGCCGAATCGGAATTAGCACAATTACTGCTCGTCAGAGCAGTGTCCCAAGTTTAACAACTCGAGGTCGACACACCAAGGCACCATGTTGTTGGCAATTAAGCTATTCTCACCGTGAGCCGACCCCACTTCATGTGGTTATAGGATCATTCTAGGATTGGCAACTACTACTGTCAACATTTTTTGATGTTACTCTCACTCTCCCGGGTAAGATGTGGTGCAATATCCATTTCCCCCTCTGGAGACAGTAGCTATTTCTATATCGTTCCCAGGCTCCGGCCTGGGAACGCGTGTGGTCCGGGCTTTGCTCGGACATCGCCCGACGCCGCATTGGATGTTATTTAGGCGAGGCGGACGCTTCCCAGTATACATTCCCAGGCTGGAGCCTGGGAACGAGAAATGAGAGAGGCAAGATGCCTGTCCCACCAAATCTGCCCCAAATACGGCACGAACTTCGGTCTCGTACCATTCCTTCAGGCGACGCCAGCAGGTTGAAGGGTGCGGGTACTTGTCAGGAAGATCTTTCCACCGGGCTCCCGTCTTGAGTATCCAGAGGATTCCCTCGAAGACCAAGCGATTATCCTTTCTGGGGCGACCTCCTTTCGGTCGAGGAGGAGGCTTGGGAATGAGGGGTTCGATCTTCTTCCACTGCTCATCGGTCAGGTACACGACGACGTTTGCTCACCGGACTTACCTCCGGCGAGCTAAATATACATATTATTTCATAAAAACAAGGATTTAAATCATGCGCGATTTCGCACGCTTATAACTGATCGGCGGTTTTGCAACCGCTTCTAAGCGCGTTCCTTCCGCAGGAGAAAATGGAGAAAGAGAAGCGCAGTGCCTACGCAAAGCGAAGCATCAGCCACATTAAACGCGGGCCAGTGATAGGCTCCGATGTAAACATCGACAAAATCAATCACCTCGCCGAACCTCAAGCGGTCCATCAGATTCCCTGTCGCACCCCCGAAAAAGAAGGACAATCCAACGAGCAAGTAAGAGTCGATCTGCTTGGAGGCAGCCACTATCCAGATTATGAAAACTAGGGCGGCTACTGAAACCAGCAGGAGGAACAGCGAACGCAAATTCGATGTCGAGTCCGCAAAAATACCGAACGCGGCTCCAGGATTCCTTGCATGCACTAGGTTCGCAAAACCGGGGATGATCTCCAGCCCTCCATGCAGGGGAATAAAGGTTGTAACCAGATACTTTGTCACCTGGTCCGCAACCAATACCACCAGCGCTATGACGATGAGCACGAGAAACTTTTTTCTACCGGCTATGGCTAGCCTCCTTACCAAAGATGCTGATACGAATCGCAATCAAAAAGGGAAGAATCGGGGAGGCACTTCTTGTAAGAAGTTCCTCCCCGAACCCCTCCTCAAGAACTTCTGGCCTTTGCCGGAATCCCCATTTCCCCGCAGGAGAAATGGGGATTCCGGCAAGTGTTAGAGTTTCTTGGAGGGGGCTCGGGGGAACCTTCTTTACACAAAGAAGGTTCCCCCGATCTTACCGCTTTTGATTGCGATTCGTATCGGCCACGCTTTGCTATTCGCCAGTCTTGAGGCCCGATTCTTTCAGGACACCTGCGCACCTTAGACAGACATCAGGGTAGTCCTCGGCCGAGCCGACGTCGGAAGTCCACATCCAGCATCTGGGGCATTTGTCACCCTCGCTTCGGGAGACCGTGACTTGCACTCCAGCCGTCGCTCCTTCAGCTTGGGCTTCCTCCGCGGGCGCGGCTACGGTCTTGACCTCCAACCGGGAAACGATGAAAAAGCCTTCAGGATCTTCCATTTGTGAGATTGCTTCAGCCATCGCCTGCGGGGCCTCAATGAGGACTTTCGCTTCCAGCGAAGAGCCGATGAGTTTCGCAGCCCGCGCCTCTTCCAGAGCTTTCGACACTTCCTGACGCAACGCAAGCATCTTTTCCCATCGGCTGCGTTCCGGGTCAGTCATTTCCACACCCGGGATCTGCTCCGGAAACGACGCCAGATGCACGCTGGACGCTCCGCCGTTTTCTTTGCCGAACAGCGACCAGACCTCTTCAGAGGTGAATGATAGAATCGGGGCCATGAGCCTCACCAGCGCGGAGAGAATGTGGTACAGGGCCGTCTGGGCGGATCTTCGCATTGCGCCGTCGGTTTTTTCCACATAGAGACGATCCTTGAGGATATCCAGATAAAGAGAGGACAGGTCCACGGTACAGTAATTGTACAGCGTGTGAAATACTACGTGGAACTCGAAATCCTCGTACGCAGTCCGGACCCTCTGTGTGATCCTGTTGAGCCTCTCCAGCGCGAATCGGTCCAACTGTCTCATCTCGGAGGGTTCGATCATATGCTCCTGGGGATTGAAATCCGCAAGGTTCCCCAAAAGGAATCGGCACGTGTTGCGGATGCGCCGATACGCTTCGGAAAGACGCTCCAATATTTCAGGGGAGATCCTGATGTCGTCGCGATAGTCTTCGGCTGAGACCCACAGCCTCAGGATATCCGCGCCATATTTGTTGATTATCTCTTGGGGCTGAATCACGTTACCAAGGGACTTGGACATTTTCTTCCCCTGGCCGTCAACGACAAACCCGTGAGTGAGCACATTTCCATACGGAGCCCGGCCCCTTGTTCCCACTGAGGTCAACAGCGCACTGTGGAACCAACCGCGGTGCTGATCGCTCCCCTCCAGGTATAGCTGGCACGGGTAATCCAACCCTTTGCGCTGCTCGCACACAGCCGCCCAACTGACGCCCGAATCAAACCAGACGTCGAGGATGTCCGTTTCTTTGACAATGGCGGAACTGTTGCACTTAGGGCAGGTCACCCCTTGGGGCATAAGGTCCGCGACTTCGGCCTCGAACCACACATCCGCACCATTTTCCTCAAACAGGCGGGCGACCTTCTCGAAGAGTTCCGGTGGAGCAATGATCTCGTCGCAATCCGCACATCTCATAGCCGTGATAGGGACCCCCCAGCTCCTCTGGCGCGATATGCACCAGTCGGGACGATGCTCGATCATCCCATAAATCCTGTCCCGTCCCCATCTTGGTATCCACGCGACGGTGTCGATAGCTTTCAAAGCGTTGTCACGAAGCTTGGTCAGCTCCATGGAGATGAACCACTGATGTGTGGCCCGGAATATGACCGGCTGCTTGCATCGCCAACAATGAGGATAGCTGTGTTCCATGGTCTCGGAGGCCATCAGAGCGCCCACTTCTTTGAGCTTCCGGATCACGTCTTCGTTGGCGTCAAAGACGAATTTGCCGGCGAAGAAGTCCACTTCGTCCGTGAAGACGCCGTGATCGTCAACCGGGGCATAGACCTCAATATTGTATTTCAGCCCAACCTCGTAGTCTTCTTGGCCATGACCCGGGGCACAATGGACGCAACCTGTGCCGGTATCCAGAGTGACAAAAGGGGCCAGTATGATCACCGACTCGCGATCGTAAATCGGATGCTTGCATTTAAGCCCTTCCAGCAAGCTTCCCTTGAATGTCGTGATGATCCGGTAATTTGCTATCCCGAATGATTCCATATTGATCGCTACAAGCCTCTCGGCCAGGATGAAGACCTCATCTCCTGCTTCCACAGCAGCGTACGACTCATCAGGATGGAAGGCTATGGCCAGGTTCGCGGGAATCGTCCAGGGAGTGGTAGTCCAGATGATCACGGATACGCGCTTTCCTTTGAGTTCCGGGATTCGTGTGGAAAAATCATCGACTGCCGGGAACTTGACGTATATTGAAGGCGCGGAGGAATCTGCATACTCAACTTCTGCCTCAGCCAGGGCCGTCACGCATGATGCGCACCAATAAACAGGCTTCTTACCTCGATATACGGAACCATTGGCAAAAAACCGACCGAGTTCCCTGACTATAGTGGCCTGGTAGCGGTAATTCATGGTCAGGTAGGGATCTTCCCACTCGCCAAACACCCCAAGCCTCTTGAACTCCTCCCGCTGCACATCTATGAATTTCTCGGCGTATCGCCGGCAGTGCTGTCTGACTTCTACGCTGGTCATCCGGAGCTTCTTTTCGCCCAGTTCCTTATCCACTTGATGCTCTATGGGGAGACCGTGACAATCCCAGCCGGGCACGTAGTCCGAGTCATATCCGGCCATGAATTTCGATTTGACGATCATGTCCTTGAGAATTTTGTTCAGAGCTGTTCCCAGGTGTATGTGACCGTTGGCATACGGGGGGCCGTCATGAAGTATGTATTTTTGCCTGCCGCGGCCGGCTTCAAGGATTTTATGGTAAATATTCTGTGATTCCCAATCGTTCAACATGTCAGGCTCTCTCTTGGGCAGACTGGCCTTCATGGGGAATGGGGTTTTGGGAAGATTAAGCGTTTCCTTGTAATCCATTGGCGCCTCCCGGCGAATCATAATCAATTTGCGCTGCTTCGTATAAACGTTTGAGTTTAGCAGGGGACAATGCAAAGTCAACTCAAATCCTGCGCGGCACGAGGCGCCGTGGCCGTTGCAAGCCGGTTCTGCGCGGAGTATAGTGATCGTCGGCGTCTCGTGCCTGCATGAACAGGCCAGGTCGGCCCGTATGAATTTTAGGAATTATGCATTTGGCATACTCTGATAAGACTCGGGATAATTCTGTCTCAAGGTCTCTCCAACACTTCTCCACAAAAGATGGGGACCGGGGGATTTTATCCCCTGTGGGAGGAAGAGACAGGAGCAGGACATGCCAAGTGAAACATTCCGCCTGGTTTTTCATCCTCCTCTTGATTCTGACACAAACCTCCTGCGCTCTGCATTCCTTAACGGAAAACGCGTCTGAAGTGGCAACACCCATAAGCGGCTACGTTACCGTCGGTAAATTGCCTTTCCGGGAAGCATGGTACGGGGTGTACTTTCTCGAAGATAAAGTTGGATACAGCCATGTCAAGATTGAACCTTCAGATCAAAACTTCAGCATAAACGCGGACTCGCTCATGAGACTTACGGCACTTAAGAAAGTCAACGAAGTCAAGATGAAAGAGAGGGTCGTGGTGCGCCCGGACCTTACCATGGTCTCATTCCAGTCCGTGACTCGCATGAACGGCGAAGATATGACCATGGTCGGCAGGACCGAGGGAGAGCGGTTTCTGGTGGATATTACGGCAGGGGGAGAAAAGCGGAACCTCGAATACCGACTGAATGGGAAGATATATCATTCAAGCGCGATTTCTTTGATTCCTGCGTTGCGTGGCTTGAAAGAGGGACAGACTTACACTTTCGACGTTTTCGATGCAGGGGAGCGAGGGATAAAAAAAGTGGATCAGGAGATATCCAGGGTCAAAGGCCCGGCTGGGCCTAACGGGGCCGTCTGGAAGGTGAAAAACAATTACGGACGGACCGTGGTAGACTCGTGGCTGGACAAGAAGGGGCAAACCGTGCTCGAGAAAGCCCAGAGAGGCGCCCTGATCACGATGATCGAGGATGAAAGCACAGCGCAAAAGTTTATTGACCAAAAGGCCCCAGGCAAAGACCTCGTGCTGGACGTCAGCTTGATTCGAATTACTAAGCCCCTACCCAATCCCGAAAAACTATATTTCTTGAAGGCGAGATTGCAAGGTATTGAGCAATCTCTCATTCCCGAGGATCATCGCCAAAAGATTGCCGCTGCCTCGGGCACCGGGCCTAAGGAGGAATTTGACGTCACAGTGCGTGCGGAAGATCTTTCGCGCTTCAAAGGACCCGCACAGAATCCGACCGGGTCTGTTTCCGACGCGTACCTGGCTTCTACGACATCGATTCAGTCCGATCACAAGGAGATTGTCGATCAGGCCAAACAGATCGTCTCGCCCAATGATTCGCCTCTGGAAAAGGTCACAAAGCTCACCCGCTGGACCGCGGAAAACATCAAGAGTGAGATGAAGGACTCCTTTAGCCGCGCTCTCTGTCTTGCGCAGCAAAAAGGGGGAATGCCAATCCCACGCGGCCCTCTACGCCGCGCTCGCCAGATCGCAGCGCATCCCGACGCGGGTCGTAACGGGCATCGTATATTCCAAACAGGTGGGATTCTTGTATCATGCATGGTGTGAATCTTACGTAAATGGTTGGCTCGCTGTGGACCCTACCTTAAAACAAGTCCCTGCGGATGCCACTCACATCAAAATTGCCGCCGGTGATTCCGAGAACGACCCAAGCGCCTTGCTTAAGATGGTAGGCAAAGTGAAGCTCGAAGTGCTGGAATACAAGTGAGGCGGAACTTAGGGCTCTGGTTAGCAAGTTAGGAGGAGTATTCCCACTGGTCGCCATTGGAGACGACAAAAGTCCGGAACCGGATTTGCTGCGGAAACGTTTAGTAGGACCGGCATCTTGCCGGTCAGTGATAAGAATGAATGACCGGCAAGATGCCGGTCCTACTGGCAAATGCCACCATACTTGTGAAACGCAGCACTTAGGGATTGGCAGGATTCCTAATTCTTGTAAGCGGATAATGGTCCGACTATAATTTCCGGTGGGGGATGAACGAATGTCTGTGCAAGGAGGTCTGTGACAAATGGATGTGTGCAAGATTACATACTGCGGACAGTGAAATTACAAACCAAGAGCCGTCGGTCTGGCGGAAGAATTGAAGAGCCAACTAGCCGTTCAGGCAGAGCTGATCGAGTCCGTAGGGGGCGTGTTCGAGATCGAGTATGGCGGCAACCTCGTGTTCTCGAAAAAAAACCTCGGTCGCTTTCCGAATGAGGGGGAGATCCTGAAGCTGATAAAGAAAGCCCCCTGAGCCAAGTGAGTTGAATGCTGCTAGTCCTGACAGCCAAGAATTGAATGCGTGCTGCGTTGATCGACCAACGTCTCAAGGATACCAATAAGTGAATACCACCGGAGGGTTAGCGAGTCGACTCTTGCCTGCGCCATTCTACGTGATCAGGGGGGCCCTCTTTCTTTGGGCTCATCGGGTGCTCTGGAAATATGCCGCGGCGCCGACAGCTATCGGCGTCGTCATGCTTGGGGGATCGTATTGGCTCCTGTACTATCTCCTGTCCCGTTTCTTTGATGCTTACGCCGGGGGAGCGTGGTACCAGCAGGTGCTGTACTACTTGTTGCTGTTGAGCGCCGCCGTGCTTTTGTCGGTCGTCTTTTTCTTCGTATTCACACGGGTGGCTTCAGCCTTGGCATCGCCGTTCAATGATCTCGTCTCGCAAAAAACAGAGGAAATAGTCAGGGGAACCTTTCACGACACACCGTTTTCCGTACTGCAGCTACTGAAGGATTCGGCCCGGTCTATAGGCCATTCGTTCAAAGTGCTTGGAATCTACCTGGCCCTTTTGGTCGCAGCGTTACTTCTTCTATTGGTCCCGGGGGTCGGTGTACCTATGTACACTGGCGCGGGAGCGCTGATCTCATCTTACATGTTTGCCTATGAATACCTCGGGTATCCCATGGACCGGAGGCGATTCACCTGGAAGAAGAAGCAGAATTTCCTGCGGTCCCGGTTCAGATCAGTCATCGGATTCGGGCTCGGCAACATCGTGGCGGCCTCGATCCCCTTTTTGAATTTATTATTTATCCCCGCGGCCGTGGTTGGTGGAACGCTACTCTTTCTCGACTTGAGTGTCGCGGCGGAGAGCGGACCAGGGCAGATACATGAGTCTGCCGTCACAAGGAGTAAGGACCATAGAAAGATAGACCCTTATGTTTTCAAGGACTTCGACGACTTCCAATAAAGGAATCGCTCCTATGGCAATCGACGCGAGCAATTGACACCTGTCGCACGGATACGATAAGAACCACAGAGCAGAAGGTTACGCGTGTAGAGCGAACCGGCGAACAGTCCCTTCCGCGAAGCAACGCTCACGCCTGAGAGGCATCAAGATACATGATTGTCAAGTGTTCCCATTGTGCGGGGAAAATGAGAGTAGACGAGAGCCGTATTCCCAAGGGGCAAAGATTTAAGATACGGTGTCCTCATTGCAAGGGGATCGGGGTCATTCAAGATCAGCCAGCAACGGATCAGACTCCAGCGCCTGAAGTTCCCACTGCGGCCTCTAGTGCCTGGGAAAAGGGCTCACCTGCACCACGGACTACCGGCAATGGGGTTTCGGAACACAGTCTGCCGTCGGACGCTTTTCACAGCTTCCGCTTTCCCTCGGAAAGAGAAGCCCCTTTGGTTGAGCCGCCACCTGCGAGACGCGGCTTGGGGATTGTAACTTGGATACTGGTGTCGGTGGGGATAGTGGCCTTCTTCGCACTGCTGGTGAATATTATCCTGTCCGGGCCAGGCAGGTGAGGAATGATTGACTGTTGGGCCACTCGGACCTGCAGGGACGCCGGTCCCTACTGTCGGGTTGGTAGCGACGGGCCTCCGTGCCCGTCGTTGCCGCGGCTACTCGTTTCCATGGAAACCAGGTCTTGCCGCCTCGGCATCGGGAAGCTCGATAGCAACAGGATAACATCGCGTGATTATACAACGATCAATCCAGGAAAAAAGGGAACGATCGTTCCTGGCCCCATATGCTCTACTTGCCGAGAACAGCCGGGGACGCGTACATCAGGAAGAGGAATGTCCCTACCGTACTTCTTTCCAGAGGGACAGGGATCGGATCATCCATTCAAAAGCATTTCGCAGGCTCGAATACAAGACCCAGGTTTTTGCATATTACGAAGGGGACCACTACAGGACGCGGCTCACGCACACGTTGGAAGTGGGCCAGATTGCCCGCAGTATGGCCCAGTACCTTGGAGCCAACGAGGACCTCACGTACGCAGTGGCACTAGCGCACGATCTCGGTCATACCCCCTTCGGCCATGCCGGCGAGCATTCGCTCAGTGAACTCATGTCCGACAAAGGGGGCTTTGAGCACAACAGCCAGTCTTTGAGGGTGGTAGATGTCCTTGAAGCCCGATACCCTGATTTCCCCGGCCTGAATCTCACTTACGAGACACGAGCTGGAATTATTCGCCACTCAACAGTGTATGATCAGGCTCCAGAGCATGTGATCAGCGAGTTTATGACCGAGCCGCAACCGACGTTGGAAGCTCAGATCGTTAATTTCGCGGATGAAATAGCCTACAACTGTCATGACATCGAAGACGGGCTCAGGTCGGGATTCTTTGACGAAAGCGATCTTGGGGACTTGGATCTTTGGAACGAGGTAACTCGGATCATTCGAGAGAGACATCCGACGTTGGATCGCGACACCTTCTTGTATCAGTGTATCCGGGTGCTGATAGATACGTTCATACGAGACCTGGTCCAGGGGACCGAAGAACGTCTCTCACACGGCAATATCGGCAGCCCGATAGAAATAACACGGTCTGACGGCCCGGTGGTCGGGTTTTCACCTCGCATGCAACGATGGAAGCAACAGCTCAATCAGTTTCTTCACTCGAGTTTCTACACGCACCACAAGATCTTGCGAATGCAATACAAAGCCGATCGCCTGCTCAGAGACCTATTCCGGGAATACGTCCAGAGGCCGCCCCAGCTTCCTCCTAGTGTCCACAAGAAGATTTTGGAAAACCAGGACCCCCCGGAACGTATAGTATGCGACTATATAGCCGGTATGACGGATCGATTCGCTCTTGACGAGCACAGGAAGCTATTTCTGCCGTATGAATATTAGGGGGGAAGTTATCGCAAGATTCCCCTCGTTCGCATGCTTCCACTAATCGGTTCTTACTTTACTGGCAGCGGGGTTCCTTCGTTCGTCATTCCCGCGAACGCGGGAATCCAGATTTGTAGGGGCGCACCTGTGTGTGCGCCCAAATTAGGGCAGATCGCAGCTCTGCCACCACAGTAGGGGGTAGGATGCGCTGAGCAAAGCGAATCGGTTTGCTTGCGACAGAACTCGAATGACAAGGTTACCGTTAGTCACCGCAATCTTCGCGCTGCGTAATCCCGGGCTCGCTGCAAGTCCTCCGGTGTATTGAGGTTCATGATAAAGCGAAGCTCTGGATCAAAAAGGCGCAGATCCTTCTCGGACACTTCCCTCACCTTAGCCTTCTCGTAAAAATTCAAGATCTTGAGATCCTCATGCTGGAACAGCTCTTCGATATAAGGGAGGCACTCGCGGGAATATGCTGCGTGGAGCGGTTCCAACATACCGGAGATACGCGGTACAACAACATCGAATCCCTCAACCATGTTCAGCATGTGTCTGATAACGTCCACGGACAAAAAGGGCATGTCGCAGGCCGCGAGGAACGCGTAGTCCCCTTTACAAGCGCTTAAACCGGTGTACAGACCTCCTAGGGAACCCCGGCCGGGCACGAGATCCTTGAACATGGGGAGCCCCAGAAATTGGAAATCATCAGGTGAGTTGGTGATGAGCAGGACTTCCGAAAACACATGGCACAAAGCTGAAGCGACCCGTTCGACGATCCGGCTCCCCCCGACCTCTAAAAGGGCCTTATTTACTCCTCCCATCCTGCGGGATTGTCCGCCGGCCAGCAGGATACCGGAGACCGATGCCGACCCGCGGTTACGCGGCATATTTCGGCAATCCGTAATTTGATGGTGCTTGTCGTTCGTGTTGGCCCCGTTGGGTAGTCCGTCCAATTATCCAGTCACGCGTTGAAAGCAGAACCCTGTCGCACAGGAGGGGCATCCCACGGAACGCGGGACCGTTCTCTTGCCTCTATTCAGGGCTGTTTTCAACAGACCGCGCTACGATAGGGAGTGATTCTCGCTCAAACCTTAAGATATTTCTCCGGCCCGGCTTATCGTCGGCGGGGTGGGGGCGGCGGTGGTGGAGGCTGTTCCTCCGTTTTCTTGCTCTCAGGTGGTTCCCCAGCGGTTGACTTCAAGTCCTGGGCAAGCTGCATACCCCTTCTATTCAATCGATCGTAATTCTGACTCAGTTCAGCAAGCTGCCTGGAGTACAGCTCCAGTGTCTTTTGGTACTCTGCTTGCCGGTTAACGCAAGAGCGGTCCCGGACAAAGCGGTTGAGCGAATTAACCACGAGGTCCCGTAAGAGCAGCAGTTTCTGGTGCACAGTTAATTGCTGGACAATATTCTCGTCAATGGCCTGCAAGGTCGGGAACCGGCTCTTATCGCAGATGTTCATCAGGCGCAAAGCCAGCTGGTCGTATTTGCCCAGCACATCTTTGATGCCACTTATTTTGTTATTGATGTCAACGAGGAGTTCACTGAATCTCTTGTATTGCGGGAGTTCTGTCACAGGTCGGTCAAAAACTTTGAACTCAATTTTATCAACCCATTCAGCCTCATCAAAGGCAAGATACCCGCCGGTCTTGACCCTATACAGCGCCCCCGGGTTCAGATCCCTGTCGCGGACCAGTTCGTCCACTGTCATCGTCCGCGGCTCCAGAGACTTCAACGTTATTTCAAATAATCCGTCGCGCGTTTTTTCAGGCGGCCTCATTTCTTCTTGAGCGCCGACAAGGGCAGGCAGGCATGCCACGATAAAGAAGCTGAGGGAGCAGATCAAGAAACCGGCTTTATTGCGCATCATACTTTCTCCTTCCCGCTACCGCGGGCGAGAACCCTCACAAGACTTTGCAACTCTGATAGTTAGCTAAAATATATCAAATTATACATGATAAATCGGCGGGATGTCAAGATTTATCAGATGGCCCGCCTGCGGTAGCCCACAGACTCTTGGTCGCTTTCTAAAATTGACATTATTCATTATTTCCAGTATACTTAGTCATTCCAAACTCTTCCTAAGGGGGAAGCGATGAGAGCAAACAGCCTGCTCCTGGCGTGCTTTCTAGTCCTTTTCTTGGCCGCGGCCGGCTCACACACCGTTCTTGCTGCGGAAAAAATCTCCGCCGATGACCTCCTCTTGGAGGCGCTCAAGGCCGAAAAGGCCGGTGGAGACTCCGTCAAGGTTATGGAAAAATTCGAAGCGGTCGTAAAGGCCGATCCTGAGAACTATTACGCTCTCATCAAGCTCGGGATGCTGAAGAGCGGGGATGGCAAGAAAACGGGCGAAACCCGATCGCAAGAGATGGATGCGACCGAGTATTTCTTGCGGGCTACCCTCGCTAGGCCCAGTAGCCCCGAGGCCTACCTATATCTGGCTCAGTTGAACTACCGCATGGGCTACATCACTGAAGGCGACCGATACCTGAAAATGTCGCAAAGCCTGAACAAGCATATCGTTTACGACGACGTGTGTCTTACGGGATGGCGCTACGAAGACACAGGCAATTATTACGCGGCAGTGCTTACATATGCGGCCCCGGCTATCTCCCCGGATTCCAAGTTTATGGGGGATCCCTACCTTATGAAAAAGTTGCGCGTTTGCGCGCTGCTCTCGCCACCTCCATACGATTGGGCCACCCTTGTCCTCAGGCTGATGGTCGGTGACGACAGCAAACTGATAGTGGAAAAGCTGAAGAGTGCGGTGAGTGAGTTGCTGATCAGGCATCCCGCAGTTGCCAGAACTTACAGCCCCGACTTTGTAGTGAACATGGTGGTGCGTAAGTTCATATTGGCCGCACTGGAAAAAGAAGTGAAGCTGGCGGATCAAATTCCCGATCGGCACGAACTGCCCACGGTCATGTACAAAATGTTTTTTTGCAATCCCGACGAAATACCTCAGAAGCGCTTTAGTGATCCTTACGAGGCATTCGTAAAAGCTTCAGAGGGAACTCCGCAAGAGTATCAGAAAGTTTTGTCTGATCTTCAAACTCTCAGAGAGAAAGCCTTGGCCGCGGTCGCCAATACCCAGAATGATGAAGAACGGGCCAGGCAGCTCTTTGTCTGGCTAAAGAGGAATGCTTTGCAAGAGTACCACGCGCTTGACGGCATTTCAGCGAAGGGTGTGGTCGAAGACAAAAAGTACCTTTGCTTGAGTGGTTCCATTTTGTACACGCTCCTCGCCCGTGACGCCAAATTGGATGTCAAGGGCTTCTTGTTGCCCGGCCACGCTTACGCAGTGTTAGAAGGAACTAGACCGATTAGAGTCGAGACGACAACCGAGGGTCCGGAAGGGTTCGACCTTAAGCCCGAAACCTCGACGAAGACCCGCGAACAGGATCGGGCGCTGTATCAAACGGCTTTCGAGTCTTACGGGGAGATCTCGGACCCTATGAAATTCATTGCCTATCAGTTCAGCAATACTGCTATCAAGAGAATAGACGCCCTTGTCCTGAACAAATATGAGCGCTTATTCAGGCAGGTGCTCAAGAGCGAGCTGGGCTTGGATGACATGGGGCAGACTGAGGCGATCGAAATGTGGCGGCGTTATGGGACAGTAGTTGCCTCCACTAAAAGGGGGAAGGTGGGTATTTCTACGGGTTCGCCCCAATTTCGTCGACTGATTCGTGCCATGGCTGAGAAGGACAGTGCGTTCCGAGAGGATCTAGTCAAACAACTCGATAGGAATGTGGAGATGATGAAAACGGCACGGGGACTGTCACCGTTTGACTTCTACTTCCGGAATCTTATCGACACGTGGACATTGGAGGCAGCCAGATACGAATATCTCGTAGCCCAGACGGCCATGGTAGAAAGGGCCAAGAAGCGCCTGAACGCCCAACTTCAAAAGGCCAAGCTCGAAGAGTCTGTTCCGACCGCGTCCGTAGCCGGCAAGTCTGCTGCCCCCGGCGATGCGAAGAAAACTCAAGACAAGACCGAGCAAGATAAGATCGCGGCAGACAAGGATAAAACCGTACAGGATAAAGCCGCGCTAGATACTGAAATGGAAAAGATAGACCAGGAAGAAAAGCAGAATTGGGCAACTGAGAGACAATACTGGTTGAAGGGCATGAAACGGCTTTCAGCGGCAGTGAAACAGTACCCGTGTAACGAAACATTCAGAGAACAGCTCGAGCTGGCCTACCGGCAAGCTCGAGGTCTGGCCGAACAACGGATGGATGTGGCTACTATGGATGAACTAAAGACCTACTCCATAGGCTTGCTTCCGTAAACCATGATTCATAGGGCCCTAGCTGGCTGCAAGGGCGCACCCGCGGGTGCGCCCTTGTGCGTAGAAATGCACAAAATAGTTTACTGTTGCAAAGACATGTGCCGAATCTTATAATCAAAAAAAGACTGTGAAGGAGCACGACTTGGACGATCAGACTATACTCTCCAGCGCGGAAAACTTCGGTACCGTCTCCGTGTGTCCGGGGGGTGTGGTGCACATCAATCTTCCGCACTGTAGCCTCAAGTTCATGCCTTCGGATTTCGTGAAGTTTTCAGATCTTATCGGCCAGGCCCGATTGAATTACAATGCCCCTGCTCGCGGCACCAAACCCCACCTGCATGTAATCTCCTCCGAGAAGGAGAATAAGCCGTCAGAGGAACCCACGGACTGATCCTCATCCGCCGCTGACCTTTCCTGAGCTTTCTCAGTCCCCTGCTTGCTTTTCCACGGCTGTTGTCCTATTATTCGCTGCGTTACGCGGATGTCAAGGAGAAGGTTCGATTCTCCGTGATTAGTAGAGCGCCGCGAACTCCTGGTGTGCTAACGAAGGGGTAAAAAATGAAGTTTATCGGGTCTTTATTCATTCTAATTACGCTCTTGATTGTTAATGCTTTCGCAACTGACCCGTCCGCGACTGCTCAAGGCGGAGACGTTATAGCCAAAGTCGGCAATCACCAAATTACTCGCGAAATGCTGGATAACATCATTAATACGATCCCTGAGGAAAATAGAGTTCCGTTTCTGACCCCCGACGGTCGAAAGAAAATTCTGGATGAGGTTGTATCTTCCATGCTATTTGCCGAGGCTGCCAAAGCTGAAGGGATAGACAAGGAAGCGGCGGTCAAGACACGGCTGAATTACGCTCAGACCGAATACCTGGGCGGAGAGTACTTCCGACGACAGCTTGCAAAGAATCCTCTCCTGTCAGAGCAAGAAGTTCAGGCCTACTACGAAGAACACAAGTCCGAGTTCACTCCGCCTGAAGAGATAAAGGCTCGCCATATTCTAGTGAAGACCGAAGCTCAGGCGAACAAGATCCTCGATGAGATCAAAGCCGGCAAGGACTTCGTAGAACTGGCAAAGAAGCACTCGATTGACCCCGCAGCGGCAATGGGCGGCAATCTGGGACTACCGGATGGCCGAGACTGGCTGCCCAAGGGATCTTTTGAAAAATCGTTCGAGCAGGCCCTCTTCAAAATTCCGAAGGGACAAGTCGGCGGGCCGGTCAAAACACAATTCGGATGGCACATTCTGAAAGTGGAGGATCGCAGGAAGCCCGAAACGCCTCCTTTTGTCCAGGTTAGGAGCATGATCAATAGAAGACTGCAGGACCAGAAGATCTCTCAGCTCCGAAACCAGCTTACCGAGCAGCTCAAGAAAACTATTCCGGTGGAAATCAAGTAGTGAGATACGATTGGGTAGTGGCGGTCAGAGCGAAGTGAGCCCCAAGAGCGGCTGGGTCCCGAATTCCTTTGTTCTCGACATATATCGATTGCCCACAGTGATGTCCGATTCTGAGTATGATTTGGTGGGGCCGGGGCTCAATGCGAACCGGCACAGCACGGAGACAAATTATGATTCGCCACTCAAACCTAGTCTCGAATTCAGCCCAGGCCCAACCGGTCAAATTGGCCCTGGCCGCTCTTGATATCGGCTTTTCTCTTTTTTGCATTTTCTGCTCAGTTATCATCCGCAGATCAAAGAGACCGTTCCCATGAAGTAGGGACGGTTCGCGAATCAGTCCCACAGGCTCCCACTTCTTCCGAAACCAGAGGAGAAATCAGCCCCTCGAAACTCTATGAAGCAGTGTCCGGGTACCTGGAGGGGCTCCATCGCAAAGGCACGTCGGACCGCAAGCAGATATCGCCCAGGCCTCAGCGCCGTGACTTCGCGTCGTCCCCCCCATCCGATTCCGAATCCCTCAGAATTCTACAAAGGGAAGAGACGCTTGCAACAATACGCGGGCAAAGACATGAGTGGGACCTTGCGGTTCCGCCACTGGAAAGGGCCTTAAAGGTAGCCTCTCGTTCGGGACTTGCCGAAGACGTCAAGAGAGTGGAACCTGCGCTGCGGACGGCTCGCTCCAAAGCTTCGGAACCTCTTACGGAAAAGCCTCTCGTCAACGGGGAAATGATAAATGCCTTAGGCATGAGAATGGTTTTAGTGCGTCCCGGCAAATTCGTCATGGGGAGTTCCCCGGCCGAGACACGACGCATCCAGAGTGAGTGGGCTGTCGAAGAAAGCCTGCTCCAGCCCGAGAGTCCGGCCCACACAGTGCGCATCAGCCGAGGGTTTCTTCTGGGGAAGTATGATGTCACCGTCGGGCAATTCAGGCGGTTCGTCAGCGAAACCGGGTACCGAACGGTCGCCGAAAAACAAGGCTGGGGATGGGTCTATGACGATTCCAAGAAACACTGGATCAAGAAAAGCGGGGCATCTTGGAAGAACACGGGAAGTGAGGATGTCGATGATTATCCGGTGGTCCTTGTCTGTCATACTGACGCAGAGGCATTTTGTGACTGGTTGGAGAAGAAGGACGGGCGCCGATATTACCTGCCTACGGAAGCTGAGTGGGAATTCGCTGCACGCGGTGGAAAAGAGGGGGAAAGATTCCCGTGGGGCAACGGGTATCCGGACGGTAAAAAGGCCAACCTGGCCGATAGACGATGTCCTGTCCCTTGGGCAGACCGCACAATTGAGGACGGCTACGCAAGGGTCTCTCCAGTTGGGAGCTTTGAACCAAATAGGTTCTGGCTGTACGACATGGTCGGCAATGCGTGGCAGCTATGTTCCGACTACTATGACCCCAAAGCCTATGAAGAAGGCGCATCCAAAGAAATTGCGGACCCGGCAGGTCCTCGAACAGGCAAGAAGAAAGTTGTAAGAGGAGGCAACTGGGCTTTTGGAGCAGGGATTGCCAGAAATGCCTTTCGGTTCGGGATCGAGCCGGATCTCTGCACGGACATGTCGGGATTCCGGGTAGCGGCAGTCCCCACCCCGCGCGATGAGAGTCCGGAACGGACTGTTGGCGGAAGCTTCCTGACCAATGAGCAGGTTACGCGTCTCATTGATCAGACCAAGGAGCTTGTGGCAACCGGGCGCCGACTTGAAGCCCGGAAACTAGTGGAAGAATTCATCTCATCTGCCGCCAAGGGAAAGGCTTCCCCAGACGAGTCTCAGTTTTTCGTCAAGAACGTCCTGGAGGATTTTATCGATCTGACCCAGGACAAAGGAACTCAATCGTTTACCAATTCATTGGGCATGTCGATGGTTCGCATCCCGGCCGGCTCCTTCGTGATGGGAAGCTCGGAGGCTGACATTGCGTGGGCTATGACCACGTTGGCCCAAGGGCAGCCGGTTTCCCTGGAAAATGAGTATCCTTTCCACAAGGTTCGCATCTCTCGACCGTTTTGGATGGCTGCAACTGAAGTCACAGTCGGGCAATTCAAAGCCTTCGTCAACGAGACCGGTTATGTCACCGACGCGGAGGACGAAAAGGGCGGCCAAGTGTTCAATTCACAAAACAATCGGTTTGACAAAAAAGACGGGTCCTCATGGCGGAACCCGGGTTGGAAGATTGCGGACGACCAACCGGTGGCAATGGTCTCGCACAATGATGCTCAAGCCTTCGCCGAATGGCTGACCGCCAAGGAAAAGCTCCCTTACAAGCTCCCAACTGAGGCTCAATGGGAATATGCCGCTCGTGGCGGACTCCCCATGGCCCAGTTCCCTTGGGGGGATGAGCTTCCCGACGGCCGCCGAGCCAATTACGCGGATAAGAATAAGGACTTCCCATGGAGGGATCGAAACGCTGATGGCGGGTACAAATACGTGGCTCCAGTAGGTAGCTACGAACCGAACCCCTACGGACTCTACGACATGGCAGGGAACGTCCTGGAGTGGGTCAGGGATTACTACGGCGAGGACTATTACCGGTTCACCCCCGAAGTTGACCCCGAAGGGCCCGGACACGGGGAAAATCGGGTCATGAAGGGGGGGGAGTGGACCTTCGGCCCAGTCAATCTTCGATGCGCCTTTCGAGGGTGGTCCAGGCCGGACGTCGCAACCCAAAACTTCGGCTTCAGGGTGATCATCGAAACAAGCACCCCCCAACGAGTCTTTCATTTCGCCAATGACTTCTTGACCAAGCAATGGGTGCCGGGAGCAGACCAGAGATCGGTGGTCACAGCGGTTGCCAAAGAGAAGGAACGCAGATCCAGGTCCCTGTCGCCGGACCAAAAAGCCGCAGAGAAGCCTGCAACCAAAGCAGCCGCGGAGACCTACGTCAAGGGGGTCATGATCCTAGACTTCTCCCCCAAATCCGATGCTCGGAAGGCGGGTATGGTCAAAGGAGACGTCATCATTGAGTATGACGGCGTCGGGAGCCTCACCGAAGGCAAACTCCTCGCTCTCACGGCGAAAGCTAAACGAGGAAAGATCAAACCGCTGGTGGTCTTTGTGCGCGACGGCTATGAATACGCAATCAGGTTGTCGCCGGGGTCGCCGGGGATTTCCCTGATGGATACCACCATCCGGGGGCCTTTCAAGAGGCCCGAATCCAGCCCGGACCGCGGTCCTCGAGACGAAAAGGACAAGAAATCCAAACCCATGGACTGGACATGAGGTGAGGAGCCCTTACCTATAAGGGGCTATTCGCGGCACTTCCACCTCGTTCACAGGCACTGTCCGCGATCGTTCCCTCCTCCGATTTCCTCCGGCTGCGCTCAAAAAAAATCTGGCTTTTTGAAAAAGATGTGATAAAGGGTCACGAAATTCCCAGGCCCGAGGTGGTTTTCATGCGCGCGACTCTTCTGATTTCGTTTCTGGTCCTCTCATGGGTAGCTTCTCTCTGTTTAGCTCAGGCGGAAAGCCCCGGAAAGAAACTCATTCCGGTTAAGCCAAGCTACCATGAAGCCACGTATGTGCCGCAGGCCGAACAGCCCGCAGCGGATCCTACCCTTCCCCCGCCCCCTACCCCGCGGGAACAGATGTACGTATTCTGGATCCTGGGCAAAATGCTGAGTTACCCTATCGACAAAGCAGAATCCTACGTTTCCGGTTTCACAAAGAAATCTAAGCCGCTGGCAGAAGGCGCCCCGACACCGGCTACGGCTACCGCCACCCCTAATCCGTTCAGTTCCGTTAATTGGAGTGAGATACCTCCTGCTCCGCCCGCTTCAGGGAGAGCAGGAAAGAGCCGCTGATTCGAAGAACGGAAAACGGTCTCTCCGTGTCTCATCGACGGCGTGAAAAGCGCATGCCGTGTCTAAAGGTGAAAAACCAGTCTCTAATCCACTCTCCTAACACCGCCATATCGCGAACAGCGTAATATGGCTCCCGATACTCACCGTAAAAGCAACCTTCACACGCGTTTGCGGCCTCGGCTGCTTGCCGGCGAAATTCACGGCTCCGATAAAAAGAGAAAAAGCTCTCATCGAGTATATTGCCTATTGGTTCCTGCTCTTTGCAGAAACAGATGCCGCCGTCCGGCCGAATGTCCAAACTGAGTTGCCCTGCCTGGCACCGCCACGAAGCATCCTCATTCGCCATATATCGCCGCCAGTCTAGAAGAAATCGGGTCGAATTCGTTAGCCCCATTCGGCGTCGACGCAAACTGATCAGTTCGTTCACTACACGGTCTCGGACACCAGGATCGAGGTCTTGGAGGCTGAACGCCCCGTCTGACCCTCGAAAACGGTAATCACCATTAGGTCCGTCTGCGGCCTGGGCTATCATCACGGGAGTTATGTACGTGTACACGCCCATCCGCCAGAAAAAACTTACAAGGGCCGGCAGCTCTTCAATGTTGTAGCGCGACGCAACCACATTGGCTTGGGTGATGCCCTCGGGTAACAATTCCTTGGCCAGTCTCAGGGATCGCAGTGCATTTTCTACCACGTTGCGGGTCCCGCTGATGGAGTCCTGAACCGTTTCGTCAAGGGTGTCAATTGATACGCTAAGGTCCCTGAGCCCCGCACGTGCGCATTCGGCAAGAAGCTCGCGGGTCACTTGAGGACCTCCGTTGGTCTGAACGCGAACGGAAAAACCGTTACTAGCAAAAGCAGCGATGACATCGGGTAGATCTTTTCGGAGAAAGGGTTCTCCGCCGGTGATCACCACGTGACGAGCACCCAGCCTTGCCAACCGCCTTACCACTTCGCTGATCTGCTGGTGGGAAAGCTCCGTAGAAAGGCCTTCACTCCTACGGATGCCGCACATTCGGCAACCGTAATTGCATTTGAGAGTGATTTGGAATCGAAGGTAGAAGGGACGCCCCAGAAATTTGGCTCCAAGAATCCCGAATGCCGTGTTGAGCAGCTTCATATGGGGTTTTCAAACTCCTTTAACTCACGATTCTCATGGCATAGCGCCGGCTCATCAGCGTCTTAAGTGCAGCCTTCTGAAATTATGGGGAACACCTAATATTCTGTGAACGTCGCAATCCCCACTCGCCCGTTCAACAGCCCTGGAACGTCTGGAATCTCGCGTATCGGCTAAATGGGAGGCACTTAATGGCTTGACTGCGGTTGCCAACCTACCGATGCGCCGAACAGCCTGTTTTTCTAGGCGCTAAGTATACCCCATCATGCGATTCTGCACTAGTATCCATCTTGAAGATCAGTATCCGTTCAGTGGCGGATGGGGCTGCCCAGCAAGTCCAGCTAGGTAGCGACGAAGCCTCTTGACGTAATATATGTTCTTGCTAAGTTGGTTGCGGTGTTTTCGCGCGGGGAAAGAGATTCCAGCGCTAATTCTCTCGGAGTACCTCGGATGATAAGGACGGACCGGCATGCAGTCGCCTGCGCAGAGGCCGCCATGCATAAGCATCAGCGTTTTTTATTACTGGCTGCTTTGCCGTTATTCATTCTCGTGACATTGGCGCTTCATTATCCCGCCTTTCACGCTGCCCATGTATATTGATAGTGCTTACCAACTGGAATCGAAGGAGCACATTTTCGCTTCAGGCGACCTGTTCAAGGTTCATCCAAATTGCCCCGTCGCGCCCAGTCGCGATGACCAGTTTCTATCTCAACTACCTGATATGGGGGATGAATCCGTTTTATTTTCGGATCGTCAATGCAGTCATCTTGGCTATGACCGCATTAATGGCAACCCTGGCCTTCATCTTGATCCTGGAAATTGTCGGGCCAGCGGGGTCAGGGATTTCGACGCGAAAAACAGATTGTCGCCTTATTTCTTGGGCTGATCTTCCTGGTACATCCAATCCAAACCTATTTCGTTGACTACATCTGGCAACGAGTGGGGCTCCTCTGTTGTTTCTTCTACATATCCGCTTTGGCAGTATATTTGGCCGTTCGAGCCGGCCGAATTCCTTACAGTGTAGCGGGTTACGTCCTTTGCCTGGTGCTCTTTTGTTTGGCTTTAGCTAGCAAGGAGAAGGCGGTCACACTACCCGTGGCATTGGTACTCGCTGAAATCGCGTTCTTTTGGCATGGATGGAAGAGCCTCTTCAAGCGCATGGGCATCTTTGCTGCAATCCTGCTCCCTTTGCTGGGAATGCTGGCACTTGTGGAGCGTCCCCACGGCGTGGGCGGAGAAGCGCTGGGGATCTTCGCCACTATTGCCAAATACTATGAGGCTAGCAACTTAACCCTGTCGCAGGTTGTTATCTCCCAGTGTAGGGTATTGTTTAATTATCTGGCGCTGATTGTGGTGCCGGTGCCCTCCAATGTGCAGTTTCACCACCGCGCATGTGATATTCAGCTCGCCCTTGGAATCTCCCGTGATCGCGGCCTCGGTCCTCGGCGCGCTTGCTATTCTCGCTGCCGGAATTGTCTTGATCCGAAAACGGCCGCTCACAGGATTTGGGTTGCTTTTCTTTCTCGTCAATCTGGCGCCGGAGTCATTTTGTGTCCCGCACTATCTCTTTTTTGCTTACAGGGCGAATCTCCCATGTTCGGGCTCTTGGTGGTGTTGGGGGATGTCCTTCTAGAAATCTTGGTAAGAACGAGGTCTCTGCCCGAACAGAAATGGTATTGGGGGCCTGTACCTGCAGGCCTTTTGGCCGCGATGCTGGTCGCCGTGATGAGTTTGGTCACTGTCTCCAAGTCAAATCTGTGGCAGGACCCGGTTGCGTTTTGGACGGATAGTTGATGAGGCCCTGCCTCCTTATGCCGAAAACGTTGAGAAACAGATTAGCCGTTGACGCTATGGACAGTCTTGGTGTCGCACTTCAGCGGCAGGCCAAGAACGTTGAGGCGGTTGCAACCTTTCGGCGAGCTCTGGAAATCGAGCCCCGTCTATCATCCCCTCGTATGTTAACATGGCGGCTGCTTACGCCGCGCTGGGCGACACGGCGAAAGCGGAGGCAACTGTGAAACAGGCTGTGGAGATCGATCCACAGTCAGCCCACGTGCCCAGTTCGCGCTGGGAGAATTTTATTTGAAGCAGGATAGGCTCTCGGAAGCGTGGATTCATATGCAAAAAGCCGCGGACCTAGCGCCGTCCGATCCCAGGTGTCTTACCGGGCTTGGCACGGTTTTACTCCGTGCAGGGTAACGCCTCCGAGGCCGCTTCATATCTTCCTAAGCGCGATTAGTATGACCCCTGGGTTTGACGAGGCTCATTACAATTTGGGAGAGGCATACGTAAGTCTAGGGATGGATCAAGAAGCGGTGGGGAGTTCAGTAAGGCGTTGGATTTGAAGAGGAAAACTGGCAAGCCCACAACAGTCTGGGCCTCCTTCTGGCTAAATCGGGCAATGAGCGGGATGCTGCGGAGCACTTCCGCAAAGCCCTGGCTCTGAATCCCGACAATTGGCGAGTCCACAACAACCTTGGAGTCTTGCTGGCAAAGTCCGGGAATTTCAAAGAGGCTGCGGTGCACTTTCAAGAGGCCCTTAGAATCAATCCGGAAGACATTTCTGCGAGGAAGAATCTTGAGCGAGTTCGGAGTCTGTTCGGAAGTCAATCGGTGAAATGAACAAGATGCCTCTCACCGCAGAGCTCGCAGAGGGCGCAGAGGGACAGTTATAGGAGTTGCCGAGAATGTTGTCCATTACGCCATCCGAGACGGGGAGCCCGGAAGGCTCTCCCTGACGGGCGTTTTCTCCGTCATTCCTGCGAAAGCAGGAACCGGTCCAGCGACACGCGAGACTGGACCCCGAATCGAGTCCGGAGTGACGGTGTCATTCCCGCAGATCGGACAAGACTTTTGGCATCCGCTATAATCGGGCTCTTCTCTGCGGTAAGATAGGCTTTCTGGGTGTCCGGAGGCCCCAGAGTAAGTGAATGGTTACTCCGCGTTCTCTGCACTCTCAGCGGTGAAGGATTACATTTCCTTTTCCATTCAGCCCTCCATCTCGGATTCCCGCGCACAATTTTCTCGGAGGCTGTGGGAACCGATTTCTTTTTTGAAAAAAAACATTGACATAGCCAAGCTTCTTTACTACTATCAAGCAAAGTCAGAAGGTGTAATTTCTTAATTTGCCCGCGGACCTAGCCCCCTGAGAGCGGGTTTGTTGGGTATGTGTGTGGGAGGTATGGCTATGAAAAAGGGTCTTATCGTACTTGCCGCTTTGCTAATAGTGGCTTCTTTCACTGTCTCCGGTCACGCTCAAAGACTTTTCAGTATCTGGCCTGGTAGCATGCCGGCGTTCGGTGGTGGTCCCGGAGCCTGCGGTCCAGCAGGTCCTCGTCTTTTCGATCCCCCGACTTTGTACGTGGGTTGGATGGAAACCGTAAGGAGAGCAGGTTGGAGCTTCGCCGACCCAAATCCTGGGAGTGTCTTTGGAGGCGAACATAATCTCTCTGTCCGGGCCTATGGCTGGGTCTGGAACAGAAAATCAATCTAAATGAAACCTGTGGCATTGATCTTGACGGTTGGGTGCTCATCCCGTCAAATCGGCGAGGGTTCGGAACAGGAACCGACCATTACGATTGTTCCCAACGGGACAAACACGCCTACAACAGTCCGGGCGTAGGGAACAGAACGTGGAATACTCGAACGGAGTGGTGGTACCTTGACGCCGCGGCAACTTGGGCATGTTGCACCCCGTTTAAGCTACTCGCAGGCTTTCGCTACGATCATTTTTCAATGCGTTTCGACAACCCCACCAGATGCATTCGGCGTGGTGTTCAATCCGGACGATACGGCTGACCTGACTGTCAATAGTTACCTGCCGTTCGTGGGTCTACAAACCACTGTCGGTGGCCCTGCGAGTAACGTATGCGTCAGATGGATCGGCTTCCCCTGTGGCGCCTGCCAATCTGACCTTTTCTGAGACAAACGCAGACACCCTCGGCACGAGGGTTGATTCCACGGGTAACTGGAACAACAACAGTTATTGGACTGGAGATTTTTGCCGAATACAACCGAAACTTTGCTGGTGGTATGGGCATCGGCGCCTTCTTCAGGTGGCACCTCTATCACGGGCAGACGAGTCTGACGACTAACCCCCTTTGGTCTTACCGGCGTCAGCACTGATGCCTCATTTGACCGTAATGCCATTACCCTGGGTGGAAATATTCAGCTCAATTTCGGGAGCCCGTTATAGGCAGATCAAGTGCATCACCTTCCTCCGGAGGGTGATGCCTGGATTCCGTTCGGTTGCGAAGGAAAAGGAATTCATAACCCCATATTTCAGGGAAGGGTAAAGCCAACGTAGAGGCAAACCCGTCTCATATCCCTGCGGCCCCCAATTATCCTCCTAACGATTTTGGGGGTTTTTTTTCGGAATTAGCCTACCATTCTCGCAGCTATAGTAATTACCAGCTTTTTTGTTCGTATTGCGGGAATGACACCATCACCTTGGGCTTGATCCGGGGTGCAGTCCCACGTCTCGCAGGATGGATTCCTGCGTTTACCTGAAAGTGCCTGCCCTTTTGTCCAGCAGTTGTTAGAAATTTGGTGCCACGGATGTGCCGAAGGCTGATCCGTGCTGGGACGGGTCCGTTCGGACGTCCGTGGTAATATGTTCCCTTGCTGGAGACGCATCCATAGGCCATCGAGTAATAACTGGTGCGACGGATGAGTCCCGCCCCGCGGGATTCATCCGTGGCACCAGATCTATCGCTGCACTTTCATGTTCCGTTGTGACTGACAGGTCATGGTAGTTCGCGGGAATGACGGACAAAACACCGGTTAAGGGGAGCCCTTCAGATTCTCCATCTCCAATGGCCTAGCGGGCATTATTTTTGGCGACTGCTCTAGGTCTAGGCAGCCTCGTTCGCAAGTTTGGCCTTGCACTTTGGGCATTGGAGAAAGGCATGGTCCTTCTTGCCGGCCCGTTCTTCCATGATCACGGAGTCGCAATCGGGGTTGGGGCAGGCGACGCTAACCGGCTTGTACCATAATGAGTAGTCGCACTGAGGATAACGGCTACAAGAATAGAAGGTTTTGCCTTTCTTGGTCCGGCGTTGGGCAAGTTCTCCAGTCCCGCATTTGGGGCATGCCACGCCGGTGGTCAGTGGCCGCGCGGCCTTGCATTCCGGATAACGTGAACAAGACATGAACGGACCGGTGCGGCCTGCCCTTATGACCATGGGCGCGCCGCATGCGGAGCATTTTTGATCTGTAGGGACAGGCTCGGCACTGGGGAGTTTTTCAGCGGCTATCTTCTGGGTGTAACCGCATTCGGGGTACGCAGAACAGCCTATGAACAAGCCATATCGTCCTGACCGTACGAGAAGAGGCTCGCCGCAATCGGGACACTTGGATTGTGTTGGGATGCCTTCCCGTTTGACACTCTTCATATTCCTTTTGGCCTGCTGAAGATCTGATTTGAAAGGCCCATAGAAATCTTCAAGTGTGTCCGTCCAGGATGCTTTCCCGTCTTCGATCCGGTCCAGTGAGGACTCCATTTCCGCGGTAAACCGTGTATTCAACAACTTTGGGAAGCTATCCACCAGGAGCCCGGCTATAATACGGCCAAGAAGGGTCGGCCGGAATTTTTTATCTTGCAGTTCGACGTACTTTCGCTTCTGGATGGTGCTGACAGTCTCCGCATAGGTAGATGGCCGGCCGATGCCCTGCTCTTCGAGCTCCTTGATGAGTGAGGCTTCGTTAAAGGCCGGCGGCGCCTGAGTGAAATGCTGACGTGGCAAGAGCTTCTTCAGCGCCAGCTTGTCGCCGGCTTTCAGGGGGGGGAGTAATCGACCGGCGTCCTCTTTTTCACCATTACCTTGACCTGGCTCGTCTTCCTTCTCTTGCGAATAAATCTTCATGAAGCCATCGAACTTCATGACCGAACCAGTAACTCGGAAGAGCAACTTACCAGACCGTATATTGGCTGTTGTCAGGTCAAATACAGCCGGCGCGGCTTGGCTGGCTACGAAGCGGTTCCATATCAGGGTGTAAAGAGCGCTCTGGGCTTTGTCCATAAAGCGCGAGACTTTTTCGGGCGGAAGCTCCATCGAAGTGGGACGAATGGCCTCGTGTGCCTCCTGGGCGGTTTTTCTTCCTTTGTAGGTGTGAGGCTGTTCGGGGAGGTACTCGGGGCCGTACTTGCTCTGGATGTAGTCCCTGACCGCGGCCAATGCCTCCGGAGCAATCCTGGGAGAGTCGGTCCTCATGTAGGTTATGAGACCCACCGCCCCCGCATCGCCAAGCTCGATTCCCTCGTAGAGCTGCTGTGCGATCCGCATCGTGCGGCTGCTCGTCATTCTCAACTTCCGGGATCCTTCCTGTTGAAGTGTGGAAGTGATAAAGGGAGGCGCAGGCTTACGACTTCGTTCACGGCGTTTGACGTCAGCGACCTCGAACGGGAACTCTCGTGCGCGGGCTGCCAAGCGAGCGGCAGAGCGCGCGTCCAATATCTCGATCTTCTTTCCGTCGTCTTCGATCAGTTTGGCCTCGAATGAAGGGGGAGTGCCGGCCACGAGGGTGGCCGTGATGCTCCAATATTCTTGAGGAACAAACGTATCGATCTGGCTTTGACGATCAACGATAAGTCTTAGTGCTACGGACTGTACCCTTCCTGCACTCAACCCGTACTGAACCTTGTCCCAGAGCAGGGGGCTGATCTGGTACCCCACGATTCTGTCCAGTATGCGCCGAGCCTGTTGGGCATTGTATTTGTTCTCGTCCAGCCTTAAAGGATGAGCGATAGCTTCCTTGATTGTCTTCTCAGTCAACTCATTGAACAGAACGCGGAAAATACTTGTTGCAGGCTTCTTCAATTCCTCACGCAGATGCCAGGCAATAGCCTCCCCCTCCCGATCCGGGTCTGTGGCCAGCAAAACCCGCGTAGCCTTTTGGGCCGCTGCGCTAAGTTCCTTGACCACCTTCTCCTTTCCACTGATAATTTGATATTCCGGTACGAATCCCTCGTTGACTTTGACGCCCAATTCCTTCTGCGGCAGGTCCTTGATGTGTCCTACCGATGCCTTCACCTCATAACCGGTACCGAGGTACTTCTTGATAGTTTTTGCTTTAGCCGGTGATTCAACCACTACCAGCGTTTTGTCCATGAAACGTAGTCCTTCCTAAAGCTCGAAAATTCAATCGTACGTTACCACAAAATTTGGGAAAGCCGGCGGGCGCCACTACCCAAGGTCTCGTACTGACGGCGGGTAGTGGGCCATTTCCGTGCGTGTTACGGTAACAATCCCTCTATCTTGTGAATCGACCGCCCCTAAGTTGAAGCAGATTCCAAAAAAGTCAAGGGCGGTGGTTGGCATCCTTCATTCCAGTGCATGCGGCAATCCAGGTTAGGACTCTGTTTCGCAAGTTCGGTGCCATATTTCCGTCGGTGGCCATGGGAAACGGCAAAGGTACGTGACCTCACCGGCTGCGACAACACTCAGTAGGACCGGCATCTTGCCGGTCATTCATTCTTCCGCTGACCGGCAAGATGCCGGTCCTACTGTACAAATGGCGCCGCAGTAGTGAAACGCCGCGCTCAGAGGCTTAACGCAATACGCGAGCAAACATTTTCCCCGGATACTGGCGGATAAGGCCGTGTAGTTCCAGTTCCACCAGGGCACCGGATAGTATCCCTGCGTCGATTTTCAATGTTTCGCCCAATAGGTCTATCGGCACGGGGTCTGGATCCAGCGCTTCCAGCACAACACGTGCGGTTTCCGAAAGCCTTTCTTCCTCGTCAGATGCCTCGAACAGGGAAGCCTGAGCCTTCATGGCCAGCGGCGTGAACAGAGCCTGCACGATGTCATCCGCTGATTCTACCAAACCGGCCCCCTGCTTCAATAAGTGATGCGGACCCGACGACCGCTTATTCATTACGTTTCCTGGAACGGCGAACACATCGCGATTCTGATCTAGCGCATGAGCGGCCGTGATAAGCGAGCCGCTGTTGAGAGTGGCTTCCACCACCAGGATTCCTTTCGCCAGGCCGGACACGATCCTATTCCGGCGATAAAAATTCGTCGCGAGAGGAGCCACTCCGGGCCGAAATTCGCTGATCACAGCGCCTGCCTTTGCCATTTCCTCGATGAGGTCTTTGTTTTCGCGGGGATAAGACACATCTAGTCCGCATCCAAGCACTCCGATAGTCCGCCCGCCTCCCTTTAGAGCGGCCCTGTGACATGCGGTGTCGATCCCTCGGGCAAGACCGCTGACAAGAGTGATCCCCTCGCTGATAAGGTCTCGGCTAATCTGCTCCGCCATATCCAGACCGTAACGCGTTGGGTTCCTCGCGCCTACCACGGCCACGGCCCGACTGTCCTGCGAGATAATTTCTCCCCTTACGAAAAGCAGTGCCGGCGGATCGTAAATCTCCTTCAGATTAGGGGGATAGTCTTCATCCCAACGCGAAATGATTCGAGCACCGAGCTTCCGAAGAATCTCCATCTCCCGGGCAATATCGTCCCGAGGGGGTCTAAAGTCTGCAATCACATTCGCGAGCTTCTCACTTAGGCCGGCCCGTTGTCGGATTTCCCGGGGATTAGCTTCCATGGCCGCTCGTGGACTCCCGAAGGCATCGTACAATCGGGCAATGGTCAGCGGGCCGACCCTAGGGATTCGCTCTAGAGCCAACCAGTCAAATATACAAGCGTTTTCTGTAGGCATGCGTCCCGTCATCGGAGCCCTTCGCTTGGCTCCAGGATGAATTGAAAAAGGGCATGGCAGCGCGGAACGGGGTCGGAATCGGCCACTCCTCTCCCTAAGCACCGTTGTCAACGTACGCAGTCCAAAGTAACGGATTATCTGTAGCTAAACGCCGGTAAGTTAGAGCACGGGATAGGAGGTGTCAAGGACTTTGCGGGATGGGCACTCTGCGAGGCTCAACGCGGTCGCGACACTCCTTGTAGAACGTACAGCCGGCAAAAAGATGTGATCCGAAATCGGCTAGCTTCAGTCTGACACACTCTTGATGACGTCGCCGGGTACTATCTCTTCACGCGATGTGGTTATGAGGACTGTGGCATTCTTTTCAAAGGCCTTTAGAATCATTCCTTCCCCTACATACCTGTCGGGCGTGTTGACCCAGCGGTGAAAGAAGGGATCTGTCACAGGATGTGGAGGCCGGTATATGTTGAGCAGCATCCCTTCCCTCATTCCGTGGCATTCGCCTCTGTCAATGAACACAATGTCATTTTCTAGACTGCTGGTCTCATTGAGGAAATTTTCTCCAGTAGCAGAAGCGAGAATCGTACCCGTAAGCATCATGTGCGTCTTGGAAGGCACAATTTCACGAGACCTGGGAGTGAAAAGACAGATCTTGTCGCTCCTTTTGATTTCTACGTAGCTGTCGAGAATAATGGCGGTCGCCAGATTGTGTCCTGTACTTGTGATCTCGATCTCACCGATTATTTCGCTCATGAATCCGATAGGACGGTCGGGGTTCAGTGGATGGTTTAGAGGGCCTTTGTCTCGGTAAATACCGAAACGATCCCCGACCAGTATGGCCTGTTTCTTAGAGGGTCGGAAACGGATGTACACGAGATCTCTCTCGAGATAGTTCTCTTTAATCTGGTCCGGGGCGCTTACGATATACCCCCAGAGCTGGGTAGGACGCAGAGTCAGTTTATATCTGAAATATCGCTTGTCGTAGGGAATTCCTTGATACGGGACCTTAGTTATAAGGAAGCGTGCATCTTGCTGCAACCCGGTGGGAGGCATATAGCTCTGGTTCATTGCGGGGTAGGGATATCTCGTTTGATAGAGATCAATCTTCGTGCCGGGCGTCAACTGCTGCTGCTCCGGGCTGCCCCCTTTGATGGAAAGAGCCGGATTTTGGTTCCACAAGAAAGGCCACAGGGCTGGATTTGCGTAGTAAGCTCCGGCTATTCCGTACAGGGTATCCCCCCTCTGCACCGTATATTGTCCCTCGGGTCTCGGGAAGAGTTCGAATGCGGCCGCATATTGCGGGAGGCACGAGATCACAACAGCGATAATGGCTGACAGTGTGAGCAACTGGGATTTCTTTGACATCAACTGCCTCCGGAATCTATTGCCAATAAAGTGGTTTAGTATTTTCATATAAGTCTCTAGTTTTGTATATAATTTCTTGGCAGATTTGTCAAGAAGTATTTCTGCGCGAACTCGTCGCACAACAAGAACCATCAGCGTAGTTCCTCTGCGATGACTTTACAGATTGCCTTCTGCCATAACGTGTCTCTGCGGCGGAAGCTTGCGCGCACGCAAGTGTCACTAGGGGCGACCAGCCGGTCGCCCCTACGATCTTCTTTGCTTCCCATGTAAAGACGGTTTTAAAACCCTGTACCGGTTGTTATGAAGGGGGGGAAGGCGTGGGTGCGTGGAAGCGGATGCGAGGCATCGATCATCAGGCGCCACGCAGGCCGTTGGCTTTGTAGGGGAACGGCATGCCGTGCCCCTACCATACATAATGAGGGACATTTCCTCTGTGCCGCGAGTTTCCCGCGCACCTCGGGAAAATGGTTCAAAAATATGGGGACTGGGTCTACGTGTTTTTCCGCGGAACCAGAGCCCCCACAGGAGCGAGGACCAAATCCCGTGGGGACACCCCTGCCAGCACATCTTCGAGGCTTCGTGAGTTAGAAATTTCCTCCAGCCACTCCATTACATCGTGGTACCGCGTCCCCAGGGCCCGGAGAGCGGCCATTTTCTGTTGAACGGAGGCACGTTCCTCGAAAATGAGATGAAAGAGCAATATTCCTTTGCTGTCGCCGGCTTCTTCGTCAAAGAGAGGGAGGAGCAATAAATTCTCGGTCCCCTCCGGCCCAGAACTCCAGACTGCCCGTTCAACCCTTAACGTGGTGCGTTTGCTACCCCCGGCCGGCCGAGGCTGATCATACCGTGAAGGCTTGCCTACACAGCTCCCGAATCGTTTGGACACTTGAATCCATGGAGTTTCCCCGCGTATACCCGCCGACGCGCCGCGCACCGCTTGCACGATTTTGTAAAGCAGCCCGCCCTGTACCCCTAGAATTATGGGAGACACGGTGCGCAACAGTCGCCGATCCTGCTCTTTGATGTGGCTGGACAGTACCGACAGCGCCTCGAGAGCGCTCAGCAGGACAGGCGGCAGCACTTCCTGCGGTCGAGAAATGCCCACAGTGACAGTTTTGGCCTGATGCCGAATTGTATCAATAGGTCGGGTCATGTCTTCTATCGCCCGGTTGAGTACTACGATCCCTTCCTCGACTTCGTCTCTTGCCGCTTCACGCCCATGCGGGCTGTACTCGAGTCCCGTTGCGTACGTCGCCAGCGCAGCAACCGTAGAAGCGGGAAGCGAGGCGTTCATCTCCCCCGACCCTATAAGCTTCATGACCTTGCCCAACTTCGATCTCAACGCATCCGGGTCCCAACTTTCCGGCTCTTCCAGGACTTTGGCCAGCATAGATCGGACATTTCGGAGTTCCTCGGCACTGGCGTCTATAGCCTTGGCCGCGTAAAACCCCCACAAGTGTCCCGCTACGGTCGCCAGGACAAAGCCCAGACCCGCCCCTATTATCGGCAGTTCAATCAGTCGCTCCGCATGTTCCTTGAAGCGTGTCTCGCCACGGGCACACAACACCAGTGGCTTGCCGTTGTGGGCCTTGAAAATCGCCACCTCTTTTGCGGTGTCCTGCACTAGCTGTTCCGGCAGATCGTTGGCCACTACTATAGTCAGCGGCTCTGTTGACAGATCAATGTGCTTCTTATCCTCTGTAAAATCGCAAGGAATCGATTTGTAACACAGCTCGCTGAGTTTAATTCTGATTTCATCAGCGGCAATCTTATTGGCTCCGTTTCCCACCACCGCCCAGTTTCGGCTGGTTGGTCCGTACTTTTCCGCGGCTTCCTTGATGGAGTGGCACTGCTCCAGCACCGATTCAATTTCCGCGGGGAGTTTCTCCAGTTCCTGAATTTCCTCGTAGATCTCTTCTTCTGAGAGGGTGCCAAATTCCTGAGCCAGCAATAGGGCCGTGAGTTTGCCGGCGGAAATCTGGGCATAGAACGCCTTGGTGGAGGCTACGGCCATTTCCACGTCGCGACCGTCGCTGGTATAAAGGTGAGAATTGGACTTGGACACAAGGGGCGAGTTGCGACGGTTCACAATGGCATGGACCCACGCGCCTTGCGAGCCGGCCACGTCCACAGTGCGATTGGTGTCCGTGGTGGTGCCGCTCTGAGAAATCGCTATCAGCAGCATGTCTTCCAGCGGCTCTTCAGAAAGAAAGCCGGACATCTCCGAAGATTTGCGCCAGTCTACTGTAACACGAGATCCCGCAATCGCCCGTTCGATCAGGTGTGCGGCACCCATAGCTGCCACTGACGCGGTCCCCTGACCTATAACCATGATCCTCCTTACGGGAGGCAACGCGGTGTCCCTCAAGCGGCCCAAAAGGCCGCCGAAGCTTCCACGTCCCTCCTTGGAGAAATCAATTCGGCCGGCCACCTTTCGGTACTTGTGCTTGATGGTTTTCCTAATGCTGGACGGGGCTTCGTGTATTTCTTTTTCGAAATAGTAGTCGTACGAGCCGCGGAAAATGTCTCGAGAATGAATGTAGATGGGTTCACTCTTGATGTCGAATGGTTGGCCGTCTTCCAAAAAGCGGCCTGTCATCAGGTCGGGGTCGGAAGCGCCCGCGGTAATGACAACCTGAGTGCCGCCGCGTTCGGTACCCGAAAGAGCGTATGACCTGCGAGTGCGTGCCGCAAGTCCATAGACCTCGGACGCAAGAATAAAACCATCTTTGACTTTACCGAGAAAGAGGCTCTGTCCGCTCCCCTTCTCGCCCAGAAATAATTCTCGGGGGTACTGTGGGTGCTGCATGACGACGGCCAGAGACCCCTCGCAGGAGTTCATGACACCGGCAAACCTCTCTTCGGGCGATTTGGCCGGATCCGTGCCGAGCCGATACAAGAGCGGCAAGATCTTGGTGTCTGTGGTGATGAAAGGGTCAATATCATACCCTTCGCCTCTCACCACGGCATCCATGAGGGTTTGATAGTTGTCTACGTCTCCATTTAGGACGAATTGTGCCCCTGTATCGTCAATCGTGCCCGGGTGATCCCGGCCCCTCAAACAGCCGTCAACGGGATGGCAGTTCGAAAGGCTGATAATTCCGTTTGAGGCCCATCGCGTGTGGGCTACGATGTTGATCTGCTCTGTCAAGCTTGCTATTTTCCACATCAATTGGTCGTCGTGAACGGCGCGCCTCAGACGGCTTGTGTTGTCCCCAAGCCTGCCGACGAGATTGGCAATCTTGTATATAAACGTGTATGAGATCCGGTCACTGGCCAGTTTTGTCGTGTTGGTAATTCTCTGGACACCATTTTTCATTCTTTCAGGGTCAAGTGGGACCGGTTGCGCATCCAGCCCCAAAACCGCGTCCAGATCAGAATCTTTGAACAGCAAACATTGGACAGTTATACCCGCAGAATCTCTGCCGCGAACTTCCAGACGGTCCACGTTCTCCATCACCTGTTCGATCGCCCAGGCCACAAAATGCCTGGCACGCCCGGATTCGGACTTTGCCAAGCCCTCCGGCAACAAATCTGTCGTCCGGGCTACGTTGCCAAGGACTTCCTTCGTGATTTGCCACAGGCAGTCACGCGCATCGTCCGCCAGTTGTTCAAGGGCATCGGTTCTTCCGTATGTTGCCGTTAGATCGGTGGTTCGCTTCAGTACGCCGTCGAGAAGCTCTGCAACGCGTTCCATCTTCGATAAGACGGCAGGCTGCTCCACCAGTGCAATGTGACAGCCAAAGGACATCAGGTCGTCGAATCGGCTGACCAGCTCTTTGAGAGGCTTGTCAAAGTCTTCCCACCTGCCTGAGTCCCCTGAAAGGGCCTCCAAGTGGTTGAGGATACCGTCCAGCCAGGATAGATCAGGAACTTCCTGCCATCGGCCGTTGCTCATGAAGCCTGCTATTCCGCACAAAGTGAGTTCCTTTCTGGTGACATGGCATGAAGAGCTTCCCACTCGCAATGCCGGTCAGTATAGCATGGACCCGCAGTGCTGAAAAAGTTACACCGTCATTTTACGGGAGGAGAAATTTTCTGCGGGAGCGGGGTAGGTCTCGCTTCCATAGGCGAGGTCAGGGGCATGGGGCGGAACATTCCGTTGAGATCGGAGCTGGTGGAAGCGGAAACCAACCCCTCGGCTTTCAATTTTAACAGCCGTGCCCTCTTGGCGGCAGCGTCAGCCTTCAGGAAGGATGAATCGGATGCCAGCAACCGCCAGACCGGCAGCTTCTCAAGCTCCTTCCTGGTCTGTACGGTGATGAGTCCCTTTCGTTCAAACTCCCTGAGCTTGACAAGCTGGTCGAAGGGAGATGCCTTGCGATAATCCTGGTCCATAGCCAGCGCTTCAGAGACCAAGATGGCCTCGGTTGGCACCCAGTAATGCCGCCCCACCAATCCGGTGTCCCTCAGTTGCTTCAAGATGTCCAACTCCTCCAGAGGGGACCCAGGATCGTGATTCTTCGCCCCGGTGATGGTGCTGCCCGCATAAAGGCCCGCGTAGGCCAGGGCCACCGACCAGTCCACGAGATTTTTTTCAGCAAGTTTTCCTAATATTTCCAGCTTCTTGTGTGGAGATCCTTTGAGGTAGGCCGTTTGACTCACCAAGTACTCCGCAAGCAATATGCGGTTCAGGAAGTCTCTCGGGATCTTGATGTGGCTCAGTTGATGATCGTTTGCCAACTCCGCCCACCTCTTCAACCGTTCTAGCGGGTCGGCGGGTTCCCTCAAATATTGGTCTCCCCAATCCAGGACGACGTAGGCCACATCCGATTGCTTGATCCTGTTTGCTCGCAGCAGGTCCGCGACCAATCGCAGTTTCTGAATGGGATCCTTTCCTTTGAATTCCGAGGACTCGATGACCCCCGGTACGACATCAAAGACGTCAAAGGCTCGAGCCTGGGAACAAAAGAGTGCCAGTGAAAGAAGAACCACCGGAAAAACCAGGAACCTTGGGACGTTTCCGCCGGTATCCTTCAGATCCATTTTCTGAGTCAATTTTTCCATATCAAGGTGCCTCAGGTGACAAGAGCTGACGTGTCAGCTTACTATTTTCCCCGGCAAACCTACCCAGAAACATGGAACCATACAAAATGACCGTAAGAAAGGACCAGCGCCATGACAAGACCCGACACCAGGAAACCCACGTCCGGAATCTCAGCCAGGAACATCGCCAGCACAACAGTCAGCATGCAAAGCAGCCCCGCGGCGAGCGAAACCAGAGCCAGCGCACGATAAGATTGCCCACCCATTTTGACCAAGGCAATAATCTTGCCGGGACTGAATGCCGTCGCCACGTTTTGAGAGCTGCCCAAGACTACCAGAACGGCCGGTACCAGGAAAAGGGAGGCCGCGTAGACCAGCACGATCAGAGCCATAAGAATGTACCCGACTAAAGGCGCCGAATTCAAGAAGCAGGCTATCATGCCGAGGACGAGAATTCCCACGGGAAGGAGAGAGCACACCACGACGACGAGCAAAATCTTGCCACCCTGGGCTACCATCTCTTTGGCCGCGCCAAAGTTCCAGTTAGGAGGCGGACTGGCCGGAGACTGGCTGCTGGACTGCATGAGAGTGCCCAGATACCCGTAAAGAATTATCCAGCCAATCAGGCTTACCGGCAACCCCACCAGGAACTCAAACGACAACGCCGCACAGAGCACAAATGCAATCCCTGCAAATATGGCTAGCGCCTGCCAGCCGCCTCCCGAGACCGGATATTGAATGATAGCCGGCAACTCTTCGTAGAAAGGTGGTCCGGAAGGCTTGCCCTCCTCAGCGGCATCAGTAGTATCAATTAACGTCATCGACTCGAGGGGCCCCTTCTTCGAATCCCTTCGCAATTCCGGAAACAGCTCCCGGAAATTGGCGATTTCAGCGGCTTTGATCCAGGGCCGTTCTCCCATTCTGAGGGAGGTCTCAGCCGTTATATCTCCATCCCCTATCATGGTAACTATTTCGTCGTCGATAAACGGCCCCTTAACGATGTCGCCCGATAGAACGATCCATCGCCGGCTCTTGTCCTGTGCAGACGGGGGCTGTGCAGACGGCGGCTGTTCGGTGGCTTGACCGAAGAAATGCGGCTCCAGAGTGGGGGCACTCACTGATGACCCTTGGGCTCGGTCATCGTACGCGTCCGAATCCGGTAGCTGAGTGCGCTCAAACTCCGGCTCCGATTCCATCGTTGTCTGAAATGAGGGCGCAGGCGGAACGTCAGCTTCTGGAGATACGGACTTGATCCTGAGTTTGAGAACCTTGCCGCATTTCTTGCACTTGAAGCTAACAGGCTTGTCGGTTACGGGAATTTTGACCTTGTAGGATGACCCGCAGCCGCTACATTTTATTCGTGCCTCTTTCTTTTCCATCGCCTTTCGAACCGTTTGAAACTCTTGCATCCATAGAAATAATCGGTTTGACGTTTTTCAGATCAATTTCCGGTCGCCGAATCTACGTGGTGCCCTCAAACTTAGGCGGGCCGTCGTTGAGGCCCGACTCAAGATCCACACTCAAAGAACGGGATCAGATTTGACTCGACTCCACTCTGAAATTGGCAGAGCAGAGATTTCGCTAGCGGAGCCGATCTTAGAATAAAACTACGACCATTGGAAGAGATTTTTAGCGGGGAGCTCTTTCTCGACTTCCCGCACGCTGCGCTCGAGGAAAAATGGAGTCGTGGAACAGTGGTGTACCCTTGGAGTTTTGGTCCGGCCCATGTATGTTGTAGAGGCAGGCGAGTAAAGCCTGCGGCCCAGCAAGATCTGCGGCTGCAAGGCACAAATGAGTCTGGGGCAATCCCAGGCAGCCCATGAGCCCAGAGAACGCCCCATCGGAGGTGAACGTGATTGACTTTCACACTCATACCATTCTGAGTGACGGAGAGCTTATTGCAAGCGAACTGGTGCGTCGGGCCTGCAATATCGGATATCGAGCCATTGGTCTGGCAGACCACGCGGACGGATCCAACCTGGAATGGCTTGTCCCCAACCTGGTCAAAGTCGCTAGGGAACTGAACCGCCACCAGGAGACTTTCGTGATCCCCGGCGTTGAAATCACTCATGCGCCACCGGCCCAGATTTCAGAACTGGTTGACCAGGCCAGAAGACTTGGGGCAGTATTTGTTGTAGTCCACGGGGAATCTCCAGTCGAACCTGTCGCACCAGGGACAAATCTGGCGGGCATCAAGGCCGGCGCGGACATACTGGCCCATCCAGGCTTCATTACCCCCTCCGAGGCTCGGCTGGCTGCGGACAAAGGGGTCTTTCTGGAAATTACGGCCAGGGCCGGCCACAGCATGGCCAACGGCCACGTGGCGCGAACGGCCCTTGACCAGGGTGCCAGACTGGTAGTTGACACAGATTCCCACAGCCCCGGCGATCTCATTACCGGTGAAACCGCCCTCAGAGTTTTAGTCGGTGCGGGATTAACTGAGGTCCAGGCGGGGCAAGTACTAGAAAATAACGAGGAACTTCTTGCAACCCTCCGGCGGCGATTCACTTGAGAATGGCCGGTGCGCGGGAAGGTCTGTCTCAGGAAGGCGCCATTTCGCGAGCTGCTCGCGTTCGTGAACTTTTTCGCCGTATGCCAAAGCAATCTTTTATGTTCTCTTTGCTGCGACGTTCAAAATTACGTTTCAGTCCTCTCCTGACAGCCGCGATTGTCGGCGTCTGGATCGTGCTGATCGGTGTACTCCTTGCGGACCGCTATCTCCCCGGCGGCGCCACGGATATCACGGAAGGTCTCCGGATTGCTCCTGCTGAAACAGATGACTGGTTCCTGATCCGAATCGGAGGCGCCTACTCCGGCTATGGTCGTTCGAGGCAATTCCGGCGTGACGATCACTGGACTTTGCGGGACGACCTGAGCATTTCCTTGAATCTTCAAGGTCAGATAAAGCCGATCCGCATCTTCACGGAATCTAATCTGGACGAGAACTTCCGACTGATTTCCTTTCGTTTGAAAGTATCATCAGGAATTATCTCATTCGAGCAAAAAGGCCATATGGAGGGGAGAGATCTCCTCCTTGAGATGCCGGCCTCCCAAGGCGGTGGCACCAAGCGGCTCAAGCTTTATGAAAGCCCCAGGATTTCGAGGTCACTGGGGTTGCCTGTTCCCTTGACAGGCTTACAAGTGGGTGAAGAGATTCGCATGCCGATCTTCGATCCTATGGACGGCAACAAGTGGGACGCGGTGATTAAAGTCCTTGAAAAGGCAGACCTGGAATTAGGGGGAAAGAAGGTGGAGGCTTGGCGGGTGCGCGCCTCTTTGCGCACCCTGGACCTGACCATGTGGATAGACGATGAGGGCCGCCTCTTAAAAGGACGTATGCCGTTAGGGATCACGGTCACGCGTTCAGACAAGGCTGAGATCATGAGAGAGATGCACGCGACGCGTGAGCTGCCCGACATGATTTCCCTCACGGCGGTCCCCCTGGAAGGTTCCATTCCGGAAAGAGATGACCTCAAGCTCGTGCGTCTTCAAATACAGGGCGGTAAGAATTGGCCGATCCCCAGCGACGACTTCCGTCAGACGTTGGAGAACTCCGAGATCGTGATTACCAAGGAGGCTTTTCCGGAGAGCACATACACCCTCCCCTGCAAGGACCCTAAAATGGAGGAGTACTTGACTGCAACCAGGTTCATCCGGAGTGATAACGACGCGATAATTCAAAAGGCCAAAGAGATTGTGGGAGGCGAAAAAGATCCCGTCAAGGCGGCGGTTCTCATCAACAAGTGGGTATTTAACTATCTGAAGAAAGTACCGACCCCTTCGGTTCCCGATGCATACACCATACTTCAGACAAAGCAAGGGGACTGCAACGAGCATGCGGTCCTGGCGGTTGCTCTAGCACGGTCAGTGGGGCTTCCCGCGAAAATTGCAGTGGGCCTGATCCATGCCGACGATGGATTCTATTATCACGCCTGGGCTGTCTATTGGGCGGGCAAGAAATGGTTCACGGGGGATCCTCTGATGAACCGGCTCCCGGTAGGGCCTTCGTACGTTACTCTACTTTACGGAGATGTGGACAAACACGTGAACGTAGTATCGTTCCTGGGGCAACTGAAACTGAAGGTTTTGGAGGCGAATTAATGTGGCAAATATGCGGCGAGGTGATTTGAAAGAAGATGATTCGTATTGAAAACCTGACAAAAAGGTTCGGCAAGACCTTGGCCGTGGACCGAATAGATCTGCACGTCCCACCTGGAGAAGTCATGGGGTTTCTCGGGCCGAACGGGGCGGGAAAGACCACCACGATTCGCATGCTTGCCGGACTTATGAAGCCTGACACGGGGACCGTCATCCTCGGTGGTCACAACCTGGCGACGGAACCTGAGAAAGCGAAAGCAATCACGGGGTTTGTCCCTGACAGGCCATACCTTTACGAAAAGCTCACCGGTTGGGAGTTTCTTCAATTCAGTGCAGGAATCTATGGCGTGGATCCCGGGGACCTTGAGAAGCTCGGGACACAGTATCTGGAGATGTTCGAACTGCTCGACTGGAAGCACGAGCTTATCGAGGGGTACTCACACGGCATGAAGCAACGGCTTATCATCAGTGCCGCGCTGCTTCACCGCCCGAAGATTTTTATCATCGACGAACCAATGGTGGGATTGGATCCCAGAGGAGTTCGGTTGGTGAAGGACCTCTTCATGCAGATGGCTCGCAGCCGTGGGATGGCGGTATTCCTGTCAACACATACGCTTGCGGTGGCTGAAGAGATCTGCACGATGATCACAATTATTCACAAGGGAAAGATCATTGCATCCGACACGCCGGCCAATATAAAGAACACCATCGCAAGGACAAAGGGCAACCTGGAAAAGGCCTTCTTGAAACTCACCGGGCACGAGGAGACGGAAGGGCTAAGAGGAAGCCTGGGCATGGTCGAAATGCCCCCCGAATAGGCAAACAGGCTGCCTTTCGCAGCGGCAATTCCGTGCGGAAGCGGTCCGGTCACCGCGACATGACTGGATTCATTTTGATCCTAGTCCACGGTACCTGTGAAAAAACAGTTTGAAACCAACGCGCACAGCCAACTAGCTACAACAAATCATCAAAACCGGTGCGAGTGCTTCGCCCACTCGGAAGTGAACCATTACAAGTGAAGCGGTCCATTGCTTGCGGGGGAACAAAAATTCTGTTAGGCTTTAATATTATTTGAGGAATTCATAGGCCAACCTCTTGATATTTGAGCTTAATTCTTGAGGCCTCGTTAGAGGGGAGACATACCATGAAGAAATCGAGGACCGGCTTGGCGATCCTTCTCATTCTTTTTCTGGTGGCAGGGTTTGTGGTAGTGCTTGTGGCGGTCTCGATTGTTTCGGACTCGGATAAAGAGACCTCGACCTGGAGCCAAGTATTTGAGTCCGGTAACAAAATTGGAATCATCAACATAGAGGGAACCATTACTTCTTCCGACGAGACACTCAAGCAATTGCGGAAATACTCAAAAAAATCGTCCGTCAAGGCTATCCTGATTCGTATTAACTCCCCTGGCGGCACAGTGGCGCCCGCCCAGGAGATCTATAGAGAAATTGGCAAAATCAAGAAGAAGAAGCCGGTTGTCGTGTCCATGCAAACTGTGGCCGCCTCAGCCGCGTACTATATTTCCAGCAGCGCGAACAGGATAGTCTGTTCGCAGGGAACCATCACGGGAAGCATCGGGGTCATCATGATGCTGCCTGAAATACACAAGGTAATAGAAAAGATCGGCGTAAGCGTAAACATCATTAAAGCAGGCAAATATAAAGATCTAGGAACCGGTGTGCGCCCTTTGAGCGACGACGAAAGAAACATCTTGGAGAGTTTTGCCGCGGAAGTTCACGAGCAATTCATTTCCGATGTGGCCGCGGGCCGCAAGGGGAAAATAGAGAAAGACAAACTCCACGAGATTGCGGACGGAAGGTTTTTCACCGGCGAAAAGGCAAAGGAGATGGGGTTGGTGGATGCCATTGGCAACTTTTATGATGCCGTGAAGATCGCGGCAGACCTGGGCGGCATCAAGGCAGAGCCTGAACTGGTTTACCCAAAGAAAAAATGGGAAAGTTACATGGATCTGTTCACGGAATCAGCCGCGGGAGCAATAGGCAGAGCCGCCGAGCAGACCCGATCTATCCAGGTGAGCCCTCCGACGGTACGTTAATGAGCAAGGAACAGACCTCTTTACAAGTTCCGCTTGATCCTGAGAACAGTCGCGATTATGTTGAGCGCCTACTCTGAAAAAACGAAATTTATCCCACACGTTGGGAGGGAGAAGATCGGATGGTGATTAGCGAGTCTCTCACCTTTGATGATGTAATCCTAAAACCCTGCTATTCGGAAATACTCCCCTCCGAGGTGGATGTTCCCACTCGACTGACCAGAGAAATCATGCTCACCATCCCGCTGGTCAGCGCGGCCATGGACACCGTGACCGAATCCGAGATGGCTATCAGTCTGGCTCGGCAAGGCGGGATCGGGATTATACATCGGAACCTCTCCATCAAGGATCAGGCAAGAGAAGTGGACCGGGTGAAACGCTCAGAATCAGGGATGATCGTGGATCCCATCACTATCAATCCCGATCAGAGAATCTCGGATGCCCTCAAGATTATGAAGAAATATCACATTTCGGGTGTGCCGGTTACCGTTAACGGCTATCTGAGCGGCATTCTGACAAATCGAGACCTCCGCTTTGTGGAAAACTTGGACCTCAGAGTCGAAGAAGTCATGACCCGTGACAATCTGGTCACGGTGGATGAAAAGATTGGCATCGAGGAATCCAAGGCTTTGCTGCACAAGCACCGGATCGAAAAACTTCTCGTTGTCGACAAAGACAACCGTCTCAAAGGTCTTATCACCATCAAAGACATACAGAAGGCTATAACCTTTCCCGATTCGGCAAAGGACCCGCTGGGCCGCCTACGAGTGGGCGCTGCGGTGGGAGTAGGCCCTGATCGCGAGGAACGAGTGGCGGCTCTTGTTAGGCGGGGAGTTGATGTGATTATCGTCGACACTTCGCACGGCCACTCAAAAAACGTCATGGATACCATTCGTGACATAAAGCGGAACTTCAGCAACGCCCAGGTTGTCGGCGGCAATGTGGCCACGGCCGAGGCTGTCGAAGATCTCGTAAAAGCCGGTGTGGACGGAGTAAAGCTGGGGGTCGGCCCCGGTTCCATCTGTACGACGCGCATAGTTGCGGGGGTTGGCGTACCCCAGATAAGCGCTATCATGGAGTGTGCGAAGAAAGCCGAGGAACTTGGAGTGCCCCTCATAGCCGATGGTGGCATCAAATTTTCCGGCGACATCACCAAGGCACTGGCCACGGGCGCGCATACCGTCATGATTGGCGGGCTGTTCGCAGGGACCGATGAAAGTCCCGGTGAGATGGTCCTTTATCAGGGGCGTTCGTACAAGTCTTACCGAGGCATGGGATCTCTCGAGGCCATGAGAGAAGGATCACGTGACCGGTATGGGCAACATGAAGGGGTAGCTGAAAACAAGCTGGTTCCGGAAGGTATTGTGGGGATGGTTCCGGCAAAGGGACCTGTGGCCAATTCCGTAAATCAACTGATAGGTGGCCTCAAAGCGGGCATGGGGTACCTTGGGGCCCGCAATCTTGACGAACTTCGTGCGAAAGCCCATTTTATGAAAATTACGGCTGCGGGCCTCAAAGAATCTCACGTCCATGACGTGGTGATAACCAAAGAAGCCCCAAATTATCGTCTCGATTCGGGCTGGGTAGGAAACCTTCGTTGAAACTGGAGGCTCTGACTGGAGTCTATCATGGGAATGCGCGGATTTGGAAAGTGGCTCCCACCTCTGCGGGGCTTCTTCGCTGCTTCTTTGAACGCAAACAAGCATTGCACGCAACAACTCTTCGAGAACTATCTTCAGCGGTTTCTAATTTAGATGCCGTTGCTTTACAGGAATAAGGACGATGATTCGAGCACTGGTTTTCGGCGCCACCGGGTACACCGGCTTGGAGCTAATTCGCATACTTGGATCCCACCCCGACGCGGCCATCGTCGGCGGCAGTTCACGGAATTGGGCGGGGAAGAAGGCGAGTGAAGCCCTTCCTTTCATCAGCGCAGAACAGGATTTCAGTCTCCGCTCCATTGAAGAGCTGAAGCTTGATCCGCAAGCGGACTTGGCCTTTCTAGCTCTTCCCCATGGGGAATCGGCCGGCCTGATCAGGCCGCTACTGGACGCGGGCCTCAAAGTTGTAGACCTTTCCGCTGATGTGCGCCTCAGTAACCTGGAAACCTACGAAAAGTGGTATGGCCCTCACAAAGCGGCCGAGCTTCTGGGCCAGGCGGTTTACGGCCTCCCTGAGATACACAGAGAAGCGATAAAAAAAGCCGCGCTAGTGGCGAATCCCGGATGTTACCCCACAACCGCTATCCTGGGGACCGCCCCCCTGATCGGTCTCAGTGAAGTCGATACTACCTGCCCGGTGGTGGACTCTAAATCGGGGATCTCGGGGGCCGGCCGCGGGGCAAAGCTCAACACCAGCTTCTGCGAAGCCGGGGAAAGCTTCAAGCCATACGGTGTCCTCGGGCACAGGCACATACCTGAAATGGAGCAGGAGCTATCGAAATTGGCAGGTAGGAAGGTAAAGGTCAGATTCACTCCGCACCTGATCCCTGTGAGCCGGGGTATGGTGAGCACCATTTACCTGCCTCTGAGGGCGGATATTTCCGAGGGTAGTCTCCGAGAAGCATACCTGGATTATTACAAGTCAGAGCCATTCATAAGGGTTCTCCCCAAGGGGACTTTTCCGAACACCGCGCTGGTTCGGGGCTCTAACCAATGTCACATATCCGTAGACCTCGACGAACGCACCGGCTGGATTGTCGCGATTGCGGCCCTGGACAATCTCGTCAAGGGCGCATCCGGTGTGGCAGTCCAAAACATGAACCTTATGATGGGGCTTGACGAAACCGCCGGACTCACGGCTCTTCCCATGTTTCCCTGAGCCGCCGGGGTCAGGGCTTCAACGTACGCGCCTACGGGGATCAAGAAGGAGAGGAGCATGTCGTCGGAAAGAAAAAGGGTTGGGGTAGACCTTGGATTAACGGACGACGAAAAGCAGGAGCTTCGCCGGATCGCCAGAACTGTAATTGAGTCCAAAAGCCGCGGAAAGCCCCTCCCTTCCATGCCGCCCACCACCGAAAAGCTCAAAGAAGGGCGAGGGGCTTTCGTGTGCATTTACAAACAGGGAATGCTTAGAGGCTGCATAGGGTCGCTCGATGCTGCCGACCCTCTGCACAAGACCGTCGAAGAAATGGCACAAGCTGCGGCTTTTCGCGATCCGCGGTTCACCCCTGTGAGTGAAGATGAACTCCCGTACCTTGATATGGAGATCTCGGTGCTTACCCCCCTAACGGAGATTCATGATCACGAAGAGATCGAAGTTGGGAAACACGGGATAATGATAAGGAGGGGCATGCTTTCGGGCCTGCTTCTCCCGCAAGTGGCATCGGAGAGGAATTGGGACCGAATCACGTTTTTGCAGGAGACGTGCCGAAAAGCGGGTTTGCCGCGGGACGCGTGGAAAGAGAAGGAGACGAAGATTTATGTCTTCTCAGCCGATGTTTTCTGAGTCGGCCCCCGAAGAATCTCCCCCTGGCAGAAAGGCCGTTGCGCTACTGTCCGGCGGCCTGGATTCCGCACTGGCCATTTACCTGGTAAAACGCCAGGGCATAGATGTCGTTGCGGTTCATTTCACATCTTTCTTTTCTCTGTTGGACGCCGGCGACGAGGAGTCCCCGGTACGCAGGCTGGCCCGGCAGTTGAATGTCCCTCTGCGGCTGCTTCCCAAAGGGAAAGACTTTCTCCAAATCATTCGTAATCCTCGGTACGGCTACGGGAAGAACCTTAACCCGTGCATAGACTGCCGCATTTATACTTTTGTCAAAGCCAAAAAGTTGATGGAAGAGATTGGGGCATCTTTTATCGTCACTGGAGAAGTGGTGGGGCAACGGCCCATGTCCCAACGTAGGCACACTATCAGGCTCATAGAAAAACAGTCGGGATGCGACGGACTTGTGCTCAGACCCCTTTCCGCTAAACTATTGCCTGAGACTCGAATGGAAGAAGCCGGTTTTGTAGACCGGGAACAGCTCCTGGATATTGCCGGGCGAGGGCGAAAGGTGCAACTCCGACTGGCCGCTGAGCTTGGTCTCTCCGGGTACTCCGCCCCGGCGGGTGGCTGCCTGCTGACGGACAAACGGTTTTCCAGCCGCGTTCGTGATCTGCTCGCCCACACGGACGAGGTGTCAGCGGCAGACCTTGCGTTGTTGCACATAGGGCGGCATCTAAGGATAAGGCCTGGGCTGAAGTTAGTGATCGGCCGGAATGAAGCCGAAAACGACCGCATTGAACCTCTGGCTGCCGTAGGTTCACTGTTCTCTCCCGTGGATTTTCCCGGCCCGCTGATCCTGGCAGTGGGACGCGTTGAACCTGACGACGAGGCCCTTATCGGGAGTGTGCTCCGTAGATATGCCAAAGAATCGTCCAGAGGGGAGTGGATATCCGTGCAGGCCGACAAGGGCGGTGAGCGCCGCATCCGTGTTGTAGACCAGGCCGGCCAAGATTGGATATCGGATCACATGATCTAAGGAGAGCGTTGTGAATTGCCCCCATTGCCGTCGCGATTTTGTCCCTGTGGAGGGACAAAGATTTTGCTCGTGGTGTGGAGCGCCCCTGGAGACGCCCCAGCGGCGTAAACTACGGGGACCGCGCGGAACAAGGCCCCACCAACGAGCATCCTCCATCTTTGCCTTCTGAAGCCATCTCCTCGCGAAAAACCGAATATTGCCCGTGGGAGGATCAGGAAAATCTCGGCTTCGTACAAGGGATTTCTCAGACTATCCGGCAGAGCCTTTTTTCACCAAAGGACTTTTTTGCCAGGCTACCTCGGCGCGGTGGGCTGCTTAACCCACTTTTTTACGCTCTAATTGTCGGCACTGTGGGGAGCATGGTGGGTTACCTGTGGTCCTTTGCGTTCGGCAACTCGCTTATGTCGACGATGTCTCTGTCAAAAGGGGGGGCGGTTGCTCTGGCCTTTCTCATTCCTATACTCATTTTCATGGGCCTTGTCGTGGCGGCTGTGCTGCTGCACGTTTCGCTCTTCCTGGTCGGCGGGGCTAACGAAGACTTCGAGGCCACGTTCAGAGTCGTCTGCTATTCCGCCGCTCCTGACCTGTTCGGCGTGTTGCCGATCATTGGTGGCTTTATCGGTCTGATATGGAAAATTTACATCACTGTAGTGGGAGTCCGAGAGGTGCACGAGATAAGCACCGCTAGATCGGTCGTGGCCTTCGGTACTTCCGTCGCTGGTCTGTTGCGGGCTTGTGGTGGGGGGCATCGTGCTTGTGTTAATGCTGGCCGGATCGTCCTTTACCAAGACGTGAGGCATGTGAGCGATCTGCGACCGCGCACGAGAGGAAACGACATGAAAGATAGACCCAGAAAAACCAGTGATGACTTGCGTCCTGAGTACAGGTTCGACTATTCCAAAGCTGTCCGGGGGAAGTATTACAAGCGCCTGCTAGAGGAGGGAGCCAACGTCATCATACTTGAGCCGGACGTCGCCACGGTCTTCCATGATTCAGCCTCGGTTAACGAGGCGCTGAGATCGCTGCTGGATTTGACGCGGTCCACGCAGCGCCTAACTAAGCGCTCCAGCCGACGCCGCAAGACCGGCGCGCCTCGCAATTCCGCGAATAGCACACTCAAGGGTTAGTGTTGTTCTTCTGGGACGAGACAATTACAATTCGAGCAATTCGAGGGACACCATACTCAATTCTTGGACCTCAAGACTTTTGGTTCAGTGCCAGAGGGCCTTGCTGCGACGGGCCGTTTGCGGAAAAGACTTTTCGCCTCAACGCGTTCCTTGCCCAGGGTTATCATGTCAGTCCTCCCTTCAGGGAACTGAATTTCCAGATGCACTTCACCTTCAGCCGAGTCCCGGCGCGTTGCCTGAACCCCTGAAACCGGCCCTTTGTCAACGGGCAGCAGAAGCCACACCAATGTCACCGGCAAGGTGGCCTTCACCAGATAAATGCAGCTTGTCCCAGGCACGTCCGAGCCGTTCAGCGACACCCATCCACGGGGTGGACTCAACAAGCCGGTTGAGATTTCAACATCAGCTCTGTTTGACCCCAACAAGGGAAGAACCTCGAACCCTGGGCCGCGTGCATCCACACATCTTGCCCCGAGCGTCTTAATGTCCACTTCCACCCTACTTGGAAAGAATTGCCAGCACGCGGATATCTCGTGCTCCCCCTCCCCTTCTGCCAGGTCGCGGATAATCCAGTAGTCCGGCTTGACGAAAACCACCGTGCGGATCAGGACGTACTTATCGCTGACTCCATCCCACGGGCCGCGGCAGATTCCCGTGGCCACGTCCAGATAGACGTCGCTCCAGCACGAAAATTCAGGCCCAGCCTTCCGAATCCTCTCCTGGAAAGTCAACGCGGAGCGGTCCGGTCCCTTGCCGTCAATCAGGATCTGACTGTGCGCGGCTGATGAGCGATAATATTGCGTCAATTTGTCAGGCGCATACGTGGTAATTCCGGGATCGACCAGCCGCGGAACACCAAGAGCGGTTACGTCAATGGCGAGCACATCTTCGTGCAGTGTGTGCCGCACCCGGCGGTCCTGCCCTGAACACCAAGAAGTTGGCGTCCGGACCGTAGTGGGACCTGAATGTGGCAATACCTGCATCCGGAAAAGTGCGGAATAGGCTGTTCGGCGGTGTTTCTCGGACCCCGCGTGAACCTATCCACATCAGATCCGGTCGCTGAAATACTTCGCCGGCTTTGCGCATTAACGCGGTGTAGTCCGATGACGTGGAGCCTGAATCATTCAGTGACGGCCAGGTGAAGTCAGGCCGGCACAGGGCCGCGAGGTAATCGGTAGACAGTTCCAGTGGTGAATCAAATATCTCAGGAAGCGGAACCCTGCGCGCCGCGGCCGCCTCCTTGACTTCCAGCATCGCGTGCAAACAAATCGAATGATAAAGCGGGGAAATTTCGAAATGCACGCCGTCGGCATAGAATTGTCTATGAAATTCCGTTTCGAGTCTTTCCAGTCCTGTTTGCATCCATAGCCGAGCCTCCCTGAACCCTGGAAAGCAGATCCCGGCAAGGGCTAAAGCCGATGATTCCACCATGATCCAATTGTTGGGGTGGCCTCTGTGATCCATCAGGCTGCGAGCGTGTTCCCAGATGGAGCGCAGCATGTCCATTTTAGTGGATTCCTGAAATGATTCGGCCGGCCAGACTATCCCCGCTACCCAAAGCCATTCCCTGAGTCGCCACGCTACTGAAAGAGTTTCCCACGAAGGTCCGGCTCCTCCGTTAGAACCAATAGGCACTGGATTGAAATTGATCCAACTCGATATTAGGCTGTCCAGCTCTCGAGCGTACCGTTCATCCCTTTTCTCGATCCAGGCGGTGATTATTTCTTTCATGAAATGGTGACGGTGCAGGAAGTGAGACCATTCCAGGACACCCGACGGATATGTGTCCCAGGGAAACGGATAGCCGAGCGACTGCCCCATAATTCTTCCGCGAAGGATGTCGTCTGCACGTTCGCGCGGATACTGGTGCGGGGCCGGGATGAGAAGCCCGCAATCGCCGGCCACGAACGGGGGGCCTGGAGACCAGACTTCCAGCGCCAACTTGGCAAATCCATGCTTGTTCCCAGGCAATTCCGTGACACCCGGGAGATCCGGATTCAGGACTTGGGCCAAGCCCTCAAGAGTCAATCGCGGTCCTGGCGGGATTTCTCGAAACTCCCCATCCAGAGAGTGTATTTCAACGTCAATCGGCTCGGTTCCCTCATAAGTTCGCTCGCGTGAGAAACTGACCTCTATTTCTAGGATGTCCCGCCAGCCGGCGGGCGAACCGTATGTTCCGAAGGATTCCGCAGGGAACTTTAAGTCAATCCATCCCCCGGGACGAAGTTCTTCGCGGCCGCCCGACAAGGACACGTCGGAGGTCTCTGAATTGAAACTCTTGGAGCCGTGAATGAGCTTCATCCCCACAAGCAAGGTTCCGCTTGTACGGTTGAGGAGCCTTGCAGATAATTGGTTGAATTCCGAAAGATCGTTCTTTGGTGGATGCACGCTGAGGGTCAGAAGGGGGGAAGGCGAACAAAATTGAACCGAGTCTCCGACGCTCGTGGAGCAATCTTTGTAGGGGCGGGTTTGAAACTCGCCCCTACTTGCGGCTATCAGACGCTCTGTCTGGACAACTCTGTCGCGCAGAAAATACTCAGGTTGAAGCGAGGGTTCCCACATAAGGCCCCAGGGCTATTTTGAAAGCCCCAGGTAGCCAAGGGCAATGGGACTGGTGCATGGAATGAATAGTAGCACTCCCCAAATTCCGGACTTTCCTCTCTCCCTGGCAATCCCCAAGCAGACCAAGAGCGTGGCGACGATGGCGACAATCAGAGTGAGAAGAAGCACAGCAAGAGGGAGCATTCCCCCAGTAGGTACGGCCGCCTCGAGCAAGGAGGCCGGGAGGACGATCACCGGAAGGAGGAACAGCAAAAGCCACCAAATTGGTTTTCGAGCTATGTTCAGCGCCAGGATGATTTGGGCAATAGGGATGAACGCCAACCAAGGCAAGCTAGTGTTCGTCTTCCTGGCAATGAGAAAGAGCATGATCGCGGGAAACAAGTAGGAAAGGACGGAAATTATGAGCCCAATCACGCCGCCGCCTGCGGCCATAGCAGCCAACATGTCCGGAGAAACCGGGATCGACGGGATGCCGGGAACGCCGAGGTCAACCCCTCCCGGTGGGGTGGCGGGCTTCATAGGCATGCCAGGTTTCGGGAGTCCGGGTCTTTCCCCGGCTTTCTTTTCAGGCAGGGACTTTTGGACCCCAGGGTACCTTCGCCAGCCTTCTTTTCAGGCAGCGCTTTTAGGACTCCGGGTCTTTCTCCCGGTTTCTTTTCCGCGGCGGGCGGGGGGGGCGCCGGTTGAGTTGCGGCAGTTTTCTTCAAAGCCTCTATTTTGTCCAAAATCTGCTGTTTGTCAGCCGCATCCGGCTTTAATCTCAAGTAAGTCTCATATTCCCTAGCCGCAAGCCCGTCTTTTTTTTGAATCTCATTCATGAGCCCCATATTGTAATGGGCTTCGCCAAAGTTTTTATCCAATTCCGCGGCCTTACGATAGTCGGCAATGGCTTGCGGAATCGTATTCTTCTTCCTATATATCTCCCCGCGGTTGTTGTAGGCGTCCGCGTAATCAGGAGAGATCTCTATGGCCTTGTTGAAATCCGCCAAAGCCTGATCAAGTTGGCCCAGGTCTTCGTATGCCATTCCCCGCCAGTTGTAAGCCTCTGCGGATCGGGGATCCTTGGCGATCACTTCAGTGTAGATTTCTACAGCTTCTTTGAGCCTGCCTGCCTTTTGATTTTCCAATGCTTCTGTAAGGCCTTGGGGCAACTGAGCAAATACGGGCATGGCCGCGCAGGTAACAGAAACCACCGCAACCAGAATGGCTATTACTGCAATCAACCGACGGGATTCAGAGCAGATATGCTTGGCGAAGTGAGCCGAATTTGCCCTATCGGGTCTTTGCTTGGCTGTTTGGACTTCAGTATTGACGGTTTCTCTAGTGAGCACACGCGGACTTGCCATTGGCCTCGAGGTTTTCATGCCGGTCCCCAGTTCTGTCAGTAAAAAGTAGTAGATTCCTTGTCAGATGCGGCATTTGACTATTAACACATTTCTGGATGCGGGTCAAGGTTTATTAGGGGCCATGTCATTGAAAAATAAGGTTTTTTATCCCATGCGCTTAGAAACTGGTTGGGAGAATCATTACCGGCACATATGTGTGAAAAGTTTCTCCATGAGCATCTCCGGATCAGACTCCGCAACGAGCAGAGCGCGTGGAGCCTTTCCGGAAAGACTTACCAAATGCAGAAATTCATCAGAAAAACCGCCGGTCTTGGTCAGGATCCCAATCGCACAATTTGGACCCAGATCGTCGCACGCGATGGTGAACTCATTCAAGGTCCCCATTCCGCCACCCACAAAGACACAGGCATCCGCGCTCCTTATCAGGATCACGTTCCGCCCTTTGGTCCCCATGCCGGTAAAAAGGATGATGCGGCTCTCCACAGGGTATGCATAGGCCACCTCGTGGTCCTCTCGATTGGTCGCGGGAGAAATCCCTACGGTCAGTCCGCCCGATGAGTTGGCCCCCAGCACAGCGGCATAAGGGAATCCCGGACATGCCCCCGTCAACAGCACTGCTCCTCTGGCCGCTACTGCTTCACCGATCCTCACAGCTTTCCCCCAACTGGATGATGCATCAGAAGTTGAGGCCGAACCCAGGACTGCCACTTTGAATACTCGGTCCGATTCCATAATCAAAATCCTCTCACAGTTACTCCAAAAGACTTAGCACGCGCTTCCCCAAGTTCGGCGACGTATTTCGGGCAGCTTTAGTGGGACAGGCATCTTGCCTGTCTATCAAGAAATGACAGGCAAGATGCCTGTCCCACCAATATCGTGTCTCGAATCCCTTTTCAGCGTCTCCAGTCCAAAGATATGTTACCTGAATTACGAATTGGACCACTTAGCGAGTGTAACCTTTCAGTCCACCGGGAACAAGGCGCGCAAGACCAGAAAGCCTGATCTGTTGCCGAGCATGTGAGCAGCCACTCCAGACCACCACAACTGTAGAGGTTTTGCCTAGGTGGAAAGACTGGCTTGACAGCTTTCTGACAAAGGGATAAGTTTTCCGAGTTCAATTTAGACTAGGCGACGTTTGTCTCTTCATGGAAGAATTTGCTGCTCTAATATTAGCCGCTGGTAAAGGGACGCGCATGAAATCCGGGGTGCCCAAGGTCCTGCACCATGTGGCGGGCAGCCCGATGATTTCCTATGTTGTGGATGCAGTCCGCTCGGGGGGCTTCCAAGAAATCGTAATTGTTGTGGGCCATGAATCCGCTGAAGTGAGAAAGGTCGCCCAAGTGCCTGGAGTCAAATTTGCCTTGCAGGAACCGCAACTGGGCACGGGGCATGCAGTGGCGGCCGCCCGGGAATTGTTCAGGGGCTTTTCCGGTGACATCCTGATCCTGTGTGGAGACATTCCGCTTCTTCAATCCAAAACCATAAAGGAATTCATTCGGTTCCATCAGAACAACAATAGCAGGCTCACCGTGATGACCACTTATCCCGAGAACCCGGCAGGATACGGGAGAATCGTCAGGACAGAAGGTGGGAGAGTCGCCGGCATTGTCGAAGAAAGGGATGCCAGTGAGGCGGAAAAGGCCATCATGGAAATCAACACCGGCGTGTACCTTGCAAATGCCGAATTGCTCTATTCACTGGTGAGCAAGCTGGGGGCAGATAACTCTCAGGGAGAGTATTACCTGACCGACATCGTAAGCGAGGCTGCGAAAGAATCAATCCCGGTCCATGCCTTTGTGCTGCCGGATGCTCAGGAAGCAACCGGAATCAACACTCGTTCTGATTTGGCCCGCGTTTCCACAATAGTATGGAATCGTCTCCGGGAAGAATTGATGGGCTCAGGGGTCACTCTTCTAGATCCTTCCTCGGCTTATGTTGACTCGCAGGTTAGAATCGGGACCGACACTGTGATTCACCCCGGTGTGTCCATCTCCGGCCGTACCGAGATCGGGAACGATTGCGTCATCGAATCCGGCGTCTATATTATGGACAGCAAGCTGGGAGACGGCGTGAAAATTTTGCAGGGATCCCGACTTGACAGGGCAAGAGTAGACGCGGGGACTACGGTGGGACCAATGGCCAATCTCAGGCCGGAAGCCCAAATCGGAAAAAATGCACGGATCGGCAACTTCGTGGAGGTCAAGAAAACCATTGTAGGAGATGGCTCAAAAGCCGCGCACCTCAGCTATCTTGGCGACAGCCAAATAGGTGTTGATGTGAACATCGGATGCGGTACCATTACCTGCAATTATGACGGCAAGACGAAGCATCCCACCATTATTCGCGATAGATGCTTCATAGGTTCGGATGTCCAGTTTGTTGCCCCTGTCGAGATAGGAGAAGGAAGCGTTGTAGGCGCGGGGAGCACGATCACTCGAAACGTGCCTCCGAGAAGCCTTGCCGTTTCCAGAGCCAAGCAAAAGAACTTCCCCTTGAGGAAGGGGCAGGGGCCGTCTGATGAAGATCGGAAACCTTGAACTTGCGGGAAACGTTTTTCTGGCGCCAATGGCCGGGATTACTGATGCCCCTTTTCGCAAGATAGTCCAGCAGTTCGGGGTGTCTGCCGTCTGGACTGAGATGCTCAGCGCGGACGGCGTCACAAAGGCCCGTGGTACCTTTCGTACCATGGAAGTTAGTGACCGGGAGGTCCCTACAGTCTTTCAAATCGTCGGGACTGATCCAGGGGTAATGGCCGAAGCGGCCAAGCGGATTCAAGACCTGGGGGCTGCGGCGGTAGACGTGAATATGGGTTGTCCTGCAAGAAAGGTCGTGAACCGAGGCGCCGGAGCGGCCTTAATGAGGAATCTCGCGCTTGCAGGCCGGATTGTGGCTGCGATGCGGCAGGCATTGACTGTGCCTCTCACGGTCAAGATCAGATCGGGGTGGGACGAAGAGAACCGGAATGCCGCGGCTATGGCACGCGTGATAGAGACCGAAGGTGCGAACGCTCTGATTGTGCACTCTCGCAGTCGATCCAGAGTTCATTCCGGGCCTCCGTCTTTGGATGTGCTGGAAGAGGTCAAGCGGTCAGTTCACATACCGGTAATAGGTAATGGCGGAATCCGGGAGGTGGAAGACGCTGTGACCATGGTGGCCAGTACCGGATGTGACGGTGTTATGATAGGAAGGGGGGCAATCGGAAGGCCGTGGCTGCCAGGCTGGATTCTCGAACGATCCAACCACGGTGCCGGGATTCCTGATCGTCCGTCGACGTTTTTTGATGTGATCCGGGAGCACTTGGGGTACATGCTGGAATGGTGGGATCGCCGCACTGCAGTCCACCGCATGCGCAAGCATTTGGCGTGCTACTCAAAAGGGTTTGCGGATGGGGCCGAGTTTCGGCGCATAGCCCTCACCCAGGAAGATCCCGACGTGCTCATGCATCTCGTGGAGAAGTTTTTCGGGAAAGCTGCCATCTCATGACAACGGAAAAAACTGAAAAGGCCCTGGATCCGGAAATGCAGGAGAAGCCCCGGAGAGCCGGCAAGGCCAAGACGGTGCTCAAAACCAATATCGCTGACTCTATTGATATGTTGGTTGAATACCTTGTGGACAACAACGTGAAAGGAATTCATCCTCTCATAATGGGGGAAGTCGAGAAGCGTCTGATCATTAAGGTGCTTGAGCGGAGCCGTGGAAACAAACTGAGGGCCGCCAAATGGCTTGGAATGAGTCGAAACACCTTTCACCGGAAGATCCAGAAGCTGGTTGATTCGCGTAGCCACGAGAAGGGGGAGCCGGAATCCTGAGAGTCCGCTTACTGTCCGGACATTGAATTTGCCGGTCAGTCGTTTGTGATGCGGCTGATATACACTTTGACGATGCCTGCAAAACTTTTCGCACTGGTTTTTTGTATGGGAAAATCCGGCGAATCAAACCTGAAATTAAAGGTTTGTATCTAATAACAGGCCCCGAGCCTGTTCAAGATACTTCTTGACACCTCGTCCTAAAGAAATATAATTAAAGCGGTTCTCAAAAAATCTCCATGGAGTTCCCTATGAATGCCGATAAGCTTGCTCTTCTCGAAGAGAAGATCATGCATTTAATAGAGCAAAACGATCAGTCCAAGAGAGAACAGGAACGGTTTAGCAGGGAATTGGAGAAGAGAGATAAGCGAATCGGCGAGTTGGATCGCACTCTGAAGAAGATCCAAAAGGATCACAAATCGGCCAAAGGCAAACTGGACAGAATTATCGAGAAGCTGGAGGCATTCACCTGAAAGACCCTGTGGTCGGGGATGCTTTGGATTACCGGAACAACTCTGAGGAGCTGACCGAAGCCGTTAAGGTACGATTATTCGGTCGAGAGTACAGCATACGAGGCCACGGAAACAAGAAATATATTGAAACGCTGGCGGATTTCATCAAAGAGAGAGCAGATGAAATCGAGAGCCGCGCGACTGTGGTATCAACTCTGGATTTGGCAATCTTAACACTGTTGAACATCACAGACGAGATGTTCCAGAGCAAGCAGGTCAAGGAGCAGACCATAAGAGAACTGGAGGAAAAGACCGAACGGCTTCTGAAAGCCATAGATCGGGTCGTTTAATGTGTGAGTAGTCCCCTGCGCAGTGCGTGATGGACGGCAATTTTTTGAGCCAACACTCAAAAAATGGGAACCGCCCCCGGCTGTGGTGAGCATGCCTGCCTTGAAGCAGGAAGCCTGAAGCAGTCGTTAGGGTCCCACCTGGGTAACCAGGTTCAAAAGTTCTGTCCGCACGGCTGATCGCGGGGGATTCCTGCCAATAGCCTGATCGCTCGTTTCTTTTCGCCTAACAACCGGGATGTGGGCGGCAGCCTCTGGATGGCCATTCGGAGGAGTATATATATACGATATCATGTGGGTAATCGGCACGCGATGTATACTTCTTACCCTTAATCCATTCTTCCGAGATTCGACATCCTTTCCTGCTCTGTCTGCATAAGCATCCCGTCATATTCATAAAATGGGAGTGGGCTGTGGAATTGATTTCCTTTTTGATTCCTGCCCTTGTCGCTGTAATGATGGGGGCTGCTGGATATGCCGCAGCCAGAATCCTCGACAAGAGCCGGGGCCGGTCAGCCAAATCAGAAGCGGATGAATTCATCAAGACCGCAAAGAAAGAGGCTGAAACAATAAAAAAAGAGGCCCTTCTTCAGGCCAAAGACAAACTCTTTCAATCCCGAGCTGATCTTGAGCACGAAATAAAAGAGCGACGCGCTGAGCTGTCGGCTCGAGAGTCCCGTCTCCTGAAAAAGGAAGAGAATCTTGAGAGAAAGACCTCACAACTCGAATCTAAAGAAAGTGCCTTAGCTAAACATGAGAAGGAAATAGATTCAGGTTTCAAGAAAGCCAAAGAAAAAGAACTTGAGGTGGATAAGCTCGTCAGGAAGCAGCTCGAGAAGTTAGAACAGCTGGCTGGTCTCTCGACCGGTGAAGCCAAAGAGATGCTTCTGCAGAAGGTCAGCGACGAGACACGAATGGAAAGTGCGAGGATTATAAGGCAAATAGAGGAAGAGACTCACACCCAGGCCGACAAAAAAGCTAAGGAAATCATTTCTACGGCCGTCGGAAGGTATGCAGCGGACTACGTGGCTGAACGCACGGTTTCAGTCGTAAACCTGCCCAGCGAGGAGATGAAAGGGCGAATTATCGGACGAGAAGGCCGTAATATTCGAGCCATAGAAGCTGCTACGGGCATAGACCTCATAATTGACGACACTCCCGAAGCGGTCATCCTTTCGGGTTACAATTCCATCCGGCGTGAAGTGGCCAGAATAGCCCTTGAAAGACTCATCAGCGACGGTAGAATTCACCCCGCCCGAATCGAGGAAGTAGTAAAAAAGGTCACACAAGAAATGGAGGAGACCATCGTTGAGGCCGGCCAGCAAGCCAGTTTCGATGTAGGAGTTCACGGGATCAATGCCGAATTGATAAGGCTGGTGGGCAAACTCAAGTACAGGACGTCCTTCGCTCAAAACGTTTACCAGCATTCCATCGAGGTAGCGTTCCTATGCGGCATTATGGCCGCGGAACTCGGACTGAACCCCAAGAAGGCAAAACGCGCCGGGCTTCTTCATGACATAGGCAAAGCCATAGATCACGAGGTGGAGGGGGCGCATGCCATCATAGGCGCGGACATAGCTCGGCGCCACGGCGAGTCACCCCTGATTGTCAATGCAATTGCCGCTCATCACGGCGATGAAGACCCCACAAGCACTCTGGCGGTGCTGGTTCAGGCCGCTGATACGTTGTCCGCGGCCAGACCAGGCGCGCGGCGTGAGATGTTGGAAAATTACGTCAAACGTCTGGAAGACCTCGAACGAATAGCCGATTCCTTTAAAGGCGTGAGCAAGTCCTTCGCCATACAAGCTGGGAGAGAAATTCGCATCATAGTGGAGAATTCGAATATTGGAGACGAAGGGCTCACCCTTTTGGCCCGGGACATACGAAAGAAGATCGAAAAAGAACTCTCTTATCCAGGTCAGATAAAGATAGTGGTTATACGGGAAGCACGGGCTGTCGATTACGCTCGATAATAGAGGGGATCGGTAAGGTGAAGAACTGTGCGCGCGTGGCTTCGAGGCCGATCAGGTCTCGTAGGGACCAATGAAGGTAGCCTGGCGATCCAGATATAGTCTCAACCATTACAACGTAGCTCTGGTAGGGGCGCACCCGCGTGTGCGCCCAAAAAGCGGGCAGACACGCAGGTCTGCCCCTACCAACTTTCTCTGCAATCACGGCAGCGGAGCAAGATAGACTATCTGTTTGGATAAGGTTACCCTCTGCGTACCGTTAGATGCTCTTGAGGTTTTCCCACCACTTCTCATCACTCCTCTATCGTGGCCCCAGCGGCCTTCATCTCTTCAATCGCAGAGCGAGTGCCTTCAGGGGTAATGCCTCGGCTCAGGCTCAGAAGGAGGGTGACGTCGAAGTTTTCTTCGAGTGCATGGAGCACAGTCGCGCAGACACAATAGTCAGTGGCCAAACCATAGATGATAAGGCTCCTGGCTCCGAATTCTTCAAGGAGACCTTTGAGCCCCGTATCATGGCCTCCATCGTCTCGGAACCCTGAATAGCTCTCAAAGTCGGTGCGATTCCCAGTGGAGATTACGGCGGTGATCAGGTCCGGCGGCACAAGGATTTCCGCGCCCGGAGTCCCCTTAACGCAGTGGGGAGGCCAGAGTACTTGCTCGCGATCCTGGATTCTGATCACGTCGAGAGGTTTCTTGCCTGGATGACTCGTAAAAAAAGAAACATGATCCGACGGGTGATAATCGCGGGTTGCCAGGATTGGTAGGCCCTCTTCCTTGAATTCTAGAGTGCGGGCGACCACCTGTTCCAAATAATCCGGGCCGGTTCCGGGGACGGCAAGGGCGCCGCTCCGAAATTGCGTAAAGTCGGCTTGGACGTCTACCACGATGACCGCTTGGGTTCCTATGCCGGACATCAACTCCCTCCTTCCCCTTTCTCCGTACATATATTATGTTCCAACGCCTTCCTCGTCCACCAATCGCGGGTCTCTGCGGCCTCTGCCATGTTATACCAATGCCCTCTCGAATAAGCAGTACCAGGTTCCATAGCTAGAAAGCTACAACGAAGCATGAAAATATGCTTGAAGCATCAGAGCCACGGACGTGCCGCGCGGGACACTTCTGCGGCGCCATGAGTCCAATCGGATAGCCATTGGGGATAAGCATGGTCATAGGAATGCCTCATCAAACAGATTACTGTCCTGGAGTAGGAATGCTGGGGCGGGCCTGTTCCATCGAAAGGAATATGGTGCTCTTCTGAAATCGCTTTAGCATTAGCCGGTTTCTGTTTTACCGAGAAAAACTTGCAATCGTCTTCTATATATATATATGCTGAACTCTGATGCTAACTTCGGTCATTGTCATCACGGATGACCATGGCTCGGGGTCTGTGGAGGATTGATGGAAACCAAGAACTGTCTGTCTCAAGAGGACCTGCTGCGTTTGGCTTCACTGGGGGAGGTCTTTGGGGGATTCGCTCACGAGATTGCGCAACCCCTAAATGCGATCATGATCGCGTCCCAGGTCGTTCAGCTCAAAGTGGAGCGCAGTGACCTGCCGGAAGAAGAAAAGAACTTCGTTGTGCATCGGCTGAACATCGTCACCTCACAGGTGCAAAAAGCCAGTGAGATAGTGGAAAGCCTTAGGCTATTCAGTGGTGCCAGCTTTTCAGGCTCTGGAGAAACAGGGCTCAAGGGCATCTTCGAAAAGGTCTATGGTTTAATGGGGCAGCAGTTCATCAGCAGAGGCATCGAGCTGAAATGTGAATGCGACGAGGCGCTCCCATCGATTAGAAACAACCCGAACCTCCTTGAGGGGGTCATGGTGCAGGGTCTGGCTTTTGCTAGAGACGCGGTTGCAGCACTCGGCGTATGGCACGACCAGCGGAATATTCCGTACAAAAAGTTCTTAACCGTGAAATTCACCGAACAGGACGGCGCCTGCGCTGCAGACATCCTCTGGGATTCAGGCGGTCTCCCCGCGGATATGACTGTTATGGATGCGCAAAACCATACCGGCCTGGCCACGGCCGGCACTGTCCTCGCTTCCATGGGGGGAAAACTCGAAGCCACCAGTTCAGCTTTGAAGATTACTTTTCCCTGAACGACCCGCGTCGCTCGGCAAAAGGCCGCGAATCCCGCGTTTCGCGGGACGGTTTCCGTTGGTCACCGCCTCTTTCAAGTGCTAACTGCCTCGCAATTACATTATGAGGCTAGCCTCTTTCCCCCCAGTAACTGCCAGGTTACCTGAATGCGCTTCTTTTCACGTTGACAGGATTGTCGGCTGTGGTATCATTATCCGTGCTATGGGACGGAATTGTCTTGTGATTTTAATGTCTAATTCGGAGGATGGAGTGTGAATCCCGAGTCGACTCTCGGGACGCCGAATAGGTTGCGCCCCCGGCCGCTGGGATCGCTGGCGGGGTTGTCTGTTCTGGCTGCCTGTATCATTCTGCTGGGAGGATGTGGGTCCAGCAAGAGCTTGGTCAAGCAGGACGTCGAATACAAACCTGCCACGGCCAATGCTTTCTCCAGGGCTATCTCTGTCGGAACCGAACTCAAGAAACGTCCAGTCGCCAAACTCACCTCTTATCCAGCTCTCCCCACTGACGAGAATTCAACTCGAGTCCGGAAATTTGTCCGTGAATACGCTTATAGCCAGCGCAACGCCATGAGGCGCTACTTGACTAATGCCGCAGAGCACCTTCCGACTGTCAAGGCCACAACAAAAGAAAACGGTCTGCCGGATGATATAGCCTACCTCGTCATGCTGGAATCCGGCGCCAATCCGGAAGCTCGCTCCCCGGCCAACGCTCTCGGCATGTGGCAGTTTATGTCGGCCACCGCGCGCAGCTATGGGCTGCGTGTGGATAGCTGGGTGGACGAACGATTGGATCCACAGAAGTCGACCAAGGCGGCCATGTTGTATCTGAAGGACCTGTACGGCATGTTCGGCTGCTGGCGGCTGGCGCTGAGCGCCTACAACTCGGGAGAAAATAAGCTGAACAAGGTCCTGTGCCAGGAAGATGCCAGTGAGTACGATGAAATCTGCTCCAGCCCTCGCCTGAAACGAGAGACAAGAGAATTCTTCCCAAGATTTCTGGCCATGGCCCACATAGCCAAGAACCCGGAAAAATATGGGTTTGCTCGCCTGCCCGACAAGGCAGAAGAGCCAAAACACGAACTGATCACCGTCGACGGGTCCTATTCGCTGGAAACGCTGGCCAAAACCATGGGAGTGCCCCGCAGCCGTTTGGCCGCGCTGAATCCGGCTCTGATAAGGGGCTCGACTCCAGCGGGTCCGTCTGTACTCTCTCAGAGTGCCGAGTGGGAAGAAAGAGCTTCTGGCTGCCAAACTGAAGGATACACGGCCTGAGCCGCTCGCGGACGCACATAGTGCACGTCGTAAACAAAGGGGACAGCCTCCCGAAGATCCTTCAACGCTACGGCATACGGAAGTCGCAACTGGCCAGCCTGAATCCTGACGTAAACTTCCGCCACCGACTCCGCCAAGGGCAGAAAATTGTGGTTCCGGCGGAAGCCGCGGAGACCACTAAGAGGCAGGTCCGAAAAGGCGAACGTCTCTCGTGGCTGAGCGACGGCTTAGATGTAAACAGCAGCTAGAAGACCGGAATTTGGGGGGAGACTCTTCAGCAATTAAGGTTGAAGCGCTCTGTGTTGAGGCATGTTTGCCATCAGGATCGATAGTCAGCGTTTATAGTTACGTATTCCTCCGACATGTCCGTAGTGAGAAAGCTCGCCTCGCCATCGCCGGCCTTGAGATCGAGTTGAATAGAGAATTCCCGGCCCTGCATCACCCGATGTGCGGCTGACTCCCAATCATCAGACACCACCTGCCCTTGTTTCACAATTGGGACTTCACCGATGAACAAGTCCACATTGTAGGGGTCAAAAACCACACCGGCCCGACCCGCACTGCAAAGTATCCGGCCCCAATTGGGATCCTCTCCGTGAAACGCGGTTTTGACCAGAGGTGACTCAGCGATAGTTCGAGCCACTTTGGCGGCCGCGCCCGGCCCCGGTGCGCCCGTCACTCGGACCTCCACCATCTTCGTTGCCCCTTCTCCGTCAAGGACGATCTGCCGAGCCAGGCTCATGCAAGCCTCATTCAGCAGCGAAGAAAAAGCGTCCCGGTCGGCACGGCCCCCGCCGAGTTCCCGAGCTTCCTTGCCTCCGCCTGCCATCACTATAACCGTGTCATTGGTACTGGTGTCACCATCAATGGTAACGCAGTTGAAACTACGGCTGTTGGCCTCTACAAGGCACTCCCTGAGCCGGTTCGGCTCGATCTTGATGTCCGTGAGGATTACGGCCAGCATCGTAGCCATGTTGGGAGCAATCATGCCGGACCCTTTGGCCATCCCCAGCATTTTGAAAGGGCCATCCGACGAGACTCCGCTGAGAAGAACGGTCTTCGCTCGTGTGTCTGTGGTCATCATCGCGGCGGACTACATCCATGAACGTGCCCTGGTCAAGCCCCTGCAGGAGTTGGGGGAGTTTCTCCCGTATTCTGTCCACAGGCAAGCGCAGGCCGATGACCCCAGTGGACATGGGGACGACAAGGTCGGCCGCGATGCCGAGACCTTCCGCCACTTCCCCAGTGAGGTCCAGCGCATCGCGCAGACCTTGATCGCCCGTGTATGCGTTGGCATTACCAGAATTTATGAGTATAGCGCGGCACGAGCCGCTTGCGAGGCGTTTCCGAGTGATCTCCACGGGCGCAGCAAATACCAGATTGGTCGTGGTGATCGCCGCGGCTGAAGCCGGCGAATCCGATACGATAAGGCCGAGGTCCAGTCGGTCAGTGCCCGCGTGTTTAATCCCAGCCGCCGCGGCGCTGAACCTGTATCCTGGAATTGGTGGCTCTTTCTTATTCAATCTTGTCTACTCCCCTATTTCGGGCACATTCACGCCCAGGCTTTGAAGTTCCTGAACAAGTTGATTGCGGTTGCGAAAGACAATGCCCGTTATTCCTGCGCGCACTGCGCCTTCAACATTTTCCCTAAGATCATCGATAAATACAGCCTGGAAAGGATCAATGCCGAATTTCTCAATTGCCTTTTCATAGTAGGCGGCTGAAGGCTTCATGACGCCGAGATCAAAGGATAGCGCGGCTCCCTTGTAAAACGTGACCCGTGGAAACTTACCGATAATGTATTCGTAATGAATCCGGCTGGTGTTGGAGACCAGCCATGTGCCGTAACTTTGGGACAGCGACTCCCCCAGCGAGATCATGCCTTCATCCAGGCTGAAGATGTTGCACCAGATTTCGAGGAAGTCGTTACGATTCAAATCGGTCCCGAGAATGTCAGATACGGCTCCGTAGAACTGGTCCCGGTCGGTAACGCCTGTTTCCAGCGCTTTGGTCGGCTCATTCAGAAGATCGATAAAGGCTTGCCTATCTTCTTTCAGGAGCCTTGCCGGCTCAGGGGGAAGGTGCGGAAGTAATTTGCTGAACGCTATTTCCAAGTGGACCGGTACCAGTACGTTCCCGAGATCAAAGAGTATGTGATTGATCGTTCGTTTCATTACACTGGCTCATCAGCAGGCTGGAACAACATCCTCTTGCCCTTCTAATTTCCTACCCAGGCCACCTCAATAGATGCCCAGCTCTATTCCGGCGGCCAGTATCTGGCCCAATTCCCTACACTTTTCCAACATAGGTGCAGATACGTCCCCTCGGCACACAATCGGTTCCTGAACCCTCCTCATGTGCAAGCCCGCTATAACGCGCTCGATGCTGGTCAGTGCACCGCTCCCATCATTGCCGGCACAGATTACCAGTGCATAGGATTTTCCAGTCACCTGTTCCCGCACATTTTCATAGGTGCGGTCAAAGAAATCTTTAACAGCCCCTGACATATACCCGAAATATTCAGGACTGCAAAACACCACGGCCCGAGATTCTCTAAGCTCCTGTTCAGAGGCCACAGAAGCCCGGACGAGCCTGATCCTCACGCCCGCGACAGACCGCGCCCCCTCCTCGACTGCATGTGCCAGCCGCTCAGTGTTGCCCGACTGTGAATGGTAGATTATCAGAAGAAGCGGGGCCGAGTCCATTGGTGGTCTTCTTCTCTGGCTGGCGGACATGCCCCACGTGGCCGGATTTGCTTGTCACCCCAGGTCATGTTGCTCTTCAGAAACTGTGCGCCGCAGGCAGGGATTGTCCCGAAACAGTATGTAGTCCGCGCATTCTTCGACAAACCGCGAGACCACCTCCTGAAGCGTCTGATCTCTTTCTTCGGCTACGTGTTTCAACATAGCCCACATCTGGTCCAGCACGGGGAACGTTTCCTGCGTCAAAGTCAGGACCAGGGTATTTCCACACGGGCAGTGGCGGTAAACCATGGTGAAGGGCCGATGCATCACGTCACTGCCATCTTCCAGGGTGTGACCTTTAGGGGTGGTGGCGCAAAGATATTGAGGAAAACTGTCGTACTTTGTTCCACATGTCCGACAGTCTTTCGGGAAAAGCTTTTCATCTTTACCGATCGCTGCTAGGAGCTTTATGAATTCCAAGAAACGCTCGTCGTATTCACCATGCGTCTCCTCGATGCAAGTCGGATCCTGCATGGCCACTCCTATTGCAAAGCAGTGTCGATCGGATTTACTGGACCCATCGGGTAGCTTATCTCACCACACCACAAAAATGGCTTTAGTAGCAGGCCCTTTCAGCTCTGCTGCACTTCGATCGAGTAAAGGCCCCGGCTACCTTCGCTTTTTGGCCGATGCCGTGTAATTCCACTTCAAATGGCCTGTTTACGCTTTGTGCGGAGCCAGAGTTCAATCCTACCGTTCATGAGGAAAAGGAATGCGATGGATGCCAGGCAGACTATGGAAACCACAACAAGTGTAGTCCAGTTCTCGTCGTACACTGCACAGCCACAGTAGCTAAGCATCACGGTCCCGGGTATTCTGCCCAGCGCGCATACCAGCGTAAAAGTCACAAGCCCCATGGGGCTGAGGCCCAGAATATAACACAGAATATCCTTTGGAAAGCCTGGGATGACGAAGAGAAGCGCTGCGATGAACGTTCCCCTCCTCTCCGTGAGAAAATGGAACTTCTCCAGTGTCGCCTGACTTACCGCCAATTTCACCAGCGGAAGACCTATGATCCTGGCGGCAAGAAAAGCCATAATGGATCCGGCCGTAAGGCCGGCTGTAGAGTAGAGCAGGCTGGGGACTGTCCCGAAAATGAATCCGCCCACCGCGCCGGTCAACTCACCCGGGATTGGGGCCATCACCACCTGAAGGGCCTGGACGACCACGAACACTACCGGAGCCCAAGCGCCCCAGCTTTCAATATAGCTCCGCAGTTGTTCCTTGCTTCGGAAAATTTCCCACATCCCCTGGTAAAGTGGCGCGAGCAAGCCCATGAAGCCGAGTATTGCAACTATCACGACTATCCCGGCCAGCAGGCTCACTGCCAGGATGACTCGTCGTCGGTCTTGCCCGGTCAAATTTTGCATCACAAAACTCCCGGACGAGGAACTTCTCGCTGGTCCAGAGTCGCTTCTGTCGGCATAGAGAGCGTGCGTAGGATTTCGTCCTCCATTCGCCTGACAAGCGGTGGAAACGTCTTTGAGTTGATCGCAGAAATCCCTATTCCGTCATAACTGGCACAAATGTTGTCGACAGTCACTGGATCAACCAGGTCCTGCTTGTTGAAGACCCTGATCACGGGAATCCCGCTAAGGTTGAGCTTTTCCAACAATCTCTCTACCGCAGCCATTTGCATTTCAAATGCATGATTGGAGCAATCTATCACGTGGAGGAGCAGGTCCGCGTCGGCAAGTTCATCGAGTGTGGCGGAGAAGGCAGCCACTAGCGCCTCGGGAAGATCCTGCAAGAAGCCGACAGTGTCTGTCACAATTACCTCAGTCTCTCGGGGAAATCTCAGCCGCCGACTGGTGGGGTCCAATGTGGCGAAGAGCTTGTCTTCTACAAGAATATCAGATTTAGTAAGATTATTCAAAAGAGTTGATTTTCCGGCATTGGTATAACCCACGATCGAGATCACCGGTACGCCCCTTCTGTTCCGAAGCTCTCTTCGAAGCGAACGGCGCCTTCCTAGCTGCAGAATTTGTTTTTCCAAGAAACCGATTCGGCTGTGAATTCGACGACGGTCAATTTCCAGTCTGGTTTCCCCCGGACCACGACCGCCAATTCCACCTGTTAGCCGCGAAAGAGCGTCATCTTTTTCCGCAAGCCTGGGGAGCGCATACTTCAACTGGGCAAGTTCGACTTGGATTTTTCCTTCGCGGGACTTGGCCCTTTGCGCAAAGATGTCCAAGATCAGTTGCGAGCGGTCAATGACCTTTAGTTCAGTGAATTCTCCGATGGCCTTTACTTGCGCGGGACTCAGTTCCGTATCGAAGACCAGGAGGCCCGCACCCTTCTGCAGCGCATCTATTACTATCGCCTTCAGTTTGCCCTTGCCGACGAGGAAGCGAGGATCCGTAGCGGCGCGGCGCTGGATAGACGTTCCGACTACATCGACCCCACAAGATCGAGCAAGCTCCTTCAGCTCGTCCAACGATTCTTCAATCTCCCACTCTTTACCGGCGGTTCTCCCTACCAGATAGGCCCTCTCAGCGTCTGCCACAGAACGGGCTCCCACAGACCTTGATATCTCATCTTCCAGGGATTTGATGAAGCCTGGGAAATCCAGGTCAAGTAAAGAAGGCTGAACCGGATCTAGCAACTGCCAGACGTCTCCACTCGGATTGTCCGGCAACAGGTGCGCAATACGGATCACCGTCGGCAAGCTGTTACCGTCAATTCCGATAGACGCGACTAAATCCAGGCGGAGAAGGGCCAGGTCGGTCAAATCTTCCTGGCTAAGCGGCTCATCCTTGAGATGGGTATGGATTAGCCTCAGTCCTCTTAGCCGCCCCGCGCCAACTCGCCACCCATCCAGTTTAGGGATCATAATGGAGCGTGCGTCACCGACCACGACACGCCGAATGTTCCCTTTGCGGTCAACGAGAATACCGATTTGGCGGCCGATCTCAGAGGAGAGTTCCGTCAGATAGCGAGCCATCTCTGGGCTCACGACCCGGGCGGCGGGGATTCTCCTAAGGGCCAATTTCTCTAACCGGGTCCTCTGCGAGGCCTTCAGACCCCGGACTGAACCGGAAACTCCGCTCAATCCGGACCCCCGATCAGCACCTGAAGCTGGGACATGGTAGTGTGGGCGAATCCTTCTGTCAGCCTATTCTCCCTTCTTTTCGTTTTCCTCGGGAAGGATCTTTACAATGGCACAATGCTTTCGATCAAGATATTTGCGTGCTACCCTGAGCACGTCTGCCGCCTTAACTTCCCCTATCTTTTTGATGTACTCGGTTTCATAATCATATCCCAAACCATAGAGAGTGTTCAAGCCGATATTTTCAGCTCTGGACCATGAACTCTGCAATGAGATCAGGTGATTGCCGAGAAGGTTGGTGATCCCTCGGTTGAGTTCCTCGTTGCTGACAGGCGACTTTTGTATAAGCTCTATCTGGTTGAACAAACCATCAAGGGCACGGCCGGCCTTGGGGACATCGCAAGCCATATAAAAGGCGAAGACTCCGGGATCTACACCAGGCCGAACGAACGAGGTCACCGAGTAAGCCAGGGATTCTTTATCCCTGAGTTGCAGGAACAAGCGCCCCCCCTGTCCCGCTAGTATATTGTTGAGCACGTCGAGCGGGTAACGATCCTGTTCAGCGACGGTCGTGCCGCGAAAGCCTATTGCAATATGTGCCTTGGCCCTGGGAATGCGGACGATATTCTCCCTAACCTGCTTCAAAGGTTGTTCAGGAGGGATCTCCGGACGTTCCAATGCCGTTGCAGGAATCTTTCCGAACAGTTCGCTTATGCGATCCATGGTTTTTTGCGGGTCCATGTCCCCAACGCCGGTTATAACCGTGTTGGAAGGGACAGCGAAATGCTCGTACGTTTGCCTGAGATCTTCCGCTGTGAATCCGGAAACCGTGGCCAGTGTGCCTTCCTGATCGAATCCATAAGGATGATTTTGAAACAGCGTGCTGTTGAGGACCTTGATCGCGTAAGGTACGGGCCTATCCGGCTCAGTTTTGATGCGGTTCAGGATCAGGTTTCGCTCTCTCTCCAGTCTGTCCTGAGGAAATGTCGGATTTGTGTATAGCTCCGCAAGCAGTTGAAGGCCCGAATCCGAATACCGACTGAAGAAGTTCGCGTAAAGGCCGAATGAATCGTATCCGGAGAAGCCATTGAGGCGGCCCCCCATGTCCTCGACTTTCCTAGATATCTCTACTTCGCTCAGGCTGCCGCTACCTTTGTTCAACATCTGGGCGATGAAGTTCATAATCCCTTCGTTCTCTTTGTTTTCGAAACGTTTTCCGCCGAGACAGGCTATTCGGAATGAAACAACGGGATTGGAATCATCGGGCGACAGCACCACTCGTATGCCATTGGGGAGCGTGCGCGTAACCACGCGTGACGCAGACGCAGCTTCAGTGGCCGGCGGCCTTGGTTTGAGGTTTGAAAGAATCTACGATTGCAGCCAGCTTCTCCACTTGAAAACCCTCGAGGACGCCTTCGGGCATCAGAACGGAAACGCTCACGTTGGGCGGCACAAGATACTGGGAAGCTACAGTCGATACTTGATTCGGGGTCACTGCGTTATTTAGCGTGAGGTACTTTTCCTCGTAATTGGCATCCCCAGTGTCGGCTTGAAAGCTGCCGATGCTCCGAGCCATGCCCTGAACTGTTTCTCTTGCGTACAGGTGCTGGGATTCAATATGAACTTTGGCCCGTTCCAACTCTTCCGCGGCAGGGGGTTCCTTTGCCAGGCGAGCGATTTCTTCCATTATCCCTTGAGTCACGGCTTCCAGGTTCTTGGCGTCAAGGGTTGCAGAAACCACCATGATGCCGGGTTCCTTGGGGGTGAGAGCGTAAGCGGAAATAGAATTTACCAGCGCTTTCTCCTTCTTGAGAACTCTTACTAGACGAGAACTCTCCCTGGATCCCAGGATATCACCAGCCAAATCCAGGGCATTAACATCCTGACCCTTCATAGACGGAATATGAAAAGCAACATGAAGCCGCGTTTCCCTGGAATTGCGATCTCTGGTAAGGGCACTCCTGACCTCCTTCTGAGGGGGCTCCACCGGCCTGGGCGGCCTGAAAAAACCTTTGGCCTTGAAGTCGCCCATATAACGCTCGATTTCGCCTCGTAGCTTGGCGGTATCCACATCTCCTGTAACGAGCAAAAACATGTTGTCAGGGACGTACCATTTTTTCCGAAAATCAAGTATGTTTTGCTGAGTAAACTTTTCGACGTCCTCCTTGTACCCGATAACAGGCCACTTATATGGATTGCTCACGTAAGCAGTCTTGAATAGCTGCTTTGATGCTACTCTCTCGGGGCGTTCCTCCCCTTCAAGAATCTCCTCAAGGACTACCTGTTTTTCTTTGTCGAGTTCCTTCGGGTCGATGACGGGCCTCAATACGGCGTCGGTAAGAATATCCAGGCCCTGGGACGTTGCGCTGGAGGGGACGGTGATGTGGAAAACCGTCTCGTCCCAGCTCGTGTAGGCATTGATTTCTCCTCCAAGGGCTTCAACTTCGGCGGCAATCTGTCCGACGCCCCGCCGCTCCGTCCCTTTGAAGGCCATGTGTTCGATGAGGTGGCTGATGCCTAGCTCCGATCTCTCTTCATCGGCGCTGCCGACCATCACCCAAAGCTGGATGGAAGCCACTTTACGGGCGTGGTCCTCCTTAATAAAAACATCCAGACCATTCGGTAGTGTAAAATGTTTCAACTTTTCCTCCATCGCATTGGCATTGATAGGAACTATCCAGAGCAGTACCGCGGCCAACATCCATCCAACGATGGAAGTGAGTCTGTCAAATTGCGCCATTACTATCTCCCTTGTAACCTTATTCTCTAATATGTGTGCATTGCCGACAAAACCGACAACGGGAGCCTGACCTCGATAAAAAAGTCGAGACTTCCTTTAGTCCGCTTGCGTTCCAAAGCCTGTACCGGCGATCTGATCATGTCCAGGAATGAGGCAAGCCAGGCTTGAGATTGATCCCGGCAACGCACGATAAGACACTCCTTCCCTCCCAGCGTTCCTTTTTTTGTTGTCTCACGTCGCGCTTGTCGGCGCTACGCGGGAACAATCGTGTTTTCGGTTCCGAGTCAAGTATGCCTGGCGTCCCAGCCGGGGAGGTTTCCCTCTAGTGAGCGGAGATCTTGCAAGACTGTATCTCCTGGAACGAGCCGGGAGAATTGCTCCGCATACAGTTCAGCCTGTCCCTGGAGTATGCCCCTGAGAGTATTACGATGTTCACGGTCCACACGCTCGCCTATCTCTCGAAGCACATCAAGCACCTTGAGATTGAGCAGCCATTTTGGAATAAAAGGGACTATCACTGTATTGAGGAGGGCGTCAAGCAAAGTGAAACCTCCTCCCACCACAATTTCCGCCGTGATCAGGAATAAGGCCCATACAGTGTAAGATCCGTAAAGTTTGAGTTCGTCGGTCCGTGACAACCCATCCCTGAATCGGTTGAACTCGGCTTCGAGCAGATGCTCCATGCCCGGGAACGCCGCGTCGTAGTGGGCTCGAATCTCCTCACGGGACCACCTTGGCACGTCGGTAAGAGCCACCTGACACAGGTCTTCAAGGGCTGGATTTGAAGAAAGCATTTCCGCGATGGCCAGGTTAAGCCTTGCTGTCGCCCACTCCAAAGGTTGAAGCCTTGCTACGGCTTTGGCGGCTTCGAAGTCTTCTGTGCGAATATCCCTTTCATCATCTTGGCTCATGGCCCCGACACCGCGGGAGACAAAAATTTCGGCAACTGCACTGAAGAGACTCTTCACCGCATTACGGACCATCATTCGCGGAACGAAGAGGATGTCGTACTTGCGCAAGAGGCGCTGAAGCCGATTCCGAATCTGAACTTCCATGTCGTCGGAAACAATTGCATCCAATTGGGCTTCCATTCCTCTTGAGACTTCCTCCAGGATACGTTGAATTTCAGAATTGACAGCCGCCACGCGCTGGACCTGAAATTCAAGCGAACTCGTCAAGTCATTCAAGCTAGCCAGGGTTCGCTCCCGCAGCCGACCAAGCTCTTCCTTTCGGATGGTCTTCCCGGATCTCCCACTTGCCTCGGCCAGCAGCTCTGCAAACGCGGGGCGGTTCCGCAGACCTGGAATGAGGTCCGGCGACGGCTCCAGCCTCTCTATCCTGATCGGCTCGGCTTCGTATCCCAGGGCGTGGATCAGGCTCTTGAAATCATTGTACGCGGTGTCGGAAACAGCCTTGTTCATCACAAAGATCGCCTTCTTGCCCCATTGCCGGGCCCGTGTCTGCATTTCGTGGCCGGCGAGATCCGCGTATTTTTCCTGGGAAGTAATGAAAACCAAGATGTCGCTGATAATGAAGAAATCGTCTGCAATGGCTCGGTTGGAAACCTCGACGCTATCGAAGTCGGGAGTGTCCACCAGAACAAGGTCCGCAAGTCCCGGGTTCTCGTGCGGGAAAACCATCGCGTGGGATTCCTCGTCGAGGCGCAGGAACGGCGCGGCTCGCAGTTGACCGACGAAGGATTGGCTGACCAGGATGACTGCCTGCAGGGTCGAAGGTCTCCGAAAGCCAACGTCGCTTATCTTGCAGTCTGCCAGCGAATTGAACAGGGTGCTTTTACCGGTCCCGGTCCCTCCCACAAGGCAGACTACCGGCGGAAAATCGCTATCGAGTGCTGATTTCCAGAATAGTGCAGCGAGAAGTCGCTTCGTCTCAGAACGCTTTTCTTCGAGAATTGGCTGTACGGCCAACCTTTTGTCGAATGACAGCGAGAGTTTCTCGGTAAAATCCTTCACCCTCTAAGTCCTCTTTTATAGCCGGAAGCGGAAAACCCAGAAGTCGGACTTGCTGAGCGATCATCTAACCTGTCATTCCCGCGCACGCGGGAATCCATCATATGGTTATCATAGAACTGCTCCGCCACTGCAAGCTTTTCTGGATTCCCGCGTGCGCGGGAATGACGGTCAACCAACAAGACCCTAAGGCACCGCCTCATCCGTTCAAAATGCATTCATGCAATCGCGGTAGTGTCGGAACGTGTTTGTTATTCTGCTTGGATGGTGCTGCACAGAGGCTGACAAGGCAAGAAAAGCGAGGGACGCGCAAATGAACCGGCAGGGCGATCCGTGGCAATCAGTTGTTCTGCGTATCCAATATTTTTCGCACCGCGGGTGGGATAAAGATACCTTCCAGGTTGAGCCTCTTGAGTGACTTTGCCAGAACCAGGATCTTTTTGCGTCTTGAATCTTTTCTGTTTATAAGAATCATGGGCTTCCCGGAGACCCGACAATAACCCCCATCGCTCCTTATGCCGCCGATTCCAAGGTTTTCATACCTCAGATCGACTCCAAGGCGATTGGCGATTTGTTCGAGATGCTCCAGCAGTAACGTTTCGTTCATGAAACCGGACCTCCCATTTCCTGCCGGTCAAGACCCGTTAAACTGCCTTGCAGACATTGTCAAGCGGAATCAGTCCGGCATTGGCTGACAATTTTGGTTGTTTGGGTGACGATTTTTCACGTCTGATACGAATTTGTCTTGACAATTCACTTTGGTATAGATAACAATGTGCAATCCTTTAGTGAATCTTGAACCTTTTAACTTTTCAGGAGGAATTCCAATGACAAGAGCCGACCTCGTAAAGAAGATGGCTGAAGAAGCAGGTATCACCAAAAAGGCTGCCGCCTCTGCGCTGACCTCACTGGTGGGGGCGATCCACGATTCTCTGAAGAAAAAAGAGGGAAAAATACGGATCGCTGACCTGGGCACCTTCAAAGTTATCAAGAAGAAAGCGCGCACCGGGGTAAATCCTCAGACCCGTCAGAAGATTAAGATCGCAGCAGCTAAAGTGCCTCGTTTCAGCGCGTCCAAAGCACTGAAGGATGCTGTCAAAAAGACCAAGTGATCCTCGGAGTTAGGAATCTGCCATGAACAAATCAGATCTTATTGTGGCCCTAGCCAAAGAGGCGGACCTTCCTCTAAGGAAGTCCGAAGAGATTGTCAATTTGGTCTTCGACACCATGTCCACAGCGCTCATTGACGGTGATCGCATAGAGATCCGCGGTTTTGGATCGTTCATGGTGAAGGAATATAAGGGCTATACGGGAAGAAATCCTAAAACAGGGGACAAAATAGCTGTATACGAGAAAAGACTCCCGTTTTTCAAGACCGGGAAGGAACTAAGAGAAAAGGTGGACGGGAGTAGCACATAAGATAAGGGTATCTCACCGGTAAGCGTTCACCTTTTCTCCGAAGGAAATTCCTCGCAAGGGGCGAACGCTTACCCGCTGTCTCCGCTATTGATTCTGCATCTCACAACAATTATGATAGGGGGGTGAAATCGGTATCAGCCCGGTTGCGCCGTGGTCCGCGTCGAGCGGAGGCTTGCGGAAAGAGACTCTGCCGCGCTAACACGAATAGTCACGGGCGCGCATTTTCTGGTTTTAACGTCACATAACCGCTCTCTGGCGGACAATCGTGCAACTCTACAACGATATCAATCAAATCGGCGAAATACTCTACTCCAAAGGATTCCTGGATGATAACGCTTTGCTGCGACTTCAGGAAGCGGAGATCTACATCAAGGATCGCTTGTCCCAGGATGTTGCCAAACAAGTGCGGGCATCGGTCCCCCATGCCCATCAAACTACAGCGGTGGAAATTATCGCGGAGATGAAGCTTGCCGGCCCCCGCGGCTTGATCGAAGAGGCTACCATCGTTGAGGTATTGGCCGACTACCTTGGCCATCCTTTTATGAGGCTGGAAGCCCTGGAGTTGGACCCGGATTTTGTCACTCGAACACTACCGCAAAAATTTGCCGACCGTTTTCTGCTGGTTCCTGTAGAAGAACTCAACGGAAAATTGCGTGTGGCCATCTACGACCCCTCCCTCGAAGAGGTCCTCGAAGATGTCTCCCGCGTATCGGGGAAAGACCTTGAGGTCGTGATATCCCCCAAGTCGGATATCATGAAGATCCTCCTCGAGTTCCACGGGTTCAGGGGCTCCATCAAGGCCGCAGAAGCGAAACACGTCAAGTATTTCAAGGAATTGTCAGACCTTGAACGGCTCTCTGAAATCAAGAGCCTTGAAGAGATTTCGCACACTGACAAGAATATTCGCACTGCCGCGGACGCTATGTTCCGCCGGGCCCTTTCCCAGAGAGCCAGCGACGTCCATATTGAACCCAAGCGGAATAAGAGCGTGATCAGGATGCGCATAGATGGGGTATTGCACGATATTGACTGGCTCCCCGCCGCGCTCCATCAGGCATTCACTTCGCGCGTCAAAGGGATGGCAGCACTGGACATCGCTGAAAAACGCCGCCCTCAGGACGGCAGAATAAAGTTGAGCACGCGTAACCGTGAAATAGAAGTGCGAGTCTCTACTGTCCCGACAGCGTTCGGAGAAAAGACCGTGTGCAGGATCCAGGACCCGGACCTGCTTTTCATGGATCTGGAAGAGCTTGGCCTCACTCCCTATGACTTGACCACATTCCAGGGCTTCATTAATCGTCCGCACGGGATCGTCCTGGTCACCGGACCGACCGGGTCGGGCAAGACCACCACGCTCTACTCTGCCATGAAAGTCCTTGCTACTGCGGATAGGAACATAACCACCATTGAGGACCCGGTTGAGATGGTGTTCGAGCGATTCAATCAGATCAGTGTGATGCCTGCTGTCAGCATGCTCCACAATCCCGAGGAGAAAATGACCTTTGGGCCGCTCATGCGGCATGTGATGCGGCAGGACCCCGACGTCATAATGATAGGAGAGATCAGAGACAATGAGACATCTCAACTGGCCGTGCAAGCTGCGCTGACCGGGCATCTGGTGTTCTCAACGATTCACACCAATGACGCGTTGAGCGCTATCAACCGGATGCTGGACCTGAAAGTCCCGAGTTTCCTGCTGGCAGGCACTGTTGTGGGGTTGATGGCCCAGCGGCTCATACGAAAAATATGTCCGTATTGTACTCAGGAGTATTCGGTTGAGCTGAAGGACTTGAATAAGAGGGGCTTCAACTTCGAGGGGCCTGAACGGGTCTTGCTCAAGCGCGGACAGGGATGCTACCAGTGTCGCGACACCGGGTATTTCAAGCGGGAAAGCGTTTATGAGGTGGTGGCGGTTGACGATGACTTGAGCCAATTGATAACAGATGCACCTGACATGATTGCCATGAAGGAAATGGCCAAGAAAAAGAAGTTTAGTACACTCTGGGAGAATGCCATTCGAAAAATGCTCAACGGAGTCACCACGCCTGAAGAAGTCCTACGCGTGGCACAGCCTGACCCACACTTTAACGAACCCATTCATTTGCGCAGCACAATGGGACGGGTCCAACAAGGCTGAAGCAGTTGCATAAACCTCAAGAGCTTATGAAGGCATGCCGGGGGCAACTTTTTGGAAAAAGTTCCCCCCGGCAACCCCCTTCAAAAACTCTTAATTATTGCAGCCGCTTTCACTTGCACGTGGGCTTGCACGAAGGCAAATAAATGGCTGTAGCACACCAACGGAGTGAGCCTCAGCTTTTGCCTCGGAGTGGGCAGGGATGCAAATGCTAGGAGTTTTTGGAGGAGGGGTCCGGGGAGGCCCTTTTTGCAAAAAGGGCTTCCCCGGTACACTTCAAGAAACTCATAGGGTCTGCCGCGGCTTCCAGATGCTGCCGGCTGTTAACAAGGAGGCTCACTATTCGCAAGAGATTTCCCACAATCAATGTAGTGCTGTTCGTTCTTACTGCGCTGACCACCACGGCTGTGGGCGCTCTTTATGCCAACGACAAATTTGACTCGTGGATTATGTTTTTCTTACGGGGCTGGGTCTTTTCGGTGCCCCTTATGACCATACTCCTTGTGCATGAAATGGGGCATTACCTGACCGGGAGGAGGCATTTGCTGGATGTGACCCCGCCTTACTTCATCCCGGCGATACCGCCTCTCGGGACATTTGGCGCGTTCATAAAGATTCGTTCCCCTATACCCAATCGGAAGGTCCTCTTACGGGTAGGCGCGTCAGGCCCCATGGCCGGAGCCCTCATAGCGATTCCTCTGCTCATCGTGGGCCTGTACCTGTCGGAAATGCGGCCTCAAGTGGGCGAGGCCAAGGGTTTTCAGTTTGGCACCTCGATTATTTTGGAGCTGTTGTGTCTGCTGAGGTTCGGCGAGTTCTCGTTCAATTCCACGATCCACTTGCATGCTACTGCAATAGCAGCATGGTTCGGCCTGTTCGTTACCGCGATGAATCTGCTTCCCATCGGACAACTCGATGGCGGTCATGTGATTTACGCGCTTTTCGGCCCGCGTCGGGCTCATATCATCTCCGTTGTTGTGTTCGCGTGCCTTATTCCTCTAGGGATTCTCTTGTGGCCGGGTTGGTTTATGTTCGGAATTCTCACGCTGTTCCTGGGCTTGCGACACCCCCCTCCCCTCGACCCCTATACGCCTTTGGATCGCAGCGGACGACTCCTGGGCTGGGCGGCCATTGTGCTGTTCCTCCTGACCTTCATCCCCGTCCCTCTCAACTTTGTCGAGTAGTGAGATTTGGGGGAACCTTCTTTGCAAAGAAGGTTCCCCAAACTCCCTCCAAGAAACTCTTAACACTTGCCGGAATTCTCATTCTCCCGGCGGAGAAATGAGAATTCCGGCACATGCAAGCAGTTCTGACCGGGAGGTCCGGGGAAAACTTGCTTACAAAAGGGCCTCCGCAATCTCACTACGTCGAAATTGCCAGCGCCATTCAGTCGTGAGTGGGATAGAGCGTATCGACGAACTGTCATTGCGAGGAGTCCAGCGACGAAGCAATCTCTTCTTTGGTGGGACGGGCATCCTGCCCGTCGATTCTGGATAGGCGATCCCACCGTCCGCGGGACTGGCCCCACCATTTTCCTACCTGGTTACCTGGCTCTGCCTGGTAATCCATTCTTCCGGGCTCCGCCCCATAAGGCCCCGATCCAGCCCTGCCGGGATTACCAGAGCAAAACATTGACACACGGCTGAGGTTTGGTCTATTTTTGAAGCCTTCTTTAAGCATGTCAGATAAGCCGGGGTAGCTCAGTGGCTAGAGCAGCTGATTCGTAATCAGCAGGTCGTGGGTTCGACTCCCATCCCCGGCTCCAAAGATGGAGTCGAGCACCCGACGCACCAAGTTAATTGGCAATGGTGTCCCTGGAATTCCTGTATCTATGGTCTAGATATATGTCAACCTGTGACATCGGTAGAACGGTGGTAGGAGGGCAAGAGGAGGGCAAAACATGAATCGCGACCCGTTCTATCGTGAAATCATCAAACGCCTGAAAGACACGCTCGACCCGGAACTCTTTGAACGATGCGCGGCCGATCTGTTGCGCCCTAGTTGGCCTGGATTAGTTCCTATACGAGGCGGCACCGATGCTGGTATGGACGGTGCCATCGGCGATGGCAAAGGCGAACCCTTTCCTTTGATTTCGACTACCAGCCCTGATGTCATAGGCAATCTCACGCTGAGCTTAGAAGCTCGCGTCCGAGACGGGTGGAACACGTCACCAAGCTATTGTTGCGACATCACAGTCACTCACGCCCAGAAAAAGGAACAATCTTTTTGTCCACGCTCGTCAGCTCGGTTTTGAACTCCTTCAAATTTACGATCAGGCCGCATTCGCTGACCTCCTCTATCGTGCCCCGCATTGGTGTCAGGAACTGCTTAACTTGGCAAGCACTCCGCCAGCCCTATCCCGACTCCCTCGCACGGAACGACCTTATGTAGAGATTCCCCTCGTCGGACGGCAGGCATCCCTTGAGTGGCTTAAACAAACCACCGGCGACCGACTTATGCTCGGACAACCTGGGGCAGGCAAGACCTTTCTGTTGCACCAAATGGCTCAGGAAAATAGAGGGCTGTTCCTCGTTACCAGAGAAATAGGTGATATTGCAGCTGGCATTCGCTCCCAGGAACCTTCCATCATATTTGTAGATGACGCGGCCCTTGATCGCGACCTCCTCCTTACTCTACGGCACATGCGCACCGAAATGGCGGTAGATTTCGCTATCGTTGCCACCGGCTGGCCTGGAGATGAAGCCGCTCTCGTCCAGGCCCTTAACCTCCCGAACTATCTGATTCATCGACTCGAATCACTCACCGCGGTGAAATCGTGCAAGTGATCAATGCCGTAGGGGTGAGAAGCCCAAATCACCTTGTACGCGAAATTGTGGATCAGGCAGAAGGTCGGCCCGGCTTGGCTGTGACCTTGGCTCTTCTCTGGTTACAAGGCGGCCGCCGGGAGGTGGTTCTTGGTGATACCCTCCTTGATTCTGTAGTGAACTTCGCCGAACGGTTTATTGGCACAGAAGCGGCTCAAATCCTGGCTGTGTTGGCAGTATCGGGTGACACCGGCCTTACGCTCTCCACCGTCGCGCAACTTACCGATTTGCGCGAGTTCGAAGTGCAGCGCGTGCTCATCGAACTTACTGCGAGCGGAGTAGTGATGGACGTAGGTGAACAGAGGCTCACAGTGCGTCCTCCCGCTTTGCGGTACGCACTGGTGCGGAATGTCTTCTTTCGCTGTGTATCAGTGGCCGTAGAACCAGTTCTCGACCGTGTCCCCAATCGATCCGAAGCAGCTCTCGTGCTAATTGGGGCTCGGGAACGTGGCGCAGTCGTTTCCGATCAACTGCTTCGGCCTCTTGTGATCGAATCTCCTTCAACGGAAGTGTGGGAAGCATACGCAGGGCTGGGGCGTGAGGAGGCCGAATGGGCTTTGCGGGACTATCCAGACATGCTGGCTTTCATTGCGGAACCTGGTCTGTTCAATGCCCCAGCGACTTTCCTGCCAGTGCTCCTCACAGCGGCAGTTGGTGATCGCCGGCCGCTTCATCAATGCCCGGATCACCCTCTGAGGCAGATTGAGCATTGGATCGAATCCGCGCCCCGGTACGGGACGAGCGTTTCTCCGTCGCCGTCTTCTGTTAGGGGCTACAGAAGCCTGGCTACGGAACAATGGTGAGTGGAGAGTAGGCGGTCATGCCCTGCAACTGGTACTATCGCCTGGTTTCCATTACGTCGCCGCTGACCCGGTGTACGGGCATCATGTTGAATTTACTTCTAGCGTTCTTTTCCCGTATGAACTCACCCAAATTCAAAGCCTCTGGCCGCGCGTGTTGAATCTGATTAGTGGTATTGAGGTTACTGATTGGTCAATCATGCACCGGATAGTAGAAGACTGGGTCTATGGTAGGCGAGTCAGGCGGGATCTCCCTGGCGACGTCAAAGATGTCATGAATGACTTTTCAGTGCAGATGCTGCGCGACGTGGTCCCGCTGGCCCGGCAACATCCGGCTACAATGCATTGGGCCAGCGGGGTTATTCGGCGCCTTGGCGTCGACATTGCCATTAAGCTAGATCCAGATTTTGAAATCCTTTACCCATCACGCCAGGATGAACAGGACTTTAATATCGCAGAAGAACGTGAACGCGCCAACGTGAATGCCTTAGCTGACCGTTGGAGCAGCGAGGCCCCCGAGGAAATTGCCCGAAAGATAGCTCACATTGAAACGGAAGCCCATTCCGCGGGGTTCGGTTCGCGTTGGACCGAAGTTCTGTGCTATGAGATCGCCGCCCGTGTAACCTCACCGGTACTTTGGGACGCGAGCTTTTATCAATGCCAATCTATCCAGCAATCTGGTTATTTCTTTCCTTCGGCTTAGCGCGGAGTCAAAAGAAGTGGGTTGGGAGACCGTTGCCTTGGAGTGCCTTAACCTGCCAAAATTGCGAGACGCCGCCATTGAGATCGCTATGACTCTACCTCATCCTCCTGACGAGCTGTTTGAAAGGGCATTGCATCAGTTATATGCCTCGGCTGGATATGTGAAGTGGGCATGCTCTCTGGGCAAAATTCCAGAACATCATCTGCGCCTCTTGCTTCGTCATTCCGATCTTGCCATCGCGGGTGCTGCAGCCGAGGGTGAATGGGAGGCAGACCCACAAGGCAGCGTCCGTGAAACCCTCCGTAAAGATTGGGAAGAAGCAGTTGTTCACAGCTCTCCAGATTACTGGTTGAGCGAGGTTTTCAGGGAAATCCCGTATCTCGCTTACCTCTGGCTTCAAAACCACCTCGCCGAAAAGGCATTCGATGTCTTTGACCCTGTATACCAGGAAGTTATCCAGTCTGCTATAAGCACTCTGACATTCGATAAGCGAGTGGATTTGCTCGACCAGATTCCAGACCATTACGGTTTTGATACGCTTGTCATGAATCTGGTCAGTGGCTACCCCCAGCTTTACAAGAAGCTACTGCAGAACGAACGCCTCCAACAATACCACGCTGCTCCTTTGGCCGGCCGCCTCGATAATGAGTGGTTTGAAAAAGCTATCCTAGCTTACGATGCAGGTTACACCGCTCAAGATATCGCACTCAAAGCTGTGTATGGGCACTCCGGTCTAACAGAGTTGGAAAGACCATTGTCGGCTCGCTGGTCAAAATGGGTAGAACGCTTTGAACGCCTCCGCTCCCATCCCGACGTACGCATTCAGGAGATCGGCGAAAGAGGCCGCGCTTGGGCAATTAGAGAGCGTGATGAAGCTCAAAGACGGGAACGCCGGGAAGCGGTGTACGGGATGGATTTGTGAAAGAAATCACTTTTTGTAGCTTCGGTACGATTTCAATTCTGATTCCGGGGGTTGTGACACCATACTTATTTCGGATGCAGCGTTCCGCTATGTCTTGCAAGCTGCGGGGATGCGACGCCTCTTGAAAGCTGAAACCTAATCGATCCACGCCCAGTGGGCGGAAAACCTTGGCAGACAGGATCTTTACCGAGACTGCGAGCCGCCAATGACGTACTCCCGCTTCCCCGTTCCAAGCCTTATTAGCGAATCTCAGCCCATATTTTCTTTCCAAAGGTCGACGTCCCCTTCGGTAAGAAGACGGGCTATCCGCTTAGCTTCTTGCAGAGTTCACCAACCCTGGCCCCAAGTTTCCGAGCGGTGTCTGCCGCCTTCTCGTCCGGTGCTGCTACAGAAACTGCACCGTAGTGGCCTGTTGCGGACATCGGGTCGCCTACGATGATCATTCCGTAAATAAGCATGCACTGTATGATCGATATGATAGTGGTTTCATTGCCGCCGGCCCAGAAGCCTGAGGTCGCAAACGCCGCGCCTACTTTATTCTCCATTTGCTTGCGGACGCCGACAAACTCGTCAAAGACTCGTTTCAAGTCAGCGGCCATGACCCCGAAATAGACTGGCGAGCCTGCTATGATTCCCGCAGCATTGACAAAATCGTCCTTGGTAACTTCTTGCGTGGATTTCATAACAGCGTCCACTCCGGATACCGACTTGACGCCTTCTGCCACAAGGTCGGCGAACTTCCGCGTGTTGCCGCTTTTTGAGTAGTAAAGAACCAATACGTGCATGTTACTGACCTCCTAAAGATTTTATCACTATTACTCAAGATCGAGCCCCCTCGCAACAGTGACGGGAGGGATTGATGATGGAACTGCGAAAAATCGTAGTGGGTTCATTCAAGTCATGTATAGTACCGCAGAATAGTCGCCCAACTCCTGCACTAACACAGCAGGGAGCCTGGACGCCCAAAAGCTAATTTCGAGACGGACGAGCGTGTGATGGACGTTTTGATAGAGGCAGGCTGGTGTACATTCTTCGCCTTGACGGGGTTACCCGATTACTTGGCCTTGCCAATATTGATGTTGGGGGGGTTAATTCTTGGGTTCCTGCTGGGTAGAAAATCGCTCTGACATGTGATTCAGGCTCGATCCTTCTTGGGAAATGCTCAGGTGTCAGATGGAAAGTGGATGTCCGGCTTATCCTGACCATGGCCGGAACTGCTTCGCAGTGACAGCGACCCTGTGCCGAGGGGAAAAACAGGGGTCATACGACGAGAAGATCAGCAAATGCCGCATTTCGTGCGACTTTTACAGGGGCTTAATGTCCGGCGGTGTGTGATGGATGGGCCGGCCAAGTGGTCGGCAGTGGACAATTCCGCGGGGACGATGCTTGATCTCTGTCTACGGATGCACGTTAGTCGTTGAGGTTCTCAGTCGCGCCCCGCCGCGTAGGTCGGATTTCCGAGGAGACCATATCTATTTTCCGTGGCTCATGGCCTCCGCGGCCGGCTTCGTGGCGGGAAGTATGCGACAGAACAGCGACATCGGTATTAGTATCGAAGCTCGGGCTCAAGAATGGTGTATGATGCTCCCGGAATTTCACCGAGTTTGAGCAGCGCATGGAGTTATTCGGTGATTACGCGGAGGATAATCGATGATCTATCTGTATCTCGCCATCGCTATTGTTTCGGAAGTGATCGCCACCAGCGCACTCAAAGCCGCTCAGGGGTTCACCAATCTGGTTCCGAGCCTCATTGTGGTGGCAGGATATATCAGCGCTTTTTACTTCCTGTCGGTGGTGGTGAAGGGCATGCACCTGGGTGTAGCGTATGCCATCTGGTGCGGCGTGGGCATCGTGCTCGTGGCAATCGCCGGCATCTTCCTATACAAGCAAGTGCCGGATTTGCCCGCCATCCTGGGTATGGGGCTGATAATCGCCGGCATAATCATCATGAACGTATTTTCGAAAACGGTCAGTGAGTGACCCTCTAAGTACCCGATTTCGTAATTCGGATGACGTTTTCCGGTCCCGGAGATGATGAAAGAGGATTCGAGACCATGGTATTGGTGGGACAGGCATCTTGCCTGTCTATCAAGAAATGACAGGCAAGATGCCTGTCCCACCAAGGCTGCCCGAAATAAGGCACCGAACTTTGGAAACCAAGTAATTATGCGGTGAATCATCTGACTACCATTATGCGTGCCCAACACGGCCACACCGGGTCTATTCTTGCGTGTCCGTTAATTATCGGGAAGGTTTCTCCGGGATTTAGCAAATCAACCAAGTGGCTGCCGTAACCGGCGGGAATAGCCAATCGGAACGAAGCCGGTTTGTCCGAGGCGTTGACCGACACGACCACGCACTCTTCCGGTGTTTGCCTGGCAAAAGCAAACTGCTCGTGACCGACAGAACAATTGATGATAATCCCCGTACTTAAGCGCTTGAGAACTGAGGCGAATTCTCGCCAACCGGGCGATTGTCTTGCTAAGATCGGGATGCGGACTCGTTCGTGACACCGTTGCGATATCCAGATGTGGGCGTAATGCGTTGTCGTCCCCGTTACTCTTGATGGCCTGTATCCCCCATTCGCTGCCATAGTAGATGGAGGGAACGCCGGGCATTGTGAAGAGCAAGCAGTAGAGCGTGTGCAAGTGCGCCTGGATTGGTGAGGTTGCTGGCAACACGGTTGACATCATGATTGTCGGCAAAGTTATACAGCGGTATATCGCAATATAGTCCGCCTTCGCCAAATTGCCGGTTCAAGGCATACGCGATTTCAAAATAGTTACGGTCCACATGGCTCGAATACAAGCCCTTGTAGCACTCGTAATTGGTCACCGAGTCTAGAGTTTCCGCATTGGCCCACTTTCGGTAATCGCCGTGGACAACCTCACCCATCAACCAAAAGTCGGATCGGATGCTTCGGCACAGGGAAGCAAGTTCCTTCAGAAAATCTATGTCCATGCAGTCGGCTGCATCCAATCGGAGACCGTCAAGATTGAATTCTTGAATCCACATTTCGACTGCTTGGAAAAGGTGCTTCTTGACCGCGGGATTGCGCAGGTTAAGCTTCACGAGGTCGTAGCAACCGTTCCACCCTTTGTAGGTAAACGGATCGTTAAAGGGACTCCGCATCTGAAAGTTAAGCCCCTGAAACCAATCGCAGTAAGCCGAGCGCTCGTTATGCTCCCGAACATCGCGAAAGGCCCAGAAATCCCGCCCGACGTGGTTTAGCACAGCGTCAAGTATTACTCTGATTCCCCTCCGATGCAGAGCGGAAATTACCCCCGCCAGCGTGTGATTGGTTCCCAGGCGGCGGTCGACCTGGAAATAGTCTGCTGTGTCGTATCCGTGCGCGCTTGACTCAAACACCGGTCCCAACCACACAGCGTTCACACCCAGATTCTGCAGATGGTCAACCCAGCCGTATAGCTGCTCTAGTCGCGGAATGACCGGAGCACAAAAATCGTTGCGCGGGGCCGCTCCGCATAAGCCCAGTGGATAAATTTGATAAAAGACGGAATCGCTAGCCCAGTGTTTCATGGGTAATCCTCCATGTTTTTTGCCAAGTGTTATACTTGGTATACCGCTCGGTATAGCGCCAGGACAAAAAAAAGCGATCAGGAAAAGATACCGTGCATGAACTGATGAACCGCTCTGAACGTTAGCTCGTCGTTCAACTCGATATATCCGTTTAGCGACAAGCCGATGTAAGTATTGATCATTCCTAGAAACGTGGCGGCATACGCTCGATGTCGCCCTCTCATGTTCCCATGATCGCTTACGGCCTTGATAAACAGTCTTTCCAAAAGCTGCTGCTGCCTGCCGCTAAAGTGGGACAATGCCTTGAATGCATCGCTGTGTGGGGGAGCAAACCACGCGGACAACTGCATACGATAAGCGAGCCTGTGCTCATCCGCATAGTGGAAGTACGCGGCGGCAGTTCGGTTAAGGGTCAGAGGCAAGTCACCGTGGTAAGCGGCCGCCGGTTCGACCGACTCGTATAGGACGGCGAAATGCTCGGTGAAAATAGTGTCTAGCAGGCCAAGCTTGCTTCCAAAGTAATGGTAAAGAGTTGGCTTCGTGATCCCCGCAGCGTCCGCAATTTCCTGCACGCCTACAGCATCGTACCCACGGGAAGCAAACAACTCGACAGCATGCGACAAGATGTTGGAGCGGTTATCCATTTACCCATCCGGCTTCAAGAAGGTTCATAGGATGAGCATACCGGTCGGTATATAGAATGTCAAGCGCATTCTCCGCTCCACCTTTCCGGATGAAGCTTGTTATATGATTGCGGATCAGTTGGCCTCTAGATGATTGACGCACCCAGGAAGGCACGTGACAACATGCTTGCGACGATAGGTTCGCGCTTTATGTTGCTGAACGTCAGGGCGTGAGATATTATTTGAAGCAGGATAATTATTAGGTAAGCGGCGTGATAAAGAAACAAAAGTCGCACCAAAGGGGGCGGATAAATGAATGACTCTAATACCGGACAAGTGAGCAGCTCTGAAATTTCACCCAAGTCTCGGCTGGCGGCTGTGCTCTTGTGCTTTCTCCTCGGGGTATTTGGGGCGCACAGGTTTTATGTGGGGAAAATCGGAACAGGCATCCTGATGCTTGTGACAGTCGGAGGGCTTGGGATATGGGCGCTAATCGATCTGATCCTTATTATAGTCGGGTCTTTCAGGGACAAAGAGGGACGGCTTGTGTTCAGATGGACCGAACCGGGCTCAATGTAGAATCGGGGAGGACCTTCTTGTAACCCCGCGGAACGCGGGGCTCCCCCGATTCTTACTACTTTGGATTCGAACTCGTGTTGGTACAGCAGGCCATCTCAAGCCGCGTGTCGGCAGTTTGGCCGTCTCGTGAAACCAACTTGGCCTTGGTCATTGCAGCTATCGCGCTCGGAGTCCTTGAGGCAAGCGGTGGCTTCCCAGATCAAATCGACCGGCTCACCGGCGAACCGACAAATGGCGTACGCATCTTGTTCGGCCGATGACTGTCGGGTCCTGAAAGACCTCGCCTCAAAGAACCTGCAACCAGAAACATCCCCATTCAGTCAATCTGTGCTCATAGTCGCCATTGGGCCCACCCCGCGAAGACTTGCGAGCTCTTTCCACTCGTGGCTTCCGAATCAATGCCGTGGGTCTCATTATGCTCTCCTCATGCGCGTTTAATTGGTACGAGCCCGTGGATACTGCGTAGGAGCTTTTCGCATCTCCAGTGGTCTCGTCGGTTAACGGTTTCGCGTTTTAACTAATTAATGAAACCCCAATGATAACGGTTTCGCTTTTTAGTTATTAATGAAACCCCAATCGCCAGGATGTTCCCGGAAAAATGCGAATAGTGTTCCATAGGTCAGGACCGAGATGTCGGGAGTGCCGATAAGTCAAGATATTAAGCCTACAAATAGATAAAGGGGCGCGTACATGCCCCTTTTTCTAAACCGCCGGACGCTCAACCGATTCAGGCCGTGATCAAGCTATCTTCAAGATTTGCTCTTCCATTAGAGCGCGGAACAGCGGCACTTTGTATTGATTATGCTCAAGCGGACTGGCGCTTTTCATAGCTGCCTCTCCCGCCCGTGCTGCTATCTGCTGATCCACCTTCCTGCCTTTCAGCGCCTCCTCCGCATCCTTGGAGCGCCACGGGAAAGGCGCCGCGCCGCTCAAAACGACTCTCGCATCCGACACTTTACCATCTCGGACGAGCACGGCCAGCGCAACACCGGCGAGCGCAAAATCCCAGGAACGACGTGCCCGCACTTTGCGGTAGGAGCTCATGGTTCCGGGTGCAAGCCTGGGGAGAAGCACCTCGGTTATAATTTCATCTTTTTTCAAGATATTTTCGTTTTCTAGGCTCACGCTGGGCGACACAAAGAATTTTTCCAGCGGCACCAACCTCGATCCGCCCGGGCCGACCGCTCGCACTTTAGCTTCGAGGGCCATGAGCGCCGGGGCTGTGTCCGAAGGGTGTACGAAGCAGCACAGGTCGTCGGACCCCATTATGGCGTGAAACTGGTTCTGGCCGTTCATTGCAAAACATTGGTCTCCCCCTTTGCGCAGGCAACGAAACTCGCCACGGTAATACCAGCATCGCGGTTTCTGGCAGAGGTTCCCGCCGATGGTCCCCTGGTTCCGCAACTGAGGACTTCCAACTGCCGAGGCTGCCTGGGCAAGGGCCGGGTAGCGATCTTTCACCAGGGGATGGGACGCTACTTCTGCGATTGTCGTCAAAGCGCCGATCCGTATTCCGCCGGTCCGGCGCCTCCTTGATACCTCGAAGGCCATCCAGCCTGGACAGACTCACGATCTTTTCAACGGGGAAGATGTCATCCCGCATACAGCTCAAAAGGTCGGTTCCTCCAGCATGGATCTTGGCTCCTGGTGACGAAAGCTGCTTAATAGCATCCTTCAACGAATTGGCACTGACGTAAGCGAAATCAGGCATCATGGCTCACCCCCTTTTCGTGGCTTCGGCAAGCAGCCTGGATAGCTGTACCGGGTTGATCGGAGTGTTTGTCACCCGGACTCCTGTTGCGTTGTAGACAGCATTCGCGATGGCAGCTGCCGTAGGTATGGTGACCGGCTCTCCGAGCCCTTTAGCGCCCGTGGAATTGGCCTCGTCATCGGGCATGTCGATGGGATAAGAGACGATCTCTTCCGGGACGTCGAGAGCAGTCGGGAGCTTGTAGTCATGCCAGTTCTTGTTGCAGAGCTTTCCAGTTTGACCGTGATCAAGCACCCGTTGCCTCGGTCATTCCAAAGCCGATGCCCATAGTGATCCCGCCATAAACCTGGCTGTCAAAAGTAAGGCGGTTCATCACCCGGCCGCGACTCTTGCGCGGCAACAAACTTCAGGATTTCAACCTCGCCGGTCTTGGTGTCCACTTTGACTTCACAGAATTGAGCGCCGAAGGGGTTGATGACTTTGTCCGACGGATTAGGGACGCTTGTATCCTACACCCAATATCACGCCTCGGTCCTTCAATGCGCTCACCTCGGTTATCTTCTTCTTTTGCGACGGATCTTTATTGGATGTTATAGAGCCATCCTTGAGGGTTAAGTCCGATACTTCGGCCTTCAAATCCTCGGCCGCAAGCTTTAACAATTCCTGTTTCACCTTGATTGCCGCCTCACGGACAGCCGGCCCTTCGGTGGGTACGGTCTTGCTGCCCCCACTCGGTGTAGCAAACTGTGTTGTGCCGGTATCTGCGTTTTCGATCTGGATCAGCTCCGGCTTGAGCCCGAGTTCCTCGGCCACTATCATGGCCATTATCGTCTTGGTGCCGGTACCCAAATCGCTTGCCCCCATGTTCAAGTTGGCGCTTCCATCCGAGAACAGCTTGAGCACAATCGTTGACGGCGGCCTTCCACCTCCAACGAACCACATGGTTCCGGCCATACCGATACCCGTCTTGATGTGGCTCTCCTGCTTTGTTCCTGCAAGCTCTTTGCGCCGTTCTCTCCAGTCGAAAGTTTTGGCCCCCTGTTCAAGACATTCTTTGAGCCCTGTTGTTGTGTAGGGTGGATCACCCGGACGGCTCTGGCTGAATGAGGGTATGTTCTTCAGCCTCAAGTCCAGAGGGTCCATTTCAATTGCCACGGCCAGTTGATCCAACATCTGTTCCAGGGCCCAGGAACCCTGCGGATGTCCCGGAGCCCTGAAGGGTCTTGCCAGACCGGCATTTATGTAAACATCGGTAGATTTGCACTCTACATTGGGGCAGAGGTAGTTGTCCTTGATCAGGAAGTCCACCAGCGCTACTCCGCCTGCGGAATATGCTCCGCCCGTACCCAGACACGTAAACTGCAACGCGGTCAATGTGCCGTCCTTCTTCACCCCTGCTTTGAGCTTCATATTCGTTGGGGGACGGTTGCCCGTTACAAGGTAAGTCTGCTCCCTGGTGAGAAAGAGCTTCACCGGGCGACCTGTCATCTTCGCCAGAAGAGCGGCGATGACGTCGTACTTGCCTGCCTGGAGCTTTGACCCGAAGCCGCCTCCCATGTAGTGGCCAATAACCCGGACCTTGGCAATAGGGAGGCCAAGAACCTCAGCTACCTCGGACTGCACTGCATAAACTCCCTGGGTCTAGACCAGATCGTCAGGCTGTCGCCGTCCCATTTGGCGACACAACCGTGCAGCTCCATGGGAGTATGGATCTCGCACTCGCTCCGGTATTCGGTTTCTAAAACTATGTCCGCTTCCCCAAAGCCTTTTTCCACGTCGCCTCGACGGTAGACCTCGGGTTTCTCTACAAGATTCCCTTTCTCGTGAATAGTGGCTGCCTTAGGATCAAGAGCCTGCCTCTCATCCGAAACGTATGGCAAGACCTCATACTCGACCTTGATTGCCTTCAACGCCGCCTGAGCGCTGTAGGGCGAATTCGCGGCAACGCCGGCTACAGCGTCGCCCTCGTACCGACAGTGCGGATCAAAAACCTTGCTTTTTGCCTTGCCTCTGTAGGTCCACTTGAGATCGGCCCCGGGGGTAGAGCCGGTTATAACCGCGTAAACTCCGGGCATCTTTGAGGCAGCGGAAATGTCGACCCGCTTCACCATAGCATTGGGATATGGGCACCCCAGAACTGCCCCGTAAAGCATGTCCGGCAAGACCACATCAGACGGATAGACCGCAGCTCCACTTACCCTTTCGTACGCATCCACTCGGGGCCTCGATTTGCCTAGGACCTGGGTAGTTTTCCATGGGGCTGGTTCCTTTCCGGGCTCGGGAGTTTCCGGCACGGATATCCCTTCCAGATAATACGGCTTGTCTTGTCCCTGGTTCATAGCTTTCCCCCTTTCCCGGCGCCCAGTTGTGCGGCCAGTTTGACGGCTTCAAAGATGTTGCGGTACGCCCCGCAGCGACACAGGTTTCCGCTCACACCGGTACGGATCTCTTCGAACGACGGCTGAGGGTTGCCGCGAAGAAGACTTTCGACGGCCATGATTTGGCCCGGAGTGCAGTAGCCGCACTGGAACGCGTCTTTCTCTAGAAAGGCACGCTGGACAGGACCAAGTTCCTCCCCTTTCATCAGTCCTTCGAGCGTGGTGACCTGTTGCCCTTGGGCTTCCACCGCGAGCATCATGCATGCATAATGTGTTTTGTCGTTGATAAGCACTGTGCACGCGCCACATTCGCCCCGTTCGCATCCGACTTTGGTGCCTGTCAATCCGAGCTTCTCCCGGATCACGAAAAGGAGCGACCAGCGCGGCTCCACCAGGAGGCGTCTGTTCGGCCGTTAATGAGAAGAGCGATCTTGGTCAGCTCTTCAGGCTTCAAGATCTCGGGTGCCGGAGCAGCAGACACTTTACCGGCTGTTACAACTGCTGCAGCTCCAATGCCCATGGACGCAAGAAATCCACGCCGGGTAAACCCCTTCCCCTCATGGTGTTCCTGGCCGTTCGATTCTTCTTCCCCCTGCCTGTGACTGCACTGGCAGCCTTTCTCCTTCGAATTGTCGCCCATGAAGTCCCCCTCTCGATTTTTGCATTTAAAGAACATCTACTTGCGTCGTCATGCCAAGTCGGATTCCCAATAATGGCTAAACCGAGGCACAAACTCGCTCGTGCTCAGTTCTTCCCGGAATCCTTGCCGAAATCATTCAGCGGTTGTTTAAGTGCCATTGTATACTCTCGGGCGCCCCATCTTCAATTATGTCTGTTATTGCAAGACCTACATTTAGCAATGAGTGAAGTTTTCAGAAACTATGTTTCCCCAAACCAATGTTTGCCCAATTCACGAGTCCAGCATTTATATACTATAGACGAGCGTACCCGTGAATTCCAGCTTTAATTCAAGAGGCGGCCGGAGGTCATAAGGCGAGCAGCCGACGGCTCGCCAGTCCCAGAAAGCGGGGGAGAAGAGAAATCTTTATCCAAAGAACAATAATTGACACGTCCAAAGTAGTGGGCTATGCTTGGCCACCGCGATTCGTTAGCTTTAGGGGCGGGAATCCAACGATTTAATTAAAGGAGGAGGACAACATGAAAGGGAACAAGAAAATAATCACAAAGCTCAATGATCTTCTGGCAGACGAATTGACTGCAATCAATCAGTATATGGTACACGCTGAGATGTGTGACAATTGGAACTATGAACGCCTACATAAGGCAGACGAAAAGCGAGCCATAGATGAAATGAAACATGCGGAAAAACTTATTGCACGCATCCTTTTTCTCGAGGGGAGCCCTACGGTAAGCAAACTAAAAGCCATACATATCGGTTCAGATGTGCAAATCGCAGCACAAGAATGATTGGCAGGCCGAATTTGACGCGGTGAAATCGTACAACGACGGGATCAAACTTGCAATCGAGATCGGGGATGGTGGCACGCGAGAGCTGCTTGAACACATTCTTAAAGATGAGGAAGCTCATATAGATTGGATTGAAGCTCAACTGGATCAGATCAAGCAAATGGGCAGCCAAAATTATTTGGTGGAGCAAATCGACTAAAGTCCTCAGTTTCCTAAGTTCGGTGGCGTTTGCTCAGTAGGGCCGGCATTTTGCCGGTCAACGGGAAGAGCAAAAGACCGGCAAGATGCCGGTCCTACTAAGCGTTGCCACAACAGATGAGGTCACGTCACTTGTGTCCGCTCCAATGGCCTCGGCACGAATGCGTCACCGAATTTGCCAAACAGCGTGCCAAGGCAAGTAGACCCATCGCTCTTGCATATAAACGGGTGTAACTCCCTCGTATCCGCATCAGTCACCGTAGTCCTGACACGAAGTAGTTACACCCGGCAATCAGCTCAAATTAGTGCTAAGTCGGCAAAAGAAGCGACAAGGATTTCCCACTGCTCTTCGCTTGCAACTCGTTGGCCGCAAAATGACCACTCGTCCGGGTTCGGTACCAGCCGCTCCCGAAATCAATAGCAGACAGCCGCGGAACACACGTTTCCCGCGGGGGCAGTCGCTGGCGCACACGGCACCCAACCGCCGTAGGTGCATGCAGTGGCAGGCAGGCTGCCAACATTTGCTGACGGAGGCGGGGGAACATATCCCCCAGATGCTTGTGCCGGGGCTGCCCAACCACCGGTCTGTCCGGAAATTCCGCTATAGGCCGTTGCAGGTCGGCTCCAGGTATCAACCGGTCCGTTCCAACACGGAACGCAACTGCTGTAACAGACGCTTCCCGGCGGGCTGCCAAGTTTGCCGGCGGAGGTTGCGAAGTGTAGCCTCCGGTCATTGGAGCTGCTCCAGTTTGGCTGCCAGATGCTCCGGCCGGGGCTGCCCAACCACTTGTCTGGCCGGAACTTCCACCATATGCAGGTGCCGGGCACCACGAAATATAGACGGGCCCATTCCAGGATTGCGCCCAACCGCCGTAGCAGACAGGGGTCGGGGCGACTGCAACGTTTTGCGGCTTTGCCTGGGCAACATACGAGCCGTTGATTTCTTTTATCCGCCTCGCTCCGGAAGAGGCATGCCGCTTCTCCGCCTTGGTATAAGCCTTTTTTGGACCTCCCGTGACCGCCCAGGCTGGAGAAATCGATAGTGTAGTCACAGCAAATGATACGGCCACCAAGACCAACAATATGCTCAAGTGTCGATTAATTTCCATGCTGCGTCCTCCAATTGTGCATAGGACTTTGCTTTGCGATTCATTTTATTTAGATGCGGCTAGGGGCTAAAAAGATTCAAACTTCGGTGCAAGAAACCACGCGGCGGGGCCTCAAGTCACACAACTGTGATTTGACGTGCAATAATCCAGACTCCGTCCGATGTTTCTACTAGAAGAGCTGGAGACAGCGGCGGAGTAATATCCGGTGACAACATAGTTGAGAATTATAGGTCGTTTAATGGCCCCCGGCACAAAGGCGTTACTGCAAGCAGCTTCATTCTTCGCGGATCAGCCTATAGCCTGCACGAGCACGTCTCTTCGGCATTCAAAGGCTGTTTTTTTCTTGACAGATGACTTCACGACGATCTACAAAAGAATGTAAGATGGATGTGTTGTGTAATGCTAATGTTACGTAAGAATTTACAAACTAATTCAAGAGAGGGGAATTATGAAAAGAGCGTTACCGATTATGCTACTCCTGGTGTTGATCGTTACCGCAGTAGGAGCGATAACATTTGTACAGGCGGATGCCAAGACCGATCAGGAGGTCAAAGATTTCCTTACTCAATATGAAGCGGCATATGAGAAAAAGGATGTGGGCGCATTGATGAAATTGATTGCGCCTGGGGCTGAAGTTGTTTTCTTTGAGGCTGACGAAAAAGGGCGCTACGTGGGCCCGGACCAGATCAAGGCCGCCTATGAGAACAGTCTGAAGCAGGTCAAGTCTATAAAGGGCGAATACAAGTGGACCTCAGTAGGCTCAAAGGGCGACGTCGCGTGGTTTGCAACCGAGGTGTCGTTCAACGTAGACACCGGAGAAGATAAGTTCACAACAACTGGGTCGCTGGACGGGCGTGCTCGAGAAAAAGAACGGCAAATGGCTTCTGCTTCAATCCCACTTCTCGTTCCCTGAGCAGGACGGCCCGCCCGAAAAATAGCAAAGGTCTTTTTGGGAACCGTAGCACGCCGCACGCGATTTGCTCCGCGGGGAAAGGGCCGATGACTGAGCGGGCTGCGGTGTTGCGGGGCACACAGTTTTCGTGAGATTTGGCAAGTTCATCCACAACAACCGACTGTTCCGATTTCGTTGGGAGGACATAATATGGATGATAAGAAGAAGAAAAACGAGGAGAGTGTAAGCAGGCGATCATTTCTCACGAGTCTCGGGAAATGGTCGTCGATTGTCGTGGCTACTGCTGTCTTGGGGATTTCCGAGGCATCAGGCTCCGATGAAGGGCCTAAGGAAGAGCGCGGACCGGGCGCGGCACGGGAAGGCATTCCCGGCCACGATGACGCCCACGAAGAGTCTATGGAATCTCAGTGGTGGCGTTGGCGCCGGCGTGGTTGCCGTGTGTGGGGTAAGGGGTGCTTGGCGCGTGGTTGCCGTGTGTGGGGTAATCGTGGTGTTGCCGTGTGTGGGGTAACAGATAGTCACGGTGCGGGTAAAGAAAGTTTACAACCCGCGGCTGTCCGCTTCCTGATGTTGATCGGACACGAGTGTTGTGTGACCGGGGAGCGGACATTTGTTGCAGTGGGTTAGGCTGCGCGTGCTCAGGGGCGCAATGCTTGAGATGTGGGAAGAGGTCGAGCCCTTTCGCGTGGCTACAGTCATTGTCGTTTGAAATCACGGAATCGACTTTGTTCGTCTGCTTTCTGCCGTATTTGTTATTTTGGTTGCGCTAAATTATCCGGTGTTGATCGCCTGAAAAATGCCTTGTCCCCCGACGGTCGATGTGTGTCCCTGTGAATTGTGTGCTGATGATTTCCGCAAATCCCGGCCAAGAGACAGTTCCCGAGTAGTTACTCCGTTAAACCGAATGAAAAATACTCACGAAAACCGATATCCAATGCCCACGTGCATTGAAGTTGTGATCAAACCGACTCTGCAATGCAACGGCAGATGCGCCTATTGCAACGTGGCAGAAAAGCCGCTTTTTGCCGATCCTGCCATGGTTGAGAGCGTATTCCACAACCTTGCGAATTATATGGAGAAAAATCCGGGCTGTCATGTGACAGTGCTTTGGCATGGCGGAGAGCCCATGCTCATGGGGCAGTCTTTTTACAAAAGGGTCTCGGAACTCAATCGTAAGATCTTCAGCGACAGCCCAACGCATCTGATGCAGTCCAACTTAACCCTCTTAAATGAAGGACTGGCGGACGTGCTTCCCGACCTTCTCAATGATGGAGGAATCGGGACTTCTCTTGATCCGTTCGAGGACTATCGGCAGCTCAAGAATGGAGAATCATACCTCGAACGCTGGTACGAGGGCTTCGAGCTGGCAAAAAGCCGCGGGTTTCGAGTAGGGATGGTGTACGTTGTTCACGGCCGATCAATCGGTCGTGGCAAGGACATCTATCACTATTTCAAGAACCTGGGAGTCGACAGTCTGACACTTGTTCCTCTGGAAGAGCCGGCGGGAATGTTCGACGGAGCACGTCTGGATACACGATCGTGGGGGGTGTTTCTCAAAGAGATGCTCGATGCATGGAAACGGGATGATTGTTCCTTGCCGGTTGAACCATTCGTGAACTGGGAAGAAGCCCGGTCTGTTGACTGTGGTTCGACTCGAACGTATTCTGAGGCCCTGAACTGTTGCGAGCCCACTTTGGCCGTCTCCCCGGAGGGAGATGTTTATCCGTGCGTGAGGCTTCTCGACATCGGGTCGGGTAAGATCGGAAACATAGTGTCCGAGCCGCTTGATAGCATACTATCTCACCCTGACGTGTTTTGGCGCTCCAAGAGGAGTGAGCTGATCACGCAAGGGGACTGCGGTTCATGTAAGTGGTGGAAATATTGCGCCGGAGGTTGCGCAGCAGCTTCCGGGCCGTGCCACAAGACAATCTGGTGCGAAGGCTATAAGTATTTTTTCGAGGCCATTCATGAGTAATTCAGTATTAGTAAGTATTCCTGCGCGATTGGCCGGTGACGTCGATTGCGAGAACCTCGTCGTCCGTTCGGGGAGTTGCGACGAGATCGCAAGCGCATATAAGACTTTGGGCGATCGAGTGGAGGGTGTAGAGCTGGAGGGTCTGGAAGAAGATCTGTCCAGTTTGTCAGCCCTTCCATTGGGGCTTCCGGTTCGGGTCAAACTGCATCCGGGGGATGCTCCCCATCTTTACACCAACACTTGGCTTGCTGATCGGTTCTCCCTCGAGGTCCTGATGGACGTGGATAAAGGGCTCCTACATGGGGCTAAAATCGCCACGTCAACTATGGTCCCTGTTACGGTGAACCTCGAAGAGGTGTCCGATACCGGCGAGCTGATGTCTGTCCTTGACTATTATTTGCACGATACGCACGTGCAGGTTCCGGTGGAGTTTTTCCATTCCATGATCACTGCCTGTCTGAGAGGAGAGACTGTGTCGTTGCTGGACATCTATCCCGAATCTCCGGTCGAATTTCTCCATGTTGACGAATCGGGGAGGGTTTCGGCTTCTGCCAGGCTTGCCCGCGCGGGCAGGTTCTTGGGCACTATTTCAGGCGGTTTGAAGATTGATGAAGAGTCTCAGCTTTACAAAGACCTGCTGCATCGCAAGAAGAACCTTGTCTTGTCCGGTTCCACATGTGTCTCCTGCGAGGGGTTCGATCTATGTGAGGGCTACTTGCGTTTTGTTGATACGAACTTTGACTGCGATCCCTTCCTGGAAGTTTTTAGTGCGATAAAAGCCACGGCAAAAGAAATCGCGGATGACCTTGCAAAAGCCGAAGAGCTTGGGGAGTAAGATATGTTTGGCCCTCAAGTGAGCATAATATTTGTGCCTACGTTCAATTGTAATTGTAATTGTGCATACTGTTTTGAACCAAGAAGCCACGAAAGCATTTCTCTCGAAGACTTGTCAACCGTTTTCAGCCGAGTATCTTCATATCTTGCCGGTTCCGGGGTCAGGCAGGTTGATGTGTACTGGCAGGGCGGCGAAGTTATGGTTCTCTCTCCCGAGTGGTGTTTGGAAGCAGGCCGCTCGATAAAATCATTGATGTCGAATCACAATCTGAAAGTTAAACATTTTCTGCAAACCAACCTTATGGATTACGAGCCGGTTTGGGACCCGGTAATCTGGGAACTGTTCGACGGAACATTAGGCTCATCGTTGGATTATCCCAATGTGCACCGGAAATTCCGCGGCTTGTCCGGACACTCGTATAATGCGCACTGGGCGGACAAGTTCAGGCTGGCTGTCTCCAGAGGTCTGAATGTGAGCGTAATATCCGTTCCGAACCAGGAAACTCTGTCACTGGCCCCTTCGGATTTTTACCGATATTACGCCGATGAACTGGGCTTAAAAAGCATTCAATTGAATACGCCATTTGCCGCGGGACCGGCTTCTCAACTTGGCGGATGAACTCTTCTTGGACCCTGTGAGGCTCGGGGATTTCTTGGTCGGTCTGCTTGACGTTTATTTCTCAAAGGACGATGGAGTGCGGATAGATCCTTACGAAGGGATCGTTGAGCGAATAACGTTGGGCGACGCGGCAGCCAAGGTACCGTGTTTCTTCTGCGCTAACTGCGTAAGCGGCTTTTTCTGTGTGGGACCCGCAGGTGAAGTGGGCCAGTGCGATGCATGGTTGGGCTCCTATCCTGACAGAAATTTCGGGAATCTCCTTGAGTGCGATGATCTGGGCAAGCTGTTGACTTCACCGGCAAGGATGAAACTCGCCGCGAGAACCGCCAATTTAATACGTAACTCCGAATGCCTTGATTGCCAATACTTCTCCCTTTGCAGCGGCGGCTGTCCTGTGAGGACCATGAGCGCCAAAGGGAGCCCCGACCACCCGGATCCATATTGCGAGACCTACAAGAAGGTTTTCGGCTTCATTGAAGACCATGTTCGCACCAACCCAAAGAAGTGGCACGGATGGGCCAGCCAGCCCGAGGAGAAATCCCGGTCACTGGTATGGGGATGGCCTGAACCGGGGGCTGTAGTATTTTCGAGCTTCGAGTGCACGAACAATTGCATTTTCTGTGCGCCGGCATACGACAGGAGCAAGAATCCACCGGACTTGGACAAAGAGATATTCGATTTCATTGCAGAGTCCAGCCGTTCAGGAATCAAGACCCTTTTCTTTACAGGCGCGGGTGAGCCGACTCTCAACCCATCACTTGTGGATTACGTTCGTTTCGCCAAAGAGAACGGAATAGACAACCTTTACATGTTTACGAACGGATACGGCATAACGGAAGAGTTGGTTTTATCGCTTACAGATGCGGGTATGAAGAATTTTTGGGTTTCCCTGCATGGGCTCGGGGAGACACATGACCGAATTGTCAGGAGAAAAGGGAGCTTTGTCGAAGCTTACAGGGCTGTCAGCATCATAAATGACATTTCACCCGAGCGCCTTAGCGTAAATACGTGCCTCAACGCCCTGAATTTGGACCAGATTGAGTGGCTCATGGAGAAAATCCTGGGATTTGCTAACACCACTGCTCACTGTCTCTGCCTGCCCGAATGGGATGGAAACGCTTATGTAAACAGACGCCAAATGTGCCGCCTGGCGCCGCTCAAGCAAAAACTCACTGCCATAACGTCCCGGGAATATCCGCTGACAATTCTGGACAATGTTCCGTACTGTATTGCCCCTCACCTGCCCCATATTGGCAATTGCCGGAATGAAGTGCGCATCAAGCGGAGAGAATCCGATGACATGGTGAGCAATGCGGACAACATGGGGCACAATGACACACCTAAAGCCTGCCTGGAAGCCCGTTGCGAACATATAGACGAATGCGTGGGTGTGGACCGCCGTTACCTGGAAGAGTACGGTGACGAGGAGCTAAGGCAATGGTTCACCGCAGAGGTCGCGGAGATCGCAGAGAATTCTGGTAGCCGGGTCCAACTCAAAGTAGCGCTGGCGTCCCTGCCGGCGAATCACGAACGATCGGCACAGAGGCCGGTCCTACCCCTGCCGGTCAACGTTCAGAACCGCCCCACAAGTGTAAATTCCAGGCCCGGCCTGCCGTCAATCGGGCAGATGTTGCGTTCCAGATAGGCTGCCACAGGAAACAGAGGACACGTGTTCCCCGGAACGAGGAACCTGGGGAGCTTCGCATCGAGAAGGTCGGATTTCCCTTCACCGAATTGTTTGGCTAACAGGGGTTCCCCGGTAACAGGCTGATTAGGGTTCAAAGGTATTTTGATGTTCCGTATCTGGCTGGTACGCTCACACACGACAATTATGTTTTGCACGTTGCGGGCCTCGTCTTGAGCGTCTGATCCTTGGACAAAACGCTCCCTGAATCCGCATGAACGGCAGAAGACTTCCAATAGCTCACCCTCCGGCAATGCCGGGGTATAAGCCGACAACACCAGTATGGCGGCTAACAGCAGGATCGCGTTGCTTGACTTCCCTGGGGTCATATCCTTACCTCTCCGGAACCCATGCAATGGCCCACTTGCACCGGAATGCATAGTAAGAGAGAGCCAAAAAATCAAGCGCTTTCTGAAGACTGAGCATACTCAGTCGCGGGCAAAATCCCTGTTCGCGTGTCATTGCGAGGAGAGAAACGACGAAGCAATCTCGGCTTTAGCCCCAAAGCAGATTGCTTCGTTCCCGCTCGCAATGACAATCTTCTGCCACCCCAAGCTCATCGATTACTGACCACTGCCGTTTGTTCTTGACCATGATACGACGCTGTTGTATGTCTTAACATAATGGAAAATAAGGTTTTTTGCCGTCTACTAACTTCATCCGGTTTGCATTTTCAGGGAAACTGACCCATGCAGGGGGCGGTTAAAGACATATCTGATCCAGGACGAGCCAGAAGCGTCCCGTAGGCTGCGCTTCGAGGTAATACAATGAGGTTGTTATGCCGACAATGCCATGATGAAGCCGCTATGATCTACACTCGTGTACTCCAACGGGGATGTAAAGGCGTGCAGAGCCCGATGGACAATCACTCGAATAGGCGTGTCAATATGCGGACGGAAAACCAAGACCCCGAATGCTTATGCCGACGCGTCTGAACTGTTATTCGCGGGAAGAGGAACTGCAATATGGATAAAGGTGGTCGAGGCAGAGCAAAGACCCAGATGGCGCTTCAGGTTCGCGTACGAATTTCACGACAGGTCGGCACTGCCGTTGGTGCCACGCGGCCCACGGTTTTCGCTCCCGCCTTGAAGATACCTCGAGAGATTCGCGCAGGACAAGGCTATCGGCGTCCGCTGGCGTACTACGATTTCCACTATAGGCGTGACGTCGCACCGATGCTGGACCACCTCGCAGCCGTGAATTTGATCATGATCAAAGCGTAATCGTCGGGTGTGGGCACACGACGGACAATTTCTAACACGCCTGCAACAATGCAATATGACCAAGAGCAATCGGAATCATAGACCGAAGTATCTCCGGAGCAATCCTCTTTCGGCAAACCCGTAAAGGGCAAGTATGGGGAACCGCAGTCAACATGTGACGGGCCTTGCTTTCGCTCACGATGATCCTGAGGGCCAGAAGAAGATGATCTCCGGTGGTTTCTCCAATGAGCGCAGGAATGGGGCTATTTAAGTGCGATCTTGAAGCAGGATTTTCATTCAAACAGCGTACGACTAGCTGAATTACTGCAGGCAACGTGTGAAGAGACAGGTTTCTCAGTTTTTGGTGGACGGGAGTTCCATATACTGGACAGGGAGTTCTCGCCGGACCGTCAAACTGGCCTATCGCAATCATGCGCATGCTCCGAAAAGAGAACGATTCCATCATGCACGATGAATATCGCAACAAAGACAAGGTGGATGCCGATCTCAATGCCTGAAGCCGACGGCGCAGCCCAAGGGGCTATGAAAGACAGCGATGTTGTCACATAGCCCGTCCCAAGTTAGGCGCTGCCGCTGATCCATCCCGTTAGATGACTTTCACGAACATTGCAGACCTCAGACGACGGTAGGTTGAGCCATTAACAGATTTGTCAAGCTTGGTGCAGTGCTCGAACCAGGCCCGACACAGAGCGGCGCAGTCCCGAGTCCCCCCTGGAGGCCTCCCCGCCAGCGGAAACCCCGGAGACATCGACAGGCAAGATGCCTGTCCCACCAATCGGACTTCAGATCGGATAAGAAACTCCGTCAGTTAAGCTATACTCCCCATCGCCTACGGACCGGCCTGACCACCTCTTCGTGAAATGCCACGATCTCGTCGAGACTTTCCACGGGATGCGAGGGGATTGTATCCAGAGACTCGAGCACTATCCGAGATATGTAAGAAAATGGGATTTTGTCAGCCAGGAACAGTTCCACCGCAACTTCATCCGCAGCGTTCAGAATTATCGGCGCACTGGCTCCACCATCTTCCAATGCCTGGTAAGCGGCCTTCAAAAGCGGAAATTTGTCCATGTCCGGCTCTCGGAATGTCAGTGAGCCAAGTTCGGGGAAACTCACGGGCAAGGTCCCCGAGGCAATGCGCTGCGGGAACGCGAGGGCATAACTTATGGGAATGCGCATGTCCGTGGCTCCAAGCTGAGCCAGGATAGAGCCGTCCTCGAACTCGACCATGGAATGCACAATGCTCTGCGGATGAATTACGACCTCGATCTTCGAGGCCGGCACATCGAATAGCCACCTGGCTTCTATCACTTCCAACCCTTTGTTCATAAGGGTCGCGGAATCGACCGTGACTTTGGGGCCCATCTTCCAGCGCGGGTGGCGGAGTGCCTGCTCTCTCGTGACCTTGTTCATATCGGATAAGGGCAAATCACGAAAAGGGCCACCGGACGCGGTGAGGATTATCCTCCTGATCTCCGCGTCGGCATTGCCTCTGAGGCATTGGAATATTGCAGACTGTTCCGAGTCCACAGGCAGAAGCGTCACTCCGCGCTCCCGCACGGTGTCCATGAAGAGTCGGCCCGCCATCACCAGCACCTCTTTGGTCGCCAGGGCCACATCCTTGCCCGCTTCGACCGCTGCAAAGGTAGGACTCAAGCCAGTGCTGCCAGGTAGCCCGCCAACGACAAGATCAATATCCGGTGCTGTTGCGGCTTTGGTGAGGCCATCCGCTGAATGTCCGATCCACAGAGGTTCCGAATAATCTTCCAGACGGCGCCTCAATTCTTCCGCGGCCGTTTCCGTGCCGCAGGCCACGATAGAAGGACGAAACTCCCTGACCTGCCGCTGCAAAAGATCGACGTTGGAACCTGCTGCAAGCGCGGAAATCCTGAACAGTTCAGGGTGAAGACGCACTATTTCAAGGGTTTGAATTCCGATGGAGCCTGTGGAGCCGAGGACGGATAGGCCCTTCATCGTGGTATCGCGTGGCCGGCAAGAATGAGAAAGTAAAAAGCCGTCGGGAATGCCAGGATGAGGCTGTCAGCCCTATCCATCACCCCGCCGTGCCCCGGCAGCACCGAGCCAAAATCCTTAATAGCCAGCCGCCTCTTGACAGCAGAGGCGCAGAGATCGCCGAAGGGGCCTGCAACAGCCAACAACAGGGTCAATTGTGCGAGAATCCAGAGGGCTGGGAGGTCGGGCTGCACAAGCTTCATAATTAGCATACCCACGAAATTGCCTCCCACGCCGCCGACCAGCCCTCGATGGTCTTGGAGGGGCTCACCTTTGCCGAGAAACGATGTTTTCCTGCATACTTCCCCGCGAAATACGCGCCGGCATCTCCGAGGCAAACCACCACGAGAACAAAGAATACCCATGCAATGCCCGATTCCAGCTTTCCGAGAAGAATGGCATGGCAGAGCGGGACCACGGCGTACGCGGGGGCAAAGATCATCTGACCAACGGATTCCACCGTATTTTCAATTACATTATATAGGAGCAGGTGCAGTAAGACCACGACAAGCGGGAACCAGACGAGAACCGCCGGGACTGCCTTGTAAGGAAAGACGTAAAAGGCCGCGACAATGGCGAGTCCGAGCAGCAGGGTCAACTGTGGCCTCGGAAAGCCCTTCAGGCCGGGCAGGCTCCGTGAAAGCTCCCACACAGCTATTCCGGAAAATAAAGCGACCAAGAAGGCAAGCCCTTCCACACGCCCCCAGATCAGGGCGGGCACAATGATCGCTAAAGCCACCGCAGCGGTTATGATCCGAGTCAGCAACATCAGGAAACCTTCTCTCCGGCGTCGATCTGTTCAGAAATCAGACCGAATCTCCTTTGCCTCGACCGGTAGGCTTCTATTGCCTGCATGAAAGCCTGATCGTCGAAATCGGGCCAGAGCGTTGGTGTAAAGTATAATTCCGCGTACGCCACTTGCCATAAGAGAAAGTTGCTTATGCGCAATTCCCCTCCGGTTCTTATCAGGAGGTCCGGGTCAGGAAGTCCCGCGGTGTCCAGAAACCCCCCAAACTCTTCCTCAGTCACGTCCGTTTCATTCAAAATCCCGGTGTCGACGGCACGAGCAATCTTCAGGGCCGCGTTGACGATATCCTGTCTCCCGCCGTAAGAAAGCGCTATGTTGAGAACCATGGACTTGTTGGCGCTGGTCTTTGCTTTGGCAGCCTCTATCTTGGTGATCAGAGTTGCAGGTAGACGGTTCAATTGGCCGATGGTTTTCAGGCGTATGTCATTGGAGTGGATCTCTTCCAGTTCGGAATCCAAGAACTGGGAGAGCAGCTTCATGAGGCCCGACACCTCGCTCCTGGGGCGCTGCCAGTTCTCTGTAGAGAACGCATAGAGTGTGAGGTACGCTATGCCGTTGCGCCGACAGAATTCCACGGCCCGCCGAACAGACTTGGCCCCCTGTCGATGGCCTTCCAGACGCGGTAGCATCCGGCGGTGTGCCCATCGGCCGTTGCCGTCCATGATAATTGCAACGTGGCGGGGGAAATCGGAGGGAGGATCCAGGGGTGAGGGCAACGGGTTCTCCTGAGAAGAAAGCAAAATCGAATCGGTCGAATGTGCAGAACCAGAATTTTGATCCAGCGGCAAAATCTTACCGTTGGGGATTGGGAGCGAAGGCCTAAATCTCCATGATCTCGCTTTCTTTCTCGGCTACTATAGTGTCAAGCTTTGCAATGGCCTCATCCGTGGTCTTCTGAACGCGTTCTTGAGCCTTATGGAGATCGTCCTCTGATATTTCTTTCCCCTTCTTCATCTCCTTGAGCAACTCGTTGGAGTCACGTCTATGGTTACGGACCTGCACCTTGAATTCCTCTCCCATCTTCTTGACGATCTTGACCAATTCCTTGCGTCTCTCAGCGGTGAGAGGGGGAAGCACAATCCGAACCACCTTGCCGTCGTTCATTGGTGTCAGGCCCAATTCTGATTTCAGAATTGCTTTCTCAATGTCTGGGACGGCATGAGAATCCCATGGCTGAATCACTATTTGACGGGCCTCGGGAATGGACAGAGTGGCCAATTGATTTATTGGAGTAGAACTTCCGTAGTAATCCACCATGAGTCCATCCAGGAGGGCCAGTGACGCTCTTCCCGTGCGTATCCGTCTGAGGTCCTTCTGGAGGGCCTCAATCGACTTGTCCATGGTGGCTTTCGTTTCAGCATACAGATCGTCGATCATGGTTCCTTCTCGCAAATTTTACTGTGACCTTGCCACAGCTTCTTTGTCAGTGTGCCTCTTTGTCTGCTGTTCCGAATCCCTGCACCCTTCGCCTTAGCTTATGATGGTGCCCACTTTTTCACCCGAAAGGGCCTTTAGTATATTTCCAGCCTCATGAAGGTTCAGGACTATTGTCGGAATACTTTTCCGGCTCAGTATTTCAATACAAGCTGCATCGACTACGCCAAGCCTTCTGTCCAGGACCTCCTGGGGGCTGATAGATTCAAAGAAGGTTGCGTCAGGATGCTTTCTGGGATCTTTATCGAAAACACCCTCAACCTGAGTTGCCTTGACCATCACTTTAGCGTCTATTTCCACTGCTCTGAGAGCAGCGGCGGAATCGGTCGTAAAACATGGGTTGCCTGTTCCACCTGCAAAAATCACAACTACTCCACCCTGAACGTAATCCAGAGCCCGCTCCCTTTCAAAGGGTTCAATGAAAGACCCTACGGGGAAGGCCGACATCGCCTTGGCCGACACACCAGCGGCCTCGATGGCCCAGCGAAGCGCCATAGAGTTAAGACATGTTGCGATCATTCCCATCTGATCGCCGACCAGAGTTGGAACCCCCACCGAAGCAGCATCCGAACCCCGCAGAAAGTTTCCGCCTCCTACAACTACACCCAGTTCGTGTCCTTGGTGATGGGCCTGAGCGATTTCATTAGCGATCCAGGCGATCTTGGTGGGGTCAAGACCATGACCGCGCTCACCCGCGAGGGCTTCGCCTGATATCTTCAGCAGCGCTCGGCCGTATCCTTTGGACGCTGCCATGCAATCACCGGCCTAATTGAAAACGGCAGAAACGGCCTATGGTGATATTCTCCCCTAGTTGAGCGATCTTCTCTTTGATTAATTCTGCAACGGACTTGTCCGTATCTTTGACGAAGCTTTGTTCCAGCAAGCAAACTTCTGAATAGAATTTCTTCAGCTTTCCGTCTGCGATCTTCTCCAGCATTTTGTCAGGCTTACCGGCTTGCTTCGCCTGACTCATGTATATTTCTTTCTCTTTCGCGACGACATTTTCCGGGACTTCATCAGTTGAGATCCATTGGGGAGAGCTGGCCGCCACATGCATGCACAGATCTTTCACTAGTTCGGCGAACTGGTCCGTCTTGGCCACGAAATCGCTCTCACAATTCAATTCTACGAGCACGCCGATTTTCCCATTCATATGGATGTACGATCCAATCCGCCCCTCCGAGGTTGCGCGGCCTTCTCTCGTGGCCGCTTTTAGTGCCCCCTTCTTGCGGAGATATTCGACTGCCTTGTCCAACTCTCCCTGGGACTCTACCAGAGCTTTCTTGCAATCCATCATTCCCAGGCCGGTCTTCTCCCTGAGATCTTTCACCATTTTTGCACTTATTTCCATGAAGTTATCTCCTTGATCGGTTCAGTGGTTCGATCTGAATTCCATACCTTCAGGAGGCTTGGCATCAGATCTGAACTTGTTCGCGATGAGACGTTCAGTGCCGTTGAGCCGTCTGTGTGCCCGGAGCAACGAGGTTAATGTTCTCACCCACGAACTTCGGCGACATCCTCTTTCACGGCTTCCTCTTCTCCTGAAGCTTCTGAAGCCTCTGTCTCCACTTTTTGCTCTTCAGGGGCCACGGTCACTACTTCGCCGGCGGGCTCTTCAACTGACTCCTCCGCGGGCTTTTCTTCCGCTCCCTCTTCCGGTTCGCCCTTTTTCCATGCCGCGACCTCGGCTTCCCCTAGGTCTTCTTTGAGCGAAGCGTCGTACATGGCCTTCCCATCAATACAGGCATCAGCTATTTTCGCGGCAAACAATCGAATGGCCCGGATGGCATCGTCATTACCCGGTATCACGTAGTCAATTTCATCGGGGTCGCAGTTGGAGTCCACTATAGCCACAATGGGTATGCCCAGTTTCTTGGCCTCCTTAACTGCTATGTTCTCTTTCTTGGGGTCCACTATGAAGAGAGCTGAGGCCGGTTTTCTCATCACGCGGATTCCGGACAAGTTCTTGTTGAGCTTGTCGTACTGACGGCTCAGGTTGACTAGTTCCTTCTTTGTGAAGTTTGTCTCTTCCGGTTTGTCGAGTATGGCTCCGATCTGATTGAGCCTTTCAATGCTTTGTTTTATGGTGCTGAAATTGGTGAGCATGCCGCCGAGCCAGCGCTGGTTGACATAATACTGTCCGCAGCGGGACGCCTCTTCATAGACCGCGTCTTGAGCTTGCTTTTTCGTCCCCACGAAGAGGACGCCCCCACCGGCCGCAACGGTGTCCTGAATAAACGTGTAAGCCCTCTTGAAGAGTCTTACGGTTTTCTGCAAGTCAATGATATAGATGCCGTTACGCGCTCCAAAGATGTAGGGTTTCATCTTGGGATTCCACCGCCGCGTCTGATGGCCGAAGTGGACTCCTGCTTCGAGTAATTGCTTCATTGTGATGAGCGACAATTGATGTCTCCTTTTCGGGTTGATCCTCCATCCCTGGTGACGTCACCCTTGCGGGGACGACCCGATTAAAAGGGATGTGCGTTTTAACCGCTCATTTTGATCATAATCCCCAAAGAATGCAAGCCGAAAGAGACGGGAACGCGAAAAAAAGTTGGTGGGGATAGTGCAAGGTTGCGGATTGAGGTTCTTTTCTGATGCAGACCCATTTGCGCTGGTTTGCGCCCTATAAAATCCCCGCGTAAGCTTCAACCCCGTAAAGTTTCAGGACCAGGGCATCCAACAGGTACCACAAAGCCCCCATTTGGCCGCGTCCGTTCAACGAGCTTGACGGATCATGCTGAATGGCCTGTACAACCAGTTCTATCATCGTCGGAATAGCGACCGCGTGCCCATTTCTTGAAGACTTATCGGATAACATCTCTATTCTTTCCAGCCAGCCCGGTATGGAATCAGCCGGATCAGCAATCAACAGCCTGAATTCTTCCCCCGAAGATTGACTGCCGGTCCCGGGAGCCACGGTATTACCAATTCTTGGTATCGGCAAAGCTTCAATCTCCGCAGCCGATAGATAGTTGTTCGTGCTGGTGAGCTTGATGCGACGATTCAAAACCCTGGAATTGAGAAGACCGAGCAAATATTGGATCGGAACGGTCACATCTGAAATGAAATTGGTCATGTCTCCGAGGAATGCCCCCGCGGGCACATGAGCCGCTTTGAGTCTCCGATCTGTATCCATGTTTACCACCCGGCCGATAGCGATCCGGTCTTGCTCCCAGGGGGCCCCTCTAAACCGTGAAAACGATGACGCCCTGGCAGCCGACGGTCTGCTCTGAGAGTATTTTTGTGGTCTGGCACGCCTTTCGAGGAAGTCGGGAAGTATCCAATCAAGTCTGTTATTGCCAGGAGGCGGGATGTTTCAAGCATAACGGCACGATGTGTTCCCCTCGGATCAAGGGATAACCCGTCCTCTCGGCCGTTATGAACTCCCGATGGACCGTCAGGTTAATTTCGCCCTGATGTACCCTGCCCGCTGGAGGAAAATACATGTTTCCGCCAAGAGGCGGGTGCCGCAGCAGTGTCTCCAGAAGCGCCATATCTTCACGCTTCCTTATCATCGGAATCCTGAAATCTGTCTGCTCGATAAGATCCCTTGGGATCTCTATTCGACTCCGAGTCGGAATCGGCCCGCTTCCCTTCCAGAAAATGGACTCAATTCTGCGAGTCTGACCGCTCTTTCGGGTAATGAGGATAAGGAGCGCCTGAGCGACTCCTTCGAAGGCCCTGGCTTTTTCCGGTATGATCACGGTTTTGAGAACAGTGGTGTCGTCCAGAATCATGCGCCTCAGTTTTTCCGCTGTGGAGTCGGCCAATAGCGTCGCGGGGACAACAAAGCCCAGGACCCCTTCTTCTTCTAAGCAAGGTCAAGCCACGTTCGAGCATGAGGCGGTAGGTGTTGATCTTCCCTTTGCATGTGCGGAACATTTGTCTGATGTAAGCCTGTTCCTGACGCCTTTCTTCAATTCCTGACTCTTTGGCCGACAAAATCTCATAGGGGGGATTCCCCACCACCGCGTCGAATCCGCAGCGGTCCCTATCGAAGATCTCCGGGAATTCGATGGGCCAATGAAATACTCTCTTGCCTTTAGACCATGCACGGATATCTTCGCGATCGGCCGGCTGTTTTCCGTAGTACGCTGCTGCGTGCCGTCGGTCGCAATTCTCCATTGAAGATCCGTGGGGATCTCCTGGCCCCTCTCCGATCAGGGCGTTTCCTATTCGGACGTGCAGCCCGCATTCGGGCATGACTCGCCTTTGTCCAAACGCCCGCGCCAATAAAGCGGCCTGAGCAATATTTACTGCAATGGGATCAAGATCCACACCGTAAAGGCAGTTCTGGAGTATGTGAATTCTGACGGCAGCATCCTTGTCATGCTCTTGGCCTATGCCATGATTCCCGCCATTCACTCGAAGTCGTTTGCTTAAATTGTCCACTCTGTTGAGGAGGCGCTTGTCCCCTAGGCGCATCGCTGCAAGGACGCGGCCCGTGAGCTGGTCCAGTGCTTCAGTCAGGAATCTGCCGGTACCTACAGCCGGGTCCAGAATTCTCAGGTCCAGATAATGAGATGGATCCTCGACATCCAGAGCGTCCAGGGTCTGCTCCACAATGTAGCTTACTATCGCTTTCGGGGTATAAAAGAGGCCCTGGTTTCTTTTACTCGTGACGTTAGGAACCATCGCCCACTGTCCAAGGGATTTGACTTCGACTTTGAAGCCGCGCAGATATTCGTAGATTTCACCCACCTCTGCTGGAGTAAGCGGCCCGATTTCTTGCGCGAATTCCGTAAGCGATGAAGAACCATTGATCGCGCCGGAGAGCCACCCGGGAGTCTCGTCCAGCTCAACTTGAGACAGGAGAGCATTTACTACAAGACCGACTGCGCGCGCTGTAGAGTTGGTCAGTATCCCGATGGGACTGGGGATCGAGCAATTCGTGGATGATGCGAGGCACCAGCCTTTCCAGAACCAGCTCTACCTCATGCTTTCTTGTGTCAAGGCCCATGATCACCTGAAATCGAGTTTTACACCGCAGCAGGGCGAGGCCGCACCTCGTACACTGCGAAGAAACTAATCCCGCCGCCAGAGCTGGTAGGCCGACATCTTGAGTAATTTAATCAAAAACCCTTGCACGGAATCTCAGGGATTGCTATGCTAGATATCATAGGGCGGTTTCCCCTGTAACTACAGATGTTCCACCCCGCGTTGACGGTCCTCACTCGGAGTGACGATTACAGAATTCACAAACAGTCTCACTGTTCAATCCTAATAGAGTTCAAGATGCTGTCACGCATTCCCAAATCCGGCTTTCCGAAAATGGGAATTGGCCTTTCCTGTGGTATGCAGCACCGCACTCCCGCACACTGCCGGTTAAGGCGTCTCTGTGATTCCCCTTTCGGCGACAATGGTAAGCATAATGAATAGGAATCGCCCAAGCCAGCGCAAACTTACAACATCTGAAAGCTATTCGGTCACAAAAAAGGATTGTCCCCCAAGAAACTTCACCCCCGCATTTCCAAAGGGAGGAGGCCGCCATGCCCAAGTATCTGACCATACACAATGAAACCCACCTGGACAGGGTGCTGCTGGAATCCAGGTGGACCGAAATCTCAAAAGATCCCCGGGCTGATTGGCAAATGTCGCTGTTCAACCTGGAGTTGGGTGTACGATACTGCGAATGGGATGCTCCACACCCTCTGGTGCTCGAAACGATCTTCCGAGAGCTTGGGATCAAATGGTCTGAGATCTTGGAAGTCGACGTCACTTCTGCGTCGCAATGGCGGACTGTGGGAGCTAAAATCCGGCCAGCGTATGCTCAATTGCTGGGAAGTAATGAATTGTGGCCGAGCACCAGGAGGGTCGGCGACAGATGAGAAGGGAGTTTGTCCGGTCGCTGTAGAGGCGCGCCACTGGGGCAAAAACCGGGGCCTGCACGCGGGCAGGTACTGCTGGAAAGTTGTCGGAACGCTTTGTGAGGACAAACCCCAAGAGTCGTTTGCGGAAAAGATGAGAGATTGTGCGATGTGTGAATTTTTCAAAAGGGTCAAAGCGGAAGAAGGCGACCGTTTCGAGCCGTAACACCCTTCTTGCAGACCATCTTCGAAAGAATGGAGAAGAAGATGCCTCATTATTTATCAACGCATCATGAGCCGTCTGTACCCAGGGAAAAGCTTGAATCCAAATGGGCTGACCTGGCGCAGGAAAGAGGCGGGATATGGGTGAAGACGTGGTTCAACTTGCAGTCGGGAAGACGGTTTTGCTGGTGGGATGCCCCGAGCAAGGAGGCCTTGAGAAAAATCTTTCAAAAGCACGGCGTCTCTTGGGAAGATATTATTCAGGTTGAGCTTACCACTCCGAGTGAGTGGAGATGGCGTGAGGACTGACCGATTAGGAGTTAGCTTCCGGACTGGTCCCGCGGCATATTGTGTCACTGACGTATGACCCTTGACGTGGCTCCCAATGCCTCGCATTATAGAAGGGACTTTTGAGCGAGGCGGACAGGAATTTGAGAGCCCCTGAATATCGGTTTGAGAAACTTCTGGAATTGAATAACAGATTTGCATGCGTGTCGTCCTTCCTGACGAAACGGAGCTTCAGGAGACGGGCAATGCATGTGGGCATCGTAGCGCTTCTTACGATCTCTATGGATGGTCACGTCACTGGGGCTGGGGAATACTCGAGGCCGACTAAGGAGAATTCGCGACCGATCTCTTCAGTGGTCCAGAATCCTGGGCAGTCGGAACCTGACCGTCTCGAATGCCCCTACCTTCCTGGTTGCCCTGGAGGCACTCCTGTTCCCCTTCCGCCCTTATTGAAGATCGAATCCAAACCCAGTGCCCCGGCCCCCCCGTCTGTAAACGGGGACAATCTGGTGGAGGGCATAGGCAAATACAGCGGGATGGTTCTTATTCCTGCGGGACCTTTCGACATGGGCAGCGCGGAAGGCGAAGGAAGGCTCGACGAACGGCCAATTCACAAGGTCTTCCTAAAGGATTTCTACATAGCCAAGTATGACGTTACCACGAAAGATTTCTGTGCGTTTCTCAACGCTCAGGGGGAGAATTCGAGAGACGGCTTGCCCAGAGCCAAGCTCGATAGCCCTGATTGCCCGATCATGAAGGTCGGCAAAGTTTTCAAACCCAAGGAAGATTGTTCCGACAAGCCCATGGTTTGCGTGTCCTGGTATGGGGCATCCGACTATGCCGAGTGGGCGGGCGGCCGCCTTCCCTCTTCCGCTGAGTGGGAGAAAGCGGCACTCCTGATCACTTCCTACCATGCCGGAGACTATCTGACGACCCTGCCTAGAGAGGGCGCGGTCCCAGTGGCCATTGGCGTGCCCGGCGCCAAAGGGGTCACGGGAATGACCGGTAACGTCTGGGAGTGGTGTTCGGACTGGTATTCCCACGACTACTACGGCGAGAGCCCTCTGAGCCATCCGATGGGGCCGGCGCTGGGTGAAGAAAAGAATATAAGAGGAGGCTCCTGGGCTTCTCCGGAAAGCGCCAAGAGAATTCGGAACCGCCATAAGGCTTCTCCCCGAGGTTACTATCGCACAGTGGGATTTCGTATGGTGAAAGAATAAGCCGTGCCTCGAATTATATCTGCCAGATTCCACGGTGTTACGTGAATCAAGAAAGTTCCAACCAAGTCCGCAGAATACGAAGCGTGCCCGATTTGCTACGCAAGGAGGGGCTTGCAGCCTTGATCGCTTTGGCCGCGGTTGGGCTGCTCTCCGCTCTGGTAGATGCCCCTCTTGAAGGTCCTGCCGATCCCTCGGGCCTCGCCGCAGAACACGTCAAGGCCCCTTGGATCTTCGTTGGAATCCAACAGATGCTCCGCTATTTCCATCCTATCCTCGCGGGTATCGTCATTCCCCTCGGGGTGCTCCTCGCTTTGGCCCTCGTCCCCTATGCCTATGGTAAACGAACCCTGACGCGGGTTGTGTTCTTCGGAATTGCCGCCACCGTGATTCTCTTGACGGTCTGGGGCTACGTTGCATGAAAGCTACAGACCTTGCGTTTCGGCTGGCCTTGATACCGACCGCAATGGCTCTGGTGGTTGCTTTAGTGTATGTGGAGTACCGCAGCCGCAACCCCGAATGGCAAACTTTTCAAAAGAGGGGAATCGCCCTAACAATACAGAGGCTTGAAAAGGACCTGGCTGACGAGACCGAACGAGATAAGAAAAGAGAGATTCTGTCACAAATAGAACTGCTTAGAAACAAACAACCTGAAATCCTTGAGATCAGCCCCTTTGGCGGGAAGTTGGGGCCGGAACGATGCATGACATGCCATTTCGGCATAGAAGACGTGTCCGGGTCCCATCCCAACAGCGTTTTCGGTTGCGTGACCTGCCACGGGGGTAACGCAGCGGATCTTACGGTTCGAGGAGCTCATCTCGGTCTGAGGGGCGGCCGCAACCCCGCTAAACTGGACCTGGCATCTGCAAGTTGCGGCAACAACAGCGCCGGTCTCGGAACATGTCACTCTGAAAGAGAGCATCCGCTTCTCAATCGCGTCGAAAATGTTCCTCGGTCTCTAATGGCTACCAACGCCGGCATAATCAGCATATTGCGCTTCCAATGGGGCGTCGAGAACGACAGCAACCCCAGGTTCGCAATCAGGTCTGTATCGGATGGCGAGACCAGCCTCAAGGCGGTGCTTCCCGAAGTCGACCAACATGGGAATCTCAGCCTTTCAGAAAGCCATTTCCGAAAATTCTGCGCGGCGTGCCACTTGTGGGGCTCGCGGCACAGGGAAAAAATGGGACGGATGGAAGGTTGCCCTGCATGCCATGCACCCTACGGCCAAGAAGGCCGCTACGTAGGGATGCGACCCCACTGTCAAACGGGATGAAGTGGGTCATCCGGCAACGCACACCTTGACGAACAGAATTCCCGACGATCGCTGCAGGGCCTGCCACAACCGTAGCGCACGAGTGGGTCTGAATTACCACGGCCAAATGGAAAGCACCCAATATGGGACTCCCTTTGTCCGGGGTGGCCTCAACGATGAAACGCTGAGCGATGATAGATTCGTTTGGAAGCTGGTACCTGATATCCACCATGAAAAGACAATGGCCTGCATAGACTGTCACACGGGCCAGGACACAATGGGTGACGGTAAGGTCCACGCGCACATGGAGGATCAGATAGAGGTTCGATGCGAGGATTGCCACGGCTCCTACTCAACCCCTCCAAAGTCGATGACCGTGTCCGGCAATGATCCCCTGGTCCGCACGCTGGTAAGGAGTTCCCCGTTTTTGAAGCTTTCTGATGGAGACGCGATTCTTCAGACTTCCAAAGGGCGGCCGTTGCCTCACGTGCGATTCACCGAAAAAGGATGGCGCCTCACCGGTAAACTCACGGGAAAAGAGCATCCGGTAAGCATCATAACGGGAAAGAAGAACGGACATAGCATCGAAGGCCATAGTCGTCTCGAGTGCGATTCCTGCCACAGCGCGTGGAGCCCGCAGTGCTACGGGTGCCATCAGGTCCTGGATTTGGGCTCAAAGGGTTTTGATCACATATCCGGCAATATGACTGAAGGCCGATGGTCAGAGGGCCGCAGCTTCTTCCGTTTTGAACGGAACATCTACGGCATTAACTCAAGGGGAAAGGTGGGAATTCTGGTCCCCGGATGCCAGGTATGGAATACGGTTGTCGATTCACAGGGCAAAGTTGTTCCCCCGTACGATTCTAAAATCATGAATCTCAAGAACGGTCTGTCTTCCATGGCAATGGGGCCCACGCACCCTCATACGACTCGCAAAGAGGTCCCCCGTTGTGCGGACTGCCACTTGGACCCAAAAGCGCTGGGCTTGGGAGACGGTATTCTCAGTTGGGACCCTCAGTCCAAGTCTTTGGAAGTGCAACCGATATACGATTCTCAGGCGTTCAGGGTTGAAGATACCGTTCCCCATTGAGGCAGTGGTCGATAGTTCCGGGAACGTTCTCCAGGGTACATCTCACCGGCTGTCACGGGGATTCAATCAGGAGGAGATCCGAAAAATAGTGGGTATAGCGCCATGCCTCCCCTGTCATGATCGGTACGACGACCCCGTGTGGCAAAAAAAAGGACCATACAAAGAGACCTCCGCGTGCCGGAGGGCATTGGAAACGATGGAGAGGTGAGAAGTAGAAATAGACGCGCCGAGGGGAAAGCTCATTTGCAATGGATTGTTTCGTCTGGTCCGCTGAAGCAGGATTCGCGTGTGCCCTGTCCGAGTCACACTCTTCTCGCAGAGACCGACGACAGTAGCCAGGCCGTCCCACATCCCGCGGGATCCCAGGGCCGCGTGTGAGGGGCGCAAATCTTATTTGACCTCGGGCTTCTTAGAGAGGTATGCTGACAAATGGTATAATATAGCCTTTTGGGATAACTTGGCGGTGGTTCGTACCTTTATAGTCTCGCATGGGGGATACTGGCGGCTTTTTGGGGAGTTGGGGGGATCCATTTGACGGCGGCCAGTGGCCACACAAGGCGTGCCGCATCGAGGGCGGTGCATAATTTCCACTAACTTCTTCGATCTCGGTTTTCAACCGAGGACCTTGTGACTTTTGTTATAATCTTATCTGATACTTAGGACGTAACTTCACCAAGGGTCATGAGGAAGCAAGTGTCCGCTTTTCTCAAAAGCTTGCGATTCCGACTTATGCTGCTGGTTCTTTTGGCCGGCCTGCCGGGCATCGGTCTCATTATCTACAACGCAATGGAGGAGTACCGGAATGAGCGAGCTCCACGCTCAGGAAAATGCCCTGAGACTGGCAAATCTAGTCTCAATAGAGACAGGACAACTAATCCAGAGGACCCGCCGACTGCTTATGTCGCTAGCTCAATTTCCGGCTGTCTCGAATCGCGACCCAAGAAATTGCGCCGGAGTTCTAGAGAATTTGCGGGTAACTCACCCGCATTACACCTCATTGGTAGTAACTGATCCCAGTGGCGATGTATTTTGTGTCAGCCAAACGAGTAGTAGCGCTATCAACCTTGCTGACAGGGACTATTTCCGGAGAGCCATCGAAACTCGGGAATTTGTAGTTAGCGACTTCCTTATTGGTCGTTTGACCGGCAAACCCTCGTTGGCCTTTGCTTACCCGGCGGTAGACAGGAGCGGTGAACTCAAAGCGGTAATAATTGCCGCACTGGACCTGTCACGACTGGAGGTGAACCTGTCCGCCGCACGACTTCCGACTGGCTCTACGTTGAGCATAATTGACTCCAAAGGCAAAGTCTTAGCTCGTTGGCCGGAGCAAGAAGAGTGGATTGGCCGTGAAACATCCTGAAACAGAAATTGTGAAACTTGTTATCAAGCAAAGAGAGGGTGTGGCTGAAGCGGTTGGGATGGACGGTGTCCCACGGCTGTATGGCTTTAGGCCACTGTCTCCTGATAAACAGACCGTATTTGTGTACGTGGGTATTCCGCAGGAAACGGCATATGCCCCGGTGAATATGATTTTGTTACGCAACCTCGCCGCACTTGGGGTCGTACTGGCTTTAGCCTTATCCGCTGCTCTTTTTTTCGGTCAAGTATTCATAATGCGAGGCGTAACCACCTTAGTGGACACGACAAAGCAATTGTCTCGTGGCGATCTCAGTGCTCGAACGGCTGGCATTTCAGCCAGAGAGTGACGAAATTGGTTCCTTGGCAGGTGCCTTCGACAAGATGGCGGAAAGTTTGCAGAAACGAGAAGAGGAACGCAATAAGGCCGAGGAAGAAATTCGGAAGAATGCCGCTCAGCGCGCAATTGCAGGCGGACATTTCCGAAGAGTTTATCAAAGGGGGGCCCGATTTTGCTCCTGCGTTGTCCTCGGTTACTAAACATATCACCAAGTGGTTTGACGATACCTGCTTCATTCACCTATTGACTGAAGAAGGTGATATCTCGGAAGCCTCTCCCGTCTATTCATTCCTGTCCGGAAAGACTGGGTGCCGTCTATACACCATTTTCGTTTTCCGAGAGGGGTGCGATGGCACTGCTTGCCGAGGTTGTCAGAACCGGCGATTCGATTATGAGCCCTATGGAGGATCCCGGCTGCATTCCAGCGGGTATTTGGGAGGGGCTTCAGTGCCAAAGCCTCGTGATTGTGCCTATGCGGGCGGATGAGGAGATCATAGGGACATTAACCATAATCCGAGATCGACCCGAACAGCTTCACACAGTCGAAGATGAATCATTGGTGCAGAATATAGCCGATCGTGCTGCCATTTCGATTGCCAAGGCGCGTTTGATGGAAATGGTTCACAGGTTAAATGCTAATTTAGAGGAGAGGGTGAAAGAGCGGACTACACAACTGATGGCTGCAAATAAGGAGTTGGAGGCGTTCGCGTATTCGGTTTCACATGACCTGAGGGCCCCTCTGCGGGCGATAGACGGATTCAGCCGCATTCTTCTAGAAAAGTATGACCCTCTGCTCGATTCCAAGGGTCGCCACTATCTCCAACGAACTCGCTCAGCAGCCCAGCGAATGGGACAGCTAATTGACGATCTTTTGAACCTGTCACGTCTGACGAGGAAGGAAATGCAGTGGACAAAGGTTGACCTGAGTTCACTGGGCTTTGAAATTGAAGCAGGGCTGAAAGAAAGCCAACCCGGCCGGCGGTCGAATTTCTAATCCGGGGTGATTTGGTGGTCCCTGGCGATGAGCACCTGCTTCGAGCGGCGCTGGAAAATCTGCTGGAAAATGCATGGAAATTCACGGCAAATAGCCACCGGGCTCGCATTGAGTTTGGTATGGTAATGAAGGACGATGAACAGGTCTTTTTTGTGAGCGACAACGGGGCAGGTTTTGACATGGAGTACGCGGACCAACTGTTCGGTGCGTTTCAGCGCTTGCACTCCGCGACGGAATACCCGGGCACAGGTATAGGCTTGGCAATAGTCCAGCGAGTCATTCACCGCCACGGCGGTACGATCTGGGCTGAAGGCTCCGTAGGAAACGGAGCGACATTCTATTTCAAGTTACCCAAAGGAGGAGACTTTTGAATGACAGATACGTGCTTTTAGTGGAAGACAATCCAGACGACGAAGAACTGACTCTTGTGGCCCTTAAGGAAAATCAGATCGGAAATCCTGTGGTAGTGGTACGTGACGGAGCGGAAGCACTGGATTATCTGCTGGGTACCGGACAGTATGCTGACGCCGATATTGCGACACTGCCCGTAGTGGTGCTCCTGGATCTGAAATTACCTAAAGTGAATGGACTGGAGGTGTTGCGGCGTTTGCGTGAAAATGACCGCACCAAGTACCTTCCTGTGGTCATTCTGACTTCTTCAAAGGAAGAGGAGGACAGGCTTCAGTCGTATGCTTTAGGAGCCAACTCCTATGTACGCAAGCCCGTTGACTTTGGTCAATTTGTCGAAGCGGTCAAGCAATTGGGGCTTTACTGGTTGGTTTGGAACGAGCCCCCTCCGCTGGTCTGAGCTGCCGCCTGTTTGTCGATTTTGGAAAGATGTTTGAAATCTCGCGGGAGAGCTGAAATGCCTAACTGTCTGCGGGTATTGGTTGTCGAAGACTCGGAAGACGACACGCTGTTAATGATCAATGAATTGGAAACTGCCGGTTTCGATGTCGCTTACAAACGCGTTGATACGGCCGATGCAATGGCTGACGCCCTGTCAGCCGGCGGCTGGAACATCATCCTGGCCGATTACAGGATGCCTCAGTTTTACCGGCAACGCAGCTCTGAAACTCGTAAGAGACCGTAATCAGGATATTCCATTCATACTGGTATCCGGCAAGATTGGCGAAGAGACCGCTGTAGAGGCTATGAAAGCGGGTGCCCATGATTATGTCATGAAGGATAATCTCGCGAGGCTGATTCCGGCAGTCCAGAGAGAATTGCGCGAGGTGGAGATTCGCCGAAAACGGAGAATGGCAGATGAAGCCCTCCATAAGAGTGAGTTCAGGTTCCGTCAGATTTACGATAACGCGCCGGTAATGATGCACTCGATCGACAAGGATGGAATGATCCGGAATCTCAACCGAAAATGGCTGGCCGAGATGGGCTATTCTCGGGACGAGATGATAGGGCGCAGCATAGCGGAGGTGATGACTCCCGAGTCAGTAGAGACCTTGTGGCGGATCCTCCCCAAATTCTGGCAGGACCGGAAAGTGGCGGACCTCCCCTACCGATACATCAGGAAGGACGGCACCATCATCGAGGTTCTTCTTGACTCTGTGGTCATGGACGACCCAACCTGGGGGGAAGTCAGTCTGTCCGTGGTTCGTGATGTCACCGCGCAAAAACAGGCAGAGGCAGCCCTAAAGGACAGTGAAAAGCGGTTCCGAGCCTTATTTGAGCAGGCAGCCGTCGGAGTTGCTCTAATAGACACCAAGACCGGCCAATTTGCAAAAATCAATCAGCGGTATTGTGACATAGTTGGCTACACCAGGGAAGAAATGGTCAGACTCACATTCCAAGACATAACGCACCCGGAAGACGTCAAAACAGATTTGAAAAACATGGAACTGCTGCGTCAGGGCAAGATCAGGGAAGGTCCTCTGTGGAGAAACGCTACTATCATAAGAATGGGGCCATTGTCTGGGTGAATCTTACTATTTCTCCTTTATGGGCTTTTGGAGAGGAACCCAATTACCATATAGCTGTTGTTCAAGATATAACAGAGCGCAAGAGGGCCGAAGAAGCATTACGAGAGAGCGAACAACGTTTCAGAGCCATTTTCGAAAGTGCTCAGGATTGCATTTTCATTAGAGATGCTAATCTACGTTACACCCATGTGAATCCCGCCGCGGAAAAAGTCTTGGGTCTTCCCGCCTCCAGAGTGATCGGCCGAACATCTCACGACTTATATCCTCCAGAACAAGCTGCTTCCGTAGAGGATATTAACAGGCGAGTCCTGAGCGGGGAGGCAGTAGAAAGGGAACATGTGTTGACGTTCAACGGAGTTGACCTCAAGTTCCATACCATCCTGGTGCCGCTGCACAACTCTGAGGGAGAGATCACCGGCGTCTGTGGGATTTCGCGGGAGATCAGTCACTTGCAAAAAATAGAATTCCCTATCTCGGAACACGTCGGCCAGTACCCGGTCCAAAAGCCATGAGGTCGGCCCTCAGCAAGGCCAATTTGGTCGCAAACATGGACAGCACTGTCCTGCTGTTAGGCGAAAGCGGCAGCGGAAAAGATCATCTGGCCAGATATATTCATAACCATTCCAAACGAGCGGACGGCCCGTATTTTGCTATCAATTGCGCCGCAATAGCACCGGAGTTGGCTGCATCCGAACTTTTCGGCCATGAACGTGGCGCCTTCACGGGAGCAATAGCCCGAAAGCGAGGGCTCCTTGAATTGGCCGAAGGCGGAAGTCTGCTGTTAAATGAAATCGCGGAACTCTCACTCCCGTTACAGGCAAAGCTCTTGACCTTCCTGGATACCAGGAAATTTACCCGTGTTGGCGGCGAGAAAGAAATCTCTGTAAATGCTAGACTAATGGCCGCAAGCAACAAAGACCTGGAGAAGGAAGCTGAAAAAGGCGCCTTCAGAAAAGATTTGTTTTTTCGCCTCAATGTGATGCCTGTTACAGTTCCTCCTCTGCGGGATAGGCGCGAAGATATCCCAATACTGGTTAATGAACTCATCATCCAAACTTCGCATTGACATGCAGCTTCCGGACCTTCCAGCCGTCGATCACGCCAGCCTCCGGGCACTTCAACAATACAATTGGCCGGGCAATGTCAGAGAGCTTCGCAATGTCCTGGAAAGGGCACTCATATTATCCGGCGGGGAAAAAATAAATCTGTCCCCGCTTAACTTACAGACTGCTGACAACGATTTAGGTCACGAGTGGTCATTCAACATTTCTTTCCCGTCCCACAAGTCTATTACCGAGGTTTTCGACGACTGAAGCAGGCGCTTGCGGAGGAAGCATTGCGAAGATGCCGGTGGGAGCAGGAAGAAAGCTGCCAGTCTGCTCGGAATTTCTCGTGACTCATTCTATCGTTATTTGAAAAACGGACATACGGACTGATCAGCGGGGCAATCCGATCATATAGCGTGTCAGATTTTTAAGGCACGGATTCATCGTGTCAGATTTTTCTGACACACAATTAACTGAAATTACACCATATCTTATTTCTTGCTCAATTTATGCTCACGTATCTTTGATCCCGAAATTATCCTCCTTCGATCAACACCACACTCTGTCCACGTTAACTGATTGTTTTCCCAGACATTAACCGCGACGACGGCTTTTCTTCCGAGCTATGGCACGAAAAGTGCTTCTCCGTTTGTTAATCCCGCGACAATTGGTACAAGTCGAAACAAATTATCCACTAAAAGTTCGGCAATTGAGTCGTGACCATTTCGCAGACCGACGGGGGGAGTCACATTGGGGCGGCCAGGCGGGAGATTGATGGCTCATCCGGTGTTGTTCCAGTAGCCGGATGAGCCGCATCACCATGAGGGAAAGGAGCCAAGGATGCCGCGTTCGACGCTCCTAAACAAAGAGGCGGAGCAAGATTTCGAAAAAGGAGGGTTGATGCACCAGGAAAGGTTGATTGACAATCTCATTGAAGCCGGATGGCATGTGCTCGATACCGATTTTGATGAAACAGCGCTACAAACTGGCGGGAATTAGCTCACATTTGTCTGACAGATCTACTGGGATCCGACCATATTTATGTCCAGCAATTCACCGATTGGGTCAGACAGAGAGAAAAATTGAATCTCATGGCAGCCGGAGGGGTTCTCGTGGCAGCCAAAGAGGTGGTATCGAACATGAAGTCGGTTGGCGGCTCCGTTCCCTGACACGGGAGGGCAGCAAAAGAAGATCAAACGCACTGCGGTGCCAGGAGACGGACTTCTTTTAATGAGGAGGGAAAGTCATGATCGACGCAAATCGTTTCTTGGGTGGATTTGCCCGACCTACTGTCCCTCGAAGAGAAGACCGACATTTTGTGTTGGGCGAGCTTTCCTATATTACCTCTGTAGCAGAGAATCTCGAGACGGAACTCGTTGCCATAAAAGAAGAGATTGCCCACATTGAAGGCCGTCTCAAGAATATCGCCGAAAAGTGGGAATTTGGAAAATCCGCTAGACTATCTTAATCTTTTGCTGTGTTGAGGCGCTACGCTGATAGAGATCAGGTGCGTTTAAATTCTACACGCAAAGCAGTGTTGTTTATGTAGCGCTGCAATGTGAATTCACTGTCAAGCTGCTCTAATGTTATTGAAAGCCCGACGTCGGTGAGTTCCTTCAGAATTAGACTTGGCGAGTGCATAAAATTCATTCTCTGAATGACTTGATGAATTGTGAGAACCGACGCATTTCCAGGAGCCGGAATCACCCTTTCTGCGCTGGTCGACACTTCACGAAAGTCCAGGCACACTGCGTAATCGCCGACTTGAGTTCTAATTGTGACCCGGTGTTTGGACGGATCTTTGTCCCGCTGATTTTCCGGATCCTGGTAACGCTTAAAGATCGCTGCCGTGAGGTTCTGCTGACACAGGTACAAGGTGGAAGAGAGGTCGTAAACATCCAGCGGCCGGTTCTCAGCCGTTTCAATGTGGGTATTGCCATGCGGAGCCGAGGGCTTTTTTGAGCGGTGTTCGTCCCTGTTCACGATCAAGTCGATTATGGTGTTTCCCAATGAGCATGACAAAGAAATTGGATTGTCTCCCGTGTCGATCCCTTGCTGCCGAATCTTGTTCATAAGAAGGTCATGATCGTGTGATGCTATGATCCTTTGGATGACCTGTTGCATGAAAAACGGGTTCGTGTTGAACTTTTCCGACAGGATAATCCGCTGCATCTTCTGGACGTGCATTTCTATAAAGTAGCGGTCCGCGTCCACGTACATGCTTACACGTGTCAGTTCGAGCTTGAGGAGGTAGGTATCGTCTCCAGATCTCTTGCCAATTGTATTCTTTCATTAGGCCCATGACTGAGATCAGGTCAAATCCGTCGATATCCCGATTTTCGCTCAGGCAGACTGGACAAGCTAAATTCATGGCCGCATGGATCCTTTTTGCGTTTGTAATATCAGAATCAGTTTCTCATGGTTTCAGAGAAGACTACGGAGCTTAAATTAATGAATTTCCAAGTTGACCTCTTTGCCCCGGTCTCTGAGCAGGTTGGCGATGGCCTGCACGCTACGGCTCTTGAACCCCATTTCTTGAGGTAAATTTGGATTCAGGTGCGCGGGATTGATTGCTTGGCCCAGCAGGATATTGATACTATCGGCATAGAGAAACTCCCATGCCAGGCGGCTTGCGCCATCGCGCTTACCGATTAGCTGCTCTATATCGTTAACCTGTTCGAGTATTTCCAGCGCGTGGTTTACTGTATGGACCCCTTCGGTAACCAGGTCTATCCCTTCCAACTTTCCTGTGGGCGGGATCTTGTTGGTCATGGTCGAGAGGTCAACCACCACATCTTTTCCCAGCATCTTTCCCAGGATGCCGGCGGTAGTGCCACCGCTCACTATTTTGCGGCCGGGAGTTTGCAGAAACCGCTGAACCACGACATCGTCATCTTCACGCCTCACCGGAGGACCGATCATGAACATGCTGGAGCGTTTCGGCCGGATCTTCAAAACCCCGACGGTCGTGTCGTCACCGGGCTTCCCCTCGTAAAGCTGGCCCGCCTGGTCTACCAGAATCTGAGCGACCTTCTGGGCAGAAATATCTTCATAGACCTGTGTCTCCAGGAACTTGGCTATCTTTTCCCAATCCCAGCCCAGATTCAACAAACCGCCAATGCCGGCATGGATCTCACCATCACTAACTGTTATCAACCAGTCACCAGCCTCCAGGTGGACATGTGCCTCCCGAATCTTTCTTGTGCCGATGACTCGGTCTTTGTACTTCAATTGGCTGATATAGCCGCGCTTGAGAAAGAAGGTAGGTGGGTTGTCGAACTCCGCCAAGTAAGCCCGACCATCTTCCAGCACCTTTAGCAGAGTAAATGTGCTGTACGCTATCTTCCTAACCTTGCATTCCGGTAGCGTATCAGTCAGTGTCGCAACGACCTCTTCGAGAGGAAGGCCGCGCTCCATCAAGCGCATAGCAATCTTCGTCGTAAGGGTAGCCAGTATGTTGGCCTTGACGCCGCTCCCAAGGCCGTCGGAGAGCACCATGAGCTTACCGCCGCCCATGCCGGCCACAGATAAGGAGTCTCCGCACAGGATTTCCCCATACTTGGAGATATTTGCCCCGCCGGACTCAATGAACAGGGCGTCGTTCATCGCGACTCTCCCTCACCTGCCAGCTTAATTAGCTCAAAGAGGGCTGCCTTGGTTTCGGCAGTAGTCTCCCCGAGCAATCCCGCTATCTCTTGGGCCACACGCATCTGCTGGTGTATGACTTGCTGGGCTTTCGTAATGGTTTCAGCTTTGAACACGTCGGCCTGCTGGTCCTTCATGACCGTGTCGGTGATGTCAAGCAACATCAAAACCCTGAGGTCCTCATCAGGCAGCTTAAAATTGTAGAGCTTTGCCGTACGGCCGACTTTTTCTAGCTGCAACCATCTGGAACCGCCGGACTCTTCGTCCCCTTTGCCTTTGTCCAGAGGATCGACGCCGAACAGCTCTCCGAACGTTTTCCCTTGAACGGGTCCTTCCCCGTCCGGAGAGGCAAGTTCTATGAAAGCTCTATTGTGATACACCACTCGATGGGCCTTGTCGGCCAGAGCTATTGCCACGGGCAAGCGCTGGAAGATTGCCTCGGCCCTCTGTTCAGCATGTTGCCGACGTGTCTTTTGGAGCATCTCTCGGGTCTGGAGTGCAGTGTAAACCATAAGCAGAATCTGATGCGGACCAAAAGGCTTGGGAATGTAATCGTAAGCCCCCATTTTCACTGCTTCGACAGCTTCTTCCGTAGCTTTGAACGGTGCGGTCAATATCACGAGAACTTCAGGCTGCCGGTACTTGATCTCTTTCAGCAATTCTTTACCGCTCATCTCGGGCATGTCGATATCCGCTACAACCACGTCGAAGAATTGTTTTTCCATCTCTTCCAGGGCCTCATTGACCGTGCGGGTCAGCATCACGTCGAACCCTTCGCTGTCCAGAATGCGCTCGCAGACCTCAAGGACTTTCTCGTCGCTGTCCAGGATGAGTATTCTATTGGTGGTACCAGTCTCGTCATCATTCCCGGCAAGGCTGAGCATGGGGTCCGAGATGTGCGCCATAATGTGGGACATCCCGTCGGCCATTTTTTCAAGGGAAGCGAGTTTCTTGACACGCGCAACCTGTTCTCGTGCCTGATCCAGTTCGCCGGTCTGTGCCGCTACCTTGGATGCCAGTTGTTCACCCCATGCTTCCATTTTCTTGCGGGATTCTGCCAGATTCCGGATCATCAGGTTGAAGGTCGCGGCCAACTCGCCGATTTCATCCCGTGCCATCACAGGGACTTCGTGGCTCAGATCGCCGTCCGCAGCCCTCCTCGCTGCGTGGAGCATCTGATCCAGCGGCCGGTTGATCCATTTGACGAGGTAATAGGAAATCGCCGCCATGAGCAGGACCCCAAAAAATGCAACCACCAAGAATGTTCCAACGAGCTGGGTAATGACTGAAGTGATGGGCTTTTCAAGGGTGGCTACCTGAAGAGCACCGACGATCTGCCCCTCCGCGTCACGGATCGGGTCAGTCGCGGAGAGATACGTTGCCCCGAGCTGAGACTCCCAGGTGATCTCGGTTTGTCCCTTGTCCAGCACCTTGTCGCGGATCTGCCCCCCTGCCTTGAAGCCCAAAGTGGGCAGCCCTTCCGCTCCCCTCAATGTGGTGCTGATGGCCTGGTCCCCTTGGAATATTGCCACGTAACCGACATCTCGTTTCTCGAAGACTTCTCCCCTGAAGAGCCTGTGCGAGATCCGATCCACGATGAGGTTATTGTTGTTGAGGAGAACCCCACCATACAGCGTGGCAGCCACTCTCGTTCCTACCAGAAGCGGATGCGCTGCCTCCAGGATCATGCCTTTTTTGTCAGGACGTTCCCCCAGACGACGGATTAGAGTAGGGTTCTCGTCTGCAAGCCCTTCCACAGAAACCAGCCTCACCCCCGACGAATCCTGTCCTTTCAGGGCGGCCGCGACAAGAGAATCGGAAGAAACATCCGGGTTCTTGATTTCGGGGGCGAAAGCCCTGGCCAGCACACGGCCTTTGTCGTCGGTGACGGCAAGGAAATCCAAATCGTTTTCGACAGCAAGCTTGGCTAGACCGTTACGCACCTCTTGGATCTCTCCTTTGCCCAAGAGTTCTTTGATCTTCTCGGAACCTGCCATCAAACGGACCTTCAGCTCCAGGTTCTCCTGCGAATTCTTGAGAATGAAACCCGCAGTCGCCAAATCGCTGAAGAGCCTGATCTTGGCTCGATCTATGATCGTTTCCCTGGCCAGCCTCGTGCCGATCAAAATCGTGGCCAACCCCACAAGCAGCACCACGCCCAAGAATCCTCCCAGCACCTTCTGTCGCAGGGAGAAATCCTGCGCCCATCCAGTAAAGTCACTCCAACTCTTCCAAGGTACTCGTTTCGGTCTAACTGAGTCCATGATGCTGTCACCTTCTACTTTAGCTTCTGGAGTATCTCCGTTTGAAAAATCTGCCGGGCCTCGTCAATTGAATTGGCATGGAAAATCTGCTCGTCTATAAGAAGATTAGCTCCGTCAGTACACTGATCCATGCAAAAGGTCCCTTTAAGCTCAACTTTTCCTTCGAGTCCGGCTTCTGCTATGGCCTCCTTGAAATAGTTTATGATCTCGTGGGATCCCTTAAGATGACAGGCGCTACCCACGCAGACAGTAATCACTCGCATCGACTGGAACTCCTTTCCCGAATAGACCAGACATTACGCACTGTGATACGTTTTGCATTCAAGAAGTAACAAAGATAGGGGTACGGGCAGGCCTGTGTGCCCACCCTGGTTTGTATCCGCTTCGGCCCCCGGTTGCACACGCGCTCATCCGCGCCGTACAAGGCGCTTTAGCAGACTGTGAGTGGCCGTTTCAATGCACGCCGGTATAATTTACCACGAAGTTAAGGCATAGTGAAGTCCGCATAAGCGTGCGGCCAAACTTTATGAGGCGTCTGATACCAGTACGCGTTCAAAGAAGTAAATTACGGGGGGATTTATAATGTCATTGCGAGGGCGCAGCGAGCGGCGTCCCTACTCCAAGAATCTCTCCGGACACTATTTTGAGACAGTTCCTGATTCCGATCCTGCCGGAAATTGCTTTCCCGCGGAACGCGGGATTTCACTTCTCGTAATTGTAGGGTTAGCAAATCGGACGAAAAATTCAGCCCGGGTATGCAACCGCGCCCTTCGACCTTGTTTTTCACCCGGCCGACCGTTTCCCACAATCGCGCATTTTGCTGTGAAAACGATCTTGCACCTGCTCCATAAAGGCTTCCAGGCGAGTCTTCTCGTTAGTTTTCTTGAGTCCGTCATAGACCAGGGTGAGCAGAGGCGTGCCGGGCCTTTTCTTTAATGCTCGTAATAGCGCAGCGGTTACCACAGTGCCGTACGAGCAATTGAGAGTCATCAGGTTCAATACGCCGTCGGCGCCCTGATCAAGATAATTTAGTGCAGTTGCAAGTGGAGCGGTTATTCCCGCGGGAAGCCGACTGTGGGCATGCCGGGAAGCCTTTTTCCACATGTTTATCCCCAGCAGGTCAGTGGAGCAGTTGAGGGCCCTTCGGACTCCTGGCAAACTTTTGACTTTAAATTCCGATATTGTCATCAGCGTATAAAAGATGCCGTGCTCAGCGGCGGAACGTGACCGGCCGTTCAGTACGCTCCATATAAAGTCCCTCAAGGTCCCCAGTTTGTAGCTGTCCGAGAAGGTGGGCGGCGACCAGAGTGTGCCGCCGAGCGCCTCTATTTCCGTGTATACATCGTTGTTGGCATATGGGACTATACGAGTGTAATAATCACCGGTCACTGCTACCACGGGTCTGGGGTCCGCGTCCTCCACCGGAATCGCATGAAGATCATGGAGGACCTCCTCCATCCCCGCTCTCACTCCACCTTCTGAAAGGGCTTTGTAAAGCTTGTCCCGACACCCGATGTAGACACGCTCCAGGAGTGCCTGGTCTTGCGTCAGGGGTCGGATCTGCAGAAAAAGCCGGAGCAGCACGTCATACGCGTTCAATCCCTCCCAGACCCTCAACAACACCTGTTGCCGGTACCGGGGGGAGACCCCGAAAGCTGCGATACCCTCGTCCACGTCCCGGATCACACCGATGGTGAAGCCCATCTCGCGGCTCACCTTCTCGATGTACGTCGGAAACTGTCCAAGACGACATGCGTCAGGACCGAACATATAAAATAATGATCGCTGTGCCGCTTGCGCCGATAGAAGTTGAGCGAGCTTAAGATAATCTCCCAGAACCAGCGCATACGGATGGCATTCGCCACCGACCATGTGCGGACGCCCCAACCGCTCGGATTCTTCATCCGGCGGAGGCAGCACTCGGGCATCAATACCCACAGAGCGGGCTGCTGCCGCAAATCCGTAGGCATGATCGCCCATGAAAGGCACATAGACAACTTCGGCTTTCCGGGCCGGCGGCCTGTGCTTGCCGATGGGCAACTGAGGTGCTCCCTCGCATGTGTATGAGCGGCTCTCCTCTTTGAATTCGAGTGATAACGGCTCGTCGGTTCGGACCGTGGCCGACTGAAACTCAGACGCTTTACTCTCTTTGAAGGCATCATGCGGCTTTGGAACAAGGCGCTGGTCGGCTCTCGGCTTTCGTCCGTTCATATTCAAGTTGATACGGTCCAGAAAAGCCTCCAACCGAGTAATTATGCCTGCCCTCGAGGAATGCTCGTCCATCTCCAGCACAAGCATCGGCTTGCCTGCCAGGATTTCTCTAATATGGCGCAAAGTAAACGCATCGGGGCCACAGCCGAAAAAGGTAGTGAGGACGGGGAACATCCTCGGATCCTCTGCTATTGCACGAGCGACCTGAATCAGGTTCCCCTGATATTTCCAAGCAACCGGCCTGTCGGTGTTTTCGGTTCTCAGAGGATAAAGGTCGCCGGGGATGGCACGGATACCCAGCCTATGAAAGAGGCTGCCGAGATTCATGTTAAGGAACGGATCGGAAGTGTGATATGGCTTACCGAGCACGACTATTGCCGGCTCCGTTTTCCCGAGAGAGTTCACAAAACGTTCCCCTTCTCTTCTGAGGCTAGCCTGAAATTCCTCGAGATGCTCCAGCGCCTTGTTGAAGGCCGAGCACGCTTTATGGTGAGAAAACCCCAGAGAGCGTGCGAACGAAACATGCTCCTTTCGGAAAGCATCCGGATCAATCTCGCAATTCACGACCGGTTCCTTCCATTCAATGTCGAATGCTCCCCGAAAAAACTGTGACGAAGCTTGAATGAACGGGCAATAGTCAAGCGGCTTGTCGCCCCGTACCGGTGATCGTTCGCTCAAGATAGCAGGATGAAAGAGCGTCTTTGCTCCTCTGTTCACCAAATCCTCTATCTGACCGGCCATGACCTTCATGGGCAAGCACGTCTCGACCCTCAGGAAACGTGAGCCGCTCTCGAATTGTTTCCTGTTAGGTGACGGGGAGACCAACAGCGAGATTCCCAAATCCGTCGCAGAAAGCCTTCCAGAACGGAAACCACTCGTAGAACTGGGGCGACTGAACTATTGCCCACTCCTGATCCGTCTTGGAAGTATTCTCGGACAATTCCCGGAGAAGCCGGGCTCTCGTCGAAAACATATCCGGTTCGCGGTTGGGACTGGAACTTTCGCCGTCGGCCTCCCATCGGTCACATAAACCTCCGTGAAAGATGTTTCGATCCTTGGATCTATATTTGTTAATCCTGCACTGGTTGGTGCAGCCTTTGCACGTGAATTGTTCTTTGGAAATTTCTTCGGGATCCCACTGGATGGCCGGCCGCTCCTTGGGAACGATTTCTTTCCGCTCAAGCTTTCCCAAAGCCTTTAGAGCAGCACCCACAGCGCCGGACACACGAAAAAACGCAGGTGTCTCGAATCTCCGCAGTGTTTGTTGCTCGAATGCTGCTTTCACAGCCGGAGTAGCAGCCACCCCGCCCATGAAAAGGACCCTCTTGCCAAGAGGCTTGTGATTGGCTACTCGTTCGAGATAGTTGTGAACTATGCTGATGCAAACGCCTGCCGCCAAATCCGCGGATGAAGCCCCGCTGTTCTGGTGATGGATCAGGTCCGATTCCATGAATACCGTGCATCGATTCCCCAGGTCCGCCGGCCTTTGTGACGAGAAAGCCGCGTCTGAGAAGCAGTCGCCCATGGGAAGATCCAGGCGTTGAGCCTGCGCCATTAGGAAACTCCCTGTACCTGCCGCACAAACTCGATTCATCTCGAAATCCTGTACGTGCCCCTCTTCAAGAGAAATCCACTTGGAATCCTGACCGCCGATCTCCACCACAGTGTCGGCCTCCGAGTCGTAACTCAACGCAGCCCCGGCCTGCGCCGTGATTTCGTTGACGATTATATCCGCGTCCAGAAGTCGGCCAACGAGATAGCGGCCGCTCCCGGTCACCGCAATGGCGGCCACGCTGATATCGCCGAGGGCCAGTGAAGCTATCACTTCCGTCAAAGCTTCCAGCGGACGTGACCGGGAAAGACGGTAGTCTTCCCTGATAATGCGACCTGTCGCGTCCAGGATCACTCCTTTCACGGAAACGGAACCTACATCAAGCCCCATAACCAGAGGACTTGCCAAAGAGCTTCCATCCTCGGGCGGCGCTGGAGCCGGTGGTTTTAAATTAAGGGAGGGATCGAGAGGATCAAAAAACGAACGTGAATGGGGTGCACGAAGGGCCCTGTCAGCCATTGCCTTGAGTGTTTCCAGGGAAAGCCCATGCACAGGCTTCTGACGGCCGGTGAGCACTGCGCATCCTAAGGCCCCGAGGACCTTGTAATGCGGAGAGATGACGACATGCTTGTCTTCCAGGTTGAGCAATTTCTGAAACGCGTGAACCACGGCCTGGTTGCTCATTACGCCGCCCTGAAGGGAAACTACCGGAACCAGCGTGTCCCCACGTATCAGGGTGGCGACATAGTTCCGCGCGAGGGCAAAGGCAAGTCCCAGCAGAATGTCCGGTATCGGTGTCCCCTCCTGAGCCTGGTGTATCATGTCGGTTTTGGCAAACACCGCGCACCGTCCGGCAATGGGAGCCGGCTTGTTACTTTGAAGCGCCAGAGCGCCAAAGGATTCCACCCCGATGCCAAGTCTCTCGGCCTGTTCGTCCAGAAACGCTCCAGTACCGGCCGCACAGATCTCGTTCATGCGGAAGACCTGTATGTGGGGTATTCCCCCGTTTAGTGACGGCTCTATCTTAACGAATTTAGAGTCCTGGCCTCCAATTTCAATTATGGTTCTTACGTTTGGGATTACATGGTGTGCCCCAGTGGCATGGGCGCTGATCTCGTTTATCGCCGGAATATTCAGTGCTTTGGAAAGTAGTTCCCGGGCGCTGCCGGTCACGAGGGCAGAGGTAACAGGCAGGTCCCCGCCACAAACCTTGATTAATTCTTCGATGGCTTCTACGAAGCTACCCAGGGGGCGCCCCCTGGTCCGCAAATACACTGACACGGGTTCGTCGGCTCCGCCGGTCATCAGAGCCAAATTTAGACTAACCGACCCGCAATCAATACCCAGGTATCTCTCCATAGGTAGATCCTCCCCATAGCAATTTGCTCTTCGTGCCTTTCGGAAAGTTCAAGTAGACCGAGAACCGCGATTAGAGGGCACGAAGGAATTCCGGCCTGAGCCTCTTCTCGTCACGAGATTTAAGAACCGTGTCAATAGCCTCCAGAATTCTTTCCTTGTCCTCCGGCAGAGTAGCTTTCACCGGTAAATAGTTTGACGCGTGGTTGGATCTGAATACGCAATGGCTGAAAGATGATTGGGCTATCATGGTTCGCAATTCGTTAATAAGACCGAAAGGATCCGGGATCTGGAATCGACCCTCGACAAATTCCTTGTGGAGAGGCGTTCCCGGCACAAGGATGACACTCAAGGCCCCTACGTAGTCCGGGTCAATGTCAGTCAACACCCTCGCAGTGCCACTCGCATGCTGTTCGCTGGCTTCTATCCCTCCTATTCCCAGGAGCACGGTCACGGAAAGGGTTATTCCCGCTTGTTTCACCCTCCGACCAGCCTCGACCAACTGCTCGTAAGTAGATCCTTTACATATCTTTTCCAGCAGAACGCTGTCTCCGGTCTCGACCCCCATGTAGATTATGCCGAGCTTCAATGATCCGAGCACTCGGAGGTCTTCCAGTGATTTGCGCAGTATATTCCGGGCGTTGGCATAAATGCCGATTCTTTCTACGGAGGGAATAAATTCATTCACCGCCTGCATAATCTCCACCAGCCGCTTCTGTGGAATGCACAAGGCGTCGCCGTCCGCGAGAAAGACCCGTTGAACCGGCCCCATGTGCCGGGCTTCTCTCAGGTCTTCCCTGATCTCATCTATACTCCTGATCGTGAAAGGTTTGTCACGATAGCTTCCGCAAAAAGTACATTTGTTGTGATTGCAGCCCAGCGTGGCCTGAATTATCAGGCTGTAGGCTTCGCTGGGAGGCCGGTAAACAGCTCCTACATATCTCACCGCGTTGTCCCCTGTCTCATAGAGTAGTTGCCAAAAATAATGTTCATTTGGCCATTCAAGATGGAGAGTCCGGAAGACTCACGTACCGGGTGTATCCCTCAGTCACGGGAGAGAAAAGAGTCGTCATTCCGAGCGGAGCGAAGGAATCTCTTCCTGTAAGCTCTAAGATTGCTTCGTCGTTTCACTCCTCGCAATGACAGGAATCCGATAGATCGTCCGGTGGCGTATATTCTCGAATCGGACAAAAATTCCGGCAATAAATAGCCCGGTCGACGGACAATCGCTTCCGACTAATACTCACCCGAATTTAATTCCTTTGCGCACGAACTCCTCGAACTTCTTGCGCGCCGGTTCTATCGAGTCTCCGTCGGCTCTCATAAAGATATAATATACGTAGAGGTCCCCCTCAACAAGGTACAAGATTTTCTGGCGTGGAATGACCGGACCGTAAAGCACGGGGATCGTCTTGCCGGTCGCCGGGTCCTCAATATTCCTGAGCGTCCACTCCGGCGGGGCTTCACCGGGACCTAATTTTTGGTCGGCTTCGACCCGCTTTCTTCTTCTGATGTAATTTGTTTTGAACACTACTTTGTACGCGTTCCTGCCGTCAATTTTGACATACTCCTCCGTGTCGCCGGGTCGAACTATCTCCCCTCCGGGAAACAACGCTGCGTAGTGAATCGCCAGATTTTCCAGCGGGCGGGAAACCTTCCTTCGGCGCACTTCAATGAAGACAGTGTCTTCGGAATCCGAGAATTTCTCGGTGGAGTCGTCTTCGTAAATACGAGGATAGGGATGCGCACCGACATCTATAATGCCTCGCGCAGCGAAGCACCCGGCAAGGAGCACAGGAACCAAGGACCAGAAGACGACCTTGAAATAGGAATGCATCCGTTGTGGGCATTTAGGCATCGATTCTCAGCTCATACAGGTCTGCATTCGAATCATTTGAAAACGCGTAGCCAGAACCACGACGGGCACCCCACGTTCCGCGGGGGTCGCTACCAGTGCAATAGTAGGGTCGCGCGTCCCTGCCGGTCCGAGCGACCGTGTTGGAGGGCCTATGAGCCTGTCACATAACCACACTTATCGGCGGCATCGTGCCACGTAGAGACTCCGCCCGCTCTTCCGTTACCCGCCCAGGCTCCTAGGAGTCTGACATGCTAAGTTTTTTCCTTGGCAGCCCTTCAGATATTCCGACACACTGGTACCATCGTGCTCCGAATTCGGAAAAGTCCCGCCGTGGATGCAGGATTACGCAACAGCCACCTATTTTCGCACGTATTTCTCCACATTCAGAATTTCGCCCACCCCTCGGAGAGGAACCGCGGATGTATCCACTTTGGCATCGTCACCCTCGCTTTCCGACCGGACCAAAAGTTTCAACGCTTCGCTGCGGCTCTTTTTGAAGTCTTTATTCTTGGGATCAAGATCGACAAGTTCGGTAAAATCATCGATGGCGGGAGTAAGGTTCTTTTTGAGCCCAATCTTGATAAGGGTTTGGGCCCTGAGTTCGCGTGCCGCTGCCTCCTGCGGGACAAACGCGAGGACCGTATCAAAATCCTTCAGCGCTCCCTGATAGTTCCTCGCCAAGTAGGCGACTGCGCCTCTGAGCAAGAGGGCTTCAGTGTCCCGTTTCTGAACTTTCAGCACAGCGTTGAAATCCGAGAATGCCTTGTTAAGCTGCCCAAGTATGGGAGCCTCACCGGCCTTCTTTGACAACGCTATTCCGAGGTTAGCGATCCCTCTGTTGAACATTGCCTTCTGCATGTCTTTGGAAAACTGACGCGGGTCCTCCACGATCTTTCCGAAGTCTTCCAGCACAGAGTAAGTCTTTATGGCCTCTTGGAGATTTCCCTTCTCCTGAGCGGACACGGCTTCAGCCAATTTTCCAGAGAAACATTGCGTCATGTCCATTTTGATCGGAGCCGATGCCTCACCGGAAAAGTTATTTCCGGTGTCATCGTAGACCTTCACTCTGAGCCGATATAAACCGGTCGGCACGCCCAGGGTTGATCCATGCGGGATCCTAACTTTCAACACTGCGGGTAAGTTCGGGTCGCGCTCTTTTGGCACATCAGCCGAATCAGTCAGGTCATCAAGTAGTATCAGCCGCTCCTTGTCCGCCTCCTGTTGCACCAGAAACGGCTCGACACGTGCTATTTTTTGGTCGAACTTTATGCTCAGTTTCAGCCACGCTTCCTGCTGTGGACAAATGTTCCGGACATTCTCGTCCGTCTTTTCCGATTCGGTCAAGCGAATGTCGGAGATCTCCCCTTTGACGCCCTTGAACACAATCTGGACCGGTTCTCGGCTAAACTTGACTACCTGACTGACCGGAGAGAAGCTAAAACCCTTTTTTCTAGGCACGATTCTGAACTGATCTTCTGAGGGAAATTCAACCGTGAAGGTCCCGTCTCTGCCAGATTGAGTCGTGGAAACAACCTTATTCCCTTCAAGGTCCGTCAGGTCGACGTCAGTTCCAGGTAGCCCCGAGCCATCTGCCGCGGTGACTTTACCGGACATGGTGATCACCACGCGAAAGTTGACATTCTTGGCCACCTTCCGGCCTTCCTGAACCAGCGCCAATTCTACTCGGTAACGACCCGGATCGAGCTGTTTCCGGACTGAATTGCCGTTCCCTAACGGGACTCCGGCAGGAGTTTTTTCCGGAAAAAGTGTCCAAACCAACTCAGGCTTTTGAGTTTTGTCTTCAGTTGCCAACTTGGCACTCCCTCGGAAGACTATCTCCTTCCCCGCAGGGTAAGCTTCTCCGTTCTTCGGCGACGCTATCTCTGCGGAGGCCGCCTCAGATTGCTTGGCCTTCGGAGCGGCGCCGGCCGGACCAAATGTGAGGGCTTTTCGCAGCGGCTCAGGAACTTTGCTTTTTACCACGGTCTCAGGATCACAACCGATTAAGACCGAGAGACCTGCGACGATCAAGACCATTCTTAGAGATCTTGAAAACATTTAATTCAACTCCAAAGCTCTAAGGGTTGACAGGTGGAGTTCGATCGGTACTCCTATAATCTCTTTGGCCTGCCCCTACCTGAGCGATTTTCTTCGACCGCAGATATCGACGATGGCTCACGCGGGCCACCCGGTTCCGGCATTCTACCGAGCTCTACGTGGCGGCTCCACCAAATTATCCCTTTGTCCATCCGACTTTCATTTTGGTCGCAAGTTTCTTTGTTGTGGGGAGGCCGCTGTTGGCGACCGATTTGTGCCGATCACCCGCCGTCGAGATTACCCTGCTTCCCAACTCAAGGTCAAGGAATCTGTCACAAACGCCTATCAGTTAACTGCGAGAAATTAAGAGTGACCACTCAGAAGTAATAGTAGCGCCGATCTCAGCCGTGGACCGGCAAGTTGAAACTATCTCAAAATTCGGAGAGAGGTGCGAATCGTGCCACGATCTGGACTCTCGTGTGTTTCGTTTCCCTCACCCCACCCCTGTCCCCGTGGGAGAGGGAATCCCTTGTAGCCATTTTACAATTCCCTCTCCATTTGGGAGAGCAGACAAACAGGAATCCCGGCCTTGTGCTCCTCTTTATGAGGGGACGGTGGGCACGCCAAACGCTTGACATCCAACTCGGATTTGTGATATTTATGCCATTAATATTTAGTATTTATGCATAATAACAAGTTGAAACATAATGAAATTACCTCAACTGGCTATTCTGGCATTATTTATTTCTATTGTGGGAACCGGCTGCGCCACAAAAATAGCCACTGTCAAAGAGAGCAGTCCAAAACCATATACGATAAAGGGCCGGACTTACCATCCCATGAAGAAGGCATATCCAGGCTTCTTCCAGCACGGAATCGCTTCCTGGTACGGACCGGGCTTTGACGGTAGAAAAACGTCATCGGGAGAAATCTATGACATGCACGGCCTTACGGCTGCTCATAACATCCTACCGCTAAACACTCTTGTGAAGGTCACTAACCTGAGCAATAATAAGGACGTGGTAGTGCGCATCAACGATCGAGGACCCTTTGTAAAGGACCGAGTCATTGATCTCTCGCTGGGCGCGGCGCAGAGGATCGGTGTGGTCGCGCCGGGAACTACGCCGGTGCGAGTCTCTGTCATCGGCCCTGCGGATTCCATGTTGGCCGCGAGAATACCTGAAACCGGGATAGGCAATCGCAGCCGGAGCGCCCCGAATCCATTCTTCTCCAACGGCAGAAACAGGCTGCTTGCACTGAGAGACCCCTAAACGCATGGTGCGAAAATCACAAATCCTGATCACGATCCTGGGGGGAGGTTTGGCCGGATGTGAAGCCGCATGGCAACTGGCCAAAAGGGGAGTGGCTGTGCGTCTGCTTGAGATGAAGCCCACGCGTTACTCTCCGGCCCACAATTCTCCTGATCTCGGGGAATTGGTCTGTTCTAACTCTTTGAGGTCCGCGTCCATTGAATCCGCGATCGGATTGCTTAAAGAAGAGTTACGAGCCCTAGGATCCCTCATTATGGAAGCTGCCGACGCCACGGCGGTGCCCGCAGGGAAAGCTCTTGCAGTGCAACGGGACCTGTTTTCCCGATTCATTACAGAGAGAATCCTCGAAAATCCTCTGGTCACACTCGAGCGTGCGGAAGTAGCGCGAATTCCATCTCAAGAGGACGGAATTGTAATTGTGGCTACGGGTCCTCTGACATCAGACGCCTCTGGCATCGGACATAGGCCGCATCCTGGGATCGGACGGGCTCTCTTTCTATGATGCAATAGCTCCGATAGTGACTGCCGATTCTCTGGACATGGGCCGGCTCTTTCGCGCCTCCCGTTACGGCGAGGGAGAAGGCGACTACTTGAATGCTCCCATGGATGAGAATACGTACCGGTCGTTTGTCAGCGAAATCCTCAGTGCGAGGAAGGTTGACCCGTTTCCATTCGAGAAAATCCCCCATTTTGAGGGTTGCCTTCCTGTAGAAGAGCTAGCCCGACGGGGGCCGGATACGCTCGCTTTTGGCCCTATGAAGCCGGTAGGACTTACAGACCCATCTACGGGAACGCGCCCCTTTGCGGTGGTTCAACTCCGGGCTGAGAACCGAGAAAGGACACTTTACAACCTTGTCGGCTTTCAGACCAAAATGACTCATCCTGAGCAAGAGCGAGTCTTCCGTATGATCCCCGGTCTTGAAAATGCGTTTTTTGCACGTCTCGGATCAATTCACCGCAATACTTACCTGGACGCGCCTTGCCTGCTGGACAGGTTTTCGCGGTCCAAGGCACATCCCCATGTCTTCTTTGCCGGGCAAATAACAGGAGTGGAGGGGTACATCGAATCCACAGCCTCAGGCTTGGCGACAGGACTCATGGCAGGACTGATAGCCTACGGGGTGACTCCCGAGCCGCCACCGCCCGTTACAGCTATAGGGGCCCTCTTGAAACACACACGCGATGAGCCTGCGAAGCGCTATGAACCGATGAACGTAAACTTTGGGATCATGGATCCCCCACCGGAAGGGACTTCCAAGAAGCACAAGAAAGCGGTCCTGGCGCATCGTGCCCTGGAAGCAGTCCACGCTTGGAAATCGGAAATGAACTCACTCTGGGACAAGGTAAGAGAGCGGTGAAAACAAAGAAAGGCTGATTCCTTGGGGTTCGACGGCCGGCATACACCGCTCAGAAGATTACAGTCAGATCCACTCCAACAGTGCCGAAGCTCCCGCCCACAAACACCGTGTACGGGCTCGGTCCAAGACCTGCCGCCGCTCCTGTTCCGGACGACAGCCCATACAGCTCCTGGTAAGCGTATCGTCCATAGAGCCCTACAAGCACGTTTGCGGTCAGACTGACGTCTCCCGCCATCTGCAGTTCCATTAGGCCACCCCGGTAGAGGTTGCCGTCGAATTGAAGAGCAAAGCCGCCTTGTTGCAGTGCATTGGAAACGCTCATATTCATGAACGGAGAGCCCAGCACTTCGAAGCGAGCCTTCCACGACGGGAAAAACATGGCGGTCTGCAAGCCGATGAAGGGGATGCGGGATGAAAACGAGTCATGCAATGGCGAGTCCGGCGCACCGCTAGATGGGCTTCCCTGGTAATCCCATGTCTCTTGGCGGTAACCCGCGGTGAAACTAAAACGATAGCCCCCGCCACTCCAGAGATGGTATAGGCCTGCGGCCTCCCAAGAGCTGAAATCGGGCTTCACGTCCCATCTGTCTCCTGGAAACGCCGCACCGGACACGGTACGTACGTGAGCGACAGTGCTCTCCAGGACACTAATCGATCCGGCCAGGCGGCCGGATATGGCCGGAAACGGTGTTATCTCGACTGTCCCGGCAAGAACCGGCACACGCGGATCAAAGTTGGCTGTAAACCTATCCACGTTGGGAACGTTTGGGTCCAGATGACGGAGGACCTGATGCCCGAAAAGGTACTCTGCCCTGAATGATGAGTCCACCTGAATATTCCATGGCAGGGTTTCAGCCCCCACAGGAGATACCACACCCGCCATGATGAACAATATAGCCACGGCCTTGAGCGCACGACGACTCAAAATCCTATCCCCACACCAAATTCAAGATAAATTAAGCGGAGCTATTATAACCCTGGTTTCAACAAAAAAGAAACGATATTTTACAGAACGAATCGGTATGATTGAAAATCAGCGCGCGGGTCTATAGAATGCACTCCGGCGAAGGCTGGAAGTTCTTGAGGGCGACGGATTCGGGGCAATGCTGTTGACCTAGGCCGCCTGCCCCTACTGTCATTCCGGCGAACGACGGAATCCAGGCGATTAAATCCCGTGTTTCGCAGGACTTCTGGTCCCCGGCGCCTGTCCCGGACGCCGATCCGGGGATCGCCGGGATGACGATCACGCCTGCGGTGTAATTAGCGGGATTCTCCTTAAGTCAACAACAGGGGGTCCGGGGAGGGCCTCATTACAAGAGGGATTTCCCCGATTCTTCCAGATTTGAAAACAAATTGGAGTGCGGCAAGCGGATGGAACTACCAGAGCGTAAAATATATACGGTATCCGAGTTGACGGAACAGATCAGAGGCCTTCTGGAAAGAGAATTTCCGTCGGTTTGGATTCAAGGTGAAGTCTCGAACTTACGATCAGCTCCTTCGGGCCACGTGTATTTCACTTTGAAGGATGAGGCCGCGCAGATTCGTTGCGTAATGTTCAAGTTGCAGCGCCGCTTCTTGAAGTTCAGGCTGGAAGACGGCTTGCACGTGATCGCTTGGGGGCGGATATCGGTTTACAGTTTGAGGGGGGAGTATCAGCTTATCCTGGACACCATGGAGCCGGTGGGGCTGGGAAGCCTCATGCTGGCCTTCGAACAATTGAAGAAAAGGCTCACGGCTGAGGGGCTTTTTGACGAGCGGAAAAAGAAGCCCCTCCCCCCTTTTCCAAAAAGGATAGGGTTGGTCACGTCCTCCAGGGGCGCGGCGGTTCGAGACATGATCCGTATCAGCAGGCGCCGGTTTCCAGGGACGCACATTCTGGTGAGCCCAGCGTCCGTTCAAGGGGATCGTGCGCCGGACGAGATCGTGGGTGCTATCGACAGGCTCTGCAATGCGGGAGACGTGGATGTCATCATAGTCGGGCGTGGTGGCGGCTCCATTGAGGACCTCTGGGCCTTCAACGACGAGAAGGTCGTCAGGGCCGTAGCCGGGTGTCCCCTCCCTACAGTGAGCGCCGTCGGACACGAGACGGACGTCACGCTCACCGACTTCGCTGCGGATCTGCGAGCATCCACACCTTCGGCTGCGGTTGAAATGGTTGTGCCAGACAAACAGGACCTGCAGGAAGGCGTGATTCACCTTGCAGCCCGGATGAAAAGTTGCATGCGGAATTTTCTGGAGAGGCGCGTTGGGATCCTGAACGAACTACTCAGGCGGCTTTACGACCCCAGGCGTCAAATTCAAGAACGCCGCATGAGACTGGATGATCTCACGATTCGGCTGGGCTCGACCATCCGCCGCAAATTGGAAGTGGAGGGCAGAGAAATAGAAGCAGTCGCGACGCGTTTGAGGCCCGAATATTTAACCCGAGGAATACAAGCGGGGAGAGACCAATGCTCGGCCCTGCTTACAGGACTGCTGAGGGCAATGCGCAACAGTCTTAAGGAATGCCGCAGCTCAGTCGAAAACATTGCAGCAAGGTTAGACGGCCTCAGCCCTCTCTCCGTTCTCGCAAGAGGGTATCCATCACTGTACGGCCGGAGATGGGGACGGTGATCAGCGATGCCGCACAGGTGCGAACGGGAGAGGAAGTGCTGGTGCGCCTGCACCGGGGCGAGCTTTCATGTCAGGTGACAGCGAGGAAGACTCAGGAAGAGAGCGAGTAACCGCGGGCGACGGTGGATGGCTCGCGTGCAAGAGGAATTGTTATGGAAAACGGCTTCAGTCCCAAAGATATAGTGCCCTTTCTTGAAGATGTGACAGATCGGGCAGGACGGTCGATCATGTCCTATTTTCAAGGAAGTTTTCGGATTGACCTGAAAGACACCAGGCCGGGGGGCATTGATATAGTTACGGACGCGGATCGAGCTTCGGAGGACATCATACTTGGCTCTATCAGGCGTGAATTTCCCGATCACGATATACTCACGGAAGAGACGGAGACGAACAGCACAGGTTCATCATGGTTGTGGCTGGTGGACCCACTGGACGGGACCGTCAATTTTGCCCATGGAATCCCGATTTTCAGCGTATCTATAGCGCTCATGAACAATGGGATTCTGGTGGCGGGAATAGTCTACGATCCCACTAGAACGGAAAGATTCCGGGCGATCAGGAACGACGGAGCTTATCTCAATGGCAACCAGATCCGTGTGTCCCAAGCTGACGGATTGAACAAGAGTATAATTGCCACAGGCTTTCCGTATGATCGGGCTTATTCGCCGGTCAATAACGTTGCTGAGTTCTCTAGGGTAGTGACTCGCGTTGGGGGCATACGGCGGGGGGGTTCAGCAGCAATTGATTTGGCCTATGTATCATGCGGCCGCCTCGACGGCTTCTGGGAGCTGAAACTCAAACCGTGGGACATGGCCGCGGGTATGCTGCTTGTGGAAGAAGCGGGCGGGCGTGTGACGGATAGGACTGGAAAGCCCACCGATGTATATACAGCCAGCATTGTAGCAACTAATGGCATTGTTCATGACGCGCTGGTGGATATTCTGTCGGCCGACTTCATCCTCTGCCTGAAGACGCTAGTGAAAAAACAAATCGGGATTATTCACATTGAAAAGAATTGAACCGTCATTGAGAGGGTGTAAGACATAAGCAATCTCCGGTGGGATGGGCGTCCCGCGGTGGGGATGGGCATCTTGCCCGTCCTCAATAGACAGGCAGTCCCGCGTTTCGCGGGATGTCCCACCGGGAATCCAGCACCGGCAGGGACGCCGGTGCCTACGATTTGGTAGCGGCGGGCGTCCCTGCCCGCCATTTCCCGGCCCCCGGATCGGAGTCCGGGGTGACGAATGACCGGCAATCCCACGTCCCGCGGGACGGTCCCACCGATCAGATTGCTTCGCTACGCTCGCAATGACAATCTTTCGCCAGACGTAACTGAGGGATTACTCGCGTATCGCAAGTCTACCTTGACATACTGGCGGACGGCTTATATATTGAGGAGATAAATGTCGCGGGGTGGAGCAGCCAGGTAGCTCGTTGGGCTCATAACCCAAAGGTCGGAGGTTCAAATCCTCCCCCCGCTACCAGGGAATTTGAGAGGTTACAGGTTCAAGCCTGTAACCTTTTTTCGTTTGAAGTCTACCCATCGGTGTCAACCTTCGTGCCGTCCACGACTCTTTCTCTCCCTTGGGATGGCCTGCAATTCCTCCTCAGCGACCAGGGTATGCCTCTCAGCGACCGCTGTTATTTTGTTATCTGTGGGAAGCTGCCGTCACCTTGAAATAAGCTGATCACCGTGCGCTACGATCTGTCTACAATCAATTTTCTCACGTCCTATCTGCCTTTCCGGTATCTCCAGGTGCTCGGCGTTTTTCGCATCCTAGCCCTTTGTGTTTTATATACTGGACGCTCGGGCATGCCGGACGTTAAACAAACCAGAACCAATTCCAGGGTCGTTTATAATGTGCCCCGCAAACTGGAGAAGGGGTCAAGGGCGTAAAACCTCGCATGGTGATGCAGAAACCAAAGGGGTGAACCACCCCCGGCTTTTGAAAGAGAGACAGGCAGAATGGACAGGAGATCGCGCAAAGAAATATGAGGTGGGCCTCTACACCAGATCCAACTATTTCGGACCAATCCGATTGACTATGTGCTGGCTGTCGGATGCGGGAGTCCAAGGGGGCCTCGGGTGACCAGTCATGACCCTACAGACCCCCAAGAAAGCAATTGCCCGCATGTTTCCGTTCAGCAAGGTTCAATTCTGGAGCCCGGCCACCGCTGGCTGAGACGGGGCGGCTGGACAGGGAGTGGTTGGAGGAGCTGCTCCAACTGGTGCGGTAACAGTGTTCGGATCGGTGGGTGCGGCTACAGAAACCGGCACAGTAGCGGTGCTCGGATCGGTCGCAGTGGTTCCGGTGACCGGCGCGGTGGCAGCAGTGGTGTCGGCTGCGGCTGTTCCGGGAGCAGATGTATTGACAGCCTCCGGAGCTTCGTGGTGTTTTTGTATGCCTCTAACCTGGGTCTGAGCGTCCCCTTTAACCTGACCGGTTATTGGGTCGATCCTGACCGTCGTATTAGTCTGGATCGTCATAAGAGTATCGGCAGCTACGCTCGGACTTACGGTGGCCACTAGGATCAGGCCAATTAATGCCATAGTTTTCATTTCTTCAACTCCTCAAGACATTTGACGGGAGGGCATCCCGACGTTTGTCCTATAGCATAAAGAACAAAGGCTTACAACACAGCATTAATGTAATAAATTGATAATTGATATAACATATTGATAAATTGATTTATTTATGTGAATTTCAATTTTTAAGATGAAGAGATTGTGGTACCGCTCCCTTTTTGAAAGGACAGAGGGTAAATTTCCTCCCCTTTTGACAATCTCGCGTGTTATCATACGCCGCTGACCTCTCCACAAAGGGGGCTTCCTATGGCGAAAAGAACAGTAGACGCAAAGGAAATCTTGGAAGACATCAAAGCGGGCATGGACAGTACCGCGCTGATGGAGAAGTATCAGCTTTCGGAAAAGGGTCTGCAAAGCCTTTTCAAGAAGCTCAAGGATGCGGGGGTATTGAAGCCGAAGAAGCGCGAACCGGAAAAAACAACATCCGCGCCTCAAGAAGATGTTACTAGCGCATGGAAATGTCCAATTTGCGGCAACCCCCAAACCACACAATATAATCAGTGCCCAGAGTGCAGTGTCATTGCGGCCAGATTCCAAGAGAATATAGCGACAACGCAACAGTTAGGAGCCATAGAGCCAGGGCCGTCACCCAACGCGGAAGAATTTCAGTCACCACTGGTACCGACTAATAATATCTCCACGAGCAACCTTGATAAGATTAAAGAAGTGCTGAGGAATCCGTATGGACTTGCTATTGTCGCTATGGCGGCCTTGATGGGCTTTGTAATTGGCGTGGCTCTTACGTCATCTATAGGTCCGTTGAAATAGACGGGGAGCACCGGTCGAAAAGTGCGGCACCAGTTATAATGTTCCCCGCAAACTGGACAGTGGATTAAGGTGGTAAGCCTACAAACCGTTCCATGCAATATTAATTGGATTTCCTGCCTTGATCCCGAGTTTTGAAGCCGGTTCGAAACCTTAAGAGATGTAACCCAGGCAGAATCAGGCCGCGGCCTTGTCCGTAGAAAGGGGCTTTGTGTCTGCGAGTGCTTTTTTGTGACCCAGGACAAAGAGGTCCGAGGCCATGCGGGGGTAACGTTCGGTTAGGAACAGAACCAAACGCCGGTACCAGGCATAATTCTCAAGACGGGTCATCAGGCGAATTCTGTTCCTGAACAGGCGAAATCCGGCAATTTCAGCAACGTGGAAGTTGACCGAGCGTATCTGTTCAATCAGCGATTCGAACGAATAATAGGTAATCCTACAGGCTCTTTCCGCTTCTTTCCAATTGGATTGAACATCGAGGACTATGGTTTTTCTTTCTTGATAGATTTTTCTGGTGAGTCTCTTTATCGCCGAGTGCAGGCTGGGAAGCCAATTGATGGGATTGTACACGAACAATTTTCCTTCCGGAGCCAACACCCGATAAAACTCCGTGAGGATTTCAGTCGCGTTGGGCAAATACATCAGAACTTCATTGCACACTATTATGTCAAAAGACTCGCTCATGAACGGAAGCCCGTCAACAAGATTGACCTGGAAAAGCGCTTCATAAGCTTCTTTTTCGGCGGCCTGCCGTAGCTGGTTCTGCCACAGATCCACACCGAACAGTCTGCATTGTGCATGGACTCCGCAAAAAAAGGCAAGATTACCAGGACCGCAGCCGATGTCGAGAATCCGCAAGCGAGTCAACCCGGACACTTGTTCACGCAGAATACCCTGACCGAGAGAGGCAAAATGAGCGAACTTTAAACGATTGTCCGTCATCTCCCTTGCGGTTGGCGGCATGCCAATAGGGCTGTTCTTTTTCATGGGAATCTCCTCAAGCGGTAGTTGAGCACATATCATGAGGATCGCAAGCGTGTCAACGAGTTTCGAACGGGCAAGCGGCGATGATCAGTCTCCCCGGAAACGCATAGCAATTCGCGGAGTCTGCCGGTGGCAGAAGCTCTAGAGCTAAAGCCACAGACGATGCCGCCTCGCTGCATCGTCCGCGGTCTTAGCAGTTACGGGAAGTTCACCCCCTAATCCTGAGGTGCACGGTCCCTACAAAACGGTAGTGCCGGCCCGACTACCGGTGTGCGGCAGGCTTTGCAAAGCACTCTCCCCACGGTGCCATGGAAGTCTGCACACGGATCCAGAACCGATGCGGCTGTCTTTTTCGAAATTTCTGCGTCTTTTGCCATTTGGTTTGTCATATCAGCCTTTTCCATTGCCTTTACCTCTGTACACAAGCAAAGATCCTACCTACTATTTTTGATGCGACCAAGGAGCATTGGATTCTGCATGGCAAAGAAATCTGCGGCCTATGAGTTTGATTTGTGCCGCACGTCAAAACATCGGAAAGAAGAAATGGTTCCCGCAACCCTTTCTGTTTGGCGGCCGCTCCTCCAATTCGCCTTGATTTCCCGTTGACGCTCCGCCTCGTCTGCTATACTGTAATAATGGTATACGTGTGCTGACGCCATTCCGACCTTACCGCTGGATATCGAGTTATCATGCGGGATGAAGATAAAACCAAGGACCAACTTGTAAGGGAATTGAAAACTCTGCGCGAGCGCTTGACCGAAAACAAGTTTGCACGTGTTGAACGAAATGAGAGCGGCGAAAGGCGGGGCGCAAGGCCCTTGTTCGGTCTTGAACAGAGCCTGGATATCCCGTGGGCATATTTGCCCGTAATTGACGAGATTTCTGATCGTGACGAAGCGGCGAGGTCCAAGCCGCGGAGAAGCTTGTGGCCGCCGATTGACCCAGGAGGCTTCTCGCGTGAAAATATTACGGAATCCGGCAGCTTCGATCTCCGGCGGACGACGCTGGACGCGTTCGGGCACCTGATGGACGCGATGCCAATGCCCATTTTGGTGATTGACATTTCAGGCCGCATACAATTTGTAAACAGCGCATTCCTGAACGTTTCGGCGGACCTTTCAGAGATTCTAGGAGCGTCTTTCTCCTCATTGTTTCCCGATGCCGCTGCGATCCGGCAGGCTGAAGCGTGGCTCGAAAATGTGGTTACCCAGCGAAAACCCCAGTTTGGAGAAGGCATTTTACGTGTCGGCGGCAACGAAATATGGAGCCGCATGAACTTTCGTTCGATCAGATTCGGTAATGAACGATCAATCCTGGTCGTTATCGAAGATCTTACGACCGAAAAAAGAGAACTCACTCTCAACGAAAAGTACAAGAGCCTGGCACAAATCTTTCCGTACGGGATTGCCGAATTCGCTCCGGCGAAACGCGTGGCGTGCCACCTTCCGGCTGATGAGTTGCTTTCTCTGGTTCTCGCGGCAGAACTAACCGATGGAAACAGCCAGTTCGCCACGTTGAACGGTTACAGCAGCCTGGACGATCTGCGAGGGGTGCCGTTCCGCAAAATTTTGCCCGTTCGGGCAAAGGACCTGCAGTTCTATCGAACTTGGCTTCAGAATTGTTTCGCCACAACTACAAGTGACACCCAGGAGAAAGATGCGCAAGATGAACCCCGTTACTTCGAGGTCACGCTCGTGGGCAACGTTCAGAAAGAAATCCTGGCCAGCTTCTGGGCAATAAAACGGGATGTCACAGAACGCCGGCGGGTGCAGCAGGCGCTTCTCGAGAAGATCAAGACCATAGACGAGCTTTACGCTCACATAGTCCAGTCCGGCAAAGCCAAAGCCATTGCGGAGCACACAGCCGAAGTTGCTCATGAGCTTAGGCAACCTCTGGCTATTATTGGAGGCTTTGCACGGAGAATGGCAAGACAACCCGAACGCTGGAACGAGATTGACGTGGACAGCCGCCGAGAGGGTTTTGAAATTATCATCAGAGAGATTCAACGGCTGGAAAGGATCCTCGACGGTCTCATAGACTTTACTAGACACGAAACAATTCAACTCCAGAAGATCGATCCCAACGACCTTATCGAGGAGGTACTCCACATAAACGCAGAGAGACTGAAAGAAAAGGACCTTCACCTGGAGGTCAATTTGAGCCGTGAGCTGGGCGAAGTGTTTTTGGACCCGGCACGGTTTCAGCAAGTGATTCGTAATCTCGTCTCCAACGCCATCGAAGCATGCGACCGGAAGAGATTCATACGTGTAGAAACCGGGGTTTTCATGCCCAGTGACAAGGCGCAGGAGACAGGGGAGCTGGATTCCACAGTCTACTTTGAAATGAAAGTCCACAACCAAGGAAAAGCTATCCCGCCTGAAGAGGTTCAGAAAATCTTCGATCCTTTTTACACCACAAAGCACTACGGCACGGGCATCGGCTTGACGCTTTGCAAACGCATTGTCGAGAATCACGGGGGTTCGATTTCGGTCAAGTCCGACGCTGAAGGCACTGCGTTTACGGTTTGGATCCCTCTCAATCCGCCCACCACGCCAAATACACCTATTCTGGGGACCTGATCACTGTTGTCGGTTGCAATTGCGCTGAGCCGCCAATGAATACCATTTGGACGCCATAAACACTCGGCAAGCCATGTTTTAGGACTTTTGACTTGGCTCCAAGGCTGACTTATTTTTATAGAGTGTGACCATACGTGTAATTTGCTGGCAGTGTGGTTCGTGGTGAAATTATCATACATTCGAGGCACAATATGGACTCCCTAGCCGAGGCCGAACATAAGCATTACTCACAATCAGGGGAACAACTCAAGAATTGTTCAGAGCGTGGGCTTGCCCGATCTAAGTGTAATCTTTCAGAGGGCCAATGCGCTGAAGAGCAAAATGGGGAAGCTTCCGATCGAATTCAGGAATCTGATGAGCAAGCACACGTGAGACTGACAGGGGTCAGCAAGAGACTCTTCAAACAGGCGGCCCAGATCAGGGAGGCAGAAGTGGCTTTACGGGAAAGTCACGATCGCCTTTTCTCCATCGTGGAAACTGCCAACGATCCCATCATTGGCGCTGACAGCTTTGGAAATGTAATTATGTGGAATTCCGCGGCAACGCGGACGTTTGGATATTCCGCTGAAGAGGTAATGAATCAACCTATAACTATCCTAATGCCCGAGCGCTTCCAGGCACTACATGAACACGCCATGCAAAGAGCGGTTGCCGTGGGTAGCTTATACCATGCCAAGCGAGTTCGTGAGGTTTTCGGCCGCAGAAAAGACGGAACTGAATTCCCGGTAGAAGTGTCGATTTCGAGTTGGAGCACACAACAAGGCATGTTCTTTACGGGCATCGTCCGAGATATTTCCGAACGCAAACAGAGAGATGAGGAATTAAGAGGGGCTTATGAGGGGTTGGAATTACGTGTGGCCGAACGGACAGCCGAACTTGTCAAGCTCAATGAGAACTTAAAGCAAGAGATAAATGAGCGCAGACTAATAGAAGAAATGCTTAGGGATTCAGAACGCCTATACCACACACTGGTTGAAGAAGTCCCCGATGTCATCTTCATTCTCGATGATGAAGGACGATTCTCGTACCTCAATATTCAGGCGGAGGAATTTCTACGGAAGCCTCTTCGGGACATACTCGAAACGCCGCTAGCCTCTTATGTGGCGCCCGAAGATAGGGAAAAGATTGAGTCTATTTTGGCACTACACTTCGATTCGATATGGGACGAGGAAATAAGGCTGCTGGATGCGGATGGGGAAAAGAAATTCGCTCGAATACGCTGTAAAGCACTGGGCAATGACGGGAAAGGGAAAATCCACTACGAAGGAGTCATGAGAGATATAAGCCGGAGAAGAAGGTTAGAAGAACAGCTCAAGGAATCGCGGGAAGAGTTGCTGGAGAAGATCCGGATTATCGATGAGCTTTACACCCACATTGTTGAATCAGGCAAAGCCAGAGCTATCGCGGAACATACCGCCGAGGTAGCCCACGAACTGAGGCAACCGCTGACGATTATTGGAGGCTTCGCTCGACGAATGGCCAGGCAGCTCGATTTGAATGACACAAACTACGTGGGGGGCCAGACGGAAGCCGTGAGGGATCATAAGCACCGAAATCCAGAGGCTCGAAAAGATACTTAATACCCTGATCGACTACACAAGACCGGAAAGTGTGAGCCAACAAATGGTCGATCCCAATCACATCATTGAAAAGGTCCTCAACCTGTATAAGGAAGTAATCGGGGAAAAGAATCTCAGCCTGGATGTTGTCCTTCGCAGGGCGGTTGGAGAGATTTTCGTGGATCCTGTCCGTTTCGAGCAGGTGGTACGCAACCTGATTTCCAATGCAATAGATGCATCACCAAGTGGAGTGGCACTCCACGTAGAGACAGGGATTTCGATTCCCATTACCAAGGCACTTGCGACGGCCCTGAAATCGGAAAGCTATTTTCAGTTGAAAGTTCGAAATTACGGCCCTGTGATCGAAGGGGAAGATCTACAAAGAATCTTCAGCCCATTTTTTACTACGAAAGATTACGGTACCGGCATAGGCCTGACACTGGCCAAGAAAATTGTTGAGGCCCACAATGGGTCTATATCGGTTCATTCGGAGGGAGGTGAAACCACATTTACCGTGTGGCTTCCCTTGAATCAGCAAGAATCAGCCATGAGGCGGCCGGCATGACACTGTGATTGCACTTTTGGCAATCCTGTTCTTGCGGATCAGTACTCGGATGAATAAATAAGGGTAATAATCATGTGGGAAGGAGAGTATCGAATAAGGTGAAACCCCGACCACATGTTAATTAGGATCGATAATACAGATACTTGAAGGAGAAAATGTTATGAGTTTCACAGAAGTATTTACTAAGATAAAAGAAGAATTAGGCTTAGGGCAAGAAGAGGGTTTCCCAACAAAAGTCCCGGCCGGATGTTCACAGGAGGATGGGCTCCAACCCTCATGCCGAATTTGAACAGATGCATCCGGCAGTGAACAAGGAAGAACCTGGGGCCTTTGCGAATCCGGTTGAAGCAGGAGCAAAAAAACTGTCGAGAACAGTGCGGAAGAGCTATTCCCAGGCCGCTTACCGACGATCTTCAGCCCGTTCGATGACGGCTGCCCGCGGACGCCAATACCTGGATGGGTTCCAATCCTCATGCCGAATTTGAGCAGATGCATCCGGCAGTAAACAAGGAAGAACCCGCAGCCTTCGCAAATGCCTGTGAATCGGGTGCCAAGAAATCTTCCGAGGCACAGATGGGAAAACCGATGCCTGAGCCAACATTCCATTGCCAATGACAAGACTGATCGTACGGATGGGCGGGACAGGGATTCCCGCCCATCTGTTCCAAAATGTGTGATTAATACTTGGCTATCGAAGATAAATTTCTGGAAACCAGGTATTTATCAACCAAAGATCTGAGGTAACCGTTCACCGGGAAAACGGTTTAGCCGGTTTAAAAATTGGCCGGCAGGGACGCCGGCACCTACTGTGAGTGTGGTAGGACCGGCCTCCGTGCCGGTCATCAACCGAGGGGTGAAGTGCTACAAATCTTAGGGGATAGCAATGGCTAAATCCTTTAGTCGACAACTTCGAGGATACTTTTCCGGCATTGGAAACGCTCTTGAACGCAAGCCCAAATGGCGCTCGAAACCCGCCACATTTGCCGCGGTAGTCTTGTTGTTCCTTATTGCTCTCGGTCAGCTATTGAGACTGGTGTTTCAGGTCAAAGTCATTGCCGACGGTATTGTGATCCCTCTGTGGGGGAGTGGCATCGCATGCGTGGTGGCCGTAATACTCGCGGTCATGCTCTGGCGGGAAAGCGGGCTTTGAGCGCCGTGGAGGTGGATTGCCCTGTTCGATGAACTCCAGTGGTTATTCCTCATCAAAACCCAGCGTTTTCATATAGTGCTTGAGGGAATGACGAGAAATGCCCAGGAGCGTGGCTGCACCTTGCCTGCTGCCTCCAGAGCGCCGCAGTGCCTCAGTAACCAGAAATCGCTTCAAGTCCTGAGTGATTTCGTTCAGAGACTGATGGCTGGGAAAGGACACCCCGAAGGATGTCTTTTTATCCTGGGGTAGCGAACTTGCAGCATCTCGAAGCCCCAATGATTCCAGATTCAATTTTTTTCCATGTGAAAGTATTAGTGCCCTTTCAAGCACGTTACGCAATTCCCTTACGTTACCGGGCCAGCCATATCTCTTGAGCGCATGCACGGCCGCGGAGGTAATAACGGGGGTATCGTGAATTTGAAGTTCTTTGCGAAGCCTGGACAGAATCTCATGGACAAGTATAGGTATGTCGTCCAGCCGCTCCCGCAGCGGAGGAACCTCGATAGCAACCACATTGATTCTGTAATAAAGGTCTTGCCTGAAACGTTTCGTCGCGACTTCTTTCCCCAAGTCCCTATTGGTAGCTGCAATCAGTCTGGCATTGACTGTGATTTCTTTTTCACCGCCTACTCGAGTAATTTTTCGGGTGTCGAGGAACGTAAGCAGTTTGGCCTGTAGTGGGAGTGATAGTTCCCCGATCTCGTTCAACAGTAGAGTCCCGCCTTCTGCTAATTCCAGAAGACCTCGTTTTCGAGCGACTGCTCCCGTAAAGGCCCCTCTTTCGTGCCCGAACAGTTCCGATTCAGCTAGCCCAGGAATTATTGCAGCACAATTGACCGCAAAAAAGGGACCATTGGCACGATCAGAGTGGTTATGAATGTACTGCGCAAGATAATCCTTGCCGCTGCCGCTCTCGCCGGTAAGCAAAACGGTGCTGGTCCTTTTCGCGGCTAAAACCGCACGCTTTAGAGTGGCTTGCATAGCCTTTGAAGGGTATTCTTTTATTGGCTCGGGAGAAACTTCGGTTCTCTTACGGTCCGTAATGTCACGAGCCATAGTAAAAATGCCGACGATTTCACCTGTATCGTCTCTGAGAGGAACTCTGATTTCGAGAAGGGTTATGGGGATTTCATTGATTCTGATCGTATGCTCTTCTTGTATTGTCTCTCCTTCCAGGACACGCTTGTCCGCATCTCTGAGGTAGGCGGCATCTTCCTTACTAAACAAGTCATCGTATGTTAAACCGATGATCTGGGAGGCTGGCAGCCCCAGGAGTCTCTCTCCTGCAGGGTTTACATTTGTGTACCTTAATGACCGATCCTTCAGGAAGATGTAGTCTTCGGCCCGTTCAAAGATTGCCCTGAACCGTTTTTCACTCTGGCGCAGAGCCTCTTCGGCTCTCTTTCTCTCCGATATGTCGGAAATGGCCGCGACAGTTGCCCTGGGGAGATTAGGCGTCCCAAGGGCTTTCATCCGTATGTGACCGTCGAAAAGAGAGCCGTCTGTTCGTCTGAGCGTTGCTTCAACTGAGGTAATTCGTCCGGTTTGCAAACTTTCATAAAGGGCTTCCCCGACACGCTCAAACTCTGCATCGGACGGATAGATTATTCTGGCGCTCTGTCCCACAATTTCACGTTCATGTTCAAATCCGAACATCTCCATCCAGGCTTCATTCGCCCACCTCATGACCCTGTCATCAGCCAGTCCTATGCCGACAGGAGACGTGGACAGTATGCTCCTTAGCAGGGTTTCACTTTCTCTTAGAGCGCTCTCTGCTCGCTTGCGCTCTGTGATTTCGTGTATTAGCTCGTCCCTATGTTTTTGGCTCAGCGCTAGCTGCTTCTTCTCCAAGCTTAGATCTTCGATGAGAAGGAGTATTAACCTTTCTTCAGCCAGTCGAAGGGATCGAAAGTAGGTGCGACCCCATATTTTGCGGCCTTCAATCCCCAGTAGGGCTTGATGGACTCGTGGTTTTCTGCTTGAGAAGACCTCTGCGGCCACAAGTTGAATCTCACGTGCCGCAGTGGGATTGGGGGACAGAGCGGAAAGATTTGCCCCTAGTACTTTTTCATAAGCTGGATTTATTCTCTCACAGGCTTGATTAGCGAAAATTATGCGGTAACCCTTGTCAATCAACAAGACCGGAATAGGTAGGGCTTGGAGCAATTTGCCCAGTGAGCTTGTTTGGACTTCGTTGACATAGAAGCTACCCGACGAACTCACGTCCTCGCTTAAAAGCTTCCCAAAGTCGATGGGGATTGACTGCGTGTCTTCAAAGTCACCGCGGCCCGAGGTTTTTTTACCTTTCATGATTCATCTCGGTGGTCTTGCTGCTTTGGGCCACTATAGCATGTTTTTTGATAGCATTGGGACGAAATCCTGATCTGCGACCGAAAACCTTGACTTGAGATCCCAGATTCATCTGGTACATTTTGGCTCTTACAAGGGTTGAACTACTCAAAAGGACTAGGCAGGAGTAGTGTCCTAATTTAGTGTAATGGCGTCATTCCGGCGGACGCCGGAATCCAGCACCGGCAGGGACGCCGGTGCCTACGATTAGGTGGCGGCGGGCGTCCCTGCCCGCCATTTCCCGGACCCCGGATCGGAGTCCGGGGTGACCCCGCGTTTCGCGGGGTAGAGCCCGCCCGTGGTGTCCCAATTTAGGACACTGCCCAGGGAGGATTTGTGTTGACACAAAGGGTAACGTTGGGTACGTTAATATGATAATATCTGGAGAATGTAATGAATCACGCCATCATTTTTGCACTCAGAAAAGAAGCCCAGGCAAGATCCCAAAGTGGGGCTTTCTGTGGCTTTTTTAGCTTCTTTAGCCTGGATCCACCTGGGTAAAACGGTCGAGTCGCAAAACCCCGGGTGGATCCAAGATCCTCCCGGGGTTTCTTATTTGGAACCCCGAGAATAACTTCTTGGGGTTCTTTTTTTGAGAATGTGACGCGGACATTGCGGAAAAGAAGGAGGACGTCGTGATCTTGGTTCTGCGGAAAGGAATTACGGAGGAAGAGATCGAGCAACTGAAGAAACTTCTGGTCTCTGAAGGCTTTCTAGTCAGGGAAATTAGGGGTGTGGAGGAGACCATCCTCGGTGTCGTCGGGACAATCCACAAGGACTTGCGTTATTTTGAAATGCTGCCCGGTGTTGAGAAGGTTGTACCCATTTCCAAGCCGTACAAGCTGGTTGGCCGCGAGCTGCATCCGGAACCATCAGTGATCAGAGTGGGGAATGTAGCCGTCGGAGGAGATCGCCTGGTGATCATCGCCGGCCCATGTGCAGTGGAAGAACGCGAGCGGACCCTCGAAATTGCCAGGGCGGTCCGCCACTATGGGGCCGTCTTGTTCCGGGGCGGTGCCTTTAAGCCCAGAACATCGCCATATGCATTCCAGGGCCTGGGGGAAGAGGGGCTCAAGATCTTGGCCGAGGTACGGGCCGAAACTGGGTTGGGCATTGTCACGGAAATGACCTCTCCCAGCCAGGTGGACCTTATGGTCAAGTACGTGGACGTGGTGCAAATCGGCGCCCGTAATATGCAGAACTTCGAGCTGCTCAAGAGCGTTGGGCGGATGGGCAAACCGGTCCTTCTCAAGCGCGGCATGGCAGCGACCATTGAAGAGTGGTTGATGTCCGCGGAGTACATTTTATCGGAAGGAAATGACCAGGTCATCTTGTGCGAGCGCGGGATTCGGACCTTCGAGGGATACACGCGCAATACGCTGGATCTGACTGCTGTTCCAGTTGTCAAAGCTTTGACGCACCTTCCTATCATCATTGACCCGAGCCATGCGACCGGGATTCGGGAGAAGGTGAGCCCCATGGCTCGGGCAGCCATTGCTGCCGGGGCTGACGGCCTGATCGTGGAAGTCCACACTGACCCGGACAAGGCGCTTTCGGACGGCCCTCAGAGCCTCTATCCTGAGCAATTCAAGCAGCTAATGAGGCACCTCCATGTCATCGCCCCCGTTGTCGGGAAGCAACTGGATTTTAACTACCTGGAAAAGGCCAAGAAAATGGGAAGACCTGCGGAAGGGGGCACGCAGCCCAAGAAAGTGGTCTATGCCGGAGTCCCTGGGTCATTCAGCCACAAGGCATGCGTGCAATTCTTCGGCGCTGAAGTCCCCTACCAAAGCTGCCCCTTGTTTCGAGAAGTCTTCGAAGCCGTTCAGAACGGGGATGCGACGCTGGGTATCGTTCCTCTGGAGAATTCCTTCACGGGCAGCATTCACGAGAACTACGACCTGCTTCTCGAATACGATCTCCATATTGTCGGGAGAACTGACCTTGAGGATCGAACACAACCTCATCGGTCATCCGGACACGCCTCTCAATGATATCAAACGAGTCTATTCGCACCCGCAAGTGTTTCAGCAGTGCAAGGAGTTTCTGAAAGGCTACGCCAACTGGGATCTCGTGGCTTGTCAGGACACCGCAACGGCCGTGCTGCGGGTCAAGGAAAACAACGACGAAGCCGAAGCTGCCATCGCGGGCCGGGAGGCTGCTGAACTCTATGGCATGTCCGTGTTGAAGAAAGGGATTGAAACGAGTCCCAGGAATTACACCCGCTTCGTCGTCATTTCTGCCGGTGAGTTCCTCGACGTCCCCAAGAACAAATCTTCCCTGATCTTCTCCGTCAGCGATCAGCCAGGGAGCTTGTATGAAGCCTTGAAGATTTTTGCCGAAAGACAGATCAATCTTGTGAAACTCGAATCTCGTCCGATTCACAATAAACCTTGGGAATATCTCTTCTACACTGACATCGAAGTGGACATCCATGATTCGCAATACAGCTCGCTGCTGAAAGAACTTGAGAAAAGTACCGAATATCTCAAGATCTTGGGAAGCTATGCAAAAGGATTGGATGATACCGATAAGACAGATCTCGGCGAAAAGGCCGTTTGATAGCCGAAACATGTATCAGAAGACTCCCTTGGTCGCCTGCCAAGCGGTGCAAAATGGTCCTGCCCCTTGTGTGAGAGACGTTCCGTGAATAACCTCAGATTAGAAAGGTCTTAAGACCTTGGAAAGGGAAAATTTTGTACTGTGTTTGATCGAACCCGGTTGGCATCCCGCGACTATTACTGAACCAGTCATCGCTCGACAAAAGAGTGATGAATTGAAAATTAGATCAGGCATGACGCGGGAGGAGGCGAGATCACAATGGAATTCATCAACCAATGGCTCGCTCAAACGGGCGCCGCTCCGATAGTGGGAGCAGCCGTTATTTTTGTAGCCACCGTGGTTGCAGCGATAGTCGTGCGATTCACGGGGGACAAGGTCGCGTTGGCCGTATCGCGATGGTCCGGACTGGGAATACGGTTTCAATTCTTCGAGATCATCCGCCACCCTCTTTGGATTACAGTTATCTTTATCGGAGTGTTGCTGGAAGTCCAGTGGCTTACGCCGCCCGACCGTCTCAACTTCTTAATAACGGGAGCGGCCAAGACAGCTCTGGCCATCACATGGATGATCGTCCTGGGAAGAACCCTGGGACTTGTCTCTTCCAGACTGGGTGGGTACTATCCTGGAGCGACGGAATTATTCCGGCTGTCTGAAAATATAGGCATAGCGATCATTGGTGTAGTGGGTGCGCTCATGATTCTGGCAGTCTGGCAGATCAATCTGACCCCGCTCCTCGCGTCTGCAGGACTTGCCGGGATTATAGTGGGCTTGGCGGCTAAGGATACCCTGGGGAACTTCTTCGGGGGCATAAGCGTTTTTCTCGATCGACCATTTAAGCCCGGAGATTATATCGTGTTGAGGTCAGGCGAGCGTGGCAAAGTGGTCGATATTGGTCTCAGGAGTACGAGAATCGTGACCAGAGACGACGTCCTCATAACCATTCCCAATTCCCTGATAGTTAGTACCAAAATCATCAACGAAAGCGCTCCCAGTCGGAGAATGAGAGTCAGAGTGAAGGTCTCGGTTGCCAACACGTCCGATGTGGACGAAGTGAAAGATGTTTTGCTAAAAGTAGCAGGTGACAACTCTCTGGTCTTGCCTAAACCAGAGCCTCGTATAAGATTCCGAGGCTTCGGTGATGGCTCGCTGGATTACGAGCTGCTGTGCTGGACTGCTCAACCAAAAGACAAGGGCAGGCTCATCCATCAGTTGAACACTGCGGTGGTCAAGGCATTCAACGTGGCAGGGATCGCCCTTCCATCACCCCAAAGAGACCTATACATACGTCAAGTCTCCCACGACGCAAGGGAACAACCACATGCATCGTAAGTGGTCGTTTGTTTCGGTCTAAAATCCCAAGTTCATAGAACCGCGGTTTGCCCATCCAAGCAGTAGCAATCATACTCATTGCGAACATTTCTGCCCGACATCCCGGATCAGAGCCTGCCCCGGACGCCGATCCGGAGTTCGCAGGAAAAAGGAAGAAAAGGCGCGTCTCTTTAAGCCTTTTGGATTATGCATCTCGGATTGCCAAATGGACATTTTTTCTGTCAAATACTATAAACATGGGTTTTGATACTACCTATAGCGTTTCCATGAAGGGAAGCCCATGAACGGCGCTGAATTAATTGTAAAGACAGCTTTGAACGCGGGAATTGAAATATGCTTTTCAAATCCCGGCACCACGGAAATACCGCTATAGTGAGCGGCATAAAACGTCGCGCTAAAGAACGCGACGAACCAGCAGATCGGTGCTATGAGACTCCCCACTGATTTCTTCGGGGAGGTGTTGGCATGCCGAGGCTTGGTCTGAGGGTGGGGAAGGCCCAGATGGAGGAGTTAAATCAAGAGTATCAGGTGGCAAGGGGGCGCAAGGATTTTGACATGACGCAGCGTATTCAGGGGATGCTCCTGGTAAGTAAGGGCATGGCGGAACGTCGGGCAGCCCAGATAGTCGGAGTCGGGCGGAGAACCTTGCAGGACTGGATTTTCAGGTATAGAAGAGGCGGGCTCGAAGCATTGGTGAAGGGGCCGTACCCTGGACGAAAGCCGAAATTGACCCAAGCGCAATTTGCAGAGCTTGATCACATCATAGAGCAAGGGCCAGAGAACGTAGGCTTGGACACGGGCGTTTGGACAGCCCCACTTGCTGCGGACCTGGTCAAGAAGCTGTTTGGTGTTCGCTACCACCCCGATCATATGCGGCGCATTCTTCGCCGGCTCCGGTTCAGTGTTCAGTTGCCCACAAGAGAGCTTTCCCGAGCAGATCCAGAGGAACAGGCCAGGTGGCTCGACCATGAACTGCAGGGAATAAAAAAAAGTTGAAGAGGAATGCGGGGTTCTCATCTACCAGGACGAAGCTTCATTCGGCCAAGCCGGCTCACTGCATCGAACATGGGCCAGAACGGGTAAAGGCACCGTAGTTAAGAGTTTTCCTGGTCGCAAAGGTGCCAAAGTCATGGGAGCGGTACGGGTTGGTGAAGACCCGGGCTGGCATTTCCGATTCGTGGAGAGATATAACACCGACACCTTCACTGTGTTCATAGAGCAATTGCTCCGTTACTACAAAGGCAGAAAGATTCACCTGGTGGTGGATAACGCACCCTGGCACAAGACGAAGGCTATCCGCAGGTGGTTGGAGGAAATCAAAGACCTCATTGAGGTCCATTTCCTACCCAAGTATGCGCCGAAACTCAACGGTGCGGAGTACATCTGGAAGGAAACCCGGAAATGGGCTTCTCACAACCGATTCTTCGGCACCTTCAAGGACCTTAAAGACAGTTTGTTCCGAAGATTCAACCGCTTCCAGGGTAATCCGGGGTCTCTCAAAACCCTGGTCCCACACTTTGCTTAGGCGCTGGATACAATGCCGGTTATATAGTTACGGCATTGGACTCGGTTCCCGGAATCCGAGCAGTCTTGGGCCTGTTCGAGGGGGTCTGTACCGGCGCGGCAGACGGGTACGGACGAATGCTCGACAAACCTGCCATGACTCTTCTGCATCTGGGGCCGGGTTTGAGTAACGGACTGGCTAACTTGCACAATGCAAAGCGTGCTCATACACCCGTGTTCAATGTGATAGGCGAGCATGCTTCCTGGCACCGTGCCGCGGACGCTCCTCTGACGATGGACATCGAAGCACTGGCGGGAACTGTGTCGAAATGGCAGCACACCTGCGAATCTCCCTCAACATTGTCAAGAGACACGGCGAATGCGATTGCCGCGGCCATGCGCGGGCAAGTTTCCACTCTTATCGTTCCTCAGGACTATCAATGGACTGAATGCGATGACCATAGAATAAGCCTTCCACAATTCTCGTTTGACTCGGTTGACCAAGACTTGATTGATCGAGCGGCAGCACTGTTAAGGACCCATGAGAAAGCATTACTCTTCCTGGGCGGGAAAGCTTTACGCAAAAGAGGTCTTCAAGCGGCGGCACGAATCAAGGCCGCAACCGGCTGCGATGTGCTGTCGGAGAGGTTGTTTGCACACATGGAAAGGGGCGCGGGAATTCCGTCTGTAGGCCGGCTTCCATATTTTCCTGAACATGCCGTTGCAGCCCTGTCCAAATACCGGTTGGTCGTGTTGGCAGGGGTCGAGGAACCAGTGGCCTTTTTCGGGTATAAAGACATGCCTAGTCGGTTGCTGACTGCCGACCAGCAAGCTGTGCGCATCGACGGCGAGAATCAAGACTTGCTCGAAGTCCTGGAGTCCTTAGCCGATGCATTGGGAGCGCCTCGCAAGGTCGCTCTCGAAACTGATTCACACGCAGCGTCCTCCAAACCAGACCTCCCTTCAGGCCCATTAACGAGAGAAAAGGTGTGCATGGTTCTTGCCGGCTTGCAACCTGAAGGTGCCATAATAGTCGATGAAGCAGTTACTACAGGAGGTTCTTATTACCCTTTGACTGCGACCGCGCCCCCTCACAGTTTGCTTACTTTAACCGGCGGCTCCATTGGTCAGGGAATGCCTTGCGCAGCTCGGAGCCGCGATCGCGTGCCCGGATCGTGCCGTGATCAACTTTCAAGCCGATGGCAGCGCTATGTACACCGTGCAGTCATTGTGGACTCAGGCGCGGGAATCCCTCAACGTCACAACCATGATATGCTCGAACCGAAGTTACGACATCTTGCGAGTTGAACTCGCGCGTTCTGGTCAAACTTCCCCCGGCAAAAACACCTTTTCCCTCACGAATCTTGCTGATCCCGTGATCGATTGGGTGAAGATCAGCCAAGGGATGGGCGTTCCGGCGGTGTCTGTAAATACTGCCGAGCGGTTGGCCGAGGAGCTTCGTGTGGCGCTCGCCGAACCCGGGCCGCATCTCATAGAAATGGTGCTTTGAACGCCGGCAGTGTGTCTCCTCTCTAATCCGTCACTCCCGCAACCGGGACAATTTTTTTGGCAAGCGATATAACGAGGAACCGGAAACTTCGTCAAAGTAAACAGGAAGTCGGAAAAAAGAGCCGGCTTCCCAGTCGAAAGACCTTAAGGGTCTCGTAAGAAGTTTTTCCCAGTGAAAAACCCGAGACGGCGAGATTTGAGCCGCCAAGAGACTCGTGGTTCGGAACGAGGAAGGGGTGCGGTCGATGAGAAATATAGCAGTTTTGACAGTGGTCGCTCTTGCGGCCTTGGTAGTGGTAATGGCGCATGCCGGCCCCGCTTACGCGGCACAGTCCGCTGTAGCCGTGAGCAATTCGGGGACGGCTGTAGACACAGTTGTCGGCACTGAAAGCACGGTGCCGGCTCAACTGGTCATGCGGGGCCACCGCGGTGGTGGCGTTGCGTTTCGCTCAGGTGGCTTCCGATCTTTCCGTGCAGCTCGTTTCAATCGGTTCAATCGGGTCCACTTCAGGCACAATCGTTTCTTCAGGCCATTCTTGTTCGGTTCGGTTGCTGTCCCTTACGCTTACAGCAGTTACTATAATAACTGCTATTGGAATGGCTATCAGTGGGTGTGCCCTGATGACTACCTCTATTGATCTGCAGGGTTACTGCGGATGACAGATGAGGTGACAGCAGATCTCAAAATCCTCTGGGTCCGAGTGTAAGCGATAAAGAAATTGGGCAGGCAGCACCGGTGGTCGGGAAAGATTCTTTCCTCGGCTCCCGGTTTCTTTTGTACACGAGGCCACGTCTAGAATAGCCTCTCGGCACAGCCTGACCGAGGTAGGGCGGCCTATGGCCGCCATCGGATTCGAGCAATGGCGGGCACGGCCCGCCCTACCCTGCTTGGGCCAAGGGCAAAATCATTGCCGAGACTGCTGCGACTGAGTCTCGGACGGCCTTAAACCTGAGGACCTCCTGAGCAACATGACCCTCGCCCTTCCCTCACACCTGCCATTTCCTTTCACAGCCGCATGAATGAGTTTTGAGACCAAATATCTTGACACGCTTCCAGAATCAAAGCAGGATGATTTGTTTAACCTGTGACCCGGGGATAATGGATATTTCCACGAGTGAATGTAGTGGACCACGAAACGGGTCCGGCAAGACCACCTATAATCCCTGCAAAGTCAAAGAGATATGGAGCGTAAATCAGGATGGACCTAAAAGACGTGTTTGATGAAATAGTGGGAAGAATGCAGCGGGCAAAAGAAAAGGAAATAAGGCCGCAAATCAGTCCTTCCCCTGGAGAGTGCACCATTATCATCCCTGAAAAGGAATCACCATACAGCATCCTGCTAAAGGAATACGCTCATGGAGTAACCGTTAACACCCAGTTAGCAGATAAGCCCCAACACCAGATACTGATGCCTGGTGCAAGTCTCCAAGATGCTCTAAGGGTCATTCAAGCCGCTATCATAATCGTCCATGGAAAATCCTTACACTGAACAGCGGCACCAGGAGCTAACAGGAAAGGCAGGAAATGACAGAAGAGGGACAAGTTCCTTTTGACATAGAAGAATTCTTCGACCAGTTGATAGAGAAACTGGAACGGGCCAAGGGCAAGAACCTGCAGCCGGTGATTAGAGAAAAGCCTTCATGGGTCATAGCGATACCAGAAGACGTGGTGAATGAACGGATAACAGACCTGTTTACAATAATGGTCAAGCAAGAAAACGACGCATTACAACTGCACTACGGCAATACCGCGGAGGGTCAGTTTTACCTGGTGACCTTTACCGGGGTCACCAAAGAGGGTTTCATCAAGAGCGTGATGGAGATCATCCAGCATATATACGGCGAGGTTGCAACTGCCAGCCAATAACAAATATCGACGGCATGCCGGGAAAGCAATCGAAAACGAGAATCATGAAGCAGGCGTAGGAATAATATGCTGATTAGAGACTTGTTCAATGAAATCGTAAGAAGATTGGAATGGTCAAAGGAACGGAACCTTGAGCCGTACTGCACTGAAAGCCCTTCAAGATGCACAGCTCACGTTTCCTGTGGATGAGTCCTTAGCCTACGTGGTGACCCTGGATGAAATAATGGGCAAAGGAGTATTAATAAAGTCATTCTTCCCTGACGGACAACCACACCACTGCATAGGAATACCAGATGTTGACCTGACGCAAGCGACCTCCATCATCAATGCCGCTGCCCTGATTGTCTATAGAAAGCCATTGAGAAGGCAAGACGAGAAAACGTCTTGACACGGACTCTTGAACGGGTGAACGGTCACACAGCAGACCCCTTCAAGAGGAGACAATGTTACGCCAACTCCCGTAGCCTACAAGCTACTACGAATCGTGAAAACCGGTGCGAGCGCTTCGACCACGCTGACCGGGAGCTGTCGAAACCCCGTCCTGTTTCGTCATATGCGATCCTCCTTGCTACCATATGCGATTGTCTCACTCGCTTCCGAGAATGAGATGCGGCGTATTACGACCAGCTTCCGTAGCCAACAAGCTACTGCGAGACTCGTGAAAACCGGTACGGAGTCGAACTTAAACGATCACGCACAATGCACGTGGTCGTTTACCCGGCACAAGTTATCGGGCGTACTGTCTTGGCAATGATGGGGGATTCATCTCCAAAGCGGTGTCGAGCCAAAAAGCCGACGATGTGAGACCCGTATTGTTCGGGTTGTTCATCGTATGTGTTATGTCCACAATCTGGCAGCACCGCTAGCTCTCCTTTGGGAAGATGCCGATAAAAGGCTACGCCCTGCTCCACTTCAAAAAGAAAGCTCCTATCAGGATATAAGACCAGAGTTGGGCAATTCACTAATTCTAAGGTCGGCCTCAAATCAAAGATATATTTTCCGTAAGCTCCGCCGAATTGCCGAAACTGATTGAAAAATGGTTCTGTTCTTTCTCCATGCCAGTCAGTCAGTTTTGTTTTCAGATCCGGATCCAATTCTTCAAAGCTCTTGGTAAACTTTATCGCATTAAATTCAGACATAAAAATGGTGCTGTAACACAACGTGCTTGATATCACTATGCTCTTGACACGATGGGGATACCTGGCAGCATAGTCGACGGCCACAACTCCACCTTCGCACTGACCTACGATGTGAAACGAATCAATTCCTAGCCAATCCCGCAATGATTCCAGTTCATCTACACTTTCAGGCCTGAATCGATCGCTTACATAGAAATCTTCAAAATGTGCGCCCAGCCCGGATTGTCCGTAGCCTCTTCGATCATAGGACACGGCCTTATAGCCCTGCTCCACCAGGGACGGTATTATCTTTTCCCACATCTTGGTGCATCCGAAGCCGTGATGCAAAAGCAAAACCGGATCCCCATAGCCTTGAATTTCATAATGCAGTTTGATTCCGTTTATATCAGCAACAGGCATACTAAATTCCTCTCATTCCACTAGCGTAGTGTCTCCGTGATGTCTCTACATGCAAGGGCGGACCCCGGAGCAATTGCGTTTGAGCCTCGGTGGCCGACTTATTCCTTCGCTCCGTGAGCTTTCAGCAACTCCACGATTGGGGTGTGGCCCTGTTCCGAAGCCCACATCAAGGCCGTTCGCCCACTCTTGTCCTTGGCATTGACATCCATCCCCTTTGCCACGAGAAGTTTGACAACTTCTAGATGGCCGGTCCAAGAAGGTAACATCAAAGCAGTTCGGTCATTCTTGTCCTTCCGATTGACATCGGCGCCGTTTTCCAAGAGTAGCTTCATGACTTCAAGGCCCCCTCTCCCGGAAGCCGACAGCAATGCCGTCTCGCCATTTTCATCCTTTGCATTGATGTCGGCCCCTTTTCTTAAGGAGTAGGCTCACGACTTCGAGATGGCCTCTCTGGGCAGCCCACATCAAGGCGGTCCGCTTTCTTTCCTTCCCTTCAACATTGACATTTACGCCGTCATTGAGGAGCGCTTCTACTTTTTTCAGGTCACCTTCCACTGCTGCATGCATAAATGCTTCATTTTTGTCCTGCGCCCCGACGAAAGCCGGGGTGTTCAGCAACAAGAGGGTTACCAGTAAAGTTAGAGCCTTTTTGTGAATTCCATCAAAAGCGGACTTACGCAGCAGCATGGCAAAGCCTCCCCTGCGGGGTATTTTGTGATGGGTGACCGGGGGCTGTCCAATCGACGAAAGGTAGCCGCTGACCGAGCAAGTGGCCGGTTTGAAACGTGGCCGGCAGGGACGCCGGCCCTACCTGAGCCCGGTAGGACCGGCCTCCGTGCCGGTCGCCAAAGGTCCGGCGAACGGTCACCGTAAAAGTAATCGTTGCAATACATACTGCCCACACTGGATAACGGGCGTGGAAGTCTGTGATTTGATTGGATGAAACGGTCGATGAAAAACTCATCACACCGTGACATTCTTTATGTTCAGCTTGTCCAGATCAATCCGCCCAAGTCCTCGCTGCGCGGCCATACTTATGTACCTTACCTGAGCCGGTTCGATCTTTTTCCCATACCAGGTGCCCAGAGCCACCATCTGAGCGTCCGCGGCCACCATGTCAGGCGAGGCTATGACTACATTGAGCGGGATCACTTCGCCCGGACCGCCAGGACCGCCGCTGGCCAGAATCCGAGTGCCGTCTATAACCACTAGATGCGGCTTCAGGATAGTGACCATGTCCACGATGGATTCATGTAGACCGTGGCTATGGAACGCCCTTCTGTCGGTGTCAAAGATCAGGCCCATCATGCCCTTCATGGACAGGCTGACACCGGCAGACCCGTGCGTTTTGCCCACAGGAACAGAAATTAGCACATCCGAATCCAAGACCTCTGAAGACACTTCCATGGACTTGACTAAGGTGCCTCGATCAAGCTTGACTTCTCTGAACAACCGTTGCGGCTTGATCACGTAGACTCTGGTGTTGGGCACAACCTCGCACATCTCAGGGATCTTGGACATGGCGAGACAATCTTGCGGCTGCTGCAAAGGGTTGTCCAGAATTGAAATCCGTGAAGCGCCAGCCTCTGAACACATCCTTGCCACCTCACTCACAACCGCAGGGTTGGTGTTGGAGGCCGCCCGAGGTCCGCTGGCAAAGCTCATGTTCGGCTTGATGACGACTTTGTTGCCCGGTTTGACAAAACGCTTCATCCCTCCCAGAGCATCCACTGCGGCACGGGTCATGGTTGCCGGGTTGCGGCCATGAGAAATGACCAGGTCCGGCGCGCCCTGTGCAAATGAATACCTGGGGCTGATCATCGCGGCAGGTCCCGATGCGATGACTGCGGCGGTAGTGATCAGTCCTGTCTTCAAGAATTCTCTGCGATCCGACTTTCGGGACATGTGCTCACTCCCTTAATCTTAATCCGGGTATAGCTAATTATTAAACCGACTGATTCTTCAAAAGTCAACGTGACTTCCGCGGAGGCTCCACGCTTCGCGCTTCTGCGAGCTATTCCTTTCAGTCCTTTTCGGTCTCTCAAAATATTTCCAATTCCGGTTGCCGGGAAAATGGGAAGCGGCCTTCAGAGAAATGCACCCGAGTATGCGAACATTCTCATGAATCCCCAACAGCGCCAACGCATCCAATTTTTCAGAATTGTTCTTACGAAACGAAATTGAAAAGAAGCAGACGGCACTAAATGACTGCAACCACTGTTGGTGGCGAGAGAAAGGATGCGATTATGGATGAGGATATAGAAAACAAGAGAAAAAGAAAAGAAGACAGCCCGAATGGCGAAACCGCACCGGAGCATTCAGGGCATCCCATGGACCGGCGAAGTTTTCTGACACGATCAACGTTGGTTGCGGGAGGTGTGTTGGCGTCTCCATTAATTTTGGCGTCCAATGGCGAACCGGCTCAGACTCAGAGCACCGGGACGGATGAAAAGGAGACAATAACGTTGCCGGACTTCCGTTTCCCGCTGGCCCAACAGCCCGCGCGGGAGCTGCCGGGGGGGTCTGCGCGAGAGGCTTCAGCACGGGAGTTTCCAGTGTCAAAGACCATTGCAGGCGTACTCATGACACTGAAAGCCGGCGGTCTCCGCGAGCTTCATTGGCACGCCAACGCGGCTGAATGGGCCTATGTGATCGATGGCCACGTGCGGGTGACCGTCGTGGATCCACAAGGCCGCATAGAGATTGCGGACTTTGGACCTGGAGACGTCTGGTATTTTCCACGCGGCCATGCCCATTCAATTCAAGGGCTCGGTTTAGGGCCGGGTGAAGCCAAGTTCCTGCTCGTCTTCGACAATGGCTACTTCTCCGAGTTCGCTACGTTCAGCTTCACGGACTGGCTGGCACAGACGCCAAAGGAAATTGTGGCAAAGAACCTCAACGTCCGTGAATCGGATCTAAAGGATCTTCCCAACAAGGAGGTTTACATAGCCCAAGGTCCGGCGCCGCCTCCGCTGCCCGTGACTCCCATCTCAGGGCCGGGGACAGTGCTTGCTCCGCCCCTGACACACAAGTATTCGCTGGCTTCACAAAAGCCGTTTAAGCGAGACCGCGACGGCGAGGTTCGGCTGGTTTCGGCCAAAGAGTTTCCGATTTCCACGAACATGACGGGAGGAATAATCAATCTCGCACCTGGGGGCCTCCGTGAACTCCATTGGCATCCGAACGCGGACGAATGGCAATACATACTTTCGGGCAAGATCCGCCTCACTGTCTTTGCGTCCCACGGCCTTGCAAAAGTGGTGGAACTCGGCGCCGGTGATATCGGTTTTGCTCCCATGGGCTACGGCCATGCTCTCGAAAACGCTGGCAGCGGACCCGCAGAGATGCTCATCGTCTTCAATAGTGGCGAGTACCAGGAAATAAGTCTCACAACGGTCCTTGCGGCCCATCCGGCCTATCTTTTGGAGACGAACTTCCATCTGCCCAAGTCCGTTATCGACAAGCTACCCAAGAAACAGGAATTCATCACTTCTGGTAGAGAAGGCAGGAAATGACGCGAATTGGTGCCACGGATGAGCCGGACGGCACATCCGTGGCACCAGGCTTCGATCCCTACCAGTCACAAGAAATGTGACCATGTTCGGACTGCGCCTGTGAGTCCTACTGGCTGACTTACTGCACTATAAGTGTGGCGATCAGTTTCGATAATTCGTTAGAATTCCTGGCTGTAAGTTGCAGCAACTTAAATCCTGAGCACTTTTCACCAGTAGCGCTATCTGTGTCAGTCCATCGGCATTCTGCGATCATTACAATTGAATCAAACATGACAAATCCATGATATGCCGGAATTACAAGCGTCTTGCGTTCACCGAGTTTTGCGTCTATCCCTTTTACTCCTATACCATCTTCACTAAGATTGATAACAATCCCTTTGTTTTCTCTATTCGTCGCCTCGTGAATAGGCAGTCGGAACCCGACGTTGTAACGCGTTTGTTCACGGGCATCAGATGCTTCAGCGGACAGGTCTTCACACTCGACGGTTTCTGTGGACAGGCCTTCATACTCGACGTCTTCGGCAGCCACGTACCTCGTACTCGACGACTTCCTCTACGTTTACGATTTGAATCAATTGGATCAGCTTTCTGAGTTCGGCTAAATCCCCTGAGGAAATGGACGTGACTTCGAATCCACTAAGTGGTTCACCTGTGCGTATTTCATCACCCGTCCAGCGACAGATCGCCTGGAACTTAGCTCGACCAACGTCAAAAAATTCATCGGCGGGGATGACAAAATTCTTGGCCTCACCAACACTTGCCTGAATGCCTGCTAATCCAATCCCGCCTTCCGTGATGTTGAGAACCATACCCAGCATTTCCGGTTTCGTTTCTTCGTAAACAGGAAGAACAAAATCAAGGGCATGTCTGTATAACAGGCGACTGGCCCTAGCACTGCATTGCACGGTATCATCGAGAGACGCACAGCGGCCATCAAGCTCTTCGGAAGTCATGGCCTCTGCGTCCAGCAGTTTCTTGAAGATATGCTGTAGCCTGTTCGGGGATAGATTATACTTCTGGATTAGCGCGGCATCGGTCATTCCCGACCGCGTGTCCTGAACAAAATCTCTTGCGCTGATCAGTTGCTTAGGTGACACGGAGTTCGCCCCCTTCTGGTGACCATGAAGAAAGCTAATTGCTATGATGAATGAAAACGCAGGTTTTGACCAGAAAAAAGTATGCAGTCACTCAGATGAGAATGCAATTAATCTGACTAGCTCCTCATTCTCGGCTTGTCCGATTCTCCTATATTGATGATTTCCGGTTATGCAACCGCATCTGCGTCGGCCCTCCCGTCATCGTGCGAATTTCAACCAATCTATATACTCGAATCGAGGTTTGGCCGTTTTTTGACGTTTCCGCAGTGGTCTGAATTCTTCTACTGCTGTGGCACGGCACACCTTTAGCAGTTCCTGTGTCAGTGCCTCCACCGACTGGAACCGTTCCTCCGGCTTTTTTTCCATGGCTTTGGAGACGATGTCCGACAAGGCATCCGGGATATCGAGCCACAATTCCTTCAATGGGACCGGAGCCTCCTTGATGTGTTTCCGGAGGACTTCTTTTATGGCGGAACCTTGGAAGGGAGGCCTCCCTGCCAGGGCGTGATAAAGCGTTGCGCCGAGTGAATAGATGTCGGCCCGAGTGTCAATGCCGTGGTCACTCGTGATCTGCTCTGGTGCTATGTATAGTGGGGTTCCCATCCCCTTCCCGCTGGTTGTCTCCTTTCGGTCGGTCTTGAGGTCCCTGACAAGACCGAAATCAACGAGCATGGCGGTTCCTGCAGAGGTGACAAGAATATTGGCGGGTTTCACGTCCCCATGCACAATTCCGTGCTCGTGGGCGGCTCGAAGGGCTCCGCAGATATCTAGGGCAAGCCGAATGCAACCATTGGTCGAAATCTTGCTCTTTTTCTGAAGAGCGTTTGCGAGGCTGCCGCCAACCACAAGCTGCATAACAATGAAGCTATAGCCTTGTTCTTCTCCAGCGTTCATCACTGCAACTATGTTGGGATGTTTAATCCTTGCTATGACTCTGGCTTCCTTGAGGAATCGCTGCGCCATCGGCGTGTGGGAACTTTTTTCCTCGGGATGAAGAATCTTAATGGCAACGGGGACATCCAGCGCTAAGTGATGCGCTTTGTATACTGTCGCCGCGCTTCCTTTGCCCATGACGCCGTCAATCCTGCAACCGGCGAGGACTAAACCTCTGAGCGGATTGTCCTGTGTGGGCGTATGGCGGAGGAATGGCACAGGAATTGTGTCGCCGCATACGCACTTTCCCAGCTTTCCTGACGACGATTCAGTCGCGGTAAGAATCCTCCCGCATCGGTCACAGTGGAACCGTATCCGGGATTCCTGCGACACCACCCGATCCTCTTTTTCAACCAGTTCATCCACAAGAGATTTGAGGCTGTTTTCTTGGTGCGCGTCTATAGATACGAACTGTATCCCCATCCCCAGGACCCTATCGATTTCGAGTATTCTGGCACCCTGTCTTACGGCCAGGCCAATGACCTCCATTGTGGACTCCGCCTTGCATCTCGGGCAGGTTGAATTTCAAAAACACGACACTCCCGACCGGAATAGGCTCATAGGTCAGAATGAACATACCGGAGGTACTCAAGTCGGTTGAGTAGCCGGAGGCCCAGACGTCCTGATCGAAAGAATACTGGACGGTAGTAGAAACTTTAACTCTGCGGGCTCGTCTCCTCGGGTCGGAATACGTGCTGGCCAATCGTTCCGGCGGGGCGTTTGGGCTTTTGTCAGAGCCAAGATTCTGTACCTCTTTCGGACCCATCGGTGTCGCCGCTCGGGGAAATTCCAAGATAGGAGATCCTGTCGTCTGCAACAATTCTTCGATTCGTTGAGAGAGGTCCGGGAAGAAACTGTCATCTTCGGTCCTGATCTGCAGAAGTCGTTCCAAAGCCAATTCAACGCGGCCCTGGCTAAGGTAGAGTTCCGCGAGGTCGGAATAAATGTGCAGTCGATCCCTAATCGGCACATTCAGAGACAAGAGGGACTGAAGTAGAACCTTTTCAGCTTGGGCCGATAGCTTCAGATCAATCAGGCAGTTTGCTATCCGCCGCATGGCTCGACACTTCAAGGACTCCTCGGACAGTACCCTTTGGTACTCGCGAATGGCCTCTCTAAGGAGCCCCATTTCCTTGTAGGTCTCCGCTTTTTCAAAAGAAAGATCAGGACGATCCACTCGTAGTCTCCCGTTTCGACACTCCATGCAACAAGATCGGAAATCTGGCAGACAGGCCCATCGGTTACCTTGCGTCGACAAGAAGGGTCAGCATCTCAAAATGAAGCCCTGAGTGTCCGGGTCAAGGACTTGGTGGTCCCGAGCCCCGGCTGCCGGACCCTATCAGGCTTCTTCAATCCAAAAGGTGAACCCCTGAACGAATTCCCTGAGCCGAAGAACGTCTTGTTCGCTTATCCTCGTGATACGAAATCCTGCGCAAATCGCCCCATCAGGTTCTAACTGCCTTGCCCAACGACATTGGGCCTCGAATTCAAACGGGGCTATCTCTCCAAATTCATCACCGACAACCGCAAGGGATTTCGTCTCGTCGATTTGAGCGTCAATCCCCGTGACACCTATCCCGTTCTCAGAAATATCCCTCACTAAATACTTTGTTCCGGGCTTGCCGACTTCGCAGATCGTAACCACTGGAATTGGGTGGTTTCTCAGCGAACTTCGTGAGCTCCCACCACTACTGTGTTCGTCACGACAGGAACTGAAAGTCTCGAATTCGGCTGAAGTGATAGCATTTGCCTTGAGAAGCCTGTTGAGAGAACTTGCGAGTGCTTCCGACGTGAGTTGATATTTTTTCATGAGTTCCGGTCGAGCCATTCCAGATCTGAGGTCGCTAGCCAGCGTTTGAATTCTCTTGGCACGCGCGTTGGCAAGCTGCTTGAATATCGATCGAAGCTGATCTCCCGACAAATTGTACTTTTGGGTGAGCTCTGAGTCGGCCATTCCGCGGGCAATGTCTTTGACGATCTCCTTCTCGATGATCTTTTGCTTCATATTGATCCCCTAATCTCTTGCGAGTGTTCGTCTCTTCTTCCTGGATTCAAGATAGAACCGTCCATGCGTGTCTCGAACAATCCGTTTTGATCGACTAACGCATGCATAAAATCTGTACAAGGTCGCGGCCGAGCCACCGACGAAATATCGACAACGCCTCGGGATGAGGGTAAGTTTTCAGCTAATGGATTTCCATTCACCTGATTCACCAAGCACTAACAATCCCATGAAATCTTTTATGGACTTCCTGTCCCTGTCTGAAAGGTCCTTTATCTCAAACCCGGCAACCGGGTGTCGTTTGGTTTTGCCCTTGATCTCAACCCATTTGCACTCCGCGACAATCAATAGAGGATCGCTCTGCATAAACATGTCGATGGGAATCTGAAAAGTCTTAGCTTGGCCGACGTCCGCTCCGATTCCCGCCACACGCAGCCCCTTTTCCGAGATATCTCTCAATATGCCGGTGGCTGAAGCTTCCACGTCATATATTTCTACGGGAATGTTCAGGTCGACTCTCCGGAACTTTCGTACCCGTGTGAGATCAGTTGTTCCCTTGTACAAGGAAGATCTTTCGTAAAGTTCGTTGTGGCTGATAGCGTTATGAGCCACGAGCTTCTCGAGGATGGTCTGGAGGGCTTTTGTAGAAAGCTCGTATTTTGCCTGCAATTCCACATCACTCATCCCTGACCGGAGATCGTTGATGACGTGCCTTCCGTTAATTTGTCGCTTATTGCTCATCGTATCCTCTATTGCCCCAAGGGTCCTCCAGAATCTCCTGGAAAGAAGTCCAGGGGGTCACCCGCTACTTTGATTCATAACTACGCGATTTTTGGCGTTTATCAGTCCCCGTTCTCTGTTATCAACTCCTGGAGGGCTCGGCTCAGTTCGACGGCATTGTACGGCTTGGGTACGATGCCCTTGAACCCATAATGCTGGTAGTTGGACATTATGGGGTCCGTTGAGTACCCACTTGAGACGATTGCCTTGATCTTGGTGTCAATTTCCAGAAGTTTCTGTATGGCCGCTTTTCCTCCCATGCCTCCTGGGACCGTCAAGTCCATGATCACGGCGGAAAACGGTTGTCCGGATTCCATTGCCGCCTTGTACATTTCGATACATTCTGAGCCATCCTTAGCCATCTCAACGTCGTAACCCAGGAGGGTCAACAGATCTCCCGCAACAACCCGTATGGCCTCCTCATCATCCATCAAGAGAACCTTTCCCGTTCCAAACGCCGGGGTTTCTCCTGAATCGTCGATCGGATTGTCGATCTCGTACTCCGGAGACGCCGGCAAATAAACGAAGACCGAGGTCCCAACATCAACCTCGGATTGAACGTCAATCACACCGCCGTGCCTCTTGATAACAGAATAAGCAGTGGCAAGGCCTATGCCTGAGCCTTTGGGTTTAGTGGTGAAATACGGATCGAAAACCTTGGTGACGTGCTCTGGCGGTATTCCGCAGCCCGTATCCTTTATCGATATCTTGACATATCTCCCTTCTCTTAGCAGGAGGCGGTGGCCTAGCCTTTCCTGCCCGGGGAATAGGTTTTCAGCGCAAACCGTTAGCGTGCCGCCATCAGGCATCGCCTGGAGTGAGTTGATAAGGAGATTCTGAAATACCTGGCCCATCTGTTGCTGGTCTATTTCCGCCGGCCAAAGGTCATCAGGAATGCTGACTTCGTTTTTGATACTGGAACCACTTAGGGCAAGGGCGATGCTGTCTTTCAATAGCAGGGACAAGGAAGCAGGCCTCTTCACGGGGTCTCCTCCTCTGGTGAAGGTCAATAGTTGTAGAGTCAGATGTTTAGCTCCAGTCGCAGCTTTTTCAGCATTTCGCAAAGCTTCATATTGAGCGCTCGCTCGTGTTGCGTGCATTTTCGCCAAGGAGATGTTGGCGATGGTCCCGGTCAGCAAGTTGTTGAAGTCATGAGCAATGCCGCCCGCTACCAGTTCAAGGGATTCCAGTTTCTCCGTCTTCAACATTTCCTCTTCGACTCTTTTTTGTTCGGTGACATCACGAAGCATCAGCAGCCTAGCGGGCTTCTCATTCCAATCTGTGGAGTGGACGCGTATCTCAAGTATGCAGGCTTCTCCGTTCCCGCGATTCCTCTTAATCTCTGTGATCTGTCCCGGAAACAGAGTAAGTCCAAGATGTTTATTTATAAGTTTGTCTCTGGCCTGCCCCAACAAGGATGATGCCGCCGGATTCGCGTACAGAACCACGCTCTCCGGAGATATGACCAGGATGCCTTCGCCCGATTTCTCCACTATGCTGGTGAAACTGGCACGGCTGGCCTCGAGACTGTGCTCTGCCTCCTTGCGGAAACCGATCTCGCGGAGGAGGTCTTCATTCATGCTCTTCAATGCCGAGGTTCTTTCCTCCACACGACTTTCCAGTTCATCATGCGCTTTTAGAAGGGCTTCTTGGTGTTTTTGCGTCAGGATGAGTTGCTTTTTCTCCGCGGTAAGGTCTTCCACGAGAACTATCAGAGCCCTGTCCCCGCCCATCCTGAGCGAACGGAAATGCACACGCCCGTATATCCTGCATCCCTCAACTTCGAGCACCGTGCTTGCTACCAGTGGTCTTCTGGTCATGAAGGCTTTTTCGACAATAGAATTGACGGCCTTGGCCACTGATCTCCTGGTAAAGACGGAGGAAAAAGAACGACCCAAGATTCTCTGATAATTTACGCTGACCTTCTGCCAGGCGTGATTGACAAAGTTGATCTTGCAGGTCTCATCAATCAGCAGAACAGGAATTGGAATGGACTCAAGTAATTTACCGAACGACGTCTGATGGATATTACTGAAGTCAAGAACAACGGAGGCACTAAGTTCGTCCACGAGATTTTGGAGGTCAATCGTGTGGGTGGGAGTCTTTCCAACGGGCGTATACCTGGACGGCCCGTCATCCCCGTCAAAAAGCTCAAAATCGGGTAGATCCTTTTCACCCATCATTGCCCTCTCGTGGGGAACGGCCAACTCATTTTGTCGGAGCTTGGTGTGTTCTTCATTTCCAGAGCCGCTCCAAACCTGACGCTGTAAAAACGGAACGTCAATTTCCCGGGTTGTTTGGTAGTATCCTTATCTGAATTGTCAGGTCCAAAAGCTACCTCTCGGGATGCATCCGCCAACTTGAGGGCCTTCGCAAGAACATGCCCCATTTGATCCCTCGATACCAAGCTCCGTTTCGCACTAACTCGCAGTTGTTGGTTGAAATAAGTCAAGCTTGGATGCCACTGGGCCACCAAGCCCTAACTGCCTGCTCACTTTCGTTGCCGTTTGCTGCTGTCTTGGCTGCCCCGGCTGACATCATTGTTGCCTTGAAACCGCTGCCAGTCGTATTAGAACTCGAAATTCACCCATGCTCCTTACCGAAATGTAGGAGACCTCGAATCCAGCGAGGTAGTCGCCGCCGGGCGCTCTACTTGCCCACCGGCACACCGCGTCAAATGTGAATGTGGCAAACTCTCCGAACTCATCTCCAGCGATCACAAGCGTCTTTCTTTCATTAACCTTTGCCCGTATGCCGCTGACGCCGATGCCTCTTTGGGTAACATCTCTTACTTTACCTGGAGCTTCCGAGTGTCCGGCTTCATGGATCTCTACATCGAAACCCAGAGCGAACCTTCTGGATTCCCTGGGCTTATCGAGGACGAGCCCCTCGGAACCCGAACTAAGCTTCTCATAAAGCTCTCTCCAGCTTAGAAGCCCGTTGCTCACGAGCTCCATACAGACCCATCTAAGCGCTCTGGAGGTGAGTCGGTATTTTTCCATGAGTTGGCCCCTGCCAAGCCCATGTCGTATGTCCGCCGCAACCTGGTTAATATTGACGGTAATTTTGGCGGGAGTGCTGTCAGGCTGTGCACAATGCTTTAAAAGGCCCGCCCGATCCAGTTCCTCGAACAATCTTTGCAGGCCATTTTCGGAAAGCTGATATTTCTCAATGAGTCCGTCCTGGCCGACCCCAGATCTGATGTCTTCCAGTAGCTCGCGTGCGTTTAAGCGCCTTACAAGGCCGATGTTTCCCAACTGTTCAAAAAGGCTTTGGAGTCCCTTGGCCGAAAGCTCATATTTGTTCATTAAAGATAAATCGTCCATCCCTGAACGGATATCCTCTAGAATCCGCTTCGCCTCTATCTTTCTTGGCGGTTTCATAACAAATCCGTCGCCCCCGATTGAAAACTGAACCACAGGGTAACTGTGTTTGAGTGGTACGCGTGAGTCAGTTAGTATTTATACGACAGCTACATTTGCCTATTTGAGTGGATTTCACGTGTTGTCCGGTATTTCTCCGTAAGAAAAGGGTCATCCAATCCAGCGTAGATGCTCGCACAACCGCCCTTGCATCAATTCTCCCCTTTTTCAACATCACTTCTGTGACTGCAGACCCGGCGCGGGGCATTTTCTCATCCAAGTTTCACTGAGAACCGATGGTTTCAGATACCCCCGACCGACGATTTGGCGTGCCGCAATAGTTTGATGTTCTTTGCTACAGTCCGTCGTAACATACCCCGACTCCTTGAAGGAGTCTGATCTCTGGTCAGGATAATCAAATTAAACTGGTTCCTGTCCCCCTCCTTGATTTTTCCGATAGCGGAGATTTAGATTGAGGATTTTCGTTCAATCGGTCAAGTGAGCAATAATTATGCCAGGTCACGTGGCCTGCAAGAAGAACTGATCCGGTCGGATAAAGATCTTTGCGCTAAATCAAAGGCAGAATTGTTGAAGACTGATTAGGTAGGAACGACGCATCGATATACTGTACGGAATTGATAGGACTTCGATGCCTCCCAATTGGGTCAACTTGACCTTGAGGATTACGTTTTACTCATGACAAAATGAGCCTCATAGCCGACTTGACTAGCAAGGGGCGAAGTGACCGTAGTTGGTCAACTTGACCCATGCAATTGGCGCCACTCTTATTCTCTTTGCATTCCTCGACTCTTTCTAGGCATTCTTCTATCCGACTGATCGACCTGAATTGCATCGGAGAATATCCGGCCACTTCCCTTTAACAGAGTTCAATTCTTGTCCTGGCAGAGCCGTAGATGCCAACCAACTGAAACGCCATGCTTAAGCCTAATCTCATTTCAACCTTAGTGGCAATTTCATAGGTCTAATACCAGTTATACCAATTGCCAAATTTTTTGTCCGATTCACAAAATGACACCGTCACCCCAGACTCCGATCCGCAGTCCAGTCTGGATTCCCGCCTGCGCGGGAATGACGGGGAAACGCCCATCACGGTGGCCATCAGGGTGCTCTGCATCCTACAGCCAAACGGACATTATTTTTGGCAATCGCTATAGCTTTCAAACAGTGAGAATTGGTCACTAGCAATACCAGCACTGACCTGGAGCCCAGGTCAGTGACACCCAGCGCCCGAACAAAATCCGGCTGGGGGTGCCATCCCGCGATCTGAGGGCTTTGTCAGATCCGTGTCTGATTTAGCGGATTATTCATTGTTTGAGCGCGAACTGGCATAAACCGATGGTTTGCACACCAAGAGATTGCTCCTGTACTGCGCACGGTCATCGGCAAGATGCTTATCAAGGCATGTGAACAATCGTTCGAATCAATTCACGAAGCAGAATGGAGTCTCGTTGAGAAATGCTCAATATCTCAAATCCTGCCAGGAAATCAGTGTCGCCCACGCGCTCCACCCAGCGAAAAGCCACCTCAAGTATTATCTCATCGGCTGAGATTAGCGGCCCAGGTTCAATCCTCAAAGCCACTCTCGCCCCAAGAGATGGGCTTATGCCCTTTACGCAACCGCCCTTTTCATTGATGTCGATGAGAAAACCTGAATGCAGCTCCGGGGAACCCATCTCGGTCACGGGCAAGAGCAGCGCAAGAGGGTAACGCGGTGTGGCCCTCTTGTCACCATCGCTTACCTCATAGTCGTAGAGTATGGGCCTCCAGTAGACATCGGCAGAGTTCACGGCATTCTCACTCATCAGTTGGAGAAGTCTTCGGCGTAGCTTCGCAGCGGACAACTGGTGTTTCTCCATGATCTCCGCGTCGGTCAAGTCCCCCTGAATATCGTTAATCAACGAGCTTTCGTCATCCATAAGTATTTGGTCCTCTTCCGCTGTGCCCACTCTCCCATGTATGGGGCCCGAAAAGGCTGTGGGCCGACACCACCCATTTGAGCCGCCCATCCCTGGGCTCGAGCACGATGAGGCACCAGACGTGATGTGCCCCCGGATTATGTATCACTTGTGAAGTCAGAGGTATAGTACGTTTTCGTCCTGGAAGACGGACCCCTTCTGACACCCCTATTTCAACCGCCTCCCTGCGAGCGGTCCAGCGGCCAAACGACGAATCTTGTACGCCTCCTTGAGCTTCCCTTTCGCTTCATTGAGCTCCCATTTCCGGGAATGGATCAGTCCAATCTGATTCCATGCGTGATGATCAATGCCTTTTATGCCGTCAACTTTCTGACGACGAACAGCGACGGTGAAATTTCCGTTTGACCGGAGACAAATGGAGCGGTATATGTAAAAGAGTAGAGATCCGACTTTTTGAGTAACTTGACAATGTTTCCGCTGCCGTACTTGCTCGTACGAGGCTGTTCGTTTGAGATAGAGGAGAAGCCCGAGCAACTCCGCTGAGATTTTAATAGTGCTTTCTCTGGCTCAGGGGTTCACATGGGCACAACTGCCGATATTCCGCTCGCCGATCCTGGCATGCTGATCGAATTCCTCACCCATATTGTTCCATTCAACGAATTGGACACTGAAAAGCTCCGGGACCTTTCACAACGTTTTGCCATGAAGTTCTTTCCCAAGAAGACCGTTGTATACCGACAAGACGTCGATGACGTGAACGACTTCTATCTGATTTACAAGGGGGGCGCAAAGACTTACCTCACGGGCCCTGACGACTCTGTGACACTCTTGGATTTCCGTGGTGAGGGTGACTACTTCGGCGCTCTTGGAATCATACGGGGCTCTAAGGCAAATTTTAACGTCGAGACCTTAGAGGACACATTCTGTCTTGCGCTTGATAAAGAAGCATTCCTGGATCTTGTCCACAATCATCCCCGATTCTCCCAGCATTACCTGAAGACTTTTTCCGAAGATCTGGTTGGCACGGCCTATGCCGAACTTCGCTTAAGAAAGACACAGGCTCGGCCCGAAGAAGCACTGTATCTGTTCAATCTGCAAGTGGGCGACGTAGTCAGACGGCCGCCGGAGGCCGTGCAGGCATCCAAAACCATTCAGCAGGCGGCCCAGCGCATGTCGGAGATGGAGATCGGATCTCTGTTGGTTGAAGATGGGAGCGGCGAGATTGTGGGTATCGTGACCGACAAAGATCTTCGGAAACGAGTGGTTGCCAAAGGCCATGACTACAATGCACCTGTGGCAACGGTCATGTCGTCCCCGGTGCAGACGATTCCATCCCATGCCCTAAGTTTCGATGCTCTCCTGCGTATGATGAATGAGCATGTTCAACATCTGGCCGTAGAACGCGGGAATCGGATTGTCGGTGTAGTCAGCGTTCGTGACATCATGGTCCAAGAAGGGTCCTCCCCGCTTTACCTTTTCCGTGAGATTGAGAGTCAACGCGAAATCGAGGGCCTCCGTTCCCTCTCTCGGAAGGTTCCGCGAGTGGTGAGGGCGCTCGTTGAGGGAGGAGCACGCGCGAACAACATTACTCAAATCATTACATTACTAAACGATCAAGTCGTACATCGGTTGCTTACGTTGTTGGTCGAGGAGATGGGACCCGCTCCATATCCTTTCTGCTGGATAACTTTCGGGAGTGAGGGGCGCAAAGAGCAGACTTTTAAAACAGACCAGGATAACGCTCTCATTTACGAAGATCCGGGCAGGGACGAGGATCAAATCAAGATCGCTAAGTCGTATTTTCGAAATTTTGCCAGGCGAGCCATCGAGAATCTGGAGGCATGTGGATATCCACTGTGCAAGGGTAAGATGATGGCTTCAAATCCGAAATGGCGAAAACCATATCAAGTGTGGAAGGACTATTTTAGCAAATGGATGAATGCGCCGGAGCCAGAGCAGGTGCTAAAGGCCACGATCTTCTTCGATTTTCGAGCCGAATACGGACGGAACGAATTGGGGGACGACCTGAGGGACTTCTTGACTGTGCAGGCGCCTGCGAAACCCTTTTTCCTGATGAATTTGGCAAGGGACTGCGTGGCGGCCAAGCCTCCTCTGACGTTCTTCAAGGGTTTTATTGTGGAGAAGGACGGTCAGTACAGGAAACGCCTGGACCTGAAAACGCAAGGACTCACGCCGTTCGTGAATTTTGCCCGCTTGTTGGCTTTGCGGCATGGAGTCAAGGAAACGAACACCCTGGCAAGGCTTGAGACCGTTGCGGAAAATGACCATATTCCAAAAGAACTCTACCTTGAGACCCGAGACGCCTATGAGTTTCAGATGCAGCTCAGGCTCGTGAACCAGTTACGAATGATTGAAGCAAATCTGGAGCCAAACAACTACATTGATCCGGCCGAACTCTCCTATCTGGAGAAGCAGACGCTAAAGGAGGCGTTTGCTGTGATCGGGCACATTCAAGAATACGCGAAATCAGAGTTCAGAGTTCTAGAATAGTCTTGTATTTACTCGCGAATAGGCAGATAGTTTTAGAGGCGAAATCGAGCATCTGTGCTCCACCGCCGCGACGAATGCGACCCGTGCCGTCCCAAGTGCCGGCGCAGTTTATCTGTGATAGCATGCCGTTTGCCGCGACAAAGAAGGATGCAGTAATCTGACCAATCAAATGCCTCGTTTCAAGTAATTGCTGAGGCGTCACACCAATGTGCAACCAACCGCCGAAGAAGTGGCATAAAGCCTTCTGTCCAATATGATGACGGAGAGCAGCATACACCGGTTCGGAGAAGACCAGGCAAAAGTCTCCTAACTGGCGTATAAGGGACCGGAAACTCAAATCTTGATAGTTCGGTTTTGCCGAAGGGGAGGCTATCAGATGAGAACGGCGGATCTACAGCCCGAGCCCTGGTTCTTGACGCTACTGCACGGGATGCTTAGCCTGCGTTGGTTTCGGCTTGCGCTGGCCGGCTGGCACTTTCAAGTCGATGCGCTGAGTCTCGTACACGATCATATCTTGGACGCGACCTCGCTTGTCTTGCGGAAGGGGATTCGTCGCTACGCTCGACGACGGACAGCGGGTGCTCGACCTGGGCACTGGTCATCTAGGCTTGCTGGCCGTGTTCTGTGCCCGCACTCACAACGTGAATATGGTCGCTGTGGATGTCAATGAGGAATTTGTGGAGAACGCTCAATTGATAGCCGCGGCAAGCCACGCTCCTGCCATTGAATTCCGACAAAGTGATTGGTTTTCCAACGTTGATGGCGTGTTCGACCTTATTTTCAGCAACTGTCCTTACATCCCCACCGAGGTAGGCTCAAGCCTTCAACACTTGCAGCCACATCCGGAAATATGGGATGGCGGCCACGACGGATTGGCCCACGTTCGCGCCATTATTGTCAATGTGGCCAAGTTCCTGAGGCCTGAAGGGCTACTGCTGCTGGGAATCGATACCGACTATGTCGAGCGAATGGTAACGGTCGCGCTAATCGAGCAATCCGGGGACCTTGAATTGCGACGCATTGTTGAATCATGGGTCTCATCCAGCGAGGTTTACGTCATCGGCCTCAGGGCCCACGGCTGTTCAGTCTCTTGAGGCAAATCCGTTCCCCCGGTGGCACCAGGCAGAGATTGCAGCTCAGCAGTAGCTTTGGTGCTAAAGTAATCCGCGATTACGTCACCAGGCACGATCTCGCCATGTGACATCTGCACTCAGCCGGGAGAGTGTCTCCGGACTCAGAGGATCATATTCCCGCTGAACAAATTGCGCTATAAAGGCCAGAAATCGCATTTTACCCTGAAGCTGAATTCGCGGACTGTCAGCTCCCGGCCCGGTAATCCTGAAAGAGTACAGAAATGAGATGAGGTCCTGGAGGGCGGAGAGATCCTGAAATGTGCGGAATTTCAGATACGCTGTTCCACATTCCTCCTTCCTGTCGTCGATGTATTTGTACACGTGACAGTAAAGCGTTGTATGATCCTCAAGCACCTCTTTCAGGCCACTGAAGCCGCCGGATGAATCTCTCTGCGTATATTTGGTGCCTTCGAAGCTAAAACGCTGCCCGCTTTCCGTGTTGAACTCCAGCCTGTAAAGCATTTCAGCCTCACCGGAAGATGGATTGACTTTGTACAAATTGAAGAAACTTCGACGATCATTGATTTGGAATATCACTGAGTCCCGGCCTTCAAACTGTCCAAAACTGATCTCTCCTGATACCTGAGCTTCGTGTTCCGCTCCGTCGATGAATTCGTTCAAGTCTTTGGCTGCCATTCTAAGCCGCACGCTGCAGTCGGTTGAATTTTCCGGATTTCCGGACGCGGGAATCCGGCGAGCGAGTTCCAGATCAGCCTCTCTGCCGGAACCGGACGTGAATTGACCCGGGAAATAGTAACCTGTCATTTCCTCGTCAAAAACTATTCCTAGCCCGTTCGGCAGCCGAATGTCCAGGAAAGGCTTTAACAGCCTGTTGGCTGGAAAGCTTCCCGTCTCGGTACGTGAAAGCAAATAATAAAATCCCAGCTTTTTGCGATCGTCGGATTGACCTTCAACATGAAAAATTCCGAGGGATCCTTCGGGAATCCAAGCAGCTACACCCTCGGGCGCATCCAACACCCACCGGCCGATGAGCACATTGTTACTGATTTTCCGGATTTCGTCGTGGAATGGGGTAAAGTCATCAAGTTGGAAATGCTCACCCACGAAGCTTGGTACCAACAAACCTTCTACAAGGCCGAGAAGTTGATAGCGGCTTTCCAAACGACCGTCAGGCTTCAAATCAAATTTAAGGAAGGCCAAAGCACCCGCGTGGTTGGCGTTCGAAATGACGTCCATTCGCCACACGCCGTCCAAATCTTCCTTGCTCAAGCTGCTGCCTTGATCCCACAGGAGAAGATGGTCGTCCAGTGTCATCTGGCCGAAGCCATATTGGCGAGTCATTACAAAAGTAAAGAGTAGTTTGCCGTCGGGAAACTTGCCCAAATACACGCGGCCTATCAAAATATTTTCGTTAATGACTTTGAATACGTCGTAAAAGCCGCGCCATGGGAGATCCGGATATCGGAGTAAAATGTATCGGCCTCTATGGAGATCGCCGGTCGGCTTATCGAGTTGGATTTCTTCCAGCGTGTTTCGAGCCTGAATATGGCCGTCAGCATCTGAAGTCAACCCGAGGTATTGTTCCCCCTGCTTGAAGAATTGTTTTTTGAAACCGGTGTGAAGCTTTGACGACATGTCATTCAAAATGTGACCCGTTCGGGAAGAAGCCTTTCCAATACTCATCGTTTTGTATCAAACCATTGACCGCGTCGACTTTGCGCTTGCCACTGTTTATCAAGGTATCTATGCCCAACTTCGATGGAATGACTTGGAAGACGCGGTCCAATTCAGCTTCAGACCACGTTATCACGTCAAGAGGATCTATCGGTGGCGGGCTCTGAGGAACCTTGCGGGCCTGGTATGGGAGACCTCGCATCTGTTGTATTTTCCGCTCGACTATCCGTTCAGACAGGGCACTGATGGTAAGGAAAGGATTCACCCCAAGTGCCGTCGGAACCAATGCTCCGTCTGCAACAAAAAGCCCCTCATGGATACTCCCATCGCCGGCAAACACTCTGCCGAATTCATCCACAGCCCCCTGGAGGTAGTCTTCTCCAATGGGGCACCCGCCAATGGGATGAACCGTGATCAGCTTCCCGATATCAAGCTTAAGCAGTTGCCAAACGGGGTTGGTGATATAGCTCGCCCCTTGAACGCGAGCGTGGCGAAGCAGTTCTTGATCCATATTATTGAAAACGAGCTGACGACCTACAGCGTTCCAGATCACTTCCACCTTGGGCATTGTGTCAGCAGATGCTTCACGCAGGCGCATGGTGCCACGCGCATCATCAAAGCCCATCACCAGATACATCAGGGTGTGATTGAGCGCTCCTTCAGGGTCGGCACGATGAAAAGGGTTGGTGTCGCGAAGGATTCGAGCGAACTCTGCTGCCGAGTCTCCTCTATCGGTATCCTCTCCCCTAAGTGCAGCAAAGACCAGCTTAGCCGTTCCCACAGAAGCACTGGGGAAAGTTAGATCCTCAATTGTCATTCTCTTTTCGACAGAAATGTCTTTCTTATAGCGGATTCCGCTGACAATGGTAGGACCAGGAGGGTCATTGGCCAAGGGGCTGTCGGGGTCATATCCGAAACCGAGGACCTGAGTCACATAGTTCCCGTTGTATGCCACACCAAAAAAGTCCGCGTTGCCGCTGAACTGGGTCCCCAGAGCAGGTGAAAACGACAGCTGTTCCATTTCGGAGCGCATCAAGATCTCGGTGGTATTGACGGAGCCTGCTGAAAGTATCAGATTCTTTGCGCTAATTGAGAATTTTTGCGGGTCGCTGTCCTTCTCGGGATAGTGGTTGCCGTATATCTGCCACCCTCCCGCAGGCGATTTCGTGAAATGGGTTACCTCGGCCTGAGTGAAAATCTCTGCGCCTGCCTTGCGAGCCATGGGGAGATAATTCATGTAAAGCGTGTTCTTGGAGCCAACTCGGCAGCCCGTAACGCAATCGCCGCAGCCAATACATTTCCTTTGGTAGACTCCGTAAGGGTTAGGGCCGTCCGGGTTAAAGTTCACTGCGATGTTTAGGGTCTCAATATCCAAACCCAGTTCACGCGCCCGGCGATTGAGGGCCTGCACCTTTTTCAATTCCTGGGCCTTGGGGTGAGGCCCGGCCCCCAAAGCAGCGCGAGCTCTGATATAGTAAGGGAGCAGCTCCGGCAATTGCAGCGATTTCGGCCATCCGGCCTGCCTGAACGCTTCCTCGTCCGGTATAATGGCAACGTTGGCATTGATGAGCGAGGTCCCTCCCAGTCCTGACCCTTTGATTACCGAAATGTCTTTGTAAACCAGGGCTTCGTAAAGACCCAGACGATTCCATTGACTATAGACCTGCGAAGCAACCTCGATCTCATTGTCCGGGAAATTCTCAATGGGCCATTCTTTGCCCCGCTCAAGGATGCAAACGGAAGGCTTGGGGTTCAGGTCTGCTGAAGCGATTCTTGCAGCGGTGATTGATCCTCCGTACCCCGATCCGACAATAATGAAATCGTATTGTGGCCGGAGACTATCCCATTTGCTTGCGAGTGTGAGCATGGCCCTTCCCCCTCGAAACGTATTGTGGCTGTCCGGCGAAGCCGGAGAAATAGACTCTGTGCTTTCGTGTAGAGTCTTGATGATTATTCAACACATTCGTCAGGAGGCGAGCAATTCGGGAGTGACCTCCCACACGAAAAGCACAAAGCGTTCACTGAGAAATTACATGAGCTTATCGACTCTCAGCGCAAAAGGTACAGTGATTTCAACCAGCTTGCCTGCTCATGCCGCTCATGTATCGAGCAATTAGCATAATTCTGTCGAATTCTGTTTTGGTGCCGTGGTTAACGCCAATCCTCGTACAATTGAGGGTAATTATTCATACATATTGGGCGAAATCGGATTCAATAATCCCGGGTATCAACAAGTGGTGTTGCCCCTTAATTTGTTTCATCAATCATTTCAACAATTCGTGCTTCTGCCGGGAATTCAGTGGCAAAACTCTATTTTCTCTGGGTCCCCCCATCAGTGTTTTGCAGGATCTCCACAGGCAACCGATTCGTCTCGAATGCCGCTCGAAGCGCGGGAACAATACCCAGCTTTCTCTAAAAACAGATCCTACATACATTTTAGCGTAATCCATCGTTCTTCACTCTGTCAAGGATTGTTCTCGCTGATGCCCCGCAGCCGGGCACGGCCTTCCGGCGACGAGCCAATGGGAGACGCTCATTCATTCATGTGGAGAAGGGAGCGGAATAAGTTCACGGCTCCGGACGGCTAAGTTGAGACCCGAAGCCTCCCCCAGGGAATCCCTGGAGCCTGGCAAAAGGCTTGTTCCACAATTCCCTGCCAGGTGACCTGGATTCTGGCTTCAAGAAAGAAATACCTGACTGAAAACTCTGGTCTACTTGCTAAAATGAATCCGATGTGCGACACACACCTGACTTGAGTTTAAACCTTATTGACTGGCGATTCAGCCGAAGCCGAGCCGTGGTCAATTAGCGGCTCACTGAAATCATTCGACGAGGAATTAATATGAAACGGTTTATACCGCCCGACAGGACTGTCTTTATCTCCGACTTCTCAAAACACTTTCAGGCAACGATTTGTAGACGCTACCGCGAGCACAATCCACTCCATCGAATGTCAGATGCCGAACTCAGAGAATTTCTGGACACGGTGGACCTGGGGTCAGCCTTCGGACTTGACCTAGTGGATTGAGCAGTCTCAACCGGACGCCAACGCGTGCATTTTCTTGGAGTGGGCTTGTTGCACACAGGCCCAGGCAGCCGGTGTGAGTAATCCGAAAGGGTTAACAAGTTACCGGCGTGTGGGTATTTGTGTCTTCCGCAGGTTCGCCGCCTCATGTCTGGGACCCGGGTGCTGCTCTTCGATATTTTTCCACGCGGATACATCTATTCAGTAGATGTATCGGTCGCTTTGTCGCCTAAATCGCCTGTAATCCTTGCCGCTCCTGAGGCCTTCCGACTATCTTATTGCGGCGCTTCTCGATCTATTTTGTCGTCCTTTTGGGCAATATTTTTCATCAAGTCCCAAAAGCCAAACGATTTCAATCCCAATGTGTCCGCATGAATCCTTGTTGATCCGAATTGGTGAGAGCAAAATGTTAGCAGAGATAGAATACTTCTTTTACCCGATCGTCTGCCATTCACCCGATTCGCTAAGCAGTAGGACACTGATGAAGTTTTGGAGCGTGTTCATGTCATTCGCCGGCAGATCGATTATCTCGAACCCGGCTACGGGGTATTTTTTATGCCTGCCCTTTATTTCAACCCGCTTGCACTCGGCGATAATCAATAGCGGCTCGGCCTGCATGAACATGTCGATGGGAATCTGAAATGTTGTGGCTTGTCCGACCCTTGCCTCAATTCCTGCTACACGCAGCCCCGTTTCCGATATGTCCCTCAATACCCCAATGGCACCAGATCCGATGTCATATATGGGTACATAAACGGCCAAGTCAGCCCTTGGATGCGCTCGCCCTCTGATGTGATCAACTCTATCCCTGTAAAATGAGGACATTTCGTAAAGCTTTGACTGGCTGATAGCGTTACGCTCCACAAGCTTCTTGAAAATGGCTTGAAGGGATTTTGCCGAGAGTTTGTATTTAACTTGTAGTTCCCAGGCCGCCATCCCCGACCGGAGATCGTTAAGAATATCTCTCCCGTTGATCTGCCTTTTGGCTCCCATCCTACCCCCCGTTGGCTCGAAAGAAACTCCAGAATCTCCAGTAAAATGGCTACGAACGGTTATCGCAGATTCCCAGAAGCAATCTCAGCTAAAGATCCTTGTCTGAAAACGAGTAAGTCATTAATTGGAGTAGCTCCTGGAGCTGTATGAAGTTGCCCTCTGAAATGTCAGTAATCTCAAATCCCGCATTGCAAACTTTGCCTTTGTTCCCCATCCTGGACCACTGGCATTTTGCCTCGAAGGAAAATGGTTCAATGTCGAGAAATTCATCCGGCACCACTACAAGGTTTTTTAACTCGCCAACCTCTGCCACAAGGCCGCGCACTCCTACTCCAACTTCGGACAAGTCTCGGATTCTCCCGATTATCTCCGGATTAGTGCTTTCATAGATACCTATCGACAATATCGGAAGCGCCCTTATAGATACACGCACCTTCTTGAGTGTAACGGAGTCATCGTATGACATGCTCCGACCGGACAAGTCGGCCGCCATTGCTGACCCAGAATCCACTAGCTTAGTGAAAACTCTCTGAAGTCCACGGGAAGACAGCTTGTATTTTTCCATCAATGCTACATCAGCTACACCTGAGCGGATATCGGCGACGAGTTCCTTCGTATCAATCCTCCGCTTTGCGGCTACAATGAACTCTTCGCCGGTCCACTCCAGGAATCCGGCCTCGGCGAGCTGTCTGTACAGATCCTTAAGCCCTTCTTCCGAAAGGTTGTATTTTCTCTTCAGCGTGGCATGGTCAGCCCCCAATCTCATGAATCTGAGGACTTCCCATAGGGTTATCTCGCGTCCGGGCATTGCCCCCTCCACCGGGTGTCGGAATAAGTATAGCATAAACAAGTTCTAGATCAGGCGAAAAACAAACCTCGACCGGGTAAGCCCCATGTGTGAACTAATTCATCGTTTTCGAGAGAGACTGGGGTCTCTAAGGCCCAGAAGACCTGCAACCCTTCGTATTTCAAGCAAATCACTTTCTGAGATATGAACTATTTTGAATCCGGCTTCTTGGAGGACCTTGGCATCGACATCCTGCTTGGCCCATGCGCATTTGGCTAGAAGTCTAACTGCCCTTTTACGAACCTCTTTTAGAGAAACCAGAAAGACCTTTTCTTCCCCTACAACCGCTGTAATACCTCTGGTTCGGAATCCGTCGTCCGAGAAATCAGTAAGGAGGCCCTTATTGGAAGAGTTATTCAAATCTTCGATATCAAGAAGTACCCTGAGGTATATTCTCGGAAACCGCCGTGTTTGTAATCGGTTGGCTGGATCGTCAAAGAATAAGCTCCTTTCCTTGATTTCGGCCTCTCTTATCGTCCCCGCTTCCACGAGTTTTTCCAAGACTTCTTCTACTTGCTCCAAAGACAGTTCGTATTTGGACATCAACTCGAAATCCGACATCCGCGCCCGTATATCAGCCGCTATCTTCTTGGCCTTGATTTTTCGCATATCCGGTAGTGCCTCCCTCGCGGATCCGACATCGTCCCCTTGGGTACTTTCAACGCAAATCCGTAGTCGGCCTTATGATACGGTAGAAAGAGCTTCCATAGGTTCCAAATATTCTTTGTGGTCTGCCGGATCTCCGGCCTTTCGTTGCAAGGAAATCCTCGTGTTCATGCAATTCAGAATTCTTCACCACACCAGTATCCGTAACCTTCTTCAAAAGGCTTTGTAGGCTTTTTCCTAAGGCTGATATTTCTCCATCAAGGCGGAACGGTCCATTGCAGCTTTGATATCGGCCCAGATTTCTTTTGCATTGACTGTTCTTTTCGCCATAGGAGGCCCCCCTTTGCGGATAGATCATGGCAGTAGGATATCACAGGAGATTGGGAAATGAGGAGAAAATTCGGTGGGGGGTCCGTTTGAAATCTGTTGTATTTTGAGTGAGGAATGCGCCTGTGAGACCGGCTGCGTTCCCCCTGAAGCTCATCACGTGAATATGGCTCAGGGCTTTATTGTTGCGCTACCATTGCGGCACCGTAGGTGGCTAGGTTGCGAAAACTGATGCAGCGCCTGGTTCACAGCACCCCGTGCGACTAGGTTGTGAATGGTCGGGACGGCTGGATTTGAACCACCGACCCCGGCATCGCGATGACCCTATTCGCTCCCATAATATCAACCACTTGTCCATAAACTCAATTCATTTCAAGCAGCGGCGATCCGAATGAATCCTTTTGACCCCGTCAAAAGTCCGTCAAGATGTTAGAAAACCGTAAGCAAACTTTTCAAGGCGTTTCGATCCGGCTAATGCTCAGGGACACTTAGATAGAGCACTTGGTACCTCGGTGCCGCATGCAGCCAGTCTGCATGCGGGGAAACATCTACCAGCCGTATTTGTCCAAGTCAGTACGGAGGTGGAGCCATGAAAACGTACCGGTTTGTTACCACGACACATCAGGACGTTGCTGCTGAAACTCTTGATGAGGCCATCGCGGCTTTCAACAAAGTGATGCAAGCAGGGCTTTCGCCTAAAATCGACACAGTCCGCCGGATAGAGGTCAGGAACGAAAAGGGAGAATATGTTCCAGTAGACCAGCCGCTACGGGCTGAACATCTGGCCACAATCAAGCAGGCGGAGATTCGTCTGTCAGCGTAAACCCTTTAGGGGAGGAGGCTTACGACTCTGTGATCAAGCGTACCGGTGGAACAGATTACATGAACTTTGTGACTAGAAGCGGTTGCAAAACCGCCGATCAGTTATAAGCGCGCGAAATCGCGCATGATTTAAATCCTTGTTTTTATGAAATAATATGTATATTTAGCTCGCCGGAGGTAAGTCCGGTGAGCAAACGCGTCGTGTACCTGACCGATGAGCAGTGGAAGAAGATCGAACCCCTCATTCCCAAGCCTCCTCCTCGACCGAAAGGAGGTCGCCCCAGAAAGGATAATCGCTTGGTCTTCGAGGGAATCCTCTGGATACTCAAGACGGGAGCCCGGTGGAAAGATCTTCCTGACAAGTACCCGCACCCTTCAACCTGCTGGCGTCGCCTGAAGGAATGGTACGAGGCCGAAGTCCTCAAAGATATGTGGAGGGCCTTTCTCTCCGAATTGGATGCCAACGGGGTACTCGACTGGGAAGAGTCATTCATCGATGCGAGCTTCTTCCCAGCAAAAAAAGGGGTCCAGCGGTCGGAAAGACCAAGAGGGGAAAGGGAACAAAGTGCATGGTGGTGGTCGATGGCAAGGGTATTCCTCTGGGAAGCCATACCGACTCTGCTTCGCCAGCAGAGGTCAGGCTCGCCGAAAAGACACTCCAGCAAATCAAAGTCCCTAAAAAGGGGCCAGGGAGGCCAAGGACCCGCCCCAAGAGAGTAATCGGAGACAAGGCGTACGACAGTGACCCTTTGCGCAAGCGCTTGAGAAAACGAGGTATCAACTTGCTCTCCCCTCATCGACGCAATCATAGGAATGTCAACAGACAAGATGACCGCCTTTGGGATCGATACAGGAGACGATATACAGTTGAGAGAACTTTCAGTTGGTTCGGAAACTTTCGACGGATAGTCGTCCGATACGAGCATCAGGTCTGCATGTACGAGGCTTTCATCCAGATCGCCTGTATCATGATTGTCATAAAACGTTTATGAGGTTTTGCAACCAGCTCTAGCAGTGAGTTCGTTGTACCTCTAAAGGGCGTAGTCTGGCTATTCTTCAGTTCCGTGACGTGGCAGTTCTATTAGAGTTCGAGGGAATGCAACAGTGGTATGGGATCTCAATTCACCCCTCATCCAGAAATTTGCGAACCTGTCGGGGCAACCCCTTGAACGTGAGCGGTTTACTGAAAAAGCCTCGTGTCCCCATTTCAACGGATTCTTTTGTGGAGGGGTCAGCAGATAACCCCGTAGCTATAAGGACTTTCGCTTGTGGGTCTATTCTTAGAAGCTCTTTAAGGGACTCTTGGCCGTAAATCTAGGGCATGATCAGGTCAAGAGTCGCCAGGGAAGTCTGTGTCCGCTCTTTCTCGAAAAGATCCAATGCCTCTTTGCCGTTCGTGGCGGCAAGCCCATTGTAGCTAGCTTGACTGAGCACCCGAGTTCCCAGATCCCTGACGAACTCTCGATCATCAACAAGGTCACGGGTCGGCCGCGATTTAATCGCTTGGCCTAAATAAAACTCTTTACCAACCTATCCCAGCCTACATCTTTAAATGCCCCATATACGTCGGCGATGGGCTCACCACCTGTGGCAGCCGCGGCTCCGGGATCGTCGGAAATCATCGAAAGGAGTCTCTCTGCCTCTGCTTCTATAAACCTTACACTCCCAACCCCAAATGCAAGATCCTTCAAGTCAGATTTCAGTTCCAGAGGATCGATGAGCATCACCCAGCCGGAGCAGTATGGGTCAGCACCAGCGCAAGTGGGGTGTTCCAAGACTCGCTGGTTAACCGCGGTGACAACTCCCATCACCGGAGACTTCACCCCTGCCTCATGGCCTTCTCTTTCAAGGATGAAGGACTCTTCCCCGGGTCTGAATCTTGTGCCGAGGGAGGGAAGTCGGAACTTATCAACCTTGCCGACAAGATGGTTTCCGAAGTCGTCCAGCCCAATACGAACTCGCCCACCATATTCAACCCTGGCCCACCCATGTCCCTTGTGGAGGTAGTAGTCCCTAGGGACAAGATATCCGTGGGCATTGAGATACTGCGGCGGTCCAAACATTGTGTGGTCGGTCTGCATCATGTCATCGAGCATCTGGTCGTACGCGCAGTTGGCACAGTCATAGTTATTGGCGCACAACTTACTCGCTGTCATACCGCCAGTGAGTGCATGGCGACAGCGGAGGTCTTTTGCCTTGTTGGAGACGGCAGAACTCCAGGAGACGCCAGGAGCCTCTTTAGCCTTCTTACGACTCATCGCCTTGTCAAACAAGCAGGTTGTGCAGTCAAATGCGTTGTCGCAATATTTGGTCGGCACAAGTCTCGCCTTCATATAGATGCACTCTTTTCCAGACAGGTTGAATCCGGTAACACCCTTGGGAGTATCTTGCAACATTTGGTCATACTCACAGCTCTCGCAGTTGTAGGCGTTAGTGCATACCTTGTAATCCGGAACGAGTCCTGTGAGTGTATGGATACACTTATGATCTTTTGCGGTTGGCTTGAAAAGCCTGCCGGTTCTTGTGTTTTCCATGATGACCTCCTGTCTATTTCTGGGATTGGAACTGTCTGTTTTGAATCTCACTTGACGTCCTCTTGACCCCTTTTAGATTCATTAAGTGTGCCACTATGAACGAGTTGACTTAATTAGTTTGTTTTATTATTGATTTATAGTTACGGTTGATTTGGAGCGGTTGCTAAATGTGAGGTAAAATGCAACAGCACGAGCCGACTAGAGGTTATATTTATGTGATTTTATGTATGATTATACTACTGAGGTAAATTGTGCGTAGATGTGGTAATTCACCACAATAATTGAGGAGCACTGAGAAGGCTACTTGAAGCTGACCTTATGTGTCACCTTCAGCTCTATGAGCGAATGAGCTTGTCCGACACATCGCCGGGCGCATCGCGTGCTCTCCTCAACCCTATCAAACCAGGCCGACGGAGAACGCGATGAGAAACTGTCCACCGTAGTACAGAGGTAATCCCAAAAGGCGGTTAAGGTATTGACTCTTCACAAATTTGTCCCTGGCGACGAAGATGTCAGAGACATAAAAACACAATGCTCCCAGGAATAGAGCCCAGGCTCCCTTCCAGTTCAGCTCAGGATTCAGAAACGCGACCCAAGCAGCGGCCATCATCACGCTAATCACCACGATATAGAGGCAGACGGGCACGAGCATTGATCCAAGATGCGGGCGCAGCCAGTAGAACACCCCGAGGCTGACCGCCGCTATGAGCAGATGTCCGAAGGTCAACCAATCGGACGGCCGAGTGAGCCCTACAAAAGCGACCACGTACAAGATGTGGCCTAACAAAAAGGAGATGAGGCCGGCCCTGAAGGCTCTGTTTCCTTTCAGGGCCAAGCAAACGTCTCCTATAAGGCCCCACACCAACCCTGCAAGGACCCAGTGATAGTAAGACTGGATGGGGTGGGGTTGGATTAAGGCTGTGGCCACGAAGAGGGTCGACAAAGGAGTCTTGAAGGCCAGGATCGGACCTGTGCGTGTTTGCCTCTCCGCCATGAGGAGCCCAGCCAGCAATGCCAACGCAAGCACGAGAAGAGCGGTGTCTACCATGCTCCCTCCAATCGAGTCTCTTAACCATCGTGACAATCCTAATTGAGTGGGGGTATTCGTTCAAGGCATACCAGTGAAAGGAGCCGTCTTGCCGAAGTTTCTCGGAGACATCAAAACCCATTGAGCACCATCGGGACCCATAAGCTCACATCGCGTAACCAAAAGGTGCCAAAAAAGTGCCAAAAGGATTTTGAGTCGCCGCCTAGTTTCCCCATCTATCGAAAATCGCCCTCTTCCCACCAGGTTGCGTCGTACCTGGATTCTTCTTCTGACTTGGATCCTTTGTTGGCAATTCTTGCCTCCCGGTTTTTAATCCCCCCGAGGCTGAAGCTTCGTTGGCTGACATGCGTCCTTGTGGGCCTGGTGCAGAAACTCCCTGCTTGGCGCTATTTGCCTGAGCCATTCGTTGCAGCATGCTCTGATCATTCTTCACAGGAATTGTTCTACTCCCCAGAAGCGGACCGACGGGTGGTTCAGCACTGGGGTACCTACTCCCCGCCTCTGACAGGCTAAAGGCAAAAATGGTAAGGAGGACCGTAATGGATAAATAGACTCTCTGTTTCATATGCCGCCTCCCGGTGCAACACCGCTCGAATGGTAATCATTCAGTTACCCGCGGAGTGCTGATGCCCGTTTGGCGACATCATTGTACACTTCTGCTATCTCGCCGACCTTAACTGCATGGTTACGTTGAAGGATACTCCTTTTGAAAGGACTGGAATCTTGGATCATGCCAGTCCAGCTCCTGATTCCGCACACAGGCAAAGCTGAAAACCATACTCAAGTCCTTGACGAGCGTAAAGACGCTAATCAGACAGCGGCATGACATCCGGTCACAAGAGTTTGACTGCCCCATCCTCATTATCACGCATTGAACCGCAGCAATCGACCCTGGAGCGTCGACCAACCGTCCGAGGATTCCGCACTAAGGTGCCAAAAGGATTTTGAGTCGCCGCCTGCCGCCTAGTTTCCCCATCTATCGTAAATCATCCCCTGCCCACTAGGTTGTGTCGCACCTGGATTCCGCTGATTTGAATCGTTTTTTGGAAACTTCGATCTGGCTTGCGGTAGTGAAGACTGGGGCTTGGATATTCTCTTCCGGGTCGTAGAAACTTGCCCCAGGGCGCTGTTGGCGTCTGCGAAAATCATTCGTTGCCCTATGCTCGGGTCATTCTTTGCAGGAATTGTTACACTCCAAGAAGGTGGTCCAACTGTTTCTCCGACGCTAGGTCCCATAATCGCGGCCTCTGATAGGCTAAAGGTAAGAATGAGAAGTAGGACCGTCATGAATAAATAATCTCTGTGTTTCATATGCCACCTCCCGGTGTGACACCTGTTGAACGATTACCAATTATGACTCTTTTCCCGGAATAAATCTTAATACTCATTTCTCAGCTCCTTTAGGAAAGGCACGCCACACATTTTGCGACAGTGCGTTTGCGGTTGGGAACAAGGGCTCTTTGTGAACTGGGACAAAACGACTGAGATTACAGAGAGATGATCCGCGGCACGGACGCCTATGGCCTAAAATCTTAATTCTTGCATAACGCCCGTGGCCCTTGACGCGGGGTCAACTGGAGAAACACAAGTTAAGCTTCATGTTAACGTCCTTCAGTCAGGTCCACCTCAAGCCCCTATCAAAGATCACAAAGTATCCGGCTTGCGCCTGCGCTCGTTTGATGCAACTTGCGTGCCCAATGGTCTCTGGGCAAGTGGGAAAGTGATAACTGATTGGATTTAAGCCGCTTTATTGTTACGGTAGCTATCCTGGCATGTGGCAGGAGGGGGGGTGGGGATCAGAAGTGGTGCACGGCTTCCCCACTATTGGGGTACCCGGAATCCGGGGACACCATACTTAACTCGTTTCACTTGGGGTGCTCGGGCGGGCTTTCCTTTCCAGAGGCGTGCAGTGGGCAAATCTCGAACAGCCACTTTGTGGTCACTGTTTGGACACCACGGGTTCAGAACGAGAAAATCAGGATGAGGCCTCGCAGGCATAACACCCTGATTGTCTTATAACATTAGTGGTCGGGACGACTGGATTTGAACCAGCGACCCCTGCGTCCCGAACGCAGTGCTCTACCAGACTGAGCCACGTCCCGACATTTGGATAATAGTCTTAGTACGGCCAAATGTCCACGACTTTTTCCCGCCCCACCCGCGGGAGTCAGTCTCGAAGGACTTCGATATACCCTTTTAGTGGGCTCTCTTCAAGATCAAGACGCTGGAGGCTCAGGCTGTCTCTTGGACAGGCCCTTTGACCTCAGGAGTTGAAGCCGTTTTTTCACCGCCTCCTTGTTCCGATCCGTCAGGAGCTCGGCAATTTCCCTATTGCTGGCGGGAAGCGTCAATACCACCAAGTCTTCTCTCAGGCTCCAGGCTTTGGGCGAAGTATTCCTCTTGAGATTCAAGAGGGTCTTCAATTCCTTGGAGGTAAACTGCCGCAGAAGAGCGTGGCTCTGCTTGATCTGCTCAAGACGGTTACTTGGACCTGCCATCCCAGCTTCAAGAGGAATTCCGGGGATGCGCGGCTCACCAAAGAACTCCTCCTCCGATTCCAACTCCTCATGCGACTCAGGTTGGGGCCAAGCGTCCGGGTCCTTCGGATCTGACCACCATGGCACGCTCGAATCAGCCGCGACCCCTTCGCTCTTGCCTTTCTTGCTCTTTCGGTCTTTGTCAGCCACCGTCACTCCTCTTCAAGTTTTCCCTCAAGAAAGCATTTCCACGGATGTGCTCGGGCTTGTCCACTCATTCCGTCTAACCGGAAGGCCACCGTTTGTCAAGAATGCTGTTTGGTTCTCGATTCGTGAGCACCTGTCTTTGCAGTTCAATCTACTCGTCGCCCAGCTTAATCCGGAAGAACCGGCGCTTACCGACCTGAACCATTTGTTCACGAGGCCCGAGAACGATCTGATGTGCCGGGTCCGAAATCTTGACGCCGTCAATCTTAACCCCTCCCTGACCGACTAATCTGCGGGCTTCAGATCCCGAAACCGACATCAAATTGACTACCAGCTCATGAGCCGCAGCGGTTTTTTCCTTGAAGCATCTGAGCGGCACCTCGTCAGGTGTTTCCTTACGTTGCACCACCTTTTCGAAGTGTTCTTCAGCCTTGGCTGCTGCCGCGGCATTGTGGTATTCGGCGACTATGCTTCGGGCCAGCGCCTTCTTTACCTGCATAGGATGCAGCGGATCCGCGAGATCCTGATGCTTCTCCACATCCTTCAGTGCCTGTTCGTAACGACCGACTTCGGTCACGTCCACATCAGTAAGAAGCGTGAAGTACTTGACCACCAGACTGTCCTGAATGGACATTGTCTTCCCGAACATGTCCTCCGGAGTGTCGTCTACAGCAATGTAGTTGCGCTCCGTCTTGCTCATCTTCTTGGAACCGTCCAGCCCCTCGATAAGTGGTGTCATCATGACTATTTCCGCGGGCTGCCCGTGTTGAATCTGCATGTCTCTCCCGGCCAGGAGGTTGAATTTCTGGTCCGTGCCACCGACTTCGACGTCGCATTTCAACGCCACTGAGTCGTATCCTTGCATAAGTGGGTAGAGGAACTCCGTTATGCTGATCGGGTTCCCCTCACGGTAGCGCTTCTCGAAGTCATTGCGTTCCAACATGCGCGCCACCGTCGTTCGGTAGGCCAGATCAAGACAATCTGCGAAGGACATTGAATCAAACCATTCGCCGTTGCTGCGAAGCTCTGTCTTTCCTTCATCAAGGATTTTAAAGACTTGGTCCTTGAATGTCTTGGCGTGTTCCCAAACTTGCTCCTTGGTCAGTCTGACCCTGGATTCGCTTCGCTCGGTCGGGTCGCCGATACGAGCGGTGAAATCGCCGACAAGAAAGATGGCAATATGCCCAAGGTCCTGGAAATGCTTTAGCTTACGGATCGTTACCATGTGGCCCAAGTGTATGTCTGCCGCGGTGGGATCCACTCCAAGCTTTATTCGGAGAGGCTTCCGACTCTTCAAACTTTGTTTGATGCGCTCCCGCATCTCTTCCTCGTGGATGATTTCCTCCACGCCTCTCATGATTTTGCCCATTTGGGTTTCAATATCCGGGAATGACATCCCTTTCACCTTCCTCTTGTTTCATGCCGATCCGGTCTTCACAGGCAAGAAAAAATCGATCTTACCGGATGGGCTCCACATTTTCAATTCAAAGTCAGAGCGCGAATGAGCCTATGATGAAAAACGGCCCTCAGCCCCGTCGGTTTTCTTGAGATATAATAAAAACTCTCGGTTGCCCTTGGGACCTCTTATGGGGCTTTCCAATTCTCCTAACACTTGAAATGCGCATCCTTGGGCAGAGCTTTTCACTTTTTCTATGGCAGCTCTGATTTTCTGCTCATCTCGAACCACTCCGCCCTTCCCCACATCAGCACGTCCGACTTCAAATTGAGGCTTGACTAGCGGGATCAGCCATCCTCCCAGAGGGAGAATCTCGTAGAACTTGGGAAGCACCAGCGTCAGGGAAATGAAGGAGAGATCCGCCACAGCGCCATCCACTGGATAAAGGAGAGAGGCCGGATCCAGAAAACGAATGTTGGTGCGTTCCAGCAGGGTGACTCTCGGGTCTTTTCGTAGCTCCCAATCAAACTGGCCATAACCCACATCCACCGCGATTACCCGTTTGGCGCCTCGTTTGAGTAGACAGTGCGTAAATCCACCTGTCGAGGCCCCCGCATCGAGCAAACTCAGCCCTTTGGGATCTACGCCGAACCCGTCGAGCGCTGCCTCCAACTTGAGCCCACCGCGGCTGACATAGGGCATGTATTCCTTTACGAGGACTTCCGCGTCGTATGGGACCTCTTTCCCCGCTTTTTCGACCCGGACCCCTTCCACCAGGACCCTGCCGGCCATGATCAGACTTCTGGCTCGCTCGCGGGACGGAACAAGGCCCTTGTCGACCATCAACGTATCCAGCCGTTTCTTGACGGGTTTTTGTGGCATGAGGGCTCAGTTTGAAAGAGGCTCGATTGCTATTTGGAACCCGTTACGATGTGCACTATCACTTCTGTGACCCGTTTGAGCTTCTCGGGGGGCAAAGTGCCTTGCTTCCAAAGAATCAAGCTTCGATGCACGGTCATCAACAGGTTGGGTCTGATAAAGCTATCCTGTGGGAGTTTTCGACCCAAGATGTCGTCCTTCTTCAATTCTATTTGAAAGGGATCGTTCTGACGACGTCGGCTGGTAACAGGACAGAGAATAAAGTCATCATTAGGCAAAGCAGCAATGATCACGGCCGGGCGATTCTTGGTTTGACTGACGTCTGTGAAAATGAACCGGGCAAAGACTACATCCCCTCGTTGAAATTCCTCCACGCCTCGTCCTCCTCAGGAGTGTTGAGTTCCCTGCTGAGAGCCGAGCTGGACATAAGGGCACACTCCAACACCTCCAAACTGCTGGACGTCAGGAGGTCATCGCTGATGAGTGTTAGAATATCCCTTAGCACTCGCAGTTTCTCGTCGGGCAGGCTGTCAATTTGTCGCTGGATCTCTTTTCGGGTTGTGGAGGTTTGGATCATTATTTATCCCTCACTATTACTCTTAGCCCCTCTAATCTTCAGAGTCAACGTTCGGGCGTCTCAGACCTGTTAAGAACCGGGCACAATGGTGAAATCGAGAACGTCAACTATGCTGAAGCCGTAGTAAAGATAAACCGAACCGCTCCCGACAAAATCTTCGGGACGATGGATGGTGAACTGATAAGAGTAACTCCCTCGGCGGCTGGCAAGGTGCACGGTTTCCTCGGTACTGCCTGGAGCCGGGGAGCCTGATGACAAACTTCAGAGGCACGTCTGCGCCTGATCCGTTGTAAGAGAATCGGACCATCAGGGTGAGACGTTCCCCGTAAAGGCCCGCGTTCAGAGTGCGGTTATTCCCCATGAATTGCCATTGATTATCTTTCAGCACAGCCGGACCGAGTTGCAGATCATAAATTGATACTCTGCCCGGCATTTCCCACGATAGTTCTCCTCGGTCCTTTTTGCCGCCCGCGTCTTGTGCTCTGGCTTCCTTCGCCGTAGAGGTTTGTGCACCGGCGAGTAGGAAACAAGCGGCCAATATCAGGGAGATGACAGGCATCCTCAGACGAGCGGCCCGAATTCTCTCGTTTGCACATGGTGCTGCAATCATGCGCCCCACCATTTGGGAGTGATCGGTTTGGGGGTGACATTGGGGGCGCCAGAGCCGGTTACGGTACCCCACGATCCCCTTTCGATGGGAGCCCCCGTGCGGTCGCTCATTTTCAGGCCACCTTGGGGCTCGGGACCTTGGCCGGCTGCTTCTCTTATTGCGCTGAGTATATCAAAAGGTTGATCCTCGGGACCTCTTTGCAACGAGACCTCTGTCTCTTCCGTCGGCTTCTTCATCTTGGACCCGAGAAGGCCGAAAAGCCAAGAAAAGACGATAATGAGTATCAAAGGGATCAGGCTGTAAAGAACGCTCTTGATATCATCCATCGCAGTATCCCTCCGGACCGACGTATCAATTCTTTTTGTAATAATAATGCCACAGAATCACCTTTCCTTCAATCCCATTCTACAGCCATGGGGCAGACTTCCGGGTAAGCCCCTGTGTATGGTGTGACTCCCTCTTTAGCCGGTCATTCTCTAGGGTCTTGTCAATGCGCTGAGGTTTCAGGTATTGTCCGGTGGATCGAACTGGCTTAAGGATTCCGTCACGCGGGTAAAATCCCCCCTGCCCCCCTTTATAAAGGGGGGACCTGTGCTTTTCCCCCTTTTCTAAAGGGGGATTTAGGGGGATTTTGAAGGGCACAGAAAAGAGGTGCGCGGACAAAACGGCCTGCTTTTTCTAGATCTGTGAGTAAGGCGTGACTAACGATCAGCGAAAGAGGTTAACACGTTACGTATGTCCAGCTTAATCGACACCATTTTGGCTGTTTATCCCAAACTCGTGTCTTGGAAATTCCGGGACCGCTTCGGCTCGCCGTTGCTTACTCAGCTCATGGCCTTAAAGGGTAACAGTGTTCAGTTCAAGGATTACAAAGTGTTTTTGAATCCAAGAGACAAAACAGCCACCGAGCTGTTTCTCATACACGTGAATTCCAGGGAGTGGATTTGGGAATCCTACGAGTTGAACCTGTTTGCCGAATCCATCTCAGCAAATGAAAGCCCTGTCGTCATCGATATGGGAGCAAATTACGGCGCGTACACGCTTTCCGCGTGCAGTCTTGCCCAGAAGGGTCTGGTCAAAAACATCGTCGCTGTTGAACCCAACAGAGAAACGTTTGCATGTTTGAAGAGGTCTGTCGAAGCCGGAGGATTCGGAAAATTTGCTCAGCTGGTAAATGCCGCGGTTTCGGATAATCATAATAGCGAATGTGACTTCTATGTCGACGAAAGATACTCCGCAATGAGCAAGAGCCTCGCGTGGCCTGATGTCTCTGACCCTGTCAAGCAGCCCGAAATCGTCTTATAAGGTCCGCTGCATAAGCATTGACGGTCTTTTGTCCGAAGCAAACATAGAAAAAACGAGTAAATTTGTGATCAAGATCGATGTGGAAGGGAGCGAGCCTCTGGCTTTCCAGGGGATGAAGGCGACACTGGAATCTGCCGCCGGCTATCAAATATTTTTCGAGTTTCATCCGGACGCGTTAAAATCCTGCGGCCATGACCCGTTGAAATTGGCTCAGCACCTGTTTGAATTGCAACCGGACTTGATTGCGGAAATTCAACATGAAAAGAAACTCAAAAGGATAAGTAGCCTCGCGGATTTCGAGAGCATAATCCACGAATGCCTGACCACCAAAGAGTTGTGGAAGGATTACACCAACATATTTCTTTCCAAGAATGCTGCATTGCCCGAGGAGATGCGCAGACTTCTGGGTCGGGAAACCGCTTGATACCAATGCGCTTTCTGGCGTGCGACACGATTTGGCTTTCCAACCGTAAACCTCGGTAGGGGCAGACCTGCGTGTCTGCCCGCTTTTTGGGCGCACGCGCAGGTGCGCGCCGTAGAAGGCTATGTCACTTTCTTGAACGCGAATTGGTATGAGAGGGGTGCCGCGATTTTGTGTCAGGGAACGGAAGAATGATTTGAGACAGACAGGGCTGTAAAGGATCTGGAAGTGCAGACGGAAATGAGAACCGCGACGCCTTTACGGTTGGGTGGATACAGACTCACCGGAGATCCGCGATCACGAACTCCGGCGTGCTGCCTGAATTATTACAAGACGTACAAGCACCCGCAGCCACGGGACAATGGAATAGCAGGCGAACGCGTGGGTCACGCCCCGCCCTTTGGCGCGTCGCTGTGGACCCGCAGGTTAGTTTTTCACAATCTTAATTGATCCACACTATGGTAACGGCTTACGAGGTTGTCCATAAATCTGTTTGTAAATTTTCCAGCGCCGTTCCAAAGCAACCCCAATCCCGAGGCTAATGATCGCTGTGATACATGGGATAAGTGCGATTATTTCTTGTTTCATGGTCAGATAAAAGATATATCCGTGATTGTTAACTTCATAGATTTGTCCTGCGTCACGATCAGGTCTTATAGGAGCAACATTTTGGAAGTGGAAATAATAGAAGTATATAAATAAGATCCATGAGATGAGGCATAGGGCGCTCAATGAATTTAGAATATTCTTTTTTATCCTGAATGTCATGGACAACAATCTCCTTTGTCCTTCTGCGTCTTTATTGGCATTCAAAACTAACGCTCCGGTTCAGCGGAGGCGCGTAGTGCCGTCCGCTGCAACCGGTTGTTGGGCGGTAGATGACTGTACCACTCAGGTCAGTGAGCCGTTACCTGGCACCCCGGACTGGATCGCCTAGACAAATTCCGCTTCGTCCGCCAAGTGCTGCCGCAGGGTTTCCGCCAATGGCGCGCTGCGGGCGTGCTCCCGCCAGAAGGCCTCCAGGGCGGCCTCCACGCGCGCTGAGTCCAGACTGTCCGGATCGTGATCGCGTTTGAACTCGAGATAGGCCATGATCGCGCTCGCTTCTTCGCGGGTGAAGATCGACAGGCGATAGCACGCATAATCGCTAACGGTCATGGCGCCATAGCGTCGCGGGTTGATCAGCACGGACTTCCCACTCTTGCGGACGAAAACCCGGCCCCCGGCTGGTACCGTCACGCTGAACTCGAAAAAGCCATGCGTCAAATGGAACACCGGGTCGGCCGTCTGGAGTTGATCATTCAGGTCCGCGAGCAAATAGGCCGGGAGGAAGAACCGGAAACCGGCTTCGGAGAAGAAGCTGAGGGCGGAGGCATGGGCTTCCAGGAAGGTGGCTTCAACGGTTTGCCAGTTCGTCTGATCCCGAAACGGAGCCACTTCGTCATACGGCTCCGTGCCTTCGAAACTGCCCTGGAGGAAGCCTTCGCCCGGAAACTCCAGTGCCTGAAAGGCCGCGTGGATTTGCTCCATCACCGTGTGTTTGTCGCTCATCTCATCCTATCTTCCACCCGCCGCCTAACGTGGAGCTAAGGGGCGAGCGGAGGCGGCGCGAAGCGCCGACGTAGCGAGTCCCTCTCGAAGCGATTCTTAGGCATCTTGCTGCCACTCCGGGCGGAAAAACAATTGGGGAGCTTCTGCTAAAACATTTACTTCGTAACTATATGATTTCGACTCATTGAACTTATTTTCGATGGATGTGGTATGCAGAACGAAGGAAAGCTCGATACGATTCTTCTTGTAGCGAGCCTCTCTTATTTTCTTAACGCCCGTTTCATTTACGCTTCCAGCGGGCATCCGAATGCCGACGCCCTGAGGGGCAAGTAACATCCATTCCTTCATGTCTGGTGTTTCGTATGTCTCATCACCGATGTGTAACCGTATTTTTGTAAGCTTGAATAGGCATGGGTGGGGCCCGACATTTCTTGGAACAATGCTTGCCACGCAGCCCAAACTTTCTTGCATTTTTTCTGCATCCACAACTGGCACGACATAAGGACGATATTTTGCAGAGAATTCTCGCTTAAGAAACCACAGAGTAACTCCCGCGAGAATAACTGCACCGAGGGCCGTTACGGCAGTAACGCCGTTTGCGTAGTCCGTTGAGAATGTTTTAAGCCAATCCATTTATGTGTGCCTAACAATGATTAGATTGATCCGCATAAGATGCGGAATCTTGGTTTTCTGGCCGCATAACACACGATTCGAGTGATTGCCAAACTCGCGCTAACGTTGAAGTTGAGCCGCGGACCGAGGCTTGCCGAGGGACATCGGCTCGACCGACTGGTCAGGCTTTGTTCTGCAATCGGCGATGAACCTCAGCAATGACATGATCAATGAGTTCCTTCGCTTCTTCGTACGTCACCTGGTGATGTGGCGGCCCGACTAGACCATTGTCGTGCTCGATCGGAATTATGTCGTCAATGCCTCGTTCTGTCGGCATCACGTAGCGACCGCGCCAGGAGATATATGCAGACAACGCTTGGGCGACCTCCGTCTGCTGCTTGGACAGCGACAAGCCGGCTGCGGGTGCCAGCGCCACTAAGTTGTGGCTATAGAAGGTCTTATGCAGGGCCTTCTCAACCGCGGTAGTCGGTTTACGAACCACCAGATCGCGTGTATGCGCGTTCTCGACTAGTAGAGCCTTCAACATCACTTCAATACCCATGCCGGCCAACATGAGAGCCTGATCTCTCATGTCGAATTGCATCAATCCATTGACTGACGCCGCTGCCACTGCCTCAAACGCGTGAACTAGATTCTCACCTTTCATCGCCCAGGCACGCGGGCATTGCGTAAATGTCGCGCCAGTAGTTGAGCCAAAAGGGCTTATTGGGTTGGTATGGTGAACTCATGGTGTACGCCGTGGCTCAAGGCCTAACGTTGCGCCTCAGCGGTAGCCGGAAGCGAAGCTGAAGGCCACCCGGCTGCAGGCGCTGGTTCGGGCTTCCTACTTCCTCAGCAGCATGAGATCAAAGAGATCGGCCCCGGCCGCCGCCTTGACGGCCGTTCGTTTCTCGGTCATTTCCGATAGAACGTCCTTTAGTCGGTGGATTGTGATTCCGGCTTGTCTCAAGAGATCCAGTTCCTCCTCGTGTTTGACGCTCCCGACCACAAGTTCCCTTGACCATGAACCTGGAAAAGGGAGTTCCTCAACTGCACCTTACGAGGCTGGTTGAATTTGGCCTCTATCCATTCATGCACGCCTTGCGTCAACTGCGCCACATCTCGCCTCTTCGTGTTGTGAGGGCCGATGCCGGTCTGCTTCCGGATGGCCGCGGGTACCTTTGTGATGTAGGAGATTGCGTTGATCGAGACTTGGACCTCGATATGCCGGCACTCGTACTTGCAGTCGGGGAGTGGCCGGATTGCCAAGATGTCGATTTCATCCACTCCGACTTTGATTCCACGAATGGTGAAGTAGCCATTCCGGTTCAACCACTCTTCGACAACTTCCTCACCAAGTAGAGACATGGTTATTCCTGTTTATGCTTGAACAATGATTAGATTGATCCGCATAAGATGCGGAGTCTTGGTTTTCTGTCCTCATAACACACGATTCGAGTGATTGCCAAACTCGCTGCTAAGACCTTTATATCCCGTTGGTCTCGTTCTGTACGGCGGTTTATCATGGCATCTTATGCGGATCGGCATAACAACCTCCCTGGATTAGCTCAAAGCCCATCCACCGGGCTGCGAACGCCCGACGGGCCGCGGTCGAGAACGTGGGTATAGACCATCGTGGTTTTAACATCCTTGTGTCCGGGAGAGTTCTGGACCGTTCGGACGTCATGGCCGCCCCCCATCTTGTGCCGGATTGCACATGGCTGTACCCGGCTCGTGCATGAACTTCCCCTCCTTACCGATATAAACCGACTGAAACCCTCCAGGCAAAAAGACCTTAATTTCAGGTAGGTCGGAGCATATCTCGCCGTGGTGGCCCAGTCAAGCGTGCAGCGGGTAGTAACCACTCAGTTACGCGGGGGATCGCTGGTCATGTGTCATTGCGAGGAGTGATGGGTGGGACAGGCTTCCAGCCTGTCTGTTAGGGATGACCGGCAAGATGCCGGTCCCACCAGTAATCTCAGCTTTGGCGGTGCGAGAGATTGCTTCGCTGCGCTCGCAATGACAGTCTTTAGCCACGGAGACCTGAGAGCTTACCAGCGGGTAGTGGTTATTGCCTGATTCTCTGACACAAAATGGCCGCACCCGCCTGACAGACAGTCGCTATGGGCTCTTGTGGCTCAGAACTGCACTTCTCCCCTAGCCCGCAATTCGAGCGGTGTGAGGCTGCTGTAAATAAACTCGTTCAGAGGAACAGGCACTCCCCCCTCGCGTCCTAAACGCACCACCGCTCCGTTTTGGGACGACAGCTCAGAAGGCCGCCCTTCCATGATGTCCCGTTGCATGGAAGCCGTAGTTTGTGGCGGCAGTCCGTCGATCACTGCCATGGTCGCGCTGACCGCGTCATCTTTCAGATTGATTTTGCGGGCTTTTGCAACTGCGGCAATCTCCTTCACGGCTTCTTCAAGCATCTGTCTCGTTTCAGGCAAGGTGCGCATAACGCCTGCGGGAGCGCGGGTCACCGCTCCGACTCCGCTCAATGACGCTATGAAAAGGAATTTCCCCCACATGGCTGCATGTATATCAGGAGGCATTTCCGCGGTCACCCCAGCCTTCGAAAAGGCATCGAGGAGTCGGTGCCCGCGTTCGCTGGGACGATTGTCCAATTCGCCGAAAGCGACATAGGGTTTCATGCCACCGTGTTTAATACGTCCCGGACCCACGATGAAGCTGACTATGTAGCAAAAACCGCCGAATACATGTTCCTTGCCCAAAACGGCCGCCAGTTGCGACGGGGCTTCCACACCGTTTTGAAGCGGTACCACAAAGGTTGCGGGCCCTATCAGTGGGCGCATGGCCTCCGCAGCCTGCCCCACCTGCCAAGCCTTCACCCCCAATATGACCGCATCGACCGGCCCCACTTCCTGCGGATCTTCGGCAGCCTGCGCGGGGAATACGGTGAAATCACCATCCGGGCTATCCACGCGGAGACCATCGGCGCGAAGGGCTCTGAGATGTTCGCCACGAGCTATAAAAACAACATCTTCTCCGGCGTGCGCGAGCCGGCCCCCGAAATAGCCGCCCACGCCTCCAGTTCCAAAGACCGCGATCCGCATAAGATGCCCCACTTCAAGATCCGTTTGATACTAATTCGCATTCCGTCAGGGAACTCTGAGATGCGAAAAGTTCGTCATTCCCGCGCAGGTGGGAATCCAGTCTTGCTCGCTATAACCCTTCTGGATTCCCGCCTGCGCGGGAATGACAGGTTAGCGGATTCTCATGCTTCTTCGACGCTATGTTACTCATTTAAACGCACATTCGTATGAAATATTGATTCGTTGGTTGCCGCACCCCGCGATGGCTGATCAGGGCCGCTTCTTCAGTGGGCCGCCTCCTCTTCCTCCATAGCCTCCGCAAGGACCACGAGCCTGTCGCACATCTTGGCTATGTATTCGTTAATTCCGGTGATGGAGTCCAGAATGTCCAGATAAAGCGACGAGGCTTGAGGTGAGCTGAATCCCCGCTCCAGGCGTTCCCAGTGAGCTAGCCGAGCATCTTGAAGAGCTTGGCTGAGATTTTGGCCATCAGTTAGGATACGAGACACAAGGAATCTATTGGTGGTCACGAAGGCATCGCGAAGGTTGACCAACATGTCTGCCAAAAGTGCGAAGAGTTGATCGAGTTCGGCATGGGCCTTGTCACCGAACGGGATTCCGTCTCGGGCTTTAATGCGGCAGCATCTCAGGATGCTCTCCAGCAAGTCTCCTACCCTTTCCAAGCGGTAGGGGAAACGGATAAGATCACCGAGCCGCACCGTCTTTACCTCGGAGGATAGCAAATTCCTGGTCAGCACCTTTTCCTGTTCATGGACATCTTTTGCCAGTGCCTCGCATTTGTTCATCTGTGCTTGGGATCCACTGACGACGGCCTTTGAGAGCAAGCGGGTAATTTCAATCGCTTTGCTGACCATTATCAACAAGCCCTCTTGTAGCGCGACGGTCTCGGAAAAGGGTTTTTCGTGGAATTCTTCCAGCCTCAGAGCCTCGGAATCGAGCTTGGGGCTGATCATCCGAAAAGGGTTCACAACTATGCGATGGTCTTTCATTCTGAATCACCTCCTGATGCTGCACTGGATTTTGGGAGAGCAAGAGCCGTGCCATGACAGTATGCAAGACGCGAGGCTGTACCAAAGGGCTAGGAGCCTGACATACTAAGATTTTTCCTTGACAGCCCTTGAGATATGCCAACCAAATAGACGCCATCGTGCTATGAATTCGGGAAAGTCCCGCGAATGCGGGATCACGCAACAGCCGCCGAGACCGACATATCGTCCTTTAAGCTCGCCGTCGCGCCCCCGGAAACGGCTCAAACAATTGTCAGGATTTTTTGCGATTTGTAAAGGATGAATTTACCAGCCATGTCAGTGCTGGTTTTGCCACCAACCGATCCTCACTGTTTGGTGGTGAACCGGTACTACTCACCAACCAGACTTTCGCACTACCTCCGCAATCGAGAACCATCCTTTGGGGTCCGAATGCCATCCGGCGATCATCAGGCCGGCCTCATCGACCATCTTTTCCCCGGTTGCCCGGCTAAACTTGCGGCATATCTCGGTACGTATGGTTTCCCCTTTGTCCAGAGTTACAGACAATCCGAGATCGCGAATATGGGCAGTGACCGGACAATTGGCTCGCAGGTGCATTTCTACTCGCTCGCTGTGCGGATCAAAAAAAGCTACATGTTCGAAATCATTCAGATCAAATGTGGCGTCCAACTCACGATTCAATACCAGGAGAATGTTCTTATTGAAGGCCGCTGTTATCCGTTGCGCATCATTGTACGCAGCTTCCAAGATTCCTCTGGGCTTCAACATATCGAGGCCCAAGAGAAAGCGGTCGCCCGTTCTAAGGGTCTCGGCAACAGCCCTTAGGAAGATTCGGCACTCGTCTTGATCTAGATTACCGATAGTGCTCCCGAAGAAAAGAAGAAGCTTGCGACGGTCAGAAGGGATGTTGGTCAGATCCCGCGTGAAGTCCGCCTGCACAGCAGCCACCTTTAATTCCGGGTAGCGCCTCACCAATCCTTGGGCCGCGGACAGAAGGGCTGCCTCGCTTATATCCACAGGCACATAACGAGTAGTCGCGCGACGTGAACGCCCCATGGCATCTAACAGAGCACGAATTTTCAGGTTCGAGCCCGAACCCAATTCCACCAGGTCGCCTTTGTCAAATCCATCGATCAGTTCGCCTGCGTCTCGCCGCAAAACGGACAATTCCGTGCGCGTCGGGTAGTATTCCGGGAGCAGACAAATCTGTTCGAATAATCTCGATCCACGTGCATCGTAAAAGTATTTACTGGGTATGAATTTTTGATCCGCGGTCAAGCCGCGGCGGACGTCTCTCGCTATTTGCGAGACGGCTAATTTCTTCGGGCCGTTTTGGACCCTAATCTCTCTCTCTTCGGCCAGCAAAGCCTGATACATATCACTCCCCCTCTCATTTCGTCAGCGGCAAGGAACGAACCGAATTCCTGAGGATACGTCTCTCATTAGTTCGCCCAAAAGCCCCACAGTGCGGTCAATTTCGCCCTCGGTGTTACCGATTCCCAGTGAAAATCTCAGGGCGCAATGAGCGTCCGCTTCAGATAGACCCATCGCCAACAACGCGTGTGAAGGATCCGGCGAACCCGCTCGGCACGCCGACCCGGATGAAAGTGCAACCCCCTTCTGATCCATCGCCAGAACAACGGACTCACCCCGCAGGTCGGGCAATGTTACGTTCAGTGTATTGGGGAGCCGATTTTCCCTCGGACCGTTGAGTCTTGCCCCAGGAACGAGATCTCGGATGCCTCGTTCCAATCGGTCCCGGAGCGCCTGCACATCAGCCATTCTTGGCAGCCGCTGCACGGCTAATTCAGCCGCCTTCCCCAGCCCTGCGATACCTGGTACGTTCTCGGTTCCTGCACGTAATTCGTGTTCCTGTTTGCCACCGTGCACCAAGGGGTCCAGCGTTACTCCCTGCCGCACATACAGTGCCCCCACGCCTTTCGGACCATGAAGTTTGTGAGCCGACAGGGTGAGCAGGTCCACGCCAAGCTCCTGAACATCGAGCGGAATCTTTCCTACGGCTTGAACCGCGTCCGTGTGGAAGAGCACTCCCCGTGAGTGCGCCACCATAGCCAGCTCACCTGTTGGCTGTATGGCCCCGGTTTCATTGTTCGCGGCCATGATGCTGACCAGTATGGTCTCGGGCTTAATCGCCGCCTTCAGATCCGCGGGATCCACAAGTCCTTCCTGGTCCGCTTTCAGGTGAGTAACCTCGAATCCGAAATCCTGGAGCCATCGGCAAGCCGCCAAAACTGCAGGATGTTCAATGGCGGAAGTTATGATGTGCTTGCCCCGGAGCCGGTGAGCAAAAGCCACTCCTTTGATCGCCAGATTATCCGCCTCGGAGCCTCCGCCAGTAAATATAATCCGCCGAGCCGTGCAGTTGAGCAATTGCGCCACACTCCGCCGCGCCGACTCAATCGCAAAACGGGCTTGATTACCCGGGTGATGTATGCTGGATGCGTTTCCATAAATCTCTTCCATGAGCCGGCTCATGATCTTACCGACCTCGGGATCTACTGGCGCGGTGGCGTTGTGATCCAAATAGATCCGCCGCTGAGCCTGAGAGGGTTTGTGGCTCTTCTTGAGCCGTACTCCTCCTCGCGGGTCTTCCGCTGATTCCGCAATGAGTTCTCCCGCACCTGCCCTTACTTTGACAACGTCACAGAGCAGTGCCTTGTACACGGGAAAACCGGATATGGGGTCATAGCGGTTGAGATCGGTCAGCTCATTGACATTGCACTTTTGCCAGGCTTCCGGTCCAAGCGGACCGCCGCCGCCCATGTCCGCATCAATAACACCAGGCATTATTCCGTCCGTGACTTGAGCACGGAAGCTTGTCCGCCCGCGGGGCGTTATCACGTCCACGAGATCTCCGTGAACTATGCTTCTCGCGAAGGCATCCGCACTGTTCATCATGACCGTCGGCTCGGGGCGGTCCTTGATGAGGCCGGGAATGCCGTGAAACTGGGATCGGAAATCGTTGGTGACCCGCGATCCGGAGTTAAACACCAGCGGAAAACTCTTCGCCAGTTCCGGCTGCGCCAGGGGCCCTTCCCCGGGCTCAGTGTACACAGGTAGCGGATCGTAACCATGTTCTTGTAGAATGGTGGACGCGATCTCAAACTTGCCGGTAGGCGTTTGGAAACCGGGTTCCCCATCACCCCGCAAAAGGCCCTTCTCCCACTTCTTGTATTGCATCATGGTCGTGGGAACTTGGACTATTCCGCCGGCAGAGCGGACGTCCTCAAGAGAAAAACCGGAGCCTTTCAGCACGTGGCGGAGAAGCTCCTCTTCAGTCTGTGGGTACAGGTGCCCGTAGCCCAGACGTTGAGCTAATTCCGCCAAGATAAAAAAACCGGGCCGAGCCTCGCCCACGGGTTCAATGACCCTTTCCCGCAAGCGGAAAACCGGGCCATATACCATGTAGGACTCAATTTCATAATAAGTCGTCGCGGGCAGTACTATGTCCGCGTAAGCAGCGTCTGCCGTTAAGAACCGGTCAACGGACACCAGAAAATCCAGGGAACTCAGCGTGTTCCGCCATACGGCTGGCTGCGGCCATGCCGTGATGATTGAGCCTCCCACAATAATGAGGGACTTGATGGGGTAGGGTTTGCCCTCCAGCACCGCTTCGGGTAGGGCAATCGCATGGGATTCACCACGATAAGCGCTGTACACGGGGAACCGATCACGCCCCAGGGCCTTGCGGACGTCCGGATTTGCAATATGTCCCTCCCGATTGATGGGGAATTGATTTTGCGGCATGGTGAAACATCGGCCCCCTGGAACATCCAACTGGCCGGCCAATGCCCACAGTACAAGAGTGGCCCGGATGGCCTGCACCCCGCTGTCGCTATATTCGAGACCACTGTACATGACAGGAGATGCGCCCCGAGTCTGAGCGATGCGTCGTGCAAGGTTCCGGACCGTTTCTTGAGGCACTCCGGTAATGGATTCCACCACGTCCGGCCGGAAATGTTGGACATAACGAGCGAAATCCTCGAAGCCGTGGGTCCAATTTCGCACAAAGGCCTCGTCATAAAGCTCTTCTTCGATGAGCACATTACAGAGGCCCAAAGCAAGAGCGCCATCAGTCCCCGGCCGGATTGGTATCCATTGCGCTTCCGTCAGAGTTGCTGTGCCCGTCCGCCGTGGGTCGATCACGATGACCTCCGCTCCTCGGGCACGGGCATTCATGATTCGGGTCAAGTCAAGAGGCGGAGAGTCAGTAGCAGGATTCGCGCCCCACACTACGATGAGTTGGGCATTCTCGAGGTCCGAGAACATGTTGATCAGCATTCCGCCCATCGTCACATGCGGTGCAATCATGGCAAAGGATACGTAACAGAGTGCCCCGACCCCTAATGTGTTGGGCGACCCAAAAGGGAAGAGCAGACTGGAAGCAGAAGAGACGGCCACATCTTTGGGCTGAAAAATGTCACATTTGGCAAGCTCGAAACTACCGCGGCCTGTGTATATCGCGGTGGCCTCGGGACCGTCGTGTGCTTTTATAGCTTGTAGCTTGTCAACTATGATATTGTAGGCGTCATCCCAGGATATACGTTCAAACTCGTACGTTCCTTTGGGGCCTACCCTGCGCAGCGGATGAAGAACTCGATCCGTGAATATACGATTTCGCCTGAGTGACGGCCGAGCTTACAGATGGCCCCCCACTCGGATTCACTATCCGCTCTCGCTTCAGCCACTTTGCCGGATGAATCGTAAACGACGTTAACCCAACAGCCCGCCGGACAGATCCCGCAAATTGCCCGCTTGGAGTTGGAACCACAGGACTCTTCAGCCTGAAGGTTTCATCAAATCCCCAAAAGGAAAACACAGTATTGCGTCAGTTCATAGTAGTTCACTAAAGAAAAAGTCAATTATTACGATGCGCTCCATTGCAACTGACTCTTGTCGCGCTTTAATCGCCTTGGCTTACAGCCACGCTAAACTTAATGCTGCCAGATGCGAAATGATTGTACCTTCAAGGATACGCAGCCCTTTATTAGTTGTCAGCTTGTAATCTTCTCCCGCAACATAATACTGAGGTCTCAAGTAATTGAGATCGAGGAGATGGGTCGGATGTTTTTTATTCTATTGCTCCAAGAGGAGCCGGTGAGCATTCATGGTCCCACTCTTGCCCCCGCATCCGTTGCCCCGCCCCTCGAAGATCGAACAGGTCGCTCGAAGAAAACATAGCTAAGAGCGTTCAGCCGAGTTCACTCGCCTTCTAAAACCTCCCCTATTTTTCACACCCGGCATTGAAAGCATTCTTTTGGTCTTCCATTTGTTTGTGTTATCAATTCCATTTCAATGCCTTCCCCGCTTTCGAACAACGTGCAACCTATCACTTACCATACTCCGGCGATTCTATTCGTACTCGCTGTCTCGCTCCATTTGCTCTCAAGCGTTACTGTGGCGCCTATAATTAGCACCATAAGAACACTCTCGACATTTCCTTCGCTACCCGTTTTTAACATTCTCAATTAATGGCGTCACCAGACAGCCATTTCTGATTATAGGGTAGACATCTCAATAGTTCCTGTCAAGTATTCACAACTCGAGGAAGTAACCCAAGCCTTATTGCACAGGGTCCGAAAAAACCTTGATCAAGGGTCCCAAGACCTTTAGGATGAAATAATAGCCGCAGAATTTCGGAGGGGTTGTCTAACTTCATCACCAAATTTGGGGAGGAGAAAGAACATGGGAGCCAAGAAAATTCTGATGTTGGTCGGGGACTACGTGGAGGATTACGAGGTCATGGTGCCGTTCCAGGCCCTACTGATGGTTGGGCATACGGTTCACGCGGTTTGCCCTGACAAGAAGGCCGGCGACATAGTGCGGACCGCAATTCATGACTTTGAAGGGGACCAGACTGTACAGCGAGAAACGAGGGCACAATTTCACCTTGAACGCCACGTTCTCGGAAACAAAGGCTGAGGATTATGACGCTCTGGTCATTCCAGGGGGCCGTGCTCCGGAGTACATCAGACTCAACGAAGGAGTGCTCAAGGTGGTGCGCCATTTTGCCGAGAAAAACAAACCCATAGCTTCTATCTGCCACGGAGCGCAGGTGCTCGCCGCGGCGGGGGTTGTTGGGGGCAAATCCTGCTCGGCCTATCCCGCGGTGGGTCCTGACGTCAACAGCGCTGGGGGTAAATGGGTCGATATTCCCTTGGACAAGGGCCATGTGGACGGTAATCTGGTAACCGCACCTGCCTGGCCTGCGCACCCAGACTGGCTGGCGAAGTTCCTACAGGTTCTCGGCACCAAGATTGAGCCGTAACAGTGCTCGCACCTTCCTCGGCTGTTGCCGGTTCCCTAACGAGGGGCGCAGCGAGGAGGCTGTCTCAAAATCGTCGTTGGGGACATCCTTACGGTAGGGGCGCTTCGAGAAGCGCCCTGATTTTGGGCGGTTCACGAACCGCCCCTACAGCACCCAGGTCATCTCCCGCCCGAATTTCTTGTTTTGAGACAGCCTCGGCCGCTGCGCCCCGCAATCGGCTCAGTTCACTCATTCCCTGCGTCCCCTTTTAAACACGACTATCACCTGTGCAATTTTTAAATCATTTTGTCGGTCCGCATAACTGCGGTTTGGGCAATTGCCATGAACTTTCCCTGGTGCCTCTTTTTCAAAATCTTGCCGGTCAGACTTTGTCACTTTGAGTCTTCAAAGAGGCTGCCACGCACTAGGCTCAAACCGTTTACCTCTCCGGATCTTTTCATTTTTTGCGCTGAAACGGATCCTTCTCTGTCCTATCTGGTTCATTCCGATCTCGCAGGGCACTGCTAACCTTTTTCTAACAAAGCCTTAATGTGTTCGCCACAAACCTACGATACAACATAGCTGTCGAATTGAGTGTCAACTGTAACTGAAAGCGGGCGCATTAGCCTTCCGAAGGATTATGAACGATGTCACAAGCTAGCCGGTCGAATCGAAGCAGGTTGAGAATCCTCTTCCTTTGCACTGGAAACGCTTGCAGAAGCCAGATGGCCGAAGGCTGGGTCCGACATCTGTATGGAGACACAATAGAAGTGGCTTCTGCTGGGGTTGAGAAGCACGGCCTGGACCCGCGAGCTGTCAAGGTCATGGCAGAGGCAGGAATAGACATTTCGAGTCACCAGTCCAAGCGAATCGATGACTTGCCCAACCTGGAATTTGACTACGTCATCACGCTGTGTGACAAGGCCAAGGAGAGTTGTCCATTCTTTCCAGGCGATGCTAAGCTCATCCATGCGGGGTTTCCTGATCCTGTCGCACTTGCAAAGGACACACCCGATGAAGAGCAGAAGCTCTTGCACTACCGTCGCGTAAGGGACGAGATAGCTGCTTTCTTGGAGAAGCTTCCTGAGGCGCTGCCGAGGCTAAGTGACGAGTGATCATCGAGCAAGCGGAGAATGATTATGGCCAGAGAAAAGATTCTTGTGGTTGACGACGAGGAAGATATCCTTGAATTGGTAAGGTATAACCTCTCGAAAGAGCGATATCGCGTAACCAGTGCCCTATCCGGTGAAATTGCGTTGCAAAAGGCCCGAGAGGAGCACCCAGACCTAATTCTGCTGGATCTGATGCTCCCCGGCCTTGATGGGCTAAGTGTCTGCCGGGAACTGAAACGCGACCCTGCGATCGGTAGTACTCCCATAATCATGCTCACTGCCAAAGGAGAGGACGCGGACATTGTCGTAGGGTTGGAATTGGGCGCTGATGACTACATTGTCAAACCATTCAGTCCTCGGGTTTTGCAGGCACGCATCAAGGCTGTCCTCAGGAGAAGAGAACATGACGAGGCTGACGACGCGTTAATACGGATACACGATCTCAGTATATATCCGGCTCGCCATGAAGTACTGCTAAAAGGGATCCCCATTATTCTGACCACAACGGAGTTCCGGATCCTGCATTTTCTAGCCCGACGCCCGGGATGGGTCTTCAGTCGCGAAAAAATAATTAATGCCGTCAAAGGGGAAGACTATGCGGTTACGGACCGATCTGTCGATGTTCAGATCGTGGGCCTGCGAAAAAAGCTTGGCTCGGCCGGTGATTGCATCCAAACAGTCAGGGGTGTCGGTTACAAATTCAAAGAGTCATGAAATGGTGACCCTCGGGTTTGGAAAAGCGTGGGGGAGGAGCATTTACATCCCTCTGCCATTCATAGGATCGATTGTGAGAAAATTGAGTTTCGCGGGTGAACTACTATGGTTAAGATCCCTCACCCTTCCCTCTCCCGCCAGGGGAGAGGGTTTCCTCATTCCCCTCCCTCGACGGGAGGGGTTAGGGGAGGGTGACCTTAACCCAAAACTCGACCTGTTTCACCATAGTTACTTGGCTGCCAATTGCTTCAAATCTTCTTCGGCCAGCGTCTTGGACACCGGATAGAAGCCGTCCTTAATTACTACCAGCTGCCCTTCTTTTGAGAGGACGTACTTGATAAACTCCGTCATGAGCGGATCCAGCGCCTGCCCCGGTTTCTTGTTAAAATAGATGTAGAGGAACCGGGCAAGCGGATAGTCTCCGCTGTACGCGTTCTCAGCCACGGCTTCGAAACATTTTCCTTCTTTAGTGGAAAGCGGCACTGTTCTCACATCCGCCGTCTTGTAACCTACGCCGGAGTAGCCAATGCCATATTTATCGGCGGCCACACCCTGCACAACAGCGGAAGAGCCGGGCTGCTCCTTCACCTTATCGCTGTAATCGCCATGGAAAAGAGCCACGTCCTTGAAATACGCGTAGGTCCCGGACGCGGAATTACGTCCGTACAGAGAAATAGGCTTGTCGGCCCATTCACCTGTAAGGCCGAGATCGCCCCACGTCTTAACCTCTTTGGCGGCCCCGCCTTTCCGCGTCTTCGAGAAGATTGCGTCGATCTGCTTCATGGTGAGGCATTTGATGGGATTGTCCTTGTGGACGAAAACGGCCAGGGAGTCCACCGCTGTACGGATGGTTGAAGGTTTGTAGCCGAATTTCTTTTCAAAAGCCTGGATCTCGCTAGATTTCATTTCTCGTGACATCGGGCCGAACTGAGCAGTTCCTTCGATGAGGGCCGGCGGTGCGGTCGCTGAACCCTTGCCTTCGATGGCTAATTTGACGGCGGGATATTTGCCTCGGAAGCCTTCAGACCAAAGGGTCATAAGGTTGTTCAGGGTGTCCGAACCGATCGACTTCACGGTTCCGGAAACTCCGCTGACCGGCTTGTACGACATAAGATTGGGGTCCACCTCAACGCCGAAAGCTGTGGACGCGAGGAACAGGCCAAGTGATACGGCAATTAACAGATTCTTTTTCAATGTCATTCACCTCCAAGACACATGATCTATGAACCGGGATTGGGGTTCACAAATAACATGAGTGTGCTGTGTTAGAAAAGTGTTAGGTGCTCACCAAAAAACGATGAAATGAGGACATCGGGTTCTGTGAACTGTGGCCCGATGCCTTTTTTGCCCTTGACTTGCCCACAATAATAAATCAACATTATTCTGTCTATTAACAGGCTTAAAGTCTGAGCAAGATTGGTAAACATCATTGAAATCACAAGATCAGAGCCTTGAAATTCTCTCTTTGGTGAGCCTGGGGGCCACGGAGTCTCCTATAGTCAAAAGCATTCTCGACAGTATGAGTGACTGCCTGATTGTGCTCGGCCAACACGGCGACGTCCTTTACGCAAATAAGACCAGCGGTCAAATGCTGGGTTGTTCACCGGACGATTTGATCGACCACGGCCTTGAGATGTTGTTTTTCATGAGTGAGAAGAATTACGATTTCAATCAGATATTTCTCGATGCCATTCATGGCAAGAACGTCAACAACTATAGTGAAGTGGATTACCATCACCCTGATGGCTTTGTCAGACGCCTGGCTGCCACCACTTCTTACCTCATGGCGGCGGGCGAGCATGAGAGTACGTTTATCGGATTTGTGGCGCTGTTCAAAGATATCACCGAGGTCTTCAATCTGCGTCGTGAAGAGCAAGAACTGATCCGTGAAAAGGACAGAATCGCGAAAGAGAAAATTAGAAGCCTTCACAAATTGGCAATGGGAGTCGCTCACGAAATAAGAAATCCCATGGTGACCATCGGCGGATTCGCAACCCGCATTCTTAAGGATGAAAAAGAACCCGGAAGAGACCATACGATACGGTCGAATAATCGTTGACCATGTGAAACAACTGGAAAAGGTGGTGGATCGAGTTCACGAGTGTTGCGATCTGCCTGAAATTAACCCGACGCAAGGGAACATCTTGACAGTCGTGGCTGAGGCGGTCTCTGAGATGGCCTCAGCGGGGCTTGAGAGAAATATATCTTTGAAGTTCCGAAATCAAATGCCCGAGCAGCATTCGGTCACATTTGATCCATATTTGTTTAGGTTGGCCGTAAAGCAAGTATTGGCAAACGCCATAGGTTTCTCCAATGACGGGGCTGTTGTGGACACTGCGGTCTACCCGACGAGTGAGGGTACAGTCCTTGAAGTGAAGGATTACGGGAGCGGGATCAAGGATGAGGACAAGGAATATATCTTCGATCCCTTCTTCTCTACCCGTGCTCACGGCACCGGTATGGGCCTTGCTATCGTGGAGAGGGTCGTCCACGAGCACATGGGACGCATTGAAGTCGAATCAGAGTTCGGGAAGGGTACCACTGTGCGTATCATGCTCCCCTAATGTACGGCGGCGGACCTCGGGTGTGATATGTCCTGATTATCAGCATTGTCCACCCCCCGTTCCCACCGCTGTTGTTGACTCAAAGAATTCCCGTCAGTCACGCCGGAGGCGTGGCCGTCGCCCCGGCGCACGCCGGGGTCCAGAAGATATATAGAAGCCTGGATTCCCGTTTTCACGTGAATGACGGAAGAGGCTAATCCGAACCACCTGGCTTTCAGCGGCCGCCCTCGTGTGGGCTAAACGCGCACTTGTTCTGATAATTGCTGCAAGCGCAAGACCGAGAGCTAGTTTCCTTGAGACCATCTCCCGCCTTGACCACAGTTTGATTCGTTAAAATGCTATTGCGAGGACAAGAGACCCCGTTGGGGTCGAAATCCGAGGAGTTGCGACCTCAGACATTTTGCCTCAATGAGCCGGAGGCCCTGTTTCATGGCCAAGCAGACCCGTTCCGACTTAGCGATGTGGATCAGGAAACTTGCCGGGACAATTTTTCTGGTTGTGCTCGCCTTGGTTTGGATGCCCGAACAGGTTCGCGGCACTTATCTGGTCTTCACCACGGAGGTTTGCTGGCCCTGCGGAGAGGATTTTCAAGGGACCTGGCAGGGTAAAGATTACGGCACGCTTTTCGTAGCAGAAAAACTCGAAAAATATGGTCTGAAAGGGACTTTTTTTGTGAGTTCTTTGTGCCCGCCGCATCTCACAGACAAGATGGTTTCCAATCTGAGTCATCTGGGATCACGGGGGCACGATCTCGAATTGGACCCGTATCCGCCGGCGATTGAGCCGTCCCGGCCGCTCTTCACCATGTATTCGGTTGAAGAGCGCAGAAGAATCTTTGGGACAGCAATTGACAACCTCAAGCGGATCGGGGCCCCACCTCCCATTGCTCACAGAGCCAACGAGTACGCGATAGACCAGGAGACGCTGAGCCTGTTGTCTGAATTTGGCATTCGTATGGATTCGTCAATATTTCCAGTAGATCCACGAAGCAAAATGCCTCTGCCCGAAGACTTGATCAACAGGTTCGTGCAGATAGGAGGCGTCCATCAACTTCCCATCACGCTCATAAGGAGGGTCCCTTTTCTCGGGTATTCCGGGATGACTTCCCTCGATATTGAGAAGACTATTTGGGAGGAGCAAGAGGAGGCCCTGAAACAAATTGCTGAAAACGGCTTGCCCGTAGCGACTTTCTTTATTCATTTTGCCTCTTTTTACCATTATGTCCCCGCGACTGTTCCGTACGAGCCGGACCAGGTAACAGGCCCCAATGAAGAGAACATCAGGAAGTTGGACAATGTCTTGAAGCTGGTTACAGCAGACAAACGTTTCAAGGTCGTTACCGCAAGGGAGCTTTGGAAGCTATTTGAAGAGAGGCCGCAGGCGTTGCAAGGACCGTCTTTTGTACCTTACACGGGTCTCTGGTTGACTTATCTGAAGGCTTGGAATCACTTTTCAGGGCATGGCATAGCGAACAAAATAGTAGTAATGGCCCCCCTGGGCCTGGTGGCCCTAATACTATTGGGTGTGCTGTTCGTGCTAAAACGCAAGGGGTCCCGGTTCCATAAACATGCAGAGCGTTGAAGGAGTTGCCAAAGGGCAAGAGTTCAGCGGGCCGGCAGGTTCACCGTCCCGCGAGACGCGGGATGCGTCGAGAACGCGGAGAGGCAAAACGGCTTGCACACCGCCGCATAAGCCATGAGGGTGGTTCCCAATCAGGCCACCATCGTCTTCGCTGTCACCTACAAGAATGCGCGATGCTTCACCGGATAAAAATGCGGAGAAAACAGAATTCTCTGCGGTCTCTGCGATCTCCGCGGTGAACATTACCTTCACTCTTTATTGTTCAAGTCGCTTTCAACTTCACTGAAAGCCCTCATAAATTGGGTATCCGAAAGTTTATCTTGTTCCCAGAGTCGTCTCAGAGCGACCAAATCAGAGCGGCGTAGGAGCCGGCAAATCTGGTCGAGCTTTTCGCTGGACAGGTTGTATTTCTGGATCAATTCTTCTGACCGCATCCCTTTGCGAAGGTCGGTAAGGAAATCTTTTGTCCCATACCTCGTCATGACAACACCCCCCGGGCCGATTTGGCAATTTACGTGGACGGCCCGTTCTCGCTATTTGCCTACTTAGATGAGGAGATGTCCCAAAAGGTTTCAAGGGACAAGAAATCCGCGACTCCCGCGAGGATCGGCCGAATTCACAGCCATAACGAACTCTGGGGCTTAAACAATGGCCGGTCACCGCCATGTGGGACCAGTTTGGGTTGAAACGAGGCAGAATCGGGGAACCGTCTTTACAAAATGGAAAATTTATCTTGTCCGCCGGTGCGGATTCGCGTCTACTCTATCCGGATCATTTTGGTCCCGTGGGGACCGATGAAAGTAGCCTGGCGATTCATGGCCAGGGAACCGGTGATTAAAGAGATCAAGTCCCGTAGGGACGACTGAAAACGGCGTTGAACGAGCCAAGATCATCAATCGTCCCGAATGGGACGAATAGATCTTGATTGTGCGCTCAGGCCCAGGCGATAAATCGCCTGGCTACTTTCTATCGCCCCGCTGGGGCTCCTTTGCGGAGCAGGATAAATAATCCTTTACAGAAAGAAGGTTCCCCCAATCTTACCGCCTTAGGACGGCTCTTGTTCCACCACATAGCGGTTACATTGCTCGCGGAATTCCGTGACCACTTCCTGGACAGGCTTTCCGGTCTGTTTGGATTCCTTGCCAATCATCTCCCAGAAACCTGTCCAGCAAGGGATAAGTCTCTTTCGTAAACGCTATGGTAAGAGTGCTTCCGCAATCGCAGTTCCGATACTGCATTGTGAAATTTGCATCCACGGCATTACCGTATTCTTCAAGGCAGTGGGCTGTGGGGGATGTGTTGTGTATGTACTCGGGAAAATTGCGGTACACTGTGCCACAGGTATGGCATGTCTTGGGGAAAATCCTGGAATCCGACCCGATCTGGGCAAAAAGCTTGATGAATTCCAGGAATCGCTCGTTGTACTTGAATCCCCTCCCCTTTGATCTCGCTTCCACCGTCAGCTCCTTTGCGGTCTCGATCCTCGAAATCAATCTTACAGGGAAAATGCAAGAATTGGAATATTGATATTTTACCGCAGAGATTGTGGACAGGACAGTTTATGCCTGATTCCAACATTTTTCACCCAATTTCTGACAACCGAACCGTCACCCTGGTTCTGATCCCGTGCTGTTTACTCAAGAGATGTCCATCTCGCTAAACCGTCACCCCGGCGAAGGCCGGGGTCCAGGGAAGATTAGGAAAACCTGGATTCCGGCCTCCGCCGGAATGACGAGGGTCAGGCCTCTTCGAAAGCAAGGGTTCTGGATAAGAGGCATGCGGCTTAAATCAACGGCATTGGGACCTGATCCGGGGTCTAGTCCCGCGTTTCGCAGGATAGAATCCGGAACCTGGCATGGTGAGCCTTCCCGATTCTCGATCTCGGATCGGCAAATGGAAATTATTTTTGGCAACTACCCTAATCGCACCCTTCTCAGCGTTCTTTGCGGTAACATATCTTGACAATAGGCTCTACGCTTGGTATTCAACAATTCTGCGGTCCCATCGTCTAGAGGCCTAGGACACCGCCCTCTCACGGCGGAGACAGGGGTTCGAAACCCCTTGGGACTACCAGCAATATTAACAAGTTATGTTGTGAGCAGTTTTTCCTGAGAGCCGCAATGCTCACATTTTGCTCACATCTTTCGGCCGACCCGGAGCTGCCACTCCTTGTCGGCTTTTTCCTTTTCGCCCCGCACGAGAATTTCCGTTTCCCCATGGTCGAAAGTCATCCGTCGATGGCCCTTACAAGCTCCTCATCGCTGATAAGTCCATATCCTTCGTGAACTGATTTTCCTCTTTGGGAATGCCCCATGATCGCTCTTTCGATTTCCGGGTGCATCCCCGACCTTCTTGCATTAGTCTTCCAGGTGTGCCGAAGGTCATGGAAACGCGGAGGACGGATCAAATCCCAACTTTGGCCACTTTCCGATCCCAACACCATCGCACCTGGTCCTATGCGTCACGGGCTGCCCATTATGCAGGAACACGCTATCCAGACCCACCACCTGGCCGTATCGTACCGCCTCCAAAATGGGTACCAGGTCCCGGTGGATAGGAACCCGCTTCCATTGCCTTTCCTTAACGTCGTCCGGTCCAGATAAATCATGCGCTTCTGCAGATTGACCCTTTTCCATGTCAGCCCTAGAACTTCGCCTCGACTCATGCCGGTGTAGTATGCTGTCTGCGCTATCGGCGGATACCACTCCGGCAGGGATCCATAATGCGCTGGAAATCCTCAGGCTCAGATAAGCCTGCCTCTTGACGATTTTTCCGACAGCGGTTTCACCAAGCCGAGCCGGATTAACGTCCATGTGTCGAAGCTCAATCAGGACCTGAAACATCTTGGAAAGGGTGCTTTTTTCCCTGTTCACGGTATTCGGGTGCAGCACCCTCGCGCTTGCGTTCGATCTGATAATCCTTTATATGAGGAATCCAGATCTCTCTCACTGGTCGATCCTTGCCGAAATATTCCACCAAGATGGACGAAGGCCTGTTCATGCCGCTCCCGATTTGGACGTTCTTGCAACTTCCGGGTATTTCAGACAGAGTTCGACCGCTCTCCACAAAGTCAGCTCATCGCTGACGCGGATGCTCGCCAGCCAGATCGGAGGGATTTGCCATCCTTGATTCTTGAACATCTCTAGGCAGATATTCCTGCGCTTCCGGGTCGAGAGACCGATAATCCTGGGAACCACATGCCACCAGGATCTGCCTCTCAATGTTTTCCGCCCTGGATTTCAAGTCGGATCCTGTAGACACCCACACCTGTTTTCCAAAAGGCCGAATACGCAGATGCCAATATTTACCTCGCTTCTTCAGCGCCATAGTCTCATCTCCTCTCGGAGATCTGCCCCATTGCCAAACGATTTCTCACCCCCTTTCTTGGAGGGGCAAGGTAATCGTTTATGGGACCTTTTGTCAATTGCGGGGTTTACTGACGGCCTGAGACTCAATGTATGCTTTGATTTGTTCCAGAGTAAACCTACGTTCCTTGTTATTTATCCACACAAAACTAAGTTTGCCCTCCCTGCACAACTTATGCACGGCCTTGCAGGAGATCTGAAGGCAGTCAGCGACTTGTTCAGGTGTTAAAAGTTGATCAATCATACCTCACCTTCTCAAAATCCATATTAGGTTAATTAAAGGCCAACAATACATGACCATTTGCATGGTCTCAGCACATCCATAGATAGCTCATGAATTCTATTATAATCATTTAGAGTGTCCGTGTCAAGTGCTAGCAACACTACGGCTCAACACAACCCACCACAACAGGTTGGCATATTTACTTAACCTAGCTCTTTGCCGTATGACAACAGTGAAACGTGCAAATCACAAGTAATATGTGTCCTTGGAAAGACAGCCTGCACTGACTACCGGCTTTTGCAATATCTTTAGAATGAAGCTCATCTTCCCTTGGCAGACGTTCAACTCCCGAAGAGCAACAGATCATAGCTTCCCTTATCTACTGGGGAGTGTTTGGGTCTCGATGGTCAGTGTTAGAAAAGTATATTCGTGTTGTAGCCAAAGCTCATGAAGCTGGCGACTAAGATGAATTGTTGGCGCTCAAACTGTGGTTAACTAGTTAAATTTTGAGCCGTAGTCCTAAAGGACTACAGCTAAACTCATTGAGGAAGATATGGGAATAGCGACTAAAGCCTTATCTAGAGACTCTAATAGCTACTAAGACATGGTTTATCCATAGAGCTTAAGAGTCTCACTGGTGCTGCCGTAGACGCCTTCAATCGGCTCCATCCCAGAGCACAGGCACGGCGTGATCTCGAATCCTCTCCAGGCCGAATTGCCTCTCTTCCGCCTTCCCCACTACTGAGCATCTGATTAGCCCCTGCCTATATTAATTTCCTTTACGCATCTGATGCTTGTCTGGAAGAAAATACATTTCTGCGTGGTCCCGCCATACAGTTCCAGATGTAAGGTTTGATGCGAAAAGCGTTGCAGAAGCCAAGCAAGCCTTTGCGAGACAGAAGACTTATGAACCTGCATCATTAAGTGCCTTCCCTACGCCCATATCTCACGTATGAAGCTTTAATTCAACTCAATGTTGCCGTTAGTGCTCCGTAGTGTGATGTAAATGATTTTAGACTTGACACGTAAACAAGGTTGATGTATTATGTAAACATTCGGAGAAGAGGTCAAAACCGATGTTGATAAATTAAGACAGTGGGTTAGGCATGAAGAGGCGATGTCGCTATGACTGATGCCAGGATGCAAATAAGAAATAGATATCTTTTCAGGTAGCGCCTGGAAAGCGTGATGGACTGGAGTCTAACCCCGTCCGCTCCAGTCCATCACTTCTCTCAATTGACGAGACGGGGAAACAGGACGGGCATAATGAAAGAAACCTAGGACAATTGAAGAATGGGAAGAGAGTATCTCCAGAGCATAAAAAGGGAGTGATTATATTTTACCGAGATATGTTCAATAGTAAAGCCTTCTTGGAATTATCAAAGAAGCCACACCACGTTTTGGTCCTTCTGGCTGCCCTGAATCAGGTTTATTACAAGGGAAAGGACAAAAATAATAAAGGTAGAAGTGTCATTCAGAATGGAGGCATAGTCTATTTGACTCAAAATATGTTAAAAGCCAGGGCAGTGAAATCCAATCCGACCATTGCCGAAGCTAAAAGGAGGCTAGTGGAATTAGGTTTTCTTGATGTAGTGCAGACCGGCACAGTACATCGACGAGGGTGTCTTCAAGGTATCTGACAGTGTATGTCGTCAGCAGAAGTGGGAATTTTGGGTGGCAGAATTAGCGGAGAGTTTCAGCCCCAGATGATGGTCTTGGGGTGTTTCGGTTTAAGTCCCTACGCCGCATGAGAGTTACGTGTTTAAGGCTCTTGCGACGCTCCAATATAGCTTCTCGTCGGCCAAAGTATACGTCATCAGGGGTCACGTTGCCAAGGGCTTCGTGATAGCGCCCCGTGTTGTAGTAGGTGACAAAACTCGTGATCTCTTGCACAAGATCGTCGGGATACTCCCATACGATCCGGTTTATTTTCTCCTTGCAGGATCGATGATACCGTTCGATCTTCCCGTTGGTCTGAGGGTGATAAGGAGAAGCGAATATATGGGCCAACCCCTTGGCTTGGAGGTATTCGCCAAAGGGCTTGGAGATGAGTGCTGAACCTCTATCCGAAAGGAGTTTTGCTCGATGTTCCTGTGGTAGACGGTCCATGCCGGTTACTTCACAGGCCAACTGAATGACTTCACTGAACGCATCCGTGTCCATGCTAGGCTGTAAGAGCCAGGCCAGGATCTTGCGGCTGAAATCATCAAGCACGGATATCATGTAATACCATCCCCAGTTCTTCACGAGCAGGTAACTTGCATCAGTCTGCCACATTTCGTTGATCCCCTTC
>CAVUIT010000015.1:0-320974 GCA_963741625.1 uncultured delta proteobacterium
TATCAGTTAATGAAGAAAGTGTCTCTCCAGTTTGCCAGGAGGCAGCGAGGCGGCTTGATTGGACACCCATGCTCGTCAAGGTCGGAGAGAGCCGGCAGATCGGCTTCCTGGTCGAAGAGCATTCGTCCGGCGAAGTCACAGTATTCATACCCACGGCCCCAGCGGTTTCGCTCGGAGCAGTTCACATGGTCAAGGCCGAACTGGTGGAAAAACTTGATGTGTCCATGCGCAAGGTCGTTGACTGCATTACACAGTTGGGCATCGGATCTTCGAGAGCTGACTTCGATAGCCCAAGCACCAGCGAGCCCTGAGAAGAATAATGGTTGATGCGGCCTAACTTGGCGGCTCAGCCTCAGCCGCCTCTAGAAGGGTCTTTGCCGCATATACCTCATCATCTCCTGTCTGATCCTCCACGTTGGCCGTCAAAGCCCTGGCCACCTGCTGAGCCACCACGCAGGGGCAGCTCCCAACGAACGGGACCCCGATGTGGGATTTCAATTTCCTCGCCATCTGACTGCTAACACCCAACAGGTCGCCGGGGTGCAGATCGTCCGAGTCCTCCGTAGCCGGCGAGCATTGAGCAGGCCGAGGGCCGGTCCGCCCATTGCGCCGGCAGACCTGCGGGCCTTGTCCTTGGCCGGAACCGGGAAGATCCTGCCCTCGAAGATCGTGCCCCAGACGGGATGTCCTTCAGTTTGATCGGTTCGACGGCAAGCGGGTCCTCATCCAGTACCGTAAAGTTCGCGATCTTTCCAGGAACTATGCTGCCTATTTCGTTCTCTTTCTGCCAGGAATAGGCAGCCTCGATGGTAACGGCCCGCAGCGCGTCCTGAACACCGATGCGCTGCTCCGGGCCGGCCACGCGGCCGGAAGGGGTGACACGGTTAACCGCGCACCACACAAAGTTAAGCGGAGTAGCTCGGGCCCATGGGCAGGTCGGAGTGAAAGGAGAGCGGAATGTGGCGCTTCAGTACGGAGGCTGAGCGCACCATGGCGTCTGCGCGCTCCGGTCCGAGCCCGTACTTGCCGTATTTATCCGCAAACCCTACCGGGTAGTAAGGGTTCGCGCTCACGATTGCGCCGAGCCGGGCAATGCGGGCGATCTGTTCTTCGGTAGACGTAGCAAAATGGATAATAACTGTCCGGTGATTAGGGCGCGGGTTCTCGCGCATCCGGCGCTCAAGGACATCGAGCACCACTTCGAGGCCGAGATCGCCGTTCACATGAATGTGGAGCTGGTAACCCGCGTTCCAGTACAACTGTGCCCGTTGATCGATATTCTTCGGGGTCATCATCCACTCGCCATGATGGCCGTCGGTGTAGCCGTCCTTCATCTGCATAAGTTGTGAGACAATTGCCCCATCAGCAAAGAGCTTGATCTGCTTCGGAAAGAACGACACCTTGCCGTGGGGCGCCGAAGCAATTTCCTTTTCGGTGGCGGCGAGTGATTCGGCCAGCCCGAGACCATCGTCCACCTGGGCGCGGCCATCCACGACAAAATAGCTGTAGAAGGGCGTGTCATCCGAACCCAGGATCGGCTGGTAGAGCCTCCAGATGTCCGGCGTGATGAGCGCTCCGGGCTCCATGTAACCGGTCACGCCATTCTGGTGGAGGTAGGCAACCATCTGTTTCAGGCCGAAAGTCAGGCGTGTACGGCGTGGCAAACACCTTAAGAAGAGGATCCATAATGAGGTTGAGCCCCGTCTCCCACCAGTGGCCTTCCTCCCAGTTCATCATTTTGCTCGCGTTGCCTTTGCCTTTCATCCCCTCTTCGGTAAGTCCCAAGGCCTTGATCGCGGCGGTATTGAGGTAAAACTCGTGACACGAGCGCTGCCACACCGCCATGGGCCGGGTGGAGCTGACGGCGTCGAGCGTCTTGCGATCCAGTTTTCCATGCCAGAGCTGATGGTAGCCCCACGAGAACAGCCATTCATTCTTGTCCTTCATGGCAGTGTCGGCTGCTTTCAGCCGGGCCCGGTACTCCTCCTGGCTCTCGGCCGCTTTGAAAGTCCGGCCGGGCAGGACCCAGTCCTCCGTTGCGATCACTTCCGTTGAAAGAGTGAGGGCGCCGAGAAACGGGTGAAGGTGTTGGTCGATCAGACCCGGAAGGAGCACCTTCGACTGGAAATGTCGTTTATGGTGAAGGTGCGGTCGCCCAGGGCGGCTTTCACCTCACTCAAGGAGCCGACTGCCAGAATACGCTTACCGGCCACTGCCACAGCGGTGGCCTCCGGGTTGCTTTGTTCCATGGTCAGAATCTTTTTCGCCGTGTAAACTGTCACTGGCGCGGCCGACGTTGCTATCGACTGCTGCCCCCCTGTAGCCACTCGTCAGGCCGAGTTCAGGGACCCATCAGCAATGGCCGCAGCCGCTGAAAACAGAAGGCTCAAGACGGCCATTCCACTCATGAACAACATCGACACCTGAACGACCCTCTTCATGCCGACCTCCTAATTTGTCAAGATTCCACTTAAGACTGCCCCTACCACAATGCGACCGCCAGCCGCGCCCAACAGCGCTGATGACCAATGGGCGTGCCCAGTTTCTTCCATGTTGCCTGACATTGATCAGATTGATCACAGAACATCATAGTGAGATGTCCGCGTCATCCACCCGACCAAGATGAACTTTGTCGAGGATGCGGCTGTGTGGCATGCTGGTGCTACACGACGACGCGGAGCGAGAGTACGCCTACGGGCCTGCGGCTGGACTACCCGATACCAAGGTGGGCACTTTCACCCTTGGGCTGTATGACGAGGCAAAGAAGAAGGACTGGATAGTCATCAGCATGAAAAAAGACTGGAAGGTAATTTTCCCGTTTGAGAAGAAGTGAGCCCTGCGGCGAGTCCTTGACAGATTTTCTCTTGGAGAAATAGACACCGACAATTAGAGATGGCATTCAGCCTCCGCACAGGACTGCTTGACTGAAAGACTGGTTAAGACACAGCGAATCGCAATGCTCAATTCCTAACCAGAACGAATCGAAAATCAAAATTTCACATCTAAATTGTAGTTGATTTGCATCCTTGAAATTTAAAAGAGCTGGGGGAACTCACCATGAAGAGAATAATACCGATTGTAGCCATTCTTGTAGTAACCCTCGCTGCCACCGCTACCGAGGCACAGCAAAAGCCGGCTCCGGATGAAGCAGGGATCCGGGAAGCTGTTCAATCGTACGTCGAGGCGTTCAATCGCGGCGATGCTGCGGCAGTTGCACGCTCTTGGAGCGACAATGGGGAGTATGTCAGTCCTTCGGGCGAATCGTTCAAGGGACGCAAGAATATTGAAGCCGCTTTGAAGACCTTCTTTGCCGAAAACAAGGACCTGCAACTTCAGGCCTCGTCTTCGTCCATCCGCTTTCCGCGTCCTAATCGTGCCATAGAGACAGGCACAGCAACTGTTACCCGCTCCGGTCAGACTCCTGAAGAGACCCAATATGTTGCCGCTTACGTCAAGAAAGAGGGTGCGTGGAAGCTCACCAGCGTCACGGAGGAAGAAATCTCCGTCGGTTATCAACACCTTAAGGAGCTTGAGTGGCTCATTGGGGAATGGATTGATAGAGACGAGAATGCCACTTTGGACACTGTCTATCAATGGAGTGGGAATCAGAGTTTCATCGCAGGGTCGTTTACCGTATATGTTCAAGGCCAGATCGATCTCCAAGGTACTCAGGTCATAGGGTGGGACCCGGTGGAGAAAACCATTAGGTCGTGGGTATTTGACTCACAGGGTGGATTTGGCCAAGGCACCTGGTCCAGGAAAGGTAATCAATGGATCGTGAAGTCATCGAGTGTTTTGAGGTACCGGCGAGAAAGCTTCTGCGATCAATACCTATACCTATGTTGACGACAACATTTTCACCTTCCAATCGGTCGGACGCGAGGTAGGTGGGGAGCCCTTGCCGGACATCGAAGCAGTGACTGTAGTCCGTAAGCAGCCTATTGCATCACGAGCCGGAAAGTGAGCGAGGTGTAACAATGAAAAGGTCAATATTCATAACATTAGCGATTATCTTCGTTGTCGGCATTTGGGCTCAGGAGATCATGGCACGCGGCTTCGGTGGAGGAGGCGGAGGCCGTGGAGGAGATGGTGGCTATCGCGGAGGCGGGGCAGCTTACAGGAGCCCGTCCATGAGTCGGCCGTCATCGGCCAGGGCCTCGGCCTACCAACCTAGTAGACAAGTGAGCCGTCAAGCGTCATCCAAGCAGCCTTCATCAGTAAGTAGGCAGAAAACCTCCAAGCAGCAGATCGCGTCGCGTCCAGCCACAGGAACGCTACCAGGCAAAGGCGCAACTACCAACCTCCCCAGGACAGCGACGGGAAAGCCAAGCAAGGGTGAATTACAGCAGTTTCTGAATTTGCCGCAGAGCCAGAGACCCGGCAAAGGGTCCGATCTGGCGAAAATCGGCGCCGGCGTGGCTGCAGGGGCTCTGGGTGCTGAGGGAGCGCGGAAGCTCCTGGAAGGACAGAGACCAGGTGGCCTGGAAAAACCCTCACAACTGCCCGATCGGGCCGGACTAGCCGACCGACGTGGCGAAGCTGGCAGACCGTCCACTCTCCCGGAAAGGCAGGTAAGTAACCAAATCCGAGACAACTGGCAGAACAGGCATGACAAGCCTTTCACTCCTCAGTGGTGGAAAGATCATCCAAATGCCGCTCGACACCACTGGGACCAGCACCATCACCCCTGGAATTACTGGTGGCGCGCGGCAACCTGGGGGGCTGTCGCCGGCTGGACTGCAGGAGTCGCAGCGGATAGCACTTATGGTGATCCTATCTATTACGATTATGGGGAGAACATTTATTACGAGGGCGATGACGTTTACGTGGGAGGCAAAAAGACCGCCACGGCACAAGAATATTATCAGCAGGCAAGCACTCTGGCCGATAAGGCTCCGGAAGTTACCGGTCAGGAAGGTGAAGATTGGATGCCATTGGGAGTGTTCGCTTTGAGCAAAGCCAATGTGCCGGATTCCAATATGGTCTTGCAACTGGTGATAAACAAAGAGGGAGTGATATCCGGAACGTACTACAATACGAACACTGACGTGGGTCGCCCCATCAAAGGGATGGTCGACAAGAAGAGTCAGCGGGCCGCGTGGACGTTTGCCGATGGCAAGAACACAGACATTATCATGGAAACAGGCATCTACAATCTGACCCAGGACCAGACTGAGGCATTGGTTCACTTTGGCAAAGACAAGACCCAGCAGTGGCTTATGGTCCGCCTCAAAGAGCCGGAGGAACAAAAACAAGCGGATAAGAAATCGGAGGGTTCATGAAGTTTTGGGGGGTGTCAGGGCATTGGCCGCACATGCAAGACTGTTATTTCTCTTCAGAAATGTCGGATGCGCATCTGTGGGCTGAGGAAGCATCGGCCTCAGGGTAAAAGTAGCAATTTGGCTGGTGTTCAATTATTTGCCGGGAACGCTGAAGATACCTCGGCGTGGCTTCCAGATCTAGAGGCTCTTTCGGTAAGGGCTGCCGGTGAATACCAAGTTGTCAGTCTTCTTGCCGAGCTTTGAAGCGGGAACCATAACGCATCGCGTAAACTTTCGTCATTTCCGCGCCGAGAAAGAAGACTTGAGCCGAATAATAGACCCAAGCCAGTAAAATAAAAAACGAACCGGCTGCCCCATAGACCGATCCGAGAATACTTAGGCGTAGGTACATCCCAAAAACCGATTTGCCCAGCAGAAACAAAACTGCTGTTATTATGGCCCCTACCAACACGTCTTTCCACTCGATGTCCGCATCCGGCACCAGCTTGTAAGTCGTCGCCAGCAAAAGGGGCACCATTCCAAATTGTGCCAGTATTTGCAGCCAGCGCAGGATCTCCTGTGGGATCGGAAGAGTTTTCATGAACAAGCCGTTTATCGTGGCGAGCACGCTGCTTGTCACAACCGATACCAACAGCAGGACCCCTATCCCGACGACAAATACAAACGATATTGCCCTTGATCGAATGATACCCAAGAGACCCTGACGATCACGGAGCGAAACCCGCCATATCACGTTGAGTGAGGACTGAAGTTCGACAAAGACAGCAGTGGCAGCCACCAAAGCGCCCAGAATGCCTATGAGGGGCAGGTGGCTTCCCCTGAGTTCCGCACTGAAACGCGCCACCAGGCTGAAAACGTACTCGGCTGCTTCCGGGTTGATCACGCGTCCGATCCCGGCTGCCAGCTCCGACTCCGCCCGCGAGTTGCCGATCACCACTCCCGCAACACTCAGCCCTATGAGCATCGCCGGCGTAATTGAGAACGTCGTATAGAAGGCCAGTGATGCAGCCATTCGCAAGGCATGGTCCTCCAAGAACGACTCAAAGGTTGCTCTCACAAATGCCCAAATTTCAGTTGTTCCCCTCAGCAATATTTTCATCGCGGATTGCAGAAACATGAAATTGATCCTGGCGAATTCTACGCAGCGCTTCCTGACACCAAGAGAGACGCGGCCTGGCGTAGCGATAGTGGCCTCCTTTTGGAGGGAGAATTTCTTCGTCAATGCGAGCAACTATGCAGGACGCGGTATGGCCGAGCCCTTCCTTGTCTTGACATCGGATCTACGGCTGTCTTACAATCACGGTCCATAATGAGGCGGCTTAGCCAAGTGGTAAGGCGACGGTCTGCAAAACCGTTATACGGCGGTTCAAATCCGCCAGCCGCCTCCAGCACCGGACGAATTCAAAAGTCGGCAAATCGAAATTGCCGGCTTTTTTTGGTTTCTGCAGCTCATTTGTCTGTAAACATCGGTCCTGTAGGCGTCTATGAGAAAACGCATAGCAGGTGTCTGCTTGTTTATAGCATAGGGAGGAGAATCCTGTGGGATGAAAATGGAGCCTCTCTGTTCAAAACCGCCGACCTGTGTTCCTTGCCTTTGAGGCGCACTAAAGTACACTCTCATGTAGGACTTCTGTTGCCTTTTTCTTGACAGCCATGTCGCGGTATGGTCGTATGACTCATAAGCATAAACAGAATTGTCTTCTCTTGCAAAATCTACAAATCATCCCTCTTCACAGGGCCTAGAGCCCTCACCACTGCCGGCTTTTCAATCAATGATACTGGAGAACTGCTATGACTGGTCTCTCACTTTGGAAGAAAGGGTTCATTGTAGCGGCTTGCGGCCTCTTGTGGTTGTCCGACCTCTGTCTCTGAGCCTCGGAAACCAAGTCGTCTCTAGACAAGGCTCCGGCCAAAGAGAGCGGACAGATGCATAATGCCACTCAGTCGTGGCGGTTTGGTGCATTTTGCACCAGAGATTCCCCCGTACTGGCTCACATAGGGCGGGGTGTCCACAAAACGTTAAGTTGAATCAGTAAGTTATAACGCGGTCCCTTAGCCCTTTACGTGGCATAGAAGTTGCAGCGCAGGTTAGTTCAACTCGGGTTCAGTATCCCCTGTCTGGGGATGAAATACCACCGATGAGGAGGCCCTCATGGTTACCGGATCGCTTGCAAAAAGGGTTTTGCCGTTCCTAGTATGCATCGCGTTTCTACTTGCCGGAATAGTCTTGGCCGTGGCCGGCGAGAAAAGCAACAACTCCCGAATCGCGAAAGAAAGTGGAGCACAAGAAGGCATTCGCCGTGTACAAACAGAAATGCCTCCTGTGTCACGATTCCGTAGCCGACCCTGAAAAACCCGGACGAACGCAGGACGAATGGCTTGTGGTTCTCAAGACCATGCACGGGTACGGACTTGACCTCACGCCCGAACAAACGGAACTCATAGGAGGACTTCTCTACGACCTTCGAAAAGGAATGGAAAAAGAAGCAGGATGAACGTGAACGACGGTTGCGGACTCACATCGGTTGAAAATGGACTGCGACCGATGGGTACCCGCCGTCCGGAGGTGTTTTGGAAGCAGAATACCCATGATATTGGTAATCAGACAGAAACAGAACATGCCCATCGCTCAATAACAAAACCCAGGAGGTGCCTCATGGATCGAAGAGATTTTCTCAAATCAGTTGCAGCCGCGGGCGTCGCTGCGTCCGCTGGCGGCGCGGGAGTGTTTCCGGGCAGGGCCATTGCCGCTCAAAAAGTCGATCTTGGGCAGGTCAAGAGCGTCAAGGTCGATGTCCTGAGTGAAACAAGCTGGTTCAATAACGACATCATGAAAAAGAATATGATGGATTACGGCGGGGCCATGACAAATCAGTACACCATCCCGTGGGACTGGGACAACGCCGGGGGGTACAGCGCGTTGATCACAGTTACTACTCTTGAAGGCAAAGAGAGAAAAATCCTTTTGGATAGCGGGTGGAGCACCGACTGGATGGACTACATCTTCCAGGAAAAAAGCAATGTTGCGTCCATGCTGAAAAGCGGTGAGATAGAGTTCATGGTTCTATCCCACTGGCACCTCGACCACTTGTGGGGGATCGAATCCACGCTCAAACATAAGCCCGACATCACGATTTATGCTCCGGCGACCCACTATCCTGAAGACATCGCCTTGCTCAGGGAGAAAGCTCACCACAAAGCCAAGACCAAGGACGGCAAGGAAGTCCTCATCTGTAAGAACGATACCCCACATACCGGAAAGTTGGTGGAATGTACCGCTGAAGGGGAAAAGGGGGAAGGCGTTTACCGGCTGATGCCCGGTGTTGCGACCAGGATGTTCGATGTTCCCATCCTGCTGCGGGTTCGCGGCGAAAATGTATTGTATTTCAATGTAAAGGATAAGGGCATTGTCACGGTGACTGGATGCTGCCATCCAGGCATATTGTCGTTATTTTCCTATGCCAGAACTAACTTTGAGGGGTACAAGCCCTACGGATGTTACGGAGGGCTCCATATAACCCTCTTTGAGACATGGGAGCCTAAGTTTGACGACATTATCAAAGGTGTCAAGTCATTCCAGATACAAAAAATGGGATGTAACCATTGCACTGGCTGGATTTGGGCTGAGAAAGCCGCAGAGTCCGGCATACCCATCGTGAAAGGCACTGATAAGTACAAGGAGTACAAAAAGCAATCCACTGTGGCCAAAACCAGTAATGTCTTTTTGACGAACGGCGACTCCGTTCTGTTCTAGGATTCGCACGCGGCCGGGTAAGATCGGCCAATGGTACGTCAACCGACCACGACGACTCCCATGAGAGGGTAGGTGGGATATGGAGAGGACTGAGGTAGGTTCGAGGTTTAACTACGTTGCCGGACTGATAAACTTTGCGGCGGTTTTCGGCGTTGTCACACTCCTCTGGTACGTTTTTATGCACCCGAACGGAGTAATGAAACTCTATACTCCTATGTACGGTTTCTCCCTTGTAGCCGTGTTTTTGTGTTCCATTGTCCTGATAAGTAAGATTGCGGACTTCTATCCGTTCGCGGAAAGCTCGCCGGAGGCATCGGCCCGCATTTTCAGAGGGGTCACCCTGACTGTTATCGCGGTCATTTTGATGCTGGTGGTAACTTATGGTGTCTTCTGGGGGTTTATCGGAAAGTTTGGGGTGGCTTATTTCAGTCCTCAATCCATAGTGGCTTCCGGAGGAACAGGGGCCGAGCCGTTCAATGCCAGGGAGAATGCTTCCACGGCCATAATATATTTTGCCGCGGCTTTTCTTTTCTGGGCTCTGGAGTGGAATGCGGGCTTCGGTAGATGGCCGTGGGTTGACAATACCCGCGCGGTGATGGCCTGGTCGCGATTCTTCACGGTGATCTTTTTCACCATTGTTACGTATGTCATCCTATTCCACCCGCATGTGTGCTATCTGTTCTACCCTCCTCAAAACAAGGCCGGAGTTGAGCCCTGGTGGGCGTCTTTTGCTGGTACAGGCAGTGCGTTCTTCAGCCTGGGACTTGTCTTATGCACCCTATCATGGGTCATCATCTCCGACCTTATTTGGGAGGGTTATCCGTGGAAGGCGATGGAACGACGGGGACAAGGAACGTTCTTGAAGGGTCTGGTAACAGTGCTCGGCACACTGGGCCTGGGAGTGATCACTTTTCTGATCCTTCTAGAAATCATGAACATATATTGGATGGCGCCATTCGAGGGGGGCCAGTACATGGAAGCCCCCTATTTTCGTTACCTTCACGCGGGTGAGATCGGGGGGTTCTTCATGCTCGCCGCATTCATTCTCAAGACCTATTTCAATAATGTTCCAAACAACCTTGGGCTCTGGTTGGGGGCCTTGATACGAACAATCGTAGTTCTTGCAGGTGGAGGACTGATCCACTTATTCTATTATTCGTCTGCGTCCACGTTAATTCTCGGCAAGGTACCCGGAATGGCTCAGCCGGATGACACACCGTTGGTTTGGACCATGCTATTTCTCAGCATAATCATGATCCAAGCAGAGTTCTTTGAGGGCTGGCCGCTGCGAAAGACTGGTCAGGTGGTAAGTAACGATGGATGAAGGCAGAAGACATTTTCTGAGAGATCTCTTTCAAGAGGTGGTAGTGAAAACCTCGGCCGCCTTCAGAACCGGTTCCGAGGAAAAGAGGCAGGAGCACGACCTGGAGGCATTCTTCGCGTCCTATGAGTCCAGCTATGCCTTGACGTTGAACTATCCTGACGACATTTTACTGGAAAGCGCTCGTCAAGCAGGTATACGGACCGAAGGCCGCGAAAAGATCGAAATTGTAAAAGAAATGTTTCTACGGAAGGGAGGCGAATCAAATAGATCTTGAATCACTTTTTCGCACTAAGATCGACAACATGCTGACCGCGGCCTCATGGGTCCATACGGTGATGCAGCTGCTGGGGCTGAACGGTGTGAGCCAGATCTGGAGTGAAAAACCCGGTTGGTATTTTTGGCTCGCCGATGCTCCCGGGGTGCACCATCTTCAGTTGCAAGATTGCCGCACAACCAGGCAAGGAAACGGTGGCGAGGCCAGAACCGGGCTATTTTCGCTCAAGTTTTACCCTTACACAGACCATTCCGCGCTTGAGCGATTCTCTAGGCAAGAGCAGCGCATCGTTCGGAGTAATCTGTTTGACGAGACCAATACCCCGAGATACCAGTGCCTGGACAGCATTCCAGCCGATCTTTTCACCATAGCCACTATAGAGTTCACGACGCCGTGTGACGACACGTGGTCTCTCTTTTCCATTGAGAGCCTCGATCTGATGCGGACCCGCCGCACAAGAAGTATGGACGCGATTGAATCCGGCACGGAATGTAAAACTGAAAGATGTGTGCCCGCATGGGAACTCGGTTATCCATTGTTCGATCGGCTGGTTTCTCTCCATGCCAATCATAGTAAAGAGAAGCCTGCACGATTAGTGTTTGCCACCTCGCCGGGTTTCGAGCACGTTCGCGACGCGAGCGACTCATTTCACTGCGTGGATAACGACAGCGTACACGTGCTAGCGTTGTACGTGCTCTTTATTAAGAATGGTGAGCAACCGGATGGGGCGGCGGATCAGTTCATAGCTTGGGAACTTGAAAAAGGGCAGTTGCGTATAGCGTACGACGTCCGTCCGTGTGGCTGCACCCATCACGGAGTCCCGCTCCCTGCTAACATGCCTGGTCCCAATCGACTCTGGTGGACGCTGGCCGACGCCAACTTCAAATCTGAACTGACCTCCACTTGCGGATGCGGGTAGAGCAATGCTTCAGCTGCCTGCCCTATGTGGGCTCGGCCGCGCTACTCGTGAATCTTTATATGCTGGAGCTGCTCCCAGGTTTGCTCCGAGTACCAGATGTCAACCATCTCATCGCGGTAGCGTAGGTCCATCCGCCTCATCTCTTCGCTGACGCCATATCGGAAGAGCTTCTTGATGCTCTCGAACGCAGGGCTGTACCTGCGCGCAAATTCTTGCGCGGCTACCGCTGCGCTTTCAGTCAGGTCCTTTTGAGACACGACCTGATCGATCAATCCCAACCCTTTCGCCTTTTCAGCCGAATACATTGCGCCAGTGTACGCTACTATTTCAGCGTTCCGCGGGCCCGTGCAATACTTGAGCATTTCAGCGCTGCCCGGAAACAGCGACGAGCCGAACTTGATCTCATTGAGGCTTATTCTGGCTTTACCCGACACCATGACCCGGTAGTCGCATGCAGTGGCTAACATGCACCCGCCCGCAACCGTGTGGCCGTTCAGAGCAGCAATCACCGGCTTCGGGTAGACAAATATATATGTGTAGAGATCGGCGAATTTCGTCACGAACCGGATGAAATCATCTTTGGCATATTGGAGAAACTCGGGGACATCGAGGCCGAAGGAAAAGAAATTTCCTTTACCGCTTAAAACCACCGCCTTGACGTCCGCGTCCGCTGCCAACTCCTCAAAACAACACCTTAGTTCGTCCGCGAGGGCTTCATTGATAGCGTTTGCTTTCCCGCGGCTCAGTACCACCTTGGCAACATGTTGATCAATCGACGTCTCGACGAATTCCATGAATGCGATACCTCCTCGTTTCTGAGAGCGGATATTCCACCGGCGCTCCGGCACTGAAAGATAACCTAAAGCAGAGTAGAAGACAACCGGGTGCCCGCCGGGAGGCACTCAGGGCTTGGAAGGATGCATTCGTTATTGACAACTGAGCTAAATTCGTTTATAATTCCTATGAATATAGCTGGATGCTCCTGTTGAACTTCATCCAACAAGTAGGACGTGACGATATGACTGAGCAAGCGGCAGAAAAAAAGGAAACATCAACCAGTCCGAGGCTGCATCTGCTCTCCAAGGAGCTGGAAGAGGCCACAAACGAGTTCCTTTTCAAGATGGCGGAACTCGAGAAGCTCCTTCCGCTGATTGATGAATAAGCCGATCACGTTCCCCTCGCCTGAAATACCTTCACACGTCCCCAAGTTGTAAGGCCCAGAAATTATTTACTCGTTGCCAAACTTTTTGTCCGATTTGCGGGAATGACACCGTCACCCCGGCGAAGGCCGGGGTCCAGGGAAGATTAAGAAAACCTGGATTCCGGCCTCCGCCGGAATGACGAGGCTAAAGCCTCGTCGAAAGCCAGGGTTCTGGATTAGAGGCATGCGGCTTACATCAACAGCATTGGGACCTGATCCGGGGTCCAGTCCCGCGGCTAGCGGGATGGATTCCTGCGTTCGCAGGAATGACGGAGAAAAGGTCCTTCACGGCGATCCTTCTGGATTCTCCATATTGGATCGCCAAATGGACATCATTTTTGGCAACTACTATAAACTTTGAAACCCTCTGGAATCGTACCAATTCTGTTATCCGGCTCTAGCCTTCTCTCCAGAAACACCCTCGATCGAAGGGTTGCTGCGACCGGACCCCTCTTACCATTCGATGGTGGGGCCCACCTCATCCTGGCAGGCGCAGCAAATGGAACCATTCTGGGCGAGAAATTCATGAAGAGAGCCGCATGCGCAATCGAGGGCTAGTTCGGCAGTGTTGTTCGTCCGGGACATGTGAGCAAGGATCACTGTTTGAAGCTCGTCGGTGACAATCCGCTGCAACAGCTCAGCGCTTTCAGGGTTGGACAGGTGCCCGAGACGACCTCGGACCCGTTGCTTTAACTCCCAGGGATACGGTCCATCTCTCAACATTACGGGGTCGTGGTTGCTTTCCAGGACAACCACTTGCAACCCGCTCAACAGGTTCGCTACCAATCCGGTGGGTGTTCCTAAGTCTGTCGCTATGCCGACGCCGGCCGTGCCCACGGAAATTCGGAATCCTACGGGATCTGTGCAGTCGTGCGGCACCGAAAAGGGATGGACTCGAAATTCGGCTATGACGAATACCCGGCCTGTTTCAAAGATCTTCAATTCGTGGACTTTTCCTAGCTGGTCTTCTATGGCTTCCAGGGTGCCTCGATTCATCCATACGGGAAGTTTGAACTTCCTGGAAAGCACCCCTACTCCTTTAATGTGATCGGAGTGACCGTGCGACACAAGTATCCCAGCGAGTGACGCGGGATCGAAGCCCACCTTTTCCAGCCTCTGCACAATCTGCTTGCCGGAGAGACCCGCATCCACCAGCAGGGCCGACCCGTTGCCTTGAATCAGGAACGAGTTTCCGGAACTGCCGCTGGCCAGAGGGGTGATCTGCATCTCTTGGTTCCCTTTATCCACGCATTGGAGTCATATTGGGGCGGGAACTTAACTCCCTGGAGCGTCGGTGTCAAGCCCTTTGTCCGGCAACCGGATCATTGTCCGTACCCAAGAAGTTTGCCCATCACTAGAGCAACAAACACCAGACATACCAGCCACGCCTGGATCACAGGACCAAACTTGCCCGGCGCATCAGTGAGCAGGTCGAGAACTGGCGACGAGATCTTCTCCGCGGGCACTGCCGCCACTAACGATGAGACCAGGTCGGGAAATGGTCGAATCGTGTTGGTGATTATTACCGGCCCCCCTTCCTCCCGCTGAAGGATAAGGAACAACTTACTGCCTGACCGCACTGCGTCCAGCGATTGGATTTCAGACCACTCAAGGTGTACTGATCGGAGAAATTTCGAGATGGTGATGCCCGTCGTGTCAACCGCTATCTTTCTCGCTAAGATCTCGGCCCCCAGATAAAAGAACGGCGAAAGCAGCAAAAGCAGCAGCAACCCTCTTGGGGTGGGTCCTTCCAGGATAAGTAGGAAGGCCCCAAACCCCATTGCCAAAGCCACCGGAGTGATCATTCGGGGGTCTACTCGATAAATCTTGCTATCCATTTTTTGTTCCTTCCGGCGGACATCTTCACTTGTGACACCCGATGGCGTATGATAGCATTCAACTCTTTCGGAATGGAGGCTTTTTTGGAAACCTCTGTAACATCCAGAGGGGAGGATTTCGGATGACGGTAAACAAGACAATCAAATCAACGCTTCTCATATTGGCTATTCTTGCCGCCGCTCTCTTGCCGGCCCAGACTCTTCTGGGAGAAAGCACTGCCAAGTCCCCGGATTATAAAGAGCTGAGGCTCTTCCGCGAGATCATGGGAATCGTTCAGAAACACTATGTCAAAGACGTCTCGGATAAGGAACTCGTTCAGGGGGCCATTAACGGGATGCTTCAATCTCTAGACCCCCATTCCCAGTATTTAAACGAAGAGATGTTTAAGGAACTCCAAGTTGAGACTAAAGGAGAGTTCGGCGGGCTGGGGATCGAGATTACTCTTGAAAGCGGGATACTGACTATTGTATCGCCGATCGAAGACACTCCCGCATATAAGGCGGGCCTGAAACCCGGAGATAAGATCATAAAGATCGACGGTGAAACCACCAAGAACATCACCTTGCTCAAGGCAGTAAAACAGATGAGAGGGCGCCCTGGGTCCAAGGTGACTCTGACGATCATGCGTGAGGGATTTAAGGAGTTCAAGGATTACACGCTTGAACGGGCCATCATCCATGTGCGTTCCGTAAAGACCGAAAATCTCGAGAAAGGCTATCCGTATGTGAGGATAGCCAGCTTCCAGGAGAGCACTGACACGGATCTAACCAACGCCATTAAGGAGATGGGTGAAGACGAGACCATTAAAGGAATGGTGCTGGATTTGCGAAATAATCCCGGCGGACTTCTTGACCAGGCATGGAAAGTTGCGAATCTCTTCTTGGAAAAGGGTGCGTTGATCGTCTATACCGATGGCCGGGCCAAGGATCAGCAAATGGAATTCAAGGCCACCAGGACGGGGAAACACTATAAGTTCAGGATAGCGGTGCTGATTAATGAAGGGAGCGCCAGCGCCTCGGAGATTGTGGCCGGAGCGTTGCAAGATCACGACCGAGCGGTCATCTTCGGGACCAAATCCTTTGGGAAGGCTTCGGTTCAGACCATTATTCCCCTGGACAGCAAGTCGGGATTAAGACTGACGACCGCATACTATTACACTCCCAAGGGGCGCCACATTCAAAAGACCGGCATTGTCCCTGACGTGGACTTGAAAGCTGAAGTGAAGAAACAGCAGGACCAGGAAGCTGAAGAAGAGGCTAAGCCTGAGAATAAAAAGAAACCTAAGCAGAGCCGACTTATGCGTGAAAAAGCCGATCCCAAAACCGATCCTGTCCTCAAGAAGGCCTTGGACTGGTTGAAATCGGACGTTACAGTAAAACAGTATAAGCTGGAGAACGCCAGCAAACCGATGCCGGATACGGCTTTGTTTTCAAAGTAATCGGCCGCGCGGGCTTCGCCGGGACCGGCTCACGATAACTCCTCACTAACCCCTGCGCTCCAGGAGGGAACCCTTCCCAAAGAAGGGTTCCCTCCTCTAGCATTCACGCACCCCGATGAGACTGGTTCCCACATCTTTCCGACGACCTTGAATTCCTCTGCCCGTGATCAACATGTGATCGAGGTCCGGTAGTGCCCGATCATGGATTACGGCGTAGACTCATCATCCCATAGCGCTGGGCTGGTTATAGAGGTACTGCTGTAACGCCTCCTGTCTGGCCGCCCCGGTTGAGTTCATCACCGCCTCCCATCTTTGCTGTTGACGTTGTTGCTGCGCCAACTTGTGCTGAAGCGAATCACGATTTTGATCTCTGGCTGCCGCAAATGGAATTGAAATTGCGGAAACCATCAACATGCATGCCAACGTATATATTAGTTTTTTCATCGTCTTCTATGTATCCCTCGTGCGGCCCCAGATATTGGAAGATCCGCAAGCCACAGCAGGTTACAGGAGCATAAAGTTCATAATTACGGTGAACATGCCACCCATGCCCCATCTCCTTTTCTTTAGGATTGTTCTGTGCATTTTGAAAGTCAAGAGATGGGAGAATATTGTTTTTCCGAGTCACAACATTACGAGAATTTTCTAGAAAAACGTTGAAAGAATCTAATGAAACAAGGCTCAACTGCGACGACTTCTGATGTTATCGCTATGATCGCAACTTGTATCACGATATGCCCATGATCTCGCGCTCCTTGGCCCCACGGTTTTACGGGCATTCCTGGACTTCCGCCAAATAGGAATGAACAACCGGGGTCAAATAGAAAGTGACAACCTGGCAGACGGGCAGATTTCCTATTACGGCGAAGCCCATCCGCTCCTGAGGCCGTATTCACAACGTGGATCGCGTTCTACACCCGGTGATCCTTTCGCTACCTCAGAGGTCAAGGCGCTATGCCTCTAACTTAGCAAGTGGCACATATTCTTGGGGCAGGCCAACGTGACCCCTGATGATGCATACTTTGGTCGACGAGAAGTCATATTGGAGCGCTGCAAGACCCTTAAACACAAAACTCTCATGCGGCGTGGGAACCTAAATCGGAACACCCCTAGACCATCTGGGACCGAATCTCACCTCTAATTCTGTCAGTCAAAATTCCCACTTCTGCTGGCGACATACACTCCGGGGACTCGAATACAATGATCACTATATCTTCGTATAAAACCGAATACCACTCAGCTGAAAAAGAGTTGAGAACTTTATCCCGTGCGTCTTGCTTAAGGAATGGGAGCGTGATGTTTCTCAGCAATCTACCGTTATTTAGTCGTTGATCCAATGATATTGGCCGGCGCTGGGGGTATCACACAACTTATTTCAATAAATTATCAGCATTCGGCTATAGGTTCAGCACAAAAGCTACTGCTAATCCACTTGAACATTTTTTTCGGTAAAATGCAAAAAGTCTTGACAAGGGGTTTATATAAGTGATATTCGTACCACTTATGTCTCAAATGACATAAGTCATCTTCAAAAAATGGCCCAGCTAAATCGGGTTCATAAAAGAAAAGAGGCATTAATCGTTTACCAGGTCTCAATCAGTAAAATCTTCCGGCCCAGGCGCAAGTGTAAGAGGTTCTATCGTCCTATCGAGTATTGGGGCTCCGAGGCCATCCAGCAAAGGCAGGCCAGCGTGAACAAGAAGGATATTGATCCGGCAAATGTTCCTCTTTAAAGAAGAAGACGGCGATGCCATTGCAATAAGCGACAGCATGTACTTCGGAGCGCCTAGACCGGAATATTATCGGGAACAGCTTGGTTCGGCCACTAAGGGTGCAGGAATTAACACTTCTTTGGTTGCAGAAGCGCGGACGAGCATATTGCAAGTCGAGTGTAAGGAGGTAAAAAAATGAGGTACGCAGAGACAGGATTTAATTTGGAAATCGATTTAGCGAGAGGAAACATTGAACGGGTAGAAACCGACCCGAGATTGACGGAACTTCATCTTGGGGGGCTGGGTACCAGCGTCAAGATACACTGGGATAGGGTTCCCCCTGAGACTAAACCATTTGATCCTGAGAATTTACTGATAATCAGCTCCGGTCTTCTCAACGGCACTCCGGCTTATAGCGCTAACCGTACCCTTGTTACTTTCGTTTCGCCCCAGTCGGGATTACTGGCGTATCCAATGATGGGGGGATTCTTTGGCGCCGAATTGAAATATGCCGGTTATGACAAAGTGATCTTTCGAAACAAGTCTCCCAAGTTGGTCTATATATGGATACACAATGACAAGGTGGAAATCCGTGATGCCTCTCATTTGAAGGGCAAGGGCGCTCTTGAAACTCAAGACCTTATAAGAGAGGAGCTGAAAGAGCCGAGAGCCCAGGTGGCCGCTATCGGACTGGCAGGAGAAAATCGGGTCTTTACTGCTTCCATCGAGCAAAGCAGGTCTAGTGCCAGTAGGCTCGGCGGAGGAGCCGTGATGGGAGACAAAAATATAAAGGCGGTCGCTGTTCGTGGAACAAAAGACCTCCATCTAGCCCGGGGCGCTGAATTCATGGAACATATGGAGGAGGTGACGGAATATATTAATTTCCGAAACACAAATCCCATCCCGAATGTGATGACTATTTTGTCAGGGATCGGGTCGCCGCAGGAAATGAAGCACACTGATGAGAAGTGGCACACTGAAAACTTCATGTGGGGTAATGCTCGCACTCGGAGAAGAGATTTCTGGAGCAAGCCGAATGAAGAGAATTGGACGACGGCTCAATTGGATGCGGTGCAGCGCTTGATAAGCTGTTTTAACTGTCCGCAGCAATGTGGCGCTCTGGTTTCGTCTGCCCGGGGATGGTCCGAAATACATGATGAAATGCTTCGGAAAACTCACTTATTCTATGGCGGCCTATGTAGACGACCTTCGCTTTAACTTCAGAATCCTTCAACGTGCCACTGAGTATGGGGTGGACTCATTCTCAACCCCGCAAATTCTGGCGTTCGCTGTTGAGCTCTATGAAGCCGGCATTCTTACTGATAAAGACTTCGAAGGATGTCCGTCCGATAAAGAAGGACGGTTTATCTGGTTACTTGACAGAGTGGCCCGGCGGGAAGGAATCGGGGATGTTCTGGCTGACGGAGTTTATTATGCGGCCCGAAAGATCGGCAACGGGGCGGAAAAATTTGATCATAATACGATCAAGAAACATGAGCAGCTCCCTCTGAAGCTGGGAATGTTGGATCCGATCTATTTCCTTATGTATTCTACCAACGAGAAGATAAGCATTACCCAAATTGAAGGGAATTTCCCGCAGGCGGCTTTTCCCACTAGAGAGCAGAGAGAAGCGTTTGTAAAGGATTGGCCCCAGGTTCCCGACGAAAGATTCAAACAATACGTTCTGGACTGGGAACCAAGGGGAGATAACGCGATACCGTATTTCCCAACTCCGGATATGTGCAGTGAAATTGTGGACTGGATGGAAATGCTGCACAACATTGATGACGCTCTGGGAATATGCGCCGGTATGGCATCATTTTGCCTGAAGCCTCCCTATCATATACACAATTACCCGAAACTCATCTCTGCGGCGACAGGGATGGACATGGATGAAGCCGGGCTAAAGAAAATAGTCAATAGGAGTCGGAATCTGCACAGGGCATTCAACAATAGAAGAGGCATGACGAGGACTGATGAGAAGCCGCCTGAAGACCATTGGAAAAGGAGAGTCCCCGAACTCGAAGAACAACTCTTGTCTACGTATTACAAATTCAAGGGATGGAATATGGACGGTATTCCTACGAAAGAAAGATTGGTGGAATTGGATCTGGGTTACGTTGCCGAAGATTTAGAAAAGAGAGGGATCTTAAAAGATGGCCAAAATGAAGAAGAAAATAAAGACCATCAAGATTGATGCTGATAAGTGCAATGGCTGCCGGGCCTGTGAGGTAGTCTGCTCCGCTTTTCACGCTACACCGAAATACAGCAGCATGAATCCGGCAAGGGCTCGTATTCAGGTGACCAGTCATCGACTAAAAAACATATGGCTTCCCGTATTCGCGGGCGAGTATGCTCCAGCCGAATGTATGGGCAGAGATAAATACGTGATTGACGGAAAGGAATACGATGAGTGTTCTTTTTGCAGGGCTTCCTGCCCATCCAGGGACTTTTTCAAGGAACCCGATTCCGGTCTCCCTCTGAAATGCGACATGTGTGAAAGCGATCCGCCGCTATCGAGGCCGAAGTGTGTTGAGAAATGCCTCAATAAAGTCCTGATCTACGAAGAACGGGAAGAGGAAGTGGAAGAAGAAGTGAAGCTGGAGGACGTAGAGATAGGACTGGAATCCATGATCGACAAATATGGATTGCAGAGTGTCATGGATACCGTTGCCCGGATTTCGCTGTCAAAGAAGAGCTGAAACATGTGGTCGAAAGAAAGTCGAAGGATAACACCGGAGAAGGTAGACATAAGCCAGGCAATCTTGGATGGTGACAGGAAATCGAATGGATATTTGCACCGGACAAATAGGGGATCAGAGTGACATAAGAATCAAGAATAATCTCTGGCAAGTGGGCGGAATGGGGCTGACTGATCCCTCGGACGCCGCCATCTACCTGGTACGCTTCGGCGACAAGGCAGCCCTTATTGATGCCGGAAGCGGTCGAGATCACCCGCAACTAATAAAAAACATTGCCGAATGCCTGGAATCAAATGTGGAACTCGAATACCTTCTGCTGACTCACTGCCACTTCGATCATACTGGTGGCGCCCAGGCCGTGAGAGACGAATATGGCTGCCGAATCGTGGCTCATGAGTTGGATGCGGTTTATCTCGAATCGGGCGACAACCGTGTGACCGGCGCCGCCTGGTATGGGGCATGCCTCGAACCGTTCGCCATCGACATCAGGTTGCAGGGCCAAGAATCGACCCTTGCTATCGGTAACGGCACAGTGACAGCCATTCACTGCCCAGGTCACTCCCCGGGTTCGGTCGTCTACACTGCAGACATTGACGGTCAACTTATCCTTTTCGGGCAAGACGTCCACGGTCCGATCCATTCGGATTTGCTGTCTGACGAAAAACAGTATCTGGATTCATTGGCAAGACTCTTAAATTTGCAGGCCGATCTTCTTCTCGAAGGCCATTTCGGCGTCATTGAGCCAGAACAAGAGGTGCGAGAATTTATTGAGTCTTGTATTACCCCGTCTCCGCAACCATGTCGGTGCTAATAACGAACCAGGTCGTTTAAAGCGGCATAATTCCGGTTGATTGGTCGAAAGGGAATGGCAAGTCTACTGAAAGGAGTTCTACGTGTTTGAAGTAAGTGAAGAAGCATCGGAAAAGATCAAACAGTTCCTGGAAGGACGCGAAGGACTTCAGGCCATCAGAGTCTTGATGACCGAAGGCGGGTGGAGAGGTCCATATCTCGTGATGGCCCTGGATGAGCAAAAGGAAGATGATGAGGTTTTCACGGAGAGAGGTGTGACATTTGTTATCGAAAAAGCACTTTTTGAAAGGGTAAAACCCATACGTATTGACTACACTCACTCCACTTTGGGTTCAGGTTATACGGTAGAATCGGAGCTCATGAAGGGTATGAAGGGTGTTAGTGTAGGATGTCACGACATTTGCAACAGTTGCGATACAGCCACGCGTTGAATGTGGACCTCAGGCAAACGACGCCACCAGTGATCTAAGTGAAGCGGGATTGCCTTCAAATCGGTTGAATCTCCTCAACAGATCGTTTTTCAGCGTTTTAAGCGCGCTGAAGTAGCGATTATGCGTGGTTCTTTTTCTCGTTTCCTTCCAGATACGCTCCTGGGCGTTAAGTTCACGAGAGTATTTAGGCCTAAGCCTGTTAGAGGGCACTCTTATGAATCTGGCAACGCTGGCCAGATTATCTTACGTGGCCATTAGGTTGGGTAAGCCTCTGGTATTCCGCATGAGCGGCAGCAAACCGAATGGTATATTTGCACCAGACAAGTAGGGGACCTGAGTGGCCATAAAAATCAAGGATAACCTCTGGCAGGTGGGCGGAAGGGGGCTAACCGATCCCTCAGACGCGGCCGCCTACCTCGTACGCTTCGGCGACAGGGCAGCTCTTATTGATTCCGGAACTGGTCGAGATCACCCGCAACTAATAAAAAACATTGCCGAATGCCTGGGATCAAATGCGCAGCTCGAATATCTTTTGTTGACTCACTGCCACTTCGACCATGCTGGCGGGGCCCAGGCCGTAAGAGACGAATATGGCTGCCTAATCGTGGCTCATGAGTTGGATGCGATCTATCTCGAATCGGGCGACAACCGTGTGACGGGCGCCGCTTGGTTTGGAGCCCGCCTGGAAGCTTTCGCCATCGATATCAGATTGCACGGTCAAGAATCGACTCTGGCTATCGGTTGCGGTACAGTGAGGGCCATTCATTGCCCCGGCCACTCCCCTGGTTCAGTTGTCTATACGACCGTCATTGACGATCAACTCATCCTTTTCGGGCAAGATATCCACGGCCCGATCCATTCTGAATGGCTTTCCGATGAGAAACAGTATCTAGATTCGCTGGCAAGACTCTTGAACTTGCAGGCCGATCTTCTTCTCGAAGGCCATTTCGGCATCATCGAAACAAAGAAGGAGGTACAAGCGTTTATTGAGGAGTGGAAATCTCCCGTGGGAGTTTCTCATTACGCTATTTTGTACGCCCCTGATGATTGGCGGTAAGACAAAGAAATGCATCTAGTTATGAGCAACCCCCTGGTATGACTAAGGACCTGAAGTGACATTGAGACAGACGGATGGTCGGGGGTGCGGTGTGGCCCCTCCTTCAGCGACAGGCAAGGTGCCTGTCCCACCGAACTCGGGCGGAGCCGGCCTGGATCTCCCAAGGTTCCGCAGTTTAGAATTCGTCAAGAGTTCCGGCACACCATATAGGACAGGAGACGATTCTCCGGGGGACAATGGTTACATGGATTTGTCACGGAGCCTGCTGTCGGGAACCAAGCTGTAGAGCAGACAAACTGTTGCCAACGCCGCTGCTCCCAAGTACCAGAGCGGTCGGAAGCCGGCCGGCCCCGCAAGGGCCGCTGGGTCGTCTCCAATCCACAGGCCCAACAGATGTGTGATGATGCCTGCTCCAAGCACGGTAAACAGGTTCACTGCAGTTATGGCTTGAGCAATCATGGACGGTGGGAGCAATTCTTTTATGTGGGCGTACATGATCTGGCCGGGCGCTGCAACGAACCCCAGGCAGAAGAAGATGAACATGATATACGGAAGTGAGGTAGCGGGTGTCAGCCAGAGGGCGGAAACTGTGAGGAAAAAGAATGCGACCAGGCTGCCCAGTATGACCTGTTTGCGCGAACGCAGCACGCTGTCACTTATGGAGCCGCTAAGCGGAAGCCCCACCATGTAGCCCACCGCCATGCACAGCAGCACATTGCTGGATTCAATCTCTCCGAGACCCAGTCCGTAAATCAAAAAGGGCGCTGCCCAGAGTCCTTGTAGGGCCGCAAGATAGCCGTAACGAACAAAGCTGCTCAAACTGATCGCCCAATAACTGTAGGACCTCAGCAGGTGTGCCAAGCCGCTGGTGAGCGACGGTGATTTCCAAGAGATTGTTGCAGACCTTGAAGGGTGGTTTCTGATAACCAGTACGAGCGCCACGACTATCACCGTATTTACTGCGGCGAACACCAGGAAACTCCCTCTCCATCCTATCCACAGACTCAAGAGCGCCAGCGGGGTTGCCGCTAAAAGGTTGCCCATGGCGCCTATAGAGACTGCTACACCGCTGAGGAACGCAAACCGGTTCACCGGAAACCAGGCGGCCAGCAAAGCGAGCAGCACCATCAGATTACCGCTCATGCCTATCCCCAAGAGAATTCTGCCTATCAACAGGTGAGGGAAGGTCTGGCCCATCGCGAAGATTAGAGTGCCAGAGACTGCCGCACATGCGAGAAAAGCCATGGTGATTCGTGAGCCCACACGGTCCAGGGCCACCCCAATGGGTATCTGGCTGACGGCAAACGCATAAAAGAACACGGCAGATAGGTCGCTTAACTGGCCGCTGCTAAGCCCCAGGTCGTTGACCAGCGCAGGGCTGATGACCGCGGTGGACACACGATAGAACATGGACAACACAAAATTCAGGCTTCCGATGGCAAAGATCGCCCACCGTCGCGAGCTGCCCGGCGCGGGATCAACAAAGTACTCTGTGGGGCGACTCCGGGCGCCCGAAATGGTGGAAGTTCCGGATTGGGGCATTGGTCTATTATAGCCTCAACCCCTTCTTACGGGGAGAGTAGGCGCGCGAGTCCGCTCAGCGAGACAACAGAATTTCCCTTCATTGTCTGGTTCTGCCTGGCAACGCAATAAGCGTGGCTCCGCCTCCCACGCCTCTCTCATGGTCCACATCTGCACTTGACGGGCTATCAAAACAGCTTCCTCCGGTTTTTATGATCGAGGACCCGGCGAGGATCTCTGCGTCTGGCCTCTTTCTAGCGATCATCGCCTATTTCGCTTGTAAGAGCCTGTCGATTCCATATCTTTCGATGAATCATGCTCTCCTGGCGGAGATCGCATGGAGCATGCCCACACACGGGACATTCCGGATCGAGGCAGGGATCCAGATGGATGAGGAGGTCCGACCTGCCACCGAAGTGCCTGTCGAAGACTCCCTCAAGTTCTTTCACCTCCCGATGACCTTGCTCTAAAGGCAGATCTCTGGGAAGAATCAAGTGGAAGTCAACATGGACCAGCCTTCCGGATCTCCAGGCCCTCAGCCGGTGAACATCAATCCACAAATCCTTCTTATGGCGAGCGAGAAGATCGCAAATCTCATCCAAAAGTTCAGGATCGGATGCATGCATGAGTCCGCCGAAGGCCTGCCGAACGAGGCCGGTGCCCCAAAACACTATATTGGCCCCGGCGATGCATGCAATTATTCCATCGAGCCGGAACCACCCGGTGAAGTAAACGATCCCCAGACCCAGTAGAACTGAGCCGGATGTGAACACATCGGTTAGCAGATGTTTTCCGTCCGCTTCCAGGACAAGTGACTTTGTGCGCCGACCGGTTCGGAGCAGGGTCATCCCAAGCACCAGATTGCCGAGACCGGCGGCCAGGAGGAAAAAGAGCCCTCTTTCGAGATTGGGAAGGTCCTGGGGACTTAGAATCTGCTTCATACCTTCAAAGAATATTCCCCCCGCGGCTATGATAATCAGCGCCCCTTCAAATCCTACCGAAAAAAATTCGATCTTGCCGTGCCCATACGGGTGGCTTTCATCCGCGGGTTTGGCCGAAATCCAAATGCTTCCCAGTCCAAAACCGCTGGCAACAACGTTGATTATCGATTCAAGGGCATCCGATAGAATTGCGGAGGATCCGGTAATCCAGAAGCCGTAAAACTTCAAACACATGAGCCCCACGCCCACAAGAAAGACGACTGACATGACCTTGAAATTAGCCCTGAATTCTTCCTGTTGCGACAAGCTCATGCCGGGTTCAATTTTATCACCATCCTTGTTGCAGGCTGTGAAAGAGCTGTTTTCCACTATGGCTCCTCCCTATAATCGGGGCATAATACAATTATTACCGTATATTAATCATGTCGCCGGGTACACGGCCAAACCCGGGCGCAACCCTTCTATAACATGATAGACCATCGTAAAGGTCAGGTAAGGTGTTTGTCATGTCTTTTTTGCTTCGACAAGCCGTTGGCTTACAGCACATCTTGGGGCAACAGTCCCGAGGAGGTGAAGAGTGTCGAGGACGATGGGTGAACAACCACTGGTGACACGTGACTGGGCTAGCTCGTTGACATCGTTTTGACAAGTTGATAGATTCGGTGGCCAATCGTGGGCTATTTGTAGCGGCAGCAAGTTATCTTGGGCAAGGAAATGGTATTGGGTTCAGACAAGTTAATACCTAGAGATGTCTTTCGGTTTCAACAAAGGAGCGAAAGACATGGAATCGATTAGTGAATCAGTCTCCTTGGTATCTATTATCCTGGACGGTGGATTAGACCTGCAGGGGTTCTCAGACTGGAAGGAGTTGTCTTTTCTAACTCTTCTCAGCCTGTTAGGGCCGTTTCAATACTACACGCTTGGGTCCCATCGCCTGACTGCCCCTAGCTCGGTTCGGCTGCTTTTCGGCGAGGGCCTCTTCGTGGCTGCCGAGGAACAACTCATGGCGACGGCAATCGCCTTTAGAGCCAATCAATTAGCCTCAAGCGGTCACGCGTCTTTGGCTCCGCGAGACCTTTCAACCCGTAGGAATATCTGATTTGTCCCCCGTTTGGTGTCAAAAATTCACGGACAATCTACACGTTCAAGCAACCGTCTGCTTCCCCCAATTAGGAGAAGGCCAATGATACCAGGTCCAACAGAATTGATCCTGATACTACTTATTGTCGTCATGCTCTTTGGAGCCAAAAAGATTCCCGAGATTATGAGCGGCCTGGGAAAAGGGATCAAGACCTTCAAGAAAGCAATGGAAGGGGATGATGAATCAGAGACTCTCCCGCCCTCCCATACCGAACCGCCGCCGGCTCCGACCCCTTCCCAACAGGGAAGCGAGGGCACAGGTGTAAATAAAGAGAAGATCGAACCCAAATAGTTCTCCGCCGGTTGGTTACAAGCCCGCGCGGAAACGCAAAATATAGCAGGCGATGGATTTATTTAGTGAAATATGGCCCAGCGATTAAGTAATCCCGGAGCGGGGATGTCCGCTTGAAGAATCGATGCGCGCCTGCGCTCAGTCTGATAAGATTCAAAGTGGAAGTCAGGCCGGCCTCCCATCTGTTTTCGGTAATTTGGCTCCAAGCCGGCTGAGTGCCCTCCCACGGAATTACCCTTTCAGGATTCGAACGGAGCGCACGGCCGCCTCTCCACGAGATTGCGCTAGTGGCTACCGTGGCGTCAGACGTAAGCTCGTCCATCCAGAGCAGATTTGTTCCTCGGCGTTTCAGCAGCAGAAGGCTGTCGTGAGGGGCCGGTTTGTCAAAGCTCATGCCTCGGCTGACGAACCCCTTGGGAAGGACAAACCCCTGCTGCAAACGTTCGATTGGCCTGTCGTCGGTAGCACGGAAAACGTACCAAGCCCCCAGGGTACGGTCGCCGTAAAGCATTCTGACCAATTCCCTTAAACCTGCCCATCCACGAATTACCGCTGCTCGCTTGTGATATGATTCCAGGTCAAAAAAGACGAAGTTGGTATTCGGCTTCACCTCTGGGACCTGGCTGATGAGGCTTTTCAAGAGTTCGTTCCTTTTATGCGCTGCTGCTTTCCAGTCTGTACTGAGACCCGCATGAAAAAGAGCCATAAAGCCTATTACTATCACTGCACCCACGCTGGCCGCCATTTGCACCGTCTTACTCTTCCAACCGGTTACCAGAGTTGCGAGAAGCAATGCTACCCCAAAAGACGCGGACGAATAGAGCCGGCCCGCTTCATTGAAATTGAACCAAGCCTTGCTTGAACCCTCAATTATTCCCCATTTGGTCAGAGCCGTATGAATCAATGTCGGCGAAGCTGTGCCATAGCCTGCGAGTTGATAAGGGAGCATCCCGCAAAGCAGAATCCCTATCCCTATGAGAAGCAAAGAGCATATTTCCCTTCGATTTCCTCGATGGTCCACCTGCACGCCTTTATCGTCACAAGCCGCTCCCCGGCTAAGGAAGAGTACCAGTGCTCCGACCCACAAGGTGACTGAGAGTGCCACAAGCCAAACCCCGGGCTGACCATGAGGAATCGAGGTGAAAGGCGCTACAAGGTAAAAGGGTAATAGAGCCAGATACCCGCCCACCAGGCTGGGGGAGGGAACAATGCCTGCGTGGTCCACGGCACCACCATTCAAAAGCAAGAACCTTATGGCCAAAGCGGCGACGAACGCGGCGGCAATGCCCGTGCCGATTCGCAAAATGAAACTCTTGTCGGATCGTTTGGCGCAGCGCTTATGGATCGGCCACACCAGAAGAGGGACAACAAATATCAGGAAGCTTGCAGCTTCATAGGTGAGGAAACACAGCAGATAGATGAGAATCGGTGGAACCAACCCGGCCCACGATTGGGAGCGTGCCGTCCAGCTCTGGAATGCCAAGGCCGCGGCCCAGAATAAGAGCAGACTGAGTCTGGAATTGTCTGTGAACACGACGTAGGTGAGCGACGCTATCATAGGAAGAAAAAACGCAAACAGCACAGACAACACTACCAATAGACTGCGTTCCGGAAACGCCTTTGAAAGGCACGCACCCATTAGCAAGCAAGACCCGGCCAGGAGCAGCAGAGAACACAAATGAAAAGCCACGCTGTTGAAGCCGAAGATCTCGAACATGCCGATCCAGTAAAGGCCTTCCACTGGCCGGAGAAATTCCTTGGCATAGCTCCAGACTGAGCCGGGGAACTGGTGCCAGTAGGGCCAACTGAGTACCCACCAGTCATCTCCGTCAAAACCTATGTCACCGGTCAAAGCTGTGAGAGTGATGGCGTATGTGACAAGTCCCGCAGCAAGTAGCCATAACAATGTGGAGCTTGACCTATTGGCCCTGCAGAAATCCGTCTTTTCGCAATTTGCGCTCCCGCAACATTAAAAAATTCGATAAATCATTTGATCAACAAACGTAATCAATACCAGACCTTTGACCACAAGAAAAGAGTAATTTGCGTGGTCTGAGATCATTTGGTAACAGGTGAGCTAAAACAGGAGCTCATTGAGGAGGAAGCAACGGGACGCGCGGCAATGCCTCGGTCCGGCAGGGGACCGCACCAAGCAGAAGACCATAAGTCAAAACGGTCCATAAGTTCTTTTACTTGTCCTGCCGCTACGGCACGCCCCGAATCTACGATGACCAAATAGTCAGCCAGATTGACAATCTCATCCACTGAGTGGCTCACATAAAGGATAGGAACGGAAAATTCCTTCGGCAGCGTGGCGATGAATGGGAGGACCTCGGATTTACGCTCATTGTCCAGAGAAGCGAGCGGTTCATCCATCAGCATCAGATGGGGACTTGTCAGAAGCGAGCGCCCAATGGCAACTCGTTGCTTCTCTCCGCCGGAGAGTTTCGAGGGTTGACGGTTCAGCAGGTGTCCAATCCCCAGAAGTTCCACCACCTGATCGAACGCTACGAATCGTTCCGAACGCGGCACGAGCTTCATCCCGTAGGTCAGGTTGGATTTTACGGATAGATGCGGAAAGATCCTCCCGTCCTGAAAGATGTACCCGAATCGGCGCTTTTCAGTAGGAACGTCTATGCCCTTTTTTGAATCAAAATAAGTCCTGCCGTTTACGACGATTCGTCCTTCATCAGGTCTGACGAGACCCGCTACCATGTTGATTACCGAAGTCTTTCCCGCTCCCGAGCGACCGAAAAGGGCCGTGATGCCTGTCCCTTGCGTAACAAAGGACGTATGGATCCTGAAGACGCCCTGTAATCTTTTTACACTGATGTCCAGCATGAGTCAGCCTTTCATGCGAGCGGCCAGACGCCTTGATAGGACTTCCGAGAAGATCAAGGCGAACATCGCCAGAATGACCGAGATGACACACAGCCTAAAAGCGCCCTCTTCGCCACCTGGCACTTGTGTCAATGTATACAGAGCCAGCGGAAGCGTTTCTAGTCTCCCCGGGGATATTTGACACAAAGGTGATCGTTGCGCCGAACTCGCTGAGACTCCTGGCGAACGCTAGAATTATGCCGGTGAGGATGCCGGGCATGATTAACGGCAGAGTAATGGTGAAGAAGACTCGAATCGGACCGGCTCCCAGGGTCCGGGCCGCGGCTTCCAATCCTTGATCCACCCCCTCTATGGATAGGCGAACCGCTCTCACGAGAAGAGGAAACGCCATGACTCCGGAGGCCACAGCAGCTCCCTTCCAGTTAAAGGCAAGCGTGATCCCCAAGACATCGTACAACCATGCTCCCAAAGCCCCTTTCCGTCCCAACAGCACCAGGAGGATATACCCCATCACTACCGGCGGCAACACCAGCGGGAGATGGACCAATCCATCCAAAAGGAGCTTCCCCGGAAACTTCTTGCGAGCCAGAAGCCACGACAAGAACACGCCGGCCGGCAAGCTCCCGACCACTGCCCAGCCCGACACCCAGAGACTCAGCCTGAGTGCCTCTCTTTCAAGAGAAGATAGTTCCAGAATATCCATTAGCGAACCGTGAACCCGTACTTTATAAAAACCGCCTTTGCGTCCGGCGTCTTCAGGAAGTCGAGAAAACCCCGAGCAGCAGGGGTATCTTTTCCTGAAACCAGAGCCGCAGGATAGGTGATAGGCGGATGGGTATCTTCAGGGAACGTTCCCACAACCTTCACTTTCTTGGAAACAGCGGCGTCTGTCGAATATACGATTCCCAGCGGACACTCGCCCCTTTCTACTAGAGCCAGGGCCCCCCGAACGTCGTTGGCCCGCGCAAGTTTGCTCTCCACACTCTTCCACGTCCCTAGCTTCTCAAGAGCTGTCTTTGCATACTTGCCCACAGGCACGTGATCGGGGTCGCCGGTTGCGAGCCGGTCTGCTCCAAGTAACTGCGCGAGAGGAAAGCCTGGTTTGATAGCTACTTTCAGGCTGCTGTCAGCCGGTGCGATAAGAACCATCCTATTGCCCAAGAGATTGAATCTGCTCTCGGGAACTATGAGCCGCCTCTCAGACAGGTAGTTCATCCATTCCTCGTCGGCGGATATAAAGACGTTTGCCGGTGCACCATTCTCAATTTGCTTTGCCAATGTGGATGATGCGGCAAAGGAAGGGGTCACATTCCCGCCTCCTTTTCCGCCGAACATATTGCCTAAATCAGTAATAGCGTTGGTGACGGATGCAGCGGCAAATACCGTAACAGTCTCCGCCGCCTGAACCCGGAGGGACGAACCAAAAGAGAAGATTACAGCGACTGCTGCAACAACTGAAAACCATTTCCACACTCTCATAAGGATTCCTCTCCTATGACGAATAATTGCTGGTTTGTATAAGTAATTCCTCCAACCACGAAACCGCGGCATGGACAATCGTCAATCGAAAGCCGATAGATCGAGACTCAATCTCGGTGCTGCACGAAGCCTTCAGGGCTTCCAATGTCTTCACCTTTTTTCCGCACACAGCCAACTGCTGCTCAATCAGCGTTCTTTCGAGATCCGGGTCCGCCTGCCGAGCAAACCAGAGCTTCGTCAGGAACTCCAGCCGCATATCGCGAACGTGATTTACAGGGGCATCGACCCATTCTCTGAAGACTTCCTCTCCCGTCGGGGTAATGCTGAAGATGTTTCTGGCAGGCAGATTCTCCTGACCCACCCGTTCGTGGGCCACAAGGCCGTCCCGCTCCAGCCGGGTCAGCAGCGCGTAAACCTGGCTCTTGCCCAGCTTCCAGATAGGGCCGATTCCTTTGTGAAGTCGACGGCAAATATCGTAGCCATGTGCTTCCCCGAGAGCGAGTATGCCCAATACCGGGTATTCAGCCGGGTTACGCGAAGTCTCTGTTTTTACGATATTCAAGTTTCTACTAGTCATGATGTGACCATATACCATAAGACCTGATGCGAGGACAACCTCTTTCAACATTCGTGCCAGAAAATTGAAACGTCTCTTGAAGCGGAAATGCCATCCGACAGAAATCACGGTTCTTACAAAGATGTCATATTATGCTTCATTCTTGTGGTTCGAGTTGTAGACATGTTTGGATCTGCGCATCAAATCCCTGCACAAAACTGGATTGATGAGCCGCCGTTTCTGCGAATATACCTGCGGCCGCTTCACCGCGGGGATCACAGCGACTTCTTCTTATTGCCGCGGCGTGAAAGGACTGGAGCCCGACCGGGGACTTGACCGCAAAATGTCCTTTTGGTAGCGTCTGGCAACAATAACGGCATCGATAAGATGCGATATTCGACCAGCAGCCCGGATCATGTTGAATACTTGGTGAGATTTTCTTATGTCCTCCGATATAGCTATCAAAATAGAAGGTCTTTGGAAGCGTTACGGTTTGCCGATTCCGGACGTTCTTGGAAAAGTCCGAAGCCTTCTGGGAAGTGCAAATTCTGCCGAGCGCAACGGTGAGGCCCGCAACTGGGCGCTTAGAGACGTCAATCTGGAGGTTCGCCGCGGAGAAACTATCGGAATTGTGGGGCGCAACGGCGCGGGAAAGAGCACACTCCTCAAAGTGCTTGCCGGTGTGACCGCGCCAACCCGGGGAAGAGTGGAGATACGCGGCAGAATCTTCCCCATGATAGAGCTGAATGCAGGCCTCCACAAAGAACTGACGGGCCGGGAAAATGTACGGCTGCTCGGCGCTGTGATGGGGATGTCTCGCCGTGAGATTGAATCACGGCTGCCGGGAATAGAAGATTTCACCGATCTGGGAGAGTGGTTTGACAGGCCTGTGAGAATGTATTCGAGTGGAATGTTGAGTCGGCTCGGCTTTGGCGTCGCCGTGAACGTGGAGAGCGACGTAATTCTCATTGATGAGACTTTTGCCGTGGGTGACTTGAAATTCCAGAACAAAAGTATGGCCCGAATTAAAGAGATGCGGGAAAGCGGTGTTACGGTATTGCTGGTTAGTCACGGCCTCGAAACCCTTCAATTCGTGGCGCGACGCGGCCTTTTAATGGAAAAGGGCAGTCTCTTGGCCGAAGGCTCCGCCTTGGATGCGATCAATGCTTACGAAAAGCTGGTTTTTCGAGCAGATCAAGAGCATGGGGAACTCCGTGCGAGAAATCGAATTTCAACCGAAGAAGTAAACGTTTACAGTGCCCGGCTCTACGATGCGGAGGGACGAACGCTGCAAGAGGTTGTGACGGGCGTGCCATTCGGCATCGAGGTGGATTTGCGCTTTAGTCACCTCCTGGAGCGGCCCATGTTTTCCATTGGGATTCTCAATGATGCCGGAGTTCTGTGCAAGTGGAACATCTCCCTGGAGGATGGGCTTTCAGTGGCCGGCTCAGTCAATCGCTTCCTTGTGAGAGCGTGGTATCCCGAGAATCACTTGACGAGCGGTTTTTACGAGGTCCACTTTGCCGCACGGGACGGGGCTTCATTTGAGACGCTGGAACGAATTGCAGGACTTCTGAAATTTCCCGTCAGGGGTCCGGCAGGAGAGAAGGGTATTGTTGCCGGACCGTGCAGATGGTCGATTGTCCCGCATCGGACTAACGGAGCTCAATAATGGGGTTCGTTAAGAAGTGGTGCTCGAACCTCCCGAAATGAGGGCGCTGCGAGCGGCGCCCCTACACAGAGAATCTCACCGGAGACCATTTTGAGACAGTCCCGGATGACTGCCCCAACGGGTCATCTTCAGTTTCGCACTTTGCCTTTGGCAAGGGGGCTATGTGAGCATCCTCCATGTGTATTTACGGTCCGCCGTCCGCTATTTCTCTCCCTTTGGCCTGGCGGCCTTTTAAGGTCATACAGGTGCTGGAGGCCCGCGCCGTCAGTTGGCCGTCTTCGTCGAGCACATCGCACTCAACCAAACCCACTGTGCCACCCCGCTTGACCACCCTGCCTATTGCTCGAAGCTTACCCGTCCAAATTGGTTTAAGAAAGTTGATCTTCAACTCGAGAGTGGTGAAGGTTTCGCCTGGCTCCAGCATACTTGCGTAGGCCATTCCCATGGCCGCATCCGCGATGTCGCACAACACACCGCCGTGTAGAGTGCCCATCGGGTTGGAGTGTCGTTCAGTAGCCTCAAATTCGACCACGGCCTCCCCTTCCTCGACCGAAACCATCTTGAAACCTATGAGCTGCGCTATCGGTGGAGGCGGGATCTGGCCGCTCAGGTACATGCGAATGTGATCGAGCATCTTGCCGGAGTACTGATTGTTGTCCAACGTGCTGTCCTCTCCGATTAGTCTTTATCGATCTTGAAAGGTGGGGATTACTTGTATTGTTTCACAAGTCCATTGGCAACTGTTTTGATCTGGTTTCTCACTGCCCTGCACTTGCAGGGCCGGCTTGTTAGTTCGCATCTAAATCTCCGTTCTTCGCCTGCAAGATATGATAATATGAATTGATGTGGAACGAGAATATTGATGTCTATCCCTCTCAGCGGCCGAGATAAGTCTTTCTTTGAGGCTTCTTCATGTCATTTGCTGACGCTTCCCGCGACCAGGGAGAAAAGGACAAGACTTACAACCCTTCCACGGCGATGAATTCTCCTGTAGCGCTATGGCCAGCTACGCTGGCATTCCTTATCCTATCGTCAGTCCTGTTTGCATGGTTCTTTGAGTGGGATCGATATCAAGTCATCACGGCTTACCGATTACATAGCTTATCCCTGCTGGACCAAGTTCTGCTGTTCTGGCTGCTCGTCGCCAAATCTTTGTGCTGGTTTGTGCCATTGCTACTCATGGCGGCAGTCTTAATCGCATTAGGGCTGACGCGGATGGCACCGCTCGTCCTTAATTGCTTCTGGATAGGCATCTTTTATTTCATGGCTGTAGACCTCGTTGCGGTGAATTACACCGCCTATCACGCGTGGGAGTATTGGCTTCCCATGCGGGAGATCCTTGCACACCCGCAGCATCAGTTCACGCGGTGGCTTACAGAAGAACTCACTGCTGAGACATTGGTGGTTTTCGGCGTGTTCGCGATTTCCGGTCCCGTGGGCTTCATCTTCTCCAGGCGGACCGCAATGAGACTCGGCCGCGTGTTCCCGCGCTTGCGGTCTCCGCAGGCCGTCGCGTTGATGACGGTCCTGTTTGTATTCGCGATTGGGGGAGTTGTGCCGGCCCTGTTCCTATTCAGCGATAAGGCTGTACTGGACCGAACTTTTTCCTCTTTGCCGTTTCCTACAGAGGTGCGGGAAGCTTTACGGGCTTCCGTCGAGGAACCCGTAGGCCGAGGTGCGCAGGTTCGCATGGCATCGTCCCCTGACCTCTCCGGGGCCATCGGGTATTCAGGGGCAAAGCAAGAGGATCGAAGGGGGATGCCCCGGTCGTCGGGGTATTTGGCAGGGGTGCGGCCAGCGGATGAGCTGGTCGCCATGAGGTATGTTCACGGAGCTGTGGATCCTGGACCGGCAGATTTTTCGGCCTTCGTCAACAAAGCCAACCTCCCTAACGTGATAATAATTTTCTTTGAGAGCTTTCGTCATTTTGCTATTGCTCCCGAGCTGATGAGGGAACTCGACGAGTGGTCTCATCAAGGGCTTCGGCTGGAGAGGCATTATTCCGGCTCAAACTGTTCTCACTTGGGATTGTTTTCCTTGTTTTACGGGAGGTCCCCCCTTAGGATACTATCAGAACTTGGATCGCGATATTCCTCCGCAGCTACTTGAGTCTCTTCGACGCAGTGGTTATCGGATAACATATCTGACTTCGGGAGAAACCAAAGGGTTTCGCGGGCTCGACCGATTTCTCAACGATACATATTGCGACCAGATCCTGGTAGAGGGTGATTTCAAGCTTAAGGAAATGAATGAGTGGCCGGACTCTGATCGTCGCAAGCTGGCACGGCTGCGGAGTATAATCTCAACATCCCACGACCAACCTCAATGCGTGTTTTTTTATCTTCTCTCTACCCACTGGCAGTATTCCTTCCCTCCCCAATTCGGGATCTACAAGGAAGCTGCGAGCTTCCGGCAGTTTTTCAATCCATGGGAGCAGATACGAAGTCATTTGAATCGGTACGCAAATTCACTGTTGTTTCTCGATCACGAGCTGATGAAAGTGCTGCGATCGATCGACCTGAAACAAAATATCGTTGTGATAACCGGTGACCACGGGGAATCGATGGGCGAGGACGGAGTGTTCAGGCACGGCACTCGGATGTCCGAAATTCAGATGCGCACCCCATGCGTGATGGTGGGGGCCGGCATAGAGCCGAGAAAAATAACTACAGCCACTGCACATTATGATATATTGCCTACCCTTTTGCATGCGTTGGCACAGAAAACTGTGCCCATCGAGAACTGTCAGGGGCGAGATCTGATTGCCGACCCATCGCCGGCTGATGAAGTTGGGCTGGCGCCGGCCAATGGACCTTTGTGGGAAGGTCTGCTCATTATCCGGGCCAAGAAGCGAATGGCTTTCATCACCGACATCTTTGGAGGGGTCCCGTCATTCGAATTTGCCGGTCTGATTGACCCGGCGGGACAATACGAATCGAAAGTCGGGAAGGCCCACAGCGTCCCGCATGTATTGAGAATGAAGCGTTAATAGGAGGCTGTTGAGTAACGCAATCATTCCCGAATCCGCGGCACGAGGCTGCGTGCTGGAATGGCACATATTGGGGGCTGCCAAGGAAACAGCCTAGTACGTCAGACTTTCTGGAGTTCGTGTGACTTACCTGGGCCGCGAGTGAAGCCTCTAGATAGCACAAAGGCTCCAATGAGTTCTGTTACGCGACGGGCTCCGAGGAATTCGCATTCCAATCGGAAATCGATTCCGGCACAATGATGAGGCTCAGAAACAGATACCTTTGCCGAAGAGAGAGTTCAGATGCTTGAAGACAAAGCTATTGTGAACGCTGAAGACGCTGTGCGGAGCATCATGTCTGGAATGACCGACGAGGCCCTCATGGAGAAATACGAGATTTCACAAAAGGGCCTCGAAAGCCTCTTCAGAAAGTTACTTGCAAGTGGAGCAATAGAGCAATCTGATCTGGACCTTCGGAGAGGCTCTCTTCACGGACCAGGCTCGATACTGCCGCTGAGCAATCCCCCTTGTCTCGCAAATGTGGAAAAAGAGGATGAGGAAGGCATGGCGCTGCCCTCAGATAACCGTTCAATTTGGGTGGAGTACAAGCATTATTTCTTCGCGGTTGGCGGGGCATTTGTGGGAGGATTGTCTGTTATCCTCGGCATGACTTTTTTGGGTGAGGCCGGACCAGCAAAACCGAGCCAATCAGCCCCGGTGGCGGCTCCAGTTGCCATCGCCGACAAGGGAGAACCCGCACAGGTCGAGCAGTTGAGCAGGATACTTGAAGCTATAGCTAACGACGAGAGAGCGAAAGGGCATTTCGAGACTCCCGGGAAAGCGTTGGAATATGAGGATTGTCTTAACGATTGCGCAAACAATTTCAGGGTGGTGGACCAAACGGACAAGGCACTTCTGATCAACTGTAGGAGAGAGTGCATTACAAAGTATTCTGAGCGCGTGAAAGCGATGCGCAAACGATTTTACGAGAATTCAGATCTGGACTGAAAACCTAGCCGGTGCCCATGAGAAAACGCGGCCCCAAGAAAGATCTTCTCAATCGTTGAAAATGCTTCAGGCAGACGCAGGATAATACCAATGCTGTCACCTTGCTGTGGTCAACGCAAATAGTCCCGAACGAAAAAACTACTATCACTAACCCCAAAAATCGTACATATTCTGAGAGCAGGTTGAGCTGACTCACACAGATGTGCATTCATCGAAGTAAATATGGCGGGAGTCCCCGCGCCGCCGCCGGTCAATGGTGTAGTTGGCGTCCTTGCTGGCTACGCCCCGGCGCGAATTCGTATTTGATTGTACGTTGGGATTAATCAAAGAAAGGAGTAGAGATGTTGAAAAAGGCTGTTGCAGTGCTCGTGGTCTCCCTAGCGCTTGGCCTTTCCCCGCTGGCTCAGGCGCTGGCCGAGACCACTCTGCGGATCCAATGCGCCTACCCCGAAAAGGCCAATGTTGGCCAGACGACGTTACTGTTCGCCAGTGAGGTAGCAAGGCTCACGAACAATCAGGTGCAAGTGAAGGTCCTCTGGCCTGGTAAAGACGTCAAAATCAACGAGGCTTTCGACGACGTTTGCCAGGGCAAGCTGGACGGCTACTCCGGTTCCCTTCTTTACTTTGCCGGCAAGGTGCCCGAGGTGAATTGCCAATGGCTTCCCTACAACTGGGCGAACGCGGCTGATGCCAAGGACGTCCTTTTGAATAAGGGTTACATGAAGATCATGGCCGAGGCCGTTGCCCCGCACGGCGTCACCTACTTGAGCGCCCTGTCTGTTTCCAGCATGGGCTTGCTGACCAAGTTCCCGGTGACAAAGATCGGGGACCTCAAGGGCAAGAAGATTAGGGCAGTGGGTATGGAGGCGGAGATCATCAAAGCACTCGGGGCGACAGCAATCGACTTCCCAGCGCCCGAACAGTACGCGGCTTTAAAGAGTGGGACAGTGGATGGCACTGACTTCCCTTGGTACACTATAGAACAGTACAAGTTCTACGAAGTGCTAACCCACGTCGTGAAACCCGCTTTGCACACGCCAGGAGTCATCGAGATTATCATCAACACCAAGTCGCTCAATGCTCTCACTCCCGAACAGCAGCAAAACGTGCAAAAGGCAGCTTTGAACGCGATGGAAAGCAGCTTCTCACATTCCGATGAAATTGACGCGCAGGCTTTGAAGAAATCCGAGAGTCTGGGTGTGAAAGTATCCACTGTACGCCAGGTCCAGCTTGTCAAATTCCGGGGAGCAATGAGGCCCCTCTGGAACGCGGAGGCCAAGAAGTCGCCGCACTCAGCCAAGCTAGTGGAAATCCTTCGCGACCATTTGAAGAAATCCATGGGCATTGAGCAATAAAGCTGTCCTCATTTTGGACCGCCCGCAGCGCAAAGGGCGGTCCAAAATGAGGACGGTGCAGGATACTCCTCACTGAGTCTGTTTTTCCGCAAAATCCGCAAACCCTTTAATACATGGGTTGTCGGATTTCGAATTCCAATACAAGATAAAAGCCACCGAAATAGGATAAAGCGTTTCCCTGGTGACGCCACTGGCCAATGGATACGGCGCAGAATCCGCCTGCTTCTTTAGGTCCAATACTTTGACCCCTTGGTCCTCTATTTTGTCGAAAAAGGCCGTTGAGGTTGGAATATATCCTACGGCGAATGATTTTCCGCAGACCATAAGAGCCATGTTATAGGAACTGACAATCAGATGGTCTTTGGCGTAAGGAGCCCCTTTCAGTACCACCTCCTGAAAGCGAAGTCCGACCCCTGATTCGGGCACCCTTCTGGTGGTAACCTTTATCGGCTCATTTGGCCCGCCAACCTCATTCCAGTTAGTGAATTCCCCAGTAAATATCTTTTCCAGTTGTTCCATCGTCAGCTCATCAATGGTATTTTTGCCATTTGTAATGACGGCGAGTTCAACTTGACCAATATACGTTGAGTTTAGCGATAATCCCTTTTCTTGGGCTATCTTGTCTTCTTCGGCTGTTATCTTTCTCGTGGCCATAACTATATCCGCGTCTCCATCAAACAGCTTCTTAAAGCCTATACCAGTAGTCGTTCCTGTGACGGTGATGGAGCAATTCTCCGCTCCTTTCATGTACGACTCGGAATACCTTTGAACCACATCAGACAACGCCCCTCCCCCGGTAATTCTGACCACCTTCTTCTCCTGGGCCAGTGCAGGGCCTGAGGTGAAACACAAAAGCAATACAATCGTAGCAGGAATCATAATGATAGATTGTACTCGTCTCATATACTGCCCCCTTACTGAGCTAACTCTTTTGTTGCGGCATACTTAAAATAGCGAAAAGTCAGTTTCCATGAAAACGTACTCCAAAGTCAAATCAAATATGGTTACGGGTGACTGGTGGCCGGGGAAAAAGGACAAATATCATGGTTGACTAGAAAACCTGTTGAGAGATATGTCCATAAACGAGGGAAATCCCTATTTAAGGCAACATTGTGGCAATTGTGTGTCCGTGGGGACAGCGAGAAGCGACGCGGCGGCCTGTTCGAGTCCGAGGAACCATCGAATGACTGGCCGGCAGCCCGCGAAGACCGGGGGCACGAGCCCCAAAGCTGCCAAAATAAGTATGACGTCCCCGGAATTCTGACTCCTTGAATTCAAGATTGTGTTTGACCCTGGGCATTAGGGAGAGGTATGCTCGGAAACTGCGTACGGCTCCTTTCTTAGGCAAGATCGTCTCAATTCTGCTGCCGCCGAGGCTGTCCGTGAACAAGAGGCCGTTATTGGGGGTCCAAGTGACTATCGAGGGACGATGCATTCAACCACAACTTTTACACATGAGGGTTTGGAGGGGGTCAATCATGAAGAGGCTGTCCATTGTATCCTTAGGCTTGTTCCTGGCTATCGCATTCTTTAGCGCCGCGGCGGCGGATGAAAAGCCGATCAAACTCGGGGCCATGTTTATCAGCTCCGGCCCGCTGGGTGGTTATGGAATCAACGCCCAGCGAGCAATAGATATGGCTATGGAAGAGATTAATGCCTCAGGCGGTGTGCTCGGCAGGAAGTTGAAGGCCTCCTTCGGGGACACGAAATTGAAACCGGAGGTTGCCGGGGAACTCGCCGAGAAATTCATCGGCGAGGACAAAGTAGACTTTCTAATGGGACCGACCTCCAGCGCCGTGGCTCTGTCCCTGTCGGAAATTGCTCGAAAGCACAAGAAGATCCTCATTGTGACACAAGCAGCCACGGACACCGTGACGGGAGCAAAATTCAATCCCTATCTCTTCAGTACGCTGAGTAATGTAATGATGCATTCCCGTGCAGGCGCCTACTACATGGCCTCTAAACCCTACAAGAGATGGATGTGCATCGGCCCGGACTACAACTATGGCCACGAATCCTGGCGCTTGTTCAGGGAAAAACTCAAGGAACTAAAGCCCGAAGTCGAAATCGTCGGTGAGACGTTTCCGAAACTTATGGCCAAGGACTATTCCGCTCATATAGAGCAGATTCGCAAGGCCAAACCGGACGCCGTATGGTGCCCTCTCTGGGGTCAAGATGCCGTAGACTTCATCAAGCAAGCCAAGGAAGCCAAGCTGTTCGAGGAGATCAAATTCGCGTTTCCCGTGGGTGCGGCTCTGGAGACTCTCGTCCCTCTCGCCAAAGAGACCCCGGCTGGCCTATACATGGCATCTCGCTATTTTTTCACCACTCCCGACTCTGCCGAAAACCGAGACTTCGTGAAGAAATACCACGAGAAGTTCAAAGAGTACCCGGATTACATGGCTGAAGAGACCTACGCAGGAGTCTACTTCATCAAGGCGGCCATGGAGCGTGCAGGGACAACGGACCCAGAGGCAATAGTGAAGGCAGTCGAAAAGGAGCCCCTCGCTTGGCTGACCCCGGAGGGATGGAAGATCATGCGGCCAGAAGACCATCAAGTGGTGGAAGACGTGGTGTGGGGCGAAACGGCGTACAGCGAACAGTACCGGTTTCGCAGGTACTCACGAACATCCAGTCCATACAGGGTGAACAGATATGCCGTACTCCCGAGGAACTCAAGAAGGTGAACAGAAACCCCTGACCGACCAGTCCGGCGCTAATCCGGACAGCCCTTGGTGATTTAAGTTCGGGGACCCAACACTTAATTTAATTCATTGCCCTCCTCATGCGGATGTGCGCCTGCTGCTATGCCCCTAGCACACCGGCGATCTTTGGGGAACCGCGAGTTTCTTCGACGACCGTAGCAGTTGTCCTGCCGGATACTCTGGACGGGAAAGTCTGGCCCGTGGCCCCCAAGACGACAAAAATAAGTATGGTGTCCCCGAAATGCCGTCGCATAATTTCTCATGTCTCTGCCAGGGTTATCAGGGGTCCTGGTGTCTCAGGAACTCGCACAATCAGTTGGTTGTCGCAACCGGCAGTGATGCTCCACCTGAGCCTCTCAATGGTGCAAAGTGGATGTTCCGGTATTTCGTTAAATTGATTTAAGTCAATTCAGTTCCGGAACACAACTGCTACATTATAGTCGGATCAGCATAGACTCTGCGGACTCTACGCCTTACGGCTCAGGGTACTGGAGGCATCCAATGAACAGGATCAGAGGCCACAGATTAGAAGCGGTTGCAAAACCGCCGATCAGTTATAAGCGCGCGAAATCGCGCATGATTTAAATCCTTGTTTTTATGAAATAATATGTATATTTAGCTCGCCGGAGGTAAGTCCGGTGAGCAAACGCGTCGTGTACCTGACCGATGAGCAGTGGAAGAAGATCGAACCCCTCATTCCCAAGCCTCCTCCTCGACCGAAAGGAGGTCGCCCCAGAAAGGATAATCGCTTGGTCTTCGAGGGAATCCTCTGGATACTCAAGACGGGAGCCCGGTGGAAAGATCTTCCTGACAGAGTACCCGCACCCTTCAACCTGCTGGCGTCGCCTGAAGGAATGGGACGAGGCCGAAGTCCTCAAAGATATGTGGAGGGCCTTTCTCTCCGAATTGGATGCCAACGGGGTACTCGACTGGGAAGAGTCATTCATCGATGCGAGCTTCTTCCCAGCAAAAAAAGGGGTCCAGCGGTCGGAAAGACCAAGAGGGGAAAGGGAACAAAGTGCATGGTGGTGGTCGATGGCAAGGGTATTCCTCTGGGAAGCCATACCGACTCTGCTTCGCCAGCAGAGGTCAGGCTCGCCGAAAAGACACTCCAGCAAATCAAAGTCCCTAAAAAGGGGCCAGGGAGGCCAAGGACCCGCCCCAAGAGAGTAATCGGAGACAAGGCGTACGACAGTGACCCTTTGCGCAAGCGCTTGAGAAAACGAGGTATCAACTTGCTCTCCCCTCATCGACGCAATCATAGGAATGTCAACAGACAAGATGACCGCCTTTGGGATCGATACAGGAGACGATATACAGTTGAGAGAACTTTCAGTTGGTTCGGAAACTTTCGACGGATAGTCGTCCGATACGAGCACCAGGTCTGCATGTACGAGGCTTTCATCCAGATCGCCTGTATCATGATTGTCATAAAACGTTTATGAGGTTTTGCAACCAGCTCTAGGGGACGAAATCCCCATTGAGGACTTTAAATTTCTCATGAAAACCGAACTTCTGGAAGCCACCTCCGAAAAATGTAAGCGGCCTTTGATCTCTTCTATGAAAAAAGTTCAAGTTCGTGCAGGAGAAAGGTTTATTTCACAAGGTGACATTGGTGATTGCTTTTACGTGATTCAACAAGGCTCATGCATCGTGAGCCTGGAAAAAGAAGGCCAATCCTATCCGGTCTCGCGTCTTGAGCCCAGGGACCTTGTCGGAGAAGTCGCGGTTCTCACGGGGGAAACTCGGAGCGCCAGTGTGGATGCCGAAACAGACATGGTTTTATGGGCCCTTAACCAGAAGGATTATGAAAAAATCTGTCTGTCTTGCCCTGATATTCAAGAATTCCTCGCGGATCTGGCTACTGAAAGGCTGTGCAGTCAAAATATTACGGCGGATCGCTGCATTGGAAAGTACACGATCAATGATATTGTCGCAGAGGGAGGTTGGAGCATCGTTTACAAAGGAGTCCATTCGCTACTCAATTTGCCTGTGGCAATCAAAATGCTTAAACACAATATCGCAAGGGATAGCGACTTCCTCGGAAAATTTCAAAATGAGGCCAGGGTAATAGCGAGTTTGAATCATGAAAACATCGTCAAGGTTTACGACATAGAGCTCGTTTACCGGACCGCTTTCATTATTATGGAATACCTGAGCGGGGTAACACTCAGGCATATTCTCAAGAAATGACTCAGGCTGCCATATCCCAGAATGCTGCAAATTTTGTTGCAGGTTTGCGAAGGGCTAAATTATGCGCATGAACATGGTATCGTTCATCAAGACGTCAAGCCGGGGAACATCTTCATTCAGAGGAGCGATCGCGTGAAACTCGTTGATTTTGGGCTGGCATCGCCCATCGGAGGATGCTCGCCAGATCTCCCTGGAACGGCATTTTACATGGCTCCTGAACAAATTGAGAGCGAACCGGTAGGACCTGGCACAGACATTTACTCCCTTGGTATCACGGCGTACGAGATGGCAACCGGGCAACGACCTTTTCCTGACGATATTTGTGCCGTATTGAAAGCTCATATCACGCAGCCGACCCCTGATCCGCGGCTGCTGAATCCGGACTTGCCAGGCGAGTTCTGCGAATTCATAGCTCGGTCTACTCAAAAGGACCCAGCTGCGCGGTACGACAATCTCGGCCAGGTCATGGCCGCACTCGGAAGCATGGTGAAAAAAGCGGGTCAAGAAATTCTGCCTCATTCCGAACCAACATGTCGAGCCACAAATCTTCTGATCATGTGCAAAAACGAACACCAATCGGAACTGAATCAGCTGATGGAGAGCTTCAGCGAACAGCTTAAGACAATCGGAGCCGAACTCAGAATCTGCGATTGCGAGGACGTCCAGTGAATACGACAGCCGACGCGAACACCCTAAATATAGGTCATTTGACGCATCGTGGAAGAGTGAGAGACACGAATGAAGATAGTGTTTTCATAGACCGGGAGTTGGGTCTATTTGTCATTGCGGACGGCATGGGAGGACATAATGCGGGAGAAATGGCAAGCCACATCGCGGTTCAGGCGGTCGGGAGGACGATACAAAGAGGACTAGTGGCCGGCATGCAACCGGAAGATCTGACGCGAAATTCCATTGTGACGGCAAACGAGATGGTTCTCGCGCTTTCTGAAGAACATCCCGACTGGGCGGAAATGGGAACTACGATTGTCGTGGCCTTATTGTCAGGCAATAGTTTTGTCATAGGTCATGTTGGGGACAGTCGAGCCTATGCAGTCGATCCCGGCAGCATGAGGCAGCTTACCGAAGACCATTCTTTTGTGGCGGAAAGTATCCGCGAAGGTTTGATGACCGTCTCCGAGGCGCGAACCCACAAATCGCGCCACGGGCTCACCCTGGCCTTGGGCGTTGAAGACCAAATAGAACCTGAACTCAAGTCCTTACGTTGGGAAAAGGACACCTGTCTTCTTTTGTGATCAGACGGGCTGAATGAAATGCTCGATGACCGGGAAATCTTCGCAATCATAAAATCTTCCGCCAACCCACAACAAGCTTGCAATGATCTTGTCGAACGGGCAAACGAAAAGGGAGGAACAGACAATATAAGTGTAATTTTAGCATGCAATAAGACGCGTTAATATCTGCCGCCACAATTCAAGTTTGATCTCTATATGGTTTAGCTCCGTGAAGCTTCGATTATGAATCATTTCTCCGTAGTTTCGGGGACACCATACTCAATTCATTGCCAACCTTCGGAGAATGTGTGCAGGCCGCGATGCTACGTGCCAACTGGGCGACCTTTGAGGACCGACAAGTTTGTTCGACGACTAGAGGCGTCCGATGGGATATACCGGGAATGAAAGCCTGACCCTAGGCCGCAAAGCGAAAGAATTAAGTATGGTGTCCCCGGAATACTCCGCTACGCCGCAACCAGTCCAGGCCTGTGTTCGGGGACCAGGCCGCAAAGAACATTATGCTTGCACTGGGGCGAGCGCCGAGTTATATCTAAGGTATTGGAGTTTAAGGCCCTTTGCCACCTGGCTATCCAGCCGGTTCGTATCTGCATAGAAGATGAGCCCCTGGAGTCCGATGGACCGGCTGCGAGGTAATCCAGGGAGGTTGTTATGCCGATCCGCATAAGATGCCAGCATGAACCGACGTACAGAACGAAACTAACTGCATATAAAGGCTTTAGCGCGCCTTTGGCAATCGCTCGAATGGCGTATTATGCGGGCAGAAAACCCAAACTCCGCATCTTATACGCAGCAATCTAATTATTGTTAGGCGTCAACCCATGAGGGCATTCATCAGGCATATCGTCATCCCGTCGCTCGCCCCTCTTGCCGTCGTCGGCTTGTACTTCACGCCGGTATCGCTGATAGGCTGCGCGCCCCGCGGTCTCCTCGCGCTGGCGATCGTGTTCATTTCACTCGTTGCCGGGATCGTGATCGGCATGCGAGGCCTGCGCGCCAGGATGAAGGGCGATTCGGTGTCAGGCTGGTCAATCGCATCAATGTGCTTGCTCGCGCTGCCGGCACTGCTGGTCGTCGGACCGTTAGGGTGACGCCTAACCCGCGGATGCTGCAGAAACGGAGCAGTCAGTAGGATGTGGTGAGCGAAGCAAACTGCATCATTCGAGTTTTTCGCTAGCGATGCGGTTCCCCCGCGAAACGCAGGGTTCACCACATCCTGCGCGTGCTGGTTGACGGAATACGGGTTCGAGCGATCTTTTCCGATAAGCGGAGAGCGCACATTCCTAACATCATACATTTCCGTCCTGTGTGAAGAGCGACGGGACAGGAGGCCAATTACCATGCCAGTCAAGTTTGAGACAACGGAGAGAATAGCGATCATTACCATCAATCGACCGCTGGCCATGAACGCTCTCGATGGGGAGACCCTGACTTCACTGAACAAGGCCTGGATCGATTTTCGCGACAATCCCGAGCTATGGGTAGCCATTATCACTGGGGCCGGTGGCAAGGCCTTTTGCGCAGGAGCGGACATCAAGGGCTTGGCCCATTACTACAGCAGCACGACTGCGATCCAGCGGGAGGCAAAGGCCGACAAGGAACCCGGGCTGGGAGGGATCACGCGCAACCTTGAGATATGGAAGCCCATCATAGCCGCGATCAACGGGTATTGTTTGGCAAGTGGCCTGGAAATCGCCCTGGCCTGTGACATCAGAATCGCCTCCGAAACTGCTACCTTTGCACTCACCGAAGTAAGCCGTGGGATCATACCGGGGGCCGGCGGGACACAGAGGCTCCCCAGGCTTATCCCTCTAGGCAAGAGCCTGGAGATGATCCTCACCGGAGAAAGGATCGATGCTCAGGAAGCTTATCGGATCGGGCTTGTCAACAGGGTTGTGCCTCCTGATCAATTGCTCCCCGAAGCCACGAAACTGGCTGAACGGATCTGCCTGAATGCGCCCCTTGCCGTACAGGCCGCCAAAGAGGCAGTTTACCGGGGGATGGATCTTCCGCTTTCTGAGGGATTGCGGCTGGAGCACTTCTTGGCAGAGCCTGTTCGTCAATCCGAAGATGCAAAGGAAGGTCCGAGGGCCTTTTTCGAGAAAAGGCCTGCACTGTTCAAAGGAAAATAGAACTAGCCAAAGATATTTGAAATTTTCCTTGAGTTCCGAGGACACCATCCTTGATTCATTGCCTGCCTCCGGCGGATGGACGCATGCGGCGACGCCACGAGCGGTCCGCGCGGGCGAGCCTTGAGGGAGAGCGACCCTGTCCGAAGATTAGAGAAGGCGTCCGGTGGGATATACCGGACGGGAAACCCCGGCCCGCGGCCCCAAAGCAAAAGAAATTAATTATGGCGTCCTCCGGAAATCCCAATGCGGTTTGCGGAGATCAGTCCAGCAAAAGTCCCGCACTGATTGTCCTAAGACGAAAAATCCCGCTCCGTGTTGTTTCCAACAGGGCGGGATAATTTGTCTTTTTTCGCTCCCCGAGTAGTCCCGCGCGACGCGGGATCGAATCCCGCCTGATGCGGGATTTCGGCTGAAGCCTCAACCATTACAACCTAGTGGTTAGCAGCTACGGGGTGCACCCATAAACTACAATCATATTAACCAGTTTTTTCGCGCCACCCGTTGCCATGTTCCACGACAATTCAGGACGTTGCAGCCCCCAGGGGTGCAAATCCGGTGCAAAACGATTTTCTTAGGAAGTGAGCGTAACCTAACTTTAAAAACATCCGGTAACCTGTCGTGTAACCCCGAATACGGCCCTATCGGATGGCACATTTGAGGGCCGGGTCGAACGGATCGTAGCCCGGATGCAGATGCTGGTTGATCGCCTGCCAAGTCCGTTCCATGAGCTGCGGCACGTCGTTCACGGTGAGCCCCTCCGTGACGATCGGGTCACCGATGGTCAGAGTGACGTGGCCCGGCCTGAACAGAAAGTTCTTCTTCGGCATAATCCTGAAAGCCCCGTTGCAGGTGACCGGAAGAATCGAAATCCCCGTCTGGACAGCCATCATGAACGCCCCCTTCTTGAAGGGATGAAGAAGACCGTCCGGAGTTCGGGTTCCTTCGGGATAGATCAATACCGACCAGCCGCCCCGCAATTTGTCGGTACTCTCCTGGAGACTTTTCACGGAGCGATGGCTGTCAGCGCGATCCAGGCAGATCGCGCCGGTGGCGCCGAGCGCCCAGCCGAAAAGTGGTATCTTGAGGAGTTCCCTCTTTATTACCCATCTGAAAGGAGTGGGAAGGCAGACAAACAGAGCGAGGATGTCAGCGAAACTCTGGTGGTTTGGGGTAATAATGTATGACGCTCCGGGAACGACCTTTTCTGCTCCAGTAAGGGAGAATCTCACTCCCATGAATTTTGCGACAGCCCAGTTCCACGCACGGCCCATCCGGTACGTTGAGTATCCGGAGCCCGGGATCATACTTGCGATGATTATGGCGGGAGCCAGTAAGATGGTCATCAGCGCCATTCCTACCCATGCGAGAATTAGCCTCGGTAACAATCGGATGTCGAATCGCAAAGCCAACTCCTGATGCTGAATCTTGCCGATGGCCGCGCCATGGCTTAGAGTATTCGGTAGCGCCCCGTTAAGAGCGGGTGTGGCAACCGAGCGGGAGGATTTATCTTTTTTGGCTCCCCGAATAGTCCCGCGCAACGCGGGATCGAATCCCGCCTCATGCCGGATTTCGGCTGGCGCCTCAACCATCACAACCTAGTGGCTAATCCCGCCCCGGCGGGACTCTGCCAATTGAGCATCATCTAGGAATCGCGCAATGCCGCGTTTCTTAATTTGCTTTTCCAATTTCATGGCCTCGCTGCGACTTTCACACGCTTGCGACCAAATGAGTGTCCACGGTCCTTGAAATCTCTTGGTAGTCTTGGATAGGCAATAGTCTGGATCGTTATGTTGTCGGAGACGTTGCTGGACATTAGTAGATTGTCCACAATAATAAAGGCTTGTGCTCTGGCTCTGTATGATGTAGGCCCAGGCTTTCATCGTAATAAAAGCCAGGGGCAATCCTGGCTTAGTTTTTGTCTTTTTTGGCTCCCCGAGTAGGACTCGAACCTACAACCTAGTGGTTAACAGCCACCCGCTCTGCCAATTGAGCTATCGGGGAACATACTCCTTACGACAGAAAATCCCCACAAATCCTAAATTTCCCGCTTAATCACCGACACTACAGCTCAGTGGTTAATCCCGCCTCCGGCGGGACTCTGCCAATTGAGCTATCGGGGAACTGGCTCATTATTCAGGCCGCAAGCTTGCACCGGACCGGCCCGTCCTCTTGTGAGCCGCAGCCAAAAAATAATTCTGGATTATTCCTTCGCGCTTGTCAATCCCGAAATTCGGGGTATCGGAGTCATCCTGCCCTACAGGGACGGTTCACCCAAGAAGATAACAGACCTTTCACCGCAGAGAACGCAGAGGGCGCAGAGAAGAGTAGATAAAAATGTCGCTCCGCGATCTCGGCGTTCTCCGCGGTGAAATACAGGCTCCGTCCCGCCCCTTCACTCCGAAGCTGTGGACACCCACCGGCGCAACGCTGGGAGTTCGTTTGCCTCCCACCCATCGGAAATCCTTAGTTTGAGGAAGTACTCGAACAGATCGTCCACTATCTCCATGCCTTCTTCTATAAGATACGTCTTTTCCAAGAAAGATCCTTCGACATCTTCCTCACCTTCAGCTTCGCCTGAAGGCAGAATTGGCGGGGTCCTGAAAGAACCAAATGAGAACCACGTCCCTTTGAGCATCATCGTAAAGTCGTTGTCGCCAGCCCTGATCGAGATCCGGGCCTCTTCTATCTTCTTCCCCTCTTTGAGCGCTGCAAGACCCTCCCGCAGTTCTGAATGCTCCCCCTTCAGGGTCACTGTCTGGGGAGTCTCCACATCCGAGAGGTCGAGTGTCATCCGGTCGAGAAAGAGGACTTCAACCACTTTTTTGCCTGGTATCTCTATTCGGCCGCCGGTCTGGTCGGATTTAAACCAGAGCCAAGTGAGAAATTCACGGCCAAGAAAAGCCTTTTCACGAAGTATGTCCAGGAAATCCATAAATTCAGTCTCCTTGTAAGCGTTCGGCGGCAGACTAGGATATACCGCAGAGTGCGCCGAGAACGCAGAGAGGAAAAACAGCTAGTGTGGTGTCCCACAATTAGCTTGCAAATCATTGGCCTAGCGAACACCCGCGTCAGTGTCATTGCGAGAAGCGAAGCGACGAAGCAATCTACGGCGCTTGCTCAATAACCTTGTGAGATTGCTTCGCTGCGCTCGCAATGACAGTGCTGGACCTTTTCTGCCTCGACAGAACTCCCGTGGGGACTCAGAAGGCCGGTTGCGCCAGTTATTTGCGGGACAGGACACTAGCACCTACCGCATAAAGGGGGTCCCAGTTAGGTAGGCGTCGCTTTGACCGTCACAAACCAGATTGCGCTTTGCCTCCGCCGAGAGAAATGCAGAAAAAGCAAACTTTTCTGAATTCTCTGCGGTGGACTATTACCTCATACCCAGCTTTTCAAGGGGCCATTATACAGGGTTTAAGTTCTTCGAGAAGGCGCCCTTCCGGTTTGCCCTCGAGTATTTCTTCTCCACGGATGTAAGGCAGGAGCGGTACCAGTGTCAATCCGAAGCATTTCTTGAAATGTGCTTCCATGCGCTCCCGGGCCTTCACCGCATGACTCCCGAAATAGACTACGGCCCTTGCTGTGTCCCAGATGAGGTCGTAAATCTGGATGGAAGGGAACACCTGCCGTTTAAGCGATTCCTTGAGTTGCTCCTTGAGTTCCCGCCGTTGGGCTGAAGAAAGACGCCGCTGCCCCGTTTCTTCCAGCTTCTTTCGGCTCTCCTTCTTGAGTTGGATCTCGAGTATACGAGGGGGAACCCGCACCGTGTCAATGCGAAGACTGAGAGCGGCATAATTGCCCCGAAGATATGACGCTCCCGTGAATTGACTATCTGTAAAGTCGTCAATAGACGCCCATCCCATGCCAACTTCGTCGCCGGCAGTCTGGATTTCTGTAAAGGCGCCTCTTTTTATGCCCGCGTCCACAGCTTCCCAAAAAGACCCCTCTATGTCTCCGCGAACCCGGTACCTCATCATCGAGACCGAACGTGACGCAAACCCCATGCAATGTTCCCCTGGTTAAGTTTTGTGACGGGACAGAATAGATGAAAATAGCAAATCGGGCAAGTCATCCTGGAAGAAATGGAAATTGCTCATCTTGCAAACGCGACAAGTTGATGGAACTCAGCCGAACTTTGTGATAACGGGCATGGACCGTGTCGTTTCGGGGAGGTCTGTATTGACACTCCGGAGAGGGTACTCAATAAATACTTATTGGTTTTTCAATAAGTTGCCTTTTGATAAGGAGACCTCAGCATGTCCGTGATCAAAATTATCGAGTTGGTCGGCGAATCGGCCCTGGGATGGGAAGATGCCATGAAACAGATCATCGCAGAAGCACAGAAGACCCTGCGAGGAATCACCCGCATAGGTGTGGTGGAGCAGGATGTCAGGATGATCAACGATCAGATAGATGTATGGCGGGTTCGGGCCCAAGTTTCCTTCAGGGTTGAACGACCGGATCAGGACCTGTGAGGGTTCAAGCAGGCTCAAAGGGAAATGCGTCAAGGAATGCGCCCGTCTCACGTATCAAAGCATCCTCACCGCCCACATGAAAGTGGTCTGCCCCGGGAAGAATGACCCCTTTTTTGGGCTCCGGGATTCGATCCAATAGATTCTCAAAGCGCTCCAGCGAGCACACAAAATCCCTGTCGCCCGCAATGAGAAGTTTGGGACGCGTTTCATTTTCGAGAAAACTGAAATCATAGGAATCAACAGGTGGCGATATGCCAATCAGCCTCTTTGGCCGTGGATCGCGTGCCGCGGCCATCAACCCGACCCAACAGCCGAACGAATAGCCCGCAACGATCAGTCTTTCAGAATCCACCTGTTCCAAGCCTTGAAGAAAGTCAATTGATGCCAGCACATCATCGATCTCACCAATGCCGTTGTCGTGCGTGCCCCAACTTTGGCCCGTGCCCCTGAAGTTGAATCTCAGACATATCAGGCCCCGCTGATACAGTCCCTTTTTCAGTGCCCTTACCACGTTGTTGTGCATATTTCCGCCGAACATCGGGTGCGGATGGCAGAGCACGGCAGCCGCGGACGGATTCTCACCGGAGTCAGGTATCTCGAGGACCCCTTCGAGTGTCAGAGTGCCGCAGGGAATAGATACGTCTTGTCTGGAACTCATCTGTTGCCCCGTAGAGTATTAGATTTCCAGTTCCGTAATGCGGGCCAGCCCCGCACGTAGCGGCTGAATAATAACAAAGAGGGCAATCGCCAGGGCGCCGAGGAAGCAGCCCCCGATCAGGACGTAATCATAAGTCTTCAGGCTTTGTTGCAAGTACCCGGCTAAAACGATCCGGTAAACCGGAAACGCTTCCAGCAGAATCACAGCCGCCACGACTAGGGCCGCATAGATCATCGTGAGCAGCCCGCCGAAGCCCGTGAAAGCTCGATTGGGATCCACTTCCTTGAAATCCGCGTAGGCAACTCCCATGCCGATAGACAGGGAGGTTATTCCCACTGTAAGAAAAGCCATGGTTACTGTGGAAACCAGTGAAATAACAAGCTCCAATCCGAGCAGTCGATTGGTCATTACCACCAGAAATAGGCCCAGCGTCAGCATGGGCGCCAGGTAAAAAAAGAATTTGACCCACAGTATTTTGCGCAGCCCTACCGGAGAGCTTTTGATAATCCAGAACGCCCTCCCCTCGGCAGAAATGGTGGGAAAGAGGAATCTAACGCCAAGAGAGGAAAGCACAAAACCCGCGAGCCCAATGTTCAGGAACGCGATGGTATTCTTCAGGAACATGGCGGCTTCCGGCGAATCCAGCGACGGCAACACGCTGAAATTATACAGATAAACTACTATTAGCGCGAGCAGAAGAAGAAGCTGACTTAGTCGGCCCCAGTCGCGTGCCATCAGCAGTGTCTCTTTCAGCACAAGCCTCACCGTCACCCTATCAAGAAATCGGCTGAGGATTCTTCCGAACAGATCGATGACTCTACTTTGACTGAGTCTCGCGCCCTTTGATTCCACCGCTTTGGAGTACCCGTAAAAATGAACCGCCTCGTGGTTATGTCCTGCCAGGCGGAATGTCGCAACAGCCCCCGAAAGGAGAAGGGCCAGGAAGAAAGGGATTTGGTCGAATCCCTGCCCGGTGATGTACGGCCGAAGTGTTTCCATTATCCAAGTTGTCGGCAACAGCGGAGAGGAAGATTCCGACATGATGGAAAGGTAATCCATGACCGAGGCGAATCCTGCGGGATTCAGAAATTCTTCCGGGCGCATCATCCTGAAAAGGAGATAAACCCCTACGAATATCAGGACGCCCACCAAGACAAAGAGGTCCCTGAGCCGCCGGACCGGAAAGGTCCTCACAAGGGTCTGCATAATGAAGATTGCCGCCGCGGTGGTCATAACAAGGAGGCATAGGAAGCCCGCAAGGCTGACCGCATAAAAGGACCACCCCGCGTCGAATACCCTTCCGTAAGCCAGGAATATCGGCAGACCAAATACGAGCACCATCCATGATGAGTCAGCCAGCGTTTCTATGAATCGCGCGGTGTATAGCGAAGGTCTCGGAACAGGAGCGGCCATAAGGAGTTCAAGGTCTTCAGAAAGGAAAAACGTGGAGAAGGTCGTAATAATGTTGCTGATTATGACCACAAAGGTGAAAGTCACCAGGATCATGGACAGGAGTTTGGTTGCTGCTATGGTTCCGAACATCTCTTCCGCAGTAAAGTATATCAATGCCTTTACAAAGACGACGTATATCACCGCCCACAGAATCGCGACCAGGCCGAGGACGAAAAGGTACCGAAGCTGATCGTGTCTGGAAGCTCTCAGACGATTGCGCAACTTTTTCCAGCGGGGGCTCAGAAGCAGCAAGATATCTTTCATGGGTTTTCTTTGTGGGTCAATCCGACAGGGAAAAGGCCGCAACGCGTTGTATAGGGGTCGTCGAAAGTTTTGAGCTATTCCGACGTCCCGAAAGCGTACCGACCCCGGACGCAGATTGGTGGGACAGCGCATCTTGCCTGTCTCTAACGGACGGGCAAGATGCCCGTCCCCACCGAATCATCCTCAGATTCGGACACTATTCTTGAGAATCTCTATACGTTCGCTTTCAAAATGGAATAATCGGGGGAACCTTCTTTGTGTAAAGAACGACTTCCCCGATCTACCCGTCTTAAGGGCAAACTGGCGTTAAGCTCCTAGTTTTCCGTTACTCGGATCGCCTTCTTTTGGCTCTTTCTCTTGATCGATTTGTTCCGCTTTCTTCTCCTGCACATCAGGCAAGTCGGAGGACTCAGCTTTCTTCTCCTCTTCAGTCGCCTTTTCCAGGAGTTCAGCGTAGAAGTCGGGCCCGGTTTTCTCTCCGGGTGGCGGCACAAGGTCACCCTGGCCGACCATTCGTTGAGCCGCCTCATGGTTCTTGCGCGGGGGCTCATACTGATGACTGTTCGTAGAAGTGAGCGAGTCCAAATCCACGCTATTGCGAATATCCCACATCATTTTCTGAAGTTCTCTGTACATTTTCCCTACGACTCGGGCTGTCTCAGCAAGTTGTTGCGGTCCCAGGAAGATCAGCGCGACGACGAGGATAGCCACTACTTCCCACATTGATATTCCGAACACGGAGAGCCCCTCTTACCTGCGTTATATCTCAGATACTATAGCACATTCTTATGCAAACACGTGGCCAGGACCTCGACGGGTAGGGACGCCCGTCGCTACCGACACAATAGTAGAGACCGGGGTCCTTGCCGGTTCTAGTAGACGAAATGCTCGCAGCGGTTTTCATGCTTCGTTGCAACTTTTTAGCTTCGGGAGTTGATATCAGATCTCGCCTTCGGTGGAGACGACCCTCGTAACGTCCAAGATGTCCATATAATGCCGTCCTCCACCCCAAGATTCGATGAGCAAAGACACGTTACCGATCAGCGCGTCCAGACGAGTATCTTGGGACGTGAATTCGGACTTCTCGTCGGACAGAGGCTCCATCCAATCGAGCGCGTTGGATCGCAAACATATTTTGACCTCGAATCCTTGACCCGCTTTTATCAGAATGACCTGGCCGCAGTGGTTTTTGTCGGTTGAGGCATCGGGATGCTTGATGTCGTAAAGCTCCACGTCTTGGCCTCGGATAGTCCGGATGAGTTCAATTCTTCGCATCTCCTCATCGAACAGAACTTCAGATTTTTCGGAACACGAGCCGCAAACTGCCGGCTTCTCCTCGGGAAGAGCTGCCGGGTGCTTACCACAAATTGCGCATGCTTGCTCAGGGGAAGATGACATCGACATGATTTGTCCTCCGGGCCACGGTGGCCCCGCCCAGACGCGATTTTGAATGTCCTCGGAAGATGCGTTACAACTTTGCGTCCCAAAAAGCATTGCATCACCCGGGGCCTTGACTATAATTAAGCACGGACCAGGGCGCACAGTGTAACGTAAGGCCGGCCCCCGTGGGACCACATGGGCCAGTAGTCCGGACCCGGCCCCATCGAGAAAACTTATTCAGGCCTCGTTTGACTTATGATAGCATCGACCACCGGCGTTGAGAAGGAGAAGAATCATTATGCGGATAGCCACGGCTGTAATTTTGGCCATACTGCTGACCGTGCCCCCACTAGTTGGAGCAGGAACAGGCCCTATCATAGATTTCGACGACGAGAGCCACGATTATGGGCGGGTCATGTACGGCGACAAGGTAACCCACGAATTCACTCTGACCAATACGGGGGACCAGACCCTGACCATAGAGAAACTCGAGTCGACTTGTGGTTGCACCAAGGCAGTAAAGGGCGCTTCGGAAGTTCCCCCTCATGAAAAAACCCACGTCCTAGCCTCCTTTGACACCAGTGGTATGAAGGCCGGCAAAAAACAGAAGAAGGTTTTTGTCCACTCGAACGACCCCAAGAGACCCGTGGTCTCTCTAACCCTTACGGCTGATGTGGTAAGAGAGCTGAGCATAGATCCTCTCAGCCTGGCCCGAAAATTACCCGCTCCCGTTGAGACTCTTTCGTTTCCCGTGAAGATCACTAACTCCTCTGATAAAACAGTTACAATAAAGCGGGTAGCGGCGACGGCAGGCTCACTCCAGGCCGTCTTGAACCCGGAGCACATAGTAGTGGAGCCTGGTTCAACGGCGCCGTTCACCCTCGTATTGAAACTCAAGAACGATCCAAATCAATACTACTGGATGGGGAAAGTCTTACTGGAAACTGATCATCCGAGGGAGAAACAGCTCGAAATCCGCTATCTGATACAGCTTAACCCTTAGTAACTCTTGCGAGACTCCGTTTAGTATTCGTGGAAGGGTCTTATCATGCAGACCGGACACCTGGAGAATTCATCACAGGTGTGACGATGTTGTCCGGAGAAGGCGAAGAAGTCTTGGAGTCGTGGGGAAATACTTCCCAGCGGGATCTCAAACTGTTGATAAGGCGAAGCGCCTGATCCACGCCGTACTTCCAGAGTACCAGGACTAGGCCGGCGGTCCCCGCCAGACCTAAGAGACAGAACACGAGCAAGATGTAGCCGATCCATCTGGCGCCAATGCTATCCGTTGACAGCGGGATTATCAGGAGTAGAAGAAGGAAGAATGACTTTGGAAGCGAACCAAGACTGCCCAGGAACGTCTGGACGCAATCCAGCACTTTCATGAGGATCTTGAAGCCCACCCAAATGAGACCTGCCCCGAAAATCAGGAGCACGCCGAGGCGGGCCAAAAAAATCTCCGTCGAAGATGCCTGCAGGCCAGTGAATAGAAAATCCAGTTGAAAAAAGTTCTGTAAATGAGGCAAGCCGTCCCAGGGTATTTTCATGTCGGCCTCCACGCCGAGTCAATGTTTCTCATGTTGCGGTTTAATAATTACTAATATTAAACCGAAATAGCGTTACTATTAACGCATATCCTGCTTTAGGAATCAAGAGAAAAGTCTTGGAGCCGTCGTGTGTGGAATCGGCCGTCGTTGCTTTCGGGACATCATTGACAAAACCAGTGTGCGACCGTACAGTCTTGTACCAATGATCGTATTGCGGATCTCATGAACGCTACACCACATCAAGGATTTTTCCTTCTGCGCTCCGTCCGGCTCTCCCGACGAAAAAGAGCATGCGTGAGCGCCGTCATCGGCCTCCTCTTACTCGTCCTAATGATCGGTCTAACAGGGTGCGGACGATCCCCCACCTCCAGGCTGGACCAGGCACGCCGTCTGATAGATGACGGAGAGTCTGCCAAGGCTGTCGAGATTCTGAACGGAGTGATAGAAAAGAATCCAAAGGATGTTGTCGCCCTGGTCATGAGAGGACGAGCCCTGGAGAGGACCGACGAACAAGATCTGGCGCTTCGAGACTACAAACTTGCGCTCGAACTGGACTCGACCGCAGCGGATGCCTGGGAGGCCAGAGGGAGGCTGCTGGTACGTTTAAAGGAATACGACTCAGCCGTGGCGGACCTGGAGCAAGCTGCGAAGCTCGCGGGACAGCCGGCGCCAATTATTGCGGCCCTTGGCATGGTTTATTTCGACAAGGAAGATTATAAACAGGCTCGCCTCTATTTCGACAAAAGCTCAGCCCTCGATCCCAGTGAAGAAGGAGGCTATTTTGGAAGAGCGGCCATTCTGATCGAGGAGAAGAATTACCTCGCCGCAATTAACGAGATTGACAAACTGCTCAAGGTTCAGCCCAAGAATGCTCAGGCCCTATTCAGGCGAGGCTTTGCCTTGCTCAAAGCATCCCAACCCCTCAAAGCAGTGGCGGATTTTAACAAGGCCCTGGAACTAGACCCTGACATGGAGGAGATATACTGGTATCGGGCCGATGCGTACAGGGCACTCAATGATCTTGAACAGGCCCTGAAAGATTACAGGAGGGCGGCTGCCACCGATCCGGAAGATTCGATACTGTTCTTGAACCAGGGAACGATCCTAATGATGATGGGCAGGTATGAAGAGGCGTTGGAAATGCTGCGACGCTCCATAGTGCTCGACCCGGATAACCCGTTGCCCTATACAAACAGGGCGGTGCTGCACCTCCGAACCGGTAATTTTCTGGCCGCCCTGAGGGATCTGAACAAAGCTCTGGACATCCGGCATGATGATCCCTGGCTCCTGGTCAAGCGGGCATACATATTCAAGCTAATCGCCAGGGGAGATAGGGCGCTGGCCGATCTTGATCAGGCCTTGAAGCTCGATCCTGACAACCAGGAAGCCTGGCTGGTTAGGGGGAGTCTCTATTTTAGCGAACAGCAGCTTGACCGAGCGATTGAAGATCTCCACCAGGCCATAAGACTACTCCCCGATGATCCGACTCCATACCAGCTTTTGGCCGAAGCGCTCATGCACAAAGGCAACAGCGTCGAGGCCCTGGATAAACTAGGCCAGGCCCTGAAGAAGGAGTCGTCATTCGTGCCTGCCTACGTTACCATGGGTGACATACACATGGGGGATTCACAGATAGACCGAGCTCTGGAAGCGTATTCGCGGGCACTGAACATCGACCCGAATCATTTTGAAGCGCGTGTGAGAAGAGCCAAGTTGTACATGGAATTGAACAACTATAGAGACGCGGTTGCGGACCTCGAACAGGCCGCGAAGGTGAACCCGTATAGTGGCGAAGTTTACTTGCTCCGTTCCCAATGCTATGAAATTCTTGGCGATAGCGAAAGGGCCAGGCAGGATACATGGAAGGCGAGAGTATTCGCAGACCGTTGATGTGGAACGGGTCGCCAAGTGCCGCTATTTACACGTATGGTGCAATTTGCACAGTAGGACCGGCATCTTGCCGGTCAGCGGGAATACGACCGGCAGGGATGCCGGTCCTACTGAGTTTTGCCGCAACAGGTGAGGTCAGTACCTGTGTCGTCTCCCCTGGCCACCGGCGTGATTACGCCACCGAGCTCGCGAAACACAGTAATAAGCTCAAGCGATGAGGACGGCCAAGGTTAGTTTCCCCCAACCCCTCAGAAAAGAGCCTACCTTTCGTCGATGATTCTCTTGGCTTTTCCTATACTTCTCTCAATCGTGTCCTGAGGCAATATGTTGACCGGGACATTGATCCCGATGACTTGCTGTATCCTTGATGATATTTTCTTGGCTAGTTCGTCCAGTTTTCCCTGGCCGGCCTGATACGTTGCCGGCTTGACCTCTGTTTCAACCAGAATGTGATCTATATAACCCTTTTTCCTCAGCCGGATCTGATATTGAGGCTCCACCTCTTCGAATTCCATAAGGACCACTTCCACTTGGGACGGGAAGACATTCACTCCGCTGATAATCATCATATCGTCAGAGCGACCCAGGATCTTGTCCATCGTGATTAGAGTGCGCCCGCAATCGCATTTTTCGCGGCGCAGAGTGCAGATGTCACGCGTCCGATAGCGGATCACAGGCATCGCGCGGCGTTGAAGAGCGGTGAAGACAAGCTCACCTTCCTCTCCCGTATCCACCGGTTCCAGCGTACCCGGATCAACTATTTCAGGAAGGACATGGTCTTCATTTACATGAATCCTGTAATGCTCGCACGTGAAAGAAACGCCGGGCCCCATGAGTTCCGTTAGGCCGTAGTGCTCATACGCGTGCATCCCGCCTCTGGACTCGATATCAGTGCGCATCTCGACGCTCCAAGGCTCCGCTCCGAAATGTCCGGTTTTGAGCCCTGAATTCTTAATGTCGAACCCCATCTTTTCGGCCTTTTCGATGATCGTCAAACAGTATGAAGGGGTACAGCAGAGGGCATTGGTCCCAAAGTCCTGGATGAGCAATATCTGCCTTTCGGTCATGCCGGCCCCCGAAGGGACAACCGCGCATCCAATTCTTATTGCACCTTGAAGAAAGCCAAGGCCTCCCGTGAACAGCCCCATACCATAGGCATTTTGGAGTATGCTGTCAGGTCTCACCTCCTGTGCCCACAAGCCCCGCGCCATGCAGTCCGTCCACTGTTCCATATCTCCAGCCGTGTAGGGGCCGGTAATAGGTTTTCCGGTGGTTCCAGAGGAGGCATGAATTCGAACTACTTCCGACATGGGGACCGCGCACAACCCGAACGGGTAATTGTCTCGCAGGTCCGTCTTCACCGTAAAGGGAAACTTCGCTATGTCCTCAAGCTTCTGCAAATCAGCGGGTTTTACTCCTTTTTCGTCAAAGGCCTTCTTGTAGAATGGAACCTTGTCATAAACCCAGCTGAGCGTCTCTTTCAGTTTTTCTGTCTGAAACGCTTTCATCGCGGACTCGTTCATCGTTTCGAACTTTTCGTCCCAAAACTTTTTTGACATGGGGTGCCTCCTCGACGACGGATATATTTTTTTCCGATGATGGACAGTATGGGGAAGGGCTCTGTTGATCTATAATTATGAAATCAGGCAACTGCTGTCAAGCTAAAACAGGGGAGTACTTCGTTGGTTTTTCTAAACAAATCCCCAGACGCGCAACTTCAGCGGACTGAATTCTTAGAAGGTGGATGACAGATTATAGGTCCAAATGGCAAAACTTTACTCAAATACTGGGAATCTGCAGAAGGGAACTGCGCGCCTTTCAGTTCATGAGCGATTTCAAACGCGAAAGCGTAGCTTTATCAAGGGCGGTTTCAAGCACTGGCGACACTTCAGGCGACGAGGCCGGGCCGTGGATTTTTAGTATCACACTCACCGGGGTTTTCGCAGGCTCAGGGGTCTCCGGCTTGGCTTCCTTTGAGTCGGGGATCTCTATGCCGAAGCGCTTGAGTTCTTTGCCTAGCCCGGTAATCTTCAAGAGATCTTCGTGCTTCTTGACGAATTTCTGAACCGCAGGGATTTTTCCGAGGACCTCTCCAACAGCCGTCACTGTATGAATACGGGTGAGTAAATCGAGCTGAGAAGAATCCCAACGGAGACTTCCGATCGCAGCCGCAGTGACCTCTGGCCCTTTCAACCTCAAGTTATCGGTGGAGGCGGTTCCCGACTGCAATTGGATGTCTCCGGCAATTGACTGGAACTCCAGAAGCTCGCTTTTCCTATCCGCGGCCTGAGGATCCAGCAGCGTGCCGACAAAAGCGTTAACGCCCTTCAGCACGTTCTTCAACCGATCTGCTCTGATCCTCCCCTGCCCTACTTCCAGAGTGAGTCGACCGTTCAGCGTTTCCAGAGAGGCCACATCTTTCAACGATCCTCTAACTTTCAAAGGTCCTTCTATTGGTCCTTGGATCGTGCCGGTCAGTTCGGGGATCTCCGCATCGCCACTTGCCGTTTCGACTGTGCCCTTGACCTTGTCGAAACTCCAACCAGCGTTTTCCGATCGATAATTCACGGCAAGCAGACGAACAAAACCTGCGGGAATCACACCCTTGTCGGATTGACTTAGTCGGATCGTAGCTTCGGCAGGCCCGGATAACTTGGTCCCCGCCATACTGGGGAGATATCGGAGGAGGTCCTTCAGGTCAGTCTTCTTAATGTCCAGCGTTACTTCCTGAAATTTTCCGTTTCGATCTCTGAGAACTCCGCGGCCGCTTAGCACAATTCCCGGTAGGGTTAGCCGCCCGTTGGTGAGATCCAATTCCTTGTTCAGACAATTTTCCTGTGGCGGTTAATGAGCCCGCGACGCCGCCCTGTTTCCTGAATGCCTTTTCAACGCTCACCTCGAGATGCTTCAGGGGAAGTTCCAGCGACCAGGTCAAAGCCGTCGGAGACCCCGCAAATTTAGCTTTCAGAGGCACATTCCCGGTCACTGTTGTCCCAGGGGGGAGTTTCAATTTTGCAAGAGCGATGGTATCGGAGTTGAAAGCCAGGGTTGCGGTCCCGTCGATCTTGGGGTCTGACGACCCGAGGTCGGTAATATTAGTCTTGGCCGTAAGCATGTCGGCTGATTCGTTTGCTCTGCGGACAACAATGGACGTATCCTTAAGATCTGTGGCATTCGACTTGAACAGAACCTTGGAATCGAGGCGCATGGCCAACCCTGACACCCACGGCCCCTGTGCGCTTAGACGCACTCGGGACCCTATAATGCCGACGTTGACAATGGCTGGTTCCAAAGTCTTCTGATTTCTCCACGGAAAGAAAGTCCCTTTGAAAGAGATGGTTCCCTTACTGCCCGAGGGTTTTTCCAGGTATGGCGACCACTCAACCGCCGCGGCGGTGATATCGCCCCCCATGTCGAGCCACAGGCTTTGAGGCCGTCCCCGAGCGTTCCATCGAACAGGGATAGGCCCTTTAACATGCAAGCCTTTAGGCAGTTGAATCCCGAAGTCTTTCAACCATTCGGAGTGCAGCGAGATATCTCCTTGCAAATCCACTGTGCGATTGTCCAAGAAAGGGTTGGCGATCTTGCCTCTGGCAGATATCAATTTGCCGGCTTCGCGTATCTCCATGTTTTGCAACATCAACTGTTCCGGGTCCAATTTAGCCTGGGCCCAGATACTCATTTTTGGAGCTATCGCCTTGTACGCGCCAGTAGGGACCGCATTTTCCAAGCTGAGCGTTCCGTGAAGGCTCCACTTGTTCGTTGCGCTCCATTCCCCTTTAATCGCGGCTTTTATTGTTCCGTTTTCTGGATCCAAAGGAATTGACGGAGGGAACGATGCCTTGAAAATAGCCAGAGGAAGCGTGTCTGTTTCCGCGCTCGCCCGCGCAAGTTGAACTGTAGACAAGTCCCGGGCAAGAACAATGTCGCCTTGAACATTCACGTGCGCCGCACCTCTGGATTTCGCTTTTAGGTCCGTTTTCAGAGTGACCTTGGCGGAGTCGCCCTTTTCCCATGTCACGTGGGTACGAACGGCTGCATTGTCGAAATCCCTGGCCACGTCGGTCCAAGGTGGAAAATATACGTGAAAAGGCTTCAGCCCCAAAGAATCGGTGGAGACATCCATCACGATTCCTTCGAGACTTGACAGGTCCTCGGCCAATGTGGCCTGCCCCTCAATATGCACAGAATGGTCCTTTGGCTGTCCATTGTCCAATCGTCCGGTAATGTTGGCTGAAAGAACGTTTCCAGCAGCCTTCCTTTTGATGGAGCCGGTGATCTGCTTCAGAGACCGCTCAACTACTTTGCCCGGTGCGATCTTTTGATCGATCCAATCCACGCGTCCTTCAACAAACTTGATCTCGTTGATTGAGAACTTGAAGCCGTTCTCCTGCTTGGCACCCGACGTCCCCTCACCGTCACTGACAATGGTCAGGTCGGTACCCCCTTGTTCAGATTTAGTCTTGAGCGTTTTCTTATCTGGAGCATTTACAGGCAATGGAATTAAAGCCCCCGCGATCTTTCCATCGGGAGATCTTCGTATCGCGGCGCGCAATCCCTGGATGGTCATAGATTCGACAGCCACTTCTTTTTTCAAAAGAAGGGCCAGGGAAGGAATGAGGACAAGCCTATCTGCTGAAGCTAGCTTTTTCCCGTCTTGGGACGCTATTGAGATGCCTTCGACCTTCAGGCTTATCAGTCGAGGGAACGACCAGGAGACCTTCAACGACCCCAAAGTCACTCCATGACCGGTAAGGCTGCTCAACTGATCCTGCACTCGGTTGCGGATCAGATCCGTCTCCGGCAGGACACGGATGCTTACCACCACCGCGGTCACGAAAAGAGCCGTCAATAGTAAAAGAACTACTAAAATACGCCGAAAATGCCTCATTGTCTGCTCCCAAACGACTCACAAAAGCGGGTGAACGTTCGACCTTCATTTTGAATGGACCCCCAGACTCGCTATCGGTTCTGAATCGCCGCGAGTACAGTAAAACAGTGCGACCGGATTTTGCTCCGGGATACCACATGATTGGCCCTGACAGATTCGGCCAAATATTTCTTCAATCATTCTTGGAGGTTCTACCTGCTTCGGCACTTTTGCACAAGAGTTTTGTCAAATGATGCGGTATTTCTTCCAAAAGGCGCTTCCTAGCAGGCAAAAATCCTTTTTCTACCGTTGACAACGCGCTTCATGAGGGGCTATAAACTCTATCTATGAGCAGAAAAATATTTGCAGTAGGGGATATTCACGGCTGTTACGACAAACTCGCCGCAATGATGCAGATCCTTCCGTGGCGCAAGGACGAAGGTGATCTACTTCTATTTATAGGCGATTACATCGATCGCGGCCCGAAGTCTCGCGAAGTCGTCGACTTTTTGGTGCGGCTCCGGCAGGAAGGCGGTGAATTCGTCTTCTTAAAAGGGAATCACGAAAAAATGCTCCTGGATTATTACATTCAGCAAAAGGATCAGATGCTGTACGTAGCCAATGGGGGAGCCGAAACTATCGCCAGTTACGTCGAGGGAGGGATTGGTAGAAAAGCTTTTGTCTTGCCTGAGGAACATCTTGAATTCTTTCTATCCCTGAACCTGTATCACGAGACCGAGGATTATATTTTTGTTCACGCGGGATTGAAGGACGGCATACCCTTGACTGAACAATCTGAAGAGGATTTGCTCTGGATCCGGGAAGAATTCATATATTCGGCATACGACTGGAACAAGAGAGTAATTTTTGGGCACACAGCCCTCGAGATACCGTTCGTTACTCCAGGGAAAATAGGAATTGACACAGGCGCGGTGTACGGAAATAAACTTACCGCCGTGGAACTGCCGCGCATGAAGTTCTATCAGGTGTGATGGTTTGGGGAATCGTCTTCACGGGATGCCGGCGCACAGTCAGGGACGCCGCCGGATTAAGCTTTCCATCCGAGTGTCTTTAGGAACCACTCCTTAAGCATTCCAATACAACGCGAGTCAAGACGGAGGCGGTGCACCCCACCCGGAATCACATGCAGTTCCGCAACGCCTGCCGGAGCATGATTGAAAATCTCTCTACCATGGTCCACGGGGATCAGCTCATCCGCATCGCCGTGAACGATAAGAATGTGCTTGGCTCGCACGTGGGCGATCCATCGCCTGGGCTCTATCTCCTTGAAGCCCTCTATCCAGCGGTCCAGATCTAGGGGAAACCTCGGGTCCCTGATCAGTCCCCTTTCCCTAAAATCCGCCACGATGTCCACCGGGTCTTTCTCGAATATTTCGAAATGCGCGGGGGTTCCCACCGCTGCGACGCTGTACACGCGCGCACTGTCCGCGGCAACTCGGATAGCCGCGGCCCCACCTCCGCTAAACCCCAGGAGCATCACACGTGTCGGGTCTATGTGAGGCGTGTTCAGGATCCGGTCCAGCACAGCCTCCAAATCGCGGACCCATCCCATCATGTCAAAGTCCCCCCCTGAGTCACCGCATCCCCGGAAATTAAAAATCACAGCGGCGATACCCGAGGAGGAAAAATCGCGGGCTAACCCCTCATATCCGGGATCATCCTGGGGCCTTGCGGCTCCGCTTCCTGGGATTCCATGACAGATCACGAGCGCCGGGTACAACATCGCGGGGCGGGCTGATGGGAAAAAAATCTTGCCTCGGATGGTTATCCCGTCAGAGACCACTCTGAACGATTCTTCGCGCCGCTGATCCGATGAGTCTATCTCTACGCTCCGCGCAGGTGTCGGTTTGATGCGAAGGGCCTCCAGAAGCTTACTGAACATAGCTCTTAAGAGATTGATCTCCATTCAAGATGCCATGTCTCACCCTCTGGGATATACCCTCTTGCAAAGAGGACAGAAATAGACCTTTTCTCTGGCCAGAAACATGAATGCTCCAACGGTAAGAAGGGAAGCACCGACGAGGAAAGATATGCCTGTAGCACAGACCACGGCCAATCTCCACAGCGAATAACCGTCAAAAAAGCTGACCATGAGGCATCCGAGAATTCCAAGCACCAAGAAGGTAGCGGACATCTTCATGGCCAAATAACTTCGGCTCCGATCGTAAACGTCTCGCAGACCCGATTGCATCCTTTCTTGGCACGAGTCACAAAGGACCTCTACCGCCGACGCGTCGGCGTCGGCATCGTTTGCATATTCCAAAGGGCTGCCGTGGACCATTTCATCCAATGGAGCATCAAATCCGGAATGGGCTTCACTCGAGGTGCCCGCCACTGCAAAATAGCCTTCGTCGCCGTCTCGCGGCGGAGCGGCGGTAGATTTGTTTTCCTGCCGGGCCGCAGTATGGCCGAAGAGGCTGCGATCCCGTACACCGCTGATGACATCGAGTATTTTTTCTCCGAGAGGAACTCTTGCCTCTCGTACCGAAGAGGCTACCGGGGGGTCCTCAGAAACAGGCCCCTTGGGCGTGCGTTCCCTGCTCATCAGTTCCTGAAACGAGACACCGCACCTGGGACAAATGTCGAACATTGTGTCTTGCGCTACCAGGCAGGCCGGACAGATGAAGCCGGCTTTCTCCTCTTCGTCTTTGGGAGCTTCTGTCTGGCGCTGATTCTCTTGCCTGTAGTGGTGCTGGAGTTCCTGAGAACCAAGAATGTGGCGGTCCAAGAGCATGCTGTAGAATTTTTCGAGCCCCGCGGGGGTAAGATGATATCTCTTCAGAAGTTCCCCGTCCGGCAAGCCGGCGTGGAAATCATCAAGGAAATCCTTGACCTTAATCGTTCGCTTCTCTTGGTTGGTTTGGACAGTATTCATAATTTTTCACCTCGCGTGGACAGTGCAATTGTGTTATAGCAAATAAACTCCAGCCTATCAAGTAAAATCGTCATGTTAGATTAATTATCTATAATTTACTTTAGCAATAGCCTTGCGCCTCCGAAATTCTGCAACCAGCCTTCATCTCCTTGCAAAGACCAAAGCTTTCGGCTAGGTTCTCAACTCGGAATCAATGCTGGAATTGCCTGATCGCTATCAAAGAGAGGAGTTTATCCTCCGCCTCGGCAACCGGCGGATAGGGCCGCTGGAATTATCTGATCCGGCACCAGTGGCCTGGGAATACCTGGTATGACAAAAAATGGTGCACCTACTCTTGTCCTTTTACTTTCCGCACTTTCCGTCATGGGTGCTTTGGTTTCTACGTCCTTGGCCCTCGAAGAAGGGATTCCTCATATCTGCCGCCCAGACCTCGGTCCCTCGCCGGCCATTGAACTAGGAAAAGCGGGCGCTTTCACATGGAGTTGTTCCGGAGAGAATGAGAAAGGCAAAGGCTTCTATATTGTGTTTATAAGGCCGTCGGGCACGTACGTGCTCTTGAAGGTTCCTCAAGGGAGGGAATCTTTTGAGTTTACACCGGATGCCCCTGGCGCGTGGCGCTGGATTGTCATCAATACAGACCCTGACCGTACTAAACCGGATGTAGAGTCGAAGCCGGGTCATTTTCAGGTGGTGCTCACGCAGGAATCAGCACATTAGAAGGCTGTTGGGTGATCCGGCGTTCCGCAGGGCTTTGCCGATTTGTACCATCTATGGAACATTTTCAACTACCAAGACCCCTAGACACTTAACGGGAAAAGTGGAGTCGCTCTTCACTGGCATATCTCCATGTGATATAGATCTGAGCCTGTTAGTCTGCCCGGCGTCCGCCAATATACGATCAGACCTAAAACTGCGGAGGCGGGTCAAACCGAATAACTTTATTCCGTCGAGAAGGAGAAATATCCATGACACAAGGCCGTTGCCGGTCAGTTCACATTTCGATTGTCGTGATGCTTGCAATTACGCTGCTTGCAGCTATTCCCTCACCACCCTCAGCGGCAGAAGCTCCGCCGGCCCTTAAACAACTGGACGAAGCCTTCGTTCAAGTAGCCGAAATGGCCACCCCTTCGGTGGTAAACATAAAATCCTCTAAGAAAGAGACTTCAGGCCCGATGGGTTCGGATCTGGAGCCTTTTTTCAGGTCCCCGCCCTTTAGGGAGTTTTTCGGCGGTGAGGATCTTTTCAAACGCTTCAAAAAGGAACCCCGCCCCGATCGAGGCTTGCGTGCCGAGGGGATGGGATCGGGCGTGGTTGTGTCAGCCGATGGCCACATTCTCACGAATTCACATGTTGTAAAGGACTCTGACAAAATCACGGTCACTTTGTCTGATAAACGATCCTTTGACGCCAAAGTTGTCGGCGCCGATCAGGAGAGCGATATTGCAGTGATCAAGATTGAGGCCACTGGCCTGCCTGTAGCAAAATTCGGGGATTCCTCCAAACTGAAGGTCGGTGAGATCGTTATGGCTGTGGGGAGCCCCTTCGGGTTCAATCGAACCGTCACTTCGGGCATTGTCAGCGCCACGGGCCGGTCCAATGTGGGAATCATCAGCTACGAGGACTTCATCCAGACCGATGCGGCGATCAATCCCGGCAATTCCGGCGGACCTCTGGTCAACATCAACGGCGAAGTGATAGGGCTCAACACGGCCATCGCTACGCGCACCGGTGGTTATCAAGGGATCGGATTCGCAATACCCATCAATGCAGCCAAGTTGATCATGGATGACCTGGTCAAAGACGGCAAAGTTCGCAGAGGACTGTTGGGCGTGAACATTCAAGATCTCGACGAATCGCTGGCGAAGTCCTTCGGTGCGCCTGGGACCAGCGGAGCGCTTGTGTCCCAGGTGATCGCTGAGAGTGCGGCTGAAAAAGCCGGCATCAAAGCAGGGGACATCATTCTCAAGTTCAACGGGGAAAGCGTGAGCGGCGCGGCAAATCTGAAGAACATGGTCGGACGTGAGAAGCCGGGCGCGACGGCGAAATTGACGATTTATAGGGACAAGAAGACCTTTGACGTAGACCTAACGATAGGGGAGCGCACCCCGAAAGCCCTTGGGTCTGCAGCTCCTTCCACGGCGGGCGAAACATCAAATGAGCTTGGGGTGGAAATTGAGAAGGTGCCGGCCGCTATGGCCGAGAAGATGGGCTTGAAAGAAGGAGAAGGAGTCCGAATAAAGGAGATTACGGACCCCGACGGTTCGGGAAACAAGATGGGCCTACGAGTAGGCGATGTGGTGCTTGAAGTGGATGGCAAATCCATTTCTGATGTCACAGCCTTTAACAAGGCTGTGGCGGAGGCGAAAAGCAGTGGGCTGATACGTCTAAAGATCCAGAGAGGGTCTGCAAAGGTGTTTCTGGCGTCTCCGCTGAAATAGAGTAATCGAGAAACCCAGCCTTTCGGTCGCAAACCGAGACGTTGGAATTGGTCTCAACTTGCGTGTAGGGGCACGGTCCCGCGTATCGCGGGACTGTGCCCCTACACGAGGCTTTCCAACTTCTTTCTCTCAATTTCAATGCATCGCGGTATTCTTAGCGGTCCCTCTGTTGTCAGCGGAAGATCACGATAAGCTGGCCTCATACCAATTCGCGGTCAATCAATGAATAATCCGCTAAATCCAGCACGGCACTGACCTGGTGCCCAGGTCAGTGCCGGTTGTGCTACTAAGCGATTCTCACTCCTCGAGAACGAGCTGGTATCAATCTTCAGAGGAATTCTACCCGCACTTCATATCCATGAGGTTCAAGATCTTTGAGCAATGCGTGCGCGGCGTGTTGGAAGAGCGACCTATGCTCTTTTGCGCTGCCGACGCGGCGCATTTCTCCTAGGATGACACTGTCTTTGGAATCGAAAAGACCATCATTGAAGTAGGTGTCTAAGGCTTCTTCCCACCGGCCCTTTAGTTCTCCATTCTCGGAATGCACCAGGGGGAACCGTATCTCGTCACTCTGAAATTCCTTGGCAACGCGCACTTCGACATGAATTCCGGCCCTGTAGGTGATATCGGCCACCGGCTTTCCTTTTTGGGATATGTGCGCGACGATCATTGTAAGCCACCTTGGCGGAAGCGCTTTCAGGAAGGGCTGGGCAAAGCGTCCAAGAGCTATTGCAAAGGTAGTAATACTAGCAACTTCGGTTTCCGGTGTCCAGGAGAAATCCCGTGATGCGCACGCGTCTGCCGATGGGCTCGCTACTGTTGCATTCATCGGGTAGGGATGATAAGGGAGGATCAAGCGGCTGGGTTCTGCAAAGAATCTCTCCGTGAGCTGCCCGATTAGGTATCCCGGTGAAAGGCATTGAAATTGACGCAGCATCGCCCCTTCCTAGCCTCTTCTGCAGATGGAGCGGTTTCGTTTCACCCGCTCGACGGAGGAAGAGAGGAACAGCGAGGGGACTGAGAGAGTCTGCTCTCAGAATGCATTTTCAATGCATCGCAATGTTGAAAAATGAAATCTGTGGCGAGCCGTGATGGCCTGGGGAGCTTGACAACCGCCATGGACTGGTTTAAGGAATCCTATTTCCAGGGATCGCTATGACCATGCCCCTGCAGACGCGGGAGTTTTGTAAATTGATACTTAACCGATGACAGATTCCGGAGTTGTGAATACGCCGATCAAACGGCGAGGGCTGCACGAACAATGGGCGCTGACACGAGACTCTTTCTGCAACAAAGGCTTTTCACGTGGCTTCAGCGTAAGGGTATCCGTTGCTTTTACGGAGACGCCGAAAAGATCTTCCGAAATGCCCGGTCGGCTTCCTGTGAAAGGACGTCCCGCAACGGGATGGGAGGTTGGTTGAAGAAATGGAACCGTGTCCTGTACTGGTGAAAGGTAACCGAGAATCGGACAGACCTTACAGAAAAGTAGACTGCGACCATTACGGGAGTTGTCTTGACACAGCCCTGAAGAGTCGCTGGTCTGACTTCTCGTGCTGCCAATGTGAGGCATACACGAGGACCCGATTCATCGAACAAGCCACCGGCTCGGACGACTACTGGTAGAGGTTCCCAAGTGTAAGGGAATACGGTGAGGCTGGTTCCCGCGATCGTTTTATGGGCTGTCGCGTTCGCGTTCATCGAGGCCGCAGTAGTGGAGTACCTTCGGGCCATCTACTACCCTCCAGCCGCTGGTGGGTTCCCATTCCCCGTCCTTACGGTCGACCAAATCAGAGCGTTGGGTGAAGAGCATTGGCGGCGTCTTCTCATAGAGTTGGGCAGAGAGGCCGCTACTTTGGTGATGTTGACCGCGGTCGGGATCGTGGCCGGGAAAAATCGCCGGGAGTCCTGGGCCTATTTCATGATAGCCTTCGGGGTCTGGGACATATTCTACTATCTTTGGCTCAAGCTTTTCCTTGACTGGCCCCCTGGTATAATGACTTGGGATCTGCTTTTCATCGTCCCGGTTCCGTGGGTGGCGCCAGTGCTAGCCCCCGTTATTATTTCCGCGGCCCTGATAGTTTCCGGTCTTGTTGTTCTTTTTTACGAAAGCCAAGGCCGTCCCCTTATCACCCACGCGACAGACTGGGCCCTCGTAACCGGTGGAGGATTAACAGTAATTGCATCCTTTTGCTGGGATTACGACAATGTTATCAACGGGGGGGTTCCCAATCCCTTCCATTGGCCTCTATTTCTTGTCGGCTTTGCTGTGGCCGCGGCCGCGTTCGTGGCAATGCTGTGTCGGCAGCGTACTGAACCCGCCTGAAAAGTCTTCCTTGCCCTTCTGCATCCAGAGACCCGGAGGATTAAATTCCGAACAATCATTCGGTTATGGGTAGAGAAATAGGTTGTGGCCGGGCTGTCTTTGCAAGCTCGCAAGACCGAAGCAATCTCCAATTCCGCGGAGAGTCTTGATCGCTTCGCTCCTAGCAATGACTGCGTACGACATGCGTGAGAGATGTTGCGTGCGAGTAAACTGCCTTGATCTGTCCCGTAGCCGAAGCATTGCCATTCTAGTCAGGCCAGCCTTGACTCAACTGTCGGCCTTTGGTAATTATGTAGAATTAGACCCGGATTCCGCCTTAATCCCGGCTTGCTTTGCCGTAACGTCCGCTCAGCGCCAGGGACAAGCCCCGGGCCCGCAGAGTATAATTCCTGTCTGAGACATGAATGGAGGCTTCATGGGAACCCTACCGCGCAACAGGGCCGGCTCGCAAGCGTATGATGAAGAGAACCTCGGGTTCGGAACTATCTTTACGGACCACATGCTGCAAATGACATTTTCAGCCCACAAGGGGGGATGGCAGCCACCTCAAATTGTCCCGATGGACAATCTTGTTCTCCATCCGGCGACAATGATTTTGCATTATGGTCAGCAGGTTTTTGAAGGTATGAAAGCTTTCGCAGGCCCAAACGAAGAAGACATTTTCCTTTTCAGACCTGACATGAACATAGGCCGGTTCAACAAATCCTGCGAGCGCCTCTGCATTCCTACCGTGGATCCGGATCTGTTCATGGACCAGATGTGCCGTCTTATCAGGATGGATAGGGACTGGATACCCAGGACCCCCGGTACGTCGGTTTATGTGCGTCCGACAATAATCGCCTCAGAGCCCCATCTAGGTGTGAGGCCATCTCAAGAGTATCTTTTTTATATAATTCTTTCGCCTGTCGGGGCCTATTACCCCGAAGGCTTCGCCCCTGTAAAGATCATGGTGACGGACAAATACATACGTGCGTGTAGAGGCGGAGTCGGTGAGGCAAAAACCGCTGCAAACTACGCCGCCTCCCTCCTGGCCGCGGAAGAGGCCCATGCCGCGGGATTCACTCAGGTTTTGTGGCTCAACGCTGTTGACCGAGTCTCCATTGAGGAAGTCGGCACAATGAACATCTTCTTCCGGATCAACGATGAAATCATCACCCCGGCCCTCGAAGGAACTATCTTGCCGGGTGTCACAAGGGATTCGGTAATTCGGTTTGCGAGGGGCATGGGCTTGAAGGTTACCGAACGGCAGGTCTCCATAGAAGAGGTGGTGCGAGCCGCTGAAGATGGAAGCCTACAGGAGATCTTCGGGTCTGGAACGGCTGCCGTCATATCCCCGGTGAGCAGCTTCCGTTACAAGGGGATAGATCATCTTGTAGCCGACGGCAAAACCGGAAACGTGGCAGCAACATTGTTCGAGGAACTTGTGGCAATTCAGACGGGCGCGAAACCGGATCCCTATGGATGGGTAGTCAACATCGGGAAGTGATAGCCGGGTGCTTGACGGCCGTTTGCATGCTGGTCACAGATCGGTGTGACAGGCGTTTGAAACTGTCTCAACACTCGCAGACGTACCAGAATCGTGGCACGATTTCGCGATCCCCGAGGGCTTTGAGACATTCTCATCTTGCCTGTCTCTGGAGGACGGGCAACCCCGGGTTCCGCGCAGGGCGTCTTCACCAAATCATTGTGTGGGAATCGGACACTGCTTTCGGCTATCGACGGAGCGATCACGCCGTTTACCCGCGCTGGTACTGACTGAAACGCGAATCCTTTTTCTTCACCGCCTGGCGGAGTTATGAACAACTGCAACGCGCTGGGACCGGTGCCTTGGAAATAATCGAGAAACATTTCGTGGCTGCCGGCTTCCATGGTCGCGGTTCCGGATTGCTCAACCGTTTTCCCGCCGCCTTCTGCGTTGATAACGATCTTCTTGCCAATAATCAGGCGAGCCGCGTCGCCACACACAATCCGAAACTTGTAAGATCCCGCCTCCTGCTCCGAAAGAGAAAACTTTACGTAAAACCTCAGGCCCAGCCAATCCTCCCGCTTGGGCACGCCCGGGAATTCCCGTGAGCCCCTGTTCGCAGGATAGTCTATCGCCTGGGTGAAAAACATCCCGGAAGGGGAAAGTTTGTTGTAATTCGGCATCTTCTTGGTATTGGGCTTCAAGAAGTACACAAAGGCTGGAATCTGGCTGACCTTACCCTCTTCTGACGAGAAGCCCGCCAAAGTTTTAGCCGGCGCGAATAATTCCTCGTTTTTCGTGGGCGCGGTGACGTATAGTTCTAGACGCGGGTCCCCTAGTGGATGGAAATAGTCAACCGTGATCGGATAACTCCCCTGTTGTAGGAACGCCCATCCGAGTTTCCCCTTTTGATCAGCTTTCACCCCACCTCTGATATCCGCCACATTTTGCGTGCCGATGGTCAGCCGAGCAAAGTGGTCCGCGAGGAGCCTGAAAGCAAAGATGCCCGCGCCTTGAACATTGAAGAAGCCCTGGTACCGAACTCCAACCATCTCTTTTCGCCCAGGTAGCCCAGGCAAGCCTCCGCCCCCCGATATGTTGAGCTCAGGCGCGATGAGCCGACCAATGGGGCTGAGCTGACTAAAATCCGGCCCCTCCGGGTAATTGCCTTTTGGAACAAAATAGACTTGTCCCCAGAGAACATCGTATGGCTTTGCCGGTTCCTTCCAGCCGGCTAATCCGCTCCCTAGTGAGAATATCTGCTCAGGCCCGACCGGCGGTTCTACAAATAATTTTAAGACCGGAGGCCCTTGTGAGTTGAAGCTGTCGACAATAACAGTGTGGACCCCTTCTGCGAGGTGCAGAAACGCTGTTTTAGACGACGCCTCATGAATTCCGTCGTTCTCGATCAGCGTCTTGTCGTCTACATGCATCCTTGCCCCGTCTTTTGATTGGAGCCTCCACTTGAAGATCCCTTCCCCGGAAACCATAAACATGCCCACAAATCGCATTCCAAGGCCATCGGTTTTCTCGGGGATACCGGAGGGCTCGTTCTCTCCCTTTGCCGGATCAAGATTGATCCTGTCAGATGTCAGGGCCTGGGTGGGTCTGAACGCGCTGTAATCCGGTAATGCCTTGATATTGTCAGGCAATTTGTATACGTTTACGCTAAAAGCGCCTTTGCCGCCGGGTAGAGCCGCAGAAACGGGGCCGGACACCGGCTTTCTCGGCGGAGCGGGAGCCGGTTCTCTGCTCGGTGGCCGTTCCGAAGGTTTTGCGCCCGCAGGCGGATGCTCAATTTCGGTCTCCGTGTCTTCTTCCGTTACAGCCTGTCCGGGCGGAGCGCCTCCGGGCCCCCTCCTCAGGATCGAAGGTGGCGCGGCAGGAGCCCCCGGTCTTATCTCGAGAGGTTTGCCTTCGGGTTGCGTTCCCTGGGTCTCACCTGGCCTCTGGGTCTGTTCCAGTCCTGGGGTAGCAGGGGCTGCTTTTCCAGCCGGTGCCCCAGGCGTTGACTCCACCTGAAAAGATTCGATCTGGTCAGGAGCGAATTTGAGGGGCACCTTTTGAGTCGGTCCGCCCTTTTTCTTGATCACGAGGTAGTCTTCGCCTAGGCCGGCAATTGCCGTACATAGAACTACAGCCGATGCGACAACGATTATTTTTGGCAAAAGAGATCTCATCTGCTCACCTCATCCCCCGCTAAAGGGGGGCGCACGGCATGGTCCTTGGTGCCGATCCGATAAGAACTGAGATGCTCCAGGGTTCCTGTGAGAGAAAATAGCAGCGCCGGGGGTTGGAGCCCGGTGTCGCAACAGCCACACCGTAATCCTGTGGCGGGATTTCAACTCGCAATAAACCCTGAGTCATTTCAACCCGATCATGATTTCCTCTCCCCTAAATATCGGGCGCTCCTCTCCAACTCTTTTGCGGCCTTGCCCGTCATGGGGATCGGACTGTCCGTCAGGCGATTGTACACCCGCAGGACCTTTCGCACAAACCGCCCGGCCGCATCCGAGCGATTGAGCTTTTCTACCGGGCCCGGTCCTATATTGTACGCGGCTAGAGCCAGATATGTTGAATTGGGACAGTGTTTGTACCGCTCGAAGCAGTTTCGCAGATAAGCGGTACCGGCCATAATGTTCTGATGAGGATCCCAAGGGTCCGTGACCCCTAAAACCTCTATTACTATAGGCCTGAGCTGCATGAGCCCTCTGGCGCCGCGGCCGGAAGCGGCCCTATGTTTGAAACTTGATTCCACATGAGTGACGGCGGCAATGAACACGGGATCAATATGGAATTCCCGCCCCGCCAATATAAGTATTCGCGCGTAGTCCGGTTTTCCTCCGAGAGAGGAGACTACTGATTTGAGGTTCTCCAATTCCTTCACGCTTGCAGGAAGCTTCAATCCTGCAGTGACGCGCGTGGTCACAACCGCCGGCCGAGCTCTGGGCATGCAAATCGCAGGTCTGGCGACCGCCCGGTCATAATCCACGGCTGTCGTCAAGATTCCCCCTAGAGACAGGAACAGCATACCATGGAGTATCATGTGCAATTACCCGGTGACGCTACCGCGGTGGGTGAGGGTCTTTCCTCGATTGCCACCGTAGGGTCCCCTGCAGCCTGTACTACCTGCTCCTCGTTCTCCTCTACCGCCTCTTCGTCCGGTTTCCACGATGACGGGTATCTTTCCACAAATTTCACCTGGAATGGGAGAAACTTCAGTCTGCCAACGTCCTTGGCCAGGCGTCCCGATGTTTCGAGTCCAACGAGTTCCCGCATACCTTCAGGGGTTATGGCTTCTGAGATGGCCTCCGCTGAAAAACAACGGACATTGAAGGCACACTGACTCAGAGGATTGAAGAGCCGTTCAGGTGCGACGATTCCCTTCAGATCCGGCAGGACTTTCTTCTCGAAGTCCCCTTTGGCTTCGACATAGACCAGACTCGACCGGAACTTGTAAATCGCCATCAACGAGCGGGCTTGGTCCAGAAAACTCTTGCCGAAAAGAATTATCGACACGTTCAACAGGATGTCGACGATGAGACTGAACAGGTAAAGTCGGAAGAAATCCTCGTAACCCGCAGAAAACGCCGGATATTGCATTAGGATGATCTGGAGAAAACCCACGAGGATCATCACCGAACCGAGAAACAAACTCAGAAGAGCGGCTAAGCGCGAGGAAGTCCTCACATATTCGGGAAAACTTTCGATAAGCGTCCCGAGTAGGGTCTCTCCGTCTCCGCACACGACAGCCTTGGACCTGGAAATCCTATTTGAAAATCCTTTATGGGCAAAAATTCTCGAACCTTCTTCCAGAATGCTAAAAAAGACATATGGATGCCCTTTGCCCTCGACGATCATGGAATCCATTTCCCGGCTGGCCCCAGGTTTTTTTAGAGGTATGAGGCTCAAAGCGATCAGAAGCTTCAGAGCACACACTACGGCGAGAAGATTGTAGAACGGCATCGGAGAAGGTATCACGTAACCTGTCCCCAACCCGAGCCCTGAGAGATACGGAGGCAGTAATTCCATCAACTTAAAGAGAAAATGGATCGCAATTCCTATGAAAAGAGCCTTCCAGACAAAGCGCGCATTCCAACGCACGATCAGGCCTGGAATCTCGGAAATGTACCTCGCATTAGACCACACCCGGCCTATTAGCGAAAAGATGAACGATGGGGACCGATCGTACGAATGAAGTTTACCTTCTTTGAGACCGAGAGAAACTCCCTCAGGGCGATAATAATCCCCGGCCCACCTGAGTGGTATCCGCAGATGAGACATGTGCCTCATGCCCCCGAATATCCAGTTCAGACCGACTATCAAGCCCGCCAGCGCGGCTACGGTGGTGATAAAGGTACCCAGAATGAAGGGCACGTAATTGAGAATGAATTCGTTTACCTGTTCAGGAAGCCTGAGCGGAAAGAACTCTCTTAATTCGTAGAGGCGCGTCAGGGACCCGAGGGTGACTAAGATTCCGAGAGCAGCAAGGATTATCCCGTAGAGGAGAGTGTGGTTAGGTAGTTTGACTGTGTCACCGGCGCGTCCTGTGAGTATGGAAGCCATGCATAACCCCGGATTACGTTCTCGACAATGCAATATCATACCAAATATCTGTCGTCAATTGAAATCGTTATGGTATTTATGCAATATTATTTTTTAACATGTCTCATGAACTCCGCGTACAAACCGGAAAAAACTGGATTATCCATGCCTGAGCATCGTCCTCAGATGGCCTACAACCTGAGTACCGGTTCACCGGGCTTCCACGCCTCGGCCTCGTCCGCCCGGCGAGAATGGACAGGGAGACTTCGCCCCATCCAGACCTCCCCCATCGTGATTCTAACCGGGTACACTCCTCCCGGTGAAAGGGTTACCAACCCGATCTATTTTCGGTTGACAAGCTCTCTCAAGTGAACTATTAGCGGAGCCAGCACCATTGAGGATTTGAAACAAATAATTAAACCCAGGAGAGTAGAGAATGCGAACTACTGACGTATCCGGCGCTAAAACCCGAAGGCAGCCCTATAGGCCACTTCAGGAAGACCGACGATATGACGAAATCAAGAAGATAATTGACGATTTCCCTGCGGAAAAGATGGAAAAGTTAAAAACATACATCGAGAGATGGCTGCGTAACTCTTAAATCCTAACAGACTCACGTCACAAAGAAGGGCCGGATCCAGAGATCCGGCCCTTTTAATTTCCGACTACCGAATACTACTCCCATTCGATGGTGCTGGGGGGCTTGGATGAGATATCGTACACTACCCGGTTGATACCGCGCACTTCATTTATGATGCGATTTGAGATTATTGCCAACACTTCATGAGGCATCGGGTACCAGTCCGCAGTCATCCCGTCCGTTGCCTCAACGGCCCTAAGGGCTGCCACGTGCTCGTATGTCCGCTCGTCCCCCATGACTCCTACGGACCTAACTGGAAGCAACACCACAAAGGCCTGCCAGATATTTCGATACAGGCCGGCTTTGCGGATCTCTTCCATGGCAATGGCGTCTGCCTCTTGCAGCAAGGCTACGCGATCGGGCGTGACCTCACCGAGGACTCGCACAGCCAATCCCGGACCAGGAAAGGGATGTCGCCAGAGGATTGTGTCCGGCACGCCGAGTTGCGCCCCCAGGTCTCGTACCTCATCCTTGAAAAGCTCTCTGAGGGGCTCGATCAACTCCAGGTGCATCTTTTCGGGCAAGCCTCCCACGTTATGGTGGCTCTTAATAGTAGCCGACGGACCACCCTTGAAGGAGATGCTCTCTATAACGTCAGGATAAAGAGTCCCCTGAGCCAGGAAGCCTACATTAGGAAACTTCGCAGCCTCGGACTCAAACACCCGTATAAACTCTTCGCCAATAATCTTCCTTTTTTGTTCCGGGTCCGTGACTCCCTGAAGCTTGGCCAGGAAACGCTCGGATGCATCCACATAATCCAGCTCAATGCCAAGTTGTTCCCTGAATGTGAAGAGAACTTCCGTGGCTTCCTCTTTTCTCAAGAGTCCGTTGTTCACAAAGATAGGGTGAAGTTGTTCGCCAATGGCCTTGTGAAGAAGGGTCACCATTACCGACGAATCCACCCCGCCTGACAAACCGGCGACCACATGAGCTTGACCGACGCGCTTCCTCACGTCAGCCACCGTGGTTTCAATGAAGGAGGCCATGGTCCAATCCGGCTGTAGCCCCGCAATCTTGTGAAGGAAGTTCTTGAGAATTGTCACCCCTTCCGGGGTGTGGACCACCTCAGGATGGAATTGGACTCCGCTGATGCGGTGATCGATACTCTCGAACGAAGCAAACGCAGTGTCCTCCGTACTGGACGTAACCCTGAAGCCTTCCGGAAGCTCAATAACCTTGTCTCCGTGGCTCATCCAAACCTGAGCGCCTGCCGAGATGCCCCGCAACAGAAGCGAGTCCTCCTGTACGTAGCTCAAGTTGGCCCGCCCGTATTCTCGGTCCTGAGCCGGTTGTACCCTGCCCCCCAACGTGTGGGCAATTGCCTGTAATCCATAGCATATTCCGAGGACCGGCAAGCCCAGTTGAAGGATTTCTCCGTCAAGTTGGGGCGTATTGTCGTCGTAGATGCTCGCAGGCCCGCCGGAAAGAATGATTGCGGCTGGTCTCTTTCGGCCAACAACATCCATCCCCTGATCAAAGGGATGAATCTCGCAGTACACACCGGCTTCTCTGATTCGCCTAGCAATTAGCTGGGTATATTGAGACCCGAAATCAAGAATGAGAACGTAAGAAGAGGTTGTCAACGCGTAACCCCCTAGAAAAGGCTGTTCTTCGTCAAGAGGCGTGTTACTTTTGTATCCGGGAAAGGCTGTTTTGTCAAAGGGCGGGATAGATCTTCTTTGCACCTGGATACCGGGTCTACTGTTTATCCGATAGGTGCCCGGACTCCGGCTGGAGCCCAAGCTTAACGGGCAACCGCAGAGCCTCCCCATTCTCTAGGGGGGACGTAGCCTGCGTCTTGCCAGTCCAAAGTGCTTATAGCCGATGAAACTAACTCCAAATTAGCACATACGAGACAGAGCCTGCCAGCGAAGAGAGATTCCGATTACGATCGGTGGTCGGGCGTCTAAACTCTAAGACTTTCAGAGCCTTCGCAACAGTATGAGGCCGCCCTCAAATAAAAAAGAGACCGGGACATCAGGCCCCAGCCTCTTTTTGGAGTATATGCTGTTTAGGGATTCGGTCTTACTTGACCTGCTGCTTCTTGATCATTTCATACTGGAGGCCAGGAGTCACACAGGGATCGCACCCAGGGGACTTTATCGAGTATTTCTCGATATTGCTCACCAGCTTGCCACCAGGCATAAGTGCAGGAGGAGCACCCCAAGCTACGGGGCCGCCATAAGCGGGAGCCACGCACTTCGGAGGAATAACCTGGACCTTCATGGCGCACTTTGTGCCCTTCCACACGCCCCAGGGACGGAAGCCGCCGGTATACTGCTCACAACCGTCCAGCAACAGCGTGCTGTCGCCACCGGTAGTGCCGCCCGTGGTCTTCTGGAATGAGGTCTTCACTTTCATGGGGATCATTATCATGTCCCCTGTGGCGCACATACCACCCGGCATGCCCGGCATATAGGCGCTAGCAACTCCCACCCCAGTGATGATCAGGGCCATCGCGCTGAGAACAACAATCATCTTGTTAACCATACCCAATCCTCCTTTTATTAGGCCCCACCAATCATGCGGATGGGGAGCCGAATTTGGAATTATAGACAAATAAAACCTATTGCCACTTTGATTATCAGAACCATCCCGAGAAGTCAAGATATTTTTTCCCGAGAAAGCTCTATGTCGCCTCTGAATCGTGTTCGAGCATAACAGAAAAAAATCTGAATTCAAACTTTTTTTTTAGATTAGTTTACTGGCGCTATTGTTTCACAAACCGCGCTTCTATCGAATGCCCGGAGATAATTCCCTCGGATCGGCTACAAATCCTGCCACTGCGGTTGCAGCCGCCACTGCCGGAGAAGATAATATAACTTCACTTTCCGGGTGCCCCATCCGGCCCACAAAATTCCTGTTCGTGGTTGAGACTGCGCGTTCTCCTTTAGCCAGTATCCCCATGTAGCCCCCGAGGCACGGCCCACAAGTGGGGGTAGACACTGCTCCGCCGGCCAACATAATTTCTTCGACAAGCCCTTCGGCCACCGCTTGCAGCATGATCTTAGGGGTGGCGGGGATAACTATCAACCTGACCCCCCTGGCTACTTTCCTTCCTTTTAATATGGAAGCAGCGATGCGGAGGTCTTCTATTCTGCCGTTGGTGCAGGACCCGATCACCACCTGATCTACCCTCATCTCCTTCACCTCCGACACAGGTCGGACATTCTCGGGGAGAAACGGAAGGGCCACAACCGGTTCGAGAGAAGCAAGATCGATCTGATGAGTCTCCACAAATACCGCGTCCGGATCAGATTCGTAGACCGTGTACGGCCTGCTCTCGCGGGCCTCGGCAAACGCTCGCGTCTCTCCGTCGAAGGGGAAGATCCCATTCTTGGCGCCGGCCTCAATGGCCATGTTTGTTATGGTAAATCGGTCTGACATTCCCAAATGCCGGACCCCTTCCCCAGTAAACTCCATAGCTCTATAGAGGGCTCCATCTACACCTATCTTGCCAATTATGGACAGAATCACGTCCTTGCCACCCACCCAGGGACCGGGCTGACCGGTTAGTACGAAGCGCATTGTCTCAGGCACCCTGAACCAGCAATTTCCTGTGATCATGGCCGCGGCAAAATCCGTGCTTCCCACGCCTGTTGAAAAAGCTGCTAGAGCGCCATAAGTGCATGTGTGGCTGTCTGCTCCGATTATGAGGTCCCCGGGCCCAACCAATCCTTGCTCCGGGAGCAGTGCATGCTCAACTCCCATTTCCCCGACGTCATAAAAATGGACAAGGCCGACCTCGCGGGCGAATTCCCTGGCTATTCGCAACATCTCGGCCGAAGCAATGTCCTTGGCCGGGTTGAAGTGGTCCAGCACCACGACTACGCGCTCCCGATCAAAGACGTCCGTTCCGCCCGCCTCCCTGAAAGGACCAATTGCCAGAGGAAGCGTAATGTCGTTAGCCAACGCAATGTCCACTCGTGCCTCTATGAGTTCCCCAGGCTGCACGACCTTCTTTCCTGAGTGAGCTGCCAAGATCTTCTCGGTTATAGTCATTCCCATATATGAAAGCTCCTTCGATTAGGGTCCTGTCCCGCGCCTAGAGCCTTGTGGGCTCTCCCAGCCCAAGGCATTGCCACACCACGTTAGATTACGTCTTTTCATCATACCCGTCTATCTCGGCGTGTAGCGTTTTTAATCATTCAGTTACGCGAGGCCGAAAGTCTTGGCCTGGTCGGATGTCCGAACAGACACGGAATCCGGACACAGTCGGTGGGACAGCCCCGCGCGGAACGCGGGGTTGTCTGTCTCTGAAAGACGGGCACAATGCCCTTCCCCTCCCAGTTACCTTCACCAGGTAATCCTCTGCTTCGGACATTACTTCAGGCAACTGCGGTAAGCGGAATACCCCGGCCCTTATATTGCGCGTTGCCGCTCATCAAGGTAAGCCTCCAAGGCATCCTCCCAGCTTCTTAGGCCCGAACCTGTGAGGCCGACGAACCGGGAATTGTCCATGACTGAATACGCAGGCCGGGGAGCGGGCCTGCCTAGTTCTTCGGTAGTCATGGGCTCAACGCGCACGCTTCCCAGCCCGGCTAACTCAAGAATCTTGCGGGCGAATTCATGCCAGGTGGCCTCTCCGAAATTGGTGACGTGGAGAGTCCCCCGAGCGCGTAAGTCACACAGCTCGATCAACGCGGTCGCGAGGTCCGGCGCGTATGTGGGCGAACCACGCTGGTCGCACACGACTCTAAGAACGTCCCTTTGTTGCGCCTGGGTCAGTATTGCCTCCACAAAGTTCTTCCCGTGCAGTCCGAACAACCATTGAGTTCTTACAATGCAGTGCCTCTCCGGAAGCAATTCCCTGACGTAACGTTCCCCGTCCGCCTTGGATCTGCCGTACACCCCGAGGGGATTGATCGGATCTTCCTCCACGTAAGGCGCCCCTTTATTTCCGTCGAAAACATAATCCGTGCTTATGTGCACCAGGAACGAACCGGCATCGAGAGAAGCTTTGGCGAGATTCTTCGGTCCCTGCGCGTTAATGCTGAAAGCTTCTTCCGGTCTTGATTCGCACCCGTCTACATCAGTATAGGCCGCGACATTGATCACCAGCCGCGGATGATACTTTGCGAAGGCATCCATTACCGAATCGGCAATACGAATGTCCATCTCATCTACATCCAAGGCTACAGTCTGCGTGCCGCGTCCTTGTAGCAGCTTCACCAAATCCGTGCCAAGCATCCCCTTGGAACCCGCCACGAGGCAAGGTTCCTGCAACTTCACCATAACCGCCTCCAGACTCATCTTAGCAGTTGAACTTGCGAGTGTTTTTCAATATGATGACCCGAGATCACGTCCCTTGACAAACCCCCTGTCATATCCGGAGGTTGGAGTATGCAACACCAACGCGGTGGAAACTTTCCGTCTTCAGCCATATTGTTATGACACTCATCTTTGACGGAGCGCAAGAATCCCGATGAAAATGGTTCTCAGAACCGCACTGAAGCAGGACCTCCCGGCTATCAAGACGATCCTCAAGCCATGGACCGAGCATGACCCCGGAATCCTTGACCTTCTGGACAGTTTGCCGTTGACGGGCGAGCATGGAGCAGTAGGCTGCAGAATCCTTGAGACCGACAAGACCGTTCGTTGCGTGTCTCTGTGGTCTAAAGAAAAACCTAACGAGGCGCATTTGCTGGCTTTAGGATTGGGGCCCGGAGCATCCGAGCTCGGTGCGGACAGGAGGCTTCTGCGTGAGGAGATCCTCGCGTGGTCGGAGATGGGGATCGCGAAAGTGACCATCCGACTTCCAGAGGCATTTGCCGGCGGCCTTATAGACTGCCTGAAAGGCTGCGGGTTCATGTTGGAAGGGATTTCTTCTTGTTGCAGCGTTGATGGCAAGCCTCAGATATGCTTGTGTAAACATTTCCTCTACCGTGTCATACCCGATTCCCAAGTTATGGGCTTTCTGCGGGATTTCTTCCTCTCGCTTGGCTACGAAGTCAGGGAAGAGCCGGAGGGGCTTGGATATCGCATAAAAACGGAGTACCGCCTTCCCTTTATCTTCAGTACCTGGCATCGCATTACGAAAAGCGGTCCAGATATAATCGTTCACCCTCCAGCCCGCGTGCTCGAGATGCATGAATTGGAGACCCTATTTTATCCCCTCAGGATTCACGCGCGCCACGAACAGCCCCTCCTTCTCCCCATGGAGAAAAAAAGGGCCTTGCATCTGATCGACCTGCCCCAGTCGGACTCCCGGCAGGACAGCCTGTTCGCCACCGGCCCTATCGGCCGGCAGAGGCCGGTCCACTTCAACAACCTAACATACAGTTATCCTACAGGGATTCGCGGGATTCGCAAGGGTCTTCCCCTTCTGTTTTACGTTAACAGAATCGGAGTCGTCGGGTCAGGTCGAGTGGAGGATTGGTATCTGGATGAGCCGAAAAACCTCTATAACCGAATTGATGAAATGGGTTATTTCGACCCGGAAGACGTCAAGGAGCAGGTGGCAACTTCCGGACCTAAAATAGGCAAAGTCCTCGTAATCCGTTTCCACTGGTACAAACCCCTGAAAAGGTCGGTTACGCTCGAGGAAATCCGAAAAATGGATGAGCATTTCAACCCGCAGCGCGCACGTACTTTGTCTGCGGTCCTTTTTCAGTCGATCATATCCGCAGGAGACTCGGGGAAATGAATTGTTAGATGGCCGAACTGGAGATAAAGCGCAATGAATCGGGCATGAGATCGGCCTCCTGCAACCCCGGTCTCGCGTCAGTGATGTCTCCCTAAGAAGCTTGCCGGCAACCGGGAAAGTTGAAATATACTGGAAAATCCCCTCTTACCCCTTTTACAAGCGGGGGCTGGAGAAGTGTTCTCGTCTGCCCTGGAAGGGCGGGTGGGAAAACGTCTGCCCCATACGTTCCCTTGATGAAGGAGTGAGAAGAACGCCAACGCCTATCCCCCTGTTAGTAAAGGGGTGTAGGGATCAGAGGCGTTAAAATATGTTCTGAACCTCTTCGTCCCAGAGGGACGGAAAGATAGTAGCCCGGCGATCCATCGCCGGGAAATCAGGAAAAGAAGACATCCGTCGCCCCATTAGGGACGATTGATCGGTTGGATTGCTCAACATTCTGTTCTTCCCTCCCTACGGGACTGGAACAAGTTTGGTTTGGCCTTTACCCGGCGATGAATCGCCGGGCTACTATTCCCGCGTGCCGTGGGATTCCTACGGAACAAAAGGTCTTGGAACTTCTATTATAACGCCTATGGGTGCATGGGGATTTTAACCTCTTACTCCCATTCAGCAAGAGGTTCGCAGCGAACGAAACGAGGCATCAAGCATCATGATCTACGAATACAACGGAGTCAGGCCCAGGATCGGCGAGAATGTGTTTCTCGCTCCCGGGGTCGTCGTATTGGGAGATGTCGAAATAGGAGAAGGTAGTAACCTCTGGTTTTATACGGTGGTGCGAGGGGACGTTTACCCCATTAAGATAGGCAGAAAGACCAACATACAGGACCATTGCATGCTGCACGTCACCGGCGGTCGCTTTCCTCTTAATATAGGAGATGGGGTGATTGTCGGCCATCGAGCAGTGCTTCACGGCTGCACGGTCCATGACAACGCGCTCATCGGAATAGGAGCCCTAGTGCTTGACGGCTCAGTGGTGGAAGAAGGGGCTATCGTTGCCGCCGGGGCAGTAGTCACCCCCGGGAGCACCGTGCCATCCAACCGCTTGGCCGTCGGTATCCCCGCTCGCGCCACACGGGAACCCACTGACGGACGAGAGGGCCTTCCATCAACAAAACCTCGCCAGATACCACGAATACGGCCGACGTTTCCACGAACTGGTCCGGCCGCTGTCCGCAGGACACCGTCTGTACACTTCTGAGCCTACCCCACCCGGTCATTGCGAGGAGTGAAACGCCGCAATCCGGCTCCTCGCGGGATTGCGGCCCGCGTCTCGCCAGGTTGAGGATTGCTTCGGGCTGCGCCTTGCAATAACATCCGGGTACGTCCCGCATCTCTTGCCTGCATCGTCCAGGCCTTTCTTGTGTGTCCTGTGCCCCTGCCCTTCCCCCAAGGGTGGGGAATGAAGGACGAAGCTATTCGGCCAGGCAGCCGTTCTCCTGACACCTCCCTCTTCGTACTTGGGTCGGGCCGGGGTGAGGACGGAAACCTGACGGGAAACGCATGGATTCTTGAGCATCGTGGTGCTTTTCCGGCTTGCTTCTGTTCCCCTGCGCGACACGCTGGGACCGAGTTTAAAATCCGCCCCTGCTATTTCCATTGGTCCCTTTGCTCCTGTTCAAATGGCCCCCCGCAGAATTTCTTCATGTTTTACTTTAATTATTGACAATAGCTCATTGTTATGCTTTATTAATTTTGTTGCTTGGCAACGTCATCCACTCGAGTGCGGGAGGAGTTCGCATGCCTCATTCACACAATATTGACTATTACATCGGACATATGAACGATGAATCCCTGGCTGACGCCCTGGCTGACTTTGAGGACCCCCTAGAGGGGCGATCTGCCGAGTTGTTATCCTCCCTGGACTTGGAAGACGAATTCGGCGAGGACGAACTCTCAATGGATTACGACGACTTTTGATCCCCACAGCCCTCCACGCATTTACGGCCGAAAGGACCATTGTCCTCTTCGGCCGTTTTCGTTTCCAAAGTCTGTCTTGAGCAGCAAGCCCCTTGATTAATCGGGGAGCGTTTTCAGACCATGTTTCCCGCTATCCGTAACTGATACCCGGCCTCCATTTGATAGCTTGCCCGCGTTGTAGGCCTTGATGTACTCCAGACAAAACCTATCTTTGTTGACCAGCGCCTCCGAAGCAGAGATGAGCGCCATGAGTTGACTGTCCAGCGGGTCGGCAATCACTGCATCGAGACCGTAAGCAATGCTCATTACCGCAAAGGCCCGATTCAAGTGACGACGCTCAGGAAGACCGAACGATACGTTACTTAATCCGCTTACCAAGTGTAGCCCCGGAAACTTGTGTGATAGTTCACGCATCACTTCCAGCGTGTCGATGACTGTTTCCGGGCTTGTGGCAAGCGTGCGCACCAGGGGATCCAGGTAAATATCATCAACAGGAATCCCGTCCTTAATTAAGCGGTTTATCAAGGCATCACCAACTTCCAAAGCCGCTTCTCTGGACGAGGGCAATCCCCGGTCATCATTGCACAACGCAATCACCCCGGCGCCGTACCTGTATCACCAGCGGCAAGACACTACTGTATCGAGCGCTTTCCCCGCTGATTGAGTTGATGAGAGGCCTCCCTCTGTGCTCGGCAAGCCCGGCAGACAATGCCTCTGAGTTTGCACTGTCGATGCACAGCGGGAGATCAGACACTTCCTGGACCGTCTTTACCAGCCACTTCATGGTTTCCGGCTCTTCCAATGCCGGGACTGTTCCGCAATTGACGTCCAGCGCATGAGCGCCGGCCTTCTCTTGGGCTTTGGCTACTTCCTGAATCTGTGCGGCGTTTCTCTCGTTTATTGCAGCGTCTATGCTCTTGCGCGTTGCATTTATCTTCTCACCTATGACGAACATGTTCTCCTCACGGACCAAAGGTCGAATTACGAATAAATCTCTTTACACATGTTCACACCGGCTACGGCGTCTTTTGCGTAGTAATCGGCTCCCGCATACTCGCGAACCTGTTCATTTACCGGAGTTCCGCCCACTATGATCTTGACCTGATCCCGCAAGCCGGCTTCTTTAACGGCCTCTACCACTTCCTTCATCATCGGATAGGTGAAGTTCAACAGCGCGCTCAACCCCAACACCTTCGCTCCCGATTCTTTCACGGTTTGAACGAATTTTTCGGGTGGGACATCCACGCCAAGATCAATGACGTCAAAACCTGATCCCTTGAGCAGCGTGACGACGATGTTTTTTCCTATATCGTGAATGTCTCCTTTGACTGTTCCGATGACCACTTTACCCCCTGCGGGACCGCCTGTTTGGATACCCGCGAGCAGCGGCTCGAGTTTTTTCATGACCTGTTTCAAGATTTCGGCTGAATAAATGAGCTGACTTATGAAGTACTTTCCCTCGGAGAATAGTTCTCCGACTCGAATCATTCCGTCATTACATTCTTTTATCATGTCCAGGGGGTTTACCCCTTCCGCGATCTTCTGATCTATAAGCTCGTACACTTTCTTTTCTTCGAGATTGGCCAATGCCTGCGCGAGATCTCCCATTGTAGTCCCCTCCTATCTCAGAGTGTCCATTGCCACATGAACGTGTGGGCCATGGCTTCGAGTTGTTCCCAGTTTTTCTTGATCAGGTTTTCGTCTCCCGTGATTTGTCCAAGCTCTCCCTTCTTGACTTCCCACGGGGTCAATACTCTGCGCGGCTGCAAAGCTTCCACTTTGCCGGCTGGAGGAGCAGTCTTCGGCTTGGCTTTTATGGTCTTGTCATGCCATCCGTACTCCATAACCGCATCAATCATGGCCCTGAAGTTTTCTGGCTTGGTGTCGTAAGGAAAGTTACATCCGGCGCTGATGATGAAGCCGCCGCCCTTGCCTGCTCGCTCGCACAACTCTCTCACGTGTTCCCTGACCTGGTCGGTTGTGCCGAGAATCAGCATGGAGTCCTGAACCCCTCCTGCTACGCACTGATAACCTTCCAGGTCCTTCTTGGCCTTAAAAATGTCCCCTTGGGAATCGATGTCGCAAAGAACTCTCCCTTTGGGCAATTCACGCATGTGGTGCCAATGCTTCCCCCAATCGCCTTCCAGGTATGCCCGGATGCTGTGACCGGAGTCGATGAGGATTTCCATTACCTTCTTGAACGACGGCCAGTAAAACGTGTCAAATTGCTCCGGCGACATAAAAATGGCTTTGTGCGTCGGAACAAAAATGGGATACCGCTTCAGCGGATCTGCCAGCGTAAGGGCCGTATGAGCCATTTCCTGCACGAGGACATCGCAGGCGGCCAAAACTTTGTCAGGCTGGCGGAACATGTCCAGAAAGGCGCCGGTCATGCCTCGCATCGCGTCCGCCAGTGCGTCGAAAGGCGCCAGGAAGAACCCGGCCATTGGCTGCGGCATGCCGCATTGTTGTTCGAGAACCAAGCCGCGGTTCCTCATCACGCCGCCCATCATCATTTGAGCGAAACCAGCCTTGAGCATCGCGACATACGAACGGCCCGTGCCTCGATTTTCCAACTCCCCGAAAATTCTGGGCAGCCAGATGTCTATCAAAAATCCCGTCGGGTCGTTGATAAGATCGTCGTATTCATCTTCCTTCATATATTCCTGTTCAACGAATTGGAATTGAGTGTTAGGTGCGAGATCGCGGCCAGGCAGCCTATACGTCTTCACATCGAGGGCATCATAAAGCGGCCCGTAAATCCGGTTGTTCCTCAGTACGTCAACTTCCGGAAAATCTTGGCAGAATTTGATCTCTGCCTGTAACCATTTTTCCGGATCGTCGATTGTCTCCTGCTTGGTGTTTCCAGAATAGACTTCCGCAAAATAGTTGCTTCCTGTCGCAATGGGAATGCGATCGTGCGGCTCCAACGATATTGCCGCGTGATAGCGGCCCAATCTCTCCTCGAAAAGCTTCTTTAAGTCCTCGGACATTTCACCCTCCACCATGTTGATGCGCTTTACATGCGGGCAACCGACTCAATCAAGGAGTGCTTTCAAGACAGTATGAGCAGACTCTTGGGGAAAAGCTGAAGCAGGTTTCATTGAAGCGCTGGATTGCGAGAAATGAATCGACGGAGCAATCTCAGGATTTCCATGCAGGAGATTGCTCCGTACTGCGACCTCGCGTCGGGCACAGGTCACCCTTGGGCGAGGCATGCCTCGCGACTACCAACGGGTCTCAACGCTTCATCCCGGTGAGCGATTACCTAATCGGAGTGATTGCAAAGAGCACTACTGGGCGCTCTTTGCACCCGTTCTAACGGTTTTTCTTTAGCCATTCTTGGCAAAATGTCAGAGCTTCGCGCCCTGGAAGGCCTTTGGCTTCGGGTACTCTTGACGTAATCCTCTAAGACGGGCTGCACGGCCTTGACCCAACGCTCGTCCTCATCCTTAGATAGCGCGATGAAATTGATTCCCTTGGAAAGAGCATATTCCTTTCCAGACTTGTCGATTTTGTCCCAACCTTGGCCGCTTTTCTCAATCCATTCCTGGTTGATTTTTTCAATGGTTGCTTGCACGTCCTTGGGCAATGAATCCCATTTCTTCTGGTTCATAGCCGTGAAGAACAAAAGCGTATATGCAGTGCCGTAGTTTTCAGTGACGTCCTTGACTACCTCGGCGAATTTCCAGCCCTGAAGCGTCTCCATGGGCGAGAGCACGCCCGCGACCACCCCTTTTTGCAGCGCGTCGTAAGTCTCACTTTGCGGCATGGCAACCGGGGTTCCGCCAAGCGCGGAAACTACTTTTAAGCTTGTCCCTGTGCACCTGATCTTCATGCCCTTGAGGTCTTCGAGCTTTTTGACCGGTGTCTTCGACATGAGGAGTCCCGGACCGTGAGCGCTCATATAGAGCATTTTCACGTCGCTGAATTCCTTGGGCTTGAACTTCTCGAAGTACGCATTGGCCAATCGCGTCGCTTGGAGCCCACTGGTATATCCCAGAGGCAGATCGACCGCTTCGCTCAACGGAAAACGCCCCTTGACGTAGCTCACGACAGACAGCCCGATGTCGCAGATTCCTTTGACCACCCCATCGTATGTCTGTTCAAGCGGTGTGAGCGTCCCTCCGGGAAATATGTTGATCTTCACAGCGCCGTTGGTTCTCTTTTCCACTTCCTTTGCCCAATCAGCAGCGAGGATCGTATTGCCATGGGTCGCAGGCCATGGAAGGGAATAATTCATTGTGACGGTGGCAGCCTGAGCGGTGAACACGGCAACAACGAGGATCAGAAATGCCGAGCCCCAACTTACCAAGCCCATGTTTAATCGCTTGAACATTGCGTCGTCTCCTTTCCGGATTACTCTGGCACTACCAGGAGCCCCCAAAGTGGGCTGACTATAGACAAAATGGACTCTTTCATCGGCGTCGCAGCAGCATGTTAATAGCAAAGTGGGAGGGTCGCTATCGGTTGAGCCGAATAATATGGTGCTTCACAGTGGAGAGTTCTTCGCCATGCCGTTTCTCCGTAACGAGGGTCTAGGATGCAACGGCGCGATTACCGGTACGGCAGCTTCACTAATATAAACGCAAGGGGCCTGTGCCGTCACAAGAGCATACACCGACGGAGCACCACACGCAACAGCGAAGTCTTGCACGTTGAGCGGTCCAATCGCCCGCGAGACAGCGCGTGACAATTGCGCCAGGCGGGTAACTCCTCAGTTACAGGGGGAATCGGCGTTTCTGTGTCATTGCGAGGAGTGAAACGACGAAGCAATCTCAGCTTTGGTGGCGCCGGAGATTGCTTCGCTGCGCTCGCAATGACAGTCTTTCGCCACACGTAACTGAGGAATTACCCAAGCGGTCCTAATTTTCTTCACTTCACTGATGACGCACCTCGCCGGGCCTGTTAGTCGACGAGATCCGACGTTCCAAATCTCATTACATATGTCGTAGCAAGTAGAATTCGGGCATTTCTTGCTATGGCAGGCACTGCTGCGCCCAGAGCTTCTATTTCACGTGCGAGCTTTTCGATGGTTTCAATTCTGGAGCTCACTTCCCTCAACACTGTTTTGTCCGGGTATTTCACCAGGCTCATTGCTCTTCCCCTCCTCTCTGATCTATAAACCTCTTTGCCTTAAGCGTGTGTCTGGGTAATTCGCCCGGTGCGGCCACTTCGATAATGAATCGTAAATTTGTTTTTGTTTTCAGCCGCTGGAAGAGCTTTTGCACAGTCTCTTTAACAGCGTCCTGGCCGGTATCTTTGTGCGGCTCCACTTTTAAGCTGATCTCATCCATGATCCCTTTTTTGTTCACGAAAATCAGGTACTCCGTAATCTCCGGGAATTCCGCTCTAACCACTTCCTCTACTGTAACCGGGCTGAAGAGTACCCCTCGAATCTTGGTCAGGTGGTCCGTCCTCCCAGAAACTTCATGAATCATCATGGAGGTTCTTCCGCACGGACAACCATCCTTTCCCTTTCTGACTATGTCTTTGGTATTGAACCTGATCAACGGAAAAGACCGTCTTCCCAGTGGTGTGACCACGGCAACGCCCAGTTCCCCTTCCTCGACTTCCCTGCTCTGATCTTCCATATCGAGAATTTCAACCAAGGAGAAGGGTTCCATAAGGTGCAAGCCCTTTCGTTCCGAGCACATAGCGCCCCATGCACAAGGTTCAGTGCCGCCGATATGGTCGTAAACCTCTGCTCCCCAGGTGGTTTCCAGTCGTTTTCGCGTCGCTTGAGGAAGAGGTTCGCCTGCACAAAGCATCCTTTTGATCCCCATGCTTCGAGGATCCACTCCCATTTTTTGAGCCTCTTCAGCCATATGGAGCCCGTATGTTGGCGTATTCAACAGAGCTGTGGCTTTTATCTCGCGGATCTTGCTTATTCTTGCCTGTGTATCGAGCGCACCGCCGGGCACGACCATGCAGCCGAGCTTTTCGGCTGCATAGTGGGCTTCCCAAAACGCGACGTACACATTGTATCCAAAAGGAATGAAGACGCGGTCTGTTTCCCTGAAACCTGCCATCCAGAGAATGTGGCACCAGACTTCCACGCGCCACTGCCAACTTTCTAGACTTTCAGGCACATACACAGGCTTGCCTGTCGTACCGGAAGTCTGGCGGAAAGTAGTCACGTCTTCCGTGGGCACTCCGGGAATAGTGCCAAACGGAAACGGCTTCGTTTCATCCTGAGATTTTCTCAGATCGTCCTTGTCTATGAGCGGCAGCTTTCTCACATCATCCATGGTCACAATGTCTTCAGGCTCTATGTCGCGATAATTCTCACGATAGAAATCGCTGTTCAGCTTTACATAGGAAATGAGCCGCCGTAAGCTTTTAAGTTGAACTCTTAGGATCTCGTCTCTCGACAAGGTTTCCACATACGGATTCCAGAAGTTCCCGCGTCGGTTTCCCATTCAACCTCTCCCTGCGAACGTCCTTCTTGTCTGCTCATCGTCGACTGACTTTTTCTTTAGCTTTCCAACCCCTTGGGGCAGTTAAAGACTCGTCCGTTTCTCGGATTCCCTGCTTTAGGACCTCAGCACATGGAGGTCCATGAGGGTGTTAACGATATTGAAAGCAGTGCTCTGATTAAGGCTGAGTCTATTTGATATTTCGCTTATAGCAAAAGGTCCTCTCGATTTCGCCATGAGGTCAAGAATGCCGAAACACTCGTCGATAGCGGGGACGCTTTTGAAGCGACAGTTGACTGGGCTGTTCATCTTGGGTTCTCCTGAGAGAACGATTGCCATCTATGGTGAACGCTTGGTAAAATGATGTCAAGGAAAAAACGCGGCGTAAGGAACCCTCACTTACGCGAGGAATCGTTCGTCCTGTGTCATTGCGAGGATTGAAACGACGAAGCGATCTCAGCTTTGACGCTGCGGGAGATTGCTTCGCTCCGCTCGCAATGACAGTCTTCCGCCGCAAAAATCCTCTCGTCATTCCCGCGAACGCGGGAATCCGGAATGGATGCGATCTAATACTAGACTGGATTCCCGCGTTCGCGGGAATGACGGATGAAGCAGTCAGGTCCGGAAGATGCGGTGGCTAACGAAAAGCGCATCGTTAGCGGTCTTTTCTGGAACGATACGGTTCGCTTCGCTAACCGCATGCTACCCGACTGACGGGGCCACAGTTCTTGGAGTGCGGTGACTCATTAACGACTGGCACAACTATTGAGAAATGATGGGGCATCTCGCTGTCCCTGTCATTGCGAGCGCAGCGAAGCAATCTCATTGGTTGAGAGCGTACAGGACCGAGATTGCTTCGTCGCTTCGCTCCTCGCAATGACACAGAAACACCGATGCCCGCCGTAATTGATCGGTTACTCGGTGCCGTTTTTTTTCCTTGACATCGCGTCACTCGCTGTTCAAAATAGAGGTTAATAGTTTTCCCTAGAGAACAGCATATCATGCCTAATGTGCGCAAATCAGCTTTCAAACAGGTTCCAGCAGTAGGAAAGTGCTTCGCCATTCTGCAACTTTTGGCCAGCACTAAGCAACCTCTCGGTCTAAGCGAGATTTCCAGGAAACTGGATCTGAACAAGAGCACTGTGTTCAACTTGGTCCATACCCTTGTGGATTTAGGCGTTCTGGAACCTCGGCTCAACGGGAAGTTTGGCTTCGGCACTCAGCTATACCTCCTGGGACGTGCCGCTGCAGCACAGGCGGAACTGATCAAGACAGTTCGCCCCTATCTCGAAGACTTCAGTCGAATTTCAAACTTTTCCAGCTTTCTTGGCATTAGATCGGGGCCCAAGGCGGTCATTGTTGACAAGGTTGATGCCGCCGTTGAGCTCCGAGTTTCCTCAGAGGTGGGAATGCGGTTGCCGCTGTATGCCGGGGCGGGTGGAAAGGCCCTTCTCAGCCAGCTTTCCGACTTGGAACTCGATGAATTTCTAGCTCAAACTGAACTTGAGAAATTCACTCCAAACGCTTGCACCGACAAAGTCAAATTCAGGGAAGCAGTCCTGGAGGTTCGTAGAAAAGGCATAGCCGTCGACATTGAAGAATACATGTTAGGCCTTGCCGCGGTGGCCGTGCCTCTCAACACGTACAGACCTGGTCTCCAGGCGGCCATCTGGGCGGTGGGCTTGACTCGGCACGCGGCCAATGGAGAAGTTCCTGTATTGGCAGAACGCCTGAAGAGCATTGCGCGACAACTGGACATGCGTTTTTGCAATTTGTGACTTTCACTTTTTGCCATAGTGGCGCTCGTTGAAATTCGTGGGAGAGTTTAACCTATACCCCAACGGCACGCACGTCTCACGGTGTCATTGCGAGGAGGACGACGACGAAGCAATCCCTGATTTGGGCCTGTTATAGATTGCGACAGGCCTGCGCCCTCGCAATGACAGTTTTTGACAGGTGGACAACAGGGCCAAGGAAAGGAGTCTGTCCCTCATGCGGGTAATTCTGGGAAGGGATCTACTGTGTAGATTAGTTCAGCTACCGGCCATCAGCAAATGGCCGCAAGGTCTTGATTCACACGCACAAATTTTTCGAGCGAAAGGAGGGAGACTGTGAGGTTACCAAAATTCGATTACAGGCGCCCTGAAAGCATCCAAGAGGCTTGTACCATCTTGCTTGAGGACCCTTCTGCGAGGGTGCTGTCAGGCGGGACCGATCTCTTGGTAAACATGAAATACAAGGTGGAGACTCCGTCTACGATAGTCAGTCTCAAAAGCCTGTCGGAACTCAATTACGTCCGGCTGGCAAATGGGGCCCTGCGGATTGGCGCACTCACTCCTCTCAAGATCGTCTATAACGATGCATTTGTGGCTCAGAAGTTACCGGCCCTGGCTACTGCCGCATCTTCCGTAGGATCGTATCACCATCAGGTCATGGGGACAATCGGAGGAAACCTGTGTCAGCAGACCAGGTGTAAGTACTTCAATCAATCCAAGTGGTGGCGGAGTTCCAGAGAGATTTGTTTCAAAGCCGGTGGAGAAATGTGCCATGTCGCCAAAAAGGAGCATGTCTGCTACTCAACCTACTGCGGTGACGTGGCCCCTGCTCTCCTGGTGCTGAATGCGGAAGTGGTTTTGACCGGAAAGGGCGGTTCAAAGCAGGTTCCACTGGAGACTATCTTCTCGGGTGAAGGCAAAACGCCACTGAAACTGGACCCTGGAGAGATCTTGACCGAGATTTTCATACCTGAGCAAGCTCCGGATGGATTCTCAACCTACAAGAAATTCGCCAATAGAGAAAGCATTGATTTCCCTATTGTGGGTGCAGCCTTCTGGAGGTCAAGAACCGCCCTGGAATCGAGGGTGGCCCTGACTGCTGTTGATCGCAAACCGCTCAGAGCGCGGCAACTGGAAGATTTCATGAAAGGTAAGCCACTCGGGGATGAAGTGATTGAAGCAGTAGACGGTCTGGTGGCCAAAGAAGCGAGACTGATGATGTCATCAATTGATTCCATTTCACTCAAAAGACAACTTATGGGACGGTTGGTCAAAGGCGCTATCAGAGAAGCCATGGGAGGTGTTTGAAGTGAAGCACGTCATTACACTAAAGGTAAATGGAGACTTCCACGAGGTTCTTATTTCTCCAAACCAGACTCTTCTTGAGGTCCTCAGGGACAAACTGGGGCTCATGGGAACAAAGAGAGGATGCGATCTAGGCGCGTGCGGCGCATGCACGGTGTTAATAGACGGTGAGGCATATCTCTCATGCATCCTACTGGCTATGGACGCAACAGAAAAAGAGATCGTCACGATTGAGGGCCTGAGCGAAACTGGTGAACTCCATCCGTTGCAGCAGTCGTTTGTCGAGGTTGGAGGTTTGCAGTGCGGCTTCTGTACGCCCGGCATAGTCATGACGGCCAAGGCCATACTCGATGAGGAGCCAAATCCCACCGAAGAAAGTGTCAAGAAGAAGATGGCAGGCAATCTTTGTCGCTGCACCGGGTACAAGAAGGTCATAGAAGCTGTCATGAGCGTACCCGCAAGGAAGGAGGGGCAGAGATGAAAAAGGAATTCAATGTGGTGGGCCAAAGGTTGCCCATGATCGATGCAGCGCCCAAGGTTACCGGTGCAGCCCAATTTACCGATGACCTGGTTTTTCCCGGCATGCTACACGGAAAAATCCTCAGGAGCCCGCTTCCTCACGCAAGGATACTCAACGTGGACGTTTCTAAGGCACTGCGTCTTTCAGGCGTCAAGGGAGTCGTTACAGGTGCGGAGATTCCGGATCGCCAATACGGAATAGTTCCCAAAGCAAGGGACGAGTATGCCCTTGCCAAAGGGAAGGTGCGCTACATCGGCGATGAAGTAGCTGCCGTCTGCGCCATTGATCAGGAGATAGCCGAAGAGGCGCTGGATCTTATTGAGGTAGACTACGAGGAACTGCCCGCGGTGTTCGATGTGCGAGAGTCAATCAAAGAGGGCGCGCCGGTCATACACGAGGGTGTGGCTAACAATACCTCGTTCGCTATAAAAAAGGAATTCGGCGACGTAGAGAAGGCATTTGCAGAGAGTGCTCTGGTGTCTCAGGACTCTTTCTATTCCCAGCCTGTGAACCACGCACCGATGGAGCCGCACGCGGCAGTGGCCCAGTACGATCCCCTGAGGGGACAGATGGTGTTGTGGTCCAGCACCCAGATTCCGTTCTTCCTGAGACGAAATCTGTCCGCCACTCTCCAAATACCGGAAAGCAAAGTTCGGGTGATCAAACCCAAAGTGGGTGGGGGCTTCGGCCAGAAGATAGACATGTTTGCTAAGGACTTCTGTGCGGCTTGGTTTGCCATGAAAACGGGCCGACCGGTCAAATTTGTTTACGACAGGGACGAAGTCTTCATTGCAACTCGCCAGCGGCATCCAATGTACCTCACGGTCAAGACCGGGATGAGCAAAGACGGGAAAATCCTGGGGCAACAGTTCCTGTCCTATGCTGACGGCGGGGCCTATAACAGCACTGCGCCCACCATGATGGCTCTATCGTGCTTTTTCCTTATGGTTCCATACCACGTGCCCAATCTGCTCTACGAGGGCTACCATGTGTATACGAACAAGCCCGTCGGAGGGGCCATGCGAGGGCACGGAATTCCTCAGGCCCGTTTCGCGGTAGAGCGCCAGTTGGACCTCATGGCGGATCGGCTGAATTTGGACCCCGCCGAGGTCCGCTTCAAGAACAGTATCAAAGCAGGGGAGCCTCATCCCGGAGGATTCGTTATCAACACCTGCGGGTTTGGCGAAAGCGTGAAATTGGCGGCCGAGGCGATAGGCTGGAAGGAAAAGCGCGGCAAGCTCCCGTTCGGACGCGGAGTGGGCATGGGGGGCGCCTCGTTTCCCAGTGGGGTAACCAACATGAGCCACATCAGTTCCGGCGCAGTGGTCCAAGTTGGACAGGACGGCGGCGTAAATGTCCTGACCGGCGCCGCGGACATCGGCCAGGGAGCTGAGACCGTCATCGCTCAGATCGTTGCGGAGGAACTGGGCGTCCCATTTGAGCAGATCAGAGTTACCGCTGCCGACACGGGAACCACTCCCCTTGACCCTGGCACTTTTGGAAGCGGGGTGACGGTGAGGGCCGGCAACGCGGCCCGGATAGCCGCTGCATCAGTGAAAGCGAAGATTTTCGAGTGCATAGCGGACGAACTGGAAGCCAATCCGGAGGACCTGGTGGCCAAGGACGGAAAGATATTTGTGACCGGGTCACCTGACATCAACGTCCCCTTTAGCAAGGCCCTGAAAATATATCAATATAGGGACCTGCCAATGCCCCTGGTGGGGAGGGCTTCCTGGATGGCCGACACCAAAGAGCCGACCACTCTGTTCAACGAACCGGGAAATTTCTCTCCTAATTACTCTTTCATGACTCAGGCAGCGGAAGTGGAAGTCGATACGAACACGGGTAAGGTAAAAGTCCTTAAAATGGTGACGGCTCACGACTGCGGCCGGGCTATTAATCCCATGCTCGTCGAAGGACAACTGGAAGGGTCAATCGCGGGTGGAATGGGACAAGCCCTGTATGAGGACGTGATCGTCGAAAAGGGGCAGGTGATGAATCCCTCATTCCTCGATTACGGATTCCCCACCACGCTGGAAATGCCGGAGATGGGCCTTATTGACATCGAAACTGACGATCCGGTGGGTCCATTCGGTGCAAAAGAGGCGGGAGAAGGCACCCAACTGTCACCCGCGCCCGCGATCGTAAACGCTATCTATGATGCCATAGGAGTCAACTTTAACGAACTCCCCGTGACCCCGGAGAAGATCCTCAAAGCCTTGGCAGAAAAGAAGAAAGAGAAATAGAGCACATGAGTGGGAGGCGGGGCAGGCATCTTTTTCGCAATGCATGACAGGCAAGATGCCTGTCCCACCATAAAATCCTGGGAATCTTCTCACTGTGACAGGCTGAGGGGCACCAGCAGCCCCTAACAATGATCTTCAAATGGCAGGCAGACCTGATATCAAATCCTTTCCACTTTCTTGGTGGGACAGGCATCCTGCCTGTCATTTCTTCCTACATCTGATGCCCTACCCAGGGATACTCCTCGGTCTCCGGCCATCTTTTCACTGGGTTTCCAAGAATGTATTCTGCTTTCTAAATCAGATCCGCCTCATCCCTCACGATTCGGTCAAAGTATTCGTCTTGCCAGACTGGTACCGCCCTTTCTCTAAATTTCCGCAGACCATTGGCGGTAAATGACTTCCAGGAATGGACTATCTGTTGCAGAAAATGGCCCACAAGTGGGAACACCAGGACATGAACGTGATCGTCCATGACAACAAAGGCAAGCAGGTCGTAGCGCCGGCCATCGAAGTGTCTTATCGCGTCGGCCACCAAAGCCCTGTCATCGGGAAGAAGAATGGGCTGGTCCTTTGCAAGACGCCAAGTGACAAAGTAAATGGAGCCCTCCATTCGCCAATGCGGTAGTTTTCGCCGATATGTCGTGAGTTCAGGGGGGTTCATATGTGAGAAGCCCTTTTCCCAAACTTCTAGGAGAATGACAGGCAAGATGCCTGTCCCACCATGAGACCCTCGCAACCTTGTCACAGCGGGAGAGGCAGAGGGGCACCGGCAACTTATCACTCATCTTCAGATGGCAGCCTGTCCCACCATGAAAATCTCTGCCACCTTGTCGGTGGGACAGGCATCCTGCCTGTCACTCTTCCTGGTTACCAGCATGACAAACCATAGATCAACCCCATGTTCCACCATAAAACCCTTACAACCCTACTGGTGGGACAAGCAGGGGCACATCTGCGGCCTCTGTCATTGATCTTCAAAGACAGGCAGGATGCCTGTCCTACCATGAGCCCCTCGCAACCTTGTCACTGGGAAGGGCCAGAGGGGCACCGGCAACCTCATCACTCATCTTCAGATGGCAGCCTGTCACCCATCAAATCCTTGCCATCTTCTTGGTGGGACAGGCATCCTGCCTGTCACCCCTTCCTGGTTACCAGGCATGACAAACCATAAATCAACCCCATGCCCACCATGAAACCCTTACCACTCTACTGCCAGGACAAGCAGGGGCACATCTGCAGCCTCTGTCATTGATCTTCAAATGACAGGCAGGATGCCTGTCCTACCATGAGATCCTCGCAACCTTGTCACTGGGGGAGGCAGAGGGGCACCGGCAACCGATCACTCATCTTCAGATGGCAGCCTGCCCTCCATGAAAATCCCTGCCACCCTACCGGTGGGACAGGCATCCTGCCTGTCATTATTGCTTGGTTAAAGATACGAACACAAATAATAAAAAGCCCGGAGAGATAACCCTCCGGGCTTTGTTTCAGACCCTGTTAGGGGCGGGTTTTAAACCCGCCATTGCCTTCTTAGAAATCAACCACCAAGCTGCCCTGGAAGCCGATCAGAGGATCGATAGCACGGCCAGGAGTGACGAAGAGAGCATTGTTCCCAAAGTTGTTGGTAACCGTTGCGCCCTGATCCACATACGCAAACTTGAACCAGTCACCGGGCTGCCAGTATGCGAACTGGCTGTTGAAGGTCAGGCCTTCCAAGAGCTTCCAGTTCACGCCCACATTCGCTTCCCATCCCAGATAGTCATCCGGGACGTTAGGCACTGCCACAGCGGCCGAAGAGGCGGGGCGGAATCCACCGCCGTTGAACTGACCAATACGCGTTCCCGTATTGCTCGCCCGGTTCATATAGATATACGAACCGAACACGTTCAAGTTCGCGGCCACCGCGTAGTCCAACCTGGCAGCGTATGCGAGGAAGTCCTGGGCCGTCCAGTAACCCCTACCGTCAAAGCTGTTGTTGCCGCCGCCGTAAATCCCTACTAGCCAGGCATAAGGGTTGAGGGACTGTTGACGGCCTCCAAGGACTAGGTACTGCGCGTAACGGTCATTCACGAAGGTACCGCCCACTGAGCCGGTGGCGTTGGTCGTATTCAACAAGCCACCGCGACGATCGTGGCCGGAACTGTAGAAGTTCACAAAAGACAGCTTGGCAGGTCCGCAGATGCCGCCGAATTCCAACTCCCAGGCATCGGCATACATATTAATCGGTCGGCCGCCGTTCCTTCTGGCATCGGCGTATTGAAAATCATACTCGGCGTTGAGGAAGAACCGTCCGTTGAAGTACTTGAAGTAGTTCACGAATAGCACAAAGCCGACATCCCCGAATATGGGAGTAGTGGGGCTGTTGAGATGCGTGGAAGCTAAGAATAGGCCTCCAAAAGCCCCTTGGTTGAAGTCGTCACGCAAAGCGGGGCCGGCCGGAACTATAGGCAAAAAGTGTGTATTCGGTTGCACGAGCATAGTAAAGAACTGGCCCAGTTCCACAGGCCCATTGCGATAGGTGTACGCTCCCGCCATGTGCCAGCTTCTCATGCGACCCTTGTCAGTGCCCCCAGCCGCTATGATAGGGTTCACCGTTTGTGGGAAAGCAGGAGCAGCATTAGCCACGCCAACTATAGGAATACTGTTTTCGGTAAAGGCATCTCCTTGGCTTCCGTAAACAGTCGACGGCCCTATGATAAAGGTCAACGGGCCATAAGGAGCAACGATAATGATAGACTCAGTATTCGCATCCTTCTCGTGCAAGGTGCTCCAACCCAAGCCGAAGGCGAACGGACGCCTGCCGAATGCTATGATACCCCAGGGGCTCTGCGCGGTTGCCCACCACTTTTCCCACAAGCCCACGGTCATTCCGCTCGGTGTGGTGCTGTTGCCCGGCATGTTCGCGGCGTTGAAGAACCAGCCGTTGTAGCCAGTGTTCGTGACCCAGTTGTCCGGGGGTTGGCTACTAGTGTTTATGCCTGTGCCGTCATAGAGACCACGCAGGTTGGTGCCCGTCACCCAGTACTCGCCCCTCATCCTTACGGCAGGGTTGATACGGATTTCAGGGTACAGCCATACGCGCGTCTCATTGGTCTGCGCGTCTGCCTGCTTGGCTGAGAAACCCTGTACCAGCACCGTGTTGGCCACAGGGCCGGCAAGCCCAAGAGCCTGCTGGTCTGGCAAGCCCGTTGCGCCGTTTAAACTTGTTTGTCCAAAGAGGTCGGCACTGCCCTGGCGTGAGAAGTACCGATAACGCCATTCCATCTCGCCCGTCATGGCGAATTCCCATGCAAGGGCGGGAGCTGTGACGGCTGCGATGAGCAGCACTCCCAACATAATAGTAAGAAATCTTTTCATCTCTTCCTCCCAATCCAAAAAGAATCGAAAAAAGATGCCCTAAGGCAGTTAAACGCTGTACTCGTTCCGGCAGCCTCAACACTCCCCCGCTCCCCTCGCCGGCGGGGGACCGGATAAAGTGCTAATTTGGCTTCTAGTCCAGTGAATTTTAAATTCACCATCTGGTACAGAGCTTCTGATTTCACACTCTTGTAACACCGGCTCGGCCCTGGTGTTGGACAGACGAGGAGCGGTTGGTTCGATGAGGAAGGGCGGTTGAGGTTTCCGCTGGGCGCACCTATCCGCCCGGAGGCTGTAAAAGAAAAACAGGTACAGACAGTGAATTAGGAGTTATTCCGGCGGGAGTTCCTTATTCGTCGGCAAGATGGTAATCGTCTGGATCCCAAAACTCCAAATCATCCCAGGGAATGTCATAAAACACGTTTCCATCCTCGTCCTCGAACATCGCTGGTTTCCTGATCCCAGTGAATCTTACTTGTCTTCAGCATTCGATCTGGCTGCTGCACAAGCATATAAACTCGATTTCCACGAAACAACCAATCTCCGACAGCCTGCATTACCGTTTTTGACCGGATAGATTTGCCTCGCGCTGAAGCAGTTTTTGCACGTTTATCGGTAATGCTCATGTCATTCTCTCCAAGGTCTCACCAATTGCCAAGGAAGCGAGATATTCGTTGCCCATCAGCGTCCCGTAAACGAACCGCTCCTATGACGCCTAGATATAGCAACTGTTTTGAATTTTCGGTCGTCGTGCGGGATGATTACGTAAGTGCCTAGCGAGATGTCCTCTCCTGCTTCTGCTGCGGCCTTGCTGAAGTGGTAAGGCACAAGCCCCATATCCTCAAAGTCGTTATCCATCTGGTCAATCAGGTTTTTCCCCTCGATGTTAATATCTAACTCATAACCGGAATTGTCCTGCTCTCTTACGCTCTCAAGGATTTCTTGGGCTTCCTTCCTATGAGATTCGTCCATTGCCTTTGTCGGTATGGGAGTGGCGTTTCTTAACGAGGCGGATGTACTCCAGTGCGGTTCCGCCGATTTTAATCTGGTTTACGGAAAGTTTTGCTTTCATTTTTCTTTCTCCAATGACTCTTATTAGGAAAGACTCAGAGGACACCTGTGTATTCGAATCTGTCCCCTGGAAATCCTGCTCCTCGTTTCTGCGAGCAGCATTACGATCTCCTCGATGTGTGGTAGGTCGGGAAACCACGGGAAATATGGTTCAGGTTCACAGCAAGACAGAAGGCTCCTGCACTCGTCAATCCACTCATCGAACTCGTGATTGGATCCATTCCTTGAAGTACCATTTATTTGCGAGGGAGAATCCCTGGGTCATCAATTCCTGAAATCGTGTGCTAAACATCATTTTTCTCCTTAGTAATTAGGTTGGTAATGCCGGTCTTGAGTAATTATCCGGCTGTGAATCAATTATTCTGCAAAAACAGGACTAATTCTTGTTTCGAGGACGTGTAAGCAACAGCTCTTTATAATTTCAACTCCCCTTCGGACTAGATTTTCTGGATCGTCATTAAAAGACTGACGTGCGTCCTCAAATTGGCATAACCTGTAATGCGTAGAACTGCAATCCAATCCAGGTGAGCGACTCGAAAACTTTGACCCATTCATAGTTTCGTGAATCCATCATCTTTTTTCCTTCACGCAGAGCATAGAGCAGGAGTCGCTTATAATCCTTCTCCGTAGCGGCAGGATACTTTTCTTTCGCATCTACCCACTCAGGGTTTGCACACCATCTAGCCGATTCAGTGATGGCAGGAAAATGTTCTGGCACATGCCCAGAATTGTTTCTGGTGAGGCAGACGAAGAGATGATTTGCTTGAGTTCCGTGTAAAATTCTTCGTCGTGGAGAAACTGCTGCTAGAGTCAGAGCCACCCATATCCGGGGAAGATTCTGCCGGTTCTGTTCGATGATTTCGGCGCATTTCTTTATAATGAATTTGAGAAGTGTTTCCGAGTCCACGGACGGGCCGACGGGCTGTACCCTAATATTCATCTTCATTTTTAGCTCCTTATCAATTTAGTGATGCCGGTTTTCAGTAATTACCCGGCTGTAATCAATTGTTCCCCGAGACGGATAGTGAGATAGGTCATTCCCTATCTTTGAGACTAAATGCAGTCCTCAGGACATCTACTACGTTCTCGATTGCTTTCGCTGGATCCTCTTCAAAAGAGTCCCATGCAGCCTGGAACTCAGCCAACCTCCTGGGATAGCATTGCAAGGCTATCCAGCCTAACGATTCAAGTACCTTAGCGAATTCGTAATTCTCCTCGGCAATCATCCGTTTACCTTCCCTGAGAGCGGACATTAAGAATTGTCTATATGCTCGCTCATCGAGGGACGGGAGTCGCTCGATTATTACCTGACTGCGGAGGAGACTGTCCCGGTTTGGTTCGAGCGAGAGTTTCTGTTAAAACTTCCCTGCAACGTTGCACCTGAGACGCTGGGAAAAGAATACTGCTCAGTTCCTCATGGCCTTTTTCATCGTGAGCCACGCCTGCGAGGGACAATCCTTGGAAAACCAAAGAAATCCTTGGATTAGCAGTCTCTAGCAGCTCGTCATATCGTTTTACGAGAAATCTCAGCAGCAGGGTGGGTTCGATCTCAGGGCCATCTGGATCATATACATCATCGTAATCATGTGGTTTCATGTACGTTCTCCTTAAAAATTAGGTTTTGAGCCGGTGTCTGTATCGGACCGGCGTTAGCATTTTCGTGGTGTCCCATTACTGATGACGGGCTTCCAGGACTCAATCCGAGCGGCTCGCTTCGTTAAGGGGTCATTTGCTCGGTTGAGAGGTTGCTGAAGACCGGTTCTTCAACCCTGCAGCGCATAGCTCCCTGATAAGCTCGGAGAGCGTCTTGCGTTCTTGCCAAGCGGTGTCCCTCAGCGTCTCATTAAGTCCATCGTTGACCTGGAACGTAATGAGATTATTCGGTGCAGTTTTCTCTTTATTCATTCAAGCCCTCCTTGTTGGTCTTCGTAAAAGAAAGACAGGTGGACTTTGGAAATTAGGAACGCAGGGGAACATCTTGAAGCAGAACGACGAATGAGGTATCAGTTCATTTCGGATGGAAGGGTCGCTGACTCGCTTTTATGAAAGTTTATGGCACGACTTCCGCTACCTGAGCAGGATATGGACCAAAATGGCCCAGGAAGCTGGGGTTGTGCTTACACTCGTTCCTAAATGTTGTGAGAACAATTCTAGGCGGTTTTCGATTGGGGCCTTACCCCAAGGTGTTCTCCTTCTCCGAACTCGTCTGTACGGGGTTCTGGCTAAGCCTGGGCGGACGGATATGCTTGAGGTCAGCCGTGAGGGCCGCACAAGACTTTTCTTTGGTTTCCGGTCGCAAGACAATGACCCTGAATCATACTTTTGTCTATCTGCTCCATTTTGGATAAAATCCTGATTGCGCTAGCTGCTCTCTACGGGACGAGCATTCTTGATCACGCTCAGGAACTGCTCCTTAGTGGGAATTTCACCGGCGTCCTTGCAGGTGGATCGTAACCCGGTCTCGGTATAAATGGGTGTCGGAAGCAAAATTGAAGACCAATTTACCGTATACAAATCGGTCACATCGGACTTGAGTGCCTCAATCAGTCTGTCCTGGGCTTCCTGCCCGGTTTGATCACTGTCCAGGCCCAGATATACCCGCTGATTAGCCCACGTTTTATAGACATCAGCCAGGAGAGATGTCTTTCGTGTTGCTCCACCGATAGCAACTACATTGGTGAATCCATGAGAGAAGCAACACTCTGCGTCAATCTCTCCTTCCACTACCAGCAGGGGTTGGTTTACGTCAGCTTGGGCAAGACCAAACATGGCGGACCCAAACGAACCAATAGTTGTAAACTGTCTTCCTTTTGACTTGAGGGTTCGCAGCCGCAGCGCTACTACGGTTCCGTCAGGATTGGTGAACTCGGTGATCAAGGTCTTGGGTACTTTGGTCTTTACCCCCTCTGAAGGGAGATAGCGGACTCGGAAATGCTCGTAGGACGTCCGGACTGACCCCACGAGACGTGAGATATTTCTTCAGATAACCTGTACCATCCTTTGTGTACCGGGTGAGGAGGGGGTATTTCGTGAGAATGGTAGTATCCAGAGCATCCGGTTGTTCAAACTCGGGTATCTGGATCGCACCCATCCTGACGAGCTTCGATGCTGAAAGACAGACGCGGTGAGCCTGAAGTGGAAACTCGGTAGACTCCGCTATCCTGCTGAAGAGATGCGAGATGGGTCTTACCTGTCCATCCTGACACGCCCAGCAATTGTAGAGAATGCTACCGTCCTCATCTATCAAGATGCCAAAGCTGGGATCGTCATCTGTACCGTCCATGTGGGTCTCAGCAGCCGTGGGACACGAGCCATCACTCCAATGACCCTTCACTCTCACCTTCGCTGGAGGGGTGCCGAGCGCAGCGTGAATTTCAAGATGGACATCACGATGGGTATAAGGTTGATTCCCCATTATCTCCGAGATTGTCGTATCGAAAATCCTGTCAGACCTTAACGCCAGGTTAAAATCAAGTTTTTTCAGTATGTCCCATACCGTAATAAACAACTCATATGCCCGGATACTCCGATGGTCCCCCGCATAAACTGCGGTAATGCCAGGAGCATTGATAGTGAGTTTCCCCACCTTGCACGTGGGATACGTACGGGTGATTGATAGCAAGCCCTGGTCCTGAAGAGTTCGGAGAGCCGTTTTATGCTTCGTTTGCTGATCGGCAACCCCAAAGACCCACGTGGAGCATGACCAAAACGAACTCGGTCAATGGAAAATACCGGACATGTGATAGACATTTCGCTCAAGGGTCATGTTGACGCATCGCATGAAGACCGTAAACTCCGACACGGTCTTCAGGTGGTCAATCGCTACACTCATGCAGGTTTCTATTAAGCGATACTTCAGAAGGGTAGCCAGTATTGGCTTGGTTCGTCCTACTCGGATGCTTTGTCTAGGCTCCAATTCAGGGACAGATACCCTGAGGTCAATCAAGGGAAGACATTCGATCTTGAAATCACTCTGGATGGACTGCAGGAGCCTTTCAGTCCTCACGAATCTGTCAGCGGTCGTCTTTCTTAGGACTCGATTCCCCGGTTAACACAAGGTAAAACCGAATAAGCCCATAGAGGTTGACGACAAAGGTGTCCGGTTTGGTAGCGGGCAAGAGAATCTGGCAATCACTGAGTCTTCTCATCGCATTATCATAGGATTCAGGTGTTAAAGCCTTCAGGTCATCCGCACTCAGACTACCACTGAACGATTGCCTTCTAATAGAGGCATTGTGGAAGCCCTCTAGTAATTTGAGTTCGTCAAGGGACAGTCCGAGAAAGGGTTCGACATGACGGACAATCTCTAACGTTAACGCCCATTGTCCCTTGTTCATGGTTGACTATCCTTGTTATTCCAGATGTTGTATAACATCTTGATATTACTGTTTCCCCAGAAAAAGTGTCCCAAATCGAGGTTATATTATTGGTATCACTGTTTAAGTTCCACATATCCATAAATCCCATTTACTAAGAAGGCGTAAAGTAAAAGATGGAGTATTATAGGCTCTTATACTCCTATGGGTACACCGAGATACTCTACCACTGTCATCGGTCTCAGTGGACAAAGGAATTCTTCTGGGGGAGTATCTACGAAGACCACCCACTTCCTTGAGTCATCCCTCTGCATCACAACCCGCTGCCTCATCCTCGTCACATCACACAAACCTACGCCTCAGTCTCTTCGCAACGACCTCAGTCGTGCCGGGGCCGATGAAGGTATTACAGATTAAGTCGTTCTCATACGTCAGACAAGAATTGAACTGCAAGAAATTTGATGTCCGTCGCCCTCTCTCTTACCGTAATCGTCCCTTTGCCTATTTCGAAATAGTACCACGGTGGCTGCCTATAATCTGCTCCCAATCTGCGTTTTCATTTAGAACGAACCAGGCGCGATTTCCCGCGACTTTTCCCCTCCCTATACTAAACCATTCGCTTGCCTGAAAATCGTCTCTAGTTTCGGCTGAGAGAGCCGGGTTTATGCTCAGGGACATAAGGTGGAGTTGGGTTGGTATCCCCCCCGAGCACACCGCCGATCTTCATCGAAGACGCTTCGTGTATCAATTCTGAGCGATTTTCAGAAAGGTTGCAGGGCAAAACCCTGTGGGTGATTTTCCCAGAGTTTGTCCTGGGATATCTTATTAAAAGGTCAGACGGGTACGGAAGCGGTTTCTCCGAAAGTCGGGTGAGTTCCTCACAGAAAATGTGCAATACGCAGTATGTATCAGGAAAATAAGTAGCAGAAGACACCCTGGTCTGAGCTTGAGACTTATCCTTCTAAACCAACTTGACGCGCTACCCTAACCAGTGCATACCCTTTTGGGGAATGCGTCTTTCTAAAGGAGGCGGAGATGCCCGGGCATGACCTGATGGAACGGACCAACGCGCTTGTACAGGAGCATGGTACGAAGTGGAAAACGCTGACCGAGATACTCCATGCGGAGGGATTTAGACAGGATGATGGGACGTCTCTCACCGTTGAGGCGATCCGAAAGAGATACAATCGATGGATCCGGCAGTCGGGAGCAACTCTGCAGGCAGAACAGCAACACAGCCAAAAGAAAGAAGTCCACGGCGAAGGCACCGATCCTGAAGCGACAAGCCCTCCGCTAGAGTCTCCACATAAAACAAGACATACTTCTGAGGCCATGGTCCCTGTCGGCGAACTGCTAGAATTATTCAAGGGAACCATTGAGAGAAGAGACGCAATGCTGGCCCAAAAACTCAAAGCTGGTGATGAGAAACAGTATGCAGAAGACAGAATCGTTGCTCTGGAGGCGCGTCTGGAAGAGAGGCTGCTGACAACACTGAAGGAACAGTTGGTTGAACTCGTTGAGGACTTGGTGGATCAGGAATTGAAGAGCATGGTTGGCCTCCGGCGGATCATTTGGGAGCGACCTCAAAATCCTGGTGGACAAGTCGATAGAAGAGAGGTTTTCGGCTCGGCTTGGCAGTGCTGTTGGGCGGAGTTGATGTCAGCCATGAGCATAGGGGTGGGCCTGGGCGAGGTCATAAAGATAAACGCACCGCTCGTTTCAGCGCCACAATGGATGGGGAGACCTATTCCCGTATGAAAGATCTCGGGGGAACCTTTTCATCTCGCCTGACTGCCGCCTGCCAACTCTACCTACGCGCACTGGAATCTAAAAGAGAACATACCTAAGCTAGACAGTGAGTAATATTACATATCAGGCCGTCCAGCTATGACGGTGGGGTTGACAGCCTTCTCTAAGTATGTCTACATATACGTCGCTGATATGACATACTCTTTAAGGGACGAGACGTCGGTGACTGCAGGGAAGAACGCCAAAAAGATGGCCGCGCTCAGCACCATCACCTTCATTGCCTCGCCCCTAAATGCTGAGATATGCGGACCAGCATTGCGTTAAAGCAACCCTTCGGAAGAATTGGACATGGTACAAACAGGATTCACTCACTTGTTGGACAAGGAAACCGGGCCTCATATCGCAGGTGAGCACCCCCCCAGATCAATTCTACCCTGGTCCAAGAAGCCTCTTGACTGAATTCCTCTGTGCGCGGAAAGAGTCCACTAAAAAGCGTTACAAAAGGGACCTTGCGGATTTTCGTTCATTCTTGAAGCTTAAAACTGTAGGGCAAGCCGTGGATTATTTCGTCTCACATGGTCCCGCCCTTGCTAACTCGCTCGCTCTGGCATACAAGGACCACCTCATCCATAGAGGTTTGGCTCCCAGAACAGTAAATAATCGGCTTTCAACACTCAGGGGGCTTACCAAGGCCGCTAGACTGGTCGGAAGAATAACTTGGTGGGTCGATGTCCAAGATATCCGATGCAAAACACCCTCCCGCGATACTAGGGGGCCAGGCAGAGAAGGATTTCAACGAATGGTCACGCGGGCCGCCCTTCAGCCCGGCGATAGGGGGATCAGGGACGTTGCCATTCTCCGCCTTCTCTACGACCTGGCCTTGCGCGCTGGGGAGGTATCCAGTCTGGATGTCGAGGACGTTAATATTGAAGACTACGAGATTAAGGTGCTTGGGAAAGGTGATGTACCAAAAAGCAATTCTGTCGCTTCCGAAACCAACAGCAATAGCATTGAAGAGCTGGCTGGCTGTTCGATCATCCAACCGCGGGCCTCTGTTTGTAGGTTGCACAATTCGGGGAAAAAAGAAGACCAAGCGCCTGAGCCCCATATCCATATATAAGGTTGTAAGGAGCATTGGGGAGCGCGTAGGCGTCCGAACGAGGCCCCACGGATTGAGGCATACTGCTATCTCCGAAGCCGTCAGGCTGGTACAGCAGAACGGGATGGACTTAACCTCCATACTGAAGTTCAGCCGCCACTCGAACATGACTACCCTGCAGTTTTATCTTGACCAGGAGAGTCGTCTTCAGGGGAAGATCGCCGATCTCGTTGCAGCCGCGTCCGAATAAGCGCGCCAAAGCATACCAGGGGGGATCATTGTGCGGGGGATGAAGTCCTTTTGAGATTGAGGGCCGAATCCGACAAATAAAAAGCCCGGAGAGATTAACCCTCCGGGCTTTGTTTCAGACCTTGTTAGGGGCGGGTTTCAAACCCGCCATTGCTTTCTTAGAAATCAACCACCAAGCTGCCCTGCCAACCGATCAGAGGATCGATACCACGGTTCGGAGTGACAAGAAGTAGTCTGCAAGGCCGCCCACAATCGTGATTGGTAATCACGTGCGCCCTGATCCACATACGCAGACTTGAACCAGTCACCGGGCTGCCAGTATGCGAACTGGCTGTTGAAGGTCAGGCCTTCCAAGAGCTTCCAGTTCACGCCCACATTCGCTTCCCATCCCAGATAGTCATCCGGAACGTTAGGCACTAGCCAGGTCAGCGGCCGAAGAGCGCGGGGTTGGAATCCGCCGCCGCTGAACTGAGCCAATACGCGTTCCTGTATTGCTGGCTCGGTTCATGTAGATGTACGAACCGAACACGTTGAGGTTCGCGGCCACCGCGTAGTCCAACCTGGCAGCATATGCGATGAAGTCCTGGGCCGTCCAGTAGCCCCTACCGTCAAAGCTGTTGTTGCCGCCGCCGTAAATCCCTACTAGCCAGGCATAAGGGTTGAGGGACTGTTGACGGCCTCCAAGGACCAGGTACTGGGACAAGCGGTCATACGAGAACACTCCGGCGTGGTACCGGCACCAGTATTGCCCTGCCCGGTGGCATTGGTGGATGTCAAGCAAGCCACCGCGACGATCGTGGCCGGAGCTGTAGAAGTTCACCAAAGACAGCTTGGCAGGTCCGCAGATCCCGCCGAGTTCCAACTGCCAGGCATCGGCATACATATTGAATCGGTCGGCCGCCGTTCCTTCGACATCGGCGTATTCAAAATCATACTCTGCGTTGAGGAAGAACCGTCCGTTGAAGTACTTGAAGTAGTTCACGAATAGCACAAAGTCGATATCCCCGTATAATGGGGAACAGTGGGGTCGGTGAGATGAGTGCCTGCCCCATAGAATAGGCCCTGCAAAAGCCCCTTCGTTGAAGTCGTCACGCTGAGCCGGGTCCGGCCGGAACTACAGACAGCAACAAACGTAGCGTCATTAGGAAGTGTGTATTCCCGAATTTGAGGTAGTGAAGAACTGGCCCAGTTCCACAGGTCCATTGCGATAGGTGTACGCTGCCGCCATCGTGCCATGTCTTCTCATGCGACCCTTATCAGTGCCCCCAGCCGCTATGATAGGGTTCACGGTCTGTGCGAAACCAGGAGCAGCATTAGCCACGCCAACTATAGGAATACTGTTTTCGGTAAAGGTATCGCCCTGGAGATCCGTAAACGGTCGACGGCCCTACGATAAAGGTCAACGGGCCATAAGGAGCAACGATAATGATCGACTCAGTATTCGCATCCTTCTCGTGCAAGGTGCTCCAGCCCAAGCCGAAGGCGAACGGACGCCTGCCGAATGCTATGATACCCCAGGGGCTCTGCGCGGTCGCCCACCACTTTTCCCAAACGCCCACGCTCATGTCCGCTCGGCGTGGTGCTGTTGCCCGGCATGGACGCGGCGTTGAAGAACCAGCCGTTGTAACCAAGGTTCGTGACCCAGTTGTCCGCGGGAGTGACAGTGCCGTTTATGCCTGTGCCGTCATAGAGACCACGCAGGTTGGTGCCCGTCACCCAGTACTCGCCCCTCATCCTTACGGCAGGGTTGATACGGATTTCAGGGTACAGCCATACACGCGTCTCATTGGTCTGCGCGTCCGCCTGCTTGGCTGAGAAACCCTGTACCAGCACCGTGTTGGCCACAGGGCCGGCAAGCCCGAGGGCCTGCCTGGTCTGGCAAGCCTGTTACGGCGTTTAAACTTGCTTGTCCAAAGAGGTCGGCACTACCCTGGCGTGCGAAGTACCGATAACGCCATTCCATCTCGCCCGTCATGGCGAATTCCCATGCAAGGGCGGGGGCTGTGACGGCTGCGATGAGCAGCACGCCCAACATAATAGTAAAAAATCTTTTCATCTCTTCCTCCCAATCCAAAAAGAATCGAAAAAAGATGCCCTAAGGCAGTTAAACGCTGTACTCGTTCCGGCAGCCTCAACACTCCCCCGCTCCCCTCGCCGGCGGGGGACCGGATAAAGTGCTAATTTGGCTTCTAGTCCAGTGAATTTGAAATTCACCATCTGGTACAGAGCTTCTGATTTCACACTCTTGTAACACCGGCTCGGCCCTGGTGTCAAGAAAAATTTATGACCGCGGGAGCCGCTCAAGTGGCGGCGTACGGCGCGGTTGGCAACTCATCCCTACGGACGCAAGAGGGATTCTCCAGGGCCGGAGCTATTTTACGACATTTTTTGGACTTAAGCAACGGAAATTTTGCCGGATTATAGGGACATAAAATCTTTTTTTCAAGTTTGTTTGGTTACAGTGTATGGGGTGATGTGTTTTTTAAATGCAGGAATTGAAGAAATGACAGGCAGGATGCCTGTCCCACCATGAAAACCCTGGGGCAGGTAGTGTGCAGTCAGTCGTTCTCTTTGGTCAACGCGGCGCGCTCTTCGGGGTGGGACAGGCATCCTGCCTGTCATTTTTCCTTGTCTCGCGCTGAAGCCTGGGAGCAAGGCCCAGACATCCCGTCATTCGGGCGAACTCGGGAATCCAGATCTGGACCCCGGATCAATCCCGCGTTCCGCGCGGGATTGCTCCGGACATCGATCCAGGGTCCGGGGCGACCCCGCGGAACGCGGGGCAAATCGGACAAAAATGTTGGCAATGGTTATTGTTTAGGAATTGTAGAATGACAGGCAAGATGCCTGTCCGAGAGCCGGAGTGACAGGACAGCCATCAAAGTCCCCCTTTTCTAAAGGGGGATTTAGAGGGATTTTCAACGGCTTAGATTAAAATCCCCCCTGCCCCCCTTTAGAAAAGGGGGGTTCACGCCATGCCTGTCCCCCGCAATCTATTATCTCAGCTTCTCCAGCGCGCAATCCTCATCAATTCCCGGAACAAACAGCACTTTTTCACGCGAGGAATGTCCCCGAAGTACGATTATTGACGAGGGCGGCACTCCGAGTTTCTTTCCGATAAATTTGAGGAGTTGCTTGTTGGCTTTCCCTTCAACAGGGGGAGAGGTGAGCTTGACAGACAGGCGATCCCCCTGCTCGGAAGCAAGCGCGTTTCTTGAGGAGTTTGGCGTCACCTTCACTTTTAAGATTATGCCGTCTTGGTGTGCCTTGAGATACATGGCGCCTCAGTTCCGCAAGTCAAAGTCCCCCTTTGCTAAAGGGGGATTTAAGGGGATTTTCAAAGACTTAGATCAAAATCCCCCCTGGGCCCCCTTTATAAAGGGGGGAATCCCGCGTTCCGCGGGACTGCGCGCTTCCTGCCGGGCAGGGCAAGCGCCGCGCCGTACATTCCCGTCATTCCCGCGCACGCGGGAATCCAGTTCCGCACGGATGAGCTTCGCACATCCGTGGCACCAAGAACTGGGTACCAGGCAGAGTCGACCGGCCGTCCCTGCCGGCGGATGATGAGCAATTCCGTGGCGAGCTTATAACTATGACGACGAAAGCCAACCTACTTCATTGTAGATTCATGGCGACTTGGTGCAGGGTCCTGACGAGGAACTGCTGGAAGAAGATAATGATCAGCAACACAATAAGGGGAGAAAAATCTATACCCATGTAAGGGAAAGGCAGCAGACGCCGCACAGTCGCGAACACCGGTTCCGTGACGCTGAAAAGGAAGCGGACGATCGGGTTATAGGGGTCCGGGTTCACCCATGAGATCAACGCTGAAATAATTACGATCCACATATAAATGGTAAGAACTATGTCCAGAACTCCTGCTATGGCACCGAGGAAATTACCCAGAACAAACATGGACCTTCTCGCTGGTGAATTTACGGACTATATGTTTGCAGTTTGAAATTATCAAGTTCGTAACAATATGTCAACTCATTGTTCAACATTTTCCCTTTGTCAGCCCTAATTCACGCGGCCACTGCGGCAATGACTTTCAGAATATCCTGCATTTGCCGAAACCAGTTCAGCGAATGGCTGATTGGTGGGACATGCATCCTGCCTGTCTGTCCGTGGGATTTGTTCCCCCCTTTCGTAAAGGGGGGCAAGGGGGGATTGTAGTCTAACGTATTGAAAATCCCCCTAAATCCCCCTTTAGAAAAGGGGGACTTTGCAAGGCGACCGCCGGTCGCGACTACACCTCTTCTACCTCTGCCCCTTTCAACTCATCAAACTTGAATTCGACTGTCACCACTCCGTCTGAGACAGTTCTGTGGAGCACGTACGGCAGCTTCTCGAAAGTCTTGAGCATCGGTTTGTTAGAGAACAATACGTCGGCTCGAAAACCCTTTATGCCGCGTTCCTGCGCGATCTCTATAAGATAATGAAGCAAACTGCTCGCGATTCCGCGGCGTTGGAAGTTTTCGTCCACCATAAATGCTACGTCCGGATACCCGGGACTCGGCTCGATCATGTATCGTGCCTCGGCAATAATGCGGCGATTTTCCCGCGGGCCGATCGTAACCACCAGAGAGCACCCATCCTCTTCCCGTAAGTTCACGTATTGCCGTAGGTTCTCATGAGGCATGCTCTTTCGAGGGCTGAAATAGCGAAAATACACCGAACTCTCCGAAAGATTGTAGAATAAATCTCTCATCATCGATTCGTCGGACGCCTTGACCAATCTTATGTGAGCTTGAATCCCGCCTTTGAATACCCGGTCGGTCCGAATTCGTCGCCGGAACTCCGGGGAAAATGTTCGATAATAGACCTGATTCGGATAGACATATCCCATCTCCCGGGCTTGCTTCATGAGCTCGTCTCTGTGATCCGGGTGCGCGATCTCAATAAGGGCCATGGCGCGGTCGCGGATTGATTTGCCGCCGAGATACGCTATACCGTATTCCGTAATAATGTAGTTTACTTCACCCCGATTCATGATAACGGCAGACTTGGGGCCGAATGCAGGAACAATCGTGGAATGACCGGTCCTGAATGAGGTAGACCTGAGGCAGATAATCGACCTGCCACCCTTCGAGAGGTTCGCGGCCATCATGAAGTCCTGATCGCCTCCGGATCCCTCGAACGCAGTCCAAGCGGGGGTCCCTTGCTTTATTTGCCCTCGCAGATCAACCTGAACAGCCAAATTCACGGCTACCATGCGGTCATTGGAAGCGATGAAAGAGGGGCTCAACAGCATGTCCGACGGATAGAACTCGATTAGGGAATTGTCATTAACGTAATCGTACAGGCGGCGCGTGCCCATGCAGCACGTGGTTAGAGACTTTCCGCGGAACATTTTCTTTGTGCTGTTATTCACGACACCCGCTTCTATCAGATCGATGAGCGGATCGGTGAAGATCTCTGTGTGAAGTCCCAAATTCTTGTGGTCTTTGAGACAGTCCATCAGGCCTTTCGATATCCCGGCAAAGCCGAATTGCAGTACCGAACCGTTTTCTATCAACTCGGCGCAATAGATACTGATTGTCTTTTCCCGCTCTCCAAGTATCTCCACCGGGAACTCGCAGAGCTGCTCAGGCGCATCCACGAGATAATTGATCCTATCAATAGGAATGAACGTATCGCCGTGCGTTCGAGGCATCCAGGGATTGACCTGCGCAATCACCATCCTGGCAGACTCCACTGCGGCAAGGGCTGTGTCCACGGAGACGCCCAGGCTGAATCGCCCGAATCTATCCGGCTCGGAGACCTGAACTATGGCGATGTCTACCGGTATTCTTCGGTTTCTGAAAGAAGAGGGGGATCTGGGAATGGAAAAGCGGTACGTAATCCGCTTCAGACAAAGGTTGGGATTCTCCGGTGCGGCCCCCTACGAAGAAGGTTTTGATCCTAAATCGACCAGGGGCCTTTCTGGCGAGAGACGACGCCTCGTGGCCGCTTATGAACTGAATCATTTCAACGTCATCAAGCGATGACTCTCCGAGGGCCTTGATTATTGCGGTGGGTTCAGAACACATGCTCCCCAAGTATATTCTGTCGCCGTTCCTTACGCGTGCCGCGGCCTCTTCAGGTGAGACGAGCTTTGAGGCGTACTTATCTTTCCAGTTTTCCATTGGTGGTTTACTCTTCTCATGGGTGGTGTGAGGGTGAAATAGTATTAGAAGTAGATGTGCCCTGAAAGCGGGTAAAAAATCCCCCCTGACCCCCCTTTAGAAAAGGGGGGTAAGAGCATCGGCCACTATGCCTCCCTTTATAAGGGGTGAGGGCGGGGGTTCCTATCCCCCCCTTTGTAAAGGGGGGTAAGGGGGGATTTTTCCGGTCCCTTGTACTGGCCATGAGTCTTTCACAGGTTTGTATGGATCTCTTCACGAACTTTATCCGTGTTTTCGAGCGCTTCTCTGTCGGTAAATCTCAATACCTTCAACCCAAGACCTACCATATAAGCATCTCGAACCGTATCTTTCCAGATGCCTTCTCGGGAATAATGCTCACCACCATCGACCTCCACGATCAGCTTTGCTGCAGGACAGTAGAAATCAACAATGTAGTTGCCAATATTTTTCTGTCGGTAGAATTGATAGCCTTTGAGTTGCTTTCTTCCTGATCCCGGCCCATACACGCCTTTCGGCGTCGGTCATATTCCTCCGAAGTTCTCTTGCGAAGTTTTGGAGTGCCTTGTTGAACGGCAGCGCCATTCTCAAAATCCCTCAACCCATAGGCCCCAAATTCACGACAGATTCCCCCCTTTGGTAAAGGAGAGCAAGGGGGATTTTCAACGGGTCAACCAAAATCCCCCTAAAATCCCCCTTTAGAAAAGGGGGACTTTGAAAACCTACATCTGTCTCGTAAATTCCAAAAAGCCGGATCAATCTCAACCCGTCCTGCCGCCCTTTACCAAAGATCCTCCACAAACTCCTGTTCATCCACTTCTTGCTTTATATGTTTAATTTCCGAGAGGGAGTCGAAAAAGCATTCCAGGATCTTGGGGTCAAAATGTCTCCCCTTCTCTTCTTCAATCATGGCCAAGGCTTCATTCTCCGGGAAGGCGGGCCGATAAACCCGATCAGAAACGAGAGAATCGTACACATCGGCAACCGCGACTATGCGAGCGGATTCCGGAATCGCTTCCCCTCCTAATCCCTGGGGATATCCGGAGCCGTCCCACCTTTCGTGATGAGACAAAGCGATTTCTCTCGCAACCTTAACTACGTCGAAATTCGAGCCATCCAGGATGCGGGCCCCGATCTCGGTATGCTTTTTCATGACTTCGAATTCTTCCGGTGTCAATTTTCCGGGCTTGAGCACAATGCTATCGGGAATACCCAGCTTACCCACATCGTGAATAGGTGCGGCGATCCTAATGTTATCCACTTCTTTGGTCTCCCACCCCAGGTAAGCCTTTAGCAGTGCCGATGAATAGAGCCCCATCCTCCTGATGTGGGCTGGGGTCTCGTCGGTACGCCGGCCTATGGCGGAAGTGAGGCGGAGAACGAACTCTTCTTCTTGTTTGCGGACCTCTGTTATCCGCTTTCTGACGTGCTCCGTCAGGTTCTGTTCGTACTCGTGGCTCAGGCGACTGATGTCCCTGCGTTCCAGCGCATTGGCGACGTTGATGAGGATCTCGTTCTTGTCAAATGGCTTGATCACATATCCGTACGCCCCCAGTTCAAGCGTCAGTATGGCTGTTTTCCGGTCATCTACCGCGGTCACCATCAGAACAGCCAGGTCCGGGTAGAGAGGCCTTGTGACGGTCAAGAGATCAATCCCGGACATGCCCGGCATCATGATATCGCTGATCAACAAATGAAAATCGTCTTGCTCGAGCAATCTCAAAGCTGTCTCACCGTCGTATGCGCTGGCGCACCCATACCCTTCTTCGGTCAGCCAACGAGAGAGGATTTCACAGATATGCGGCTCATCGTCTACAATAAGAACCTTTCGACCCCGGTCTTCGGTCATCGCGATCCCCTTTAATGATGTATTGAGAATGCCCAGACGTAACATATATATTATACTTGTTTTTTGAGTCAATCAAAATCTGTTGATTGGCGTAATCCCTCAGTTACGTGTGGGCGAGAGATTGTCATTGGGAGCGCAGCGAAGCAATCTCCGGGGCCGCCAAAGCTCAGATTACTTTCCCGCGGAACGCGGGATTTCGCTTACAGCAATGACGCTGACGGCGACGTGTCCCCGCGTAAGTGACTGGTTATGCACCCGGGGTCTTTTCCGCTTTATCAAATAGCCGCTATCAACTAAAATTATGTCCGAGGCAACCCCATCACACGAGTATCTCCGGAAGGCGAGTGAAATATGAATGTCGCGGAATCATCAGTACGGTTCCCGATCACGGTCATCGTCAGAGTGGTGCTGGTAATTGTATTCGGATATGTGTCTCTGACCTTTCTGTCCGTAGAACTCAAACCGGAAACTGAGCAGCCGGTGCTCATGGTGAGCACAAAGTTTTCAGGCGCCGCGCCGGAAGAGATGGAAGGTGAAGTCACCAACCGTTTTGAGGAGAACATCAGCGGCGTTTCTAACATGCTCTACACGATGAGCTTCTCTTCGTATGGGCAGTCTTTCGTCGTGGCGTTCTACAAACCAGGGACCAATCTTGATCTCGCAGCAGCCGAGCTTCAACGCAACATAGACCGGGTAACCGATCTCCCGCAGGATGTTCAAAAACCTCAGATATTTAAGGCAAGCGACCGCGTAAGCCTTCCGGTGTACCAGTTCGCCCTCACTGGAGACGTTGACATCGTAACCATGTCCGTCTGGGCGGATAAGGATATCGCTCCTCGCATAAAAAGAATTCCCGGCGTCGGAGATTGCCAATTTGACGGGAACAGAAACAGGGAAATGAAAATAAGCTTCGACCCGGAGCGTCTCAAGGCTAGACGCTTGACAGTGTCGGATGTCAAGGCATTCATCGACCGAACAAATCTCAACCAGAGCGGCGGCTATTTTATAGAGGGGACCCGGGAATGGACTGTGCGTACGGTGGGGGAGCTTCTTACCGCTGAGGCTTTCCGCAAAGTGGTCATTTCAAAGCCCGGCGAACCTGTCGTGTACCTGTCGGACGTGGCAATTGTTCAGGATCTGTATGAACGCCCCGACTCATTGTGTAGGGTCAATGGTGTGCCCGGGTTAATCTTCAACGTTTTCAATCAGGTGGGGGCAAACATCATTCAAACCATAGACGGTACAGACCGTGAACTGGAGTTACTCAAGAAGGAGTACGGTCCCCTCGGGGCAAAATTTGAGAAGATTTACGATCAGAGCACGTATATTCGCGATGCGGTTCGGATAGTTAATGAATCGCTCGTCGAAGCGATTCTCCTGGTGCTGCTGGTGCTCTTCGTTTTCCTCAAGAATTGGCGAAGCATAGTTATCGTAGCAACCTCGATCCCCGTTTCCATCATCGGAACGTTCATCGGAATGTATCTATTGGGATATTCCATCAATGTTCTTTCTTTAGCCGGCCTGGCTCTCTGCATCGGAATGATCGTCGACGATGCCATAGTCGTACTCGAAAACATTTATCGCCATCGTTACGAAGAAGGGAAAGGGATAGTTAGAGCCTGCGTGGATGGCACCCGGGAGGTGGGGATGGCAGTGTTTATGTCCACACTTACCACCGCCGCGGTTTTCATGCCCGTTCTCATGCTTCGAGGGGAGGTGGGGACGCTATTCGGCCCCGTGGCCTTTGTGATCTCCGTAGCTATCTTCCTGTCGCTTTTTGATGCCTTTACCGTGGTTCCCATGCTCGCGTCCCGATGGATGAAGGAAGAAAGAGAACCGACCGGGCTTTGGAAAAAGATCATGGCACCTCTAGATATAATAGGTATGGCGGGGCGCAAGATCGCGGACGGGTTAATCTGGTCGCTGAGGTTCTTTCTGGCAGACAACGGCCGAAAAGCGATTCTTATCGTGGTAGTGCTGGCGCTCTTTGCTCTTTCAGAGATTGTTCTGCCGGGCATGGGTTACCTGCCGGTGGGCGGAACAAATCTCATAAAGATACAGATCGAAACCTATGAAGGTACCAGCCTGGAAGAGAACAGTCGCCTTATGCTCGATCCTTGAGGATAGGTGGAGAGAAATCAAGGGCGTACGCTATATAGTAGCCACTCCGAATAGGAATATTTTCCGTAACGTGATTTATCTCGTTTGCGACCGAGAAGAAGACAGTGGGGTCTCCATTCCCGATATAGCACGCCAAGCGTTCGCCCTCTCGCAAGATCTCCCCTTTAAAGCGGTCAACCCGATTCAGTTTCCTCTTTTCGGCAACATTTATACGCGATCCAACATCGTGGACGTCAGGATCATGGGCAAAAGCTATGACGTTATTGATGGACTCGTAAAACAAATCATGGAGATCGGCAAAGAGACCAGGGGGATCATCTTTCGGTACACCGAGCTAGCCCTGCGCAAGCCGCAAGTCGAGGTGCGCGTTGACCATCAGCGGGCCGCGCACTATGGCCTTCAGGTCAAAGATGTCGCGAACGCGGTGGAAGCCGCTGTGGGTGGTCAAAAGACCACTTCCCAATATGACGTAGACGGCCGTTACTACTACATACGAGTCATGGGAGAAGAGCGTGATTTTCAAACGGTCGCGGACATGGCGAAGATCATTTTGACCTCTCCGTTAAACTCTACGGTGCAAGTTCCGTTAACGAGTGTGGCGGCGGTGGAGACCACATTCGGCCCGCTGCAGATCAATCATTTCAATTCCAAGCGAAGCGCTCGTGTGCAATTCACCATAGAGGATCGGCCGCTTGCGGAGGTTTTCCAGGAAGTCATCGACAAGATCAATTCGAAGATTCCGCTGCCCATTGGCTACGCGGTCATACCCTTCGGCGCGGTAAACGAACTGCGCACGCTGAAGGAGGCGGTCAAATTTGTTTTTCCGTTGTCCGTGATCGTTGTATATCTCTTGCTGGTCATGCAGTTTCAGTCTTTTATACGGCCCCTGTCAATCATGTTGAGCGTCCCCCTTTCAATCATCGGGGCAAATGTCCTGGTGAAACTAACAGGAGTCCGGTTCGATTCTTTCACCATTTTGGGCTACATCATGATGGTAGGCTTGGTGGTGAAGAATGCCATCCTGCTCATCACGTACGCGGTTCAACTCATAGAGGAGCAAGGGGTTCAACGGGACGAAGCGCTGGTGCTTGCCAGTCAGCGCAGAATGAGGCCGATTTTCATGACTGCCATAGCAATGGTCCTTGGGATGCTGCCTTTGGCATTGAAAAAAGGGGCCGGCGCTGAGATTTACAATGGCCTGGCGATGGCGGTTGTCGGTGGATTATCGGTAGCAACGCTCTTCACGTTGATATTCGTGCCGGTGGTTTATACCCTGTTGGATAGCCTGAAGGCCCGCGTCTGGAAGGTCCGCCCCATCACGCTCGATGACAAAGATATGGCTAAATAAAGTAGATCGAGCAAAAGTTCGCATAAGCAAACCCTTGCTCGATCTTTAGATTGGCACTGCTTGGAAGTGGGCTCGAAGACGAGGTCTCCTCAGCCCTTTCACTGTTCCCTGTCCGCTTAGGCGAAGGGAACGGCGAGGTCAAAGCAATTTCAGAGCGTTTCGCGGCAGCTAATAAAAGCTGATCGGCTCTTTACCAGCGTGACTGCCGGTCCCCTCCCCCTCTTCTTCCACCGCCACCACCGCCACCGCCGCCGCCCTCTCTCTTCGGGCGAGCTTCATTCACTTTCAGGCTGCGGCCTTTGAAATCTTTGGCGTCCAGTTCCTGGATCGCACGCAGGCCCTCTTCACGTTCAGCCATCTCGATAAAGCCGAATCCTCGAGAGCGGCCTGTGAACTGGTCCGAGATAATCTTAGCCGAATCGACCCGGCCGTAAGCCTCGAACAGTTCTTTCAGTTGGTCCTCGTTTGCGTCGAAGGACAGGTTGCCGACATAGATGTTGATTGCGCTCATTCTTCTGCTCCTTTGTGAAAAAACACCCCTGTACGAACTACACGAGTGCGGTGTTGAACACAATAATCCAACGAGTATGCGGGTAAACGTACTGGAATAAATAATGTGCGGGTAATTAGCACGGGCGTATTCTTAAGTCCTGGACTCTCTCTTCTTGCTTCACGCCCGTCAGCTAAAATCAGTCGGGTGGGAAATACAAGCAAATGTTCAGTATGGAGTATAGGGCCGACTTTTCCCCCTGTCAAGCACTTTCCGGCGGCAGGTGCAACTATTCACTTACACGGGGAAGCCTCACCTGGGAAAGCAACCCCGCGTGCCGCAAGGTCACCGCAGAGATCGCGGAGAACAATTAGATCAAGATTTTCTGCGTTCTCGGCTCCCTCTGCGGTGAAGTGTTATTCTGCAACCTACCCGCGTAACTGAACGGATACAGAATTTACCTCTTTTCCGATTATTGGGGCATCTTGCAGCCGGTCTGTTCCACCGGAGGGATGATCTCTTCACCCGGAAAAATCTTGAGAGGATCTAGTTTTCTGAATCGCAGCTTTGCATCAAAGTCCCCGGTCATGCCCCAGACCCCGTCCATGATAGCCTGGTGATCGCCGGCCCGAATAACTGTCCTACCTTGTGGCAAGTCAACAACTAATCCCTCAAGTGCCTTTATGACCTTTTCTTTGTCCGTGGTGCCTGCTTTTTCCACTGCCGCCGCATAGGTTTTTACACCTGCATAACCTCCATGGGCGTTGAAATCCGGAAATACGTGGTATCGCGCGGTGTACGCAGCCACAAACTGTTGATTTGCCGGGGTGGAATTCGCTTGGAACCAATAGAGCCCGCCCAGCCACAGCCCCTTAGGCAGTTGAGTGCTAAGGCCGACCATCACATCCCCTGAAAAAGCAAGATTCATCAACACCTTGCGTTTGCCGTCAAAAAAGCCCATAGCAGAGGCTTCACGAATAAAATCCATAAGATTGCCGCCATACAGTGAGATCAGAACACCGTTGGCTCTGGTCTTCATAATTTTCTCTATATATGGTTTGAACTCGATGGTCGTGACAGGGGCGTAAGCGATCTCCGTGTCCGGAGCAAACGTCACATCACGACGCTTTTCTCCAAGGTATTTCTGAAAGTATTCCCAGCATTGATAGCCGAAGAGATAATCCGGTCCTATCGTGGTCCAGTGAGTGGCATCCTTCATATCGGCTGCCAACGTCGAGGCTCCTACCAGGTTTTGTGGCCCATTCATGGAAATGCGGAAAGTATACGGATTGCATTTGGATCCCGTAACATCCGGGGTCATGGCAAGAGTTATGATTAGAGGCGTACGGAGTCGATTCATTACCGGAGCAACGGCATCAGCCACCCCGCTGGAAACTATGCCCATGACTACGTCGACCTTTTCATTCGTGGCAAGCTTTGTCGCTGCCTCGACGCCAACGTCAGGTTTCAGTTGTGTGTCGGCGAAAGTCCCTACCATTTTCCGGCCAAGCACCCCGCCTGCTTTGTTGATCTCGTCCATGGCAATCTCAGCGCCCTGCTTGGCGCCTGCCCCGTAATGGCCGAGCCGTCCGGAAAAGACGTAAAGAAAGCCTATTTTAATAGGCTCTTGGGATATACCGGGGGAGGGAGAGAAGAATGGCGAATAGGATGAGCGAGCAAGCAAAGAACATGGCGATTGGTTTCATGGCAGCTCCTTTGGAGTGGTCTGTAAACGCGAACCGCGGTGCTCTCAATGCAATTATGTACGCTTCTAAATTTAGCGGTCCCAGGGACAGAAAGCTGACAGCTTTCCCCTAAATACCGGCAGAGTGTGCTTCTAATACCCCCTTTTTGTGTAGAGTGAGGAATTCTCCTGACCGTGGAGAATCAATGCAAGGGATTCGACAATACTGTACACTTACTCGTCCGTCAATCATGAATAGGCGCTCGTTAGGTGATGGGCGCGCATCAAAATTGACACAGGCCCAGGCAGGCAGTATGCTCGAACCGTTGGGTAAAAACGTACAGAATAGGGGTTGCAGAGCATGTTAAGAGTAGCGCTATTTCTGAGCGTCATCGCTCTATTTCTGTCGTGTCCCCTGGCAATGGCCCAGTCCGGGTCCTCTGACCAACCCGAAACGGCTCAGCCATGCCCCAAAAGCCCCTTGGAAGCGAGCAAAATCGCCACCCAAGACGTTCAGCAGTTCAAAAAGAAGTTCTTCTCCGGCACGTGGACTGGATTCTTGCACCAGTTCAGATTGAAGTACGCCGCATGCCCTGAGCACATCAAGGCAGTTTACGTTGAATCGGCTCGGCAACTGATGAACCCGAGCTCTTCGCAGGTGGGGTCTTTCCAAAACTCGCTCAAAAAGTAACGAACCCAATTCCTACCACCGCGATTTACATCTCAAGTGCGTCACTTAATCTATGGGTGCGGAATATGGGCTCGATTATTTGGAAAAGAGTCCAGCAGGCTGTTGCATGACGGAAAGTCGATTAATTCAAATCCGGCAAGTTAAGTCGTGCCGGACACGTTGCTTGTTTTCACCTATTAGCATGTGGCCCGAAAAAGAACCGTCGAGATCGTGCGACAGTGTGAGGAATCAAGCAGCGTGACTCAACGGCTACCGTATGGCTCATTATTTCGACAAGACAACATGTCCGGCTCATAGGGTCCACAGAAGCAACGCGTCAGCCCCACGGGCCGAGAATATCCGGCCGGGATCTCTTTCTCGCAGTTAGGATGCACCGCGAGAAGGAGATTCATGCGCCGGGGCACTTCTTGCGTCACTGGACCTTTCTGAACCCGGGAGCGGCAGGAGCGGTAGCCGCAGGGGTGGCAACGCCAGGTGCTGTAGCCTGTGCCGCCGGCTGCTTGGCCGTTTCATTGGGCTTCTGCATCGCTTCAGCGCTCTTCTTGGCCATCTGGCTCGCTATTTGTTGTTTCACCACCGCCAGTTCTTCTTCGTGCTGCTTCACTTGTCGGCTGCAAGTCGACAGGGCACTCTGCTTAAGCTCTTGAACCTGCGCTTCCATTTGCTGAATCTGGGCTCCGAGTTGTATCCTCTGCTTGACTAGACTCTCGATCGAATCCGAAAGTGGTTTCAGTTGGCCGTTGAGTTGGCCACCGCACTGTTGCTTAGTCTGATTGATCTGGCTTTGGATCCGTTCCGCCTGCTGCTCGAGAGCCGATATCTGCGCGGAGATGTCGTCTGCATAGGCGCTGAGACTCAACGCGAGCATCCCAACGGAAAGAATCACTGCCAGCACGAGGCTCTTCTTCATGTCTGGACTCCTGTTTTCGTTGATTTGAGGCGCAGAGGTCTCGCCTGCAGGAGTGATTCATATCACATATTTCTGAAAATTCAAGTTAAATTTATTTAATTATCTCACAATGTTTTATTATTATACTAAACTATCACTTTAATATAGGTGACGGGCAAGTGGGGGCAGTGCTGTTATGAAAAGGCCACACCTGCGGGACAGGCTTGGCTATCGGGTGAAATCGGCGCTATTTTCCCATCCGATAGACAGATCACCCGACGGGCCAGAGCTTGCACCTGCACGATGTCGTGCGATGTCAAAATAATAGTTGTGCCGCGTTTTGCATTTAGTTCCAGGACCGTCTCTCCAGTGCGCTGCACGCTCTCTCGGTCCATATGGTTGGCCGGTTCGTCGAGAAGTAGGACCTCTGGTTCCAGCACCAGGGCGCGGGCCAGAGCCACTCTCTGGGCTTCACCCCCCGAGAGGGAGCGCGCATAGCGGTCTTCAAAACCGAGCAAACCCACCGTCTCCAGAGCGGCCTGCGCATACTTTCTGCCGGTGCGTCGAGGCACTCCCCTCACCTGTAGACCCCACAGCACATTGGACAGCACGGAGGTGTGAAAGAGATAGGGATTCTGAAGCAACAGCCCCACCCTTCGCCTGAAGCTTAACAGATTCTCTTTGCACGCGGTTGCTCCGAAAAATGAGATCAGCCCACGCTGCGGTGTCTCTAAAAACGCCAGGTTATGGAGAAGTGTGGTCTTGCCCGACCCGTTAGGCCCTACCAGAGCCACAATTTCACCTGCGGGGATCTCCATACGGTCTATCTCAAGAACAGGCCGGTTGTCGTAAGAAAAAGTCAGGTCTCTCAGGCTGTACGCCGCAGTCATACCTTCCCCCTCTGCAGAAGGAAAAGAAGAGCATTAACCGAAAAGGCCACCAGCAGAAGGAACATGCCCAGGGCCAGACCCAATTCAAATTCTCCCTTGCTGGTTTCCAGTGCTATGGCCGTTGTCATGGTTCTCGTGAAGCCCCTTATGTTTCCGCCGAGCATCATGGCGATACCCACCTCGGAAATGACCCTTCCAAAGGCCACCACCACCGCAGCCACTACCGCAAACCTGGCCTCAATGAGAATCTTCCATGTCTGTTGAACCGCTGTAGCCCCCAGAAGCTTACAGGTAAGCATCAACCTTGGATCCAAACCCTGAATGGCAGCAAGGGTAAGATTTATTACCGTCGGAATCGCGAGGACAAACAGCCCCAGGGAAATCCCCGTCGGCGTGTAAAGCAGTCCTAAGTCACCTAGCGGCCCGCGGCGGCTCAATATAGCGTAGAAAAGAAGCCCGACCACTACGGTGGGGAGAGCCATGAGCGTGTTCAGAACAACCAGCGCCGCTGACTTGCCCCGAAAACGCTTCAACGCCATAAGGACTCCCAGGGGGACACCCAAAGCCGACGCGAAGAGAGTCGCCAGAACGGAAACCTTGAGCGAAGTCCATACAATGAAGTACACACCCGAGTCGAAGCTGAGCAACAACGCTAAGGCATTGTATAGGGAATTGAGGAGAAAACCCAAGTTGGCTCCAAATTTGCCTTATGCCGGTCTGCGTTCGTACAGGGAAGGCTCGGGGAATATCTTCTTGTAGGAAGTTCCTCCCCGAGCCCTCCTCAAGAACTTCGAGCCTTCGCCGGAATCCCTATTTCTTCGCGAGAAATGGGGATTCCGGCGAATGTTACCACGCTAAAAGCGTGGTTGGAGGGGGTTTGGGGGAACCTTCTTTGCATAAAGAAGGTTCCCCCAAAAAAACTTAAGGCTTCTTCGCATCCGGGAAAAATAGCTGCTTGCCGTTCATTTTGAAATCGGCTATCACCTTTTGGCCTTCAGGGCCCGTAACGTAATCGATGAATTTCTTCGCCAAATCATAATTGACTTTTGGGTATTTTTTGGGATTCACAGCAATTATTCCATAAGGGTTGAACAATGCCTTGTCACCTTCAAGGACTATCACGAGGTCGATCTTCCCTTCGTAGGCAATGAACGATCCTCTGTCAGCAAGAGTATAGCCCTTTTTGTCAAAGGCCATCTGAAGGACCTCCCCCATTCCCTGGCCGGCTTCGACGTACCATTTCCCATCCGGCTTGACACCGGCAGCCTTCCAAAGCTGTTTCTCCATCTTATCCGTGCCTGAATCGTCCCCTCGCGAGATGAAATCCGCCTTCCCTTCTGCCAGGCGCTTGAAGGCTTCCACGGCCGTCTTCGCTTCCTTGATCTTGGCCGGATCGGCCTTGGGCCCTACGATTACGAAATCGTTGTACATAACGTCACGGCGATCCACGCCATACCCTTCTGCGACAAACTTGTCTTCTGCGGCTCGGGCGTGCACGAATACTACATCCACATCCCCGTTTTCCCCGAGCTTCAACGCTTTGCCGGTCCCCACTGAAATGACATCGACTTTGACATTATTGGCCTTTTCGAAGGGCGCCAGCAGAACGGGCAGAAGTCCTGACGCTTCGGTGCTTGTTGTGGTGCTCATACGGAGTCGAGTCTCCGCATGGACTGATGAAATCGCAGCGCCCAAGAGAACTATGGCGCCCAGAACTGAAATAGCCTTTTTCACAGGAAACCTCCTTGAATTGACTCGATTGTGATCAACGCGAAAGATTGGGCCGACGGCCGGCGGGTTACCGGATTAGATGGTATCTAGCGTCATGTCCCGCAAATAAGTTACATAACCGACCATTTGAGCCCCTCCCTGGCGTTACGACTAGGCAGAAGGGGGCCAGCTTTGTCATTGCGAGCGCAGCGAAGTCCCGCGTTCCAGCGGGACTGGAGATTGCTTCGTCGCTTGGCTCCTCGCAATGACACTGGCTCGCGTGCTGGCCAGGTTAAGAATTCGAAAGCTAATTGAGGGACACCACACTACTCATCGTACTTCTTTGCGTATTCTGAGTCGTTGTAGAGTCCTTCTCCATGTTTGTCCTTGCCGTAGTTACGAATTATATCCTGCCCTTCCTTCGAAGCCACGAAAGCTGCGAACCTGGCAGCCACAGACGCTCCGGGCGTGGCCCCTTCCGGCTGACACAGGGCGTGATAGGTGTTCACAAGAAACTTGTCCCCGCGGAACAGTATTGTGAGTTCCGGTACATTCTTTTTTTCCGCCGCCCAAGTGCTGCTATCCGTCATGAAGTACCCCTTTTCCGTGTTTGCCCTTTTCAGGGTTGCACCCATGAAATCCTTCGTGACGATGTACCAGTCTCCGGCGGGTGAAATCCCGGCTTTACTCCAGACCTGCATTTCCTTCTTGTGGGTCCCCGAGTTATCCCCTCTGGAAAAGAATTTGGCCTTGGATGAGGCTATTTTCGAGTAAGCTTCCGCGGCTGTCTTGGCGCTGGAGATTTTCGCGGGATCACCCGCCGGCCCGACAATGTAGAATTCGTTCGAACCGATGAGAGTCCGCTTCGTAGCCCATCCCTCCTCGACAGCTTTCTTTTCCGCAGCTGGAGCGTGAACCATAATCATGTCCACTTTTTTGTCCCTCAAGAGTTTGAGAGAATCCCCTGATCCAGCCTTTTGCCAGCACAGTGTCGTTTTTCCAATGGAATTGAAGGCTTCTGCAAGGACTTTTACCAAGCCCAGTTCGCCCGGGCTGCCGGTAGCCAGCGAAAACTTCTCCGGGCCGCCTTCGTAAAGGCCTTCACATTTTTCTCCGGCAAAGGACACGCAGACCAAAAATAGTACAAACCAAGGGACAGCTTTCCAAAATGCCTAAAATATTGCCTTCTCCTCACACTATTCCTCCTTTGATCCGGCTTGCTGAGGAAAAACCATCTTTCCACAGATACCCAAGTCATATCCCTGAAGCTCTTGAGACAGAGCCCGGAATGCCTTTTCTTGAAGCAGCCCGAGAAACAGTTGCACCCCCTGTTCAAAGAATCGGTCTTTGTAGATCAGGAGATCGAAGCGTTCGCCGCGCAAAGGCACAAAGTCGAGCCCAAGAAGGCCCGCTACCGCGGTTATTGCCGGCCCCACGTCTGCACGACCTGAAAGAATTTCAAGTCCGACATCCAGATGGCGTTGTAATTCCCTCTGATAGCCCTCAATCTTACGTCCATCCAGTCCAGCTTTTTTCAACTCGAGATCCAGGAGCAGGCGGGTGCCTGTTCCGGGTTGCCGGTTTACAATCTTCAAGCCGGGTTGGCCAAGGTCAGCAATGCTCCGAATATTTCCGCGGGTTCCCCTTGGGGACAAGCAAGCACTGTTCGCGGCGGCAAAAATTAACAACAGCAGGCAGCTCGGTGAGTTCTTCACTGGCATACTTGAAATTGTATTCATCCTCGTTTTCTTGAAGGAGATGACTTGCGGCTATGTGGCACAAGCTGCGACGCAGCGCCTTCAGTCCTCCGAGGCTGCCCAGATTTCCGAATACTGCCACGTGCTCGGGATACAAGTTGTTGAAAAGGGAAATGGTTCTATCAAGAAGGATGTCGTTGCTTCCTGCGATGATCAGCAGCCCGTGATAAGGGGGTAAAGGGCTGGATGCAACCGGGCGGTTGAGGGTTCGCTCGGCTATCCATTGCTCCACGAGGTCGCTTGGGAAAAGCCACTTGCCTGTCACTTTCGTGGCTGGGAGATTCTTCTCGGCAATGAGGCTATAGACCATTTTCTCGTTGATATCGAGAAGTTGAGCTACTTCCTTGGTTGACAATAGGGTTTTCATCGCCTTGTCACCGACGCTACAGATTAATTAAGTCTTTTGAGGAGACATACAGTGGTTTGTTGATAGCATCATAAGCCGGAATGTGTCAATTTGGAACCAAAGAGGGTCTTATAATTACTAATACTGACTTATAGTGACCAGAGGTCGTAGCTCAAGACAGAAAAGAGGCATTCACATTTATGCTTGGGCCTTGAATTCAGCCTCCACCTCGCAGCCTGGCTCGGAAGAAGCAGAAAAAGTGGAATTTCCCCCTCTAGTTAAACAACTCCGAATTTTGTCCCGCAGGTTTGCCTAATGAATATCCAGTTGAATCTTAATCGCCTCTTCAACTTTGAGCATGTCTTCCTGGGAGAGAATACCGACGCGTCTAAAGAGCCTTGACTTGCTGACGGTCGCGAGTTGGTCCGCCATGGCTTTGTTCTCTTTACCGTCTAAAGCCACCAGTGCCTCGCTGGGATAAAGGCGGTCTGTCTTGCTTGTCAGCGGTACGACCTGAACTCGGTTGAGGAACTTGTTTGATGCGTCATTGCTAATAATGACGGCAGGGCGCTTCTTCTTTATCTCCCCGCCGATGGATGGGTCAAAGCTAACCCACCAGACCTCACGCCGTTTCATTGGTGATGTCCTTGAAGGTGCTCTCAGCCCACTCGATGGCTTCCTTCTCCCTCTTCTTGTCCTTGGCCATTTCGGCGTATGCGGATTCGAGATTGGGGCGCACGACGTGCGGCCGCACCAGTTCCTGAACGAATTTGCTTATTTTGCGAGGGCCCACAGTCTTGTAGAGACCCTCGTAGACCTCCTCATCAACGGTTATAGTCAGCTTCTTCTGCATTGAGCGTCTCCTGTATACGTGTAATATACGTGTAGTCGCTCGACGTGTCAATCGCAAAGGCTGATCATTAGTCAACGCGGAACGATTCTATTTCGGGATATCAGTGGACACTCCGGGGAGTTTCGGGCGGGAGTTCCTGGGCCTCCATACCTAGTTTTTTCGGCTTGAGACTTCGATGCAAGGTTTCCTTTCCAGTGCATCTAGCCGCTTCCCCTAACCCTCAAGCAAACTTGTCGCAACCCAAAGGTCGCTTCGGGTACTCGTGACATCACAGAGCGCGCACGCCCTCCGGGGCGTGGCAATGAATGGGGTAAGTTGAAAAATATGGACACCAATGTTTGATTGAAAGATGAGACGGAGGTGTCACGATGGAAAGGGCAAGGATCCCACACGGACGGTATTCGAAGGAGTTTCGGGAAGAGGCGGTGCGTCTGGTGACAGAGGGGGGACTCTCGGCGGGAGAAGCGTCTGCACGACTTTCTCTGCCGAAATCAACCTTGGAGAACTGGGTAAGGTCAGCCAAGAAGGGGAAGCTTGGAGAGATCGGCAAGTCGCATATGCCGCTCACCGAGTTGGAAATGGAGTTGGCACAGGTTAAACGAGAGTTGGCCATAGTCAAGGTGGAGCGGGACATTCTAAAAAAAGCGGCCGCGTACTTTGCGAAAGAGTCGCTGCACGGTACGTGATGATTGATAGGATGCGGCTCTGGTTTTCGATTTCTTTGTTATGCCGTGTTTTGGGTGTGTCCACGAGCGGCTACCATGCTTGGCGTTGCCGTCCGCCTTCGAGAAGGTTTCAGGAGGATGCACGACTGGAAGTGGAGATACGGGCAGCGCATCGGCGTACGCGAGAGACGTACGGTCCTGAACGGTTGCAACGTGACCTGGCCGACCATGGGGTAGCGGTCGGAGTTCATCGCATCCGGCGTCTTCGAAAGAAACTTGGCCTGAAGTGTAAACAGAAACGCCGGTTTAAAGCGACGACGGACTCCCGTCATGGTCTGCCGCTGGCGGAGAACTTGCTTGAGCAGAGATTCCAGGCTTCGGCGCCGAGCCAAGTCTGGCTGACTGACATTACGTATATCCCGACGGATGAGGGCTGGCTCTATCTTGCCGGACACAAGGACGTGTACACCCGAAAGATAGTCGGCTATGCCATGGGCCCCCGGATGACGAAAAACCTGATCAACCAGTCTCTGTTCCATGCTGTGGCAATGAAACGCCCGGCACCCGGGCTGATCCACCACTCGGATCGTGGAAGCCAGTATTGTGCCCAGGAGTACCGTAGGTTGATTGACCGGTTCGGAATGAGGGCATCCATGAGCGGTAAGGGGAATTGCTATGACAACGCCCCAATGGAAAGCTTCTGGGGAACCTTGAAGACTGAACTTGTTTTTCAGCGCCATTTCAAGACACGGGAGGAAGCCATCCGAGAGATCACAGAATACATAGAGCTTTTCTACAATCGGCAGAGACTCCAGAAAAAGCTGGACTATCTCTCCCCAGCGGCCTTTGAGAATCGATTCTATCAACTACAGAGGGCAGCCTAGACATTTGGTGTCCACTATTGACGACTGACCTCAGAATTAAGTCGGGTGTCCCCAGAATTCTACACTTAAACTCATGATTATTCCCCTCTATCTTGATTTCTTGAATTGAAACACACACACTGTGTTGCCCCCGCCTACGGCAGTGTCCACTTCATTAAGTTGTATCTCTGCTTTTTGGCGGATGTTTTCGACAAATAAGCGATTATCTATGAGTCTGAGGTGTTGCCCCTCAGCACCTCGATGGCTGAACAATTTTTCCGTTAATCTATGTTTCGCTTCAGACACTATGTAGAGCTTCAGACTCGATTCTTTGCCGCCTCCTCGTCTGGGTTTGCATCGCCATGGCTCTTTTGGGTTATTCGGGGAAATATCATTTGGGCCATACTGCACAATCCAATATGGTTCACGACCAACGAGTGATAACTTAGCCCGTCGAAAGACCCAAACTTTATTCGCAATGGCGGCACGAATAAATTTGAGGTCTCGTTGAATGATGTCTTCACCGGTGCCGCGTTGGTATTGGCCAGAAGTAGCGATAGCACGAAATAGATCAGGATAACGGTCAGGATCGAGGTCTTCCCATTCCACTTCCTTGATCCTGTCCTTAAGACGCGGAGCTATTGGGCGGTTGCATGACATCGGCGTATTCCGCTTTGCGAAATAGCGAAGATTTTCTTCGTAGCACTTACAAATTTCAGGATCAACCGGAATGTACTGATCATCACCCGCCGGATCGAGAGACTCGATCCAGCGATAATCATCAGCCATTGAAAAAGCCGCGGAAAAAATAAACACCAGCCCGCATAGGGCCGCCACGACAATTGACCTAGCGCTCCTCGTGAGAAAAAGGCTCATAACCATGTCCTTCCTACACAGTCTTCTTCAATTTTTGTCACTTCGTTTCGCCTTCACATCATTGAGGCCGTAGTTTTCTTTTTCTTCCTGAACGGATCATCTGGCCATTCCGTCGCAGCGGCACTCATCAAAGCAGTCTTGCCGACTTCTTCCCCAGCATTGACGTCGACCCCGAGTCCAACATGACATCTGTTCGTGCAACTGTGATGACAGAGATGAGGAGAATTTGTGAAGATTTTGTGCAAATTTGGTGCAAGGGAGCTTGACCCTGTTCAAGGATTCTGCAATCGCTTGGCGAACCGCAGAGATGCTCGGATGTCGTTCCGAGGCATGCCCCGAAATTGCAGAGCAGAGCGTTTATCGCCGCAACCGCCGAGCAACTGAAGATTTCTTCCTGCCTAAACGAGCTACAAGCCATTATGTTCCCCTATGTTGAAGATGATCTCAGTTGTTTCAGCTATTTTTCCTCTCCGCGTTCTCCGCGCACTCTGCGGTGAATCCGTTTCCCCCACCGCGGGAATTTGGGACATTTGGTTGTGTTGTATAGATACAGATCCGTCGGCCCAGCGACCCCCACCTGGGTCTGGTTGTTAGCGAAATGTAAGTTACTTAAACTACATCAGTTAGTTTAGAGGATGGTGTTCATGATATGAATTCCAGGGAATTTGTCAACACGGAATTCTTCAGATCGCGGGTATGACTGACAGATAATAAAGATTGGCCCGGCTGCCTCTTGACCATCGCGGCTATCAAGCCTTGCGGTACCTGGTTGCCACTTCTTCCATGATGGCAGAGATCTTTTCAGAAAGGACGTAGCTGATGCCGCCCCTCTCGAAGGAATCTCTGACCAGCTCTACAAACTTATCGAAAGCCCCATCACTTTCCAGAATGAGCGAGGCGTTTCGGGCTTCCTCTTGGGTATATTCTCCCTCGTGATTCCGGGCCACCTGTTCGAAGGTCTCCCGAAACTCCCGTTTTCCTCCCCAGAAAACGATGACATTGTCCATATAGTTGTTCATTTCTTGAATGTGCTGAACCAGCTCTTCTCGACTCATTCCATCAAAATCCATGAGTTGTCCCCTTAGCCTCGAGCCTTCATGATTGGCCTGGATTGCGCATTGGCGAGGCACCGCGCGGGCCGTTCCTCACGAACGCCGCGTCTACCAAACTGCCGCAGGTTAGAATCAAAAGCCCAGGGGCAGTTTCTTTATTTCCCGCAAGTCCTCTTCTTTTAAGGCGCGGTGCAAGTTCTCTTCCCATCGGAAGAACTTCTTGGAAAGCTGCTCAACTCGGTAGAGAATCTCTCCAACTTCGGAAACCAGTTCCTTGTTTCTTTCCCGACGTGCCTTGTTCAACTCCTGTTGCAGGTGGCGAATCAACTTGCGAGCCTGCTCCGGGGTCTCGAGAAATCGGACCGGGTCGTATAGGCTTCCCCGCCTCTCTTTCGGGCTCCAGCGGGTCATAATGTCATTGATATGTTCACGCAACATGGCGAAATAATCCCTGTGCCAAATGTGTCTGCCGACCACCAAGAGATTTGTCTGGATTTCCCCCAAAAAGTTCCCCCAACGGAACTTGCGCTCTGCCGAAGTCGTTTGTACAACGCCTCGGGGGTGCGCTCGGCAACCACGCCATATTACACCACGTGGATGCAAATTTCAATCCCGGGAACCGCGGCGTGGGCATTCGGAGCCGCTAATAGGCTCTTTCTCAAAAAACAGTCGCTTGAATAAAATTGACAACGGGGCTTTGCGTCAGCCGGTCCAGTTGATATACTATAGTAGCCGGTCTGGCTATGCCAGCTTCTGTACCGCCTCTAAACAAAACGGGCCTTTACAAAGAAGAGACCATGAGAACTCCCAATGAGCAGGAGTGCCTAGCTCTCCTGGAAAAATATAGGACTCCGGACCACATCATACTTCATTCCCGAAAAGTCTGGGAAGTTGGAAAGATCGTGGGCGAAGGACTCCTGCGGCTGAACCATCCTGTGGATTTATCGCTGCTCCGAGCGTCGTGTCTTCTTCACGACATAGGTAAATACCCCTGTATCCTGGATGGCACAAGGTACCACGATATCAGGGGTGAGCAGATACTCGAGGCCGAAGGGCTCTCTGCGATAGCGGCCATTGTTGTCCAGCACGTGATTCTAAGAAGTGAGATCGATGGGCCGGTTAAAGAAGAACATATCGTCTACTACGCTGACAAGCGAGTTGTTCATGATGAGGTCGTAAGTCTGGAGGAGAGATTTCTCTACCTTAACCAGACATACGGAAAAAACCCGAAAGCCGTTGAAAGGCTCATGCTGATGAAGCAGGAGACTCAGCGGTTGGAAGAAGCAATTTTCATTTTGCTGGATTTTGATCCCGAGGACGTCCCAACGCTTCTTGCCTGAGAAGGTCGAGTAAGATTTTTTGAAATCCCGGGCTACAGCCCCAAGAAGGGCGCTGCCTGCCCAAAAGGCCCTTTAATCTAGGAAGCTGTAACTTTTTTCCCAATTATATATAAAATTCTTGACCTATCTGGAAGAATAAGCTTTAGATCCTTTGAAAAAGAGAGCGACCGCTGCGCGCTAGGGCGGGAGGTTGAATTTCGTGAAACGATCTGATATAATGCCGCCCGTTCACTGATGTTTAGTGCTGGCCGACTCTTTAGTTGCAATATGTTCCGAGTGGAGGTTTTGGAGCCGATTGTCCTTCCTAATTCTGCCCCATGAGGCAGCCCGGTTACCCGGCGGAGATATTTTCCCGGGTCAGTGTATCAGGCAATCCACTCCTGTATTGACATCATGGGATGGAGGAGTCTCCACAAAATACTCCCGATTCGGAACAAGAACGCTGTGAGTTGAGCGTACCGGAAATCTCGCAGCGGACAAACACATTTTGTTGGGTGGGATATGGTGAATAGGATATTGAAAAGACTCATTATTCCGGCAATACTCGTTGCGGTCTTTTCGGCGCAGTCTGTGGGGGATGAATTGAAGTCCCCTCTGGAAAGGCACGCAAGGATAAACACTCAGTCCGCCGATTATGACAGGGACGTAGGGCTCAGCGAAGAATCTGCGTTGCCCGCGTGGCTGGAAGATCTGCTAACACGTCTTCCCGAAGAGGTCGTGGCGGAAAGCCCACAAGGGGAAGACCCCCGAGTGGAAAACCTCCAAAAGGAATTGGAGTCCACTGTATCAACGGCTCAGGCTGCCGTGCCGGAAGAGACGAATCCCCTCTTTCCCAAGCCTTCTAACATTCCTCCGCTTTACACTTCGCCGATCTTGGAAGGGGAAGGGGTTTGGACCGCGGAAGATATGCCCAGATCCGGCGACGGGCCGCCTCTGGTCTACAAAACCGTGTACCGTCCCAGCGAGGAATTCCCCACTTCCACAGTGTACATGGCGTTATTTGATATGAATCGGCTCAAGACTCGCCTTTTCATCGGACAAACAGAGCCGGGAATCTACCAGGTGTCCCACAGGCCGGAAGAGGAAAGCTTGTCCAAAATAGTTGCGATTACAAATGCCATGTGGATGCAGCAGCATGCGAGAGGGGCTGGCGCGATTTTCAGAGGTCAGGTGATCTACCCCATGGTCCCCGGCATGGCAACGATGGTCATTTACCGAGATGATTCGGTCGATGTCATCGAGTGGACGGATGAGATACCTCTATCCGTCGTACGAGACGCTCGACAGTTGCGACACCTAATAGTGAAAGACGGCATGGTAGTAGAAAAGATAGTCAAGAACGGGAAAATCACCGATGCCGAAATCGGTCTGGGCGGCTTTTTGATTGATGAGAAGGGGGGCAGTACCATGGGCAACAAGTTCTGGTATCTGGCCACCAGGACGGCTTTCGGAATTCGGGACGACGGGAACGTGGTTTTCGCTATGGGGCACCATGTGAGCACCAGAGACCTTGCCAAGGCCCTCGTGCTGGCCGGATGTAAGAGAGCAATCCACGGCGATGCCAACATTCATAATACCGTCTGTAATTTCTACTTCAGAAATGGGCAGGAGAAGATTGAGAAGCGGGACAAGCTTTCTCCTAAACAATTGCAGTACACCATGAAGCGATACGATCAGGGTTACGCGAAGGACTTCTTTGCCTTTTACGAGAAGTGAAACGACCCGGTAATCTCCGGCCTCAAGGAAAATTGAAATTACTGACTCGGTCGCGTGATGGTGTCGCTCGCCGCGTCCCATGGGTGGTTGGGACTGTCTAACTATCCCTCCATGCTATCCCCACAGTTACATCTCGTACCTAAAAGCAGGTACAAAGCATCTGCAACAACTTCCATAGCTCAGAGGCTGCAACAATTCAGTAACACCGCGGCAAGTGCTTGGGCAACTCGGGTTGGCAGAAGCGCCGGTCCTACGATTGCCCCCATAGCATTGCGAGATGCCGGGTGCCCTTCGCGGTCTGGCCTCACCCCCTTTATTTCTCCCGCCTCCCCACCTATACTGTGCAAAACAGGAACACAAGTTTCCGAACCGGAGGAACAATTGAAGGACAAGAGGCCGCGCATAATCATATTTTCAGGAAAAGGAGGGGTTGGGAAGACGACAGTGGCCGCGGCCACCGCGGTGCGGTGTGCCGAGAAGGGGCTGAAGACAATAGCCATTTCCATAGACATCGCTCACAGTCTTTCCGATGCTTTTCAACTGGATGTAGACCTACACGACCACAACCGCGGCAAGCCGCGGCGCATACAAGAAAATCTCTGGATTCAAGAAGTGGACATTCAAGAGGAACTCGATCGGCACTGGGGCGAAGTTTCCAAATATTTGGCTGCACTGCTCGGATCCAGCGGCATAACGGAGGTCATGGCGGCAGAACTGGCGATTATTCCAGGGATGGAAGACGTTGTGAGCCTCCTCTATATCAATCAGTATTATCGGGAAAATACGTATGATGTCATCGTGATTGACTGCGCGCCCACAGGAGAGTCTTTGCGATTCATCGGCATGCCTACCACGTTGGAGTGGTACATGAAGAAAGTCTTCAAGCTGGAACGAAACCTAATGAAGGTGGCTAGGCCCATAGCCAAAAGGCTGACTGACCTTCCTCTTCCGGAAGATGCCTATTTTGCAAGCCTGCAAGATCTTTTCCTGAGACTGGACGGCATAGACCGTGTGCTCTTAGACAGAGAAATCACTTCCATACGGCTGGTCACCAACGCGGAAAGAATGGTCATCAGAGAGACTCAGCGGGCTTTCATGTACTTCTGCCTCTATGGCTTGGTAGTTGACGCGGTCATCGTCAACAGGCTCTTTCCGGAATCTTTGCAGGACGCATACTTTAGGGATTGGCTTACGACCCAACAAAAGAGTCTCGAACAGATCGGCGCTGTTTTCCATCCCATCCCCACTTACAGAGTACGCATGCGTGAGGACGAAGTGGTAGGCTTGAAGAGGCTGTCGGATATGGGGAAGGCGATTTACGGCGCAACAGACCCGTCGGAAGTGCTTCATGAGGAGAAACTCTACGAGATCGAGCAGCACGATGGCGATCTTGTCCTCAAGATCAAGCTGCCGTTTGTGACAAAGGAATATGTAGACCTTTTCAAGGAAGCAGGGTGACCTTGTAGTGCGTATCGGCTCGTTCAAGCGGCACGTGTTTCTGCCCAAAATGCTTGCCCATAGGCAGCCGGGACGGGCGTCTTTGGACAGTAACGTGCTTGCGATACATTTTCCGAAACCAATCGAGGCAGGAGAAAAAAGATGAGTCCTCTTTTGTTCATCGCCAGAGTTGCAGGGGTCGCTCTGCTTACCGCCGCAGGCATGGCCCTGGTCCTGGAGAAGCTTTGTCCCAAGCCTTCGGACTTGGTAGAAGGCGCTATTCATTTTCGAAAGGGCATGAACGAATTTCAAGAGGGGGTTACGACCATTCTCTTCGGATCCGCGACACCTTCGGCAGAAGAGACAGCCAGGCAAAGAGAGGCGGCTCGAATTCCGATCGATTAATTAGGCTGAGGGAGACCGTAGACCTGCCGTCGGCATTTTCGTCGATACCGGGCGGCCCATTCATATGTTCTGGTATTCACGCGACATTGATGGTAAATCCAGGGACCGCGACGCGGCATCAATTATCCGGGAAGCCGATAGCGTTGCTCTGTAACTAGGAACTGCATGCTGTTTAGCTATCTTTTAAAGGGCTTGGTCATAGGGTTTTCGCTAGCGCTACCGGTCGGGCCGATCGCTCTGCTGTGCATACGGCGAACATTGGCACGAGGGCCTGCATCCGGCGTGGCCTCGGGCATGGGCGCGGCCACGGCCGATGGAGTTTACGGCCTAATTGCAGGCTTCGGGATTACGTTTATTTCCAACTTCCTGTTCAGCCACAACATTACTCTGCGTTTAATAGGGGGCTGCATCCTGTGCTACCTGGGCATCAGGATATTCCTTTCCATCCCAGGAGAAAATCCCAACTCAGGCGTAGAAAACGGGCTGGTACATGATTACGTTTCGACATTTCTCCTCACCTTGACGAATCCCATGACGCTCATTGCCTTTGCAGCCATATTTGCTGCGGCAGGTGTCGGGGAAACTCACGGGAATTATTTGGGCGCGGCTACGCTCGTTGCGGGTGTAGTTTTGGGTTCCGCCCTTTGGTGGCTGATTTTGTGCGGAACCATAGGCGGGCTCCATAGAAAGGTCAACGACAGGGTGCTGAGGTTCGTTAACAGAGTTTCAGGCACTCTTATTGCCGGCTTCGGCCTGATCGTATTACTGAGCCTTACCGGATGGATTGGTCGACAGTAGCCATCTCGGCTCTCTGAATATTTTAATAGTGGGCCGAGACGGTCTCACAGCCGGCAAGGTGGAGATCAATAATGAAATTTACTGAAAACGTCTACGAAGACATTTTGGACAACATGTACGAGGGTCTTTATCTGCTGGATAGAGAGAGAAGAATTACCTACTGGAGCAAAGGAGCGGAAAGAATCACCGGATTTTCGAGCGGTGAAGTGGTTGGCTGTGCTTGCCGAGACAATGTCCTCAATCATGTGGACGAGCAAGGGATGCCGTTGTGCGACAGCACTCTGTGTCCGGCCTCGCAAAGCATGATTACCAGAAGCGCCATTGAAAACACCATATATCTTCGTCACAAGGAGGGCCATAGAGTCGCCGTATCCACGCGTATCACTCCCATCAAAGACGCAGAGGGTAACATCGTCGGAGCCATAGAATTGTTCACTGACAACAAGGCTACGGTAGAAGCCCAACGCAAGATGCAAGATTTGGAGAAGATGGCCCTGCTCGACCCCCTTACGCAACTTGGAAACAGGCGTCATTTGGAAATGCACGTGCAGAGCAGTCTTGCTGAAATGCGCCGATACGGCTGGCAGTTCGGCATCTTGTTTATGGACGTCGACGGGTTCAAGAAAATAAATGACGTCCATGGACACGATGTTGGAGATCGAACTCTCAAGATGGTAGCCGCGACCATGTCCAACAGCCTCAGGTCATCGGATTTCCTGGGCCGATGGGGTGGGGATGAATTCCTTGCCGTAGTGCTGAATGTCCGCGAGGATCAATTGGTCGCCATTGGAAACAAACTGCGTGCCCTTGTGGAACACTCCACCATACTTATCGGCCGCACCTTCGAGCGCGTAACGGTTTCAGTGGGCGCGACAGCCGCGGACGCGGACGACACGATGGACACCCTACTGAAACGGGCGGACAATCTCATGTACCGGAGCAAGGCAAGCGGCGGCAATCTGGTGACAATTGACCATCCCGAAACGGAAAACGTTGAATAGCCGCTCGCTCAAACAGTTTGAAGGTTCTTCTGATAGACTTTCATGTCAGAATCGGAAAACAGGACGAACACTACCCGATTGATGTCCGGAAACCGCTCTAGTTGAGCCAACGTCGTTTTCAGAGCAATTTTAGAAGCCTCGGCAATGGGATAGCCATAGGCTCCCGTGCTTATAGAAGGAAATGCCAGGGAGCTGAGACCATTTTCGTGAGCTACTTCAAAGCACCGCCTGTAACAGCTTTCCAGCAACCTCGGCTCACCTGAGTTTCCGCCCCGATAGACAGGACCAACGGTATGTATCACATGGCGCGCCTTGAGGCTGTAACCCCGGGTGATCTTCGCGTCTCCGGTTTCGCACCCTCCCAGACTGCGGCATTCAGCCAACAGCTCCGGCCCCGCGGCACGATGGATCGCGCCATCCACCCCTCCCCCTCCTAGCAGGCTTTTATTGGCGGCATTGACGATGGCGTCCACGTTCATTGCGGTGATGTCGCCCCGAAGCATCTCAATCTTGTCTTTCATGGCTGTTCCCTCCCCACGTGCAAGTACAGAGGCAATATTCGTGTTAGCAAATCGGGCTTTGACGAAGATCTTAATTCTCTTTTCAAAATAAGACCGGTCTGTCAAGTTGATGGTTCTATAGCAGTTCTCGGAAGTAATCACGGATTGACATGTGGGTGCCACTGCTGGCTTGTCCAGCAGTGCGACTCCATTCACAAGAAACTTTTGAGAATGACGATAGAAAACACTGCTGGGCGAGCCAGCAGTGGCACCCGACGCCTGATATAGGGTGGTGGGACAGGCTTCCAGCCTGTCTATTGGGAATGACGGGCAAGATGCCCGTCGCCACCAAATCATCTTCTTTTGCTGCCATTACTTTTAAGAACCGCTATATTACCTTTGGCCGTGTCGGAAAATCCGCGCGGTTCACTGATATCCCCTTGGGGCATTCATTGAGATTTCCTCGTGGCGGCGCGTACGTTCGTGCCTGAGTGTTTCACCCGTCATTCCCGCGCACGCGGGAATCCAGAGGAAGGGGCGGGTTTGTAGCCTCAATTATGGGTTGCTCGACCCGGTTCGGTACAACGAGGTGCCTGCCCACCTTTAATTGCACGATTGATGGATTTGCCGCTTTTAACTTGACAGTCCCTGCGGGCTTCATTAATATTGGTCGATTATGAACTAAAGAGGCATTGCCCACGCGGAGGTGCGTCCAGATATGGCAGTCAAAATACGACTGGCACGTTATGGTGCCAAAAAGAAGCCCTTCTACAGAGTTGTCGCAGCCGATTCACGGTTCCCCAGGGATGGTCGATTCCTGGAAGTCCTCGGGACCTACGACCCCAGAAACAAAACGGGTGGTCTAAACCTGGACTTGACCAGCATTCGGGGCTGGATTACAAAGGGAGCCGAAGTCTCGGATACTGTTCGCAAAATTATGAAGCAGGCAGGCGGACAAGAGTCTGCTAAAGAATAAGGCTATTACCGATCCAGGGGTTCACTATCCGCCAGGACGCGTTCGGAGAAAGAGAGGGGACGGATGAGGGAACTTATCGAGTACATCGCCAAAGCGCTTGTGGACAATCCTGACGAGGTGTCCGTCTCGGAAGTGGAGGGGGAAGTCGCCTCGGTGTTGGAGCTGAAAGTCGCCAAAACGGATCTGGGGAAGGTCATCGGGAAACAGGGCCGCACCGCAAGAGCCATGAGGACTATACTAAGCGCTGCTTCGACCAAGCTTAGGAAACGGGCCGTCCTGGAAATCCTGGAATAGCTAAAACCTCGGACCCAAAAGCGTTCGAGGCATCATCACCTCAGGTCCGGCATCAAGGATGTCCCGAAACAGACTGATTGTGATCGGCAAGGTTGTGAAAGCCTTCGGGATCAGGGGAGAAATAAAGATCAGCCCCTTTACGGAATCTTTCGAATCATTTGAACGGTCCGGGGTTTCTGGTCCTTGACGAGTCTCCTTACACTGTGAGAAGCGTTCGCATTCACAAGAGAGCCGTGCTTGCGACCCTCGAAGGTGTAGATACACCGGAAAAAGCCGATAAGCTGGTAGGAAGCCTCGTCAAGACCGATAAACAGAACCTGCCCCCAAAGGAGGAGGACGAATATTACTGGTTCGAATTAATCGGCATGAAGGTTTCCACGGTGGATGGCCGTTACCTGGGTGAAATTACGCAAATCACACCAACAGGTGCAAATGACGTCCTTCACGTGGAGGGAGCATACGGAGAAGTGCTGCTTCCCATGGTAGATGACATTGTGGTGACGGTTGACCTCCAGAACAACGAAATGACTGTGGATCCCTTGGAGGGACTGATCCCTGATGCTTGATATCAGGATCCTGACGATATTTCCCAGGATCTTCGACTCGTTTCTGGCCTATGGTAACCCGGCGCGTGCCATAGAAGCGGGAGTACTGAGCGTCGAGACGGTGGATTTGAGGGACTTCACCGAGAATCGCCACCGCACCACGGATGATTATCCCTATGGCGGCGGAACGGGCATGGTGATGAAACCCGAGCCTGTAGCCCGTGCTATAGGGCAACTTCGCGGAATCATGGGAGATGCCAGAGTCATCCTTATGACGCCGCAGGGAAGGCTTTTCAATCAGTCGGTGGCGGAGGACCTGGCCCGCCTGCGCGGCATGCTTCTTGTCTGCGGCAGGTATGAGGGGATTGACGAGAGAATCAGGAGCTTTGCGGACGACGAGATCTCCCTGGGCGATTACGTCCTCTCCGGCGGAGATACCGCAGCCATGGCGGTGGTCGACGCGGTCAGCAGACTGATCCCCGGTGTCCTTGGAGCTGATAGCCATATAGAAGGGGAATCTTTTTACGAAGGGTTGCTGGAGTACCCTCAATACACAAGGCCCAGCGTCTTTGAAGGGCTGGAAGTTCCGAAAGTCTTACTGGAAGGGCACCACGCGAAGATACGGCGATGGAGAAAGAAACAAGCTTTGGCCCGCACCCTGGCCAGACGGCCGGACCTGTTGAAGGATCGGGTGTGGGACGCTGAGGAACAGGAACTCCTCGACGAAATCCAGTCTGAGAGTTCTGAGAATAAGGGAGAAGAACGATGAACGTGCTGGAACAGATTCACAAAGAGCAGGAGAGACTGGACCTCCCGGCATTTCGGAGCGGAGATACTGTCAAGGTCCACGTGAGAATCGTGGAGGGGACTCGCGAAAGGATACAGGTTTTCGAGGGGGCGGTGATCGGCATTAATCGAAAGGGAGCGGGAACCAGCTTTACAGTCAGGAAAATTTCCTATGGTGTCGGTGTCGAAAGAGTTTTTCCTCTCCATTCGCCCATGATCGACAAAGTGGAAGTGGTCAGCCGCGGTCAGGTGCGCCGCTCGAAGATCTATTACCTCCGGAAGCTGAGAGGCAAAGCAGCTAGAATCAAAGAGCGGGTCACCAGGATCGAAAGGTAGACCAGCCGGGTTTCGGTGAGACAAGATTTGCCAGGATTATTCCGCCCATAAATTACCGGCTGATCCTGATTGCTTCTGGACGCTTGCAACATGGCCGGCCATAAAACTCCTGCAAAGACCCTTCCTTCGTCGCGATTTGAAAAACAGGCCGAGAGGCTCGGCGCTCGGAGAATAGCCGGAATTGATGAAGCCGGCCGAGGACCGTTGGCAGGCCCTGTAGTGGCCGCGGCAGTGGTGCTGCGCTGTCCTGATTGCCTTCCTCATTTGAATGATTCAAAGCTCCTTCCTGTAGATGCCCGGTTGAAGCTGTTCGACGAGATCCTGGAAAATGCTTCTGCCATGGGCGTTGGAATTGTTCCACCGGAAACCATAGACCAGATCAACATATTGCAGGCAACCCGGCTGGCAATGAGCCGTGCAGTGATGGAAATCAGTCCATTGCCTGATTATCTGCTCGTAGACGGCACAATATCTCTTGACCTTTCCATACCGCAGCAGGCCATTATCAAGGGAGACCGTCTATCCTTTTCAGTGGCTGCCGCGGGAATTCTTGCGAAAGTGACCCGCGACAGGATCATGGTGGTACTGCACGAGCAGTTTCCACAATACGGCTTTGCTCAGCACAAAGGCTATGGGACTCGTGCACATAAAGAGGCGATCGCCCGGTACGGACCCTCTCCAGTGCATCGCATGTGTTTCCGAGGTGTTAAAGAACCCGACTTGCCGCTTTTTTGCGCCGAACTTAGTGAGAAAGACTGACAATTGGTAGAGGCACGGCATGCGGCGCCTACGTTAGCAGTGGTGCCACGGACGTGCCGTCCGGCTCGTCCGTGCATGGATAAATCCTGCGGTCCGCGGGACACATCCGTTACAGATAGCGGTCACGAGATTACGGCAATATATAACCCACGCCTGGGACTGTGACAATGTAACGCGGTTCCGCAGGATTGTCCTCAAGCTTGGAACGCAAGTGTTGAATGTGAACGTCGATTACACGAGTGTCCCTGTACAATTCACCTTCGGGCCATAGGGCGTGTCGGATCACGGTCCTGTTCAGGACTCGGCCTGCATTTCTGGCCAGCAACAGGAGGAGATTGAATTCCCGCTGCGTGAGACTAACCTTGACCCCCCTCTTCCAGACGCTGTTTTTTCCCACATCTATCTTTAAATCACCCACCTCAATACTCTCAGCAGGGCTAATGACCTGTCCCTGTCGCCGTAGGCAGGCCTTTATCCTGGCCGCGAGTTCCAAGTAATCGAAAGGCTTAACCAAATAGTCGTCCGCTCCGGTTTCCAGCCCCAAAACTTTATCGGGGAGACGATCTCTCGCGGTCAACATAATTATGGGGATGTTGGATTTTTCTCGGATGGACCTACAAACTTGAATGCCGTCAATGTCGGGGAGGGAAAGGTCCAGTACTATTAGTCGAGCAGAAACCCTTTCGAACAACTGCAACGCTTCCTTACCGGTTGAGGCCGTGAAAACCTCGTATCCATCCAGTTCCAGGTTGTCTCGAAGGATTCTGAGGATGTCGGGATCATCATCCACTACGAGTATTCGGCCAGCAGCCATAGTTATCCCTTCTGCGCTTGCTTCTCCAGTGAGGCCCTCTTTGTCGGAAGGGAGAAAAAGAAGGCACTCCCCTCTCCGAGCCGACTCTGCACCCATATACGTCCGTAATGGGCCTCGACGAGACCTTTGCAAATCGCGAGCCCTATGCCCGAAGACCCTTTGTGGATCTGGCTATCCTGTTGCCCGCCAACCTGATAAAATTTCTTGAATATAGCCTCATGGTATTTTTCTTCTATACCAGGCCCGGAGTCCTGCACACAGACCTCCACCGGCTTGCCGTCCGATGCGGTAATCCTGACAAAGACCGTCCCGCCAGGCGGTGAAAACCTTACCGCATTGGAGATCAGATTGGCGAGAACCTGGAAGATCCTCTGTTTGTCGAAAATCATGCGCAAGCCCTCGGGAGCTTTCAGCACCAGTTCAACAGATCTCTTTTGCGCCACGGCCTGCTGGGACAGAATCGCCTCCTCGGCCACAGCTTTGAGGGAACCTTCTTCAAGATCCAGCTCCAGTTTGCCCGATTCGATCTTCGAGTAATCGAGAAAATCTGTGGCGACCTTTATGAGGTGATCGGTATTTCTCTTTATGATGTCCAGATATACAGGGTCCTCGCATGACGCCTTTCTGTCCAGAATGTCGGCCGCGCCTTTTATGTTGGTAAGAGGTGTTCGCAGTTCGTGAGAGATGTCGGAAAAAAAATCTGACTTTGCCTGGTTAAGCCGCTCGAGTTCCAGGTTGGCTGATTCAAGGCTTCTGTTCGTCTCCGACAGGTCATGGGTGGCTTCGGCAATTTTCCGTTCCAACTCTTCGTGCTGGTTTTTCATTTCTTCATCCAAAAGATAACAGAAGTCCGCGATTTCTTTAAGTTCGTCCCCATGCCCTCTGTGGTTCTCAACCTGTTTACTGATAGTCATGCGGCTCATGGCTGCCCTGATATCGTTTAACCGTTTAAAGACCAGAGATCGCGCTGCGACAAACACCAGGATCACCAGCGAGCCGGCGAACACAATCCCCCCTCCCAGCAGAATGGCCCTGTTACGATTGATTGCCGAACGGGCTTCATCCATGGGAATGAAGACGCTGAGGCATCCGCCCACATCTCCCGGCTTGTAACCTTGAGAGGTGTGACACTTGACGCACTGCTCATTCACGTACAAAGGAGCGACATATCGAAGAACTGATTTGCCGTTGACCTGTTCGGTTGTGAAGACCCCGTCCTGCGCCGAGGACCTGAAGAGTCGGAGAGCTTCCAATTCAAATTCGTCGGGAGCGTTTTCTTCGTTCAGTCTCTCAGTGTTGGTGAGCTTAAAGGAATAGAGGCCGCTCTTGAGAGCGCGTTCTGAAAGGAGCTTGGTCATCACAGAGGGGCTGATTCTTGTGTATGCAGTTCCATCTGAGTCTTTTACATCTGGTTGGCTCAGGAATGGATTTGAGCTAACTTCCCCGGTCTTGGGTATCAGGACGCCGTTGTGGTCCGCCACCCACTGGCGGGTAAGAACGATCTGCTTGTGGAGAATAATTGCTTGCTTCTTGACTTGCTCCATAATATGGTCTTCCTGCTGACGCGAAAACCAGACGAAAACTACAACAAATATTACAGTGATGGTCAGGGAAGTGGCGACCAGGAATTTGAAAGAGATCCTTTGGCCAAGAAATGGCTTTAACCGGTTAACCATTTAGACTGTATCCATTCATTATTGCTTTCAAAACAAGTTCGTGCGCGGCTGGAAAAATAACCCCCGTCCCTTTGGCCTCAACGAGGGGCCGGGGCATGAACGCGAACCGGGATTTTTTCATGCAGGGTTATCCCAAAGCTAAGAACAATTTTACAGGTTCTTTACAAACTTTTACAGCACCCTTACGGCAACGCGTGTCACACTAAGGATTAAACGGGTCAAAGGTTCGGCCTCCGTCAAAGCTAGGGAAGGAAGCTATTGCGTTTTCTTCGTTCTAAAATGACCTCGGCGGAGATCCGGCAAACCTCGGAAGTACCAATGTTTTTGAAAGCACTATATCGATACGGGGAGTGGATGCCATGAGAAAAATTCTCATCCTGGTCGCACTGGCGCTTTTCGTCTGTTCTTACGCGGCTGATGCCGCGGTAAAAGTTGACCCGAAATTGTATGGGTCGCCCGAGGGGCAGGTCTGCATCAAATGCCATGAGCTGAAATCCCCTGGCCTGTTCAAGCTGTGGCGGTCCGGAAAAATGGGGCAGGCAGGAGTCAACTGCTACGACTGCCATAAGGCTGAGAAGGTGGCGACGGACAAGACGCCTGCCAAGCCGGACGGGCACGATCACAGGGGCTTCTGGATCGCAACTCTGGTCAGCCCAAAAGACTGTTCCCGGTGCCACAAGGAGCAGTTCGACCAGCAGCAGGTATCTCACCATGCCAAGGCAGCGGATATTCTGAATTCTTCTGACAACTACCTTGGTACGGTAGTCGGCGGACCGGCCGCTGTGAATACAGGGTGCCGTCAGTGCCACGGCTCCAACATCAAGGTGCTCAAAGATGGGAAACTTGATCCCAATACCTGGCCTAATACCGGAATCGGCCGCATAAACCCTGATGGAAGCAAGGGGAGCTGTTCCGCGTGTCACACCAGGCACCGTTTTTCCAAAGAACAGGCCAGGCGTCCGGACGCGTGCGGAAAGTGCCACCTCGGCCCAGATCATCCGCAGATTGAGGTTTTCAACGAGAGCAAGCACGGCATCCTCTACCAGGCATTCAGGGACAAGATGAATATGGATAAAGGCGAATGGGTGGTGGGAGTCGATTATCAGGACTCAGCCACATGCACCACATGTCATATCGGGGCCACGCCAAATCAAGCCGGCGACTCACGACGTGGGCCAGCGAATCTCCTGGACATTGCGGCCTGTGGTCTCCAAAAAGCTGGAGCACTGGAAAGACCGTCGGGACAAGATGAAAGACGTATGCCGCCAGTGCCACGGGGACTTCATGGTTGACGATTTCTATGCTCAGTTCGATGGCCTCGTGGACTTGTACAACAATAAGTTCGCTATTCCTGCGATGAATGTCCGCCAGAAATTGATGGACACCGGGAAACTCACCAAGGCGGATTTCGACGACAAGCTGGACTGGATCTATTATGAACTCTGGCATCACGAAGGCCGTCGCGGACGGCACGGCGCTGCCATGATGGGTCCGGACTATGCATGGTGGCATGGTATGTATGAGGTGGCAAAGCATTTCTATACGTCTTTTCTCCCTGAAGTCGAGAGAATCATGGGCGGAAAGGAAGCGGCTATGCCTATTCTCAACGAGTACGTCTTCAAGGACCCGCAGCATCGCTGGTACAAGGATGGCATGAGCAAGGAAGAGCTGCAGAAGATCGAGCAATTCTATCAGCAAAGGTACGGCGGCAAAGAGGTCAAGTGAGACGCGGCTGAGGCCACATTAATACAAGGGCGCCTTCATGAAAGGAACCACTAGAATCCAGAGACTTGTTTTGCCGGTTCTGATCCTGGGCCTGATCACATTGTGCCTGGGATTGGGAACCGGTTTGGCCCTGGCCCAATTCCAGGACCAACCGGAGCCGTCATCCGAAGAGGTTGAACGCCAGTCCAATCAGGAGTTTCCGGTCCCGTTAACACCCTTGCCGAAGACCATCACTCCGTGCCGTGCATGTCACGGTCCGGAAAAAGATTTTCCCGTAAATTCCAAAGGCGGGAGGATCTGCTTGTCCACAAGAACGTAAAGCTCAGCCACGGCGGCGTGCGAGTTTGGTGTCTGGACTGCCACAGCCCTGATAATCGCAACTATCTTTTGCCGCTGAGTGACGGCAAGCCAATTGATTTCGAGCACTCTTATCTTCTCTGCGGCAAATGCCACGGCACCAAGTACAGGGACTGGCGAAACGGCATACACGGCAGAAGGACAGGCAATTGGAACGGCGAAAAGACTTACTACAGGTGCGTGAGTTGTCACGATCCGCATTCGCCCAAATTCAAGCCCATCGAACCCATGCCCCCTCCCAGGAAGCCGTGGACCCCAAAAGAAACCAAGGCCAAGCACTAAAGGTTCAGAGCCATGAGCGATCAGACTGATAGTTCCGGTAAAGAGAAATCAAACTCCGCAAGTGGGGCCGACTCCGAAATTGTGAAGCGACCGGATTCTCAATCCACGGACAATCGCAGCATGCTCCCGGATCGACGCACGTTCCTAGCCGGAGCTGCGAGCGTCCTCGGGATGATGGCGGTCAGTTCGTGCTCGTGGCAGGAATTCTTTCAGCAGCAGTTTCAAAGAATGACTAAGAAGGAGATCGAGGAGACTGTCGCCCGGCTTCAGGAGGACTACAAGAAGAAATACGGAATGGAATTTGTGGTCGGGACCGAGTCCCCCATCGACGGGACGCTCTTTGGGTACGGGCTTGATATTCAGCGTTGCATTGGATGTCGCAGGTGCGTGTACGGCTGCGTGGAAGAGAACAACCTGTCGAGAGACCCACAAATCCAATACATAAGAGTCCTCAGGTTCAAAGACGGGACCATGGACCTCGAAGAATCGGATATCTACTACGACCCCGAGGAGGTGCCGCAGAAGGGCTACTACTATATGCCGGTGCAATGCCAGCATTGCGCCAACGCGCCTTGCACCAAGGTGTGCCCTGTGCGGGCAACATGGACAGAGCCCGACGGGATCGTGGTGGTGGATTACAACTGGTGCATCGGGTGCCGCTACTGCATGGCCGCGTGTCCGTACATGGGCCGATGGTTCAATTTTACAGACCCTGGCATACCAAACGAGCAGGTGAACCCCAAAACCCACTATCTGGGAAATCGTCCGAGAATGCGCAATGTGGTGGAAAAGTGCACCTTTTGCATTCAAAGAGTCCGCAAAGGGATATACCCCAAATGTGTTGAGGTCTGCCCGGTTGGAGCCCGCAAGTTCGGCAATCTCCTGGATCCCAACAGCGAAATCAGCATGATCATAAAGACCAAGAGGGTCTTCCGTTTGAAGGAAGATCTGAACACTCAGCCTAAATTCTATTACTTCTTCGCTACTTGACAGATGGGGAACGTCATGCAGAGATCCGGATTCCTATTCGCAGCAGCCAGGAGGCTCACGACAGGTCCCCGAATATATTACATTTGGGTCCTGGTGCTGCTCGTCACGGCCATTGTCGGCATCGCGGCCTATACCAGGCAGCTTCAGCAGGGCCTGATCGTCAGCGGCATGACGAGTTACGTCTCCTGGGGATTGTACATAGGGAACTTTACGTTCCTGGTCGGTGTGGCCGCGGCCGCGGTACTACTCATCATTCCAGCCTATCTCTATGACTTCGGCCCGATAAAGGAGGTCGTCATCGTCGGAGAAGCGTTGGCAGTGAGCGCGCTTTGCATGTGTCTCATGTTCGTCACGGCCGACTTAGGACGTCCTGACAGAGTTTGGCATCTCATACCCGGTCTGGGCATATTAAATCTTCCGCGATCGCTCCTCGGGTGGGACATTGTGGTTCTGAACGGGTATCTGTTTCTGAACCTCTTCATTCCCGGGTACTTGCTGTGGAAGGCGTACCATCAAGAGCCTGAAAACATGAACTTCATCCTGCCCTTCATTCTTCTTTCCATCCCCTGGGCGGTCAGCATACACACTGTCACCGCGTTCATCTACAATGGACTTGTGGCGCGACCATTCTGGAATGCTTCCATTTTGGCCCCAAGATTTCTGGCGTCCGCCTTCTGTTCCGGACCCGCCCTGGTAATACTGCTGTACCAGATCGTCAGGAAGTACACTAAATTTCACGTCAAAGACGAAGCGCTCTTCAAAATCGCAGAGATGATATCGATTGCAATGGCGATCAACCTCTTTTTGCTTGGTGCGGAATTCTACAAGGAAATCTATTCGGACAGCTACCACCTCGCCCCCTTGAAATACCTTTATGCCGGCCTTCACGGCAAAGGGATGCTGGTCCCGTGGATATGGACTGCTTTCACATTCAACATCATTGCATTCTTCATTTTTCTCATACCAGCCACCCGCAAGAATTTCGCAACCCTCAACGCGGGATGTGTTCTCATCATAGTGGGCATCTGGATCGAAAAAGGGATGGGGCTCATCATACCTGGATTTATCCCCGCGCCACTGGGCGAAGTGTGGGAGTACCTGCCGACAAGGATCGAAATCCTCGTATCCATGGGGATATGGGCTATCGGACTGCTTATTCTCACCCTCATACTGAAAATCATTATTCCCATTGAAACCGGGGAGTTTACAAAAGCGACGCAGATTGACAGGCCGCATACCCCCACTCTGGAGTACATCCATGAAGACGAGAGCAGAGACAGGATGTTGTCATCAGCCAAGGTCCGTCACTCGGAAGTATTCTTCGCATACTCGCGAGTCATCGCCAGCCTTTCGATACTCATGGCCGCCATGCCGCTGTCTTCTCTGGGAGCGGACACTACCCCGGTCAAGGATTTGAATGCTCTGCTCAGTGATCTCAATAATCCTGACCCGACGATGGCTACTCTGGCAGCCAACGAGATAAAGAACCGACACGCGAAGGAGGCAATACCAGCTCTCGCCAAGGCGATTCAACACCCCAATGAAATCGTACGACTCACTGTGATCGAGGCGCTCTCAGAGATCGGTCCTGACGCGGCGGCGGCTGTCCCAGCCCTAGGCGCGGCGCTGAAGGACAAAGACCCCATGATCCGAGAGGCTGCTGCGTTGGCCTTACTAAGCGTGGGTAGGCAGAGCCCCGCGGCGATACCTGCATTGATATTAGCTTTGGGAGATGGGAACAAGCGCGTGCGCGACAGCGCGATCGTCGCCCTCGGGAATATCGGTGAAACCGCGGTGTCGGACCTGATTAAGGCCCTTGAGAGCAAGGATCAGATTGTCAGATCCTCGGCTACGATGGCTTTGGGCCGGCTAGGAGCGCCGGCTGTCCCAGCTCTGGTGGAAGTGCTCAAGGAGGGCGACCCTGATAACTCAAAGGCTGCTTCAAAAGCTTTAAGCGAAATCGGAGCCCCTGCTGTGGGACCGCTGATAGAAGTATTGACTACCTCAAAGGTCGAAACGGCAAAAATTGCCGCAGGAAGTCTGGCCGCCATCGGCGCGCCGGCCGTCCCTCCTCTCGTAGACGCGCTGTTGCAAACGAAGCAACAATAAGACGCCTACCCTAGGGCAAAAGCCGAAATATTTTTGGCGGAACTTACACATAGCGCCCTACCCGGCTGCAGTAATCCTCGTATGTTTTCCCGAATTTCTTGTTCAGAAAATTCTCTTCCTGGCGGATCTGGCGGTGAAACATTCCTGTAATGATCAATGCAAGTACCAGGAGAACCAGCCGCCCCATTACAAAGAATGCACTTAGGGCTATAAGGTCCAGTGCTACATAAATAGGATTTCGCGTCCACGCGAACAGGCCGTCTGTCACGAGAGGCCCCGTCCGTTCATTGTCGATGCCGATCCGCCAGGATTCTCCGAGCGCTCTTAAAGCCAGCCCATAAATCAGCAGACCAAAAATCGACAATGTCATGCCCAAAATCTTAAATGCCAAGTTATCAATGATCACGGGGCTCAGCGGCTCGGCCACAATATCGACACTCATGTGCACCGTGTACACCAAGATTTCATAGATCCACAAGACAACGCAAGCAGCAAAGAGCAAATCAGCTAGCGCATCAACTACAGCACGCGGACGATCGATCACGATTACACGAATGCCTCGACGACGCAGGAGTAGCGCTCTTCCAAAGCCAAGAAACAAAAGACAGGCAAGTACACTGAGCTGGAAATAATCGAAGAATCGAGTCATGGGAATGACAACCGCACCTGCCAAAAAATTTTCTACGTCGTTCGGTAAAGCACTGTTCGCGAAATGCCCATGAGTTAGACATCGACCCCGGAAAGAGTCTGTCATCTTTGCCTGCAGCATATCTTCTGCGAGCAGCGTAAGGAAGTTTAGACCTCTAATCCACGTGATTAGAATCAAGCGGTGCAGATATGTTCCGCAGCGATTTTTTCCGGCATGTTGTCCTAACCGTTTTCGATTCGCCGTGAAACTGATATGTTGCCTTTTAGATCAACCGGCCTTGAGACCAAAATCGGAGAAAAATTCCATGGCGCTTGAACCATGCCGAGAATGCGGGAATGAAGTGAGCACCAACGCGGTTTCATGCCCACACTGCGGTGCACCGCGCCCCGCACTCACCACGTGGGCGGGTACCGGAATTGATTGGAAATCCCGGGCAAAGATTTTAGGCATCCCTCTCATTCATATCGCTTTCGGGAGGGACAGTGCAGGCAAGCTCCGCGTCGCAAAAGGGTTCATTGCAGTAGGGCAATTTGCCGTGGGATTGATCACAATAGCGCAGTTTGGAATCGGCATCATTTTCGGCATGGGACAGTTTATGATCGGTTTGACAGCTTTGGCTCAGTTTGCAGGGGGCCTACTCATCGGCGTAGGACAGGTTGCCGCCGGCGTCGTAACTATAGGACAGTTTGTCGTGGGCATTTATGGTCTGGCCCAGGCTGGATGGGTGAGATACATGTGGAGCCCTACTAGAGTCGACATGGAAGCCGTCGCCTTGTACAGCACAATACAAATGAGGCTTGAGCAGTGGCTGGGTTTCTAAGTCCGTTTGATAACCGCCTGCCGGGAAATAGGTAACCACAGTTGAATAAAGAGGAGTAGGACCGGCGTCTCGCCGGTCAACGTTCAGCAAAGGTAGGGCTGACCATCCCCCGCACTCGTTCAAGATATTTTGCGTTTCAAGTCTGACGCAGCAGGAGCTGCTTGGCTGCGGGGAAACTCGGCCAATAGCCACTCCAAGATGGCCCGCGCCTTCGTGAACTGATTCGCATCAAAATGAGCCTTACCTATGCCCAGCATCAATGACGGGATAAATTCCTCGGGCGGGAGAAAACCGACAGTCCGGTGATGCTCTTTTCCGTCAGCGTCCAGCGTTATCACTGTGGGAGTATATTGAATCACGAAACGGCTGGCCCATGCCGCGAGGGAGTTTGTGTAAGCGCGCAGCGGTACCATGTAGCGATTAACAAACTCTATTGTGCGAGGATTGGGATACGTGACCGTATCCATCTGTTTGCACGCGGGTCAACCGGGGTTGAAAAAGTCGAGCAGCACGTGTTTTTCCTGCACCCTCGCCATAGCCAGGGCCATGTCCCAATCCGATTCCCACCTTATGTTAGCAGCCATGAGTGAGGCTCCCGTAATGTCAATTGCGCTCTAGAATTGCACACTCCATCGTAATGGGCCGCGCCTGTACTAGATATTAAGTGATACCTGCGAATAGAAACAGTGTCAAATTTCTTGTCCGGCCCAAAATCATTGGTACCCACGGCCTTAACACCATGTAAAAACGAGCAAGTAGGTCAATTTGGTTTCCAATGCCCTCGGGAGTAGCGACTGTGTTCCGTGTCAAGGACAAGATGCTTGAAAGGGTTGTTTTTTTTTGATCATGGCATTGAGGATCACCAGCATCTTTCTCATGCAGGCGACGAGGGCGACTTTCACGGGTTTGCCGGCCTGAATGAGTCGTAGGTAAAAGGGCCTGATGAGTGGATTGAACCTTGTTGCCGAGACAGCGGCCATGTATAGAGCCTGGCGGACCTCTGCACGGCCCCCGGCGATCATGCGTTTTCCTCTCATTTTGCCGCTGTCTTTGTTCAACGGAGCTAGCCGGGCCAAGCAGGCGATTTCCTGGCGATCTGCCTGTCCCAGTTCAGGGAGTTTGGCTACCAACGTTGTGGCTGTCCTGGAGGCTATTCCAGGGAACGAGGTCAAGAGGTCTTCTTTTTCTCGCCAGAGAGGGGAATTCTTGATCAGGCTTTGCGTGTCGTCATCGATCTCTTTGATCTCTTGATCGAGGGCTTCTATGATCGTTGCGATGCTATCCCTAACCCGTTTGGAACGAGCTCTATGGGAGCGATTTTTTTCTGAGGCACGCAATTCGATGAGTTGTCGGCGACGTGCCACGAGTTCCTTAAGCTCCTTTTCCTTTTCCGTTGGCAGCGGCTTGACTACAGGCTTGGTAGTTTCGGCAAAACGTGCGAGGACATATGCGTCAATCTTGTCTGTTTTTGCGAGTTTTCCAATGCCTCTGGCAAAATCCCTGACTTGGCGGGGATTGACGATAACAACAGGCAGTCCAACGCTTCCCAGTTCGGATGCGACGTCGATTTCATAGCCTCCCGAGGCTTCCATGACAATGATGGTTGGCCTGTCTTTCTGGAGTCGAGCTATGAGCTTAGAGATCCCTTTGGAATCATTCTTGCTGATAAAGTGCATGTCTTTGGGCAGTACATGCACATCCAATTGGTCTTCCGAAATGTCTATGCCAACAAATACTTCTTCATACATGTGTAGTGTCCCCACCTTGTGGATGCGGGCTCCTGATTGGGCCCCGGCGACTGTTCGGGCTTTTTACACGAGGCGTTCGGCGATCCAGCTACCAGCTCGGTCTCAAGGGACCAAGGACCGGACGATCTACCGAGGCCCCCACCTGTCTCCCGCGAAGAGACGGGCGGATGTGTGCTCCCCCCTCTACCAAACCGTACTCTTATTGACAACCAAGAGTACATCCGCCCCCCCTTCCAGGAAGTACCCATCCCTCGTACGATGTCCCGGGACTAGCACCCCTCAGACGGGTCCGTGCTTAGGACCAAGTACTTCTCGGAGTAATATACAAGGACCGGCATCTTGCCGGTCAATGCTCAGTGACCGGCAAGATGCCGGTCCTACTATTCATATTTCACATTGGCTACCAGTTTCTCTGCATGTCAGTATAACCACCTAGGGAGTCGCGTACCGCGAACATTTCCCCGCCGTGACTGTGGTTCTCAACTTTGTGCACCACCACTTGTAATTCCATCCGTCCGGACGGAGAATTAGAGTATAACGAAAACGGAGAGTCCAATGAAAATACAGTTGAGCCTTTACGCGTCCCTTGCCTCACATTTGCCCGAGAAGGGCGGAGGAAACGCTTGCACCCTGGAGGTTCAGGAGGGCACTGCTGTGAGGGACATTTTAGGACAATTGAAGATAGGTCTGGAAGTCCCCAAAATCATCTTCTTGAACGGGATCCACGCCGGCCTCGACGACGTATTGAAAAACGGTGACAGGCTGGCTGTCTTTCCGCCCATAGCAGGGGGATAGTGGCGCATGCTTTCACTCAAGAGTCTCGGGTCAAAGAGCGGCTCGGCGGGCATGCGAAAGTTATTGGCCATTTCCTTTTGCTTCTATAGTCCCGTCTCAACGGTGGTCACATGGAACCGCAAATTCCTCGATATAGTCGGCACCAGCTCCTGAGAGTATTCGGAGAAGAGGGCCAGGAGAAGATACAGAAATCCCGTGTCTTCGTAGCTGGCCTCGGAGCCCTCGGGTCCCTCATTGCTATTCTTCTTGTTCGGGCAGGAGTCGGTCTTGTCAGAGTTGCCGATCAGGACTGCCCCGAGCTGCATAATCTCCACAGGCAAATTCTTTACGACGAGGAGGACGCGACTCGCTGTGTCTCCAAGGCTCAGGCAGCGGCTCATCGTCTTAGGGCGGCCAATTCCGAAGTAAAAGTCCAAGCCGTTGATGCGGCAATTGGCCCGGACAACGTCGAGGAACTTACAGATGGTGTGGATCTGGTAGTGGACGCGCTCGATAATATACGGACGCGATACCTGATCAATGACGTGATCCTGGCCCGGGGCATCCCCTACATATTCGGAGGGGCCGTTGAAACCGTGGGAAATGTCATGACCATCATCCCCGGAAAGACTCCTTGTCTCAGATGCCTCTGGCCGGACCCAAAAGCCGTTGATGATCATCCGAGGGCGTCTGCTGTGGGAGTTCTTTCCTCAGTAGCCACCGCGGTTGCTTCCTTTGAGGTGACGGAGGCGCTGAAAATAATGGTGGGGCGGGAAGAGGACGTACTCTCGGGCCTGCTGGTATTCGATGTGTGGCGGAACGATTTTCACATTGCGCCGCTGGAACCGGACCCGGGATGCATTTGCAGAGGATTGATCAAAAATCCTTGAAGCTCGGTTGGGGCATTCGTTTCATCGGTACAAGGGTAGACTCCCTGGTCCATCGAATGCCTGTCTTCGAGTTTCTTGCTTGGACAACTTACGGTCTTCGGCGCACAAACATTTGGTCCGAGTGAAGCTATGCAAGAGGATAGATTCTAATGAAGGATGCCAGCCTGCCTTTCGCTGCTCTGATACTGGCCGGAGGCTTGGGTAAAAGGCTGCGGTCGGTTGTTTCCGACAGGCCCAAGCCTATGGCTATGGTTCGGGGAGCGCCTTTCCTGGAGATACTAATCGACTCGCTGGCAGGTAAAGGGGTACGGCAATTCGTTCTCCTCACAGGGCACAAAGGAGAAGCGATTGAAGATCACTTTGGTTTGGATTACCGCAGCGACATTGAAATAGTTATTTCTCATGAACGTTCTCCTCTGGGAACCGGCGGCGCGGTAAAGAATGCCCAGGCATACGCCACTGATCCTTCGCTTCTGGTAAATGGGGACACATTCTTTGACGCTGACCTGATGGGTCTACTGGAATTCCACATGGACACAGGCGCGGAGGTAACTCTGTCCCTCTTCAAGGTGGAAGACGTGAGCCGCTACGGTTCGGTGGTGGTGGATCGCAAAGGTATGGTGATCGGCTTCCGTGAAAAGGATGAGAACCTCAGCGAACCCGGACTGATCAATGCCGGCTTGTCGCTCCTCTCGAAACGTCTTATCAGCAGTCTGCCCAGTGGGCCCTTCTCGATGGAACGAGAAATCTTCCCAGTCGCTGGTAGGGTCCGGGAAGATGTTCGGGTTACTCCAGGAACGGCCGTTCTTCGACATAGGAACACCGGAAAGCTATGAAGCATTCAAACTGTTCATGAAGGACCGCCGTAACAGTTGAAAAGCATCTGAACTGGATGAGTTGACGATTCACTGACAAGGGGTTACGCTGGAATTGTTCGCAGGAGGTTCGATATGTGTGTAGATGGAGTCAGCCGGCTCGTCATGGGCAACCTGACTATTCAGAACTTAATGTCCAATCCGATCCTCGACATTGTTCACAAACAGGTGGTGATGACCCTCTACTCTCTCGCGGCGGATCATTGCCTGCATGAGTATGAGAAGATCCTGCCCGTCTACTTGTCCGCTGATTGGGCAGAGTGTTCGGCTATTTTGGATACTATCGAAAAAGCTGGTCTCATCACGAGGACCGAAGGCGGTGGTATATCCCTGACCTATCCCATCGACGCGGAGGCCGAAAGCTCTGCCTGCGGTTGCAGTTGCTAAGCATGAAGCCTGTACATATCAGTTCGGCCTAACGGAACGTGCCGCGGTCTGACGATTCCTCCCGTTGAGGGCTTCGTCAAAACCATCCGAGATCACACGGCCGTCTCTGATACGGATGATTCTGTCACACGCATTGCCGATGTCATCCTCGTGGGTTACCAGGACCACCGTAAATCCCTGCCTCGCAAGATCCCTAAGTTGTGCCACGACTATGTCGGTATTCTTTTGATCCAGCTGGCCTGTGGGCTCATCCCCGAGGATAAGAGAAGGGTTGTTGACCAGGGCTCTGGCTATGGCAGCCCGTTGGCGCTCCCCCCCGGATAGGCGGTTGGACCAGTGGTCCACACGATGAGAGAGTCCGACCCTGTCCAGTGCTTCGAGAACCTTTTTCCTGCGGGTGTTTCGGTCGGATTCCGCGTATATTAGAGGTAATTCCAGATTTTCAAAGACAGTGGAGTTGGCCAAAAGATCGCAGCTTTGGAACACGAACCCAAGTTCCCTGTTCCGAAAGTTCGCCTGTTCCTCGCGGTCATACTTTAGAATGTTTTGGCCCTTGAATATGTACTCCCCCGAGGTCGGGGGTTGAAGAAGCCCAAGAATGTACAACAGAGTAGACTTGCCTGACCCGGAGGGCCCCATTATGCCCACCATTTCTCCGCGGCTAGACCTTTATGTTAGCTTTGTTCAGAGCCTGGATAACGTTTCCACCGTCGATGTAGTCTTTGCCCAGGTCCTTCGTCTCAATTATTATTTCATTTTCCATCTGCGATCACCGGTCCCCACATAACAAATTTCGTGGATGGATGCCAGTATAACCCATCGGAAGCCAAACGCCTATGCCGTCGTATCCGGCATGCGGATTTTCACCGTTTGCAGCACTCCTGTGTTATATTACCGCAATGTTCCAGATAGCCAAACAGGCCCGTGGTGACCGGGGCGCTTTCGTAAAACTCATCCAGCTCGATGCGGATGATTTCGCAGTAATCGTGCGTGCTCCATCGGACGTGAGGCTGCATCACCGGTACATAGGGCCTGATCCGGCCAAAGCAGAAGAGATTTTCAACGCTGAGGCTGGGAAGCTTAATCCAGGGGACCGTCAGCAGTAGATCGGCATTTCTGGCGGCAGCGGTTCTCGGGATTCGTTGACCTCAACTCGCGGCCTTCTGGTGAGGAGAGCCTTGTATGGCGAAAATACGCTTGCAGAGTGAATGGAAAATGTGGGCCGCGCTGGGCGGAATACTTTTACTCGTTATCTTTTACCTTTACATGGCGAGCCGACCCCCGACGGAGGGCGGTGAGTATCTCTGGAATGTGACAAAGATCGTAGACGAGACGGACCTGTCGTTGAGAGGTTCAGGGAATATAATTGAACTCAAGTTGGCGGGCTTGCGCGTTCCGTCGGGTCAGGCGCAAGCGGCACGAGATTTTCTTACAAAATCGCTTGAAAATCAGTGGGTTCGGGTAAAGATACTCCGTGACGGGCCGAAAGGATCTAAAGAAGGGTTCGTGTTTCTGTCGGGAGAGGACACAAGCGCGCGAATGATAAGGCAAGGATTGGCCGAAATCGACAGGGAAGAAAAAGATTTCGACATCAGACCATATATTGAACTAGAACAAGAAGCGAAAAGAGAGCAAAGAGGCCTGTGGCGGCAGCAGAGCCCTGGAGCTAAGTGACATGAAGATCCTTATCGTAGGGTCCGGGGGACGGGAACATACCCTTGCCTGGAAGATGGCGCAATCGGATTTGGTCAAGGAAGTCATCGTAGCACCCGGCAATGTGGGTATTGAAATAGAACCAAAATGCAGGCTGGCCGATGTCTCCTCAGACAACGTCTCCGGCATACTCGACTTGGCGCAGGCTGAAAGAGTGGACCTCACTGTGGTAGGGCCTGAAGCGCCTCTTGTGGCTGGACTGTCTGACGCTTTCCGTTCAGCCGGGCTCAGGGTTTTCGGCCCTTCTAGGGAAGCAGCGCAACTGGAAGGGAGCAAAGTCTTCACCAAACGGCTGCTCGCGAAATACGAGATCCCTTCGGCCGATTTTGAGGTCTTTCAGGATTTTGAACCCGCCTCCTCCTACCTGAAAACATGTCCCGACCGCGTGGTGCTCAAGGCTGACGGTCTTGCTGCGGGGAAGGGAGTGTTCGTCTGCGTCGATCAGAACGAAGCTCAGATGGCGCTTTCGACTATCATGAAGGAGAAGGCATTTGGTGATGCCGGCAACAGAGTCGTCATAGAAGAATGCCTTGAAGGTGAGGAGGCATCTTTCATTGCCTTCACCGACGGCAAAGAAGTGCTTCCACTTGCCAGTTCCCAGGACCACAAGGCCATATTCGACGGCGATCAAGGCCCTAATACAGGGGGTATGGGGGCCTATTCTCCCGCACCAGTGGTTACCCCGGAGATTCACGACCGGATTATGACGGAAGTGATGATCCCGGTGGTACGCGCTATGGAACAGGAAGGGACTCCCTACATGGGATTCTTATACGCGGGCGTCATGATCAAGGATGGAAAGGCCAAAGTCCTGGAATTCAACGCGCGCATGGGAGATCCCGAGGCCCAACCTCTTCTTTTTAGAATGAAAACCGATCCGGTGCCCCTGATGGTGGCCGCGTTGGAGGGTGGGCTGGGCAACATGAAAATCGAGTGGGCCCCGGAAGATGCGGTTTGCGTCGTCATGGCCTCCGGTGGTTATCCCGGCTCGTACGAAAAGGGAAAACGTATTACGGGAATTGAAGAGGCTGACGCAATGGAGGGGATCAAGGTGTTCCATGCCGGGACCGGCAGAGGAGCCGACGGATTCGTCACTGCGGGAGGCCGCGTTCTCGGTGTCACCGCCAAAGCCCAGGGCATATCCAACGCAATTGCGAGGGCTTATGAGGCGGTTAAAAAGATCCACTGGGAGAACGCTTACTACAGAAAAGACATCGGAAAGAAGGCCCTACAAAGAGCTTAGAACGCGCGTGTCCGGGTCTTTAAGCAAAGAACCCGGACATGCTGGAGAAAACGTGCTCGCCTGTTGTCTTAATTATACTGCATCTGAGCTACGGGTCAACAGGACTTTTGGACCGGCCGCGTGGCAGTGACAGGAGTTCCGGACCTGTGGGCTTTCGGGACGGGTCGCGCGCCAAAAAAAAGCCCGTTCGGAAACGGGCCAAAGGAAGGATTAGGTTTGGTTTGTCGCTGGACGAGAAAAGACCACGTTATAGGGAAGTTGTCAAGTTTTTTTAAATCAAAACATTAATAAAATATTAACCATAATCCCGCAGATCGCGGTAACATATTAATATAACCTAACTATATATCATAAACGCTGATTCAAAATCCCATCCCTCTAGCTCATGTGATGCCGCCAACATCTCTCTCGCTACACGCAGGCCCCCATTCGCCCCCCCCCCACCCATGCCGAAAGACCTCAGCCCGCAGCGTAGGTGGCTTCAGGGTAGGAAAATCATAGGAATTCGCTTTTCAAGCGGCAAGATTTGGAATCTCGGCAGGGGCAGACCCGTGGAGACTGTCTCAAAAGCCTCACACATGCCCAAATCGTAGCGCGATGCATTAGCAGTAGGGGCGAGTTCGGAACCCGCCCTTCGTCGATCACCCAAATCGAGCAGGTTTCAAACCCGTCCCCACAAAGCCCATGTTCCTTCCCCGAATGAGAGACGCCACCCCTCGCAGTTTTCTTGCACTGTTCGGGTGGTAGAGGACTATTTCCTATAGGGTCGCTTTCCGGCGGTCTGCACGTTCGAACTGTTCCCTTTAGGTTTTCAGTACTCGGTTACCCAAAAAACTATTTGGAGGAACGTTCACACACTGCTGAACAGTAAGGCGCTTCTTCCGGGTCGTTGACGTCGCACACCGGGCAATCGCACACATCGGGCCCATCCGCGGGTTTTTGGTATTTTACGCCCTGGTTTTTGGCTCTGTAGTCTTCGATGGCCCTGTGCAAGGCATCAGCGCCCAAATTGGAGCAATGGTGCTTCTTTTTCGGCAGTCCGTCCAGAGCATCGATCACGGAATTGTTAGTGATCTTCATGGCCTCATCGAGCGTCTTACCTTTGGCCATTTCGCTGACCATACTCGACACCGCGATGGCAGCGCCGCATCCGAAAGTCTTGAATTTGACATCTTCCAGGATGTTGTCTTTGACCTTGATGTAAAATGCCATGATGTCCCCGCATGCGGGGTTACCCACTTCGCCGACGCCGTCGGCATCCGGAATTTCCCCCACGTTGCGGGGATTCTTGAAATGCTCCATGACTATCTCGCTGTACATATTCACCCCCTGTGATTATGGGCAAAGGTTGACCGCTTAGCGCTAGGCCGCTCGCGATCACCGTAGCTGTAGCAATATTGAGGCCCGAGAGGAGAAATCAACCCCATTGAACGTCCAAGCTCCGCTGCGATTTCCTTCTTATCTGGTGTAGACGATGAATACGCGGGACTCTTCTCAAGCTCGTGTCCGCCGGCACATCGTTGTTCTTGCCTCGGGTATTTCACCAGTGTGCTCCTGTCACTGAACGACGGACTGGACTTTCGCTGTTTTCTTGTACAGCGGCGACATATCTCTCAGCTTCTGAACAATCGGCGGCAACACTTCCACGACCACATCTACATCGTCATCCGTGTTGTCCCGGCCGAGTGTAAAAAGGAGCGATCCCTGCGCGGTAGCCGCGTCAATGCCCATGGCCAGCATGACGTGCGAGACTTTCAGAGATCGGGAGATGCAGGCCGAGCCGCTCGCTATCATTATGCCTTCCATGTCCAGGAAGAGCAGCATGGACTCTCCTTCAACATACTTCACAGTAAGGCTGGCGTTGCCGGGGAGTCGAATGGTTGGATGACCTACCAGGTCCACCTCTTCCATGGCTCCGGTAATCCCTTTGATCAGCCTGTCCCTTAGAGGAACCAGATGAGCCATCCTCGGCTCAAGTTCTCCGGCCGCGATCTCCGCTGCCTTTCCCATGCCCACAATGCCGAGAACGTTTTCAGTGCCTGCCCTGAAGCCCCCTTCTTGGATTCCGCCATCCATCAACGGCGCGATCTTGACTCCCTTACGGATATAGAGGGCGCCCACGCCCAGGGGGCCGTAAAACGGATTTGCCGCCAAAGAAAGAAGATCCGCGTTCAAAGCCTTCTACGTCAACGGGGATGGCGCCCACGGTTGCCACGGCATCAGTGTGAAATGGTATCTTGTGGCTGCGCGCGATTCCTCCGATCTCCGCGATGGGCTGGATAGTGCCCGTCTCGTTGTTTGCATGCATGACGGAAATAAGAACCGTGCGAGGTGTAATTGCTTTTTCCACGTCCGCTGGGTCGACCATTCCATACTTGTCCGCCGGTAGGCGAGTAACCTCTGCTCCCTGGTTTTCAAGGGCTTTTATCGCATGCATGATCGAGAAATGCTCGATGGAGGATGTGACAATATGATTGCCTCGAGCGCGGTTCGCTTGAAGAATCCCCTTGAGCGCCCAGTTGTTGGCCTCAGTCCCTCCGGACGTGAAGAAGACCTCTTGCGGCTTGGCGTTGATCAAGGCCGCTACCATCTCTCTAGCCTGGTCGATGGCATCGGTCACGTCTGCACCGAGGCTATGCATGCTGGAAGGGTTTCCGTACTGCTCTTTTAGAAAAGGCAGCATTGCATCCACCACCTCAGGTAGTAGTGGAGACGCTGCTACGTGGTCCATATTGATAGTCCGCATGGGATCACCTCCCTAATGAAACCGGAGGAAACAATTTAGAAATCTCATAATTGTCGCATTTAACATAGCTACCGCGAGATGAAATGTCAACGACAGCGCCATCCTTTCAGTGTTGTGACGACCGTCAATGTTGTGGTAAACAACGTGGTATGCTCCAGTCTTGATGGCTGGGTTTTCGGTAGTGAAAGTTCTTCATTGAGAAAGGCTATGATGTGAGTACCAAGAATTGGGGTATCTCCAGGGAAGAAGCCCAGGCGCTCATGGAACAGTACCCTGGACACGGACAACATGCGAAAACACTGCTTGGCCTCTGAAGCGATTATGAGGGCCCTAGCACCAAGATTTGGAGCGGACCCTGAAATGTGGGGGCTGACAGGTCTGCTCCATGACATCGATTACAACGAAACTCGCGACAACATGCCCCAACATACGCTTCTCGCCGAAAAGATTCTCCTCGAGAAGGGGGTGGATCGGGCGATTGTCGAGGCGATCAAGTACCACAATGCTGAAAACCTCGGCCTAACCCGCAGCGAGCCCATTCACTTTGCTCTTACCGCGTCAGAAACCATAACCGGTATGTTGGTTGCCGCCAGTTTAGTGACCCCTGAAAAGAAACTCTCTGCCGTGAAAGTCAAGTCTGTCAAAAAGAGGATGAAAGCCAAAGAATTCGCTAGGTCTGTCAATCGAGATCACATCCGCTTATGCGAAGAGATCGGGATTCCTCTGGACGAGTTCATAGGTATGAGTCTGGAGGCAATGAGCGGGATAGGCGAGCAACTCGGGTTGTGATATGAGAAGTCCCAGAGCCTGGATTTTCCCATAAAGTAGTTGAACGGAACAGGATCTTTGTGTAAGATACGATACCAGTTGTGGCAGGCTACTGCTATTCTGGCAGACAAAACAGTTCATAAGATCACGCGCTGAAAAGTCAAAGCGCCCTTCCTTTCGGCAGCGCGGGCGGGGGATCCGTAGCCTTCGTCATAGGAAGGCAAGGTCTCCACAGTTTTCCATCCTAAGAAGTTGGCGTCTTACGCCGTCTCCGACAACCTTCGGACCATAAACCGAGACGACCGGGTTTCTTGGCCCGGAAAACATGGCTCCCCTCGTTTCCACAACACAGACTAGGAGAAGAGAGATGAATAAAAGGTATCTCACGATGCTGGGACTGTTGTTGGCCCTATTATTGGCGGCCATGGTCTGTTTTTCCGACGCTCAGGACCAGAAGGGAAAGATTATAAAGATCAGAGGTTCCAATATTATGGCGAGTATCGCCGACAATTGGGCTAAGGCATTTAGTGACAGCAATCCAGGGATCAGAGTGATGGTCAGCGGTGGCGGCGGGAGTGAAGGCAGCGACGGAACAGCCGCGGGCCTCGAGGCTCTTTTCGACAAGACGGCCGATCTGGCCATGGCATCGCGGCAGATAATCGAAAAGGAAGTGCAGGCTGCCGCCTTAAGCGGCTCAAAACCCCTTGAAGTTCAGGTCGGCAGGGTCGGTATCGCAATAATAACTCATCCTGAGAATCGGGTGCAGGAGCTGACCCTTGAACAGCTTCGAAAAATATTCACCGGTGATTACACGCGCTGGTCAGAAGTCGGGGGGGCGGATGAACCTGTAGCAGTCATCACCAACCAACAGACTTCGGGGGTAGCCCTCTTTCTCAGAACTAATGTTATGGAGAATGGCCTTTTCACTTCAGATGCGAGCATTAGGGACCTCTACCATAATATTATAAGGGAGATCTCCAAGAAGAAGCCGCCTGCAATCGGCTATGCCGGATTAGTGGATGCGCAGAGAGGGGCTAAAAATAACCAGATCAAGATCCTGGGTATAAAAAAGGACGCTGCTTCGCCGGCAGCGCTTCCGTCAGCAGAAACAGTCAAGAATCAGTCATACCCACTTAGTGTTCCGGTGTACTTTTATTACGACAGCCCGTCCGCGGGAGATCACATAAAGAGGTTTGTGGATTTCTGCAAAACCAGGGGTTAGAGGTTTACGTTACACTCACGTGGCAGTATGACGCCGGCCGTAAGGGATCCCGCGTGGCGAATCTGGATTCTGCGCTTCGAAACCACGCACGCACTTATTGCAGTGCCTGGATCGCGTCATCAAAGTTAGTCAGCTTCTCCAAGCCTTCTTCGGTCACAACGAACGAATTCTCAATTCCGGCTAGCCCTTCGCCCGGGAGAATAAACTTAGGCTCCAGGGCTATCACCATCCCTTCCTTCAAGACGTGGGGTGACTTTCTCCCGATTACCGGCAATTCATCCAGTTCGAGCCCGATTCCATGCCCTACAAACGTCACAGGCTGCGGGTATCCCATAAAACCTTCCGTAAGCCCCGCTTCAGCGGCCATGTGCATAGCAGTATCATACAGTTTTTCCGCTTTCGTGCCTGCACGTCCTTGCGAGATGAGGGCCTCTTGAATAGCCAGAGCCGTGGCATGTATCTTGAGGAACTTCTCGGGAGGCTCTCCGATGAAAAAAGTCCTCGCCTGATCGACCATATAGCCGCCCACTACTCCCACGTAGTCGATCTGAACAGGCTCGTGCCTCTTAATGATCTTGGATCCGGCCCCCTGAGGCATTGTGGGATTGAGTCCAGGCCCACCGGTCGGCCCCACGGAACAACTCGGTACGGCCAGATTCGCGCCCGACATTATATGTCCATAGAATACTTCGCTATTAAAGCTTCTTACCCGCACAAACCCCTGATGGCCGTTCTTGCGGTACTGCGCTTCAAGTAGGCCCGCAAATTCAATTTCCGACATTCCCTCTTTTAGAATCTCTCCCACCGCGGAAAACAGCGCGTCGTTCATGAGCGCGGCCTGCCTGATCATTTGGAGCTCGTGCTGGGATTTGACCATTCTGGTCTCTCTTATCAGAGGCGAGACGTCGCTAATAGCCGCGTTTGGAAAGAGTTTTGAGTAGAGCATATAATTATTGACAGGGAGGACATCCAACTCCATCCCAAGGCGTTTCAAGGGGCCCGAATATTCCCTCTCAATGCTCTTCTTTAAGCCGGAAAGGCTCTTCACTGCCACGACGTGCTCAAGTGGAGAATCCTGTACCGCTCTTTCAAAACTTCTTCGTACTAAAAGGAGAGGCGACCCTTCTGCCGGCACAAAGAGATGAGCGTCCTGGCCTGTCCCCGAAAAATAGAAGAGGTCTACGCGCTGGACTATCAGCGCAGCATCCAGGCCGTTGTCAGCCATTGCGGATTGAAGGGTTTTGATACGCCGATGAATTTCTTCTAGAGGGGTTGAATGCATGAGCTACCGTAGTGTTGTTGGGTTCGAAGCTGGGCCGCGAGATCATGAGTTCGAAGATTGTTTGGGGAACTTTGCCACGAATCGTTTCATTCGGGTTCGTCGTCAAACTCGCAACATTTAGGACACCCTGTAAGGGCCCGGTCCCACGTCGCGGATGCGCCTACCGTAACAGGCCGCCACCGCAAGGTGTCAATTACAATGCGCGTCACAATAACGCATCTCCTTCATTTCTGAGGTTCGATAACGACCTTCATGGAATCTCCCGCCTCTGCCACCAAGGAGAAGCCCTCGCCTGTCTTTTCCAAGGGGAGCCTATGCGTGATCATGTCGATGACATTCAACTTGCCCGAGGAGATCAGTTCCATGGCGACGGTTATATCCCGAGGGCTTCCGGCGTAAGATGTAGTCATAGTGACCTCCTTCCGCCAGAGTTCGTTGAAAGGCATCTCGATACAGGCCCCGGGATCGGAAGGGGCAAAAAAGAGTATGGTTCCACCTCGATCTACTGCGTGGAATGCCTGGCCGACAGCCGAAACAGCGCCGGTTGAAACGATGACCAGCTCTGCAAGTCGGCCGTCATTGCAATCCTTCAAGCGGTCTATGAAGTCTTCACCAGGCGTTAAAGCAACATCCGCCCCTAATTTTTTGAGCCGCATCAAGGCGGGAAGCATTGATGTCCACCGCAATGACTCGGGCCGCGCCGGCAGCCTGGGCAAGCTGTATGTGCAAAAGCCCGGCTATTCCGCTGCCAATGACAAGGACTCTTCTCCCCGGCATCCATCCTGTATGATCCTGGCCCCTGACCACGCAGGCAAGTGGCTCGATAAAGACCCCCTCGTCGTAGGACATCGAGTCCGGCAGGCGGTACACGCCGTTGCGGACGTTGATTGCCGGAACCCTCAAGTATTCTGCGAACCCGCCCGGGTCAAAATTGGTGGCGGACAGCGTGTCACAGACCGAATGATGACCGGCCAAACAGTACCTGCACATGTTGCACGGGACATGATGGGACACAAAGACGCGATCACCTTTCTTCCATTCCCGGATGTCGCTCCCGACTTCTGCTATCTCACCGGCAATCTCGTGACCGAGGACCAGAGGCGCCTTTGGCAAACGATACCATTCCAGCACGTCGCTCCCACAAACACCGCTCGCCCAAACCTTCACAAGGAGTTCATCCGGGCCGATACGCGGGGTCGGCATCTCTTCGATGCGGACGTCCTTGTTATTGTAATACATGGCTACGCGCATATATTTCGCTCCAAAGGGGTACTGACCTAGGACAAGCTTTCTTAAAGGAAAAGGACCCGGAACCAATTGACTACTCGGACCGGCAGGGACGCCGGACCCTACAATGGTGGCGGTAGCGACGGGCGTCCCTGCCCGTTGGGATTCCGGCCACATGTCTTACAGGAATGTTCGTTTATACGCGGCAAAACTGATTTGTAGACCAGTGGTAGTTTACCCGTAGGGGCACGGCATGCCGTGCCCCTACAAGGTGCAATATATGTTACCGGTTTCACGTCGAGCCGCTCAGCACCGGGCCGACTTTTTCTCATCCTTATAGATTTTGAGGGCAGCCTTGGGCTTCTCATTATGGTGGACCACGGCACGTACGGCCTTGATCATTCCAACGGGGCAATCGGACTGAAAGATGTTGCGCCCCATATCCACGCCGACCGCGCCCTCGGAGACCGCGTTGTAAGCCATGGTTAGGGCGTCGATCTCAGGAAGTTTCTTTCCCCCGGCCATGACGATGGGAACTGGGCAGGTACCCGTGACTCTCTCGAAGTTCTCACAATAATAGGTCTTGACTATATTGGCGCCCATTTCAGCAGCGATCCGGGAAGACAGAGACAGATAGCGTGCATCCCGTGCCATTTCTCGACCGACAGCCGTGACCGCCAGAATCGGAATTCCGGCATCATAACCTGCATCGATCAGATCCGAAAACGCTACCAGCGTCTGGTGTTCATACTCACCCCCGACGTAAATTGACAGCGCCATTCCCGACACATTCAGACGAATACAGTCTTCCAGCGAGACGTTGTAGGTCTCGTTGGATAGTTCGCTGAGCACGCTGTTGCCTCCTGACACCCTTAACACGATTGGGACCTGGCTGCCGGGCGGGATTGAAGTACGTAGTATTCCCCGTGTGAGCATCAGACAATCCGCGTATTGAATCAACGGCGCCAGGGTCTGTTCCATGACTTCAAGTCCGGAAGTCGGGCCTTGGAAGTATCCGTGATCCACGGCCAGCATGACTGTCCGCCCGGTGTCAGGCTTGATGATCCTGGAAAGCCGGTTTTTCATTCCCCAATCAAGATGCGAGGATCCTTTCAGGTGAAATCCGGCTGCGCTCCCTGCTCCCGAAGTCTTCACATTTCTAGCCTCTACCAATCCTTCAACGTCCGCCATGGCTGGCCACCCCTTTTTGCTGAATAATGGAATGCGAAAATGTAACAAAGGGACGAATCAGTGTCAACTTCGGAGACTTGCAGCCGCAAGCGCTCTGTCTCCGTATTGGAAGGGGTGCGATAGCGCCCTTGAGTCACTCAAGTGGATAAACATGAACCGTAACTGTTTCAAAAGAAGAAGATGACAGGGAACATGTAGGCTTGGATTAGAAACGATGAACAAATGACGCGAGGCCCTGGATCATATCCGTTCCTGAATTGGAATTGTGAAGCTCATCCCCCTTGCCCCACATATTTCCGTTGCAAAGGTGCCTCCACTGTACTCCCAGGGAAAAGACAGCGTCGCCCGGCAAACATCGTTCAAACCCGAATCCGCCGAGGAAAGACCAGTTCCAGCGTGAACCTGAATTGCGGAACGTCTCCGACACGTAGCTAAGCCCCGCGCCGCTTTCAAGATACGGAGACACCCCAACCGAACAGATAGGAAAAGTGAACCGACCCTTGGGGACCCATGCCAGTTCGTATCCATCATGGAAGTCGAGTTTCTTTATCCGTTCGACGTTCCCTTCATAATAGACAACATACGAAGCCAGCATAGCGACCTGGACTTCTCCTACAGCAGGACCCCAAAGGGTAACTGCCGGGAAGCTGGAGAGCCGCTTGCTGAATTCCAAGGTTGCATAGTCGAGCTGCGTTGAGGTCCCGTAGGTGCGTCCATAGGCTAATTTGACCAGGTAATCGTTGGCAGGCTGGAACACGGGAGCTGGTGGAAGCAGAGAAGCGTGCAGGCCATTGGGTGGCGCCGGAGGCTGAGCGCTCTCCGAAGGGTTCATGTTCGGCAACGGGCCGTCCCAGCTCACGGCCGATAAGCAAGCCAGAGTGGTAATAAGCGTCACCGAAACAACGACGCGGAAAACCACGCGACAGCCCAAACCCACGATTTCCTCCTTGAACGAAGCGACAAGAAACAAAACAAACCAACAGTGAGCCGCTCGCTAGCACGGAGTTCGCGCGCTGTCAAGAAAGAAAAAGCTGAGAAAAGCTCATTATTGCCTGGAAAGAGGGTGAATTCGAGGGGCCCGGGTCATCGATGGAGGACATGGTTAGTCTTGCCCCGTGTCCTGCAAGATGTCCGCTATCTTCAGGAACAAGTCTGAATCGCGGACAATCCCTACCGGCTGATCGCCTTCGTACACAGGCAACACACTTACTTTGTTTTCACAGAGCACCATTAAAGCTTCCAGGACGTCAGCATCCGCGCTTATGGTTCCTCTGACCTTAAGCATAATGTCGCCCACCGGCTTTTCAGCATTCTTTATAATCCTTGCTCTGAGACCGAGCTTTGCTTCATCCAAAGATCGAGATTTTGTGTCAACCGCGCCGAGCGACTCCCACACGGCCCGCAACTTGGCCGGAAAATTGCCGGCTGTCTCGGGAATCAATATTCTTATGATGGATTGGAAATCCAAAATGCCTGCGATTTGGCGGCTTCCGTCCAATACCACAATAGTCCGGAAACCTGCTTCGGTGCATTTGCCTTCCTCTACCTCGCAATAGAGCTTTCTCAGAGCCCGTATGGCTTCTTTCAGCGGCATGTCCGCCGTGGCGGTAGCTGCGCTACTAAGGGGAATCATGATTTCCCTTATTTTCTGCGACATAACCATGAATAGATCCCTTCCTATGGAAAGCCTGGTCGTTCAGGCCTTTTCACGCGTTGTTTACCCCGGGTTCCTGGCGCATTTCCCAGTTGCGGATGACTCCGAAGGCTTCTTCGGGATCTCTCACCGAAGACAAACTTTCGACCAGTTGCCGATTACGGGCGGCTCGGCTAATGAGAGCAAGAACTTGGACCTGAACAGCAGGTAGGTGAGCGGGAGAGAGAATCAGGAAGACAAGTTCAATGGGCTTGCCCGCGGACTCGTCGAGGACACCCTGTCGCGTCAAACCCAAGGCCACCACCGGCGTAGAAATTCCGTCGATCCGAGCATGCGGGAACGCTACTCCCTCGTTGAAGAAGGTCGAACCCTGCTCTTCTCTCTGCCTCACTGCTTGCAGAATCTCGTCAGAATCGCATGCTTCGACGTCTTTGTCCGCGACTTCCACCAAGGCCCTCAGGACAAGATCTTTCTCGACAGGCGTGTCCCACTTGATGATTCGGCGACTCGACAACAAACTGCTCAGGCTTAGGGAATCCGCGCTGACAGAAGGCTCGACCACAGTCGTTTTCTTACTTTCAGGAAACTCTACCTCTGCTTTTTCTGTCCGAGTTTCCTGGCTGCTGGTGTCGAGAACAACCACAGTAATGCCTCTCGGATTCTTGATAAGGCGTTCAACAACGCTCTTTTTCCCCAACAGTCTTTTCCAGAACGGGACCTCGCCGGGGCTGCCAAGGACAATGTGGCCGACTCGGTATTCCTGAGCAAAACGCAGGATCGTATCTGCGACGTCCTCTCCCTTGTACGTGAAGACCATGGCCCCCAGTTGTTTTGCAAGGGTCAAAGTACTTGAGAGAAGCCGCTGGGTGTGCGCATCAATGACGGTAGGTTCTTCCGAGGGTGTTTGAACGTACACTGCGTACCAGTTCCGGTTCAGTCGCCCGGCAAAGCGGGAAGCGTAGCGCAGGAGCATCTCACTATTGGGCCCGCGTGAGCTTAGACAGACCATCAACTGATCAGGAGCGGCATCGCTGCCGTCTCCCGAGCTTTCGCGCATCCTCAAGTCGATCTGTGATGCCAGTTCACGAAGTGTAAGCTCACGGAGCTTCTCCAGGTTCGGCGTCTTGAAAAAATTGGCCAAGGCTGTCTCAATACGTTCCGGCGGATAGATTTTGCCTTCCCGCAAACGTTCCAGGAGGTCTTCAGTGGTGAGATCCACATTTACAATCTCATCCGCTTCAGCGAGGATCGTATCCGGCAGGCGTTCCCGGACCTTGACGTGAACGGTCTTTTCTACGGTATCGTACAGACTCTCTAAATGCTGAACGTTCAGGGTCGTAATAACGTGTATACCCGCGGCCAGAATGTCTTGCACGTCCTGATAGCGTTTGGGGTTTCTACTACCAGGCACATTAGTATGAGCCAATTCATCAATGAGCGCGACTTCGGGTCTGCGGTCCAACACGGCATCAACATCCATTTCCTCTAAAATGTGTCCTCGGTATTCCTGACTTTTCCTGGGGATCACTTCCAAACCCTCGATGAGTTTGGCTGTATCCACTCGGCCGTGAGTTTCGATCAACCCCACCACAACGTCAATGCCTTCACCCATGAGCCGGTGGCCCTCTTGGAGCATCTGATATGTTTTTCCCACTCCCGCGCCGTAGCCCAGGTAAATCTTCAGCCTGCCCCGGCGGGAGCGGCGAATCATGCGCAAGAAGGTATTGGCTCTATCTTCGGTCATAGTTTTTCAGGTCATCTTGCATCGAGAGACAGGTTCAATGTCAACACGTTCACCCTCGGTTCTCCGAGGATTCCCAGGGTCCTCCCCTCAGTATGAGCTTGCACCTTCGCCAGAATCGCTTGTTCGCTAATGCCTCGCGCCTTGGCAACACGGCCGGCTTGTATGAGGGCGTTCTTGACGCTTACATGGGGATCCAGACCGCTGGCCGAGGCTGTTACGGCATCGGCAGGCACTGGAACAGTAGGTGGCAGATTGTTTTCCGCGCGGTACGCCTCGACGCGTTCCTTTACTGAATCGACCAATTTCTTGGAGGTGGGTCCGAGGTTGCTGCCTCCAGAGCTTGTGGCGTCATATCCCACGTCTCCCGCGGCAGAGGGCCGCGGATGAAAGTACTTTGGATCTGTGAAATTTTGGGCAAGAAGCTCGGATCCAATGGTCTTGCCATCGCGCACTATGATAGAGCCGTTGGCCTTTTCCGGGAACAGCGTCTGGGCTACGCCCCACACTACTAGCGGATATATGCCGCACACAATCACGGCCAAGGACAGAGTCGCGACTACCGAAACGCGAAGCTCGGAAATGAGATTCTTCATGACAAATTCTCCTCCCTACGCAAGATGCAGGGCTGACACGATCAGGTCTATGAGCTTTATGCCCACAAACGGTGCCGCCAATCCACCAAGTCCGTAAATAAGCAGGTTGCGACGCAATAACACGGCAGCGCTAAGTGGTCGGAAACGTACCCCGCGCAACGCCAGAGGTATTAGAGCCACAATGATGAGCGCATTAAAGATTACAGCGCTCAAAATGGCACTTTGTGGCGAATGTAATCCCATGATGTTCAACGGGCCGATCACAGGAAAAGTCACGACCAGCATCGCGGGAATTATGGCAAAATACTTGGCCACATCATTGGCGATACTGAAAGTCGTAAGAGCCCCTCGCGTCATGAGCATCTGTTTTCCAATTTCCACTATCTCAATGAGCTTGGTGGGGTTCGAATCCAGATCCACCATGTTGCCCGCCTCTTTCGCCGCCTGAGTCCCCGTGTTCATGGCTACTCCCACATCGGCCTGAGCCAAGGCGGGAGCATCGTTGGTGCCGTCCCCTGTCATTGCCACGAGGTGGCCCGTCGCTTGTTCTTTGCGGATCAGCGCCAGCTTATCTTCAGGTCTGGCTTCGGCAAGGAAATCGTCTACTCCCGCTTCCTTCGCGATAGCCGCGGCAGTCAGCCGATTATCACCAGTGATCATCACGGTTTTGATTCCCATGGCGCGAAAACGCTCGAAGCGGTCTTTTAGCCCGCCCTTTACGATGTCTTTAAGGTGAATCACACCGATTGCTTTATCATTTTCAGCTACTACCAGTGCAGTTCCGCCTGATGTCGAAATCCTTGTCACTGCGTCCTCAACCGACTGCGGAAGTTTACTGCCAACGAAATCTTGCACCGCGTCAGGTGCACCTTTCCTGATCTGCCTGCCGTCAATGTCTACACCGCTCATTCGAGTCTGGGCCTTGAACGGGATGAACATAGCATGGGGCATATCCGACATCTGGCGGCCCCTGAGTCCGTACTGCTTGGCAAGAACTACGATACTCCTTCCTTCCGGTGTCTCATCTGCCAAAGAAGCAAGTTGCGCGGCATCAGCCAATTGCTGGACTTCGACCCCATCAGCGGGTACAAACTCTGTTGCCTGACGGTCTCCGAGAGTAATCGTACCGGTTTTATCCAGAAGCAGGACATCTACATCCCCCGCAGCCTCCGCGGCCCGACCGCTCATGGCAAGCACGTTCTTCTGCACGAGACGGTCAATTCCTGCGATCCCGATGGCGCTCAAGAGACCGCCGATAGTTGTAGGGATGAGGCAAACCAGCAACGCCACCAAGACCGTGATCGAGAACGATACGCCCGCGTAGAGGCCAAAGGACTTCAGAGTGAGGATTACCACCAGGAAGATGATCGTGAGGGCCGCCAGGAGAATTGTGAGGGCTATCTCATTTGGCGTCTTTTGGCGTTGAGCCCCTTCAACCAGGCGAATCATGTGGTCAAGGAAGCTTTCACCAGGATTGGCCGTTATTCGAACTATAATGCGGTCTGACAGGACTCTCGTACCGCCGGTGACCGAGCTTCTGTCGCCCCCCGCTTCCCTTATGACCGGCGCGGATTCACCGGTTATCGCTGATTCGTCCACCGATGCGACGCCGTCAATCACCTCGCCGTCTCCGGGTATGATCTCTCCGGCAGAGACGACCACCTCGTCGCCTTTTCGCAGTTGTTCCGCAGAGATTTCCTGCTGGATCAAACCGTCCTGCAAGAGACGGTGAGCCATTGTCTGTGTCCGCGTCTTTCGCAGAGCATTGGCCTGTGCCTTCCCTCTGCCTTCGGCCACTGCCTCGGCGAAATTGGCGAACAACACCGTAAACCAAAGCCAAATCGCAATTTGAAGTCCAAAGCCGAACGTTTCCCCTTCCGGCTTCACAAGTAGACCTGCGGTCGTTATTGCGGCCCCAACCTCGCAGACGAACATGACCGGGTTTCTTGCCATGTTCAAGGGATTGAGCTTCTTGAAAGACTCCACAACTGCCTGACCTAATATCTCAGGCTCGAATGTTGAATGTGCTTTTGCAGCCATCGTGGTATTTCCTCTTAAAACAAGACGTTCGACTGGGTCATGAGGTAGTGTTCAACAATAGGTCCCAGTGACAGGGCCGGGAAAAACGTCAGGGCCCCCACAATCAGAACCGTACCTATCAAGAGCACCGTGAACATCGGCCCGGACACGGGAAAACTACCGCCACTTGCGGGAACCAGCTTCTTCTTGGCCAGATTTCCGGCCAGTGCAAGAGCCGGAACTATCATGAAGAATCGCCCCAGGAGCATCGCGATTGCCATTGTCGTGTCATACCAATAAGTGTTGGTGGTGAGGCCGGCAAAAGCGCTGCCATTATTCCCTGTCGCAGACGAGTACGCATACAGGATTTCACTCAAACCGTGAGGTCCGGTATTGTTCAAGCTTGCCAGCCCCCAAGGACTCACAACAGCCCATGCCGTAAATCCCAGGATACTCAAGACAGGGACCATGACGTAAAGAACGCTTGCTTTGACGTCATAGGCTTCTATCTTTTTGCCGAGGTATTCCGGCGTCCTCCCGACCATCAGGCCGGCAAGAAACACAGCGAGCACCACGAAGACCAGCATCCCATAAAGACCGGCCCCGACCCCTCCAAAGATCACCTCGCCCAACTGGATGTTGAGCATTGGGATCAGTCCGCCCAGCGGTGTGTAGGAGTCGTGCATGGAGTTGACCGCACCGCAGGAAGCGTCAGTGGTCACGGTGGCAAAAAGGGCAGAATTGAATACTCCGAAGCGAACCTCTTTGCCCTCCATGTTCCCGAAAGAAGCATCCACTCCCAGAGCGTGCAAGCGGGGATTGCCTGCTGCTTCCGCCCACCAACAGACCATCACACCGATCAGAAAGATAGCAGCCATAGCACTCCAGACCGCCCACCCGTGTTTTTGGTTCTTCACCATACGCCCGAGATAGTAGGTCAATCCGCTCGGTATCAGAAAAATCGACAGCATTTGAAAAAAGTTGGAAAGAGGTGTGGGGTTTTCGTAAGGATGAGCGCCATTAGCATTGACAAAACCACCTCCGTTGGTCCCCAGCATCTTGATTGCCACCTGAGATGCCATTGGCCCTTGCGCAATGGTCTGCGCTTCGACCTTTCGGTCTTCCATCACCGGGTTGCCTTGCGCGTCCTTGATTTCCTGTCCGTCTGCATCTTTTTTGGCAACCTGAGCAGTGTAAGGTTCGATCACTTGCGCTGTTTCGTAGGGTTTGAAGTTTTGGATCATCCCCTGCGACACGAGAAACACCGCATAAACAAGACAAATCGGCAAAAGTACGTAGAGAGTTATACGAACTAAATCCGTCCAGAAGTTGCCGATGGTTTTTGCGGTGTTGCGCGCAATGCCCCGCACCAGGGCTCCGGCTACGGCTATACCTGCAGCAGCGGAGACGAAGTTGTGAAATGCTAATCCCACCATCTGAGACAGGTATGACATGGTTGATTCGCCGCCGTAGCTTTGCCAGTTGGTGTTGGTAGTAAAGCTCACCGCTGTGTTGAAGGAGAGGTGGTCGCTGACCGGCCCGAGGCCCTGGGGGTTAAGCGGCAGCATGTGCTGAAGCCGCAGAATCCCGTACGTGAACAGGGCGCCAACAAGGCTGAAGGCAATTAGAGAAAACGTATACTGTTTCCAGTCCTGCTCCTTTTGGGGGTCCACCCGAAGAAGGAAATAGAGTAGCCGTTCCACAGGACCTATTACCGGCGCCAAGAAAGGCTTCCCTTGCACATCCAGAACCTGGACGAGATAAAGGCCCATCGGCTTGGTCAGTGCCACAAGAAGGCCGACGAACAGGGCTAATTGAATCCATCCAAAATAATCCATGATAATTCACCTCGTTAGAACCATTCCGGCCTTAGGACTGTGACGAACAGGTACACAATCAGAATCACACCTATCAAACCTACGATTGCATCAACCATGTTTCAGATCCTTTCACACGCCAGGCAGTACAAAGCGCACAGCCCGAAGAAGACTATGAGACCCGCAACAAAAAAGAGATCAGTCATATTGAGTTTCCTCCTCGAAAATACGATCAGAGCGTTTGAGAGAAAAAGTGAAAGTGCTACCTTCAGCTTCCCGGCTTTCAGCCGTAATAGTCCCGCCGTGCGCCTCTACGATCTCTTTTGCAATGGCAAGCCCCAAACCCGCGCCCGAGTCAGACTCCTGGCCGGGAATCCTGAAGAATTGCTCGAAAATTGTTTGAAGATAGCGCTCTGGTATGCCCTTGCCTGTATCCGAGACTGAAAAACGAACATATTCCTCGTCAGCCTCTGCGGAGAGAGTTATGGCGCCGCCCGGATCAGTGTATTTCAGAGCATTGGAAAACAAGTTCGCAAAAACATGACTTACTCGCGTCGGATCGGCCCAAACTTCGGGCAAATCGTCGGGTAGTTTCACGACCATGCTTACGCCGCAATCCTGGCAGGCACTTCGGAAAGGTTCCGCCGCATCCAAAGCCAGAATGTGAGGGGACACCGGCTGGAAATCCATGTGTGCCTTTCCTGCCTCGATCCGGCCTATGTCCAACAAATCTTCCAGGATCCTGTGCAGCCGTTCGGCATCTTCTTCCGCGGCAATAAGCACCTCGGCCTGTTTTTCAGTCAATCCCCCCAAATCCTCTTCAAGGAGCAAATGAATCGCCATGCGAACAGATGTGAGCGGTGTCTTCAATTCGTGAGACACGGTAGAGATCACCCCTCGTTTCAAGTCATCCTGCTGGGCTTGCTGCGTAATATCTGAAAGAATGAACATCACGGCCGTCGCTTGCTTTTCCCGGTCCAAGATGGGCACGGCTCGCGGACGAAAGTAACGTTCTTCTCCGTTGACAAAGCGTTGAATTGGAGATCGGCTCCCACTTGGTTCGACCGAAGCGCCGTTCTTAAGAGCGGTGTTGAAAAGGGGCAGGATCCAATCGAGAGAAAGACCTTGAATCTGCGTGTTGGGCTTGAGCCCGAAAGCACTGACAGCCGCCTCGGTGGCCACTTCCACCCGTCCGTCGAGGTCCACGACCGCGACAGCATCAGGGAGAGCGTCGAAGGCTTGTTGTGTGGCATGCTGAATCTGAGCCAATTTGGCCTCACGAGTGCGTCGAACCCGTCGGAGGCTCTCTGCCATGGAGTTGAAAGCCTCTGACAATTGGCCTATCTCATCGCGGGAGTCAGTTTTTACAACTAAGTCGAGATTTCCCGCTCTAATTTCATTTGCTGAAAGGATGAGCCGGGTGATCGGCCGAAGGATCCATCGTCCGGTAAAAAATATGAAGCCGCCCGCCACAACTGCCCCGACGACCAGCAGAAAATACATCTGCTTCCTGGCAGAGGCAGCCCGGCGCCGCGCATGGTCGTTGGCATCGCCCATGTTCTGTTGATTCATTTGCAGGACGTCATCAGCCGTGGTCTTGATCTGTTCGAAGAGGGGCAGCAGCTTGGTGAAATAATTTGTGCGCCTGACATCAGCAGGAAGACTTGGGTCTGTCGCATCCTTAATTGTTGATTTGTACTGAGTGAAGATGTCTTGGAGCTGATGAGCTTTTTCGCCTTCTCCTGGGAGCGTAATATTGTTCAGCTCCACTTGGAGAGCCTTCTCGAAGTCCGATTCATTGGCATTGATCTGCTTCATCCCCTCTTGCTCGTACCCAAGCAGCAGAAACAGTACTCCGCTGTCTATGCGCTCCAGAGCTTCTTTCATTTGCTGGCATGCGATCACGCTGCGATAGTTTTCTCGAAGGATCACATCGATGGAATCCCCGAGTTGGGAGAGCAGTATGACGCTCTGCCCGCCGATAATAAGAATTATGGCCAGCAACCCGCCGAATCCCAATGACAATTTTTGACGCAGGCCGAGCATCACCCATTCCTTTCTCAAATCTAATAGGCAACTTTCATGCCAAATTCGTTCGCACATAACCCCCTATAATTACATAAGCGGTAAATGACACGCGTGGTAGGGTCTTGCGCTTGGCAAGGTCAGCTATCGAAGCACCTTGCAATATGCAAGGTCAGACGCACATCCCCGGATCCGAGCCGTCTCGTTATTCTTGAATGTACGCTTTCACTCTGGCGCGGTAGAAGTTGTCATTGCGAGCGCAGCGAAGCAATCTCGAATGCCACGGAACGCGAGAGAAAAGCGAGATTGCTTCGTCGTTTCACTCCTCGCAATGACACGAAGACGACACACCCCCTCATAACTGAATGCTAACTATTGAATCAAATCTTATATTGCTTTCGTCGGCGCCACAGCGTGGCCTGGTCTATCCCGAGGATTTCGGCGGCTTCTTGAAGTGATTTCGTTGAGGCCAAGACGCGTCTGATGTGCTCTTCTTCAATTCTGGCCAGGCTTGCGGGGTCCCCAAGTTTAAGTCTGGCCATGTTGTGAGAAATTCTGTCCGGCAAATGTTCAACGCCGACAACATCGGATTTGCAGAGGATGGCTGCCCGCTCAACGATATTGCTTAATTCCCTCACATTTCCGGGCCAATCGTATTCTTTGAGTCCTTGCAGGGCACCCTCCGTGAAACCTTGGAAAAGACGATGATTCTTGCGGCCAAAGAACGCTAGTAACATCTCTGCCAAGGGGGCCACATCTTCGGGTCGCTCACGTAAAGGAGGAATTTCAATCTGGATTACGTTAAGTCGATAGAAGAGGTCCTCTCGGAAGCGTCCTTCCCGAACCGCATTTTCCAAGTCCACGTTGGTGGCCGTTATAATGCGGACATCGGACCTTCGTGTAATGAGTTCGCCTACACGCTCGTATTCACGGTCTTGAACAAATCGTAACAGCTTGGGTTGAAGGGGCAGTGGTAAGTCCCCGATCTCATCCAAAAAAAGAGTTCCGCCCTCACAGATTGCTATACGTCCCGGATAATCGCGAATTGCTCCTGTGAATGCACCCTTGGCATGCCCAAAGAGTTCACTTTCCAGCAGTTCCAAGGGAAGAGTCGGGCATGAGATGACCCCCAGAGGCTTTTCAGCGCGATCGCTCCAATGATGGATGGCCCGCGCCAGGGCACTTTTGCCTGTGCCGCTCTCGCCGCGAAGCAAGACACTTGCATCGGAAGCGGCAACTTCACGCGCCAGGTTCACCGCCCGTTGCATTGCCGGGGTGGAGCTGGAGAAATCCGCCTCCGGGATCGATCTTCCCAACTCGTCCTGCAGGGCTGTAACCTTCTGTTCTAATGAGCGAACTGAGGTCACTTTACCGACAACCAGATTCACTTGCGCGGGTGTAAACGGCTTCGGAATGTAGTCTGTGGCCCCACGACGCATGGCTTCGACCGCAGTACCAATTGAAGAATAAGCAGTTATCACCACTACTTTGAGCCAAGGGGTTGAAGCCAGCAACAAGGGGATCAAATCCATTCCGTCGTCTGTGCCAAGCCTAAGATCGACAAAAGCCAGGTCAAAAGAGCGCTGTGCCGCTTCCGCAACTGCATCCTGAAAATTACTGACCGCAATGACCTTATGCTGTCTTGTTTCCAGACAAATGGTTAATGTTTTGCGAATGTTGACCTCATCATCCACGATCAGAATGTTGAGAGGTCCTGCTGGGGCCTGCGGTTCAACCATGGGAAAAGCCATCCTGCACTGAGCAAAAATAGGATCTTATTCTCGGTCCGGAATCCGTGACACAAGAGTATGACAATTAGGAGACCATTCGGTAACAATCTTTTGGATACGCTGCAAAAAATTTCACTGAATCGCTGGGACAACCCGTTTCATAGAGTGACCTTTGCGGTTGGAACACGGCATGATACGGACTCGCTTTCATACTGTGAAAATGGCGTCCGTCTCGGGTACGGGCAGAGCTGCGTGTTTGCCCTGATTTGGGCGCACACATGGGCGCGCGCCGTACGCAGATATGTTGTTCGGAGAAGTCCACCAAATATTCACCGTTTGCCGCCGACTTCGAATAGATCGCCGAATTTCATTCTCTTGACACTTTGTCTACGGATTGCTATTTCAAGAGCGACAACGCACTTTTGCCGCCTCATTGGAGAGGGAACTATCCGGCATGAGAGGAAAGGGGGTGTCTCCCTACTTGGACGAAACTCAGCCTTCGAGAGAGGGAAACCTGCTCCGTTGGTTAAGAAGAATAGGCCTGGAACGGCGCCCGAAAGAGATTCAGGAAGTCCTGGACGAAAGTGAACAACAGGGACTGATCGGCCACGATGAAGGTGACATGATCGAGGGCATCTTCGATCTAAAGCAAACCGTGGCCCGAGAGATAATGATCCCGCGAACTCATGTTGTTTCCGTTCCTAAGGATTGCACGCGGGAAGAGCTTCTTAATACCATTATTGAGTCCGGTCATTCACGCATTCCGGTGTACAGCGAAAACGTCGATCACATAGTCGGGATACTCTACGCCAAGGACCTACTTCCATTGTGGCTCAATGGCAAGGATGAGTTCAGTATCGAGGAAATCTGGAAAGAACCGTTCTTCATACCCGAAACCAAGCGAATCAACGATCTTCTTAATGAACTGCGAAGCAAGAAATCCCACCTGGCAGTGATCGTGGACGAATACGGCGGAACGGCAGGTATCGTTACTATTGAAGATATCATTGAAGAGATTATCGGCGAGATCCGGGACGAACATGACGTCGAAGAGGAGTTGTTCCTGCCGCAGGAGGATGGATCTGTGCTGATTAACGCCAGGGCAAATCTTGATGATTTCGAAGAACATTTCGGGGTCACACTTCCCAGGGGAGGGTTCGATACCCTGGGAGGGTTCATAATCCATCTCATGGGTAAGGTCCCACGTAAAGGTGAAGAGATTACCTATGAGGGACTTCGAATGCGCATTCAAGGCGGTGACCAAAAGAGGATAACCCGCGTGCTTGTAACTCTCGAAGTCGAGGCCGATTCCGGAACCTCTTCCAGTCACCAAGAACCCAATCCATGATAGCTCCCCTCGTCGTCTCAGTGGGCGGCGGCCTTCTCTTATCCTTCACCTTCCCTCCTCTACGGCTCGATTTTCTTGCTTGGATCGCCTTTATTCCCCTTTTATGGGCAATCCATAGGGACCCTCGGCCTGCCTTAGCAGCTTTATATGGTGTGGCTTTTGGAGTCGCTTTCTTTTCAGTGGATTTGAGCTGGATTTATCATACCCTGACCATGCACGGCCACTTTGGATCTGCCTCCGCCCTTGCCATGTTCGTGGGCATGATCTTAACGCTGGCTCTGTTTCCAGGAGCCTTTGCCTTCATATTGGCACTCCTCCTAAATAGGGGAATCGCCCCGGCATTGGCCGCGCCTTTCTTATGGACGGCCCTGGAATATTTTCGGACCGTTCTGTTTACCGGTTTTCCGTGGGATCTGATAGGTTATTCGCAGGCGGGCCGCGAAACCGTCATTCAAATCGCTGACATAACGGGCGTTTATGGGGTCTCTTTTCTTCTCTTACTGGTGAACGGGACCTTGTGGGAAGTGCTGCGGGCAACGATGAAGAGGGATCGGTTCCCCATGAAGCTGGTTGCGACAACGGCCGGGACCTTGATTCTTGTGTTGGCTTACGGAAATGTCAGAATCGCTCATTTCTCCACTGATCAACAAGACAAGTCAGGTGTTGTCGTCGGCATTCTTCAGGGCAACATTCCTCAGGAAATAAAGTGGGAAGACGCATCACGGCGCCACACGTTTGCAACCTATGAGAGGCTTGCCGAGCAAGCCGTACAAGCGGGCGCCCAGTTATTAGTCTGGCCCGAAACCAGCGCTCCGGTTCTCTTTGGCGGCGGTAATCCTGACTGGCAGAGGCCCGGTGAGATTTCACTGCGGCTGAAAGTACCCATGCTTGTGGGGGCCCCATCCATCAAAACAGTGGACGGGATTACACGATACTACAATAGTGCGTTTCTCGTGGACGGAACCATGCTGCGTTACCGTTACGACAAAATGCATCTAGTCCCCTTTGGGGAATACATGCCTCTGACATGGCTGCTGCCGTTGGGTCCCGGGATAGCGACCAGAGACGCGGACTATACCCCCGGTGAAGACATGACTGTAATGCATGTGAAGGGGCATCCCGCTTTCGGGGTTTTGATCTGCTACGAGACAATCTTTCCGGACCTCGCTAGGACGGCCGTTGGAAAAGGAGCCGGTATGCTGATAAACATTACCAATGATGGGTGGTTCGGAGACACCGCTGCTCCCTACCAACATCTGGCAATGGCCGGCATGCGCAGCGTGGAGAACCGCGTGTGGCTCGTACGGTCAGCCAATACGGGAGTCAGCGCAGCCTTTGACCCTACCGGACGCATGGTATCGCGAATCCCCTTGGAGCAGGAGGGCGTCTGCACGGTCCGTATCCCTAGCTCCGCAGCGGCAGGCTCGTTGTACACCCGCTTCGGCGACTTGTTCGCCTGGTGCTGCGTTGCGGTCTCCATACTGCTTGGCCTAACCGGAATCAAGTTCGGCAGATCGCTCCAGCCAGATGAGTAATCTGGATTGTGGTGCCTCTATAGGCGATACAAAATACTTCCAAAATGGGATGAACTAGTTCAGGGTATTCCTCAGCATCAATCTTTCACCTGGGGGAGGTTACGGCCAATGACCTCAGAGGCAAAGAGAACGCTCATCAGACTTGGGGCCGGCGTTGCCTTCTTTATCGTTCTGATTTGGCTGATGAGCGCCTTGCAGTCTGTCACCACCATTGTCATGGTGGCTTTTTTCCTGGCTTACATACTGAACCCCCTTGTTGAACGGCTGACTTCCTGGGGGCTGGGCCGGCCTTTGGCTGTGTTCATAATTCTGCTCTCAGGTTTATCTCTTTTCATCGGACTCTTGCTTTTTGTCGTTCCTGTTATCATCGAAGAGACCAGGAAGTTCGCTGATGTTCTGCCAGGGTACGCCTCGGCCCTTCACGGCCAACTCATTCGGTTGGCAGAAAAGTTTGACCTGGGCATTCCCCAGGACTGGGACCAGGTGACTAGCCTGATCGTCGAGAGAGGTAGACAATTCCTGCCCAGGATAGCCGATATATCAGTCCAGGCTTTTTTCTCGATATTCAAATCCACTCTGCACATTTTGTCGGCTTTCCTACACATTCTTCTAGTGCCTATCATCACGTATTACCTTATGGTCTCTTTCGATTCTATCAAGAAAGGAATAGAGGACCTGATCCCGCCTTACGCAAGGGATCCGGTAATTCAAAAACTCGGGGAGATAGATCGAGTGCTGGCCGGCTTCATCCGAGGCCAGTTGACTATTTGCCTCATCCTGGCGGTTTTGTACAGTTTGGGATTCGTTTTAATACGCATCGATCTGGCCGTGGTCCTGGGACTCGTTTCCGGGCTCCTCTTCATTGTTCCATACCTCGGGACCATGATCGGCGTGATCTTCGGTTCCCTCATGGCCTTGGCCAAGTATGGGGACTGGGTCCACGTGCTCTACGTCCTCGGATGGATCGGACTCGTGCAACTCTTGGAAGCTTATGTCCTGACGCCCAGGATAGTGGGACAGGCTACGGGCTTGCACCCGGTGGTGTATATTTTGGCTGTCATCGTCGGCGGAAACCTCTTTGGTTTTGTGGGCATGCTCGTAGCCGTTCCAGTGACCGCTGTGCTGCAGGTACTACTGGCCACCGGTATCAAGGCGTATCGGAATTCCTACTTATATAGTGAGCCGCCGCACGCGAGATCCAACAAATGAAAGGCAGTGCCTTGTATGTGGTGTCAACTCCCATAGGTAATTTGGAGGACATCACCTTCCGTGCGCTGGATGCGCTTCGCAAAGTGGACCTGATTGCATGCGAAGATACTCGCAAGAGCCGAATACTGCTTGAGCGCTGGGAAGTCTCTACCAAGCTCATGAGTTTGCATCGCTTCAGCGAGAGTCGCAAGACCCAAGTCATTCTGGAGCGTCTCGAACGAGGAGAAAACGTCGCGATTATTTCCGATGCCGGGACCCCTGCCATTTCCGATCCGGGTAGTCGACTCGTTCGAGCGGCACTTGAGGCAGGATTCACTGTAACTCCTGTTCCCGGCGCCTCATCGATCACTGCTGCCCTGTCTGTTTCCGGCATGGATTGCTCCTCCTTCGTATACCTTGGATTCGCTCCCAGGACGGATGGTCGGCGTCGAGCGTTCTTTGACAAAATTAGGCAGGAAGAGCGCACCTCTCTTTTTTTCGAGACCGCGAAGCGTGTTCAGGCAACTCTGGAAGTTGCAGAGGAAATCCTTGGAGATAGGCGACTAGTCCTGTCCAGAGAGCTTACCAAGCTGCATGAGGAGATTATTCCGGGCACAGCGGCAAGCATTCTCGCACTGTTTGAGACCCGAGCATCCCTCAAGGGAGAGATCGTCGTAGTTGTGGAAGGCGGATCGGGATCAAGCCCGCAAATTGACGTCCGCGAGGCGGTAAGACTCCTGATGGCCGAGGGGTTATCGGGGAAGAGATTAGCAGAGGAGGCTCACAAGAGATATGGCCTGAGGAAAAGTGATGCCTACGAAGCTTTCTTGAACATCAGAAATGCCACAGCGGATTCGGATCAAGAATTTTAGCGTTAAGCTTCGGCCACCCTTCTAAGTCGGACTGCAATGGTCTTAGTAGGGGCGAGCGGAGTTCGCCCGCGGCTCCGGCGGACCTTCTCCATGATCCTGACCGAATAACCAAAGGAATGGTATTATAATAGTAGTTGACTAGAGTGCTACCAAGAGCGGAATGAGTAGGAGCCGACACACATGGAGGGAAAAACCGTCAGAGAAAGCCAAATCACAATGGCCATACAGATGAATCCGGAAGACGCTAATCCGGTGGGAAACGTCCACGGCGGAGTGATCATGAAGTACGTAGATACCGCCGCTGGGGCTGTAGCCATACGCCATGCCAGAAAAATTTGTGTCACTGCTTCCATTGACCGGCTGGACTTCCATAATCCCGTTTATGTAGGTGATTTGCTTATATTAAAGGCGTCTATTACAATGGTGGGAAGAACATCGGTGGAGGTTGGGGTCCGAGTGGAGGCGGAAGACCTTCTCACTGGAAAGGTGCGGCACACAGCATCGGCTTACCTGTCTTTTGTGGCAATGGACAAAAAAGGCACTCCGACGCAGGTACCTCCGTTAATCCTGGAGACTGAGGACGAGAATCGCCGCAACTGCGAGGCGCAGATAAGGAGACAAGCTCGTCTGTCACAGAAGGAACGGGAAAAAGGCTGCAAGACATAGTGCTGAATTTCAAAAATATGGTACCATTTGCCCAGTAGCGACTGTGTTCCGTGTCAAGGACAAGATGCTTGAAAGGGTTGTTTTTTTTTGATCATGGCATTGAGGATCACCAGCATCTTTCTCATGCAGGCGACGAGGGCGACTTTCACGGGTTTGCCGGCCTGAATGAGTCGTAGGTAAAAGGGCCTGATGAGTGGATTGAACCTTGTTGCCGAGACAGCGGCCATGTATAGAGCCTGGCGGACCTCTGCACGGCCCCCGGCGATCATGCGTTTTCCTCTCATTTTGCCGCTGTCTTTGTTCAACGGAGCTAGCCGGGCCAAGCAGGCGATTTCCTGGCGATCTGCCTGTCCCAGTTCAGGGAGTTTGGCTACCAACGTTGTGGCTGTCCTGGAGGCTATTCCAGGGAACGAGGTCAAGAGGTCTTCTTTTTCTCGCCAGAGAGGGGAATTCTTGATCAGGCTTTGCGTGTCGTCATCGATCTCTTTGATCTCTTGATCGAGGGCTTCTATGATCGTTGCGATGCTATCCCTAACCCGTTTGGAACGAGCTCTATGGGAGCGATTTTTTTCTGAGGCACGCAATTCGATGAGTTGTCGGCGACGTGCCACGAGTTCCTTAAGCTCCTTTTCCTTTTCCGTTGGCAGCGGCTTGACTACAGGCTTGGTAGTTTCGGCAAAACGTGCGAGGACATATGCGTCAATCTTGTCTGTTTTTGCGAGTTTTCCAATGCCTCTGGCAAAATCCCTGACTTGGCGGGGATTGACGATAACAACAGGCAGTCCAACGCTTCCCAGTTCGGATGCGACGTCGATTTCATAGCCTCCCGAGGCTTCCATGACAATGATGGTTGGCCTGTCTTTCTGGAGTCGAGCTATGAGCTTAGAGATCCCTTTGGAATCATTCTTGCTGATAAAGTGCATGTCTTTGGGCAGTACATGCACATCCAATTGGTCTTCCGAAATGTCTATGCCAACAAATACTTCTTCATACATGTGTAGTGTCCCCACCTTGTGGATGCGGGCTCCTGATTGGGCCCCGGCGACTGTTCGGGCTTTTTACACGAGGCGTTCGGCGATCCAGCTACCAGCTCGGTCTCAAGGGACCAAGGACCGGACGATCTACCGAGGCCCCCACCTGTCTCCCGCGAAGAGACGGGCGGATGTGTGCTCCCCCCTCTACCAAACCGTACCTCTTATTGACAACCAAGAGTACATCCGCCCCCCCTTCCAGGAAGTACCCATCCCTCGGTACGATGTCCCGGGACTAGCACCCCTCAGACGGGTCCGTGCTTAGGACCAAGTACTTCTCGGAGTAATATACAAGGACCGGCATCTTGCCGGTCATTCGTACCTCCCGGTGACCGGCAAGATGCCGGTCCTACTCACTGTTGGCGGATCAGATGAGGTCACGGATTTGTGCCGTCACCAACCGTGAGCAACAGGAACATGTCGCCGGACTTGCGAAATAGAGGACTTCGGCCGACACGGCGCAATGACTACATAGGATAAGACGAGAGAGAGGTACCGACCATGTCAAGAGTGATGATCCATCCTGCTGCGTATGAGAATGTCCGCCAGGCGGTGGACTATGCTTTTGAACTCTTCCCCTTGCAATTTCAGGGGAAAAAAGTCTTGATAAAACCCAACGTGCTTCGTGGCTCGGAGGCCAAAGAAGGCATCGTTACCCATCCGGCAGTGCTTCGTGCCGTGGTTGAAAAGGTCGAAACAATGGGGCCCGCGTCCATCATTGTGGGCGATAATCCGGGACTTTTCAACTATGGGGATAATGAGGAAAGCTTTAAGATAACGGGCCTGATGGAAGCAGCCCAGGGCTATTATCAGAACATTGGAGACGATTCACAGAAGGTTGAATTCAATGCCGATTTCATGTCCGCGGTGAACATTTCCAGGATTGTCTTGGACGCGGACCTTATCATCAGCTTGCCGAAATTCAAGACTCACGGCCTAACAGTCATCACCGGAGCCATAAAAAACAGTTACGGGTTTTTGCCGGGCGCTCAGAAAGCCAGATTGCACAAGGCAGCCGGAAGCCCGAAACGCTTCCACGAAATGTTGGTGGACGTGTTCCGCCTGCGGGTGCCCGACCTGTTCATAGTAGACGCTGTGGTCGGTATGGAGGGAAATGGGCCGGCGTCACCCGACCTGAGAGATATCGGCCTCATCTTGGCCTCTGACAATGCAGTGGCACTAGATGCGGTCATTGCCAGGATGATGGGATGCGAACCGGATCGCTTACGATTTCTTCAGAAGGCTAAGGAAGTTGGACTGGGGGATTATGATCTGAGTACAGATTGAGGTCATAGGAGAGTTGAAACAATTGCCTGATTTCAAACTTCCTCCTTTAGGCGGCGAGGCGATCTTTGACAATGAAGCCATACAGGAGGTAATCCACAGTCGCACGATCGTACGACCGCAGGCTGACCCTGACTTGTGCACGGCCTGCGGTACCTGCGTCGATCATTGTACAGTATCCGCTTTGTCCATGGTGGACAACCTGCCACGTGTGGATGCGGACACTTGCATTACTTGCTTTTGCTGTCAGGAGGTCTGCCCTGAGAAGGCCATCACTCTGAAATAAGGACGAAAAAAAGACCCAATCGCCATTGAGGCGACTGGGCCATGAAAGGAGAGATTTGAGTCTGCCGCACGGCAGCAGCAGTCTCTGGGTTTTTCAAGATTTCTTTGCCTTGACGGCTGAAAAGCCAATTTATGGGCTTCGGTTCATGATTGTCAGCTCTCCGGAGGGCTCGTTGACTCCTGGGGCAGCTTCTCACACGGCTCAGAAAGTGGCGTCCATCATCAAGCCCACGGCCCAATAAGATTGGGTGAGCTTGGCGTTGTCGGTGGAGCCGCTACCAGGAATACCGCCGAAAATGTCCGTGTGCGGAATTGTCTGGTCGCCCGTCCCTTGGATAATGGTGGCGTTAATGTTCCCATTACCTTGAAACTCCAACCATTCACCTCTCACCCAAAAACCCATGCCCAGGTTCTGAGTGATAGGCGTGACAGTCTCAAAATCACCTTCGAGGAACCGGCCGTTATTGGTGTCCATTGTGTAAAGGGTCTGGCTTATCTCACGCAGGGCGGTTGTCGAGACTTATGCAAATGATTTGGAACGGGTCTTGGAAATGGTTCCATGCAAAGGGGCTGCCGATCAGACGTAATTTGTACGTCAGGCACTTCTCACACTTAGGCGGAGCACACGGGGGTGGAGCACACAGGGGAGGTCCACACTGCGGTGGGCCAGGAGGGCCGCCACACTGCTGCGTAAGGTTTTGGTCACAGGACTTCTTGGAGCCACATCTCCCGGTGAGACGAAGTCCGAAATAGGGTATGTAGGATTTTTCCAGGGGGTCTTCAATTATTCCGGCGAACTCGCCGAAGTTGATGCCCGCCCGGTCATATCCGGTTGCAGAGTATTGCAGAGCCCCGCGGTCGAGCCGTGTTTATGAAGTCCGCCTCAGTGCCGTTTCGAGGATCCACGAGCTTGAAATCAATGTGCTCGACTCTGAAACCGACTTCCACCGCCCAATTGCTGGTGATTCTATAGTCGATACCCGAGTCTATCATCCACCACTGGAAATTGCGGCTCGTCCATACCCACGGGTGACGTCGTGTTAGGCGGATTATCAAGAAGGGGATCGTTAGGATCGGATGCCAGAAACACCTTCCCTGTGGCATTCATGATCCACGTATTATCCCGCTGAAGATTGCCGCCTATTTCACCGTAAACAATCAAATCCCTGAAAGGTTGGACCTCCAGGCCGACAAATCCCACCCAATATTGGCCGTCCTGTAGCTTAAGGTTCATGGATTCGACGTTAAGCGCGTTGGCCGGCCTGGCAATGACAGGCACGCCCGGAACCAGCGAGAACGGGAAATTGAATTCCCAGTCCATCCACATGTAGCCAGCCCTGGCGTAGGGCCTCATGTTCCAAACCTCGTCAGCATAATACAAGCGAGGTGACATTGGCGACCAAGGCATTGAAGGCGAAAGCCCTGCACCTGCACCCGGCGGTCCGACCGGAAACAGCATGGGCGGTGCTCCCTGGGGCCACCCTATTGCCGGCAGCAATGCAATGAGCAGGGTGCCCAGTAGCATTAGAAATCTCTTCATAACCGAGCCTCCTTGAGAATTTGAAAGAGGTCGAAGCAGCCGACCGACTGCTATGTTACTCATCGTTAGTAGTTTATCACAAAAATAACCCTGATGTCAAGGTAGTAATTAAATTATATTATGTAATATATGATATATTCTTAATGTATTTACTTATATTATTTTTATAACATCTATGAATATATAGACTATACCGTAATAGTAATGGCAGCGAAGCATGGGGTGCGGCGAGAAACTACGTCCAAAAAGTCGCCTCGCCGCAAGGAAGACATGTTACCGAACGGTGCTGCGCCCTAGATCCGTGCTTATGCCCAGGTTCCAGCCCGTGAACATCAGCAGACGCCTGATGTTCTGATCCACCCAGACGTCCGCACGGGCGATGGTGCTCCTTGGGACATAGACGAGATCGTTGCGTTTCAGAAGGAAATCGGAACGGGAAGTCATTTTGCTAAGATCGGTGGTGCGCGTCATGAACTTGCCCTCCGGGCCTCTGGAAATGACAAGGACCGTCCTCGGCTCTGCTGTTTCTCTGGTTCCTCCTGCAAGGGCGATGGCGTGCTGCACAGTCACAGGGCCTCTTGAAGTGAATACGCCGGGCCTGCTGACTTCACCGTCCACGAAGATCAAGTTTCCGACCACTTCCTTAAGAAGGACAGAGACCTTCATCTCCGGGATAATACTCGCGTACTTCTGATTCACAATCTTGGTGAGTTGGGGCACCGTCAGACCCTCGGCTTTCAACTCGGGTACGAGTGGGAGTGAAATATAGCCGTCCGGCCGAACGTTGATGAGTCGCGCCTGTCCGTTGGGCGCAGTGGCCACGGCTTTTTGAATTTCATCCAATTTTGCGTTGAATTCCCTGACCGACACTGTCATATCCGGGTCCCTCAGCAAGTCTGAATAGACCCGTTTGAGCATCCTCTTCACCTCATCCGCGGTCATGCCTACTACGGAAACGTCGTCTTTGCGGGGAATGCTTATTCTGCCGTCGGGCCTCACCCGGACAGTACGGTTCATCTCGGGGTGAAAGGTGAACTCGATGTCGATCTGATCTTTTATTTGAAGTTTATAGACAGTTTGCGTCGCACCGGGAATGGTCAAATAGAGGAATTCCAGAATGTCTCCCTCAGCCAGTCTGTACAGAGACGAGGGGAAATACTGTGTGACTCGGTTTACAACCGGCGGAGGAGTCTCACTCACGGCCCCCCGATGATGAGGAATCATGCAACCGCCTATCATTGCTACAACAATAGACATAACGAGAATTCTCAAGAGAGCAATTCGGAAGACTTCAGAAGATTTTTGCGTGCTCATCATGGCTGTTCCCATTTGGGCAATTTTCACAAAAAGGCCTTGTCGCGGAAACTGAGGCATTTGCCTCATCCGCTATTAGCGGCACGAGAATTCCGCCCTAATAGGCGGCTTCCAGAGAGAAGACGATTCCCTCTCTCTTCAGTTCCAACTGTCGGCCCAATAAGTTCTCCTGATTGTGATAGAAGCTTTCCAGCTCGTACCCAACTTTTGCTTCCACGAGCACGGACCCGATGGAACCCATTCCAAGACATAATCCCGTTGATAGGTCCACATGGTTCAGAAAGTTGGGTGTCATGCCGTAAGTGATACGTGCAAAACCACCTATGTTAACAGTCCTAGTGCACGGTATGCGCGTCTGCACGTGAGCTCCCAGACAGGGGACAAGTTCGTTAAGGCTTATGGTATCGTCCTGTCTTAAGCCTCCAGCACTCAGGGTGGCCCGCAAGTTGATAAACTTCAGATCACCGTGCATGCCGCCGAACCAGCGAGGGCCCACAAGGAAGTCCAAGTCGTAGCCGAAGCCCAACGTCCCCACGTTGAGTTGCGATTGAACGGGGGTTCCCGCAGGATAGGTGAATGATTTGGTCTGTAACGTGCGCTGCAGAATGGTTCCACCGCTGTAGAGTTCCGGTATGCTGCCGTAAACCCGAAGGAGATGGTGTTCCAGTGGACGCACCGACATCAATATTCTGAAGGTCCTGTTGTCAGCGGGCAATCCCATGTCAGTTATGAAATCGATGACCGACCCGTTTTCAGCTATATTCTGGGCCAACCCCATTCTGCCCTCAATGCGACTGAAAAAGGCCTCGAATTTCAGGGTCGCAAATCCATTGTATTCCAAAGGCTCCGCACTGGAAGGCGCGGAAATCGTCATAAGCAAGAGGACAAAACATGCAGCGCGCGCTGCTCTGCGCGCCGACATCCTACGGCAGCGTCTCTCTCTAGCGCGCGTCATGGTGTCCGGTTTGCTCTGTTTGGCCAAAGTAACTGTCTCCCGTATGTGCCGAGCCGGAGATATCATCATTGCCGGGGCCTGGAGTTTGTCTGTCCGGTGTGTTGCCTCTGGACATCACTGTACGAGGTGGCTGCCCGTTGCCACACCGGAGGGGTTGTCAGCACGGTTTGAGATGACTGATGCGTGGAACTGCCATGAATGGACCCGCCGGAATTGGGAACCCTGCCGTCAACCGAGAGACCTGGAGGCCCGGATGGACCCTGGTTTCGGTCGGATTCAGAAATAACAGTGTGCGCTGGTAGGAGAGCAAGATGGGCAATCAGCTTGTTCGCAAAATGACCGGTTCGCGCAAGCAGAGGCCGTTGAGCAATGACCGGAGTCTCACGAAGCACATAGAGCCCGTCCCGAGGCACGAGCCACGAGTCTCCCCGAGGTGATTGGATTCCGCAACGCTCTTTGATGGAGACTTGATCGGAGCCCACCACAGGTATTCCGTTGTGATAAGATTCGTCCTTCTGGGCGAGAAGTTGCTCTCTTTCTTTATTCAGAAACTGAAGATGTTCAGCAAGACATTCACGCATGGCGCTTCTCACGCCTTGGATCTCAAGATCAACCACGACAATCTCTCTACTGCCGGGCATGTACTGGGTCGCGAGGGCCCTCTTCTTGATCTCTAGTTGGACGATTTTGTCTTGAAAGTGAGTCAAGGAAGGTACTCCAGTCAGGCTCTGGTCAGGGACGAAGCCGCTGAATACCCCCTTACCCGAATCTATTAGTTGCAATGCCAGCTTAGAGCCCCGCTGTTGAAATTCGATTTTCTGTAACTGGGCAGAAATCGCTTCAGCCGGTTTCGTATCCGCGGAATGCTTCTGATGACGCCCCGCCTCCTGGTTCCAGGACACGGCTTCGAGGGTTCGCCTGTAATCGACGTATCGACAAACGTAGGCATCGAGCACGCTACTGAGAAAAGCCGGATCATCACCCCGCAGATGCAGTGCTACTTTAGCCATGCCCCCGGAAACTTCCGAGCTGAAATATGTCTTTTTGCAAAGCCATTTTTCCAGATCGTCCGGGTTGCCGAACTTCGAAAGTCCATTTATCGGCGCGCTCCCCGCTGTTCGCAAGTGCCCGCCTGGCGCCACACTTTGAGGTCGGCGATCGTACAGCTCACACGACAAAAGATGCAAGATTTGCGGACTCTTGAGGATCTCCACTTCTTCTTCCAGGGTCTTGCCTGCAGAATTGTTGAGACTGTGATCTCGGTCAAACAAGAGAAGCTTCGTTTCCACGTGATAGCCATCCGACCAAGCAATGTAAGAGACCATGCCCGCCACCGCGAGCGAGAGCATGATTGTTGCCGTCGTCCATATCCTAGGACGGCAGACATAAAATGCGTTTTTTACTCTTGCCAATGTAGGGATCAGACGGGCCCAAGGCTGGACTGGTGGACGCTGCACAGCTGCTGTCGGTTCCTGAACCGTCTTTGATTCGTGGGAGGGGGGCGCATTCAGGCGAGCAGCGTTTGGACCGTCCGGAGCCAAGTCAAACTCGTCCGTGTCAAAGACCAGGCTGTCAAGTTGTCCCTTGGAACTTCCCATACACGAAAACTGCTTTGCAACAGGATCTTCCGGGCACTCGTTCCCGTGCGCCGAACCGCCACGAAGGTTGGGGAGCCAGGTTCCGTTTTTGGTCACCATGTTGGCTTCACCCCGCCAGCAAATGTGCAACAGAGCGGGCGGCGGCGCTCCGAAGCTTAAAGAGATCATGACCGTAAGCCCTGAAGACCTGGTGGAAGCACAGGACTTTTTTCGCCTTTTCCCGCAAATCGTGGGCTTCTGTCCTGTCTTCGACGTGCATGGTCCATGTAGGCCGATAGACACTGGCATGATCTGCGCCAACCAGGACCGAGAACTCCTGGGACGCAGGCCACATCGGCATGATCGGGTTATGGCTAAGATAAATCGTCACTTCCAGCCTCTGGGACTCCTAGTAATGGATGTCCACCCCTTTGATTTGAGTCTCAGGAGCGGACGTAATCCCGGAGTAAAGTCTATCAAATAGACAAGTAATTGTCAATTGATATAAATATTTCTTAAAGTTATTTAGCATAGTAAGCCTGTAACAATGTATAATATAATATCTTTATAACATACATCCACGATAAGAAGCCCCTGCTCGGCTCCTTGACTTTCTGTTCTACGAGGGTTAATGACTGAACGTGGGACTGAAGATAGGAGGCAGTTGCGTAATCCCGTGTCCCGCGGAACTTTCCCGAATTCGTGGCACGATGACGCCAATGAGTAGGGTTACGCTGAAGGCGAATAGGGGGATTCCATGATTAAAGAACTCGCGGTCCGCTTTAGAGAAGAATTCTATCAACTGGAACGTGCTGTCTTCAGCAAGGAAGGCACAGCCGAGTCAGTTGTGGTCCAGTTCACCTCTTCTCACTTCGGCGAAGGTGTCAGTTCGATCACGTTGGCCTTGGCCTTGTTTATAGCCCGCCTCCGCCCCTCTGAGAGCGTAATGGTGGTAGAGGCTAATCTGAGACAACCCTCTTTCGACAAAATCATGAACCTGAAAGCCGAAGGCTCTCTACTCGGTATTTTGCAGAAGTCGGGTAGGCTACGAGAAGCAATTGAGAAGGTAGACAATTACGGATTTTCAGTGATGCCCGCCGGCCGGGCTCAAGTGACAGACAGTTTGATCCCGTACGAATCTGATCTTGAACGCTTTCGAGATGTTCTCACCGTATTAAAAAAGAAATATCGTTATATTTTGGTGGACAGTCCGCCAGTTATCCCATTTAATGATGCGACCAGAATCTGTGAAGTTACTGACGGCGTGGTTCTGGTTGTTGAATCCGAACGTACCCGCTCGGAAGTTGTGGACCACGCTCTCGATAGGCTGAAATCCGCTGGGGCGGAAATACTCGGAATTATCTTGAATAAGCGTGAATTCCACATTCCTAAAGGGATATACCGCTTTCTTTAAAGAGTTGCGCGATATGCCGGCCTACCTGAATGGCACGGCCGACCTGTCTTTTAGTGTGTGAGTTCGGAAATCCCCCTTCACCAGCGATGTAATGAACGTTGCAAGATGTGCATATTACGCTCGTCGGTTGAGAACACTTCGCATTGACGAGCCTCTTTACCGGATCGGCTCATGGTTGCGGCATGGGTTCGAGAAACTAGTATATCGATACGACCCCCAGGCCATGTCTTGGGAGCGGCTGTGGAGCCGGCGCAGTCGGTGGCTCCGAGCGGGTCCTTCAGGAGACCCGGCCCAGGACGTCAACCAAGCACTATCGGAGGCCCTTCCATTGCAGTGGTGGCACGACCGATCCTTCTGGCATACCTTCGCGGCCCTTTATCCCGAGGAAAAACAACGCATTGTTTCCACGGCCGAGCGTGTGCTCGACGGATGGGTTCCGCTATTTCAGTGGAAAGAAGTGAACATGCCCAAACCGGTCTTATGGTCAGGCACTATGGAGTCTGGAGGAGCTTCAACAGTCTGGCCTCGAGATTACTACTCGGACATTGATTTCTCGCACGATCCCGAGCGGCCGGATCGCGACGTGAAGTGGTGTTGGGAGTTGAACCGATTTCAGCACCTATTGTGGCTGGGTGCGTCCTGGAGGCTCACCGGGGAAGAGCGTTTCGCTGTTGAGGCGAAAGAACATCTGGAAAGCTGGCTGGACAGCGTGCAGTATCCCTTGGGTGTACAGTGGTCCAGCAACCTGGAAGTGGCACTTCGCGCTCTGTCATTGGCGCGGTGTCATATCTTGTGCTTGAACAGTTCGGCATGGGACTCCCATTTTCTTTCTCGCTTCATACCCTGTCTCTATCTGCACGGGGTTCATCTGGAAAGAGAACTCACGGTTCACCACACGGAAGGGAACCACTTGTTGGGGGAATGTTCGGCTCTCTTCTGCATTGCCACGCTGTATCCGTTGTTCTTGAATGCCTCCAGGTGGCGAAAAAGGTCCATGGCAATCCTTAATTGGCTGGCCCCCCGCGTAATTCTGCCTGATGGAGTTTATGCCGAGCAGGCCACCGGCTATTTTCGATTTGTGGCAGAGTTCCTGCTCCAGGTTTTCTCTCTAGCACAAGGATCGGGGCCGCAACTATCCGGAGTGGTCCGAGAACGTCTCGCCAACGGGCTAGATTTTATCAGGAACCTGGCGCCCTACTGCAAGGATGTCCCCATGATAGGGGATTCGGACACGGGCTTGGCGATAGGCTGGCGGCTTTCCGATTTTTGGGATTTTACGTCATTGCCGGCCATCGGTTCCGTGCTGCTTGGCGAACCTCGGCTGGCCAGAGGGTTTCCAACTTTTCCGGCCGAAGCCTATCTGATGCTGGGCGAAACCGGATTGAATCTATTCGAGTCTACGAGGAATCAGGCGATTCCTGGAAGCGAGGTCGCCTCCCCTTCCCCTCTGCTGGTTTTCCCTAACGGTGGCTACCAGGTGAGCAGAGACGAGCATTTCAGCGTCATTCTTGACGTCGGACCTTTGGGAATCCCGCCCGCGTACGGCCACGGACACGCTGACGGCTTGTCGTTCATCCTACACTATCGCGGCAAGCCATTTGTTGTAGACCCGGGAACGTTTCTCTATAACGGGCCGCCTTTCTGGAGGCGTTACTTTCGCTCGTCCACGGCTCACAACACCATACGAATTGACGGTAAGTATCCTACAGAACCGCTTGAGACTTTTCGGTGGTCCAGTCCCTTGAAGATCGAACAGGAGCCGCCGATCAGCGGAGAACGCTGGAGACTCTTGCGAGGTACCGTCAATTGGGGGCGATTTGTGCATCGCCGGTTCCTGATCCATGTCACGGGTGAAGGAATCATTGTTTTGGACCACGTGAACGGGGCCGGAGAGCACGAGTTGGAATGGCGAGTTCACTTCGACCCTCGCTGGACGGTTAGACAGGAGGCCTCCAATAGCTTAACCGCTGACTTGGAGAGGAGTCGGCTGAACATCATCTTCCTCAACCGCCATTCTGACGATGTGTCCATCCTCAATGGACAAATGGATCCTATTGGGGGATGGTATTCGAGGTACTATGGCTCGAAAGTGGCCGCGCCGACAGTGACAGGGCGGATGAAGGTTCAGCTTCCCAGTGGAGTTCTTACTGCTGTTAAATCCTCAGCCGGAGCGCTGAGAGTTCCCCAAGACGTTCCCTGGACTCTTTTACCGCAGGACATGCTGGATCTTTTGCGTTCCAACAGGTTCTCTGCCTTTGCTGGATCGCGGAATTGACCTGGAGAATGCTTTATGCGCGTCTTGCACCTTCTGCACAGATCGGTTCCCGGCACTCACGGATACGCTATCCGAAGCCGTGAAATTGTAACAAAGCAACTCGAAAAGGGATTGGAGCCGCTGGTGGTCACTTCGCCATCCCAATCGCCCCTTGGAGAACTCGACGCGGAACAAAGTGAGTACATAGACGGGGTTCGCTATTTTAGAACTTGCAGTAACATTCTAGCCCCTACCCCTGAAGTGCAGGATAAGAGCCCTGTGAAGGCGGCGCTGAGGGTTTTACAGAATTTCTTCCTATTGAAGACTGCACTCCGTGTGGCCAGGACCTATCGGCCCGACGTAATCCACGGGCATTCGCCTTTCACCTGTGGCCTCGCGGCCAACACCGTAGCCAAATGGGAAAAGATACCATCCGTGTATGAAATGAGGGGAATTTGGGAAGATTCCCACTCAGGCCGTGGAAAGTTTGGTGAAAAATCTCTGCGCTACCGATTAGTGCGCGTCTTGGATGACAAAGCATTGAGAGGAGCCGGCCTGTGTTGCGCAATCGGTGACTCACTGAAGGCCGAAATCGTCTCCCGCGGGATCAGCAGTGAGAAAGTCTTTATCGTCCCGAACGGCGTTGACGTAAAAGCCTTTACCCCACGTCCTCCCGACGAAGATCTGAAAAAAAGACTTGGTTTGCACGACAAACTGGTGTTTGGGTACATTGGCTATTTCTTCAACTATGAGGGTCTTGACCTTCTCGTCGAAGCCATGATCCGCCTCGCGTCGCAATTGCCCGACCTCTCTTTGCTGCTCGTCGGTGACGGAGAGCTGATGCCTATTCTAAGAAAAATGGTCGCCGACGCGGGGATTTCCGACAGGGTAGTCTTCACGGGACGGGTGCCGCATGAAGAGGTCACAGACTTCTATCGCATCTGCGATTTCATGGTCCTTCCACGGAGGGATACCCGGGAAACGCGCTTGGTAACCCCTTTGAAGCCCTTGGAAATCATGGCTATGGGAAAACCTCTTATATCAAGCGATGTGGGAGGGCATTTGGAAATGGTGGAAGACGGCGCCAACGGATTGCTTTTTGAATCTGAAGATGTGTCGGACTTGGTATCAAAATGTTCAATGCTGGCACGAAACAAGGGGCTGAGATCGGATTTGGGAATCCGGGCCCGCAAATGGGTCGAGGCTAACAGGGACTGGCGGGTTCTGGTCGAACGTTACGTCACTGCTTATGAAAAGCTGACACAGGGATCCGGCCGTAGCGTTCGGTAAAGGTCGCAAACGGGTCTCAGCCCTCCTCCCGGCCGTCCCGCACTACAAACACCCTCACTGGTCTACCTCGGATGGATTCAGGATACGGACTTAGTTTTGCTCTCGTGAAGCCCTCAAAGCTGACGATCACTTCAAGGCCCACTTCGCACCACGAACAGCTCCCCACGGTCTCCAGCACGTGGAGGCCATGGTTCCCTCGGACGTAGATATTGCCTTCGCTCATCTCCTCGATGACACCAACGTCATATTTTTGGCCCCGAACCGGTTCATCACAAACCAGAATGAAGAAGCAGACTGCCGTCATGAAACCGAGTACGAGCCTCATGAGCCCTCATCCACCCTGGGGGCAGCCGCTCTGTCTGTTTGAGCCTTCCCCAAAGAGGCCAGGACCGGGTAACCGGTATGCGCTTCCAGCATTCTGGGATTGTCAAACGTGTGATCCAAGAAGTGCGCAGTCAATATTGCGCCCATACCCACAGGAATCGCCAGGAACAAGGCCCCAAGCACAAAGAGGGATGTTTTGGGGAAAATGGGCTCCGCCGGAGTTAAAGGCTTCCCCATGACACTCACGTCTCTCACTTGTGTTCCACCCTTAAGGTTTTCAAGCCGAGCCTCCTCCTCCTTTGACAGGTACTGCAGGTATCTCTCCTTAGCGACAGTTGCATCTAATTGCATCCTGCGCGCTTCTTCACTCTTTTCCTCCAGCAGCTCCAATTGCTCTTCTTTCTCTTTGAGGCTCTGCTCGAAGCTCATCTTCTTAGCCTCAATGGCTTCCAGTTCTCCCTGCAGCGCTTCCTGGAATTTCTTGGTCAGGTCTCTAACCATATCTGCCGTGGCTCGGTAATCGCGACTTTCGGCCTGGTAAACTTCAGCCGTCTGCCATTGCTTTTGCACGGCCCTCAGAAGCTGTGAAGAGACTATGTTTATATAGGTATTCTCACCGCCTCTCTGCGTGCCGGCTGTGAGCTGGCCGGACGGCAAATAACCTTTCTTCACGGACGCCAACATAATTTGGTATTGGCTCAGGTTGGAGTTCACTTCCACCAGAGAATCCTGAAGCTGTTTTATAAAAGTGATCAGCTCGGTTTTCTGGCGCTCAGCGAGCGACAGGCCCCATTTTTTCTTGAATTCAGCCAGATCACGGTCCGCCTGCTCATACTTTTGCTTGTACAGATCGCTCTGTCCGGAAAAGAATTTCTCAGCACCGGGGAGCGAATAAACTTCCATATGATAAGGGATGTACTGATCCAGAAGTGTAGCAAGTATCTTTTGAGCCATAGCCGCGTCCGAGTACTTGAATGACAGGTCAAGCACCTTGGATTTGACCGCCGCGGTAACCTTCAAGCTCTTGATGAGGTCTTCGGCTATTTTCTGGACCTCGGCGGATTCGCCGTCTGCGGTCCCCGCTTGGCGCTTCTTGCCTCCCAACGGCCGGCCCAACGCTTCGTTGACCTGCTTCAGCCATCCTTTGATTGTTCCGCTTTCCTTACTCTTGAAAGTTTCAACTCCCAGTTTTTTCACTGTGCGCATCCACAAATCCGGACTGCGCAGCAACTCCATCTCACTGTTCAAATCCGTCTCGTCCACGTTCAGGTTGAAAGACATCTGGGCCGCCATCTCCTTCGGATATTGAAGCAGAGCGGACGTTTCTCTCTTTGCCGTAACGATGATCTTTGCGGTGGATTCGTAGACCGGATCGACAACCAGACAGGTAATGAGGGCCGCTAAGGGAAGGAGCACCACCATCACGTAAAGAAGATAGATGCGGCGGAAAAAGATGCTGAGAGTGTCTCGCAAGGATAGGCCCTGTTCTTCTCCCATTTTTCCGTGCTCCATATCACGCGAAAATTACGTTTAGATGCCGGCGCCTCTTGTAGAGCGACCCATTGAGATCCGTCCCTGCCCGTGTTTAGTGACCTGGTTTGCTCTTGATTTCCATGCCGGGCAGCGACGCTTGAAACCTGGTTTCATCTGCGAGGCCGTTTGCAACCCATGCCTCTACAGATCATTGCCGGACTTCCTAACCCCCAAGAATTCTCCAAGGATCTCCGTGTAGAATGCCCGTGGTTTTGTTCCCGTAGTTACATATTATGCACTAATTGGTAGCACAAAAACTCCAAGATTTCAAGACCAAAGAAAACAAATCCGTAATAGTTTCAGAATATTACGTAACCCCTTGGATAAAAAGGCAAACTTTCCGCATAGATGCCTTGGATGGCTTTATTTGTAGGGCTTAAATCGAGTCGCATCTCGCAAAACCTCTCATACCTTTCAACAAGGATGGACGTTGGCCCCGTAATGAAAAAGTGGGACGCGGAGAGATGGCCCAGGCTGTCATTGCGAGAAGCGAAGCGACGAAGCAATCTGCTTTTTTCTTGATTGGGGATTGCTTCAGGCTTGCGCACTCAGGTGATCCCACGGTTCTCTTGAGAGCCCGCCCGTACGTTTGCGAGTCTCTTTTTTTCAAGAGTTTCCAAAAGGCATGTCACGGCTAAAACGACACAAGACTGTGAGTACACTTCTAGGAAGAAGTAGGGGGAAGTCATTCGATACGGCAGCGATCCCACGATAACAGCGAAAAACCCGACCGCAGCTAAATAAATCCAGGGATCAGGCGAGACGGTCAGCTTCCAGAGTTTTTTCAGCATGACAAACAATAACGTGTAGTAGAGCACGAAACCGATTACACCCGTCTCAGCCGCCCACATAAGATATTCGTTGTGGACCCCTGCTTCCCACGTGTGTCTCAGGCTGATGGGCAAGTACTGATCTATGTAAAAGAAGTAATTGTTTGCGCCGACTCCCAGCAGCCAGTTTGCCTTGAACATGTTCATCGCAGTGTATATGAGCGGAAGCCGGTCCTCTCCCCAGGCCCCGGTAATGAGCCTCTGAACAACAAAAGGAGCAGCCAAACCCAGTACCGCGATGCCGCCGGCAGCCACCTTGAATGTCTGGGTCGAAGAAATCCAACCTCGCAAATAACTAACAGCTACCACCGTTATCGCCGAGACTAGCGTCGCAATCCAGGCCCCCCTCACTTTGGTGAGCAACAGCCCCAGCAACACGATGCCGATGCCCGTCAAAGCCACCCTATGCCAGGCCCTGTTCTTAGCCATAAAATAGTAAGCGAGGAGCACAGGAAGGACAAGGTGCATCATGGCGGCGGCGGCGTCCCAACTCCCGGCAAAGCCGGCAGGCCGAAAACCTTCTTGCTCAACAAAGTGTGTGGAGGCTTCGCCATGCACAGTGTAGTTGAAGCCGGTGACGTACTGCATGATTATGTAGAGCGCATGGGCAATAGTGTTCGCGAAGAGGGCATAGAGAACAACCCGAAGGTCCCGTTCGGATGAGAGGTTGTTTATCAGATAGAAAAAAAGCATGAAACCTTGGAAGAGCGTCACTACCTCAAATAGCGTGTAGTTGAGGTGCTCGGATCTCAAAACGCCTGCTATCGCAACGTATGCTATCCATATAAGAAACAGCTTGCCGAGCGAGTGTCCCAATGTTATTCGGATGTGCCTCAGTTGCTGCCGGGCCACCGTAAAACCCCAGTGCATATACAGGACCAACAGGATCACATCCACGACGTCGATCCGAACCCCCGAGGAGAACGGTGAAGTCTGTACGCCGAGCATAGGCTGGTAAATTACGTGATAGCCATATTGAAGTGGAATAGCGAATATCATTATGAGGAGAAGGAATGACCGCAAATCCCTTATGAATAATGCGCAACCCAGGAAGAAAAGGACTAAGGCATGGATCATGAAGATCGCTCGCCAACCCACAGCGAACGTCTGCACATAAAGATAGCCCAGAATAAAGGCCATGATGGCCGCGATGAGGATGGTTATGGAATTCCGAGCTGAGGAAGCGACCCCCTGCATGAATTGTCTCTCCCAAGGTAACGGTCCACCGGACATTTTGTGACTGGTACGGAAACAGGTCCCACCGGGTTCATGGCAGGGCCGGCGTCCCTGCCAGCCACATTTCGAGCCTGGCAAACCGCTTTCCCAGTGAACGGTTACTTCTCAAGACTTACCAGGCCGACCCGGGCTCTATCAGTAGGCCCCTTTCCCCTTCAGTACCGCTCCGACGGTTTTGAAAAGAATTTTCAGGTCCAGTAATACGGAATAATTCCTAACGTAGTACATATCATACTGTGTGTTCAGATGCATGGGTAGATCGCTGCGCCCGGATATCTGCCACCACCCCGTAACTCCCGGCGGTACAGAAAGCCTTTGCCACTGCCAGTGATCATAACATTGGGTGAGAAAAGGCTGCTCAGGCCTCGGCCCCACCAGGGACATTTCACCCTTCAGCACGTTGAGAAGTTGGGGCAGTTCGTCCAGCGACGTTTTGCGCAAAAACCTGCCAACCCGCGTTATCCGCGGATCATCCTCCACCTTGTGGACAACTTCACAGAGTTCCTCTTTTGAAGTTGCTGGAGCCTGGACATGTTCCTGATTCACGTACATGGTACGAAACTTCAGCATACTAAAGATCTTGCCGTTCTCGCCTACCCTTTGGGCGACAAAGATCGCCGGACCCGGAGAATTCAGCTTAATAGCTATCCAGATGACTATGAACAGCGGCCAAGTGAGGAGGAGACCTACCATGCTCACCGTCACATCAAGAACCCGCTTGATGACTCTCCTGTGACCCTGAATCAGCGGTTCACGGATCCCGATCAAAACTAACTCTCCCAATGTCTCCACTTCCGGGTTAACCATCCCCGCCTTGGGAACCTCCGGCACAACGTACACACGAACAGGAAGGCTCTCGACCTGATGGATCAACTCTTCCACCTCGTCGCCTCGGGCCTCGGGAAGTGCGACGAACAATATCCCAATTTCGCGTTCAAGCACAATTCGGGGCACGTCCTGCAGTGAGCCGATGACCGGCCCCGGCAGGTTGAGCTGTTGGGATACGTCGCTGTCCGCAAATCCCACGACTCTCAAACCCGAGGCAGCATCTCGACTTAGCGTGTCGGCAAGGTATATGCCGCTTTCGGAAGCCCCCACGATAAGAACCGGCATTTCGCGTATAGCGTTGACACTGAATCTGAGGTAAAGGGTCAAAAGATGGCGCATCAGCAGGAGCACAGTATAATCAGCGACACAAAAATAAATGACCAGCATTCGGGACACATCTCTGAATGTGAAATAGAGAAATCCTGTCAACATCAATACGGCCAGGAGGTAAGAAGAGGTGAAACGTCCAATCTGCTGAGAGAGCCTGGGAATTATTCGAAGTTCATAGACGCCTGTTACGGCGAAGAGAACATGCCATAGAAGGCCCACCATCACATAAATCAGCATGCCGGGCAGCAATGCCTCGGACGGATCCAGAGGCTTGCCAGGGAGAAAGGGCCTCATCTTCACCGTTGCCGCGAGCAGCAAGACCGTGAGAACAACATCGCCGGACATGAGCAAAAGTTTGTATTTCCTGAATTGTTTATACATTCTCCCGGCCTAAAGACGCTGACTGGCTAGTTTCATTCTTATCAATTGCACAACAACTATCAGGAGCGCAACAACAAATGCTATCGGTGCGATAGCGACTATTTTGTTAGTGATGCCGTGCCGGAAGAAATCCTTCCACGCCTTCAAGTAGGTCAACCATAGCCCCGTGTACGGCACAAAAGAAGGGCCTTGCAACTCATTAGGTCTCTCTTGAAATATTTGCCAAAGCTCCCTTGCAGTAACAACTTTGAATCGGCTGTCGGTTGTGACCATCCTAAGGACGTTGTCCAACTTCGCAATATTTTCTCCCCTGGGTCCGGTGGCCGTGAGCGGTTCGTACGGAACATTCGAGCTAATATAATGGTAAAGGGAATTAAAATGAAGAAAGAATGTCATAACCGGCAGGCCGTGGTCCGCAATCTGCTTCAGGGCCTCCTCTTGTTCCTCCCAAATGGTTCTCTCTAGATCCAGAGCGGTCATGCCCGCGTATCCGATGAAGGGGACCCTCCTTATCAAAGTTATGGGTAACTGATACACCCCCCCTATTTTCACGAATCTATTTGCCAGGTTTTCCGGCAAGGTTACTTTGCTGCGGGAGTCCACAGGAAATATTGACGAATCCATAAAAATACCCAATTGAGACAACAGAGCGAGCGTCTCCTGATCTATTGCGTACGCTCCGGCCCTATGGGCAATGGGAGGCGGAGCACCGGCCCTTTTGATATTCTCAATTGCTGTCTCCAGGATTCTTCTCCGCTCTTTCGTTAAATACGCTGTAAAAAGGAGCCGGTTGGGGTCCAGCGCATCGGGGTGTGGGTGTAATTCCAGATCATGACCTCGCGACACCAGAAACCTCAGATTGGAAAACATTTTGTCGGTGAGATTTTGCGGGCAGAAGGAACTGACAAAAAAAGTCCCCTTTAGGCCATATTGTTCTAGCTTTTCCGCTATGAGAGGCACACCGTAATCTTTGCCCTCCCATGTTCCTTGAAAATCATCTCCGCAGGTCCAGCACACGTCTATAGTGAAGACCAGGTAAGTGCCGCGGCTCTCCTCAGAAGCGCACAGGCAAACCAACAGAGCCAAAAGCGCGCCGGCAGCGTACCTGTGGACCGATGACGCTTCCCGCGAACGGTGCAGCCCTCGCATAAAACCTCTCCTTAGTCCCCAGAAAACTCCGTTGCCACTCATTGAAAACGGGATATGAGAGAAAACCTCTTAGTGGTTTCGCTATTAAGACATACAAAGAGCTTTCTTAAATGGAAGGAATATACACATTGGGCGTAGAGGTCAAGCGCATGATGAGCCAGTTATGGGGATTCGTAAAGGTTTGTTTGATTTGATCGAGCAGGTGCGCCAGGTACAGACGCGCTTCTTGGAAATTGCTGCATCTTCTTGCGCAGAAATGAAGGTTGACCGAGTGCCTGACTGTGAAGTATTCTCATTTACTGGTAAAAACCCGCTCAGGGGGAAGGTTAGCGCTGCTCCCGTTTTCGGAGCAACATCCCGTGCGATGCCGTCCTCTCGCAAGGTCCCAGCGACCTTCGATAAAACATCCTGGGGGGTCTCAAGATATGCCAAATGTGGTGGCCACAGCGTGATTCCGGATACGAAGGGAGAACTCCCGATGAATCTCAAGGGCCTGGTGATCTCCCAAACCGGATCGAAGGACATTTCCGCTTTTACGCGCAATGTTGATCACCGGGTTGAATCTCTCGTCAAGCGATCTATTGACTGCGATCTCTTCTATATGAAAGACCATTTTCCCATTCACAAGCAGACAACCGCCTCGCTCTTTATGCCTTTTTGGCTCAACACTTTTCGTAAATACGATTTCATTTGTGTCCACGGGGAAGGCGCAGGCCAAGCGATGCTGTTCTGCAGGCCCTTTCTTAGGGGACCGATCATATACGAACCACACGGTGACCCGCGGGCAGAGTCGGCCCTTGAACGACAGGTGCAATCCGCCGGCAAGATAACGACTCCGTCCATAAGAGTGCGAATTGTTTACAGAATGGCAACACTGTGCGCCGATTATGTGATGACCCAGTGTAATGCACACACCGAGGAACTTATAAGCGAAGGTTTGCCACCAGATGGAGTGGGGATTGTGCGCAATGGCGTCGATCTGGATCTGTTTCATCAACTTCCCTTTCCCGACCCCCCAGAATTCACTTTTGCCTACGCGGGGGCCTTCCAAACCTGGCAAAACATGGACAACCTCATCGAAGCCTTTGAGAGAATCCGAGATCCGAATATTAGGCTGCTGCTGGTGGGCTTCGCGAAAGAAGACGCGGCCATTAAGCAGGAGTTCGCGGCGAAGTTCGGAGATCGGGTGAAACTCGTTGACAAGACCGACCAGATGTCACTCGTAAATATGTTGAGATCGGCTGCCTGTTTTGTCATACCTAGGATCCGACATCCGGCCCTCAGCCATGCCTTTCCCACCAAATTCATTGAATATGCTGCCTTGGGAAGACCAACTATGGTGAACGACGTGGATGAGACCGCGGATTTTGTACGAAAGTACGATTGCGGCTTTGTCTCAGACCCCTCCCCGGAAGCCATGGCAAAGACGATGGAAGATATCGCGACGCTTCCCGTCAAAACTCTTTCCGAGATGGGAAATCGGGCCAGACGCATGGCCGAAGAAAACTTCTCGTGGGAAAAGATCGGGGATGATTACGCAGAGCTAGTTCGCTCTGTGGTTGCCCGTTTCCGCCGAGAGACCAGATCATGACCCTCAACTTGGCGCGCACTGTTCTTTTGTGGGACCCGGCAGATCCAAAAGATTTCGGCCTGGACTCGTCCGCGTTCCATGCAATGGGCGTCGAAACACTGGAGATCCCCTACTCCCGTATAGGGCTCGATGCCGATCTGATAAAGCGAATCGCAGCCACAGGCGCTGACGCGGTCATTTTCACCCGTCACAACGGGACGGTGGGCCAGCTTCCAGTCGGCCGCCTGCTTGCAAAGCTCCGAATGGGATACACGTGCATTTGCGGAATAGACGCCCCGTTGCAAAAGGAGCAAACGAAGGAGTGCATCCAGGATTTTCTTTCAGGACACGGCATAGTTGACATACCATCGATTGGATCGGACACGATTGTCCGCAACCGAGGCACGGGGAAAGGGACTTTTTCTCTAATCCTGGACTTCGAGCAACTGGGCGGGGCACGCTTCGGAATCCCGCGGCTTCTGCCCCTTCTCGAATCTGCGGGCATTCGGGCTACTTTTTTCGTTACGGGCTTCATGGCCTGGCTTTACCCTGAAGTGCTCGAAAGAATAGTAGCAGGGGGACACGAAGTGGGGGCTCACGGATCAATGCACGAGTTCCTCCAGGGACGGCCATTCGAAGATCAGCTCGGACGCATCAGAGACAACGTCAAAGCTTTAACTACTTTTGGCCCCGTGAGTGGCGCAAATTTCATCTATCGAATGGATGAAGTTTCCCCTCGGGCCCTAGTCGCGGCCGGTCTCAAATACTTCGTGCTCTTCAGGCAACACTCCTACTACAGGTCACGTTTCATGCCGGCATCCTGCTTGCCGCGCGCGTTCAGAACGTCGGCCGGCGACATAACGATGATTCCAGTCCCGGCAGAGACCTACGGAGGTAATTATCGGATCATCAAGGGCATGATCGACAGCGCCTGGAAAACTGCCGTCCGCGAAGGAGTGAATCACATAAGCGTATTGATGCACCCTTTCAAAGACGGGCGTCTCGATCGACTTCCTCTTACAAGACAAGTTGTGAAGTACCCTGACGAAAGACCTGCAATTGAGGGCGGTGCCGTTGAATAGTTTACCGTCGCCTGATCCTCTGGACGGAGAGGCTCTTCGAGTAGGATACCGCTGGGACGGCTATGAACCACGCGAGCCGGGTGAAGACGAGCACCATCCGATAACCAGGTCGTGGTGGAGCCCGGTGATCTATCACTCCAGGAGGACGGAGGATCTGACGGATGCTCTTAACAGCGCAGGCTGCCCGGCAGTGCTGTCATCAGAGGCTTCGGAAGTCGCAAGCAACCTTCGGGTCTTTCCCGAGCCGGCCGCGGGCAACACGGCCGCGGTCTATTGCGATCCAATAGTCAATCCCCGGCGAACTGCTTTGTCGGTTATGGAAGCTCTTCGCTACACGAATTCCATTACCATAACCCCACCTTCATTTTTGACCGACTTGTGGGGCTTTTTCATCTTTCATCTGCCCCGAAACAGGGAAGAGGCTGCTCTGACTTTGCGCAAAGTTTGGACGAAACTCATGGCAAAAGTAAAGGTTCACCGGGACGGCTCTTTATGAAGACCTACCGCGGAGTGCGCAGAGCACTTTCATCTGCAAAAATCGGTGGCAAACTTGTAGCGCGTAAGATCAGGGACGCGTTCTCTCGATACCAGTGGTTCCTGGGATACAAATTCGGCCAATCAGCCGATATGCCCGGCACGTTCTGATGATCTCAAATACATTGTCCCTCCGAAAGACAGATTCTGGGCAGATCCGTTTCCCGTGGAGATCGAAGATAAATATTTCATCTTTGTGGAAGAATTCATTTACGCTCGGAATAAAGGGCACATCTCCGTGATCGAGATAGACCAGAGTGGCGGCTGGCAAGAACCCGTGAAAGTCCTGGAGAAAGATCACCACCTGTCGTACCCATTCATATTTGAATGGGAGGGACAGTTGTACATGATGCCTGAAAGCTCCCACAACAACGATATAGAGGTCTATCAATGCACAGCATTTCCTCACACCTGGGAGCCTGCCGGCGTGCTAATGGAAGGTCTACAAGCCGTGGACGCGACCTTGCACCACGTTGATGGCTTGTGGTGGATGTTCGTTAACATTGGGACGGAACGTGTTTCGCTGAATGACGAGCTATATCTCTACTATGCAGATTCGCCTCTCGGCCCTTGGAAACCGCATAGATGCAATCCGGTGAAGTCGGATGTGAGAAGCGCCCGACCCGCGGGCCGTCTGTTCTACCGCGAAGGAGAACTTTACCGGCCCTCGCAGGACTGTTCGGTGAGCTATGGCTATGCCATAACTCTGAATAAAGTGTGTTGCTTGAATCCTGACGAATATCGCGAAAAGCAAGTGGATCGGATTCTTCCTCAATGGAGAAGAGGCATTCATGGGGTCCACACGCTTAATAGGGCAGGAAGTCTGACAGTGGTGGACTGTTTACAGTACAGGCGCCGTGGGCCGTTTTAGGTGACAAGTCATCCTCCTACATGCTCTTATAAAGAACCCGTATTTCTTCAATCCCCTTTCGAGAATTCAAATTTCTCGTCGAAACGCGCCTTCGCACCTGCAGCCAGCTTTTCGCGAAGCACTTTGTCCCGTTTCAACAATAGCACAGCTTCCGCTATTTCGTCCGGGGCCCCCGGATTGATCAACAGCCCTGAGACTCCGTTGTCAATCATATCCGGGATACCGGCTACCGGTGTAGAGATTATCGGCAACCCGCTTCGCATGGCCTCAATTATTGTCACCGGCATCCCTTCCCAGAAAGACGGCAAGAGGAATAAGTCCGCAAACCCCAAGAAAGCGGGGACCTTTTCTCGCTCCAGCTCCCCTGTTAATTGCACCCACGGGCCTAGTTTCTCTTCTTTCACGATGCTGGTGAGTTGGGCCATGTTTCCCGGCCTCTCCTCACCACCCAGCAAGACAAATCTTATGGAGTCGTCCTTCGAGATCGCTTTGGGAACAGCTTTCAGTATTTCAAAACTCCCCTTGTTCTTGCCCACACTGCCCACTGTGAGCACCACAAAATTTTCCTTTGTCAGGCCGAGGCTCTGCCTGGCTTCTTCGATTTCGCGGGCACTCGGAGGGTCCTGCTCATGAACGAAATTCCTGAGTATCCGAACGTCCGCGTTGGGACGCAGTTCTCTTACTTTGTCCACCCACAATTGATAGAGCACCACTATCTTGGTGGGCAGCTCCAGCCCTATCCTAGTATAGAATTTCTTGAACAGGGGAGCTTCGGAGTAGAAACTGGTCCAGTCGGTTCCGTGTACGTGGAGGAGAATCTTCACACCGGCAAGACGGCTCAGCAACATGAAGATGGTGGTTCCCAGAAAGACCGGATCAGAAGAGTGAATATGCACAAAGTGATACTTGCCGGACCGCACCTTTTTGAAAAACCGGAGGAATCTTCTGGCCCTGAAAAGATTTTTCCCTATCAGTCCCTCCGCGCCCGGAGGGAACACGGCTGATCTGTCAAAAATTTCGAACAGATATTCCTTTGAGAGATCCGAGTTGGCGATGTCCTCCATCACTGAGGCGATACCGCCATAGGGCGGAGGGACAGGACCTACTACGAGAACGCGCTGCACGCTGATCCTCCCTCTACAAGTAATCTTCCAGTCGGATACGGGAAACCACAAACGCCTTCTTACAAGAGCCGGTTCCGGGAATGCTTTCCACCTCTTCAATGGTCACCCTCATGGCCGGGAGATGCCAGGGAGTCGCGGATTTCTCTGCCGAGCTGCTCCCTTGTGCTCTCGGAGATGCGTTCCCACGGCACTATTATTATTCTGAGGGTCTTGATATCTTCCTGGATTATTTGGCCTTCCTTGATTTCTTCAAGGCGGTTAAACGGCGGATTCAGCAGCAGGGGAGAGACGAGCTTCCCCTCAGGTGTAACGACGAGGTCCGCTTCCCTGCCCACTATGCCGGAAATTAGCGGGTGCTTTCGGCCGCAGGGACATGCGCCAGATCCATCCGTCGCCAAATCGCCCGTCCTGTATCTCAGAAACGGCATGACCATATTATGGAGTCCCGTGCCGACTATCTCCGACATTCCATCTCTGAACGGCACAAGCTCCACTATCCCCATCTCCATCTGAACATGATATCCCTGTCCCAATGAACACTGCATGGCAATTGCGACGGATTCTTCCTGCCCGTAAAAGTCCGAAACAGGAGCCTTGAACACCTCTTCTATCCGCTCTGTCATGTGCGGATACATGTTCTCTGAACCGGTCACGATGAATTTCGGCGGCTGAATCGACCTTTTGTTTCTTTCCATCCATCTGGCCAGTATGTAGAGCGAGGAAGGCCATGCGCTTATAAAGTCCGGCTTGAACTGTTCCAACAGGTCCACCATCTTTTCGAGTCGCGGTTCGTCCATATCTCGGAAGGAAATCCTCAACTCGCCCGTCCGACGAAGATATTGGTAGAACTGCTTAGGATCGGACAGGGGAGGCACCTTGAAAACAGCCAATCTGTCCCCATTCTTGTAACCGAGCCAGGAGAGATGGCGAAACGCAAGAGCCCTCTCCATAGGTCTCGTGGTTGGGTCCATATAAAAATCGAGAGGCGCTCCGGTGCTTCCGCTGGTGGAGACCTCCTCTCTTTTCAGAAATGAAATATTGGTAGCGATGAGGTCCTTTTTCCTTTTCCTAACAATTTCCTTGGTCAGAAACGGTAACTTTTGCAGATCATTTACGGTCTGAATGTCCTTGGGAGTAAGGCCGTTTTGTTGAAAAACCTCTCTGTAGTACGGGATATTGGCATAGCAATGGTTGACCAGGACTTGCAGACGCTTCTCCTGATAAGCGACAAGGGTCTTTTCGTCCCAGGTTTCGCTTTCCCTCAGCAAGGCTAGCGCATCCTTGTAGGGCTTGCCATATCTCACCGATGGCGGCAGTCTGTCCGCGACCAGTTGAGCCCATTTGCGGATGGGCGTGGGAACTCGCCGCTGCAACAAAGATTTCAAATAGCCCCTCATCCATCCGCCTTTCCAGGCTTACGTACCATGAGTCCCTCCAGGAAACGAAATTCCTCGTGAGAAACCACCCTCAACAAAACTACGAGTAAGCCATACACTACAGCCGATATGGCAACGTTGAGGAAAATATTGTAGTCCCTCAATACGTAAGTGAACATCCCCATTACTAAAGAGGCAACAAGCACTCTTGTAAGAATATCGGTAAACGGCACTCTAAAAAGGTTCCTTCTGATATATACGTACTGAAGACTATTGACGATGATTATGGTTGAAAGAGGGGCTATCACGGCCCCCATTACCCCAAAATGGGATATAAGAAGGAAGCTCAATACGGTATTTGTTATTGCCGCAGCAATATTGATCTTCAAATCCACTTTCTGATTGTCGGTGGCGATGAGAACTTGGGCCTGGATGTAATCCACGGCAAACGGTATAAGAGACAATATATGAAACCTTAGCACCTGGCCCGCCAAAGCAAACTTCTGCCCGTAGATCAGCGTGATGATGCTGTCGGCAAGAATGAATGTGCCGACCACCACAGGAAAGATCCCAATGAACAAGTATCGCAACGAATCAGTGGAGAGCTTCTTTAGCTCATCCGCGCTGGAAGCAAACTGCTTTGCAAAGAACGGCAGAAGTGCCGAAGAGAAAGCCACCGGTATTGTCTTGCATATCGCCAGCAGCCTGTCCGCTGAGCTGAAGATGCCGACAGCTTCCATAGACTGGAGCTTGGAAAGTATTATCTGAGCAATGCTAAGGTGGATGGTTGAAAAGATCGCAATGCTGGTGAAGGTGGGTGCTTGCTTCGTCAAAATACGCCATACTTCAAGGTCTAACTTCCCACGAGGCACACCAAATGCCTTGACATAGAGCCAAGACATTACCACGAACCCAAAAAAACGGCTCGCAAGAATCGCGACGAACAGCACTACAATTCCATAGCCGTGCAACAGAAGCCACACGCATGCTACGACCCTCAGAAGGTTCTCCAGCACATAGGTCAAGGCCACATATTGGGCCTTCTCCGCGGACCTGAAGATCGCTTCCATATATATCATTGCGGTGGAAGTGACGAGCGAAAGGGAGCAGACGAAAGCAGCATAAACGACCTCCTGGTCGTACCGCATCACCACTATAAGCGCGTTCATTGCCAGCATAGCAACGAGTGAAGATATTGATCCAAAGATACCCGCGTTGAAAAGAAACTTGTGCGTGTGGTCGGGTCTTCTTGCCACCTCTCTGACGACGAGATCGCCGAGCCCCAATGCCGCGAGTGTGTTGAAAATCCACATGTAGGAAAGGACAAGGGAATATTGTCCCAGACCCTTGACTCCCAGGTATCGCGATATCACCAGCACCAAAACAAAGGATATGAAGGGATTGAGCACATTGGGTACGGACAGAGCAAGGGTGTTCTTGAAGATGCTCAGCCTTAATCCCATAAAATTAGTCCCCTTGGTTCAACATTAATCTCATGATTCCGAATTTGAATTGCAGCATTGATATCAGGCCAGTCGTTATCAACTAAATACTGCGAAAGTATTACCTAATCGTTCGCCGCGCATTTGATGACCGGCACGGAGGCCGGTCCTACCGGGCTCATGGTAGGGCCGGCGTCCCTACCGGCCACGTTTGAAACCGACTAAACCGTTTTCTCGGTGAGCGGTTACGTTTTCTCATCATTTCTCTCGGTTCGGGAGGGTCCCATTCGGCTCCGTGACAGTGAAGCCGATGCCGGCCTGACCGGGTACCCGGTTGGATTATGCGGTACCCCGTGCAACTCGTTTTCCTCTCCGCGTTCTCGGCGCCCTCTGCGGTGGATCCTGCCTACCGGCCGTATGGTGGCTCAATAGGCGTAACCTCCACCCCTTCAGGAAATCGCTTCAGCGGGTCCAATTGCAACTGATACGAGGGTGGCGTAATGGGTATGTTGCCGACGTCATACAGGTCGAGGGATCCGCCCAGTTCTCCGTAGGGCCGATCCTTCGTGAGCGGTCGGCCACCCACGCGGGCACTTAATACGCCTGTATACCTGTTGTCCTTGTCGTACCGCAGATATTGCTTGTAATGCGGAGGATCAGTGGCTCCGAGGGTCGCCTGTACAAATCCGGCATACTTCCCTGTCAGGGTAAAGAGCGTCCAGCGTCTGCGCACACTGTCCCACGGAGCGTACCCGATGATTTTGTTGTTCGTCTGGTCGAAGATCCAGTTAGAACCGGCATAATTGGGCCTGGCGGCAATGTAATAATCTGACGTCTCCAGAGGCTCCTGCGGAATGACCTCGAACTGTCCCCTTGCCGGCAAAGCAAGGATTACTAGCGCTGCCACAGTGCCCAAAACGACTGCTAAATCTTGCTCTTGCCACCAATAGTCCTCCCTGGGCTATTCGTCGACGCTAGATAGTCAATTTAAACCAATCAGTTATAATGTCAATGACGCTCTTTCACTGGACGTTTGCCGTCAAACCGGTTTTGGTGCATAATTCATCTTCAATTCTTGACAAGCGGATCTCGAATTATGTTTACCGTATTGTTGGTTTTTGGGACGCGACCGGAAGCGATTAAGCTCGCGCCGGTGTACAAAGAAATGCGCAAGCGCGGGGATCGCATACGGCTGGTGTGCTGCGCGACCGGCCAGCACCGTCGGCTCCTGGATCAAGTTTTGGAGGTATTTGATATCCGGACTGATTACGATCTTAATTTAGTCAAAGAAGATCAGGACCTCTTTCATATTACTGTAAGCGCGTTGCAGGGAACCAGGGATATGCTCCTTCAAGAGAAGCCCGACATCCTGATTGTGCAAGGGGACACATCATCGGCTTTTGCGGCTGCCCTTGCCGCGTTTTATCTGAAAATCCCCATAGCTCATGTGGAGGCCGGGCTGAGGTCTTATGATCGGTTCCAGCCCTTTCCCGAAGAAGTCAACAGGACGTTCATTTCACACATGGCGGACCTGAACTTCTGCCCCACGAAAAGAGCTGCTGAAAATCTCCGCCTCGAACAAATATCACCGGATTCGATCCATGTGACGGGTAATACGGTAATTGATGCCTTACTCCAGACTGTAGCGCTCCTGAAGGAACACCCTGAGATGAGCGAAGAACCGGGCGAGCTTGACCTTCCGCCCGGGCGGATGATTCTTGTCACTGGGCATCGCCGAGAGAACTTTGGGCCCGGTCTGGCCAATTTGTCCCACGCGCTGGTTGACTTGGTTCAAAAGTTTCAGGATATTTTTGTGGTTTATTCCGTGCACCCCAATCCCAACGTTCGCAAATCAGTGGAGAACATACTAGGATCGCAAGACAGGATCAGGGTTATCGAGCCGCCTGATTATTTCAAGTTCGTAGCCCTCATGAGTCACTCCTACTTCATCATCACCGACTCAGGCGGCATTCAGGAAGAAGCGCCGTCCTTGAAAAAACCTGTCCTTGTGGTAAGGAACCTAACCGAAAGACCTGAGGCAATTGAATCGGGCGCTGCTATCCTTGTGGGAACAGACCGGCAGAGGATCGTCGCTGAAGCTTCCCGATTGCTGGAGGACATTGCGCATTATTCCTCCATGATTATAGAGGAAAGCCCTTTTGGCGACGGCCACGCGTCGGAACGCATCGTAGACGTGGTGGAAACTTTCCTGGGGAAGCGAACCGGCCAAGCGGGCCAAGACTCGGGCAAAGTCCTCCTTTTCTAAAAGGGGATTTTCAATGGGTGTAGGGGCGAATGGCATTCGCCCGGGCGACCACCGGTCGCCCCTACAGCCCCCCTTTAGGAAAGGGGGGAATAAATAGTTATGCTTGCGCCTGTACGGCGTAACCTAACTGGTGGACCAAGAATGAAGCAAAAAAAAATAGTGAGCGTTGTCGGGGCTCGTCCCAACTTCATGAAAATCGCACCGCTGGAGCGAGAGTTCAAAAAGTACGATTTCGTTCGCCATATCACCGTTCACACAGGCCAACACTACGACAAAGAGATGAGCGACGTGTTCTTTCAGCAACTCGGGCTGGCCCCGCCGGAATGGCATCTCGGAGTAGGCTCCGGAGGCCACGGAGAAATGACCGGCAGAATCATGATTGAATTCGAGAAGGTCTGCCAAGAGGTCGAACCGGACATGGTGATTGTGGTGGGAGATGTGAATTCCACTATTGCAGCAGCCCTTGTGGCGAGAAAGATCTTCATTCCCGTAACTCACGTGGAAGCGGGCCTGAGGTCCTTTGACGAAACCATGCCTGAAGAGCATAACCGGCGCCTCACCGATTGCTTATCGAATCTTCTGTTCGTCTCCGAGCCATCCGGAGTGGAAAACCTGAGAAGAGAATGCATCGACATGAGCAGGGTACACCTGGTGGGCGACATTATGCTCGAGACGCTTCAAATGTTTCTCCCCGGCATAGAGGAAAAGAAACTCTGGGAGACGTTCGGCCTGGACGCGGGTTCGTACGCCTTGGTCACCATACACCGGCCCTCCAACGTCGATGACCCCGACTCGCTGAGGGAAGTGATTGATATTCTCGAACTTCTCCCCTACCCCATAATTTTTCCGATTCACCCGCGGACCCTGAAGCGCTTGGACGAGTTCGGTTTGAAGAAGAAAATAGAAGGTATTCGAGACTTGAAAATGGTCCCGCCTCAGCCCTATATCGATTTCTTGTCTCTTATGCAAGGATGCGCCTTGATTCTGTCCGATTCAGGGTCAGTTCAATCGGAAGCAAGTTTCTTCAGTGTCCCCTGCTTGGTGTGCCGAGACAATACTGAACGGCCAATCTACCTGGAGCAGGGCACATCAGCCCTGGTCGGGAGAGACAAGCATCGGGTGACTGCTTGCCTCGAACGGATTGAAACGGGCGAACACTTTAAGTCCAGTGCGCTCATAAAGCAAATGGGGACTGACGTGGCCCTTAAAACTTCCAAAATCATAGTTGATTATTTTCAATGAGTTGATACCGGCCCGATTGGCATTTCAAGCGTTTAGCCTGGACAATTAAAGGGCCGTTTTTGCCTCGTGTGCAGCCCGTAAAAGTTTTTGGACCAAGTCTTCAAGCTCGCAAGGTTTAGTCAAATAATCGAAAGCTCCTAAGTGTATGGCTTCACGAGCGGCCTGCTCCGACCCGTGGCCGGTGAGCATTATAACAGCCATCTCTGGAACCATCTTCTTGAATACCTTTCAGAACGTCGATACCGTCCATGTCCTGCATTTTGAGGTCCACCACAGCCACATCAAATTCGTCCTTCCGAAGGGCCTGTATGCCCTGAGTGCCGCTCAGAGCAGTAGTTACCTCAAAGTTTCTCTTGGCGAGTCTCTTCGAGAGGATGTTGACATATGCTACTTCATCATCCACCAGTAGAAGCTTCACGCGGCCGCCCTTCCCAGGCTTATTCCCCGTCATGGTACAGCCCCTTCATACGCTCTTTGGCATCATTTCAATCTCGTCATTCAACCAGTTCGTCGGGCCTTGGACAAAGGAATGTGAATGTGGAACGTCGTGCCGAGCCCGACAGCGCTATTAACGGTCAATTCTCCACCCATCTTTTTCATGATTCCGTAGCAGATCGATAGACCCAGACCAGTGCCTCTGCCGACCGATTTGGTGGTAAAGAACGGGTCGAATATCCTCGGCAAATTAATCTTAGGAATTCCCGCGCCGGTATCGGCCACATCTACAACCACAAACCGGCCCGAGACTCGGCTCATGACCTCTATCATCCCGCCTTTTGTGTCCATGGCGTCCAAGCTGTTATTGATCATGTTAAGCAACACCTGTTGCAGCTCCGATGGAGAGGCCTTCACTTTCGGAAGATCCGGCGCCAGCTTGGTTTCTATCTCCACGTTGCTGTACAGGGCCCTTTGTCGCGAGAGCCCTATCACGTCCTGAATCAGATCATTCACCTGGACAAGCTTCACCGTAGGGTCTGTCTTTCGGGCGAAGCTTAGAAGCTTGTGAGTGATCTCTTTGCAGCGTTGTCCTTGCGTCCGGATTTGATTCAAGGAACGCTTGAATTCTTCCAAATTTGCGGACGGCTTCAGGTCTTCTTCCTTCAGAAGGTCCTGGATCCAGCCGGCTTCTTCCACCATGACGGCTACCGGATTGTTTATTTCGTGTGCAATGCCCGCGGCAAGTTCGCCTATTGAAGCCAATTTCCCCGCTTCGATGACCTGCTCATTCATCATCTCCTTTTCCATCTCCATCTTTGCTATGTGCTGTACCAACCTTTTTGCCAGCAACACCGCGGATATAATTATCCCTCCCACTCCTATCAAAAATATCACGATAGTTACCTTTTGCGCCCGATCGAGAACCGCGTACGCGTCCGAAGCCTTTTGCTGGTACGCCAGTAGCCAGTCTGCATTCTTGAGCCTGGACCACACATAGATTATCTCCGCCCCTTCGTCGTTGGCCTTTTCCAGAACCGCAACTTCATCCAGCGGAGTGCTGTCATATTTCAAGAAACCAAGATACGGCTCCTTTGCGGATTCCACCTCGAAACGCGGTTTTGTTTGAAACTCTCCTTTCTTATTGAGAATGAACGCAAAGCCCGTCGCGCCTATGCGAATGTTTTCCACGAGCGAGTTAAACGCTTCAAAGTCTACGGTCGCTCTCAGGATCCACTTCTTGCCTCGATATTCTTGTCGCGACGACACGATAAAATGTGGCAAACCCCGCACGCCGTGAAAGACATCACTGACGTAGGCTTCAGCCTGCATGGCTTTCGTGAACCACTCTGCCTTCGAGTAGTCCGCGTTCATGAGGCCGAAGGGTCCCGCGTATGCGATCTGAATTCCCTCGTCGTTTACCGTGCCGAGGTCCACAAAAGATCGTCCGTACTGTTCCTTGAAGGAGGGTCAGCCGATCTTTAAGAAAAGCTTCATCAGTCAACTGCTCGAAAGTATAAGATTTCGCGAGTAAACCTATATCCGCGAGCTTCTCATGCAAAAAGTTATCTACGTTCTGTCTATGCTTCTTGACCAGAACCTTCAAATGGTCCAAAGCCTTTTCATGATATGACACATCGAAGTAGTACCCGATTGTTCCCGAGATAAGAATTAACGGAGAAACGGACACAACGAGTATGATCAAGACTATGTTTCTGGTCAGTGATCTGTAATACCCATTAGCTGACTGATCTCTCCGATCCATGCTCATCCTCAACTATTTGTTCGAAGGTCTGCCACGTAATTATCAATGGTACTCTCTAAGCAGCCGATGTCACTCGTCCGGGTCCTGCTCATCGAAGAGCAAGGCCGCAACAGTGTTGAATATATCGGAGAGTTTGACAATCCCTTGAAGCTTGCCGTCCTTGATTACCGGCACAAGCGAGACATCATTGTCCAGCATGATGTCCAGGGCCTTGAGAATGTTGTCGTCCTCCTGCACTGATCCCTTAAACGGTATCGCCAGTTCCTTTACCGGCCTCACGGCCTGATCCAGTTCACGGGGCTGGTCCGTCTTTTCGCAAAGATGCCTGACGCTTTTTAACAAGTCCGTGAGGCGTACGAAGCCGAGGAGGTTGTAATTCTCGTCGAGAATCAACGGAGTCGAATGTCCGTGTTCCAGCTTCTTTTCCTCGGTGATTATCCTCAGGATTTTGATCGCTGTACGGACATCGATGTCCGCGCTCAGTTGGGGCCATTCGTTGCGATTAATCATGAGTTTCGAGACCGGCATTGAATGCGGCATGTCTCACCTCTTTCTACATTTTTCGCTTGAGGGCGCTCAGCCGTCTGCTCCACGAATCTTGGACCGAGTCCGTTGATGTTAAGTTATGTCGTCACATCTTATGGCGGAGGCCCGATCTAAGGCCTAGTCGCTCGCCGGCACGTCCGTATGGAATGCATGGGCCTGGGCGATCTTTTCTTCCTGCTTGTTCTTCTTGCTCTTAGCCTCCTGAACCTTGACCATGAGAACCTCAATGTCACACGGCTTCATGAGGTAGTCCAGGGCTCCCCACCTCATCCCTTCTATTGCGGATTCGACGGTCGCGTGCCCCGTGAGCATGATGACTTCCACCAGGGGGTGGATATTCTTGATTGCTTTAAGAGTCTCGATGCCGTCCATGCCCGGCATCTTGACGTCCAGGACAACCACGTCGATGCCCGCCTCGCCGTCCAGCTTCTGCAGGGCCTCCGCGCCGCTGAACGCTGTCAGGATCGTCAGATCTCTCTTTGAGAGGCGTTTGGCCAGAGTCTCTACAAATGGCGCTTCGTCATCGACTAAGAGTACTTTGGCATGCATGCTGATTCTCCTCTTAAAGGGTTATCGTCATCTTCTTGAGTGTTGTTCCAATGGAGCAGGTCATGTGTCAAATTTTCGTTGCTTATCGCTAATAGCGAACCAGCAGAAAGGCCGAAGATATTATCAAGCTTATGATCGTGATCGGCGCAGCCTGCTTCATGAACTCGTAAAACGTTATCTTGTACCCGGCCTTCTCTGCTATGCCGGTAGTCACGACATTTGCCGACGCCCCGATGATTGTTCCGTTCCCGCCGAAACATGCTCCCAGCGATAGGGCCCACCAGAGCACGCCGCTCTCCGCGCCGGGGATAGCTTTATTCAGAAAGAGCACTATAGGGATCATGGTAGCTGTGTAAGGAATGTTGTCCACGATCGCGGAAGCGATTCCCGACACCCATAAGATGACGAGTACCCGCGAGCCAGAGCCTTCCCTGACACACATACTTTATCCAGTCCGCAATGACCTGAAGGATGCCGGTATGCTCAGCGCCACCTACAACAATAAAGAGCATGATGAAGAAAACCAGGGAAGGCCATTCAATTTCTTTTTCCAAGAGTTCCACAATATCCATCTTGGTTACCAGGATAATCACGGCAGCGCCAAACAGCGCGGCGATACTGACCTCCATGTGGAAGAGCCCGTGGAGGATAAACAGGAGAATAACTCCGAGCAATATGGCCCCGCCGAGCGTCAGGACTTTGTAGTCAGTGATCCTGTACTTTTCTTTCAAGAAAGTGATCATCTTGGGCACGTCTTCTACTTTGGCCTTGTCGTATTCTTTGCCGTACAGGAACTTGTTGTAGATGATCTGAGCTGCCATGACCACAATCACCACAGGGGTCAAATTAATGACGAATTCATTGAAGGTGATACCCGCAAATGAACCGATAATAATGTTGGGCGGGTCACCGATGAGTGTCGCGGTGCCACCAAAATTGGATGCGAGTATCTCGGGGAGCAGGAATACAAATGGGGAGACCCCGAGGACCACGGCTATCTCCATTGTGACAGGCGTGAGTAGCAGCATTGTCGTTACGTTGTCCAGAAAAGCGCTTACTACCGCGGTAACAACGCAAAGGGCCGAAGAAAGAACATATATATTGCCGTTTGCCACCTGAAAGGACTTGTAAGCAAGCCACTGAAAGACTCCAGACCCTTTCAACACACCGACTATGATCATCATCCCCATCAAGAGGAAAATCACGTTCCAGTCCACTGAGTGCATGGCCTGTTCCCAGGTAAGAATGCTGTAGGCCTCATCGAAAGTTCCGAGTGTATGAGTTATGAGGAGCATTACAGTAGCCCCAAGAAAAGCCGCCAGAGTTCTGTGAACGATCTCGAACGCTATAAGTCCGTAGACCCCTACGAACACTATCAGCGCTATCCAAAAGGCAGATCCCTCATAGCGAGCGAGAGAGACCGCACCGCTTGTCACGAACCGCTGAACTCCCTGTTCGTTCGTGCCCTCATCCCAAATCTTCAAAGAGATCATCTGGGAGGGTTTGAAGCTTGGTCTGGTGATCTTGAGAGACCATTTCCCATCTTTGATCTTTTCTACCGGAGCAGTTATTTCGACCATGAATAGGCCGTTTCGCCCCGTGGAGTATTCCTTGGGCGTCTGGCCTCCGTGAGCTACCGGCATGAAAGGTTTTCCGTTGAGAAAAGGCAGGACATTCGCATCTGAAAGGGGCATGCCTGCGGAATCCAACACCTTGCCCTGTAATACCAGCATGCCGTCCGGGATCGCAGGCTTTGCACCGAAGCAGGCTCCCGTAGTAAGCAAAATCGCCGCGATTGTAAAGACAGACATCAATGAGTGCTTCTTCATGATCGAATTCTCTTCCGAACGGCTGGCCGCTTCTTCATGCCAAACCACGAAAACACATCAACAGCTTTGCCTACTCAACAGGAAATCGTAACAGGCATTTCCAGTAGAAGCCAGATGAAAGATTAGGCTCGCCCAGATACTAGGATAAATATAGTGCTGATCGAGAGGCTGTAAAGCAAGCATTCAATACTTGTCTGCAGCAGACGGTTACCTCTAGGGACAGGGCGCTCTCTCATGAAGCCGTTTCAAATTGAAGAGTTGCTGGGCGCTATCAAAGAGTGTCTGGGTATTACCTCATTGGAGTCGGCATGACCCTGGGAGGTCGTTGCGGCCCTGCGTTGCTGGCGAGCGGACGCGGTTGGTCGTAAGGTGCGCAACTCATGGCCGGAGGGGCGCAAGTCGCTGCCGGAGGAATTATGACCGGCACGACTAGCGGCGGCGGGGGCGGAAAAAGCGGTGAAGGCTGGCAGCATGGACCCATGGGGACTATCGGCGCATCGCACACAGGCGTCACGGGCTCAGCGCAAGACACTGCCGGACCGCATTGGAACGCGAATACCGGGGTGCCAGTGAGGGCTGCGCCGCAAATCAAGAGAAGTAAACAAGCAAAGAACCGGGCTACCATGGCATGCTCCATATAAATTTATTATTAAAACAAAGCAATATGACAGTTACTTAATGTATTATATCATTTATATAGAGAAGCGTCAATAATTGCTGGGCATATTGTCTTGGAAGCCCTTGCAAAACCTGTGAGTTTTTTCAAGGGTGCCGGGGAGCTATGTATTGGGTCACGTGCAAAGCCCACCTGGTGATGAGGTGTCGCAATAATTGGGAGTTTTTGCAAGGGGTGCTGGGGTATAGGCGCAAACATAGCGATTTGTTCCCCCCTTTCATAAAGGGGGGTTAGGGGGGATTTTAATCTAACACGTTGAAAATCCCCCTAAATCCCCCTTTAGAAAAGGGGGACTTTGCCCGAGTCCTGCAAGTCCAAAGTGCTAATAGCCGACGAAACTGACTCTAAATTAGCGCCGATGAAGTGCTGGGGAAACTCATTGCAAAAAGTTGCACTCGGCATGCCTTTGAATACTATTAGTTTTCCTGAGACCCATTCCACGGAACGCCTCGGCGCTACCCTAGATTTAATACCTCGCGCCACTGTGGCACGTGGACATCAAGGCCGAATCGGCTTCTGATGGCTTTCGCCAGCGCTTCGCTCGACTTGGCCTCTCCGTGAATTACAAAGACTCGCGGCTTCGACTTTCCTGCAAAATGACCGACCCACCCGAGAAGATCCGCTTGATCCGCGTGGGCAGACAACCCCCCGATGGTGAACACCTTTGCCTTGACCGCTATTTTCTGCCCGAAAATCGTGACCATCTTCGCGCCGTTCACGATCTGCCGGCCGGTCGTCCCCTCGGCCTGAAAGCCTACGATAACAATGCTTGCACCGGGACGCCACAAATTGTGCTTCAGGTGATGCTTGATCCGGCCCGCGGTGCACATGCCGTTGCCTGCAATAATGATCGCGGATCCCCGCTGCTGGTTGATCTTCATGGATTCGCTTGCCGTGGAGGTGAGTTTGAGATTTGGCATATCGAATGGATCGAACCCCCGCCCGACGATAGCTTGAGCAGCTTCGTCGTAATACTTCTTGTTCCGGCGAAAGATCTCCGTTGCCTTAATGGCAAGGGGGCTGTCCAGGTAGATTGGAATATCGGGAAGCTGGCCGGCTCGGGAGAATTCGCCGAGAATATAGAGAATTTCCTGGGTCCTCTCAAGAGCGAACGCGGGGATAATCACTTTTTCTTTGTTGGAAATAGCGTAGTTGATAGCTTCCAGGAGTTCCGCCTTGCTCTCCTCGAACGTACGGTGGAAGCGATCACCGTAAGTTGATTCGATGAACAAGTAATCGGCCTCGACGATTTCAAACGGATCGCCGACTATGAGCTGGTCATGTTTTCCCATATCGCCCGTAAAAACGATCTTTATTTCCTTCCCTTCGTCCTCGACCCACAGCTCCGCAATAGCTGATCCCAGGACATGCCCCGCGTTCCGAAGTCGGACCTTGGAACCCGGTTCGAGATCAATGGTCTGATCAAGCTCCACAGGGGCCAGATATCGTAGACTCTCCTGAGCATCCCTAGTCGTGTACAGGGGCTCTATTCCTCGCTTTGCTTGCCGCCGGTTTTTCTTTGTCTGCCACTCCGCTTCCATCTCTTGTATGTGGGCCGAATCGAGAAGCATTATCTCGCACAGTTCCGCCGTAGGCGGCGATGTGATGATTTTTCCGCGAAAACCGTCCTTCACTATTTTGGGAATGCGCCCGCTGTGATCTATATGGGCATGGGTCAGTATGAGGTTCTTGACCTCTTTCGGGTCGTAGCCCCACTCCTCCCAATTGCGGCGTTCCATTTCTTTGCCACCCTGGAAAAGCCCGCAATCCACAATCAGGCTTTTGCCTCTGGAAGTTTCAACAAGAAAATTGGAACCGGTAACCGACCCCGCGGCTCCGCAACAGGTAACCTTGACCATGTTTTTTCCTTTCCGAATCTTGGCTATTTTCCTGCCGGCCTCAGTCTATGGGAACATACCCCACTGCGTGTTACCGGATCAACAATAAACTCTGCACTCTGCCCTGTTCCAGTCTTTGCGCCGGCTGATTGGAACAAGGCCGGCTCCGGGCCATGGCCAACAGCCAAGATTATGTTTGACCGGATGCCGCGTGCCAGGTTATCCTCCGAAACTAAGGGAAATGTCTCTTATCTCGCCTTGCATTACGGCTGACGGAACCTGCGATGCAGCACGTGGTTCCGGCTCTCACTCGCCGCGATTTCTACGAGGGGATGACCACGCAGACTGATCATCAGGTGCGGCAAGACGCGTATCACGAAATGACTCTCGACGCCGTCCCGACCTGTTGGCGGAGATTCGAGGGGTCAGCACAGCCAAAGAGCGTGTATCAGGTTCAACCGGTCGATCAACTCGCAGCGCGCGCAAGCGGGTGGCCGGTTAGCGCGGTCCAGTCTGCAAGAAAAATGGAATAAAAGTGGCTCTTGGAGCTTTTGAAGATAGTGTTGTTGTTTATGATGCTGGTAATCAACAGTGGTTGCACTTTAACCGTCCACTACAGGTTCACGTCGCTCGGAGCTTGGAATCGGTCGTGAGCGTTTTCCGTGCAGTCGAGCATCAGGTCACTGCAAACGGCCTCTATGCCGCGGGATTTGTTGCATACGAGGCCGGCCCTGCTTTCGACCCGGCTCTCGTTGTCCGATCACCGGGCGCTTTTCCACTCCTGTGGTTTGGGATCTATAGGGAACCTGAGCAGATATCTTTCCCGCCCTTGCCGCAAGAGGACCTGACGACCATCCCCTGGGAGCCATCCGTTTCGGAGAAGGAATACCGGAACTCATTTCACAGGATTAAAGAATGCATCCGGGCCGGAGATACTTACCAGGTGAACTATACCTTTCGCCTTCGGGCTCCCTTTTCCGAGGACCCTTGGAAGTTGTTTGTGCGAATGGTCTGGGCCCAGGGTTACGGCTATGGAGCCTTTGTGAATACCCAGGACTGGACTGTCTGTTCTGCTTCCCCGGAGCTGTTTTTTACCCTTGAAGGCGAGGACTTGGCTTCCCGTCCCATGAAAGGAACCGCTTCGAGAGGGCTATGGCAAGCAGATGACATTCAACAAGCGACCTGGCTTGCAAACTCGGTGAAAAACAGGGCTGAAAATGTCATGATTCTTGACATGGTGCGGAATGACATGGCCCGCATATGCAGTGATGCGAGCGTAAGAGTGACAAGTCTTTTTGATGTCGAGAAGTATCCGACCCTGTGGCAGATGACGAGCACTGTCCACTGCGGAGCCAAGGCGAGCATGACGGACATCTTTCGTGGCTTGTTCCCGGCAGCCTCTATCACCGGTGCCCCGAAGGTCCGGACAATGCAAATCATTGCGGAACTGGAAAATGCGCCTCGAAGGATATACACCGGCACGGTTGGATTTTTTTCCCCGGAACGCAGGGCGCAATTCAGCGTGGCGATCAGGACCGTCCTGGTGGACAGGCTGAACAATACGGCCGAATACGGTGTCGGTGGGGGTATTGTCTGGGATTCAGAAAACGCCGACGAACTAGAAGAATGTTACACTAAAGCAAAGGTCCTTGTTCAACCTACACCGAACTTCGCATTGCTTGAGACAATTCTGTGGACGCCCGCAGACGGATATTTCTTGCTCGAACATCACCTGGCTCGCCTGGCTGACTCGGCCGCCTATTTTTCTCGTCCTGTGGATATTGGGACAGTCCGTGCCAAACTCGAAGGTATGGCGAGCGACCTGGCCTCTTGCCCGCACAGAATACGTTTGCTCGTGTCCCAGGAGAATGACCTGATGTTGGAGGCCCACGTCTTAGCAGACCTTCCGCAGCCTTTCCGGGTCGGTGTTGCGAAGAGACCGATCAACTCACGAGATCCCTTCCTCTACCATAAAACAACCCATCGCCGCGTCTATGAGCAGGCTTTGTCAGAGTCGCCTGGATACGATGATGTGCTGCTTTGGAATGAAAGAGAACAGGTGACTGAATCATGCATTGCAAATGTTGTGGTGGAATTGGATGGCATGTCACTGACTCCGCCGGTGCGCTGCGGCCTCCTTGCAGGGACTTATCGATCTCGTTTGCTCGAACAGGGTAAGGTTAAAGAGGAGATCATCAAGGTTGCGGACTTGCGCCGATGTTCCAGGATTTTCTTGATCAATTCGGTGCGTGGAATGTGGGAGGTATCGCTCGAACTCGGAGTTTCCGCATGTCTAGCGTTTTGAGGACGGCATGACATTGGGCTGCAACGGGCTTAGTAAGGGTCTGCACCTTGATTAGTGAACACTAACTTCAGGTGTAGAGTGCCAACACGGAGTTCGCAACGTGGATCGAGAATCAAAAATGCTAAGAATATCGGTTGCTTTAGCTTGCAATTGCTCTGGCGCTTGGTGTGGCTTTGGGCTGGGTTCTTTTCAGCAGCCACGGCAGCATAGTCACGATGACTCAAGCCAAGGAAGCGACTATGACAAGAAGCACCGCACAGGACGATCAAAAAGCCTGGAGGTGCGCATCATGAAAGCGATCATAGCCTTCAATGGGACAAGATGGGATTGCGACCCAAGTCCTTGGGAAGCAAATTCAGTACCGCTTGAGGGGGCAAATGTCGATATCTACCTCTCCACTTCTCCCTGGGCGTGGAAAGCGCCGCGGGGCAAAGACGAGCGCCTAGGGCTGGGGATGTACCCTCATTTTGAAGTTGCCAGTGTGCCGGAGATTACGGCCCGACTGAAGAAAGCTGGTTACAAAATTGTGCAAGAGCCGAGAGAATACGGCTGGGGAACAGAAGCCTTTGTGGCTGATCCTGACGGGTACACATGGGCGCTATTCAGTTGGCAGAAGAATTGAGCAGGAATGGGTTTAAGAATCCAGCGACATGAAATAGGCCGACAAGCCGGCCGGACAGAAGGATAGTCTCCTGTTTCGATACTAACAAAAAGGGTCACGGATGTGCATCCATAACCCTATCATTCCTTTGGTACCCCCGGCAAGGATCGAACTTGCGACCTGCGGATTAGGAATCCGTACTTGTGGGCATAACACTGTCTCATTTAAACCACTTAACTATGCCGACCATTCCAGCAAAGCACGACAAGTCATGATTTTCCACAACAGAAAGACAAAGATGATACAGCGTTTCTTGGTCCAAATTCGTCCGTTTCGATCCGAAATGGTGAGAGCAAAACGAGAGCAAGCATTCTCTCTGTGGATATGGCCGCTGAGTGCTTGGCCGCTCTCTTGAACTCCCTGTTTATCCCAGGTCTTGCTCTATCCTAACTCAGAACCTGGACCAGTTTTGGGGGGTCAGGCACCTCAATAATAACCCACTAACCGTTAAATAGTTGAAGCGGGGATTTCTTGGCGCGTTGCTAGGGTGGGAACAAAAAGTGTTGCGAAAACCCTGCGAACTCCTTAGCTCAATCAAAAAAATTGCTCGGAATAGAGTACACGAAGCCTGAAGGCGAACGTAGATAAATGACTGGCGCAACCACCCTCATATGCTCAGGCAATATATCGTGGGCGAGCCGGTCAAACGGTGGGTGGACTGGCTCATGAGACGTCTCATCAAGGTGGGGCAGAGACCCCTAGCACGCGACAAGTTGCTGTGTCCGTTTGGCGTCGGATATTCCGTTGCCCCGACATTGGCAAACTGTCTTTGGCTGAGAAACAACCCGAACATTATAGTTGCCAGGGGGACCGTAAAAAGTGGAATGATCCACAAGGGAAGAGAAGGGGCTTTGTAGCACCTGACGAGATTATCTTACCCTGGAGACTCTTAGAGGACAACTGCGGGGACCTTTTCGGAGTCCGAGCAACGAATACATGAAGTAAAGGATCAAGGACTAGGAAATAATTAGTCCGCCCCATAATTCCGGTTGGTATTAAGCATCTTCGATCTGGGTGACGAGTCGGATGGTTGCGAGTGCATCCGGCTTTCAGCAATCGCTCAAATTTCAGCGGGAGGATTCGAGTGCCGAGCCTTCGGGGAGCTCTCACAGCACGAGAAAGGGTCATTGTCTATCTGTTCATATCGATGAGCCTGTGCATCACCCATGCATATAATTGCTATCTCTTTTCCACCTGGGGGCCGGTCGAGGAATGGAGCGAGTTTGCATTCAAGTCCTTTTAGGGAAGCTTTGAAGAATACAAAGACAAGATGTATTCCGGCCTGGAGAGCAAGAATCGCTGCCAATACCTGGCGGCAGGCTGATCGTACCAGAGGCGGATCGGCACACGCTTGCTCTGAGAGTGGGATTGTGGAATGCCCTTTAGCTTATGGGGTGCTTCAACCTGTTTATAGCCTGGGATTCACGCAAAGCCATCGTCATGATCTTCGGCACGTTCGCTTGCTTGTGACTACACGTACACTGTCATGGCGGACCGGCACATTTACCCCTGGGACGGTCCAGCTCTGCTCATATTCGTCCTCCTGTGGCTGGCCGTCGAATGGAACAAGCCGCTGTGGGTGGTCGTGGTTTGCGTGATCGGAACGGCTTTCAAGGAAACTGCCATCGTCGTGGTCCTCATCTTCTTGTTCTGGGCCGGCATGCACTGGAAGCGACGGATCTCGTTAACTCTCGCCGTGTTAATCGCTTGCGTTGCCCTGAAAATAACCATCGACGTGTTCACCAACAACCCGCATATCGGATTCACTATGGTCACGGACTCGGAGGGCCCATTGGTGCTCCTGGGAGTTCAGCAGAAAGGAATTCTCTACAGCCTTAGAGCATTGACCATGACCTACCTGAACCATCCGATATTCGTCAACGGCGGCACATTCCTCATATTCCTGTTACTACCGGCCACGGACTGGAAAGATCGCGGATGGAAAGCTGTTGGGATCGCATTTCTCATCGGTAATATGGTCTTTGCCAACAGAAACGAATACAGAGTATTCGATGAATTCATCCCGATTGCATTGTGGGCGATTTTCAAGAAGGTAAGCCTGTGGGAATCGGTAGAAGCACCGGGGGTGAACAAGGCCCTCCGCCGGGGCAGGGGACCCAGCCTCACGGCTAGTGTAGTGTCTCCGTGATAAGCCGACCCTCTCTCGTCTCTTGAGGAGGCGGCATCCTACTCCGCTGCAAACGTGACCTGCCCTCTGTTTATGTACCACTTGTTAAGTTAAAGGCACAGTACCTAGGCCTCCCGGCATGAGGAAAGGATCCCCTGGTGCTGCTGGGACGTTCCAGGTTACGAATATAATTTCATGAACCGGCCCCCATAACCTTCACGTACAACCTTAGCGGCCTTTCCAGGTGCTAGGTATTCGAACCCTTGAAAAGATGAATTTGATTTAGCAATTCGACCGGAATACGGGCGGCAATTACTTTTGTTTTGATCTGAGAATATTTCTGGCTCTTCGCGTAAGTGCGTACCTCACATGCTAGTTTCTTATCCCACCAGTTCGTAGCTGGTGGTGTGAAGGGCGTAGATACGGAGGATGAAGAAGGCTCGGTCCCGGAAACCGTATGCCTGTCGCTGCAAGGTCTTGATCTTGTTGTTCGTCCCTTCGAGTGGTCCGGTGGATATGGGATGATCATGGTATATAATGTACACCTCAGATGGTCTTCACTGGAGATTTGGGACAGATAGATCGGAACCGCAGGTTGGACCGTAAAACCAGCGGTTTGGCGTATGCAATGAATCAGATGGCAAATCAAAGCATGGTGGGAATTGTCAATTTCAAGGACACTGTTCGTTCTCCCTTGGCCAGCTTGGCGGAAGAGCTTCTTTAGCCCCCCGAAGGTCCGTGAAGTTGTGGATTTCTGGATGGAAACAAAATAAGAATGGTGGATGATTCAACGTGGACATCGGAATCAGGAGCGACTCATTTTCTTGAGTTGATGTGGAATTCCCGTCCATTCATAACGGAACAGTTTGAGATTATGCTCCGGCTCATCCCGGATCTTGGTGTGCCCGTTAGACGATTTATGGACCTTGGATGCGGCGACGGCGCCTTAGTAGCCGTGATCTGGCAGCAGTACCCAGCCGCTACGGGAGTCGGGGTGGACCATTCTCCTTTGGCGCTCCAGGCTGCGCGAGAAAAATTCCACATCTTGACAGCGCCCATACATCTCTGCGACATCGATTATGGTCAATCGGTCTGATTATATCCGGTGTCCAAGACTCTGGCCGAAGAAGATTTGAAGCAACTGGCAATCAAGGAAATCTTGCAGCCCTCATCTGATAGCCAATCCCGTGAATGGGGGAGGGGGTTTGAAATTCTCTCCGCCACAGGCTCTCCAAACGAGAAGCGCACTGCTAGACCAGTCGATTTGTCACGACTCCTTGAATTTGTAGCCGACACCCCTGACTGTCTGGATGCATTCACCGGTCGAGCCAAGCTTTTTTCGTAGGCCCACGATTTGAACGTCGACAGATCGGTCAGTGACCGCGTAATCTTCTCCTTTGACGGCATTGATAATTTTATCGCGGCTGAAAACCCATCCGGGACGCCGGGCCAGGAAATGCAGGATTCGGAACTCCGTCGTGGTCAGAGTAATAGGGACACCTTTAAGCAGTACCTCATGGCGGGCCGGACATATACTGAGATCGTGTACCCTTATTGACGCATCTTCAGCATCGTCATGTTCCCGCCTCCTAAGGACAGCCTTAATCCTGGCCTCCAGAACTCGGGGACTGAACGGTTTGACGATGTAATCATCAGCGCCCAGCTCCAGCCCTACGACAATGTCGGCTTCCTCCCCTTTGGCAGTGAGCATGACTATCGGAGTATTGCTGGTCAATGGATCGCGTTTGAGTTGCCGGCAGACAGTCAGCCCATCGAGGCCGGGCAGCATGAGATCGAGCAAAATCAGATCAGGGCGCTCTTCCCGGGCCTTTTCCAGTGCAATCTCGCCGGAAAGGGCACAACTTACGCGATATCGCTCTTTCGAGAGGTTATACCTTACCAATTCAAGGATATCTTCCTCGTCGTCAACCACAAGAATCTTCTCTCTAGCCATAATCCTTCCTCGGTTGCTCGATGATCACAGGTCTCTTGGCTCCGTCAGCGCTTCTGGAAGCTTCTTCAAAAAAGCAGCTATCTCGTCCCTTACGCGACGGTAATGCATGAGCTTCTGTTCTTCATCGGGTACGTCCTTTGCAAGCGCTACAGGATCGGAAAACCCCGCATGGATGAGCTTAGCATCGCCTGGAAAGAATGGACAACTCTCTTTGGCCTTGTCACATAGCGTGATGACGTAGTCAAATTCCAGGTTGGGTAAGTCATCGATTAGCTTGGACTGGTGACTTGAAATGTCTATTCCGGCCTCTGCCATGACCCTGACAGCTCGCAGGTCCAGGCCGTGCTTCTCAATTCCCGCTGAAGGGACTTCGATTTTGTCTCCATACAGAGCGCGGACCCAGCCTTCGGCCATCTGGCTTCTGCAAGAGTTTCCAGTACATAGGAAGAGGATTCTCCACCTGCTTCGATTCGGCCGGCCAGTCTGTGACATCGTGTCATAACCTCCCGCAAGGCGACTGCGCCTGCTTTCAGTTTCCGTTGGGTTTCAGTTCCATTGCTATGTTGTACCGCAGGTTTGTGGCGAACACATTAAGGCTGTGTTAGAAAAAGGTTAGCCGGAACCTTCGCAAGGGTTCCTTGAACTACCCCTTGCTCTCGTGGTCTTTCCATCTGCTTCACTGCCACAAGGTCAACGATCTGTTGGGAAATAAGATCAGGCTACAACAAGTTGCGGGCTCTTTGAAGACTGAAGGTGAGAAACTTTGAGCTAAAAGTTGCTATTGAGAAAGACACTCCAGGCAAATCTCTATGCAGCGGTTTCCCGTTCAAGCGATTTGTGTTCCGATTCGGTCAGAAGGGCCTTAACGACATCCGTGCGGCCGAATTGAAGGGCTTCCGTGAGGGCCGTATGTCCTGCTTTGTCCTGTGACCTGGCATCGGCTCCCCATGCTAAAAGGAGTCGCACCACACCCAGGTGACCTGACGCGGCCGCTACTATCAAAGCTGTCTTCCCTTCGCTATCGGCAGCGGAAATCTTCGCCCCTCGGTCTAAGAGTGTGCCAACGGTTTTGCTGCATCCGGACAAAGAAGCCTCCAACAGAGGCGTTTTCCCATATTTGTTCTTGGCATTAACCTGGGCGCCGCAGTCCAGCAGTAACTTGACGACGTCCGCTTCTCCCAGGAGAGAGGCGGCGATCAGAGGCGTTGTTCCATATCTATTGCCGGCATTTACGTTGGCCCCCCTGTCCAGAAGCATTTTGACCAACTCGGAGTGGCCCGCAAAACAAGCTTCCAATAGCGCTCTCCTCCCATCTTTGTCCCGAGCTTCGACGTCAGCGCCATGAGCCAGAAGTACTTCGACAATTTCAAGATGACCGGCCAAGGAGGCGAAAATCAGCGCTGTCGCTCGCAAAAGCGGTTCTTGCGCATTCACATTGGCGCCTCTCTCAAGGAGTAGCCTTACCACCCGGGTTTGACCCCATAGCGAAGCTTTTATTAGGGCCATGGATCCTTGTTCGTCACCATCGCTGAACTCATGTCTCCTGTCGATCAGCAATTCCACCACCTCGGTCAAGCCTTCCTCGCAGGCCACGGTAAGGGCCATTTTGTGTGTTTCGTCCATAAATTGCTCTGAGGTTCCGGCCTCTAGGAGGCGCTTAACTTCATCCAGATTGCCGGAACGCGCAGCATCAACAAGATCAAGATCATTACTGTGACCCATTCTGTTATGAGTTCTCATTGCACTCATCCGTCCTTGTGTTTGATTTCATCTTGATTCCGAGCATGACGGTTGCGGGTTAGGCCAAGATTAGCATTGCAAGAAATCTTCGTTAGCGTGGGGCTAAAGCGCAACATGTGCCAAAGCATATCTGACCCTAAGCGGTCCAATTAGCAATTCGGATGACGCATTCCCCGACTGGAGACAATGGGGGCCGGTTCGAGATCACTGTATTGGTGGGAGAGGCATTCGAAACTTTATACGCAAAACTCTTAGAGATCCCTGTCCCACCACTTCTGCCCGAAATATGTTAGCGAATTTATGAAGAGGAGCACGACGGCAAGGGCCCGGCGATGTTTCGTCGGAACCGTGAAAGCTCTTTCTTTGCCCGGACAGGCCTTAGTTCTTCTCCATTTGTTTCCTTAACCGAGTTCTAACACATAACTAACTCCGCCCTAACCTGAGCGTGACTAATTTCTAATATTCGCCTCACGGCGTTTTAATGAATGGGGCTTATTTTGAAATAAAACTTACCAGCGGTTCTCTATCCGGTAAGCTATGGAAATGATCCAAAGAGAGGAGACACTTATGAAGGCTGGACGTACAAGGATGTCGGGGTCCTCAATGGTTGCGGCACTGGTCGCTGCGATGTTCCTGCTGATCCCTGCTCTAAGCTGCACCTGCAACGCCGCAGGCACGGTTACGATTAGCGGCGCAGGGGCGACTTTCCCGTACCCCATTTATGGGGCGTGGGCTCACAAGTACCAAGAGGAAACGGGAGTGCAGATGAACTATCAGTCCATAGGATCCGGCGGCGGCATCGCCCAGATCAAGGCAAAAACCGTCAGCTTCGGAGCCTCGGACGAACCGCTCAAGAAGGAGGAGCTTGATAAGATCGGGCTGATACAATTTCCGATGGTCATGGGTGGAGTGGTCCCGGTCATCAATATTAAGGGAATCGAAAAAGGGAAACTCAAACTCACCCCGGAGTTGTTGAGCGAAATCTATCTTGGAAAGATAACAAATTGGAAAGATGAGAAGATCAAGAAAGTAAATCCTGATCTTAAGCTTCCTGATCAGGCCATCGTGGTGGTTCACCGGTCGGACGGTTCGGGGACGACCTGGATTTTTACAAGTTACTTGAGCGCGATTTCAAAAGAGTGGAAGGAGAAGGTCGGCGCGGACAAGTCTGTCTCATGGCCCACGGGGCTCGGCGGCAAGGGCAATGAGGGAGTTTCCGCTTTCGTCCAGCGCACCAACGGTGGAATCGGCTACGTAGAGTTTGCCTATGCTTTGCAAAACAATCTTGTCTACACCCAGTTACAGAATAAGGCGGGCAAATTCGTGGAGCCGACTATTGACACGTTCAAGTCTGCGGCTGCCAATGCGGACTGGAAAACCGCCCCGATGTTTTATATCGTCCTCGTAGATCAACCGGGTGAGAAGAGTTGGCCGATAGTCGGCGCTACTTACATCCTGGTCTATAAGGACCAACCGGATGCAGCTACCGCGGAGGCGGTGTTGAAATTCTTTTCCTGGGGTTACGACAAGGGTGATGAGATGGCGGCAAAGCTTCTCTATATCCCGATGCCGAAAAACGTGGTGGATCTTGTCAAGACCACATGGAAGTCCGACATAAAATCAGGTGGCAAGCCAGTTTGGAAATAAGCATCTGATAACATGAAATCGAGGGAGCCTCTGTCTCCCTCGATTTCGGGACAAAGCGACACGGATAAGAACGAATGGGCCCACAGAAAAACAAAATCAACAGCCAGGGAGATACCATATTTCGACTGATCGCTGCCTCCTGTGCAGCCGTTCTCGTGCTGGTTATGGTAGGCATCATGATCCAGCTCATCCGGTACAGCGGGTTGTCGCTGCATCGTTTCGGACTCGGCTTCCTCGTATCCGACGCATGGAACCCGGTCACCGGAAGACTTCGGGGCAGCGAGCAGCATCCTCGGGACCCTGGCTTCTACCGCGATTGCGATGATCCTTGCGTTGCCGATAAGTCTTTTCATCGCGTTGTTCCTTGCCGAGCTTGCTCCTCCCTTCATAAGTAAACCGGTGGGATATGCTATTGAGCTGCTGGCGGCAATCCCCAGCATCATTTACGGCATGTGGGGTCTGTTCGTTTTTGCTCCCTTCATGGCGGACCACGTGCAGCCGTTTTTGGGTAAATACTTGGGTTTCCTGCCTCTCTTTCAAGGGCCGCCGATGGGAATCGGAATGCTTAGTGCCGGAATCATACTTGCCCTTATGATTCTGCCCTTTATCAGCGCGGTCATGAGAGACGTTTTCGCAATGGTTCCGACGGTGGTTAAGGAAGCAGGTTACGGCGTCGGGAGCAGCATGTGGGAGGTAACGCGACACGTGACCATACCGTACGGGTTTTCAGGAATGATCGGGGCCTCGTTCCTGGGACTTGGCAGGGCACTGGGCGAAACAATGGCAGTGACCTTTGTCATAGGCAATAACCATTCGTTTTCGCTGTCCCTCTTTGCAGCCGGCAACACAATAGCCTCTACAATGGCCAACGAGTTCACCGAGGCATCGGATCCGCTCTACGTAAGCAGTCTCGTTGAATTGGGTCTCATATTGTTCGCAATAACTCTGGTAATACAGGTTCTTGCCCATTTTTGGCTCAAACAAATTCGTGGTTCGATTGGGGTAGGCATTTGATTCACCGCTCGTCAAAAATTCGTAATCTTAAGAATTTTACCGCCAAGGTTGTTGCCACCTTGTGTGCGCTTCTCGGTATTTTCTTTTTGGGATGGGTCCTCATTGAGGTTATCCAGAAGGGCGCGCATGCTATCAACTGGTCTTTTTTCACGATGCTTCCTCCTCCGCCCGGACACGAGACCGGCGGAGTGGCCAACGCCATTTTAGGCACACTGGCGATTACTCTTCTGGCCACGATCATGGCCGTCCCCATTGGGGTGCTTGCCGGAACATACTTGTCGGAGTTCGGACAGAAAACCGCCTTGGCAGCAGCAGCTCGCTTTGTTGCCAATTCCTTGATAGGGATTCCGTCAATCATTGTAGGGCTTTTCGTTTATGCCTCGGTCGTCGTGCCGATGGGCCAATTCTCGGGCTACGCCGGTGCAATATCATTGGCCATCATAATGTTTCCGGTTGTGGTCGGCACATCGGAGGCCATGCTCAACCTGGTACTTAATGAACTGCGCGAATCTGCCATCGCTTTGGGAGCGCCCAGGTGGAGGATAACTCTCGAGATCGTTTTTGCGGCGGCAAAGGCAGGCATAGTTACGGGTATAATTCTTTCAGTGGCCAGAGTGAGCGGTGAAACCGCACCTCTGTTGTTTACGGCCCTCAATAGCCCTTATTGGCCGAATGCGTTGTCTAAACCCACCGCCAACCTGACTGTAACCATCTTCAATTTTGCAATGTCTCCATACGCTTATTGGCAGGAGATTGCATGGGGAGCTTCGCTCCTGATCACGACCGCAGTGCTGGCACTGACAATATTGGCACGTTCGTTTTTCACGGAGTCTCGACGATGAATATCGCCACTGCTTTCTCTGATTCTGCGGAATCGCAACCGGTCAAGGAAATGCCAAAATTACAGGACAAAAACTTGGAAACTCCGGTCAAAGTTTCGGTTAGAAACCTGGACTTCTTTTACGGCAATCATCAGGCCCTTCATTCCAATAACCTGGATATCGCGTCCAAAAAAGTCACGGCAATCATTGGACCCTCCGGATGCGGCAAGTCCACCCACATACGGATCTATAACAGGATTTTCGAACTGTACCGCGATCAAAGAGCCTCCGGTGAGGTTCTCATGGACGGTGTCAACATCTTGTCGTCTTCCGTCGACATCCTTGAGCTGCGAAGAAAGATAGGGATGATATTCCAGAAACCTACCCCGTTTCCAATGACGGTGTTCGACAATATAGCTTGGGGACTGAAGCTGCATTATAAGCTGTCCCGTCGCGACCTTTCGGAACGCGTTGAACAGGCTTTGGAGGGAGCCGCGCTTCTGGACGAAGTGAAGGATAAGCTCCACTTTCCCGGGACTGCGCTCTCCGGCGGGCAGCAGCAACGACTTTGCATAGCCAGGGCCATTGCCGTCCAGCCAGAGGTCTTATTGATGGATGAACCCACATCCGCGATCGATCCAAGGGCTACCGACAAGATAGAAGAGTTAGTCGAATCCTTGAAGGAGAATTTCACCATCGTCATCGTTACCCACAACATGCAACAAGCTGCCCGCATTTCAGACCACACAGCATTCTTCTTTGAGGGACGGATAATTGAAGTGGGTCCCACCAGCCAGGTGTTCACGAACCCTCGCAATCCCCAGACCGAAGGGTACATAACAGGACGGTTTGGCTAGAGTTGGTTTCGCAACCAGGATTATTCGCTTGAAAGAGAATTCAACTGTAGTTGGAACGGGGCAAGCCCGAAGCATTCTCTGGTGGGATGGGCGTTCCCGCCGTCAATTTTGATTGACCGGCGAGACGCCGGTGCAGGGGATGAGATTGGTTTGTCGTTTCACTCCTCACAATGGCGGGGTGAGCAGATCGGACAAGAAATTGGGCAACCGATAAATTGGTCAACGCGACTCATCCGGACCGGCCGAGCGAAACCAACTAGCGCTACCCTGCAGGACAACAGCCCCTCGGTGGTGTCGGTGGATCTCACCGGTGATCATATATATCACGTCTTCTGCAATATTGGTGGCATGATCAGCTATGCGTTCAAGATGGCGTGAAACCAGAAACAGGTGGATCATGGAATCCGGGTGATCCTGAGGCTTGCGCATTTCCTGAGCGAATTGTTGCTGCATGGCGTTTTTCATGGAATCAACATCATCGTCCTGGCTCAACACCTCGTAGGCCAGCCGCAGATCCGTATTTACCAGAGAATCCAGGCTTTTCTTCAGCATTTCCTCGGCCTTCCGGCCCATGGTGAAATAGTCAAACGGAATGGCCGGCTGACCCGCATAAAGGGCAAGCTCCGCTCGCTCCGCAATGTTTACCGCCAAGTCACCTATTCGCTCCAGGTCGTTGTTCATCTTCAGTACTGCCACTATGTAGCGCAACTGGTCCGCCACAGGTTGATGAAGAGCCAGAATTTTCAGGCATTCCTCTTCGATGTCAACCTCAAGCCGATCTATTTCCATGTCACCATCGACGACAGTCTCGGCCAAACGGGCATCTCGGCTTTGGATGGCCTTAACAGCCATCCGAACGCGCTCTTCCACCAGGGTCCCGAGTGAAACGATTCTTTCTTTTAACCTATCAATATCTCTCTGGAGTCTTATTCTCATATATCGTTTAATCCTTGCGTTGTCGGCAGCATTAATTTTCAACTATCGAAAATGAGTGTCAATTTGATGCACCTATTTCCCGTGACACGTGTTCACCACGGAAAAAAATGTTGGGAGGTCAGCGTTGGATTGGAAGGAATTCCTCACACTAATCGCCGAAAGCAAGTGGTGAGACCGCTGACCTCCGAACTCCCTCAGAAGCTGACCAGCAGCCTGGTCTCTACGGAAAAGAAAGCGTTTATGTCCCGACCGAGTTGTTGCGTTGCCGCGACTTCCCCGGCCGCGCTATTGGGATTGGATTAGGCGTAATTCCAAGCCGATACAGCTCGGCAGTGTTCGGATAGGCAAACGCCCACCAGTTACCGGGTTTCCAGTAGGCAAGAGTGGTATCCCACGTGAGGTTCTCCAAGAGTTTCCAATTTATGCCCAGATCCACTTCCCAACCTATCTCTCTTGCGCTATCCGGCACCGCATGGCCCTGAAACGTTCCCAGTTGGGACAACCTTATGTCTTCGTTGGTCCACGCTGTATGCCGAGCTGATAGTTTCCTCCAAGCCTGTACGCGGTGGGCTGGTCACGCCAGGCGTACGCATAGACCGTGAATAAATTGAGGTTCGAGGCTACCGCGTAATCCAGCCTCCCTCCGAGATGATGGAAGTTCGTCGGCTGGCCATATCCCGCGGCATCCCAGCCGTCGCCCGTTCCGTACATGTAATACATCAGGTAGCCCCAGTCTTTCATATAGCAGGCATTAAGTCCTGCCTCACTGGCACGCTGCGTCTTCCGTGGTGTGTCGGGTGCTGGGATCATCTCCTGTAGCGCGGACGTAGTTCACGGTGAGCTTCGCCGGACCGCAGAGGAAACCTGTTTCCAAGCCATAGAGCCAGGCACTGTTGTCCTCGTTTTGGTTCACAAGATTCGGTGGTCCTGACCGGTCCCGCGACCGGATCTCCAGCGAGTAAACCAGTCCGCTTCAGCATTGAAAAAGAATCGTCCGTTAAAATACTTCATTGCCACGGTCGGCCTGTATCGGATTACGTCTGCGTCGGGCATGGCAGTGGTATTAATGGCGACCCCCCGCTGATCGGGGATCGGCGCACTGGGTTGAATGTATGAGTCGGAAGCAATCACAAAGTAGAAAGGTCCATTGGAGTATTCTATGTACCCCTCAATTGCCCTGAAGTAATTGCGGCGATCCGTTTGCCTCTGGGCAGCGCCCGCGCCCTCTATGCGCGACCTCGAGCTGCCGAGGGCCCAGGATGACTGGTTCCTTCCAAAGTATGGGGCAAAGCCAATATTAAGCGGCCCGTACCCGGCACTGACATCAAAAGACGCGGATGGCCTGTTGCAGTCATGCTTCCAGAGGCCCATGCCGAGCTTTGTGGCCTTGTACCCGATACTGAAATCCAGCATGGGAGTCCTGATCGCTGGTCTTGAGCCATTGCAACGTGACATAAGTTGCGGGCACATTTGTCCCGATTGCCTCATCCTGATTCGGGACATAGAGTGAATTTACAAACCCGGGTCTCTCGGGGAGGGCACAAGCCCCGGCACCACTCTATCAGCGGCTGACCATCGGACCAGATCCCCAGAGATGTGAGGTTTACCGATGCTGTGACTTCGATGGCCGGGTTCACAACTAATTTGGGGAATAGGGTCATCCGGTAGTCAGTAAGCTGCATGTCGGATCCGAAGCGGTTCTCGCCCGCCAATACGCCGAAGGTGCCCGAGCCGCGGGTGGTCTGCGCAGTGGTGGGGAAAGTTTGAAGTTGGTTAATGCCGAGGTCCACGGTGCCACCCATAGAGCCGAATATGTCGTTATTACCCGTTCTCGTCCAGTACCGGTAGCGATACTCGGTCTCGCCCTTCAGGCTGAACTCCCAGGCAAAAACGGGAGCCGTCAGGGACGCGATGACCAGGATAGCAAGCCCGATCAACACCAACCGTTTCATGTTCCATTTCCTCCTTGTTATTGCACCAAAAAAAAGAATACTCCCCCCCCTGGGCCGATTGCCCAGACCCGTTGGGTTGCAAGCGTCCAAGGAACGCCCAGGCAAAACTCAACCACAGTTTCTTTGTCGGCCAAAAAATACGAATCGGTGACGGTATTCTGCACCGCAAGTATTAGGGTGGGATTAATCGGACGTTAAAATGTGATTAATATACTGTTAAGATTTCGTTAGAATCGGACCGGCAATTGTTGAATACTATTCTGATGAGAGGCGGCACCGCGCCAAGCCTTTTCTGTAGCGGTTCACCGCGGAGATCGCAGAGCATTCTCTTGCCGGCATTTCGCTCAGTTGAGGCATATCGTATTCGGGTCTGTGACAGTAAAGACATGCTGGCTGGCTGTGTGCCACTCGGCTTATGCTGAGGAGTGCAAGTCGTTTCTTTTCTCCGCGTTCTCGGCGCATGCCGCGTCTCGCGGGACGGCGGTTCCGCGGGAATGTGGGACTACTTTCCCGCTGAAGGCTTTACTCAAAGGTGCTCAGCCTATTGGTTCGGGAGTCGGAAGTGCCGTTGGAACAGGTTGAGTTAAGCCCCCACTGTACATCCGGATGGCGCTCTCGCCAATGAGCTGGGTCACCACGGTGGCGGTCAACCCCGCTGCAGGGAGCACGTAGAGAGGATTCAGTTCGAGAACATGGACCAGCAGGGGCGCGGAGACCGCAAGTCCGGTGGCAGCCACGACTGCCGCCATTTCAGGCACTCGCTCCTCCGCGTCGATGTCCTTGCCGTACACCAGAGCAATTTCCAGAATCAGGTATAAATGCATACGAGTCAGGGCCGATGCGCCTCCTACAAAACCCAGGAGCTTCAATGCCTGCCCTATCCCTGGAATCAACATCGGCAGATGCATCAAGGTTCCGCCCATAAAGGAGAGGGCGGAACTTGAGGCAATGAGCTGACGCGCAAGTCCTTCCGGGGTCTCTTCCGGATAACGGGCTTGGCAAGCCTGTACCGACTTACGAATCCGCTCTTTACGCAATCTAAGGAAAAAATAGAAGAAGTCCTCCGTCATCATACTCTGCCGGGTTTCGGCTACGGCAATATCACTGGTCATAGACATCTCCCTTCCGCCTGCTCGACCGCCCGCTCGCCGCTGCAAACTCTCGAATCACGGAGACCGCAGTAGCCTGTGCAAACCCTGATCCCTCTTTCTCGGGTCTGTAAGACCTGAAGCGAGGACCGAAAACACAAATTGAAAATCCAAGGTGGCGAGGGGGCAGCACTAATCCTCCGCAAACGGGTTTTGGACTTTTTTTGGAGCATACTTTACGGTCGGCGCTTTAGTCAAACCTCAACTCCGGCTACGATCCCAGCCGTAATTCGGCCTGTGAATCCCGCAAATGTGTTTATGAAACTAAATTACGTGTCTCACAGGATTTCTCACAGCGATTTTATTAACATAATTTTAACGTCACCCTAACAAAGAGTACATATATAAAATGACAACATGGTGCGTGATGGTGTCATATCTGCGAATCGAAGAAAGAATTCGGCAATTGCTAGAGAGCAAGGAGGCTTGGGAAACATGATTTGTACAGGCGATTTGGTTCAGGATTGGCAAGGACGTGCCGGCATAGCCGTTGCCACGGCGGGTCCCCCTGCAACAGACAAGATTAGTCCCATAGTGGGTTCGCATTTTGACGACTTCCTGGAAAACACAACGTGGTGGTCGGTGGCTCTCTTTTCGGGAGCTGTTGTCAACAGTCCGACGCCGCTGACGTATTCCTGGGGAAGAGCCGGCCGAGCGATTTTGCTTATGGCGACCAGACGCTGTGAAGACAGTGTGAGAGGCCGGCTGGCCGAATTGGTGGAATTGGAAGAGTCCGAAAAAGGCACTGAATGTAGGAAATGAATTGTGCGAAAAGGCGTGTCTCTGACGTTGTCGACTAGTCTTCACCGACGTCCTGGGCGACGGAATCACTCGACGAGATATCGGCACGTGCGCCAAAAAACAAAAAAGCCCCTGACTCAGAGGCTTGATTAGCACATCATCCAGTTCACAAGAGAGTGAGGGGTGTCATGTTTCTCTTCGCAGTTCCTGTATAGCATCGCGCGTCAGGTGCCAACTCACTAGGTCCCCGCAGGACTATTTCCCGCCCGGATGGCTGTATCGACCAAAGTAGACCGCACCGGTGGTTTGCTCTTCAACCATCAAAGCGGCTCTTCCCTTTTTAGGGTCTACTTTGGCATCCACCACCACACCGCGTACCTCTTCCCCGCGAATACTGCGGAATGTGACGACCTTTCCGTTTTCTACACTGTCTCTTATCTCATCAAAATTCGGACCACTATCAATTCTCATGGCTGTCCTCCCATCTATGTCCGCCACGTTGCATCCTCGGAACACCGGACCAGTTTTCACTTTCCCGGCCAACTCTTCCTTCGCAGCAGTCAGGATGCCTGTCCCAGCAAGAAGACTGGCTCTCCCGGGTTTCCTGAAAAAATCTTTGAGGTGCGTAACGTAAATGTGATTCGGCCCCAGCAGGGAAGTGAGGCAATCGAGGGCCTGCGTTTTCCACTTCGAGGCTGCGGCCTCATCCGTCCTGGCGTCCAGGATGGACCACCCCGTTTCAATGAGATCGTTGATCGTTTGCTCAACATACATGCTCGCCTCCTTTGCTTGATAGTCCTGGAAGTTCAGGTTTAGCAAGGTGCCTCGCATGACACCGAAGAAAATCCTGCCAACCCTGGGACAACTGGTTGGCCCCCCGGTGGGCTAAATCGAGCGCACCGCCCAAACCCATGCGTTTGGGCTCAAGTTTTTCTCTGCGCTGGTTTGGCGAATGCATAAGACCACAGGGTTGTGAGGATTCTCTTAGGACTATGTTTTTTCTTGGTTCATGCCATAGGCAAGCAATCGGACGGGCACGATGGACCAAATATTTTGGCAATGGCCATAAATGGCTCATCTATCCGCAGTCCTAGCCAAAAAATGTCACAACGCTAATACCTTACTAACTCAGGTGGTGCTTAAACCAAAGGAAAGATCAGCGCTTGAATCCTACACAGAGGTGACAGCAGCGATGCTTGGTCTTCGGACGAAAGAAATGACGGTAGCAGATAACGACGGTCACTTCTCCATTGAAACGATACGTCAGGTGCTTGGAATTCCGGGAACCAGGAGCGCAGGATTTGTGGAGTCGATACCTTTCGCGCTTGACGATGCCACGGCAGGGTCGGAAACCGAACTTCAAGCAGCCGTATCGGGCAACAAAGAATGTGTGGATCTGCCGATAGTTATTGAAAGCTCCAACTACTTCGCCAACATCATGAAGAGAGCTGCCGCGGGGGATACTTCCCAGCAAGTCGTAACCGATCTCGAAGGATATCTTGCCAAAAACTCCGAATGTATATGGGAGAATAGCTGGGTCAGATTTCCGATCAAGAAACTAAGTCCTTTCGCGAAACGAATTTTTGATTCGGATCTGCGCCTGGACAAGAAGAATATGAACAGCCGATTAAGAGGCGATGCCGATAAATTTGTCTGCCGGCAAGGCGGCGAGGACTATTTTCGCGTTCCGATAAGCTACTTGCTGAAACTGTCTCTGGCGGATGTGATGGGCGCCCAGGAAGGACTGCCTGACCTCATCCATCTCACAGGGATGCGCGTCATGGACCACCTACTCAATGACAATACGTCGCCGGAAACCTTTTCTTTTTATGTCGTGGGGCCTCGATCTGGTGCGGGCTTCGGTCGATCACTCGCCAAAGAAACATCGAAGAGATACCTGCTCACACAACTCCTGATAATGTATGCAAACGAAAAATTTGCTCTCAATGAAAGCGGCCAGAAAGCGCTCCTCTATTTTTCTCCGCACCCGCCTATTCGGCTGAAGAAACTCAACGAATGTATCGCAGACTCGTTCTACAGAGAGCTCTTTATGAGCCCATGCCTTTCCGGATGGGACAATGGCAAGGACAAACACGAGTATATGTGTCTGTGCCACCAGGTTTTGAGTCGGAGCCAACTCAATGCGGTCGCAAAGCTCAAGGAGGCGGCAATAATTACCCGCAATCTCGTTGTCTTGCCGAATATGTCGAACATCAGCCTTGCAAACAATGGGATTCATATCAGTCTTGGCAGCGCCAAGCTCACAGCCCATCTCGCAGACGAAGCTTCGGGATTCACAGCCGCTCATGAAAAATTCGTGGGGGACTTGGTAATCAAGATAGTGGAACACTTTCTCCCGCTCTTCGTGGGGACATACAGCGCAGCACCGTACAGAATCGATTTCGCAGATTTTCATCCGGAGAAGGTTCTTGGCTTTTTGCCTCACGAACTTGACTACACCCATTTGAGAATGATCTGGCGGCGGTGGAAGAAGAAAGCAACGCTGAAAATCCTAGGTCGGCCGGTGACGCCCTTCGGCGTCGATTTTCTCGACAAAGCAATTAGCCGCCTTTTTCGGGTGAAAGGGGACTTTGTCTCGGATTTCAGGCTCCTCGACTATCTGGTCACGCTGATGAGCACCGAAAAGAGCCCGGCACTCGATGGAAAACTCGGAAATGAAGAACGCCTAAAAAAGGACCTCTCCGACCTTGGCGTGTTTGACCAAGAAATGTCACTCTACCTGCTTTATCGACTCCGGGAATTCGGAAAAGTAGGGTTCTCGGGATTCGAGGGACGTCATTACAGCCTGTTTGAAAGCATCGAGCATGACATGGCTGACGCTACCAATCTGCAAAATCTGGTGACTGCTCTGGCCTACAAATTGGCGCTTCAAGGCAAGATCACCCATTCCCACATTCCCGATGACCCTTTCACGGAAAGTGAACGCAGGCAAATGTTTTTCGGCTCCGCTATCGGACTGCCGACTTTTTTTGTTTTCAATAATACTCGAAATTTGTTCATGAAAAGCATCATGAAGCGCACGAGAGGAGTGCGATACAGTCGGCGCTATCCCGGGTACTTGAGAGTGTACAACCGGCAATATCGGCTAGCTTTGGTTGATTTCCTCATACACGAAGCGTCTGATCTGATCGAAAGTCTTCATTTGGAAGATACAGTGGCGGATCTCAAGGCAAGGCTGGAGAATCCTCAAGAATTTTCAGCCGCGGGAAAGTTGACTAGCGGCATACTCGAGTCCACCGGTGCGGACTCTCCCATGAATTTGACCGCAGATGAATTCAACCTGGCTTCGGAACGGTACTATAGGACGGTCCTGAAGAAACGGCACCTGGTTGAAGCCATGCGTTTCCTGCACGAAGATCTTCTAGCGATGGAATTGGGCTCGGCTGAATCCGGAAGAGATTATAGAGAAGCCCTTTCATATTCTACAAAAGACCGAGATGCCTGCGAATTTCTCACAACCGTTCAAAATGATGTGCTCGACGAAGCCGCGTCTCTCGAAGTATTGAAGGCACTCATCGACCTTGTTCTTATCACCGTTCACCATGAAAGCGTCTGCGCTTCAAAGGGGCTGTGACTATATGATCCCGGCCATGCAGCACCAGTTCGTGGACAGAGAGTCCGGGAAAGTTTGCACCGAGGCCTTCATTGGAGACAGAGCGATCCGACTGCTGTACTCAGTATGCAGAGAAAGAGCTTCCTTCCTTTTCAAGGTACTCACCAGCGCCCGCACGTCTCGGCTGCTCGCGTCCATACAATATGATGCTCGTCTCGGTTATCGGGCCAGGGCCTCACTGAAGAAATACGGCGTAGACTTAGCGGAATGCGTTGAGCCCAAAAGTTTGACGACCTTGAGAAAGGTCTTTGAGCGTCAAATCCGGTACTGGGAATGCCGATCCATGGATGAACGGCCGGAGACCGTAGTATCTCCGGCAGATTCCAGGGTTATAATCGGCTCACTGAGCGAGAATTCCAGCTTGTTTCTCAAAGAAAAGTTTTTCGATCTTGAAGAACTTCTCAGCCCGGACAAGCCGGAATGGATCAGAGCGTTCCTTAATGGAGATTTTGCGGTCTTCAGGTTGACCCCGGACAAATATCATTACAACCACACGCCTGTGGCCGGGCAGGTGGTGGATATATATGAAATTTCCGGAGACTATCATTCCTGCAACCCTGGTGCAGTTGTTGCTCTTGTGACGCCATTTTCAAAAAACAGGCGCGTGGTCACCATCATAGATACGGACGTCCCGGGCGGAACAGGCATCGGTCTTGTTGCAATGATAGAAGTCGTGGCTCTGATGATCGGTGACATCGTTCAGGCCTACAGCGAAACCCGATACGAAAATCCACGTCTGGTGGAATCGGGCATGTTTCTCGGGAAGGGATTACCCAAGAGCCTGTATCGGCCTGGAAGCAGTACCGATGTGGTTTTGTTCCAGCAGGGGCGGATTGAGTTTGCAGAGGATCTTTTGCGCAATTTGCGTCTGTACGGCGTGCAAAGTCGGTTTTCCAAAGGCTTCGGCCGGCCGTTAGTGGAAACCGACTTGAAAGTGCGATCTACTATCGGCACTTGCATCATACGCGAGGGCACAAAACGTGCTTCTGACTGATCTGCGCGGAGCGGACGGGTGCACCAGTCAGTTCAAGCCAAAAGCAATGTAAAGGGAGTTGTGGAATGTCAGATGAGTCGTTCGTGTTGGGGCTGGCAATCTTTTTCGCGTTGGTACTCAGGTGGGCTTTCAAGACTTTGCCGCAAGAAAAATGGCAGATCATGGCAACGATTCCTATGGCCAAAGAAGAGGGCAACAAGTGGAGAGGACTAAACTTCACATACTATGGCCTCTTCAGTGCTGCGGCGATCGTGGCGGCCGCTTCGATCACGTTCGTTCTCATGGGCGCAATCGGCGTGCCAGCGACTGTGACGGGTTTCATTTTGTGCATGGTCCTCATCGTCTGTCTCCCGGCCTCAAAGCTCGTGGCACGGATAGTTGAGAAAAAGCCTCACACGCTCACAATAGGCGGCGCATCCTTCGTGGGATTTTTAGTGACTCCGGGCATTTTGTGGGTTGTTGACCTTGCCTTTGGAGCGAACCACCCCGTTCCTGTGATTCCTGCACTTGCGTCTATTTCCATATCCTACGGATTGGGAGAAGGTTTAGGACGTTTGGCGTGCATAAGTTTCGGTTGTTGCTACGGCAAACCACTGTCTCAATGCGGGCCATGGATTCGACGCATCATAGGCCGGCATCCTTTTGTCTTTTCAGGCAAAACCAAGAAGATAGCCTACGAAGGGGGTCTGGACGGTACCAAAGTCATACCGATACAGGCCGTCACGGCCATTTTACACGTAGGTATCAGCCTAGCCGGAATCTTTCTTTACTTGAAGGGCTACTATTCTGCGGCGCTCATCCTGATGATAGTAATTACCCAGGCTTGGAGAGCCGTATCCGAGCTTCTTAGAGCCGATTTCCGGGGAGGTGGCAAGATTAGCGCCTATCAGATGATGAGCGTCGCCGCGATCGTGTATGTCCTTCTGCTGGTTGGCTGGAGCGCCCCGGAACCACTCACTGCGGCCGCCAACCTGGGCATGGGCATTGCTACACTGTGGGACCCGGCCGTGATCATATTTTTGCAGGCGCTCGGTTGGGCCGGACTGCTATTCTCCGGGCGAAGCATGGTAACAGCGTGCACGATGTCATTTCACGTGGTTGAAGAGCGGGTTTAGCCTTTGAGGGCTCTGTCGTTCTACAATACATTGGTTCTACGCACCGTGCCGCGGTCCTAATGATCTTTTAATCTATCCATAATCGTCGCCCAACACTCCTGATCGAGAATAGTGTCGCCGATTCGCATCCCTTGGCAGTGGAGGAAACAGCGCTGCCCATTTTATTGGGCTCACATTGCGCCGCCTCCAATCCAGTCGGAGTGTGGAATCTGCATGCGTGACATCTAGTTCGATTTTCGTGCACGCATCAGGAGGAGACATGAAACGGGTTGGGCAGATTGGACTGATGGGGTTTGCAGTTGCGGTCATTGCGTCGCTGCTGCTTTTCATTCTCCTCACCGCCGTCTCGTTCTCCGGCATGTGGAGGCTGAATTCATGAAGCCGGCATCAGCGACTTGATCGAGCCGGACTTCAGGCAGGGGTACCGAGGAAAGAAAACTACGGTCCCCACCTTCCAATGGTTCCGGCAGAGACATCGAGGCTTTTCAATAAAAAAGTTTGTGAACTGCGACTTTTAACACAATTCTAATACAGCCCTAACAAAGTAGACATATTCTTAACAATGCGCTAACCTATTACGATGGGGAGTGCTGTATATAATTGTTCCTACGGGAGGAGACATAAAATGGCCATTTGGGATTACAGACCTAAAGCGGATCTGTGGACCGGCGTCGCAATTGGTGTGGGACTCCTGGTAGCCCCCGTGGTGATTCCGATGATAGCGGCCGCAGCGAGGCCGGTGGCAAAGGCAGCCATGAAGGGCGGCATTATGCTTTACGAAAAAGGTAGAGAAATGATCGCCGAGGTCGCCGAAGTAGTGGAAGATCTGGCTGCCGAAGCAAAATCTGAAGTGCAGGCCGAACTGGCACCTGTAAGGGTAAGGGAAAAGGAGCGTAAAGAATCAGACACTGCAAAGAGAGGGCGAATGATTCCTGATGCTCATGTGTCCCATGGGATGGCCCGTAGGCTTAGGATCAAGGTTCCTTCCAAGAAGGGGGATGTCTCATATTTTTCCACTCTGCGGGAGCGCCTGTCCGCATGTCCGGGCGTGGGCGAAATCAAGGTGAATTCCCAGACGGGGAGCGCCCTGATTTCCTACGAATGTGAAACCAAGACCCTCGCTGAATTTGCCCGGGAAAACGATTTGTTTCTCTTGGGGCGGCCCACCCGAGGCAAGCAGACTCTGTTTGGCAATGTGGCCGATACTTTTCAGGGGTATAACCAATACCTCAAGAAAATGACCGGCGGCGAGGTAGACATCCCGAGTCTGGTTTTTGTGAGCCTGTTATTCTCTGGGATCTGGCAGATTGCCCGGGGAAATTTGGCCATGCCCGCATGGTACACGGCCTTCTACTACGCCCTTGGCGTATTTACCCGGGCGCAGGTGGATGAGTGGGACGAGGGGGAAAACCTGGTGAGCAGAAGTTGATGATGCGGATGGAGATTGATAACCACCTCTCAACCCCGATGTTGCGATAAATAGATTAACTTAACTCCCTTTTTGATGAACCCTAGGGCAAATTTCGGCGTGACATACTGCGTTCCCGCGCGGAAGTGTACTGTTGCGCCTTACGGGGCTAACTGAGTTGGTAAAACAAATCCACAATTCTGTACGAGGTAGAGCAAGGTACAAAGTCAAGGGCCTCTACCGTTCAGAGTCACTCAAATACCGACTGGAAATGTTGCTCTTGGAAGTCCCGGAGGTAGGACAAGTTTCTGCCAGCATTCTCACCGGAAACGTCCTTATAATTTTTGATCCCGACTGCAACCCCCGCAAGATAGCTTCCCACGTGGAGCAGATCGCTGTAACTTACCAGCAAGAAATAGAGGTTTCTCAGGCCGAGAATGGTTCGGGTCTTGTTCCACAGGGCTTCCCTGCCCGTGTAACCGAACTCAGGGTCACTCGCGCCAAAGAAGATCAGCAGTACATTTTCGCTGGGAGAGAGCAGGAGACCAAGCTCTGGCACTTGATGGACGCGAAATTCGCACTTGCTTCACTAAATTCCTCAAAGAAAAAAGGGTTGTCGGCTGAAGCGGCCCAGACGAGCCTGAGTAAATACGGTCTCAATGTCGTCCCTGAGGCGCTTTCTCGCTCTAAATGGGACATCTTTGTCGACCAGTTCATGTCTCTCCCCGTTGGGTTGTTGGCTGCTGCTGCCGGTCTTTCCGTGGTTACCGGGGGCCTCGCAGATGCCGTCGTAATCATGGCCGTTGTGGGTATTAACGCGGTAATCGGCTATTTCACAGAAAGTGAGGCCGAAAAGACCATTAATTCACTGAAGAAGCTGATCCGCCCATACGCGCAGATAGTGAGAGAAGGAAGCTCGCTGGAAATACCCGCCGAGCAGGTTCTGGTGGGAGACATTCTAGTCCTCAAGCCCGGGACCTACGTCACGGCCGACGCGAGGCTGGTGGAGGCCGGTCATTTGACTGCCGACGAATCGGTGCTCACCGGCGAAAGCATGCCCGTTAGTAAGTTTTCATCGCCGCTCAAAGGAGCCAGGATTCCTCTTGCAGACCGCACGAACATGGTTTATTCGGGTACCTTGATTACAGGAGGCCAGGGCCTCGGAGTTGTTGTGGCCATCGGCCGCAATTCAGAAATGGGGAAGATTCAGTGCCTTGTTGGCGAGGCCGAAGCCCCTGAGACGCCCATTGAGAGGCAGTTAAGCACAATAGGCGATCAACTGGTTTTAATCTCCGGCGCTGTTTGCGGGTTAGTTTTCTTCATCGGACTCATCCGCGGGAACGGCTTTCTACAGATGTTGAAGACGGCAATTTCTCTTGCGGTTGCGGCTGTTCCGGAAGGTCTGCCGGCTGTTGCAACGACCACGCTTGCGCTCGGGATCAAGAATATGAGGCGGCACAAAGTCCTGATCCGGAATCTCGATGCGGTATGCACGCTCGGCTCCGTCCAGACGATATGTTTCGACAAGACAGGCACCATAACGCATAACAAGATGTCGGTCCTAAGGATCTATTCCGGAACGCAGCACATAGAAATAAAGGATGGTCTCTTCTTCGACGGGACAGGATCTTTAGATCCCTCCAAATACGAGGAGGTCGTGAAACTTATTCATGTGTGCGTGCTATGCAATGAAACCCAAATAGAGACCAGGAAGCGCCAACTTGTGCTGAACGGCTCTGCGACCGAGAATGCTCTGATTCACATGGCAATAAGCGCAGGCGTGGACGTTCGCGCTTTGAGAGAGCAGCACCCGTTGATGGATACTCTCTACCGGTCTGATAATCGCCAATTCATGAGCACTGTACACGGGTCTGTGGATAACAACAGATTGGTTGCGATGAAAGGAAGCCCTGCGGAAGTTCTGGCTAAATGTGGCCGTCAAATTAGGGACGGGATAGAGGTCCCCCTAAGTGATGAAGACAGAGACCTCATCGAAGCTGAAAACGATGCAATGGCCGGCAAGGCTTTACGGGTCCTTGGCGTCGCGTACGCGATCCGGAATGGCGAAGAGCACTTGGAGAACGAAAATGGTTTTACCTGGCTGGGCCTCGTTGGCATGGCCGACCCGATAAGGGAACGGGTAAAAGAATCCATCGCAATGTTTCATCGAGCCGGTCTGGAAACGGTAATGATCACGGGGGACCAAAGCCCCACGGCTTATGCAGTAGGCAAAGAGTTGGGGCTTAATAATGGAGGGTCGTTAGAGATCCTCGATTCGACACATCTCACAAGCACCGATCCTGCCGTCTTGAAAGCCCTGAGCAGCGAGGTGCACATCTTTTCAAGGGTCAGCCCGTCGAACAAGCTCCAGATCGTCCAAGCTCTTCAGAGCACCGGCAAGGTTGTAGCTATGACCGGTGATGGCATAAATGACGGACCTGCTCTCAAGGCAGCCGACGTCGGCATAGCCATGGGGCGGGCCGGCACTGATGTGGCTCGTGATGTGGCTGATGTGGTCCTCGAAGAAGATGACCTTGAAACTCTGATAATTGCCATAAGCGATGGCCGAACCATTTATCACAATATCAGGAAGACGCTCCACTATCTTCTCGCCACCAATTTCAGCGAAATCCAGGTGATGTTCATAGCAGGCGCCCTGGGATTGGGATACCCCATTAATGCCATGCAACTACTCTGGATCAACCTTGTCTCCGACATATTTCCCGGCCTTGCTTTGGCCCTGGAACCGGCGGAACCGGATGTAATGAACCAGCCCCCGCGGGACCCAATGGAGCCGATTGTCAAGACGGAGGACTTTAAAAGAATAACCTTCGAAGCGGCCACGATGACCACGGCTTCACTCGCCGCGTATGGTTACGGGGTTATGAGATACGGCATGGGTCCCGCAGCGGGAACATTGGCATTTCAAACCCTTACGACGTCACAGATCCTCCACGCGATAAGTTGTCGTTCGGAACACCGCAGCATATTCGATGCGGAGAAAGCTGCTCCCAACAAGTACCTGAATATAGCGGTCATCGGTTCGCTCGGGTTACAATTGGGCACTTTCTTTGTTCCCGGACTGAGAAGTCTGCTCGGTACAACCTCGGTGAGCGCCTTTGACGGGCTCGTGATCGGGGTTGCCTCCTTGGCTCCTCTACTCCTAAATGAAGCCACAAAAGGCGGAGCGGTGCATAGCAAATGAAAAAAGACTTCATACACACGTCGGAATCGGTTACCGAAGGACACCCTGACAAACTCTGCGATCAAATAAGCGATGCTATTATAGACCGCTTTCTCGAACGTGACGTCTGTGCGAGGATTATAGCCGAATGTGCAGTGTCGCTCTCGCTGGTTTTCATCGCTGCCAGGTTTGCATCGGAGGTCAAGGTGGACTTTCCGAACGTAGCCAGAAAGGTCATCCGACGAATCGGCTACATTGACCATGAGTTTAATTTCAAGACGTGCAGTATATTGACCAGCCTGAAAGAAATGACACCTGAGCATCCTTGCTTGGTTGACGAAAAAGAAGCGTCCGAGAACGACATTGACGGAATCGTGGCATACGATCAGGTCACTCTTTTCGGTTTTGCGTGCAATCAATCACCTACACTTTTGCCACTCCCGATATGGCTTGCACACAAGATTTCGCGAAGACTTTCCGAAGTACGCTTGCAGGGCGTGTTGCCGTATCTGGCGCCTGACGGCACCACTCAGATCGGAGTGGAATACCGGAATCGAGTGCCTCGCAGAATCCACAGCATCACGATCAATTCAAGCCAGAACGATCGGACTTACCCTAAACCGGAGCGCCTCCGAGAGGACGTGATGGAGGCGGTCGTACAGGCGGTATTTGAGGGTGAGCCCATAGTCCCGGACCAAAAAACCAGAATCTTAATAAACCCGGGCGGTCCCCTGAAATTGGGCGGCCCGTCCGTGCACTCAGGCCTTACGGGCAGAAAAAACGCAATTGATACTTACGGGGGATATTCCAGAAACAGCGGGTCCGCCCTCAGCGGAAAAGATCCATTGAGAATTGACAGAGTCGGCGCGTACGCGGCCCGATATGCAGCCAAGAATGTTGTGGCCGCGGGGCTGGCTGACCAATGCGAGGTTCAACTCAGCTATTCAATCGGACTGGCTGGCCCGGTGAGCATCCAGATTGAGACCATGGGAACGGGCAAAATCTCCGATGATGATATCAGTGCTCTGGTGGAAAAGAATTTTGATTTCAGGCTGGGCGGGATCGTCAAACAGTTTGACTTGATGAGGCTGCCTTCCATGTCTAAGGGAGGATTTTATCGCAAACTTGCCGTTTACGGTCATTTCGGTCGGACAGATATGGACTTGCCGTGGGAGGCGACTGACAAAGCGGATGTTCTCAAATCCTAGTAACGGGGTGGGTGTCAGCTATTTTCGAGCGAACTTTAGATGAAAGCGGTGAGAATCGATAGTGGGGAGCCCTGCAAAGCTCGATCCAATGCGATTCCTAGCAGAGCCTTGGACACGACGTGACCTGCTTTGGCAAGAGTATTTTCAGCGTTATTTTCTGTTGAAATTGCTCTTGTGACGTCAATATACTCTTCCCGGGAAAGAATAGTCAGAATGGCCCCGGAATTCACAATCTCGGGATCAAAATGAACTATTACGCTGCCCGTGACGGTGTTCACAGAGGTTGACTTGATGCCGGAGAAATCCTCCAAGAGATCCTGAACCTCTTGTCCGCGCCGTGGACTTCTCTTCAAAGCTGGAATCTGTATTCTCAAACGACCCGGTACCTCGTGGAGATAGAAGGCCATGCTTTTCTCCTTTTCGATTCTGACGAGCAGTGCGGCGTCTTTATGGCCAAGACCTTCGCTGCATCGGTCTGTTTACAGAATTGTCCCTGCATGTTAGGAGAGTATTAGCAACAAATTAAATGTTAATGTGGAGGCATTTTTAGGGATTACGGTCAGTTCTGGAGTTTTCGCTTGCAGGCGGCTATCGCGGTTCGAAAGGCATTCTCATGAGGCTTGGTGGGCTTCGGGACAACAACAGAGGATAGGGATCGTCTTGGATTTCTGACCTGGAGGAAATGCGTCATGGAATTTTGGGTTGGCCTGTCGGTCGGCATGCATCTCGGAAAAATAGTCGCCGATTATTTGCAAAAGTTCGTCGATGCCTACGGCCACTTAGATGCGACAACCCTGGAGAGGATGAATGAGATCGCCACGGTGGGGAGTGAAATAAGTTCGGTAGTAGACGGGGAGCTAGGCGGTGATTGAGCCGCTTCATTCGGTGCTACGGAATCGCGTATTAATGAAACCCTAACTTGACATCTGGACGACCAGACCACAGGCTCAGGATAGTGGGAAAAGAGAAGATGGCGCCACGGTGTCAAAAACAGCATAGAAGGAGGGGCGCTGAAAATGGCAATTTGGGATTTCAGACCAAAAGGTGATCTATGGACTGGCGTAGCAGTGGGGGCAGGCCTGCTTGCGGCGCCCGTGGTTATATCATTGGCATGGTCCGCTACTAGGCCCGTGTTGAAGGTTATCCTAAAGGGCGGATTTATGCTTTATGAAACGGGTCGGCAAATTCTTGGCGAGGCGACTGAGGAGCCGGGGAGAGGGAAGGCAAAGACAATAGTAGCAAGCCGGCCAGCGCCAGCCCCGACGATGAAAAAGCACGAGGAGACTGAAGAAGAAGCGACGGAACCGTCAGGACTCTGGAAGAGCACGCCAGAGGTGGCCACGCGAAGCCTAAACCGCGCTCACAGAAGCAGCTAAAAAAGGCCGAAAAAGAGAAGCCAGCGAAACCACACAAAACCACTTAGGACCTATTATGATCGGTAATATGGTGAGGGGTGAGTTAGCGCCCTGCTCTATTCTCGCGGGTTTACTACCAGCTTGGTGAAGGGAGTGATTTTATGTCTGCAGACATGGTTAAGTGCCCGCACTGTTTCGGAGATAAACCGTCGGCAGCAAAAGTGTGTCTTCATTGCGGTCGGGATGAGCAAGGTTTCGGCCCCATGGTGCAAAGCCAAATGGTGACGGTGGCAGACAATGGACTACCAAGGAAGCAACGGATAAAGACTGACCTAAGAATTCACCTCATCCTCGCATCTATAGTGGCAGCGCTAGGTTTTCTCGTCATGCTGTCGTCGGGTCTGGGGGCTCTGTTGTTCGTCTTTGGGATCGTATGGCTGGTAGCCACGAAGGTCAGAATCCGGTGGCGGCAGCAACAATGAGACTGATACCAGTTCGCTTTCAAATAAATGACACTCTGTCCCACCATTTCTTGTCTAGGATTGTCGCCTGCTTGACCGCGACCTGGCATTAAACGCTTCGACTCGCCCGCAGTCGCTCCCGATAGCCCTCATAATCAGGTAGGCGGCGTTCGTATGCCGAAGACATGAGGGCTGACGAGATCATGAAATCCGCGGAAGCCCGATTGCACGCTACCGGAATGTTCCAAACCACAGCGATTCTCAGAAGAGCCTTGACATCCGGGTCGTGAGGTTGCGGTTCGAGTGGGTCCCAGAAGAAAATGACAAAATCAATTTCTCCTCCGGCAATCTTTGCGCCGATCTGTTGATCTCCCCCGAGAGGGCCGCTCTGGAGCTTGACGATACTCATCCCGAGGGATTCCTCTAAAACAGTTCCCGTTGTGCCGGTGGCGTAAAGCTCATGTTCAACAAGGAGGTCTCGGTTAAACTGGGCCCACTCAAGGAGATCAGGCTTTTTATTGTCGTGAGCTACTAGGGCGATTCTCTTCCTTTCCTTCATTTCGATGATCTGGTATTTCATGGCTTGCACCTCACTGCACTTACCGAAAGTTATAGCCATTGCTCAAATTTTTGTCCCATTTCCGGCATTTCGCATTCACCCCGAACCCCGGGCCGCAGTACAGGCCAGGCGTTGATCCGGCGGTAGCGCCGGCGTCCCTGCCGGCGGCTCATTGTGACCGGCGCGGAGGCCGGTCCTACTAGATTCTTGCCTTCGCAGGAATGACGGGGAAGAGGCCCGTCACAGGGAGCCTTCCTGATTCTTCATCTCGAACCGCCAAATGGACATTATTTTTGGCAACTACTATATGCCCGAATCGTCTATTCGGAAGACATGCCAGACCCTGCCAATAGTTTGGTGAGACATTGGTGGGGCAGGCATCTGCAGGTCCGCCGTGGATAGGCGAGATGCCTATACCGACCTTCGGAGTTTTGAAGATGCTCACTCCCACCGAGTCATCTTCACTCTCGGACCTTATATTTGGCGAACACTATAGGCGATTTATGGCACAGTCGGGTCTTGTTCCTTCGAATGCTTGCAGAATGTTGCGCGCGGCTTCCAATGCTATTTCACGGCGCACATCGTCCACAGCCGAACCCAGGTGGGGAGTGAAAAAGGTGGTGCTCGTTTCCATAAGCGAGCGGGGAATGCAGGTTGGTCCGTCTTTTCTGGCCCAGTCTTCGAACTCGAATACATCGGCCGCGTATCCTGCAAGATGCCCGGAGGCCAGCGCCGACAAAACAGCCTGCTCGTCCACCACAGACCCCCGACAGACGTTGACAAGGAAGCTGCCCGGCCTCATTTTGGCAAGCGCCTTGTCATCAACAAGGTGAAGGGTATCAGGGGTCAATGGGACGGATAAGAGCACATAATCGCTTCGTCCCAGAAGACCGTCCAGAGAAACGTGACTCAGCGCCCACGCCTCTTCTTGTTGCTTTGGCAAACGGACTCGATCTGCGTAGAGCAACTCCATATCAAAACCGGCCAGGCGTTTTGCGACCGCCTGGCCCAAAGCCCCCATCCCGACTATTCCCAGACATCGGCCGGCCAAACCCGTGCCATAAAGCTTGGGGCGCCAGCCTCTGAACTGATCTGTCCGGATTAAGCGGTCGCCGTCGAGCATCTTCCGAGTCAAGCCGATCAGAAGCCCCACCGCCAGTTCTGCTGTAGGAATGGTGAGGAGGTCCGGCACAATGGTGAACCAAATGCCGCGCCGCGTGCAACTGTCCACATCGAAATTGTCGTAGCCCTTAAGAGCCGCTGCTACAATCCTCAGATTCGGACAGGCGCCCAGGAAATTATCGTTGATGGTGTCCGGCATGAAGACCATGATGGCGTGGGCGTCTTGGGTGCGCCTCAAGATCTCCTCATGTGGGAGTGTTTCGCGCGTGGTGTTGGGGATTACCTCGCATGATTGCTCCAATAGCCGGATAACTTCCGGGTGCACCCAATGAGTGATTACCACACGATGCGTCATCCTTGTGGCCTCTTCGCGTCTATTTGAATCGCTGCCTCAGGTGAGCGCCGAAGCTATCAACCAATGTGACCATCAGCAGAATAACGATCAGAATGGCCGATACGTCCTGGTATTGCATGATTCGCAACGCGCTCATCAGTTCGCAGCCGATGCCGCCTGCTCCGACCATTCCCATCACCGTCGAGGCTCTAAAGTTGTACTCCCAACGGTAAATGGACACGTCTGCTATTTGCGAGAACACCTGTGGCAACACCGCATGCATAACAACCTGCATGGGACGCGCACCTACAGCCTTGACCGCTTCAACGGGTTCCTCGGCCACATGTTCAATGGCTTCGGCAAAGAATTTTCCTACCATTCCCACTGAGTGAAGCCCCAGCGCCAGCACTCCCGGCAACGCACCAAATCCGACGGCAGCCACAAAGATGATGCCCATTATCAACTCTGGAACGGAGCGCAATCCGTTAAGCACCCCCCGGGTGATCTGATACACCAATGGGTGTGGAGACGTATTGCGTGCTCCAAGCAGGGCCAGAGGCAGCGATAATCCCACTGCTATCGCTGTGCCCGCAATGCTCATGGCCAAGGTGTCCAAAAGAGGTTTGAACCAATTGGGCAGGTCACCGAAATTCGGAGGCAGGCTTTCAGCGATCAGGCTCAATATAGATGGTATACCATCCAGCACTCGTTGCCGATCAAACAACCCGACGTAGTAGAAACAGATTGCGATGATAGGAGCAACCAGGGCGATTTGGAGTGCCGAATGGTACCATTGCCGCCGTTGTTCGATCAGTACCCGGTCGTAACGCTCATTCATGAAACAGCGCTCCAGCAGTTGTCAGATTTTGGACAAGTCTACTTTGAGCACGTGAGCCAGATCTCGCACCACATCGTAGTCCTTGTCGGTTATAGGGGCAAAACCGTCCGCCTTAAAGGTCTTTAGAACTGCATTGTCCTTTATGCCGAGAAAGACTGAGGCAATTTGTTTTTTGAGCTCAGGCTTTAAACTGGATCTAAGTACCCAAGGGTATTCGGGAAAAGGTTTGGATTCAGCAATAACTTTCACCTTCTCAGGTTTTATTACGCCCCGTGCAACCAGAGACTCGAAAATTGTTTTGCTCAAGCCGCCTGCATCGGCCTTTCCCGTTTGAACAGTCAGGGCTACTGCATCGTGAGCCCCCACAAAGTGTTCGTTGTAATCTTTTTTGGCCTCCAGCCCTTGCTCAGCCAGGAGGGACTTCGGGATCAAATGACTGGAGGTGGAGGCAGGATCACCGTACGCCATGTTCTTGCCCTTGATGTCTTTCGGTGAATTGATACCCGCGGCAGCGTTGGCCACGATCACACCCTGGTAGGTGGTACTCCCTTTGCGTTCCACTGCTGCGAAAGGCTCTATGTCACTCTTGGATTTCGCCAGCACGTAAGAAAGGGGTCCGAAGTAAGCCACATCGATACGGCCGTGACGCATGGCTTCAATCATGGAAGAATAATCGGTTGTGACCACGAGTTCGATTTTCTTACCAAGCTTCTCTTCGAGATACTTCTTGAGAGGCTGGTTGTTCTTTATGACGGTTGAGGCGTTTTCATCCGGAAGTAAAGCAATCTTTAGGGTCTCGGGATCGGCATCAGTTGCTCCGTATGCGAGACAGACACTTGCAATTCCAAGAATAACGGACAGCAGAATAGACACCATTTTTTTCATTTTTAAGTCCTCCTTTTTTCCTTGCTAGATGGCAGTTAATGGGTGTCCGGCCCCAGCCCAATACGATAGTCGCGTCTCGTCACTCGCACTCAGGCTGCTGCCGGGGTCCTCACTTTTTTCCCGTGATAAATCTGCTGGAGCATCCCCGAGGACAGGCTCTGGGGGCTTCCGTCAAACACTACTGCTCCTTTTGAAAGTCCTATGATTCGGTCAGCGTACTTTTTTGCCCATTCCACTTGGTGAAGGCTGACAATCGCGGGAATGACGTCCTCTTTGGTTATCTTGTGAAGGAGCGCAAGCACGCTGTCAGCCGTACCGGGATCGAGGCTTGCGACTGGTTCATCTGCGAGAATCAACTGGGGCTTTTGAGCAAGTGCTCGTGCTATGCCTACTCGCTGTTGCTCGCCGCCGCTGAGGTTGTCCACTCTTTCCAGCGCCTTATCCAGAAGGCCGACCCGCTCAAGACATTCCAAGGCGAACTCCTGTTCACGCCTTGGCAGCGGAAAGAGGCTGCGAAACGAGCTATATTTTCCGAGTCGACCCACTCAGAACGTTTTTCAGGGCGCTCTGGCCGGATATCAACTGATGTTGCTGGAAAATCATGCCGGTGAAGCCTCTGAGCTGTCGCAGTTTTCTCGCGTTGAAGTCCAGTTTTCCCAGACCTTCGATGACGACCTGACCGCACGTAGGACTATTCAGGAAGTTGAGACAGCGGAGCAGTGTAGACTTGCCGGCACCGGACGGGCCCAGCAACACAGTAAAGTGTCCCTTGTAGAATCTGAGGCACGTCGGCCGCAGTGCCTCGGTTCCGTTTGGATAGCACATTCCGATCCCGTCTAATTCAATCATTTCAAGCTCCTGATCCGGATCATGTAGAAAGAGTAATTCCCCCACAACCATCTAATTATCGCTTGGGTAAGATCATGCCCCGAAGGAGTTAACGTTTTGTCAGAAAGAATTAAAAAAGGATGAGCATGCCGAAAAAATTGATGGACAGGCATTTCGACCGCTACAGGAATGGCTTGAGGTGTGCGGTGACTTTGGTCCGGGATTAGCTCGGGTAAGGTCGTGAGGATTCGATGCCGGCACTTGACCGTGCCAATTGGACAGGACCCGCCCCTTCCCGCTGAAACATGGCCGCTGGTTATCCTGAGTTGGTTATTCAGAGACCGCGTACCGGCGCTTGTGCGGCCTTCAGACTCCGTTGGACAATCCGTATTGCTAAGATGGCAACGCCTATAGTGGCCGCAAGTCCGATCCATATAAAAACGCGACCACCCGTACCATTGTCTGCCTGGCCTGTAACCGCAGCGACTAAAGACTTTGCCACTGAGCCCAGGTAGACCAACATCAGGGTCTCAGGAAGCATACCAATCAGTGTGGCGAGAGCGTAATTGCGGAAGGAAATCTTGGTAAGGCCCAGGGCATAATTCAGAATGTTGAAAGGGAACACCAGACTCAGCCGGAGCAGCAACACGATCCTAAACCCTTCTTCGCCTACAGCGGCATCCAAGGCTGCAAACTTTGGGTTGCCGGCTATTTTTTGGGCGATCCAGTCACGAGCAACAGTTCGGCTGACGACGAAAGCGGTGCAAGCCCCGAAATTGGCCCCTATCGACGCGGTTAGAATTCCCACGGGAGCGCCGAACAAGAAGCCTGCACCTAGAGTAAGGATCGATCCGGGAAGAAACAGTAGGCATGCCAAAATGTACAATGCCCCAGCAACAATGGGGCCCCATCCACCTAGACTCTGGGTCCAGTCGAGCACTGACGCCAAGTAATAGTCCAACGGCATAAATGTCACTTCAGCAGCCAACTTTTGTCACAGCATCAGCAAAAGAAGAGCAGAATATCTAAGCTGACTGCCTCTGTGGGCCCTCTGCCTGAAAGGACCAAATCCAAGGTACCTGAAAGCTGGTCCCAAAAGCGTCCGGGGTTTCGGTATAAAGATCCCACGCCTTGTTGAACGCAATGTCGAATGACCGACTCTCCGCGTACCCACGGGCCGCCTTCCCCATCTCCTTCAGACGCCGTGGGTCTGACAGCAAGATCTGTATTCCGTCCAGAAGGCTTTTCTCGCTGTTTCCTTCAACTACCATGCCTGTTTTTCCCGGAATGATGTTCTCCTGAGGTCCGCCGCAATTGGTCACAATAACCGGAAGCCCGGAGGCCTGACCTTCCAGAACCACGTTTCCGAAGGTATCGGTGGTGCTGGGAAACACAAAAAGATCGCAGGAAGCATAGACTTCCGCAAGCGCCTCACCCTCCACGTATCCCATGAAAATAGTCGGGGTATCCGTCAGAGCCTGCTCCATCTCTTCGACGATACGGACCATCCCCCACAATGAACAGATTCACTTTTTCCCCTGACTGGACCAAGTGACCTGAAAGCCTTCACAAGGATCTCCAAGTTTTTTTCCTTGGATACTCGGCCGACATACAGGAGCTTCACCGCTTCCTTGCTACTGCAATGGCCATCAAGACAGCCGCTGCGCTTAGCCGGGTGGAATCGGGCATTGTCCACTCCTCTCGGAGTGACAATAATTTTGCGACGGGGTATCCCTCTTTCTGCAAGTTCGGTAGCCGTGCTTCTGGATGGCACATACACGCGATCCATTTGGTCGTAGTACCACAGGACGTATTTCCACATGAGTTCAGCGACTGAGGCGTCTTCGGTGAGATACTGAGAATACTGAGGTAGGGCTGTATGGTAAGTTCCCACGATAGGAATCTTCAATATGCGCGCAATGGCTAGTGCTGCGAGTCCAAGAGGACCCGGCGTCGCGCAATGAATGTGAGTGAATGCTTCATTGTAGCAGTAGTCAAGCATTTCCAGAAACGGGGGATAGAAGAGCTTCTGTTCCGGATAGACAGGTGTTTCGTAAACTCCGATGGGCTTGAAGTTCGTGACCCCCTCATTACTGGTGCGATGCCCGGGATCACAGGTTATCACCGTATAGTTCTTGCCTGCCCGAAGGGCGGCCCCTATTTGCCCTTTCAACGTGCCGGCGACTCCATTGACTTCGTAGAACGTGTCCGTAAAGTGGGCTACTTTAAGGCTTCCAGCTTGCTTCGAGCAATTCGGTTTTTCGTGGAGAAACCTGGCAAGAACCACATTGCCGAAATGACGATCCTCCGAGTAAATCGAGAAGGCAACAAAATACGGCGCCAACACCGAATATAGCGCCCCGGCAGAACCCAACGCGCTAAAGAGATTAAGAAAATGGGCTCCGGAGAGGCTGTCCAATACGTGGTCGGTAAAGTGCCCCAGAGCCTTGGTTGAAACCTTGTCGACAAAATGGAACCATTTCTCGTCGAGCGTTTCGCTATCTCCGTTACCGTTTTTGAAAATCTCCGAAAGTTGCGGATCATCCCAAATCAGTCGGTGAGTCTCCTGCCGGAGCAAGTTCAGGACGGTGCCATTTCCGCCGCGATCCGCCTTGTGCTTCTTCCCGTGGTTCCAGTAGAAATCCAGTCTTGCCAGAAGACCCGGCTCACGGTCTTGGCCTACCTGAAGGAACCTGTCCAAGAATTTAAAAATGACGTCGCTGTTAACGAACCGCTTCAAATCAAATTTATGCTGATAAAATTGATATGCTACGCTGTACACATTGTGAGCCAGCGTCTTGGGAGTCGACCCGGGACCGGCCACTTTGGCCTCGTTCTGTTCGACTCCTCGCAGGAACTGTTCCGCACATTCCGCCGATTCCACTTCAGTATATCTGCGGGCTATTGTGAGAGAGCTATGATCGTCCGATCCTCCGGTCAGGTTCTTTACCCACGGGAATATAAACGATGGGGTCAAATTGTGCTTTTCTGCAAGTTGTTCAATCTTTTCCGGGGTCAGAATAGAGAGCACGAGTTCGAGGCACCGGTTCTGTTCCTCATTTCGCGCACCGTTCAGTTCAAAATTCTTGAAAATGAGCAGACACTTCTCAAAGTGTTCGATGCTTAGTTTCCCATTTATAGAAAACAGCGGATGAGCGAGGACGTGGGTTATCCTGCTTTCTCTGAGGTAAGCTGTCAGGTCGAACACATTCTCACGAACTCTTTGAATATCTTCGTGTCGCTTCTGATCAATATTGTATACCAGGACGTGAAGTTTGCAGCCATCGTGAGGGAAATAGGTGGTCACTTCCTCACTTATGAAAGTGTCCGGTAGATGGGCGATTTCCAAAGAGCCCTCGATTGTATTGTGATCGGTAATTGTGACCGCGGACATTCCTCTCTTCTTTGCAATTCTGTAAAGATGCAAGGGGTCGGTGAAGCTTTCCGGGCAGCCAAGCTTTTTGAGGATCCACTCCGAAGGGCGTTTTGAAAACTTAGAATGGACATGCAGATCGATGTTCATGCCATTGCCACCTTTCTTGTGTATTCATGTAAGTTGGTTTTGATTGATCATTCCACGAGCACAGACTCACCGGCTCGTACTTTGTCTCCAGGGCGCACCTTGACTTGCATTTCGGCCAACTGTGGAACAACTATGTCCACCTGAGATCCAATACGGATCATTCCAAAGATCTCTCCCTTGCGGACGTCTCCCCCTTCAGGGATATAGCTGTCAATTCCGTTCACATTTTTTCCCGCTATCTGGACCACGTAACAGGACATTTCATCGCCTTGGAATCTTCCGCTGATCCTCGTCACGGTTCTCTCGTTCTCCAATATGTGGAGGCTGTTTTCATACAGGGGCAGCCGATTGAGCAGTGTCCGAAGGTGCATTGGTCCCATATGCAGGTTTGTCGTCTTTGGAGGGTGATGAACGATCTGTTCGACTCTCCCTGCTATGGGTGCGCGGTTATAGTGAACATTAAATGGGCTCATGAAGATGCCTACCACGAGCTTAGGCGCGTCCATGTCCTGTCGCACTATGTCTCTAATGCGGGCTGCGACGCCTTGTTTTATAACTATTACCTCTTCGTTCGGCTGGGCCCTTTTGACGTACACAACAGTCCCATCGGCCGGGCTAACAATGTTTTCGCCCTGAGCAATGGTTCTGTCCGGATTCCGGAAGAACCAGATGTAGCGCCAGAAAAGGAATGCAGCGATTATGACCAAAAAGCATAGCAAGAAGATGCGGGTCAATGAGCTTGTTTCCATATAGCGGGCTCCAGGACTCGAACCAGTGCAACACCGGATGAAAAAGGGAAATTTACCACCTCGAATGCTTGCTCCTCTCTCTTCACAATCTTCAGCCACCGTTTGACCCCCGAATGGTGAAGGAATTCTCTAACGTAGATGTTAGTATCGTGAAGAAAGATGTAACTATTCTTGCGACAACGGCCGAGCATGCTGATGAAATCGTATTTCACATCTTCATATGAATGATTTCCGTCGATGAAGCCCAGGTCGATGGGGGGCAACTGTAGGTCTTCGTAAGATGGAAACATCTGGTCGCTCCTCATCTTGTGGTGGGTTACGACATCTTCAACTCCGAATCTCTGAAAATGCTCTTTAACGCTGGTGTCGGAACTCCAAGTGGCGCGGCCTCCCATAGTCTTTAGAGGGCCATCCTTTAGCAAGGAATACGAGGGATCCACAAACGTAAGGGAGCCCTGTCCATTGTCCTTCATGGCAAGAGCCAGGCAGACCACACTGAAGCCGTATCCTGAGCCGATCACCAGCGTGTGTTTCGGCCGGAGGGCTCTTGCAACCCCGTAATAGATGAAGCCGAAACCAAGATTCAAATTGCGGGGTTTTTGGTTATGCCCGAGCGGTTTGGCGTGCTGAAGGACATCTTTGAGTAAACCTGTACTGAGACTGCATTCCGCCATTGTTTCCTCCTAATTATTCTTAAAGTCGGCTTATTCTCTGGGGCCGCATGAAGCGATCTTCAGGACCTTCGTGCCTGGCTTGACTCGTGGGCGCAGCCGGCCCCTTACTAGGGCTGGGTCAGTTATGGGAATATTACCCAGGCGTGAGTTTTTCATTAAACCTTGCTTTGTTCAGCATATATCGATGCGAAGTTCTTTACGGAGTCCCTTTCTTCCAGGTTTAGAAAGCCACCGTGTCGATGTCGGCGCGAAGACACAATGTGCCGAAAATGTGAGCCACCCATTAGATCTGCTATAAATGTTTGTTAGGAAATACCGATTTTGAGATGTGCGATCTGAGATTTTGAGGATTGGCAGCGGATACGCACTGTGTTTTTGGGCTCGTAATCGAGCACGTAAGGTTTCCACTCCTATCCAACTTTTAACTTTGCACTAGCGATCTCTTAACATTGATCGTTTCTAATGAAATCCCGGCTCCGGATGCCCGTGCTGTCCTTCAAATATATGCCGCCCAAGCATCCCGAAGGTCAGCCGGGCACCTTGTAAAGGGTTTCTCGTATACATATCGATACCATCTTGCTGATTGCAAAAAGGAGGACAAAATGGGGCGACAGATCTATTCATGCAGGGCCACTTCAATATCAGCTTTTAAACTCACACTCGTTGTGACTGTTTTGCTGACTTTGCTGGCAGCACTCTTGGCCAATGCGGCTCCGGATGTTGAGAGTTTGAGTGCCGCGGGTGCCACTTTCCCATATCCAGTTTATGCCAAATGGGCCACAAAGTACAACCAAAACACGGGCTTGAAGATAGGCTATCAGGCAATCGGGTCCGGAGGAGGAATAGCCCAGATCAAAGCCAAAACGGTGGACTTTGGGGCCTCGGACGAACCTCTGAAAGCAGAAGAGTTGAACCAGCACGGACTGGTCCAGTTTCCCATGATAATGGGGGGGGTCGTTCCGGTTATCCACGTTGAAGGCATAGCAAAAGGCAAACTCAAACTTACACTGTTCAACGTCAGCGAAAATGGGAATCGAAATGGGATTTTGTTAGTGGAGAGTTTGGGACGTTGAGATTCGACCATTAATGATCTTGACGTGCCTGTCGGCTCCGGATAGTTGGCTTGGGCCAGGAAGAGAAAGGAGCTGACATGGCCAGGGATGTGGTTGCAGAGATCCGGAGAGCTACCCGGAGGAAATTCAGGGCTGATGACAAGATTCGTATTGTGCTTGAGGGTCTGCGAGGGGAGATTTCCGTCTCTCACTTGTGCAGGCGGGAGGGGATCTCGCCGTCTCTTTACTACCAGTGGTCCAAGGCTTTTCTGGAAGCCGGGAAAAACGGACTAACAGTCGATACTAAGCGAGATGCAACCAGGGTGGAGGTCGAGCGTCTCAAGGATGAGAACGAGACGCTTAAGAAGGCGCTCGCTGAGACCATGCTTGATGTCCAACGGCTCAAAAAAAGTCTCGGCATGTGAGAGTGCGGTACCTCCGGATGACACCCGAAGAGAAGCTGGATATTCTCCGTGCTGTGGAGTCCTCACAAGTGACTCTAAAGGAGGCATTGATCCGTCTAGGCGTGCCGTTTTCCACGTCCTATCGATGGAAGGCGAACCTTGAACGACATGGGATTGAGGGCCTCCGTGATCGTTCTCCGTTCAAGGGCAAGACGTGGAACGAGGTCCTCCCTCACGAGCAAGAGAGGATTTTAGAGGTCGCCGATCACCATCCCGAATGGTTCTCGCGGGAGATCAGCCTCCATATCTCAGACAACGACGATTTCACCGTATCAGAGTCTAGCGTCTATCGTATCCTGAAACGAAACGGTCTCATCAAGGCCTCTGGGAAAAAGACCTTTCCTGCAGGACCTGAGTATAGGGTGAAGACGAAGGGGATCAACGAAATGTGGCAGACTGATGCAAGTTACCTGCTCGTGAAGAACTGGGGATGGTATTACATGATATCCGTGCTTGATGATTTCAGCCGCAAGATCCTGGCCTGGCTCTTACAGCCTAGCATGGACACGGATGCGTTCAGTGAAGTCATTGAGTTGGCCTGTGAAGTAACCGGCATGGACCGTCTACCACAGGAACATCGAGCAAAACTCCTTTCGGATAGAGGTTCAGCACTCATCTCCAAGCCCTTTGGCGAATACCTCCAAGCCAAGGGGTTGGCCCATATATTCGCTTCTCCTTATCACCCTCAGACCAACGGGAAGATCGAACGGTATCATCGATCCTGCAAGGAGAAAATAAACCGGATCGTATGGGAGTATCCCGACGATCTTGTGCAAGAGATCACGAGTTTTGTCACCTACTACAACACGGGGCGCTATCACGAAGCCCTTGGCAACGTGACCCCTGATGACGTATACTTTGGCCGACGAGAAGCTATATTGGAGCGTCGCAAGAGCCTTAAACACGTAACTCTCATGCGGCGTAGGGACTTAAACCGAAACACCCCAAGACCATCATCTGGGGCTGAAACTCTCCGCTAATTCTGCCACCCAAAATTCCCACTTCTGCTGACGACATACAGTCCCCAAGGTCATCTGCCCTGATTTTCAAAGTGATCAAAAGCGGCAAGCTCGCGTACCACCAGCTAAAGGCTTTAACCCTTGAGGCTCTGGGATCCGGTAGAGGGAATCCACCTTCTCTTTCTTCACCTTCAACATAGATGTCCATGGGAATTCTACCGCCGAGGAACTCGCAGTAGAGGCGCTGGGTTGAACCGGGTCGGTAGGAGTAGCCGTTTCCGATTAAGAATTGCTTGATTTTGGGGAAGGTCTCCCTTGAGACGAGAATGTCGATTGAGGTGTACCCCTCTGTCAAGACAAGAAATGGACTTTTTTAAGGTGATAAAGTACTCCTTGGTACTGGGTGAATGTTGTCCGGTTGTTCCGGGTGAGTACGTCTCGCGGTATAGAGTTGGTGCGGGGTCTTGTACTTGAGAGCCTGGTGAGGCCGCTCCTCATTATAGAATCTGAAGTAGGCTCCGATGCCCGAGACCGCCTCTTTTACCGTTGCATACTCTCTCAGATAGACCTCCTCGTATTTCACTGAACGCCAGAGGCGTTCCACGAAGATGTTGTCGTACACCCGACCTCTGCCGTCCATGCTGATCATGATCCCTTCGGCTTCCAAGATGCCAGTGAAGCTTTGGGATGTGAACTGGGACCCTTGGTCCGAATTGAATATCTCCGGTTTTCCGGTACCGAGCGCTCTGTGCAGGGCCTCGACACAAAAATCCGCTTCCATCGTTATGGAAACTGCCCACGTGACCACATAGCGGCTGAACCAGTCAATGATCGCCACAAGGTACACGAACCCTTGCCTCATGCGAATATAGGTTATGTCCGTCGCCCATACCTGGTCAGGGCGATCAATCACCGCGCCTCTGAGCAGATACGGGTAATTCTTGGCCTCTGCGTTGGCACGGCTCAAACGCTTCTTGGGATAGATGGCTTCTATGCCCATCTTGTTCATCAGCCGGGACACCCTCTTGCGGTTGATCTGATGGCCTTGGGTGTTCAAACAGGCCGTCATGCGCCTCACGCCATAAAACGGCGTCCGGGTATACTGTTCGTCTATCAGGCGCATAAGCCGTTGATTGCAGCCGTCGTCCCCTGTCTTGGACCGATAATACAGGCTCGACCTGGACAGCCCCAGAAGCTCACACTGCCTGCAAATCGGGATCTCGTCGTGCTCGGCCTCAATCAACTGACGAAGCTTATCAACCGATAAGTCCAGCTTTTTTTTTCAGCCAGTCCAGCTCCACCTTGAGCTGACCGATTTGCTGATAGAGCTGCGCTACAAGCTCATTGTGCTGGGCTTCCCCCCTCTCCTTGGTTCCGGAGAACACTTTGGGCAACTCCTCAAGGACCTGCCTCCTCCATTTCGTGATCTGGTTCGGATGAACCTGATATGTACTGGCGATCTCCGCTAAAGTGCGGTCCCCCCGGATAGCCTCCAGTGCCACTCGCGCCTTGAACTGCGCATCATACCTCTTTCTCATCCCACTATCATAAGCCTCCCTGGTTTACCCCCCCAGGATTTCTACATCACCAAGGTAGACTTTTCCACCTTAACCCCCTGTCCAGTTTTCGGGGTACATTATAGATGTCGTCGCCAAACCTGACATAGTTGTGGATGCGAACCGCAAGCGAGCCGATGATGCAGTAATCGATGCCACATTCGTCAAAGTCCAGGACGATGCTTGAGAGTTGGCGTTCTGGATTATCGAGTTCATTCAGCAGAGCCTGTACGAGCTTGGCTAATTCTTTTTCATCCAAAAGAGAGTTCCTCATTCGGGCTGTAAGCGAAATTCTACCATAACCAGACTTCCACGCCGTTCCACTCGTTAGCATACTAAACTCAAGAAGAACACGCTCGGATAGTTGAAAGGAGATCTAGAATGGACGAGAAATCTACATACCAGAGAAAATCAAGCAGACCGTTCAAATCAAGTAATTTAAGCTGCCCTGTAAACTGTTATCGGTGTGAAAAATGTCCCAAGGATGAGGTTTTTGGCTGTTGCCCAATCGGATCGAGCTGTATGTGCAAAGACGGATACCTGGATGCGTGTGAATCGATTTGATCAGGGCGTTGGCGTGTCAACCCGAGTTGACACTTTGGGCGTACCTAGACGCCCGAAGGCTGTAAAAGAAAAACGGGTACAGGCAGTGAATTTTCTTTACCCTCAGCATTCGATCCGGCTCGCACGTCTGTACACGCTATAGTGCAAAGGCTTTCGGAGGTAGAGAATGGAACAAGCAGGGGCATTGGACAAAGCGAAGAATATGCAACTTGCATATCCCCGGATCAGAGTTAATGTAAGTGGCAGAGAATGGGAAGCTCGAAAGGAGGCTGTCGCGATGCAACCGTCAAAAACTATCATGATCGTGGCTGTAGGTCTTGCCTTGGTGGCCGGACTAGTTGCCTATATCCCCGTGGCATGCGCAGGCCACAGCTCCAACGCTTTGGACAAATACCTGCAGGCCATATTCGGATGCAACGAAAGCTATGGTGGAACGGGCACCTTTAAGCAGGGCGGAGAAGTAGCCCCCGAAGGCCTTTTAGCCTGCAAAGTGCAAGCGGAGCGTCGTTATTGGAAGGATTTGACAAGGTGTTCCATGGCATTGAGAAGCCCTGAAAAAACTTCTGAGACGTTTGTTTCTCTCGGCCCGCTTGGAAAAGGAGGTGCCAGCGACATAAGGAAAGCACCCATAATTCATACCTAAACGTGAACCCTCAACTATCTTAGGGTTGGAGGGGATGTTTTTGGGCCTTGGATTCGTGGTATATGCTGTGGAGACGATGGCGGAGAGGATCGGAGTCAGCAGTTCCTGTACAAGCGTGGAAAGGTCTTTTTCATCCATAGGAAGTTCCTCATTCATCGTCAGAAAGATGGTAATCTTCAGGATGCTGAAATTCTATATCATCCCACGAAACATCGTGTAAAACCCGTTCCTTGCTCGTCTTCAAGATCGGTAGTTTCACGATCCCAGTGGATTTTCTTTACCGTCAGCATCCGATCCGGTGCTGCTAGCATGTAAACCTCGTTGCCTAGGAATAACAAATCTCCAACAGCCCTCATTACCGTTTTTGACCGGATGACTTTGCCTCTCGCTGAAGCAGTTTTTGCACGTTTATCGGTAATACTCATTTCATTATCTCCAAGGTCTCGGCAGTTGCCAAGGAATGAGATATTCGTTGCCCGAAGCGTCTCTTATTCGAACAGACCCATTGCGCCTAGAGATAGAAACTGCCCTGAATTTTCGGTCATCGTGCGGGATGATTACATAAGTCCCACTGAGATATCCTCTCCTGCTTCTGCTGCGGCATTGCTGAAGTGGTAAGGGACAAGCCCCACAGATTCAAAATCTCTGTCCATCTGGTCAATCAGGTTTTTCCCTTAATATTAATATCTAACTCATAACCGGAATTGTCCTGCTCTCTTGCGCTCTCAAGGATTTCTTGGGCTTCTTTCCTATGAGATTCGTCCATTGCCTTTGTCGGTATGGGAGTGGCGTTCTTAACGAGGCGGATATACTCCAGTGCGGTTCCATCTGTTCTTAATCTGGTTTGCGTAAATTTTTGCTTTCATTTTTTTTCTCCTCCCCAACAGGTCTTTAAGGAAAGACTTACAAAAGACCTGTGTATTGAATCTGTCCCTTGGAAATCTTGCTACTCGTTTTTGCGAGCAGCATTACGATTCTTCGATATGCCGAGGATCAGGAAACCACGGGAAACATGGTTCCGGCTCACACAGAGATAACAGGCTCCTGCAAGTCGTCTATCCATAGATCGAACTCGTCTGGGTCAAATTCGTTGAAGTAAAGTTTATTACTGAGGGCGTATCCCTCGGTCATCAATGTCCTGAAATCGTGAGGTAAACATTAGATTTTCTCCTTAGTAATTGCTTGGTCGTGCCGGTCTTGGTAATTATCCGGCTGTGTAATCAATTATTCTGCAAAAACAGGACTAATTCTTGTTTCGGGGACTGATCCCAGCAGCAGCTCTGATAATTTCAACTCCCCTTCGGACTAGATTTTCTGGATCATCCTGAAAGGACTGACGCACTGCCTCGAACTGGTACAGCCTGTAATGCATAGTATTGCAATCCAATCCAAGCGAGGATTTCGAAAACCCTGACAAATTCATAATCTCTCGATGCGAGCATCTTCTCCCCTTCTCTCAGAGCATAGAGCAGAAGTCGCTTATAATCCTTCTCCTTAGCAGGCGGATATTTTTCTTTCGCATCTACCCACTCAGGAGTTTTTACACCATCGAGCCGATCCAAGGCTGGCAGGAAAATATTCTTGCACATCCCCAGAATCTGTTTCTGGTGAGGAAGACGACGAGATGATTTGCTTGAGATCGGTTGTAAAATTCTTCGTCGTGGGCAACTGCAGCTAGAGTCAGGGATACCCATATCCGGGGAAGGCTCTCGCCGGTTCTGTTCAATTATTTCGTGGCATTTCTTTATGATGAATTTGAGAAGTGTTTCCGACTCCATGCAGGGTCCGATAGGGCGTGCGCTAATAATCATTTTCATTTTTTTTCTCCTTATCAATTTAGTGATGCCGGTCTTCAGTAATTACCCGGCTGTTATCAATTTATCCGCTCTAAAGCAGTCTAATTCTCCCTCACCTTTCTTGTCATAGCCGCCCAGAGAATTGGTATCACTTGCTCAATTCTTTCCTCCGGGTCCGGGTATTGTAGGCACTTTTCTTGGAAATCCCTGAGTTTCTCAGCATCTCCCTGAAGAGCGATCCAAGCCATGCACGCCCAGATTGAGAGATACCGAAAATCTTTCTGCTCTACCATTCTCTCGCCTTCAGCGTCGTGCTTCCCAACAAAAACGATTCGACAGTACTGGATAAAAGGGCAGTTCTTCACTACCTTTCGAAACGTAGGAATTACTGTCCAGAGGTCTAGCCAGAGCATCAACAAAGAGGTTTTTGCACTTCTCGGCACGTTCTTTTAGCGAATCGTCCGATGGTGAAACGATTTGTCTAAAATCGGTTTGGAGTTTTGGGAAAGGAATGAGTGCGACTGCTCCAAGTAGTCGGAAGGGCAAAGGGAACCCTGCATAGTTTTTGTGAGCAAGTTCCTCGGATTTCTCGACAAGGTATCGCAGCATTAATGCTGGCTCTACTTCAGGGCCGTCCGGCCCAATAAATCGTCCTGAATGTCTGTTTTCATTTGTGTTCTCCTTATCAATTCTTGGTATGCCGGTATCAGCAATACTCCGGCTGTGGTCAATTATTCTGAAAAGAACGAGTTGGATTGCCTCTGTGCATATATCTTCGCAACGCTTGCTTCACAACGTCCAAGCCCTGTTCGAGTTTCTCTTCCGGCTGGGATTCCGAAAACCGGCACTTTTCCTCAAATTCTCTAATCTCCTCATCGCACTCCAGTCCCAGCCAAGAAATCAATTCCCAAACAGGATAAAATTCAAAATTCCCCTCCTTGCTCATTTTCCTACCTTCCCTCCAACACCAAAACAGTAGTTTTCTCGCAGTCCTCGGACTCATTGGCTGACGTTCGATCTTTTTCTCCAGGTAATCAGGGGTATCTGCCGCCTCTAGTCGGTTTAGCTCTGCTAGAAATAAATCTATGGATGACGTGAGGACTTCTTCCAGTCGTATATGAGTCAGAAGAAATCAAGGATTTTGAAGGCGTTTTGGAATTCTTTATTCTGGGCAAGTGCCACTAAACCAAGACCTCCCCAAACAGAAACAAGTCTCGGTTGCTCCATTCGTAGCATTTCAGCGTACCGTTTAATCAGGAACTTCAAAAGGAAAGTATCTTCAATATAATAGCGGGACATGTCTTGGTCTGGGTTCATCTTGGTTTTCCTTCTAAACAATTGGTTTTGAGCCGGTGTCTGTATCAGACCGACGGTAAGCATTGGGTAATGTCAATAATCTCAGGCTCTTTGCTCGCTTATCGGTTTACGTTTTCCCACGAGATGCCGCTCAATCCGTTGTCTCTGTTGAAAATGTTTCCATAGGACACCTTCACAGGAGCCTTAACGCTCCTTGGCGCGAATATTTCTCCAGTCGTCTTTTTCACAAATGCCTTTACTCTGAGGCTATCGCCCTCAATGGTAAACACCCTAAGGTAATCACCATAGGATTCCTGATATAGTCTACCTACGGGCAGATAGTTCGCTGCTATCTCCAGGAAATCAATCATAGCCTTGTCGAAGGATCGTCCTGTGTCTTTTGCCTTCTCCTTGTGGAGTGATCTTAATGAACCCATGTAGGGTCTCCTTTCATATTCTCTTAAAATCAGAGTATTAGTGCGTGTATTCCCCAGGAGCAGACTGCTCCATAATCCCAAATTGTTCCAAAATGCCTTCCAAACCACATTGTCTTTGCTCGGAAATCCAACGAAAAATCAGTTCAAGATTGGTAATCAAGAAGGACAGGTCTGGAAGGGGTGGCACATCAATCGATTGACCGAAGGCTGTTGGAATTCTTATGAACTCCCATTGAGACACAATCTGAGTTAATTTCTCTTTAAGATTGCTGCTATTTTCGTCATAGAAGAATTTGTTGCCTAGATAATGTCCCTTGCTCAGCCTTTTGGTTATCCAGTCGTCCAGAGAAGAAGCGAGGGACGGAGTGAGTGTTAAGTCTGGAACAATTCCCTTTTTAGTGCAGGCTTCCCTGAAAGCGTCAAGGAACCATTCGTGTTCGAGAGATACCTGGATTGGTTCATTCGGTACGTCTTCGTTAATATCTGGTGCATCAAGGATGGCGGTAGAGGAGAAGATCTCTTTAAATGGAACTTTTGCTCTCTTCTTCCCCTCGGTACTCTTCCTGTACCTGTTACTCCCTTTTTGTCGTCGCTCTGCTCCGCCATGGTACATAGTACAGTTCGTTTGATTTCCGAACGTAAGGGCTTACGTTCGATTTTCAAACGTAAGGAGTCATCCTCAAGGTCTTTTCGGGGATATCCCTTACGTTCGAAAATTCGAATCACTCCTTACGTTCGTTTTTCAAACGGAGAAATAAATCTTCAGAGGTATTCTCATCCTCATCTTTACCTTTAAACCGATGACCCATCGAGATTCCGGCAGGAGGCTGATCTTGAGGCTTGTAGTCCCCGTTAGGGTAATATCTCCACCGACCACTGACCTTGAAGACCCCGCAATTCAGATAGGAGCCAGATTTCTTGACATCCAAAAATCCCTTTTCGACCAGTTCCTTCCTCAGTGCACGTCCTCGTTGAACCACTCTTGATTCCGAGAGCAATTAGGGCGTTGGTAGGCAATAAATCGTGTCATTCTTGAGGTTTTTCCTTTTGCCGGGTCTCTTGGTCTTCTCCCACGAGACTTGACTCAGGGCGAACTGAAGAGCCAACTGAGCCGAGCCACTGAGGCTCCGGTAGGCTTGACTAAAGAGCATTTCAATCGGAAGGACGCTCCAGCCCGGTCTTCTCTTGACATCAATACTGAACCGCTTTTCCCATTCTTCAACTGTCGTTTCGTTTCCAGGTTTCATATATTTCTCCAAGATTGGGAATTATGGAGAAATGATAGGTAGGGAGCAGAACTGTGAGGTTTTTGATATGTATTAAAGTTGCTTTTTGTGTCTTTCATACATATAATAAAGTTTAACTCCATCATCTATTTTCTCCATTATTTTCTTTCAGAACCCGGACTGCAATCCGGGTTTTTGCTTTCGGGTCTTATTTTCTCGCTTCCTGTCCCGCTGAGGACCTTTCTTTCAAGCCTTCCGCGCATAGTTCCCTGATAAGTTCAGAGAGGGATTTACGTTCACGCCAGGCTGTATCGCGAAGGTATTCGTTTAGAAATCCCTGACACTGGAACGTTATGAGGTGATTTGGGCTTTTTCTGGGACTGTCATCGTTGTTCATTTTATACCCCCTTTGTGGTCTTCATATAGAAAGACACTTTACGTTTGGAAATTAGGAAAACAGAAAAGGTGAATGATTTGTGGCTTGAGATGCCTATCGTAATCACTTTTTACTAAATTATTAACTTCCTATTGGTTTTATAATGTAAGTATGGGATGATTGAATGTCAAGCTGGCGCGAGTAGAAATATATAAAACCCATTGCGAAGTACGATCAAAATTTCTTCAGGTAGATTTTTGAAGAGTCTGGAACGGAAAAAAGATGAAGGATATTTTACCCGAAATGTCCCCTTGCCCATTTCCGGCAAAGACACGATGCCTCTCCTAACTCAGCTCCAGTAGCCTGATTTTTGCTACGAGGCAACCAGGGGCGATCTAAGAAGTTCCTTTTTTGACCCTGCCCTGACCCCTTCACCGACCCCAGATCGTAGCTCAACGTGGTCTCAGGGCGTCAATTTTTTGAAAATGCCCAGTGGCAAAGCTGAGAAATGCGATGAGGGGTACCGAAGGTCAAAATGCAGTAAGTAGAGTCTTCGAGACTAGGTGTCCCTTAGAGTGACAGGTAGGAATTAATTTGTAAGCCCCTGGTCGAGAACTGGACCTGTATACATTGCCGTTGCGTTAGCTACTGTTCGCTTCTCCTGCACATGCTCAGGCAATTCTAGCTCATGGGCGAAGAGTTCAAACGGTCAATGGAATGGCTGATCAATAGGCTGATCAAGGTGGGAGTGAAGGGCGCGTATCTTGAGTTGAGATAACAGGTTCAGTTACTTATGCCTTCCCATTGGCTGGATACTACCAATCTTTGCGGTGAGGGCGACAGGGACGTATTGATTGACTGAGGAGCATGGTGAGGTATGCTTAAGAAAAGTGAGAATCAGGCTTTGTCAACAACATGAGGATGGTATGTACCTGCGTCGGGTCGCATGGGACGCTCAATCGAGAGCTTGTGGGGTCACGCGAGGTGTCCCGCCGCCCCTCAGGGGTGCCAAGAGGCGCAGAATGGCGGGACCGCCGCATAATTCCGAACCATGACTGAGACAATTTACACTTGATTTTATCTAAAGCTTTGGATTAAGAAACCCCAAGAGTAATTATTACTCCTTTAGCGGATATAGAGAGAGGAGCTGAAGTATGACTGTGCAACAGATTCGTCAAAAGGCTGCAAAGATGGGCTTAAAGAACATCACCCGGTACAAGAAGGAAAACCTGATCCAAGCCATCCAGGAGTTAGAGGGAAACTCGCCCTGCTTTAAGGGCATACACGACTGCTGGGAGATGGGATGCCTCTGGAGAGAGGAATGCCAGGGCTGATCAACTAGGGATGGCCAATCGAAGCGTTCGGCCGCCTGCCCTTGAGTCGGTCGGGAAAAAGTCACACCAAAGAATTTCCCGTCCGGAGGCTGGACGCTGGCTTTTTCCCTTTTAAAGTATACAATTTCGTTTCGGGTGAAGCCTCGGGCGGATAAGAATCGCTACGAAGCCTCTGCGAAACCAGCCCAAGAAATTTCTTGAAGATTGATTTTTACGAGAAGATGAATGGACAGAATCTAAAGGGCGTGCTTGCCTGAAATCTTCTCTTCTCATTCCGGTAGCGACACGATCCCTCTCCAATCCTCTCCAGGAGCGCTGCTGAGAGTTAGGACGAGCCAGAGGCAATTTGCGGGGCGTCTTTTTTCACCCTACTCTTAGCTTCTCCAACCTCAATCCATGGCCCCCAGGTTGATTCTACAGAGCCAGGGATTAGAGCCTCGCGTATACAGGGTTTGGGGACGGAAAGAATCAGCTAACTCTTTGGCTGACTTATGTACGTTGTATGGCGACACGGGGTACGATGATCGGCTGCAGCGGTTGCAGAATGCCTTCTCACTTGCTACCACTGTGTGTGTTCAGGTGTGGATTAGTGGGAAAGATTTCAATTGACGGACGTGTGTGCGGCGAGGTCCGTTGAAAAACGTGATAGAATAGGCTTTTGTCAACAACATGACGATGGTTTGACAATAATACGAAGTGGAGATCACAAAAATGGACGAATTAGTTAATTTGCTTGTAGAGAAAACAGGTATCCCCGAAGAAAAGGCTCGTGAAGTGGCCGATGTTGTGCTCGAGTTTTTGAAGTCCAAGCTCCCGGGACCCCTCCGTGGTCAAGTTGAAAACGTGATCAGTGGTGCTGAAGGGGGAGGATTAGGTGGCGTGGTTCAAGGAATAACCGGAGTGTTGGGAGGCTTGTTTGGTAAAAAGGAGTGAACCGCTTTTACACTACCTTCGTCTTCCGGGGCATAAACAGGGTTGATATCCCCCGACAACCCCGCCGATCTTCATCGGAGGCGCTATCTCCAACGACTCTTTCGCGGTTCAGGTTCGCAAGAGACGCCTTCTTTTCCAAGATTGTCGGGGATACCTTGGGAAGCGATGCACCGTTTAAGGTGTTCCAGCCAGGGGTGGCTACCTGGTGATGTTTCCATTCACCTGAACTGAAGGTTCCATCATTGCTTTCCTGGGCAGAATCGCCTCCCTTTCTGCTTACATCAGGTCGGAACAAGTAGCAGCTCGTACACGAGGAGAACCTCATTTTGTTGAGATCCTCCTGTGCAGGTCGATAATCTTACAGCCTATTGATTGCTTGGTCTTGATTTGGGAGATTGGTTCTTGGATTTTGAAGTCTTGGTCCGCACTTGCGCGTACTCGGGTTGACTTGGATAGCCGTAGTTTCCGTACTCATTTCCGTCACCATATACGTACCCATTCTCTCCATAAGAAGGCCCCGCCGCACTATAGCTGCTTCCTCCCCCTGACCAGGGGACACAGTTCCATCAACTCGCCTCCGCGGCGAAAGGCACGGTTGCGACAGCAAACGCAGCCACCAAAAGTAATAACTTGGCAGGATTGATCCACTGCATCCTTTCCTCCTTCCCAACAACACATGAATAGCAAGAGCGGTACATGTACCTCACCAAGAGGTGTTTGTCATCTTTTTTGCCGACGGCAATAATTGTGTCAGGCAAGCCTCTTTGTTCCGGCAGGATCGGCTCCTGGACTCGGTGTCGGGAGTAAAATCTCCTGAGGAGGTGTGATTCATCCAGATGAGTTGTCTTTGGTATCGGAGACAACGGCGGTGTCTGCAACGGTTGCAGACGGAATTGTCCACGGATAGCGTCAACCTATCTTGAGGTCAGGAACGTCTTCCACATCGGGATGGATTATGAAATGGAATGTTTCGAGCATCACTCAATGGCTGGATTTGACAGAGTATCCCTGGCTGAATTAGGATAAAAGGAGATCGCCTTTTTTTGACATTTCAGGAACCGCAGGGGGCTTAATATGAGCCAGACCTTGGCTGTATTGGGAACGGTCATTTTCACAATCTTGGCCCCTGGCACCGTAACCGTTGTGGTGCCGTACCTCTTGCTCACCTCCCGGCTCCAGATCTTTGCGGTGGAAATTGGGACACTCAGATTCTTCGGATCAGTTCCAATCATCGCTGGGGTACTGATTTATTCTTGGTGTGCCTGGGACTTCGCGTTTTCAGGTAGGGTATATCAGCCCCTATCGCTCCTCCTAAACAACTGGTCACAAGGGGCTTATACCGCTATGTCAGAAACCCCGTGTATGTCGGGGTCTTGCTTGTGCTGTTCGGAGAAGCTCTGCTCTTTAAGTCAGTTGAGCTTTTTCTTTATGCCGTCCTCGTCTTTTTTATGTTTCGCACGTTCGTTGTGGACCATGAAGAACCGACCTTGAGTCGTCAATTTACAGACTCGTACCGCCGTTATTGCGGTTCAGTGTATAATGTACCCCGAAAACTGGACAGGGGGTTAAGGTGGAAAAGTCTACCTTGGTGATGTAGAAATCCTGGGGGGGTAAACCAGGGAGGCTTATGATAGTGGGATGAGAAAGAGGTATGATGCGCAGTTCAAGGCGCGAGTGGCACTGGAGGCTATCCGGGGGGACCGCACTTTAGCGGAGATCGCCAGTACATATCAGGTTCATCCGAACCAGATCACGAAATGGAGGAGGCAGGTCCTTGAGGAGTTGCCCAAAGTGTTCTCCGGAACCAAGGAGAGGGGGGAAGCCCAGCACAATGAGCTTGTAGCGCAGCTCTATCAGCAAATCGGTCAGCTCAAGGTGGAGCTGGACTGGCTGAAAAAAAAAGCTGGACTTATCGGTTGATAAGCTTCGTCAGTTGATTGAGGCCGAGCACGACGAGATCCCGATTTGCAGGCAGTGTGAGCTTCTGGGGCTGTCCAGGTCGAGCCTGTATTATCGGTCCAAGACAGGGGACGACGGCTGCAATCAACGGCTTATGCGCCTGATAGACGAACAGTATACCCGGACGCCGTTTTATGGCGTGAGGCGCATGACGGCCTGTTTGAACACCCAAGGCCATCAGATCAACCGCAAGAGGGTGTCCCGGCTGATGAACAAGATGGGCATAGAAGCCATCTATCCCAAGAAGCGTTTGAGCCGTGCCAACGCAGAGGCCAAGAAGTACCCGTATCTGCTCAGAGGCGCGGTGATTGATCGCCCTGACCAGGTATGGGCGACGGACATAACCTATATTCGCATGAGGCAAGGGTTCGTGTACCTTGTGGCGATCATTGACTGGTTCAGCCGCTATGTGGTCACGTGGGCAGTTTCCATAACGATGGAAGCGGATTTTTGTGTCGAGGCCCTGCACAGAGCGCTCGGTACCGGAAAACCGGAGATATTCAATTCGGACCAAGGGTCCCAGTTCACATCCCAAAGCTTCACTGGCATCTTGGAAGCCGAAGGGATCATGATCAGCATGGACGGCAGAGGTCGGGTGTACGACAACATCTTCGTGGAACGCCTCTGGCGTTCAGTGAAATACGAGGAGGTCTATCTGAGAGAGTATGCAACGGTAAAAGAGGCGGTCTCGGGCATCGGAGCCTACTTCAGATTCTATAATGAGGAGCGGCCTCACCAGGCTCTCAGGTACAAGACCCCGCACCAACTCTATACCGCGAGACGTACTCACCCGGAACAACCGGACAACATTCACCCAGTACCAAGGAGTACTTTATCACCTTAAAAAAGTCCATTTCTTGTCTTGACAGAGGGGTACACCTCAGTGCCTCGCTGGATTCCCAAATTTTGATGTTCGATGACCCCGCCGACTTTTGCCGCAGGCGCTACCTCTTTCTTAGTTTAGGTTTTTCCATCCATCCTCTTTGCGGATTTCCAGGAATTGTTCGAAGCTCAACTGCTGAGGATCCCAGTTGCGCTTTTTGCAGTAATCTTCAACGAATTTGTGCCGTTTCCGCGTGAGTGCTGCTTGTAGATGACGGGCGCTGGGGACCACATGACCTTCATTTGTTTGGTGTTCCATCTTTATTCTTCCTTGTTCTGGCGAAAATGAAATAGTTTGTTTTTGACTTTAGACTGAAAATGACCATGTTCAAGTTCTTTGAACGAAATCTGTAGCGAACCTAATCTCAACTCGAAATTGGGTCAAGGGAATTCTAGCAAATACTCCGCGAACTAACTGGTGGTTCGACCCACCGGCATGCCTTCTCTTACCGGAGATGTCCCTCCGCCCATTTCCGGGTAGCGACACGATGCCTCATTGGATGGCTCCAGGATCGCAGGTACAGTTACGAACCACCCAGGTGCGATTTGCGGGTTCTCTTTTCTCCCCCTTACCTTACCCTTCACCAACCTGATATCGGTCATATATGAGCATCTGAAAGCGTCAGATTTCAATCACATATCCATCAGAAGGTACTACGTGGTAGGATTGGCTATGGTTTTTCTCAAGACTGGGAGATTACGAGGACATTGTTTTTCAAACATCACAGATCCGTCAAGGGCTATTCACTCGCGTTGGCTGCCACGGCAATCTGGTCCGGGAACTTCATCGTAGCTCGGATACTTGTCAATTCAGTGCCGCCGGTGACCCTCGGTGTTCTGCGGTCGGCCATAGCCATAATTGTTTTCTTGCCTTTCGTGATACGCCCCTTGTGTAAGGAGATCGGCGTCATTCGTCAGCATCTCGGCTATCTAGCTCTTACGGCGCTCCTGGGGATGTCCGTATGTAACACAGTTGTTTACGTCGCTGCTGCTACCTCGACAGCTTTGAACCTCACGCTGATCGCCATCTGTTCGCCCATTTTCACCGTCGTGTTTGCTCGACTCTTCCTCCGCGATACCCTCACCATTCGGAGATTCATTGGTCTCATCGCCGCCACTTCGGGAGTTGTTTTCCTGATCACTGAGGGTCAGTATTCCCGGTTGGCACATTTAATCTTTTCTGAGGGTGACTTATTGATGTTGGGTCAGGCAGCATCTTTTGCGCTGTACACCATTCTCGTTCGGGAGAGGCCCGCGGGACTCCATCCCCTGCCATACCTATTTTCCTTGTTCGTCCTGGGCCTGCTATTGTTGCTGCCGTGGTTCGCCTGGGAACTACTGTCTGGAACACAACGGATGGAATTTTCTCCCACAACTGTGGGGGCGATTCTCTATCTGGGTGTTGGCCCATCGCTTTTGGCTTATCTGTGTTGGAACGAATCTGTTACGACCATTGGCCCAAGCCGAGCCGCATTTGTCTCTTATTGCCTGCCCCTATTCAGCGGCGGTGAGGCACTTATATTATTGGGTGAACCGATCACCGCAGTTCACATACTAGGCGGGGCCATGATATTGGGTGGAGTCATTTTCGCCACACGAGAATAGAAAACCTTTTCTGGGGACACCGACGGTTGTCCCTCTGAGCCGGTTGCAGATGGAGGGAATAAACTGATGATGGTTGTTCCGTCAGGCAATGGATAGGGAAATTTGGTATCTCCCGACAACGCCGCCGATATAATCGGAGACGCTACCTCTCACGACTCTTTCGAGGTTCAGGCTTCGTGAGAGACGCCTTCTTTTTCACAGAGTTGTCGAGGATACCTTGGAAGTGATGCACCTTACGGTGTCCCAGCCACGAGTGGATACGTGGTCACGTTTTCACTCACCGTTTCCGGTTGCCCGAACTTGAGGGTTCCGTGATCGCTGTCCTGGGCAGAATCGCCTTCCCTTTTGTGGAACTGATGAATTGTACCATCTTATTTTGGATCATTGCCTTGAGTAATTGCAAGGCGTTCCGCTCTTACGCCTGTTCCGACAAAGAAGAATCAAGGCCCCTATTCTCGTAGCAACGCTCTTTCCTGGAGCCTCGTCAAGGATTGCTCGACCTTGCCGCAATGCTTGCCACCTTCAAGATTGATCCATGGAAGTGTGTTTGCATGCATAATCGGACGGGCAAAAAAAGAAGGCCATCTTCGAAAAGATGACCTCCGGTCTTAGAGAATTGAGTAGAGTAGAGAGGACGATTATCTATGGCGTCCCCCTCCACCACCCATGCGGCCACCGCCGCCGCCACCTCCGATGCGGGCGCCACTGAAGCCCCCTGATCGGGCAACACCACTAAATTGTCTACCTCCGAAACTGCCACTGCGGAACGCGTTCGGCGTTGAGAAGGTTCGCGAGCGGAACGTATTTGCAGATCCAGAACGGAGCGTATTCGGACTAGAGAAGCTTCGCGAACGAAACGCATTTGCAGATCCTGAACGGAATGTATTCGGACTTGAGAAAGTTCGCGAGCGAAACGCGTTCGTAGATCCTGAACGGAATCTATTGGTATTGAGTCGGTTTACATTGGATGGAGAAATATTGGAACGATTGGTTGTGAAACTCCTCCCGGTTCCAGCCCGATTGAACGTAGAAATATTTGAACGATTAGTGACAAAATTCCTGTTCGTTCCAGCCCTTACGAAGTTATTGAATGCATTGGAGTTCCAGGCTCTCTTGCCATGCTGACCACCCTGCCACCACCACGCTTGATGGCCACGATGCCACCACCATGGATGGAATCTGTTCCATACTCCGATATTATAAAAGTAAATCGGTAATCCTCCATCCCAATACGTATCATATCCATAATCTGGCAAGTATGCCCAATCACCGTAATCCGGTGTTACGTCCTCGGAGACAACGTAACTCGGGCTCCGGGAATAAGCCGTCCGAGGAGGACGCAAATCGGTTTGGATCTGCGGTCCGTAAACCCATGTGTTGTCGGCAAGCTGCGCCCAATCATTTGATGTCCACACGCCGGTAATATTCAGTTGCTCTCCCATATTGGCGCACCCGATCACATCGTAGTACAAACCAGGTCCACTCCTGATTCGAAGGCAATTCTCAGGCTGATCCACTCCGACGACAGTGGCAACTCCGCCCTTTGGCTGAGGAGTCTGCGGACCTCCCCCGCCCGGCTGACTCTGATCAACCGAGGCCGGTGGGGTCGGAGGCTGGCTCGGGATTTGACCCTGCTGCCCAGCCGCTATGTCTTGAGCAGCAGAAACCTGACTGGATTGAGTATTCTGGGCCATAGACACATACGGTATATTTGCAACGAGCGCCAATGCGATCAGAATCGCAAAGGCATATCTTCGTTTTGTCATAATCAACCTCTCCCTCGTCTTGGTTTCCAAGTCAGAGGAGGCGTCATCCGGAATTCCGACGCATTCCCGCTGTCCTTGGTTTTCTATTAAACTTAGACGCATTCCCTAGGCATTCGTTAAAGAATTGGGGATTTGTTGTACACTGCCTTATGTAAATATAGTAATACGATGTTCCAACGTCAACTAGCGCCAGTAGAGATATAGAATGGGCGTTGTAAAGCAAGCCAAAAGAGTTTCTATAGTCCCCTCTTGAGTGTGAACAGCCTGACGGTTCAAGACACCGGCAACCTCTCCTTCTCCCGGAATGTCCACCTTGCTCATTCCAGGTAGCGAAACGATGCCGCTCCGCTCCTCTCCTGAAGCGTGGTACTTGGTATCACACCCCCGTGACTGTGAACTCGCCTGAATTAAAGCAGGACCCGCACCTTCTCGTTTGAAACTTTTTCAGCCTACCAGCATCTATTAAATATAGATAATGATCGCAGGGATGGGGGGCACGGGAAAATGAGACCCATAATGATAAACGCATGGATAATTGCGACGGCCATGTTGTTTTCCGGTGTGGTGCTTATGCCTCAAAAAGTTTTTGCGGGCAACTCAACAGTAATTACGGAGCAGCAATGGGGGCGTATGCAGCGGAAGCAGCAATTGAGTCAAGAACGGTTTGAGAGGCTTCTGCAACAGGAGCGGGCGCAACGTGAGTTGATGATGGCATGGCATAAGAAGGCGCGGTTGCAGCAGGCAAAACAAAAGAGTCGCTCCGCTTCAAAACGGGAACGGAAGGACGTCGTGGTGGCTGCGTCTAGATGAGTCGCGGGCTAACGCTTCTTTATAACTGACAATAGTAATGTCCGAAACTGAGGATGAGTCGGTGGGGACGGGCAGAGTTGTTTTCCAGTCTAATCAGGCCTGATGTCAAGATCGGTATTTTCCTTCTGATACTGGGAAGAACAATATGTCCAGCATGCTCAACCTCTCTTGTGAGCTATGCTTTGACGTCAAGAGAATAATATCCCTTCTCCTGGGCAACGTTGGATATGTCTTCCGATATTCCCTGCCATCCTCTTTGTCCTATACCCAGATAAAATCCGTAGAGCCCTCTGTAAGGAGTGAGGGCACGGTCTTTTCCGAAGAGCCGGTGCCGGTTTATGCCTCTGATGATTGGAAATCAGATGTGATCCCTTGCGGGAGTTTTGCAGGAATGGGTTGAGGGTCGTTATAGACGGTGCTCGTTCTTGGGCAACGGGGCTTCGCCGACCTGTTAGCCACTAGTTTGCAGACATTTATATATAATTACATATACATATCCATCTCTATGTTAAAAACCACAGCAGCCGACATGCGATAAAACGAGCAGACATAAGGCTCTATCTGATGGCCATTTTAAAGGTGAATACGGCCCAAAGGCAGTTCAGAGAAGAGTTTGTCGGCAAGACGAGGAATGGGAAATCTGCCGCGAAGTCAAGCCTAAGAGTTTCATCGGACTGAAAAACACTGTCGCCCGCTGGCTTCGGAACAATTACGAAGAATGCTGTATCGACTGTCCGACACGTGAGGAAGCATGGAAGGCGGAGAAGTAGGCTTGATCTACTGTCCTTACTTCCCCGGATACTTGATGGGCAGGCTCAATAGGAGTCCTGCCAACGGCAGTACCATAATGGATTTTAAAGCATTTGGTACGCCGAACTGGTCCGCAATGACCCCGAGTATGGTTACACCAAGCCCACCCGTGCCGATCGCAAAACCGACCATGAGCCCCGACGCGATCCCCAGGTTCCTGGGCAGGAGCTGCTGCGCCATTACAATGGTCACGGTAAATGTAGAAATCAGCACCATGCCAAACACACCGAGAGTGATGAACAACATGACGCCTTCTGCCACTAAGATCAGAGGGAACAAGAGGGTGGCTAAAGCCATGGAAACGATTAGGTACCGCTTGTGACCGATTCGGTCGGCTATCACGGAACCCACTATTGTGCCCGCTACGCCCCCGAGCAGAAGGACCGACACAAGCTTACCCGCATAGAGCGGTTCTCCTTTTAGATAATCGATGTAATAAAACGGGATATAGGTCATGAGCCCCATTTGGGTCCAAGACCGCATAATAACAGTGCCGATAATGAGAAAGAGAGAAACATACGCGCCTTTGCGAGTAATTTCGGGGCCCTCGGCTGTCGCCACCGAGACTGGCTTTTCTCGGGCAAGGGAATTCCATGAGTAAAACAATACGGAAATAAATATTAGAGAGAATGTCACCATTAGAGGCAAGAAGCTGAAGCCCAGATATGTGATTATGGAAATTGAGATTATTGGTCCCAGAGCAAACCCCAGGTTGCCTCCTACTGAAAAGACCGACATTCCTGTTGCCATTTTGTCGCCGGTGAAAAAATGGGCCGTTTTGTAACCTTCAGGGTGGTAGGAGGCTACCCCCAGGCCGCTGATTATGACCAGGAAAAGCACAAACAAATAGCTGTCAGGAACGGAGAGGAGGGACAAACCTATCCCTGCGAAAAGACTGCCGAGTGGCAGCAAGAATGCTTTCTCCTTCTTGTCTGACAGATAGCCGAATAAAGGCTGGATAACTGACGAGGTTAAATTTGAGGCCATCATAATCACCCCAGCCATTGTGTAAGAAAGAGACAGTTTGACCTTGAGGAAAGGCAGTATGGCCGGTAGTGCCCCTTGATAAATGTCTGTTACCAGATGACCGAGAGACAAGATCAACAGGATTTTGAGGTCAAAACTTGTTTCGCGAGGCAGGTTCATTAAAGACTCTCTTTTTTGATTTCGCAGTGAAGCCCGTGTCTTTTCTGACCGGAACAATCAGCCTTTCATCCGGGCCTCAAGCGTTGTATCCAGCATAACCAACTTTGATAAAAAATACAGCAGCCAACGTGGGATGAAGCGAGCAGAGATAAGCGTCTATCTGATGGCCCCCTTAAGGATATATCAGCAAATGGAGTGGTAAGGATAGGCGTTCACAGGCATACAGGTGGAAATATATATGTAGTTACAATTATTTAGGCAGGTACAGGAATTGCCAACGGTGACCTCCCCAAAGCCACCAATGAATGGCTTCTCAGAGTCCTCTAGGCTTAGTGTAATCAATTCTGAGGGATTTTAGCATTTCCGCGCATCTTCCCTTACTGAAATATCTCACGTTCTGCTATGGGGTTCTGGAGAACGCGAGAGGAGGACACGGGCCTTCGCACTGAAGCTCTCGGAATAGATTTTGCATTCAGGATTACTCAATGGTAAAATACCACAGCGCGGAAAAAGGATCACAAGGCTTGAGGCGGGACATTGTTGTCAGGGATTCCAGTTGAAGATCTTCGGAAGAGAAAGAAGCAATCTGAATTAGCCCTCCGTGCCATGCGGGAAATTCAAAGTGAACGACGCGACGGTTCACTCTTGTGGTGGTTATTAGGGGCTGGATTGCTCGTTATTGCGGCCATAGTGTTAATCGGCACCTCGGTCTAGGGTCCCCTTGGTACTGCGGTGAAGGATTTGACGCGTGAACGGTTGCAGGACTCGCAAGCCTGTCGAAATGGCATTTGATTGCGGAAATTTTTGAACTGCATTCATCATGATGAAAGATTTGACGATCGCTGCTCTGTGTTAGTCCTTCGCAGGCAAGAACCTGCCAAATAGTTTCCGGATTCGATTTGAGCGTAACGCATTTCGCCGATACCTGAAACGCTGCCGTGTCGATGGGGGAAATCTGCACATGGGCGGGCATTTTAAGCCCATCGCTTAGCAATTGCCCTGATGGGTAAATGCTTAATATGGCTTGATGTTATGGCAAGGTGCTCTAAAATCCGACAATTATTACCCTTACAGCTCATCCTAAACCTAAGCGGCGCCAATACTCGCCCGAATGCCAACCAATTAATATTACAACTTGTTCTTCCGCTCACGACTCCCCATTAAAGTTGGCACGGAACCTGCTAAGAGATCGTGACAAGAAACTGGGGGAATTTGCATAACACAAACACATCTTGTTCGGAACGGAGGATTCCTCACAGGGCCGGTTGCAATACTCGGGTAATTGCATTCAGTCTTGACCCGGGCGGCTTCCCAATTATTGATTAGTTTGATGTTCAAAATTGGTCGGTCACACTGTCACGGCGAATTGCTGATGATGCTTCCACAGATGGAATTGATACTTAATACGCCGTGATGCAGATTTGTTAGTTTGACTTGCTCGTTAATTCAATACAAGGAGGCCTCGCGTGTCACCGGAACAGTTGGTCGACAATTTAATTGAAGCAGGATGGCATGTAATTGACACCGATTTCGACATGATGGCATTTACCCATTGGAGGAAGCAAGCGCTGGATTGTATCGGCGCTCTCATGGGACCGGCCCATGCTTACACACACTATTTCAGGGACTTCGTAGAGCAAGCAGAAAAAGCCAGCCTCCTTACCGGTGAAGGCATTCTCGTGGCAACCAAGGAACAAATAGCTAACGCCCAACATCAATCTTGAATAGGCCCTGCAGCCAGAGCTTGGGGAACTAGCCCGCGAGCGATCACCGGTCCAAAGACCATCGAAATGGCGAGACCGCCGCATAATTCCGGTGTACAAAGACCGTTCTGTAAAGAAAGAGAGGAGTAGCAAAATGGCTATGACAAGGCAGAGGAAGTTTCGGCTCTTAACCTTCATCTTGGTATTACCCGTTTTGATGGGTCTTTATGGGGCTTCTGGAGGGGCTTTCGCAGCTGAGAAAGTCCGTGTACGTCTCGGGGTCGAGGCCAACAGTGGTTCGCTTCAAGACTACTTGAAACAATGTATAACAAGAGAGTTAGAGCAGCTTTATAATGTGGAGTTCGTGGAATCAGGTCAAGGTGTTGATTTACTGATCGCTGGCCAGGAAATTCCGAACACGAATGTGTTTGTTGTCAGTGCAACGCTCGCAGCGCCGGCGCAAACCACGGGGGAGTGTAGGCCAAAGACGGCACAAACCCTGAAAAATGGGGCCAAAGGAGAGGAGGGAAAAATCTGTCACGATATTGTCACCACACCCAATTTCAAGAACTTTCTTCCGCTCCGTTAGGTTTAATGAGACGGTGCCGATATGCCCCCTAAAGACGTGGGGAGCATCTATTTTATGAACACTACCGGCTTGGCTCTCCCCTGAGATCGGCTGTCTGATAGCAGATCAATGGCATGTCGTGACCTGAAATGGGATCAAACCTGTGGTGGAACCGGCATTCGTCAGGGGATCTGTGCAGCAGCACTGGTTCCCTGATAGGAGACCGATACCCTTCAAAAGAAACATCAACACGGAACACGTTTCTCATCAACGATCAAGTAGGTGCCCCATGCATCAACCATCAACTCTCTTCTTCATTGGGCTCCACCTCGCCTTCGCCTTTCCTCTGGGCAGGCCGAGGCGCTTCGTATCTGTGATCCTGAACATTTCGCTTCCATGAGTGTCTGATGTACCCAGGACAATGATTCGTGAATCCATGAATCATCCAGTGTCTTGGCAATACGATAAAACCATCCACGGTTCCGCTCTGCCACTTCAAAGCCAAATACCTGCCGCATATCCTAAAGTAAATATCCAATTTCTGCTGGCGTTTTCCAAGACATTGGCTGATGTCCGCTTCCCCAACGTTGGTTTTCATTGTTTCCTTACCTGGCACGCGTGTATGATGTGTCAGTCCTAGATTCCGCGCGTGGCACGATTCGACAGCTGGGAGGCGAGCATGGCGTCTAATGTGACTCTAGAGGACATTTTGGAATGGCTGCGTAAGAAGGAGCTGCGCTACAACCTCAATGAATCTGATGGCTGGATTCCCATCACTTTGTCTGGGAGGAATACTCAACTCAAAGTTTTTGTGCGGCGCGAACCGAATTTTAACTTCATTGGAAGCCGTGTTTAATCAAGGACTCCTGATCTATGGTTCCGGCCACCCCATGATCGGCACCGTGCTGATGCTGTTCTTCGGGCTACCCTCGATAACCCGATCGCTGTACGCCACGTAAACCAGCACATTGCGCTTGCGGTCGAAGAAACGCACGACCTGAAGCTTCTTGAACGCGAGGCTGCGGTGTTCGTCGAAGACACGCTCGCCATCCTTGAGTTCGCCAATGATCTTGATCGGGCCGACCTGACGACAGGCGATGCTAGCGTCACTTGTATCCTCCGCCACGCCCAATTGGCCCTTCACCCCTCCCGTTTCCGCACGGGCGATGTGACAGGCGACGCCCTGGACTTTGGGGTCGTCGAAGCCGTCGATTACGATCTTGTCGTTGGGTCCGAGCCAGCGAAAATGCGTGCTGACCGAGCCGGTCGTGCCGCGTTCGGGGCGACTGAAGACCCACCATCCTGAGAGCACAATGACCACAAGGATTCCTCCGCCGAGAATAATTCCGATCCTTTTCATGATGATTTGCCTTCCTTGAGTGAATTTGCACCCAACCTCGGAGCCATTGGGGGAACGAGGCGATAGTTGAGATAGTGATTAGCGATTGCACGTTATTCGATGAACACGACACGGGAACTGACTGCTACATACCCACCCTTGCTGCCGTTGTTCGCCCAACCCTGACCCGGTAATTCTCCCGGCACGTGCCTGGCGAGCTCAGGGCGGCTCGTGCGGCTTCTATTTGGCGTCGCAGAAGGCCACTTAAGAATGGGGTTCAGGTGCTCGCAGGTCACCGCACCAATGCCTTTAGGGAAATCTTCAATGCCTGTTCCAAAGAGGCACCAGCTGCACATTTTTGGAGCGCCTTTCTTGCAGTTTCTCTGGCAACAGAATCCTTGTAGCCAAGATTGATCAGAGAGGACACTAAGTCTTCTTCTAAAGCGGCCGAGGAGGAGGGTGCGGCTGCTGATCGACCACCTACACCGGTTTTCGCGATCTTATCCTTCAGTTCCAAGACGATGCGCTCAGCTAACTTCCTGCCAATGCCCGGTATACACGTGAACCTGTGAAAATCCCCCGTGAGCGTTGCTTGCGCAAAGCCTTCCGGAGATATCCCAGACAGTATGACAAGGGCCAAACGAGGACCGACTCCTGTGACTCCCACTAGCATCTCGAAAAGTGCTTTTCCCTCTTGATCGATGAACCCGTACAGCTCCAGGGCGTTTTCTCTGAGAACCGTTTGTATGTGGAGAAAGACTTCACCATCTTCCGGTAGGGCCGAGAGTGTGGAAAGAGGAACGGCCACGTCGTATCCTACTCCACCAACATCAACGATCACCCGATTAACGCCTCGCAAAAGTGGCTTACCTCGTAAGGAAGCAATCATCTAATAACCCCGATTCGAAGAATTCCGGAGGGTTCCCGGCATCCTATGTTTGCTTGGCCCTGCCTTGAAGACAGCGGCATATTATTGATACCGGACTGAATTGTCCAGAGTGATTGTACCAGAAGCGCAGACTCTATGAGCTACCCATGGTCAAGTGGCACATCGAGTTACCGTGTACGCCAGTCGGTGCCTATTCATCCTCAGGGAAAGCCTCATAGAAGTCGTGGCAGAGTTCGTCGTGATAACCCCATCCAATGCCGCCGGAGGACTTCATGATCTCTCTCAGACGTTCCCTGAAGTCACTGCGCTGCTCCACTGGGAGGCTCAACACCTTCTCAATAGTCCGTTTGTACATCAAATTCAGGGCGTCGTAAAATTCTCCGTCTATGTCACCAAATTCAACGGTGAAACTGTTCCCACACTCCACAAAGAAGGTCATCAGCTCGGCCTCACCGAGTGGGTCCGCTACAGCCTGTGTATAGCTGCTGATGGCTCTCTTTGCGTTTGCAATCTGAACCGGCTTGTCACGGTAGACGTTCGGATACATGCACCCCTCTACGATTTTCTTGTAGGGGGCCAGCGGATCTTCGCCAACAGCGAACCGAGCGTGGAAAAAGTCCTTGTTCTCTTTGGACAAGCGGTAAAGGTCTCCGGCCAACTGGACCAACTGTTTCTGGTCCAATCTGGCCAATACAGACTTCACGTCTGACCAAGTTGGACTGGCTTGCTTCTTCCTGGCCAAGAGCGTGCTCCCTTCTCGTAGTGCCCGGCGCCCGTGCCCCGAGATCCCAAGTCTTGCACGGGTCGCGAGCAATACTTTCCAAACTCTGCCGAAGTTGCCGTCTCAGGCACCATGTATCACGGCTCCTGGTCATGTTCAACGAGATGCGAGGGCGACATCCATCAGTGATGGCTCATGCCAGACCGAGAACTTCACTATTGCTGACCAGTCAGTTGAGGCATTGCCAAAGTACTTGGGCCACGCGGCCACGTAGCACGTTATCTCAGTCCATGCCATGACAATTTTGTACACGTGGTGTACGCAAATTTGAGGACTGTCGGAGATCGAAACGGACCGAAAAGGCTCAACAGGGATCGAAATGATTGGGGTTCCTGGATATGTTGTTGATTTTACTTGGCTGACGTCGCCTTCTCACGGCGGCGGCTTGGCCTAGAAACACTCTAGCGACACAAATTGGAAAATATGCCGTAAATTTTTCGAGAACATCCTGCCGATTCAGCAATCATATTGCCTCAAAGTTCCGAAAAAGGGGAATTGCCCCGCTGGGAGGGAAATCAAGACTGGACAGCTATAAGCGGGGAGCGCTTGCTGAACCCAGAGCAAATTGCATGCGGACGGAGTCAATTATGAGCGCTTCAGAATTTATTGGAGATTTGCAGAGGGGCAGTCTCGGCGTGTCTTCGGAGCTAGAGGTATTCGATGGCTATGAGCAAAGATTGGCCCAGTGGGGATGTGCGAGGTGCAACTTTTTTGAAAAGAAGGTCTTGAGCAGCGGAGCGACTTCTGACGAACTGGATGCCTACATTGTTTGTCGGTTTGCTGGTGAGATGGTTGATTTGCTCGGAAAAGTGACCGCCTGTCCCAAGGATTGCAGACCGCCATTACACAAAAACCAAAGCAGATCTGGTCGCAGGGGTAGGCTGTATTGCGTATATAGGGGTTAATCGCACCCATGCGAACGGACCACTATGACGAACAAAGCCCGAACACGATAATGCCTGAAGAGACTGGAATTTGAGGGAGGTTTCCTTCGTTCTGCTCCGAGCGAGAAATGGGATCACTTCTCTAGGAATCCTTCGGGGGATACCTGATGTGGGGAATATAGTTGGTTATTGGGGACAAGCGAGAGAATTTGCTGGGATTCATGAAGAGAAGAATCGTGTCAACTCAGGTTGACACCTCCTGGGAGGGGCGACAACACCACTAAAGGCACTGACGCCCTCGACCTGTTGGCCCACCAGTTATATCTCTGTGTGGCTCGTTCCTTCCGAACTATTTGCCCTTGGGAAGTCCTACGCTCTGGGCACCCATTATCCTTTGGGTCGGTCGCAATTTCAGGGCTTCACCCAGTTTATCCTTGGGTATAGACACTCGGAATGCAGTCGGCAAGCCCTCGGATGCGCAATACAGATAAACGTTCTGAGCGACAAAGCCTGTGTCCATTGCAGTGAGGAGCATCGCGGTCCCTTCTTCCCCGTCCGTTTTCGCCAAATCGGAGATATAGACGAGGTTAACGGGAGCATCTTTGAACCGATCTACTTGTGTATAGGTCAACGAACGAATGTCTTCTGCCACAATTGGAATCAGGGCATTTCCCTTTGGATCGTAAAGGTACATTCCCTGTTTCGTCGCTACATAGACATCTACCTCTTGCCAGTTCTTGGCAGTTGGAGCGGTGCGATTTCCCGAATCAGGTCGGTTTATGCCACACGCAGCCCACAGCAAATTTGAGAGTGCCTGTGTGGACAGGTCACCGGCATATTCCCGTGTAGTCTTTCTTTCCTTGAGGGTCTGAGCCAAAGATTTATTTGAGTCCAGCTTGGGCTCCGGTAGTTTAATAGGCTTCAGCTCTTGGCCGAAAGCGGACAGGGCAAAAGACACGGCGAAAACGACACAAATCATACTTATGGTCAGCGTCCGAAATTTCATTACTTCTCCCTCCTAATTAGATTTCTTCCCGATGGTTCTATGCTCGGTCCGGCAACGTACACGGAATTGTACCGCAGGTCAAATGTCCACCGAAGACTACCGAGGTCACCAATACCAACGAAGAAACCGCCCCTGCCATTCAGGGGCGGTTGTTGAGGCGCATCATGAAACCAAGTATTATTTATTTTGATGGGAGAGCATCCCAAAGGATTCAGAAAAAGTGTCCGGCGAGGTGGACATTGACCCGATGGCAAATTTGCCTGGAGGTTACCACTCGCCCTTTCAGTCCGGGCCATTGGGCCTGAGTTACTGTTCGGATTGCCCTGACAAAAGAGACCGGTAGTAAGCTGAAACCTGGCGAATCCAAATCAGAATTGCAAGCCTGGGAGTTGGTATCAAACCAGTTCGAATTTCAACTCGCCCAGCTTCTCTAGGCTGCAAGCGAGTTTGTCACCAGGTTTGAGCCAAACCTGCTTGTCCTTGGGATGCCCCGCTATAACGCCTTCCGGGGTGCCGGTGAAAATGATGTCGCCGGGTTTGAGTTTGATGTAACGGGAGATGAAACTGATCATCTGCCGACAGTTGAAGATGAAATCGTTCGTGTTAGAGGATTGCCGGGTCTCGCCGTTGACCCGACATTCGATCTTCAGGTTGTCGGGATCGATCTGGTCGGCGGTAACCAAATAGGGGCCTAAGGGAGCAAATTGGTCCGGGGTCTTGCCGATCATCCATTGCACGCTGGGGGTCTCCAGCTGCAGGTCTCTTGCGGTGAAGTCATTGCCGGTACAGTAGCCTGCCACATAGGAAAGGGCATCGGCTTCCGTGACGTTTTTCGCTTCCTTGCCCATGACCATCACCAACTCAACTTCATAATCAAACTTCTTGGCTACCGCGACCGGCAGCTTGATGGTACCGTTGTGATGATTGAGCGCATTGTTGTACTTGTTGAAAAGCACCGGTTGACTGGGGGGCTGCATGCCTACTTCCTTGGCGTGTTTCCGGTAATTCAGCCCCACGCAGATGATCTTTTCCGGACGGGTCACAGCCGGTCCGTATTCGACGGTACCTTCTTTCACAAAAGCCGTGGTCGCGGCATTGGATTTGAGAGCAGTGTCGACCAGCGCATTGAGGCTGGGGCCGTCCTCGTTCTGAAGCAACTCATCCATGGTGGCTGGGGCGTACATCTTGAGCAGTTTCGCTGCCTGCTGCACATCCAGAATGCCCTTGTCGGTTTTGACCCCGAGCCGGTATTCTCCATTGCTACGAATGGTTAACAAGGTCAGCCCGCGAGCCATACCACGCTCACTCGCCTTAACGGGCTGGGCTTCAGCATGTCTCGCGGTCAGTCCGCCCGTCGCTGCGACGGCGGCAGCAATACCCGCACCTTTCAGAAAATCCCTACGATTCTGGTCCATGGTGGCCCTCCTTGAGCCTATGTTTTGGAAAGAAGTCGTTTTGAAGGCAGTATACCATACGCTCACGGGGTTAGTGCGGCAATAAAATTTACTTGTTGGACCCATATTGGGAAGGAATCATTTCCCTTGTCCCAATAGAGGATGCCGTTGTGGTCCGATTCTGAGAGACAGGCACACCACTTGTCCTTGAGAACGTCCGTCTCATACTATTCTCTCAGGCGACTGTCACTGTGCCGCTGCCTCCATCGCCACCGTCTGATAATGCTTCATTTGAAGGGATGAGTTTGTTGTTGTGGTCGGTCATTCTCGCACTCCCGGACTTGCCCCTTGTTATCGTGAAGAATTTCCGGTGGGGGCCACAACCTCAAACGCTGCCATATTTTGAAGGTAGATTTCCGTTGTCCTCGGTGGAAGGCGTTCAAAACTTGCCTGAGTTCTTCAAGTATTTCATCGACCGCAATTGGTCTCTCGATCAGTTCTCGCCGGGGATACCTCAACCGTAGCAGCTCCCACAGCAGCAATCGGGATTCCCTAGTTTCCAACATCAGTGTTTCCCTGTCATTTTTAGACGATTTGGTTCCCATCTCTTATCCCTCGTCCTGATGGCTCATGCCAATGCCTCCGCCATCCCGTCCGCGTGTCTTGCCCTAGCCACCACTGCACCGAGGAGCCTATCTATCAAAATACTCCCCTCAATGCCAGGGAAAGCATCTAGGACATCAACCCAAAGCCCTCTGACATCAACAGAGACAGGCACGCATCGCTGCACAATAAGAGTCATGTCCTGGACTCCTGATCCTTTATAGTGAAGCCTCCACCCCCTTCAGCGATTCTGGGCCAACGGGTTCGGGCTCGCCAATCACCTGATAGTGTTATTTCCCAGGATTTTGGGTCAAGCTCAGACATGGTTCGTCGTAATTCTCGTTATGAAGTTTCCGAAGGGAGACTCCATCTTGTTCTCCGCCCCGACAGGTGCGATTTGGGCAAGACACATGGTATGACCGAAGTCGGGAGCCGTGCCAGCGATTTTTCGGGAACATTCTACCGATTCAGTAATCATACCTCCACAAAGTTCCGAAAAAGGCAATCAGCCCTACTGGGAGGGAAGACAAGATTGGACAGCTATAAGCGGGTCTTGCTGGCTATAGTCCAAAGCAAATTAGTACAGGAGGAATAGATTATGAGGGCTACAAAATTAATCAGGGAGCTGCAGGGAAGAAGTCTCGGCTTGTCTTTGGGGCTAGAGTCCTTCGATGGCTATGAGGAAAGATTGATCCGATGGGGGTGTTCCAGGTGCGAATTTTTTGAAAAGAGGCTCTTCAAGACCGGATTGCCTTCTGAGGAACTGGATGCCTACGTTATTTGCCGGTTTGCTGGAGATCTGGTTGATTTGCTGGGGGAAGTGACTGTCTGTCCAAGGAATTGCAGACCAGCACTAGACAAAAACAAGAGCATATCTGGTCGGCGTAGGCTGCATTTGGTATGAGTGACTTGATGTCGCCCACACGGACAACAACCATTATGTGAATGCAGCTTAACTTGGATTGATGCCTCAAGAGACTGGCATTTAAGGGAGGTTCCCTTCGTCCTGCTCTGAGCGAGAAATGGGATCACTTCTCTAGGAATCCTTCGGGGGATTCCTGATGTGCCCTGTCAGGTTTACAATTGTTTTTCGCACTGCTCACACAACTCAAGACCTTTCGCTATGCGATTTCTTAACCTGTTGAAATTCACGAGGTAGAAAACCTCTTTTGATGACAAGGTTACTAAGTGACGAGTCCCTAGTGCATTTTTACCCATCCATCCTGGTAAGTTGCATATTTTAATTAAACTAGATACGTAAGCGCCCATTGGATTTTCCTCTAGTATTCTATTACAAAGAAAATCATAACAAACAGGGGGGCGACCGGCAGTCAAATGGCAACCATATGATGACAGCCAACCTTTGGCTTCGCCATATTGAGATATTTCATGGCCGGATAGGCTCCATACGATCCTAAGCCAACAACTACTAATGGACTCGGAACATATGTCTTTTTTGCAACAGCGATCAATGCACTCACTACAAAAACATCCGCAAGCTTGCGAAATCAAAGAGTTGACCTTACTCTCCAGAAAGAGGTATTCGTTAGCAGCCAGCATCAAATCGGTAGGCCAGTCATGTGCTATTTTGGGTTCTTTGACCATATACAATCCTAACTTTCAACGTTCCAGGTGTCCCTGTCCAACCACGTGTTGCGAACATGGCTCCCTGGACGTTCGTGATAGAGACTCTTAGCCGAACCAGCCGTTTAGGATTCGGAACGAGTTCTCTAACATGATGTCGATGCGCAATCAACCAGCGGCCCTGCGAAGCCTCGCGCCGGAGTTTGAAATTGCCTGGAAGGGCGGCCAAGGTATGTCCTTCAGCCTATTGTGGCACCCTCTGGACATCGTCGATAGAGGTGCAAATTTCGCTGATTTGCTGATGTCTCTCAGTAATTGCTGGACCTGACTGGAGCAAGGTGGTATAGGCGCCCCATCACAACTTGGAGGTAGAGTCATGCCAAAACCGGCTAAAGCAGCGCCCGCTAAAGCGAAACCTGTTAAGGCAAAACCGGTTAAGGCAAAACCGGTTAAAGCAACACCCGCCAAAGCAAAACCGGCTAAAGCAGCGCCTGTCAAAGCAAAACCGGCTAAAGCAGCGCCTGTCAAAGCAAAACCGGCTAAAGCAGCACCCGCTAAAGCGAAACCTGTTAAGGCTAAACCCGCTGCGAAACCCAGCGCAAAGAAGCCTCCAGCCGCTACCGGTGCAGCAAAGAGCAAGAAAAAAGGCTCTTCGCGTAAGTGCGTACCTGGCCATAATGACTTGAAAACGCATCAGATTTCACGTCCAGTGAGGAAGGCACGGTCCCTACTAGAAGTCAGAAGTGGCAAATGATATTAGGTGGTTGGAATAGGCAAACGGGGAAAGATCTGTCCTTTCGGTCGCTAACCCATTCGGATTCGGAGAGGTAGAACCGAATCGCCGATTCTACCCTGTTTTTCAGATTCCTGGCCATACTAAAGGGGAATGTGAGGTACACACTTACGCGAAGATCCAGAAAAAATAGGTGATCCCGGTCAGGGAAGATTAGCCCAAAGGTTTCCGGCGGGATTCCAGGATGGTACGAACCTCAATCTCTTGCTCGTCCATCAGAAACGAGTTGGGCCTTTCGTTTGCCCTCGAACTAGCCAAGCACCGGACTGCAGTACGTTTTCAGGATTTTGTGGCAATCTCAGAAATGGTTTGTCGTAACTCTTTTCGGACAGGTGAGAAGAGTTGTGAGACATTCTGAAGGGAAGAGTGTGTCAACCCGAGTTGACAACTGATCCGGTTTGAGCGTGAAGCCAATGGATTCGCCATCACGGATGCCCTTCAATGCTTTCTCAGAGGCATCTTGAAGATAATATTTGTTGGTCTTCCCGTGAGGGTCGCCCTTCTAGACATGAGAGCCCGTGATTTCCATGGGTCTTGATTCCTTGTGCCGGTCATTACGTTGAATGGTAAGGCGTTGGGAATGTCTCATTGGACAACTGAGTCTGTTGGGGTTTGACTCTTGACACGTTCCACCTCTTTTTGAACCTCACAGTAGAAATCAGGATAGTAGTCTTTTCCATAGAATTCGTGGCAGTCCACAAACTCTTGCACGCCAACCAAGTCCTTGATCCATTGTTTGATCCAGCGCTCGCCCAATGGGTCAGAAATCCCCTGTGCTCTCAATGCCCAAGCAAATGCCAAGTACTGGTACATTTGTGACATGCCAATGCATCTCTTGATACGCTCTATGTTTTCTCCATAGTAGAGGTCCTTAGATTTGTCCACATAAAGGTGACGGTACAAGTAAAATTCCTCGACATCGTCATCGGTTACGGGTTCCAGGGTCGTAAGGTACATGTCGAATCGATCCCTCAATAGTTGGGAACGGAAAAGTCCATTTTGCGTCTCCATAGAGCGCTCTTGCGACTTCATTGAGCGCCAAATTGCAATTAGCGTGACTACGAGAACGAACGGCGTTACGATCTGGGCAACTTGGGCTCCAATCTCTGCAACCTGGCTGATACCCATAATGACCTCCTAATCAAATCTCTTATGCCTGCGGTTCCGTCGGCTCCGGCTCGTCCCTAGTGAGTCGGACGAACGTGTGGTTTACAGCGTCAATATCCCCTGTAGCCGATGAAAGTCTCCGCATTGCTAAATCAAGCAGCTGCCATCATACCTCAGTTTGAGGAAAATATTTTGTCTCACCCTCCGGCTTTCCGGGTACCAGGAGTCAAGACCGGAATTATGGAGCTATATGCCATTTCGAGGGTCTTTCATCCGATGCCTGATCGCCTTAGGACGGGCATTGTGTGAGAAGCAGCGGCATCAATTATGGTTGAATTGGGACCGCATGGAGTGGTATGCTCAAGAATAGGGGAAAACAGTCTTTATTGTCAACTTGACGGCGGTCTTGCCCCCGTGGAGTCTCGTACCGAGATGCTACGGCCACCTTTTCGGGGTCCGAAAAACCATTCGACGACCGGCCATGAGCCGAAGACCCTCGAAATGGCAAGACCGCCGTATAATTCCGTTCTATATGGAGGTCAGGACATGAAATCACGTATCTTTGTATTCTCGGTGCTATCGGCGCTTTGCCTTGTCGGCATCGGCGCTACCGGGACACTGATGGCAACCGCTGGGACAGGCTTAAGCGGCGATATCCTCATCGGAGCGGTCTGGTCACTGACCGGTGACGCTGCAGTGTATGGCCCGTCGCAGAAAAACGCAGCGGCGTTGGCCGTGGACGAAATAAATAAATCCGGCATGCTCGGTGCGGCCAAGCTCAAACTCATGACTGAAGACGATCGCTCGACAAAAGAGGGCGCCATTGCCGCTTTTGACAGGTTGATAAAGAAGGAAAAAGTGATTGCTATCTTGGGCCCCACGCTTTCAAATTCAGCCAAAGCTGCAGACCCCATTGCGCAGGATGCTAAAGTGGTGGTGCTGGGCGTCTCCAACACGGCCGGGGGCATTGTGGAGATCGGCGATTTCATTTTTCGCGACAGCCTGCCTGAGTTCGCAGTCCAACCCAATACCATCAAAGTTACGATGGACAAACTGGGCTACAAGAAGGTCGCAGGTACTGTACGGCGACGATGATGTTTTCACCAAGAGCGGCTATGACGTTTTCAAGAAGGGACTGGAGGATAAAGGTATTCAGATCTTAACCACGGAGACGTTCAAGAAGAAGGATACGGATTTTTCTGCTCAACTCACGAAAATCAAAGGCCTGAATCCCGATCAAATTATCGTCTCTGCACTGGCTGAGGAAGCAGCGGGTATCATGAGCCAGGGACGCCAGCTCGGCATCCCTGAATCCGTTCACATTATCGGCGGGAACGGCTTCAACTCTCCGAAACTAGCCCAGCTTGCCGGCCCATTTGCCGAGGGCGCTATTTCCGGTGCGGCCTGGTTCATCGACAACAATACTCCCGGTAATAAAGCTTTCGTTGAAGCGTACAAGAGCAAGTACGGCTCAAATCCCGATCAATTTGCCGCACAGGCGTACGCCGGTGTCTATATACTGGCGCATGCCATCAAGACCGCCGGCTCCAGCGATTCAAAGTCAATCCGGGATGCAATGGCCAATATCAGGGACCTGGACACGGTTCTCGGGAAGTTCTCGTTCGACGCAAAGCGCGAACCGGTGCATCCGCCCATAGTGCAGATCATCAAGAATGGGAAATTTGAGTTATTCCAGTAGGGGAAACATACCGGCGAAGACGAAGGGTTGGAAATGACTCCCCCTTGCGCTTCCGGTGAAGGTGACTGTATGACTCAACTTCTGCAGCAATTGATTAATGGTATCTGGCAAGGGGCCGCCCTAGCGCTCTTTGCCATGGGGTATACCCTGGTTTTTGGCGTGCTCAATATCATTAATCTCGCCCACGGCGCAACCTTCATGTCGGGCGCGTTCTTCGCCTTCCTCTGCATCACCCGATTGAATTGGCCGCTCTGGTGTGCGATCCCGGTCGCCATGATAGGCTCAGGGCTGATGGCTGTGCTGATCGACCGGCTCGCTTTCAAGCCGCTGCGTTCTCTGACCGCGGGCGGCCTGGTGCTTTGGGGCGGCTTCATTCTGCTGCTCGTGGGAATGGTGGGTGATTGGGGGCCCCCAGTGAAGAACGGGTTCACGATTGCCGGGGCAGTATTGATGCTTGTAGGCATCGTCGAAGACTACCGCACCAATCATCCATTACGCCAGCGGGACGTGCCCCACCTGGCGCCCATTATCTCGTCAATTGGAGCCACATTCATCCTCATTAGTCTGGCAATAGGCGTGTTCGGCGCTCAGGTGTCGCGGTTTCCGCCCAATCTCTTTCCGCTCATGCCGTATCAAATCACGAAGAATGCGGTGATTTCGCCGATTCAGGCCCTGGTGTTGGGACTGTCCTTGGCCCTGATGCTCGCGCTGATCCTGCTCATCAAACGGACGCAAATGGGCCGCGCCATTCAGGGCTATTGCTTGGAGTGAGCGCACGTCCCGACTGCTGGGGATCGACGTCGACTTTGTGATTGCGCAGACGTTTTTCATTTCAGGCGCACTTGCCGGTGCTGCCGGCGTGCTCCTCGGGCTGGCTTTCAACCGTTTGGAGCCGACAATGGGAAACGAGGTGGAACTATCCGGTCTGACCGTGATCATCGTGGGAGGTATGGGTAGTATCGGCGGCGCTGCTCTGGCGGCATTTCTGGTGGGTATGATCCGAGTTCTCAGTGTGGCCTATGTGGACAGCAGCTTCAGAGACGCATTCGTTTTTGCACTGCTCATTCTGGTCTTGCTCGTACGTCCCAGCGGCATCTTCGGGCGTAGCAAAACTGTGCGAGCCTAAAGAGCCAAATCCTGACGGACGGATCAATCAAACTTATGCCGGAATTTGTTTCCAATAACATTTCGACGATCAATTTTGTCCTGATCAATATCGCTTTGGGGCTCAGTATTTATTTGACTCTCGCGGCGGGCCTTCTGTCGCTCGCCAACGCGGGTTTCATGGCGATAGGCGCGTACACGGTGGCTATCATTTTGACCAGGGCGCATCTGCCGCTCAGTATCGGGCTTGTGATCGCCATCCTCCTTGCCGCGATGGTGGCTCTCCCCCTTGGAATGCTGGTGCTGCGTCTGCGTGATATCTATCTGGCGATAGCTACTCTGGGTTTCGGAGAGATTGTCCGGATCACCGCGCTGAACGGCGACAAGGTGGTGCGGCTTTTCAGCCAGGACAAAGACCTGACCGTCTTCAGCGGCGCTGAAGGTATTACCCTGACCTACACGACACCCAAGGTCGTTCTTGGCCTTCCTGACACTACCTGGTCCATCCTGCTCTTCGTCGTAGTTTCGATATATGTGCTTGCGACATTGCATGGCTCGCGCTACGGACGCATTATGGCCTCAATCAGGCAGGACGAAACCGCGGCTTCTACGCTGGGCATTAATGTAGTGCGCTACAAGCTGCTGGTGTTCGTGCTCGGGGCCGCAATTGCCGCAGGCGCAGGGGCATTGAGCGTTCCCATCGTACGGGTAATCGATCCTCACAACTACGTTTTCGGCCGGGCTGTGGATATCCTAGCCTACGCCGTGCTAGGCGGCATGACGCACTGGGTGGGGCCGATTATCGGCGCGACTGTGCTCACTGCGCTGCCGGAGGTGCTCCGCTTTCTCAAGGACCAGCGTGACGTGGTCAACGGTCTGATTATTATGCTGTCAATTATCTATCTACCCTCAGGACTTGCAGACCCACGCATCTGGGCCCTTGTGAAGAGAATTCTCTCAATTCCGGGACGCGGGCGTACTACGAATGAGTAACGGGCGCAGGTTCGTGATTCCCTTTTTAGGGCCAGGATAATTCACCAGTGGGATTTGCGTCCTAGGCAGGCGCACTTGGAATCTCACGGCGTAAGAGATCGGTAACGCGCAATGGTGCAGGAAACGACTAAACCTCTAGCTTGAAATAAAGAATGTTACCCGCATGTTCGGTGGTCTGAGTGCGCTCGATGATGTCTCATTCGACATTCCCAAAGGAGCGATTTGCGGTTTGATCGGACCCAACGGAGCGGGGAAGACGACATTGATCAACGTCATAAGCGGTCTGGTACCGCTCTCGGGGGGCGTCATCCGGCTGGAAGGGCAAATGATCAACGGCCTTCCACCGCATCGCATAGCGGAGCGGGGCATCGGTCGGACCTTTCAAAATATTCGTCTTTTTGCCGAACTCTCAGTGCTGGAGAATGTGATGATGGGTCATCACCTCAAGCAGCGTGGGACCTTACTCGAGACATTGTTGCGCCTTCCCCGCAGCCGAACCGATGAGCGGACTTCGTCACAGGTCTCGCTTGAATTGCTTCGGAGCTTGCGCATGGAGCATCTCGCCGATGTCCCGGCCAGGGCACTATCCTACGGTGATCAACGACGAGTGGAGATTGCCCGGGCACTGGCCTTGGAACCGTGCCTCCTCCTGTTGGACGAGCCCGCCGCAGGAATGAACAGCACGGAAACGGCCCAGCTAACCGAATTCTTGTTTGAGCTGAGCAAGACCTCCATTACCCTTGTGATCATAGAGCATGACATGGACGTCATTATGCGGCTGTGCGATCTTGTTATCGTCCTCAATTTCGGGGTAAAGATCGCCGAAGGGCCACCGCATGCCATCCGAGATGAACGTCAGGTGATAGAGGCGTATCTAGGAGAAGAGGAATAGAACACATTGCCGGTAGCTGAAGTCGAATACCGGGAACTAATCACTATCGAAGGACAAGGAAATCATTCCACATGCTGATTGTGCGCGATCTTCATACTTCATACGGAGCAATTGCGGCGCTGCAGGGCGTCAGCTTCGAAGTGCCGAGCAGCAGTGTGGTCGCACTGGTGGGCGCAAACGGTGCAGGCAAATCAACGGCGCTCAACACGATCAGCGGGCTGTTGCGGCCTAATCGCGGGTCGATCCGCTTTGAGGATCGCGAAATCGCCGGCTGGCGGGCTGACCGGGTGACCGCTCTGGGCCTGATACAGGTACCGGAAGGTCGGCAGGTCCTGGGAAATTTGACGGTGGAAGAAAACCTGTTGCTGGGCGCGTATAAACGGAGTGATCCTGAGATTTACAATGATCTTACCGAAATTTATACACGTTTCCCCCATCTGAAAAATCGTCGTCGGCAGATTGGTGATTCGCTTTCCGGAGGTGAGCAACAGATGCTGGCCTTGGGCCGTGCGCTGATGTCTCGTCCGAAACTGCTGATGCTAGATGAACCGTCACTTGGCTTGGCGCCTTTGATCGTCCGGGAAGTCTTCCGGATTATCGGCGATTTGAAGAAGGGCACAACGATTTTGCTTGTGGAGCAAAACGCCCGTAAAGCCCTGCAGATAGCAGACTATGCCTACGTACTGGAAGGTGGTCGTGTGGTCCAGGAGGGACCTGCTGCTAGGCTTCAAGGCGATCCTAGCATCGTAGAGGCGTACCTCGGGCGAAAGTCCTGATACCGCCAACTCAGAGAATCACGCATCGAGATGGAAGGTTCCCGTATCTTCAGCCTGTTCACCTGTTCGTCGCCACCAAACCGGCGCCAGTCGATGTGCAACGCCGGAGATAACGTTTGACTGCGAGAACGATATAGAGGCATCCTCAAGTCCCATAGGGAACGTGCTTTTCAGGCAACCGGCAGGCGGTTTTGCATCGTGGGTAGGTCATGCCGGACAACGTTGCCGCCTTTGCGGGTCCGAGGACCGGGAGCGAATCACCGGGCAGTAATCCGGAGATCGCAAAACAGGAGGCGCGCCGCATGATTTCGGCGTATAATCTTGCCTGAGCCTCACGGGGAAGGAAATAGAGAGGCGCTGCAAATTTTGGTGGATTATTTTCTTAGCTTGGCTGGTGTCCTCTTGAAGATTTCTCGAGTCGGGGCACGCTGTCAGGCCGAAAGGGCTCTGATCCCACGGGGGTTTTATGAGTGAAAAACTGTCGATTCTCCGCTTTCGCCAAAACGCGGCAGAAGCTGTTCTGAACCGGTCTCTACGACACGCCATGCGGACAGCCACTGATATGTTCACCATCAAGAGAGCAGAGGGAATAGAGTCTGTTCCGATGGAAGTCTGGCGAGATGACGCCTCGGCAATTCGGATGCAGATTTTGGATAATCTGCCGGCTTACCTGGACCGCTTCTCTGCAAAAGCCAGCCGGGCAGGCGCGATAGTGCATCGAGCGAAAGACAGCCAAACCGCGAGAGACATTGTCTTCAACATACTCAAAGATCACGGTGCAAGAAAGATCGTTAAAGCCAAGTCCATGGTCACCGAAGAGATCCATCTCAATCCGTACCTCGAGGCTCGGGGAATGGAAGTGGTCGAAACAGATCTGGGGGAATACATTGTGCAAATTGCGGGAGAGACCCCTTCCCACATTCTCGCTCCGGCCATTCATAAGAGCCGGCAGGAGGTCGGGCAATTATTTGCAGAGAAGCTCGGCGTGGACTACTCGGATGACCCGACAGTCTTGGTGAGAATAGCCCGAAATGTTCTGAGAAAAAAATTTCTCTCCGCGGATGCGGGAATTACGGGGGCCAACTTTGCCGTTGCTGACTCCGGTAGCCTTGTCATATTCACTAATGAAGGCAATGGACGGATGGTCACGACCCTGCCCCCGCTCCACATAGCAGTACTCACCATCGAGAAGATCATCCCCTCCCTTGCAGACTTGCCGTTGTTCATCCGCCTGCTGGCTCGATCTGCGACAGGGCAGCACATCTCCAGCTATCTCTCTGTCATCACCGGAACGCAAAAGCCGGGCGAAGCCACGGGCGCTAAAGAACTCCATATAGTGCTTGTGGACAACGGCCGGTCCGAAATACTCGCCGGGGATTTCCGTGAAATACTCAAATGCATACGGTGCAGCGCTTGTCATGAACGTTTGCCCGGTCTACCGTGTAGTGGGCGGGCATGCGTACGGCTCAACATACTCCGGTCCGATGGGAATTGTCCTGACTGCTATGCTTGACGGAATGGACAAAGCTCACCCGCTTGTAGAAGCCACAACACTCTGCGGAGCATGTGTGGAAGTCTGTCCGGTCCGGGTACCGCTCTTGAAGTTGCTGAAAATGTTGCGTGAGCGCAGGGTAAACGAAGGATTTGCCTCCCTCATTGAACGGGCGGCCATGACCGGGTATGCCCTGGCGACAAAAAAGCCTGCCCTCTTCAGTCTGGGACAAAGGGCCTCTAAGGTTTTGTGGCCGATCTTGACCAGAATAGTCAGCAAAGGCGTGTTGGACCGACTTCCGCGTCCAGCTAGACGGACATTCAGACAAAGAATGTCGTAAGGTAACCCGGATTACACCGCGGGAAGACGTAGAAATCTATGTTCTTCGTGTCAACCCGAGTTGACACATGATCCAGCCTGAGCATGAAGCTCATAGCATCGGTATCGTAGATGCGCTTCAGAGCCTTCTCAGAGAACGAACCAGTCGCGATTTCAGGGTCAGGTTTTTCTTCCCATAGTTGACACCTTCACTCACCCCAGACCGTGGTTCTACGATGATTCTGTGAAGCCACAAAGCAAAGCCTCGTGCACCCTCTGTTATCTGGAATTGAAGATCCACGCTAAGGAGGGAAGATGGCCATTTGGCTTCATCGTTCCCTTATCCTGACACTACCGGGCTGTCTTCGGGTTACGAGTGAGTATGTGAAAAATGGTTGACGGAGTCGACGGGGGGAAGTAGGCTCAGGAAAAGGGAAAAACAGGGTCTCTCAGCAACGTGACGACGTTTTGTATCTATCGGGTCTTGTGGGAGGAGATACGGGGGCCTTTTCGAGGTTAAGGCAACCATCTCTCAGCCTCACTGGCGCCAGGACGCGCGAAATGGCAAGATGCCGCATAATCCCAGCTTGATTCGGGCCGTAATCATGGGCTTCGAGAAAAGGTTCTCACATCCGCTCAGAGTCCTCGGTGCCGGCGTGATTTTTTTCCTGGCTTCCGCTGTGACTCTATATTGCTTGGTACCCGATTATCGGCACGCACTAGAGGAACAACGAAATCGAGCCGGTCTGGCTGTGGTGGACCGTAACGATGGTCTCCTCCGCCTCCTCCCGGACGACAGGGACCGTTTCAGCTTCTGGTGCGGTATTGGACACATTCCACGGTCGCTTAAGCTCGCGGTCATCGCGGCTGAGGACCATCGGTTCTATTACCATCCCGGCTTTGATCCCATATCCATGCTCCGGGCCGCTTTCACCAATCTCCAAAGAGGGAAAATAATTTCCGGGGCTTCTACCATCACCCAACAGGTGGTGCGCTTGATTCGGCCGAGACCCAGGACTTACAAGGCCAAGCTCTTGGAACTCCTGGAGAGCCTCAAAATGGAATGTCAACTTTCCAAGGAAGAGATTCTCGAACTATATTTTAATCTCTCACCCATGGGGGGAAATGTTCGGGGAGCAGGACTCGCGGCGAGACTCTACTTCGGCAAGGATGTCGAGCGAATCAGGTCCTGCCGAAGCGGCAATTCTTGCAGCAATACCCCGCTCTCCGTCGCGATACGACTTTCGTAACGCCGCCGGCCTGCAACGCTTGCTGGCCGAAAAAGACCGCATCCTCGGACGGATGGCTAGCCTTGGCTGGATACCGTGGGAGCGCCTGACACTGATGATGGGACCGAACGTTAACCTGCAGCGGCGGGCTATTCCCCTTGAAGCTCCGCATCTGGTAGACCTTGTGCTCAGGCAGGAACCGGACCAGTCAAATCCTGTCAAGACCACAGTGGACCTGGAAATTCAGCATTCTCTAGAATACATACTTCGCTCTCACAAAAATCGCCTCGCCGCAACGGGGATTCATCAAGCCGGGGCAATGGTGGTTGCTGCTCGAAGCTGCGACGTGCTCGGCATGGTCGGCTCGCTTAGTTACTCGGATAGGAATCAAGGGTACAATAACGCGGTACTTGCCTCGCGCAGTGCAGGTTCGGCTCTCAAACCGTTTCTATACGCCTTGGCCTTCGAGAAAGGCCGCAGCACCTTTTCCGAGATTGCGGACACCTTCAGGAGCTATCCTACGCCTCGTGGTGCCTATCTCCCGTTTAACGCCGATCGTCGCTGGTACGGGCCGGTCACCATACGTTTGGCTCTGGGGAATTCGCTCAACATGCCTGCCGTAAAGATGCTGAGATCGCTCGGGGTGAATGAGTTCTACGCGCTGCTGGAAGATCTCAGAATAGTCAATGAAACCTCTATGTCTCCGCAGGACTATGGATTGGGGCTGGCCATAGGCAACGTGGACGTGAGCTTGTTTCGCCTGGTGCAGGCGTACGCGACTTTGGCTCGGGAAGGTTTGTACAGGCCTTTGAGGCTCACTCCCGATAACAAGGCTAAGGAAGTGAGGATCTTCTCCCCTGAGACCGCATACGCCATTCATTATATTCTCGCTGACCCATCCGCTCGGCTGCTGACATTCGGGAACCCCTCGTTTTTCGATTTTGGCTTTCCTGTGGCCGTCAAGACCGGGACTAGCAGCAACTACAGGGATTGTTGGATAATTGCGTATACTTCGAGGCACGTAGTAGGCCTGTGGGCCGGCAACTTCGATGGCCGTCCGACCAACGGTGGAGCCGGAGCCACGGTTCTGGGTCCCATCCTAAAGGAAATCATGGAGCATCTTTATAGCACAGGAGAGCCAGAGCCGTTTGCCAGACCTGCCGGGATACGGGAGGTGTCCATTTGCTGGCTATCCGGCAAGGCAGCCACCGCGCGTTGTCCCCACGTGACAAAGGAGTTGGTCTTACCCACGTCTGATGAACCGGCTCCCTGCGACCTTTCCCACGAGCAGGACCAGAATTACTATTTGGGGTCACAATATGCCCAGTGGATCCATCACCGAGAAATGCAGCAAGGGCGGGGGCGGTTCCGACTGTTGAGCCCTGAAGCCGCTCTTTCGGGCTCTGCTCCAACATATATAAACCCTTCCTCAAAGCGACCCAATAATACAGCAAAGACTTCGGCCATTGAGATAGTCTCCCCACACGACTCTGACCGATTTATCCTCTCCCCACATACTTCAGGCCGAGTCCTTTTTCGGGCCGTCCCCCAACCCGTTGTAGACCACGTAGTTTGGCTCTTGGACGGAGCTGAAATTGCAAGGACACCCCCCCCCTATGAATTCGTTTGGGAGCTTGTCCGCGGTAAGCACGCGCTTTATGCGGTTACTCCCAGTCTGGATGCCGCGCAAGTGACTTTTCAAGTGGATTAGACTGGACTGATACCAACCTGCAATAGCGAAGCCCCACAAGTCGCGCCTATTTGTTTTGAGTAAAAAAAACCGGGCTGAATCAAGCCCGGCGCTGTAAGAGGTTAAGGAGTGTTGAAGTTCTCACTGTTAATTTAGTGCTTCAACAGTCACGCATAACCTACCAAAAGATATGGAGCTTGTCAACACAAATGTCAAGAGTAAACTTATGAGGCAGGCTTCTTCAACGGTTGGAGGTGATTTTTGACGCCGACAGGCCCTTTCGGTCCCACCAAGAGTAGGAAAAACTAGCGCAGAACTATGGCGTCATTTTGGCGTCGCTTTTTACGTCCCAATAGTGCTTCAAAATGCTCAATAGTGCTTATTTTCTTCAAGGATATCGTGGCATAGCTGCTTGTACAGTGTTGAGAAACGTGCCTTCACACGGCAGGGCCACCAAAGTAGCCATGATTTAAGTGTTTCACCCCGTATAACCTCTGTGTTAAATTGAAAATAATCTGTGGGTTTGACTCGCGCAGAAGTAGATCGCAAGAAACCAGTTTGAGCGGGGTATCATATGAAAGAGGTCGATCCGCTACAAATTTTTGATCAGCCAGCTTTCAATCCTGACAACCGACCGAAATGTCCCGTGCATATTATTTTGGCGTGGAATCCCGATGAAGCCTTCGGCAAGGGAGCATCGAGAGGTATTCAGCTCTGGACTGACGTTCTGAAAAAACTTTCCAAAAAAGGAAAATCAGGTGATGATGAGCTTTACACATGGTGGGGAAAGATTTCGATCACCGGACGGTTGGGTATGGAAAAGCCCGAAATATGGATTCGCAAGTTCAATGAGCAGATAGACCAATTAGATCCTGATCAAGAGACTCACCTATACATGTATTGTGGGTATTTTTATGATGAACGGCCAGGGATATTACATGTTGCCAAAGTAATTAGGGTGGCTGGACATGACGAAGTTGATCTTGACGATCCCGAAGTTCGAAAACACGTTCCAATCAAATTCTATCAGAGCGTCCGAAACAAAAACCGAGAGAATAAGGACAGGTACAAATCTGGTCATCTGATTCCCTATTGGTTCAAAATAAGCGACATAAGAGAAATCAGAAAGCATCACCTCCAAAATCTTCTACGGCTACATATGAATCCCCACACTGAAGAAGCACCCGTCCTCAAGCCGTTTTCTCCGGTTCGTTTCGATTCTCCGTTGCCAGTCTTAGAGCACGGGACGCTACAGTTTTTTGCTTTGGAGGAGCTTGAAGCCCTAGGTCTCAAAGGGTGGTGGCAGGAAACGCCACAACAATCTATTCTAATTAAGGACTGTATGTCGTCAGCAGAAGTGGGAATTTTGGGTGGCAGAATTAGCGGAGAGTTTCAGCCCCAGATGATGGTCTTGGGGTGTTTCGGTTTAAGTCCCTACGCCGCATGAGAGTTACGTGTTTAAGGCTCTTGCGACGCTCCAATATAGCTTCTCGTCGGCCAAAGTATACGTCATCAGGGGTCACGTTGCCAAGGGCTTCGTGATAGCGCCCCGTGTTGTAGTAGGTGACAAAACTCGTGATCTCTTGCACAAGATCGTCGGGATACTCCCATACGATCCGGTTTATTTTCTCCTTGCAGGATCGATGATACCGTTCGATCTTCCCGTTGGTCTGAGGGTGATAAGGAGAAGCGAATATATGGGCCAACCCCTTGGCTTGGAGGTATTCGCCAAAGGGCTTGGAGATGAGTGCTGAACCTCTATCCGAAAGGAGTTTTGCTCGATGTTCCTGTGGTAGACGGTCCATGCCGGTTACTTCACAGGCCAACTCAATGACTTCACTGAACGCATCCGTGTCCATGCTAGGCTGTAAGAGCCAGGCCAGGATCTTGCGGCTGAAATCATCAAGCACGGATATCATGTAATACCATCCCCAGTTCTTCACGAGCAGGTAACTTGCATCAGTCTGCCACATTTCGTTGATCCCCTTCGTCTTCACCCTATACTCAGGTCCTGCAGGAAAGGTCTTTTTCCCAGAGGCCTTGATGAGACCGTTTCGTTTCAGGATACGATAGACGCTAGACTCTGATACGGTGAAATCGTCGTTGTCTGAGATATGGAGGCTGATCTCCCGCGAGAACCATTCGGGATGGTGATCGGCGACCTCTAAAATCCTCTCTTGCTCGTGAGGGAGGACCTCGTTCCACGTCTTGCCCTTGAACGGAGAACGATCACGGAGGCCCTCAATCCCATGTCGTTCAAGGTTCGCCTTCCATCGATAGTACGTGGAAAACGGCACGCCTAGACGGATCAATGCCTCCTTTAGAGTCACTTGTGAGGACTCCACAGCACGGAGAATATCCAGCTTCTCTTCGGGTGTCATCCGGAGGTACCGCACTCTCACATGCCGAGACTTTTTTTGAGCCGTTGGACATCAAGCATGGTCTCAGCGAGCGCCTTCTTAAGCGTCTCGTTCTCATCCTTGAGACGCTCGACCTCCACCCTGGTTGCATCTCGCTTAGTATCGACTGTTAGTCCGTTTTTCCCGGCTTCCAGAAAAGCCTTGGACCACTGGTAGTAAAGAGACGGCGAGATCCCCTCCCGCCTGCACAAGTGAGAGACGGAAATCTCCCCTCGCAGACCCTCAAGCACAATACGAATCTTGTCATCAGCCCTGAATTTCCTCCGGGTAGCTCTCCGGATCTCTGCAACCACATCCCTGGCCATGTCAGCTCCTTTCTCTTCCTGGCCCAAGCCAACTATCCGGAGCCGACAGGCACGTCAAGATCATTAATGGTCGAATCTCAACGTCCCAAACTCTCCACTAACAAAATCCCATTTCGATTCCCATTTTCGCTGACGTTGAACAGTGATCGGGGTTGCCTCCTTGGCTCCTCTACTCCTGAATGAAGCCACCAAAGGCGGAGCGGTGGATAGCAAATGAAAAAAGACTTCATGCACACATCCGAATCGGTTACCGAAGGACACCCTGACAAACTATGCGACCAAATAAGCGATGCTATTATTGATCGCTTTCTCGAACATGACATTTGCGCCCGGGTTGCCGCCGAATGCGCTGTCTCGCTGTCCGTGGTTTTCATCGCTGCCAGGTTTGCATCGGACGTCAAGGTGGACTTCCCGAATGTGGCCAGAAAGGTGATCCGACGAATCGGTTACATTGACCACGAGTTTAATTTCAAGACTTGCAGTATATTAACCAGCCTCAAAGAAATGGCGCCTGATCAGCATTGCTTGGATGCCGGACAAGAGACATCCGAAGAGGACATTGATAGCCTCGTGGTTTACGACCAGGTGACTCTTTTTGGTTTTGCGTGCAATCAATCGCCGACGCTTCTACCGCTCCCGATATGGCTTGCACACAAGCTTTCGAGAAGGCTCTCCGAAGTGCGGCTGGATGGTGTGTTGCCATATTTAGCCCCTGACGGCACCACGCAGGTGGGAGTGGAATACAAGAATCGAGTGCCTCGCAGAATCCACAGCATCACGATCAATTCGAGCCAGAAAGATCGGACATACCCCAAACCGGAGCGGCTCAGAGAAGATGTGACGGAAGCGGTAATACAGGCGGTATTCGAGGGTGAGCCCATAATTCCGGACAAACATACCAGAGTTTTGATAAATCCGGGCGGGCCACTGAAATTGGGCGGGCCATCCGTGCACTCAGGTCTTACAGGTAGAAAAAGTGCAATTGATACGTACGGCGGGTATTCCAGAAACAGTGGGTCCGCCCTGAGCGGAAAAGATCCGTTGAGAATTGACAGGGTCGGGGCCTATGCGGCCCGCTATGCAGCCAAGAACATTGTTGCCGCGGGGCTGGCCGACCAGTGCGAGGTTCAACTCAGCTATTCTATCGGACTCGCAGGCCCCGTGAGCATCGCAGTTGAAACCATGGGAACGGGCAAAACTTCCGATGATGAAATCAGTGCTCTGGTGGAGAAGAATTTTGATTTCAGGCTGGGCGGGATTGTCAAACAGTTCGATTTGAGGAGGCTTCCTTCCCTGTCCCCCCGCGGCTTTTATCGCAGACTTGCCTCTTATGGTCATTTCGGTCGGACAGACATGGACGTGCCATGGGAAGCGACTGATAAAGCGGATCTTCTCAAATCGTCGTAGAATAACGGGTTTCAGCTATTTTTTGGCGACCTCTAGATGAAAGTGGTGAGAATAGATAGTCGTGAGCCCTGCAAAGCTCGATCCAATGCAAATCCTAGAAGGGCCTTGGACACGGCATGACCTGCTTTGGCAAGAGCTGTCTCCACATATTGCCGGCTTGAAATTGCTCTTGCGAGGTCAATATACTCTTCCCTGGAAAGAAGAGTGAGTATGGTCCCGGAATGCACAACTTCCTGAGCATAATGAACTATTATGCTGCCTGTAACGGTGTTTACGGAGGTGCATTTGATGCCGGAGAGGCTCGCGAGCAGATCCTGAACGTCTTGCGCTCGCTGCGAATTCCTCTTCAAAGATGGAATCTGTATTCTCAGACGCCCCGGCACCTCATGGAGATAGTAGACCATGCGTTTCTCCTTTACAATTCTGACGAGCATTGCGGCAGTCTTTATGACGAAGACTTTGGCTGCACCGATCTGTTATCAAGAACTGCCAACGGTATGTTAGGAGAGTATTAGCAAGAAATTAAATGTTAATGTGTACGCTTTCTTGGGGATTACGGTCAGTTCTGGGGTTCGTGCTTGCAGGTCGTATGGCGGTCCGCAAGGCATTCTCATGAGACTTGATGGGCTTGGAGACAATAGATTTTTGATTTTTTTTTTTTATTAAAAGTGTTATTTAATTTTTTATTTTATTTTTTTTATTTATTTATTTTTTAAATTTATTTTTATTATTTTTAAAATTTTAAATAAAAAAATAAAAAAAAAAAAAAAAAAGGAAAAGGCGATAGAGGATGTGGAGAGTGAAATAAGTTCGGTCATAGATATTGAGGAATTAGGTGGTGATTGAGTCGTTTCATTTGGAGCTACGGTATCACCTTTTAACGAAACCCTATCTTGACATTGGAAGCAACCGATCACAGGCTGCAGACATGTGAGAACGTGGGTTGGCACCATGGCGTCCAAAACGGTGCATAAGGAGGAGCTGAAAATGGCAATCTGGGATTTCAGACCCAAGGGTGATCTATGGACAGGAATTGCAGTTGGGGCCGGCCTGCTCGCGGCGCCCGTGGTTATACCATTGGCATGGTCAGCGACTAGGCCTGTGCTGAAGGCCATACTAAAGGGCGGATTCATGCTTTATGAAACGGGCCGGCAATTTCTTGGAGAGGCAACTGAGGGGCCGGTGAGAGTGCACGCAAGGGCAACAGTAGCAGAGGAGCGAGCATCAGCGCCAAGAACAACAAAGGGGACGGAACAAAAAGAGAAATTGATTCGAAAAGTTAGGGCTGTGGAAGAGCGACCCAGAAGTGGCCGGGCGAAGCCTAAACCCGAAAAGAAAAACAGACACAAAAAAGAGAAGTAGCCGGAACCTCGCAAAACCACCTAGGATCTATTATGAGCGGCGATACGATGAGACCTGGGTAGCCGCTCTGTGCTCGCGGGTTCACTACCACCTTGGTGAAGGGAGCGTTGTTATGTCTGCAGACATGGTTAAGTGTCCGCATTGTTTTGGTGATAAACCAGCGGAAGCAAAAGTATGTCTTCATTGCGGGCGCGATGAGCAGGGTTTCGGCCCTATAGTGAGAAGCCAGGTGGTGACGGCCTCATACAAGGCGCTACCCAGGAGACAACGGGTGTGGAATGACCTAAGAATCCATGTGATTCTGGCGTCTCTCGCGGCAGCACTCGGCTTTCTCATAATGTTGTCGTCCGGCCTGGGTGTCCTGCTGTTCACTTTCGGAGTGATTTGGCTGGTAGCTACGCGGGTTCGAATTTGGTGGCGGCAGCAACAATGAACCTAAACCCTAAAGATTAAGAGCTCAACTTTCGCACTTGGCGTAGAAGCACGGTCTGATAAGGGCCAGGGCTTCCTTCATGGTGGTCTCGATATAGTAGGTTTCGATTGCGCTGCGGGCAATTTGGTCGTATAGGCGAGCAGCAAACCAGGGTATTCTTTCAGGGATGAGGGATCGCAAGAACCTCGATCTCAACGTGTCTCTTCGCCACATCGCCATGCACGCCTCTCCGATACTCTTAGCTCTTTGCGTAGGTGGAAAACACATCTTGGACGCCGCTCGGGGTTCAGTAATTTCCCTCCAACGCCTCTCTCAAGACAAGCTTGTCCAGAGTCAAGTCGGCAACCGCCCGCTTCAATCCCTTCGCTGCAACAGCCGTTGTGCCGGGGCCGACGAACGAGTCCACTACCACGTCTCCTTCATACGTCAGACAAGAATGGAACTGCAAGAGATTTGACAGATCGGCATCTTCTTCATTACTGGGAATTGTCCGCCCATTCCTGGTAGAGACACGGCTGCACGTTCAGTTCTACGGGCAAGCTCATCCGGAACTTTAAATCAGGGAAAGTGTCTTATTATGCAAGTCCATGTGAAGGCACTGACGAGTGGCCCGTGTCACTCATGCTGCTGAAGGGACGCCAAGATTTTCTTGATTAGCATTTATATTGGCGGTCCCTCGAGAGCAAAGACTCACATGGGCTTTCGACGTTTCTGGCTCCTTGATCACTCACCTGAACTTTGATTTACGGCAGATCTTTATTATATGGTACATGTGTGGAAGCCACTTTGACCCACCTTCATAATGGCTACTCTTTTTTGAATCCGACACAAAAGGACAGAGGACAAGAATTCGTGTATTGCCCGCTCTCTGTGCGAAAAGCCTTTTAAGTTTGACTAATTAGTGCCGTTGTAATAAAATCTAAAATAAGGGAGTTGCCCCGCTTTGCACTCAATTGGATAACAAAGACCCCTGGGATGAGAGGATTGGTACGTCTTTGTGGAAAGGGCCTAGGGGCGGGGGTTTCTGAGGAGACACTGCAAACTCAGCGCCAGGCTCGGATACTGCACGGTCTTGCGATTATTAGGGGGATACCATGGAAGGCTTGGAGAAATGCTGGGAGATCAAGGTGTGCGGCAGAGAAGATAGCTGTAAAGTGTTCCCTCATTACGGGCGGTCATGTTGGCTTATCCGGGGCAAGCTGCGATCAATATTCGGTGAAAGCGAAGTGGCTTGCGAAGCGGAATGCCAATCGTGCGAAGTCTATCAATGGCATATGGCACTGATCCGGCCAATTAGTCGAGGGTGTCCCCAAACGGCGGGAATGAAAACTCAACTTAACCGTACTGCTTGATATACGCCAGTCTAGCTGTTCGCCTTTCCGATGGCTTTCACCCCTCATCCAGCACTTTTGGGACTTGATCTATTTGTCTACCCAAAGACGGAAAAAGGACGAACAAATGAACTCACAGGAATCAAATACAAACGTAGAGCTCTATTATGAAGATTCTCCAGCGGCAGCGGGTAGACGAAACGGTGGGACGACCTATGGGCCAAAACAACAGGAATGGAATGCGAGGTGCGTATGGGACTCATGGAGTGCCTTGGATGCGGCAAACCTGTTATGCAGCTGACGCGTTCTCGGGTACCCGTAGGCGAAAATTCTCGGCCAAGACCGTGCAGTTGTGTATCCATTCTTGAGCGCTTTTGTCGCCCAGGCCAGCCTTTTCCTTGAAGTCGGACCAGTATGTGTGAAGGAGCTCGTAGCAGGTGTTTTGGGTTTTCCAGAGATTGACCTCGAACGGCAATGTCTGGACTAGTTTTGCAGCGCTATTCAATCTCTCCATGCGAGAGAGGTCGTGAGGTTGTTCGAGAAGTTGTTCGGCCAGATGCTCAATGTTGACTGCCAGTAGCAATCCTAGAGCAGTGGCATCCAGAGTTGCGCCGGCCAAACGAGCTTCTTCCAGAAGAGGTCGAACGACTTCGGCCTCAAGCCCCTCGCCTTGAAGCGACCCACGAAGCTTGGCATTCAAACATAACTCCGCTGCCAAAGCCAGGCCCTTGGGCAGTGGTGCGCCGGCCCCTTTCAGAAAGCGAATCAACGGAGCATGGTGCTCGTATAGCGAGTCATATGAAGCTTCAGCCTCTCTCAGAGTCGGCTCCATGATCATGTTCAAGACTTTTCGTCGCTCATCGGCAAACAACGAAGTCAGAGAGGACGTAGACGTCCCGAAGTGCTTACCCAGCAAAAGTATGGTCTTCGGAAAGTCAGCTCTGGCGAAAGCCTCTGAAATCTCATAGACAAGTGCTTCATATTTTTGCGCTCCCTGATATTCACCCGTGCCGCAGGCGATATTGTGATCACCAAGGTGCAAAACGCCAAAACACAAGCTTGTGGATGTGCGCGTAACTTTTGAAGTGACCTTTGCACGTCCGATTACAAGCTTTGTGCTTCCTGCCTGAAAATTGCGGTAATCCTCCATGAAGGCAGAATACGAATAGATCGAGCTGCGTTGACCGATGTCCTGGAACAACGAGCTTATTGCATAGTGGGCACCAACATTTTTCAAGTCGAGCATGGCAGGCCTGACAGATTTCTCGTAAATTGCTCGGCCGTCACCGTGTTCAGGTATGTTGCTCTTGGCAAGTTCAAGATGTTCGAGAAAATCAGGTTCGAAGGAGGCGCGTAAAAAGCTGGTCGGCCAACTGAAGAACTCTGCCGGCATACTGCAGGACCTGAACTGTCAAATCCCGGAAAGCTCGTCAAAGAACCAACCACAAATTGTGTACATGAGCATTGCATGGCGCTGGAGCTCCATGAGCGTCAGGACGGCGATCTCGTCATCGGAGTTGAATGGCCTGGTCGTGTGACGGCTAAGAAACTCACTGACTCGGTCGGGTGATCGATCCACGATGATGTCAATGTAGTCGTCTCTAGCTGCCCACGGATCGGTCAGAAACCGTCCTGCCAATTGTTCATAAGCGGGGTTAACGACATCTCGGAGCCGGTCGAGTGCCGCACGCAAG
>CAVUIT010000016.1:0-70478 GCA_963741625.1 uncultured delta proteobacterium
GCCAGTAAAAGTCAATGATGTCAGAAGATTAGGGATACTCCCCATTCTCCTGACTTTTGATCACAAATGCCTCCGAGTCTTCCGATGCTTATTTACCTATGTGCTTTGCGGTAGTGCATAGCCCTGAAATGTAGCACCGTGCCCTCCACTGGGTTCCAGTTCCCATGTCTCTTACCGCCTCGTCGTATTACTTGACTGGTCTCGCTGGAACCCGGCCACCAAGTCGGCAGGTTGTTTGTCCGTGACTGTCGGCATTCCCGCCTCATCCGTAATAACCCAATATTCAGCTGCTAAAGACTCTGTAACGACACAAACATCCATCAATGTCGCCAACGCAATTGCGAGACTCAAATTTTTCATTATATCGGTACTTCCGTATATCCATTTTGAGATACTGGCTATTGATTGAAAAAACGCCCAATGAGTGCGCTGCTTCTCTATTGATGAAGATGCGCATAAGTTGAAAAGGATTTGCACAAAGAGAGATCGGCCGCCCTTAACTCTACGAAAAATTGCTGCCCTCGAGATTTGGCCTACCCCCCAAGAACTGGTCTAGATTCTGAGTTAAGTGGCAACAGTAGGACCTGGGCGAAATAGGGAGGTCAGAATCAACCGCAATCGTTTTGCAGATGAAGATCACCAGGATGCTTCGGGAGGCTGAGGCCCATCTGTCCAAGGGCAGGAGCGTCAACTTTTGCTCGTAGACGGGTGGTGGGATACGCCGTGAGAACAGCGAGGCAGTCAATGAGAAGGATTCTCCCAAGAACCCGCCGTAAGCTTAGTTGACGACGGTTCGGCAACAAGGATAAAAGATCCGTAGGTCAGCTATTTTTCGCTGTGCCCATTTTGTGCCCTTGGGTTGTGCGAAGTCCTGATCTGTCCTGCTTTGATCCTACGGAAGGCCGGTATAACTCTTTGATATTATTACGTGCTTCGTGCCTGTTAACCACTAGGTTGTAGGTTCGAGTCCTACTCGGGGAGCCAAAAAAGATAAATCATCCCGCTCGGTTAGAAACAAGCCGGAGCGGGATTTTTCGTTTCAGCCCGAGGCTTATGGGTTCCGATAGGCGGTTGATGGATCCCAGGGCTAACAAACTGACACATCCTTGTCTCTTGTCTGTGCGGATGGCAGACCTCAATCAAATCAACATGTTAGCCATCATGTTGATAACTTTATGCTGTAATTCCTGTAAGTTATAGACACTATTAATCGGCACCTTTCCTGCCTGTTAGCCCCCCACCTTGCCTCCAAAAAGAATTCCACAGCCCCCGCCGTGCAAAAAAAGTTTGATCGAGAACGGCTAGAATTGCCCATTTTTTGATGCCCTAAGAAGTACAACCTATCGAATAAATTGAGCTTGTCTGGCCTGTGGACAACTTCTCCGGTCTGAGGATAGAATTGGCACCTGTGGAATCGTTTTGACCATAAAAATAGTATTGACAGGGAGTTACGGGTTTGGTGTTGATGTAGTCATGTTCGCGTTGCTCCTAACACCTGAGGCTGTAGCCGAATGTCTTGGAATCTCGGTTCGTAGAGTCCATGAACTGGTGCGCCGCGGGCAACTACGATGCGTCCAGGTTTCCCCGAAGGACCGGCGGTTTACCGAGGAGCAACTCCAGGAATATATCGTCCACCGCAATACCCCCGAAACCGCGAGCCGCATTGGCAAAAATATGAATAAGACGCTACACTGCCCCCCTCAGAGGGGAGGTGGTAAATCGAAATTGTCTGGGGATTCTTTCGTCAGGGCGCAACTTCGAAAGGAGATGGAGTCTTGGCGGTGATGCGACGAAAAGGTGTTTGGTATGCCTACTTCTACCCATTTCGAGGCGGGAAAAAGGTGGGCTTGAGGCTAGATGTGGACAGCAAAGGAGATGCCAAGGCGGTTGAAGCTATGCTTCTGAGGGCAGTCAGGATAGGCGATTACGGTATCTTACCCCGGCGACCAGGGAAGCTGCCATCAGGATGTTCTCTAACCAGTCTTGGGAACTTCCCGATGAATTGAAAGGCGCGACGGCTTCCGACGGGGAGCTGACTTTTTGGATAGCGTGCGAACTTTTCCTCAAGTATCCGGGCATCAGGGACAGCAAGACGCGCTCGGCGGTATGAAGCGAGCCTTTTGCACCTTGTGGAAAAGTTTGGAAGAGATGTGCCTATCAAGAGCCTGTGGGTTCCGCATCTGAAATCCTACCAGGTTGACCGGATCAATGAAGATGCGGCCGCCGATACTGTGAATCGTGAGCTGTCTACACTTTCACGACTCTTCGGAGTCCTGATAGAACTTCAGCTTGTGGAGCACAATCCTGTTCGGATGGTCAAGCGGCTGTCAAATAAAGACGGCCAACGTCAGGTGTATTTAAGTATTCACGACGTCCAGAGAATCAACGACCGCTGTCCGCGGTGGTATCAACCCATGCTGATGACCGCGCACTACACTGGCATGAGGCGCGGCGAGATCCTGGGTTTGACTCGAAAGCAACTGAACCTGAGTCAACGCATGATCACCTTGTCGCCCGCGGATACCAAAGAAGCCCACTGGAAGAGAATCCCTATTCACGTAGACTTGGTTCCTGTTTTACAGAACACTTTGCGGGAGAGCTGTCTTGGGAGTGAAGCCGTGTTCGTTTTGAAGGACGGCAGGGGCTTTAGGCCGGTGGGCATAGAGACCTTCAAAAACGTATGGCCGAGAGCCTGTGAAGCACTGGGACTGGAGACACCTCGCCCCCGATTCCACGACTTGCGCCACACCTGGAAGACGAACGCGAGGCGGTCAGGGATGGATCCAGAGATTAGAGAAAGTATCCTTGGGCACTCGCTCCGCGAGAAATCTGTGAACGAGAGATACGGCCGGATCAGTAATGAAGAGCTTATCCGAGCCATTGACGGGATGACTTTTAACCACGGGAATACGGAAATCCTCGTGTCTGCAAGTGGCAAGAGCATGGCAGTCGAAGCAAATGGTAACAAAATGGTAACAACGAAGGGTACAAAGAAAATCAGGATGCAGCCGTGCAAGCATAACATCCTGACTTTCTTGTCCTTTAGTGGTAGGCGGGAGAGGATTTGAACCTCCGACCCCTGCCGTGTGAAGGCTGTGAACCACTAATTATTGAAGCCGTCTTTTTGCAATTCCCCTGAAAAATCAAGAGCCATTGAACACCTTAAGGGCCTATGAGTTCCCGTCAGTTCCTCAAAAGTCACGGGAAAGTCACGAGATGATTTCAGACATCGACCGGCGAACTCACCTTGCCCACAAAATTTCCTCCCAAACTCGAAACGCTGCATCCCGAAAACATTCGACGACACATTAATTCCGAGACCATGCTGGGATTCCCTTGAAAAATCAATGCATGCTCAACCCATTCGTACCCATCGGGACGTATGGTGACGCCAAAAGTTTGCACCAGTTTTTAAGGCGGCTCTTTGAACGACGCCTGTTTCGGCTTGCGCAGATCATGGGCGCATTCATTGCAGAATTTACTGCTGGGGCTATTCGATGTACCGCACTGCGGACAAACAAGTTCCAGCTTGGCTCCGTCTGGATTCTCCGTACGACACTGCGGACACTTCATTATCTGACTCCCATTGTGCGAAAGGAACTGCCGTTATAAGAGCCCTTGCCATCTCTTCTTCAGCCTTTTTCACCCATCCATCCGCACCGCATTTTTTGTAGATGTCCATCGCCCTGTCCAGTTGCTCTTTGGCCTTCGCTCCATCGCCTTTCTTCTTGAACACTTCAGAGTAAACGGCATGATCCCGACCGAGATGGAATATCATCTCGTTTCGTTCGTCTGCTTCGATGGCTTGTTCGATCCAATGTTGGGCTTCCGCTATGTGCTGATCGTCGATGATCAAAAGGATTTCCGCGAGGTATCTGCGCATCCAGCCTTCGTACAATTTTGTTCGGTTATCTCGTACATAACCGCGGAGCCGTTCCAGCTCAACATTTTTCTCACCGCTCAAAACTTGTGCTTTTTCCAGAGCCATCCTGTGCAAGTTTGACCAGGAGGGAAGCAATCTCATGCGTCAAGAACCTCGATAGACCGTCGATAGTGAGGCTTTGCGACTTCGTATTCCTCGATCTCAAGGTAAGTTTCCGCAAGGAAAAAGTGCGCAATAGAGAGGAAAGCAGGATGGTTGATGCTTTCACCAAGATCTACACCCCTTGAAAGGTTCTCTATTGCTTCTTCAAGGGCTCCTCGACCATAACAGGAAACGCCGCGAGATGTGTGTGCCCACGTTCTCGAATATATGTCGCTGCTCTGCTCGGCCTGCTTTGCCGCCTCATTGCCGGTTCGATAGCCCAGCCCAACCTGACCATGCAAGACCTGGAACCAACTCTGGAAGCTCTTGATAACTGATACGCCCCAGAGACTGTTTGCTGCTAGGTTGATCTCGAGCGCTTTCTCGATATGAGCGAATGCCTCTTGAAACCGACAATCAGAAGCTAATGCATATGCCAAGTTAAAGTTTGCGAAGAGCATAGAGACCACATCGCCAACTTCGTCTGCAAGCCGTAGAGCACGGCCCAGATGTTCAAGGCCTCTATGAAAATCCTCTTTAGCCCAAACGTGGAACGCCCCGATTACCGTGTAAATCTGAGATAACCTTTCGCTATAGCCTTTCTGCACTGCCGACTCTATTATCGGATCTATCATCTCTTTGGCTTTGTAGTGATCGTCCATTTGCAGCAGATATAGGGCCAAGACTGTTTTGACATCTATAATTTTCTTCCACACTTCATCATTGGCTGGTAAACGCTCCAGGCAAGCTACTCGCTTCTCCGGTACAGGATCGCATCATTGAGTGAAGCCATCTTTTGTGCCTTCTTGCTCGCGAGTCTGGCATACTGGGCTGCCTTCTGATAACTGTCACCCGCGAGGAAATGGTCTGTCAAGACTCCATAATGGTCAGCGATGTCGTGGTGGTAGGACTCCTCGATGGCATTCCCGATCTGGTGGTGGAGTTTCTTCTTTTTGTTGGTCAGTATCGAGTCGTACACTACTTCTCGGGTGAGAGAGTGCCTAAAAACGTAGGTAGATTGAGGGAAAATCCCCCGTTCGTAGAGAAGCTCTGCATCCTTGAGAGCAGAGAGTTGGGAGAGTAATTCTTGTTCCGGCAATTCGGTAACCGCCTTTATTAGTTCGTAGGTGAACTCTCTCTCTATTGCCGATCCTGCTTGAAGCACTTCCTTCGAAGCATCCGGCAACGAATCTACCCGAGCCATGATCACGTCCTGGATCGTCGAAGGGATGGCCACACGATCCAATTCTTTGGGCAGATGGTACGTATAGTTTGTTCGCTCTATGATTCCCATGTCCCTTAGTGACCGCACGAACTCCTCAATGAAGAAAGGAACTCCCTCTGTTTTTTCCAGTATGAGATCCTGGAGGTCAGGCGCCATGTTATCGCTCCCCAAAAAGTCGGCCACCATAGTCAGGCTTTCACGATTGGACAGGCGGTTTAAGGTGAGCTGGCTATGAAAGGACTTACCGCCCCATGTGTGAACGAACTCGGGCCGATATGTGAATATCATCAGGACCCGAGCGCCCGGGATACTCTCCATGAGGTACTTGGCTGCCTCTTCCGAACTCTTGTCCATCCAATGTAAGTCTTCAAAAGCGAATACCAGTGTTCTATACTCTGAGCCCTTCAGAATTATTCTTTGCAAGGCACCACAAATTCGGTGCTTCCTGGCCTCGGGGCTCATGAGGATCTTGTCGATGCCGCTGTCCCTGACGGATAGCAGTTCCAGGAGATACGGCAGGGTGGAAGCCTCATCGACCCCCAGTGTTGTGAGCTCCCTTTTTACTTTCTCGGTGACATCCGAATCCGCGTCTCCGTCATCTACGCCAAAAATGGACTTCAGTATGTCTATGATCGAATGATAAGCAGCGCCCCGGCCGTAAGAGAGGCATTTTCCTTCCAGGAACAAGCGGTCTTCGTTGGCCACTGCCTTTCTGAACTCATACAAAAGCCGGGACTTGCCGACCCCAGCTTCCCCCATGATGGAGACCGCCTGACCCCTGCCTGCCTTGGCCCTCTCAAAGCTGTCAAGCAAGAGTTCGAGCTCTCTTTCCCTCCCGATGAAGCGGGTAAGGCCGCGTTCAGCACTCACATCGAACCGGGTCGTTCTCGTGCTCGGAGCAAGCACAAGATAGACCTTCATAGGCTTTTCTTTGCCCTTGATCTCCTTTTCCCCCAAGGCCTCAAATCGGAACAACCCTTCGGCCAGCTTGAACGTATCCTCGGTGACATAAGTGGTCCCGGCTCAGCCAGTTGCTCCATCCTTGCCGCCATATTGATCGTGTCGCCAACGGCGGTGAACTGGACCCGAAGATCGTTTCCGAGGTACCTACCACCACCGGACCGGAATGGATGCCGATGCGCAACAAGATAGGAGGAATGCGGCCCTCACCCTTTATCTTTTCGCTGAACTTGGTCATCTCGCGGTGCATGGCCAAGGCTGAACGTATTGCTCGCTGCGGAGCATCTTCCAAGGCTATGGGGGCTCCAAACAGGGCCAAAACCCCGTCTCCCCTGAGTTCATTTACAGTGCCCTCGTAATCGTGAATCTTGTGAATGAGGATTTCGAAAACCTGATCCATGAGTGCGAATGTCTCCTCAGGGCCAAGCTTCTCAGTCAGAGGCGTGAACCCCTTCATATCCACAAACATGATGGTGACGTGTCGCCGCTCCCCTTCTATCCGGTCCCTTTGCGACAGGATCTTTTCAGTCAGGCCCCCCGGGAGATACTTCTGAATCTTGGCAAGCTTTTCATCAAAGGAGAGGTCTTGTGGGGGACGACTATGCGGGGCAGTAAGATTGTGCCCGCATTCCAGGCAGAATTTGCTGGTCGGGTGGATTAACTTTGCCGCATTCCGAGCAGCCCATTTCGAGCTTCCTGCCACATTCATTGCAGAATTTGGAGCCATTGGGCAGCTCAATTTCGCACTCTGGGCATTTCATTGTTTCCTCCGGCGCAACGTGGAGAGGGGACCGGTCACCCTCAGTCATGTGTAAGAAATACTAGCAATTGTATTTCTGTTATGGATATCTGGATCGGCCTCTGGCAGCCTTACAATATTCTTCTATGCCCATTGCCCTGATCTTTTCATTTATCATCACCCATCCTTTATACAGGCCAGGATCAAAATTAGTTTTATCACAGGGAAACTGGTCGCACTGGTAGCAAAAATCAATCTGCTTTTCCTGGTGACACGGGCGTACTCCACAGTCTTTAAACAACTTACACTGTTCGTTCCGACACCCCTTACAATTTTCCGAGGCAAAATAGTCCAGCATCTCCTTGAAAGCAGGGTATTTGTTAAAAATAGGGTTATCCAGAAGCGTCTCGAATCGTTTGGCATTGATGTGGAAATTTCCCAATTTTTCTTTAAGCTTCAGGCTGTATCTACGGATATCCCCGTCCACATGTGCAAAACAAGTCTCGCAACACAGGCCGCATGGGGCGATAGCCTCTTTAATTTCTTCGTCAGTCATGCACTTTCTCCTTTTACTGAAATAAGTTACTCTTCTGGGGGCTCAATACCCCGTTGCTTGCGGTGGAGTAGTTTGTTTGATCATAACTATTGCAGTTGGGAAAAAAAGTGGCATAATCGACATTATAATAGGCGATATCGCCATTCTTTGAATCTAGCAGGAACCGATGAAAAAAGTTACTATTCTTGCACCTTACAACACCATGGCAACAACCATCTTTGGGCCCATGGATATTTTGAATCAGGCAGGGCGGTTGTGGAATCGTGTGACCAAATCCCCCCAGACACCGTTTTTTGACGTAACAATCGCCTCGGCAGACGGACAGCCCATCAGGTCCGTGAATAATATCTATATCCAACCCCATTGCAGCATTGAGGATGTTCAGCAAACCGATCTGATTGTTATCTCCTCGGCTACCTATATTGAGGAAATTCTTGAAAAGAATCCGGAACTGGTGCCTTGGATACGCCATCATTACGATCGAGGCGCCCATGTTGCCAGTATTTGCACTGGCGTCTTTTTACTGGCGGAAACCGGGCTTCTTGATGGTAAATCTGCCACCCTCCATTGGGGATTTGCAGATATGTTCCGCAAGAGATATCCACAGGTGAAATTAAGACAGGATCAGATGTACATTGATCACGGTCGTCTCTATTGTTCGGCTGGCGTAAACGCTGGTCTGGATCTTTCCTGTATCTGGTGGAAAAATTTTGTGGTCGACAAGCAGCTGTGGAGTCTGCAAAGACAATGGTTTTGGATATGGGTAGAGTATCGCAGGCTCCCTATGAGCATTTATTTTTTCGAAAAGACCATGGAGACCCTTTAGTTGTGAAAGCCCAGGAATGGATAGAACAGCATGAATCTGAGCCAATTGATTACGAGTGGCTGGCACAAAAACTTCGAATGAGCCGTCGATCCATGGAACGCCGCTTTAAGCAGTCACTAGGAGTAACTCCATTGGGTTATTTGCAGAAATTGCGGGTGGAAAGAGCTAAACTGCTGCTGGAGGAAGGCACCCAGACTTTCAGTGAAATAGCATATCAGGTTGGGTACGAAGACATTCCATTTTTCAGAAAAATATTTGTCAGACTCACTGGTTTGAGACCAAATGAATATCAGAGGAGATTCACAGGGTACCCTATAGCCGCTTGCAACCCCGACGGAAGAACCCATCTGCAATCGCCAGCGATTTGATGGCTTATTTTACCCTCACCAACTTTCGCTTCCGATGGACACCATTTGGACACCAAATCCCACGAACGGGATGACTTGAAAAGGTCGGTTATGCCCGCTCAATCAAAGATTCTCTAACCTTCGGCATCCCGAATATTTACACCAGCTAATCCTAGAGCCATCTCGCCGAGATTCCCCTGACAAAGCAATAGACATTTAGCACATTGAATCGCCGTGGGACTCCGCTGGTTCGCCACAACCCACAAAAAATTGACGAAAAGGCTGGAGAGCCTATAATCAGCCCCTTCTGCACAGTTAGATGTCCGTCTCCGACACCCGGCCCATCGCTGTGCCAACTACCGCTACGTCGCGGGAGGACCCGGACTCAGGACTCGAATCTCCTGCCTTGCCTCACACGAGAGGCGTTGCGATCCTCCAAGAGGAGTCACACTCATCTTGACTCCAACAAACGAGCGACCTCTTTGTGCCTGCTTTCCTTTGCCAGAGCGTGCGCCGTTTTTCCTCCCTTATTACGTATCGATGGGTCGGCTCCCTTGTCAAGAAGCAACCGGGCAATTTGTGCATTACCTTTCCGCGCGGCCACCATGAGCGGCGTTTCACCACTATTATCTACAGCGTCCACTTGGGCTCCTTCTTGGAGCAAGTAGGCGACCAGGTGCTCCTGCATTTCAGAGGCAGCCCAATGAAGTGGGGTGAAACCCTGTTCTTCATCTCGTAATCCCAGGTAACCCCTTTCGGCTTGGACAACCTCCTTGATGTTTCTGAGATCTCCAGCTCTGACTGATGCCAAGAAACTATAACCCTCTGCCATATCTAATGCTGGAACTATAGTTACCGTTTCTTCAACCACATACGGCTCCATCTCTCTTCGCCGCAGATCTTCTCTTAAGTCCATTTCGAGCTGGTTGGCTAGAGAAGCCTAAGCTCGGCTTCCTTCAGGGAGTCGCTTAGTCTGGCCGTCAGGTCCTTGAGCTCTTCATTGGCTGTCTCCAGTTCGGCCACTCTTCAGGCAAGTCTTCGCAATTCCTGTTCAGCTTGAGCCCTTTTTAACCTTTTGCCCAATAGTGGTAGTAGCAATGCGCTTACACTTACACCCAGTGCCGCAGATACTCGGGAATTCTTGTAAGGGCAGACCAGTCGCTTCGTTGGAAAATCTATCTTGTTTGAAGGACCCTCGGTGTTCTTCTTCTATCTTCAAATAGGCGGACTTCCGCTTGGACAAATCGAGTGCCGCCAAACGAGGATCATCATGTCGAGTTGGTGGCGTGCAGAGATCGATCCTTTGCGCCTGATGAATCGCGTCCCCTTATTATCGGTAGCAAACGAATACCCTGCGAAAGCGGAATCTCCTCGTCAAAGCTCTCTCCCATCTTACAGAATGCAGTGACTCGGCTGGTGAGCTCTGCGGGGATCTTCCGCACAAAGGCCTTGAAGTTCCCACGGTAGATTCTGAATATGTTGCCAGCCCGGACCATGCACCGGACGGACATTCCGCTTTGCCTCCTATCGAGTATGATGTCCGTGTTTATGGCATGGTGGATCTCTTCGGAAACTTCAGCGACTTCAACAACTCCGTCACCAAACCTACCAATACCTTCCAGAACCATCACCATCGGTCCATAGATCTCATCTTCTACTTCTGATACGGTTCTCCATACCGTCCCAGGAGTGGGCGACTGATAGCGGCCAGCCAAATATTGATCCCTTCGGTCTCCGAGCCGCCGGGCGAATCGCTCCACCAATTCTTCTTGGTTCTCAGAGGTCCTCCCCTGCTTGCACATCTTACTCCGGCAGGTATCGCAGAGCTCCAAATGGGCTTCGATAGGCCCTCTCAGGGGCGAATTGTCAAGCTTGCCTTTCGCGTAGGCTTTCAGCGTTCGTTCGTCGGGACAAGGATCGAGGTGGCTGATGATGTCATCGTTTTGGGTCATATCCCGAATTCCCTACTTCTTCTTCTCTAAACGCAGCTATTGATCATTTCATCATTGGGCAGATCATGAGGAAGCATACAGCCTTATCGAGGACTACCTTCCAAACTCAGTTAAACTCGAGCCACCCCAAGTCCCATTTCCCTTGATCTCCACTCCTCACATTTAAGAGCAACTTGTTCTTCTTCCTGCAAAAGCCATAAAAATCCCGCTTGCTCACTCCCAGCCTCTGCAAACCGGCTGTAACCAAACGATGCTCCCACTTCCTCGTCTTCTTGACACGTACGCAGCGGGAGTACACGGCGATGTCGGTGATGGTGATCTCTGAGCGTGCCTGGCGTCGCACCGTCTATGCTCCAAAATCACGGGGATGTAGCTTGGGAGCGTGCTGGAATAGTCAAACACTCCCTTACCACCTCGGTAGGCCAGAATTCTGGCAACTCTGATCTCACCGCCTCCAGGTGGCTTGGGCGGAACCCGCTTTTCTCGCCTCCGGACCCCACATGAAGAGCGCCCAGATCACACAAATGTCCTTGCCTCTTTTGGTCCTTCTCGGAAGGATTTAAGGCACACGTACGCGTAGTTTTCGGAGATGGTCTGCCACTTGGCGATGCAAGAGGGCCGACTCTGGGGAGGTGCTCGGCGCTCAGCCTCCTGACAAGCTTCGGTAACCAGGTTTCTTACCGAGGTGAGACAATAGGCGCTTCGGATCTCGGGATTGGATGACTTTACTGTGGCGGCATTCACAATCCTCATTCTCGTGTCCACCCATTCGCCGGTGCACTCAAAGAGGAGATTCTGAAAGGTCTGTAAAGCCGTATCAGGATCGTGCGCTGCCGGGCCGTAGAGCGTTACAGATCTGACGATCTCCTGCCACGCTCCAGCCGTGAGATCTTCAGCCCATTGTTAAGAAGGAGATAGTAGTCTATGGAGGGCATCCCCGACAGTCCTAAATCATCACTGCCAATCCAGGGCGACCAGAGTTCTGCTCCGCCGACGTAGGCCGAGTTTGCGAACGCCGGGTCGGCCAGACCGGTCGAATCCCTAAAGCCATTAGATACAGCATGATAAGCCGCGGCGCAACCACTACTCTCGGATGAAGTTGAACGACGGACGTTGTCCCCGCCGTACTGTGCCCCTTCTAAAATCCTACACGCTTTCATCCGACTGTCCTTAAATTCCATCAAAGTCTTTCTAGCAGCTGTCCTCAGGCCATGAAGCCGTACTCGGTGAGTCGGCGCTTATAAAATCTCTCACTTTAGTACCTGGGTAAATTCTCCACGAGAACGCAAAATTAATAAAAATTAATTTTTCCGCCTCCTTGTTTGCGTTCTCTCATCCCATTGTCCCCCATGAGTGAGTAAAGGGCGACGGAAAGAAAAACACAGCCGAGTCGCTGATCACGAAATCTTTTTCACAAAAGGGGGACAAGAGCATGGGACCGTAAAACTGAAAAGACATAAGAGGCCGGCATGAATAGAGGCAAGTTAGTCAACCAATCAACCCAACGTGCACAGCACCAAAACTAATAACAGGAGTTAATAAAATGACTACTTCAAATGCAATGAATGACAACGGATTGAACGAGGAAATGGGCCCAGAGTACGCGAGTGACTCTCACGAACAAGCAGGCAACCATCAATCAGTAGACGAAGAGTTCAACCTGGTGGCCAGCGAGGCCGAAGCCTCGGTCACCCATGAAGAGGACTCCGAGCAGGAGGAGCTCATAGCGGACGAAGAAGCCGCAGCCCTGACCGCCGATGACCTGGTCGAAACCATCAACGACGTTTACGAGAACAACCTCGGAAACGCCAAGATGAGGATCGGGACCCTGGTGCTTCAGCACTGTTTCGACGGGGATGCCGAGAAGGCCAAGTCTAAGAATCCCAAGAAGGAGACCTCTTACAAGGATGTCTGCGAACACAAGGACCTTAAGGTCGACGTGAAAGAGCTTGGCCGGTGTGTCCGTGCCGCGGCTCAGCAGGTAGAGTTCGAGAAAGAAGGTGTTGACCAGTCGGAACTCTCCTTTCACGCACTCCTTGAGATAGCCAAGCTGCCCGAGAAATCGGAGAGGCTGACGCTGGGCCGGAAGGCCAATGAGGACAGCTGGACGGTCAGAGAGATTCGAAAGTGGGTCGATGACTGGAAGAAGGCTGAGGGTCAGAAGGCCATCACCGGAGAGGAAGCTTTCAAGCTGCTCAAGCAGTTGAAGGGGGTCCTCACCAACGAGAAGCTCCGCGACTTCCTTAAAAACGAGGATAGGCTGCAGAGCGATCTCGAATCTGAGCATCGGATCGAACTGTCCAAGATCGCCAACCACATGGCCCGGCAGATGGAGGAATGGTCCCCGATGCTGGATAACACCAGGAAAACAATGACTAAGAATAGAGTTCGCCGCTGAAGAGACGGCAGCCTAACCCCCTGTAACCCCGTACTCCCGCGACGTCGCGGGAGTACACGAACACAATCAAGAGGAGATAAGAAATGTCTGAAAAAGATTACGATGTACCTAAAAGCAGAGGAGAAGAGATGGGCCTCAATTGGCAGAGAATCTATGGAGTAGCCATTGAGAGACATGAAGACTGCTGGGACAGTATATTAGAGGAGCTCGAAGGTTGCGTGGATGCTGCCACAAAGGCGCTGACAAACGATGAAGATCCTCATGCGGCGGTACGCACCACACTCGTGGCGTGTCTGACCGGTGTGGTCGAAGAGTTGTTGGATGACGGATACTATGACCGGGAAGATCACGAATTAAGCAATAGCGATAACTTGAATTGAATCTTGAGGGGGCCTGCCCGGCCGCCTTTTCTTGTTCTGACCAGCCCAAACCGACGCCACGAAAAGACAGCCTCCTCCCAGGATCACCGCTCAGCTATTTGGCCTTTTCTCAGTGAACGTCTATAAGATAGCCGGAATCAGAGCTTTACAGAAAACCGTTTCTTCTTGGTCCCATCCGAAGAATCATCCCTTTCGCACCGAAGACCACGAGAGCAAGATTCCCGAAAATCCAGTACCCATGCATCCCATCCTTAAAGCGCCCAGACGGCCAACATCGCGTTGGCCAGGATGAGGATTTATGGGACTCCTACTTCATTTTGGAAATTAGTATAGGGGCCGGTGGGGGGTTCTTGCAGTATCTATGCGGATCTTTGCCCATACGGGTACGTTTCTGAGGCGGGAGAGAGTGGTCGATTCTTCAGCACTCACCCGCAAGAACGATGTCTTTGGCTCAATCCCACGTTACGGTTGCCCTGGACAGAAAAGTTTTATTCTTTTTTCAAGTAGGCAAGCCCACGATGTAAACTCTGCATCGTTGCCCAGACTCACCCGATGACATTGAAGAACATCCATCTCTGCCGAGTGCTGAACCCATTCCTCAGCGGTCACTCCACCTCCTGTAGTGCTTTCTTCTTTGCTCTGTTTCTTCTTTCCCCTTCTTCTATTGAGGGGTTTACAGGGGGTTTAAGGAAGGGATGATGAATAAGTGTCTGTCTATACGTCTCACTTCGCACTCGGCCGCACGCCCACAAGGACAGCAGCACAGGGAGCGCTATTTATATTTAATGGGTTGATGGTTGTTATCAAGAACCGAGCGTCGGCGCGAGAAGCCGGGTCTCAAAACGATAATGAAAGGAGAGACAGAGCATGAACAGAGCGTGGACTGAGGTGCTGGTCGCTTTACTGGTGGCGGCCACCGAGACGCTCATCGAGGTGGTCAAAAGACTCAAGAAAAAGGGAGGTACGGCATGACAGAGCTTGAGAAGCTGGTTTTGTGGGGTACGGCAATCGTCGCCGTGTTTCTGCCTCTTTGGCCCCGCGGCCGTCTTCCGATTTGCCGGGTACTTCCTGAAGTGCCTGGTGATCTTCATCGCCATTCTGTTGGCGTAGGCAGGATGGCCCTTTTCATGAGTGACTGGAACACAAAGGAGAAGTGAAAATGAACGCAAATGGATTCAGAGAAGATGAGCTTGTTACCCGCAAGATGAAAGTCAACGGAGAGTGGCAAAGCCGCACATTTCCTGTTGTCGGTGGCAGGCTGCGGATTCTCCACGAGAACAATGATCACCTTGGCATCCAGACTGAAATCATAAGGCTGGACAGTGATTTCGTGGTGGTCAAGGCAGCTGTGGAGAGCCAAAGGGGAAAGTTCAACGGCACGGGAACAGCTTCAGGCCAGAGGGATGCAAAGTTGGCGGACTCGCTGGTTGAATTGGCTGAAACGAGAGCCATTGCTCGGGCGCTACGCTTCGGCGGGATAGGAGTCGAATACACTGGCGCAGAAGAAGTGTCCCACGTGGCCGTCGCAGATTCAGAAAACGAGCAAACTGGCAGCAAAGCGCCTGCACCAGTGTTCCCCGAAGACAATGGCAACGGCAAAGTGGCAGCAAAAGCGCCAAGTGGCGCAGCGGCTGATGAGGGATCAAAACCGAAAAGCGGCGGCAATGGAACAGTGACCCAGGCTCAGGTGAGAGCTCTTATTTGCGCTGAGCCGAAAAGCAAACTATCACGAAGCAGACATTGGAGAGATGCTTGCCCGCTTCGAGGTTTCCCGCTTTGAAGAACTTTCCCGTGAATCCGCATCGCAGTTGATCGGCCACTTGCAGACCCAAGTCGCTGCATAGTCCCCTTTTTCAGACCTGTTGCACATCAATAGCGGGATAACCGGACCATCAGTGACCGGTACGGGGGAGACCTATGTACAGGTTTGCTAGACTTTTGCGTGACCTGCGATGCGGCTCAACGGCTGCTTCGGCAATGCTTGAGACAGATTTTCAACTTCACCGGGAGATGTGGCTTGTACTTTCCCGGTGTTCACAGAAGGGGGAGGAGGAAAACATGCATGAGATTATGGAAAAACCCCATTTGTCCTATTCACAGATCAACACGTATTTGACGTGTCCTTTGAAATACAGATTCCACTACATCGACCAGATTGAGCCGCCTTTTGTCAGCTCTGCACTGGCCTTCGGCTCCTGCATCCATGAAGCAGTAGGAGCTTTCTATCAGAGCTGTCTTGAGGGAGACCCTCTATCCCCCAGTCAGGTTCATGACGTTTATCGTCAGGCGTGGGAGAGCCATTCCAAGGAGCGACAAATACGTTTCTTCAACGGTGACTCCGCGGAAACTCTCACGACAAAGGCAAAAAGCATGCTGGAGGTCTTTCACGAGTCATTCGATCCGGCCGCTCAGATCATTGGGATCGAGGAGCCCTTTGAAGTGGATCTGGGCAAGCGTATGCCTCCGCTAGTCGGTTGGATAGACGCGGTGGAGCTATCGCCGGACGGAACGGTCAGTATCGTTGATCTGAAAACAGCTTCCAAACGCTATTCAGATAATACCGTCCACTCCAACGTACAGCTTACCTGCTATTCGTTGGGGGCTAAAGTCCTTGGCTTCAACGGAGATACTCGCTTTCGCCTCGACGTGCTCCTGAAGACTCAAAATCCGGAGCTGATACGATATGAGACAACCCGCAACGACGCTGATCGGGAACGCTTCCTGAAGCTGGTCAAGAGCGTATGGCAGGGAATCAAGAAGGAAGTCTTCTTTCCGAAGGCGGACTGGCAATGCTCACAGTGCGCCTGGGCAGCTCCTTGTCAGAAGTGGTAATTGAGGAAGAAAGTTGAGGCTGACCAATGGCCCGGTGACCTTTTGCCAGGGCATGATCTTGAGACCGCAGTACTATATCTACGGTCTCCTTTTCCGGCATCCTCCAGCAAAGCGGCCGAGTTCGGAGCGCAGATCAGGACCGTTCTGCCCGTTCCCGCCTCAAGAAAAAGTGTTTTCGCATTATTCGACGCCGTCAGCGGCAATTGAACGAAACAGGCACTTAGAGCCGGGCAATCCCATCCTTAAGTTTTGGTGCTGGCGGGTTTGATTTCCCAAGAGTCCATTCAGGTATGCTTTTGTTTACTTGTAACAAGGTCCTTTGCTTCAGGCTACAGGCCCAGGCAAGATCTGCAGGAAGACCGGCTGCCACAGGTTCGGCTGCCAACTAGGCATGTCTGCTCATTAAGGTCTTGGCCTACAGCCTTAACAACGCTTCGTCAGTCCTATCCAGCCAATAGTCCTGAAAACTCCCAATCACTTCAGCCCAGCCTTGCGTAGGGCATTAATCAATTGTTCGGCAACGGCTGGATCTTTGTAAGATCTTTGCATAGGCCTCCACCGAGAACTTGGGGTATAGCCTAAGCAACTCCGCGGCTGTCTTGCGGGCATCCTCCTGGCGGCCTGTCTCGCTATACGCGGCAGCAAGATTGATCAAGCAACCCGTGTTGTCCGGTTGAACTCGGAGCCCTTTTTCCAAAATAGCTATCGCCTTGTCATACTGGTTCGTCAACCTGTAACTGATGCCCAACCACGCGTAGTAGAAGGCCTGGGGCATGGGATTCAGGCGCATTGCTTTTTCCAAAACGGTAATGGCTTCTGCGGGCCTTCCCGCCACGTTCAGAAAGTACCAAGAAAGGCCAGGGCGTCATCGCCGTTGGGATTCAGCTCGACACCCCTTTCCCCCTCGGCAATGGCCTTATCGAACTCGCGCATATAGACGTAGACAAGCCAAGGCCATAGTGCGGGGTGTCCAGCGAGTCATCCAGAGTGAGTGCCGCTTTCGCGAGTTCGTAAGCCTTGCGTGACGGATTCACGAGGGTCTTTACTCCTACCGCAGATCGCGTCTATTAGTGACGAAGGCCAGCATTGCGTACGCCACGCAAACCCCGGGTCCAGAGCTATGGCTTCTTCATACAACTGCCGGGCCTTGTCATTCCGCTGGCTGTTAACTGAACAGATACTCCCTACCCTGCAAGTGCTTCTCGAATGCCTGCAGATTATTCGTGAGGACTCTTTCTCTGCCACAAAACCGCCTGCTCTCCATCAGTGAGCTTCACTCGCATGGCCCGCATGACCGCCAACGTGACTTCATCTTGCAGAGCAAAAATGTCTTTCAGGTCTCGATCATAGCGTTCCGACCAGACATGCCCCCCTGTTTGAGCATCAATGAGCTGGGCCGTGATCCGGACCCGGTCTTCTTCCTTGCGCACACTGCCTTCAAGCACATAGCGCACTCCAAGCTTTCGGCCCACCTCCTGCACGCTTACAGCCTTGCCTTTGAACACGAACGAAGAGTTCCGGGCAATGACAAATAGACGGCATTTTGGAGAGGCCGGAGATGATCTCCTCCGTTAGGCCGTCGCTGAAATACTCCTGCTTGGGATCGCCGCTCAAGTTGTCAAAGGCGAGCACTGCAATGGATGGCTTGTCAGGGAGCTTGAGTGCAGGCGCTTCTGCCAACGGGGCCTTATAGGGCGGGGGAGCGGAATGGAAGTGAAAATACCAGATTGCGACCGACGCCACCAAAACGACAACGATCCCAGCAGCTATAAGATTGCTCTTCCGCCACGCCCCTGCCTTGGCCTTTTGAGATTGTTTCTTTGGCTTCAGCAGGTTTGCCATGCTCTATAAGCACCTTGTACGTGGGCACCGGCTTCGCGATGTTCTTGACGGTCTTCTCCCCGATATACTCGTACCCAAAATCCAGTCTCTTCTCGACCTGCTCGTATGCGGCCCCCGATATACAAATGCCTCCGGGGTCGGCCAGACCCTCCAGCCGAGCAGCTATGTTTACGCCGTCCCCGTAAATAGTCCCTCCGTCTTGGATCACGTCGCCGATGTTGACACCAATGCGGAACTCCATTTTCTTGGCATCGGGGAGGTCTGCGTTTCGCTTCTTCATTTCTCGCTGGAACTCGACCGCGAACTTCACCGCATCGACCACGCTGGAAAACTCAACGAGAAAACCATCTCCCGCAGTGTCCCTCACCTGGCCCTCGTGGAGTTCCACCAGGCGGTACATCTCCTGACGGTTGGATGCCAAAGTTCGGACGGTGTACTCGTCGTCCTCTCCCATCATGCGGCTGTAGCCCTTGACATCGGCATGAACGACCGCGATCAGCTTGCGTTTGGTTTCGTCCGTTGTCATGGGAGCAACTCCTTGAGAACAGAAGGTGTCTCTACAACCTCGCCAACGCTTCCTGCGCCTTGCCCAGCCAATAGTCCATGCCCATCTCCTGGAACATGGTCTCGGCCTTTTTCAGGTTTTCCAGGGCTTCTTCTCTTCGGCCCGACTCAGCGTAGACCTCTCCGAGCCACAGATAACCTAATGAAGAACGGGCTGCTATCCCAGCTCTTCGAGCAGGCTTATCCCTTGTAAAATTGCTTCTTCCGCCGCCTTGATCTGCGTTGGGTCCGCCTTGGCAACCACCCTCCCGAGCCAAGCCTTCGAAATCCCTTCCATCAACCTTTCATTGTTTTCCAGCGAGAATTGCAGCGCCAGCTCTACATGTGTTCTTGCTTGTTGCATGTCGCCAAGCTCGAAATAGGCATGACTGCAGGTGAAAGTGGCACGCGGATCGCCAAAAGGGCATGCCAAGATCAGCGTGCAGTTTGAGCCCCTTCTCGGTTAGATCGACCGCAGTCTCGGGCTCCCCCATCAAGCAGTGTGCATATCCCAGCCAAACCCATGCCTGGCCCAGGACGACCACGGTCTGCGATTCTTCCATGATTTGATTGCATTCTGAAAATGCTCTGCTGCTCTTTGTCCGTCTCCCTTAATTGCAAGCGTACAGCCCATACACAAATTCTACTACTCCTACAGTACCAAGATGATCTATTTCGAGGGCGAACGATAGGGCTTGCTCAAGCAGTCTCTCGCCCTGATCGAAATCCCCACAGAGTCCTGTGCCTACCCCCCACAGTGCGCGAACATACGAATAGGGGTTGTAAAGGGAGCCAAAGAATTCAGCTTGGGTTCCGGAGGTCTCAATCAAGCTGATGATGCGCGGGAGCAACATGGTTTATTCTCCGATAATCTCCTGAAGCCAAACAAGATGAGCACAGGGCAACCCCAATGGGGACCACGAGTTCAACGTCCTGTATCACTTCAGGATCTCCCAGACAGCTTTCCATATAATTCCATCCGAGCTCGGGATCACCGCCCCTAAAAATATAGTAGACACCCAAAATACTACGTATGCGCAATCTCTTCTTGTCATCGCCAAGCACTTCACAAAGTTTTTCGGCCTTTTGAAGCATGGGGAGAAAATCTTCTGCATAGCCCATCCTTCCCACGGGATTTCGCATCGACAGAACAAGGTCTATCTGCTCTCTCTTGTTCTCATCGGTTGGGGGTAATTGGGAGAGGACCTCCATCGCTTCCCTGTAGAACCGAACGGCTTCAACCACAGCGTCATTTCGGACAGCCTTCTCAGCCGAACCCTTGAGGTATTGATACGCCTTAGCCAGGTTCCCGCTCTTGGAATAATGATAGGCGAGCATCTCGCAGAATTCTTCCAGTCTCTGCGGGTATAAGCTCTCAATGGCCCTGCCTATCTTCTCGTGGATCTCCTTCCTTCGGTTGAGAAGGAGACTGTTGTAAGCGACCTCCTGGACGAGCGCATGCCTGAATATGTACTCAAGGTCAGGGAAAAGGCTCTTCTCGTAGATGAACTCCAATCCTTGAAGGTTGACCAGCCCGGATTTCAGCTCCTCTTTCATCTCAGTGATAGTTTCAAGAATGCGAAAAGCAAATTCTCGACCTATTACCGCGGCCACCTGCATGATCCTTTTCAGGCTCTCCTCTAAACGGTCCATGCGAGCCGCTATGATCCCCTGAATCGTGTCAGGGACTTGGTCACTGGAGATATCCCGTGTCAGGACAAACTGATCATCCTTTTTCTGGATGGAGCCGTTCTGAAGCAAGGTATGAGTAAGCTCCTCCATGAAAAGAGGGTTACCTGCTGCCCTGTTGAGGATAAGTTCCCTCAGCTCGGGCACCACGTCTCCGCCCTCAAGGATGGCTGCGACGAGTTCCGCGCTCGTGCTAGTGGAGAGGTGCCCCACGCCGATCATGCTGTAATACGATTTGCTCCCCCACTGATGTGTGTATTCGGGCCTGTAAAGAAGAAGGAGGAGAATTCGGGTCCTCGGGAGCCAGCCGATCATATAGTCGAGGAACTCTTCCGAGGTCTTGTCGATCCAGTGGAGGTCTTCAAAGACCAAAACCACAGTCCTATCCTTGGCTGCCTCGAATCAGGAGGTCTCTGATTGCCTCAAACGTCTTTTCTCTTTTCTGTTTCGGCTCAAGATTGGCGAACTCTTCATCATCGACCTTGAGGGACAAGAGTTCCTGGAATGGCGGGATAACGTGTGCAAGGTTTTGGTCAATCCCAAGGATTCTCTCCTTGAGCTTCTGTCTGATTACATGCTCTTGCTCGCCTTCTTTAACTCCAATCAAGGACCTCGTAATGTCCAGAATTGGCAAATAGGGCATAGCACCGCCATAGTGGAGGCAGCGACCTTCATAATACCAGTAGTCTCCCTTTTGGAGAGTATTTCGGAACTCCAAGAGAAGCCTGGATTTGCCGACTCCCGCCTCACCCACGATGCCCACGACCTGGCCTTCTCCGGATTGCACCTTGTCGAAAGCCTCTTTAGCGTTGCGATCTCCCGTGTCACGGCCCACAAATCGGGTAAGGCCCTTGGCAGCAGACGCGGCAATCCTTGTTTCAACCTCTGTCGGCATTATGAGCCGATATGCCTCGACGGGCTCTTCTTTGCCTTTCACGTGAATCTCGCCAATGGGTTCGAACTCGAAGAACTCTTTGGCCTGTCTGTATATGTGCTCTGACACCAGCACGCCGCCTGGCTGAGCGTTGCTCTCCATTCGAGAGGCGAGGTTTGCAGTATCCCCCTGGGCGGTGTAGTCCATCCGGAGATCATCCCCTATGGCTCCCACAACCACTGGACCCGAGTTGAGACCTATGCGCATCTTGAAATCTGAGCCGTACTCTCGTTTGAGTCTTTCACTGTAAGGCTCAAGTGATTTCTGTATTGAAAGAGCAGCGTGGCAGGCACGCTGCGCATGGTCCTCGTGTGCGATGGGAGCACCGAACAAAGCCATGACCCCATCCCCACGGAACTGGTTTATGGTGCCTTCGTACCTATGGATCTCGTCCATGAGGAGGCGAAAACACCCGTCCATGATCTCGTGCACTGACTCTGGATCGAGGTTTTCAAACATGGCGGTGGAGTTGGCGACATCCGCGAAGAGGATCGTGACGAGCTTCCGTTCGCCCTCAATGGAGCTGCGGGTCGAGAGAATCTTTTCTGCAAGATGCTTTGGGGTGTACGAATGAGGCTGGTTGTAATCCAGAGGTTTGGTCTCTTGGAGCTTGGCCAGATCTTGGCCGCACTCTCCACAATATTTGAACTGTGGGGGATTGGGAGCTTTGCAATTGGGGCAGACCATTTCCAGCTTGGTGCCGCATTGCCCGCAGAACTTTAAGCCTGCTGGATTCTCGAACTGGCACTTGACGCATTTCATGGCTTCACCCCCAGACTGTGGAGAGAGGAGGACCGGTGGAATACCTAGACTCTGAGGAAACGCGATATAATGGAATGAATAGTCATTGTCCCCTCCCCTAGATACTCCTAATATACTCTAGTTGGCAGCTAGGTTTTTGTCAATTAATTCTGTTGTTATCTTGTACAGTTATCATAAGCCGCTCCCGGAATCCCTCAAATGAAGGTGCCTGGTTTCAGTGACCCACCAGAAATCGCTTATAGAGGTGTGAGAACGATTGTCCGCGATTTTCCGATTCGGGATATGCTGAGTAGCCTCAAATTGCGTGCGCGCGTCTACGCCGTTCTGGTTGTGCGAGAACGCAGGCCATAGCAATATCTTCGCCGCACCCTTTCGGTTCACCATCGGGAGATGGACCTGCTCTGGATCGGTGGCAAGACCGCAAATCGGCTTCGGTACTGGAAAATTAGTGGCAAGAGCGGGCGAAGGGTATCTGGCACGAATTCTCTCAAGAAGGCACTCTAAGCATCCCATCGTCACGAAAGTTGCAGGTCGGATTTGATTTACCCAGAGCCACTTCAGAATACTTGGCGGGGCCTGATGCTATCGGTTTATGTCTTTATATCATACAGATATTATGTGTGATTTGACCCGCAATCCTTTTAAGAATAACAACGTCGCTCAGAATCGTTCTGGCTGAGCCTGAGGCGATTTCTCTCGGGCAGACGTGCGCATATCGGGATACTAATCGGCAGGTCAATCGAGGCGCAGACAGAAATGGGGCTTAAGACGCGAAGGTTGGGGTTGGGGAAGGACAAGGGCAATCAAGGCGGTTCCTCTAAGAAAGACCCTACCGGAGCAGGGGATGACCTTTTCCATAAATGTATATATATTCTCGTACCCATGGGAACATCGTGCCGTAAACGGAGATGCTCATGGATTTGCAGCCGAAACTACCATATCAGGGTCAGGTATGAACCTCAGGCAGGTAATTCCACAGACATCTAGATGTATAGTTTTGTTTACTGGTACAAGGTCCTTTACTTCAGGCTACACGGCGAGGAAATATGGAACCGTGCAGAGATGCTCTGTCGAAGGTTTATCCCTGCTGACGCTTCATGTTGAAAGCCACGCCTATTCGATACAAGACCACCATATTAGTGTGGAACGCCAAATAGCATAGCGCCGCAACCGGCATGAAAGTGAGGACAGGGCTCAAAATACTGCTGACAGCTATCACCGTTGTTCTTGTACCCTTGCTGGCCAGGGTCGGACCACCGAAGCGAATCCCAAGGTTTTCTGCCCGAGCACTGGAATAGCTGACGAGACCGCTACCAATGAGGGCCAGCCCACCCAGCGGTATGAGCAACCATGCCGGCAATCCCATTCGCTCATTGAAAATGATCAGACCAATTACCAAGAAACCGTCAGCGTAGCGATCCAAAACTGAATCGAGGAAAGCGCCTGCCCTGCTCTCCTGACCTGTAAGGCGAGCAAACTGCCCATCCACTCCATCGAGAATTTGTGCTGCTGCGGCCAGTAGGCCGGCAAGAAAACCCCAACCCACAGCCAGGATCAAACCGGCGGAAATCCCTATTAACGTAGAAGCAACAGTGATCATCCACGGCTTTAACCATCTGAATTCAACAAGGAGCGGTGTGATTGGAGCTGAGAGGTTGACCTTGATCCACTTGAGCACGAAACGATCAGTTGGTTTGGTCTGCCATGAACCTATTGGAGGACTGCCCGACGACATCATAGAACTCTCCCCATCTTCTCGGAATGCAAACTGTGGAGCCACTGTTTCCGGAGGGGCTTATACTACAGTTGTCCATAGGAGCAATCAACAAGTTGCGTAATAGTATTAGTTTAAAGATGGGCAAGCTTTCAAGAATGATTTTGTACCAAGCGGACAGGCACGTGATTTGAGACGGACGTCTTCTTTCATGCAGCAGCGTGTGGTAAGCTGTTGCTGGCCGCGTTTTGGGACCGGAATGGTTTCGAAACAGCCCCGTCTCGGTTCGAGATTCGGGAAACGAAGAATTTCACCTTGAATATGGACTTCAACATGGAGCCGATCAGAGTTGCTATTGTAGGGGTTGGAAATTGCGCAAGTTCGCTCGTGCAGGGCATCCAATTTTACAGGAACAAGACCGCCGCAGACTCGGTAGGACTGATGCACTGGCACATCGGGGGTTACAAGCCCTTCGACATTCCGCCGTGGCCGCATTCGATATCGACATGAGAAAAGTGGGCAGAGAACTCTCGGAGGCAGCATTGGCTCCGCCCAATTGCACCATGGCCTTGTGCGACAACGTTCCGCCAACGGGCGTGAAGGTGAGGATGGGCCGCGTGCTTGACGGCATCTCTGACCATATGTGCGACTATCATGAGAGTCTCACTTTCGTGAAGTCTGATGAACCTGAACCAGAGAAGGGAGAAATAGTACGGACCCTCCGCGATGCAGGAGCACAAATCCTATTAACGTACTTGCCGGTCGGATCGGAAGAAGCAACTCGATTCTACGCGGAGTGCGCTCTCGAAGCAGGCTTGGGTCTCATCAACAACATACCCGTGTTTATCGCCAGCGATCCGGTATGGGGAAAACGATTTGCTGATCGGCATCTTCCCATTATTGGAGACGACATCAAATCCCAGTTGGGGGCAACCATTCTTCACCGAACTTTGGCCGATCTCTTCAGAAAACGAGGGGTGAAGCTGGAAAGGACATACCAACTGAATACCGGAGGAAACACGGACTTTCTGAACATGCTCGATCGTCATCGGTTGTCTTCCAAGAAGAAGTCTAAAACCGAGGCAGTGCTGTCGGTTGCAGGTGATGACATTCGTATCGAAAACATTCACGTAGGGCCGAGTGACTACGTGCCCTGGCAAAAGGACAGAAAGGTCTGCTTCATCCGGATGGAGGGAAGGATTTTCGGAGATGCACCGGTTGAACTGGAACTCCGCCTGTCAGTGGAGGATTCTCCCAATTCGGCCGGCGTTGTTATCGACGCCATTCGGTGTTGCAAGCTCGCTCTTGACCGGGGACGAAGGAGGGGTCTTTACGGTCCTTCCGCCTTCTTCATGAAGCACCCACCCGTCCAGTATCCTGATCATAAGGCTTATCTCCTGACCGAGGCTTTCATCTGCGGAACGGAAGAGGCCGCAAAGTCGGATTCCCCTGAAAGCCCGTGAGATCTTGAACGGAGACGTTTTCCCATCATTCGGAGAGGCCAAGGTCCATGAATAGCATCCGATGTGCGGAACAGCGCATCCGATCTGCAATCTCAATGTCAAAGGTACCCGAAGATCCGCTTCACGCTGAAAATACCTTGGCTTGGGTCCTCAAACTGATGCCGGAGGCTGACGAGGCTCTTAAGCTTGCGGCTCTCGGTCATGACATAGACCGAGCGCTAGAGACTCGGAGAGTTCAAAAGAACCGCTTTCGGAGCTTTGATGAATTCAAAGCGGCCCACGCCACAAACAGTGCCGAGATCTTGGGATTAATTCTGGAAGAATGCGGTGTGGACGAATGCTTGAGATTAGAGGTTTGCCGTCTGGTGAGCCTTCACGAAACAGGAGGGGACGAGAGATCGGATATCCTGAAGAACGCCGACTCCCTGTCCTTTTTTCAAGACAATCTTCCTCTCTACTTCGCTCGCAATGGCTGGATGGAAACGAAACGACGCGCCATGTGGGGCTACGCGAGACTCTCTCCGGAACTTCGGCAGATAGTTGGACAGTTTCGATTTGAGTCTGAGGATATTAACGCTTTGCTCCGAGAAGTGGTCATGGAGGGCGCAGAAGAGCCTCGGGGTTGAGGGCTTATGGCGAAGCAAGAACACTCCAGTTTCCTGGATTGGTTCGGTCACTGGAAAACAGACATACTGAGACTGCATTCCAGAGCCAGAGGGCTCGTCAAGAAGGCTGGAAAGGTCCTGTCCCATGGACAATCCCTCAGATTCCACCAAGCCTTGATTAAGAAGGGCGATCTCGTTTTCGATATCGGCGCAAACGTGGGGGACATGACGGCACTATATTTGGAGCTCGGGGCACGAGTGATTTCCGTGGAGCCGCAGGCGGAATGTTTGAAAACCTTGGGGACACGGTTTGGGCGGCATCCCGAAGTGACTATCGATCCCATGGCAGTGGGTGCTCTCGAAGGCCAAGCAAGGTATGATGATCAGCGACATCCGCTCGCCCATTTCCTCAATGTCCAGGAAGTGGATCGCAGCTGTTAAATCCAGCCGGAGATTCCCCTATTATGAATGGAGTCGATCTGTGAAGGTGCCGGTAACGACTCTAGACTCACTGATAGCCCTGTCATGGGGAGCCAGACTTCTGCAAGATCGATGTAGAGGGAGTTGAAAAGGAAGTGCTTCGAAGGGCTTTCCACGTCCCTTGGCAAGCTTGTCGTTGAGTTCCATGCCGAGTTTCTTCCGGAAGCGATTGCCTGCCTGGGGCTTCTCCAGGGCTTGGTGAATATCGTTTCAATTACACCATGGAAAGCCGACTGGTGTTTGAGTCACCTCGCTGGATGGACGAAGAGGAGATCTGCAGCCAACTTCGATTACTTCCTTTCTCCAGCCTCCAGGGTGATGTGTATGCCCGCCTTCACGGTTAGGCTTCCGGGGCCAGGCCTGCCGCCCCACCTTGAACCAATCCTTTCCTTTTGGAGGCGTCCTCGAGGCTTATGGATATCACGCCGACGGCTATGTAAGATGATTCAAAGCTATTAACCGATCGACGATTTTCCATTTCTTCAACAGTATTGCGGTACCTCGGGGGCACCAGATGTTCCCAAGGTTCTCCACGCAACATCCGATGGCGAATCTCTGCACCGGTAAGGCCCTTGGCATCGGGAGTCCTGCGCCACATTACCTCCACATGGAGTCCTTGCTCGGTAAGAAGCTCATACTTCCGATCACCCCACTTATCGCAAATGGTGATGAAGAAACACGGCATCCACAGGCACGTAGTACGCGATAGAGTTCCGGAAAATTTATGGGAAAGGGAACCACTGAGAAGGCGTGGCATACCACGCCCTCATCGATCAGAGCGGCTTTCACCATCTTGTATCTTTCGAAATACGTGAGAGGGTTGGCCAACAAAGTCGACCTCGTTGGGTCGGCTTCATCCTCTCGGGACAGGATTGGATCAGGATTGGTAATTCCGACGACAAGGTGGTCACAGCGGGCTCTACCTGCCAAGAGGTACGTGAGGTGATCGTTGTGGAGTACATGAAATCGTCCATGGATAACCCCTATGCTGTGCATTCTTACCACCCTGCACCGGACGGTTCACTCTGCCGGAATGAGATGTCTCTCACTGCATGGAATTGGCTGATTTGTTCGTAGGTTTTCCCCAGACTGCGTAGATCGGATCGCTCGGAATACCATGTCCGTAATATTTGTCATCCTTGGGACGAGGTTTTCCCGAGCTTTCATGATAGCCCTGGATCGCGAAGCGACCCGATAGTGTGAAGAATCTGCGAACGAGTTCCACCCTTTGCTTTTCGGTGCTCGTCTTCCAGAGATTTACAGCCTTCGGCGGAAACATCCGGTTTGAAAAAATCACGATGAAGAGGCCGTCAGGTTTCAGGACTCGTGACACTTCTCTAAAGACCTCAAGAGGCTGGGTCAGATAGTCCGCCGATACCGTGTTGACCACAACGTCAAAGCGGTTATCGGGAAATGGCAGCAGCGGATCACTGTTGAGGTCGTGGATTATGTTTTCGAGCAACACAGGATTGGCTTCCAGTTCCGATTTATTGAGTCCGAGTCCGACAACCATCGCTGGATCGCTCACTTTCCCGAGATGGGAATCCGGTCCGGCCATGAGATCCAGGATCGTTGAACCCGCAGGAATCAAGCGACCATAGATCAGTTCAACTGTCTCAAGGGCACATGAGTCCAGATGGTCTACAAAGCGAGGCTTCGCGTAAAAATCTCCGTCAGGAGTCTCATCGTCCCGACCCAGATCATGAGGGCTGAACCATGAGAGACTGGTGATTTCATCGGAGTCTTCCTTTACAACAAGGTTTTTCAGTGCGTCCTCCGACCAGACCGGGGCCGGTCCGCAACCGCCGCGTGGGTCCATCCGGCAACGGTAGCCGGTCTTCTCAATCCTCTGGTTCTCCAAGGCATTCCAGCTATTCGTGAAATAGGAACAGTCGTCATTAAAACAGATGTGGTGCAGCTCTCCACCCCAACTGGACTCGAGTGGAGTACGAATCGGATCCATTTCTGATCCACAATGTGGACAAGCGTGTCCTTCGGGCATTGGGGTCTCCCTTCTCTAGGTAACACCGGATTTATTGAAATCGGACTCAAGGGATCAGCTTTTCCGTAAATTGGTTTCTCAGAGAAACTCAATAAAGTGAATGGCCTCCTAGCCTCGCGTAAATGCTCGACAGGGATTTTCTTGAAGGCCAAATCTCGTTCTTATCCGATACCATCCGCAGATCAAAAGGAATCCAAAAAACTTGTTAATTGGTCGGTACACGATCCTTGGGTCCTGAATTTCAAGTTGGGCTCGCCATAGACTTCTGTCAAGAGGATCTCTCTGAAAAACGTGACCCCTGAGAGGTTTCAAGATTCCGAAGCACGTTGGCGACGCTTCAACAAAGGCAGTGTCAAAACAGATCCCTGTGTGGTAACCTGGTAACAACTCTTCGGCAGAGGATGACCTGAAATGAGCGAGCCCCCCGAACGAATTGTAGTCTACGGTGCGTCATGGTGCCCTGACGCCCGCCGAGCAAGACGCGTCTTCGACGAGCAGAGAGTGGATTACACGTGGATCGACATCGACGAAGACAACGAGGCCCTTGACTTTGTGGGGAAAACAAACGGCGGACAGGTCATCATTCCCGTGATCGTCTTTCCTGACGAATCCATTCTTGTCGAGCCCTCCAACTATGAACTCGCCAAAAAGTTGGAAGGGCTTTTGGGGGATGCCGATCCTCAAAGCTAATGGTCCTGCGGCCCCACTTGAGCGCTAAGCTTTTATACCTGTCAAGGCCGTTCCGGGGGTTAGTTCATCTTCCAGATAAAAGCGTTGAGGACCCCAGCGAAGCCAACCCAAATCAGATAGGGGACCATCAGCACACCAGCGAGCTTGGACACTTTCCAGAACGTCACGGAAGTTGCCAGAATCGCTAACCACAAGATACCAATCTCGAGAAGTGCCAAACCGGGGCTCCGAAGGCCGAAGAATAAAGCCGACCATCCTGCATTCAGGAGGAGCTGGAGGGCATAGATCGCCAGCGGGCGTTGTCGGCCTCCAGAACCGCGGCGCCAAACGATCCAAGCGGCGATCCCCATGAAGGAGTAGAGGATCGTCCATACGCTACCAATCGTAGCTCCTGACGGAGTCCAGGAAGGCTTATCAAGAGAAGGATACCACGTGGCTACTGAGAGATTGGTAAGAAAACCGCCCAGGGTGGCGATTCCAAAAACAATGAGCAGACTCACTACAAGACCAGCTATTTGTCTGAGTTTGTTCATAAGTGTATACGTATTCTCATGGTCCATCGATGAATGACCAAAGGAAACCGCTTGCCATCTAAGGTATCGATACTATCCACCGGACTAGACAGGCCAGAAGAATTGTTGCCGAGAGCCCTCCAAGCGAAAGCCCAGCAAACCAAAGCCACTGACGTCGCTTTTCAGTAAGCGCCTTCATGTGAGGCCTTTCCCCGAAAGAGATAGTAGCAGAAGGCGGTGTAGGCAAGCACCACCGGTAGCATAATCACGGTACCGACCAACAGCAGGGATTGGGAAGTCCCTGCCGCTGCTGCCTGTCGAAAGGTGACGCTAAAGGGAACCAACCAGGGCCACAAGCTTACAACCAGCCCAATGTAGCCCATGAGAAAGACCAAGAGGCTCAAGAGGAAGGGGCGATACTCGCTAGTACCGCGCAGATCGCGCCAGATTTGAAAGAATAGGCCGGCGGTCACAAGGGGCATGGGCAGGAGATAGAAAAAAATGGGCATACTAAACCAAAGATTCTTAACATTCGCATTCATCATTGGCATGCTGATGCTGACAATTACCAGGAAGAGGCCTACATAGGCCAGGACGTACGATGCGCTCCTTCGCGCCCATTCCTGGGTGACACCGTCAGTCTTCATCACCAGCCAGGTGGCTCCGAGGAGCGCATACCCGAATACCAACGCAATTCCCGTCATCACGCTGTACACATTGAGCCAGTCGAAAGATCCACCGGCAAAACTTCGGCCCTCGACCTGAAATCCGCGAACGAAAGCTCCCAATATCATACCTTGCATGAGGGCAGCCAGAAGAGACCCGAAGTGGAAGGAATAGTCCCACAGGCGGCGGGACCGGGTCGCCTTGAAGCGGAACTCAAAGGCAACGCCTCGGAAAATGAGCCCCAAGAGCATGAAGATCACCGGTATGTAAAGGGCCGGCATAAGAATCGCGTATGCCAGGGGAAACGCCGCAAAGAGCCCACCACCACCCAGAACCAGCCAGGTTTCATTGGCGTCCCAGAACGGAGCGATGGAATTCATCATGCGATCCCGGCATTGATCAGTCGGCGCAAAGGGAAAGAGCACGCCGATACCCAAGTCAAAGCCGTCCAGCAGGACGTAAAGAAAGATGGCAGTTCCGATAAGGCCAAGCCATATCAGAGGCAGATCCAGGTAGCTTTCGAAGCTAAACATGGGGTCCTCCTTCTTCTGAGACCAGACCCGTCAACAACGGCGGCTTCTTGACTCCGTGAGCACCGTAGACTTCTTCCTCGGAATCCGGGCCCTTTCGGATGAGTTTCAAAATATAATAGCTTCCGGAACCGAAAATAAAGCCATAGGTGAGAACAAAGCCCGTAACGGACATGGCTATGGGTGAAGCCGCCACCGGCGAGACGGCCTCTGTGGCCCTCATTACTCCGTAGATGATGTATGGCTGCCTTCCTACCTCCGTTACAAACCATCCCGCAAGCACGGCGAGGAAACCGGCCGGGGTCATGGCCATGCACCAGTAGTGAAACCACGTCGCCTCAAATAATTGTTTTTTCAAGTAAAGAACCAGTGCAGTCAAGCCGGTCAAGATCATCAATGTGCCAAGACCCACCATAATGCGGAAGCACCAAAAGACTACCCACACCGGCGGACGATCTTCTTTGGGCCACGCCTTTAACCCCACGACCTTTCCATTAAGGTCATGGGTAAGAATCAGGCTGGACAGTTTCGGAATCTCGATTGCATACTTTGTCTTTTCAGCTTCCTGATCGGGCCATCCAAAGAGATTGAGGGGCGCTCCGGTCGTGGTTTCCCATAGACCTTCCATGGCAGCCACCTTGGCCGGCTGGTGCTTCAGAGTGTTCAGACCGTGCTGATCCCCCAAAAAGAATTGCAGCGGCGCAACAAAGATGGCCATGATCATTGCCATACCAAACATCACTCGAGCACATTTCTGATGACGACCACGCACCAGGTAGAATGCGCCTATGCCTCCCACAACAAAGGCCGTGGTCAGGTAGGCTGCGGTGACCATGTGGACAAAGCGGCAGGGGAACGAAGGATTGAAGATTACTTCCAGCCAGTTTACAGGATAGACTAGACCCGCTTCTCCGATTCGATATCCCTGGGGCGTTTGCATCCAGCTATTGGCTGACAGGATCCAGAATGCCGATATGACGGTACCGGTCGCGACAATGATAGTGGACGCAAAATGCATCCGTGGGCTGACCCGGTTCCACCCGAACAGCATGACCCCCAGGAATGAGGCCTCAAGAAAGAATGCGGTGAGAACCTCGTAGCCTAACAACGGACCGAGGACGTTTCCGGCCTTATCCGAGAATGCTGACCAATTGGTGCCAAATTGGAAGGACATAACCACGCCGGAGACAACCCCCATGCCGAATGTTACGGCAAAAATCTTGACCCACATGCGGTATGTCCGTGCATAGGAGGACTCGCCTGTCGAGAGCCATCGCCACTCGAGTACGGCCAACCAACTGGCCAAGCCTATGGTGAAGGCCGGGAAAAGAATGTGAAACGAAATGGTGAATGCGAATTGGATGCGTGCCAGCAAAACCGGATCAAGGTTTTCAATCATTGCATTACCTCTGTACGACGACATTCCTCAAGTGTGATCCGAGAAGAGGCGAAAAGTTCAAGCCCTGCAAATCAAGATCATACGGTGCTGTCCTGATGACCCTCCAGTCTTGAAGCTTTCCCCATTGAGAAACGGATCGACGGGGCATTTACACCGAAATTTTGCCCAGGATTTCGCTCTGCCATGAGTTGGGGAATCATGGAGTTCTCACCAGAAGCCGGTTCCTGGTTCCCCTTTGAAGGGGCCAACAATATCCTTCGTAATCCAACCGCCGTAGACGTCACCCGGTTGGGCGGAGACCATTTCATTTTCGACGTAGCAAGCGTCCATCTTGCTCGGATAGAAAGCAACACGATCCTTTATGGCTTCAAAAACAGGTGAAGGCTGACGATAACACCAGGCGGCGTTGTCCGCAGAGCGCCTATCGATTTCGACCGTAAAGTAAGTCGCCTGACCTTTCCATTCGCAGAACGATGTCCGTTCGGTTTGACGTAAGTACTCATGGGCGACGTCTTGCGGCGGGATATAGTAGACTGGCGGATGGCTCGTTTCCAGGACTCGTTTTGCACGGGTGGATTGCGCCACACAGACGTTGTTGAAAATCACTCTTATGCGCTTTGAAGTGTCTTCAATCCGAGGAGGCCTCGGGTAATCCCAGACCGACTCTTGTCCAGGGCCAGGCTCAACTCTTTTCCTCTCCATTGATGAATTGTGCTCCCGTACCAAAAAGATTTTCGATATCCTGACGGTGGCCTCAGTTCGGCTGGATCTGTCCGGACTGCCCCTAAGGGTTGGATTCACTGAATAGAGTGCTCCAAATGCCGATTAAGAATACCAAGGACCACAGGATGGTCCGTATGAGGTTCGTCCACACCAGGCGGCGTATCACCGAGAGGTCCTTACCGGAGCGCTGCAGCTTTGCGTGGCATGGGACGGAAAGGCCGAATGTGGAAACCCAACACAAGACAATGATTGCGGCGGAAACGATCGTCAAGAAGCCTCCGCCGAGGTATATCATAATGCCGACAATGATTGCCTGACCACAGAGCAATGGAATGACGAAGAAGGCAATCCGACTCGAGTATTTCCTGTGCCACGACACAAATGCATCTCGTTCGATGTGGGCTAAGCTCGGGTACATGATGACTTGAGCCAGCCACACTACGATCACGATCCCGAAATCAAATACGTTTCTCGCAATATGGAGCTTGTCCATGGCTGTTTCCAGTTCTCCCGGTGGCCCGGTGTCCTATGAGAATAGGTCTACAGGAGATCCTTCAATGCCTCGTCAATGGTAGGGAATTCGAAACAGAAACCATTTTCCAGGAGAACCTTTGGAATGGCTCGCTGGCCTTCAAGGATAACCGATCCGAATTCACCCAACACAAGCTTTATCATAAAGGATGGCGCAGGCATGAAAGACGGTCTGCCAATCGCTTTTCCAATCGCCTTTCCAAGGTCTACGTTCCTTACTGGGAAAGGGGCGGAGAAGTTCACTGGGCCTCGAATATTCTCATGTTCTATGAGAAACAGTTCGGCTCGACAGAGATCCTTGACGTGCATCCAGGGAACCCATTGCCGCCCGTTACCAATAGGACCACCGGCAAAGAACTTGAAGGGCAGGGTCATCTGAGTGAGAGCGCCGCCGCCCTTCCCCAGGATTATCCCGAACCGGGTAGTAAGAACTCTGACGCCCTTCTCCTCTGCCTTGTAGGCTTCCGCTTCCCAGTCCCGAGCGAGATGAGAAAGGAAGTCAGAACCGGGCGGAGCACTCTCGGTAAGCTCTTCATCACCTGCAGGACCATAAATTCCTGCTCCGGAGGTATTGATCAGGGTGATATTCCTTTCAAAATCATTGGGAATGGCTTCCACCAAGTGGCGCGTAGTGAGGATTCTCGTATCTCTGAGAAGCTTCTTGTACACATCATCCCATCTCTTGAACACGGAAACTCCGGCAAGGTTGATGAGCAGATCGAAATTCAATATTTCCTCTTGCCAAGGCCCAGGCTTGGTTGCGTCCGCGGCAAGCGTCTTCACCGCGGATGGGAACAGCGATCCCCTGTCCGGCCTTCTCGCCATTATGGTTACGTCAAAGCCTTTTTCTATAAGAAAGGGGGTGAGATGAGACCCTACAAAGCCGCTTCCTCCGACGATCAGTGTTCTCATTTCAGGGGCACCTCCGAATTGGATAAAGAGGTTACAGAGAGAAACTCTTGGAAACCAGTTGGCAATCCAGGAGGAGTCACTGTGGTAATCGTCCTGCCTTCCTCGAAGCCCTGACGATTACCATTAGACGTGATTCCTGAGTTGCAGTTCCACCGGATGGGGGTTCAAAAATACTTGGTCTTTCAAATAGGTCTGGTCGTATTTCCGCACATAGTGCGACAGTAAGGTGACCGGTACAATGAGCGGAACATGGCCCTTTCGGTAGTTCTCGATAGTCTCCACCAGCTCCTGCTTCTCGTCAGCGGCAATCTGTTTCTTGAAAAACCCCATCACGTGGAAAAGGACATCAGTATTTTTCCGCCGAGTAGTCTTCAATCTGAGCGCATCCATGAGCAGGCGCTCATACTGCACCCGGAAGTCATCCAAAGAATGGCTTTTGATAACAGCAATTATTTTTCCCATTTGCCTCATGTGCTGGGGGCTATGGGCCATGAGCAGGAGTTTATGCCGCGTGTGGAATTCCACAAATCCACGACGTGTCGGTTTCGGGAAAAGGTTGTCACGCCATCTCTTCAAGACGAAAATTGCCTCGATGAAATTCTCCCGCAATTTGGGATCATGAAGCCTTCCCTCCTCTTCAATCGGCAGCAGGGGGAAGTGTTTCATGAAGGCTCGGGCAAACATGCCGATTCCACGTTTCGAGGGCATCCCCTGGTCCGTGTAGACCTTGACTCGTTCCATCCCGCTGCTGGGGGATCCTTTCTTGAAAATGAACCCGTAGAGATCAAGCTCCTCCAATTCCGAGATTTTCTTTGCGCACCACCCCAGCATCCGATCAGTGTGATCCTGTTTCGTGTTGCCGGTCATGAGGCGAGGTGACTCCGGGTCTCCCACGAGGCGCATCGACTCCCTCGGAATTGGGAGCCCGCACTCGACCTCTGGACAAACCGGAAAGAATTCAACGTATTGGGATAGGGTGTCCGTGATGAAGGGATCCCGGCTGTGCCCACCATTGTAACGGACGGTTTGGCCTAAGAGGCACGCGCGGACTCCGAGCTTGATCTGCTCTTCCATGGGGATTATCATCCTTCGTCAAGAGATTCGCCGAATCTCTCGGCATGCAGCGAGCGATCGGCCAGAATTACCGCATATCTTGGGCTGTGGGTCAAGGACTGCGATCTGAATCAGCCGATCGGCTGACAGAAGAATGTTATTGCCGGGCCAGAGAGTGACACAGGTACCCGATTCCCGGATTCAGAAGTGTAATGCCGCTGAGGTAAACCCCAAGAGTGACTATGTCCTCTACTGGATGATTGCCAACCGGAGAACTCATTGGAATTTCAGTCTCCAACGGGCAGTCGAATGGTCGACGCAATTGAACAGGCCACTCGTGATCCTGGAGGCTCTTCGGTGCGGCTACCAATGGTCATCTGACCGGCTTCACCGTTTCGTGATGGAGGGAATGAAGGACAATGCGGCACGGCTTGAGAATACCGGAGCATTCTACTATCCGTACGTAGAACAAGAGTCGGCTACAGGCAAAGGCCTTTTGAGAACATTGGGGCAGAGGGCCTGCGTCATTGTAACCGATGATTTCCCGGCTTTCTTCTTGCCCCGTATGGTCGCTGTCGGCAGCCCGTCAGGTTAGCATCCTCATGGAGAAAGTGGACTCAAACGGGCTCCTGCCGATACGGTGGACGGAACGAGTTTTCTTGACTGCTTTCTCATTCAGACGTTTCATTCAAAACAACATCGAGCCCCATTTACACACAGTTCCAATGTCTTCCCCTCTCGCCGAAGGTGTTCTGCCATTCAATGCTCAGCTCCCGGGACAAATCCTTGAGCGATGGCCACCGGCACACGATATCCTCGAGTCCCTGCATGAAGGATCTTTGGCTTCCTTTCCCATTGACCACTCAGTCCCTCCATCTGCCCTCCGCGGGGGAGAGCGTGCAGCAAGTCGAACCCTGGAGGAGTTTCTCAAAGAGGGCCTCGATCGATACGCTGATTGCAGAAACCATCCTGACGACGATGCCACGAGCGGCCTCTCAGCCTATCTGCATTTTGGTCACATCTCAGCCCATCAGGTGTTTCAGGAGCTAATGGATCATGAAGGGTGGTCCAAGAATAGGATTTGGCCGGGCGGGCGAGGACAGCGTGAGGGTTGGTGGGGCATGAGAGGGAGTGCCGAATCCTTTCTGGACCAGCTCATCACATGGCGCGAGCTTGGCTACAACATGTGTGCGCATATGCCCCTTTATGACCGATACGAATCCCTTCCAGCTTGGGCACAGGAGAGCCTGGACAGACACAGGAACGATTCCCGACCCTACTTGTACGGCCTGGAGCGGTTCGAGAACGCCGAAACCCATGATCCACTATGGAACGCCGCACAAATGCAACTGAAGCGAGAAGGGCAGCTACACAATTACCTTCGCATGTTGTGGGGCAAGAAGATTCTCGAGTGGTCACGATCGCCGGAGGATGCACTGGATATTATGATCCACCTCAACAACAAGTATGCACTTGACGGTCGGAATCCCAATTCCTTCACGGGGATCTTCTGGATCCTGGGACGGTACGACAGACCCTGGGCACCCGAGAGGCCCGTGTTAGGAAGGATCCGGGACATGTCCTCAGAAAACACACGCAGGAAGCTTCGGGTGAAGGATTACCTACGGAAATACTCGGAATAAGCTTGTTCCGGAATCGACATCGTCAATCTTGTCCCGATCCATCAGGCCGCCAATGGATTTTTGTGCAATACGATCGGCTCAACGATTCCATGGGACTTTGAGCCAAGAAAGCTCACGAAACCTGGGTGGGGTACTCATCGAGAATGGTTAGGAGATCGTTTATGGGACTCGCCAGATCATCTTTTCTCATCTATGAGACTGGCAATATTATGGGTGCCTGGTATAAAATCAAGACGGAAAACACTATTCCGGAGGCCAAGAAGGTCCTGGGACCTCTCAGGCGAACCTTTTTAGGGGAGGGGGTATAAGACCTCGATTCTGTGAAGCCTCCAACCAGAATTCGACAGCTCGTGTTGAAATCGCGAGTGCGCACTACGATAATCTAAAGGGGAAAACCCAGAAGGACGGACCAACGATAACCATTTCAGGAACCAATAGGTTTGATTGACGATAGGGGGATCAGATGAAATTGCCACAATACATTACGACCGAGGAAGTACAGAGGGTGTGCCGTGAACTCGGTATCCGGGACTGGACGTCGCTTACAGAGGCTGCTGTCCCCGTTGAAGAGGCAAGGATCATCCAAGATGAAGTTGGGGCCGAGGCAGCTCACGTGACTGCTGATGAGTTCCGCCGCGGATTGGAAGTCGAACTGGAGCACGGATTGCAGTTCCCCGATGCTAACGTGACCAACAATCATCCTTTGTTGACGGGAAAGATCGTGTTGGCCCATCTCAAAGAAACCCTGGACTATTACTCAAGGCTTGAGGTAGCTGAACTGGAGGGTGATATTCTGAACGCACTCTCCAAGGGTGACCTGGCCAAGGTCGCGGAAAAGTACCCGAAAACTTATCCACGCGCGCATGGCGCTAAACTCGAGTGAAGTTAGCCGACTTTAGTTTGGTGGCCGCTCCGGAACATCGATAGCCAATTCGACAGTGCCAAAAAGGTCCCGGTGACGCCGGAGAGGCGTCAAGCCTCAGGCCCAGGCCGCTCCTGCCGTTTCACAAGGAGGATTTGTAGGCTGTGCAAAAAGCAATCAAACTCGAGACAGAAATCAGGAACCTGTTGGCCTCACAAAAATTTGCTGTCCTATCGACTCAGGAGCAGGATCACCCATATTTGAACCTGGTGGCGTTCGCCGAGGCCAGCGACCTCCGAACCATCCTGTTTGCCACAACGAGGGGCACAAGAAAATACGGGAACATATTATCTAAGTCTGGTATTGCCCTCCTCGTTGACAACCGGTCTAACGACGCAGCGGACATCCGCGAGGCCATGGCCGTGACGATCATCGGGAGCGCCTTGGAAGTCCCCGCCTCAGAGAGAGAAGGACTGGATAGGGCCTATCTTGGAAAACAGCCGCATATGAAAGAGTTCTTGTCCTCTCCATCCACAGCGCTGATCAAGGTTGATGTCGAATCCTACCTCCTCGTCAGCCGTTTCCAAGACGTGACCATACTGAATTTGAAATCATGACTCTAGGGTAATACGGCCACCACTGGCGGATTGCCCGCTATCGTTATCATTTGTTGATCCTTAGATATCCTACCATCAAAGGACTTCCTTGAGTGCCAGCTTTGCTGCAAGATGTCCGCACATTCCATGTACTCCAGCACCGGGAGGCATTGAGGAAGAGCAAACGTACAAGCTTCTTACCGGCGTCGAATATGCGCCCCACCGTCCCAAAGGCCTGACGAATAGCTGCCAGAAACTCTGCACTCCACCGGTGATGTCGCCGCCGATGTAGTTAGCGTTGTATGCCTCCATTTCTGCCGGGAACATCGTATGTCTGGCCAGTACACGACTCCTGAATCCAGGTGCAAATCGCTCCACCTGAGCTTCAATTCGGTGCGTCATATCCACTGAGCACCCATTGGGAACATGACAATATCCCCAGGCCGTGTGCATACCATCGGGGGCACGGCTCGAATCGAAGAGGCTGGGTTGAGACAGGAAGACGAACGGTTTTTCAGGCAGAACTCCCCGCCAGACATCCAGTTCGGCAGCAGCCACTTCCTCAAGGGTGCCACCCAGGTGGAGGGTGCCTGCCTGTGAGCAACCGGGATCTCTCCATGGAATGGGCCCATTGAGCGCCCAATCTACCTTGAAGACCCCTGACCCGTAGCGGTGTCTTTCGAGTCGCTCTCGATAATAGGGAGGAAGAATCGAACCGGCGATCCGAGCCAGTTGTTTCGGTGTTACGTCGAAAAGAATAGCTTGTGCCTCTGGCAGATCACTCATGGACGAGACTGGCGACCCAGCTTTGACCTCTCCCCCCAAGGACAAGAAGTAGGACGCAAGGCCGTCTGCAATTGCCTGGGAACCACCACGAGCAATTGGCCACCCAACTGCATGGCCGGACATACTGAGCATGAGCCCGAAGCCCGCGCTCGACGGATGTTGAAGTGGAAAGATCGCGTGGGCCGAATTGCCGGCAAAAAGTGCTTGAGCCTTGCCTCCTTTGAACCAAGCCCGCGCTAAGCCCACCGCGGACCTCATGGCATGGGGGCCGAAGCGAAGAAGAGGGAATGGATTACTGGGAATGCCAAGAGGTTTGAGCAGCTCGGGGATGAGTTCGTCCCAGTCCCGAACAGCAGGGCCGATGAGTCGACGATAGCGGTCTGCGTCCTGGCCGAGGCCTTCTGCCGTTGCTTCCAGCGATCTCTCAAGGAGAACGGCAGATCCGTCGTCTAGAGGGTGTGCCAGCGGCACCGGTGGATGGATCCATTCAAGGCCGTGGGCTCCAAGGTCGAGTGACCGAAAGAACGGTGAGGTCAGCGCAAGGGGATGTATAGCCGAGCACACATCATGGCGAAAACCAGGCAGCGTAAGTTCTTCGGTGCGAGTGCCACCACCGATAGTGTCCTTTGCCTCAAGCAGAAGTACCGAACGCCCTTTCTGAGCTATGGTTATTGCCGCAGCGAGGCCATTAGGACCAGAGCCCACCACGACGGCGTCGTATTCTAATCGAGACGGCATTTGGCCGGCCTCCAGAGCAGTCACCTAGCTGGGCCTGAACCAACGTTTTGGTTCGTGTATCAGAGTTCTGATCTGGGCATTGTAGTACACGTTGCCAATTTGCGACCATCGCAATCGCGTGTCCACACACTCCTGATCAAGGGTAATGTCGACGGGAACTCCAAAATACAGGGCAAGCGACGTAAGAACATGGGTCCATATCCTCGTCTGAATCCTGGAACCGACCAATCGAAACGCGGCCTCATAAACTGGGTCGCTAGCTCGGGCCAACCCAAATATCTGGACGAGCGTGCCCTCACTCTCCTCATGCGCGCTGAAACTTACGAATCCGCATTCCGGATGTCCTTGCGGTGTATTAAACGTGAACGAACGCTCGTCCGCGTAGAGTATCATGACCCCGGTGGAGACAGGCCCGCCAGGCGTGGAAGAATCAATGAGAACTATTTCACCCGCCTGGATGCCTGCCAGGAGAAGGATAGAAGCGGTTGAAAGATGGCTGGAAGCTGGGGAAATTCTCCTTGAGTGCCTCAATCGCCTGTTCCGGTGATATGGCGGTTTCGCAGATGCGAAGACGGAAAACCTTCTGGCACAGCTGACCGAATCCATTGACCGGACCAACGGCACGAAGACCATTGACGTTGAGATTTCTCGCTTCTTTGGGCATGGCAGGCACAAACAATTCGGAAACAGGTTTGGCCCAGCTTGCCAAATTCACCAATACGTCAGAGTTCCTCGCGGTCTCGAGCGGACGATTGCCGCTGCTGAAACGCCTGCGGCCGAGAGCGCATCAATTTCGCTCTCGTGGACCTGGATTGCCTGATCAAGCTCGGTAACTTTGAAAACTTGCCGAAGGTCGGCGCTAACTCCAAACGCCGACAGTCTCTGTCTCCTCATCTTGGCTCGGGCCGAGAGCTTCACGAGCATACTGGCCCCCAGTCCGTTCATATTTCGAACCTGACTTAAGTTGAGAATCAAATGCTGAGGGTCTGGGGAGGCATTCCAGTCATATGAAGCCACGATCGGCCGCTCATCGTGGTCCATTAGGTCCTCAGGAAGATCGATGACGCAAGCCCTGCCATCCACGCAAGCGGCTTTCACGCGAATTTCTGATGGAGCCCTTGCCTCGGCCTCGACAACTACACTAATCCTTGCGGTCTTGTTGTTTGGCATTGTCGGGTGAGCTTCGGCCAGACGTTCTCGTGCGATATTAAGCCTGTTTTCTAATCCCGGCAAGATTCGGAGAGCTGTTTTGATAAAGAAGCTGCTGCCCATATTGTCGAGAAAGGCAAGCTGGCTCGCTCGGCCCACAAGCGCCTGTGCGTAGGTGGGGTACGCATGCGTGACCATATGAAGCTCCTGCAAGGCTCTTTTTGAGGCCTTGATCACTTGAGCCTCATGAATGACTTCCGCTGCAGCATCACCCAGGATGTGGGCGCCGATGAGCCGCCCGCGGCCATCGCAGAGGAATTTCGCTAACCCTGTTGTGGTTCCATCTATCAATGCACGACGCATGTTTGAGTAGTCAAACCGGTACACCTTCAACTGGTGTCCATACTTGGCATGTGCCTGGGCTTCCGTGAGTCCGATGAAGGCCAAAGGAGGCTCCGTGAATATCACATATACGCTGTTCCGGTAATCGACTTTTTGTTTCACCGGTAGAATGGCGTTTGTGGCAGCTAGGATTCCCTGATACTCGGCCATGGAAGCTAACTGGTCAGGACCGACGATGTCTCCGCACGCGTAGATATTGGGAGAGGATGTCCGGAGGGTCTTGTCGGTGACAATTCCTCTGGGCGTAGAGTTCACGCCCGCATTTTCCAGGGCGAGCCCATCCAGATCCGGCTTCCTCCCGAGCGCCACGAGCACTTTATCGGCAGTGACCTCGCCAGGACTTCCATCTCCCCGTTCAAAGGCCAGCGCGATTTTCCCTCGGTGGTTCCTCAGGCCTGTTGCCTCAGTTCCAGGCATCAATTGGATTCCATCGGCTTCCAGGCAGCGCTGCAAGTGATTGATCAGCTCACGGTCCGCTCCAGGGACAAGTCTTGTTCCCATTTCAACAACGGTTGTCTCCACTCCGAATCCCCCGAAAGCTGATCCATATTCCAAACCGTCAACTCCTCCGCCTAGAATGATGAGCGATTTGGGGAGTTCGTCCAGCTCATAGAGCGTCTCGTTCGTCAAGTAGTCTATGTCGCTGATTCCCCTTATAGGCGGAACGAGCGGACGGGTTCCCACAGCTATGATGAAGTGGGATGCAGAGATGGTTCTGGCGTTCAGGTCAATGCGATGTCGGTCCACGAAAGATGCCGTGCCAGACAGCATGTGAATCCCGATTCCCTCAAAAGTATCGGGAACATCTTTCTCGTAAGCCTTTTGCACCACTGACCTTATGTGGGCCATCACGTTCCGGCTATCAAAAGCGGTCGCTTGTCCCGATAGCAGGCCGAGAGAGACCAGTCGGGAAATCTCCCGGTTCGTATGGCTCAACCGAATGAGAGTTTTGCTGGGAATACAGGTGAAATTGGTGCAGTTCCCTCCCACTTTCCGCTTTTCAACAACTGCTACACGCTTCCCAAGCCCATGGGCCGTCACTGCGGACACCATTCCCGCAATGCCCGCACCGATAACAATCACATCATAGTCATACGCTTGCGCCATGCGACTCCCCAACTCTCTTCACGTCTGCCCTTCCGACCGTTAGTGATTTCATGTTCTAGCATCGAGTGACCGCCAAAAGCCCAATCAAGGCTCGTGTGCCTGTCGCTTCAACGTCAACTGCCGCTGCCGATGAGAGGCAAGACCTTGTCCACGATGAAGAACACGACGTGCCGCGTGAGCTGTTTCGTGAACATGGAATAGTCGCATCGGCGGCAAATGCTGGCTATCAACTCGTCATTGGTCTCCTCCCGGAGCTTGGTGAGATAGAGCCTCTTGCCTGAGTATCCTGGTCCGGACTGGATAAACAGATAGGTAGCATGAGGGTTTGTCTGGAGGTTCGCGTGCGTTATTCGTTCCCGCATGATGAACGCGATCGTGTTTTCGTCAAAAAAGTGCGGTCTGGCATAGACCGCAGCATTCACTTTGCCGGAAGAATCGGCAGTGGCCAGCACACCGTGACCCTTTGTGTTGTCGAAGTAATCGCTGAGATTCATCTTTCACCTCTCTCACGTTTTCCTACGGGCCTCTCGGCGGCCCCGTATTTCGATCAGTTTATTATCATTCAGAATAATCATCTCCAAAGGGTCGAGTAAAGGGGAATCGTCGGATGACCTTGCCAGACTCCCCCTGAGTTATTGGCCTGTCCCACCAACCTTTGCGGCTCACAGGCACATACACCTGTCACGTCATTGCCCGTGGACTAGAAAGGCGGAGGGATCCAGCGGAGCAGTGGTAGCGGTCTCTCTTCCTCGACCGAAGCCTCTATCAGATCTTACGGCCGCATGCTATCATAGCCTTGAATGCAACGGTAGAATGGCTGGGTATGCGGCCTGGAGAGTCCTTCCCAGGCCCAGAGTAAACTACATAAGATTTAGGTAGGGATCTGCAGCACGTTCTTAGGGAGACGCACCGTGAGCCTTCCCCTTTTAGTGTTTGGTTTGTACCTCGTCGCCATAGTTATCACTGCCGCCGGAGCCGAGGGATCGGATTTTCCAAAGTCCGTGATTCGTCCATGGCCGAACAAACCGAACTGTGTTTCCTCACGAGCTCCAGAAGTCAGCACTTTCGGAACAACTCGGAGCATGCCATCCTTCAGATCCAGGTAAGCCAAAAATAATCATAGGATATCTTTATTCTTTTTTTAATTCCCCTGGGAACCTCCCAGGTCCTGAGAGGTCTCAACAAGCATATCAAGATACTCACCTTTACACCTAAGATAATTCTATTTTATTCAAGAGAATCCTTGGTTTTCATTTCAAGACCATAACGAGATCTGCGGCTGCACTCTGGTAATAGGAACGCCTGTGCATCGGGCTTTTGCCCAAATTGGCTCTCTGGAGCTTGGGAGCACAGTAATTATCGACTTGTAAGGAAAAGAAGGGACGGCGTTGAAGCTTCAGGCTTCCGCTCCGCCCAAGGAGGCAACATGTCAAACGGAACAACCAAACCCAAGCCACGGCCTCGTACCGTGGAGGAATGGAGAGAGAAAAGAAAGAAAAGATATGGAAACGACGGAGGCAAAGGCGGGTTCCGAATACTGCCCGCGGAAAGTACTGGACTCTGATGCGTTCAACGACCTGAGCAAATCCGCCAAGCTGGTATTGATTTTGAGTCTGGACCAACTCGATTACTGGCTCCAGAAGAAACATAAGGGACAGCCCAAACGGGACTCTACTGTAGGCGCATTGCGGAATGACGGGCGCTTTTCCTTGCCGAACAACCTGCTCAAGGAACGCGGGATCAACGGCTCGGATACCATTGCCAACGCCAGAAAAGAGCTTGTAGCGGCAGGATTCTGGGAGACAGTCGAAACAGGAACCTTACAACAGTCCGGTGTATTCAGATGGTCCGATAATTGGGTTACCTACAACCAGAGAAGCATTCATGATCGAATGAATATCGCCGCGCATGCAAAGGCACCCGGTTATTGCCATTACCCGAACATAGAAAGATACAATGAAGCTCGACAAGCCCGTGCAACAGATCTCCAGGTACTCAAAGATTATTACTGCTCGGGAAGATAATGCTATCAACCCGGAACCGGAATTCCTTGTTCAACTAGAGCTATTTGCTGAACTCGCTGCTTAGAGCATGTACCTTGTTGCACCTGTACCGGGCGCATGGGGTAATGGAATATTAAGTTTAAGTGTGAAAATCCAAGCGTGCGATCCCTTACAGTAAGTGTGAAAATCCAAGCGTGAAAGTCCGAGGTGCTTCGATTTTCCAAGCAGTTTGACCCTTTCTGCTTGGATTTTCACAGTGAGAAATGAATTTCGTGGTCAGACAGCTTGACAGTGGCCTGAGCATTGGGACTCACAGGAAACCGTCACCTTATCCCCCTGAGGAAAGGGTCTTGCTTGTGGCCTGAGATTCGTTCTCAAACGCACTGAGATCAATTCTGAGAGATTTTCTGGAGAGGGCAATGGTTCAGTATCCCCGTTTCGCGGAATTACATAAATAATAAAAACGCCTATTCCCTTAACTCCGAAAAGGTTATGGTCGGAGTTGACAGGCAGGCGCAGAGAAGCCTGTCGAATAGCTGATCTTCCCAGAATCTACGGTTGAATCTGTAGCAGAATTCATCAAGGTATCGTTGAAGATGCTTGTTTGCCACTCCCTTGTAGACGCCCCTTATATTCCCTTTGATATTGGACAGCATGGTGTGAACCCACGGGAGGAGTTTCGGGGCCTCTTTGCCGGACCCCACTACTACGTATTCGTGCTCTATGTTCTGCTCAGCCAGGGCAGACCGATAGGCGAGCCAGCCGTCAGTCCTAACCTGCGTTTCAACTGTCAGATGCTTCGCCGCCGTCGACCGGATATTCTTGCTACTCAGGCTGTCTACCGTGTCCATCTTAGCAAAACCTGCCTTACGACCCTTATTCTCAACTGACACAATGACCTTCGCTTTTCCCAAAGCGCCTCGCCCTTCCTTGCCCGGCTTACTCCCCCCAAAATATGAATCGTCCATTTCGACAAGTCCTGCAAGCCTGTAATGCGAATCCCGGTCAGCCATTGCCTTGCGAATCTTGTGTCCCATCAGCCAAACCGTCTTGTAGCTCTTGATCTTAAGCATGCGCTGCAATGAAAGCATGGATATCCCGCTTTTCGGCCTCGCAATCAGGAAGATCGTCCAGAACCACTTCTTCAGTGATGTCCTCGTGCCGTGAAAGATCGTGCCAGCGGTCAAAGACGCTTGATACCGACAGGCTTTGCACTCATAGAGATGACGCTTGCCGTGAAGATAGTAACGCTCATGACCACATCGCGGGCACGTGTACCCTTCAGGCCACCGCATGTGAAACAGATGGTCCCGGCAAGCCTCCTCCGTAAAAAATCTCTCCTGAAATTCCTCCAAGCTCAGTGACTCCTGCTGCATTGGCTCGTCCATCCTTCCTCAAGATGAGCAAGGCTCATAGTATGCCTTCGGAGGGAAGTCAATAGGCGTATAATAAATAATAGTTAATGTATCTGTCTGTCTTCACGTGTGTTTCTGGTCAGGGCATTTTTTTGCTTTGTGCACGTTTCGCGCACGAATATTTCGCCAGCAGAAATGGGAATTTTGGCTGGCAGAATTAGCGGAGAGTTTCTGCCCCAGATGACGGTCTTATAGTTCCAGCATATCCTCGGGATCGTACAGACATCCGCCCAAATCATCTGGCAAGGAGTCTATGTCTTCGATGGGGGGCAAGGCGGCGTATTCCAAAGACTCTAATCGTTCAATCTCCCGGTGCACTTTGCACGGCCTACATGGACAACGATGGGTGTGGAGGTCAGTCATTCTGGGCCTCTCCTTTTTTATGGGTTTAAGGTGCGGCACCATCGCCTCTAAAATATCACTGCGGGACCTTAGCCTCCCAGGGCCTTCGGTTCCGTCCCCAAGGTTGTCGGTATGTATTGCTGTCACGGTCGTTTGTAAAGAAGATTTTCGGTCTTCCGGTGGCTGTGATCCGCTAGCTTGCGGACATTTCTGCATAATCACACATACATATCCATCTCTATCTTAAAAAGCACAACAGCCAAGTTGCGGTAAAGCAAACGAAGATAAGGCTCTATCTGATGACCATTCTAATCTGCGGCTTTGAAAAAGCTGGCCTGTTCTATGAGAGGAAGATTCTTCTCGCGTATGTAACCTGAGGGTCGTAGAGAGATGCCGCCTATTATGCTCTCAGAGTACCTGTGTCATGGCACTTCATTTGCTTATATTTCCTTAAAATGGCCATCAGATAGAAACCTTATCTCTCCTCCCTTTACCGCAACTTGGCTGTTGTGCTCTTTGACACAGAGACAGATATCTCTATGTAATTATCTATAAATGTCTTTCGGCCGGGTCCGTGACTCGGCCCAAGCCGCGCCCTTTTCAGAATTGTAACTTTTCCCACTCCACCGGCCACAGCACCATGTCAAGCCACATTCGTTCAGTGGCAATCGGCGCACACATCCCCTCGCAGAGTTTCGATGCCCTCTCGAGCAATAATGGGAACCATGATAAGCCCCGCCATCGGGTCAGCCTTTGGATGTCGAAAGGAACCTCGTAAGCCTCTCAAGAAAACGAATTTGTGACAAAGCGGGGGAGGGGCAAGCACAGGATCCTTATTTCTGTCCATGAGTTGCAAGGGGCGTTAAGGCGTTTAAAGCTTAATGAGAGACAGAGGGCCGGATTGCCAACCTATTTCACTTAGACAATTGATCGAGCACAGAACTGGATAGCCTTTCCCAGAAGGGATATCGGAATGTTACCAAACTCTGAATCATATTCGTTCCAGGGTTGTGGCTATGGATCTCGTTACTCGTGCCCCACATACTTGCGTTAGAAATGTGCCTCCACTGAACGCCTAAGGACATAATTGCGTTCCCACGTAAAGACTTTTGCAAGCCGAAGCCTGACAGCAACAACCAGTTCCAGCGAGAGCCTGCATTCCTATAAGTCTCCGTCACATAGTCTATGCCCACGCCGCCCTCAACATAGGCGTCCAAAGAAACGGATTTACAAGGAAATGTGAACCGAAGTTTGGGGAGTCCTCCGAGTTCATACCCACTGCGAAAATTACGGTTGTGCGCGCGATCTGCGTCGCTTTCACGATAAATGACATACGAGCCGAGCAAAGCAAACTGAAACTCGCTAAACCACGTCCCCCAAGGAGTCATCATAGAATATCTCTTAAACGGGGCGCTAACTTCCAGGGTTGCGTAATCCAATGGGGTCAAAGTTAGGAAAGTCGTGCCATAGGCCAGCTTGACGAGGTACTCCGAAAAAGGATACACCACATCCGGTTCTGGCGCGAAATTCGCCCTAGGCGTGATGGGGGCCGATTGGACAGTGCCTATTACGGCTCTCGCCGCATAACCGCCAACTCGTGGATCAGGCGAGACGTCCCACCCCGCCGCATACGAGTAGGTCAGGCAAACAATTAATCCGGCTGCCAAAACAAAAAACCGACACAGACAATAAACACGGCGCATGCCCACCTCCATACCTGCAAACAACAAATGAACGCCAGAAAACAAGGCTGGGCTATCGAAGACAAATGCGCTCTCATACGGATAACAACCCCGAAACCCCATGGGAGACCCACTTGTGTCACAAAACTCCCTCCTTACCCCTTGGTTCATTTTGGGGAGCAGAACGGACACCTGTCCGCAATGAGATTCTTTTGAACTGGCGACTGATGTAGTAGGGACAGCGCACTTTGTAAAGAATTAATCAGGATTTATGCGGAGGCTGGCAAGAAAACGAATCTACTACAAAGGGGAAGAGGGGCGAGGTCCGACTCATTTTTTCTGTCCTTGAGTCACGAGGGGCGTTAAGGCGTGTAAAGCTTAATGAGAGACCGCGGACCGGTGAAGATTCGATTTTGGTGTATTGAGCCTACCCGGGCTGAGTATGAGGACACCTGTCTTTGACCTTGACCGTTGGAAGGCCCCGGTCTTAACCCTCATAGAGAAAAACGTGTTTGACATTCAGTTCGCTTTGCGCGAAAAAAGGTTAGAAAATCAAATGCATATCTGTTACCGTTGTCTTGGATAACCGATTGTCTCCGCTCACGGTGCCTCACGGACCTAAGTTTCGAAGCATATGAGAGTTCGAAGCCAAGTGAATTCTAGGGAAAATATATGAAGATGGGGTGGCAACCATTGTTTCCCTTTGCGGATGCACCAGAGAGGACTGTGCCTTCTCGGATTCTCTCTTACAACCCTATCAGGCAAAAATTCTCGAAACTCCTCTTAATAGCCACAATTTTGACGTCTCTTCTTTTGCTTCCATGCGTTGGCCAGGATATGGTTGTCCGAGACAGGACAGGCAAAATCCTCGAACGACGCGTTCAACAGGGGGACATCACCAGGATTTATGACTCCCAGGGGCACCTTCTGAGAACAGAGAAAACGCACGGAGATCGGACAGAGATTCGGGACCGAACGGGAAAGCTGCTTGAAACGGAAAAGCAAACAGGAAATAAAGCTGCGGCCAGGGATTATACTGGCAAGTTGCTCCAAACCGAGCAATAAAGAGGTGACACAACGGTGGTCCGAGACCCTCAAGGCCGGATCATAGAGCAACGTATCAGGCGAGGGAATCGTACCGAGGTTCGAGATGCAGTAGGCCGGTTGCTGCGGATCGAAACGGAAAGATAGCTCAGGACTTCATATACGGAGATTAAGCATGCCTGAAAAGAAGACCATTTCCGCGAGGGAGGTGGTGGCTGACATCAGGGTCGGAATGACTGATGAACAGCTAATGGGGAAACACCAACTTTCCGTAAAGGGGCTTCAAAGCCTGAAAAATAAGCTCCTCGCTGCTGGCCTCATCACCCAGGTTGAACTCGACAGCAAAACTTCCCACGGCAAAGTGGCAACCCCTTCGGTGGACAAGAAGGCTTTCGCCCGGAATATCGCTGCAGCGGTTAAGGCGGGCTTATCAGACGATGAGATTGTGAAAAAGTTCGGGATCTCGGCAGGCAAATTGCCAACCGTGTTCACTTCACTAATGAAAACAGGCCATCTGACTCAAGAGGACTTTGAGCAGCGGCCAGGCGGGTTTGAGGAGACAGTTGATCTGACGTCGGAAAACCATGCCGTTTTGAAATGCCCGAACTGCCGTATGCCACAGAACAAACCTTTCGAGGTCTGCCCCCAATGCGGTGTAATAGTCGAGAAATACAAAGCAAAACTTGCACGTGAAAAGCAGTTCAAGAGATCAAGACAGGGCAGTGTGCCTAGCCCTCCTGGTATTCCTACACCTGTTCCTCTTCCTGTTCTACCGGTAACTTCGCCCTCAGAAATTCAACTTATACATGCACAAGATCGGCCTGGAAATATAATGGGATTTCTCAAAAAAATTGCCAATTCTCTTCAGTGCACCCAATGTGGGAAGATGATGGGTATCGGCGAGGAAGCTACAGCATCTCTTCCCGCGGCTTACAAAAAGGAGGGGTTACGCATTTGCTGGGAGTGTATGTCCAAGATTAATATTCCATGCGCCAAATGTGGGTACATATACAATGTGAAGAAAGGGGAAACGGAATGCCCTCAATGTCTACGTGATACCAAAGGTTGCGTTTTTTGCGGAAAAATACTCGGCAAAGATGAAGATGTATCCGCTGCGATAGGAACATACAAACTCATCCCCGATCCCGGCGGCAATGTGAACCGAGTTTGCTGGGATTGTTTATCCATTTTTCAATTAAAATGCGAGAAATGTGGGCTCTCCTTTAAAACTTCAAAAGAAAAACAGAGTTGCCCGAATTGTGATTGTATTAGAGATGCCACTTCTCGCATATCCATTGATGGCTCGACTGAGCTGATGCTAGCAGCTGAAGCGGGTTTAACGGAACTAGTTGAACGAAATTTGGAAAATCAATCGAATATTGCAGTGAAAGATAATTTGGGGCGTACGGCTTTTATGCGGGCAGCTGCCGCGGGACAGTACAGACACGGTCAAACTACTGTGGGAAGCCGGTTCAGATCTACACGTCCCATCGAATAATGGCCAAACTGCTTTCTGGTTAGCATGCAATATAGGGCACGTAGATATAATCACGTTTTTGCTGGACCAAGGGGCTGAATTAGAAACACCCGACACAGAGGGATTAACGCCAATAATGGCTGCTTGCCGGAACGGCCATGGGAAAGCGGCCCACCTATTATTAACCCGTGGGGCCACTTATGACAGGCATTTTCAAGATGGAAAGACTATGCTGGCGACTGCATCAATATTGGGACATATGGATACTGCAGAAGTATTTCTCAACAATGGAATCCCTGTGGAGGAAACCGATAATATTGGAAGGACAGTCTTGATGCACGCTGCAGCTGCAAATCAAGTGGAGGTAGTAGGTCTACTGATTTCAAGAGGTGCAAAAATCGATTCGAAAGATCAAAACGGGCTTACACCACTTATGCACGCTGTAATTGCTGGGGCTCGGGAAAGCGCAAAAAAACTCCTGGAATCCGATGCAGCAATCGATCAACAAGACAATAGTGGACGAACATCCCTGATGTTAGCTGCAGAAGAGCATCAAGACAGATTGCGAGATCTAATATCCTCTACGATGATCGATCTTCTCCTTGAATATTCTCCTGATATGCGGGTTACAAACCGTGAGGGCAAAAATGCCATTCAGGTGGCAAAGTCGGCTGAATTACAAGACAAACTAACAAAGTGGTGGCGCCTCCACTTGCTTGAGGAATTGAAAAAAGACCCTATTAATGCAGAAGTCCCTAAATTGGAACGGAGCCCAATAGTATTACAACCTGGCGAAGCAGCGTATTTCTACCGAGAAGCGGAAATTTTCAGATGGAAGGAAAGCGAAATAGAGCGGTCTCGGACCGATTCCAGATCGACTGGTATTGGTGGTGCTATTTGGGGGACTGGTGCAATCGCAATGGGAACATCTGGATCTACCAGTCAAGGAGTGAAATGGTCGGAATTGGTCCAACATCTCCAAAAATTAGATTCCTGCAAATTGGTTATTACCAATAAACGAATTATTTTCATCGGTCCGAGACTTAATAGCAGCGCATCTATTGAACAGATTCAGGCTGTGGAAGTCGAAAAACAAGAAGGATGGCTTGGATTTCTTAAAAGTCGATATATGGTTTTGTATTGCAGTGTGAAAGAACTAAATGGATTATATTGCCTAGAGCTGGTTGCAAAACCTCATAAACGTTTTATGACAATCATGATACAGGCGATCTGGATGAAAGCCTCGTACATGCAGACCTGGTGCTCGTATCGGACGACTATCCGTCGAAAGTTTCCGAACCAACTGAAAGTTCTCTCAACTGTATATCGTCTCCTGTATCGATCCCAAAGGCGGTCATCTTGTCTGTTGACATTCCTATGATTGCGTCGATGAGGGGAGAGCAAGTTGATACCTCGTTTTCTCAAGCGCTTGCGCAAAGGGTCACTGTCGTACGCCTTGTCTCCGATTACTCTCTTGGGGCGGGTCCTTGGCCTCCCTGGCCCCTTTTTAGGGACTTTGATTTGCTGGAGTGTCTTTTCGGCGAGCCTGACCTCTGCTGGCGAAGCAGAGTCGGTATGGCTTCCCAGAGGAATACCCTTGCCATCGACCACCACCATGCACTTTGTTCCCTTTCCCCTCTTGGTCTTTCCGACCGCTGGACCCCTTTTTTTGCTGGGAAGAAGCTCGCATCGATGAATGACTCTTCCCAGTCGAGTACCCCGTTGGCATCCAATTCGGAGAGAAAGGCCCTCCACATATCTTTGAGGACTTCGGCCTCGTACCATTCCTTCAGGCGACGCCAGCAGGTTGAAGGGTGCGGGTACTTGTCAGGAAGATCTTTCCACCGGGCTCCCGTCTTGAGTATCCAGAGGATTCCCTCGAAGACCAAGCGATTATCCTTTCTGGGGCGACCTCCTTTCGGTCGAGGAGGAGGCTTGGGAATGAGGGGTTCGATCTTCTTCCACTGCTCATCGGTCAGGTACACGACGCGTTTGCTCACCGGACTTACCTCCGGCGAGCTAAATATACATATTATTTCATAAAAACAAGGATTTAAATCATGCGCGATTTCGCGCGCTTATAACTGATCGGCGGTTTTGCAACCGCTTCTAACAACTATTTACGAGATACTCTGAGCCTGAATGTTATCGAACTGAATCCTCATATTCGCTAGAGTATTCAAGAGCATCAGCGATCATCTGTGCCTTTCCAGTTCCTGCAGGAACCTCCATCTTTGATCCTTACTCCGACTACGTTGGCTTCTTGTAGGCTACAGGCGGTCTTTCTGGTATTAGACCGTGGCGTTATTGCTTGTCCGTCGTGAGAAATGCGGGAAGCATATAGCAATGTCGTCCCTGGCCCGTTTTCCTGACTCACCCGGCATATTCTGGTCGAGTCTCCGAATACGGCTCGTATTTTTCTGGCAGTTAGAATCGTTTGATCTGGTTGGAGATGGATTTATGTCACAGTTGATAGGCAGACGGGTGGAGTCCACGAAGCTGTTCCTCGAACATCGCTTATCAGGAGTACCCGAGAGCTACGCTGAGCGATTCTCTGACCACGGACATGCAAAGGTAATTTGAAAGTAGGAACGTTCGCGTATGGGGTTCTGGTTGCCTATATAACGCCTCGTCAGTGCTGTTTTTCCAGTGGCTCACGAACATGCCTGTACGTTCGGCAAGTTGATCTCCAAAAAAACGCGTGAACACAGGTCAAGAATTACCGCGATTTACTCAACCTGGCCAGGCCGCCCTCGGTTATTAGAAACACCGAAGATTGTGCTTGACCCGCGGAACGATGGAGAGGTACGCTCAGAAACAGGATAATGGCTTTGTTTCAACGTCATAACGGCTGTACCCTCTCGCGGCGTGTGTGAGGTCGTCATGTGACCTTTGCGGGATCAGAGGAACCATCCCAAGGCCGGTCACCGGTTTCAAGACTCCCGAAATGGCAGGACCGTCGCATAATTGCGGCTGGAATCACCCATCGCAGAGGTGAAGGGCATTGCCTGTTGACATCATGCTGGCCATTTTGTTTGGCGCAGTGCTCCATGCGACCTGGAATGCTTTTGTCCGTTCGGCGTCGAACAAGTTCATGGATACCATTCTCGTCCTTCTGGGCATGGGTTTTTGGGCTGGATGCTTCTTACCATTTGTGCCCCTCCCCTCTACCGCGAGCTGGCCGTATTTGATAGCGTCTATTGTCATTCACGTAGCGTATTTCTCCCTGGTTGTGCTCTCCTACCGTGATGCAGAACTCAGCTTTGCGTATCCAATCATGCGGGGCACTGCTCCGGCTTTCTCGGCAATTCTTGCCGCCTCCTTGTTGAAAGAATCACCATCGTTAGCCGGATGGATAGGTGTCTTTCTGATCTCCGGCGGTGTCGTTGTCCTGTCGCTCGACGCATGGCGTTTGGGGTCCTTGAGACGCACCTCTTTTTTCATCGCGCTTTCCAATGCAGGTGTTATCGTCATTTATACCCTTGTTGACGGAGTGGGGGTCCGGCTGTCCGGCAACGCCTTGAGCTACATTGCATGGGCCTTCTTTTTGCCTATTGTTCCCATGTTTGTTGCATTGCTAATACGGTGGCGAGGCGCAGCGGCCAGTTATGTGCGACAGCATGTGGCAAGAGGCATGGTAGGCGGCGCGTGTATTCTAGGCTTGTATGGGATTGCTCTCTGGGCTATGACTCGTGCGCCTATAGCTCTCGTTGCGGCTCTCAGAGAGACATCCGTTCTGTTCGGAATGCTTATTGCCATGTTGTTTCTCGGTGAACACATCAGCCGGTGGCGGTTCTTGTCAATTCTCGCGATAAGCGGAGGAGCCATCGCGATCAAGATTTCTTGACAACAGATGCCGCACTCGTATCACTTCTTGGATTTTCGAAGTATTTTGACCATTATTGCTTTGATTTTCCCAATGAATCACAATCTCATTTCTTCAGATCCATTCGTCCATGTCGTTGATAGGAGGGTGATGACAAAGCAGGCGGAACAAACTCATGGCTCTTTCAGCTCAAGCTGTCCGGCCTTATGAGCAAGAGCCGCCCCACACGAGAGTGAAGCGGCTCGGAGAGTCGTAATGCCATGGTTGCGACTACACATGGAATGACGGGACAGGGTCATAGGCCCAAACTTGGCCCCTCCATTCCCTTTTGCCCACCACACTCAGTCAGCTGATGGCAAGATGCCGATAATAGGTTGTCTCAGAGAAATGAACGGTTCCCCAATCCATGGCATATACTACCTATAAGGGAGCAGCAACAGTGAAGCAGAAAGAGAAATGGCAGCTACGAACGATTGTTCGGGCGCTGCGCTATCGGAATTTTCGATTGTTTTTTGTCGGACAGGGCGTTTCTCTTATAGGCACCTGGATGCAACGCATTGCCGTAGGATGGCTGGTCTATCGACTCACGGATTCCGCTTTTCTATTGGGAGTTGTTGGATTTGCAGGACAGATTCCCGCCTTTGTTTTGGCACCTGTTGCGGGTGTTCTGGCTGACCGTTGGAACCGTCACCGTCTGTTGATTCTAACGCAAGTGCTAGCAATGGTGCAGGCTTTCGTTTTAGCCTATTTGGTTCTCACTGAAACCGTCGTGATCTGGCAAATAATCGTGTTAAGCCTCGTCTTAGGCGTTGTCACTGCTTTTGATATACCTGTGCGTCAATCATTCATGATTGAGATGATTGAAGAAAAGACCGATCTGGGGAATGCCATTGCTTTGAATTCTTCTATGGTGAATGGTGCTCGTCTGTTGGGGCCATCTGTAGCCGGGTTGCTTATTGCCACGGTTGGGGAAGGACTGTGTTTTCTGGTCAATGGCTTGAGCTACTTGGCTGTAATAGTCTCGCTGCTTATGATGAAAATTGTGCAAAAGAATTTTAGAGCACACCAGCCAGGAGCATGGCATGACTTAAAAGAAGGTCTTAAATACGTGTACGGGTTCGAGCCTATCCGAGCCATTATCTTGCTGCTTGCCCTGGTGAGTCTGATGGGAATGCCGTACATTGTGCTCATGCCCATTTTTGCAAGGGATGTCTTGCATGGGGGACCGAGTGCATTAGGATTTTTAATGGGAGGCTCCGGAGTAGGAGCGCTGGCAGGAGCGTTGTACCTTGCGTCCAGACGAGGCGTTCTGGGGCTAGGCAAGATGATCCCCATCGGTGCAGGCATCTTCGGTCTTGGACTTATCGCTTTCGCCCTTTCACGCAACTTTTTTTGGTCGTTAACATTACTGACCGCCGTGGGCTTCGGCCAGATGATTCAGTTGGCGACAAGCAACACCTTGTTGCAAACTATGGTGGACGACGACAGGCGGGGAAGAGTCATGGGCTTCTTCACACTCGCATTTGTAGGGATGGCACCTATCGGCAGTTTGCTGGACGGTGCATTGGCAAGCGTAATCGGTGCTCCGTGGACCCTATTCGTAGGTGGGGTCGCTTGCTTGGCTGGCGCCGGGGTCTTCGCCCAAAAGCTTCCGCAATTGAAAGAGAAAATCCGGCCAATCTATGTCACAAAGGGAATTCTCCCCGAGATTGCAACCGGAATTGAGTGTGCGACCGATGGGGCAGTGCCCCGGAAATGACCAAGAATCGTCAGCGTCACAAATCTCATTTCGTCAGATCCATATTGTTGAAGGTGAATCATAAAGAAGCGCATGGGCTCTCTCTGCTGTTCACGGCCATGAAAGCGTTGTCATCTGTGCATTCATGAATACTCATCCTCATGTACTGCTATGCGCAAGAGTATTGTTGTCATCAGAGAGGGACAAGACGCAGGGGAGGAAGGAACATTATAAAGGTGGTACCGATTTTTACAATATGCGGACATTGTTACCAAAAGACCAGTTAGGCTTGAAGTTGGAAATTTGCCTGCTCTGAGACTCGGCACCGAGGAAAGACCTAGGGAACCTGTATCTGAATCATTGATCAGATTTCGCGTATAAAGCACTGAGAACAACTCTGAGCGTTTTTTGCATTTCCGGGCACCTTTCCCTTTACGAAATGTCTGCCGTGCGGCCATGAGGTTCTGAAAACGCGGGAGAACGACACGGAATCTTTGCCTTGAGACTCCTGGAATGGATTTGACAATCATTTTGAACCGAATCGAAACATTCATCAGAAGGAAAAAACTTGCGCCTCATTAACTTGAATGATACCGGATTAGTTTATACAGATCACAAACCATTGATAGCTGTCCGAATAAATGAATTATGGGGTAAGTTGAAAAATATGGACACCAATGTTTGATTGAAAGATGAGACGGAGGTGTCACGATGGAAAGGGCAAGGATCCCACACGGACGGTATTCGAAGGAGTTTCGGGAAGAGGCGGTGCGTCTGGTGACAGAGGGGGGACTCTCGGCGGGAGAAGCGTCTGCACGACTTTCTCTGCCGAAATCAACCTTGGAGAACTGGGTAAGGTCAGCCAAGAAGGGGAAGCTTGGAGAGATCGGCAAGTCGCATATGCCGCTCACCGAGTTGGAAATGGAGTTGGCACAGGTTAAACGAAAGTTGGCCATAGTCAAGGTGGAGCGGGACATTCTAAAAAAAGCGGCCGCGTACTTTGCGAAAGAGTCGCTGCACGGTACGCGATGATTGATAGGATGCGGCTCTGGTTTTCGATTTCTTTGTTATGCCGTGTTTTGGGTGTGTCCGCGAGCGGCTACCATGCTTGGCGTTGCCGTCCGCCTTCGAGAAGGTTTCAGGAGGATGCACGACTGGAAGTGGAGATACGGGCAGCGCATCGGCGTACGCGAGAGACTGTACGGTCCTGAACGGTTGCAACGTGACCTGGCCGACCATGGGGTAGCGGTCGGAGTTCATCGCATCCGGCGTCTTCGAAAGAAACTTGGCCTGAAGTGTAAACAGAAACGCCGGTTTAAAGCGACGACGGATTCCCGTCATGGTCTGCCGCTGGCGGAGAACTTGCTTGAGCAGAGATTCCAGGCTTCGGCGCCGAGCCAAGTCTGGCTGACTGACATTACGTATATCCCGACGGATGAGGGCTGGCTCTATCTTGCCGGACACAAGGACGTGTACACCCGTAAAGATAGTCGGCTATGCCATGGGCCCCCGGATGACGAAAAACCTGATCAACCAGTCTCTGTTCCATGCTGTGGCAACGAAACGCCCGGCACCCGGGCTGATCCACCACTCGGATCGTGGAAGCCAGTATTGTGCCCAGGAGTACCGTAGGTTGATTGACCGGTTCGGAATGAGGGCATCCATGAGCGGTAAGGGGAATTGCTCTGACAACGCCCCAATGGAAAGCTTCTGGGGAACCTTGAAGACTGAACTTGTTTTTCAGCGCCATTTCAAGACACGGGAGGAAGCCATCCGGGAGATCACAGAATACATAGACCTTTCTACAATCGGCAGAGACTCCAGAAAAAGCTGGACTATCTCTCCCCAGCGGCCTTTGAGAATCGATTCTATCAACTACAGAGGGCAGCCTAGACATTTGGTGTCCACTATTGACGACTGACCTCATTACACGAGATTCAAGATTGGCTTTTGGCACCCTTTTGGCCCGCATGGACGAGAGACACCTGAACAGATTATCGAACGCAAACGGCGAGAGATAGAGGCCAACGGCTGGACGTTGTGGTCCTTCCAGTACCGACGTTCGCAGGTATTGGACGAGTGGAGCCAACATTTGTCGCTAGCTGGTGGCCCGAAAGTAATCGTGTTCTGTTTCTCATAGCCCTAAAGCCGTGGACCCAGCGGAAACTGGAAATTCGGTCGAAATTACCGGCTGTCAAAGTTACAGACTTGTAGATGAACCAGAATGGCAGCCATGGCCACATAAGATTAGAGTGCCACACCCATTCCGTGGTAAGAGGAAACATGCTTCAGCTTTTGTCGTCCAACGGATCATTAATCCAGTCGCACTACTCACTCTTCCTTCTATCGAGTGGCTCTCAAAGGGACAGTGGAAGCAAGACAAATTGCCGACACGTGGTGAATACCTGATTCGTCCAGGTGGCATGAGTCCGATGCGTCGGGTCAGGACCGTGCTTGAGTTGCGAGCCCCATATCTTGCGGTCGTCGGTGTAGACCAGCCAGATAACTGCCTATGACGTGCTCTCCTGGACTGTGATATTGAGAGAATGCATAAAAATGCCATAATATAGCTTGCCTCCCCCCTTGGCTTCTCCTCGGAGTGTAGAACCTAGGGGGACAAAATCAAGCAACGGCTAAATGATATGGGCTGCACGGTCTTGGACCCGTGGGATCAGGCGTTCCGTGCGGCTATTGAAGAAGCGAGCACCATTGAGGAGTGGTCTGCTCGTGTCAGTGCGTTTAAGGCAATAGCGATCCGAATAGGCAGGGCAAACGAAGAAATGATACGAGCCTGCGATGTTGTCCTGGGTGTATTGGACGGCCTCGAATTAGATTCGGGGACTTTCAGTGAAATCGGATTTGCGGCCGCACTGGGCAAGAAATGCTATGGCTTGAGAACAGACTTTCGCAATAGTGGTGACCTTGACGGTATTCCCATTAATTTGCAGTTGCTGTACTGGATTGAATCTAGCGGAGGAAAACTGTTCAGGCGAATTAATGAAATTTCCTTTTGAATTTAACTCTCCCGACGCATCGGGAGAGTTCGTCGGACGGGGTATTCGGACGGGAGAAATTCAAGAAACTTAAACCTGTTATTTCAGGGCGTTGTCTCTTAACCGGCTATGGGAGCCATCAACAAAATGTAGGTAAAGACGGATTTGTGTACTATATATTGAATTCTGGGGACACCATACTTAATTCGTTTCACTTTGGGTGCTGGGGCGGGCTTTCCTTTCCAGAGCCGTGCAGTGGGCAAATCTCGAACAGCCACTTCGAGGTCATTGTTTGGAAATCAAGGGTCAGAACAAGAAAATCAGGGTGCAGTGCTCCATTGCAACGCCCTGATCTTCATCAAATTCCGTGGTCGGGACGACTGGATTTGAACCAGCGACCCCTGCGTCCCGAACGCAAACTCACCATACCAAAATAAAGGATCTTTCAGAAAAAACCAATGATTTCACTCCAAATTGACTCTGTTCGATCCTTTTCAGTCCTTTTTGATCCTTCAAAACGTGTACAAGGCCCCTTGAGTTAAAGAATGCACTACCCGCTCAGTCTCGTGTCATGAGCATTTGCTGTGCCGCCGAGCGTTTTCCAATGACCCGATTCACCAAGCAGTAGGAAAGTGATGAAGTTTTGGAGCGTGTTCCTGCCATTCGGCGGCAGATCTAATATCTCGAACCCAGCTACACCGTATTCTTTCATCTTGCCTTCGGTTTAGCCCATTTGCACTGTGCAACAATCAAGAGCGGGTCGGCCTGCATGCACATATCTATGGGAATCTGAAATTTCCGAGCTTGCCCGACACTTGCATCAATCCCTGCCACCCGCCTTCATAGGCTTTAGGTTCTTTCGTGCCACACGACCAGCCCATGTTGGGCGGAACCGTTAAAGCCGTTTACTCGTTTGGAGGCGAGCCGCCGAACATTACGGCTGGGCTCAGGTTCTCCGGCCACTCACGAACCCATGTGCGAATCTGGTCCTTGGGCGTGAAAACTTCAGGCTGGATCTCCAGATCGCGGACCGACCGCTCCTGGTTGCCCGCGACCGTGTATTTCAACTTGGGCAACACCGTCGGCATCTTGTCGTCGAACATCTCCCTGACCATCCATTGCGGATTGGGACGGGCGACGTTGGTGGATTCCGGGAGCGCTGCATCGCGGATCCATATGCGATCCTTGGTGACGTTGACCACAGCGCGATCAATGCCGAACGCGAACAGCCTCTTGTAATGCATCCGCACACCAGCCACCATCTCGCCGATCAGCTCGCGGTCGAAAGACAGATGGCTTGCCATGGCGAGTCGCGGTTGGACCTGGTCCGCGAGATAGCCGAAGCCGTAGTGCGAAGTGTGGTGAATGTCAAGCGTGAGAGCGCCGAAGAACGGCGCAACACCCTGCTTCAGAGCCCAAAGGTTCACGATATCCACGGACATCTCGGTGACAAACACATCCACGCCCATGGCATACTTGGCCGTGAGATGGTCCGGCTTGCCGTCGCCGGTCCATACGAAGCTGAGTCCGTTCCAATCGAGCCGGTAGGTGCTGGCCCCGTCCATGGCGTGCGACCGCCGCCAGCGGGTCACCTTCACGTCATTCTTGTCGTAACAGACCCCGCCATCCTCTTTGAAGTCGAACTCAGCGACTTCAATCTCGTAGCCGCCTTGTAGCGGGGCGCAACCAGAGAAGGCTTGTTCGTGCCAGGCTCCCATCTTCCTCAGGTGTTCGCACATGGCTTTTGTGCCCAGCTCGGGCGTCCGGCCCGACGGGCCTACGACGCGCAGCGGTTTGGAGCGCCCATTGAACGGGGCGAAGGCCCATAGATAGGGCAGATCGGCGTAATGGTCCACATGCAGGTGTGTGATGAAGATGTCGTTGATCTCTGGCACCGGGACGTGATTGGCAATGATGTTGCGCATGCAGCCGGAGCCGAAGTCAAAGAAGAACCGCTTACCGTTGCCCAGTTCCACCATGATACAGGTGCCAACCTGGTCAAGGCGTGGCGGGAACGGCTGGCTGCCCATGAAAGTAATTCGCATCTCATCTTTGCTAAGTTCCTCGCTCTGCGGAAAATAGTTGTTGCGGTTTTTGACCGAGGGGGTAGGCAGGTAGTAGGGGGGCATGGATATGCCGGTGCCAGGCGGTGCCCCATACGGGTTTTTGTCTTCGGTCGCGAGGTCCGTTACGTCGGCGGCTTCCGCCACTGGCAGAGCGCCTTCAGCCATGCCTGTTGCGGCAGCGCCTAAGGTCTTGAGCATCTCTCGGCGATCCATGGTTTTTAGCTCCTTTTTCTAGGTACCCCGGCACCACTCAGTCCGGTCGTTCGCCTTCTACCCTGTCGTGGTACGAGATCCTGACCGTACCAGCCAAGCTATTCGCGCGCAGTCAGCATTAAGAGCATCGGCTGTCAAGCCATCTCGGCCTGAAGCCGCATTTCTCCTTGCATTCCTCTGGCGATAGCCCATTTTTGCATTGCAAAGTTCGTGCAGGGGTACTACCGTTTATTTTATGAGACGGGAGGGATGTATTTGCCAAGAGGAGGTCACCCATGAGATTCTTACTCAAGGCTTCAATTCCAGTTGAGGCCGGCAACAGAGCAGCAAACGAAGGTCGGTTGGCTAAGACCATCGAATCAATTCTCGCGGACTTAAGGCCGGAGGCAGCATATTTTCTCGATGAAAACGGACAGAGAACCGCTTTCATCTTCTTCCATATACAGCACAATTCTGAAATCCCGAAGGTGGCTGAACCGTGGATGCTTGCCTTCAATGCTAGTATTGAAATACATCCGGCCATGGCCGTTGAAGATGTAATGAAGGCTGGCCTGGACATCGAGGCGGCGGTCAAGAAATATTCCTAATGTTTTGATTAAAGATGCAAATAGCAAGCTACAGTGTGCAATGAAGTGGACAGGGCGCTTTTGACAAGTAGTCCACTCTGCCCGGCCTTGTCCAGCTGATCTGTCCTGATGATTGCCAACTCTCTTGGAAGAATGTCTTGATATCATTGCCTTTAGGGTCACAGTTCTGCTATTCTACCCACTCTGCGCCACTTGAACTGAAATTTGGGGAGGTTGTCATGACATTTACCAAGGCACACATAGCAAAGAAAATCGCTGATGATTGCGGTTTCATGAAGGGGGAAGCGGAGGAGATCTTCGAGAAGATGCTTGACATCATGAAGGTAAAGCTGGTTGGCGGGGAGGACGTTATGATGTCTGGATTCGGGAAGTGGTCCGTGAAGTCGAAGCGTGCCAGAAAGGGCAGGAATCCTAAGACAGGAGAGCAAATAGTCTTGGACGCTAGGAGAGTGGTGACGTGGAAATACTCTCCCGTCTTGAAGAAGGCTTGTAATGGATAGAGATTGAACCGTTAGGAACTCTCAACACACCTACACCAACGGGAAAGGATACATGGCCCATGCAGGCGAGAGCCCCCTTGATGATTGAACACCGTCTTATCGAACGAATGCTTGAGCTCATAAAAAGAGAAGCCGCACGCATTCGGGACACGAATGAGATCAACCCCGTCTTCATAGACAACGCCGTTGATTTCATCAGAGTTTATGCGGACAGGACCCATCACGGCAAAGAGGAAGACATCCTTTTTCGCGATCTCGCCAAGAAGAACATGACCAGCGAGGGAAAGAGAATTATGGCCGAACTCATTCAAGAGCATGTTCTGGGGCGGAAGACTGTCGGCGACTTGGTAGATGCAAAGAAACGCCATTTCGCCGGAGACAATTCAGCTCTTGAAGTGGTAGTAGAAAATCTTGAATTCCTGGTGAGCTTTTATCCCCGACACATCGAAAAGGAAGACAAGGTATTCTTCCCCGCGATGATGAAATACCTTTCTGTGGAAGAGCAGGAGCGAATGCTCAGTGAATTCTGGGAATTCGACAGGAACATGATTCACCAAAAATATAGGGATTTAGTTGAGGAGCTTGGGTCCTGATAGAATTGTTAGGTGAGCTGACAAGGTGACTCGCAGTTGACACCCTAGACCTAGAGTCGGGCAGGACGCTATCGCTGGACTTTCGGGCTCAACAATGCCCGTGGCCGACTGGCAAGAAACGGTATCCGAAGAGTATCCATTGGCGGAATTTTTCCATGGCCACTGACAAAAGGGTTGCTTTGGTGTCTGGCGGCGGCCAAGGGATAGGCAAGTGCATCGTCAGGCACTTGCTCAATGAGGGCATGGCCGTGGCCATAGCAGAAGTTGATGGTGAAGCAGGGCGAGAGGCTGAGGAAAGCTTCCAGCACCTCGGCCCAGTCCAATTCTATGAGACAAACGTGGGTGACGAGGCCGCCGTAGAAAGAGCAGTACGTCTGACTGTGGAACATTTTGGAAGACTGGACGCCCTCGTAAACAACGCGGGCATAGCACTTCCACGCAACGCACCAGTGCATGAGTTATCCCTGGAGACATGGAACAGAGTGATCGGGACCAATCTCACAGGGATGTTCCTTTGCACGAAGCACAGTGTTCCATTTCTGCGGCGCACCAAAGGAGCCATAGTCAATATTGCTTCCACCAGAGCAATCCAGTCGGAACCAAACACCGAGGCATATTCAGCTTCCAAGGGGGGCATACTGGCTCTCACTCATTCTCTGGCCATAAGCCTGGGACCAGACATTCGTGTCAACTGCATCAGCCCTGGCTGGATCGATGTAAGCGAGTGGAAGAAGGCCAAACAAGCCAAGAAGCCACATCTCACGGAAATGGATCATGCACAGCATCCCGCAGGGCGTGTCGGAAAACCAGAAGACATTGCGTCTCTGGTTGCGTTCCTGATTTCTGACGAAGCTGGATTCATCACTGGCCAGAACTTCGTTGTTGACGGCGGCATGACAAAGAAAATGATCTATGAGGAGTGAGCTACTGGAAGCTGACCTCTCGCCAGGAATCCTCCCTTAGACGATCAGACATTGACGGAGATTCTCATGCTCACCGTGTACTCGGCTTCCCCTCTTGGTTTCTCCCCAGAGTGGAGAACCTACAGGGAAAAAATCAAGCGGCGACTGAATGAACGACTAGTGATAAATCTCCACTATCGCGTGGGGATCACCATAGTAGTTTTTTTGTTGGTGCAGGCAGCCACCGGCCTATTGCTTGGCCTGGGAACGCTGTCGTCGGTTACCGGGTCCAAATGGTTTCAGATTCTAGAAATTATACATACCAATTGGGATCCCCTAGGGAGTATGTATCGAATTCTTCTAGGCCTAGGCAAAGTCGCCCAGTGCATCTTAGGGATCATCATCATCTTGCTGAGCCGGGCCCATTATAGAAAGAAGTGAGCCTGCTGGCAGTACTGGTTGTCAACGGTTTTTTTCAGAAACGATTGTTCACGCTAGGACAAACTTCATAAAGAAATCAATTAATAGAGAATTAAGAAGGGGTGTGCGGTCTCGCGCATCTTCTGGGATTTCCATTGTCGTATTCCCTATTACGGGTCGGGAATAGTTTACCGTAGTGAGCTGCACCGCGAGATAAGTTTCTTACGGGGCCTAGAATCGATTCTGAGCGACGTTGTGAATTTGCGCACGTAAAAAAAGCATGGCCATTTTGGAAAGATTTGAACCGGAGACTGCTCTTAGTGGAGCCGAGATGAGGTTATTTCGGTAGGTTGAAGTCACTCTGGACGTCCGGCAGATTTGCTGGGAAAGATGATTCCGTGTGGCATCCATGTCCATCCAAGAGCGCTTTTCTCCACTTTCGGGCGAAAACGTCACTATACCTCTAACTTGACAAGTGGTACATTTTACGAATGCAGGTCAGTTTTCGACCGACCTAAACAGCGCCCCAGGGCGGACGCTCTACAAGAATGGATGGGACGTGAAATGAAGGTGAATAAGATTGACCATATCTGCATCGCTGTAAAGAACCTCGACGAGGCCCGCAAGGTCTGGGAACCGCTTTTGGGAAAAACCAGCCCTGACGACGCGTACGTCGACGAATCCGAGAAGATCCGAGTGGCCCGGTACCTGGGTCGGGGAGGTGGGTTTCGAACTTATGGAATCCACGACGCCCGAGGGAGACGTGGCAAAATTCATCGAGAAGCATGGGGAAGGCGTTATGCTCCTCAGCTTCAACGTGGATAACACCCGACAAGCCATAGCGGAGTTGGAGACGAAGGGGTACCCTTTCATCCCGGATTCCCGTGGAGAGAAGGCCCGACCTTTCCGCGACTGCGAGTTCGGTTTCATCCCGCCGAAGAAGCTCAACGGCGTTCTGACGGAACTGATTGATTACAAGTGGAACGAGTTGAAAAAATAACCGTAATTCGGGTGCAAGAGGAGCCGGTCGACCTGCGGTTGACCCGCGTTGGGGCCTGAAACCTAAGGGAAATTGCCATGGTAAAACGAAACCGAAATTTCGAATTTCTCTTGTCCATGATCCTGGCGGGGTCTCACTAGGAATCTGCCTGGACAGGGACAATGGCCTATGCTAAGAAATAAAGTCAGAGCGTAAAGCCTGCGATAACCCATCCAAGATTCTGTATCGACGAAAACCGCAGTGCGGCCGAGTTGGAGAGTGATGGCCTTAGGGACGCTGAATCCCTCAGTTGAGTCTGGCGCACTGTGCTCTCTCTTGATTGTCTGTGTCGACACGCCCGAGGAGGCCTGAGCCTCCATCAGGACGACTTCTACAATCGCAACAAGCAGCCCAATTGTCGGAAAACGCAAGACCGGAAAGGAGAGCGCTGATGAACGCAGGTGTATTTCGTCGAATCATGGTGCTGGTCGCTTTGGCCGCCGTGGCGTGCCCACTCGGCTTCACTGTGGCGACCTCCGCGGACAAGGGAGAACCCATCTTGGTGGGCGCCCCTATTCCTCGGGCCAGCAACTATGGTCAGAACGGGGAACGAGGCATGATCATGGCCACCGAGGAAATCAACGCGGCCGGTGGAGTGAAGGTTGGCGGAGTAATGCGGCCCTTCAAGCTGGAGATAATCGACAGCCGCGATGAAGAACCCGGGGTTCCCACCAATGAGGTCTTGCTCGCCATAGAGAAGTTGATTCTGCAAAAGAAGGTGGACCTGGTTGCCGGCGGGCCCTGTATGTCGGAATGCGGCATGGCCGCCCTCGATCTTTTCGCCCGTTACAAGAAGCTCGATGTGGTGAGTATCGGCTGCTACACGCCCGGCTGGGATGAAAAGGTTTCAAAAGACAAAGATAAGTACAGTTCCTCCTTCCGCGAAAGCGGCAGCGTCAAGTGGTACGTCAAGGAGTCGCTGGACCTCCTCCGACAAATGAAGGAGAAGTTCGGCTTTGACAAGATGTACGTGACCATCGATGACAGCGCCATGTGCCGGCGGGCCTCGGAAATTGTTGAGAAGCTCGCGGAGAAGGACGGGTGGAAAATCGTCGGCAAGGACAAGCATCCCATCGGATCGACCGACTATTCGGGGGCGTTGACGGAATGCAAAAATTCGGGAGCACAAATCCTTTTCGTATGGGCCTATGCGCCTGAAACCTCCATTCTCATGAAACAGTGGGCCTCGATGGAAGTCCCCGCTCTGCCCATCGGATTCATCGGCGCAGCGGAAGACCCTGGGTTCTGGAAAGCAACTGACGGTAAATGTGCGTACAGCATAGCCACCCTTTCCGAGACGGGAAACGTTCCGACCAAAGCCACACCCAAGGCCATGGAATTCTACAACGCATTCCAGAAGCGATGGGGCGTGCCTCCGAGAAGCACCGGATGCGTCAGCGCGTATGAAGCCATGTATGTGCTCAAGGACGCCATCGAACGTGCGGGCAGCACAAAAGAGGATGCACTGATCGACGCACTGCAGAAGACCAACCTGGAAGCCGTGCGAGGGACCATCCGCTTTGACGAGAACCATCAAATTGTCTACGGGTATGACCCGAAGAACAGCGTCCTTGGATGCTGGGTGCAGTGGCAAGACGGCCAACGGGTTCAGGTTTTCCCCCAGGTGGCAGCAATGGGCGAGATCAAACTGCCTCCCTGGTTCAAACGTTGATCAGCCTCTGATACTCTATAGCGTTTGCCCGGAGTAATATCCGCTACTGTCTGTGGGCCGGTGGGACAGTGCCGTGCGGAACGCGGGGTTGCCCGTAATTTCAGAACAGGCGGAGCGTCTGTCCCACCAATCTCTGTTTCAAGTTGCTGGCTACGTTGAACGTCCACAACCGTCACATCTTTTGGTGATTGCTGTGAATCCCCCGAGGCCCTGTAGTGGCGTCGGAGTGGGCACCGTCACATTGCGGATGAGGTGCTTGCATGGAGTCAGTGCTTATATACGGCGCGATCAACAGCGTGATCTTCGCGCTCATGTCCGTGGGCTTCAGCTTGGTCTATGGTGTCAGCCGTCTTCCCAACTTCGCCCACGGCTCCATCTACGTTCTGGTGGGGTTTCTCACCTGGTCATTTGTCAACGACCTCCACCTCAATTACTGGCTTGCCATACTGATTTCGTTGGCCGTCGCCTCGCTCCTGGGGGCTGCGATTGCCCACTTCGTGCTCCTTCGGCTCAGGGGGCTGCCAACCTCCGAAATCATCGCCTCATTCGCCGTCGGTCTCATCATACTGGAGGGCTTGCGGCTCCAGGGCATCGGTAGCTTCAAGGGCTTCATTGGGCCCAATTATGTCCTGAAACCATTTGTTGACGGCAAGATTGAAATCTTTTCCGTGTTCGTGGACTACCAGCGCCTGATTGTGGTGGGAGTGGGAGCCGCTTTGGCCGTCGGCCTGTGGTTTTTCACGCATCATACCAGAATGGGCTTGTCATTGCGGGCCATTGCCCAGGACGAACAAGCCGCGATGATGCTGGGAATTAACTCGGACCGCGTGGCGATGATGTCCATGGCTATCGGCTCGGCTCTGGCCGGCCTGGCCGCGGTCATCATTCTACCCTTGGGCAACGTAACGGCCGAGGACGGATACAGGGTACTGGTATACGCCTTGGCTGTGTGCATCATCGGAGGATTGGGCAGTTGGGGCGGCACCTTCATGGCCGCTTTCCTCGTGGGATTCGCTATGAAGGTGAGCACGTTCTTTTTCGGGGCCGTGTGGGAATCGGTGGTCCTTGTTGGAACCATCATCTTGGTCTTACTTGTCAAGCCATCCGGTTTGTTGGGCAAGCAGAAAGAACTTGAGGAAAGGGTATGATGTCTTCTCCGGACCGCCGAAGAAAAAGGCTGGACAGGAGCATTGAGGTTCGGTCCGCCGGGCTGTACGCTCTTTCATCGTACCGGGAAATGACGTACGTATTGGCCCCTCGGCTTCTCCTGATCGTCGGCCTGCTCATCTTGCCCTTCATCCTGGACCCCTATTGGCAAAAGGTCCTCTGTGCCGCGGCGATCACCGCAATTTTGGCGTTAAGTTTTGATTTCCTGGCCCAATATGTGGGGCTGGTTTGCCTTGGCGGGGCCATGTTTATTGGTTTCGGAGGCTATATTGCCGGTCTCATGAACGCTAATTGGGGCCTGCCGCCTATGCTGACGATTCCGCTGGCGGCGGTGATAGGTTCGTTCGTGAGCACACTGGTTTTGCTGCCCTGTCTCAGGCTGCGAGGTATTTATTTCGCCATCGTCACGTTCATGCTGCCCCTATTCGCCAGGAACGTTATTGTGGCGCTGGGTCTTTTCGGGAGCACAGAAGGCATTACCGGCCTCGATACGCTGCCCAATACCTGGGTGGAGCAGTACGTTATCCTGGTTGCCCTTCTTATAGCCCTTTTCGGCCTGAGGCGACTGGTGAGCGAGGACATAGGGCTCATTATGATGGGTATCAAGGACAACGATCAGGCGGTGCTGGCCGCAGGCATCAGCATATTGCGATACAGGGTTATTGCGGTGTTCGTGGCCTCCTTCATCGCGTGCTTCGCCGGGGCCTACCTCGCACACCTCTACGGCTGGCTGGGCCTGTCTCTTTTTGCTATGGACTTTTCCATTTTACCGATTGCAGCCACGGTCATGGGCGGCATGGGGACCCTATCCGGCGCGGTCATCGGTGCTTTGATTCTCACGCCCCTCTCCGAGGCGTTGCGGGGATTCGGACAGTTGCGCGTGGTCCTGTACTGCTTGGTCCTCCTGATCTTCATACTCTACAAGCCGGAAGGCCTCATGAACTACCTCGAACGCAAATACCACCAGTTCGAGCGGTGGGAAAAGGTTTGACCATGTCGGATGAACTCCTGCTGGAAGTCCGTAATGTGGGCAAGTCGTTCGGAGGCGTCAAGGCAGTGATGGACGTGAGTTTCACCCTGTACAAGGGGGACGTGCTCGGAGTGATCGGACCCAACGGCGCGGGCAAGACCACCTTGGTCAACATCCTGACCGGCTTCGTCAAACCGGACCATGGCAGCATCATCTATAAGGGCCGCGACATCGCTGGTATGGCGCCCAACAAGGTCGCCAATCTGGGCCTGGCGCGCACTTTCCAGGTCATGAGGCCCTACCACAGTCTCCCGGCGTACAAGAATTTGATCGTTCCTCTCAATTCGCCTCGGGTCAAGAAGGCAACGGCAGGCAAACTGGGCGATCGTGACTCCGTGGCCATCGACATCCTCGAAGAAGTCGGGTTTGAGCGAGACGCCCGCGTGCCATACAAGACCGCGGGCTCCCTCCCCCTGGGCTATCAGAAGAGATTGGAGTTGGCCCGCTGTATTGCGCTCAAGCCGGAAATCATCTTGTGTGACGAGGTGTTCTCCGGACTTAGCATGTCCGAGATCACCAGCATACTTCCTCTACTCGAAAAGCTCGTCATGCAGGGAGTGACCCTGATCATGGTCGAGCACCGTTTGCGGGAACTGTTCAGGCTTGCCAACCGAGCCCTCGTAATGCGATTCGGCGTCAAAATCGCCGAAGGACCTCCCCGGGAGGTCATGAAGAAGGACGAAGTGAGGGCTGCATACATGGGCACTAAGAGGTCCCGATGAACCTCCTTGAAGTGAATAACCTGATGGTCTTTTACGAAAACGCCATTGGGATCAATAACGTTAGTCTTACATGCAAGAAAGGTGGGATTACCGGCGTCTTCGGAGCGAACAGCGCGGGCAAGACAACCCTGATGTTCACACTATCCGGCATCATCCTGGACACGGCGAAAAAGGAAAGGATGAAAGGCGGAATCCGGATCGCCGTCATGGGCGACATCCTGTTCAAGGACAGAGCATCACGAGTATGGAGCCGAGTTTTAGAGCCCGACAGGGCATCATCCTGTGCCCTGAAAGGAGAAGGATCTTCAAGGAAAGCACAGTTATGGAAAACCTTATGATCGGAGGGATTATCGCGAGCGACGCTGACGCCAAACGAACTTTGGATTACGTTTTCACCATATTTCCGGACCTGATAAGACTCCGCAGACGAGAAGCAGGATTTCTGAGCGGGGGCGAACAACAGATGCTGGCCATA
>CAVUIT010000017.1:0-29921 GCA_963741625.1 uncultured delta proteobacterium
TTCGGAGGACCTGCCGGTCAAATAGCGGTCATGCACAGATACTTGGTGGAAGAAAAGCGGTGGATAAGCGAAAGCCGTTTTCTCCACGCTCTGAATTACTGCATGATTCTCCCGGGGCCCGAGGCGCAGCAGCTAGCCATCTACATCGGTTGGCTGCTGCATAAAATTCCAGGGGGCGTGGTAGCCGGAACGCTTTTTGTCATTCCCGGGTTCATTTCAATGCTGATCTTGAGCATCCTGTATGCCGGTCATCAGGATTTGAACGTTGTGCAGTGGCTCTTTTTCGGTCTGAAACCGGCGGTGCTGGCGGTTGTTGCGGAAGCTGTGCTGCGCATAGGAAAAAGAGTGCTGAAGAACAGGTTGATGCTCGTACTAGCTGGGCTGGGCTTCATAGCAATCTTCTTCTTTGAAGTGCCTTTCCCGTTCATCGTTATCTCTGCCGCGATCATCGGGTATGTCGGTGGGCGCATCCGCCCGGAGAGTTTCGAGATAAACCAAGGCCATTCAGCCGCCTCTAACTCCGGCGATTCGCCCTTAATAGATGCGATGCTCGAGAACCAGGCGCCGGAACATACACAGCCGTCAGCCTCAAGGACCTTCGCCGTGGCCGTGACCTGGTCAATCCTGTGGTTTGCTCCGCTAGCACTCATTCTGATTTTTCTGGGGTCCGAAAACGTCTATTTCCAGGAGGTGACATTCTTCAGCAAGTCTGCTGTCGTGACTTTCGGCGGGGCCTATGCCGTTTTGGCGTATGTAGCCCAGCAGGCTGTGGAAGAATACTCCTGGGTCACGCCTGGAGAGATGCTGGACGGGCTCGGCCTGGCAGAGACCACCCCGGGGCCTCTCATCCTGGTCTTGCCCTTCGTCGGCTTTCTGGCTGCCTTCCGCAACCCTGGAAATCTGAATCCGATGGTTGCAGGGACATTGGGAGCAATGCTCACGACCTGGGCCACGTTTGTCCCCTGTTTCCTTTGGGTGCTCGTTGGGGGACCGTATGTTGAGTCATTGAGGGGTAACAAGTCTCTGCATTCAGCGATGAGCGCCATAACCGCCGCAATTGTCGGAGTCGTGCTCAATCTTGCAGTGTGGTTCGCCTTGCATACGGTTTTCGGGTCCGTAAGAGACTTCCGAGCATTCGGGATGCATTTACAAATTCCAGTGTGGCAGACGCTGAATATCCCTTCACTTTTCATCGCGGCATTTGCGATCCTGGCGATCTTTCGTTTCAAGATGGGTGTCATCAAGATCATAGGCTGCAGCGTGGGACTGGGAATCGTGTACAATTTGTTTCAGTGGAGAATGTCGTGATCTGCTATTGGAACAGATACGCTATGGTAGAAACTAATGGCATTAAGCAATGCGGTCGGTCGTTGACGAAACGTCTGTGGATGCATGCCGCAAGAAACAGAAATGATTGCAGAAGGGGGAACTAGTCATGGGCAAATTATTAAAGCGTTTAGTTGTCTTAAGTTTATCAATTGTCTTGCCATTGTCTACGTCATGCTTGGCTCCTGCCTCAGCCGATTTCCGAGAGGTTGAGAAAACCTTGGGATTTCCCGGCCAAATGGACGAAGGCGCATTTGTCATTCGTTTTCCGCGCAGTGACATCAAGGTGGCGATTGATGGTGAACCCGTGCCCACGGCGCTGGGCTTTGGTTCCTGGACCGCATGGAAGGACATGGGCAAAGAAGCTATGGTGATGGGCGATCTCGTGCTGCTGGAGAAAGAAGTCAATCCGGTCATTTCCGCTCTGGAAGAGGCAAATGTCCAGGTCACGGCGCTGCACAATCATTTCTTCTATGAGCAGCCTCGCATCATGTTCATGCACATTGGCGGAATGGGAGATCCCGTGAAGATGGCCCAAGGTATCAGAAATGCTTTGGACAAAACCGCTACTCCTCATCCAAGTCCTGGCTCGTCTGGAGGTTCAGAGCCTGCCATGAACTTGGACACGAAAAAAATCGAACAAATTATTGGGCATTCCGGCAAGGCCGGTGGAGGTTCCTTCAAAATCACCGTGGGTCGGCCCGGAGTCAAAATGCATGGGGTTGAGGTGACCTCCAGTATGGGGCTCAACTCTTGGGCCGGATTCGTAGGAACCAATAAAAAGGCCCATGTAGCGGGCGACGTTGTGATGTCCGCAAAGGAAGTCAATCCGGTAATCCAGGCGTTTAGAAAAGGCGGCATCGAGATAGTCGCAGTTCATAACCACATGCTGGATGAGCAGCCGCGGGTATTCTTTCTCCATTACTGGGGGACCGGACCGGTAGAGAAACTGGCACAGACTGTCCGATCGGCATTCGACCAGGCGAAAGGGCCAATAAAGTGAGGACGAATTGACCCGGCACTCAGCCGAGAATCCAGAAAGCAGGCTGAGGTGTCGATATTTTCTACATTAGAAAGAAGATCGAAACATGAAGAAAACAATGATGTTCGTTGGTGGATTAGTGCTTGCTGCGGCAGTTGTCGCAGCTCAAGGCAAAATGTCGTGGAACTTCGACGCTGACAAGGTGGGCGAAATTGCAAAAGGATTCACCCACGAGGTGGGCAAATGGGAAGTGGTGGCCGACAACACCGCGCCATCAAAACCCAATGTGCTGGCTCAAATGGCAAAAAGTTCGGGTGCGACGTTCAACCTAACGCTTGCCAGCGCCACGAACTACAAAGACGTGGATATCACGGTAAAGATGAAAGCCATTGCAGGAAACACCGATCAAGGTGGCGGTATTGTCTGGAGAGCCAAAGACGCAAAGAACTATTACGTGGCCCGTTTCAATCCACTTGAGGATAATTACAATCTTTATCATGTGGTGAATGGGCATCGTTCGGAGATCAAAGGATCCAAGGCTAGATCTACTCCCGGATGGCACGCCCTTCGGGTTACCATGACCGGGGACCATATCCAGTGCTATTTGGATGGCAAGCAGTATTTGGATGCCAAGGATTCAACCTTCAAAGAGGCCGGCAAGATCGGACTGTGGACTAAATCTGATGCTCAGACGCATTTTGATGATCTGGAAGTAACTGGAAAACCGTGATCTTCAGGCCAATTCTGACTGCTTTTTTGAGAGGTGCACGAGGCTCAATAGCTGGCCGAGCAATACGCGTCGTCGAATTAGCGTCTTTTCAGAGGAGATAGCCGTGAAGAACAAGATTGAACTCGTCAAAGGTGACCTGACGACAATGGATGTGGATGCCATTGTGAACCCCGCCAACAATCCCACTCTTCTCGGTGGAAAAGGCGTTGACGGGGCAATTCACAGCGCCGCCGGTCCGGAACTTGCCGAAGAATGCCGTCCCCTCGGAGGGTGTGAGACTGGTGACGCGAAGATTACACGCGGCCACCGCCTGAAAGCTCGCCATGTTATTCACACGGTAGCTCCACTTTACCAAGATGGAGAATCCGGGGAACCTCAGATCCTGGAGAGTTGTTATAGGCGATGCTTTGAATTGGCCCATGAGAATAACGTGAAAACAATGGCCTTCCCCTCCATAGGTACGGGATTCTTCAAATACCCCATCGAGGAGGCTTCCAAGATTGCATTGAAAAGCGTCCTGGCCCAGTTGCTAAGGTTCCCGGAGATTAAAAAGGTGTACATTGTGCTTTTTTCAGATCCGGACCTAGAGATTTACCGAGAGAATCTCGAAGCCATTTCGTGAGGAGGCGCGACTTATCCGGAAGAGGTGTCCGAAATGAGCGATAAATTAGCTAATTACAAACTCCTAATTGCCATTGCTGCAAGCTGTTTGATATTTTTCCTCGTTTGGAGCGCCTTTGCTGCCGACCAGACGGTCGTCGTATACGTCAGCGAGGACCAGGTTTTTGCTGCTCCGATTCTCGCAGACTTTGAAAAAGATACGGGAATCAAAGTCAAAGCTGTCTATGACACCGAAGAATCGAAAAGCACCGGCGTCATGAATAGACTCCTTGCGGAGAAAAATAATCCCCAGGCAGATGTTTACTGGGCCAACGAGGTTGTCCGGGCCGAGGTACTCAAACAGAGAGGAATTTCCAGCGCCTATAGCTCGCCAAATGCGGTAGGAATTCCTGACGCATTCAAAGACCCTGAAGGTTATTGGACAGGATTCTCCGCACGAGCCAGGATTTTACTGGTGAAGAAAGGCTTACCGGAAAAACCTGCATCTGTCAGCGCTTACACTGATTCACGATGGCGAGGCCGGGCTGTGATTGCTAATCCGGTCTTTGGGACCACCACAGATTATATGACTGCACTCTTTTTGTTATGGGGAAATCAGCGCGGCCAAGCCTTCATGAACCAAACGAAGGAAAACCAAGTAAAAATATCCAGCAGCAATGGGGAAAGCGCGGATCTTGGTTTCCTCTGGTGAATTTGATTTTTCGCTGGTCGACAGCGATGATGCGGTGAACAGAATCAAACAAGGCAAATCGGTAGAAATGATCGTTCCTGATCAGGAAAAAGACGGGATAGGTTCTTTGATTTTGCCCAACGCCGTAGTTTTGATTAAGAACAGTCCTCATCCCGAGCAGGCCAAGAAGTTGATTGATTACTTACTTTCCAAGGAGACAGAGCGCAAACTGGCGTTCGCGGAGTGTGCCCAAATTCCACTCCACCCTGAGGTGGAAACTCCCCCAGCGGTCCCTCGCCTGGAAAAAATGAAGGTTATGAAGGCCGATTATGCAGCTATGGCTAGGGAGATGCAGCAAATTCAGCCTTTCTTGAAGACATGGTCCGGCCTATGAACCTTCGCCGTTTCATTTTTTGGCTGATCGCCCTTCTTTTGGTCGGACTGGGCTTGTCTCCACTTGTAGCAATATTTGCTCAAAGCCTGGTCGTAGATGGACGGTTCAGCCTCGAACTTTTCCACAACCTTTTTGTGTCCGGTCAAACCAGGCATCTCCTGGTGACTTCTCTCAGCTTAGCCGGACTGGTCACTCTTTTGTCGGTGGTTGTCGGTCTGCCTCTCGCCGTTCTCCTGGGAAAGTCAGATGTACCAGCCCGTTCATTGTTGACTGCTGTTCTTGCCATTCCACTATTGATTCCCCCTTATGTGCAGGCAGTGGCTTGGTTTCACTTGTTGGGAAGCCAAGGTTGGGTAACGAGATGGTTGGGAGGCGGAGACTGGAAAGCAGGCTCGAATTTCTTATTCAGCCTGGGAGGTTGTGGTTGGGTCCTCTTCACCTGCTACATGCCTGTTCTCATGCTCTTGACGATAGCTTTTATTCGGAGCGTGAATCCTAGACTGGAAGAAGCAGCGCTGTTGGCTGCGACTTGGCCGAGGATCTTGAGCCGGATCACCATTCCGCTCATTTTACCGGGGATTATTTTGGGCATGCTTCTGATTTTCTTGTTGGGCCTGGGAGAGTTCGGTGTTCCTTTGTTCTTGCGTGTCAATGTGTTTCCGGTAGAGACGTTTACACAATTCTCCGCGTATTATGATTTCGGCGCCGCAGCCGCAGCCGCGGTTCCTTTAGCAGTAATAGCACTGGTGGCGATGCTCACAGCGGGATTGGTTCTTGAGAAAAAGACGGTTCACGTACGCATTGGACAGGGAGATGGTTCCGGCATCCAGATCGAACTGGGAAAATCGAGGAAATGGATTGCTGCGTTGCTGTGGCTTTTCGCTACGATAACGGTGATATTGCCCCTCTTCGCCTTGCTCCGTGAGTCGGCTGCCGTTCATGCTTGGCGAATGGCGATAGCTCAAGGCTGGGACAGCATGGTGCGCAGCCTGGTTTTTGGCGCAATCGGTGCGAGTCTTCTGACACTTTTTGGCTTTTTGACCGGATACTTGATTCATGTTCAGGGGCTCAGAAGTTGGAAGTTTTTGGACACGCTGACGATATTGCTGTTCGCTTTGCCCAGTACCGTCATCGGGGTGGGGTTGGTCGCCGTCTGGAATCGTCCTGTTACCAATTTCGTTTATGCCTCTCCAGTAATTCTGATTCTGGGGTACATCATCCAGTATTGGGTATTGCCAAGCCGCATCACACTGTCAGCCTTGTCCCGGATACCTTCCTCAATGGAAGAGGCGGCTCAGGTCATGGGAGTTTCCTGGATAAGACGGATGGCGGGAATCGTCGTGCCTCTGGTGAAAAGAGATTTGGTCATGGCTTGGCTGGTTGCCTACATTTTTTGCCTTCGTGATACCGGCATTTCCATGCTGGTTTATCCACCTGGTTCCGACCCCCTTACGGTCAGGATTTTTACGACTATGGCTAACGGGGAGCCGGCCATGATTGCCGCCCTATGCGTGTTGCTCGTTATTCTTTCCTTGGTTCCTCTCGGAATAATCAATTGGATAGGAACACATAAGGGGTGGGCATGACACTATTTCAATATCAAAAGGTTTCAAAGCATTTCGGAGGACGCACCACTATTCGTGATTTTTCCCTGACTATTGAACAGGGGGAGCGGATAGTCCTTTTTGGCCCGTCTGGTTGCGGGAAAACCACGCTACTTAGGATGCTGGCGGGCTTTGTAGCACCTGATGCAGGGTCCATTCTGATCCAAGGGAAAATTGCAGCCCGCGACGGAAAAACATTGATACCTCCTGAAGCGCGTAATTTGGGCATGGTCTTCCAGGATTTGGCCCTGTGGCCTCATCTCACGGTGTACGGCAACTTGGAATTCGGCTTGAAAGCAAAGGGTGTGCCGCAAACGGAGCGAAGGCGGAGAATTGATGAAATGCTGACATTATTAAAAATTAAGAATTATGCCACTGCCAAGCCCTATCAACTGTCCGGCGGAGAACAGCAGCGAGTAGCATTGGCCAGAGCATTGGTCATGCAGCCATTGGCATTATTGATGGATGAACCGCTATCGAGTTTGGACGAGGCATTGAATCTTCGCTTACGGGTGGAAATCGTTCGTTTGCAGCAGGCCCTGGAATTCACACTGTTCTGATGTGACTCATAGCCGCTCCGAGGCTCAGGAAATAGGGACGAGAACTGTTCTGTTGGAGAAACGTGGATCTTCATCCTACGGTGAGGAGGCATAAAGATCATGCTGCGGCTATTTCTCCGGCTCGTTTTGGTTCCACTCGGGTTTACAGTCCTTGCAGTTTTCCACCACTCTTCCCTTTTTTAGTTCGCAGTGGTGCCGCCTTGTCTTGAGGCATTGACCGTCCGAAAAACAGCAATTGACATGTCTTGCTACCACGTGTTCCGGCCCGGAAGCAAATGCCGCCGAGGCCAAAGCCAGCGAAACGACCACGATGCCAAATCCCACGATCATTCTCATGTCGAACCGCCTTTTTGCTTTCAGGATATTTCCCTCCCGAATGAACTCTCCGCATGCTTGGATAAGGACTCTTCCTTTTCGTCAAATGAAACGAATGAGATTGGTAACTGATGCTGTTCAATTTCGTTCATGCTCTCTCTTTCTGCGTAGCCTGTCAATGGACTACTCTCTCATAAGAAGCCGAAGGGTTGCTGTTCCACGGTGTCTTCCGACATCTGGAATCAAAACGTTTCTGACTCAATATTTGTCAAGACTCTTTTTGACAGGGGGAATTTCCAGAACTTACCGTAGGCATTGTCTCTGGAAAATTCTCTTCTTGATGGGATTCCTTTTTGATAACATCAATAGTTCCATAATGCCTGGAGTTGGTTTTTTTCTGTGAGGGAGGGACTATGATGAGCGCCAGAGAATTGGTCCGAATCTTTGTCTTTGGGGCTGCCCTGGGCATCTGCCTTGTGGCAACTCCATCCTTCGCCTGGGAATTCTCAATGGAGGGCGAATACGTTTGGAAGAATCGGTTTGTACAGCAACTGGGCTCGCGAGGATTCTTCGGCAAGTACGATCTGGACAACAGTTCGACCCCAGGGAATTTTGCTTCCATCAATGGCTGGGCGGGCGGAAAACTGGAAGATCTTTCCTCTTCCAGTGGCGTTGCTGAGCAGCGGATGGAGACGAATATTCTTCCAGAGTTGAGAATAAATCCTGCCATTAGGTTAAGGGGCGAGTACCGGATTGGACAATTTCTGGACCCCGTAGCCTCAGCTTATGTCAACTCAACGAGTCCGGGCGTGCAGGTTGCTATTTCCGAGGGACAGTGGACCATGTGGTGGTTCTCTGCCCAGACGCCGTGGGGCATCGTGGTTTGCGGTAAGAGACCCTTCACGTTCGGATGCGGTCTCCAATATAACGGAGGCGAGGACTTGACATCAGAGTCTCTGCTTTTGGTAGCACCCACAGGACCGTTCAGAATCGGACTCGGTTTTTATCCCTGGAGGCGTCAGCCGGATAATCCGTTCAGACAGGATCAGCCCAATAACGCTTTCCCGCCGCCGCCAGACGACCCAAGCGTCAATCCGTATTATAATCTTGGTGACCTAAACGCATTGCTGGCCGTGTCTCCCACGGCATTTCTCACATACGATTCAGGCCCCTTGTCTCTCGGGATTGTGGCTGAATATTTCAGTTATCACAGAGGTCCTGAATCCCAACGTCTCCAGGTCGACCGGGCATCCTTTCCGGCAAGCGATGTGGTGAGCACAGACGGCGGGGTATTCGTAAAATACAATAACGGTCGATTCTTTTTTAATGCGGAATTGGATTGGGTGAATAAGACAACCAAATTTCATCGGTCACTCAATGGAACTTTTTTCGGACTGACGGACCGGACGGATGGAAGAGGAAGCCTGTTTGCGCCCCGCTATATTGAAGCTTGGAGATGGATGGTAGAGACCGGCGTCATGTTAGGGCCCGTAAAAGCCTCCTTCATCTATGCTTTGTTGCCGGGACCCGACAGAAGAAACGGGGTCCTCATCGATAGGCAGCCATACTTCTACGGTTTCGGAAACTACGGATTGTTCGCTCCATACAGCCTTCTTATGTGCTTCTATTACGGGGCCGGCCTGGATTTGTTCAACCTGAATACGGACGGTTTTATGAACGACGCCTCAGTTCTCGCCATGAGGCTGGATTATGCCGTTGCGTCCAACTTGAATATGTTTGCGAACTTTTGTTGGGCTGACAGGGCCTCTCCACAGGGTTACGGATGGGGGTTCATGCGACCCGCGGCAACAGGCAGCGCAGTTCAATTTCTCAATCTCAGCACCATAAATGCCGCCAGCGCCGACGCTCCGTCGATTCCCGACAACAACCTGGGATGGGAGATCAACGCCGGTATGGATTGGCAGTTGCTGGACAAGTGGGTGGTGAGAGTCATTGCCGGATACTGGCAACCGGGGAGATGGTTCAATTACGCCTGTATCGACAAAACGGTGCCAAATTGGGACATCCCTCTTCCTTCCAATCGCTTTGGCATCAATCCGGACAGGGTAATTGATCCTGTGCTCGGTATGAAAGTTCGATTGATGGTTGAGTTTTAGCAGACCGGCAGACCTGTTTTGTCGGTGGACCGAGTAGAAACATAGGAGGTTCAGGCTCATGAGAAAGGCAAGTATTCTTGTCCTGGCGCTTTTGATGATCGTAGGGACCTTAGCGCTGGTCTATCTGGAGAAAAGCGCGGCACAGGCCCAGCAACAGCCCGCTGCGACAGATACCAAGAAATCCACTGCCGCATCCAAAACCAAGGACTTCCCCGAGGGTACCGCTACCCCATCAGCCGAGTGTGGCGAGTGCCATCAGGCAATTTACCGAGAGTACGCTTTTGGGTTCGGATCTGACATTGCCTATAAACCGATGGCTTATAAGGATCCGAAGCAAGAATTACTCTCTCTTCCGGGAAGGGTATTGACTGCTGGTTCAGCACACTCATTTGCAGGAACCGATCCCTGGCCCATGCACTCCCGCGATATCGAAATGGGGGGCAAGTCCTGCAATGTGTGCCACTATCCTGAGCCTTTTGAGCTCCCTGATCTGGAAAAAGTCGAAATCGAACGGCCCAAGGGCCGGCCGCAAGGTAAAGAAGCCGCTGGAATAACGTGCGCCAGTTGCCATCTGACCCCTGACGGGAAGATTCGGGGGCCTTATGGAGCCGAAGCGCCGCATGAAACCGTGAAGGACCCCAAGATACAGACAGCGGCCATGTGTGCGTACTGCCACTCGGCAGGGAAAACGGGTGGTATCCAAACAGACTCAAACTTTTCTGGAATGGCGGGATGATTTTCATAAACCGGGGCTGGGTTCTCAGCAGTGCCAGGATTGCCACATGCCACGAACACTTCGCAAGTCCACTGCGGATGACGATGTACCGGTGAGAGCAATTGCAAGACACCTGTGGACCGGCGGACATTCGCCTCAAAGAATCTCGGGCGCATTGAGTCTTGTCATTGTGTCCGAAAAAGAATCAACGTCCGCTCTCAGCTTTCACATCGTTAACATCGGGGCTGGGCATTCCGTTCCCACAGGGTCTAACCGACGAGGCATGTATCTCAAAGCGGATGTGGTTGATGGCAAAGGCAAGGTTGTCGCCAAGCAGGACTGGTTGTTTGCTCCCTGGTATGGAGATCGGCCTGATGACAAAGCTTTCCTGGAAGTGGACAAGAAACGACCTGATGCAATCTCGGCAACTATGGCTGACACGCAGGGTCCACACGAGACCATCTTGCGAGCGGGGGAGGAGCGTATCCTGGCCTGGGATCCGAAGCTAAAGACAGGGAAATATGAAGTCCGTGCAAGTCTCGTCTATGACTTGAATCGGTATAACGATCCGAATTTCAAGGGAGACCAGACGACGATATTCCGTAAGAGCCTTCCCTTTAAGGTGAAATAAGAGTCGAGAGAATTGAGCACCTCACAGCGACGATACCTGAGATTCTTTTCGGGAGGTGAGAGCCTCCTCCGTGCCCCCCGTTAAGCCGCTGTGAGGGCCTGCTGCCCATCCGCGAGAGGGAAATCCACCACAAATTCTGAACCACCATTGTTCGCACAGTCTTCAATAGACTTGCAGTGTTCGCAATACTCCACGTCCTCAGGTGCATTCGTTTCAGCAGCAGCCAGGAGCGGACACCGCTGACTTTTGAACGACAGCTTAAACCCGTAAAGCTCGGAAAACATTCTGATCCGTAACAGGTCGATTCCTTTACCCCCCGCGTTGAAGGAATACGGCCGACGGCTTGAATAGCTCTCCGTCTCCTGAACCGGGTAGAACCCCTCGAAGATCAATTCCTTATCCTTCTCCGGAATTCCTATGCCCGTGTCCTTCACCGTGAAAACATACCTGTCTCCCTTCAGGCGGCCGGTTACGCTGACCGTTCCGTGATCCGGCGTGGCCTCTATGGCATTGCGGATCAGCCCCTCCATTATTGCCTGAAGCACATGCCCTGGGATTAACAATTCCGCGTGGTTTTCAAGGTCAAAATCCAAGCTGACCTTTCGTCCCTCGTGGTCGGCTTTGGCGCGGATGAAATCAAAAACTTTCGCGCCGAATTCTTTGATGTTGATCCGTTCCAACTCATCCTGTCTCGTGGGGAAGGTTTTTTCCAACCACTTGTGGATCACCGACGTGGCCTTCTTTATCTCAGGGGTCCATTCCGACTGAACTTCCATCAGGTCCAAGGCCGCTTGCAGGAAGCCCGTAATATAACGTCGCTCAAAGGAATACCCCGTCATGATGATGCTTTCAACCTGAGATTCCAGCCGGTTAAGACTCTGGACATGCCTGTTCATGCGTGCCAGAGCACGATCAAAATCCGTCAGGCCCATATCTTTGAGTTTCTTATCCATCGTGACAAGAGTGCCGCGGAGAATGGCAAGCGGAGTTCTCAGTTCATGGGATAGATGATTCAGAATTTTGGATTTGACCCGGTTCAGGTCTTCCAACTCGCGATAGGAATTCATCAACTCATCGAAGAACGTGGCGTTCTCAAGAGCCAACGCTACAACTCCGGCAAGAGAAGTAAGCACCTGAACATCTTCTTCGGTGAACTGGCCATCCTTCTTGTTCATCACCACCAGCACGCCGATAGTTTTTTCTCGTGTGTTCAGAGGGACAATGATTTCATTGCGGATCGCAAAACCTGTTCGAGTCTCAAACGGTTTGAAAAACTGAGGGTTGTCTATAGGATTGTTGATCAAGGCAGGTTCGCCCGTTTGAAACACCTGGCCGCTTATGCTCTTTTCCAGGGGTAGTCGCACATCCGAGGATCGCGGTGGAATAAGTCCCTTGTCGTCCTGAACTTCACGCCAGTAAAGATCGCCCTGGCGTTCGTCGTGCAGAAGAAGTCCTGCGGCTTCGGTATCCAACGCAGTCCTTAGCTCCGTGACCACCACGGAGAGAAGATGGTCCAGATCCAGCGTGGTAGTAAGAGCCATGCTCGACCGGTAGAGCATCTCCAGATCATCCCGTGATTTTTGCAGCTTCTTGTAAACAGTAGCGTTTTCTATGGCTAGCGCAATGCTGCCCGCCATCGAGCTTGCCAGGGCCTCATCCTGTTCTGTGAAGTCTCCGCCAATCTTATTCATGGCCATCAATACACCAATGGTCTTCTCGCGGCCGCCAACGGGGACTTGCAGAGTTTTGCGGCTCGAGGCATCGGTATAGCCGGGGAGGCGATAGTACATCTCTCTGGTGTTAAGAGGGACCTGCAGAACGTTGCGGATATCAAATCCGCTCTTTCTGGTCATTTCCGGATAATAACGAGGGTCCTTGGAAGTATCATTCACTCTGGCCGGTTTGTTATGCCTGAAGACCCAGCCCGCTATGCTGCCGTGGAGCGGCAGTCTCAAATCATCGGATTGGGGCGCGAGAATATGCCTTGCGTCACGGATCTGCCGCCAGTAAAGGTCTCCACGGTGTTCGTCGTAAAGGAGGACACCCGCGCCTTCAGTGAGCAGCGCTTTGTTCACCTCATCGATTACGATAGCGAGCAGCTTGTCCAGGTCCATGGTGGAGGCGAGAGCCTGAGAAATGTTGCAGAGGATGGACAGATCAAAAAGCTCATGCTCCTCCATGTCCATGGCGTTGTCGATCAGGTCACCGGCAATTTTCTCGAGTTCCTTGACTCTTCTTTCGAGTTCCTCGTAGGTCGGCTTTGGCATAAAGCGCTCTCCACCCTCTCAGTGGCCGCGAGTCCTATTGCATACAGTCGTTCGACGCCTGGATGGCGGCTCGACAGATATCGCGGAAGTTGTTCACACCGGTAAAGAATTCTCGCATCATGATGACCCACAGATAGCGGCCTCTTCGTGTCAGCCGAATAATCCCATCGTCATTAACCAGGGCTCCGGCGACTCGGAAGAGAGAAATCTCTTTCCACAACGTTTTTACGAATTCTCCACCAAATTTATTTTCCTCTTCTTGAATGTCAAGGGAAGTCCCAAACAGCTTCATCATGAAATCGTAGAGTGCCCGTTCTCTTTTTGAGAAATCTTTCTTCGCCAGAATGGGCCACTGGCCTTTTCCTACAGCCGCCAGGTAGTGCGGGACGGAAAAGGTATTGGCAAAGCAGGTCCCGTTAACATAGCCAAAAGATCCGCTGCCGACACCCACATATTCATCATAATCTACTATGTATTCATCTATCATGGTCTTTTTTCTGGAAAAACACCAGGAGGTTCCCCAGGTGTAATGATCCTCCAGCCGGTCCACGATTCGGTTATAGAAAGCCTTTTCCTGACGATAGCTTATCGCTCCGAATCTTCTTGCGAGTTCCGTGCGGGTAATGTCCGAGACCATCAGTGGATAGAAGGTTACCTGATCGGCCTTGATATCCTTGATGACCTCCAAATCTTTCTCCAACATCGAAGCCGTCTGACTGGGAAAATTGAAGATCATGTCTACATTTAGGGTGTCAAAGGTCCCAGCGTATTTTGCCAGTCTTTCTTGAATCTGCAGTCCGCTGCCGTATTTGTGATACCGCTCCATCTGTTTTAGCAGGTTGTCTTGGAAACTCTGAACCCCCACCGAAAGCCTGTTTACTCCCCCATCCTTAAGTATTGTTACGATTTCGTCAGTAAGATGATTTGGGTTTGTCTCCAGAGATACTTCTTTTATCCCAAATCTTTTTTGCAGGTCCTCAAGGAGGATGCCGATCTCCCGTGGCAATACCGTAGGGGTTCCTCCTCCAACATATACGGATGAGAATTCGAAACCAATGTCGCCGTACATGCGGATTTCTCGTAGAAGACCCTTAAAATACTCGCGGGCTAAATCCTTGTCGAGGGGGAAACGATTAAATGAGCAATACGGGCACAATTCCTCACAAAAGGGTATGTGCACGTAAAGGAGGTACTTCGTGTCCCCATGTGGGCTGGGCGGCGGTACATATTCGAAATCGGTCAGCCGCAGGACGTTTGAGTACTGACGTTTCAGAAACTTGGTAAGTAACCCTTCTACGATCATACGAGAAGCGCTCCATGGATTCTACCGGCTGTGGCATGGCTTGATTTCATGTGCTTAAAATGTGTCATACCTGTTCGCTCTCAAACAGTGAGAATCGGTTGCAGCAAAACGGCACTGACCTGGGCACCATCCTGGATGCCAGGTCAGTGGCACCCAGCATCCAGTCAACATCCGGTTCCGGGTGCCACGGATCTGGGCTTTGTCAGGTCCGTGCTGAATTTAGCGGATTATTCATTGTTTAACCGCGAAATAGCATTAGTTTGCGCAGATAAGCACCTTGCAACACCTGAAACCTCTGGGCACAGCATACCAACCTTAAGCACGGCTTGCAAATCGTCGCCTTAACGAGGGAGCCCCGGGGACCTACCAGGTGGGAGTTCGATAGGCCGGCTTCTTCGGCAAGAGCCACAGCAACGCGATCCCCACGACAAATCCTCCCATGTGGGCCCAATACGCGACTCCGCCGGTGTCGTGGCGGGCTGCCAATGCGGAAGTGCCGCTCACAAACTGAAAAACGAACCAGAAGATCAAAAACAGGAACGCGGGAAGCTCAACGATCCGGATGAAGAAGATGATTATCAGAAGGGTGGTTACACGCGCGTGCGGGTAACTTATGAGATAAGCCCCCAATACTCCGGAGATGGCGCCGCTAGCCCCAACTGTGGGCAATCGTGAGCCCGCGTTGAACATCACATGAATCAGTGAAGCTCCGATGCCGCAGAGTAAGTAGAACAGCAAGAATTTGACGTGGCCAAGGCGGTCTTCAACATTATCTCCGAAAATCCAGAGGAACCACATGTTGCCAATGACATGGAGCCAGCCGCCGTGCATAAAGATTGAGGCGAATAGCGGTACTGCGGCATTGTCCATAAACCCGCCCTGGTATTGGTAGAATTTTACAAAGCGAAGGGGAATAAGTCCGTATTCCACGATGAAACCTTGAGCGTGTTCTCCGAGCGAGACCTCATAGAACCACACGAGGCAGTTTACGGCTATTAGGGCAATAGTAACCGCCGGAATCGTTCCCGAAGGATTGCTATCTCGTAACGGAATCATGAAATTGTTCCCCTGGAGCAAGTATAACTTATAGTTTCAACCTTTTCCTAGGGGTCTGTTGCGCTTCGCACTGCTTTCCAGAACTCGTGGCAGTCCTCTTGGAATGGATTTCTTCTTCCAGCACAATCCTGGCTTTGGGCAGGAGCACCGCGTCGCAGGTTCTTGCGGTCCGATCCACCCGTTCCAGGGCTCACAGAATTTCAGATTTGTTCATCTCCAGGCTCCATGGTTCAAGGATGGGTCAGCTCTACTGACAGTCGGTCATTTTTCCGTCCGAACAAGTACCTGCAAATTGAATGCGGGAGAAATCTACACACGCGCGGGCATTTTATGCCCGCTTCTTAGAAACAGGCCTTGTTAATAACTATGCAACATCATTTGAAGTGTTGGCCATATCTCATAAAGCGAGGTATTCATTACCCAAATCATTCCTCCCAAACTCAAGTCCCTTGAACTCCAGCCCAAACCCTAACCCATCAATATTTCAACAGGTTGCACTCCGTGCTTCGCGTACCCTTAGGTTGGCATGAAACCTGCTTCAGTTCGTGAAGAGAAGTCCCGGCAACCTGAATGACCGCATCTTACTCGGAAGGGACGGATGCCTTTCAGGCTCGGTTGCAAAACCCGGGTAATTGCCATGCACTCGTGACCCGGGCGGCTTCGCAATTATTGATGCGTTTGATGTTGAAGATTTTTCGGTGAAAGTCACGGTGAATTGCTGATCATGCGCCCATAGACAAAATTGATATTTAGTACACCGTGACGCAGACTTGTTAGCTTAGTTGGTTTTGCAACCGACTCTGGAAGGACATCCCCCGCGGACTCCGCCGGCAACGGCTGTTGTTTCTCTGGCGTCCTCATTAACTAAATTGTTAGCCGGGACCGTTGGGTTTCGTAGAGGAAGCGCTTGAAAAGTTGAAATTCGTGTAAGGATACGTGTATACACGGAAGCCCTAAGTTGGAAATTGCCCCGCACCTCTTTGAATGCCGCCATGGGCGATTTTGATTCGGTTTCGGTTGAAGTGCAAAGTTCGCTTGGGTTCTTACGCAGTATAAGGGTCTCTCAGCGCAGTCGATCATGGGCATTCAGCAAGGAATTCATACGCGGGACATCCCTGCAGCTGACCGCAGCTCAGCTGTCTCATTGAGAAAGGCGCTTCCCGACACATGCTCACATTTTTTTCGAACGGTTACGAATTTTATTGACAAGGTTTTAGGGAGGTGATAGCGCCGTTTAACTAATAAACTTGAACTACCTACACACGGTCGGGATACAATGGGTCGAAGCAAAAGAGTATTAGCGTCGCTGGCTGGATATTACAAAATCCTGGCGGTGATTTCTCTCAATTGTCTGATATTGTTTCTGATGGTCAATCTGATTGCCTCCGGGTTGCTCGACCTGGAGACGTATTTCGCAAAAGAAGCTGCCATGAATGGCGCCCCTTTTGCGTACAAGAAATTTCATGAGTCGTTGACCTCGGTCCATCCAGGCCTCACCGAAGAACAAATCACGCTGCTGATCGCCGAAACCCGGAAGTTATCCCAAGCCTATGAGCCGTATACTCAGTTCAAGGAAAGCGCATACTCTGGCAAATACGTGAATGTGGATCCTCGCGGATTTCGGCCGGTCGGAAACCAAGGGCCCTGGCCTCCTCGTCGTGGAGAATTCACGGTGTTTGTTTTCGGTGGCTCCACCACCTTCGGGTATGGAGTGGCAGACGATCTGACCATACCAGCCCAGCTCCAGAAACAGCTTGTTTCTGACTATGGTGTTTCTGCGAGCGTATACAATTTTGGCCGAGGCAGTTACTTCTGCGTTCAGGAGAGGGTGTTGCTTGAAAAACTGCTACTCTCCGGATTTGTTCCGGATGTGGCAGTGTTCATCGATGGCTTAAACGATTTGGTTCTCCTTGAGCCTGCTCGCACAAAGGATTTAAGGAAGTTCATGGAAGAGGCCGAAGTACCTTTGATGCGAAAAATCGCGAGGGAACTTCCATTAATGAGGGCCCTGGCGGCAATGTCTCCATCGCCAGGCGTCGACGAGACCAACTTAGTGAAGGTCTTTAAGGCGACCCCTCCAGATCAGCACACGAAGATGCTTCGAGATGTCGTAGACCGTTACCTGTCGAACAAGAGGATCACTGAGGCTATTGCGAGAGAGTTTAATGTGACACCGATCTTCGTTTGGCAGCCGATTCCCGTTTACAAGTACGATCGACAAAATTGCGTCTTCGGCAGGTTCGATTGTGAAGGCTACTTCCCCTCACTAAGGCCTGGATACGAATTGATGGCAAAGGCAGTGCAAACCAAGGCACTGGGCACAAATTTCATCTGGGCCGCGGACATGCAGCAGAATCTTAAGAAGCCCCTGTACGTGGACGCGGTTCATTACAGCGGCGAAATGACAAACCTGATAGCCAAATACATTCTAGATGAGATCAGAGACCGCGGTCTCCGTGTAGAGATTCAGGCCGTCAGACCGAATTCGAAGGTTGGCAAGAGTCGCCATATATCACCACAATCCTAATTGGATTACCGATATTGGGAGTAATCCAGAACCTGGACCTGAGCTGTTTGCTTCTGTCGAAGCACCTTAGGGACAAAAATCGAGCGTGAGGCGAAGGGGCTGAACAGAGACCGGATGCATCCGCTGACATGATTGGTTGGTCCAAAGTGCCGCGTTTTTTGGATTGCAACTTTCGGGGATTAATGGTATAATATTAACGCTTTGGTTTGTCCGAAGTGCTGTGCTTGAGGGATTAGGTTATGCGCAATGCTTTAAGTCTGCTTGCGTCAGACAAATGGGAAACTCGAACACGTATACTTTTCTACGCTGTGGGGATACTCACAGGAGGGATACTCACCTATACCTCTCGCCACTTCATCAACGGTGACGCGATCAACTACATAGAAATGGGCGAGGCCTTGAGATATGGCAATTGGCAAGACTTCGTCAATTTCACAGCCAGCCCCGGTTATGCGGCTCTCTTGGCACTGGGCCAGATTCTACTGAATACGGATCGCGCTAATGAAATACCTCTTTTGAAGACCGTGAATTTTGGCTGCATGATAATCGCCATGTGGGCCTGCGATCTCCTGCTGAGATCTCTGAAAAGGCATTATGCTTCCTGGGTTGATGGAAATAGGACGCCCCTCCCTTGGTTCATGATTATGGCTTTGGCTTACAGCATGTTTCTTTTCTGTGCTCTGGATTGGGTCCGTCCAAGGCTGGTCGCGCCAGAAATGGCCGTCTTAGCGTCTGTTTTGATTTCAATGACTGTCATTTTGCAGATAAAAGAGGACCCTAACCATTACAGAAAGTTTTTCTGGTTAGGACTCTCATTAGCCGTGGCGTATTTGCTGAAAACATTCTTCTTCCCATTCTCAGTATGCTTCTTTCTCATAGCCGGCTTGGCCTGCGGGTCGATCAAGAAGGCGATCCCGAGAGTTACGGTTGCAGTTGTCACAATGCTGTTGGTGTGCTCGCCGTGGTTGCTGGCTCTGTCCTATAAGTTGGGGCATCTTTCCTATGGCGAGACAGGTAGCCTGAACTATGGGATATATGTGAAGGGCGAGGGAAACAGCGTCCATTCACCGGTCTTGTTAACCAAAGCGCCTGAAGTATTGCTCTACCAAAACACCCCCTTTGAAAACTCTACCCGGCCGGCAACTTTTGATCCAAGCTACTGGAAGATTGGAATCAAGCCTATCTTCGATCTGAAAGCGCACGTCAGGCTATTCTTGGAGCACACGTATCAGATCTGCTGTGAGCAGCCGTGGCTCCTTTTGCTGATGTTATTGTGGGTCGTGTGGAACGCCAGGCTCGGTTCACTGAGTATCGGTCGGTTATGGCCCATTCCGGTTCAGTTATGTCTGGCTCTGCCGGCAGTAATTGGTATTGCAATGTACAGCATTATTCACGTGGAGATGCGCTATGTTGCCCCGTTCATGTTTCTTATATTCGTCGCCTTGGTCCTTTGTCCCAGGTACGACAAGACAGATCGCGCGGTGGCTCACAAGTCTATCGTCAGTGCCTCGATACTGGTTGCGGCGATTCTGGGATTCAGTCTGAGCACAGTGGTGGATCAGAGCGTCCGGAGCTTGGTTTCTACCAGTGAAAAACCTTCGTACAAAGAAGCTTTTTTTCAAATGATGGCCGTGAAAGACTACCTAAAAGACCAGGGGGCGAAAGGAGGATCCCAGGTAGCGCTGGTGGGTGTTCCTCCCTCTTACTGGGGTAGAATGGCCGGAATAAAGATTTCCGCAGAAATTCCGAGAGATGAGGAAGTCTTGTCAGCCACTCCTGAAAAAAGAAAGAACTCTGTGGAAACACTAAGATCGGTCGGCGTAAACATCGTCGTGGCAAAGGGCAAAGACTTTGCGAAACTCACCGAAGAAGGCTGGGAACTGGTTCCCGGTACTCGGGACTTCTATGTGTTCGCCAGTGAAGCCAAACCATCCGCGCCGAGTCAGATGGCAGACTTGAAGGAGGGGAGTCCGGTTCAAGCTTCCGCCCCTGTAATCCCTGCCGCAGCCCTGCCGATGAATTAGCCCTCCTCCAGTGTCTATAGACACAAGACTGCTGGGATCAAGGACACGCTCGAAACGATATCACGGACACAAAAAGAGTAGATACAAGTCACGGTATATAGGCCCTTGAAGCCCAAGAAGGGTCTGTTACAATTGGCTTCTGGCTTGGCACCTTATCATACTAATTCGCATTCCCTCATGGAACTCTGAGATGCGGAAAGTTCGTCATTCCCGCGAAGGCGGGAATCCAGTCTTTCTCGCCATATCCTTTTCTGGATTCCCGCCTTCGCGGGAATGACTAGTTAGCGGCTTCTCGTGCTTGTTCGATCCTATGTTAGTCGTTTGAACGCACATTCGTATCAAATCCCCAAAATTGGTTTCCAGATATCGGCTGAGAATATCAGCCAGGACCTGGTTACCTTCTCCCGTCGCATGGCCATGATACCAGTGGTCAAGTTGTAACCTCGACGGCTTCATGTCTGCCTCAACTTGAACAGCGTCGATAAACGGATACTTCTGATTGGATAGATGTCAACAAGCCTAGCAACTCTGTTCACTCCATGATCCATTAATTCTTGTACAAAATCTCTATGAGGCATTATGACGATGATGGGAACGGAATCACGGCTCCGAGCCGTTGCAACGAATCGGTCCACGATGTGGCACATGATCGCCAAAGGGTAAGCTTCATCAAATAGATTCCAGGGGTAAGATCGGGCCGGGGGAGGGTACAGAGCATGCGGCAATGACAGACTGAGCTGTTTAAGAACAGGCCTCCGCCAATGGTAAAACGAAAAAATCCAGGGGAAGGAGAGACCCGGTAGATTTTGGTCAAATTGATACCAGTAGTCGAATTTTGCCAGTTCATTCAAGAATGCCGAGTCATCGAGCTTGCTGAAATCCTCAGCGCATTTCAGAGGATTTGACACAAGCTTGAATCCGTCGCCATGTCTGACGAAGAGAGGCTTCGTCAGTCTCACGGGGTCGATATATGTGTAAAAAGGGCGATAGATATTGACGACCCGATTTATGTTTTCGGGAAATATGCACAGCATCACTATTTTTGTACGAACTGGACTTTGAAGTTCGTATTTCAGCATGGCTTGATCAGTTCCATATGCTCCTACACCGAAGTTGAGAACATTTGAACTCAATTTTTCCGCCAGGAAAGTCTGCCACGTATCTTCATCTTTTACATTTGCACAATAAGTGAAAGAGTCTCCGTACGTAGCGATCAACGTTGTTGCGTAAGAAGTGCAGGTGTGCCTCTCCCCATGAGCGTCGTGATGATAAATGATGTCGTCGACATCTTGATATATTATGTTCGGAGGATAGTCCCATCCCAAGGCGGGATGAAACATTCTAAATCCGGGAATCGAGCCCTTCTCGGCCGCGGTTGTTCCGGAGGAATCTGATATGAACTTCGGCTGGTCTACTGGGAGCTGTTTCCGTTGCGCCAGATGAAATTCTATGCTTCCTTGCCCAACCCGTCCTGTTATCCTCGTAGGTACCATTTTCTTGATCAAGATATATGAAGCGGCCTCTAAAACCACCAGAGTCGGCACGAATCCCAAGACCCAGAAAACCAAGACCTTAATCCAAGGTGGTCGATGAGACAACAATCTCTCCCGCTAGCTCGATTAAGCCGGAACCCCCGTACCCCTGCCGGCAAATCTTGGTCTTGGTAGCAAATAAGCTACCATCACACAATAACCCTCGTAGGCCAAAAGTGCCTCCAAAGAAACTGAGATGAATCAGTTTTCAACAATAAAAACAAGGCCAGCCATTTTTCGCCCTGCAAAGGGAAGTGCTTCCAAGAGATGAGGGTACGTAACGCGGACTATCCTGAAATTCTAATGCCTCTTCATCCTGGGCGGCGAGAGGGCAAGTATAGGGGCTATAATTTCATCGAACGCAGACGATGTCGGAGATGTCGGATACTCAAGGACAAAGGGTTTCCCCTCATCCGATGCGACGACAAGCCGAGGATCGATGGGAATCCTGCCCAAGAAGCGGAAGCCCGTCTCCCTTGCCAACGTTTCTCCTCCACCACTCTTGAAGAGATCGTGTCTCGCTCCGCAGTCAGGACAAACGAATCCGCTCATGTTCTCAATGACGCCGAATATGGGCATCTCAAGGCTCTTGCAGAACCGAATGGACTTTCTTACATCCTTCAGTGCCACTTTCTGCGGGGTGGTCACTATTATGGCTTGTGAACGTGGCGGGGCCATCTGACATATAGAAAGGGGCTCATCGCCGGTTCCGGGCGGCGCGTCCACAATGAGAAAATCGAGCTGGCCCCAGTCAACTTCCGCGATGAACTGCTTTATCATCTGGTGTTTCATCGGGCCCCGCCAGATCACGGCCTCATGGGCCTGATCCTTCATCACGAACTCAATGGACATCACCTTCAAGTGATCGTTGTAACGGACCGGGACAAGTCCCCTGTCCGACTTTTGGGACGCGGAGACTCCTTCAAGCTGAAGAAGGGTTGGAACGCTGGGACCATGAATATCAATGTCCAGCAGTCCGACTTCGCGATCCGCTGCTGCCAGGGCTGCCGCAAGATTTACCGCTACGGTGCTTTTGCCCACTCCTCCCTTTCCGGAAAGTATCATCAACGTATTTTCTATTCGGGTGAGGCTGTCTGCGAGCATGAGGTCCTCTCGAAGTTCCTGAAACTCTTCTTTGGAAAGTGGCGGTTTTTTGTGTTGGTCTGTCATTTGTGCTCTATTCGTTACAGTGGTTTTCTAGGCTATGTCTAAGCTTTCCAGCAGTTTTCTCGCCTTCACCCTGTGGACGTCGAGGCCGACATCCTTCGATGTGAGTCCCATGGCCAACCCTAACAGTTGGGTAAGATAAAAGGTCGGTATCTTTTGCCGTTCCTTGGTCTTTCGAGCCAAGACAATCTGTCCCATGTCGAACTGTTCAAAACAAGATGGGCAGACAACCGAAAGTGCCTGGATGTTCCGCTCGCGAATGTACGAGAGTTTCTGATTTGTGATGGCATAGCCCGCGTCTTGATCCATATTCGCACCGAGGGGAGACCCGCAGCAGAGGAACTTTCGGGAATACTCCATAGGTTCCACACCAATAATAGAAAGCAGATGGTCCATCTTCACAGGAACGTACGATTCCGCCTCTGAAAGCTCCTCGGGGTACATTATCTTGGGAGGGCGGAAATAGTGGCAGCCATAATGGCATCCCACACGCAGCGGTATATCCCGTACCGTCTCCTTGACGATCTTTTCCACGACGGTGTCCTGATATAGGACGTCCAGAATGTGTGTTACTTGAATCGTCCCTTTGAAGTGATGCCCATGCTCGTCCAGGATCTTGTTTACCTTGCGCCTCTTGGAGTCACTCTGCTTCAGGACATGATTCGCTTCTTTCAAGGTGTTTACGCATCCCGAACATAGGGTGAGGAGGTCCAGCCCCGCTTCTTCCGCGAGGCATAGATTGCGAGCCGCCAGCGCAAGCCAGGAATCATAATGTACCAGCTTCATACTAGTGGGGGGAGGGCAGCAAGAGAAGGGAAGATCCACTAGTTCTATGGCAAGACGTTCGCACACGAGGCGCGTTGCCGCTTCAAATCCTGGATATTTTATCGGAATTGCACATCCGAGAAACAGAGCATACTTCATGGCAACCTTTTCGGGGTTTGTTAGCCGGTTCAACGGCAAGTTAAATATCTACCACCTCGGTCAGTCCCGTCTTCATGAGAATTTCACGAACCTCGTCCACAGGTGCCGGGGGAAGTGGAACCAACCCGTGGTGGGCCCTCATCTCGTCAAGCTGGTGGACAATCATGGAGCGCCCGGTCTTGGCCAACAGTTCGATCGCCATTCTGAGCCGGTCGGGAATGTTTCCGCGACGTGCCGCGGAATTGCGTAGTGCGACGAGAAGATCAGAAATAGGGATTTTCTGAGGGCAGCGATCTTCGCAGACGTTGCAGGTGCAGCATAGCCAAAGTCTTTCGTCTTCCACCACCTTGTCGTGGCCCAGATTGAGACATTTGAGGATGGTTTCCCGTGGACCGAAAGCGGGGGCTACCTCCCTGGCCGGACAGGAGCCGGTGCAGCGGGCACATTGATAGCACTCGTACAGATCTTCCCTGGGGAAATGCTTCCAGATTTTGATGGTGGTCATGTCGCGTCGCTCTTCTTGGTTAGGAATTGGGCCAGCTTCTCGGCATCCCGCTGGACCTGCTTCGGTGTCAACTTCCTCAAGCCGCTCTCCATCTCCTGAATCACCCTTGCAAACTGCGCTCCTTCTGCCGCGGAAACCCAGGCCAGCCTGAGACGGTCTTTGTTGAGCCCGAGTTTTTCCATGCGTTTCCAGAAACGCTCAACCCTTCGAGCTGTGTGCTGGTTAGCGTTGTTATAATGGCAATCCGACGGATGGCAGCCGGACACCAGAACAGCTCCCGCGCCTTTGATGAACGCCCTCTCGATCCATTGCGGCGAAACTCGAGCGGAACACATGGTGCGGATGATGCGCACGTTCGGAGGATACTGTATTCGCGACACGCCGGCAAAGTCTGCGCCGGCATATGAGCACCAATTGCAAGCGAAGGCCATAATCTTGTCGTAAGGGTTTTTCGCCAGCGCCTTGTCAATCTGGCCGACGATCTGTTCTTCAGTAAAGTGCGTTTGATCGATGGCCCCGAACCGGCATTCCGGCACGCAGGCGCCGCATCCCTGGCACGCGGCCTCGATTACGTTATAGAACCCCTGTTCCTTGCTCCCTTCGATCGCGTGATACGGACAGACCTTGGCACAAAGCCCGCATGCGGTACAGGTGTCGGGATTGATCCGAGCGGTAATGGCCGGGACCTTCACCTCTCCCTTGCTCATGAGAATATTGGCCCTGGAAGCAGCAGCAGATGCCTGGGTGACCGAGTCCTTGATGTCCTTCGGGCCTTCTGCCGCTCCCGCAAGAAAGACGCCACCAGTAGTGGTGTCAACAGGCCTCAATTTAGGATGGGCCTCCATGTAAAAGCCATCCGTATCCGTAGAGAGATTCAATAGTCGTTGGAGCACCTCTGAGCCGCTGCGAGGTTTTATGCCAACGGACAGGACCACCATGTCCATCGTATAGCGATAATGAGATCCCAGGAGGGTGTTTTCTCCGAGCAGAGTAAGGTCTCCGGTATCGATGTCCTCGATGATTTCACCCGGGATCCCGCGAATGAAGGTGACGCCTTCACGGCGAGCCCTCTGAAAGAGATCCTCGAAACCCTTTCCAAAGGCTCGGATATCTATGTAGAAGACGTAAATCTCCGTGTCAGGCCAATGTTCTTTGATGAGAAGGGAGTCTTTGACTGTATTCATGCAGCAAACGTTGCTGCAATAGGGGTTGCTACGCTTGCTCCGCGAGCCTATGCACTGGAGAAAGGCCACCTTCTTGGGCCGCTGACGGTCGGAGGGCCGGATCAATTCGCCCGATGATGGTCCGCCCGCGTTAATGAGACGCTCGAATTCCAGGGTGGTGATGACGTTGGGGAACTTGCCGTACCCCAGTTCAGTAAGGGACGTTGGATCGTACACATCCACGCCGGTTGCCACCACTATGGTGCCGACTTCTATTTGGAGCACCTGGTCCTTGTCGGCAAAGTCAATACACTTGTGAGAACAGGCCTGGAAACATCTGTCGCAAGCCACAATCCCCTGATTGTTGAGGCAGTGGTCCATGTCTATGAGGAAGCTTGACGGGACCGCCTGGGCGAAGGGAATATGAATTGCGTGCCGAATCGATAGTCCAGCATTGAACTCGTCCGGGGCCAGTTGCGGACAGACCTGAATGCAATCGCCACACCCGGTGCATTCTTTCTTGACGTAGCGGGCCTTCTTGAGGATCTTAACTTTGAAATTCCCAATGTGGCCTTCTACACCGGTAACCTCGGACACGGTCAGCAGTTCTATGTTTGGATGGCGGCCTACTTCGCTCATCTTGGGAGCGAGTATGCAGATGGAACAGTCCATGGTGGGAAAGGTCTTGTCAATCTGAGCCATCCTGCCGCCGATGCTTCCGCTCTTTTCCACCAGGTAGACCTGATATCCGGCGTCGGCTAGGTCCAATGCCGCCTGGATCCCCGCGACCCCCCCGCCGATCACCATGGCCTTGCGGGCCACGGGCACTGTCAACTCGAACTGCGGGCTCAACATAGCCGCTCTGCTGACGGCCATGTCCACAAGATCCTTGGCTTTTTCGGTAGCAGCATCCTTGTCGTGAAGATGCACCCAGGAGCAATGTTCACGAATATTGGCCATTTCAAGGAGGTAGGGATTGAGGCCCGCGCTCTCGCACGCCGCTCGGAAAGTGGGTTCATGAAGCCTTGGCGTGCACGAAGCGACAACCACCCGATTTAACTTGTGCTCCCTGATGTCCGCTTTGATCTGTTCCTGCCCCGGTTCGGAGCACGTGTATAGAGAATCCTTGGCCAGCACGACTCCGCGGAGGTCTCGCGCATATTCAGCCACTTCTTGGCAGTTTACAGTTCCGCCGATGTTTTTCCCGCAATGGCAAACGTAAACGCCGATCCTCAGATCGTCGGAACTCAGCAGTTTTTCAGCCCCTTCGGTTTTCTCTTTCAATTGGACCGTTTCCTCCCGGAATGCTGTGGGCTTTGCGATTTTGCATCGGTCGGCTTCAGGAGCCTTTGGCCGTACTCAAAGCCCTTATCGAAAGCCGAAATATTCAGATCCTCAGTTCCGGCCGGGATCGAGGCCAACACAGACTCTTTCATCGATTCGTAAGCCACAACTCCGCCCAGGGCCGCTACGGCCCCGAGCATCACGATGTTGGCTACAATGGCCCTTCCCAACTCCTCGGCAATGCGGGTGCAGGGGACCCGATAGATGGTTACGCCTTCGGGTTCTTTGTCCAACGAGACCAAATCCTTGTCCAGGATCAGTATCCCTCCGGGACGAATTGAATGACCGTACGTGCCCCAAGCTCCCTGACTCATCAGGACCAGCACGCCCGGCTCTGCAACCTTGGGGTAGTGAATGGCATCTCTGGAAATCACGACATCTGCGCTGCAAGAACCTCCACGAGCCTCCGGGCCGTAACTTTGAGTGAATACAGCGTTCTTTTTCTCGAACAGCGCTGCGGCTTTTCCCAGGATATGTCCTGAAAGTATGATCCCCTGCCCGCCAAAACCGGCCAATCTTATTTCCTGTTTCTCGGTCATGCGGCCCTGCCCTTTTCCTTAGCTTTCGCTTTAGCCCGCACTCTGGCGATCACCTTGTTGTTGTAATTCTCCATGAAATCGGCCCGTTCCGTGTCGATGAATGTTCCTACCACAATCTTTTCCCTGAGACGTATCTCTGCCCGGCTCAGATCTGCGCCATTGCAAACCTCGGACATCTCTCGGTAATACCGCATCTCCTCGAGTCCTGAACCGAGCTTGTTCGGCCTCCCGTAACCGGTGGGACACGGCGAAATGGCCTCTATGAACGTGAAGCCTTTCTTTTCGAACGTCTGACTGATCGAATGAACAAGCTGTCTCGGGTGGAATGTAGTCCACCGCGCCACATAGATTGCCCCGGCCGCGTGTGCGAGGTAAGGCAAGTTAAAACCCGGCTCCGCGTTTCCCGTAGGCGTGGTGGAGGTCTTCGCCTCTAGAGGAGTGGTAGGCGCGGCCTGGCCGCCGGTCATTCCGAAATTGAAGTTATTTACACACAGGACTTTCAAATTGACATTGCGTCGCGCGGCATGGATCAGATGGTTGCCGCCGATGGCGAACAGATCCCCGTCCCCGGAAAACACTGTAACATGAAGATCGGGCTGTGCCAGAGCCAACCCCGTGGCAAAGGGTATGGCACGGCCATGAGTCGTGTGGTAGGTATCCATGTCCAGGTACCCCGCCACTCTGCCCGTACACCCGATGCCGGATACCACCGCACACTGGTCTACAGGAATGCCTTTCCGCCTTATGGCTTCGATGAAACAGGTGAGAACTACCCCAAGGCCGCATCCCGGGCACCAGATATGTGGAATCCTGCCGGGTTTCAGATACTTGTCGTCAGGATGAAGGCCGTGGTCCTTCTGTATGGCCTCATCTTCAGCCGCTTTGTCAAACGGTTGCAGCTCTCTAAGACGTACTTTCATGGGATCTCCGGGAAAACTATAGTCAAATGCGTCAGGATTTACGCCAAAACTCGCCGTCCCTTGCCCACCTGTGCTTGGCAATCTTTTGATTGCTCAGCCGGGGAAACCAGTGGTTACAGGTACTCGCCCATTGCTTCCTCAATCTCGCCGGGCGTATGAATAGATCCGCCCATAAGAGCCATCAAAACGACTTCCGCGTTCCCTTGGGAGGTGCGCTCCACCTCATATGCCATTTGGCCGTAATTGATTTCGGGCACTATGAAGGCCTTGACCCGTTTTGCCAGATCGCGGATGAGATTCGACGGAAAAGGCCACAGCGTAATCAGTCTCACCAAACCAGCCTTGTGGCCGCGTGATCTCAAATCTTCGACAGCCTGGCGCGCTACCCTTGACGTGCAGCCATAGGCCACCACGACCACCTGCGCGTCTTCCAGCCCGAATGTTTCAAACTGAATGATCTTGTGAGCGTTTTTGCGAATTTTGTCTACAAGGTGACGAACGTTTCGCTCTTGAACAGCGTCGGTTATTACAGGATATCCACGTTCATCATGGGTGAGGCCGGTGACGTGAACATGATATCCTTGGCCGGCCACAGCCATTGGAGCAGGCAGCGGACCCGCGCTGTCGAAAGGCAGGTATTCGGACGGCCCCTGCTGAGGCGTGAGCCGTGCGACCACCTGTAGCTCTTCCCGCTTCGGGATGACCACCTTTTCGGTCATGTGCCCGACTACTTCATCACCTATGACGAAAACCGGCTGCCTGTATATTTCCGCAAGGTTGAATGCCTGCACGGTGAGATCGAAGCAGTCCTGTGGAGATGCCGGAGCCAGGGCAATACATCCGTAGTCTCCATGCGCCCCCCACCTTGCCTGCATTACGTCGGCCTGGCCCACAAGGGTGGGCAAGCCGGTTGAAGGGCCTCCGCGTTGAATGTTAACCACCACGCAGGGGGTTTCCGTCATCATTCCCAGGCCGACATTCTCCATCATGAGAGAAAACCCGGGCCCCGAAGTCGAAGTCATGGACTTCACCCCACCCCACGAGGCGCCGAGAATGGCCGCCATGGAAGCCATTTCATCTTCCATCTGTATGTAAACTCCGCCAACTTCGGGGAGTCGGCGGGCCATACGTTCAGCCACCTCAGTGGCGGGGGTAATGGGGTAACCTGCAAAAAAACGGCATCCCGCGGCCAGGCCGCCTTCTGCACATGCCGCGTCGCCGTGGAAAAAATGCTCGCCTGTCAGGAGGTCTTTGTCCGCCATGTATTAATCCTAATGATACGTGGTCCGGCAGAGGCCCGGAAATCCGTTGAACCGGATGAGGCCGGCCGGCTTCCTCTATCGCTCAATGTCCGATAAGACACGGATCACAATCGCGGGTTGTATGGGTCATGAAGCCCAGACCCTTCAATGGCCGTTCGTCAAAGATGATCACATTGCAACTGATTGACTGCGGCGTGCCTACAAGCCTGCCCAACAGAGAGCAGCCACAGAGCGGCGCCGTTGGTCAATTATTTGGGCCGGGTAAAACGGGATCAACCTGTCTCTGCGAATGGAAGCTTGGTGAACGATTACCGCTTAACGTATCTCCTATCTTTCCGGGAGTATCGAGTAGTGACTTTTTGTATGTCGGCTTCCGTGATCTTCTTGGCTTCCTTCAATTCGGTGAAGATAGCAAATTCAGGGCAGATGAGACTGCAAAGACCGCATTCTACGCAGTCTTCGGCCTGGAAGATCAATTCCGGCGGGTGATAGCCCTTGGAATTAAAGCCCTTGCTCTGCTTCAGGCACTCGTTCGGACAGAATTCGATGCAAAACCCGCAGCCTTTGCACCGATTTTCTATAATGTGAACCCTGCCGTGAGGTATCGAATGGGCCTCAGCATCCAATGGTAGCCGCCAGAATTTCATACTTTATCTCCACCGAAGGCAATAGGCAATATGGTCAGTATAGTATATTCTGCTGAAGAGTCAATTGAGGTCCCAA
>CAVUIT010000018.1:0-190108 GCA_963741625.1 uncultured delta proteobacterium
ATTTTTTCTTCTCCGTCTCGAGAATGATCACCGTCTCGTTGGTCGGGATGAAGTACCTGGCGGCCACGCGCTGGAGGTCGGCGGGAGTGAGACGCTCGAAGGCGGCGAAGAGGTCGTTCATGGCGTCAGGCCGTCCGGTGATCGCGATCGATTCGCCGACGGCATGAGCGACCGCGTCGGCGCTGCGCAGCGACGCGGCGTAAGCGTACTTCAGATGCGACCGGACAGCGTCCAAGCGCGGAATCGATGGGCGACCGGCCCGCCTCCGCCAGGGCATCGGCGATTCGCTGCCGCACCGCCGGCAGGTCGGCGGAGGCCCGAACCCGCGCGATGATCGAGAACAGCCCCGGATCGCGGTGCGGAGAGGCCTCGGCCATGAGGGTCACGACCTTCTGTTCCTTGAGCACCAGCTCCCGGTAGAGTGGGCTGGTCTCGCCGAAGACGGCCTGCTCGATCGCTGCCAAAGCGGCGATGTCGGGATTTGCCGGGTCCGACGCGGGCATGTGATAACCGAGATAGAGCGTGGGCAGGGTTGGCACGGGCCAGCTCACGTGGGCACTTCGCGGCTCGGTCTGCAGCGGCTCCGTGGGAATCTCCACGCTGGCCTTGCCGCGAGCCCACGAACCGTAGTGGGCCTTGACGAGTGAGACGAGCTCGTCATGCTTCACATCACCGGTCGCCACGATGGTGCAGTTCTCGGGCCGGTACCAGCGGTCGAAGAAGATCTTGCTGTACGCAAACTGGTTGGGCATGTCCTTGATGTCTTCCAGGAACCCGAGCGTCGTATGCTTGTAGGTGTGCCTGGTGAAGGCCGTGTTCTGCATCGCCTCCTCCAGCTTGAGGAACGGCGAGGAGGCGTTCTTGTTGTACTCGCCGAGCACGGCTCGGGCCTCTTTCTGAAACGACGGCTCATCGTACTTGAGATTCTCGAACCGGTCGGACTCGATCTCGACGGCCGTGCCCAAGGCCGTGGCTGGGATCGTCGTGTGATAGCACGTCCAGTCATCGGTCGTGAAGGCATTCGAATCGGCGCCCAGCGACTTGAGGACGTCGTTGTACTTCTCTTGCGAGTACTTCCTGGTGCCGCGGAACATCATGTGCTCGAAAAAGTGGGCGAAGCCCGAGAGCCCCCTTTCCACCTCGTTGCGCGACCCGGTGCGGACCACCGTGTAATAGGCGATGATCCCCGGCGAGTCAAACGGGACGGAGATCACGGAGAGGCCGTTGTCCAGGGTTGTCTGCTGGATCGGAAACGGAAAGATCGGCTGTCGCTCGGCCTGCCCTGGTCCGGCCGCGGGGGCGGTTACCTGCGTGAAGAGCATGATCACCGCCGCGAATTGTAGGCATCGAGGCATCGTGAAATTGAACTCCTTTGGATTCAAAATTGCCGCGAAAGATCACCGGGACGCGAACTCGCGCTGCGGGCCGTCGGGCCCGATCTGAACATGGAATTTCGATCCGTCGGGAGTCACCGAGACATGGATGAACTGGCCGCTGGCGGGATCCGAGTTGGCGATCAGGCCGGGATCGGTATTGTCCTCAGGACTCGTCGCTGCGTTGCGCTGGTAGGCCGCCTTGATGGAGGGAATCGATCGCAGCAGCTTGACGGTGGCTGGCGAGCCTCCCTTGCGCGGACCGTTGTTCATGATGGCCACCGTCGGCTGGATGCTCCGCACCAGGACAGGATTGTTCGAGATATCCAGACCATGATGCGTCACCTGGTACAGGTCGATGGTGCCGAGGGTATTTTGGGGGCAAACGAGCGCATTCTCGACGTTCCAGGTGAGGTCGCCGCAATCGAGGAAGTCAAACTCACTGAGCCGGAAGCGGATGGCCAGGCCCTGGCATTATCGGAAGGGTCCACGCCAATCTCAAGCCCATAAGCAAGAGCCGACAATTCCTGCCGGCAGTCGCGCCGATCTCAGCGACGAGATCCCGATCTTGGTCCCAGCGATCGAGGGTTTCCGCGATCTCGATCCCGATGTCCAAAAGCATCAACCAGTACGACCCTCAGCCCCGACTTCCAAAGGTCCAGCCGCTGGGAGCAAACACTCATTTTGTTGGTTCCGTAAAGCTGCCAGGTTGAAAAAAAGAAACATTAAGCGGCACCCGATACCGGGATAGCCATCGTCACTGCCGCTTGCAAAGGGCCAGCCGACCTCTTGTAAGTCTGCTGCTCACGCCTATTTAGAAGAAACTATGAGAAATCTTGTGATCCCAGAGATCTCACGAGTCGAAGAGATCCCTTAGAGTTGATGTTGCAGGCCAAGGTCTTCCGGGCTAGGGATACTCTGCAGATCCGCAAGAAAGTGTCGTGGCTTGCGATCGATTGCGGTTTTTTGTTTAGCGAGGAACCATGTGTCGACGGGTGAATTTCGACGGGTGCAGGCGCCCAATCGCAGGTCCCCACCGCGACGATGTTCAGCACGAAGAGATCGCGTTCATCGCACGCACGGAGTGTGCCACGTATGATCGATATAACGATCCTGGCAGTGACGGAAAATCCAAGCTGGCTGGAGTTCTTCTGGACCAAGTCGCGTTCGGTCCAGGGATCTCGGCTCGTCGTGACTGGTTCGATGGAAGAAGCGTGCGACCTGCTGAGCTGTGCAGATGCACGCTTGATCGTGGTTGACTGGCAAGATTCCACGGTTTCCAGCGATCAGATGGACCGGCTCTTGTGGGCCAACTCCATTCTTGCTCATCCTGCCACAGTGCTGGTCGTCGATGGGAGTTACCGGACGGATCATGCCTTGTCGCTCTTCCAGATGGGCGTGGACGAGTATATCTGCGTCTCCGAGCACTCGGACCAGTTGAGGACAATTCTCGACAGGTTGCTGGCGAGAACGACGGAGCATTCGATTCGCAGCGCCCAGCCGGTTTCCCAGGCTCCCAGGCCGGTGCAGGATCCACTGCCCTTGCCAGCGCCCTGGGTTGCGGCGGCGTCTTCGGCCTGAGAGCTGGGCTTGCAACGTCTTTCCTAGGTCGTGCGGACCGATTTTACGGCGAGGCCGGAGATGGCGACGCCGCGGCGCGGGTCGGGATGGCGCCGGAGCGGTGCTGGGGCGATCCAGTCCCAGGGGAGCGGATCCGGCTCGTACTTCCTCGAGTCTGCGTAGATACCGAGAATAGAGCTGCGTGTGGCGGCTCTCTGGCGTCAGGTGCTTGCCGTCGATAAAGAGGGCGAGTACCGGCGTCGTGGGCTGGAGGATATGGCCGGCCGTGACGACCAGGTTGGCGCGCTTGCCAGCTTCCAGCGACCCGACCCGATCGGCGACACCCAGAATCTGCGCCGCAGTGAGCGTCACCGCCTTGAGCGCAACGTCCTCGGGGAGGCCGAATGCGACGGCCGTCGCCGCCTCGTAGGGGACATTCCTGCCATTGGTCGCCCCGGCGGCGCCCCCCCTCTTGGAGCTGATCGCAACGGTGACACCCGCTGCGTGCAGCCGCGCCGGGTTGGCATACGCGGCGTCGTAGGGATCATGATCGTGGGACGGCACGTTCAACGTTCCACCGACGAGCACCGGCACTCCGGCCTCCTTGAGCGCGCCGGCAACCTTCCAGGCCTCGCTACCTCCCGAGATCACCGCCTTGAGCTTCAGTTCCTTGGCGATCGCCAAGGCGTCGAGAATCTCGGTGCGATGGTTGGCCAGGAAGACCACTGGCTGCTGGCCCTTCGCATAGGGGACAAGCGCGCTGAGGCGCGGATCAAAGGGCGGGGGAGCCACACCCTTGGACCGGGCCTGGGCCACGACCTCGCCGTATCTGAGCGCCCTGCGAAAGTGCTCGCGGATTGCCTCGAGCTGATCTTTCCGTCGAGCCTGCGGGTCCGGACCACCCTCAGCGCCTCCCGGTCCAGAACCAGGACCGGGACCGGGACCGGGCCCCCTGCGCGGGCCTTCGGGCGTCCGGGGAACGAAGGTGGGAATGGTCACGTCGAGCGCTGCGGGATCGACGACGACGAGCTCGCGAGGAACCCAGCCGCGCAGGTTGATCACGCAGCCCTGGCCCGAGATCAGCCCCCCGGTCGGCTGCACGTACGCGGTCAGGACGCCGTTGGCGCGGGTCACCGGAATGTGTTCAGAGTCGGGCCGGAGGGCCGTGCTGGCCCGCAGCTCGGGCTCGAATCGGCTGGCGTCGGCGTAGTCCTGGGTCACGGGCAGGCTGTCGATTTCGGAGAGTCCGATGGTCGAGCCGGCGTCAATCAGACCAGGCCAGATCTCCAGTCCGCCCAGCTCGATCGTCTGGGCTTCGGGTGGAACCCGCGTGCCGGCGGGGCCGACCGCGGCAATCTTGCCATCGGCCACGATCAGCGTTCCGTTGGGGATCGGCGGGCCAGACACGGGGTGCAAGGTTGCGCCGACCAGCGCGAAGACGCCCTTGGGCTGGGAAGTGAACTCGACCACGTGGTTCCGAGCGGCTTCGGTAGCCTGCGGCATCGTCTGGTGGTCTCCGGGCCGGGCGCCGAGCTTGCCGTCGGGCTCGGGCCGCTGGAAGTAGACCTCGCCGTCGATCAAAGCCAGCTCGCAGCGCGAGAAGGCATCGAAGGGATGGGCGTTGAAGAGCGCGATGTCGCCGTCCTTGCCGACCTCGATCGAGCCCAGACGACGGTCGAGTCCGAGCTCGCGCGGGGTTGAGCGTGATCATCGCCAGCGCCTCAGCCTCGCTGACCCCGCCATACTTCACCATCTTGGCGGCCTCGAGGTTCAGATGGCGGTTCAGCTCCTCGCTGTCGCTGTTGATGCAGACATTGACCCCGGCCTTGGTCAGCAGGGCAGCGTTGAACGGAATCGCATCGTAGGCCTCGACCTTGTAGGCCCACCAGTCCGAGAACGTGGAGGCGCTGGCACCGTGGTCGCTGATCTCGGCGGCGACCTTGTAGCCCTCGAGGACGTGCTGGAGCGACTGGACCTTGATGCCGTGGCGCTCGGCGGTGCGCAGCAGCATCAGGATCTCGTCGCTGCGGTAGCAATGACTGTGAATCTTGATCGATCCCTCGACGATCTGGGCCAGGGCCTCGAGCCGAAGATCCCTGCGCGGGGGCGGACCGGCCTTGTCCTTGTCCTTCTCCCGGGCTTGCTCGTAGCTCTTCCATTCCGCAAGGTAGGCCTTGCCCTCCTCGAACGCCCGCTCGATCACCGACTCGACGCCCATCCGCGAATTGGGAAATCGACCCTGCCAGCGGGTCACGTTCTCACCCAGGGCGAACTTTACTCCCTGGGGGGCATCGCGGATTATGAGCTCACGTCCCGGCTTGCCGTAGCGCAGCTTGACCACGGCGTCCTGCCCCCCGATCGTGTTGGCCGAGCCGTGCAGCAGCCGGGCGGTCGTCGTACCGCCGGCCAGGGCCCGATAGATCGACACATCATCGCCCGTGACCACGTCCTTGACGCGCACCTCGGGAACGATCGACAGGCTGAGCTCGTTGACACCCCCCTGGATGGCGATATGGGAATGGGTGTCGATAATTCCGGGCATGGCGACGAGCCCTGCCGCCTCGATCACGGTGATTCCAGGCTTGGCCTTCACGCCTGGCCCCACGGCCGTGATCTTGCCGTTCTCGACGAGTATCGAGCCGCGGGCGATGGTTCCCTGAGAGACGGTCAGGATCGTCGCATCCTTGATCAGCACGCTGCCGCCGGTCTTGATCTTCGGCGCGCGATCGGCATCGAATTCGGTGGCCACGTCAACGAGTGGCTGGGGCGGAGCCTTTTCCTCGGGGCTGGCCGGCCTGGAACCGGGCGCTGGGCCACGGCCCCCAGCGGGCTCGGCCTTGGGCTTCGCGCTGTCAGGCGGCAAAGCCGTCTTGGGCTGGGCTTCCGCGGGCGGCTGACGCGCCTTTGGACTTTGTCTCTGCTGGCGGAGTGGCCGTGGGCTTGGCCTTCGCGGGCTCCTGAGCGCCCTTGGGCGGACGGGGGCTCTCCGGTTTCGCGTCGGGCGCCGGGGTGCCCGCGTTGGTCTTGGCGGCATCCGGGCGGTTTCCGGTCTCCGGCGGAGCTTGCCTCTGCACGTCAGGACGTGCCGAGGGATCCGGTCGTGGCCCGCTCGGAGAATTGCCAGGTCGTGTCTGTGTGTTGGGTCGCGATTCACCCCGCGGCCCCCCCCGCGCCGTGAAGGGGAACGGCCTTCTCCGGCCCCTGGCTCGGAAGCCTTGACCTCGAACTCGAGCCCGTCGATCAGGACGAACCGGGCTTTCGCCTGCTCGTCCTGGAACGGTGCCGAGAATGCCACCAGATGGCCGAGCTTGCCCGGCTCGAGCGTGCCCAGCTTCCGCTCGAGGCCCGCGATGGTGGCGGCCTGGGTCGTGAGCACCGCAAGTGCCTGGTCAGCCGTCAGACCGTTGGCGATCAGGGCGCGAAGCTGCGCCGGGAAGCTGTCCAGCCGCTCAAGACCCTCGGTGGCGAAGGCAAACGGGATTCCCGCCCGCGCCAGGGCGGCCGCCGTGGCCACCTGTTCCTTCCACTTGTCGCGGCGATGGGCCAGTAGCTTCAGCGGCTCTTCCTGCTCGAGCAGCGGCCGCTTGTGGTATTCCTCTTCGGTCGGGACCCTGGGCTCCTCGGGAAAACTGAGCGGGAGGATGACCGCGACGTGGTCGGCTTTCAACCGGTCGGCGACCTTGGCGGCCTCGCGGCCGCCGACGATGACGACCGTGGTCCCGAACTCGGCGGCGAGATCGAGCGCTCGGTGGATCTCGTCGCGAGTGTCGGCCTGCCACCACACCGGCAGTTTCCGGCCCCGGGCCTGCCACAGAGTCCGCAGCGCGAGGTCATAGGGCGTACGGACAGAGCTCCCGCCCTGATCCAGCTCCACGAGCGTCTGGTGATATTCAGCGTCGAGCATCGCCTGCCGAAGGTGGGCAACCGCGCCCATCAGCGCGCGAGGGTAAGGGTTCTCGCTGCCGCCCTGATCCACGGCCAGCCTGCGGCGGCCAAGGCCCGGCGGCTGGAGTGGGGTGTCCGGATGGCCCGGGGTCGCCGCGGCGGAAGGCTCGCTGAGCTGCGCGAGGTGGACGTGGAGCGCGACGGGAGCCTTCAGAATCGCGTCGCGACGGGGAAGGCCGCTCAGGCTGACCAGAGCGCTCTGGCCGGTTGCGATCGCGCCGCCGGGCGCCGACACGAAGGCGGTGAAACCGAGGCGACGACGCGGCTCGGCGAGCGCATCGGTCAGTTCGAGCGCCCCGGCCGCCTCGAACTCCGGGGTCAGCCCCCGGCGATTGTCGTCCGGCGTCGCGGCCAGCGGCGATTCGGCCAGGTCCACCGGCCGCCCGCGCCCGGTAGCCGACCGTTCCAAACCCGGCCGCTGCCCGGCCGTCGTGAACAGGTCGATGAAGCCGGGATAGACTGTCAGGCCCTTACCGTCGATCACCTCGGCATCGAAGGGCACCACAACGTCCTTGGCCGGCCCGACCGCCTCGATCAGCCCGCGCCGGACCACGATCGTTCCCGGGTCATGAACCGTCCCCGGCGCGGCGATGATCTTCGCATCCTTGATCGCGTAGGCAAGGGGATAGCCATTTCGCGGCCGCGCGGGGTCGTCGTCTCCGCGCGGGAGCAAGAGCCGGCAGACCGGCTCCGAGCCAGCCGACCGCCAGGGTGACAAGAAAAGCGCCCAGCAGAGGGCCAGTGAGCTTCAGCGGCCGCCGCGAACCCGGATTTAAGGGTCGTCTCATGGTCGTGTTCACTCCGGATCTAATCTTCCAACAGGAGCTCCGGAACGGGCGGTCTGGCTCCGCTCGACGAGGAGAAACCGAAAGCTGGTGGGCGAGGTCGCGTCCCGGAAGGCCCGCCGGTCCTGTCCGAGATTCTTGGAATGATTGGAATCAACCCAGGCCGCACCATCAAGTCCCGACCAGGTTCACCTCACGGAATGGCGCTTTTTCCCTGCGTCCTGGACCGGTTTTCCGACGTGACATGATTCTTGTGAACGGTCCTTGCTAACCGAACCGTGCCTGGTACGATAGGCTTGTCGGATGCAGCCGTTTGAAGGTGCGGTTATCGACGATCGACAGGACACAGAACGGGCCGTCATACAACTCGTCAGCGGCGATATAGCCCGAGAAGTCGGAGAGTGCCCAGTCGAGGTAATCGGTGGGGATTCGCCGCTGTGCCTTTTCCCCCCCGTCCTCGACCCAGTTCTGGATCGTGGCGTAAGGAACGAAGACGCGGTGATCGCGCCACAGGCTCCAACTGGCGGCGCGATACGGTAAGCCGTCCTCGATGACCAAGCGGACGGCCGTGTCGATAACGCGGCTTGGTATAGTGACTACCGGGTGCAGCCAGGTCCGTCATGTCGGCATTGAAATACTTGCGACAGCGGGTGCAACAGTGCTGGGAATAGATCACAATCAGTTCGCGGGGCCGACCGGTCAGGGGATTGCCCAGGTCGTGGAGGGTGCGCCGGGCCTTGGCATCGCGGTAGGAGCTGTGGCCGCAGCGCGGGCAGGGCCGGCGGCGGTAATTGCGGCTCTGGATGCGGATCTTGGGCTTGGGCAAGTCCTCGACGCGCCCGATACCCTCGGTGGGATCGGGTCGGTATTCGCCGGGTCCTGGCATGGTGCATCTCCTGGAAGGAAGGGTCCTACCAGGAAGTACGCCCGTCACTGGCGATTTGTTCACAGAACCAGCCCGGTAACCTTGCTATAGACTCGGAAATCGACCTTGATTCTGTATAAGATGGCGAACAGATGGAATGACGACCTTGATTCTGTTAAGATGGCGAACAGATGGAATGATATGGCATCATGGTTCCTGGCGTTATGATATTTGATTATAATTGACGGCTCCACCGGTTGGAAGCCGGTGGGTTCGCCAGTCGGCTGAAAGCCCGACGGAAGAGGAGAGGGAGAAGACCACCTGGCAGGACGGCCCCTGCGTCTCGCTCTTGGGCTCCTTCGAGAGTCCCCCTCAGCCACGCTTTTGAGCAGGCGACCGCTTTCCCCGACGTACTGGAAGTGGTCGCCTGAAGGCGAGGGATTTTAGATCCCAGAGTTGGACATTAAAAAATTAAAACGTCAATATTGACGTTTCCGACAAAATTGAACGCCCGTTCATATTGATCGGGCGAAGTTGATGGGTAATTCGGTGGCCACAGCTACCTAAAGCCATTGGAAACAGGGACTTGTCGCTGGTTCTTTTCAAACTCCCTATCCGTCCCAGACTATCACTCAGGACTTTTGTCGGAAACGTCAATATAGAATTGTTTGACATTACGGGAAAGGCTTCGCCATGGAGTTTCGCATAGGTACGGCCGGCCTCAGTAACCCGATGCTGGGTAGCCCTCGCTCGGCGATGGTTCCGGTCATCTTTCCCCGGCCCGTGAAGTCGGTAGCCGGTAGCCTGATCGGCTATTCGGTGGCTTACGATAACCAGGACGATCACCACATGGGCCAGATCCGGGTCGGCGTTTCGACGGAGGTCAACGACAACGTCGTGACCATGAAAGCGGTATTGGGCCTCCGCGACCGATCGGGGGACAGGAACGCTTCCTACGACGGCGAGGTCGAGTTCACCGTGAACGGCGAGTAGCAAAAAGTGGTGGCGAGGTCGAACCATGGCCCGGAGCGAGGAGAAGTTATCCCTCACGGGATTGGGCATCTCAGGTAACCGGCCGCCAGATGCGGTCCAGCCGACTCTGGTTGACGGTGTCCATCTCCGCTGGGCCTTCCGGACCGGGCTGGGGTTCCCGTGGCATGGCTTCTACCTCTATCGTCGTCGGCATCGCCGGGGACCGGGAAAGCCCTCGGCGGGGCGGGACACGTGTCCGGTGAGGGACCGCCACTCGGCACACGTGTTTCGACCTCTCTGGGGGAGCTGAGCAGCGACACCGACTTGATCGTGACCGATAACTTCCCGCCTGCCGGTACGGGCGAGTACGACCTGGCGGGGCGACGCTACCTGCGGCTTGCGCTCCCTGAAGGGAAGCGCGCCCGCCGCGTCGCGGCGCTGGTCGGGTTCCGGCGGGGCGAGAGCACGACCACGGGTGTGGGCGGGCGGATCGTGTTCACCGGGCGGATCGTGGGACCGGGTCCCAACCCGCTGATGGAGCAGGGCGTGCGCTTCGAGGTCCGGGATAAGCTCGGCTCGCCGCAGCCCAGCACGGTGATTCGCTCTCGGGAATCCGAAGTGGGACGGATCACTGGCCTGGACTGGGATTACGAGTTCCGGATCGACCTACCGGACCCCTTCAGGATGATTCGGCTTGCCTCGACGTACCACTCTGGGGAATCCGAAGTGGGACGGATCACTGGCCTTGACTGCGGCTACGAGCTCCGGATCGACCTACCGAACCCCTGCAGGATGGTTCGGCTCGCCTTGACGCACCTGAAGTCGGCGGCGACGATCGAGGCGTTCAACGCGGATGGCTCGGTGGCGGACACGGCGACGATCGGTGCGGTTGGGGCCCGTCGACCCGAGGCGTTCGAGCTGACCGGCGGCGCAATCGTCCGGGTCGTCGTGCGGCGGCATAGGCCGGTGGAGAGGCCGAGGATACTCCTCCACGAATTCCGGTACGAGTCGGTGATCGAGCCCGAGGCTGAGGTCCGGGTGACCGCCTGGGCGGACAACGTCCCGGTGGCTCGGGCCGTCGCCCGGGGGAAGGCCGGCCAGGTCGTCCCGATCGGGCTGGAGTTTGACGCGTTTACCGCGGTCGAGTTCGGCCCGGGGCCGGCGGCTTTGGTCGACCTGACCGTCGTGCCGGTCGCTGAGGACGCGAATGAGGGCTGGGAGCCGGTCCCCGACTTGCCCGCACCGCTACGGCTGCCCGTGACGCATCCCCAGTACCCGTGCACGGCGGGCCGGGGAGAGGATCTCGCGGCGGCCCGGGACCTGGCCCGGCGGCGGATCCTCTACGGCGATCCCAAGCGGTTCGCCCCCTACCCCGAGCCGGTCCCCGCCGCCGGCACGGTCACGGTCCGCAGCGGCTCCCCGATCCTCGCGGGGATCGGCACGAGCTGGACGGAAGGGCTCGTCGGCCACCTCCTTCAGGTCGACGGAGATGCAACGGCCTATTCCATCACGCAGGTGACCGCTCCCGACCGGCTCATCCTTAGCCGGGGGTATGGAGGGGCGTCCGGCGCCGGCCGGCCCTACACGATCTGGCGGGATCCCTTCGGGCAGCTCCACGACCACCTCGTCCACCTGGTTGCCGGCGGGGCCGCCGGGGGTGCGATGGCGGATAGGTCCCTGCCGCTGGCGATCGCCGTGACGGGCACGGTCGCCGTCGTCGACGGTTCATCCACCGTCCGAGGACAGGGCACCGGCTGGGGCGACGAGCTGCGGGGCCTCGCGATTCGCTTCGGCGACGAGCCGGCGACCTACGTGATAGCCCAGGTCGTCTCGCCCCAGCAGTTGACGCTCGACCGAGCCTACGCCGGGCCGACCCGCTCCGGGGCCGGGTACGCCGTCGTGCCCCGGACACGAAGCACGGGGGCCGACGGCTCCGCGCCCGCCCTGTGCCGCTACTCCCCCCTGGACCTGGTCCTGCTCGCGGCCCTGCACCCGGCCGTCGCCCAGGCCGTCGGCCTCTACTGGGTCGACCGGACGGCCGAGCCGGGCGTTGCCTACGACTACCTCCTCGTCGCCGACAACGAGGGTCGCGGGGGCCTGGACCCGGCCCAGGTCCTCGCCCTCTATCGGGCCGGCGACGGCGGGCTATCCGCCACCTCCGTCTTCAACCTGTCCCGTGGCCCGGCGCCGTCGTTGCCTGCACCGGAAGGCCTGAGGACTTATGCCCTGCCGGGTGCCGGACCCGGGGCCGACCGCGTGGGCCTGCGATGGGATCTCCCGCTGGCGCCCGGCGGCGAACTGCTGCCGATGGGTGCGGTCATGTACCACCTCTGGCGCCACCGACCTCGGTATCGCCGAGCCGCTGAGTGCCCCGACGGTCCATCGCTACAAGCTACTGACCGGCGAGCGGCCCGTCCTGGTCGCGAAGCCCCGACTGCCGGAGGGCAGTGTACCGCAACGTCCCCCGGGATGGCCGCCGTTCCCCCTGCACGCGATCGACCGCCCGCCGGCCGGCTGGAGCAGCTACCGCGTCAGCGGGGTGGACATCTTCGGCCGCCATAGTCCACTGGGACCCGAGGGGCCGTGGTACCAGTGGTCGCCGCCCCCGGATCCTCGCCCCTGGTATTACCGCGACCCGCCCGGCGACCGGCCGGTCCACCCGTTCGCCGTCAACACGGCGGACCGGACCCCGCCGCCGCCCCCCTCCGGGATCGAGGCATTCGCACTCGACCCGGCCGACCCGACCGTGCTGAAGGACACCGCCTACCAGGCCTGGTGGTCCGCTCTGACGGCCTCGTCGTGGTACCGAGCCCTGCCCGAGGCGGATCGGCGCAACCTGATCGGCCTGCGGGTGCGCTGGCTCTGGACTCAGGAGCAGATGAGCCAGGCGCCCGATACGCGTGAGTTCCGCGTCTACTTCCAGACCGGCCGGCTGAACGAGCGGCTCGGCCGGACGATTCGAGTCATCCCCGCCGGTGCCGAGAGTGACGTCGAGACCGACATCGCCGACTCCGCACCGCCCGGCGCCTACCAGGGGGCCTCGCTGCGGGTGAGCCAGGACTTCTTCACGGTCCTGGGCAGCCAGGGCAGCCCGTTGCGGCTCCGCGTGCGGAATCTGGGTCCAGCGCACGACGTCGGCCCGGCCGCGAACGCCCCGTGCACGCTGACTATCCCGCCCGGCTACGCCGAGGGGAGGATCTCGATCACGGCCGGCTCCCCGACCCTGACGGGCGTGGGCACCGCCTGGTCGGGCACCCTGGCCGGTCAGAAGCTGCAGGTGGCCGGGGATCTCACCACCTACACCGTGGCCCGGGTCGACTCGCCGACCCAGCTCACGCTGGACCGGAACTACGAGGGACCGACCGCATCGGGGAAGGGTTACGACATCCGGCATCCGCTGTTCGTCGACTACGGTGACTCGGCCAACTGGGGAGAGCGGTATCACGTCGTGGGCTACAACCAGGGGGTAACCGTGGCGCAGGATGCCGGCCGATCGGTCCGTCGGTACGAGGTGTTCCTGCCCGCCGCGGATGGGGCCTATCGGCAGGGCTTGCCCCTCACTACGTCGCTGGCCGACCCGATCGCATTCGGCTGGGTCGGGGTCTCCGCAGCGGACGGCGACGCGGGCACCCCGGACGATCCCAGGTGGTCCTCGGGCCGATGGGGCGGGCGGCCCGGCAACGAGAGCAAGGTCGGCGCCCCGGCGCAGATCTTCCGCGTGCGCGCGGAGAAACCGCCGGCACCCCGGGTCCCTCCCTACGTCGCGGAGAGGGCCTTCGCCACCCCGGCCGATGCTCACGGCCGTTCCTATTACACATTCCGGTGGCTGCCGACGCCCCACCTGCGGACGCACATCTTCCGAGTGCTCGATGACACTCTGTTCAAAGATGACTGGTCACGACGTCCTGGTTCTGCGATCGACGCCGGTCAACTCCAGCTCTTCCCCGACGTGGCCGTCGAACCGCGGTATGGGATAGCACGAAACGCACAGGTGGCGAACGAGTTGAATCGGCTGAACGACTTCGGGCACGACGTGGCGGGGACCGGAGCGGCCATGGCCTACTACCGAGTGTTATCCCCGGACGCCCTCCGCGTGCTCGCCGGTCTGCCAGACAACGAGCAGGCCTTCGCTCAACTGACGATCCAGCCACTCGATTCGGACGACCCCTCCAACGCCAACCGGGTGGGGCCCGACAAACCCACCCGACTTCGCGGTGGACCCGGCATCCGGGCGTACGTTGACGTACTGGACGGCTGTTCGACCAATCGTTCTTTCTACCGCTCGGCCTACGTAGACAGCGCCAACAACCGGAGTGCGCTGAGCCTATCCAGCCCACCGGTCTGGCTCCCCAACGTGGTGCCTCCGCGCACCCCGGCGATCACCAAGGTGCTGGGGGGCGATCAGCAGGTTACTCTCAGTTGGGCCTCCAACCGCGAACCGGATCTTGCCGAGTATCGGGTGTATCGCGCGGAGACGGAGGTGGACGCCTGCGATCTGCGGCTGATGACCCTGATGCACACCGAGGCCGTCGTCGCCGGGGACTCCACGACGCGGCCTGCCGATGTGAGCTGGACGGACAAGCCGCTTCCCGGCGAGGTGACGTTCTACTACCGGTTGGCGGCGGTAGACGACGCCGGCAACATCTCAGACCCATCGCCGCCCATGGCCGCCCGCGCCTTCGACGAGGCTCTTCCTGCGCCGCCGCCGACTCGAAGTCACGTGGGCCAACGTGGGGGGTGACAGCCTGGCGCAGGCGACCTGGACGAGCCCGGCCGAAGCCCTCTTGCAGCGACGTCGCGACAGCAAGGGTCTGTGGACAACGCTGAAAGACTGGTTCCCGCCCGGGACGCATACCGTGACCGATGGGGATGCGGACCCCACTCAGTCGTATCAGTATCGTGTTCGCGTACGCAAGGCCACGGGAGCAACGGCGATCGGCGGCGCCGTGACGCTACCACCCCTCTAGTGCAGGCGGGATCTTTGGATGGATATCGCGACCCAGATCACTACCTACTTTGCCGCAGCCGCAGACGCGACCGCGACAGGAGAGGCGGTCCCGAACCCGACGTCCGGCAATACGGTCACGCTTCTGATCGACGGACGCCGGTACTTCGGTGCCATCCGCTCGCTCCTGACCAGCCTGGGAGCCGGGTCAGGGGTTGCGAACCAGTTTTTTTACGTGGCCGGCTGGTGGCAGCATCTGACGTCCGGCCCAGGCACCGTCACCACAGGGTCGCTTCCCCCGGGCGTCACCGTACCACAATCCCCGACGACCAGGACGGGCGACGCCTGGCCTCCGTTCCGCCTGGAGGACGATCAGGCCGGTCCATTTCCTTCCATGGCACCCTTGCTTGCCCAGAAGGCGGCGGCCGGCGTGGACGTTCGCCTCATGGGCTGGGCAAACTCGGCCATTCTGATGAAATCGGTGGCCAATCATGTGGGCGGCTACTGGAACGTGGTCACAGGCACGTTGATGAGTATCGATGACCTCCGGAACCAGGACGTGGGCAGCGTCAAACCGCTCGCCAATCGCGTCTACGCCCTGACGGTAGGGCACCTCCTTGGCGCCATCCATTTGAAGATGGTGGTCGCCCACGATGGCAAAGCCCCCCGGGCTTTCATCGGGGGCATCGATTTCGTACCGGACCGGATCGCAGGCGAAATGCATCCCGGTCCAGTAGTGTCCACCCCAACCACGCCGGGTCGTGAATACTGGCACGACATGGCCGTCGCGGTGACCGGTCCGGCAGTCCAGGTGTTCTATGACCACTTCCGTTCGCTCTGGAACGAACAACAGAAGCACCGGTGGAGCGATTCATGGTGACAGGCAGGATCATACGGAGCCATGATCTCCCAGGGGAGAGCGGCACGATTTCGGTCCCGGCCCGAACCCTTCCGTCAACCAATACAGGTGACCATTACATACAGGTAGCCCGGACGCTGCCTCAATTCCACTTTAAGTCCATCAAACCCCACTTCGGCACGGAACCAATGTCATTCGCCCCCAACGGCATCTTTGAGGTCAAGGTCACCTGGCAGAAGGCCATCGCTAACGCCACCGAGTATATCTACATCGAGGATCAATCGTTCTGGTCACACGATGTGATGGATTGGCTCAACGAACGGGTGAAGAAAAACAATACCGTTAAAGTCATCCTCCTCACCGGCGCCCTGATCCCGCCGATCCACCCAACGATGGCCCGCTGGTTGAAGCGATCAACAACCACCTTCTGAAGGGACCACTGACCGCTGCGCAACGCGACCGTATCGGCCTGTTCGTGCGTCGGAATGTCGTTGTCCATTCCAAAGCGACCATCATCGACGACCATTGGTTGTTCGTGGGCTCGGCAAACTGCATGAGGCGGAGCCTGTACACCGACGGGGAGATATCGGTGGGAGTCCTTGATAAGCACGATACCCTGGCCAAGCAGGCGAGGATCGACCTCTGGGGAGGGCACTTTGGTAAGCCTGCGGACCAGCGCCTCGCTGGACAACCTGAACCATGCCCTGGCGGTCTGGAAACCCTCCTGGGGATCGTCCCCGCCCTATACACTTTCGACCACTCCGATCACGGCCCGACCGTTGCCGCTGCCTGCCGCGGCGCAGGCCTTCAATCAGGAACAGTACGACAACATCACTGACTTCGATTCTCGTCGAACAGTCTGATGAGAGGCCAGCTATGGATTCAACACTGTTCGTGCCACTGAAAGACCTGATCGAGAATTCATGGCCCAAGGATCTGCTCGATCTCCCGTCGCTGGAACCTCTGGACAAGGTCTGGATCGAACCCGTAGACGTGGTTTACGAACCTCACCAGATCATCCGCACGGCCCTTCTCTTCGAAGCGGAGCTGGCCGTGGGCCTTCCAGGCCTCGATGCGGTCAAGCTGGTCTTTGCGCCCAACGGCTCGAACACCGCCTTCGCGTTTCAATTCGACGCCGAGCCGACGCCCAAGTTCTCGATTGTGGACATACCCATCGCGCTGCGGCTGGCACCGACGCTGCTGAAACCGGCGCGGCGGGTTCAGGCGGCAGAACCGGGCAAACCGGACATCTTTGAACGAGACCCCTCAGCCGATCACGTCGACATTACCCTTGGGAACGTGACCCTCTCGCTAGACGCCGACGGCAATGTCGCCGCGAGTGGCGCCGTCAACATCAGTCTGCCGCCCAGCTTCATTGGCGATACGGGTGTGGTGGTCGAAGCGCCCCGGTGGGCTTGTTCCTCGACGGCACTTCCCCGCCCCCGGGTAAGCCGGTGGGCTGGCGCGGCGTTCATATCGGCGTGGCGGCCGTATACCTGCCGGGCGAGCTGGCGGGAATCGTCGGCAACCTGAAACTGACGGACGGCTATATCGGCAACGGCGGCTTCTCCGGAACGGTGACTGATACCTGGACACCGGCATTGTCGGCCCAGTTCTTTGGCATGTCCTTTGCCCTCTGCCACGCCGAAGTGGCGTTCGTGCAAAACGCACTCTCTGCGACGGCGATCACCGGGCAGATGACTCTTCCGTTTTTTGACGCGCCCGTGGACGTCGAAATCGGCCTCAACTTGGGCGGCGGATTCGGGGTCAAACTCGGCGGCACGAACGGGTTGTCCACCATCACGAAGCCCGGCATTCTCAGCATGGAGATCGATAGCCTGGGCTTCGAGGTCAAGGGGAGCACCTTGACGGCGAAGATGAGCGGTAAGCTCACACCGCTCATCGGCGGCCCTGATTGGCCCAGTTTCCAAGTCAAGGAACTGGCGATCGACTCCGATGGCAATGTGCATCTCGAAGGGGGCTGGCTCAATATCCGTGAACAGTGCAGCCTCGATTTCTACGGCTTCAAGCTCGAGATCACAAAGCTCGGCTTCGGTAAGACGGAGGATGGGGGCAAATGGGTTGGCTTCTCGGGAACCCTGAAGCTCGTTGACGGCCTGCCTGCCGGCGGCTCGGTCGAAGGGCTGCGCATCACCTGGTATGGAGACGGGAGGCCGCCGTCCATCACGTTCAACGGGGTCAGCGTTGCATTCACCGTCCCCGATGTGCTGAGCTTCCAGGGCTCGGTCTCCTACACCGGGGGGCAGCAGGTGAGCACCCCGGCCGGCCTCGAGACGGTCCACCGCTTCGATGGCGCCATCAGTCTCGACCTGACCGCGATCAACATGCGAGCCGATGCCAAGCTGGTGTTCGGCTCGGCCGACGGGCGCCGGGTCGTACAACTTCTTCGCCATCTACCTCGGGGTCGAGCTGCCCGCCGGCATCCCGCTGTGGTCCTCGGGGCTGGCGGTCTACGGCATGGCCGGGCTCTTCGCGTACCAGCTGGAGCCGAACAAGCGGCCCGACGAGGGCTGGTTCGAGAACCCGGACGGCGGCCCGGGCTGGTACAAGCGCGGCGAGCCCGGCGTCACCGACCTGAAGACGAAGTGGGACCCCCGCCCGGGCAGCCTGGCGCTGGGGGCCGGCGTGACCATCGGCACCCTGTCGGACAACGGCTTCGCCTTCTCGGGCAAGTTCCTCCTGGCCATCGTCTTTCCCGGGCCGATCCTGCTGCTGGAGGGCAAGGCCGACCTGCTGCGAAAGCGGTCCGAACTCGACAAGCCCGGCCAGGTCGTCCGCGAGCCGCTCCTCCGCTCCCTGGCGGTGATCGACGGCCGCGCCGGCACCTTCACGTTCGGGCTCGATGCCCAGTACAAGGAAAAAACCAAGGGGGAGCTGGTCGACATCCACGGGGGGGCCGAGGCCTTCTTCGACTTCCACCGCGGCGATGCCTGGCATCTCTACCTGGGGCGGAAGGAGCCTCACCGTCGGACCCGTGCCGAGCTGTTCCGGCTCTTCGAAGTCGACAGTTATCTGGATCCATCAGGTCTATGACAGGGTACGGTGAGCGAGAATCAAACTCGGTTGAGTTCGCTCCTTCCATCCCGCATACGTGTCTTGCAAACTCGACCACTGCCATCTGCATTCCAAGGCAGATACCGAAGTACGGAATAAGGTTTTCCCTGGCATATTGCACAGCCGCGATTTTCCCTTCAATCCCTCGCGAACCGAAGCCGCCCGGAACAAGGATGCCGTCCACGTCGCTGAATTCCGCGCGAATGCCATGCTTTTCTATCATTTCAGAATCTATGAATTTTAGATTGACCCTCGTATTATTGTGAACCCCTCCCGCGAAGAGGGCCTCATTTAGGCTCTTGTAGGATTCGCGAAGTTCCACGTACTTTCCGACGATGCCTATGGTTACTTCGTCTTGCAAGGATTTGACGCGTTCTACGAACGATATCCACCCATCGAGTCTCGGGGCACGCGTCCAAATATTGAGATGCTCAATCACCTTCTGATCCAGCCCCTCTTCGTGGAACATCAAGGGGACCTCGTAAATGCAATCCACATCCTCAGCGGCAATGACCTCTTCCGGTCTGACGTTGCAGAACAGGGCAATCTTTTCTTTAATCTCGCGAGTGATCTTTTTTTCGGTCCTGCATATGAGGATGTCCGGCTGGATACCGACTTCCCTGAGGGCCTTCACGCTGTGTTGTGTGGGTTTTGTTTTCACTTCGCCCGAGGCCTTGACAAACGGAAGCAGGGTAAGATGGATGTAGAGCACGTTCTGAGGCCCCAGATCGGCCCGCAACTGGCGTATGGCCTCAAGGAAGGGAAGGCTTTCGATATCTCCGACAGTGCCTCCCACCTCGACAATGGCCACATCGACCCCATTTCCCAGGTTCCGAATCTTGTCCTTAATCTCGTCGGTAATGTGAGGGATCACCTGAACTGTTGCACCGAGATATTCTCCTCTTCTTTCCTTCTGTATGACCGAGTCGTAAATCTGGCCGGTTGTAAAGTTGTTCTTTTGCCGGAGCAAGGCATGGGTGAACCGCTCATAATGGCCAAGGTCCAGGTCGGTCTCCGCGCCGTCATCGGTCACGAACACTTCGCCGTGCTGGAACGGGTTCATGGTCCCGGGATCAACGTTGATGTAAGGGTCCATCTTCAGGAGGGTCACAGTAAGGCCCCTACATTCCATCAACGCGCCTATACTGGCCGCGGACAATCCTTTCCCCAGGGAGGAAAGGACGCCACCTGTTATGAATATGAATTTGGTGCTCTTGTACATGACCCGCTCCAGATCTACTCAAGAATTTGATTTTGTCGACCTTGAGTCCCGGAAATATCTAAAGGATGACGTCATACGCCTCTTCTATTATTTTAATGCCGAGCAACGGCTTGCTCAAGCGACCCACGACTAATATACGCAAGTAAAACAACGGGGGTAATCTCTACCGGAACATGGTTAATGTCAAGCTGTGTTTTGAGAATATCTAGATGCTGTAACTATATGAATAATTGGAGGAAAGTCAGAACGTAAGAGATGGTACGCCCAAAGGGCAACAGGCAGGGGCTTCTCCGGGAACTGTTGCGCGTGAGAAGAGCAACAAGCGGGGTAACACCTATGCTTCACGTGGTCACTCAAGCGGACTGGACGCGGGGAGGCACTCATTCAGCTGTGCGGCGGCATTTTGCCGCGCCTGTCATTGCCAGGAGTGAAATCCCACGTTCCGCGGGAAAGCAATCTCCATCGCGGGGAAACGGGGATTGCTTCGCTTGGCTCGCACTGACAAATTCCACCACGCGAGACCGACAGCATACATGTGCAGCCACGCGTGTCTTTAAAGCATCTGGTGACGTTGTTGAAATTAGCTACAAATCGCTTCCGGTAAGAATTCGGTAGATATCCAAGTACTTGGCCCTGGTTTTCGAGATGATCTCCGCGGGCAAAGCAGGCGCGGGAGGTTTCTTGTTCCAAGCCAGGCCTTCCAGGTAGTCCCTCACGAACTGCTTGTCCAGAGAAGGAGGCGAAATCCCGGCGCGATATTCATCCATCGGCCAAAAGCGAGAGGAATCCGGCGTAAGAACTTCATCTACCAACGTAGGGACCCCATCCACAAGTCCGAATTCAAACTTGGTATCCGCTATAATGATCCCGCGTTCCTCAGCCCAGCGAGAGCCGTGCAAATAAAGTTCTATCGTCTTATCCCGCAGCCATCGGGCGGTTTCCGCTCCCACCAAGTTCACGGCCCGATCAAATGAGATGTTCTCGTCATGGTCTCCGATGTCGGCCTTGGTTGATGGCGTAAATATGGGCTCAGGAAGCTTTTCGGCCTGCTTAAGACCAGGTGGCATAGAGATGCCGCAAAGACTTCCCGTGCTCTGGTAATCCTTCCAGCCGCTGCCGATGATATATCCTCGGACGACGCATTCCACAGGGAATGTTTCAGCCTTCCGGACCAGCATGCTGCGACCTTCCAGAAGTCCTGAGGATTTGCGACACTCGTCCGGAAACTCATCCACGTCCGCGGTGATCAGATGATTGGGGACTACATCCTGTGTTCTGGCCATCCAGAACAGGCTGAGCTTGTTGAGAACCTTTCCCTTATCCGGGATTGGATCCGGAAGGATGACGTCAAAGGCAGATAGCCGGTCGGTTGAGACAATGAGCAGCTTATCTTCAACGCGGTAGATGTCCCTGACCTTTCCTCGGCCAACAAGGACGAGTGGCGGCGATAGGTTGGTCTCTTTCACAACAACGGGATTCATGAGGTTCTCTTTGGCCTGAGCGATCTTGTCTTTGGATGACCTGTCTTAACGACAGCTTGGAAGCTGAAAGTCGCTCTTGGTATTTGACACACCTGAAAGACTCGTTAAATTAACATGACAGGTGCCACGATGCAATCTCCTTCAAACCACGCCTCACCAGGCAAACATCCGTGCCCGGACTGCAAAATGTGCCAGAATTGCGCGGAGACGCGCTGCGCGGCATGCCGCTCAAAGGGAGGCAGTAAGGCCAAGTGCAGGTTGTCCATCCAAGAACAGATTGCGCTCTTCAACAGCTTGAATCCAGGTCTTGAGGCCGGCTCACCGGTTCGTTCCACCGCATGTGCCAACAAGCAAAGCGGGCGAACCGAGGGCTAGGCGGCTATCCGCACACAAATGTCACAACTTTCACAGTTGGCCACCTTGCGGCAGCAGGCAACAACTTGTGTCGCGTCATCTCCGCGAACGCGGGAATTCAACTACTGTTTACCCTCAAGGCCCTCTCTGGATACCCGAGTGCGCGAGAATGATGGGTAGCGGCTACTGCATGATCGAACTCAAATGGCGATGATTTGATACGGTTATTTTCCGATAGTTCCCGACCTAAGTAAACACATCAAAAAATACTTTCAAATTGCTGTTATTCATGATATATTGCTTTAGACATTTCTCTGGATCATCAGAGGTCGTGAGAGAGGAACTGACATGAGCAAATGGATTTGTCGTTCAATAGTCTTAATTTCCATTATCATAGTCTTACCAACCCTGTCATGGGCGAGGGGAACCAGATACTTCATCAACTGGCCGGAAGGCTATGTCGGGCCGGTGTACGTGCAGGTATTTGATATCAGGTGTAATCCTCCCTATACGCTCTTGGATCGCTTCAAGGTTTGGATTACCTGGGACAACCAGACCAAATGCTATGACATTGGGAACAGGGGCACCTATGTCTTAAAGGTCTACAAGTACGAACAATGCAAGGGGCCCATGATCGTATCAGGGAACGCCTCATCGTTTCGCATAAGGTACAGTCTGACACCTCCTTGGATCTGATCTTTGGCCGTATCTTTGGATAAAGAATCTCTGCTGCAGTGCTTTGATATCGACTCGACAATTCGCAGCGTGGCCCTGGTGGGCGCAGGGGGGAAGAGTTCCCTCATGTATGCCTTGGCCCGGGAAATGGTTGCACGCCACGAGAAGGTGGTCACCACAACCACGACGAAGATTCTCCTGCCGAAATCTCACGAATCTCCATGGCTGATTCTCTTGGAGGATGATCCTGAACTCATTTCGCTCCCGACTCATCTGTCGGAATGGGGGCATGTTACTGTCGCTCAGTCTCTGGACCATTCAAGCCGTAAGCTTCAAGGTGTCTCTGCGGATACGATAAAGCGCTGCCTGGATGTGGCAGGCCGGGTATTGATCGAGGCCGACGGAGCGGCCGGTCGCCCAATCAAAGCGCCTGAGAGATGGGAGCCTGTAATTCCTGACTTTGTGGATCTGGTCATTCCTGTCGTCGGCCTGGACAGTATTGGAAAGCCGGCCACTGAAGAATGGGTTTTTCGGTTGGAGCGATTCCTATCCGTCACGGGCCTCGGGCCGGGAGAGATCATCAAGCCAAATGCTGTGGGCCGACTCTTGAGCCATCCCGAAGGCGCACTGAAGGGAGTCCCCCAGACAGCGCGCATAGTGCCTTTCCTGAATAAACTGGACCTGTTAAAATCCGGTGCAGACGAGCAAGAGACCGTAGAGGCCATCATTACCGCTGCAAATGCGCGGATGCGTAGGCTGGTTGTTGGAAAGCTCAAAGGGGAAGTGCAAGTCTACTCTGCTCTGATTGGACGCGGGTGAATCGACCTAGAACCGGCAATTTCATTCAATGGGGCGGTAAGGCTTGAGGCAGTCAGGTCTGGGTTATCGATCCTGCAGCAGGGGGATGCGGGGGCCCCGTGTGGTCTCCTTTGTCATCATCCCACACAACAGCAGGCTCGAGATCTACGCTTGAGGTCTTTTGGGAACTGGGAAGTGGAGGAATGGCTATTTTACGATAAACCTCTTTCTTGTGAAGTGTCTCGAACGGAGCTGAACGGGCCAGAACCTCTCCATCTATCCCGTAGGCTTCAATAAAACATTTGGATGCAAGCGGTACGCCGGAAATCCTGAATTCCCCGGCTGGATCGGTGCGATCCGAACGGGAAAAAGCTCCATCGCCACATATGCACGTCACCTCTACATCAGGAGCACCTGCCGTCTCGCCCTCGACAAGGACTCGGCCGTGAACCAGGCATCCCTCGGGCATCATGCGAAAATTGAATCCCTCAATCTTCCCTGACTCAATGGGCAAAATCACCGGTTCACTGCTCTCCATAATGAACCCTCTTTTGTAACCGGTGAGCGCGTACCGGCCGGGTTCATTCACCAAGACTTTGAATTCTCCAGTGTCTCGGGCCGAACGAGACGATTGTCCCACGCGATTGCCCGCTTGATCAGTCAAATACACCATCACGGAGGCAATCCCATGGCCGTCGGGTCCCTTGACCGTTCCGGAGACCACTAGTTGGTCTTTTTCGCGGCGCTCCATTTCTTCTTGGGAAAGGAGATCCACCGCGGACGAAAACTTGAATTCCTGTGAAGGTAGTTTTTGATCCGTCTCGCGCTCCAGGATCCTTGGAGTGCCTGTTTGGGCCTCCCCAACAGCGGTAAATTGCGGCAAAGGATGATTTACACCTTCCATAGGCGTAGGTATGTTCACTGCCGTCCCGGGATCCGAACCCTTGGCCACCCGGCGCACCCCGATGATCCCCTCATCTCTACCCGGTTGGCCTGGCTGGTTACGGCCGGCTTTGCCTGATGTAAGCTTGCCCGACAAACCAGGTCGCGCACGTTCCAAGCCTTGCCCCGGAGAACCGTGGGCGCCCTTCCTCCCCATCTTTGGGGAGAAGGTGTCGATCCTGGAGAACTGCAATACTCTTAGCGGCACCCAGCCCTGGACAACCAGATTAATCACGGACAATACAGCTATGAGAAAGAGAATGAGATAAACGACAGGGTGGAGATGAGTGACCGCGTAAAAAAGACCGTGCTGGCCTTCACCCGGGATCGTGGAGGCCCCTTCACAAATGTCGGGCAGAAGACTGCACGCCGAAAATAGAATCAACGGGAACCACGCGACAATGGGGGTCACAATCTTAAGGCGCCAGCCACTCAAGACGGGAAGCCTCCGCTTATGAAGTACCGAGACTTGAGATCTATCATGAAATACCGGCTTTCCATCGCAGCCGCTGCAGGAGTAAGCCGGATTGTCCTCACAGGCCGCATCTCTACCACCAGACCCGCAGAAAGTAAACAAAAAAGGGGAACTTCTTGAGCGTCGAATCGGGCCATTTTTGCGGATGTTGCCCCGGCGCGCTTTGAACCGGTTTATGGTCGAAAGGGCCACTCCAAATAGATTATTTAAAGTTTTGGTTTCAATTTGATACAGAACTTTTTGGCATCATTGAAAAAATATTGTTGCATTCTCGGCAGTCTGTGGTATGAATGTCCCCCGAGGAATGAGGCCAGCGGTCTCAAATCAATGGAACGAGGAGTTGAGCGATGAAGAAAACTGTCATCCTGACTATGATTCTTTCAATTCTTATGGTGGCCCTTTGCCTGAACAGCTATGCTCAGGATCTTTCATCCGAGATCACAACGCTCGAACAAAAGGCCGACCGCATACAAAGCCAGATCAATCAGGCCAAACAACAGAGCGACTTGGGCTTGGATCAGCAGGCGAAGGCGATCGCCGGTTCAATTGATAGCCTCGTGAAACAGAGGGTACAACTGGATGCGCACATTGCTCGCCTGGAAAGCCAGATGGAGGACATCAAGAAGAGTGCTCAGACGAATCTGAGCAGGCAAATCAAGCAGTATAACGAAGAGCTGGGCAGCGTCAAGCAGCAGCTCACCGGCTTGGTGGCCAAACAGAGTAATCAGGGGGCTCAAAAGGTGCCCGAGCCTGCGAAGCCAGCCGCTCCCGCTGCCTCTGCCGCTCCGGTCGCTCCTGGCCCAGCAGCAGCTCCGGCCGCCGGGAAATAATCGCCTAATCGGCTTTGTTCAAACAGCGAAAGGCCGACTGCCGCTCTGCCACCGGCTCGGCCCACTTCCGGATTTCAGTATTCGAAGCCGCTCATTAGCAAAGAACTGAGAGACACAGAGGCACGGACAAGGTTTCTGCTCCCTTTCTTAGCCTCTGTGTCTCTGCCGGCTTCTGTCTCATTAATAGTTATGACCATAAGATAATATAATTTATAGAAAATAAGCATTACTAGCTTTTATAATTGACTTTATTGTTGAATATAAAGTATGATGGCGCTCCAATGGATTGGATTTTCCGCGTGGAGAAGGTATGGATCGTACATTCAAATGGTTCGTGGCGATTCTCCTGCCATTGCTCGCCTCGTGTTCATCTGGTGTAGGAATAGTCAAAAAAACTCCTGACTTAAAACCTCCTTCTCAACAAAACGTTGATATAGCGGAAAAGGGGTCCACATCCCGTACTCCTCAACAGGAGGGCGCGTTTCATATTGTGTCAGCCGGGGAGAGCCTTCGACATATTTGCGACGTGTACGGCCTCGACTTTGCCAAGGTAGCAAAAATCAACAAAGTCCTCCCACCTTACAACATGAAGGAAGGGGATGAAGTATTCTTGCCGGCTCAGGCGCTTCTCGATGAGAGCGAACAAGCTTCCCGATGGCAGAAGAGCGCAACGGCAAGCTCGGCAAGCAAGAATCATAATCGCCAAGTGCTTTCAGCCGCCATCTTGGGAAAACGAGACCCGGTTGTTCCGGAGCTTAAATTTCCTGTGCCGCGTGGCGTTCTCACCTCCCCATTCGGTTACCGATGGGGTCGTTTTCACAAAGGACTGGACATCGCAGCTCCTGTGGGGCGATCCGTCGTAGCCTGCGCGGACGGCCGCGTCATCTTTACGGGGAGCCGAAAGAAGTTTAGGCGTTACGGCAACACAGTGCTGATCGACCACGGCTGCGGAGTTTACACCTATTATGCGCATTTGAGCGAAATCAAGGTGAAGAAGAACCAGAAGGTATGCCGGGGACAGAAGATTGCGTTGGTGGGCAACACTGGACGTTCCACCGGTCCGCATCTCCATCTGGAAGTGCGCGTAACAAACAAGATGTACAACCCTCTAGCCTATTTCTCACCCAAAGAACTCACCGGGATTCTCCTTGCAAAGCGTTTCACGGATTCCCCTATGGGGCCGGTGCGCGCACATTGGCGAGTACCGGATTTGCTGACGGCAAGCCGCTGAAACTTCCAGAAACTTTAGCATGGTGCTGCGAAAGACAAATTTATCGGGGGAGTCTTGTGACTTGCCCAGGCCCTCTAGTGTCCAACATCCCTGAGCAAGTGAGGAAGAGACCAAAGTTTGCGTTTGTGGCGCGTGCGATGATCCAACTGCATGGATTACAGACACCTTTTACATTCTGTAAAAAATCCTGACAGGCATGTTTGCCGTGCAACAAGAGTGTGTCCAGCTCCGGCGAGACACGGCCTCATCGTCTTGCGCATTGAGTGTCTTTTTCGATTGGCATGGCTATTGCTTAAATGCGAGAGATGGGACACTTGTCATAGCGGTTAAGGGAGTCTTTCCGGGTCGTATTTTGGCTCTTTTCCGAAGACAAAGGCTGGAGAGTATCGAATCTCGATTCAAGCAGAGAGCGAGTGTTTTTAGCCTTGACAGAAGACCCCAGTTTCACTACACTAAACCCCTTTCGCGACTATCATTGTTGTTCCATTCCATTTTGCTGAAACGTTACCGGGCGGAGTGGGAGCACCGCACTATATGCTGGTGCGGTTTCTCGAAGCTTAAAAGGACTTCTTCCTAAAGTCGAGTAACGGCTTTAAGGCGGAGAAAGGAGAAAGAATATGGCGGAAATAGGACACGGTGGAAAAGCCATCGTCGAGCGGATCATGGAGCCCAGGGAGGCTGCCGAAAAGATCAAGGGTCTCACCCAAATTCCGATCCGAAGCCAGATCGCAAATGAAGTCATAGGGTTGACCTATGGATATTTCACACCCATCGAAGGCTTCATGAACAAGGCGGATGTGGATTCCGTTTGCAAGAACATGAGGCTCAAGAACGGGGTTGTTTGGAGCATTCCCCTTCTTTTTGACGTCTCGGATGAGGAGATCTCCAAGTACAACCTGAAGGTGGGGAATTCCGTTGTACTGACCTATGGCGGCAATCCCATGGCAATTCTCGAGATCGAAGAGGTATTCGATTACGACAAGAAGGCCATGTGTCAGGCGGTTTTCGGCACTGACGAGGCCAAACACCCGGGCTGTGCTCGAATCTACGGTTGCAAAGATAAGTTCATCGGCGGAAAAGTGACTCTCGTGCAACGGCCGAAAATCAATGCTCCGTACGATCCGTATTTCATACCCCCCCTTGAAATGAGAAAGAGGTTCAAGGAGAAGGGCTGGGAAAGGATCGTCGCGCATCAGACGAGAAACGTCCCTCATACCGGACACGAATGGCTCATGAAAGGGGCTTGGTTGCAGACCTATGCAGAGCTTCCGATCGAAAAGCCTCTTGTCGGCGTTTTGGTAAACGCGATCATCGGCGAAAAGCGCAAGGGCGATTACATTGATGAAGCCATCATCCTCACGCACGACGAACTGAGGAAGGCGGGGTACTTCGGTGACCATAACCACCTTACATCACTGACGTTCTGGGATATGAGGTATGCCGGCCCCAAAGAGGCAATATTTCATGCCGCTCTGAGAACCAACCTCGGCCTCACCCATCACATGTATGGCAGGGATCACGCCGGTGTGGGAACTTACTACGGCGCGTACGATGCTCATCATCTTTTGGCCACCGTCCAAGATGAGCTGAACATCACGCCGGTTTATTCCATGAACTGGCTATACTGCCCCCATTGCGGCGAAATTACTTCGGAGGGCATTTGCGACCATAAGAAAGAGTGGCAGAAGTTCAGCGGAACGGTAATGCGAAGCATCGTGCTGGACGGGGTCAAACCGCCGCGCCTCATTTACAGACCCGAAGTATTTGACGTAATGATTGAAAGCGGAGAAAAGTACGGTTTTGGCTCCCCGTTCGTTACCGACAACTATCTCGAAAAGAGGATTCCTGTTTTCGAAATCCCGCCCTTGAAGTAGGAGGTTACACAATGGCCGAGGAAAAATATCCGATTAATATCTGGATCAACGAAGATAGATACGCAAAGTTGCAAAAGGCCGGACTGGCCGACTTGCCGGAAGAGATGCTGGCAGGGCTGAAAGTGCTCAGGGTCTATGCCAATGACGCTCAAAAAGAGAAGATACTGAAGACTTTCCCGACAGCCAAATTCGACAGCGCTACCACGAAGAGCATCGAGCTTCTTCCCAAAGACGTAAAGGACAAGATTTTCGACAAAATCGTTGAAAAGCAATCGGTCGATATCATCGCCGACTTCCTGTCAGCGTACTAGCGGTCACAATGCTTCTATAGCAGTCGGCAACCGATTAAAAAAGAGGGTCTCTCTGGGCCCTCTTTTTTAATTTCGCGTGGGTCCTCTCTTTTTAAGCGAGAGAACAGATAAATCATGACGGTTCATGCATACCAGAACTTCTCTCTGGCGAATTTTCATTCAGGACCTAAAACCTGTTGAGATATTCGAACCCAAGTGCGAACCTTGACGAATTGCAGGTTCGTAGGGCATAACTGAAAGAGGGCTGTCGGTTGCCCAATAGATTCTCCTGGAACCCGTGAGATACTGTTTGGATCTTTGCCTTGGAGACGATAGGAGCGATTTCTGAGAGCACGTCGGCCTGAACTCGCACCGGCCCGTCGTTTTTCATGGTGAAGAACATCAAAATGAGGGAGAGTACGCATCCCGTTGATTCCGGTCGGGCATCCTCCACGTGCCTGTAAGGCGCCTGGGCACGGGATCGAATCAGACGGGAACATTGCACAATGTCTGATCTTTTTGATAAATGCTTTTCGTTCAGCCCGTAATCCTGTTGTTTCCGAAAACGGCGTGGAACTGAGTCTTGCGGAGGCCATATCCTCCGGGATCTACCCGTATTTCAAAGCAATATCTTCAATGAACGGCCCCCACTGCACCGTCGACGGCCGAGATATGATCATGGTGGGCTCCAACAACTACCTGGGGCTGACCACTCATCCCAAGGTCAAGGAAGCCGCCATGAGGGCACTGGAGGAGTACGGAACGAGCTGTTCGGGCTCCCGGTTCCTCAACGGCACTCTCGATCTCCACGAAAAGCTTGAAGCCTCACTTGCCCGCTTTATGGGCAAGGAAGCGGCCCAAGTCTTTTCCACCGGCTTTATTACCAATCAAGGAGTTATTGCGCCGCTCCTCATGAGGACTGACACGGTCATCGTGGACCGACTGGTTCATGCGAGTATTCTTGAAGGGGTTCGCCTTGGGTTCGGCAAGGTGAGGCGGTTCCGACACAATGATATTGAGTCTCTTCGCAAAAATCTTGAGGCCAGCACTGACTCCGATGGCATACTGGTAATTGTCGATGGTGTGTACAGCATGGAAGGGGACATCGCCCCCCTTCCGGAGATCGTCGCCACGGCTAAGGAGTTCGGCGCAAGAATCATGGTAGACGATGCCCACGGACTAGGAGTGCTGGGCGAAACCGGTAGAGGGACTTTGGAGCACTTTGGTTTAACGGACCAGGTGGATCTAGTCATGGGGACGTTCAGCAAGTCCTTTGCATCCCTTGGTGGCTTCGTTGCCGGAGAAGAGCGCGTCATTTCATATATCAAGCATCATTCCCGTGCTTTGATTTTTTCCGCCTCCATGCCCCCGTCCGCTATAGCGGCCGTTCAGGCGGCCCTGGAGGTAATCGAGACGGAGCCGCAAATCAGGGAGCGTCTTTGGGAAAATACCCGCTTCTTAATGGAAAAGGTAATTTCCTTAGGCTTTGATCCGGGACCGACTCAGACTCCCATCGTCCCTTTAATCGTAGGAGACGACATGCGCGCCGTCTACTTTTGGAAACGCCTCTTTGATGAGGGACTCTTTACCAATTGCGTTTTGGCCCCCGGCGTGCAGCAAGGGGGCTCAGAGAATAAGAATGTGTCTTATGGCCACGCATTCTATGGAGGACCTGGAACAGGTCGTGGAGATATGCGGACGCGTAGGAAAGGAAATAGGGATTATCAAATGATGGAGTTGCGAACATGACAGACAGAAAGTCAGACAAAGGGCAGGCGGGTTTTTTCAGCATCAGGGGTGCGTGTTGCCTGGCGCTGGTTGCGACGTTTCTGCTGCCTGATTGATCTCCCGGTTCTTGCTCAAGAGACGTCGGGGGGTTCAGTTCCCCGAAAGACCGAGACCTCCATGGCTGCCCAAACTCCCGGGGAGGAGGCTCTAGTTCAGTCGAAGGTGACTCAGGAGGCGCGTATAGAAGAGATTGAAAAAACGCTCCAGTCCATCAAGGCTACTGGCGAAAAAGCGGAGGAGCGTTCTTACTTCAATAAAATGATCGGCGCGGAACTGATCAAGTACGTACGGTTGATGGTGATTGCTCTGATAGTCATAGCAGTAGGTTTCCCTGTCATCATCTGGCTGTTGAGCAGAAAGAGAATTCTCGGCCTATCGGGGCTCTCTACGGAGGTTGCAGCGACCCTTCTGGTGATTGAAGAACGCCAAGCCAAGCTTGCCAACATCTTGAAAGAAATTCAGGGGGAAATCGACTACCTGCACACGATGTCCGTCCCCGACCTGAAAAACCTGATTCAGCAGGCGGAGAGTTACCTGAAACAGAATGAGGAGGACCTTGAAAAGACAGGTTCCCGCAAAGGGAAACCTTGAGCAAGCTGCACCATTACACCAATGGCCAAAAGTAATATCAGAAACGGAGCGATGACTCGGTGGGGAGGGGCATCCTTCCCGTCCTCCAGAGACAGGCAAGATGAAACTGTCTCAAAATAGCCTTCGGAAAGATTCTTACCGTAGGGGCGCTCCGAGAAGCGCCCTGATTTAGGGGGGTCGCGACCCCCCTGCAAAACCTGCGGCATTTCCGACCCGATTTTCTGGTTTTGAGACAGTTTCAGATGTCTGCCCTACCAGTAGACAGGCAACACGCTACATGTGGCAAGAAGCGGATCAGGGCGAGATAATAACTGGTGTCCCTAAGGAAACTTTCGAAAAGAGCTCTTCAATTTCGAAATTCCACATCGCGATACATCCATCAGTCCAATTGTCAGGTTTGGGATAGAGAAGCGTCACCCACTTCCTCTCATGTTCGTCGGTCGGATAACCATGAATCCCGACCCATCCTCCCAATTCCGTGTCCCATGGGGCTTTCCCACTCTTGAGACTGCCGACTATAGAATCTCTTTTTTCGAGTGATATCAAGCCATTTTCAAACGCGGCCTGGGCATCGGCGATACTTGGATAGCTGATACCCAAGAAACGATGGAAGCGGCTCGAAGTACTCTTGTAACAGATGAAATACTCGCCCTCAGGAGTTTTTGCATCCCCTGTAACACGCTTGGAACCGAGCGGGTTAAGGCCCAGACAGACCCTGTAAGTCTTTATAGTCTTACCATTTTGATGGAGTTCCAAGAGTCGTTTCTCTTTTAAGATCACTATCTTGGAAGGCGGTTCTCCGACTGCCTGTGAACCGGCCCACGCTCCCTGACCGGGAGAAAGCCAAGCTACCAGCGTGATCAGCACGGCCAAAGAAAGGCACGACTTTACTGCATGCCGTTTTGGGCGACCTTTTCTATCGGACTGCCAATGAATTGAAATCAACGAATTTTCTTCCCTTTTCAACAGGATATTTGTAGCTCCCCCAATAATTCAGTGTGAATTCGAATGGCGGGGCATTGCCGAGGTGGAGGAGAAAGTCACTGTTTGTTGAGCGCCCCGGTCAACGCGTGGCTTCCTCCAAGGTATTGATAAGAATGCGAGCATTGTCCGAAAGGGACCCCTTTCCCTCGTAAAAGACGTCCTGGGCCGTAATCCCTTTCCCATGGTAGGCTTCATTCGCCTCATTGTCGGGTTCCAGCACTGCCCCTTTTAGAGCCAAGCCCGCGAACAGGCCCTTTGATCTCGAATAAGATAGAATGCCGGAATCCAACCGGACGTTGGTTTCCCGCAGAAGCCTGCCTGCCCACTGGACCTGCTGCAACAGCGACATCGGCTCCGAGGGTATATTTGTCTTCCAGTAGCCCTTCAACCCCTTCCTCGTTCATCACAAGAAGAACCAAGTCAGTAGCCTGGGCACCCGCTTGAACACCGACGCTCCCGCCGCGAATATTAAAAAAAACGGGTCTGCTCCACTGACCGGTCTTTTCGTCTCTCCTGAGGACAATTCCGCTCCCGAAGCTCACACCAAATACCAGCCCCACCTTGACAACGGCCGGGAAAATCGCAAGCCCTCTGCATCTTTGGATCAAGTCATTGGGAATTCCGCGGTCGGGCATCTCAAGGGCACTCTTGAGGACGAGATCGCTATCGAGAATGCGTTTGTCCAATTCCTGAAGGGAGGTCGCCGCTGAAACTCCAGGTTGCAATACGACCCCGCAAAACAGCGAGACAGCAAAGATTACTTTTATCATTTTTCGGACCTTAACCCTGCCTCGATCGCTCGGCCGCAACGTGAGTCAATATGGGGTCTCAATGTTTAAAAGCCCTCTGATTTGTGAACATCATCGTCACCTGAGGGCTTGCTTCATTGCAGGCCTGAATCGACTCGAAGTCTCTTTCGGAGCCACCGGGATGAACTATTGCAGAAACTCCCTCCCTTATCCCCACGTCCACTCCGTCCCGAAAGGGAAAAAACGCATCGGACACCATCACTGATCCGACCAGGCCGGCTTTACATTCCAGCGTCTCCGCGTCCAGGTCTTCACAAATTGTTTCGTCCTTCAGTTCATTGAAAGGAACCAGGTGACGCTCGAAACAAAGCCGGTCCCGGTACTTCACGTACGCTTTGATTACCGCCAGTTCCGCAACGCCCACCCGGTCTTGCTCGCCTGTCCCGATACCCACGGTGCAGCCGTCTTTCACATACAGCACAGAATTGGAGGTGACTCCCTGCTCCACGGCCCAGCCGAAAATCATGTCCTGAATTTCCCTCTCCGTTGGGAGTCGCTCTATCACATATTCCTTGCCCTGATGCGTTGCTCGGGCGGGAACAAGGTCCTCCGGAGACCGAATGGCATTGACCGCGGACTGCTGAACTATGATTCCGCCATCTATCAGAGATTTGAAATCAACAAAGCGCATGTTTACATAGTCCTGGAGTCGGTCGATCCGGGGAATTGCCAGTATCCGCAGGTTCCTGCGCTTGGAAAGAATCGCTACGGTTCCTTCTTCGTAATCAGGCGCGGCCACCACTTCGAGATAGTTCTCGGCTATCAATTCCGCTGTGGGCTTGTCCAGGGTGCGGTTGAAGACCGCGGCCCCACCGAAAGCAGCTATGCGGTCCGCCATGTTGGCTTTGTAGTATGCTTCGGACATGCTTGAGTGAGCTGCTACACCGGAAGGATTGTTGTGCTTCATTATGGCACAGGCTGGAGTTTGCATAAGAAACTTAAGTATATTTAGAGCGTTGTCCACATCTGTAAGATTAGTTTTTCCTGGGTGCTTGCCGGCCTGGATCATTTCCGATTCCGTCAACGAGCTTACGAGCCCCTTTCCGGGGGCCACGAACCTGCAATCGCCAAGCGCCAGGTTGCCTGCCGTCAGTTCGTAAAGGGCGGCTTCTTGGCCAGGATTTTCGCCATACCGTAGGCCTTTTTCTACAAGACCTCCTGACGAATCAGCGATCTTCCAGGCACGCTTCCTGTATTCCAATGTCTGATCCCCGAACACAATCTTCATCGTCTCAGGGAAATGATCATCCATCACTGTTTTGTATTTCTTTCTTATATCTTCCATAAATAACTCTCCTGAGCGCCGTTCTTTCGCGAGAGACCCTTTTCAAATCGTGACCGCAGAGTTGAAGTGATGTCCGGAATGGGTACTAATACCACCCCAATAGCTAGAAAGCTACAACGACGCATGAAAATGCTTAAAACGTTAGTGCCACGAACGAGCCGGACAACATGTCCGTGGCACAATGAATTCAATCTTGTGACCATCGGGGATAAGCATTTTCATAGGAATGCGCTTTCAAACGAGTAGGTACTGAATCACACTAGTTGGCTCCGCCGATCCGCCACGCGTGAGGCGTGGTCGCTTATTCGGCAGCGCATTGGTATCAGCCGACCTTACCACGGATTTGCCACATCCGAAAAGCGTTCTGCCACCATATCCTTCCAGGCATTATACCAATTTCCAAAAGTAATGACCCAATCTGAGAATGAGTCGGTGGCAACCGGCATCCTGCCCGTCTGCCAGAGGCTCGCAAGCCCGCGTTCCGCACGGGGCTGTCCAGCCAATCCGTGTCCGGGTCGGTATGCGCTCCGGACGGACATATACGCCAAGACTCTTAGCATAGGCATTTTGGGCTCTTCCCTCCAGGCCCTGCTTATGTTACGGTAAAATAAAGTGTCCGGGAGTAGGTTCCGTGAAAAAAAAATCTTCTTGGCTAGGATGGTTGGGATTTTTCGTAGCCGGGTTCGTGGCCGGTATAGTATTTTCCGCGTGGAAACTTGACAGCGGAGTCGGCGCTGTGCAGGCTCCCCGCACCGTTACAGCGGAACGAGACCAACAAGCTGAATTGAAAGCAAGGATAGCCGACTTGGAGAAGAGTCGGGCAGTCAGACCCGACGATCTTGCCACTCTCGTGCAATTGGGAAACGACTATTTCGACATCGGTGATCATGCAAAGGCTGTGGAAGCCTACGAGAAAGCCCTGCAGATCGACCCTCGTAATGCAGACGTCATAACCGACATGGGGATCAGCTACCGGAAAATGGGCAAACCCGAGGAATCAGTCAAGGCATTCCGGAGGGCCTTGGTGGTGGACCCGGAACATTCGATGGCGTTATTCAACATGGGAATTGTGCTTAGAGACGACCTCAAGGACAACGTCGAGGCACTGAAGACATGGGAGATGTTCCTGAAAAAGGCAGGGGATTCACCCCACGCTGTGATGATCCGGCCCTGGGTGAAACAGTTGAGAGAAAAGCTGGGGTCCGGGTCGACCGACGGAGGAGCCAAATGACAAGGAATGCTTTGCCCGGAAGAAGAGCCCGCCAAGAGCCTGTTCAGATGTCTTAGTACCGTTATCCCTCTGCCAGTCTGTGAATCAGGAACTCCGTAAGCGCGGCCAAACCGTGAGTGGGCATATAATTGCTGGCTGAGACGTCGTAAAGGATTTTGCTGTAAGAAGCAAATTCGGCGTCTTCTTGCCAATGTATGAGCGCGACAGGCAATCTCGGGAAGAACTTGAAGAGGAATCCCTCGTCCCCGAGATCCACCGGTTTTCCACCCCACTGGAGCGCACGGGATATCCGTTGGTTCCGAGCCAGGGAAAAGTACTGGTTGAGCAGCTCAGATGTCGTTTTGGAGAAATGAGCCCCCATTACGGCTCCGTGCCGCAACGAACGGCAATCAATCCACTCCCCCATAACTCTCACACCAGTTCCCTGGTTCTCCGCAGCTGCTATCAGGTGCTGCAACGCAAGCACCTTCATCGGGAGGGTGTCGACTACCTCATGACCTGCCTGGATGCGGTACGGAAGCAATTCCAAGACGAACCAGCTATGGAGAAAAGGGATCACGACACGGGGGATACCGTCCCCTCCTCTGTACTCGCCATCGGTCGTCTCAGCGATGGTGATAGGGTCTATTCTCTTCACGCGCTGGATCAGGACCGAATAAAACTTATCCAACTCTTCAACGTTCTTGCCGGTCCGAGCTCGTTCCAGCCACATGGTATATTCGTCAGGAGGTAGCACCGTCATCTCCGTCATGCATAAAGACCCGGGCACGGACCACTATAATTATAGTGAGCCCGTACGGTGCATTGCGCAATACGTTGGGGGCGCCTCACAGCTTAACAAAAAAGCAAAAACCCTCCGGAGAGGGTCATTTGCGGAACCGCCACTCAATGACTTAAGTTGACATGATCGGAGAGAAGATCAAACGTTTTTCTCTCCGAGGCCACGATGTCACAGTGGTGTATTGAAGCTTAAATTGAAACTGCCGCCAAGGGTCCAGGAAGTTCGCGGCAGCCCTAGTTTGAACGTCTGGCTGCGCCGGCGGGTCCAGAAGATCCAGCACTGAGATCTGAATTTCCGTGCAAGATTGTTCCACCGGCCGAAAACCCCGACACCCGCCGGCACCGAACTTTCTGGAGTATTCGGCAAAAACTTCCATGAAAGCTACCGTTATTATATGTGCCTGTTGCATTCGACCCGGTTAGTGACAAGTATTGTCTCGCTGTATTTCACCGAACCCAACGTGATGGGGAAACCCACTGCCCTTACTGCCAATTTGGAACTGGCGCCCTCGTAAGCCACCTGAACCCCGATCGAAAGGGATCCAGGCCTGAGAAGTGACGTCAGCTTCGTCATCCGGAGCTTACTGCGGCGGGGCCGGTGGCGGCGCAATCTGGGCAAAAGGCGGATCCTGGAAACGAGTGGTGAAATAATCGTACCGAAGACCCACGAGCAGGGAAGCGGGCCCACAACACGGGCCAAAGGCAAATATCCCATCCACAAACCACCACTGGCTATTAGTGTTCCACGATCGCCCAAACAAAGGATAACTGCCGTCTCCGTCATTGAATACCTGTTGCGAAACGGTGTTTGACGGCACCAAATACCATCCAGCGGCCATAAATCCCAGGCGATCCGTAAAGCTTACCGTATCAGCCACGCCGAACCAGACGCCGCGATTGTCATATCTTTGTGTGAGCTTGCGGAGTCCACCCAGTCCCAAACCATCCGTATCTGCCCCAAAACTTGTGCCCCTCGGGCCTTCCATCCAACCGACATAGAAGACCGGCGCGCCTACCCTAGGAAATGGCTTTTCCCCGCAGGTGTAAGGTCCCCCGAGGAATCCTCCAAAGGCTGGAAGACCAGGCAACAAGCCTTGCGCGCAGACCAAGGTCGGAACCAGGGCCAACACTAGAATGCCAACGCACAGAACAGCAACACGTTTCATATCCATATCCTCCTAAACAGAAGAAAACACAAGCCCTCCCAGCGATTGCTGCGAGGCCAATGCTCATTGTACAAACCGACAATCTGGAATGTTAAATTTCTAGACCAAAAAGTTCCTCCTGTCAACCAATAATAGCGGCGGTCATTGCATTTGCAAAAGTAATATATCTATTGGAAAATTAAGGTTTTAGAGCTAACGAAAACCTATATTCAGGGTGTATCTCAGTGACATTGCTAAGTCTTACTGTTAACGACAATTGATAAACACTAATTAATCAATTAATTTAATGTCTACATGCGTATTGTTAAACCATAACTGTAATTCCAGTGTCAAAAACGCGGAGAGGTATCAGGCTAAAAATACAACATAAATGCGGGACAAGGTCATGCAGTTGTGTCCGTTTTCCGTCTCCGATGCGTAATGAACTGACTCATGTCGGCCCGTTGAGCTTTTCTTCCCACTTTGCCATGGGCTTCAACGAGTCCCAATAAGTGCCCGCCGAGTGCTGTGCCGTTATACCAACTCTCATGGCGTAGACCGCTACACCGAAGCGTGAAAATGCCTCAGCCACTAGGGCCACGGACGTACGGTCAGACTTGCCGTGCACTGATGAATCCTGCGCACCGCGCGGGGCACGTCCGCTGTGCCGCGACTTCAATCCGGGAGCCATCGGCCATTTGCCATGCCCAGGCCGTGGTTACTTATTGGACGGCATATTGCCATTGCGCGAAGCAGAAAACCATTTCAGTTACAAGACGCCCGCTGCGGGACTTTCCAACCGCGCAACTATGGGCTTCCCTTGTGGCCACGACGAAGAGGGCGTGAAAAAAAACACCCTCTGCAGAATGGAGGAGCCGGGACATTGAAAATAGTGTAGTATATTTTATTATAAATGTTGGCATACTTATAGCTATTACTTAATGTAGTAAATGGTAATTAGATAATCCTGATTCGCTCTTGACTTCCCATTTACCCTGTGTTATTGTGATTTCACCGAGATAGAAAAAACATAAAGCGTGTCGGCGAACTGTGTTTGTATCGTTACGTGTGCCGGCAAGACTGCAAGAAAAGTAGCCTTGTCACATTTGTGTCGGAAGAATGTCACGTTTGTAGTGTGTTTGTTTCGGGTTTAACTTTTTTATAATTATGCCGGATCTGATCCGGCTCTTTTGTTGAAGGAATGGGTATGGTAGTACGAGGAGTCGTAGCGGTTTTCGCTTCTCTCGCGTTATGGTGCTTCATTGCGGTGGAGTGTCACGCTGATGGCGTTCCAGGTTTCCCCGGCGGCTGGAATGCTTTCAGTGCTGTAGATGTTGTCAAAGGCTCTCCGCGATTATGCCAGTCCATGGGTATAAAGAAGTTCATTAATAGTTTCACTTCATATCAGTTTGTCAATCCGTTTCCTCCTTTCCAAGATCCTCTCAGCCGCCTGGAATTTCCCGTTGATCAGTGGTTCCTAGGCCTCACTGCGAAATATGCGGCGCGATTATGGTCCGTGCACACGGAGGGGTGGGTAAATGTGAACCGGGAAAGCCGACTGAAGATGCAGGATAGCGATTGGGATGACGACTCAGATCCGTCTCAAAAGACAATTTTCAGCGAATCTGCGTGCAGGCTGAATAAAGGTTTTCTATTTGACACGTATGTAGCCGTGAGCATTCCGTGGCTGCGAATCAGTAACGTAAGACCACTTTTGGGATACAGATATCAGTATTTTTATTTCACCACGCATGACGGTGCTCAGACTGTCCTGGGAAGCGGTTCTATGGATTTGCCGGGAGACGGCATAGATTTCAGGCAGATATTTAACCACGTGTATTTCGGCGGGGTTTTCAATACCAGCCTCGATCTAGGCAACATTTTGAACAATTTCCCTAGGGTAGACCTGGAGTGTCAAGTTGATTATGCGCTGGTGAACGCTAGAAACGAAGACCTTCACCTTCTGCGCAAAGGCGAGCGCGTGACAGCCGAAAACACAGTGGGACACTGCTGGCACTTTCTGGTGAACATGGGGCTTTTCCGGAGGGGCGCTTTGAGTGCACGTGTCGAAGCCGATTTCAAGAGATTACTGACAGATGGCGATCACCAGTTGCACAACAATTTCTTTAATCTCAATTTTTCATTCGATGGTTCAAGAGTGTGGTCCGACCAAGCCTCAATTTCTGCTTTCGGGCAGCTGGTCTTTTGATTCGTTTTGCACATGGTATCTGTCCAGAGCGCGAGCGACTTATCTCTTATAGCGATTCCCGAAAGTAATCACGGCATGTGAAGAGTGATTCCTAGAAGCCAGTAGCACCGGCCTCCGTGCCGGTGAATAATTAGTCCCGAAATCAACCAGTTATAGCCGGCAGGGACGCCGGCACTACTGATTCATCTCGATGCTGGTATCGGTTTATTTCAAAGCTTTCGAGAACTGCTCTACCCCTTAGAAAACTTGGCTTATGCCTTGACAGCCGACGTCAAGTAGAGGCTTATTCCAGTAACGCATAAACTCGTAATTGATCGAATTCGTGACCATTTGCCGATTTCGGGATGTCGCGTGGGCAAGCAAAGTTTGCCTGTGCTGGAGATCTGGGAAACCGGTCAATTGATCATAGTCCCCACGGTAACCATTCAGGAGATATGTGCGTACGCGCAGTAGTATTAATCCGGGTTCTCCTCGATTAAAATTGACCGAGCAGGTGAACCGTCAATTCCAACCAGCTTCAACGGCAAGCACACCAAGGTGTAAGTTCCGGCTCGAACCTCGCTCAAATTCAATCCCTCTACAATAATCACCCCCGCATGCAGCAAGGTCTGATGCGTTGGCACTGACTGACCGAACGGAGCCACTGAAAGGTAGTCGATTCCCACCAGGCGCACGCCGAAGTCGACAAGCCATTGAGCGCCGTCCCCGGTTATGCCGACGAAGTCTTTGGAAAAGACACGTTCCCCTCGTGACCACAGCTCGGAGTTCCGAGTGCGGAAGAGCACGCGTTTGGTGCCTAGAGAAATGGCGAGTTCTTTCAGCAAGTCCGCGGACAGGTTACCGTTTTGAGGCGCCTCAACGACCAATGCGGGTCCCACCAGAGTATTCAGGTCCAATGAGTCTATGCCCGGGCCGCCTCGGATAAAGTGACAGGGTGCATCCACATGGGTGCCGGTATGCGCGCCCATGTCCAGTCGGCTTACTGTTGCCTTATCACCTTTGTCCAGATGCGACGGCTGAGTGATGTGGATTGCCGGGTCGCCCGGCCAAACAACGAGGGTCTCGGAGATGGGGAGGGAAATATCGTGGATCACCATGAGCTGCTCCTATTAGACGAATCATACGATATTTATAGAGTGTTGGAGCGCGCTAAAGGCCAAAAGTTTTAGTCCATTTGTTTTGGAGGCCAATTACACTGTTTCACGAGTTCGCTGACGTAGGTAGTGCCTCAATCCTTGGACCAACGGTAGGGCCGGCGTCTCTGCCGGCCGAGGTGGAATGACCGGCACGGAGGCCGGTCCTACTGAATCGCAGCGCTGAGCACGCCTTTCAATTTATCAGACTAACTTAACCTTCACTTTTGCCGGTGCCTTTCCAAGCATGAGCGTCGAAGGGTTCGCGCCGGCTCCTCGGGTTTTGTCTGCGGAAATGGCGGTCCCGTCAATTATCTGTCGTGCAACCCCCGCCTCTCGGTACCCGAAGCCCTTTGCCAAGGCTACCACACCGGGTCTGATCCCCGGCACAATCTGGGCCTTGCACTTAAGATGAGCTTTTCCGTCAGTAGTTTCAATCGAGACGGAAGCGCCCTGATCAATTCTAAGTTTGGCGGCATCTTGAGAATTGATGGCGAGCCTGTTCTCGGGAGAAACTTCCAGCAGCCAACTGTTGATGCCGGACCGCGCGGTCCGATGAAACGGTAGCGTGTAGGTGATGAATAGAAACTCATCATCACTGCGGGAGACAGAGGGATACGCGACCGGGCCAAAGGGCTCCCGAAGCTCTGGTGCGTAAACCACCTTGGGTTTACCTGCCTCCACAACTGGTGAACTCTTAGATGACGAGAAGAAGCCACCCCTGTCATAAACCTTGGTTACCTCTTCAAGGGACGGAGAGACATCGAAACCAGCATCTTTCATGGTGCCGAGAATAACGGAAAGCAGCCACGTATAGTAGTCCCGGCCGGTATTCAGAGGAGTAGATGAGTTGATCCCTTTTTCACCGAAACCCGGCAAACTTAGATGCGCGGCAAAAGCTATAAGAATATCCTCCATCTGTCTCGTTTCGGGGAGCATAGGAAAATACTTTCCAGTCTTGGGGTCAACCACTCCCACTACGGGCCGGCGCGTGCCGAACCCCTCAGTGGTCACAGAAGGTGGCGAGGCGCAAACATCCCACCTCTCAAGATAAGTGGTGTCTGGAAGTATATAATCCGCGATGGCCGTGGTTTCGGTAATTTGTCGATCAATACCCACGATGAGGGGCACTTCTCCCCTGTCTCTCAGGTTCAAGGCTGCCGCGGGATCTTCGTATACGGGGTCTGCGTCCCACAAGAACAGAGCTTTGGCCGATAAACCGGTGGTAGCTGTCTCTCCTCTAAATTCGTATCCCGCCATAGCCTTTGCATAGGCTTGATCGAGAAAATCGTCTTTCCTGTGAACCAGACCTCCGGCACCTGGGATAGAGCCAACCATCTTGTTAAGCGCAAGGATGGCCAAGGCTGTTTCCTTGCCGTTCTCACTTGCCAGGACGCCTGCTCCCGGAATGGCAGCGGATCTCTCACCGCCTTCAACAAGTAAGTCGGCAAGTCTGTGGATGATGCTCGGCGGCACACCGGATTCTGCCCCATAGTCATCGATGGTCCTGCTCAGGGCCTTATTCTTGAGGCTTTCAGGGGGTGGCTGGACAATGCCGGGATATCGGTCCAGAAGAGATCGCATGATCCCCAAAGCCAAGGCCAGGTCCTTTCCCGGGATCACCGGCACCCATAAGTCCGCCTTTGAGCCTGATGTAGAGAGCCTGGGATCCACCACTGCCCACTTGAGGCAGGGGCCGTTGACTCTGGCATCTGCGATTTGCCTGGCCAAAAGAGTCAGGGGGACCCCGGAGTCCAGCGGAGCATCTCCGAAGCTGATAAGAACTCGGGCATTCCTGTAATCCGCGTCAACAGGGCCCTTGCCGGGACCGAAGACCTGTTCTGCAACTGCGCGACGAGTGTCGCTCATCCGAGATTCACTATCCCGAACCAGCGTGGCGCCAGGAAATCCTGACATGAATCTCTTTACAAACGTGAGCGCGCCCCAGTCGGCTCTGCCGACAACGAACTTAAAACCTTCGCCTGATCCCTTAATCTCGCGGAGGCCGGTTACCTGTCCTTCGCCGAAGAGGTTCCCGCCTTCCAATATTTCTTTGAGCGCCTGATCCCACGAGAGTGCAATCCACTTTCCCGAGCCTCTGGGCCCCACTCGCTTCAGAGGACGCGCAATTCTGAAGGGGTCGTAAAGTGTCTGAATACCGCTTCCGCCTACCCCGCAGATGCTGCCGCTCTGTTTGGCGGCTTTCTCAAGAGGGGTTGCAAAGGGTAGACGGGGGTTCGCTGACGCAGGATGAAAAGGGCTGCCGTCGATCTTTACCAGAGTCTCCTGCGCGACTCGGCAGCAAATCCCACAATTTCCGGCGCACAATCCGCAGGCAGTATAAACATTGCTTATACCCGGGAGGGTTTCCAGAGGATCCACGCCCGGCGCGCCCTTGATATATTGGGGAACCGGGGCGTCCTCGGGGAAGAGACTGCACCCCGCGAACAGGGACGCACCCCCCATTAAAGCGGCAAGGCGAAGAAATTCTCGTCGGGTTACATAGGCCATGTTTTTCTCATCTGTTGCGCGTCAGCTCAGCGGTATATCAAAACCGATAAAGACGACTGAATATCTCATAAGAAACACCCCGCCGATGATGAGCAGCGAGGCAAGGCAAAGCCACACCTTATCTTCTCGGGTCCGTGGGAAAACGAGTATCGCCAGCGGGATAAGCATTCCCGAGACAAGCTCCCCCCAGACGTAAAGTTTTTCATGCAAGGCCAACAGGATCGACGCGTGCCCGTCCGCGTTGGACACCAGAAGTGTCAGCCAGAAGCTCCCATTCCAAAAAAGGTCTACCAACAGGATTCCGATCATCATAAGGCGAAGACTCGTGTACAATTCCGGTTCCAACTTTTCCTGCCGGTATCTGTCCATCATAAGGGCCACTACTGCAAGGAGCGCAATTCCTGAAAGGAGAGCAGAGGTAAGAAAATAGCCCGGCATGAGTGCGGAGTGCCACCAAGCACGCGCCCTGACCAGCGCAAAAGCGAAGCCGGTGTACGCGTGGACGAATATAGCTAGAGGGACGGTGACCATCCCGAGTATTCGGGTCACGTGGTCGTTTTTCACGAATATGAAATAGATGTATATGAGATTGGCAATCGGATAAGCGGTCAATAGCCAGGAACCATAAGACAGGGCTGAAGTGTTGTTGAAATATTCCGGAACAAGAGTGTGCCAGAATCGAGTCGGCTGATGCAGGTCGAGAATAAGACAGGCAGGTGCCAGCAGCAACAGCAGGAACGAGATAATTGCCGCGGGGAGGGCCATGGGCTTGAAGCGCTTAATTCTGAAAACAGTTGAGAGCGTCGAGAGGATAAACGAGCCCGCGGATAGCCCCGTGAAGTAAAAATAGAGCGGAATGTAAACCTGCCAGGGGACCGCGTGGGGCACGTTGTAGAGAACCGCGGTTTCCATTTATTTGCCTTCCCCTTTTTTCCAGTACGAGGCGTCAGGACTAGGGATGCTCCGGCCGTATTCGAGTATTTCCTCTTTGAAATCGTCGGAGAAAGTGATTCTCCCCATTAGCTGGTGATCGGCTGCCACGTAAAAGACCTTGGGCTTTGTTCCCAATTCCGGCTTGATGACTGTTGTTCCCAGGGATACTAGCCTGCGTGAGATTTCACTCGAAGGATCGTCCAGGTTTCCGAACACCAGCGCACGAGACACGCAAGCCTCTACGCACGCGGGCTGAAGTCCTGCATCGATCCGTGCTGAGCAAAAATCACATTTTTCCGCGGTATTACGAATAGGGTTAAAGAAACGGGCATCGTACGGGCACGCGGCGATGCACATTCCGCAGCCTATGCACTTCCCATAGTACATGACCACCACGCCGTCTTCTTCTCGTCTCACCGTGGCCTGTACCGGGCATACCTGCACACAAGGTGGTACCTCACACTGATTGCAGAGGCGCCGGAGGAAATGGTTGGAGGCATCCGGGAAGTGGCCCTTCTGTATCCCCTTCACCCATGAGCGCCAGTACCCCAACGGGACATTGTTTTCGCTCTTGCAAGCGATGGAGCAGCTATGGCAGCCGATGCACCTCCGTTGATCCACGAGCATTCCCCAGCGCTTGGGTTTCTGCTCGCCGGCGCCGCTGCCCGAAGCTGTCTCTCCAGGAGTTTCCTCCCGGGATTGGAGCACACCACCTTTTGGCTTAAAAGTTACACTCATTTCAAAGAATTGACTCTCATCCTCGATTGGTGAAATTCTTACTTAGCTTGGTGGCAGCCCAAGCATTCCAGTCTGCTGAAGGATTCCTTGCCGTCATGACAGTTTCCGGTGGCGCAGGTCGCACATGCTCTCGGTACATCGTAACCCGCTAGAGAAACCTCATTGTCAGGCGCCGAACCCGGAACATAAAGAGTCGAAGCATCCCGCCCTATGTGTATCTTCTTCGGCGGAGAGTCCTTTAAGGCCCTCAGCACAAAGGTCCCGTACTTCTGGGTTGAGAAAATTGCGTCGTGACAGGTCTTGCACTCCTTGTACTTTCCATCCCTGAACCACATGTGACTATAGTGCCGAAATGCTACAGGGCCAGGCGATCCGACGGCCTGGTAGGATATGCTTCCGCCTCCAAAGACTGCTGAAAGCGCCAGAAAGGCAAACAGCACGCCGCCGGCCACCACGACCACTAAAATGATCCCCCATGCAGCAGCCTGGACTCTCCAGTACGGAGAAGGGTCCTGCAAATGCCGGAAGTATTCACGTATTCGGTGAAGAGTGCTTTGTTTTTCGAGCTGACGTATCATTGCGATGGTCTCAGACTCTGCGCTGGTTAGCGAACTGTCCCCACGTATGTGGTGGTCCACTGTCTCTTCTTGACTTCAGCGGTCCCGTAATCCGGCAAAATCATAGGAGAAACCCTGTCCGTTTTGATTCCTGCGTCTATGAGTTCATTATGGAACCTTCTAACGTGTTCTACACTGAGCGAGCCTATGTCGGCGCGTTCTTTAACGTATTTGCCCGCGGTCTCGCCCGCAAGCCTTCCGAAAACAGTAATGTCCAGAAGCGAATTCCCCATCAAACGGTTGGCCCCGTGAACCCCGCCGCCTACCTCACCCGCCACAAAAAAGCCCGGAACTGTCGTAGAACCATCGGAATTGTAAGCGAGTCCGCCATTCTGGTAGTGGAGAGTCGGGTAAATCAGCATCGGAAGCTTGGAGATATCTATCCCGTACCGCTTGTACAGGATGAACTTAGCCGGGAATTCTCGCTCCACAGTCCCTTTGCCTTCGAGCATTTCAATCATCGGCGAATCCAACCACACGCCCCATTTGCCACCCGGCCCCGGCACAGGGACTCCTTTGCCGACCTTGGTGCACTCACGAATTATGCTTGACGATTCGATGTCACGCGGTTCGCGCTCGAACACGAACTGCTCACCGTCGATGTTGACCAGGTTGGCGCCGGCGCCTCTTACCTTTTCAGTAATCAGGAGCCCTTCGGCCTGCTCCGGGAAAACCGCGCCCGTCGGGTGGTATTGGGTTGCATGAAGAAAGCGAACCCCCACACCCATACGATACCCCATGACCAAGCCGTCACCGGTCGCGCCGTAGTGATTGGTGGTCATAAACCCTTGCATGTGGAGACGGCCCGAACCGCCTGTGGCCATGACCACGGCTTTGGCTTTAACAAGAAAGTATTCTTCAGTTTCGAGGTTGTACAGCACAGCGCCGGAACATCGGCCTTTGTCATCCATGAGCAGTTCCACCGCGGGAGAAAACTCGAGGACACCGATATCATTGACGCGGTTGCGAGCCTCATCGCGAAGAGTCCTCATGATCTCTGCGCCGGTCATGTCACCGGAATAGTGCATTCTCTTGCGGCACGTTCCCGCTCCATGAAGGGTGAACAGTTTGCCGTCGGACCACTTATTGAACATGCAACCGAGACGCTCCAGCCAGCCGATAACCTTGGGCGCTTCAGTGACCATGGTTTTGACCAGTTCCGGATCATTCTCGAAGTGCCCGCCTCCCATTACATCCAGGTAGTGATAATAGGGGGAATCCTTCCAACCCTTGGTGGCTGCCTGTATCCCACCCTCGGCCATCATGGTATTGGCGTCGCCGTGCCGAAGTTTGGTGGCTATGATTACCCGCGCGCCCTGCTCCTGGGCAATCAAGGCAGCAGCGGTCCCGGCCCCTCCGCCTCCGATCACAAGCACGTCCGTCTCGTAATGGATTTCATTCAAGTCGATCTTGTCCGGGTCCACTCGGCTGCGGGCCTCGAAGGTGTCCGCGATCTCCTGGGCCACTGCATAGCCCTTGCTCGGTCCGATTTTCAATTCTCGAAGCGCGCCGGACCGGAAGTCCGGGTGGTATTTTTCCAGGCGTTCTTTGCGCTCATCGAGGGTTAGGGCAGGAAACTCCTGCCCTGCCTTCTTTCTAGCCACTCTTTCAGGGCGGGTTTTCTCAACTTTCTTTATATGTGCCATAAGGTCCGGCGTGTATGCCATAATTGCCTCCGGTTTTACAGGCGATGCAGCCTAAGACAGAGCTTATCGTAATGACTCACCGGCAAAGCGGTTTGCCCGGCCTGAAACATGGCCGGCAGGGACGCCGGCCCTACCATGAACCTGGTAGGACCGGCCTCCGTGCCGGTCACCAAATGCTTTGTGTAGCGAATGGACTCCATTAGAGCCACTGTTTGTCATCCGGTTGCCACATTTCATCCCCGGTGTGCGGTTCCATCTGTCGGTCCACGTAAAGTTTCCTGAGTGTTTCCATGTCCGTGGCCATGAGCTTCTTCAGCGGCTCTTCATATCGGCCCGATTCTATCCTAGCCGATCATCTCTCGAAGATGGGTCGCGGCTGGTTGAATATGTCTTCCTGTCAGGCGGCGAGCAAGTATCCCGATATTGTACTGCGCCAGTTCCGCGGGGCAGCGGGAAGTGCAAATGCCGCACATTACACAGGGGAAGGAGAGTTCCGCCACTTTCTCAAGGTCGCCTCTCAAGGCGGCTGAAATGTATTCCATGACCGGAATGTCCATAGGGCACGACTTGGTGCAAGTGTTGCAACCCATGCACTTGGCGAGTTCCGGGTAGTACTTCAGGAGAGTTTTTGCGTTTGGGGCCAGCTCTTCAATGTTGTAAACCGCACGATTGGCAGGGAAGAACGGCACCATAGCGAGGTACATATTGGGCTGCACTACCGTCTGGCATGCGAGGCCGACATATATCTTGGGACTGTCGGGCATGCGGTAGACCGTTGCGCAAGCTCCGCAGATGCCGCCTCGGCATCCGCATCCGCGGATCAACTGGTACCCGGCATACTCGAATGCCTTCTGTATAGTTAACGTGCTGGGGACTTCGTACCGCTTTCCCATAATAAAAATGGGCACAAGGTCGGTCCTCTACTGCTGCTTCCATCGGGAAGCCGGTTTCCTGGGCGGCTTGTTGTTGCTCAACCGTTGACATGTGCTCTGATCCTTTCTTCAGCCTCAATCCGTGATGTGTTCGTCAAAATCCTAGCGTGCAACAAAGACGCCTATAACAATTCCCAGTATCAAGGCGATAAGCGCCATGAAGTAGTTGTCAAGCGCAGTGATCCGCGGAGCAGGCTGTATCGTCTCTGGAATCACCTCGTCCACGATATAGTCTTTGTACGCCGTGTCTACCTGAGGGCAGGCGAGAACGCAGGAGTAACATTGTTCGCAGTCTTCTCCCACACACGACTCCAGGGCAAACGACGTGCGCTGCTCGGTCTTCTCAAAACGCTTCGGGTCTCTCCGGAGCACAGGGCAGGAATCTATGCAGTTTCCGCAAGCAATGCACGCTTTGTCCCCCGTGATTTCCGACCCCGGATCTTGAATGTAAAGGCGGTGATACGGTTCCATGCCCTTTGACAAAAGGCGGAACCGCGCCACCGGCGGCTCTTTGGCACCGAGGAGAATATCCGCTACTTCCCGATTGATTTTGTCTTTGGGCTCATCGCTTTTCGTAGCCATTGTATGCGCTCCTGTTCACAAGTTCGGATTGCCTTCTTACTTTCACAACGAATGGGATCTTGGGGTCAATTCGCCTGCCCGCTGTGTGGGCTCAACATCACGGCCTCCTGTACCAGTTCCCCAAGTGGCAACAGCCTTGCCTTGCGAACGATTACTCTCTTTATTTGGCGCCGAGGCTAAGGTCTCTCGGTCGCGTCTGTACTGCTCAAAGTACTCCCTGGTCATGAGTGGGTGGCACTTTACGCAGTTTTCAAAATCTTTGTCCTCCCGGCAATCAGCAAGAAAGATCTTGGTCTTGTAATGTATCTTGCCGTTGTGACAGCGCTTGCACGTCTTCTCCGACGGCAGGGCCACCATCCATCTAGGGTTTGTGGCAAGCTTGTTCCATGCCCCTTCTCTGGCGGCCAAGTACTCCTGATCCGTCATGGGGAGCAAACGATCACCTCTATACGAATGAGACGCTGAAGTGTGGCAAGAGTCACAAGCCAGGTGATTCACGTCGGTATAAGTGACAGCTTTGTCCGCCTGGGCGGTTCCCTGCTCCTTGTAACGCTCGTGACATTTGGCACATGTGTCGTCTCGTGCCAGCACGTGTTTGCGATGGTCCATGACCAGGCCGATCTTCTTGAGCCCGGGAGGAAGGTCTCTGAGATAAACTTCTTTGCGGTATATCGCCGCCAAATGACAGTACCTGGCAGCTTTCGCTTGGAATACCGTGCTCTGTTGAAAAGCTCCGCCCGTTGGGCCCGCCGAGGCTCGATCTGTGGCACCACATAGCTCACAATATGAAGTAAACCCCTCAGTCTTGATACTGGAGTGCCTGCAGCGCTCCCCTGAATGTGGCAGTCAGCGCATGCTATGAGTTCGTGGGCGAATCCCTTCTTTTCTGCTTTCAACCGCCCGGCCATCCATTGGGCGAAAGACGCCTCCTGGCTGTGGCATGCCATGCAGGTCGCGCTTCGCAGCGAATATTCCCCGGTGACCCCCACCACAACGATGATCACCAGGCCGACCGCGACAATGTACCACACCCCTCGACCCATCAGGCAGTCTCCCCCTGAGTTTCAAGCTCCTTTTCGCGCCTTTGCTTCATACAAGCTTGGAAAGCCGCGGAAATGACCAGCGGGCCGGAATTGCCTATGGGGCATTTTGCTGCGCATCTCCCGCAACCGACGCAGTACTTGGAAAGTTCGACAACCCTCTCGTAATCGCCCAGCCTCGTGAGCAGGACCAGTCCCATGGGCATTTGAACGCCTTCGGCTTCCTTGACCGGGCATGCGCCGACGCAGGTCGCGCAATTGTAGCAGTTGATGGAGCGTCCCGTTCCGGGCGTCAACATGGATTGCAGGGCGTATTCAAACACGATAAACGCGGCAAAGAGGATTGCCAACGCATTCAAAGTTACCCGATCCGGGGCCTTTCCCAGGAACATATTCAAGAAAACCCTTGATATGGCGCTATACTGCGGATAATCCGGTATGCCCTTGGATAAGGCGGATTCAACGGCATTAGCATATCCGGCCAAAGTCAGGTTGGCCCCTCGGTACATTGCGGGCTGACCCGGGGGCTCCAGCTTCCCTTTCTTGAGAAGCTCTTCCCTGTACGAGGTCAGTTCACTATCTTCGACTGAGATCAGATCGGGATATTCAAGTGTCCGGATATCGGTTATGCGGTGACTTTGAACGCCGACTTGAACCTCGATCGGCCCTCGGAAGCCCTCTCCGGAACCCCTGTAGATCCCATCATTGACCAGGGCGATCCCCGCGCCCCAGGGGCTCTTTGCCAAGCGCAGCTCGTCCACACTTTTCACATCAAAACGTGCAAAACCGTAGCCGACGAGAATAATACCGACCGCCGCGGCCAAGTACCAGATTTTCGGGCTGCTGCTGGCTCGATATTCCTTTGTCCACATTACTCCCAGAGTCACAAGTAGAGCAATCGTCAGGACAAACCTGCTCGAAGGGAAGAGAGCGGCCGCCAGAATCAGGTACACCGTGAGACGTACCCCGCGTGTCGTCAGGGCACTCCACAAAAACCCTATAGGATCACGCAAGAGCCTTGACCACGTCATCGATGAATTCCTTTCCTACAAGTCCCTGGGCCATGGCCTTCTCAAGGGAGTACCGGGGCACAATGCCCTTTTTGAGCGCTGTGCGCGTGTCTTCCTGCATAGTCGCGAACATCTGCGCAGTGGGAAGATACTGCACGCAGTAGCTCTGGCAATTCCCACAGCGAATGCACTTGAGACCACCGTTACGTATGAAGCGGTCATAATCCGTGACGCGGCCGGCTACGGCCAACTCAGCCTGAAACATAATACCCACCGGGCAACGATCCTGGGTGGCATAACAGGCTCGACATTCATAACAGTAGATGGTTGCCGGATTGCCCCTGAGAAGAGGCTTTATCACAGTTGCCAGCAAGGCCGAGACAACCCCGAACAGCGCAATCCGGTCCAGATTGAGTGTCCAGCCTCGGTCCTTCAAGTTGGTGAAGAACTGGTACCGGTGAATCCCGGGAAGCACCATCGGCTGGTCGAGATCTTGCCGTTTATGTTTGATTTCGGTCGATTTTTCTTCTGACATTAGCTTCGATGTCCCGGTCCTAGTGAGGCAGCATGGCCGCCATCAGCAGTCCGGCTATTAATCCTCCGGCGGCTCCTTGAAGGAGTTCCTTCGGAGATTTCATGTCCAGGGCCCAGGCTATGATCAAACCGGAAACGGCCCCAACAAAAAGAAAGATGATCCACGTAAGCAAAGCTCGCCCTCAAAAATTCTCGTTCATGCGGGCACTTCCCGCTAGACTTTTCCTATGGCCGCCTGAGGCTGGCCCTCTCCTCGGTCCGCCGAAGGTTCAAAATCAGGTCCACCCAATGTGACGGACATCCGACGGGACAACATCCTGGGGACCATGAGCCCGATCAGCCCTGCTGCTATCACGCCACCCGTGATTCCCTGAAGGATCGCTGTTCCGTTCAACTCGAATAGGGCAAACGCCAGGATACCGCCGGCCATAGCCCCGCTGAGCAGGAACCCGACAACCTGAATCGCGAAATTCCTCGATGCATTGGCACCGAACACGCGACTGCCGACGAAGATAAAGATTACGTTCACACCGGCTATGACGAGTGCGAATTCAGCGATTGTCACAATGTCCCTGACAAAGTTGGGATTGGAAGGCTCAAAAACCGAAAGGTTCAGGAACTTCATATAAATGGCGGCCAACGGCGCCATAATAGCCATGGAAGCGAACGTGTAAGCTCCCTTTATGAACCCTGTTTCAGCCCGCATCGTCCCTTCACCCATCATGCCGCCTCCGCCGAGAGGCGAAGGGCCGCAGGAAGTTGTCGCATTGATGATGTACGCGGCCATGACAATTGCGAGTTGAGGCCAATCGAGAAAGGCGAATTTTGCCGGGCCGAACAGGTACAATACAGGGACCAGTGCGGCAGTGAGAATCCTGGCGCAAGAGAGTGGAAGGATTGTTTGGAACTGGACGAAGATGGCCAGCATTCCTGCCACACCGAGAAACGGGGCCTTGATGAGGCTGTTCAAAAGCACACCCAGCGCGTCAAAGCCTCCGGTGGCCGCCAGAGCCCCGGCAGCTAGAAAACCCGCGGTCATTGCCGTTACCGGGAGGAGGATAATCCCTTCCATCAGGTCAGTGAGACGGATTCGACAAACGACTATCATCAGCAACGCGCCGGCCACCAGCACTGACTGAACCGGCATTTTCCCGAACGGCTGAAATATCGCGATAAGAAGTGACAGCACAAAGATGACCAAAGCAAGATAACCGGCAAGCGGCGCCTGGATGTCAGGCTCAACGCGTTCCTCGCCTCCCATGCCTGCAGGAGCTTCTCGCAGAGAGACGTCGTTCGGGTAAAGGCGCTGACTCACTAATTTGAGGAATAGAGCGACTATCGCGGTTCCCAGCATAAGAGAAAATGCTTGCGGAGCCCGAAGGATTCCCTCTGATGCGGTGGCGAAGAAGCTGCCGAGAAAGCCCTCTCCGATCTGTCCCACACCGCCGATCGGCGATGGCCCGCAAGAACCCATGGAATTGCGCGTGAATGCGCCTATTAAGACTATGAGCTGCGATTTCGTGAGTATCCCCATCCCGCCTTCAAAGCCGAAGGTGAACAACAGAGGCAGAAGTGCCGCGGCCAGAATCCTGCCGCAGGGGAGAGACGAGATCACGGGAAGATTTATCAGAATGACCAGTGTGCCCACGAGACCGATGGGGCTTTTGCGAACATAGCGCAGAATGACCTTTAAAGCCTCGAATCCGCCTGACGCCTTTAACCCTCCGGCCAGAAACAGACCCGTAAGGAGAGCGGTGATAGGATGCAGAATGATCCCGCCGAGAAACTCATTGGGAAGGAGCATGACCGCGTCCCAGCCCGAATAGGCGTACCGGAAGGCTCCTCCTATCAGAAGGCACAACACCGTCGAAAGGACCAGCACAGTCTGAACCGGAGTTCGGATGTATCCAAAGAGAGTAAGAAGCATCAGGCTCAAGAAAATGAAGAGCGTGATATATCCCAGAATTTCCACCTAATATCTCCAGTTCAAATGCTCATCGAAGCTCGGCTGTGGCAGGATCGGCGATTGAACCAGGGCAGGTCCACCACGTATCCGTCGCGAGAATTCGAGACGCGGACTTCGTCGCCAACCTTCAATCGGCCTAGGCATGCGGTGCAACAGTTCATGGAGGCTGTCACCTCGTCGCCGCTTTCCAATTTCACCCTCACGGTCGTCACCGGGAGAGCGATTCCAGGAAACCCAGCGTCCTCCTCACACACGATGACACCCCGTCTTCCCCTCATAAAGCGGAAGATCTCAGCCGCAGCAAATATTAGCACCAGAAAAACTATAGTGGCCTGTTCAATGTCCATAACGTCTCGCTATGATGACCAAGTGTAACGCCGCGTGCGTCGCGGAAACTTGCATTTCGTTTCGCAGCAGCGGTGGGACAGGCATCCTGCCGTCTATTTAATAAATGCCCGATGTCAGCGTGGTCCTTGTTTTCCGGCATGACAGGCAGTATGCCTGTCCCACCAATCCCGCATGTATCGCCTCTCATTTGCGGGCCAATACCTGTATTCTTCCATTTCCGTTGTCAGCCACGTAAATCTTGTCTTCTCGACAGGCAATTCCCGTCGGACTCTTGAATTCACCATCGGCGGAACCTTCCTTTCCGATTACGGACACCACTTTTCCGTCCAGACTGAATTCCTGAATCCTGTGATTGCCGGTGTCGGCCACCCAGACGCGTCCTGCATCATCCAACGCCATCCCCTGTGGCATATTGAGCCGGCCTGGCTCTTTCCCGACGTCACCGAAGCTTCGCATGAACTTCAGGTCTGCCCCGAAGACCTTGATCCGGCCGTGCTTGCTGTCCAGAACCAGAATTTCTCCCTCAGGGGTCACTGCGCAGGCCGTAGGGAGCCTGAATTGATCGTCTCCGTCGCCGAGGTCTCCCAGAATTGCAACTGGATTGTCCCCCTGGAAAATCTGTATGCGATGGTTTCTCGTGTCGGCCACCAGGACCCGTCCGGTACTGTCTACGAACACCCCTTGCGGAGTTGCGAAGGAACCGCCAATGGACCCTATGTTTCCTATAACGCGATGCACTGTCCCCTTGCGATCAAAGACCTGGATGCGGCAGTTGTTGGAATCCACAACATAGATAAGACCGTCGCGATCAACCGCGAGCCCTTTGGGGAAGTTCAGACACCCTTTTTGGGCCCCCGGCCGTCCGAAGGAGGCGACCTCTCGGTGTGAGGAATCGAGGCAGACTACGCGGTAACCTGGAGGATCAGTAACCAGAATGTTTCCGGAGGGATCGAATGCAATATCGAACGGGCCTTTGAGCCCTACTTCGCCGGCTGCAACTTGCTTTGGGGGAGCAGAAGCGTGAAGCCGAATCGAAGGGAGCAGTGAAAACATCCCGGCCGCGCCGACAGAAATAATGAATTCACGCCTATTCATGGCGTCTTCTTATTCTCCGCAGCCGTCAGCTATGTATCGCGGTCCCCGGAACCGCTATAGTGTTCCTGGAACTTTCATGACTGTTGACGGATTCTTTGTCGAACGATGGGACGAGTCTCATCATAATGCGACTCGTCCTATTAGTCAAGAAGCCAAATCCGCGCTGACTTCAGGCAAATCGCAATATGTTGTCCACCGGTTCCCGATTACTTCTGAAAAGGCTTGCCGGCGCGTCCGGATGGGGCACTCCGATTGCTATGCCGATAACAACTTTCTTATCCTCCGGTATGTCCAGGACCTTTTTCACGATGTCCGGATAATGCATTGCCGCGGCCAGATAAATGGTCCCGAGCCCTTCTTGAACAGCCGCATAACAAATTGTGGTGCCAATGGAGCCTGAATCCAGACAGGAATACGGTTCGTTCAGCCGACCGTCTATGACGAGATAGATGACAGCAGGCGCGCCGAAAAATTTATACATGTTTAGATAGTGTTGCCTGCGGCCTTCTGAATCATCCCGGGCAACTCCCAGGAAGGTGAGCAGATCTCTTCCCAGACCTGTGTAGCGCTTCTTGTGCAGTTCCGGGAATTCTACTGGCATAAGAATGTCTGAGCGAGGTCCAGCCCCTGTCATTAACTCTTCTTCGAACGCTTTAGCTAAACTGCGAGTCTTTTCCCCGTCTGCTACCACAATTTCCCACGGCTGAGTGTTTCCCCAGGACGGGGCCCATCGCGCAAGTTCAACGATCTTTTGGATCTTGTCACGTGGAATAGGATCCGGCAGAAATGCCCGAATGCTTCGCCTACCCAGGACAGCCTGGTCGAGTTCCATATCGCATGCCTCCTAAAACATTGATCTACAAACAGGCACCGAAAATAGCACGAATAACCATTTGGAGAAATATAATCCGGCGCGGGCCACAATTTCATCATGGTGAAACGCAGTTGCGTCGAATCCGATTCGAACCAAGCCGTGGACGAAACTTCACGCCCCGCACCAGAAGTTAACATTCCGATCCTCCCGGTTGAATTCAAAATCTCATTTACGGGAACGTGACGATGCGACAGAGTGAACAATTCACCTTTACAACCGGGAAGAGGAAATGGTAGTTTTTCTCAGAGTTATGCTCTACGGGCAAGGTAATTGCCCTATGATACGAATGTGCGTTCAAATGAGTAACATAGCGTCGAAGAAGCGCGAGAATCCGCTAACCTGTCATTCCCGCGAAGGCGGGAATCCAGAAGGGTTATAGCGAGCAAGACTGGATTCCCGCCTGCGCGGGAATGACGAACTTTTCGCATCTCAGAGTTCCCTGACGGAATGCGAATTAGTATGCGACGGCCTTGCTCCTCTTGTAACTGGCAACGTGAGGGTTTTATTACTGCCCAGTGCCTTATCAAGGTTTCCTAGCTAAAAGAGGTATTCTATAAGGGTCTTCTCATTCGGCAATTTCCTTGAAGGAGGATGAAAATGGCATTTTCGTTCCGTGGATGTACGATCAGCAAAGTCGGCGTGATCGGTTCCGGCCAGATCGGTCCCGACATAGCCTTGCATTTCGCAAAAGTGCTACATCCTTATGACGTCCAAGTGGTCGTGGTGGACGTAGCTGAAGAGGCTCTCGCAAAAGGAAAAGCAAAACTCTTCAAGAAGGTGGACAAAGGAGGCGAAACAGGCGCGTTCAAACCCCACGAGGTCGAGGGTATGAAGAGTCATGTCACCTTCACCTCCGATTACAATCAATTGAAAGGCGCTGATCTGGTCGTGGAAGCAGCCACGGAAGACCTGCCTCTTAAGCGGCGGATCTTCAAACAAGTGGAAGCACTGGTCACTCCGCACGCAATTCTTGCCAGCAATTCGTCACACCTGGAACCGGAACGAATCTTCGAGGAACTGGCCCATAAAGGCCGGGCTTTGTGCACGCATTATTTTTTCCCCGCGGAACGCAATCCCGCGCTGGAAATCATTGCGGGTAAAGATACGGAACCGACGACCACTGACTTCATGATGCGCTTCTATGAGTTCATCGGGAAAATCCCCATTCGAGTCGGTTCCCGATACGGATATGCGGTGGACCCGGTCTTCGAAGGGCTGATGCTGGCTGGCATACAATGCGTGGACGCGGGCCTGGGAGATACCAAGCAGGTGGATGCAGTGGCAGCCAAGTGCCTCGGGCTCAGAGTGGGCCCGTTCACTGCCCAAAACCTCACGGGAGGTAACCCGATCTGTGTTCACGGCCTGTCCGAAATGAACAAACGCTTGAACCCGTGGTTCAGAGTTCCCGAACGGCTGCAAAAAATGGTCGACGCCAACTCCGATTGGGAAGTGCCTGCACGTGGCGAAACAATTGAAGTCCCGCCTGACAAAGAAAAGATTATCACAGAGGAGATTCAGGGAGCTTATTTCGCCATGGTGTGCGACATGCTGGATTCGAAAATTATAACCACGAGCGACTTTGATCTGCTCATCAGTGTTTCGCTGGATATGAAGCCGCCATTCAGTTTCATGAATTCCTTGGGTGTCGGCAAGTCGTTGGAACTCGTGGAAGCATTCGCGAAGAAATACCCGGCCATGCCCGTTTCAAAGGCCCTACGGGAACAAGCTGCTTCGGGCAAGCCCTGGGAAGTCCTTGACGTGCTGTTCGAAAAGAAGGGAGATGTCGGCGTAATCACCATTCGCCGTCCCAAGGCCCTCAACGCGCTCAACAGCAAGGTTTTCAAGGAGCTGGGAGCCTATGTCGAGATCATAAAAAGCGATCCGGAAATTAAGGCCGCGGTGATCACCGGCTTCGGGAATAAGGCATTCGTTGCAGGCGCAGACATAAAGGAGATGGCCGGTCTTACCAACCCCACGGAGGGTGAGGCATTCGCACGCAAGGGTCAGATTGCATCGGCAAAGTTCGAGCAAATTGGTAAACCTGTTGTAGCTGCCATGAACGGGCTTTCGCTGGGCGGTGGATGCGAATTGGCTATGTGCTGCACCGCTCGGGTGGCTCCTAAAGGCATGAGCTTTTTCGTCGGCCAACCCGAGGTGAATCTGGGTCTTATACCGGGAATGGGCGGCACCCAGCGCCTTCCCAGGCTCGTAGGCTTTGAAAAGGCGGCTGAGATGATTCGTACCGCAAAGCCAATCTCAAGTGCTCAGGCGCTGGAATTCGGCCTCGTAACCGAAGTGGTGGAAGGCGACGTATTGGAACGAGCCATCGAACTGGCCCGTGAACTTGCATCGGGCAAGACTACTGTAAAACGCATGGAAATGGGCCCGCTTTCCAAAGTGCCCGACAAGCTACCCGACCTGGATATCGGACACCTCTCCCGAGCCATCGATAAGCTCGCGGTCAAGGCTATCCTCGAAGGCGCAAATATGACCGTCGAAGACGGCCTCAAGTGGGAAGCAAAATGCTTCGGCGAATGCTGGACCACAGAGGATAACCGAATCGGACTGAAAAACTTTGTCGAAAAAGGCGCCCGCTCCAAAGCACCGTTTGTGCATCGGTAGGGATGGGAAGAAAAGTAGAGCGGAAAGATAGAGAATTTGCCGGGGGGAAACTTTTTTGAAAAAAAGTTTCCCCCCGGCACCCCCCTTCCAAAAACTTCTATTACCTGAGCCCGTCTTCTTTCTTTGCCTGGTCCTTGAGAAGACCGCCGATTCGCGGGAGAGGCCTTCCTGAGGCCGTGACGACAAGAGCTACCACTATTTCATCTCCGCGAGGCGCGTCCTGGACCCGTACCGGCATAGCGTCAAAGTGGGTCCGCACGAACGCTGCATCCTTGTAATGCACTGGAACGTCTATTTCGGTCCCAGGGCCGCCGATTTTCTTCGCGGAGGGGATAAGCGCCTTTCCTCCACCCACGGCTTCTCTGAAAGGTCCCCCCAACTTGGGGTGCAGAATCGCCGCGGCGTGTTCCAGCTCACCTCGCGGTCCGACTATGGCCCCCTTGCCGTAACTTTCCGCCTGTTCCGGTGTGATGCCTAGAGCTTCAACGGCTATTTTTCCCAATAGTCCGCCAAGTTCTTCACCGATGTTGATCAGTTGGTCGAGATTCTCCTCATATCGGCCTGCAAACGGATTCGTTATTACAGCAGCCACCGCGGCTCGCCGAGTGGGGGGATCCACGGTTTTGCCCATTTCTCTGTGGGTCTCTTCAACGATTTTCACAATCTTGCGTATCTCCATGCCATATCCCTCCTTGTGATTATTTACTGTCAGTTCTTTCGGGCAGAGCCCGATTCCGCGAACAGCGCCTCCACAAAGTCGTTTGCGCTGAACTCGCGCAGATCGTCCATTTTTTCCCCGATGCCGATATAACGCACAGGGATCTTAAGTTCATTCGAGATACCTACCACGACACCCCCCTTCGATGTGCCGTCCAGCTTGGTGAGAACGATTCCGGTCACAGGTATGGCCTCGTTGAAGGTTCGCGCTTGCAAGATCGCATTCTGCCCCATGGACGCGTCGATTACGAGAAGGGTTTCATGCGGCGCGTCCGGGATTTTTTTCGCCAGTGTGCGGCTGACCTTTTTCAGCTCCTCCATGAGGGGAACCCGTGTGTGGAGCCGACCCGCGGTGTCGACAAGGACAAGGTCCGCGTTATCTTCCAGCGCTCTTTCCATGGCCTCGAACGCTACCGACGATGGGTCTGCTTTCTCTTTTCCCTTAACCACCGTGCAGCCGATGCGATCGGCCCAAATTTGGAGCTGCTCAACGGCAGCGGCCCTGAATGTATCCCCCGCGGCCAATATCACCTTTCTGCCCGCAGACTGATATCGGCCGGCAATCTTGGCAATGGTCGTAGTTTTGCCGGAACCATTCACCCCCAACACCATTACGACAAATGGACCTGATCCATAGCCGACCCGCAGAGGAGCCTCTACGTTGGAAAGGATGCCTTTAATCAACGCCTTTAGATGGCTGATCACTGCCTCGGAATCGTCGAGTTCCCGCCGTTTCACTCTGTCAGTCACGTTTTCCAGAAGCTCGTAGGCCGTTTTGACGCCGATGTCCGCAGTGACCAGAACTTCTTCCAACCTGGCCACCATCTCGTCGTCCAGTTGTTTCTTTCCAAGAAATACTTGGTCAAGGCTCCGGAGAAATCCTTTTCGGGTCTTTTGTAGACCTGTTTTCAGTCTAAAAAAGCCGGCTTTTTCATCCGCGATTTCAGAAGATTCTTCAGCTTGCCCCTCAATAGCTTGCTCACGCGTCGCAGGGGCTTCAATCGAAGAAGGTTGAGCAGACGCTTCCGGTGACTCGGCAGGGATTTCTGCTTCTGAAGGCTCCTGGGAAGCCTTGTCTTTCTTGAACCAGCGCTTGAAAAAACCGGGTTTATTTGTCTTGTCTTCACTCATTCTGTTCCACTCTCTCACGAAGATGGGGCCGTGCCTCCCACAGTAATCCAGGTGTCAGGCTGATCCGGGGTCCCGATACGAAGTGTGGGCTGCGCGTCGGATACCGGCGCGCCCTGTCCGTCTTTCCCGCAAGTTCCAATGCCAAAGCCCAGATCATTGGCGACCATGTCTATGTTTCGGAGCACCTGAGGTCCATTGCCTACAAGCGTGGCGCCTCTCACGGGCTCTCGCTTGACAGCCGTTCTCGATCAGGTAACCTTCGGCCACCTCGAAGACAAAGTCTCCGTTCACGGGATTTACCTGGCCTCCTCCCATTCTCTTTACCAACAACCCATCAGGGGTAGCCTTGAGAACCTGTTCCGGATCGGCCTTGCCCGGAAGTATCATTGTGTTGGACATGCGAGGGATCGGCTTGTGGCGATAAGATTCCCGGCGACCATTTCCCGTTGATACGGTCCGCTGTTTCATGGCGTTCAGGCGATCGTACAAGAAGCCCTTAAGCTCACCGTTCTCCACTGAGAAGCGTACGTTGTGACGGCGTTCCCTCATCGTCAAAGGGATAGGAACCTCTGAGATTAGGCACGGTAGGATCATCGACCACGGAGACCACAGCCGCGGCCACCTTCTTTCCAAGCGAATGCGCATACACGCTCATATTCTGGCCGATGAAATCCGCCTCCAGCCCATGGCCCACCGCCTCGTGAACCATTGTTCCACCCGCGTCGCTGTGCAAAACCACAGGCATCCGACCCGAAGGGGCCTCTCGCGCTCCGAGCAGCATCAAAGCTCGGGACGCAGCAACAGATGCTATCTCTGCCGGCGGTTTCCCCCTGAAGAGTTCCAACCCGACCTGGCCTCCCACAGGTTCGTAGCCCGTCTGTACAAGGTCCCCTCTCCGCGCGGTGACGTGGACGGTAAAGACAACCCCTGCTCGGGAAAATTCCAGCCGCGCGCCTTCAGAATTCACCTGTACGATCCGCCGACACTCATCAGAAAAGGTGACCCTCACCTGATCGATTTCATTGCCAAAGGACCTGGCGGCTTCGTCTGCTTCGGCCAGGAGCATCATCTTGGTTTCCAGGCCCACATCCGCGGGGTCAACTTCAATTATAGCCTGTTGACCATTCTGCACGGCCCTGAAAACCAGCCCAGCCGATTCCGACCGCGTAGAGTCAGCCTGCATAAGGGTGCTGACAAGCTCATCTATGGCGGCAGGAGTCACCTCTGTAGAATAGGCGTACAGTGTAGCGCCCGAGCTAATGATTCGAAGCCCCACCCCCCGGTCAATTCCCTGCCGGATTCGGTCGACCTTTCCGTTCTCGTACACAATGGTAGTGCCTGTCCGCTCCTCAAAGAAGAGGTCCGCGAACTCTGCTTTCGCGGAGATCAATTTTCTTATCACTTTTTCGCAGTCCACTTGATCTATGGGCATGTGGTGTATCCCTGCCGGCTGATCGTCTCCCGATCGCAAGTTAATACGCATGGCACAGCATGAGTCTAGCAGGGGCGCGGATGGGGGTCAAAGAGAATTACTTAATGTAATTTCTAGTAAATTAATTGAATCAGTTGTTATTTATATGTTATATCCATATTAACGATGTCGAGGAGGTGCCCCTTGCTCTGGAAATTACGCAAACGTACCATAACCATTCCCGCGGAGCTTCACCAACAAATCGCTCGATCCTGCTCCTGCATCAACGAAATCCCCAGCGAGGTGCTTCGCGTGCGTCCCTTGCGCTCGTATCCTTCTAAGAGGGAGAAACATGGCGCGGCTCGGGAAATTGGCCATCGGCCCGCACAATGAATTCCTCAAACTTCTTGCCCTGGAGTGGAACCGGGAACGCGGACAGAACCGGCTCACATGAATAGCGTGAACGCCGCAGACTTGTCACGGAAATCAAAAACTTCTCGGATTAGGATGGCTGGACCTATCGGGGCTCTCATTTTGATCCTGACCGGATCATTCGTGGGGGCAGCTCCGTCTACGGAAATTCCGTCCTTCTCCAAGACTTACGGCGCCTTACAGAAACTGTCCAAAAACACCGGTGGAAGCAGGGAAGGTTGGTTACAGGTTATACGTTCGTTCTTGTCTATCCATGAGACAGGAAAAGACCGCCGGATGGCCAATCGGTCCCTTTTTCTTGCGGGAAAGGCTTCTCTGGAGCTGTACCGCCGCAGTGGCAAGGCGGGAGACCTGGACACGGCAATTCGCCACCTGAGTCGTTTTAGCAACCTTAATCGCAGAGGGCCATATCTGATCATGGGCTTGCGCGAGCTGAAAGAGGCGCACAGCTTGAAGCGGAAAGCTCTCGATCTTCCTTCCAAAAAGGCCAATGATTCCCATAAGGTAAGTTCAGATCGGACGACAACAAATGACGTTTTGAGGCAGTTCCCTGCTCAGCCGGCTAAGAAGGGCCAACCAGAGGCCGCTGCCGATCATGCCGCAAATGCCCTTTCCACTCTACAAGCCGCGAGGCCCCGTGTCTCGCACAATTACATAGGGAATCCATTCAGTGATTCGCGGCTTCCGGACCCCAATAACTTCAAGTTAGAATCCAATAGAGAATCCGCCTCGGCTAGCTCCAAGAGGGTCTCGACAGTGAAATCAGGTCCCGCGCTTCGCATCGGAAGCGACCCGCCTGATTCCACATTTGCAAACTCATTACCCGAGCTGACACCGAAAGCGACGGGCCACGAATTGTCACCTTCCGTCAAAAGCGCGTCCCTCCCTTCCCCAACGGTTAACGATGGCTCCACGACAAGGAAAATGAATAATCCTTCGGCAAAGGAGTTTGTCGTCGCGATAGATCCGGGACACGGTGGCAAAGATCCTGGAGCTGTGTCGCAGGACGGTTGCCTCAAAGAAAAGGACTTGACCCTTGAAATAGCGAAGAGGCTCAAGACGACGCTTGAGAGCAAGAATCCCCCACTAAAAGTCGTGCTCACGAGATCAGACGACAGACACCTCTCCCTTGAAGACCGGGTCGCTCTGGCGAACTCAGCCAACGCTGACCTTTTCATTTCAATCCATTGCAACTCGGCAGAGGATTCCAGCTCGAAAGGGATTGAGACCTATTATCTCAGCAAGGCCAGTTCACGCGGGGCTATGAGAGTTGCGGCACGTGAAAACGGCATCCCTCTATCGAAGATGACCGACATAGAAGCAACGCTCGTTGACCTCATGGTAGCGTCAAAGAAGAGTGAATCTGCCAAGCTGGCCATCTCTGTGCACGGCTCCCTATCCCTGAATCAGAAAGGCGCGGGCACGCCGGCACGAGATAGGGGGGTACGGCAAGCTCCATTTTATGTGCTCCTGGGAGCTAAAATGCCTGCCATTTTGGTGGAGTGCGCTTTTGTCAGCAACAAGCGGGAGCGCAGAAAATTGACGAATCCGGCATATCTGACCTCTATTGCCGAGAGAATAGCCGAAGGAGCAGCCAATTATTTGAAAGGGCTAGATGGTCAGGGGTGATATTGAGTTGGGTTAAAAGGAGAATCGCCCCAGTTTCGGTCAAGGCGTGTCTTTTTTGTGGGAGACCTCTTCCGACCTGAGTTGAGCCGACCTCGTCCATTTCCAGTGGAGATGTCTCTGGGGGAATTAAGAATTCTCCTGTGCTGACAGCCAATAGATGGGAGTGCACAGGCTCGCAGTCGGACATGGAAGCAAGACACAATCCTAATAGAAGCTAGTGCATCCCATGATGCCCACCGCCGTCACGTTGCCGAACTGGACGCTTTTCTCTCCTCACAGTATCGGTTTCTTGCGGTTGAATCGTGCTTGCTTCAGGACCGGAGGTGCCTCTATTTTCTGATCCCCTGTCGGGGTTCCGCCTTTTTCCGTTGCTCCGGTCTTGCCGGCCTCCTCCTGTGCGGCCCTGGTCACCTCATGGAGCTGGACAATCCACTTCCCGTCATTCTCGGATGCGAATTTAGCGGCTTCGTCTCTGTTCGTGAAGGGTATAAGCTCATATCCCATGGGTCCTTTGACGTTGCTGCCGAGCACCAGAAAAGCCTTTGGAAGCTCGATCATCTTCTTACTCACGAAATCGGTGACATACTGGTGAGCAATGTCTGCAACGTTGACATTATACTTCTCGGGAACGGAATTGTAGATGAACAGGCAGCGAGCGCCTTCGAATCCCACCACATGCCCGTCCTTGAACACGGCCGCGGCCACTCCCCCAAAACCGACCACCCGACCGTCCTTATACGTCACAGTCACGCCTTGCGCATCTTTTCCGCCGATTACCATTCCGCAGACCGGACACTTCTGGGTCAGGTCAAGCTTTGAGCCATCAGGAAGCTCCATAAGGTCTGCGGCCACACAGGCCATCATCGGTGGCAATGAGACAATTGCAGAGATAATCAGGGCTAGAATGAGAGAAAGAGAATTCGTGTATCCGGTGTGCATTTTTCTTCCCCTTCTGAGCCAACGAGAAATGCCACGTCCCTATAATAGCAATAAACGACAACTCTAACAAAGCTCCTACCCGGCTGCCCACAAGGTCCGAATACTAGGCTGTTAAGCGGCCCATGGTCTAAATATGAGTAAGCTTCAGTGAAATGAGCCCAGACAAAGTAATTTCAGCGAGGACTTTCAGGGCAATCACATCGAGGAGCGGAACTTGAAAGTCGGTTATCTCACAGATTCTGGTGGACACAGGGCAATTAACGAGGACAGCCGCGGCTACTTGATTCGGGGAGGGAAAATAGAACCGATTACCGATGTTCACACTTTTGTGTTCGAGTGGCTAAGTACTTTGATTCATAAGTTCGGTGACGCAAGTTTCTTAGCATGTGTCAGCAGGACCGGCGCTGCATGGGGTGTGTGGCACCCGAATACGTCATCGAAGTTATGAAACAGAGCACTTAGCCTGATATCCTTTGTCAACAAGAACAACTTGAAACCTGGTTTGCCGAGCCATTGAGGCCCTCCGGAACTCACATGCTCATGCGGTGTCTTAATCGGCAAATTCCAAACAGGAGGAATTGACAGATGAGAACTCGGGTGAGGGGTACCGTAGGCATTCTCGCACTGCTGTTTGTCTGTGTGGTATTCGTTTTCGCTGCTTCTTTGCAGGCAATCGCCCAGAGTGGGACCAAAGAAACTCCGGAAGAAGGGGCGGTGAAGGGCAAAACGATGATCATGGAAGGCTCCAAGAAGATGATGGACGGGGCCAAAATGATGCGCGAAGCAATGCAGATGATGAAGGGAGGGAAGGACACGGCGAAGGCCCAACAAATGATGACAGACGGGGACAAGATGATGTCGGAAGGCGAAAAAATGATGGGCCAAGCTCAGGAAATGGCGGGAAAACACAAAGATATGATGCAGAAGATGAAGACGATGATGGAAAACTGCAAACAGATGATGCAAGGCTCAAAAATGATGCATGAAGGCATGATGATGATGAAAGACAAGAAAGATATGCCCAAGGCTGAAGAGATGGTAACCGAAGGGCACAAGCACGTGGAAGAGGGGGCCAAAAAGATGAACGAGGCACAGCCGACAGAAAAAACCAAGTAAAGAGTGCCGCAACTTATTACACCTTAGAGTCAGGTCGCGTACCAAGAAATCTATATGATCCTATCAGAAGACGCGGCCAAAGCCTGCACCCCTTTGTTGTGCACCATGAAGGTAAATCAATCGGGGTCCAAGTGAGCCCTTTTCGGCCCATGTGAGACAAAGAGTGGAACCGTGCCCGTGTCTCGCGGATTCCACCTCAAAACGATAACTTGAAAAAGGCTTGTTCCGTGCCGCGTGATAAGCCACGAATCCTTGTCTCTTCACTGGCCCATGCCCTATATATGAGTAAGCTCTGATGAAATCAGACGGGATAAGACAATTTCACGGGAATGACTTCCAAGGAATGAAAGTTGAAAGTCGGATATCTCAGCGATCCTGGAAAACACAGGCCAAGCAACGAGGACAGCTTGTACGTTGACGAGGATATAGGATTATTCATCGTGGCCGACGGCATGGGCGGTCACAACGCGGGAGAAGTGGCTAGCAAAATAGCTGTGGAGGTGACAGCGGAATTCGTTCGTGCTAGGGCTTCAGGCAGGAAAAGAGGTGGAAGAGGTTTTTCGGGAGGCTCTTGCCACCGCAAACAGGTCAATTTTCGAAAAAGCGTTCAGTGAATCCCGCTTGGAGCGACATGGGGACGACGCTGTTGATGGCACTCACCACAGATCACAAGGTGGTAATCGGCCATATTGGCGACAGCCGGGCCTACCAGATCGGAAAAGGGAAAATCGAACAGCTTACCGAAGATCACACCTTTGTATTCGAATGGCTAAAACAGGGACTCATAACCAGAGAGCAGGCGCGGTCTCACCATGCGCGTCACGGGTTGACTGAGGTGTTGGGTGTGACCAATGAGGTGGAAGTGGACGTGGCTGTCTGGCCGTGGGAAAAGAATGCCTGTCTGCTCTTATGCTCGGATGGACTTACGGATATGATTGAGGATGAAGAAATTCTTGCCATTGTGGAATCTGCCTCCGACCCTCAGCAAGCTTGCAATAATCTGGTCACTGCGGCTAACCGGGAAGGTGGCGAGGACAACATAACCGTGATACTGGTCTGTAATTGAAGAGGGTCGGAGTGCCCCGAAAAGCGCAGCGAAAACGTCTGTTACTTCTGCTTTTCGTTAATGGCCCTTGCGCAACGAAAGCCCACATCCTCGAATGCCATAGAAGGATCCTGGGCAATGCCGGGAAATAGAGTCGATCTTTGCACTATAGTGCCCCTTACCCCTCCCAGCACAACGAACTGCGGCTTGCCACGCGGGTGCAAGCACCACTCTCATACCCCATTCACTCACGTTTCTAGTCAGCCCTCGTATGCCATCCACGTTAGGATCGAAACCAAGCACCGGATGGGGAATGTTTGAAGAACCCTGATTTGCAGACGAATCCCGCGATTCTTCGTCATTTGCCAAAGCTGACCGACTCTGCTTCGGAGAGGCAATCCGCTCCCCGGCTTCTTGTTTGAATGCTCCAACCCAGGCTTCCATCTCCTTTTCAAGATTGTCAGTACCCCGGGCCAGTTCAGGATTGCGCTTAGGATGGTTCTGCAATGGGCCTTCCGTCCGGCTTGCCGCGCGGAGCCATTCTCTTTCAGTTGGAAGTCGCGCCCCATAGAACGTAGCATAGGCTTCAGCCCCGTACCCTGTTATCTTCACCACCGGACTTGAAGCCCCAGCGGCATCCTGTAACAAAAATCTCCCGTTGCGGAAAACGATCGGTTCGTACCCGCCATACACGGGCCCCAATACAAGCCACGGCTGTCCATCGCCTCGCACGATCCCATCCTTGACTTCGACCCTCGAAAGCACCTGGTTCAAAAATTCCACATACTTGTAGTTGGTGACCTCGGTCTCGTCCATATAGAATGCGGGCACATCAACCGGTCGAGCCCCCTCGGCCCCTACATAAGCGGGAAACTTGACCTGTCCTGCCGGAACCAGGTGCATGGTGGAACCGTCCTTGGCGGACAATGTGGTGACTGGCACCTCATATTCCGGGACCAGGCTCTCTCCACCGGATGCCTTTTCCGACTCCGGGGGTTGAGAGGTATCCGGCTCGGAAATCTGCTCGGGCATGGGAGTCTCGTGTGTCATGATGAAGTGATGATACAGATTTGACGCGGCGACAATCACAAATAAGACAGCAGCTATGGCAATTATCTGCTTGCGGCGAAGACTGCGGAGCAAGGGCTGCTCCGATGCTTCGGCTTTGTCCAACAGCCGCTCCAGCGCCTCCTGAAGAGCCTTCACGGACGGAGTTCTTTGCTTCAAATCCTCGGCGGTAGCCTCTTGTACAATGACGTCCAACCCCTTCAAAAACGGGGTAGCAGGGGTTTGAGAGGCACACACCTTTCAAGGGACACGCGGTCTTGCTGTCCACCATTTTTCCCTCGACCGCTTCGTAGAGGATCTTCCCCAACGCGTAAACATCGGCCCGAGGGTCAGTTTCCCCGAGATCCATAAATTGTTCCGGCGCCATATATGTGATGGTGCCCTCAACGTGGTGGCTTCTGGTAAGCTGTGCCCACCGCGGTCCCCCCGCAATCCCAAAGTCGGTAATCTTGGGGGTAGAGCCGTCCAAGAGAACGTTTTCGGGCTTCATGTCTCGATGGACGATGCCGAGTGCGTGAACTGTCTCCAGTCCATCGAACATGGGAAGGAAGTAAGTTCTAATCCAACCTCGGAGATCCTTTCACTGTCCTTGAACCCTTCGTCAGGCATTGTGTGGCGGAGCGTGCGAGCACCAGGAACGTATTCCATCACCACATATCGGACGGTGACTTCCTCCCCTTCCTTTACTATTGTGGCTACATCCTGATCGTATACCTGAAGCACGTATGGATGACGAATCTGAGCCATGGCCATGCCTTCACGCTGGAACCGCTGAATCTCGGTTTGTACCTCCTCCCGGTCGTCACCGAATTCCGCCAGATACTCCGTTGAGATGGTCTTTACCACCACTTCTCGATCCAGATTAGTCTGCCTGGCTCGATACACTTCTCCCTTTCCCCCGGTGGCGAGGTGTTCAAGAATCTCCCACTTGCCGTTGAGGATGGTCTCGTTATCCAGGAGTGGCTTGTTGGCGGTGGGGCTCACAACAATTTCCCTCTGACAGTAGTATACGTCAACATGGCGTAGTAACAATGAAGGTCAGCTCTGAACTCGCTATCCGCATGGCAACCTTCTTGTCTGCGTGGCGGAACAAGGAGGAAATTTTTCATCTTCTGGCACCGTTAAGGTTGGCACCATTCAAATTTGCACCGTTCAAATCCGCACCGGACAGGTCTGCGTCCGTGAGATCGGCTCCCTGCAGAGTTTGCTGCGGAAAGGTTTGCACCCGACAGGTCGGCTCCCGGTAAATTGGCTCCAGTCAAATTCGCCCTTGACAAATCAGCGCCGGCAAGCTGGGCTCCCGGCAAATCCGCCCAGGACAGATCTGCCCCAGTGAGATTAACACCATTCAATCTGGCCCCGGCCAGCACTGCTCCGGCTAAATCGGCTCCCGACAAGATCGGCATCCCGACAAATCAGCTCTGGACAACTCAGTTGCTCCCAACGCTGCCTTGTTAAGTTTCGCCCCTAATAGAGAAGCTCCCGAAATATTGGCAAAAGGGAGAAGTGCTTCGGAAAGATTCGCTCCGGACAGAGTTGCTTTAGACAAATCTGCCTGGGACAAATCTGCCTTAGACAAATCTGCGCCGCAGAGATTTGCTCCGCATAAAATAGCCCCCCTCAAATTAGCCTCGACAAGTTTAGCTCCGGCTAACCTGGATCCGATCAAACCTGCATACGAGAGATCGGCATTGGACAAGTCGGCTCGATCCATTTTGGCGACAGTCAGATGAGCTCGGTCCAATTTGGCTCCAGAAAGTTTCGCCTCCGACAAGTCGGCTGAATTCAGCTTGGCATTGGACAAGTCGGCACAAGACAAATCGGTACCTTCTGAGAGCAGCGAACGTCAAGTCGATGCCGGCTTTTACAGCAGTTTCCAGCAATTCTTTAAGCGATTCCGCTTCTCCGGTAAACACGTCGTCCTTGGTAGCAATACCCTCAATCCGGATTTTCTGGGGCATAGTCAACCCTTTCTGTCTGTTTTGAGAGACTTCGTTAGTGAACGGTCAACAGTACCTTGAGCGCACACCGCGGTAGCGAAGCAAGAAGACTGCCAGGGGCAGCCTGTGCCGCCCCTGGCTTCAGTCGATTAAATCTTGCACGCATCACAAGAACAGTTCTTGGCTCTCAGTCTGGGGGTTGTGCCGGGTTTTGTGGCGCCCGGTACAATAGTTATCACTGTATCGGGCTTCAGTCCCTCAATCCGGGCCTGTTGCGTCTCCAGGTTCACCTGGTCTCTCCATTGCTGTCTCATAGCGTCCCGATTTGCGTCCCTTGCCATGGCAACGGGAACTGAAATCGTGAGCCCCGCCAGGGCCAAAGCGACTAACATGAGCTTTTTCATGGTCTTTCTCGGGGAGCATGCCCCTGGCACGAAGGCATCTGGTCTATGCGGTTACCTAGTTTTCCCGACATCTGAAGCCGGAGTTTTGGCCTTGTCGGTCACCGGCGTCTGCTCCTGGTCAGCTTTCGCCTTTTTGTCAGCCGCCTTTTCTGCGCCCTGCTGGGCATTCCATATTTGTCTGATGGAGTCCCAGTTCACATCTATGGCCATTGCCATTGGAGCCGAGACCACAAAAGCCATCAGCGTCAGCATAAGAATTAGCTTTTTCATCTTACTTCTCCTCTTGTCTGATAGATTTTCCACGCCTGCACCATGCTCACGGCTTTGGTGCGGCTTTTCGCATCGTTGGTCAACGGAATGTGAATTGCCGTGCGGCCGTTACTCACGACCCGAGTCTGAGCAGAGAACAAACCCATAAAGCACACCGGCCTATGGCTTGAAACTCAGGGGTGAGCTAGGCTTTTGGATATTTTTCGAGGGTGGTCAAATAAGGAGAAAGACAGTCTGAAGGGAGTCAAGGATAGGTTTGAAATCAGAAACAAGGAACGGGTAACGACCTCCGCCGCAAGAAATTTCCGAATTGAGGGGCGAACTGATCAAGCACGGCGCGTAAGCTGCTCCATGCATCCATACGGACGAAGCCACGGCCCCCATAGTGAGAACGGAAGAGTTGGCCGCGCCTATCGGAAGAATTGAGCAGTTGCAACACGAATCGCCGGTGGCTGTATGATCTGATTCCGAAGAGCAATCGTGGGCTGAGGGAACAGCAGCATGCTCATGGAAATGAGCGCATTCCTCCGCGTCGTCTGTGCCCCGCCCGCCGTCCGGGTAGCAGCACAGCCCCGCCATGGCCGTTCCCGAGCCGACAATAAGCAGATAGACCACGACAGTGATCCATATCGTCGGTCTGAGTTTCCGGAGTTTTTCCATGAGCAGAACTCTCCGCGAGGGGACGGTTCATAGCCTTTGATTTCAGCCTAAGACTTCCTACGAAACTTGTCAAGAACGTTCTTGATTAATTTTGTACAGTAATCCAAAATTTTTTCGGCAGTCTGGCCCATGACTTCACTGATCCAAACAATGTCTCTGCGTTTTCTTTCTTGGACCTACCTCGCGCCCCTATGTTATCTTCCAACGGATAATTGTTGAAGAATGCGTCCACAAACTTTGGGGTTACGGGATCCCATTGAAAGGCGAAGCCACATGGGAAAAAGGCTCTATGTGCGTCAGCTAATGTTCTTGGGATTAGGCCTGTGGGCATGCTTTTGTTTTATCTCGCCGCCTGCATGCGCTTGGGAATTTCAGATGGAGGGCCAATTCAATTGGGGCTATCAATGGTTTAGTCAAACCGGACATCAAGGATTCTTTGGACCGTACAATAGTGACAGTGGATCAGGAACTACGACCGCGAACCTAAATTTTTGGAGCGGCGGACTAATGGACACGGATTTGAGCGCCGGTGCAGATCAGCACTGGACCAATTTCAACGTAAAGATCCAACCTACTGTAAAAATAAATGAGGCAATCCGAATCAGAGGACAGTATCGAATCGGCCTATTTGGTGATCCGACAGCCGACAACGATTACCACACTCACTATTACCCCGGTGTTGACAACGCTATTAGCGAAGGAAAGTGGACGCTCTTATGGGTTACCGCCCAAACTCCGGTGGGCACGTTTGCCGTCGGAAAAAGGAGGTGGCTCTGGGGAACCGGCTTGCAATATGATGGTTTGGATAGTGCCAGCACTGAATCCGCGCTTTTAGTGTCTCCGTTCGGGCCGCTGGATATTGGAATTGGATTCTCACCGTACAGGTTTGCAGGAGGTGCCCCTCGACCGCCTACAATCTTCCCTATCCCGCTGCCAATTTTGCAAATAGATCCTTATGACTTAAACGGCCGACAATATTACAACCATTCAGAAAAAAGCGGTTCCTTTTCCAGAGACTTTCTAGGCTTCGTAAGATACTCCCAAGGACCTCTTCAGGCGGGAGTTATCAGCAATTACGGAAGTTTTCATATTGGTCCTGAATCTCGTTTAGGCGGCAACACCTTTTTGGCTCAAGACTCTGCATTGTTTCACGGTTCCGTCTTTGTGAAATACAATAACGGAAGGCTTTTCTTCAATAGTGAAGCTGCCTGGCTGTACTGGACTGATCGTTTTTCAGGGCAAATCCAGGAAGTGGGGCCACCGAATCCGAGATATATCGAGCAATGGCGATATATGACCGAATGTGGAATTATATTTGGCCCTGCCAAGGTCAGCTTTCTTCATGCCTGGCTGCCAGGGCCAGATAGAAGAAATGGTGCATTGATTGGCAAGCAGTCCGCCGCGTTCACATGGCATCCGACTTTTGATAGCCATCTGGGCAATTTTTCAGTTTTCAGACCGTACGCCTATATCTTAGCCTATAGTTACGGCGCTGGGCTGAAAGCGTACGATTTGTCCGCGAACGGCTTTATGCGAGACGCTTGGGTGTTGGCCGCAAGACTGGATTATGCCATCGCCTCTAATTTGAACTTGTTTACAAGTGCGATTTGGGCTGAGAGAACTGCCAAGGGATATGGATGGGGATGTCTCGCTCCAAATGATGCCGCTTTCAATGGAATCCCGAATGACGGCAACATAAGCCTGAATATCAATGGGGTGGCAGGGTCCCCAAACATCCCCGATGGGGCGCTCGGTTACGAAATCTCAAGCGGGGTCGACTGGAAGCTTTTGGAAGGATGGACACTTAGCGGTGTATTCGCTTTTTGGCAGCCCGGCAAATGGTTCAACTATGCGTGCATCGACCGATCAGTCCCCGGCTGGAACGTCCCGGGTCCAGGCAATCTTTACGGGATTAGACCGGACAGACAGATCGATCCGGTGATGGGAGGAGAGGTGTCGATGAGTTTTGGGTTTTAGGGCATCGGGACGATTTCTCGGATTACCGAAAATAGCGTTCAAAATGAAACATATATTGATAGTTTTGGGAGTCGTTGCGTCATGGGTGCAGTTGTTCCTGATTATCACGGCTTTGTGCCATCCGAATAGCTCGATTCCCTGTGGCTGGGTGGGGTTTAGAGAACCCCAGGGCTACAAGAATGACGCCACTTACCACGAATTGAGTCGTTTGTGGACCATCAAGATCGCTTCCGCGTCGGCCAATGGAGAAGAAGATTCGGAAGACGACAAGAAGGACGATGAAGATCAAGGACAAAATAGGCTGTGGGACGCTGTTCTTCTTGGTTGACAGATCCGCTTGAAATGAAGTTTCCAGATCCACCCATCCGGTGGTTTGGAGAACGGAGGGGACCATGTCACGAATTTTGCACCTTGCTCAAGCGAAGTGTTAAAATAATATAGAAATAGGGGGGTCAATCTTTTCTGCCGACGGTACTTCAAGAAAGGGGCATGTCATGGCCATCAAAGTGCTGATTACCAGAAGTTTCAGGCCGGACAACCTGAAACAAGCGTCCAGGCTTCTCATGGAACTCAGATCGTTAGCCACGCTTCAGAAGGGTTACATGTCGGGAGAAACGCTTGTGAGCGCAAATGACCCCAATAAGCTGACCGTCCTAAGCACCTGGATCAGCCAAAAACGCTGGGAGGAATGGCAGCAGTCTTCAGAGAGAAAAAAGTTCTCTCAAGAAGATTGAAACGTTGCTTGAATCCCCCGAGGAGACGGAGGTGTTTCTGGTTGGTGAAAAGTCGCCTGAATGGGTAGATATGGCCTGATGGCTCGCGGCTGTTTACTTCCAAGTGGGGTGTTCTCGCTAGAGGATTGCCGCGCAACTACACTCATTGGCGCCATCGCGCCGCGAACTCGGGAAAGTCCCACGGGACGCGGGATAACGCAACAGCATCCTAATCTGACATGTCATCCGAAATATAGACCACCTTGCTTCCTTGAGGCTCAAACATGAACGGGAGTTCCTGAAGGTCCCGGAGAGCCTCTCGGACGCGATCCTGGTTCTGCTGTTCAACATAGAACAAGAGAAATCCTCCGCCTCCTGCTCCCAAAAGCTTTCCGCCTATGGCTCCCACCTCACGCGCAGATTCGTAATAGCTATTGATAGCGTCATTGCTGATAGTCTCTACCAGTGTGCGTTTGAGAAGCCACCCCGTGTGGAGGATTTCGCCGAACCTGTTGAGAGAACGACCGTCCTTGAGAACTTCCAGGGCTCGGCCGCAAAGGTCCTTCATCCGGGCAAGGACATCCATTTTTTGTTGTGTGGCCGCTCGTTGCACCTCGAGTATATCTCCTGCGCGTCGGGCCGTCCCGGTGTAAAACATGAGGAGATTGGCCTGTAGGGCCATTTTGGTGGCGTGAGAGCAGATGACGGGGTCTACGAAAACTGTCTCATCCGGATTAAAGCGGATGTGGCAGATCCCTCCATACGCGGCAATGTATTGGTCCTGTTTGCCGATGGGGTCGCCCAACCGTTGAATTTCTATTTCACAGGCCTCTCTAGCGAGTTGTGCCCCGGAGACGTACTCACCTTTGAACGTGTGCAAAGCGTGAAGAAGTCCCACGGCATAAGAACTCGAAGAGCCGAGGCCGGTGCCCGCGGGAATGTCGGCCATGGAAGTAATTTCGACCCTGTCCACCACCCCTGTCATTTTCATGGCTTCGCGGATTATAGGATGGGAGATCTCGTCTACCGAATCGACGAGTTCCGATTGGGAATATTTCAGCAAAATGCGGTGACGGAAGTAGCGGCTCAGCCGGTTAACGGTAATATACACGTATTTATTCAGACTCGTGCTGACCACTGCGCCCTGTTGGTGCAGATAGTATGCGGGAAGGTCTGTCCCCCCTCCGCAAAAGCTTACACGAAGCGGCGTACGAGTGATGATCATGGGTCACCTCCCTCGGAAAGGGCACCGGTCACAACATATCACGTGTGGTGGATGGATCATCACCTTAGATCGGCGGTAATATGCGAAGAATCACGGCCTGTTTTGTATGCCCCGTCCCGAAAGACCGCCCACCGGAGAAAGTATCTCCCGGGACGGGGTAACCATCAACCCTCCATTCACAAACACAAAAACCAAAAATACTCCGGATCGCGGTGAGTGAGGAGGATATTCGAGGAGGTACGATCGAGTCAAGACTTTTTACCGGCCTTATTGGCAAAACCCCGTGTGGCCGTGGTTTTGGGCCAGGTTTTTCAAAGTGGACACTTGCTGTTTCCAAGAAGGTCTGGTTCTTCATCTGCTAAGAAAAATCCGCTTCTATTCGTTCAATTACCGCGGATGCAAAGCCGGAACAGGAGACTTCCCGTGAGCCGGGCATCAGTCGGGCCAAGTCGTAGGTGACGGTCCCCCTCTGAATCGCCTCGGAGATGCCCGCTGCAATCAGCACCGCAGCCTTCTCCCAGCCCATATGTTCAAGCATCATGGCCCCTGACAGAAGCAAAGAGCCGGGATTCACCTTGTTCAGCCCAGCGTACTTCGGCGCGCTGCCGTGTGTAGCTTCAAAGATCGCGCAGCGGTCTCCTATATTCGCGCCGGGGGCCATCCCCAGACCGCCCACCTGAGCAGCCAGCGCATCGGACAGGTAGTCACCATTTAGATTGGGCAAGGCGAGTACTTCATACTCTTTTGGCCGGAGCAAGACCTGCTGAAACATGGCATCGGCTATCCTGTCGTTTAGCAGGACCTTGCCTTGCGGAATTACCCCGTCAAGGTCTTTCACGAGATCTTGCTCCGAGACGACTTTGTCAGAGAATTCTTCCAGTGCCAATTCATAGCCCCAATCTCGAAAAGCCCCTTCAGTAAACTTCATTATGTTGCCCTTGTGAACCAGTGTGACTCGTTGTTTTCCTTTATCGAGCGCGTACTGGATCGCACGCCGGACCAGCCGTTTTGTGGCCCTTGGACTCATGGGCTTGAGTCCAATGCCCGAAGAAGGGTCCAATTGAACATCCATGTCGGCTTTGAGGAAGCTAATAATTCTTCCGGCTTCTTCACTTCCCGATTTCCATTCGATGCCGGCATACACGTCTTCCGTGTTTTCCCGGAAAACAACCATGTCGACATCTTCAGGGCGCCGCACTGGCGAGGGAGTGCCGGATATGTATCGCACCGGCCGTACACAAGCGTACAAATCCAACTTCTGGCGGAGAGTAACATTCAGACTTCGAAAGCCCCCTCCGACGGGCGTCGTCAGAGGACCTTTGATAACAACTACGGCTCGCTGGATAGCCTCCAGGGAATGGTCAGGGAGGTGTTCCCCGTAATTGAGCAGGGACTTTTCTCCCGCGGGGATCTCCCACCATTGTATTTGGCGAGCACCGTTCCATGCCTTGCGTACGGCAGCATCGAACACCGGCCGCGAAGCAGCCCAGATGTCAGGGCCTACGCCATCGCCTTCGATGAATCCCACAATGGGATTGTCCGGCACATTCAGTTGTCCGCCCTCTATCCGGGTGATCCATGCTCCGTCAACCGGAGGGGGCGCAAAAGAGTTTTCCATCAATCTTTTCTCCGTAATGCTATGTCAAAGCGACTGAACCACGTGGGTTTCCTTCATTGATCCCGTCGCGCAATTCGGAACCGATGATGACGCAACTCGTTTCATACCAACTCCCATAGCTAGAAAGCTACAACAAAGCATGGAAACGCTCGAAACATTGGTGCCACGGACGTGCCGTCCGGCTCGTCCGTGCACGGATGAGCTTTGCACATCCGTGGCACCCCGCGTTCCGCTGCAGGGCTGTCCCACCGGGAACGGGATATCACTTGTCTACAAGCGAATTGGTATTACTCTATAGAACATCGCCTGGCAGTTGTGAAGGTCACCCACGGATGATCCACGCTGTGGCGGCAGGTTTCGTATCCCAGGTCTGAAAAGAGTTCCTTGAGTGTTTCCCCCTGTTGTTCGTTGATTCCTGACACAATCCAGAATCTGTGGAGAGCTGCCCCTCTCAAGGGGATAAGCTCCCTCAATACATGGAAAGGTAGATTTGCAGTCACGAGATCAAAGGGTTGGTCAATGAACAATCTGGCCTCTCCCTCTTCAACGAGAATGAGATTGTCGAGCGAGTTTGTTTTCACGTTTTCCCTGGCTGTCCGGACAGCCAAGCGGTTTCGATCGACGGCCAGCACGCGTTTGACTCCCATGCGTGCAGCCGCGAGCGCGAGGATCCCGCTCCCCGTTCCCAAATCGAGCATAGAAGTTATAAGCTCGGCTCTGACGATCTCTTCCATGAAACCGAGGCAACAATTTGTGGTGGGGTGGCTGCCATCCCCGAATACCACTGATGGGTCCAGTAATAGGGCCTCTGGAGGCGGCGCGGGATGGTCCGGGCCGACAAAGCAGACCCCGGCTACCTTGATGCCGTGCGGAGGTAGGCCAGTTTGCCAGTCCCCGTACTGCATTTCGTGGCGAGACCCCAGAGCCAATCCGCTGGCGCAGACTTGATCGGTTGACGTATTCGTCTTCCGGTTTGGTGAAAAAAAGGTAAGAGAATCCTTCCTCGTTCCATAGTCCGATAAACGAGGCGGGAGGATCGGAAAGGTAGTCTCCAGGATCCCCCCGAATTTCATAAATGTAGAGCAACGTGCTGGGGGGGATCATATTCCAGAGTTCTCGCAGTGGAAAGGCAACTAGGAAGCTCTATCAGTCCTCTGATTTCATTTCCCCGACATCATGAACAATGGCCAAATAAATGTCCACAGCTTCGAGCAGGGCGCTTTTGGCTTCGGCCAGATCGGCAACCTCACTTGCGGTCAGGTAGTCTCGCTTGAGCAGGCTGTCTATCCTTTGATTGATCTGAATGATTTGCTCCGGAGAGGCCAGTTCGCCAATATCAAGCTCGGCCTGTTCCATCAGTTCGGACGGCGCCTCAGCTTCCGAAGGAGTAAGTTGGTCGATCCAGCCATCTGCCTCCTTCCATTTGCTGATTGTTGCGGGACTTACTCCAACCTTCTTCGCGAGGTCTTTGTTGGTTATGTTTCCCCCAACTTCCATGTACATCTTCACAGCTTTGTCACGAGCGGCCTTCTTCCTTACCACACCGGCGGCTTCTTTTGGAGCGGCATGCTCTCCTGTCTTCAATTTTGATTCCCAATCGTCGTCACGTTTCCATCGGCCAACAGTCAGGGGGTTTACTTTTACCAGCTTCGCTATCTCTCTGTTGGTGATTTTGCCCCCGGCCCTGAGAAACATTTTCTCAGCCTGAATTCGCGCTTCCTTTTTCATTCGTCGCTCCTCTCCCTTTCTCGAAAGGTACCGCATCACCCCTGTTCAACAAAAATCCAAGTTCCTTTACTCAAACCTTTGCTAACTATCGTACTAAATATAAATAACATGATCCAATAGTCAATGCAAAACATTTCCCCAAATTAAGGCTCGGCACGCGCACCCCTGTGTATCCCCTTTTGAATGCGAATCAGCGCAAGTCTTGAATTCGTGCGGAATAAAAAGTGTAGGCAGGCGCACTGAAAGCGGCAGGACGACGACACTCTATAGAGCGGTGATATACCTGACCTGGTGCCTGAGGACGGACTCGAACCGTCACGGGGACAAGCCCCAAGGGATTTTAAGTCCAGTCCATAGGCGAGCACCACTAACAATATCAATACGTTAACCAGGCCGACCATTCCATCAAAGCACTATAAGTCACAACGTTGCATAACCGAAAGACACAAAATTGACACAGCGCGCGTGACGCCCCCGTCACAGGTAATATTGAGATAATATTATCGTTTTTGACTTGACAGCCGCGTTCTCTCGGGGGCATACTCCCCCCATACCCCACAATGCTAAAGGCCGACAAGAAGGCTGTCATCTTCTCGCCGGCCCGACGCCGCAAACCTTAACAGGAGGTAAGCAGCATGTTAAAGTATCCCCCTTAGACCATCGCGAAGCAATCATCTTTTCAGCTTCATACCCATAATAAAATCTTGGAGAAAGGAAGTTATCATGCCTGGAACGTCAAAGTCCGAAGAAATGGTCACGGAAATTTATCCCGGAGACGATCACCCCTTTCCGATTCCAGAGGAACTTATGCCGCGGATCAGGGAACTCCGAAGGCATGAGTTCGCGAACCTGTGGCCAAGCTATGGACAGCCGACGTTTTCCGCCCTGTATGGAAAATATGGGCCGGAATTCTTTTCCGCATGGGAGACTTCCATAATCAAATTAGGAGGCGTCTCTGCCGCCCTGGATCACATGGGAACGCAGCTTCCGGATTGCCCGGAAACGAATATTATAAAGGCGCTTTCTACGGGTCTTGAAAGGGAAATTTTTCGCTTACAGGCCATTTGGGAATGGGCGCGAGCAACTTGGAAATACGATCCTGTAGTCCGAGCGGCCATGAATCAGGAGACAGACGCCGGGTCGGAAGAATCTGCGCCGTCATCGGAAGCTCCAGCCATGCAATAGCCCCTCGCTCTCCCCGGCGGCTGCACGGTTGCCGGGGGATTGGCCATCCTGTGAGGCTTGACGCCACCGCACGGCGCTGATAGAATTTAGGAGTGACACACAGACAGAGGTTTTTGATTTAAGCCCTGGTGTGGGATTCCCGGCCGGGGCTTTTTTCTTTTTCGATGAGGGGGACTTCCCTCCACTTGAGTGCCGTTTCAATTCCTTGGCTATCATTACCTCACGGCGTTTGTAGCAAGACTCGCTGATTCAGATGCAATATTTGGATTATGGGTTCTGCGGGTCAAGAAAGGGCGAAGTCCAAAAAAAATGGAAACGCCGCGCGAGAGGGGGTCTGTGGCACGATGTTTCCGATTAAAAAGAGTTTTCCAATTTTGGAAATGGATGCGAGTAGATTATCACGACGGGAATTTTTTTGACAAGGAAATCTGCGCAGCACAGAAGCCCGAGGCTATAAAAAACGAAACGCCGGTACCAAGGAGTCAGCAAATGGGCACGGCGTCTCTGTCGAAGGGTATTTACAGATTATCAGGTCAGGCGGGCTTCTGACAAGAAATTTTCACAGCACAGAGCCACGAGGCTATAAAAACGAAACGCCACGGTACAAGCCAAGGCAAGCCGGGCGTCTCTTACTGAATAATAGGTACCCTGTTCATTTCCTGGATGCAGGGGTATGTCAGCGCAGAGTATAAGTTCTGTGAGCCCCTTGGCAACACACGTTCGCACCTCCCTATGGGGCCCCCTACAGATATCTGAGGCATGAAGCGCCAAAACCCCTCTCCCGGAGTATCCCGCGGACCTGTCACTTTGCGAATTCTTCCGATCTGTCATCCTCACCTCCCTTTCTAGTCCAGGCCTTACTCTATGCTAACTTAGAAACCTGGACCAGTTTTTGCGGGTTAGGCCAATATCAGGCTCTCAGCGCAAACATTTCAGAAAAATTTTGTTCAGAGCCGCGACCTTAAATTCCACCTTAATTGGGAATTCCGCCAGCTACCCGATATGATTCCTTTTTTCTGAGAGGGGGGATGCTCAGTTATCACCCCGGGTTAAATACTTCCGGTCGAATTCCAAGTATTGCCAGAGCAGGCCAATTCCACGAGAAGCGGCGAGGTCACTGCTTCTTGTCAGACTTCGGGTATTTGGCTTGTAATGCCTTTCTTTCCAGTTCTGGGAGCTGAAAGGACAGGAGAGGCTTGCCGAAATAGTGCCACAGGGCGATGTCTATTGCTCTGCCCGTTGATACCCTCATGCGGTCTTTCTCTTGCATGATTTTGTCCCACAGGACCGTATCAATCGTGACCGAAACTTTCTGGTAATCTCGATTCTCACGGCGTCCTTTGCCCTCTCTCTTGAGCGTCTCAGGTTCCGCTGGCACATCTTCACTGTCTGTTATTATGTTCCTCTCATTCCGCATGTTATGAAGCATCTCTTCGAATACTTCCCGCGCCACGGCCCTCATTCGGTCGTCAAGCTCTGTAGCCGGTATTAATACGTCAGGCGCTTTGATAGGCTGCTTTTCAGTCTGCCCGATTGTCCGGGGGGCGGGGCGTTGATCATCGTCCTCACGTTCGGAACGTTCCTCGTCTTCCGCATGTTCCGAAGAGAAGCCCGTCTTTTTCAACTTCTCCTTATACTTATGGCCGTAGCCCCTCATGGTGGAGTACGGTGCGTTGGTCTTAAACTCTTCATTGACTAGGTCGGTTGCCTCCTGACCGGACTTCCCCTCGTCTTTCAGCTCTTTGTACCGCTTCCCCATCGCAAGTTTCCGGTCAGCTTCCCTCTCTCTCCACCTCTTCGCGTTTGCTTCTATCATCTTCCGCCTCCACCTTCTCTTCTTGTTCGGAACATCCATAATGAGAATGAAAAGAATCTACCTGCTCAGGTGTCTGTGATTCGAGCGCGTCGACAAGAGCCCGGAAGTCAGGATCATGCCTCAGCGCTTTGATTCGTTTGTCTTTGTGGTTGGTCCTCATTATGCCGCCTTCAAGATTCGGCATACCTGTGTCTGTGTGAAGGGCGTTCCCTTGCGTGTCGTGACTCCCTCTTCCCTGAGCGCTTTGACGACATCCCGCGTGGTGTATCCCCTACTCTGAAGCGCGCACATCCTGGCAATGGCCTCTTGTTCATTCGATTCGGGGACAAGCTCCCCGTTGATAACCGTCCAGCCGTACCGCGGACGGCCTCCAATGCGCTCCCCTTTTTCTCGCTTTCTGTGAAGTGCCTGACGCGTCCTGAGAGCAATAAGTTTCCGCTCTCTCTGATTCAGGCCGGCGCGTATGAAACTCATGAATTCATCGTCCACGGATTCGCCGGTCAAGCAACCCTCTGTCACGCTGAGATATTCAACCCGTTTGCGGAGAAAGAGCTTTTCAATCTGTAGGCTCTCGATTCCATCGCGGGACATGCGATCAGACTTAAAGACGACCACGGCGCCAATGGACTGGGTATCGACGGCCTGCAAGATTCTCTGAACTGCGGGCCGGGCCTTTATGCTTTTCCCGCTGATACCGTTATCCTCTTCAATCCCTGTGAGGAGTAGCCCGTGAGCTTGACAGTAGCGCTCTATCTCGACTCTCTGGTAGTCCAGGCTCACAGAACCTTCCTCGTCCTTGCTTATCCGGATGTAACCGAGGGCCCTTTTCATGTCATTCTCCTCTTTCCTAATGTTATGAAGATAATCTACCTAGACGGGACACCCATGTCAAGAAGAATGTTCCTAACGTTCCTACCAGTAATCACTTTTTCGGTGTTATCCGCTATGGGAGCGCTTATCATGGCATGCACTTCTAGTCTGAACACAAAATCGCTCGTTATTGTGTTCAAGAAATCGTGCTACCGACTCAGGGGATGGGTGATTTCTCTTGCATATTCCGGCGAGCAGTGGCAATTTGATGAGATTCAGTAGAAATAGCGCCTAATCAGATGATTGGACAGAGGGCATGAGGACCACGCCTGCCCCAGAATGGGTTCATTTAGCTGGGGGCGTGGGATGTTTGACTGAAAACCGCACTGTCGATTTCTCAAGGGGGTTGAATCATGGATTTCATCGACGAGATTAAGGCTCTTGCTGCAACGATTCCTCGGGTTAGAGATCGTCTGAAAACCGAAGAAGCAACCAAACTATCCCTTGTGGTGCCGTTCATTTACCGAGTGCTAGGGTACAACGTTTCTGACCCTACTGAGGTCGTTCCCGAACTCTCTGCGGACTTCGGCCAAGCCATGGCTACCAAGGTGGACTATGGCATATACATGGATAATGAGCCTGTTATGCTCTTTGAATGTAAATGGTGTGGACAAGACCTTCAGAAGAAAGACGAAGACCAACTCCGCAAGTATTTTGCCGCCTCCAAATCCTCCCGCCTTGGCGTGGTGACCAACGGTATCAAATACTTGTTTTTTACCGACCTTGATGATGCCAATGTTATGGACGAGAGGCCATTCCTCGAATTCAATCTCCTCGATATCAAAGATCCTCTAGTATCAGAGCTGAAGAAGTTTACCAAGGCAAACTTTCACCCCGACGGCCTGGCTGAGTCTACGCGCGAACTGAGGTACATGAAAGAAATCAAGGCTACCATCGACAAAGAATTCAATGCGCCCTCAGAAGATTTCGTAAAGTTCTTTGCCGGAGAGGTTTATCAGGGCAAGAAGATAGTCAAGAAAGTCCTTGACCAGTTCACGGTATTAACCAAGAAGGCTTTAGCAGAATACATCAAGGAAAAGGTTGATGACAGGCTCAAGATCGCTATAAGAGTCGGCCAAGAAGATGGGAGCGGACCCCAGAAGGAAGAGCCGGAACAGCCAGCAATCGGATTGCCTGCGCTGCCAACAGATGAGGAAAAGGAAGCCTACTATATCGTGAGAGCCATCCTTTGTCAGGCGGTAAACCCCGAGAGAATTGATTACCGAAAAGGTAAGAAGCGCTTTGACATTCTCTTGGATAACAGTAACCGCAATCCCATTTGCCGCTTCTATCTTGATGACGAACCCAAAGAGGTCGGCTTACTTGATGCGAACAAAACCGAGACAAGGCAAGTAATCCAGCAACCAAGTGAGATTTACCGTTTCGGCGAAAAACTCAAAGCCATCGCAAATCATTATTTGAATAAAACAGTCACTAATGGCAACCATGCGGAGGTACCCGAGACACTGGAGGGATAGTGTGGTCGGCCTGCAGTTGACTCTGATCGGGGGCTCGCCGTGCCTAAACCGCAGCTCAGCGCCAAAGAAATCTTGCAGGACCTCCGCGCAGGCATGGATGACGCCGCGCTCATGGAGAAATACAACCTCTCCGCCCAGGGCCTTCAGAGTGCGTTCAATAAACTAATTGCGGCCGGCGTGCTGAAACAGGCCGAGCTTGACCAGCGCACACGCCCTCATGAGCAAGTGATCAACACTGTCTGGAAGTGTCCTGCATGTGGAAAGCCACAAACACGAGAATTAGAGGAGTGCCCTGATTGTGGGGTTATTGCGACCAAGTTTCTGAAACGACAGGAAGAGAAACGGAACCTAGAACTCGGAGGGCGGCTCCAGCAAAAGAAGGAAAAGAACAGAGAAAATAAAAATGAAGAAGCCGAGACTTCGCGTCCGGCTTTCTGCCACAAATGTGGTCAGAGCCTGCATTCGGAAGGTTTGTTCTGCGCTCATTGCGGGGCTACGATCCGGGCTAAACAAGACCAGGCGGATGAAATACAAGATCCTGTCCCCAATGTGTCAAGACTTGCTTTTTTCAAAGGCCATTTGCTCGTAATCTCAGGTACAATAGTCGCGATTTTCATTCTGGCAATTATAGCTTTCGGGCTCAAAGTCACGTCCGACGTGAGAAAAGAGAACCTGAAACTCTATGACCCGATGCGAAATGAAATCGCCAGGGACAGGAAGATGCTGGAAATGGGTCTGTCAATGAGTGACCATAGGACAATGGTAAAAAGCTTTGTCCAGAGACTTGGGGAACTCCAACTGGGGCTAAAAGGACAGAAGCCGGATTTGGTCTCTGTGCTTGATGAGGCGGCAAAGAGCTTGCAGGATGCAGAGGATGCCTGGAAGCGAGAGATCGACTGTGATGCTACTGCCCGAAAGTGACTGGTGCGTTGATTGCACTCACGAGCAATTATACGATCAGTTGACCGGAGAACTTAAAGCAGATTCATGGTTGCCGGAATACAAAAAGTTGGGGTTGCTCACACTCAAAGCGTGGACAGAAGCGATAACAAAAAGACAATCTTCCTGGCTGGATTTCAAAAGCACCACTGACAAAGCGCTTTTTCTTATGGCAGTCAAATGAGACGAAATTTATCGCCCTTCCGCAATTGACACAATTTGATACATAGAGGTGCAGAGTTAATTCACAACCCCTTAGAGTCAGTCCACAACCGCCCCGGTTGCCTCCCCAGGCCGCGGACAAGCCCAAGTCCCAAAGAGGATGAAAGGCGCTCAGGAGTCATCCTGTTGAGCCTGGGGTTGTGCCTGTGAGTTCCCTTCGCGGTTCTTGTCCTCTCTCCACTGAAAAGGCGGAATCTTGAAAATTCCTTGACAGTTTGGAACTGTCAAGGCAAAATATTGTCAAAGTGATTATGAAATACCCCCCATTCGTTTCGACGATGGGGCGCGGGGCCCGAAAGGGCCCCTGCTTATTTAAGGCTGTTTGTTGAGAACCTACGTCTATATTGACGGCTTCAATCTCTACTATGGGGCAGTGAGGGGCACTCCTTACAAGTGGCTCGATTTCAAGGCTCTCTGTAAGTGTATTCTCAAACCTCATCACGAAATCCTCAAAATCAAATATTTCACTGCACTTGTTCGCCCGACGCCTCATGACCCTGATAAGCATATACGTCAACGCTCATTCTTACGAGCGTTAGAAGCCTACTTGCCTGAGATAGAAGTCTATTATGGGCATTTCTTGAGTCATCCTGTTTGGGCCCCCTCGGTTGATCAAGCCGAAGGGCCAGCTCGGGTAAGAGTATTGAAAACCGAAGAAAAGGGCTCTGATGTCAATTTAGCAGTCCACCTGCTGAACGACGCCTGGCTTGATCTATACGACTGTGCCGTCCTCATTTCCAATGACAGCGATCTTGTGGAACCGCTGAGATTGATAAAGTCTCAAAATAAGAAGCGCATAGGCGTAATTACTCCCCACAAAAATCCTCAGTCGCGGCAACTGATCAAGTATGCTGACTTTGTCGGGAGAATAAGACAGGGAGTGCTGAGAATTTCACAGCTTCCCGATCCTATACCTGGAACAAATATCCGCAAGCCGGCGACTTGGTAGTGTGCGCCCGACAACTCTCGCTGGCGTTTTAGTAATCGACGTAATTCCATCCACAGTGCAGAAAATCAATTCACAGCCCCGAAGATTCTTTTCACAATCTTCGTGGTTGCGCTCACAGGCAAGAGACATGGGCACAATGTTCCCTTTGGTCCTGAAAGGCCCTCAGATGGTCCTGTTACGTCTGGTCGTGTTCGCCGGAATCGACCGGGAAATTTGCCACACGGAGACGGCCGCGGGTTAGGGTTGCGTCGCCTGCTTTTTTCACCACCTTCCACACCACACCCGCTACCAGTGCGGTTAATCTAAACACAAAGCACATTTTCTCAAGCCTCACCCCCACACCCCCAGTTTCCCGCCAAGCTGGAGAGAGGGGGATGTTATAGGGTAACCCGGCCGATAACCCGCCAGTTTAATAGTCCAAGTGCTCCTCGTTGCCTTTGGTTCCTTCTCATTGATACCCAAAACAACCAACCCTTTGATATTAGGCTGAAAGTGACACTTGGTAGTTGTTAACCCATTGATATTAGGTTGAAAGTGACACTTGGGTCCACGAGTGACACTAGAAAGTGACACTTTAATCTTTCGAACTCCTTGATATAATATACCAAGTGACACTAGTGACACTTTATTACTATAAAAAAGAGTTGTGAGAAAAAATGGAGAGAGTATCAAAAGAGTGGTCTCCCATATAAAAGGTTACAAAGGCGTATAAAGTGTCACTAGTGTCACTTTGCCTGTAATTTCAAGGCGATGGCCCGATTCAAGTGTCACTTTACCTGTAATTTCAACCCGTTAAGTGTCACTTTATCAATCATCGTTCCTGGCCCCAAAATGAGCGTGCAGAAGTTGCCCAGACCTGGGGTTCTCCAACTCTCGTCTTTGGGCCTCTGTGAGTTTATCCACGAGATTGCAATTTACATAGAGGCGCTTACCGCCGGAATCTTTGACGCGGAAGCCCATATCTTTATCTTTACTAATCTTCGTGAAGCGCATACCGAAGCCCGTTGACGACTTGGGTTGAAATCTATTTTCTTCGCACCAGAAACAGTAGTGAGAGTACAAGAGGGGGAACTCGACTTCGGTTCCCCGACCATAGATCACTTTGTCTTCGGAAAATTGCATGATGTGATCCACCTCGCGCTTGTAGTCGCGAAGTGCGGCCTTGGTTGATGCTGTCTTGGTAAATTCCCCTTGTTGGCGAAGCCGAGCGAGCCCTCGTCCTGCCCAGTTAAAGATTCCTGGGAGTTCGTGTGGTACGATCTTCTCGAGTCGATGCCGGTCTATGTTCGCCCCCTCGAACTTTTGGGTAAACGGAAGGATTACGAGCCGGTCAAAGAAGCCGTCACTGAAATCTCGGGTCTTCGGCATATTGTTCGCGCAGACGATGAATTTGGCGTATGGCGTAAAATCAAAGGCTTTTTGATACTTTTCCTCTGCGGTGGCTTCGTCACCAGCCACCAATCCCTTAAATGCTGAGTCGTCAATCTTCTCTCCGCTTCGAACCTCCGTGGTCACGTTCACTAGTTTGTGGCGTAAGCGAATGAGCCGGAACCGCTCAGACATATCCGATAGCGTTAAGAATGAGACATTATCCCGTGAGAGTAGGGCTGTTAATATCTTCCATAGGAGACTCTTTCCGTTCCTGCCGTCGCCCGCAAAGATAAAGGCGAGGTGAAGGAAGACGTCCCTGGTGATACAGTAGCCGTAAATTTCTTGCAGCAGATGCTGGTCCTCAAGGGGTGGAAAGATTTCGCTGACGGTTTGAAGGAATATTGGACATTTCGCGTCTGGGCTAACAGCGAAAGGAAGTTGAATGGTGAAGTAGAGGTCGGGTCGGTGTGGGAGAAGCTTCCCCGTTTCAAGATCCACGAGTCCGTTTTGCACATTAAGCAGGCCCGATGGATTGAACTTGTCCTCCTTAACGTGGTTTTCGGCCTGTATAAATTTAACGACCTCGCGGAGTTCAAAGGTTGTCGGGTCTTTTTCGTCGCCCTGGGCCTTCTTTCGGATCTCTATGACTTCTTTTTCAATTGCCTGGGGTGGTTGGGGTCGGTAGACTCCATTATCGGTACTGCCAAAATCCGCCACCCATATCAGCTATAATGTGTCGTGCGCCTCCGCAAATCTTCTCCTTGATTCCATAGGGGGTCAGCCTGTCCTGTTTTTTCTGTGCATTATGGGCGTCGGTGATAGAGGTCTTCACCTGTTTCTTGTCAAGCATTGAGAATTCTGTGACAATTTTATCCACATAATAATCGTGGTCGTCTTTGGGTAATCCGCCAACCAGCTTGTAAATCTCTGACATGGCGGCTTTTCGCTCTAGCGGGTTGTCCCCCTCTTTAATGGTGGTCAACTTCAGGCGTACATCGAACCAATCATGGATTGGTACCGTGTTCCAATCGTCAAGCGTGGCGCCATCGCAGAAATAGGAGTCGGCGTCCTGCTTTTGATTTCCATTTCGGAAAGGCAATTCTATTACCTTGACGTTAATGCCAGCCTTGAACAGGAGTTCCCCTGTCCTGATAACTCCCTTCTGGCCTGATTCATTGGGGTCTCGGTCGAAAACGAGGATGATTGTTGTGATCCCCTTGCGTTTGATCGCCCGGACCTTCCCTTTCGTCAGGGCCAGGCCGCCAAGGGCCATGACATTAGTAACCCCATGATCTTCTGCCTGGACAGCATCTAATAAACCTTCAAATAAGTGGGCTGGTTTGCTGCCGTCCACATTGTCCAGATTCAACAGTGTTTCGGGCAGTGCTGGTTCTGTGTTGCGGCAATAGACATACTTGGGCCGTCTATCATCAAACACACTTCTCCAGGTCCGGCCTATGAGGCCGACGATTCTGCCGTGGTGCCTAATAGGGAAGATGATACGGTCCGAGAATAGGATGTTGCCAGCGGAAGATACAAGGCCGAGGTCTTTGAGTTCTTGTTCAACCTCTTCCCTTTTGTCCTCTGGATATTTAGCCACAAACTTAGCAATCGACATTGGTTCGATGTAGCCAGCCCCGTGTTTCTTGGCCGCCTGTCTACGAATCGCCCGGTTCTTAAGGTGGGTGTAGGCCGGCTCTGGGTCGAGTAGGGACTGAGCGTAAAACCATTCCAGGTTCGCAATCTTATGATCTATTGCTTGTCTTTCCGCCTCAGTCTTCTTGTCGTCGGTAGGCGGAATCCTCTCTTGTTCACAGATATAGGATATTGCTTCTTGCCGGGTCGAAAAGCCTTTGCCGACTCGTATGGCTTCAACCGGGTCGCCATGAGCTCCACAGCCGATGCCGAAGCACCAGAAGCACCACTCGTGAATGAGGCAACTGCCCTTTTTATCTTCATGATGAGGGTTAAAACAAGGAACGTGCTTTTCAATCTGTGGGTCGCGTCTGAGTAGGACTAGTGCCCGCCGCATATTGAACTGGTTGAAGGAGGAAATGGATGAAATAGTGTCAACTTGCTTGACAGTAGGATCAGCTTCATGATACATAATTACGTTACCTCTTCGATGTTGTGATTTTTTTTGGAACCGCTCACGGCCGAGCGGTTTCGTTATTTTGGTAATTGGTGGCCGCGGCCGTTTTGCTTCGGGCCGACGTTTGGTGCTTCTCATCTCCTTTTTCCTGTGGGGGAATGTGGGCTTCTCTTGACATTTTGCGTATTTTCTAGCATTAATACTTCACCTTCTTTCTGATTTTTGTTTCGATTCCACGCAACCGGGGGCCTGCTCATAGGGAGCGGTCCCTCGTGTTTGTGCGGTAGTTTCCACACTTCAATGCTCACTCCAGGGGCCTCAAAATGGGCCTGACTGAATGCGTGCGTCAACGAGCTTCTCTAGCGATTTAAGTGTCTTACGGCTTTGTTGTCTTTGTCGGTTTGTCTTTTGTCGTGCAGTATTTTGTCTTTTGTATCGCCGTAACTTATTTCTTCATGAAGCTCCTCCTTTTTTCCAAGGGGTAACTGTGTGTGGGCTTATACCGTTTCTTCGTGGCCTTCAATTTGGGATAAATAGTTCTCCAGGCCCTGTTTCATAAAAAGGCGGCCAAACTCAGCCGCTGGCCTCCCCTGCTTGTACGCAATGTCTTTGATGGTTCGCCACACCCCCTTGTCTACGTTGAATGCCACGATCTTCAAATTGTCTTGTGTTGCTCGCATATTGCTCTCCTTATTTAAAACGCTGCATCAATCAGGCTTATTTATAGATAGAAAACCCATAGTGAAATATCAACCGTTATTTTTAGCGAGAAGATGCCAATTGTGTGTTTTAAGCATCTATAAATCGGCAACATCTCCAGCGAAACCACCCACACAGCCACATTCACCCCTCATTTTAGTAGCTTGGACTTCCCCATCCACAATGGCCTGCGTCTGGTGTGGGGTAGTGCTGGTTGAGGGGCGTCCGCAGATTTTGCGTGCGAATGGCACTTGGTTTTGGTTATGTTAGAAAATACAATTTCATCTGGAACATAGTTGCAACAATCACGCTCACTTGCGGTGATGACACCCCAGGAGTGATGACGGCGAAGGATAAATTTCAGTGAACTTTCCGCCACGGGTGGTACGGCTGCAAGGACGCTGCATAAATACCTCGGAATGGACAAAAACCGTTTCAGTAGCGAGGTGCGTCCGTATGTCACTGAAATTCCAATTGGCTCCCAGGGGGTAGGATTCGACCGGCTTGACCTTGACGCACTGGTTTGATGAATATAAGTCCAGGAATGGTCGACCTGGTCATGCGATGGAAAGGAGCGCATCATGGGGCAAAAAGTCCCGCCAGGACTCATCAAACGTGGGGGGGTCTGGCACATTCAAAAGGCAATCGGAAATCAAAGAATTCGAAAAAGCTGCGGAACTGGCGATCTCAAAGAAGCGGAACGATATTTAGCCTATCTCGCACGGAGCAGATCCGACAGGCCGAAATCTATGGGGTCAGGCCGAAACGGGCCTTTAGAGAAGCGGCCACCCGGTATTTGAAAGAGGAAACGAAGGCCAGTATCAACCGTGATGTTGAACTGCTTAAAATCTTGGACCCTTTCATTGGGGACCAATACTTGGACTCGATCCACATGGGGAGCCTTCAGTCCTACATTCAGAATCGCAAGGCCGCTGGATGGAAAAAGAGGACTATCAATTACGGGCTACAAGTGGTTAGACGAATCCTCAACTTGGCGGCCGGAGAATGGATGGACGAATACGGCCTTTCCTGGCTCGCCCATGCTCCGAAGATCAAGCTCTTGAGGGAAGATGACAAGACTGAACCATACCCGTTATCTTGGGAGGAGCAACAGAGACTTTTGGCAGCACTTCCGAAACACTTGGCGAGGATGGCTTTATTTAAGGTCAACACAGGCTGTCGGGATCAGGAAGTCTGTAATCTGAGATGGGAATGGGAGGTAGCGGTTCCAGAATTAGATACTTCCGTTTTCCTTATCCCGGCGCAGAGAGTGAAAAACCGGCAGGATCGACTTGTAGTACTCAACAAGATAGCTCAACAGGCAGTCGATGAAGTGAGAGGAACTCACCCCGATTTATGTTTTCACTTACCGAGGAAAGCCACTGAAGAGAATGAATGATCGGACATGGCAAAAAGCCCGCAAGACCGTCGGATTGCCGCAGGTGCGAGTTCACGACCTGAAGCACACCTTTGGGCGAAGGCTGCGGGCCGCAGGCGTATCTTTCGAAGATCGACAAGACTTGCTCGGTCACAAGTCCGGAAGGATTACCACTCACTACTCGGCGCCCGAGTTGAGGAATCTAATAGCCGCTGCCAATGCGGTTTGCTCGCAGGAAAGACACAAAACTGACACAATGGTTATTCTCAAGAAAAAACGCCACCTCATTGCGGTGGCCTAACATCCCGGAATCGCTGGTGCCTGAGGACGGACTCGAACCGTCACGGGGACAAGCCCCAAGGGATTTTAAGTCCCTTGTGTCTACCAAATTCCACCACTCAGGCACGCGAAACACTGGACCAACAGCTTTTCGAATAAGATAGCAGTCGCTCGGGAGAGTTTCAACCCCTTGCAAACGTCGCTGAGGTCCCTATACAGAAGCGCATTGAAAATTGACAATACTTGTTCGCCGGCTGGCGGCCACGGTAGGGCCACGGTCCCGCGTCCCGCGGAATGCCTCTACCCGATCATTTGCTCCCCGCGGGGCTATATTCAGTCCGCGGCAGTATGACAAGTTGTTCGGTCACCGCCGCCCTCCTGCAATGATGTAGACCGCGGGCCTGTCCGACGGATTAGAGACAAAGAAAGATTCGTCTTCCTTGACATGGACTGCATGGCCTGCTGGCAGAGTGATCTCCCCGCGTGTGGTGTGCATCAGAATCGGTCCGTCAATTGCGCACAAAATCTCATCATGAGACTCGCCCGGCTTTATAAGTCGCCGACCCTCCCCCGTTTCAAGATAGCCATAGATTAAGTAACATGTTTGAATGTGAAGGTCTTTGGCGCCAAGGACATATTCGCCCCCTTCTGTGGACGCGAGTGTCCTCAAGTCGAACAACTTCACTCAGGCGGCTCCTTGAAAGGGTTCCAGGAGAAGAGTGGATCATCCTGCACCGGACGGCTGCCGCCTTGAGAATGGTGATCGGCCCCTTCCCGCAGTTCAAACCCATCCCCCAAATTGATTCCTATGGTGATTTTGCCGGTATATACCAAAACAAGGTAGGGATATTTCGGGCAAGCGTCACCTCCCACTGTTCGGAGCTGTCGCGTATATAGGGCGTCAAGGTCGAGGTCTTCGAAGAGGTCCTCCGAACTCGTCCAGCACAGATCAACTATGGATGCCATGAGCAAACTTCCCCTAACCCGGATAGATAGTTCAGTCGAAAAAGATCATACAGATATTCAAGGGTGCCGACCCCACATATGTCGCTTAAAAAGCCTCACAATCAAGATCCTGATTTCATTGCTTCTAGAACGCTATTGCCGACCTGTCAAGCAATTTGTGCGGGCGGTGATAATGCTTGAATTACGTGCGGGAATTTGAAATCCCATCGAAGAAGTCATTGGGGCTTTCTCGTGTCGGCCCACTCGTGCCCGAACAATTACCTCAGCCGGGGTTCGTGGCCTCACGGCCCACCGATCGCGGAATCACCCCGAAGTCTGCGGACCCGGTAAGCCCCTGTTTCCAAGAAAGAATCTTCGCTTGACAGGAGGGTTCCAGCGGACTAATATCGAATCTAGAGCTATCTGTTCCGATGACTCGTCAGATTTAACCCATCGTGCGTTGTACGTAAAAAGATGACCTTTCAAGAGCAGGCTGTCCTCTCGCTAACTCCAAGCAGCCTAGTGAGCGGAGATGCCGGCATACGCGACCCTAAGCCGGTGCGCTCAGGGGTCAGCATGTTTATCGGGAAAATAAGATGACACAACTTGGAATCGAAGCGTCCAACCAGGTAACCCCACCGGTGGGGGATTTATCATCAGTGATTCATCAATGTTATCAGTGCGGCAAGTGCTCGGCGGGTTGCCCTGTGGCCCCGGAGATGGATCTCCTCCCGCATCAGCTTGTACGCCTTGCGGTTCTGGGGAACATGGACCGTATAGTGAAATCCAAGAGCATCTGGCTGTGTCTTACCTGCCATACCTGCGGTGCGAGGTGCCCCAACGGCATTGATGTGCCTGCTCTATTGGACCCGGTCCGCCACCAGGTGCTCAGGGAGAACATAGCCACCGGTGGTGACTCTGAGGTCCCTACGTTTCACACGTCGTTTCTCAAGACCATCAAGACTTTCGGCCGCGTTCACGAGCTGTTTCTCATCGGCATGTACAAGATGAAGACCAAGAGTTACTTTTCCGACATGGAACTCGGCTGGAAGATGTTCCGTAAAGGGAGGATACATCTCCTACCCCACCGTTCGAAGAATCTGAGTGGAGTGAAGGAAGTCTTTAAGCAGTCAGGGATGAAATAGGCGTACTCTCCCGAACTCTTTGATAACAAGGATAGACCATGGAATTCAGTTACTACCCCGGATGCACCCTAACCGGCAGCGCGCAGGAATTGGATGAATCGTTCAGGTACTCTGCCGAGAAGCTTGACGTTACCCTCAAAGAGATCCCGGACTGGACATGCTGCGGCGCCTCATCAGCCCACATGGTGGATGCTTATCTCGAATCTGCCCTCCCTGCTGGAGACCTGATGACCGCGGAGAGGATCGGCCTTGATGTGGTTGCCCCCTGTGCGGGTTGCCATGTGAGGATGAAGGCTGCATCCAGGCGTATCATGGAGGACGAGGAGCTTAAGAAAAGGTTCCCCTTCAAGGGTGAGATAAAGGTGATCTCGGGTATGGACATGTTCCATATTGACGAGCTTCTCAGCCGCTTGAAGGAGCGTGTAGTAAAGCCCCTCTCCGGCCTGAAGGTAGTGCCGTACTACGGCTGCCTTGCAGTACGTCCTGTGGAGGTGGTGGAGCCAGCCGACCCTGAGAACCCCATGCAGATGGACCACATACTCGAGGCCCTGGGCGCGGAGGTATTGAGCTGGCCTTACAAGACGGACTGCTGCGGGGGCTCGCTTGCCCTGACCCGTACCGACCTTGTGCTCAAACTCTCCCGCAAGCTTCTGGACATGGCGCTTACCGTAGAAGCCGATGCAATGGTGACCTTGTGCCCCATGTGCCAGGCGAACCTGGACACTCGCCAGGCAGACATCTCGCGGGAGACCGGGAAGCTCTACGAAGTGCCGATCCTCTACCTGACGGAGCTCATCGGTGTGGCCTTTGCAAGCCCGCGCTCAGACGCATGGTTTGACAAGCACATGGTATCACCTAAGAATTTGCTCGCAGCTAAAGGACTGATTTAAGTTCATTTAGCAGGCATTGAAACACCGGTTAATTTCCGAGCATCATTTTGGAGCGGAATCGTGACTGAAAAAATTGGCGCAATAATGACGGTGGGCGGGGGCATAGGCGGAGTTCAGGCCTCACTGGACCTGGCGGAGTCAGGTTTCAAGGTATATCTGGTTGAGGAGAAGCCCTGTATCGGTGGAGTAATGGCTCAACTAGACAAGACCTTCCCGACAAATGACTGCTCCGCTTGTATTTTCTCCCCCAAATTGCAGACTCTTGCGCAGAATCCGAATATAGAGATTCTTGCTTACAGCCGAATCGAGGGCATCGAAGGCGAGGCGGGAAACTTTCGCGTCAAAGTTCGCCGAAAGGCGAGGTACGTGGACCCGGACAAGTGTACTTCATGCGGGACCTGCGCAGAAAAGTGTCCAACCAAAGTCCCGAATGAATATAATTTCGGCCACGATATGCGAAAGGCCATTTACAAGGATTATGCCCAGGGAATCCCGTCCGTGTACACCATCGACACGGAAAATTGCCGCGTGTTTTTGGGAAAGAAATGTGGTGTTTGTAAGAAGATTTGTCCCGCAGGCGCTGTCGACTACGAACAGAAAGACGTCATAGAAGATATCCAAGTGGGCGCCGTGATCCTTTCGCCGGGGTACGAACTATTCGACACAGCCCGCGTGTCCGAATACGGACATGGCAGGATGCCCAATGTGGTTACCAACCTGGAAATGGAGCGCATACTCAGCGCATCGGGACCATTCCAAGGGGAGGTGAGACGGCCCTCCGACGGGAGGCATCCGCACAAGATTGCATGGATTCAGTGCGTAGCATCCAGGGATCGAAGGAAAGGCATGCCGCATTGCAGCTCTGTCTGCTGCATGGCTTCGATCAAGGAAGCCGTTATCGCCAGAGAACATGACTCCTCCATAGAGCCTACCATCTTTTTCATGGATATCCGCGCTTACGGCAAAGACTTCGACAAGTATTATGAGCGCGCCAAGGGCGACGGCGGGGTTCGTTTTATCAGGTCGATGGTCAGCCGAGTAGTGGAGGATCCTGTCACGAAGGATCTTCAGATAACGTATGTATCGGAAAACAACCAATTGATCACCGAAACCTTTGATATGGTGGTGCTTGCCGTCGGCATCAAGCCTTCTGAGTCCACTCTCGAAACAGCCCGTATTCTCAACGTTAATCTGGACGAAAACCATTTCTGTGCCACTGGTACCTTTGACCCGGTAGAGACTACAAGACAGGGCGTCTTTGTTGCAGGCGCATTTCAGGCCCCCAAGGACATTCCTCAAACGGTCATGGAAGCCTCAGCCGCGGCTGGAGTTGCCGTGCGTCTGCTCGCGGACCAGCGCAACACCCTCACCACCAAGAAGCAGCTTCCCCCGGAAAAAGATTTTGCAGGCCAGGAGCCGAGAATCGGGGTATTTGTCTGCAGGTGCGGCATCAACATCGCCTCTACAGTAAACGTCCCCGACGTTGTGGAACGGGTCAAGACGCTGCCGGGAGTGGCCTATGCAGGGCGAAAATCTCTTCACGTGCTCCCAGGACGCGCAGCAGCAGATCAAGAAGGTGATAGAGGAGAACAATCTCAACCGCGTCATAGTGGCCTCTTGCACCCCTCGCACGCATCTGCCGCTATTCCAGGAGACAGCTCGTGAGGCCGGCTTGAACAAATACCTGGTGGAGATGGCGAATATTCGCGAGCACTGTTCCTGGGTTCACATGCAAGAGAAGGAGAAGGCCACCGAGAAGGCGGTTGATCTCATTCGAATGGCCGTGGCCAGATCACGATTGCTCGAACAAGTCCAGGATCAACAGTTGGGGATGGTTCAGACGGCCCTCGTGATCGGCGGCGGGGTTGCAGGAATGACCTCGGCCCTGAACCTTGCCGATCAGGGATTCCCTGTGCATCTCGTAGAAGCTTCCGACAAGCTTGGCGGCAATGCCCTGAGATTGGGTCACACCATCAAAGGGGAAGATGTAGGGACATACCTGGAGCAGTTGGTACACAAGACTACTTCCAACGACAAGATCAGCGTTTATTTCAATGCCCGGATCGAGGACGTTCAGGGCTTTATCGGCAGTTTCAAGACGAAAATCGCGCCTGGAGGAAGTGAGCCTGTCGAGATCGAGCACGGTGTCGCAGTGGTGGCCACCGGGGCAAGTGAATGGAAGCCTGACATTTACGGGTACGGCTCTGATCCGCGAATCAGGACTCATCTGGAGATGAGCGAAGCAATGAAGGCTCAGGACCCGGCTGTCATGAAGGCAGGTACTACGGTCTTCATCCAGTGCGTGGGCTCTCGCTGCGAAGAGCGGCCGTGGTGCAGCAAGGTCTGCTGCAATCACACTGTAAAGGATGCCATCGCCTTAAAGGAAGCCAATCCTGCTGCCAATATATATGTGCTCTATCGCGATATACGCACTTATGGGCTCAACGAGCCGTATTACGAGCAGGCGCGTAGGATGGGGGTGGTCTTCGCCCGGTACGAACCCGAGGCCCCGCCTGTCGTTGAAACCGGCCAAAAAATAGTGGTCAAGGTCAAGGACCTGATCCTCGGCGGCACGATGACTCTGGAAGCCGACAGCCTGGCGCTCGCTGCGGCAGTGGTCCCAAATGAGAATAACAAAGAGCTGGCCCGGATGTTCAAGATTTCGACGAACGAAGACGGTTACTTCCTGGAAGCCCACATGAAGTTAAGACCTGTGGATTTCGCTACGGATGGTGTCTTCCTTGCGGGCTTGGCTCATTATCCAAAGCCTCTGGACGAAACCATAGCTCAGGCCGATGCCGCGGCTTCGCATGCGGCCCAGGCGCTGGCCCGCGGGTATGTGGACGCGCCGGGCATGGTTTCTTTCATTGACGAGTATCTTTGCAGAGGTTGCGGCCGTTGTGTGGACGTGTGCCCGTTCCACGCTCCGGAACTCAAGGAAGTGGCTCCCGGCGTGATAAGGTCCGAGGTTAACCCTGCCTTGTGCAAGGGATGTGGAGCGTGCGGTGTGGCTTGCCCGACAGGGGCCGCAGAAGTCCGCCATTTCAAAGACGACCAGGTCGGGGACATGATAGACGCCGCTCTGAGTTAAGTCCTGAGACGGCCGGTTGAACGGAAGCTAATCGAGACATAAAACTCCTTTTCGTGGAGACAACATGACCACTGAGTTTGACCCCAAAATCATAGCGTTCGCGTGCAACTGGTGTTCCTATGCAGGAGCCGATCTCGCGGGCGTGGGCAGAATGCAATATCCGCCGAGCATCAGGTTGATCCGGCTGATGTGCTCGGGCATGCTCGTTCCGTCCTACATTCTGAAAGCATTTGAGAAGGGCGCGGACGGCGTCCTTGTTACGGGTTGACACCTCGGCGAATGTCATTACCTGGAAGGTAATCAAAAAGCGCAGAAGGTCCTGGATAAAACCCGTAAGCTTATGAAACTGCTCGGTATCGAAGACGGACGCCTTCGACGGGAGTGGGTGTCCGCGTCAGAAGGCACTCGGTTTGCCGAGGTGATCCGGAGCTTTACCGAGGAAGTCCGGAAGCTGGGCAGGAATCGACTTGCCAAGACGGAGACCGCCGCATGAAACTACCGGAAATTGTTGATCACACTCAGGCCTACTATTGTCTGGACTGCGGGATCTGCACGGGGAGTTGTCCTGTTTCGCGAGTCACTCCTGACTTTTCGCCCCGTCTGATGGTCGAAAAGGTTCTCATGGATCAAGAAGAGAACCCCCTGGAGGATGTTAACATCTGGTCCTGCCTTTCGTGCGGTCAGTGCAGCTCTCGTTGCCCATCCAAGATAGATTATCCTGAGTTCGTGAGGATGGTACGCGAAGAGGCGGTGACGCAAGGGAAGGGCGGTGTTCCGGCGCACCGGGGTCTCTTCCAGACCATCATGAGAATGCAGACCCTTGACGTAAAGCAGAGCAAAACCGACTGGGCGAAAGAGGCAGGTCGGATATCAGAATCCGGCGATACGTACTACTTTGTCGGGTGCGCTCCGTTTATGGATGTGGAGTTTCATGACGATTGGAATTTGGACGTCATGGATGGACCCAAAGGGGTGCTAAAACTTCTCAATTCCATCGGGATCGAACCGGTTATACACGATGACGAGCGATGTTGCGGCCACGACCTCATGTGGAACGGCGACAAGGAGAACTTCGCTAAACTGGCACGTCGCAACGTTGACCTTATAAAGAGCCTGGGGTGCAAACGTGTGGTGTTCCAGTGCCCCGAAGGTTACCTCACTTTTAAGAAATACTATCCCGAAGTATTGGGACAATTGGACCTTGAACTGGTCCACTTTTACGAACTTCTCGCTGACAAGGTGGCATCCGGAGCCGTCAGCTTCACTCCCCTTGAAGGCGTCGTGACTTATCATGACCCATGCCGGCTCGGCCGCCAGGCAGGAATCATGGATGCTCCTCGGACGTTGATCCAGAGCATCCCCGGAATCACCTTGAAAGAGATGGAGCACAATCGAGAAAACAGCCTCTGTTGTGGTACGAGCGTGTGGATGGGCTGCTCGAGCTGCTCCAAAGCAATACAGAAGAATCGGCTGAACGAGGCTTTGGCAACAGGAGCAGAGACCATAGTAACCGCTTGTACGAAGTGCCGCGTGCATCTGAACTGTGCCCTGCGGGACACGGAAATGGACCTGAAGATCCGTGACATAAATGATCTTCTGGCCCAGACCCTCAAGACCTGACATGCGTCAACAGTCAAGCTGACACCTGAACGGAGTTGAACCGAAGGACGGTAACGAATTATGGCTTCACAGGAAGTTCTTATCATCGGCGGTGGGATAGCCGGAATGCAGGCCGCTTTGGATCTTGGCGACATGGGCATCCGAGTCCACCTGGTGGAAAAGAACCCCAGCATCGGGGGCAAAATGGCCCAACTGGACAAAACCTTTCCCACCAATGACTGCACTATATGAATTCTCTCGCCTAAGCTGCTGGATGTCGGTCGGCATCCGAACATTAACCTGTTGGCTTACAGCGAGGTAACTGAATTCTCGGGCCAGGTCGGTGACTTTAAGGCCAAGGTCCACAGAAAAGCTCGATACATTGACAATACTAAATGCACTGCGTGTGGAGCCTGTGCGGAGAAATGTCCCACAAAGGTGCCGAATGAGTTCAACTTCGGGCTGGATCAGCGCAAGGCAATTTACAAGGATTATGCTCAAGGGATACCTTCCGTATTTACCATCGATCCGAATGCATGCAAGGTCCTGCAGGGACAGAAATGCGGTGTCTGCGCGAAGGTCTGCCAGGCAAAGGCCGTCGATTACGAGCAGAAAGATTCCTATGTAGATCTTAATGTGGCCTCGGTAATCGTCTCGACCGGTTATGAACTCTTCGATGCGACGCAGATTTCGGAATATGGCTACGGAAAGTGGCCCAACGTCATCTCCTCCCTGGAAATGGAGCGTCTGTTGAGCGCGGGCGGTCCGACCAAAGGCCATCTGTCGCGTCCATCTGTAGTTCATGGCGAAGCCAGGCTCAAGGAAATCCCAAAGCTTATCAAGAAAGCGGAAAAATCCGAAGATGCGGCTGAAGCAGCGGCTCTAGCCAGTGAACAAAAATGGCTGGAAGATCACGTTCACAAATACCATACGGCCAAGAAGCTCGGATTCATCCAGTGCGTGGGTTCCAGGGATTTTCGTTTTCACAAGTATTGCTCAAGCTATTGCTGCATGCACTCCATCAAGGAAGCCATAATAGCCAAAGAACATGAGCCTGAGACCGAATCATATATCTTCTACATGGATCTGCGAACTGTTGGAAAAGGATTCGAAGAATATAAGGTCCGCGGAGCCAAAGTTTCCGGGATCAAATACGTTCGTGGACGCGTTGCCGAGATCCTTCAGGATGAGGAGCTTAATCCGGTGCTCTACTACGAGGATACCGAGCAACGTAAGGTTGTAAGCCTGACGTTGGACATGGTGGTTCTGGCCAATGCCTGCTCGGCTCCTAGGGGGATCCCCAAGCTCGCGGAGCTTCTCGGCCTGGAACTGGAAGAGAACAACTTCGTCAAGACGCACCCCAATAGGCCACTGGATACAAACGTTCCCGGGATTTACACGTGCGGATGCGCTCAGGGGCCGCTTGATATTCCCGAGTCTGTAGCCCAGGCGAGCAGTGCGGCTGCCCGCGCCGCGGAAGCGGTCATGACAGGCGGCCAGGCACTGGCAATATAAGGGAGAGATTAGATTGAAAGAAGAAGAAAAATCTGACGTTCGAATAGGCGTTTTCATTTGTGACTGCGGTTCCAACATCGCGGGATACCTGCAAATGAAGGAACTGGTCGAGTACGCCAAAACTCTCCCCAACGTGGTCTTTGTTCAGGAAAACCTCTACACCTGCTCCGAGGGTGGAATAAACGATATAAAAGCAGCAATTCCTAGAGAAAACTTGAACCGCGTTGTGGTGGCATCGTGCACACCGCGGACTCATGAGCCTTTGTTTCAGAGCGCCTGCGAAGAGGCAGGCTTAAATCCCTATCTTTTCGAAATGGCGAATATCCGCGACCAGTGCTCATGGGTTCACATGCGGGAAGGTGAAAAGGGGACAGAAAGAGCCAAAGGCCAGATAGGGATGGCAGTGGCAAAGGCGGCTCGGCTGAGGGAATTGAGCCGGATAAAGCTTGGCCTGTATCACAGCGCCGTTGTCATAGGTGGCGGGGTTTCGGGAATGTCCACGGCCATGGCTCTGGGCAACATGGGGTACGAGGTTGACCTGGTGGAAAAGCAGGATCGCCTTGGAGGCCTGCTCAACGATCTGAACCTTGTCCTGCCTACGCACGAGCCCCCATCCATCCTTGTGAACGACCTGACGACGAGGCTTGAGAGCAATCCCAAAGTCAAGATCCATACTTTGTCCGAAGTAAAAAAAGTCGAGGGTTACGTTGGGAATTACATTGTAACCTTGTCGGATAACGGGACGGAGAGCAAAATTAATGCCGGCGTCATCGTTGTGGCTGTCGGTGCACGTGTCCTGAAGCCTGAAGGTCTCTTCAGCTATGACGGCGAAAAGGTTATTACCCATCTTGAACTGGAAGCCAGGCTCAAAAAGGGCGGGTCCCAGCCAAAGAACGTGGTTATTGTGCAGTGCGTTGGCTCTCGGTGCGAAGAGCGCACATACTGCTCCCGCATCTGCTGCATGACCGCGGTCAAGAACGCCATACTCCTCAAAGAGGCGGAAGCCGCAACCAACGTGACGATTCTCTACCGTGACATGCAGATGTACGGCGTAGAGAACGAGGACATGTTCCGAAAATCCAAGGAAATGGGCGTAAGGTACGTGACGTACGATCCGGACAGACCGCCCACAGTGGAGAACGGCCAAGTCAAGGTCTACCACCTGCGCATGGGAAAAGAAATGGCTATCCCGGCTGATCTGGTGGTACTTTCCACGCCGTTGATCGCTCAGGAGGACGTCGGAAACATATCGACGATGCTGAAAGTCCCTGTGAACGCGAATGGCTTCTTCCTCGAAGGTCACGTGAAGCTGAAGCCGTTGGATTTCGCCACAGACGGTGTGTACCTGTGCGGGAACGCCCGGTTCCCTTCTACTATAAGAGAGGCCATATCTCAGGGTCTTGGAGCGGCTTCCCGGGCCGCGGGTGTTCTTTCCAAGGAAGCGCTTTACACCAGCGGCGTTGTCGCGGATATCAACGCGGATACCTGCTGCGGTTGCCTGGGATGCGTGGACGTCTGCCCGTACGGCGCCATCAACTATATGGAGGATAGAGGCGTTTGCCAGGTAAACAAGGTGCTCTGCAAAGGGTGCGGCGGATGCGCGGCCACCTGCCCATCGGCGAGTGCCCGACTCGAAGGTTTTTCCAGCGACCAGATTTATGCTCAGATCGAACAGGCCCTTGCGGGATGATTTGAAGGGGTAGGAAATGTCCAACGAACAGTTTGAACCGACGATAATAGGCTTTCTCTGCAATTGGTGTGCGTACGCGGGCGCGGACCTGGCGGGAGTGAGCCGACTGCAATATCCCCCCAACATGCGGACCATCAGGACGCTGTGTTCCGCAACTGTCGGGCCTCATCAGATATTGAAGGCCTTTCAGAAAGGGGCGGACGGCGTCTTTGTGGGGGGCTGACACGTCGGGGATTGCCATTACCTGTACGGTAATTACATGACGGTGAAAAGAACGGCATTCATGAAACAGCTCCTCGAGTTCTCGGGAGTCGATCCGGAGAGGCTTGTCCTTAAATGGGTTTCTTCGGCTGAGGGCCCGCGCTTTGCTCAGGTTGTCACTGATTTTGTCGAGAAGATCCGTGCCCTGGGACCATCCCCGCTCGGCCGGGCCTCCGGAATGGAGAAGGCCGGATAGACTTGATTGCGCTTGCGATGCAGTGGAGAGACGGTAGCACCTAAACAAAAAATTGCGACAAACCAGCCGACTGAGAGATAAGATGATCGAACAAGTAAGGGACCACGTAAAAGCGCTTTTAAACGAGGGAAAGATAGCAGCATTCTTGGGCCTCAAGAATCAAGAGGGAAACATCCTTCCGTATCTTTATGAAAAGCCGGATGACCTGGACAATGGCTTCAGCCTGGGGGACTTGGAAGGCCCGGGAGATGCCCGTTATCCCATCGCCCGCCTTCTTATGACGGTCCTCAGCCGTGAGCCTGAAAAGGTTTTCGGAGTGCTGTTGCGCGGCTGCGACGAACGGGCTTTGAATGAATTGTTGCGCTGGAACCAAATCGGCACCACGGAGAGGATTATGAGAGTGGGCATAGCATGCCCCCAGGAATTGGCCCGCGCACATGAATGTCGCAAACCTTTTCCTGACGAGTTCGTCGCGGGGGAAAAGGCCGAGCCGGTTTCCAACGCCAGTGTCGATGAGGTAATGGCCAAAGACCTCATGGGCAGATTGGCTTACTGGAAGGGGGAATTTGATCGTTGTATCAAGTGCTACGGCTGCCGGGACGTTTGCCCGGTCTGTTTCTGCAATGTCTGTTCGCTTGAAGAGGATAAGCTGATCAAAACTGGAGATTTGCCTCCGGAAAACCCTATGTTCCACCTTACCCGCGCTGTTCACATGGCCGGAAGATGTATCGACTGTAATTTGTGCACAGAGGTTTGTCCCGCAGATATTCCTCTAAGAACTTTGTACAAGAAGGTGGCGGAAATTGTGAAGGATGAGTTCGGATACGTCACTGGGGAGCCGGGAGAGGGTAAATCGCCTCTGAACATTCTAGGACCTGACCCAGGCCATACCTCTGCAAACCAGTAGCTTACGCTGGAGTCAGATAGCGGCTGCCAATGCCGCCGCGAATGGTGTGAGCATATGTCTCCCAAGATGAGACGCGCAAAGATGATATTCTTTGAAACGCGGGTGGTAATGGAATGCCCCTTTTGCGGCATGACCTTGCTCAAGACAGACTATGGTAAGGTTGCGAAATTGCTCAATGACCAGGGGATGCCTCGAGGGAAAGTCTGCGCAAAATGCGGCGGTGTAGTCGTCATCAAACTGAATGCAAAAGGCAAGGAAACCGTTTTATCTAAGATCGCGGAAGAGGCCTGAACCGGGTATAAGACGAGCAGACGATAGTGACCTCTCTCATGAATGGCGAGGATAGCTTGGCTATAGTTTGCGAAGAGCATCAGATGAGCTTCCCAGTGACCCGAAACTGCTTACGACTTGCAACATCGGTGGGACGTTGGTGAATAGAGACGCGATGCTTGATAGTGCTTCACGGGAGAGCCGCCTCTGCTGTCCTCGCCAACCGCGCTTGACTTTTTGATCGAGGCAGATAGATGACGCCAACGGTAATCCTTTGTACGTGCTAATCTGGGCATAAACGAAACGGTAAATCGATTCGTGACTTATGATGGATCGGTTCCGCACACCGGCGTAAATAACCGGAGACCTGTTCGGGTGACCAGCAAAGAGCAAGTTTATCAAGGACTATGGCTCTAAGAGCTTCATCACGCTCTAATCTGTGAACCGGTCCATCGACGCGCTTGAGCCTGCTGGTGAGCGTAAGCCTGGCTTGTAGCCGTTGTTGACGACTTGAATTCCGTTTTATTTCTCTAGAAATCTCGGGCTGCGATTGTAGGGAGGAGACGTGAGCATGCTGACGCCGGAAAATGCCGTTCTGTTGGTGGTAGATTTTCAGGAAAAGCTGGTTCGTGCCATGCATGAAAAACAGGCCCTCGTGGAAAACGCGGCTAAGATGGTGCAGGGAGCTAAAATTATCGGTTTGCCCATTCTGTGGACTGAACAGAATCCCCAGGGTCTAGGGCCCACCGTTTCTGAAGTCGCGGATCTCCTTTCCGACATGCAACCGGTCAGCAAGTTGAGCTTCAGTTGCTGCGGAGAAGTGCGGTTCATGGAGCAGCTCCTGAAGCTCAACCGCAAGCAGGTCCTGCTCTGTGGCATTGAGTCCCATGTATGCGTCTATCAGAGCGCCGCGGACCTGCTGAACCTGGGATGCGAGGTGCAAGTGGTCTCGGACGCAGTCTCCGCCAGGACTTCGGCCAACAAGGACATTGGCCTGGAGCGGTGCAAAGAGCTGGGCGCTTCCCTGACCAGCACTGAAACAGCCTTATTCGAACTGCTTAAAGTAGCAGGAGGCGACAAATTCAAACAGATGTTGAAAGTTGTAAAATAGATAGCAGACTGAATTGCTGAGCTAATAACGCGGGGGAAGTTTATTGATAATCAATACTCCTCACCCTTTCCCTATATACGTCTCACAGCGATCCGCCAAAAACATATGGCAAGATTATCGCGTTTTCCCTGACCGCGTTGAACTCCGTAGCTGGATCCTATTGCGGACACTCGTTATTCCGGCTGAGGACATTGTTGATGTAGAAGTTGAGAGTCCGGGCCCTTTCAATTCCAAGCATTGGTATGCATTTAAGATTGATTGGGCGGATCTTTTTAGCCATGTTGAGATCCATCGAAAATCCGGACTGTTAAAGCACATCAAATTTACGCCGGATAATCCCGCCCACTTTGTGGCTGCGTGCAAATCAATCATGAAGTCGTCATGAGCAAGTATATATAGGAGTTGCCAAGAATTAATTACCAATTGGCCATCCGAAAGGAGCAATTCCTCGAAATTGGTACCCACCGGCCGCCGTTTCTCCGTGGACTATTCCCAAATAAATCAACCGGAATCTAGCACCGGCAGGGACGCCGGTGCCTACCGATTTTTGCGATAGCGGCTACTGGAAAACGTCAAAACTGTCGCGAACTAATATACCACGCATGATTGCCGATCCCGAACACATCAATGTGAACCGCGCTGACCATAATCTCAGTCACCGAGGGAGCAAAGGACATTCCATCCACCTCCGCTACGATTGTTGTGTTCACTGAAGCGTGTTCCTTTCACCTCCGCAGAACTGATACTCACCAACCAAACAATGCACTCTGAATGCGCCGGTTCAAATAGGCTATTTGCCGGGCGGTGAAATAGGAGCCTCGCACCCTGTGCGTCTTTCTCCGGTATTCTCTGGCATGTTCTTCTGACCAGAAGAAAACGCTCTGCTTTCAAAACGCGTCGATTATGTTGGGATCTTTCACACTCTTGAAATCCACGTCAGGAACGAAGATTACGGGACTGCAATTCGGGTCCTCACAAGAGCAATTCATATCGCTGTCGATCTCCATATACATTGGACGCTTGGAGAGGGCACATTCAGAGACCACGCTGACGGACACTTCTTCATCTCTCAGTCGCCCTTGCACGAAGGGCGTCGCGAATGCGTCCACCGCTCAGGCAGCGTATAACTGCTCCCCTGAATGGAAGGTTATTGAATGGGGCGTTTTCTCCACTGTTACCGGATAGGCCCAGGTCACCTGTCCATCGCTGTTCGTGTACAAGAAGGTCAGGCGCCTTTCCAAGTCTCGCAGGATATCCGACACACGCTCGGAGGTGAGAGACAATTCCTGGGCTACCAGTTCCTGTGGAATGGGTCTGCCTAGGCGGGGCATCTCCCTGACCACAAAGTGATGTACCAACCTGTGCTCTGGAGTCATGAATCCAGTGGAGCGCTTCACTTTGCGCTCGGCCTTCTGAATCTGTTTCTCCCACAGGAAGGACGGGACTCCCAGCATGTACCGCCACACCCCGGTCATCAGTTTGTTCTGCATGATTTCACTCCTTTGTCTTTGGTTAAGCCTCGGTTGAGAGAACATTACCAGTGTGTTTTTAGCTACTATAAACATAATCCAAAAAAAAGAGACTAACCTAACCCCTTCAAAAACTCATCCACGTGCGAAAGAAAGCTCCCGATTACTTCCCTTTCTAGTTCGGAGAGTCCAGCCAGATAGGTGGAGAAAGACTCCACTGATGAGGCCTGTTCCTCCTCGAAGCGCTGGATTGCCTGCCTTCCAGACGCCGTAAAAGCCGCGCTCACCCTGTTCTTGAGGGACGGGTCCTTAGCCTTCCTGATGACTCCTTTTCTTTCAAGCCGAGCCAGGGTCTGGGAAACGGCGCCATTGCTGACTCCCAGCTTCTGAGCCATTTCACCGGCGTTAAGGTCCGGATGTTCGGCTATGACCTGCATCAAGTGGATTTCCGACGGATGGAGCCGTAGGCCCTCGTGGCGGAAAACACTACGTTTCTCCAAGAAGATCAGCCTGTTGGTGACGCGGCGAATTTGTCCAGCCAGTTTTCTCGGCTCCGGATGCATACGTAGTTTTTAGCATCTTAAAACAACGATGTCAAGCCTGATATCAACCACCCGGACTTGAGGTCGCTTTCAAGATAATCGGCTTGGATTAGGACCAGATGGAAGCCTTTTGGAGAGAATGCGGAGTTCCCCCGAGGGCTAATGAGCCGACCATTCCTCGCTGATGAGTTTGAACCCCCGGTATTTGCCATCCACGAGGGTCATGGTCTTCCAGCCGGTGTCTTTATGCGCTTCTCCCTGGGATCGCTGGAGGAATCTCTGTCTTTCGGCTCATTGGAGAAGTGCCTTTCCTAAAAAAGAACAAGGGCAGGTAATAACCCTGCCCATATCCATTTGCGCAAACTCCATGTATTGACAAGACGACTGGCTCAAATAACCCAAAAGTGCCTTGTCACGCAGCCATCCTATGCATACGCCCAATGAGGTCCATAACAATGCCCTTCTTGTGTTTCAGATCATTTCGGAAAGAGAACCTATCCGTGTCGGAGATCTCCAAAGACAGCTCCGAAAGGTAGCTTTCCAGGATCTCCCTCATTACTCCGGCTTCCTCATCGCTGAAATCAACCCGTACCATTTTCCGATCCTTTCTTTATTCAGCATTTGTCCGCTCCTGTGCCGTGCGTTACGCGGCGGCACTCGCCCAGGCAGCCGAAACTCACCTCCACACAATTTTCAGGCGGCCGATTCACCTAATCGTGCTCATACCTTAATAACGGTGCCGTAGCTCGGCAAGCGCAATTGGGACAAAAGCGCTGAGGTGTATATAGAGGTTGCCAAAAATAATGGTCATTTGGCCATCCGAGGCGGTGTATCCAGAAGTCTTACGGTGAGGGACGTTTTCTCTTTCATTTCTGCGAACTCCGGACCCAGTCCGGGGCACGTGCAAGAATCCAGTCACACGAAACGCGAGACTGGACCCCGGATCGAGTCCCAATGCTCGTGACTTAAGAGATTTCCGTCTACCCGCACCGTCACCCCGGCGAAGGCCGGGGTCCAAGGAAGATTAAGAAAACCTGGATTCCGGCCTCCGCCGGAATGACGAGGCCTGGGCCTCGTCGAAACCAAGGATTCTGGATAAGAGGCATGCGGCTTAAGTCAACAGCACTGGGACTAAGTCCGGGGGGGACGGTCTCATTACCGCAAATCGGACAAAAAATTTCGCAGTTGCTTCAGGTACCGGTACACCCGGATTTGATTATCGAATGATCGGGTCTAGGCATCCTTCCTGTTTTGAACGCGAACTCTGACCACATAATCTTTATTCTTCTTGTCTCAGGCGCGGTATCCAGCGGGGCACAGAGTTACAATAGCGCTTATACGAATCCGTAAATTTGCGCCTCAGGGTAGGCTCTTCATAGAAGACAATCGCCGTATGAAATATGACAAATACGAGTACGGCATAGAGAAAAAGCGTGACACATTCGAACAGCAAAGCCTCTCCAAACAGTATGAGCAGAACCCCAACGTACTGCGGGTTTCTGACATACCTATACAAGCCCTTGATCACAAGATTTTTGGGTGGCGCAATGGGAGCGGGAGTCCCTTTGCCCAAAAACGTGAAGCCCCAGGCACACCACAAATAAAACGTTATTCCGAGAATAATCGGAATCAAACCAAGGAATCTGAGGGGGCCAATTTCAATTGGAAACAGCTCGAAATTTGAAGCAATCAACAGATGCGGAATCAGGACTGTCCACGTTCCGGGTACCAGTATGGAGAAGATGATCGTTCCAAGAGCCGTCAAGTGTTTCCCTCGGGGATTCGCATGCTGTTTACCTGAACTAATGTGATCCCCAGCCATTTCCACTCTGCTGACAGCACCATTTCAACAGCGCAAGGCCCGCGCTACACGTCTCGGACGACGGGCAGGCAATCATCTCCAGGAAATTTTCGGCTCTTTTCTCAGAGGAAGCCTCTGGTAGTGGTATTTCGGGTATCCCACCATCAAGGTTCCGAAGCTCTGGTGGTCTTTGGGAAGGGCCAATGCCTCCATCATCGGAGGATAAAAGGTTGCGGCGGCATTGAAGTAACCTGCCCAGCACGCGCCGAGACCGTGAGCGGTAGCTGCCAGTTCCAAATAAGTAAGGGCGATGATGCAGGCCGGCTGGGCCGCGGGCAACGATCGCAGGCCGTGGGCCACAATGATGTGGGGGGCTCCGCGGAGCACCTTGTCGTGTCCAAGTTCCCACGCCTTGACCACTCGGTCGAAATGCATTGGCCCGGCCACCTCGGGGTGGTCCCCGATCATCAGCCGCATCCAGTCGATTACCAGCCCGGCAAGTCGCTTAACTTCTTTCGTGTCCTGAACTGCCAGCCAGTGTACCGGTTGCAAGTTGTGGCCTGATGGCGCAAACCGAGCAATTTCAATCAGTCGGGCCAGAACCGCACGGTCTACGGGCCTATCCTTGTAATTCCGAATGGAGCGTCTGGAACGCAAGAAATGCTCGGCATGCTCGGGAGTCAACAGAAGCTGCTTTTGCACTGGAGGGCAATCCTCCGGCTTCATGCTCTTATGAGACAACGCACCGGCCGGACAGACCGTGACACAATGGCCGCAGTCTATGCACAGTTCATTTGCGCCTTCCACCGCCGACGGAAAAGCGCCTTCTCCTTTGATTTCAATGAGGCCGAGCGGGCACTCTTCCGTGCAGCAGCCGTCGCGTCGACATTTGTCTTTATCTATAACAAACAGACTCATATGCACTCCTAATGTGTTTGCTTCAGGTTGAGTGTGGAAGTCTGCACAAGATGCATTCGCTTCAATTCTCTGCGCAAGACTTTACCGACAGGGGTTCGGGGAAGTTCGCTCAAGAAAACCACAGATTGGGGCACCTTGAGCGGGGTTAGTCTTTTCTTACAAAAGTCTATGATCTCCTGGGGCGCAGCTTGCTCACCTTTCTTTAATACCACAAAGGCCTTTATGCTCTCGCCTTGGTCCGGGTCGAGGAACTCCTATGGCACAGGCGTCAAGGACCTTCGGATGTGAGTAAAGCACCTCGTCAAGCTCTCGGGGATAAATTCTCTCCCCTCCGCAGAGAATCAATTCTTTCTTGCGGTTTACCACGGTGAAGAAACCTTCCTCGTCTACAGTTACGATGTCCCCGGTGAGAAGCCACCCATCCTTAATCGTTGCCTCAGTCGCTTCAGGAAGGTTGACGTACCCCTTCATCACCTGCGGCCCTTTTATGCATAGCTCACCGGGCTCACCAGGAGTCGTAATCTCTATTGTGTGGTCATCTACGTCCACAATCTTTGCGTCGGTGCTTGGGACGGGAAGACCAATTGTCCCCGGCTTTGTCTTTCCGCCGAATGGATTGATATGGCTGACCGGCGAGCATTCAGTCAGTCCGTAGCCTTCACATATTTGAGCTCCCGTTAGTTTCTCGAACGAGCGGATCGTTTCCAACGGAAGTGGAGAGGCGCCCGAAAAGCACCCCTTGAGGGATTTGAGATCATATTTCTTCAAGCTGGGTTCGTTTATCATTCCAGTGTAGAAGCTCGGCAGAGCCGGAATGAAAGTTGCCTTGGAAGTGTGGATGGCTTCGAGGATGCTCTTGGGCTCGGGAAGCGGGACAAGAACGACCGCATAACCATAAAAGATCCCTGTATTAAGTGAACAATTCAGCCCGAAGACGTGAAAGAAGGGGAGACACGCAACCACGGACTCTTGCCCGTCAACGAAGGTCGGAAACCAGGAGTGGAGTTGCTGCACGTTTACGGAAGCATTGGCATGAGTCAGCTCTACTCCCTTTGCTTTTCCGGTGGTGGCGCTTGTGTAAAGAATAAATGCCGTATCGTCCATCCGCAAGTGAGGGGCGCGGGTATGAGGCTTGCTTGCCTTGACCAGCTCTGTGAACTCAAAGACATCGCTCTCTTCCGGTGTTTTCAGGTGCAGCCCTTTTTTCACCAGAGGGAAGAGTTTTTTCGCAAGGTACGGAAGATAGTCGCGGATATGGCACGAGATTATCTTCTTCACTCCGGTCCGTTTCCTGACGTTGATCATCCTGGGCACAAGAACGTCCAAACAGACCACTATCTCGGATCCCGCGTTGTTGATCTGAAATTCCAGTTGCATGTCGTCATTTCGCGGGTTGTGCGTCACCACAATGGCGCCGGCTCGTAGAGTGCCGTAAATGGCTACTACGGTCTGAACGAGGTTCGGCATAACAAGCGAAACTTTTCCTCCCGGCTTAACGCCCATGGCCATTAGTGCACCTGCGAAGCGAGAGGCCATATCTTCCAGCTCCCGATAGGTTACGATAGTGCCCTGGAAAACAAGGGCAGGCCTGTCCGGGAATCTGGAGGCGGTTCGGGTGAGTGCTTCAGGCAAGGTGATTTCATCGAAATCGATGGCTTGTGGTACCCTCTTGACATACAGTTTTTGCCAGATTTTTTCCACGAAACACCTCCTTGGCTCTAATGGAATTGTACCAAAGCAAATCGAAGCCCGATCAAGCGCGATACCAGGAATTACTTTCGGTTGGAGGACTGGAATCTATTCTGAGAAACATATTATCTTCCACATCTTTTGCGGAATCAAGAATAAACGGTGTGGGAGACTCTAATGGTACCCAAGCCTGCCATTGCACGTTTCCAAATGGAGGCAGAATAATTGGTTGTCATGATGGCAATTCTCCGGTAAACAATATGCAATAATTCTCGACTGCAAGTAAGAAGATGGGCTGCTGAGGGTGTGGATCGCAGGTGCCGCGCACTATCGCCAGCGCCTATGGGGAGGTTACTCCGTGAAGAGGCTCTTTATTGTCTTTTTAGGCATGGTGGTGTTGTGTGGCCTGCCTGTGGGCCCAGTCGCGCAAGGATTTTTCGGAACCGGTACAGCGGCGACTGTTGGTAACATTCCATTCCCCTATCCCAGCAGCACGCCATGCAGCAACAGCCCGGGGTCTGGTTTACTGAGTATGCCAAGCCTGTACTTTGGCTGGCTCGAACATCCTACGGGCAGTTCCTGGGCTCTTCAGCGTCAGGCCTCGACAGGTACAGCGCCGTGGCCGCTGAAAGGCTGGTGGTTTGAGGCAACGAAAGAAGTCGCTCTTTATCAGGGCTTTGGCCTACTTGTCTCAGGAGGAGTCTTTCTACCCCGGCGCACTTCGGGAACATGGTTCACTTCCCCTCTCACTAGGTCGTTTGATTTTGAAATCCCGTCGTACGATTGGTGGTTTGTGGATGGACTTGTAAAAGGGTGCGTCTCCGGTCCACTTGAACTTCTGGCCGGCTTGCGGTGGGATCATACGAGCACTAGGGTGGACTACAGCGATAATACCAGTGACGATTATATTCTCAATTCATATATGCCGATCATCGGAGCACAAATTAATCAGCCGTTTTTCAACGGTTCAATGCTACTTCGACTCGTGGGCTCGCCGCTGGTTTGGGGCCAGCTAAAATATCATTTTTGGGACCGGCTCGGTTATGCTGAGTTTGGGGATTTCCGTGTCAATTCTAATAGTTCTTTTGTGGAGATCCTGGCGGACTATCGGTTTAAACTCACAGGGGATCTCCGGGCGGGTGCATTTGCAAAATGGAACTCGCTGAGGGTAAGAACCGATGATCGAAATCTTTCAGGTTTGACGACGGAGTCCGTCTCGTGGGCGGTTGACATCCGATCGTGGACACTTGGTGGAGTGGCCTCGCTCGATTTTTCGAGTCCATTCTAATCATCGGATTTCCCGACTCGGATTACTTCCCTGCATCAATGGACAGAAAAGGGTTTTGCCTCTGAACTAGCAGATCCCGCTCGCTGTCGATGTGAGCAGCCCGCAAGCGCCTCGCACCCTCTACGCAGAAAAAACGACTTGTGGTTTCGAGCATTCTTGAGGAGATCAGGCCTTGGTCAGCGCTTGGTCCTGCCCAGATCAATGCCCGTGAGATTCGTCCCGGCGAGATTGGCGCCCCGTAGGTTTGCCTCCGTGAGATCTGCACCGGCAAGGTTCGCTTCAGAGAGGTCCGCGCCCCCCAGATCTGCTCCCGCAAGAGTCGCGCCTGAAAGGTCAGCCATAGTCAGATTTGCCTTGGACAGATTTGTCACGGTCAATATAGCCCTGGTGAGGTTGGCCATAGTGAGGTTCGTCCCGCCGAGATCGGCCCAGAACAGATCCGCGCCAGTGAGGTTCGCCATCGTAAGATTGCTTTTTGCCAGATTGGTCTGGGAAAGGTTTGCTCCGCTCAGATTAGCCCCGGTCATATTTGTCCAATAAAGATCGGCATTGACCATAGAGGCCCCGTCCAGGTCAGCCAAGACCAGGTCCCCACCGGTCAAGTTCGCTTCGGTGAGGTCCGCTCTTACTAAATTCGCCCCTGTGAGAATAACGCGAGTCAAATTCGTGGTAGTCAGATCGGCTTCAGAGAGATCGGCTCGCGTCAGGTTCGCACCGGACAGATTCGCGCCCGAAAGGTCCATCTTGGCCAGTTTGATACCGACGAGTTTAGCTCCGGCCAAATCCGCGCCCGGGAGGCCGGTCCTCGGTTTGATGACGGTACGAAGAAGCGCCTTCAAAGAGTCAGCTTCGCCGCTCAGAATTATCTCATGGCTTAAGCGATTCCGTATTTCAATTATCAAAGCTGCCTCGCGACCCGTTTCATTCCGGTGACCTCATTCGCAAACAGATGAAATCTAATTTTCCAGAGAAGGGGCAAGGCAGATTTTCCGACCTGGTCTCCACGGCACGTTGCTACTCTTGGGATGCCGGCTGGAAACTCCACTCCTCGCATAGGGTCAGTTCAGAAGAAACTCTCTCACATGATGGATAACCTTATTCCTTTGAGCGGAGGTGAGACCGGGAAAGATAGGCAAAGCCAGCACTTCTCGGGCGGCCTTTTCACTCTCCGGCAAACTGCCTTCTCCGTATCCCAGCTCAGCAAAGCAATCCTGCAAATGCAGCGGAACAGGGTAGTAGATGGCAGTATCTATAAGACGCGACTTGAGATACCCCTGGAGCGCGTCCCGGCGACCGACTCTAATCACAAATTGATTGAACACATGTCTATAACCGGGTTTCTCTGAAGGAAGACGGATCAATCCTTTTCTCTCAAGGTCCGAAAACGCCTCAACATAAGCCCCGGCATTATCTCTTCTCTGTTGGTGCCACTCTTCGAGGTGAGACAGTTTCACTCTTAAGGCCGCAGCCTGAATCGCATCCAGCCGGAAGTTCCCTCCTACGAGCGAGTGATAGTATCTGCGCTCGGCCCCGTGCTCGCGTAGCCTGCGCAGCTTTTCTGAAACTTCCTTGTCCTGGGTCAAGATCAGGCCTCCATCGCCGATCCCCCCAAGGTTCTTCGAAGGGAAGAAGGAGAGGCAGCCTGTATCCCCCATGGTTCCGGCCATTTTCTCTTGGTAAGTCGCCCCTATGGCCTGGGCCGCGTCTTCCACTACCTTTAGGCCGTGCCGGCTGCAAATCTGCATAATTGCGTCCATGTCGGCACAGAGACCGAACAGATGCACAGGAATTACTGCTCTCGTGCGGGAGGTGATCAGCTTGTCGAGCTTTGTTGGATCCAGATTAAATGTCCGCGGTTCGATGTCACAGAAAACAATTTGCGCGCCAAGTCGGCGAACAGAGCCCGCCGTAGCGAAAAAAGTAAAACTCGGCACGATCACCTGATCCCCGACTCCGATATCAAAAGCCATCAAGGACGCGATAATGGCATCAGTGCCGGACGAGACCCCGATGGCATGATGTGAGCCGCAATAAGCAGCGATTTCACGTTCGAAGCTTTCCAATTCGGGTCCGCCGACGAAGCGATTACTTTCCAGGACGCCGAGGACAGCGTCTCTCAGCTCAGCGTCGATGGGTCGATGTATGGGACTCAGATCGAGCAGGGGAACGACGAGCCCGTCATCCTTCTCGGCGTCAAAAGTTATTCGTTGCAAGTTTGCTCTCTCGGTAGAAGTAGGCATAAAGCCTCTTGAAGCCAATCTTAATGTGTCATACTACAAAAGAGTCGCTCTGCTCAAGCCCTTTCGACCGGAATCTGGGGCCAAGGCAGTTGCCGGCGATCCTAGACGGGGAAAGCCGGCCTCGACCCGGATGACTATGCAAACAGGAATGGGCTCAAAGAGCGGTCACTAGGCGAAGGGCCATGGAAAACCTGAAGATTTTTCCAGACCATTTGTATTTATCGAACATTTGCATTGGGGTGGGGCCGATAGTCCTCTACGTAATCCTCTACGGCATTGGTGCAGAGTCAGCGATCAGCAATCATCTGCTGGCCACGGGACTAGCTTGCGGGGTTCTGTGCCTCGGGTCGGCCCTTTCTTTGAAGTATCTGACAATGAAGAACCGGGCTAGTCGGCCCATTATCTACACACGGCGACAATATTGAACCTGTCATAGGCAGGAGCTGGAGCTAAGCAGCAGGGAGCTGCACACAGATTACACGAAGGACAGACAAAACAAGGCCCTCCCACCGAGTGAAAGGGCCTTCGCAAGTTCTTACATTTGAGTTATGTGACTACCGCTCGGTATCGCAGGTTCGCTTTGCCACATTAGGCATGAGAACCTTGCTGCAGACCGTCGCTTGTTACTTCTTAAACTTGGCCACCTTCGCGGGCTTGGCGCCTGCCGGGCACTTCAGCACGGTCATCCAGTTGCAGGACCATTTGATCGTGGGTGCGCAGGGACCGCAGAGTTTTTCTTTGCCTTTGCATTTGCCTTTGCAGAGAACCTTGTCGACGCAGGGCGGTTTCTTGACGGTCGGCATTGAGTAGCAGCCCCAATCGCCCATAGCGAAAACCGACCCGGCAAGGGCCAAAGAACTAACCAGAACGACCAACATAACCAACGACTTCTTCATCCTAAACCCTCCTTAAATGAAGCATACTCCAATACAAGAGCTGTTAGACCAAAATTTTAGTCACCGTAGCACGCGTTTACGCGCCTTGTCAAGAAAAATCCCGCCGCCATCGGCAGGCAACAAAAAAGATCGTTTACCCACCAAAACGCTTGGCCTGGCCCCTTCGATCCGTCCCTGCCGGGCTTCCCTGCCAAACGTGTCTTATGAGGTAATCCAACTGCACAACAATTGCAAGAAAAATCGTGTCGTCTTGGAAAATAGAATGCGGGCGCGGCTGAGCGGCGCGACCGACGAACTACGCTGACCGCCAAGAAATGTCCGACTGCCTTTGAAGACAGCCGCCGCCTCTCACGAGAATGTGTCAGCAGTAGCACCCGACCAATGATGCTGGGTAGGGGCCTAAACTGTTGGCAACAGATATAATGATGGTTTAGCGTGGGCCGAGCGAGCGGAATCAAAGCGTAGAGGCGGGTTATAAACCCGCCTCTACTATACGTGACGGGCGCGCAGACACTCACCTACAACGCTTGGAAAATTGCGGTGGGAATTAAACCTTGAGGACAATGGTCTGGACCAGGGGTTTGCGGCCCAGGATTCGATTGATGTGCCTGCGGGCCGCGAGTCGGATGTGTTCTTTGGAGTTGTCCCACTCTTCCGGAGTGCTGGGATCCAGTTCCGCCAATCGCTCTTCGATCGAGATACGAACCCCTTCCAGCAATTCCGGTTCCACTTCATCAAAGGTAACGCCTCGTGAATGGACCTCCGGGCCCGCGATCACTCTACCAGTCTCTCTATTAATCACCAAGACCACGGTAACTAAGCCCACCTCGGAAAGTGTCCGCCTATCGCGGAGAACATCGTGGCCTATGTCCCCGACTCCTTTCCCGTGCACAAAGACCCGACCAACTTCGAGTTGCTCGATCACCCGGGCCCCTTCGGGGGAGATCTCTACGAGGTCTCCATCCTGGGCTACGAGAACCCTGTCAGCAGGGATACCTTCTTCTATCGCGATATGTGCGTGGCGCAACAGATGTCTATACTCTCCATGAATGGGTATGAAACACTTTGGATGAACCAGGCGTATCAGGTAACGCAGTTCTTCCTCACTGGCATGCCCGGAGACATGGACGTCGGATACCTTTTCATACATCACGCGGGCGCCGCGCCTCGAAAACTCGTTAATGTATGTGCGTGATGGCCCTTTCATTGCCCGGAATGAACTTTGACGAAAGAACCACAACGTCTCCGGGCTTGACTTTCAGGAACTTGTGCCGGTCCAAGGCCATGAGCGAAAGTGCGGACATGGGCTCTCCCTGAGAGCCTGTGGAGAGGACCGTTACTTTCTCATCCGGTAAGCTCTCCATGTCCTTCATGTCCACCAATATGCCGTCAGGAATGTCAAGATATCCCCTGTCGGCCGCAATCTTGGCATTAGACGCCATGGACCGCCCGACAAGAACAACCTTGCGACCGAATTCCTGTGCCAGATGGAGCACCTGTTGAACCCGGTGGATGTTTGAGGAGAAGGTAGCGATGAGGATGCGTCCTGACGCCTCTCTGAAAATGATCTCGAAGGCGGGACGGATCATGCTTTCCGAGAGCGTGCTCCCTGTCTTTTCCACATTGGTACTGTCCGAGAACAGCGCCAGCACTTCGTTGCGCGCATAGCCGGCGATCTTCTCCAGATCGCATAGGCGTCCGTCTATCGGAGTGGGGTCCAGTTTGAAATCGCCGGAATGAAGGATCACTCCCGCAGGTGTCTTGATGGCCAAGCCCACACCGTCGGCCACGGAGTGGCACATGGCGAAGAAACCTATCTCAAAAGGACCCAGTTGAACGATGCTGTCCGTGGAGACTACGTTTCTGACGCTGCTACCCATAAGGCCGAATTCTTCCAGTTTGTTCTCAATCAGCCCCATAGTGAGTCCCGTTGCATAAATAGGAGCGGGGATTTTTTTGAGAACGTAAGGGAGCGCGCCTATGTGGTCTTCATGACCGTGAGTGAGGACGATCCCCAGGACGTTCCAATCCTGCCGGATTACGACTTCCAGGTCGGGTATGACGATATCCACCCCGGGCATGGACTCGTCCGGGAACATCAGCCCTGTGTCAATGATGAAAGCATCTTTGCCGAGAGCTACGATCATCATATTCAGACCGATTTCTCCCAGTCCCCCCAATGGAAGCACTCTTAGTTTTGGTGTCGGATCATCGCTCATAAGGACCTTGTTGGATGTAATGCTGATTAGCCATAGATCAAGTAAGGTTTTCGGGATGTCCCCTCCGCTACGAACGGCAACGCTTGACTGCGCTCCGGAGGCACCCCCTGAGAATCTGCCTCAAGCTAGAGGAGCGATTATCTTCGAAAAGAACGGTCGCCATCTTAGTGAAAGCTGCTCTCTCCGGCTGCTACAGCGGCCCCAAAACGACTCTGCCGCTGAAAAAAAAGACAGCTATCTCAAGGAAAAGTTGCCCGGGCAAATCTTACCGCAGACTTGAACCAGCCTCCAGGTTGCGGACCACCATGTCTCCCACCTCAGAAGTGGAGTAACCCATACCACCAGCTCCCAAGCTTTTGAGATTGGGAAGGGTTTTTACTACAGCATCCTCGATGGCTTTCGCCGCGGCGGATTGGCCCAGAGTCTCCAGCATCAGGGCCCCGGCCAGTATGCCGGCCAAGGGATTTATCACGTTTTTGCCCGTATACTTGGGAGCTGATCCGCCAATGGGCTCGAACATGGAAACACCTTGCGGATTGACATTCCCGCCGGCGGATATACCCATGCCGCCCTGTATCATTGCCCCAAGATCGCTAATGATGTCTCCGAACATGTTGTCCGTGGCGATCACGTCGAACCACTCCGGGTTCTTTACCATCCACATACATATTGCGTCTACATGGGCATAGTCTGTGGTCACGTCGGGATACTCTTCAGAGACCTCCTTGAAGACCCTCATCCACAGATCCCAAGCATAGGTGAGTACGTTGGTCTTGCCGCACAGGGTCAGCTTCTTCTTCTTCCCCCTGGCTCGCGTTGTCTCGAAGGAATAACGGAGCAGACGCTCAATGCCTTTGCGAGTGTTTATAGACTCTTGGATAGCCACTTCATCAGGGGTTCCCCATTTAAAGAAGCCGCCGGAACCTACGTAGAATCCTTCAGTATTTTCTCGGACTACAAGGAAGTCGATTTGATCCGGCCCTTTGTCTCTGAGAGGGGTCTCCACATACGGATAGAGTTTGACGGGCCTGAGGTTCACGTACTGGTCCAACTCAACGCGGAGCCTGAGCAGAATCCCCTTTTCAAGAATGCCGGGCGGTACGTCAGGGTGTCCTATGGCCCCAAGGTAGATGCTATCCACCTTCTTCAGGTCTTCCAGGACGGAAGTTGGAAGAGTTTCGCCTGTTTCGAGGTACCTCCGACCGCCAAGGTCAAAATCAACGAAATCCAGCTTGAACCCGTGAACGGATGAAGCCGCAGCGAGGACCTTCTTCCCCTCTCGCACCACTTCGGGCCCCGTTCCATCTCCTGGAATGACGCCAACGGAAAACGAATCCGACATTACTATCCCTCTTTCTAGTCAGCCGCAGCCGATGGCATGGCCGCGACTCATAAAATTGTTTCTGCAACACCCGGGGGGCAGAGTGCGGGCCTGTCATTGAATTCAGGCACTGTCCTTCAACCTCGCGGGAGCGCGTATGGAGAATGATACATTAAGAAAAAATGGATCACAACTTGCGTCTGGTTTCCCGATGGGCAAGCGCGTTTCCTTGTGTCGCGGCTGGATCTGCGAGCGATTAGGTAGTTTGGATACCCAAAACATATGTAACTTTATAAGTTGACAATGTCCCACCATGACTTATTCTGTCAGTAACCGGGAATGGTATCGTGAGGTTCCGGGAGTCATCTTTCACCCCCTACGTCTTTTTTAGTTCGTAGGGGTTGACTTTTGTACGGACCAGAGATATTTTTAGAGACGAAAGGCCGTCTTCCATTTGTATCATGACTCCCCCCCTTGATACCTTACCGGAGACGGTCTTCATTTTTTTGGGGCTTAAAAACTGGGGTTTTCCGGTGAGAGAGGCAATTGTTGCTGGTCAGAGATGTTTCAGGAATCTCCACTTGCCGTTTTTCCATTCCATACGCGCCGGTTCATCCGCCAATATCCTCTTGAACCAAAAGTCACTTTCTCAGCGTAACAGCAGTCCCACGACAATGGGCTGCGTCTTTGAACCCCTTTGCCCTACTGGAGCGCCTTGGTTCTCCCAGTCCGACTGTCAGGATCACGGGGCTGATTTTCGCTGGAGACGCCTGAAAATGCCGACGCGCCGACTCCCGCATTGGATTCACACAACGTTGCCCACTGCAGTCGCGGTGGCCGAGATGCGCGGTAAAGCTTACGGAAAGGGCCTTCACACCGTTTGCAGAGAGGCCCGATGCCCGAACCAGGGGGAATGTTCCGCCAGAGGCGCCGCGACATTCCTTATACTCGGTGACAAATGCACTCGAAATTGCAGTTTTTGCGCCGTGGCACACGGGAAGCCGGCCGCTCCTGATGACGGTGAAGCCGATCTTGTGGCCGAGTCGGTCGCGGCTCTGCATCTGCGCCACGTGGTGATTACCTCGGTGACAAGGGACGATCTCCCTGATGGCGGCGCCTCGGCATTTTCACAGACCGTGCGCGCCATCCGGAAGCTCTCGAATCGCACCACCATTGAAGTACTGATTCCCGACTTTCAAGGTTCAGCAGACGCCCTGCAGACAGTTATCGCTTCCAGGCCAGACGTCATAGGGCACAATCTGGAGACGGTCCCGCGCCTCTACCCGGAGTTGCGGCACGGGTCCTTGTACCCACGGTCCCTGGAGCTATTGAGGCGCGTCGGGGAGGGGGGCGGAGACATAGTGACAAAATCGGGCATTATGGTTGGTGTAGGCGAAACCCGAAAAGAAATAATGCACGTAGTGAGGGATTTGGTCGAAGTGCAATGCGCGGTGCTGACAATAGGGCAATACCTTCAGCCAACACATCGTCATCATGCGGTCCACCGATTTGTTCCGCCACAAGAGTTTGAAGACCTGAAAGAGATGGCAGTGGCCGCGGGAATGAAGGAAGTGATGGCCGGGCCTTTAGTAAGGAGTTCATTCAGGGCGGGCCAGATTGTTGAGAAGCTCAGGTCGTCGTCGGCCCGTCATCGAGACCGCGGTTCTGAGACCCGCGGCCTGGAGTAAGCTGGGTTTGGATGCCTTGTTGGGATTCTCAGTTGACGCTGACGACCGACGGATAGCCGATTTCTTCGCGCTGTTCGTGCCGTCTGGCGGCACCGACCAAGGGGCTTGCAGTGATGCGAACCTCTGTCGCGTTGTGACGGCAACTGTTATTGGCCGGCGGTGCGGAGAGCTTCGCGGATTTTCAGCCCCAATTCAGTGGCCAGGTCCGAATCCGACTCTTTCGAGTACCGCGGCTATTTCACTCCATTCGTCCTCATCCCCCGTGAAGGAGATCTCAATTATTTCATCGCGGGCCCCACTTATAAGAGCTTCAGTGAGTTCCATCCTCAACCTCCTTAGCCCCGTGGCCTGTGCGCGTTCGTGACCCGGTCTCTTGATGCCGCCCTGCACCGCAACGGGCAGCCGGAACCATCCTGAGGTCCAATCTTTCACCCGCCCGGGGCAGCCCGCTTGTCAAGCCCCTTCAAAAATCCTATTAGAAGGATTTTGAAAACGCAACAATCTTATGAAGACATTTTGTGAAACAGCCTATTGCTTTAGTGCAGGCACATTTATTTTTCTGATGCGGAGTGTTATCTAGTGGAACCCATGGCCCCTGATACGATTTTCACCGAATACGTTCCCTGCGACCTTTGCGGATCGAGTGATCAGGTTCTCCTATATTCGAAAATAGACCCTATCACACGGAAGGAGTTCCACCTCGTAGAGTGTGCTTGCGGCATGGCGTTCGTCAATCCCATGCCCACGGCCGAATCGATCCCTTTGCTCTATCCGGGTGACTATCTCAGAGACAAAACGGACCTGGCTTCCTTGTATAGCCGAATGATGACGTACCTTCCCGTAGGGCGGGGAAAATTGCTCGACATAGGGTGCGGCCGGGGTGATTTCATTAATCACGCGTCCAAAGAAGGGTGGGAGGTCGACGGAGTTGACCTTATGGACTGGGGAACCCCTCATGACGTCCCGATCAGGGTCGGCGACTTTCTCACTATGGATTTTCGGGAAAAGCATTATGACGCAATTACTGCATGGGCACTGTTGGAACACGTGCGAGCGCCTTCAGCCTTCTTCAAACGAGTATCGCAGTTGCTGAAGGATGACGGAATTCTTGTCTTCGCAGTGCCAAATTTCAGCGCGCCCGGCATGAAGCACTGTTGCACCGAAGATGTCCCGAGACACCTCTGGCTGTTCACTCCGCGGGCGGTGGAGAACTACCTGGGGCGGTACGGAATGGAGGTGCGAGCCGTGTTTCATAATGACGCACTGTATACGGCCTACCCCTTTGGGCTGGTCAGGTATGGGTTGCAACGGCTCCGGAAACGGCCTGCTCATTGCAGCCGGTATCAGAACAGGTCCGTGGCGCTTCTGAGGAACAGGCAGATTAAGGGAAACGCAACAGCCTGGTTGGCAGAGGTCCTTAAGTCGGTAGGACCTTTGGACGCGGCACTCGATTTGATCGACCTGGCTTTGGGGGTGCTCCTCGCCCAAGCGTCGAAGCTTATAGGCAACTACGGAGTGATAACTGTCGTGGCTGGGAGGAATAGGCAAAAAAAAAGCAATCCAAAGTAGGAGGATTGCTAAGAGGGTATGGTTAGGAGTCGTTGTTCACCCTCTTCTTTTGCAACCGATGTGCCATTTCTGTAAGTGCCGGATTTTACGAAATTACCAAAAAACAGACGGCTCTCAGATAACACGAAAAGTGAGAAATTTCTTCGCACTCTCTCCTTTGGATTCGATGGCTGCGAATTTTTTTCGCGAGCCAGACGGACAAGGTGACCAAGTACTCAATTCATTTTGGAGGTCAGCGCGTTTCCACCTATAGCGATTGCCAAAAATAATGTCCGTTTGGCTGTAGGATGCAGAGCACCCTGATGGCCACCGTGATGGGCGTTTCCCCGTCATTCCCGCGCAGGCGGGAATCCAGACTGGACCCCGGATCGGAGTCCGGGGTGATGGTGTCATTTTGTGAATCGGACAAAAATTTTGGCAATTGGTATACATGGCAAAATGATCAAGGAGACCTTTCTTGAAAGAAAGGTCTCTCCAAACTTACCGCCTTGTAGCATATGCCAGAGTTCTTGACCGATTCAAATCTGCGGAATCCCGCGACGCGGGGCCGACCCCTGTCGCCGGATCGGTGGAACAGGCGTCTGAAAGTGTCTTCAAAACAGAAATTCGGCTAGGAAATCATGAGCGTCTTGTAGGGGCGGTTCGAGAACCGCCTCGAAATGAGGGCGCAGCGAGCGGCGCCCCTACGCCAAGAACCTCTCCGGATGCCATTTTGAGACATTCCCGTATCGCCTGGGCACAGAGGACGGGCAACCCCACGCGGAACGCGGGGCGTCCTCACCAAATCATTTCCAGTATCGAACATTACTCTTGGCAACCGCTTTAAATGCCAGTTCGTATTTCCCGCGCAAATTTCGATCCATTCGGTTATATTTTCCAAAATCTCTCATCCTCTTCTCACGCGCGCTGAATGCGCGCTGCGAAAAAACCATCCAGGGGGTCGTCGTCGGTCGGGGGGAAGGTGCTGAAGAACCCGCGAGAGTCTACAAATTTCGAGGATGGCACGTCGGTGGGATTGACGGGAACCAGGCTGTAGCCGTCGCGGTTGTTAAGAAAACGGCTCAGGACCCCAGATGTTTCTTCCGTCGTAGTGGTACAGACCGAGTAAACTAAAGTCCCGCCGTGTTTGAGACCCGCCGCGGTGGCCTCCAGCATCCTAAACTGCCGTTCCGCGAACTCGGTTGGATCATGCGGTCCCAATCTGTATTTCACTTCCGGATTGTGGCGAAGGACCCCGACATTGCTGCACGGCGCGTCGAGCAAAATTCGGTCAAAGAGGCCAAGACCGGAAACGAACTCCGGCTCACTCACATCTCCGCATCGTAGTTCCACAGAGCGAACTCCCAGACGCTGGAGGTTCTGACGCGTATCTTCCAGGCGGATCGGATCAACGTCAACAGCCACAATCAGGCCGATGTTCCCCATCAGTTCAGCCAGTTGCGCGGTCTTCCCGCCCGGCGCGGCACACGCGTCCAAGATTCGCTCTCCGGGCTTCACGGCCAGCAGAGGAACAATCATCTGCGAAGCGCGAGCCTGAACAGTGAAAAAGCCCGGCTCGTATCCAGGCAGAGCACGAACGGGCCCTCTTAACCCAGCCACTTGCAGGCAGTTCGGCATGAGGGGGATAGTCCGCGTTGCGACACCCTCCCTTGCAAGTAGTTGTTCAACCCTTTCAGGAGTTGCCCTTATCTTGTTGACGCGGATATCTACCGGGGCCCTCGAGTTATTATGAATCAGAATCTTGCGCGTTGCATCCGGACCGAATTGTTTGAGCCAGCGTGCGACAAGCCACAGAGGGTGCGAGTAGTACCTCGGCCAGGGAGCTCGCGTCCTTCCCTGGCAACGGGTCAACAGCCTCGCGCTTGCGCAGAGCGTTCCTCAGGACCCCGTTGACAAATGGGGCCGTATGGCTTCCGCAATGGCGGCGTGTCTGTATGACTGCTTGGTCGACGGCCGCGTGGTCAGGTACCCTATCGAGCAACAGTATCTGGTACAGAGCAATTCTTAGGATTTCCCTTAAGTCGGTATCCAGTTTCTTGCCCGGCCGGTCCAAGCAGCGACGCAACACCGCGTCAAGCCGGTTCTTCCACCTCAGGACGCCGTAAACGAGTTCCGTGGCCAGGGCCCGGTCCTCCGGTAAGGGACTCGCTCTGTCCAAATGAACCGACAAGACATGCTCGGCAAAACGGCCGGAGCTGACATCCAGGAGCACGTGCAAGGCTACTTCTCTAGCAACGCTGGCGCGTGCCGCGGCGTGCCGTCCTCTTGTTGATGAAGGTCTTTCGCTATTCGGTTTCAAATAGATTCTCTACGAAGGAAGCATCCGCAATTCTTGGCGTAGGGGCGTCCCGCGGGACGCGGGACTGCGCCCTTATTTCGGGCGGTTCGAGAACCGCCCTTACAGGACCCGCATCATTTCCTAGCCGAATTTCTGGTTTTGGGACCGTTTCATCATGCCTGACTCTGAAGGACGGGCAGGATGCCAGTCCCTACCGAGTCATCCTCAGTTGCAGCCATTGCTTTTGCCGGTTGCTGCAAAAAAGGGAGGCGCCAAATTTCGGAGCATTATCCTATGCGGCCCCGATCAATGTCCGGCCATGTGTTCGAGCCGCTCGATCCGCTCCTCAATCGGCGGATGGGTAGAAAACAGGTTTGCAAGGCCGCCGCCGGCGAAAGGCTTTACAATAAACATGTGAGCCGTTGCCTGCTCTGCTTGCATCGGAACAGCGTCTACTCCCCGTCGCAACTTGTCCAGCGCGCCGGCAAGCCACATCGGGTGCCCACAAATGTGAGCACCAGTTTCATCGGCAATGTATTCTCGGGAGCGGGATATGGCCATCTGAATGATCCCCGCTGCTAAAGGGGCAAGAATCATCATCAGGATCATGCCTACGATGGAGCCGCCGCCTTCCCTGTCATCCGAACGGCCTCCGAACAGAAATCCGAACTGGGCCAGGTAGGTAATAGCCGCTCCGATTGTGGCTGCTATGGAAGAAATCAGTATGTCCCTGTTCTTTACATGCCCCAATTCGTGGCTGATGACACCGGCCAGTTCATCCCATGATAGAAGCTTCAGGATCCCTTCGGTGACGGCCACCGCGGCGTGATTCGGGTTCCTTCCCGTGGCAAAGGCGTTGGGAGACTCGTCTGGAATAATGTAGAGTCGGGGCATGGGCAAACCGGCTTGTTGCGTCAATTGCCTCACGAGGCGATACAGGTCCGGCAACTCGGCCTCTGTAACTTCCTGGGCGTTGTACATTCTCAGGACGATCTTGTCGCTGAACCAGTAACTTCCGAAGTTCATCACCAGTGCGATTACAAGGGCTATGGTGGCACCGTTCTTTCCGCCTATGACTCCCCCGATAACTACTAGGAGGGCGGCCAAGAAAGTCAGAAGAACGACCGTTTTAACCTGATTCATTTTGTGTCTCCCTTGGTCTTAATTAACAAAGTTTCAATTGTCGTAAAGCCTCACGGGCGAGCCGCGGCAGCAACTCGTCCTTTAGTGTACTCCACTCTTTGAACTATTGAAAACCTCGCCCTGCCGAAGGCGCCGCCCACGCGCAAATTCGGCCCCGGACACACGTTTACGTCCGGGCGCTTGAACCAGCTTCAGCAAAAGGAGGCCCCTACCGGTTCCTACCAGCACCCCTTCAGGCCGAATGCCCGCAATATAACCGGCTTTTTCTGTTCCTTCCGTTGCCACGGCCTCCCAGAGTTTAACCGTCTCACCCGAGATTTCCGAGAACGCTCCGGGCCAGGGGTTCATGGCCCTGACCAGGCGCGCCAGATACTCAGCGTCTCGCTCCCATTCGATGCGTCCGTCTTCCTTGGTAAGAAGGCTGGTATAGGTTGCTTTCTTATGATCCTGCGGCACGGCTTGGACGCGGCTTTCAGCCATACCTTTCAGAGTCTCCACCACCAGATCGGCGCCCTCACTCATTAACCTGTCGTGCAGCGATCCCGTTGTGTCATCATCGAGAACGGAAATTTGCCTCTGAAGAAGTATGTCACCTGTGTCCATCCCTTGATCCATGAGAATCGTACAGACCCCTGTGACCTTATCTCCCCCAAGTATGGCCGAGCTGATCGGTGACGCGCCTCGATAACGGGGCAGAAGCGAAGCATGAAGATTCACACACCCCATCCGGGGGAGGGACAGTATCCGCGGCGGAAGGATCTTCCCGTAGGCCGCAACCACTATGACATCAGGGTTCCACTGTTCAAGCGCTGCCAGAATTTCCGGCGACGCAAGACCAGTCGGCTGGACAAGGGGTAGCCCTAACTCCACTGCCGCTGTCTTTACTGCGGACGGAAGAGTTTTCTGTCCTCTGCCTCTCGGTTTGTCGGGCTGTGTGACAACGCCTGTTACTAGAAAATTCACGTTTAGCGCCCGCAGGGTAGGGACTGCGAACTCAGGAGATCCCATGAAGACCACCCGGAGATTCACTGATCCCTCCTGGTCCTCTTTTTGAGCCGTCTTCGGTAAAGGTTCCTTTTCAGCGCTGACGCGTGGTCGAGAAGAGTGGTTCCGTTTAGGTGGTCGATTTCATGTTGGAGAACTCTGGCAAGCAATCCGTCAGCTTCTATCCTCAACGGCTTCCCCTCCAGGTCCATTCCCTCCACTTGGACGCAGGCTGCTCGCTTTAACGTCGATTTCGAACTCGGGAACACTCAGGCAGCCTTCTTCCTTACAAACCTCTCCTTCGCTGGAGCAAATTGCGGGATTAATTATAAAAAGAGGTTTCTTCTTTTTGTCTTGCGGCTCCGCGTAAGGATACACCACATCGACCACGATGAGCCGGAGGAGTTCTCCGACTTGGTTCGCGGCCAGCCCCACACCGGGCGCCTTGTACATAGTGTCCGCCATATCAAGGGCGAGCTTTCTAATTTGCTCGTCAATATTGGTCACTTCTGCTGCTTTGCTGTCCAAAGCCCCATGCGGGACGACCACGATGGATCGCACGGGCATATCATAATCCTCACTTTTCTTTTCTAATAATATGTCTGCATTGCCCGGCGGCTGTCAAGGTGGACATTAGAGAAACCTTGAAGGGAAGAACACTCCATAAGCAAAGTCGGGAAGAGACACAGATCTTGACCCACGGGTCTGCAAGCGCTTTTTCGAGGATGGAATGGGGGAACTTTTGGCCTGATCAGTTCCCCCTGTTTCCACGCACTCTTAGTCCGTCGTAATAGGAATCTTACGCGGAATGGCTTTCTCAACTTTGGGCAATGTGAGTCTGAGCACACCGTCCGACATAGCGGCAGTAATTTTGCTCTGGTCTATGACATCCGTCAGACGGAAGCTGCGGAAATAGTTTCCTACCCGGTACTCGACCAGGATCGGCTCCCCTTCGTCGCTTTCAGCACCGACTTTCCCTACGATCGTCAGAGTGCCTTCTTTGAGGTCAACTTCCACATCCCCTGAGGGGACTCCCGGCATGTCGGCCAAGAGAACTAGCTCTTTTGAATTCTCGTAAATGTCCACGGCCGGGACAAAATATGTGCCTTCATGAGTGAATTCCCCCTCGGGGGACTCTACATGCTGTTTTGGTGTGGCCTGAAGCTCTTGGTCTGCCATGTGACTCTCCTCCTTACTGGCAATCAATGATTACTCATTCCACCTTGACTGTGATCTGTCGAGGCAACGTGGCTTTTTCCTTCTGCAACGTGACGGTAAGAACACCGTCTTTATATGTTGCGCTAACATTCTCAGCGTCCACTTTGCCGGGAAGGGTCAGGCTTCTCTGGAAAGTCCCGGTAGCCCGTTCGCGACGGTGATAGCTTATCTCCTCACCGGCCTCCTCAGGCTTTCGTTCTCCCTTCAGCATGAGCGTATCGCCTTCGATCTTAATCTCGAGATCGTCGGTCTTCATTCCCGGAATCTCCGCAGTAACAACATACGACTGGTCCAAATCCCGCACGTTGAGCAGCGGAAAAAGCCGAGCTCCTCGCCACAAGGGATCGAGCGACGGTTTGCGAGTGCCGCTCACCACATGGAACAGGTCATCCATGCCCCTTTGAAGTCGCTCAAGTTCCCGCCAGGTCGGATCAGTGCCAAATCTCCATCGAAACATTTTTAATTCTCCTCTCTGATCGTCGGTGCGTTTCCGTTTCCAGAGCCGGTTTTCAGTTATGCATCGCGGAAAAAATGTCAAGCCCCGAGGTGCGCCGCCGCATCGGCGGAGTGTTGTCCATCTCGAGACAGGAAATAGAAGCTGAAAACCCTTGAGACGCTAACAGTAGACATGTTATGGAATCTTATGGACGATTGAAAGGATTTGACATTATATTTTGAGTGAGACTCTTAAGAAGATTCGCGACCTAGTTACCCGAGGGGAAGTGCTCATATCAAGCCACGGATATGATGAGCTAGCGGCTGACGACATTCGTGTGAGAGACTTAATATCTGGTTTGGTTAACGCCGTCGAGATCGAGGATTATCCTGAGTACCCGAAAGGCCCCTGTGTGCTTGTGTTGCAAAAAGACTCACAAGGCAACCCAATCCATGTGGTGTGGGGTGTACCGAAAGGAAGATCGTCGCCAGCGGTTGTGGTTACGGCATACAGGCCGGACCCACTGCGTTGGTCAAGAGATTTCCAGCGGAGAATGCCATGAGAAAAAAGCATCAGACAAAGTTAGTCCACGAAGGTGAATATGTGGCCGAAGTCGATATCGAATTCATCTATACGGATGAGGGTTGGTCGCCGTATTTATCGTTAGATGATGCTCTAAAGTTGGATGATGTGACGGCAAGCATTACGAAAAGCGTGATCTAAAGGGAGCCTCACAGCATGCACGGGTCTATTCTTTAACCCCGATTGCGCTATGAAGTGCGCACGGCAGTAGGAGAGTCTCAGCGGGCATAACCAAAACGCATCTGCTGCTTGCCTTATCCGTTCAGCAGGACCAGATTGTCCGCATGGATGGCCTCGTCGTTGCGTCTGTACCCGAGGACCCAGTCAATTTCAGCAGTTTGGCGGCCCATTATCTTTTGCATTTCGTCTGAAGCATAGTTTACGAGCCCCATAGCCACCCTGTTCCCTTTGGGATCGCGAACAATTACCGCTGCGCCGTGCTCGAAATGCCCCTTGACCTCAGTCACGCCTATCGGAAGGAGGCTCTTGCCCAGCAAAGTGATAGCCTTCGCCGCACCCGCGTCTATGGTGAGATCCCCCTCAGGTTCCAGGTTGTAACGAATCCAATGTTTTCGAGCTGAAATTCTTTCTTTCGCCGGCATAATGAGAGTTCCGCACATCTCGGCTTCCATTGTTCGGCGAATGATATTAGGCGTCTTGCCTCCCGCGATAACCATAGGAATGCCCGATATTCTCACTTTGGCAGCGGCTTCCAACTTGGAAGCCATTCCGCCTAACCCCACCCCGGATGACGTGCCACCGGCCAACTTTCTAAGCTCGGGGGTGATTTCTTCGACCAGCGGGATGATGCAGGCATTCGGATTAGTGCGAGGATCGCAATCCATGAACCCTTCTATGTCGGTGAGAGTGAGCAGCAGGTCCGCATCCGCAAGAGTAGCTACAAGGGCCGAGAGATTATCGTTGTCTCCGAGCCGGATCTCTTCGACCATTACCGTGTCGTTCTCATTGATGATCGGCACCGCTCCCCAGGAGAGAAGCGTTGTCAGCGTGTTGCGGGCGTTGAGATAACGTCTTCTGTGGGTGAGATCATCCTTTGTAAGAAGCATTTGGCCCACGCGAATTCCATGACGGCCAAACGCTGCTTCATACACGGCCATGAGGCGGCTTTGCCCTACCGAGGCCGCCGCCTGCTTCTGCGGGATGGTCCGCGCTCCTCCGCGGAGTTTCATGCGCCTTACTCCCGCGGCAATGGCTCCGGACGACACAATAATGAATTCTTTCCCAAGGTTCTTGTAATGGCTGACATCGTCCGCGATCCCCCTGATAATTCCGTGGTCAAGCCCCTGCGAAGTAGTGACCACACTGGAACCCAGCTTGAGGACCACGCGGCGTACGCATGAAAATATTTCTTTCCTTGCGGCCGCAGCTTTCATGGGACCCTACGAATTTGTTTCAATAGTTGCGCGGTGTGCCGCAAAAGCTCCTTCACTCCCCGGCCTGTCACCGCTGAAATCTCGTGCACCGAGAGGCCCTGTTTCTCGAGTACCGGCTTCAGTTCCCGCGCGGCTGCCTCATTTTCCGGCAGGTCCATCTTGGTGATTACCGCAATCATGGGGGTTTGTAGCAGACCCTTACCGTAGGAAGCAAGCTCGGTCATGATCATTGAGAATCGTTCCTCAGGTCCCGGGTCCACTTGTGGAGAGGGGTCAATGAGATGAAGGAGAATCCTCGTGCGTTCGATGTGGCGCAGAAATTGGTCCCCCATGCCAGCGCCTTTATGTGCGTCCTGGATGAGACCCGGTATGTCTGCCATGACAAAGTCAACACCGTCCCCGGTTCGGACAACCCCCAAGGCAGGCACTTTTGTGGTGAAGGGATAGTCGGCTATTTTGGGCCGAGCATTGCTGACGCATGAAATCAGTGTGGACTTACCGCTGTTGGGCAATCCCACCAGACCGACATCGGCTATCAGTTTCAATTCGAGCCGGAGGGTCCTTTCCTCGCCGGGTCCTCCCCCATCGACGCGTCGCGGGGCGCGGTTTCGTGATGTCGCGAACCTTGCGTTTCCTCGACCTCCTCTTCCGCCCTGTGCAACCAAGACCTTGCTGCCGGCCCCATCGAGATCTGCAAGCAGTTCGCCTGTTTCGTCGTCAATGATTAGGGTTCCCACGGGTACTCTTACGATGAGATCCTCGGCTGATCGGCCATGTCGGTTGTTCCCGCTGCCGTGAGCCCCGCTGCGGGCCTTATAGAGCTGCTGATATTGGCAATCCAAAAGGGTATTGAGCGAGGAGTCTGCTTGAATCAGCACACTTCCGCCTTTCCCGCCGTCGCCGCCGTCAGGTCCGCCCTTGGGAACAAAGGCCTCCCGGCGAAAGCTGAGGCATCCACGCCCCCCTTTTCCGGATATCACTGTAATGCGGGTTTGATCTACGAACTTCACGATGATTCACGTGACGAGGTGAGAGTGAAAACGGGCTCGGTTGAAACGGCTGTCGGTGCGCCTGATATCTCTTTCGATCTGACCTCTTGGGGGCCCCAGGGGTGCGTCTCACCCCTGAGAGCAAGTAATAACAAGGAGTTGAAAACGTTCACGCGGCGGGGAGTATGGTTACTCGCTTCCTGTTGCGGTCCTTCCTCTCGTACTTGACGATCCCGTCTATCTTGGCGAACAGGGTGTAATCCCGCCCCATTCCGACGTTTTCTCCCGGATGGATGCTTGTGCCCTTCTGCCTCACGAGGATACTCCCGGCCCGCACTTTTTGCCCTCCGAAACGTTTGACCCCAAGCCGCTGACCTGGGCTGTCCCGTCCGTTCCGAGAGCTTCCTCCTGCTTTCTTGTGGGCCATTGTTATTCCTCCTCTTGCTACTCAAAGGGTACGAATTTATTTATTTACGCAGAGGCCGTTAATTCTCATTGTCGGCACTAGGTTTCGACAACGCGGCCTCGACTTTGTGTCAAAGATTTTTCACCATCATGCTTCGGCAGCGGGTTCGCCTGTCTCCATCGCAGCGCCAGGGTGCTGGATAGCGTCGATCCTCAGAAGGGTGAACCATTGGCGATGCCCTTGTTTCTTGTGATAGCCTTGACGACGCTTCTTCTTGAAGACGATAATCTTCCGGTCACGTGCAGTGCGAACAATGGTAGCCTTGACGCGAGCTTCCGTGAGCAATGGTTTTCCGAGGGTTAGGCCCTCCGGGGTTGCTACAGCGAGCACCTGATCCAGTTCAATCTCAGAACCGGGTTCCCCGACCAGTTTTTCCACTTTGACCTGGTCGCCGGTCTGGACCTTGTATTGCTTTCCGCCGGTTTGGACGATGGCGTACATTTCATAGCCTCCTGAACAATAACACGACATTAAAACATGCCCAAAGGAGGCTGTCAAGTCAAAATCCGCGATGCATTCAGTGTCCGTTCAGCTACGCGGCAGGTCGCAGAATCACGTTGCACCGCAGAGATCGCAGAGAACGCGGAGAAACTTTTAGGTTCTTCTCAGCGCCCTCTGCGATCTCTGCGGTGAAATGCTTCTTGTCTTCCTAGGCGAAGTCCGCCGCATGACTGAATGATTGCCGCTCACTCGGCCCCGCTGAAATCAATCATCCACCATCTTCAGCAAGATCTTGAAGTTGCCGGGCTTTTGAGACTCGCGGAAAGCTTCCTCAGCCTGATCCATTGGAAAAATCCCTGAAATCAGAGGGGTAGGATCGACCAGACCCGATTCCATCAGCCTCAGGGCCGGGCCGAACTGCCCGCATCGAGACCCTACAACGGTGATTTCATCAATGACCAGAGGAGCAGGATTGAAATTCAGGCTCCCATGATAGGTGCTCTTGAGGACAATGATACCCCGAGGCTTCACCCGGCTGACCGCGAGCTCCCAGCCTGACGGGTGGCCGGAAGCCTCGACTACCACATCAAAACGGTCGTCGTCGGCACAAAATTCATCAAGGGTAATTGCCGATCCCTTGCATATCGGTAAAGAGTTTCATCTTCTCCGGGTGCTTTCCCACCAACACCAGGTCGCATCCGGTGAGGCGGAGCACCATGCAGATTAGCAGCCCCAACTTGCCGTCCCCGATGACTGCAACACGGTGGTCGGGTTGTATCTTCACCTGTTCGAGGATTTCCAACGCGGCGGCCAGAGGTTCCGTGAACACTGCTTTCTCATCCGGAGAGATCGGGGGGCACGGGCAGGAGGTTCGATGCCGGCAGAGTGAGGTATTCAGCCATGGCCCCGTCACGTCCCAGGATGCCCAGAACAGTCCTGTGCCGGCAGTGGCGCTCCAAGCCTTTTCTGCAGAAAGAGCATTCCCCGCAGCCTGCATTTATTTCCCCCACAACCCGAACACCAACCTGCTCAGGGTCAGACGATCGCTCTACTGTTCCGACGAACTCGTGTCCGGGCACCCCGCGAAAGCTCATGTAACCTTTCACGATCTCCACGTCGGTTTTGCAAATGCCTGCCATCCGAACCTTCACAAGGGCCTCGTCCGGTAACGGATTGGGCACGGGCACATCTTGGAGAGACAGCTTTTCCTCAAAGACGAGCGCTTTCATGGCTTTGTTTGCCCCTCATGCCAGTCTGTTTTCAAACCAGGAAGAATCGGGGAGACCCTTCTTGTAAGAAGGTCCTCCCCGAACCCCTCCCCAAGAACTTCTAGCATTTGCCGGAATCCTCATTTCCTTGCAGGAGAAATGAGGATTCCGGCAAAGTGTTAGAGTTTCCTGGAGAAGCATTGGCGAACCGTCTTTACAAAAAGGAGATTCCCCAATACTTACGGCTTTGAATACGGATTCGCATCACGTCACTTTTCTGATTTTTCACTGCCCATAATCTGTACGACAAGCGATCTGGTTCTGGATCTGTTGTCAAAGTCGAGGAAAACCACCTGTTGCCACGTCCCGAGGCACAGCTTGCCGTCCACAATGGGGATGCTCAGAGAGGGCTTCATCAGTGCCGCGCGGACGTGGGAAAAGCCATTGCCGTCTCCCCAACGCAGATTGTGAGCATATTCCATGTCCATGGGAGCAATACGATCCAAAGCTTGCTTGAGGTCACTGACGGCCCCGGATTCGTATTCGATGGTTGTAACAGCCCCGGTTGAGCCGGAAATGATGACCGTCAGCAGGCCGTCCCTGACCCGGGATTCCGCCAGGAATTTTTCAAGGTCCGGGGTTATATCCGTGCAATCGGTGAACCCCTTTGTACGGAGCTTAATTGAAGCATTGTATATGATCATCTTCTGTCCTTTGTAGCATAAAAATAGCCGAAATATATGTTATAGAAAGGTACCGTTTCAAGGGGCCGTCACCCCCAGTGCAGAAAGCGGGAGACCCGATCAAAGTAGAAGGTGCGTATGAAAGTGGGCAAAGACTTGATCATAGTTACCGGTGGAGCCGGATTCATTGGCAGCAACATTGTTAAGGCCCTTAATGAGGCCGGGGAAGAGAACATTCTCATCGTCGACCGTCTTGGAAAGGCCGATAAATGGAAAAATCTGCTCGATTTGAAGTTCCTCGATTACGAACACAAGGATGATTTCCTCATAAAGCTGGAGCGAGGAATGTTCGATCACGGCGTATGGGCCGTGTTCCACATGGGAGCCTGCAGTTCGACCACGGAAAAAGATGCGGACTACCTCATGGAAAACAACTACTGGTTTTCCCGCAGGCTGGCTTCGAGGTACATGGGGAAAAAGGGGCTGCGCTTTATCTATGCATCCAGTGCGGCCACGTACGGGGATGGCCGGCAGGGGTATTCCGATGACCACGAGTCCATGCACGGGCTGCGGCCATTGAACATGTACGGCTACTCGAAGCAGATTTTTGATCTGTGGGCGCTCAATACAGGTTTCCTGGAGAACGCTGTGGGCCTCAAATACTTTAACGTGTTCGGTCCCAACGAGTATCACAAAGGAGACATGCGAAGCGTGGCGATCAGGTCTTACTTTCAGGCCAAGAAAAAGGGAAGGGTAAAGCTCTTCAAGTCCTATAGGCCTGAATACGGCGATGGAGAGCAGTGCCGTGATTTCATATATGTAAAGGACGCGGTGAAGATTACGCTGCACTTTCTGGAGAAACCGGAGATAAACGGGATATTCAACGCGGGCACAGGTTCGCCACGCAATTTTAAAGACCTGGCCGCAGCGGTATTTTCAGCTCTCGGGACCGAACCCCAAATAAAATATATCGACATGCCGGAAGGTCTTGAAAAGCGATATCAGTATTACACCTGCGCTCAATCAGAGAAGCTGCGTAAGGCAGGGTTTGAGGACGACTTCTTGAGCCTGGAGGCCGCGGTGAATGACTATGTGACAAACTACCTGGAAAAAGATGAGCGCGGGGAAGTGGAAGAGGTGAATTAAGCGCTCATGCCGCTACAGGTTGACTCTCTTTACCCTCACTGTACGCCTGACATCATCTGATTCTATAATCACCCAAAGCTGTCGACCAATACGTTAACCCCGCCCGCTGCGCCTCACCGTCTAGGATATTTAATGAAATCGGAACATTGCACAGGTTTTCCATCGAATCATTGATTCGCGGCGGTGATATGGTATACTAAAATTAGATGGGTACGAAGAAAGTTAGTACAATTATGCCAGCCAAATCTCCGCGACTGGATTCTAATTCACTGCCTTTTCCAGACTAGTTTGATGACACGAACGGCTAGCGGGGAGAGAGCCCAGTAAGCTCCGGCTCGTCTCCTCCCAAACTTACGCAGTGGTGCCCCGAAACCCCAGAGTCAATATCGGCCGCATCAACTGCTTGCCACGCGATTAGTTCTCAGCAGCACTAAAGAAGCCCATTTCTCAAAATTTACCACCCGGTCTCTTGGAATATCTACGTCGGTTTATCACCCACGTCCATTGAAGTACGTCATTTTCACTTCAATGAAAGGAGATTACGTATGATTGAAACTGAAGAGCAGCGGCGCTGGTGGTTCGCCACCCATCCGGAGTATAGCTGGAGCCGCAGAGGAATTCGAGGCGACTCGGAGCGAGAGAAATGACAACAAGATAGATCCGGAAGAAGTCGACAGGTATGTGGACGAGGCCCTGAAGTACGAAACTGGAGCCGTAGCAGATCTGCTGAGGTCCGTGAAACGAAATTTCGGTACTGAGGCAGATTCACAGAAAGAGGGGCAAAACCAGGGCATGCTGGCGGGTCACGGCGGAGACGGTTTGGTGAGTCTCACGGGGTATCACGCTGATGGTGGGGCTTTCATGCCACGACTGCCCACCACGGAGGAACTTTCCCGATGGCCCAAAGAGATGGTCAGACAGTTCTTTCGAATGCTCGATGGATTATTGCAAAACAATCCATTAATCATAGATCCGAACTCCCTGGAGGGTCATCATGCACTGCCCAAGAAATTCGTAAATTATTTTCTGGACTGTGGCCTAAAAATCGATGAGTTTATAATGATAATGCGGGCAGCCGACCATCGGCTCAAACCTGATGGTTTGCACACTGGAAAGGGACTAGGAGGGGACTGGAATTCGCGAATGGGACGAGTTTATCGATAGATACCCGGCCGATAATAGCCCCGAACATCAAGAGCGAATTAGGAACAAGCTAGGCGAAATGGTAAAGAAGTATGGAATCGATAAGAAAATTCTTCTATCGCCTCCAAAAACCAAGGGCAGGTAAACCCTATCAAATTTACGGGGAGCGGGGATGGGAGAGACGATCCGGCCAGGCCGAATGGAGCGATAAAGTGGGTGGACTTTCCAGCGGCTGACTTGCCTTGCCCGTCAGTAGCCCGAGACAGTGACGGGTAAGGCTCCGCGAGAAAATAGCCGAGGCCAAAGGGTCCAAATGAAGCGAATCGAGAAGCGTTTTAAGCCGGAACCTGGGGAGCCAAATTCACGACCGACAGCAACGGATGCGGCTCGGCGTTTGGTGATCCTAAAATACGTTGTGGGCCACGCGCTCGCCGCTCCGCCGCGTGAGATCGTAAAGGAATGGTTTGACAAGTGGTCGTCAGACGCGCGCGATGAATTCACCCACTTTGCCGAAAAGCAAAACAAAGAATTTTGGCAAGAGTTTCACGATGCGGATTGGTGGCAGTATTTCTCCCCGTGGGAACAGCAATACGCTTCTCGCACGATCGTCACTATGACACACGAGGAACAGGTTGAGGCTTCATGGCGGGTCGAGGCCGTCCAGGTTCTGATGTGGGCGTTAGGTTTACTTTCGGAATTGCCACCTTGCGACGAAATGGCCGACCACGATCTGCTCAAGTCTATTCCGCAAGAGAATTTGCTAGATCTTGTCGCGTCAGCAACACTGCGACCACAGGTCGAAATTGAAAGGCACGCGATATCGCCGAATTTTGGCACTGGAGGGCCGTTACCCGGTAATTAATCGAGTCCGGCGAAGAATTAAAGCCCGATGAGAAGCTCAAGGCGCTAGGGTTTCACTCATACGACGACATAGTCCGTTTCTCCGCACGCAAAGGGGCCGAAGAGGGCACCATACCCCCGTGCATCGGCGACGATTTCCCAGCACGTGGCAAGGCTTATCGTGACTTGATCCCAGAGGACTGCTCCGAGGTGCGATCTATTGCTGTGCAGCGCCACTTCACCCTCAACTGGCTCTACGGATATGCACCTGGAAACAGATGGGACGAGACACCGACAGACACGTGAAAAGGCTGCTTCACACTTCACTTCTGTGTAAGTGTCAGGAGGTCGCAGGTGAAACCCAGTCGCGCCTGACCAGAAAAGATGATCAAAATCGTCGAGTCACCAATGCCGATGCGACGGTTTTTCTCATTTATACGAACTGCCGCTTTAAAAGTCCGGATATAGCCTTGCGGGGCAATCGGGGCAGATGCTGTGGCTGAAATCAGCTTCTGAATGCTCGCGAATGTAGACTTCTACCTGAGTCCAGTAACCTTTATCGTCTTGATTCCTCTTGCACGACGCGCAAATCGGCAGCATTTCCCGTAGGATGAGGTGACCACTGAAAACCGCATCGTTGGCCTTACACGGAGTCTTTTTGCTACCGATGCGGTTCGTCCCACGCGACGCGGGATTCACCGCATCCTGCCTTGGGCCAATAATTGAGCCGCGGCCAGGAGAAAACCATCTCTTCCGTGCCTCGCCAGCAAAGACAAACCAATAGGAACTCCTGAGACGTCGGCCACCGGCAAGGTCACCTGCGGTAGGCGCCCTATCCCGGCAATCGCTGTCAGCGAAAGCGTCCTGGGATAGTAGTCACCCGTGGTGCGGTCGAGTCCCAGAGTGCCTTTAATTGGAGCCAGCGCGGGGGTGGTGGGCATGCACAGCAGATCGTTAGGGCCGAGAAACTCGTTCAAAAGCGAAAAATAGTTCTCCCTTTGACGAACGGCCTTCACAATCTGCCGCACGGTCCATGTTTTTGACAAACTCGAAGTTCATTTTGGTTGTTGGGCCGAATTCAGGCTTGGCCTCTTCCACCCAGGACCCCAGGCAGCTCCAGATCTCAGCCCACTGGACGTGGTAATAAGTGTCACACCAACCCTTCAACCCTGATTCAGACGCTTGCTCGCCAATATCCTTCAAAGAAGTTTTCTCGACTTTTCCTGAAAAAATGGTCTTTATCATATCGACAGGTTTGGCCAATGCATCCTGTACTTCGGCATCGCAAATAGCGAAGGCTTCTTCGAGCAAATGCACCTTGCCGACGTTAAAACTAGAGGGAATGTCGCAGGCCAATAATACGGAAGCCGCCTTTGCCAGCACCTCGATACTGCAAGCCAGGACACCCACTGTGTCAAAGGAGGGAGCGAAAGGATTGACCCCTGCTATTGAAATCCTGTCGTGGCTGGGGCGCATTCCGAAGATCCCGCAATTACTCGCAGGGACTCTTACCGAACCACCCGTGTCGGTACCGAGCGCAAAATCAACTATTCCGCAAGCCACAGCAGAGGCAGATCCGCAGGATGATCCGCCTGGAACACGATTGGGCGCTCTGGGATTCAATGGCGTGCCATAGAAGAAGTTCTCGCCACTTAGCCCGAAGCCGAGTTCGTCTGTGATCGTTTTCCCGACACATTCAGCGCCGGCCAAGAGAAGCTGATCCACGCATACCGCGTTCGTAGCCGCCTTCGGATGGGTATCACGCCAGGTAGGATTCCCGCAGGAAGTCTTGTAGCCCCCCAGGTCGATGAGATCTTTAACGGCAAACCGCAAGCCGGTCAAAATCCCCGAACTCTTCGGTTCGATAACCACCGTTTCAACGAAAGCCTTGGACTCTTCAATGTCGTACGGCATGAGCGCTCGGGTCGTAAAGTAGATCTAAAATCGTAAGCGATTCAGCGGAAAGAAATATTTACCGCAGAGAGCGCCGAGACGCAGACGGAAAAATGTCTTCAAACCAGATAGAGGGAGCCAGTTCGGATGCCTTTTCCGGTAGACGAAGATCTCCAATCGAAACAGGCCCGAATAATCTATGCTGATCTTGCTAGAAAAACAGAGAAGACTGATTTCTCAGACGTTCTCCGGAACGCACTCTGCGGTAATCCTGAGCCGGCGTCCCTGCCGGCAGCTTCAGACGGGGCAAACCGCTTTCCAGGTCAACGATTACACCACTATTTATACGAACCGCTACTATAAAAATCCGGATACAGCCTCGCCGCGCAATCCGGGCATATACTATGGCTGAAATCAGCTTCGGAATGATCGCGAATGTATACTTCTACCTGAGTCCAGTAACCTTTATCATCGCGTATTTTCTTACATGACGCGCAGATCGGCAACAGGCCGCTAAGAGCCTTCACCTTTACCAACGCTTCTTGCAGTTCCCCAACAAGTTTGGATAAATTCTTTTCAGCTCTCTCTCGCTCAGCGACCTCTTGTCTCAACTGTTCATTTGTTCGCGAGAGTTCAACAGTCCGTTCCTTCACCCTTTCTTCGAGTTTATCGCGGGCATTGCGCAGGTCTTCTTCTGCCTCCTTGCGGTGGGTTACGTCCTGCCTCATCACCCAAAACCCCATGAGATATTGGCCCTTCACATTGCCTACGAGCGTGGTTTCAAAGTATCTTGTCAGCCCGTCGGGCTCGACTTCTTTTGTCTCAAAGGAATGAACTGGACAACCCTCTGTCAGCCACGAGCGCAATTGGCTCGTGAAATCGTCATTCAGGGGCAACAACTGTTTCATTCGGACCCCCCTGAGGTCTTCTATGCCTTCTTCGCCTCTCATTCTGGCCAATTCGCCATTTCCTCCGACCAATTTCGCCTCTGATAGAGAGTGCAACAATTCGGACACGGGCCTATTCCATGAAATTTGACGCGTAGCAACGAATTCGCCGATGCCAATCGGAAACACGTCAACTAATTGCTGATATTTGTTGCTTATAATGAGTTGTTTTCGTTCCGCGGTCAGGTCTTCGACTAGAGATAGAGCTAATCGCGCATCTTTGAATCGAATGGAACGTAGATTTAGCCTGCACCAAAAGGGTTTCTCGGCTATCTCCACCAGGGCTTCGAAGAGCCCGTTCTTTCTGTGCGAAAAAATCCGGTTCACCTCCGACAAAGCCTGTTTACTGTCTGCCGGGTCCGGGAATAGGGATGAAAACTGGCGGCCAACAAGGGTCTCATCTCCATTGGCCATCTTTCTCGCAGCTTCGTTAGCGAACACTATGGAATGCCCGGCATCAATTAAGAGGGTCGGTATGGGCATTGCTTCCAATAATTTGCCGAAGGTGACATTCTTGATTTTTCGGAAATCAAAGCTTCCTGAGGTGGTCACGTCTCGGGTGAAAACGCTGTCCAGGTCAATTGTTTGTGTGCCAAGCGGAGATACTCGGAGGATGCCGGATTCGGCAAGAAGTTGGTCACGTTCTATCGGTGTGCGTCGGCCCTTGTTGTCCATTAGGAACTTTCCCGCCCCGCGCAGAATAAATGGGTCGAACCCCTGTTTTCAGTGTTTTAATTTTGTCTTCTTGTTTCCCCGCACCCTTTAGACAAGAAAAGGATTTGTTTTGAGGACGGTTCCGTATACGACGTGCCGTCATGGCAAGGTTAATTACACGATGTCGTTGCAAGGGTCAAGCAAAAAAGGAGTGGCTTAATTGCTGGCTAGTTGTTCAACTACAGATAACGATTAGTATTTCCCAACAGCGTCCAGACGACATGTCTGTCCCACCACCCGACTTGACATTGTAACCCCGTAATCCTAACTTGCCCTTATGTCGCAGATACTTATGAACGACGTCAACGTTGTCTTTCGGTAAGCGTTCAGCGGGCAAGAAGGACTCACCGCAGAGTGCGCGGAGAACCCAGAGATGAGCCATAGACTCGAACAAGAGCCACCGGAGATTCAGTGTTTCAGCGCTGCGACGCGGAATACGTCGTCTTATAAACAACTTAGAAGGAAGAATTTGCCTCCGCGTTCTCTGCGCTCTCAGCGGTGAACGCTTGTCTTTATTATTTATCAGCAAGAAGGCAGAGTGTGACCGACAAACAATTACCGTCTTATCTTCCAAAGAAGTTTCAGCGGATACACCTGGAGCTTACCAACAAGTGCAACTTCTCGTGCGTCTTTTGCCCGGATGGCCAGATGACCCGGAAGCGCGGAGTCATGGATGAAGCCCTGGCCCGATCTATTCTGGATCAGATTTCTGAGCTTGCCTTGGCAGAGAAAGTGACCTTTCACGTAATGGGGGAGCCGTTGTTGCATCCCCGTTTTTTCCCCATTCTGGATCATGCTCACGCTCGCGGTCTAGCAGTCGGGCTCACCACCAATGGGGCACTCCTGAAACCTGAGACGATACAGGCACTGGCGGAGAGAGATCTGCACCAAATAGATATTTCCTTGCAGACCCCGGACAGAGAGAGCTTCCTCGCCACCCGAGGGACGCGTATGGACTTTGATGATTACCGGGCACGAATACTCGATCTGTTGGCCGCGTGCGCTGCCAGACCTTCGCTTCCCATCTTTAAGTTCCGTATCATGACCACGTCCTTTGCGAAGAAGATGCGAGATCAGCTTGGTATACCCAATTTTATGGGCAGCTCGGACGTTCTAAGGAATACGATCCTGGAATGGGCACAAATAATTTATCAGCGGCTCGGCCTGGACGGCGACAGAGAGAACCTGTCCCAAAAGATAAAGAGAATCGGCATTCATGGGTGGAACGTAATCGAGATCAGCCCAAATGTCTTCATAGAGACTTACGTGCTCACCGACTGGGGTAACGCCTTTGCCGGAAACGATGTTATCGAGGCGGGACACGGCTATTGTTTCGGAATGCGCGACCATTTTGCCGTTCTCTACTCAGGGGATGTTGTCCTATGCTGCGTAGACTTTGACGGCCGCACCTCGATAGGTAATCTGAAGGATTCATCGCTCCTTGAAATTCTCCGCGGCCCTGAACTTGAACGTATAATGAAAGGGTTTCGGCTAGGACGTCTAGTCCACCCGCACTGTCGTCGATGCCTGGGAAGCGGCAGCCGTTTTGGCTCATGGGTCAAGCCCGCTGCATCCATCCTGGGACTGAAGATTCTCAAGCCTTTCTTCTACCGCAAATACAAGTTGTTCGATTGAGACGTTGAAATTATTGCGTGAATCTTCCGGCAAGTAAGCGGCTGCTCCTTGATTCTTGGGAAAGAAAGGTTTACCTATAAATAAGATCATATGCCGGAAGGACGGGGGCCCGAATAGTGATTTCCTCTGAACGAGAGGAAAAGCAAAGATAGCGAATCTCCGACGGCAGATCCGTCAGAAACTGCCCGACAATGGCTTCAAATGCTGTTTTCGGGCTACCAGGAGGCAAAAAGATGGACAAAGATCCCACATGTCCGCATTGCGGCACCGAGATGGATCCTATCGAGACTCCGCTGGATTCATCCTGGGGTGGCGAGACACATTATGTCTGCTTTAATGACGAATGTTGCTACTTCAAGAATAGCTGGGAAGCCCTTGATATGCAGGGAGTCACAAAGACAGGTTATCGTTGCCGTATAGACGCCCGGGGAGCGTGCGGTCCAATGGCAGTTTGGTCTTCCGACGCTCTGAAGGATCAGGTCTGCCGGAAAGTCGAAGAAGAGGCTTCTGGAAAAGGCGCTGATTGACGAGATGCCACAACTGATATTTGGTGCAAGGGCGACTTACAGGTCGCCCGTTTTGTTGGTGGCGTAGTAGTGTAGCGATTCTCAAAAAAAGGATGACAAACATTCGCCGGTGAGGTACATATAACTCTCTTTTTAGCCATGTGTCATAGTGAAGGAGGAAAGGATGCAGTGGATTAAGCCAGCTAAGATATTTCTTTTGGTGGCCGTCGTTGCTATCGCGGCCGTGCCTTTTGCCGCGGAAGCGGGCTGATGTGGTTTTGTCCCCTCCTGGTCAGGGGGAGGCAGCAGTTATAATTCGGGGGCAGCTTCTTATGGAGCCGGCGGGTACGGTTATGGATACTACGGATATCCCGGCCAGTTCGACTACGGACAAGCTCCGGCCCGGACCTACAAAGCCAAGAAGCGATCTTCCAAAGCAAAGCCGGTCAATCAATAAGCGATAAGATTATCCAGCTACGCGGGAGGATCTCACCAGAATGAGGTCCTCCTGATTGTGAATCCCAGCTCGGAATAGCACGGCAGGAAAATGAGAGGCCGGAAGCTCTGTGTCCCACATCGGGGCACAAATACTTCCGGCCTTGTGGTTAACGCGGTCGAATAGTCGACTTCCTACATTCCCGACCAGTCTTTCTTATTTCCGAAAGCAAGCCAAAGAACTGCTGTTGTTACCGATACTACTAAAAGTATCTCCATCTGTGCCTCACCTCCACCGAACATTCTCACTACAGGAGGAGGCAACATCATGTCAATAGCATTTTTGTCTAGGACTGGCGGCCGTTTCAGAGGCGTCCTTCCAAAGAATGAGCGTACCCCGTCAATTCCGCATACCCACGCCCCTTAATTTTCTTTCCGTCCCGGAACCCCTGGGCAGTGACCGCGCCCTCCCAGTAGATAATCCCTGTTGACGATCCGGAGGTAAGCTCCTGGGCTTCAATTGCGGGTGTGACCTCCAGCCTGATGTTACGGCCGGGGATCTCCACGGTCCAACCGGACGGATAGACAGCCTTTGTCGTGGGACTTGTCCATGTTCCTTTGGGCAAGATCACGATCCGTTCTTCCTCCAGGTCAACCGCAGGGCCTTCCTTGGGAACGAAGGTGCCGAAGGCTCGCTCAAACGTGTTATCCTTCTTTCGCAAATGGAACACCATGACCTCGGTTCCGTCATCGAGTTGAAGACTGAACCAGTCCCATCCGCTCTGGTCGTTCTGGAGAATGCTGGAACCGAATTCATGATCCATCCAGGCCAGCCCTGTGACCGTGTGGTTGATGCCCTTGAAGGTCAAGGTCCCTTCTGCCTTGAGTCTTGTGAAAGAGTAATAGTAAGATGCTTGATCTTTTGAATCTCCCTTCCGGCTGAACCCCGCGTCACCGTGCAAAACAACCGGCTTCAGCGGCAGGAGCCGAAGGTTGAGCGCGTAGTCTTGCTCTCTGGCTGTAATTTGTATCTCGTCTCCCTGCATCTTCGCGGTCCAGTCTCTGGCGCCGACGTCGAGATCGCCCAGGGCCGCGTGAGCAAGTCCCGGACCCTTGCGTGTCAAAAGTTCGGTGTGGAAGAATTCACGGTTGTTAATGTCGGTGATGGCAAAATGGGCTGGATATAGGTCCCTGACCGCCCAGGCGGACAGTTTACGCGTAGGTTCACGGACTAGGGTGCGGCGAAAAAAAGTCAATTGGAATCCCCACCCGTGATCTTTGTCGGTATCAAGGTTCCCTGTGAAATACCACCACTCCGTCTGAAAATCAGGATGCTTTCCATGATCTTTGGGGAAGGTGAGGACTCGCCGCGGGCCTGTGTCGGCAATTGGAACTTCCGAGGCCAAGGGTACGGACGGAAAAAAGGCCAGTGCGCACAGCCAAACTGCCAAGATTCGAATCACTATCAACTCCTTGTCTAAAGAGTGAACGTACGGAATTATGGCAGACATCCGCGGTTGAGGTGAAGCTCTTTGAGCATGACGGAACAAAAGCGATCATCCTTGGAGTTAATATGGTATAGGAAGCAGCGGTCCACAGGGTAAACTCAGATACAAGATTACAGCGGAGCCATTTGAGCATGACGACTCTCAAATTCATCCACGCGGCGGACATCCACTTGGGCCGCCCCTTCTCTGGTTTGAGGCGGTCCAGTCCGGAGCTGGGAAACCTTTTCTTACAGGCAGGATACGATGCCTGGGACCGGATTGTCACTACCGCGATTGATCGGAGCGTGGATTTCTTGACCCTCGGTGGGGATGTGTTTGACGCCCCTAATCCGACAGTTCGCGCTAGGGTTGCGTTCAAGAATGGTGTGGAGCGTCTTTATGATGCGAGAATCCCGATTTACCTGGCAGTGGGTAACCACGACCCGTTAAAGAGTTTTCCCGAATCGCTGCGAACTCTGCCGGGGCTGCATCTTTTCGGTCCAAATCCTGAAGGGATGCGGTTTGCAGGCCAAGAACAGACTGCATGGTGTGATGATTTTCGGCGCGGGATTTGAGACGGCTGTAATCACCGATAATCTCGTCAGGAAGTTCCGCCGGGATCCGGGAGTGGACCTGGCCATAGGCGTTGTGCACACGAATGTTGCCGGAACATCGGGACATGAGAATTACTCACCGTGTACGCTGGATGATCTGAGGACTGCGGGGATGGATATCTGGTGTTTAGGTCACGTTCATTCATCTGAGATCCTGTCGCAGGACCCTCTGATTCTGTATCCGGGGACAAGCCAGGGGGCCCATATTAACGAAAGCGGCCCTCGAGGCTGTCATCTGATTGTCGTACAGGCCGGCAGCGCTGCCGTGGCGGAATTCATACCACTGGCGCCCGTCTGTTGGCTCAGAGTGGATCTGGATGTGACGGAGTGTCAGAGTGCCGAGGATCTCGTGGACGAGGCCGTGGCCCTGTGTTCCCATACTTCTCTCGATGCAGACGTCATCCGGGCCGTCGTGGTGCGCCTAAACCTGACGGGACAGGGTGGTTCGCAAGGGCTTGGAACGATAGCAAGAGATCCGGAGTTTTTCGAGGTCCTGTGCGAACGGCTGGCAACACTGTCTTTGCCTGTGTTCCCCGAATCTGTGCGCGATTCGACCCGATCATCTACGAGTCTGAACTCGTTGAAGGATGAAGAGGGTTTTCTGGGGGACTTTCTCGAACTGTGCCGAAGATCGGTCGAGGAGCCCGCCATGCGTGACCATCTCCTGGGAGGGATGCAGGCTGAGCTTTTGAAAAAGCTGCATAGGCGCTATATACCCGCGGAACTTGACCTCGAAGGACTGAAGAATGACTCAAAAGCAGTTGCAACTCTGCTAAATGAGGCCGGTGATCTGGTAGCTCGAATGTTCTTGGAATCTCGGGACATAGGCTCTTGAGATGCGTTTAGAAGCAACCGTTCACCGGTCAGTTGGTGACCGGCACGGAGGCCGGTCCTACAGGGCTTATGGTAGGGTCGGCTGTCCCTGCCGGCCACGGTTCAGGCCTGGTAAACCGCTTTCCCGATGGTCGGTTACATTGGCCGTTCACCGGACTGCAGCGGATTGCGCCCAAAAAAATTTTGAAACGGGGGTCATAAGGACAGGCGGAAATGTGGGTCGAGGAAATATCTATTGAAAGCTTCGGTGCCTGCAAGCACGTAATGATTAGTGATCTTGGCCCAGGGCTGACGGTGATCGTCGGTCCCAATGAAGCAGGAAAGAGCACGATCTTGGAATTTATGCGTTGCATTTTCTTCGGCTTCAGAAGAAAGAGCGGGAGGATAAACATCTATGAGACCCCGGAAGGGACCCCACGAAAGGGATGGATGACGGTTCATACAGGACAAAGCGGAAGACTCCGCATCCAACGGACTGAAAAGGTGGGTCGCAAAGACGGGGTTCTGACGATTTCGGATGAAAGGGGGAACGACCTCGACACGGCGGCCTTACCCTTGTTTCGTGCAGGACTAGAGAGAGCTGCGTACGAGACGCTATTTGCCTTCGATCTTGACCGGCTGCGACAATTGGACCAAGAAGCCCTTCGAGGCAAGATCGTCTCTGCGGCGCTGGGTTCCGTGGCTGTGAATCCTCTCGACATCCTCAAAACGTTGAACGAGCGCGTCAAGCTGCTGATGAAACAATCCATGAAGGAGGATGAATCGCTGTGGGCAATTCAGTCACGCATGAGCGCACTGGACAAACAACTCAAGGAACTCGCCCAAGAACCTGTGAAGCATTCTGAACTCAAGGCGCGCCTGGTGACGGTCGATCAAAGGCGCGGACAAATATCGGCTGAAATTGAGAACAAGGAGGTTTGCCTGCAAAATCTGGCGAATATCAACCGCTATGAAGATCAATGGAAGAAGCTGGTCTCGCTGGATCACGAATCACTGAGGTTTCAAGACGCTCGTGACTTCCCGACGGATGGAATCCCCCGTTTGGAACAGGCCCTGGACAGAAAGCGTGAAGCCTCGCAAGAGGCATCGGAATTGGAAGAGCGCCTGAGCCTTCTCAGGGATCAAGTAGGAAGCCTCAATCCGGATATGGCGCTCCTGGAGAATGCGGACTCCCTTGACTCGCTGATTCGGGATGCCCGAAGCATGGCTCGACGACCCCATGAAATACAACAATTGGAAGCTGCGCTAGCCCAGTCCAATCGCAACCTTGACGAAGAAATTGCCTCTCTTGGCAACGGCTGGAATCGGGAGCGGGTGATCCGATCCGACCCCTCACTGGTTCTCGACGAGGAAATCCGGACATTTATGGATTTATGGCGAAGCTGCGGCGTGAAGATAGCGGGCCTGGAGACGCGGTGGGCCGAGTCCACGGAAAGGGTGAAACTCCAGGAAGAGAAGATGGAGCGTAGGGCCGCGGAATTGGCTCAGGTTATGCCCGACTGCGAAGGCTATCTTGAGCCAAGCATTCGTAACAGGCTCCAGGAATGGAAGGAGATTCACAGCGAAATTTCCGGCCTGGACGCGCGCCTTTCCGACAAAGGCGGAAGGGTCCGGCTTCTCATTGCGGAACGCGAAGAGGTGGATGCGAATCTGAAGAGACTGGCAGACGAACCCGCATCAGCGATCTCTCCGTTTTCTTTTTGGGGTCTCATGGCGCTGCTCAATGTTGCCGGAATCAGCATGCTGGTCTCCGCGTGGCTCAGCTCAACTCCTGTCTTTCACATTCTACTTCTAACGGGCTCGTGCATGATTCTGTCCAGCGCCTTTGTTGTCCGCTGGAAGGTCCTTGAGGAACGCCGGCGCCGTGTCCGAGTCCATAGTGAGGAGGAGGTCCTCGAAGCAAAGAAGAGAAATGTCACGAGCGAGATAGTCGAGACGGAAAAAGAACGACGCGCTCTTCTGCAACAAACCCATGACCTGAGGCAGAATCTTCGGGGAATTGCACGCGATGTCTTGGGCGATCCGGATGCGGGTGTGAATGAGGTTTTAGAAGCCGAAAGAGGGTCTCTGGCCGCTGAGGAACCGTTTCGCCGACGCCGCCTTCTTGAGGAAGAGTTGAAGTCTGACAGGGCGGATCTGGATCTCGAAAGAAGCCGGAATGCCGAAACGGTGAGGCTCCTGAAGGAAGCTGAGAGTGACTTCGAAACCCTGAAGCGAAAATGGGACGATTTCGCCGCGGATCATGGTTTGAATACCGGCTTAAAGCCTGAAACCGCACTGGAATTGGTTCGCCACCTCCGTGACGTGAAGAGCAAACTACGAAAGATCTCCGAACAACAAGATGCCTTGGAGACCATGAAGGGGGATTGGGAGGAGTTTTCTCATCGAGTGAGTGGGTTGGCTGAGGAAATGGGCCGTCCTCTGTCCCTGGGTGTCTCGCCCGTGGATCAGGTGGAGCTATGGGGTCGTGCCGAACGAGAAGCTTCTGACTCTCTCTCCGAAAAGAAGGTGATTCTGGAGAGGGTTAAGGAACATGAGATCCACTTACGGGTCTTGAGAAGGAGGATGGAGGACGCGGACAACCAGATAGGCGCGCTCATGGAAGCGGCTGCTACTGAAGATGAAGAGTCGTTCCGTGAGGTCTCGGAACGGCACGCAAGGTACAAGACCGTCGAACAGGAACGCCGCGTTCTCATTGAAAATCTGTTGGCCGGGCTGCGAAAGGAAGACGAGGACATTTTGCGCGGGGAGATGAAGGCGCGCGATTGGGATGAGAGTCGACGCATGGCTGGATCCCTTGAGGAGGACCTACAGCGTCTGAGAGAAGAGTCCGAGGGGTTGGCCCGGGAGGCCGGCATGCTCACCAAGGAGATCGAGACCTTGGAGGCCCAAGATGAAACGGATCGTCTGCTGGCGGAGAAAGAAGAATTGCTGGCGCGGTTCGGCGACGGCCTCAAGGAATGGATTGTTTACAAGCTCTCATCCGATTTGCTGGAGCAGACCATAACAATGTACGAGTCGGAAAAGCAGCCCAAGCTTCTTGCACGGAGTTCTGAAATCTTCAGCGCAGTAACCGGTAACATCCTACACAAAGGTCCTCTTTCCACTGGATGGGGATCGCGTCAAAGTGGAACGCGCGGACGGCGTCAGGATCGAAGAGGAGCTGTTAAGTCGGGGGACGCAGGAACAGCTATATCTTTCCATGAGGTTGGCTCACCTGGACGTATACCATCGAGAGAAATTCAATATTCCCATGATGATGGATGACGTGCTGGTGAACTTTGACCACGCTAGGGCCCGCCGAACTGCCGATGCCCTGGTAAAATTTGCAGAGGAGACAGGCTTACAAATCCTGTTCTTTACCTGTCATCCACACACCGCCGACCTTTTTCCCGACAGTGTTACCCGATTCCAATTGGGACCGACCCTGGTGGGAGAGGGGGGCTTTAACCATTGAAAACCACGTCGCGGTTCTCCGAGAATCCACGGCTGTTCATAGACTTGAAGGAGTAATGATGCTTTCCGTTAACCCTCTATACCTCATGAAACATCGCGTAAGGCAAACAGGCTGCAATTGGAGCAAAACAGCCTTGGTCGTGGCAACTCTGATTATCTGGCCGGTCCTTGCCGGATCTCTTGCACTGGGCCAAACGGTTCCAAACCGGGGACTCAGGGACTTACAGGAGGCGTTCAGGGCAGTTGCCAGGACGGTTAAACCCGCGGTGGTCAATGTTTCCGCGGTCAAGATACGTCAGCCCGGCAGACTGCGCCTGATTTGGATCCTTTCTTCGAGAATCATCCGTTTCGGGAATTCTTTGGCGATGAGTTTTTCCGCCAATTCTTCGGGGCCCAGAGAGGAACGCAGCGGTACCGCCAGCAAGGGCTCGGGTCTGGCTTCATAATTGACCCGAGAGGCTACATAGTTACGAACCGACACGTCATCGCCGGAGCCGACGAGATCCAGGTGACCCTTGAAGGTAAGAAGAAGTTCAAGGCAGCGGTGGTGGGCGCAGATCCAAAGACCGACGTGGCCATAATTAAGATTGATGGCCACAATCTGCCTTCTGTCAAGCTTGGGGATTCAAAGACTCTTGAAGTGGGGGACTGGGTGCTTGCTGTGGGCAATCCCTTCGGATTGACGCAAACGGTTACAGCAGGGATAGTGAGCGCCAAAGGGCGTTCCGACATGGGGATTCTCCATTATGAGGATTTCATCCAGACCGATGCTGCAATCAATCAGGGCAACTCTGGAGGCCCCCTCGTGAACATAGAAGGAGAAGTAGTTGGGTTGAACACAGCCATCTTGTCCAGAGAGCGGCGGGCTCTGTGGGCATAGGCTTTGCGATCCCGGTGAACATCATCAAGAAGGTCGTTGACGCGGCCTTTTCGAAGAGACTTGCCGGTCCAGGCCGAAATAGCAGCCCCCCGCAAAGGCCGTTTGTGCCACGCAAGGCGCCTGCGCCGTCTCGCCAGGGCCAACCACTTCATGATCGTCCTGTCCCTTCCGGTCTGCACCAGGGCGGGAGCATCTGACGGGCCCGCTTAGACTCTTTCCGCCAGTCGCGTTATTTCCATGCGATTTGGCAACAAATGGGGAAGTGTCCGCCTCTTCTTGCGCTGTTGAGGCGGAAACTTTACCCTTGACGGCAGGTTTCACTTTTATATAGATTCATGATGGTGTATTATGGAATTACTCTTCAGTCCAATATCGGAGGATTAAATGAATAGTGCGACCGCACGTTTTTTTATAATTACGATCCTGTGCATGATTATTTCCGTGGCGGTATGCGCCGCCGCTGTTGCCAAGGTCCCGGAAGGCTACAGGGACATCAAACTCGGCATGAACAAAAGCCAGGTCCTGAGCCTTTTGCAGCAGAGTCCGCTCCACTTCACCTACGATGATATGGGGGACGAGGTCGGGGAGATCATTCGCGGGGACGACCTTTTTCGTTATGCCCTGTACCGCTTTGATGGCGAAGGAATCCTCGTCGAAATAGGCTTGGAAATGCGCGAAATCCTGGGCAGGGAGAGAGTCCTGGAACAGTATAACAGCCAGCACGGCCTCAAGCTCAGCCCACGGCAGGCCACGGTTGAAGCAGACTTCAGCATTGAAGTGCGCGACAACTGCCTGATAATGAAAAAGGCGCCGGTGAAGGATACACGTTCCGCAAAAGGGAATTCCTGACGCACTTGGCAGTCTAATAGGAATTGGCGCATGGAGCGTCCATACCGACGTTCTATGTTATGTTTCCTTATCGAGCCAATGCCGTCATTTTCTGGGATGTAGTCCTCTCGCGTAAATGCGGAGCCTGGTTACAAAAACTTAATATAGTAAGATGGTTACGGCGACAATCCTGCCGGATCATCACGCAATGCAACGCTTTTCGCCGCGCTGTTGCTTGACACAATCTTTCCGCAGTTCTAGATTCCAACCTTCTGAACCGTTCCCCGATCCGTAAGCCTGAGCCTCAGGGCCGCCGGGATGGACCGCGGTACAAGAACATAGGATATTGGACCGACAAGAAGCTGGGATTTTTTCCCGTGCCGTCGGGAAGGGAACACACTTTGACGACCAAATATAAGCACGCTCTGTGCCTTCATCCATATTTTCGAGACAGCCATTCCGGATCGTTGGGCCTGGCCGTGTTTCCACCCGTTGGTTTGGAATATATTGCCGCTTCCCTCAGTCCCCACGTTGAGAAACTCACCTTCTTGGATTTGAGGCTCCCGGACCCGCTTCGGAAACCGGAGAAACTAAAACGCTTCATCGAGGAAGAAATCGACCTTCTCTGCATAAGCATCAATTGGGAGTACAACTTTCGTGAAGTCTGCGAACTCGTGAATTCCCTCCCGTCTTCCATCACCACTGTAGTTGGAGGCAAGCAGGCGACCGATTGTGTCGACGAGATCTTCGCGGCCTGCCTGAATGTCGATGTCATAGTACGGGGGGAAGGGGAAGAAAGCGTTGTAGAGATTGCTCAGGGAAGGGACTACAAGGACATAGGCGGAATATCCTATAGGGATCAGGACAGTGTAGTACACAACAATAACCGCCCCCTTCCCGAGGTGGACGACTACCGTTACCCGGATCGCGGCCTGCGACGCCAGGATTACCACATGAACGTCGGAGGACTTGCTCTTCGCGGCGAACAGTTCGATATCATTCTCACGGCCCGGGGCTGCCCTTACAACTGCAAATTCTGCACGTTCAATTTGAATCCCTTGGGCCAGAAACGAAATTACTCTGCTCGTTCAATAGATTCCGTCATGGAGGAAATCAGGCAGGTTTCCGCGGGGATGATACTTATCGCGGATGAAAACTTTTTCGTGAACCCGCAACGTGCCAAGAGGATATGCGAACGGATCATCGCGGAGGGAATAAAGAAGAGATTTATCGTTCAGGCCAGGATAGAAATATTTGAACATCCTGACGTCCTTGAAGCGGCGGCCCGCGCGGGGATAAAGGCGTTGCTCCTGGGGATCGAATCGCCGCAGGATCGTATTCTGGAACAGCTCAATAAAGGATTCGACACAGCGAAAGTAAGGCAAGCCTTCGAGACCTTCAGCCGGTTCCCGTTTTACTATCATGGGTACTTCATCTACGGGAACGTGACCGAAACCGAAGACGAAATGATGCAGATCCCAGTCTTTGCAAAAGAGTTGGGACTCGACTCCATCACCTACCAAAAACTGCGTATTGAGAAGTATTCGCCGCTTAAGGAACTGGTGGAAGCTACGCCCGGATACTACATAGGCGATGATTCGATTGTCTATTCCGAGTCTCTCGGACGCCCGGGCTTGAAACGAATCAGTAAGCAGATAACGCGAAAGTTCTATTCGCCGATGCAGTTGTTGCGGCTCGCGAGGAAGCTTGTCCGCATCGGCTTCCTGGATTTGAGGCTCTTGCCCGCTTTCGCTTTGAGCGTACCGATTGTCCTTGGCAACGCGCTGGGTCGCAAGGTTTCTAAGAAGGCGCAAAGGTCGCGTTTATGGAGACGTGTGGCCGGGGCCAAAGCCTGAAGGCTGGCCTTTACCGTGGGCCTAAGATTTGCGGATGAGGCGGGAGCTTACTTCGCTCATCAATAGCAATGTCCGACACTCAGAACGATTTGGCGGGGACGGGCATCCGAATCGTGCCGCGACCAGGGGTGGCGTGTCTTTTCTTGCGCTCACCCCGACCCTCTTTCTGGGAGAGAGGGGCTATTCCCGGCTTTCCGGTGCGTTCTCAACTACGGTTCCGATTGCCTCAAGCAAGGGATGAATTTTCGGGTTATCCGTGAGGATTCGCCTTACCTCACGGTGCTGGTAAATGGTTCCCATGACGATCATGTCGGTGACGGCCCCATTTTCCTCGAAATATGCTTGATGGCTGATTGCTGCCTCAGCTCCGATGTCGTTATAGACGGTTTTGAGAAACCGGGCTTCCGGACCGGGCACTTGTCGGACCAGAACGTTGATGTGAACAGCCCGACTTGCCATCATGCGGCTGTTATTTGAGCCCAGGCCCTCTATGGCCGCAGTCGCCTCACGAATGGAATCAAGAACTATCTTGCGGGCATCCATCTTTTTCTCCTCGAATTTCTCCCGTTACGGCCTGGCAATTCCTGGCGCCCACGCCCCCATGAGCGGATCGTCGGTCGATTGTGCCACAGAAAGCAGATATTCAAAACCCGAATGTTGCAAAAAAAACATCTATTCAGAGACGAGTCTGTTCATGTAAAATGTTGTTCGGCGTGCTGTGAGGGCCGAGGGTGTGATGCCTCACTGTTGTCCCACATTCTTGACCAAATGACTCAGAAAGGGTAATCTAAATATTCAGGACCGGACAGGGAAAAGGTCCGTCTGGAGGTATGTGAATGTCTGAATTCCAGGTAAACAAAACTTTTGCCGAGATCAACAAAAAGATCAAACAAGGTGAAGCAGTGGTGGTCACGGCAGAGGAGATGATCGGTATCACGAAAGAGTTGGGACCCGTAGAAGCAGCGAAAAAAGTGGACGTGGTGACGACCGGCACATTCGGTATAATGTGCTCGTCCGGGGCTTTTCTCAACTTCGGGCACACAAAACCCAGAATCAGGGCCTCCAAAGTCTATCTCAACAACGTGGAAGCTTATGCAGGCATCGCCGCGGTGGACTGCTATATCGGCGCAACCCAGACGAGAGAAGACGATCCCTTGAACAAGGTTTTTCCGGGCCGTTTCAGGTATGGCGGGGGTCACGTGATCGAGGACCTTGTGGCAGGACGTGAGGTGCTGCTTCAAGCGACCTCCTATGGGACCGATTGCTATCCGAAGCGCTCTTATGAATCTAAAATGACATTAAAAGATTTCCCGGACGCGGTGCTTCTCAATCCCAGAAATGCATACCAGAACTATAACTGCGCAATAAATCTATCCAAGAAGACCATATATACTTACATGGGTATTCTCAGGCCGGAATGCATGAATGCAAACTATTCGACGTCAGGGCAATTGAGCCCTCTCCTGAACGACCCGCTCTATAAGACCATAGGGATAGGTACACGGATTTTCCTCGGAGGCGGAATCGGTTACGTAATCGGGGCCGGGACACAGCATACACCTACAGTAAAAAGGTCCGAGAATGGAGTGGTTATGGGCGGAGCGGGCACGCTTTCCGTGCGTGGGGACCTCAAAGGCATGTCCTCAAAGTTCCTGAGAGGCGCATCCCTAACCGGCTACGGATGCTCGCTGAACGTTGGCATAGGAATCCCCATCCCGATCTTGAATGAGGAAATGGCTCATTTTACGGCGGTATCGGATGATGAGATATCCGTTCCGGTAGTTGACTACGGAGGGAGTTACCCCGAAGGAGGCGGCGCGGCAATAAGCTATGTCACTTACGGCCAGCTCAGGAGCGGGGAGATAGCGGTGGATGGACGAAAAATTACCACCGCTCCACTTTCCAGTTATTCTGCGGCCCGTGAGATAGCTACGATTTTGAAGGAATGGATCAGCTCAGGAAGTTTCGTGCTCGGCGAACCACAGGAAACTCTACCGTCGGTTCCGTTCAAGGCCTTCGGAAATTAGGTTCGCGAACCTCCAATAAGTTGAGCCCTATGGCCCATGAAACAGGACGGATCATTTCAGACTGCCCGATGACCCCACTTACCTTATATCAACCGAGAACCTACAGGGACCCGGAAGACACGGATCGGTTCAAGACCTTCAGGGTTGCGATCGAAACTTCGGACCTGTACGTGAAGGCCCTCTCTTCACTTGAGAAACAGACTGAAGCGCTGATTCGCGAGAGCAGAGACCAGATCAAGTGGGCCATTGAGCGCCGACCCGATTTTCTCAAGAGTCTCGTTCCTCTGGAAGAAGATCCGAGTGATTCCCCTATCGTCCTCGCCATGATCAGGGCCGGTCAAAAGGCCGGAACTGGCCCCATGGCCGCGGTAGCGGGCGCGGTGGCGGAATTCGTGGGGAAAGGTCTGTTGCCTTTGTCTCCGGAGGTCATAATAGAGAACGGCGGGGACATTTTCCTAAAGGTAGATCGCCCGGTCACTATAGGGCTGTTTGCAGGAAATTCGGCTTTCAGCGGGCGCATCGGAATCAGAATCGAATCGACTCCCATCCCACTGGGGATATGTACATCCTCCGGAACCGTAGGACCGTCGCTCAGTTTAGGCATGGCAGACGCTGCTACGATTATCTCCCACGATGTGGCCCTGGCGGACGCGGTGGCTACGGGAGTGGGGAACAGAGTGCATAAACCAGGGGACCTGAAGGGCGCTGTCGAATGGGGCATGAAAGTGCCTGGGGTAGACGGGGCGCTCGCCATATTGGGCGATAAAATTGCCGCGCTGGGAGATATTGAACTGGTCCCATTACCCGAGTCGAAGACAGGAAAGTAGGCGCCGGAGGCCGATCGAATATATTCGTCCCGCTGCGCACAAACGTAGCAGTGGGCCCTAACTGATTGAACAGAAAAAGGGGCGAAACCATGACTTCGCAAAACGTTCTGCTGATATTCAAATCGGACATTATGTACAAGCCGGTAATCTACAGGCTCGCAAAAGATTTCGACCTCGTCTTCAACATCCTGGAGGCGAAGATATTGCCGCGCAGAGAAGGTCGCATCCTCTTGGAACTGCGCGGTGAAGACGACCTTATCAAGAAAGGGATAAAGTTTCTCGAAGACCACCGGGTGGTTGTAGAGTATCTGGCTGATAAGGTGTGGCGCGAAGAAGAACTTTGCGTTCACTGCGGCGCGTGCACCGGCTTGTGCCCAACCGAAGCCCTCAGCGTGGCAGAGCCTGACAAGAAGACCGCGTTTAACGTGGAAAAGTGCGTGGCCTGCGGTATGTGTGGTCTGGTATGCCCATTTGGGGCCATGAAGGACGTGACGCTCTTCGATCCGTTTGCAGAAGGGCGCACCGGCTCGGATTGATTCCTGAATACAATAAGCCCCGACGTCAGCTAGAAACGCCGGGGCTTCACCAAGAGGAAAATTTGATGGTAGCTATGTGCCATCGAGACCACAGAGAGGCAAGGACTGTGCCACATCAATGAATCCTCGGCAACGCAGCTATTGATCGGACAAACTGCCAAGACATCCCGGACGATCCGCTACGTTTTTCCTACATTCCCGTATCATACACCTCAGAGAAGTTACCATAAGGTATGAATATCGGCTATGTTGGCACGGATACCAGTTCGCTCTTAAACAGTGAGTATCGGCTGGCAGCAAAACCGGCACTGACCTGGTACCCAGGAGGGTGCCCAGGTCAGTGGCACCCAGCATCCGACCAACATAAGTTCCGGGGTGCCACGGATGTGGGCTTTGTCAGATCCGTGCTGGGTTCGCTCATTGTTCATTGTCTGATCGCGAACTCGTATGACATGATCCCCAGCACCTTTTCATCCACGATCCGCTCCAGGGTAACCGGAAATGCGTGCCCGCGGGGAATGTCGGAGGTCGCCCGCACCTGGACCGGTATGTAGTTGTCTGTTCTTGTGATAATGAACCCTGTGTCCAGATCAGGCTCGGACTCCGGGACAACGGAAAGAGTCTTGCCCAGGAAGCGTTCATAGAAACGTCGTCGCAGAGTCTGAGAGAGTGACCTCAGCTCATCTACCCTTCGTCTGGCAACCGTCTCAGGCACTCGGGGTCCGAAGGAGGCCGCGGGAGTGCCGGGCCTGGGGGAAAATGGAAACACGTGCAGATACGCTGCTCCAGAATCCTCGATCAGGGTCAAAGTCTTCCTGAATGATTCTTCATCCTCACCAGGGAAACCCACCATTATGTCCAGGCCCATGCACGTCGCAGGTGCGCTGGTGAAAATGCGATCAATCAAATCTCGGATGAAAGCGGTATCGTAGGGCCTTCCCATGCGGCTAAGTATGTTGTCATCGCCGCTCTGTAGCGGAATGTGGAAATGCCGGCACACTCCCGGATGACCGGCCGAAAGCTCAATCAGGCGAGGAGTGATCTCCTGAGGTTCTACGGAACTCAACCTGAACCGCGTGGCCGGGCACTCTTCGAGGAGGCGCTCCAGCAAATCTTCCAGCCCCATCGGAGGCTCAAGGTCTCGGCCGTAACTCCCCAGATGGATCCCTGTGAGCACTATCTCCGCGAATCCACGGGCGCCCATGTTGCTTGCGTGAAGCAAGACTTTGTCCGCGGGCAGACTTCTAGAAGGGCCTCTGGCAGCGGGCACTATGCAGTAAGCGCATGATTGGGAGCACCCATCCTGGACCTTCAAGAAGGCCCTAGATCTGCTCCTCATCCCCGGGGGGCCAAGATCGACAAACGTCGTGCAGGCAGAGGAACCGCCATGCTCCTTGCTCCGAGCATTGATGGGCGCTTCACGGATGAACTCGTCAAAGTGGTCCTTCTCAAATGTCCCGAGCAAAACAGCTCCAGGGGCAACCCTTTCCAAAGAAGGAGCGTTTATCTCGGCCAGGCAGCCGGTTACGATCATTCGCACGCCGGGAAATTTGTCTGCCAGGCGATTGACCATCCTTCGGGATTTACCTTCCGCCTTCGAGGTCACGCAGCACGTATTCACGACGACGAGATCCGGATCATCGGCCGAAGGGTCAATGTGATACCCGCGGCTTTCCAGCACACGAGCCATGGCTTCGGCTTCGGCCTGGTTTACTTTGCAACCGAGGACGCGGACCAGGGCCTTTTTTCTCACGCGTAACGTTCCTGTTGTTATGGTTTTTGACATAGATGTTTATCCATGCTATCAATCCACGCATCCAAGGTCAATTCTCCTCAATGCCGGCAGGCCGCGCGGCGGGACTCAGGCCTGATTTGACCTCTTACGGAGGAAGTTCACGTGAGATGCACTGACCTGATGAGAGGCTGGATTGTCTGCTTAGCGGTGATTCTGATCTATTCTTCTGCTTATGCTCAGAAAAAATCCGGAGCTCCGGAGGCACAAGAGCCGACCGCAGTCGAGCAGGCCGACAGGTTCTTTGACATGAAAGTCCCGCAGGGCTTCGCGTCTGAGGCTGTGGATGAGCCCGGAATCCTCAAGTGGAAGAAAGATTCCGGCGAGATTTACCTTGTGGTCGGAAATCTTTTTACTGCTCCGGGAGATACGCTTTTCAAGGCGCTCCGCGAAGCCGCGGATAAGGACAAGAAACTCGAAGAGGTCCGTACTCTCCAAATCAAGAGGGGAAAGGCCTTGTTGTGCAAAGAAAAGGCCCCGGACGATCCCGGACGGCTCCGAACCTGGCACTTGCTGGTCATAACCAAGAAGAAGATGATCAACGTTGACTTCTCGGCGCCAGCCAGGGATTTCGATTCATTCATGCCAGCGTTCGAAGGAGCGATAAATTCCTTTAAGCTGAAACCCTAGTCCTGACAAGGAAAGTTCCATATGGGAGAAGATCCCGCCACAACCCTGTTTCGCTCGATCCCTTCCGTAGACAGCCTCTTGTCTGATCCCTCATTGGCTTCTCTCAGGGAGAGATATTCGGAAGAAATAGTGAAATGTATGGTGAGGCGCGCCCTGGAGGAACTTCGAGACGAGATCCGACAGGGAAAGGCGTCGAACACGGACTGCTCGGCCTCCGCGCTGGTTCAGCGAACGGCCAGAATTGCTCGGGAACGGGTAGGGCCGAAACTCTGCACGGTAATAAACGCCACCGGAGTGATTGTTCACACCAACCTCGGACGTTCACCGCTGTCAAAAAGGGTTATGGAACGAATATCCGAAGCCGCGCTTTCCTATTCCAACTTGGAATACAGCCTTGAAGGCGGCCGGAGAGGAGAGAGAAACGCTCACCTGCGACAGCTCATGCAGGAACTTACCGGAGCTGAGGCCGCACTTGCAGTCAATAACAATGCGGCTGCCGTGCTGCTGGCGCTGTCCAGTCTGGCTGCGGGGCGTGAGGTCATAGTTTCCAGGGGTGAACTCATAGAAATTGGCGGCTCCTTCCGGATTCCCGACGTGATGGCTCGATCCGGGGCAATACTGAAGGAGGTCGGCGCGACCAATCGGACTCACCCCAAAGACTACGTTGAGGCAATTAGTGCTGATACCGCTCTGATCTTGAAGGTGCACACTAGTAATTATCGGATCGTCGGCTTCACCCGCGAAGTCGAGCTAGCGGAACTGGTGGCCATAGGGAAAGAATACGAAATCCCAACGATGATGGACCTCGGTAGCGGCTGCCTGGTGGACTTGTCGCCGTACGGCCTGGCGGAAGAGATAACCGTCCAGGAGGTCCTTGCCAAAGGTGTGGACGTGGTGAGTTTCAGTGGGGACAAGCTTCTTGGCGGCCCCCAGGCTGGGATTCTGGCCGGCCGCGTGGATCTCATAGAAAGAATGCGCACAAATCCCCTGGCGCGTGCCCTTCGAATGGACAAGCTTACTCTTGCAGGTCTCGAAGCCACTCTCGTAGAGTACACGAGGCCGGAGGGGCCGGCCGCTTCCATCCCGACACTGGCCATGATAACCAGGTCCCAGTCGGAGCTTGCGGAATCTGCGGCCTCGCTTGCCGACGCGATACGTAAGCGCGTTGGGGACCGGGCTGAAGTAAGCATTGAGCCGGGAATCGGCAGAGTAGGGGGCGGAGCGCTGCCGATGGGCGACCTACCGGGCCCGCGGGTAGCCATTCATCCCCGTCAAATATCAGCCGCGCGTCTGGAACAAGGGCTCAGATTGGGCAGTCCACCGGTAATCACTCTGGTTAAAGAAGATGCCGTGCTCATGGACCCTCGAACTCTTCTCGGCGATCAGCCGTCGATGATTCCGGGACTTGTGCAGGAGGCACTCGACCGAGGTATTTCCGGCAATGATGGGTGAAATGAGGGCGGAATTCTGCCTTTCGATTCTCGTGACTCCTGCGAACCCATGAGGCCGAGCGTGCGGGAATTAGTCTCGCATGAGTAGGACCGGCATCCTGCCGGTCTCGGTGACACCGGCAGGATGCCGGTCGCTACTGTTTTCGCCTTGGGATTGGACGCAAGTCTTTCTCGGTTCCACCCAAATCGGCAAGTCTCCTCACACTCTCGCGAGCGATCAGTGCTTCCAGACCCATTCTCACCAACGACGTCTTCTCCTTGACACCGGTGAGTTCCGATGCTTTCTTCAATAAATGGTCATCAATATTCAGGGTTGTTTTCATAGGCATGGACATGCATCATGGAAGCATCTAAGTCAAGTGGGAGCACAAGCAACGACTCTCGCCTTCTGATACCAGTTCGCTCGCAACGAAATTTGTTCGGCAATACAACGTCAGCTGACCTGGGCTTTGGCAGATCCGTGTCGGGTTGAATCGACTTTTCATTGTTTGGCAGCGAAGTGATATGAATACCAACCGAGAAGAAACGACTCTTGAAAATGACTTGAACTGAAAATACATGGAACTTCCTTCTTCATTGGTAATCCCTGAAGCCGCTATCCCGGACAGGGCAGACAAGATCCTTGCCGATTGTCTTGCCGCGACGGCCAGCCGATCGTCGCTGGCCCGCGTTATCCGAAGCGGCCGAGTGCTTGTGAAAGGGCGTCCAATCAGCCCTTCCACTGTTCTGGGCCCCGGCGATCGGATAGAAATTCTCCCTGAGACGATCATTGCCGGCACCACGCCCGACATCGAACCCCCATCATTTGGCATCATTTTCGAAGACGAAGACCTGATAGTGGTGGACAAGCCGCCGGGGATTGTTGTGCATCCCGGCGCGGGGCGCACGTCAAATACGCTTATGGATATCCTGGTAAGCTCCAGACCGGAAATGGTTGGGGTAGGGGAGCCGGGTCGTTGGGGTGTGGTCCATCGCCTCGACAGGGACACATCCGGGGTCATGGTATTGGCCAAGACAGCCTCCGCGCATGCCGATCTTTCAGCGCAATTCAAGGCCCATTCAATTCATAGAATGTATCTGGCTTTAGTAAGGGGTAATCCTGGTGAAGACAAGCGGGACCGTCGATGCTCCCTTAGGTCGGCATGTCAAGGAGAGAAAACGCATCTCTACCAAAACGGGAAAGGCTCGCCGCGCGGTTACAAGGTGGACGGTAAAGGAACGCTTTGGGGGCCTGACGCTTCTCGAAGTGTACCCTGAGACAGGGAGAACCCATCAGATTCAGGGTCCATCTTGCATTCGTCGGCCTCCCTGTGGCCGGAGATCCGGTCTATGGAAAGATGCGCAGAAAGGGCGGGTTCGCTGATCCGAGACTACGAAAAGCCCTGGAAGTGCTCAAGAGGCAGGCGCTTCATGCCGCGGTGCTCGGCTTCATTCATCCTACAAGTTTGAAATACGTGGAGTTTTCGTCACCACTTCCTTCTGATATGGCTGAAGTTATTAAGATTTGCATTGGAGGCGGAAGCGCGACAGGGAACATGTGATGAAAAGGGTTGCAATAATTAGGAGTTTTTGGGGAGGGGTCCGGGGAGGGACTTTTTGCAAAAAGTCCCTCCCCGGTTACTCTTGCCTGTCTTCTAGCCGATCTTCTCTGCAATCAACTCGGACAAGTCCATCACTTTAAGCTCTTCGGACTTGCCCATTACATTGCACGAATCTTCGAGCATGGTTATGCAGTACGGGCAGGAGGTAACCAGGGTCTTGGCGCCCGCGTCGAGAGCCTCGGTAATGCGCAGCTCTGCGAATCGTTCCCCGGCCTTGGTTTCCATCCAGACTCTTCCGCCGCCACCACCGCAGCACAGGCTGTTCTTGCGGTTGCGGGAGAGTTCTTTCGGCTCGGAACCGGGAATGGCTGCGATCAGCTCGCGGGGCGCGTCATAGATCTCGTTGTGACGCCCCAGATAGCATGGGTCATGCATTGCTACCGGGCCTGCCGCATCGCCTGAGAGCTTCAATTTTCCGTCAGCCACCGCTTGAGCGAGAACCTCCGTGTAGTGGAAAACTTCCCATTTTCCACCCAGGTCGGGATACTCGTTTTTGAATGTGTAAAGGCAGTGAGGCGAAGTGACGATGATCTTTTTCACGCCTTTGCTGTTGTAGAGGTCAATGTTGGATTTAGCTAGCTTCTGGAAGAGTTCCTCGTCGCCGACCTTACGGATGGACTCTCCGCAGCAGCTCTCCTCGTTGCCGATGATGCCGAAGCTGACACCCGCGGCCTGCAGCGCCTTGGCAACCGAACGTGCGATCTTCTGGCTCCTGACGTCGTAGCAGGAGGTGCAGCATATTGAGAGGAAATACTCGGTATTTTCCGAGAAGGTGGGGATGTCTATATCCTTGATCCACTCGGTCCGCTTGCCTCGGTCGCCGGACCATGGGTTCCCCTGAGCGTGCAGACTCCCTGCGATGGGCTTGAGGCTCGGTGGGATCGTTCCCACTTCAGCCATCATGCTGCGCATTCCTCGACGTTGCCGATGATATCCACGCCTCTCGGGCAGCGATCCACGCAGGTCTTGCACGTGGTGCACGCAAAAAGGCAATTCTCGGATTCAAACCCCTCAAGACCAAGTTGGCCGAGGCGCTGTACCATCCTTATGTTGAACTGCTCCGATGCCTCGCCGGGTACCAGACGGTAGGGGCAGGAGCCTGTGCAGAGGCCGCATTGCATGCACCAATAGAGGGTTTCTGCTCCCGAGTATACGATTGCGTCGCTAACTTCCAGTTCGGGTGTTCTTGTTTCCATCATATTTCCTTCTAGAATCCCTTGTACGGGTTCGGGCCGAGTTCTTCAAGCTTTGCGGCGAACTCCTCCAAGATTTGCGGGATTCTCCAGTAATCGTCGATTGATATCTGCTCCAATCGTATCCTGTCAGATTCGAGCACCAACCGGTCCAGAGTCTCTTTTATCTTGCTCATCCGGGTATCTGCCAACTCACTCCCTTTAATGAAATGGCACTGGTAATCATCGCCGAACCGACAGCCGAAGAGCACTATCCCATCGATTCCCTTGGATAGCGCGTCGGCTATCCAGACCAGGTTTATAGAGCCCAAGCACCTCAAGGGGATAAAGCGCACCCACGGCGGGTACTGCAACTTGTGAAGTCCCACCATGTCCAGCGCAGGAAAAGCGTCGTTTTCGCAGATAAATCCTATAACGCGAGGCTTCTCGTCATATTCGTCAGGCACATTGATCGATTTTATCATGGAGCCGATCATGTCCACCGAATAGTTATTGAAGGATATGATGCGCTCCGGGCAGGAACCCATGCAGATTGCGCAGCGCCGGCAGCGTGTCGGATGCGGCAATGGGGTCCCTTTTTCGTCTTCGTTGTACATGCCGAACGGGCATTCCTCGGTGCATCGTTTGCACTGTGTACAGCGCTGTATGAACAGTTCGGGGTAGGACAAATCACCGGCACGAGGATGGACAGCCTTACCCTGCGACGTAAGCTCAACGCACTGAATGGCTTTCAGAGCCGCGCCGGTCCCATCGCTGGTTGCCCTGGACGCGGTCATGGGCTGCCTAACGCATCCCGCGGTATAGATACCCGTCCGCCGCGTCTCATACGGGAAGCAGACGAAGTGAGAGTCCGGGAAGCCGTACTTCAGCTCCGGCAACGCGGGGCCCTGGCGATACTCAAGATTGAGAATCGGGTCGTCCAACACCGCGGGCTGCATGCCTGTGGCCAGGACCACCAGGTCGGCCTGCATCTGCACGGGTTCGCCCAGCAGTTCGTCCATCGTCTCGATGGACAGCTTGTGGTCGGTTCCCTCGCTGATCGCGACCTGTGATGTGTCGGTCTTTACAAAGACCACGCCGTCCTTCTGCACTTTCTTGTAGAATTCTTCATGCTGTTCGGGAGTCCGGATGTCTTTGTAGAAGACGACGACCTTGTTTTCTTCGTTTTGCTCTTTCACGTACAGGGCCTGTTTCAGAGAAACCCGGCAGCAGACCGCGCTGCAGTACGGCAAATGGTTCTGATCACGGGAGCCCGCGCACTGGATGAATGCAACAACCGAGGGCTCTGAGCCGTCGGAAGGGCAAGTGATCTTCCCAGCCTTGGCCATTTCTTCCATCTGGACATTGGTAATGACATCGGGGAATTTGCCGTACGAGAGGTGCTCCAGTTTGGTAGCATCGTAAGGCTTCATCCCAGCAGCCAGCACTATAGATCCGACCTTGTGGGTCCCGCCACCGTTAGCAAGTGTGACGTCAAACATGCCAGGCGCGCCGGAAATCTTTTCAATCGTTGTGCCGGTATGGACAGCGATGGTGCTCTCGGCTCTTACCAGATCGACAGTCTCTTGTACGGTGATCTCTTCGATCTCCTGGTACGGCGGTCCAGTTGGCGTGGTCTTGTGCCATTTAGCCATATGTCCGCCCAGATCGGGCTCTTTTTCCACCAGCATGACCGAATAGCCGGCACGTGCGGCATCCAGGGACGCTTGCAGACCTGAGACCCCTCCTCCTACAACCAGGACGGTCTTGTCCGCTGCTTCCTGGTAGGGTTTGGGCAGGGTCGATTTCTCCACTCTGGTAATGGCCATCCGCATATAATCTTCGGCCATCATCTGAGTGTCTTCTGCTCCGGCTGGTTGGCACCAGGCCACGTGCTCCCTGATATTCAGCCTTTCAAGTATGGTGGTCATGGGATCGAACTCGAAAACGTCCGTTTTGACTCGCCCGGAACATGCCGCTGCTACCACACAGTTGACCGCGCCGGATTCTATATCGTTTCTGATGATCCCAGCCCCTTCTTCGCTGCAAAGGGTGGGATGACTCTCAGTCTTGGCTATTTTGAACTCGTTGGCTACGCCGGAGAGGGCCTCCACGTCTATGGATTCTCCGATACCGCATCCCGAGCATATATAGACCCCGATTTTCTGATCCATAAACACTACCTCCCCATCGTCCGCTGAATTGCTTTGAGCGCCGCAGCCGTTGCATCCTGCAAGGAAGCCGCGACTTCCATGGGCGCTTTGACACAGCCGGCCGGAATGATCCCCGAGTCTCCGGACGCGGTCACAAAACCGAAATCGTCATATTCCATCTCAAGGGTCGGTTTCACAGTTGCCGTGCCGGGAACCATGCCCACGGCCAGGACCGCGAGATCGACCACTTCTTTGACCATTGCCCCTTGGCTGATGTCCTCACCTTCTACGAGGACTCCGCCGGATTCCGGATCTTCAGAAATCCGAGAAATTTTGCTCTTGATGAGCGTTACGTTCTCATCCTGGCTCACCTTGGTATAGAAATCCTCATATTTTCCCATGGCGCGCACGTCAATATAGTAGATAAAAGCTTTGCTTTCAGGCGCCTGCTCCCTTATATACGTGGCCTGCTTGAGCGAAGCCAGACAACAGATTCCGGAACAATAGGCGAGATGGTTCTCGTCTCTTGAGCCTGCGCATTGGACAAACGCGACGCTCTTCACCTCTTTGCCGTCGGATGGTCTCAGGATTTTTCCACCGGTGGGTCCGTTGTGTGAGGCCAGTCGTTCAAACATGACACTGGTCACAACATTGGGAATCCGTCCCAACCCCAGGTAGTCCACGTTCGCTGCCTCGTAGGGGTCCCAGCCTGTGGCCCACACTACCGCTCCCACATTGTAAGTGACCTTCTCGGGCTTCATATCGAGGTCTATGGCGTTGTAAGCGCATGCCTCCGCGCATTTCTGGGCTTCTGGAGTCCCTATGATTTCGGGCGCCAGTACGTACTTGAAGGGGAACGCCATCGAATGGGGCAAGTAAGCTGCCGGGACCGTATCCATATTGTAGTTTACAGGATTCGGGATCCGGGTCTCGGACACCTCCCCACACTTGCCGCAAACCGTGCAGTTGTCGTTTACGTAACGAGGTTTCAGCAGCACTGTAACTTCATAGCTGCCTGGTCCCCCCGAGATCGCTTCCACTTCCGCCAGAGTATGGAAAGTGATCTTGGGATTTTGTTTGATGCGCCTAAAGTTTATCTCCAGGCCGCAGTTGGTAGGGCAGAGCTTGGGGAAGTACTGATTGAGAAGGGTCACGCGCCCGCCCAGATAGGGATTCTTTTCCACGAGGACTACGTCTGCTCCTGCTTCGGCGGCTTCAATGGCAGCGGTCATCCCGCTTATCCCGCCTCCGACTACCAGGATTTTTCGCTCTTCATCACCCATGAACTACCTCCGTATAATATGTCAGGCGTGATTCCGGTTGATCTTCAATGTGTTATCCTTGAAGCGCTTCGCGGCACAGCCTGCGACGTAAATTGATTCCCGCGGCCATACTCAAACGAGCCAAATCATCCGATATGCCGAAAGAGGGCATCAGGGATGATTGTTGACGGCCTTGTTTGAACTCGTAAGCAGTGATGCTCGACGATACAGTGTCCGGAGGGGCAACTAGTTAATATTCTACCATCTTGTGCTGTTTGTCAACAACTCACAGCGCGTAGGAGAAAATACGTCATGCCTGTAAAAACGGAAATGATTATGGTATAATATAATAAAATATCAAAGGATAGGAATACATAGGAAGCATGAGCATCATGCAGGAACAACTCATACACTCGGCCCGTATCGGTAATCTGGCAGCGGTTCAAGAATTCCTGGCCGCAGGAGCGGATGTTAACCCCGATAGCCCCGATGGTACAGCATTGATGGCCGCTACATTGGGGGGTCACTGGGCTGTCGTGAAATTGCTCCTCGAGGCCGGCGCAGAGGTTAACGCCGGCGATACTTCCGGAAACTCCGCTCTGATGGAGGCTTCTCTTGCAGGCCATGCCAGGATAGTCCAACTCTTGCTGGATGAGGGGGCTGAAATCAACGCGGCCAACGGGGAAGGGGAAACGGCGCTGCACAAAGCCGCCCTATGGGGACATACGGAAGCCGCGGCCTTGCTTTGCAAATGCGGCGCGGACGTCGATGCTCCTGACCGAGAAGGAAATACCCCTCTGGGCTGGGCGATTAGACAGGGGCACGTGCAAGTGGTCGAATTGCTACTGGACGCCGGAGCTCATGCGGGCGTGGAAGACACTGCGCACAGGACTGCGTTGCGTCTGGCTGCGGCATCAGGCCACCCTGAAGTGGTTGAGTTGCTTCTAGACCGTGGTGCGGATGTCGACGCAGAAGACGGGTCCGGAGACACACCTTTAATTGTTGCTGCCAGGGCCGGAGATGCTGAGTTGGTTGAGTTACTCCTTGAAAGAGGGGCCGAGGCCAATACCAAGGAGAATCGGTACGGGTGTACCGCGCTGTTCTGGGCCTGCTCCAAGGGCCATTCCGATGTAGTGGAACGCCTCCTGGCCCGAGGGGCTGATATCCAGGTACGCAACAAATATGGCAGCACGCCTTTGATGTGGGCCTCATTCAAGGGACGCGCCGCGGTGGTAAGGCTTCTGCTCACTCAGGGGGCCCGAGTCAACGTCCAGAACCTGTTTGGAGTCACCCCTCTAATTCTGGCCTCTCGAGCAAATCATCCGATGGTTGTGGAGATTCTCCTCGCCTGGGGGGCCGACGTCAATGCCTGTGACAAAGATGGAAAGACAGCCTTGATCTGCGCTGCCGGGGCCGGAGGTGTTGCCGTTGCAAGCCTTTTGCTGGATCGGGAAGCCGACCTAAACGCCCACAGCAAATATGGCAACTCAGCCCTCTTTTGGGCATCCTATAAGAGTCATGCGTCGATCGTAAGACTTTTGTTAGCCCGGGGCGCGGACATAAATGCGCGAAACAATAACAATCACACGCCATTGTTCTGGGCCTCCTTCAGCGGGAACGAAGAAGTAGTGGGTCTCCTTCTGAATAGTGGAGCCGACCTCACCGTTAGGGACAAGAGATACAAGAGCACCGCTCTGTTCTGGGCCGCGTACACGGGTCATACGGAGGCTGTGGAACTTCTGCTGACCAAACGATCGGATGTTCATACACGGGATGGCTCCGGGAATACACCCTTGCTGTGGGCGGCCAGGGCAGGGAAGGCCCGGATGGTGGAATTCCTTTTGAACCTGGGAGCATACCCCAACGCGCACAGCGGAACCGGCTGCACCCCGCTGTTTTGGGCTTGTGACAGAGGCGACGTCGAGTTGGCCCGCATCCTGCTGGAGGGGGGCGCCTCTGCTGACGGACGAGGAAAAAACGGCACTCATCCCTTGCTATGGGCTGCCTGGAAGGGGCATCTTTCGGTACTGGACCTTCTCCTGTCCGCGGGAGCCGACGTCAATGCTCATGACAGGAAGCACAGCATCACGGCCTTGTCCTGGGCGTCGTACAAGGGCGATCCAGCCGTCGTGGATCTTCTGCTTGCTCAAGGGGCGGATGTCCATGCTACGGATACGAGATACGGTAACACCAGCCTGTTCTGGGCGGCAGTGAAGGGGCACGAGCTTGTGGTTGAACTTCTCTTGTCCAGGGGCGCTGATGTCAATGCCCGGAACAAATTCGGAAAGACGCCGCTTATGGCCGCAGCAATTGGAGGCCACAGCCACGTGGTGGAGCTTCTCCTACGACACGGCGCGAAGACGGACGCGGGCAGTAACCAAGGGACCACAGCCCTGGCATACGCGCTGAGGTTGGGGCGCGCGGAGGCCACAGAAGCACTATTAGCAGAAGGGACTGAGCTTACAGGCAGCACCATTGGGGCAGGCAATGCCTTGCTCGATGCATCGTATTGGAATCACACGCGGATCGTCCGTTTTCTTTTGGACCGTGGGGCGGATATCAATGCCAGAGACAGCGAATACGGCAATACCTCGTTGTTTTGGGCCTGCCACAAAGGCAGCAAGGAGGTGCTGGAACTTCTTCTGGAACACGGGGCTGACGTCAACGCGACAAATAAGTTCGGAAATACTCCCTTATTCTGGGCCGCGGCCAAGGGGCAGGCCGAAATCGTTGAACTCCTCCTTTCCTGGGGAGCCGACGTCCGAGCACGAGACAGAGACGGGAAAACTGCATTGATGGTTGCCGCTGCTGCAGGGTCTCTGGAAGCCGCCAAAATGCTGGTTGCCGCGGGCGCGGATGTGAACGCCAAGACAGACTTCGGCTGGACGGCTCTGATGGAAGCCTATTTTGAAGGCCACCCTGACGTCGCGGCGTACCTAAACGAAGTGGGAGCGAATCTGACTGGCTTTTTGGAGGGTCAATATCTGGCACGAAGCACCGCGGATGAACTCAGATGGCTGGCAGGCACTGTGGATTAACTGAAGTTAAGATTAGCGGAAATTTTTGACCTGTCATTGCGAGGAGTGGAACGACGAAGCAATCTCCGTTTTCTTCGTATCTGAGATTGCTTCGGGCCTACGCCCTCGCAATGACATTATATGGCAATTTCCGTAAGTTCTGTTTTTTCCTAGGATCGCAATAGTCCGTCCGAACAGCGCTATTATTTGTATTAATTCCCGGGGAACCCCCGATCCAGCATCAACAGGGACAGAAATTTCTGAACCAGCGGTCGATAAACGGTTCTCACGGTTTGATTGTGAGCCAGGGCAATTTCGAGAAAGTTCCTGATCAAGATCCTCCCCTCAGGCCGAGTAGTAAAAGAACTTTCGGGATGCCCCTGAACTCCGTAAACCGGCTTGGTAGGGTGGCGCATGATCTGGTTGGGGCTAAGCTTGTCCGAAGCCAGCAACACAAAACCGGGCGGCAACACCTTGACTTCGTCAAAGTGGCTTTCCAGAATTCGTAGCTTGCCGTCAATACCTCTGAAGATCGGATCAGAGGTCGTGAGTGTAAGCGGAACCACCCCGCCTTGGCGCTCACGGGTGTACGGCATGCAATCATCTTCACCGGCCCTTATTGGACCGACCTTGCCCCCGAATGCCAGCGCTAGGGCTTGATGGCCACCACATATCCCCAATATAGGGATATTCATCTCTTCGGCCGCCATCGGTAGCATCCAGAGGAAATTCTGAAGGGAAACACCCATTTCGCCCGTGTAGCGGCACCACAGCGTACCTGGGGGCTGAGAATGATAAAAGACGGTTGAAGCTCTGCAAGCCATTCAGGGGTCACCTTGCTGAAATGAACAGTTAGACCGTTGGGATTGCCGCTCAGCTCTTTAACGACTGAAAACACATGCCTGCACCCCCTAGAGCATCCGTCAGGAGATAGGCCCACCATCACCCATGGACGAGCATATGAGGGAGCGGCTTTTGGGCTGATGGTACTTGATGGCGCTTTCGCCGAAACGTTCGCGGCAAAGGCCACTGCTATCAGGCTAAAGACCAGAAGATGCCACCCGACGCGGATGTGCCGAAAAAGCTTCATTGGTGAGTCCATGAGTACAGTCTGGGATGGACCACCCTTATACACCATCGACCAATCCGAAGACAACTTGAAATTGTCGTCACATAATTTTCAGAGCGCGTTCCTTTTCACTGTATACGCAACCGCAGTATTTCTGGCGGTAAAGGCCTAGTTTCCGGTACCTTCTCACACCGTCGTTCCAGCCGGTGCGCCAGTCTCTATAAATAAACGGGATTCCGTATTTCTCAGACACTGCTTCACAAACCGACTTCAGGAGTTCGTGGTTCTGAAAACGGCTGTAAAGCAACGTAGTAGAGAAAGCGTCAAACCCCTTGGCCTCGGCCAGCCGGGCGATTTTGTCCATCCTGAAGTTAAAGCAGATTCGGCAACGCTGAGTTTCTCGAAAGGCCACCTCTCGAAGCCATTCCTCCATGCCTTCCTGGAAATCCTCGTTGAGTACCCGCACATTGTTTTCGCGGGTATAGACGGTAAAGGCATCCAGTCTGCGTAGGTATTCTGTGTAAGGGTGTATGTTGGGATTGAAGAACACAGCAGTAATCTCGTGGCCTTCAGAGCGCAGATCATCAAGAGGGTGCACCAGACAAGGTGCACAGCACGCATGAAGAAGGATTCTCATGAAAAAGGTTGTCTCCTTTCAGTCGTCGTGGTATGAGTTTTGCCGTGAACCGGCCTTACAAAGCCCGGAATGTTATTCCAGATCGTGTTAGTCATGAAACGAATTGCTTGCCTGTTAATCTTGATTTCATTACTGTATCCGCCGATATCCCACGGAGCCGATGAAGCGGTCTTTCTCAACGCTTTCGGCGAGACCGCGACCGCTTATCTCAACGACTCTTTTCTCCTGTTGGGAACTACGGCTGACGGGTTCGTGGCAGACATAATCCCTAAAGAAACTGCGCTAGAGATCGTCAAGAACGTCCAAAAAAGAGTCCGGGTGATTCGGGCGAAGTTCCAGGCCGTTGCCGCGAGCCGGATTTCGAAGGCGGACAAACAGCTTATCGGACTCTTGGACAATGCTTATGGCTGCATGGATCATCAGGCTTGGGCATTGATCCAGTACGTCCAAGAAAAGACACCTGACACGGCCCGCCGCTTCGAAGGACAGAGGACGGACTGCCTCAGCCACATGAAAAAGATAGCTGACTTCTACTCGACTTTACCTCCGTCACCGGAAGTCCCGGAAACCTCTCAGCACGCGCTGATCGCCAACCCTCATAGTAAAACGTTCCCTGTCGAGATACTCGAGTAGAGGTATATTATACTTCCTTGAAGATCCGGTGATTTCATGAAACTGCGAGGGGGTCAGGCCTCCTTCTCGCTGTATGAACTCGACAACCTTCCGCTTGACTTCGTTGACAAAGGTTCCGGAAAAATAGAGATCTTCTTTGACTCTAACAACCTGACCTTCCTTTTCCAGAAGATTCAAGAGGTTCCGGACCTGCTTGACGTCCGTGGCCGTGGCTTGGAGTATCTCCTTGAGGACCGGCGGCGAGTTTCCACCACCCACAATCAATTTCATCAGGCGTTCCTTCAGGCCCTTCTCATCATCTTTTAGCCGGATCTCATGAGTGGAGTGGCGGACCGTGTCCCCTTGATCCACAACCTCACCCTTTGCCGCCAGGCTCTCGATCACGGTCTTGAATAGCTTGTCGCCTCCGGGGACAGTGGAACGTAACTCCTGTCTGGGGATTCCGGCCTTGAGTGGCTGCTCCTTGTGGAAGGTGGCGAGCTTCTCCCGTATCTTGTTTTTTACCACATCGAAGAAGTCACTGTGGATCATTCTGTTTTCAGAAGGGTCAAAACGGATCACTGTCCTGGAGTTCCTAAGAGAATCCAGTACCTTGTCGAGTCGCTTGGCGGAAAAGCCTGACATCCCCAGTAATTCGTTCCGCGCGACCCCGGCCAGACCGCCGCTACGAACCAATGAGGCCACAATGGCGGCATCATCCTCGTGATCCAGTTCCACGAAGGACTTGGCTGAGCGGGCTCTTAGTTTGGTTCCTCGCGGATTAACTACCACTCCTCCTCCTAGAGTGATGGATGGAGAAAGTGCCCTAATTACAAAGCGGTCGCCGGTTGACGGAACGACCGGAGAGGAGGTTCTCAACTGGGCCAACGTTTCCTGGCCGGGCTCGAGGGCTTCCAGGTCCGGGAGCACTACACGGGCTTCTACTTCAGACGTGTAATGGTGAAGCCTCACTTTGCGGCGATTTTTCAGGGCTATTGGGCAACGCGCAAGCGCCGTAAGCTTTACGTCCACGATATATGAGGGGCGGAACTCTCCGGGGTGAGTTAATACTTCTCCCCTGTGGATCTGCGCCTGTTCCAAACCTCGGAGGTTGACGGCAACTCGTTCGCCGGGAAAGGCTTTTTCCTCGGGCCTGTTGTGAGATTCTAGCGAACGCACGGACGAACGTAAATTGTCAGGCAGTATCTCAACCTCGTCGCCTGTTGAGAGTGTGCCCGATATGAGAGTTCCGGTAACAACCGTCCCGTGTCCCTTCATGGTAAAAACTCTATCCACAGGCAGGCGAAGCAGTCCGTGAACCGGCCGTTGAGTGACCTGCAACGCCAATTGTTTGAGGGTATCACGAAGCGCGTCTATTCCTTCGCCGGTCTTGGAAGAAACCCGCATCATAGGAACGTTTTCCAGAAAGGTTCCCTTGACCGCCTCTTTTGCATCTTCCTCGGCAAGAAGAGCAAGTTCCTCATCCACCAGATCCAACTTTGTTAGCACGATCAGGCCCTGCCGAATTCCGAGGAGGCTGAGGATGTCGAGGTGCTCCGTCGTCTGCGGCATTACTCCCTCGTCCAGAGCAATCACGAGCGCGGCTATGTCTACACCGCCTGAGCCTGCCACCATTTGACGGACAAACTTCTCATGTCCCGGCACGTCCACGATACCCATGCGAATGTCTTTGTCCAGATCGAGGAACGCGAAGCCTAGCTCTATACTGATGCCCCGCTGCTTCTCCTCCTTAAGGCGGTCTGTATCAATGCCTGTGAGAGCGCGCACCAGTTCTGTCTTGCCGTGATCTATATGGCCTGCAGTGCCGAGGATCACTCGTTTCATCGGCTATTCTCCGGAAATTCTGAATGCTCGGGCGATTGGGGAGTTTGGAGAATTCTCATTCCGGCCAGATATCAATGGATCGTTTCACGGGGAATGCGTACGGAGTTTCCGGTCCGAACCATTGGTCGTATATTTTCTTGAAGGAGCCGTCTGCTGCCATGTCCTGAATAGTAAAGTTGATCAGGTCCCGCCATGCGGAATCATCTCGAGGGAGCGCCACAGCAACCTCCTCAACTGCATCCGAAGCGGTGATAAGCTCGAAACGGCCTGGGCTGCGGGAAGAGTACTCGATGAGGGTCATGCCGGAATCCACCCACCCCCCCACTTTGCCTTGTCCCAGTGCCATAAAACATGTGGGCCGGTCCGGAAAGGAGACTACATTCTTCTCCGCCATCTGGTCACCGGCTTCTTTGAGGAGACGCATGGCAGCTTTTTCGGACGGCGATCCTTGGACCGCGGCAATCTTGTTGCCTTTGAGATCCCCGGCTGATTTAAAGCTACCTTTCAAAATGAGAATGTTCAGGGAATCAAAGAAATACGGTACGGAAAAGTCGAAAGCGTTCTCAAGGGACCGCCTGTGCGTTATACGGCAAAGGGCCGCGTCTATCCGACTACGGGTGAGCGTGGGGCCCCATGTCTGTTCATTGATCTTGACCGTTTCCAGCTTGAGATTCATGTGTTTGGCCATTTCCGAAGCCAAATCCAACTCAAAACCGACCCATTCTCCCGAAGACTTGAGAAAACCCTGAGGAATGTAGTTATAGGGGACTCCCAGACGCACCGTCCCGCTCTTCATCACCCGGTCGAAGACAGCACCGCATTTGGCGGTGCTCCACGGGACGAGCAGGGCGACTATTGCAACGGCAGTAACGAAGCCATAGCGCACGGCAATCAGGCTGCCTATACCGCCGTGGCAGACCGAGTCACGGATTCTGGTGCCGGAATTCATGCTCCCCACTTTCAAAATGGTCTTGGTACATCTGATTACCTTTTCGCAGCCGGTGCCATTCGGAAAGCTTTGGTGGGACAGATTACTGTCTATCGATGCAGGCCGGATCTTCCGACATCGTGCTTCCCTTATCGCGATCCATAGTACCAAATTACAGTTGACGACTGAGGAAAAGATCACCGAAGGGTCTCCGCGCCATCCTCTCTCGTCATACGCCATTGCCGATGGTCTCGTCACGGGGCTTGGTCACCCTCTCCTTTACCCTATTGCCTGCCGCGCCCTTATTTTGACCCGAATTCTCAAGCTCTTCGATTATTTCGTCCTTAGTGACTTCCACTATTGTTTCTTCATCCACGCGAATGAAAATGGTTTCTGCGAGAGGATTGTGTTTGAGCACCACTCCATCCCCTTTTCGAGTTTTCACTGTTTTTCCGACTTTTGGCAGCTGTTTCCTGAATGCCTCGTATATGTCGTGTTCGTAGCCTAAGCAGCACATAAGTCGGCCGCAGACACCGGAGATCTTGGTCGGGTTCAGCGAAAGGTTCTGGTTTTTGGCCATCTTGACCGATACGGGCCGAAAATCAGTCAAAAAACGGGCACAGCACAACTCTTGGCCGCAACAGGCCAGTCCACCTGTCATTTTTGCTTCATGCCTTACGCCTATTTGACGCATCTCAATCCGTACCGGGAAGCGCGAGACAAGTTGCTTCACCAACTCTCGGAAATCGACTCGCCCTTCCGAAGTAAAATAGAAGACATATTTGGAACCATCGAAGTAGCACTCCACTCCAACCAACTTCATGGGTAATTCCAGAGCTTCGATCCGTTCAATACAATACGCATAAGCCTCTGCTTCTCTCTGTGCGCAGCGCTCCTTCTGATCGAAATCGACCTTGCCGGCTTTTCTAATAACCTTCCTCAACCCCTCGAGTTGAGAGGCATCCATTAAGCGTTCAAAGGGGGCCAGGGCTATCTGTCCGAGTCCCGTACCTTTTTCGGTCTTGACGATCACCCAGTCCCCGGCGGTCAGATCCATGTCCCCCGCATCGAAATGATAGATTTTGCAGGCATATCCGAAGCGAATCCCCACAACGTTGACCCTTATCAGCATAGGATGGCGTTCGCCGGCTTCTTGCAGGTTTGCCGGTCCGGCTTCGGGGCCGGTTTCGTCGCCGGGGGCTGAAATGGTGCCGGCCTGGAACGGAAGAGACGGGGCTTTGTGAATTGCCGGCTCTGCAATCACATCACCGGCCTCGTCACCTTGAATGCTCAAGTCTGCACCAGGGTCATCCTGAAGCTCAGCGGCGGCGCGGTCCAAAGTAAGCTGATTCTGAGTTTCTTCTCCTGCCCTTTCCTCGGGACTCGCGCACTCCGTGCCGCCTACGAATTGAGCAGTCCGGCTCAGACACTCTTCGCATGCCTTCGCTCGAGGCACAGAGCCCCACGACCTAGGAAGGTAGGAGCCTTCTTTCTTTGACTTCTCGTCACTCATTGCGTCAGTCTTTCATCGCGAGGCCGTTGCAACTCCAAGCGTAGGCCCGGCCAGTATCCGCGCTATTCTGAGAAACATTACGTCTGTGACCAGGTTCCGGTTTACGTTGATGTCGGCTTCAATGAGGGAAGAGGCTTTCACCAGTTCATCGTAGACCGAAAGCAGTTGTCTACTATTGTGATGTTGAGCCCCCGAGGTGATTCTGTCAAGGAAATCTCCGTGGACCCGGCCGCTGAGGCTGAATCCTGTCTGCTCAAGGAGCAAGTCCCGAATCCACGTCGAGGCTATTTCTATTGCTTCAACCGCGGTTTGCCTGTCAACGGAAATCGTTGCGGAAAGCTCCAATAATCCGCTGAGCCTTTTCCCCATGGGATCGGTCAGGGCTGAGACAACTTGCTCCCGGAGATCGAGAAAGCTTGACGCGGCCATCTCCAATGCCCGTGCAACACTTCCGGATGACATGGCAGCCAACGTCCGGGCCTTTTCTACAGGGAGCCCCTTCTGTTCCAACAGCTCTGCTAATGGTGAAAAAGCTATCGGGTTGAACCGCATGCGCCGGCTTCTTGACCTTACAGTGGGGAGCAGTAGAGAAGGTCTGGCGCTGATGAGGATGAGAATACGGCCGGGTGGAGGTTCTTCCAGCGTTTTCAAAAGGGCGTTTTGTGCTGACCTGTTCATCAGGTGGGCATCGTCGATGATTGTGACCCTATACCGACCCTCTACGGGCGCGTACTTGAAGAACGCTTGAAGATCCCGAATTCGATCGATTCGGATCATGCCCTTTTCGGGCCTCTCAATTGTGACGTCAGGGTGCTTTTCCGAGATTATCCTGCGGCACACGTGGCAGGAGCCATCAGCATCTTCGCCTGGCTCAGCGCAATTCAGCAGGCAGGCAAACTTCACCGCTACCAGTTTTTTGCCGATACCCTCCGGCCCCGTGAAAAGGTAGGCATGGGCGGGCCGTCCTTCTCTAACGGTCCGCTCAAGCAATGCCAGATTGTTTTCATGTCCAACAAGGAAGGTCATGTGAGTGGTCGTAAGCGGCTGTAAGTCACCGACGCTTCACTGGTAGTATCTTGTCCAGCTCCAAGACCAAGGGAGAGGCGACGAAGATTGAGGAATAGGTCCCAAAGACAATTCCTACCATGAGCGCCCAGGCGAAATCTTTGAGCACATTCGTCTCGAAGACTAGGAAAGCCACCACCGAAAGAAGGGTGAAGCCGCTGGTGAGTAGGGTCCTTGAAAGAGTCTGATTGATGGATATATTGAAGACGTCTATGAGGGGCGCCTTCTTCATCGATTTCAGATTTTCTCTGATTCTATCACAAACCACAATGGTGTCGTTGATGTCATATCCTATTACCGTCAGCATGGCCGCGAGGATCGTCAAATTGAACTCTTTGCCGGTCCAGGCGAAAAATCCATACAGTATGCACAAATCGTGTATCAAACAGACAATGGCGCCCAATCCCATTGTGAACGTAAAGCGAAAGGCCATGTAAATGAGAAGAAAAATGAGAGCAATGACAGTGGCCCAGATGGCGGATTCCTGAAGGTCCTTCCCTACCTTGGGGCCCACTACTTCCAAACTCCGGATTTCAGTGCTCCCCTTGCCGATTTGAGTGTCCAAGAGATCTTTGACCTGCTGGGACGCCTTCTCGGCGCTCTCCTCATGTTGCTCCATCCGAATAACAAATTCCTCACCCGATGCCATTGAGAATTGCTGAACCACTAGGTTCTCGCCCAGCGGTTTGAGAGCCTCCCTCACTTGGTCGGTGTGCACCGGTTTGTTGAACTTCACCTGAACCACTACGCCGCCGGTGAAGTCGACCCCGAGCTTCATATAGCCCATGACGGGAATGGAGGCCAGGGAAAGGACGATCATGATCGTAGTGAACGCGTAGGCATAGTACCTATTGCCAAGAAAATTGATGTTGATATTGGGTTTTATAAGCTCCACCGGTTCAATCCTTCTGAAAGTCGCAGGGATGTTTAGGAACTGGTCTTAGTTGTAAGCTCTATACTGATGAGCCTTGAAAAAAGTACTTCATCGGACGACCTCACGCTGCCGTAGGGGCACGGCATGCCGTGCCCCTACCAACTTTGGCAATCAAATGCTCAGGCTCTTGATCCGCTTAACCTGAAACGCGTAATCAAAAATCGTGCGCGTGAGGAAAAATGCCGTAAACAAGGAAATCACGAGCCCTATACACAACGTAACTGCGAAGCCTTTGATAGGCCCGGTCCCGAATTGTATCAGAGGAAGGGCGGCTAAGATGTTCGTGACGTGGGTGTCGAGAATCGTCATGAACGCTTTGGTATAACCAGTGTCCAAAGCAGCCTTGGGCGACTTTCCACTGCGCAGTTCCTCTCGTATTCTCTCGAAAATGAGAACGTTCGCATCGATTGCCATACCAATGGTCAGCGCCACCCCTGCAAGCCCCGGTAAAGTCAAAGTGGCACGCAAGCCGGGCGAAACCATAACAGCCATGATGAGCAGAAGGTTCGAGATCAGGGCTACATCAGCCACCAGTCCCGACAACTTGTAATAGAGGGCCATGCCGATCGCGATCAGAAATATGCCGAGCAATATCGCGTTTCGCCCAAGCCGAATGGAATCCTCACCGAGAGACGGGCCCACTGTCCGATTTTCCAGGATTTTTACCGGCGCGGGCAACGAACCTGCTCGCAGCACCAGGGCCAGGTCGCTAGCCTCTTCCGGGCTGAATGTGCCCTCGATTATGGCAGATCCGCCGGATATCCGATCCTTGATCACCGGTGCGGAATAGACTCTGTTATCAAGGATTATGGCCAGTCGTTCCCGGACATGATCCCCGGTTATCCTCTCGAACTGAATAGCTCCGGACCTATTGAAGTCCATGTGGACGATCATCCCGCCCATGTGGCCAGGTTGAACTTTGGCATCGGTGATAGAGTCACCGGTCATGAGAATCTGCTTTTTTATCAGCAACGGCTTCGCGCTGGACGAGCCGGTTCGTGCATTGCGCTCTTGCTGATAGAGAATTTCATCGCCGCTCGGGATATCCCCTTTCAAGGCAGCATTCAGATCGCCCTTCTCATCTACGAGCTTGAATTCGAGTCGTGCGGTCTTTTTGATGATGTCGATCGCGCGAGTTATGTCTTCTTTGAGCCCAGGCAACTGCACAACTATCCTATCTACGCCCTGGATCACGACGTCCGGCTCCGCGACGCCGAAGGCGTCTACGCGGTTCCGAATGGTATCCACAGCTTGCCTGACGGCCCTTTGCTTTATAACTTCTGCAGCTTTCTGGTCCATCTGAAGCTGGACTTCGAACCCCTTGTCGGTCTGGGCCGCGGAAGCCTTCTTGTAGTTCTGCAGCTTGTCCAGGACCTTCTCGTCAAACAGCCCTGCCTGGTCCGCGTCCTTGAGATAAACAGTCAGTGAGGTCGGAGAAGTCCTCTTAATGTCGTTATACCTTATCTTCTCGTCCTTCATCAGGGCTGATGCCTCAGAGACGCTCTGATCAACAACCGCCTCCACCGCCATGTCGGCTTGAACCTCCAGGACAAGATAGAGCCCGCCCTGAAGATCCAGTCCGAGGCGGACCGGGTTGTTGGGAAGATATTTTGCCCAGAAGGGAGGCACCGGTCCCACCGACGGATAGACCAAGAACGCGCTCACTGCCAGGACCACTCCAATTAAGATTATCCGCCACTGGAGGTTCTGGGTCATCTATTGGCACTCCTCACTGATTTTGCTCTTTGCCCGAGGGGGCCAGCCCCGCAATGTGGGCTCTCGACACGCGCACTTGGACCTTGTCAGCGATTTCCAAAGTCAACACATGGTCCGACACAGCTGTAATTTTGCCGTACAGGCCCCCCTGAGTAATTACTCCATCGCCTTTCTTGAGGTTTTCCAGCAGTGCCCGGTGCTCTTTGGCCTTCTTCTGCTGCGGCCTTATAAGCAAAAGATAAAAAACTCCAAAAATCAGCACAATGGGTAGAAAACCTATGAGCTGATTCAGATCACCCCCGCCCGAACCACCGGGAGGGGCCATGGCATAAGCCACATCAATCATCTGTCTCCTCCATCTTTGCCAGAAACTCCCCGGCAAAGGATCGTAGTTTGTCGTCTCTCACTGCGTCGCGAATACTCTCCATCATCCGACTATAAAAACTGAGGTTGTGGATCGTAGCAAGACGCAGACCGTAGATCTCCTTTTCCTGGAACAGGTGTCGCAGATAAGCCCTGGAGTACTCTGTCGCACAGCGGACATGTACAGCAAGGATCCACCGGCCCGGGATCATCTGCATACCGGGCATTTCTTATGTTTACCGACCCCTGAGAGGTGAAGAGCGTTCCGTTACGCGCGTTGCGTGTGGGTAGCACGCAATCAAACAGATCGACCCCCCGTAGCACCCCATCAAGAATATCTTGCGGCTTTCCCACCCCCATCACGTATCTGGGGGCTTCCTCAGGAAGCAGCGGTACCGTGACCTCCAGCATCTCGACCATGATATCATGGGGTTCCCCGACGCTGAGACCGCCGACGGCATATCCGTCCAAATCGAGGGAAGTGAGGCTGTCCGTGCTCAATTTCCTCAGATCTGAGAACACCGACCCTTGGACTATGCCAAACAAACCAGGGTCAACTTTTTTTTTGGATTTCAGGCATCTCTCCGCCCATCCGCTGGTCCTGACCACCGCCTCCTGGGCCTCCTCCTTGGTGACCGGATAGCCCCTGACGTCGTCAAGGCACATGATTATATTTGATCCCAGCGCTTCCTGGACTTGTATGCTCAACTCCGGCGTGAACAAATGGGAGCTGCCGTCTATGTGGGACTGGAACAGCACTCCCTCATCGCTGATTTTGCGGAGACGCGCCAGGCTGAAGACCTGAAAGCCTCCGCTGTCCGTCAGAATGGAACCGGGCCAGTCCATGAACCTGTGAAGGCCCCCGTGCCGTTCCACCAACTCGTGACCCGGCCGGAGGTACAGATGGTAGGCGTTGGCAAGTACCAGTCTGTACCCGAGGCCCCACACTTCCTCCGGAGATACCGTCTTCACCACGCCGCGGGTACCCACCGGCATGAAAGCAGGAGTCAGGACCTCCGGACCGCCCGCGGTCAAGCCTCCCAGCCTGGCTCTGCTTCCTGAATCCTTGTGAATTACCCTGAATGAAAATCCCATACTTTTACAGAATGTGACCTCATGCCGATTCCGCTCGGAGCCGACAACGCTCGCCTGGCGACTAAATCCTAATGGTTATCAACAAGTGGCAGTAGCGCCGGCATCTTGCCGGTGCATTACCCACCGGCAAGATGCCGGCGCTACTGATGATGGGGACCAGTTGGCGAGGCCCTCTTTCGCCAGCTATGACGGAATTCTTATCTATTTGCCTTTTTCAATCCCAACGCATCCGCCGCGAGTATCATCTTCATGATATTGGTGGCCCCTTCGAGAATCTTATACACTTTCCCGTCACGGAGGATTCTTGCAATGGGGTACTCATTGGAGTAGCCGTAGGCGCTCAACACTTCCAGGCCCAGGTTCGGAACTTCGTCCGCTGCGCGGGATGCATAATACTTGGCGAGCACAGTCTCTCTCATGTTATGGACCAGTCCGCGGTCCTTCTGAATGGCGCATCTCCAGGTTAGCGCCCTTGCGGCCTCGGTTTCAGCGACCATCCTCGCAATAACTTCCTGCACCATCTGAAATTCCGCGATGGGACGGCCGAACTGGTTACGCTCGGTTGCATACTTAATTGCCTCATCCAAAGCTGCCTGACAACTGCCGACTGCTCCCGCGGCAGCGGAAAGTCTCGTGCTGATAAGTTCCTGCATGAGGTAAGAGAAGCCTTTTCCTTCCTCACCGAGGCGGTTGCCTGCCGGAACTTTGACGTCCTCCATAATGATTTCACCCGTGGGACAGGCCCAGAGGCCGAGTTTGTCCTTGATGGCAAGGGTCGACACGCCCGGCGAATGCATGTCCATAACGAAGACGCTCATCCCCTTGTGCTTTGACGACTTGTCCGTCATTGCGAATATTACGGACATGTCTGCAACCGGCGCCCAGGTGATCCACATCTTTCGGCCATTGAGAATGTAATGGTCGCCGTCCTTCACCGCGGTGGTGGACATGGCCGCGGTATCGGAACCGGCATCCGGTTCGGTGATCCCGAAGCAGCCCAACATCTTGGCCGACATGAGTTCCGGAATGTATTTCTTCTTTATGTCTTCACTCCCCCATTTGAGGATGGACATGGCCGTCCCCATGGTCTGCATGTTGAAAGCGACCCTGAGGGAGCCCGACACTCTGCCGATCTCTTCGGTTACTATGGCGTGGGCCAGATATCCCATGTTGTTGCCGCCGTATTCCTCAGGGACCGGGCAGCCGAAGAGACCCAGTTCAGCCATTTGATTCACGAGTTCTCGTTGAAAACGATGCTCGTTCTCGTCCTGATCGGCCACAGGCGCTATTTCCTTGTCTGCGAATTTGCGAACCATATCCCGGAGCATGATATGCTCCTCGGTCAACTCCACATCATAGTCGTCACTCATGCACTTGGCTCCTTGAAAGGATTTTCCGGAACAAAAGGGTCCCGGTCCGGGCAAGGGGAGGCAGCCCCCCGTAACTTGTTGCGGGAACGAGCCAGCATGAAAATCATGAAGCCGATCCCCACTAGAATAGCCATCCAAAGCGTACACAATCGGATCAGAATGACCGCGGGCAGGCTGTTAGTGTAAGAGATACCCATAACAGCCAGCAATCCAATCATACCCGCTTCGGTACCCCCGATCCCGCCGGGCAGCATAGACAGAGCGCCCACGATGGTCGAAAAACAATAGACAAAATTGGCCTCCAAAAGAGTGGAGGGGAGATGAAGGCCTTCAAGTATCAGATACAGCGAAAGGGACTCCATGCCCCATGCAATCGTCGAAACCACAAGCCCCACCAGAAAAATCCTCGGCGTCATTAGATCACGGCCGGTAAGTAGTATCTTGAGAACTTTGAGCGAAAACCACGACAGAAATGAGAATCCGGCAAGCCATTCCAAAACAGGACGATACACCCGCTCCATGCAAATAAAAACGCCGCCTGCAATCACTACCGCCGCGCAAAGGAGAAAAAGGGTGCGCCAGCCGCTGAACAGAAGCAAGGAGCATGAACCGAGAATCAGCACCCCCCACAGGTCCATGAGACGCTCCACCATGACGATGCCGACTACGCGAGTGACTGGAATTCCATAGTCTTCCTTGAGAAAAACCCCTTTCACCGCTTCGCCGACTTTACCCGGAGTTCCTGTCAAGGCCAATCCCGCGAAAAATGCATCAAGTGAGTAAGTGAAAGGGACCATTGCCCCGATCTGCCTGAGATAATAGTAGAATCGCCAGCCACGCAGCAGCCACCCAACGATGACCAGCGCCAAAATCACAAGCAATGTCCGGAGAGGAAATTGTCGAAGCGCCGCGGTAATGGTCTTGTAATCCGCGGCCAATGTCGCGGCGCCATAGAGAATCACGCCGGCGACCGTGAAGAGCAGTATGGAGCGAATGACACGGGTAGAAACCACCCTTTCGACATGGTTATCGGTGTCCGTTTCGTTGATCGGCTCTGCAATCCTTGAATTTATCTCGGTTTTCAGTCCGGCCATAATCTCATTTACCTGGCCTGTTTACGATTTGGCTTATCGACTCCGGGAAAATAAACGCACCTCCCGCTGAAGGTCTGCCACGTCGCATCGAGTTGCTGCTTTAAATTCCTAACATAATAGGTCATCTGCGGGTATTGCGGGTCGCTGGGATTCATCCAACGGTGCCGCTGATACTCCTGAGCATATCTCTGCCAAGCCGCCTGCCAAGCCTTTTCCAGTTGCAGACACTCACCGAACTCAGGGTTGGTGAGATCCGGTCTAAAAGCGTATTCCGATGGTTGTTGTTGCGGCACCGGAACCTGCTGTGGAGGCCCAATAGGCCGAGCCGGCAGGGGGGATTGGCCGGGATAGGGGCCCTGTGCGAAAAGTGCGACAGGGGTAGCAGCAACCAGGAAAGTCAAAAAAATGAATGCCATTTTCATTTTCTCAAGCATCATTGTCTCGAAAAACCCAAAATCTCGCGGGCTATGGATTGTCATCTTACCTCCCAGCCCAGCTCATGTACTTGCCATTTTCCCAGCCAGGATATTTTCTGCGACCTCGCGACTCTGCGATCCTAATGAAACAGATCACCTCTCGTCAAGTGCTACTGATCCGATCATGCAAGTCATTGCTTTTCGAGGTTTGGGAGTGATTGCCAAAGTCAGTGGCACATTGCAAAGAGCGATCTTTGCAAATTGATAGTCCTGCGTCCCGCGGGACCTCCGTGCCGGCGAACTATGTGGAAGTATGGCATGTGCCGAAAGTATTGACCTATTTCGGCCTCCGGAGCCCCGCGAGACGCGGGGCCGATGGTGAGACAGGCATCTTGCCTGTCTCACCAAACCGAGGTCTGGGATCCTCTTTCATCGTCTCCAGTCCAAGAATGCGTCACCAGAATTACGAATTGGACCAATTAGGCACAGGAAGGAACGGGCAAGCGAGACTTCTCGAATTTCCGATCAATCGGCATCCAAAACATCGCGAAGAGCTTGAAGCAATTCTGTCATACGAAAAGGCTTTCCTACGAATCCCCTAGCTCCGGCCCGTACAAGTTCTTCTCTATTGTAAGTGTCAGAATAACCGCTTGCTATAAGCACTTTCAGCCTGGGGTCAATTTTCAGAAGTTCCTCGAGGCACTGCTTCCCTCCCATCTTCGGCATGATTAAATCGAGGATCACCAACGAGATGTCGCTTCTTTCCTTGTCATATAAGGCCAGAGCCGTTAGGGGATCCTCCGCGGCGATTACCCGGTATCCGGCACGCTCCAGGAATCGGCTTGCCAGATCTCTCACGTATTCTTCGTCATCCACTATCAAAACTGTTTCTGTTCCGCCCAAGGGTTGGGCTTTTACTGAAACCACGTCGGCTTTCCGTGGCGGTGCTGCCGGCAAGTATATCTGGAAAGTGGTGCCGTGTTCGGGTTTGCTGTCGCACCTAACATAGCCTCCGTGTTGCTCAATGATGCCATGCACCACGGCAAGCCCCAGCCCCGTTTTGTACGCGAGTCCTTGGGTAGTGTAGAATGGCTCAAAAATACGATCCAAGGTCTCTCCGTCCATGCCGATTCCTGTGTCCGAAACAGTGAGCTGCACATAGTCTCCTGGCTTTGCTCCAGAGGGCGCAGACAAATGTCCTTCGCCAAGGTTGTTTGTTCCTATGCTCAGTTTGCCTCCTTCGGGCATGGCATCCCTAGCATTCAAGGCCAGATTCATCAGAAGTTGCCTTATTTGGCCGGAATCTGCCTCGACAGTTTTCAACCCATCGCACAAATTGAGTTCGATCTCTATCATTTTAGGTAAAGTGCGGTCCAACAACTTCTTGACCTGCTCCACTTCACGATTGAGATTAACGGGAGCGAAGTTCATTTCAGACTTTCTGCTGAAAGCCAGCAAACTCCTGACAAGCTCGGCTCCTCTCTGAGAGGCGTGAACTATTCTTTGAAGGTCTGAGTGCTCTGGATCACTCTCATTCTTTTCCGCGAGAAGCAATTCAGCGTAGCCTAAGACAATAGTTAACAAGTTGTTGAATTCATGAGCAATGCCACCTGTCAGCGTTCCGATTGCCTCCATCTTTTGTGCCTGGAGAAGCTGGGCCCTCATTCCCTCTCGTTCCTGCTCAGCCCGCTTGCGATCAGTGATGTCTTCGACCACCGCCAAATTTGCCACAAATTCTCCGCGCTGGTTGTGGATTGCTGACACGTGCACATCCGCCCAGACCACCTGCCCGTCCTTCCTGACGTAACGTTTTTGCACTGTATAGGAGTCGACTTTACCGTCAACCAGAGCTGACAAATTTGCAATCGACAATTCTCGATCGTCCGGGTGGGTTATATCAAATACTGTGAGGGCCTTTAATTCCTCCTGGGTGTAACCCAACATGCTTAACCAGCGGGAATTCGCTTCGAGAAAACGAGTTTCGTGATCTGAGACGATAATCGCTAGAGCAGCATTGTTGAAGATGGCTCTGTACCTTTCTTCACTCTCCTGCAGGGCTTGCTCCATCTGCTTGCGCTCAGAAATATCAAGGCTCGTTCCGGTTATACGCAGAGGCGTCCCGTCAGTGTCGTATGCCACGATCTTGCCCCGACTCAAAATCCATTTCCACTCCCCGGATTTGCAACGAAGTCGATACTCAAGCTCAATAAAAGAAACGCGTCCCTCAAGATGACCATTAAGAACCACCGAAACGCGGGGCCAATCTTCCGGGTGGACGAGGCTTTTCCACGTACGAAGGTTAGTCTGAACCTCGCCGGGCAAATATCCTAGCATCCACGAAGCTCGTTCGTCCCAAACAGCGCAGCCGGTCTTGAGGTTCCAGTCCCACAAGCCAAGATCTGCTCCCCTCAGTGCAAGTTCCAACCTTTCTTCACTCTCCCGCAGTTCTTCCTCTGCACGCTTACGGTCCGTAACATCCCTGCAAATGGCCTGGAATCCGACTACAGCGTCACCTTCCATTACCAACTGCACATTTTGTCCTATCCAAACCGTCTTTCCCTCGTGGGTAATGATGGGCACTTCATAGTAGGTGTCCGGAATCCGCTTGACGAATTGCAACCCATAAAATTTCGCAACTTGCTCCTTGTAATCGGGATGAATCAGGTCCAGATAATGCTTGTGGACAATCTCTTCCTGAGAATATCCGGTAATCTTCAAGCCGACTGCATTGAATACCAGGAAATGTCCGTTCGCATCTGTAAGGTATATGATATCATTAGCTGTTTCCACCAGTTCCCGGTATCGCTTTTCGCTCTCCTTTAGGGCCTCCTCCACTCGCTTCCGCCGGGAAATGTCAATGGCGAACAGAGATACAGCGGGCTTCCCCTCCCAGGAAATCAGAGCAGTACTTCCATTCAGCCATTTGACGTTCCCGGCGTTGTCTACTACTCGAAAGTTGAAGCGAAGTTTTTGTTTCTGTCCGGCCAACTGTTCCGAATAGCGCTGGTAGACCGCTTCACTATCATCGGTATGAACGAAGTCTGTGAATGGTCTGCCAATCAACTCATCCTCGGTGCAGCCCATAAACATCGCTATGCTACGGTTAACGAATTTGAAAGTTGCATCTTGAACTACACAAACGCCCTCGAGTGTTGTCTGCACCACGGACCGGAACTTTTCCTCGGATTCTCTGAGCGCCTCTTCAATCTTCTTGCGATCCCCGATTTCTCGTTCCAGCCGCTGGTTAGAGTTCGCAAGTTCCGCGGTGCGCTCTTCAACGCGGCGTTCAAGCTCATCGTGCGCTTTTTGCAGCGCCTCGTCAGCCCGTTTGCGATCACTGATGTCCAGACTGGTTCCGACTATTCGCAATGGGCTGCCGTCCTCATCCCATTCCACGACTTTGGCTCGTGCCAGGATCCACAAATATTCTCCAGATTTGGTGCGCAGTCTGTGCTCACACTGATAAAGGGGCGTGTGACCTTGCACGTGAGCGTTAAAAGCATCCGTGACCCGCCCGATGTCCTCAGGATGAACCAGTTTCCCCCACGAAGTGAAATGAGGCTCAAGTTCGTCGACAGAATATCCTATCATCGCAGCGCGCTGTGGACTGATGAATGCCTCGCCCGTCTTAAGATTGTAATCCCACAAACCGACTTCGGCCCCGCTTAACGCAAGCTCCAGCCTCTCCTCAGTCATTCGCAGAGCCTCTTGCGTCTGCCTGAGAGCCTGCAACTTAAGTTCGAGCTCAGCGCTCCGGCCGCGCTCGTCAATCAACTCATTGAGGAGTTGCTGCTTAGTTTTGTCTCGATCTTCCATCGCAATTCCTTCCTGGACGGCTTGGACTGGCAACGCGGGGAGTTATTTAAGTTGAATGCCTGTAGTAATTGAGGAGTTTTTAAGCCAATTATGACAGAGAGATTCAAAATCGCAAGACGATACCTTGAGGATTTTTGAATGTTGCTGATCCCAACCTGTCCCCATGATTCAGAACATGCTCCGCCCTGAACAGTGGGCTAAGTGGCGAGCATTGACAACCCGATATTCATAAACAAATTAGCAGCAGAGGAAGGGGGGCTAAGGGAATTTGACAACCGGCCCGATCTCTCGTCCGAAACCTGAGCGGGTGAAAAAAAGGATGGGACAGGTCGCGGAAAGGAGTGAGAAACATGACCATTGGGCCCGAACTATTAGGAAAGATTGACGCGCTTCACGACATGGCCCGAGAATTTGTCGAGAGGGACCAGATTCACGGGGTGGCCGTAGAATTCGAATTCAATGCCTGTGTCTTCGACCAGTGGAGACGCAAAGTCAATGATCTTCTCTACAGTCTTGGGGGCTGCGAAGACATTTACTATCAGCGTTTCTCAAAAGACGTGATCCAGCCTCGCGTGAAAGACCTTGAAGAGGGGTTGCGGATTCTCTCCGCAGTGAGAGATGACGTAGCCAGAGCCATGCAGAAGCAAACAGGGGCACTCCACGGAAATGACGGGGCAGGCAGATTGAGCGTGAGCTACCATTAGTTAACGGGGGCTCCACGGACTCGCTCGGTTTCCTCCTGCTGTGAGGCGCTTGGTGCTCGCGCTGTTGAAGTCAAGGGAGGAGAGGTTTTCCTGTCCCCCTTCTTCCATTGTTGGCAACACGTCTTCATAAGAATGGCTGGAGAGGCAGCCGACGAGAATATGACTGTCAATTCGGGGATCGGTCAAGATGAGTTGGTTTGCTCGGGGACCCGGAATACGAGATAGTATAGGGTCGCCACGAGCATGAGCATCAAAATCCCAGCCCAGAGCACATCTGTCGGAAAATGACCGCCTTGGATTATCCTGGTCAGCGCCGAGAAGCGCCCCGAACGCGATCCCGCCGGCCAGTGCACAGACGGACAACACAGGATGGAAAGGATAGAAGGCTGCGCCGGAGGCCAGCGAGAAGCCCATCGAGCAGTGGCCGCAGGGGAAGGACTTGCCTCCGTTTACCCCAGCCGGCATCCACACCTTGCGATATTCTTGTGTGCCTCCCATTGCCGTAATATCCGCAGGGCGGGGCCGTCCCCAGTAAGGCTTTAGAATCCCATTAACCAGCAGTCCGGGTCCGAGGGCTACAGTCAGAATCACCACCAGGCAGCTTTTTGCATATTGGCGCCTGGCCTTACCCAATTTGACCGCCACATAGAGCGCCAGTGCCGCAGTTGCGAGAAGAAAGGGCGGAATCTCACCATAGTCGTATAAAAAGCCCCAAGGTTGTTCACGGCCGTGAGTCCATCCGCCTCGGGCCCCACTTGGCGTGTAAAACCGGCTCACCCAATCGAGGTCCCATCCGGTAGCGTCAAGAATCGCGGTACCGGCGACACCCAGGATGAGAAGACCGAGAATGATTATTAATCCCCTAGTGCGGGAATATTTAACCAGCATCCAATCACCTCGATCAACTGTGGG
>CAVUIT010000019.1:0-388396 GCA_963741625.1 uncultured delta proteobacterium
TACGGAGATCGGATATGAGGCTTCCCTGGAAACTCCGCTAGCCAATTGAAAAGGCGCAGAATTTGCGTTTTGTTTTATGTTGACTATCTTGACCCCGCGCTCCTCCAGCTTGTCGAAATAAGTCGTTGTGGTGGGTATATATCCTACGGCGAAGGATTTACTGCAGACCGTGACAGTCGTATTGTAGGAAGCCATCACTGTCGCGCCTTTTGCATATGGCTCGCCTTTTAAGACTTTTTGCTGGAAAAGGACCCCGGCGCCAGTCTCCGGCACTGCCCTGACGGTTACTTTTATCGGTTCATTTGGCCCACCGACTTGGCTCCAGTTGCTGATTTCCCCTTTGAAGATATTCGCCAACTGCTCCATCGTAAGCTCACTGACAGAATTTTTACTATTTGTCACAACCGCCAGTCCGATATAACCAACCAGTTTGGAACCCACGGACAACCCCTGTGCTTCAGCTTTCTTGATTTCCTCGGCTGTCATAGCTCTGGTAAGGGCTCCTAGTTCTGCGTTTCCTTCCATGAGCCTTTGCACCCCAATACCGGTGGTCGCGCCAGAGATCGTGACCGAGCAGGCGGGAGCGCCCTTCATATACTGTTCCGCATTTTCCTGAAGCCACTCAGAAAGTAACCCGGCCCCGGCCACTCGAACTGCCTTCTTCTCTTGGGCCTTGACAAGTGCTGCGGCTGGACCCCAGACCAAAAAAATCGCAGCCACCAACACAATGATCGCTCTTTTCATCTTCAAAAATCCTCCTTTTGAAAATTGGCTCTTGACCCGATTCGAGTCCGGGTTGATCCTCGCTGCTGTCCGGGTTTGGAACCTGTCCTACTCGACAGAAAGCAAATGGTATGCCACCGCTTCGTGAATTCAGGACCAGGAGGCGGATGTGGGGCTAATAGGTGATTCCGCGAGCTTGGTCACCTTACGGATTTTGCAGGTGTGGGTACAGGGCATTGGGCAGAATGGCTCATTATTTCTGGTTATTTAAAAGAATACAAATGATGACAACATGTTGTAGTAGGTCAAACTGACCTCTCCTTATCTGCTCATGGGCCATTTTGCCCAACAAGCTCGCCCAAGTCTGGCGCGGTTTCAATCGGTCGCGAATGAAGCCTTTATTCAAGAAACGGTTTTGACCATGCTAGGATATGAGGTATGCTGAGTGACGAGCGCACGGTTCACTACACTCAGACTAAGTTCGTTATGGCGAACAATATGAAACTTGGAAAGGGGAGGTCTATGCAAGCAACTGAGAAAACCGTTGATGGATTTCGATTTCTTCCACCCAGTTTGGCCGCTTGGATAAACAGTTTGATTCCGGACCAAAGTTTTAAGGGGAGCATCCCGTTTACTCCGCTTTCCAAGCCGTTGAGTGAAGCAACTCTGGCCCTCGTTACTAGTGCAGGTATCAGCCTGAAGACAGACCCGCCTTTTGACATGGAAAGGGAAAAGAAAGAAGGCACATGGGGCGACCGATCTTTCAGGGCTCTCCCGAAAAACACAACGGCCGCGGATATCACTGTGAATCACCTCCATATCAACACGGAATACATCCTCCAAGACATCAATGTGATGCTGCCGTTGGCTCGGATAAGCGAGTTTGAGCACGAGGGAATTATCGGTCGCCTTGCGCCCACTGCTTATTCCTTCTACGGGTTTCAGTGGGAGAGCACTGACTTCCTGAAAGAAGCCATAGAGCCCATGTCCAAGAAAATGCAGGAAGAAGGTGTTGATGCTGTGATTCTCACACCAGCTTGACCTTTCTGTTGCCAGTCCGTGGGACTGGCCGCAAGAGTCCTCGAGGAGGCTGGTTTCTCTACTGTGGTGCTCACTCCCACTCCGGAATTCCACAGGCTTGTGGGCATTCCTCGATCCGCAGCTATCGAATATCCCTACGGTAGACCGGTCGGAGAAGTTGGAGACAGGCAAGGGCAGCGGAAAGTCCTCCTTGAAACCCTCTCTGTACCTGGAAAAGGTCCGGGAACCCGGAGAAATCCGGCACCTTTCTTTCACCTGGCCTGAAGAGCCCAAGGCTGCCAAATGGCAGCCCCCTGAGATGAGCCCCCTCATCAAACTCTACCTGGATGACATTAAAGCGGCTCGAAAGGCGAAAGGATAGGGCGTATACGCGCCCTCGTGACATGAAAACGTTCTCTATCGAGCCGGCTGTAGCCAACGATTGCTACGAATGTGCGCAGCTATTGGTCGAGCACCTTCGGGAGCTCGGGATTGACGCATCTGACAAAGCCTTGGCACGAGTCTTGGAAGACGTTGCCCGCGACTCGGCTCGTGGGTTTATCCTGGTGGCGCGAGAAACGGCCGAGTTGTCGGCGTTGCCTATGTCGCGACTATTTTGAGTATGGAACATTGCGGTCTTGTCGCGTGGTTGGAGGAGCTTTATGTCACTCCCGATTGTCGGCACCGGGGCATCGGGACTGCGTTGATGATTGAGGTCTTAAAGCGGGCGCGGGAAGCCGGCATTGTAGCGATAGACTTGGAAGTTGATGCCAGGCAGAGCCGCGCAACATCTTTCTATCAGCAAATCGGCTTCCGTCCCTTGGACCGTTCACGATGGGTGAAAGAGTTGAAAGAATAATGCCGCGTAACAGCTCTTCGTAGCCAACAGGCGCTGTCGCTTCGTTTTTCGATTGGTCTGGTTGCAGGTTTGTGCTTTGTCCTCAGGCGGACCGCAGCTCGAAAACCGTGACTTCGGGCCGAACATTGAACCGCACATGCAACAGGTGACCGACCCCGCGGCTGATGTACATGCTGCGGCCACCACTGAGGTCGAACTCGCCCGCTGTGTAGAGCGGGTTGCGGCACGGCAGCAATGGCGGACGGAGAAACGGCGGCTTGCACTGCCCGCCGTGAGTGTGGCCTGAAAGTATCCATCCATCATAACCGTCCCAGACGGGCAGATCAACTGTATCGGGATTGTGACTCAGCACCATTGTCGGCGCCGTTGACTTCAAGAGAGGCACTACCTGTCGCGTATCGAATCGCTTCGCCCACAAGTCGTCCAGTCCCACCACTCGAAGGCCCTCGACCTCGTGATCTTGATTTCGCAGCACAGTGATGCCAAACGCCGCAACAGTGTCAACGACCTGAGCTGCGATCTCAGGGTGTGCCCACTCAGGGCCGTAATCGTGGTTGCCGAGAATCGCGAGCGTGGCTAGCCGACCCGTCGGGAAATACCGATAGATTGACTCCGTCTGCTCGAAGATTGATGAATGATAGCTTATCAGATCGCCTGTCACCACGACGATATCCGGCCGGAGAGCTGCGACCCTTCTGAAAGTAGCAGTCACGTATTCATCGTCCACCCGACCGCCCACGTGAATGTCACTGAGCTGGACCAACGTGCGCCCCTGCAACGAAGAGGGTAATCCTCGAATCGGCAACGAACGGTACACGAACTCCAGCCAGTGAGGCTCCACCCGCCAGGTGTAAAACCCTAGGCCAGCTGCGGCCACGATCGCGGCACCCGAGGCCCGCAGAAAATTTCGGCGAGTCAGCAACAAAACCTCCACTGTGGGCAGTGTAACGAGTTGAACTAACCGGCCGTCCGCTCGCAAGCAGTCCGGGTTCCGTCGCTTGTGGAACGGGCGGGAACACGACCGTCACGACGCTTGCGGCCGGTCCCAGTTGAGCGAACAGTTACCGATCTCCGCTGTGCATCCACATAGGCGTCAAGTAACTGCCGGATCATGCGCTGATATTGTGTATGATGTTTTGTGGCCTGGGACTTAAAGAACTCTACGCTTCTCTTGCTGAGGGAAATAGTTACCTTAACTGATTCCTCTCTAAACGCCAGTTCATCAGGAGAGGGCAGAAAATCAGAAATTATCTTGACCTCACCCAACGGCTCATCCGTGTACTTTTTTCGCGCTCATAAATCGCCTTACCTTTCCGCCAATAGCCGGCTCCAATTATAACGCATGCCAAAACATTTGTCCGATTTGCGGCAATGGTCACGCCAGCGGCGTGATCACTCCCGGACCCTGGATCGGTGTCCGGGGCAGGCTTTGATCCGGGGTCCAGAGTCTGGATTTCTGCTTTTATCTGAAAGTGCCTGCCCTTTGTGCACGGGCTGTTAGAAATTTGGTGCCACGGATGTGCCGAAGGCTCATCCGTGCTAGGAGGGGTCCATCGGGACGTCCGTGGTACTCCGTTCCCTTGCTGGAGACGTACCGTGGACCATCGAGTAATAACCGGCAGGCACGGATGAATCCCGCGGGGCGGGACGCATCCGTGGCACCAGACTCTATCGCTGCACTTTCTTGTTCCGTTGTGACCGACAGGTCATGGTTGTTCGCAAGAATGACGGAGGAAACGCCGGTCACGGTGAGACTTCCGGCTCCTCCATTCGGGATTGCCAATCGAACATCATTTCTGTGTAATCGTTTACCGCGAAGAACACAGAAAACACGGAGGATTCTGTTTTCTCTGCGATCTCTGCGCACTCTGCGGTGAATCATCACAGGACCGCCCGTGGTCTTCTGTCTATATCACTCCAGCCTCTTCCGAAACAACCATGCCGCAGCGGTTAGCGTGAACACAGCGATCACCGCCATCGGCCACGTCTCCTGCCAAACAGCCGAAGCCGTAAAGTCTTTCATGAAGATCCCTTTGGCGACAATGAGGAAGTAACGCAGCGGGATAGCCATGCTGACCGGCTGAAGCCACGCGGGTATATTTTCGAGAGGAGTCGCAAATCCGGAAAGCAGGTTCGCCGGGACCATAAAAACAAAGGACCCGAGAATTGCTTGCTGCTGCGTCATGGATAGAGAGGAAATAAACAGGCCTATGCCGCTCGCCGCCAGAAGAAAGACGGTCATGCTTGCATAGAGCAGCGGCAGCGAGCCTGTGAGAGGGATGCGAAAGAGAAAGACCGCGGCGCAGACAACCAAGGTTCCCTCAAACAAGCCAAAGATCACCGCCGGAACAGTCTTGCCTATAAGAATTTCCAACGGCTGCAATGGTGATACTAGCAACTGGTCGAAGGTGCCAAGTTCTCGTTCGCGTGCGACCGAGAGCGATGTCAGGAGAAGCGCAATGAGCATCGGCAAGATAGCACAGAGGCTGGGCACGGTGAACCATTGGTAGTCGAGATTGGGATTGTATGCGTTTCGTACAATCAGCTCCGCGGACGGGGCAGCTCTGCCTGTCTTTTTTGCCACGTCACTGCTGAACTGATTTACGATCTGAGAAGCGTATCCCTGGATGATTTGCGCGGAATTTGATCGCCTACCATCAAGGATGAATTGAAGTTGAGCGGTCTTGCCTGCTTCCACCAAACGTGAGAAATCCTCCGGGATTTGGATAACGAACTGTACTTCTTGTGAATCTATAGCAGGGCGAATTTCCTGAAAACCTCTCAGGTAATGGATCCTCGTGAAGGTCCGCGATCCCTTGAAGCGTTGGACAAGCTCATGAGCGGCACCGCCTCCATCTTTGTCCAGAACCCCCATCGAGACATTTTTCACTTCCAAGGTGATCGCGTAGGAAAAGACTATCAGTTGGATGAGCAACGGTCCAATCAGCACGAACCTGCTTTTCTTGTCGCTCCAAATCATTGTCAATTCTTTGATAATCAGAAAGTATGTACGTCGGAGCATGATTCAGTCCAATCGCTTTACGCTTTTGCGCCAAATGACAACGAAGCAGAGTGAGCCGAAGCCGACCATCGCGAGGACATTCGGCCAAATGACGGCCCAAATGTTGCCGGCCAGAAACAGAGTTTGAAGACAAGACACAAAGTATCGCGGCGGAAGAGCATATGTCAGCATCCTGATCGGCAACGGCATGCTGGTGATGTCGAATATAAAACCCGACAAGATGAAAGCGGGTAGAAAAGAAACGATCAAAGCGGCCTGGGAGGCCACAAACTGAGTTCTGGCGACAGTTGAAATCAGAAGGCCGAGCCCGAGGGCATCGAAGAGGAATGCGGCAGTAACGAGCCCCAGAAGGAACAGTGAGCCGCGAAAGGGAACGCCAAACACAAAGAAAGCCATAAAAACGCAGACCGCCATTGAACCCATTCCCAGTATGAAATACGGTACAAACTTTCCGATCAGTAATTCGGTTATCCCGACGGGAGTGGCCATGAGCGCCTCCATGGTTCCTCGTTCCCACTCCCGGGCAATGACTAGCGCCGTCAAAAGCGTGCCGATAATCGCCATGATAGTGGCCATGGACCCAGGGATCAGAAAATTACGGCTCTCGAGTTCCGGATTGAACCAAAGACGGGGCTGTATCTCTATTGGAGGTCGAAAGATCACCCCCTTGTCCAGCGACTGCTCGTTGAGCCAGCCCAAAAGGACGCCTTGCACATAGCCCCCTACGAGGTTCGCTGTGTTCGGTTCGCTTCCGTCAGTAATAATCTGGATAGGAGCCGAAGTGCCTTCACGAATGCTTTTTCTGGAGAAATCCGATGGGACAACGACTATGGCGCGGATTCGACCGAGCACCAGGTCAGGCTCAAAAATCCTCCGATCTCCTGCAATGCGTGCATCGAAGTACCGCGAATTTGTAAACGACACAATGAAACTATGAATCTCAGGGCTGGAATCTTCGATAACCAGCCCGACGTTGATGTGCGTGACGTCAAGCGACACCGCGTAGCCAAAGAGGAACAACAAGATGGCCGGAAGGACGAATGCGATAAGGATACTGCTAGGATCGCGCACCACCTGGCGGAATTCTTTTCCGAAAAGTGCTTTCAAGCGACGAAGCTGTGCCCGTCTGGCTGTGGATTCTCCGTCCTTCACGCTGCTTCTCCCTTGTCCCGGTCGTAACGCTGAATAAGCGCGATGAAAGCATCTTCCATTGTTGGTTCCTGCTGGTCCCCTTGCCGCACCGAGTCTTTCAGGTCATCAGGCGATCCTGTCGCGATCATCTGTCCTCTATAGATGAGGCCAACGCGGTCGCAGTACTCCGCTTCGTCCATGAAATGTGTCGTTACCATGACGGTAACGCCTCTTTCGATGAGGCCGTTGATATGAGTCCAGAATTCGCGTCGAGTAATTGGATCAACGCCGGAGGTAGGCTCATCAAGGAACAAAACCGGAGGGTTGTGCATAACCGCGGCTCCCAGGGCCAAGCGTTGTTTGAAGCCTAAAGGAAGTTCCCCCGCGGGTGCGTCCAGGTACGGCTCCAGGTCAAACACTTCGACTACCGTGCGAACAGCATCGGCACGTTCGTTGCCCGACAGACCGTACACACCGGAGAAAAAGTCCAGGTTCTGGCGAACGTTCAGGTTCCCATACAGCGAAAACTTCTGGGCCATGTAACCGATGCGTGCCCTGGCTTTGCTCGGAGCCGCCTGTAAATCGAGCCCGGTTACGCGAGCCGTTCCGCTCGTCGGCTTCAGCAGCCCGCACAGCATTTTGAATGTAGTCGACTTGCCCGCGCCGTTGGGTCCCAGAAAACCGAAGATCTCGCCGCGCTGGACAGAGAAGGTGATATTATCCACGGCCGTAAAGGACCCAAAATTCTTGGTCAGGCCCTTTGCCTCGACCACTGCTTCGGTTCTTTCCTCAGCAATACTCGTCCGGCTTGCAAGTTCTGAGCGCCCGCCGGGTCCGCCGCCAAGGATGTCGATAAACGCATCCTCGAACCGCGGCGTCACTGGAACAAAAGTCGCGTTTTTTCCGAAGTCGGAAAGGTCGGAGCTTGGGTGTTCCGTTCCCTGGGCCAGAACGAGCCGCAAGTGCCTGCCCTGGATGACACCGTCGATCACCCCGTCTGTGTTAAGTGCTTTGGTCAGAAGTCGGCGACGGTTCCCCTCGAAGCCTTGAACTTGAAAGGTCCGTCCTGATACCCGATCAGTCAGTTCCTTCGGGGGTCCTTCGAAAAGCAGTTTGCCCTCGTGGAGCAACGGAACGTGTCCGCATTTCTCTGCCTCATCGAGGTATGCGGTGCTCCAAATAACTCCGATCCCTTCGTCTACGAGCTCCTCGACCATTTGCCAGAGTTCTCGGCGGGAAATGGGGTCAACGCCAACGCTCGGTTCATCCAAGAGAAGTAGCTCGGGTTTCTGGACTAGGGCACAAGCAAGCCCCAGCTTCTGTTTCATTCCTCCTGAGAGTGCGCCTGCCAGTCGGTCGGTGAACCTCGCAAGGTCGGTAAACTTGAGCAGGCGTTCAAAAGTTGCTTGCCTTTGCGGACCCACAAGTCCCCTCAGATCCGCGTACAGACGCAGATTCTCAATCACGGTGAGATCTTCGTACAGACCGAATTTTTGAGGCATGTACCCTATTAGAGCGTGAATCCTCTCAGCTTCCCGAACACTGTCAAATTGCAGCGCCGTCACCGAGCCGGAAGCCGGCAATAGCAGCCCCGCGATCAGTCGTATCAGGGTCGTTTTCCCAGCCCCGTCAGCCCCCACAAGCCCTGTGACCTCTCCTGGATAGACGAACGCTGTGAGGTCATCCACCGCGGGCGACTGATCATGTCCGAAAGTGTAGGTCAGGTGATCGATTGAAACGATGGCATCCGTCATTGTTTACCCTTTGTCGGGGCGGGTGTGTTTGGCTTTAGTTTCAACTTCACTGTCACCGGCATTCCCTGCCGAAGTCCATTATCAGGATCATCCACAATCACCCGCAGGCGATAGACAAGCTCAGTGCGCAAGTCTGTCGTCTCGACATTTTTCGGTGTAAACTCCGCCACAGGCGAGATAAAGCCGATTTGTCCGTGATAAGGCTTTGTCGGTTGACTGTCAGTGTAGACGTCAGCGGGCATTCCTTGATAAATCCGGCCGAGGTCTCGCTCGGAAACGTAGGTGCGGATCCAGACAGGAGATAGGAGCTGCAAGGTATAGACGGTCTGCCCTGCTGAGACTATCGCTCCCGGCTCTCTGACACGAGTGAGAATTATTCCGTCAGCCGGTGAGTGAATCTCCGTGTCCTGCAGGTTGATCTCAGCCTGGGCGAGCCGCGCCTTGGCGGCTGCTAGATTGGCTCGCGCCTCCTGAACGTCCTCCACACGAAAACCCGCTAGTGCGAGTGCCAGATCTGCCTGTGAGAGCTGATCCTGAGCTTGTGCCGCGTCCCGGTCTGCTAAAGTGTCGTCGTACTGCTGCTTGGAGATCGATCCGCTCTGCACGAGAGAGAGCCGTCGCTCATACAAGCGCTCAGCGTTCTTGAACCGAACCTCTCTTTCATGGGCCGCGGCCCTCGCCCGGTCTATTTCTTCGGGACGACTTCCTCTCTCCATCTTGGTTAGATTGGCCTCTTGAGCTTGCATTTGACCTATGGCCGTCCGAACATCCGCGTCGAAGGTGTCCTTGTCGAGGACAGCGATAATCTGGCCCTTCTTTATCCGGTCGCCTTCTTCAAATCTCATTTCCCCGATGCGGCCCGTGACACGGAATCCCAGATCGACCTGGCGGATATCCACATTCCCATAGATCACCAGCTCATCGCGCTCCGTATTATTCCAACTCCGGTAGAGGCCCCATGTTGCCGCCACCAACAGGAGCGCCCCCACTAGAATTACCGGCAATCTTTTAGTCATCTCGACGTCCCCCTTCATGGCTGCCGCTTTCGTAAGTGCCTGGCACGCCAAGAATGGCGCTCGCATGTCTTATGACAATGCTCTGCACTGCTTGAATTTCCCTCCGAGAGTATCCTTTCCACTGGAGGGAGCGGATGACCGCTTCCCGAGAGGTTCGAAAAATTAGCACCTGACCGACAATGGCGATCACGCTTAGCATAGTTTCCGGGTCATCGGGTTGCCGATGGAGGATACGAGCCACCAATGCCAGGCAGCACTGTAGGACCGGCTGCATGACCCCCTCGTAGATAATGTCAAAAGCTTTTGTCGGCTCCATCTGCTCCCTGAGTATGATCCCCGCCCAGCTCTTGGCTTCCGGCGTGCCGAGGATCGTTGAAACCATGGTGTTCAGAATCCTGGATAACATGGCGAAACACTCGGGACTGGAACAGCTCGAATTTGCCAAGGACTCGTTGATTTCAGCAACGGCCGAACCATATGCCGCGGTTGCTTGATCGACAATGTGGCGAACCACTGCGTGGTAAAGCCCCTCCTTGCTTTTGAAATGATAGGGGATAGCGGCAAGGTTCACTCCCCGCGGTCGGCGAGCATGCGTGTGGTCGTGGCTTCAAAGTTGTAGCGACCGAAGATCTCCACACCGGCCTCAATAAGTTTCTGACGTGTCCGCTCTCCCGGCAGGCCGTCTCGCGCTCCGGGTCCCATTGTCGTTGCCATCGCTGGAACTCCTTTCAGTCCGGACTCTCGAAGTAGAATTTAGTCATTCGTATGAATAAGTCAATCGTTAGTTTGCATTCTTGACCCCCATCGTCGTCCGCCTCTCAACACCTTCGCGGTAACCACTCAGTTACGCGGGTAATCGCTGGTCATTTGTCATTGCGAGGAGTGAAACGACGAAGCAATCTGAGCTTTGGCGGTGTCCCACGGGACGCGGGACTTCGCTCCGCTCGCAATGGCAGTCTTTAGGCTCGGGTAACTGAGGGCTTACCCATCGCACACGAAAGTGATTGAAGATGTCATCCGGTTCTGTCAGAATCGTCCGTAACCCTTGATAGAGGTAGGATTCAGAAGAACCGAAGGTCTAGATCCTTGTTACGTGGTGGGCCCGAAAAGCCTCTCTCAGGGGAGTTGTAATCGAAAGGAGACTGGAATCATGAGACGGTTTTCGACGATTATCCTCGCCGGGCTGATAGCAGGAATCTTCCTTTTCCAGGGAGTCGTTGCAGCACAAAACACTATAAAAATAGGCATGATAGACACTTATACCGGTCCTCCAAGTGTCTATTGCAATGATGTCAAAGACGGCTTCAAGTTGGCCTTGGACGAGATAAACGCCAAAGGAGGCGTGCTCGGCAAGAAGCTTGAATTTGTCACGCGAGATGACAAATTCAAGGTGGATCTGGCCCTTAGCGCTGCAAAAGAACTCGTCATGCGGGAAAACGTCGACATACTGGCCGGTACCACAAACAGCGCAGTCTCATTGGCCGTGTCCGACCTGGCAAAAAGGGAAAAAATCCCCTTCGTGGTGACGTTCGGGAAGAGCGCGGCGATCACCGGAGCGAAAGGCAACCGATATGTCTTTTCCATGAATGAGAATACGGCAATGGTTGGGCGAGCAGCGGCTATAGCCCTTGCGAAACGGCCGTACGTGAAATATTGGATTGCCGGCGATGATTATGAATATGGGCATTCCGTAGCCCAGGAGACTTGGACACAGCTCAAGAAGCTCAAACCTGAAGTTCAGCTCATGGGGGAATCATGGTGGAAAGTGGGGGAGCCCGACTTTACGCCTTACATGACCTCAATCTTGGCAGCAAAACCTGATGCGGTCATCATTGCGGCAGGAGGAGCGAGCTGCGTGCCTTTCCTCAAAGCCGCGAAAGCAACAGGGTTTAATGAACGGGTACCGTTTATAGCGCACATGGCGATTGAGCTGTCCACACTCAAACCGCTCGGAATGAACGCGCCCGCAGGCGTGATGGGTACATCACCCTATTTGTTTTACTTTCCCGAACTCCCTGAGAACAAAGCATTCACCGATAAATATAAGAAGGTGTTCGATAGATATCCCACTGCCGGATCATTCTGCGGTTACATTTCCGGCCTTTCTATAGCAAAAGCCTTTGAAAAGGCAGGCGCTGTGGATCGTGAGAAATTCATCGATGCTCTCGCCGGACTGACAATGGATTCCCCGGTCGGGAAAATAATGATCCGGGACTTCGATCATCAGATCATGCTGCCGATGTTTGTAGGGGTGACGAAAGTTGTGCCTGGTTACGATTTCTTGATTGCCGGAGACATCGAAACCATTCCCGCAGACCAGGTCATAACGCCGCTTGATGAAGTGAAAAAGGCCAGAGGGGAATAGAGTTTTCCTTATCGCAGCGTTTGAGACGTGTCGTGTCATTCGCACAGTAGCGACTGTGTTCCGTGTCAAGGACAAGATGCTTGAAAGGGTTGTTTTTTTTTGATCATGGCATTGAGGATCACCAGCATCTTTCTCATGCAGGCGACGAGGGCGACTTTCACGGGTTTGCCGGCCTGAATGAGTCGTAGGTAAAAGGGCCTGATGAGTGGATTGAACCTTGTTGCCGAGACAGCGGCCATGTATAGAGCCTGGCGGACCTCTGCACGGCCCCCGGCGATCATGCGTTTTCCTCTCATTTTGCCGCTGTCTTTGTTCAACGGAGCTAGCCGGGCCAAGCAGGCGATTTCCTGGCGATCTGCCTGTCCCAGTTCAGGGAGTTTGGCTACCAACGTTGTGGCTGTCCTGGAGGCTATTCCAGGGAACGAGGTCAAGAGGTCTTCTTTTTCTCGCCAGAGAGGGGAATTCTTGATCAGGCTTTGCGTGTCGTCATCGATCTCTTTGATCTCTTGATCGAGGGCTTCTATGATCGTTGCGATGCTATCCCTAACCCGTTTGGAACGAGCTCTATGGGAGCGATTTTTTTCTGAGGCACGCAATTCGATGAGTTGTCGGCGACGTGCCACGAGTTCCTTAAGCTCCTTTTCCTTTTCCGTTGGCAGCGGCTTGACTACAGGCTTGGTAGTTTCGGCAAAACGTGCGAGGACATATGCGTCAATCTTGTCTGTTTTTGCGAGTTTTCCAATGCCTCTGGCAAAATCCCTGACTTGGCGGGGATTGACGATAACAACAGGCAGTCCAACGCTTCCCAGTTCGGATGCGACGTCGATTTCATAGCCTCCCGAGGCTTCCATGACAATGATGGTTGGCCTGTCTTTCTGGAGTCGAGCTATGAGCTTAGAGATCCCTTTGGAATCATTCTTGCTGATAAAGTGCATGTCTTTGGGCAGTACATGCACATCCAATTGGTCTTCCGAAATGTCTATGCCAACAAATACTTCTTCATACATGTGTAGTGTCCCCACCTTGTGGATGCGGGCTCCTGATTGGGCCCCGGCGACTGTTCGGGCTTTTTACACGAGGCGTTCGGCGATCCAGCTACCAGCTCGGTCTCAAGGGACCAAGGACCGGACGATCTACCGAGGCCCCCACCTGTCTCCCGCGAAGAGACGGGCGGATGTGTGCTCCCCCCTCTACCAAACCGTACTCTTATTGACAACCAAGAGTACATCCGCCCCCCCTTCCAGGAAGTACCCATCCCTCGGTACGATGTCCCGGGACTAGCACCCCTCAGACGGGTCCGTACTTAGGACCAAGTACTTCTCGGAGTAATATACAAGGACCGGCATCTTGCCGGTCATTCTTCTTTCACGCTGTCCGGCATCTGGCCAGTCATTCGTTCTTCCCGTCGACCGGCAATCCCGCGTTCTGCACTGGACGGTCCTACCGCGTGTTGCCGCAGCGGGGTAGGGCGGTCCATGGCCGCCAGGGGGGATTCGGGCCTTGGCGGCGGGGTCGGCCGCCATACTCAGATTGTGCCATGCCCAAAGCAATTGCTGAGACACTAAGCTAGTGTCATGTTTACGACTAATCACCGGCCTGCGTGCGTTCACGCATGCAGGGTCTAAAGGAGCCAATCTCAATGCCTGAACTTTTTGAAAAGACCTCGATTAAGTCCCTGGACCTCGATAATCGGTCCGTCCGGAGCGCGACTTGGTCCGGAGTGGCCGACCGGAAGGGATACGTCACCGACAGGGCCATAGATTTTTACGGAAATCTCGCGGCCGGCGGGGTAGGGCTTATCATTACGGGGTTTCAGTACGTGATGCCCAACGCAATCGCCATGCTCTACCAGCTCGGCAACTACCGTGAGGACATGCTGGAGGGGCTCACACGTCTCGCCGAGGCAATTCACTCGCAAGGCGGGAAAGTCATGGCCCAACTTGTTCACACAGGGAGTAAGGCGAATCCGGAACTGTTCCCGGAAGAAGGGGAGATCTGGGGCCCGTCAGCGGTGACTGATCCTTTGACTGAAAGGACTCCGAAGGAGATGACGCGCCAGGAGATAACTCAGGCCATCGAGGCGTATGCGGTGGCGGCTTCTCGTTCGCAGAGGGCAGGATTCGACGGAATCCAGCTTCACGGCGCTCACGGGTACGGCATCAACCAGTTCCTCTCCGGCGCATCGAATCAGCGATCCGACGGATACGGGGGGGACATAGGCAAGCGCTACCGCTTCCTCGGGGAAGTGATGGAGGCCGTAAGAGGAGCTGTGGGCCAAGACTACCCGCTCTTTATCAAGTTGAGCGGCCACGATTATATTGACGGTGGGCTTACGACCGAAGAGTCGCTCCACGTGGCTCGCCGGCTGGTCGATGACGGAATAGACTCCATCGAGGTGAGCGCGGGCAGCCGGGCCTCGGCCAACGGAATGGTCCCGTCTCGCGGGAACATTCACAAGGAAGAGAATGAGGCTTACCTGGCGCAATTGGCGGCCCGCTTCAAGGAATCAGTTAACGTTCCTATTATCACCGTGGGCGGAATAAGATCTCCAGCGGTGATTTCAAAAATTCTCGACGACGGCCTCGCGGATTACGTGGCATTGTGCCGCCCCTTCATCCGGGAACCCCATCTGATCAACCGCTGGAAAAGCGGCGATCTCGAGAGAGCAAAGTGTATTTCTTGCAATGGGTGCTTCGAGACAGGACTGGAAGGGTCCGGGGTTAGCTGCAAGGCGGAGAGAAAGCTTAAGGAGAAGGGTAAATGATGATGAGGGCGCCCACGGGTCGCCCTACGTCCTGACCCCTACGCGGAACGCGTTGCCGCCTCTGAAAGTAAGTGATTTGAAATTGTGAATGTAAATGTAGAACCCGCACCGGGATTCGATTCACACCAGATGCGCCCTCCATGGCGGCGAAGTAGAGTTCGTACGTGCGCCAAGCCTATTCCCTCGCCTGGAATACCTTTGATGGACCCACGGTGGAAGACCTGAAATATCTGGCTCAAGTAGGCCAGGTCAACGCCACGTCCTTGGTCTTGTACGACAAACACCGTCTCGTGAGGAAGGCGATGCCCTGTAATAATTATTTCCTGAGGGCGTTCGGGGTCACGGAACTTGATGGCATTGCTGAGGAGATTGGTCACTATCTGTTCCATTGCCAGTCGGTCTGCTATCGTCTCGGGCAATTCACGGACAGAGACCTTTGCGCTGGCCTCCTCAAGCTGATAACTCAACGACTTGACCGTCTCCGCAACAAGTTCGTTCATGTTCAACGACTCAAGGTGAAGTTCTCGGCGTTCCAGCCGAGACAAATCCAAAATGACTTTTATGAGGGCGTTCATTCGGAATACTGAAGAGTTTATGAATCCCAAAGCCTCAGGAATGTCTTGTTCCAGAGCGGTTAGGGTCTGAGATTTTTGGCTTTCATCCAAGTGACCGAGTCCAATCTGAACCGCTGGTTTGATAGCCTCCATTGTGGACTGAAGTTCCCCTGCAAATCCCTGGATATTTATCAAAGGCGTACGAAAATCATGAGATATGATATAGGCGAAATCCTTTATTTCCTTGACGAGGTGCTTCAGCCGCTCTTCGTCTAATTTACGCTGAGTGATGTCTCTGGCGATAACCGCAAAACGATAGATTCCTCCATCGTCGTCTTTGATAGGGAAAGCCTGTCGCCCACATCCACCGAGCCGGACCGCTGGGTCCAAGCATCCTGAATTCGTGGTTGAAATCTCCAGCGCCCTGAATAAATTGCATAAAACTGTCGGCTACTTGCGAACGGTCCTCCTCGTGAACATCCGTCAGCCATGATGGCGGGATTTTCGTACAGCTCTTGGACGTCACGGCCGATCATCTTTTGGTAAGCAGGACTCACGTAGATGAATGAGTATGGTTCAGCGGACCGGATTAGCATCAAAACATCGCCGACATTTTCCGCTAATTGCCGATATTTCTCTTCGTCTCTAAGGATTGCTTCTTCCAGTCGAATTCGCTCCTCAATTTGAGCTTTTAGCTCGGTCTTTTGCTCCCGCAATGAGTGGACCAGGTCAGTATTTGCAAACCGCAATATGAGGGATTCCGTGTTTATGTCATGCATTCGGCGGCCCATGAGAATTAGGACCGCGGTATACATCAGTATCAGGACGCCTACGGTCACGTGCGCGCTGATCGCCTTGATAGAGGAATCGCCCCGAGAGTGGGAGTAACATGGCAAGAATCACGGGGAGATAAGCGGTAGTGGACATGTGGTGCACAGTGGCTACGCAAGTTGCTCCGGCAATGAACATGGCAAGAATAGACTTGTGAAGTGCGGAATCCTGAGGAAAAAGTAACACACCTGCCAGACCCCACCACAAACCTATGGCGATGGCTCCCACAATAGTACCACTTGGCCCAGGGCACTATTTCAGAGCTGGAAGGAGAAGCCTTGTGAAATGCCCATGCCAATGCCTGTCTGCTCGCATACAACGCAAGGAAGCCTGTCAGCCAAACAAGCAAATTGGCATGTGAGACCGCGTTCCACAGGGCTATCACAACGATTATCCCGGATATCGCAGCCCCGAGGGCCGCAGCGGACAGACAGGGAAAAGGCTTGCGAAACTTGCGCCAGAAGTAGTTCTTGTTGGTTAATATGGGGTTCCGTCTCAGGACCGGCTTCATCTGGCCGGCGAGAATTCTCGTGAACCTTATCCGTCGATCTCATATGAAATTCCATGAATCCCGCTCTTGGCGGAATGCTTGGTAAGCGGACCGGAATTACGGGGCGACCATCCCATCCTGTGGGTCACGGCGCCTTTAACCACTCATTCGACTGTCTGTCGCACACGAAGTAAGCTCCGATTCCCCCCGAATGTTGTGCCGAGAACAGGATATAGCAGCCGCCTTCCATGGTAAACAGATTTCTCACCTTTTTTTGAGCGTAACTCTCCTTTGTTCCCTCGGTCAAGCGTAATCTTCGGAGTTGCTCATCTCACGAAGACGGCCTGGTAATACTGAGCCAATGGAAAGGCTGAAGGCACATGAACGACCGCCTCCTTGCATGACATAAGCCTCTCGCTCTAGCCCTGCCAGGATCTAGCGGACCGAATAATGGAGGTTCAGGTGCCTGGGAATGACGTCGTCGCTGTCATGGGTGGGTTAGTTCACGTCTCTGAACTTTGGCTCAAAAGGTAATAGCTGATGCTGTCATGGCTCGATTACGAGAATGACTGGAACAAAAGGGCCATAATGTTCTTAGACAAGCATCCAGGCCTCGCGCGCTCAACTGATAATATGTTTACGATCCGGAATCTTTTCTGTTGACAATCTCCGAATTCGGGCTGTAATGTGAGTGACCGCTCGGAATATGAGTGACTGCTCGGGAACCTTCTCACTTCTCAGGGGCGCCCACGTGAGCACAATTCCTACCACTGTCAAGAACCTTGAATTAGTAGATAAACGACGCGAGCAAATTGTCCTCGCTGCCATTAAACTCTTTGCCAAAAAAGGATTCCACAAAACCACTCTCAGAAACCTCGCGGAAGAAACCGGTCTGAGCCAGGGGAATATCTACGACTATGTGGGGTCAAAGGAGGACATTTTCTTCCTGATCCACCAGTTCGCTGCCAGTTCAGCAATGGAAGCCATGACACAGGCCCTGGAAGAGGTCTCCGATCCTCTTGAAAAGCTGCTGCGCATGGTCCGAGCCGAGTTCAACACCATGGACAAGCTTGCAGACGCGATCATGCTCATTTACCAGGAGGGGCACATTCTCAAGAAGCCCCTCTTGCGGAGCCTCTTGAAGAAGGAACGGGCGCATCTGGAAGTGTTCGAGTCAATCATCGAAGAATGCGTCAAGACCGGTGTGCTTCGGGAGTGCAATGAGCGGGTGGTCGCAAACCTCATCAAGTCCATGGTCGACGCTTGGGTTCTCAAGAGGTGGGACCTCCGAGGTCACGCCAGCGCTATGGATGTCGAAAAGACGATTCTCGATTTGCTCTTTCGAGGGTTTCTCAAGGCTGACTCTTCCCCGGCGCAGCGTGAGCCGCAAACTCATGCTCTGGAAGGAAAGTCCGCGATTGTGGTGAACGGCGGTACTGTGTTGGGTACGGCTGTCATATCTTTTCTTCTGTCTCACGGTGTCAGATTGGCCGCGTACATGGACGGCCTAAAGAAGGGCCGTGAGTATCCTGTGATCAACCCCAAGACATCTAAGAACCTTACCCGTTATTCCAACTCAGAGCACGGACCCATGTGCCCGGAATTGTACAAACGAATGGAAGAAGGAATTGGCCCTGTTGACATCTACGTTCACGACACCGGCATAGGCAGTCTGAGGACCTCGGTTGCTCGGCAAGATACCTTTGAGGCTGCAAGCCGCCTGCAAGAAAACCTCACGTGCGCTGAGAACCTGGTGCCTGTGGTTCAAGAGAGCATGTCCAGAAGATCCTCCGGGCGCATCATTTACATAGCGCCGTGGGCCTGGGACAGGTACGCGAATTCAGTGAGTTACGAGACCGCAAAGGGTGCGGTGATAGCATTGACGCTCGCATGTGCGAAGGATACGGCCAGGTTTCACATTAACGTGAACTGTATTGTGCCGGGGTTCATAAGGGCTATACGTCCGTCAAAGATTCAGAAAGAGTTGGCCGAGAAACTGTTAGGCGAGATACCCGCGGGGCGCATGGGAGAACTGACCGACATAACAGAGGCTGTGTCATTCCTGGCGGGCGACTCATCGAAATATCTCACAGGCCAGGTATTGAAGTGCAGCGGAGGAGCTGACTGAAAGGAATTGCGGGGAGGACCTTTATACACAAAACAGTTTCCAGGGCAATGCCTTTTCCACCTATGTAGAGGACATTATGCAATCGATTTACGAAAGAAGGCCGTGGTTGAGTTCTTATCCCGATGGGGTTGCTCACGACTTGGAGACGGCCTCGGCCACGGCCATAGATGACTTCAACAAATCAGTCCTTTCTCGGCCTGACTTCCCTGCGGTTTGCTACTTTGACCATGCGATTTCGTACCGGGAAGTCAACCGGCTCTCAGAGTCCTTGGCGGCCGCGTTCCATGACTTCGGCCTTCAGGCCGGTGATCGGATCATTGTAGACCTCCAGAACGTGCCCCAATTCCTTGTCGCAATCTATGCTGCGTGGAAACTCGGCATCATAGTGGTTCCGGTGAATCCCATGTACAAGGAGCAGGAACTTTCGTATTTTTTTCGTGACTCCGGCGCCAAGCTGTTTTTTACTCTCGACGAAATTGCGAGCAATCTGGATCTTTCATTTTTGAAAGACACTGAGGTGGAGCAGATCATTACTACGTCTGCTCTTGATTTGCTCCCGGCTGAAGCCCCTCCCCCGGAAGCGCTCAAGAATACGAAACGGGTGAGCGTCGCAGGCTGTGTCAATCTCCTGGATATTCTCGATAAATATAAGAACAAGAAGGTCGATTGCTGCGAGGTATCGCCCGATGCAGTGGCGTACTTGACTTATACATCCGGGACCACCGGTCAGCCCAAAGGGGCGATGAACACACACGGTAACATTGCATTCAGCGCTCGCGTTTATCAGGCAATGATGGCGATCGACTCAACGGATGTGGTGCTCGGTGTTGCTCCACTTTTCCACGTCACCGGTGAAGTGGCTCATGCGGCCATAGCAGCTCTAACCGGCATTCCAGTGGTCCTCTTTTACCGCTTCGATCCGGGTGAAGCCCTCCGGCTCATAGAGCGTTGGAAGGTGACTATGACGGTTGCTTCCATCACCGTGTACATCGCTTTGACGAATCATCCTGACATCGAAAAGAGGGACCTTTCCAGTTTCGTGAAAGCCTACAGCGGCGGAGCGCCGGTTTCCAAAGCGGTGGTGGACCATTTCGAGGAGTTGACCGGTCTTCGTCTCCATAATGTTTACGGAATGACCGAGACAAATTCTCCGTCGCACATCACACCGTTGGGCATGCAAGGCCCGGTGGATGCTGAAAGCGGGGCCGTCTCGGTGGGAGTGCCGGTTCCTAATTCCGTTTCAAGAATCATGGACCTTGAGGATGGTTCGCGTGAGCTGGCGCCGGGTGAAGTCGGGGAAATAGTGAATCGCGGGCCGATGATCATCCCGGGGTATTGGAACAAGCCCGACGAAACCGCTCATGCCATACGGGATGGTTGGCTTTACAGCGGAGATGTAGGGAAGATGGACGAGCATGGGTGGTTCTATGTTGTAGATCGCAAGAAAGACCTGATCATTGCCTCGGGATACAAAGTGTGGCCCAGAGACGTCGAGGACGTGCTGTACCAGCATCCCGCCGTGCGGGAAGCGGCCGTGGTCGGCATGCCGGACCCGTATCGTGGAGAGACGGTAAAGGCCTTCGTGGCCTTGAAGGAAGGCTTGGAAAGGCCGGTCACTTCAGACGACATCATATCGTTCTGCAAGAGCCGCATGGCCGCGTACAAGTACCCGCGAGAGGTCCAGTTCGTTTCAGAGATTCCGAAAACTCTGACTGGAAAATTCTTGCGCCGGGCGCTCCGCGAAAAGGAGAAATCGTAGGCACTTAAGGTGGAATTACCCCAAAAAGGAGTATCCGACAATGACAATGATGACGGGAAAAGAATACATTGAATCTTTGCGGGAATTGCAGCCCGAAGTCTATTTCATGGGCGAAAGAGTTACCAATGTAGTGGATGAGCCTATGTTCGCGCCTCACATAAACACCGCAGCCATGACGTATGAGTTAGCGCACGACCCTCTCCACGAAGAGATCATGACCGCAACGTCTCATCTCACCGGCAACAAGATCAATCGGTTCACTCACATACACCAGAGTATCGACGATCTAGTTAAGAAAGTGAGGATGATGCGCCTTTTAGGCCAGAAAACAGGGACGTGTTTTCAGCGGTGTGTCGGGTTCGACGGCCTGAACGCCTTGTATGCGACGACTTACGACGTCGATGCAAAACACGGAACTACCTACCACCAGCGCTTCAAGGACTTCCTCGGTTACGTTCAGGAACGGGACTACATGTCCGCGGGGGCTATGACCGACGCTCGTGGGGATAGGAGCCTCAGACCCCACCAACAAAAGAACCCCAAATTGTACCTCCACATCACCGAGCGCAGAGACGACGGGATCGTTGTTAACGGTGCAAAAGCGCACATAACAGGTGTCATCAACTCCCATGAAATCATAGTCATGCCGACGCGAGCCATGGGAGAGGAGGATAAGGACTTCGCGGTTTCTTTCGCCGTGCCGGTCAATGCAAAAGGTATCAAGTTAGTTTTCGCCCGACAAACCAACGATACCCGACGCCTGGAGAGTCCCCTGGACTCGGGCAATCCCGAAATTTGCCTGTGTAGGCGGTGAAGCGCTGATCCTGTTTAAAGACGTCTTCGTGCCTTGGGAAAGAGTTTTCATGGCCGGCGAATATGAATTTGCCGGACCCCTGGTGGAACTCTTCGCCGGACATCACAGGGCCAACTACGGCGGATGCAAAGTGGGGCTGGCCGATGTGGTTTGTGGCGGCTCTCATTGGCTTGCGGACGCTCACGGCGTTGCCAAGGCTTCTCATATTCTGGACAAGCTCACCGAAATGGTCGCCATGGCCGAAACCTGCTGGTCTTGCTCCCTGGCCTGTTCGTATGAAGGGCACAAAACAGCTTCCGGGGCGTATAGTGTGAATCCGTTGCTGGCCAGTGTTACCAAGCTGAACATAACTGAGATGGTTTACGAATGGATGCGTTTAGCCCAGGACATCGCTGGAGGAAAGATCATCACGTTACCCTCGGAGAGCGACATGGACAACCCGGAGATCGGGGAAGTGGTTGCAGAGTATTTTGCGGGTAGAGAAGGGGTAGATGTGCATGACATTTTGAAGATGCTCAGGCTCATTGAAAGCATGTCGATCGGCGCGGGGCTTCCCGAAGCCATGCACGGCGCCGGTTCTCCGGCAGCGCAAAAGATTATCATTGCACGCCGCAGCGGCATCGAAAAGAAGAGAGAACTGGCGGAAACCATAGCGGGCATAAGAAAAGACGAGACCTTTGAGAAGATCCTGGGCAAACCTGAAGAGGAATATTGGGAGGAAACCAAGGAAAAAATCCAGGCCGGCAAAGTAAAGATTTGTCGCCGGATCACCGGATGATTTGCCATGGCGCCAATGTGCTTTCAAACAGGTAACTTGGGGAAGAGACTTACTCTGTCATTGCGAGGGGTGAAATCCCGCGTTCCGCGGGAAAGCAATCTCATTGGTGGGACCGTCCCGCGCAGAACGCGGGATTGCCGGTCATTCAAAATTAGCCAGCGGGACGTCCATCCCCGCGGAGATTGCTTCAGGCGGAGCCCTCGCAATGACATTCCAGATCGTACTAGCAACTTACTTTTTCGAACGCACGTTGGCAGGGAGCTCAAATATTGGAGCCAAGAGGTCTTGCTGCGACAATGGAGGTCAGGCTCTTAACAATCCGGGTCCGCTATTGCGGCGGCTGTAACCCCGAAATTGATCGCGGCTCCCTCGTGAGCCGTTTGAATAGGATCATGCAGTCAGAAGGAATCCGAGCCGTATTTGGCAAAGACGGCCAACCCGACTGGGTGTTGCTGGTAAACGGCTGCCCGCGAGCATGCCTTGAAGACGAGCTTCCACAGGACGCAAAACCGCCTCGGCGCATTTCAGTGGAAGGGAGCCACCTGGATTATAGACCAGTGCCCGAAGATGAACTGCCGCAGGCCGTGTGGGAAACAATGAGAAGTGCTTAAAGCGGGTGTCAAAAAGCTCCGCTAACCAGACTGAAAATAACCGCGAGGATCCAACCGCATGTACCGAGAACTCTTTGACCTGTCAGGTCGCGTAGCCCTGGTCACCGGCGCATCAAAGGGCCTGGGAAAGGCAATTGCCTTGGCTCTAGCAGGCGCCGGCGCGGATATCGCACTCTACGCCCGCAACAGAGAAGACCTCGAAGCGGTCAAGGCTTCTGTGGAGGCCCTCGGCCGAAGGGCCGAAATCTTCTGTGTAGATGTTTTGGACAAAGCACTGATAGATGAATGCGTGAAGGCCACTCTGGAAGCCTTCGGACACATAGATATCCTTGCGAACAATGCCGGGGTAAATGTCCGAAAGCCCGTGCTCGAACTGTCTGCTGAAGAGTGGGACCTGGTCATTGACACGAACCTGAAGGGCTATTTTCTAATGGCCCAGGCTGTGGTCCCGCACATGCTTGCCCGCCGAAGCGGCAAGGTCATCAACATGGCCTCCATCCTGGGTGCGGTGGCCCTTCCTTCTCAGCTCGCCTACGCCTCCAGCAAGGGAGGCGTCATGCAGATGACGAAAGTGATGGCGTTGGAGTGGGCCAAGGAGGGCGTCCAAGTGAACGCCATTGGGCCGACCTATTTTGAAACTCCCCTCGTAGCGCAGTTGCGAAATGATCCTGAACGCTACCGGTTCATTGTGGAACGCACCCCGATGGGTCGTTGGGGACAGCCTGACGAACTTGCGGGGATCGTGATCTTTCTAGCTTCTAGAGCCTCGGATTTCATCACAGGTCAGACGATCTTCATCGATGGAGGGTGGACCATCTGGTAAGCGTGAAAGGTTCCGGGGAAGGGCCGTTATCGACGGTGGGCGAGGCTGACCTGGAAATGAGAATGCTTTGTGTTGCGTTTCTCAAGAATAGTGCCAGTTGCATAGTAGGACCGTCCCGCGCGGAACGCGGGATTGCCGGTCATTCGTACATCCCACTGACCGGCAAGATGCCGGTCCTACTGAGGGTTACCGCAGCAGATGAGGTCGTGTACTTGTGTCGTCTCCTATGGCGACCGCGGGACTTCATCACCGAACTTGCGGAACAGCGTATTCGTTGAACAGGGCTGGAAGATGTCGTGGGTTTAAATCCGGCCGAAAAGGAAGGAGGAACAGTATGGACGAACACGGGACGAAGCGTAGGGATTTTTTGAAACTGGGACTCGTGACCGCTGCGGCAGCGGCATTGGGCCCCGGGGTCATGAAACCCGTCGGGTTGTGGGCGGCAACTCCAGCGATTAAGGGCCCCATCAAAGTAGGCTATCAGGCGGTCCTTTCCGGGACTCTTGCTGGGTACGGAGAGTTCCACAAGATGGGAGCCTTGATGGCTGTCGAGGAGATCAACGCCGCTGGAGGAATTGCGGGCAACAAGATCGAAATGGAGTTCCGCGACTCTACCCTTGCAGCTCCTGCAGCGATCCAGAATGCCCGCTATTTTGTGGATAGTTGGGGAGCTGACTTCCTTGCGGGTGTGGATTCCTCCGGTCAGGCCCTGGCCCTAGCTCCCGTAGTAGGCGAGCTGGACAGGATACTGATGGTCACTCACGCAGCAACAGAGAAACTCACCGAGGAAGAGGTCTTCAAGAAGGGGATCAAGCAGGTTTTCCGCATCTGCACTCCTACTTATCAGGATGGGAATGCGGCAGCGTTCGTGGCAAAAGATCTGCCGGCCACTACCTGGGCCACAATCAACCCGAAATACGAGTACGGGTACGCAACCTGGAAGATGTTCCAGGAGACGCTCGGCAAACTAAAACCGGGAGTCAAGTTTGTCGCTGACTCTTGGGCCCCTTTTGGAACCACTGACTTCCGCTCGCACATTAACACGATATTGGACGCTAAGCCTGAAGGGCTCTATTCGGTGGTCTGGGCCGGCGAGCTCATCACTATGATGAAGCAGGCTCAGCAGGCCGGATTGTTTGACAAAATCAAGCACGTCATGCTCCCAGTGGGGGCAGCCATGGACGTCCTGGAAGGGTTGGGGCCTGAGATGCCTGATAACATCTGGATCTCCGGACGCTACTTCTTCCTCTACCCGGATACTGCCCAGAATAAAGATTGGGTCGCTCGCTTCAGGAAACGCTGGAATCATTATCCTGCTTACGTCTCTGAGACTGGGTATTCCACAATGTTCGCATTTAAGAAAGCAGTCGAGGCCGCGGGATCGAAGGAAACAGCCAAGGTGATTCCGGCTCTCGAAGGGATGGAACTCGATTCTCCCGCGGGGCATCGTGTCTTCCGAAAGGAAGATCACCAGGCGATGTACGATGTGCCCTGGGGCCTGACAAAAGCCGATCCGGCCTATCCTTTCAAGATCATGGGGAAGCAGGTGGTAATCCCTGCGAAAGAATGTTTCAACCGCCCTCCGTTCGAAGGGGCTGCATGCCAGCCGCCCTTTAAGTCATAAATAACTTGTCGCAAGGGGCAGGGTGGAGGGTGCAGCCTCCGAACCTTGCACCCTTGCGACACACTTGAACCCAGGCTCTTAACGGAGAAGCAACGTACATGTCGCAATCTCTGGTCCACGTGATTCTTGCCGGGATTTCAGCCGGTATGTTCATCTGGCTCGTAGCAAGTGGTCTGACACTGGTCTTTGGTGTCCTTCGTGTGCTGAACTTCGCGCACGGCAGCTTTTACATGCTCGGGGCCTATGTCTGCTACACGGTTCTCAAAGCAATGGGCGGCAATTTTTGGCTGGGACTATTGCTCGGACCGCTGATCGTCGGGTTGGTCGGATACGCTATGGAGAGGTTCCTGCTCCGGTACGTGTATCACTTGGAACTTGCCTACCAGCTACTCCTTACATTTGCGATGGTCCTGGTCTTTGATGATACGGTGAAGATGATCTGGGGAGCGGGCTCCACCAGCTCACCCGCGGTCCCGGGCCTTTCAGGGTCGGTGTTGATCCTGGACCGTCAGTTCCCCGTGTACAACCTTTTCATCATAGCTGTGGGTCCGCTGGTCGCAATTGGACTGTATGCGCTGTTGGAAAAGACATGGTGGGGCCGGATAATCCGGGCCGCTTCCTCCGATCGTGAAATGGCCTCGGCTATCGGGGTCAAGGTGCCGACACTCTATACTGCCGTGTTCATGTTCGGGGCCTGGCTCTCCGCGATGGGCGGGGCGTTGGCCGTTCCTTACGTGGGACTTCTGACGACCGGCATGGGCGAAACCATCATCATTGAGGCCTTCGTTGTAGTTGTTATCGGTGGATTGGGAAGTCTCAAGGGGGCTTTTCTGGGATCTCTGGTCATTGGCCTTCTCAGCTCCTTTGGCACGAGATACATACCGATGCTTGACATGTTCCTCACTTTCATACTCATGGCTGCCGTTCTTCTGTGGCGGCCGCAGGGTTTCTTCGCAGAGGGCTCATAGATGAACCGATACTGGACCTATTTCCTGTCGGCTGCGGGCCTTGCAGTCCTCATCGCAATCGGCTTATTCGCGGGTCCGTTTATCCTTTATTTGGGCATGCGGGTTATGATCCTTGCGATTTTTGCCCTTGGGTACAATCTACTCCTGGGTAGGACGGGCCTGCTTTCTTTCGGACACGCGGCCTTCTATGCCACTGGAGCTTACGGACTGGCTCTGACGTCGATCCACCTGAACCCTCATCCGCTTCTGGGGATATTTCTCGGTGTGGTCGCTGCGGCATTGCTGGCACTGATCATCGGCTTTTTCTGCGTGCGCCACACGGAAATCTATTTCGCCATGCTGACCTTGGCCTTTGGCATGATGGTCTTTTCTCTTATGTGGAACGTGCGCAGCGTCACGGGCGGAGATGACGGGCTTTACGGCATTACACGCACCGCCATTTCACTCGGCTTTTTCAAAATTCCGATAGTCAAGCAATATCAATACTATTTTGTCGTCCTCTTCTTCTTCGTGCTGAGCATCTTCTTGACCCATCGCATCTACAAATCGCCGTTCGGTCTGGTCCTTGCCGGCATCAGGGAAAATCATGTCCGCACGGAATTTGCCGGCTTGGCGGTCAAGCGCTACCGGCTCGGAGCGTTTGTCGTGTCAGGAGCTTTCGCCGGACTTGCCGGAGCCCTGGCCGTGATGCTCGACAGCAACATCACCCCGTTCGCCGCCCACTGGAGTCATTCGTCGGTGCCGGTATTGGTGAGCCTCATAGGAGGCTTGCAGACGTTTGCCGGCCCGCTGGCGGGGAGTATCGTGTTCCTGGTGCTGAGGGAAGTTGTTCAGCGGTTCACTGACAACTGGATGTTCTGGTTTGGAATACTCTTGCTGGCTATTATCATGGGATTCCGAGGGGGAATCGTTGGATCGACGGCAGATCTTTTCAAAAGATATTCCCGGGTATGAAGCCCGTTTTGGTTACGCCTGACAGGAAATGCGAATATGACTGAGACTCTTCTGGACGTCCGCAAACTTAATAAGGCTTTCGGCATGGTGGTTACGGCCAAGGATCTGGATTTCACCCTTGAGCGCGGGGTCCTGACCTCCATTATCGGCCCCAACGGCGCAGGTAAATCCACCCTGATCAATCTGCTCACCGGTTCACTGGCTCCTGATTCCGGGGAGATCTGGTTCCAGGGCCGTGACATTACGCATGAGCCTATCCACCGCCGAGTGAGGCAAGGGTTGTGCCGTTCCTTTCAGGTCGTGAATGTCTTCAGCAACCTCACTCTGTTCGAGAACGTGGCTATCCCGGTGCTTTCGGTGAAAAGAAAGGCCCGCAGCATGCTCCGGCCGGTGACAGGCTACAAGGAAGTTCAGGGAGAGGTGGAAAAAATCCTGGAGCGAGTTGGACTCCTGGACCAGAGCCACGTGGTAGCCCAGGCTCTTTCACATGGGGACCAGCGGCTTCTCGAGGTGGCGATTGCGCTTGCGGCCAAACCCCGGCTGCTCTTCCTGGACGAGCCCACAGCAGGAATGAACCCGGTGGAGAGAACCAGAATTCTCCAAACCATCCGGCAGCTTGCCCAGACCGGAGATGTCACCTTCGTCATTGTCGAGCACGACATGGACATTGTTTTCGCTTTGTCGGAGCGAATCATCGCCTTGCATCGCGGAGAGATCATAGGCGACGGCTCAGAGGAGCAAATCAAGATGAATCCTCAAGTGCGCGAGGTTTACCTGGGTGAAGAGGTTACAGCCTGATGCTGCAAGTAAAAGGGATCAACACCTACTATGGCGCCGCCCATGTGCTCCAAAAAGTCACCCTTGAAGTGAAAAAAGGCGAAGCGGTAGCCCTGCTCGGGCGCAACGGGATGGGAAAGACCACTACCCTGCGCTCTATTATGGGACTGACACCGGCCAGAAACGGCTCGATCCACTTGCAGGGCGAAGAAATCCGCAAGCTGCCGCCCTACGTCATCGCAAAGCGGGGGGTGAGCTATATACCGGATGATTTGCGTATTTTCCCGGATCTCACTTGCGAGGAAAATCTGGAGATCGCCCGCCGAGTGTGCAAGCGCCCCGGTTACTGGACGAAGGAAAAAGTCGAATCACTCTTCCCCATGTTGGCGGAACGCCGCAAGCAAAAGGGCTCCAGCTTTTCCGGTGGAGAAAAGAAGATGCTGAGCCTGGGCCGTTCGCTCATGATGAACCCGGCTTTGATCCTTTTGGACGAACCTTCAGAAGGTCTTGCGCCGCTGATTGTCCGCAAGCTTGTGGAGACCATTCGCGAGATACGCAGCCACGGGGTCACCATATTGCTGGCAGATCAAAACTTGAAATTCTGCATTGAGGTGTGTGATCGGGGTTATATCATCGAGAAGGGGACTATTGTGCACGAGGGAAGCATGGAGAAGATCTGGTGTGACGAAGGAGTGGTTAAACGCTACCTCGCGCTGTAATACGAATTTGTCTGTAAGGACGGAAGAATTGGGCCGAACGTTGTTGTAAAGCCTTGCCCTGCGAGCCCCTTCGCAAGGATGCTAGCCGTCACCGGGAGCGCCATTTCTCCACGAGAAATGACGATGCCGGCGAATGTTAGAATTTCTTGGAGGGGGTGTGGGGGAACCTTCTTTGCAAAGTAGGTTAACCCACTCTTACCTCTTTCATTAGGGAGGCACGGTCAATGAAGATTCTCGTAGGATACGACGGTACCGTTCAAGCTAAGCTGGCTCTGGAAGTAACCAAGAAACATGCGCAGGCATTCAAGGCTGAAGTTTACGTGGTGAAGTCTCTGATGGGCGCGGCGGACACCACCACGGAAGAGATCAAGCAAGCCCAAGACGAATTGGAATATGCCAAGGGATTTTTTGCAGAAAGTGGAGTCCCCGTTGAAACTCATCTTCTAATCCGTGGGTTGAGTCCGGGGGAAGACCTCGTGTGGTTTGCCAAGGAACACGATGTGGACGAGATCGTGGTGGGGGTAAAAAAGACCTCCGCTGTGGGTAAAATCATTTTCGGGTCCAACGCTCGTCACGTGATTCTCAATGCACATTGCCCGGTTGTCAGCGCCAAATAACCTTGGTCCGCAAATAAAACCTGTAACAGTTCATCCCGGAGATGGCTGAGATCGCAGAGATTGTGTTTTCTCTGCATTTCTTCGAGGTGAGACATAGCGCTTTCCGGTCTGTGACGGTGCAGACTACACCGGCCAAGCTGCGTAGCCCCGCGGCTTAATTGCTGTGTGCAAGCCATTTTTCGTCTCTGCGTTCTCGGCGCACTCTGCGGTGAATCCTGCCTGCTGAAGGCTTACCGAAGGAAATAGACTCTGTCTGGTCCCAAGCCCTTGCAATTCCACAGTTGCTGTCCGACAATTCTTGAAATTCCATCTCAGACCTGCAATCCTTACATCTAAATGGTTGGACTCAGATTCCGCGACAGGGTGACTAATGGAAGACTATACCAAGAACAAGTTGTTTCTCGAATACTTAAAAGCGCTGTTTAATCAAGCGGGAATTAGAGCTTTCTTTGCCATTGCTGTATTGATTGCTCTTGGACTTACCGAGGGAATTAGCTTACTTATGCTGATCCCTTTTCTGCAATTAATCGGAATCGGTGAATCGACGCCTACGGGGATTGTCGCGGTAATCGGACAAGTATGGAACTATACCGGGCTTCCACTGAACTTGCCTGCAGTGCTGGCCGTCTATGTAGCAATAATCTCTGTATTTGCTCTAATACAACGAGGATCCACCATACTCAATTCGAAGCTGTCCCATGCATTCACTCGCAAACTGCGTGATGATTTGTTCAGATCAATGGCCCGCGTTCAGTGGCTCCGTTTTATTCAGATCAGAGGGTCGGACATCAACCACGTGATGACATCAAACCTCACCTCAGTGGATAATGGAACTTACGGCCTATTTGCCCTGATTAGCAGCGTCTTTGTTGTCCTGGTCAATATAGGGATAGCCATGATGTTGTCTTTTCCTCTCACCTGCGTGGCTATGGTCAGTTCCGGCCTCCTGCTTTTGGTCCTCAGGCCTCTCAATCGCCGGTCCTACTCGCTTGGGGAGGAGTGGCGCCAGACTATGGGAGCATTATTCGGCGTATTGATGGAGCATCTCGCCGGGATGAAAGTGGCCAAGAGCTTCGGGGCTGAAGATAGGCACATCCGGAGTTTCTGCTCACTGAGCGGCAATCTTGAGCAACAGGCCAACCGCTACGCAGGGATTCTCTCCTCCACAAGCATGTATTACGAAATTGGCGGAGTGGTCGTCCTGAGTATTTTCTTTCTTATCGGAGTGGAAGTTCTTCAAATTGCTGCCGCCACGCTGCTGATTATGGTTTTTCTGTTTGCCAGACTTGTGCCCCAATTCTCTTGGATGCAGCGAACATGGCAGGGAATCCTCAATATGCTGCCGGCTTATAAAGCGGTGCTGGAAATGGCCGACAAGTTTCACGCGGCTGAGGAACAACCGGCATCCGGTCAGGTGGAACCCATCGACCTCAGGCACGGGATAGAGTTCCGTGATGTATCTTTCCGCTATGACAAGGAAGACCCCAATTTTATCTTGAACATGATTGATCTGACCCTCCCTGCTTTGAAGACAACAGTTATTCTTGGGCCTTCAGGTGGCGGCAAGAGCACTTTTGCGGACCTGCTGATAGGTTTGTTGACGCCGGATCTTGGGCAGGTCCTTATTGACGGCAAAAGGCTGGAAGGAAACGTGCTCCATGCCTGGCGCAAATCAGTCGGGTACGTTCCTCAGGAAAGTTTGTTGTTCCATGAGACATTGCAGGACAATATGCGCTGGGCTTCGCCTGACAGCTCAGAAGAGGACATCTGGGAAGCGCTGCGACTGGCCGCGGCCGAGGACTTTGTCAGAGCGTTGCCCGAGGGGCTGAACACAATCCTTGGGGATCGCGGGGTAAGGCTTTCAGGTGGGCAGCGACAAAGGATTGCTCTGGCAAGGGCCCTGTTGAGGAACCCCACACTGCTGCTGCTGGATGAAGCGACGAGCAATCTGGACAGCGAAAACGAGCAACGGATCTTTCAAGCTCTCCAACAGCTTCGGGGAACGATGACGGTGGTGTTTATCTCGCACAGGCCGTCTGCAGTGCAATGCGCGGACCAGGTTGTGGTAATCGAAGGTGGGCGTGTAGCGCCTCGAACAACATATTCGCAGTAAAAGATGAGGCTCAAAAAGATGGAGGGCTGGCCTACAGCTGCGATGTAGATCGACAAGGTGTCTTTACGGATGCGAGAGGTGTGTAGGAAGAGGATGAACTGAGAGCTGAATCGCACCGAATCGAGAGAGCAACGAGAACAGTGGAATGCCGTTCCCGTTGGTCTACCGCATTCTACACGATGCTGGAGTCAACTCTTAGTGGCCCTGGCAGAGAATCGGAGGAGCTGAAGTCGAACTCAGGAATTTTCTAAGGGAAATTGCTATTGGACAATTCGACGGCATTCATCCTACCCTCTCAAAGGCCTCAAAGATCAGACGTCTCGTTCGGCCACTCTCTGATTCGGATAAACTGTCGGGTGGTCGCACTCGCTCCTGGTGCCACGAAACCCGTGATCGGCAGATAGAATTGCATCGGGTTTCACCGGGCTGAAGGCAAGGTTATGTTTTGCATAGGAGACATCTCAGAAAGCCATGTTCCTGACGCGCTACACAGAAAATCTGGACAAACACTGGACCTGACGTCACGAGCCTGTCAAGCCATCATTCCGACACTACCAGATAAAGTCGATGTGTGCGTCATATTGACTCCAATCTTGGCTCCAATTATGGACTCCAGGACAAGAAAACCAGATATGTGGTTTAGCCTGCGGCTCTCCGCAGCAGTTGGGTGTTCCTTCACCCAGACGCCTTGTCCAACTGTGTATATTTCCAAGTGAGGAGTGCGATTATCCCGATTGCAATTGCTACGACCACTGTGGAAGCGAGCTGGATGACCTCATTGATTTGCTTTGGCCCAACAGAGGGTCTATGCTGTAATCCATCGGAGGTCCTTCCGTGAGGAGGTCAACATCCTTGCCCCCCTGTTGTGGGTGATTTTGGGTATAGATCAGGTATACGCTTGGCTTCTCTCTAGGGAAGATTTTGGTGCCGGTCAGGACATATCGTGAGAAGCGCGTATTTTACAAAACCCAAACGTCCCGAAGAAAAAGGAGATTCGCTATGCTGAGCTATAACCTTGCCCTCGTGCCTTAGTCAAGTGGAATTTTCGCTGCTTGCCCCTCAATAGGCCGCTCTGTACTTGCGAAAGCTGAACTCTCCGACCATCTGCGGGCAGCGCAGCGGCGAACAGTTGACCGGAGAGCCGCCGGAGAAGTATTGTCCTGCACAGCGTGGCGGTGGCTGACCGGTGTTGCTAGGCAAACCGTCTACCAGAAGCCGAAGTCCAACAGAGGAAGGGGGAACCACAATGTCCGACTGATAGATACCAACGAGGGTGGGAAAAACTCAAAGAAGTCGATGGGGAAGCAGGCGAGCGTGTCATGGAGAGTCTCAAAGACATCGCGCCTGACCTGGCTCGATATGTGATCGAGTTCCCATTCGGGGATGTGTACAGCCGCCCGGGGCTGGACTTGAAATCACGGGAGATCGCGGCGGTGGCAGCGCTGACCACGCTTGGCAATGCCACGCCGCAATTAAAGGTACACATTCTGGTGCGCTAAATGTCGGTTTGTCCCGCCAGGAGGTTGTTGAAATCATCATCCAGATGGCCGTGTACGCGGGATTTCCCGCGGCCATAAACGGGATGTCCGCGGCCAAGGAAGTCTTTCAGGAGCGAGACGAGAAGGGGCTGAGTTAAAGAACCCCGCGCAAAGGCGGAAGAAAGAATTAACCGCAGAGTGCGCAGAGGACGCAGAGAGAAAAAATAGCTTAAAGACAGAAGGATTGCCTTCAATGCAATCGGTGCCCCACAGATTGGTGGCTGGCTTCCAGCCTGTCCATTGGGAATACGGGCAACGATCAGATGCCACCAAATCGTTTTTTTTCCGCATTACTCTTGCGAATCGCTCTGAGACTAATGATCACGTCAATATTCCTCTGCCGTAGCGGTCCGACAAAAAGCGCTAAACATTCGCTCTGCGGTGAAATCAACAGCAGCAGCTATCGCCGTGACAGTCGCACGCGGCCGATAGGATCTCGTCACGTATTCGGCTTTCACACGCTATCTGTCGGCTTTCCATGTGGCAATGCTGGGCAGATTCGATTTCTGAAATCAGACGTTCCAGGCCCAGACACCTGAATCGGTCGCCTTGATTTTCCTTTCACGCCTTTCGTCAGGGGCACCCATTGTCAAACCTCCTAAGAAATCTTCTCTTGTCCGTATAGATGACGCGGAGACCGGAATGATTCAATTCTTGTGGAGGCCTATTTACAAAATTGTAACCCAAGACACTTACATTTTTGTAACTCCGCCTCATTAATTGGAAGATTTCCGACCTGCCACGCCAATCTCCACAACCAAAATGACCAATCATGATGGTGCATTACAGCACGCGAGGCATTTGCCTCTGACATGTTGGCACACCTGTTGCTTATACCCCGACAGAATTCAACGAAAGGCGGAGGCCAACATGAGAAAGATAGCGATTTACGGCAAAGGCGGCATCGGGAAGTCGACCACCACGCAGAATACGGTTGCAGGTCTGGCCGAGATGGGGCGCAAAGTCATGGTGGTCGGTTGCGACCCCAAAGCGGACTCGACCCGGCTCCTGCTCGGGGGCCTTTCCCAAAAGACGGTGCTCGACACACTGCGGGCCGAAGGTGAAGACGTGGACCTGGAGGACATCCGTAAGACGGGTTTCAAAGGCGTCGTCTGCGTCGAATCAGGCGGGCCCGAACCAGGGGTGGGCTGTGCAGGACGCGGCATCATAACCTCCATTAACCTGCTGGAACAGCTCGGCGCCTACGCAGAGAGCGAGAAGCTCGATTACGCCTTCTACGACGTTTTGGGAGACGTGGTTTGCGGTGGCTTCGCCATGCCCATTCGTGAAGGCAAGGCCCAGGAGATCTACATCGTGGTCTCCGGTGAAATGATGGCCATGTACGCGGCCAACAACATCTGCAAGGGTATCGTCAAGTTTGCTGAAGGGGGCGGTGTGCGCCTGGGCGGACTCATTTGCAACAGCCGCAATGTGGATTACGAACAGGAGATGATCGAAGCCTTCGCGGACCTACTGGGCACTTAGATGATCCACTTCGTGCCCCGTGACAACATCGTGCAGAGGGCGGAAATCAACAGGAAAACGGTCATCGAGTTTGATCCGGCTCACGCCCAAGCTGAGGAATACCGCACTTTGGCCAAGAAGATCGAAGAGAACAAGAGGCATGTTGTTCCCAAGCCCATGACCACGGATGAACTCGAAAAACTTTTGATCAAGCACGGCCTGGCCGCTTAAGCGGAAATGCGCACAGACGTGAACAAAGAACAGAGGTGACGGATATGTTGATGATCAGATCAATTGTAAGGCCCACAAAGGTGGACGAAGTATTGGCGGCGCTGATGGAAGCGGGTTTTCCGGCAGTGACCAAAGTGTCGGTGGTCGGCCGCGGCAAGCAGCGCGGCATAAAGATTGGCGAAATCACCTATGACGAGATCCCCAAGGAACTGCTCATTACCGTGGTGCCGGATTCAGATAGGGATTTTGTCATCAAGACAGTGATCAAAGCGGCACGTACCGGAGATAAAGGCGCTTACGGCGATGGCAAAATCTTTGTGAGCCCGGTGGAGGAAGTCTACACCATTAGTTCGGGGATCAAGGAAACGGCTTCCGGCGGAATCGAAGAGGTGAAGATATGAAAGAAGTCATGGCGATCATCCGCATGAACATGATGAACAAAACCAAAAAGGCGCTCTCCGATGCGGGTATTTCCTCCATGACCGCCAAGGATGTCCTAGGGAGAGGCAAAGGCCTGGTGGATTACCATCTCTTGCATGGCGCTGAAAAAGGTTATGAGGAAGCCATAGCGCAGCTCGGGCAGAGCCAGCGTCTTATTCCCAAGCGCCTGCTGGTCGTGGTTGTGCAGGACAAGCTCTTACCAAAGACGGTGAACACAATCGTCGAGGTCAATCAAACTGGTAAGTCCGGCGACGGCAAGATCTTCGTCATGCCGGTGAGTGACTCCGCCAGCGTACGTACCGGTGAAGCCGGCGACACCGTCCTGGATGACGTGTGAACGGCTGTTTGTTAACGGGAGAACACCATGAAATTAGTCAAGCAAGAAACCATCTGCTGCGAGGCCGAACTCATCGATCCCGAAGAAGTGAAGCAGGAACTTCTCAGAAAAGTTCCCACCAAAGTGGCTCGCAAGCGCGCTAAACAAATCATCGTCAACCAGGTGGGCGAAAGCCAGGAAGTTCCGGAAATCGGCGCCAACACCCGCACGATTCCCGGCATCATCACTCAGCGCGGCTGCACCTACGCAGGCTGCAAGGGCGTTATCCTGGGGCCCACTCGCGACATAGTGAACATTACCCACGGTCCTATCGGTTGCGGTTTCTATAGCTGGCTCACGCGGCGCAATCAGACGCGTACCGAACGGGCCGGACGATGAAAACTTCATGACGTACTGCTTTTCCACGGACATGCAGGAAGAAGACATCGTGTTCGGGGGCGAGAAGAAGCTCCGGGCAGCCATCCAGGAAGCCTACGATCTGTTCAAACCCAAGGCCATAAGCATCTTCGCCACCTGCCCGGTGGGACTCATCGGCGACGACGTGCATTCCGTAGCGCGAGAGATGAAAGAAAAGCTCGGGATCAATGTTTTCGGGTTCAGTTGCGAGGGCTACAAGGGCGTGAGTCAGTCCGCGGGGCACCACATTGCCAACAACGGCATTTTCACCCACGTCGTTGGGCTCAATGACAACGTCAAAGAAGGCAAATACAAGATCAACCTGCTGGGCGAATACAACATAGGCGGAGATGCCTTTGAACTGGACCGCATCCTTGATGACTGCGGCATCACCGTTGTCTCCACCTTTAGCGGCAATTCCACCTACGACCAGTTTGCCAATGCCCATACCGCGGATCTCAACACCATCATGTGCCACCGGTCCATCAACTATGTGGCGGAAATGATGGAGACCAAGTACGGGATCCCGTGGATCAAGATCAACTTCATCGGAGCCGAAGCGTCTGCAAAAACGCTCCGCAAGATCGCCAACTATTTTGAAGACCCGGAACTGAGCGAGCGTGTCGAAGAGGTCATCGCTCGGGAAATGCCCGAAGTAATCAAGGTGCGCGATGAAGTGCGGGCACGCTGCGAAGGGAAGCTGGCCATGCTCTTCGTGGGCGGTTCCCGGGCTCACCACTACCAGGAGCTTTTCCGGGAAATCGGCATGAAGACGATATCTGCCGGGTACGAATTCGCTCATCGTGACGACTACGAAGGCCGCCACGTACTCCCCTCCCTTAAGGTAGACGCGGACAGCCGAAACATCGAGGAGTTGGAAATCCATCCTGATCCGGAAAAATTCCGCCCGCGTAAGACGGCCGAGGAACTGGAGCGGCTCCAGGCCCAGGGATTCCGTTTCAAGGACTACGACGGGATGATGCGTGAAATGCCTGAGAGCACTCTGGTGATCGACGACATCAGCCAGTACCGAAACCGAGCGGCTCATCGAAATCTACAAACCGGCCATTTTCTGTGCGGGCATCAAGGAAAAATTCGCCATACAGAAGAAGGGCATCCCAATGAAGCAGCTCCACAGCTACGATTCCGGCGGACCTTACGCCGGCTTCAGGGGAGCCATCAATTTCTACAGAGAGATTGATCGTATGGTCAACAGCCAGGTCTGGAAGTATCTCAAAGCGCCCTGGCAGGAAAATCCCGAACTGGCGGCCAAGTACGCCTGTGATTGAGCCATCGAGGAAGGAACGCAATCATGTTACTGCGACATACTCCAAAAGAAATCAACCAACGCAAAGCCTTGACCATTAACCCGGCCAAGACCTGCCAGCCGATAGGCGCCATGTACGCGGCATTGGGCATTCACCGCTGCCTGCCGCATAGTCACGGCTCGCAGGGTTGCTGCGCCTACCACCGGAGCACGCTCACTCGCCATTACAAAGAACCCGTGATGGCCGCGACCAGCTCCTTCACCGAAGGGGCGTCGGTGTTCGGCGGGCAGGCCAACCTGGTGCAGGCCATCGACAACATTTTCACCATCTACGAACCTGACGTGATCGCGGTGCACACCACGTGTCTGTCGGAAACCATCGGCGATGACATTCCGCAGATCGCTCGAAAAGCCGAAGCGGACGGCAAAATCCCCAGCGGCAAATACGTCATCCATGTGAACACCCCGAGTTACGTGGGAACGCATGTGACCGGATTTGCCGGCATGACCAAGGCCATGGTGGATTACTTTGCCCAGTCCAACGGGACCAAGATCAATCAAATCAACATCATCCCCGGTTACGTAGAACCGTCGGACATGGAAGAAGTCAAACGGATCTGCGACATGATGGGGGTCCGGACGGTCATGTTTCCCGACACGTCAGGGGTGCTGAACCGGCCACAGACCGGCAAGTACGAGATGTTCCCCAAAGGCGGCGTGACCGTGGAAGCCTTGAAGACCATAGGCGACAGTATGGCGACCATCGCTCTGGGGCGGCTGGCTTCAGGGCCCGGCAGCACGGGCTCTGGACACCAAATGCCAGGTGCCTTGCGAAATCCTCGACCTGCCTATTGGGTTTAAGGCCACCGACCGGTTTGTGGACACGCTGAGGAAAACCGCGGGAATCAACGTTCCCGACGCCCTGAATGAAGAACGCGGGCAGCTTTTGGACATCGTCACCGACATGCACCAGTACTTCTACGGTAAGAAAGTGGCGCTGGCGGGCGATCCCGATCAGCTCATCGCACTGACCGAATTCCTGGTGTCCATCGACATGTGGCCGATCCACATCGTAACCGGCACCACGGGTAAGAAATTTGAGACTCGCATCCGGGAGATCACCAAGAATGTGCCGCATCCCGTAAACGTGGGCGTCCCGGGCGACATGTTCCTGCTGCATCAGTGGATCAAGAATGAGCCGGTGGATTTGCTCATGGGCAACACATACATGAAGTACATCGCCCGCGATGAGGACATCCCTCTGGTGCGCTTCGGCTTTCCTATTCTGGATCGCATCGGCCACAGCTACTTCCCGACGGTCGGGTACCGCGGCGGCATGCGCCTGCTCGAAAAGATCCTGGACGCCGTCCTGGAACGGCAGGATCGGGATGCGCCGGAAGAAAGTTTTGAACTGGTGATGTAGGGAAGAAAGACGCTAGTCGAAGGACAGCAATCGGAAACTAGAGAATCGACATCGAAAATCAGAAATCGGGAGTAATAGCAATGCAAAAACCAGATCATCATATTTTAGTGTGCGCGAGTTTTCGCGGCACGGAAGCCAAAGGGAAGTGTATCAAGAAGGAATCCCTCCAACTGATCCCTCATCTGCAAGAAGAGCTGGCCGACCGCGGCCTGAACGCGATGGTGTCCACCACAGGCTGCCTGAACCTCTGCGAGGAAGGCCCGGTGATGATCATCTATCCCCAGGCATACTGGTACCGTGACGTCACCAGCACAGATGCGGTGGATGAGATCCTGGATGCCCTGGAAGACGGTAAAGCAGCGGAGAAGTATCTGCTGACATGAAGGGCCGGTACGAGCATATGCCGAAATCAGTGCCGATGCAGCCGGTAGGTCGGCATCTTGCCGGCAATCTGAAGCAGCGGCGACGCCATCGTTGCCGGGCACCTACCTCGATTAAGCGACCGGCAAGATGCCGGTCCTACTAACGAACGGTGAGGGTGCCCATGGCCGCCACCGAAGTTGAACATCGGCAGGCACGGCCCGCCATACCTGGCTCAACGGGAACAGATCAATGACCACCCCAATTTTTACCGAAAGACAGGATCAGATACATCGGAAGGGCGATCAGCCGTTCCAAATGTCATGCGACAAAGAGAGCCTCGCTGGTGCGGTAAGTCAAAGGGCTTGCGTGTTTTGTGGCTCCAGGGTGGTGTTGTACCCCATCGCGGACGCCCTGCACCTGGTTCACGGTCCCATTGGCTGTGCTGCCTACACCTGGGACATACGGGGCGCCTTGTCTTCCGGTCCGGCCTTGCACAGGCTGAGTTTCTCCACCGATCTCCAGGAGACAGACGTGATCTTCGGTGCAGAGGAAAAGCTTTACAAGGCTCTAGTTGAATTGATCGACAGGCATCAACCAAAAGCAGCTTTTGTCTACTCCACGTGCATAGTGGGAATCATCGGAGACGATCTTGAAGCGGTTTCCAAACGAGTGGAGCGGGAAAAAGGCATTCCTGTCATCCCGGTTCAGTCCGAAGGATTCAAGGGCAACAAGCGTGCCGGTTACAATGCAGCCTGCAAAGCAATGTTCCGGTTGATCGGCACCGGCGACACTTCAAATGTTTCAGAACTGAGCGTCAATATCCTCGGAGATTTCAACCTGGCAGGCGAGATTTGGATCATTCGAGAATATTTCGAGCGGATGGGTTTGGAGGTTGTCGCAAATATCACCGGCGACGGCCGAGTGGACGATATCCGGCGGGCCCACGGGGCCGCGTTGAACGTGGTGCAGTGTTCAGGCTCCACAATGGATCTGGCCAAGATGATGGAGGAGGAATACGGCACGCCCTTTATGCGGGTTTCATATTTCGGAGTGGAGGATATGGCCGAGTCGCTCTACAACGTGGCACGCTTCTTTGCCGACAAGGACCCGGAAATAATGGGCCGCACTGCTGACCTGGTCAAAAGCGAGCTGACGGATTTGTATCCGGCTCTGGAAAAGTACCGCCGCGCACTTTCCGGCAAGAAAGCCGCAATCTACGTTGGCGGCGCTTTCAAGGCTTTTTCTTTGGTGAAGGCGTTCAGGCTTCTGGGGATGGCTGTGGTGCTGGTCGGTTCTCAAACCGGCACCGAGGAAGACTACCGTGAACTCCATGAGATCACGGACGACGGGACGATCATTGTGGATGATTCCAACCCATTGGAATTGGCGTCATTTCTCCAGGAGAAGGATGTTGACATTTTTGTAGGTGGAGTGAAGGAACGTCCTATTGCGTACAAGCTTGGCGTGGGGTTTTGCGACCACAACCACGAGCGAAAAGAGGCCCTCGAAGGTTTTGTCGGCATGCTCAATTTTGCCAAAGAGGTCTACTCGACGGTCATGAGTCCTGTTTGGCGGTTCGTTCCCAGAAAAGGGGAGGGGAGATCGCTTCGAGCGCCTGCACGTTTGCGCAGCGTGAGTAATCGGTGAGGTCAAAGCCATGAAACAAGTTCACAGAAAACCTGAGCCTTACGTTTCCACCACGAACGCGTGCAAGCTGTGCAAGCCGCTCGGCGCATGCCTGGCCTTTCGAGGCATAGAAGGAGCTGTCCCGTTTCTTCACGGTTCCCAGGGCTGCGCAACTTACATGAGGCGCTACATCATAAGTCATTTCAGGGAACCCATGGACATTGCGTCCTCATCTCTGGGCGAAAAGCATGCAGTGTACGGTGGCGGCCCAAATCTGAAGCAGGGGCTCAAAAATGTGATGTCGAAATACGACGTCGGCATGATCGGAATCGCAACGACCTGTCTCACGGAAACCATAGGCGATGACGTTCCCACGATCGTCAACGAGTTTCGCAGAGACTTTGCCGACGAGATGGAAGCTCACGGTTCGCCCGCTTTGGTCAGAGTGTCCACGCCCAGCTATGCGGGCACTCATATAGAAGGCTTTCACGCAACGGTCAAGGCAGTTGTCGATCAGCTTGCCGAAGAAACCGAGCCTCACCAGGGGATCACGCTTTTCCCCGGATTCGTGTCACCCGCGGATATCCGCTATTTGAAAGAAATCATCGAGGATTTCGGGCTTCAAGGAACCATCCTGCCCGACATATCGCTGACTCTCGATGGGCCGGCCCTGAAGGATTACGAGAAGCTGCCATCCGGCGGAACCCCCATTTCCGAAATCAGGGCTATGGGCGGCTCAAGGGCTGCCATCGAATTCGGCCGTTCGCTGTCGGCGAAGTACACTGCGGGCGGATTACTCGACGCACGATTTGGAGTGCCTCTTCATTCGCTGGGCATGCCAATCGGCCTCCGTGAATCGGACGCGTTTTTTGAAGTGTTGGAAGAATTGTCGGGCAGAGAGATGCCTGAAAAACACGCCCTCGAAAGGGGCAGACTGATAGACGCTTACGTGGACGGCCACAAATACATCTTTGATAAAAGGGCCATCGTGTATGGCGAAGAAGATCTCGTCGTCGGGCTTACTGCTTTCCTCGCAGAAATCGGTGTGAGACCCGTCCTCTGCGCATCGGGCGGCCGGAGCGGGAAATTCGAGCAGGCCATTGCGGAGGTCGTAGAAGGCTTGCTGCCGGAGCCACCGGAAGTTCGTGAAGGAGTCGATTTTTACGACATCGCAGAGGAGGCTGAGGCGCTCGAACCTGATCTGATCATAGGTAACAGCAAGGGCTATCACCTCGCCAAGAAATGGAACGTCCCGCTTATTCGAGTGGGTTTTCCCATCCACGACCGTTTCGGCGGGCACAGGATCCTGCACCTTGGATATCGAGGAGCCCAGTCGCTTTTGGATACCATCGTCAACACTGTCATTGAGGCAAAACAGGAACATTCGCCAATAGGCTACAGCTATATATAAGAGGTACGAACAATGAGCGGGCCAAATATAAACAATCATCCCTGTTTCAATGTCCATGCAAAAGGCACGTGCGGTCGAGTTCACCTACCGGTGGCTCCGGACTGCAACATCAAGTGCAATTACTGCAACCGTAAGTATGATTGTGTGAACGAAAGCAGGCCCGGGGTCACAAGTTCAGTGCTCACTCCGGATCAGGCCGTGCTCTATCTGGAACGAGTCCTGGAAAAGGCTCCGAATATAACGGTGGCGGGCATTGCAGGGCCTGGTGACGCATTTGCCAAGCCAAAGGGCACAATGGAAACTCTGCGTCTGATCAGAGAAGCGGTTTCCGGAGATACTCCTTTGTCTGGCAACCAACGGTTTGAATGTCGCTCCTTACATTAGTGAGCTGGCGGAATTGCAAGTCTCCCATGTCACCATGACAGTCAATGCCGTGGATCCGGAAATTGGCGCTCAAATTTACAGTTGGGTGCGTGACGGCAAAGTGATTTATCGAGGCATAGACGCGGCAAAACTGTTGCTGGCAAGACAGCTTGAAGCAATAGCTGCGCTGAAAGCCCACGGCATCGTGGTCAAGGTGAACACCATCGTCATACCGGGGATCAACGATCATCACGTGGCCGAGGTCGCTCGCAAGATGGCAGAGCTTGGGGTGGACATCCAGAACTGCATGACCATGTACCCGAACCAGGGCACGCCGTTCGGAGATATTGGCGAGCCAACGCCGGAGTTGATGGCTGAGGTACGTAACGAAGTTGAGAAAATCATCCCTCAGATGAAACATTGCACCAGATGCAGAGCTGATGCTGTGGGATTGTTGGAGGACGACCGTTCGTCGGAATTTAGAGGCTGCCTCTCCGATTGTTCGCAAACGCATTCAATCAGCACTGACGGCAAGCCTTATGTGGCGGTTGCAACCTGGGAAGGAGTGCTCGTAAATCAGCACCTTGGAGAAGCGGAACGCTTTCAAATATGGGGGCCTTCACAAGATGGATATGTCCTGGTGGAAGAGCGAAAGGCCCCGGAAAAAGGCTCAGGCGTCGAATAGGTGGTATGCGCTTGCCGAGATCCTGAAGTGATTGCCGTGCGATCTTGGTGAGCGGAATTGGCGAGACCCCAGCGCAAGTGCTTACCGAATGCGAAATCCTGCCCGTGCAGATGAACGGATTCATTCAAACGGGGCTGGACGCTATATACGGGGGGGGAGACACTGCGGTGCTCAAAGGCCGTAGAGACGGCTGCGGCAAGGCCGCAGGCTGCTCAGGGAGCGGCGGTGGGTGTGGATGAGAGGGGGGTGAGCAGTGGGCGCCTTTCTCATGAGAGGTTCCCACTGGTTGATCGACTTGCACGTCTGCTCCACTTTTATCAGACTTTTCATCCTGATCTTGGCTGCTCAAATTCCTCAACCGTCTCTCTTCGACGAGGTCGCCAGCAACCTGTTCAGTATAGTAGGATGTGGTGACCACGCATTCGCTGCAGGGACACCACATCCTACGCTTGCTGATGACTTCGCATTGACATCCACGGTGCGGCAGTCGTTTGTGCCTACAATCGCATCTTTATCGGCCATAAACGTGAAAGATTCTGATTGACTGGCGAGTGCACGGTGAGTTACCCTCGAAGCCAGAACAAAACAGTCTTCTTGATCTGCCTATCTTGGGCCATGTGGAGAATCGCCCCACGTTTTTTGTTGGAGCGGATAGTCGGAAACTAGTCACCGGCCCGAAGACCACAGATATGGCAAGACCCAGCATGATTTTGGGCAATTCTGCGTAACAGAACCCCTCTACATCTAATGAAAGGGGGATAAGTCATGAGAGTAAAGATCGCAGTGGTCTTGTGCTTAGCGGCAATTCTGTCAAATACCCTGGTAACTAGCGGTGATCCTGTGGAACAACCCAGTATCTCTTTCGGTTTCCCTTTCGATTGCGGCACGGTAGAGCGGGGGGTGCCGTGCCTGGCAGATAAGTTTCAGGCTGGACTCAGCGTGGTCCTTGTGAACCAAAAGAAAATCTGTCACGCTAGGACCGGAGCCTCGGTCATCGTTGACGATCCGGGCGGTCAAATCGAAGCGACCCTGTTGGAACCTGTGGAGAAATGCACTGGGGGGTTCATCGCAGTGGTCGGAACGGACCCTGCTGCGATTCGCGTGATCTCACCAGAAGATGACCACAACCCCATACCCAAAGAACTGGAATTGCAAGCACGTGAACTTCTGAGAGCTGAATACTGCCCTATTGCCGATTCCCCACCCAGAGTGCTCAGGGTGGGGCAGGTAGCGCTACTTATGTTTGATTGTGAGCGTGCAAAGGCGGTGGTATTAATGGTGAACAATAATATCTTCCCATTAAAAGAGGGACTGTGCACAGGGGCGCATCTCTTTTTCGCTGTTAACGATAGCCTTCATCTTACATATGAAGCGCACTGCTGCGGAGGCGGTTGGCGCGCCAATTAGTGTACGACCTTTCAGATGGAACACCTAAGCATGTCTATTCCAATGCGGCGGGTTCCATATAGTAATTTAGGCACGTCCAGCGTGTAGGATGTGGTGACCCCGCGGGACGCGGGGGAACCGCATCTTTCGTGGTCTTTCCTCGAGCGATGCGGTTCGCTTCGCTCACCACATCCTACAAGGGCCAGACGTCCTTGGGCAGTCAGGCAGGTCTTGCCTACCATCTATCGTGCCGTTGCAGGGTGACGGAAGTTACAAATGCGTTACGCCAGCCAGAAAGGCATTACCCGGCATATTTCTTTTGCTTAACGAACTCTTCCAGACCGAACTTTTTGATTCTGTAGCCTATCTGTCTCAGAGTTATGCCCAGTTCCTGGGCTGCGTGTGATTGAACCCAATTGTTGCGCTCCAGAGAGTCCAGCACCTCCTGTCTTTCTCGTTCACGGAGCGAACCAAGCAGCTTCCGGTCCTGCGTCTCCACGTCTTTGACGCCATGCACGAGGTAGGGTGATAGGTCCAAAAGATCTATCGTGGCCTCGTCGAATATTATGGCTAACCGCTCTACAAGGTTTTCCATCTCCCGCACGTTTCCCGGCCAGGAATACCTTACGAATGCGTCCAGACCTGAGTTGGTGAATCGGAGGCTGGAACCGTACTCGCGGCTGATCTTATCGCAGAAAAAACTGACCAAGGGAATTATGTCCTCTCTCCTCTCGCGGAGAGGGGGCACCCTTATAGGAAACACGTCCAGCCTGTAATACAGGTCTTCCCGGAATAAACCATCAGCCACTGCCGCGCTGAGGTCCCGGTTGGTGGCGGCGATTATCCTCACATCCACCTTTCTTGTCTTTGTGCTCCCCAACCGCTCGAATTCCCGGTCCTGCAGGAACCTCAACAGCTTCACCTGTAGCGGCATAGGCAGTTCACCTATTTCGTCCAGAAAGATGGTCCCGCCATCAGCCTCTTCAACCCTGCCCGCTTTGGATTCAACGGCCCCCGTGAAAGCGCCTTTTTCGTAACCAAAGAGTTCAGACTCCAGAAGGTTGTCAGGGAGGGCCGCACAGTTGACTTTTATGAAAGAAGACCGTGCTCTGCTGCTCAGTTCGTGGATTATCCTTGCAACGAGGGTCTTTCCGGTGCCCGATTCCCCCAGGAGCAAAACAGAAGCCTTGGTCGGAGCCACTTTCCTGATCAACTGTTGCACCTCGAACATGGTCGGGCTGGTTCCTACAGCAAAGAAATTCCTGCTCTTCTCGGAAAGTTCCGTTTTCAGAGACAGGTTGGCCTTGATCAGATGCTGCTCCCTGGCTTTCACCTGGTCATTCAAGCTGACGAGCTGCGCCATGAGAGCGGACAGGATCGTCAGAAACCTTATGTCTTCCTCAAACGAGACGTCCTCGTCGAAGAGGCGGTCTACACTCAAGACCCCGATGGCCCTGCCGTTCAGCACTATGGGTACACCGATAAAGGATATCTGCCCTTTCTCGATTCTTCGCGAGCCGGTCTTATTGAGAAACAAAGGCTCTTTGCTGATGTCCGGAACCACAAATGGTTCGGCGGTTCGGAATATGAGCCCGGTCACCCCTTCATTAAGACGGTAGACCCCTCTCTTCTTCTCTTTGGGTCGCAGGCCATGCGAGGCCCGGATCGAGAGAGTATCCTCTTCGCCGTTCTTCAGTGTGATCGTGGCCCTTTTCATAGAGAGATATTCGGAAAGGATCTCAAGGATGATTTCCAGAGTTTGATCCAAGTTAAGGGCCTGACCGATGATCTGGCTTATGTCGTACAAAACCTTTAATTCGAGTTTACTTACCTTTGTATCCATTTGGTTCACCGTGCCGTCGTCATTAAGTTTGAGTCCTTTCGACTTCTGGCGCCTTAGGCCGTTAGACCTGGTCGGAGATGAATGAATGCCCCTAAGTTTGGGGTTCGGTCCGCAGTCCGTTCCTGAATGTGGTTTTTCTTGAATTTCCATTGGCGCCTTCACCTGCAAAGCTCAATCAGCTCCTCGTCGGATAACGCACGCTTCAAATGATCGCTGAGGCAGCGCACTCGCCGGACCAGATCACCGAGATTCTCGGCCCTTTTGACTAGCCCCAGCCGACTCAGCCGATATGAAAGAACCCTCCGACCGGAATATTTGCCCAGTGTAATTTCTCGTTCTCTGCCCAACTTTTCCGGAGGATAGGGTTCATAATTGCTCGGATCCATTATGACTGCGGACGCATGAATTTCAGATTCGTGAGAGAAGATCTTGCTCCCCACGATGGGCTTGCCCGCGGGGATTTCCCTGCCGGACGCTTTTGAGACGTATTCGCAAAGGGCCGGCAGGAGAGATAAATTCAGGCCCATGTCTATTCCATATAGATGGCTGAGGGCCATGACCACTTCCTCCAGAGCCGCATTGCCGGCTCTTTCTCCCAGCCCAAGCACCGTGGTGCTGACAAAGGTAGCGCCGGCACGGACTCCGGCCAGGGCGTTGGCAGTGGCCAGTCCAAAGTCATTGTGCGTATGAATTTCAATGGGCAAATTCATGCGGAGCTTCAATCTTGAGACCTTGTCGAATATGATGAAGGGATCAGTTTGTCCCACTGTATCGGAAAATCTGAGACGATCTGCCCCACAGTCTTCCGCGAGCAATCCGAAATCAGCGAGAAAATCCTCATCGGCTCGAGAGGCGTCTTCTGCGCCCACACAAACATACAGTCCCTCTTTTTTGGCAAATCCTACCGCGGTCCGGAGCTTATGAAGGACCCAATCACGCGTCTTTGCCAGCTTGTTGGCTATCTGGAGGTCGGATACGGGCAGCGATATCGCCACCGCAGAAACTCCGCAGCGAAGGGATGCCTCGACATCCGAAATAACGGCACGGTTCCACGTCATAAGTCGTGCGGCAAGTCCCAGTTTTACCATGCTGATGACGACACGCTGTTCTTCATTTCCCATAGCCGGAATACCGCACTCAATTTCGTGGACTCCAAGCCCGTCCAACATCCTGGCTATGACGACCTTTTCCTCACCAGAAAAGGCCACGCCTGCCGTTTGCTCGCCATCCCGCAATGTAGTGTCTGTCACGTAGATCTGGTTCATCATTAACCTGGGTCAAAAATGTGAGCTTGACGCGATAACCGCGGAGGACTTGACCTCTGTAATCGCCCACTCGATAATCCATATTTGAGCGAACAGAGGGCCGGTCCGCCCTGGGCGGTTCTTCCAATGCCGAGGCCCCTTTTGACCTGGAGCTATGCGAAGAGCGTGCCAACAAAGCTGAAATCTGGGTTAAGCCGTGTAAGATTGCTATATTAGTCTGATTTAGTCAGTGGAGCAGATCAGGGATTAGCGACAAATTGGTAGGTATTGTCACTCGCTTGCTACGGAATCGGCGGTTTTGGTTGACGCGGCCCGTTCCCGGTCGAATGCAGTCTCACCTCTCCGGGCAGGCCGGAGAGAGCCTTGTCGAGGAAGCCCGCATTACAAGAACGTATGCCCGGGTTCACGATCTTGTGAATGGTCGGCAGTTGATCCTCCGTGTGGAATGCTGTTCTTCTCCTGTCAGCGTTTTCCTTGCGGTCCTGGCACACATTTTGTAATGATAGAAGCGCAGATTGAGTTTCATGCCCCCGGCATAAAACCACTTGGAGGGCCAAATGGTCTTTTATAATGAGAGTGAGGGAAAGAAGCGCTACGGGACGGTAATAGCGTCTCTCGGAATAGATCCGAAGAAAATGACTGAAAAGTATCTGGAATCCTTAACTAAAGAGTTTGGGTGTGTTTTTGAAAGAGGGGAATTACTGTTGTGGGTGCAGGAGACGGAAGAGAGAGCAGAGCAAGTCTTTGATATTCTGAGAAAAAGACATTTTCCTTTTGAAGGGTTGACCAGACCCGTGGAGTAGCATCATGATATCAAGACATTGGAAAGGCATCGCGAAGCCTGGGGAGGCTGACAACTATATTGAGCATCTCAGAACCGACACGTTTCCGAAACTCTCCAAAATCAATGGGTTCATTAGCGCATCCATCCTGAGACGAACTGTCGAACAGGGCACCGAGTTCCTGATAATTACAGTTTGGGAATCAATTGAAGCAATTGAGCGTTTTGCAGGCGCAAAAGCAGATGTTGCAGTGGTTCCGGAGGTTGTTCAAGCCATGATGATTGAATACGATAGAAATGTCAGCCATTACGAAGTTGTGGAAGATTAGCAGCCTCTTGGCCCATCTCTGACTTTCTTTGACCCCCCTAATTAGTGTTTGTCCCGGCACAACGTTATGATATTAGATAAGTGCATCTCGATTGTTGTAAGGGGAACCTGGGCTGTGAGCATTCGTCAGCGAGTCCTTCACGAAAGAGCCATCCTGGTACTCGTATTGTTCCTCGGGCTTCTCCTTCTCGACCCGCTGATACCCGGCGCCCTTACCAATCTGTCCTTCGCACTAGTCGGCGTGGCCGGGGCCTGGCTTCTCAGCGACAGAAAGAGCCTTTCCCGAAAAATCATGGCTGTGTCCTCATTGGTCGTAGTGGTGGCCATGGCCTCGGCAAAGCTTCTTCCCGAGGACATGCTCGGACCTGCTCGCATGCGAATCGGCCTGCTTCTCTTGACTTTCACACTTATCTTGTACTCATGCTGCGGCGCTTTGATGCTCTCGGCCATGTTAAAGGCCCGGGAAGTCACGCATCAACTAATCATTTCAGCCGTGAACCTCTACTTGATCCTGGGGATGTTCTACGCCCATATTTACACAATACTCGACTGGTTCCATCCGGAATCGTTCGCCTTGCAGGTTCCGAAGCAGGAATCGGCATCACATTTCGTATATTTTAGTTTCGTTACTCTGGCTACCTTGGGATATGGGGATATCACGCCAAAGACGGAGTTCGCCCAAAGGCTGGCCATTACTGAGGCGATCATGGGACAATTTTACGGATCGCTTGTGGTGGCCTATCTCTTGAGCCTTTATATCGGCCACCGGATCCGCGCTCGCGACTCCGGGTCAAACCGTGAGAGGGGTTCGGATAATTCGGCTTAGAGATTTGTGACCCGCGAGTATTTGCAGATGGTAAAACCAACCGCATGATTGATTATCCGACCATCATTTTCGCCGCTCTGCTGACTATCTTCCTGCACGGCGTATACGCTGTTCCACTCCCTCCCTCCTACTCCCGCTCTCGTTCAAACTAGTCACATAGCAAAACAGAAGCAGTTCGTTACTTACAGCCTCTGCCATCTATGCAGGAATCTCGCTCACTATACCTCGACTCATTGCCTGCAGGAAATGCATCAGAGACACGTCCATTAGGGCAGACTCTTCACCTTACGAGTTGGACGAAACGGTCTCCGAAGGTTGACGGCCTTTCTTCCAGCGTTTCTGCATGAGGACATATAGAGCAGGCGTGAAGAAAACTCCCAAGACAGTTACGCCGATCATTCCCGCAAACACCGCAGTTCCTACCGACTGGCGACTGACGGCCCCGGCCCCTGATGCTGTCACGAGAGGAAGGACGCCCAAGATGAACGCAAGCGAAGTCATAAGAATCGGTCGGAAGCGAAGTCTCGAAGCCTCTGTAGCGGCCTCGAGAACCCCTTGCCCCTTGGCACGGGCTTCCCGGGCGAACTCCACAATCAGAATAGCATTTTTCGCGGATAACCCCACGAGGAGCACCAGCCCGACCTGCGTATATACGTTGTTGACCATGCCGCCGATGAGAAGTCCGGCTGCAGCTCCCAAGACCGCTAGGGGCACAATTCAGAACAACGGAAATGGGATCGGCCCAGCTTTCGTACAACCCCGCAAGGATTAGAATAACGACGAGAATTGCCGCGATAAATGTTATGGCCGCTTTACCGGCTGCCTTTTTTTCCTGGTAAGCCATGTTCGTCCATTCGTATGCCATGCCTGGCGGCAGAATCTTTTCCGCCAACGTTTCCATCGTTTGGAGCGCTTGTCCGGAACTGTATCCAGGGGCATTTTCACCCAAAATTTTCGCGGTAGGAAAAAGGTTGTACCTGTCCACTCGCATCGGACCCACTTCGTATCGAGCGTTGACTAAGGTACCCATAGGAATCATTTTGCCGTCCTTATTCCTCATGAACAATTGCGATATATCCTCTGGGTTCCGACGGAACATGCTGTCCCCCTGGACTCTCACTTGCCAGGTCCTGTTGAATTTATTGAAATCATTTACGTATGCAGATCCGAGATATGTTTGCAGCGTGCTGAACACGCTCTGCAGGGGAATCTTCAGCGCTAAAGCCTTCGTACGATCAATATCGATGTAGATATTCGGATATGTGGATCGGAATGTCGCTAAGACGGATTTCAGGTCCGGCTGCTGGTTCGCAGCCGCGGCCAATTCCGTGCCGGTTTGTTCGAGTGACTGAAAACCGAGATCCCCTTTGTCGAGCAATTGCATTTCGAACCCTCCGCCCGTGCCCAATCCGAGGACAGGCGGCAAGGTATAGGTAAAGACAAATCCATCATAGATTTTCTGGAACTTACCTGAAAGCTCCTTCATGATTACTTCTCTGCTCCGCCCTTTCGCTAGCCTTTCATCCCAGGGCTTCAGTGGAACAAAAATCGTTGCCAGATTAGATCGTGCGGCATCGATCATCGAATAGCCCACCAGTGCGCCCCAGGAGAGCACCCCGTCCGTTTCGTCAAGAAATTTACCTACCTGTTCCACAGTATTATTCGTTCGGTCCAAGGTCGCACCATCCGGCATCTGGACATTGACCAGTATCAATCCGTCATCTTCCAATGGGAGGAATCCGGTGGGAACTTTGTTGTAAGCGATACCAGTAATCAGAACCAGTCCAACAAACAGAATCATCATGACAGCAATCCGTCGCACGGCCAGGGACACAATTCGCGCATACCAATCCGTGGTTCGGTTGAAGGCATTGTTAAAAAGCCTGAAAAAAACATTCTGGGATCCATGGCCGCCGGGTCGCAGAATCAGGGCACAAAGCGCAGGACTCAATGTGAGAGCATTGATCGCGCTGAAGAACATGGTAATGGCAATGGTAAGAGAGAATTGCCTGAATAGCTGGCCCGTAATGCCACCCAGGAACGCCGGCGGCACAAACACGGCCATAAGGACCAGCGTAATGCCGATGATTGCTCCGCTCACTTCCTCCATCGATTTGATGGCAGCTTCTTTGGGACTCATGCCAAACTCAGCCATGTTGCGCTCAACGTTTTCCACTACGACAATTGCATCGTCCACAACCAATCCTATGGCCAGGACAAGCCCGAAGAGCGTCACCATATTTATGGAGAACCCCAGCAAAGCCATTACTGCAAACGTCCCTATCAGGGACACGGGGATGGTAATCATGGGAATCAGGGTCGTCCGCCAGCTCTGAAGGAAGATGAAAACCACGATCACCACAAGCACGAAGGCCTCGAACAATGTCTTGATAACTTCATGAATAGAGGCGTTCACAAAATCGGATATTTTGTAGAGTGCTCTGATACTCAATTCCCTGAGGAAAATTCTTCTTAAGCTCCTCAAGCGTCTTGAGCAACTGGTTGGTCACCTCTATAGCGTTGGAACCGGGAGACTGATAGATCACCATAGTGGCGGCAGGTCGGCCGTTGAAAAGCGATAAGAAGTCGTACGCTTTACCGCCTAATTCGACTTTCCCCACATCTTTGACACGAATGGCCCGCGTGCCTTCGCCGGTCTTGAGGATCACATCCTCAAACTGCTCTACATTCGTAAGCCTACCGAGGGTATTGACATTGAGCTGATAGACCTGATCCTTTGGGACTGGAGGCTGACCGATTTGTCCTGAGGCCACTTGGACGTTCTGCTCGCGAAGTGCACCCGCCACATCGTCAACGGTGAGATCCCTCGCCCGCAAGTTTGTCCGCGTCGAGCCACAACCGCATGGAGTAGTCTTTACTGGGATACAAGACTATGTTGCCGACCCCCGGTATGCGGCTCAAGGTATCTTTCATGTTTATCGTTGCGTAGTTCGTTACGAAAAGGTCATCGTACCGGTTATCCGGAGAGAACACACTCAAGACAAGGACAAGGGCACTGGACACCTTTTTCGTTGTCACCCCCTGTCGCTGGACATCTTCGGGCAACTGCGCCAGTGCTGCTGAGACGCGGTTCTGCGTCAAAACCGTGTTCATGTCGATGTTGGTTCCAAGCTCGAAGGTCACATTGAGCGTGTAGGATCCGTCAGCAGCACTCTGGCTCGACATGTAAAGCATGTTTTCGACGCCGTTGACTTGCTGCTCAATCGGGGCCGCGACCGTCTCTGCGATCACTCGCGGATCAGCCCCGGGATAGTAGGCCGTTACCTGAACAACTGGCGGGACAATTTCAGGATACTGAGCGATTGGAAGGCTGAAAATCGAAACGGCGCCCGCAAAAACAATGAGAATGGATACCACTGAGGCAAGAATGGGCCTTTCAATGAAAAAGCGACTCAGCATGGTGGACCTCCACTACTTTCCGGAAGATGGAGCCGCCTTTTCGGAGGCCTGAGGTGTAGAAGAGATGGCCGATTCCTTGGGAGTGACTTTCGCACCGGGTCTTGCCCGCTGGATGGCGTTGACTACTACCCATTCGTCTTTGGCAAGCCCCTCCTCTACGACCCGAAGGGTTCCCTCAAGCTGACCGGTCTTGACGAGTCGCTGCTCTACTATCTGATCCTTGTTTACAACCAGAACGTATCTTCCAGCTTGGCTGATACCCACAGCAAGCTCAGGTACAAGAAGGGCTTCTTTTTGCTCGATGGGAACTCGAACACGACCGAAGAGCCCGGAAACAAGCAGACCCTTGTCGTTGGAAAAGATGGCACGAACCCTCAAGGTGCCCGTGCTTGGATCAACTCTCGATTCTACAAAATCGACTTTACCTTCATGGGGATATCCGGTCTCATCCGCCAATTGAAGATAAGCTAAAGGTTTCTCCTTCTCCGAAATAGCTTCGGTTTCGATCTTCGGAAATTTCCTGATTATCATGAGCAGGTCCCGCTCGCTGACGTCAAAATAGACATACACCGAAGTATCGTTGACAATCTCCGTCAGCAGCGTTTTTTCCCCCGCCCCCACCAGGTTCCCTATGTCCACATAGTTGCGGCTTACCCTCCCGTTAATGGGCGCCAGGACGCGAGTGTATGCAACATCGAGCATGGCCTTATCCAAATCGGCCTTGCTGATTCCAACCTGTGCTCCTGCCACTGCTTCTTCGGCGCTCTGCACATCGTATTGGAGCTGACTAATGGATGAGGTCGAAAGAAGCTGCTGCGCACGTTTGAGATTTGCCTGTTTGAGCTGTAGGTCCGCTTGCTTCCCTTTCAGGGCAGCTTCGTACTGGTCAACCCTGGCCTGGAACGGCCTGGGATCTATGACAAAAAGCAGATCTCCTTTTTTGACTTGAGATCCCGGAGTGAAATGAATGCTCTCCAGCCATCCCTCGACCCTGGCTCTGATCTCAACGAATTCCAATGCGGCCGTGGTCCCCGTGAACTCAAGGTACTGAGTCACTTCCTTTTTCAACGGATGGCTGACGATGACCTCTGCTGGAGGAGGTACAGCCACCTGGGACCTTTTCGCTGCAGCCGAGAATGCTCATGGAAGCCAGGGCGGCGAAGATCGAAACTCCTAATAATCTGATGGCGGTCATGATCCAGACTCCTGATTTTCTGCTAGTGTAAACACAGTATGGTGTTGCGCCGGCCCTAGAGTCAATCAAAAATATTCGTATTTTCCGCCAAAACACATGATCCCCTAAGCACGGGTCGGCCAACGGGATAGCGGTTTGAACTCCTTACCACTGTGAAAGTGCATATCGTTTAAGTGACTTAAGGATTTTGTCCTTCCAGACCCTTGAACTGTCTGACAGGTTGGCGAATTCTTCGTGGACAGCGTTGGCCCAGGGTAGTATAGTCCGGCGTGGACGCTGGAAAAGAGTTCTGGAGACAGGGGAAATGTAGGATTTCGAGTGTGATTATCACATTCGAGCTTCGCGATAGGAGGGGTAGTGTGAATATTTACGATTCCACCCGGCAGATGAGACTGATGTTAAGGATTCTTGGTCAGGTAATTTGCGAAACAGCCCATAGAAGTCTCAGGGGTAGTGCGCAGAAATTGCCGTCATTTCAAGCACTCTCTTGCTGGGCCCTGATCGTCAGCATTTTCATTGCTCATGGTTTCAGGATGCGGCAGGTACAAAGAGGAACTCGAAAGTGCCAAACAGCAAATCCAAAAGCTGAGCTCTGAGGTCGAGAGACTGACTGAAGAGGTCGCTCGTTTGAACCAAGAAAAAAGTCGTCTAAGTGATGACTCAAAGGTTGTCTCAGACAAAAATACGCGAATGCAGCGAGATTTGGACGATCTGAACAAAGCCAAAGGGGCTCTTTCTGCCGAGAACAAAGAGCTTCTGAAGAAAAATAAAGTGGCCGAGGATGAAATCGCTTCTCTAAACAGCGAAAAAGCCCGTCTGGCAAAAGAGATCGAAGAACTCAAGAAACGTGGAGCTCAAATGGCCCCACCGCAGACATCACCTGCCAGCATGCCGACCGAAGTTGGTCCACAGGGTGCAAAACAGCCGGAAGAATTCAGTCCATGTGATGCGGTACTTGCATTCATGAAGGCAAGCGAAGCAGTTGTTAGGCAGCAAAAAGGAACAGAACGCACAAAATCGCTTGAACAGCTAAAGCAGCAGTTCGCACCGAAAATGAAAGGAGCCCCTGAGAAGGCTATAAAGGCCGCGGAAAATTGGGTGAAAGAGGGATCGAAATTCTGGGACCAATCCGGTGGCGATGGCGTGTTCAGTCTTCTTCAACTGAGGAACACTGTCCTGGAAGCCTGTGGAAAATCACCAGACGCAGCTGGTTTCAAGTAATACCGGCTGACCTTAGCTGAGCTATCGAGATCGACGATTTCCATACGATGATACCCTTCGGGATGGTCAGTCGAAGGACCTTCACTGACGAGCCCACGATTTCCCGTAACGCCGTGCCTCCTCAACTGTGCATTGCTGAAGATCGGCCACATCGACAGAATTGGGGCTTAATTACAGCAGAATCCGGGGGTGGAACATGCGACAGATATTTAGGCCTTCCCTCAATTGGTTGCTGATCTTGTTACCGGCTTGCGTGTACGTAGAACACACGAACCCCGATTCGCACACGCTGATTTTCGCTTTATCGTGCGGCGCTATAGTTCCCCTTGCGGGCTTATTGGGCAAAGCTACCGAACATGTTGCCGATCGAGCGGGAGAGAACATTGGTGGATTTCTCAACGCGACACTGGGAAACGCTGCTGAATTAATCATCGCTGTTGTGGCTCTGAGACAGGGGCTAATCGACGTGGTCAAGGCGTCGTTGACCGGATCCATTATAGGAAACGTTCTGCTTGTCGCGGGACTGGCTTTTGTGACGGGTGGAATCCGGTACAAAAGCCAAAAGTTCAACGCTGCTGCCGCGCAGTCGCGGGTTGCAGCTCTCGTCCTTGTTTCTATCGCGCTCATTGTACCTGGGATGTTCCATTATCTGAGCCAGGGAGCCTTGACAACAACCGTGCATACGCTCAGCGTCATCATCTCTGTCGTTCTGCTCGTTACTTATCTGCTCAGCCTTCTATTCTCGATGCACACTCACAAGGAATTGTTCTCTGGAACCTGCAGCCCTCAAGCACATGTGGACGAACCAGCGGAACCACGCTTGGCGATTCGGGACGTCCATAACGGTATTGGTAATCTCGACGATCCTCATTGCCTGGATGAGCGAAATCCTAGTGGGCTCTGTGTCCCAGGCGGCACAATCCCTCGGTATGTCGAGCGTCTTTATCGGAATCATTGTGGTGGCGATGGTGGGGAATGCTGCGGAACACAGCTCCGCGGTGATGATGGCCATGAAGAACCGAATGGACCTTAGCCTTGGCATTGCTATTGGCAGCAGCGTGCAGATCGCGCTTTTCGTAGCTCCACTGTTGGTGCTGCTAAGCTATTGGATAGCCCCTGGGCCGATGGATCTGGTGTTTACGGTAGGCGAGTCATTAGCTGTGATACTTTCGGTGAGCATTTGCAGCCATATCGTGAGCAATGGTGAATCGAACTGGTTTGAGGGAGTGCTGCTGCTCGCGGTGTATATGATTTTGGGACTGGCTTTCTATTTCGTTCCCGGTAAGTAGTCCCAATCTCTCCTCCGAGGGGAGCGCCATTTGCGCAACAAGCATGTTCTGATAACGACTCGCTATAGTGGACTTCAGACAGCGGCCAGCAGACGAGAGTCGAGAGTGAGCTTAGCGGGATAGGATTTGTCCTGATGACTACCAAAATCGAAAAAGGTCAAAGTTGTCCCCTGGGCGCCACACCATCTGCAGATGGCGTAAACTTCAGCGTTTTTTCCAAGAATTGCGAAGTTATAGAATTGCTATTGTTCGACAAAGTCGACGACCCGAGGCCCGCTGACGTCATCAGATTGGATCCACGCCAAAACAAGACCCATCATTACTGGCACATTTTTGTGGGCGGCCTGAAGCCAGGGCAGATCTACGGGTACCGGGCTTTGGGTCCATTCAAGCCAGACCAAGGGCTTCGTTTCGACCCTGACAAAGTGCTGCTGGATCCTTACGGCCGTAGCGTTGCGGTCCCCGCATCATACAGCCGGGCTTGCGGCCTGCCGGCGGGGAGACAATACGGCCTTCGCCATGAAAAGCGTGGTTGCAGATCTGAGGGCATACGACTGGGAAGGAGACGCTCCTCTTAAACGGCCCTTTTCAACCACCGTGATATACGAAATGCACGTAGCAGGCTTCACGCTGCCACCCGAGTTCGGGAGTGGCTCCAGAAAAAAGGGGCACGTATGCGGGATTGATCGAAAAAATCCCCTATTTACAGGATTTGGGTATCACGGCTGTAGAATTGCTGCCGGTTTTTGAGTTCGACCAGCAGGATTGCCCTCAGGGCCTCGTCAACTATTGGGGCTATTCTCCCGTGTCCTTCTTTGCACCTCACTGCGGGTACAGCTCCCGCAAGGACCCGCTCGGCCCCCTGGACGAGTTCAGGGACATGGTCAAAGCCCTTCACAAAGCAGGAATCGAGGTGATCCTGGATGTGGTCTACAACCACACGACAGAAGGTGATGAGAGAGGCCCGACTCTGTGCTTCAGGGGTCTTGCAAACGAGGTCTACTACATCCTGGAACCTGACAGGCAGCGGTATGCAAACTACAGCGGCACAGGAAATACCCTGAATGCTAACCAATCCGTGGTCCGAAGGCTGGTCCTGGATAGTCTCCATTACTGGGTCTCGGAAATGCACGTGGACGGCTTCCGCTTTGACCTCGCATCCATACTCTCCCGGGACGAATCCGGACGCCCGATGGAGATCCCGCCGGTTCTGGAGGACATTGAGTCTGATCCCCGCCTGGCAGGGATAAAACTTATTGCAGAAGCCTGGGACGCTGCTGGGCTCTATCAGGTGGGCTCGTTCGTGGGGGACAGTTGGAAGGAATGGAACGGCAGGTTCCGTGATGACATCCGCAGTTTTCTCAAGGGGGATAACGGGACGATCCCCAGAGTCGCGGCAAGGCTGCTGGCCAGCCCCGACATTTACGGCCATGAAGAGCGGGAGCCGGAACAGAGTATCAATTTCGTCACGTGCCACGACGGCTTCACTCTCAACGATCTAGTTTCCTACGATCAAAAGCATAATGAGGCCAATGGCGAAGAAAACCGCGATGGGACCAACGACAATCTGAGCTGGAATTGCGGCGTCGAAGGGCCCACCGACGATCCCGAGATAGAGCGCCTCCGCAACCGTCAGGCTAAGAATTTTAGCACAATCACCCTCCTTTCGCTGGGGGCGCCCATGCTCCTGATGGGGGACGAGGTCCGTCGCACCCAACGGGGAAACAACAACGCCTACTGTCAGGACAATGAAATCAGTTGGTTCGACTGGACGCTGCTTCAGAAATATGGTGACTTGCACCGCTTTGTTAAACACCTCATCTTCGATAGCCTACACCGAGGTGCTTTGGACGAAGATGAGAACATGAGTCTCAATCAAGTCATACGCAGAGCCCGCATTCAGTGGCATGGTGTCCGGTTGAACCAGCCCGATTGGAACTTTGAGTCGCATTCCCTGGCCGTCACTGCTCACAGTGAGGCCGCTGGCACAATGTTTCACATGATGCTGAATGCCCACTGGGAAGACCTCGAATTCGAACTTCCACCCACCGGCTCGGAACAAAAGAGCCGTTGGCGTCGATGGATTGACACCTACCTTGAATCACCTGACGACATATGCGACGTGGCCGATGCTCCTGAGGTTCAGGGCGCCACATATTCTGTTCGCAAGCACTCCATTGTGGTCTTGCTTGCCAGGGTCTGACAATCTGAAAGCGACAGGAGAGAATCTATCATCGTGAAACTTTCAGCACATAAAACCAAGATCGTATGCACAATTGGACCCGCATCAGAATCGGTCCATATCATTGAACAAATGATCCGGGCAGGCATGAACGTCGCTCGACTGAACTTCTCTCACGGGGATTTCGCAGCTCACGAGAAGAGAATTGAATCAATCAGGAAGGCCGCCGGGGCTGCCGGCATACCCGTGGCAATTATGGCAGACTTACCGGGCCCCAAGATGCGAATTGGGCGGTTGGCCAGTGAACCGGTGGAATTGGAACAGGGCTCCACCTTCACGCTGACCACTGAGGATACCATAGGAGACGAGCAGAGGGCCTCGGTGACGTTCCCCCGACTACCTCAGGCAGTGAAAAAAGGGGACGCTCTCTTTCTCAACGACGGTATGATCCAGTTGGAAGTGTTAGCAGTGGCAGGCAATGATGTTCAGTGCCGGGTGCTGGTCGGCGGAGAGCTTCGCTCCCGGAAAGGCCTTAACCTTCCTGGTATAGACCTGGGCATCACTGCATTCACCGACCGGGATCACGATTGTCTCAAATTTGCAGTGGAACAGGGAATCGATGCGGTAAGTCAATCGTTTGTCGAATCCGCGGCAGACATCCAGGCAGTCCGCGAGGCAGCAGCAGCCCTGGGCGGCAATCCACTTATCATAGCAAAGATCGAACGCTCCAGGGCACTCGACCAGATGGACGGCATCCTGCACGCGGCGGACGGGATCATGGTAGCTCGCGGTGATCTGGGGGTGGAAACCCCCATCGAGCGGATAGCGGTCCTGCAGAAGCAGTTGATTCAGCAAGCAAATCTATTAGGAAAGCCTGTGATAACGGCTACTCAGATGCTGGAATCAATGACCGGAAACAGACGACCCACCCGGGCTGAGTCGACGGATGTTGCCAATGCCATTCTTGATGGAACCGATTGCGTGATGCTCTCCGAAGAGTCCGCCATGGGGCAGTACCCTGTGGACTGCGTAGCCATGCTGGCTCGGATTGCGGAGACTGTGGAACCCCATCGCACCCACTTCCCCGCGAGACGGGCGTTGGCAGAATGCGATCAGAACAACGACACCGATTTGGCAGACCTTGTGGCGCTTGGTGTGCTTACTGTGGTGGAACGAATCACCCCCGACGTCGTGATTGTCCCCACCAGGAGCGGCAGAACCGCGAGAATATTGAGCCGTTTCAAGCTGCCGACGTGGATCACGGCCGTAAGCTCTCAACAGTCTACGTGTCGCAATCTGATATTCTCGTATGGCGTTTGGCCCATCCATGAGCCTGATCATCCCCACGACTGGAAGGCTTTCGCTCGCCAGTGGCTCGAATCCCAGGGCGTAGAGGCTCGTCTGGTGGTTTTGACAGAAGGCCCTTCATCCAAGTATCCGGATACCAACAATCGGATGGAGATCATCGACATGAGTAGGTAAATCCAAATCAGCCGCAGGCTCATGCGAATGATTACCCGAGATGGCGAGGAGACTCAATTCAGGGTGCCACGGAAGTGCCTATGCAGTGGCGGTGGGCGTCCCTGCTCACCCATGAAGATGGCCGGCAGGGACGCCGGCCGCCACCATGCGGGATTCATTCGTGCCTACGGGGTCTCGACCGGGACTTATGACAGGAATAGTGGATGACCAAGCGAATTATAGAGGCCAGAGACATAGTAAAGGATATCCGCTCGGGGATGACTGACACGGAACTTATGGAGAAATATGAACTGTCTGCAAAAGGACTTGAGAGTGCTTTTACCAAGCTTGTGAATAGTGGAACTATGACGGTCGGGGAGGTTTATGGTCAGCGCCTAACAGGCCAGGACACTGTCATCATCGATGACGTCCGGGAATTGCCCAGACATTTCTTGTCGATCACCGTTCCCATTTATGAGCCGACTCATGAGAACCGTAAGGGCAAAATAAGAGAGGTAACGGAAAAGGGAATAGGCATAACCGGTATTCAGGCGAGAATCGGGGAGGTCAAATCCTTCGTGATTGCGTGTAGCCCATTCCTTGGCGTTGACAGCATCTGGCTTGAAGCGGAATGCATCTGGATGCAGGCCGGCAAGAAGCTTGAAGACTGGTACGGCGGATTCCAAATAACAAAAATCTCACCGAAGCATTTGAAAAATCTACGGGAATTGATTCACTTATTGTCACTGGGGTAGGGGCGAGACCCGTTTAGGTACTTAGTCTGCCGCTTCAGACGACCTTTCTTTAGTGCTCATGGGTGCGAACACGCGCTGAATTGAGCCAGGTGTCCACGGAATTCTCCACCACAGGAAACGGGCAGGTACAACGTTTCAATGTTTACGGGAGACTGCCAGATTGAGACAGGAGCCACATAAATGCCGCGAGTCAGTCAATTCTATGGAGTGGTTATTTACATGTACTTCAACGACCACTTGCCATCCCATTTCCACGCCGAGTACGGCGGTTTTGAGGCCGTATACGCCATTGATACACTCGACCTCTTGCGCGGTGAGTTGCCACGACGTGCCCATATAATGGTGATCGAGTGGGCACTGGCACATCGCAATGAATTGAGGGATAATTGGCGGAAGGCGCGAGAACAGCAACCCTTAGACCAAATTAAGCCACTGGATTGATTGGAGAAGCTACAATGAAGAGATTAGGCCCCCTTGTGCGTGTTCGCAATGTCGAACCGCTCCGAGGTTATGTAGGACTGGTTACCTTTGAAAATGACACCCAAAGGGAAATAGACCTTGAGCCATTTATGCACGGTCCAATCTTTGAGCCAATCCGCGGCAATCCGGCCATGTTTCGCGCAATGAAGATCGAGGGTGGCACGATTGCGTGGGAGAATGGAGCGGATATCGACCCGGACGTTCTGTACTACGATCTCAAGCCCGCCTGGATGGAAGATACTGAAGCGGGTAGCACGCAAAGCTCAAATCATCGCATTGGCTAAACAGCGGATCAACCCGACCAGCAACCGCGGGGCAAGGCCAGCGCTATTACTTAGTTCTTAGAACTGTCTAAGATCAGTTTGATTTGTTCAGATAAGGTGTTTTTCCTCGAGGAACCGTAGGATAGCCCCTGCTGTTTCATCAGGCCGTTCCATAGGGACGAAATGGCTGGTGTCCTCAAAACGTTGAAGCACAGCGTGAGGTACTTTCCGTCTGAACTTCTTTGCCGCGGAAGATAAGAATACGTCCGATTGTGAACCGTAGAGAACCAGGGTGGGCACTTGCAGTCGAGGCAGCACCCGCCAGACATCAGTCGGACATACAGCGAAGCATCGAGCTTCCCAGGCCGGTTCGCAGCACAGTGTTATCGTTCCATCTTCCGTCTTCTCCGTGCAGTGCCTGACATATCCTTCCAGAAACCCGTCTTTCCAGGAAGAGAAAGAAGGCTTGGCTCGGTAAGCATCAAGAATGATCTGACGGTCGGGCCAGTCTCTTTTTCTGTGGGCCGCACCGGACACAATCGGGATGAAGCCGGTCAGCCTCGCCTTCTGGGTCATCAAGAGAAGCAGGTTCAAAGAGGGGGCTAGAATGGTGGGGTCAATAAGGATCACGGCCCGAACCAGGTCAGGGCGTCTAATTGCGACCATCATGCTGGTGACAGCTCCTCGGGAATGACCAATAGCGATTACAGGCGCGTTCAGATACTCGAAAAACCGTTCCAGGTCAGTTGCAAAGACATCCCAGTTCTCCAATTTCCGGGGATCCGCAGGGGCTGTGGTTGTTCCGTGCCCGCGATCGTTCATACCCAGGACACGGAGCCGCGAACCGAGCCTTTCCGCCAAGAAACCGTACATCCCGGCACAGAATCCGGTGGCGTGAGATATGTGCGCCAGCGGTCCGTCGCCACTCCAGTTGACGTAGTGGAAAGTCCCGTCCGGGGCCATAAAAGTGTTATCAAGCTGCATTCTTCACCTACGAAAACTCGGAAATTGAATCTCCGAGGGTATTCCTTTCTGCTTTATCGTCACTTACCGATATTGGCGGCAACAGTGATCGCGGCCGGGGCGAAAAACCGAGTCTATCAGGGCGCAGGATCGGGGGTCAAGCCGCCCCTTGCCTCGTCTCTGAGCCTCATGATATGGTTAAACAATGTCACGGCCTTTCCGCATCGAGCGACAGCTCACGATGAGTCGAGAGCGTGCCAGAGCTTCAGCTCATGAGTCGATAAGCGCGAAGCATTCTGTTTTCTTCTTCGAGGCTTTCATGTCCGTAAACAAAAGTGAATCTAGCCGCATCCGTACGGTCACTTGGGAAGACCCCAAGATTAGCGCTCGCGATGCAATGTCCATTAGTGGATTTGACTACCTGTGCTCCATAAAGGACGGCAAAATTAAGCCACCCCCGGTGGCCGTGCTAATTGGTTACAGACTGTCTGAGGTGGAAATCGGTCGCACAGTCTTCGAACTCGAACCGGCCGAATATCATTACAATCCTATGGCTTCGGTTCATGGGGGTATTGCAACCACACTCCTTGACAGTGCGATGACTTCGGCGATTATGTCCTCCCTCCCCATCGGCCTTACCTGTTCAACTCTTGAGATGAAAGTTAACTTTATTCGTCCCATCACGAAGAAAACGGGAATTGTGCGCTGTGAAGCGAAGATAATTCATGTGGGAAAGCGCACAGGCACGGCAGAAGGAAAGCTGATCGGTCATGAAGGGAAGCTGTACGCTCATGCAGTAAACACATGTATGATTCTTCGGGCGCGCCAGGATACTTAGATGATGGGGTCAACAATCAGGTTGAGTCGAATTAAATGACAATAGGAGGTAAAGTGAAACAGGACGAAAGGTATTTCACGGTATCGGATGAAGTGTTTAATCGATTCCCGGGGTACGTGCGAGGAGTTGTGATCGCTCACGGGCTAGCGAACCGAGAATCCCCCGCGGAACTCACTTCACTGCTCCGCTCTGCTGAAGATTCCGTCCGCAAAGAGCTGAACTTGGAAACACTGGCTGAACATCCGTGGATCGTCTCCTGGCGAGAGGCTTTTCGGTCCTTCGGAGCCAAGCCGAGCAAGTTCAGGCCCTCTATTGAAGCGATGGTGCGACGCGTTTTGAGAAACGAGCATCTGCCGTCAATCAATGCATTGGTTGACATCGGAAATGTAGTTTCGTTGCGTCACGTCGTTCCTGCGGGAGGCCACGCTATTGACGTGGTTGAGAATGACATGGAACTGCGGTTGGCCACGGGAGATGAACAGTTCACGCCGCTGGACTCTGAGCAGGTTGAGAACCCTGTGCCAGGAGAGGTTATTTTCGCGGAAGGCAAGACCGTTTTGACAAGACGGTGGACGTGGCGTCAGGGGAGGCATACGTTGGTTGTGCCGACGACGACTGCGGTTGAATTCAATGTTGACGGATTACCGCCGGTACCGATTGCCGAAGTTGAGAACGCCTGCCGTGAGATCGCGGAATTAATAGAGAAATTTTGCGGGGGCAACACGCGGTACGAAATCGCGACGAAGGTGAATCCAAAGGTGAAGCTGTGATAGTTGATGTTTAATACGGCATTTCTTCTATAAGCTCTAAGAATTTGAAAGGACAAATGTCAGATAAGGCCCCAACTATTACACTTGTGTCTTCTGCATTTCTTATTCACAGATCCAAATATGGGCCGGCCCAGCACTCAGGGGCTTCCTGCGAAAATGTCTTTCTAACGGCCGAGCACTTTTCGAAGTTCGTTGAGGGCTGCGTTATCAATACCGGTGATTTCAAATCCGGCTAGGCATTCTTGGCCCTCTGCCTCCGTCTGAATAACCCATCGACATTTTGCTTCGAACTTAACGGCGCTACAATCGCCGATTCCGTTCAATCGAACCACTAAGGTCCTTGTTTCACCCACTCTCGCCTTGATTCCCAAAATTCCTATCCCCTTTTGAGAAAGGTCCCGCACTATCCCCTGTTTGTATGGATGATCGCAATCCTGCACCCTTAGTGGAAAATCGAGTGTCATTCTGGCATCTTGTCTGATACCTCGAATCACCGTAATCTCATGATTCAGAGTTGACCAGCTATCAAGTTCCCTCTGATCCAAGAGCCGTGAATGCAATAATTTGTCTAGGAGCCTACGAAGCTCGTTTGAGGTAAGCTTGTACTTTTGCAAGAAGCTCCATAACCGCTGTTCCGGAACGGATGTCGCTCAACCACTTGTCTGGCGCTGATTCTGCGTCGCCTGTCCACTTACAATCTCCGTTCCCTTCCTCAATAAGCCTTATCAACACCGTGACGGGAACCGCCTAACCGATAGGACGTTCTGATCGCACGCTTCTGAAGTCCGGAACTGATTCGTGTTGGTCTGATCGGCCGTGATTGAGCCAATTCTGCGCCTCTGTCCACCAGCTTTCCACGGCGAGACAGACTATTTTCCACTAGAATTGACCAAGGGTCGATCTTGGTATCTCAAAAGCAGCTCGATCAGATCCTGTCTCCCGGTTTTCTGCGCCCTCATCGGAGCCGTTATACCGTCCCTGTCGCTTGCGTTGGCGTCGGCCCCAGCTTCTAACAACAGCTTCGCGATCTCAACATGCCCTCGGTGGCAGGCCTTCATGAGCGCCGTGTTACCATAAACATTTTGAACGTTTACGTGAGCCCCTGCTCTGAGTAGAAGGCGAACGACTGATTCATGGCCCCTAAATGCCGCCTTCATGAGCGCCGTGTTTCCGTGCTTATTGCCGACATTGACAGCCGCGCCTGCTTGAAGAAGAACCTCCACCATTTGCGCTCGACCTCCGTCGCAAGCCTTAAGCAAAGGAGTGTCACCGGCACTGTTGCCTTGATTCACATCAGCCCCGAATCCGACCAGCACCGCGACCATACTGGGGTTTTCTGATACGCAAGCAAACAATAGAGGAGTATTACCATCGATGGTCTTGCATGACGCATTGGCGCCGTGTTTCAGCAGCAACTCCACTATTTCGGCATGGCCGGTGTCAATAGCAAAGATGAGAGCGGTGTTGCCTACACCGTTTTCGGCATTCACATCGGCTTTTTTCTCCAGCAGCAGATTTGTTACATCCACGTGACCCTTGTAGGCGGCTCTCATCAAAGGCGTGTTCCCGTATTTGCTGCGGGAATCCACATCCAGTCCGAGATCCAATAGGTCCCTTCACCGACTCCAGAAGCCCTCTACTGGCCGCCTTTAGTAACGCCCTCTTCTTGGAATCTTTCGCACTCTTGATGTCACTTAGAATGTTAGTTTCAACGTCGAGGGGGTCGGGCGGGTTCGGTGGCACACTAAAAGGGTCAGTAGGCACGTATTGACTCTCCGGGCTGAATCTCTCCTCCTTTGATGCTGAGATATGAGAATTATTTGTTCGGGCCGTTAAGGCTTCAAGCCTGATTGGCCGCTGCATCGTTGAAACGTTAGACGATTCACCGTCCGGCCCAATTATCAATGTGTCTGTGAACTCCCGGGCCAGGCTTTCACACCGGGCACACGCAACATTCTCTTCCGGCATTGGATTGCCGCAAACCGGGCATTTTAAGATGGCCTCGTCTGCTCCTGTGAAAGCCCTCATGAGATCACTTTCCGACAGACTTTTTCTTTCGTACATCTCCAAATCCGTCATCAGGCCCGCATCAACCAATCGCCTCATCAAATAAGCAAGAGCCTCCGGCTTCACACGATATTTCTGCTGAAGCTCCGAATCAGTGAATCCCGCGCGGATGTCTTGAACAATGCTGTAGGCGCTTATAGTACGCTTAGTCATGGGGGTCTTACCCAGGGCACGAAGCAAGGGATTTCTCCATTTCCGGCTGAAACGACGGATTGCGGACTGATCAGCCCGATCTCCCGTGGAGTCTACACGGTCCGAGCGGTTGCCAACGAGTTGCTGTATCCCGAGTCATCTCAATGCTCTCTTGCTCTTAAACATTCAGGTGGCCGTACCCTCGCTTGTCACTCCTTTCAGTGCTGATTCCAATTGCTTGATCACATCGTCCGCCTCGTAGGGTTTGCGAAGGACTCCGACGAACCCGTATTCGCAGAAGTCGGCCATTACAGGGTCGTTGCAGTAGCCACTCGACACAATTGCTCGGACGTTCGGGTCAAGTTCGCGGATCCGCAGCAAGGCCTCCTTGCCGCCCATTCCACCAGGTATCGTCAAGTCCATGATGACCGCGTCAAAAGGCTCTCCCAATTTTCTAGCCTGCTGGTAAACGGCTATGGCCGAGGCTCCGTCTTTGACCAAAAACACTTCGTAACCCAATTGGGTCAGTAGCTCGGCAGCCAAGTCCCTTATTAATTCCTCGTCATCCATCACGAGGATCTTTCCTTTGCTACTATGGCCTCTGTTCCCAGCCTCGTGCCCGAGCGGGCTCCTGAGCGATGCCTGTGAAGCCGGAAGGTAGATGCAGAACGTCGTGCCGACGCCGACTTGCGAGCCCACGGTAATCAATCCGTCGTGCTTCTTAATTATGGAATATGCCGTGGTAAGGCCGAGACCGCTCCCAGTCTTCTTAGTTGTGAAATAGGGATCGAATATCTTCTGGATATTGTCCGGCGTGATTCCCACACCTTGGTCCTGAATGTGGATTCTAACGTAGTTTCCAGGCGTTATCGGGATTACAGAGTCTTCGTCAACCGAGCAGTTCTCAGCTTGTACGGAAATCGTGCCCCCTTTCGGCATGGCTTGGAGAGCATTGATGAACAAGTTGTTTACTACCTGATTGACCTGTCCCGGATCAATCTCGACACTCCACAGGTCATGGGGAATGGAGAGTTCGTAGCGGACGCTGGATCCTCGCAAGACGAAACCGGCGGAATCTCTCAGCAGTTCGGCAACGGACGCTGTCGTCTTTATTGGCAGCCCTCCTTTGGAAAATGTCAGTAGCTGATGGGTCAATTCTCGCGCTCGTTTCGATGCGTCCGCCGCCGCCTCCAGCCGTTCAAAAGCCCTGTGGTCAGGAGTCAGGTAAGTCTGGGCCAGAGAAATGTTGCCCAGGATTCCCGTCAGTAGGTTATTGAAATCGTGGGCAATACCACCCGCAAGAATTCCCAGAGATTCTATTTTCTTGGACTTAACTATCTCCTCTTCTGTCTTTTTCTTTTCTGATACATCCAGCTTGAGCCACCAGAATCCCGACAAACGTTTATTGTTGACGTTGCCTATAAGTGTGTTTTCAAAAAAGCGCACGCCTCCGGGAAGGTCGGTTTCCCTCGTATCGAAAGACCGGATCGGAAACTGCGTTTGTATCCACTGCTTGTACAACATTTCACTTTTGCTCGTGCAGGGTAACAACACGCCAAGCCTTGTGCCCGTAAGCTCCGATATGCTATGCCGACAATAGATACTGGCAAACTTCTCGTTTCCATCCACTACTCTGGCATCCAATACAGAAGAAAGCAGCCGCTCGAAGGGTAACGAACACTCAAGCTGCCTCGGCAACGCGAATTCGGCAATGCCAATAGGAAGAATCTTCACCAGCTTCTTGTATTTCTGAATACTGAGAAGCTGCTTTTGAGCTGTCAAGTTTTCAATCTGGACCAAAACCAGCGGTTCACTGCCCAATCGAATCGTGCGCAAATGAATTCTGGCCCATATCTTCATTTTTCGAATCTGGAGCACTCTCTCCCTGACCTCGGGCCTTCGCTCCTCAAATACCTTCTCCAGCAACAACTGAGCCTGTCGAGCCTCTCCGGGGTTAGGAAAAAGGGAGGAGAATGTGGCGCCCTTTAAATCAAGGCTGTCGTGAACCGTCTTCATGAAAGCGGAGTTGGCAAATTTGATTGCATGCGAACGGGCAACCAATAGTGTAGGAACGGATATGGCCTGGAGCAATTTCGCGAATGTTGAATGGTTCACTGTGGAGAGGTCGAAAAATCCCGACTCGGTTGGTTCTGGAGAAAAGAGAGCGTTGAGATCTATGGTCTCTGTAGCCACGTCGCTCAGTGCCGAAAGGTTTCCCGCCGAGTTTCTATTGCTGCTTAGTAGGAATGAAGGACGATCATCGTGGCTCATCTTTGTCTCCTCAACGGCGCTTGAGGGAACGCTGACCTTAGCGGCTAACCGTAGACTTTTTCCACACGATCCCCAGGACGCCCTGTTCACGTCGGTCGGCTGCAGAACTTCTCCGGCGGATTCTGTTAAGGCCGACTTAAACGATATCTTTCTTACGACCAACCACCTCGGGTTGAACGCAATCAGATTGGTTCAAATCCATGAATAGCGATACCAACTCCTCATGGCCCTTACTTGCCGCCAGCAAGGGGGCGGAGTAACCGTACACATTCCTTATGGAGGCGTCCGCCCCCGCACTTAGAAGAAGCTTAGCCACATCAAGCTGGTCATGCGCCGCAGCTCGCACAAGCGCGGTGTTCCCTCGCCGGGTAGTGTGATTGACATCGGCCCCTGCCGCCAAGAGAAGCCCCACAACGTTGCTGTGTCCCGAGCCGGCAGCCTTAATTAGGGCAGTTTTTCCACGCCGGTCCTCTGCGTTTGCGTCTGCTCCTCGACTGAGCAGCAGTTTGACCACATTCGGGTGTCCATTTTTGGCTGCACAAATCAGAGCCGTATTGCCTGCCTCATCAGCCGCATTAACGTCAACGCCTTTGTCCAGCAAAAGATCCACCAATTGGGCTCGTCCCGTATGCCCGGCTCTCAGAAGCGTGGCGACTAAGAGGTCTTGCGGCACTGCGAAGTCTCGTCCGGCAGCAAGAAGTTGTTCTACTTTTTCCAAGTCGCCCTTTCTTGCAGCAACCAATACGTCACTAGGGACTGCATCATCGTCAAGTTCGTTATTTGAGAGGTTCAACGATTGCACGTCCGAGTCTTGAGAGCCCTGATCCCAGTCTTCGGTAGCTAGTGTAGTAATTTCATCAGAGTCGAGTTGCGAGGCACCGGAGTTTCGCAGGAGTTCCACGATTTCATGGTGCCCCTTGGAAGCCGCTTTCTCAAGAACACGGTTATTCGCGCCAGCCACGGCTCCGCGCGAGAGAAGCATCTCAACTATCTTCACATGTCCCTTGGACACTGCCTTGGCCAGAGACGAGGTCCCGCGATTGTTTGAAGCATTAATCTCGGCGCCTCGATTCAAGAGAAGCCGGACCACTTTCTCATGTCCCGCGCTGCAAGCCTTCATCAAAGCAGTCTCGCCGTATTTGTCAGCGCCGTTTATATCTGCGCCGTTGTCCAAGAGCAGGCCCACCATTGCCGTGTGGCCCTTGAAGGAAGCGAAAAACAGAGGTGAATTTCCGTGGACGTTTCTGCGAATTCGGGTCCGCCCCATGGTCGATTAATAGTTGAGCGATCCTTAAATGCCCCTTAAATGCCGCCCTCATTAGGGCTGTGTTGCCGTAGGCGTTGTTTGCATCAACTGTGGCCCCTGCCCCCACCAGCAGCCTGACTACCTTCATATGCCCCTTTGAACTGGCCTTCATCAGGGGAGTCTCACCAGAGCCGTCAGAGTGGTCCGGATGGGCCCCAGCGGCCAAGAGACATTCGGCCACCTCAGGATCACCTCGAAGAGAAGCCTCCAGAAGAGGAGTCCCCCCAGTCTCATCCGTAGCATTGGCATGCGCACCCTTGTCCAGAAGGATATTCAGCGTTGCCACACTGCCTGCTGCGGCCGCAGAGAAAAGCGCCGAACGTCCATCCGCGCCTGTCATATTGACATCTGCTCCGTTTGCAACGAGTAATTCAGTCAATTCTGAATGGCCTCCGCCTGATGCCAGGATTAAGGGGCTGTTGCCGGACGCATTTTGTACGTTGGGGTTGGCGCCCATGGCCAGCGCCACCACGACCGTGTCACAATTTCCCGTGGAACATGCCTCAAACAAGGCCCCGTCCACATCGGGATCATAGGTATCAAGCGTTAAGTGACCGCGGGAATCCTGCGACCCGCTCTCACTCGGCTGACTATGTGTGCTGTTTGCCGTTCGGTTTAGTGCTAAATCATTCAATTAACCTGTCCCCCCGTTCGGCAGCCGGCTTCATCCACCTGAGCAGAGAAGCTGTTGCCTTTCAGTTACCGTGCATGCATCAATGCGGATCCGAGACCATCGCCTGATATCCTGGCTGACGATTCTCGTGTCCATTCCAGAATTGACTTCTCAGAGTTCACCCCCGCGCCATGATCAGTAATTCGACCTGGGATCGTAGACCACGGAGTCGGGAGGTGTGCCCTTTGGTGAAGCTCATGGATATCCCCCCTGCAAGAGGTGCCACTACAAAATTCAGTGGCTCTAAAAGCGGTTGTTTACCTAAATTAAGATTTATACTGGACAAGTGTCTCAACTCCTATGGGATGTCTGTCAATACTATAAAACCACTACTAAATTAGGTAGTCAAAATACCCAGTTTGGTCAGAAATCCGCGTCCCTCATGATAGATTCCGGCGGTTTGCGGTGTGCCGCTACGTTGACCGACCATACGACCATATACGGGTCTTTTGCGCTTGACGACGTCACAACCCGTACTGCAATTTGAGCCAGGTGGCGAGCGGCTCACCTGACAAATCCAGACCAAGTTTCTTTCTGATGTGAAGCCTGTGGGAGTTCACCGCATCAACAGTGACGCCCATGGCTTCCGCTATTTGTTTGGACGTTAAGCCGGAAGCGATGAGATTACATGTCTGCACTTCTCTTGGCGTCAAAAGGGCAAGTTCTCGCATGGGCTTGCCTCCAAGGGAGGCGAGAGCATTCGTCAGATGGTGGTCTAATGCCTGTAGAAGACGCCTGCCGGATTCAGAAACCGTCTCCGCCTTGAGTTGATCAATCAGCGGTTGCAAGCTTAATCTAAGCCTGAAAATGATCCCCTCTTTCAATTCTTTCAACTGGCCCTCGATCGTACTTACAATCTCTTTCAAGGCCTGCTCCGCCTTTTGGCGTTCCTCAATTTCCCTGCGCAGGTTGTCATTTGCTTGAGATAATTGAGCGGTACGATCTTTCACGCGCTTTTCCATTTCTCGATGAACACGTTGAAGCTCCCCTTGATGCTTCTTGTTCAAGGCAAGCTGTTGCTTTTCAGCGCTCAAATCTTCGATCAAGACGAGCAAGAACCTATCTTGAATTATCCTGACGGATCGAAACGTCATCCGGCACCATACAGTGCCAGTCTTTCCATTTCTTAAAGAGGCTCCCACCACTTTGGGCTTTCTCGTAGAGAAAGCTTCCTCTACAATTGACTGCACTTTTCCGGCATCAGATGGTGATGAGAAAAGTTGCGAAAAGCGCGTGCTGAGAATTGATTCGTACGTCGGACTGATCTTCCCACAGGCCTGGTTAAGGACCACTACATTGAAGGAATCATCGAGAAGCATGCCCGGAATTGGTAAAGCTTGCAGCAACTTGCCAAAAGTTGTCGCCCAGATCTCCCCTCTGATATCGAAGCTGCCGGAGCTGGTAATGTCCTTGGTAAGCAGATCGGCCAGGTCAATGCTTTGTGTGGCTAGATCGTCGATGACAATGGGCTTAACAGCTCCTTTGCGGGCATCGTCATTATTAATGGGGCCGTTTTCACTCATGATTCCCCCTGCTGCTGGCTTGCGGCTATTCCAAATGAGCCTTTCTCGGATACTCTTATCGGTTAGCATTCTCCGTGCCACCCGGACGTAAAATGTGCGCCATAGCAATAAGCTTAGCAATATTAGTAACCTATAATGCCACGACCTGCGTGCCGTGAAATAAAACCCTGTTCTTCGATAAACTGAGACTGGGTCGTACCGACCCTTTGCGAATTGGGAACCCCGCAAAGCCGAAGAAATAGTGGTGGGTTACATTAGCAGGCCGATAAGACCCAAACATGATCGAGCAGCGGTCGGTTTGACCCGAATATTCCCCGCCGGACCTGTTTCCGTCTATCATCGGATTCTGTACGCCAAGCGAAATACGGGACTTTGACGAGCCTGCGCGCAGGGGAATGCAACCATGCGAGATCGTATGATTTTAGTACAAGTGGAGGTAGCTGGGTCCGGTCACGGCCATATGTCCGGTCACGGAACAGGGGAGGGCAGTTGGCGTGAGTCATTTCCGCAAACATTTGACAAATCGGCTCTTACACATAGAGCTAGAAAAAGTTGCGAGAATTCTGTGAAACCGCTTAGCATGAAACCTGTCTCCAACTGGTAATCGCTTGGGAGGATTTGGACAACAAGAGATTGACATTAACTTCCAACAGGCTATCCTGTTGTTGAGAATGCATTTGTATGTAGGAATGATTCCTGATGAGCGTGCCTCATGAAGAAATTGAGCGTAGGATAGAGGCTTTTACCGAGGCTTGCAGCGCAGCCGGAATCAGAATGACCCACCAGAGGATGGAAGTCTTCAGGGAGGTTGCGAAAACTGACGAGCATCCCGACGCGGAGACCATCTATGACAGGGTGCGCCGCAGAATCCCCGCCATTTCTCTCGACACGGTGTACCGAACGCTCACAATGCTGGAGAAGCTAGGGGTTTTATCGAGAGTATACGCGTTATGTGATCGAGCGCGATTTGATGCCACCACGGTTCACCACCACCATTTCGTGTGCACCCAATGCGGAATGATTCGAGATTTTTTCAGTACTGAAGCGGACAAATTACCAATCCCCCAGGAAGTTCAATCTTGGGGCATTACGAAGTCGATCCATGTAGAGGTTAGAGCAATTTGTTCGAAATGCGCTAAGCGAAAGAAAGCCAAGAATTAGGATGTCGCGAAAATGAACGCGACGGGCAGGACGGTTCCTGCGGTTGTTAGCCGACAACTAGGGCTAATCTCATGAACGACGGAATGAATCGTTAACTGACTGACGGTACTGGGGTCGAGGACTCGCGGACAGGGGAAACGTTTAGGCCGCAAAGTTGTGGCCGTTTATAGTAATAATTTGGATGTAGTAATTAATCGTAAGTATTGACGGCAAGGTCATACCAAGACATTGCCCTAAGTGAGCCAACTTCGACATCACAAAAAGGAGGAGGAAGGTGATGAAAGGTAAATCGACGAGGTCCTTGATGGTGCCTTTCTTGGCAGGTTTCTCTGTTCTGGCCGCCGCTGGGCTTCTATACGGAGAAGCGGCCAAGAAGGCGTCGAGTTACTCGCCGGTGGTTATCACCGAGCCGTTTGATTCCATAGTGGCCCGTTGGAAGGCCGCAAAGCCGGAAATCATGAAGCGTCAAATGGATCTTCTTAGCGCTCGGTACGACTTGAGTGACCGTCCTGTAAAAGGCTTGACCATGTCCCGCGGTAAGCCGATCCAGGAAGGTGTGAGAGTCAAATTACCCGAGGGGATGACCTGGGAGAAATTGGCTGCCATGAGCCCTGAACAGATTCGTGAAAAGGACCTGTGGCCTGCCGGGTTCTTTCCCCTTCCACATCCAAATCATCCGGAAGGGGGAATGCTCTTCCCCAAGACCCATATTGAAGAAATCAAGAAACAAGAAGCGCGGGACCTAATTCGTTTTGATCTGGACTTCGATATCCCCGCCCATTTTCTTCCCGAGTCCCCGGCCGCTATTTATCTAACGACTCGGCCGGATCTTGGGGACGTATCGCAAGGCAAACTGGTAACCATCGAAAACTATTTTGAACTGTTCAACGGCATTCTGAACCCGAAGCAATTGGAAGGTCTTCGCCTGCTGGTAACTCCATTTCCGCAGCAGCAATTCAACCAGACCGACGACCGCCGTTCAGAGAAGCCCAGTCGGGGGTTACATGTCTGGATTGCCACGCGAACGGTCATACCAACGCGGGGACACATCTTGTCGGAGATATTCGACCGCAGGAATTTAGGCACCGACTTGATACGCCCACGTTGCGAGGAGTCAACATTCAGAGGCTGTTCGGATCTCAGAGAGCGCTCAAGAGCGTGGAAGACTTCACCGAGTTCGAGCAGCGTGCCGCCTACTTTGACGGGGACCCTGTGATAGCAACCAAGAAGGGCGTAAACATTCTCGAACGAGGGAGTCAAGTTCACTTCATGGCGGAATTTCAGGAGCTTTTGGATTTTCCCCCGGCTCCCAAGTTGGACATCTATGGGAAGCTCGATCCCCAAAAGGCCACGGAGTCAGAGTTGAAGGGGCAGGAAATCTTCTTCGGAAAAGCCAAATGCGCGGTTTGTCATCCGGCGCCTTATTACACAGACAATCTTATGCACAATTTGAAAGCGGAGCGCTTTTTCAAACCTCGCATGATCAATGGGCGGATGGCTTCGGCAGACGGACCCATCAAAACGTTTCCGGTCAGGGGTATCAAGGACTCGCCACCATATCTCCATGATGGGCGGTTGCTGACGCTGGAGGACATCGTGGAGTTTTTCAACATGATTCAGCAACTCAAGCTGACTCCCCAGGAGAAGACAGACCTAACAGCGTTCATGCGAGCGCTGTGATTATTGGAGACAGGAGTGCCGAAAGGAAGACCGGAGAATGACCCGCTGGGCCAACAGGAAGCATTCAGTTATGTGCGGGCACTGCGCCGCGCCTGTCATTGCGAGGAGTAGAAAGGACGGAAGCAATCTCCGGTTTCCCGCTGGAGATTGCTTCGCTTCGCTCGCAATCGACAACTTCCACTGCGCGAGACTGAATCCGTACAGCGAACACATCTATTGCTGACCCGGTGAAGGGAGACAGCTGCTAGAGCAAGACGGAGGATAAATTGAATATCCCAGATCAGATCTCAGAGGCTAACAGGAGCTAACAGAGTATCCAGGGAGCATTGCTACCGGAGATGGCAAGATTATCCTGAGGGCAATGGCTGAACCAGAATCAGTCGCACTGGCATCGTAAATGCTTGAAATGTATCCATATTTCAAGAAAGCCTTCGAAAGATGGTCGAAGAAACCGAATGATGTCAGGCGTAACGACAGACGTGTGTCTAGTGAATAGCAAATCGAGACAATTCGCCGCGAGGGCTACAAAGTGAAGCGGTTATCTGACGATTTCAGGGGCGCCTACGAAATCTCAGAAGAGATTTCGCGACGGCGATGGACGGGAGGGAGTGGACAACTGCGACAAACCGTGATGGCAGAATCGCCCAGGACTGGGTCGCCCAGAAGCAAGTCAATTGCTTGGCATCCTGTTTCAAGAGGTGCTACCACCGATAGCCTGACAATCTGCTCCACCGGAAGGCAATCGGCCTGGGTGCCACGGATCTGGGCATTGTCAGAATCGTAATGACAACCTAATTGTTCATCGTTTATTGCGATCGAACAAATCGTTCGCTGACCCGGTGACAAGGAGGCAACATGTAGTGCAGCAGATGGCCTGAGTGAGTGAAGACAGATCAATAAGTTTGAGAAGAGACCCAATTTACGAGAAAAGGAGGGTGTAACCGAAGCACCATATTCATAGCAGCACGGTGCATAAGTTCAGACAACGATAGGAGATAACGTCATGACCGACGACAGCAAGTGCCCGGTAACGGGCGGAGCAAACAAACAAGCAACCGGCAGAGGCACGTCGAACCGGGACTGGTGGCCGAACCAGTTGAACCTCAAGATTCTTCATCAGAACTCTCACATGAGCAATCCGATGGGCGAGGAGTTCAACTACGCTGAGGAATTCAAGAAACTCGACCTGGAGGCCCTGAAGAAGGACCTCTATGCGCTGATGACCGACTCGCAGGACTGGTGGCCGGCCGATTTCGGTCACTACGGGCCGCTCTTCATTCGGATGGCGTGGCACAGCGCGGGCACCTACCGCACCGGCGACGGCCGCGGGGGCGCGGGATCCGGCACCCAACGCTTTGCGCCCCTCAACAGCTGGCCCGACAACGCGAACCTCGACAAGGCGCGCCGGCTGCTCTGGCCGATCAAGCAGAAATACGGCCGCAAGATCTCCTGGGCCGACCTCATGATCCTCGCCGGCAATTGCGCGCTTGAGTCGATGGGCTTCAAGACCTTCGGCTTCGGCGGCGGGCGCGAGGATGTCTGGGAGCCCGATGACACCACGTACTGGGGGGCCGAGAGCGAGTGGCTGGCTACGAGCGACAAGCCCAAGAGCCGTTACACCGGCGACCGGGACCTGGAAAACCCCCTGGCGGCCGTACAGATGGGCCTGATCTACGTCAACCCGGAAGGGCCGGATGGCAACCCGGATCCCCTCTTGGCGGCCAAGGATATCCGTGAGATTTTCGCGCGTATGGCGATGAACGACGAAGAGACGGTGGCGCTCATCGCGGGCGGCCACGCGTTCGGCAAGACCCACGGCGCCGGCCCGGCGTCCCATGTGGGGCCTGAGCCCGAAGCCGCCCCCATCGAGGAACAGGGACTCGGCTGGAAGTGTAGCTTCGGCACCGGCAAAGGCGATGATACGATCACCAGCGGCCTGGAGGTCATTTGGACCCAAACGCCAACGAAGTGGAGCAATAACTTCTTCAGGAACCTGTTCAGCTTCGACTGGGAATTGACCAAGAGCCCGGCAGGTGCGCATCAGTGGCAACCGAAGGATGGCGGTGGCGCCGGCACGGTGCCGGATCCCCACGACCCGTCGAAGCGTCGTGCGCCCAGCATGCTGACCACGGACATTGCCTTGAAGGTCGACCCTATCTATGAAAAGATCTCCAGGCGCTTCTACGAGAACCCGGACGAGTTGGCAGACGCCTTCGCCCGGGCGTGGTTCAAGCTGACCCACCGCGATATGGGCCCGCGCTCGCGCTATCTCGGCCCGGAGGTTCCGGCAGAAGAGCTGATCTGGCAAGACCCGGTGCCCGCAGTCGATCATGAGCTGATCGACGCGCAGGACATCGCAAACCTCAAGGGCAAGATCCTTGCCTCGGGCCTGTCGATCTCGGAACTGGTCTCGACCGCCTGGGCGTCGGCATCCACGTTCCGTGGTTCCGACAAGCGCGGCGGTGCGAACGGGGCGCGTATTCGTCTTGCACCGCAAAAGGATTGGAAAGTCAACCAGCCTGCCCAACTGAAGACTGTGCTGCAGACCCTTGAGGGAATCCAAAAGGAGTTCAACAGCGCGCAGTCAGGAGGGAAGATGGTTTCGCTCGCCGACTTGATTGTCCTGGGTGGATGCGCAGGTGTCGAGCAAGCTGCGAAGAATGCCGGTCACGATGTGACCGTTCCCTTCACGCCGGGACGTACGGATGCGTCGCAGGAGCAAACCGACGTGGAGTCATTCGCCGTACTCGAACCGGCTGCAGACGGGTTCCGTAACTACCTCAAAACCAAATACGCCGTATCGGCAGAGGAACTGCTGGTTGATCGTGCGCAACTGCTGACGCTGACCGCTCCTGAGATGACGGTTCTCGTTGGCGGTATGCGCGTCTTGAATGCCAACTTCGGACAGTCCCAGCACGGCGTCTTCACCAAGCGGCCAGAGACGCTCACCAATGACTTCTTCGTGAATCTGCTCGACATGAGCACGACGTGGAAGGCAACCTCGGAAGACGAATACGTGTTCGAGGGTCGTGATCGCGCAACGGGCGAACTCAAGTGGACAGGCACCCGTGTCGACCTCATCTTCGGTTCGAACTCCCAACTCCGGGCCTTGGCGGAAGTCTACGGATGTGAGGACTCTCAGGAGAAGTTCCTGCACGACTTTGTAGCGGTGTGGAACAAGGTAATGAACCTTGACCGCTTCGACCTCGCCTGATCGTAGCATAAACGTCTTCGAGGGCTTCTGAAGCGTATTCTGAACTGCAAATCGGATGATCAGGAAGCGATACCCGCAACGAATTGACGGATGTTTTGAACGCTCACGGAGGCTATTGGCAACATATGAGGGCGGCGTTTCAATACAATCTGAAACGCCGCCCTTTCTTTAGGCCCTTACAGTCTGCTGGTCACAGAATCGGAGCCAAAAACACATATAGCGAATGACATAAATAATGTCCGTTCATTGGAAGAATGGACGCCATCGGGCCACGCATTCTGCTGGTGAGGATCTTACCTCCTGCCTTGTCCAGGCCCCGCACGGTGAGGATTTGCTGGAGCGCGTGCCTATGGTAGGGACCCTCGTTTCAGACTGACATACTCTTTCTGTAAATAGGAGCTTGCACTACCTCCGCCTTGAATCCTTTACAGCCGAACACCCATCTGCCCAGCCAATTTCCTTACTCCGGTACGACAGCAGGCGCCGCGGCTTGTTAACCCTAGCGCTTCTATCGGGATTCTTCACAGGCATAGTTCCCTGTGGTATTATACTAACTTAGACATGCCGTTTACCCACCGCGCATTTCATCGGCAATCAGGTGCTATTAATGAAAAACGATGATGAGAAGCAATTCCAGACCACTATGGAGTTGAATCATTCCCTTTCGCTGGATAGCGAGTTGAAAACGTTGAGAAGCAGGCTCCGTTGGGCGCAAGAGTGTCAAGATCTGGCCGTCCGAATCTTGGCCCTTCTGAATCGTCAGGTTATCGGTCTCGACGCTATCAGGGAAATCCTCGTGATGGTGAAAGAATTTACCGGATTTGAAGCCGTGGGCATTCGTTTGCGCGATGGTGAAGATTTTCCTTACTTTGAAACTCAAGGGTTTCCGGCTCATTTCGTCGAAGCTGAGAATTTTCTGTGCGCTCGCACTCACAGTGGTGAGATCATCCGAGATTCGGAAGGGAATGCAGTCCTGGAATGCATGTGTGGAAACATAATACAAGGACGGACGAATCCTTCGTTCCCTTTTTTCACCCAAGGCGGGAGTTTCTGGAGCAACAGCACAACAGAGCTTCTGGCCACTACATCTGAAGAAGATCGACAGGCTCGTACCAGAAACAGATGTAACGGAGAGGGGTACGAATCAGTTGCACTCATACCGTTGCGCTCGAACCATGACATCATCGGCCTTCTGCAACTGAACGATTCCCGCAAGAATTGTTTCACCCCCGATATGATCGGTTTTCTTGAAGGAATAGGAGCCAGCACAGGCATTGTGCTAGAGCGCAAGCAATCAGAGGAAGCTCTGGAGAAGGCTAGAAATGAGCTTGAGAGGCGTGTTGAAGATCGTACCGCTGCTTTGAGAGAAGTTAACGGAAAGCTTGACTTGGAGATTTCCGAGCGCAACAGGGCGGAGGAGCAGATCAAGCGGGTGAAGGAAGACCTGAATACGGTAGTTGACAATCTCCCCATCGCTGTCTTCGCAAAATCCGCTCAGGACGGCCAGTTCATTTTGTGGAATAAGGCTAGCGAGTCGCTTTTCGGATTTAACAAAGGACAGGTTATCGGCAAGACCGATTATGACTTCTTTCCCAAGAAACAAGCGGATTTCTTCTGGGAAAAAGATCGCGAAACTTTTGCCTCAGGAGAGGTAGTTGATATCCCGGAGGAACCGATCCTTAGCAAAAGTTTGGGCACGAGAATCCTTCACACAAGGAAAGTGCCTGTCTATGATAGCGAGAGACAACCTTTCTATCTGCTAGCAATTTCTCAGGACATCACTGAGCGCAAACAGGCTGAGCAAGCTCTACAAACAAGCGAAGAACGCTATCGAACTCTCGTGGAAAATATTGGAGTCGGCATCTCATTAATAGATTCGGAGCACAATGTAATAGTGACGAATAGCATAGTCGGCAAATGGTTCGATAAACCTGCCTCCGAGTTTAGCGGAAAGAAATGCTTCCAGGAATTTGAAAAACGAGATGCTGTTTGCGAGCATTGTCCGGGAGTTAGGGCCATGGCCTCCGGGCAACCCGCGGAGGCCGAAACAGAAGGCGTGAGAGATGATGGGACCCGTATCGTTGTGCGTATTAGAGCTTTTCCAATGTTCGGACCGGATGGTGTGGCAACAGGGTTCACAGAGGTTATCGAGGACATCACGGAGCGTAGGGAAGGGGAAGAAGCGTTAAGAGAGAGTGAACAGCGCTTCAGGGCTGTCTTTGAAAATGACCATGTGTTGATGCTCATCGTTGATCCGGATACCGGTAGAATAGTAGATGCGAGTCCGGGAGCCTGCGCTTTCTACGGCTATGATAGGGAAGAACTAAAGGGTAAGGAACTTAGCGAAATCAATATACTTTCGCCTGTACAGTTACACCAACGAATGCAAGAGGCCAAGTTTAAGCAACGCAGATATTTTGATTTCCAGCATCGCCTCGCCAGCGGAGAGATCCGCGACGTTGAAGCGTGTACCGGCCCGATCTCTATTGGAGGGAGGACGCTCTTATTCTCCGTGGTCAATGACGTAACCGAACGAAACAGAGCAGAGCAAGCCATTAGGGAAAGTGAAGCCCGTGTCCGAATGAAACTGGATTCCATCCTTTCGCCCGAGGGCGACCTCGGAATTTTGGAACTTGCTGATGTCATTGATGCGCAAATAATCCAGGCGCTCATGGACGATTTTTTCAGCCTAACAAATATAGGGGTGGGAATAGTTGATCTGGAAGGCAAGATTTTGGTCGCCACGGGGTGGCAGGAAATCTGCACCAAATTTCACCGCGTGCATCCTGAGACCGGGAAATACTGCTTGGAAAGCGACACGCAACTATCCGATTGCCTTGATCCGGGTTCCTTCAAACTGTATCGCTGCAAGAACAACATGTGGGATATAGCCACGCCTATCATCCTGGCGGGGAGACACCTTGGCAACCTGTTTCTGGGGCAGTTTCTTTTTGAAGATGAGTCACCTGACTATGAAGTCTTCAGATCTCAAGCCCGCCAGTACGGGTTCGACGAGGAACAATACCTCTCCGCCCTTGAAAGAGTGCCACGCTGGAGCAGAGAAACGGTGGATACGGCTATGGCTTTTTATGCGAAGTTGGCTAGCATACTTTCCACCCAGAGCTATAGCAACATAAAATTGGCGCGAAGCCTCGCGGAGCAGGAACGTTTGGGGAATTCGCTCCGCGAGAGCGAGCAACGTTACAGAGCCCTCTTCGACGAATCGCGAGACGGGGTCTGGTTGAACGCTCGGGATGGTGAGCTGATTGACGCGAATGAGGCGTTCCTCGATCTCTTCGGCCTTACACTAGAAGAGTCCAGGCATTGGAACGTTATCAAAGGATACCGTGATCCTGCCGACCGAAAGCGGTTCCAGGAGACAATAGAAAGAAACGGATCGGTAGTGGACTACGATCTGAAGCTTAAGAAAAAAGACGGCACGGAGATCGATTGCCAGCTCACCGCGACGCTGCGTCTTGACGAAGAGGGCAAAGTGGTCGGATACCAGGGCATCATTCGAGACATGACCGAACGCAAGAAGCTTGAGCAACAACTCCTACAATCACAAAAAATGGAAGCCATCGGTACTCTCGCCGGTGGTATCGCTCACGATTTCAATAACCTTCTGACAGTGATCCTGGGGTACTCCGAACTCATCGTATCCGAAAAGCACGAAGGAGACCGGGATTACGAAGACCTGAAAAAGGTAATTCATGCCGGACGAAGTGCAGCGGATATGGTTCAGCAGATCCTTGCTTTCAGTCGTAAGACGGAGACAAAGTTTTGGCCCATAAACCTCAACAAGCAGGTTCCGCAACTCCGGAAGATGCTTTCCAGGTTGATTCCCAGGACCATAGAAGTTCAAATAGACCTTGATCCCGATCTTCCCACGGTTAATGCTGATCCGGCACAAATAGACCAGATTCTGATGAATTTAGCGGTAAATGCCAGAGACGCAATGCCTAACGGCGGCAGGCTTGCAATCGAAACCAAGGCGGTCATGTTGGACGAAGAATATTGCAGCACTCATATTGAAGCGTCCAAAGGGCCACACGCCCTTATTACGGTCAGTGACACAGGGACCGGGATTGATAGAGCCACATCGGATCGTATATTCGAACCGTTCTACACAACCAAGAAACCGGGCCAGGGGACGGGATTGGGCCTATCGATGGTTTACGGTATAGTGAAGGGCCACGGCGGGCATATCACGGTACATAGTGAACTCGGCGCGGGGACTGCCTTCAGGATATACATACCGGCGCATCAAGTCGTGGCAGAATTGGATGTTGCAGCTTCCAGCGAGTTTGCGGCATTGGGGTCCGGAACTATTCTGTTGGCCGATGACGAGGAACTGGTGAGATCCCTCGGTGAAAGAATCCTGTCAAAAGCCGGGTACAAAATCCTTACGGCATGCAACGGGCGGGAAGCTCTTGAAATTTATCAACAAAAAAGGGATGAAATCTCATTGGTCATCCTTGACCTCATTATGCCGGTAATGGACGGCAAACAGTGTCTTGATGAAATTCTCAAGGTCAACCCACAAGCAAAGGTGCTGGTAGCCAGCGGATATTCCCCTGATGGTGCTACAAAAGAAAGTTTGGACGGGCGAGCCAAAGGATTAGTGAAGAAACCCTATGATATCAGGCAGCTGGTCCAATCAGTTCGTGAAGCTCTGGATTCTCACTGAGCAACGGTGAGAGCCAAGCAATAGGAACTGTCGATGGAGTAGGGTGCCACCAGTTTGACTCGAAGCCGCTATTTGGCCTGCCTCTTCTGTTTCTTGCTCTCGATCTCCTCCCTAATTGAGGCTGGGTCCCCAAAATAAATGCAGTGCGCAAGACACACATTATCCGCACAAGCGGGAATAAGTCCGTGGTCTACCCGGTGATGACATAGGTTGCACTTAAGGGCTGTTTGCTTTGCCTCGTCGAAGCCTATGGCATCGTACGGACATGCTTCGATGCAGCTCTGACAGCCTGTGCATGTGTCATAGTCCAGTATTACAATGCCGTCTTCTCTCTTCGAGATAGCCTGTTCCGGGCAGGCTTCAGCACATGGAGGGTCATCGCAGTGCCGACACACCGCGGGACGGTGAACATATTCCAACTTTTCCCCAACCATCTTCGGTCCGTCTTCCTGGACGTGAATGAACTTGACCTCGTGGTCGTATTCCTGTTTGCAGGCCACTTCGCAGGTTCTGCACCCCCAGCACAATTCATGATCTATAACGAGCGTATGCTTGTTCACTGCTTTTGCCTCCTTCAGGCCTTCTCCGGATAAATCCTGCACAGGAGGGTCCTGACCGAAGATGCTCCCATGGCCGGATCGCAGCTCTTGAAAGAATTGTCCGTCAGAATGTTGATGTTCGATTCCTCCCAACCGTGTCCTGGATCCTTATTTTCCGGAAACCACCAGGCATGCTGGGCAGCGACAACTCGTGGGTCCAGGCCCAGGAAGAGCCTCGCACGGTGCCGAACCTTACCTCGAGGCGACTCGATAACTACCCAGTCTCCTTCTTTGATGCCTTCTTTCTCGGCCGTCTCTGGGTGAATATCCACAATGGGATCTTCGTGAAGTTCCCGCAGGGAAGGCACCTGGCGATTCTCAGTATGGAAGAAGCCCGGGAGTCTCTTGCCGGTAATCAGCATGTAAGGAAACTCCTTGTAGAGTTCCGGGGTATTGAGCGGACTTTCGGGAGCCTCACGGTGCTGGGGCAACGGATCATATCCTAGCTTCTCCAGCGTCGTAGAATACAGTTCGAATTTTCTCGTAGGCGTAGAGAATCCCTCTGTCCGGTGCTTTTCATAGACTACTTCTCCTCTTAAGTAGTCCATTTTCTTAAAGTCCTGCCATGTAACGCCAGAGGGCTCCAGAATCCAATCCAGGGCCTGTTCGAAGTTGTCCCACCAGTGCTCTCCCATTCCCACCCGGTGCGCAAGCTCATTGAGCATTTCGTGATCGGACCGACATTCGCCGACTTGAACAACTTTGCGCCGTGGCAGGACATAGCCGTGGCGCTTCCAAAAATCAGCGATGTAATCCATCTCCAGCCATGTGGCCGCGGGTAAGACTATGTCTGCTAGTTCGGCAGTGGGAGTGACGAAGAAATCAGCCACCGCCATAAAGTCCACCTTTTGGAGAGCACGGTAGACTTCTCTGGAATTCTCGCGCGAGACGACAGGATTGGAGCTGATTAAGAACAGCATCTTCACGGGATAAGGCTTCTCCTCGATAATTGCGTCCCAAACGCACTTCGGATTTATGATGGCAAAGCGTCCGCCCAGGCGAAATCTTTCACCACCCAACCGCTTACCCCGCTGCTCCCTGGGAAGCATGCCGTGGGCCCCAAATTGACCCACATTCCTGATATTAGGGGGCTTGAATAATACCTGCCCTCCCTTTCTATCTATGTTGCCCGTGATCCCCATCAAGGCCATCAAGACACGGTTATTGTCGGCACAATTGATCTGCTGTTCAATGGCCACTCCCCACTGGATCCCGGCCGGTTTAGTCGTGGCGAAGAGCCTGGCGGCCTCCCTGATCTTCTCTTTGGGCACCCACGTTATTTCTTCCACCCGGTCCAATGGATATTCGTTGACCCTCGCCACAAAAGGCTCCCAGCCGTGGACGTAGTTTTCGACGAATTCCTTGTCGTAGAGATCTTCATTGATGATTACGTTGGCCATTCCTAGAGCAAGGGCCGTATCGGTTCCGGGCCTGAGCTGCAACCATACATCGGCTCGCGCCGCAGCCCGTGTGAGTCTCGGGTCAACGACGATGAGCTTTGCCCCCTCGTCCAACGCCACAGAGAACGGCTCGCCTTTGTAGCAGTCAGGATTGCTGATGACCACATTGTTGCCCCAGACCATGATGCATTTGGGGTGGTTCTCGTAATCCACTATGGGGTTGGAACCGCATGTGATGATGCTGGTGGCGATGCGAGGGCCGTAACAGAAGTGGCCGGCTGTCAGGACGCTGGGGCTCCCGAACAGGTTGGCGAACCGGTAGATTACTGCCTCATTCTCTCTGCCGGTACCGTATCCCATCACCACGGACTCCGCGCCGCCAGTCTCTTTATAGTGCAGCATGCGTTCGGCAATGGTGTCCAGGGCTTCGTCCCAGGTGATCCGCTCCCATTTGCCGCTGCCCTTGGGTCCTATCCTCCTCACCGGATAGGTGAGGCGATCGGGATGATACACCAACTGAGTAGTAGCAATGCCCTTGGCGCATAGCGTTCCATGGTTTATCGGACAGTCCGGGTCGCCTGCTATCTTCTTGATCTTGCCGTCCTTCACGTACACGAGCACGCCGCACCCGCCGTGACACGAGCGGCAATGGCTCTTCACCACTGAGTCGTAGCCGTAGACCTCCATCTCACGAGCCGAGTTCGAATACTTGAATTCCGCCACGTGTAATCCTCCTATTCCGCGTCCGATTTGTCCAAAGCCAACACTTTAGCGCTGGGAGGTTGTTGGGAGGACGGGTGAAGAGTGCCTCCGATTAACTGGGAAAATTTCGCTGCCGCTCTCGCCACAACTGCCCCATAAGTGTTTGCGGCGTCCTTGCCAAACGTGCCGGTAACCACCAAGGACCCTATCAGTTTCCCACTCGGGCCGAAGACCGGCGAAGCTACAGCATGAATACCGCCAGTCATTTCGCCCAGGTCCGTTGCATATCCGGTCTTGCGGCATTGGGCCATTTCTTGTTCAAGCCGTGGATGGATCAAAGCTCGATGGAGTGCCATGGAAGTAAGGCTTCGAGCTTGCTAGAATATTCGTCCGTTCGGCATCAGGAAGGAAGGTCATTATGGACTTCCCGTGAGCGCCCCAGGTAAGGGGAAATCTGTGGCCGAGCCTTATCGTCACTCCAATATCTTGGATTCCCTCGTCTTTGGCCACCACGAAAACGTGGCCGTCTGAAATGAGGCCGAGGAACGCCGTGCTCTTCGTCTCAAGAGACAGCTCGCGAAGTACAGGAGCGACAGCCTCGCGTAAATCCATATTATTCAAGACCTTGCTTGACAAGAACAGGAGGCCCGGACCAAGCGAATAGGACTTGCTATCGGAAGATCTCTGAACAAATGCGAAGTGCTGCAAGGTATTGAGGATCGAATAACCCTTGCTCTTGTGAATACCCACCACTCCGCATATTTCTGTGAGGGACATCTTGCCCGATTGACTCTGAGCCAGAGCCATGAAGATTCGTGAAGCTTGCTCTACGGCCGGGACAAGGGAGGAGTATACGGGCTTGGTTTGTGCTGGATCTTTTTTCGAGGGCATTTGGACGTCTCAGGGTTCCCCATGCAGAACTGGATTCGCTACGGAGAACATATCGGCAGCGCCTTGACATGTCAAGAGGAAAGTAGCGTACAGTTGCAATTGAATCCATGCAGGCAGATCGGGACGTTTTGCGGTATAGGTCATAAAGACCCATTGACGTCTCGTGAAGGGTCACCATGCTCCTCCGTTACCCTACGTTATCACTAAGCAGTTCGTTGTGGCCGAAACTTGAAAGGCCGAACTGACCCATGATGTCCAGCAACATCTAGCAATTCATAACTGAAGTTTATTCTCATAAGCATGCGTTATAGGGCCATTTTACTTGGTTTGTCATGAGTAACCCAAGATGGTGCAACTATGTGGCACGGCGTTTGCTAGCAATGAACTAGTTGCTCTTTCTGCAATTGAAACCGTGGTCTTCACCAGACACCAAAGAGTCAATCGAATGCCCAACCAGCCGCAAAGGCAAACTATTCGGCCAAACTGAAAGGGGGGTTCACAAATGAAACGAGTTCTTGCCGTATTTCTTTTCTTGAACATCATGGTGGGTGGCCCCGGATTTGTTGCTCATGCAAAGGAAATAGCCGTTATCTGGGATACCAAGTCCGCTATGGTGACCACCGTAAACATGGGTTTACTGGCCAAATTGCGGGAATTGGCACCTGACCTAAAGATCAACCTTTACCGCGAACTGAAAGATATGGAAGAGGCAAAAAAGACCTTTCATCAATGCGAATCATCAATGGACGGGATCGTATTTCTGCGATCCTCTGGGGCTAAGTACCTGTCAACAATACAACCTAAAGTGCCTTGCTTCATAGGTGCCTGCAACAATCCGGTTGAAATAGGCGTGGTAAAGAATCTCAACACCCCCGAGGGAATGGTAACAGGGGTCACATACTCCATTCCTTATGAAATGCGTTTTCGAATCATCAAAAGCCTTTTCCCCAACGTCAAGAGGTTGGGGCTTCTTGTGGAGACAGGCCATCCTAGTGGCCCCATCGAACAAGCGGGAGTTCGTGACCAATGCCAAAGATTGGGGATTGAGTACCATGAAGTTGTAGCCCCTGACCTCAAGCAGTTACTGGAGGGAACAAAGAACCTTGGTAAGGTGGATCTGCTGATCTTGACCAACACCAGAGTAGTTATGGATAACGTTGCGAGCCTCCTGCCGATTGCTAATCCGCAGCGGACTCCCATGTTTTCCTTTGAGGACAAGCCCGTCAAATCCGGTGCTGTGGCAGGCATCGCCGCTGACGATTTGAAATTGGGGGCCATGCTCGCTCAATCGGTGGTAGATGTCGTTATCCATGGTAAGCCTATCTCCCAGGTTCCGGTGAAAATAGACCCTGCGCCAAAACTCACCATAAATGAAGGGATGATGAGGGGCCTGGGATTGCAGTTCCCTGAGGCTATTCTCAAAGAGGCAGTGATCGTCCGGTAAGCGGGCAGTAGCTTCGTACAGCATATACGCTCTCCACCACTGTCCGTGGGAAGGTTTGTGGCAAGAGGCGCTGCTCACGAACCCAAGGAAATGAAGGAGCTGAGCAGAAGAATGGACCAGATTTTTGGACCGCTGAGGGTTCAAAACAGTCTGTGGTGTAAGCTCTTTCCCCAATCGTCAAAAATGAGTTCGGACTTGAAGGGGCTAGTGTCACGTTTAGCAAGTCAAAGGCCGAACTCAAAGCTGTAACGCACAGATATTTCATATGTTAACGGTTCCAGTTTGGTAATCCAATTTAAGGCATGCGTCACTAGTCTTCTGGCCACCGGTGACCGCAAACTCTCAGCAAGCAGGGTAAGGCTAATTAATGTCCGGGCATGACAACTCTGATGACTCCAAGGGCAAAACCCAAGGAGCCACGAAACAGACCAAATTGCTACACTTCCCCTCAAAACCGGAGCATGCCCCGGTTCATATTTCTGGACTAACGCCTGAGCGCTCTGAAACGATCGATTTGAACTCATTGTTTTCAAAGGACGTCACATCCTCTGGGAGCTTTGACCTACGCAGGGTCGGGTTTGCCACTTTCGGCAAGCTCCTTCAGGTACTGTCCACACCCACTCTGTTGATCGGTCGGTCTCACACCATAGAATTTGCTAACAGAGCGTTCTTAAGCCTGATAGAGGGTTTGGACCCAGTTGGATGCGAGTTATCGTGGCTTTTTGGAGATCCTCAGCAGGCCCGTGTTTTCGGGCTGATTTTGGAAAAGGTTTTTGCGGCCAGAAGACCCGAGGTGCGGGAGAGAAAACTTCAAATACGAGATGTCGAGATTTGGGGCCGAGTCCATTTGCGCACCATAAGGCTTGGTGGAGACCAGCTGGTGCTGATGCAGATAGAGAATCTGACGGCACAGAAGGAACTCGTCACCATACAAAAATACAAGAAACTGGTTGATATTTTCCCCATAGGCATAGCCGAGTTCGCGCTTATGTCGCCGTTGTCCAATGACCTGCCACTCGAACAGCGCTTGGACAAGATTTTGGAAGCGCGTCTCATTGACGGAAATGATGAATTTGCGAAGATGTATGAACGCGGGGACATCCAAGTAGCTGATACAAGTTCCACTGGGCAGGCTGCTCCCGGCCCAATCAAGAATGCGGGATTTGTATGAAAGATGGATTCAGAGAGGCTATGCACCTTTTTCATTTGAAGCGAAAGAAACCGGTTTGCAAAGCGGCGCGAAACGGTTTGAATATACCCTCATAGGAAACCCGAAAGACCGAGAGTTAATTAGCCTGTGGTGGTTGAAAAGAGATATTTCAGAGAAAAAGAGAATGGAGGAGGAGCTTCTTAAAGCACAGAAACTCGAATCTCTAGGAGTGCTGGCAGGAGGCATAGCTCACGATTTTAACAACCTGTTGACGGCAATGCTTGGAAATATCAGCCTGGGTAAGGCTAATTCCAACCTAAGCGAATCATCCATTCAGAGATTCGAGGCTGCTGTCAAGGCAGGCAGGAGAGCGCAAGATTTGACCCATCAACTGCTCACCTTTTCCAAAGGTGGAGCTCCTGTAAAGAGCACTTCCAGCATATCACAACTGCTCAAAGATTGCGCAAGCTTTGCTGTTCAAGGGTCAAACGTACGCTGCGAGTTGCAGGTGCCTGAAAACCTCTGGTCAGCGGAAATGGATGAGGGGCAAATAAGCCAAGTAGTCAACAACCTTGTGATTAATGCCCTTCAGGCAATGCCAGGCGGCGGATCGGTACTGATACGGGCAAAAAACGTGTCTGTCGGCAAGGACCAGGGACTCCGATTGAAAGAGGGAAAATATGTAAGGGTAAGTGTTGCTGATCATGGTGAAGGCATATCCCGGGCAAACATGCCCAAGATATTTGATCCGTATTTCACAACGAAACAAACCGGGACGGGCCTGGGCCTTGCAACCTCATATTCAATTATCAAGAAGCATGGAGGCTTGCTTGCCGTCAGGTCGAAAGTGGGAGTGGGAACCATGTTCCATTTCTTCCTCCCCGCGGCCGTGACCAAGTCCCTTTCTACGGTGGCAACCCTAATTGAACCCGTTAAAGGCCGAGGTCGAGTCCTCATAATGGACGACGAAGAAATGATCAGGGAAATGGCCGGGGACCTTATCAGAGAGCTGGGATACGAGGTGGCCTTGGCCAAGGACGGAATGGAGGCAGTGGACATCTACAAGAGTGCCTTGCATGAAGGGCGGCGTTTTGATGCCGTCATACTGGATTTGACGGTACCTGGAGGAATTGGAGGGGCTCAAACCCTTGCTAACTTGAGCAAGATCGATCCGGACGTGAAAGCCATAGTCTCCAGTGGTTATTACGGTGACTCGATCATGTCCGATTACGCGACACACGGGTTTAAGGCAGTACTGCCCAAACCGTACGACATAAAGCGGTTGAGTCAAGTATTGGCAATGGTGATCAGCCCAGACGACGAATGAGGTACACATGAGTGGGCAAAGCAAGGTGATTGGAAGGGGATTAGGACCATTAAGCAACTGCCTACAGGTCGGTTGAAATTCGCAGAACGTGGTGCTAAAAATGTGCGTCACTTCTTGCATGATTCTTTCTGCCTTCTTGTGTGTCAAGATGCTGCTGTGCAGTATTGGTCTAAATTTGACAACCTGTTGTGACAAATTGTAGTTATAACTCTTACCGAAGGGGGGCTCCGCGTGGCCAAGAGGTCTATCAAGGCAAAGGAAGCTGTGGCCGACATCCGGTCAGGCATGGATGATGCTGCTCTCATGGAAAAGTATCATCTCTCCGCTGAGGGACTTCAAAGTCTGTTCGACAAGCTGGTGACGGGCGGGTTCATAGATTTGTCCGAGATAGCAAGGCGGCTGCCAGGTTTTTTGGGAGTCGTCGCTATATCCGAATCTGCCTCACCGCTGCACATGGGCGAAGTGACGGCTAGCCCCCGACCGCTTAAAACCAAATCGCCACCGCTTATCAATGTACAGGAGGCAGCCAGGGACATCAGGTGGGGGATAGAGGATTCCGCTCTCATGGAGAAGTATCGACTTTCTCCCCATGAACTCGGCGGCCTGTTTGATAAGCTACTTTCCGCAGGTTTAATAACGCAGGCTGACCTAAACCGAAGACACTTTCTAAACGACCATACCGTGGACCTGAGAGAAGAGATGCTAAGTTTTACTGAGGCATTACAGCAGCTGGGGCTTGGTACTTTGGGGTCTGGAAACGGTGATGGAGATGCTCAGCCCAAGCCACCAACAGCGAATCATACGGTCAACGAGAGTACAAAAGTGGAAGAAGCTGTCTCGCACGAGAAGAGCAGTAAGACACTACCGGAACCGAAAGTCAGCACGCAGCCATATGAGACGCTGTGGTACGACAGACCTGCCATTGTAGTGCTACTGTTAATTGGTCTCTTTCCTCTGGGTCTCTATGCCCTCCTGTACCGTAACTCCACGTTTTCTACGGGGATCAAATCATTACTAATTGTAGGTTGGGTCCTGTTGTTAATCATCTATATAATGCTTGTTACCGGGAAAATCTTGCCGGAGGCCGGTTTGCGCTTCCTTCTGAGAGGTTGACGACACAACCTTGACCGTGGCGCCTTGAAAGGGTTTCGCGGATGTACGTAGAAGTCATGATAGCCAGAGAGTGGAGGATTCCTAAAAGGTGATTCAGGAGAGCAGCCAGGAGTTTTCGCCCATTTTGAGGGTACTCGTGAAATCATGCCGTCCTGACCTTTCCACAGAGGGGGCTTTCTGTGGGAAAAAGACCATCAAAGCAAAGGAACTGCTTGCCGATATCAAGGCGGGAATGGATAATTCCAGAAGAATTCTTAATGCCATGAATAGACTCATCTTGGTGGCCCTCATGTCACCGTCTGAGCTTGCCGAGCGCAGGTCATGAGTCAAGACGATTTAGATACCCATATCAAAGTGTCCTTTGTGCGGCGAGATCCGGTTCTCCAAGAGTGAGAAATGACCGTATAACGGCAGGTTCATGAATAACTCGACCCAAAAAAGACCCCTTTTGATTGCTAGGGAGAGACATATCCCGGTGGATGGCAGAAGGCACTGAGAAAGGCAGGTCCTCCGTGAGGCCGAAAAGAAAAATAAGCGCCACCCAAGTAGCCAGAGACATCAGATCGGGGATTACTCAGGAAGAGCTGCAAGAAAAGTACAAAATCGCTCTTCATCGGGTCGGGAAGCTTTTCAAGAGACTGATAGCCGCAAATGTCGTCACTGAGTCAGAGCTTGCTGATAGATATCCTTCCTACAAGGAAGCAATTGCTGGCATTAACCAATCCAGGAATCGAAGAGTTTTTTTACCTTTTGAGCTCATCGTTTACGACATAACCACGTCTTCTATTGGTCTGGTAAGGGACATTTCCGAAACAGGTATTAGGGTGGCCGGGATAAATTGCAGCGTGGGCGGCGAAAGGACATTTCAACTTCCCGTGGACATTTTCATGGGGGCTGATCCTGTGCTTATAGTGGCCAAATGCCAGTGGGTGAAGGTCAGAGGTAAGACCACGAAATACGCCACTGCTGGATTCGAGATAACTGATATTTCGGATGATGATAGGATGGTTCTTATGACGTTCGTTGAATTGCTGTCAATTCTCAGATCAGGCCACTTCTATAATGACGACATGGAGAAAAAGAGAGTCGTTGCACCAATTGCCTCGTCCCAAGATGGCGTTGTCGATGACAGAGAGGCATCACTTTCCACCTCGGCAACCGAGGCTGCCCACGGCCTGCCGTCCTGGTTTGATGAGGAGGCGATGAAGGCCCTTCAGGATATCTATCGCTCAGGATCCTTGCAGGAGATTCTTGCGTGGTGGGAGGCTCGCAACAGGCGCTAGAGGCCATCCGTTGCATTTCGGATTAGTTTCAGAAGTCTACAACAAGCAGTTCTAGCCATTATCCTGGAGATTCCGGAATCTCCGTCGAGGCAACGGGTAAAGCATGAGGGACAAGCGACAAATCAAGGGTAGGGATGTTCTTAGCGATCTCCGATCGGGGATGGCGGACTCGGAACTACAACTGAAATACAAGCTTTCAATAAAAGCTCTCCTGACAGTCTTCAAACAGCTTATGGCATGCAAGTCTATCAGCCACTCTGAGCTCTACGAAATTTCTTCATCTTACAGGGATAGAGTTGATCACATTACAAGGCGAAGGCATCCTAGAGCAGACTTGGCCGTTGGTGTACCCATATATGACATGGGATCTGGAGCCATCGGTTTATTGAGGGACATCTCGGAAACAGGGTTCCGTGTGGCTGGGATTGAGTCCAGGGTCGGTCAAGCCAAGACATTTCAAATTCCCATCGACATGTTCATGCAGGCCGAGCCGCTATTGATTATCGCCGAGTGTAAATGGGTTGAATTAAAGGAGAGAAGACAGAAATACTTTGTAGCAGGGTTCGAGATCATCGATCTGCCGGTGAATGACAGGAACACGCTCCAAAACTTCATGAGTGTCCTACTGCTTAGCGAATCGGGTGAATGGCAGACGATTGGGTGAGAAGATTACACCTCATTACTCCTTTTTGAAGTTTCCCATGGTCCGATCAAAGCCGGTCCTTAATACGGATTTGCGCTCGGGTAATGAAGGTGACTCCCATATTATCTGTTGAGCCCATTCTGGCATTTTGCAGCCCCCTTCGGAGGCTGGAGGCGTGATTTCATGGCCCTCGAATTTCTTGATAGGATCTAGGGTTGTGTGTCAAGACCGCCTTTACGTAGAAAGCAAACAAGATGCTAGGGCGCGACCGGCGCTCGCCTCTGAGGGCGATCAACTGGCAGTCCCTCCTGACAGTTGCATCCGCGCGTGCCTTCACCGCGGAGACACGCAATGGCGGTGGGCAATCCGGAAATACAGCGCAGAGGCTCACACTAGCACAAGGTGTTGCTGAATCTTCTGCTCCACAGGCTCATTTTATCTGGTCGAAGATTGTGTCCAACCAATCGAGAAGACACTGATTCGACAGGGTCAATGCGCACACCTGGCAGTGGTGTCCCGCCTCTCGACTTAGCCGACGGGACCTTCGAGGTCTTATTCCTTCGCTCCGTGTGCTTTCAGGAGTTCCACGATCTTGGTGTGACCTTTCGCGGAAGCCGCCATCAAGGCTGTGTCTCCATCCTTGCTCTTAATGTTGACGTCAGCTCCCTTTTCCACAAGCAGTTTGGCAACGTCGAAGTGCCCCTGGAACGACGTCCCCATCAGTGCGGTCACACCAACATTATCCTTAGCGTTGACGTCAGCACCCTTTTCCAGAAGCTGCCTCGCCGCGTCGAGATGACCCATGACAGAAGCTAGCATTAATGCCGCCGAGCCAGTACCGGATTTAACATTGACGTCAGCGCCCTTGTCCAGGAGCCGTTTCACGACCTCAACGTGGCCCATCACCGAAGCCATCATCAATGGCGTCACGCCCTCGTTATTCTTGGCATTGACATCAGTCCCCTTTTCCAGAAGATTTTGGACTTGTGTCAAGTCATTCTCACCGGCAGCCTGTATCAATGCCGCGCCTTGATCCCCATGGACTACCGGACAAAAGATAAAGATCGTCATTGCAGTGAACAGCGCTGCTATAACTGTGGCGATTCGAGACTTGCGCATTGTGAACCTTTCAGATGATTGGCGGTCTGTTGGAAGGTAATCGCTCACCGCAGAGATCGCGGAGAGCGCAGAGGATTCAGTTTTCTCTGCATTTCTGTCGGGTCACAGAAAGCGCATTCGCGTCGGTGACAGTGTAGACATGCTGGCCTGGTCACGTCCCCCTGATGAGGATTGTAGGGCGGCCCGTGGCCGCCGTCGGGCACGGCCCGACCTACGCTAACGGGTAACAGTTTAAGCATCGGAATCAAGTATTCCGATCAGGTGAATGCTTTAACCATCACATTCTTGTCAGAGATGCCTTTACTTGCTCTTCAGAAAGGCCAGGTAATGCTCCGCAGCCTCTTGTGGCCTCTCGATCATAGGCAGGTGCCCGCAGTCTTTCATGATCAGCGTAGTGGAATTTGGCAGCCCCTTTCCCAGGACTTGAACGGAGGACACATCCAGGACTCTGTCACGGTCGCCCCAGAGCACAAGTGTGCGAGCTTTGATCCTCGGCAGATCCGGCTCCAGCGCGCCGATTTCGCCCGACATTTGCTTGAAGATCCTCTCGTTGCTGGCCTTGTGTTTCATGGCCTCCTCTACCAGGAGCTTCTTGGCAAAGCTGGGGATTTCCGGCGGCGTGAAAAACACGAATTTGAGCAGCCGGTCAAACTCTTCGACCGATCCAGCCACCAGCGGATTGGGCTCGCCTTTGGCAAGCCTTTGGGCCATTTCACTCGGCACAGGTGACTTCACCCCTGAAGCGTCGAAAAGCCCAAGGGTGAGCACTCTCTCGGGGAACATGACTGTATATCGCCCCGCGATGTGGCCGCCCATAGAGTTGCCCACGATATGGAACTTCTTGAACCCGACTGCGTCGGCAAATTGATTCAGCCTCTTCGCTTGATCCGCTATGCCGTAAGATGCATTTTCCAAGCAAGTGCTATCCCCGAAGCCGGGCAAATCCAAGGCCACCACATGATAGAGTGGGGTGATGAATTTGGCGAAACGGGTCCAATTGTCTTTGTTGGCTGTAAAACCATGGACCATCAGGATCGGCTCACCTTTGCCACCTTCGAGATAGGCAATCTCATGGTCTTCGACGCGAATGCTCTTTTCTTGGAGCCCCGAGGCTTTCCTTTCCGAATTCCTGGCCCACTTCACGAGCAGACTTGGGAGAGTGAAATATGCAATCACCGCAACGGCCATCGCGGCGGCTATGAGCACCACTACTTTCTTTTTCATGCTACGCCCTCACCATGTATTGTTCGACTATTGCAATACTCTCTCAAAATAACAACCGATGCCGCTTGAAATTCTGCCGCGGTCGGCCTGTTCCGAGGCCTTGGGGCTGTGGGGGCCGAGATAAACAACGGTCCTGCAATGGCTGTGGTGGTCGGCCTGTCAGTGGCCACGCTGTTCACCCTGGTGTTTGTGCCGATTGTATATACACTGGTCGATGGCACCATGAGCAGGCTTAAGAAGGTTCCTGCGGATCAGTCATTGATCCTGCGAGACTCATTCTCGACAGTTGAAGATGAGTTTGAAAATGATGAGAGACCCGTCTGCCGAGAATATTGGCTGACGGGTCTTCTTGGAATTCTCTACTTTTTGGGTAAGCCCACTGTCTGGGCCCCGGTGATCCTTTGGTCGGGCCGCAACTTCAGAGCCTCACCCAATTTTGGTTTGTCGATTGACACAGCGAAACACCGTGGCCAAGCCCTCTGAAGCACAATACAAATAGGCATTTTCAGCGATGACTCCCGTGTCTATTCCCGCGAGGAACATCTTGTCCCCTTCTTCGGTGCTCGCCCATTTTGGCGAGGTCGGCAACATACACGAGGTTAATGGCTGCATCCTTGAAATACGACTGCGTGCCGGTCAGCTGTACGGATATCCCCTGACGCCACCGGATTCAGGGCGTTTCCCTTGGCATCATAGACATACGCCCCTTCAGCAGTCGTGACATAGACATCAATCTCTTGGCGATTCAATGCGGAAGGAGCCGTGCGTCGGCCCGAATCTGCCCGGTTTATGCCCCATGCGGCCCATAGCAGGTTTGAAAAAACCTGCGGCGAGAGATTCCCGTTACTGTATTCTCGTTGGGTCTTCCTGTCTTTCAATGCCTGCGCCAACGACTTGCTCGCGTCCAGTTTCGGCTCTGGAAGCTTAATCGGCTTCATTTCCTGACCAAAAGCCGGCAGCAGAATCCCTACGCAGAAGATCAAAGATGCTGCAATCGCGATGAGTATTCGAGTTTTCATAATGCCTCCTTTCTCAATTTACATTAGCGTACGTTTATACATTCGAGGAACGGATGTCAAACTGGAGTCCGGTGTTTCCATGCAGTTTGCCAGGGGCAAGTGTCGTTTGCACTTGTGGCGCAGGCTCTCCAGCCTGCGACCAGGCGGACTGGAAAGTCCGCCCCACAGATCAACTTGTACTCTTCACAGTCCAGAATGAGGGGCAGGCTGGAAAGCCTGCGCCACGTGACTGACTGCTCACAGTCTGGTTTAACAGCAAAATAATCAGCCGCCCTTACTCGTGCCTCAGAGCATCTATCGGATGGAGTCGAGAAGCCTTGAAGGCAGGGTAGAAACCGAAAAAGACTCCGACAGCCGCGGAAAACAGCATTGCAACCCCCACGGTTACAGGATCGATTGCAGCCGGCCATCCGCTTGTACGAGCGAAGATGTAGGCGCCGATTATTCCCAGCAATGTGCCTATGATCCCACCATTGACTGTCAGAAAGACCGCTTCGATCAAGAATTGGGAAAGAATGTCCGCGGATCGGGCCCCCACAGCCATGCGAATCCCTATTTCCCGGGTGCGTTCGGTGACCGAGACCAACATGATGTTCATGATCCCGATCCCGCCCACCAGGAGTGAGATCGCAGCGATGGCGCCCAATAGCGTGGTCATTATGTTAAGGCTCTTTTGGGCTGTCTCCAGGATCTCTGTGAGGTTGCGGACGGTAAAGTCCTTCTCCTGGTTACGGCCGATCTTGTGCCGCCTGGTCAGCAACTCATTTATCTGCACTTCTGCCTGGGAGATCAGAGAAACGTCTTTCGCCTGGACAATAATGGCCTGGACCTCATCGGGAAAGGGTGTCCCAAACAGCCTGTACTGGGAGGTCCGGAGCGGGACGTAGATCGCGTCGTCCTGATCGTCTCCCCTGGGCGACTGGCCTTTGCGGTCCAGGACACCGATTATGGTGAACGGGACGCTCTTGATTCTGATCACCTTTCCCAGGGGATAAGTGTCCCCGAAGAGGTTTTCAACGACGGTGAGGCCCAGTACAGCCACTTTGGCTGCTCGTTTCTCCTCTTCTGGGGTGAACATCCGGCCGGAACGGATCGGCCAGTCACGGATCAAAAAGCTATTCTCGTTGGTGCCGGTGACTCGGGTCCTCCAGTTGCGATTTCCGTATACCACTTGAGTAACGTCGCCCCAGTTAGGGGCGGTCAGTTTGACGGCCGAGCACTCTTTGGCTATAGCATCCGCATCGGTTGATCTCAGGGTGTGAATCGACCCTGAACCCAGCCGTGCGCCCCCTTGTTGTGTCGCTCCTGGAATCACCAAAATCAGATTGCTGCCTATGGAGCGTATCTGGTCCCCTATCATCTCACGGGCCCCGGTGCCGACAGCAACCATCACGATGACTGCTCCTACCCCAATCACAATGCCGAGCATTGTGAGCAGGGAACGCATCACGTTCACCTTCAATGCGCCGACGGCAATTTTTGCGCCATCGAGGGGGTTAATCATCTGTTGTCACCGTGGAAGTTGATCATTGGTATTAGAACCTGAATCGAAGGGCCGACCCCTGGGGGCCTTCTTTTTTCTTGGAAACCGCCTCTACCACGACACGATCACCAGGCTTCAATTCATCGGAAAATATTTGAATTCGTTCCGTTCCAACGACCCCGATTCCGACGTTGAGAGGCCGGATCTGATTCTTCCCCTCCAGTTTCCATAGCCGTCGCTGGCCCGACTTCAGTTGCGGAACCTCGGAGGTCAGCTTTGTCTCTTGACGGGGAGAAAAGCGAAATACCTGATCCGGGCACCATGAGCGCATCTTGAACTTCGGTGAGGAGTATACGGACTGTGGTGGTCATGCCCGGCCTGAGTTTCAGATCGTCATTGTTCACATCAAGGATCACATTATATGTAACCACGTTCTGCTGAATCTGCGGGTCGTTTCGGATCTGTGTGACCGAGGCGGTAAAAAACTCGTCCGGAAATGCCGGCACAGTAAAAATGGCTGTTTGGCCTTCTCTGACTCGGCCGATATCTGCTTCATCTACGCTGGTATAAACCTGCATGACCTTGAGATCTTCAGCTATCCGAAAGAGCACCGGAGTCTGAAAGCTTGCTGTGACCGTCTGGCCGATATCCATATTTCTTGCCGTCACAACCCCGTTGACCGGAGCGACGATCTGCGTGTACTTGAGGTTGAGTTCGGCTTCCTGCAGAGTGGCCTCCAGTCTGGGCCACCGTCGCCTTGTCCGCATCTATCTGTGCACGCGCCGCATCGACGTTGGTCTCGGCTGTGTCGTATTCTTGCTGGCTGATTGCATGCGTCTTTACGAGTTCTTCTTTTCTGCGCAGAGTTCGAGTCTGGTCAACCAGAGCAACCTCTGACTTGGCCAGTCTGGCCTTTGCCGCCAGGAGGTTTGCTTTAGCCTGCCCCACCTTGGCTTTGTACGTGTCAGGGTCGATGAGCGCGATAAGGTCTCCTTCTTTCACGACAGACTCAAAGTCCGCATACAGCTTCTTGATGGTTCCGGAAACCTGGGCGCCCACCTGAACTTCAACCCGTGCCTTCACGGTGCCGGTGGAGTTGATTTCCGCTTTGAGCGTACCCTTTTCAACCGGTACAGTTATATAAGTTGTCTCCGGCGCTTCCACAGAAGAACGACCTAGGACAAAGTAAAGGGCTACGGCCACTAATACAATGACCGCTATGACACCGATCTTTCGCAAGTTCGGTCTCCTTTTCAGGGTTGATTGCCGTTCTTCCATTCGTCTCCCTCTATCTTACCGTCTCGGATAAGAATCGTCCTGTCTGTCACATCGCCTACTTCCGGATCATGGGTCACCAGGATAAAAGTGATTTTTCGATCCCGGTTCAGTTTTCTGAACACCATCATGATCTCAGCGCTTGTACGCGTGTCGAGATTGCCTGTGGGCTCGTCGGCAAGAATGATCTCAGGGTTGTTGACCAGTGCCCGGGCAATGGCTACACGCTGCTGCTGGCCGCCGGAAAGCTGAGTGGGCAGATGATCGGCCCGATCTTTTAGTCCCACGAGTTCCAGAGCTTCCAAGGCGGATTGAAGCCGCGAGGCGGTTTTTGTGCCGCCGTAGATGAGAGGAAGCTCCACATTTTGGAGTGCATTGATCCTCGGGAGCAAGTTGAAGCCCTGAAAAACAAAGCCTATCTTTCTGTTTCTGACATCCGCCCTCTGGTCCCGGTCCAGTCCTGAGACATCCTCATCGCCGAGATAGTACTTGCCGGATGTTGGGACATCCAGACACCCCAAGATGTTCATGAGGGTGGACTTACCGGATCCTGAAGGACCCATGATCGAGAGAAACTCCCCTGGATCGATGGTCAAATCGATGCCTTCAAGGGCCGACACCTGAATGGCGCCCGTGTCGTAAACTTTTCTCAGATTCTCCATCAGGATCAAGGCCAACTCTCAGTCCTCCCGGCCGGTTTCTGTCTTTCAAGATACGGCATACATGCGGCCACGGCAAGTAACAACAATGGCCAAAATGTATTGGCCGACTTGCGGGAATAGCGCCGTCACCCCGGACTTGATCCGGGGTCCAGTCCCACGCTTCGCGCGGTCCAGCCCGTAGTCCTTTTCCTCAATTAATTGGACATCGGCCGAGTCATATTGTTAAGCGTCCCGCCAATTGATTTGTTGTGTAGTTGGTAGGTCGGGCCGTACCCGACGCAAACCGGCGGCCACGGGCCGCTGTGCAGCAGACTGCCGTCACAAAGTCTTCCGGCGCAAGCTAACAAATTCAAAACACCATCAGATAATCTTGACATCTTCAGAAAGACTAACGAATACTGCTATCATCATCCGCGAATCCTGAAATTCCCATAGAGCTGGTTGCAAAACCTCATAAACGTTTTATGACAATCATGATACAGGCGATCTGGATGAAAGCCTCGTACATGCAGACCTGGTGCTCGTATCGGACGACTATCCGTCGAAAGTTTCCGAACCAACTGAAAGTTCTCTCAACTGTATATCGTCTCCTGTATCGATCCCAAAGGCGGTCATCTTGTCTGTTGACATTCCTATGATTGCGTCGATGAGGGGAGAGCAAGTTGATACCTCGTTTTCTCAAGCGCTTGCGCAAAGGGTCACTGTCGTACGCCTTGTCTCCGATTACTCTCTTGGGGCGGGTCCTTGGCCTCCCTGGCCCCTTTTTAGGGACTTTGATTTGCTGGAGTGTCTTTTCGGCGAGCCTGACCTCTGCTGGCGAAGCAGAGTCGGTATGGCTTCCCAGAGGAATACCCTTGCCATCGACCACCACCATGCACTTTGTTCCCTTTCCCCTCTTGGTCTTTCCGACCGCTGGACCCCTTTTTTTGCTGGGAAGAAGCTCGCATCGATGAATGACTCTTCCCAGTCGAGTACCCCGTTGGCATCCAATTCGGAGAGAAAGGCCCTCCACATATCTTTGAGGACTTCGGCCTCGTACCATTCCTTCAGGCGACGCCAGCAGGTTGAAGGGTGCGGGTACTTGTCAGGAAGATCTTTCCACCGGGCTCCCGTCTTGAGTATCCAGAGGATTCCCTCGAAGACCAAGCGATTATCCTTTCTGGGGCGACCTCCTTTCGGTCGAGGAGGAGGCTTGGGAATGAGGGGTTCGATCTTCTTCCACTGCTCATCGGTCAGGTACACGACGCGTTTGCTCACCGGACTTACCTCCGGCGAGCTAAATATACATATTATTTCATAAAAACAAGGATTTAAATCATGCGCGATTTCGCGCGCTTATAACTGATCGGCGGTTTTGCAACCGCTTCTAAGTAGAACTCCACAAGCGGCCATCAGGGGGAGGTTCATAATGCACAAAATTGGAATCGCCAAAGTCTTGGCAGGGCTACTGACCGGAATAGCGATATCTTTTCCGACAGCCTGCACAAATCAGGACGAAGTATTGAAGGGAACTGCTCTTACCAAGGAATTACAAGAGCTTCGAGAGCACGTGAAAAGGGTCGGAGTTCGACTGAACGAAAATGATAAAGATGAGTGGCTGAAAGCGGCTATCATGTTCGGTAGCGTAGAAGCCGTGAAACAGCTAATCGACAGGGGCGCTAATGTGAACGCTAAGGTTGAACATGGCTTCACAGTAGTGCAATGGGCTGTGGACTTGGGTCGCCCGGATATGGTGAAAGCCCTCCTCGACGGGGGGGCCAAAGTCAACTTGGCAGCTGCTGCCTGCATCGGAGACCTCCAGCAAATCCACCGGCTAATTGAGGAGGGGGATAGGGTCGATACAAAAGGACCGTTGGGTCGGACGCCGCTGATGGATGCTGCTAGAGAAGGCCATTTGGAAGCGGTGAAATTGCTCCTGAACAATGGCGCAGATATTGAGGTCAAAAACCAGAGTGGCCAAACACCACTGATTAGTGTTTCCGAGTCGGGTCAGCCGGAAGTGATGAAGTACCTTTTGGACAAGGGGGCGGACGCCAACGTGAAGGACAAATATGGCTTTACGGGCTTGATGCAAGCCGCCCGCAATGGTCACGTCCAAGTGGTACAGCTGCTTTTGGATGGTGGGGCTGAGGTCAATGCAAAGAGCAACTCTGGCCTGACAGCACTGGCAGAAGCCGCGGATGGGGGTAACGCGGAAGTGATGACACTCCTCTTGGCAAGGGGCGCTGATATAAATGCAAAGGACATCCACGGAACTGTGCTGGGCACCAAACTGTTCATGGATGCCGTCCGGAAAGGTCACCTGAAAGTGATGAAACTCCTCCTGGAGAAGGGTATGGATGTCGATACGAAAGACTCTTCTGACATTACGGGGCTTATGGAGGCTGCCGGTAGAGGGCACTTGGAAATTGTGCGATTGTTGATGGACAAGAATGCGGATGTAAATGCAAGAGACAAGTTTGGTACGACGGTCCTCATGTTCGCAGCCCGCCAAAATCGGTTAGACGTTGCGAAAACTCTCCTGGCAAAAGGGGCTGCTGTCAATTCAAAGGATAAGGAAGGCTCGACGGCCTTGATGTCGGCGACGGCGGGTGAACAACCGGACATGGTGAAACTGTTGGTGGACAGCGGGGCTGATGTTAATGCTAAGAATGAGAGAGGCCGGACAGCATTAAGGCTCGCTGCCGGGAACAAGGAAATCGTAGAACTCCTCAAAGCCCACGGAGCGAAGGATTAAAGCCGTCAGAGTTTCAATTGGAAGGTCGGGCCGTGCCCGACGCAATGTCGGCGGCCACGGGCCACTCCACGGGTCTATTTCTTCTTTTGTTCGTCTTCCGGCAAGACTTTGACTACCGCACAATGTTCCAGATCCAGGTACTTTCGTGCGACCCTGAGCACGTCCAGCGGCGGTAACTTCGCGTATCTTGTTGATATATATGGGATCAAAGTCGTATCCCAGGCCGTAGAGCGTGTACAACCCAATGGTTTCGGCTCGGTCTGATGAACTTTGCAAAGAGATCAGATGATTGCCGATAAGGTTATTGATTGCCTTCTGTAGCTCTGCGTCGCTCACCTGCGCTTTCTTGATGAGGTCCAGCTCTCTTATCAGCCCCTCGTAGGCACGATCAACTTTTGGTGTGTCGCAGGCCATGTACAATCCGAAAACTCCAGGGGACAGTCCGGGCCTGGCGAACGAAGCAACCGTGTAAGCCAAGGGTTCCTCGTCCCTGAGTCGGCGAAACAACCTGCCGCCCTGGCCAGTCAGCACATTGTTCAGGACGTCCAACGGAAAGCGGTCCGGATCGCTGAAAGTGGTTGCCCTGAATCCCATGGCCAGGTGAGCCTTGGCTCGTGGGATGTGCATCACGGTCTCCCGCACCTTTGTCCAACGGCTCTTCAGCAGGGATTTCAGGCATTTCAAGAGTCTTTGCCGGAATACTTCCGAAGATCTGGCTTATCTTGTCCCCCATCTTCTGGGCGTCCATTTCACCCACGACTGCAATCACTGTGTTGGACGGCACAGCGAAACGCTGGTAAGTCTGCCGCAGTTCCTCCACCGTGAACCCGGCAACCGAAGCCTCGCTGCCCAGTTTGTCAAATCCATAGGGAAAGTTGGGGAACAGCGTTTTGTTAAGGATGTTGATTACGTACTCCGTTGGCGTATCCGGCTCGGTTTTGATGCTGTTTAGAACCAAAGTGCGCTCCCTGTCCACTTTGTCTTGAGGGAACGTAGGGTCCGTATACAACTGAAAGAGCAATTCCAAAGCCTGGTCCCAGTAACGGCTGAAAAAACTTGCATAAAGACCGAACGAATCGTTGCCTGAAAAGCCGTCCAAAGAACCGCCCATATCGTCGACCTTGCCGGCTATATCAATATCCGTCATGTTCCCGGCGCCTTTATCCAGCATACGGGAAATGAAATTCATGATCCCCTGTGTGTCTGTGTTTTCAAACCGTTTCCCGCCCAGGCATGCGATTCTGAAACTGATAACGGGATTGGAGTTGTCTGGTACGAGAACCACCTTTATGCCGTTAGGCAGCTCTCGGAATACGGCTCCCGCGGAACCGGAAACACGCACCATTGCGGTTTTTTCTGCCGGTCTGAAGCCGCTTACGATTTTCTCCAACTGCTCGATACGGAAATCTTTCGCTTCTTCTTTGGGTAGCAGCACGCTGACAGTCAGATTGGGAGGCATGAGGTATTGACTGACCGCTGTGGAGACCTGCTCAGGGGTTACGGCAGTATTCAGGGCCAGATATTTTTCTTCGTAGGCCGCGTCCTCGAGTTCATTTTGATACGTGCCCATGCTTCTTGGCTATTCCCTGAACCGTTTCACGCTCATAAATGTGCTGTGACTCGATATGGTTTCTTGCCTGGGCCAATTCGTCCGCAGGAGGAGGTGTTCCGGCCAAGCGGGCCAATTCTTCCATGATGGCTGTGGTGGCCGCTTCCAGGTTTTTTGATTCCAGAGTCGCTGAGATCAGCATCAGCCCAGGTTCCTTGGGTGTGAGAGACTCAGCGGTAATCGAGTTTACCAGGGCCTTTTCTCGCTTAAGAACTCGGACTAGCCGTGATTCGTCTCTTGCGCCCAGGATATCGGCAGCGAGATCCAATCTGTTGACATCATTCCCTTTCATGGAGGGAATGTGAAATGCAATGTCAAGACGAGTTTCTACCGCGTTGGCGTCCCTCGTCACAGCACTTCTGATCTGCGTCTGCCGTGGTTCTTGAGGAAGAGACACTTGCAGAAAACCTGTTGGCTTCACATCAGACGTGAACCGTTCCACCTCTTTGCGAATAGCCGCCGGATCTACGTCGCCGACCACCATCAGAAACATATTCTCCGGGACGTACCACCTCTTGCGGAAATCCAGTATGTTCTTACGGGTGATCTTTTCCACGATCTCTTTCTGGCCTATAACAGGAAATCGATACGGGCTCTTGATGTACGCAGTCTTGAAGACCTGGTTGAATGCCACCTCTTCGGGCCGATCCTGCTCTTCCAGGATTTCTTCCAAGCACTACTTTCTTTTCATTTTCAAGCTCCTTTTGGTCTATAATGGATCGGAATACTGCATCAGTGATGATGTCCAAACCTTGCGATGTCGCGGACGACGGCACGATCACATGAAACACCGTCTCATCCCATATCGTGTAGGCGTTTATTTGACCGCCGATTTCTTCAACCTCCTCGGCAATTCTCCCCACACCTCGCCTCTTGGTGCCCTTGAACGCCATGTGTTCGATAACGTGACTTATGCCGCGTTCCGAGTCATTTTCGTATGCGGCGCCCACCATCACCCACATTTGGATCGCAGCCACCTTGCGGGAATGATCTTCTTTCACAAAAACAGCCAGCCCGTTTGGCAGCCGAAAGTGAGTGAGATCTCCGTCCATTGCAAATGAGGAAGTCGAGAAGAGGACCACCCCAGCTGCCAATGCAAATCGCACCAACGTCATCAAATTCATTCCAAGTAATTTCAGCATCTGGCCCTCCCTCAACTCAACCGCAATTCGTGGAAGCTGTATCAAGTTCAAAATTATTATATTGCCGCAATCAAATCGATGTCAAACGCCGCATACCAAAGCGACATCACTACGCTGTGACGGCAAAATGTCCTGTGTCTTTCCGCGCAATTTCCGGAGCTAAGGCAATGTTCGCGGCATCTCGATACCCTTGCTCAAAAGCTCCCGCACTTATCACCCTTCTCTTGGCGTGTTCCGTCTTGATATGGGGAAAGGTTTCGGACATGTAGCTTTTGATCATTTGTTCCTTGGCCAAGACCAGGTCTTTGCATCCTTGGCGTTCCGCTTCCCTGATCGTTTGAGTTTGCTGCCGGAATCTTTCTCCGATCCTCTTCACGGCTCCGTCGAGATAAGCGTATCTGAGCGACGGTGTGCTCCAAAATCTATTTTCTAGTTTAAGTTTTGGAAGTGACCTATCCACAAGTCTATTCAGCTCACGAAAGAGAAATCGAAATGTATAGACAGCAATCTCAGCATCCGCAGTCGTGCCGATGAATGCCAAAATGGGGTTGGAAGCGTGTCGCCGGCGAATGATATGCTCGCAATCGAATCCGCAAGCAACATGAATCAGCAATCCTTTAACCCAGTTCCTGACAACGCGGCCTACGCCCACGGAGGCTTCCGTGACGGAAACGGAGTTTTTGATCTCATCGGTTGGCAGATCCGCCATACTCAGGTTATAGCGAGACAGAAGCTCACGGGCCTTTGCCGCGGCCAATGCCGCCTCATTTTCATTTGAAGAATTGGACAGTTCAAAGAGTTTCCGAACCTTGGAGACAACCTGTTCCTTAGTCATCAAGCGAATTGCATCCTCTCTGTTCACTCTGCCGCATACCGGCGTATGTCGGAACAGGGAGCATATAGCAGACCTCGGAACTGAGTCAAGAAATTTCCAGAAGTAAAGATAATAATTAAGCTATCCTCGCTCTTTACCTGGGTAGATAAGAGATCTTTCACCGCAGAGATCGCGGAGGGACATTCTTTGGGTTCTTCTCTGCGTCCTCTGCGATCTCTGCGGTGAGACAGACATTCTGCCGCGTTCTGCTGCGCAACCTACATAAAATGCATATAGCCGTTTGCAAAGTAAACAATTCCGACTGCGCCTACTATTGATCCTACGATCCAGATATACTTCTTCCGCATCAGTGCTGCGATTGAAGAGAGAAGAATGCCCATTTGCAGAAATATGATCGAATGTCCGAAGGTTCTCACGGCTCTCCTGAGCCTCGTCTCTCCCCTTTTCATGCTCTTTGGCCTCGTGCATGATTTCTTTCTTTTCTTTGTTATAAGTTTTTACCTGGGTGCCGTAGGACGTGATGGTTTTTTGATATCGGTCCTTAAGTTCCGGCGAGAGGCTTTTCTCAATCGTGCTCAGCTCCAATTCCAGCTTCTCTCTTTGGAGATCGTACAGATACCCCTTAACGCTTTTCGACTGGTAAAAAGCCCACTGGTCCGAGGCCAGGGCCTGCTTGAGCACTGATTCCACGGAATAGTGCTCCAATTGAAAACTGGACAAGGTAGCACAGACAGCGAGTAATACGGTCGTTAAAGCCAAATAGCTGATCCAGTTTTCTGCGGCATGTTCGAGTTTCTCTTTGACTTCCTCTCTGATTTCTTGCGGCTCCATGATTCTCCTCCTTGGCGCGATCTTCGACAATCTGTGCGTACCAGAGATGCCCAAACAGGTCAATCGTAGTGTCGCCATCGATCGGTCGGAGATCGAGCCGACTGCCCGTGGGTCATCATACAAGTTAGCTCTCAAACAATGAGAATGGATTAGAAGCCAAACCAGCACTGACCCGGGAACCAGGCCAGTGGCACCCGGCTTCCTATCCATATAGCGCTACGGGTGCCACGGATCTGGGCTATGTCAGATCTATGTTTGGTTTGGCGGATTATTCTTCATGTGGCCCCGAACCGGTATCACGCCGCTATTACATATGGACGAGGTAAAGACCCTCCTTTATGCGGCATCTGACAGCATCATTATTACGTGAGACATCTTTGAGGAGATGAGGACTTGTCCAAATAACTTAGAGCGACGGTTGACCGAGTGGTCGCTCGTGAAGTATCCTGCTAGGGGCAGCGAAAAAAGCGTTTGCCGAGGTTGCTGCCACATAGTTCCGTCCCAAGACTCTCCAGTCTTGGTAGCGCCACCAGAAACAACAGGAGCCTTTAGTGCTGAACAAGATTATTTTGGGCGTAATTGGCATTTCGGTAGCAATGATCCTTATGAGCATCTCGGTGAGCCATAAGAATCAGAATGCCAAGCTTGCGCAGGCCGCTTTGGAAGGCAAGCAGGCAGAGGTCGAACGACTACTGGCTGAGGGAATAGACGTCAACACCAAGGCGGCCGACGGTTTCACGGCTTTGATGGCAGCCTCCAACAAAGGTCACACGGAGGTGGTCAGGAAGCTGATCGAAGGTGGGGCTGACGTGAACATCGCGAGCGACAACGGTGGGACTGCGCTCATGGACGCCTCCTGGAACGGCCATCTTGCCGTGGTGAAGCTGCTCCTGGCCAATGGGGCTGACGTCAATGCAAGGGACAAAGAGGGCTCAACGGCGCTGTTAGGAGCAGCTCGCCAGCGACGCACCGAAGTGGTGAGAGCACTGGTTCAGAGCGGCTCTGACCCTGATGCGAAGGCTAACGATGGCAAAACCGCGTTGATGGCCGCTTCTTTCGATGGGTCCACTGATATGATTCGGTTGCTGCTGGAAATAGGCGCCAGTCCAAACACTGCGAACAAAGAAGGTTTTACACCTCTGATGCACGCAGCCGTAAGAGGTAGTGTCGAGGCTGCAAAGCTGCTGCTGGCAAAAGGCGCGGACGTCAATGCCGTCGAGAAGTCAGGCGGAACCGCTCTGATGCTAGCTGCACACGAGGGCCGTATTGAAGTGGTGCAACTGCTTCTGGAGAAAGGGGCCGACGTCAATGTCAAGGAAAAGACAGGAAAAACTGCCTTGTCCATGGCCTCCTCGAAAGGGCATGAAGATGTCGTGAAACTTTTGAAGGAAAACAAGCCGTAGCAGGAGCCGAAATTCGCGGTGGGTAGCTTAGGATATCTTGTAGGCCCTGTTTGGGACACTATCGGCCAATCTGGTCATGATGCCAATCGCGGCATTTACCAGACCAGGGAATCGGTCCGGGTTTTTATCCGGCCACAATAGGATAAGTTCTTTTTCATTTGCGAAGAAAACATCTATGTCTCGCCTATGTTCTACGCAGAAACGCCGTAGCTCAGGCCCAAAAATCCAGGGCGGAGACCCCGGTCGGCCAAACACAACGTAAGCTTTGGAGAATTCCTTGTCGTAAGGGAAGTCGTAGGGTCGTAACATGCGGTTCCAGCCTAATCCGTTCAAAAAGATGCTTGAAGGCTTTACTAAGCCCATCTGCTCCGGGAGGTTGATGCCTTCGCCGGTTACCAGACACACTACTCCACGAAAGATCAGGGGACCGCGCATATGCAGATTCCACACGGTAAAGTCGGTGATAGCAACATCAAATCCCTGGACCGTGCCCTTCAATGCCTTCAATGCCTCTCCGTAGTAGAAGGGTGATTCTTTTGGACGAAAACGAGATAGCTTCGGCAAGAAGAATTCAGACAAGGAAGGATATCGTGATTTGCTGGCCGATGAACTCAAACCCGATTTCTTTGGCGGCGTCTCTCCATCGTCGAGTTGTCCTGGCTTCTATAATAATTCCCGCAATATCACCGGCAAGAACGGTAGCTATGAACACAATACCGCACGCAATCGGGTACATCACCGTTTGTGTTTCGGGCGGGCTCATCTTTCCCCTCCGTTCCCCCGGCTCGACCGGCAACCTCCGAGATGTCCGGTGACACGATTCTTTTCAAATCAAGGCTCACACGGTCCCGGCGGATGTTAAGCAATGACCTTTCACATGGGAGCCCTCTGTCATGACATGAAGATAGTCACTCAATGTCATTGATCCAACTTGCGCTAAGTGTTAGGAATGGAGAGATGTCCCCCAAGGAAAGAGCGGAAAGGCCGGGAGGCTTTCTTCCCAGCGCCTGTTGCGCTATAATTAAAATTAGTTCATCCGTGCCCGCCTCCGCGGCTCGCTTGCTGGGCATTCACCACACGAGGCTGTATCGGAAAATGAAACCACACGGCTTGGATTCAGCGCGTGAAATCTGACCATTTTGGGTTAGTAACGGGCAGGTGAGTGGCCAGTGTAGATCATTCTAGACGTGTAGAGAATTATCTACATTTCAATCCATGAATCACGCATCCACACTCTCAATATCTGTTACCCGAAATCTTGTGCTTTCCATGCTCACGCCCCTTTTCCAAATGTAGATAAATCTATACAATAGGTACGAAAAAGGCTCTCGTCCACTTGCACCAACTCGGTCCGGGTTGGCAGCCTTAGAATGCTCATTATGCCAATACAATAGCATCTTAGTTCAGTTGGCACGCGGATTGCTTGACCAAGGGCCAACGATCTCAACTGAGCAAAGCCTCCATTGGAACCTTATCAAGGAGCGCACCCATGGATTTTCAAATACCGGAGAACCTGCGCCTGATGGTGGACACCGTACGGCGCTTTGTGAAGCAAGACCTCGAGCCCATTAGCCGCCAAGTGGAAGATGAAGACCGCATTCCCGAGGACGTGGTCCAGACAATGCGTGACCTTGGCCTGTTCGGGCTGGCCATACCCGAAGAATACGGTGGCTTGGAAGTGGGACTTCTTGGGGAGTGCCTTGTTTATGAAGAAATGTCCAAAACCAATGCATGTTTCCGCACCCGCATCGGCACCAACAACGGAATAGGCGCACAGGGCATCATTATGGACGGCATGCCGGAGCAAAAACAGCGGTACCTGCCCAAACTCGCCTCCGGCGAATGGACGGGCTGTTTTGCTCTATCCGAACCGGAGGCCGGTTCTGACGCAGCCAATGTCCAGACCACTGCTGAGATGAAGGACGGCCACTGGGTGTTGAATGGGCGTAAGCACTTCATCACCAACGGTGACATCGCTGATATTGCCAGCGTCTTTGCCTTGACCGACCGAAGCAAGAAGGCCCGGGGAGGAATCACGGCGTTCATCGTCGAGAAGACATTTCCCGGCTTTTACGTGGGCACGATCGAGCGCAAAATGGGCTTGCGCGGCTCTCACACCTGCGAACTTATATTCGATGACTGCCAGGTCCCCAAGGAAAACGTGATCGGAGGCGAGGCCAACATAGGACAGGGTTTCAAAACCGCCATGAAGATCCTGGACAAAGGTCGGCTTACCATGGGAGCTACCGGCCCTGGGATCGGCCCAGAAGCTGTTGGAACTCTCGATTGACTACGCGAAGCAGCGCGTGCAGTTCGGCAGGCCCATTGCCGAGTTTCAGGCCGTCCAGATAATGCTGGCTGATATGGCCACTCAGATCTATGCCGGCCGGCAAATGCTGTATCATGCCGCCTGCCTCCGGGATTCCAAAGGCGAGTCGGTCATCAAGGAAGCCTCTATGGTTAAGCTGTTTTGCACTGAAATGGCCAACCGGGTGGCGGACATGGCCGTTCAAATACACGGTGGTATGGGGTACATGAAGGACTATCCCGTGGAGCGCTTCTATCGAGACCTGCGCCTGACCCGAATCTATGAAGGTACTAGTGAGATCCAGCGCTTGGTAATTGCACGGGAACTGCTGAAGGGCTAAGGAGGGCTCAATGGAAATCAAGAAAGTGTTCGTTGCCGGCGGGGGTCTGATGGGGTCCGGCATTGCCCAGGTTTGCGCGGGGGCCGGACTGAACGTGATTCTTTGTGATGTAGACTCCGACGCGTTGGAGCGAGCGGTAAAGAATATCGCCTGGTCAGTGGGCAAGTTCGTTGAAAAGGGCAAGCTCCAGGGCCCCGTGGAAGCCATCACGGGCCGCATCAAGCCGACCAGCGACTTTTCTTTGGCCGCTGGGGCTGATCTATGTATCGAAGCTGTGTTCGAGAAGCTGGACCTGAAGCTCGAAATCTTCAAGAAGCTGGATGCGGTCGCTCCTCCAAAAGCTATGCTGGCGAGCAATACCAGCGCTATTTCTATCAGCACTCTGGCCGCGAGCACACAGCGGCCGGACCGGGTGCTCGGCATTCATTTCTTCAGCCCTGTGCCCATGATGGAGGCTGTGGAAGTGGTACGTGGGCAATTTACCAGCGACGAGGTATTCGCTGCCGGCAAGGCCTTCGTGCAGTCCATTGGCAAGGAGCCTATCCTGGTTCATAAAGACGTGCCCGGATTTCTTATCAACCGGATCAACTTTCCGGCAACCATTGAGGCGATGCGCCTGGTGGAGATGGGGGTTGGGACGGTGGAAGACATTGATAAGGGCCTCCGGCTAGCCACCGGGCGCAGAATGGGGATATTTGAGACCGGCGACATGGTGGGACTGGATATAACATGCGGAGCGCTGACAGCGATTTACGAGGAGACAAAAGATCCACGATGGTACCCGCCGGCCATCCTGAGACGCAAAGTCCTTGCCGGCCAGTTGGGTCGCAAGACAGGCAAGGGCTGGTATGAGTACAATCCCGACGGTACCCGCAAGGGACCGGCAAAATGATCGGAGCCAAAGGAATGAAACAAGCAGTAATTCTAAGCGCCGCGCGCACCGCCGTGGGTAAGTTCGGAGGAGCATTAAGCCAGGTCACGGACCGCACTCTAGCCACCCTCGTCATCAAGGAGGCAATCGCTCAGGGCCGGCATCACCCCGGAACAGGTGGAGGAACTCGTCTTTTCCCAGCAATATCGCACCGGGGAACTGCCCCCCAATATGGCTCGTCCCGTAGCCGTGGACGCGGGGATTCCCATCGAAGTCCCCGAGTTCACGGTGGCCAAGGCTTGCGGTGGTTCACTCAAGACCGTTTTCTTGGCGGCTCAGGCCATAAAGGCTGGTGACCGCGACCTGATGGTGGCCGGTGGAGTGGAGTCCATGTCCGGCGCTGCTTACCTTTTGCCAAAGGCTCGTTTTGGCTACCGACTGGGCCACGGCCAGCTTATGGACCAGTTAGTTCTATTCGATCCTATTAGCGGCAACACGATGGGCGAAACCGCAGAGAACGTGGCCGAGCGGTACCAGGTAAGCCGCGAGGATCAGGACGCTTTCGCCCTGTCCAGCCAGAGGAAGGCGGGCAAAGCGCTCGCGGAAAAACGGTTTGCAGAGCAGATTGTACCGGTCCCGACCCCTACCAAAAAGGATGAATCCAGGACGTTCGATGTCGACGAACACCCTCGTCCCGATACCACCCCTGAACAACTGGCCAAGCTCCGCCCGGTGTTTCGTAAAGACGGCAGCGTCACCGCAGGCAACTCCAGCGGGATGAACGACGGCGCTTCCGCAGTAGTGGTGGCCAGCCGGGAACGAGCGGCCGAACTCGGGCTCAAGCCGCTGGCATCCATCGTTGGCTATGCGTCTATAGGAGTGGAGCCTGCTTACATGGGAATCGGTCCGGTGGACGCCACCAAGCTGGTGCTGAAGAACACAGGCCTAGCCGTGAACGACATCGACCTGGTGGAGCTGAATGAGGCCTTCGCGTCCCAGTCCCTTGCCTGCATGCGGCTCCTCGGTCTGGACGAAAGCCGTGTCAACGTTAATGGTGGAGCAATTGCTTTGGGTCACCCCATCAGCGCCTCGGGCGGGGTCATCCTCACCAAGCTTGTCTATGAGCTTCGCCGCACAGGGAAGGAACTGGGCCTGGCCACCATGTGCCTTGGAGGGGGCCAAGGCGTCGCGTTGGTGGTAAAGAACGAAGCCTGATACCAATTCGCGTTCCAACAAGCGACACCTTGTTCCTGGTGGAACAGTCCCGCTCGCGGCGGGATTGCCTCATCCAGGCCTGGGCGAAGAGGTGGCTGCGGCTGTAGTGCTCCGCTCCGGAGCGAATACTACTCCCGAGGAGATTCGCCCCTTTGTCAAGGAACGTGTGGCCCCGTACAAGTATCCCCGGTTGGTCAGGCTCGCGGAGGAGCTTCCCAAATCGGCTACCGGCAGGATCCTGAAGAGAGCCATTTCTATCGAACTCCAGGAGTCATCCAGGTGATGGCGAAGGGACGGCTGCTCGTCGAAGAGAAGACGGTCAATTACGAGGGAAAAGAATATGAACCAACCGTTGGTACGTTACGAGATCAGGGACCAGGCCGCTGTTGTCACTATTGACCACCCGCCGCTTAACGCCCTCGACGTGGCCACAAGAGAGGCCCTGGCAGAGGTGTTCGCGGAACTCGACACACGTAGAGCGGACATACGGGCGGTTGTGCTCACCGGAGCTGGCGACAAGGCGTTTCGCGGCTGGAGCTGATATCAAGGGCTTTCTTGAGCTAACCCCCCCGATAGCGAAGCGGCGGCTCATGCGCAGTCACGCGATCTCCGCGATGGTGGAGAACTTCGAGTGGCCGGTGATCGCAGCCCTGCACGGCTTTTGTCTCGGTGGTGGCTTGGAGCTGGCGTTGAGCTGCGACATCCGGTACGCCTCGGAAAACACGAAACTGGGCTTCCCGGAGGTGAACCTTTCGATATTCCCCGGCAATGGGGGCACCTGTCGGACAAGGTACAATTTGCCTCTGGGACGACTCAAAGAGCTTGTGTTCACCGGGGAGATGATTAGCGCTCAGGAGGCCCTGCAGTACGGCCTCATTGAAAAGGTGGTTCCGGACGGTGAGGTTGTGGATGCCGCTTTAGCGCTGGCGGGCCGCATCGCCGGACGAGGGCCGCTGGGAGTGGCCGCGGCGAAGAAGGTCATCAACCGGGCCAGAAACCTTACCCTCAATGAAGGACTGGAGCTGGAGTCGGACTTTTGGGCCGGACTGACGGCCACCGAAGACATGAAAGAAGGAGCCAGGGCGTTCATCGAAAAGCGCAAACCCACTTATCATTGCCGTTGAACCGAGCTCAAGAAATAGCCGTTGATATGGCCCGATCGGTTCAAGTGGTGAACGACGTACTTGTCTCCAGGTTCCAGGGCCTCTGGCCCATGTAATCAGCCCGCGAGCAGCAACGAAAGCTCGTTTGCCATCACGAGGTGTTGGTTGATCAACAAACTATTTGATCCCATTTCCGTAGGCTCCATGTCGCTGCGCAACAGGGTCGTGATGACCGCGATCAATCTCCAATACACCCCGGGAGGGGCAGTCACTGATCGCCTCATCGACTTCTACGCGGCGCGGGCTCGTGGAGGCGTGGGATTGATCGTTGTCGGCGGTGCGGAAATTAACGATCAGGCGGCCGGGCGAGATTTGATGCTGTCCATAAAAGATGATCGGTACGTCCCGGGCCTGAGAAGGCTCACTGCTGCCATTCAGCGAGAAGGCGCAAAGACGGCTATTCAGTTGTACATGGCCGGAGCGTACTCCTTTTGTGGCTTGAAAGGCCTTCCCACGCTTGCTCCCTCGGAATACTTCAGCCACTTCAGTCGCCAGAAGACTACAGCTATGACGCTCGACGACATAGAGCGGGTCCAGGAAGACTTCGTTCAGGCTACTCGGCGGGCAAAGAAAGCGGGGTTTGACGGTGTGGAGGTGCTGGCTTCCGCTGGGTATCTTCTATGCCAGTTCCTCTCTCCAAAGACAAACAAGCGTGATGACGATTACGGCGGTCCCCTGGAAAACCGGATGCGCTTCGCGCTTGAGACCATCCGTCGGGTCCGTCAAGAGGCCGGGCCGGCAATGGCTGTGATTGTCAGAGTAGCCGGCAATGATTTTGTCCCAGGCAGTCACACAAACGTCGAGGCCCGTGTTTTCGCTGAGGCCGCTGAAAAAGCCGGTGCGGATTGTATCAGCGTAACCGGCGGCTGGCACGAAAGCCGAGTTCCCCAGATAACCTTGGACCTTCCGCAAGCTGGTTACGCGTATCTGGCAGCCGGGATCAAGAAGGTTGTAAATGTTCCTGTCATCGCCTGCAACCGGATCAATGATCCTCTTGTGGCCGAAAAGGTGCTGAAAGACGGGGTAGCAGAGCTGGTAGGTATGGCTCGTGGCCTCATCGCGGATCCCGAATTCGTCAATAAGGCGAGGGAGGGGAGGTTCGGAGAGATTCGCCGGTGCGTGGCCTGCAACCAGGGATGTTTTGACAAGGGCCTGCAACAGCTCCCGGTCGGTTGTACGGTCAATCGGCAGGCGGGCCACGGCACAGAGACGTCTTTGGGCCTTGCGACGCAGCCTAAGCGGATCCTGGTGGCTGGGGCGGGCCCTGCCGGCTGCGAGTTCGCTCTCAGGGCAGCCCAGCGAGGCCACAAAGTCATACTCTGCGACAAGGAGAAACATATAGGAGGACAGGTTCACTGGGCCGCCGATGCCACCTTTAAACACGAACTCCACAACCTATTGAGCTACTACAGGGCAGTCCTGCCCAAGTTTGGGGTAAACCTTCGAATGGGATTAGAGGTCACGCCGGAACAGGTTTCCCAGGAGAAGCCTGACCTGGTCGTGGTAGCCACAGGCGCCACGCCGTTAAAACCGCCCGTTGAAGCCGTCGAGGCCCCGAATGTGGTCCAGGCATGGGACGTTCTCAAGGGAAATGTGCAAACCGGCGTGAACGTCGTGGTGGTCGGCGGGGGCTCCGTGGGTTTGGAAACCGCTAAATTCTTAGCTGCCAAGGGGACAATCTCGCCAGATCAACTTTATTTCCTTACTCTCCACGAAGCCGAATCGCCGGAGGTCCTGCGCGAACTCATGCTAAAGGGGGCCAAAAGTGTCACCGTCATCGAAATGGCAGGTAAGATGGGGCAGGACGTGGGCCGATCCACTCGCTGGGTCTTGCTAAAAGAGCTGGAACTGCGGGGAGTGAAACTCATCACCGAAGCAAGGATGAAGGAGATTGCGCCCGACCATGTCGTATACACAGATGCCCAGGGCAATGCTGTTGCGATCGCTGCCGACACGGTGGTAATGGCCATGGGATCGCGACCGGAGAATTCACTCGCCCACAAACTCGAAGAAACAGGTGTCGACGTTCGGGTGATTGGCGACGCCAAGAAATGCGGCAGAATCGCGGATGCCCTTGAGGACGGACTGGCATTGGCGTGCATGGTGTGATACGAGTTCAGAGCACAAATGAGAAATTAGAAGCAACCCTGCCCCACACAATGAACCGACGGAATTCGTCCGGGGAATGACCCAATGACAAAAGCCCCTGAATCTGCCACCTCAGAGCGTTCTGCGGTCAACGTTCCCACGGTTCCCCTCATGGAAGTACGAAATCTTTCCAAGCACTTCGGGGGCCTACGCGCGGTCTCCTCAGTTTCCTTCACGATCGGACAGGGCGAGATTGTCGGTGTGATCGGACCCAATGGAGCGGGCAAGACGACGCTGTTTGCTCTACTGAGCGGCTTCCTTTCCCCCACGAATGGAGAAATTCGGTTTGAGGGGGCCTCTATTGCCGGCCTGGGGCCGAACCGATTATGTCACCTGGGCATCGCCAGAACGTTCCAAACGGTACGTCCGTTCCTCGATATGACAGTGTTTGAAAACGTCAAGGCCGGCGGAGTCTTCGGAAAGCCGGGCAAGCGCTCTACCCAGCAAATTCACCGGGATGTGAAGGAGATATTAGAGAGCACCGGGCTCGCCGCGTTTCGCGAACCACTCTCCGCCAAATCTAAGTCTTCCTCAGCGTAAGCGGCTGGAGGTAGCCCGAGCGTTGGCCACTCGGCCCAGGCTTCTGTTGTTGGATGAGGTTCTGGCAGGGCTCAATCAGGGAGAGGTAAAGGAAGCGCTACCGTTTATTCAATCCATCAATGTGGACAGAGGGGTAACAGTCCTTGTGATCGAGCACAATCTCCGGGCAATCATGGGGCTCTCTCATCGGATACTCGTCTTGAATTTCGGGCAACTCATATTCGACGGGAAGCCGACTGAGGCGGTGCAGGATTCCCGGGTGATTCAGGCTTACCTCGGGAGTGACGAAGTTGCTTAAGGTTGAGGATCTTACCGTCAAGTACGGGGACGCCCAGGTTCTGCTGAAAGTGTCATTTGAAGCGCCGGAAGGTTGCATAACCTGCGTGCTGGGCCCCAATGGCGCGGGAAAAACCACTCTCCTTCGGTCCATTACCGGCTTGGTTCCGCCTTTTTCGGGCCGTATCCTGTTGGGTGAACGTGAGATTCAGGGAAAGAAGACGCACGACATCGCTCGGTTGGGACTGATCATGATCCCCGAAGGCCGAAGACTGTGGGCCCCGTTGTCGGTGCGGGAGAATCTGGAGGTGGGGGCGTATTTGCTTGGGGACCCGGGCAAGGTGAAGCAACAGATGTCCTATGTGTTCGAGCTGTTCCCGCACCTGGCGTCACGCAGGAATCAATTGTGCGGAACCCTGTCCGGGGGAGAACAGCAGATGGTTGCCATTGGACGAGGATTAATGGGGGCTCCGAAACTACTTCTCTTGGATGAGCCATCCCTGGGGTTGGCTCCCCTGGTCGTGAAGGAAGTCTACGACGCCATTCAAACGATTGCCGAGGAGGGGACAACGATACTGCTGGTTGAACAGAATACCCGGGTGGCGCTTTCCGTAGCAGCCCACGGATACGTGCTGGAGACCGGAGCCATCGTTATGGAAGGGGAAGCACAGTCATTGAGCGAGAATCCACACATAAAGGAAGCTTACCTGGGCCTCTGAACTGGAGCTACCATATACCTGTCCCTTGCTCTGAAGGCTATCTCTGGCTTGGGCCTGCATGCAACTCTTATCGGGCTGATTCCACAGTGATGAGGAGGCGTTCCAAAGGTGTTGTGCAAAGACCTAGCGTCATAAGGCTATAAAAGGCCAACAAAAGGAAGGAAGGAGCGAATGAGAATGACAATCAGAGACGGTGATCGCACTGTCGGTAGCTCTCGCTGTCTGCCTTTGCCTCGCGACGGCGTGGGCAGGTCCTCCCATCAAGCTGGGGGCACAAGCCCCGCAAACAGGGAGTTTGGCCAAGCACGGGATCGAACAAGTAAAAGGGATACGCCTTGCGGTCGACGAGTTTCAGAAAAAGCACAACACCACGGTAGACCTGCGTGTTTACGACGACGAAAGCGACAGTCAGAAAGCCGTCTCGGCGGTAGAAAAACTCGCGGGTGTGGATAAGGTCCACGGCATTGTGGGCGGGTACGGGTCTCATTTGGTGGGGCCTGCATCCGAAGCGGCGGAACGGTACGACACGCCATACATGACTACGGGCGCGGTGGATACCAAACTGTCGGCCAGGAAGTTTAAGAACTTCTTTCGGTTGAATTACATGCCGGGTTATGCGGCGGCTCAATCAGGCGCTATCAAAGAGGTGCTAGGAGCAAAGAAGGTCGGCATTCTGTACAACAGCGTGTCTGCCACGACGGAGATCGCCGAACACCTGAAGGCCCAGTTGATCAGCGCGGGCATTAAGGTGCCCGTCTTCGAGAAGTTTGAGAAGGGGACGACAAACTTCAAGCCCATTCTTCTGAAGCTCAAAGATGCCGGGTGCGACGTTCTTCTCGTCGAGGGATATTTCCCGGATTATGTCGGAACCATAAAGGATGCGAAAATACTTAAGCTTCCAGTCAAGGCATATGTAGGCGCCTGGGGGATTGGGACACCCGAATTCACCCGTGAGTTGGGCCCCATGAGCGAGTACGTGTACGGTACGTCGGTGTGGGAGATGGGAACCGCCCCAAAAGAGGCCAAGGAAGAAGAGACGGCCTTCGTGGCCGACTATAAGGCCAAGTTCAATGAGGAACCCTCCTACATCGCCATGCTAGGTTACCTTTCAACGAAGTTCATGCTGGATGCAATCTCCAAGGGCGGCGGAGAATCGGGAGCGTACAGCTCTGAGAAGACTCGAACGGTCCTCCGGGCGCTGGACACAATGAGTCCCTTAGGCCGTGTAGCATTTGACGAGAAGGGTGATCCCAAATATTTCGTGGCGGTTCTGTTTCAAACACAGAAGGGGAACCAGGTCGTGATTTATCCCAAGGACCGCAGCACCGGAGCCGTTGTATACCCCGCGGTTCCCTGGGGAGGAAAGTAGGACAAGGGACGCCTGCGGTGAACAGATGCGTGTGAGAGCCGAAACGGAGAAGAGGGCCAGCCGTTGATTTCTGCGACTACGATAATTCAGTCAATGCTTTCCGGTGTGGCAGAAGGGACCAACTATGCCCTTTATTGCCTGGGGCTTGCTTTCGTGTTTGGCATCATGAGGATCATCAACTTGGCCCACGGTGAATTTCTAGTGCTGGGGGGTTACATTGCTTATTGGCTCCTGGTGAAATGGGGTGTCAATCCGGTGCTTGCCATCCCCATTGCTGCGGGAACGGCCGGAGGAGCAGCCCTGCTTAGTTACCGGATCTTCCTTCAGAGGATTCGGAGCAGCTCCGAGCTAAACACCCTCATCCTGACTTTCGGGCTGGGGATCTTTTTGTCCAATCTCTTTCTCCAGCTATGGACTGCCGACATCCGGAGCATCGGGGTCGATTGGATGGAACAGCCCCTGACGTTTTTCGGGATCTACATTAGTCTGGGGGAAATCATAGCTATTGCGATCTCGCTGGCTGGGGTCCTGGGATTGCACTTCTTCCTCACGCGCAGCAAGCTGGGCATGGCCATACGCGTGACCGCTATTGACCGAGACTCGGCGGCCTTGGCTGGGATCAATGTGGAGCGTGCCGATCTCGTGGCCTTCAGCGTGGGCGGGATGCTGGCCGGTGTGGGCGGACCGCTCATGGGGATGCTTGCCCACATAAACCCCGGCGCCGGCGTGGCTATTACCGTCAAAGCTTTCATCCTCACGGTTCTGGCAGGGGTCGGTTCCATACCGGGACTGATTGTTGCCGGCATAATCCTGGGAGTCGGTGAGGCCATGACGGTTACCTTTGTTAACGCTTCGTATCGAGAGTTGTTCGGCTTCGTCCTCTTTCTCCTGATTTTGTTGGTCCGCCCAAACGGACTCTTCGGAAGGAGGCTGTAAATGGCACTCTTCCGGGGGCCCTTGTTGTCTGAGGCAACGGCCGCTTCGGTGGTACTGGGGATAGTGGTGATTATCCCCTTTATGCTCTCGTTCAATCCTTACTATGTCAGTATCTTTATTTCCGCCCTGATACTGGGCGCTGTATCCATTTCATGGAACCTCTTGGCCGGAGTGTGCGGCCAGGTTTCGTTCGGCCATGCAGCTTTCTTTGGAATCGGGGCCTATGCCTCAGCAATCCTGGCCACCAGGGGAGGATGGGATCCGTATGTCGCGATCGTCGGCGGGGGAGTGTGTGGGGCTCTTGGATCTCTGGTTATAGGAATCCCCGCGTTTCGTCTCCGGGGTCCGTATTTTGCGCTCGCGATCTTAGGGTTTGCGGAAGTGATGAAGCTGGTGACCTTGAACATGACCTGGCTCACTGAAGGCTCACAGGGAATCATGAGCATCCCGCCGCTACCGGCGATCCATTTGGGTTCCTTGACCCTGGATTTCTACATTTCCAGGACCACAAATTATTACATGGCCGCGGTTCTCATGTTTGCCATTTACCTCACAGTCTATTTCATACGTCGGTCCAACATCGGTTTGGCAATGGCGGCGGTCCATGGCGACGAGGAGACCGCGGCCGGTATTGGCGTGGATGTGGTCCGAACCAAAGCATTGGCGCTGGTTGTCTCCGCCTTTTGCACTGCAATCATGGGGGCGTTTTACGCTCATTACGTCCGCTTCCTGACGCCCGATACGGCTTTCGAAGGGGCCTGGTCTGTAATGCCGATTGTGGCATCCCTCTTTGGGGGGATGCAAACCCTTATCGGGCCTATGGCTGGCGCGCTGGTCATCACCGGTCTTGACGAGTTTGTTTTCAAGAGATTCTTCGAGACCGGGCACAAGCTTTTCTTCGGGCTGCTCCTGGCTGTGGTCATCGTTTGGGCGCCCACAGGCCTGCTTGGCAATCGGGTCCGAAGAGTCTTCCATGGAGATAAGAAATGAAATCCGTTCGTGTTCCGGTTCAGGTCCCCACGGAATCCCTCACCTTCCCACTCCGGCAGGCAGCCGACCGTTTCCCTGACAAAGTGGCCGTGGTGGAACCAGAGGTCGGGGGGCGCGAATGGACGTACCGGAGCACTGGAAGACCAATCCTCTGCGTTGGCTGCTTCCCTGGCGGACCTGCAAGTAAACCCGGGCGACCGAGTCGCACTCTGGATGAAAAATAGTGTTGAATACATTCTTTCGTTCTACGGGATCATGAAGGCAGGCGGAGTGGTGGTACCGGTGAGCACGCATTACGGAGCGCGCGAACTGGCCCACCAGTTACAGGTGACCGGCGCTGTGGGTATTATCGCTACAGAAGAGCGTCTATCCCAGGCGCCGGACCTTAGGGTGGGAGCCTCAAGCCTACGTTTCGTCGTGTCGGACAGCGGAGTGGCGCCACTTTCCGGAGGGCCTATACCCTTTCATTCGCTACTTACCGGAACCAAAAGGCTGGATCGGTCCGTGGGAGTTGTCCAGCAGGATAGGCCCGCGGTCCTTCCATTTTCCAGCGGGACTACCGGACTACCCAAAGGAGTCATGCTCACTCATTTCAACCTCCTTCACAACCTTTATCAGGTGGTGCAGGCCCACGAGGTAACGCCTGACGACACGTTGTTGAACCAGCTTCCATTCTTCCACATCTACGGTATGACCGTTCTCATGGGCGCGGCTGTTTTGGGCGGGGCCAGGCAGGTGGTGGCAAGCCGTTTCCGCCCGATAGATGAGTTCCTTTCTCTGTTTGAGAAGTATCGCCCGACCCTTTTCTTCACGGTGCCGCTGATCCTTCAAGAGTTTTGCCACCATCCGAAGGTTCCGGACATGGACTGGAGCGCCCTGAGGTACGTGAACACGGGAGGCGCTCCGCTTGCGCCGGAGTTGCAGGAGCGTTTCACGCAAATCACCGGCGTGCCTGTTATCCAGGGGTACGGGCTTACGGAATCATCCCCCACCACTCACGTAACACCGCTCAATAGGATCAAGGTGGGATCTATCGGTACTCCATTGTCTCTCACGGAGCATAAAATAGTGGCCCCGGAGACCGGCGAAGAAGTGGAGATCGGAGAAGTCGGAGAGCTGTGGGTGCGGGGGCCACAGGTGATGACGGGATATTATAACGATCCCCAGGCCACAGCGCATACTTTGGTCGACGGATGGCTGCGGACAGGGGACTTGGGACGGCAGGATGAGGACGGGTACGTATACATTGTGGATCGGCTCAAGGAACTGATCAAATGTAAGGGCTTCCAAGTGGCGCCCGCGGAGATCGAGCACATCCTCCTGGGCCATCCCGACATCCTCGATGCCGCGGTAATCGGCGAGCCACATTCTGTGCAGGGCGAAGTACCTGTGGCGTACGTTGTGGTACGTGACGGGTCAAAGATATCGCCGGAGGCCGTCATCGAATATGCGGCTGCCGGAATGGCAAAGTACAAACGGCTCTGGAGGGTGGTGTTCACCGAGTGCGATTCCTCGCAGCCCCTCCGGTAAGATCCTTAGAAGAGTTTTGAAAGAGTCACACCTCCAAGCTCGGGAAATCCCCGCGGGAAAAAGCGGGCTCTCTTAGAGAGACATTCTTCAGGCGAGGCTCTACTATCGTGCCGTAGACGAGTCCCGCATTCCGCGGGACTGAAGATGCGCCCGCAAAGACAACCTCCACCCTCGCGACACTCAATGCGTAAGCTGCCCGAGCCGCTCAGATTTGACATAAACAAGAGCGCATGTTAAAATTAGTCAGTTTAAATGCTTGCTTGTGGGAACTACTCAATGAAGAATCTACTTTTGGCAGGTAGCATGCTTTTGATTCTAATGATCCCGTCTCTCTCCCCTGCGGAAGAGCAGGTGAGGGACAGTACGGGCCGCGTCGTCGAAATAAGGCAGTCGTACGGAGGAACATCGTACGCGTATGACGGCAATAGGAACCCGATTTACACCGCTACGTCGGTACAGGGCGGGAAGGATGCACTTGATTACCGAGACCATCATGGCGTGCACGTCGGAATAGCGGTACCCGGCACGGCTCAGGACATTCGACAAAAGTGGGGCAGGGGACTGTTCCACCCGGACCAAAACCCTGCGCTACGATGACAAAGCTGCGCACGTCTCAATGATGATGGGCAAGAAGAAGGAATCGCCTTGTGAATAAATGAGAGCCCATGCGCTCTGGTCAGGAGCTGAGGGGTGAGCCAAATGCTTTTGCTGGGTTTTGACGCCCACCCCTCACCCGACCGGGGACTCTTTCCGCTTATCCCCGCACATGGGCTTGGTGGAAGGGAAACTTCCAACTATGACACCCATTCTGACACCATGGGTGTTTCCACCACCTAAGTTGGTGGAATGCAGAAGCAACCCCCGCTCGGCAGGGACGCCTCCAATTTCCTCCCCCTCCTCATCATTAAGTCAATTCAAACGGATTTTAGTTCCAGCCAGGTTCCGCAAAAAAAAGAAAAGCCCCCGGCAAAACCGGCGGGCTTGCACTCACGAGTCTTGGAGAAGACCCGCTGAGGCGATACATTAAACTCCGTGAGATTAACAAAATGCCCTCACGGAACGCAAGCATTATTTCGCCGTGATAGCCCGCATTGTATCCATCTATCAGCGTAACCTCATCTTAATGTATTACATCAATTACTACATGTAATATGTTTGCAGTAACACATAATTTGTAGTATCGGTTCCGTTATCCCTATTGCCCGTCCACTCGGTTTTCGGGCGGCGGGAGGTTGCAGTTGAATTTTGACGAGGCCCTCCAACTATTCCTGCGGCACCTTGCAACAGAGAAGGTCCGCTCACCACAGACAGTTCGGGCGTACACTTCGGATCTTCAAGGCTTTCGGCAACATCTGGAAGCATCCGGTGGATCAAAGCAGCTGAAAAGCGTTGAGGGCATAGACCCCTTTCATGTTCGTGGCTTTCTGGCGACCCGATTCGGCCGTATCAAGAAAGTTTCCGTTGGACGCAAGCTTGCGGCTATAAGAACGTTTTTTAGGTTCCTTGTCAGGGAGCGAATCATCACAAAGGATCCATCCGCGGGGATTAGGGCCCCTAAGAGCGAGAAGCCATTACCAAAGGCCCTGAGCGTTGACGAGATAGACCGGTTCTTTTCTCGTAATCCAGAGATGAAGATCCGCGATCTGGCTGCGTTCGAGCTGCTATATTCTTCCGGCCTGCGCGTGGGCGAGCTGACGTCACTGAAAGTTCAGGACGTGGATCTGAACAATGGCTGGGTTCGAGTAATAGGTAAGGGGAATAAGGAGCGATACGTGCCGGTCGGTTCACGTGCCGTGGTCGCGCTACAGGCTTATCTGCCCATGCGTGCCCATCTTAAAACCCAAACGGGCGGCTTGTACACCAGTGAAGCGTTGTTTCTGAATTCACGAGGAGGGCCGTTGTCTTCCCGCAGCATCCGACGTATACTCAAGTCGTACCTTGATAGCGCCTCCCTGGCAAGGGACGCCTCGCCCCATGCGTTTCGACACTCGTTCGCCACTCACTTGCTACATGGGGGAGCTGATTTACGGTCGATTCAGGAGCTGCTGGGGCATGCCAGTCTGTCCACAACGCAACGGTACACGAAATCAGACCTGCGCCGCCTGATGGAAGTTTACGACCGATCTCACCCAAGGAGTGGAGCCCCAAAGAAAAATGAAAATGAGCCCTAAGAAAATCCGTTCCACGACCGTTCTCTGCGTGAGGCGCGGCCGCAAGGTGGTCATGGCGGGTGACGGTCAGGTATCCCTTGGGGATACGGTGGTAAAACATTCCGCACGCAAGGTCCGACGTCTGGGGAAGGGCGACAATGTCCTCGCCGGTTTCGCCGGATCCACGGGAGACGCCCTGACGCTGCTGGAAAAATTCGAACAGATGCTGGAAAAGTATTCAAACAATCTTACGCGAGCCTCGGTGGAACTCGCCAAAGAGTGGCGGACCGACCGGATGCTCAGGCGGTTAGAAGCCCTGCTCATAGTTGCTGACGCGGAGAAAACCCTACTCCTTTCCGGAAACGGCGATGTGGTGGAGCCCGACGACGGTATCATTGCAATCGGTTCCGGAGGGAATTATGCTTTGGCAGCCGCACGCGCGCTGTCCATGCACACCGAGATGGGGTCGGCTGAAATTGCTCGAGTCGCCATGGCTATTACAGCCGGAATCTGCGTGTACACCAACGACCAACTGGTAATGGAAGAACTGGAAACTGAAGCCAGTTGAGAAAAGACCGAACTGAAGGTCACGAATAACTATGGATACCTTTACGCCTCGAAAGATAGTCGCGGAGTTGGACAGATATATAATTGGCCAAGACAGGGCCAAGAAGATGGTGGCGATCGCCCTTCGAAACCGTTGGCGCCGGAGACAGGTGCCGGAGGACCTGCGTGACGAGATCGCTCCGAAGAACATCATCATGATTGGTCCCACCGGCGTGGGGAAGACCGAAATAGCTCGTCGCCTGGCGAAGCTGGCGCAATCCCCCTTCCTAAAAGTGGAGGCGTCAAAGTTCACTGAAGTCGGTTACGTTGGGCGGGACGTCGAATCCATGATCAGGGACCTCATGGAAATCGGCATTACTATGGTGCGGGAAGAGGAGTACGTGGCCCTCCGTCCCAAAGCGGAGGAACAAGCTGAAGAGCGGTTGCTGGACATACTTCTCCCAATGAGGTCGCCTCGCAAGATTCGTCGCACGCAAATAGGCCAGTCACAGCAGGAGCCTAGCGATGAGATGGAGGTAGCCCAGCGCACCCGAGAAAAGTTTAAGAAGATGCTGCGCAGCGGCAGGCTGAACGACCGAGAGGTGGAGATCGAAACACAGGTCAGCGCAATTCCGGTCGTGGAAGTTTTCTCCCCCGCGGGAATGGAGGAGATGGATATCAACCTGAAGGATATGTTCTCCAATATCTTCCCCGGCAAGTCCAAGAGGCGCCGGGTGAAAGTTCCGGAAGCGCTCCATATTCTTGTTCAGGAGGAACTCACCAAACTCATCGACACCGACAAAGTAACAAAAATGGCCAGGGAGAGGGTCGAACAGACGGGAATTGTGTTCGTTGACGAGCTTGATAAGATTGCAGGCGCTCATTCGGCCCAGTATGGCCCCGACGTCTCCAGGGAAGGGGTACAGCGGGACTTGCTGCCGATAATAGAAGGTTCTACCGTCAACACGAAACACGGAGTGGTAAAGACCGATCACATCCTCTTCATAGCTGCGGGAGCGTTCCACGTTTCAAAGCCGTCGGACTTGATCCCCGAAATTCAGGGTCGATTTCCATTGCGGGCAGAGTTGTCAGCTCTCAGCCGCCAGGATTTTGTACGTATTCTGACGGAACCCAAGAACGCGCTGGTAACCCAGTACCGAAGAGTTGCTCAAGACTGAAGGCGTCATGCTGGAGTTTGAGGAGCAGGCTATTCTGGAAATCGCGACCATGGCCGAGGAGGTCAACCTCCGAGCGGAAAACATCGGCGCGCGGCGTCTCCATACTATTATGGAGAAGCTCCTTGAAGAGGTTTCATTCGAAGCCCCGGACATGAAAGGAGTGACAGTACGAATTACTCCGGACATGGTCCGCGAGAGGCTCCGTGACATAGTCAAAAGCGACGACCTGAGCCGGTACATACTCTGACACTGTCTCGGGGCCATGGGCAACGAGCATTCTGAGAGTGGATGGCCGGAAGGGCGGGAAATACCCTTCCGGACAGTTCCTTATTACTTTTTGGAAGCCGCCGCGCGTTTTGAAGCTTTAAGCGGGTTGACTTTCAGATTAGTCTCGACTGCCTTGCGTTCGAGGTGGGTAGCAAAGTTGCAGGAACCGCGGGCCCATTTTGAGGCAGGGTTGGGAGCGACGGCGCAGAAGATTGCTTCATCAAAGGTGACTGTCCGGGAGCATCCCTGGCATGTGTCGACGACCGAATGGCAACGGCCGCCGTTGAAATTGCACCCTTTACTGGTCATGAATGCGCACTCGATTCCCTTTTTCAGGGTTATGCACTGCATTTCTTTTCCTCCGGTCGTAATCTAGGGGGTGGGGGGAGAATCCGGCCCTCCCTATTGTTGAATCTCTTAGTATACCATTTAGCGGGTAAAGTTCAACACGATTTTGCTATAGAGCAAACTTTTTCTGATGTCCTTCTAGAAGATCGGTGTCAGTCCTGATCCACCGGCTCTTTGCAGCTACGGCATCGCTTGGAGCCGCGGAAGAGTTCATAGCCACAGTGCGGACAATGGTACCGATCTATCTCTTGCTCGACCCACTTTTCGGTCCCTAGCTCCTTCCAGGCAGGAATAGCCCGCATAATCACTTTCTTGCCCACGGGCATCGGAAAATTATCAATCAAGCTGCACGGCCAGGAATCACATTGGTGACAGCCCTCGTAGCTCTTTTCCTGAGCGCAAGATCGGACTGGACAGAGTTCGCAGTACTGCATTCGCTGATCCGACAGGCAGCCGTTGCAGACTATGTCCTCCGGCGACAGGCCGTAAACACCGGCCAATTTCTCCTTGAATTTCTGATTATTATCGCGGTGGGCCATCAAAACACCACAGACACCGCAATATAACCCGCACGGAGCCAGCAAGTCCTGTCGTTTCATGGTTCCCTCCTCATTTGAAGGCGGTCCTTTGAAAATCTTTTGTGGATGTTGATCAGGTGAGCATTGGGGAGTCAAACTACCCAATCCCGATTGGGAAAGCCATTTTTTTGGGGCAGCGGTTATGGACCGCGAATAATGACACTTCAGCGGGTCTCTATCGCGGAACGACGTTCACTTTCAGCATGACTCCGCCGTATCCGGAACATTCCACCCCAACATCAGAGCACCGTACCTGGCGCATGAAGGTGAATCCGTTAGGTTCCAGCCTCTCGCTCAACCGTTCGTTGATCAGCGCCACGGGCACCACCAGTTGAGATATGAGGTGCACACACATTCTCTTGGGACAGAGCTTACTGATGAAATTGCCGTCCACATCCATGACAAACTTGTCGCCAATCTGATAACCGGAATTGCAATGCCGCGAAGTCACGACTTCAGCTTCTATGGAATACTTTGACGCATCTTCAGCCAGACTTTCCATCAACCTGAGTCTGGGATCGTCCTCTCGGAAATGTTGAAGATCCGTGGCGCCGTACCCCACTCTGTCACCGAACCTCTTCAGAACCCCTTCTTGTCGCTTGTTCATGTTGGCCTCCCTGATTACATGCCTATACACAGATCTAGGTCATTACTCGAAATCATGACTCCGCACGTCTTGCTTTGCATCTTTCCTGCAAAGCCGGACTACAGACTTGAGTGCTTCTCCTGTTTTTCTTAATGCCTCCGGGTCCTTGGATGCCTTACACAGGAGCAGGGCCCCTTCAATGGAACTGATCACAAGCCTGCTCAGCGCATCGGGATCAATGCGCCACTCCGATTTACCGGCCTGATCGGCCTGGTCGAAAAGCTCCACCAAGAACTCATTCCAGAAAAGAAAGAAGCGGTTGACCCCGTCGGAAAGGCTTCTATTCGAATCGCCCAGCTCCTGGGCGAAATTGCCAAAAAATCAACACGCCTTGCAGCCCCGTTGAACCGCGTATTCCACCATTCCGTCGATCATGAGCTCGACTTTATTCAGGGGATCCGTGTCTTGAGTTTTAATACCGTCGAAGTAGGCATTATGCCTGTCAACGGCATGCGCGATGGCCGCGTGGGCAATCTCTTCCTTATTGTCGAAGTAATAGAATAGATTCCCTCTCTTAACTCCCGATGCGGTGCAAATGTCTTCAATGGTCGTCTGCTTGTATCCCTGCCGGTGGAATAATCTGAGAGCACTCTTAACGATTCGGTCTTTTGTTGCTGTTCCTTTGGTGGCCATGGTCGTATTTTCCTGTACTGACTGGTTGGTATAGTTTATTACCCGTAAACCATCGCTTGTGTCAATCTTTTTCCCGCGAATCTCTTGATCATTCAGTTATGGGTGGGGTAGGCGCAGTCTTGTTGACTAGCGAGCATCGGTGGCACGCCACAGGCGTGATCGCCGGTCTCCGCCGACAGACCGGGCACAGATTTCGCGTCGGTGCGTTGATGTTGCTCATACGCCGGAGATGACAAGGTTGGGAAACTCGTTAGAGAGTTAGTATCGGTTCTCAAAAGGTCCATCAGCTTATTCGACAGCATGTGACATCAGGGGTAATGATGCCGTTTGGGTGACCACTCGCTGGGCAAACCAGCAGTGGCACCCTCAAAGCCGCCTGATATGGGCTGGTGGGACAGTCTTCTCAGCTTCGTCAATTGGGGATGACGGGCACAGATGCCCGTCCCACCAAATCACTGTTCTTCTACGCAATTACTTGTGTAAAATCCGGCTATAGTAGGAGGACAATTTGCCGGGAAGCACGAGGAAACGCACGACGCGTCAAAATACACTTGCCGCGTGAGGCAAGAGAGGGGCGGCATTCACGCCCGCTTTGCCCTTGCTTTGTCGGCCTTTTCTCTACGTAGGAAGGCTCTTTTCAGTTGCCAATCTTTGAATTTGTTGTAGGCGGGCTCCCAGATTAGCAGAGCGCAGACAACGAACAAAATTACCCCGTACAGGATTTGGTAGGGCCATTCAATATCTTGCACCTTGCCACACCTGACCGAATTATCGGTGCATCATGAATATCGGAATGGCAACTCCGCGTCAAGATTAGATTTTGAGATGTGTCTTATTGTATTATAGAAGCACCGCTCGGTCAGGTTTTCAGCGGGGTAAGCTTTCACATCTCGGGGTGTCTACAGGCGGTTCCAAGACGATCTACTGAGGTCAAAGGCGTGAAACGACGCGTATACATGGATAATGCGGCCACAACCTTTCCCAAGCCCCCGGGAGTGGTCGAGGCAATGGCTCATTTCATGCAAAATGTCGGGGCCAATCCCGGTAGATCAAAACACGACCTATCTCAGGAGGCTTCGCTGATTGTCGAGGGGGCGCGCAAGAAACTGGCCCGGCTCTTCAACATACCCGATCCCAATCGCATCGCATTCACGCTGAATGCAACGGAATCCTTGAACACGGTTATCTACGGGGTCCTGAATCCGGGGGACCATGTGATCATTACGCAGATGGAGCATAACTCCGTGATCCGCCCTGTGAGACACCTGGAGCAAAACGGCATTGTCAGTGTGTCGGTTGCTCCCTGCGACAAGATGGGAGTATTGGACGTTGGGGCCTTGAAAGAATTGATTAGGGATAACACAGCCTTGATAGCTCTTAATCATGCCTCAAACGTGTGTGGGACTATCCAGGACGTTTCCGCGGTCAGAGAGGCCGCAGGCCGAGTGCCGCTGCTTCTGGACGCTGCACAGACCGCCGGAGCTCTCCCGGTCGACGTGCAGGCACTGGGGGTCGATTTCCTCGCGTTTACAGGGCACAAAGGATTGTATGGGCCTCAGGGAACCGGCGGGCTCTACGTCAGGGAAGGCCTCCACATCAGGCCACTGAAACGCGGTGGCACCGGCAGCGCATCCGATCAGGAACAACAGCCTGATTTTTTCCCGGATGCCCTTGAAAGCGGCACGCAGAATAACGTCGGCATTGCGGGCCTGGGGGCAGGTCTGGACTTCGTCCTGGAAACAGGGGTGGATACTATTAGACGCCACGAAATGAAGCTATTGGAGAGCTTTATTGAAGGGCTCATCGACGTGCCCGGAATCACCCTGTACGGGCCGCTTGATCCTGAAGCACAGATGCCCATCCTCTCCGTCACCTTCGATCAAGCGCTGCCCGACGGACTTCACGTCTCCTACGGCGGATGCGGCGGGAGATCCATACCCGCGACCTTTGAGACAATACACCCGGAGGAAGCCGGGACCCTATTGCAGGACGAGCACGAGATCTCTGTCCGTGTGGGCCTTCACTGCGCTCCGTTGGCTCACAAGGCTCTGGGAACATTCCCGGACGGGACAGTGCGATTCAGCCTCGGGTACTTCAACAACCTGGAAGAAGTGGCGATCGCAGTGGACGCAATCAAGAAGATAGCGGAAAAGGGGTGAAAGAGAAACGAAGAGAAGCGAGCGAACACTTCGTCTTGAACATACTAACGTGTCTCACGGGATCTCTCGGGCCAACCGTTGACAAAGTATATACACAGAGGTAACTTATGGGTAAGGAGGTCTTGTATAGCTACCACGGGTACGACTTCACGTGGGACAAGCAGAAGGCGGAGAACAATCTGAGAAAGCATGGGATTTCTTTTGAGGAGGCTTGCCAAGCAGTTCTTAATCTCATTCAAATGGTCGAAGACCTCAGTGAGGAGGGGGAACAAAGGTGGGCCATCATCAGTTATCCCCTGTCGGACCGTTTCACTGGTCCCATCTATGTAGTTGTGGTTGATGCCGGAGATGAAGCCTGGCGAATCATTTAAGCCAGAGAAAGCACAGCGGCCGAGAGGTTACGTTATGAAAAAGAAGTTGGTTCCTACTAAAGACCAAGTTAGTACGAGCATTTCCATGCGTATTCCCTTGGATGTATTGGAGAAACTCAAGAGGATAGCACCCGCTAAAGGCATGTCCGGTTATCAGTCCCTTATCAAGTACTATATAGGACAAGGCATGCTGAGGGATATTGATTTGCTGAACCGGTTGGAGCAAGACGACGCTCGATTGGAAGCCGCGCTCAGCAAAATCGGATTGGGGTCGGACAAGATTAAGCAGTTCTGGAAGGAGTGGAATGTCTATTCTCAGACGAGCGAACGGGCCGACCGCGATGCAACCTAAAGGAGCCGGGGCCGTATAGCCTGGCCGGTTAACCTGAAATGGGAGATCAAATCCAGATCATAGGGAACTCCCTATTCCTGGTCCCTTTTCTCCTTTTCTTTCTGGTTGCCCAACCGATTAATCATGGTAGCCGCGTACGCGGCACCGAATCCGTTGTCGATATTTACCACCACGACTCCGGGCGCGCAGGAGTTGAGCATACCCAGAAGCGCGGCGATTCCGCCGAACGACGCGCCATATCCGATTGAAGTCGGCACCGCGATGACAGGTCTGTCCACGAGCCCGCCGATAACGCTCGGCAGTGCGCCTTCCATGCCAGCTACGGCAATAATCACGGCTGCTGAGCGTAGCTTCTTGTTGTTGGAAAGAAGCCTGTGAATGCCTGCGACCCCAACATCGTATAGTGTGTCTGCTCTGTTCCCGAGCGCGTACGCCGTGACTTTGGCTTCCTCCGCAACAGGAATATCGGAACTGCCCGCGCACACCACGAGCACTGTTCCTCTGCCAACGGGCTTTATCTTCTTGCGTGCGTACAGGAGGGTCCTCGCCTCAGCATTGTGTTCGAGCCCGGAAGTCTCTTTAAGAATCTCACGAGCCTTCCCGTCATCGACTCGAGTAATCAGCACGGTGTCTTGCCGGGCCTGAAGGCTTTTGAAAATCCCGATTATCTGCTCGACCGTCTTTCCCTGGCCGAAGATCACCTCGGGAAAACCGAGCCTCACAGCCCGGTGGTGATCCACGCAGGCAAACCCGAGATCCTCGGTCTGAAGGTCTTGAAACATGCAGCTTGCCTCCTCGGGGAGCAAGCGGCCCTCTTTGACTTCTTCAAGTATTTTGATCAGTCGCGGTCGATCCAAACTGTTTCTCTCCACAACAGCAGAAAACCTGCCGTGAACTTGGCCGGGATTTGACAAAAGATCCGCCACACAGGGACGGTCCGATGCTCTTTTTGCGGGGGACGATGCTCGGCGGAAGCCTTGGGGCAGTAGACAAAGGAAAGCCCCGGAAAGGAGGATGAGAACCGGGGCTTCGCATGGGGAAAAGGTATGTTGAGCAGCGGGCTACGCCACCCGCTGGTTTCCAAGGCTTAAACCATGATTCTGAATAGTTGTCAAGAAAATTTAAAGTTATTTCTAGAAAAGATCTCATTTTTTAAAACCTGATTATAAGGGTTATCAATTAACACCTCATAATCACAGGATATAATACCACATCACATAAGAGACCGGATGATGTCCGCTTTCCCCACAACGCCCACCAACTTCCCCCCTTCAATTACCGGTAGGGTATACAACCTCCGTTCGCTCATGATTCGCGCCACTTCGGACAAGTCCGTGTCCGGGCTAATGCTGACAGGGGGCTGGGAATAGATGTCGCCGACCGTGGTCGCTGCAAGTCGTTTGAACTCCTTCTGGTAGCGCCAGGGATTCTCCATGGGGATGACTGAGTCCAGTATCACAAACACAGTTGGTATGTGCAAGGGCTTGTTCTGGTTGACCAAATCCGATTCGCACACCACGCCCAGGACATTTCCTTTGTCATCAACCACGGGCACACCGTTGATGTGCTTTTCGGAGAGTATGCTGGCGAGTTCTCGCAGCGAGGTCTCGGGAGTCACGGTAATTACGTCACGGGTCATAACATCTGCTACCTTCGGCATCTCTTCCTCCTGGTCATCTCACGCGACTTTGCACCATAGCAGGAACAGGGCAAAGCTCGTTTTACTGTTGTATGCCCCGGATTACATGGGATAATAGCTGAATCCGGAGAGGGGGTGTTCCCCATATTAAGGAGGATACCATGAAAAGTTATCGGAAGGAGTTATGGTTCAATGTGCCCAAACGGAGAGGGTTCGTTAACATAACGAGGGAAGTGGAGAGCGCCCTTTTGGAGAGCGGCGTCTCAGAAGGGCTTCTGCTGGTGAATGCAATGCACATTACCGCATCCGTCTTCATCAACGACGATGAATCGGGCCTGCACCAGGACTATGAAAAATGGCTGGAAGAATTGGCCCCCCACGAGCCGATTAACCGGTATTTGCACAATCGGACCGGCGAGGACAACGGTGACGCTCACCTGAAAAGACAGATAATGGGCCGCGAGGTTGTGGTTGCCATAACGGGGGGGAAACTCGACTTCGGGCCCTGGGAACAAATCTTTTACGGGGAGTTTGACGGTCGCCGGAGAAAGCGCGTACTGGTAAAGATTATCGGAGATTAACCGCAGAGAGCGCGGAGAACGCAGAGATATAAAATAGGTTGTACAAGCCCACATAAGCCGCGGGGGTACGCAGTCAGGCCGGTACGTACCTTCAGTGCCGGAGACCGGAATGCCTTGCGCCTCACCTGGGAGAAAGGCACAGAAACCAGAACCCTCTGCGATCTCCGCGATTTCTGCGGTGAAGGATTTTGGATCTGGATTCCGGTCCTCGGACCGTGACCATGGCGTTTGCCAAGCAATGTATCCGATAGGAGGACCGGAGATGGGTCAAGAAGTACCGGCACCCTCAAGCACTGGACATTCGAGTAGCGGCCGAACGCCAAAGCTCAGCCGCGGACCCGCGAGGCGGGGACGTCGGCTGGAGCGCCTGTTAGGTCTCATATTGCGTCATGCGGTGAAGTAGCGCCTGGACGTGATCGCGACGGTCGCTGAAATCGATGAGCGGTGTCACTCGCGTATCCGCGACCATCCACAAGGGAAGGCTGGAAACGAGCTGGTCAAGCTGCTGGGTTGTCTGAACATCCGCGATGAAGCGGAGCGCGATGCGTCCGGCCACTGGTCCGCCTGCCACTATGAGGCCTTGTTGAGCAAGCTGTTCAGCCTTGTCGAGTGTCGGGAAAATAATGCCTTCGATGAAGGCGCGAGCGGTGTCTTCGGTAAATGGCTGGCCCGTCTTGAGATGGTCAAGCTCGACTAGGAATTTCATTTCAATATCCTTTCATTTTGCAATTCGCGAATGACGCCTAACAATGATTATACAGTCTGTATAAAACGGGAAACGCAGACTGTTACCTTTTGTATAGGAAGTTCCCGCTTCTCCTTCTATTATCCAGGAATATCATTCATATCAACGACATGCCTGCTTGCTGTCGTTGCGTTCAACTGCATCAATGACTTGGCTGGTTGACAGCACCTGTACGCCGATATTCTTCATTTCCTGCCTTCCTTGATCATACAATCCAGAGATTGCGTCATCTACCAAAACCACCCGGAAGTCTCGTTCGCTAGCTTCGTAGATTGAAGTACGGGGGCAATTCGGGAAGTTGCACCCACTGAAGACGAGCGTCGAAACACCCTGTTCTCGCAGGTACTGCTCCAGGGGAGTCCTGTAGAATGCTCCCCAGCGCGGCTTGTAGATCACCACCTCACGTGAGTTGATGGTTTGGATGCCGCCAGAGAGTAGCAGATCCTCATCGAGTTCAATCCCGGCACGCGGAAGTAATTCCGGCGCAAGTTGGCATCCTGAAGAGCCAGCTAATACCGGAGCTATACCCTGCTCGACAAACTCTCTACGGCATAGATCTACGTTTGAGCCGTCGGCTTTGTATATCCGAACGATATGAATGATAGGTTTTTCTACGGCACGAAAAGCTTCCAGAATGGTCCTCATGCGAGGAAGAATAGCCGAAGTCCCTGGAATCTCGAAGGGCTGTCCCTCGAGTGTGTCACACTGCGTATCAATGGTGATAAGCGCAGAGTTGGACCACTCTGGCTCCGTGTAACTGCTCATGTGGCCTCCGTTTTTGTGTGCCCAACGACCGTGATAGCCGGCGGCGGGCCAAGGAGCCTTCGGAAAAATCAACACACGTGGTCCCCCCGTCCGGTTAATGTGCTGCTATGCGTCCTTCAGATATCTATAATACCGCATGACATACTCGTTTGATTTATCGATCTGTCTCTCTATTTCATCCCAATAGTTTCCCGCCCCGACCTTCTTCAACAGCCTGACGTACTGCTTGTATTCGTGCGGCACATTGCCAGTCAGGAGCATATTGACCAACCGTTTTCTCACCCTCTCTTGTTCGTCTGGAGTGAGTGCAACCCGTCGTAGTGACCTCGCTGTGTTTGATTTCAAAATCTTTCCAAACGGGAATTTGCCGTCTTCTTCAATGAACTCAATGCCGAGTCGCTTGCAGGCTGCATCACCCTTTTCGATACCCTCAATGACTCTTTCCATCACTGGATATATCCACTTCTTCTCACCACTCACAAGTTCTCGCGGGCGCAGATCTAGTGGCTCACTAATCTTTTGTTCTTTGCAGTACTGGGAATAGCGCCGGAGGATCTCAGCCTTCAACCACTTCCCTTCGCCATTATAGTCGATTATTTCCATCACCTTGATGCCGTATAACAATGATTATGCAGCCTGTATAAGCCCGGTCAGAGCCCGCAACCCGAGCTCGCTACCGCGGGGCGCCGTTCGGCCGGGCCACGCAACCGCTCCAGAGGCCGGAACCTCCTACGATGGTTAGGCGACCGCGGTCGCTTCGATTTCGATCATCAGGTCCGGATGAAAAAGACTTGCTACCACGAGCAATGTTGAAGATGGTTTGCAGCCAGCCGCTGCCAGCCGCGGACCAAACGCCGGACCGGCCTTCAAGAACGCAGCCATGTCCGTCGTGTAATAATTCAGCCGCACGACGTTGGCCAACGAAAGGCCTGCCTGCTTCAGGACGGTTTCGAGGTTGTCCAAAGACTGGCTCACTTGTTTGGCCATATCCCGCCCATGCATCGGGTTTCCACTCGCATCCACAGATGTTTGGCCAGAGCAGTAGACAACACGTTGTCCCCCTTTAACCTCGATGGCCTGAGAAAAGCCAAATTGATCCTGCCAGGCCCAGGGATTGACTGCTTTTGTTTCCGTCATGTTGTGCTCCTTGTCTAGGTAAATGGCCGCGTGATTGCGGCACCCGCCTCATCCTCGCTGCCGAACAATCATTAAATTGATCCGCATAAGATGCAGCGTTTTGGTTTCCTGTCTGCATAACATGCCATTCGAGCGATTGCTGAAGGCGCACTAAGACCTCTATATCCCGTTGATTTCGTTCTGTACATCGGTTTACCATGGCATCTTACGGATCGGCATGCCCAACCTCACTGGATTACCTCAAAGCCCGTCAACGGGCTGCGGAGGCCGTGGCCGCCTCGATTTAGAACATCGAATGCCTGAATGTGTGCCAGCCTGCTCGTTTTGTCAATCCTGCTTTTGGGCAGCATCTGCGATAGCCGTCAGAGGTTGAGGACTTGGAAACGGCCCGCGGTGATTGCCTGATCTCTGACACAAAATGCCTTGCGTTTCACCAGGAGGAAAGGCACAGAAAACATGACCCTCTGCGAGCTTCGCGATCTCTGCGGTGAACGATTCCGGATTTGGATTCCGGTGCTCGGACCGTGTGCATGGCGTTTGCGGAGCAATTTATCCGACAGGAGGACCGAAGATGGGTCAAGAAGTAGCGGCACGCGCAAACGCTGGACATTCGAGTACGGGTCTATTGCTGCACGTAACCCTGGACCGGAAGGATCGTCGGCTTCACGTGACGATTAGATTGGAGGGTCCGCAGTTTCGGGTAACTCACGCCGTGCTGCTTCGGCCACTGAAATCAAAAAGTCAATCATCCCCACGATCTGAAGAACTCGTTCCGGTTGGAAATCGGCAACTAGTTTGTGATGCACCCTATTGCGGATAAAACCAAACACCCCCCGATACAAAAGGCGGGCTGCAACTTGTTCGTCCTCAATATCACTAACGATGAGACGTTTGGTCGGTGGACCGAAGGCGTGCTCCGCCAATTTGACACCAATACAGGTCGCCGGCGCGCCTGACGGAAACCGAAGTCGATCCTCGAGAATCCGCGTCGCTTCGGTCACAACTGTGTCAAGGCGATCGTGTTGGCCGTCTTCACGGAACTGCGCGAGTAGATCCAAACAGCGTTTTCGAAGATCAGGGTCGCGAATCTAAATGGAGTCCAGAACGACTAATGGCGGTCGAGGCGAGGTAGGAGGGTGAGCCTCTGAGGGGCCGAGCGCGATCTCTCTGAGCGGGGCCTGCGGTATTTGACTCAGCAGTAGCGGATACGGTGTGGCATCCCTAAACACTCCGAGTTCAGTCTTCTCTTTAAAACGAGCCAACTGCTGATCCGCTGCCTCAAGCATCAACTTCGATCCGGTGCCGTCGAGTTCGGAGGTGCTCCAGGTAGAGATTAGACACGGACTTGATGAACCGTACCCGTCCGTGGGTGATGCTGACATCGTAGTCCGGATCGTCCTTGTCTGCATTCGCCTTCTCCTCCTCGAACCAATTTCGAACTCGTTGGACACGCTTTATTTCTTTCGCGATCGGGTATGAATCGAGCGCCTCATTGCCGAGGATTGCTTGCAGATCCTCATCCTCCACCACGGTCTTGAGGTCTGCTTTCAAGAGCGCCTCATAGAATTTGACAGCCGCGAGGTAGAACTCGAAGGTATCCCGATTGAAAGACACCCACTTGTACATGTGGTGATCAGGTGGTTCTGGGACAGTTTGGGTCACGCTAAACCTCCGACCGTTCGTTTCTCCCGCCGATTAACGACCCCAACCTCAGCGACTGCGCAGGGCGCGCAAATCCACTAACTGTGACGGCCCGACGCAGTTCGATGCAGCGCTTGACCAGGGTTATTCATCGTCCCAGATGCCTTCCATGCACCGCAAATGATACTGCAACGACCTAGCAAAGCCGTCCAAACCCGGAAAGAGGGACGCTGCATCGAGATTCATAGAGTAAAGGTCCAAGTATGCCTTCGCATGCCACTCGCGGGGAAAAATGATTTTTATCACCTTTGCCTCGCGCGCCAACTCACGATCAATTCGGCTCGTTTCCATCTGTGTTGCGTTCCGCGAGCAAAGGTCAGTGAATGAAAAGCCAAGCGTCGCGCAAAGGTTGCTTTCGAAAGTCTTTTCGATCTCGCACGGAAACAAAAACAGCCCCTTCTGAATGGCAAGGCGTTGATTCTGCCTCACGGGCTGAACACTGACCACGTAGTCCATTCGGTGCGTCCGGTCGCGTAAGAACTTCTCAGCAAACCGGACTGTCGCCTCCTGCTGCTCAATCACTCCTCCGGACCTCATGAAACCAATTCCGGAGTGCTGTTCAAGCATTAAACTCAAGTGGATTTCATTCACCGCCCACACACAGGCATCCTCATGAGCCGTCTCTACAGCAAAGAAGGATGCAACGTAGAAACGATTTGGTGAAATCTAATAAGCGTGTTGGCCCGCCATGATGTTGCACGAGTGCCAGCCACTCGAGATGCTCGTCAGGCGACGGAGGAGATTGGATATAGTGGTGCGCCTTGCAGCGAAAGTCATGAATCAGCATTCTCTCGCGAATCCAACGGAGGTCTAAAGAACATCTAAATCGGTCCGCAGCCCGCTCAAGTGATGTGGACAAGGGCCATGTAGCGCAAGTGTGTCCACGAAATGCCCAGCAACTAAGTAATCCCCCTAGTCGTTTCGCGTCCTCCCATGATTGTGGGGTGGTTTCTATGAACATATCCGCGGCCTGTATGCGCCAAGCTTCTGTTTAGATGGTTTCCAGACAAACGCGCTCTCGGGCTATGCTTCCAGATAATACGCTCCATCCCTCTTCGCGTAAACCTGTTTTTATCAATGAGTTAGAACGCATTTCCCATGCTGCGATTGCGCCCGATTCACAGGTTCTGATACAGAGTTTCAGCTTGCCGCCAATTGTCTCTCTACAAATCGGAGATGATCCCCCTCCGGCTCTGCCTCGATTGTCGCGCCTGGACGGAATTTGCCCCCGAGAATATCCAGCGCCAGAGGATTCTCGATGAGCCGCTGAATAGCCCGCTTGAGCGGGCCGCGCGCCGTACGCGGGATCGTACCCTTCGGCTGCGAGCATATCTCGTGCCCGCGGATCAAGGACCAGCGTGAGCTTGTTGTCGGCCAGCCGCTTGTTGAGCCGCCCCATTTGAATGTCCACGATCTGCTTGATCTGCTCTCTGTCCAGAGCATGGAAGATGATCACATCGTCCAGCCGGTTCAAGAACTCCGGCTTGAAGTGCATCCTGAGAGCGTCCATGACACTCCGGCGCATCTTCTCTTCGTCTTTTCCCGCATAGTCTCGGATCTCCACGGAGCCGATGTTGGAGGTCATGATAATTATGCAGTTCTTGAAATCGACAGTGCGCCCCTTGCCGTCGGTAAGCCGCCCGTCATCGAGTATTTGCAGCAGAGCGTTGAAAACCTCGGGATGGGCCTTTTCAATTTCGTCGAAGAGGACCACTGAATAAGGGCGCCTTCGAACAGCCTCCGTCAGGTATCCCCCCTCCTCATAGCCGACGTATCCCGGAGGAGCCCCGATAAGTCGCGCAACCGAATGCCTTTCCATGTACTCGGACATGTCGATCCGCACCATTGCTTGTTCATCATCGAAGAGGAATTCCGCGAGGGCTCGTGCAAGTTCGGTCTTGCCAACTCCGGTGGGCCCCATGAAGATGAACGAACCGATCGGCCGATTCGGGTCCTGTAAGCCGGATCGCGCCCGCCGCACAGCATTCGCAACGGCAACTATTGCTTCTCGCTGGCCGATTACACGCTGCCCGATTCTTTCCTCAATCCTGAGCAGTTTGTCGACTTCGCCTTCCAGCATTCTGGAGACGGGGATGCCGGTCCACTTTGCCACTACCTCGGCTATATCTTCCGGTCCCACTTCCTCTTTCAAAAGGCCTCCCTCCTGCTGGATGAGAGCGAGTTCCTCATTTTTGTCCTTAATGTCCTTTTCCAACGATATGAGCATGCCGTATTTGAGTTCAGCGGCCTTGCTCAGGTCGCCTTCCCGTTCTGCTTTGATCGCTTCGGTCTTGGCACGTTCGTACCTTTCCTTCAGTTCCCTTATCGCAGTTATGATTTCCTTTTCCTTGTGCCACTGCGTCTTGAGCAGGTCCGATTGGGAGGTTAACTGCGCGATTTCAGCGCGCACCTTCTGGAGTCGTTCTTTGCTGGTCGGGTCGGATTCCTTGTTTAGCGCTTGCTGCTCGATTTGAAGCTGGATAATGCGCCGGTCTATCTCGTCGATTTCTGTAGGCATCGAGTCTATTTCAATTCTTAGCTTGGACGAAGCCTCGTCTATGAGGTCGATGGCCTTATCCGGCAAGAAGCGGTCGGTAATGTACCGGTGAGATAGAGTGACCGCGGCTATTATTGCCGCATCCTGAATCCTGACGCCATGATGCACTTCATATCTCTCTTTGAGACCTCTCAGGATCGAAATGGAGTCCTCCACGGAAGGTTCGGCCACGTAAATCGGTTGGAATCGACGTTCGAACGCGGGATCTTTTTCAATGTGTTTCCTGTACTCGTTGATCGTTGTAGCGCCAACGCATCGGAGTTCACCGCGAGCAAGAGCTGGTTTGAGCATGTTGGACGCGTCGATTGCCCCTTCGGCCGCGCCGGCCCCGACCAGCGTGTGCATTTCATCGATAAAGAGAATGATTTCGCCCGCGGACCCGGTAACCTCTTTGAGGACGGCTTTGAGTCGATCCTCAAACTCTCCGCGATACTTCGCGCCGGCCACAAGCTGTCCAATGTCCAGCCCCAACACTCGCTTTCCTTTGAGTGTTTCGGGAATGTCACCCGACACGATTCTTCCGGCCAATCCTTCCACAATGGCGGTCTTACCGACCCCGGGGTCCCCTATGAGGACAGGATTATTCTTAGTCCTTCGCGAGAGGACTTGGATGATTCGCCTGATCTCGTCGTCACGACCAATGACCGGGTCGAGCTTCCCTTTGCGTGCAAGCTCAGTGAGATCGCGGGTGAAACGCTTCAGGGCCTGATATTTTTCCTCAGGGGCTTGGTCTGTGACTCTCTGGGTGCCCCGAATGTCGGTTAAGACCTTGTAGATCTTGTCCCTGGTCACTCCTCGGCCGGTGAGAATTCTTGATGACGCGGTTCCCGAAACTTCGGAAAGGGCTATAAGAAGGTGCTCCACGGAAACATATTCATCCTTGAGCTGCTCCATTTCTTTGAACGCGGCTTCAAGGACTGCTCTGAGCCGGTCGGAATAGTACCTTTCCGCAGCGGCACCAGTCTGCTTGGGCAAGCCTTCCACCGCGTGAAGGGCTTCGTTCCGGATGCGGTCCGGGTCGGCCCCCAACTTCTTGAGGATTTCAACGCAGATGCCTTCTTCGTCAGAAAGTAGCGCCAGCAGCAGGTGCTCGGTTTCCACCTGCGGATTACCCCGGTTGGCCGCGGTAGTCTGTGCCAGTTCCAAAGCTTCCTGTGATTTGAGTGTGAATTTTTCCGCGCGCATGTGAGACTCCTACCGGATCAAACTTTCAGGTAGTCGTCCAGCGGAAAAAAGCCCCCTGAGACTGGTTGAGGCGGATTTGGCGAGGTCCGGTAGTCGCCCTATCCGTACGCAGGGCATGGGCCGGCTGAACGACAACGCTTTACCAGTCAGGTAAATCATGTTCACGGCTCTGTCAATTGCCCCGTGCCCGTTAAACTAGGATGCATCAGCCTTTTCTTGTTGATTATTGACAGCGGCGCCTCTCAACGCTTAATATGATTTACCTAGTTGTCTGCTAGGACTTGGGCTGGAAGAGTCTGTTCGGAAGAGCATCCCAACACGGCCTTAGGACTGGGTCTTGTGCCCGGAACCTCTCGCCGTTGGGCTATTTTCTGAACACATCCAAGGTCCAGGTCATATTTTTCTGTAGAGCGGAACCCCACGGGGCAAGCCGTTCGTTCTATCTTCGCGGTTGGGGTGGAACGGAGCCTAACCTCTTGCCGTACGACCATAACAATTCCCTCGATGGCGACTCGGCCCTTACGACCAAGGGTTCGGTACTGGTTATCGACGATGATCATACCACTCTTGGGGTGCTCAGAGACCTGTTGACGATCAACGGGTTCTCGGTGTTAACAGCCAAGGAGGGCGGGGAAGGCATAGAGATCTTCAAGGAAAGGACCCCTGACCTGGTTGTGACGGACATCCACATGCCTAAAGTGGACGGATTGGAGGTCCTCGGTACCGTCGGGAAAATTGACGGGACGGTGCCTGTGGTGGTTGTGACAGGCCACGGCGATCTAGACAATGCCGTGCGGGCACTAAGACGCGGGGCTCATGATTTTCTGCTGAAGCCGGTCAATGCTGAGATACTCGTGAATACGGTTCAAAAGGGGATCGAACATTGCAAGCTTCGGCGTTTTGAGAGGGACTACCAACGTTTGCTGGAAGAAGAAGTAGAGAAGAGGACGACGGAGCTAGCCAGAACCAACGAATTCTTGAAAGGAATTCTGGATAGCTCTACGGGAGTTTCCATCGTCTTGACTGATTTCGACCACAACGTGCTCTTCTGGAACACGGGCGCTCAGAACATTTTTGGCTATACAGCCGAGGAAATGGTCGGGTCGTCTGTTTTCAAGCTTTATGGGGAAGATAACGTTGGGATGGAAGCTATGGAAAACCTGCGCCGCATCATGCAAATCAAGGCGGGTACCGTACAGGGACAAATCAAGCACGTGTCCAAGGATGGCCAGGGGCTAACCATTTCTACGGCTGTTTCTCCAATGCTGGACGGTTCAGGGAACATACGTGGCATTCTTGGGCTTGGCCGGGACGTCACCGAGGAGGTTCGCCTGCACGAGGAGCTGGTGAAGTCATATCAGCGCATCCGAAGGCATCAGGGCGCTTCCATCTTTGCTCTCGCCAAGCTCGCGGAATCTCGGGACGGAGAGACAGCTTTTCATCTTTCGCGACTTCAGGCCTATTGCAGGATTCTATGCGACCAACTTGCCGCGCGGCCTCTCTATAAAGAATTTATGACTCAACAGTTCATCGAAGACCTTGTCCAATGCTCTGTGCTGCATGACATAGGCAAGGTGGGGATACCCGACTCCATTCTGTTCAACTCCAAGAAGTTTGGGATCGACGAGTTCGAAGTCATGAAGCGGCACTCCGTCTACGGTGGGGCCGCGCTTGAGGAAGCAGCACATGAGGCGGGGGATAAGGAAAGCTATCTGTATCTCGCCAAGGATGTGGCCTATTACCACCATGAGAGATGGGACGGGACCGGATATCCGTTTGGGCTGAAGGGAGAGGAGATACCTTTGTCTGCTCGCGTCGTTGCGGTCGCAGACGTTTATGACGCCTTAACCACCGAGCGTCGCTACAAAAGATCCTACTCGCACGAAGAGGCCCGAGACCTCATCGTTGTCGAGAAGAGTAAGCAATTCGACCCGGAACTCGTCGAGACGTTCCTTGAAGTGGAAGGCCAATTCAAGACTATTCGGGACAAGATCCCGAGAGGCGGCCGTCACCCCCAATCGAAATAATGGCTCAAATGTCCCTCAGAGGTAACGGTTCATCGGGCATTTGGAGACCGGCGCGGAGGCCGGTCCTACCGGGCTCATGGTAGGGCCGGCGTCCCTGCCGGCCACGTTTCTGGCTAAACCGCTTTCCCGGTAAACGGTCACCTTCAAAGAAGTCCTGCTGACGTCCCTCGATCATCAACCGCAGCGAAAAAAGAGTTGTATATTTTCCTGATGGATCCGGTGATTCTGAAATAATCGTTGAGAAGGCGGTCTTCACCCTGATCTCCATATCCTAGCCTCCATGCCAGGCCCTTCAGTTTGTCCCCTCCCAGCGGCATTCGGTCGACGCTGCGATGTTCCATAATGCGGAGACGGTCTTCCAGACTGATCAGGAATCGATAGCCCGAGTCGAGTGTACGGAACGATTCCTCGTCAAGCAATTCGGCGCGGTGCAGAGCTGCAAGGGCTTCGAGAGTGTTGTTGCGGATTATTTCGGGCCTACGTGCCGCATGTTTGAGAATGTTCGCCTGGACAAAAAACTCCACATCGACCAATCCGCCATGTCCCGTCTTCAAATCCACGTGCAAGTCGTCTTCCATGGCCAGCTCGCTTTCCATTCTTCCTCGCAATTTGGCTATTTCCCGCAGTCCTTCGTCCGAAAGCTCAGTCTTGACTATGCAGTCCCGAACGATCTGGGTAACCTCTTCAGCAAGGCGTGACGGGCCGGTGACGGGGCGGGCCTTGATCAAAGCCTGCTTTTCCCAAAGCCAGGAAGTGCTCCTGTGGTAGTCCCTAAAGGCGGAAAGAGAAGACACCAGGGGGCCTTTGTTGCCCGATGGTCTCAGCCTGGCATCGATGGCGAAGACAGTTCCTTCTGATGTTGGAACACTGAGAATTGACATTATTCGGCTGGCCAGCCGAGTAAACCACTCGTGGCTCGAGAACCGGCCGATCTGCTCTGAAGGGGGGTCGTAGATGAATATGACATCCAGATCGGAGAGATATGTCATCTCCATTCCGCCAAGTTTTCCCATACCCACGATCACGAACGGCAGTGTTTCGAAGAAATCAAAAGCGCCGAACTTTCGACCCATCTCCTTCAAAGCGATTTCCACCGCTCCCTGTAGGCAGACCTCGGCCAGGTCAGTGACAAGCTTTCGAGCCACGAATGGTTCGATGTCGCCGGAAAGGTGCCTCACGCCTATCATGAGCATTTCGTCATTCTTGAATATTCTCAGCACATCAAGTCCAGACTCCAGGTCCGAGCAGTACGCGAGCCGCTCGGCCAATTCTGTTTCCAGGGCCTCCTTTTCTCTTGGATGATACTCCGCTCCTCGGGCTATGAGAGAATCGATCGATTGGGGGTGACGGATCAAGAGATCGGTAAAGAACCTGCTTTCTCCCAGGATCTTCACAATGAATTTGATCGTCGGGGGGTTCTCGAGCAAAGTTGCAAAATACGTCGTGTGGGAATGCAGCGAGTCAATGTAGCTATCGAGCGCAATGAGCGCCCCGCCGGGTTCGGGCGCCTTCAAGAGCTCTTCGAGAAAGAGCGGCGCCAGACGCTCCAGGAGATGACGCCCTTTCTCGGACTTAATTTTTCTGTCGGAAGGAGTCACAAGATTTTTCAAAACCGGATATGAGGCGGCGGGATCCTCGAAGCCTAACTCCGCGAGAACAGCCAAAGCGCTATTTTCGTCGTCAATGGCCTCTAAGAGCTCTCTTTACTGCAGGGGAAACCTGTCTGCCGACATCATCTTCAGAGTGGAATAAACTGGAAAAGAGTTCCTCAACCGCCTTCCGTCTTCGTTCCAGGTCCAAGAGAAATGACTGGAGAGCATCTTCTCTGTATCCCATTCTCCGTGCCAGTTCTTCCTGTTCTTCAACGGTTCTGGGCAGTTCATGGGTTTGGAGTTGATGATTGATCTGAATGCAATGCTCGGTTCGACGGAAGAACAGGTATGCCTCACGCAGTTTGTCCATCGTCCCTTTGTCCAGAAGTCCTGCCTCACGGAGAAGGCTCATGGCTTCCAGAGTACCGGCAGATCGCACTCGTGGCGTTTTCCCGCCGTTAATAAGCTGAAGCGCTTGAACAAAGAATTCGATCTCCCGGATTCCTCCTTGGCCCAACTTTATGTTGATTCCGGGCTTTCTTTTCAACTGCGTTTCAATACGCAGCTTCATCAGTCTCATGTCTTCCAGAGTCGAGTAGTCCAAATGCTTTCGATAAATGAAGGGTTCCAGTTCTTCAATGAACGATTTTCCAAGGCCCAGGTCTCCCGCCAGGGGCACCGCCTTCATGAGAGCGGCTCGTTCCCAGGTCCTACCCCATCCCAGGTAGTAATCGAGCGCATTACTTACGGACGGGACTAGTTCTCCCCTTTCTCCTTCCGGCCTCAATCTGAGATCGAGTCGGAATACAAATCCATCTTCGGTGACGTCGGAGAGTGAGTGAGTAACCGATTGCACCAGCGCTTCATAGAATCGTCTGACGGACCTCGACTCCGGACCGCCGGTCCTGCCTTCTTCCGGGCCTCTCAGGAAGATCAAATCAACGTCGGAGGAGAAATTCAGCTCACTACCTGAGATTTTCCCCATTCCGACAACCACCAATCCAGTTCCGTCATCCACCTCCGAAGGCCGGCCATGTTTAGAAACGAGCCTCTGCCAGTGAAATTCCAGAGCCACTTCAATGCAGGCGCCAGCTAGGTCCGAAAGCTCTGCCATCACTTCCTGTACCGCGGACATCCTCGCCAAGTCCCTCGTACCGATACGTAGATACTCTTCTTCCTTGTACCAGCGGAGTTCCCGATCCAAGTCCGCGGTCTGCGGGATATCCTTTATTCGGTCGCGTAGCTCTCTCTCCATCAGAGGCCGTGTCTTACGTGTCAGGTACCCCTTATGCAGGAAAAGGGAGTCTAAAAGGCCGGTATTCCTGTGGAGAATTGAAAAGAGAAACCTGGAACCCGCGACCGCCGCAAGAAAAGGAAGTCTCACCGCTTGGTCCGCTAGGATTAGCTTTACCGTCTCGGATGCATCTCCTGCCAACAAGTCCTCTACACGACCTGCCGCGCTTCTAAAATTGGCGGTGCAGAGGATCTCCTTGATAAGCCGATCTCGCGCCCCGGTGGAGAGCCCGGACAAAAAATCCCACAGCTTCGGGCAATTACTTTTGATGTACAAGGGCCAGGCAGTTTCCATACTTTGTCGTGTTTCTGAGAATAGCGATGTTCGGACTTGGACGAATTCTGTGCGGCTCAGACCTGGGGGGCTTCCGGCAGAGGATCTTCGTCAGATATCATGGGAATGCCGCTCCGCGCCACCAGTGCGGTGGCCACTCCACAGCCCTGTTGCTTGTTACCTTCGATGTCTACTCTCCGGATGCCGCACGAGGGACTCCCTTCCTTAAATATGATCAGATCGGGAGAAATCAGTTCCACTACACGGGCTGTTTCCTCTGCCCCTCGCAGAAACGAGAGAGTCCTATCAGTTCCGTTCGAGTCTATTATGGTAGCCTCCCCCCGTAATACGGCAGCGCCGTCACCCCCTGAGAACCGGCAGGGAAGCCGAGGTATACCCAGTCCACCAAGGATCTCCGGACACACGGGAACAAGCACGGCCTTGGCTCGTAGCGCTTCCAGCAGAGGGTGCGGACGTGAACTTCCATCGTAGCGAGTACGTAATCCTGCGAGGCAGGCGCTTAAGACAATTCTGTTCAGCATGTTGGCACCCGATGAAAGTTATATAGAACGCCAGAAGTAATAGCCCAAACTGAGGGTGACTCAGTGGGGACGGGTAGAATTGGTGGGACAGGCATCTTGCGTGTTTCTGAATGACAGGCAAGATGCCTGTCTCACCAATATGTTTCCAGGGTGAATATGTGTTCCGGACGATGGCATTGGTCTGGGCTTTTGGCCTACTCTATGTTATGCTCCAGCATCAACGAAAAACTACGGTCTCACCGGTGTCGGGGCGAGGAATTACCTCACCGATAACCCATGTGGGCATTCCCTTGCTTCGCAGGTTTTCCAGGGCCGCTTCCGCCAGGTCAGGACTTACAATCACCACAAACCCGACACCCATGTTGAAGGTTCGGTACATCTCGAAATCGTCCAGACAAGCGTCTCTCTGAATTAGAGCGAAAATTGGGGGAACTACCCAGGAGCTTTTGGTTATTGCGACGGCAGACTCCGCGGGCAGGACCCGTGGAATATTGCCGACGAATCCGCCGCCGGTGATGTGGGCCATTCCCGAAACAGGAACAGTCCTGCACAACTCGAGAACCGGTTTGACGTAAATGACAGTTGGGGTGAGCAGCTCCTCTCCAAGCGACTTTCCCAGCTCGGCAAATATAGTTTCCAGGCGATATCTCTTGCGTTCCAGAAGAACTTTCCTGACCAGGCTGAATCCGTTGCTGTGAAGGCCCGACGAGGCCACTCCCAAGGACCGTATCTCCGGTCTTGATCTTTGAGCCGTCCACCACATCCGGATGATCTACCATCCCAACGCAAAAGCCGGCCAGGTCGTATTCTCCAGGGGCGTAAAAATCCGGCATTTCCGCGGTCTCGCCGCCTATGAGAGAACAACCGGCCAATTCGCAGCCACGGACAATGCCTGAAATAACCGCCCGAACTGTTTCGGCCTCGATGGACCCCGTCGCGAAGTAGTCCAGAAAAAAGAGCGGTTCCGCGCCCATCACAAGAAGATCGTTGACGTTCATTGCTACAAGGTCTATGCCCACCGTGTCATGTATCCCGGTAAGGAACGCTATTTTCAACTTTGTGCCGACACCGTCGGTGGCCGAAACCAATACAGGATCCCGGTGTCCGCTCCACTGGGGGCGGAACATGGCTGCGAAGCCGCCCATCTTCCCCATGACTTCCGGTCTGAACGTGGATTTGATGCGATCAGCTAGCGAACCGATTACTCGGTCGGCCAGTTCCACATCCACTCCCGCATCTTTGTACGTGATCTTCTCATTCATTTGTCACGAGATCTCCATAGGTTGTTATTCCGAGGTCCTTGCCGATGTTCGCAGCCACTCCGCGAGCCCGAGCCATAAGGTTGTCCTCGTCAACGGTCGTGATTCGGCCATCTCTGACCACCCATCTGCCGTTCACCATCACATGCCGGACATCCGTGCCCCGAGCCGCGTAGGCCAGATGAGATATGGGATCATACAGCGGCGTAAGATGCGGACGATTCAGGTTAATCACTATGAGGTCGGCAAGTTTTCCAGGTTCCAGTGAGCCGATCCGATCTTCCATCCCCAACACTCTTGCACCGTCTATTGTGGCCATACGCAGTACCGTGCGAGCGTCCAGCGCTTGGGGATCGCCGGTGATTAGCTTGGCCATCAAGGAAGCGGAACGCATTTCCTCGAAAAGATCCAGATTATTGTTGCTGGCCGGGCCGTCAGTGCCGATGGCTACTGTTATGCCTTTGGCGAGGAGATCTTGCACTGGAGCTGCCCCTGATGCCAGCTTCATATTGCTCTCCGGACAGTGCACTATCCCTGTGGCGGACTCGGCTAACATCTCTTGTTCTGCGTCAGATACGTGAACCGCATGGACCGCGACAAAGTCCCGGCCCAGGATTCCCAATCTGCGGAGGTGCTCGACCGGGCTTACACCATGCTGTCTCTGGATTTCCTCCACTTCCTGCGCGGTTTCAGAAACGTGACAGAAGAGAAGAATACCGTGATTCCGGCTGAGTGCGCTGGCCGCCTGCAAAGTCTCCGCGCTGCACAGGTACGGCGAATGACAGAACAGCGCGCGCGTGATCAATGAATCGGTAGGGCACCCCGCAAGGAACGTGTCCGCCCGTTTCCTCCACGAGCCGGGCACGGGAGCGTCAGGTGTCGGCACATCAAGGATCCCCTGGGCCACCACTGCTCTGAGTCCCACATCCAGAGCTGCTTGTGCAGCGTTCTCCATGTGGAAATATCCGTCGGCAAAAGTGGTAACACCGTTTAACGCCATTTCCATGGCGGAAAGGCACGTGCCCAGATAAACGAATTCGGGCCCTGCATGCTTTGCTTCAGAAGGAAAGATATAGCTATTGAGCCACTGGTCCAGCGGCAGATCGTCCGCAATCCCTCTAAGAAGGCTCATGGCCGCGTGGGTGTGGGCATTGACAAGACCCGGCATGATCAAACAGTTGGAACAGTCGATCACATTGTCCCGCGGAAGGCCCGAATCGTTGGGAATGTTAACCTGAAGAAGGCTATTCCCGTTGATTATTGTCTTGCCATGCGGCACGACCTCCGGGCAAGCAGGATCGGCCAGAATGAGACCGTTCACTAGTATTGTTTCAGCATTCACAGAGGAAATCTCTCAATGTCAGCCCTTACTTAGCCTGAGCCCAGTCTTTGCAGTGTCCCTGCGAGTATCGCGGCCAACCGGGGCAGAGTCGCTGTGGCGGTGGCGATCACTTTATGTATGGACACCGGTTCCATTGAATCAGGGAGGTTGACGTTGGTTATCGCGGCAAGGGCAAGCGTCCTGAATCCCACCTGGCAACCCACGATTACTTCGGGAATCGTGCTCATACCGACAGCATCGGCCCCCAACATACGCAGCATTCTGGTTTCCGCACGAGTTTCAAGGCTCGGCCCTGCCACAGCAGCGTAAACCCCTAACTTAACGGGTTCTTTAAGCTCCTGAGCTGCTTGCTGTGCTTTCTGTAGCAGCTCCTCGTCGTATGGCCGGCTCATGTCAGGAAAGCGGTCACCCAGCCTCTCGTCGGTGACTCCCCGCAACGGATTGTCTCCCAGCAAGTTTATATGGTCAGTCACGATCATCACGTCTCCGGGTTTGAAGTTGGGGTTGAGCCCTCCGGCAGCGCTGTTGACGAAGAGGAATCGCGCGCCCAATTGTCGCATTATGCGCACAGGAAGAGTTGCCTCCTGAAGCGTGTGGCCTTCGTAGTAATGGAATCGCCCCTGCATTACGACAACACTTCGGCCGGCCATAGTTCCAAAGACAAGGTCTCCCTTGTGCCCCTGCACAGTTGATTCAGGGAAATGAGGAAGTTGATTATATGGAATCCGGTCAGTCACACTGATATGGTCGGTGATCCCACCAAGACCTGTTCCCAGAATAATAGCCACTTCCGGTTGGGAACCGATTGATCGACGAAGGAAGCTAGCAGCGTCTTGAATTGACTGGTAGAGAGCGTTCATCAGGTCCTTTGTCCAGAGAAATAAAGGGAGTATCATGGATGCGCGGACACAAAGTCAAGGAGCGATTCCCGGAGTATGAGGTTTCACGACGATCCAGGACGAAACAAGTGAGCAGTGGCAAGCTCTATTCATCGGAAGCCATTTCCGGCCGACTTAGCTTCCGTTTTTTATCTTGACAAAATGAGTCGGTACAAAGCAGTTTTCATTCTCGGCCTTATCAAACGTCCAGCGTTGTGAAAGTAAGGGGAGACCGGCATGAAGACAGTATCGTTGCGGCTTTTGGCCGCGCTGGCTATGGTCGTGGTTCTCGGCTGTCCGATCTTGGCCGCCGAATCAAAAGGCGATCCGATCAAAATCGGCGCGGTGATTCCATTAACGGGAGAGCTGGCAAAATTCGGCGAAATGCAGAAGAACTCCTTCTTCATGGCTCTTGAGGAAATAAACCGCGCGGGTGGCGTCCGCGGACGCAAGCTGGAACTCATCATCGAAGACGACACCGGAAAGCCCGAGGTAGGGCGATCCGCGGTGGAGAAACTCATTTCCCGAGACCAGATCGCTGTCCTTACCGGCGGTTACTCCTCATCCGTAACCTATGGAATAGCCGGAGTGGCTCAGCAACGGAAGATCCCCTATGTCACGCATACAGGAGCGGCTGACAACATCACTGAAATGGGTTGGGATTACGTTTTCCGCATCAATCAGCCTGCCAGCGAATACTTCAAAGGGCTGCTCTCCTTCTTGGGAGAAGTGGTCAAGCCCAAGACTGCCGTAGTCATCCATGAGAATACGCTCTTTGGCCAGTCTCAGGGAAAGAGTTTCGCGGAAGCGTGCCAGCCACTGGGCTGCAAGGTTCTGTTCAGAGACAGCTATGAGTCGGGGGCAGTTGATTTCAAGCCGTTGGTAACCAAGATGAAGGCGGCCAATCCCGATCTGGTGTACGCCGTATCATATGTGATGGACGCAGCGCTCCTGATTCGGCAGTCAAAGGAGCTAGATTTTAACCCCAAATTGTTTGCTGGGGGAGGAGGCGGATTTTCGATACCCGAGCTTGTGAAGAACGCAGGGAATGCAGCGGAATATGTTTTTTGCGCCACTCTATGGTCGGAGAACCTGCCATTCCCAGGCGCTCGGGAATACTATGAAAATTACAAAGAAAGATACAAGGACATTCCTCAATTCCAGGGCGCCCAGGCATACGTCGCCCTTTTCGTGATAACCGATGCGCTGAACAGGGCCGCGGACATGACTCCGGCGGCAATTCGAGAGGCGTTGACGAAAACGGACATGAATACGATGTACGGCCCGGTCAAGTTCATATCTTACGGCAAGAAAACTCAGCAGAACTCATTGCCCACCTACTTGGGACAATGGCAAAAACAGCGCTTTGAAACTGTATGGCCAAAAGAGATGGCCACAAAGCCCTTTGTCTATCCGGTCCCCCCATGGTCGAAAAGGTAACGATGTTTTCAGTAATCAGGAGACTCAAGTAATGGAGGAAGGATTTCGTACTATATTTCGCACGCCATCTGCATATTCGTATCCTTTACTCGTCAAACAATTGCTCCACACTCCGATTCTCTACGGCCCGGAAAAAGAAATCGTGTATCGGGGACAGGTGCGGCATACATATAAAGCGTTCTACGAGCGGATTAACAGGTTGGCCTCCGGCCTGTCCTCTCTAGGGGTGGGGCCTGGGGACACGGTGGCGGTCCTCGATTGGGATTCACACCGGTATCTGGAGTTCTTCTTCGCCATCCCCATGACGGGGGCGATACTTCACACGGTCAATATCCGTCTTTCAGCGGAACAGATCCTCTATACAATGAATCACGCGGAGGATTTAGTCGTTTTTGTCCATGAGGACTTCGTCCCCGTGCTTGAAAGCATAGCGGGACAGTTGGAAACGGTGCAAAAGTATATCCTGATTAAGGATGGTGACGAGACACCCTCGACCTCGTTGCCCATCTCTTCGGAATATGAAGATATGCTGGAAATGGCGAGCGATTCATTCGATTTCCCCGATTTTGATGAAAACGCTCAGGCCACCACCTTCTATACTACAGGAACTACAGGTCCGCCCAAAGGGGTCTATTTCAGCCATCGCCAACTGGTGCTGCACACTCTGGCCGTGAGTGTTGCCATGGCAGGATTCACTGCGCCGGGCAGGTTGCAGTCCGGTGACGTTTATATGCCAATCACCCCAATGTTTCATGTTCATGCTTGGGGCTTCCCGTATGTGGCTACGCTTCTCGGAGCCAAGCAGGTCTATCCTGGCAGGTATGTGCCTGAAACAATTCTTAAACTTATACACCAAGAAAAGGTCACTTTCTCTCATTGTGTGCCCACCATCCTGCACATGCTGCTCAATGCTCCTATGGCCAAAGAGATTGATCTCCGGGGGTGGAAGGTGAACACGGGAGGCATGGCCCTTCCGAGAGGTCTCGCTAGGACAGCGCTGGAAATGGGTATTGAGGTTTTCCACGGGTACGGAATGTCCGAAACATGCCCGATCCTGACACTCGCGAACTTGAAGCCCAACATGATGGAATGGGAGATTGGCCGACAACTGGACTTCAGGACCAAGACCGGCTTCCCAATACCATTGGTGGATCTCAGGATAGTAGACGAGGCGGGCAATCCGGTACCAAAGGACGGCAAGTCGCCGGGTGAAATCGTTGTGCGAACGCCCTGGTGCACTCAGGGCTACTTCAAGAACCCCGAACAGTCCGAACAATTGTGGAGAGGCGGCCGACTCCACACCGGCGACATTGCCAATATGGACGAAGAGGGTTACGTGCAAATCACGGATAGGCTGAAGGACGCCATCAAGACCGGAGGAGAGTGGATTTCGTCGCTGGAGCTGGAAAGTCTGCTCAGTCGGCACGAAGCAGTCTCGGAATCAGCAGTGATCGGTGTTCCGCACGAGAAATGGGGTGAACGTCCCGTAGCTCTGGTAGTACTAAAACCTGAGTATGATGGAAAAGTCTCGGATGGAGATCTGCAAGCTTTCATGCACCAATTAGTTGACAGAGGGCTCATCTCGAAATGGGCGGTCCCGGACAGATTTGAGTTGGTGCGCGAAATCCCGAAAACCAGCGTGGGCAAGATTAACAAGAAAGCAATACGAGAAGCGCTGTCATGAGGGGTTGTGTCCTGGTTCAGTTTACTCCTCGTCATTCCGGCGCATGCCGGAATCCAGGAAATGGACCGGCAGGGGCGCAGGTCTCGGTCAAATGCCGTAGGGGTGGGCCTCTGTGCCCGCCCGCCTGGACCCCGGATCGGAGTCCGGGGTGACGGTTCGTGGGGCCACCCGCGATGGGCCAAATTAGGACACTGCCATTGGAGAACAACAATTGATCCTGGGCGATACCGATTCGCGGTCAAACAATGGATAATCCGATAAATCAAACACAGATCTGACAAAGCCCAGATCCGCGGCACCCAAAGCCGGATGTGGATCGGATGCTGGGTGCCACTGACCTGGCCGTCAGGTCAGTGCCGGTTGTGTTACTAGCCGAATCTCACTGTTTGATAGCCAACCGGAGTGTAATATGGAGCCGCAACTATTGATGGGGTAATTAACGGCTTGGGATACCCTACCGAGTTAGTCTCGCGGCACGCATTTCAGGGGTAGCCGATCTTATTGCTTCGTCAATGTCATCCGGAATACCGTCGCGATGCCGGACAATGTCGTTCTTGTCCACTATGATGATAGTGGGAACTCCGTTGATACCGAAACTCTTCGAGATCACCCCGCCTTCGTCATACACCACCGGATAGGGGATATGGTATTTGTCGACGTAGAGTTTCGTCTTGCGGAGAGAATCGTTTACGCCGGGGTTGATCGCTAGAAAGGTCATATCTTTTGGGCTGTATTTTGAATAGATCTCTTTAAGCCTTGGTATGGAAGCCTCACATATAGGGCACCATGTAGTCCAGAAGACGAGAAACAATGGCTTTTCGCTCTGAGGGTTGTCCAAACTTACTTTCTGTCCGTCTATGGTGGTGGCCTGAAAGGCCGGGGCTTTGTCCCCGACACCCACATATCCGGCTACTGCCGAGCATGGAAAGAGCAGCAAGAGCGCCGCGAGAATCACACTATTCCTATTCATTTTATCTGCCTGCACGCCGATTTGGGTTGTGCTGCCTTCACAGCATAAGCTGACCCATTTTTATGAGGAAATACTCACCCAATCCGATCATGGCAAGGCCAAGGATTTTCTTGATCTTGACCATCCACTCCCCGGACCTAGGCAGGGCCGCGAGAATTCCGGAAAAAGTGCCCACCAGTACCAGCAGTAATCCCATGCCCAATGCAAATACAAAGAGAAGGCCGCCTCCAAAGAGCAGGTCTCGGGTCGTGGCTACGTAAGCTAGCAAGACACCCATCACGGGTGCAGTGCAGGGACCAGCCACAAAACCGGAAACTATTCCGAGAAGGAACACACTGACAAAGCCTCCGGCTGTGGGTCCGCTCCCTATTCCTATCATGGGGATGGTGAAGACATCGAGCATGGCGAGCCCGAGAAAGATCATCACGTTGGCGACAACGAAGTGGATCCAGGGATTGGTGTTGAATTCCCCGAAGAACCGGCCTGACAGCGCTGCGACAACGCCGAGAGCCGCGTAGGTAACAGCAACGCCTACCACGTAGAAGAGTGACAGGACAAAGCCTCTGGCCTTCGATCCCCCGAGGTTCCTGCTCCCTACGTATCCCGCGGTTATGGGGACCATTGGGTACACGCAAGGCGTGAAGCTAGTGAGAACGCCACCAAGGAAAGCCGCTAAGAAAGCCATGAACGCGGAGCCTTTAAGATAAACATCCAAGCTATTCACGAGTTCTTGCATGATCAATCCGTCAGGATGAAATGTCGGCGCAACCGCGCGGATTCTGTCCCCGAGCTTTCAGCATAGCATAGGTGGTAATTCTCATTGCATTTCCCTATAGCCCGTAAGTTCGTACCCGTGTGCCAGGAAACAAGTAACCATGCCGAATAAGCAGCATTGGCGCTCGGCGTCTCGTCGGCCAATGGTCCACAACTATCAAAATACTGGTCCTACCGATCTATGGGCGTTGGATTCCTGATCGCGTTAATTGTTTCCCAGCAGACGAGTTTTAACTCAACCCGTTTCTTAAGTTCGGTGACGTATTTGTACAGCTTCGGTGGGACAGGCATCTTGCCTGTCATTTCTCGATAGACAGGCAAGATGCCTGTCCCACCAATACCTGGTCTGGAATCCTCTTTGATCGCTCCAGTCCAGGAATACGTCACCCGAATTACGAATTGGACTACAGTGTTCCGCTGAACTATTGGCACTAAAGCTATGCGCAAGGCGAGTCGTAGAAGGGAGTGCGAATATTTCGCGAGTTATGGTTGAATGGATATGGAGAAGAGCTCAGCCGCGTTTCGTCCGAGAATTAATTCCATAGATTCCTCAGGAAGACCCAGCCCACAGAGGCGCTTGAGTTCACGATCCCACGCGTATGGGATATGCGGGAAATCGGTGCCGTACATGATGCGGTCGGCCCGCATGTCAGCCAAGCGCGGCGGGTCGCTGTTCGGCAGATAGTCTGCTATTACCATGGAGACATCCAGCCAGAGGTTGTCGTATCGCTCCAACAGTTCTTTGTATGCGGTGAATTCATTTGCGCCCAGGTGCGGTACGCACACCTTGAGACCGGGATAGTCAATGAGTATCTGCTCCAGCTTATCCGAGCGGCAGATCGAGTAAGGATCACATGTATAAGGGTAGTCAGGGTTTTTGGGCTCGCGGCCCACGTGCATTACGAGAGGTTTGCCGTAGTCGACACAGACATCGCAAATCTCATGCATCGCGTCACTGTCCATTCGAAAACACTGAACGTGTGCGTGCAGTTTCACCCCGTGTAGGCCGAGTTGAAACGCCTCTTCGAGTATGGCACGGGCATCTTCCTCCCCCGGGAAAACTGTCGCGGTGCCGGTGACCTGAGGCCGGAGGCTGCACAAATCCGCCATGTAGGCATTCAACATGCGGGCCATTCCGGGCTTGTGAGCATAGTGCAACGCCACAATGTGGCTTATCCCTCGGGAAAGCAAAAAGTCTATTATTTCGGCAGCCTTCAGTTTGTAGCGAATCGACCAGGCGAACTGTTCAAACCATTGCCAAATGGCCTCGAAAAGGGGGTCTGGGAAGAGATGAACGTGCGCGTCCACGATGAACGGCAAGGAGGGCGGAACCTTCTCACCCTCGGGATCGGGCTCTATGGGGAATGGCCAGGCTAACACAAGTGGTTTGCTCCAAGAAAAGACCTAATACTCCTACCGTAAGCTTTCAGTTGCCAGTGGCTAAAGGCTGTCATTGCGAGCTCAGCGAAGCAATAACAGCGTCACCCCGGACTTGATCCGGGGTCCAGTCTGGATTCCCTAAGTTCACAAACGAAGTGCAACACCTTATATATGAGGTGTTGCATTGGAAAAAAAGTACAAACATCTTTCCCTGGAAGAACGGTGTTCAGATTGCCCGTCTTCATGAAGGCGGGAATCGATCTGGCAAATCGCGGCAGCTCTGGATCGCTCGGCATCGACGATTTCTAGAGAAATAAAACGGAATTCAAGTCGTCAACAAGGCTACAAGCCGGCTTACGCTCACGAGCAGGCTCAAGCGCGTCGATGGACCGGTTCAAGATTAGAGCGTGATGAAGCTCTTAGAGCCATCGTCCTTGATAAACTTGCTCTTGGCTGGTCACCGGAACAGGTCTCCGGTTATTTACGCCGGTGCGCGAAAGCCGATCCGTATCAGTCACGAATCGATTTACCGTTTCATTTATGCCCAGATCTACACGTACAAAGGATTACCGTTGGCGTCATTATCTGCCTCGAGCCAAAAGTCAAGCGTGGTTGGCGAGGACGTAGAGGCGGCTTCTCCCGTGAAGACTATCCAAGATCGCGTCTCTATTCACCAACGCCCACCGGATGTTGGAAGTCGTAAGAGTTTGGGTCATTGGGAAGCTGATCTGATGCTCTTCGCAAACCTATAGCCAAGCTATCCTCGCCATACATGAGCGGGTCAGCTCGTCTGCTCGTCTTATACCAGCCAACCGAATAGGGCGGCCAACCCCCGTAATTGACCATTTGATTGGGATGTTAGGATCTTGCGCCCAAACCGCTTAGAAAATCCATAACCTTTGATAACGGCACTGAGTTTGCCTTTCATTACCGACTCGCCGATACATTTGGATATGAAAACCTTCTTCTGCGATCCTCATGCCCCTTGGCAAAAAGGAGGTATAGAAAACGCCATTGGTCGGATGCGCAAGATCTTGCCTAGAAAAACGGATCTCGCCACCATAAGTGACGAGATCAACTCTATACTTTAGTCAGGAACTATAATCATACTCCAAGAAAATGCCTTGACTTCAAATCACCAGCTGAGGTCTTCTTATCGAACCTGTTGCACTTCAAATGTGAATCCACCTTCCCGCTTCGCGGGAATGACGATTGGCCCCAAAGCTGAGATTGCTGGTGGGACGGGCATCTTGCCGGTCATCCTTAATAGACAGGCTGGAAGCCTGTCCCACCGATCACTCCTCGCAATGACACAGGTTCAGCGACTGCCCCCCGTAACTGAGGGATTACCTCCTACCCTCGCAGTTCCTTGATCTTCTCTTCCAGGGCAGGAACAACTTCGTTGAGATCGCCTACGATTCCGTACTGGGCCACGCGGAAAATGGGGGCCCGAGGATCTTTGTTCACAGCCACGATGAGTGGCGATCCCTTGATTCCGCCCAAGTGCTGGAACGCACCGCTGATCCCGAGGGCGAGATAAACCTTCGGCTTGACTTCGACACCTGAGGTCCCGACTTGATGGTATTTGGGGAGGAGGTTTTTGTCCACAATCGGCCTTGAGCAGGCCAACACGCCTCCCATGGCTTCGGCCAGCGATTCGAACACCTCCATGTCAGGCTCATCTCCAATACCTCTCCCAATGGAGATGATTATGTCAGCCGATGCTATGTCGATATCCCCTTTCTCTGCTTCCACGTAGCTAACAAAGCGCTTGCGCAGAGGTTCATCTGCTAAAGGGGAGGGCACTGTCTCGACCGCGCCGGCTGCTGAGCCGGAGGGCGTAAAAGAGAACGCTCCGCCCCGTAACGTCGCCACTATTTTCTCAGCATCCTTGAATGACACGGTCGCATTGACCTTGTAGCTGTACATCTGGCGCAACGCGAGAATTTTCCCGTCTCGTACTTCAAATCCGAAGCAGTCAGTGGCCAACGCCGCGTCAAGTGCCACGGACAGTCCGGGGGCCAGATCTATGACGGAGTTTGAGTTCCCCATAATGAGCATAAAAGGCTTGCGATCTTGTAGAATGCTCACAAGCGCTTTCATGAAGGCTTCAGAGTTGAAGGGCTCAAACTTCGGGTCATCTACTGCCAGGTACTCGAGGGCACTCTTTTGCCAGCTTGTCGGCCATGTCGGCAACCTGGTTCCCAAGAATGAGGCACGTAAGCTCTGCTCCCAGGTCGCTTGCCAGTTTGCGTCCCGCTGCAATGGCCTCCCATGTGGTATCCCTTAATTGCTGCTTGCGGTGCTCCGCGAGGACGAATATTTGCTTCATCAACCGATCCCCCCTTTCTCCTTCAGGATCTCGGCAAGCTTCGCAGCAGCTTCTTCCGGGCTGCCTTTGATAATCTCCGCTCCTTCCCCCTCAGGAGGCAAAGAGACGTTTTCGATTTGTATCCTGGATCCGGCTGATCCCACCTGAGCTTCTTCCAGGCCAATTTCCCCGAGACCCAGCACAGGAATTTCCAGCCCCGCGACTTTCCGCACCGCCCGGATCGAGACAAATCGCGGCTCATTCAGTCCCGTTGCCACAGAGACCGCGGCCGGAAGATCCATTTCAACAGACTCATACAGCCCGCCTTCCAGCTCCTTGTTGAATTTGATCTTGCGGTCTTGACTCTCTATCTTTGAGACCAAAGTGGCGCCGGGAATGCCCAACATAGCAGCCAGCATCCCGCCCACTTGGCCGGCGCAATCGTCATCGGCCAGGGTCCCTGTTAGAATGAGGTCGTATGGGCGCTGTTTGATGAACTGCGCGAGTATGCGTGCTACGGCAAAGCCATCAGAACCCTCAAACGCGTCATCCCAAAGGTGGAAAGCTTCATCGGCCCCTCTGGCCAAACTTTCTCGGAGCATTTCCTCGGCCTCTTCGGGGGCAACACTGACGACCGTAACCTTGCCGCCCATCTTTTCTTTGATTTGAACGGCCTCCTCGATGGCAAAGCGATCCCAGTCGTTCACATCAAAGTCCAAATCATCTTTCTTGATGTCCTTCCCACCCGCGCCAATGGGCAGATCGGCCTCAGAGGTGTCCGGCACCCACTTCGTACAAACAATGATGTCCATTGCTCCTCCCAATCGCGTCTGACGAGACGCGGTTCACTAAATAGCACTGGCCGACAATCAGGCCATGGAACGGTCCACGAGTTCCACGAGGTCGATTACCTCTATCTTGCCCTCGTTGCCGGTGGTTTTTATGGCATCCTCAAGATTGATCAGGCAGAAAGGACACGCGGTAACAATGATCTCTGCCCCTATCTCTTCCGCCATGCGCACTCTTCGTTCACCCATCCGTTCTTTTTCTTCTTCGTTTTCGTACCACAGCAGGATTCCTCCACCGCTGCAGCAGAAGCTGCGAGAAAACGAACGCGTCATCTCACGGATTCGAGTCCCGGGTATTCTGCCCAACACATATCGGGGATCTTCATAGATGCCGTTGTGTCGTCCCAGGTAGCAAGGGTCGTGATATGTCACCACCCTGTCACGAACATAATCCCCTGAAAGAGTCAGTTTCCCCTCGCGGAAAAATCGGGCGAGGAGTTGGCTTGCATGAATTATCGGGAACTTCTCGGAGTAGTCGTTCTTGATCGCGTTGAACGCATGAGGGTCAAATGCTACGATCTCCTTGAATTCCCTGGCCTGGAATGCCTCTATGTTCTTGCCTGCAATCTGTTCGAAGAGCCCTTCCTCGCCGAGCCTCCGTATCTCGTTGCCGGAGTCGGTCTCATCCTGACCCAGGATCCCGAAATCCGATGAGGTCTTGTTCAAGATCCGTGCAAACGACTTGGATATTTCCTGTATTCTCGGATCGAAGGATCCACAACTGTCTACGAAAAACAGGAGGTCCGCGGATTCGCCTTTCCCAAGTTCTTTCACTTCTATTCCGTCCAGATCCTTGGTCCAGGCCGCACGTTTCCCCTTGCTCCCTCCGTACGCGTTCCCCTTCTTCTTGATTTGTTGCATGGGCTTCTGAAGCGATTGGGGCAGATTCCCCTGGTCGAGGAGATACCGCCTCATGTCAACAATCTTGTCGATGTATTGTATGAATATCGGGCATTCCTGTTCGCAGGCGCCGCACGTGGTGCAGGCCCAGATCTCTTTTTCCGTGATGATGTCGCCGGTGAATTTCAAGTCGCCCCGATCAGGCGGTGTGCCAACCACAGGGAAGTATTTGTACGCATAGTCTCTGGCCTTTATGCTGATCATCCTTGGAGAGAGGTCTCGTCCCACAGCGTTGGCCGGGCAATTGTCCGTGCATCTGCCGCAGTCGGCACATGAGTAAAAATCCAGTATATGCTTCCAGGTGAATGCCTCAAACCGGCCCACACCGCATTCCGGCAGTTCCATCCAATCGGAAACGCCGCATTGGACAGGTTTTATGGCTCCCTTGTTCAAGTTGGCGAAGAAAACGTTGGGGATAGCGGTAATAACATGGAAGTGCTTCGATATGGGCAGGTAGTTCAGCAATCCGAAAAAGACGAGAATATGGCTCCAATAGCCTCCTACGTGCAGGGCATTCAGGGTATGGGGATCGGTCCACGACATAAACAGGCCGGCAAGTGTCGCAGCAGGAAACAAAGCCGCGTCCCCGCTCGTTTCCGGCTGATTTTCAGGGCACTTCCGTCGAAGATCATGTCGGTGACCATGAGAGCTGCCACCAGTCCCAGGATTATGTATGCCTCGTTTTCATGGCCGCCGGTATGGTTATGCGCGTAACGTGCCGGACGAAATACAGCCCTACGTATGATGGCTATGATGCACACGGCCAAGACCATTAGGACGACGTAGTCCTTGAGAACTTCGTAAGAGAAGCCGCGAAGCCGGTGAGCAGCGGCAGGTGGAATTCCGATGAGAAGCCTCGGCCGATGAGTGTCAAAGAACGGAGAGACAGGATCATAAACCCCGCGAAAAGCAGAATGTGAAGGATCCCGGCCACCAAGTACCTGGGTTGCCTCCACTGGCCGAACCCATAGACGAGCATCAAGCGGATTCTTTCTCCAATGTTGGAGAATCTATCATCGGGCGCGCCTAGTGTGAGGAGTTGGATGCGGCGAAACATCACGTATGAAAACATCAGGATGGCCGCGGCAAGAACGACAAAGGCCACGGCAGGTGCAGGAATACCGGCTAGCGGAACATTGGCCGGCTCAAGAATGGTCATGGGTGAAAACCTCGGTGCAAGAATCAGATAGCGGCTTGCCGTAGTGGCACGGCATGCCGTGCCACTACCGTACAATCAGTCGGGCAGACGACCTTTCACATTCAATGCACACGTAACATAGAGTGCAGGTCTCAAACCACGGCTCTATAAAGTCTACTTAGTCCTGTGATTCTTAAGTTCGATGACGTAACTGTCGCCAAAGCATCTGCCGGTTCGGTAGCGCCGGCGTCCCTGCCGGCCGTGGGTCAATGACCCCACGTCCCGCGGGGAGGCCGGTCCTACCGACAAGTGTTCCTCCGCGCTCTTCTTCAGAAAACTGTCAAGTGATGCTCAGCTCACAAGTACCGCAAGGATCTTCGCGGGCTTGTCTCCGTGGGCTTTGACCAGATGCATACTGGTGGAATCGTAGTAAATGGCATCCCCCGGTTTCAATATGTCGCGGGTGTCATCCACCAGTACTTCCATCTCTCCGTCCAGAACGTAGATGAACTCCTGTCCGTCATGAGACGAAGGTTCGTCGGCGGCCGCTGGATGAAGTGTGACGATAAACGGCTCCATCGTCCGGTCCTTTTTGTCCGGCGCCAAGGATTCATACTCGTAACCATGGCTGGCCTGTTTTGCTTTTCCAAAACGGCTGAACGTGCGGCGCTCGCCGGCTCTTACTATGGTGAACGCTTTGTCGCCGGTGGAAATTACATCCGACATCTTCAGGGACAGCGCCTTGCTCAGTTTGATCAACTGGCCCAGCGGCAAGAACGTTTCCCCTGCTTCCAATTGGGCAAGAACATCGGCTGCAACGCCGGTCTTCGCGGCAACCTCTGCGATGGAGAACCCACGCTTCTCTCGTGCCGCACGCAGCTTTTGTCCGTGAGAGATCGCCTCCTCGTCCTCTGCCTTTGCTTTGGCAGTCGTTACGGCGTGCGGGTCTGTCAGCAGGTCGTGCCCTTCTTTCTCTTCACCGTATCCTGAAGCTGCTTCCTGAAACTCTTCGTAGGAAGCCATAGTTTTCTCTTCATCCATAATTGATCCTTTCAGCCCGATCGAACGGCATTCCGGAGCGGAAACATAACCGGTATTCGCACGTGGCGCTACATGGATCTGCCCGGAACTCCTATGTTCCTCGCTATGACGATCCTCTGAACCTCCGAGGTGCCTTCACCTATGTCGAGAAGCTTCTGGTTCCGGTAATGTCTTTCAGCCGCGTAGTCTTTCATGAGGCCGTATCCGCCATGAAGCTGCACAGCGTGGTTCGCTGCCCTGTAGTAAGTCTCCGAGCAGACCAACTTGGCCATGGCGCTGTATTTTGGAGTCAATTTATCATTATCTGCGAGCCAACACGCCTTGTAAAGGAGCAGACGGGCCATCTCGATCTCGGTGGCCATGTCCGCGAGCTTGAACGCATTAATCTGGAAAGATCCTATTGGCCTGCCGAACTGCGTCCTTTTCTTGGAATAGTCGAGAGCCAACTCGAAAGCGCCCTGGGCTCCGCCCAATCCCATGGCCCCTATGGACAGGCGGCCTCCGTCGAGGGTCTTCAGCATCTGATGGAACCCCTCGCCCCTTTTCCCCAAGAGGTTGTCCTTGGGGACACGGCAGTCCTGGAAGGTGAGCTGGCCGGTGTTGGAAGATCTCCAGCACATCTTGTTGTGCATAGTCTCTGCAATGAATCCGCGAGTGCCGTTTTCTACCAGAATGCAACTCACCTCGGGCTTCTTTGCGTCCGACCGGTCTGTAATGCACTGCACCACGCAGACTGCACTCATGTCAGTGGTTGAATTGGTTATGAAGATCTTGCTACCGTTTATCACCCATTCATTTCCATCCAGAACCGCGCTGGTCCTGGACGCGCCTGCATCCGATCCGGCATCCGGCTCGGTAAGTCCGAACGAGGCGAGGATCTTCCCTTTGCATAGGTCCGGCAGCCACTTTCTCTTTTGCTCATCGGTACCGAAATAGTAGATGGGAGCTATCCCCAAGGAATTGCCCGCAGCTATGGTGGCCGCCTGAGATCCATCAATGCGCGCGATCTCTTCCACGATTATTATGTAGTTGAGGTAGCCAGCCTCGCTGCCGCCATATTCTTCGGAAACAAATGGACCGAAGAAATCCAGCTCGCCCATTTTGCGGGTCAGGTCGGAGGAAAATTCTTCTTTGTCATCCAGCTCCTGGGCTACTGGTGCAATCTCCTTCTCAGCGAACTCCCTAACGACCTTTCTCGTAAGTTCCGCATCCTTGGGGAGATCAAAGTTCAAGGACATGCTAAAACCCCCTTAAACCGTAGTAGATAACGATGCAGTTTGTGAACGGTCCCGGAAAAGCCACTACCAGTCCGGGGCCATGCTTCTATAGTCACCGGCCGGCAGGGTTGATCTGCTCAAAACTCTCTGTCCCTGCGTTGGAAAATATCCCGTACTTCGATACCTAAGCTGTTCAAAAACTTCATTCTCAGTGTCTTGGATGACGCCGCATCGGAGAGCACAAAACCTTAACCCAGCCTATGTTCCATAACAGACCGGGAACTTTATTGTCAAGCCGAATACAGCATTGCGAACCGCTCTAAAGCTAAATTATCTGGTGTGGGAATATGTTGAGCCTGACAAGTGGGGTTGGGTATTTAGCTGTGCCTATGGTTGTCCGCAGTCTTCACTATCCTGACGAGCCTTGTGTCTATGGGTATCGGAGGTTTTTTGGTTCCTATCCTTTGCAATCGGCTCCGATTGATCGTGGAGGCTGCGATGGGAGCCTGTCTGATTGTCACAGCTGCGAATGCCGCACTGGCTGCGACATTGCACATTGCAGTCGGAAACAGGTTTGCCACGGGTCTGGTACTGTGAGCGATTCCCGTGGTTCTACTAGGCGGTCAGGTGAGACCACGCGTGGCCGGCCGGATACCTGGTCATGCCCTCAAGGAAATATTCTTTTTCGGCCTTTTACTCGCGTGAATACACGTGACGTTCGATATGTCGGCGGGCCACTTTAGCGCCATGCCTCGTCCGGGCCAGCGCGCAGAATGCCGTGACCAAAGCGAACTGCATCGTTCGCGTTGCTGGCTCTGTTCGCGCGTGCGATGCGGTTCGCTTCTTTTCCCATCTGGATTTCTCAATAAAATGTGATCCAGTCAGAAACTGGCTCCAATATTCCTTTCGCCGGATTCGATTTCAAGACTCGGGCCACGGGAAATCTGTTGCTCCTGATGGTCAGTGGTGGTGTCAGCCCCCCAGTATCGAACTCCTTTAAGGACTGCAAAGCCTTCGTCACTCCCTCGTCATTCAACTGTCCGGCGGCATCCGCCCTCCTGAGACATTCCACAAAAATTTTCCCCGCGGTGAATGCCACGAAATACATCAAGGGGCGGAACGTGACATCAGGATAATGCTTAGCCGTGTAGGCCTTGATGGTCTTGATCATCGGCACATCGTCCATCCACCAGTAAGCATAGGGACTCACTGCCAGGAATTCCGGTCCATCAGGCCCCAATGCCTCCACGACGCTCTTGTCCGCCCCCCAAATTGCGAGGACGAATTGGCTCTTCAGTCCAAGATCACGGCATTGCTTGATCAAGGTGGCGTTCGAGGGGCCGACCCAACCCTGCATAATGACGAAATCCGGGTTCTTGCTCTTGAGTTCCTCAATTTGAGCTGTGTGGTCGCCACCTCTGATGTCCCCTGCAACTTCACCGACCAAGTCCAGTTTCAACCTTTGACACATGACACGGCCATAGGCTAAAGGATCCTCGCCGAATGGACCTTTGGAGTAGAAAAATGCTATTTTCGCGGCTTTCTTCAACTGAGCGATGTACTTGAGAGCAACAGCGAACTGGTCCCCGTAAGTAGGCCCAACGACAAACATTGAGGGAATACCACTGACCGCCAGTTTCGCTGAAAATGAGGTAGAGGTATAGAGGATTTTGTAGCGGTCTTTGATCAGCGGGGCAGTAGCCAATGCCACCGGCGTGCCAGACCCAAAGAAACAGAGCGGCTTGTATTTGGCCACGATCTCTTCGAAAACTTTCACCCCGACATCTGGCTTGTATTGATCGTCTTGCATCACATGTCGGAGTTTCTTGCCGTTGATTCCTCCCTCATCGTTGGCTATCCCGAGAGCATCCCTGATGCCGGCTTCAAGCACCTCGGTCGTTGCCGCAATAGCCGGGGGCCCGGTGGGGGACAGACTCATCCCCACCGTAATCGGCTCCTGAGACGAAGCTACCTGGACGATTGCAAAAGAGAAAAGCAAAGCCAAAATCAGAACTGCCATCAACGTAATTCGTGTTTTCATTTCCCCCTCTTTCGATACGATGCAGATAGATGTGAAAAAGTCTTGTGGAATTATGCCGCGGTCTTGCCATTTCGGGGGTCTTTGGAACCGTAACCGGTAGCTGGCTGGTTCTCAGGACCCCGAAAAGGCCCCAGTTTGCCCCGCCACAAAGCCCGAGAACGGCAAAACCGTCGTCACGTTGCTGAAAAAGCCACTTTAATCCTATTCTTGAGCATACCTCACTGCACGCTCCCCGGTCAAGCACATCCTGCACGTGGCCCCTTACCCGAACTCAGCCTGGTAGTGTCGCGGCCAAGGGGAAGGCTGAAGCCACATGAACAAGCCACCTCCGACCGTCCTACGACTCGCTGCGACCCTGAACAGACGCTTGATGAGCCACTCTATCGACCGTTTCACCTCCCCGGAACGGAGGTAAAATTGCCGGAGCCGGCACAGAAGGTTGCAGGCTAGCACTCCCATTAGCAAGAGAGCCCGGTTGTCGGCGAAGCGGTGGCAGCTCGTCTTATCCCAGAGCAGCATGTTCTTCCCTTCTTTGATCCTCGTCTCCACGTCGCCGCGTCCGTTGTCCACTTTCACCACCTTCCCGGCAGAGAGCTTGGAATTGGTGACGATGAACCCGATCCTTCTGCTTCCCGTGAGGGCGGGTTTGAAACCTGCCCTCACCGCTCATCGACCTCGTCGAGGTCATGTGTCATAATTAATCGCAAGTTTTATAGGTGCGTTGAAATAAAAAAAGACAATCTCTTGGATACAGGAAAACTATTTGTCTGATTTTTATTGACAAAAAAGCCCTCTATTTATTACAATCTTAATTGAGAAACTGTGTGCATGCGTCCTAAGTTTCCACGATTTTAGAGCGGCGCCCGCGTAAAAGAGAATTGATATAGCGTTTCATGGCCTTTTCAAAACGGAGAAACCGGCAATGAACTCCTGGCGCTACGGCATAATGATCTTTCTAGGTTTGGTTGCCATTCTACAGGGATGCAGCCAATCAGGCATCGACAAAGCTAAGAGCGATTCTGAGCAACTCCAGAAATCGACAGCAGATCTTCAATCTCAGCTTACTCAGGCCAAGCAATCACTGTCCAAATTCGAAGACGAGAATCAGCGTCTGGCTGCCGAACTACAGGCCGCAGGTGTGAAGAGCAACATGGCGGAGCAACGGGCGTTGGAGAAACTTTCTCAGGGACGAATGCAAACGAAAGGCGCTGAGCTTAAAGGGACCGATGGAGAGAGCAGAATTGGTCTTATGGGAGCGAAAGCCATCGCCGAATTCAGGGCTGAGCAGCTAAGCAAACGTCTCGATAAGTTGAGCAAGGATCTGGACCTGAAGGAACAGGAGCTGGTTGCCATCAGGCAAAATGCTGAGGCCAAGGACAAAGAGGTTGCAAGTCTAAGCGGTCAAATTCAAGAACTCCAGGAAGCTGATCGGACCCGTACGTCAGAGCTTGAGTCGAAGCTGGACAGGATTAGTAAGGAGTTGGCGGAGCGCTCTACCGCTATGGGCCGGCTGAAGCAGGAATTGGACGAAAAAACCGAGTTGCTCCACGCTTTGAAAAACGCTGTAGCTGATGCAGCGAAACTCAAGTCAAACGCAGAGATCGAAGTCACCCGGCTTCAGTCGGAACTGACCCAGGCTGCCAGCCAGGCCGACGCTGTCGGAAAGCAAGCGGGCCAATTGCGGCGTGATGTGGAACAGTTACAAAATCAGGCAGTTCGAACCCGTGAAGATATAGACCAGTGTCGCGAGCAATCGGAACAACTCCGTGCCGACGCGGAGAGTTCGAGGCAAGAGAGTCAAAAGCTGAAAGCGGAGTTGTCTGAACTAGGTCAACGGTTGCAGGCATCCGAGCCTACTCCCCCCGCGGCTGCAGAGGACCACCCCTCCGCTCTTGATCACCTCCTTCAAGGCCCGCAATCCGCAGGCACATCGAGTCGGCCATCCGGCTTGTATTAGTAAACTCTTCCAAAAATAAGTGTCTGCTGGTCGAAACTGCTGCAGGGTAGGGGCGTGTTCACAACCCACCTCTACACAGGGCTGAAGAAAGATCGAGCCTGCCCTACTCTGCTGAATCTCCGCCGTTCAAGGATTCATGCGCTCCAGGAAGAGGAGGGAGTTTATCTCGTCCCCCCGTTGATACCGAACAAAGGCCGATAGGGCCCGCCGGAGTTCTTGGAGCCCTGCTCGGTTAAGCCTCAGCCGTCCGGCCGCGGTGCTGCCCACCTCCAGCCCTCTGCGCACAATTGCCAACGTGTTCGGTGACAAACGAACATTGTCGGCTTCGCCAGGGCCTACGCACGCCGGATGACAAGCTCCGCCCAAACCTGGCACGAATAGGGCCTCTTGTCCACGTCCGAACGGTTTACCGCACGCGGGACAAAGGTCGAACCTCGGAGCGTATCCGAGGATTCCAAGCAGACGGATCTCGTCCAAAAGTAACCGCACAGGGTTTGGGAGATCAGTTTCCAGGCTTTCCAGAAAGTTCAGGGTGAAATCGAACAGTGCCGGATCGGGATGGTCCTCGGGCAAGAAAACTGAACAAAGCTCGAGGAAGTACTGAGCACGGGCCACCTTGGCGATGTCGGATCTGATCAGCAGGAAACCGTGAATTACCTGAGATTCATCTATCCAGACCAGGTCGTCCTTCTTCCGCGGTCTCAGGGTGAAGTCCACTAGCGAAAGTGGTTCGAGATGTCCGCCAAACCTGATCCGGCTCTTCTTGGCATTCTTGGCGACACCTCGCAGCCACCCAAGTTCTCGGCTCAAGAAGACCACCAACTCATCCGCTTCTCCAAAGTCGTATTTTTTCAGGATGATCGATTTCGCCACATTCCCCCGCCGACGGTCTTCATCGAAAGGCCTGGACAGTGCCATAGACTTGGTGATTGCGGATCCATTCCTTCTGATTCTCTATAAATGGTTTCACTTTGCCTGACGGTTCCGATGCGAGTTCATTCAGAGCCGCCATGGCCTTCTTTTCCATGATCGGGTTTTTGACCAACACTATGCCCCCCGCCGCGCTCATGGCATTTGGACCTGCCGGCGCGCCCCTTAGGGCAAGTATGGCCAGAGTGTTGATCCCCCAGGGTCTGAAGATCGGATCCCCAGTTCGCCCTGATGCTAGTACTGCAGCCTTTAATGATTTGTAGTCCGCCATGTCGTCGAGAGAATTCAACGCGGTCTGCAGCAAGTCAAGCCGTCGGGATGTCAGATTTACAAAGGCTGACGCCTGTTGCTTTTCGGCGCTTCTGCTTGAAGTAAACAGCCGCGCCAATGCCTCCGCTCCCTGTTTCTGAAAAGTCATGCCCCAGTTGACAAACTGAAACCCGCCCGGCTCATCCAAGAATTGTCTGCCAAGTGAAATTACACGTCGGTATATCCTCTCCGCGTCCTTTAGCTTTGCTTGTTTCTCGTAGGTGTTCCCGAGTTTGATCGCTGCCTGAACGTAGTCTCTGAACATGTCCCAGGGAACGGGCCGGCGTTTGTCTTCCGGTCCGCTCGGGAAATCGCCCTGATAGATTTGGAGCAAGCCGCCTTGGCTCCGGCCCGCTCCCTTCAGAAGCACTTGCACTCCTGCTGCCCTCGCATCCACGCCTTTAGAGCCTCGCTCTTGCAAGTGCAGCTTCTCCAATTCCTTGTATTCTGCAACAGCGTCGCCGGTGGACGGGTAATCGACCCAGCCCAGGTCTTCCTTTCCAGGGAGTCCGAGCTGATCCAGGACAGCAATGGCTGCCTCAAAACGTGCTGCTATTTCGTTTTGAGCTTCAGTTGGATAAGCCTCGCTGGACGACACCGTGCACATGATCGACAGAGGACGTTCGAGCCACCATTTTCCGTCTTGCATGACCCAAAGGAGGGTCATGTCCAGTTTTGAGGGGTTAGGGTACTCGGGAGAAAGCACAGGCCCACGGAACGAGAGGGTAGCTTGGAATCTTTCGGTTGTTCCGTCTTCGGATTTGAACCTCTTGTCGACATTCGAGCTCTCCAGGCTCAAGGAATTACTTCGGTATCGCTTGAGAAAGCTTTCCACCTCTTCCGTCGTAACATCTATCTCGCTTGTTATTTCCGAATGAATAATCTTGGTAAATCCTGCCGCGTCCTGGCCGGTAAAGAGTGTGACGAAGCGTTGAAGCGCCGCGGGGGGTTCTTCCGGAGGACTGCCGAAGAAAGGGAGAATGCCCATTATCCCAGCCATTGCGAGACAGCAAAACCGGTTCTTACTATAAAGTTTCAGCATGTTCATTTTTCTTCGTGCGCGCATCCCCGAGAGCAGGGCACAAATCCTTTGCTGTGTCGGGTACCACACAAGCCTTTCCGACCGACCCGACAGATTGCGGACTGTTTATCTCGTTCCGGCATGTAGTTCAAGCTGATTCTGTAGGGCACGCATTCACGTGCGCAGGGGCCTTTCGCCGCGCCTGTCAGTGCGAGGAGTGCAATCCCGCGTTCCCCGCGAAAGTAAGCTCATTGGTGGGGCCGTCCCACGCGGAGGCTCGGGATTGCGCTCATTTGTCACCCCGGACTCCGATCCGGGGTCCAGGAAATGGCGGGCAGAGACGCCCGCCGCCACCAAATCGTAGGCACCGGTGTCCCTGCCGGTGCTGGATTCCAGCGTGGGACATCCCGCGAAACGCGGGACTGCCTGTCTATTGAGGACGGGCAAGATGCCCATCCCCACCGCGAGAGGCCCATCTCGACGGAGATTGCTTTGCTGCGCTGGCAATTACCCTCTTTGCCAAATGGGACGGAATGCACAACCTGTTGGACATCGGGGTTGAGGACGCACGACCCGCGTCAAAGGAGACCGTCTTTTTCGAGTGTCTTCGCCAGCGGGATAGTTATACGTCTCTTGAGTTCGAGAGAGGCCCTGTCCAAAATGTCGAGCAGTCTTTCCAGCTCCTTGACATTTCGAGACTTTCGGCTCACCAAGTACGCGCAGACCTCGCGGGAGATTCTAACATTTTTGTCTCTGGCCATCTTGTCCACAATCAGCATACGGATCGCGTCTTCCGGGGGTTCGAGGGCTAAGACAAGCCCCGAGACAATACGCGAACGGAGATGAGCGTTGGCCGGAAAAATTTCCTCGGGGGGGGTGCGGGCGGCCAATATCAGGGGTGCGCCGGATCGCGTCAGCTTATTGGATAAGCTCCATAGATGAGCAGAATCTTCTTCATTTGCAAGGTGCGCATCGTCGACAATAACTGCCAGCAATTCCTGCACAGGATCTTCGGGGTCGGAGACCAATTCTTCCAGTTCAGGAAATCTGGGCGGCTCCCCCGCTGCTGAGATGAACCTGACGCCGGCAGCTTTCGCGGCAAACCGGATCTCCAGGAGCGAAGCCAGCGCGTTGAGCATGTGGGTCTTGCCCGTTCCCGGTGGACCGTGAAGGAAAAGCGGGGGCAGCGGAGGGTCCCCCGTTCCATACACGGATTGAATCGTAGAAACAGCCGTTTGAATCCCCTCGTGGACGATTAAGGCTTCGAACGTAAAGCGCGGCGGAGTTGTCAGGGGCAGAAGGAGTTGAGTCATGGGGTGGCATTTTAGGACGGGGACGTGCAGCAATCAACCATGAACTTTAAAACAAAACACTTGACAGATAGGGTGGGGTTGATTAAAAAAATACTAGCCGCGAATGAGAACTACCTCCCAGGAGCACGCTTCCAACCGAAGGAATAATCTTTAAAAGAGGGTAGGGGCCTTTTATAATAGAATGGTTCCCGTATATTGATTGGCCCATCTTGAAAAAATCTTCGGACAGAACCTCAAAAGATCATCTTTGTCCCCATTGACGATAAAGAGATTCAGGAGACTTCATGGACGTCGCAGAACTGAAAGAAAAGAAGGTCAGTGAACTTTTGGCCATAGCCAATTCCCTCGATGTTGAGGGTGCAAGCAGTATGCGCAAGCAAGAGCTGATCTTCGCCATCCTCCAGGCCCACCAACAGAACGAAAAGGAAGCGCCGATCAGAGGTGAAGGGGTGCTGGAGACCCTCCCCGATGGATTCGGTTTTCTCAGGGCGCCCGATTATAACTATCTGCCCGGGCCTGATGACATCTACGTATCCCCCAGCCAAATCAGGCGGTTCAACATGCGTACCGGGGATACCATCTCGGGGTATATCCGGCCGCCCAAAGACACGGAACGCTATTTCGCTCTGCTAAAAGTGGAGACCATAAACACAGAAGATCCGGAGAAGATCAGGGACAAAGTTCTTTTTGATAACCTCACCCCTCTCTACCCGGAAGAGAAGATGAAGCTGGAAATAGGGCCGACGCAGTATTCCATGAGGATAATGGATCTGCTCACCCCCATTGGTAAGGGGCAGCGTGCTCTCATTGTTTCCCCCCCAAAAGCGGGAAAGACGGTCTTGCTCCAGCAGATAGCTAACAGCATTACCCGCAATCAACCCGATGTCTACCTAATCGTCCTGCTGATTGACGAGCGGCCGGAGGAAGTGACCGACATGCAGCGGTCGGTCCACGGAGAGGTAATCTCCTCAACCTTCGATGAACCGGCCCAAAGACACGTTCAAGTCGCTGATATGGTAATAGAAAAAGCCAAGAGGCTCGTGGAGCACAAGAGAGACGTGGTCATCCTCTTGGACTCGATTACTCGCCTTGCCAGGGCGCACAATACAGTGGTTCCACCGAGCGGCAAGATTTTGTCCGGCGGGGTAGACTCCAATGCTCTGCATCGTCCCAAACGTTTCTTCGGAGCGGCTCGGAACATAGAGGAGGGCGGAAGCCTGACTATAATTGCCACTGCCCTTGTAGATACGGGGAGCAAGATGGACGAGGTGATCTACGAGGAGTTTAAAGGCACCGGCAACTTGGAAATACACCTCGACCGGCGCCTCTTGGAACGCCGCATCTTTCCATGTATAGACATCAACCGCTCCGGGACACGAAAAGAGGAACTCTTGATAAGCCAGCAAGATCTCCAGAGGGTCTGGCTCCTGAGAAAGCTTCTGGCAGATATGAACTCGGTGGACGCGATGGAATTTCTCCTGGACAAAATAATGCAGACGGATTCCAACCGAGAGTTCCTGGAGATAATGAACAAGTAGCCGTAGCCGGCATCATTGACGATCTCCAGTTCGGCCCACCCGCAAAGGAACTATTGGTATCCGGCATTCTCACGCGGATCGCGGGGGTGAAAACCTGGATTCAGGTTTTCACCGGTATGACGGGAAGGGGTTCCGCATTAGCGGAACAGTTTGCCGTTCCTTTCGAGACTATTTTCTGCTAGACTTAAAAGTTACACTGATCGACGGAGGAAAGGGAATGAAAAAGGGAATACACCCCGAATTCCAGGATGCGGTCTTCAGATGCGCTTGCGGCGCAGAGATTGCTACCCGGTCTTCCAAGCCTGAATACAAGCTCGAGATATGCTCTTCCTGCCACCCCTTCTTTACCGGCAAGCAGAAACTAGTGGACAGTGCAGGTCGCGTCGAACGCTTTATGAAGAAGTACGGGGACAAACCCATCGCTACTGGCAAGAAGCCCGCTAAGACGACACGAAAGAAGGCAGAGACGGCTGTAAAACCTGCCCGAGTGGCCAAGGCAAAGCCTAAAGAAAAGACGAAGGAAAAGGCCGCGCCCGCGAAGAAATGATCGTCGAGCGACGAGACGGCCTTTCCGCCTCAATCGTCCGTGGCTCAAGGTGAGCACGATCACTGCATGTCAAGCTCTCCCCCCGGTGGGTGAACAGATTTGATGGACACAACGGAGCCTCATGTTAATCAACAAGAATTCATGCGCTGAAAACACCCAGATCAAAGTCGGGGGGCAGGCCGTTATCGAAGGCATCATGATGCGGGCCCCCAAGACCTTCACCGTGGTGGTTCGGAAACCCGACGGCGAGCTTGCCGTCCGCGAGGATCGCTGGCACTCCCCCATGGAGAAGTGGCCCATGTTGAAAAAACCGCTCTTGCGGGGATGCATAGTGCTCTATGAAGCTCTCTTCAATGGGATTCAGGCCCTGACCTATTCCGCTCAGGAGGCACTGGGAGAGGAAGAGGAGAAGCTTGGGCCGTGGGCGCTCGGCGGGACCATTGCCTTTGCCCTTGGTGCGGCCATGGTTCTGTTCGTGGTAATACCGCACCTCGCCACGCTGGGCATAGGAGTACTTACCGGAACAGATCTCGGTGTTCGGTCGGTGTGGTTTCACATAATTGACGGTGTCATCAAGGTGAGCATCTTTGTAGGGTATATTGTTCTCATCTCACTGCTCAAAGAGATCCGCCGCGTGTTCGAGTATCACGGGGCTGAGCACAAATCGATTCACGCGTACAAAAAGGCGACGACTTGACTGTTGAGAACGCGCGGAGGTACCCGACGCTCCATCCTCGCTGCGGCACTGCATTTCTGCTGCTGGTGCTTGTCTTTAGTATCTTCCTCTTTTCTGCGGTATTTCCATTGCTGCCGAAAGATCTTTTTGGGAACAAAATCCTGACCAACATATTCTTTATACTCGTGAAGATGGTGCTCCTGCTTCCCATAGCCGGCTGTTCTTATGAGATCATTCGAATGGGAGAGAGGTTGAATAATCCGTTTCTGAACCTATTGCTACTGCCGGGACTATGGCTACAGAAGCTCACAACGCGGGAGCCCGATGACGCTCAACTTGAGGTGGCATTGGTAGCACTGAGGACGACTTTGGAAAAAGAGGAGCTACGGGCCAGGGGCGAGTTCCCCGCCTGATTCCAATTCATGCAAGTACATCATAAATTAGAAGAATTGAGCCGGCGGTACGAAGAGCTCAGCATCGAACTCTCTCGCCCGGAAACCATCTCCGACCCCGCCAGGCTGAGAAAGGCCGCAAAAGAGCAAGCCGACCTGGATGATATTGTCAAGGCGTACCGAGGCTTGACTGGGGTTGTCGGCGAAATTGAGGACCTTGAGGGTATTATTGCAGCGGGTGAGGACCCTGAACTGGTGGAAATGGCCCGTGAGGATCTTCCGCAGCTCAAAGACCGGCAAGCTCAGATCGAGAAGGAACTCAGCGTACTCCTTCTCCCAAAAGATCCCAATGACTCCAGGAACACTTTTCTCGAAATAAGGGCCGGCACGGGAGGCGAGGAGGCGGCGCTTTTCGCCGGAGATCTCTTTAGGGCATACTGCCGGTATGCGGAGTTGAGACGATGGCAAGTCGAGATGATGTCCTTGTCTTCAGCCGCGGCCGGGGGAATTAAAGAGGTGATCGCTCTGGTGCACGGGCATGGTGCTTACTCCCGCCTGAAGTACGAGAGCGGTGTGCACAGAGTTCAACGGGTACCTTCGACCGAAGCTCAGGGCCGCGTCCACACCTCTGCGGTGACCGTGGCTGTGCTCCCTGAGGCTGACGATCTGGAAGTGGAAATTGACCCGAAGGATCTCAAAATAGATGTCTACAGGTCATCCGGGCCGGGCGGCCAAAGCGTCAACACTACTGATTCCGCGGTGAGAGTTACGCATTTGCCTACTCATCTCGTGGTCACTTGCCAGGATGAAAAATCGCAGCACAAGAATAAAGCCAAGGCATTGAAAATCCTTAAGGCACGCCTGTTTGACCGAATGGAAGAGGAACGCCTATCCGAAATCAGCAAGGAGCGCAAGAGCCAAGTGGGCTCGGGAGATCGTTCCGAGCGAATACGGACTTATAACTTTCCTCAGAATCGTGTCACAGACCACCGCATCGGTCTGACCCTCTATAAACTGGACGGTATAATGTCCGGCAAACTGGATGAGCTTATTGATCCCCTTTCCATCCATTTTCAGACCGAAGCAATTAACGAGGCCCTGGATCATTAAGACAATTGTTCCATGAAAAGTGCTCTAATTCTGGTTCCTCCCAATATCCCCAGCATGGATTCCTGTGCAGGAGGCCGATATCAAGCCACCTACAATGCGGCAGGAAGCAAGGCCAGCCACTGGATACCACTCTGGATTTGCTACGCAGCCGGCGCCGTTCCCACAGGACGCGCACTGGATTGTAATGTCGAAGGCCTGACTCGGGAAGATTTTCTCAGGACCGTCCCCCAATACGATATTTTTGTTTTTTATGGCAATCAAGAAACCGTCGCCTATGATCAGGAGACCGCGCTTCTCCTATCCGAAGCGCGAAAGAATTCACTGATAATCTTTGCGGGTCCTTATGCCACGGTAGTTCCCGAAAAGGTCGTGTCCGCTCCCGGCATCCACGCGGCGATACGGGGGGAGGTTGAAGAACCCCTTCGGGAATTGTGCCTCAATCGTCGTCTTTCGGAAATCAAGGGGCTTACCTGGAAGGACGGCAAGGAAATCGTGGCGAACCCTGACAGGCCCAGGATGGATGATCTGGATTCGCTACCCTGGGTGTCACGCATAATCCGACGGGATCTTCCACTTCTGCGTTACTGGATTCCTTATCTCAACTATCCATACATTTCCATTTTTTCAGGCCGCGGCTGCCCCAGTCGTTGCACATACTGTCTTTGGCCACAGGCGTTTTCCGGGCACCGGTATCGCAAGCGCAGCATTGGGGACGTCGCCGATGAAATGATGTGGATTCACGAAAACCTGCCCCAAATCAAAGAAATCCAAATTGAGGATGATACATTCACATGTGATCGGGAGCGCGTTCTCGAACTTTGCGATGCCTTACGGGGAAAAGGAATCACCTGGTCCTGTTGCAGTCGCCACGACTTACCGGGCGACATTCTGGCTAAAATGAAAGAGGCGGGAGTTCGCAACCTGGTGGTCGGCTTTGAATCGGGGAGTGACGACATATTGAGGCGGGCACGCAAGGGTATGAACACCATGCAGGCGCAGGAATTCATGAAGGAAAGCCGACGCCATGGACTGCGCGTTCACGGGTGCTTCGTGTTCGGTTTGCCCGGTGAGACTCGTGAAACCATGTCTCAGACGCTGGAATATGCCCTGAAACTTAGGCCCGATACGGTCCAGTTTGCCATAGCTTCCGCCTATGAGGGGACCGCGTTCAATACTTATCTCCGTGAGCAGGGCTACCTCCGCGATGCCGTAGGAATCACATCTTCAGGGCATTTAACTGCGAGATATGACTATCCTGATCTGTCCGCTGATGAGATAAACGTTTTCGCACACAAAGCTTGGAGGTCTTATTACTTGAGACCTTCGACTATTCTCCGCCAGATTCACGCGGCACTGACCGACCTCCAGGATGCTAAGCGGTTCACACGTGGGATCACATACGTCGGCCAGTATCTATTTATGAACCAACCTCACCAGAAGTGAATGCCGCAGGGGAAATGCGGACGCCGCCAAGTGTCATAGCTCCACACGTTGAGAGCGGCTCTAATCCCTGAAGCTTTTTCAAGCAAGATCTACTTCATTTTTCTCAGGCGGACCTCCATGCCCTGGGCGCCTTTTAGCAGTTCTGCTATCTTCGACACGTCAGTGTCTCCGGTATGGTACAGGTACAGGATTTTGGGTTTGAATGCCTTGGCCGCGTCCGCCACCATCTCCGGTGTCATCGTATAGGGCAGGTTCATGGGCAGAAATGCCACGTCTATGTTGGCAAGGCCCTTCATCTCAGGAACGTTTTCCGTATCTCCGGCCACATAGACCCTCTTGTCTCCGAAGGTAATGACGTATCCGTTTCCCACGCCCTTCGGGTGGAAAGGTTCGCCCGAGTCACGTTTGTGGACCAGGTTATAAGCAGGCACGGCCTCAATTTTCAGTTGATCCACGACTTTAGCGTCGCCGTTCTTCAAGACCATGCCGCCTTTGACCTTTTGGGCCGAGTTCTCCGTCAATATGAGTTCTGTTTTGTCAGTTCGCACCTTGTTGAGAGCCTCGAGATCCAGGTGATCCGCGTGCTCGTGGGTGATGAGAATCAGGTCCGCTTTGGGAAGCGTCGAGTAGTCAGCGAGTTTGCTGAACGGATCGACGTGAATCACCTTGCCTCCATACGTGAAAATCAGTGAGCCGTGGCCTATGAAAGTGATCTTCAGATCTCCTCCAGAGGTCTTGATCAGGTCAGCTTCAAATGAGTTTTTGGCGGATGCGAGTGCAGTCATGAGAAACACCGATACGGCTGCAGCGAGCACGAATCTTACCATGAGACACCTCCTCGATTGATCCTGAATTGTGTGACGGTTGCCCCATCCCAACACGTGAGACGCGCCTGGTGGCTCATCCCGGAGAAAATCAGTGGTTCACTTCGGCTCACGTCGATTATTCGTCCATGAGGCCCCTTGACATTTTGAAGTGTAGCCAAGATGTTGTCCACAAAATCCTGCATACATCGGGGGTCGTCACCATGTGGAGTCACATGCCTATGCCATTAGCGATGACGGATGTCCATCGCGGTCAACGCGTAACAGTGGAGTAGCTTTTCAAGCGTTTAAAAGGATCGGAGGCCTTTTCGAGACAGGCACAATTTGTGCAAGGCCGTCAAGTTGATGGCGTACTGGAGATAAGTATGCGATGAGAACCGGAAAAAACCGCGATCCACGAGTATCCACATTTCCTGTGGATAACTTGGCAGTAACCCTGTGGATAACCTCGTGAGAGCGGCTATCTCCAAGCTTCCGGCGCTCTCTGCTCCGACCTGGCGCAAGAGAAAAACGGCCGTAAAACCAACAACAAAGCTAACTGTCTGGAATTCCGAGATAGCCCTTCCGGGCAGCCTCTCATGCCTCCAAAGTTATAAACACCTGTTGATAGGTTGCTATTGTCTAGGTGATTGGAATGGGGTCATTTACGGGGCTTCGTCAAGCAATCGTGTCCGAGGGGCTCAATGGCCGGAGTATCAGCGGGTATGACAAGGCTCCGCTCAACCTTTATAGTTCAGAGCCTACCTCGCTCATATCGGATAACTTGGCTGTAACCCTGTGGATAACTTTGTGAGAACGGCTATCTCCAAGCTTCCGGCGCAATCTGCTCCGACGTGGCGCAAGGGGAAAAAGGCCGTAAAACCAATAACAAAGCTAACTGCCTGGAATTCCGAGACAGCCCTTACGGGCAGCCTCTCATGCCCCCAAAGTTATAAACACCTGTTGATAGGTTGCTATTGTCTAGGTGATTGGAATGGGGTCATTTTTGGGGCTTCGTCAAGCAATCGTGTCCGAGGGGCTCAATGGCCGGAGGATCAGCGGGTATGACAAGGCTCCACGCAACCTTTATGAGTTCAGAGCCTAGCTCGCTCATATCTGCATGGTAACCCGGCATGGGAGCCGGATCGCGATTTTGGAAGAGTATCGGAGGATCTGGCAAGAACTTTACTCAAATAGGCAAACATCCCAAGGGTCAGCCTGTTATCATTTTATCAGCGGCGCGGACATGCGGCGTTGCCAACGCTCTTGAAACGACCTCTTATCGATAGGAGAAAATACATGGAAAGGCAAATTTCGCGTCGCAGTTTTCTCAAGAAAAGTGCGATCGCGCTGGGTACTGTTGCCGTATGCGATTTCAAAGGTATAGGCAGCGCTGTTGCCGCACGACAAAACAAATCCCAAGTATTTTTTACGAAGGATATCAGTGTCAACGGATTGCTGAAGATCTATTCCAAAATCAACAAAGGTATGACAGGCAAAATAGGCATCAAGTTACACAGCGGTGAGCCGCATGGGCCGAACTTATTGCCTATAGATCTCATCAGAGGATTGCAGCCGCATATTCCGAACAGCACCATCGTGGAATGCAACGTTCTCTATCCAAGTCCGAGGAAAACCACAAAAGGGCATCTGGAAACGCTGAAAATTAACGGATTCGATTTTTGCCCGGTTAACATAATGGACGCGGACGGCGATGTTATGCTTCCCATACCGGGAATGCGTGAGTTTCTTGATGCGTGGATGGAGCCCTCGTTAACGCAGCGCCCCTTTACTCCGGGGGTGCATCTCACAGAGGTCGCCGTGGGCAAGAATCTTTTGAACTACGATTCCCTCCTCGTCTACACGCACTTCAAGGGCCATACTAGCGGCGGTTTTGGCGGATCGCTCAAAAACATCGCCATAGGCTGCGCGTCCGGGCAGGTGGGCAAGCGGCAGATCCACGGCGAGGGTTGGTCTAAAGGGCCGCTCTTCCTGGAGCGCATGGTCGAGGCGGGCAAGGGGATCACAGCGCATTTCGGCCAGCATATCACGTATATCAATGTCCTGAAGAACATCTCCGTGGACTGCGACTGCAATGCGCATGGAGCAAAGCCTACCTGCGACGATATCGGCATACTCGGTTCAACGGATATTTTGGCAATAGACAAGGCTTCGGTCGATTTCGTGTATGCGCTGCCGGAAGAGCAACGACGCGATATTGTGGAACGCATTGAGTGCCGGAGCGGGCTGCACCAGGGTGAATACATGAAGACCTTGCATATGGGCGATCATCAGTATGAGTTGATCACAATCTGACGGAAAAAGGTTATCCGGAGCTTGGACGGCGAATAACCTGAAACACAGCACAACGCTCCCTTCGGAAAGGCGCGGCTTTTCCGGGCTCTTCTTTTGCAATGGCTCTGATGGGTGATATCATGAAGAAAAAACTCACTGTAATTTTGGCATGCATTTTTATCTCAGTGTTTAGCATTGCAACCATTTCAGAGGCGCAGACCATGAAGAACGAAGGCTTGAACGCCAAGCAGGAAAAAATAGTCACCATTGCGGCCTTCACCGCCAAGGGCGATCTGCAGAAACTGAAAACGGCCCTGAACGAAGGGCTGGATGCCGGTTTGACCATCAATGAAATCAAGGAAATCCTCGTGCAGATGTATGCCTATGCGGGATTTCCCCGTAGCCTGAACGGCATATATACTTTCATGGGCGTCATGGAAGAACGGGAACAGAAAGGGATTAAGGACGAGCTTGGCAAGGAAGCAAGCCCCCTGCCAGCCGAACATAAGCAAGGATGAAATCGGAGAGGAAGTTCTGGTAAGATTATCAGGAACGCAGGTCGCACCGGCCAAGAGCGGGTACCAATTATTCGCCCCCGCCATTGATATGTTCTTGAAGGAACACCTGTTCGCGGACATCTTCGGACGCGACAATCTGGATATCCAGAGCAGAGAGATAGCAACCATTTCGGCCCTGGCAAGCATGGAAGGCGTAAACGCCATGCTGCAGTTCCATCTTAACGCCGGGATGAATGTCGGGCTGACCGAAGCTCAGATCAGGAGTCTGATATCCGTCCTCGAATCCAGGGTTGGCAAGAAAGAGGCGGATAATGCGAACGAAATTCTGAGCAAGGTTTTAAGCAGCAGGGCCAGCTAAGACCTACACAGCGGCAGATACCTTCAAAGGACAGGGCGCGGGGTGCGGACGTCCTGAACGTAATTTTGCAGCATTATCAAGCAAAAGGAGACCATCATGAAAGCTATAGCTATAAACGGAAGCCCAAGGCCAGGCGGCAATACGGAGATCATGCTCAAGAAGGTGCTCGAACCTCTGGAGGCCGCGGGCTGGAGCACCGAGTACCGGCGGATCGGCGGAAAACCCGTACGGGGCTGCATGGCCTGCTTCAAGTGCTTCGAGAAGAGGAACGGGCGGTGCAGTCGTGGAGAAGGACCATATGAACGATTACCTGGAACAGATCTACGCGGCCGATGCAGTTATCCTCGGCTCCCCAACCTACGTCACTGATGTAACCCCTGAATTGAAGGCTCTGATCGATCGTGCCAGCTTGGTGGCGCTGGCCAACGGCGGGGCGCTCAAGGGAAAGATCGGGGCCGCAGTCGTGGCAGTCCGACACGGCGGCGCGACCCACGTTTTCGACACCATCAATCACATGTTTCTCATGTCTTCCATGATTGTGCCCGGATCTATTTACTGGAACCTGGGCATTGGCCGCGATAAAGGCGCAAGTGCTGGACGACGAGGAAGCCATGCGGAATATGAGCCATCTCGGGCAAACCATCGCTTGGCTCGGAAAGGCTATAGCCTCCGTCCCCGATGCCTTCCCCATCCCCCCGTATAATGTGGAGTTGCCTCAGTTGCAGGAAGAGTTTTTCGCTTGAGGATCAAGTGGCATAGAGGAGCCTCGCACGTCGACTTGTACGACAAGGAGGAATTCGTCGGACCCGCAGTAGCCAAGCTTGACGCCATCAACAAGCAATGGCTGGCACAGGCCGCCCAGATACCACAAAGCGATCACAGAAGAGTTACAAAGGGGAAGTGTCTAACACGTCCCCTTTTGTATGAGCGACCTACAATCCCAGTTGGGTCAGATCCTGAGTCGAGTACTCACGCAACCTGGCGATATCCTTGGTTGGCGCACTTCCGAAGAAGCGGCTGTATTCTCTGCTGAACTGCGAAGCGCTTACATACCCCACGTGCGAACTCGCATTACTCGCGTCCATCATCGTGGATAACATGAGACGCCTCGCCTCTTGAAGACGTAACACCTTTTGGAACTGCAGGGGGCTCATTGAGGTGACGGACTTGAAGTGCTGGTGGAAAGAGGAAACACTCATGTGCGCCAACTCGGCCAGCTCTTCGACTTTCATGGGCTCGGAGAAATTCGCGCGCAACCAGGATACTGCTTTTGCGATTCCGTTTACATTGGATTCCGCAAGGCCGATCTGGGCCACCCGGACACCAATGGGACTGCGTAGCAGACGGATCAGAATCTCATCGATCACAAGAGGGGCGAGCAGTTCAGCGTCTCCGGGCTCCGCCATCAACTCGAGCAACCTTGTTGCTGCCTTGATGATGCTCACGTTGACCTGACCGACGTACACGCCGCGGCTCTCGTGAACTCGAGGCAGACCGTGCGGATACACCTTCAAGACCAACTCGGCGACCTTGTGCGGATCGAGATCCAGCCTGAAACCGAGGAAAGGCTCGGAGTAGCTGGCTCGCGTGAGCTGGGCAGCCACTGGCAGATCAACGGAGTAAACGAGCATCCGCGACGCGTCGTACTCATAGACCTCCTGCCCCAGCATCACGCTCTTTGCTCCTTGCGCGACGATGCACAAGGCTGGTTGCGCCACGGCATGCAGCAACTCCGTGTTCATTCGTGAGCGCCGAATTGCGTGCACCCCTGGGATGCGCAATTCAAAGCAACCGTCATGGGGGGCATAAGCGCTAATCAAACCGGCCAACTTGACCACGTCTGGTTCGCTTGCCCCTACGACGGTGTCTGCTTGCGGTGGATGCGAGTTGTTGTCAATAGACTTCATTGGTAGTGCCTCCCCGGCAAGGTCTGTCAGAAAGTGCCGTCCGTTGATTTTCAGTCACCTGGAAGAATCCCTTTTGGAGAATAGCTCCTTTACCAATACTTGCCAATATATCGAGGATATATCAACGCCACAAAATGCCGCTACAAGCGCCGATCGATCGTGGCCGGAGCAAGCGGCGATGTGGCACTCGCAGCGGAGTAAGCTTTGGAGTTGTACATGGATTTATCCCCCTATTGGTATCGTTTTCGCGTTTAATCATCCTTGGTATGGTTCGTCGTCGACCCGTTCTTTCCAGTCGGCGGTTTTGCCGTCGCACCGAGTATTCGACAATGGTTCAGTTCAAGCCTTTCTTCTCTAAAAACTCGGAAAGCAGGTCTGCGATTTCGAGATTGTTCAGATCCGAGAATGGAAAGTGCGTGTTGCCACGAATGCCGATTTCGGGCAGATGGACCACGGTGACATCACCGCCATGGCGGTTCACCGCATCCCTCCATAGCCTCGCCATCGCCAGGCGTACACGCCATTGGTCTTGACCTGGGTTTGCCATCGGTTTCTCCGGAATGTTGTCGCCGTAGAAGATCATGATCGGGATTTTTGTGAGCTTCATGAAATCCGACAAAGGCACGCCAACCGCCTCAAGCGTGCCACCGGAGCTAGGCATAGGAGAAGGCACCTCACCATTCGGAAAAGCGAAATTGCTTCCAGGCTCATAGGAAACGACTGCGCGGACATTTTGGCTCTTGATTACAGTCCGCCATCCCATACCGCCACTATGCGAATGGGTCACAAGAATTCCCGGTCCGATCTTCTTGAATAGCGCCGCAACGGCGTCTGAGGTCAGGTCGATATCGATAGGACCAGTATCGGGTGTCATCTGACGGAAGTATTGCTCCAAGGCCTCTGAGTTGTGAGAGAATTGCACGCCAGGGAAAAAGTCCGGCCAAGTTCCGACGCGGAATATGTTGAACCAATGTTGATCATCCGGCACAGGCGTTATCGTAACTGGCTGGGTGCTACGACCTGCATTGCCACGACGAGGCTGGTCAATCAAATAGACCCCAAAACCACGTCGAAGAAAAATATTTTGATAACCTTCGCGTCCGTCCGGCGTGGTTTCCCAAGTTTTTGAGAACTGCCCGTAGCCATGCCAGAGCACGAGAGGCAATTTGCGAGCGTTCTCCGGAATCTGGTAAAACACATAAGCGTGATCACCGTGGAACGTTTGCCCTTCAGGAGACAGTTTGACAGGATCAAAAGTGCCGGGATTCGTAATTACAGTCCCACCAACTGCAAAACTCCCTTGCTCCTGGATTACCAGTGGTGCTGACTTGCCGTCTGCATCAGCTATTGCACATGACGACGCGAGAATGCTGGCGAGGGTTAGCATGAGCGCAATGAACAATTTCCCATGTTTGGTATTCATGGAACCAGCTCCTCAATGCAGTGCCTTGCCGAAGAATTCCCTCAGCTTTTCAACCGCCGGGGTCACGTATTGGGGTTTGTCGTACAAGTCGATATGCGACGCTCCGGGAATGACAAACAACTCTTTCGGTTCTTTTGCCTTTTCATATGCATCCTGGCTGAAATAGATTGTGTCAGCCCTGGAACCTGCGACCATAAGGATCGGACGAGGCGAAATGGTTTCAATCTGCTCGAAGGGAAAGAACGCCATCTGCAGACCGAGGCTTGTGAACATGTAGCGATTGGGCGAGTTTGGATGCTGAGCTCTCGGCGTACGGTAATACTCATACCCCTCGCGATAGAGTGCCGGCGTCTTGTCTGTGAACTGGTCAGCCGAATCGGGCACAACCGGGACAAACAGGACAGGTTCGCCACGGGATTCCCTTGTGCGTTGTTTGCCGACCTCTGCTAATCGCTTCATGCGTTCTTCATAGGAAATGGTACCGCCGACTCCTTCTCTGCGCGCCCTCCCCAAATCAAAGACGCTGACTCCGGCAACCGCCTTGATACGCAGTTCGGTCTGAGCCGCGTTGATCGTGTAGGCCCCGCCGGTGCAGATTCCCAACGCACCAATACGGTTTTCATCCACTTGGGGAATATTGCTGAGATAGTCCACAGCGCTGCGGATGTCTTCAACACGGGTGGCAGGAATTTCTATCAAGCGAGGTTCTCCGCCACTTTCCCCCTGATGAGCGGCATCATAGGCGAGGGTGACGAATCCCTGTTCAGCGAGCTTCTGCGCGTACAAACCAGCGGTCTGCTCTTTGACGCCGCCAAAGGGGTGAACGACGACTATTGCCGCATACTTCTTGCTCTTATCGAAGTTGGCGGGCGTATACACATTCCCGACCACGGTAATGTTTTTGTTTGGGAATGAAACTTTTTGGACAGAGACGCCCTGCATTTTGTCATCCATACTTTTAGCCTCCGGAATTTGAAGAAGCCCACATAGTGAGAAGACAATTCCAACCAATAGTATGTATTTTCGACTTAACATCACGGTTACCTTTCCCTTTTCTGTCTGAGGACGGCCGCTCAGCGACCGGTCATTTGCTCCAGGTTTTCGGGGTACCGAGCCCCTTGCACCGTGATCTTTGAGGCGGCGCTATCGATCTCACGAAGATCGTCGGACGTAAGTTCGACTGCAACTGCGCCGATGTTCTCGTCCAGGCGTTCCACCTTCCGGGTGCCCGGGATTGGAACAATCCACGGTTTCTGGGCAAGCAACCAAGCGAGAGCTATCTGAGCAGGTGTGGCCTTCTTCTGTTCTGCGATCTTGCGAAGCACATCAACCAAGGCCTGATTCGCCTTCCGAGCCTCCGGAGTGAAGCGAGGGACGATGTTGCGGAAGTCCGAACTGTCGAACGTAGTGTTTTCGTCGATCTTTCCCGTGAGGAAGCCCTTACCAAGAGGGCTGTAGGGAACGAGCCCGATTCCGAGTTCCTCGAGTGTCGGTATCAGCTCCTTTTCAGGGTCGTCTCCACCATAGCGAGTATTCGCTCTGGACCGCAGTGACCGGCTGAACTGCGTGTGCACGACGGATCGTTTGCACTCCCGGTTCAGAAAGACCGAAGTGCTTAACCTTACCTTGCTGAATCAGGTCCTTCACCGCTCCCGCCACCTCTTCGATCGGCACATCCGGGTCGACTCGGTGCTGATAGAACAAGTCTATGGCATCAACCTTGAGACGCTTGAGCGATCCCTCAGCAACCTGCTTGATGCGTTCTGGCCGGCTATTGAGAGGCGCTGGAAAGGTCCGGGATCGAGGTCGAACCCGAACTTCGTGGCAATCACCACTTGCCCGCGGAACGGAGAGAGAGCCTCGCCCACGAGTTCTTCGTTCGTGAACGGGCCGTAAACCTCGGCGGTATCGAAGAATGTTACGCCGCGTTCGACGGCTGCACGAATCACTGAGATCATCTCCTGCTTGTCTCCAGCCGGACCGTAACCAAAGCTCATTCCCATGCAGCCCAGCCCGATAGCCGAAACTTCCAGGCCGCTTTTTCCCAATTTACGTTTTTGCATTTTTGTCTCTCTCACATTTCTTTTTTTTAGCTGTTTAGGGCCGAACCGCTTCGTACCGTCTAGCGCCCAGTTTTCATGCTGCTCCCCGTGATAAGCCATCTGGTGCTCATGTTCACTCTCCTTCAGGACGGCCGCGGACATCGCGGGAATGTATTTATTATATGGCCAGCGTGGGGAAATGTTTGCCTAAAGCTCCGAACTTTTGACACGATCCTATCAATGTATATTGGACTTCCCTCGCTATGGAACCCCGCACCTGCTTCTGAACCAACGGAAAGAGCGCATCGTAGCCCGACACTACGGTGTCATCTCTCCATTTGACTTCCAAAGCTGTATTGAGGCCGGGTTGAAGTCAGGGCTCGCGCAGGAATCTAATGTGAAGTTGTCGGGGCGGAGCGGCGCTGGAGCGCTTTTTGTGGGAATCGCCTTAAATGTTGCAGCCATTGAGATGGGGTATTTGAAAGGGGCTTCCAAAGCCGTTGGTTATGAGGTTTGCCGCCTGTGATTGACTTCAAAGGGCTGTTTGTGTTTTCTGTTAGCCATGGCTCATGTGATTATTTTTCCCGATCAGGCCTCATTTGAAAATAGCCTGAAGTTCATCGAGTCGGTTGGAACAACCGCGGATGTGGTTCAACCTCCGGAATTCTGTCTTGGTCTGGTGGCCCCTACAATAGTGGTTACCGGCAGATCGGAGTCACTGGCCCGCGAGCTTGAGCAAGCGGGTGTGGCGATAAGCGGAGTAATTCCCTATAACCCGTTTAGCGGTGAGATACTGAAAGCCTCTCGGCCGGCCGAGAAATGGACACAAGTCCTGGGGAGACTTACCGTTTCAATTGTTCGGCCAAGTCTCACAGATCCCATCAGGTTAAGAGTCGAGGTGATTCCAGAGAGAAATTTAGCTCCCATGATACCGTTGATGGCAAGACTGATAAGGGGCGGTTCCTATAGATTTGAAATTCCGGTTCTAGCGTTTGAGGAGGAGCATCGCTTTCTGGCAATTTCGTCGGACCGAATTGTGATTTGCCGGGCGGACGACCTATTGGACGCGTGGACGATGCTGCGCTCTTTCGTCGATCTAGCGATTTCAGCCTGGGACCTGCGCTCTAAGATCGAACCCGAAAAAGAACGCCGCCAAGGAATCGGAGCCATCGAAATCTTCAAGCGACTCCCGTCCACCGACTGCGGCCGCTGCGGGAAACTAAACTGCATGGAATTCGCTAGCGGGCTCTTCATTGGGAAGTTCAGGATCGATCAATGTGCTCCTCTAATGGAGGAGCGTTGGCGCTCGCGACGGGAATCAGTCCAGTGGCTGATGCAGGCGATAGGACTCAATGGAGACGCCGGCGATTCTTACGCGTAATGGTTCACAGCGGAGATCGAGACTTCAGGTGGCAGACCGGGTTGCACCGGACATCATGGCTTCCAGCTCTTTTTCCGGGAACGCGGGGGCCCGGACGTGGCAAGCAGCGCTGTGGCCTCCCCCGACATCATGGAGGGGCGGCACCACTACCGTGCACACGGGGATTCTCAACCAGCAACGGGGGTGGAAGCGGCAGCCTGCGGGCGGATCGATTGGACTGGGAACATCCCCCTCCAGGATGATCCTTTTTCGTCTCGCTTTCGGATCGGGAATAGGCACCGCACTCAGTAATGCTTCGGCATACGGGTGCAGCGGTCGTTCGTAGATGTCCTCTTTCGATCCTATCTCCACAATCTTCCCGAGGTACATCACCGCAACCCGGTCTGAGATATGCTCCACCACAGAGAGATCATGCGAAATGAAGAGGTAGGTCAGGCCGTATTTATCTTGCAAGTCCTCCATAAGGTTCAACACCTGTGAGCGGATCGAGACATCCAAGGCTGATACAGGCTCGTCCGCGATGATCAGGCTGGGATTCAGGGCCAGCGCTCGCGCGATTCCGATTCGCTGCCTCTGACCGCCGGAGAACTCGTGTGGGTACCGTTTCAAATACTCGGGCCTTAGACCTACATCGTCCATCAGGGCCAGGACCTTCTCCCGTCGTTGGGAACGGGTTCCTATCCGATGAATGATCAAAGGCTCCATGATAATGCTCTCTATTGTTCTTCGCGGGTTCAACGAGGAATATGGGTCCTGAAAGATGACCTGCATCCTGCGTCGGACCTGCTTCATCTCGGCGCTCCCCGCAAAGCTTATATCCTGTCCCTCGAAGAGAACTCGCCCTGATGTCGGCTTTTCCAGCCTCAGAATGAGCCTTCCCAGCGTGGTCTTGCCGCATCCGGACTCCCCCACCAACCCCAGTGTTTCGCCCCCGCAAATTTCCAGGTCAACGCCGTCCACAGCGTGAACCTGGAGGTCTTCCCGCTGAAAGAATCCTCCTTTCACCGGGAAATACTTCACCAGGCTCTCCACTTCAACCAGCGGTTCGCACGATGAGTTTAATGATTGGTACTGCACAACAGATGCGGTCATAAAGGATCCCTAGTGTTGTCGGCCGCTGAATTCTCGGTGCCGACTTAGTGCAACCTTTCCCACGAATTGTGCCATTTGCACTGTGGGACCGTTCTGCGCGGGACGCGGGATTGCCGGTCCCTCGCCCTTGCCGCTGACCGGCAATATCTCGGTCCTATTGCATGGGACGGATGGCTCTTGATTTGTTCTCCGCGCCTGAAGCATTGCCCTGCCGGCTTGTTTGCTGCCGTCGAAGCCTTGGCTCTTCGGTAGCTCTGTGTTATACGGTCCAAGACCAACAAAGTCAATTCCGAGGTAATGATTTGGTGACGGTTCTTCCGATTCTCGGGCTCGTGCCCGGACTGCTTTGGTTGTGGTATTTCCACCGGAAGGCCCGCCTCAATTCGAGGTCATTCGCGAACGTGGCTCGCGTGTTCGTCTGGGGATGCGCATGTACCATTCCCACATTCATTGTAGAGAATGTCACCGGGGCGGGACTGCATCAGGAAAACCTCGTCCGCTCTGCAGAGGTGAGCTTTTTGCTCATCGGCCCCATCGAGGAGTTCTTCAAGCTCGTCGCAGTATGGATTTCCATCTACCGGAGGAGCGATTTCCAGGAGCCCATTGACGGCATCGTATATGCCGCGACAGCCGCTCTAGGCTTTGCCTCCGTGGAGAACACGATATATATGGGGCTTCTCGGGCCGGCCATTGTCGTACCGAGGGCACTGTTCGCGACTCCGGCTCACGTAATGTTTGCGTCAATGTGGGGCTATTCGATGGGGCTGGCGCGTTTCCGGCGGGAGGGGGAGCTTTTGACTATAACAAGGGGATTCCTCATAGCTGCCTCCTTGCATGGGTTCTACAATTTTCTGGTCGCAGTGTATCCGGGGACTGCTATGCTTTCCCTGATCCCCCTGATGGCGTTCATGGGCTGGCTCATGAACCATAGGATTCAGGAATTTCGCAAGAAATATCCGTTTCCGTCTCTGGGGGAAGGAGCACTGATTTCTTGCCCCAACTGCGGAGCTTACACTCTGGAAAGTTCTGACAGGTGCGGCCGATGTGGATTCGCTGTTCCGCTCCTGGAAACAGACGCTCCCAGATTTTGCGGACACTGCAGAGCCCTACTGGATCCGTGCCGCGAAACTTGCGCCAGATGTGGAGAACCAGCAGGTCTTGCCAAGCTTTGTCCTCCGGCCACATAAGCTGTCGAGGGCGGCCCATGCACTGTGTCGAGGACATGGGCGGGGCCTCTTGTCAGAGAATGAGACTTGGGTTATTATTACGGGTGCAAGAAGATTTTCAACAAGCACTCCAAAAGGAACTGAAGAGGCCGTTTCCATTTGTGTTCCGGCACGCAGTTCCTTTTTTCTCTGCTCTCCCGGCCGACGCCGAACTTGGCGAAAAAACGGCAGTTTTTCCAGTGAGAATTTGAGTGGCAGAGGGATCTTTTTTGCTTGACAAGTGACAAGAAAAAGCACAGATAAGTACGCTTAATTCGTCAGAAGGGGCCACGCCCCGGGACAGGCACATGAACCGGAAAAACGCCTACATACTTTCTCCGCACCGTCCTTGCGGGGGAGACTACCTCTCCGGTCTCAAGGCTTGTACCTTTTCTCTTGTTTCCATTGACACAAAATCTGTTACTGGAGGGCTTGACCTGAGTGGGGAAACCAATGGTTTCCTCCTCGTAAGATTGAGACCCTGACCTCCACGGGCGAGGAAGCCGTCTTCCTCAAATATTTGACCGCGTGCACAGGGGAGGGGAGGACCCTGAAGGCTATTTGTTTATCGGTCAAAACTGAAGGCAGCGGAGGTGGGCCATGATCCCAGTCGACAACGTGACGAAGACGGGTTGCTGGCCGCAAGTTTCCAGTAACGTATTTTTTCGAGAGGCAAACAGCCGACTCGGTACGGGGGATGACGATGAAAGCTTTGGGTATTCATCTTCTGATCGAGCTTTGGTCCTGTAACGGGCAAAAAATCGACAACCTTGATTACCTGGAAAGAATCATGTCCCAGGCCGCTGAGGTCGCAGGGGCTACTGTCTTGAAAACCGCGTTTCAAGATTTCAATCCTCAGGGCGTCTCCGGCGTAGTGGTTATCGCGGAGTCTCACCTGACAATCCATACGTGGCCGGAGCATGGCTACGCCGCTGTGGACATTTTCACGTGCGGTTCAAAAGTTAACCCGTGGAAGGCCGCGGGATTCCTCAGACAGGAACTCGAAGCGGGTGACATGCAGGTTCGCGATTTCCAGCGTGGCATTCCGCGGAAAGCTGAATAGCGCGAGGGCGATGCGGGGTTCGCCAAACATGTTGCGTACGGCAATCTTAACCGTTAGCGATCGCGCCTCCCAGGGGCTGCGAAACGATGCGTCGGGGCCCAAACTGGTCGAAATGCTTCAATCGATCGGCATGGACGTCGCTTGGAGCGCGGTCGTGCCGGACGAAAAAGACGCGATCAGTCAGATGCTGATTTCATGGGCCGACGAAGGTGGCGCAGACCTGATCTTAACCACTGGTGGGACCGGTCTCTCGCCGCGAGACGTTACGCCTGAAGCGACTATGGCCGTGGTCCAGAGGCTTGTACCCGGAATGGCGGAAGCCATGCGACTGGCCAGTCTCCGGAAGACCCCTCATGCCATGATTTCTAGAGCTGTGGTCGGCGTTCGCGGCAAGACCTTGATCATCAATCTCCCTGGGAGTCCCAAAGGGGCACTGGAGAACCTGGACGCGGTTCTGCCGGCTCTGGAGCATGCAATCGCCAAGATCCAAGGAGATCCGTCAGAATGTGCTTAATCCATGAGGCACTTGCTCGACGCGAGGAAAGTCTTTCTGCTTTCGTTACAGGGCAGTTGCCATGAAATACGAACGCCACAAGAAGCCGGTAGCAGCGGGCTCTGCCCTCAGAAGCGCTCTCAGCGGTCTAGGACTTCAGGCCGCACTTTCTCGTCACAACGTCATCCAATTGTGGCCTAAGATTGTGGAAGCCCCTGTGTCGAGCCACGCGCAAGCGGAAAAACTCGTTGGCTCCACACTGTACGTGGTGGTTGACTCTTCCGTCTGGATGAACGAAATTTCCGCCATAAAGAACGTGCTCCTGGAAAAGATAAACTCATGCCTCCCGCCGCGTGTTGCCGCAATCACGGACATTCGTTTTCATCAGCGTTCTTGGGCTGGGACCAAAGCGCTTGAACCCCGCGGTTGCGTTCCGTCCCCACCCACTGACAAGGATGTGAGAATGGTGCGTCAGGTCCTGGAGCCTGTCAGGGACGAACACCTCAAAGCGGTCCTGCAGCGGATCCTCGAAAAGGATCGGCAGCTAAAATGCCGTCGCCAGTCAGACCCTAAAACTGTTTGAACCAACAGACCTATCCTGGCGTCTCTATCTTCAGCTCATCAGAAGGAGTTGCCGGCGCTTCGGGCTCTTGTCTGACAGGGATTCGCTGGCGGTAAGAATTCTTGGAGCGTTTTTTCGGGTCCTTGACAATTTGTGTTCCCGTGAGGGCCATTTCTGCGTCGGGAACCCTCACCATACCTATACCTGCCGCTCCTCCCGCAAAAGGCAGCAGGAGCCATATCCTGTCTTTATCCCGCTTCTTTACCGGCAGGAGCTGCGATCCTCGTTCCGGGTACCTCGGATCAAAAATGACAACCCCTTCGGCCGATAACTCCCATCGCCCTTCCGGGGGCCTGAAGAGATTGACCATTTTCATCGTGCCGTCCTTATTAAGGGACATGTGGGCATGGCCCTTGAATTGCCTGACCTTAGCCTTTTCCTTGTCGGTTATTCCCCAACGAAAGAACTCATCAGAAGACTTCCAGGTCCCGGCCATGAAGTCGGCTGTAATACGCTCTTCGATACCCAGTAGTGCGAGAGGGGAAACCATCGCGCCGTCGCGGGGAACAACCCCGGACAGGAGCGGGATCAGCGCCAGAGCGAGCACCTGAAAGTTAAGCACAACGAACTCCAAACATAAATTAAAGGAGGACTATCTTTATCATGATTTTGCCTGGTACCCTCAATGGGCCTCTTTATACGAACACGACACTGAAGGCGCGCAAATCCTCGATTAGATAGCCATCCTGCTCTTGTCTGCCCGCATCGTCGAGGGCTTTATTGAAGTGATCGCAGATGCGGTCGTGCGTAACCGCACCTGGCCTGCCGATGAAGACAAGCTCTGTGACAGACTCCTCATTCGCATGCCACGCCCCGTCCAGCTTGAGCCAGCCGCGGCGCCCGGTGACCTGTAAGATGCCTCGTTCACCGGGATCAATTTCCAAGCTTACCCTGCCCTTGGCACGATAGATGTCTGCCGGCAAGTGTTCAATGGCGCGTTGCAATGCGCCGAACGAGAATGGACGATCGGTACGGTAAGTCCACGTCGCGAACATATCCCCGTGACTGTGCGCGAGGGGTGCGTGATGGCATCCTGTATGACGGCAGCCATTGCGCTCCGCATTGATCGCATCGGTGTGGTCGAGGTCGCGCATCGTCGCATCGAAGGAGTCGACGCCGAAGACCATCTCGACTGGCACGCGACCATGGGTGGTCTCCAACAGGCGCGCCCTGGGCACCGCCTGCGTTACGTACCGGCGCATGATGGCGATCTGCTCGGCGCTCACCAGGTCTATCTTGTTCAGCACGACAATGTCGGCGACTTCGACCTGGCTGCGAGCGAGCGCCTGATAGTCGTCGGGGATCGACGATAAGTCCGCGTCCAGCACGGAGATGATGGCATCGACTTGGACTTGTTCGTGCTGCTGGTCGAGCAGGAAAGTCTGGGCCACTGCAGCAGGATCGGATACGCCGCTGGCCTCGATGACGATGTGCTCGGGCGCGGTCTCCATCGCGATTAAGCGCGACACCTCGGTTAACAGGTCATCGCGGATAGTGCAGCAGATGCAGCCATTGGCCAGGCTGATGGTGCTTTGTCCCTCGACCTCGACCACCAGTTTCGCGTCAATGTTGATCTCACCGAAATCGTTTATGAGAACTGCAATCCGGATGCCGTGATCGGCACTCAGGAGATGGGTCAGAAGCGAAGTCTTTCCCGAACCTAGAAATCCCCCAATGATGGTGAGCGGGATCGGACCCAGCGGGTCCGCAGTGCTTCTCGGCAAACTCATCGAATCGCTCTCAAGGCTGCTCAGTAATCTTTGATCTCATTTGCCCAAAGCGAAGCCGACCGATAGTCGGACGGCGACAGGGTAGCGCTCGTGTCGGAAGGTTGGGCAGCCCTGACATTCCAGGCGCGTTCGTTGACGGCGGCTTGCCGAACAGTGATCGTGTTTTTGCCCTTGCTGATGTTGAACACCATCAGGTCATCTGCAACCAACTGGTACGGTCCCTTCCAATGCACCCTTACTTCGTCGAGGTAGGTCGAGACTTCCTGGGGATCGACGGCGCTGTGGACAGTCACGCCGAGATGGGGCTTCGTCAACGCAAAGATCTTGCCGAGTGCGCGCTGGCCGTGTATGCGAGGAATTCACGATCGTGTTCGCGAACTCCTTAGGAACCCCGGATGCGACGATCCGGTCCGAGATCGGAGCGGTCTCGTGGAACATCAAGTCCGCTCCCTGCCTGTTGTTCTGACGAAGATATGGCTCGGATTGGTGTCGCCCGACCAGACGACGCTCATGCCGTTCCATTCAAGTCGATAGCCAATGGCACCATCGATCGTGTGCAATGCTGGCCAATACTTGATGGTGACACCGTTCTCCCGATAGGCGACACCGCCTGACTTCCGATAGTCCAGTTCGGTCACGTCGAGTCCGTAGGCTCCGGTCGTTGGCGAGCTTCCCGGCACCACAGTCCTAAAACTAGTGGTATGCCAGACGGTAAACGCCTTGAGGCCCGTCTCCATCATGTACTTGACCCCTAACTCGGGTCGGTCGCCCGATGGTCCCCAGACTCGGAGCGGTGTGAATCGGTCTCCACCGGCAGGGCCAAAACAATAGAGCGGAATTACATCGGTCGTGTGGTCCGCATGGAGATGGGTCAGGAACACCTTGTCCATGCGGCTATAGGGCACCTGCATCGTGTTGTAGTTGATAAGGCTCCCCATGCCAAGATCCCATACAAAGGAGTCTCCGTTGCCCAGCTCGATAAATAGCGAGCATGCCGCCTGGCGCCGCCGAACCGCATTGCCCCAACCCGAGCCCATGACCGAGACCCTGATCTCGTCGTCGGCCAATTCCTCGCCTGGATAGTAGAACAAGGAAGGCTGGGCGACGACCGACTTCATCCTGAAAGTGCCACTCTCGTCCGCGGATTGAGCGGCCGCTTCCCCGCTGACGACCCCGCTGACCGCACCGGCGGCGATGGCCGCTCCTGTTCGCGGTCGCGGGCTTTCAGGAAGCCGCGGCGAGTGGTGTTCACTTCCTGCTCACCTCCACGCGTGTGTTCCTCATTTTCTAGCATAAGAGCCTCCCGAGGTTTGCCTGGTGCGTTAGACTATCACGCTCACACTCTTCGTATCCATAGGAATTATCCGGTGGTCTTGCCTTTTTGAGCGTTTTGGCACCTTTGAGGGGCAGAGGGGTCACCCCGCTGACCCCAGAAAGGTCTCCGTGGAGAGTCTCCACGTGACCTGCCTCAGGCAAAACCTTCGTCACCTTGCTGAGAAAGCTACTTTTTTCCTGTTTTTGATTGTGCCCCACCCTCCGTCACTCCGTCAACCGTTTTTTCCGCCCCACCCGTCACCCGAACACAGCCCGGTAATGTCGGACCAAAGGAAACGCCGAAGCGACATGAACATACCACCTCCGACCATGATACGCGACTTTCGCTCCGACCTTAATCAGACGCTTCATGAGCCATTCCATTGAACGTTTGACCTCTTCACCCACGAGGTTAGAATTGTCGGAGCATGTGGAGGAGATTGTAGGCCAAGACTCCCATGAGCAACCGTGCCTGATTGGCGGAAAATCGATGGCAGCTCGTCTTGTCCCAACGCAGCGTGTTCTTCCCCTCTTTGATCCGATTCTCAACGTCCCCACGACCGTTGTACACCTTGACCACCTTCCCGGCAGAAAGCTTGGAATTGGTCACGATGAACCCGATCCTTGGGAAGAGTTCCCCATCGCGCCACTCGATTTTGGCGACCACTCTGCGTTCTTTGTCCCAAGTCTGTGCCTGGTACCGGAGACCAATCAGTCTGATCTGAATCCCACCCTTGGGCGGCCGCCCCACCGGACGTGTCAGATACGGGTCGATGAGTCTGTTCAGCACCGCATTGGCCGGAAGCCTGATGAAGTACGTGACCCGTTCACCCTCGCAATACTCATAAAGCTCGGGCTGAGCAAAAGCCGCGTCCCGCGAAGCCAGAACAGGATGAATCGAGACCTATACCGCTTCACAATCGGATCAAGGAAGTCTAGAACGCCATCGGCTGAATGAACATTGCCGGGCCTGAGCTTAGCCCTCAGGCAGTCCCCGTCACTGGTGAAAGCAAACAGCGGGTGAAAGCAGTTCTTCCCCAAATGATCGTTGAACGCCACCTGCTCTTGCTTGCCGTGGGCAGGGTCTTCTGTTGAATCAACATCCACGATGAGTCGCTGCTTCTTCTTTCTCTTCATGAGCGTGTCATTGGACCTCGTGAGCGCAGCTTCGATCGCCTTCAATCCATCCTCGGTGCCAAGGACCTCATTTTCAAGCCTCGATAGCCTCGACTGACCGGCCCCGGCCTCGTTGTTCTTGCCGATGGCGAGGCGAAGAGCAGGATCAATGCGCAGGAAATCCGCATCATTGCAGTCCTCATGCCTAGCCGCTATCTGATAGACCCTCTGGCGAGCCATTTGAAGCTGAGAGTGTTTGCTGTGAACCCAGGATCTGGTATCCTCCAGCTCGCTCTCGATTGGCCCCAGAATGCCGAAACGCTCATCTATCTCTCGCAGCAAGAGAAAACCTGTGTCCGAGGTGATCTTGGCACCCTGAAAATCTATCATGATTGCAGGATTGAATTCAGGTCGAATTGTCTCTCTTTGTCTCTTCACCACTCCCAGTCATCTGATTGCCCTCGATAGCGGCACTTGATTTCCCTCACCATATCAGGGGGTTGACCGGAAGAACATACTTTTCTTTGTTTTCCTGCCGAATAATCCGGATCTATATCAAAACGATCGTGAAGAGTCCATTTTAATAGCAATGTCATCGTATACATTCAGTCTTGCCGGGATAGAGGTAGTCATTGTGTCGCAATGCCGGTATCCCCGTTTTCCTAAACTGGAGATTGCTTCATCGCTACGCTCCGCGCAATGATATGGGAGCTATTGGCCCCGCACAACTGAATGCTTACACATCCCTTTAGTTGACAGCGGATTCCTCAGCCGGTAAGTTTTCTAACCAGTCTGGAATCAGCAATAATCAAGTGGAATTAAGCGCATGAAGCAGGTCGTGCTCCGAACCTACCAAGATAAGCCCCCCAAGAAGAAGGCTGTTACTCAAACGCTCTTAATGAGCATGTATAGAGCACTGTTCGAGTGGTTCGGCCCGAGACATTGGTGGCCCGCAAACTCCCCATTTGAAGTGTGCGTCGGCGCAATACTGACCCAGAACACGTCATGGAAGAATGTGGCCAAGGCCATCGACAATCTCAAAGCAGCCGACAGGCTCGATCCGATCAAGATATACCGTACCAATCATGAGGAGCTTGCACAGCTCATCAAACCCGCGGGGTACTTCAATGTGAAGGCTATTCGGCTGCGGAACTTCGTGAATCAGCTCGTGGAGAAACACGACGGGGATTTGGATTCGCTCTTTTCCGCCCCTCTGGCCAAGTTGCGAGAGGAATTGCTTTCCGTAAAGGGAATTGGAAAAGAGACCGCGGACAGCATCATTCTTTATGCCGCAAACAAACCCATCTTTGTGGTTGATGCTTACACCAAGAGAGTTCTCTACCGTCACGGACTTGTTAGTGAAAACGCAGATTACGACACTATGCAGAGCATGTTTGAGGCCAACTCTCCGTCAGACGTAGACCTATTCAACGACTTTCATGCCCAGCTCGACGCTGCGGGCCATTTCTACTGCAAGAGAATTCCCCTTTGCGAGAAGTGTCCCCTCCACCCGTTTCTATAAGCGTAGGCTTATTTCAGCTTCTCTCCGCACTCCTGGCAGAATCGGGAGTCCGAGGCATTGACTTTTCCGCACTTGGGGCAATTCGCCTGTTGGGGAGTTCCACATTCAGCGCAGAACTTTGCCTCCGACGATACGGGTTTTCCACACTGACCACAGAATTTGCCTCCGGTCTGTGTCTGGGCAGCGGGAGCCGCTTGCTCTGCCTTGGATTGGGCAAGGCTCTCGGTCATGGCGCCCGCCATCTGCTGTCCCATTGCTATGCCGACTCCCATTCCCGTAAATCCTCCCGCCCCACCTGAGCGCGCTGCCTCAGGGATGGCCTGGGCGGTTTGGAATTGGGTAAAGCGGCCCATATCTCCCACGAGTCCCATTTGGGAGCGAGTGTCCAGCATCTTCTCGACCTCGGGCGGGACCGAGATGTTTTCGATTACGAAGCGGGTGAGAGAAATCCCGTATGTCTGAAAATCCGGGTCCATGGATGTCATGGCCTGGTCACCCATGGTCTTGTAGTTTGCTGCCAGATCCAACGCCGCTATCTTGGACGTGCCCAGCATGCCGCTAAAGGCGGATACGAGCATGCTTCGAAGTTGCCCTTCAATTTCCTCGGTGGTATAGCATCCATCAGTGCCCACCACCTGTTTGATGAACGCGCCTGGATCCTTGACGCGGATGCTGTAGGTGCCGAACGCTCTGAGTCGGACTACTCCCAAATCAGCGTCACGCATCATGATAGGGTTTTGCGTTCCCCATTTCAGATCAAGAAAATTGCGTGTGCTGACAAAATAGATTTCCGCCTTGAATGGTGACTCGAACCCATACTTCCATGACCGCAAGGTGGTCATCACGGGCATATTTTGTGTTGTCAAGCTGTAAAGTCCGGGCGTGAAGACATCCGCAAGCTGACCCTCATTGATGAAGACCGCGGCCTGACCCTCCCGCACAGTAAGCTTGGCGCCCATCTTTATTTCGTGATCATCATCAGGGAAGCGCCACACGAGGATATCACCCGAGTCATCCAGCCATTCGATTACGTCTATGAGTTCGCTCTTTACAAGGTCCCAAATGCCCATGGCTTTCTCCTTCTCTGTGCAGGTGCCTTATTCTAATACGGCTTTGTTGAAAACAAGAGACAGCTCATCTCTATGCTAAGACGAGAGATCCTTGATCGGACAACTTGTCCCAATAGCTTGCCGCGGAAAGAATGCTTTCCCGAATTCGTGGCAAAATGATGCCAATGTATGGGGACAAGCGACACGCCCCCAGTAAACGTTATCACCTCTGATCGGGGATTGACAAGCAGGTTGTGTTGAAGGGAAGGGGGAGTGGGAGCGCAATTCCGAGGAACCCGCAACAGGGCAAAAAGCATAGGATGAGCCCCTTGCTGAGGGGCTCATCCTATGACTCCGGAGGTCATTCTTCTATTGTGTACTTACCCTTCTTTTCAGGGTCGAACTCAACCTTGGCTTTCACATACTTTGCATCGTATCCTGCTTTTTTCAGTACACTGTAGGCCATCTCGGCTCGGACGCCTGTGGAACAATGAATGACCAAGGTTTTTCCCTTGGGGACCTCGGCGATACGCTGCTCCAACTCTTCCATAGGAATGTTCAGCGCGTTGGGCAAAATGCCGTCCGTCGCTTCTTTGGGCGTTCGAACATCGAGGATCAAGAACCCTGCAGCGGGTTTCATCACGACTTCCTTGAATGCCGCAATGTCTACTTCTCCAGGCAGCAGTTTGCGGACATAGGCGATTTTACTCTCGGCCGGACCTTTGGCAACCTGCTTGCCGGCCTTTTCCCATGCCAGGAAGCCGCCGGAAAGGACGCTCACCTGCTTGTAGCCCCAGCTCGATATCTTCTTGAATGCCTCTTCCGCCGAGGTAAGGGCGCCATCTTGATTGTAAAGTATGATGGGAGCGGCCATGTGTTTCGGGAACTGCTCCTTCATCTTGTCAAGTCCGCCTTCGGCCATTGCAACGGCCTTGGGAATGTGGCCTTGTTCGGCGAGCTTTGACGGTCTGAGGTCGATCAAAATGTACGAAGCTTCATTCTTGTTATAGTTCTCGATACCCGCGATGTTGGAAACAACTATGTGGCCGGCCTTTTTCCATGCAGGGAGTCCTGCGTGAAACACTTTGACGTTCTTGTAACCGAGTTTTTCCGCCTTCCTGGCGGCTAATGGGCTCATCACTCAAGAGAAGCCGGAGCAATAGTAGATTTGGACCATGTCCTTGTTTTTGGGCAGAAGCGTCTCCGCCAGCTTGTCAAACGCGGGAAATGGCATAGACACTGCTGTCGGTATATGCCCTTCGTTGTAGAAGTTAGCCGGCCGGCTGTCCAGGAGAACGTACTTTCCCGCTTCGGGTCCCTTGGCAATTAACAGCGCGACCTCTTCAGTGTCGGCAAGCTTCTCCTTCGGGACAGCAATGCCTTTCTTGACTTCGACTAATTTGGCGAAGTTCTTGCCATCTTTCTTGATGTACGTGATCCTCACCGATTCTTGCTTGGGAATGTCCTTGAAAGCAGGTGCGTTCTTCAGTTGGGTCGAGTCATCAAAATAGATCACCTCCATGTCCTTGTCGATCTGGAGCTGAATCGTTCCTGACTTGTTGGCAACCTCCACCAACTTTCCTGCTAGGAGATTGGCGGTCTTCTCGTAATCAGCATGGCACTTCACGCAGCTTGCATCAGACTTGGACGGCAGCTTCTCTTCTGCCGCGCCCACAACTGGCGGCCCGGCAACGGTAAACGCCAGAAGCGCGACCACAAAAACGGCAGCGAGCCCTCTTATCCGCATGACTCTCTCCTTTCCTTCCTCTTCCGGATTTTCATTAGGTCTATTCAGGGGTTCCCTGCTTGATGTCCCCTTGAAATCTCTGTCCCTTACAGTGTTGGAGCAGGGCCATCACACTCAGGGCTATTGTAATATATAAATAACATCAGATCCATTTTTTTGCTTGGAAAAGAAAACTTTTTTAGCATCGCGGTCCGTACCTCCATCATGTTGCCCGAAAAATATGCGGCGATCTTGCAAGGTCGCTTGTGAAAGAAGTGCCAACTGCATTATGATAGAGCAAGCTGCGTCTGGGCCGGATTGTAGCCAAGGATTAAATATCCCGGAGTCGGTCCATTTTGCAAAGTGGGTCGTGCCTGCACGTAGGACTTGACTCCAAATTGAGGCGATATCAATTTGGTCGCCACAGCGACACAAAGCGCGAAGGGGGATAATATTCTGAATCCTTATCAAATGTCGCAAGTGGGAATAGTCCTTCATTTGCCAGTAGTGTCAAAATGAGGTCGGTGGCGGGGGGAGGCACGAATTGGATGAGTGCTCGCAGCTGTGATCACACGTTTTCTTTCGGGAGGCATCCATGGATCTGAAACAGTTGGCCGAATGGGTTGAAGCGAGGATTTGCGCTCCTTGCAAGCAAGGCTACACATGTGACGACTTCGAATGCGATCAGGCCAAGAAGATCGCTGACATCTTGAGACGTATGGTCCCTTTCAAAGGAAAAGATGGCAACGGCAAAGAGGTTGCAGGATGGCTGGTGCCTGATTGAATGACCGGCGATTTCATCAGAAGCGAAAACGGATCCTAAGAACGTCTTCCGGAATTTCGATGGTCTGCGCGGGCAAAGGACCCTGATGTTGTTGGGGCGTCGAGACCTCCACAACCGCGCTGCTTCCTGAAGCATTCGAGGACTCTCGGGGTGATCTCTGGAAGGGTGGAGCAAATATGCGGTTCCGTGATAACCTCTTTCCGGTCTTTCATTTACCAAAGATTGCTGGGATCGAGATCATGATTTCTGAGCGGCAATTACATATTCCGGGAGAGGTTCCCGAAGACTTCGCCAATGCCGTGGTTACGGTTCTTCTTTTCGGGATTGCAGGAGGAAACGCATGGGACAGGATATACAGTCACACTCCGGATGAATCCTTGGCTTGGATCGACAATATTCTGAAGGCAAATGATACGTCGGGCTTGGTTCATTCGGATATCCAGTGGTGGGAGCATCAGCTTCGGGGGCATTAGAGTTACACGTAGTCGGCACCTAAACCACGCGGTTGTATTGGGTCGTTGGGACTACAGGTGGCCAAAAGGATGCAGGATGACGGTCAAGCTGGATATTGAGGAATTCGTTGCAGACTATTGCGGAGGGGCAAAGGATCGAGATCTGCTTGCAAAGCACCATCTGACCCCCAAGGAACTGATCGCAACTGTGAAGAAGCTTATAGGCCAAGGAGCTATAACCAAGGAGCAATACTTCGCTCGAAATCGCCTGGTCGAAGAAACCGAAATCCATGAAGAAAAACAGTTCCTAAAGTCGCTATATCACTGTCCGGTATGCAGCCACATGGACCCTCGCCCCTTTAACCGCTGCCCTGCATGCGGGACAGAGATCACTGAGTCCCAGACTACAGACACGGACCAGGGGAAGCCGTCGCAAGCCCCCGCTGTCAATGCCGAAGGACAGGTGCAGGAAAGCTTCGTTTCCGACGCGGCTCGGATTCGATCCGGGAGTGAAGAGCCGGGAGCGCCTGTGGTTGTGGATGGGGAGCCCACGCCAGACTCTTTGCCGGTAGAGCCGGCAGGTGATTATCCTGCTGCTGCAACAGAGGGGGCAGCGCCGGGTCCTGAGAGCGAGTCGGCAGATTGGGGCAAATTCGTGGGTATGAGTGTGAAGGAGCTCTCGCTGCTTCCCGGAATCCTCGAAGGCCCTGACTCAAGAGGCTACAAACTCACCGAGATCATCGGAAGCAGCCCGTATGCGGCTCTCTATAAGGCCGAAGCAACGTCGGGCGACGGTCCCATATCTCTAAGAGTGTTTGATTCCCGGTTCACCGAAGGCACGGACCTTGGCCAGTTACTAACCAAGATAGTCAAGTATCAGGGCGCAATGGTTGACTCCAACGTCCTCAAGGTTCTCGGTTTGGCAAGCCTGCACGGAGATCAGGCGCTCGTCTACGAATATATTCCCATGAGCTTGGAGACGCTTCTTCAGCGGGAACCGGATGGATTGCCCATCGAGCTGCTGATTCAGGTTTTGCCGCAAATATTGAACAGTGTCGGCTATTCTCACATGCATCGAGGCAGTGACGGCGTCGTGCGACGATTGCCCCACCTCAGCCTCCAGCTCTCCTCTTTCCTGTTCGATGATCGCAAGAAAGTGGTGAAGCTGGTCGACTGCGGGGTCTGGAAATCACTCGTTGATCTTAGAGGATACAGGCATCGGCTTTGGCAAGACCCGGGAGTCGATCCTTCCGCCCTTGCTCCTGAAGCTTTCATCCTGGGACCTAAATCCGTCAACGCGTTTTCCGCGGACATTTACGCCCTGGGTATAGCGCTTTACCGGCTGGCCACGGGCAAGGCTCCCTTCTTGGGCTCAAATGTGGACGAATACCGCTTCCTGCATCTGAAGACATTTGCCATCCCGCCAAGAGTGCACAGATACACACTTCCAGCTTGGTTGGACGCTATGATTCTAAAATGCCTGGAGAAGGAGCCTGCAAAAAGATGGAGAAGTGCTACCCAGATGGAATTGTCAGTAGGGAGAGAGCCGTCAGAGTGACAACACACCGGCATGAAGTGCAGTCCCTTGCTCAATTCTTGATTCTTGCGGAGGCGCTTTAAAACGAGTAACTTGCGCACCAAACGTGCCTTGTCATTGCGAGGAGCAAAGCGACGAAGCAATCTCATCGGTAGGACCGTCCCGTGCGGAACGCGGAATTGCCGGTCACTTGTCACCCCGGACTCCGACGGGGGTCAAGTCTGAATTCCCGCTTTCGCGGGAAAGACGACCGGCGGGACGTCCACCCCACCGGAGACTGCTTCGGGCTCACGCCCTCTCAATGACACTCTAGATCCGCGTCGCAATGTACTCCTTTGAACGCACAGATTTCATAAGCGTCTAGCCCCTTTTATGCTACGGTGAATACTATGGCAAGCCAGAGTCACCTTTCTTGCTCCGAATGTGGGACCAGCCTTCGGCAAGACGTCCCGTTTTGTCCGGAATGTGGAAAACTGCCTCCCTCCGTTGTTTCCAAGGGCTCGCTGGCTCTGGAGTTGGGGGATGTCCCCTCACAAACCGGTCGAGGGGAACTGTTGCAGGCATTGAAAAGCTGGTTTCCGGGCTTCGACACCATCCGCGCGGAAAGGCGGTTGAAAAACGGGCCGACCATACTAATAACCGGAATAGATCAAGATTCCGGCGTGAGGCTTGAGGATGCCCTGAAAGGTATGAAAGTTCAAGCGCGACTAGTAGACCACAGCGCGGAGCCCTGGGTTAGACGCCTATGGAATTCAGGTCTGGTAGTGTCCGCGCTCTCTTTGCTCTTAGCAGCCATTTTTAGAGGGCCGGCCGCCTTCGTGTTCATTCTCATCGCCGGAGGCGCGCCCTTGGCAGCGGCTCTCTGGGTCGAGCGCAAGCGCAAACCACTTCTGACACAGGCAAGTTCCATGTTTTCTGCAGAACACTGGATTCGATTGTCTCAGGACTACTCGCAGGTGGTCAAGTCCTTGACTCGGACCGACGCCGCGACCTTGAAGTCGCTCGTTACACGGGTTTTTGAGTTTCAATCAAGACTGAGATCCGCGTCACTAGCCTCGGTGGCAGCAGGTGCGGAAACGGGAGAGCTTTACAAGCGACTGAGGGATGCCATCGGCGCGGGTGTGGATATCAGCCGCAATATTGCCTCGACAGAAGGCGAGGCGCAGCAGCGATCAAGGCAGGAACTCGTTTCTTTCGAAGACCAGGTGTCAAAAATAGACAAATGGTACCGCAGCGTGGAGGATGAGGGAACCAAGCGCACCACCCAGCTGGTTGTAGAACTGAATGATATAGTGGAAAGCATCGACAGGATAGTGCAAGAAGTGCGTCCCCCTTCGGGCTCAAGCGCACCGGCACAGCTTGAGATCAGCAAAGTCGGGAATTGACGTTGCAAATAGATGAGCAACGCCGGCCGTTTTGGGGCAGTCGTGCTTGATGTTCGGAGCAACACGAAGTTGGGGCCACACCAATGCTGAAAGTCAGGTGTTGACGACGGAAAGCGAATATTCGACAGTAAAGCCGGCGAGCCGGGGACTCCCAAACGCGGTGGAACAAGCCGGTTCGAGCATCGAAAAGGTAGAAAGCATCGGTCCGTGATCGGAAATAGGCATAGTTCAGTCGAGGGTTGCGCACTTGGTCTCTGAAAGAGAATCTGTGGCAGTAGCCAAGGAAACGGTGAAAGCGAGGCATCCAGAAGATCGCCCCCTGGACGAGGATTTGGGTGCGTGGTGGGTAATGCATGTCAAACCAAACTGCGAGAAACAAGTAGCCACTTACCTCTTGAATCGTAACATCAGCTACTACTTGCCTCTTTATCAACGCAAGACGAAGGTGGGATACTGGGGCAGGACGCGAACCACCGAAGTCCCACTATTCAGTGGATATCTCTGTTTTGCTCTCGACAGAGAAAGGCACAACTTGCTCTACGACACCAAGAAGCTAGTGCGCATCATCAAGGTTGACGATCAGGAGAGGTTTGTAAAGGAGTTGCATTCAATTGCCCGGGCAATTGAAACGGGGGAGGACCTGCTCGTAAAGCCTGGACTCGTTCCTGGGAGGCGAGTATTGATCCTCTCAGGTCCTCTGGAGGGGACCGAAGGCGTGGTCGTACGGCGCCGAACGGAACGCCAACTCGCCCTATCCGTCCAAATGTTCAATCAGAGTGTGCTGGTTAAGCTGGATTCATGGACCAAAATAGAGCCCCTGTAGGGCGAGGGATGACTAGTCCTACTCTTGCCGGCGTTCTAGTCACTTTCCAGGGACAATCCTCGAAAATGTGTCCTTTATCCCCGCTCCCAAGTCTTGAACATCCTGACCTATCTGGCCGAATATTGACGACGCCGGCGTATCCGAAGTCCTAGAAGGTTTGGGGCCTTGAACCTGCATCCCGGGCCTTCCGAATGAGTCCAGGATAAATCCGTCTATCGGATTTTTTGTGCCAAGAGGCTGCGCCGGAGGGAGACTAGTCGAGGGGGGCCGGCCGGTCACTCCAAAACGATCAAAACCCGGAACCGGCGCATTGGAGGGAATTCTTGCCGTCACAGTGCCGCTGTCATCGGGGATCACATTTGTCGGCCTTCCTTGTGATCCTGACGGAGTATAGGGGCTCGCGGGGGGAAGATACGGCATTGATGTAGCCGGCTGGGCTGTCGAGGGAGCGGTCGATGCAAAGGGTTGCGATGCCGGAGGCACCGCAGGCGCGGCCACTGTGGGGCTCTTCTTTGAGCGGGTGGCACCGGTCGTAGCGGCCTTTGTCGGAGGGCCGGACACCCTAGGCCGGGCTGGGTTGTAAGGCATCGGAGTTCTTTCCGAAGGCTTGACGGTTCGAGCCGGTTCGGGCTTCTTTTGAGGGCGAACAACCGTAGCCGGTGCCTCATATGCCTGGGGCATGGTAGGTGCTTGAATGGCGCTTGGGCTCGCAGGGGGCCGGGAAACGGGCGGGTTGCTCGTCACCGGCTGTTGAGACCCTAGGAGGCCTCCAAAGGGCAGTGGCGGCGCGTCCTGACGAGTCGAGGATGAAGCCGGTTCTGCTTGGGCTACCTGCAAAACCCGCTGCCTTTGGCCTCTTGCTGGGACGACGGTCTCCAGGCCCGACGCCTGATCCGAACCCTGTTGCGCAGCCCCAGAGTAGGCCATCGGATTCTGTGCAACCGCCGCGGGTGTCGGCCCGAGTAGAGACTCCAATAATTCCGTCAACGGCCCTTGTTCCCAGTTAATAAGCCCTACGCCGTTTCCTACAACCTGACCCTGCCGATTTATCACGTAGGTGGTAGGAACACCTGGCATTTCGTAGATAGCCTCTGAATTGGAATTCACTACGAACGTGGCCGGAGTGCCTGACCGCAAAGCCTGTTGTCGGACAGAAAACCTATTTGATGGATCAAACGCGAAAGTAAAACTGTACCCACCTTGCTGAACGTAGGGAAGTATCCGGTCCTGGCCGTCCACGAGGTTCACGGCTACAATTTCGAGTCCGCGGCTCGCATATTTCCGGTAGATTTTCTCCAGAATCGGTTTTTCCACGGAACATGGAGGACAATCGATTTTCCAAAAATTTAGGATTACCACTTTCCCGCGTTGCGCGGCCAAGGTGATTTCGCGTCCTTTCAGGTCCCGGAGAGTCATATCATTGGCGGGGCACGGGGCGGAGTAAAGGTTGAAGTTGTGGTCCCTTAGCTGATCTGGCAAACCGGCCGCAGCATCGGCTCCGGGCAACAAATGAATTACCAAAATGAGGAAGATGGCAACTGACTGATATCTAAGCATAATCTGCTTCCTTCGAAAAGAAGCTCATAAACCGCTTAGATGCTACAACACAATTGGTAGTATTTCAAGGATTTTTGGCTAGACGCGCGGCTTGCTTTTTTTTGCCGGTTGTCATATAAAGCGCAGTGTCTGGGGCAGCAAGGCGATCGCCGGCGCAATTGAGCGCGGGAGGAAAGTCCGAACTCCGCAGGGCAGGATGCCGGGTAACGCCCGGTGGGGGCAACCCCAAGGAAAGTGCCACAGAGAGCAGACCGCCTCCGGTATACCGGAGGTAAGGGTGAAAGGGTGAGGTAAGAGCTCACCGGTTCTCGTGGTAACACGGGAAGCCAGGTAAACCCCATCCGGAGCAAGACCGAATAGGGAAGCGTTTGAGGACGGCCCGTCCGATGCTTCCGGGTAGGTCGCTTGAGGCGGCGGGTAACCGTCGTCCTAGATGAATGATCGCCGCCCGGTTTACCGGGAACAGGATTCGGCTTACTGCTCGCCCCGGACCCCACAAGGGGGCTACCATGTCGGATCAACCCCTCGACGGCCGGCAAAGCGCAAGCCAGCAAGCAAGGTCGTCTCAGCCTTCCGCCAAGAGAAATGGCAAGGCTATTCCTTTCAAATCAATCGGTGTAGCGGTTGCATTGGCGGTGGGGCTGGCCTTGGGCTACGTCCTGGGTGTCATAGCGCCTGCTACTCACCTTGGAGGCTCATCAAGTTCGAGCCAACAACTTGGTCCGGTTTTCAACCGGGTTCCGCCGGATAATCTGTTCTCCTCAACCAATCTCTTCCAGGGGGTGGGCGGGAGCCCCGTTGACCCGTCGAAAGTTCTCTTTCCATCCCTGGAAAAACCGCTAGGCGCAGCCGAGGAAAAGGAACCTCAGACAGGCCCTCCGGAACAAGCTGCCGCTTCCGGTACCCGAAAGCCGGGACTGAAGCTCCACCATTCCCCGAGGGGGGGGTATCGCAGCCGCCTGATGCCAGCGTGCGAGACGGCTCGGGCCCGAAGCAGGTTGACACGCCCGTAATTGTAACGAGGGAGCCCGGCGCGAGCTGGCGGCGAGAAAGAAAGTACGGTGCAGAGGCGGAATAAAGGCATTCATGAACCAACCCCCGGCTCAGAATCTTCCGATTGGGACACAGCACCAGGGCCTGGCCGGAAGAAGGCAGGCAAGGCGGTAGCAGTGCGAGCGCCGAAAGAGAGTGTTCCTGCAGCGCCTGTGCAAGACAAAAGTCAGGTATCTGAAGAAGCCAACAAACGGGAACAGTTTCGGCTACCCGGATCATTGCTTATCAAGATACACAATTATTCCGGAGTGATGACTCGATGGGGTTTGATGGTGATTCTGGACGACTCGGTTGTGATGGCTCGCAAGGCGAAACCCTGGACCCCTTCAAGGAGCCAAGCTGCGGAAACCTTCGTGGCGAAGCTGGCAGGAAACCTCACCCCTGGGTCGAAAATGGCGGTAAGGGACTTTCTGTGCAAGCAATCCGACGCCAACAAGAAGCAGAAAGAAACTGCATGCCTCAGCCACATGCTTTTCGAATGGGCTGAATCTCCTTTCGCAGGCCTAAAAGAGAAACTGGCGCTTGTGAACCCCGGCGGTCACAACAATCCGTGCGCTGCTGCCGCTTATTCCCTGAAGAAGGACTTCAGTGGCGTCGGGACCTTGAAACCCCGCGTGTTACTTGTCACCGCAGGGACTGCGAAGTGTGCCGCCAAGGATGTGGTCAAGGCGGCGGTTCAACACGGCTCTAAGGACAAGATCGGAGTCGATGTGGTCGCGTTTGGAGTCGGGAAGAAGGGCCAAGCAGGCTATTCTAACCTTGTCAAGAAGAGTGGCGGGTCTTCTTCTGAATGTGGACAAGCCGGCCGATGTGGATTCCGCTCTATCCAGGTACGGAAAACTTCTCAAGACCCGAACCATGGAGAAAATTGAAGTCCGCGGTGAGAGAGGGGTGTTCAACATCAGTCCTGAGGAGGAGTTCACACTTCCCCCAGGGACTTATACCGTAGTTCTCCCGGTAGTCGCGGGCTTGAACCCGTCCAAGAGAATCGTCCCTAATGTACGGATCGGTTCAGAGCAGACCAATGTTCTCGACGTCCGGATAAAGAAAGGGAAGCCTGTGATTGGGTTTGGGAAGAAATGATGCACGACCCACGCACGACGCATGCACTATAGAAGCCCGTAGTGGCCATGATGATGCTTCTTGGATCTCCTGCCACATGCAGTTGGGCCCATGCTGCCAAGCGGCCCTGCGAGCGCAAGCTCTGACACATCGACACCAAAAACTGTTGACCATCCGGCTTGTAACTGTTACTTTTTTGGATCAACGGTCGCAATAAGAGCCAGGGTAATCTTGTAATGGAGACAAGGCCGGAACGGCTTTGGAACTAGCCTACATCGCGGCAAGCGGTGGTAGGCCCGACATTCTGCACTATTCTCGAGGGACAATTGTAGCCCGGTAAGACACGCTGTGCGCGCAACTTCTGCACATCGTTTGCTCGAATGATCATTTATATGATGATGTTGTTTTTTGTATGAGGTTTCCGCCCCATGACCGCGGAAAGAGATGATTACACTGAAAAGCGCCGGGCTCACTGGGACTCGATGGCTCTGGAAATGAGCCGGGGCCCAGGGTGGGGTCAGTTTTACCACCAGAGAGTGACACGAATTCTTCAGACCCTTGTTCTGCCTGGGCAACGAATAATTGAACTCGGTTGCGCCTATGGCGATCTTCTGGCCGCGCTTGAGCCATCAGTCGGGGTAGGAGTGGACTTTTCGGCAGAGATGATTAAATTCGCTTCAGCTCGCCACCCCCAACTTCGCCTTGTCCATGCTGATGCGCAAGAATTGGACATCAAAGAGACCTTCGACGTAATTATTTTGTCTGATCTCGTGAACGACCTATGGGATGTTCAGCAGGTATTTCAAACGGTTGCCTCCCTTGCGAAGCCGCATACAAGGCTGATAATAAATACTTACAGCAGGCTCTGGGAGCTTCCGTTGGCAGTAACAGAGCGGCTGAAGCTGGCCAGGCCCACCTTGTATCAGAACTGGCTTACTGTGGAGGACATAGCCAATCTCCTTAAGCTGACAAATTTTCAGGTAATCAGGCATTGGAGCGAAATCCTATGTCCACTCAATATCCCAATTCTGCAGCCATTCCTCAATCGATTTGTTGTCAAGCTGTGGCCGTTCAGACTTGGAGGTCTATCTAATTTTGTCGTGGCTCGTCCGCTCCCGCGAGAAGATCCTGCCATCGAGAAGCCTCTGGTTTCGGTTATTGTCCCTGCCCGGAATGAAGCGGGAAACATAGACCAGATCTTCAAGCGAGTCCCGGAGATGGGCCGGGGAACGGAACTTATTTTTGTGGAAGGTCACTCTACCGACAAGACGTACGAAGCAATTGAAATGGCCATGAATTCCGGCTCCGAGCGTAAGTGCAAACTCTTTAAACAGAGCGGGTCGGGAAAGGGAGATGCGGTCAGATTGGGATTCGCCCAGGCCGAGGGTGACATCCTAATGATTTTCGATGCCGATCTAACAGTCCCGCCGGAGGACCTTCCTCGCTTTTATGAGGCCCTCGTTTCGGGGAAGGGAGAATTCATAAACGGAGTGAGGCTGGTTTATCCGATGCAGGACCAGGCAATGCGTTTCATCAATTTGCTTGGCAACAAACTGTTCAGTCTCGGTTTTTCCTGGACACTAGGCCAGCCTATCAAAGACACCCTGTGTGGAACCAAGGTCCTCTGGAAAGAACAATACGAAATTATCGCGGCTAATCGGTCATACTTCGGACATTTGGATCCCTTCGGAGATTTTGACCTTATCCTGGGAGCAGCCCGGTCAAATCTCCATATCCTCGATCTGCCCATACGGTACCGGGAACGCCGGTACGGAAGCACGAACATCCAGCGCTGGAAGCACGGGTTGTTGCTATTGAGAATGGCATTCGTTTCCGCTTTACGCTTGAAGTTTGTGTGAGGACCAAGCCAAGACCATGATTAGGCAATTGCTGGCGCATCCTCTTGCGCGAGATCTGGATCTGGACGATCCTCAAACAACTGCAGTCCGCCGCCGGATACTTCAGCGCAAAGGATTCTTGAGGCAAATCTATCATAAGTGGTACCAGGGGGTACTCACCGCCTTGCCACAGATGGATGGGCCGGTCCTGGAATTGGGCTCCGGCGCAGGGTTTATGAGAGATTCGTTTCCCGAACTGATAACCTCAGACATCCTAAATGTGAAGGACCTGTCAGTGGTCCTGGATGCCAACGACATACCATTTAGAACCGGCTCGCTCAGGGCAATTGTGATGATAGATGTTCTGCATCATCTCGGCAGGCCAAGACGTTTCTTTAGAGAAGCAACCCGCTGTGTGAAGCCCCTGGGCAGATTGGTGATGATCGAACCGTGGGTAACCCACTGGTCGCGACTCGTTTATTCACGGCTACACCATGAACCATTTGATCCGGAATCGGGTGAGTGGGAATTTCCGATGAAAGGGCCTCTGTCGGGAGCTAACGGAGCCCTTCCATGGATACTTTTCCACAGGGATCGCCGGCGATTTGCTGCTGAGTTTCCGCAGTGGCGAGTGAAAAGCATCGAACCACAAATGCCGATCAGTTATCTCCTCTCAGGCGGGGTCTCTTTGAGGGGATTTGCTCCGGAGAGGGCTTTTGGACCGGTCAGACGTTTGGAAGAGCGCCTGGCGCCGTGGATGGACAAATTGGCCATGTTCGCTCAAATCACCTTGGAACGTCTGGATTTAGTACATGATGAAGAAGGAGAATTACAACGTGAGCAATGCGGCTGAATTACACAATTCACAAATTGGCGAGAATTCCAACGGCCGGATTGAGACCAAGCGACCTCCTTTTTCGGTGTTCGCACTCTGTCTGATCTTTTTGGCGTTCTTCGCTGTTGCCTTCGGCATCCAGCACAAGGGACTTAATTCAGCGATGGTCTATGATGGCGCAGCTCTGATCTATAACAATGCCGACAAGTTTGCCGAGCGTGATCCGGTCAAGATCATACAACTGGTTCCAGTACGCCCCCTGTTCATGCTCAGCCTCTATTACAATTATGTGCTAACCGGAATGGAACCGTACTATTTCCGGGTGGTCAACATCATCTTTGTCGCGGCGGGCGGTCTTACTCTCGTTTTGCTTTGCATGATAATTTTTGAGATTCCAGGTCTGAGGTTACCGGGTACGCGGCTCGACAAGCAAGGCGTAAGCGTCTTCCTTGGGCTGTTGTTTGTAGCCCATCCCCTTCAAACGTTTGTGGTCCTTTACGAGTGGCAGCGGGAAGCCAGCATGGCTTACCTTTTCTATTTTTTGACACTGGCCGCGTACCTCGCCGCTCGGTCGGGGCGATTCCGCCATACGATTCCAGCATACATCATTACTGCTATACTTTTTCTAATAGGGCTACTCAGCAAGGAAAACCTGGCCACGATCCCGGTTGTATTCGGTCTGGCCGAAGTGACCTTGTTTCGTCAAAACTTCAGACAATTGTTCAAAAGGGCGTTGATAGTAGCCTTGATAACACTGCCGCCAGTGCTCGCCTACATGTTGGTCACCAGGTATTTTCATGGTAGTGCGGGTGCAAATACCTGGGAAATTGTCAGTCGCCTTTCCGATTATTACAAATTCAGCGGGCAGACCTTTCTGCAGGTGGCGTTGACCGAGTCCCGAATCCTGTTCTCCTATCTGTTCATGACCCTGGCCCCCTTCTTCTTCACACCGGAATTCATGAGGGCCGAGACGGTTTCCGCGTCACTGCTGAATCCGCCCGTTACGCTGGTTGCCTGCGCTGGAGTAATCGCGCTGATCGGCATTGGCCTGGTCCTTCTGAGAAAGAAGCCTTTGATTGCGTTCGGTGTTCTCTTCTATCTCGTCGTCTTGATACCTGAATGCCTTTTGATCCCGCAATACCTTTTTTTCGGTTATAGGGCAATCTTGCCAATGGCCGGCGTGCTGCTAGTAATCGGTGCGGGCACACTGGCCCTGCTCAATTGGGGAAGAGCGAATCTGTCCGCGCGAGCATTTCGCCCTGCTGTCGCCTTGGTTTCGATCTTGCCTGTGCTCTGTGTGGGAGCCGTAACATTCTCTCTAGCCAAGAGCTGGAGTGCGCTACAGTTCTGGAAGAGTCCGGCCTCTCAGTTGCCTACCTATTCGGAGAATGTTGAAACGGTTCCTTTTCTGGACATCACAGTAAATTATATGTCCAACTTGCTAGTTTCGAAGAACTATTCCGAAGCGATAGATCTCTTTGGAAAGGTTAGCCAATCCACCATCCAGCCTGAAGCCTCTTCGCCAAAACCAGGGGTCACGCTCTATAAAGCGGAGCAAATCGACCAGGCCTCGGAGAAGTTCATAGAGAAGTTCAAACAAAGGCCTCACCGAACTTCAGCGGGTCTCCTCGCATTAGGCGGCGCACTGACATCAACGGGGAATCTTCACCAGGCGATAACAGCCTATAGGAAGGCCGTCCAAATCGATCCTTATAACAAGAACGCGCGTATGAACCTCGCGGGTCTTTTGGAGCATACTGGAAACCCACAGGAGGCAGTGCAGCATTACGTTAAGGCCATCACCATCGATCCGAAGTCGGTGCGAGCGCATTATGGGCTAGGCTTGGCGCTACAAAAGTCGGGGCGTATGGAGGACGCCATAAAGCTGTACAACAGAACCATCGAGATTGATCCTCGCTCGGTGGTAGCCTACAACCTGCTCGGACGTGCGCTCAAGGAAGCCGGGAAGCCGCAGGAGGCGATGCAACAGTTCCGAAAAGCTATCGAGGTAGATCCCAAGTCCGCCGATGCGCATCACAATCTTGGCATGGCCCTTGCCAATTCCGGTAACGCTGCCGAAGCAATAAATGAATATCGGCGTACGATCGAGCTTAATCCTAAGCTCCAGAGCGCATACTGTAATCTGGGCCTCGCTCTGGAATTCTCCGGCAACTCTTCCGAGGCAATAAAGGTATACACAAAGGCCATCGAAATTGACCCGCTCCATGCGGTTGCTTACAACCTTTTGGGCGGAGCGTTTCGGAAGTCAGGGAACTTAAAGGAAGCAGTGCACCAGTTTACAAAGGCCGTAGAGCTTGATCCGAACTCCGCAGCTTTTCATCACAATCTTGGCATGGCCCTGGCCAACTCCGGCAAGGCAGCAGAAGCCATAAAAGAGTACCGCAAGACGCTTGAACTCAATCCCCGCCTGGCGGCAGCTCATATCAATTTGGGCCTCGCGTTGGAGCACTCAGCTCGACTTGACGAGGCCATGAAAGAATACAGGGTCGCCATTGCGATCGACCCGCGATCAGAAATTGCTTACAAGGCGCTTGGCCGCACTCTGGCGAAATCCGGAAACCAATCGCTGGCGGTCGAGTATCTCAAGACAGCAGCCCAACTTAAGAACGGCTCCCTTGACTCCGACTATCGTGTGGCTCATGACCTGTTAAAGAGTGGGAAGGTGGTTGAAGCCATAGAGAGCTTCAAAAGAATTGTAGAAAAGAAGCCCAACTTCACCGCTGCTCAAGCAAATCTGGGTGTTGCTCTGCTTAGGAGCGGGCAGACCGACGAGGCCATAGAGGCCCTTCAAAAAGTTGTGGCAGTCAACAAGAACAATGCTGACGTTTTCTATACACTGGGTTTGGCATATGCCAAGATTAGCCGGACTCCTGAAGCGGTGGAAAATCTCAAAGCAGCGATTGCTGTAAATCCCGGGCACACAAAGGCGAAGCAATATCTCGACCGCCTGATGAGCGGAACTAGCCAAGGTGGAGAGTCCGACACTGTTCCGCCAAGCTCGCGGGCGGCTAACTGACGGGGCGAAGTCCAGTTTAGCGCGATAGTTATTTTACTTGACACATTCTCTCAGCATACTTTATTATGAATTAAGTTGCGTTTGAGGCAGATATTGAATGTGCGCTGTGCACTGAGATAGTGCGGCTCTGATAACCAATTTTGCAAAGATCGTAGTACCCGGTTAGCTGTGATGACGAAGTAATGACTCTGGGAGAGCTGGGGTATCAGGCTCTCTCGCCAAGGCTGGTTGCGCCGGCCGATTTATTGATCGGGTCTAAAATGAGTAATGTAGCGCTTTCCCACCCTTTGCCCCATTTGGTAGTCCATAATGAGGGGGGAGGTGTTGTTATGTGGCACCCAGCCTTGTCGGCCATCTCTATCAGTCCTAATTTGAGCCGCGGGGGCGGGTTTGGGTTCACCTTTACACGTCGGTTCTCCCTTTAGGGGACCAGTTTCACAATTGGAGGGCTAATATAATGATAAGACGAGAGTCTGGGTGGGTACTGGGAGTAATTTTAGGAGCCGCACTCATTAGCTGCATCGCTTTGCCGGGAGCTTGGGCACAAGGACCCGAGGGAGAGGCACTGGTGTGCCAGGAAGTCGGCAAAATCGAGCGCACCCAAGGTGCGGCCATGGTTAGAAGGGCGGGGGAGGCGGATTTCGGCCTTATCAGCAGAGGCGACCCCGTATACTGTCAGGATACCATTGGAACTGAACCGACGGACAAGAACGCCAAGATCTGGTGGAGGCACCCCTCGCCAGTGCAAATGGATGCGTCCCTCGGTCGCGACTCTCTGTTTGGTTTCATTGCCTTTTCACAACAGGGTCCGGCCTCATCCTTTGTCGGCTCCGTCTCGAAGGGGATGGTGCGATTCATAAGGAAACTCCCCATTACAGACCCCGAGTCGTCATTCACTACGATCACTCCAACTGCCCTCATCCAGGTTATCCCCACCGATCGAGCCGCGGACTATGTGGTCTCGGTCATTGACGAGAACCACACGTCCGTTACCGTGATCTGGGGGGCCGTGATGGTCCGGAACATATCGGAACAGCTCACCCAGGAACGACAGGTAACTTCTTGCCAAATGGTCATCGTTGAAAAGGACAAGGAACCCTCTGAGGTCATGCCGGTAGGATCTGATACTCTCAGAGAATTGATACGACTGACCACTATTCCCAATACGCTGCCCACAAGCGTTCCTACTTGCGAACCGCCGGCCCAGCCCGTGCCACAGGAACAGTATATTCCCCCAGAGTTTCCGGAAGCGATTATTGAAGGCGAGCCGGGGATAATAATAGGCCCGCCGGGGTTTGTGCCGATTCCGCCGCCGGATATCGACACCATCGATACCATTGACACCATTGACACCATCGATACGATCGACACAACGGACACAACGGACACAACGGACACAACGGACACAACCGATACGACCGATACGACGAGCACGCTTTTGACACTTCTTACGCCGCTCACGTTTGACACGATCGACACTGCCGATACGACGAGCACGCTTTTGACTCTTCTTACGCCGTTGACCTTCGATACGGTCGATACACTTTTCACGGTCTTTACTTTGGTCACATTGGATACCCTCGACACGTCGGTCCCCACTGTTTTCACATTTGATACACTGTTTACGCTCCCGACTGTTTTCACGTTCGACACGCTCCTCACAGACATACCCACGATCTTAACCCTAGACACATCCTTTACATTGACCACGTTGGTCACGTTCGACACGCTCATCACAGGCATCCCCACGCTGCTCACGTTTGATACACTTTTCACTGATATTCCGACGATCTTCACCCTTGACACGGGCGGCCCGACAACTGTGGCTACGCTACTGACGATCCCGACGTTCGACACGATAGTAACGGCGGCCACATTCTCAACGTTCCTCCCGACCGACCTGCCGACGGCCATCCCGACCGTCGCCACGGTCGGGACACTGGCCACGCTCGCGACTTTTGATGGGGTCTCGACGATCCCCACGGTGTCCACAATCGGGACGGTTGGTACCTTCCAGCCTCTCATCTCAACTGTTCAGACGGTGTCCACCGGGCCCCCACAGCAGCATCTGCAACCACTGCAGCAACAGCAACGGCAACTGCAGCTGCAACAACTGCAGCAACACCAAAAGCAACTGCAGCTGCAACAGCAGCAGCAATTCAAACCGCGGCCCGGGAACTGAGTCTGGGCAGTCGCTTAAGACCAACAGAGGCCAAGACCTCAACAAGTTAGGGCAGTCACACAAACAAGGAAAACGCAGATTTTCCGGAAAGGTGGCTGCCCTTTTTCCTTTTCGTCTGTCTACCCTATGAGGGACCTTGAGATGATTAAGAGGGAGCATGGCTGGCTGGTGACACTATTGCTCGGTGTGGTCCTGATCAGTTGCTCATCAGGCCTAAGCAGTCACCTAGAGATGCAGCTTTGGAATTTCGTGCTTATACCCCGTTCAAGGGCACACCAAAATAGAGGGAGAAAAAAATGGTTTCCTTGATTGTAATGCCTATTTGTTCCTCTTATGCTGAATTGGACCAGCACCGGCCGAGCGTCCGGCTACTGAACTCCAGTCCTGAACCTGCGGCTTGTCGTTGATGTGGTGCAATACCTCATTCTGGAGCTTCGGCTTGCCGGTACCTCCGCTCACAGCAGTCTGGTTGGTCTGACGAAGGATTTCCGTCTGGAGCTTCTGCGTTCCCGAACCTCCTACCTGGGAAGTCTGGCCGCCGGTTAGCCCGCTAGTCCCCACGTTCAACTTCTGCTTCCCGCCCGTGATGAGGTCTTGAACCTTCAGCTCGTCCTTGGTTTGTCGAAGGACTTGCGTCTGAAGCTTTTGCTTGCTAGCACCCGCGCCCAGTGGGTTCCGGCCGGCAGATTGATCGCCGGTTTCTGCTCCGAATTTCTGCACCTTGCCCTGCTTGGAGGAAAGGGATGAGCCTTTCTCCAAAATGTTCTGGCAGTTTGCGCTGTCGCAGGTCTTGATGACTCGCAATCCGTTCGGGTCCTTATTTGTGATGGAGGTGAGATGGCCTTTGCCGTCATAATGGAAGGTCTCGGTTGAACCATCCTTGTTTTTTCTCTCGAAAGAGACAACATCCCCGTTTTGATTGTAGATTTTTATGTCCTGGATTCCTGACGGATAAGTGGTCTTCTCAAAGCTAGGAGGAATCTCCCCATTAGCTTTAGGTGGACCGTACGTGGTAAAAATTTTAGTTCCGTCAGGTAAATTCCGGGTAGGTGTCTCTCCACTGTATGGAAGCTCTTGAAATGTGGTACCCGAAACCGGCGAATCGTGTTTTTCTTCGGTTCCTGGGCCGCGTGGGCCAAATAGGTTCGTGGTATCGAGACCATACGCCACCGGACCTGCCATCGGAATCATAAACATGGACACCAGCACTACACCCATCAGTATGTTGGGGAGCAATTCCTTAATTCTCATGATGCGCCTCCATTGAGGTTTCTTGCCTTGAGCACTTCATCGAGAAGTCCATGTCTATCAATGCTTCCCATGGTGCTTTCCCACCCCAGAGCTGGATGACGTCGGAGACAAACCCGTGTCTTGGACTTTCAACTTGTCCTTGTTGACTTGCAAGACCTCTGTCTGAAGCTTCTTCTCGAACTGAACCTTTCCGCTGAATTTGTCCGGCTGTGGTCCCGGTGGTAAAGGTTGCGGGTTCAACCCCACTGCTTCTCCGTGCTGCTTCCTGATTTGTTCGCCTACGCCTAGCCTAACATTCTCCTTCCCACCAATAATGAAGTCTTGGGCGTGCGACTTGTCCATGTTTTTTTGCAAGACCTGACTCTGAAGTTTCAGTTTACCTGAACCTCCACCTCGGTCATTCTGCCCGGTGGTTAGTGCTCTGGTCCCCACGTTCAATTTCTCCGTCTTACTCCCAGTTATTAAGTCTTGAACGTTCAGCTTGTCCTTCCCCTGTTGAAGCACCTGGGTCTGGACCTTCACACCGGAACCTGCGCCCGGTAAAACTGCTCCAATAGGCTTCCCGCCCGTTCCTTTCGGGGGGGTGCCTACAGCCATTATCGGCTGCGGCTTGCCTGTTCCAGACACTGCATTGCCATTGCTGTCATAGGTGGTACTGCTGACGACCTTTCCGTTCTTGTCCTTCGTAACTTCGGTATATCCGCCTTTGCCGTCCGGCGTTCTGGTCGTTGTGCTTATGATATTCCCTTTCGCATCAGTCGTCGTAATCTTGGAACCACCTGTCGGCTCGACCATGGTTGTCGTCTTACTTAGAATATTCCCTTTCGCGTCGGTCACCGTGCTCGTGGAATTCCCCTTACCGTCGTATATGGTCGCTGTCGTGGTTCCATTCTTACCGGTTGCGGTAACTGACTTTATCGTGCCATTATTGTCATATATGGTCTCGGATGTCAGTTTGCCCCCGGGACCGTACGTCTCCACATGGAGATTTCCGTTTGCTTCATGACTATAACTAGTCTTGCTTACAGGATTTCCATTCTTGTCGGAGGTTGTAGAGCCCGAGAGGGTGCCGTCCTTGGCGTACATCTTGGTTGTGACATTTCCGGTTGAGTCTGTTGTTTTGTCGATCCTGGTGCCAGTGGCGGCGTCATATGTTGAAGTCGTTGTGTTTACGACCTTCCCATTTTTGTCGGTTGTTGTGGAGGTGTATACGCCTTTCCCGTCATTATTTACAGTCGTGACGTCGCCCGTCTTGAAGTCGGTTGTTTTAATCAAAGAGCTGCCATCGGGATTAATCCATGTCCGATCTTCCTTTATGACCTGTCCATTACCATCTTTGGTCGTGACAGAAGAACTCCCAGAGCCATATATCGTTGCAGTCTCGGTGGTTAAGACGTTTCCCTTACCGTCTCTCGTCGTTATGGTGTAGCCGCCCTTGCCGTCATCCGTGAAATTGGTGTAGCTAACAAGGTTTCCGTTTTTATCCTTGATCGTGGTGTTCTGTCCGCCGTGAAGAGGCGTTTGATACGGCGTGTATATTGTCACGTATCCGTCCTTGTCGGTTTTGGTAGCCGTACCGCCGGGTTGGCCGTACTTCGTTCCATTGGTGGTACTGACTAGCTTTCCATCTTTGTCAATTTCTGTCACGATGTAGGAGCCGTCCTTAGCGACCGCTGTCTGGGTCGTCCCTGAATCGCGGACCTCTGTATACGTGCGGCTTCCATCCGGGTTGGTTGAATATGAACTCCCGATTATGTCATCAGCATATGCTGTCTGACAAGAAGCGGTTGCAAAACCGCCGATCAGTTATAAGCGCGCGAAATCGCGCATGATTTAAATCCTTGTTTTTATGAAATAATATGTATATTTAGCTCGCCGGAGGTAAGTCCGGTGAGCAAACGCGTCGTGTACCTGACCGATGAGCAGTGGAAGAAGATCGAACCCCTCATTCCCAAGCCTCCTCCTCGACCGAAAGGAGGTCGCCCCAGAAAGGATAATCGCTTGGTCTTCGAGGGAATCCTCTGGATACTCAAGACGGGAGCCCGGTGGAAAGATCTTCCTGACAAGTACCCGCACCCTTCAACCTGCTGGCGTCGCCTGAAGGAATGGTACGAGGCCGAAGTCCTCAAAGATATGTGGAGGGCCTTTCTCTCCGAATTGGATGCCAACGGGGTACTCGACTGGGAAGAGTCATTCATCGATGCGAGCTTCTTCCCAGCAAAAAAAGGGGTCCAGCGGTCGGAAAGACCAAGAGGGGAAAGGGAACAAAGTGCATGGTGGTGGTCGATGGCAAGGGTATTCCTCTGGGAAGCCATACCGACTCTGCTTCGCCAGCAGAGGTCAGGCTCGCCGAAAAGACACTCCAGCAAATCAAAGTCCCTAAAAAGGGGCCAGGGAGGCCAAGGACCCGCCCCAAGAGAGTAATCGGAGACAAGGCGTACGACAGTGACCCTTTGCGCAAGCGCTTGAGAAAACGAGGTATCAACTTGCTCTCCCCTCATCGACGCAATCATAGGAATGTCAACAGACAAGATGACCGCCTTTGGGATCGATACAGGAGACGATATACAGTTGAGAAACTTTCAGTTGGTTCGGAAACTTTCGACGGATAGTCGTCCGATACGAGCACCAGGTCTGCATGTACGAGGCTTTCATCCAGATCGCCTGTATCATGATTGTCATAAAACGTTTATGAGGTTTTGCAACCAGCTCTAGGGACAATTACCACGATAATTGCGATCAGGCCTAAGGCCAGTAGCACTGTGGGAGCCACTTGCTTGAAAATTGTCATGATGCGCATCCTTTCTTCCAATTCAATTCTTCATCCGAAAACGTTTTCTGAATAATTTGGATGCACGTCAGGTGAGTTAGATTCACACGATTATGGGCCACTTGCTGGATATTCCGGTACGTTTGGAGTGGTCGCGTGCTAATAGCCATTGCCGATATTTTTGTCCGTTCTACGGAAGCCATCCCGTCATTCCCGAGTGAATCATTCTGAGCATCCGTGCATCTAAGCTACTTAGAAGTTCTTGAGCGAATAATTTTGGTGGTGCGAAATGACAAATACCAACCTGTTGCCGGCGTCCTGCAAGAGTGATTTCTTGGTATTCTCTTGCCCAGTACGCGCGCTAGGCCCGGGGGTTAAGCTATGAGATTTTCTAGGTGGATTACAGTAATTATGCTGACGAATCTTGTCTTCTCCCATCCATACTCCAACTCAAATGCTGACGAACTAACATGGGGAAGCAACGTTGGCCCCGTATCCGCTTACGTCGACCAAACAGATCATGCGAATGGTTTGACCATCCGTGCGTCTCCGTCTGCGGACAGTCAGACGGTAGGTTACATTCCGTCGGGTACAAAGATCCGAGGTTCTAGCGAATTCAAAAGCGGATGGGTCAAATTGATAAGCCCAGTCGACACTGGATGGGTAAATATTGGCTTCCTCAAGGCACGCCCGCTCGAGGGAACGGTCACAAAAGTCGACAATACGGAATTGTGTCTCCCGATCCGGGCAGGCCCAGCCGCATCGCAGCAAAAAGTCGGTTGCGGTCAAATTGGTGAAGTTGTCAACCTGACGGGCATAATGACCACTGACAACTGGTTGCAGCTTACGGATCGGCGAGGATGGGTCGATGCTTCCTCCGATTCAGTTGCCAATAGAGACACCCCAGGCGGTCGGGGCCAATGCGGAGACTCCAAGCGTAACTTCGGTAGGACCGGCCGCAAGTCCATCTCTCGAAAAGCCTATAACAAAGCCTCAGCAGGTGGAAAGCGCCCCAAAAAAGGAATTGGCACCCCAGAAGGCGCCTGCAATGCCTCCTCTGGCTTCCACTCCTTCCACACAGATCACAACCCCACCGTCCAAGGCGGTGCCGGACAAGGAAAAGCTACCTCGCATCACTTGTCGCGGTGGATGGTGTGTTGCTTTCGGTACTGGTCAGGTGACACATGACGGGAAAGCGGTACCAGGAATTGAATGCCTTAAGAACGATATATGCGCAAGCATTGTGGCCCAGCACCATGCGGAAAAAGCAACTACCGACGGAATTGCGACCTTTGGCAATTTCAAGCTGTTGGCGAACGGAGTCATTCGGGATTCCGAGTCAGGGAAAGTACTGGTCAACTGTAACGATAAGGCGAGGCGTAGATCGTAAGTGCGTTGCAAATTTCTTGCGCAAGACGGTTGCAGGCACTACCGGAGAAAACAAGATAGGCTCGGTTTCGGAGAAAGCCGTAAAACCGACCTCAAAGTCCTCAAAACCTACTTCTGCCCGGGTTACTCCCTCCAGGCCCAAGAAAGAATCTTCCGAACGGCCTTTCTCGAGTCCTTTCTTTGACCAAGGTAAGACCGAGCAACAGATGAACGAGGATGCCTGGGAAGACGCAGGCAAGCGGTTTCCGGGGCTCCAATAAGGACACACGAAGAGCCGGCGGCGTAGCAATTGAGAGGACGGATGGAACTCAACAAGAGCAAACGTATTCCTGTTTGTCTTTGCGCAGTTCGAAGCGCATGCGCACGTCTATGCAGGCCGTAAGCAAAAGTATTTTGTTTTAAGCGCAGAAATCTTCCGAGGCATTCCGTGAAGTGCCAAGGGGCCGGATCTCCACTATATTGTGAGAAAAGCGTGGTGCGGATTGTGATTCAAGAGCGTACAATTGGGGCCCGACCGGACGATACAAGAATGAGGTTGTTGCCATGCTGACCACACTATTAAAGGTATCCGTCACAAGCATTTGTGTCCTTATGTTCCTAGCGGTGATTGTCAGCGCTGAGACAGCGCACGAGAAAGCCACCTTTGCCGGCGGATGCTTCTGGTGCATGCAACCGCCTTTTGAAAAACTCGATGGCGTAGTCCAGGTGGTGTCCGGTTATACTGGCGGCACTGGTGAGAAACCGACCTATGAGGATTACGCTCAAAAGGGTTACATCGAAGCCGTTCAGATCACCTATGATCCGTCAAAAATATCCTATTCTCAGCTTCTGGATGTCTTCTGGAGGCAAATAGATCCCACAGACCCGCGCGGTCAGTTTGTTGACAGGGGGCCGCAATACCGCTCCGCCATCTTCTTCCATAACGAGGAACAGAGAAAACTGGCTGAAAAGTCGAAGGAAGCACTCGGGAAATCCGGTAAATTTGACAAACCCATCGTGACGGAAATCATCAAGGCTTCGGCATTTCATAAGGCCGAAGACTATCATCAGGATTACCACAAGAAAAACCCGATCAGATACAAATACTACCGGTTCAATTCTGGCCGTGACCAGTTTTTGGACAAGGTGTGGGGTCGGGACAGGGATAAAAAGAACATGAAAGAAAGCGCCCAAGGCACTGAGAAGTTGAGCAAGGCAGACCTTGAAAAGAAGCTAACTCAGTTGCAATACAAGGTGACTCAGGAAAACGGGACCGAACCGGCATTCCACAATGAGTATTGGAATAACGAGAAGCCGGGAATCTATGTTGACATTGTTTCCGGTGAACCTCTATTCAGCTCGCTGGACAAATTCGAATCAGGGACCGGATGGCCTAGCTTTACGAGGCCGCTGGAACCAGGGAACATCGTGGAAAAGGAGGATAAAAGCCTTTTCACGACACGCACCGAGGTCAGAAGTAGGCACGCGGACTCTCACCTCGGCCATGTTTTTAATGATGGGCCTAAGCCCACTGGTCTCCGTTACTGCATGAATTCCGCAGCACTGCGTTTCATCCCGAAAGAAGATTTGGATAGGGAGGGTTACGGCCAATATAAGAAGCTCTTTGATAAATAAAGAAAAGCGATCACCAGGAATTCTACCTCTTTTTGCTGTGAGTAGGCCGTTCTAGGGGCTCTTCATACTCCCCATCCACCCGCTCGTCGAGTGGCTGAAAGGGGCGATCAATACCCTGCTGATACATTTTGCTTGACATACAATATAGAGAACTAGATAAGTGGAACTGATTGCCCACGAATCATGACGTCGCAACAGCAGCCAAAGACGGTGAAAAGCGGGGTCAGAGGTGACCTGACACTCATAAAACCTCCAAGAACCGGAACCGGGTTCGGAGCTAGTCATAGAGCGGGACCTGGGCTAAACAGGCAACTCAGGCTAGAGCGAAAAGTCTTCTTGGCATAAAGAGGGGAGACAAAACGAGTCAAAGAACGGTATATCGCGCTCCAACTTCTCAAACCACAACTGGAAACGGCCTCTGACGGAATTCTTTTTCCATGCCGATGAGAATCTGGCCGAATTCCTCAGTGTGGAGTTTCATTGCTTCGGCTGCTGCCTCCCCGTTTCCGGCCAGGACCGCTTCAACAATGGGGCTGTGCATCCCGGCAGGGTGCATGGACTTAACATCCGGCTGGACGGCAGCCACAAACCGCGTGGTCATTCCCATCAGGGACTTGACGAGAGCCTCAAGCAAGCGATTGTCGCACATTTCCGCCAGAATGAAATGGACCATGGTCTTCGCCTCAAAATCTTGCGGCAATGACTTTATCGGTAATTCCTCGGCCTTCATGGCCTCCAAAAGCCGCTTCCTGTAATTCGGTGTTACTCTGGCAGCGGCCATACGTGCGATTTCCGGTTCGATGAGGCGCCTTACATAACAGAGTTCGGGGACCGAGATCTTCTCAGCCGAGAAAAGATCCACGAAGGCATTCGACAGGGTTTCGAAAGTAAGGTCCGTCACGTATGCACCACCGGTGGCGCCCTGTTTGATAGCGACGAATCCCGTACCTTCGAGTGCCCTCAAGGCTTCGCGAATCGCCACGCGACTCACTTGGAACTCCTTGGCCATCTCTCGTTCAGGGGGGAGTTTGTCTCCTGCCTTGAAGTGGCCTACGATGAACGCCTGCTTAAGCTGTTGGATGACTTCCTCAGATACTCTGGGTTGGCGAATCGGTTTGAATGTGCCCATAATGGTCCTCTCTGTGAACTGTATAAACGAAGAATATTTTTTTCAACAGGTTTTTTTCGATTGGGTTATATTTTTCTTGACAAAAAATATTAGACCTTTAAGTTTTCGATGTTCACCCATATCATCAGTGGACACAGCCCGCCGAGATAGAAAGAATGATACTAGCACGCTGCGCCCTTGCCCTCCCCGGCTGGCTGGCGGCCGGACATGCAGCGGCAGAGACCCTGGCGTGGCAAGCTCAACGATTGGGCAAGCCGCAGAGTCGGTGAGCTGCTAAGGGCACGTGTGGGGAGTCCATTGTGGCGTGAACAGAGGTGATGACTGAGTTAGGTCGATTGGCTTGGCTCCCAACCTTACAAGAAAGGATGAGTGGTCATGAACATGAAAAGGAATTTCGCGGTGCTATCCGTTTGTTTAGCCATTGGTGTTCTTTTGCTCATCGGGGCTTGCTCTCAGCAAGCTCAAGAAGAAGGGAAGGCGATCAAGCTTAAGTACTCGGACATTTTCGCTCCCTCACACAAGAACGGCATTCTGGCTCAGGAGTGGTGCAAAGAGGTAGAAAAACGAACCAACGGCAGGATAAAGATCACCCATTTCCCCGGCGGCACCCTGACCCCTCCCCCTCAGACATACGACAGCGTGGTCAAGGGGATCGCTGACATCGGTCATACCTTGGCGGCCTACTCAGCGGGCAGGTTTCTTTTGACGGAAGTCCTCGGTCAGCCCATTGGTTTCACCAGCGGATACCAGGCCACAAAGACCGCCAACGAGTATTACAAGAAGTTTAAGCCTAAGGAATTCGACGACACGAAGATCATGTATATTCATGGACATGGGCCTGGAATGTTCCAGACGGTGAAACCCGTGTCGTCCATTGATGATATCAAGGGCCTGAGGATCAAGGCCAACACGGAAAACGCCTCGATTGCCACCGCGCTGGGCGCGGCGCCGGTGGCCCTGCCCATAACCGAGACCTATGACGCTTGTCAAAAGGGATTGGTGGATGGGCTCCTGTTGCCCATCGAGCCGCTCAAGGGGTGGAAGTTTGCCGACGTTATTAAGGCGGTCATTGTATGTCCGCCCATGTCGTACACAGCGCCAATATGCGTATTCATGAATAAAGAAAAATGGAATTCCTTGTCCAAGCAGGATCAGGAGATCATAGAGAAGATCAACGAAGAATGGGTCGAGAAGCAGGCCAAACTGTGGAATGAACTGGACAACGAAGCCACCGAGCTGGCTAAACAGAAGGGAATCAAGATAATAACGGCAACAAAGGAGCAGGACGCCCAGGTCGCCGAAAAGATGAAGACCGTGAAGGAGGAGTGGGTCAAGAATACAGCGGCCAAAGGTCTACCAGCCAGAGAGGCGCTGGATTTCTGCATTGAGTATGTCAAGAGCCATCCGTCAGTTCAGGCGGACGAGAAGGTTATCAAGCTCAAGTACTCGAACTTCTTCGGTCCTGCACATCCGATAGGCATTCTCGGCCAGGAGTGGTGCGCGGAGGTGGAAAAGCGGACGAACGGCAGGGTGAAAGTCACGTACTTCCCTGGCAATACGCTTACGCCTCCTACTCAGACTTATGACAGCGTGGTGAAAGGAATCGCTGACGTTGGCCAGACTTTGGCGGCCTATTCGGCCGGCAGATTCCTTTTGACGGAAGTCCTGGCCCAGCCTATCGGGTACACCAGTGGGTACCAGGCGACAATGGCCTGCAACGAGTTCTACAAGAAGTTCAAGCCCAAAGAATTTGACGACACGAAGATTATGTATATTCACGGCCATGGGCCGGGCATGTTCCATGCGGTGAAAGCCATTTCGTCCGTGGACGATCTCAAGGGCCTTAGGCTCAAGGCCAACACGGAAAACGCAGGGATAGTGACGGCAGTGGGCGGTGCGCCGGTAGCCCTTCCGATAACCGAAACCTATGACGCGCTTCAAAAAGGATTGATCGACGGTCTTTTGCTGCCCATGGAGGCTTTGAAGGGCTGGAAATTTGCCGACGTTATTAAGACAACCATTGTAAGTCAGCCGATGGCGTACACTGCTCCCATTCCCATATTCATGAATAAGGATAAATGGAATTCGCTGTCCAAGCAGGATCAGGAGATCATAGAGAAGATCAACGACGAGTGGGTCGTAAAGCAGGCCAACCTGTGGAACAAACTGGACAAGGAGGCCACGGAATTCGCCATCCAGAAGGGGGTCAAGATAATAAAGGCTACTAAGGACCAGGATACTCAGGTGGCTGACAAAATGAAACCGGTATTGGCCGACTGGGTGAAGAAGACGGCGGACAAAGGGCTCCCCGCACAGGAGGCGCTGGATTTCTGTTTCGACTATGTGAAAACGCATCCGTAGTTCCGCAAAGCGAGATTCGGCGGTGTGGAAAGTGAGGTTATACAGGTGCAGAAGTTTATGAGAGCAGTGTTGACCGCTGATTATGCACTCTTCGCGGTCGGCGGCGCTGGATTGGGTGTAATGATGTTGGTGACTCTTACCGACGTCGTGATGAGGTACATGGGCAAGCCGATATTTGGCAGCATGGAAATCGTCTGTTTTACCAGTGCGGTAGTCATCGGTTTCGCGATACCGTACACATCGTGGACCAAAGGACATATTATCGTTGATTTTCTGATGGAGAAGCTGTCTCCCGGGACCGTGAGAATCTTGCAGATCATTACGAGGTGCATGGGTATCGCGCTCTTCCTGTTTGCAGCATACAATTTCGTCTCCTACGGATTGGATCTGATCAAGAGCAAGGAAGTGAGCCCCGGGTTTAGAATCCCGTATTACCCGATCACATTCGGGTTGGCCGTGAGCTGTTTTCTTCAGGCAATGACTTTGTTCTGTGATTTGCTGAAGACTATCAAGGAGGAAACATGAGCGAAATTACGGTAGGGATTATTGCAAGCTTTATCCTGCTTCTCTTTTTTCTCGCCGGCCTGGAGTTGGCCTTTGGGATGGCCATCCTTGGGGTCATAGGATTCGCTTACTTGGTTTCCTTCAGCGCCGCGTCGAATCTCCTGGTGAAAGACTTCTTTGATACATTCACCTCTTACGGGTTCACCGTAATACCTTTGTTTGTGCTGATGGGTCAGATCGCCTCGCATTCAAATATTGCCAAGCGACTTTATCTGGCGACTCACAAATTTGTGGGTCATATTCCAGGCGGCTTGGCAATGACTACCGTTGGAGGGGCAACGATTTTTAAAGCTGTGTGTGGATCGACATTGGCCACAGCGGCGGCTTTTGCAGGGATTGCCATTCCAGAGATGGACCGTTACGGCTATGATAAGAGGCTCTCTACAGGTGTAGTGGCTTCGGTGGGCACACTGGGCGTGCTGATTCCGCCGAGTATCGTCTTGATCATCTACGCAATTATCGTTGAAGAATCCATTGGCAAGATGTTTCTCGCAGGAATCATTCCTGGAATCATTATCGCTCTGTCCTTCATGGTCGTCATTTACGGGTGGGTGAAGATCAACCCTGCCATCGCTCCAAGTGCGCCAGCGGCTCCCTGGTCTGAGAGAATCCGGGTTCTCCCCGAGTTCCTGTGGGTTGCCATAATCTTCCTGGTGATAATTGGGGGGATGATGAAGGGAATATTCTCCCCAACGGAAGGGGGGAGCATAGGCACGCTGGCCATCTTGATCATGGCTGCCGCAAGAAAGGAGCTCACGCTCAAGGGCCTTGTAGCATCGGTCACGGAATCACTCAAGACCTCCTGCATGGTGCTCACGCTCATAGCGGGATCTATAGTTCTCGGCCATTTTCTTGCCGTGACCGAAATTCCTTTTGTGGCAGCGGATTATATCATAGGGCTCCCAATTCATCGGCATCTCGTAATGTTGCTCATTATCCTCGTCTACCTCATTGGAGGTTCGTTCATCGATGACCTGGCGTTCATGATACTTGCCACGCCGATCTTTTACCCCGCAGTAATCAAGCTCGGCTATGACCCCTTGTGGTTCGGTATCATGCTTCTTATTACTATCATGATTGGCGTCATAATCCCTCCCGTCGCGATGTGCGTGTTCGTTGTAAAAGGTATCACGGGTGTCCCAATCAACGTGATCTACCGGGGCTGTCTGCCCTTCATTTTGGCCCTCGTTGGTTGTGCGATATTGCTGTTCATATTTCCGCAGTTGGCTTACTTTCTTCCGCATTTGCTGATGGGGTAGCCTTAAACGCAAGAGACTAAATTGCTCTTGAATTAACAAACTGTTTTACTGATGTGTTTGGCATGGTTGGCTGGCTGAGGCAAATGCCGGGAGTAAGCAATTCGTCAAGCTCGTCAGTGGCCAAGGAGGACAAGAGTGGGAACCACTGAAATACTAATTGGCAAGAGAATTCTTGCTGTGGACGACGAACCAGATGTGCTTGAAATAATTCACGATCAGCTTGAAGCAAGCGAAATTACAACAGCTTCAACTTATGAACAGGCCACAGATCTGTTGTCCAGGGCCCATTTTGATCTGGTGTTGCTGGACATCATGGGCGTGAGGGGATTTGATTTGCTGGAGGAATGCGGAAAGAAGCGATTACCGGCAGCCATGCTTACAGCTCATTCTATCAATGTGGAGAGTGTGAATAGAGCCCTGAATTTGGGGGCTGTATCTTTCCTGCCCAAGGAGGAGTTGGTAAACCTCGGGGAACACGTGGCCGATATCTTCGAAGGGTTGGCTAAAGGAAGAAGCCATTGGAAGAAGCTATTTGACCGCTTGGGCCCTTTCTTTAGAGACCGCCTCGGTCTCACGTGGGAGACTATTGAAAAGCCGACAAACCCCCCTTACTTGTACTGATTGCCGGGTTCGATAAACACGCTGGCGAGAGGAACAGCATTGGGAATCACGGTGCAATGGTCTTGCCGATTAGCACAAGACGTGCTGAATGGCAGCTTTTGGGAGTGGTATTTGGTCCAGGCCGAGGCGGGGAATCGCTGTAAACTGTCACCGTCTTTAGGAGAGAGATATTATGAACTTGGCCACCAACTTGGAACGATCAGCGCTTTTCTTCCCCGACAGGCCGGCCGTTAGCGAAGCCGGGATTGAGATGAGCTACGGGCAACTCAATGACCGCTCCAATCGGATAGCAACAGGGCTGATCAAAATGGGGGTTCGAGCTGGGGACCGCATCGGTCTTTGTGCTCCGAACTCGACCGACTGGATCGCCTTCTACTTCGGAGTGCTCAAGGCCGGCGCCGTTGCCATCACCCTCTCCAGTCTGCTCAAGCAGGACGAGCTGACCTTGTTGCTCAACCATTCCAAACCCAGGATTATTTTTACCGCGGATGACAAACTGGACGGTCTCTCAAACTTGCGAGGCTCGGCAGGTATCGAAAAAACTATCTGCCCCCAGGGTGATGTAACACTGCAACAAGTCCTGAACATGGGCACGGGGTCCTTCAAAGCAGTGGACAGAGACCGCACGGATACAGCCGCGGTCCTTTACACCGGCGGAACCACGGGAATGCCCAAAGGAGTCATGCTGAGCCACGAAAACATCAACGCCGGCAGTCACAATGTCGCCTTCTACGAGCGCTCATCGGAGTTGGACCGGGGCTTGTGTTTTCTGCCTTTTAACCATGTCTTCGGGCAGATCCACATTATGAATGCTACGATCCTTAGCTCCGGATGCGTTGAGCTTCTTCCGAAGTACGATTTGGACAGAGTTCTCGAGGTCACAAGCGCCGGCCGGGTAACGAAATTCTTCGCGGTGCCTACGATTTATACCCGTCTACTCACGGTCGACCGACTCAAGCAAAAACTAGGGAGCATCCGATACTCCTTTTCCGCGGCTGCCAGCATGCCCGCGGAGATAGTGAGGCGGTGGAAAGAGCAAACCGATCTGACCATCCATGAAAGCTACGGACTGACTGAATCTGCAACCGCCGTCACATATAATCACTACTACCGCCATATTGTCGGTTCGGTGGGAGATACGGTGGCCGGAGTGGAAGTCCAGATCAGGGATGCCCAAGGTAACCGATTGGCACAGGGCCAGGAAGGTGAGATTTGTGTCCGCGGACCCAACATCATGACAGGATACCTGGATAATGTAGAAGAAACGAAAAAAGCATTCTGGGCCGGTGGTTGGTTCCGAACCGGGGATATTGGTGTCTTTGACGATGACCACTACCTTTACATTGTTGATCGGCTTAAGGACATGATTATAACGGGCGGCGAAAACGTGTACCCGCGTGAGGTGGAAGAGGTGATCTATACCATGCCGGAAGTGCAGGAGTGTGCCGTTATAGGGCTTCCTGACGGAGAATGGGGCGAGCGTGTAACAGCATGTGTCGTGCCCCGGCAAGGACAGAGCATTATTCCGGAGAACCTCAGCGCATTTCTAAAGGCACGTCTATCCGGTTTCAAAGTTCCGAAAGAATACGTCATAGTAGAGGAATTGCCCAAGAGCGCCGCGGGCAAGATCCTGAAACGTGAACTCCGGAAACAAATTTGCTGATGTGTAGGCATATCGCAGCAACATATCCGTGAAAGCAAGAGCTTTGACTTTGACCGATTTCGGTCGAAGCAATCGTTGTGGCTGAATGTGTAATTGCTAGGAGTGAAATACCGCGCTTTACCTGAAAGTGGGTGGCCATTATGCAGGAGTTGATTGAAGTTTGGTGCCACGGATGTGCCCCGTGGGGCAGAACGCATCCGTGGCACCAGACTCCATCGCAGCACTTTCATCTCCTGTTCCGACTGACAGGTCATGGTTGTTCGCGGGAAAGCAATTCCCTAATCCCAAGTTTTGGCGATTGCTCCATGCTTCCGCCGTCGCAATGACCGTTTTGACCGTTGCCGCCCTGTGGAAGGGCGATTATGCGGTCAATCGGACAAGAATTTTGCCAACGTCTATAATGCCCGAATAAGAACTTTACGCACTGAGCCAGATCTTTTGCCAAAATTGATCATTCAATTTAACCGTTTGGTATTAGTCGCAATACGAGGTATCCGAGCATTCAGAAACATTTAGCTTGACAAATAAACTAGAGAACTAGATAACTATACCATACGGTATTTCACGACCGCTGAGCGACTAACCACAGCCAAAGAGGGCGACGCCCATGATCATCATCGGGGAAAAAATCAATGGCACCAGAAAACAGGTAGCTCAGGCAATCCAGAATCGAGACGCTAATTTCATACGCCAATTGGCGGAGCGGCAGTTTGAAAGCGGCGCTGTCCTATCTCGATATCAACGCGGGGACTATGCCTCAACGAGAACCCGAGGATATGGCCTGGCTTGTGGAAAACGTTCAGGAAGCTGTCCCGGAAGCAATCCTTTCTCTGGACAGCGCAAACCCGGTTGCGCTGAAAGCCGGTATCGAAAAGGCTACAAAGACGCCTATGATCAATTCTTTGAGTGGAGAAAAGTTTCGGATTGGACGGGGTATTGCCTTTGGCCTGCGAGTTTCAGACCGAACTTATCGTCCTTGCTCTGGATGATAATGGAATCCCGAAGACGAGCGAAGGGCGTCTGGACATTGTGCGTCGTCTCGTAGGAATGACTCGTAAGGGAGGTCTGCCCGACGAAAAACTGTTCGTAGATCCTCTGGTAATGGCCATTTCAACAGGAACGGAGAATGGAAATATCACTTTGGAGACATGCCGGAAGCTCCTAGAAGAATTTCCCAAGGTCCATCTCACTTGCGGCTTGTCCAACATCTCTTTCGGCATGCCGCTTCGGCCCATGCTGAATCAGGCGTTCATGGTCCTGGCTATACAGGCAGGGATGGACAGTGCGATTATCAACCCGGAGGAACGGGAACTGCGGGGGATCATGATGGCGGCCGAGACGCTCATCGGCAAGGACCGTCACTGCATGAATTTCAATCGTGCTTTTCGGGCCGGGAAAATCGGGCCCAAGAGGGATTCGTGATCAGGCTTTCGTATATGCCGTGAAACTGAGAACGCACTCCAGAGAGGAGGGAGAACTATGCAGGATCTTGTAAATGCGGTAGCGGAGATGATGGAAGATGAAGCCATGACTCTCACGAAGAAGTACGTGGAAGAGGGCGTGCCTGCCCTGCAAATCATTGACGCTTACAAGGAGGCCCTGAGCATCATCGGGAAGCGTTTCGAGGAGTGCACTTACTTCGTGCCCGAGCTGATTCTGGCCGGTGAGATGATGAAGGCGGCCTCCGAGATCATCAAACCGCTGATGAAGGACGGTGAGTCGAATGTGGAAACACAAAGAATCGGTAAGTTCCTTCTAGGCACGGTTGAGGGTGATATCCACGACATCGGCAAGGACATGGTCCACATGCTCATGGACATCAATGGATTTGAAGTGAGAGACCTCGGCGTGGATGTCCCGGCTCAGCGGTTTTGGGACGAGTACAAAGAATTTCAGCCGGATATCATTGGCATGAGCGGGTTGCTCACCTTGGCATACGAGTCCATGAAGCAGGTGGCGGATGGGCTTAATGAGATGGGCGTACGCGACAAGGTGAAGGTGATCATCGGCGGCGGGCAAATGGACGAACAGGCTTGCAAGTACGTAGGAGCCGACGCTTTTGTTACCGACGCAGTGGCGGGGATCAACATCTGTAAAGGATGGGTGAGCTAAGGTAGCGTGCTGCGAGCCACGTGATAGACGAGGAAGGAGGGGAAGACATGATTGCAGGTTGGGAGAATATGTCCTCAAGCCAAAGGCAGGAAGCCTTCCTAGCGAAATGGGCCTCCGGAGAAGGAATCGAGTTCGCCAGCGATGAGGCCAGGGCTTCTTACCAGTACCGTGCCGGGCTCATTACGGATGCGGTCAAACTCAAGAAAACTCCGGATAGAGTGCCGGTTGTCCCGTTGGCCACTTTTGCGCCCATCATGCTGTACGGCTATTCCGCTAAACAGGCTATGTATGACCCCCACATCCTTGGAAAGGTCTGTCTGGATTACACGAGGGACTACGATGTTGACGCGACGCTTGTTCCGCCCATGGTTATGCATGGCCCAGCTTTAGAGGTGTTGGGCTACCATCTTTACAAATGGCCTGGCCACGGGATCAAGGAAGAGCAGGGCTACCAGTTCATTGAAAAGGAATACATGAAAGCGGAGGATTATGACCATTTTATTGCCGACCCCACCGATTACTGGTTCCGTGTCTGGTTGCCTCGGACCCACAGCTCTCTGAAACCCTTGGCAGAATTGCCTCCGCTATACGGCACAATGGAATTGCCCATGGCCGGACCGTGGCTTTGTGCTTTGGGTGCCCCGCCGATCCAAGAAGCGTACAAAGCCCTTCTGGAGGCCGGCAGGATCAGCTTTGAGTGGATTCAGGCATTGGGGCCATATATTGGGCAGATATTAAGCTCAGGTTATCCGATGTATGCCGGCAGCGCCACCAAAGCCCCCTTTGACGTTCTGGGAGATTCCTTCCGGGGCACCACGCAATTGATGATGGACCTTTACCGAAGACCGCAAAAAGTGCTGGAAGCTGTCGACAGACTTGTACCCCTAATGATCAGTATGGGTGTGGGCGGAGCCTTGGCAAACAACAATCCACTGGTTTTCATTCCCTTGCACAAAGGCGCGGACGGCTTCATGTCCAACGAGCAGTTCGAAAAGTTCTATTGGCCAAGTCTCAAGAAGGTGATGATCGGCTTGGCTGAAAACGGATGTGTGCCTTGCTGCTTTGTGGAGGGAGGATATAACCAGCGGCTGGAGTATCTGACCGAAGTGCCGGAAGGCCAATGCGTTTTCATCTTTGACAGAACTGACATGGCCCAAGCCAGAAAAATATTGGGGGGCAAATCATGCATCGGCGGGGGATTCCCGGTTTCTCTGATCATCACCGGTGATGCTCAACAGGTAGAAGTCGAGACCAAGAAACTATTGGAAGTGGCCGCCGGCGACGGAGGGTACATCCTCAGCATCGGGTGCGCCATGGACGAGGCCAGGGAACACACGCTCAAAGCGTTTATTCAGGCGGGCAAGAAGTACGGCAAGTATTAAGGTTCGTCCGTGTGCAATGAAGGAAGGGTCTCGTCTCTCAATGTGAAAGCAGCTTCGACACGTGGTGCCACGGATGTCGGGTCGAAGCTCATCCGTGCTCAGACGGGCCGGATGATACGTCCGTGGCCACCAATCCATTGAGGCATTTTCACACTTCGTTGTGGCGTCCGCGCCATGGCAGTTGGTATGAGCCGTGAAACAGTTTTCTTATAGACAATTGCTGCGTGAACGCACTCCATAAAGGAGGAGAAACAATGCAAGACCTCGTAAATGCAATAGCGGAAATGATGGAAGATGATGCCATGAGGCTCACGAGGAAGTACCTGGACGAGGGCGTCCCCCCAATCCAGATTCTCGACGCTTACAAGGAAGCTCTGGGCATCATTGGCAAGCGTTTCGAGGAGTGCACTTACTTCGTCCCCGAGCTGATCCTGGCCGGGGAGATGATGAGGACGGCTTCCGAGTTGATCAAGCCGCTCATGACCCGCGGCCAATCGGGTATCGAAACCAAGAAAATCGGCAAGTTCCTTCTGGGAACAGTTGAGGGTGATATCCACGACATCGGCAAGGATATGGTGCGGCATGCTCATGGACATCAACGGATTTGAAGTGAAGGACCTTGGCGTTGACGTGCCGGCTCAGCGGTTTTGGGACGAGTACAATGAATTCCAGCCGGATATCATAGGAATGAGCGGGCTGCTTACGCTGGCATACGAGTCCATGAAGAAGGTAGTCGATGGCTTGAAAGAGATGGGCGTACGCGACAAGGTCAAGGTGATTATCGGCGGTGGCCAAGTGGATGAACATGCCGGGAAATATGTGGGCGCCGACGCGTGGGTTACGGATGCCGTAGCCGGCGTGAAGTGTGCTCTCAACTGGATGGAAAAATAATTCGAGAGGGAGCTTTACGATGAGCGATGCACAGCAGTTGCTGCAACAAAGGGAAAAGCGCATCCAGGATGCGATAGCTCTCAAGAAACCCGATCAGATTCCCATAGCCTCCATGTGGGACTTTTTTCCGGCCAAGTGGAAAGGAGTTACCGTGAAGGAGGTCATGTACAACTTTCAACTCATGTTTGACCTGTGGGTGGACTGCATGCAGCACTTTGCCCCGGATCTGGGGGACAATCCCTATCCTCTCCGAGGGTTCGGCCCGCTAATGGAAATATTGGATTTTCAGCACCTCAAATGGGCCGGTCACGGCGTCGGCGATAACATGTCGTACCAGTTCGTGGAACTTGAGGTCATGAAAGCGGACGAGTACGACCATTTCCTTTTCGATCCCTCTGATTTCATGGTTCGACGATTCTGGCCGCGCGTCAACAAAGCATTTGCGCCTTTTGAGGCACTGCCGCCTTTAAATCAATCGATTTCCTACACTTGGGGCCTTTACAACGCGGTGTTCCTGATGACCCCCGAGATGGAACAGGCTCGCACGGCAATGATCGAAGCCGGCAAGGCATCCGCTGAAGTCCTGAAATGGACGGCGATGTTCGGCAAGAAAATGGCGGAGTTGGGTTTCCCACCCTCTTCCGGAGGCTTCGCTCAGGTGCCTTTTGACACTTTGGGTGACGTCTTCCGTGGCACTAAAGGCATCATGATGGATTTGTACAGGCGCCCTGACAAAGTCATGGCCGCATGTGAAAAGCTCCTGCCCATCATGATTGATTCCGCCATTGCTTCTGCCAAGCGCACCGGCGTGCCGAGAATTTTCATTCCCCTTCATAAAGGCCTCGACGGCTTTTTGTCGCCTCAGCAATTCAATAAGTTCTATTGGCCGCACATGAAAGAACTCGTGGAGGCCCTCATCCGGGAAGGCATCACACCTTGGGTGCTCGCCGAAGGTGCGTGCAATACCCGATTGGAGGCATTCCGAGATGTAACGCCGGGCAAGGTCATATATCACTTTGAAATGACGGATATTTTCAAGGCCAAGGAGATGATGCGTGACCGCTGCTGCATTCGTGGGAATGTGCCGGCGAGCATCCTCACGGTCGGGACACCGGAAGACGTCAGGACCTACTGCAAGAAGCTAATCGATGTTTGCGCGGTGGATGGAGGCTACATCATGGACGCGTCCACCCCCCTTGCCGAGGCCAAGCCTGAAAACGTGCAGGCTATGTATGATTTCACCAGGGAATACGGAGCATAACTGATCCGCAATTGTGGCGTAGCCGGGCACAGTCGTGATCCCGTCACCCTGATTCTAAACATTTAACCCTTGAAACTTTGAGGAGGTGCAAACATGGCGAGCAAAACAGTAAGCGTAAAGGAAGTTTTTGACACAAATCCATTCTCAACGTACCAGGTCGGGATCTGTGCCTTATGTTTCTTTGTGGTATTTTTCGATGGCTTCGATCTAACAATGATCGGCGTGGCGTTGCCCAAAATAGCGGAGACCCTGAAGACGAGCCCTGCCGCTCTGGGCCTGGCAGTGAGCGCCGGTCTGGTTGGGCCGCTGGTGGGCGCGATCGTCTTGGGCATGCTTGCGGACCGCTGGGGACGCAAGCAGATGTTGTTTATCTCCGCTCTGATTTTCGGTGTGTTTACTCTGCTGACCGCATGGATTACCAGTGTGGAGCAACTGGCGCTGTTCCGCTTCCTCGCTGGAATTGGGTTGGGTGGAGCCATCCCGAATGCTCTTGCTTTCGGATGCGAATACGCACCGAGCCGCATGCGTGCAACCCTTACAACGACGATGTACGCGGGTATGCCTGTTGGCGGACTGATTATGGGGCTTTCAGCCGCGTATCTGATTCCACACTATGGCTGGCAGTCGCTCTTCATTATCGGTGGCATAGCGCCTCTGGTGATCGGCTTGCTAGTGGTGCTTTTCTTGCCGGAGTCGCTGGAATTTCTGGTACGACAAGGAACAGATAAAGCACGGATTCGCAAAATAATCTCCAGCATCTCACCGGCTCTTGGTCGTGACGAACAGGTTGAGTTTTACTCAACTGAGCAGAAGCTTCCCGGCGTACCCGTCAAGCATCTCTTCTCGGAGGGGCGCGCACTCACCACCTTGCTGCTGTGGGTATGCTTCTTCGGGAGCTTCTACCTGATATGGATATTGCTCTCTTGGGCGCCCACGATGCTGCGCCAGAGCGGCGCTTCGGTCCAGCAGTATAGCCTGGCCTTTGCGGGCATTAACCTCGGCTCCGCCTTTGCGACGATCACCATCGGTCGGCTGATGGACAAGTTCAATCCGTTCACGACGTTGACATTTGCCTTCATTCTTGCGTTTATTAGCATTGTGGTTTTCGGACAGGCCGCGGGCAGTTCGTTTTCGGCCGTCGTCATCGTTTCCGTTGTCACCGGGTTCTTTATATTCGGCAGCAACTCCGGTATCATGGCCCTTTGTACGGTATCCTATCCCCTTGACATCAGAGCTTCAGGACTCGGTTGGGCATACGCCATCGGAAAGGTCGGCTCGATGGTCGCACCGGTGGTGGGAGGTCTTTGCATCAGCCTAAAGTGGGGTCCGGGACAAATCTGTGGCGTCAACGGGGTGGCCGCGTTGGTCGTCACCGCGGCAATCCTGATCTTGTGGAAGCACGTAGCCGGTAATCGTCGCAATGAAGTTTCTGGGGGGACCGGAGCCAAGACCGAAGTTGCGTGAACGCACGCCGTAACGCACTGAAAACCTCAGCGAATGGGGACGCAGGCGCTGTTCACACAGGCCGGGTTCACGCCCGGCCTTTCAATGTGGTCTGAATTCTGCACGAATGCCGTGATGAGTTTTGAAGCATCAGAATAGAGATTGGTTGGCCATGCCTGACCGGATCAAGAAAGATCGTTTCGAACCAGCCTACGCTCAGTTGGCTACGATTCTACGTCGCCAGATCGCTGGAGGTGTCTATCCGCCAGGTGAGAAAATCCCTTCCGAGCCCTCTATCAGCAGACAATACGGACTTTCCATCATGACCGTGCGGCAAGCCATCGGCGTGCTCACGGAACAGGGTTTGTTGGAGCGTGTTCGAGGCTCCGGAACATTCGTCAAGCCTGTCACGCTGACCGAATCACGATTTGATCTGGACAGTATCAGGGAGATTTTCCAGGATCCGGAGCGCACTCGGGTCAAGGTTTTGCAGATCAGCCTGGCGAGAGCGGACGCAAAAACGGCTGAAATGCTAAGCCTTCCCATAGGAGAGCGAATCATCCTCATCCGCCGTCTCTTGCTGCGTGACAACCGGCCCGCCATGTCGCACGAGGGGCGTATCCGTTGCGATCCCACTCGTCCGGTTGTAGAGGCAGAATTGAGCATAGGGCCTCTTTCCGATCTGTTCAACGGGCATGGAGGAGGGGCAGCGAAGAAGGGCGAACTGACCCTTATCCCTACAGTTCTGGGTGAGCAGGAGGCCGCTCTGTTGAGCCTGCCGGTGGGGACTCCTGTTTTTCGCTTGGAGTACGTGGTTTATGACTTCCACGACACCCCCTTCGGATGGGGATGGTTCACGGCTGCACCCGAAACCCTGAGGTTGAATACCAAACTGGGGTTGTGGGATGAATCTTAGGCCGCGGAGAGATCGTCGTGCCAAATAAAATTATCAGACCGATGGCCCAGGAAATGGGAGAGCTGGCAACGCTTGTAGCGAACCTCAGAGAAGAAGAGGCATTGCTTGCCGTCAGAAGGCATCTTGAGGCAGGTGTATCGCCCGCTGAACTTCTCCACGCTTGTCAGAAGGGGATGCGTCTCGTCGGTTCGATGCACGAGAAGGGCCATTATTACATTGCTGGGCTCATCATGGCAGGCGAGATTATGCATCAGGCCGTGGATTTGCTCAAAGCCGTCATGATCAAAGAGGGACGTGGCAAGACCTACGGACGGGTCCTGCTGGGAACCATTGCAGGTGACATCCACGACATTGGGAAAAACCTCTTCAGAGATCTCCTGGAATGCCATGGGTTTACCGTCTTGGATTTAGGCGTTGACGTGCCCCCGGCCGACTTTGTCAGGGCGGAATCCGAATTTAAACCACACTTGATTGCAGCTTCAGCTCTATTAACTGAGAGCTTTCCCCATCTTCGGGAACTTGTCCAATTGTTCGAGGATTCCTCTCGGCAGCGGCCGGAGCCCCGACCCTTTATCCTCATAGGAGGCGGACAGGTAGACGAACGGGTCTTCAGGATGTCCGGTGCGGATCATTGGGGCGAGGACGCTTTTTCAGGAGTTCGTATTTGTCGGCGATTGATCAAAGAACGGAAGAAACGTGCTGTCTGAAGCTGTCCCTCGTGATCCCGAACCGACCTCAGCCAATGGCCGAGACCTCTGATTCCTCGGCAGGCGCAAAATCCAAGTGGGAAATAAAATAGTCTCGGAAGTCCGGATGCGAGCTTAGATCCAGCACCTGGATGAGAGGCGCAAGACGCTCCATCTCTCTCAAAATTTCCTGGTTGAGCATGGCAAGTGAAGCTCCGGAAAGTGATGAATTTCCGACAAAGGTAATCTTCCCTGTGTACTCTCCGGGGAGTAGCCCGATCCGCTTCAGGTTTTCGGGGTTCAAGTGGTAACCGAAAGAGCCCGCCACGATTATGTGCTCCAGGTCGGCAACGGAACGGCCCGCTTCGCTCAACAACGTGAGAATCCCCGTTATGGCCGCGCTCTTGGCCAACTGCACCTGTCTGATATCCTTTTGGCTCAGAAAGACCTTGTCCGTCAGATGGTAACGGTCGCCATGCAACCGAGCCGTGAGGCGCTTATCGGCCTCAGGATTAAATGCTCCGCTGGGAGCAATGAGTCCTGACCCGACCAATACGGCGACAAGATCGACGAGTCCGCTCCCGCAAATTCCCACTGGCGCCTGTCCGCCTATTGTGGTGAATTGAGGCACTTTGTCGTCGCCTAGAATCACGGAATCTATGGCGCCCGGTACAGCTCGACAGCCGCATGAAATATTCATGCCTTCCAATGCCGGTCCCATTGCGCAGGATGTTCCGAGCAATCGATCAGGCCCCTCTATGAGCACTATTTCCCCGTTCGTACCAATGTCGATAAATAGGGTGCTCTTGGAGCAGGCGCGATAATCAATTGCTGTGAGGCCGCCGACAATATCCGCTCCCATATAGGCGGAAGCCCCCGGCAAGAGGATAACCCGACCTCGGGGGTGGATGGGCAAGCCGGAACGCTCTCCCTCCAGGACAAGTGGGTTCAAGAAAGTAGGACGAAAAGGGGCCAGAGCGAGGGATAAAGGGTTAACCCCCGCTAAGATGTGGAGCATTGTCGTATTGCCTGCGGCGGTCATCAGATAAACTTGATCACGGCTTCGTCCTTGCCCCAACGCTTCATCCAACATCACACCCAACTGTCTTGTCAATTCAGACCGCAAAACGGATACACCGTCCGGATTCTCTCGACAGTAATTGATGCGAGTGATCACGTCGCCGCCGTAGGATGTCTGAGGGTTCAGCGCCGAACTCTTGCCAAGGAATTCGCCGCTGTCCAGATCGAACAGGTAAAGCGAAAGGCTTGTTGTGCCAATGTCTACTGCGGCTCCTAGAATAGGATTTTGGTCGATGCGAATGTCCAGTAGCTTGTTTTCAAACACTACGCCGAATGCCGGGTCCTGGTTTCGATCCCACATCGCGATTTTGTCAAGAACGCGTGGATCGGTGATCCGGAAAGGCAACGTTTCCGCGTACGGATGGGAGTCTCGCCCTTTTTCGGGCAAAAGGATGCGTTTGACGGGACTGTCGAGAGCAACTGTGCGGTACTGCGGACCGAACACAGACTGGAGTTGAGTCCAAGCGTCACTTATAGTCACGGAGACATTTCCGAGGACTTTTGCTCTGCACGCCAGACGAACCTCTGCAGATTCGCCGACCAGATGCTCACGTTCCGTGTCATCAGGTGGACCCAACTTTCCGTGCGCGACGACTCGGCATTTGCCACATACTCCTCGGCCGTCGCAAGTGGATTCCACGCCCAATCCACTTCGTCGGATGCATGACAGCAGGGTTTCTCCCCGCGCTGCTTTTGCCGTCAATTTGCTGCCGCTGAAGGTTACTGTAGGCAAGAAGCTATTCCTATTACATTACAGCCTGGATAGAGGAAGAACGGATTGTCGAATCAAAACCGAGATGGGTCAATTCGATTGTGGTGAGTGGCGGAATGACTACGAAATGCTCATCATCCCACGGACCCGAAAGGAAGTTTTTTAGATAGCGGTCGGTCCCTTCGAGAATAAGAAGCTCCAACTTGAGCGTGGCAGAGATCTCGCGCACATCGGTGAGCAGGGTGGGTAGGTCATAAGCGCCGGTATCTATGAGGCCCAAGAATTTGTAGTGGGCCAGCATCCGCTGGTAGATCCGCTCCGTCCGCTCCGGGCCCGAAGCGCTCCAAAACGGCCTGATACTCTTTCCAGATGTTAATCTCTCCCTCCAGCCAGCCTTTCGTGAGAAAATAGACGCCACCGTGCTGAGAGCAACGCTCCCTGTTTTCTTTGGAACCCATAAGCAAGGTGATGCAATCATCTACTCGGGGAATGACCAACTGGTAGTCTCCGGACTTCAGGCCGGCCACTGCGTTGCCGCAGAAGCCGAATGCCAGAAGCACTCTCTGCGCACCGCTGATCCGGTCTAATTCCTCCTGCAATCGCCGACGCAGCGAATCCGTTACAAGGTGCAGGCCCGATTCCACCCAAACGAAGCTATGCGGACAGCTAGTTTCCCGAGCTGCCTTTTCGAGCTCATCCCGAATTGTGTTGCAAGCCAAAATAACTGTTTCCACTTCAGGAGCCTTCCTCGTTATGAATTAATTGCGCATTATACCGCACCAGACTCGGTTTCGGAAGATCAGAAAAAATTCCTATTTTTCAGCGACTACTCCATAATCTTGGGCCGATTCTCGAATCCAAATGCGGCAGGCCGCATCTACATAGGCAAATGGGGAACAAGGGGGCTGAGAATAATCTTGTGGAGGATTCAGATGGAAAAGAGCACAGGTCCTACGTATACGAGATATAGCTGCTGCGCCAAAAGCTCCTGCAGCAAGTTCGACTCCCCGTGGGAAGCCGGCGACTGTTATGCCTACGGGGGAAAGATAGTGAAGAGTTGCGCTAACTGCAAATAGGAGACGAATCGAGGTCACCGTGACCGGGAGGTATAAGGCGGATTAGCTTTTGAAGGAGTGAGAGCAATGGAACTTGAAAAATATTGCGACAATCTTGCCGCAGAACTTAGCGGCTGGCAAGCCAAGTTCGACGGCGTTGTGAGAAAATTCGACGAGGCTTCCTGCGATGACAAGGCAAAGCTTGTCCCGCATGTCAACCAACTTCATATCGTAAAGGAGGAACTTGAAGACAGAATCAGGCGCCTCAAAACGGAATGCCCGACCAACTGGGACGCGGAGAGGATTGAATTGGAGGGCAAGTTCACCGGATTCAAGACAAAATGGGAGGATGTTTGGCAGAATGTTTCCCCGGGGATATTGGCGGCTGAGGCAGGCCACACAGATGGGAGCGGAATGTCCGCTCCCTGATGGAGAGCTTGTCCACAGGTTAATAACTTATACCAATGCGCTTTCTGGCGTGCGACACGAATTGGCTTTCCAACCGTAAACCTCGGTAGGGGCAGACCTGCGTGTCTGCCCGCTTTTTGGGCGCACGCGGAGGTGCGCCCCTACCAAGGCTATGTCACTTCCTTAAACGCGAAATAGCATTACATATTCTAAGGGAGGAGCTTGAAGAAAGCTTCGTGCGTCTCAAAGCTGAGTGCCCAACAGACTGGGAGGCGGAAAGGGATTGAATTGGAAGGCAAGTTCTCCGGAATCAACGACGAGATGGGAAGACGTGTTATCAAATATTTCCCGCACGGGATTAGAGATGTTACGTACGTTTCCTTGCGACACAGAAAACCGAGAGACCGAACGGCATAAGAAGCCCGGTCTTGATGAGGGAGTTTTCCACTGAGAGTATCCAGGTCAGAGTCTTGTTGATCGGGTTGGGGAGAGGTTTGAGGTCCGAGCGTAAACTGTCTTGCCCGGGTGCTGATCGGCGTTTCATAAGTGCGTACTGCCGCGGCTATGGGAAAGAGAAACGTGTTCCGGTAAGTGCATACTTGCAGTTGGAACCCGATTTCACTCAGGAGCGAACGAAGTTCACCCGCATTGAAGCGATGCAGTATGTGCTGAGCACGGTCGTGCTGACTGCGGAGGGAGTTATATGCGGGCAGGTTAAGGATCAAGGCGCCGCGGGGCTTAAGAACCCGGTGCATTTCAGCAAGGGAGTGAGTCATTTCAGCCCCTTCCAGGCAATCGGCCACGTCCAGAGACACAACCACGTCGAACAGGTCGTTACGGACTGGGATCTCTGAAATAGATCCCTGAATCAACGACCGAAGGCCGCGGACTCGAGAGAACCGGAGAGCTTCCCTGGAAAAGTCCAGGCCCACGGGATCCAGTCCTGCTGCATAGCATAGTTTCATCAATTGGCCGGTTCCGCAACCCGCGTCCAGGACCTCCAACGGGCCGTTCCCGCGGTGGTTCTCCTGTGCGAGGAAATGAAGGACGAGGTGGTGGAGCCCGACGTACCACCAGTAGTCCATCTCCATGTCGTACATGATCCTGTACTCGGGCGTTTCCACGATCCAACCTACTCCAACAACCTAATGGCTTCAGCCACTGCGACAATTTCGTCTTGACGCGTGAACGGTGACAACGGCAGCGACAACACCTCGCGGGCGTTTCTTTCCGACACTGGAAAACTCCCCTCCTGATAACCTAAATGGGCGTACGCTTGTTGAAGATGGACCGGTCGTGGATAATGCACCACTGTCTCGATACCATTTTCAGCAAGACGCTCGCGAAGTCTGTCTCTGTTTTTCGTCCGCATCACGTACAAATGGTACACGTGCCGCGCATAGTCCTTCTCAACTGGAAGTTGGACATCGCGCTCCTTTAAGAGTTCGCCATAGAGTCGGGCCTGATTTCGTCGAATCTCATTCCACCAATCAAGGTACTGGAGCTTGCAAGTCAGAACGGCTGCCTGGATTGTATCAAGCCGGCTGTTGTAGCCTTCAATGACGTTGAAATTCTTTGTCTTTTCTCCATAGTTGCGGAGCATGCGGACAGTTTCCGCATCTTTGTCGGAGTTTGTCACAACCATACCCCCGTCCCCGTAGGCCCCGAGGTTCTTGGTGGGGTAAAAGCTGAAACAGCCAAAGTCTCCTATGGTGCCTACCTTCTTACCCTTGTACGTTGCCCCTGTAGCCTGGGCTACGTCTTCTATCACTTTGAGGCCATGCGTTTGAGCCAGTTCCATGATCGGATCCATATCTGCGGCATGGCCGTACAAGTGAACAACTACAATGGCCCTGCAATTCACCGAGGGCGAAGATCCTTCGAGCGCCTCGGCCAATGCGCTTGGTGACATAGTGTACGAGTCCGGATCGACATCGACGAATACCGGCCGGCCTCCGGCAAAACTGATGGCCGATACCGTTGGGACCGCGGTGTTCGGGACGGTGAGAACGCCATCACCCGGTTTGATTCCGCCGGCGACAAGGGCCAGGTGCAGAGCTTCCGTGCCTGAGCCTACGCCCACCGCATGCGAAGCACCAAGCCATGCCGCGAATTCGCGCTCAAAATGTTCCACGGGCCGGCCCAGAATGTACGAGCCGCTCTCCAAGACACTCGAAACCGCTTCCTGTATCTCCGGTTTGATCGCCTCGTATTCTCGTTTGAGTTCCAGAAATGGTACCCGCATCCAACTACCAATAGTTTGATTTGTGTAAGCGGTAGTAATCAATTGTGCGTCGCAAGCCTTGTTCCAGCGTGACGCTAGGATTCCAGCCAACCATCGACCGAATCTTGGTTATGTCGGAGTAGTAATGGCCCGGCTCCTGTGCCGCGCGCTCAGGCGTGAACTCTGCAAATTCCCAGCGACCCGATCCTGCAATTCTCACGACAGCCTCTGCGAGTTCCAAGAAGTTGCTCGGTTCGTCTACGCCAACGTTGAAGATTTCTCCGCATGCTTCCTCAGCACACTGCAGCCATTAGAATCGCTTCAACCGCATCGTCGACGTACAGGAAATCCCGCATGATCTTACCGTCGCCGAAGACCTTGATAGTTTCATCGTCGAGGGCTTGGCGAACGAACCAGTTGGCCACCCCAAATCGATTGTGCTTCATCTGCGCGCGAGGGCCGTAAATGTTGGTCAATCTGAGCGTGGTGGATCGGATGCCGTGATTATTGTAGAAAATTGTGAAAAGCTTTTGAGCAGTTAAGCTAGACAGCTCGTAAATACCTTTTGGATTTAACGGGGCATCCTCACTCACCGGCAGCTTGACCGCGGGTCCGTATTCTCCGCGTGTGCCCGTGTAAACCAATCGCGTCGTACAATTATATCGCCGGCAAGCTTCCAGCAGGGTTGCTGAGCCTTTGATGTTGATGTCAATGTCCGGAAAGGGGTCTCGAAGACTTAGCACGTGGTCGTTTTGGCCGGCTAGATGAAAAATGTAATCCTTGTCGGCAACGAGATATCGCAGAGAATTCAAGTCGCGAATGTCTGAGAAGTTGACATGGACCTGATGCAAAATCGGTCCAATGTTGAACAAATTCCCACCAAGGTCATCAATCATGGCGTCTAGGAGCTCCACTTTGGCGCCGAGATCTACGAGCCTAATAGCCAGATTGCTACCTATAAACCCCATGCCGCCGGTTATCAGAACAGCCTTGTCTTTAAAAGCTTCAGTGTGATTCCGTGCTGTCATGCTTGCGATCCGGTTCGGATGTCGATCTGACCACGAACTGCGGGAGCCGGTTGCTGTTTAATAGTGTGCGGCCTATATATTCGCCCATAAGCCCTAATATGCATAGCTGAACCCCCGCGAAGAGTAGGATCAGAAAAGCCAGGGAGGCCCATCCCACCTGAATCCCCGGATTCATGATCTTCTCCACCACAACCGAAACGGCCATTCCGACGGCCAAGAGACTCGCCACAAATCCCATGATCAAGCTGAGCCGCAAGGGCATGATGGAAAAGTTCACGAACATGCTCAGCCAAAGACGAACCAGTTTTCGAAACGTGTAGCCGGATCTGCCCTGAGAGCGCTCGTTGTGGCGCACTCGCACTGTACCGATGTTGTCCGTCAGACTCAAAATCAAGCCGTCTATATAGGGAAATGGAGCGTCATACTTCACGATCTCCCTTATCAAAAAACGGTTCACGCATTTGAAGCTCGACAGATAGAGCCCTTTCGGCTTGTTGAGCATGAAATGAGCGACCCACCCGTTAAACGTGCTACCCAAATTTCGAAACCAGTTATGTTTCTTCTCGTCATAAAACGAATATACAACATCGAAGTCTCCCCGCGAGGCCTCTTGAACGAGACGAGTCACCTCTTCGGGTGGATTCTGGAAATCATCATCCATAATTACGGCATAATCACCCGTAGCATGTCGCAGGCCTGCCATGACAGCGTTGTGCTCGCCGAAATTGCGAGCCAGCCTGAGGTACGTCACGACATTTGGATACTTATGGAAGATCTCTTCGCATACCTGATGGCTGTTGTCCTTACTCCCGTCATTTACCAGCACTACCTGCAAATTGTAAGGCGCCAGACCGTTGACGAGCGTGTCCACCAAGGGCTCAATTGTCTTTGCGCCATTGTAGACCGGTATCACTACGCTTGTCCTCATTGGCCGACTAATTTCGCTAGCATCATTCAATAGTTCGCTCCCTGTTCGAGCCTATCCTGCCTCGCTCCGGTCGTCAAGAAGTACTTTTGGCAGAAGTTTCCCGATTTTTGTGGCAAGAAGGCCTCTTGTTGATTTCTTAGCTGAGCAATTGCCGCATTCCGCAGGGGACCGTGCAAAATAATCTTACGGCTCATCATTGGGATCAACTTGGCCGTGCACTCCAACATTGCAAATCTGATAGAGTAATTCATTCGTTCGTTTGAACAGACGCCTTCCCTCCTGCTTTTGCGATGTCCAAAGAATCACAACGGCATCCCCCTTGCCCGATACAAGCGACATGTTACTACTAAAGCCTGGGATGGCACCCCTCTTGCTTACGATGGAATCGCGGCCCGCCTTCCTCTCAAACCAACCAGGGGTCGTGGACAACTTTGGATTAACACGTGTAACCATTTGCTCGTACGTGGCTGGCTTTAAAAAGTTACCGGTTTCAAGGGCTTGATAAAACTTCAGGAGATCGGCCAACGTGCTTTGAAGATGGTGTGAGGGCATCCAGTACGGGCCGCCGGTAAACTGATGTTTAATCGGCTTGGGTCCGGCCGGAGTGGGTCTGTAACCCATCGCCGCGTTCCGGCTGACGACCGGGAAACCGGTGTCGTTCATGTGCAATGGGCCAAAGACGTTCTGCTTCATGTAATCCAGGTAGCTCATGCCGCTGACCGCTTGGATGATCTTACCTATGAACGCAAAGTTGAAGTTGTTGTATTCCTGCTGTGTTCCGGGCGTAAAGCTCAACGGTAAGGCATCTGCGGCCCTCAGCATTTGCGCGAACGTTGGGAGATTCCCTAGGAGTTGAGGAATGCCGCTCTGGTGCGCCATGAACTGTCCCACGGTCATCAACGGCCAACTCCTCGGCAGCCCTTTCAGGTACTTGCTCGCCGGTGCACTCAGGTCGAGTTTCCCTTGCTCGACAAGCAACATGACCCCGACAGCGGTTAACGCTTTGGACAGTGATGCGATATAGAAAACGGTATTCTCGTCCGGCACTTTTCCCGACTGGAACGACTTGACGCCATAACCCTTCTTGACCACTACCTGCCCATTCTTTACTACCCCGAGAACCAGGCCCGCCAAGTGCTTTTTGTTCATCGCGGGCTGGATAATGCGATCCGCGACAGCTTCAGCGGCTTCACGGTTGACTCCCTGTGCCAATAGAAAACCCGGGAACAGGGTGAAAAGCGGGCCGATCGCTAGACCGGACAAAAAATACCGACTGTTGCGAGGCGCAATGCTTTTCGGATGATAGCTTGACTGAATATTTTTCATAGTTAAAAAATAAGTCTCTGCTGAGCAGTTAGAAAGACAATCAATTTCGAAAGCAACGCAAGTCTTGAATTCAGCACCTCCTATTGGCGGTGCCAGGTATCAGGAGACCTGCGCCACAACTTCATTACCGGTGCTGGTGCTGGCAGTGGCGCAGGGATTGAGTAGACGGTGAAAAAGGATTCATGGACGCTCAAAACTCCATGCAAACGCTCGCTTACCGTTGTTTGCATCCGATAACTGGATGTACGACGGCACACGGCCCATTGTGCCAGGATCAAGTCCAATTTGGTGATCGCTACAAGTCCATAAGTGCGGAACTTTTCAAAATCCCACAGACCGCACTTCTATTCATCCGGTTTTGGTGTCCACAATTCCAGCAGCCAATTTCCATTGAAAAGTAATGGCATTCTCATGTGTCCCAGCAGACGATAGTTCTCTTTCAAGATGCTCCGGTCTATCGGCCAACCGGATCCCGCGTCCTGGATGACCAAGTCCAACTGCTTTTGTTGGGCTTTTTCACCAATTTGCTGCCAGAAACATTTCGGACTGCCAGGCGAACTGCTCGGCCGTCGCCGTAAAATTGTACGGCACCCCGGCCGCGTAATACTCATTGTGTCCAGTGTTATATATCGGCTTGCCGTGTTTTTTCATGAGTTCTGCCAGGCCGGAACTGTGATACATGTCCTGGTGGCTGGCCACAACTTGTTCGAGGCCTTTCCATTCAGCCTCGTGATCCTCCAGGTCCCCCGACACGTAATACACATTGAGCACAGCAAGGTTCGCAATCAGCGGCAACATTATCGCCCAGTGGCGATTCGCTTTCAGCCTGTCTACGAACCCGACCACAAACCACAATGCGAAAGGGGTCATGAACTGATGATAGTAGAGTTGCCAATTCCCGGTGTGAAGTCCAAGCTTCCAGACCATTATTATCGTGCCGAACACGAGCATCATGAACGGCAGATCACCCTTTATACTGAAGAGTGGTTTGCGGACACCTTTGAAGTTAATAAGCGATCCTATGGATCCCTCGAAAACCTTGTCTCCGGAACCTGCGAAGAATCCATATCCCCAGACAAACGCTGCAATGAAGCCCAAAATGGATTCAGCATGAAGCCACATCTGGTGCCTGAGATGTTCGAGGCTGGTATATTGTCCGCTGATGTCATTGTTGAAGTGGTTGAAGATAGTGTTTGTAAGCCAGGTTTCGCAAATTTCATGCGTGACGAGAACAGTTACAGCCAGCGCGGCCACAAACCCTAAAGCATACCATAACCCCTTGCTCTTACTCTCGAATCCGAAAAGATACAAGGCCAAGAAAGGGGGACCCAGCACAAAATAGGGCTTGGTCAGAAGGGCGATCATTGACAACCCTATGCTGATTGCAAGGCTGGACGGGCTGTATCGACATGCAAAGGGCAGTACAATGCTTGCGAGAAAGAGGAACTGGCCCAGGCTGTCAGGACGCGATACGATGCTGAGTCCCGTGGCCAGAAAAGCAAACAGAGTGGCAACAGCAACGCCAGCCATGGACCAGGAAACCCGGCTCACACGGAGTCCCCATAAGAGGCAACCGCATGTCATCACGATGAAGAAACAAGAGACCACACGATGCGTAAACGGCGTGGAGCCCCAAACCTGGGCAAGAGGTAGCACCAGCATATTGTATATTATCCCGTACACGTTCATCGCCACGGGCTGAAGATCTATCGAATAGGGATTGTACCCTTGGAGGAGCAGGTCGGTACTGAAAATGACCCCGAATTCCCGGTATTCGAGCGGGTAATCTTTGGCCATGTACCATATCATGAACTGCGCTGCCTTTACCGTTAGCAGCACAGCGCAGCACAACAGAAGCAGAGTGAGTAATTTTTCGATTAGTCGGGAAAATCGGGACGGAAAGGACAATTTTGAATCCTCCGGCCCCGTTGTGCTCAACAACATCGGGTCACCACGTGTCCTAGGGGTAGAAGAACGAGCGCGTAGCCTCCAGCAGCAGCACAGCCAGGCATAGAGCTAGCGCAGCATGAGGCAGCAATCCTGCGACAATTTGAAGATTTTTCCCTCGGCTGGCTCGACCAAGCCGATACATAATTATAAGGCTCCATCCCAGACCTACATAGATCAATGCCTGCTGGATGAAACGCGTTGCCTCGGGTGGCACTGTGATTATGAGCCGCCGGAATACCGCGAAGTCGAAATTGTGGCTAAGCAGCGTCGGCAATTGAACACCGAGATTTATGAGATAGTATACATGAAAGGCCATGAACGCGGTTAGTGCCAGCGGCAGAAGCGCCAACCCGTACCTGGAGTAATTCTCGCGGAATCGCTCGCCATACACTCGGCTGGAGACCTGCGCTGCCAGGACCAACATAACGTTCAGTGCTACTAAGACCGCCATGAATACCACAGTAAATCGAGTGATAGGAGATAGCGGCAAGACTGTTGAAATGCCCCCATAAAACGGCATCTTGCTTACCATCTCGCTGAATAGTCCCCCTATCATCCCAATTACGAGAAATGCCGTGCCCACGTTGGTATGCCGGACCTCCCAGATCTCACTGCCGGGGACTCGGAGATTGAGGTTGATAGCTCCGTGAGGACAGTTTTTCACGCACGTCCCACAAAGCGTGCACAGCCGGTTGCTGTGAAGCCTCGGCCCTGCCTGTCCGAAGGGACATCCCTCGTTGGCCGCCGTACCTAGGTAGCACTCGTTGGAGCCGCACTGGGAGATACAAACGTTGCGGTCCGCTCGAAGTTCCAGTATGGACGTCTTGGCCAACACGCCCGCCACCCCGCCCAGCCCACACAAGTAGTGGCACCAGGATTGGCGTTCGTATATGACGGCCACAATGATGGCGGAAGCGAGCATGATCGACAAGAGCACGCCCAGGGTGAAAGGTGAGTCCCTGATTCCTGTGGCGGTTTCGAACCAGATTATAAACAGGACAGCCCCTGCCATGACAAAATCGCTGTGGTTCTTGAGAAACGCGGGAAACGGCCTTTCCAAGGCGACAATCCTTTTGGCCAGGTTGCTCACAGTGCCTATGGGGCAGAGGGAACACCAGAATCGGGCCCACACGAATGCTCCGATTATCAATAGTGGCCATCCCACCGCCCAACTGAAGAGCGCTGCCGGATTCTTCATGAGATCAGCGGGACCGAGAAACAGAAAAACAATGACGATAAAGAAGAATGGCGTCGCCGCGCTTTGCAAGACAGCAGGGAAAAGCGGGCTGCTCAGTACTTTTCTTACCGGTCCGAAGCGCAGAAGGTTGAATTTACCCTCTCCTTCAACTCTCTTCAGGTCAAAATAGATGTCCTGGGGCTTTAAAGTGCCGTCTACCGACACCAGCATCGCTCGTTTCAGAGTGCTAGACAGTTCCAGGTCGTTTCCCGGCCAGCCATAATTGACCAGCGTCTTGAGCGTATCCTTTGGAAGCCGCTCAATGCTGAGGCCGAGTTCCTGACTGTACTTCTGGAGGTAGTATTTAACAAGGCCCGGTATTTCTCTGCGCCGGGTCCTCAAGGGAGGAATCACTATCGACCCCTGCAAGAGCGCGTACAGCAAAGGATGTCTCTCGAGTGAGATCTGGGCGGCATCCAGCCTAGTGGTTGCAAATAACCGGACCCGCACCTTATGAAGCCGGACTCCCCCGTATCGGCGAAATGTGCCGGTTGCAATTGCTTCGAGGAGCTTCGTCTGCATGACCGGGGTAAGTTGCTCGATCCCCCGGACCAACAAAGTACCCTCCTCAGTCAACTCGAAATAGCCGGGCTTCTCCTTTATGCCGCCGTCGCCGGCCGGTTCTTCCGACCCGAAGAATAAGCGTAGCTGTTTCTCCGTACGATCAGCTTCGACTCCCGGAACCCCCGGTCGCTCATCGTCCGATGTATTTTCGAGGCTGGTTCTCAGGAGATCGGCCTGTAGAAACACTTCTTTACAGTGATGGCTCGCCCTGAATATGGAATGCGCCAGACCTTCCTTGCCCACGCCATTTTCACCGATTATCAGCACCGGACCGTCCGACTGCGCCAACTCTTCCACTCGTGCAGACAGACGGTGCCGAACGTAATCCCCCATGATGTAATCGGGGAATATATGCTCCTCTCGGCTGATGAGAACCTGGAGGTCCCGTCTTCTGAGTTTGCCTTTCAAGATAGTGCGGTCAAGCTGCATTATCTTACGAACCAGGTTCTTGACCATAGTTACTGCAAAATCGGGCTCTCCTCGCATCATCCGCTCGAAATCTTCCGACGGAATCTCCAACACCCGGCACGGTTCATCGGCAACTAGCTCAGCGTCTGAGGGCCAAGGTATACCCGTGAAGAAACTGATCTCGCCGAAAATGTCTCCAGCCCCCAGACTGTCTACAGCGAGTCTCTCTTTGTCATCGTCGCGCAAGACCAGGCTGGCTTCGCCCGAAACCAGAAAGCAGATCCGGCCGCTACCGTGATCCGGCCCAATTATCAAATCACCCGCGCTGTATTCCCTGAGCACATCTTTGTCGCGCGCCAGGCTCCTCAAGGCCTCAGGAAGACGCACCAACGGATCAAAACCGAATTCGGGTGTGTGATTTGTGGTCGGCATGTCTCAGCCTGTCTCTTGCTTGATTAGCGTATAGGCTACGGAACACGATCCCAGGCACGAACCAATGGAACATTGTCCGCCAGATCATTAGCTAAACACTGGCTGGCCGTACAATACCACGTTTCGCCGCAGTCATACCAGATCGGAATCCGGAAGTGATCCGTGAGTCGTCGACTATGCCGTTCATTCAAGCGCTTTCGGGCACTACATGTGCGACAAAGAAGGCAATAACTGTGGAAGGACCAGGGAGCGGTGAAGGTCTGCGAATCTTGAGACAAAGGAGTGCATCTACGCAATTGGGATGGAAGGAGAAATAGTATAACGGTATTCCTCATCCAAGGCGGACTGTTAGGGAGTAGATATACAATGGAAAACAAGAAACATATAAGCGTATCGTGAGTCTTATTGGGCGCTTGCAGCTTCTTGATCGGCCTCTTGGTGATTCAGGCTCTGGACTCCCAAACCAACCCGCTCAGCGCTCAACAACAGCTCGTGGCCGCGGCTGCCAACCCCGATGCAGAGCAGGGGGGATCCGTCGGCGGCTCGCCCGGGTACTCAACCACGCGGTGGTTCATTGACCGGGCCGGGAAAAGGTGAGGGTGTGATTAATACGCCAGGAGCCGGCGACAAGTCCAGGGACGCCGGTGGCGTTTATTGCACCAGGATGTGTATGTCCATGCCCGATCTGTGGGACCAATCATGTAGTTCTGTCTGCGACTGCTAGGAGCCTGTTGCGTGCAGGGCAGGGGCACGAGCTGTTTGCTCATAGCCCCATGCCCTTTGAGTTCTAATGGCCCGCTGGGAAAAACGTGTAGCTTACCCACACCAGAATGATCAACCCGACAATGCCGAGCCCGATGCTCCACCCGATGAGTTTCTTCTCCACAGGGAGAAGCTCCTCCACTTCCATTTTTCGTATTTCTTCAGCCAGTTTAGGTTGTTGAGCCATAGTCGTTTCCTTTCATTGGTTCATCTTTTAGACCAATGGAGGCTTCACGCCGTGGAAGAATATCCACGATATGATAAGGCCTATCCAGATTATGAAGCCGAAAAGGCACAGTAGATATACTGCCGCGAGTTTGCCAATGCCCTCTTCCCAGAGCTTTCTAAAATTTGAAACAACTCCTATGGTAAAGAAGGTAAAGACAAAGAACATAACCCTAAAGACATTAGCTTCGCCAGTTGATGCCTTTGCTTTTCCGATCAAAGCCGGATAGGTCACCCCTATGAAAAGGACTAAAGCGAAAGTCACCACATAGCCGAGAACGAATTTGGGGAAGCGTTCCCAGATTTGACCCGGCCGGAATTTCTTGCCTGGCTCGCGCTCGATCACGGTGCACCAGATTATAGCCAAAACGAAGGCCCACACACCGATAAACACGTCGATGAACACTTTCACCGTAGTGGCTGCACCCATGATCCAATCGGGCTTGTAGTTTATACCCGCTTCCGCTAGTGCCTTTGCCCGGATGAGGGAGTCAGTTATTGCTCCACTGGCGACGGCAGCACCGTCTGTTTTCACGGCCAATCCCATCCAGGCGCCGGCCACCATAGGCTCCTGCCACAAGAAGTGCTGCGCGAGGAATGGGAGGATCAGCAATTCAACCACTGCGAAGATGACCACCAACGACGATACCATAATCGGGATCACCGGCCTGGCCTTTATGGCTCCTCCAGTGGCTATCGCAGCAGACACCCCGCAGATTGATATGCCCGATGCCAGGGGCGCGGCCCACTCCCTGCTGAATTTGAAGTATTTCCTTGCAATGAAGTAGACGAGAGCCCAGTAGATCAGGTAAGCTTCAATGATGGCGCAGAGACCGCGGAACATGACCGCAGTTGCCAGCCCGAGTTGCTCGGCCGCTGTGATCCCAAGCGCCCCACCCAAGATAACTATAGCAGTCTTGATGTACAACTCGGGCTTTACTGCTTCATTGATAGCTTGTGCAAAGCCCGGGAAGAAATTGCCTACGATCAACCCTACAATCAGGGCGATAATAAACCCTGACTCCTGCGTAAGATTAAGAGACCATGAAATCCCGAAAGCCTTCAGCTTGTCAGGGGTTGCCGCAATATTGGCGTAGCTGCCCAGGAGCCAGCAGAGATAACAGATCCAAAACACCAAAGTGAACCCGATGATAAAGCGGCCGATATTAGCCTTTAAAGCTACGGCCCCGACGGTCATGACGACGAGTAGGAAGACATAGGTGACGATCAGGGCACCTATACCGCCAATCCCAGCGTAAGTCTTGGAAAAAGGTTCCAGCGCCTTTGATAGGTCGTTCCAAACGTTTGTCTTTATGCCCCAGCCCAGCAAATCTGCACCGACAAACACCCCCAAGGACAGGGCAAAAATGAAAAAGCCGATTATGACTGCAAGCCAGTCTTCACTCAACCCTTTCTTAGTCTCTTCCATTCTGCACCTCGCTGATCTGTGTTGAAAGTTAAACGGCAAAACACTGGGTGAGCCACATTCAAAACATGGCATTCACCCCACTTTAAAACACATTCAGATTGAACCTAAAAGTCTATTCCAGGGCCCACTTGGTGGACGGCAGGAGCGTGCCTAGGCCTAGCCCACCACAATCTCAGGGCTGTCGAATACCCCATAACCGAGATGAACTTTCCCTCACACATGTTGATCTTTGCACAACCCGTTTTGCAGAGGATTCTGCACTTGACCCCTTGCAGCCTAATGGAAGTCTATATTAGGGTCAGAGCAATTTGCAAGGTATTTCTACTGTTCTTAAGGCAATGAATTTTCGCCACAATTCGTCTCGTAATTGAGCAGATGAGCAACAAAAGGCATGCTCTCCTAATCAACCATTTGAACCGGAGATGCAAATCATCTAAAATGGCAATTTGTGAGGTGCTCCGTAATGGTGAACGGCTCGAAGAGGCTCTGATCGGAGAAGAATGTCACCTACGACGTTGAACCGTAGATCCATCGGAAATAAATCGAGAACTCGTGCTCTCGCTCTTGGCTTGCCCTTGGACCCTCCTCCGTTCCTTTTGGAAGGAGAAATCCGGTTGAGCGGCACGTACATGGACATCTCGTGTGCCGCCATGGGAGTAATCGTTCTGCTGGCTCTTCGATTGTTTCTGCCGGATCCCCTCGGACCCTTGCCCTCTTTGAGTCTCTTGATGATGACTTCAGCCGGAGCCGCGGTCTTTTATTTCGGCATCCGCTTCGTAACATACTGGGCTATCTGGCGCAAAATCTCTGGAAATTACAGGCAAAAAGGTGGGAGATATCTGGGAGCGAACGGTGAGCTGCCCAAGAATGCATTTCTGATGGTCTTTTTGGCTCCTTCGGCGGCCTTTGGAGTTCTGTACTTGATCTTGGCGGATCCCGGCGGAGTGTTGAGACCCGGCTGGTGGGTGGCGATTGCTGTTGTGGCGGGCATCGCATTCCGGGACCTGAAGGCCGCTTGGCATGTTCTATTTTTGGATCGGGCCCGATGGCTCAAGGAGACTTCCAGAGGTCTGGACATTCTGAAGCCCGTTGTCGGCGACGCCTGAAGTGCCGGCCTCGATGTACGGGGCCCAAGCAGCCAGTTTCTTCTTGCCGATCCCATGGATTTTTCCTAGTTCCTCTATGCCTGAGAACTTCCCTTGCTCTTCCCGCTGACCAATAATCCTTTCCGCGAGTCGCGGACCAATCCCCGGCACTGCGGTGAGATCCTCCAGGTCAGCCAAGTTCACATCGATACGTCTGCCTGCCGAGATGAGCTGCGTCCCCTTAATCTTTTCTACGGAAACTACTCTGAGATCTCCGCTCAGTTTAATCGCCCTATTACACGGAATCTTTTCTTGAGGCCCCTCCCATTTTCCTCGTTGAGGCAATCCAATGCTTTCAAGGATGCGCGGAATACTGTCCGATTGTTTCAGAAAAATGGTGCCGAGGCACTCGTCGTCCTGGAATGCCTGATATATACAGTTTCCCTGACTGACCTCTCGCTCACGCGGAGAACGCGTTGATAGACCATCCCACGACGCCAGGAATTCCAGCAGGATAGCCGCTAGCCCCAGAATTATGAGGCCGTAGAGTGGAGTAAGTCCGCGGCGATTTTCGTCAAGGGTAGGCACGTCTTATACCAGTTCGCCTTCACGCAGGTAACGAGGGCTGAGAATCACCGACAGGGCAACGGCCCCGTCACAATATGGTAGCGGCCCCGCGGGACGCGGGGTGCCCGCCATTTCTTATTAATACCTTCCTTGAAGAGAAGTAAGATTCACTCGTTAAGAAGCGCATTGGTATTATTGTACCAAGTCCTTCTGAAGCTTGTAGTCTATACTGTCCACAAGAGCATCCCAGGACGCCTGTATGATGTTCGGATTGAAACCGGCGGTCCACCAAACCTGTTCTCCGTCCGTGGATTCTATCAGGACCCGTACCGTGGCTCCTGTTCCGGAAGTCCCTTCCAGCACGCGCACCTTGAAATCGGTAAGCCTTACCTGGCTCACATTGGGATAAAAGGCTTGCAAAGCCTTGCGGAATGCCGCGTCCAAGGCGTTGACCGGACCATTGCCTTCTGCGGCTGAGAATTCCATTTTGTCCCCCACCACGATTCGTATGATGGCATCCGAGTAGGTCTTGGTGTCCCCCTGCCTCTTTACGTTGCTCACCTGGAACCCGTGCAGGCTGAAAAACTTCTTGTGAAGGCCCAGCATGCGCTTCATGAGGAGTTCGAAAGAACCGTCAGCTACTTCGTAATGTGCCCCCCGCGCCTCAAGATCTTTAATCGTTCTCAAGATCTCCGACACTCTCGGGTCTTCGGGGGTGAGGTTGATGCCGGTACTGGGCGGCTTTCTGAACGAGCGCGGCTCTGCCTGCCTGCTCCGACATGGGGAAAATCCTGGTGTTACCAACAACGCTGGGGTCAATATGTTCGTAAGCCTTTTTGTTCTTCACTACTGCGCTAGTGTGCAAACCGCCTTTGTGCGCGAAGGCCGACGCCCCGACATACGGCTGTGATTTTACGGGGGTTCGGTTCGCCATTTCGTCAACGAATTCGGAGACTCTCTTGAGCAGCCGCAACCGCTCAGGCCGGACTTCTATTCTCCCCATCTTGAGCGCCAAAGCCGGAATGATCGAAATAAGATTCGCGTTTCCGCACCGTTCACCTATTCCGTTTATAGTCCCTTGGACATGGACGGCCCCGGCTTCCACCGCCATCAATGTGTTGGAGACAGCCGTATCTGAATCGTTATGCGCATGAATACCAAGTGGGGTTGAAATCCGCTCTCCGACATGTTTGACCACGGCCGCGAGTTCCGCGGGGAGAGTGCCGCCGTTGGTGTCGCACAAAACCAGAATGTCCGCTTTCCCATCCTCGGCGGCCCGCAGAGTTTGGAGGGCATACTCGGGATTCTTCTTGAATCCGTCAAAGAAGTGTTCCGCGTCGAAAATGACCCTGTCAAAGTGCGCCTGAAGATATGCGAGCGAATCTCTTATCATCTCCAGGTTTCTGTCCAGGGGTATAGCGAGGATTTCTCTCACATGCAGGTCCCAACTCTTGCCGACTATCGTAACCACTTCAGTGCCGGATTCCACTAGGGCACTGATTTGCGGATCTTTCTCCGGTGACGTTTCCGATCTGCAGGTGCTGCCAAAAGCCACAATTTGCGCATGCTTAAAAGAAATATCTTTGCATTGACGGAAGAACTTACGATCTTTAGGATTTGAACCCGGGTAACCCCCCTCGATAAGATCGATGCCGATATCGTCCAGTTTCTGTGCGATCCTCAGCTTGTCTTCCAACGAAAAAGTAATTCCCCAGGTTTGCGCACCGTCTCTAAGGGTTGTGTCGTAAAGCTCTATCGTCTTCAATTGTCTACTCCTGAGAAGCAAAACCGGGCCAATTGTGCAAGCCCCTAAGCAGCCATCTGTTCAATTGCCCTATTAGGAAGCCTTTTCCAGTTCAAAAACGTCATGAAGAGTTCTGACCGCAAGTTCCGCGTACTTTTTCTGTATCACGCACGAGATCTTGATCTCGGAAGTCGAGATCATCTCTATATTTATACCTTCTTTGGCGAGAGCTGAAAACATGGTGGAGGCCACGCCGGAATACGAACGCATTCCAAGACCGATTATCGAGACCTTCGCAATGTCTTCAGTTCCGCTAACACTCTTGGCGCCGAGATCCTCCTTCATTTTGCCACATATCTCTAAACTTTTGGCCAGGCCTGCTTCAAGGACGGTAAAAGAGATGTCGGTAATCCCTTCCGCACTGGCATTTTGAATGATCATGTCCACGACGACATGCGCGTCTGCAAGCGCCGAGAAGATACGGGACGCCACACCCGGTTTGTCTGAAACTCCCGATATCGTTATCTTCGCTTCCTTCATATTGCAAGTGACCGCTCTGACTGACTCTCTTTCCATTTCAGAATTCTCCTCTGTAACCAGGGTGCCCTCTCGGTCGTTGAAACTGGAGCGGACAACCAGGGGAACGCGGTGACGCATGGCAAATTCGACCGCTCGTATATAAAGTACCTTGGCCCCGAGAGAGGCCATCTCGAGCATTTCTTCATAAGCTACCTTCTCGAGCTTGCGGGCCTTATTAGTGATACGCGGATCTGCGGTATATACGCCGTCCACGTCAGTATATATCTCACATAGATCCGCATTCAAGGCCGCGGCCACAGCCACCGCAGAGGTGTCAGACCCGCCTCGTCCTAGTGTCGTAATGTTTCCGGTTCCGTCTACTCCCTGGAAACCTGCCACTATTACAATTTTCCCCGCGGCGAGATCGGTCATAATGGATTCTTTTCCTACCTCTGCAATCCTAGCCGCACCGTAGGCATTGTCTGTGACAAAAGGAATCTGCCAGCCGCAATACGATCGCGCTTTATATCCCATCGACTCAAGAGTAATCGCCAGCAGAGCAATCGTCACCTGTTCGCCCGTAGAAATTAGAACATCAAGCTCACGTTCGTTCGGCGTGTTGATAATTTTGTTGGCAAGACCGATAAGTCGGTCGGTCTCTCCGGCCATGGCGGAAACGACCACCACTATGTCGTCGCCTTGTTCCTTGCGCGCGGCTACTCTCCGCGCCACGTTGGCAATCCTGTCCACATCGCCTACCGACGTCCCGCCATATTTTTGCACAATCAAGGCCATGATATTTTCTCCAAGATACATCTGTTTGAACAGCGCTGATCACTCTTCATAAGCTCAGTCCTCCGTCTAAAAATCATGCCTCAAAGCCGCACAGCCGGAAACCCGCGGCAGCAAACCGCGAAAGCTACGCCTCATGCTGAAATCGCCTCAGAACCTCCACGATCCTTTCCGGCCACGAGCCGTTATCAGACCATTGGAAGACAATGTTCCTGAAATCGTCCGCGTCTCCGAATTCAATGAAGATCTCCAATGAGTCGTCTTCAAATCCTACGGCCTTTTCCGCCCATTCTATGATGAGAGCGCCTCCGTCTTCCAGAGCGTCTTCCAGTCCAATGCCGTCGATTTGATCGGGTTCGATTCTATACAGATCTGCATGGTACACGGGGAAGTCCCCTTCGAAGCGGTTGATTAATGTGAAAGTGGGGCTCACCACCTCGTCCTGAGACACGCCTGTTGCCGTTGATATCATACCTTTGGCAAGTCTCGTCTTGCCGGACCCCAGCTTCCCGATCATAAGCACCCTGTCCAAAGGCTTAAGGATTGTCCCCAGGGCCTCACCCAGGCGAATTGTCTCTTGTTCGGAACTGCTATGAATCTTCATGGTGTTAAGCACTGTGCAAATCCACCGGACGAGCGAGATGATTTGAGGCCACAAAAGCGGCGTTGACTTCCCCTTAGAAAAGCTACTGTGCCTGCACCGCTAACCTCCAAACATAGCGTCCATCTCTGCTTCCTGCAAGGAATTCCAGAGGACTTTGCAGTTTTTTTGAGTTGGATCGCCCATTCCCGATGAATTCAACCTCAATCCTCGAGCTGTTCTTGACAGAAATCCTTGTGTCTTCCAACACTTCGTGCTAGAGTTCTATATGGGAATTAGCAATTGGCTACGATTTATCGGCCTTAACGTTAGGGTTTACAGTGATAATTTAATGTTGGAGCGATGGATTTCATAAAACCTCTTTTGACAAGGGCGGCGCATCACCGTCGCGAGACGGGACGCCCATTTGTCACTCTAAGTTACGCTCAAAGCCTCGATGGTTGCATATCCGCACGTGCTGGGGAAGCGTTACCCTTGAGCGGGCACCAATCTCTGACTCTCACCCATCAGCTCAGGGCCGGCCATGACGCCATACTGGTGGGCATAGGCACCGTGTTGTCAGACGACCCGCGTCTAAACGTCAGATTGGTAGATGGGAAGAGTCCGAAACCCATCGTGGTAGACAGCCGCTTAAGGCTTCCCTTAGATTGCAAACTACTTAAGCAGAATTCCCGCCACCCCTGGATTGTGACAAGAGAAGAGCCGGAAAAAGACCGGCGTGAAGCACTTGAAGCTTCAGGCGCTCAGGTCATATCTGTACCGTCCAATGCCAGAGGGCAGGTTCATCTAGAAGCCATGCTCCAGCAGCTCGGTGAACGCGGGATCAACAGTCTCATGGTGGAAGGCGGGTCCCGGATCATAACAAATTTTCTTCTGGAGCGACTCGTCGACTTTCTTGTCTTGACGGTAGCCCCTGTACTCGTGGGCGGCCTGCGCGCCGTGAGTGACCTGGGCCAGTCCGACCCTGCTTGTTTCCCCCGTTTACGAAATGCGGGTCATCAATGGCTTGGGGAAGACCTTATACTTTGGGGTGCTCTGGCCTAAGCATGAAGAGGCTATCGCTCGAATTTACTCGGCCCTATCAGGTGACGGTAATTGATGCGTCCTTGCCCGAGCCGGCTCCGCACCAAGTATTGGTTAAAACTATCTGCTCCGCGATTAGTCCCGGCACTGAAATGCTGGTCTACAGAGGCCAGTGGCCCGAAAGCGTCCTTCTTGACGACACTATCCCTGCTCTGGCCCGTGAGTTTTCCTATCCGTTGAAGTACGGCTATTCCGCTGTCGGTCGGATAGTCGAAATCGGGTCGGCGGTCGACCCTCAATGGCTGAATAAACACGTATTCTCATTTAATCCGCACGAGAGCCACTTCTTGGCCTTGCCGGACCAGTTGATTCCCTTGCCGGTTTCCATGCCTCCGGAGGAGGCCGCCTTGCTGCCAAACATGGAGACAGCAGTGAGTTTCATCATGGATGGGCGACCGCTCATTGGCGAACAAGTGGCGGTTTTTGGCCAAGGTGTGGTAGGGTTACTAACCACCGCATCACTGGCGCGATTCCCTCTGGCACGTTTGCTTACGCTGGACGTATATCGTCTGAGGCGGCAGTGCTCAGTGGAATTTGGGGCGAGCCAATCCCTGGATCCCACTGGCGCGAACGTTATTGACGAATTGCGAAAGTGCTGCACACGCAGAGCAGGCCGGCGCAGGGTTCGATCTGACCTACGAACTGTCGGGCAATCCCGCGGCTCTCAATCAGGCAATCGCTGCCACAGGATTCGACGGCCGCGTAGTGATCGGTTCGTGGTATGGCGCAAAACGGGCGGATCTCGACCTGGGCGGAAGATTTCACAGGGGCCGCATCAAACTGATAAGCAGCCAGGTGAGCCGCTTGGCCCCGGAACTTACGGGCCTTTGGACTAAGTCCCGGCGGCTGAAATTTGCCTTGCGCATGCTGGAAGAGTTGAGACCCGCAAGCCTGATCACGCACCGTTTCTCGATTCTTCAAGCCCCGGAGGCATATGACCTGCTGGATCGCATGCCTGAAGAAGCGATTCAGATCATCTTTACTTACGAGGATGTGGGATGAACCCTCTGTACACTGTGGCAGTCCAGCGTGACTTTGTTGCTCAACATTTTCTATTCGGCGGCGATTGGGGGCCTGAGAATCAGTTGCATTCGCATCACTACAAGGTAGAGGTGCAATTGGAAGGGAACGGGCTGGACCAACACGGGTACCTGGTGGACATAGTGGACATCGAATCAGGGCTGGAAGAGCTGGTGTCCCATTATCGCGATAAAGCCTTGAACAACCTGCCTCAGTTCAAGGAACTCAACCCCAGCATAGAGCATCTGTCCAGGATCTTTTGCGACCAACTCTCCGAACGTATCCATGCGTCCAATATTACAGCCGTCACAGTGAAGATCTGGGAAAATGAAATTGCTTGGGCGGCCTTTCGCCGAGAGCGCTGTTGAAGATCGGGCTCGTCATCTACGGAGACTTGGAAACGCTCACCGGTGGTTATCTCTACGACCGCATGCTGGTAGAATTCCTCCGCTCACGGGGGGATGTAGTGCAGATTTTTTCGTTGCCCTGGCGCAACTACGGGAGACACCTTTTCGACAACCTGTCGCAGAGGCTGGTTCGCCCTGTTTCAGACGCAAAACTTGATATCTTGATCGAGGATGAACTCAACCATCCTTCTCTGTTTAGGCTTAATCGGAGACTGAAGCAGATGGTGCACTATCCTATCGTGTCCATAGTCCACCATCTTCGCTGTAGCGAATTGCGTCCTGCCTGGCAAAATAGATTCTACCGACTCGTGGAGAGCGATTACCTTGCAGGAGTGGACGGCTTTGTCTTCAATAGTGTGACCACCCGCTCCACAGTGGAAGGCTTGATCGGCAACAGCAAGCCATCGGTTGTGGCATTCCCGGGCCGCGACGGCGTAAGACCTGACATGACAAGAGAGGCGGTAGAGCGCCGAGCCCTTGAGACCGGCCCTCTCCGAATACTCTTCGTAGGGAGTCTTATTCCTCGCAAGGAGCTGCACACGCTGCTCGCTGCGCTTGCCCGCTTGCCAAGGGATAGCTGGCGGCTCGACGTTGTCGGGAGCCCCAAGACCGATCCGGCCTATGCATCCAGGGTGTTAGCTGAAATCGAACGGCTGGGAATGCGCGAGCAGGTTCAATTGCTGGGATCCCTGACAGGCCAACAACTTGCGGACTGTTATTCCCGCAACCATTTGCTTGCTGTTCCGTCGTCTTATGAAGGCTTCGGAATTGTGTACCTGGAGGCTATGGGGTTCGGCCTGCCAGCCTTGGCCTCTACTGCAGGCGCGGCCCACGAGATAATCACTCACGACCGGGACGGATTTCTGGTACAGGCCGGAGATGCCGACGCTGTAGCCCGCCATGTGGGGGAACTCGTCAGTAACCGAGGAAAGCTCGTTCGCATGGGTTTAGCCGCGCTGGATCGTTATGGAGCGCACCCGACATGGAGTGATTCAGCCGCGACTATTCGCAATTTTCTGGAGGAGATGGTCCATTAGAGCTATGACTGTTCCGCCGTCTTACAGTTTCAGTCGTTACCTCGCTGCAAAGAAGAGCGTGGACGACCGCGCGCTAAACAAGACAGTCTGGGAAAGCCTCGCGTCCGCCGTGGCATCTTATCCGGTGGAAGACCGGCTACGCGTCCTTGAGATCGGTGCAGGAATAGGCACTATGGTTGAGAGGGTCCTTGATTGGGGACTTCTGACCCGAGCCACATATCTTGCTCTGGATGCCGAGCAGGCCAACATTTCAGAAGCCGCTTCCCGGTTGCCGTCGTGGGCCACGGATAACGGTTACACGGTTGAAAATGTGGCACGCAACAATATTAGGGTGAGGGGCAAGGATCAGGACCTGCTGGTCAAGCTGGAGACGGCAGATGTCTTCGAATTCCTGGATAGAGAATTGGTTAATTCCAAGTGGGACGTGCTCATTGCAAACGCTTTTCTGGATCTGATAGATGTCCCTTCGACCCTGCCTGCTCTGTTGTCTCTTTTGAAACCCGGCGGCCTCTTCTACTTTACGATCACCTTCGACGGAGCGACAATCATACAGCCCGAGATCGACCGCGCCTTCGATGCTCAAATCGAAGCTCTATATCATGAAACAATGGACCGCCGCGTTATTGGCGGCAAGCCATCCGGGGACAGCCGTACCGGCCGTCACTTTTTCGATCACGTCCGATCCGCTGGCGCTACGCTGATAGAAGCCGGCGCTTCCGATTGGGTTGTCTTCGCCGGTCCGGACGGTTATCGTGGCGATGAAGCGTACTTTCTGCACTTTATCATTCACACAATCGGCTCTGCCCTGAAGGGGCAACCGACTCTGGATCAGGAGCGACTTGCCTGGTGGGTCCACGAACGTCACACGCAGATCGACCAGGGGCGATTGGTCTATATAGCCCATCAAATGGACTTTTTCGGCCGCGTCTCTGGATAAGCCTATTGCGGCTGCCAGAGGAAAAGCTCTGATGAACGGCTCGAAGGGATCGTTATGAAGAACACGGAGCGTAAATATTCGCGTGTTGCGTTCTGGATAAGTTTGCTCACCCCGCTGGTGATATTGGGCCTGCTTGCCTTCGGCGGCGTCCTGGGAATCACCAAGCTGATCAAGATGATTTGGAATCTTTTTTGAACGAGTCAATCCCTAATCCTCGTTTCACAAGTGCGGTGCCATTTCACAGTAGGGCCGGCATCTTGCCGGCACTGTGGACAAGATGCCGGCCCACAGTGGCCGCATGATGCTGGCGTCCTGCCACGGGGTACGTCACCGAGCTTGCGAAACAGAGCTACGTAAAGAGCCCGTACTTGCGCTCCAAGTAATCGATCAAATAGCGGGGATTCATATTCTCGCCTGTTACTTCTTTCACCAGGTCCTTGGGCAGGTACCGTGAACCCTGTGAATGGATCTTGTCTCTTAGCCATTCTCGAAGCGGAGTGAAGTCTCCTCGTCCCATTTGCTCATCCAAACTGCCGAGGTCCTGTTCCGCGCGTGCGAAAAACTGGGCTGAATTGAGGTTTCCGAGGGTGTACGTGGGAAAGTATCCGATAGATCCCGAAGACCAGTGCACGTCTTGCATCACCCCTTGCGCATAGTCCGGTGGGGTTAGCCCCAGGTAGGTTTCCATCTTTTCGTTCCACGCGGACGGCAGATCTTTCACATCGAGGTCCCCGCGACACATCAATACTTCAAGCTCGAACCGCAGCAGAATGTGAAGATTGTACGTCACCTCGTCGGCCTCAACCCGAATCAGACTAGGATTCACTTGATTGACCGAGAAGTAAAAGTCTTCGAGGGGAATGTCCCTGAGAGAAACGAACCTGTGTCTGAGCTTGAGCATAGAAGTGCTCCCAAAACGGCATGGACCGCGCCACGAGGTTTTCCCACATTCTTGACTGGGATTCATTGATACCCAGAGAGATGGGCCGGCAAAAGGGCGAGCCCCAATGATCGAGAGGCAGACCCTGATGGTAAATCCCGTGTCCGGCTTCATGGATAACGGCAAAGAATGCCTCGCCAAAATCGTTTTCGCTGTACCGCGTGGTGATGCGCACATCGCCCGGACCGAGCCCTGTTGTAAACGGATGAGCCGAGATGTCCAGACGGCCGCCCTGGAAGTTGTAGCCTATCCGCTTCGCCACCTCGATGGCGAAAGATTCCTGGTCGGCTATTGGAAAACGTCGTTCCTCCAAAGAGGCTCGGGCTCGTTTGGAACTCCCCTTGATGCGTTCGAGCAACCCTACCAGCGCTTGAGTCAGGGTGTTGAAGACCGGCCGCAGGCCCTTGACCGTTTCTCCTTGTTCATACGCGTCCAACAGCGCATCATAGGGTTCGTCTTCGTACCCGAGGGCTTCAGCCTCTTCACGTTTAAGCGAAACAATTCGCTCCAGGTACGGCGCGAAGGTATTCCAATCGTTCAAGGGCCGTGCCTTTTCCCAAACTGACTGCCCCTCTGCCGTGGCCCTCGCGATCTCGACCGCAAGCTTTTCCGAGATCTTGGTCGCGCGATCGTACGATCTTCGCCATTCGCGAATGTTCACGGCTGATACCGACAACGGATTGCCTGTCAGTATCAGACCCTTCAAGATCGGCCAACCATTCGCCGATGCGCGGATCCGTCACCATCTGGTGTCGCACCTTGGCAAGATAGGACAAGACATTCACACGATGAGCGTGACCTTCTGGGGGAATTTGGGTGCGTTGGTCCCAGTGCAACAGACCGATTGCGGAGCCGAGATAAGCGGCTTCCTTACTATGGGCCGACAGTTGTTCGTAGGCTTCGGAAGAGTTCATTGTCCATCCTTTCGGGCACATCATATCCAGATAGCAAATAATCAATTACTGTTCCACATATAACCCTTGTCCGTAGCTTATACCGCAAAAAATCTTGACACTTGGCATGGGCTCTGTTGTAACGTCAGACACACCGCTCCAGAAATTTGTGCGAAACCGCGTACGCAATTCTTTCAAGAAAGGCAAATACGAGGATGTTCGACGAACCGGAAGACTTGCGAATTCTCAGGGAAACCATCCGCAGGGCTGCAAAAGAGAAGATCGCTCCATTAGCGGCCTCCATAGACGAAGAGGGGGTTTTCAACCGCGAGGTGGAAGGTCTTTGCTGGGACCTTGGCCTGCTGACGCTTACACTCCCGCCGGAATTCGGAGGCATGGAGAAAAACCAGGGGACAGCCTTGTGCGCTGCGGTGGAAGAGATAGCCCGACATTGCGCTTCGTCTGCCCTCTTGTTGATCATACAAGCTGTGGGATCATTCCCGATTGTGCACGGGGCCTCGGAAGAAGTCCGGCATAGAGTCCTGACCAGAATCGCGGAAGAGCGGGCCCTTGTGGGCTATCTTGTTACCGAGCCGGCGTCTGGTTCGGATGTCGCCTCGATAAAGACCGTTGCAACCCGAGATGCTAATGATTACGTCATTTCCGGAACAAAATGTTTTGCCACAAACGGTGACGTGGCCTCTCTGTATTCGGTTTTGGCCCGCACATCCAAGGGAGGAGGCCACGACGGCCTCTCCTTTTTTGTCGTGGAACGGGATCGGCCCGGCGTGTCCATTGGCAGGACGGAAAACAAGCTCGGGCAGCGCGGCTCTAACACCACCGAAGTCATACTCGATGAGGTGAGGGTGCCGGTACAGAACATCCTCGGGGCCGAAGGAAAGGGGTTTCTGCTGGCTATGAAGGACTTCGACATGTCACGACCCGCGGTGGCAGCTCAGGCGCTCGGTATAGCCGAGGGAGCCTTCGAGGTCATGGTCCGTTACGCGAAGGAACGGAGAACCTTCGGCAAAGCCATAGCGGAACATCAGCTTATCCAAGCGATACTGGCAGACAGTGCCACCCTGATAGAGGCATCGCGGGGACTGGTCTACCGTGCCGCAAAGCTGTACGATGAAGGCCGACAGAACACCAAGCTGGCCTCAATGGCCAAATGCTTTGCCGGCGACGCAGCCATGAAAGTGACGACGGATGCGGTACAGGTTCTCGGAGGATACGGTTACATGAAGGACTTCCCGGTGGAACGGATGTTCCGGGATGCCAAACTTACACAGATCTTCGAGGGGACAAACCAAATTCAAAGGCTCGTAATCGCGAGGGAAATACTGAAGGAAACAGGCGTGGTCCTGTGATCCCAGCTTGCGCTCAAAGCGGTAAGATTGGGGGAACCTTCTTTGTAAAGACGGTTCCCCCAAACCCCCTCCAAGAAACTCTAACATTTGCCGGAATCTTCATTTCTCCTGCTGGGAAATGAGGATTCCGGCAAATGTTAAAAGTTCTTGAGGAGGGGTTCGGGGAGGAACTTCTTACAAGGAGGTCCTCCCGCATTCTTCCTCGTTTGAGCGCAAGCTGGCATGCAAGGAGGCTGAAGACTTGTTCAAGCTTACTGACGAACAGCAGATGATTCTGGACACGGTCCGCAAGATCGCGCTGAAGGAGATCGGGCCCCGTGCTGCGGTTTTGGATGAAACCGCGGGGTTCCCCGATCATTCATTGAAAGCATTTGCGGAAAACGGACTGTTGAACCCGCTCCTGCCTGCGGAATATGGTGGTGTAGAGACCTCTTTCCTGACCTTCTCCATGATTCTCGAAGAGATCAGCCGCGTTTGTGCATCGTCCGCGCTGCTCCTCATTGCTCAAGCCGACGGGACGTTGCCGATAGTTCATGGCGGCAGCGAGGATCTCAAGGCGAAGTATTTGAACAGGCTGGGCGAGGATTCCCGCGTGCTGACCGCTCTGGCCGCGACCGAGCCCGGCGCGGGATCGGACGTGCTATCTATGAGGTCCAGCGCGGTATTAAAAGGCGACCGATACGTGATCAACGGCCAAAAGCGCTTCATAACTAACGGGTCCGTCGCGGACTTCTTTGTGCTCTATGCGTACACGGATCAAGCGAAGAAAGCCCGAGGCATTAGTGCATTCGTCGTTGAGAAAGACTTTCCAGGACTTCATTACGGCAAGAACGAGAACAAGATGGGAATGCGGGGTTCTGTAAATTCCGAATTGTTCTTTGACGACTTGGAAGTGCCTTGTGCAAACCTCATCGGTAGGGAAGGGGACGGGTTTGCCAACCTGATGCGGACATTGGGGATGAGTCGCCTGTTCTCCGCTTCTCAGGCCGTGGGAATTGCTCAAGGCGCTCTTACGGAAGCTGTAGTCTATGCGCGAGAGCGCGTCCAGTTCGGTAAACCGATCGCGGCGCTTTCAACGATCCAGTTCATGGTTGCGGACATGGCCGCAGCTGTCGAGTCTGCCCGGCTGCTCACGTATAAAGCCGCGGGTATGTTGGACGCGGGCGGAGGTGAAGACGCGGAGACTCATGCGGCAATGGCCAAGTTCCTGGCATCGGACGCTGCCATGAAAGTGACTACTGATGCAGTGCAGATCCTGGGTGGCTACGGATACATGAAGGACTACCCGGTTGAAAGGATGATGCGAGACGCCAAACTAACGCAAATCTACACAGGGACCAACCAGATCATGAGATTGGTGGCTGGACGGTCAATATTGGCCAAGTGAGAAACCTGATGAATTCACCAGCTAGGAGAGAGGGCATGGATGGAGAATGGATCATACCGTTTGCCGGTCGAAACAAATCCGGCTGGTGGAACCAGAATTTTCTCTGGAGAAATGGGGTTGTCTATATTATGGACAATCATCGGGCGGCATTGTGGTGTTGGCTTCAACACCTAGAGCAGGGAAGAAAATATCCACATGCAGAGCACGTGGATATTTTCGCTACAGTTCGAAAGCCATCGTCTCGCTTTTCGACTACTTGGCCGAGACGGCACGAGGAGCCACTTCTTTGTTGATTCTTGCAACTACCTGGGAGTCTTCTGCCACATCCAGATCATAGTCATCCTGAAGTCCCAACCAGAATCTCACTGAAGTCCCGAAATGCCTGGATAGCCTGAGAGCGGTGTCTACGGTAATGCCCCGCTTACCGTGTACTATCTCATTGATCTTCCTTGGCGGAACCCTCAAGGCCCGGGCAAGCTCATTCTGGGAAATTGCCATTGGCTTCATAAACTCTTCCAAGAGGATTTCTCCCGGATGCACCGGCGGTATTTTTTCGCGAATCATGCTTGTGCCTCGCTATGGTGTCACACACTGAAAGTTGCGGCAATCCTGATCGCACGCTAAGCTCCAAAGTGTCATTGCGAGGGCGCAAGCCCGTGGCAATCTGTAAAAGGCGCAAGTCGGAGATTGCTTCGTCACTTTGTTCCTCGCAATGACAGAGAAAAGAAGTCGCTCAACTTGGCCTAATTCTGTATGTGATTCGTGGACATCATGTCAACCCACTGATAAGATGAGGAACCCTTTTAATGGACACATGCGGATGGCGTTGAGATGGGTTCGACCAATCTCAGCCGTCAGGCTTAGTAAACGAATTGCTCAAATGGTGTAACCAGCAACGGGAAACCAGATGGAAGAATACAAACCTCGTGATTTGAGGCGACATGAGCGGCCGTCAGAGAAGGGGGAAATTCCTGAGGAACATGTCTTTCGAAAACCACAGGACTTGGCCACCAACCAGAGAACGGCTAGTACCAGGGAAATCGTTGAGGGCCACCTGAAGGAACGGGCTCGCAAAGCCACCCGCCGCAAGTGGGGAGGCCGTGGGCTGGTGATTCTGGGCGCGGTCATGACCCTGGGCTCTTGTCCGCCGTACGCATTTTCCCTGATCGGACCGCAGACCATAATGATAGGGCTGGCAATGATAGCAGGCGGGAGCGCTCTCCTGGCATGGCGGCCTCGGCTGAAAGATACCAACGAGGCCCTTCTTGTAGCCATGAAATATGGCAATTCGCTGACCGCGGCAAGATTGGCGCTTGAATTGGACGTCTCATTCGAAAAAGCGGAGAAGATAATACGGGAACTGGTTCGCAGCGGAGTAGCAGAAATAGACATGGACCAGAAGGACCCTGACCAGGGAATAACCTACAAGATAAAGGGCCTTTGAGAGCAGCGTGTAATTGGGTGTGTCACAATGTCGAGATTTACGGACCCCAAGGCCTCCACCGGTAAATCATCCGCATTTCCCCCATTTGTTAAAGGCGGACAGCGGGGATTTTAGCGTATACCCATTACTAAAACTGTCGTCCGATTTGCAGAAATGACACCGTCACCCCGGACGTGATCCGGGGTCCAGGAAATGGCGGGCAGGGACGCCCGCCGCTACCAAATCGTAGGCACCGGCGTCTCTGCCGGTGCTGGATTCCTTAAATTCATGGGAATGACGGTATATCGGCTCCGTTATTCGGATAAAAATCTTGGCAATGGCCATGTGTTTGGCAGGTCATGTTCCGATTCTCACGTAACTTTGGGTATGCGTAAAATAGAGCCCGACTTCGCTCACCGTCTCTCCTGTAATTTGCTTCCATGCTTCCGCGTAGCTAATCACCTGGGGCCGATAAAGATCTGCCAGTTCAGGCATTCGTTCTTTGGCGACGCGATCTGTCTTGTAGTCGACAATCACCCAGCCGTCTTCCTCTAGAAACGCAAGATCGATGACACCTCTAAGAATCGTCCCCCGCGGCGGGCCATTCGCCCCTTCATCCGGGACCAGCCTTTGGAAAGGAGCTTCCACCAACCGTCGTGGGCTGTCCAGGGCACGCTTCCATATCTCCGAACTTGTAACTGACGCCACCGTTTCGAGAGCATCTTCAGCAAGTGCCGAGTCGAGGCCCTGCTCCGACAATGCAGCCAGTGCCAGACTGCCTAAATCAGCCGCGGGCGCGGACATCGCGGTTTCAAGGAGTAAGTGTATGACGGCGCCCCACTCGGTTCCGTGCTCTCCGTGGTGATAGAGGACCTGGCTTTTCTCCAGGGCTTCTGCCTTGGCAGAGGCGGTGGAATAAGTCCTCTCTGCGGCTGCCGCCCATTGCTGCTCAATCTTTGCCCTCGCCTGGGACACATCCTGCTCGTCAATCGAGATTTGAGCGTTAGCCGGGGTAACGTGCGGTCCCGGATCCGCAAGCGAAGGTAAGTCGGCCAGGTATGGTTCAAAGAACGCCCATGGGTTCTGATTCTGGTAATTTTCGCGCTGCGAAATAATAAGCCGGCATCCGGCTCTAGTGGCAGCAACATAACGGAGGCGGAGCGATTCAGCTTCCTGAAATTGCCCTTCTTTCTGTGCAAAAGACTCCCATTGCTCAGGCAGGGCCAACAGGGCTTTTCTCCCGCTCCCCAGAACAGTGCCCTCGATGCTCATATATCCGCGGACCTTGTCGCCTGAACGGTCAATGTGCAGTTCCACCGGGTGCTGCCGGTGGCCAGTCGGATCGGCCAGAAAGACCACGGGCGCCTCAAGGCCCTTCACTTTATGCAAATTCATGACTCTGACCACGGGCGCTTCGTGAGGTTTTGCAGGGATCGCGTCGTGGGTCTCGTCCTCTTGAACGAGCCTGCCGAGACTTTCCACCAGTTCCGCGACCGTCCAATGCTCGGGTTCAGCATAACGCAATAGTTCTATGGCCTTGGCAAGACTACCAGCCTGTACATCGCCTCCCGGACCTGCACACGCGCGAGCGGCAAGCCCGAGATCAGCCGCGATCTTCTCCACGGCAGAGACAGGGGGAACCCTGGTCAGCCAGAGTGCATACTTCCGGAGACGGTCAAACGCGTCCTCAAAAATCAGGATCGTTGACGAGTCGAGGCCCTTCGGAACTGTGCCGTGATAGGAAAAATGCCCTCCCCATTGTTTGAAATCGTACAGGGACTGATCGCTGATTCCGAAGAGTTCGCTTCTTAAAGCTGCCACCAGCGCCACAGGATTGTCCGGTTGGGTAACTGCAACAAGGCAGGTATGCAGCAACAAGATTTCCGGCACTTGATTCATCGCGCTTCCGCCCGTCACGAGATGGGGAATGCCCAGCTCCTGAAGCTTGCGGCTGTAAGCGCCCAGTTTACCGGTCATGGGAGTCACTATGAGGAAGTCTCCAGGTTGAACCTGTTTCGGTATTCCTGCGGCCACTTCTTTCTCGGTCCGGGGGATGGTGAGACCGTTGTCTAGCGCATGCCGGATCGTGCCGGCTATCAGAGCCCCCTCATATTCTACCAATTGGTCGTTGCCCCTGTATTCCTTGGGAATTCTCAGCGCCCTAACACTGGGAACGCCGGCCTTGGCCTCAGCTTCTCGAATTGGCAGAAGGGGCACATACTCGGGAGAGCACTCGGCCGGATACTCCCGGAACTTCTCCGCGAACGTTTCATTGACCCAATTGACCAGCGGCGGAAGCGTCCGGAAATTGGCAGAAAGATGTACCACTTGGCCCCCGCTGCGCTGGATGATCACCTTAACCTGATTGTACGTAACTATGTCTGCCCGACGAAACCGGTATATGGACTGCTTCGGGTCACCGACAACGAACAGGGCACCGGGAAAGGGCCGACACCTGCGCCAATCAAGCTCGTGCGGGTCATCGGCCGTGAGGAACATCAAGACCTCGGCCTGTATTGGGTCCGTATCCTGGAATTCATCAACCAGGATGCGCCTAAACCGTCTGCGAAAATAATCCCGAACTGACGGCCCGTCCCTGAGCAGGTGAGCCGTGTGCATAAGGAGGTCTTGATAATTGAGCTGACCCGACTTCTTCCTTAGCTCGTCGTAAACTTCTCTTGCCGGCTGAATAGCCCTCAGCAACGGTTCATACCTGTACTCAAGCCACGTCTTCACCAGGGGTTCAGCTATATCGGTACGGAAGTCGTCCCACCTTTTCTGCTCTTCTTCTGCCTGTGACGCGCCCAGCGGCCAGTTCTTTTTGACGATTTTTACCTTTGTGAACTGAGAGAGGACCTCCATTATCTCGGGACGCCCACCATGCTTAACCTGCCGGAACATAAGAGGGATGATCCGATACCTGGGAATGAGTGTGTCGCTGCCAGGATGCTCTGGGAGAGATGGGAGCAGTCGTTCCATGTGACGGACGTACTCTGCCAGAGGTTGTAGCGCGGAGTCAGGGTCAGGCGCAGCAAGTCTTTTTGCGGGCCACTCGTCAACATCAGGGTAGTCGGCGAACTTCATGAAAGCTCCGCGAAGTTGACCCACCTCAACCCCAAGCTCTTCTAACTCTGCCAACATCGGAGAATCGCTCGCATAGAGGCCGGCAACATATTCGTCCCATGCTCGCCGCCGGAGTTCCTGATCGGCCGCCTCATCTATCTCTTCGAAGCCCACATCCACTCCGGCTTCTACCGGCCGCTCACGCAGCATTCGGGCACAAAAGGAATGGATAGTCCCGATGAAGCATCGCTCTACGTGTGACAAGGCTTCCGACAAGAGTTTTCGTGGTCCCGGCGCAGCATCTCGGCTCACCTTCTCCAGCTCAACTTGAAACCGTGCTCTGAGTTCCGCCGCGGCCTTGCGAGTGAATGTCACTGCGGCAAGAGCGTCTACGGAGCATTTTCCCGAGGCCAACAGGTTGACCATTCGGCCAATCATCCCGGTTGTCTTACCCGTGCCGGCCGCGGCCTCGACCAACAGGGTCTTGTCCAGTTCGTTCAGGATTATGTCCCGCTGGTCCTGGTCAGGAGGATTTTTCATGCGGTTATATTCCAACGTTCCTCAACTCCCTGATGGGTTGCAAGCACCCGTTGCTGGGGTTTTCCAGCTTACGGGCACTCGCGGCCACAACTGCGTCAACGTCTCCACATATCAATAGATAATCGCAGAAAGGGCAATCCTCCTTCGCATTGTTTGTCGCCAGGAAACAGCCGGAAGCCAGGATTTTGCACAACCGGTCGATGACCTCTGCTGCACCCATCATCTGACTGCGCCATCGGCGTATGCGGACGCCCCGATGGCCGCTTCCCGGGAAAAAGTAGCCGAAATGAGAGATCTCGGCTCCTGGGGATACCTTCTTTCTCAATATTGCCCGAGCCATTTCAATGTACAGGGCATGCTGAATTACCCGGCCTTGCCAGAAGTAGTCGGGCTTCTCGTATTTTGTCGGTCTGCCGGTCTTATAGTCCCAGATCGAGAACACTGACTTGGTCCCTTCTTCAATACTGTCCACACGGTCGAGTCGCCCTTGGGCACGTATGGTCTTGCCTCCAGGGAGGGGGATGGTTACAGGATCCTTGGCATCAAGCGGGCTGGAGCGCTCGTACGGCGGCATCCCAACGGATGCTTCCAGGAAAAGGGGTTTGCTGTGGTGGCACAGTTCTTCCTCCTCGACCAGGAATGTCTGAGCAGTGCGGATCAGTTGCAGTATCTGCTGGCGAAAGGCGCTTGGGCTCGGTGGTGGGAAGAGTTTTTCATATCTCGTCACGACTTCATCGAGTATCTTGAAGAGCCTGGGGCTATCGCGGTCATATAATGGCCGGCGGGGCTCCGCTATAACTTCGCTCATGAAACGGTAAAATACCTCGTGTAGGAGATTGCCCAACTCCACCGGGTCCAGCCATCTCGTAAGGTCTACCGACAACTCCTCGGGCGGGGAAATTTCCAGGACGTATCTGAAAAAGTATCTCAAAGGACAGCAGCCGACCGTCTCCAGCCGCCGTGCCGACAAAACAGGGCCACGGGGCGAAGAGGGATCCAGTTCCGCGGGCGGTTCGGCCAGGAACCCGTCATATATGGTGAATTCGTCGCTGTCACGGGCCGCGGCCGCAAGGAGTCCGCGAGCCAAATGGGGAAAATGCCGGCCTACTGCATCACGGGCATTCACAATCGTCTCAGGCCCACACAAACGCCAGAGCCACCATTCATGCTCATTCAAGCACCGGTCAGCGGCATATGGAGCAAATGAGGCTGGGTTGGCGAGCCATGTCACCATGTCTCCCTGATCGCCTTCCCGGTAGTTGGACAGAATGCGGTACGCGGACAAGACCACCGGGCTGGGGAACATTTCCCTGTCTTCCTGAAGATTTAGGCATGAAAACCCGAGCGTAACGGTTCCCCGCAGCCTCGACTGCAACCTGGCAAATCTCTCCATCTTCAGGCTCAACTCTGCTGATGCCTTCCGTAACTTCGGAGACAACTTCCCCCGTTCCTCGTCTAACAGCAGCGGGTCGTTCAGTCCTGCGCCTGGAAAGCGACTGTCATCCAGGCCGATAACGAATGTGTGGTTCCGGCCCGAATGCCCGCCCGACAGCGCATGAGCCACATGGAGGCGACCCGGACGCGGGCCGCTCCCGCCCACTCTAACGGTTCCGGGCAATGACGAGAGCCATTCCCACAGGTCAAGGCTCGTTGGCTCCGCGTCTTCATCTGTCCAGACCGCCATGTCATCGATTTCATCCAAGAGCGCTTTGAGAGCATAGTTGTCCAGTTCGGTGTCGCTGCGAGCCAATTCCTCCAGGAACCTTTTTGCCGCAGGCAAAAGCTGTTCAGGCGGGCTGTCCGCGGTCGGGGAAATTTCCAGTAGCCTTTTCACGAAGCGGAGCAAGACATTCAAGCCTTTGAGGCGATGCGCTTCCGTGTGCGTATGGCGGTCTCGACCCCTGCCGCCGCGGACAAGGGCAGGACTGTCGTTCGCTTGCTGCACCTCGGTGATCTTTTCCACCAGCTTGGGTATATACCGATCACGCCCAAGCCCGATTCCGACCTCTCGGAAGAGCGTAGCCATTCCGGAAAAGCTGAACTCTTCGCGGTCCATGCCCGGTATCTCTAGAAGGCCATCCTGGATCATTCGGGCAAGGGTCGCCTGCATATAACCTTCTCGCAGCCAGGCCATCCAAGCAGTCAACGCTCTGCCTGGTTTCGAATATCGGGTGGGAATACCTTCTGCAAAGGTGACGGACAAGCCCTGATCGTCAAATGTGCCTTCCGCTTCGGGGCGGATGAGAAGTTCGTAAATCAGCGGAATATAGGTTTCCGAGTCTGTGTGAAGAATTTCCACTTCATCGAATTTGTAGCCTCTTGAAAGACAGGTGCGTAAAACCTCGCGCACCTCATTGGCTTCTCCCACGGCACGGAAAATTTCCGCTGTCCCGTCATGCAGGGGGGCAGGGGCCGCGACGGGCGAAGGAAGCCACCGCAACAGACTTGCATCGCTGACAAGCTCCGGAACATCATCCGGTGGCTCGCCGGGTCGGTCCGCATGCAAGGTAATGAGGACTTGGGCTGGAAGCGCTTGCACAAGCGCCTGCTCCATGTGCCCGAGGTCAAGATCTTCCGGCAAGACGACAAGCACGTCAGCAGCGAGAGCTGTCGGGTCCTTCGACAGTCGCTCAGTGGCCATGCTCAGGGCAGCCGAGTAGTCGATGAGGCTTTTTTCATCAAGCGTAGCCAGATATTCAGTTAATACAAAAGCTAGATCTTTACTCTTTTCAGGTGCTTCAAAGCATTGGGGATGCAAGTCTCGTGCATTAAGGCCGGCAAGTCTCAAGGCGTCAATTGTGGAACACACCGTCCGAGACAGATTAGGGCTGGGCGGCAAAGACGAAAGATAGCCCGAAGACGAGGTGCCGAGCCGCTTCAGGATTCGATCAACGAGAATCAGCGAACCCGTGGCCGTGATCAGGGAAACTCCCAGTCGGGCCATCTCCGGCCCGGCAAGGTCGAGCGCAAGACCTTTCAGCGTCTTGATACGCACGTTCAAGACGGGCCCATTGGCGAGCGTCACAATATCGATCCACTGATGACCCACCCGAAGAGAGGGCGCGATAAGCCACTTTTCTTCGAGCAGCCGCTCTTGACAGATCCGGGCCAATTCTCTTGCAAGGCGATTCACGTTCGGTCCCTTTGTCGCGGAAGAATTCGACCGATTTCTGACTTTATCAGGTTGGATCTAAGACGCAACACCTGTCCGCGTACATCTCGACGGCCGTAGTGAGGCGTCCCTATCAACAATGGGTTTGCAGTATGCACGCAGCTTCGCTCTCGAAGTCGACCGGGCAAGATGCCGGTCCTGACTCATGATCCAGTGGGGCGGCGTCTGCTGGTCCGTTGCGAGTCCAGCTGGACATTCAAGGCATCGCTTCTCGGCGAGGGCTGTCCACCATCTCAGCCGGAATCAGCTGTGACGTTTCAGTTCAGGTCCCGGAAGTACAGGAATCAGTCGATACTTTCGGCACGGACACCACAATGTGTTGTTGGCAAATCAAAACTAGGCAGGAAAATTGGGAAATGCCGTCCGGATATCTTATCGGCACTTGCGTAGGCGAGGAGATGGTTCCTGCACGTATTTAGTGCAGTATCGTTCAGGGGTCACCGGAAGTCGAAAACTGTACTCGGGGGAGACCACCTGTGCGCACAGCCTGGCAGGAGTCACAGGCATGGAACATTCTCTACCAGGGTTCACGACACCGCCGCATATTCGTTGGGGGGTCACAGGTAGAGCACATATCCTCTTCGGGGACACAACGGGGGCACAGATCCTGGCTGGAGTCACAGGCAAACTGAAGGTGCTCGCTGGGGCCACGACCACGGCGCAGGGTTTGGGCTTGAAACTTTGGGGGAAACAGCCCTGGCACAAGGCTTCGCCTGAGGAGATCAAGATCAGGCCGATCAGTACAATGAGGACTCGTCGCATGCAGTTAACCCGCGGCCAAAAAACGAGCAGTCGATTATTGCCGATTTTCCAGCGATATTAGCATGATTCCCGTTTTTCTGCAAGGTTGGTTTAATCACGCTTTGCGAATTGTCACGGCAGGGTAGGGCGGGCCATGCCCGCCAAAGCTGGGACCAGCCCCGGCTCTGGCCGCGCTATCCCGCTGCAAATCGTCACAGCGTTCAATCGGTGAAGCTTCTTCTTGGCCCGAACTTCACATAGAGTTATATTGGCAGCCGGCGGTTCTTTACAGTGCCGCCAAATCTGCACTTCTTGGACAGAAGGGAATCGCCATGGAGACTCGCGTCCAGCGGTCGCTGTTGATATTGCCGGTCAATGTCCCTCGTTTCGTGGAAAAGGCCTATCTGAGAGGAGCCGACGCCATAATCCTCGACCTGGAAGACGCTGTGCCTCCAGGAGAGAAGCTCGAAGCCCGGAAGCTGGTAAAGCAGTCAATTGAGCTTGCCGGCCGCGGCGGAGCGGACGTCTTTGTTCGGGTGAATAATGAACATTCGCTCCTCGACGAGGATGTGGAGGCATCAGTTTATCAGGGCCTGTATGGGATTTTCTTGCCAAAAGTTGAATCACAGAAGGATGTGCTGGATCTGGCGGCTCACATAGCCAGGCTCGAACACGAGCGAGGAATTGAGCCGGGTCGGACAAAGCTTTCCTTGCATATTGAGAGCCCGGCAGCGCTTCTGAGAATGCAGGAGATCGCAGCGGCGAGTCAGAGAATCGACTCCATGAGTCTCGGCATGGATGATTATTGTTTGAGCCTCGGCGTTGAACCGTCCACTGGAGGCAGTGAACTCTTCTTTCCTCTGGCTATGCTGGCCACAGTTTGCAAGGCAGCCGGTTTGAGCGCAATCGGTATTTTGGGCAGCGTGGCCGGCTTTCGCGATCTCGGAGGCTTTGAAAAGGCCGCGGAGGCGGGCCGCCAATTGGGTTGTACAGGAGCTTTCTGTATCCATCCGGATCAGGTTGCAATACTGAATCGTGTGTTTTCGCCCTCCGCAGCCAAGGTCGAACATGCCCGCAGGGTAATCGAAGCTTTTGAAGAAGGACTAAGAAAAGGGAGGGCTTCGGTTACTCTAGATGACCGGATGGTGGACACGCCTGTGTACAAACAGGCAAAGCTGGCGCTGGAACGTGCTGAAGCGGTTGCAGCGGTGGAACGGAGGAAGGCGGATGCAATGAGCCTTCTTTAGGATCACTAATGGGAGTAACCTACTGAGGAGTCCTTCCAGGGATGGAGATATCCCGCTACGCAAGCAGATCAAGAACGTAATCAGTGCTTGACAACAGTCTATTCCACAGAGGTCACAAGAGAAACCAATGGTCAAATCGGTCAATGCATCATGGTGGGTGCAACGCTGGAGTGAGCTTCACCCAGAAAAGATAGCAATCCTATTCGAAGGACGGCGAATAACATATCGGGAACTGAATATCCGGGCTAACCGAACTGCGTGCTGGTTGCAATCATTGGGGATCGAAAAAGGGGACCGCACCGCTGTGCTCTTGGAGAACTGCCCTGAATTCATAGACCTGTACCTGGCCTGCTCGCGTCTCGGGGCCATTTTTGTGCCCTCTCAACTTCAGACTTGCCCACCCCGAGGTGGATTACCTGATCAAACACTGCCGCCCCAGGCTGTTTGTTTTCAGCCGGCGCTTTGAAAAGACCGTCGGCGCTCTCAAACTTGGCGAGTACAGGCCGCCGCTTCTTGCTGCAGTTGTGGGGAGCAACGGGACGCCCGACGGAATGTTGGACTATCGAACGGAGACAGAGTTTTTCAATGGCCATTCCCCATTTGTTACCCCTTCTCTCGGGCCCGCGGATCCCGAAGAGCCCCATGTGATCATGTACACCTCGGGCACTACCGGCCGCCCGAAAGGAGCGGTCCTGAGCCATCGCAAAACCTTCTTCAACTGTCTCAATGCGGAAATCTTCTTCCAGTTGTCATTTGACGACCGGATGCTTATCCTTTTGCCCTTATTCCACTCTGGTGGGCTCTTCATTCAAGCTTCGCCGTGCCTGTACAAGGGGGCGACTCTCATCATACATCGTCGCTTCAATGCAATAGAGGCGTATCAGGACATCGAGGGATTCGATGTGACGAAATTCCTGGGAGTTCCGACGGTTTTCCGAGCCCTGCTCGAAGTGGAACCGGAACGTCGCGGAGAACTCTCTTCCCTCAAGGTTTGTGCTATTGGCGGAGAAAAGGTTACCCCTGAGCTGCTCTCGGAATGCAGGCAAAACGGGTTCCCGTTGCGTCAGGTCATGGGCCAGACTGAGACCTCGATCCTCCTGTGGGCTTCAGAAGAGGAGTCTCTCCAGCGGCCCGGCACAGTGGGGCGGCCGGTTTTCCATGCGGAGGTAACCCTTGTCGACAGACAGGGGCGTCGGGTGGGACCTAACCAGGTCGGTGAAATTGTGGTCCGAGGCTCCATAATGATGAAAGAATACTGGCAAGATCCCGGGCAGACGGAACAGATTCTCGGGGGAGGCTGGCTGCGTACCGGGGATCTTGCTCGCATGGATGAGGATGGCTATTTCTACCTCGTTGACAGAGCAAAGGACATGTACATATCAGGGGGCGAGAACGTCTACCCCGCGGAAATCGAAAGGGTATTGACGGAACACCCCGATATTGCAGATGCAGCGGTTATAGGCTTGCACGACGATACTTACGGGGAGGTAGGGCATGCGTTTATTATTGCCGAATCTGAAGCGATGTTGTCCGAGGAAGATGTGCTGCGTTTTTGCCGGGAAAGGTTGGCCGGTTACAAACTTCCCCGGAAGGTGACCTTCTGCCGGGAATTCCCGAGAACCCCTCTAGGCAAGGTTCGCAAGTTTCTTTTGCACCAGAATTGCACAGGGGATTAATCGGTTAGGCCGGTAACAGAAGCTGTCAATCGAAGTTCTTTGCACCCTTTTTCAATTCAACGAAAGCCTCGCCTACTTGGCTCTTGGTCACGCAGAGCCTCTCCGCCAATTCCATAGGCGCTATAAAACCGCCGATGATGATTTTTCTAAACAGCCGTTGCAACTGTCTGAACGAAAGCCTGTACTTAATCATCAAGGCTTCGTCATCCATGCCTGATTTTATATCTTGAATCACGTCGTGGGCGCTTACAACTATCCGCCGTCTTCTCATGCGAGACACTCCGCAGAGTCGGTTGATTCTCAACATACTCATTTTCTGCTCTAGATGGAAGACCCGCTGGAAGAAATGTATTCTCGGGTGCTCACAGCCGCGGCGGTCGAGCCAACTGATGTTGATTTTCTTAGGAACTGTCAGAAAGCGACGGGATCGATTTGAGAGGCCATTTGGGTTCAATCTTGCGATGGCCGCTACCTGTCGTTCCCGGGCGCGGGAATCCAGAGAGGGGCCTTGAAAGTGAATAACGGCTAGATTTTCGCTTTCCGGAGGAACCACGGAGCTCAGGTTGTCGCCCGATGCCTCAAGGTGGCCAGCTTGAATATTTATGACAATTAGTTTCTGGAAGCAGCTGAGCAATTTTTGCTGAGCTCTCCTGTAACAGAATCCCGCCTTCCCGGTCTATAGAATGCATGACCGTCCGTAGGCATGCCCTCTCAACACCCACAAAGTCCGTCTTCTTGGAGGACATGCGGAATCCGCTTGAGCCCGGAAGACTGAAAAGCACAACAGTCCTGGGGCAGGTTTTTCGCCATCACAAGGAGGTCCCTATATTTGCCTCGGCTGTCCCCGACATAGCGCTTCAAGGTTTGTACCTCACGGAAATCCAGTTCTCTCAAAACACTGGCAAGACCACCTTCAAAGTCGGCAAGGCAATCGACAACGAGTCTTTCGGTGCCGCAAGTCATGGCCAGCTCGATGCAATCCTCGATCAACCAGGTGCGGACATTGAGGAATCGGTATGCAGGGTGCACAGTGACGATCACATGCGCCAAAGGTCGTCGGAATCCGTCTGGCGCAAAGTTCAGTATGAGGGCGCCAATTATCTCACCGCTGTCCTCTCTCACGGCCACGGTCGACAGGTCTGGGCCGTAATCTAGACTCTCAAGCCATTGGTCAAGGATGACGGGGTCCATCAAGTCCTTTTTGAGGAACCACTCCTCCCTTGGCTGTGCCAAGGCGAAAAAATTCCTCAAAGCCTGTGCGTCATCGCGGCCGAGCGGACGGAGCACCACTGAAAGTCCGTCCCCGGCCACCATTGACTTCGGATAGTTCATCTTCATGCCCAAAACCTCTGAGGCAATCGGTGATGGAACTCAGAATATCGGACGGCTCGAGATCCCAATCTCATGCTCAAGGAAAGTTGAGATATTGCCTCTGAGCCCAAGTAAGCAACAGACAAGGCTACCGTATCCTTTGAGCACTTTGTTCCGAGTAGGCGTACCAAGTCGTCAGCACCGTGTCATCTGCCCTTTCTGCTGGTTCTTCAGATCGCTTTGCCTCGCTAAGATCAGTACCGCTGAGATCGACGCCTCTAATGTCGGCTCCCGTCAAATCCGCTCCGTTGAAGCAAGCATTTGATAGTGTAGCCTGAGTGAGGTCAGCCATGGAGAGGTTTGCACCACTGATATTAGCCGAACTCAGATCCGCTCTTGTAAGATTAGCACCTCGGAGGTCTGCTCCCACCAGTATCGCTCTGCTCAAGTCCGCCCTGTAGAGGTTAGCACCGCTAAGATCTGCGAAGCTGAGATCAGCTCCAATAAGGCTGGCTCCACTTAGATCTGCGGAGTTCAGGGTTGCCTCACGAAGGCTAGCCGAATAGAGATCGGCTTCTAAAAGTCTCGCTCGTGTTAGATAAGCTAGGTCGAGATTTGACCTGAGAAGGCTCGCTCCCGTTAGGTCGGCATCAGTAAGATCTGCACCACTCAAGTCTGATGCGATGAAGTGCGCACCCTGGAGGTCGGCATTTCTCAAGCGCGCTTGCGAAAGTTTTTCTGCTATTAACCTTATGCCACTCAATTTCACTCCGTCAAGGACTGAGCCACTCTTGGTTTGTTCCAGCCACAGACGGTGGCATTGAAGAATACTGTCGATTTCATGCTGAGTCATAGTTTTCCTCCGATTCAGATTTGCTTTTACTTATGGTTGCCGTCTAGCCAACAGTCAGTCTCTTCTCAAATCCTGGCCAGAACTCTATCTGCGACTTCCTCCATTCGGTACCGAATCTCTTGGTAAATAGCTTCCCAACTTGATCAAACATCCTTTCCCATGGGCTCTGATGGTCGAGTTTCAGGACGTCTTCCAGGAATGGTATCAGGGAACCAAGTTTCTCCAGCGGTAAACATGCTTTTGCGCCAAATTCGACGGACTTTCTAAGGTCTTCAATACTGAACATATGTGTGGTCAGTATCACCACCGGAATATTAGCGTTGTGAGCGATCTCCAAAAGATCGAATCCCCGACTCCCCCAAATGTCGAGGAGTGCTAGATCGTAGGTGTACCAAACCGAGGTACTGCCGGGCATTCGCGAAGGTCGTAGCGGCGTGGAGAGTCACATTGGCGGTCTCAAAGGCGAACTCTTCCTCGATGATCTCCAGGACGTCCTCCTCCTCGTTCACCGCCAAGACCAGCCTATCTCGTAAGATCTGGGATGTTGTCATCGGCAATCCTTCTCTCTTGGAGCTCAGAGGCCGCCTTGTGCAATGGACTTGAAGTAGAGGATCTCGCCGAGGCCGCCCAATTCGTCTCGTAATGCAGGAGCCTTACCGTTAAGGTCCGCAGCCGTGACGTAAATGCATACACGATCCGAAGATCGAGATGTATGCAGGCTCACCAGACGAGCGCCGTACTTGGCGACTGTGTCCACAACGTCCTCCACCGAGCCTGGCCCATCGTCCCGTTCAAGGGCGAACCGGGCACCGCTGCGTTCCGCAGTCCGTTGCATGGACTTCTTGACCCTCTCCCACATTAGGTCTCTCAAGAATTCTTGTTGTATCCGACTTTGGATGCCCATCATCTTTCCTCCATTTGTGGTTCTCAGATCCCATCAGGCTTCGGTATTTAGCGCACTCTTGGATGAGATTGAGAGCGCTACACCGAAATTCCTTACTAGAATCTGTCGATTGTCCTTTCGCTGTCGGGAATCACTGCTATCCCAAAGAACACAGCCGGCGGTCTGATCCCAGGAAAATGGTTGATGGACTCATCCTCTCAAATTTTGCGCTGCCATTCCCATTTCCATTGCCTTGGAGCAGTTCCATCAGATCGCTCTTCCTCAAGGTCATAGCCCAAGTGACCGCAGTCCATCCTCCTTTGTCCGGGATATGGATGTCTGAACCCTTCTCCACCAGGAGCCTTACAGCCTCATTTTTGCCTTGGGCAACAGCCAAGATCAGGGCCGTCCGGCCCCGTGCGTCCGCTGAATTAACGGCTGCGCCCCTTGCCAGGAGCGCCCTGATGATTGGCAATCGGCCTCCTTCACTGGCTCTCATCAAAGCCGTGTCCCCCCATGCGTCGGCTGCGTTAACGTCTGCGCCACGCTCCAGAAGCAAATTTACCGCCTCAGAGTGCCCTCTTCTTGCCGCATGCATCAAAGCTGTGCCGCAAGATTGATCACACGCATTAACGTCTGCGCCATGGTCCAGTAGAAGTTCCATGGTCTGAACTTGGCCCCAGCATGCACTCCAGATCAAAGCAGAGCATAGGCTTGAATCGAGCGCATTCACGTCTGCTCCGGCTTTCACGAGCACCCAGACAATCGATCCATGCTGCAAACTGGCGGCCAAAACAATTGGAGGAGCACCATCGGTTCCTTTAGTTTCGGGATTTGCCCCGTTTGCCAAAAGGAATTTCACAAGGTGAGGATGGTTCGCGCAAATGGCCCACTTTAGCGGCGTAAGCCCTTCTTCCACCGCAGCGTTAACGTCAGCTCCGGCTTTCAGAAGGATTTCAACTACAGGCAGGTGCCCGTTGGCGCAGGCGAACTGAAGTGCCTGGTAATTAGGTTGCGCCCCCTCCGCCAACAACCTCTTCACAATATCTGCGTGACCTGCACTAGCCGCTCTGCTCAATGCGTTGGTTCCAGTCTGATCTTCCAGGTGGATGTTCGCTCCCTCTTCCAAGAGCATTTTAACAAATTCCAAATGACCGCAGCCGGCAGACTCGATTAGCGGCGTGCGCCCACCTGTACCTCGGAAGTCTACGTCCGCCCCATTGTTGACGCAGTATATTCCCATCTTGACGGACCCGAAACGCGACGCCCAAAACAGAGCCCCGCTCCAATTGCATGTATTGGTTTTGCAATCGGGGATCCTTCTGAGAAACGTCTTGACGGCTTGCGTGTTGCCCTTGGAGACTGCCCAGTCGACTGCTTCAGGGAGCTCCCTTGTTTGAGTTCTCGCCACATAAGCCGCGTCCGCCCCGCCGTTGCCCGGTTCCGGGGCCCCACAATGCGGACAGGTTTTGACGAGAGTCGAGACAACGCCCATACATTCGTAGCATGCATTTTGGTCCATTTTAGCCTCCTGGGGCTTCGTCCCGAGGATGATGCGGCGTTGCCGTTCACCCATCATCGGGCGTGCTGAAGATCTAGTTGAAGCGACTGTGCTCGTATTTGGAACGCCAGACATCACGCAACCTTTTTTTATTTGGGGCCCTGTACAACGGCTCCATTTCGAGGTGACCTGGTCCGCGGATGCTCGAAGCCAAACACGCATTCGCGTCTGCCTGTGCTACATGCAATTAAAATGCCACGGAGTGCGTTCACTTCGTATTTTCAAAGAAGGCTTTTAAAGTTAAGGAGTTACAAGACTGGAGGTGACTGAGCGGGAGGCGTTCAGACTTGAGACATAGAAATGAAATGACCGATTAAGGAACACACATCAGGGCAGGTGTCGTGATTCCAGTAGGTTGGCCCATAATCGGTTGTCTCAAGAATGGACATCCGAATTTGGACACCTCGACCAGGACTGATCTGCCACTAAGCATATGTCGCAGTTTCGGTCAGAGAGTGTTGTCCCTTTATATAACGGTACAGGGATTGTCTAGAGATTCCAAGCAGGACCGCCGCTTCTTTCCTGTTTCCCCCCGCGCGGCGCAAGGCCTCGGCACAAAGGCCGCGTGTAACTTCGTCAACGATATCAGGTAGGTTTTGACTATCGGGAAACCTGACCTCATATAACCATTCGCGGGGCCCAGAGGTGAGGGAGGGCATTTCCACTTCCAGCTTGGCCCCTTTCGAGAGCATAACTGCCCGCTCAAGAACGTTCCGCAGTTCTCTAACATTGCCCGGCCAATTGTACGCCGCGAGCTTGTGCAGGTCCTGCGCGCCTAGTGCCGGTACCTGGGTGAGCAGCATTTCGGTTGCCAGCTTCAGGAGGATTTGTTCTACAATGACAGGGAGGTCCTCTAGCCTCTCTCGCAAGGGAGGCACTCTCACGGTATACACATTGAGCCTATAATACAGGGCCTCTAGGAAGCGTCCTTCCTGTACCTCAGCCTGCAGGTCACGATGACTGGCCGCGATGAGCCGTGCATGGACCCGGATGTCTTTTTCCCCTCCGACTCTGGTAAAGGACCGCGTGTCCAAAAAGGTCAGGAGTTTGGACTGCAAGTTCAACGGAAGCTCGCCCACTTCATTGAGTAAGAGAGTGCCGCCCTCGGCTAACTCTAGAAGCCCTCGTTTCATGGTGACGGCTCCCGTGAATGCCCCGCGCTCGTGTCCAAACAACTCCGATTCGGCCAGTTCCCGTGGAATGGCCGCGCAGTTCACTGAAAAGAATGGACCATCTGCGCGCTTGGATTTGTTGTGAATCCATCTTGCCATATAGTCTTTGCCGCTGCCGCTCTCACCCATAAGCAGCACGATGCCGTCCGTCTCCGCGGCCTGTCGAGCGCGTTCCAGAGTAGCCACCATGGCTTTGGACGAGCATTCCAACTCCTTGAATGTCGTCGTGGGCTCGACACCTTTTCGGTCGGTGATGTTCCGAGAGAACTTGCATATCCCCACTACTACTCCCACGCTGTTTCGCAGCGGCGTTAGAATGTCGTGAAAGGTGAGGTTCATTCCGCGCACGGGTCTGGTATGTTCTTCCTCAATGGTCTGGCCTCCCAGGACTCTGATGTCTCCCTCTCGGATATGGTTTGCTGCTTCTACCCCAAAGAAATCCCCGGCCTGTTTGCCAATAATTTCAGATGCTGGCATGCCGAGCAGCGTTTCTGCCGCTGGGTTGACGTGCGTGTACCGCAAATCGACATCTTTAAGGAAAATGCAGTCTGGAGCGATCTCGAAGATGGTACGAAAACGTTCCTCACTGGTCCGTAATGCCTCTTCTGCCTCCTTCCGTTCCGTGATATCACGCCCCACCGAAAGCACGGCTCTTTCGCCGTTGAACGTTGTCGGAAGAGCCACTGATTCCAGGTAACCCACAGAACCATCTCCGCGCAATAACTGCACTTCTAGAAAATCCGATACAATGCCTGTGCGTTCAGCTTCCTGGATTGTCTCAGACACCACCTGACGAAACTCGGGATGGACGAAGTCGAGAAGTGGGAATCCCGCCAGCCAGTCCGCACTGCTGGCCCGGAAAAACCTTGCTGCCGCGGCGTTACCGAAGAGGATTCTCCCTTCTCGGTGGACGATCATGGGATCGGGTGAAATGTCAAATAGTTCGCGATAGCGACGCTCGCTCTCCAGCAGAGCTTCCTGGGCACGTTTCCTCTCGGTCACGTCATGGACGATGCCCTCCATTGAGATCAGATCTCCCTGTTCGTCCAAGATCGGCCGAGCATGAAGTGACGCCCAAATAGGCGCTGCCGTCCTTGCGCAGTAGTTCCAGCTCGAAACCGTGGACGACCTGGCCTTTCCGCATCGCTCGAATGAACTCCTCTTGATCCATTGGATTCACGTAGATCCGGTCGCCCATCTGTTTCGCCGCCTGCAAGAGCTCTTCCGGGGAGTCGTACCCGAGGATATATGCAGAGGCAGGATTGGCGTTCACGAGGCGGCCGCGCGCATCGGTCTGGAAGATGCCTTCAACTGCATGTTCAAATATTCCTCTGTACTTTTCTTCACTGAGCTTAAGAGTTTCTTCCGCTCGCTTCCGAACAGTAATATCGCGCATGATACCGATCGTGTACCAGACTCCCTTCATGTTGAAGACAGACGCGGACAATCTTATGGGAAAGCGGCTGCCGTCAGCTCTGCCAGCGATGAACTCAGCCGCGTTTTCGGTGCTCTGCTCTTCGATGGTGCGGACGTGCGAAGAGTCGGACGGGGCGGGATCACCCTGAGCCGTCTCATAGAAGTTCGCAAGCTCAAGGCCCTTGAGCTGAAGAAAATCGGCTGAGTGCCGTCCCAGCAGCTCACGGGAACTGTGCCCTACAGGATCGTAATCCAGTTCCAGCATATTGACCAACGCTGCATTGGACCGGAGCGCTATGCCTCGTGAATCGATTACCAGCAGGCCATCAGCCAGGTTGTCGATGATTGCCGATACGTAAGCCAAAGCATCCCGACACTGCTGAGTGGCGTCAGAGACTTCTCGCTCAAGAGTCTGTATCCGCGTCTCAATTTCGGACGCCATGTTGGTCATTGTTCGTGCCAGGACACCAACTTCATCTCGTGACTGTATATCGACGACTGCGCTAAACTCTCTGTTGGCCACCTTGTTGGCATAATTGGTAAGTTCTCTGAGAGGGCGGGAAATTGTGTTGGTGAACACGAACGCAATACCTACACTTATTAGGAAAATCAGGAATGTGGCGACATGGAGCTTGAGGATCGTCCGCCATATGTTGGCCATCACCGCGTCCAGGTCCATCCCTATATGCACGTGTCCGGCCACCCCGGACAGTATCGGTGACGAAATGTCGAGATAGTTGCCCTTATCGTTGAGACGCACATTGGTAACGATGACGTCTTGTTTGTCTTCTCGCGGTTGCTCGACCAACTTGCGCAATTCATAGGGCACGTTCGGCGCAAACGTGTGGGAAAGGAATTCGCCGTCTTGGTTGGTCACGAGAACATAGGAAAGCCCTTTGGTCTCTAGCAGTTGATCCACAATGGACTGAAGCGTCGAGGCATCTCTGTTCAGGATTATCTCTAAACTGGACTGCGCTATGTTGTCGGCTATGGCCACGGCCTTACTCTTGTATTCCTCTATGAGCCTGTCATAGAGGATCCAGCCGGCATAACCGGATATGATCGGCGCCATAACCCCGAAGAGCAGAATGATTATGATTAAGGTTTTCTTGAACAACTTGGACATCGTCACTTCTCCACCGGCTTCTGGTAGGTTATGGGCACTATGCGGCCCTGTTCTACAGTAGTGAGGAAAACCGCGTCCAACCCTTGATGCCTGTCCGGCCCGAAATTGACAGGCACATTTATGCCGAGATCGAAGTTCTGGATGGCTTCTACGGTCGCCCTAAGATTCCGAGCGCGGAGGTCTGGTCCGAGTTTCTCAAGAATCGCCACGAGCATCTTTGCGTTGAGAAAGCCTTCCAGGCTCACGGCACTGTGTTTGTGTGGAACGTAATCCTGCTCTATAAGGCTCTCGGGTGGCATCACGCCATATTTTGCCATCAACGTGCGGTACTGGACCACCGCGGGCAGCTCAATGGTCTCGTAGCTCGGGACCACCTGTGAATTGATGAGATTAGCTGTGTAGTCTCTGCCGGCAAGCTCACCAGTGTTAATAAGGAGCTTGAGCATATTTTCGCTGTCCACGAAAGAGACGTTGGCTATGGGAACATTGAGGCCAGCGTCGCGAGAATCACGGACAAACGCGGCGCAGGCCTGGTAAGCTCCTATGGATATGATCGAATCCGGGCTAGATTGCCTGATTATTTTCACCTGAGCCTTCATGCTCGTGTCATACGCGGCTCCGCGGTAATACGTGGCTTCACTAACCACGCGTGCACCGTGCTTGGCAACGCTCTTCTGGACGGCCTCCCAGCCGCTGCGGCCGTAGGCGTCGATCTGGTAGAAAACCGCGATGCGATTCCTACCGATAGATACGAGGTAGTCAACCAAGGCATCAATTTCTTGTTGATAGGAGGCCCTCAAGTTAAAAACATACTGGCCGTAGGGCCGCTCCCGTTGGGGTTGGGCCCCGGAAAACGGGAAAAAGAGCAACACTTCCCGCTGGCTGCTATAGATCTTCAACAACGGCAGCATTCTTGTGACCGTGGGTGTGCCTACATAGTCGAAGAGGAGAAAGACGTCATCTTCTTGGACCAGCCGAATGGTGTTGCTGATGGTCGGCACCGGGTTGTATCCATCGTCGTGAGCAATCACATTGATTTTGTGCCCGAAAACCCCGCCCTGCTCGTTAACGTGCGAGAAGTAGGCCATGCTCCCGCGATATAACTCTACTCCCAAACCACGACTGGGACCGGTGAATGCGGCGGACATGCCGATTCTGATTTCTTTGCCCAAGCAAGGCTCCGAACCTGCAACGAACACCACGAGCATAACCAGGGCCTGAAGAAACCAGAAGCTTAGGGGGTTGTTAGAAAACCTTGATTTCACGGTGCCTCCGACGCTGAAGATCTCCAAAGCAGATGATTCTTTGGGCAGAGGTTGTCTGTAAGCGTTTGCCTGGGTCTTGGAGTGGGTGTTTTGGACATGAATCACCGCCTCCCGCAAGGGATGGGTCTCACGCACCTGATACACCATACCTCCGCGTATCAGTCTTGGCAAGCATGATCGTATACGTGTACCTTAATCGGACACGGCAATAGATACGTGACCTTATTTGGAGGAAAATCCGACCAGTTGCGATATCAGACCGATCCACTAACCTTCACTGTCTGTTCTATCTAGACATCTTGGACCGGGAGAGGAACAGACCTGGCATGGAAGAGGTGTCCGACTGAGCTGTCAGGCCGAAAGTCGGCAGCGTTATATCGGTGGTTGGGTTCCCATTTTCCTGGGCATCTCGGTACGAAGATGTTGCAGAAAAACTTGCTATGACGATAATGGTATCATCGTTTGCCGGGGTCATGCCCGGCAATAATGTGAAGGAGCGTATTATGGAAGTATGCAAGCTTTATACGCTGAGCACCTGCAGTCACTGTAAATCGTGCAAGAGGTTTCTCGGCGAGTGCGGAATTGAATATGAATTCACTGATGTGGATCTGCTGCCGGAAGCGGATAAGACCGAAGTGTTGGATGAGATTAAACGCCTTACTTCAAGGTGCGCATTCCCAACTATCATAATCGGGGAAAAAGTTATCGTGGGGTTTCGGGAGCGAGAAATCAGGCAAGCGCTGGGTTTATGACACATTAGAGGCAGAGGCTGGAAAGCATGGGGTTGCTGAGATGGGCCAGCAACCTAGTTAACCGCGTGGTTCCTTGCCCCTCCTCGAGGACTCCCGTGAGTTGTCGCCAAGCTCTCAATAGGTGGCTCATTAGCACTGGAAGTTACAATTTCTTGCCCAGCAGTCCGAGGACGCCTATCACAATTAGGTACACGGCGACGACTGTCGACAATAGGCCAGGGTACAACAGGATCAATATGCCGGCGACGAGTGCGACTATAGGCTGAAGTGTCGGGTGTAAGCGCATCGTGGGCTCCTTTCGTAAGTCGACCTTCCCTCAAATCAATTACTGTTATTCGTAGGGTGTGTACCGCAATTAGGCTTGTCAAATTCAACCGCGGCCGCGCCTGAACGGAAAGCGTTGACCTATTCCGACGTCCGCAACGCATACGGACCCTGAACACAGGTTGGTGGGACAGGCATCTTGCCAGTCCCACCAATTTCGCCCGTCCCAATCCGATTATCTTCAGATTCGGACATCACTTTTGGGAATCGCTATACGGGCTCATTGTCGCGGGCGTCCATCATCAAATATTCATGAATAAGCCGATTCAAATCGCCGTCAAGGACCGCGTTCACGTTACCGATTTCGCAATTGGTGCGGTGGTCCTTCACCATCTGATAAGGCTGGAGAACATACGAGCGGATCTGCGAGCCCCACGCGATTTCCTTCTTATCTTTGTGAAGATTGTCCTTCTCTTCTCGCTTTTTCTTGAGTTCAAGGTCATATAGCCTGGACTTAAGGATCTTCATAGCCATAGCCTTGTTCTTGTGCTGAGACCTCTCATTCTGGCACTGGACGACTATGCCCGTGGGGAGATGCGTAATCCTCACGGCCGAGTCGGTTTTGTTGACGTGCTGGCCCCCCGCGCCGGAAGCGCGATAGGTGTCTATTCTTAGATCCGCATCGTTGACCTGAATGTCCACCTCGTCGTCGGCGCTTGGATAGACTAAGAGGGCAGCAAAGGAGGTATGTCTGCGCGCGTTTGCGTCAAATGGAGAAATCCTGTACCAGCCTGTGTATCCCGACTTCGGCTCTCAATTTGCCATAGGCATATTGCCCTTCCACGGAAAAGGTGGCGGATTTTACCCCTGCTTCTTCACCCGGCAGAGTGTCCAGGATCTCCGACTTGTAGCTTTCGCGCTCTGCCCAGCGAAGGTACATCCGCAAGAGCATTTCAGCCCAATCTTGGGCCTCGGTCCCGCCCGCCCCGGCATGGATCTCAACGATCGCGGCTCCGATGTCTTCCGGCCGAGAGAAAACCCTCTGGATTTCCAACCCGCGAATATGCTCTTCAATGGAGTTCAGTTTCTCCTCGACTTCCCTGATGACAGACTGATCCTCCTCCTCCAAGGCAAGCTGGAGCAGAATCTCAGTCTCATCCAGTTCCTTGTCGAGACCGAGGAAGTTCTCAACCAAAGTTGAAATCTGCTTCTGTTCCCTGAGCAGTGTCTTGGCGGCTTCGGGATTATTCCAGAATTCTGAGTTTTCCTGGGTCTTTTCCAGTTCGGTCAGGCGGGATATCTTGGCGTCGAAGTCAAAGATAACCTCGAAGTTCGCTGGATTTCACTCTAATTTCAGCCAGTCTTTCTTCAATCTCCAACATCGTTGTCCTCCTCTGGAAGCGACTGACTTCCTGCGAAAGCCCGTCCCTCCAACCATTTGTTGTAAGCTGTGAAGCCGTCGACTTCCACTGATTCGAGCGCTTCATTGATTATCTTAAGCTTGGCATCCAGGTTGTCAATGAAATGCACCAGGATCGCCTCTCGCGTCAGGGGCTTTACCGGCGAACCGAACTGGGTCTCTCCGTGGTGAGACAGCAGAATGTGTTCCACCTCACGAAGCCAGGCCCGGTCCACAACTCCTTTTTCCACGGCGATCTCCCGAACCAGGTTGACGCCGAGAATCAAATGTCCTATCAGCCTGCCTTCAGTGGTTCGCCCTCCACCGGTGGGACTAAGCTCCTGTATCTTTCCTATATCATGGAGTATCGCGCCAGCGAGAGCAATACCCCGGTTTATGTTTTTCTCCAGTTTGAGGATCGCTTCCATCTTCCGAGTGACCGACGCAATGTGTTCGATGAGGCCTCCCCGGTACGCGTGATGGATCATTCGTGCCGCAGGAACCGTCTTGATTGCCTCTGCGTGCCGATCCAGGATTTCTACTACCAACTGCGCGAGATCAGGAGGCTCCAGACTCTCGGCCGTGCTTTTCACCTCTTCAAGCAGGGACTCGGAGTCGAAGGGACTCACTCGCATCAAAGCCGAGAGATCCGGAATCTCGGACGGGTCGGCGCGGCGAATCTTGTCCACCACAAGTTGGGGGCGGTCTCGGTATGCTTCAACACGGGCTTCAACTTTCACGATGTCCCCCGGATTGAAGTCTTGACCCCATTTACGAACTGACTCGGGCCACATTTTCCCTGGAATGGCGCCAGTGGCGTCGCCCAGGACAAGGTCAAGGTAATCCTGGCCGGACCGTGTCTTGCGCGGCTCTTTAGATCTCAACTCTAAGAACTGGAGCACAGTATCTCCTGAATTGAGGTCTTTAACGCAGATCGACGCGTTATTTGTGGCATCACCGGTCATGTGGTGGTTTCTTTATAGGGGCAAGCCCCGCTTCGACCTTTGGGGAGAACGCGGAACTGATTCAGGCCGTCAGTACCTATAGGATCTAGATCGAACAGTGGAAGGAAGAGGATGGTTGATTTTGTCCGTCAGGGCGTCCAGGCACTTTTCGATGAATTCGTCAACATCCACCCGCTTGCCCCCATGAAGAATAGCATAGATTTCCCCGAGAATGGGTGGATGAAAGCCGCGCTGTGAAGCTATTCTCTGAGCGAAGCGTGATGCCTCAAAGCCTTCTATGGCAATCATTTTCTTTCGATATTGTTCGAGGAGGGCGCGGGCCGGTCTCGATTTGGTGCCTTTTTCGTCCATCTGGGCCAAGTCCCTACCAAAGCTGGCAGAGCGTCCGCCTCGGCACGTCGCAAGCAAGTCGGCCATCCATACCTGGCTTTCAGCGTCGAAGGTGTCAGGTGAGGCGCCCAAGAGGCCTCCAAATTGGCGTATCTCGGCAGTTACTAGGGTGGCGTAAGTGGCCAGGAAATTCTCAGGCACACGCTTCGAGCCTTCCAGTATCCCGAACCCAATGGCGTACACATTCTTCAAAGCCGCGGATATTGTCGTGCCGATAACATCGCCCGAGTAGACGACGCGAAACCGTGACGTCTCGATGAGGGGTCGAAGGCGCTCGAAGCTCTCGTAGTGCTCGCAGGCTATTTGCGTTACCCCCGCCCCGCCGTATACGATCTCGTGGGCGAGGTTAGCTCCCGAGAGGACAGAGACTCTCATCTTTTTCCCTAGCCGCTCCATCTCCTGGTGCGCAGTCTGGCATGGCAGCAAACCTGTCTCGGGGATAAAACCTTTCGTGGCGATTACGAGGTCACTTCCATCGGGGGCTAGTTCCAAGACCTTAACCAGAGTCGAATGAAAGTATTTGCTTGGAGTTACTATCAGAATCAGCGATGTATCTCCCACAGCGGCAATAAGGTCCGCTTCCGGCCTAACCGACCGCGGCAGAGAAATATCCTTGAACTGCCACGGGTGCTTGCCTTCGACGGTGAGCTTTTCGATGAGATCCTCCCGCGAATCATAGAGGATCAGAGAATGCTCCGATAGCTCCTCTTTTCTCAAGAGGTTCATGCCGATATGAAGCGCAAGAGTGTACCCCCAGGCTCCCGCATTCACCACAGTCATGGTGTTGCGACCACTCAGAGGATAAATCCTCCTATCCGCGTGGTATGCATAAAACCTGAGCAAAGGGATATTTCTGGCAGTGTACGTGCGCCTCAACAGCGATCTGGAGACTGCTCGACGGCTCATCAAGAGCTTCAGACCAATGTTGATCGCTTCCGGCAGGTCGGAGGTAATCAGAGGATGAAACGGCGGCTCCTTGCGGTATCTCGTCCGAAACAACGTCGTGGTATCGGCTACCTCCTGTTCAACGTTTTTCCGAAGCGTCTTAATATTGAGCCGATCCAAACCCTGCATGGCCTTTGCCACTAGTTGGGTGGGGTGAACAGTCTTGTTTCGTGCGATCTCTTCGATCGCCCGGTGCGAGATCCTCTGAAGAGTAAGGGAGTTGTCGTTGGTGAGTTCAAAGGGTTCGCCAACGTCCGTGCTCATGTCGCCGAATACCCTGTCCAATCCCCCAAAGATTTTTGCAGGATTGCCCAGCCCCAGCAACATCGGGAGCAGGAAGGTCCAACCTCTAGGAAACATTGACAGAAGGGGAAAGAACTGGGAAGCAGTCAGGTAACTGTCCTCTGGAATCGCTGAATACGAGATGGCTACCGGCACCACCAGCGCCCTACCCGTGGCCTTGACTGCGGCAATTACCCCGTGCGGTACGTAAGGTTCACGAAGAATGCCGTCTCGCGAACGCACAGTGTATCGGCTGGTTCTGGCAAACAGGGCCTGGGCTTCACCTGCTTCAGCCAAGGCTGCGCAATACCATGAGTAGCCGCGATGTTGAACTGCAGAGAAGCTCTTCGGAGCGATGACACTTCGGAAGCCCTTGAGCCAATGAGCCATCCAGCCCTTGGTCAAACTCCCTGTCGCGTGAACGATAGGCACAGGGAGCCCGATGCGATTAATCAAGTGGGCCGTCAGGGGGTAGTCAAAGTATGAAGTGTGGCCCACAAAAAAGAACCGCGGACCGTCAAACTCCAATATTCTCCGCTTGATCTCCCCGGGAATGGGGCGGGACACATCCTTAAAGAGTGTTTTGGCCAGAAAGGCAAGCATGGCCCAGATCTGTTGGAACTGATTCGGATCGAAGGAGACGGCAAGTTCAGACAATGTCCCCTGAAGCTCACTGCGATCACCTTTGGGCTCGTGCTTTTCAGCCAGCTTCAGGGCCCGCTCCCGCAGAAACCTCTGATCCAGAGCCACAGGCGGAACCACAGACAGAGACTTCTTGAATTGTCTGAACCCTTCATGGGACTCGAAGAGCTCAACGGCGCGGCGGAGATACATTGTTTCCTGACCCTTCCAAAATGATCGTCACACGAGAACGGCTGATTTCATCAGTTCACTATACCTGTGGCCGGCCTTTCCGGTTCGCGCACAGGCGCTCTCGGGCCAGGCCGCGGGGCCGGTGGCGGCTGTAATTGGCGCATCGGCTGTTCTTGCTGAACCCCCGGCAAGGGACCCGAAGGCCCCGGCGTTGATTCAGGGGCTGTAGAAGGCGGAGCCGGTCGAACTGGGGGCTGAGGAGTAACGGAAGCTGGAGGAGTGGGTTGCGGCTGAGGTTGGGGAGTCATGGCTCCCGGGGGTCCGGGCTGGACCGGCGGTTGCGTCGGGGCTCCCGGTACGGGCGCCGGCACGGCCTGTGGCGCAGACGGCTGAGTTTCAGGTTTGCCTTCCGTAAACCGAACCGAAACGAGAACATCATTAAACATCTGGTGGGATTTTTCCATGTTCTTGGAAGGAGCCAGGCAAGAAATCCTGAGAAGCGTCTGGTCGTGCTTGTAAAAGACTATAACGATGTCCATCCAGATTTTGAGCTTGTTCTCCAACGCCTGAATGAAAAAATAGTACGCGCCGGGAACCTCGGATCTGAACTCTCCCTCGTCAACTATCCGGACTTCCTGCTTTTCCTTTGACCCGGCTTTCTTTTGTAAGTCGTTGATGCCGTTGCGTAATTCCTGGAGGAAGACATTCAAGGGATCTTTAACAGGCTTATGCGCGGCGACATGAATACGATTTCTGAAGCCGTCAACGAGATCAGGAGCTTGAAATACCACATAATAATTGCCTTTGGGGTTGTCTATCTTCACCCAACTGGCTGGATATTTCATGGAAAATCCATATTCTTCACTTTTGAAATCTTTGTAATCTTCCGCCAAGGAGATGGCCGGAATTACAAGGATGGCAATCGCAACAAATAAAGGGAACCCTAAAAAGGATCCTATCCTCGGGGAGTGCATCTAACCGTCTCCTTTCACACGTGGCCTCGTGTAAACAACATGGCATAATATCAGTAAAACCTCAACATGGTCAACGCTTTTCTCCCTCCACGCATCCTGCTCAAATGCCGATTTGAACCAACACGTTGAGCATGGGTGCGGCGACTTGCCCCGGGATTACTAAACTTCGTCATCTGTACAGTGATCCCCTCCATTGAATTCCTTTGTCCATTACTACGGTGCCAAGGGTGCTCACCGCGACCCAGGCCCCCACAAAGATGCCCACAGGAGCCAGCAGGCCGTACAACCAGTTCCCGTGTTCCAACCTTATAAACACACTGTACGGAATGATCACCGCGGCCATGGCTAGAGTCGACATGGCGAAAAGCCCATTGATGGGGGCAGTATCGGTGCCGAACAGCAATAAGACGCCGGAGAACACAAAGAACAGCGTCAGGAGGACTAGCGAGACATAGTTGAATACCAATCTCACCATTTTGGGTATGCTCTGTTCCAGTGCCCCATAATAGGTTCTCTCCCAAAATCTGCACACTTCTGAAAGGGTCGCGAATGGTCTGGTACGAACCAGGTCCCCACCTCTCATCAAGCCCATCTTCAACCCTTTTGCCTTGACAGCTTTGGCAAGGGCCACGTCCTCCGTTACTTGACTCCTGAATGTCTCCCAGGTTCCGACTTCGCGGTACGCCCTTTTGGTGATCATGATGAAACAGCCGGAAGCCATAGCTGCCGGCTTGGTTGCGTCGTTCACCTCAGTCAAGGGGTAAAAATACGATAGTCCAAGTGCCAAATGAGGATGTACGGCATCTTCAAGGAGCCCCCTGTCTGTGAACCCTGGAATTAGGCTCATCATATCAAGACCGTTGGTTAAGAAATGCCTCAGTGCTCGCGATATGGCGTCTGGACGAAAAACCGTGTCAGCGTCGGTGAAAAGTAAGATCTCCCCTGAGGCCTGGTGGGTACCCAGGAAAACCGCGTGCGTTTTTCCTGTCCATCCTGGAGGCAACTCTTGGACAGAAAGCACTGTTATTCTGCTGTCTTGCCTAGCCAGGTCTTCCATGATTTCAAGGGTGCGGTCGGTGCTGCGGTCGTCAACAAGTATCAACTGGATGGAAGCATGATCAGACGCAAGTATAGACCTCGCGGCCTCTTCGATATGACGCTCCTCATCCTTCGCGGAAATGATGACGGTCACCAAGGGTAGGGGATTCGGCATCTTTCCGCTCGTACGATTTGCCAGACGGGGTTCTCTTTTCAAAACCCATACCAAGAGAAGATTCATATGAAGCAATTCAAGCAAGACTAAGAAGACGAAAAAGACTCCCGCCCATGCAACCCACGTTGCCAACATTCAAATCCTCTTCTAAACCCTATTAAGCCAAGGCTTGAAGGATGTACTAGGGCACAAAACGGCCCGTATGGCAATAATGACCCGCCCAAACGCGATGACTCTATCCGGTTCGGGTACTTTTGTCCAGAGGTAAGTTAGCGGACGGGAGATTACGGTTTCAGAGAAGTCTGATGAGAACACACTACCTGCGGTTCAAGTGGGTATACACGCCAATGTTCTGTTTCTCCGAGTCCACGACAGGTTCAGTCCCTCACAGCACTTCTGCGAGAATTCTCCGCGGATCACTGGAAAAGCCGAGCGAACCGTTCGGCACCTTCTCGAATCCCATATTTTATCGACCGGCCTGGCGAAGTGAGATACGCTTCTTCTTAAAAAGTTTCTCCGCCATAGCCTCGTCCTCCCGGGCCAAGTCAGGTCGATCTATCTTTTCATGGAGCGCGGCCCGACTTTGATATGCATGAAGATTGCCCGGATCGAGTCTGATGGCTGCAGAGAAATAAGCGTGGGCGCCCAAGTAGTGCCCCGCGTTCATCAAATCATTGCCTTTAGCCAGATAGGTTTCGGGGTGGCCCGATCCATCGTCGTAGACTAGGACCTCTTCTTTCGAGAAGTTACTTTCTCCACGCTGGTTCCAGGCGGTGACTGCCACGAAATACAACTGCTCCCTGTCCAAACCGGAAAGTACCACTGCGGGGCTGTTGCAATTCACCAAACCCTTGTAGTCTCCTCGCTCCAACCCCCAAAAGAGTGTGTAGTGGGTGGCTCCCGAAACCGGTTCCCAGGCTACCTCGAGCCCTTGAGGCCCTATGGCCAGCCGGACGTGTGTGGGCGCAGCCGGTGCGTTCTGCGCCCCCCTCTGATTTCCAGAGGAGGAACACGACACGAGCAAAAAACAAGACAGCACTAATGCAGTTACCAGCGACTCCCTGATTTTCTCCAACACTCCACCAACCCCTTCTACTAATAGCGAACTCATCCATTATAGAATCTTTTGCCCCGCGAGGCAACCACAGAAATGCCGAGAAGCGTAGCGCCACAGCGCGCCCCAACGATTTGACTTGTCCCAGTCCTTATGATATAACGCTTGACCGACTGATGATAATGCCTTGTGATATTTGGAGTTTAACCCTAAATAGACAACAAAAGGAGATCCCCGTGTCAGCTACCTCGTCTCTTTCCAAGTTTTCCTGGTGCGCGGCTGCGCTCCTGAGTTTTATTATGGCAGGTATCCCTCTTTCCTACGCCGGTAATGAAAGCCAGGTCCTGGCCAAAATCGGCAATCAAACCATAACTGAAGCCGACCTGCAGGAATGGGTTAATGCCGTTCCGGACAGATTTCGGCAGCAGATCCTCACCCCTGAGGGGAAAAAGAAGACTCTCGATTACATTGTCAACATTCAGGTGATGGCCGCCGAAGCGGAAAAACAGGGCATGGACAAGGCCCCGGACATTCAAAAACTGTTGATGCTCACCAAGAATGATCTTCTGGCAAGGGTCTACCTGGACAAAATGACCAAGGACCTGCCCGCTCCCACCGAGCAAGAGTCAAAGGAGTATTACGAAAAAAACCGGAGCCAGTACGCCATGCCGGAGAGCGTCCATCTGCATCATATACTTCTGAAGACCGACGAAGAGGCGAAAAAGGCCCTTGACAGGGTGAAAAAAGGCGAGAAGTTTGCGGATGTCGCAGCCCAGGTTTCGATCTGTCCGAGCAAAGCCAAGGGAGGAAATCTGGACTGGCTCCCCAAAGGCAGCCTGGTTAAGGAGATTGAAGACGTGGCTTTCACCATGAAGAACGGTGAAATTAAGGGCCCAGTACAATCCAAGTTCGGATATCATATTCTCCTTATGGAAGACAAGAAGCCGGCACAAGAAAGTTCTTACGACCAGGTCAAGGATTACATAATTGAACAGCTCAAATTCCAGAAACAACAGGAACAGTACGAAAAGTTGGCTGAATCGTTGAGGAAGAAAATGGGCGTGCAAGTCATGATGGCGCCCGCCGCCTCGGAGGGGCCAGGCGCCCCTCAACAGCCGGCCACTCCTGCACCTGCCCCTGCAGGTCCTGCGAGGGGACCCAAATAGTTCTGTTTCGGTTAAGCATTCTATTCTGCGTCAGGCACGCTTGGACCTCATCATTACTCAAGCAGTGTCTGACGCAATATTGCCTGATTGCAATGCGTGCGTGATCCAGTAATTACAAACTCGCCTTAAGTATCAATTCTTGTTTTGACCCCAGCTCGTCATTGGATTCCAGAGAAAAGTTCATGCCCAATTCGGCCTTGAATTTTTGTTGACCTTTAGGGCCGAATTGCTTATTCTCAAAAGAGAGATGTAAGTTCCCTTGAATAGCTGATTTTTGCTCACCTCAGACAGGAGAGGAGGTAGGACAGGTGTCCGGATGTGCGGAGCAGATTGAGGCTTCCAAATCAATTTACACATAGATAACAGCGCATGGGAGGGCCGAAAGAATCGGAAGTTGCGCTAAGAGCGTCGTGGAAGATGGTGGCTCAGAACGAGGTTGGATATCGATCTTGTATCGAGGCGTTGCCGTACAGTCGCCGTTGGACTGGTCTGTTCTTTACTTGTATTGACAGAGGTGAACAAACAAAGACTTGGCTAAGAGCGTCCCCCGGGTTCTTATGGTGAAGACAAATGAAATGTCCTGAATGCGGGTTCAAAGGGACAAAGGGAATGAAGTTCTGCGGCAAGTGCGGCGCCCAGTTTAATGAAGACCTCCGTCGGCCGCAAGGCTGCAAAACCCAACGTTCCCGTAGCCCGTGGAAAAAGCCGCCCAAGTGTAGGTGTCTCCTCAATGCCCGCTGCAGAGGTGGGTCTGACTCGCCTTCTCGGAAGACAGAGCGAGCTGGAACTCTTGCGCAAGCGCTTTGAGCAATGCAGAGCGGGTGAAGGTCAAGCCTTTTCCATTGTCGGCGAAGCCGGAATCGGAAAATCCAGGCTATTGTATGAATTTAGAAAGTCTCTTGCCAATGAAAATGTGACTTTCTTGGAGGGGCATTGCCATCCCTATGGCAAGGAAATGCCATATTATCCAGTTATAGACGTTTTGAGGCTAAACTTCCGTATTGAGACCGGAGACAAAGATTCTCAAATTAAAGAAAAAGTGCGAAGCGGCCTAAGAGGTTTGGGAGTCGATGAAGCGTCGTACCTGCCATATCTTCTCGAACTGTTGTTGGTTGAAGATAGCGGGATTGAGAAGATAGCGGCAGGCCACGAAGCCACAAAAGATGGAATTATTCAGTCATTAAAGCTGGTCGTTCTCAAAGGATCAGAACTCCGACCTGTGGTTTTGGCTGTCGAAGACTGGCATTGGAGCGACAAGACCTCAGAGGAGGCATCGGAACATCTCTTGAGGAGCATCGGGTCGGCAAGGGTATTGTTGATATTTTCTTATAGACCGCTTGTCAACAACTGGAACGCTCAATACCGTACCATAGCCCAGATAACGCTAAATGGTCTCTCGAATCGTGATACCCTGATCATGACTGCCGATCTTCTAGGGGCCAAGAAACTTGATCGTGATCTCAAGGAGTTGGTCTTACAGAATACAAGAGGGGTGCCTTTTTTCATAGAGGAGTTCATAGGATTTCTTAACAACTTGAAAATCGTCGAGAGAAAGGGGGACACGTGTCACTTAACAAGAGATGTTAAGGAGATGCCTGTACCTCTTACTATCCAAGATGTGATTATGTCAAGGGTCAATTCACTGCCCGCGAGCGCAAAAGAAGTGTTATTGGCCGGGGCGGTCGCAGGGCGGCAGTTTGATTATCAGCTAATTGCTCGTGTAACAGCGCTGCCGGACTATGAGTTGATGTCTCGTCTATCAATCCTGAGATATGCTGGTTTACTGGACGAGAGAGGCACATCTTCGCTTTCAACCTATGTTTTCAAACACGCTCTGATTCAGGAAGCGTGCTATCGCTCGCTAAGCGAGCGGCGATTGCCGGAAATATCATGAGAAAATTGCTGCAGGCTCTGGAGCAGTACTCACCGGAGACGGCAAACGAGCATCCGGAGAGTCTGGGGCATCATTTGACGGAGGCCGGCCTTCTGGATCAGGCCATTCCCTACTGGCAAAAGGCAGCCGAGGTGGCCGTCCGGAGGTCGGCGAACGTGGAAGCGGTCGGTCACCTGAAGAAAGCGCTCGAGTTGCTGGCAACGACTACCTGAGAATTCTGAGACCACGACGGAGAGAGTTGGATTTGCAGATTGCGCTTGGACCGGCTTTGATGGCCATCAAGGGGTATGCGGCCCCGGAAGTGGAAAGAGTCTACTCCACGGGCCTGGAGTTGTGCGCAAGAGTTAGGTGAGACTCCCCAGATGTTTACCATTCTTAGGGGGTTGTGGGGGTTTTATATTGTGCGCAGCGAGTTGGATACAGCGCACGAATTGGGCGAAACGGTGCCTAGCCCTTGCTCGTCGCATAAGAAAGACGCCTCTAGTCATCTGGGCCTACTATGCAGCCGGGATGACCTTTTTCCATCGGGTGAGCTTGCCTCAGCTCTAGAACACTTTGACCGGGGCATAGCTCTCTACGACGTTGGCAAGCGCCAGCTTCCACCGAGCGCTACAGGACCCGGGCGTAGCCTGCCTATCATACAGGGCACTGACCTGTGGATATTGGGTTATCCTGACCAGGCTCTTAAAACTAGCCACGAAGCAGTTACTCTGGCTGGCAAGCTGGTTCACCCTTTCAGTATGGTCTATGCTCTAAGCATTGGCGCCTTGGTCCATCAGTTTTGCGGCAAAGCCCAAGAAACCCGGGAGAGAGCGGAGGCAGCCAATGCGCTATGTGAGGAACATGGGATTCCTTACTGGTTCGCGTGGGGACCCGTTTCTGCGCGGGTGGGCGGTGACAGCGCAAGGGCAGACGGAGGAAGGGATCAAACAGATCCGTCAGGGTCTCGCCAGCGTACAGCGCCACTGGGGCGGAGATCGCACGACCGCTTGTTTCTATCCCTGCTGGCCGAGGCGTACCGAAAAGCGGGGAAGGCTCCAGAAGGGTTCGCTGTGGTGGTCGAGGCGCTAGACAGAGTTCGCAGGACCGACGACCGTTTCGGTGAGCCGGACCTGCATCGGCTCAAGGGAGAATTGCTGTGGGCAACATCATCCAACAGTTCAGTCGAGGCGGAAGCCTGCTTCCAACAAGCCCTCGACGTTTCATGTCTGCAGAATGCGAGGTCCTTTGAGCTACGGGCTGCAATGAGCTTGAGTCGTCTTTGGCAGAAACACGGCAAGAGGGCAGAAGCTCGAGAGTTGCTGGCAGGGGTATACGGACGCTTCACCGAGGGGTTTGATTCCCAGGACTTGGAAGAGGCCCGGGCGATGCTGGATCAGCTGGCATGAAGAGAGCCAGGCCGTTTAGCATATCGTGCAAGTAATTGCTCGGTCCTCGGACAATTCCAGCTGTGAGCGTTCGATACCCTTGCGCATTCAGTATGGTACCGAGTCCTGGCCGTCTTAGGGATGCCTCACCAATCTTCAGGGGCAAGTCCGTCTGAGAGGACCGGCAAGACGTCCCGAAACGTCTGTCGAATCGTGGCGCATCGGGGGCAATCTGCACATTGGCCCGCACCAATATTAATTGAGATACAAGTCGCTGCTAGGAGGGGGTGTTGCCGTGCAAATCAAGAAGATTACCTGTATCCAGTTTGACGGCGAGTTCCCTGACTTCTGCCATCGTACGGTGATGCCGGATTACGGGATGCCGGTTATCGGTACAATTTCTCGAGGAGGCAGGTTATCATGTGTCAGTGTATGTTGAGCACGTCAAGACTCCGGAGTGGGACCGAATCTCAGAATCGGACCTCGTCTGTTTTTCGTCGCTGAACGCCGGCGCGGACAAAACCTATCGGCTTGCCGGGGAGATACGATCCAGACTTGGTATTCCGATCATTATGGGTGGAACTCACGCCAGCTTTTTTCCCGAAAGTTGTCTACAGCATTGCGATTACGTCGTCTTTGGCGAAGGCGATGAAACAATTGTGGAACTCGTTGCAACGCTCGAGAGCGGAGGAGAGGTTGAGAAGGTGGCCGGCATAGCTTACCGGGTCGGTGATCGAATTTACTATACGGCCCCGCGTCGCGGACCGGCCAGTTTTGACACAGTCCCCAATTTTTCGCTCATAGAGGGTTATCGCCGGATGAGTCCTCTGGGCCGACTGGTCAAAATGGAAAAAGCCTTGGCTCACGGTACAATCTTCTCGCGGGTGCCAATTCAAGTGCTCGTTTTGCATTGTGAACACGATGTTCCCTGGCGGTTACCGAAAGCGAAGCATCGAAAGCGTGATCCGTGACTTGCGGGACAAGCGGCAGTATGGGCGTGAGTTGATGTTTGTGGACAATGAGTTCACGGCCATGCGTTCCCACACAAAGAAACTGTTGCAGAGGATGATTGAGGAGGATTTTGGGTTTGATATTGTGGTCTTCGCCAGGGTGGAGGCGGCAAAGGACGATGAGCTACTTATGCTCATGCGGCGAGCCGGGGTCAATTACATATATCAGGGCTATGAGTCGATTCACCCAGAAACTCTCGTTGAGTACAGCAAGCATCAAACCCTTGAGCAAATCATTGCCTCAATTAAGAAATTGCACTCTTTTGGCTTCGGCATATTGGGGTCGTTCGTGGTGGGTGCTGATGCCGACACGCTCGAGACAATCCGGAGTACCTGTAGATTTCGTTCTTGAGCACAAGCTCACGAGCGCCTGGTTCTTTGCACTTTTGGGATACTTCCCGGAACCGGGAAATGGCTTTCGAACTATGATGCCGTGGCACCGAAGCATTCACCGCGGATGGGGCTACCAAAATGGAAACTTCGTCACACACTTTCCGCTTCGCATGCCACCATCGAAGCTCCAACTGGCTATCATCGACGCCTACCAGACTATCTATTCGCCGAAACAAGCTTACCAAGCCTTGAAGCGGCGCAAATTGACCGATGCACTGTCCAAACTCCTTATCAGGAGCGTGTGGCCGGATGTCGCAAAGCCTATGAAGGAGTATGTTTCCTTTCTGGAAATGCTCGAGGACGGTCTGTACGATTCCGAAGGGACTTTGCACCAGGATCTTCTAATCCAGCGGGTCGAGAAAGACCCGCGGTGGACCTTCCAGGCAGTAAACCGAACGATGAAGGCTCTGGTGTTGCCGCCTGTCGAACTCTCTATCCCAGGGGAAAAGATTGTCACGTGTCCTCGCGGATAGGAGCTGACTTCATGAGGGACCACAACAAAACTAAACGGAAAATTATTGACGGGCTGGCTACGAAAAAGGTGCTACGGAGCCAGTGATTCCGCTCAAGTTCTTTTAAATATGATGGAAGATGGGGCCGTGTTGATCTCGGTGGACGGAATTTTGCTATGTCTAAACGAAGTGGCCGCCCACAAATTGGGTGAGACCGCCGAGAACCTCATTGGCGGGAACTTTTACGAGTTATTTCCACCTGATGTTGCTGCGGAGAGAAGAATGCGAATTCTTGAGGTGGTGAGATCGGGAATGCCCATCCGTTCCGTGGATGTGGAGGGCGGAGGCTCGACAGAAACTCTTGTTTATCCTATTTCTCATGCCAATGGTAAGATAGAAATGCTGGCATTGTTCTCTCGGGATATTACTAACCAGATGCAGGCTGATTTGGAATTGCGTAAGGCCAAGGAGGCTGCGGAAAGCGCTGACGTTGCCAAGAGCAGTTTCTTGGCCCAGATGAGTCACGAGCTACGAACACCACTCAACGCAATTATCGGCTTTTCGGAAATTCTTGAAGACCAAACTTTTGGCCCATTGAACGAACGACAGTCGAGATATATCAATCACGTTCATGCAAGCGGGCTGCACCTGCTCGAACTCATAAATCAAATTCTGGACCTGTCAAAAGTTGAAGCAGGCAAAATGGAACTTTATCTTTCGCCGGTGAACATCTCCCAACTCCTGGAGAGTGGTATTGTTATGATCATGGAAAAGGCCCGAAAGCATGGGATCAAGGTCGATCTTCAGTATTGAGGAAGACCTTTCAGGGGCAGGCATTCAAGCGGATGAGATAAAGCTCAGGCAGATAGTGTTCAACCTGCTCTCTAACGCGGCCAAATTTACTCCAGACGGAGGCCGCGTGGAACTATTGGCTTGGAAGGAAGGAGACGAACTCATCATCAGCGTGTCAGACACTGGCATTGGGCTCAAGCGTGAAGATCGGGAGAGCATCTTTGGGGCATTTGAGCAATTGGATAGCTCTTACGCAAGAAGGCAGCAAGGCACGGGTCTGGGATTAGCATTGGCTCGAAGCCTTGTGGAACTGCATGGCGGACGAATCTGGGCAGAAAGCGAAGGAGAAGGAAAAGGAAGTAAGTTTACTTTCACGATTCCGATCATTACGTCTCAAGCGCCCTCGGTAGGGCACCAAGCGGTTTAACCACACGGAAGTAAACATGCTTTGGAGATTCCCCGGAGAACTGCTTAGCGCATTTGCTTCGAGGTTTCCGATATGAAGAAGACAAAGGTATTGGTGGTCGAGGACGACTTACTCAGCATGGAACTGGTCACTGATTTGCTGGAGGTCGCGGGCTACGAAGTACTTCCGGCGGAGACGGCAGAAGAAGGTATAGAAATAGCGATAGCCGGAACCCCTGCCCTTATTCTGATGGACATAAGGCTTCCCGGCATCGACGGCTTGACCGCGACCGCGATACTGAAGGACGATCCTCGGACGAGAGCACATCCCGATAGTTGCTTTGACCGCCTCCACCATGAGGGGAGACGAGCGAAAGTGCCTGGAGGCCGGTTGCACGGGGTACATCGCCAAGCCCATTAACACCAGAGAGTTTGCGAAGACGGTGGCGGGTTACGTTAGAGCGATCTGTGGCAATGTCTGAGAGGGCCTCGCCCTAACGCCATCCCCAGGCAGGAGGATGTTTCATGAGCCAGCCGAAACGAATCTTGGTTGTGGACGATGAGGAACAAAACCGGGACCTGCTAGAGGCCATGTTGGAATCGCTGGGGTACGAGTCCGAGCTTGTCGGACGGCGGAAGCGATGCCTTGGCCAAGTTGAATGCCGGCACGGACTTGGTGCTTCTGGACATCATGATGCCGAGGATGGATGGTTTTGAAGTAGTCCGCAGAATTCGCGAGCATACAGAATTTGGAGATATTCCGGTCATTATGGTTACCGTGCTTGAGGGGAAAAGGGATCGGCTTGAAAGCGGTGGAAGCGGGAGCCAATGATTTTATTACCAAGCCCGTTGACAAACTCGAACTGCGGGTTAGGGTGGCTTCTCTGTTGCGGATGAAGGAGGCGCAGGATGCCATCAAGCGCCACAGGGCCGAACTTGAGGCTGAAGTGGAAAGAAGGACCGCAGAGTTGAGAGAAAGCGAAGAGCGCTTCCGACATATTTTCGAGGCCACGCAGGACTGCATGTTCATAAAGGACAGGGATCGGAGATACACCCACGTTAATCCCGCCATGCTCGCTATCCTGGAGATGGAGTCGTCACAAATCATTGGAAAAAGGGATGAGGAACTCTTCCCGGCAGAATGGACCACAAGGGTGAAAAGCCTGGACCAGCGCGTCCTTCAAGGACAGCCGGTGGAGTCGGAGCAGAACCTCTTCTGTATTGACCGGCCGCTCACCTTCAACTTTGTCAGATTCCCCATGCGTGAACCTTCGGGGAAAATAATGGGTCTCTGCGGAATTGCTCGTGACGTCACGGAACGCAGACCGATAGAAGTCTCAGTGTAAGCATTCAATCGAATCCTCCAGGCTCGAGCATCATGAAAACCACCCTGGAGCAGGTACGGCGGCGCGGCCAAAACCGATAGCTTGGTCCTGTTCGCCGGTGAGAGCGGGAGCGGGAAGGATTACCTGGCCGAATACCTTCACCGTCATTCCGGAAGGGCTTCGGGTCCGTATTTCACGATAAACTGTGCAGCCATTGCGCCTGAGGTTGCAGACTCGGAACTCTTCGGACACGAAGCGGGATCGTTCACCGGGGCCCGCGGGCGCAAGCGCGGACTCCTCGAATTGGCGGAAGGCGGCACACTGCTCCTGAACGAGGTTGGTGAGCTTTCTTCTGAACTGCAGGCAAAGCTCCTCACGTTCATGGACACGCAGACATTCACCCGTGTCGGCGGTGAAACCAATATTCAGGTGAATATCAGGATCGTAGCAGCGACCAACCGGAACCTGGAAAAGGATGTTGAATCCGGCAGGTTCCGTAAGGACCTATTTTATCGACTCAACGTCTTCTCCGTGACAGTCCCTCCGCTACGTGATCGGATGGAGGACTTGCCTATAATAATTGATGAAATACTTCCTGCTTTGGCCCAAAAAGTGGGGCTTCATGACAGTGCCCGCGATTGACTCCGATGCTATGGATGCTCTCAGAAATTACTCCTGGCCCGGCAACGTCAGAGAGTTGCGCAACACTTTGGAGCGAGCGCTGATTCTCTGTGACAAGAAATGCGTCACCGCAAGAGACCTGGGAATGCATGCGGGTCCTGAACTCTCGTCCGGTCGCAAAGGAGATATTTCGCTTACGCTCCACCTGTGCCGGGACGATTCCATGCACGAAATCTTAACTGAGACAAAGCGTTATCTAGTGATGGAAGGCTTGCGGCAGTCCGGAGGCAGCATCAAGAAGGCGGCGCGGTACTTGGGCGTTACGCGAGACTCGCTAATGCACCACATGAAGTCCCTCGGAATCCACAAGTGATTACCACTTATTGACCACACAGAGATCGGTGCGAATCACATACGATAAGTGTGGGTTATTTCAGGCTTTGTTTGTATCGCGCTTAGTAGTGTGTTCTTTACACCGGTTTCTTGCCATCGTGACCTTTCCCCCGTTCTCTCCCTGCTGATTCAGAACGCTGCGCAACCTATTGAATTGCCAGGTTAATAGCAGCCACAGAGTCCCACATGTTCTTTTGGCACACCTCCTGCATAACACTGGGCCAACAAGGTCTCGCGTCGAGGTCGTGAAAATTTCAGTTCAAGTCATTCCTCTAACTGGACACGACTGAGGACGCATGGGGGGGAGAACAGACGCCGCGATAATTATACGCGGAAAGGTGGACGAGAGGAGCTTTAATCTCCTCTCTCCCCTCGTCTGTGGCTTCCAGCCGACGTAAACGTAAGCTGCTCTTGTTCGAGAACAGCGTAATTCCGCATGAGCCAATTCAGATGTGGGGGGAAAAGATGAAAGAGACATACCGTGTCCCAAGGCCGCCGGAAATTGCTCGGTAATGAGAATCTTGTTAATTCCAAGGATTCAGAAGAACTCCTGAGTGTACTCGGTTTTTGTGCGCCTGAGACTTCGACGGCACCGGCTGCCAAACAAGAGGAAAATACGAGAACTCCGCGCAATCGAGACCACTTGTTCGAAGGCCGATGACGACGATCAGCGTCTGTCAGAAGAGCCACCCTTTCCATACAGGATGGGAGGAAGTGGAGCTCAGAGGTTAAGGCAAAATGAATACTCTGAGTCTAAGTGGACAACCGCTAAGTCCCATTTATATCAGGATTGTTGGACTCTCATTTTGTGGAGGGATTCGATGAGCATTTCGGAACAAGCCAAAACACAGATAATGCGGCTCGTTTACGAGGGGAAAAGGCTTGATCCCTGGACTTAGATGAGGTTGATCGCTGGGTGCGGGCCTCGTACGAAGCCCTGGGGTTTAACCCTTTGCACCAAGCGAAGTTTGGCGAATATTGTTGCTCGCCCTGGGGTCCCACGTGCATGAGGGTTCAGCTTGGAGTGTGGATGCTCAAACAACCGCTACTTGGGGCGGATGGTGCGCTAGACGAAGACATTTACGTGGAAAGGACAATGCCATGGGAACGCTGGTGATAGTCGCGTGGATCGTAATTCTTGGGCCGCTTGGTGCTATATTGCTGGGCGGCATAGCTTATTCCATGTTTGTGAACAATCTCGTAACGGGAGTGATCTGTGGCTTTCTTTTTCTTCCTGCCTCTCCTATTGACATTGGCTTGGGGGGCTAATAAATGGTCCGAGCTTCGCGGTGAAAAGAGATCGCAAAGATCCCCATTTCGGTTGACGACTAGGCCGATTGCGTCTCCCACTCAACCCTTGGGAAGTTAGCGGCTTGCTGTGGCCAAATGGAGCGCCTCACACAGACGAGTTTTCGGAGCACGATGAATTTCCAAAGAGGAGCAACTGTTCATTTGGCAGGTGATTGACACCCCGCTTAGCAGAACTGGAGGGTCACGGTCTCGAATTCCATCTAGTTGAGTGGGTGGATACGGAGGAGTGAAGATGAGCCCGGCAATTAAAGCATTCATTGATTGTTTGGCTGTTTGGTGCCGCTATAGGGCTGGCTGTTGTATGTCAGCCAGACTCGGAGGAGCCCATTGCAGTCTCAGTGAGCACCTCACCCCAGGGAGCGAAACACGAACAAAAGGTCGTTTTGAAAGCAGCTTTGAACGGGAACGGCCTCAGCCACGGAGAAGTCAGACTGGATTTCACCTCCACAAACAGCAAGGATTTGGTTTCCATTTCCGGTTCTGGGCACTCGATCAAGGGTTACACCGACAGCCAGGGTCTCTTCATTCCACATGGGCGGCCTCCAGCCGGGCGAATATATGGTCACTGCCGCGGTCGGTAGGCCCGGGTGCCTTGACGGGGAAACGGTGTGCTTTTTGCGGGTGTCTGAATCAGACCAGGACCCCCGGTTACTCAAAGCCCCCATCTCAATTAGTTCGACAAATTGTCCCGGACGGTGGCGATAATGACGATTCACAGGACAAGAGATTTTCTAATCGACCGCCCTAATGGACTGCGATCCCACGAACTGATTTTCAAATACCATCTGTCTGAAAAGAGGCTAGAGCAGATTCTTCGACTGCTAAAGCGATCTGATTTGGTAGCCCTGAGGATGCTCTGGGAACAAGAGAAATTCACCGATGCTGAATTTTCAAGGACTTTCTACGAAGTGGAAAATGGTCTGACGATTGAAGAGTGATGACGTAGCCGGTCGAGATCCGTTAAGTGGCTTCGGCACCCATCAAAATACCCTTGCATAGGCCATCCGGATCTTGTAAGTTGGTACCGGAAGAGAGGGGCCCAAATCGGCCCGCCGTCTCCAAAAACTCGCCAATTGCAAGGCCACCTTGCCGGGGTCAATGGACTAGCGTGACACCAACAGGGGGGAAGAATTTGGTCAAGCGAGTAATTAAGGCCAAAGAAGTCATCGCCGATATTCGAAGCGGCATGAGCGACCTTGAATTGACTGAAAAGTACCGTGTCACCCCTCTTGGGCTCGAAAGTCTCTTGGGACACCTGGTTGATTCAGGACTAATTGGTGAGCGAGAGCTTGAAGACAGAGAACAACTCACGGCAAGTCAGATCATTCGGGCCGTTATTGAGTCACGGCGGGACAGAAAGATAGTCAACTAATCTTCTAAGGGCACGAACATATCTTCGGCCTCTTCCGTCATGGCGCTCATGTCTCCCACTTGCTCATGGATCCTATCGAAGGCTTCTTCCGCGGTACGGGTTTTAAGGTCTTCTTCCCGTAGCATGATGGAAACCAACTCGTTGAAGTAGGCCTCGTCGGCAAGGTGGATCTTGGTGAGTATATCCGAGGTCTCTTCGTCGGTTACTTCAAGGTCATCAGGCTTAAGCTCACCCCGGTCCAGCTTAACAAGGAAATCGGCAGGAAAAGAAGTCTCCTCCTCGTCTTCGTTCTTATCTTTGGATCTCGCCCACGGCCTCAGCACTTTGTCCTGAAATGCAGAGGCGACCACCTTAATTTCGAGACTCTTCAAGAGTTCGCCAAAGCGTGTGTCTCCTTCTTCCAGGAAGCTCACCATCCAGTGATAAGCCGTCTGTGGGTCAGTGATTCCTTTGGCGGAAAATAACTCCTGATCGAGGTCTAGCACCGATTGGACCCGGTCGGGCTTCACGAGCGAAAGCACGCCAATGTGAGTGGAGCTTTGGGACTTCATTATCCGAAAGAGGGTTCTGTCGCCCAACCCTTCGACCACCTCTTTGCTCTTGTCGTCATCCAACAGGAATAGCAGGTCCTGTGCTCCTTTGGGATCGCGCAGAGCCTCGTGGCTGACCAGAGATATTTGCTCCTCGCCGGTGAGCGCTTCCATGAGCTGAGCGGCTTGGCGCGGATCTGTCTTTATCAGATCCAGCACGCGGCTCCCTCGCTCGGAAATTGGAGCAAGGTACGTGTCCTGCGGCATATCTGTTACGTCTCCTCTGCTTTAATCCAGCGTGGGTCTTCAATTGAGCGGACGGTCTCCAGCATCGAATCGTCACCGCCGAAGTCTTCCGAGGTCCAACCCTCTTCAGGCGGGGCATAGGACTCTCCGAGATTCAGGACGACTCTTCGACGTTCCCTGCTGATCGTCATCAACTGAAGTGCTCGCACCAGATTCGAGCTTATTTCTTTGTCAGGTGCGTCTCGGAAGGAAAATATGACATCCCTCAAGATGGGAGCGTGTGACTTGTCCAGTTGTAGGCCTTTGACCGCAAGGACCTGTTCGAGCGACGGCGCAGAATCATCGTTCAAGGAACCGAGCAACATGTCCATCATGCCTCTGGACAGCCGAACAAGGTGCCTCATGCTGAAGGCCAGTGTCACGGAGTCCATAGCAAGGGGACTCTGGCCCACAACTTCCAGGTACTGCAATTCGCGGCCTGTATTCTCTGCGCAGAACTCTTCGAAGCTCGTGAATTCTTCGCTTATTTCCGGGCTGACTGGAATTTCGTCATCTAGAGGCATGGCTATCCCTCCCGCCACTCTAAAATTATTGTAACTCGATTCCTTGAAAGGTTTCAAGTGTGGTGTGGCGGTCAGAGGTCGGCGTGGTCGTTTGTGGAGTATAACTTAAACGGATTTGTTCAGAGGCCTTGCTGTCGCGCCATGATCGCACGGAGAAGAAGGTCTTCCTTGCTTTTGAAATACTGGTAGTATGAAGCTTCAGCAATTCGGGCTTTGCCGGCTATTTCCGAAATCGTCGCGCCGCCGTAACCCTTTTCGCCAAAAACTACGGTGTCGGGCCCTTAAGAAAATGAGGTTTTCGATATGATCACTGCAGGGATAGACTGTGGTGCCAGAAACACCAAAGACAGTCATTATAAAGGACGGGAAAATAATCGGCAAAGCTTCAGTGCCGACCGGGTTTGAGCAGGGCAGGCTGTCAAGGAATCCCTGGAACTGGCGTTGAAAGATGCCGGGATCACGAGGGATCAAATCGACCGCATCGGCGGGACAGGCTCCGGAGCTACAGTCTATACAGGAAGCTGACATAAAGGTTAACGACTTCAAGGCAATGGCAATGGCCGCGAATTTCTTTTTCCCCAGTGCCCGAACAGTCGTGGATGTGGGTGCAGAAGAAGCACGAGCCGCCAAGTGTGACGAAAAAGGGAATGTAGTTGACTTTGCCATCAACGAGAAGTGCGCAGCGGGCGCGGGCGCGTTTATTGAAGCAATGGCACGGGCGCTGGAGACTCCTCTCACTGAGTTGGGGTCCCTGGCCTTGTCTTCAAGCAATCCAATCCCTTTGAATGCCCAGTGCACGATTTTTGCCGAATCCGAAGTGGTTGGTCTAATTCATGCCAAGACCGAGAAAAAGGACATCAGCAGGGCTATCCACGACGCGATGGCGAGTCGAATTGTGTCGATGATCCGTCGTATAGGAGTGAACCCCGACATCGTGATGCTCGGCGGCTTAGCGTATAATCCAGGATTCGTGACTGCTCTCCAAAGGGAGTTGGCCGTGGACAAGATCTACATCCCGGAAGCCCCTGAATTCGGGGCGGCAGTGGGAGCAGCGGCGGTCGCGGCTCAAGGACGGCCAATAGCACGTACTGAAAAGGAAATCGGAGATATACACATGGCTGAAGAGCAGAAACGCGAATTCTGGAGGTGGGAAGAAACCAACTGGGTCAATCCTGACATAAAGTGGGAGGACGCCGAGTTCATCACTGTAGGAATTGACGTGGGATCGGTCAGTTCTCAGGCCGTCATAATGGCCGACGGTGAATTCTACGCTTACGGCAACATGAGGACCGGCTCGGACAGCCCGGACAGCGCCCGCAACGCCCTCAAGTTTGCTCTCGAGAAAACCGGCCTCACCGAGGACAAAATCCACTATTTCATCGGCACCGGCTATGGCCGTGTCAATGTCCCCATGGCGGACAGGACCGTCACGGAAATCGCCTGCCACGCAAGGGGCGCCAATTTCATATACGGACCCCAAGTACGGACCGTGCTGGATGTTGGCGGACAGGACATCAAGGCCATTCGATGTGATGACAAGGGGAAGGTGACGAACTTCTTGATGAATGACAAGTGTGCGGCAGGAACGGGCCGCGGGATGGAGGTTATTTCAGATCTTCTGTCCGTGCCGATCGGCGATGTGGGTGATCGGTCGTTTCAGATCGCCCAGGAACCGCCGCCCGTTTCGAGCACCTGCGTGGTATATGCCAAGTCTGAAGCCACGGGTCTGTTGCGGAAGGGCCTCGGAACCAATGAGGTGCTCGCCGCGTACTGTTCGGCTATGGCTAACAGGATCTATTCTCTTCTGAAGCGCGTGGGAGTGGAGCCGGAATTCGCCATTACCGGCGGCATGGCCAAGAATCGCGGCGTTATCGACAGGCTGAAGAAGAAGCTGGGCCTGGAGCCGATGAAGACCAAGTGGGACACCCAGTTGGCAGGTGCGGCGGGTGCGGCCCTATTTGGTCATTCTCTTTGCAAGAAGGGCAAAGGACGGGGCAAGTAAGGGTTTGCGGACCCTTGAGTGGAGAATCGAGTAGGGCTCAACGAAGTTTGCCATGGATAACATGTCGAAAATAGGGGTACGGCGCGCACCTGTGTGTGCGCCCAAATCCGGGCAGACACGCAGGTCTGCCCCTACACGGCTCTGGTGCTCTGTCGCGGCCGGCAACGGCCTTTTTAAATGCGCGTCACTCCACAAGAGAAAGGGGAGCTTGCAAAGATTATGCTCCCATTAAACAGACTGACAGGAAGAAGATCATGCTGGCTAACTACGGTTATAGTGACGGCTCCGGGAATTATTTCATTACCATCGATACGGACAAATGCAATGGCTGCGGCGATTGCGTGGCCGCCTGTCCTGCACAGGTTTTCGAGGTCGTGGAAGAGGACCCTAACGATCCCATGAACGAGGAGCCTTGTGCCATCGTCAGGCAGGATAAGAAAAAGAAGCTCAAGTACGAATGCGGCCCGTGCAAGCCCCCGAAGGACAGACCGGAACTCCCATGTATGGCGGCATGCAAGGCGGGCGCCATCTCCCATTCCTGGTAGAGACAGCGGAGCGCATGAGGAAGGACCTCATTACGGGCCGCTTGCCCTAATTCAATCATTGTGAGGTTCGCCCTATTGAAGTATCATCGCAGATCGATCCGGCTGCGTGAATATGCGTATACGCAGGTTGGGGCTTATTTCCTGACCATGTGCACGTCCAACAAAGCCCCCTTGTTCGGGAAACTCCAGGATGGTAAAATGATATTGAGCCCATTGGGGCTTATTGCAGAGGACTGTTGGACCAAGCTTCCGAATCATTTTGTCACGGTTGAATTGGATCTATACGTCATAATGCCGAATCATTTTCACGGCATTGTTCTGCTGCAGGAAGGCCCTGGTAGGGGCACGGCATGCCGTGCCCTTCCGGCTAAAGAAGTCGGCCGCTTTGTTTGTAGAGAAGGCACGGCATGCCGTGCCCCTACGACGGAACAATTTGGTCGGCCGGTCTCTGAATCGGTTCCCACAATTGTACGCTCTTTCAAGTCCGCCGCGACAAAGGGGGCCAATGAGTCCCTAGGGACACCAGGGGCGCCTCTATGGCAGCGAAATTATTTTGAACATCTCATTCGAGACTCTCAGTCTCTCAATCGCATCCGCGAGTACATAGCAACCAATCCGGTTAAATGGGAATCGGATCGGGATAACCCCAAGGCAAGAGAGACCGATGAATTCTACCTGTGGCTCACATCAATCTAGCAACAGGTAGGTCGGGCTGTGCCCGACACAATCGGCGGCCACGGGCCGCCCTACACGCCGATAAAGATGGACGCCGAAAGGGCATCCGGCCGGAAAGGTGAGCAAAATGTCACGGATTCTCATAGCTTGGCTGATCACAACCATAGCCATACTCTTGGCTGCTTATCTCATACCCGGGATTAGAATAGCGAGCGCGGGCGCAGCCATAATCGGTGCAGCAATTTTGGGTATTCTCAATGCGTTCTTGAAGCCTATCCTGGTGATTCTCACGTTTCCCCTGACAATAGTTACGTTAGGACTCTTCTTGTTGGTCATCAACGCCCTGGTGTTCTTGTTAGCAGGGGCTCTCGTCAAGGGTTTTGAGGTGAAGTCCTTCGGGTCGGCCTTGCTCGGGTCTTTAATTGTCAGCATTGTATCTTTTATTGCACATTGACCCCGATCTACTCTCAAATGACCCGTTTCAGGGCCTCGCTGACTTCCTTGATTCCAAATGGTTTGACAACCACGCCTCCGAAACCGTGTTTTTCGTACTCGGCCATGACCGGGTCATTCGAATAGCCGCTGGACACAATTGCTTTCACCTCAGGATCCAGCTCTTGGAGGCGCCGAATGGTCTCCTTGCCTCCCATACCTCCCGGCACCGTCAAATCCATGATTACGGCACTGAAGGGCTTTGCGGACTCCTTCGCTGCGATGTACAGATCCAAGGCCTCGTCACCGTCCTTGGCAAGGACAACTTCATAGCCCAGAAGGGACAACATCTCCGCGGCCAGGGTCCTTATAGGCTCCTCATCGTCCATGAACAGGATTTTGCCTTCACCACCTACTGGCCTGTCCGGCTCATGCTTATTAGGTGAGATGGCCCTTGGGCTGGCCGGCAGGAAGACATCAAACGTAGTTCCCACACCCAACTCAGACTCGACCGTTATCAGGCCGCCGTGATTCTTTATAATGGAGTAGGATGTGGCAAGCCCCAATCCGCTTCCTCTATGCTTGGTGGTAAAGTAAGGATCAAATATCTTCGAAAGATGCTGTTCGGGAATCCCAATACCCCTGTCTTTGATGGACACCCTCACATATTTTCCGTCTTGAACGGGGAGACTGTCCTCTGCGGTTATTACAGTGTTTTCAGCAGACACGCTGACGACGCCACCGTGGGGCATCGCATGCTCCGCATTGATAACCAGATTGTGAAGGACCTGATTGATTTGTCCCTCGTCAACCTCGGTCGCCCAAAGGTCGGGAGGTAGAGAGAATTCGCAACGAGCATTGGAGCCGCCAATGGCAAATAGACATGACTCCTGCAATAATTCCGAAAGTGCGCAGAGCTTCTTGATCGGCGATCCGCCCTTGGAAAACGTCAGCAACTGCTGGGTGAGACCTTGCGCACGGAGACACGCTCTCTCCGCATCGGACAAGCGGTCGAAAACCTTGTCCTGTGCCGTCAAGTACATTTTAGCCACGGAAATGTTGCCCAGTATTGCGGTAAGAATATTGTTGAAGTCATGGGCTATGCCACCGGCCAGAATGCCGATGGATCCAAGTTTCTCGATCTTCAACAGCTCCTCTTCGATTCTTCGTTTCGTCGTGATATCGCTGAGAAAGTTCAGGGTGGCTGGCATGCCGTCCCAGCTTATGATTACGGTTCTTACCTCGACCCAGATTGCGCTTTCGTCTTTCGCCATCACCCTGAAGTGGTACGGGACTCGGAGAGGCTCGCCCCTGAGCCTCTCCTCATATCGCTGAGCAACCATCTGTCTGTCATCAGGATGAATGAAGTCCAGGAACGGCCGCGATTTCAGATCCTCATATGCATATCCTGTGATCTCCATTGCTCTTGGATTTACGAATTCTACGATTCCATTCTGTGCGACGACAATGGCATCGCCAGCATTTTCAACGACCAACCTGTATTTTTCTTCCGATTCTCTGAGCGCCTCGTCTGTCCGCTTCCGCTCAGTGATGTCTCGCAAACATACTTGCACCGCGGTTTCCCCACCGAATCGCACTATCCTTGCATTGAGTTCCGCGTCAAATGCCGAGCCGTCTTTGCGTTGCAATCTGACCTCATACTGAGACGGCACTGACTGCCCGCTCATTCTGGCACGACCCCTCTCGTGGATCAGCGGCCTGTCGTCAGGATGATATATGACCAGGTGGTCCGCGCCTTGCAATTCCTCCCGCTCGTAACCAAGCATTTCATACAGACGCGAATTGGCAAATTCTATCTTACCGCCTCGGTGAACGAATATTCCGTCGAAACTGTCCTCAACCAACCTTCGGTAGCGTTCCTCGCTCTGGCTAAGCGCCTCTTCGACCCGCTTTCTCTGGGAAATCTCCATCAACAGCTGCTCATTGGCAGACAGCAGTTCAGCGGTTCTCTCCTGGACTCTTAGTTCAAGCTCCTCCTGGGCCTTGCGAAGTTTTGCTTCTACTCGCCTGTGCGTGATCTCTACCGCAGCAAGATTGCCCAACAGGGCCAGTGTATCCAGGTCTGACTTTGAAAAGGATGTCTTTTTTCGATTGAAGACGTATAGCACTCCCAGATTGGTCTGACCTATCTGAACCGGCACGGCGATCCCGGAAATCACTCCTTCATCCCGAACCAGGTCGTGAACGACAGGCTCAATTTCCTGGAAATAGTCCTCGACGATGTACCCTTCGCCTGTTGTGGCTACCTTCCCGCCGAGGCCGGCACCAAAGGGCAACCTCATGCTTTTAAATGCCTCTGTTCTAATTCCTGACAGAGTATGCATATACACATCGCCTGATTCCTCATCACGCAGCGCAATATATGCCGTGTCCGCTGCCAGCAACACTTTGCTCTTATCAACGAGCAAGGAGAGATTTTCGTCCAGACTGCGTTCCCCGGTCATGGCCACTGCCAGGTCATAAAGCGCCTGGAATTTCTCCAACTCTTCTGCGAGCTTCGTCTCAGCCCACATTTTCTCCGCTTTTTCGGCCGCCATCCTGCGGGTCGGTCGCCGGGGCTTTGATAATTGTTTATCGGGGACGTCATTGTCTTTCATCAGTGAACTCCCCTTCAAAGGACCTGTTCGTTGCATGGCCCGTTCACCTGTCCGAGCTTTGGGGTTCCGGTCGGTTTACAAGAAATGAGAAGCAGCAACTTATATCATTGATTAATCTGGCAATGGGGGCACATTCGGGGGCACACTTGCGTCGAGGGGGAAATCTGGGCTGATAGATTCAATAGCTGCCCTCATTTGCTCCTGCATTACGTGAGCGTATCGCTGTGTCGTTTTAATGTCCCGGTGCCCCAAGGCTTCTTGGGCAAGTTTGAGACTCCCTGTCTCCCGCAGAATTGACGTTCCGGCATCATGCCTAAGATCGTGGAAGCGGAAGTCGTCAGGAATACCTGCCAATTTCTTTGCCTTATTCCAGGGTCTTCTCCAATCTCTGTTGTATGGAGTGCCGTTTGGTCCTACCCAAAACCACGGCGTTCCGTTGTCGGGAATGGAACGCAAGACTTGCATCACACTGGAGCCGATAGAAATGGAGTGGGTGCGACCACCCTTCTGAATAACAGTTATTAGACCTTTCTCGAAATCTACCTCATCCCGGCGCAGCTCAAGGACGTTGCCTTTCCGCAGACCGGTTGTCAGTGCAATGTAAATGATAGCTGCTAGGTCGCGTGAGATACCCAGAGCGACCTGGAGTAATCTGTCCCGCTGATCTTTGGAGAGGTAGCGCGTGACTTCGTTACGAGGATTAAAAAGCTTGATACTCTTGAACGGATTAGGGGTGTCAGGGAGTGAATATTGCCATGCCGCTTTCGCCACAGCATGATGCAAATCGACTGTGCTTTGACTGGGTGAACGCTCCTGCATCAAGGAAAACCGGAACTCTTGGAACATATCCTTGGTGAGTTTATCGACCGGAAGGTCGAAACCCCAGAATGCACCCATGCGCTCAAGGTAGAGCCTGGAGTTGTGCTGATACTTGGCACTGCGACCCTCGATCTCCAGCTTTCTTAGGTAAGTCTCAATCAATTCGCGCCAGGTCAACCGCTTTGGACCGTCCACTACCTCACCCAATGAAATGTGCTTCTTGGCTGCCGCTTTAGCTTCGAACGCCAATTTCTCGGCTTCTTCCTTGTATACCCTGCCAAGATATTTTGTATGCTGAACCACGGTCCCGTCTGGCTGCCTCACGCGTTGACGCAGCCGGTAGATGCGGTCGTAAGTCGGAATCTTTTGACCACATTTTGTGCATATCTCCCCGCCGCCCTTCTTGACTCCATACCATTGCTTTTTGCAGCGGGGACATTCGACTTGGACTGACATGGTTACTCCTCCGGCTTAGGGATTACCCCTCGTCGTTAGTCAAGTCAAGCTGGAAGCTCAGCGCTGGCTTGCCGTAGTAGTGCCACGCCATAGTATCAAGAATTGTGGAGAGCGCCACGCCTCGCCTGTGCGCCTCTTTTTGAATCAAATCCATGAGTGCCTTATCAATGGTCCCAGCGATCTTAACACGCTGACCCGCTTTCTTTATGCCAATTATTGGAGCTGTCGGCGGCAGAGGGGGATAGTCGTCGAGTTGGCTCTGAATTGCCAGCATCGGATGTTGGGCATCTTGGATAAGGACCATGAGCTTTCTCAGCTCGTATCGTAGTTCGTCCTTAGTGACATACCTCTCTGGACTAGGAGTCGCTGTATCAGCCTGCAGCTCATCCTGGGAGTGAAGTTGTAGCTCTGCCATAGTGACCTTAATCTCTCTACCATATCGCCTCCACACCGTCTGAGCATTAGGCTTTGTCCATAGGTTCCCGGCGGGGGTCCGCACTCCACGAGCATTCAGGGCAGTGGCGAGAGCTTTCCAGAATCCATCTGGCGCACGCGGTGTCAGCTTGGCAGCTGTTATATGCCAATCTTTCAGGCACTCCGCCAACGTCTCAGCATAGCCTTTTAACCAATCTCCTGCCATCGGCAATCACTCCTTTCTGAAATCGTCTGACCTACCTGAGACAGACTCTGCCCTGTTGTTATGCGGATGTCAAGAGATATTTCAGACGATGTCTGAAGTGATCAGATTGGATACCGAGTCAATGACCTTTTCGAACCCGTCGCTTACCTTTGCCTTATTTAAGCATCCGGGGTGTCCCTGATCTTTATCCACCTGTGTCAAGTTTTCCCCTGACTTTTTTCCGCATTTGACGATCTTTTGTGATATTGTCCCATCCAAACCTCTCCTTAACGGAGCTTTGTGGCGAAAAAGAACGATCAGCACGAAGAAAATCTTAGCCGATATTAAACCGGGGAGGACGATAAGATCATGGATGGCGCCATGAGAGTCGAAATTCACTTCCACCAAAAAGACAAAGCCAGCGTCTTTCTTGACAGCAATGCCACAGCGGACGACCAGCAGCGAAACGAACTTCTCCTTTTTAGTTGCTTCGCTGCTAGGCAACTTGTACACGTAGCCGACGATATGCAGTTAGCCTCATCACTCGCCAAAGCTCTCTCCATGTTTGAATTGCCTCTTGCACCACTTGATGACGACCTTAAGCCATTTATTGGTTTCGTCTTAACTACAGATCCTAATGCTGCGAAGTTAGTAGATTACAAAGGTATTCAGGGAAGAAAGCTATTTGAAGCTAAAATAAGAATCGTTCCCCCCAGCAGCTTTAGCTTTACCCTACAGAGCAAAGGCTTTGGCTTATGGGGCAGAGGTACCACCTATTATATCCCGCATTCTGTGCTGCTCTTATTGGAATACTTGGCGAGAAGGAGAATACGGGACTGCGACTATCTGTACAAACTTGCCGAGGTGGCAGCGTCTTGTGGCAAAATATATCTGAATGGAAAATTGTCAGCAGAGAATCATCTTTCGCAAGCACTTACCATTTTTCAGATGGCGGAGAAGGAAACCGAACTCTTTGGTCCCAGTTGGGCTCGTATTCCGGTTTTGGGCAGTGACCGGATTGGCTATCTGGCACTTGTGGGCGTACCAAGTGCCCAATATCAAGTGGGCGTGATGTATCACAAAGGTGAAGGACGACCTCAAGACTATAAGCGAGCAGCTGATCATTTTAGGAAGGCTGCGAAACAAGGCTTCGCGCCAGCAAAATACATACTTGGTTGCATGTATGCGATGGGTCAAGGCGTTGAGCAGTCTACGGTGGAGGGCATTAAATGGATAACGGAGGCTGCACTAGAAGGATTGGTCGGTGCTCAGGTAACGCTAGGACAGATGTATTCTACAGGCTTCGTGGTATCACTAAATCTAAAGGAAGCATTGAAATGGTACGAGATGGCTGCGAAACAAGGTAACGAAGAGGCTAAGAAGAGGCTTTCAGAAATGGGTTCGTCGATTTGAAAAAAAGTCTCCAAAAGGTTTAACTCTCACGTAGCCATTGAAGCACCCTGGCAGAAATAGAATGCCCCCAATCATTACGCCAACGGCTGAATCAGTGGGCATTTGAGATTGGCAAGGGACTACTTCATTGCACAGGTTCTTGGTCCCTAGTCGCCGATGTAAATCGCTCTATGAGTGTTTCCAGGCTCATATCATCGATGTATATAAATTCCTGGTCAGTCTCGGCGGCAACTGTAATTGCATTTATTGCCATAGCAATACCTCGAGCCACTCCGGCGTGCCACGCACAGCTTATTCTTTGCGTGCTTTTCTTACTTTGTCGTGAAGCGTCAGGCATCACTTCGTGAAGCTGACCAGATACGTCAATAATTACCGCTTTTGCTATTCCCATGATAAAACCCTCAGCGCTATATTACTCTCAGGGCAGACCAGATGAACACTGACAGCCCTGAAAAGATTGAGTCAAGTACTTTTCCCTGGCAGACCATTCCCCGAAAGAGGAAGAGTGATCGCAGCCCCACGGAGCTGCCGAAGCGGACATGCGCGAATCAAGAAGGCCCCTGAAGCACGCCGATGGCTGAATCAATACGGTGCCAGATTGGTCAACCTACCTTTGAAGGGTTCCACCAGGACTTATCCAATGCCCTGGAAGTCACCGGCAGATATTGGATGTTTGTTAGCGGATATGCGGCAGGTCTTCGGTGATGAGGTATCAGAGAAGAATCATAACGGGTTTTATCGTATAGCCAGGGCACTGGAGGATTCATGGATTCACGAATCACTGTCCTGGCTAATTCAGACACTCATGGAAGCGGAATGTTCGGGCTCAGAGATACGAAGCGCCTCGGCACTGTTCACCTGGCACTTGAGGCAGACCGGGGCAATGATATGAGCATGAAAATTTCTCATTGACATTGGCGTGGAGAAGTAGTCACGTCTTTGTAAACACGCTTCAAATCGGAGAAAGTATGCGTTTGAAAGAAATCATCGCTGCTGGCTCTTTGTTGGTCATCACAAGCATGGCATCGGCGCAGGAGTGCTACGACTCCTCCATTCTTACTCCCAACCCATTCATGGGCAACGCTGGCGAAATCTTCAAGCTGGCTGACGGTTTCTATCTGGGAAGTCAAGAACGAGGACCAGAACCTGTCCGCATACTATCCAACAAAAGTGATTATTTGCCCATCGCGGGGAAAGTTGGTGGTAGATGGAAAAACGCTCAACGTAAAAAGATCGGGAGAAGGTAGTCCTTAGACGGAAATCAAATTGGTCGCAAAACATGCGTGATCGAGAATCGCAGTTTCGTGAAGAACCCATTGACATTACCACTGGGGAATGGCATGCTGGGCACAGCATGAAAACGGTAGCTCCCAAAACCTTTAATGGCTTCCTTGTCGCCCAACCCGGCACGATATGGTTACTTTCCAGGCTTTCTGGTAGACAGGTTGACCGGCTCAGACGCGCCGGAGATCTTAACCTCGTGGACGGGAGATTCCTTCAAAACTACCTTGCGGCTACCGAATTCGAGACTGTGTTTTTTCTTTATGACAGGGAAGCAATGGAGGGGGGCAAAGCTAAGGTGAACCTCGTTATGGGTGCTGCTTTCGCTGACCGTGGACTACTGGACCAGCACCTTGACTTCACATTTCCGGGCTTAGGTGACCCCCACCACAAGGGGCTGACCCACCCGCGATATCGCGCCGTGTCCATCATCGATATCAGGTTTTTGAGGGATGAGGCGGAACGGCGTCTAGGGGGTATTGGCAAGCGTCCATCTGATCTGATCTCCATAAAGGAAGCAAGTGTGGTGTGGTCAGACCTGGGGCAGCAAATGAAAAAGAATATTCAACTCTGGATGCGAACACTGGATCGCGTTGGACCAATTTTTCACCCCGTTGAATGGGAGCGGTCGCCGGGACCAATCGGCTCAAGGCTAGACTTCAGCGATGTTGTCGCCATTGCGCTAATCAAATGGCTTCTTCGGCATGGGTTGAACTTTGCAGATTTTAACACAGGCGTATTCTCGTCTTTGGAGAGTGTCTAGTTTTTTTGACTTCATGTGCCGTGTAGACACGGCAATAACTCACAGGGTTCAGGCTTGGCAGCAACAAAGAAATTGAAACTGGATTAAACAGGACGAAAAGCCGTTGCCAATTGACGCTTGTCTGATAAAGTGACTTTCAATAAAGAAAGTCGCAGCGGAACAAGTCGTTTGGACAGACCATAAGCCACCGAAGGCGCAGGAGCGCAGAGGAGCACGAATATGAACGACGATCCTTCTGGCGGAATCCTGGAAAGAGTTAACGGAAGAGGTAGCGAAACTCGTTCCAGAGATCTATAAGGATGCCGGGACAACCAGCTCTTAGCGAACTGGGGAAGACGGTGGGTTTACTATGGGATTCTTGTGTCTATTTGCCCGCCGCAATTTATTCTGCAAAAACCAGGGCAAGGCTTCTTCCGCGACTTCAATATTATTTGAATAAGATTGCCGCTATCGAAGAGCAGAATCTTCGTGCAGTTCCTCCAGAAATTGGCGTTCCAATACTGGAAAGGCTCAGTTACGTTGCTGATGATGATATCGCCGATCTGTTTCTCAACCTCCTGACAACGGCATCGTGTAAAGAGACTAATAACTTGGCTCACCCGAGGTTTGTGAATCTTATTGACAGCATTTCTCCGGATGAAGCAAGGATATTGATCCAATTGAAAGAAGAAGAAAAATTGTGGGTTCTCCGATCCGATTCGGAGGATCAGCCAGGTGTATATCTGGATCTAAGTGACTGGGCGTTTAGCCGTCGAGCTGAACTTAAGTTCCCGCACAACATGACCTTGTACCTCGATAATTTAATTAGTCTTGGAATCTTAGACGTCGTTGCCAAACCAGGTACTGTGTTCCAATCTCAAGACCTGCTGGACCCTCAAGAACTGCAAAAACGCCAAGAAGAAGGTCTTCCGGAATTTTCGGAGGCAGCAATCGCCGCCCTGGTTCAAATGGATCGAGATTCGGTCATTGTTAGCCACTATACGATGACTGAATTCGGCAGGATGTTCGTTAACGCCTGCACCGCCAAACTCTCATCTGAGAAAATCGGGAGCACAGCGGCTCCTTGATGACTATCTGAACTCAGATACAGAAATCTCAGGCATGAACCAAAGCACCCGGCAAACCTGGAGCGCTTGTCGATGGTTGGAAGGACACAAACATTATGGCAAAAGACATCGCCACTGTATCAATTCCGAAAGCAGTATTCTTCTCGGGAAAGCTTACCAGGGCAGAAATGTGGGCATGGCTGATGATGCGGAGCTTCTGTGAAGGCAAGAAGCCAATCTATCGGGCAAGGTCAGAGTCACTCGCTCGCAAAATAGGATGCGCTCCAGACTATGCCAGGAGATTGGTCAAGTCACTAACCACGAAAGGCTTTTTAAGGAAGGTCGCTGTTAACGGGCAATGGAAGCAACGGTCGCCAGGATGGAAGGGTCAAGAGACAGGAAAGAAACGGCAGAACCCTACTCACTACGAGTTCACGACTCCAGATTACCTCACCGACAAAGGACGGGTCGATATTCCGTGGCTATTGATTATCCGACTTGAACAACTGCCCACGGAAGGTTTAACCGGCAATGAAAAGGTAAAGTTGACCAATGAGAAAGCACTTATTGTCCTGGTTCATGCACTGAGCCGTGGTCAAGAGGTCAAGGTGAATTATGCTGAGTTGGCAGGATGGTCGCAGCTTAGTTATCGCACCGTCACACGACTTATCAGGGAAGTTGAAAAAAGGGGATACGTCAAGATCGTCTCCAAAGGTAAAGGCGTGTCACCTTCGATTACTTCCAGAATTCCGACAGCCCAGGAAGTCACACAACCAACGGTCACTCAAGTCGGAAGACGAGAGAACATAACGGTCACTCAAGTCGGTGGAGATAGGTCACTCAAGACACAGATAGGTACCTCTATTATACAAACTGGGCAGCAGCATGAAAACACGGCTGTCGACGCATCGGTGACCCTGGGGGAGTGCAGGCAATTGGCACTGTTTTTTGAAAAAAAATCCGGCAGTTTTGTTATTCACGATACCAATCTGAACACAACCATACTCTCTCGGTTCGCTAAGACCACCGGGTTGACTGCTCGTGCCATGGCAGCTTGGATGGTGAAGAAATTGGCGGGCATTTCTAAAGCGGAACGAGCGGAACTAAGCCTTGAACACTTTCTGACCCGGTACAATGACAATGAGCAAACCATTGGCAAGCTGAGAGTCTATGACGCGGATTATGCACCCTTCGCTCCGTCCGCCCAAGAAGATGCTGAATTCAAAGAGTATCAGTTTGTGTCGAGCTTATTGGGATATGACACCGGCTACCTTGGCGAGGATGTGACCCTCTACTGCGGAGCCCCAGCTTGATGCCTGACATCGGCAATCCCACTTCGCCACACTCGCCCGGTTAGACGGGCTCGGTTCACATCATCGGTCATTACATCAACGAAAGAGAAGAGAAAGATTTGCCTGTCGGCGTACCACCCTGCGGGGCTCAGACTGCTAGTGCTGGTACATAAACCGGCGTCCATACGCGGATCGGTGTGATTCCACGATTGGCAAGAATACAATCGCCAATGGCATACAAGCCTGATGGCGGACATGGACCGACAATCTCGACTCCGTAATGGATCCGCGGTTACTCACAAGAGGCATAACGGGACATTATCCATTTTATCAATACTGCCATTTTATGCTTCCGTAGTTAAAGTTAACACTCTCGGTTGGATAGTCCTGCTGCTTGGTGCCTTTGCTACCCTTACTGTCCTGCGCGGTGTTACTCGACGATGTGCTAGGACTTCCCTGCGTGGGCTGCGTAATGTTTGAGGTAGTCCTATGACTGCCCCCAGGACCTTTAGCCGAGACTTCCGAAAATCCGTTCCAGGTGATCAGGCAAAACGCAGATACCAACACCATCATTGACTTTATGACTAACGGCGTGCTTTTCATGTTGCACCTCCCGCGTTTCCTCCAAATCATGGTTCTAATCAGCAAGATGCCGAAATTAACCTTGGGATTCGGAACTGGCTCAGAATTTTCTATGATAACCCCGACGACCAGGCAACACGCCCCAGGCATAGATGATTGGTCCCTAATCGGCTTGCGCCGCGATCCGATGTTGACCATGGAGGAGTCAACGACCAGGACAGCCCTAGATATTGCCATTGGGATATTCATGGCAGACCTGGGCGCAGGGGCGCAGCCAATGATGATACAGGCAAGGGACGGGCATAGACCGACACGCAGTTAACCGCTAGTTGGATATTAACACCTCCTTCATCTTGTATTCCATATACTTCAGCTTGTCACCTGTCGGCTTCTTCTTAGAATGCGCAGTGTTACTCGACCCTACATTAGGATTTCCCTGCGTGGGCTGCGCAATGTTTGAGGTAGTCCTATGACTGCCCCCAGGTCCTTTAGCCCAGGCTTCCAAAGATCCGCTCCAGGCAATCAGGCAAAACGCCGATACCAAAACCATCATTGACGTTGTTACTAAAGACGTGCTTTTCATGTTACACCTCCAGCGTTTCCTCCAAATTATGCTTCAATCAACAAGATGCCGAAATCAATCTTGGGATTCGCAATAGGCTCAGCATTTTTTATGATAACTCCGACGACCACGTGACCTACCACACCCCCCGACAGAAGCGATTGGTAAAGAGCGAAGCAGGGAAGCATCGACAGCAGAGAACCTAATTGCCAGCCTAAAGGTCATTGTTTTCTGCAATCAGTATAAATATCCAGTATGAGGCACTCCAGCTCTGGGTCGAGAGCAAACGCCAAAAAGAGGATGACAAACATTCCCCGCTGGGGTACATATAGCTCGCTTTTTAGCCATGTGTCGAAGAGAAGGAGGTAAGAATGCAGTGGATTAAACCGGCTAAGTTATTCCTTTTGGTGGCTGTCTTTACTATCACAACCGTGCCTCTCGCCGCAGAGGCGAGTTGATGGAACTGTGTCCCCTGGTCAGGGGGCGGCAGCAGCTATAGTGCGGGGGCAGCTTCTTATTCAGGGTATGGATATGGAAAATGGATACTATGGATATCCTGCCGAGTCCTATTACGGACAATCCCCGGCTCGGAGTTACAAAGCCAAGAGGCGATCTTCCAAATCAAAACCAGCCAATCAATAAATGACAAGATTATCGGGATACGCGGGAGGATCTCAGCAAAAGGGGATCCTCCTGATTGTGAATCCTAGCCCGGGTCAGCACGACCTCCGCATAATTCCGGCTCAAATATTCTACAAGCCCACCATTGATGATTTCGCGCATAACGCACTCAGAACAAATCTGAGCGAAGTAGAACGTCCCAGCCACGACAACTCAAGGATGCCCTTAAAATCGCGTGGCTTCGTTCTGGGTAATGACAGAGAACGCTCAGGACACAAGCGCGGTTTCGACCAGACATCCGGTCATCGGCATCAAATTATTGGCATCATTCCGCAAAGCTACCATAATGTAGGAATTGATGATTCAACGGGATATGACCAATTGTGCAAAAGCAAGCAATAGCGCCGGGTTAGTAGTGGGTTAAGTGATTTTGGCTGCTTGGGATGTCTTGGCAACGTCCAATCCCGGCACGACATCCGCGTGCTAGACAGTCATTCCGAATAACAACGATAGTGTCGAGGAATTGGGGTGACTTTGGCATGAGGGCATTGATAGATCGGCTCTCAGTGCCTAACAGATTGGCACAGCTGCGGACCCTCCCCTGCGGTCATGTCATCGCTCGACGCGTTGTCACCAGCTGACGCGTCGAGCTACCTATTCCATCAAGCAACTTTCAGTATCCGGATGATTTGAGTTTTGTGGAAACAGGTTCCTTTACGTGTCCGGACACCTTCTTGCTCGAGTACCTGGACGATCTGACGAGTGGAGTATCCGAGGGATTGAAGGTGCTTAACCAGGGCGACGGCTCGGTGTTCATCGGCATCGGGGACCATTTGTTTCGCTGTGACTTTCCATCCATAGCGGATACCACCACCCAGGCGCTCACCCTTTTCTCGTTTACGCTGGAGCGCTTGTTTCACCCTGAGAGATATCAGTTGCCTTTCCCGCTGATTCAAACCGGCTCTGATAAAGCTCATGAATGTATCATCGACAGATCCACCTGTCAGGTTGCCTTCCGACGTTGACAAGTAGTCCACGCCTCTCTGGAGGAACAGCTTTTCGATCTGTAAGGACTCCATACCATCGCGGCTCATCCTGTCAGATCGGAAGACCACCACGCAATCCACGGCATTGGTATCGACTGCCTGTAGCACTCGCTGGACGGCTGGACGGGCGGCAATCGACTTGCCACTGATGCCGTTGTCGGACTCGACGCCGACCAGGGTCAGGTCGTGAGCTTGGCAATACTGCTCTATGGCGGCGCGTTGATAGTCGAGACTGATGGACCCTTCTTCGTCCTTACTCAAACGAGTGTAGCCAAGTGCTTGTTTCATTGGACTTTCTCCCTTTGTTGTTATCTTGTGGACACATCATCAGGTGTTGGTGTGTCCAAAATATCGTGCTACGGGCTCATGCGATGCTTTCAATGCCGGATATTCCGATACTCAAGGCATAACATGATGGTTTCAGTGCGCCCTTCTGCTCAGTGAGTCGTGGAGATCATTGTCTCTCGTCACCGTTTCGGGGGATGGAGTTTTACCATCTTCCCCGCAGCGCCTGTTTGCAGGACTATTACTGCGGTTTGTCTCACTTGGTCTTGGGGGAGCCAACAATCCCGACTACCCAAATATAGTAGCAAGGCGCGTGCCAACCAGAGCCGTTTAAATGACTATTTTGACCGTAAAACCTGGTATCAGAGCGAGGGGTTATACCACTGGTAGACGCGAAGCCGCATCACCGCAGGAGTTATCAACAGGATCAACCCGAAAAGTGTCAACTGGATAGGCAATTGAGCCACTCGTTGCAACTGGTTCTAATCGTTCTCGAATTAGAGCAGCAAAATGGCTACTTTCTTTACAATGAAACAAAAATTGTCACTAAATGACCAACGGTCAGCTAGGTTTGAAGCGGCTTTTGACGGGCAGGTGCGCGTTGATAACGGAGCGAAATGGTCATGGGCGCTGTGGTCGGAAACATGAGGAGACAGTGAGCGGGAGCAGCGACCAGCAACAAACAATCACACCTTACCAACAACGAGGAGCAGCGACAGACCGACGCCCCCTATACCTTTTTAGGAGTCCCACACTTTTGCGCCGCTTTGGGAGGGGCTTCCTTAACCACTCACTTTCCCGGTTACCAGCTTAACCCAGCACTATACCCACCCCCTAGGTCTGAAATAGTTTTTTTGCCTTTTCAAATCGACCCCACGTTCGCAAATTTTTATTTTTTCCACAGACAAGTCGTCACATAACCCAGACAGCGCCGGGGTATGCGGATCTTGGACTGGACATATGGCAGCCAGCGAATAATAAATTGACCACCGCGGTCCGTGGGGCGTATGGTGAACTGCCTTAATACCTACCAGACGCATCGGGGGTGGAAACATGAGAGCATTATTGGTTGTCGCTTTGGTGGTGGGGCTCTAAGGAGCCCTATAAGGAATATCTAATGAAGAAAATAGCTATGTTGGCTATTATGGTGTTAGTCCTGGCGGTCGCCGGGACTGCTTTTTGTGGGATGGTGGGACTAAAGATAACACTTCCCAGTGATGCGATGGGTGTTGCCGATAAGGGCGAGGCTGCCCTCATGGCGAAGATGCAAATTCGTGGAGACTGGTTAAACCTCAAGGCTTGGTTGGATGATGCCTGCAAAGGCGATGAGGAAATTTTAGAGACTAACTACCCTGTAATAACAAAAGGCACTCGGGTTGAAGTAGTGGAAGAGCCCGTCCATGATGTAATGAGGATCAGAGTCCCCGACGGGAGCTTATGGTACATTTGGGTTTCGGATTATAAATAGGCATCGAGTCACTTGATCAGGACCGCTCTGGTCCAGTTCAGAACTTTCCGATTGGCAAGAGCTTGAGAATCAACTATGATTCACTAAGCGGATACGAGCGAAACGGAAGGCGTGAGATGACAGCAATATTCAAGGGCGTTATCTGCAAATCGTGCCATTCCGCTGTCGAGCGCACGCTGAAGCCCTTCTGTTTTATGTGGCGATGCACAAACCCCGCCTGTTGTCATCATAATAATCCCGAGAAACGAAACGACAATGATTTACCCGCTTGGCTGCTGGAACCAGACACACATGGTCTTATGTTCCTAGTATGGGATGACGGAAGAGTTGTCCGTTACCATGTAAAGTGATGGACCCAGGCTTCACCTAAGCCACGCCACAACGATTTGCCTGGAGGGGTGGAGGGACGAAGCCGGTCAGGGAGAAATCCTTGGTCGCTTTTCTTTTCGCGTGCTCACTATGGACGTTCATACTCGAGTTTACCAGCGATGAGACGACTCTCAAACAACCTTCCTGCCATGTCGCGATAGCGGATGACGATTTTCACTCCGGACTGCTTAAGATATTCTGGCTCCCCATATCCGAACGTGACCTGCAAATCGGAATCGCCCACATCCGGACCGATGACGTTATCGATTTTGTCGGTGTTGTCCCCATCGTTACAAGCACAACCACTCAACCCCGTCGTATGGAAATACTCTATAAAGGCTGGTCCTCGACCTATGTTAACGAGTTGGAGTCTCCATATGTCCTTGGCGCGCTTTGGATTCAGTCGCGACCGGGCAACGATGCACGGAAACTTGTCATCTATCCGGTTCCTTCGTTGCTCGATGATTAACCAGGCGGTAATCACGGTATAGACTGCGGTACAAATCGCTGTGATCCAGGTCGGCTCCATGATTTTCTTTGACTCCTTGTTAACGTGGTCATTCAGACTGTTTCCTGGTGACCGGGGGTACTTTTACCGAGAATATCAAGGCAAAACGGGAACATCAATCATAAATCTTCCCGACATGGGCAACCAAAAACAATGGAGCCCGGACAGGCTGTCATTCTGGACCATTGACTCAGACTGGGAAGGTTGCCCGTCCTGCCCATTACAGACAAGACAAGTTTTCGTTGCGTTTCCCTTGTGTTTTTGGTATGATGTTTACGTTTATTAACCTGCCTTATTGATTCCAGCCAGCAATCAATGGGTGCACGCCCGCCGGTTTTGCCGCGGGCTTTCTTTTTTTTGTTGCGGGCTCACGGAAAGAGATCAATTCCCAAGCTCTGCGAACCTCAAGTCGACCCTCTGGTATTCTGTGTCACCTCAAAACGCTCTGACGTCTCAAAAGCGGACAAACTGTAGTGTGGAGTGGACTGCCAGAAATACTTTTCTGACCCTTTCACCAATTTATCTGCTTTTCCCTTACATTGTGAAATTCCTGGCAGTAAGGTGAGGCACGTACCAAAATTCGGGAGGGCTTGGTCATGGAGGTCATCGTCATTATTGGAATTCTTGTAGGAATTATTGGAATTCTGGTGGGATTGGGTGGATTCATCATAGTGAGCAAATTAGCTAATGCCGTGAGAATCCTGAACAGGATCAGTAACACCTTGGAGAGAATGGAGAAACAAATGGAAGAACCGGTGATCGAGGTCCGTTAACCGCGAGCCTACTTCATGACTGCCTGAAAACTCAGTTACACCCGGCGCAACAATGAAAAACTGGACACACTCACCGGTAGTCCCTGCGGGTGGTCAAGAGATTGGTAGCAAGCAGCAACGATAAAATAAAAAACGGAGCCGAATATTCTCAGCTCCGTTTCATGAGTTTTAGTACCCATAGTTGCAACAGGAACCTTCCTGTCGCCTATTTACGCCCTAAATTATGTTTTTGAACTCTTTGCAGTTTCTGCCATCATGCTCCTTTCGTTGCTCTGTTGAAAGAAACACTACATGCCTCAAACCAATTACTAGTATCATGATTACAGACGCAACCTTTGCAGTCAATCTTTTTTTTGCCGGGTCCAAGGACAATTAGCTACGGGGTAGCGCACCGTGATGAAATATCCATTGTCACACGCTCGGGAAATTTGCTAAGGTGCGTCTTCATATCTTCCCATCTGCATCCAGCACTGACAAGCATCGACAGAGACGCCGTGCCTCCAGCTGTGGAGTGGTAACGGCGTCTCGTTTTTATAGCCTCGGGGCTGTGCTGTGAAAATTTCCTTGTGAAAAACCATCCGCTTCTGATATTGTAAAGTCCTCGTGAGCCTCCTTGAGGCGAAAGACACTCATCATCGTGAAATGCCGTGCCTCAGACCCTCTCTGGTGCGGTGTTTCATTTTTTGGGGCGTCATAGTGACGTGTGGATTACAGGGGAAACGATCAACACTGTTCTGCCAGGAATCAGCGGGGTCGGGGGTGGTCGGTAGGGGCTTGACACCTTGAGATCGACTCCACAAATTATCCCTAGGCAAGCCGTGACAACGTGACAAGACTAAAACACTGAAGTCCCCCCATACGGCTTGCTGGCGGGGATTGGAGGGCTAATCTGATCCCCGCTCTTTCACCCCCCCACGGATCTCCTCGAAACACCCCTCTCTGTAGGTCCATTCCTTACAGAACTTGCCTTTCGAGGATCGACCCGCTACCTGAGACCGTGGACCCGACGCCGACATGCCTAGGATTGGATACATGAAAGGCATCAGCCAGCTGCGACCAATCCTAGATACCGCACTAAATTGCGATTACCAAGGACCGGTGCGGGTCCGTAACCAGTGCATAAAAAACCTCCCCGCCATGTTGGAAACGCTTGACTCTGACGCGGAGGTATGGTCTAAACGCAAATAGTGTCCATGTTTTGTTCCTCCTTTTGAGAGCCGCCGTGTCCAACATGGCGGTTTTCAGCTATTGAGGCGAAGCCTCAGCGGAACCGAACATAGCCGAAGCTCTGCGAACCTCAAGCCGACTCACTGGTTTCTTCAGTCATCTCAACAGCCTATAATATCTCAAAACTGGCTCAAAAACCGGACTAAATGTAGCATGCGAGCCCACTGACTCGACAGCGGCATACTATAAGCGAACGTAAGCGACGTACAGGCATGCTTGATTGAGGGGTAGAGAAGCGCGGTCAGGGAGAAATCCTTGGTCGCTTTTTTGTCTGAGGTGAGAGCATCTAGGATAGCGCACCGGCTAAAACCAATCCCAAACAGGGGCGGCAAGTCTCCAACAGCCAGTTTTGTAATCAACGATGTAGTCTTGTTGCCACTCTGTTTCTGAACTTTGTTTTTGTTGGCATATAGAAGATGTCGCCAGGAACACCTTTACTTAGCAGAGTTGCTTGGCGTTCCCCATCAAGGTAGGGGAAGCTTGGATTATCAATGACAAATATCGCAGGTCGGCACCCTTCTACAAAGTCCTCCCTACCTGTCTGGATGGCGTACCTCCCCTTACCGTCATATGCTACGATACCCCAACGGTATACAAGTCCCCCGGCTCCTTGCACCCACGCCCACCCAAACTTCCCCTCCGGACCGTGGATGTTACGTGCCCTACCAGAGGCTCTCCATTCCGCTAGTACTGATGATGATGGATTTTTGAACATCACCCCTCTCATTGTTTTTTTCTCCTGCTCGAGATGGATTTGGCACGCTGACCATACAAAGTCCTTGCCGTGACCACCAGCCTTTAGTCTCTGCCATACCTGGTGAGCTCGTCAAACATCGGCTCGTTGTGGGTGTCGCGTGGTATCAAGCGAGAGTATCGTGGGAAAAGAGGGCTGATGCTCACCGATCATGTCACCGGCTCTTTTTGGGGTTCTCCATCTTTCGGTCGAACTCTCGCCAGAACCGTCTATTACATGAGTCAATGCATTGGGCAAGCAGATAATAGCCAGGGGAATAACTGCCGCTGCCTCCCCAGCCCTGCTCTTGCATGCCCGGAAATGGACTCGCGCCGTAACGGTAACGGCACGTCTGTTCACATGATTCACGGTCGAAGTTGCCAGATTCATCATTTTGTGCAAGACGCACGTCCGAACATAAAAGAATCCCCCCAAGCGCTGGGTTTATGAAATTGATGTGCGAACCCGCAGAAGCGGGTGACAAAAAACCGACGAACAGCAACAAAAGCGCCGTGCTCGTCACTGCCGTTCCAGTCGTTACCAAAGATAACCGTTGCATGGTGCACTATCCTTCCGTCGTTCAGCAATTCTCACTCGTTCGTCTGTACCATAAGACGTAATTGGATTGCTTTTGTTCATCAAGCACGCACGAACACTTCGTTTCACATTTCGAGGAACCCCTCAAGATCGTCGCAGACCCTGTCCCGGTCGGTCGAACGTAAACTCCGCGCCGCGCCCGTCCTCGTGATGCCGGGGGTGAAACGTTCAGGCAATTGATCCTACTAGGTTCAGGGAACCGTCTATTAAGCCAAGAAAAGAATTGACCGGCTAATTCATGGAGCGTATGGTTAAATGCGTAGCATATATAAGGTTTACCCAGTTTGGGGGACAGTCCATGCCTACTGTGAGAAAAGTTTCTTTCCAAGACATTTTAAAAGACGTCAGATCAGGCATGTCTCACATGCGCCTATTGGAGAAGTACGATCTCACCCCAAAGCAATTACTGGGGGTTTTTGAAAAGCTGATAAGGCAAGAACGGTTTACGATGGAGGAATATAAGAGTTGGGAAGATGGGCAAAAGCCACCTACTGATAAGACGGATCGAGAAAAGCCATTTACCCCAGATCCCACTCCATCAAAAGTCCCTGAAGTGAATCACGTGGAGCTAGAAGAATCTCGCGAGGCAGTTCTTACTAAATGCCCGTCATGCGGCGTTATGACAAGGGCGGAATTCGGATATTGCAGAGCTTGTAACTATAAGCTACCAGAAGGAAAGCCACTCCCCCCAAAACCCGCGCCAGCAGAATCTCCCGAGGCAGGTCTTAAGAAATGCTCGTTATGCGGCGTGCCGATAAGCACCGCATCAGAATATTGCGTAGCTTGTAGCGATAAGCTACGAGAAGGTGAATCAACAAAGGTTGTGGCTCGCAAGAACGGTTATGCTATTGCGGGACTCTGCTTGGGTATTGCGTCTATATTCCTTGCATGGATAGGCATAATCCCCATCTTGGCGGTCGTCGTCAGTTCGATAGGGTTATACAAAGTATACAAAGTCGGGGCATACGAAGGGAAAGGAGCCATCGAGGCTTGGATAGGACTCGCTTTGGGGATCATTTTTACGTTCAGCTACTTGCACTTATACGGATACATTTAAACCCGAACACCCCTCTTTCTGTAGGACGCTTCCTGGCACAATTTGCCTTTTGATGGTAAACTCAACTAACTCCGCGGGGGGGGCAGGTCTTACGCCGAGCCGCTAATCCTCTGGTTCAAAAATCTCCGAATGCTGCCTGTGCTCGTTCCAGTTGTCTCTATACAATTTCGCAAGTTCCCCAGACTTGATAATAAGCAGGTTTTCTGCGTTCTTCCCTTCTGCCGCCTTCGTGAAATTGAATGAACCAGTAATCGCAGTCGTTCCGTCGAGTAACATGATCTTATTGTGGGCATATTGATGCTCGCCGTCAATGTACGTTGGTATATTCTGATTCGCTAGGAAGGTGGCTTGTGAGCCCTGAGTTCTGCTCTTGCGCTCGTCAATAATCACGTGCACGTCCACTCCTCTCTTGTGAGCTTCCACAAGAGCTTTTTCAATCGGTCGGGCGGTGAAGGAGTATGCCTGCACGAGGATTTCTGTCTTCGCATTATTAATTTCCTCAATAATAGCTTCGGTGCATCTTCCACCCGGATTGAACAAGACCTTTACTGGAGCATTATTGATTACCAGGTCCGCTGAGAAAGAAGTTGCCCCGATTGCGAGGACGAAGAGCGCAACCAATGCCCCGAGTACCCGCTTTGTGTTCACAGTAACCCCCATAGAGATAAACTTGACGTGCTTGGTGAGCATAGCTCACCTTTGCCCTTTCGGTCGAACATAATCTACACCCCCCACCGAAAGTCCTCCAGGAGAACAAAAGAGGGGGCACACTGGGGGGAACGCGAAATGGGTCCACCGGCGGTCATGCGGGTCAGTGCAGTAGCGCAACTGATTTTGTAAGTGTTGTAATCTCGCCTACTTAAAATAGCGGCAAGCAGCTACCGGGGGCACACTTGGGGGCACACTTAGTATAGGGTCTCGTCGGGTTTGATCGGGTTTGAGCGGGTTTGGTGAAGTGGGCGAATATACCAAAACCACAACAAAACCGGCTGGCTATTTAGTCTCACCGACTCGTTTTTATTGACTTTTCCCGTTCACCTGTCCGAGCCTTGGGGTTCCGGTCGGTTTACAAGAAATATCCCGACCGACACTAACACAAAACCAACCCACAGTTGAAACGTGAGATGTTCCTTCAGCAGTATCCCACTCAGAATCACGCCGAAGAGTGGGGCCAGGAACGTAAATGCTGCGAGTTTGCTAACCGGGTGGCGGTGTATCATCCAGAACCAGACGAGATAACTGAAAAATGCGACCACAACAGTCTGGTAAACAATGGCTGAAACAACAAGGGGTCCCAGAATCACGGTCTTACCGCCTTCGAGAAGAAGCGTACCTGCGGCAAGTATCGGAATCGAGAAAAAGAGTTGAGTGAAGAGGGTCTGGAAATGGGTGATGGGTCTGCCCCATATAAATCTCTTGATGTAAAGCGTGGAGGCTGCCCAAAGCATGCCGGCCCCAACTTCCATCAAATCGCCGACAGAATGAAGTGGACCAAGGGAAGTCGATCGAGACGCAAATACCGAGATCAGCCCGGCAAAAGCCAAGCAGAGACCCACGCTTTTGATCCAGTTCAAACGTTCGTGAGACAGCAGGAAGTGGGCCCCGAGCGCGACCCATAGTGGATGGGTATAGAGGAAAATGATAGCCCTCGATGCGTCAGTGTAAGCAATGCCCCAATAAAGCAAGAGGAACTCAGCCCCGAAAAGAAAACCTATTGCAATGCCGTGTCCCAGGTGTTTCCACGGCAGGAAAACTCGCTCGGTGCACGCTCTCGCATACAGCCACAGCAAGAACGACGCGACCACAGACCTTATTGTCGCGGCCAGAATGGGCGGAATTCCTTGGTTACTTACCTTGATGCTGACCATGTTCCCGCCCCAAAGTAAACACAGCAGCCCTAGAACGAGCACTCCCGTCAGTGGTATGTGGCGCGATGAGTTCATTGTTCCTTTGCTATTATGCCGATCTTGTGACGGAGATTGTAACTCGACCCTCTTCGGGTCGCCAAGTCAGGCCACCTCCTTGATAACAGAGTCACACAAATGGCGTCAAATCAAACACGAACCAGGGCTTTGCGTCGCCCTTGGGCCCCAAAGCCGCGAGGTTTGAAGAATCCGGGTAATTTGGATTTGGAATATGTTATTCTACTGAGGATAATGGTAGCTTATTCTCGGGATCTACCTTCGTGCCTGTATGACCTGAGACCCCCCGATGGCATCGGCTAATGTCGTGTTGCAGCGCATCAGCGGAGTGATCGGCCACAAGAAATAGTGCTCTCAACCTTAGAGTCCGCTTTGAAACGTTCGGAGAAGGGTGAAAAGTGACGATGGCCGTCCGAAGTCGAGCAAAAGGCTTTCAAAGGACCATCGTTATATTCTCGGCGCTTGGAATCCTCTTGGTAGGACTGATCGTTGCCGCCGCGAGCATATTGCCGCTACATGATCACTTGATGAGAGTTCAGGAGGGCCACCTTTTTCTCGCCCTCTCCACCAAGAGCGCAGCAATAGAAGATTACTTTTCCAGGGCCAGAAATGTCGCCTCACAAATTGCCAGCCGAGCGGGGGCGCCGGAAAAGCTTGAGGATTACCAGAACGGAAGGGCCAGCCTCGACGAATTGGTGGAATTCACCAGGTATGTCCTTACGGACGCCATGCATTACTCGCAAGACGTGTGGGGGATAAGTCGTCTGGATCGAACGGGAAATCTGGTCGTTCAGGTCGGCCTGGGATTGCCGGCTTCTGAAAGGGCTGCCGTGGACTTGAGCCTGACAGAGCCGAGTTTTTTCGGCCCCGTAACTCTCGGAAGGCACCCTTATCTGGTGGTGGTGGCCCCCATTCTTGACACTACTGGAACCAGGGTTGGAACAGATCTTGACCTGTTTCGATTGTTCGCCCTCGAGCAGGCAGTGGCGGATGCCACCGGCTTGGACAAACAGGGAGAGACGGTGCTAGGCGTGATCCATCACGACCGGGTGACCCAGCTATTTCCGTTTAAAGACTCTAAGGATACATCCTCGAAGACAGTTCCAAAGGCATCCCCGGTTGGATTAGCCATCCAGAAGGCAGCCTCAGGACAAACAGGGATGATGATCCCGGGGGAGAATTATGAGGGCAAGGATGTTGTGGCATACGGGCCCGTCAAAGGTTGCCGCTGGGGCATTGCCGTAACAATGGACAAAGATGAGCTGTATGCTCCCGTCTATCCCCATCTGGTGTCGACCGGCACCGTCATTCTCGTCCTTCTCGTCATGGGAACTGTAGGCACGGTCCTGCTTGTTCGTCCCCTGACCGGCAAAATGGTTATCCATGCGGATGAATTGGAGCACAAAGTTCAGGAAAAGACCGCCAGTCTGCAAATAGAGCTGAACGAGCGGAAGCGAGTGGAACGGTGGCTCAGGGACTCGGAGCGTCGTTACCGTATCCTGGTGGAGGAACTCCCGGACGTCATCTTTCTCCTGGATAATACGGGACGGTTCACGTACGTAAACACTCAAGCGGAGAAGTTTCTCAAGTACCCTGTGCAAAACATTCTTGAGACCCCACTGAAGGATTACCTTGTGGCTGGCGACAGGGAGAAGATCGATGCACTTTTCAAGCTCCAGCCCGACTCCATCTGGGACGAAGAGGTCGGCATGCTCGACGCGGAAGGGGTGACCCAATACGCGCGGATACGGTGCAAATTGTCCTACTACGATGAAAACGGGTCTCCCCGATACGAGGGGATAATGAGAGACATTACACGGAGGCGGAGACTCGAGGAAGAACTGGCGGCTTCACGGGTGCAGTTGCTCGATAAGATGAGCATCATCGACGACCTTTACGAACACATTGTCCAGTCACATAAATCCAGGGCGATTGCAAACCATACCGCGGAAGTGGCCCATGAGCTGAGGCAGCCGCTGGCCATTATCGGCGGTTTTGCACGCCGGATGGCCCGGAAGCTGGACTCGGACGTAGCGGCAACTACAGCCGAGCAGAGGGAATCCTGCCGAATCATGATTTCGGAAATCCGGAGACTGGAAAAGATCCTGGACAGTTTGATCGATTTCACCAGAAGGGGAAGCTTGAACCTGAAGAAGGGCGATCCCAATGATATCATCGAAAATGTTCTCCGAGTGTACGAGGCCACGATAAAGGACAAGGGCATCATACTGGAGACCAGCCTGGGCAGCGAAGTTGGTGAGATTCTACTCGATTCCGGCCGTTTCGAGCAAGTTGTGCGCAACTTGGTTTCCAACGCTATAGAGGCTTCCTCACCCGGGCAGGTGATAAATATCGAATCCGGCGTTTCTATTCCTAGCGGCAAGGCATACGAGACAGGCGGATTGCAATCGGAAACGTATTTCGAGATGAAGATTCGCAATTTCGGCAGCGCCATTCCCCCGGAACGCCTCGACAAGATATTCAGCCCGTTCTTTACAACCAAGGCTTACGGAGCGGGAATCGGTTTGACAATTTCCAAGAAGATCGTTGAGGATCATGGAGGGTCCATATCCGCGAAATCGGACGAGGAGGGTACTGTTTTTACCGTGTGGCTTCCGGTGCCGCAACCGTGGCCATCGGAATGAGCACCCTAAGCGGCCACGGGGACGGAGGAGTTGAAGAAGCGCTTCCCGTCAAGAGGATGTCACTCTCAAGGCCGCTGTTTGAGAGCAATTTCCGAAATGTTTGCCCGGTTTGCGGGAACGACACCGTCACCCCGGACCTCGATCCGGGGTCCAGTCCCGCGGTTCGCGGGATGGATTCCCACCTGCCCGGGAATGACCGAGACGCCTGTCTCGGATGGCCAAAGGGACATTAATTTTGGCAACTACCACAATAAGAGAAATCCATCAGGCAGCGCCGGGACCCTGGCAAATCCCGCGTTCCCCGCGGGGCGCTCCTACAGCGCATCAGGGCTGGCCGCTTAAGTCAACAATACTTGGAAGTCAGCCCTGAGCCGCGATCTCCTTGTCAATCAGTTTTCTGATCGTGTTTCTGATCCTCGCGGATGACAGAATCAGGGACTGCAAGAAGATGAGGTCCCCAAATAACCCCAACGTAATCGAAGAACAACCGAGAATCCCGAAGAACACCACCGGTCGAAATGGCGAAACCGCGAGGGCCAGGAAACCGAACAGAGTAACAATTGACCAGGAAGCAATTTGTTTGGCCGTCAGCCGATAAGCCCTGCGGACGCACTCTTCCATCCCCTGGTCGGGGTTCAATTTTATCTCCCGCTTCAACTGAGTCAAATAGTGAATCGTGTTGTCCACGGCCAGACCAATGGCTACAGTAGCCGCGAAAACCGTTACGCTGTCCAGAGAGATCCCGAACCAACCCATGATCCCAAATACTGCAGCCACCGGCGGGATGTTGGGCAGCAAGCATATCAGTCCGAGGAGCGGCGACTCCATCTGAAGCATCATCAAGACCGTGATGATCGCAGCCGCGAGAAACATGGCCTTGATTTGATCGCTAATAAGCTCAGAAGCCTGATGCGCCACGACAACAAGATCGCCGGTAACCGTGGTCTTTGCAACACCCTTCATGATCGAGTCGGCAGGTGGCACGAATCCTTTCAATGGTCTTCTCAATAGGCACCGAGGGGGAATTCCTGATGCGGACTGAAATATGGAGCCGATCAAAGTTTGAATTCAAATGTCTCCGGGCAAGCCGTTCCCCATCAGCGCTGAGCGAGGTAACGACAAGCAGTTGAGGTACGAGCGCTGGGTCTGCAAACAGATCCTTCTCTGGCTGGTTCGACCCTTGGACGACATTTTTCAGGTATTCGAGCAACGGCAAGAAGGAATCGGTATCAACAACTTCCGGAATCTCCTTGAGCCGTCCTTCCAATTCCCTCACTTTCTGCCACATGGCAGGCTTTTTGAAAGCGTTTTCTTCGGCTTCCAGCATCAACTCCAGCGAATTGACCGGTGCGAGGTTCTTTTCTACGAAATTGATGTTCTGGACTTCGGGGGCGGAATCGCTCAGCATGCGCAGGATTTGCGGGTCACTGCGAATCAGAGGGGCGCCGGCAAAGAGAATTACAGTAATGGCAATTCCCACGCCCACAAAGAGTCGATGATGGCTAAAGATGGCGTCTTCAATTTTTTTAAGGAAGCCATCCGCCCAATCACCCAACACGCCCGAAGGCTCAGGAGCGTCAAGAGATTTCATGATACTGAAGAATGCAGGTGTCAATATCATGGCCAGGCAATAGGAGATCATTATCCCGATGCACATAATGAACCCTAACTGCTGAACCATTGGGATGGAACTGACCATCAACGATCCGAACCCCACGGCAGTGGTTGCTGAACAGATGGCACACGGTCTGGCCAGCCATCGTACCGCCAGTTTGATGGCAGGTATCTTGTCTTTGACTGATTGGTGGAACTGATGGTACCGAACCACCATGTGAATGACGATCTCCAATGTGACTATTGGGATAAATCCGAAAGACAGGGCAGTCGTGGAATTCAGGGGGATCCGGAAGAGCGACATCAGGCCGAGTACCCACACGACGCACACACCTAGGATAACATTGGTGATAGCCGTTACCTTAGCGCTCTTAAAAACATAGACAGAGACCACCGTGCCGATGAGCATACACAACAGGCCGAAGATAATACCCGTCTGGATGTTGTACCGCACGATGGCCTGACGAATGAGGGGAGCTCCGATTATGCGGTATTCGGCGCCGGCAGGAACATTGTCTTTTACCACCTTGTCTATGTCGCCTAGCAGTTCCTTGATGGCGTCCGTGTCGAACTTCCATTCGTCCGCGATGCGTATGAGCATCCCCACTGTTTTCATATCCGGAGACAAGAGAAGGTCAGTTATGGGGAGGGCCCTTTTCATGCTCTGCCATCGCGTCGGATCCGGAAATTCGGGCTTTCCGTCCTTTACCGGCAGGACAGGGTAGTTTCCGAACTTCTCCCCCTTGGTCTGGAAAAGCTTCAGGTTGGATAGGCTTATGACCTCAGCAATTTTGTCCGACTTCTCCAGAGTTCCAGTCATTGACTGCAGGCCGGTCAGGAGGCGGTAATCAGAGGCTTCGCTGTCGCTATGAATCGCTACGAGGATAAACTCCTCATTTCCGAATACTTCAATGAATTGCTGGTATTGGAGGTACGCGGGAGCTGTGGTGTCTAATCCGGACTTCAGTGTAGGATCAGTCTCCATGCGAGGGATAAACACTGACAGCAACACGGTGATAACGATCACAATGCCGACCAGCAGACGGCGCTGATCAACCACTGCGTCCAAGAAGTTCTTATTTGAAAGATCCAGCTTATCCTTTTCCGGCATACTCATTTCCTAACGATTGGGATCAGCGGCCGCACTGAGGGCTCACATTCGGCTGCAGTCAAGCAGCTATCCTGGCCGCGCAAACATTACAAATTACCACACAGGGGCGCCACTGGAAAGACCCCATCAAGGAGCCGGATATCGTTGGGTTACATGCGGGGGAAACTATTCCGGTTCACGGAACATACAACGTCCGGCATCCTGAAGGTTCACAGGCGTGAACTCTTCGGCTTGGGAAATCCGCTAACACTGTCGGGAAACATTCGATTGGGATCGATCCGCCAGGAGAGTTCAACCGTTTCTACTTGTCCTTCTTTAGCCCATGAAAAAGTTCGCTCCCCGCGCCGGGATAGATAGCTCGCTCTCCCGGAGGAGTCGGACTATCCACAGGGGGCCACTTTTCGAATTGAGGTTCCGAACCTTCGCGAGTAATTTCGGACGGGTTGGTGTCTGCCATGACAGGCTGTTCCCGGATTTCCTTTCCCCTAACGTTGACGCTGAATTCAATAGGAATATTATTAGGATCAAACGAATATATTGAGTGGATGAACCCGTGGTCCACCACTTCGGAAACCCAAAAGCCCGCCGCGTCCAGCTTGTCCTTGAGTTCCCACAGATCCTCTTCGGTTTCTACACCGAACGAAACATGGTCAAATACGAATGCCCCCCTCACCGGCGCGCCGTGGTCTTTTTCTTGTGCAGGTTCGACCCCGGGCCACTCGAAGAATGCAATAGTGTCATGTTCCGATATTTCGAAGAAATAGTGCCGGTACCCCGGATGACCCAAACCCGCAATCAATCGCATTCCAAGTAAGTCCCTCCAGAAACGGATCGTAGTATCCATGTCTCCGGTAACCATAGCCAGGTGATTGACGCCGTTGAATTTGACCATTATCATCCCCTTCTTAGTGATATCAGCCTTTACACTGCGGCAATTATACCATTTTCGTGACCGTTTATCCGAATGCCACGTTCCCGTTGTCACCGACTGACCCCAGAGAAGTGCAATCAATGAAATGCGGGCAAATAATAAACTGATTTTAGAAACTTTTTGATGCAAGCTGTTGTCAATTGCTCAATACTCGCAATTATCATGGGGCCGCAAACGGACAATATGCTCTTGGCAAAGCTACTGTTCCGTGGGCCATAAACACTGGAGAGGATATGAAATGGTTGAACAACATGCCGCGCGGGATCCTTTTGCCGTAAAAGACTGTGCACTGGTGGCAATAGCCCTCGGGAACAAAGCTCAGAATCTGAGAGAAATGCTAGTTCACTTGCGCAGCATTCATCCCGGAAGCATTTATTACCACTTTTGGGGACGGTTACTCAGGTCTCAATTCGCATACCCTGAGTACTACAACGATTTTGCGGGATGGGTCCATTATTCGCTTCACGATGACACGCTCGCCGAGCGCCTGGCAATTTTGGTTCCCACCAATTACACCGACTTGGAATCGCTCCGACGGAAATTGGTAGATCTGGTGGAAGAAAGGCTCGACGAAGTTGAGTGGTTGAGTTGGGCTCGGGCTGACCATGAGTTCCACTTTGCTCGTTCCCAGATTCTCATTTTTGACACTCGCACGAGAATGGAAACCCCGGAGGAATTGGCTTCAGCCGTAGCCGGTATGTCTGCTGGAAGTATTTTCTATCACTTCATCGAAGCCAGGCGCCGACGCACTGAAGGGATGGACGACCTCCGCGCCTGGTTGATGGGATTTGGTGAAAACTACACGGAGCTTTGCGGGTTGATCGCTTCAGTGGACCCCTATTTTGTGAGCCTGACGGAATTGCGCCAACAATTGGCCAACCTGTTCGCAACTTATTTCGAGGAGGCCTCCCGATGAGTTCCATTGAAGATTATGCCTCGATCTCCGGGGAAGATGTTATCTCTCATTTGCGCCAGCTTGCTGAGCCTCTAAAAGGAATGAAGGTGGTGCATGTTAATTCCACCCGCGTCGGAGGAGGCGTGGCGGAAATCCTTACAAAGCTCGTACCATTGATGGCCGAGCTTGGGATTGACGTGCATTGGGAGGTCGTGCGGGGCGAAGACGCCTTCTTTCACTGCACCAAGAGCTTTCACAATGCATTGCAGGGCACGCAAGTACCTCTTTCGCCAGCCATGTTCAAAGCGTACGAGGAAACCAGCGAGGCAAATGCAGAGGAACTCCGGCCGAGGCTTGAGGAAGCGGACGTGGTAATTATTCACGACCCGCAGCCGCTGCAGCTTCTGCGGTGGTGTCCGGGCCGAAAAGGGCGGTGGTTGTGGCGGTGCCATATAGACTTGAGCCGGCCTTATCGCCCGGTCTGGCAATATCTCCGCCAGTTCGTGGTGGACTATGATGCCAGCATCTTTTCGCTCCCGGATTTCGCTCAACCCCTGCCGCACACCCAGTATCTCATGCAACCCAGCATCGATCCGCTGAGCGACAAGAACAAGGAGCTGCCGGACGATCAAGTGCTGGCGACTCAACAACAGTTTGGCATAGACCCGGATAGGCCGATGATGCTCCAGGTGTCGCGCTATGATCGGTTCAAGGACCCGGTGGGTGTGATTCGGGCCTATCGCTCAGTGAAGACCTTCGCCCCGTCCTTGCAGCTCGTCCTTGTGGGAGGCGGAGCCACCGATGACCCGGAAGGGGAGGCTGTGCTCGCGGAAGTCCGCGCAGAAGCATCGGAAGACAAGGACATTCACATCCTTCTCTTGCCTTCCGATGCGCATGAGATCGTCAATGCACTTCAGCGTGCCGCGGACGTTGTGGTCCAAAAATCAGTCAAAGAGGGATTCGGGTTGACGGTCACCGAATCAATGTGGAAAAAGAAACCGGTCGTCGGAGGCAACGCTGGAGGGATTCGTCTTCAGGTGACGAATCATCGTACCGGTTTTCTCGTAAGTACTCCTGAAGGCGCGGCATTACGTATCCGATATTTGCTGAGCCATCCGCAACAGCGGATGAAAATGGGCTTGATTGCCAAAGAATTCGTCAGGAGGAATTTTCTGCTGACTCGAAACCTTAGGGAATATCTCAGTCTGATGATAGGGGTGATGGACAGCGGCAAGGAGAGAATTGAGCTGGGTGGGTGGTCCCCTCCGTGACCTCCATTGGCGGCTTTCCTTGTCGGAGCTTTCTTGTCAATTGATCGGGGAAGGGCATTGAATAACGACATCAGTTTGGGCGCTTCCTATTCGGGCGGAGGCCAATGCCGGTTCCGAGTGTGGGCGCCGTTCGTGAATAAAGTTGAGGTACACCTCCTCTCCCCTAGTGAACAAATCGTGCTTATGGGCAAAGATGCGCGGGGCTACCACGAAGCGGTCGTAAGCCAATTGGAACCGGGCGCCCTGTACCGCTATCGGCTGGACGGTGAGAAGGAACGCCCCGATCCTGCATCCAGGTTTCAGCCTGACGGCGTGCATGGACCATCCCAGGTAATCGATCCGGATTTCAGTTGGAGTGAACCGCACTGGCTCGGCCTGCCATTGAAAGATTATGTCCTTTACGAATTGCACGTCGGGACCTTCACCCCCGATGGGACCTTCAGTGCAATTATCCCGCACCTGGATGAGTTGAAAGATCTTGGAATCACTGCCGTGGAACTTATGCCCGTAGCGCAATTCCCCGGTAATCGCAACTGGGGTTATGACGGTGTTTATCCTTTTGCAGTCCAGAATTCTTACGGCGGGCCCGACGGATTGAGGCGGTTGGTGGACGCGTGCCACCAATGCGGATTGGCTGTGGTGATGGATGTTGTCTACAATCATCTTGGGCCGGAAGGGAACTATCTCGCAGACTTCGGGCCCTATTTCACCGATTTCTATAAGACACCCTGGGGTCCTGCCGTCAACTACGATGGGCCATACAGCGACGATGTGCGAAGGTTTTTTATTGATAATGCGCTGCACTGGCTGATTGATTTCCGTATAGACGCTCTGAGGATCGATGCGGTCCACGGCATCTTCGATTTTTCAGCCAGCCCTTTTCTCGAAGAGCTGGCCCTCACGGTTCAGCAGCATACCGAACGCCTCAACCGTCGAATCTATCTCATTGCCGAAAGCGACCTTAACGACTCGCGCTTGGTTCGCTCGCGGAAACTGGGAGGATACGGATTGGACGCGCAGTGGAACGATGATTTTCATCACGCGCTCCATACTCTGCTGACTAGCGAACGATCCGGTTACTATGAAGACTTCGGCCTCTGCCGGGATCTTGCCACGGCCTTTCGGGAGGGCTTTGTTTATTCGGGAGACTATTCTCGGTACCGCAAGCGCAGGCACGGAAACGATTCGAGAGCTATCGCGGCCCATCGGCTGCTGGTCTTCTCTCAGAATCACGACCAGGTGGGCAATCGCATGCTGGGGGACAGACTCAGCGCACTGGTTTCCTTCGAGGGCCTGAAGCTGGCAGCGGGTGTGGTTATACTTTCGCCCTTTATCCCGCTCCTTTTCATGGGCGAAGAGTACGGCGAAACCGCGCCCTTTCCTTACTTTGTCAGCCATTCGGATCCTTACCTCATTGAGGCTACAAGGCAGGGGCGTCGACAGGAGTTTGCTGCGTTCCGCTGGGAGGGAGAGCCGCCTGACCCGCAGGACGAAACCACCTTTCTGAGCGCCAAACTGAATCACGATTTACGCGACGAAGGAAAGCACCGCGTGCTCCTCAAATTTTACCGGGAACTGCTCGGCCTCCGCAAAACCCTGAGAAAAGCGGCTGGGATGAGCCCAGAGAGACGGGATGCTGTTGGCTTCGAGCGGCACAAGGCAGTGTTTCTTCTATGGCGGGCTTCTGAGGGCAAAGCTGCTGCGATCTTTCATTTCGGTGACACAGCCGCTCCCATCCCTGTCCCGTTACCTGCCGGCGGCTGGACTAAGCGCATCGACTCGGCGGAAGAAGCGTGGGACGGCCCTGGAAGCGCTGTTCCCGAAACTGTAGCCTCGGATGGGGAGGAATCTCTAACGTTGGCTCCGCAATCGTTTGTGATTCTCACGCGGGTGGAGGAACCTTAACTTATGTAGCGAATTGAGAGGCATAACAAAGCCCCGGAGCGGACCCGAATGAGCATGCGCCTAGAGATGAGGCTGTGATTTAGGCCGTTTGATTGCGCTTGACTGGGGGCAAAATGGGGAGGTATGCTCAGGAACCGGGGACAATTTTTTTCGGCCAAGATGGTCTGAATCGTGCCTCCACGGAGGCTCAGGGGAGAAAACACGGTGGCCATTTGGGGTCTGAGGACCGGTCGAATGGTTGGTGAACGCCCCAAAGAACTCAAAATTGTGAGCGCGCCGCATAATTCCGGTCAACCACGAACTACCGCTGGAGAGCATCAATTTCGGCAGTTACGCAGGCTGATCACTATACGGAATAGCCCCGAGGCATCCCGCGTGGGGTGGGTATTCCGCGGTTCCCCTGCCTCCCGATCAATAATTGGGTTCTGACTCTTTGCCCCAGGGCCTATAAGGCATGAACCAACAGGTCCAGTTCACATATAAGGAGGTGTCGTCGACGCCATGACCAAGAACGAAGAAAGCCCAGAGGCCACCTTTGGACACGTTGCCAAAGTGTCCGACAGGAATAAAAGGATTGGATGAAGTAACAGGGGGTGGACTGCCTCAAGGGCGTCCCACCCTGGTTTGTGGCAACGCCGGTTGCGGCAAGACCGTGCTCGGCATGGAGTTCTTGGTCCGTGGCGCAACGGAGTACGAAGAGCCCGGCGTGTTCATGTCGTTTGAGGAAACTGAAGATGACTTGATCAAGAACTTCAAGCCGCTTGGGTTCGATTTGCCGGCTCTCATTGAGCGCAAGAAAATCGCACTCGACTATGTCTTCGTCGATCGCGGCGCAATTGAGGAAACAGGGGAATACGACCTGGAGGGCCTGTTCATCCGCTTGGCCTTTGCAATCGACCAGGTTGGGGCAAAGCGTGTGGTTCTCGACACCATAGAGTCCCTCTTTTCAGGATTGTCCAATGAAGGCATTTTGCGGGCGGAGCTGCGCCGACTGTTCAGCTGGCTAAAGGAAAAGGGTGTGACCGCGCTGATTACCGCTGAACAAGGCCGGGACACGCTCACCCGGCATGGACTGGAGGAATACGTAGCTGATTGTGTCATCGCTCTGGACCACCGGGTGATCGATCAGATATCCACGAGACGGTTGAGGGTGATCAAATACCGAGGCTCTGTGCACGGCGCGGACGAGTATCCGTTCTTGATTCAACCCAACGGCATCTCTCTGCTCCCGATCACATCACTCAATATGGATCACACAGCCCCTACCGACAGGGTCTCGACGGGAATTGCGCGCCTGGACACCATGATGAGTGGCAAAGGATACTATCGTGGCAGCTCCATCCTGGTCTCGGGCAGCGCTGGCACTGGGAAAACCAGTGTGGGCGCCCACTTTGTCGATTCAGCGTGCAGGAACGGTCATCGAGCCGTCTTCCTTGCTTTTGAGGAATCCCCAAGCCAGATAGTTAGAAATATGCGGTCGATAGGGATTGACTTGGATCCGTGGGAACAGAAGGGGCTCTTGCGATTTCACGCAATCCGTCCCACCCGCTATGGGCTCGAGTCGCATCTTGCAAGGATTCACCTACTAATCGACGACTTCAAACCCGCTGTAGTAGTGATAGACCCCGTCTCGAATCTGGTCTCGATAGGGAGCATCTCTGAAGTAAAAATAATGCTGACGCGGCTGATGGATTTTCTGAAGACCTATGAGATAACCACCCTCTGCACAGACCTGACAGCGGGTGGAACGTCCGCACAGCAGACAGAAATAGGGCTTTCGTCACTCATGGATACGTGGATTCTGCTTCGGTCCTTGGAATCGGATGGTGAGCGCAACCGGACAATGTATATCGCCAAGTCCAGAGGCATAGCCCATTCCGACCAGGTCAGAGAGTTCCTGCTAACGGACAAGGGGGTGGAGCTGGTGGATGTTTACCTCGGCCCTGCAGGGGTGTTGACAGGTTCGGCTAGGGCAGCCAGAGAGGCACACGATAGCGCACAAGAGTTGGCGAGAAGGAACGAATTAGAGCGAAAGCAACGGGAACTGGAGCGAAAGCGCACCTTGCTGCAAGCTCAACTCGCTACCTTGAAGGCGGAATTTGAGGCGGAGGAAGAAGAGCTTCAGCAGGCCATTGACCAAGAGGTCGGCCGTGAAAAGGCCCTCGACTACGATCAACGGAAGATGGCTCGGCTGCGTAGAGCCGATGAGACTTGATCTTTCATAAGCCAGCGGCAGGAATACATAAAAGGAGGCGTCAATGGGTGGGCGTGAACAGGGGCCGGCGGATGAATATAAGGACGAAACCCCGGACGAAGGCGTCTGGAACCTCCGCTTGTACGTCGCGGGCCAGACCGCAAAGTCCATCAAGGCCTTTGCGAACCTGAAGAAGATCTGCGAAGAGCATCTTGCCGGAAAATACACCATCGAAGTGATTGACTTGTCGGCCAACCCGCGGCTCGCCAAGGGAGACCAAATTCTTGCACTGCCCACTCTTGTGAGGAAACTCCCGCCTCCCTTGAGAAAAATCATAGGCGATCTTTCTGATAGCGAGCGAGTGCTGGTGGGATTGGATCTGCGTCCCAGGCCCTAATACGGTATGTAAAGGAATTGTGCCATGACTAAGCGGTCAGGCAGAGAAACCAGCTACCAGGAGCCACAGGGAGCGGCTGAATCGCGAGGGCCAAAATATGTTCTGCGCTTGTACGTGGCAGGACAAAGCCGCAAATCCCTTCAAGCGATCCGAAACCTGAAGAACTTGATAAAGGAACACCTCCACGAGTCGTATGATCTCGAAGTAATTGACATCTATCAGCAGCCGATTTTCGCAAAGGACGGGCAAATTGTTGCCGCGCCTACCCTGGTCAAGGAATTGCCTTTGCCGCTGCGAAAGTTTATCGGCGATCTTTCAAATACTGAACGTCTCCTGGCGGGACTGGACCTGGAGACCGGGAAATGACGGAGCCGGAGTGCCCGGACCTGTCAAAATAAGAGGCCATGAGCAAGAAACTTCTTGATGAAATTGAAGGGCTACGACTCCGCCTGCAAGAGGCCGAAGGGACTTTGGACGCCATCAGGAGGGGCGAAGTAGATGCGCTGGTTGTCTCCGGGCCGGACGGTGATCAAGTATATACCCTGACCGGAGCTAATCAAACTTATCGCATTGTTTTGGAGACGATGAACGAGGGAGCAGCTATAATAGGCTCCGACGGCACGGTTCTTTTCTGCAACGCCAGATTATCAGTCATACTGAAGACGCCGTGTGAAAGGATCGTTGGGGCCTCTATGGCTCGCTTCGTTACACAGGAAGATATCCAATCGTTTGAGGCTCTGTTAAACCAAAGTCTGGTGGAGCGTCAACAGACGGAACTTACACTGAAGGCTGGGGCTGGGGATTCTGTGCCGGCGCGTGTTTCCACAAGCCCCCTTTTCCTTGAGGACTCTACTACCGTTTGTATGATAGTAACCGACATCACGGAACAAAAGCGGGCGAAGCAAGCCTTGCGTCTCAGTGAGGAACGATTTCGAGCACTCGTTGAGGGTGCACAAGACCTGATTTTCATGAAGGATCGTCATCTCACGTACACGCACGTGAATCCGGCGATGGCAAGAATGTTCGAACTGGACGTGTCCGAAATCGTCGGCCGCAAGGATGAGGATCTCTACGGTAAGGCAATCGGGAAACATATCAATCAAGTGGATCTGCGCGTGCTGCAGGGTGAATCCATCGAAGAAGAATATACCGCCTCCATAAAGGGCGTCCAGTTCACCTTGAATACTGTCCTCACGCCGCTTCGCGACGCGGAGGGCACGATCGTCGGCATCTATGGCATTTCTCGTGATGTCACGGAGCGCAAGAGAACCGTGCCTGGCCAAAGACCGATCGCCGAGGCGTACCCCTCCCAGGCCATGAAGGCTTCTCTGCACGAGGCTCGTATCGCTGCCGCAACTGACAGCATTGTTCTGCTCCAGGGGGAGAGTGGGAGTGGAAAGGACTATTTGGCACGTTGGATTCACGACCATTCCAGGCGTGCTCCGGGACCCTATTTTGCAGTGAATTGCGCTGCCATATCCAAGGATTTGGCGGAGTCGGAGCTTTTTGGGCACGAGCGGGGCTCATTCACTGGAGCGCACGCCCGGAAGCGAGGACTCCTGGAATTGGCTGAGGGCGGGACCCTCCTGCTCAACGAAATTGGAGAGCTTACCCTCTCGTTGCAGTCCAAGCTCCTGACCTTTCTGGACACAAGGTCATTCCTTCGTGTTGGCGGTGAAAAGAGCATTACCGTGAATGCCAGGATCATTGCAGCGACGAACAGGAGTCTCGAGACAGAGGTGGTTGAAGGCCGATTCCTTTCCCCCTTGCTCTATCGTCTGAACGTGTTTGCGATACACGTGCCGCCGCTGCGTGATAGGATTGAGGACATTCCCGTACTCGTGGAAGAGATCATGTCGATGCTGGCGAAGGAGCTGCAGCTGACTTCTCTCCCCGCGATCGATCCCGCGTCCGTCACTGCGCTTTCCGGGTACGATTGGCCAGGAAATGTCAGGGAATTGCGAAACGTGCTCGAACGATCATTGATGTTAACCGATGGGCAGAATTTGAACCTTGCGCTCCCCTCGGTTGGCGCAAATCACCAAAGCTCGTCTCACGTGTCCAGTTTTCCGGAAAACGAGCGCACGCTCCACGATGTGACGGATGAGGTGATCAAATTTCTGTGTTTGGAGGCCCTGCGGCGCTGCGAAGGCAATAGAAGATGTGCTGCCCGCGTGCTTGGCATATCCCGAGACTCTCTGTATCGACATATAAAGCGTTTCGGAATTGAGGGGGAAAATCCGACACGCAGATTAATTCGATGGACCGACTTTAAGACACCAGTGAATTTGTAACCTATTGATAACACAGGGACAGGAATTCTGTGGCCCGATTTTAGGACACCTACCCCTTTCTTGCCGACCCTTCGTATCTCACCCCACACTCCATCACTGTGGCTAACTAACTAACAACACAGCAGTTATGGACCACCTTCTCCGTTGGTCACAATTGGCACGAAAGCTGCATGTGAAATGCTGCAAGGGTTACCAGCTTCGCCACTCGATAATCTGAACCGCTTTTTGGATCTGTGGACCATGTGTCGCAACTGCAGCCGTATCCGGTGGTGTCACGGTGGGTGACCGGAACGAGATTAATTCCCGCCCATAACAAATATAGGGACGGAGGACAATACAATGAACGTTTTCGGAGTAGGCATTGGGACGATCCTGGTGATTGTTTTGCTTATATACCTTATTTTCTAACAGGTACACATGCAAATGATTGCTCACAATAATTTCAATTCGGGCGATTGGCTCTGCTCAATTTCGCACAACAGGTTGTGGCGGCAGTTGCAGGCCGCGGAGTAGCGGAACTTACTAGAGTCAGTCACCCACATGAAGAGATCAGCAATGACTATCGAAAGGCGAGTCGACGATTTGATTGCTGCGGGCTGGCGTCCACTTGGCCTCTGATTTTGGTCCAGTGGCTATTCAACACTGGAGGCGAAGCGTCTTTGATTACATGAACGCGGTGCATTGTCGAATCACTTTTTCACTAGACATTTCGAAAATTGTGTTCGCCAAGGCGAGAAAAAGGAGAAGGAAAAATGATGGAAATTAAAGTACCTAAGAGAGTGAGTGAAATACTGAAAACCACTGTGGAGAATCGTCACGGGGAAAAACTCGGCACGATACAGGATCTCATGGTGGGCGCTGGATGGGTGCTTAAAATACGCCATCCTGTCTCACGGAGGTTTTCTGGGAATAGGTGACGTGTTGATTCCGATTCCGTTTGACGCTCTGATGACGGGCGGTGAAAAGGGAACAACGTTACTCGACATTGATAAGCAGACCTTGGAAAAGGCCCTCAATTTTGAGAGCAAGACATGGCCCGACTTCACTGCGGCCGAATGGGAGGAAAAAATCGACAGATACTTTGCGGCCTATAAGGCTGGTTCAAGGCATCCGCAACCGGTGGATGGGGGTGTTCACCCCGATCAGCCCCGCCAGATTTAAGAAAAGGGGTCAGCAATGGCTATCGACGGGCGAATCGACGATTTGATAGAAGCAGGCTGGGGTGTGCTTGACTCTGGTTTTGATCCAGTTGCCTTTCAGCGCTGGAGGCGAAGAGCTTTCGATTGCCTCACCGCCCTGGTTGGGCCGGATCATGTGTACACCAGACATTTCGAAAATTTCGTTCGACAAGGCGGGAAGACAGACCTTCTTGCTGCCGGCGGCATACTGAGCGCAGCCAAAGAACAGATGGCCCGCAACGAAAAGGCTGGAACCGGCCAAAGCTAATGGCAACGTGAGGTCTGTGACCCCCTGACTGAGAAAATCGGAGGCTCCATAAATCGGAGAGCCATATAAATAATTAGTTGCACGGTCACTTATTGCCGAGATCCGGCCGGACTAGAATTGTGCTGGGCTGACCGGGACGAGATGGATTCCTGTCAATTGATATGCCCCATCAGACGTGAAGCTCTGGTGGGATGATATGACGCTCCATCTCGTCTCATTGGGCACTGGTGTGACGGCTACAAACACCGGGGAAAGGGGAAGCAGCGAAATGATGACGGAAACAAAACTCCTTGGCTCATACTTATTGCTCTCGCTAATTATTATGTTGCCCGCGACTGTTCGAGCAGAATCGGCAGTGCCGCTGTACGACAAGCGCTAAGAAGCTTTTCGAGCAGATACAAGACCTCGAATTGATGCAGCGTAATGTGGAGGAGTGCTATCAGGCGGAGAAGCGAACCCCCATGGTAGCGTGTTGGTCCGGACAATCCTGGAGAGATCATGCAGAGCTGGACAGCAAGCTGATGAATCGAGTGTTCGGTCATCTCGCCGGCACCCCGGAATATGAAAGGTTTATCATGGAGTACCGGAGACTTATACAACGTCCGGATTATGCGCGAGTCCATACAGACGAACTGTTTGCCGAATACATGCGCCTACTGAAATCGGGGCGGACACGATTTTTGACTCAGTTGAAGGAGTGGCAAGAAAAGTTCAGCAGAAAAGAGTTCGGCTCAAGCTCACGAAGGATTGGCACAGTCCATTCCAGTGAAGACAGTCACGTTTGGGCACGCGGAAGATTCGCAGAGAACTGAAAGCGGGCGAGTGGTGCCGGCCATACGGTTTCAAGTACAAATGCCTCGAAGTGGCTCCACACATTTGGCTGTGGGCCAGAAAGGCGATTTAAGGTTTGTTGTTCCTGGGATGGATCAGTCCGGCTCACCCCACACTGTTGCTCCCACGATTGACATGGTGGAGCTTAATACCTTTGTTCCACTGGAACGAATTGTGCCTCTGGAAAATGCCCCGATGGGCGACCACCACGGCTTGGTCAATGGGGTTCGGTCGGAAACCCCTACGAATTTTAAATTGTCAGATACAGTTGAGAAGGGAGTGGGGGCATGGAATTAATAGCAAAGAAATTAGTTAGTCGGTCATTGATGCTCGTCCTGTTCCTATCCCTTGGGTATCTTGCCCTTCCCGTGTCCCTGGCTGCCCAGAATTATCCTCAAGCGGTGATTCTGGACCAACAGCTAAAGGAAGCCACTCGTGTTCTGCAGCAACGGCAAAGGGAAGCGGTGCGAGCCCAGGAGCAGGCAAAAGCCCAAAGACGTGTGGCGGGAGCATTTGAGATGCTCATGGTCAAGGCTACGGCAGAGCACGCAAAGATGGAGCAGTGGCAGAAGGCACGCTCGAAGGAATTGAAAACACAGGCCAAGGGAGGAGTTCATAAGAAGCGATTACAGTGCAGATTATGTCTCTGACCTATCCTTATCTGAAAGGAGAAAAACGATGGGAACTATTCTACTAATTATCCTGGTCCTTCTGCTTATAGGAGCGCTACCGACCTGGGGATACAGTCGTAGCTGGGGTCGTGGCCCCAGCAGTGTCCTGGGTCTGGTACTGGTCATTGTGTTGGCGCTCTTTTTGCTGGGCCATATTTAAGACCCACGATACAGGAAAACCCTGGCGAATTAACGCCGCACGCGACAAGGAGGACGAACCATGAACTGGGATCAGGTCGAAGGCAACTGGAAACAGTTCAAAGGCAAAGATAAGAGAAACATGGGGCAAATTCACCGAAGACGAATTGGATGTCTTGCAAGGAACACGTGAACAATTCGTAGGGAAGCTCCAAGAGAAATACGGCCACACACGTGAGCAAGCGGAGAAGGAGCTGGATGAGCATCTGGGCAAATGGTAGCGCCATCTATCCAGACGCTAACAACGTTAATAGTAACTCATTGACAAAGAAGATTGTTATGAAAAAGAGCAGTTTTGGGTTGTGCGCAGCAGTAATTTGCAGCCTCCTTGCGGGCCAAGTCTCGGCTCAAACGGCGTGATACTCCCTTGCAGGGATGGCAGACGTCTGGCCTGATAACTGGAATGACAGTCAACAGCCCGCAAGGAGAAAAACTCGGGAAAATTCTCGTGGTCGACCAAGAGGGCACAGTGAGATATGCCATTTTGTCCGATGGAGGCCTACTGGGGATTGGCTACAAACTAATCCCCATTCCCTGGAAGGCTTTGAAACCGGGAAAGGAAAAGAATACCTTGGTCGTTAATATCGATAAAAAGACTCTGGAAAAGGCCCCGAACTTCGACCCTAAGGAATGGCCCAAGTTTACGGAACCAGAATGGCAGAAAGAAGTCGAAATTTACTATGAATTGCCGGCGGTTCACGCCGCAAGCCGTTAGGCGCAACGGGAATATTGCGGGTGACGGGGCTACTCTAGAGTAGTGACCCTCTCCACCCTCAGGAGGAGAACGGCGAATTAGACGACACACTGTGGCGCGGCCTACGAGAAGATTCGTGAGCAAATCCTGGAAATGGCAGGTAGGCTCAGTTTGGGCTTCATCAGCCAGTTTCCAATCCAACCCTTAGAAAGGGGGTGACGATATGGACTCGACAACACTTATCATAATCATTTTGCTGATTCTGTTCTTGGGCGGTGGCGGTGGATACTGGTACAGGAGGCGAGGCCTTTAGGCACCCAGATTCGGGGTCGTGTCGACAGGTCGTCAAACCATCCCCCACAACAGGTCCACGAGGGCTCCTAATAGAACCCCTTCGGGGGTTCAGCCGGTCTGTATCGCTAAGGAAAAGGGGTTCATGAAGGAGCCGGGCTTATACGGTCCGTATGAACCTGGAAAGGTTGATCGGGAAGAATTTGGCATGTCGTTGACATGAAGGACATTACTCGTGAACACAAGAAGAATCTGGCACTTCTTATACAAACGGAAACAGTATGCGTTTCCCGTTATATACAGATTGTATAAGCATTATTAGGTTTTTACGGCACCACATAGGAGGCAAATTGATGAGCAATGACAGGATTGAAATTGCATCCCCGCATGTCCTATCGTCCCTGCCCTACGCGGATAACGCACTGGACCCCTTAATCTCCGCAAATACGATTGGCTTCCACTATGGAAAGCATCATAAGGCATATGTCGATAACCTGAACAAGCTGGTAGCAGGAACGGAGTTTGCGGACTTGCCGTTGGAGAAAATCATCACCAAGACAGCCGGCAAAGCTGACAAGAGCGCGATCTTCAATAATGCAGCCCAAATATGGAACCACACTTTTTACTGGCACAGTCTGAGACCGAAGGGCGGTGGTGAACCACCCGCCGTGTTGAAGCAAAAGATTGAGGCTTCCTTCGGTACCTTGGATGCAAGCAAGAAGGAGTTGGCGACTGCGGCAATGACCCAGTTCGGCAGCGGCTGGGCATGGCTCGTGCTGGAGGGCGACAAGCTCAAGGTGGTCAAGACCGGCAATGCAGATGTGCCGATGACCACTGGCATGAAACCGTTATTGACCATCGACGTGTGGGAACACGCCTACTACTTGGATTACCAGAACCGACGCGCGGACTATGTCAACGCTGTGTTGGATAAACTTATTAATTGGGATTTCGCGGCAGAGAACCTTCGCTGATGGCAGCCCGAACGGTCGCCGGCTTTATCCCAAAACAAGCCTAACAAGGCGCTCCACTCGACGCGTACCGCTGCGCAGCCCGCGTCGGGCGAGCCTTGTCGATCAGTCGATAGTAATACTGGCGAAATGAGGCACATTGCATGTCTAGAAGCGCCATTCCCTTTTTTGCTTATGCAGGCTCTGGGAGACTCATCGGGCTGCGGAACCTTCTCACAACCGACGACCTGGATGTCGTGGCAGGAAAGCGAGATCAGTTACCTGGTAAGTTACAAGAGAAATACGGACTCAAACGTGAGGAAGCGGAGAAGGAATTGGATGAATCTCGTTGCAAATTCTGATTTCAGCTCCAATAGGACGCTAATAAGTATTATTAAAGGAGAATTGACATGAAAAAGAGTGGTGCAGTCATTGGGACGGCAATGTTGCTGGCCATAGCTCTGTGGGCCTTTCTTCCGGACCATTCCTTCGCACAACGTGCATCAAGAACCAGTATCAAAGCCGCAGCCCACGCGTCGGGTGTAGTGGGTAGACCGGTGCACAGCGAAAGGGGCGTGGTGTTGGGAACGGTGGAGAATGTGGTCTTGAATGATAGCGGTTGTGCACAGTTTGTGGTCATTTCCGGACGATTCCCTGGTGCACGATCAATGTGGTATCCGATCCCCTGGAACGTTATCTCCAGGAGCACCCCTGAGGCCATTTTCGTGAACATCGAACCGGACGTTCTGGTGAGAGCTCCGAGCTTTTCAAGGAACAAGCTTCCTGATCTGTTGCATTCGGACTTTAACACCAGAGTCAACACCTTTTTCCAGACTAGTGCCAAGGAAGGAAAAGGAAAAACTGAGGGACGCGTGAAAGAGAAAGGTCCAGACCAGGGGACGCGAGCCACACAGGGGACCGTATCTCCAGAGGAGAAGGTAAAGGGCAAAGCTCGTATGGAAAAGGAACGGCAGCTGAAACCTTCTGAAATGAGCGGTGAAGGGACCTCCAAGCCAAAAGAATTGGACGCCAAGCCAAAGCAGCACATGGAAGGGGACAAGGGCGCCGTTAAACCAGGAACATCCGAGATGAAGAAGCAAGAACAGCCGCACATGGAGCGCGGGACGACGGAACAGGGAAAGCCTGGAAAAGGAGGCCCGGGTCATGAGGGTCCCACGGTAGAACCTGGCCAAAAGGGTGAGAAGGTGAAATAGCCCTCTCCAAATGTTGTCGTTTTTTGGGCCAGAAGGCTGCAAATTCAGCCTTTCTGGCCTTCTCGTCCAACGTTTGTAACGAGGAGTGATTTCATGCATCGGAATCGATGTGAAGAAAATCTGCAACAGTTGAAGGATGAATTCCGATGAAACCTACAAAATCCACATCTCGGTTTACTCGCTTCGCCAAATGGACGGCAAGTGCCACCGGTCATCCGTCGACTTTCGTATTTGCAGTATTGGTAATTGTCACGTGGGCCACGACAGGACCGATCTTCGGCTTTAGTGACACCTGGCAGCTGGTCATCAATACCGGCACGACGATTGTGACTTTTCTCATGGTATTCCTCATCCAGAATACTCAAAATAGGGATTCCGAAGCCATACAAGTCAAGTTGGATGAATTGATTCGTGTGATGGATGGTGCGCACAATGCGCTCTTGAATTTAGAGGAATTGGATGAAAAGGAACTAGACCTCATACGAGTCAACTACTTGAAATTAGCGGAAGAGGCAAGAGAGGCCTTGCAACAGGGGAAGGTCGATACGGGAGCACCCGAAGTAGAGAAGGGGAAAACAGCCTAACAAACAGCCCGGAGTGGACCCAAATCAGCATGGGCCCTAAAGATGAGTCTGCGTGCAAGTCCCTCAGCTCAAGCGTTGGCCCGCAGTGGGTCCTTTCTCTCAAAATGATACGGATCGTCGCAAGATTGCGGCATAAGGAGGAGTAAAAATGCTTTGGACATTAGTGGTAATCTTGTTGGTCCTTTGGCTACTAGGTTTAGTCACCTCGTACACCCTGGGCGGAGTCATTCACGTTCTCCTGGTCATCGCGGTCGTGGTGATAGTGATTAATCTCATTCAAGGTCGCAGGACCCTGTAGCGGCCCTGGAACGGCTTTATGCAGCAATGCAAGCCCACGTTCCCGCAATCGCGTGACAGTGGGAGTGAGTACTTAAGAAAAGAAGAAACATCCATAGCCTTAGGTCCTGACCTATTCTCGGACTTCACACGAGCGAGGATTTGTACGTCTCGGGCAATACCGAGGGACACTGCGACATGTCATGCCTGCGGTAGTACCAATCGCGGTTCTCAAACAGGGAGGTGAGCAACATGAACCTGAACCTGACAAAGAGCTTGGGAATGCTCTTGCTTGGCATCTGGCTCGTCGTGACGGGCCTGCTGACAGTTTTATCGGTCGGTAATCCGATCGTCCATGTGTTACTTGCTCTGCTTGCCATCGCTGCTGGTGTTTTCATCCTGCTGGGTCGGTAGGCAGTTCGGTTTCACCGATTGATGGATATGTCAACAGCACCAATCATGGAAATTCCTTTTGCCTGTTTGGCTGCTGCTAAAGGGACGTTGGCTTCATCGCTCTGACGCCCGTCGAATAATCCTGATAAGAGGAAGGAGAAAATCGATGAAGAAATCGAGAAACTTTATAACGCTGTTTCTGGCAATCTGTACCTTGTTTCTAACCCAAGCCCTCGCCGCTGAACAAGAAGTGGGCAAAACCCCCAGCGTCCAGGGTCAAACTGATGAAAAAGCCGCGACGACTACGGGACAGACTCAAACAAGGGAAAAAACCGCCATGGAGCAGGCTGACAGAGTCAGCAAGATAATAGGGAAAAAAGTGGTAAGTCAGAAAGGAGAGGATCTTGGAAAGATTGAAGATCTCATGCTGAGCAAGGAGGCATGTGTAGACTATATAATTTTGGCTCCCGGGGGTTTACTTGGGACTGGTGACCGATTGATCCCGATTCCATGGAAAGCCTTGAAGACAGGTGCTCAAGCGGACACGATTATTATCGACATGGACAAAAGTCAGTTGGAAAAAGCTCCCAGCTTTGAAAGCAAGACATGGCCTAACCTCACTGACTCCGAGTGGTATGGGAAAATCCGAGAGTTTTTTGGGGGGCAAAAGTAAGCTGAGACGAAATGCCATCTCAGAACTTTCCGGGGTCTGCTCGTCCGGGAGAACATGGAGAGTGATTTAATTGTCTAAACCAACAAATTAATGTTTGTAACGAGGAGTAATCCTATGAATCGGAATCAATTTACAGGAAATCTGAAGCAGTTGAAGGGTAAAGTCCGTGAAAAATGGGGATGGTGGACTCATAGGTATTCCAGCGTCTTCAGCGGAAAAATCAATCAACTGGCCGGCAAGATACAATCACTGTATGGAAGAGTTAGAAAGTGATTTGACTACGGCGCCTCGCAGCACTTCTTGGAGAAGTATGGGTGAATTCCGGCATGGACGTCGTTTTTCGACTAATTGTCGCAGGAGGAAAACATGAGAATAAATATGCAAATTGAGCCATTGATCGGGTTCTTGATAATAGGACTTGTCGCCGGTTTTCTGGCCGAACAAATCATAAAAGGAAGAGGAGCCGGTCTGGTCATCAATCTGGTCGTAGGAGTCGTAGGCGCGTTCATCGGGGGCTTTCTTTTCGGCTTCTTGAAGTTGTCCTTTCACGGACTGATCGGAACGTTGATTAGTGCTACGGTCGGGGCGGTGATACTCCTGTTTCTGCTCGGACTAGTCAAGATTATGCTCTTGCCGCAGAAATCTGGGTGGCAAGGGTGGAAGAACTGGTCCAGATCTCTTGGACGCCGTTAAAGAGGGAGTTCTCAAGCACGAACCAGTGCTTGGCTTGGTTCCATGAATCCTAATAATTGCGGCTTCTGTGAAGCGCGTGTCCTATGGAGGAAGACATGAACGTAAATCTGCAACTTCAGCCGATAGTGGCATTGATAGCAGGCGTTTTGGTACTCATAGCGCCCCGACTCCTGACATGGATCATCGGGATTTATTTGATCGTAATAGGCGTAATGGGTCTGCTTGGCAAATAAGAGTACGGGATTGAGTCTTGGGCCACCACTAATAGGGCATGCCTCGTCGTTCGAATTAGAGGCTAAGTGCTCTATTTCGCACGTTCGGTGAAGTAACTGGAGCCAGTGCCCCTGCGGGATTTGTAGGGCAGGCGTCCCTGCCGGCCGCGGATCAATGACCGGCACGGAGGCCGGTCTACCGGTAAAGTCGTGCGGCTACGGGTACTCAACGGATCAAATTACGTGAGCGAATTTAGGAAACAGATTACTAAGTGATCTAAATCGGCATTCAAACTCAAAAGGAATAAGCGGGAGCACGAGCTATGAAGACGAGAATCTCAATGGTCGGAAGCATAAAATTGGCAATCGTCATTGCTGTGGTGTGTGTCACATGGGCCGGCTCGGCCATCGCCCAAAAAGCCGACAGGTACGCGAAGGACGAGTCTGCCATCCGAAGTGAAGCGGAGTCCTTCGTCCAGGCGTTCAACAAGGGTGACGCCGAAAGTCTCGCATCCCACTGGGCTGAAGGCGCGGAGTACATCCTTCCCTCTGGAGAAGTCCTGAAAGGCCGGGACAAGATCGAGCAGGCCTTTAAGAAGTTCTTTTCCGATAATCAGGGAATCCAGATCCAACTGGCCATATCGGAGATCCGTTTCCCTCGGTACAACGAAGCCGTAGAAGTGGGCTCCGCGGTGGTTTCCCGTCCGGGAGAAAAACCAAAGGAGTTGACCTACGAAGTGACGCACGTAAAGCGGAAAGCCGCGTGGAAGATCGCCCACGTGGAAGAAACCTTTAGTGCTCCGTCGAATTACGAGCATTTGAAGGAACTTGAATGGCTGACGGGGGATTGGGTGGACGACAGCGAAAACGTAGACGTTGAAACCCTGGCCCAATGGACCAAAAACAAGAATTTTATAACACTCTCCTTCAGAGTCCAGTTCGAGGGCCGCCCCGCGCTTGAAGGAACTGAGGTCATAGGCTGGGACCCATCGATCAAAAGTATCAAGTCGTGGGTTTTCGATTCCTTGGGCGGCTTCGGACAGGGAGTCTGGTCCAGAGAGGGCACTCGCTGGACGGTCAGAACCACTGGTGTTCTGATCACCGGTGAAAAGACGTCTGCAATCAACATCTACACGGCCCTTGACGAGAACACCTTCACATTCAGTTCAATCGGCCGCGAAATTAACGGGGAACCCCAGCCCAATATCGAAGAGATCAGGGTGGTTCGCAAGCAAATCTCTCAGTAGAACCTGTCGGACCAGAATTGGAGGGCTTATCCATGAAGAATTCAGCGATTTACTTAATGGCTCTCGCATCTGTCTTCGTCTTATCGCTTGTCGATGCCGAGGCTCGCGGTCTCGGGGCAGGAGGCGGCGTCCAGCAACAGCAAGCACCTCGCGTTCAGCAACAGCAGGCACCTCGCGTCCAGCAACAGCGAGCGCCCCAAAGCAGCGGACGACCGGGTGGCCATATCGCAACCAGCGCGCCTTCTGTGAGCCGTCTGCCACAGGTGCATGTGCAGGCGCCTCAGAGGTCGCAACAGCTGCGCCGTCCGTCACCGGCACATGTTCAGGCGCCTCAGCAGCAACGAGTAAAACAACAGCAGGTGTCCTCAGCGAGCAACGAGTAAAGCAACAGCAGGCGCATGTGCAGCAGCCCGGAAAACGCCCATCCGGTACGACGCGGCCGACGCAAGGGCAAGTGCAGCACTTTCTCAATCTTCCCAAGGCCTCGGAGGGTGGAAAGCCGGGCCTTGGAACATTAGGAGCAGCTGGGGGCGGCGCAGCAGCCGCACTGGCGCTGCAGCGTTTGGGTAAGCCTGGCGGCGGGGACGCTCACCGTGCAGGTGTCGACCCGGCCCTTATGGACCGGTCCGGAATTGGTGATAATCGGCGCGGGCGCGAATGCTCAGGCGGCCCAACAAATTCGTAATAATTACCGCCAGCAAAACATACTCGACCCTAGTTGGTGGTCAAATCACCCTCACTTGGCGAACGAGTATTGGCACAATCAAGTGTGGCACAATCACGACTGGCATTATTGGTGGCGACCGGCTACCTGGGCAATCGCGTCTGCCTGGTTCCCTTGGGGGTGGAGTTCGCCGGTTTCCTACGATTACGGGGACAATGTTCTTTACGACAACGACATTGTGTACATGAACGGGGAGCAGGTAGCCACGGCTGATGACTATTACCAACAAGCGACCCAACTTGCCTCAACCGCCAAGGATGACACTGCGGATAAGACCGAATGGTTGCCTTTGGGCGTATTCGCTTTGAGTCGGGGAGACACAGGTGTGTCCAACACGGTTCTCCAGCTTGCAGTGAGCAAAGAAGGCGTAATATCAGGAACATATTACAACTCGGACACCGACATCGCTCGTCCCGTCAAAGGCACGGTGGACAAAAAGACTCAGCGGGCAGCATGGACTTTTGCGGACGGGAAAGATACCAACATAGTGATGGAAGCGGGGATAAATAATCTCACTCAGGACCAAACCGAGGCACTGGTCCACTTCGGCAAGGATATTACTCAGCAGTGGTTGATGGTCCGGCTTGAAGAGCCCCCCGCACAAAAGACCGAAAAAGGAGATTCAGAGGCTCGGTGATGCCTCTCAATACGAGCAGAGGCATGTAAATACTGGAACAGCAGCAGCACTGAACAATTGGGAGCAGACCATGGAGGCAAATGGAACTGACGAGCCGGCAGCAAAACGACGAAACGAGGCGCGGAATGCAGCAGCAGTTACCCAGCCGCTGGCCCATTAGGTCATGCCCGCGCCCTGTGCCGGAAGAGTCAATTTCAATACGGGATTATTCTCAGAGGAAAACCAGAATTGGTAATATGGTAATGGCTTTGGAGATGCTGTTTGCATGCGTTGCATTCGTTGTCGCGGTCTCTGTGCCGGCGAGCGAGCGAATATCTTGAAAATAATTACAAACGAAAGGGGAGAATCATGAAACGTCAATTGTTGAAAAGTTCGTCAGTACTGTTTGTTGTGATACTTTTTTCTCTGATGTCTGGGGTTGCTCTGGCTCAAAAGAAACATTGGTTTGTGGTCAAGGACAAGAACGGGGTGTGCAGGGTGATAGAGGCCAAGGAAAAAACACCAGCCACCATAGCAGGGCCATTCAAAACCAAGGAAGAGGCTGAAAAAAGAAAGGCCAAGGACTGTCCAAAGGGAGTCGGGCAAACCACAGACAGGCTGCGCCCCTCGCAAGAGCAGCCTGAACAGATGCGGCGTCAACACCAGCAGCGAGAAGAGCCTCAGCGACAACAGCTAAAGAAACAGCAAACGCCGCAGCAACAACAACAGAAGCTGGCGCCTCAGCAGCAACAGCAGACTGAAAAGATGAAGGGAAAGGCTCAGGGAAAAACCGAAGGGTCCAAGCCCTCAGAGGAAAAGGTCAAGGAAAAGACAACGGAACCCATTCCGTCAGAAAAGAAGAATTGATAGAGCATTGAAAGGCTCTCTTGTCTGATTTCTCGGACGAAGCTGACGGTACGGACGGGTAAGACCTGTTCGTACCAGAGGCCCCACGCTAATTCCGAGATAGGAGTCCCATACAGGAATATCAAGGCTTTCTTATCATTTTCGGATTGCCGGACAAGTAAGTCCGTCATGACTGCAGGGGAGTACTGTTGAGAATCGACTACAAGGGAGGAGACATCAAATGGCCATTTGGGATTATAGACCTAAAGCTGATCTTTGGACGGGTGTCGCAATCGGGGTGGGACTGTTAGTGGCCCCCGTTGTAATTCCCATGATAGCAGACGCTGCGAGGCCGGTGGCTAAGGCAGCCATCAAGGGCGGCATTATGCTTTACGAAAAGGGTAGAGAGATGATCGCCGAGGTCGCCGAAGTGGTGGAGGATCTCGCTGCCGAAGCAAAGTCTGAAGTGCAGGCCGAACTGGCACCCGTCAAGGGAAAGGGAAAAGGAGCGTAGAGGATCAGACACTGCAAAGAGAGGGCGAAATGATTCCCGATGCTCATGTGTCCCATGGGATGGCCCGTAGGCTTAGGATCAAGATTCCTTCCAAGAAGGGGGACGTCTCATATTTTTCCACTCTGCGGGAGCGCCTGTCCGCCTGTCCCGGCGTGGGCGAAATTAGGGTGAATCCACAGACGGGGAGCGCCCTGATTTCCTACGAATGCGATAGAAAGGCTCTCGTTGAGTTTGCCAGGGAAAACGATTTGTTTCTCTTGAGGCGGTCCACCCCTCGCCGGAAGAGTTTGTTTGGCAATGTGGCCGACACTTTTCAGGCATATAATCAAGACCTCAAGAAGTTTACTGGCGGTGAAGTAGACATCCCGAGCCTGATCTTTCTGAGCTTGTTAATATCCGGGATTTGGCAAATTGCGCGAGGAAATGTGGCCATGCCCGCATGGTACACGGCTTTTTACTACGCTCTCGGAGTATTTACGCGGGCACAGGTGGATGACTGGGACGAGGGGGAAGACCTGGTGGCAGACCTTGATGCTGGAGACGGAGATTGATAGCGTCGTCTAGTGAACGGCACTGAGTTCGCGCCTAAACATTCCGGGGCTACGTCACTGCCTCCCGGATTAGCCTACCACCTGGCGGGTTAGGCGCAATGTCAATCACGTTCACTAGTGTCACTTCGAAATCAGGCGGGCATTTTTCGGCCAGATTAGCCTGTAATGTAAAGACATTATGGCTTGTCATTTCCAACCTAATTTGCGGAACGCGCCACTAGATCCCCGATGTTGCATTGAACAGACTTGAATGAGGCAACACTGAAGGAGATAAACGAGATAGCGGCGGTGGGGAGTGAAATAAGTTCGGTCGTAGATGAGGACTTAGGTGGTGATTGAGTCGTTTCATTTGGAGCTACGGTATCACCTCTTAACGAAACCCTATCTGGACATTGGAAGCAACCGATCACAGGCTACAGATATGTGAGAACGTGGGTTGGCGCTATGGCATCCAAAACGGTGTAGAAGGAGGAGCTACAAATGGCAATCTGGGATTTCAGACCAAAGGGTGATCTATGGACTGGCGTCGCGGTGGGGGCCGGCATGCTCGCGGCGCCTGTGGTTATACCATTGGCATGGTCCGCTACCAGGCCCGTGTTGAAGGCTATTCTAAAGGGCGGATTCACGCTTTACGAAACGGGCCGGCAAATTTTTGGAGATGCAACTGAGGAGCCGGTGAGATGGCACGCAAGGGCAATAGATTCGATTGAGCTACCATTAGCGCGGAGGATGAAAAAGGGTGAGGAGCAAGAAGAGGAGCTGATGGGAAAACCTAAGGCTGTGGAACAGCGGGCCAAATTAGGCCGCGCGAAACCGAGACGGACGGACAAGAAACAAAGCAAAAAGGCCGAAAAAGACAAGTAGGCGAAACCACACAAAACCGCCTCGGACCTATTAAGAGCGGTAATATGGTGAGGCGTGAGTTAGCGCCCCGCTCTGTTCTCGCGGGTTTACTACCAGCTTGGCGAAGGGAGGGATGTCATGACGACAGATATGGTTAAGTGTCCGCACTGTTTCGGTGATAAACCCTCAGCAGCAAAAGTATGTCTTCATTGCGGGCGGGATGAGCACGGTTTCGGCCCCATGGTGCGAAGCCAGGTGGTGACGGCTTCATACAGGGCGCTACCGATGAGACAACGGGTGTGGAATGACCTAAGAATCCATGTGATTCTGGCGTCTCTGGTGGCAGCACTAGGTTTTCTCATAATGTTGTCGTCCGGCCTGGGTGTCCTGCTGTTAACTTTCGGAGTGATTTGGCTGGTAGCTACGCGGGTTCGAATTTGGTGGCGGCAGCAACAATGAACCTGAACCCTAAAGATTTAGAGGAGGCACTGCGATCTTACTGAGTTGAATGCACATTCGTACTCAGGTGTTTCGGCTCGCTCGCAGCCAATCTCGATAGCCTTCATAATAGGGCAGGCGCCGTTCGTATGCCGAAGACATAAGGACTGACGAGATCATGAAATCCGCGGAAGACCGATTACTCGCCACGGGGATGTATTCATGAAAGCACTATTGATTTATCCGTCGATACCCGACACTTTTTGGAGTTTTAAGCACATTATGAAGTTCATCCGCAAGAAGGCGGCTCACGTGCCTCTGGGGCTGCTGACGGTCGCGGCCATGTTTCCCGGGGACTGGGACCTTAAGGCTCGTGGACACGAACGTTGAAAGCCTCCCGGATGAAGTGATCCAATGGGCCGACATGGTCTTCATCGGGGCAATGATCGTTCAAAAAGAGTCAGTACGACAGATTGTCGCCAGATGCCGCGCCTTGGGCAAGCCAATAGTGGGTGGCGGACCGCTTTTCACAAGTTGTCCGGAGGACTTTGACGATGTGGATTATCTCGTCCTCAATGAGGCGGAGATAACGCTCCCACTGTTCCTGAAGGATCTGGTCGCAGGAAGCCCACGCCGAGTCTATACAACTGAGGAGAAGCCCGACATCACTTTGACCCCCCTGCCCAGATGGGACCTTATAGACATGAAGCTCTACGCTTCAATGTCAGTTCAGTATTCCAGGGGATGCCCGTACGATTGCGAGTTCTGTGACATCGTCAACCTGAATGGCCGGCGTCCCAGGGTGAAATCGAATGACCAGATGATACGGGAGTTTGAGATACTCTACGAAATGGGTTGGCGTGGGAGCCTCTTCATCGTAGACGACAATTTCATCGGGAATCGATCGAAGGTCAAAACGCTCCTCAGGGAGCTCAAACTCTGGCAGGAGGCCAAAGATTTTCCATTTATGCTGTACACTGAAGCCTCGGTGAACCTCGCCCAGGATGGGGAACTCATGAGACTGATGACCGCGGCAGGCTTTGACTCTGTCTTTCTTGGGCTGGAGACGCCGGAGGAAGAATGCCTCGCGGAATGTGGCAAGCACCAGAACCGTTCGATGGACATGGTAGAAGCTGTCAAGACGATACAGCGAAACGGAATGGAGGTGATGGGCGGCTTCATAATAGGCTTTGATAACGATCCGCCCGACATTTTTGAGCGCCAGATAAAGTTCATTCAAAATAGCGGGGTAGTAAAAGCCATGATCGGCCTGCTCAATGCACCTCCGGGAACCCGCCTTTACCGGCGCCTCAAAGAGGAGGGGCGACTCCTCGAGGATTGCTCTGGCGATAACTGCGATGGGTCCATGAATTTCGTTCCCAAAATGGATCCACGGCTCCTGAGGGAAGGATACAACGCTGTCCTGAATTACATATATTCCCCGAAAGAATACTACACACGGGTTCTGGAGTTTCTGAGGACTGTACAAGCCCATGAGACGTCGCCGAATAACGTTATTGGGCACAACCGCTTTCCTCAATTCTATTCTTTACCTGGGTATTCTCGATACATGGAATAACAAGATCTATTACTGGAAGCTCCTGTTCAAGGCCTTCATGTTTTATCGCGAGTCTTTGCGCGAAGCTGTAACGCTCATGATTTTCGGCTACCACTTCCGAAAGCTGTTCAGAAAGTGAGCAAACGTGGCCTGAAGAACCTTTTGTCGCAAGGCTTCCAACCAGATAAGATTGCGATGAATTGGTGCTTCCGCTCCACAAAATTTATCGTCGCTCTTCATTCAGTCTGGCTATTTAGTTCCCAGACTGAATCTGGAAGCCGGCGCTGACGATTACGACTACTAGGTCAAGATTCAGTTCGCGCAACCTACTCAGCAACCAATGCTTTGTGTTTAAGGTTAATGCCGGAAAGGTGATTGCCAAATGGTGACGGAAGTGCAGAGGCGGCTCCCCGTGGGGGCCGAAGTTCAGACCTCAGGGGGAGCACACTTTCGTGTCTGGGCCCCTCTTTGCCAAGACGTGCAGGTTGTGGTCGAGGAGGGATCATCGAATTCCACTGATTCGCAAGGGAATTTTGATCTGGTTCGAGAAGCGAATGGATATTTCTCCGGACTTGTCACTGCAGCAGGAAACGGAACGTTATACCGGTATAGGCTGGATGGGCGGGCAGAGGTTTACCCTGATCCTGCCTCGCGTTTCCAACCAAAGGGACCACACGGTCCGTCAGAGATAGTTGATCCGGGGCTGTTCACTTGGACGGACCAGGAATGGACGGGCGTGTCCATCGAGGGCCAGATATTGTACGAGATGCACGTCGGAACGTTTACCCAGGAAGGCACGTGGGAGAGCGCAGCCCGAGAGCTGCCCGAACTTGCGACCCTTGGTGTAACCGTGCTAGAGTTGATGCCCGTGGCTGAATTTTCAGGCAGTTTCGGCTGGGGATACGACGGCGTGGACCTCTTTGCTCCGACGCATCTTTACGGACGGCCTGACGATTTTCGCGGATTCGTGGACAAAGCCCATTCGTTGGGAATGGGTGTAATCCTTGACGTCGTCTACAACCACCTTGGCCCTGACGGCAATTATCTGCCGAAATTCTCCAATGACTACTTTACTGATCGTTATCAGACGGACTGGGGAACCGCGATCAATTTTGACGGGGACGGCGCCAATGCTGTGAGAGATTTTGTCATTTCCAATGCGGTCTACTGGATTAAAGAATTCCACCTCGACGGTTTGCGATTGGATGCCACTCAGAATATCTATGATCGATCATCGGAACATATTCTTGCAGCCATAACTCGGCATGTGCGAGGAGCTGCGGGCAAGCGCTCCGTTATTCTGGTGGCAGAAAATGAATCGCAAGATGTGAAGCTGGTGCGGCCACACGATCAGGGCGGGTACGGCATGGACGCACTATGGAATGATGATTTCCACCACAGCGCCATGGTGGCTCTTACAGGGCGTAACCAGGCGTATTATACGGATTACCTTGGATCTCCACAGGAATTTATTTCCGCGGCCAAATGGGGCTACCTGTTTCAGGGCCAGTGGTATAAACATCAAAAGAAACGTCGCGGCACTCCCTGTCTGGATCTCAAACCGCAGGCGTTCGTCACCTTTATGCAGAACCACGATCAGATTGCCAATTCCGCTGGGGGGCTGCGATGCCATATGCTCACGAGCCCAGGGCGCTACCGGGCCATGACCGCTCTCATGCTGTTGGGTCCTGGCACTCCGATGTTGTTCCAGGGACAGGAGTTCGCAGCATCAAGCCCTTTTCATTATTTTGCGGACCATGAGAAAGGATTGGCGAGAAAAGTCCGTCAGGGTAGGGGCGAATTCCTTCAGCAGTTTGACAGCCTTGCCGCACCCGATATGAACCCTCTCCTTACCGATCCCGGGGACCCCGCTCTGTTCAGACAATCAAAACTCGACATCTCCGAACGGCAGCGCCACGCGGGAATTTACGCTCTCCATCGCGACTTGATAAAACTGCGACGCGAAGAACCCGTGTTTCGTGCCCAGCGACATCGCGGACTGGACGGCGCGGTCTTGGGACCGGAGGCCTTCGTTTTGCGCTTCTTCGGAGAAAATGGAGATGACAGATTGCTGGTGGTGAATTTTGGCCTGGACTTGCACCTCGATCCCGCGCCGGAACCCCTGCTGGCCCCACCGGAATCCATGCGTTGGGAAATCATTTGGTCGAGCGAGAATCCAAAGTACGGAGGCTCCGGAACCCCACCCGTAGATACTCCTGACAACTGGTGGATCCCAGGTCACGCCGCAGTGGTCCTGGGGCCCAGGAAAACTGGAGAAGGCTGGTCATGACCGATTTGGTACGCAGAATTCCCTGGCGTAAGGAAGATGTGGTCGAAACCGAAAAGTTGCTCGCCCGCGAATGGCTTGTGGCAAACGGACTGGGTGGCTATGCTTCGGGCACGGTGTCGGGTGTTCAAACATTGCGCTATCACGGGCTCCTGATCGCTGCGCTTCCGGCTCCCTGGGGCCGCGTGGTAATGTTAAATGATATGGCGGAGGAAATTGTTCTTCCACGATGGAGCATGCGTGCGACTCGGTGGTGAAAGCAAAGTGGGCAGCCAGCCGCAGTTTTGCGGACCTCCGATACTGTCGGAATTTCGGTTGGAATCAGGCCTGCCGGTCTGGCTCTACACAAGAGGTGATTTCGTCCTTGAGAAGAGATTGTTGCTCCCCCATATGCAAAATAGCGTGCACATTATATACCGCATGTTGTCCGGCGACGGTCCGGTGCGGTTGGGACTATCCCCGGCCGTAAACTTCCGCATGCACGAAGCTCCCCCGGATACTCCCGTCGGGGACAATTACTCAATTACGCTCTTCGGTGGCAATCGTTACGAAATTTCGTCAGGTGGCTCTTTACCGCCTCTCCGCATTGCCCTTCATGGACAAGGTCCGGCTTTCCACGTGGACACCAGAACAATTCAGCCAGTCGTTTTTTGGATGGAAGAACGGCGCGGTTACAGTAGCAAGGGGAATCTTTGGAGTCCCGGACGTTTCAACTTTGATCTCCAAGAGAATGAGGATGCGGCACTGGTCGCGTCAAGTCACAGTTGGGAGACCATGCTTGCGTTGAAGCCCGAAGAAGCCTTGCAGGCCGAGAAACGGCGCCGTGAGCATCTCTTTAGCTTGGCCCATACCGCAGCACGCACGGGGAGAGCGGCGGAACTGGTCCTCGCCGCAGATCAATTCGTCATTAAACCCGCGGGGCGCAAGGAGGACGCTGCCCGCGGACAAGCCACCGGGTACGACATCGTTAGCGTCATAGCCGGTTACCATTGGTTCACAGACTGGGGTCGCGACACCATGATCAGCCTCGAAGGGCTCACCTTGACTACAGGGCGGTATATCGAGGCGGGTTCCATTGTACGCACCTTCGCCTATTACATCCGGGACGGCCTCATACCCAATATGTTCCCTGAGGGCGAAAAACGGGGTTTGTACCACACTGCCGATGCGACTCTCTGGTTTTTCCATGCAATTGGGCGATACATCGAGATTACGAAAGACCGTGCCATCCTCCAGCTGCTCATTCCCAAGCTGCTGGACATAGTGGATCATCATATTCGAGGCACCCGCTTTAATATTAAAGTGGATCCCGCCGACGGCCTTCTTTCTCAAGGAGAAGAAGGTTATCAGCTCACCTGGATGGACGCGAAGGTTGACGATTGGGTCGTAACGCCGAGAGCCGGCAAAGCGGTGGAGATCAACGCATTGTGGTATAACGCACTGAAATTGCTGGAAACGTGGGTTACGGAAGAACAAGGAAGTCAAGCGGCAGCTCATTTGGCGGACCATGCTGGTCGGGCCTATGCTTCTTTCAACGATCGCTTTTGGAATTCGGAGGGCGGTTACCTGTATGACGTGGTAGACGGGCGTGATGGCGATGATCCGGCATGCCGTCCCAACCAAGTCCTCTCAATTTCTCTGCCTTATCCTATTCTTGAGCGTTCACGGTGGGAGAGCGTTATGAATGTGGTCACGGAACGGCTGCTCACTCCTGTTGGACTCAGATCGCTGTCTAGGGATCATCCGGATTACAAGCCGACCTACAGCGGTGATCTTCGCTCTCGAGATGCAGCATATCATCAAGGTACGGTCTGGGCGTGGCTGATAGGCCCGTACATTGACGCATGGCTGAAATTGCATCCCGAAGACAAAGCGGGTGCGCGGCGGTTGGTGCGCAGGTTTGCACCAGAATTGGACCATGCCGGCATCGGCTTCATCAGCGAGATCTTCGACGCCGAGGAACCGCATGCCCCGAGAGGTTGCATTGCACAGGCGTGGAGCGTGGCCGAAGTTCTCAGATGTTGGGTCAAGACCGGCGCCGAGGACGATCCTGAAGAACAGTGAACCAGTAAAACAACGAAATGACAGGTTTCAAACGAGGTCTAATTTGTAAAACGAGGAGTCTCGGTGAATTTGACGCAACATGCCTTATTGGTCTTTAACCTCAAACAGGAAGCTTAGATCATGGACCGATTCATTTGTATTCATGGACACTTCTATCAGCCTCCCAGGGAAAGCCCCTGGCTGGAGGCAATTGAGATCCAAGATTCAGCGTTCCCGTACCACGACTGGAACGAGCGAATTTCAGCCGAATGCTATGCTGCCAACGCAGTGTCAAGACTCTGGGACACGGAAGGACGAATCGTCCAACTGGTGAACAATTATGCCGGCATAAGCTTCAACTTTGGTCCAACTCTCTTGCTCTGGATGGAGAAGTATGCCACCGACGCGTATGAGGCAATTCTGGAGGGAGACAGGCAGAGCGTAGAGAAATTCTCAGGCCATGGATCTGCTTTGGCCCAAGCTTACAATCACATGATCCTACCGTTGGCTAACAGCCGCGACAAGGAGACCCAGATTATCTGGGGAATAAAGGATTTTGAGTATCGTTTTGGACGTAATCCGGAAGGGTTGTGGCTCCCAGAGACGGCTGTAGATCTTGAGACCCTGGACATCATGGCGCAACACGGTATCGGATTTGCCATACTTTCCCCCAGTCAGGCACAGCGGGTACGGCCCATTGACGGTGGTGAGTGGCAAGACGTGAGTGGTGGAAGAATCGATCATACCATGGCTTACCAAGTGTCACTACCGTCAGGGCGCGTTATGAATCTGTTCTTTTACGATGGTCACATTTCACAGGCTGTAGCGTTTGAAGGATTGCTCGACAACGGAGAGGACGTTCGCCAAGAGGTTGCTGTACGAGTTCAGCGAGGACCGGTCCTCTCCCCGCCTCGTCCACGTCGCAACGGATGGCGAAAGCTATGGGCATCACCATCGCGGCGGCGACATGGCCCTCGCTCGTGCGCTCCATGATATTGAGTTCAACGGGATTGCCACGGTTGACGAATTACGGCCAGTACCTGGAGGACTATCCACCGACGCACGAGGTGGAGATCATCGAGAATAGCTCGTGGAGCTGCATTCACGGAATAGAACGTTGGCGGTCGGATTGCGGGTGTAACAGCGGAGGCAACCCGGGTTGGAACCAGGCCTGGCGAGCCCCCCTGCGTGCGGCTCTGGATTGGCTCCGAGATGCCGTTAACCCGGCTTATGAGCAATTGGCCGGACGGTTTCTGACCGATCCGTGGGCGGCTCGAGACGACTACATCGACATCATCGTGGATCGATCACCCGACCGAATCAGTGCGTTTCTGAGCCGTCACGCGACCAGGCCATTGAACTCCGATGACGAGATCACCGTCCTGAAGCTCATGGAGCTCCAGCGCCACGCAATGCTCATGTACACAAGTTGTGGTTGGTTTTTTGACGAGCTTTCCGGGATTGAGACAGTTCAGGTCATACAGTATGCCGGCAGAGTTCTTCAGTTGGCCGACCAGCTTTTTAGCGACTCCTTCGAACCTGATTTTCTCGAACATCTTGAACTTGCCAAGAGTAACATACCTGAACACAGTGACGGCCGCAGCAATTTATGAGAAATCCGTCAGGCCTGCCATGCTCGACTTGAAAAATGTGGGTGCCCACTATGCCATAAGCTCGCTGTTCCAGGACAACGGTGAACGCAGCTCGATCTATTCGTATTCTGCCTTCATGGAGGATTACCGCAATTTTCAGGCAGGAAGCACAAAGCTTGTAATCGGACGTGCAAAGGTCACTTCAAAAGTTACGCGCGATATCCACAAGCTTGTGCTTTGGCGTTTTACACCTTGGTGATCACAATATCGCCTGCGGCACGGGTGAATATCAGGGAGCGCAAAAATATGAAGCACTTGTCAAAGAGATTTCAGAGGCTTTCGCCAGAGCTGACTTTCCGAAGACCATACTTTTGCTGGGTAAGCACTTCGGGACTTCTACGTACTCTCTGACTTCGTTGTTTGCCGATGAGCGACGAAAAGTCCTGAACATGATCATGGAGCCGACTCTGAGAGAGGCTGAAGCTGCATATGGCTCGCTATACGAGCACCATGCTCCGTTGATTCGCTTTCTGAAAGGGGCCGGCGCACCACTGCCCAAGGGCCTGGCTTTGGCAGCGGAGTTATGCTTGAATGCCAAGCTTCGTGGGTCGCTTCAAGGCGAGGGGCTTGAGCCCGAAGTCGTTCGACCTCTTCTGGAAGAAGCTCGTTTGGCCGGCGCAACTCTGGATGCGACTGCTCTAGGATTGCTACTGGCAGTCAATATTGAGCATCTGGCCGAACAACTTCTCGAACAACCTGACGACCTTTCTCGCATGGAGAGGTTGAATAGCGCCGCAAAACTAGTCCAGACATTGCCGTTCGAGGTCAATCTCTGGAAGACCCAAAACACCTGCTACAAGCTCCTTCACACATACTGGTCCGACTTCAAGGAAAAGGCCGGCCTGGGCGACAAAAGCGCTCAAGAATGGATACACAACTGCACGGTCTTGGCCGAGAATTTTCGGCTACGGGTACCCTAGACCGCGTCAGCTGCAAATCCGCAGTATGATAAAAGACCGGGAAGTCTCTTCATGATTACTCCAACAGCGACCTATCGAATTCAATTCAGTCCTTTTTTCGGCTTTCAGGCCGTGAATTTGGTTTCCCTATTTGGCGGATTTGGGCATATCCGACGGTTCTGGGGTCAGGTCTGCTCTTGGCTCATGGTAGGGCTCGCTCGATCTCCTCCACTTTCCGCCTCAAGCTCCTGTCGTTTGCGTCCTTTGCTTCATGTGCGGGGGAGAGCCGTCCGGCAAGATAGATGGCAACGTTTCACGCAGGATTACTCATTCCTCTTCTGCATTCCCCTGTGGAAGCAATTCTTCCGAATCCTGGGCGCTCTAATGAAAATTGAGATCATTCTCGATGTCGATGCCAATGCGGTCGCTCGTAAGGCGAGAGAATCGCCGCAACGAAGAGTTTGGTTCCAATCCGGGAACCTTTCTTGTCGTCGGCCACTCTGAAAAAACAATGATCAATGGGCCAAATTGGTTAGCATTTTAGGCCGAGTGCAATTTGAAGCGATTAATTAGTTCGGCGCAAGCAAAATTGATACGAATCTCATTAGTTGCATTCTTATGACCACTTCCCAGCAATATGACGCGATAATTATCGGTTCGGGACAGGCCGGGACACCCTTGTCCACGGCGCTTGCCCAAGCGGGCATGCGAACCGTTCTCATAGAAAGAGAACACGTTGGCGGCACGTGCGTGAACGAGGGATGTACTCCAACTAAGACTATGATAGCTAGCGGACGGGTCGCCTATCTTGCGCGGCGCTCGGCGGATTATGGGGTTCATACCGGCGCTATCACCGTAGATTTACGAAAAGTCCGGGAACGCAAGCGCAATATTGTGAACAGCTTCCGCAATGGCAGCCAGGCGAGTATCGAAAAGACCGCAAACCTGGATTTGATCTTCGGTGAGGCTAAATTCACCGGTCCAAAGTCCGTTGAAATTCGATTGAAAGATGGCGTTCGGCAAACCATCTCCGCCCATTACGTTTTTATCAATACCGGCACGCGCGCCTCACGTCCCAAGTTGGAAGGCTTGGAGACCGTTGCCTTTCTTGACAACGCCTCCATCATGGAACTTGACGCTGTTCCCGAACACCTCCTTGTGTTGGGCGGCGGCTATATCGGCTTGGAGTTTGGGCAGCTTTTCCGTATTCCCGTCGCATTCTTTGCTAGGAGCAACTGCACCGGAAAGGACTTCTATGAGCGATACATCCAATGCGCTTCCGCTGACCATCTCTCGTGCTGAGCAGATATTTCCGACATTAACGACGGCACAGATTCGGCGCATTGCAGCGCACGGGCACATACGTGAAATGCAGGGTGGCGAGGTGGTCGTCGAACCGGGAGACAGCGCCGTACCGTTCTTTGTGGTGGACTCCGGCGAGCTTGAGATTGTGCGGCCCTCAGGCGCGGCTGAAACCCTTGTCACCGTCCTTGGCCCGGGTCAGTTCACGGGCGAAGTCAACTTGCTCTCGGGCCGCCGGGCTCTCTTGCGAATACGGGCTACCCAGCCGGGCGAGGTGATCGAACTTGATCCCCAACGCTTGCTGGCTTTGATGCAGACCGACGCCGAGCTGGGTGAGGTCCTAATGCGAGCTTTCATTCTCCGCAGGGTCGAGTTGGTGGCGGCCGGAGTGGGAGATGTTGTGCTCATCGGGTCAAGGCATTCCGCGGGTACGCTTCGGATCAAAGAGTTCCTGATGCGCAACGGTCACCCCCACTCCTACATAGACCTCGAACGCGACCCGGACGTGGAGCACCTACTGGATGGTTTCCATATCGCCGCCAACGAGATACCCGTGGTGATCTGCCGCGGCCAGCTTGTGCTGCGGAACCCGAGCAACCAACAAGTTGCCGACTTGCTCGGTTTTAACGAGGCCATAGACCAAACACAGATGCGCGACCTTGTCATCGTCGGCGCCGGCCCGTCCGGACTGGCGGCGGCAGTTTATGGCGCGTCAGAGGGACTTGAAGTCTTGGTGCTGGAATCGGACTCGCCGGGCGGCCAGGCAGGTTCAAGCTCGCGAATTGAAAATTACTTGGGATTTCCCGCCGGCATCTCGGGCCAGGAACTCGCAGCTCGGGCATACAACCAGGCGCAGAAGTTCGGTGCGCAGATACTCATCGCCAAGGCCACCAGACTCAACTGCAACGGCAAACCGTACGTCGTTGAAGTGGAGAACGGCGCTCGAATTCCGACGCACGCGATCGTGATTGCGACCGGGGCGGAGTATCGAAAGCCGCCATTAGAGCACTTGTCGCGCTTCGAGGGCGCGGGAGTGTACTATGGTGCGACCTTCATTGAAGCGCAGTTGTGTGACGGAGAAGAAGTGATTGTGGTCGGTGGCGGGAACTCGGCCGGCCAAGCGGCCGTCTTTCTGGGGCAAAAGGCCAAGCGGGTGCATATGCTTGTCAGGTCCGCGGGGCTGGCCGACACGATGTCGCGTTATCTCATTCGGCGCATCGAAGAAACTCCTACGATAGTATTGCGGCGCCACACGGAGATCGTGGCGCTCGAAGGAAGCGATCATCTCGAATCTGTTCGGTGGCGAAACAATCAAACGGGGCAAACTGAGCAGCACAATATCAACCACTTATTCGTCATGGTCGGGGCCGTTCCCAACACGCGTTGGGTTGATGGCTGCATCGCTCTCGACGCTAAAGGATTCATCAAAACTGGAGCAGATCTGTCGCCGGACGATCTGAGCGCTGCACGCTGGCCGCTTGCCCGTCCGCCGTACTTGCTCGAAACCAGTGTGCCAGGGGTTTTAGCTGTGGGCGACGTGCGTGGCGGCAGCATCAAGCGTGTTGCGTCCGCCGTGGGCGAAGGATCAATCGCGATCTCATTCGTTCATCAACTACTCCAGGAATAGGATGCAGATCGTACAGCACGAAGATCGGATGAATGACTATGAAGCGTGAACAGGGTCTTTTTTTGGACGACCTGTATGTAGGCCAGCGGTTCACGTCCGGCACGTATCGGATCGATGTGGAGCGGATCAAATCATTCGCGGCAGAATTCGACCCGCAGCCGTTCCATCTCGATGAGGCGGCCGCTCGGGACACTGTGTTTGGCGGGTTAGCCGCGAGCGGCTGGCACATTGCTGCAGTGGCCATGCGCCTTCTCGTCACCAGTGGGTTGCCGCTGGCAAACGGGATCATCGGACTCGGCGGCGAGTTGACGTGGCCCAACCCAACGAGGCCTGGCGATACTCTGCGGGTGGAAAGCGAGATCCTCGAGATTCTGCCCTCCCAGTCTAATGCAAACCAGGCAGTCGTTAGAGTGAAGAGCACTACTCTGAATCAAGATGACGAGCCGGTGCACGTGTTTGCGGCAAAGATCCTCGTTTTCAAGCGTCCATCGGCGTAAATTTTTCCCGGGCGCTGTGAGAAGCAAGGAGCTGAACTGCTCCATTGCCGTCTATATCCGAGAGAAGACTGTCAACGCCAAACTAAATTGTGAGGCTCCCAAATAGGAGGCTAGAAATGGCAAATACACAGAAAACAGCAATCGTGACCGGTGGCTCGCAAGGTATCGGAGCAGGTCTTGTGAGGGCCTTTCTGGATCGCGGTTGATCCGTTGGTTGATGCTCGCATTCAACGATTCTGACTTCGATTTAACGCATGGGAGGAAAAAACATGGCAAATCCCATTCTGGTCACCGGCGCGGCGGGCCGCGTCGGCGCGGTAGGGCGCACGGTCACCGAACTGCTGTTGAAGCAAGGCAAAGCGGTGCGTGCGATGGTGCGAAATGAAGACGAACGCGCGCAGGGATTGCGCGACATGGGTGCGGAGGTCGTGGTCGGCGATCTGCTCGATCTCGATTCGATGCATAGGGTGATTGCCGGCTGCGAGACGATGTACTTCGGCATGTCGGTTTCGGATGCCTATCTGGCTGCGACGGTCAATGCGGCGGTGGTGGCGAAGCATCACGGCGTGAAGGCGTTCATCAATATGTCGCAGATGACAGTCTCACAGATGAGCATTACCGAAACCACAGCGAGCCCGCAGCACAAGCTGCACTGGCTCGCCGAACAGGCGCTGAACTGGTCCGGTCTGCCGGTCGTGCACGTGCGGCCGACAGTGTTTCTCGAAGGCTTCTTCCTGATTTTCACTTCGGATTCGGTCAGGAAATCAAATCAGATCAGACTACCGTTCGGCGAGGGCAAGACTTCGCCGGTCGCAGCGGAAGACGTTGCACGTGTGGTCGCCGCGCTGCTCGCCAATCCGCAGCCGCACATCGGCAAGATCTATCACCTGACCGGTCCGCAGTCCGAGAACATGCATTTCTATGCACAGGAGTATTCGAAGGCGCTTGGCCGCACCATCACATTTCAGGACATTCCGGTCGAGCCGTGGCGGGACGAGCTGCTCGAGAGCGGCTTGCCGGTTCACCTGGTGAACCACTTCGCGACGATGGCCGATCTGCACCGCGCTGGACGCTACGACCGCATGTCGGACGACGTGCTCACGCTAACGGGGCAAGGGCCGCTGAGCGTGCAGGAGTTCGTCAGGAAGAATGCGGCGACATTCACCGCGTCGGCAAAAACGGTCTGAGTGTCTGCGGATGCGCATTAAACCAACCTCACAGAGGAGGAAAGATCATGGCAGATCCAAAGCATGAAGTCCGCAGTAACGATGCCGCCAGCGACGCGAGCGTCGCGAGAGTCGACATGAAGCTCGAGGTAGTCGTCATTCCCGTCTCGGATGTCGATGCGCGAAGGAGTTCTACGGGAGGCTCGGGTGGAGGCTCGACGGTGACTTCGACAACGGTAACGACTGGCGCGTGATCCAGTTCACGCCGCCTGGCTCCGGGTGCTCGGTCATCTTCGGCAAGAACGTCACCGCGGCGGCACCCGGCTCCGCTCAGGGCCTGTACCTGATCGTCGCCGACATCGAGGCCGCCCGCGACGAGCTGCTCCGTCGCGGCGTCGAGATCAGCGAGGTGTTCCACGACGCCGGTGGCGTGCACACTGGCCCGGACGAGCCCTACCTGTTCGGGCGGCGACGGGTCAGCGGTCGGGATCCCGAGCATCGCAGCTATTACTCGTTCGCCTCGTTCAGTGATCCGGACGGCAACGGCTGGCTGTTCCAGGAGGTCACGACGCGGCTGCCCGGTCGCATCGATCCCGCGACGACAGCCTTCGCATCGGCGAACGATCTGGCGAGCGCACTTCGGCGTGCGGAGGCCGCCCACGGCGAGCACGAGAAGCGCACCGGGCAGCGCGACGCGAACTGGCCCGACTGGTACGCCGCGTACATGGTGGCGGAGCAGGCCGGCAAAGAGCTGCCCCAATGAACGACTACGACGTGATCGTCATCGGCCGCGGCGCGCCCGGCGAGCACTGCATCGGTGCGCTGGCCTATGGTGGCCTCGATCTTCCTTAAAGGAGGTGTCTCGTGTCGCAGCATTTCGATGCAATCATCATCGGGACCGGCCAGGCAGGCCCGTCTTTGGCTGCGCGGTTTGCGGCCGCGGGCATGGCGGTCGCCATTATTGAACGCCACAAGTTTGGTGGCACATGTGTGAATACGGGATGTATACCGACAAAGACGCTCGTTGCCAGCGCGTACGCGGCCCATGTTGCTCGCCGAGGCGCCGAATATGGTTTTGTTGTCAATGGCGATGTGCGCGTCGATATGAAACGTGTTAAAGCACGCAAGGATGAAGTTTCCGGACGGTCGAACAGGGGCGTAGAGGAATGGTTGCGAGGACTTAAGAATTGTACGGTCATCCAGGGCCATGCCCGCTTTCAGTCGTCCCGCACTGTCGTGGTCAACGATGAAGTCCTGGAAGCCGACAAAATTTTCATCAACGTTGGTGGGCGCGCCTCTGTTCCCGCGATTCCGGGGATTAATGATGTGCCATTTCTCACCAACTCATCGATGATGGATGTCGACTTTTTGCCGGAGCATCTCGTCATTGTCGGCGGAAGTTATATTGGGTTGGAATTCGGTCAGATGTATCGCCGCTTCGGGAGCGAAGTCACGATTGTAGAGATGGGACCGCGCCTGATTGGACGTGAAGACGAAGATGTTTCCGAAGCCGTGCGCGAAATCCTGGAGATTGAGGGGATACGGATTCGGCCGAATGCGAAATGTATATCACTGGCGAAGCGCGACAGCGGTATCGCCGTCGGCATCGATTGCGACGAAGGTCCGCCGGAAGTATTAGGCACTCATGTTCTTCTCGCGGTGGGACGTACTCCCAACACGAACGACCTGGGTCTCGACCGGGCCGGGGTTGCGACCGACCAACGCGGCTACATCATCGTTGACGATCAACTGCAAACGAACGTGCCCGGCATCTGGGCCCTGGGTGACTGCAACGGCCGCGGCGCCTTTACGCATACTTCATACAACGACTATGAGATCGTCGCCGACAATCTCCTCAACGCAGACCATCGCCGCGTGTCAGACCGAATCCAGACGTACGCCTTGTTTACAGATCCGCCGCTGGGCCGATGCGGCATGACGGACGCCGAAATACGGAAGTCCGGGCGCGCTGCACTCGCTGCGAAACATCCGATGAGCCGAGTGGGCCGGGCCATTGAGAAAGGTGAGACACAAGGTTTCATCAAAATCTCTGTTGATGCGGAAACAAAACAAATTCTGGGTGCTGCGATTCTTGGGACCGGAGGCGATGAAGTAGTTCACGTTTTGCTGGACGTCATGTATGCGAAGGCGCCGTATACGGTAGTACAGCGCGCAATGCATATTCATCCGACGGTTGCGGAATTTCTCCCCACCGTCTTGTCCAAACTGGAACCCTTTGCGTAGGAGGCAGTAATCAGCGGCCGATGCTACCGACGCGGACGGAGCTTTTCACCTGGTTGACGCTCGCATTCAACAAATCTGACTGTCGATTTAGGTGAACGAATAGGAGGGAAGAACATGGAAAATCTGAAGTTTGACAAAGAGATCACTGCGCTTCTCGTCATCGATCCATATAACGATTTCATTTCCGAGGGAGGCAAAATATGGGATCGCTTGAAGAGCTGTTGCAGAAGCAAATAATTGTATTCCTCATATGCTGCAAGTCCTGAATGCTGCGCGGAAAGCGGAGCTTCGCGTTTTCTATGCGCTGCATCATCGGTACCGTCCAGGCGACTACGAGACCTGGAAGTACATTGCGCCCATCCAGAAGGCAGCGTGGTTGCACAAGAGCCTTCGAAAACGGCACGTGGGGTGGCGAGATCCGCCGCGAATTCGAACCTCAACCAGGCGATATCGTGGCCCAAGAGCATTGGTGTTCCAGC
>CAVUIT010000020.1:0-327513 GCA_963741625.1 uncultured delta proteobacterium
CAAATAACGACAGAGGGAACGCAGTGGCTATAGTGCTGCTGGTGCTGGCGGTTGTGAGTCTTATCGGAGTGGGTCTGATGACGCAGTCCATAATAGACTTCAAATTCGCTTCGTCCTACAAGAGCCACAACACTGCATTCAATCTCGCCGACGGCGCGGCCTCCCTGGCTTTGGCCGGGTGCCCAATACCACGACCCCGATGTACGAAGGCCACGCGGTTCCGATACCCCCATTGAACAATGCAAATTATAGGAATCCTACCCCACTTGGGAAAGAGGAACGTACTTGCCTCTCCTGATTTTCCAGGGGCCCATCACTGACCCAACGATGTTGACAGGCGAGGAACTGGGGGCACGCTTGCTCGAAACTTGGACGGCCAAGGGAGTCGGGAGACGACTGGACACGACAGGCATCGCTGCAAGCAACACCGACGTGCGCCAGAGCCAATTCCATTTGCCGACCGAAACCGCTGCTCAGATACCGGTACACAAGTCGGTGCCTAAGTAGAATGGGCTGTGTGGCGGAGGGGGGAGTTGTATTCTCGTTCCCAGGCTCCACAGCCTGGGAACGCCTTCCGGGAGGCTCCGCCCTGGCTTGACTAGCGCTAGTAATGACATGGGGTTTGCTAGCCACATCCTAACCGAAGTTCATCGGCTGCACAGAGTATTCCACTAACCTATTTGTCTTGTTTAAGCCATTTTTCCTCTCTGCGTTCTCCGCGCACTCTGCGGTAAATCCCTCTTGCCCGGCGAACACCGTCATTCTATCCACCTAACGAATTCGTCCAGCACCGCTCTCGAAGATCTGAATTCATTGATCGGGGCCTTTGCTTCAGGCTTTCCCAGGGCTATGGAGATCACTAGAATCTTGGACTCAGGTATGTTGAGGTGGTCTTTCACATCGTCTTCATACAATTTGACCAGACCTATAGGACATGAGGCCAAACCATGGCCTGCTGCGGCCAGGAGCAGGTACGCCATAAACGCTCCAATGTCGGCCATCCTTTCGGGAGGACAGGACTCATCGAGGAAGATGAGAGCCACAGCCGGGGCTCCGTAGAAGTTAAGGCTCCCCTCATTGACAAAGCTGGACAAATCAGTGCCCATACGCTCCAGCAGCGGGGCCATTGCCTCGCCGCACTCCCTGGCCCTCTGCATGAAACGATCAGGCAGAGGCCGGCTTGATCCGGGACCGCAAGTGAGCCCGCGTTCTCGAAAAGAACGCATGAGCCTTCGTGAAAGCCTTCTTGCCTCCTCCCCCAAGATCATGTGTACCTCCCACGGCTGCATGTTGATTGCCGAAGGGGCGCGAGAGGCGTCGTTCAGTATTCTTTCGAGTAATTCTCGGGGGACGGGTTCAGCCCTGAAGGCCCGTGTGCTCCTCCGGTCCCGAATGGTCTCTATAACGTCCATGCGAACCTCACTTCTATGAGAGATGGTTGATTCCCCGGATCACTTGTCATAAGGTCGGAAAATAGATATAGATCACTTTGGACGTCACTGGAAGGACTTCGCACGTCGGCCTCCGCGGGCCACACATTCCAAGCACTGCGGCGCCCTCGCTATGACACCATGCAAGCTGCCCGGAGAAAGGATGTTCATGAGCAGACAGGTCCTCTTTAGCATATGCGCCCTCGTAATCCTGTTGTGGGGACCGCACAATGCGCATGCTGCTCAATTCGCCGATTTTATCAGAGCAGGACTCGATGCGGAAGATGCAGGTAACCTTGATGATGCGCTCAATCAGTTTTCTGAAGCTATCAAGATGCATGGCAATTCAGCCCAGTGCTGGGCCAAACGAGGGGAAGTTTACTTGAAGAAAGGCGATCCCCAGTCTGCCATAAAGGACCTGACACAGGCCGTTAAGCTTGATCCGGCTTACGCCGCGGCCTTCACTCGTCTTGGCTTCGCTTACAATGCCGTCAATGATTACGACAGCGCGATTGAAGCGCTTAACGTTGCGGTCAAGTTGGACCCCACTTCTTCCGAGGCCCTCAATACAAGAGGTTTTGCGTACAACGGCAAAAATGACTTCGATCGAGCGATCAAAGACTTCGATCAGGCAATTCGTTTGAATTCAGGAGACGCAAGATACTACAACAACCGCGGCTTTGCCTTGAACGGCAAACACGAGTACGAGCGTGCCATCGAAGACTTTGACAAAGCTATGAAGCTCGATTCGACCAAGGCCATGTACTACAACAACAGGGGCGTGGCACACATGAGGCTCAAAGACTACGACCGGGCGCTCGAAGATTTCGACAAGACCCTGAAAATAGACTCTAAATTCTCCTCTGCCTATCACAACCGCGGCATGGCCTTGAGCGGGAAAGGTCGTCACGATAAGGCCGTGGAAGAATTCAGCAAAGTTATTGAGATGATGCCTTCGTCCCCTGTTTTATATAAAGACCGGGCTACGGCGTACAGGAAGCTGGGGGAATACGAACTGGCAGTCAAGGACTTTGAGAAGGCCATCGAATTGGACAAGCAGTTCGCACCCGCGTACGCGGGCCTTGGTTTGCTCCATGCCCTGGCGCCGGAACCGCCTTTACGAAATCCGGCCCAAGCCCAGCGTCTGGTTGATAAGGCCGTCGCTCTCACCAAGGGGAACAGCTCGGATATGCTTCAGATCCAGGCCGAGGTACAGTACGCCCTAAACCAGAAGGCCGCTGCTGTGAGCACTCTTCGTAAGGCCCTTGCCATGGCGCCAGGTAACAAAGAATACACAGAACTGCTGTCGAAATGGCAAGGCTCAGCGTCGAGTCCCCCGCCGTCGACGAATCAGGAGGCCAAAACAACGCCGTTCACCAACCTCTGGTGAAGGGTCGCAAGGTGGTGGGCGATTCTTAATGAGTCAACAAAGTGAAGCTGTTGCCAAATACGTCCGAGACCATGTTCGGCCCGGCCGCCACGACAGCGGCAAGAAAGTGGCTGTCCGCTACTGCGAAACGCTTTGAAAAGGCCTTCTCGCTCCTCCCCGAAGATGTCCTAGAGCTATTCCTGTCCGGAGCACGAAATTTGACTGTTGTCATCGTGCCCGACGTGGGCTTGCCCTTGGGCATGAGCACAAGGAGCCAAGGCCCACCTGATGCCAGGACATATAGGATCATGATTTATGAAGAACAGCAGGAGTGGGCAGAAGATCTGTTCTTGGGAGCTTTCCTACGAGAGTTGGGACACGTCGTGGCCCAGAGGCCCCCTGAGGACGAATGGCCCAAGTCACGCGGGGACCGGGCCCGGTATAAGGAGAGAATCGAATACATAGCTGACGCCATGGTCTGGAAATGGGGCCTGAGACACTACAGCATGCGCCACCTTACCGCTACTTACCCGCAGCATTGGGTTGAGAAAATAGTCGTGGAAATCGGAAAGATTCTGCTGGAGGAGAGTGGGCAGCAATGTCAATGAGCAAGCAACGCGACTTGGCAGCCAATGGCATCAATCAGTAGCGACCGGCATCTTGCCGGTATCCATCATGAACCGGCAAGATGCCGGACCTACTCTTTATTTTCATGATTTTGACGGCAGCTTAGGTAGGGGCGCACTCGCGTGTGTGCCCGTCTTGACAGCCGAGGCAAATCTGGGCAGGCTCACAGGTCTACCCCTGCAGCAATCGCGTAATTGCCTGGAAAGTGTCAATTTCAATGCGCATCAGTTCAGGGAGCCCAGTTCCCTTCGTCACTTCTTCACCAAATCCACTGCACGGGCCACGACGTTGTCCAGGCTAAAACCAAAGCGCCTGAGCACTTCGGAACCGGGTGCTGACGCCCCGAAACGATCCACGCCGATTGTCGCCCCTTGATCACCCACCCATTGGGACCAGCCAAAGGAAGAGGCTGCTTCTATTGCAAGTCGCGCCTTGACTCCGCGTGGCAGTACATGGTCCCGATACTCCTGATGTTGCTCCAAAAATAGCTCCCAGCATGGCATAGAAATGACCCTGGCCCGAATTCCCTTCTCCGTCGAGAGCTTATCCTGAGCCTGCAGGGCCAAGTGCACCTCGGAGCCGGTGGCTATCAGCAAAATATCCGGAGTGCCTTGTACATCCGACAAAATGTACGCCCCTTTTTCAAGGCCTGCCGCGTGGCCGTAACGTTCCTGGTCAATGATGGGCAGATTCTGGCGGCTAAGGATCAGAGCGGCCGGTCGAGAGTGTTGCATGGCTACCCTCCACGCAACCACGGTCTCGTTGGCATCCGCGGGCCTAATGACCATGAAGTTCGGCATGGCCCTTAGCGAAGCCAGATGCTCAACCGGTTGGTGTGTGGGGCCGTCCTCTCCCACGGCAATGCTGTCGTGGGTGAAGACGAAGATGGAATGGACGTTCATCAAAGCCGCGACACGCAGAGAGGGCCGCAAGTAATCTGAGAATATCAGGAAAGTGGAACCGTATGGTATTACCCCGCCGTGCAAGGCCATGCCGTTAACCATCGCGCCCATCGCATGCTCTCTGATACCGAAGCGGATGTTCCGGCCGCCGGCGCTCTCAAAGGCCTGATCCGCTGACCCTGAAATGAGAGTCTTTGTGGAAGGGGCGAGGTCGGCGGAACCCCCTAATAGATTGGGGACTCGTTTGGCAATAGCGTTGAGGACCTTTCCAGAAGCCACGCGCGTCGCGATGGCCCCATCCTCTGGTTTGAACAGTGGAATGTCCGCATCCCAATCACGGGGTAGTTCTCCACGGAACTGCCGCTCAAAGCTTTCCGCCTCGGAGGGAAACTCCTTTCGATACGCGCCGAACATGTCTTGCCACTCTATTTCCAACTCTCTGCCACGGTTCAGCGCCAGAGAGAACTGAGAAACAGCCTCATCAGGTATATGGAATGACGGCTCGACAGGCCAATCGAAGGCTTCTTTGGTGGCTTTGAGAGCTTCCTCGCCCAACGGCTCCCCGTGGGCGCTCGCGCTGTCCTGCTTGGGACTGCCGAACCCGATATGGGTCCGAATCATTATGAGCGACGGCCGTTCGGTCTCGAGCTTAGCCTCGTGGATCGCATCCTCGATAGCGGCGAGGTCGTTGCCGTCCTCCACCCTCTGGACGTGCCAGTCGTACGCCTGAAAACGACCCTGCACATTCTCGGTGAAGGTCAGCGCCGTATCGCCTTCAATCGTGATGTGGTTGTCGTCGTAGAGATAAATGAGTTTGCCAAGCCTGAGATGGCCCGCAATCGAAGCAGCCTCGCATGCGACGCCCTCCATGAGGTCGCCGTCGGAAACTATGGCGTAAGTGAAGTGGTCCATCAGAGGAAAACCTGGGCGGTTGAATTGCGCGGCGAGGAAGCGTTCCGCCAGGGCCATTCCGACCCCCATGCCGAAGCCTTGTCCAAGCGGGCCTGTTGTGGCTTCGATCCCACATTCAAGACAATATTCAGGATGGCCCGGAGTCTTGCTCTCCCATTGCCGAAACTGCTTCATGTCCTGCAGTGAGATGCCATAACCGGTAAGATGAAGCAGGGAGTAGAGCAGCGCGGAACCGTGTCCGGCCGAGTGCACAAAACGGTCGCGATTGGACCAACACGGATTAGCCGGGTTGTACCGCAAGAACTTGGTCCAAAGCACGTAGGCCATGGACGCGGCCCCCAGCGGGAGGCCCGGGTGCCCTGACCTAGCTTCTTGGATGGCATCCGCGGCTAAGATTCGCAGGGTGTTGATGCAGACTTGATGAAGATCTTTTTGACCATTGCTCATTTAACCATCCTCCAAAAGACAGGGGCGAACCTTGTGTCCCCGTCACACAGATCATAGTCTGCCTGCTCATGAGTATCGCGGCAGAACGGGCGCCGGTCATAATACCCAATTTCTCGCGATTTTTCACTGCTTCTTCGCGCCTAGCAGTTCAAGCATCTTATCTGATTCGGTAGTGGGCAATTTGCACTGATAGTTGGCACAGACGTAGGCCGTGGCTTTGCCGTCGACGCTCACTTGGCTCGCGGTGTATCCTGCGAGCCCGGTAATTGCGGGCGAATCTTCATCCATAGGCCGCAGCAATACTACCTTGCCGGGTATAAAGACCTGCCGCAGCTCTCTTAGAATTGCGTGAGTGTCCTCAGCTCCTGCCCGACCTGCTATGACCACCTCGTAAGAGGGCCCCAGCGCAAACTCCAGTGCAACCAGCATCTGCGTGTACGCTGAAGGAAATTGTTTGATATTCCCCGAGAATGCGCGAGACAGGAGTTCGGCCCTGTGCTCCAGATCCGCGTTTGCAGTTATCCGGGCTAGTCGCAACAGGTTCAATGCGGCCACTGAATTTCCGGACGGCGTTGCCCCGTCGTAGATCTCTTTCTTGCGTAAGAGCAGCTCTTCCGAGTCATCCGCGGTGAAATAAAGCCCACCTCCCCCGGCGTCCCAGAAGTGGGCCATAAAGTCATTGTTGAGTGTCAGGGCGCTTTGAAGGTAGTTCACGTCGAAGCCGGCCTCATACAATTCCAGCAATCCCCAGATCAGAAACGAGTAGTCATCCACATGCGCGTGCAAAGCGGCCTCACCGTCTCGAAAGCGGTGCAACAACCTGCCCGCGGGGTCTCGCATGGTCTTGAGAATAAAATCCGCCGCTTTCCTGGCTGCGTCCGCGTATTGAGGCTGATCGAAGGCCTGAGCTCCTTTCGAGAGTGCCGCAATCATAAGGCCATTCCAGTCGGTGAGGATCTTGTCGTCCTTGTGCGGATGAATGCGCTTCTCCCTAGCTTCGAAGAGTTTCTTGCGCGCCTCTTGCAACCGCTCCTCAAGCACCTCCCTGGAGAGCTTAAGCTCGGACGCAACTGCTGAAAGAGAACTTTTTTGGTGTAGGATGTTGGAGCCGGTCAGCCTCCCCGTGGCCTCTTCCTCAAAATTGCCAGACGGCTTTGCGTTGAAAACACGCTTGACCAGGTCGGCTTCCCCAGATTCGAGCACCCGGTCGATCTCTTCGAGGTTCCAGACGTAAAACTTCCCCTCCACACCTTCGCTGTCCGCGTCTTCCGCGGAATAGAAGCCTCCATTGGGAGCAGTCATGTCGCGCAGCACATACGCGAAGATTTCCTGTGCTGTTTTCGCATACTCGGATTTTCCCGTTGCTTGATAAGCCTCAGTATAGGCCATAGCCAGCATCGCCTGGTCGTAAAGCATCTTTTCAAAATGAGGGACAAGCCACTCGGCATCGGTCGAGTATCGGTGGAAACCAAATCCCACATGGTCGTAGATCCCGCCCAAGCGCATGGCTTGCAATGTCTTCTCGACCATCTCCAGGGCCTTGAATTCTCCAGTCCGCTTCCAGTACCGAAGAAGAAACAGCATGTTATGAGGAGTCGGGAATTTAGGGGCCTGACTGAATCCGCCCTGGGCAGGGTCAAAGCGTTCAGCCAACTGCTGATAGGCTGAGTCGAGGACTTCTTTTCCCGGCACTTGGCCTGGGGATGAGTCCGGCACCTGGCGAAGCGCAAGCATGATTTTGCTTACCGACTGCAGGACTTCTTCCCGCTGCGTTCTCCACAATTCTTGGATTCGCGGGGCAAGATCCATCATCCCGAGTCTGCCGAAACGGCTCTCCTTGGGAAAATATGTGCCCGCGAAAAAGGGCTTTCTGTCCGGAGTGAGAATTACATTCAGAGGCCAGCCTCCCGCGCCGGTCATCATCTGACAGACTGTCATGTACACATGATCAAGGTCCGGGCGCTCTTCTCTATCCACCTTGATAGAAACGAAAGCCTCGTTCATCAATCGGGCCACCTCAGTATCTTCAAATGACTCGTGCTCCATAACGTGGCACCAATGGCAGGTTGAATACCCGATTGAGAGGAATATGGGTTTGTCCTCTTTGCGGGCCTTTTCAAATGCCTCGTCTCCCCACGCGTACCAGTCCACAGGATTGTATGCATGTTGGAGCAGATAGGGGCTCTTCTCCCGTATCAGTCGATTCGCCCTTGACTCGCTTTGAGATCCGGCATTGGTGGCAACTTCATGTGACTCAGAGCTTTTTTCCATTTTTATTGCTCCTGGTTCTGGCGAGGTGGCTGCAGCAGGCAAAGAAACGGTCATGAAGAGCGCTGCGACTGACACCGCAATGAGACTGGAGAAGAGCATCGCCTGCAAGCTTTGCCTTATACCAATTCGCTGTCGAACGAGTGACTCGTTGTTTCCGGTCGGACAGCCCCGCGCTGAACGCGGGGTTGCCTGTCTCTGAAAGAGGACCACCGTGCCCGTCCCGCCAAGTATGCCTAGGTTTTGGGGCATTATCCTCGGCAACAGCTATAGGTACACTTTGGGGCAGGATTTGGAAAAGGCAAGGATGAGAAAGCTTTCCGAACCGGGGATGGTTCCGAAAAGCGCAGTCCACTCACAGAGGCTGCGAGATGCCGCCGTCTCTACGGATTTTCCAGAAATGCCAGAGCATGGTGATAATTAATAGGCCGGGGAGAAAGATCACATGCCACGCATAGACCCTCAGTATTGCAAAATCCCCTACTTCCAGAGGGCCGAACAGAAGGGTTGCAATAAGCGGCCCAATCAGAGGCACATTGGCCGTAAGGTTCCTCGCGATGGTCCACGCCCACAAGCCTCTATCGTCCCAAACAAGCAGATAGCCTGTGAAGTCCACAAATAGCGTCCCCACCAACAGGATGAGTCCGATCATCCAATTCAAATGCCTCGGCGCAGCAAATGATCCGGTAAGAAAGACCCTCACCATGTGCAAGGCCACTGCTGCAACCATTATCTGGCCGCACCAATAGTGAAGATTTCTCACAAAAAAGCCGTAAGGCACAACATGAGTGATCGCCTGCACGGACGGATAAGCCCTGCTGGCGCTGGGAAGATAGTAGAGAGCCAGCAGTGCGCCAGTGAATACTTCGATCAGGAACATCCAGAAAGCCAGCCCTCCCATACACCATGTGAACCGAACTCTGGATGAGCTTTCAGGGATGAATCGTGGATGAAGATGGATGAGAAATGCTGAAAAAGAGCTTCTTGACATCAATGGGCCATCACGGTGTCGTAGAGGCATACTCGAAAGTTCTGTCGGAATCGGATCGCACTGCATAAGACGAGTTGACAGAGGCATGCGAGCCGAGCGGATAATACTCCCAGGACGTCGTCCATGCATCCGGCATTCCCCAAAGGGGAAGACTATGGGTCAGCCCTGGGTGAAACCCAGAGCGGTCGGCTCTTCCCCGCACCAATTAATCAGACTGACACCCTGAAGTTCACGAAGTTCTTGCTTTGGCAGGGGGCTTTTCAAAAGATGGAGCTTCTCGTGATCGCTGTCACCCAGGAAAAGCCGCGGCATCGGCCGAGTTGCTGGACCGCGTTTCACGTTTCCCTCAAGATCAAACTCGCTCCCATGGCATGGGCATTCAAAAAGCCCGCGGGTTGGATTCCACTTCTGGCGGCATCCCAGGTGAGTGCAACGGTCGTCGAATGCCATCAACTGTTCTGGTTCTTTGCCGTTTCAGGAGCCAAGCGCCGGCGTCGGGTACATGCAACGGCGTATTGAGTTGGAGCCTGTCGAGGACATCTTTGGGGACTTCCCTCGCCTTACTTTTCCCTATCCTGAAGAACGCGAATCTAGCGAGCCCCCCTGCTCCCATTACGGCCGCCAGGGCGGCAAGCAAAAACAAGAGAGATTTAAGAAAAAACCGCTTATCAGTCGCCGTCGGCTCAGTCAAAGTAGTCTCTTGAAGAAGTGTTTGCAATAATTAGGATTTGTTGAAGGGGTGCCGTGTTGACTCGGTCTCGCCGGACAGAGGCTGTCATTGCGAGCGCAGCGAAGCAATCTCGCGGTGTTGCAGAACAGACGCTGGAGATTGCTTCGTCGCTTCGCTCCTCGCAATGACATGACTCGCGTGCTGGCCGCGTCACGGATTTGAAAACTAATTGCGGGACACCAAGCTAACAGCCCTCAGCAGGCGGCTTGGCAGGCTTGCTTGCCGATCCTGCGGCCTTCATTGAATTTTCAGCATCCGCTTTGGTTTTGAAGGGGCCTTTGACAATCGCCTTCGCATCAGCCGGCTTCTTGTCCACCACGGAGACCTTTCCCGAAGCATCCTTGACCACATAAAAATCGTCCGCAACAGCCAGAGTAGCCATGCCGAAAGCAACCAAAGCAACCAGAATTACGGCCAACTTCACCATCTTGTTCATCATACAGCCCTCCTTAAATGTAATTAACAGCAGTTCTTAGCATGAAACGTACATTTTTTGCCCGTATTATTTGTCGTACGGGGCCCATTTTTCAGCCAGGCCCGCGAGCCAAAAGGCCATGAGTGCCATCACTACGATCGCGGCGGCCATCAACTCTCTACTTATCCCGAACTCCTGCCACAAGGTGACCCTCCCCAATGGAGAACTCAGGTAGAAGTCGCTCCAGGCCGGAAATCCCGCGGCAAATACCCAGATGCCCAGCGATCATGCCCAACATATATACGAGCGCGTCCAGTTTCCCCGACACTATCCCGACCGCGGAGGTGCCCGGGCAATACCCCCCGATCAGAAAACCGAGGCCGAACAAAATGCCTCCTACGAGCTGGGGCCACAAGTACGTTTGAAGCAACGAAGAATCGAGGAGCATCGAGTAGTCGAACAGGCCGATCCAACTCAGGACAATCAAGCCGACCATTGCCGTGACCATGGCTGAAAACATTACTTTCAAGACCCGCATGTCCCTGAAATAGAAGATGTTGGTGAGATTGCGGGAATCACCGAAACCTGCTCTCTCCAAAACGAAGCCGAAGAGAATTCCTACGCCCAGCGCTACCCAGAGGCTGGTTCCGTACCCGAAGGCGTCAACAAGATAAAGAGGACCGCTCATGACCACTCCCTCCTGACAAAGTAGGCGGCAGCAAACGCGGTGGCGAACACTGCCATCATAAACACCCAACTACCCACCACCATTGTTGCTCCTCCGCTCAGTGCTTGGCCGCTCGTACACCCCATGGCAAAACGAGTCCCTATGCCGCCAATAATCCCTCCGCCGAAGGCCATGCCCAATCGCAAGCCGACGCTCGCGGTGGGCCCTCTGCCAACGCCGGGCCGGAATCTGCGCGCGGTCAATACGGCAATCAGCCCACCGATAAAGACACCAACCACCTCTATGACCATCCAGTTCACGAGCGGGTGTTTGCCTCCAGGTTTGTAGAATTCCTTATAATACGGGTTTTGTTCCACAGCAGTCGGGGCCACTTCGTGCGCAATTACTGCTGAAGCACGCGCAACAGCGCCCGAAGCCCCCAGCCCCGTCCCCATGAGATAAAACGTCAGCAACAGCACCAAGCCAAGGGCTATTCCAGCCACGTACGGATTCCAGAATCCCTTGGCATATTCCAAGTCTCTCATCGTCTCTCCTCCCGTATGAGCAATTATTTCCCTTCTTTGGCCTCGGTGTCGTTGCCCGATTCCTTTGGAACAGGAGCCGACTTCTTGAACTGCGCCTCTGCCTTCACTGTCTCGGGCACACCAAGGCTTTGAATCGTGACCTTCTGAGATACCATCTCTTGCCAGAGCTTTGGAGATGGATCGTTCACGGGCAAATCCGTCGGGCATGGTCTCAGCCACCATAAGCCGAACTGGAACATGCCCGCTACGAGAACAGCGATCAAAGATACAATCACCGCTGTCACCAGGCCCGCCGTTATCATCCGACCTCGCTTATGGTTCAAGGAAGCTTGTGCTAGGACCGGCTCATCTTCGGGACTTGTCTCTGCCGCGGTATGCTGCTCCTCCGGTCTATCTTCTGTGGATCCCTCGACGGCTTCAATATCTGGTGAACTGCTTTTTTCTTCTTCTCCCATGGCTCTATCCTTTCCGTTCAACGCAACCGTTTCGCTCCGATATCAAGCTAAGATATTATCTGAGGAGGCGTACCCGAAAAAACAATGAGTGCTCTCAGGCTCATGCCGCCGACCAACACACACAAGTCCGCGGCCACAACCAGGTATTTGGACATCTCACCATATTCAAGGTATTCCACTATGCTCAGCAGGAATGGGACAAGGATTCCCACCATCACAACCAGCGCCCAGAAGTACGGGCTCAAAAACCCCGAGAGCAAAATATTTGCAGATGCGGCTGCCTCAACAGAGCGTGTCAATGACATGAAAATAAACATCATAAGCACAACCGCTTCGATGGCGAGAAATATGACGTGGCCCAGCGCGAAATTCGATAAAGTTCGAATGGTGCTGATATCGATGATTGCCGCACCGATCATGGCAACGGCCAAGCCGGTGGACATGGCTGACGCCATGAAGAGCACAGGCATAACCGGGGTGTTCCAGAAGGGGACACCGTTCACGACCGCAATGAGCACACCGGTATAGCCGGCTGTACCTGACAGCGAGAATGCTCCCAATAATTTCAAGATGCCGTACGTATTTCTTCGCGTACCGGCCCACAAACGATATTTCATTGAGCGCGGCTCCATAGAGAAGCGCTACCGGAATGAAAGCCGATAGGACTATGACACCCCACGTGATCATGCTCGTGACGTTGCTAATAAGATAAATCTGGCGCCACGGCTGCCAGAAACCTGCTTCGAGGTCAAATACCAGGCAAGCAGTGCCGACAATCACGAGAGGCCCTGAAGCGATCGACCCCGCCCGTGCCAAAGCTTTGGACCAATCAGGGGCCAGAAGGTCGCAAGCCACGGCCGCCAGAAATGCGCCGGAACCAGCGCCGGCCAGAAAAAGATACGAGATGATCAACCATCCCCACGCGCTTTCAGGCATGGTCAACTCCTTTTGTAGAAAATTTTGGGACGCGTGTTGAGGTCCGGCCGCAACGGCTCGGCCCTGTGCTGTGCTATAAACCGAGAAATCCGGCTGTTGGGGTCATCCAGGTCTCCAAATATCCTCACCTGTGTGGGACACGTGGTTACACAGGCGGGCTCGCCTCCCTGCCGAACCAGGTCGATGCAGAACCAACACTTGACTACAATGCCTTCGTGGTGGTCAAGGGTACGCACCTTATAAGGGCAGGCCTCTATGCAGTACTTGCAGCCGACGCATCGGTTGCGGTGGACCAGCACCACCCCTTCAGGCGAAGTGTAGATAGCGCCTGTCGGGCACACTCTCTGACAAGGCGCGTCCTCACATTGGTTGCACTGCAAGGGAATGAACTCCTTGCCAAAAGACGGGTTCACTCCTCGCTCTTTTTCCTTGATCCAGTTGAAGGATTGGCGATATTCCAGGGTCTGCTGATTCTGGCAGGCAACGCGGCACGAATGACACCCGATGCACTTGGTTGTATCTATTGCGATTCCATAGCGAGGCATGTTTATCTCCCGCAAGGTTCTATGTGGGTTAAGAAAATCCGTTTACTCTCCCCGCTTAGCAGGGGGCTTGGGGCGGTGCTGAATCACTCCGCTCTGCGCATCCGCCCGAAAAACTTCGAGCCCAAGATTCCAGCCCTACGTCTTTTCCACCCTGACAATGATTTCGCCCGACATAGTGTGCCCGAGGACCGGCTCAAAGTACGTGGGCAAAAAGTCGTTGTACGACATGACCGTACCCGAAGCCGGTGCGCAGGTTCCTGGAAAAAACCCCATAGCCGCTCGGAAGAAAGACGCACTCCGGATGAATCCCGTCCGTCACCCTTGCTCTGGCCCTGCCCTTCCCAATCGTCGAGCTGAGCGTCATGCAGTCACCATCTTTTATGCCGAGAGCTTTGGCCCTCTCCTTGTGAATCCAAACCCTTCCCCAATCATTGAGAGTTGTGATCTCTTTCAGGTAAGGTTGGTTGATCGTCCTAGCGTGGGTGTGATGCGCCTGCTTACCGTGAATGAGACGGAAGGAGTGAGCATCATTCTTGTCCGGCATCACAAGCGGCTCCTCCCACACCGGCACCGCCTGAAGATTCAGGTCCCGCATCGTGGATGAAACGAATTCCAGCTTGCCGCTGGGGGTCTCGAATTTGGGCTCGCCCGGCTTCCATTTGCCTCCCAGATCGATCACACCGTCTTTCTTCAACTGTTCCAGTGTCACTCCCAGGGACGCCAGTGCGGCGTTGTTCCAGTCCTCAAGCGTGAAGTTAAAGTATTGGCCAATACCAAGATGCGGAGCCATCTCTATGAGAATGTCCGCGAGCGGCTTCGTATCGTACAGAGGTTTAATTACGGCCTGCCTTATGGCCACTTGTTTGCTGCTGTAACAATGGTTGTTGTGAACTACGTCGTCCCGTTCCAGGTAATAAGATTCCGGAAGAATGTAGTGAGAAACGGAAGCAGTCTCGGAGAGCACATAGTCGAAGCTGACCAGAAGCTCCAACTTCCTGTAACCCTCGATTACCCTCGCGGGGTTCGGATTGGTCCGCAGGGGATTGTTGTGATAAACAAAACCGGCCTTCAGCTTGCCTTCGATTGCCAACTCCGGGATGGCCTGAGACAGGCCGTGACCCATTGGAGTGAGCGGGTAACGCTCGGGATCGGCGCTCCCATCTACCATAGGACCCTCGGCTTTCGGAGGCGTGGGAAACTTGTCCGGATTTAGCTTCCCCAACTTGACCTTTGGAGGTTCAAAGAGCCCGCCAAGCTGATTGTAATTCCCCATGAGGCCGTTGACGCAGGCCACCGCCCTCACGAGTTGTAGGCTGTTCTTGTACTGCGTACCCATGGCGCCGTGATACCCGACGTGGATCAGGGACCTAGGTGCAGCCGCGGCCATCTCCAGTGCCAGTTGCACGATGACCCCCTGCGGCACTGAGGTTTTTTCCTCCGCCCACGCTGGGGTATAGGGTTCCATCTCCCGGGCAAATTCTTCGAACCCCTCGGTGTACTTTTCCACAAAATCCTTTTGATAGAGATTCTTTTTGATTATCAAGTGCGCCACGGCAAGCATCAGCGCCAGGTCCGTGCCAGGTCTGATCCGTATCCACTGGTGAGCCATTGCTGCCGATTCGCTGAAGCGAGGGTCCAAAACCACGATGCGAGCCCCGCGATCACGTCCTGAAGCCATGTCCTTGAGCTGTCTCAATTGCAGCCCCGCCGCAGGATTACGTCCTAGCAACATGATGAAACGTGCGTTTTCGAAGTCATGCTCAGGCTTGGCAGACCCCACGGTAAGCCACCAACCGATGTTCCTCGGAAGAAAGCAGGTACTGGCATGCGAGAAGACGTTAGGCGACCCAAGCGAACTCATGAATAGATGGCCCATAGCGGCATTGCCTTCCGGATACTGAAGCCAGAAGAGGGACTCGGGGCCGTGTTCCCCGGAGATCTGTTTTACTTTTGCCCCGATCTCGCTGTAGGCCTGCTCCCAGGAGATGGGCTCAAACTTGTTGGGCCCCACCCTCTTAAGGGGTGATTTGATCCGATCTTTGCTGTAGACCTCATGCAAGAGAGCGTGTCCCTTGGCGCAGATGCGGCCCATGTTGTTACCCGCGATGGGATTGCCTTCCGCTTTCCATATTCGGCCCCCTCGCGTGTACACGTTGATCGCGCACCAGTTGCCGCACCCGTCGCAGAGGGTTGGCGTCACCTTGATCTCGGGGGAGCCTTTCGCTTTGGAGGCCCACGAGTTAAAGCCAATGTACGAGCCGGCTACTATAGAAGCCCCGCCGGCCGCGGAGCTGACGAGGAATTTTCTGCGGGTGATGCCTTGCCTTTTCATGGTGCCTCCGCCGGGGTGCAAGATCTTAGATATGAGGTTATTTGAATATTAATATTATGTCAAGAGATTTTTGGCGCCACGAAACAAATATTCTTCGCGGAATAACCGAAGAATGAAGTCGCTCGACTGCTCAAAAAAATTGATCGGTTATGCCCATACGCCAACAGGCGCATGGCTCCAGGACGCATCTATGCTCGGCAGCTTAATCCATTAAATCCTCATAAGCCCTGTACTAAGGGTGTAAGGGAAATCCCTTTTCCAAAGGGGGAATGGAGGGAAGCGGAAAGTCGGTCGGAACCCGATGTGGCGTCAGTCCGTTTCTAGAGCACCATAGGCATAACACTATCGCTGTTTGAAGTGATCCCAACCGTGTGGAGTCAGATCCTGCCGACTGCCGTCATTTCTCACCAATTCCATTCCAGCACCCGCGACAAACTTGCCTATGGGGAACAGGTCCCGGCCCTCCGCTTCAAACTGTTTCTGAAGATCTTCGATTAAACCCGGCTCAACAGCCGCGAGGAGCACGTAGTCCTCACCACCGTTAAGCACCCAATCAAGAGGGTCTTTCCCGATAGCCCGTGCAGCCTGAGACAAGATTTCTCCTATGGGAAGCTGAGACTCATGCACCACCGCACCCAGCCCCGAATCGCGGCAGATATGACCAAGATCAGACGAGAGGCCGTCGGAGACATCGATGGCCGCGGTACAAGCATGGGAGCGAGCCAATAAGCGACCTTCCTCGACATGGGCGCGGGGTTCAAGATGCGACGCCACAAGACGTCGGGCGATCTCACGCGTCATTGGGGACGAGCTCAGAAGAATATCCAAGCCAGCCCCCGATTCCCCCGTGGGACCGGTGAGTACTATGATATCGTTCGCGCGGGCAGTATGGCGGAAAAGAACTTCATCGGCAGGTACCAGGCCCGTAACCGCTATATTTATCGCGAAGTCGCCCTTGGAGCCGGTGGTGTCTCCACCAAGAAGATTGACATCAAAGGTACGGGCAATATCGGCCATTCCTCGGTATAGGCCGTCCAACCATTCCAGGTCTGTCGTTTCGGGTATGGCGAGGCTGACGAACGCATCTCTGGGTATCCCTCCACATGCGGCGATATCTGATAGGTTTGCAGTCAAGGCTTTGGCCCCAATCACCTCTGGTGAGGCCCAATTCATAAAGAAATGCACCCTCTCCACCAGAAGATCTGTGGTTACCAGCAGGTGCTCGGGTCCCCCAATTGAAATTACAGCGCAGTCATCCCCGATCCCCTTCACCACTCCTTCGGAACGGAAACTACCCAGGGGAGCTATCCGGTCGATGAAGCCGAATTCTCCTATCTCTTTGAGTTTCATACCAACTACCGCAGCCTGAGATCCACAACGAAGCATGAAAGCCGGATTTAACAGGTAGGTCAGTCCTTGTCCGACGCAATCGGCGGCGACGGGCCGCCCTACAGGTCGGGCTTGAAAGCTACTACAAGGCGTGAAAATGATTGAAACATTGGTGCCACGGACGTGCCGGCTCGTCCGTGCACGGATGCATCCCACGGGACACTTCCGTGACACCATGGGTGCGCTCTCACTCAAGGCTGTATCAAGGCTTTTTCGGGCCTAGCAGTCCGCCGGCTTCCGTTGCCGGTCCGGCCACACGATGTCGAGAGCGTCTGCGCGAGGGTTTACGCCGCCACTTTCTCTGAAGCCAGAAACCCTGTTCGGGACTGATACGTAGCCACTGTTCGAACAAGTCATGAAACTGCTGACTGACCGTTGCAAGATCTAGGCGCGGGTCGTCAGTGGTCCGGATGCGGATCTCTTCACCGAATATGCTCTGATAACGGCCGTCTTCGCGCCGGTATGTGCATAGCGGCAAGATTCGGGCCTCCCCGTCAATGGCAATCTTCGCAAACACCTCGTTGGCCGCCGCCTGGGTCCCAAAGAAATCGACAAATATCCCTCTCTCCGGGTCACCCCTTTGGTCGGCCAAAAAAGCCACCATTTCCCCGCCTCGGAGAAATTGGATCATATCTTTAACTATGCCCTTGTGAGGAAAAGTCTTGATTCCAGTCTCTTTCCCGGCTCGACTAAAGAAGTATCGAGAAAGAAATGGGTTCTTGAGGCCTGTAACGATCACGTTCAACCGGATCCCCAGGAATTTTACCGTGGCCGCGCTGACTTCGAAACAACCGAAATGAGAGTTCAACAGGCATATGCCGTCATTTCCCGGCATCATGGCCAAATCGTACGGCAGGCTTCCCTCGAGGACTATGCGTTCGGCCATTTCCTTTTGGCTCCACCGCCTTATCCGGAAGAATTCCACCGCTACCAACCCGACGTGCTCGAAACTTTTACGGGCGGTGCGGACAATCCATTCATGTCCATGTTCCCGGCCGAACGCTATGGTAAGATTCTCAATGGCAGCTTCGCGGCGGTCCGGGAAGAGAATATAGACCAGTCTCCCAAGAAAGCGGCCGAATGCGAGGGCTGTGTGTTCAGGAAGCAGGTTGAAGATTTCTTCCAGGAAACGAACCAGGAGGTAGGTGGAATAATCAATAAAGAGGCTGAATTTTAGTTGTCTCTTCGTGTCGTGCTGGGTATTCATCCGGTAACCACTTCACTCGGTGATGATGAGAGAATATCCGTGACCTCAAAGAGCCGCAATTTTCCCTTGAGTCCCTTCAAGGCCCTGGATCCGACTTTCTGCACTGCAAATAAGTTTTCTCCCTGAATCTGTTCGAAAGTTTCCGGGCCGATGAGGATCTGGTCCGGGTCCGCTGCCTGGCAAATCTTTGAGGCCAGATTTACGGCGTGTCCCAGGATTGTGTAATCCATTCGCTCGTCTGATCCGAAGTTGCCGACGATGGCGTTGCCGGTGTTGATCCCGTAGCGAACCTGAAAACGAAGTTCCGGGTCCAATTTCTTTACTTCCTGGATCAGCTTTTCCCGCAGACTCAGTGCCGAACGAACTGCCCTGACAGGGGCATCCGCTTGTGGGAAGGGCGCGCCGTAGATTGCCATCGCCGCGTCGCCGATAAACTTGTCCAGTGTGCCCTGTTCTTGGAAAACTATCTCGTTGACCGTCATACAGAAGAGGTTGAGGATCTGCTGGAGCTGCTTGGGAGTAATGGTCTCGCACAGAGTGGTAAATCCGACAATATCGCAAAAGAAGATCGTCGCGACGGTTTCTCTCACTTGCAGGTCAGCCGCTCCTTTGAGGATCAGATCAACCACCTGGGATGAATGGAAGCGGCTCAGATTCTGGCGGATAATCGCGCGATGAATTGCCTCTTCATTGAGCCTTTCGGTGAGCTTCCACCGCTGTATGGCCAGCGCGGCCTGATGCCCGATTGCGGTTAATAGATCCAGGTCTTCGGCCTGGTAACCGGCTGCGATATCAAGGCTATCCACATAAATTACCCCTAGAATCGTCCGCTCTTCCCAGATAGGAGCGGCCATCACTGACCGAATTCCATCGATGACCACACTATCTCCCATGTCGAAACGAGGATCTTCCAGAGCATTATCCGTCAGAATGGCCACGCGATCACTCAGGATGCGGCCTATGATGGTAGTGCTGATGGGTCTGATGTTCCCTTCTTCAGCCGCGGCTCGCTCCTTTTGGGGTACAGGCTCCTCCTCCCCGTCTCTGAGCAGGATCGTAGCCTGTGAAGGCGTGAAAATGTCGAAGATCTGATCCATTACGTAATCCAGGATCTCATCGAGGTCTTTAGTGACCACGAGTTCTTCGGTGATCCGATAAAGGGTCAGCAGGTTCCGGTTTAGGCGCTCTCTTCTGACTCTCGTGGGAACTCGTTCAGCATTCTCCGTGGCCTCGGAAAGATAGCTGCTGATCATACCGAGCGGTTTGACTATTCTCTCTGTCTCGTGTTTGTGGACGAAGGGCTCCTGGTCGAGGTGGGTAAGATCGACGGTCTGGGTTTGGGCGAACCCTGGAGACACATCGGGCGACCCTAGCTTGCGAAAGAGAAGCCTAAATGGGCCTATTTGGATGACATCTCCAACTTTGATGTGCCGCCGGTTCTTGATCCTGCGCCCGTTTACCCAGGTCCCATTTCTGCTCTCCAGGTCTTTTACAACGAACCTCTTCCCCTCACTCAGGATCAGGCAATGATTTCGGGACACCATGCTATCAACCAGGCGCAGATCGCATTTTTCATGGCGACCCACAATGGTCTGGTGCTCTGTAAAGCTCTCTTCCACCTCTTTGCCGTCCGGCCTGATTATTACAAGATTGAACATTGTGGTTAGGCACAACCAAAGAAAGTCAGCCGAATGCCACGGCTTCTATGAGCTTGAGCAGATTGGTCTTCGACTCGTCACTGATGCTTGCGATCTCAAAGCCAGACACATAATAGCCTTGAGGGTTCTCCCTTCTCGTCCAGCGGCAAGTCACCTCGAAGATCAAAGGTGCCCCTTTAACGTAATCGGATGCCTGAATGACGAGAGTCTTGGTTGCATTAACATCCACCTTTACGCCGAACAATTGAACCCCTGTTTCATTAATGTCCTGGACTAGCCCCAGAAACCTTTTAGTCTCCGCGTCGTAGGCGGGGATCTTGAAAAGCACGTATTTTCTCTTGGACTTTCGACGGTCTTCCACCGCCGAACCCGTCGAACTCTCGTCGCTCATGTTCCTCTCCTGAGGGCTACGCACTTCACATTAGAGTCAGCCACCGTTGCTGAAGGATGCTGCTCTTGGGCCCCGAAGAATACGCTCTCACAACACTTGACGCCCGATCCCTCGTTGGAAACGAATCGTCTGCGCTTCCCCGTGTTAACCACGTTTCGCTCTTGTCTGCCTGCCTGTAAGTTTCCGAGCATCTTCTTTAAGTGTATTCTCGAGCATACGATTGACCGATCGGCTGACCAGAAACCTGAACGATCGGATAACGTTCTCGGGATTGCCAGACCTGCCCAGCCTTTTCGCAAGAGATCGTCCAGCCTTCAGGATTGTCGTGGCCTGGCGCTCAACAAGCCTTGAAAAGGCATCTGCATCCTTTATTTCAAGTTGCCGGAGGATCGGCGGCCTGCGATCGGGTAGTCCTTCGGCCTTCCGAACAGCGGATTTATACCTTTCATAGCGTGTAAGGATCTGATGAAAGGCAACCAACGGATCGTCTTCAGAAGATGACAGCTTCCGGTCCAGATAGTCAGTAACCTCCATCAGGAAGCGGACAGACTCGGGGTGTGCCCGAGACATGCGCTTGACTACATATTCCAAAACAACTTTCATTGCCAGCGCGGCGAAATCGACTGTCACGTTGTCCTGGAATCGGGCCCGCACCTTTTGGAGTTCGTTGGCTAACGCACTCACCGATCGCTTTGAGATTTCCCATTCCAACGTGAGAATGGTCTCCTGGAGTTTCCGGAGCGGGAACGAGTCCGGGGCACGGAGCTGAGATCCCCGGGGGCGGGCAGCCGCCTGAGAAGCACCGGCATATCCTTGCGCGGACGTTTGATCAGCCTGGGCCGTTTCACTCAAGAGAGTGTTCATGTGGCGTGAGATCTCTTCAGCCACCGCATCTTCGTAAGTGAACGCGGACTCGGGGGCTACTCCAGTGCCGGAGGCCGGAACTGCAGGACCCCGTTTGGCAGCCGGCTCTTTGCGGGGCGGAGCGGCGGCCGGGATCTCGTTATATTCTACGAACTGCTCTGCCTCACTGCCGGATTCGGCGACTCTGACGTCCAATTGTGCCGTTTCCGGTGGAGGGGTCTCAGGTTGCTCCACAAAAAGCGTATCCACGGCTAGGTCTATTGCCCAGTCGGTGTCTTGGTCTCCCGAGGTGATAGATGACGGTGTCCCCTTGAATGCCGTCATGAACAGAGTTTCTACCGCCTCGTCGAGGGAAGGTGTTTTGGAGGCCGGAGCCGCGACGGTTCCTGCGGCAGAAGACGGAGACGGACCCGGACTAGCGTTGTCGGTTGCGACACGATGTTCTCCAGTTGTGGGCGCCTCAACGAAAAACGTATCAACCGCTACATCGATAAGTCGGTCCAGATCATCGGTTTCGTCTCGTTTGGGCATGAAGTTGTCCGCCGCGCCTATTAAGCTCTGATTTTATGATGAACAGATTTAATTGTGATTTTGCTGACTTCTCGCAACGTATCAAACACTCCTGTACCCTGCAGCGCGCTGGCCATCATGACCGGCGCCGGGGTCTTGAGCATCGAGTTCAGGTCTTCCTCCATGGTTTCCTTGGATAAAACCGGGATGACGCTCCCTTCCAGGTCTCGTTTGTTAAATTGAAGCACTAGAGGGAGTTCGTCCAAGTCGAGCTTGTCTTCAGCCAGGTTTTCACGTAGATTCTGGAGGCTTTCCTTGTTGGATGCCTGCTGCACCTCCATTGAGTCTGCTACAAAAACGACTCCATCTACCCCTTTTAAGACCATTTTGCGGCTTTCGTTGTAGAGTACTTGGCCGGGCACCGTGTAGAGTTGGACCCTTATGCTGAAATCTTTGATCTTTCCCAGTGACAGTGGAAGGAAATCAAAGAAAAGCGTTTTGTCACCCCTAGTGTCGATCGAAATCATTTTGCCCATGAACTGGGCGCTCATCCTTTCATTCACGTAGAGCAGGTTGGTAGTTTTGCCGCACCTGCCTGGGCCGTAGTACACTACCTTTACTTGGATTTCCTTTGCGCTCTTGTTGATAAACGCCATCTCACACCTCCCTTTTCGGGAGTTTTTTCTCAAGCACCAGAACCACCTCCGCTATTTTCAGACGCAAGAGGCCCAGGGAGAAAGAGTTACTGAAAATAGTGACAATTATGTACTCTGGTCCTACTCGGCTGAAGTGGAACGACTCGTTATGTCCCTTGTAAAATAGGAGCACAAAATCCTGTTCACCTATCAGACGTGCGATCTGTTCAGTGGCGGCAAAGTTAGCCGCGGCCACAGCGGCCAGGGATACCGCGTCCAGCTCAATTTTGTCGCCCACATGAAGGATCAGAGAGCCCGCGGTATCAATGATCATGAGCGAGGAGATCCCCTCGGTCATGATTTCCTTAGCCAAATAGCTCCTGACGTCATTCAATATGTCGACGTTGACAATGATATCTGCGCTGCGGCCAGTCTTTATTTTTTCGACTTTGTCCAACTCGTGCTCCAGGACTACTTTGTCCAGGAAGCTCTCACGGCCGGACGCCGGCCGTTGTCCGGCAATCTCCTCCAGCCTCATGAGGCCGGCGGTGAAAGAATCAACCAATTGACGATCCGGCAGCCCCTCTTTTGTCAGTGCCTGGAGCATTTGCGAATGCGGGCTCAGGCGATCTTTCAGGTCCTTGTTTCCTAGATGGTCTGCCGCGGAGTTGAGAATGTCGAGGACCTTTTCTACCTTACGGACCGACTGGGAATGATCGTCCGGTGGGGCATCGAGATCCTGCACCAATCGTCGGGCATTATCTATATAGGCCCACAAGAAGGCAGGTAGCTTCCCGAGGATCTCAACTTCTTCAGAGCCTTTGAAGATATCGTCAAAACCAAGTTCATGTGACGTCATTTCTCTTCAGTCCTTTGGTGAAAGGATACATTCGGTGCCGGCGAACACTGTGTTCAATCTCTCAACGACTAGAAGTATCAAGATTCTTCTCTAGTTGCACGTGCTGTTTGAATTGACATGTTCTTAATCGGGACGAAAACCGTTCCGCCCAAGAGGTCTCCGGCACGGTGACACGTATGAAACATTAGCACATTGTAAGGTTTTTTTGGAGTGGTAATCGAGAAGTGTTCCTGATTTTCTCTTCTTAGGGCGGGGATGTTAACCCGAAGTCCCCAGACATGCGGTACATCCGAGGGCCCTTTATCCCCCACTTTTGGACTCAGCAATCCGTCGGGCTTGCGTAGCTACCACTTGCGAAATGTTCTTGCTCTTGGCCAACTTCCTCAGATCAGGTTCCCGCAGATGGGGTAAAAACTGCATGACAAGAGGAACCGGGGTCTTGGAATTTGAGGCCAAATTGAATTTGATGTGATACAGTTTCGACCACTCTTTGGTAGAGGCTATATGACGAAGTACGTCTTCGCAGACGTGCTTCGACTTGCTGATGGCATCGATCTCCGACTCTTGGATCTTGGGAGACCTGACGGCCGCGATAGCAACCATCTTGTTCGGATCGCGAACGAGGATATCCCTGGCCTCCCGGTTTCCCAAAAACGCAAGCTTCACCTTTTCGGCTACTCCCATTACCAGAATCTGATGGTAAAGGCTTTCGTACTGACCCTCCGACAGCTCCCATTCGGGAAGTTCACCAGGCTTGGTAACCCGTGTGATTTCCTGAGGGATCAATTGCATCGAGTCGATGAAGAACTCGGACAACGGTTTGTCGACGGTTATGGGAAATTGTTGATGCGCAGGGCGAACCAGAAATCTAGTGCTATTCCATGCGATCATTGCGGCCATGGCCTCCAGCGGCCCTTCTTTGCCTTCCACATGCGCATGAAGAATGCGGGCACGGTCCCTAAAGATCTCGCCGGACCCTTCCTCGCATAGCAGCGACACCTCCATTGGGATCGGCGAACCTTCCAGCGCCGAGAGCACTTCGAGAACATCCATGGCTTCCGGACTCCCGGACATCAACCTTAGCCAGGTCTGCCCCTCCTCCGGCGAACTTGGTCCTGCCGCCGGCGTGCGGAGAAGCTCTTCGGCAGCTACAGGGTCGACGTTTTCCACTTGGAAATGCGTGCGCAGCGAGTAACGAAACTTCAGATCAGGGGCCTTCAAGATCGCCTCAATTGCCGGCAGCCCTTCCAGGGCGCCCCAGACAGCCCCTATTACTCGGCCTCGTCTGAAGAACACCCGCCCGGATTGCTTCACGCCCTCCAAACCTATCGTCCCCGACCGAGCCCCCTGAGCCGCGGCGCGGATGAGACCGCCCAGTCCGCAGAAGCCCAGCGGCCCTTCCACCTTGATTTCTCCCTGACCCTGCAGAAGCGATTCTTCAAAGCCGTCGATCCGTTTCCTCAGCGCTGGTTCGTCGCGACCCAGGTCGGCAATCTTGGACGCCACCGCGGGGCTTTTCTCCAGCAGCTTCCGGTTTTCGAAGACCGCTGCGAGTATCTGTGGGCTCCGCCAATTCTCCAGAATATGAAGGGCAGTCTCCTCCATTAGGTTTGGGGACGAGGCCGCCACGGCAATCAGAGATTCATCACGAACCGTTTCCCGTATGAGGAAATCCATGACAGACGGATGGAGATCAGATCCAAAACCCTTGCGATAGGTGGGGAGATCGAGGGAAGCGAGAGTTTTCTTAGCTTCTTCCCTAATCTCCTGGGATTCATCGTGGGAAAGGTAACTGAGCAGGACCAGTTTTTCGGTTGTGGATACCGGCACCTTTCCACGTGCTGCCCTCAGCCTGATATCGTGCTCAGTGGCTGGGTTCAGGTACTTGTGGACCGTCTTAGAGATCTTGACTCTTAAAGCTTTGCGGACCAGCGGATTGGCGTCTGATTCAAGAGCCTCACGCGCCTGTTGATCGTCACCGAAGACCAGGCGAACCTTCTCGAGAATTGGCAGGGTAACAACGTCCTGCCCCTCGAATAGTTCGTTGATCAAGGCCAGTTCAGAAGTGATCCGCTCAGTGACGGTTACGCCTTCATCGAGCAACCGCATTGCTTCGATAATGAGGTTTTGCATTCCCGCGTGGATCACTTCCGGAACTTCTTCGCCGCCCCGACTGATGGAAAAATGAGCGTTGGGCCAAGCTAAGATCTGACATGCCGCGTCCATGCCGGTCAGATCCCCAACGGATGCGTTAACGATTCTGCCTCGCTTAAAGTAGAGGTCTCCCGCTTCGCCATCGCGCTTGAGTCGGCATACCGCCTGTTTCGAGTTCATCTCGAATATTTCCGATATCTCAAAGATATTCATGGCCTTGAGATGCCCGTCCACGGTCCAGCCCATGCTTGCTTCGTCTTCGAAGGGATCCACATCCGGGGTGTGATCGAGGGCACCCATCACCAGATTGAGTGTATTGATGTTTATCCTATTGCTAAAATCTCCCGGCAAAGCATGCACATATTGGAACGAGGCATCTATCCAGCCGAAAGCCTTGTAAACAGCTCCCAGGCCGTCCTCTTCGCCCGCCACCGCGCCCACCACCTTTCCGCTTTCCGTGTAGACCGTCGCGGTATCTTCCGCGCGGTTCAGGGTGATGTGAGCTGTGCGGTTATTGTGATCGATGGCCTGGAGCAACTCCCCCAGCCCAAACAGCCCGATATTTCCGCCCACGGTTTCGCCGGCTGAACCCGCTGTCTCAGTCTTTTCCCCCAAACCGACCTTTTCTATCACCTTCAGGACGATGTCTCGGATCGGTTCGGGAAGTTCCGGCCGGTCCGGTCTGTTGAACCAATTTCGAGCGGCAGGGATCAGATTCTTTCTGGCCTGCGATGATATTTCGGGATCAGTGTCCCGGGATAAGTAGCTCAAAATTATCAGGGTATCGTGTAACGTGAACTCGGCTTGCATGGCAGCGGCCTGCAACTTCTTTTCCCGCGAGGCTTTGGCGCCTATGAATCCCGCTAGGCGTGATCCTACGCTTACTATCTTTTTTTCGCCGTTGGGCATTGAGGTTGATGAACCCTGATAATGTAACATTTAAGGCATGTATTGTTGCGGATTTTAGAATTCAGAGGCTAATTTGTCAACATTGCAGAACATCCGAGTGCTTGCCACAAAGGGTGTCATTGAGTATTGTTACCCCTCGTGGGCTACGCGAAGCGTCCAAGAAGCAGAGGTTGGCATTGGGCCCCACGACTTTACTCAGGGAACAGGCCGCAAGCATCGGCTTCCCACATTCCCTGTCCTTCTGAGAAGAGAACTGATCAGCCCCTAAAGGTCAAGCTCTATGTCAAGCTGGTCATGGTTCCGAGTTAAAATCGGAACATGCACTCCTCAACGTGAATCAGCAACCCCGACAGCCTGCGGGGGCATCTCCGCAGCCCTGCCTCGCCGGACTGATCATGGGGGAAATAATTCCCAATGCAGAATTGAAATCCGCGAGACACCGGCGAAAATAGAAGGCCCAAATAAGGCGCGTTTTCGTGCCGTCACGATCTGCCGCAAAATTCCTGCTAATCGGGGTCTGTGCCGTGGTCGCCGCGGCCGGTTGCGGCAAGAAAGTCACTCGCCCAGGAATGCCGTTTGACTTGGATAGAGTCTTCACTGGAATCCCGTCCCCCAAGGAGGAATCGTGGAAGGACAAAGGAGTTCGCCTAGCCAAGGAAAAGGATTATTCCAAAGCCATCGAAGCCTTTATGCAACACGTGGTCGAGGAACCGGAGAGTTTTTTCGGGTTCAATGCCATTGCAGTCTGCTACAAGAACTTGGGTGACCACTCCAATGCAATGAAAAATTTCGAGAGAGCTTTTGAATTCACTGAGTCTTCGGAGGAGAGAGCCAAAGTCCTCGCCAACATCGGGAATCTCTACTTTTCCGCAGACAAGCCGCAAGTTGCACTCGGATATTACAAGGAAGCAGCCTCGGAATTTCCAAAAGACCCTCTATACCTTATCCTCGTTGCCAGGACGTTTGTGGTACTCGATGATTACGAGCGGGCCAGAAAGGTGCTTGCCGCTGCGGAAAAGACTCACAAGAACCTCGAAAAATACGAACGTGGCGAAGACAAGGGGCTGGGATCATATCTAGCGGCACACTGCTATCTGGCCCTCAATGACGAGAGCAAAGTCTTCCAATACCTGGAGAGTGCTCTCAAGGCCAATCCTGCCAGATATGTACCGCGAATAGAAAAAGATGCCGCGGATGAGAGGAATCTTTTGTATACCTTGAAAGACGACCCATTACTCAAGAAGACCATGGCAAAGTACTCCGCGAGTGCCGAGCGTGCCCCATCGCCCAATTAGAGTTGTGGTGCTTAGTTTCAGCATTTTTTGAAGCTCCGCTGGGCGAGACACAGTTACGTAGACGTGCTAGAAGGCGACATAAAACTCCGCAGCCAATGCAATGATTTCCGGATTCCCGCGTGCGCGGGAATGACGTCAGCGCAATCGTTACGCTGGCGCATGCCTAAAAGGTAAGTTATTAGCGATCCGCCGGAAGGTCTCAGATTCCCACTCATGACGCAATGGTTGAGCCCCAATAAGGATTCCTCTGGACAATAGCTTCAATCGTGATAATAATTGAATGAGAAGTGGGTGAAGTAGCGGTCGGAACGAAGCCACTGCTGGAGTGTGGATTTGCCAAAGGAGTCTATGAGGCAAAGATTTGGCGAGCTACTTGACAGCGCCGGCCAGATGTTTCTGGGAACTTGACAGAAGCTTTAGAGTAGTCTTTGCCAATGACTTCCTAAAGAAGATTTTCGGCGACCCGATCGGTCATGTCTGTTACAAGTTTATGGCCGGGCGCGATGAGGTGTGCCCCGAATGTCCGGTCCAAAAGGTCTTTGACGGCCAGGACCGCGCAGTGTCGGAACGCGTGCGATATGATACGGACGGTCGTGCTGTCTGGCTGCAACATACGGCGACACCCATCAAAAACGAGGCCGGGGAAGTAATCGGGGCAAACGAGTTGACCATTGACACTACACAGCAGAAGCAAACGGAAGCGTGGCTGAAGGATTCGGAACGCCTTTATCGTAATTTGGTAGAGCAGGTTCCGGATGTCATATTCTCCCTCGATCATAGAGGAATCTTCACCTTTGTGAATACTCAGGCGGAAAAATTCCTCGGATACCCTGTTGACCAGATCCTTGAAACTCCCCTCAGGCAATACGTGGTTGCAGCAAGACAGGGAGATCGTGGACACGATGCTGGAGTTGCAACCCGAGGCGATCTGGGATGAGGAAGTCGCAATCTTGGATTCGCACGGCGGGAAGAAGGTTGCCAGGATTCGATGCAAGGCATCGTTTAACGGCGGACAGCGGCCTGTGGGCTTCGAGGGGGTTATGCGGGACAGGACCGTCCGGCGAAAATTGGAAGAAGAACTAAAGGCATCCAAGGAAGCGTTAGTCGAGAAGATAAGAATTATAGATGAACTTTACGAGCACATAGTTCAGTCCGGTAAGTGCAAGGCTATCGAGGAACATACCGCCGAAGTCGCTCATGAACTGCGGCAACCGCTAGCCATCGTGGGCGGATTTGCCAGAAGAATGGCTCGCCAATTCGATTCTACGGAGCCGCCTGATGCGGAACGGCAAAAGCAGTATACGAGAATAATAGTTCACGAGATACAACGGCTGGAGAAGATACTGGACCGCCTCATCGATTTTACCAAACGCGAAGACGTTTGGCTCCAGAGGGTAAACCCGAATGATCTGATCGAGTACATTCTCGGCATCACTGAAGGCCGCATGAACGAAAAAGAAATAGCCTTGCGTGTGAATCTCGGCCCTGAGATAGGGGAAATCCCCTTGGACCCCGGCCGGTTTCAGCAGTTGGTGCTCAATCTGGTTTCGAATGCCATCGAGGCTTCTCCAGTGGGCGGAGTGATCGAACTGGAGACCGGGGTTTCCATCCCCAGCGACAAGGCGTTGAAAACCGGCGAACTCGAATCAGCGGGATTTTTTGAACTGAAAATCCGGAACAACGGGCAGACCATCCCTCCCGAAGCCCTGCAAAAGGTTTTCAATCCTTTTTTTACCACCAAGGCCCAAGGCACGGGCCTCGGATTAACTGTGACGAAGAAGATTGTGGAAGATCACACGGGTTCCATTTCAGTAAAATCGGATGAGAGTGGGACCGTATTCACGATCTGGCTTCCCCTTCACCAAGCGCAACGCCGCAACGCCTTTGGTTTCCTGCAACCGACTTTAGGTGTTTCTGACTGAGTCGCATTCTGCTCCACCGATTCAGGGCCCCAGCAAGTCCGCAAGTGAGGCTTCGATATCCGCAAATTTGAATTTGAAGCCCTGCGACTGAAGTAAGCGTGGGACAACTCTTTGTCCCGTAAGAATTACCGACCCGAACTCTCCCATCAACAACCTGATCATGAATTGCCGGCGCGGGCATAATGGAAGGCCGTCGCAACACTTTGCCGATGGCTCTTGCGAGATGTCCGTTCCTTACAGGTCCGGGCGCGGTGAAATTTACCGGCCCGTTTATCTCCTTGTCGGTCATAACAAAGTGTGCCGCGCGGCACAGGTCCTCTATGTGAATCCACGAAAACCACTGCCTGCCGTTTCCCAGGGGTCCTCCGACGAAAAAGCGAAACGGAAGGACCATCTGCGCCAGAGCACCTCCGTCTCTTCCGAGCACAACCCCGAAGCGAGTAATGACCACACGGACACCTTTTTCCCGGGCTTTCGCTGCCTCGCCTTCCCAGTCGAGGGCCAGGGTCGCGAGGAAATCGTCACCCGGTGGAGAAGACTCACCTAGTTCCTCATCCCCTGTAGCTCCGTAATAACCCACGGCGGAAGTGCTCAGCAGAGTAACCGAACTCCCACTTTCCGCAGGAATGGCATCCACCAGATTTCTTGTGGTGAGAATTCGTGTGTCGTAAAGAAGGCGCTTGTATGCCGGAGTCCATCTCTGGAATATCGGTACGCCCGCCAGGTTTATCAACACATCGTGGCCTGAGACCGCCTCTTGCCATTTACCGGGCTGGGTTCCCTCCCCCACCACATAAGAAATCCCCTTGGGAAGAGTCTCCCCCTTCGCCTCGGTCCTCACCAGGCCCGTAACCTCGTGGCCTGCGTTGAGAAGGAAGCGGCCTAGGTTCGTTCCGACAAAACCATTTGAGCCGGTAATAAAGATTCTCATGGCTCGTTCCCCTTTTCCCAAAGGGCCTCAATTACGCTTACATTCCTCGGCTACCAGCAATTCGTACTTTCTAGAGCCAGGCAAAGTCCCCCTTTCGTAAAGGGGGATTTAGGGGGATTTTCAATAAGTTAGATCAAAATACTCCCCTGCTCCCCTTTATGAAAGGGGGGAAAATCGCCATGTTAGCGGTCAGTCTTTTTCCCGCGCATCCTTTGTGATGCCGCCCGCCGCATATCAATTGATCTTCGCGTCTCCCTCACCAACCACTATTTGACACGCTCCAGAGCCACACTGCCCCTCGGAACCAGTTTCTTCCCACTCAGAGCAGACATCGGTGGAAGTTGCAGGCCGGGCCTCGATTATTTCAAGATCGTATTGGAGAGCCAGGCCCGCGAGTGGATGGTTCAAGTCAATGACAATGGAATCCTGTCGCACCTCTCGAATCATAACCGTGTCCGGTGCGTCGGAACCTCTTGTCACCAGCGGAAGCTCCATGCCCGGATAAGGTTCGAAGCCGGGAGGAAAGTGAAAATCCGCCTTGCTCTTCTCGATAACCAACTCTTCGTGTCGCTTCCCAAAAGCCTCGTCAGCCGGAACAGTGAACGACAGTTTTTCGCCAGTGCAGCGTCCAACAAGGCGTCGTTCAAGTCCGGGGACAACGTGTCCGTAACCGGTCACGAAGTCCATGACTTCGCGCTCCCCGGCCCCCTTGAGCACCGGGCCGTCCACTACTCTGACTGTGTATCCTATTTTGACGTAGCCACTTCGATCGGCAATTTTGTAGGTCTGCGGTATCGCACCATCGGTCATTAAATGTTCCTCCTGGGTGATAGTCGAATAAGCTCTAAAACGAAAATAGTCATCGCATCCAGCATCTCACAAGATGGCCTGAAGGTTTCTTCTCAAGAGCCGGCGGTTCTTTGCATATTTCCTGAACTTCCGGGCATCGGTCCTGAAATGTGCAGCCGGGTGGGAGCCTACGCATATCCGGCACCATTCCCTTGATGACGTGCAAGCGGAATTTCTTTCCCTTCTCCTCATCTATTCTTGGAATGGACTTGAGCAGTCCAATCGTGTACGGATGCTGAGGAGAAGAAAAAAGCTTATCTGCCGGGGCCTCTTCCACAATCTTCCCTGTGTACATCACGGCGACACGGTCGGCTGTCTCCGCGACTACTCCAAGGTCATGCGTAATCAGGATGATTCCTGTGCCTTTCTCGGCCTTGATCTCGTTCATCAATTCCAGGATCTGAGCCTGAATGGTCACATCCAGCGCCGTGGTCGGCTCATCGGCCAACATCAGCTTGGGATCACAGGCCAGGGCCATGGCTATCATGACCCGTTGCCGCATCCCGCCGCTCATCTGGTGCGGATAATCCTTGGCCCTCTTTTCGGGAGAAGGGATTCCCACTTTCTTGAGCATCTTCACGGCCGCTTCTGCCGCCTCGCCTCTGCTCATGTCACGGTGGACTCGAAACACCTCGGCGATCTGATCCTGAACTTTGAATACGGGATTCAGGGAGGTCATCGGCTCCTGAAAGATCATGGAAATGTCATTCCCCCTGATCTTGCGCATTGCGGATTCACTCAGTTTCAGCAAATCTGTCCCTTCGAACAAGACCTCTCCGGAGACTATCTCTCCCGGCGGCGACGGGATTAGACGCATAATGGAGAGAGCAGTGACGCTCTTGCCGCAGCCGGATTCTCCCACAAGTCCCAGCGTCTCGCCGTGCTGCACGTCCAGATCCAGGCCGTCAACCGCGGCAGCGGTCCCGTCCTCCGTGGTAAAGATCGTTCTGAGACCTCTGATCCTGAGAAGCTGGTTGGTCATCACTAAACTCTTACGCTGTCACAGAGAAAATCTCAAGGGTGTGATTCGTAGTCCCTCAGTTGCATGCGTCAAAAGATTGTCATTGCGAGCGAAGCGAAGCAATCTTTTCCCCTAACCGCTTAGATTGCTTTCCCGTGCAACGTGGGATGTCACTCTTCGCAATGACACATGGCTCGCGCTCCCCCTCATAACTGAGGATCTACTGTGACCCGAACTTGATGAATGTTTCCAACCTCTTCAGATGTCGAGGTGGGGGAGGACAAAGAACGCGCCGAAGAATCCGCCTCCGAAACAAAGGAGGGATACGAGAAGTGCCATCACCAGGAAGGAACTGCGATAAAGAAATGCGTCCAGAGCCGAGCAGACCCACACACCTACTGCGATGAGCAAAGATGGAGTCTGAACGTCGTACTCGACCGTATGCGTCACAAACAGAGGGACAAAGTAGAGCACCACATTGGCGAAGAACAGCAGTCCGGCAAAGATCCTGCCCCGTACCATCTGCCCTAGGCCGGGAAACACGAGTGACAGAACCGCGGAATAAACTCTGGATCGCCCCTTCTTTTCTGTTCCGCGGTCGCTGTTTTCCCTCATGGCTCTACCTCGTGCATGCATTGCGTTCCTATGCACCTATAGTAAAAGACCCGCCCCAAGTCAATGCCCGGCCGGAACAGCCATCAGTAATCTATGCCTTTTTGTGGTTCTATCCCCTCCCGATACGCGTGCTTGATTTCATTCACTTCCGAGACTGTGTGAGCCCTCCCAATCACTTCTGGATGCGCGTCCCTCCCGGTCAAGACAAGGTGCATCAGAGGAGGCTTGCTGTCGATCAGATCGAGAACTTGCGGGAGATCGACAAGTTTCAGTTTCAGTGCATTATTGATTTCGTCACAGACGAGAATATCGAATTTTCCCGACAGCATCTTCTCTTTGGCCAGTTTTATCGCGTCCTGGGCATTTGCACGGTGTTCGCTATGAGGATATGGATTCCCCTGTATTCCGCAGAATCCTTTACCGGTAAGGTGATGCTCCACCTGAGGTGCGAGCGACTTCAGCGCGTCGATCTCACCTGCGTACATATCGCCTTTCATGAACTGGACCACGCAAACACGCAATCCGTGGCCCACCGCATGCAAGACCATTCCCAAAGCCGACGTGGTCTTACCCTTACCGTATCCGGTGATGACCACGACGAGCCCCTTCTTCTCTTTCGGCTCCAACATTTGCAATGCCGGTTCACTCATGAGCGTAGCCCTCCGTTGCTCGCGTTGTCCTTAGAATAGTATAAGACGCGAGCCGGACTGGAGCGCTACAAACTTCACCTACGGATCAGCAGAAAGAATGTCTGATTGCTGTTGAAGAGACCCGGCGACTACTATTCGATTAGGACGTACGTGCAACCCTAAGTGCAGCGAGACAAGGCATCTGTGTCACACGGCATAGCGTCTTTTTATTAAATCCTGTAATAATGCCAACTTGTCTTGTGGGGATTGCGCAGGGAATCTCTTGGTGAGAGCCTGAACAATAAGTTCGTTTGGGGTGATATTTTTGAGATCACATTCTTCCATTAGTCTCTTGACGAGGTGTTCCGGCAGTCCCAACTCTTGGATTTCCTCTACCGACATTGTTCCTCCTTCCAATGTCGGTGTTAAGGAAAAATCCAGTGTAATCAGCACAACCGCGTTACTCCAGCCCGTAAAGTCGCAAAGGATGTGCCTTGATTGAAAACCCCTGTCCCTTAGCATGTTGCCAACAGGGAATTGGCGCCTGCCCTGCGCGATTTCACTGCAAGGGTGATGCCATGCACAGTTATGCACTTAATAATACGAAGATAATGTCCGGCTTTATAGGTAAGGAAAAATTAAATCCATAGAGCAATTTTTTTACACTATTTGTGCCTCAAACAAGAAGTGCAAATTATTTTCGCACTTTTGGGTGCCTCTGAATCCGCTGCTGCCGCCGATTGCAAAACGTGACAAACACTTGGGAACGATCCTGGCTCACGCCAGTTATAAGGAGGCCGTCAACACGCAGAGCTGATGCTCGTATCGGACGCCCTGATTGTCGCACCAAGCCCAGAGAAGCGACCACCAACAGAGCGAAACAACATTGGGATTTGCCGAAGGTGGCCCCAGCGCCTGGGATTCTTGATCCTGTCACTTGCATGACGGTGACTTGTGTCACCATCCCATGAGCTCTATTGTCGCGTCGAAGACAGCCTGAGCGCTTATCCCCTCAAGGCATATGCGATCTGAGCACGAGCGTTTGCGGCAGGCCAGACAGTCGAGTTCGGTCCGGCGGATCACACGATGCCCCTCCCCGTACGGTCCCACCTTTGCCGGGTCTGTGGGGCCGAACAAAGCAACAACGGGAGTCCCTGCAAATGCGGCAATATGCATGGGGCCTGAATCCACGCCAACGTACACGTCAGCCGCTTCGATCAGGGCCACGGCTTCGGCAAGATTGAGCCTTCCCGCGGCTATTATGGGCTGCTGCTTCATCCTCTCAGCAATCGTCCGAACGTGCGATGCGTCGTCAGGGCTACCGGAAAAGACTACGGCCGCTCCCGTCCTCTCAATGAGAAGGTCAGCGAGTTCGGCCCATGCTTCCTCAGTCCAATATTTGGTCTCCCAGCGTGCCGCGGGATTCGCATACACAACCCGAGCCACTTTCCGAGATGCCGGATTCCTGAAGAAACTCCCTGACCCGCTTCCGAGCCTCTGGGATCAACAACAATCCGGTAATCTTCCGGTACGGTGGAGCACCCAAGATACTCTGCAAAGGCTACATTCTTGTCCACCGCATGTCTGTTATCGGGGTTGTTCCCGACAAGGCGATGCTGAAAGAGTGTATTCAGCTCCTTGGCATCTCGAAAGCCTATCCTCAAGCCACCAGGATTTGTGAGACCCAAAAGTCCGCTCCTGAAGGAGGCATGGAGGTCGAGAACAAGATCATAAGGACGAACTTTGAATCGGCTCCTCAGCCTCCGAAGAGTTGCTAATGTGGCCGAAGTAGCACGGATAAAGGCCCCGCGGGCCGCGTGAGGATCACTGGTGGAGGGTATAGAAATCGGTATTATTTCGTCAATCGCAGGATCGCTCTGGAGTATCCCTTGGAAACCCTTCTGAACAATCCAGCCGATAAAACAAGAGGGATGATTGCGCTTGAGCGCGTGCACCAAGGGGAGCGTGTGAACAACATCCCCCAAGGAGCTTGGCTTCACAATGAGTATGCGCTTGTCAGTAAGATCCATCAGTTGAATTCCACTGCACCCCGATACGCTTAGCACGAATTCGCTTTCAAAGCGTTAAGATTGGGGGAACCTTCTTTGTAAGGACGGTTCCCCCAAACCCCCTCCAAGAAACTCTAACGCTTGCCGGAATCCTCATTTCTCCCGTGGGGAAATGAGGATTCCGGCAAAGGTTAGAAGTTTCTTGAGGAGGGGTTCGGGGAGGCACTTCTTACAAGAAGTGCCTCCCCGATCTTTACCGCTTTGAAAGCGAATTCGTGCCAGGATGCGCCAGGGTTGGTACCAATGATTTGAGAGCCGTCCAAAAAGCTTCCTCGTCATCGAGAACCATTTCTATTCTGAGAGCAGCAACCTGGTCCATTTCTTTGAACCATGCAGGGAGTTTCACCCAGTCTTTTTCGGTAACGACCACTGGCAGTCCCGCGGCTCGATCGAGGATGGACCGCAACTCTTTGTCTGTGAACCGGTGATGATCCGGAAAAGAATAGTGGTCCAGTACTATCCAGCCCAATTTTTCAGCGGTGCCACGGAAACGCTCCGGATTAGCTATCCCTGACGCCAGGATCACTTCACGTCCTGACAATGTGTCTGAGGGCACCAAAGATTGAAGCTCCGCGCCGCTTGCCAAGCCTGAGGGAAGTGGATGACAATTGAAAATCGGTCCCCGTACGTAGTCCACGGCAGAAATGGGAATTGTCCCCCCTGCCATGCAGCATTACTATATCGGCCCTTCTTAAGGCGGACAAGGGTTCACGGAGTCGTCCCCACGGGAACATGTGGTCTTCAGATCCGTTCAGAAGGACTATGTCCGCGTCTCGTTTCAAAGGAAGGTGCTGGAATCCGTCATCAAGCACGACCACATTGCAGCCGAACAACTCATGAGCCGCTCTGACCGGATAAATTCTGCTTGCGTCCCACAATAACAGGGACATCGGGGAGCCGCTTCGCGATGAGATAGGGTTCATCACCGCAAACATCGGGACCGACCAGAGGCTCGCCCGAAGAACCGTCTCCAACCACCAGATATGGCGCTCGGCTGGTGCCCCTGTACCCTCGGCTTACCACCGCGGGTTTCAGCCTCCGATTTCTGAGCATCCCGGCGAGAAAAATCACGAATGGGGTCTTGCCGGTCCCGCCCAGTAGCAGGTTACCGACCGATATCACCGGCACCGGCGCCTTGCGCTGCGACAGAACCCCCCATCCGTAAGCCTTTTCCCTGACCTTTTGCACTGCATAGTATCCTGCTGCAGGGAACGACAGTAAGAAATGCGCCGGTGAAAGGCCTGAACTCATTGTGGGACTGACATGTTAGAAACGGCACGCGCCTCTTCGGATGACGTTGACTGGGAAGCGAATTGCATGTTGTAAAGCCGTGCAAATTCCCCATTCTGAGCGAGAAGCTCATCGTGGCTCCCTTGTTCGGCTATGCGCCCGTCCATCAGCACGTAGATACGATCCACATTTCGGATGGTGGAGAGCCTGTGAGCGACCACGAGAGTGGTTCGTCCTTTCATCAGCTCTTCCAGCGCACTCTGGACCGCCTTTTCCGAATCCGAGTCGAGATTGGAGGTGGCTTCGTCGAGGATCAAGACAGGGGGGTTCTTCAACAACGCCCTGGCTATTGCTATTCGCTGGCGTTCGCCGCCGGACAGCTTTATCCCGTTCTCTCCGATCATCGTGTCATAGGACATGGGGAGAAGCGTAATAAAATCATGGGCATGCGCGGCCTTGGCAGCGTCAATAACTCTTTCCAGAGGAAGATCCGGTCGGCCGTACGCAATGTTGTTACGGATGGTATCGTCAAACAGTATGGTCTGCTGGGTGACGATGCCGATCTGTTCGCGCAGTGACCGTTGAGTCAGGTCCCGCACGTCTGTCCCATCAATCAGGATGCGGCCCGAGGTCACGTCATAAAACCGAGGCAGGAGATCCAATATCGTGCTCTTTCCTGAGCCGCTCTCACCGACTATCGCAACGGCTTCACCCGCCTGGACCCGCAACGTGATATCCTTCAGAACCAGCTCCCCTTCGTAAGTAAAGCTCACGCCCTCGTACACAATATCCTGCTGAACCGTCTCAAGAGCCTCAGCTCCCTGGCGATCTTGAACATCGGGAGGCGTATCCAGGAGTGAAAAAATTCTTTCTCCAGCGCTTATTCCCTCCTGAATGGTCATGTTGACTTCATTGATCCTCTTTATGGGCTCGTAGAGCATCAGGAGAGCGGCCATAAACGAGAAAAACGTTCCGGGAGTCGATTGTCCGGTTATCACCTGGCTGCCACCGTAGTAGACAATGGCGCACACGCCGAAACCGCCCAGCGTCTCCATCATCGGGTTGGACAGGGCCCGCACCTTGAACCGTTTCATGAATGCGTTGAAAAGCGTGTTATTGACCTGAACAAATCTGTCACGCTCGTAGGGCTCCATAGCAAACGCTTTGACTATCCTGATCCCCGTGATGGTTTCATTGAGGCGTTCGGTGATGTCTTCGAGAGAGACCAGCATCCGCCGGGAATAGCGTTTGAGTTTCTTGCCAAAGGAGAGGAGGGGATAAATGGCCAGAGGAAAAACCACCATGGCAATCAGCGCGAGGGCGAAATCCCGATAAAAAACCACGAATATGAGGGCCACAACAGTGACCGCGTCCCGCACCATCCCTGTAATTGCACTGGTCATGGCCCCTTGAACCAGGGTCACGTCATTACTCATTCTGGACAGAAGTTCCCCTGTGGAATGACGCACAAAGAATCCGACCGACATTTCCTCCAGCCTGACGAACATTTGTTCCCGCAGGTCACGAATGATGCTCTGGCCGATGTAGGACATGAGATAGTATTGGCCAAAGTCACAGGCTCCCTTCAGCATATAGACAAGGCCGACCATCGCAGGAATCCACACAAGCATGGCGGAGTTTTTTTCGACGAAGATATCGTCAAGCGCCGGCTTCACGAGGGACGCCAGGTACGCGGTCAGACCTGCCACCCCGATCATGCAGATCCCGGCCAGGACAAGCTTACCCGCATAAGGCTTGAGGTATTTCAGCATTCGCTTATAAACGTGCACAGCTTGTCTCCGGCTGAAGAGCGCAAATTCCGGGCAGGAAATCTTGTTGGAGAAGCCCGGTCTATAAAATCGTTCAGCGATCCGGCACGGGGCTGCCTGTCACGGCAGGGCCTTCGGCAGGAATGCCCACGACTAAAATCTTGGCCTTGTCTGCTTTGCGAATCATGTCTTCATAATTCGTGATCAGGGTCTTTCCGGCCTCAACGGCCAGCACACGTGCCTTTGCCGCTATCATGCTGTCAATGGTCGAGGAGCCCACTCCGGGGACGTCGAAACGCATGTCCTGCTCGGGTTTGGCCATCTTGACCACAACTCCGTTGGGAAAGCCCAGTTCACCCGCGCGGCGAATCGCCTTGTCCGTCCCCTCAATGGCCTCAACCGAGATCACCGCGGCATTCTTGACAACAACAGTCTGGCCGATATCCAGCGCCCCCACCCCCTGAGCCATTTTCCGACCAAAAAGAATATCTTTCCACTGCTTCTCGTTCGGTGATTTCTTCGTGAGCACACCTAGGGGCGCCATAAGCTTCATGGCCCACGAGGTGATTTCCTCGACGACAATTCCGTCTTTGAGTAACTCGGCTGCTAGAGCCGCAAGGAGCGTGTCATCTCGCCAGTCGTCGAGCGAACGGATTATTCTGAGGACGCGACGGTCGGGCCTCAGATTCCACGGGCGGAGCAGATTTGATTTCTCTATTTTCCCGGCCATCACGACTCGATTGATGCCGCGAGACTTCAGGATGGAGATGGCCTTTTCAAGCTGGCCGAGTTTCAGCCAGAAAATTTCGGCGGTTCGCCCTTCCAGTGCCGGATCGGTAAACCCTGAAAAGGCTATTGCCACGACCTGGAATCCTCGTTCAACAGCTTCATCCGCCACGTGAAGCGGCAGATCGCCGGTTCCTGCTATTATGCCCACGCTACCCAAGGTCAAACCGCCCGAAAAGTGTGCCGACTCAAAGAGACGCGTGCGGTACCTCGCTTGGAACTAGCGAGAAAATCGGCAAATCTCAAAGCCTCCGGTGTGTGCATCATTTCCGCGCGGATCTTTTGCACCGCCTGTTCCACTTTCAGCGAGGACCTGAACGCTATCTTGAAGGCCCTCTTGAGTTGTCGAATGGTTTCTCTGGCAAACCCATTGCGCCTTAGGCCGACTTCATTGAGGCCATACACGTAGATTCGTGAACCCGAAGCCAGGGTATACGGCGGGACGTCCTTGGCCACTCCGGAGACACCTCCCACAAGGGCGTACTCACCTACCCTTACAAACTGGTGCACCGCCACAATTCCGCCGAGAATCGCGCGAGTGCCGATCTCTATATGGCCGCCAAGGTGAGCGGAATTCGCCATGATCACCCCTTGCCCGAGGATACAGTCATGGGCCACATGGCAGTACGACATGAGGTAGCAGTCGTCTCCGATGATCGTTGCGCCTCGTCCTCTGACGGTCCCGCGGTGGATCGTTACATATTCTCTCACCATCACCCGGGCCCCGACCTCCACCCGCGTGTCTTCTCCCCTATAAGTGAAGTCCTGGGGAGGGCCGCCAATGGATGCGAATTGAAAAACTCGGCTCTGGGGGCCGATCGAGGTCTTTCCTTGAATCGTAACGTGGGGACCGATTTCGCACTCATCCCCCAGTTCCACCTGTTCGCCGATTACCGAATAGGGACCTATGGAGACGTTGTCGCCGATCACAGCTCCCGGATCAACGATTGCTGTTGGATGGATCATCAGATTTCCTTGCGGTTGGATTGAACTAGGCGCTCCAGCTTTTTAATCCGATCCAGGATCTCCGGAAGCCGCTTGAAAAGAGTCTGGACGCGAAGAAACACCTTGTGGGGCATGGCCGGAATGGAGCCGGCCATTACTGAACCGTCCGGGACATTCCTGTAAATTCCTACTCTGGTGGCGAGGACCACTCCGTTACCCACTGTGACATGATCTCTCACACCAGCCTGTCCTGCGACGACGCAGTAGCGTCCGATGGCAGAACTGCCGGCAATTCCTGCCTGGGAAGCGATAACAGTGCTCTCGCCGATTTCAACATTATGAGCGATCTGAACAAGGTTGTCGATCTTCACGCCTTTGCTCAAGCGTGTCACGCCGCTCAGTGCTCTGTCCACGGCCACCAGGGCCCCGATCTCGACATCGTCCTCTATTTCGACTGTCCCACTGTGATACTTCTTGATGTAGACGGGAAGACCGTTCTCATCCGCGGCCCTGGCATAGCCAAAACCGTCTGATCCGAGAACTGTCCCGGCATGTATAATGACCCGCTTGCCGATCTTGACCTTCGGATAAATGGTGACGTGGGGAAAAATGCGGGCATCCTCTCCTATTTCCACGTCTTCCCCGACCTCAACGTGGCCACCCACAACCGCGCGGTCTCCAATTAGCGCACCGCTCCCAATCACTGTGAAGGGGCCTATCGATACGTCGTCTCCCAGATGAGCGTCGGGATGGACCTCAGCCTTCGGGGAGATACCCACGGGCACAGCGCGGTACGGGTAAAACAAGCCGGTCAACCGGGCGAAAGCCGCTTCCGGGTTGTCCGAACGAATATGCGGACGCCCGCCCGGATCAAGGTCGTTAGAAAGAATCACGGCCCCCGCAGAACTCTTTGCCAATTTTTCCAGAAATTGCGGCCCGGCCACGTAAGTTATGTCGTTCTCGCGGGCGTATTCAAGAGGTCTCACGCCCGCGATGCCGGGCCCTGGTGTTTCTGAAGATGTGGCTCCGAGAAAGCGGGCAAGTTCTTCCAGGGTATAGTTCATCTTGGAGCCGCCAGCACTTCTCTTGCTACTTCGGGGCTGCTTTCTTGGGAGCGGCGGGCGCCGGAGCAGGACCAGCCGCGGGCGCTTTAGGTTTCGGGGCTGCTGCAGGAGCAGCCGCTGCAGCGTCGTACGCTTTGGCCACATCCGCAGTGATATCCAGGGCGTCATCCGCGGAAAGAAGCGCCGCCTGGTTAAAGACCATTGTGTAGCCTTTCTGAGCGCGAATTTGGGCTATTATTTTGGTCAGATCACGCTGAAAGACCTCCATCATTTCCCGTTCCTCGTTCTGTAGGGAGTTCTGGGCCTCCTTTTCCGCCAGCTTGAACTCCATTTCCTTTATGCCAATTTCCTTGATCATCTGGTTCCGGGTGTCCTCTTTCAGCATTGGCCCCTGCTTTTGCAGTTTCTCCTGCAGCTCCTGCAGCTCTTTCTTTTTGTTCTCCAGGGCGGTCCGCTTCGTATTCATGAGGTCCATGAGCTTCTTCTGCATCGTCTGCGCCTTTACCGATTTCGAGGCAAACTTCTGCAAATCAACGAACGCCACTTTGAGATCTTGCGCTTGGCCCGTGACAACACAAACGAGTACCAGTGCTGAAACGGCGCACACGAACGCTAATAAATGCTTCCTCATAATATCACTCCTTCATTTTTTCGTAGGCTTCGGCACGAAACCTTGTCGAAGTTAGAATCGACTTCTGCCGGGTGGACCCAAACTTGTCCCCAACTTTACAGGTAAACCTGAATTATAACTGGGCGGAAAGTTCGGTCACCGTCGAGTCACAGCCTCCAGCTTTTCAGCAGAATCAGAACAGTTGGCCCATAGCAAAAGCGAAAGCGCCCGGCTCCTCACCTTTCTGCGGATTCACCTTCCATCCGTATTCTAGCCTGATGGGTCCCATTGGCGACATCCACCGGACTCCAACACCTACACCTGCCTTCACTTCCGTGAAAAAGGGGCTCTCGGAAACGTTCCACGCATTCCCGACGTCGAAGAAGGCTACGCCATTAAGTTTGAGCTGTTCTACAAGAGGGACCAGACATTCAACATTGGAGTACAGGGCTCTATCTCCTCCCATGGGGCTACCAAATCGGTCCCTTGGGCCGATCTCTCCTTGACGGTAGCCGCGTATACTCTGGATTCCGCCCAATTGCAGCCTTCGGTCGAACGGTATAGGGTTGTCACCCACTTCCTGCAACAGCGTCCCGTTCCCGCGAACCTTTAAGATCGCCTTCCAAAACAAGTGTCGGTACCAAATAGCTTCGGTGAAATAGCTCGAAAATGACACGTCACCGCCCAAACCCGAAAAGCGGGTCCCCATGCTGATCTTTGTCCCGGCACTCGGGATCACGGCGCTATTACGCGTATCCCTGGCAAAGTTAACGGATACTGAATTCTCGGAAGTGTTCAAGAACTTCTGAGCGGTGGTACCATAGCGCTGATAGTAGTCGACCACCGACCGAGCAAAAACCTGCTCGATCCCGCTCAACTTGCTGGAATCCCGAGCAAAACCACTTGTCATGCTCCACAAACCATAGATGGGGTACCCCAGATGGACGCTGAACCCGTCGCTGTCTCTGACGTAACTGGCCTCTTTCGATTGGGATTTGTACCCGCGCACCGTCCCGCTGAGCGGCATGTCAAAGATCCAGGGATAGGTCAGGGATCCCTCGTACGTGTTACGCCGCCCCGACAAGTTGCCCTTGCCATTGGCCACGATGCCCAGCCCAAAAAGATTTCTTTCTTTGAGCTCCAGATTGGCCATTGCCCCGTCTTGAGAAGAATACCCGAGCCCAGCGGATAGAGAGCCCGTCTTTTTTTCCAATACCTCAACGCTCACGTTCATCAGGTCAGGCCTGGAGCCGGGGGATGTCTTCAGCCGGACGGCTTCGAAGAAGTCCATGCCTTCGAGTCTACTCTTTGTGGCCTCAAATCTGTCGGCATTGTAAAGATCGCCTTCACTTATTGCCAGTGAACGGCGAATAATCTTGTCGCGGGTTCGTTCATTGCCGACAATGTCAACCTTTTCGATCGTAACCCGTTCGCCCTTGCGGATCTTGTAACTGAGATCCAGGTAGTTATACTGATCGTTCGCTGTTTGACGGGGCTCGATGTCCGTATACGCATAGCCCAGGTTATTGTAAATCTTCGTGAGAGTCTTGATGTCCTCCGCTACCTGCGATCTCTTGAACCACGTCCGGGGCTTTACGTGAAGTTCCGCGAGCAACTTGTCGGCAGGGGCAATGAGATCGCCTTCCACGTTGACTTTCCTGACCTGAAAACGTTCTCCTTCTCGAATGGGGTACACTACCTTGACGGAGCCGTCTTTTATGTCTATGCGCGGTGCCCCAACCTGGACGTTGATGAATCCATTGTCAAGGTAATAGGCTATGAGGCGCATTCTGTTCTCTTCGAGCTTCTCTCTCGTGAAGCTGCCCGACTCGTCCAAGAACCAGAACCATCCCTTTTCCTTCACAGTCATGATTTTCTTCAGGTCGCTCTCCGGAAGACTCTTCCTGCCCTCCAGAACCAGGTCTGTGAGATAGCTCTTCTGCCCTTCGTCTATCTTGAAAACTAGCTTGGCCTCGCTTGGGGAGAGTTCTTTAATTTCGTATTCGATTTTGGGTTGGTAGTATCCGTCCTTCTCGTACATCTTCTTGATTTTGGCAATGTCGTCACGGATCTTTTCGACGCTGGCTACTGTAAAAGACTTCGTCGTCAAGGCATCGATAATTTCATCTTTCGAAAAAACTTTATTCCCTTCGATATCTACTGTCTTTATAGATGGGCGCTCCTTTAAAGTTATGTGGAGGTCCACTTCTCCTTGGGCGACATCCTCGGCCCGAATCTGAACGTCATCGAAATAACCCATACCATAGATTTCTCGGATCTCGTCACCGATGGCCGATCTGCGGAAGGGGCTGCCGGGCTTCACATCCAGTTTGTTGAGAATCGCATCTTTCTGGATTCTCTTGTTACCTTCGACCTTAATTTCATGGATTTTGGGCCTGTTCAGAATCGCACTTCCGATCTCGGCCGCCATTTCTTTCATCCTAGCGACAAGACCCTCCACGTCTTTGCCGTCGGCTGAGAAGCGTCTAGGCTTTTGCGGCTGATCTTTTTGCACCACCGATACTTCAAGCGAATAACCCTCATCTAGCTTGGAGACGCTCCCCCATAATGCCGCCTGACAATCTGCCCGATCGGCTACTCTACTCACACGAACCGAATCTACAGTCCGTCCCTGCACGATGGCTTCAAAAGGCTTGCCCGAGACAATCTCGACGTCCCCTTCTCGTGCCAATTCCGCACCGAGCGCCCCGGCCAGTTCATTGCCGAACATTTCTCCTACGCCCTTGGTAACGGCTTTGAAGGGAAAGATCATGATCTTCTTGAATTTGGGCTCTTGTCCAAACGCGAGCAAGGGGATCAGCATTAGAGCCGCTATCAATGCCGGAATCTTCCTCATCGAAGCTCCTCTAATTTACCGCCCACCAGCCCCACTCTCCTGTCCATGGCTCGCGACAAGGATTCCTTGTGTGTGACCACGATGAGAGTAGTTTTGAGTGCATGGTTCAGCTTCTTCATGAGGACCTCGATCTCTTCGCCGGTGTCGGGATCAAGGTTGCCCGTAGGTTCATCGGCCAGCAGCACTTCGGGCTGCATCACCAGGGCTCTGGCTATCGCAACTCTCTGCTGTTCGCCTCCGGATAGTTCGCCCGGTCGATGGCTCGCTCTATCTGCCAGGCCGACGTCTTGAAGCAGTTGCAGGGCTCTCTCTCTAATCTCATTTCGCGATTCCCCCGCGATCAGACCCGGCATGACGACGTTTTCCAACGCTGAAAACTCTGGAAGGAGCTGGAAAAACTGGAATACGAACCCAATGCGTTTGTTCCTGATATGAGCCCGATCAGCGTCAGCAAGGTGGAGAATATCTACTCCGTCCAGGAGCACCGTGCCGGTCACGGGTTTGTCCAGCAGGCCAAGAATGTGAAGAAAGGTACTCTTTCCAACTCCCGACGGACCTGTAATCGCCACGGTCTCTCCGGACCGGATAGAAAAGTTAACTCCGCGCAGAACCTCCACTTCCTTGGTTCCGTTGGAGTAAGTCTTCCAAAGGTCCCTTATTTCATAAAGCCAGGGATTACTCATACCGGAGCGCCTCCACCGGCTCGAGGCGGGCTGCTCGCAGAGAGGGGTACAGTGTGGCCAGAAAGCAGATGGTCAGGGCCACTACGCAGATGATCACTACGTCCGAAACCTCAATGGATACCGGAAGGGTCGAGATAGTGTAAATCTCTGTCGGCAGTTCAATGATCGGATACTTAGCCAGAATGGTCGATCCGACTATGCCGCCCACTGCACCCAAAAAGGTCCCCACGACGCCCACCAGCATTCCTTGCACGATGAAGATCCGCATTATCCGATCTGATGTGGCTCCCAGCGCCTTCAGGACAGCTATGTCGCGGCTCTTTTCCATGACCAGCATGATAAGGGATATGATTATATTGAAAGAGGCTACGAGGATTATGAAGGTCAGGATAATGAACATGGCGATCTTCTCAAGCTTGAGAGCGCTGAAAAGGTTTCTATACATGTCTTTCCAGGTCCTCGTCCAAAAAGCGGTCCCCAAAGATGCCTCAATCCGCGTTCCCAGCTTGGGAGCGTAGTAGATGTCTTTAAGGTATACCTCTATTCCAGTGACCCCTTGGCCCATTTCGAAGAACTTCTGTGCCTGACTCAAATCCATGTACACGAGGTTTGAGTCAAATTCATACATGCCGGACTGGAAAATACCCACGATCCTGAAATTGCGCACCTGAGGAACTGCGCCTATCGGGGTTCTCTTGCCCTGAGGAGAGATCAGTTGGACCACCTCTCCCATGCGTAAAGAGTTCAGCACCGCCAGTTCTTTGCCAACAATGATCCCGCCCAAACCATCCGCTTCCGCCGCGAGACCATCCATGGAACCTTGAACAAGATACCTCGGCAGAGAAATGACTCGTCCCGCGGTCCGGATATCTATACCACGAACAATTACACCTCGCACCCTGCCACTGGTTGAGAGCATGGCCTGGCCGTATACGTACGGGGTTGTGGCTTCCACTCCGTCAAAAACGCTGATCCGGTCCATTATACGAGGCCATTCGGTCATCGTACGGCTGGAATGACTCATGACCACAAGATGGGACACAGTCCCCAGGATCTTATCTTTAAGGTCTTTCTCGAATCCGTTCATGACGCCGAGGACGATTATGAGTGTCATGACACCCAGCATAACCCCCAACACGCTGAAGGCGCTTATAACCGAAATAAAAGCCTGCTTACGCTTGGCTTTTATGTAACGCAGTCCCACGGCGATCTCGAAAGGTAAATTCATCCAATCCCTTTTTCCGGCCTCATGTGGGGAAACAGAATCACCTCTCGAATTGATTGGGAATCTGTCAGAAGCATCACAAGCCTGTCTATTCCGATGCCTTCCCCGGCCGCTGGAGGCATGCCGTATTCAAGGGCCCTGAGGAAATCCTCATCCAGGAAATGGGCCTCTTCGTCTCCTGATGCCCTGGCTTGCACCTGCTCTTCAAACCTACTGCGCTGATCCAGGGGGTCGGTGAGTTCCGTAAAGGCATTGGCCATTTCCCTACCGCAGATATAAAGCTCGAATCGATCAGTAACAGTGGGATCTTCGTCGTTTCGCCTGGCCAGGGGGGAGACATCTACCGGGTATCTATGGATGAATATGGGACCCCACAGCTTCTCTTCCACTACCTCGTCGAAAAGCGCCATCCACAGCTTTCCGAGCGAGTCATTCTTGTCCACCTCAAGACCCATCTCCACAGCTTTGATAAAAACGGCGTTACGATCATCGATCTGATCCGGGTCCAGACCGCAATGTCGCAAAAGAGCCTCTCTGACCGTCATCCTTTCCCAGGGTGGGGTGAGATCGACCTCACCGTCACCGTACCGAACCTTGAACCCCCCGGTGATCTCCTTGGCTAAGCCGGAGAGCATCTCCTCTGTCGTGACCATCAGGTCTTCGTAGATGCTGTAAGCCTGGTAGAACTCCAACATGGTGAATTCAGGGTTGTGCTGGGTTGAAATTCCTTCGTTCCGAAAATTCCTATTAATTTCGAACACTCTGTTAAAACCACCTACAAGAAGTCTCTTGAGGTAGAGTTCAGGGGCTATTCTCAGATAGAGCCGGCGATTCAAGGCATGATGAAACGTCTCAAAGGGTTTAGCGGTGGCCCCTCCCGGAATGGTCTGCATCATCGGTGTTTCGACTTCCAGGAAGTTCCGTGTCGTCAGGAAGTTTCTGAGATAGGCTATAATATTGGATCTTGTCCGCACCAGATCCTTGGCCGAGGGACTCACTATCAGATCGAGGTACCGCTGCCTGTACCGTGTCTCGACATCGGACAGGCCGTGCCACTTTTCGGGGAGAGGCCTGAGAGACTTGGTCAGTATCTGAATGTAGTCAACTAGGATACTCAGTTCACCAGTCCGTGTCCTGAACGGCCGTCCCCGTACTCCAATAATATCCCCGACGTCCAGTTTCTTTATCAGCTTGTAGTTTTCCACTCCCAGCGTGTCACGTGCCAGGTAAGCCTGAAAATCACCTGATTCGTCGCTGAGCCTGAGGAACGAGGCTTTGCCGAGAATTCGCAGAGCCATTATCCGCCCTGCCATGTGGAGCGGATCCCCCAACAGTTCCAAGTCGTCCACATCCCCAAACCTTTGCTTGAACACCGCGGCATTCACATCTGGAACAAAGCCCGTGGTGAATGGCGGGATGCCCAAGTCTTCCAATTCTTCTATCTTCCGAAGTCTCGCCTCGGTAAGGGAGGAAGCATGGGGTATTTTCGACGTTAGAGAAGGATCGGACAAGTTCTGGAGTCTCCTCGCTATTTTCCAAAATCAGACCGGGTTTTTATCCTTTTCGCCCCCAAAAGTCAAGGTTATCGCCGTCCGGGGAACCCGATTCGCTGTGAGCATGCCGGCTGGAACAAAGGCAGGGTCCGACATCTGAGTTCGTAGGAACTGCTTAAGTTCCCTTAAGGTGATTTCAAGAATGGATTATTTCTTTTATTCCACTGCAGAAGGACTTGCTTCTACCTCATCTGGGTCGTTCTGGTCCGGTAAGGACCGACAAAAGTAGCCCGGCGATGCATCGCCAGGAAAGCCGGTGATGAAAGAGACCAAGTCCCGGAGGGACAGCCGGGCGCCAAGCCGCCCAAGCAGACTGGTTGCCGTGACCGTAGCACGAGATTTCTACCCCGGCAAGATTCCTGAAACAGTTTCTGAATCGTCGGGTTACTTTCAATCGCGCTTTTGGGCAAAGGTAGCGGCCGAGACAAATAATCCATTTAAAAAAAAAGGCATTCTCAGCCTCTCAACTCTCTGTTGCCGAGTTTGAGCCTCAGCGGCCCTTATGATGCGGTCCCCAGTCCGTCTTATTTGCCCATGACTCCTGCCATCGAAAACACGGGCAAATACATGGCTATAACCATGCCACCACACACGCCGCCAAGGAAGACGATCATAATCGGTTCCATCAATTGGGTCAGGGCCTCGACCGCCGCATCTACCTCTTCGTCATAGAATTCTGAAATCTTTGCCAACATGGCGTCAAGCGCGCCCGTGGCTTCCCCCACGGCGATCATTCGCACGACCATGCCAGGGAAAACACCTGTTTCCATAAGTGGTTCCGCGATGGTTCGGCCTTCTGAAATGGCAGTCCGGGTATTCATGATAGCCCGTTCAATAACGACATTTCCCGCGGTCCTGGCAGTGATCTCCAGGGCGTCCAGTATCGGAACACCACTCGAGATCATAGTGCCCAGAGTAGAACAGAAACGCGCCACCGCGACCTTTTTCAGGAGTAGGCCGAATACCGGACTTCTGAGCGCTAAGCTGTCTACTGTCCACCTGCCTTTTTCGGTGCGGTAGAATTTTCGAAAAGCGAAAGCTATGATGCCCACTATTACGAGCATGTGGATAATGTATTTTTGCAAGAAGTCGCTCATGGCCATCACGAAAAGCGTCGGACCCGGCAACTTTTCACCCGCGCCTTCGAACATTTCCTTGAAGACCGGAATGACAAAGACGAGAAGGATGCAGACAACGGCCAGGGCAATGGTTATGACCACGGCGGGATATATCATCGCGCCCTTTACTTTCCGCTTCAAAGCCTCCGACTTCTCAAGAAATGTCGCCAGCCTGCGGAGAATGGTGTCGAGGATACCTCCGGTCTCGCCTGCATGTACGAGATTGACAAAGAGGTCGTCAAACACCTTGGGGTGATTCTTCAAGGCGTCTGCAAAAGTGCTTCCACCTTCCACACTGGCCTTGACGGCCGCCAAAACCTTCTTGAAGGTCTTGTTCTCTTGCTGGCTGGACAGGATTTCGAGACATTGGACAAGCGGGAGACCGGCGTCAATCATTGTCGCAAACTGGCGGGTGAATATGACGACGTCCTTGGTGGAGACCTTGGGCTGGAATATTTCGATATTTTCGAAAAGGTCCTTGGGCTTTTTCTTGACCTTTATGTCGGTGTAATTCATCTTGCGCAATTTGGTGATTACGACCGACTCGTTTACCTCAGTCATCTCGTCCTTGACTATATTCCCTGCCGGTGACCTGGCTTTCCAAACGAATTCAGGCATCCACTACTCTCCTTCTGATCTACCGCGTGCTCATGCGCCCGAAAAACACGCTCATCCGGGTCTTATACCTTTCTTCACAGGTTTACCGCCGCCACCCATCATCTGTTTCAACTCATCGGGATCCGGCAGAGCGCGACATGGCGTCATCAAATGAGATGACTCTCCTCTGATAGAGGTTCAGGAGCGACTGGTTCATCGTTTGCATTCCGGATTTTGCCTGCCCTACCTGAATCTGTGAATAAACCTGATGAACTTTGTCTTCTCTGATTAGGTTCCGAATGGCGGCATTAGGCACCATGATCTCGAGTGAAAGTGCCCTCCCCCGGCCGTCTAAGGTGGGGATGAGTGTCTGGCAGAGGACTCCCTCCAGGACGAAGCTTAGCTGGGCTCGGACCTGTGGTTGCTGGTGCGCCGGAAACACGTCAATCACCCGGTTTATGGTCTGAACACAAGAGTTGGTGTGGAGGGTCCCAAAGGTGAGATGACCGGTCTCGGACACGGTCAGGGCCGCCTCTATCGTTTCCAAGTCTCTCATTTCACCGATCAGCACTACATCCGGGTCCTGCCTCAGGATAGAGCGGAGAGCCGAATGGAAGCCTTTGGTGTCCTGATGCACCTCTCGTTGATTAACTATGCAGGACTTGTGTTGATGGGTAAACTCGATGGGATCCTCTATAGTTACAATGTGTTCACGACGATCGGTATTGATCTTGTCGATCATGGAGGCTAGAGTCGTCGACTTGCCCGATCCGGTGGGGCCTGTTACCAGTATGAGCCCTCTGGGTTTTGAGCACAACTCATCGACCACGGAAGGTAATCCCAACTCTTGGAAAGAGCGGATCTGGTAGGGTATGAGCCGAAACGCTCCGGCAAGGGCTCCACGCTGCATGAAAACATTGGCCCTGAATCGACTCAGACCTCGCACTCCGAAAGAGAGATCCAGTTCCTGATTCTCTTCAAAGCGATGCTTCTGGGCATCAGTCAGGACGCTGTAACAAAGCTGCCTGGTGTCCTGGGGCTTCAGGGGCGGGTACTCCAAAGGGATCAGCTCACCCCGCACGCGAATCATTGGTGGAACTCCGGGAGTTATATGCAGGTCCGAAGCTCCCCGTTCAACCATCTCTTTCAGAAAATCGTGAAGGCTTGCCAAAACTTGATTCCTTTCGGCGGAAAATCCGTTGCACGCGGAAATCCCGGCTTGATGTCGATCCAAGAGCCCTGTAACACGGGCGGACCCGTTGTGTAACGCGGCAACCGCCGGCCTCAGTCGGCCATGGTGGAGCGGGCCACCTCATTTACGGTAGTGATTCCATCTTTCAACTTGTTGACGCCGGCCATGCGCAGAGTGTCCATACCGAGGCGAATGGCCTCTCTCTTTATCTCCATCGAAGAGGCCCCCGCAAGTATAAGTTCTTTGACCTCGTCGCTAATCGGCATCACTTCGTATAACGCAATGCGACCTTTGAATCCCGTGTTACTGCACAAGTGGCAACCTGTCCCATTATATACGGGAAAGGCCCCTATATCCTCCATTTTTACGCCAAGGTCTCGTAGAGCTTCTGCCGGCGGATCGATTTCCACTTTGCAGCCGGAACATATTCTGCGCGCCAGCCTCTGGGCAATAATGGCGTTCACTGAACTTGCCACAAGAAACGGTTCTATGCCCATGTTCAGGAGCCTGTTTATCGTCTGGGGAGCATCGTTGGTATGGAGAGTGGAAAGCACCATGTGACCGGTAAGAGCTGCTTTGACGGCTATTTCGGCAGTTTCAAAGTCACGTATCTCACCGACCATAATGATGTCCGGGTCCTGTCGGAGAAACGACCTGAGGGAGGAGGCAAAAGTCAGACCTATCTCCTCATGCATCTGAACCTGGTTTATGCCATGAAGGTTAAACTCGATGGGATCTTCTGCCGTTGAAACGTTCACATCAGTAGAATTCAGCTCTGAAAGGGCGCTATACAGAGTAGTGGTCTTTCCGGAACCGGTCGGCCCGGTCACGAGCACCATCCCGAAAGGCTTGTGAATGGCCTCCTTGAAGACCTTCAAGGGGTTTTCCTCAAAACCGAGCTTCGTCATGTCAAGCTGAAGGGTTGACTTGTCCAGCAGACGCATGACGACTTTTTCACCGTAGAGCGTAGGCAAGATCGAGACGCGGAAGTCCATGTCCCGGCCCTTGCCCAATTTTAGTTTTATGCGGCCGTCCTGCGGCAGACGCCGCTCTGCAATATCGAGCCGAGACATGATTTTGATGCGGCTGACCACAGGATTCTTGAGCTTAAGGGGCGGCTTCATGATCTCGTATAAGGCCCCGTCGATCCGAAGACGCACCCGCAAGACCTTTTCGTAGGGCTCAATGTGTATGTCGCTGGCTTTCTTGGTAATTGCTTCGCGCAGAATATAATTGACCAGCTTGACTACCGGAGCCTCTTCGGCAAGCTTGGCGGAATCGGTGGGATCCAGATCAGAGATGTCTCCACCGATAGCCTCCAAATCGTCATCCTGGAACTCCTCGAGCATGTCGTCAACTTGGAGCCCGCTGTCATAATAAATGTCCAGAGCTTTCTTGATTTGCGTCTCCGTGGCTATGCTAACCTCCACGGAGAGATTTGTCATAAACTTGATGTCGTCGATGGCGTTCAAATCGGTGGGGTCAGCCATAGCCACATGGAGAGAGGAATTTACCTGGCTGTATGGTATGGCCATGTATTTTTGGGCTTTTTGAGCCGCAATAAACTTTACCGCGTCGGGGTCCACGTCAATTTCATCCAGGGACACGGTTGGAAGACCAAGTTGCCTTGAGAGAAACTCGACCAAATCGTCTTCATCGAGATAATCCAGTTTCACCAGGGCGCCGTAAACCTTACCCCCCTGACTGCGCTGATAATCGAATGCGCTTTCAAGCTTTTCCTCATCTATAATTCCTGCTCTCAGGAGCATTTCACCTATTCGATCTTTCATAGTTGGCTTATCTTGTTCCTCAAATTATCCTTTAAACTCTGTGGAGCCATACGTTTTCAGTTTACCTTTCATATTACCGCGCGACCTAGCTTTTTTCAAAAGTTTTTCTTGTGATTTCAACTAGGCTGCGGGATAATTTTTGAAATTCCCATCCAAAAAACCTCGAGGTGATTAACTTTTGCCTTCCACAGTTTTCATGACTGATTTGTCCGCAGACTGGAAGAAGAACGTGTCCGGCAAGGTAGTGAATCTGTTCGACCAGATGAAACCTGCCGAGATATTTGGCCCCAGGGACCTGGTGGCGGTGAAGCTCCACTTCGGAGAGGCGGGGAATACCGCTCACATTAGGCCCCAATATGTCCGCAAGGTTGTCGACCGCCTTAAAGAGCTTCACACAAAACCTTTTCTGACAGATACGAACACCCTGTACGTAGGATCGCGAACAGAGGCGTGGTCACATCTTGTGACAGCTTTTGACAATGGCTTCACAAGGGAGGTAACGGGAGCCCCGGCGATCATCTCGGACGGGTTGCGTGGCAACAACACTACTATGGTAGCGGTGAAAGGTCGCCACGTCAAGGACGCGCACATAGCCGCAGATATTCATTATGCCGACGGGCTGGTCGTTCTGACGCATTTCAAGGGACATGAACTCACGGCGTTCGGAGGCGCCCTGAAGAATCTCGGCATGGGCTGCGCTTCTCGGGAAGGTAAACTGGAGCAACATTCCAACATTTCTCCTAAAGTGAGTAGAAAGAGGTGCATCGGCTGCGGAGAATGCGTAGTTTGGTGTAAAGGCCAGGCCATTGCCGTCGAAGGAGAAGCCGAAGAACGCAAAGCTCGAATCAATCCGGAGAACTGTGTCGGCTGCGCCGAATGTATACTGACGTGCAAACAGCGAGCGATTCAGGTTCAATGGAACGAGTCCATTCCCGTCTTCATGGAGAAGATGGTCGAGTACGCATCGGCAGTGCTCAGTCACAAACAGAAGAAGGTGGTGTTCATGACTTTTGTCACCGACGTCTCACCTCTCTGTGATTGCACGCCGTTTTCGGATCGGCCGATAGTGCCTAGCCTCGGCATCTTAGCTTCCTTAGACCCGGTGGCTATTGACCAGGCCGCGGTAGATCTGGTCATTGGGGCTCCCGGCAATCCTGTTTCTGTTCTCAACAAGGCGATGGCTCCAGGCGAAGATAAATTCCGTGCTCTTTTTCCCGAAATTGACTGGGAACATCAGCTTGAGTACGCTGAACAGATCGGCTTGGGAACACGCGATTACGCTCTAGTAAACCTCTGATATCAGCTCCCATAGCCGGAAAGCTACAACGACGCATAAAAATGCTTGAATCATTGATGCCACGGACGTGTCGTTCGTAGCGTAAGAGATTTGCCGGAAACTGCGCCAGCCGCTATGATGCAGTACCTACTCTCTTGAAAGCGCATAGGTATAACGCGCGACCCGGATTCAATTACCAATTCCACCTCATCCCGCAACCGCTCTCACTTCTTCAAAGAATGACCCCGACCACCTTGCCACAATGAGAGGCCATTTAAAGCCATTGTTTAGATAATATGGTCAGTTACTCAATAAAATTCAAGGACTGCCTTGACAGAGGTAGCACGGTACTATAGAATACCGTAGGATCAGGTTGAATTGCCTATGCCTGTTCTTCTTATACATACCTCAGCTCTCTCTGTTGAGCTGCAAGGAGAATGAAAAATGTTACGAACAGGACTGTTAACAATAGCAATGATCGTGGCCCTGCAAGGATTCTGTTTCGGACAGGGATTCCTGGACTCGCTCCTCGGTCCCAGCGGCCTTGGTCTCTGGGGCGGCGGTGACGCTTCCGGGCAGCAATATAACAACCCCCAAATGTGGGGAGGTGCCCAGGGGCCCCAGCAGCAGCCCTACCAACAGCCTGGTACGCCCGGACAGCAACAGATGACCTATCCGCCTGCAGGCGCGCAGGGTTACCCTCAGCAAGGATATGGCTATCCCCAAGCGCCAGGGTATGGCCAGCCGCAACAGGGAGTTTATTCGGACTGGCAAAACTATCCGCCGGCGCCTGTTGGCGGCGATCAGCAGCAGTATGCGCAGCCCCAGGGACCTGCCGCTCCGCAGCAATACCAGACCCAGCAGCAATATCCGGCCCAGCAGCAGTACCAAACCCCACAGCGGTATACGGCCCCTCCCGTCCAAGCCGCTCCTGCAAGACCTACGCAGGCAGCTCCGGGACAACCTTCCTTGCGGCCCGGACAGTACGTTCCCGGTCAAGCCCCGGTTGCCGCCGCGGATGATCTTCCTCCTGGAGCCGTGAGAATGACCACCACCACTCCCGAGGGAACAAGGGTCGAGTACTATCCACCCACTGATGAGCCCGGTCTGCCCCAGGGTGCAGCCCAGCCTCCTGTTCGGCGGCTTAAGCCCAAACCCGCCGCCACGAAGGCCCAAAGCGCAAAGCAAGTTCGGCCCCGCGAACAGACCGTGGGCGGAACCGAAACCACGGGCGGCTCACCCATAGCAATGCCGAAACCTGTTGAGATCCCCCAGGGCCAGGATCCTCGATACGGGTGGGGTGCGGCTGTTAACCGAGGGCCGGTTGCCCCTGCCGCAAGGTGATCCGGAACAATAAAGAACAGGTTTGGCTGAGACGCGGCCCAAGCCGCGCCCTTGCTTGACCACAGACAATATGGGATTTGAAAGGCCGGTCTGGACCGAACTTGAAAAGGACCGGCCAAATCGCGTCTAGATGCAGCTTGAAGTCTGTAAGACACTCTTCACAAATGTAAGCGTCCACCTCGACCCTCATCGCCCCAATCTCTTGACGAGCTGAGTATCCTGGGATACTTTAGAACTATCCCCATCAAGAATGAATCTCGTGTTGTTCACTAGAGGCAATGATGTTTGACTCCCCTTCCAAGAAAGAGGCTTGCGGGATATTCGGTATCTATGGAGCGGATGACCCGGCTCGCCTCACATACTTGGGGCTTTACGCTCTTCAACATCGAGGACAGGAGTCCGCAGGAATTGTTGTCAGCGATGGTAACACTGTTCGATCGCATAAGGGAATGGGCCTGGTCCCGGACGTATTCAAGGAAGGAATGCTCCAGGACCTCAAGGGAACGATGGGGATCGGACATGTCCGCTATTCCACTACAGGCAGCTCGATGTTGCGTAATGCGCAACCGTTCCTCGTCGAGCAGATCGACCGGATCTTCGCGCTGGGCCACAACGGCAACATAGTGAATGTAGCCAAACTCAGGCGGAAGCTCGAGTCCCAGGGAGCGATTTTTCAAACGTCCACGGACTCGGAACTGATCGCCCATCTCGTGCTGCACAAGAAAGGACCTTTCGAGGAGCGTCTGGTAAAAGTCTTTGAAGAGCTGAAGGGGGCGTGGTCAGTCGTGTTTCTGACTCCGGAAGGAATTCTGGCAGCGCGGGATCCTTACGGCTTTCGGCCTCTGTGCATCGGACGCAAAGGTGATGCAATTATTTTCACTTCTGAAACGTGTGCACTGGACATCATCGATGCAGAATACGTTCGAGATGTCGAGCCGGGGGAGATCGTCATAGCGGATCACAACGGTCTGCGATCCGTTAAGGGCCCGAGGAAATCTCATTCGGCCATGTGCATATTCGAGTACATCTATTTTTCACGCCCTGATTCCATGATTTTTGAGCACGGCGTGTACAAGGTCCGCAAGCAACTCGGTTTGCAGGTGGCTCTGGAGAGCCCCGTCGAGGGCGCGGACCTCGTGGTCCCCATGCCGGCCTCCGGTAATTATGCCGCTCTGGGGTATTCTCAGGGCAGCGGCCTTCCGTACGAATATGGTGTCATCCGTAATCATTACGTGGGACGCACCTTCATACAACCATCGGCTTCCGTCAGGAATCTTGGAGTAAGGCTGAAGCTCAACCCCGTGCGTGAGATACTCCAGGACAAGAAAATAGTAGTCGTTGACGATTCCATAGTCAGAGGGACGACCAGCAAATTGAGAACGAGGGCGCTGCGAGAGGCTGGAGCCCGCGAAATCCACATGCGGGTAAGCTGCCCACCCATTCGTTTCCCTTGTTTTTACGGCATAGATTTTTCGAGCAAAGGTGAGTTGATAGCTTGTTCCAACACGGTGGAACAGATATGCGATTTCATTGGCGCAGATTCTCTGGCATATCTGAGCTTGGAAGGTATGTTCCGGGCGATGCCCTTCCCCGCCAAACATTTCTGCAACGCTTGCTTCACCGGAAAATATCCAATCAAGGTCGATGACGACTCCACCAAACTCTGCCTTGAGAGCGGGTCTGCCGAACCCAGTCAATGGCCGTAAGTGGCCTTGAGCGCTAGCCATAGTTTCTTTCTGTCCTCCCATTCTGTGTATAATGCATGATTGTGCAATCCAATGGCAGAGGTATGAATGAGACACAAGAAACGGGAAATTCAAGATACAGCTCTGATTGAGGAAATCATAGCGAAAGCCGAAGTTTGCAGACTGGGCTTATGCAAAGACGGAATGCCGTACATCGTGCCTGTCTCCTTTGGCTATGATGGCTCGTGTATCTATTTTCACACCGCGGCCGAAGGCATGAAAATAGACTACATTGCGGCCAATAATCAGGTTTGTTTTGAGTTGGAACACGATGTAAGAGTTATTCCTAGTGATAATGCTGCCTGCAAATGGTCCATGTCCTTCTATAGCGTGATAGGGTTCGGAACTGTTGAAGAAATAACGGAATCCCACAACAAAACTTATGCCTTGGGGCAGATAATGAAACATTACTCGAAGCAAGAATGGGACTTCGATGAACAAATAGTCGATAAGACGCGTCTGTGGCGCATTGCGATTGACCGAATCACCGGCAAACAGTCCAAAGACAGACTCGGGAGTTGACCAAAGGCTGTTGCAATAATTCCCAATTATTGCGAACATAGAGCAGCCGATGCGCTGTGGTGAAATTTGTGCTTGCCTCCCGAGCTTACAGCGTAACAACTCGTCCAGGAAAGCAAAGCAAGCCATTAGAGACAAGGAACAAGTTACAATCCTCATCTTGGACGACCAAGTCCATGCTCTCCAGAGAGAGTATCTCAAATTATCATAGCTGCGGGTTACGAGCCCTTTGCGGCCGCGACAGGGAACGAAAGGAGCCTCTATGGTGCGCAACGCACCGAACACAGGGCATGAAAAAATCGTGTCGCAGAAAAGGGATGTGCAGAGTGCGCAGCAGATTCGGTTGAGGCGTTTCGGCATGGCCGTGGCTACATACTTGGTGGTGATTGTGGCGACGTTCTTGGTCACCCGGCTTGGGCTCGGGGTCATGACCGCTGCGCAGTGGGTAACCTACATCGGGCTGGGGCTGATAGGCAACGTCGTGTTCTTCTTCTTGTTCTACACAAACATGAACTTGCGCTTTTCCGATCCCTCCCTGACGTGGGAACAGATCGTTTACTCCGCCTTGTGGGGCATGGTGCCGCTATACGCGTTGCCAGAGGCTCGTCCCGTGGTGTTGATGTTTTATCTGCCCGCTTTCAGCTTTGGCATGCTACGCCTGACGAGACCTCAATATCTCAGCGCGGCAGCATGCGTCATGGCACTTTACGCATCAGTCCTGGGCTTGGAATATTTTCAAGGTCGTCAGGGATTCAGGTTGCAATACGAGTTATTTCTGTTCGTTTTGTTCGGCATCTTGATGACATGGTTTGCTTTTTTCGGCGGCTTCGTGTCGGATATGAGGCGTCGCTTGCGACTGCGCAATGAGGAAATTCTGGAGGCTCATGAACGAATCGAGAGGGACATAGCCGCCCGCAAGCAGGTTGAGGAAGAGAGAGAACAGCTCATTCGCGAACTTCAGCAGGCGATGGCCAAGGTTAAGATGCTGAGCGGCTTGTTACCTATCTGCAGCTCTTGCAAGAGAATACGTGATGACCAAGGGTACTGGCAACGGATCGAGGAGTATATCCGCGACCATTCCGAAGCGGAATTCACTCATAGTGTTTGTCAGGAATGTGCCCGCAAACTCTATCCAGAATTGTACGAGGAGGACTCGTGAAAATCCCGTCGTATGGGATCACCAGGAACTGAGAAGCGTGGAATGCTGCGCCCCGACGGCTTCGTGCCAGTGACTGATTAGGCGATTGCAAAGCCCATGAGTTTGTGGAGATGTGACCGGGGAGGGGCTTATTGCAACCCCGAGAAACGCGGGGCTCCCCGGACCCCACCCGAAAACGCCTAATAATTGCGAACACATGACTGGTGGTGTTACGGCAGAGTCCTGTCGGGGAAGATTGAACTTTCGTTGACTAGCATGGGAGGGTATACACGATGAAACTTATAGGACCCGCCCTTGGCATCACAATTTTGTTGATTGTTGCAACGGGAGTCGTTCGCGGAAATGAGACCCATCACAGGGAAGCCTGTCATCGACTCACCGGAAATGTTGGAATGGCCTTACGACAATGCTGCTGTTACGCCAAACCTCAATGATCCGACATCGAATACGCTCCACGATTTTCATGGTGAGATCTCTTCTTGCGAACTGTGCCTCTCATCAGAAGGGAATTACCATCCCGCACTCAGGGACGTGTGGCCTATTTTTCTTGCAAAGTTCAAAGATCGCCCGCTGAAAAACTGGTTTTATACCACGAGCCCGCCTGTGGCCCTGCCGCAACTTGATCGTCAGGTTGTCCAGTTCGGAAATCTTTATGCGAGATGCCGGCCACAAGTGGTAGTCGCGACCGGAAAGGTGATGAAGCGGTTGCAGGAAGCAGGACAGACTGATGGGCAACCGCTCCCGCTGTACAGGGACCGAGGGTCGGTGATATTAGTCAAGAAAGGAAATCCCAAGAATATCAATTCCGTGTGGGACCTGGGACGCAAGGATGTGCAATACGTATCGCCTAACCCAGCTCTAGAAACAGGCGCATTCGACAATTATGCCAACACAATTTATAACATCGCCGAGAATGACCCTAAGCGGGCCGGTGACACTACGCCGGAACAATTGATCGACACCATTTTCAACGGAGCAAGCGGGAATCCTCACAAATGGCTTGCGGGTCCCCGCATCCATCATCGTGACGTGCCTTGGTCCATAGCTTACGGGAAAGCAGACGCGGGTCTGATCATGTACCACCTTGGACTGTATATTCGGGACACCTTCCCGGATGTGTTCGACATTGTGCCGCTCGGCGGAACCATCGCAGATCCTCAACCGCTCAAGGGAACAATAATCGGCACAAGATTTATTGTCCGCATCAAGGGCGACTGGACACCGCGACAGATCGAGGCTCGCGACAAACTGATCCAGACCTTGCTATCGGATGATTTCACGAGAATACTCGAAAAACGCGGAATGCTGCGCCCCGATGGCTTCGTGCCAGTGACTGATTAGGAGCGATTGCAAGAACTAAGAGTTTGTGGAGGAGTAACCGGGGAGGGACTTTTTGCAAAAAGTCCCTCCCCGGACCCCACCCCAAAAACTCCTATGATTTGCATCCCTCTTCGTCTTCATGGAAACGGAATGAGGTTGAATTCTTGGACGCTGGGTAACGCCATAGATCAGTAGCAATTGGCGTGTTACTTTTCGCTTTGTTGGCGACGATGCCGATTCTGTGGATTATGAAGACTATCATTGAGGTGTAAAATGCTGATGCACAATCCTCCTCATCCTGGAGAGATCTTGAAGGAACTCTGTCTAAAGCCGCTCGGTCTAACTGTAACTGAGGCGGCCAAAGCGCTGGGTGTGAGCCGAAAGACGTTGTCCGGCATTCTCAATGGCCGCGCCGGGATAATCCCTGAAATGGCCATTCGGCTTTCCATTGCCTTTGATACGACGGCAGAGAGCTGGCTAAACCAGCAGATACAATATGATCTTTGGCAAGCTGAGCAGCGCCGCAGGAGAACTGCGGGTCAAGCGCCTGACAGCGGCGTAGGCAAGGTGAACTTATTGTCATGAAGAAGACTAAGATTTCTGAAACTGCTATGCGGTCGGAATACGAGTTCCGCGGCGGCGTCCGCGGGAAATATGCCAAACGATTTTCAGAGGGAAGCAACCTGATCGTACTCGACCCGGATGTGGCAACACTTTTTCCTGACTCCAAATCCGTTAACGATGCGCTTCGCGCTATAGCCCAAGTGGCAAAGCAACAGATCAAGAATACTCAGCTCCAGCCTGGGCAAAATGAATAATGTGGTTCATCACTTGGCAGTATTATGAATCATCATCCGATGGAGCGTCGAGGTTCAGGTATTCATTGCCGAAGTTCCGGAACTGCCCGGCTGCATGGCACATGGCGATAGCGAGGAATCGGCTCTGCAGCAAACCAAAGAGGCCATTCGGCTATGGATTGACACCGCTCGGGAATTTGGAGACCCCATACCTGAACCCAAAGGCCGCCGCCTAATGCTTGCGTGAGAAGAGGAGAGAGCCCCTTCCGTTCGTAGGTCGGGCCGTGCCCGACAGCATTCGACGGCCACGGGCCACCCTACGGGTGCTATAGTAACCGGCATTGTATCCAGCGCCTAAGCAAAGTGTGGGACCAGGGTTTTGAGAGACCCCGGATTACCCTGGAAGCGGTTGAATCTTCGGAACAAACTGTCTTTAAGGTCATTGAAGGTGCCGAAGAATCGGTTGTGAGAAGCCCATTTCCGGGTTTCCTTCCAGATGTACTCCGCACCGTTGAGTTTCGGCGCATACTTGGGTAGGAAATGGACCTCAATGAGGTCTTTGATTTCCTCCAACCACCTGCGGATAGCCTTCGTCTTGTGGCAGGGTGCGTTATCCACCACCAGGTGAATCTTTCTGCCTTTGTAGTAACGGAGCAATTGCTCTATGAACACAGTGAAGGTGTCGGTGTTATATCTCTCCACGAATCGGAAATGCCAGCCCGGGTCTTCACCAACCCGTACCGCTCCCATGACTTTGGCACATTTGCGACCAGGAAAACTCTTAACTACGGTGCCTTTACCCGTTCTGGCCCATGTTCGATGCAGTGAGCCGGCTTGGCCGAATGAAGCTTCGTCCTGGTAGATGAGAACCCCGCATTCCTCTTCAACTTTTTTTTATTCCCTGCAGTTCATGGTCGAGCCACCTGGCCTGTTCCTCTGGATCTGCTCGGGAAAGCTCTCTTGTGGGCAACTGAACACTGAACCGGAGCCGGCGAAGAATGCGCCGCATATGATCGGGGTGGTAGCGAACACCAAACAGCTTCTTGACCAGGTCCGCAGCAAGTGGGGCTGTCCAAACGCCCGTGTCCAAGCCTACGTTCTCTGGCCCTTGCTCTATGATGTGATCAAGCTCTGCAAATTGCGCTTGGGTCAATTTCGGCTTTCGTCCAGGGTACGGCCCCTTCACCAATGCTTCGAGCCCGCCTCTTCTATACCTGAAAATCCAGTCCTGCAAGGTTCTCCGCCCGACTCCGACTATCTGGGCTGCCCGACGTTCCGCCATGCCCTTACTTACCAGGAGCATCCCCTGAATACGCTGCGTCATGTCAAAATCCTTGCGCCCCCTTGCCACCTGATACTCTTGATTTAACTCCTCCATCTGGGCCTTCCCCACCCTCAGACAAGCCTCGGCATGCCAACACCTCCCCGAAGAAATCAGTGGGGAGTCTCATAGCACCGATCTGCTGGTTCGTCGCGTTCTTTAGCGCGACGTTTTATGCCGCTCACTATAACACTGTTAAAGTCCAATTATGGCCAACACGACGACCATCACATAGGTAATAATTTCCCAGCAATCACTGATCCGGAAAATTTTGCCAATGACCGCTACGGCCGCGGCACATATTAGGAGTATCGCGGCTGATGCTATAATCGCACCAGGTCGCGATCTTCCCGCACGCCATCCCATCATCAATTCTCTTGCGATTTCAAAAATAGACCGCATGGATCCACGTCCAGTTGGTAGGTCGGGCTGTGCCCGACGCAATCCGGCGGCCACGGGCCGCTCTACAGGCACCTGGTGCGTGACGGGCGCCATGCGAGGTTCGCTGCGGCAAGATCCTTCCCCGCCTCAAGCCTGTGCACCCAACTCCTCTTTCGCCCGCCGTTCCAGCAGCATTCCAGCCAGTTCAAGATCCTCAGCGGTGGTGATCTTTATGTTGTCCTCCGAATCCTCGACCACTTCCACCGGAAGCCCCAGCCGCTCCACCAGCATTGCGTCGTCAGTCCCAATGAATCGATCTTCGATGGCTTTCCTGTGAGCCTCCAGAATCAATGAGGTCCGGAAGGTCTGAGGCGTGTGAGCGAGCCAGAAATCCGCACGGGGGATGGTCTCCAAGTGCGCGTGGGTCCTCTTCTTGACCGTGTCACGGATCGGCACGCACGCGAGGGCCGCGCCGGTCGATTCCGCAGCTCTGATGGTGGCTGTAATGACGTCAGCAGAAATCAACGGCCGCACTCCGTCATGAATCGCGACTATGTCCGTGTCTTCAAGCCTCATCAGGCCATTATAGACCGAGGCTTGCCTGGTCGCGCCTCCCGCAACGACTCCTATCACCTTCTTCAGGTCAAACGGCTTCAGCACCTCTGACTTGCACAGATCTTCATCCCCCGGCGGGACCGTCACCACGATCCGATCAATGAGCGGATGTTTCTCAAAGTTCATGAGCGTTCGAGCCAGAATGGGCACACCGTTCAAAGCCAAATACTGCTTCGGGATACGGCTCCCCATTCTCACGCCCGCCCCTGCCGCTGTCACAATCACTGCCACAATCATCTTCGCTGCCTCCAAAGCAGTGCTAAAACCTAAAGAGATTTTGAGGAGGAACCGGGGAAGGACTTTTTGCAAAAAGTCCCTCCCCGGACCCCACCCCAAAAACTCTTATTATTTTTCGCTCTTGCCTGCTTATGGGCAACCGTGAAATCTGAACCATCTGCCGCGGCGCAGCCACCCCCTTGCCTAAGTGCGAGGTCTGCTTGCAAATGAAAGTGTTTGCAATAATAAAGAGTTTTTGAAGGGGGTTGGCGGGGGCACCTTTTTTGCAAAAAGGGTCTCCCCGGTCACTCATCAAATACTCTTCATGTTTTGCAGGCACTTTGGCCATTCACGGCTACCCGGTATTCTTGAGATACTGTTGAGACTTCAGGGCTTTAATCACGCGGACCTTCCAGCCTTTGGGGACATGAATCGTATGGGTGAGGTCCCGTTTGTTCCGTACGGCTCTGAATGCCGTCTCACTTTGAGCCAGGCCTCCATTGATCTCCCGGATGAAACGGACCGAGGACTGGGTAACTGTGGCCAAGAGAGTCAGTGGAAGATCACGGCTCAGTTGAATTCCCTCGATAGTATCGAAATGTATCGGCGCGATGGGGGGCACGCCCAGACCGTAGAACTTGCGATTGGCATCGATAATCGAAAACGCTATCCAGCGCGGGACGTAATTTTCAGTCTCCAGCGGCAGTTTCATATCCCAGTACCAAGGTGTCTGGTACGCGGCTATTCTGAATTTGGTCTCGCTGAAACCTGCGTTATATGCGGCAGCAGCAGTGAGCCAGCTTGAGTGATTCTCCGAAGCCCCAAGTCTCGTACGCAGCCATTTCAGATACCTTGCCGCAGACCTAGTGGAAATGGCAAGGTCCCGCCGCTCGTCTTTCCAGCCGTCCACCTGGAGGGCCCAATCCAGTTCCGGCTCTTTGGCACTGGACCGCACAGCCGTCGGCTTGACGAATTGCCACCAGCCATGAGCCATTGACGGCGAGACTACTGTCCGGCTGTAACCCGATTCCAATGCCGGTAAGAGTGCGAATTCCCAGGGTACGCCTTCCCTCTCCAGGATTCGTTTGATTGCTTCGCCGTCCGATCCCTGCGTTTGAGCCAGATCCCAGTGCTGTCACGAAAATCAGTGAGGAGATAAGCGATCTGATACTCTATCCTCCGTCGTACATCCGTTCTCTGCACCGGTACCTTCTCACCGCAGAAAACCAAGCCGCTTTTGGCTGTTTCCGATGGGAGCCCTTTGCCGGAGAGCGTCGCTGAAGCGGCTGTCGGGGGCAGATACCTCAGACAGTCGAGCGTGTGTTTTGAGATGATCTCGTCCCTCATGGCCGCAGCGGTATTTTGCAGTCTTCGCATGTTCCCGAGCCGTATGGCGATATCCTTGACCGGATCGGCTGCAAGAAATCGTGGGGAAGATTATCTTTCCACAGGATAAATCGCGCAGAACACTTTCAGCCGGCCCGGGCGTTCTGCCCGAAGCGGAGAGAGTCTCCAGCGCCCTAAAATCCTTGTTGGTCGGCACTTTGTCGTACGCTTCCAGGATGTGGCCGTAATTGATGGGAACCTCACTCGCCGTGAATCAGCGTGGGAAATCTCCGCGGCCAGTTGGCGGGAAATGTAGTAAGCCGAGAGAAGAGGGAGTCTTGCCTGCACTTCGTGGTCGAGAGCTGGGTAATGCAGCATGGCAAAACAAATTATCGGAACCAGGAAGAAGGGGCCGATTGCATAAAGAAAGTATCTCATGGCACATCGGTTCCTCTGCGGAAAGGGCGGCCTTTTTGTCGGTGGCCCGGCCTTGCCAGCAGCGTGCCAGTACCGCCGCGTGGATCGTCAGGAGGGGGGGTGCGGCGGCTCGCGAGATAGAGGGACGATGAGGTGTGGGGGGTCTAGTCCGGGGGCCGTGCCCGACGCTATCCGGCGGCCACGGGCCGCCCTACAAGTGCGTGGTGGGGGGCGAGCAACACGCAACATGCTTTGGCAAGATCCTTCCACGCCTCAAGCCTGTGCACCCAAATCCTCCTTCGCCCGCCGTTCCAGCAGCATTCCAGCCAGTTCAAGATCCTCCGCGGTAGTGATCTTTATGTTGTCTTCCGAATCCTCGACCACTTCCAGCGGAAGCCCCAGCCGCTCCACCAGCATTGCGTCGTCAGTCCCAATGAATCGATCTTTGATGGCTTTCCTGTGAGCCTCCAGTATCAACGAGGTCCGGAAGGTCTGAGGCGTGTGAGCGAGCCACAAATCCGCACGAGGGACGGTCTCCAAGTGCGCGAGAGTCCTCTTTTTGACTGTGTCACGGATCGGCACGCACGCGAGGGCCGCGCCGGTTGATTCAGCAGCCCTGATGGTGGCTGTAATAACCTCGGCAGACACCAACGGCCGCACTCCGTCATGAATTGCCACTATGTCCGTGTCCTCAAGCCTCATCAGGCCATTATAGACCGAGGCTTGCCTGGTCGCGCCTCCCGCAACGACTCCTATCACCTTCTTCAGGTCAAACGGTTTCAGCACCTCTGACTTGCACAGATCTTCATCCCCCGGCGGGACCGTCACCACAATCCGATTAATGAGCGGATGTTTCTCAAAGGTCATGAGCGTTCGAGCCAGAATGGGCACACCGTTCAAAGCCAAATACTGCTTCGGGATACGGCCCCCCATTCTAACGCCCGCCCCTGCCGCTGTCACAATCACTGCCACAATCATCTTCGCTGCCTCCAAAGCAGTGCTAAAACCTAAAGAGATTTTGAGGAGGAACCGGGGAAGGACTTTTTGCAAAAAGTCCCTCCCCGGACCCCACCCCAAAAACTCTTATTATTTTTCGCTCTTGCCTGCTTATGGGCAACCGTGAAATCTGAACCATCTGCCGCGGCGCAGCCACTCCCTTGCCTAAGTGCGAGGTCTGCTTGCAAATGAAAGTGTTTGCAATAATAAAGAGTTTTTGAAGGGGGTTGCCCCCGGCATGTCTTCAAATACTCTTCATGTTTCGCTGCCCCTTTGGCCATTCACGGTTACCCGGTATTCTTGAGATACTGTTGAGACTTCAGGGCTTTGATCACGCGGACCTTCCAGCCTTGGGGACATGAATCGTATGGGTGAAGTCCCGTTTGTTCCGTACCGCTCTGAATGCCGTCTCACTTTGAGCCAGGCCTCCATTGATCTCCCGGATGAAACGGACCGAGGACTGGGTAACTGTGGCCAAGAGAGTCAGTGGAAGATCACGGCTCAGTTGAATTCCCTCGATAGTATCAAAATGTATCGGCGCGATGGGGGGCACGCCCAGACCGTAGAACTTGCGATTGGCATCGATAATCGAAAACGCTATCCAGCGCGGGACGTAATTTTCAGTCTCCAGCGGCAGTTTCATATCCCAGTACCAAGGTGTCTGGTACGCGGCTATTCTGAATTTGGTCTCGCTGAAACCCGCGTTATATGCGGCAGCAGCAGTGAGCCAGCTTGAGTGATTCTCCGAAGCCCCAAGTCTCGTACGCAGCCATTTCAGATACCTTGCCGCAGACCTCGTGGAAATGGCAAGGTCCCGCCGCTCGTCTTTCCAGCCGTCCACCTGGAGGGCCCAATCCAGTTCCGGCTCTTTGGCGCTGGACCGCACAGCCGTCGGCCTGACGAATTGCCACCATCCATGAGCCATTGACGGCGAGACTACTGTCCGGCTGTAACCCGATTCCAATGCCGGTAAGAGTGCGAATTCCCAGGGTACGCCTTCCCTCTCCAGGATTCGTTTGATTGCTTCGCCGTACCGATCCCTGCGTTTGAGCCAGATCCCAGTGCTGTCGCGAAAATCAGTGAGGAGATAAGTGATCTGATACTCTATCCTCCGTCGTACATCCGTTCTCTGCACCGGTACCTTCTCACCGCAGAAAACCAAGCCGCTTTTGGCGGTTTCCGATGGGAGCCCTTTGCCGGAGAGCGTCGCTGAAGCGGCTGTCGGGGGCAGATACCTCAGACAGTCGAGCGTGTGTTTTGAGATGATCTCGTCCCTCATGGCCGCAGCAGTATTTTGCAGTCTTCGCATGTTCCCGAGCCGTATGGCGATATCCCTGACCGGATCGGCTGCCAAGAAATCGTGGGGAAGATTATCTTTCCACAGGATAAATCGCGCAAAAACACTTTCAGCCGGCCCGGGCGTTCTGCCCGAAGCGGAGAGATTCTCCAGCGCCCTAAAATCCTTGTTGGTCGGCACTTTGTCGTACGCTTCCAGGATGTGGCCGTAATTGATGGGAACCTCACCCGCACGTGAATCAGCGTGGGAAATCTCCGCGGCCAGTTGGCGGGAAATGTAATAGGCCGAGAGAAGAGGGAGTCTTGCCTGCACTTCGCGGTCGAGAGCCGGGTAATGCAGCATGGCAAAACAAATTATCGGAACCAGGAAGCAGGGGCCGATTGCATAAAGAAAGTACCTCATGGCACATCGGTTCCTCTGCGGGAAAGGGCGGCCTTTTTGTCTGGTGGCCCGGCCTTTCCCAGCAAGCGTGCCAGATACCGCACACGTGGATTGTCAGGTATTATGTCAAATGCCTTTTGGGCCTGTCCGCCGGCTTTTTCCCGTTCGCCCGCAGAGATTAGAGCGACGATGAGGTTTATTCTGGCAGGGATATAGTCCGGAAAGGACTCGACACTTCTTTCGTAGAGCGCAATTGCGGCAGAGAGCTTGCCTTGTTGTTCCAGAGTGATGGCTGAATAGAATAACGGCCGAGGATCATTCGGGAAAAGACCTCGTGACAATCTGAATATTTGCGAGGCCTTATCAAAATCCTTCGACTCCAGCGCCCGCAATCCGTTCCGAAGCAGGTCCTCCTTTGAAGGATTGGGTGCTTGGATTGGCGTATCCATGCTGCGCGACGACGCCAACTGTGCAAGATTGCGTATCGCGGAGCCGTCACGAGGGTCTATCTCCAGAGCGCGGCGATAAGCCTGTGCGGCTTCTTTCCACTTCCCTTGGTCCTCTAATGCCGCCCCCATCTGGACCAGGGCCCGGACATGTGTTGGCGAATCAGCGAGAACCCTCTTAAATGCTTCAACCGCTTGAGCGTTCTTGCCTTCGATTCTTAGAGTAAGGCCTTTCTCGAAATCGCGACCTTCCCCTGCGGCGCAAAGCGCGGAACTCACCAGAAAGAAGAAGAATTATCAAAAGGCGCGGATAGCGGGGCAAGGGCACTCCTCGGAAAAAGAACCACGATATTCGACTAGGATATAAATATCATGGAATCAACCGCAAGTGAAAAGTTCCGGAAAGTACCTGGGCACACCCATGCCATATCGGCTCACTGTCTTATTGTCTTGTCCTGCTTTTATCCACGGCCGGCGGAGACTGCCGCCGGCGTTTCCATAAACTCTGCCTCACTGTCAGAATCCGATACAACCAGACGAAGCTCGTCGGCGATGTTCTTCGCAATGGTTTTTCGAAAGTCATCGTGATGCTCGAACAGAATCAGCGTGTGGATGAAATACTCGAACCTGTCACCAAATGACCATAATCCTTTGAAAAAGTACTTCCAGAAGCTCCAGCGCGATGAATTCAGTATTCCCTGGCGACCAAGTGTCAGCAATAGGGCCCTCAACTGAGCCGCGGAGGGTAGGCGAGGCGGCTTCTTGAGCCGACGGGGCTTCATTAGCGAGAATTCCCCAAATGCCCGCCGATAGTAGGATTTCGGATCATAAAGACGTTCATAGATGTTTATGACTTCCTGAGTAAGTTGGGCGACAGGGCGGACAGTCTCGTAATTGATCAGACCGATCAGACTCGTAGCCTTATCCGAAGGTATGAACGGCGCACGCCCTTCCCTGGCAAGGCGCTTCCACAAGTCTGTTCCCGGCGGGGCCTGCAGGAAATTGACTAGTATCTGCGGAATATGGTTGCGCGTGGCAAAGTCGATGACTCGACGATCCGCCCCAGGCTTCTCGTTGTCAAAACCGACTATCCAGCCGGCTTCAATTTGCAGTCCCGCGCTTATGATCTTGTGGCACGCCATGTCGAGATCTGTTCGGGAATTCTGGTGTTTTTTGGTCTGTTCTAGACTCTCTCGATCGTCGGTTTCGATTCCCAGGAACACCTTGTAGAAGCCTGCATCGACCATGAGGTCCAACAACTCTTGGTCTTTGGCCACATTCACCGAAACTTGCGCGTTGAAGTCAAAACATTGGCCGACAGAGGTGTGCCAACTGATCAATTCCCTCAACAACGTCTTGGTAGCGCGACTATCGCCTATAAAGTTGTCGTCAACAAAGAAGACGTTTTCCTTCCAACCCAGGCGTCTAAGCATGTCCAGTTCGTTGATGATTTGCGAAGGGGATTTGATTCTGACCTGGCGTCCCAACATATGGGTAACGTCACAGAACTCACATTTAAAAGGGCATCCCCTCGAGAACTGGACGCCCATGGTCAAGTACTTGCCCACGTCTAGAAGGTCAAATCTCGGGGAAGGCCAAGATTTGAGATCCGGCCTGGCCTCGCTCCTGATGATCACACCGCACTCGTTCAGATTCAAAACTTGCAGAAATCGGTCTAGGCAAGATTCCAACTCTCCGACCACAACAATGTCAGCACCGTCACTCAGAGCTTCCTCCGGTGCATGAAAGACCGCGGGTCCGCCTACTACGACCTTCTTGCCGTGTCTCTTTGCCTCCTGGACCGTCTCAACAATTCCTTGGTGCTGAACATTCATTCCGGAAATCATCACCAGGTCACAAGTATCCCAATCTTCTTGGGTTATTGTTTGAAAAGTCAAATCGATAAGGTTGAATTCCCAGTCTTGCGGGAGCAACGCAGCAACAGTAATGAGCCCTAGAGGAGGATGAACGGCTTTGCGCCCGAGCATCATTAGGACTCTGTTCAATGAGTAGAAAGTCTGGGAAAAACGTGGATTCAACAAGAGTACTCTCATATTGCGACTCTCCAAAAGTATACTTTCAAAAATGCTTCATGCCGACGCCTGAGCGACCGAGGCTTCCGGGCCCCGCCGGAGCAGGCTTCTCCCCGGCGTCTTCTCTCAAGACATGAAGTAATCACCGCCTGCGGGTTAGCATTCTGTGCAGAGGGCTACATTAGGTGTTAGATAAGAAAAAGACTGCCCTTACTATGCGGAGCAATGCCATTCCATTGAGGAATGGCCAATTTGGCGGCAGAATACCTGAAAGTTCGTTGCGGAAGATTTCGCGGAGCTTGACTTGACAGCCCACGTATCAGCCACCGAGCCTGTGGCACAATTCCAAAAGTTCACACTGTTTTGAAACAGACCACTGTCCTTTCGTGTGTTAGACAATAACCGTAAATAGAAGATGGTGTCAAGTCTACGGAACTGATGGGGGCCATTCCTGTTCCCTTCACATGCCGGAATTCGTACTCGGTTTCACAAGTTCGGTGACGTATTTCGGAAAGCTTGGTGGGACAGGCATCTTGCCTGTCTATCACGAGATGACAGGCAAGATGCCTGTCCCACCAATCCATTGTCTCGAATCCGCTTTTATGGTCTTGGGTCCATGAATATGTCGCTCGAATTACGAACTGGACCACTTAGGGTGTTATCATGTCAATTCGCGCACGTTTTGCGATAGTCGACTCCGGCTGAACTGTGCACACGGCGCCGCCTCCGGACTCGCGACTCGAACTCCACCACCGCGAGCCTTGCGGCAAGGTAGTTCAAGTGATAAAGTAATCTGTTGCCATCGCTCGAACGCGGACGTACCCACTGCATCTCAGGAGAATTTTTTGGATCTGCTCGACTCAATCCAATGTACCATGGAAAACCTGGAACAGGAGTTGATTCAGCAGTTGAGAAGCCGCGTCCCCGTGGCCTTCGAGATAGGCGCTCATCTTATGAACAGCGGCGGCAAGAGAATTCGCCCCCAGCTTGCCATCATAGCAGCTCGTATGGGCGGGTATTCGGGAATGGATGCGGTCAAACTGTCAGGGGCGATTGAGTGCATCCATACCGCCACACTGCTCCACGACGATGTGGTGGACCGCGCTGACACACGTCGGGGTCGGCCTTCAGCGAACACCTTATGGTCCAATGAGATGTGCGTGCTGGGCGGTGATTTCATACTAGCCAAGGCATTTTCGGCTCTCACGTCTCTCAAGAACCTGCGCATTCTCGAAATCGTGTCCAGGGCCACTGAGCGATTGAGCGAGGGTGAATTGTTCCAGATGATGAATATAGGAAACATTCAACTCAGCGAAAGAGAATATGTTCAGGTCATCACTGACAAGACAGCAGTCCTGATGGAAGCAGCCTGCCGGGGTGGTGCCATCCTGGGAGGATTGGGCGGTGATGAGGAAGAAGCGTTGGCCCAATTTGGGTTCAATCTCGGCATAGCCTTTCAGATGACCGATGATGTGATAGATTACCGATCCGACAAAGAGACTATGGGAAAGATTCCTGGAAAAGACCTGGAAGAAGGGAAGCTCACACTGCCCCTGATCTGCGCTCTCAAGAAAGCAAGCAGCGAAGAAAGGGCACAAGTCGAAAGGATGGTCGCCCAAAAACAGTGTTCCGACGGAGACCTGGCATGGGTGAGAGGCTTCCTGGAGACGCGGGGCGGGATCGAGGAGACGCTCCGGAAGAGCCGCGGCTATCTGAAAATTGCGACCGACCAGTTGGAGATTTTCGACGACTCGGAAGAGAAACGTGCTTTGATGGCCCTCGCGGACCGTATCCTAGGCAGGACGTACTGACCCCTGTACTGGAGAGAGGGCAAGACATCGGTACGGAACTATTTCACTGGGGAAAGGTTTTTCCCTTTCCGATAGATTTCTTGACAGAAGATGGTCCCCTTGCTAACAAAACCTATGACTTCAGCGCTGCGTCGAGGATCTCACGCCGTGAGACGTAAGCTTTCATTCATCCTAGTAACATTCATTGCGGTGCTTGCCGCAGGCTGTCCCTCGCTCTGGAGAACCGACGTGGCTGAGAAGGACCCAGGGCCGGACAAACTCTTCCAGGCGGCGGAGGAACAGTTCCAGAAGAAGCAATATGGCCAAGCCGTAGAAGTCTACGAGCGGCTGAAGTCTGGGTATCCTGATTTCAAAAAGATGCCGGAAGTCTACTTGAAAATAGCCGACTCATTCTTCGATGAGAAATCCTATGACAAAGCCATTGCCCGGTACCAGCAATTCATAGACCTCTATCCCGGCAACAACGAGGTCCCTCGGGCCAAATTCAACATAGGCATGGCCTACTTCAACCAGATCAGGAATACGGACCTCGACAACTCAGTCGTCCAGAGGGCAACAGCGGAATTCAAAGCCTTGTCGGAAAATCACCAACGCAGGCGAATGGGCCAAGAAGGCTGAAGAAAAGTATAACGAGTGCCGCAAGAAGTTAGCAGAGAAAGAAATGTACAAAGCCCACACGATGTTGACTGTGAGAAACTATCAAGCTGCGCGGCTGGCTGCCAAGCGTGTGCTGGATGAGTATCCCAAACTGGGTTTCGATAACGACGCGTCAGACCTGATTAAGAGCATCAAGGGCAAGTAAGCTCACTTGAACATGACGGATAAGCGGAAAGTTTTCTCTGCGAAGACTGCCGATAACGAACCTCCTCCCAAGAAAGCCTCTTCATGATGTCCCGTTAGGGTCATTTGACAGGCCATCTGAAATCAGAGTTTTGTATGTCTTGACTGTCACCTGGCCCGGCAAAGCACCCTTGGGGCGACCCAAATCGCCCACGTCAGCTACTATCACTTCCACTTTCCCCTTGCCACGGGCTTTGGAGAAATGGACCGCTAGACCCGCAGCCATTTCCATGTCCCCGATAGGGATCGGCTCATTGCCTTCCCCGACGCAGAATCACATGGGACCCTGCAAAACCCTTTACGTGGAACCACAAGTCCCCTTTCCGGGACTTCCTGCGCAACAAGAAATCATTCCCTTTACCGCTCTTACCCACGAGAATGAGCGTACCGGCCGGCGTCCGCACCTCACGAAATAGAGCCGACTCCGACGTGGGCCCTGCACCTGTTTTGCCTGATGACTTAAGCTTCTGTGGGGTGCTGAAAGGCATTTCCGTTGCCAGGCGCTCAAGTTCTGTGACGTCAGAGGCTTCTCCGAGGAAGAAAAGCAGGTCTTCAAGTGCCCTCTTTTCTTCAAGGGTTCGATGCATTCGTTCCCGCACCATCTTCTCGCCTCGTTTGCCTTTGGCAGCCTTCTTGAAGATTCTGTCCATGTTGGCCACAGCATCCAGGGCCGGGTCCAAGCCGACGATACGACGGCCACCGGTCGTCCAATCCTCAACTTCTATGCCGGTCATGCCCTTTTTTGCACGTTTCAGATTGGCCTTGAGCAGTTCACCCTCCTCACCGCGATCCGCAAGTTGCTTGAGTCTTTGAGCATCAGCATCTATTTTGTTCAAACGGCGGTCCAGAGAATGAATGCGGGCTTTCAAAGGTGCAGCCAGCTTCCGTCTGAAACCCTCCACCAAGTACCGATTCCAACTTGGGCCCAAAAAATGCGTCCACGGCCTCGTTCATGGATGAGAAACACTCATCGAGGGAGGCCATTGCTTCGATTGTGAGGCGCCTTTTGCCGTCCGGTCCTGTGGTAATACCAGGGGCAAACCTGTTCACGTCCAGATCATAGAGCGACTTTGTCGGAACGCCGCTCCTTGCAGGTGGAGGCAAATAATCCAGACCAGGCAGAACCACGCGGCTCCCAATTGCTTTCTCCGGGATATGATGGAGACAATCCATAATCCGATTCAGCTTGCGGTCCACGATGAGGATGTTTGAGTCCCGTCCAAGGATCTCAAGAATAAGATCTCTTTCAACTCTCTCATCCTCTGGGCCACGCACGGTGATAATTCTGACGATCCGGTCATCCGGAGCTGCGGCTACTTGAACAATTCTCGCCCCTTGGAAATGCGCTCTGAGATAAGCGCAGAATCTAGGAGGGGTCGGCGGATTCGGAATCTTGAGGCTGGTTAGATGAATGCGGCCCAGCAACGGATCAGCGCTGAGCATGAGCTTCTTCTCTCCCCCTGTCCGGAATCGTATGCGCAACACTATTTCTCTTGGCAAGGGTTGATATATTTTGTTGACAAACCCGCCTGGAAGCAGTTCATTAAGTTCCTCTGCCACTTTTTGGAGAACAGCCAGATCCATCTATGTCTCGCGGTCCATCACTTTGACGGTTCGCCGACAAACTACCTGTAGGAGCGACCCGCCCGCTTTGCCGTTTCAAGGCGTGTATCAGAACCGGAAAAACTTTCGTTCCGCCGAAGTATACCATAATGGCGCATCGGAACCTTCCCGGTTATGGTAAAAGGTATTGATGTCCGAGATACAGCCGCGGGCTGGGGGAAGACAAATGAGTGTATTGACCAGAGACGAATTATTTCAGGCGATGAAGGACGGCCGGATCGAAATCGAGCCATTCAGCGAAGATATGGTCGGCCCGGGCTCAGTGGACCTCAATTTGAGCAACCAGTTCAGGATCTTCAAGAAGCTGCGCCGGGGAGTGGTGGTGGACGACACTATGGATCTCGAAAAAATCACTAAGCTCGTCTACCGTGAGCATTCTTTCACTCTTTTGCCCGGTGAGACTATCCTCGGAATAACACAGGAAAGAATCCGGCTCGCTCCCAACCTGTGCGGGTGGATTCAAGGCCGATCCCGGTTTGCCCGTATTGGTCTCCTGGTGCACATGACCGCGAGTTTCATTCAACCAGGCATAAACAATAGGCAGGTCCTGGAAATCAGCAACATGGCCCCTTTTCCGCTCATACTTAAACCGAACACCCGGATCTGTCAGGTTGTCTTTCAGACCACCATCGGTGAAGCGGTATATGAAGGGAAACACATGGCCCAAGACACCTTGTGAAACATGATTGAATGCCAAGGCACGATTTTTGCCGTGCCCAAACCGTCGAGGCAATACTATGGCTAACAGAACTATCTCCATGTCGGACCAATTGTACGATTACCTGTTGTTGTCATCCCTGCGCGAACCGGATGTCTTGCGCCGACTCCGAGCCGAAACCGCTGCGTATCCGCATTCCATGATGCAGACCGCACCGGAGCAGGGCCAATTCATGGCTCTACTGCTCCAAATTATTGGAGCAGTCAACACCATAGAGTTGGGCGTTTATACCGGCTACAGCTCTCTCTGGACCGCTCTGGCTCTGCCTACGCAAGGCAGAATCATAGCGTGCGACATAAATGAAGAATGGACTTCCATGGCTCGCCGGTATTGGCAGGAGGCCGGCGTGGCAGAGAAGGTTGACTTGCGACTGGCACCGGCTATCGAAACTCTTGAGGCTCTTTTGGAGGCAGGAAAACAGGGAACTTTCGATTTCGTTTTCATAGATGCTGATAAGGAAAACTACGATGCTTACTATGAACGATCTCTCGACCTCCTGCGTCCCGGCGGATTGATTGCGGTGGACAACGTGTTGTGGAGCGGCCGAGTGGCAGACCCTCAGGCAAGGGATGACGCTACCCTTGCGATCAGAGCGTTTAATCTGAAGCTGCGCGACGATGATCGGATCAAATTGAGCCTAGTCCCCATAGCCGACGGCCTCACACTGGCACTCAAACAAGGGTAGGGAAACACTGGGGGGCAGATCACAACAATGAATAAAGGTCTTGACGTTGATAGTTGACCGGTCTATTATGGTCTCGGTGGTAGAGGCACGAACACCATGCGAAAAGAAACAGCGAAGGATAAAATCCTGACGCACGGCGCTCAGATTATTCATCAAAAAGGGTTCAAAAACACCGGAATCCAGGAGATTCTTCATAGTGCAGGAGTGCCTAAGGGGTCTTTTTATTTCTATTTCAAGAGTAAGGAAGACTTCGGGCTGGAGTTGATCGACTACTATTTCAACTTCTTTGCGTCCATGATCGAATCCCACCTGAAAGGCCCTGAGGTGTCCCCTTTGAAAAGGCTTCAAAGCTTTTTTGAGGGATTCCGCTCAATCTGCGAGCAACACGGATGCAAAGGAGGATGCCCGATAGGCAATCTTACGCAAGAAATGGGCGGCCTCAGTGACACATTTCAAGACAAACTCAGACACGCACTTAACAAGATGAAGGCTGGGATTGCTGAATGCTTGGATCTTGCCCGGCAGGAACAGGAGATTGATCCCGCTCTCGAAGTATCTGAAACTGCGGACTTTATTCTTAATAGCTGGGAGGGGGCTCTGTTGCGCATGAAGGCAGAAAGCAACACCGCCCCGCTCATTCTCTTCGAAAAGATGATCTTCGGCCGTGTGCTGAAGCAACAATTTTCGACACGTTCAAAATCGGCACAGATGGATCTCCGTTGAGAAGGACACCTCAGTGGACGATGCTCAATATGAGGAGGAACCAATGAATCTTGAAGCTCATCCCACAGTAAAATGGTACCGTCAGCGGGATGCAACCCAACGTGGCGCTGACAGGTCAACTAGACTCGATCCACAGCGGCTAAAGGGGCTTTGCATTGAGGCCGGAGCCGATGACGTGGGTTTTGTGGAAATAGATCGGCCCGCGATCGCCGATCAGAGGGATGAACTTCTGGATGTGTTTCCCTGCCACGAGGACGCTGATCTGCATAGCCCATCGCCTCCACCGGGAGAACACGCGAACCGTTGCTCATTCCGCGACCAACCTGGAATTTCAACAGGCGTGGAAAGATGCAAACCACACTGCTCGTACCATTGCATTGCGGTTGCAAGAGCTCGGATTTAGAGCCCTGAATGTGCCGGTGGGATTCCCCATGGAAATCGATCGATGGCCGGAAAAGATGTGGCTTTCCACCGACAAGGTTAACGCAACAGAAGCAGGGCTGGGCCGTATGGGCTGGAATCGATTGGTGCTGCATCCGAGGTTTGGTTCCACCATCGTCCTGGGGACGATCCTCACGGATGCTGAACTTACTTCCTATAGCGCCCCACTGGAATTCGATCCGTGTATCGAGTGCAAGCTCTGCGTTTCGGTTTGTCCGGTGGGCGCTGTGGCCGCCGATGGCAATTTCGACTTTGTGTCGTGTTACACGCATAATTACAGAGAACGGATGGGGGGTTTTGCCGACTGGGTTGCGAAGGTTGTGGCCAGCCGTAGCCTCAAAGACTATCGGACACGAGTCAGTGATTCCGAGACAGTGTCTATGTGGCAGAATCTTTCCATTGGTGGGCAGACCAGATGCGATAGGTGCATGGCGGTCTGTCCGGCAGGAGAGGAAGCAATAGGGGCTTTTCTGGAGGACCGCAAGGGTTACATTGAAGCGTTAGTCAAGAAGATGCACGCCAAACAAGAGACTGTATACGTGGTCCCCGGTTCCGATGCCGACGCTTACGTGACGTCCCGATTTCCGCACAAGAAGGTCAAGCGTGTTTCAAACGGCCTTCGGCCCAACTCGGTGACGATGTTTCTCAAAAGTCTACCCATCGTATTTCAGAGGCAACAGGCCGAAGGCCTCAACGCCACTTTTCATTTTACATTTACCGGGGATGAGAATTGCAAAGGCACAGTAATAATCCGAGACAAGACCGTGACGGTCCAGGACGACCTTATAGGTGCTGCGGACCTCCACGTCACTGCCGATAGTCGCACATGGATCAGGTTTCTGGCAAAGGAGGCCGGCTTGCCCTGGGCGCTGGTCTCTCGGAGGATCCGCATAAAAGGATCTCCAAAACTCATGATGGCCTTCGCGAAATGTTTTCCGGCCTAGCGAAAAAGGGGGTTGAAAATCGTAGGCACAGCGGGTTGCCCGCGTATCGCCGCCGCCTCAATTCGACGAGCAAACTGAGACATCAATCACGAGCGGCCCTGGCAGCTTTTCAACGGCTTACGGCAGAGAGCACCTTCCCGAAGAACGGCTGGACGATATTCACTGCGTTGTTCTCGCATAATTCGTGGCAACAGAAGCAAGAAATACACTTCCTGTGGTCGATTACCATTGCCCCCTCTATCTCGTTGATGGCTCGTGGCGGGCAATGGGCGACGCAGATCCCGCAACTGCGGCAAGCTGCCAGGTCAATGGCAGGTTTAGTGATGACATGGTTCTCCAGGAATCGGCGCACGGGATTCCAATAGGAAAGATTCCAGGCCATTGTCACTGATTTCGGCGCCTTGAAGTCCTTCAAGGGAAATCCGTCAAGATCGTCTCCGACCCTACGGATTTTCCCGGTATCGGCAACCCCTACCCCCATACTCTCCCCGATGACACACGTGGGCACGGAACGGGCCTTGTAGCCCACCAACCTGCAGATGACCGAATCCAGCGCCACGGCATCTGTGGACATGCCGAGAATCCCGACATGGCGGGCATCCCCGCTGTTGGGACCGTTTCCCTCCATAGCAAGAATACCGTCCACAACAGAGAGAACCGGCCGGATCTTTTCAAAGATTTGGACGAGCACCGTTGCGAAGCAATCAACGTCCTTCCCGGCCCTTAAATGCCAGGAAGCTTTGTCAGTGCCGATAACGGTTCCAAAGAGATTTTTGACCGCGAGGGTGAGCACCATCTGGGTGTGGGTCTTGAGCTTGGCCAGATTAATGACCGCGTCAAATTCAAACACCTCGCGAGCCAGGTCCATGCGTCGATATAGCCGGCCCGTGGAGAATTCCACCGGTAGCTTCTCCACGAACGGCACCGCCTGGATGGCCATTTTCTTCATAAAAGGCTCGTACCCACATTTCAACAAAACCTTTGGGAGATTGCCGAGAGGCGGGCTGTCGCCGATGAAAGGAGTGGCCCCAGCATCAATCACCATAGAAGCAATGGCTTCTACAACCGCCGGATGTGTCACGACGGCTTCATGAGGGGCCGCGGACTTGAGAAGATTGGGCTTAAGTAGTACCCGATCCCCTCTTTTAATCAACGAGAGCATTCCTCCAAGATCATCGAGACACTTTTCGAGAACTGCCGCCAACAAGGGCGGTTCATAATTCTCACACTTCCTGACGGTGACGAGTGATTTCATAATGGTTGTTTACCATTTACCGGCCGACGGGTAAAGCCTCCCGCTATCGCGGGACCAATTCGTCAAACGCAAATTCCGATTAAAATGCCCATCTTTGCGTTTGCAACCTGCTCCCGATTCATGGTATGCTTAAGCGCTTTGGACTGTATGGGGCTGCAATTTAATGTATCAACAATTTTCTCCAGCAAAGCACGCTTGGGGAGGTAGTCTGCCGGACTCGTACACCGTGAGACAACTGCACCTGTGGAAGCCTGCCCGGAACCTGGGTGGCTGAGGCGCCAGGGGACAGGTTGGGAGGCCGGTGTTGGCTTGCATTCACTGATGGCGCGTCGCGTCCGCTGCAAACCTTGTTTTGAAAGGAAGTCAGTTTGATTCCGCGCTACACCCGCCAAGATATGGGAAGAATCTGGGAACCACGGCACCGTTATCAAAAGTGGCTGGATATAGAATTAGCCGTTTGCGAGGCATGGACTGAAAGAGGAGTCATCCCACCCGAAAGCATGGAATGCATCCGGACGAGAGCTGCTTTTGATCCGGAACGTATCAACGAGATTGAAAAAATCACCCGTCACGACGTTATCGCATTTACTACATCCGTGGCTGAGTGTGTTGGGGAGGACTCGCGGTTCATCCACCGAGGGCTTACTTCGTATGACGTGGTGGACACCGCGCTTTGCCTGTTGCTCAAAGAAGCGGGATTGCTGATTCGTGAGGGGCTGGTCGAGCTGCTGAATGCGCTCAAGACTCGCGCCCTGGAGCATCGTCATACCCCGATGGTCGGCCGCTCCCATGGCATTCATGCCGAACCGATTACTTTTGGCCTCAAATTGGCGGTCCTGTACAGCGAAATGTTCAGGCATCTCACTCGCTGGGACGCCGCGCTGAAGACCATTTCTGTGGGCAAGATTTCAGGAGCCGTAGGAACCTTCGCTCATCTGGATCCGCAGATGGAGGAAGATATCTTGGCGAAGCTGGGGCTTGAACCTGCCCTTGCTTCCAGCCAGGTGCTTCAGAGGGATCGCCACGCAGAGTATTTCACCGCCTTGGCCATGATGGCCTCAAGCATGGAGAAGATCGCGGTCGAGATAAGGCACCTGCAGCGCTCGGAAGTGGCCGAGGCAGAGGAATTCTTCCACGAAGGGCAAAAGGGTTCGTCGGCCATGCCCCACAAGCGGAATCCAGTGCTCACAGAGAATATCACCGGCCTGGCTCGTGTGGTCCGAGGTCATGCTCTGGCAGCAATGGAGAACGTGCCTCTATGGCATGAAAGGGACATTTCCCATTCTTCGGTCGAAAGGATTATTGCCCCTGATGCCACAATATTGGTTGACTTCATGCTCCACCGCCTGACTTCGGTGATAACCAACTTAAAGGTGTACGAGCAGAAGATGTTGCGAAATCTGCAAATGAGTCACGGGCTTATCTTTTCCGAATCGGTTCTCCTGCAACTGGTGGACCACGGGCTGACCAGAGAGAAAGCCTATGCTCTGGTTCAACGCAATGCCATGAAAGCGTGGGAAGATCAGGCGGACTTCAAGGAGATCCTCCTGCGCGATCCCGAAATCCTGGAGCACCTGGCTGCCACCGAGATAGAGGCAGTCTTTGACCTCAGCCGTGCGCTGAGGTGGGTGGACGCGGTGGTTGATAGAGTTTTTTCTCAAACAGTTTCATGATGTTGTATGAGAAAGTTAATGTAAAACTTTCTTGACTTTTGGCGCAACTACCTGTAAAGAAAAGCGTATGTTTGCTTGCAATCTGAAAAGACTGTTAGCCTCCCCCCGCTGTCGGACTGCAAACATAGTCTCGATGGCCTTCATTCTGCTCATAACGTGTTGCGCGGGAGCCTCAGGCAGCGAGCCCCTCTATCCTATAGCGCTTATGAACTGGATGGTGGAAGGGACTTTCCACGCGGTGATCGTCGACAAAACCCAGCAGCGCCTGAGTGTTTGGCGGATCAAGGACGGCGAGCCGTCCATGGTCGAATCCTACCGGTGTTCCACTGGTGAGAATGATGGGGACAAGTGGGTTCGAGGCGATATGAAGACCCCCGAAGGGGTCTATTTCTTCTGCTCGGTCATTGACGGTCGGACGCTTCCATCCAAGTATGGGATGTGGGCTTTCACCACCGACTACCCTAATTTCGTAGACCGACGAAGAGGCAAGAACGGTGACGGCATCTGGCTTCACGGAAGAGACAAACCTCTCGGGGCTAAGCCCGATTCCAATGGTTGCGTAGCCCTTGAGAATCAAGACCTGATCAAGGTGTCGCGGTTCATCAGGCTGCAGAGCACTCCCATTATTGTTGTAGAAAAGCTGCTTATGGCTCCAAGGTCGGTAATTATGGAGCAGGAACGGGAACTGAGGAACTTCATCGAATCTTGGCGCCAGGCATGGGAATCGAAAAGCCTTGATGGGTACATGGGCCACTATTCACCGAATTTCCAGAGTTGCTGGCTCGATTTCAACGGCTGGAAAGAAAAGAAACGCCGGCTAAACAAGCGTTATACTTCCATACATGTCAAGCTGGGCAACGTATATCTCTACCGGCAGAACGGCATCATTACATCTATCTTTACCCAGGCATACGGCTCCGACGGCTTCCATAGCTCAGGCATTAAAGTGCTGTACCTTACGCACGGAGACAAATTCAGCATTTATGCCGAGGATTACCACCAGCCTGTTGATGACCCCTTTCCGGTACAGACTCTGCTGGCCAGAGCCGGAGCGGATCCCGGCACAGGGACAGCTAAACCGAATGATTTCCGTATCCGCCTGGTTTCCACTGACGAGCCGGAACCAGGACCTCAGAGAGAAGTCGAGGTCCCACAGCCTTCCGCCCCGTCGCGGGGAGTGGTGCTGGATCGCATAAGCGGCCGGACTGCTAAAGAGGGCGCGGCTCCGCACATCGAGATGAATGAAAAATACTTGGGCGGTCCGTCCCCCGATAGACTGATTGTGGCCCGCCTGATGCCCACGTATGTGCCCCTTCCGAGTATTGATCCGGTCGTAAGGAAGGAAAAGCCGGAAACTCAACTGGCTTCCAAGGCACAGATCCCGGAAAGAATCGACCCGAGTCCGAAGGGCGAAGCGGCCGTAGGAAAACACAAGATTGAGACTCAAGTGGCTTCCAGGGCACAGATTCCGGACAGCATCAAACATATTGCGAAAGAGGAAAAAGCAGACCGAAAACTAGCGGCGCCTCCCCACGCTCGCATGAAATCAGAGATGACATACTTGCTGGCGTCTCTGGACAAAATGGCTCGACACGCGCGCATGGAACCGAGAGACACCCACGACAAGGATGTCCGGGACGGACAGTCTCTTGGATCCGTATCGAAAGCCGTCGCATCGAACGGCAAGACGTCGGATAAAGCGTCATCAGATAAAAAGGCGGTCTTGGCTTTCCTCGGTGAGTGGAAATTGGCCTGGGAGCAAAAGAATCTTGACAGGTTCATGAAAATGTATCATCCCGATTTCGAGCACGAGGGAATGAATTACCGGGCGCTCCTGAAGACTAAGAAGAATTTCTTCCGCAAATACCGAACCATCCGTGTCGAAGTTGACCGGGTGGAAATCAGGAAGGTCCAAGGCCGAGTTCTGGTGAGGTTCGTCCAGTCCTTCCAGGGAGACAAATACAGTGACAAAGGTTGGAAAAGCATGGTCTTGGATGGCGGCAAAGATTCGGGGTTCCGCATCGTCTCGGAGGGATGGACCGCCTTATCGGGATCTTCCTCCGATTCCAGTACCTAAAACTCGGACCAAGGCTCGTTATTCCATAGTGCTAATGAGTGAATCGGGCAGTTCCCGCCAGGTGGAGCTGACCCCATTCCGAATGCGCTTCGGCTTCGCCGTAGCGGCTGCGGTGATTGGCCTCGTTGTGTTTGCCATCATCGGTACGGGGGGCTACCTGTCGAGCAAGGGCGGAACTACGGGCCAGAGTGATACGTTGACGCAAAAGGTCCAATCGCTGCAGGAAGAGCTTAGAAGCAAAGAACTGGAGATAGCAATCCAGGAGAAGCGCCTGAAGGAATTGCAGGAATCTCCTACCCTGGCGGCGGTCCCCCCGCGGCCGACCAAGGAAGTGGCACCTGCTGGGGAAGCTACCCACGACCAAGAAGACTTACCTGTCGAGAATGAAGGTCCGCTGACGGCCCTTCAGGATGCAGTCAAGTCTCCTACCAGTCCTCCCGGCCGGTCCAAAGCTGTAGATGAGGAAATCGAGGAGAGCCCGAGCACATTCTCTACGGCGGAATCCGCCACGAGAAGATTCGCCGGGCCCGGATCGACTGAAACGCCACTTGTGGGCCCTGGAGCAACAGAGGGAAGTTCGGCCCAGGGTCCGATCATCAATTTTAACGCACAGGACGTAACCGCCGTCGTTGAGAGTCCCAGTAGGTGGAAACTTAGCTTCAGGCTTGTAAAAGACCACCCTGACACATTGTTTTCAGGATACGTGTTCGTGTTTGTGGAGACGGTCGATCAGAAGGGAAAGAACAGAATAGTTGTTTATCCCAGCAACACTCGGCTCGCAGAAGAAGACCTGCCGGCCGACTACAGGGAAGGGAAATCTATTACGCCTCCTTTCAGGGTCAATGCCCGCGTGGCATTGGATTACGGGGACGATCGGCCGGGAACATCGTTATCCCGAGTATCCATCCTGCTTTATGACGAAAATGGAAAGATAGTTTTCCAGAGGGGCTTCGCCCGCAACGAACTAAAGATGGTCGGCAAGAAGGGGGAGGGTTTGGAAGGTGCCCGCTCAAGAGCTGTCCAGAAGAGGCGTGCGCTATAGAATAGAGCTTTGATGGGGCTCCACACATTTTGGTTGAGGCTTTTTGTGAGGGCAGTACGCCCTCGTTTGTTGTAAGGATGACGAAGGTTGTATCCCCTGGAGCTTGCATCGTGTACTTAGGTCCTGAAGTCGGTTTGTCGAACGGTTAGGTCGTATATGTCGCTCATTTCCAGAATCCATCGGGGGCTCCCCGGGGCCTCAATCACGCTCGCCCTCTTGCTCAGTCTTGCCGTGCCCTGTGCAGCCCCGGCGGAGACTATCCACAAGGTCTATTTCAAAGGGACGAATTCCGAACTGGATGTGTACACCATTAAAGGCAGCTCGCCGGGCCCGACTCTGTTGCTCATGGGAGGGATCCAGGGGGACGAGCCGGGAGGCTACTTGGCCGCGGACCTTTATGCTGATATTTCCCTGAAAAAGGGGAACTTGATCCTGGTGCCCCGGGCGAATTTCTTTTCAATTGTGGAAAACAACAGGGGCGTTGAAGGAGATATGAATCGGAAGTTTGCCGATCAGCACCCCAAGCGTTCCGACCGGGATCTTCTTGTCGTGAAGATAATCAAGGACCTCATGAAACGGAGCGATTTCTTCTTGAATCTCCACGACGGTTCGGGCTTCTATTCCCCTAAATGGGAGTCTCCGGAACGAAACTCGATGCGGTACGGACAGTCAATCATTGCCGACGCGGAAGAGCACACACGTCCGGACGGAAAAGTCATTCCAATGGAGCGAATGGTGAGTCGAGTGTTGGAGAGGGTCAATCCCCAAATATCAGCCGTGGAGCACCTCTTCCACTTCAATAATCACCGGACCCTACGCGCAGATACCACACATAAGGAGCAGCGGCTTTCAGCAACTTATCACACGTTGACCAAAGTGGGCATACCGGCCTTCGCCAGTGAAACCTCGAAGAGCATCCGTGATTATCGTTTAAGGGTCCGATACCAGACCATGGTAATAAATGCCTTCTTGGATGAGTTCGGAATCATACCCGACAATCCTAAGATCTACCTCGATAACCCGTATCTTAAATATCTGATCGTTTCGATCAACGGCCGCACCCCAATCGTTGTGAACGGTAATGATGCGCTCAAGGTCCACGCGGGCGACAATGTGAGGATAGTGCACATTGAATCAAACTACTCGCGAGGACTCACGGCGCGTATCAAGGGAGCAGGCGGATTCAACGATCTGAATGAGGAAGTGCACCTTACCAACGACACCCTTATACAGGTACGAAAAGATCGTTTCCTTATCGGCACCATCCCGGTGGAGATCATTCAGGGGAGTTCACCCAAACCCGCAGGTGTACAAGTTGAGCGAAGGGTTCGATATTTCTGCATTAGAGTCAACGATAGGACAGTCGTGGCAGAGCCTGGGGAAGAATTGACGGTCATGCGAGGTGACACCCTTACCCTGCTGGATCCGTCAACCAATCTGGAGCCTGAAGATGAAAAGGCTTTGAGGGTAGATCTCCGTGGTTTCCAGGTGCAATCGTCACCGCTGGAAGACCGGGGCCACCGCATCAACACAGCCACGGACCTCCAGGAGAAATATGGGCGTAGGCGCGGATCGGTCACAATCTTCCCCCTTCAAGCCAAGCTGAACAACAAAGTGATTGGGGAAAGCTATATTGCCGTCGCGGAGCCCCGTCTGGAATACCTGGTGCTCCGTGAATCGCAAGGCGGCCCATTTGTAGCCTATCCGGGAGACAAATTGGAATTGCCGACAAATGCGCTCATCAAGATCATGGATGTGAAGACAAACGTTCCTGAAGCAACCGCCCTCTTCATTACCCTGGCCGGCAGAACCGTGAGATGGCAGCCGTCCGGGTCGGCCACAGGTATCGACGCCTCGAAACTGACTGACGGCGAAGTCCCTCTAGATATTACCCGCGAAGGTCGGAGCCTTGGAAGAATTTGGATCAAACAGGGAAAGGAGTTCCGGCTTTCCTCAGAGAGTAACCGCGTTCCTTTCTTTCCGGTCCGGTACTAGCTTCATAGCCGGCTGTCGGGTTCAGCTTGTCCTGGATATCTTATTGCTTTCGTCAACAAATATGTTGCGAGCCTTGAAGCCCCTACATTCGGAATCCTCCACCGCCACATAGGAACAAATAATTACAAGGTCCTTGACCGAAACCTTTCTAGCTGCTGCTCCGTTCAAACAAATCACACCTGAACCCGGCTCCCCTCTGATTACGTACGTGGCAAATCTTTCTCCGTTGGAGACATTGTAGATGTGGACCTGTTCGTATTCAAGAATGTCCGCGGCATCCAGGAGAGTTGAATCAATGGTGACGCTTCCTTCGTAATCAACGCAAGCGCCGGTGACTTTGACCCTGTGGATCTTGGATTTTAACATCGTCCGTTGCATTTCCCGCCTCCTGCAGGAAAGAATCATCGTTAAAAAGCTTGCTCCGGTTCCTACGCTTCGTCTTTCTTAAGCGTGGGGCCTTGCAGCAACATGTTATCGATAAGACGCGTCTTGCCGATCCGGACCGCGAGCACTGCCAGCGCATCGTCTGCCACGCACTCCAAATCCTGAAGAGTCTCTGGATGAACCAAGCTGACGTGGTCTATCCGTGCGTCAGGTTCGCTCAGTATCCGATCCGACATTGCCTTGACGTATTCTTTCTGGTCCTGTTCTCCCCTGTCCAAAAGGCCTTGGGCCGTCTGCAATGCCTGGTAAAGGCATGTGGCCTGCTGCCTCTCCCGCGGAGAAAGATAAGCATTCCGCGAACTCATCGCCAGCCCGTCATGCTCTCGGACCGTCGGACACGGAACTATTGTGACGTCCAGATCCAGGTCTCGCACCATTGTCTTGATCACCTGGAGCTGTTGATAGTCCTTCCGGCCGAAATACGCGGCGGTAGGGAAAACGACATTGAAAAGCTTCAGGACAACGGTAGCCACTCCTCGGAAGTGCCCCGGCCGAGAAGCTCCGCAAAGCGGCCTTGCCACATTCTCCACCTCCACATAAGTCTGGAAGTCCGGGCCATAAATATCGCCCGCTGCCGGCATAAACATGGCATCCACACCTACTTGGGCGCATTTAGCCAAATCAGCTTCCGGGTCGCGGGGGTAGTTGTCCAGATCCTCATTTTGTCCAAATTGAGTTGGATTGACGAATATGCTTGCCACTAGCAGGTCGTTTTCGGAGCGGCCGCGTCGCATGAGACTCAAATGGCCTTCATGGAGATACCCCATAGTCGGCACAAAGCCGATGGTCTTGCCCGCCTGATGATGAGATCTGGACCAATGCTTCATCCGGGCAACGGAAGTCAAAGTCTCCATGCACTGTTTTCCCACAAAAAAAGCCTTCCGATAGGAAGGCATGTTATAACCTGAGAATCATCCTTCCGTCCCGGTCAAAAAGATCCAGGCGGCATATGTTTCACACAACCAAAAAGGTTCCGGGTCGAGATGTGACTCCAGATCCTGACTACACTATATAGCCGACAACGTTTGTGGGTCAAGAGGAAAAGTGTGTTCTGAGCCAGGAATTCAAATATTCGGGGGAGAAAGGCGACCTCTATTTTCTTGAAACTCTATCGTCTCTAAGGACATCTAAAGTAATAGCCTAGGTTGAAGAATGAATGTGGCGGGAATCTTTTCTGAGAAAGGAGGAATGCCCAATGGAAAACCAGGATAAAGCCGAGCAGATCGTTAGGGAGATGGAACGTGTGGCTCCCTATATGTATGAAGGGTTGTACGGCAATTTTTTGAGGAGTTTTATGGAGTCCGACAGATCCAAATGGAGTGTGGACTTATCGAACTACTTGATGCGTGCTAACCAGGATTGGGCAGAGGTAGGGCCGGAAATAGCGTCCCTGTTATGGGAAAGATTCGAGAGGAGAATCTCCTGTTAGCGTGACTCACTCGTTCCGGTTACGCGTAGGCGTCGTGAGACGCCCTCTCTGATTGAGAAGATGAGAACAATGAAGAGTCGCGGGACCGATGTTCCCGCGACTCTATTTTTTCTCAAAGTGGTGTGTGGGGCTACCTGCTTACGACGCTTCCTCTGCTTGCGCAGGAGCGGGTGGCACGTAATTCGGAACTGTCGGCAAAGTCACATCTCTTCCCGCAGACTTTGCCCACGCGATGGCAACCGTCCTGTAGCCCAGATGGGCGAATTTGGAAAAAGGCAAGTACAGAAGGAGCGACAGCACGAACATCAGATGAATCGCGTAAAGTATGTACGCGCCTGGGGCCGATCCAGCCCAACGACACAACTCCGTCAACAAGCCGGTAACGCCCGTTCCAAAGATCATGAACAGAAACAACCAATCGAAGTAGGAGCTGTTGCCCGTCTGATCCGGTGCAGTGAGCCGCCGAACCAGCATGATTCCCAGGCCCAGCACAAAAGCCACGGCACTGACGTTGCCCAGGAGTTTGATGGGAATGGTTCCGGGGCCGCCTCGGGACGGAGGCGCTATATGGAGGATGTCGATGTTGAATGCGACGATGGCCGTAGTAACAAAGAGCCCTATCATGCCCCAGAAAACGAGAAGATGGGACGTGTACCGAATGTTGTTCGCCTCGCAGTCTTTGAATGTCGAGTGCGGAAGAATATCCTTGAGTGCCTCGATTAGACTGGGCACAAAACCTTTTCGCTGAGTGCCGACTTCCAACGGGTTGTTGGATTCCAAGTTGCCCCAGAAGCTTCGCAGACTCAAGACCAGGGAAACTACTGCGAAAATCAGAGCAAGAGTATATACGATCTGGATGTGGATATAATCGATAAACTGGCCGTAATGAACCGGTTTTGGAAAGGTAAAGCCGTTGTTCATGACGAGGAGCAACAGCACGACAACCACAGGGATGCCCATAGTAAGGACGAACAGCGAAGGTTGGCCTACCAGATTCCCCAGAGCGGACGGCCAGGAGTTCTCCTGTATGTTCATCTTGCGGATAGCCTTGAGCACGTCGCCCGGGTAGGCCCCACGGGGGCATTGAGTCGAGCAGTCGTTGCATTGGTGGCATAGCCAGACATCCGGATCATTCAAGAGTTTCTTCTTCAAGCCCCACTGCGCCCAGATCATCTCTTTGCGCGGATAGGGATTGTTGTCCGGAGAAATAGGACACGCAACCGAACACGTAGCACACTGGTAGCACTTTTTCAGGTCGCCGGCCCCGGCCGCGATAAGGTCCTTGGTGAACTGAAGATCAGGTTCGGCAACAAACTCATTCGCCATGGGTGAACCTCCTTAGAAGCCTTTATATGGGTTGGGATCAAAACCGGCGAGCGTTTCCATGAAATCGTCTACCAATTTCGGGATCATGTGGAACTCACTTATCGCCAATTGGTGGACGGCTATACGTTCCGACTCCAGGACGAGCCTCTGCAAGGTTTCCGAGATCTTGCCCATTCGATATTCCGCCAGTTCGCTCCCCTTTATGAAGTGGCACTGGTAGTCGTCACCGTACTTACATCCTATCAACATGATGCCGTCAATGCCCTTGGACAGCGCATCAGCGATCCATACCATGTTGATGTTACCGAGACACCTCAACGGTATAAACCTGACATAGGGGCTGTACTCAAGCCTGTTGATTCCCGCCATGTCCACAGCGGGGTAGGAGTCATTCTCACAGATAAAGACCACCACCCGCGGTTTTTCCGCGTACTCATCGGGAACATTAATGGATTTCACCATGGATCCGATCATGTCCACTGAATGATCCCTGAAAGAGATGATCCGTTCAGGACACGAGCCCATGCAGATGGCGCAACGCCTGCAGCGGGTAGGATTGGGCAATGGCGTCCCGTTGGGCTTTTCGTCGTACGCTCCGAACGGGCACTCCTCCGTGCAGCGCTTGCACTGCGTGCACCGTGTGACGAAGATCTCGGGGAATGACTCATCACCCGCCCTCGGATGAACTGCCTTGCCCTGTGCCACAAGCTCCACGCACTGTATCGCTTTAAGAGCAGCGCCGACCGCGTCGGTTTCGCAGCTCTGGAAGTCCATAGGTTGTCTGACACAGCCTGCCGTGTAGATTCCTGTCCTCTGGGTCTCATACGGGAAACAGATGAAATGAGAATCGTTGAACCCATAGGGGTTCTCGGGCAGGAACGGGCCCTGGCGGTACTTGAGATTCAGTATCGCGGCATCCTTGGTCGCGGGGACCATCCCGGTTGATAATACCACCAGGTCCACATTGAGCTTCAACTTCTCACCAAGGAGCGTGTCTTTGAGTTCCACATTGAGGCCCGACGACCCGTTGGAAACCCCTACGGCAGTCCCCTTGGAAAGGAAGACCCCTGGGTCGTCCTGCATTGCCTGGTAGAAGAGTTCATACTGCCCCGGCGTCCTCATATTCTCGTAGAAGATGTAGGCCTTGCCGTCAGGATTAGTCTTTCGCAGGTACTGCGCCTGCTTCAGCGTAACCAGACAAGCCACGGACGAACAGTAGAGCAGCGGATGCTCGGCTTCCTGGTTCGCCGCATCTATGAACGCGATGCTGGTCACCGCCTTGCCGTCCGAAGGTCGTAAGATTTGGCCTTTGGCTGCAAGCTCTTCCATCTGAACGCTTGTTATCACATCGGGGTAGTTGCCGTAGCCGAGGTGCGAATAGCCCGAAGCATCCTCAGGCCGCCATCCGGCCGCCAGAACCACTGCGCCCACACGGACCTTTTCGTGTTCGAATTCAATGGCCTCAGTCACCTCTTCCTCGGCCGCGGCCTCCTCCGGTGCGGGAGCAGCGGGTTTTGCCTCTTCTTCTTCACCGGCCTCTTTGGCCTTCTTGGCGGCGAGCCATTCGTTTTGTTCCTTGTCCAGGTCGTCGATCCAAGACCCATCGGGTCGTATCACAACGTCGAACATTCCGGGAGCGCCAGAAATGCTGAAAACCCGTTGACCGGTATAGACCTTTATCTTGTCGCTTGCTTTTACTGCGGCTATCTTTTCCTGGATAGGCGAATCAGTCACTTCGTCATAGGGCGGCTTTCCCGTGAACACCTTATGAAACTTGTTGGCCCATCCGCCGAGTTGCGGCTCCTTCTCGACAAGTGTGACCTGATATCCAGCGGCGGCAGCTTCCAGTGCCGACGTCATGCCGGTCATCCCGCCTCCGATAACCAGAATACCCTTGTCCACCGCTTCCATAAAGGGGGGTCTGTCCTCATATTTGGAGGTCTTGGTGATCCACATCCGCATGTAATCTTCTGCCAGCATCTGGGTATCTTCATCATTAGCGGGATGGGACCAGACGACGTGTTCCCGAAGATTCAATCTTTCAGTAATGACACCGTCGAACGTGAATTCTTTCTGGAAGACTCTGGGCGAAGGACCCGCGATGATGACTGCGGTGAGCGCCTCATTTGCGATGTCGTTTCTTATAATGGCCAGCTTGTCCGGATCGGTCCAGTAAGGCTCGGCCCGGCAAACCGCCACCTTAAACTCGTCGGTGGCCACAGCGGAAAGGGCGTCGATGTCCAATGCGTCCTTAATCCCGTAACCCGTATCAATGTAAACTCCGATTTTGTGGTCCATTGACTTACCTCCCCACCGTGTCCTGAAGGGCTTTCAACGCAGCTCCGGTAGCATCCTGCAAACAGGTTCCTACATCCATAGGTCTCTTGGAGACACCGGCAGGATGTATACCTTGTTCCGAGATCATGAATCCGAATTCGTCATAACCCACGCTCTGGCCCGGAACTTTTTCGACGCTGGTGTTGGGTTGCATTCCAGTGGCGAGGACGGCCATATCGAAGGTACGCCGAATTTTCTTGCCTGAGAGAATATCTTCTCCTTCGAGGATCACGTCTTTCGTGACCGGGTCCTCGGTTATGTTCACGATCTTCCCCTTGGTTAGCAGGATCTTATCGTCATTCCTCACTTTGTCGTAAAAGAATTCGAAACGCCCATACGCTCTCAGGTCGATATAGAATATGTGGGCCTGCGCATCGGGATTGTAGTCTCTAAGGTAGGTTGCCTGTTTCAATGAAGCCAAGCAGCATATTGAGGAGCAATATGGCAGGTGGTTTCTGTCCCGCGAGCCGGCGCACTGGACAAAGGCAAGATTGTTAACCTTCTTGCCGTCCGAGGGCCGGACGATCTCCCCTTTGGTGGGACCTCCGGTGGCAGCCAATCTTTCCATCATTACGTTGGTAATGACGTTGGCGCATTTCCCGAAGCCCAATTTGTCCAGTTTGGTGGCATCGTATGGCTTCCAGCCGGTAGCCCATACGACGGAACTGACTTCCACATTGAAGGTTTCCGGCTTCGCATCCAGGTCAATCCGTATACCTTTGTTGCTGCAGGATTCTATGAACGCGCTGTACTCCGGACGACCTTCGGCCTTCTTGAGAGCCTCCCGGTCAGCCACGAGATTCATCGGATAGGCCATCTCATATGGCAGATTCACTGCTTTGACCGTGTCCATGCCGTAATTGAAATCGTTGGGAATTTCCACGGGACAATCGTCTACGCATCTGCTCGTGGCAGTGCGGTCCTCCACGTATCGAGGCGAAACCTTGATGGTGGCCGTATAGTTTCCAGGATTCCCGTTGATGTTTTCCACTTCCGCCAGCGTGTACACCGCGATGTCGGGGTTGCGTCTTATTCTTCTGAAATTAATCTCCAGGCCGCATGTGGGAGGACACAGCTTCGGAAAATACCTATTCATCCGGGCTACTCGGCCCCCAAGATAGGGCAATCTCTCCACCAGGATTACTTTGCATCCAGCTTCCGCGGCTTCGACCGCGGCCGTAATTCCGCTAATGCCGCCCCCGACGACCAGTACGGTTTTGTTTCCAGCCATGCTTCCTCCCTGAAAAGGACTATGAGGGGACAAAGAAATGCCCCCTCATCCGCTTGTGTGGCTCTCTAACAAAACTCCGGGCACCTGAAGAAGCGCCCGGAGTTCTGAAGGTTAGTGGATCTTAATTAAACTATGCCAATAACAGGAACTTTCTTCATTTCCCATTGGCCGTTCTTGTAAGTGGCGTTCACGAACACCTTCCAGTTGGCCTCATCCAGCTTCGGGAAATCGTTCCGCATGTAGTAGCCCGGCCAGCGGGTCTCTTCACGGAAGAGAATGGTCCTGACATGAACTTCCGCCTGATACATTCTCTGGATATTTTCGTGGCAGCGCATCAGCTCGTGCAGGTTTGATGCAGCCAGCTTCTCGGAGTCTTCCTTGAGCCAGGCGAGGAGCTCAAGCGCTCTCTCCAGCTTGGCTTTGTTGGTCTTGAAGCCGGAGGTGACGCCGGCCGCGTACTCATCCATAATCTTCTGCAGACGGAACATGAACATCTTGGGTTTCATGAACTCGGGGTTGATGTCCGGATCGCTGGACTTGGCTGAATGCTCGGCAAACAGGTCAAGAGGACTCAGGATCTTCTTCTTCAGCTCTTCTACCTTGGCTGCGTCTACGTTGGGAAGCGTGTTGTTGTCCATCACGAAACGCACCATCGACTTACCGGCCGCACGACCCTCGGCATGGGAGCCTGAGGAGAACTTGTGGCTGGAAGCGCCGGACGCGTCACCCGCGCAGAAGAGGCCCTTCACGGTGGACATATACTCATAGCCCCAGAAGTACTCTTTCGGAGCCAGGTCTTTGGGACCGCTCACCCACGCGCCGGAGGCGCCGGAGTGGGAGCCGATGAAGTAAGGCTCAGCAGCCGCGATCTCGGAGGACTTCTCTTCGGGCTGCACGTTGGTGCCGGCCCAGAGAATGGCCTGGGAAATAGTCATGTCCAGGAAGTCTTCCCACGCCTCGGACTCCAGCTCCTTCATCTTCTTCTTGTAAGCCTTCGGATCGTCCTTCAGAGCTCTCGGCGATCTTCTGAATGGCTTCTTCCGTTCTCATGTAGATCGGGCCCTTGCCCTCGAACTCATCGAGCATGCCCAGGTAGTTACGCAGGTTGGCCGGGATCGGCTTCACCTTGCCGTAGGAACCCCAGTTGTCCAGCTCGGCCTTGCGCTCCACCATGTACTCGCCGCCGAATGCGTTGGTCGCACGGGACTTGAACAGGAGGAACCACGCGCCGACCGGGCCGTAACCGTCTTTGAAGCGGACCGGGATGAAACGGACTTCCTGGCAGGTCTGCTCTGCGCCGGCGATCAGAGTGAAGTACAGGCTGGAGCCGGAGTTCCACGGCGGATACCATGCACGGCCAAGACCTTCACCTGTGCTCCTCGGCTTGAAGACGTGAACCGCGCCGCCCATGGCAGCCAGGACCGCTTTGGCCTTGAACACGTAGAATTTCTCTTCACGAGTGCTGAAGCCGACCGCGCCGGCAATACGATCGCCGTCCATAAGGGGAGTAGTGATAAACACGCGCTCGAAGTACTCGCCGCCGCGCTCAGTCAGAGCATTCTTGGCAGCTTCGGCCACGATGACTTTGTAGGACTCGCCGTTGATCATGAGCTGCCAACGGCCCTCATGAACGAAGTTGCCCTGCTCGTCCTTCCAGATGGGGAGGCCCCATTTTTCAAAGAGATGAACGCTGGAGTCCACGTGACGAGCGATGTCATAGACCAGGTCTTCACGGGTGATGCCCATGAGGTCGTTACGGACGTAGTTAACGTAGTCAACAACCGTGTTGTTGCCGCTGTTGATATCCACGTACTGGTTAATGGCCGAAAGGCCCATGGCCACCGCGCCGGAACGGTCCATGGCAGCCTTGTCCACCAGGGTGACCTTCAGACCGTTCTTCTTGGCCCAATAGGAGGCCTCAACCGCAGCGCCGCATGCCGCCATACCGCCGCCGCAGAGTAGAATATCAGTGGTTACTTCGACGGTTTCAAACTTCGCCATATCTTGGTACCTCCTAAGGATTACTTCTTGAGTGTGGGCAGCTCTTTGAGCCGCAGAGCCTCAGGCTCATTGTACAAGCACTGGCTGGCCAGGTCCGTCGTGACCTCGCCAAAACCGCCATCAGGCTTGGCCGAACCTTCGGTAGTGGTCCGGATGGGGAACTTGAACCGTTTGACCATGCCGTTGCGGAACTTGACCGTCCACATGATGTCTTCGGAACCCCTCAGGGGCACGACCGACGCTCCCATTGGAACGAAGTCGGCGTAACCTCTGACGTCTATCGCCTGCTGCGGGCAAATTTTCACGCAGTTGTAGCACTCCCAGCACATTTCGGGTTCCCAGTTCCAGGCTTTCATTTTTTCTTTGTCCAGAACCATCAAGTCATTGGGGCAGATGTACATACAAGCGGTCTTATCCTGACCCTTGCATCCATCACACTTTTCCATGATTACGAAACTTGGCATGAACCAACCTCCTAGTTAGTTTGATCTTTTTTTAGAGTCATGCAACTCTTGTTGTCACGTGGCGCGCATGGACGCCAGTTCTGTGAAGGCTCCTCCTTTCTTTACATGGTCGCTGCAGCCCCACAGGTGATCCGCATGGTGTGACTGTTGTTCACCAGTTAGACCCGGATTTGCGTTCCAGCTACGTTCCTCCCCCCGCCAGCAGAACGGTTTTCGCGCAGTATCGGGTATAGACAAAGGGCCGCAATCCAATAGACCTTCCAACAAAACTCCGAGCATCCCAAACCATAACGGATATTTACGATATTCTGCAGTATTATACCGGAGGTCCGGCTCAACCCCCAGTACCGCCGAAGCAGTTAAGGAATATCGGATTCAATCAAATCTTGGGGCGGTTGTCAAGATTTTTTTCCGTGAGGAAGCGGTCAAATTATCCCTAAATTACAGGCGAACGCCCTTGCCAGGAAAATCCCCCTATGCTAAATTATTAAATTTAGACCCGGCCACGTTAGAAGGAGCCCCTCATGACCCCTGCGGGAAGAAATGACCCGTGCCCATGCGGAAGCGGACTAAAATATAAGAAATGCTGCCTGACCAGACAAGGTGCTCAACACGATCCAGACGAGGTGGAGAGTTTCCGGGCCAAATCCTTCAAGAAAATGTCCGATGAAAACTGGTTGGAGGCCATAGACGGGTTCAAATCCATCCTGGAACAGGTTTCGGACCCGCATATCATTCTTGAAGCGATGGCGGCTTGTTATGACGGCCTTGAGAATTATCTCATGGCAGCGGAATTCTATGAGAAAGCCCTCGCCGTATGTCCGGAATCACGAAGCTTCGACCTGCACTACCGCCTCGGCGTCTCCAGGGCCTGCGCGGCACGAGTAGAAAAGGCCATCGAGGCCTTTCAGCAGTGCTTGGCATTGCAGAATGACTCAGTGCAAGAACGGCAATTGATCCGCATACTTGATAATTTGGACGAAATCAGACAGGGAAAGAAGAGCAGCGATCTCTTCCAAATCCAAGTACAACTTCAACGCGCATTCTCGGACATGGAGGCGGAAAAATACGAATCGGCGGCTGCCCGGCTCGAACGTATAGCAGCGATGGACCCACAAAATCCCGCGATCTTTTACAACCTGGGAGTTGCGTATACTTTCTTGAAAAGAGAAGAAGAAGCTCTTGCGGAATTTGAAAAATGTGTCGAATTGAAAGCCGATTACATTGAAGCGTGGTACAATATGGGGCAGATTTGCATGCTAATTCGGAAGGACTTTTCCCGTGCCCTACACTGCTTTGACCGGGCCACGACAATCCGGCCGGATTACATTGGCGCCCACCATCAGCTCGGAGTCGCTTACGAGTTACTCGGAGACCGACAAAAGGCCCTGGGATGCTGGGAAAGGACCCTGGAACTGGATCCGGAAAACAAGCAGGCCAGAGACAACATTCAAAGACTCGGCGACTCCTTCGCAAACCAATCTTGCCAGTGAGCGCATCGGAAAGGACTGATTGATGAAATTGAAAGCCTCGTCAAGTGACGACAAGCGTTTGATGACCTGGGATGACACGTTCTCTTTCAGTTGTCATCCAACCATTGACTGCTTCAACTCCTGTTGTAAAGACGTGACCATATTTCTTACTCCGCTCGATGTGGTGAGGCTGCGAACGGCCCTGGGGATATCTTCCACCGAGTTCCTGGAGAAATATACTCATCGGTTAATTTCCCAGACGACCGGTCTTCCGGCAGTGGCACTCAAAATGAGCGCAAATGAAGCTAAAACTTGTCCGTTCGTCACTGAAAAGGGATGCTCCGTCTATGATGATCGGCCCTACTCCTGCCGGCTCTATCCGTTGGACACCGAACAAGGCGTAGAATATACGTTGATTGTGGACGAGGGAACCTGTCACGGGCTCCGGGAATCTCAAGAATGGACGGTGGAGAGTTGGAGAAGAGAGCAAGGGCTCCACGCTTATGACGATCTCGACCACAACCTCAAGGATGTTATGGCCGCTGATCAGATTTGGGACAGTAAGATCCAAGACCCGCGAATGCAGGATATGTGTCTCATGGCACTCTATGATCTCGACAGGTTTCGCGAGTTCGTATTTAAGAGCAGCTTTTTTCAGAAGTTCCACGTGGATGAAGACATTGTGGAAAAGATACGGAACGAGGACGTGGCCCTTCTATATTTTGCAGGCCAGTGGCTCCGTTTTGCCCTGTTCGGTAAAAAGGGATTCCTGAAAATAGACCGTGATTATCTTGATCGAAAGAAACGAGAAGTCCTAGGCGGATGAAGGCGGGAAAAATGAAACGATTTGCATGGCTCGCAGTGGCGCTTCTACTGACCGTCATGATAGGGGTCTCCTTAGCAGCGGAATCGTCCACCGACACTCACATCAAAGATCTCAAGAGCGACAACCCGGAAGTCCGAGCCAAAGCTGCCTATGAACTTGGGTGCGGGTGAAACAAATCAGCGAGGGCGGTCCCGCCTCTCATTGCAGCCCTAAAAGACCCGGAACCCAAGGTGCGGAGCTCAGCGGCTGAATCGCTCGGCTTTTTCCCACGGGAGGCCTCGGAATCGATCCCCGGGCTAATGGAACGGCTGTCGGATGACAAGGTAGAAGTTCGGCGCTCGGCCATCCAGTCGCTCGGCAGAGTGGGCAAGGGGGCCCACAACGTGGAGGAGGCTCTCCAGAAATTTCTTGACGATCCGGACCCACTTACCAAGCTTAATGCCACAATAGCCCTGGCATCCGTTGGAAAAGCCGATGACACGGCGATTCCCACGTTGCGTACGGCCATCGGCAATAAAGATGAGGCAACCGCCAAAGCAGCGGGTCGCGTGCTCAGCGACCTGGCAATCGAAAAGCCGGACAAGGTGCTGCCTGGTCTCATGGAGTCGCTGGACCGGAACGAAGAGCCTACGGTCATTAATACCTTGAAGGTTTTGAGGCAGATGAAAACCGCGGCCGCTCCTGCTGTGCAGAAGATATCAGCTCTGTACGATAAGTCGGACGCTCAGGTTCGGATGGAGATTTTAGACACTCTCGCGGCCATTGACAGCCAGGGGGATCAGGCCCTCCCCTTATTGGTCAAGGCACTCAAGGCGCCTGAGCCGATGGTCAGAAAAGAGGCGCTCATGGGGGTCATGCGGTATAGGTCCAAGGCGGACTTGTTTGTGGAACCGCTGAGCGAATCCATGAAGGAAGGGGACCTGGAGAATCGCCTGTTGGCCATCGGCATCGTCAGAGGCTTGGGTCAGCAGGGCCTGAAGTCGATGCCCACACTGGAGGCACTGACGGAAGACCCCAATGTGCGTGTTCGCATAGCCGCAGTCAGTGCGCTTGCCGCTTTTAGGCCTCCCCAGGAGGAAGTCCTTGAAAAGCTCGGCCGCACGCTCAAAGACTCGGATATTGGTGTCAAAATGGCTACAGTGGGTGCGCTCCGCCAAATCGGATACACGTATCCGGAAAAAGTGACAGAACTGCTGCAATCTGCCTTGCAGGTCGAAAAGAATGAGCAGGCCAGACGTTCGATGGCATCAACGCTGGCGAGTATCACCAAGGCAAAGTCGACCGCCGCTGCGCCCGGAGCAGATAAGGGACAAAATACGAAGCCCAAGTACAGCAGATAGTGCTTTGGAAGTATCTGCTTTTACAGCAACTCCGATCGCGAATGGCAGATACGGCACCAAAAGCCTGGTAGGGGCGCACCGGAAGAAACTGTCCCAAACACAGCGTCAAGTCCAAATCGTGCCGCGATGGGGCTGGCAAGTATTCTATGACCGCCCCCCGTCATACAAGGGACAGCGTGAGGCGGCGTTCGTCCTACGATCTTAGCAGTTTCAAGGGTTTTGAGATACCTTCCGAGGGGCTGCCACTATCCACATCTGATACCATCGTCGGATCGAGGATTATTCTCAAGGCGTGTCACGGTAGCACTTAAATATCCAATTCATGCACCTCACGTGCATGCTCCTTGATGAAAGAAAAGCGCTTCCTTACGTCTTTTCCCATGAGGGTGTCAAATATCTCGTGGGCCTTCTCCTCGTCGTCTATGCCTATCCTCAGCATGCTGCGGGTGGACGGGTCCATCGTTGTAGTTTTCAACGTTTCCGCGTCCATCTCCCCAAGACCTTTGAACCTTTGAATTTCAATCTCCTTGCCGTTCTTCTGTTTTAGTAGCTTTTCTTTTTCCTCATCCGAAAAGACGTACCGGATTGCAGCTTTCTTGCCTGATCCTATCCGTATTTTGTACAGTGGCGGCACTGCCAGGTAAACATGCCCTCGGCGTACCAGTTCAGGGAGGAAACGGTAGAAGAATGTGAGCAGCAAGGTCGCAATGTGATGGCCGTCAACATCCGCATCGGTGTTGATAATAATTTTCCCGTATCGTAGCCGCGAATAGTCGAATGTCTGGCCACTTCCCGTCCCGATGCTCTGAACCAGATCGTGGAGCTCGCGGTTGGCCTTGAGTCTTTCAGCAGACGCCTGCTCAACGTTGAGAATCTTCCCCCGTAGCGGCAGAATGGCTTGGAACCTTCTATCTCGGGCTTGTTTTGACGAACCTCCGGCACTGTCACCCTCGACAATGAAAAGCTCCGTGCCGTCTCTCGATGTAGACGAACAGTCTGCCAACTTGCCGGGCAGCGTTAACCTGCGTGTCGCGGCCTTACGATTGACTTCGTCCCGTGCCGCTCGTGAAGCGGTGCGAGCTTGAGCAGCCAGAACAATGCGATTTGTTAATGCCGTTGCCTGTGTGGGGTTCTGATGGAGCCACGTCTCAAAGGCAGTGCGGATCACAGGTTCCACCTGCAGAGCTGTGCGGCTGTTGAGGCGCTCCTTGGTCTGTCCCTGGAATTCCAGGTTCTCGTGCAGGTAAACCGAGAGGATCGCTACAAGGCCTTCGCGCACATCCTCGGCCGAAACGCTCTTGATCCCTTTGGGAAGACCGTTGCGCTTCTCAATGTACGTGCGGAGCGCGCGAGTTATTCCGTTCCTGAATCCGGTTTCGTGAGTTCCCCCGGCCGGCGTGGGTATGGAATTGACAAAAGACAGTATTCGAGTCGATGTCTCGGATGTCCATGCCATGACCAGTTCCAGCCGCAGATCGTTGTCGTGCCGGTAATAAAACGGCTGAGCATCAACCAGAGGGCGACCGACCACCAGCTTCTGCAGAAAATCGGTTATTCCGTCTGGATAGAGAAAGTTCTCAACAGTCCCCTCCGCCTCATCCGTCAATCGGATCTTGAGGCCCGCAATAAGGAAAGCCTTGCTTTCCAGTCTTTCCCGTATCAGATCCTTGGAAAAGGCCCTGTCAGGGAAGATCTCGGGATCGGGCAGGAACATGACTTTGGTTCCCGTACGTTTCGATCCTTCCATCTTCCGCAGAGGTGCGAGGGCTTGTCCGCGTCGAAATTCCTGTGTGTGGCGAAAGCCATTACGGCAGACGTCCACTACAAGTTTTTCGCTCAGAGCGTTCACCACCGCGGCCCCTACTCCGTGAAGGCCGCCTGCGACCTTATATGTGTCGTCATCAAATTTCCCGCCTGCATGAAGGTTGCAGAAAATCGTCTCTACCGTATTTTTGCCAGTAGTCGGGTGTTTTTCGACCGGGATACCTCGTCCAAAATCTTCAACCGAGATACTCCCGTCCGCGCCCAAGACTACGTCGATGAAAGTGCAGTGGCCGTTGAGCGCTTCGTCTACGCTGTTGTCCAAAATTTCCCATACGAGCTGGTGCAGTCCTTCCCGGCTTGTTCCACCAATGTACATTCCGGGCCGCTTGCGTACCGCCTCGAGCCCTTTCAGCACCTGGATGTCTTTTACTGTATAAGAGTCACTCATTGAATCTGGCCTTTGACGCTCCTATCCGGGACCACTTCCAGAATTCCTCCACAAACGCTTTTCCCGGCTGTGGCCCGATTTCTAACCGGGATGTTCTTTATTTGCACCCTTTTATCTTTGCCTCTCTTCGGCTTGATCTGTAAAGAATCGCCGGAACTCACTAGATGCATGGCGATAACCTGAGATCCGGAAGGAACCTTCATCATGCGCACTCCTCGTGCTGGGCCGGTCAGAATTGGAACCTGATCTACAGGAAATACCAGGATGTTGCCTGTATTAATCGCGACGGCGACCAGTTCGGCATCATCGGGCCGGACCGTGATAACTTCGTCGTCCCCTTCCAGGTTCACCAGACGCCGGCCGCCCCTCTTTGTAGCCTCCCGCAAGATCATATAGTCGAATCTGAAGCCCTTGCCAAGGCGGGTCATCAAGAGGCCCCTTGAGGGTGTCGATGCGTCGGGAATCACGGCTATTTCAGGCAGGCTGCCGGATGCATCGAACAGGTAAATTTGCGATGGTGAATGTCCATATCCGTCCCCTTCGGTAGTCAATTCATCTACTTGGCCGGGGAGCTGCTCTTCACCCTCTGCAACAGGTGTTGCAGGATCGGGGGCTATGAAACCCACGACAAACTCGCCGTCTACAAAATTCAGGAGGCTTCCGATAGGTTCTCCGAAACCCACTGCAGCGGGGACGTCCAGAGCCCTCATAACATAGACCTTTCCCAGATTCGAAAATATGGCCACATTCCTATTGGTATTCACCCTTACCAGACCGAAAAGGCTGTCCCCTTCCCGGAATTTCAAGGAAGCATCCTCCCCTACCTCGCTCTTGATCCGGCGGATCCATCCTTGTTTTGATAGAATGACCGTGGTGTCCGCATGTTCTACGAACTCTTCGGGGTCATATTCGAGGGCGACCGCCTCCTGTTCTCCCACTATTCGTGTACGCCTCTTGTCCGCGAATTTTGCGGCGATATCGGCAAGTTCACGGTCGATGATCTGCCAGAGCCTTTCAGAACTGGCAAGATCTCGTGAGATTTCTTGAGCCTCTTTTTTCTTTGCTGCACGTTCATCCAGAAGTTTGCCGATTTCCATGCCCACAAGCTTGTACAAGCGCGTCTCCAGAATGGCCTCGATCTGTTCATCATCCACAGGGAAATTCTCTCTGAGGCCCTGCTCCGCCTCCTGCCTGCTCCGAGCCGACCGGATGATTCGCAAGGCCTTGTCCAGGTCCTGAAATACGAGTGCGAAGCCTTCCAGCACGTGAATCCGTTTTTGAAGAATCGCTAGCGTGTGATTCAGTCTGCGAACCACCTTGTCGTATCTGAAATCCAAGAAATGTCTGATAATAGCCGCGAGCCCGAGCCTCTCGGGGACCCCTTCGGGCGTGATGGCTATGAAGTTCAGCGGGAAGTTGATCTGCAGGTCCGTGTGCCTGAAAATAAACGCCATTACCGAATCAGGTTTGACTTCTCCCGCTCGTAGTTCCAGTACAATCCTCACGTCCGTGGTGCTCTCATCCCGCACATCCTGGACGTGCTTGAGTTTCTTATCCGTGATCAGTTGGGCTATCCGCTCAATTAGCCGTGATTTGTTGACTCCGTAGGGAACCGACGTGACCAGCAAATTGGTGCGCCCGTGTTTCACGCTTTCCACTTGGAAAGTTCCACGGACTCGAATGGAGCCGTGGCCGGCCGTGTAAATCTCTGCCAGATGGTCCGGATGGTCCAGAATCTCGCCACCTGTGGGAAAATCGGGGCCCTTGACATGTTTCAGGAGATCTCCGGTCGTCAGGTCCTTCTGCCGGATCGCCGCGCGACATGCGGCAACAACCTCGCTGAGGTTGTGAGGAGGGAAAGAGCAGCTCATACCGACCGCTATTCCAGAGGAGCCGTTGAGCAACAGATTGGGAACGGCTGAAGGGAGCACGTCCGGTTCTTCGCCTATGGCGTCGTACGTCGGCCGGAAATCGGTGGTGCCTCGATCAATGTCCCTGAGAAGCATCCCGGCAAAGGTGCTTAGCCTCGTCTCAGTGTAGCGCATCGCGGCGGGTGAATCGCCGTCGATTGAGCCGAAGTTCCCCGAACCGTCTATGAGCGGATATCTCAGGCTGAAATCCTGGGCCATTCGAACAAGTGCGTCATACGCAGCCTGATCGCCGTGAGGATGATACTTACCAATTACTTCGCCTACAACTGCAGCGGACTTTCTCATTTTAGCCGCATCGGTCAGCCTCATTGAATGCATTGCGTATAGAATACGGCGATGTACAGGTTTGAGCCCGTCCCGCACATCGGGCAATGCCCGCGACACAATGGTGGAGAGCGCATAGGCAAGATAGCGCTTTTCAACTTCCAGGTGTATGGACGCATCGGTCTGGCCACACCCCTTTTCAGGTTTTACAAGTTGCACGTCGATATTTCCTCTGCTTCCTACGTTCCTCTTCATTCACCGATGTTTCGTCCCTCGGCAGGGCACAACATAGCCAAGCGGACATTAATATCAACACAAAAAAACGGCAAGTGCCGAAGATAAGGAATATGTGTGCATTTGGTCGGGCCAGGGTTTTCGTCGAATATGTCACTGCGAGCGCAACGAAGCAATCTCCTAAAGCGCAAAACAGAAATTGCTTCGTCGGTTCCTTCCGCTCAAAGACAGGCGGGGCGACGTGCAGTCGGGTAACTGAATGCTTACCGGAATCTCAAGGTGTTGAGCAGGCAATAGCGGCCATTTTGTGTTGACTTTGACAGCGCGGTATGTTAGCGTTATTACAAGAAAATCATGTCTTCGTTAATATTGGATCTTAGCCCGTGACCATATGAGGTACCGCCACCGTCTCATGTGCTTGCGGACTGAAGACGCTATTGCCGGACACCGCACGTCCGGTGATACCACACCCTTGTTCGACAAAACTCGTGCGCCACACGCGAGGGGCACGATGATTTTCCAGGTAAACGGGTTCTCCGAAGGGTATAGGAACCGACATGGCCAAAGTCAAGATAGACGCGAAGACCGCTCTAGAAGATATCCGTGCAGGGATGAGCGATTCCGCCTTGATGGACAAGCATAAACTTTCTGCAATGGGGCTTCAGAGTCTTTTCGACAAGCTGTTGCAAGCCGGAGTCATTAGCCGGTCCGAACTCGAAGAGAGGATCCCGTTGAGTCAGAAGTCGGTGGACATCGAAATCTTCAGATGTCCGGCCTGTGGCATGCCCCAATTTTCGGAATTTGACGAATGTCCGCAGTGCGGAGTCATAGTATCCAAATTCATAAAGAGACAAGCGGAGGCTTCTGCTGGGGCGGGTGGCACAGGTTCGCGTGGAGTCCGTCCTATTGCCGGTGCAGGTGGTGGGCTAGGCGATGTAATGTTTCGCGCGAATCTGCGTCGCACTGGTTCATATAATACCGCGGGAGTTACCAAACTCACGCAACTGAAATGGAAGTTTAAGACGGGTGGGTGGGTGTCTTCTACTCCGGCAGTGACGCAAGATGCGGCCGTATTTGGAAGCCTCGATGGGAATTTTTATTCTGTGGATAAGGAGACTGCACAGGAGAGATGGAACTTTAAAACGGGGAGTTCCATCTACTCCTCTTGTGCCATCGTCGGCTCAGTGGTTTTTTTCGGAAGCCTGGATGGAGCGGCCTACGGTTTGGACCTTCAAAGCGGAGAACCAAAATTCAAATTCGTCACTGCGGGGCCGGTCTACTCATCGCCGGCAGTAGCGGACGGCAGGATCTATTTCGGCAGTCTGGATGGCAACCTTCATGCTGTGGACGTGGTACGGCAAACCCAGCTGTGGAAATTCAAGACCGGCGGACCGGTCTATTCCGCGCCTGCCATAAGTGAAGAAATTGTCTACTTCGGTAGCCTCGACGGGAACCTCTATGCTGTGGAAATCAGTTCAGGCAAAGCGGCCTGGAAGCTCAAGACCACTGGACCGGTATCCACCGCACCGGTAATAGGCAAGGACGTGGTATATTTTGGAAGTGGGGATCGATGCCTCTATGCCGCGGACAGCAGCACAGGCCAGGAAAGATGGCATTTCAAGGCTGAGGACAAAATATCGTCATCTCCAGCCCTTGCGCGCGACGTCATCTATTTCGGCAGCGCTGATCGTCATGTCTACGCTGTGGACGTCAAAACCGGCCTGGCAAGGTGGGTATTCGAAACAGAGGGCGCTGTGTATTCTTCACCTACTCTTGCCGGCGGAATGGTATACTTTGGCAGTGCCGACTGTACGCTTTACGCCCTAGACCTGTCCACAGGACAGGAGATTTGGAGGTTCAAGACCGGCGGCCCGGTATATTCGTCACCAGCGGTAGCCGACGGCGTCATCTATTTGGGAAGCGATGACGGACACGTGTACGCAATTCGGTGAAGCGCCTGTGCGGCAACCCTTTGAGGATGTGGGGCAAAGGAACTCTCCATGGACAAACGGAAGATCACGGCCAGAGAGGTCCTCAGAGATATCAGGTCCGGATTGAGCGATCAGGACCTGATGGAGAAATATACCCTTTCCGCTCAGGGGCTTCAGAGCGTTTTCAACAAATTGGTGAACGCCGGGGTTATAACCCAGCCCGAGTTGGACGACAGGGTCCCGATCACCGAAAGAACTGTTGATCTCGGGCTCTTTATCTGTCCCGCATGCGGCAACATTCAAGGGACAGAATTCGCCACCTGTCCTCGCTGCGGCTTCACGGCGCCGGGAAGGGCCAAAGCCATCCAAGATGAACGAGCAGGGATAAGCGGAAAGAAAACCCCTTCCGGACCAGCACTGCGCCGGAAGCCGAACAGACAGACGAGTGCAAACCGCGAAGCCGGCCGTCCCTCAAAGCGCTATGAGGAGGCAGAATCGAGGGAGATCAGGGACCCGTTTCCAGAATTGACACGAATCCTCACTTATTGTCGGGTACTGGGGGTCGCGGCTCTGGTCTCATACGTTCTCATCGTAGCAGGCATAATCCTGCTACAGACTGCCCGCCCTGCCGGTGATTCGTCTCTTTCCCTATCTCTGCTCGGCCTGTCCCTTTTGAGCATTCCGGCCATAGCCCTAGCATTCATTGTATTTGTGACATTGAGCGCTCTGGCCGAATCAATAAAGATCTTCGTGGGCGTTGCGGGCCCGTTGATGAGGAATCACCCCCCTCAGGAATAGAGCCAGCTGCAAAACTTTTAATTATAGTAATTGTCAAAAATGATGTCCATTTGGCGGTTCGAGATGGAGAATCCGGAAGGCTCGCTCTGACGGGCCTCTTCCCCGTCATTCCTGCGAAGGCAGGAATCCAGTAGGGCCGGCCTCCGCGCCGGTCACAATGAGCCGCCGGCAGGGACGCCGGCGCTACCGCCGGATCAAAGCCTGACCGGACTCCGATCCGGGGTCCAGTCTGTCCCGCTCCTCGCGGGACTGCCTGTCGCCTAATGACGGGCAAGATGCCCGTCCCACCGTAGAAGGGATTGCTTTGAGCTGGCGCCCTCGCAATGACAGTTTTGGCCGTTCATATTGACGATTTCAGGATCAAACGGACATTACTCTTGGTAATTGATATGGACAGTATGCACCCAAACGCGCCTCACGCGCCGTCCAATACGTGGTGTTCCTTTTCAATGAACCAGGATTCAGGATTGGTGAAATACAATTTCAGGTCCTCAAGAGCCGCAAAGTGTCTGCGCTCTTCTGCGATCATGTGTTTCACAAAATCCTTCTCCAAGGACTCGGAGGCCTTTCCGAGCTGGTCTTCATAGAAATTTATCGCGCCCTGCTCCATCTGTATGCCTATTTCGACTGCTTCCAGGTCGCCGGATTCCGCCTTTACTTCCCGCCCGAGCTTTTTGATTCGTTCCCTCACTAGCTTGTTCAAGTCTTCGTTCTCGACGCGGCACGCCTTCCAGTCTTCAGACCACGCTTTTCCTTTGTAGATCTGTTCATGGATCTGCTTCAGTCGTTGAATATGGACACCCTCATCAGCCATGAGCGTCCGGAACATCTCTTTTCCAAGTTCATTGGCACACTTGGCAACCGCGTCCTTATAAAAGTCCCTCCCCTTCTCTTCCTTTTCTATTGCGGTGGCCAACATCTGCAACGTCCTGTCGCACCAGTCTTCCATTTTCCGTTCTCCTTAAACAATATTGTTGAATGCTCCCCGAAACCCTTCGACCTGCTGAGGTCCACTTATTGCGACGCATTGAAAATGGCCAAATGTGTCTTACCCGCAGCGTTGGTAGAGGCCCAGCCGCGTGTGCGCACACATTGGTGGCGCACAAAAGCCGGGGAGATACGCAAGTCTGCCCCTACTCCCGTCTAGAACGTTGTGGGATTAAGAGCCATTCCAATGCCCCGCAGCACGGCATCTCTGACTTACTCCGCTGCTTGTGCGGTCGGCATCGTGAACACCCGAGTCCCCAGCTCCGCATCTATCATGAAAAGGGCCGCTCCCTGCCCTCCCGCGAGCTTCAGCTTTTGCACAACTGCATCCGCGGAAGCTTCTTCTTCGACCTGTTCGGTGACAAACCACTGCAAAAAGGCGCCTGCCGAATGGTCCTTTTCCTCAATCACTAGGTTCACGAGGTTGTTGATCAGACCTGTTACCTTCTGCTCATGCCTATACGCATCCTCGAATGCGCCGAGAGGCGAATCCCATTTGACAGGAGGACCCTCTATGGCCGACAGCACAACCCTACCGCCTCGATCATTGATGAAGTTGTAGAACTTCATGGCGTGAACCATTTCTTCCTGGGCTTGAGTGCGCATCCAGTTAGCAAAACCTTTCAGGTTCATCGACTCGAAATAGGCCGACATGGAAAGGTACAGGTAAGCTGAATAGAGTTCGGCGTTGAGCTGGTCGTTAAACGCATCTTGAATTTGGTGGCTGATCATATTAGCACCTCCTTACACAGCCCATGTGTATTTACAGGGTAAGCATTTCCGCTCACCTTCGCAACCCTGAGAGCCCTTCGTACCGTTTATGAATCAACGGCCCTCTCCCCTGGCTTCCTGCCGTAAATCAGATAGTAAATCATGGGCACAACAAGAAGAGTGAAGACCGTTGAGGCAAAAACACCAAAGATGAAAGACCACGCCAGCCCTGAAAAGACCGGATCCAAGGTGATGACCCATGACCCGAATATCGCCGCACCCGCGGTGAGAAGGATCGGAGTGAACCTGACCGCGCCGGAATCAATGATGGCATCTTTCAAGTCTGCCCCTGCCCGAATCCGCATGTGGATAAAATCTATCAGGATTATGGAATTCCTGACGACAATACCGGCCAGAGCTATCATTCCGATCATGCCGGTGGCCGTAAAGAAGATCGAGTCCCTATAGTTGCCTATGGTCTGAGCAAACAGCCCGTTAAGAAGGGCAAAACCGGGCATGATGCCAATCATTGTCAGCGGAATCGCCACCATGATGACGAGCGGAATGGCAAAAGATTGAGTCTGCTGCACCAGCAGGATATATATGAGTATTAGAGCGCCGGCAAATGCGAGGCCGAGATCCCTGAAGACCTCAAGGGTGATCTTCCACTCCCCCTCCCCTGCCCACTTCACCGTGAATCCTTTCGGCAAGGGGTTCGTTTTCATCGAGCTTTGAAGGTCAAAGATCGCATCTACGGGGCTCCGCCCGGCCATTTCTCCGGTCACAAAAACCAGACGCTCCATGTTTTTGCGGTATATGGTCTGATCTATGGTCGTCTCCTTGAGTTCTCCCAACTCGTTGAACGGTACCATGGACCCGTCTGTGGCTTTGACTCTTATCGACCCCATATCCTCGGGCCGAGACCTCATGGATCTCGGGAGGCGAAGATTCACCTCCAGTGGAGACCGCTCCGTGTCCTGGTGCACAATCGTCGGAGATTCACCTCCCAGGAACATTCTTGCCGATCGCGCGATCTCTTCCTCCGTGATCCCGTGGAGGCCGGCTTTGGTGCGGTCGACCACAAAATTGTACTGCACTTGCGGGGCCTCGACCGAATCATCCACATCAACCACCTTGGGTGTGGCCTCCATGACTCGTCTGACCTTGCGCGATTCGGAGATCAACTCTTGGTAAGAAGCTTCGGGCGGTCCGTATACCTCAGCAACAATGGTTGAGAAAACCGGCGGGCCTGGCGGCACCTCAACAATCTTGACGTTGGCGCCGTACTTGTCACCTATTTTCTGGATGTCCGGCCTGATTCTCAGCACGAGCGCATGGCTCTGAAACGCTCGTTCATGCTTTTCAAGGAGGTTCACGCGAATATCTGCCACGTTGCTCCCCTTGCGAAGGTAGTACTGGCGCACCATTCCGTTGAAATCCATAGGCGACGCTAACCCCACATATGATTCGAGGTCCCGCACTTCGTTCACCGTGGCCAGATACCGCTCGAGGTCTGTCACTACCTTGTCTGTGCCTTCCAGGGTCGTCCCCTCCGGCATGTCCACAAGCAGGAGAAACTCATTCTTGTTGTCAAACGGCAGCATCTTAACCGGGACCAGCTTCACCACCAATAGCAACATGGAAAGCACTAGTGCTGCAACAATCCCCCCCAGAAAGTAATAGCTCTTTCTGCGGTCCTCCAGAAACGGGGTGATAATTCTGCGGTATGTGCGATAAACACCGCCTGACCTGAAATCGTAAGGCTTCTCTTCCTTGTCGTACTCCTTTTTCAGCGCGTGGTAAGTGGTCCACGGAGTGACCGTGAACGCGATCACCAGAGACATTATCATTGCAATGGGCACGTTTAGGGCCATCGGGCGCATGTACGGCCCCATCATGCCTGTAATGAAAAAGAGCGGGATGAATGAGGCAATCACCGCCAAGGTGGCCAGTATGGTTGGGGGCCGCACTTCATCTACCGCCAGCAGGGTCGCATCCAGAGGAGGATGGGTTTTCAGCCTGAAATGGCGGTGAATGTTTTCCACATCCACGATGGGGTCATCCACGAGCAGCCCGAGAGAGAGAATCAGCGCGAAAAGGGTGACCCGATTGATGGTGTACCCCACGAGTAGGTTGGCAAGGAGTGTTACGGCCAACGTCATGGGCACCGCAAGGGCCACAATCAGTGCCTCCCGCCAGCCGAGAATTACTGTGAGAAGGGCCACAATGCTCACTACGGCAATCCCCAGGTGCTTGACCAGTTCGTTGACTTTCTCGTCAGCGGTCTTGCCGTAATTCCTTGTGACCAGGACGTTGACATCGGACGGTATGACGGATTTCTGGAGATCCCTCACTTGCTCGATCAGGCCCTCAGCCACCCGGACCGCATTCGTCCCCTTTCTCTTGGCAACTGCGATGGTGACCTGATTATAAGCCTTGCCCTGTTCTCCCTTAATGTGCTTTGTCTCCGGGTCTCGGGCCGCGCCGGGGCCGAGTAAGAGTCGCGTGTAGGTTGTGACCTCTTCGGGTCCGTCCACCATGCCGGCCACATCTCGAAGGTACACGGGCTTCCCTTCGTGGACTCCTATGACAAGCTCGTTTATCTCTTCGGGTGACTTGATGAACGGCCCGGCGTCGACCACTATCTCCTGGTTCAGGACATCCATTGTGCCGGCCCGGACGTTGACGTTGGCTCCCTTGAGAGCGCGCTCGATGTCGAGCACAGCTACCTGCCGGGAGGCCATCTTTTCCGGTTCCAGAAGCACCCTTATCTGTCGTTTGCGCCCGCCCACCACATACGCGCGGCCGGTATCCTGAATTCTCTGCATGCGGTGCAGTATCTCGTCGGCCACACGCTTCAGCTCGTAATCCGAGTACAAGGAGCTGTAGAGTGAAAACGTCAAAATCGGGACGTCGTCTATCTCGACGGGCTTCACAACCCAACCCGTGACACCTGGTGGAACCTGGTCCACGTAGGACATGATCTTGCTGTGGGTCTTGACGATGCTCTCTTCCCTGTTCTGGCCAACGTAAAAGCGGACAGTGACTACGGCAGAGCCAGGGCGCGAAGATGAATAGATGTACTCGACCCCGTCGATTTCCCATAACTTGCGTTCAAGGTTTATGGTGACGAGATTCTCCACCTCCGCCGCGGACGCGCCCGGAAAGTTGATCATCACGTCGACCACAGGCACTACAATCTGGGGCTCTTCTTCTCGAGGCGTGAGCACGAGAGCTGCAGCGCCCGCCAGCAGAGATGCGATGATGAAGATGATCGGAAGCTTTGAAAGGAGGAAAGCCTCTACGATTTTCCCAGTCGTCCCCAAATTGTATTTTGTCGAAAGGCTCATTTTGCTTGGCTGCTGATTATCATGCGGGTGGAGGCAACATTACCAAGGCGCGACCTCTATTTCATTCTGTTTCTCATAACCGGCAATTAGCGTAATCCTGTTTTGAATTGGAAAAGCCTACCATTGACGTCTTATCGGGTCAATTAAACGTTCTCAAGTTCGGGAGGAAAAGGTCTTTTATCGACGACTAACTTGATAAGAGCTATCAAGTTAGTGATGATTTGTTAGTTTACATCATTTGACTGTGCTTTACTCGTTCCGAGGCTCTACCTGGGAACCAGGAGACAAGGGTAATTACCGTTTGATTCTGAAATCGTCAATATGAATGGCCAAAACTGTCATTGCGAGGGCGTCAGCCCGAAGCAATCTCCGGCGGGATGGGCACCCGCGGTGGGGATGGGCATCTTGCCCGTCCTCAATAGACAGGCAGTCCCGCGTTTCGCGGGATGTCCCACCAGTCCCGCGAGGCGCGGGACATGACTGGACCCCGGATCGGAGTCCGGGGTGACGAATGACCGACAGGATGATAGTGTCTCAAAATGGCATCCGCAGGGATACTTGGCGTAGGGGCGTCCCGCGGGACGCGGGACCGCGCCCTCATTTAGGGCGGTTCGAGAGCCGCACATACACGAGCAGATCGGACAATGCCTTTGAGAATCACCACAGGTCACTTGACCATGGCCGGTGGTAGGATTCGACAAGCTCGGGTCTCTAATGTCCGCCCATGGTGTTTTTCCCTCCGAGGAAATAACTATCTTGACACCAGGCCCTCTCATCTGTTAATGACTTAGACTTCGTGAAGAGGACTAACACAACCTGGAAACTGGTGGGTGACTCCCTGCAACTGGGTGCGTCGATAGTTCTCGCCATATTTATCGGGGCCGGTATAGGATACTGGCTTGACGGTAAATTAGGCACCTTCCCTTATCTGAGCATCATTTTTTTCTGTTTTGGAATTGCCGCGGCTGCGCGAAACGTCTGGATTGAGGTTCGTAAGCAGTTGCGGGCTGATGAGGATAAAAAGTCCGAATGAACTTCGACAAGATCCCAGGAGTCTGGTTCGTGATCTCGGGGGCGGTTTACCTCGTTGGTCTCCTGGCATGTGTCGTTTTGGCTCCTCATGGCTTTGGCTTAGGATTTGCGGCCGGTGGGGCTTTGGTCCTTGGTAATGCCTGGGTTTCAGCGAGAAGAGTCAAAAGAACCGGATTCCTCGACAGAAACGGCGTGACCGCGTTGCTGCTCGGAGGCTTTTACGTGAGACTGATCCTGCTCGGGATTTGTCTTTACGGCTTTATCAGATTCCTGAAAGTAGACCCTGTGGGTCTGGTGACCGGCTTGTCGGTAGTCCCTGCGGGACTTCTTGTCATGTTGGTTCTGATCCACATAGCGAATAGAAGGCCAGAGGAGGTCTGATACATGGCTGCGGACATCCATCCACCCAACTTGACCGACATCATTGCCAACCCCGCGTACCACTCTATGGAAGCCTTCTGGCAGAAGTGGGGCGTCCAGCATACGGACCTGAACAACGTCCTCAATACGTGGATTGTCATGATCGTCCTGGTCGTGGCGGCCATTCTGCTGAAAAACAAACTTCAGATGGTTCCGAAAGGCGCTCAGAACTTCTGGGAAGTCGTGGTGTCAACCTTGGATGACATCGTGCTCCAGACCATGGGAGAACACGGCCGGCCGTACTTTCCTTTGATTGCGTCCCTGGCGCTCTTTATTCTTTCCTGTAACCTCATCGGAATCATACCGTGGTTCCAGTCCTCGACGAACAATTTGAATACGACACTGGCTCTGGCTCTCGTGTCCTTTGTTACGACACACTATGTTGGAATCAGGAGTCACGGCGTGAAGTACGTCAAGCACTTTATCGGACCGGTACCCTGGCTCATTCCTCTTATGCTGCCTATAGAGCTTATCGGCCACTTGAGCCGCATACTCTCGTTGAGCTTCCGTCTTTTTGGGAACATCATGGGAGAGGATTTGGCCATTATCATTCTTACTCTCCTCGTGCCCTATCTTGTTCCATTGCCAATGATGTTTTTGCAGGTGTTCACCTCTTTCATTCAGACCCTCGTCTTCATCATGCTGACCATGATGTACATCGTGGGATCTCTTGAAGAGGCTCACTGATACCAGATCAAGGAGGTTTTAATTCATGAAGAGAACATTTATTGCCGGACTGACCATGTTGGCCATCACACTGTTCGCAGGATTGGCCTGTGCAGCGGAAATAACCGCAACCAGCGCGGGAGTCATCCAGTGGACCGTCCTCGCTGCCGGGCTTGCCATCGGCCTAGGAGCCATCGGTAGCGGTATTGGAATGGGGACCGCAATCGGGGGAGCCTGCGAAGGAACTTCAAGGAATCCCGAGGCCGGCGGTCGAATCCTGACCACCATGATCATCGGTTTGGCCATGATCGAGTCTCTTACCATTTACGCGCTGGTTATAGCGCTCATCCTGCTGTTCGGTAACCCCTTCCTTAAGTAGTATTTTCCACGCTGAATAGCTCCGATCCCTCTGCCCGGCTCGTGCTGGGTAGAGGGACACTCCCCACAGTCTTAACTCCGCCGCTCAGGGATTGACTTTATCCAGGATTCTGGTACTGATTCGCCCAGGGGGGCGGCCGGTAATGCGCGGTCGTCCCGCTTCAATCCTGATGAGAATTACAGTGTTGAAAGTCGTCCGGTTGTGACGAATCATCATAGGAGAGCCCGTGAAGTTTACTGACATCGTGAAGGGGAAGCGGCTCACAGGCCCGATACAAAAGGCTGATAGACTTGAAAATCTTTCTGAACGGCGAACGCGGGATTTTCAAATCCTCGCAGCTCCGCTCGGGGGGTCGGCCAAAGAACCGGAAAACGACTATCAGTACGAAAGGCCGTTGCCCGCCCGTGACCAAGGTGAGAGCGACCCGGGGTACTATGCGAGCCCTGTCCCGGAAAAGGACTTCAACCGGTTTCAGGATAGACTGAGGATGGGCAAGGTTAAGCTCTGCGACGGTTGCGGCGGCGTAATGGCCAAGTCGTCCCGGATGATTCTTTCTCCGCTCTCAGGCTTCGTGGTGATCTTCCTGGGAGTTGCTCTCATGACGTTGTACGGGTTGGCCACAAACTTCTACCAGACCCCGTGGTTCATTAAGTTTGCTCTCCCGGCCAGCTATTATGTGGGTTCTATATTTCTTGGTGTCGGCATTCTGTTCTTTTTTATCAGAGAAAAAATTTGGACCTGCCACAGATGTAAAGAGATCAGGAAGCGGTAATTATCGGTAACTGTCCGAATCCGCTCGGGCGCTTAGGTCCTGTCGTAGAAATTATTGAGAATTTCCCGTATGGCTCCCGCCCCGAGGTTTGCCTCACTTGCCATTCCCGCGCACGCATGAATCAAGCCTTGGAATCGCAAAGCAGTGATTCGCATGGTGCAAACCTTTTTCCCGTTGCAAACATGGCAACCTTGTTGTAAAGTACTTCTTTTCATATAACTCCTTGCCCGGAAGGGCTTGATACCCGAAAGGAGAAGCCGTGAGACGCTACGAATCCGTAGTCATCCTGGCCCCTGAAATGCCGGATGACGACATCAGAAATTTCACCGAAAAATACAGCGAACTTATCACAACCAACGGCGGGGAAATCATCAAGATCGAGGATTGGGGATTCAAGAGGCTCGCCTACCTTGTCAAGAAAAAGGAAAAAGGGCGATACATCCTCTTTGATTTCGTGGGGCTCCCCGCGCTGATAACTGAATTGGAGAGGCAGTTCAAGATCACTGAGGAAGTGCTGAAATTCCTCAGCGTCAAAATTGACGACGATGTTGATCTTGAAGCTTTCAAGGCCGCGGAGGAAGAGAAGAAAGCAGCCGAGGCCGCCGCGCCGCTGCGCCGGCTCCGGAACCGGTGGCCCCCGCCGTCACGGAGGAGGCTGCGGAGCCCTCCGAAGAAGAAGCTGCCTCGACACCGAGACCGAAGAAGCTCCCGCTGAGCCTGCCGAACTAGAAGCTGCCCCGACACCCGAGACCGAAGAGGCGCCCGTGACCCCTGCGGCCGAAACCGAGGAACCCGCGGCTCCTGAAAAGAAGAAGGAGGGAGAATAGTCATGAGCAGACCTCCAAGCAGACCGCCAAGAAGACGCCCATTTCCCCGAAGCAAAGTCTGCCGCTTCTGTGCTGATTCATCTCTCAGGATGGACTACAAGGAACCTAACATCCTGAAAGTATTCATTACAGAGCGAGGGAAAATCATACCCAGAAGGATTTCCGGGAATTGCGCCAAGCACCAGAGACAACTGACCTCGGCCATTAAGAGGGCTAGAAACATAGCTTTCCTACCCTTTACGGTGCCCAGGCGATAATAGAACTTGCGGAGTAATGACAATGGATATAATCCTTCTCGAACATATGGACGAACTGGGAACTGTCGGACAAACCGTAAAAGTTAAGCCGGGATATGCCCGCAACTACCTGTTCCCAAAGAAGCTTGCCTGTCCGGCCACGGCCAAGAACCTCAATTTCTATCGAGGCATGATCGAGGCGAAGCAGAAGAAACAAGCGAAGGCCAAAGGGGCCGCGGAACTTCAGGCCCAGAACATCTCGGCCCTGGTGCTGACTTTTGTCAGGAAATCGAGAGGTCAGGATGCCCGGCTCTTCGGGTCGGTTACTAATGTGGACGTGGCCGAGGCCCTGGAACAACAAGGATTCGAGATAGACAGGAAGCGGATCAGCTTGTCGGAGCCCGTTAAGAAGCTCGGTGAGTACAAAGCGACCGTGCGCATCCATCCTGAGGTTGCGGCAACTGTAACCGTCGTAGTGAAGGCGGAGGAAGAATCCGAGAATGTCGGCGGAAAATAGCAGTCAAGTCAGACTACCTCCCCAGTTCCTGGAAGGCGAGCGCGCCATCCTGGGGGGGTTGCTCATTGACAACGACGCTCTGCCGAGGGTGGTGGCGACTCTTTCGTCCGAAGATTTCTACCGCGATGCCCATCGCAACGTTTACAGTGCTATCACTAAACTCTTCAACCGCAATGAACCGGTGGACTGGGTCACCCTAACCGCGGCACTGAAGGAAGCCAGCCTCCTTGAGAGTGTCGGCGGACCTGCCTTCCTGGCTGAACTGGTGGATGCAGTTCCCAGCGCGGCCAACATCGAGCATTACACGAGAGTCGTTAAAGAGAAAGCTGTGCTCAGGCAACTGATCTCTTCAGCCACAGAGATCAGCACGCGCTGCTATGAGGACCATGGAAGTATCGACGAATTTGTCGATCAATGCGAGGAGTTGATATTCAAGGTCGGAGAGTCAAGGATCCAATCAGGATTCGTGCACATCAAAGACCTCATGACGAGAAGCATTGAGACCGCCGAAAGTCTCTACGAGCGCAAGGAGAATATCACCGGCGTCCCCTCGGGCTTTCGGGATCTGGACATGCTCACCGCGGGCTTCCAGCCTTCAGACCTGGTGATCATTGCTGGGCGCCCTTCTATGGGCAAGACTTCATTTGCACTTAACGTGGCCATGAAAGCTGCCATAGATGACGGGATCCCCACCGCGGTCTTCTCTTTGGAGATGAGCAAAGAGCAGATCGCTCTGAGGCTGCTCTGCGCCAGGGCCAAAGTGAACCTGAGAAGCCTCCGCACAGGGTATCTCACTCAAGACGACTGGGGGCGGCTTACCCAGGCAGTGGGCGGCATTTCCGACTCATCTCTTTACATTGACGACACTCCTGCGATCAACATCCTGGAGATCCGTGCCAAGACGCGGCGTTTGAAGAAGGAAAGGGACCTCGGCCTCGTCGTCGTGGACTATCTCCAGTTGATGAGGGGCGCTACGAAATCAGATTCCCGGGAGAAAGAGATCTCGGAGATCTCGCGCGCTTTGAAAGCACTGGCCAAAGAGCTTAGCGTTCCTGTCCTAGCCCTTTCTCAGCTCAACCGTAAAGTCGAGGAACGTCCTAACAAAAGGCCTCAACTGGCTGATTTGAGGGAATCCGGGGCTATCGAGCAGGACGCGGACGTCATACTCTTCATCTACAGGGACGAAGTCTATAACAAAAGCGAGGACAATCCCAAAAAGGGCGAAGCCGAGATCATCGTAGGAAAACAGCGTAACGGCCCCATAGGTGAAGTGACAGTGTTCTTTGATAAGGATTTTTCCACTTTCCGACCCCTCGCTCGCCGGACAGAGACTCCAGAGGACGATTCAGCCGTCCTGTCAAATATTTAGATCCAATTTCGGGACCCACTAGGGCGGGCGCCACGCTTCATGCTAGGCCCGACGCTAGTCAGGGCATAAATCAGCCGCACTACGGTGCCAATCACACAAGAAACCAATATATAGAGTTTTTCGGGGAGGGTCCGGGAACCCCCTTTTTGCGAAAAGGGGGTTCCCGGCAATCTCATCTTTCATTTCAACACTGCAATGACCTCAATCTCCACTCGTGCGCCCAGTGCCAGCCCGTTTGCCCCAAGCGCGCTGCGCGCGGGAAGATGTTTGGAGAAATACCCGGCATAAACCTCGTTCATCGCAGGCCACTCGCTTATATCCGCCAACATGACCGTGACCTTGATGACATGATCGAGCGAGGAGCCATACCGCTCCAGGGTTGCTTTAATGTTCTCCATTGTCTGCCGTGTTTCCGGTACAATCCCGCCGGGGACCATCTTGCCGGACGCATCTCGTCCCAACTGCCCGGACAAATAGAGCATGTTCCCCACGCGCACTGCCTCGGAGAACGGCATCCCCTTTGTGCTTTCCGAATCGAGGTATTCGACTTCCGGTTTGTGTTCGGAACTCATATCAGAACCTCCAGGATAAAGTTATTCCCAATAGGTAACCGTTCACCGCACATTATGCGACCCCGCGTCCCGCGGGGAGGCCGGTCCTACCGGCTCATGGTAGGGCCGGCGTCCCTGCCGGCTTTCAGACGGGGTGGGGCGCTTTCGCGGTGAACGATTACCCCAATAGTTGGCTAAGTGCTCTTTTTCATAAACTGGGTAACATATTTCGGGCAAAAGTGTTGGGACAGTCCCGCCACCGTGGGATTGCCTGTCATTTCACTGACAGACAGGCAAGATGCCTGTCCCACCAATACAGTGCTCACGCGCCGACCCTACTCCTCAATGGCTGCTCCCAAAGCTCGCAGGTGCTTGCGAAAGGTGTACGACTCATCCGAAGCTCGTTTGGCCAAGTACTCACTAAACTGAAGTTGTTGCCGCAGATTGTTACCCGCCTTTATCTCCGTTGCTTGCCGCCGTTCCGTTTCCCAAATGCTGTGCGCGGTAGATGCAACATCTGCTATACGGTCTCCTGAAACAAAAATGACGCCATCATCATCCGCGAAAACAAAATCATCTCGGCCCACGCTGAGATTGCCAAGGCCGGCGACGCGGAGAGCATCCGGATCGCGGACATCCAATCGTGTTGGCCCAGATGGACATCTCCCGTAGCTGAAGACCGGGAAGCCAATCTTAATAAGCTCGGCTGTGTCACGGTGGCAACCCCAGACCACAATCCCGGCCAGTCCGCTCGATTGACCCTCCAACACGGTGAGATCTCCAATACAACCTTCATCCATCCGGCCCTTGTTGTCGATGACCAGAATGTCGCCCTCTTCCGCATTCTCCATTGCCTCCAAAAAGATGTCCACGCTGCCGTAGTGTCTGACCGGCAGCGCTTGCCCGGCAATATAGCTTCCCGATATGACGGAGTGAATGCCTTGAGGAGCCAGACGAAGAGGCAACCCCAATCGTACACAGGCGTCGGCTACGAGCGCCGTGGAGAGATTGCTTAAGCCGTCCCTTAAATATGATTTGTCCATAGATCCTCTTCTGTTAACTTACACTTTTTCAGCCTGGTGCCAAGGATGCGTGAAGCTCACTCGTAGCAGCAACGCTGCCTAAACGCTTCAGCCGCTGCCTGAGGGCCAATGCAAAAAGGCCGATTAGGATAGGGCCTGCGAGGCTCTCAACCGTACCTGACGTACCTGGCGTACCCGATAGGCACCAGGTCGTCGGGCTTGAGAAGGGTCATGACTCTAAGGCTGTAGTCGAAATAACCCCATACACTCGTGAGGGCTGGGGTCGAACATAAATCTTTGGGTCGCAGGCCGAAACAAAGATATAGGAGAGCGCAGACTACAAAGAGCCCTATCGACCATGCAAGCGGGGGCGAGCATCGCTCGCCGTAGCCGCCCACGCAACGATACAGTCTCAGCAGGCAACTCAGCCACGGGGGCGTGTCTGGATTCCTCCGCCGCATTTCCTTCTCGCCATAGTGGAAATCTCCAGCCCGCTCGTAGGCTCGCCGGTCTTCGTAGTTTTGCTTGAGCTGACGATAAAGCTGCTCAATATGGGACCACTGACGAGTCTCTCCAGCCCTTAGCTCGACATCCTCATCGTAAACCCGGAAGCGGCCGCCTTTCCTGGGCCACTTCACATCAGTAAACTCGGCCTTGCGTAGGTCGGTGTGTAGGAAGCGACTCTTTTGCAGATCAGCTTTCCGAAAAATAAGCGCATCGAGCGGATTGATGATCACCTGGCCGAAGTCAACTGCTGCCCCGGAAAAGATGGGGCGAGAGTGATCCTGAGAGACAAAGAGCATCCTCCCCAGGAACTTGGCCCGAATGAAGTCGGCTCCTTCACAGAACTTGGCATCGGAAAAGTCAGCCCCCTCATTGAACGCGGAACCCATGAAGCTGGCCCACTTGAATCTGGCTCCCCTGAAGTCGGCCTGCTTAATGAACGTGGCTTCCGAGAAGCCGGCAATGGCGGTGAAGGTGGCATGGGAGAAGTTCGCCCCCTGGCTGAACTTGGCACCACTAAAATTGGCCAATTCGTTGAACGTGACCCCTCCAAAGTCAGGAGCCGCTGGAAAAACAAAGTTTTGGAAATTGTGTCCGTATTTCTCGCGGTGCGCTTCAAAGGCTTCGTTGAAATCAGATTTGTCCTTATTCAGGTCGCGGGAGTGTAGAATACACAGATCTTCCCCGGGATTAGCATCTAGGCCACAGAATTCGTGGTGTTCGCACCTTGGCATATTCCATTCCCCCCTGTGGGCGGTGCTTTCTCAGTTCAGAGGAGGCTCTCGGCTGTACCCCTCGTTCCCAGGCTCCGTCTGGGAATGCTCCCCTGGAGGCTCTGCCTCCGGATGGGAATCCAACCGAACATGGTCCTACGATTGTTTCTAAACCTATGTCGGGCGGAGCCCGGAAGTGCGGGTTACCAGGCAGAGCCTCGTAACCAGGAAAAAGTAATTTATTGGTCCCGGTACTTCTTGGTCAATGCTCGAATGTCGGTCTCGGTGAACTCCACACCGTGCTCTTCCATGAGTTCCTTTTCCACCTTGAGGAGTTCTTCGAGCCGGATGTCTGCGCCGAACACGCCCATCATCTTGTCTTTCTTGTCCCTTAAAGGAGCCGACACGGTGATGCAGAGCGCTCCGGTGATTCGCGAAGTGAATGGCCCTACCACGTGGATCTTACCGTCCTTGACGGGCCTGATAAACCAGGGCCGGTCGGAAAAGTCTTCGTGAGGCTTGAACGCCACGTACTTGGCCCGCTCGGTGATGTCGGTGATGTTCTCGGTGACCTTTTTCCCTTGCATGTCAGCAACATAGCAATACTGAATAAACGGGTACCTGTTGAGGAATTCGGTCATCACCTTTTCCATGGACTTGGGCTTTGCTGATTTCATTTCCGGGGTTTCTGTGAAGCGTTCCACAATTTTGAACGCCATTTCCCGGGCAATAAGCTTCATGCGATCCCAGTCGGATATGAACAACTCAGGCAGGTACAGCTTCACCAGTGCAGTCATCTCCTTGTCGGACATGGAGGTCACGCGGCCTGCGTCGTACATCTCGGTAATAATGTCATAGATCTTGGAGATAGCCGGATGGCTTTTCTCGATCTTTTCTTCCCTCGGCACATCCATCTTGGCGTTGATCCAGTGCGCAATCCCAGCCAAGCCCGACTTGTCGGTAATATTCACTATAGGGGGCCTGCCGAGGATCTTCGTGGTGTCAAAGATATTGTAGATTTCCTCGTTTTTCAGCACTCCATCCGCGTGGACGCCTGCACTGGTCGCGTTGAAGGCTTTACCCAGAAGAGGATAATTCTCGGGAATATGGTGTCCCAACTCGCGCTCGAAATATTCAGCCACCTCGGTTATGGCCAGCGTATCCATTCCATCGGCCTGGCCTCTTATCGACATGTACTCAATCATAAGGGCTTCAATCGGAGTGTTCCCGGTCCTCTCGCCGATGCCGAGTAGGGTGCCGTTCACGCCGGAGCATCCGTAGAGCCACGCATACACAGCATTGGTCAGCGATTTGTGAAAATCATTGTGCCCGTGCCATTCGAGCAGGTCTTCGGGGACGTTGGCGTCATCAATCATGGCTCGGATAAGCTTGGGCACGCTTCGAGGAAGCGCGGCCCCCGGATAAGTGACCGCAAAGCCCATGGTGTCGCAGAGACGTATCTTGATGTCTATTCCCGATTCTTCTCGAATGTCCATGAGTTTTTGAGCCAGAGGTACACAGAAACCGTAAATGTCCGCCCGGGTTACGTCCTCAAAGTGGCATCTGGGAACAATCCCCTTTTCCAGTGTGGCTCGCACCATATCCACGTATTTGTCCATGGCCTTCTTGCGATCCAGCCCCATTTTGAGGAAGATATGGTAATCCGAAACCGACGTTAGAATGCCGGTTTCCGTAAGACCCGCGGCCCTCACATTCGCCAGATCTTTCTTTTGTGCCCTGACCCAGCCGGTAATCATGGGATACTGGTACCCCTTGCTCCGGCAGCGGTCCAGAGCTTCGCGATCCTTCTTCGTGTACACGAAGAACTCCGATTGCCGGATGATGCCGCGGGGGCCGGAGAGTTTGTGGAGATAATCAAACAGCGTGGCAATCTGATCCACTGTAAAGGGCGGTCTGGCCTGCTGACCGTCCCGGAAAGTAGTGTCGGTAATAAGGAAATTCCTGGCTGGGTTGATCGGCAGTATCGCAAAATCAAAGTCCACTTTCGGAACTTCCGCGTAGGGGAAAATATTTCGCAAAAGGTTCGGTTCTGTTACCTCACGGAGGGACCTCTCCTTATGAAACTTGTTAAACTCGTGATATAGCACGCCTCTTTTGGGGTCCCAACTCGCCATGGTCCGTCTCCTCTGTAACCATTCATTTAGGCGAGAAAAATCCCCCCTGCCCCCCTTTACAAAGGGGGGTGTGGGGCCGGCTTTCTCCCCCTTTTCTGAAGGGGGATTTAGGGGGATTTTGTCTCCTCTGTATTACTTCTTCACAGTCAGTTTTAGGCCCAATTCTTTGAGCTGTTCCGGAGTCACCGGCGTTGGAGCGCCGGTCATCGGGCAGGTCGCCTTCTGCGTCTTTGGGAACGCGATCACATCGCGAATCGACGCTGAGCCGGTCAGAATAGCCATAATCCGATCCACTCCGAGTGCTATTCCTCCGTGAGGCGGAGCGCCATAGCGAAGGGCTTCCAAGAGGAAGCCGAACTTCTCTTCCGCCTGCTCGGGGGTGATCTTCAGGGCCGAAAATACCTGTTGCTGAACTTCATTCCTGTGGATTCTTATACTTCCGCCACCGATCTCTGAGCCGTTGAGGACAAGATCGTAAGCCCGCGCGCGAACCCTTGCGGGATCTTTTTCGAGCAACTCCAGGTCTTCCTCTCTCGGGGAGGTGAAAGGGTGATGCATGGCCTTATAACGCTTTTCTTCCTCATCATACTCGAACATGGGAAATTCGGTGATCCAGAGAAAATCGAATTTTCCGTCCGGGATTTCGCCCAGCTTTTCGGCCAGACTATTTCTCAAATTCCCCAGCACATCATTCACTATCCGCGCGGAGTCCGCGGCAAAGAGTATGACGTCTCCGGGAACGGCCTGCATCTTATCGTTAATGGCAAAGCGCTCCTCGATACTAAGAAACTTGGCTATGGGCGACTGCCATTCACCGGCATCCTTGATGCGCGTGTACGCCACTCCCTTGCCACCGTAAATCGCGGCAAAATCGCGTAGATCGTCAAGGTCTTTCCTGGAAAGCCTCTCGCCTCGTTCCACCTTGAGCGCTTTCACGATCCCGCCGGCTTCCACGGCAGACCGAAAGACACCGAAGCCGGTATCTTTTACGATGTCCGTAAGGTCTACAAGTTCCATTCTAAAACGGATGTCAGGCTTATCAACACCGAATCTGGCAATAGCTTCGTCGTAGGTGAGAGCGGGGAACGGGGGTGTGAGAGAAATTTCAAGAACCTCCCTGAAGATCCTGGACATCATCCTCTCGATAATATCGAAAAGGCGGTCTTCCTCTAAAAAGGATGTTTCGATGTCCAACTGAGTGAACTCGGGCTGACGATCGGCACGCAGGTCTTCGTCGCGAAAGCAGCGGACGATCTGATAGTAGCGCTCAAAACCTGAAATCATAAGAATCTGCTTGAAGATCTGAGGCGATTGTGGAAGCGCGTAGAAACTTCCGGGAGAGATCCGGCTCGGAACGAGGTAGTCTCTGGCGCCTTCCGGCGTGCTGGTGGTAAGAAACGGGGTTTCAATGTCCGTGAAGTCTTCATTGTTCAGGAAATCCCGAACAATGGACATGAACCGGTGTCGGATCAGCAGATTATTCCGAGCACCCCCGGTGCGCCGCAAATCAAGGTACCGATATTTATAGCGTACCGCATCAGTCGGGTCGGTGTCGTCATCCAAAGGAAAGGGAGGCGGCTCTGACCGGTTCAGGATCTTCACTTCATCTACAAATACCTCTATGGTTCCGGTCGGCATATCGGGATTCAAGGATTCATCAGGGCGTCGGCGCACGATACCTTTCGTGGCCAAAACCCACTCGGGCCTAAGCACATGGGCGTTAGCGTGTGCGTCACGGGAATACTCCGGGTTAAACACCAGTTGGACGACACCGCGGCGATCTCTAAGGTCAACAAAAATCACGCCGCCGTGGTCCCGACGCCGCAGGGCCCAACCCATGACAACCACCTGCGCGTCTATATCTTTCTCAGAGATTTCCGTCGACAGATGTGTCCGTTCCCATCCGTTCAACGCGTCGAGTTTCAAGATTTGTCTCCTTGCAGGTAGCTTACGATAGTGTCGATCCTCACCGAGGTCTGCTCTCTGGTCTTCATGTCTCGCACAGTAACTTCTTGTCGGCTCAGTTCTTCGTCGCCGATCATTATGACCTTTCTTGCGCCCACCCTGTCGGCGACTTTCATCTGCCCCTTCAGACTCGTGGAAGAGTAGCGCGCTTCCACCGCAATCCCGGCTGCCCTGAGGCTGTTGACCAAGCTGAAAGCGGTTTCACGAGCACTTTCCCCGACTATGGCAACATAGATGTCTATGGCCCTCGCAAAGCGTTCGTCGTCGTCCGCGATGCCCATAGACAGTCGTTCCAAACCAATGGCAAAGCCTATGCCTGAAACATCAGGTCCGCCCAACTCTTTCAAGAGGCTGTCGTACCGACCCCCTCCCCCGACTGCTTTTGACCTTCCAAGCTCGCTGTGAACGATTTCAAAAGCGGTGCGGGTGTAGTAGTCGAGACCTCGCACCATTCTCGGTTCCAACCTATAAGGGATTTCGAGAATGTCCAGACCCTTCTGCACAGCCTGGAAATGCTCAAGACACGGGGCGTCCAGACTGTCCAGGATAATCGGTGCGTCTTTGGCTAATTCCGAGCATCTCGGCACCTTGCAATCAAGGATCCTCAAGGGGTTTAAATCATACCTGCGTCGGCAATCCTCACATAGCTCATCAAGGTGTTTCGCAAAGTATTCCCGCAGCCGTTGCCTATATCCGGGCCTGCAAGCTCGGGCAACCCACTGAATTAATCTCCATCATCAGTCCGGACGCGCCGATGCTCGTCATGATCGCATAGGCTGCGGCAATGGTTTCGGTATCTGTGTAAGGGGAATCGTCCCCTAGGACCTCGGCATTGACTTGAAAGAATTGCCGAAACCTCCCTTTCGATGGCCTTTCACGGCGAAACATAGGTCCAATGGTATAGAGCTTCAAGAGCGAATCGCGGCGTAACAAGGAGTGTTCGGCAACAGCACGCAATATTCCGGCGGTGGCTTCGGGTCTGAGGCTTAGAGACTCCCCGCCACGATCCTCGAACGTGTACATCTCTTTCTCAACTATGTCGGTGACCTGACCGATGCCTCTTTCGAAGAGGTCGGTACGCTCCATGATCGGTGTAATGATTTCCCGGAACCCGAACCGCTCCAGGCTAGTCCGGGCCGTATCCACGAGGAAGGCCCATTTGGTCGTCTCGTCCGGAAGTATGTCGTGGAATCCCTTTACGAGCCTGATCATTGGAAGCGTCCTTATTGCAACCGCGGGAGGAATTATGCGATCAACAGAATTTTTTATATTAATTTTAGTGTGTGCCGCTCGTCAAGTGGCCGTGCAAATTTGAGGAACGTATTGAGCTATCCAGTTTCAGCGGGCCGCTCCTGCCGATGCGAGGAGTGAAATCCCGCGTTTTCTGCGGGACCTGAGATTGCTTCGCTACTCTCTCAGTGGCAAGTCCGGAGACGAGCAGTGCTCCCCGGACTGATTGCACAGATTTTGAGCAGACCAACCGGCCGGCTTTACGGGAAGGATTTGTTAACCCGCGTGCGAAGTAGACAATGCAGACTGCCGGATCTCGACGAAGGAAATAAATGAAAGGGCTATTCGGAGACCGATCCGGTCCTGTCGAGGGTGGCCTGGGAGATCAGACCTCTGCGGTGCAGTTTCGTCAACAGGCTGCGGAGCCCCTTGGGGGACAGCTTGTACTTTTGCATGAGTTCGTCATCAGACGAATTGTCATCGAGATCTTTCAATACGTCTGTCGCATTTACTCTGACCTTACTGGCTTTACCATTGAGATTTACAGTAATTTCACACGTTTCTATGCCCATCCGTGTTGCTAGTCTGTCACGAGTGACTAAACCTTTGCCCAACAGCTTCCTGAACGTACTAGCTAGTCCTTGAGAGGAAAGTCCGTGCTTTCTCTTTAACTCTTCATCAGATAGGTTGTTGGACAAGTCTTCAAGAAGCGCTTTAGCGCTAAGCACCGTCCTATCGGAATGCACGTCGAGCACTACTGAAATATTGGCCCGTCTTATATAGGGCTCTATGTCCGGGTCGACATTGACGAAGCGCACTTGGAGACCTTTGTCTTTTACGTGCTGGTAGGTACGTGCTGAGGTGAATGGCAAACTCATTGCAAACAGACTTTACCCCCTTAAAATCAATCAATATTCCCTTGTCGGGGTTTCTGCTGAGCCATTCAACGGTTCGATCAAGGAACTCCTCCACATGCTTCGCCTCAATCGCGGACCGCTCCACTCTGAGCCTATAGAAACTGGGCTCCTCGACCAAAGAAAATGCGGTTTCCTCATCTTCAAAGTAATATTTTCTTCTTGCCATAACCTTCAGACCTGCGTGAACGGCGGGCCGATCTTCGGCACAGGACTCGCTTGAACCAGGTTGCCTTCACACGGCAACCTTGCCTGCGCCTAACATCGGTTTGCAATCTAATATGTAACCACGCCTCGGGGGCGGGGCAAGCCCGGAACTCGGGCCAACTCATAAAGTCCCCCCATTCCCCCTCGAGAAAGGGGCCAATTCCCATCTTCCCGCAAGTGTCGGGACCGAAGGGTTTGGGGAATTACCGATACCTGCCGCCGAGCCATCAATTCTTGATGTTGTCACCAATATGATCGCCCAGTAGTGTCACAGCCCAACGGCCACTTGGTATCAGACCCTCGCCCGTGATGATCTGATTTCAAGCCATCAAAACTCCGGTATCATTCATGGCAGTATAATTTGTCCGAGGGCTGACATCAAGCCCAAAAAATCCGCGCACGGCAATTGTTAGGTTACGTGGAGAGAAGTGGCGACAAGCTCCTGAAAAGGCATTCCGAGGGCGGTCACGCGGGACGCCGTATCCTTCCTTGGTCGAGTAACTGAATAGTTGCAGCGTAAGGCAACCCTTCAGTCAGAGGTGTAGCGAGACAGAAAGCCATCAACAATTCCCGCGACGGCATTTCAATTTCTTCGCGGTATTCATTTGCTGGTTTCGGTTTGCTCTCCCTTGAGCATCTGGAGTTCCAATTGCCCTTTGTCATCGTTCGACAAACGTAGAGTTTGTGTGGGCAAGGCAAACCGTATGCCTTCCGAATGAAATCTTTCCAGAATTTCCATGCAAGTCTTCTGGAGCCATGCCTGGTAGGCCCACTGTTCGGGAGGGTGATACCAGGCCCGTATGCTAATGTTCAGGCTCCAATCTTTGAAAGCGTCAAAAAAGATGCGGGGTGGGAGGTCCTCCCTCATGCCCTCATGATCACGAAGGATCTCTTCAATAATCTCAACCGCACGTCGCACTTTTTCCGGAGGAGTTTCGTAAGATATTCCGATATTTGTAAACCAGCGTATGTTGGGTCTTCGTCCCACATTTTGTAAAGGGGAATCGATCATTTTGCTGTTCGGCATGGACAAAAGATGGCCGTCAGCGGTCCGGATTCGAGTGCTCCTGAATCCCACTGACTCCACTATTCCCTCGTACTTGTCTATGGCCACTTGATCGCCAATCTGAAAAGGCTTGTCGAAGATTATGGTCAAAGTACCGAGGAAGTTTGCCACCGAGTCTTTGGCGGCCAGAGCAATCGCAAGTCCGCCCAGACCCAAGGAAGCAATCAGAGGTCCCATCTGTATCCCCGTAAGGTTTTGGATGACCATGATGCTTCCTATCAAGACTATTACAATGCGCAGGGATTTGCCGACTATACCGACCAGCAATTGGTCTATTTTGCTGTGACTTGCGCCCGCCCATGTTTTGACCCTAACGTCGGACAGGACTGCCAGGCGGTAAATCAGCCAAATGATCGCAATGGCGCCACCTATGTCGGCGGCCTTTCCCGCCTTGCCGGGCAAAAATTCTAGGCCCGGCGTATAGCGCAACTGCACGAGCGATATGGATAGCGCACCGTAAATTCCGTAAACCCATATAAAGAGCGAAAGAGGTTTTGAAAGAGCATCAAGAACAAGCGCCATCCATGCAAGTGACTTCCTGGTCGTTGAAAGTGTGCGAACCCGTCTTTCTATCAACGTGCGAGCTAAGCGGTCGAGAATTCCCACTAGCAGTAAGACCAGCAGGCACACTATTAGGCTCAGCCACGTGACCCCCATGAAAACATTCAGACCAAGCCAGCGTCCCAAGGTTTGTGACGTCTTGCTGCCTATGTCCTGAACCTCGTGCTCAAGCTTTTGGACTGCCCCTTCGATCATTTCTGGATGAATCGGGGAAACTTTTTCCGGTGAAGGCAGGATGCTGGTAGAGGGGGCTTTTTCCTGTTTCGTTCGCGGCGGCGGTACAGTGACCTGAGCCGGGCAGACGCCGGGATGCGCCAGCACAAAAATCAGCGCTGACCAAAAGGCACGCAGCTAAAACCAGCCTTTTTCGTAACCGTGCACCGGTCATTTTGTGACCGGCACGGAGGTCGGTCCTACCCGTCTCACGGTAAAGCCGGCGTCCATGCCGGCCACGGTTCAGGCCTGGTGAACCGCTTTCCTGTTCAGCAGTTGCCTTTTTTCCTTCGATCACGAAATTCATATCAATTTTGCATGGTGAAATTGGCGCCGGCTTGAGGGCGTGCCTTCACGCTCAAATCGAGTATGCGATGTACGAAACAATGCTCACGACCAAAGAGCCCAACAGGGCAGACCAAAATGATTGAACGTGAAAACCGGATAGCAGATTTCCAGCCAAAAGGAAAACCAATGCATTCACGACGAACAGGAAAAGCCCCAATGTAAGCAGCGTAATAGGTAAAGTGAGAATTACCAAAATCGGTTTCAGCACGGCATTAAGAATACCCAGAATTGCTGCCCCAATTAAAGCGGCGCCCAGGCTGTCAACCCTGATTCCGGGGATGATGTACGCTGCGACGAGGATCGCGATGGTTGTGACGAGCCAATGGATCAGAATGGGAGACATAATATTTCCTCCTATATTGCCACACGTTGAAATTGACTTCTTCTTTGTGCGAATAAATCAAGAAAATTTATGAAGAGTATGACACCTTTAATTTCTTCCGGTTCCTGGGCCGGGAACGAGACACTTGCCGGCATAAAATTGAATGAAACAGCTCGCGCAGAAATCGAATCCCCGAGAAATCGAATAAGGAGAAGATGATAAATTCTGGCGTGATTCTCAAATAACCGATAAAATTGCCTCTTCCGATGCTGGAAGAAGGCTGCCATCTTGGTTGGCGGCAGAAAGGATTGGGCACGTCCTGCAAATGAGTACCAGCACATACCCACCCATTGCCGATTACGGATTTATAGCAGACAGCCACTCATGCGCACTGGTATCGAAATCCGCATCGATTGATTGGTGCTGCATGCCGAGAATGGACTCTGCAAGTTGCTTCGGCCGGATCCTCGACTGGAGCAACGGGGGATACTGTCAGATTGTCCCGGTGAAAAAATACGAAGCAACACGGCGGTATCTGGACTCCTCGATGATTCTGGAAACTACTTTTAAGACGGAGGAAGGTGAAGCCCGCGTCCTCGACTGCTTCACCATGCGTACAGGAGGGGAACATGATCCGCATCAGCAGATTCTCCGGTCCATCGAGGGAGTGACAGGGACGGTGGAACTTAAGATCGATGTCGAACCCCGTTTCGGCTATGGAGCGCTCAAACCATGGATTCGGAAAGATTCTGAGGGGAATTTCCTCGCCATCGGCGGCAGCCATGGGCTGGTGATCTCCGGCAACGCTCATCTGGAACTGAAATATCGCCATAATCTGGAGGGCACATGCATCACGGAGAAAGGATCACGGGCCTACCTATCTATCATATTCAGGAAGCCGGAGGACATTGACGAAGGGCTGGTGGAAACTCCCGACACAGAAGAACTGAGCCGCCGGTTGGAAGGGACTATCTCGTGGTGGCATGCCTGGTGCGACAAAGGCAGGTTCAGAGGCCGATATGGTCATCAAACCAAACGGTCTGCCATGGTGCTCAAGGGTCTTACAAATGCGCCCACCGGGGCCATAGCCGCTGCGGCCACTACTTCGTTACCTGAATGGCCAGGGGGCCGGCGCAATTGGGACTACCGGTTTTCCTGGATTCGTGATTCGTGCTTCACAGTGAACTCTTTGGCGGAGGTCGGGTATGTTAAAGAGGCCAACGGGTTCCGCCGCTTTATTGAAAGGAGCGCGGCGGGAAGCGCAGACCAATTCCAGATAGTCTTCGGGCTTGGAGGGGAACGCTGGCTCCCTGAAAACGAAATAGAAAGACTTGAAGGGTATCGTGGCGCCAAGCCCGTGCGTGTGGGGAATGATGCCTGGAGGCAGAGTCAACTGGACACCTACGGTGAATTGCTCGACTTGGCGTACCGATGGCACAACCGAGGCGAATCACCTGACGACGATTACTGGGAGTTCCTCGTTGAACTGGTAGGCGCTGCCGTTGAGTCTTGGCAGCACCCGGATCGTAGCATCTGGGAGCTGCGGGGTGAACCCCGTCATTTCGTATTCTCCAAAGTAATGTGCTGGGCCGCGCTCGATCGGGGAATAAAGCTGGCTGAGGACATCGGTCGTAAAGCGCCTTTGGATAAATGGAAAAAGAGCCCGAGACGAGGTGCGCCGGCCGTTGAAACAAAAGGTTACGACTCGGGCCGAGGGGTATTTGTGCAAGCATTTGATCATCCGATTATGGATGCGTCCCTGTTGCTGCTCCCTGACGTTTGATTTCGTGGATTACAGAGACGAGCGAATGATCCGTACCACCGACGCCGTATGGGAGGAGCTTGAAGAAGGGGGTCTGCTGAGGCGTTACGCTCCCTGCGACGATGGCTTGCCGGGCTCGGAGGGGGTTTTCCTCCCTTGTTCCTTCTGGCTTGCGGAATGTCTGGCTCGGCAGGGTCGCGGGGACGAGGCCCGCGAGGTATTTGAGCGTGCCTTATCCACCGGCAACGACCTGGGCCTGTTTTCGGAGGAATACGACACCAATTCCAATGAGATGCTCGGGAATTTCCCTCAGGCGTTGACCCACCTGTCGCTCATTTCGGCTGCGGTGGCCCTGGCAGAAACGGAGTGAGACCAGTTCACGGTCGAACAAAGAATGGGCCGATTAATTGAGGGACAGCGATGTACAGAATAATACGGCCAGCAACCCCATTGCTCATCATAAAACACTACCCGTGGATGCAAAAATGTGTGGGGCTCCTATTCGTTGTAGCTGGATTCTGTGTCGCATATTTTGTCTTTCCCAATCTCGTGGTCGTTGCGCTGCGACCGAGCGCATAATATCTGCTCACTTGAGCAATCCAATCTATTCCGTTCGCAGGTCAGCGACATGGCCTTGCAGGATATCTCGGCTGCGAAATTGGAGACAATATATTCGGATAGCAGTCAAGACACGTCAGGAATTTCCTACAGGATTTGGATTGATACCCGGAAAGGATCAATACCCTTTACCCCTTACAGTATCGGATCCTTGGCTACAGACCAGGCCGAGATTGCCTCAAGTATCAATGCTTATCTGCAGGACGCCACTGTTGGCACGCTAGAAGTAGTTCAAGACGAGCGTCTGCTTTTCTACCTGCTCAGCGTGGGATTGATCTGCTTTGGGCTTTTGCCGCTGTGTTTCGTAAGGACAATAACCTGTCGACTGGATAAAGCGGAGAACAAGTTCTTCCTGAATGGCGGTGGGGTATGGGGTTTCCGGAAGGTGAGCCGGCCCCTCTCCGACCTTGTCGAGGCATCTGTCCGCACGACCAGCGAAGGTGGCTCACAGATGTGTCGAGTCGTTTTCAAGTTTGCTTCGGGTGAAAAGATACCGCTAACTTACTACCGCTACTATGGCTCTGAAGGCCCGCAAATGGTCGTGAACGAGGTGAATGAGTTCCTTGCTTCCCGGTGACAGCAGAGAAGCCCGCACGATGTCTCACAGCCGTCTTCCCCCAAGAACTCTACGCGGCAGCCAATTCGTAGGAAACACGGTTGTCTTCAAGGTTGGTTACGCGTATTTTCACTTTCATGCCAGCTTTGATTGCATCGTCAGGAATAGACTTGTCCATGCGGCCGAAGACTTTGATGCCTTCGGCAAATTCCGCAACCGCGAGCACGTACGGGACGTCCTTTTCAAAGCCCGCAGGCGCGAACATTGCCTTTGTGTAGGTCAGAACAGTCCCCTCCCCCTTAATGGGGAACCATTCCATGTCACTGCTGAGGCAAACATCACAGTCGCTGCGTGGCGGGAAGAACTTGGCTCCGCACCGCATGCACAAAGTGCCGGATAGCTCGTTATTCTTTAGAAGCTCCACAAACTGCTCTGTCTTCGTCACTCCCGTGAAACTTATAATGCCGAACTGTTCAAATCCCATGTTAATCCTCCAGTAGTGCTGATTCGATTTCAAATCGGCAAGAATCGGGGAGGCACTTCTTGTAACCCGCGTTTCGCGGGCTCCCCGAACCCCTCCTCAAGAACTTCTAGCCTGTGCCGGAATCCTCATTTCTCCTTAGAGAGGATGAGGATTCGGGCAAGTGTTAGAGTTTCTTGGAGGGGGTTTGGGGGAACCTTATTTACAACGAAGGTTCCCCCAATCTTACCGATTTGAAAGCAGACTTATCAATCCACTCCAAATATGCTTACATTGCCGTAGATGCCGACGCCGCCGATGTTATGGACCAGTCCGATTTTCGGGTCCGGCACCTGCATCTCACCTGCTTCGCCTCGCAACTGGAAGACAATGGTGCGGATTTGCGAACCGCCGGTGGCTCCGATGGGGTGCCCCTTGGAGAGCAGTCCTCCATCCACGTTCACAGGTATCTTGCCTTCCTTATAGGTCTCTTTGTTTCGGATAAGGTCTTTCCCTTGGCCAGGTTCTGCGAATCCCAGGTCTTCGTAGGCCATCATCTCCGCGATGGTGAAGCAGTCGTGCACCTCGGCCACGTTCACGTCTTTGGCTGTTATGCCCGCCATGTCGTAAGCCCGCTTAGCGGCCAGTTGCGCGCATTTCAGCCCGCTAAAAGTGTCCCTTCCGGCCATGTTTATGGGCTGCGTGGCCATGCCGAGCCCCTTTATCCAGACGGGCTTTTGGCAAAGGGCCTTAGCCTTTTCTTCGGACGCGAGGATGACACACGAGGAGCCGTCCGCGTTGGCGCAGCAATCGTACATTTTCAAGGGTGTGGCGATATACTTGGGCTCAAGGACTTTGTCGAGCGTCAAAGATTTGCGGAAAACCGCCTTCTCGTTGATCTGTCCGTACGTCGAAGACTTGACCCGAATGAGGGCCAGGTCTTCTTCGGTCGTGCCGAACTTCTCGAAGTGCCCCCGGGCATACATTGCATAGTACGCGGGCATCATTGTTCCGAAAGGGGCCTCCCACTGAATATCCGCTCCACGTCCCATTCTTTCCTGAGATTCTGCGGACGAGATCTCGGACATCTTCTGGAAGCCGAGCACCAGCACAACATCGTGAAGGCCGGAAGCGATAAGGGCGTACGCTGTCCTAAGGCCGCTGGAACTGGATGAGCACACGCTCTCCACGTAGAAGGTGGGTTGAGGATTGAGCCCCAGGTACTCGGCCATGAGACCTGCCGGAGTCCTTTGCTTGTCGTATTCGGGAGCCGAACAGATCACCGAAGCATCAATCTGTTCTGATTTGAGCCCCGCGTCTTGCATCGCGTCTCTGTAAGCTTCGAAAGCCAGTTCTCGAATGGAACCCGGATAGGATCGGACAAACGCACTCTGGCCGACACCGATTACCGCGACCTTTGCCATATACTCCTCCTTGTTAGGGGACTGGATGCTGTGTCATTTGGAAGGCAGATAATGATACCACACGGTGGCGTCTGAGATCAACGAATCGGCCTGGCATTTAGTAGGGGGCGGCAGGTCGCGGCCTCTGTCATTGCTAGCAGTGAAGTCCATCGGTACGCGGGATTGCCGGTTATTTGTCACCCCACACTCCGATCCGGGGTCGAGGAAATGGCGGGCAGGGACGCCCGCCGCTACCAAATCGTAGGCACCGGCGTCACTGCCGGTGCTGGATTCCCGCGTGCGCGGGAATGACGGATAAGTAGGACCGGCGTGTCGCTGGTCCGCGCCTTAGACCGGCAAGATGCCGGGCCTTGTATATTGAAGGACGGGTCCATATTCCCCGCGCGTAGCCGAACAATTTCAGAGAAGCAGCGGAATTGCTTGATCAATCGTCGTGTCTCTGGTATGCACATAATGTTCCGAATAGTAAGCTCCACCTGCTCATTTGCAAGGATTGCCGAAAGGTAACCGCTCACGGAGCAGCCTCATATTCTCCGTGGGTGCGTGCCGTTTCAGGGCTAGTGTGAGACTATTCGTTCGCTTCCAGCCTGAAGGAAGCCTGGGAATCTGAAGTATCAATCCCATTGTGAAGGGAGAAAGGTTTATGGAGATCAAAAAGATAGGCGTTATAGGAGCCGGGTTGATGGGAGCCGGCATAGCCCAAGTAGCAGCGCAAAGCGGCCATGAAGTGAACCTAATGGATGTGGAGACAAGGTTCCTCGAAAAAGGGCTGTCAACCATCGAAAAGAACCTTCAACGCATGGCCGAAAAAGGGAAGATGACGGCTGGGGATGCCGAAACGATCCGGTCACGTATCAAGGGCAATCTATCTTTAGCGGATACGGCCAAGGATGTTGACGTTGTCATCGAAGCGGTCATTGAGAACATGGACCTGAAGAAGGCCATGTACAAGGAATTGGACGGCGCGGCAAAAGAATCCACCATATTTGCAAGTAACACCTCCGCCCTCAGCATCACGGAACTTGCTTCTGTGACGTCGCGGCCGGACCGTTTCATCGGGATGCACTTTTTCAATCCGGTTCCGGTGATGAAACTCGTGGAGGTTATTCGCGGCATAGCAACCTCTGACCAGACGGTTGCCGTTATCAAGGGATTAGCCGAAAAAATGGGCAAGACCGGAATTGAAGTTCAGGAAGCCCCCGGCTTCGTGGTAAACCGTATCCTGGTTCCCATGATTATCGAGGCAATATTTGTCCTGCAAGAAGGACTGGCAAGTCCGGCTGAGATTGATGATGGGATGAAGCTGGGCGCGAATCATCCGATGGGCCCTCTGGCGCTGGCCGACCTCGTTGGTTTGGACACGCTGCTCAGCGTTCAGCAGCATCTTTACGAAGAGTTTGGTGACCCCAAATATAGGGTGCCCGGCCTGCTAAAGAAGATGGTGCGGGCAGGACGTTTGGGCCGCAAGTCCGGCAAGGGGTTTTACGATTACAGTTAATCGAAGACTTTCCAGATCGGAATTCTCAACTGGAGGATAAGATGGAAGAAATGGAACGCTTCGGCTTGACCGAAGAAGAAAAGATGCTTCAAGACATGGTCCGGCGCCTTGCCAGAGAAAAAGTGGCGCCAGGCGCTGAAGAGAGAGACAAGAAGGGCGAATACCCGTGGGACATGCTCGAACTCATGAAAGAAAACGGGCTCATGGGAATTGATTTCCCAAGTGAATACGAAGGAATGGCCGCGGGCATGATAGCCCATTGTATCGTTGTGGAAGAGTTGGCCAAGGTGGACGCTGCTGTGGCCCTCATACCGTCATGCCAGGAACTTGGCAGCCTCCCGATCATCCTCGCGGGTAATCACGAGCAGAAGAAGAAATACCTGACACCTCTATCAACAGGCGAGAAGGTGGCAGCCTTCGGGCTCACCGAAGCCAGAGGCGGTTCAGACGTTGCCGCACTCAGAACGCGGGCCGTGCGGAAAGGGGACAAGTATATTCTGAACGGCACCAAAATGTTCATCACCAACGGAGGAGTCGCTGATACGGTCACTGTGTATGCCGTGACCAATCCGGACGAAAAAGCCTACAAAGGGGCCAGCGTCTTTATCCTCGAGAAGGGAATGCCCGGCTTTACTGTGGGTAAGAAAGAAAGCAAGCTTGGTATCCGGTGCTCCGATACGTGCGAGTTGGTTTTCGACGAGGTAGAGGTCCCCGTGGAGAATCGTTTGGGCGAAGAGGGAGACGGGTTTCACATCATGATGAAGACCCTCGATTTCAGCCGCCCGTCTGTTGCAGCTCAGGCTCTGGGGATCGCTGCGGGCGCATTCGAGTATGCGACCGCGTATGCGAAGGAGCGAGAATCTTTCGGAAAACCCATTATTGCGCATCAAGGTATCTCATTCAAACTGGCCGATATGGCCATGAAAGTCACGGCCGCGCGGCAACTGCTTTGGAAGACTTGTGCTCTTCTGGACCATCACGTGGCCAAGGACCTCTCCCGCGTGCCGCCTGAGGTTCTTCGACATTCATCCATGTCCAAGGCATTCTGTTCGGACGTGGCAATGTGGACCACTGTTGAAGCGGTCCAGGTGCTCGGGGGTTACGGCTACATCACCGAGTACCCGGTAGAAAGGTTTATGCGCGACGCGAAGATCACGCAGATCTACGAAGGGACCAACGAGATCCAGCGGATTGTCATAGCCTCGACCTTGTAACAAATCCACCATGAGCGGGCTGCAATGCTCTCCGAGAGGATTGTGGCCCCGCTCTTCTCACCTCTCAAGAATTCTCACCCCGAATTATTCCACGAAGTATTCGTAGGGCGGCCCGTGGCCGCCACCGGAGTTGGGCTTCGGCGGGCATGGCCCGCCCTACCTTCCTTGCATCCCGGCCCACTTCTCATCTGTGCCCGGTTGAGAGTCCTGGGCAAGTCGGTCTAAAAACTGGTATAATTGCATTACAAACGCGAAGAGTAACCGCGACACGAGGAACTTTGTATAGCTCCCCGGTGGAGGTTCACAATGGATAATTATGGTCACGAGCATCCTTACCGTTGTGTATTCAGTTTGAAACCGCTGATCGACTACTGGAATCAGGGCGCGGCCGGCTGCGATTCTTGTAAGGGGAGAATTCTGGACGCAATCCAAACGAGCCTTGCAGGAGCCCCGGAGCTTCTGGAGCCAATTGAGGACTTATCTTTACTGGAAACTCATCAAGACCTGATTCGTATTCTTATGAGCGCGGTCTTCCCTACCGCGTTCTGGGAGAGCGAACTGGTGGGGGCCCTGGTTCCTTTCAACCTGAGTCCTGTGTTCGTCTCCCCGGAGTTTCAGCGTTTATGCCTCAATGAAGACCGATCTCTCCGTGGAAGATTCCCGATGGAAACAGACACGATTGCCAGGGCAAGGCAGATCCGGTCCTCCCTCTTGATTCTGAAAAGGTGTTACGGAATCGACAAGGACTTGGATTACCCCCTGGTTAGAATCGTAGAGGATCCGGAAACCGGCTTGGAAAGGCATTTCCAGTTCTGGCCCAATCTTCGTTTTGTGGACGTGCACACGGTCGGTTCGCCCCCGAGCCTCACAGATCGAGATTTGGCCACAGTCATGCAACGTCTCGAAGAACCTGAAGTGCTTCGTGGATTTCTGCCCCCGGAAAATTTCGAGTTCCATGGGTTTACCATGGTCCATGCTGTGGACGTGACGCTCTATGAAGTCATCTCCGGGCTGGAAAGAGACTTGATTGATAAAAGCTCCATCGCATCGCAGGAGGGATTCTTACGACTCCAGGATAGACTCAGAACCCTTCTCCGTCGCCCCGATTTGATGGTTGGGTTGGCAGCTATCAAGAATGATGAGGTGCTCCTCCTCAACAACGGTTGCGAAATGACTCATTCCTGCATTTTCGCTGACTCGCGGCACCGGCCGATTAGCGAATTTAGAGGATCGGTGTTCGATAGAGCCATGGAACGCAATGGAATATCGACAATTCGGGACGTGACCGCGGAGTCGGCATGCACAGAAATGGACAAAGAAATTCTTGAGTTTGGTATTAGGTCGATGATGATTGCTCCACTGCGCTATCAGGGAGAGCTCATTGGAGCGCTGAACCTTGGTTCGCCCAACCCGGATGACTTCGGTCCCGGTGAGGAATTGGTTTTGAGCCAGATCCTCCCTTTGTTCTCAATGGCTCTCAAGAGATCTCTGGATGAGCTTGAACACAACGTGGCAGCGGTTATCAAGCAAAAGTGTACCGCTGTGCACCCGTCTGTAGAGTGGCGTTTCCGAGGGGCCGCACTTCGCCACTTGGAACGGTCCGGAAACGGAGCGTCATCGGAATTGGAGCCCATAGTCTTCAGGGACGTGTTCCCCTTGTACGGAGCATCGGATGTCAGGGGCTCGTCCGAGGCTCGAAACCGGGCCATCCAGTCGGACCTTGTTGAGCACCTCGACCTGGCCCTTCAAATAGTCCGCTCTGCCGCTGAAGCCAATCCTCTTCCCATTCTTAGTGAGGTCTCTTACCGGACCGAACGGCACCTCGACACGATTCGCAATGGGCTCGGCTCCGGGAGATCAAACGTCGATCCTGAAGTTCCTTCGCAACGAATTGGAACCGCTCTTTCCTTTACTCCAGGGCTTCGGGACTAGAGTAACAGATTGCATAGAAGCCTATGCAAGAGCCATGGATGCCACCGTGGGAATGGTTTACCGTGAGCGGAGGGATTTTGAGCGAAGCATTTCTTTTTTCAATCAACGAATTTCCACCTACCTTGACCAGGAAGAAGCTGAGGCGCAGTCCGTGTTTCCTCACTATTTCAATAAGCATCAGACTGACGGAGTGGATTACATAATTTATGTGGGTGCGTCCATGGTGGAAAACGGTGCCTTCGATGCGCTCTACGTGAGAAACCTTCGGCTCTGGCAGCTAATGGTTGCCTGCGGCATCGCCTGGCACGCGGAAGACATCCGCAAATCGCTGAAGTTCCCACTGGATGCCACCCACCTCATACTGGTAAGCCACAGCCCTGTATCCATAAGATTCCGGTTCGACGAAAAACGCTTCGATGTTGATGGAGCTTATGACGTGGGACATGAGATCATCCGGTCTCGAATCGACAAGGCCACGGTCAAAGGCCGAAACGAACGGCTGACTCAGCCGGGGAAGATCGCCATTGTCTATTCAAGACCGAACGAGTATCAGGAGATGACCCATCATATCGATTTTCTTCAGGGCCGGGGCTACCTCGATGACGACCTTGAATCCCTGGAGATCGATGATTTGCCCGGCGTGCAAGGCTTGAGGGCCCTCCGAGTCGGGGTAAGCCTTCAGTCCGCGACCTTGGCGGAAAGAGCTGGGAGCGTGCTCGTACAGAAATAGATGCCAAAGCTCACGAGCCGGAGATGCTAATCTTGATTAGACCATTCTGGTGGTGAAGTAAGGTCACATCACGCCTTTCGTCTGATTTCTTGCGCCAAAATTTCCGGTTTTACTGACCACATAGAGCAATCACTATAATTGCTGCTTCTTTTTGGCGAGCGTGAAACTTTTTTGTTTGACAACTGAACAAAGCTCAGTAAGATGAACGTTGTTCAGTTGATACGATAATGCCAACTACAGTAGCTGGAGAGCCACAACGAAGCATGAATGTCCGATTTTGCAGGTAGGTCGGGCCGTGCCCGACGTAATTGGCGGCCACGGGCCGCCCTACAGGCTCGATGCACAGGCGGAATCCATAAACCCAAGAAATAGGAGGGGCAAGCCATGTATGATTTCTTATTAACACCTGAAGAGCGGGCCTTGAAACAAGAGGCAAGGGACTTCGTTAAAACGGAAATCACGAGTGATTTCTTGAGGAAGATGGATAAGGACGAAATCATCTATCCCCGGGAGTTTGTGGAGAGACTGGCCGCCCGAAATCTACGAGGAATCCGCTTCCCCAAGCAATATGGAGGAAGGGAGATGACTTGGGTGGCGGAGGTGGCTGCTAGTGAGGAGATCGGCTGCCTGGGCATGGCGCTCGGATGCGCGTTTGTCATGCCTTCCATCGTTGGGGAAGCTTTGAACATGTTCGGCACCGAAGAGCAAAAAGAGAAATACTTAAAGCCGTATCTGGAAGGGAAACTCGTCGCGGCAGAGGCGTTGACGGAACCGCGAGGAGGATCTGACTTTTTCGGAGCCACCACCAGGGCCGTTCTCGACGGCGATCACTTCCTCGTTACCGGCCAAAAGCGTTTTGTCGTGGGGGCCGAGGGTGCTGATTTCTTCCTGGTTTACTGCCGCTCGAATTTTGAGCCGACTTGCCACAAGTATAACCGCATAAGCCTACTGATAGTTGAAAAAGGGCCTGGTGTAGAAACAGAATATCTTTACGGCCTGATGGGGTGCAAAGGTGGCGGTACAGGAAGACTTGTGTTCCGGGATGTCAAGGTTCCAAAAAGCAACCTTGTCGGAGAACTGCACGGCGGCGCGTTTTGTTTCAACCAGATGATGATCCCGGAACGTCTTACTTCCGCGGCAGCTTGTCTGGGCATGTGGGGTGCTCTGGATTTGGCTGTGCGGTATTCCAGTAGGCGCAAAGCCTTCGGCAAACCAATTCGGGAATTTCAAGCCGTCAATTTCATGGTGGCCGACTCCATCACTCAACTGGATGCCGCCAGAGGGCTTACCTATATGGCAGCGCGGGCCGTCGATGAGAATTATCCCTATGCTCGCCGGCTTGTCAGCGAAGCCAAAAAGTTCTCGACTGAAGCTGCTTGGACCATCGTTAATAATGCCATGCAGATCATGGGGGGAATCGGCTACACTGATGTTTACCCGATAGAGCGGGCATTGAGAGACACGCGACTTGCTATGATATGGACCGGCACAAGTCAGGTCATGAACCTGCTCATCCAGCACGAATATTACAATCAAGTCTTGGATCCGACCTACGACCGCCGCAAGATGGAAAAGGACGCCATGAACCCCAAGGATAGCGAGCGCTGCTTCACTGACGAAGATATGTGGGATGTCCATAATCGTGTACCTTCAGAGTAGAGGAAAGGGTGACCGTTCACCCCGCATTTGGCGACCGGCACGGAGGCCGGTCCTACCGGCTCATAGTAGGGCCGGCCTCCGTGCCGGCTTAAGGACAAGGTGCGTGGCTTTCGCTGTGAACGATTACAGACGAGACTAAGGAGTTTCATTGGCCGGATTGGCTGAAATGAAGCAAAATGAGCGAGAGGCCAGGCGTAGATTGATTCTGGCCGCGGCTCAGAAGCTATTTGCGGAAAAGGATTTCAGAAGTGTCACTGTCAGAGAAATTGCCAAGGCAGCAGAAGTGAGCATTGGCACTATCTACAACTATTACGCGAATCTCGACGAACTTTTTTTCGATGTCTTCCTTGAGGGCACCGAGCAGATAACTGAACTTCTTGAGATCGAGAAGCAAGAAAATCAGCCGTGTTCTCTTGCCCGTCTTTGTGAGGTTTACATCGGCTATCTCAATGAGAACATGACTTTCTATCAGATGATGGGGCATTTTATGCTGGGGGGAAAACTTTCCGCCGAGGGTACTGAAAAGCTGAACCTTGTCATGCGAGGGCTCATGGACCGGGTCCAGGCGATCATAGTGGCGGCAGGCGTAAAAGGTGAAACACGCCTTGTTGCCCACGCGCTTTTTTCAGCTCTGAACGGCATCATGATCAGCTACGCGCAGTACCCGGGTAGGAGCCGTGACGAAGTCCGACGCCATACCCAAAGACTCGCTAAAGTGATGGCGAGATGTTTCGACCAGAAACTCGGACGAGGCTAGATGTGGTAACGATATGGTGTTCAGACTTCCCAATCTGTTATCACGAGCACTCAAAACCGCGAGGCTCCGGTCGCTCTGCTGGCCGATTTCCGCTTTCGCCGTGCACGCGCTTACTTCGGACTTATCTGTCAAAGAAAAGCCAGAGAGCCCATGCAGCGACTTCGGCTTTCGCCATCTGCAATCCGTCTCAGAAATGCAAGCCTTCAACCTGCCCTACGGTTGCTGTTCCACAACCGGCCCAAATTGTGTATGATGCCTGATTATTTTAATGGAGAGCTTGTGAGCAATGAGTCAGAGCTGGGTACCGATTTCCACCATATTAAAGACCGCCCCTAAGATTCTCGAGAGCCCCAAATACGCGAAGAATGTTGCCATGGTTCAGGTGGACAAATTCCTTCGCCACCTATCTCCTCGGTCTGAACAAGGGACGGCCAATCGAATCCGACAATGCAGCATTCGGATCACAGATGTCTGTAATCTGCGATGCCACACGTGCGGTCAATGGGGCGACAAAGGCTTTCTACGCTCGTGCTCCCTTAAGGAACTCAAGGGCCAAGAAGTATCTCGGGAACGCTACATACAACTGCTGGGCGACCTCAAAGAACAGGGGCACACACCGTCCGTTTACCTCTGGGGTGGGGAACCGATGCTTTACAAAGGATCGGTGGAAATCATCGAAGAAGCGGCCCGGCTAGGAATGCCGCCCAGTATCGCCACCAACGGAACGGGCCTTGTGGAACATGCAGAGCGGCTTGTCTCGGCTCCGATGTTTGTAATTCAGATCTCCGTGGACGGCCCTGATGCGCAAACGCACAACGCCAGCCGTCCGGGCGCAAGCGCCAGCGTGGACAACTTCGCCACAATTACCAGAGCCATCGACACGATAACTGAAATCAGGAAAGACAAGAAACAAAGGCTCCCGTTAATTGCCGCGCTCACCACGATAAACAACGTCAATTACAACCGGCTCGTGGACATCTACGAGGTTTTTCGGAACAAAGTTGACGTGTGCGTTTTTTATCTGGCCTGGTGGATCGACGAAGCCTCCGCGCAAAAGCATTCAGAAGACTTCGAGGAACGCTTCGGGTTCCAGCCACAAAAGCATTTCGGCTGGATAGGGAATTGGAGGCCGCCGGACTACGGGGTGCTTTCCGATCAGTTGAAGCGCATTAATGAGCGTGCAAAGAGCCTTTCAGGGCCGGCGGTGATAATCATGCCGCCGCTCACCGAAGTCGCAGAACTGGAAACGTATTATACCGATCACGACTGCCGGTTCGGTTTTGACCGCTGCGTTTCCATATTCTCAGCCGTAGAGATCAACTCCAACGGCGACATGTCCCCCTGCCGGGACTACCATGACTTTGTCGTCGGCAACGTCAAGGAAAAGACCATCACCGAGCTGTGGAACTCCGAACCGTACCGGAAGTTCCGCAAGAGCATATCCGAAAAAGGTCTGATGCCGGTTTGCACGCGCTGCTGCGGTCTCATGGGGTATTGACGGACGAGACTTTCTTGAAATGCCTGATGAAAAATCGCGCGGCAAGCCCATTGAGGAAGCCGGTAGCCATCGCGGCCAGCAGCATCATGGGAAAGAGCAGAAAAATCCCCTGGTTTCTGACCAATATAAAGTAGGCTACCACGAGCTGAGCTGCATTGTGCGCCACCGCTCCGATGAGGCTGATGCCTATTTCGGAGAAGAAGCGCGATCCCAACCTGTGTGCCACTCCCATTGCCACGATTGCGCAAACGCCTCCCGCCAAGGACAGCACAAAAGCCGGTGACCCGAAAAGACCGGTGGCCAGAGACCCGAGAAAGATCCGGCCCAGGGTTATGAAGAGCGCGTCCTTGAATCCGAAGAGGTAGAGGGTGGCGAGCCCTATGATATTGGCAAAACCGAACCTGAACCAGACCACGGTTATGGGAAGGAAAGCCTCGGCAGTGTGAATGACTGTAGCCAGCGCAAGAAGCAACGCCAACCTGGACAGCTTTGCGACACGATCCGTCATCGGCTGACCGCGTCGAGGCCGTCGGGTTGTCCGTTTCCGACTCTCACAACAATTTCATTGGGCAAGCAGACCAGTATCCCGCCCTCTGTCCCGATGTCTCCCATCGCCATGCACGTCTTGTGCGGGCATGGGGACGACTGAATGCGAACGCGCCCCTCTTTTATTATTACCTCACTTGTCCCAAGGGGACCCGGCACTTCCACCCGCTGGTCTTTATTGAGGGGGTATCTCCTCAGAATCTTGTCCCGCGAAAGAATCTCCACGTCGGTCGCGGCGGACATAAGCCAACGGGGAATGAGGAAAAAAGACGAGACTGCCGTGACCAGCAGAATAGCGATAAGAACCCAATCTCCGGGCCTGATGTACTGTCTCACGTCCATGAAGAGAGGATTCTAGAGGGTTGGGTTGTATTCTGCAAGATGGAGCGGCCGTGTCAAAAGGGGGATAATCGGCTAGGCGCTAACTTAGTGCATCTGTGTTCCCCCCTTCGCAAAGGGGGGTTAGCGAGGGATTTTAGGCGTAATCCCTGCTGAAAATCCATATAAATCCCCCTTTAGAAAAGGGGGACTTTGAGGGCCCATTGTCCCCCGGGGACCGCCTCACAGGGAGCGAAACTGACGTCAAGTTGGCCCCTATTGGGAATAAGTGAGTAGGTTGCAGTCCTATTCACATTCCATGGACTTCGCCAGAAGCTCCACCGGATGTACCACCTCAATCCCTTCGGTTTCCAAATTGCCGTAGATCTGAAGCCTGCATCCCGGACATCCGGAGGCCACCAGGTTAGCGCCTGTTTCCAATACGGCCCGAATCTTGTTTTGCGTGATGCCCGAGGCCACGTCGGGATGCTCCACCTGGAAACTCCCCCCGCCTCCGCAGCAGACATCCGCACCGACCATCTCCACGAACTCCAGCTCTGGGATGCGATTGAGCAGGCTCCGAGGGTCTTCTTTCACTCCCTGGCTGCGCACGAGGTGGCAGGGATCGTGATACGTCACTCGACCTGGAACCGGCCGAAGGAATTTCTCCAGATCGAAACGCGCAAGATATTGAGAGACATCTAAAACTTTTTTCGCCAACGCCCTGGCAGGTTCGGGGTTTTCTCCCGTTTCTTCCAGGATGTAGGCGTATTCTTTCTTCAGAGCAGCCCCGCAACTGGCGCAGTCTACAATGACCGCATCCACATCCTGCCGGATGAAGACCTCCAAATTGCGATGGATGTTTTTCAGGGCCATCCTCCGAGCGCCGGAGAGAGAGATCGGAAGACCACAGCACATCTGTGCCTTGGGTATGATTACTTCAACCCCGAGCCGTTTGAGGACATTGATCACCGACCGGCCCACGTTTTCGAAGAGGTAGTTGGTGGCGCAACCGGTGAAATAGAGCACCCGACCCTTCTGGGTCCCGTCTGGCCGGACGACCTCCGGATACTGACTGAGCAGAGGTCTGGAATTCATCAACGGAAGCCGACGATAGGGGATCGTCCCTAACTTGCCGCCCTTGGGCAAGAGGGAGCGGAGAGGATTCCCCACCGTTCGCCCCCAAAACATGCAGAAAGGTAGCAGGCGATCACCCGACAGCAGATGGAACATAGCCCGTTTCTGCCACGGCAGCCCAAATTTGTCGGATGTTTCGGCTCGCATGGCCTTCATGAGGCGGTCCAACTTCAGGCCGCTGGGACAATTCACCGTGCAAGTCTCGCAAAGCAGGCAGGTGGACAGAAGACGTTGAAAGTTCTCGGTGGGCTCCAGTCTTTGTTCCAACACGTTCTTAATCAACTGAACTTTGCCGCGAGGAGAAGCGCCTTCGAAGTAGAGTTGTTTGTAAACGGGACAGGCGTTCATGCATAGCCCACACTTGATGCATTTGTGGACTTCTTCTCTTAACTGCTCCGAAATCATGATCTTTGGTCCTCGAGGAAACTGCCCGGGTTTAAGATGCCCTGGGGATCGAAGAGCTTTTTGATCCCCTTCATCATCTTCAGGCTGGTCTCACTGAGCTGCCTGGGCAAATACTTGGATTTGGTAATGCCAATTCCATGCTCGCCGGTGAGTGTCCCACCGACTGAAAGCGCATAATCCACGATCTCATCCATGGCTTTATCTACTCTGGCCATTTCCTCCTTGTCCCGCTGATCGCATAGGAGAAAAGGATGAAGGTTTCCGTCTCCTGCATGCGCCAATACAGCAGCCTGGAGATTATGGCGTTCAGCAATCTCGAGCACTTTCTTGATGGCGGCAGTGAGATAACTCACGGGCACTGTCGCGTCTTCGATCATGCAGGTCGGCCGCATCCGGGCTATTGCTCCAAACGCGGCGCGGCGTGCAACCCAGAGCTGCTCATTCTCTTTTTCCGAGGCCGACACCCGGACTTCCCTTGCGCCCTGGTCCTTACAAAAACCTGCAACCAAAGCAGCCTGTTTCTCGACTGTTTCCGGATCTCCGTCAACATCCATCAACAGGATCGCCTCGGCATCGAGCGGCAATCCGATGTGGGAAAAATCTTCCAGTGCCTTGATTATCGTCTTATCCATCAGCTCCAAGGTGGCCGGGATAATCCCGGCTTCTATGATCTTGGAAACCGTTGTACCGGCATCATCGAGACTGTCATAGATGGCCTGGAGAGTTCGTTTGGTCTGGGGTTTGGGAATCAGCCGGACGGTTATTTTGGTGATAACCGCCAGCGTTCCTTCGGAGCCGCATATCAAGCGGGTCAAATCATATCCGGTCACGTCTTTGCTGGTGACGGTCCCGGTCTTCATTGTCTCACCCGAGGGCAAAACGATTTCCAATCCGAGCAGATAATCTCGTGTAACACCGTACTTGACCCCTCGCATCCCTCCCGCATTCATTGCTACCGATCCGCCCATCGTTGCCACAGCGGCGCTGCCTGGGTCCGGAGGATAAAAGAGACCCAACTTCTCTACGGCTTTCTGAAGTTCGGAAATTACCACTCCCGGCTCCACGACAGCGTAGCGGTTTGCGGTGTTGATCTCCAGGATGCGGTTCATCATGGTGAAGCAGATGACAACACCCCCCTGTTTGGCCAAAGCTTCGCCACCCAGGCCTGATCCGGCTCCTCTGGGGGTTACAAAAACATTGAGGGCAGAAGCCACTTTCATGATGTCGGACATCTCCTCAACCGATTTAGGGAAGAGGATCGCATCCGGGACGAACTCGTAAATGCACGCGTCGTATGCGTAAGTCAGGAGATCTTCCTTCGAGGTCTTGCAACGCTCCTGGCCGACAATAGATATAAACTTTTGCAGGGCTTCCTGCGTCAGCATGGTAGGATCCTTTCCTATTTTTCTGAGCTACTTCTGGCGACGGGGCGCAAAGGCTAAGACTAGGATACCACCTGAGCACCACAAGTCCGGCCAATGAATAAAGGCCCAAGGACAGGCTCTTAGTCGCGTCCTTGATGTACCCCAGCATGTAAGGGGCAACGAACCCGCTAAGGTTGCCCATGGAGTTGACCAAGGCAATCCCGCCTGCCGCGGCTGTCCCTGCCAGAAGCGCTGTGGGTATGCTCCAAAAGATCGACAAGCAGGCCATGATCCCCACCATGCCCACGGTGGCGGCGGCTACCGAGATCCAGGTGTTGGCTCCGTACGCAGCGCTGAACCCAAGTCCCAAACCGGCAATGATACAACAGACCAGAGTGTGCCAGCGGCGCTCAAGGGTCCGGTCGGAACTGCGGCCTGCCAATAGCATTCCCGCTATGGCAACCGCGTTGGGGATCGCGGTGAGCAGCCCAATGGTAAACGCGCTCTTTATTCCGGTACTCTTGATCATCTGAGGCAGCCAGAAGCTGAGGCCATACAAGCCTGCGACGAAGCAAAAGTAGACGATGCCAAAAACCCATACCCTCCATTCGACGAAACAGTCCTTCAGAGAGTGTCGTGTTTTGGCCTTCTTCTCCACTGCGATGTGATGCGCGAGGACGTTCTTCTCATCCTGGGTCAGCCATTTGGCTGCGGCGATTCCGTCATCCAGATACCAGAGTGTGACCACACCCATAATCACTGACGGGATCCCTTCCAGGAGGAACAGCCACTGCCAACCGGCAATCCCGGAGACGCCCGAGAAATTCTCGAGAATCCAACCTGACACGGGCCCGCCTACGAGGCCGGAAACGGGAATTGCCGTCAGGAACATGGCTGTTATATGAGCACGCTTGGCCGGCGGGTACCAGTATGTCAAATAGAGGATGATGCCCGGGAAGAAACCTGCTTCCATAAAACCCAAAAGGAAACGGCAAATATAGAATGTGTTCGCCGAGTTGGCGAACATGGTCAGGGAGGATACCAGCCCCCAAGTAATCATGATCCGCGCTATCCATTTTCGTGGTCCGACCTTTTCAAGGAGGAGGTTGCTGGGAATCTCGAAGATGAAATAGCTGATGAAGAAAATGCCGGCTGCCAAGCCATAAACTGTGTCACTAAAGCCAAGGTCCTGCTGCATCTGGAGCTTGGCAAAGCCCACATTGACTCGATCTAGAAAACAAAAAATGTAACAGACGAACAGGTACGGTATCAGGCGCCAGGTCACTTTTGAATAGGCTGACTCTTCGATTTTGGTGCCAACCATGTCTCCCCGCTCTGACTTGAGAGCTTCCATCTTCCTACCTCCTGATTGCAAATAAGTCGAAACCCGTTTATTGCCTGGCCCTGCCGTGTGGCAACGGCTGTTTCGACGGGTACTTAATAACCCTTCTAAGTTCCTCACTCAACTAGACGCGGTGGCTTTGGACCGAATGAAGCCTGTCTAATGTGATCTTAACCGGCCAGCCGCGGAGTGTCAAAATTGCTTCTTAGTTCACGGTGTGGACAGCACGCAATGTGTCGCTGTCGTGTCGACTCCGGATGCGGCCCATCTCTGGGAGGAGTCGCAGACGTTGTTTCAAGGGAAAGAATCATGCGCCTAAAGCCAGTTTGTGGGATCCTGGTCAGACCACAGATTATCCGGGACTTCAGCGGGTGTCAAGCGTTTTCGGGAGTTGCTTCGCACTGCTGGTGGGCTGGTTTTGACATAACATGTCAAGATGTTGGAAGGGAAATCACGGGCGCTGGTCTTTACGGCGTGGCCTTCGGCAGGAAGTTGACCCCAGCTCAAGTTTCCGTGTGGTCAGACCAATCCTCGCGACAGGCAAAGAATTCCAAATGAAACCCATAGGCCGTTCATTACTATGGAGCCGGCACTAGGGCCACGTCGGGCCGGAGGTCGTAAAGCCTCACCCTGCCCCTTTCTCTACCGGACGAGCGCCAAAGGGTCGGATCGACGAGCTTCCCATGCGCCTCGACCCATTCGGCGATGGGCCTTCCCGCGGCTTCCGCGCCCAGCACTTCGGTCGATGACCCACAAGTCACCCAGCATCACGAAACGGACTTGGTTGGTTTCGATCATCCGCGCGAGCTTCTCCGTACTCAAAATGGGATCCAATCCGTGAAATCCGCCCCTAGCCATCACAGCCTCGCCGGTGCTGATGATGATCGGCGCGGCAAGCCGCGTGGTCGAGGTTGACAGCAGATAGCGTTCGCCCTGGCGGTTGGCTTTCAGGAAGCCAACCAGTTTCGAGGTGCCCATGGATTCTGCGGACGCTCTACGGACAGCCGCAGGCGCAGTGCCGTCAACTTGAACCAGCCGTGCCAGATCCGCGGAAGGCAGCACGCCATGGCCCGGCACGAGCACGCTGCTCAAAGCCCACGCCAGGGGGACCACGAGCAGCGCCAAGAGTCCCATCCCAAGTGCAGCGGCAGCCAGGGTGGGACTTGGTCTACCCCAAGCTCGCCGAAGGCCGATGATGAGCAACCCTCCCGCGGCAACGAGTGTTCCGCCTAGGAATGCCACATAAAGCCATGTCTGCCAGTGGCCATACCCCGCTCTCAGGGCAGTGATTGCAGCCAGCGGACTTACCGTCTCGCCAAGTTTCCAGTCGAGCGCGCTCCCCTGGACATATAGCTGCCATACGGCCGTCAGGAGCAGGGCGCTGGGAAGCAGGACAACGCCCCAACCCCTCTGAACGTACCGGTCCCAGAGGCTGACCACGCCGAGGGCAGCCAGTGCAGCCAGCGGAGGAGCCATGGTTGCGAGGTAATACAAATGCATGATGCCGCCTGCAAAGCTGTAGACCACGCCATATGTCATGGTCCATCCGAACCAGAGCAGCAGCGACAGTTGTGCAGGTGACAGCGGTCTACGGAACCGGCCCCGGAACGCGCCGATCGCTAGCCCCATGACAGCCAGGGGGACCAGCCACCCAACCTGCCCTGCCATCTGGCCGTCCGCAAGGCGCAGCGGCCCCGCCGGGGCGCGAACGAAGAGTCGCGATAAGGCGCTGCGGATCCTGCCCTCTGTCGGAGTTCTTGGACTGTCAGCCGGTGTAGTTCCGGCAACCGCAGCCTGCTTGTGCCTCGGATCACCCCGAGCAATCTCGGACCGTTTCACCACGGGCACGAACCGCCCGACGGCGTAAGGGCCAATCGCGAGTTCCAGCATTGAGTTCTTCTTGGTGGTGCCCGCGAAGGGCCGGTGTTCCGGGGGGGTCAGGTCGTAAATGACCGCCCAAGCCAGGGACACCGTCACCAAGACGACGGCGGCGAGCGCCAGGTCCTCGAGGCGGCGCCTCCAGGCTATGGGCGCACCCAAGAAGTAAACCAGCACGAAGGTCGGCAGCACAACAAACGCCGCCAGCATCTTGACGTTGAATCCGAGGCCGATAAGGGCCATGGACAGCAGTAGAAGGCGCCGGTTACCCTCCTCAGCCGCTCGCGTCAGCGCCCATGCCGCCAGGAGAAGGACCAACACGAGGCAGCTGTCGGTGTTGCTCGAGCGGTCAATAGCAACGCTCACCGGCGTGATGGCAAGAAAAAGAGCTGCCAGCAGGCCGGCCGATGCGCCAAAGCGGCGCTGTACGAGGTGATAGACAATCCACACGGAAGCCAAGCCCTCCAGGACCTGGGGTATGAGGACGCTGAGGCCGTGGAAGCCGAACAGCTTGACGCTGGCGACTTGAATCCACAAGGCGACCGGAGGCTTGTCCACAGAGACAAACCCAGCAGGGTCGAAGGAGTTGTAGAGAAAGTTGCGCCAGCCGTTCGTCATGCTTAGGACGCCGGCCGTGTAGTACCTCATTGCCCCAGCCGTTCTGCGTCAGGTGCCATAAGCGCAGCGCGAGGGCCAGCAGGAGGACGGCCAACAATGAGAGGTGTCTCCATAGGCGCCCGGCCGCGCTCGGACTCTCGCTCAGCGTGGAGACGGGTGGCCGGTCCATTCGCTCGGCGCTGGAGTTCGAGGTGCTCACGGGAAGCAACATGATGGAAGGCTCTCGGGTATTGATGTCTTAGCCGTCTATTTATAGACGAAGCTGCCAGGGATTAGTTTGATTTTTGCTCATCGATTTTCGTCATTTCACATGTAGCCAATCTCATTGCTCCCCGCTATAATACGGAGCGGAGTGGCGCGAATTCCGCAACAAGAGACAAAGACTGTTTCACCAAGAAGGACGAAATGCAAAGTATTTATCGGCGCATCAGACCGTACAAGGTTACGGAAGAGATCGTGGCCCAGATAAAATCCTTGATAAAAGACGGAACATTGCACCCTGGAGAACAATTACCATCCGAGAGAATCTTGTGCGGCCTACTCGGAGTGGGCCGGTCGTCAATCCGAGAGGCGATTAACGTGCTTGAAGCTCTGGGTTTCCTTGAGATTAAAGAATCGTAAAGGCGTTTTTGTGCGCTCGGTAAGTTCCCCACTCGTGTACGATCCCCTTGTTCAGATCTTGCAGGAAGATAAGGGAAAGCTTGGCGATCTGTATGGACTGAGAAAAGACCTCGAGCTGGCATCCTCCTACTTGGCCGCGAAATTGCGAACCAAGAAAGACCTTGTCAGAATGAAGGAGTTTTTAAAGCGGATGGAAAGGGAAGCGCCAGCTTATTCACGATCGTCAGTGCGTGATGATCTGGGATACCATCTGGCAATCGCCCAGGCATCGGGGAATTTTCTTCGAGTGCATATTCTCAGGAATATTTTCGATCTTGCAGGGGACTTTTACAGGGTGTCGGCGGAGAGAATCACCCGCGGAGGAGAGATTTACACCGTTATCGAACAGCATGAAAGGCTGTTTCAAGCCATCGAGGAGATGGATCAAGACGGCGCGAGGGCTCGTATGGAGGAACATCTGACATACGGAGAGGAAAAGTGGAAAGCTTGGGTCTTGGAGCTGCAGGCCCAGGACTCCGTATAATGTGCTCTTTTCACATACGTATTAATACCTATAGTTCTCATCACTTCACAAAAAGGGAGACAGTATATGGATGACCATCAAATGATCTGGAATGAAGCGGTGGCAAAACAAATAGTCCAACATTTGGAGACGCGCCGTATGGAGGGCAGCTATGCTCCGAACGCCGCTCAGGCCCGCGATGAGATTCTTGCAATGATCCCGGAGGGCGCCACGGTCTACCGTTGTGGTTCCTTGACAACAGTTGGGATCGGTTTGTGGGAGAAGATAGCCGAGATGCCCGGGGTGCAGGTGATTAACCCTTACCTCCCAGGAATCTCACCTGAGGAGTCTTTCGAACTCCGACGCAAAGGCATGACGGCCGATTTCATGATTGCAAGTTCGAATGCTATCACGTTGGACGGAAAGTTGGTGAACCTTGACGCCACGGGCAATCGGGTTGCAGCTATGTGCTTTGGGCCGAAAAAGGTCATACTGGTTGTCGGCATGAACAAGGTGGCTCCGGACTTGGACTCAGCTATGGCTAGGGTCAAACATTATGCTGCGCCCGTCAACACTATCCGCCTGGGTTTCAAGAACCCCTGCAAAGAGAAGGGCCTATGTGTCGACTGCAAATCTCCCCAGCGTCTTTGCAATATGTGGAGTATCATTGAGGGGCACATGTTCAAAGACCGCATTCATGTGAAGTTGGTCGGCGAAAATCTCGGATACTAAACGGGGGAACGCCACCTAGATGTCACTAATCCTCGCGGCCCTCTATATAGGAGGCTTAGACTACGGGGTACACTTTGCACAGGTCGCTGTGCAAGGACTCGGACCCGGTGTCCGGGTCGTAATCTGTGTCCCCATATAGCAGGTTGGCGCTGCACTCCTTCCACGCGTACTCCGGCGGCTCTTTCTCCGGAAACCACCAGCCGAACTGAGCAGCCACCACGTCCTCAGCAATGCCCTCGAAGAATTTTGCACGCATTTTTATCCGCGCGTTCCGAGTCTCTATCCACACCCAGTCTCCGTCACCGATATTCAAGCCAGCAGCCGTATAAGGATGAATTTCCAGAAGAGGATCAGGATTGGACCGCCGAAGTGAATCTATCTGCCGGCCCTCACTGTGAAAAAACTCCCTGATTTTGCCGGAGTTGGTGAGTATGAGAGGATATTCTCTCGCGAGTTCCGGTGCTGACATCGGCGTGGCGGGCGGCTCTCTGTAAACGGGCAATGGGGCAACACCCATCGACTCAAGGCGCTCCGAGTATATCTCGAACTTGCGAGAAGGGGTTTGGAAGCCTTCGATTTTGTATTTCTCGTATCGCATTTCCCCTTGGATAATCCCCTTCTTGCAGAATTCGTCAAAACTCATGCCCGTCTCTTCAAGCGTCCAATCGTTGTAAGCCCTCAAATCTGTCCAGGGAAACGCTTCTTGCAAACCCAATCTCTTGGCGAGCTGTATAATCACCTCACGGTCGTCTCGGCTCTCGCCGATTTGGGCCAATTTTTTCCTTGCGAGCACGCACCAAATCTTGTGCAGGTTAACCACGTCCTCCTGTTCCAGCCACGTCGCAGCAGGAAGCACCAGATCGGCAAGCTGAGCTGTGGGGGTGAGGAAAAAGTCCGAAACCACGACAAATTCCATGAGCTTCAGAGCTTCTTCCACTTGCAGGGAACGAGTCATCGTGAGAAGCGGATTGGAGCCTACAATCCAGAAAGCTCGAATCCGGTAGGGGTCCCCTGTGACGACCGAGCGCCAGAACGAGGGGGGATGCACAAGGGGGTTCATTGGGTATTTCCCCGCGTCAATCGCCCGGGCGGCTTTGCCTGGGGGCAAGAAATGCTCTCCGAGAACCTCATGATTCATGAACGGCGACTTCTGGCGAACCATTTCCGGCGGGACCCACAGGACGTCACTCCCTGGTCGGTCGATGTTGCCGGTTAAGGCTCGGAGTATGAGCAGGGAACGAGCGGTCTGAAAACTGCACGGACTCGTATCCAGGGCCATGCCCCATTGGATACACGCGGGTTTTGTCGTAGCATACGTGCGTGCAGCCGACCGAATGCTTTCCGCGGGCACCCTTGTGATGTTCTCGGCCCATTCAGGCGTAAACTGCCGAACATGCTCGGCCAGCGACTCGAACCCTATCGTGTGGTTGTCCACGAAATCCCGGTCCGTCATATCTTCGGCAATGATTACGTTTATCATGGCAAGAGCCAGGGCTCCATCAGTTCCCGGCCGTACCTGCAGCCAGTGGTCCGCCTTATTCGCAGGTCCGATTCGCCTCGGGTCTACCACGATGACTTTCCGGGCGCTCCGGATTGCCCTTTGCACCATACCTCCGCACATGCCATCCGAGGCGCCTGCATACGTGACGTTACAACCCCACACCACAACGCAGGCGGGTGACTCACCGCCAAAACCATAAACGTCGCAGACAGGGAGCTGCCCGAGAGTAAGCACCGATGCGATAACACGGGGGAAATAGCAAATATGAGTGGAACTCGTGAAATTAGGGGTTCCGAACGCGTTGGCGAACCGCGCGGTGAAACCGGTGTACGGCCTTCCCGTTCCTTGCATCATTGCGAAGTATTCAGAGCCGCTTTCTTTTTTGATGGCGCTCAGGCGGTCAGCCATCTCGTCAAGTGCTTCGTCCCACGAGATGCGCTGCCATTTGTTTTCACTGCGCTTTCCCGTGCGGCGCAGAGGATGTGTGATTCGATCAGGATGATAGAGCAACTGGGGCGATGCCGCACCTTTTGGGCACAGATACCCTCGACTGGTGGGGCTGTCAGGGTCTCCGGTAATCTTGACGACTCTGTCCCCTTCCATGTGGACGAGCACCTGACACACGCCATGACACATCCGGCAGGCCGACTGTTCAACTCTTTTCTCAGGCATTTGCTATTTCCTTGAAGCCGTGCCAATGTTTTATGTAGACGAATCGCTCATTTGCCGCAGGAAGTGCTCCCCGCAGTTCGCCATAATCAAAGAGGATTTTGAAGCAATTTCAGGATAGCCGCACCAGTGAACTTGTCAAGAAACGATTTGAGTGGACAGTAATTGTCGAGTTACGGATCGGCTGGAATCCGTAAGCTTCATTCATTTGAGATACAAAGTGCCTGTTTAGGCGCATACTCGAAGGGTCGCTACAACCGGACAGCCAAAATCCGCCTCGTCATTCCCGCGACACGCAGGAATCCAGCGGTCGGGATGAATTGCGCCCCACAACCTTGGAAAGATGAAGAGATAAGACTGTGATGGTTCCGGATTCTCGTCTGCGCGGGAATGACGGATGCGAGATTGGCTTAAACTGTGAACCTTCAAGGATTACCCCTCAAAATCTCAAATTCCCACTAATAGATCAATGCCTACAGAAAATTCTTTATTTTTCTTGCATGACACCGGGATTCATTATAAATATCGGTTGGCGACAATATTTTGCTGACTACGCGCTGAAAGGCGGTTAAAATGAGATGCCCTGCCTGCGGAGCTATCGATGACAGAGTGATTGACTCCCGCCTTGGTAAGGACAATTCTGTGATTCGACGACGCCGTGAGTGCCTCAACTGCAAGAAAAGGTTTACGACTTACGAGAGGATAGAAGAGATCCTGCCGTACGTCATTAAGAAAGACGGTCGTCGGGAGGCGTTCGACCGAAGAAAGATCGTCGAAGGGATGCGCCGAGCCTGCGAAAAGAGGCCGGTCAGCATAGATAGGATTGAGGCGGTAGCCGATGCCATCGAGCAGGAACTGATGGAAAGGCCGGAAAAAGAAATCAAGGTGGCGTACGTAGGTGAGCGGGTTATGAAAGAACTACGAGAGATGGATGACGTCGCGTATGTGCGATTTGCATCCGTCTATCGGTCTTTCCGGGACATCGAAGAATTTATGAACGAATTGAAGGAATTGTATGAACTCAAGGAAGGCCGGGAGCAACGACAATCTGAGAGCGGAACCCCGGAGGACAGCCCAACAGTACAGGATTCCCCGTGAAGCGGAACGGTTTATGGCACTGGCCCTTCGGCTCGCGCGACGCGGCGTTGGGCGCACTGCCCCCAATCCGGTTGTTGGGGCCGTGCTGGTCAAAGACGGCAAAGTGGTGGGAAAGGGGTATCACCGTGCCGCAGGCGAACCGCATGCTGAAGTGGAGGCCATTCGTTCTGCCGGTTCAGAGGCCCGCGGGGCAGAACTATATGTGACGCTGGAGCCATGCAATCATCACGGTCGCACCCCGCCATGTACAGACGCCATACTCGAAGCGGGAATAGGCAGAGTTTGGTACGGCATGGACGACTTGAATCCGGGGGTTCGAGGGGGCGGCGCCAGGACTCTGAGAGATGCCGGCGTAGAGGTGATAGGCCACGTAATTGAGAACCGCTGTCGTCAGATCAACGAGGTGTATCTCACCAACGTGACTCTCCACCGCCCGTTTGTCTTCCTGAAATTGGCTATGAGCCTTGACGGTCGAATCGCTACGAAAACCGGCCACTCTCGATGGATTACATGCGAGGCTTCTCGCCGTAAGGTTCATAGGCTGAGGGATCGGGTATCGGCCATCATGGTGGGCATCGGGACCGTTATTGATGACGACCCGGCCTTGACTACTCGTCTGCCGAAAGGCCGAGGACGCGACCCCATTCGCATTGTCGTGGACTCCAATCTGAGAACACCTCCGGCTGCTGCAATATTCAATCCGGCATCCGCAGCCGGGGTCATTATAGCCACACGGAAAGATCCCCCCTCAGAGCACAAGTCAAACCTGGAGGAGCAAGGGGCCAAAGTTCTGAGAACAAAGGGTTCTAAGCAGGTGGATCTGACGGACCTGCTGAGTCGTCTGTACGCTATCGGCATCACTTCGGTCCTTATCGAGGGCGGGGCCACATTGGCATGGGGAGCACTGGATGCGGGAGTAGTCGACCGCTGCCTGTTTTTCTATGCTCCCATAATAATAGGAGGCACAAACGCTCCTTCGGGCATTGGAGGCGCTGGGATCAGCAGGCTGGAAGAGGCCCCACGGCTTGTCACTGTGAAGGCGTTCCGGGTCGGCTCAGATATAATGCTTGACGGGAGAGTGGTTTACTCAAGGTCGAAGGAGTGCTGGAGAAACTTCGTCGGTTTGAGGCGGTCCACAATTTAGGGTCCGATTACCGTAGTCCGTGTTCATTGCCGCGCAGGCTCGGCATTTCCCCTCAAGCTGTTGCACAGGCGGTGGCTATGATTCTTCAGATAAATCCGGTTCATCCTCAACCGAGGCACATAGCGCGGGTTGCCGATGTGCTCCGAGCCGACGGAGTGATAGCGTATCCCACAGACACGGTTTACGGTCTCGGTTGCGATATTCGGAGCAAGAAGGCCCTGGACAGGGTACGCCGGATCAAGAAGATCGACAACAAGAGGCATCTTTCATTCGTTTTTGCGGACCTGAAGACAATTTCTCAATATGCTCAGGTGAGCGATAACGACTACAAGATATTGCGCCGCTACTTGCCCGGCCCGTATACCTTTGTCCTGAAGGCCACCCGCTTGGTCCCGCGGATAGTGCTGACTAAACGTAACGAAGTGGGGATTCGTATTCCGGACAATCGCATCTGCCAGGCCCTTGTGGCGGAACTGGGAAACCCTATCCTTAGTTCATCTGTGCGCATGCCCGATGAGCAGCTCCTGGATGATCCCAGAGCGATTGACAATATGTACAAAGGGCAAGTGGACCTTGTGGTCGATGGCGGCGTATTCTTACCTGAACCTTCCTCTATTATCAGCCTGTTGGAAGACGAGCCGAATGTAATTCGGGTGGGTAAGGGCGATGTCACACCATTTGGTTAGTGGACAAATGCTCGGCCAGCAGCTCGGCATTTTTGCGAGCGCTGCCCACATGTCCTAGAATTTCCTCGCGACCTTTCTGGCCCAGTCTCTGCGCGTCATCGGGATTGGAGAGAATCCCGGCTATTTGTTGGACAAGATCCTCAATTCCCTCCACCTGTATTCCTGCACCCGCACGCACCAGAACGTCCCGCGCGTCTCTGAAGTCCTCTGTAGAAGGTCCGAAAAGCACCATCTTCCCCCATGCAGCCGGTTCCAGTATGTTCTGTCCCCCCTTTGGGACGAGCGAGCCGCCCATGAACACCACAGACGCGAGTGAGAAGATCTGAAACAGTTCTCCAGTACGGTCCACGATTATGACTTTTTGCCCGTTTCTCGCCTCCCCGGCATCTACGGAACTCCGGAGAAATGGTGGCTCCATACCCAGGTCTCTCATAACCGACACTATCTGTGCGGTCGTCTCTGGGTGTCTCGGGACAAGGATCAGGAGCAGGTCAGGGAACTTCTTTGCCAGGGCGCGGTACGCGTCCAAGACCATCTCGTGTTCCCCAGGGTGGGTACTCCCTGCTACGAGGACCTGGGCGGAATCGCCCACGTCCAAAAGGTCACGCATTCGGGCTTCAGCCTCCTCAGGGATCTCGCCAAGAGCCGCGTCGAATTTCGTGTTGCCGGTAACCTGAATTCTTTCGGCTGGGGCCCCCATTTCCGCTATCCGCAGGCCGTCCCTTTCCGATGCCATGAGAAAAAGATCAATGCTCTCCAGTGTCGGAGAGAAGAACGCTCGCAACCTCTTATATCGAGGAAAAGACCTGTCTGAAATTCGGCCGTTGGCCAAGGCAATTGTGGCGCCGACGCTCTTGATGCTGTGGATCAGGTTCGGCCAAAGTTCGGTTTCCATCAAGACAAAGAGATCGGGCTGTATCCTGGTGACTACGCTGTTGACGAAGGCAGGAAAATCCAACGGAAGATAAAAGAAACCATCAACGTCGCAGATAGATTCGCCGCGCTCTATCCTGTCCTGTCTCCGTCCCTGTGGAGACAATCACAGACGCGGAAGGTCTCAACGCCTTAAATGCTTTCACAAGAGGTCCGAGCGCGGTTACTTCCCCTACAGAGACCGCGTGGAACCAGACGCGTGGCTTCGGCAATCCTTCCGGAATGAAATGGGCAGGCAATCGTCCCAGCTTTCCCTGCAAAGAATGCCGATACTTTTTTCCCAGCACTACTCGCGGCAAGTAATAGGCGGCAAGGAAAGGAGCTACCAGTGTGTGGAGAAATATGTTGTAGACGAAACGATTCATACGAATGCCCGGAGCTGGGAAGCTACAACGAATCATGAAAGTCAGAGTTAACAGGTAGGTCGGGCCGTGCCCGACGCAATCGGCGGCCACGGGCCGCGCTACAGGCTGGGGTGGGTGTAGACAATTTTACAGTAGGGCCCGAATCCGCGGAGCGTCGTCATCGACACTCTTCAGTCTTGGCCGAAAAAGTCGTCTCCAACTGGAAATTCTTTTCCACCAGAAACGGGTTTGATTCGACCTTATTGATCCTCACCAGCGTTTTCCATCCTCCCGGTGGAGATTCGATTTCAAAGCGGCGGGGGAGCCACCCGTCGGCTCCGGACTGAAACTCGCCGAAATCGGCTGTGAGATCAATATCGCCGTCGGGGCTCAGTCTTACAAGACGGGTCAATAGTAAGTTCTTAGGCTCCAGAGTGGCGCCCCACACGCGCCCCCCAAAGCTCATACGAATAACGATCTTGTCGGCCTCACGTTTGAGCACCCTGTCAAAACGGACATCCTTCCATTGGAGAAGCACCATGGGGATCAAGCCCTCAATCTCCGCAACATCCGGAAACCTACGACTGAAGCACTCTTTTCCGCCTTTGAGAATTTTCCCGTCCGTGGGGATGTACAGTTCAAACAGATTCGCTTTGATTACCAGTTCGAACAATGAATTGCCTGCAGGAGCGATTCCCTGAAACCTGAAGTCGTTGGGCCGCCTGTAGAGCAGGAATCCTTTGATGTCCTGGCGGTGTTTGCCTCGGTCGTAGGTGCTGGTCACGTTCATGACGCATTTTAGCGCAGTTACGTTCTTGCCTTTCTTGGCCAAGGCCTCGGGAATATCCTGTGGTCTGATAGTCGGATCGGCCAGAGATCGACCGGGGCAGGCTGTAAACAGCGCTATGAGAATTATGAGGGAGACCACCAACAAGGAGTTAAGTCCCCATATATTCAGTGGCTCTCGCCATAGAGTGAAATAGTTCAGTTGTTTCATTGACGACTTTCTTAGCAGAGCCTCAAATTGGATGCAATGGGGAATGCCTCGGCGCTCAAAGGAGAGGCAGATTTTACATGGTGCCACGAATGTGCGAAGCTCATCCGTGCCTGGACCAGGCCCACGGTGCGCGGGACACGTCCGTGGCGCAAACTCTGCGGAGGCGTTTTCGTGATTCGTTGTGACGGTCTCGGCCATGGGAGTTGGTATGATCCGACCGGCCCTTGACCGGTCCTGGCTGCCTGGGGCACAATGCCCTCAATTAGCGAGTGGTGCGAACCAGGGGGTATTCATGGAGTGGATTACAATAGACAACATAGCTCAGCATGAAGGGCAGACAGTGGAGTTGAGAGGATGGATAGCGAATCGCCGATCCTCGGGAAAAATTCGGTTTGTCCAATTGCGAGACGGACACGGGGCGATACAGTGCGTTGTCATGGCAGATCGGGTGCCGCAAGAAGCCTTTGACCTCGCGGACCGGGTTCCTTACGAGTCATCGGTGCTCGTATGGGGAGAGGTAAAGAAGGACCCTCGGTCTCCGGTGGGGTTCGAGATTACCACTAACGACATCAAACTTGTTTCAGAGGCCGCGGAGTACCCCATCTCGAAGAAGGACCACGGGGTGGCGTTTCTCATGGATAATCGCCACTTGTGGCTGAGATCTTCTCGGCAGACGGCTCTCTTGAAGATCCGTTCGGTGATAACCCATGCGGCTAGGGCTTTCTTCGACGAACAGGGATTCGTTTCCGTGGAGGCTCCCATACTGACTCCTACCGCCTGCGAAGGAACAACATCACTCTTCGAGGTGGGCTATTTTGATCGCTCGGCTTATCTGACTCAATCAGGGCAACTGTACGGTGAAGCCGCCGCAATGGCCCTCGGGAAGATATACGTGTACGGGCCGACTTTTCGGGCAGAGAAGTCCAAGACTCGCCGCCACCTCACTGAATTCTGGATGATAGAGCCGGAAATGGCATTCTGGGAGCTTCCGGAAACCATAGAGCTGGCAGAAGCCCTCGTCTGCCGGATAGTGCGTGAGGTGCTGGAGAAATGTCCTCAACAACTCCTGACGTTGGAGCGCGATCGCACCGCGCTGGAAAAGGCCGTTTCTCCATTCCCGCGAATAACCTACTCTGAGGCGGTTGAGATCCTGAAGGACCACGGAACGGCTTTCAACTGGGGAGACGACTTTGGCGCCGATGAAGAAGCCGTTCTGTCTCAGGCTTTCGATCGGCCCGTTTTCGTAACGCATTACCCGGCAGACATAAAGGCGTTTTACATGAAAAGAGATGGCGAGGACCCGCGTTTGGCGCTTGCCGTGGACTTACTTGCTCCTGAGGGGTACGGGGAGATTATTGGCGGCGGCCAGCGGGAAGATTCGCTGGACAAGCTCGAGGAACGGATCAGTGCTCACGGTCTCGACCGCGGTCCGCTCGAATGGTACCTGGACCTTCGGCGTTACGGCTCGGTTCCGCACGCGGGCTTTGGACTTGGAATTGAGCGCGTCATCACCTGGATCGCGGGCATCCATCACGTCAGAGAAGCTATCGCGTTCCCGAGATTGATGGACAGGCTCTACCCGTAAGATTGCTTCGCTGCGCCCGCAATGACAACATCTTCCCTGCCAAACTGAGTGCATACGCGGTCAAAACAATTTGTCTTGACAGGTCGCCCTTTATCGTCTATTTTTAATATCTTGAGAATTCCCGGTTGAGATTCGCACAGGGTATGGAAATAATTTCTCTGGATTGTAACTTTTTTCTGAGGTAAGAGTTTCCCCCGTAGCTGTACCCTTGTGCTCTCGTACTCCTGGAGGGTCTTTGCGTTACCCGCTATTATTAATCTGCTTCCTGATTGTTCTGCTCAGTATCGGCCATGCTTGGGCTCTCGAACCGATCCAGTCCCCAAGCTCGCTGAAAGAAATGGTAACGAACGTGAGTCACGGGAAGGCAGTCTTGGCCCAACCCCAACTCCAGCCCGCAAGACCGAATGATGTAGGAAGACCGCTGCCGGGACGAGTCTCCGCCAAGGCCCCTTCAGTTACAAAGCGGCCGCCGGCTCCAAGCGCGGCTGCCACTCAGCACCATGGCCTAGTTCCCGCGAATGCCCCTGCAAATCCTAACGTCGGCCACGTTAGTCGGAAAGCACGCGTCGGGTCCCATGTCGCACGTCTGGAAAGACCCTTGAAACGACCCGCACCTATTGAGCACAAAATTGCGGGCAAGACTTCCGCGACTGGGCCCAAAGCGCTGCTGGCTGCTCCCAAGCCTCGGGTCCAAGCCAAAGCGATGTTTTGCCAAGACTGCTCTTCCGACAAGGTGATGTTGGCCGAAAATGTTTCCGAGCCCCTGCCCATAGCAAGTATCACCAAATTGTTGACCGCCATGATAGTCCTCGAAGAGATGAACCTCGATCAGGTCCTGACTGTTCCTACTGATATTGATGAAGTGGAACGTCACAAGGTGGGGCTTCGACCCGAAGATCGTTTCACAGTGAGGGACCTCCTCCACGGCATGCTGATCGCATCCGGGAACGATTGCGCAGAGGTTCTGGCTCGGGCTTACCCAAAGGGCGGCAAGGCTGGCTTCATGGTGGCCATGAATCGGCGCGCAAAGCAGATTGGGGCTGCCCGCACGGACCTTCACACCCCCAGCGGCCTTGACATGAAGATCACTTTGGGAAGGAAGGACGGCAGAGACCTTGAAGCCCGGAGGCCCAACATTGCCAGCGCCAAAGATGTGGCGCTCATTGCCCGGGAAGCGTTCAGACATCCTCTAATCCGCAAGATCGCAGCCATGAAGACCTATACCATGCAGACGCGCAATGCCACCCCGCGTGATTACCCATTGGCTTCCAATGATAAGCTGCTGGCAAAGAACCTGCCTGTGGCCGGGGCCAAGACGGGATTCACTAATGCGGCCGGCAGGTGTATCGTGGCCCTCTTTAAAGATGAAAAAAAGGAACACGTGATCGTGGTCCTCAATTCCCCCCAACATTTCAAAGCAGCCGAAAAAATTTACCGGTGGGCCTCTGCCAGGACGATGTAGCCCATTGTTGTTGACTCAAGCCGACTGCCCCTGATGTGGAATCCGTACGTTTGCCGGGCCGACAAAAACGTGCGACTGGGGGGATTCTGCTTAAATCAACGGCATTGGCGTTGTAGCCTGCCCCAATCACGACTCTTCTATCATCTTCTTAAATCCTTCAAACAGGTATCGAGAATCGTGCGGGCCGGGTGAGGCTTCGGGATGGTACTGTATAGAAAACACAGGATATTTCCTGTGAACCATTCCTTCCACTGTTTGGTCGTTAAGGTTGATGTGAGTTATTTCGCATTCAGATCGCACTGATTCCGGATCCACCGCGAAATTGTGGTTTTGAGATGTTATCTCCACGTGGCCTGTCTCCAATCTCCGGACCGGATGATTGGCGCCGTGATGGCCGAAGGTGAGTTTGAAGGTTTTCCCGCCGAGTGCCAGCCCGAGTATCTGGTGACCCAAACAGATCCCGAATACCGGCTTCTTACCAATGAGTCTTTGGACGTTCTCGATTGCATACGTGACCGTCTGAGGGTCGCCGGGGCCGTTAGATAGAAAGATTCCATCGGGTTCGGAGGCTAAGACTTCTTCAGCGGTCGCGGTTGCTGGGAATACTCGTCACTTTTGCCCCCGCGTCTACGAGAAGCCTCAGGATATTCTGCTTGATGCCGAAATCGTAAGCAGCGACACGAAATTGCGGCTCTGGTTTTTCCGGTGCGGCATTCCATTTCCAGGTGGGCTCATCCCAGTCGTACGGCTCGGAGCAGGTGACCTCTTTCACAAGATCCAACCCCTCGATATCCGGAAAATCCCGCACTTTCTTCAAGAGGCTTTCATAATCGTGATCTTCCGTGGAAATGATCCCCTTTTTGGCGCCGGTCTCACGCAGGTTGCGTGTCAGTTTCCTTGTATCAATCTCATGGAGCCCCATGATCCCATTTTTCTTAAGAAAATCCTCAAGGTCATCGTCTTTTCGCCAATTGCTCGAAAGAGGGCAAAACTCTTTGACAATGAACCCGGAAAGATAAGGTCGAACAGCCTCGTTGTCCTCAAAATTGACACCCGTGTTGCCGATGTGAGGGTACGTCATCGTCACTATTTGTCCTCGATAGGACGGGTCAGTGAGTATCTCCTGATACCCGGTAATTGCCGTGTTGAAGACGACCTCGCCTACCTTTTCGCCTCTCGCGCCGACGGCCGCACCTCGGAAGACCGTGCCGTCAGCCAATACCAACGTTGCTTTCATAGACGTTCCTTTGAGAATGCCCTGAGTCTTTCCATGGCCTCGTCTATTCGTTCATCAGGAGAGGTCATGGAAAGTCGGAAAAAAGTCTCTCCGCTGGGTCCGTAACCGACACCAGGGGTAACGATCAATCCCTGTTGCTCCAGAAGGTCAGCACAAAAGGCCACTGAAGACTTGTACGGCTCCGGTATATGAACCCAGAAATAGTAGCCCGCCCTCGGAAGCTGGAACTTGTAACCAAGATCCGCGAGCGCTCCGGCGATCCGGTCCCGGCGCTTCTTAAACAGCGCAGCGCGCTCTCGGCTGAATTCAGGAGCATCGGGATGCCCGAGCGCGCGTGCTGCTACCCTTTGAATAGCCATGAATACGCCGGAGTCAAAGTTGGATTTTAAGGTGAGAAAAGCCTTGATCAGGTCCTTTCCGCCTGTAACGAACCCTATCCTCCAGCCGGTCATATTGAAAGTCTTGGAAAACGAGTGGATCTCTATGGCAATGTCTTTCGCGCCCTTGACCTTCATTATGCTTATCGGCCGGTCCTCTTCCGCGAAGTATACTTCCGAGTAAGCGTTATCAGCCAAAATTACCAGGTCGTGCTTTCGGGCAAACGGCACAAGCCGTTCAAAGAAGCTTGGATCGGCCACCGCAGAGGTGGGATTGTTCGGATAATTTACAAACATGATTTTAGCTTTATCCGCCATCGCCGGATCTATGCTGTCAAGATCGGGAAGGAATCCGCTCTCTTCCTTCAGCGGAATTCGGACCACGTTTGCCCCCGCGAAGCCAATAGCTGCTCCATAGACCGGATATCCGGGATCAGTTACGATTCCGAAATCGCCCGGATCCAGGAAAACGAAAGGCAGATGGGAAACTGCATCCTTGGCTCCAATGACTGCCATGATCTCAGTGCGGGGGTCCAGTTCGACATCGAACCGCTTCCGGAACCAAACAGCCACTTCTTCGCAGAAGTCGGGCTCGCCCTTGTAGCTGGGGTAAACATGATTACGCGGATCGTGAATCTCTTCGTTCATCAGATTCAGAATGAAGTCAGGGGTTGGGCGGTCCGGGTCTCCTATCGCCAGCGAAACAACGTCGATTCCTTTTTCTTGGGCTGCCCTGCGCTTTTCATCAATCAGATGGAACAGGTACGGGGGTGTTTCCGTTACCCTCCTGGACAATCTCATGGATACCTCCCAGCTCGTGCAAGAAAATAAGCTTCGCTGCGCGCAGCCATTTTGGCGGTCCGGCAGAAAACCCATCCCGAGAGGCCAATCGGGGACTGTTTATTTCCTCGGGTACGTCCGACGGCCAGGTCGTGCGGGAGTCAAAGCTCCCTCAGGTGGACAGCCGAGGTATTAATGTAACACCTTGATGTGCGTGAATTCAACACCGGATGACCATATCGGCCTATCTCTAATTGAACAATTGTAGGATATGATAACCATTCACGTCCGCGCGGGGACCTGAGCGCACGACGGCCTGATTGTCATCCCAGAATAGCCCGTTTCACCAGCGCCTTCGCAATTTCCACCTTGTAGCCATTCATTTTGAGGGGGCTCGCACCTGCAAGGGCATGCTCCGCCGCTTGCGTCGCAATGTCCTCATCAATGGTCCGCCCTTTTATCGCCTCTTCTGCCTTGCGTGTTCTCACAGGTTCGGGAGCCACTACGCCAAGCACAATCCTTGCGTCTCTGCAGACCCCTTTGTCGACCGTCAGGATTGATGCCACACTTACAACAGCGAAATCGATCGGTTTTCTGAGCGTGAATTTGTCGTACCTCTGTCTCGCGGCGACCAGAGGCTTCGGTATCTGAATCGCTGTTATCAGCTCATTCGCTTCGAGGACGGTCGAGGTCATCGCGGTGGCCTTGAAGAAGATTTCCGCAGGGAGACTCCGTTTTGTGGTGACAATGCTCGCGTCCAGCGCCATCAGCGCAACCGCTATGTCCGACGGATTCACGGCGAAGCAGCCCTTCCGAACCTTGCTGGGATAGGAGGGGACATCGGGGCCAAGAGAATGGCCCGCACGAGATTCGGCGAGAGGAGCAGCACCGAAAATCGAATGGTAGCGGTTGTCGCCGGCCAGGGCGCTGCAATACTTGCCGCCATTGCGCAGACAGGCCATGGGTCCGCCGATCTGGCGAGGGTACCGGTAAAACCAGCAGCGTACGTCCTGAGCAAGGTTGCCTCCAATAGTGGCCATGTTACGGATATGGGGGGTAGCTACAGAATACACTGCTTCTGCAAGCAGCTTGTATTCTTCTTTCACTACCGGGGACTTGGCGATATCGGCTAATCTGGCCAGGGCGCCTATCGTGAGGCCCTTCTCATCATTCGTGATGTAGTTGAGGCCATCGATAGTCTTTATGTTGATCACCGCGGCCGGGTACTCAGAGAAAACTCTGTCCCTCAAAGCGCCCAAGAGATCGGTACCTCCTGCATTGACCTTTGCTTTCCCTTCATAGTCGTTCAGGAGTTTAACCGCCTCCCCGATCGAGCGTGCATTATGGTGCTCAAACCACTTCATCTCGTGCCCCCTCTTTGTGCACTGCCTATCTTCCCCATGGCCTTGAGCACCTTATCGGGAGTGAGAGGATACTCATGGAGCCAGGTACCCACAGCATTCGAGACAGCCATGAGGACGGCCGAAGGCCCCGGAGAGGTAGCCACCTCCCCGACGCCGACCGCATGAAAGCGGTGCGTGGGAATGGGCGTCTCGAGCACCACATGCTCGATGGTCGGCAGCTCGGAAAAGGTCCGCCACTTGTAGTCGATCAGGTTCGCATTAACTATGTGCCCTGTGGAGGGATTGAGGATTGTTTCTTCGAAGACGGCACTGTCGATGCCCGCTGAACCGATACATCCGTTGAGCTGACCTTCGAGACCATGCGGGTCTATGATCTGGCCCACGTCGGTGGCAAGCACCACGCGCAGCAAGGTCACCTTTCCCGTCTCCGTATCGACCTCAACCTCGACAAAGCTCATCATGCAATTGCACAGAGTGAAATCCGGCTCAAAGCGCCCGAACCCTAGTAGAGTCCGGTCACTTCCCAAGGCCCTCCATTTCAGGCTCTTTTCCGGATACCCTTTCACAAAGACAACCCCGTCGGCCGTCTCCAGATCTTGAGGATCCACTCCCAATTTCGGGGCGGCAAACTCAAAAAGCTTTCTCTTCGCATCTTCTGCCGCGTTGATGACAGCACTCCCAATGGCGTAGGTCCCTCTGGAACCCACGGGTCCGAATTCGAAGGGTGTGACCAGCGTATCGGCAGGGGTCATAGAGATCCGGTCCAGCGGCATCTGAAGCACTTCTGCTACCATTTTGGCATAGTTGCTCTTCTGGCCGGTCCCGTGCTCCGCCACACAGAGAAAGATTGTTGCCGTGCCGTTGTAGTCGAGCTGTACGTATGCTTCCGCCGCGTCTTCGCCCACGTCGGCGTTTCCGTGGACACCCACGCCGATCCCTGTCCGCTTCGCGCCATTCACCGTAGTGGGTGTGAGCCAGCCTTTCCATTTCTCTTTCCAGCCGAATTGCTCAGCGCCCTTGTCCATGGCCTTGGAATAGTCGATGCCCCGGGTACTGATACCAGTTACCGTCCCGCCAAAAGTATCCCCCGCCGGGCTTGACGTAATTCTTTTTGAGCACTTCGAAGGGATCAAGTCCTGCCTTTTCCATGGCAAGACACAGAAGAGGTATGAATGAACACTTTAATTCCTGTCCTCCGAAGCCCCTTGTAATCCCCGAAGCGTTCCGATTTGTGGCTACAATGATGTTCTTCAGGTCCCAGTTGGGGCACTGGGCCATGATCATGAGTTCGCCTGAACCCACTGCAACCTGGGCTTGCGTAGTAAAGGAATAGTAGCCAGTGTCAACATACCATGTGCCCTGTATGGCCGTTAATGTGCCGTCAGTTTTCATGCCTACCCTGGCATGAATCCGCGAGCCGATCCTCAGAGTGAAGGCGGCCATGTGTTCTTCCTTGGTGAACATGACCTTTACCGGCCTCCCGGTGGCCTTGCTCAAGAGGACTGCGTAGGCCTGAACCTGCCATGACATTATCTTCGTCCCGTAGCTGCCGCCCACATGGCTTCCGACACATCTTACGTCCACCTGCTTGTTGAAGACATAGGATAGGGTCATCTTGTCCATGTAGGGGGCCTGACTGCTGCCCCATACAGTGACTTTGTTCGGCTCCTCCCATCCTGCCACTGCTCCCACTGATTCAGGGGGAAGGGCATTGGGAATGTTCTCGTACCCGAAGGTGCCTTCACTGGTGACATCCGCCTCTGCAAACCCCTTTTCCACATCCCCTTTCACTACGCCTTTTAGGCAGTTAGGCCCGAAGGCGATAGTCCCGCCGGGTATAATATTGCCGGGGAACTCGTCATAAACGAGGGGAGCACCTGATTTGAGGGCCGAATCGATATCGAAGACCGCAGGCAGAACCTCGTACTCTACGTCGACAAGATCCAAGGCATCTTCCGCAATCTGCTCGGTCGTGGCCGCGACGAGAGCTACAGCGTCACCCACGTACCTGACTTTTTTGCCAAGCACAGGCACTTTGCGGGGTGTGCCACCTCTCCAATCGGGGACATTCTCCCAGGTGAGGACGGCCTTTACGCCAGACAGCGCTTCAGCCTTGCTTGTGTCAATCTTCTTGATAAGAGCATGGGCATGAGGGCTTCTCAGCACCTTTCCGTGGAGGAGGTTCTGAAATTTCAGGTCGTCAAGGTATAGTGCGGCCCCTGTGACGACATCCACAGCATCCCGCCGGGGGGTTGGTTTCCCTATGTATCTGTAATTATCGCCCACGCTTACTTCCCCTTTTCTACGGCTGACATGACAGCCCTGATCACCTGGTAGTGGCTTATGCACCGGCAGAAATTGCCGGAAAGAGCTTCTTGTATCTCTTCTTCCGTGGGGTGCGGGTTTTCGTTGAGGAATGCCTTAGCCGTCATGATCATTCCCGGTGTGCAGTAGCCGCACTGAAACGCGGTGTGGTCAACAAACGACTGTTGAAGGGGATCTAGCGCACCTGTTTCCGGGTTCCTGAGCCCTTCGATTGTCATTATCGTCTTTCCATCGCACTCGATCGTCAGGACCTTACAGGAGAGGAAAGCCCTTCCGTCCATGATGACGCTACAGCACCCGCATGCGCCTTGATCACAGGAAACTTTGGTGCCTGTAAGACTGAGCGTCTCCCTGAGCGTCCAGGACAGCGTATGGGTAGGGGAGATTTCGCTGATTTGGCTCCCTACGTTGAACTGGTAATACTGTCCATTCACCGTGAAGCCGACGCGGCGGGTCCCGGGTGCGTTGCGAATAGTACGATTTGCCTTGCTTGCAACCATTTCTCTTCTCCCAATCCATAGTCTGCATCTGACTTATCCCTGTTGGGCGTCAGTCGTTCACCGTCTCACTGCGTTCACTAGGGCTTTCTTTCCCTACTCCTGCAGGTATTTCTTCCGAAGCTCTCTCTTCAGGATTTTCCCCTGAGGGTTTCTGGGCAGGGACTCGACAAATTCTACGGACTTTGGCGCCTTGTACCGGGAAAGATGCTCCGTGCAGAACGTGATGATCTCATCCGGGCTTGCCTTCTGTCCCTCCTTTACTGTGATGACAGCGTGAACCCGTTCCACCCACGTGTCGTCGGGCACGCCTATGACCGCGGCCTCTAAGATTGCGGGGTGGCGGTAGAGGATTTCTTCCACTTCCCGCGGATAGACATTTTCTCCACCGGAGATAATCATGTCCTTCTTTCTGTCTACGATGTAGATAAAGCCCTTCTCATCGTAATATCCCATGTCCCCCGTGTGGAGCCATCCATCAACGATTGTATTGCGCGTTTCCTCAGGCATTTTCCAGTATTCGACCATGACCGCTTTGCTCTGGACAACGATCTCCCCGACCACGCCGGGCTCCACATCGTTGTCCTCATCGTCGACGACCCGTACGTGCACCCCCGTACAGGGCTGACCGCAGGAAGCCAGCACCTTCTGCTCATCCGGAGACTTGTCGAGAACCCGGTGCGACTCCTTTGAGAGAATTGTGATGTCCGGACCGGACTCAGACTGCCCGTACCCCTGGGCAAATACCTCGCCAAAGGTGGCAATCCCTCTCCGGAGCAATTCGGTCGGCATCGGGGAAGCTGCATACCACATCCTCTCAAGGCTGGAGAGATCGTGTCGGCCTATGTCGGGAGAAGCCAACATGCCTACAAGGTGGGTGGGCACGATATGGATGTCGGTCGCCTTTTCATCCTGGATGGCCTGAAGAGTGGCTTGTGGATCGAAAGATCCCTTGGGCATAATCACGTTGCTCGCTCCCACATAGAAGAATGCCCAGAAATGGGACCAGCCCCCGATATGAAAGAGCGGCAGAATCATCACGTGCCTGTTTCCAGGCCTCAGTCCAACCTGCAGCGCCTTGTTTTTGGTCTCCCGGATCTTACTTGCATGGGTATAGACCGCTCCGCGGGGGGTTCCAGTGGTCCCGCTCGTATAGAAAATGATGAACTTATCGCCCTCTATAATGTCGGCATTTGGCTCATCCGTTGGAAATGCCTCGATCAAGCCGCGATGAGAAGCCATGCCCGGCGCGGAACCCTCGAATGACACGTACTGTTGAACATTGGAAAGATGAGGCCGCAGTTTTTCTGTTTCCTCCAAAAGCTCCAGACCCACGAAAAGCGCTTTCACGTCGGAATAGTTGATTATGTAGTCCAACTCCTCCGTCCGCATCCTGGGATTAAATGGGGAAACGACGAATCCGCGCTTCATGGCTGCGCCGTTGACATCTGTGCACTCGAGGCAATTCCAGGAAAGGATACCGATCCCGCCCCCTTCGAGAGCCCCAGTGAGTAAAGGGCGTGGACAAGCGCGTTCACCCGTTCGTTGTATCGCGAAAAGGTTACTCTTTCCCGCCCGTATATGAAGGCCTCCCAATCTCCATAGAGAAGGGCATTTCTGTAAATGATGTCTGCGTACGTGTCGATCCGGTAACGGCTCAATTCTTTCAGTATCAGTCTCTTCGCCATGTACTCCTCATTTTCGGTGATAGGCTCTCTGGATCCGCGGCTGCCTTCATGCAACAAGGTTTCCTGGTCAATTCTTTATCCTTCCACCCTGGCGCCCAGCTGTCGTGACATAGTCTTTCCGGCCTCTGCAACCAAAGGCCCGCACTGTCGGGCAGCTTCTGCAGATAATAGCCCGAGTACTGCAATGTATCCGATCGGTCGTTCGTTGGGGCCAAGCACAGGCGCTGCCACAACGTTTAGCCCCGGCACCATCTCCTCCAAGTCCTCAGCGAACCAGTCCCGGCGGCATCTGCTCATTTCCTTATTCAGCCTATCCCTGTCGAACTTCGATGGGTCCCCATGATAATAGGGCTCTTCATCCTGGAGCAGGGTATCGAGTTCCTTTTCAGGAAGGAAAGCGGCAATAGCCTTGCCATGGCAGCCGTAGGTGAGGGGGAAGCGATGGCCGACACGCATGGTGATACCAATTACACGTCCACCTTCGTGCTTGGCAGCGACAAACACGTTTTTGTCTGCGATCAACCCAAGGGCAGCCGTGGCCCGCGCCTTCGTTGCGAGTTCCGCGAGAAGAGGCTCGGCAAGCTTTGGAGCGCTGAGAGTGTCAAGAAATCTGCGTGAGAGACCGATCAGACCTGGGCCAAGGGTGTAGCCTTGACCCCTACCGCTCGTTTGAACGAGGCCGTACTTCCGAAGTGTGTGGAGAATACAGAAAGCTGTGCTCTTGTGCATTCCCACTTCTTCACAGATTTCGGTCAAGTTCATGTGAGCTGATTCGGCTTGTGCCATGCGGAACAACACACGTAAGGCCTGCTCTAAGGCCGGCACCACGTACTTATCATCTGATCTGGTTTTCTTGCGGGTGGCCATGCCAAGTTCGTCCTAGCGAACTGAGGTTTTCTTTGCAAAACAATTTAGCTACTATCATTGCCGAACTGCTGTTGTCAAGAAAAGTCACGGACTTTGGGAGCCGTTCAGTTTCAAGGTGATTCGTAGGTCCCGTGTCATTGCGAGGAGTGAAACGACGAAGCAATCTTACCTTTGGCATTGCAGAAGATTGCTTCGCTACGCTCGCAATGACAATCTTTTTCCATGCGTAACAGAGGGATTACGACTTTTGGTAACCATTCAGTGACGCGCTGCAGAGTTCAAGGAGCCCTGTCGGGTAGAAAAGAGGGGTGAGTTGTTCTTCAAGGGCTTGATGGTGCGAATCTTTCTGATGCGGACCTTGAGGGTGCAAAGCTTGACAATGCTAATCGCACGGGCACCATACTCGATCCCGCAACTCAGGGGCACGGGTAACTGTCTGCTTTCCCACGGAATTGGTGACTCCGTATGCCCCTTTCTGGATTCCCGCTTGCGCGGGAATGACGGTTTCGGACGGATTCAGCTACGCGTGGACAGCAGGGGGCAGGCCCCCAAAATTCCAGACATGGTACCCTAAGCGGAGTCTTGTAACCGAACGATTACATGATATAATCCTTATTTCTTGACTTTGCCTCTCATTTCCCCTTATTTTCAGAAGAATTTTGCGCGGAGAAAAAATTCGTTAAATGGCCTGCTTCCCTGAAACAATTCTGAACTGCCTTTGTCTGAACATGGTAAGCATGTTCCTGTTCTCAGCTTTCAAACCTGAGACAGATGACGACAGAGATATAGTAGAGAGGTGTGTACGAGGCGACCGAGAATCCTTTGATATTCTCGTTGAAAAATATTATAAGAAGATCTACAACTTAGCGTACCGGTTTGTCGGTGACTCTGAGGAGGCTAACGACCTGGCTCAAGAGGTTTTCACTGCTGCATATCAAAATCTTAAGAAGTTTCGAGGCGATGCAAAATTTTCGACGTGGCTCTTTCAAATTGCCACCAACAGAGGGAAGAACAGGTTTAAGTCCCTCAAGACGGAGGGGGTACTTTGCCAACAGAGGGCAATCGAATGGCGAGGACGAACGGGAGTCTTTAGAGAGAGCGATTCCGGACCTAACTACTAATCCGGAAACGATTCTCGCCAGCAAACAGATTCAGAAGATCGTGCAAGACGCAATTAACGACCTCGATCCGGATCACAAGGAAATAGTGATCCTGAGGGATATAGAAGGTTTTTCTTACGAAGAAATAGCCCAGATGCTGGGTCTTCCGGAAGGAACGACCAAATCCCGTCTTCATAGAGCGCGGATGGTCGTAAAAGAAAAATTGAAGAAGGCGTTATCATGAGCGAATGCGAACGAATAAGCGGCCTGTTTGGTGAACTCCACGATGAGCGAGTCGACGGTGAAACTGAAACAGTGGTTTGGAAGCACCTTCATTGCTGTCCGGAGTGTAAAGAAGATTTCAAATGGTATGGGATGACTGTCCGAGCGTTGACCAATTTGGAACGGGTCGCCCCTCCTCGGGAATTCATGGCCCAACTTAACGCGAGACTTCATGACGCCCCCTCCTCTTCCTTACTGAACTATTTTCGAAATTTCTTTTCTTCCGCGCCTTATGTACTGCCGCTCCCTGTGGGAGTCTCTGCGCTCGCTTTTATCGCAGTTGCCGGCTTTGTCCTTTATAATTACTCACATACAGAGATGATGCCGTCGCTGGCATCGTATCAATCCATGTACGATCCCGGCACACGCCCGAATGCGGACGCGCGAATTGCGGTCAAGGACGCGGGCGCCATGCAACCTCACCAGATGCAGGTTAGCACTTTGATGCCGGCGTCCGAAACCAAGCCTTCCAGCCCTGCCGCCCACCTTCCTCTCTTATCCAAGTCAATGCCAGATTCATTAGGAAACAACATCGAAACAGTAAGCAGGAATTTCCCCACCATCGCCGACCGGATAGGCGCGGACAATCTGACTGTGGAAAGCCCCAGCATCGATCAGGCCGTCGAATCCTTGAAACGCATACTGCCCAATATTCAAGGCAGATTGGTTGACGAGAATAATCGCGGCCGTGTTGGAGAAGTGGTAGTCGGGGTGATGATTCCTTCGGACGCATATGGCAACCTTACGACTGAACTGATTAACCACGGTGCAGTGGCATCCGGTATGAAGGATGCTGAAGCCAAGTCTCCCTCACCCACTAAGGGAGAGGGTAACAACGTTCTGCTCTATATCCGTTTTGTGCACTCCCGTTGACCCGAACGCGGGCGCGCCTGCTGGTTCAGGCGGCTCGCTCACATTTGTCCCAGCCGAACACAAACAACCGATTGACATCGCATTCGCTTCTTTCGAAGATCTGCTTTGGAGCGGGAGGTCACAACGCACCTCTGCTACAGCATGAGAGTAAAGGCACCAGCTCACCGGCTAAGCGGTTAACCGGGAATGTGGCCGGCAGGCACGACGCCGCATTCCACAGGACCGGCCTCCGTGACGGCGCCAAATTCTCGGTGAACGGTTACAAAGAAAGGATGGCGTCTATTGAAACTGGGGATTATCGGACTGCCCGGAAGCGGCAAAAGCACGGTTTTCAGAGCGCTGACCGGTGGTATTGAATCCGGGGAGCGCCGGGGCCACCAGGATCCCGGCTTGGGAATGGTAAAGGTCACGGACCCTCGGCTCGATTTCCTGGCCGATTACCAGAAGCCCAAGAAGGTCACCCCTGTGCACGTCGAATACTTGGATATTGCCGGAATCACCGGCGAAGGCAAACCGGGCCGTTCCATCGGTGACAAGACCCTCGTCCATATTCGTCCTCTGGACGCGATCCTGCATTGCATAAGATTCTTTGATTCCCCTGCCCTGGGCCGGCCGGAACCTGTAAGGGATTATATTGCCGTGCAAGAAGAGATGATTTTGTCCGATCTTGCGGTGATTGAAAAACGTATCGAACGCCTTAGTAAGGATGTTCAAAAGGGCCGCAAAGATCTCGCGCACGAGCTGGACCTTCTCCAGCAGGCCCAGGTTCTCCTGAATGACGGCAAACCGCTCCGTACCTTTCCGCCGGCCATTGAATCCGAAGAGTTGAGGGGGTTCTCGTTCCTGTCAGCCAAGCCGGAGTTGATCCTGATCAATGCCGGTGAAGATAAAAGCCGGGAAGACATCCGATCTACGCTGGAAGAAATAGGCGCACACCTGGAAGGGCAACCCAATGTTACCCTGGACTGGCTCTATGCCGACACTGAAGCGGAAATCGCAAGGCTCAGCGAGGAAGACGCGCGGGAGTTTCTCAAAGACCTTGCACTGGAAGAAGGGGCCAAAGAAAGGATAATAAGAACATCTTTCGCACTCCTTAATCTTATAGTCTTCTTTACGGTGGGAGATCCCGAGGTCAGGGCATGGCAGATCAACAAGGGAACTACCGCGGTGAAAGCCGCCGGGACCATTCACTCAGACATCGAAAGGGGCTTTATAAGGGCCGAGGTAGTCGGGTACGATGATTTCAAAGAGGCCGGCTCCCAGGCCGCGGCCCATAAAGCAGGCAAAGTGCGACTTGAAGGGAAGGATTACGTGATGAAAGACGGGGACATAGTCCTTTTCCGTTTTAACGTCTGACCGGTCCTCTTTGAATCAATTATATATTCTCTTGGAGGGGGACATGAGTGTCGCAATTATTCGAAATGTGCGTGCCACTAGCAAGCCTAATTGTGCCCTTCGATTCCTGGCGCCGCTTGTATTAACGCTTACTCTCTTGACATCATCGTCGTGCATCAGCCAGGAGATTCAACTCGACAAGATCAAGCTGCCCCCGCGTTTTGAAATAAGCGTGTATGCGAACAACGTGCAGGGGGCTCGCTCCATGACTTTGAGCCCCAACGGGATCCTTTTTGTCGGCTCTCGTGACGCTGGCGTGGTCTACGCTGTTCTCGATCGCAAGAAACAGAACAGGGCCGACCAGGTCATCGCCATAGATCGAGGACTGACCTTGCCCAACGGTGTGGCGCTGTTTAAAGGATCGCTGTACGTTGCCGAGGTCAATCGAGTGTTGCGGTACGATGGTATCGAGGACCGCCTGGACAATCCGCCTTCGCCGGTGGTGGTGAACGACAGCTTTCCCACGGACAAACACCACGGGTGGAAGTTCATCCGATTTGGACCTGACGGAAAGCTTTACGTTCCGGTTGGGGCTCCGTGCAATATTTGTGAGCCCAAAGACCCGCGTTACGCAACCATCATGAGGATGAATCCCGACGGCTCGGGGTTGGAGATCTTCGCCTCAGGGATTCGTAATACCGTCGGATTCGACTGGAATCCAGTTACGCGTGAGCTATGGTTTACAGATAATGGCCGAGACTGGATGGGGGACAACCTTCCTCCGGATGAGTTGAATTGTGCGCCGAAAAGGGGGCTTAATTTCGGCTTCCCTTATTGCCACGGAACGAACATACCGGATCCGCAGTTCGGAGCTAAGCACTCATGCAAAGAGTTCGTGCCGCCTGCAATGGAGCTGGGGCCGCATGTGGCCTCTCTGGGGATGCGTTTCTATACTGGGGCAATGTTCCCCCCGGAGTACAAGAACCAGATCTTAATAGCGGAACACGGTTCGTGGAACCGCAGTGTTCCCATAGGCTACCGCGTCACACTGGTTCGCCTTCAGAATAACCGGGCGGTAAAATATGAGGTCTTTGCTGAAGGCTGGCTTCAAGGCTTGCAGGCGTGGGGTCGACCGGTGGACGTACTTGTAATGCCTGATGGGGCGCTTCTTGTATCGGATGACAAAGCCGGTGCCATTTATCGAATCAGCTACAAGTGAGCTCCAATCCAGAACTCTGTGGCCCGGAACTGAACGATTGTTGCCAATATTAATCCCTTAATAACGTGTGGGCGAGGGATTGTCATTGCGAGCCCAGCGAAGCAATCTCCGGCGCCGCCAAAGCTGAGATTGCTTCGCTGGGCTCGCAATGGCACGGAAACACCGATTCCCCCCTGTAACTAAGTGGTTACTGCTAATAACTGTTTTTTATTGATTTTTTCAGCTTTTTGAGGTATGGTGAGGCATTCCGAATGGATTAAGTCCTTGATGTTGCAGAAATAAACGTGATGGAGCGGTAAGGGCGCCACGACGTATGGATACGACCATCGAATCTCTTGGAGAGCCTAGAATAGATTCTCCATTGAAGCGTGTCGAGTGGGTGGACGACAATGAACAAGTGCTCTTTGATCTCTCGCCCCATAAGCTGGTGCGGGATGTCAGGGAGGGCCGGACCCCCGTCTCATTCATGAAGGCAGGACCTCGCCAGAAAATCTTCTTTGATCCCAGCAAATTGAAGTGTGCGATGGTCACCTGTGGCGGGCTCTGTCCTGGCCTTAACGACGTTATTCGGTCGTTGGTTCTGACTCTCTACCATATCTACGGCGTCAAGAATGTGCTCGGCATCAGGTTCGGACTACAGGGCTTTATCCCGCGTTACGGACACCCTGTCATGGAACTCACGCCTGATGTGGTGGCAGATATTGGTGAGATGGGTGGGACTATTCTCTCCTCTTCGCGAGGCCCTCAACCCATCGACGAGATTGTGGATGCTCTTGAACGGATGAATATAGGCATTTTGTTCGCTATTGGCGGGGACGGCACATTCAGAGCCGTCGCAAAGATAGCGGATGAAATCCGCTCTCGAGGTGCTAAGATCAGCGTTATCGGTATCCCCAAGACCATCGATAACGACATCAACCTGCTCTCGCGATCCTTCGGGTTCAACACTGCCGTAAGCATGGCTACCCAGGCTATTACGGCAGCCCATGTCGAGGCTACTGGAGCGCCCAATGGCGTGGGACTAGTAAAACTGATGGGGCGCCACTCCGGGTTCATAGCTGCCAGCGCCATCATGGCGAAGCGAGAGGCCAATTTTGTCTTAGTCCCGGAATGTGATTTTGACCTCGAAGGTCCGCATGGTCTGTTGGCGATGCTGGAAAAGCGTCTGGAGGAAAGGAAGCACGCGGTCATAGTAGTGGCGGAAGGGGCCGGGCAAAGGTTTTTCAAGGTGGAAGAGACGGACGAGTCGGGCAATCGCAGGCTTGGGGACATAGGGGTGCTTCTGAAGAACGCAATCAACGAGCACTTCAAGGCCAGAGGAATAGAGCTGAACCTGAAGTACATCGATCCGAGCTACATGATCCGTTCAGTGGAAGCCACGGCCAACGACTCGATCTTCTGCGGCTTGCTGGGCCAGACGGCCGTCCACGCGGGAATGACAGGCAAAACTAACATGGTGGTCGGGACCTGGAACGACGAGTTTGTCTACATCCCGGTAAACCTGGTGGTAGCGGGGCGCAAACGTTTGGATCTGCGGGGCAAGCTGTGGGCAAGCGTTCTGGAAGCCACAGGCCAGACTGCGCTACTAGACGAGACGGCTTAAGAAGTCTTCGCCCTGTCTCGGAGTTGCCCATGCGTGTGCATATTTTGGTCAAACCGCTCGAAAGTCCGATTCAACGGGAGTTGCACACGGACCACGGCCTAAGAGAATCTAGCCGGGAACTTTTTTCCGGATGCATGTGTCCTAGTGCTGGACTAGGGCTGATATATTGTCTATGATTAAGCGAATGGAGGTAGGAAATGAATAGGAAGTTCATCGTTGTCGTTGCCGGCTTGCTGTTTGTGCTGCTCGTGGCAGCTTGGAGTCATGCCGGCGGAGTATTCGTGGCGACCGCCAAGAATGCAAGAGGGGCTTTGTATCAAGGATTCGGGCCTACCCCGGGCCATGCTTCAGAAATGGCCGTGGTTAAGTGCTCCCAGGATTCCTTTATACCGCCAAGCTGCAAGGTAGTGTCTTGTCGGCTGGATTGTCCTCCCCCGGTTTGTCTTCCTCCCATGCAGAGGCCCATCCGTAAGGCAAAGGTAAGCCGCGCGGTTCCTGCGGGCTATTCGTGGGGCCGTCCGATGCCGTGACGGAGACAGCTGGTGTTTTGATATCGGCCCCTCGGATGCATTCGTCCGGGGGGCATTTTCAGGTCCCTGAATGAAAAAGTTTCTGGCTTACACCCTGGCGGGACTGGTGATCGTTCTGGCCGTTTACGGGGCGGTCAAGCTGCTGTCCGGCTTCATGACTAAGTCTCACGGGGAGCGGGCAGCGGAAGTTGCCCAACCTTTTGTCCAGGGCGCTGCTTCCGCGGCTGCACAAAAGCTGAAGGAATCTCTGAAAGATGTTCCAGATGCCAAGCTGGAGCAAGACTCGGAGTGGCTTGCGAAGAAACTCTATCCGATCACTAAGGGAATAATCAAAGGCCAGGTCGAATCGTTCCTCCAAGACCCGGAGCGCAACCAACTCTCGGAAAAGATGTATCAGGCTGGCAAGGTATTCTCCGACCAGGTCCTCAGACCTTTCACCCGGGGAATAGTTGACAGCAATAAGCAGACCCTTGATGACGCGGATAAAACGCTTCAGGCGATCCGCAAGTTCAGTGACACCAACAAAGACGTGCTTGACGCAGTCAAACAAGGCCTGGACGCATTTGGCAAGACCTTCAGGGAGGATCGTCTTCCGCGTCCCGAACTTCCTGGACAGGATCTACGGCCACTTCCACCTCCCCCACCTGGGCCACCAAGGCGTTAAATCCCTTCTCCTCTAAGAATAGAAATAGGAACAGCCACACGGGTGGCAGGGAACTCCCGGTTAATCCGCAGCCGGTTTCAGCATGATTCCATAAGGCGCTCTTCTCACGGGCCGCATTACCTGATTTCTTTACACCTTCCCCGGTTTAAGGTAGGATGCCGGGCAATGAAATCACAATCGAATCACGCACCAGCCGGGAAAAGGGGATAAAACAAAGAACATGTCGCGCCGAGAAAATGCCCCGGGATACGACATCGAACACAGGCCGCGCGACGGCCGAGACCGCCAAAAGGCGCCCTCTCCCTGGAGGGAGTCTCAGCGAGAATGTGTGGAGCGCCGGATCTCCCGCCGTGATTTTCTCATCCGTACAGGCGCTTCGGCCGCGCTCATGCTGGGAGGATTGTCATTAGCTCGAGCACAGGAAAGGCCCATCGAGAAAGTGGGCTTTATTTTGCCGGAGCAGGGACCGCATTCGTCGGAAGCTCGATCGTTGATGTCAGGATTCGAGTTCTTTCTCAAGGAGAAAAGGTCAGAAGTCCCTTCCATCGAGATATTGAAAAAGGATTCCGGACCTGATGACGAAAAGACCCTGGAGGCCCTTGCAGATCTCCTGATGAATCGGGAGGTTCGTTTCCTGGTAGGGCCCCCGTCCGTCAAAGGAGCCGAACAGACGATCCACGGCGTAGGGGGCGGCAACGCTATCCTGTTCGTAACAAATCCCGCGGTGCGTCTCGTAGCAGGAGAAATGTGTTTGCCGGGGAGTTTTCGATTGTGCGTCAACTCCTATCAAGCGGCTCAACCATTAGCTCCTTGGGCCATGAAGAACCTCGGCCGAATTGCGCTTCTGACCGGTGACGACGATGCCGAAGGGAACGAAGAGGCAGACTTTTTTGCGTACACCTTCGAGCGGTCCGGCGGAATGTTTGCAAACCGAATCATGGTCCCCGATCACACGAAAGGCGTAAAAGCAGTCATAGACGCAGTGGCTGAAACGAAACCCGATTTCATCTTCGCCTCCTTCAAGAAGGCATCAGCGGTCGCTTTTCTCAAGGCATTGCGGAGTGCGTCTCCTTCCGCGAAGAAGCCCATAATAGGCCCGGAATCTTTGACAGCATTCCCTCACACCCTCAAAGAGTTGGGCGAAGCCTCTGCAGGAGTGAAGACGTTGACGGCACTCAAGAATCCCAAAGATTTCGCGGATGCCATCAAACGTGAAATGGGGGCCGATGTTACTGACATAGCTAAGGCAGCGGAAGGTTACGACATAGCCGGCGCCATTTGCGGGGGTCTGAGTGCGAATAGCCGAGAAAGAGAACTGATCAAGATAATTAAGGCCATCGAGGAGATGGAATTAACGGGCCCGAGGGGTAAGGTCCGCTTCGACAAGAATCACGAGCCGCTTTTTGAGATGTCTGTCCAGGAGTGGCAACGGTCCGGCCAATCATTCAAGCAGAAGATCCTGGCGAGTCTGGGTTCCTGTCAGACGCCCGACTTCGGATGCGGCCGTATCGGTTTTCCTCGGAGGCCCGAATCAGAAATACCGGACGAAGAACCTGTTTGGCAAGAGAAGGACGATTAGGGAGCCAACAGCTTCACCAGACACCCTTCCAGAAATTCTTTGATTGACAATCCATGAGCCCTTTTGCTATGGTGCGATCCATTCAGCGTAAGCTATTTTTCGGGGGTAGGCGGCAAATTGTTGTGACTGTCGCCGGCCTGCCTCATTAAGGAGTGTATAGGATGACAAAGAGAGTTCTCGTCCGTGCCTTGCTGATCGTCGGCCTGTTGGTTGCCGTTTCCGGCGGACAGGCCCTAGCAGGAGGCCCGGTCTGCCCGCCTCCGGCATTTTGTGCACCACCCATGATGTGCCCGCCGCCGATGTCGGTGTGCGGTCCGGCGCCTGTGTGCGGCCCACCACCGGTTTGCGGCCCGAGACCTATGTGTGGCCCACCGCCTTGCCAACCACCGACATGCAAACCGAATCCGTTGGCTCAGATAGCTAGAGGGGCCTGCGACGTTGTAGTGGGAGTGGTTGCCCTTCCATTTAGGGCAGTTGATTGCCTGGTGGATCTATGCCGCCGCCCCAAATGTGGACCCCCGCCGTGCGGACCTATGGCAATGTGCCCGCCTCCTATGTGTCCCCCGCCGATGTGTGGACCGCCGGTTTGCGGACCGCCGGGCGTAGGATACGGAATGGGTATGGGAAGGCCCATGGGATTTGGTTATGGTGGTCCCCGTACCAAGAAGAAATTCGCCCCGTTCGCCAAGAAAGACTCTATGGCGGTCAAATTGATTGCCGGATGCTGAGGGTGTTTTCGGGACCTACTGGTAATCGGTCAAATCAAAAATCGATGAGAATAAAGAAAGGGGACGCATTAGCGTCCCCTTCTTCTTTTTTTGGCGAACGTTTCGATTATAGGCCATAGGCCGAAAGACCCTTCTGGTACCGATTCGCTCACAAACAAATCAGCATTGCGGGCACCCCGCGTTCAGCGCGAGGCTACCACCATCATTATCGTAGCGGCCAGCGTCCCTGCAGGCCTTTCCTACATCTCACCTGTTTGGTCACAACTTGCTGTGATACCCATCCTCATAAGCCTCTTCCCCTCACGGTCAGTCCCACCTCTTGATCCTAAAGATCCGTTCCTTGGCAAGATTGATAGCCTTCATGCGCTCTTCGTCACCACCGGCTGCGTCGGGATGATGGCGCCGAGCCAGTCTTCGCCAGGCATTGAGGACCTGCTGTCTGGTAGCGTCCGAGGCTACTTCCAGGATGAGGAAGTGCTTCTTCAAAGAGTAATCAAAGGTATTGCCCGAGGATCGGCGATGGCGCTCGAAAAACTCAGGCGGAATCCGGTCGTGTGACCGGCGCTGCCGCATCTGGTCCTTCCATCTGACGTGTCCTGAGCGCCGCCTCCAGTAGCCCGCGAAATTTGTCCTTTTCAAGCTGGTCCTTGAGCGTGAGCGGGGCTATTTTCTTCAAACGCTCGATAAGGTTTTCGACAATCGCTATCGTCAGGTGGCTCAAGTGAAACGCTGTAGGTTCTGCGGGGCCGGCGAGATAGTCCAACTTGCGCTTGAACGCGACCATCTCAGGATTTTGGCACTCGGAATGTTCGTAGCACCGTTGGTCCGGAAATTCCGGATTATTCGAGCATTGGCTGTATCCCCCTCCAAGGTCTCCACACCATGATGTGCCCTTGCATTTGCCCAGGTCCATCTTCACCACCCATACTCCGTTTTCATCATGGTGCACGAGGGTTCGTCCTTGCAGGTCCCTGTCTATATGCCGAAAAACGCGGTGCAGACGATAACTCGAAAGGTCAAACAATCGGGCAATTCTTTTCTTGGAGGTGCCGGGGCGTTCCAGGACAATCTTCAGAACTTGCTCTTGCAGATTCATCTTTCCCAAGTTTCTTCGTCATCTTGTTCGCTGCTGAACAGCGGATTATCATAGTTTCTACCCTCTGGCGGAGAAGATCAAGGCGGAGAACATTGTGAACATAATGACTTGACATACTACCAGACTATGAGTCTTTGTTATATAGATACCGTGCCTTACATAGACAACACTCTGTTAGAACAGGTGTTTATATGTATGAAACTATAATGTAACTAACAAAGACAAATAATTGAAGAGTTATCTTCAATTACTAAATTCATTTTAACAAATTGGGCAGCGTTCATGATAAATGACTAAAGGTAATTATAATAATAGTGTTATATAATAGCATTTTGTTTGTAGCAAAAATATGGCACCCACCTCCCCAAACCTGGCACCTCCGACTACAGCCCTCCGAAATCCAAGATTCCCCGTGCTTCCCGCTCCAAATCAAGTCGAAGAGCCACTCCCTCCTCGGCAGTCAATGATCCTCAGCTGATCTGCCGGGACCCACGGGGACCATTGAATCGGGTCGCTCGATATGAAGAAAACAGCAGAAGGTACACCAAGGCTCGCAGCCAGGTGGCTGATCCCGGAATCGTTCCCGACGAACAACCTGGCTCCGCCCAATTGCTTGCACAACTCGGGGAGCGGCCAATTATCCGCAAGGTATGTACGCGGCCCACCCGTAAGCTTCTCCCATTCGGGGAGTTCCCTGAGAAAGTCATCAGCCTCCCCCGCGGTTACAGCGACTGCCAGCCCGGTCTCGCTGCGCAAGATCTCAGCGAGCCGCGTGATGGTCTCAAGTGGGACGCATTTCTTGGACCCTCCACTCCCCGGGTGTATCCAGATCACATCGCTTTTCTCCCGGGGGGCTAGTTCCCTGAGAGCCGGCCGTCTCGGCGGCACCGGGAATCCAAGCGCTTCGTGAAGATGTGCCACAGCGTGCTTCCCTTGCGGGGGGGTGGACGAAGCGGTTAGCACGAACTTGGTGCCGGTATTCAGGAGGTTGCGGGCCACATCATCCGGTCTGTTCAGGATGACGTACGCGCGGTTGAAGGTCCGCGCGAACTTCCCACCAGCGCTGGATCCAAAAAGCCAGACCCATCTGGATGAATCAATTGACTGGAAATCTGTGCCCGGAGGCAGGAGATCCTGATACGTGGGATTTCCGAGGAGAGTTATCCGCGCGTCGGGATGTTCTGATTGTATAGAAGCTAGCAGGGGCAAAGAGAGAATGGTGTCCCCGAGCGCACCGGGCCGGACAATCAGGATCGTTTCGGTTTCGGGAGACATGAGCTGATGCAAATTTTGGTTCAAAGCGGTAAAGTTCGGGGAAGCTCTTCTTTCAAAAAGGCGCTCCCGAACCCTTCCACAAGGACTTCTAGCCGTTGCGGGAATAGTCATTTTTCCACTAGGAAAATGACGATTCCCGCAAGTGTTACCACGCTAAAAGCGTGGTTGGAGGGGGTTTGGGGGAACCTTCTTTGCACAAAGAAGGTTCCCCAATATTACCGGTTTGAACGCAGATTAGTATCCGACTCCACGCCTGGCTTCTATCCACGACCTTCCGCGTTCTGTTGTGTCACGGTCTGTCGATCGCCAGTCTTTGAATCGTAATGTGCCTGGATTTTGCGGCACACATCGTCTTTCACGGTTTGCCACGAACAAAAGGCGGTGGTCAGAATGCGTCCCGTATCAACGTCTTCGTAGGCGAATACAGCCGGACAGTCCCTGAGGCGGGCGTCCTCCAGTCCCCCTTTGTCTTCGTACGGTATTGTTATGAGTGTGAGAATGTGCTTGAAGGAGGTCCGGTCTTTCAGGATCCGATCTATTTTTCTTCCCCGAATCAGGTCAGTGACGGCTTTTGCCGCGTTGATCAGGCTCTGTTTCCCGAATATCTTCTTGAGGTCTAAAGCATTCCTTAGAACTCCCATCATGCGGAGCAGCGTCCAAGCATCGAAGACGCGCCTGTACAAGCCAGTGGCCGGCACAGAAGCCGACTTCAGGGTGAGCCGGGAATCCAGTCTCCTCAGACGAACCAAAAGTTCCGAAAGTTGTATTGTCAAATAGCTGGATATGGGACGGTATTGATCTCCGTCGGACACGAGCAGCGTCGCGCTTTCGCAATTGGGATGAGACCCACCAAGGGTCTGCCTTCCGAAAAATCGAGACAGTACATTGAATTTCATCATTCCGGTGGAGACAAATTCAATGTCAGGGACCATCTTCTCGAATATGTTCTCCACGCACTCGGTGGTGGTAGGTTCCAGATCGACTTTTGAGCCCTCCCAGCACGGGGTCAAAGGGACAAAACCCCAGACCGACACGTGCTCTCTGTAGTCGTGGATAAAGCTCAGCAGTTCCTTCATATTCTCATCATTAATTCCGAGGGCAACGGTGGAGATCACAGCAAGCTTGTTTACCCCGCATTCTATGACGTTTTCGAACGCTCTCTTCTTGGCGGGCAGAGAGTTATCGCCTCTGAGCGCGCGATAGATTTCCGGCCTGGTGCCGTCGAATCCGAAGTTAACCTGTATCCCCATGGAGCAAAGTTCGGCACAGTAGTCTTTGTCAGCGAGCTTTATGCCGTTGGTGAAGAGTTGGACCTGAAAACCGTAAGACCGGGCGAGGCGCATTATTTCCGGGAAATCCCTGTGGACGGTCGGTTCACCACCAAAGAAACACATATTGGGCTTTGGATCGTTATTGACGAAATGTTTGAATATCTTGTCGAAGTACCTCGATAGGCGGGTGATATGCGAACCCCATTGCGTCGACATAGGCCAGGCAGATCGGGCAGTGCTGATTGCAGAGGTTGGTTACATCAATTGCCACGGTTGAGGGCTTGGTGTGAGCTTGATGGTCGCAGTGCGCGCAGTCCATCGAGCAGGCCGGCGCCGCCGGTTCCTGATAACCTGATATTTCCCGTTTCCATCGCCACTTACGGGCATCCTTTGTGACGAGAGACGCGGTCCGGCCGCAATCTCGGCAAAATTTCACGAGGTAACCGCGGTTGTCACGGATTTCATAGCAGGCGTCTGTGGGTGATCCACATTTTTCACATAAACCCAGTTTCATGTTTCAGCTCCAGGCTTTGTTCGGATTGCCGGATGAGACGGGTTCTGGGTATCAGAGGACCTCGATCGGCATCCGGGTGTAATTTTTGAAGAAAGCTATCAGGTTTACGGTGCGCAGGCATATCACATGCTTTTTTCTTGTCAAGTCAAAAAGAGATTTGAGATACTGCAAAGTTTGGTTACTTTATCGCATCCCGCCAGTCTGTGGCAGAAACGGCATATCAATCAAGATGTTAAACTAGGAAGATTGTACGGTGTCTCCCCCCTGAGGCGCACGCGTTGCTTTAAACTTAGTTTCGTTGTTTCTGACCACTTTAAGCGGCCAATAGGGCGGCAAAGTCCCCCTTTTCTAAAGGAGGATCTAGGAAGATTCGCGAACCCGCGTAGCGCGAATTCAAACCAAAATCACCCTGTCCCCCTTTACAAAAGGGGGGAATTTGTAGTTATGTTAACGCCTGCGCCCCTAGGGGGCGACTCTTCTCCCTGGCAACGCGGGAAAAACAACACTAATGACTCAATACTCAATACTTCTTCTCGCAGGGGAGGCATCCGGTGACCATCACGCTGCGGCCATGGTGCGGGAACTGAAGCTGCTTTGTCCGGAGATCACGGTTTCAGGTATTGGAGGGGACAAGCTGGCCGCGGCAGGGATGGAACTCTTCCACCATTATAGTGAGATAAACACCATCGGCCTCAGTGAAGGTCTCGGCAAGGTTCGCAACATCCTCTCCGCGTACAGGAAGATGAAAAGCGAGTTGCGAAGCGGACGGCACGCGGTCTTTGTCCCTGTTGATTTTCCCGATGTGAACTTGAGGCTTTGCAAAATCGCGCGAGGTGCAGGAGTGCCGGTATGCTACTACATCAGCCCTCAAGTCTGGGCATGGCGACGCGGAAGAATACGGAAGATTGCGGCCCGAGTGGACAGGATGATGACCATCTTCCCCTTTGAGGAGCAGCTTTACAGGGATGCGGGTGTGAGAGCCGACTTTGTGGGGCATACGATGGTGCGGGACATCCCTGAAACTGCCGACAGGGATCTTCTTCGGCGTGAACTGGGTCTGGAACCAAGTCGTTACTCGATTGCGCTGGTTCCCGGAAGCCGGCCTGCGGAGATCCGCCGCATGCTCCCGGTCATGTGTGAAACAGCTCGCATCCACGTGAGCCGCTACCCCGACACCCAATTTGTGCTGCCTGTGGCCGGCGAGCACCTTCGACCCCTGGTCAACGAGATCGTGTCGCAACATAGGGTCCCGGTGGTGGTTCAGTCTTCGGACGCGGCGCGAATCATGGCTGCGTGTGACAGCGGACTGGTGACATCCGGGACCGCGACGCTTCAAGCCGCGCTGGCAGGCATGCCCCATGCCGTGGTTTACAAGCTCGATCAATTTACCTGGCTACTCGCGATCAAAGTGCTCAAACCGCTCGTTATGGACAAAGACATTCACGTGGCCATTGCCAATGTGCTGGCCATCAATTTGGAAAAGCAGGGGAAAGGGCCTCTCAAAGAAGACGGTGGGAACAGGCTTTGGGATCAATTGTCAGGAATGCGGCCGCCCTCTCTTTGTTCCGGAGTTGTTGCAGGACAATGTCACGCCTGAGAACCTCGCTGCATGGCTTATGCGGTTCAGGTCTGAGGATCCTCTTCGAGATTTCATGACAAGGGGATTCAAAGAGATACGGGACATGCTGACTTTGCCCGAAGAGAGGCCGAGCGCAGCAAGAATAATCCTGGATTGTATCCAGGGGTTGGGTTGAACTACCGCGACCGATGCGGTTCACTTCGTTCACCACATCCTACCCCGCGGTATAAGCCCGGCGCACGCCTATTATGCCCCTCCTTGAAGGCGAAACAGCATCAGGCGCTCTTTGCTGACATTGCGACAAAGATGTACGACCAGCCGTTCACCATCAATTCTATTGAAACGAAGAGTCCTATTATCCATAGTCCCGATACCGGCCAATTGGCCATGATGATGCCTCCCAGGATAATAGAGACCAGTCCACCCAAAAGCGGCCAAATCCAATTCCTGACCGCTCGCATCTGAAATGCCATAATAGCCCTTGCCAGGCCGACAACAATGAGCGCCCCTGCGAGCATCAGTGTGAGGATCGCCGAGGCGGCTAATGGGTTCTGAATCACAGCAATGCCCGCGACTACATAGAGTAAGGCGATGAGCACGTGCCAGATGATACCCTTCCATCCCTTGCACTTGGCTGCGTCAACGAACTGAGCGCCCGCGCCGATCAGCAAAAGGACCCCGTACATAAGCACGCTTGCCATTGTGACGGCAAAGGTCATCCCCAGTCCGATGAATCCCAGGATCACGAACACGATCCCAAGTGCCAGAAGCCAGCCCCAATTCGCCCGCACGTCCCCAAAGACTTCTTGTGCTGGACGAAACCCGGTTCTTTCTGCCTCGGTTGACATGACTCGCTCCTCCCTTTGGTGGATTTCCGCGGTAACTGTCTTTCAAATATTCACACTTTGTCAAGCAATTGTGGTGATCCACGGTTCGAACAGAGCCTGCCCACGGGCAAGCTGTTGCATAACCGATGACCACATCGAAAAAAACCTTTTCTCCTGCTAGGTTCTCATATAAGATGCTGTCACTCGTAATGTAAGGATTTTATAACAAAAAGACAACATGGCTCTCCGGGCCGGCGTTTGCTGCCGCGCGGGTTGAGGTTGTCGTCGTCTCCCTCGCGGGGATGCTGGTTTTTTCGGCCTGGAAGTGGCCTTTGCCGTCGGTTTTCATTTCAAGTGATTTTAAATATTGGGGGTATGGATTCATGAAAAAGATTCTACTGCTTGTTCTCGTTATAGGGGTACTCTCTCCCGCGGTCCTTTTTGCCCAAAATATCTCTCCTGGCCTAATTCCTACGGGTTTACCCGCTCTGCCGTCAATGGGTGAAGATTCCGCGACAGGCAGCTTCTTGTCCAACCTCCCGATGGTGCAGGAATTGAAAGCCGGAAAGATCATTCTCAATCCCTATGTGCAAATCGGCTACCAGCACATAGGGGCCAATATGAGCATCCCCATCTCGTCTGATACCGGTACCCCGGACGGACAGCTTCAGGTCGGTACGGTGGATGTGAGCTTGAAAAACTTCAACTTCTGGTCGGGAACCGTGGGTATCAATGTCGTGGCTGCCCCGTTCACTTTTTTCTCAGCTTACACGGGTTTTGCACCTCACATTTTCCAACTGTCAGGCCAACTCCCGATTTCGCTCGGTCCACTCAGTGCAACACCCGAGTTCGAAATGACTGCGACGAACTTCCAATTCTGGACAGTCCAGAGTGGAGCGGGTTACGAATTCAAGAAAGGCTATTCGATTCTCGGTGGATTCATGTGGTCTCAAATGATAGTCGAATTTGATGACCCTCGAACAGCCTCGGGGCCTCTTCAGAATCAAACGATTCGCGGTGATGTGTTGTTGAAAATAGGGGTGCCTTTTCTCGGGGTTCAGGTTATGCAACAAGGCTACTATCGAGCTGCGTTACTCTACAGTCCTGTTGCCTGGTCTCAAGGCGCACTGGACTTCAGGTCTTCCCAGCAGACACTGGCAGACCTGAACTACTCCCTGAGCCAGCCGGGCCAGTTTTGGGCAGTTAGTCTCGAATACTACTTTCCGTTCCCGCCTCCGGTGATGCTTAGCATGTGGTTCAACGGCAGCCTGGTCAACATAAGAGGAAACTCGGACCTGGAGTTTACAACCGCGGGGCCGGCCGTTTTCCGGACGAGGGATGTGTTCATCACGAACACGCAATACTTGCTTGGAGGCGGGGTCACGTTCGGACTCGCATTCTGAGGGACAGCATAGGTATCCTCTGGATTGTGGGTACCTTTGACATAGGGGGACACCTGACGCTAAAATTGAAGTGAGAATTGAATAGAGATGCCGGTCGTTGTGGCCGGCAGCAGACTGATGTTACCGTGTACGATCGGATAGCGGCCCTAGTAGCTATCTCGGACGCCTGAAATCGCATTTGAACGTAGCTTTCTTTTGCTTCAGTCGATGGCGTCTGCGGGGGATCATGAAGAAATCCATCAAGATGAATTGCGCACAGGGGAATTCCAGTGGATCGCTCATCCAAAGCGATTCTTTGGTACATTGAGCGTAATGTTTTTTGACTTGAAGAATCTTCGGACAGAAAATTGTGGGCTTGACAGTGGCCACGCGCCTGTAGTGGCTCAAGAAGGAATTGTTGGACGGCATCCTGCAGCGAGCCGAAGCGGGCGCAATAGCGAAAAAATCCAATTCAAGGGGGAAAATATGAAGACAAGATCATTCGTATCAGTAATTTTGGCGTTCGTTCTGGCAGCCATGCTGGCAGCCGTGCCCGCCTCAGCCCAGCAGACCACCGGGACACCGGGCTCACCGTATGCGACCACAACCATTGACGGAAAGCAGCTTCCGCCGCCAGACCCGAAATTCGGCGGGGTGATCAAGGAGAAAGCCTCGGAGTCGAAGCCGTGGTGGCCGCCGCGCGTCGTGCCGCCGAAGGGCGCGCCCAACGTGCTGCTCATCATGACGGACGATGTCGGCTTCGGCGCGCCGAGCACCTTCGGCGGCGTCATCCCGACGCCGGCACTGGATCGCATCGCGAAGAGCGGGCTGCGGTACACGAATTTCCATTCCACGTCGCTGTGCTCGCCGACGCGGGCGGCGCTGATCACGGGACGCAACCATCACGTCGGCCGGCTTCGGGGTCGTGGGCGAAACGGCGACGGGGTTCCCGGGTTACGACTCGATCATCCGGAAGGAGAAGCGGCACCATCGGCACCATCCTGAAGGAGAACGGGTACGCGACCTCGTGGTTCGGCAAGGACCACAACACGCCCTTCTACCAGGCGAGCCAGGCCGGGCCGTTCGACCAGTGGCCGAACGGCATGGGCTTCGAGTATTTCTACGGCTTCGTCGGCGGCGACACCAGCCAGTGGCAACCGAACCTGTTCCGCAACACGACGGCCATCTACCCCTTCCAGGGCAATCCCGGCTGGAATCTGACCACGGCCATGGCCGACGAGGCGATCCAGTACATGAAGCAGCTCAAGGAGATCGCGCCCGACAAGCCGTTCTTCGTCTATTACGTGCCGGGCGGCACCCACGCGCCGCATCATCCGACGCCGGAGTGGATCAAGAAGATCAGCGACATGCACCTCTTCGACGACGGCTGGAACAAACTGCGCGAGACCATCTTCGCCAACCAGAAGCGGCTCGGCATCATGCCCGCCAACGCCAAGCTGACGCCGTGGCCGAAGGAACTGCCGGAGTGGGATTCCCTCAGTTGGGAGGAGAAGAAGCTCTTCATCAAGCAGGCCGACGTCTACGGGGCGTACCTCGCGTACACCGACCACGAGATCGGCCGGGTCATCCAGGCCGTCGAAGACCTGGGCGAGCTCGACAACACCTTGATCATCTACATCAGCGGCGACAACGGCGCGAGCGCCGAAGGCATGCTCAACGGCACGCCGAACGAGTTCACCACCTTCAATGGCGTTGCCGTGCCGGTCAAGGACCAGTTTCTCTGGTACGAGTTCTGGGGATCGGAACGGACCTTCCCGCACTTTGCGGCGGGCTGGGCGTGGGCGATGGACACGCCGTTCAAGTGGATGAAGCAGGTGGCGTCGCATTTCGGCGGGACGGCCCAGGGCGTGGCCATGTCCTGGCCCGGCCACATCAAGGACGTGGGCGGCATCCGCCGCCAGTTCCACCACGTCATCGACATCGTGCCGACCATCCTCGAAGCGACCGGCATTCCGGCGCCCGATACGATCAACGGCATCAAGCAGCGCCCCATCGAAGGCGTGAGCATGGTGTACACGTGGGACAAGGCGAACGCCAACGCCCCGACCCGGCACACCACGCAATACTTCGAGATGCTCGGCAATCGCGCCATCTATCACGACGGCTGGGTGGCGGCCACGACCCCGGCGACTCTCCCGTGGGAACTGAGCACCGCAGCCGCCGCCGGACGTGATCACCGGGTACAAGTGGGAGCTCTACAACGTCCAGGAGGACCCCACCGAGTTCAACGACCTGGCCGCCAAGATGCCGGACAAGCTCAAGCAGATGCAGGACATCTTCTACGCCGAGGCGAAGAAGTACGACGTGCTGCCGCTCGACAACTCGACGCTCGCGCGCTGGAACACGCCGCGCCCGAGCCTCACGGCGGGACGAACGGTCTTCACCTATTCGGGCGAACTGACCGGCGTGCCGGCCAGCGCTGCGCCCGAGCATCCTGAACAAGTCCTACACCATCACCGCCGAGGTCGAGATTCCCGAAGGCGGCGCGGAAGGCATGATCGTCACCGAGGGCGGGCGCTTCGGCGGCTACGGCCTGTTCCTGAGCAAGGGCGAATGTCGGATTCGGCCGGGGCAAGGTGGTGTTCCTCTACAACCTGCTCGACCTCAAGCGCACGATGTGGGAAGGGCCCGAGCTGGGCGCCGGCAAGCACACCATCGTCTTCGACTTCAAGTCCGACGGCCCAGGCTTCGGCAAGGGCGGCACGGGCGTGCTGTCCGTGGACGGTAAGGAAGTGGCCAGGAAGTCCATGGAGCACACCACCCCGATCATGTTCCCGGAGGACGAAAACTTCGACATCGGCCAGGACACCCGCACCGGGGTCGCGATGCTGGAGTATCGCTACGATGTCCCGTTCAAGTTCACCGGCAAGATCAACAAGCTGACCTTCAAGCTCGAACCGGCGCTCACGGAAACGGAACAAACAAGCCGCTGAGCTGTCGCCCATGGCAGCACCTGAACCGGTCGGATCGAAGGACCGAAGCGCTGCTGACTCTCGCCGCTGTGGCCGAAGCGACCACGGGTTTGGCGCTGCTGGTTGTTCCAGCGCTCGGAGAGCGGCTATTTCGGCCGAGCTAGGAGATTCCCATGACCTCGAATGACAATGACCAGCCTGTCTGCACTCAACCGACGAGATATCGAGTTGGGAGCTCTTGCATTCGGTGCATCAGCTTTTCTCGAGCCTAGGTCGAGCTGGCTGACGTGCCAGCTGGCGTGTGGGACGACGTCACCGGGGATTTGAAAGACCTTGCGGAGGAAGCTCCGGGAAGCTGCCGCCTATTTCCTGGGTATGGAATCGTATGTGTATCGGTTATCCGCTGGTGATGATGGATGTGACCCGAGAGGTGCTGACGGCCGCGCCGGCGCCAAATGCTGAGGGCACGGCGGCGCCGATCAACCAGCTCGCCAAGATGCCGCACTACGTCAGCCCGGATTTCAAGAACGTCGTGCGCATCAGCCTCAACTCGCTGTGGACGACGGGCTGGGTCGATCTCGAGAAGGAGCTGATCGTGCTTTCGGTCCCCGACACCAAGGATCGCTACTACGTGTTCTCGATCATGAACATGTGGACCGACGTCTTTGGGTCCGTCGGCAAGCGCACGACCGGGACGGCGTCCGGGCAACTTCCTCATCGTCGGGCCGAACTGGAAAGGCACGGCGCCGCCGGACATCAAGCAAACTTTCCGCTCCTCGACCGGTACGCCTGGGTCGCTCGGCCAGACGCAGGCGAACGGCCCGGACGATTTCGCGGTGGTGAATGCACTCCAGGCCGACTACAAGCTGACGCCGCTCAGCGCCTGGGGCAAGCCTTACACGCCGCCCAGCAACGTACCGGTCGACAGCAAAGTCGACGTCAAGGCCACGCCGCCGGATGAGGTGGCCGCATGGATGCTGGGACGTTCTTCAACCGCCTCGCCTTGGCGATGAAGGACAACCCGCCTTACGCTGACGAAAGCCGAATGATCGAGAAGCTGAAGAAGCTCGGCATCGAGCCCGGCAAGCCGCTTCGACATCGCCAAGGTGGATCCGGAGATAGCGGACGGCCTGAACAAGGCGGTCAAGGAAGTGCAGATCAAGATGGCCGAAGACGCTCACCAAGATAAAGAACGTGAATGGCTGGATCAACCTGACCAACCTGGGCCGCTACGGCACCGACTACAACACGCGGGCCGGCATCGCGGACATGGGGCTCGGCGCCGACATGAAGAGAGGACACCCTCTATCCCACGGCGTACGTCGACGGCGACGGCAAGCGGCTCGACAGCGCCAACAGGTACGTCATGCGTTTCGAGAAGGACGTGCTGCCGCCGACGAACGCTACCTGGTCGGTGTCGCAGTACAAAGGCAACTTCTATGAGCGGAACGTTCTGAACCGCTACGTGATCGCCCCCTGGATGCCGCTCAAGTTCAACGCGGACGGCTCGCTCGACATCTACCTGCAGGCCGACTCGCCGGGGCCGGACAAGGAGTCGAACTGGCTGCCGACCCCGCCGGGGCAGTTCAATCTCACGCTCCGCAATTATTTCCCGAAGGAAGCGGCCTGGGATGGCAGCCTACAAGGTGCCGCCGGTCAAGAAGGCGCAGTGAATCAGTTCCCTCGTCTTCGTGTGGAGAAAAAGAAATGGCAATACGAAGGTTGCTTGCTGTCGTGGGAGCGGGTGAAGCGGTCACGGGGCTTGCTTTGGTGATCTACCCTTCGCCGGTCGGGCGGCTATTGTTCGGCGCCGAACTTTCCGGAGTTTCGACGGTATAGTCGTATGGCCGGCATCGCCCTGATTGCGTTAGGTATCGCTTGCTTGCCGGGATTGGCATTGCTCGGCATGTTGACCTACAGCGCCCTGGTGACGGCCTATCTCGCTTACGTCGGCATCCGTGGCGAATGGGCCGGGCCGCTGTTGTGGCCGGCGGTAGCAGTGCACGCTGTCTTGACGCTCCTTCTTGCCGGCGCCTGGTTAAGGCGCGGGTGGAGCCAGAACTGAGATCGATGCCGCGAGCAATGAAACTGCAGAAAATGCCATAAGCCATGCACCTGCTGCAGCGAACTCGTGGTGAATCTGAGTCACCTGAATGTCCAGTTTAAAGGAGGGAAAATATGCCTTCAAGGGAAGATCATTCGACAACTGTTACTTGCGTACTGGTCATGCCATGCTCCTGTCAGCCGGGCCCGCCGCGGCTCAGCAGACCACCGGGACGCCGGGTTCGCCCGGCGCGACCACCACGATCAGCGGCAAGCAGCTCCCACCGCCGGATCCGCCGTTTGGCGGCGTAATCAAGGACGATGCCTTGCAGTCGAAATACTGGTGGGCGCCGCGGCATCGTGCCTCCCAAAGCCGCGCCCAACATCCTGCTGATTATCACGGATGACGCCGGGTTCGGCGTCCCGAGCACCTTTGGCGGCGTCATTCCGACGCCCGCTATGGATCGCATCGCGAACGAACGGACTGCGCTACAATAACATCCACTCCACCGCGCTCTGCTCGCCGACACGCGCCGCGTTGATTACCGGGCGCAACCATCACTCGGCCGGCTTCGGCGTGATCTCGGAGCAGTCCACGGGCTTCCCGGGCTACAACAGCATCATCGCCAAGGACAAGGCCACCATCGGCCGCATCCTGCTGGACAACGGCTACGCCACCTCGTGGTTCGGCAAGGACCACAACACGCCGGCTTTTGCGGCCAGTCAGGTCGGGCCGTTCGATCAATGGCCGACCGGCATGGGCTTCGAATATTTCTATGGCTTCGTTGGCGGCGACGCCAACCAGTGGCAGCCCAACCTGTTCCGCAACACCACGCAGATCTATCCCTTCGACGGCAAGCCGGGCTGGAACCTGATCACCGGCATGGCTGACGACGCCATCGACTATTTGTATCGAGTCCACCAGACGGCACCCGGCAAGCCATTTTTCATCAAGTACGCTCCCGGCGCTACGCACGCGCCGCATCATCCGACCAAGGAGTGGGTCGAGAAGATTCGGGCCATGCACCTCTTCGACGACGGCTGGAACAAGCTGCGAGAGCGGATTTTTGAGAATCAGAAGCGCCTCGGAGTGATCCCGCCGGACACCAAGCTGGAGCCTTGGCCGACGAATATCATCAAGAATTGGGATGATTGCACGCCCGAGGAGAAAAAGCTCTACATACGACAGGTGGAAATCTTCGCCGCCTATGCGGCCTACAACGACCACGAAATCGGTCGAGTGATCCAAGCCATTGAGGACATTGGTAAGCTCGATAATACGCTCATCATCTACATCAACGGCGACAACGGCACCAGCGCCGAGGGCGGCCCGCTGGGCACTCCCAACGAAGTAGCGTTCTTTAACGGCGTTGCCGTGCCCGTCGCGGAGCAGATGAAATGGTACGACGTCTGGGGCACGGAACAGACCTACAACCACATGTCTGCGGGCTGGTCCTGGGCATTTGATACGCCCTTCACCTGGTTCAAGCAAAACGCCTCGAAGCTCGGGGGCATCCGCCAAGGCATGTGCATCTCCTGGCCGGAGCGCATCAAGGACAAGGGCGGCCTGCGCGAGCAGTTCTGCCACCTCATTGATATCGTGCCGACTATCCTCGAGGTCTCCGACATTTCCGCACCCGAGTACGTGGACGGCATCAAGCAGGCGCCGATCGAGGGCACGAGCCTCGCCTACACGTTTGACAAAAAGAACGCCAAGGAACCGTCCCGGCACAAGACCCAGTATTTCGAGATGATGGGCCAGTGGGCCTTGTATCACGAAGGCTGGCTGTTGAGCACCAAGGTGAACCGCGCGCCCTGGGAGGCCTTCGGCGCCGCCAATCCCGACCCGCTCAACAATCAGGTTCTCGAACTCTACGACCTGAACACGGACTTCAGCCAATCTCAGAACCTCGCCGACAAGTATCCGGACAAAGTGAAAGAAATGAAGAAGATGTTCATCGAGGAAGCCAAGAAGTATCAGGTCTTCCCGCTGGACGCCTCGGTCGCGGCCCGTATCGTGGCCCCGCGCCCGAACATCACGGCCGGCCGCACCGAGTTCGTTTACACCCGGCCCATGGTCGGCCTGCCGCAGGGCGACTCGCCGTTCCTGCTCAACAGCTCCTACACCATAACCGCAGACATCGAAGTGCCGCAGGGCGGTGCTGAGGGCATGATCCTGACCTCGGGCGGCCGGTTTGCCGGCTACGGCTTCTATCTCCTTAAAGGCAAGCCGGTGTTCCTCTGGAACCTGATTGACCTTAAACGGGTGAAGTGGGCAGGCCCCGAAGCCCTCGCACCTGGGAAGCATACGCTGGAGTTCGACTTCAAGTATGACGGCCTGGGCGTCGGGACGCTTGAGTTCAATAACCTGAGCGGCCTCGGTCGTCCCGGCACCGGCACGCTCAAGGTGGACGGCAAGGCTGTCCAAACCATTACCATGCCGCACACGCTGCCAATGATACTGCAATGGGACGAGAGCTTCGACATCGGCTCCGACACCCTTACCGGCGTGAACGACGAGGACTACCAGCCTCCGTTCACCTTTACCGGAAAGCTCAACAAGCTGACGATCAAGGTGGACCGGCCGAAGTTGTCGCCCGAGGAAATCAAGAAGCTTGAGAATGCGCAAGCGGAAGCACTCGACGGTAAGCCGCTGCATCATGTGCAGTCTGGACCTCATTAGTCCTGCAACACTGCCGGCCGGCCTCGGTAGGGCCGGCCGTGCCGATCCGTTTTACGCTGACGATCGATCGGCCGAAGCTTACGCCGGAAAATGAGAAGCGGCTCAGGGAAGCAGCAGAGAGCGCGGCCGACAGGAGATAGCGGTTGACGGATTTCTCTGCCCCCAAACGGGACCCCAGAAACTGACAAAATCTTTGATTGAAGGAGGATTCATGAAGGTAGCGCTTTTACTTACCGTGTTGATGCTATTCATCGGCGTTTCCACAACATCCGTCGCACAGGTTCTTGAATTTGCTGCCAAGTGCGATGAGGCCCAGAAGCAACTGGCCGAATGGGTAAAGAAACCTGACTCAACTGACGCTCAGAGAATAAAGGAAGCCCTCGGACTGGACATCCTTATTTCATGTGCCACGACAGCAGGTCAGATCATCTGTTTCGAGTGCATAGACAAGGACCAGAATTTTCGTACCCTGCAATTGTTACAAAACCGAGACACAAAGCGATTACGAATTACTTGGATTTGGCTGCCGATGCAGGGATGAGAAATGACATGATCTTTCCCGTTGGTTGCGGTGTCAGAGGACTTTATGCCTCAGTGGTATTATCCCGCGAGCTTGACGTGCAGTTGGCTCCGGATGTCAGTCTTGGCCAATAAGAAAGGAATTAATGGCATGAAAACGAAAATTAGTGTCAGCACAGTTTTGGCGGTTTCTGCTGGTAGGTCTTATAGCAGTCCAACCGGTCACGGCCCAGCAAGCCTCCAAAGTCTCCGAGGAAGAGGCGCACGCCATTGGCGTCCATGCTTACGTCTATTTCTATTCGCTCATCACGATGGATGTGACTCGAAAGCAGCTCACCAACGTCGAACCGGGCAAGGGGTCCATCGGTGGCCCGATGAACATGTTCAACAACATCCCGGCGTTTCCGACAGCGGACATGAGGGTGGTCGTGCGGCCCAACTTCGATACTCTCTATTCGTCTGCGTGGCTCGATCTCACCAAGGAGCCTGTGATCGTGTCGGTCCCTGATACAGCAGGCCGATACTACCTGCATTCCGATGCTCGATATGTGGACGGACGTGTTCGCGTCGCCTGGATGGCGCACGACCGGCACGCAGGCGGGCAATTTCATCATCGTTCCGCCCGGCTGGCGGCCCGACTTGAAAGATCGGCTGATCGAGGAGTTCAAACTCCCGAAAGACACCCAACGCATCGATGCTCCGACGCCATACGTCTGGGTCATCGGCCGAACCAAGACTGACGGCCCACCGGACTACGACGCTGTTCACAAGATCCAGGCAGGCTTCAAAGTCACGCCGCTCTCACAGTTCGGCAAGGCGCCCGCGCCGGTTCAGGTCAAGATCGATCCCGCGGTAGACATGAAGACTCCGCCGAAGATCCAGGTCGACACGATGCCGGCCGGCAAGTTCTTCGCGTACGCAGCCGAACTCCTGAAGCTGCACCCGCCGCACATCACCGATGAGCCGATCATCGCCATGATGAAGAAGATCGGTATCGAGCCGGGCAAGAGTTTCGACATAGAAAAGGTGGACCCCGCGGTCAAGAAGGGTCTCGAAAGCGTGCCGGAAGACGCTCAGAAGCTGATGGAGTGGAAGATCCCCACGCTTGCGAAGGTCGTGAACGGCTGGTCAATGAATACGGATACGATGGGCGTGTATGGCAACTACTACCTCAAGCGCGCCATCGTCTCCCAGCAGGGCCTCGGCGCCAACCTGCCCGAAGATGCTATCTATCCTCTGAATCTCGCCGACGAGACGGGCAAGCCGCTCGACGGCTCAAACAAGTACACGATCCACTTCGACAAAGCCGCCATCCCTCCGGTGAACGCCTTCTGGTCGATCACTCTCTATGACCAGGATGGTTTTCAGGTCGCGAACAGCCTTAATCGGTTCGCGGTCAGCAGTTGGATGCCGTTCAAGTACAACCCGGACGGTTCGCTCGATCTCTATTTCCAGACTGAGAGCCCGGGCAAGGACAAGGAGTGGAACTGGCTACCCGCACCGAAAGGGCCGTTCAACCTGACCATGCGCCTGTACGCGCCGAAGCAGGAAGCGCTCGTTGGCAAGTGGAATCCGCCGCCGGTCGTGAGGGTGCAGGTCCTCCCGAGCGTGACGGGAGGCCAGTAGGGAATCAGGGCAGATATTGGCGCGTAGGCATCTCATCCCAGGCTGCGCGCCAATAGCCCGGATGATCTGATTAGTGGACGCGGGTAGGGACGAGCAAGCCTCTGACCGCTACTTTGGCTTCTTGCTTTCACTCTATGCTCAAGTGGAGAAAGGGTTTATCATTTTATGAAATTGGGTGATCGTATCTCGTCAATCAATCAGGAACTGGTCAGGTGGTGCGAACGCATTATGGCCCTGGCTCTGCTGTTTGCTGTGATAAATGTCTTCCCGAATATTGCTGGAGCAGCACAAGTACGTTCATCCCGTTGGCCCCGCCGGACACCTCCAGTCCAAGAGCCACGCTGAAAACGTTTCTGGATAGCACGAATAAGGCTGTGGAAGCATTCAAACGCGGCCAGAGAGCGGAAGCAAGGCAATTAATCATACGTGCAGCTCGATGTATGAATCTTGAGAAGGAGGCGCCATCCCTTAGATATGTTGTCGGACTCTCTACGGCCATCTATCTGAAGGAAGTACTTGATCGCATTGACATTCCTCCCGATGAGGACATTCCTGATGAAAAAACGGTTCAAACCCAAAAGATTTCCAGTTGGACCATCCCTTATACGGAGATCACAATTGCGGCAGTAAAGGAAGGATCGTCAACAGAACGATTCCTCTTCACTAACGATACAGTCAGAAACGCAGAAAAGTTTTACGACAAGGTCGAGAAACTCCCGTACCGACCGGGAACCGGAGGCGGTGCGCTCTACGAGGAGCTTATTTCTACGGCCGGTCCGATTATTCCCAAGGGTGTTATAGATCGGTTGCCAAGTTGGGCTAGGGCAGAGGTGTACAGCCAGGCCGTGTGGCAGTGGATTGGGCTGGCGCTCTACTTTTTGATCGGAGCGGCGATAGGTTTGCTCATATATCACTATAGCGGCAAGACACTCGCCCTCCTGGACAGGAAATTTAATTGGAACCTCAAACGCTCTTTGGTTGGCCTGATTCTGCCGGTAACTCTCATCCTTTTTGCCAATGCGGGTCTCTGGTTTGCTATATTTGTCCTGCACATTATAAATTCGAATATATATTTGCCCATAGCTTATGTGCTCACGTTCTTGAGCTATCTGGGCGCCGTATGGTTTATAGGCGTGCTCCTCAACCGAGTTGCGGACCTCGTTATCGCCATGGGTCGGTTTTCACGTGGAGACATGGATGTTCAGCTCATACGGCTCGGTTTTCAGATTCTAACGGTTATCGTCATAATTTTTGCGATAATACAGTCTGGGCGCTCGTTTGGGACTACCAACTTACTCGCTCGTTACGGGACTTGGCATTGGAGGCATTGCCGTCGCGCTGGCGGGTCGGGAAGCCCTCTCCAATCTCATTGGCACCATCATGATTATTCTTGATCGTCCGTTTAAGATTGGGGACTACATCGACCTCAGTGACGGAGAACGTGGTGCTGTCGCGGAAGTAGGTTTTCGCAGTACACGCATTCGAACGAGGGATGACATTCTCATATCGATTCCCAACTCCGTCATGGCAAACTCGAAGATGATCAACGAGAGTGCCCCTGTGCCATTATCTCGGATTCGCGTTAAACTTGGGGTGGCTTACGGTTCCGACCTGAAAAAGGTCGAGGAAATCCTGCTAAGCGTGGCTCACCAGACTGAAACTGTCCTGCCCGCGCCTGCCCCGCGTATTCGATTTCGACGATTCGGCGATTCAGCTCTTGAATTTGAGTTGTTGTGCTGGATTGATCTGCCGGAACTACGGGGGCGGACAATCCATCAACTGAACTGGGCTATCCATGAAGAATTCCGGAAACAGGGAATCGAAATGCCGTTTCCTCAGCGGGATGTCCATATTCGGACAGGCAAATAGATCGCAGCCAGCGGTGTTGCCGACCGATACAGAGGCTCTGTTTATTCGGCTGTAAGGAAAGGAATGCTGCCATGCGAAATTCAATGCTGATGATCGTGTTGATTCTAGTGGTGGCCACGGCCTCCAGCTTCGCGGCGGAGGAAAAACAGCGGCCAGGTAAAGCGCCCACGAGACCTACGACTGAAAATCCGCAAATTTCGGAAGAGAAGGCCGTCCGCTCGACAGGAGAGGCATTCACATCAGCCTTCAACAAAGGTGACGCCAAGGCGATCGCCGCTCTTTGGACAGGCGATTGTGAATATGTCGATGAGACCGGCCGGATCATCAAAGGGAGGGAGGCCATCGAAAAGGAATATGCAGCATTATTCGCCGCTCATCCCGGGATGCAAATAGAAACCTCTGTCTCATCAGTCAAAATGTTCGGCAACAACGCCGCCACAGAGGATGGGACTTCGCTTGTGAAAAACTCCAACGGGGCTCTTGTGTCGAGAGGACGCTATACGGCTGTGCTTCTGAAAGAAGGAGACAAATGGCTCATGGCCAGCGTTCGTGAACAGGCTTCCCCATCGCTGTCCAAGCGCCCGGACTTCGGAGATCTTGGAGTGGTTGATCGGAGACTGGAGTGCCGCAAAGGACTCGAAGACCGTTGACTTCACTTTCAAATGGGTTGCGGATAAGAAGTTCATCGAACTCTCGTACGGCGGCGGTAACAAAGGCTCTGCCGCGAGGTCCGGTATTCAGATCATCGGCCGAGATCCTTTGTCAGGCGATGTGATCTCCTGGAGCTTTGATTCCACCGGAGGCTATGGCCTGGGGCAATGGAAACTCCTGAAAAAAGGGTTGATCATCGAATCACGGGGAATGCTCCCTGACGGTACGCCGACCGCATCGACCGACATTGTATCGAGAGTTGATGGGGACAGTTTATCCTGGCAATCCGTTAATCGCAGCGTGGCTGGGCAAAGCTTGAATGATTTGGAACCGGTGGTCCTGAAACGAAGATCAAAGTGAAGAAGAGCCTTCATATTTTAGAAACTCCTTCACCGTAAGCTGATGAGGTTCGCATAAGGGAACTTCAACCGTGAGGTCGAAAATGAGCAAAATAATAGGACTATTTCTGGCGGCAGTATTGTTCACAGCCCTTCCCCTTGGAGATGCCCTGGGCCGCGGCTTCGGAGGATTCCGAGGCGGTGGTTTTGGCGGGGGTGGTTTTGGTGGAGGTGGTTTTGGTGGAAGCGGTTTTGACCGCGGTGGTTTTGGAGGGGGTGACTTCGACCGCGGAGATTTTGGCGGATTCGGAGGCGGCGGGGGAGGATACCGCGACCGTGGCTCTGATGATTTCCGAACACGGCGACACTGGACCGACGGCAGGACGAATCGTATCACAGCGAGGGAGCGAGGAGCTTCTCGGGAGAGAGCGGGAGATTTCGCGGGGGGATACGATGCCGATCGGATGCGCTATACTTCGGGGGTCTCGCGAACGCAGTTGGACAAATTCATGGGACTGCCCACCGATGCTGGGGTCGGCCACGTTGCCGGATTTGAGGGCAGTCGCGTCACCGCAGGCCGTGTGGAAGGACCCCGCGGCGGGTCTGCCGGGTTCATCACCGGGACTCGCGTCCGCTACATTGCACCTGAGCAGCGCACTGCACAAGGGTGGGACGTAAGGCACGCGTTTTATCATTACCACCTGTTTACGCCGGATTGGTATGCAAGGCACGCTATAGCCTGGGGCGGAGCGGCCATTGCCTCGTCCACGTGGGCTCCGGCGAACTGGGACAATGCCTCGGAGTGGGTGGACTGAGACTGGATGCCCGAAGACTAGGACTACGGCAGCACAGTGCTCTATCAGGGCGGCAACGTGTAAGTCGAGGGACAACCCGTGGGCTCTGACGCCCAATACTACGATCAGGCAAGTTCGCTTGCAGCCGCTGGAGATGCAAAGCAGGATGATCAAGCCAAATGGTTGCCTCTGGGAGTGTTCGGTGTGGTGCAGGTAGCACAGACAGATCCCACGATGATCTTCCAGTTGGCGGTCAACCACCAGGGCATGATTCGGGGCAACTTCTACAGCACCATAACCGATACTACCTACCCGTTCACGGTGCTGTGGACAAAAAGACCCAACGAGTAGCGTGGACAATGGGGGACAATAAGAGCACGGTGGTTGATACTGGCCTGGCAAACCACAAAGGACGAAGGCCCAGCGCTTCTGCACTTTGGGAAAGACCGAACAGAAGAGTGGCTGCTGGTTCGACTGAAAGGTAAGGCTGAGAAAAAGAGAACGATTGGTAGAACGGCACCCATTCACATGATGGTCCAGCAGAAGGAGGCAATGGTCTATTTTTCAGCGTTCTGTCTTCCGACGGAACCAGGAGCCACCAGGGCGTCTGAGTCGTGCGCATGGAATACGAGGTATTACGAACGGGCGCCTCAGTAGCAACTGAATTTACGGGCGTTTCCATCAACATCTGGTCTATCGGGTTGGATTGTGACGAGAGTACGTTTTGCAGGCTCTAGGTTTGATCGGCAGCCTTCCATAGCTATTGAAACCTTCCAGGCAGCTCTTTATCACCCCTTGCCCGAGGTGAGTATCCCTTCAGGGTTTGCCTCGTATCCATTTTTCGAGTCCCTAGAAACCAAGACAAGACAAGTGGGTCGCTTCCCAAGTTGACGGAACAGCTAGGAAGTGTAATGCAATAAAATAGACAGTATTTTTAATGGACTAATAGATTTACTTTATGTTATAGTTGATAATAAGTTTTTAGTAATTTTCCTAGCATGTGAAGTTTGCAAGGCTTTTAAGAGAATACTGAGGAGTGGATTATCACAATGTATAAAATGCCTTTTTCGCGCCTGATCAGTGCCTTTTTAGCTGTTGGGCTGCTGGTAACAGTAGCTTCAGCCCAGATGAGCCTATGGGGAGCAACAGGAGGCTATCCGGCATTACAGGAATGGGGCCGCCGCCTCCCGTGAAATGTCAGCCGCCGGGTCCACCCCCCTGTTTTCCAAATCCGAACGTAGGTTGTGCGCCTTTCCCAGGTTTTAACCCTATGCCTGCTCTCCGCCGATGTGCAAGCCTGCACCTTTATGGAACCTTCTATGTACATCGGGTACCTGTCCAAGGATAATGGAGCGGGGTTGATATGAGTTCAACAACGGGGATGTCGTTGGGATAACGTAGCGAGAAATGATTTTACTTTGCAGGGTGTTTGGTTGGAACTAACAGCTCCGTTCGCTCTGTCCCAAAATGCAGGGATGTTTCTTGCCTTGGCACATCTTTTTCCTGTGACGTCCAATGCTTTGGAATAGTATCAACAAGTAAATGGGGCTGCAAAACGGGAGTGGAATCTCGATATTCAGTGGTGGGAACTGGAAGCGGCTCTCAGTTATCGTCTATCTCAGTGTGCATTCGGATTGGCTGGTTTTCGATGGTTCTCTTTCGTGGTGGACTTCGGTTAAGCCACGAATCAGCAGGGCATTGCTAATTTCCAGATCAGGCTCAGCTTTGGTGAATGCTTACATTCCTTACTTGGGACTTGAGTTGCAGGTTCAGCAGAATTGCAATAGTAGTTTCAAGGCGGTATTTCTCGGGTTCCCAGCTCTCTCTAGCGATGTTGAATTTCAGGAAACTCTGCTCTCGATTAGATCAGCTCTCGACTAGGTTCTCAGGCACGACAAACTACAAGTCTAGATATTGTGCGAGAGTGGATAGTTGAAGCCTCTATGAGAATAGGCTGTTGCAGCCTGGGAGCCTTTGTGAGATTCGACATTATTGATATTGATCAGTAGGTCATTTCACAATGAATGGGATAGCAGATAGGCTGACATCGAGTTTGATAGAAGAAATTGGATATTTGGTGGGAAGTTAGGTTTTGTTTTCTAATAGAAGGTTGAGATATAAGAGGATGGTTTAAAGCAAGTGTTCTACACGGGCTTTTTTTGGTACAATTTTTGGTAACGAGGCTTAAGGGGTTTTGTAGGGGTAGTTCTTGAAAAGTAAGAAATGGGGCGCAGTGAGCAGCGCATCTACATTCAAAGTACACGGGAATGAAGATAGGTGAGACGAATATAACACGGGAGATTGCTTCGGGTAGAAGCTCTGGAAATGATAGTTTTCAACAGTTGATAGTAATATCTATACAATAGTGGTTACTATATTTACTGTAGATGTTATGGTAGATCGGCATTTCTTGTGAGAATACATTAAATACGCTACCCCATTAATCCTCTTCATATCCCAAAGTGTTCATATAGTGTTTAAGGGAGTGCCGCGAAATCCCCAGCAGCCGGGCTGCCTCCTGTCTGCTGCCGTTGGACATTCGCAACGCTTCATTTACCAGATATCGTTTCAAATCCTGGGTAATCTCGTTCAAGGACTGGCGGGGGGGAAAAGAGACAGAAAAAGGTCCATTCTTGCCCTCTGGGGTTGGTCGTGCCTCTCCGGGGAGTTCCAGGCGGTCAAGGGTCACACCCTTTCCTGGCGAAAGGATCAGGGCCCTTTCTAATACGTTGCGCAATTCCCTCACATTCCCGGGCCAGTGATACTTCTTGAGAGCGATCATTGCTGCCGGATCGACAACGGGATCCTCGTGAAGTTGAAATTCATCGCGGAGTTTGGAGAGGAGTTCCCGAGCCAGCACGGGAATGTCTTGCTGCCGTTTCCGAAGGGGCGGAACCTCTATTCTGATCACATTAAGCCTGTAGAATAGGTCCTTTCTGAATCGTCCTGCTCTGACTTCCTGCTCCAAATCCATGTTGGTCGCAGCGATGAGCCGCGCATTGACCGAGATTTCCTTCTCACCGCCCACACGGGTAAGTTTTTTCGTATCGAGAAACGTCAGGAGCTTTGCCTGCAACGGAAGAGAAAGGTCTCCGATTTCATTGAGCAGAAGAGTTCCGCCCTCAGCAAGCTCAACCATCCCTCTCTTTCTGACAACCGCACCAGTAAAGGCGCCCCTCTCATGGCCAAAGAGTTCCGATTCGGCCAGCTCCGGCACTATGGCCGCGCAATTGACCGAGAAATATGGGGCGTTGTTGCGGTGCGAATGGTCATGAATATATTTAGCCAGATAATCTTTACCGCTGCCGCTCTCACCGAGCAGCAGAACCACGGAATCCTGTAGCGCTATGCGGCGAGCCATACCCAGCGCGGCTCCCATTGCCTTGGATGGATAGTCCGCTGATGTTGTGGAAAGTGAGATCTCTTCTTGTTGCCGATCCGTAATGTCTCTGGCTATGCAGAAAATGCCGGCAACATTGCCATCCGCGTCCCTTAGCGGGGTAATGCTGTAACTGAAAACAACAGGAATTCCATTGATCGCTACGGTCTGTTCCCCGTCGATGGACTGTCCCGCCAGAGCACGCAGTTCCATGTCTTTTGTCTGCTTGTCCACTTTGGCGCCGAGTACGTCCTTTGCCTGACGTCCCACGAAATCCGAGGGCTCGCGATTCACGAGTTTAGCCAGAGCTGGATTCACCTGTGCGTATCTGAGGTCCCGATCTTTAATGTAGATGTAGTCTTCAGCTCCCTCAAAAACCGCTCTGAAGCGATTTTCGCTTTGGCGCAGGGCTTCTTCGGCGAGCTTACGAGAAGTGATGTCCACAAAGGTCCCTGCCATGCGGAGAGCCTTGCCCGCGGCATCGCGCTCTACTATTCTGCCTCTGCTGAGGAACCATATCCATTCGCCCGATTTGGATCTCACCCGGTATTCAGTTTCGTAGGAAGGGGTTTCCCCCTTAACGTGAGCATCTATGGCGGTTAGAAGCCGCAGAACATCATCGCAATGGACCCGACTCTTCCAGTGCTCAAAGTCGACTATGTCACCCGGTGAGAACCCGAGGATTTTGGCTGTCAGGCCGCCTAGAGCAAGTTCGTCCGTCACAAAATTTCGTTCCCAGAAAATCAGGTCCGCACCGTCGACTGCCAGTTCCAGCCGCTGCTGCGCATCCCGTAACGCCTTCAGGGCCGCCTGAGAAGTATCGTTCGCCTGTTTGCACTCTTGAAGAACTTGATGCCTTTCAATTGCCTGATTGATGGATCGTACCATGAGTTGATCATCGCAGCGATCCTTGCAAACATAATCTTGGGCGCCATTCGACACCGCCTCAATTGCAATAGCTTCGTCATAGAGTCCGGTCAGCACCACAATGGGGATGTCCGAAGCCGACCTTCGAATTCTAAAGAAGGTCTCAATCCCCTGGCTGTCCGGCAGTCCCAGATCCAGGAGAATTATCTCGAACCTTTGCCTGCCCAGGGTCTGCTCGGCTTCTTCGAGGCTCTCCACATGGGTGATTTCAAACTTTCCAGTCTTGGCTTCCTCCAGTCGAGATTCGACCCAAAGGACGTCCACGGGGTTATCTTCTACGACAAGTATCTTGAGTGTTTTCATGGTCATCACTCATCTTCGCTCACCGGCAGTTTTACAATGGTGAACCAGAAATCCTCAATCGACTTAATGACTTCTGTGAACTGTAGCATATCTACCGGCTTGGTGATGAAGCAGTTGGCGTGCAGCGAATAGCTCGTGAGCACGTCCTTGTCCGCCTCCGAGGTGGTTAAGGATAACCACTGGAATGTCCAAGAGACTTGGGTCCTGCTTGATCTCAGCCAGGACATCCGTGCCGCTCTTTTTCGGCAGGTTCAGGTCCAGGAGGATGAGGTCCGGACGGGGCGCGTCAACATATTTGCCCCGTCGGTACAAGAAATCCAGGGCTTCTTCTCCGTCTTCGGCTACGTGCACTTTGTTACACATTTTCGCCTCAGTTAATGCGTCTTGCGCTACCATGACGTCAACCGGATTATCTTCAACCAACAAGATCTCCGCAACTTTCTGACAGGCATTTATCATCATCTGTTGCTCTCCCCGACAGGAATCGTGAAAGAGAATGTTGTTCCTTTTCCCGGCTGGGACTCCACCCAAATCCGCCCCGGGTGACGTTCCATTGTTTTCTGGACAATGGCCAGACCCATGTCTGTGCCATCATATTCAGTCCTTTTGTGTAGTCGCTGGAAGATGACGAAAATTCGGTCACCTATCCTGATAGGTCGGGTGCCGGCCCTTTACCCGTAGCACCGGCTTCCCCGCGGGACGCGGGATCATTGATCCACGGCCGGCATGGACGCCGGCCCTATCGATCCGGCAGAGGCAATGGCCGGTTACGTAACCGAACTAGCCAAACAGAGCACTAAGTTTGGAATCAGACCGGCTTGTGGCTCTATTTCGAACGTCTTTAACCCTATCAAAGGTCGTCAGACAGTTCCTATTCCCCCCAAGGTGGCAGTATTGTTTTGCGCCAGCCGGCTCAGTGTCAGAAACGCTAGTGATGTTGCCGAAAATGCAGTCCTCGTCGTAGTCTCGATCATACGTTTCCACTACTCTCCAGTCAACAATAATGTTCGGAGTTGTTGAGTTCGTGTAGTGTTTGTAAAAAGTTAATTTTGTAAATTAATAAAGTTAGATAAGACAGTGACGGCGAATCAGTATCAGTCGGGTGGCAGTATCTCCTCGCCGGTTCGATCCACCCCGTATCCGCCGAGGGAGAGTACTCGCTTTTTGAATGGCTCTCCTCTCATGATGTCCAGGAGGGTAATGATCTTTTCGTCGCCAAGGAATTCCTGAGGTATCACGAGGTCGTACTGCTCGGTTGCCACGGGTATAAAATCAAGGCCCAGAGCCCGGGCCGCAGCAAGAACGCCCATGCCGACATCAGCCACCCCTGAAAGCACGGCCACCGCAACGGAGGTGTGGGTGTACTCCTCCATCTGATAGCCTCGGATGTTTGCCGCGTCCAAACCCTGGAGATCAAGGTGGTAATCGAGAAGGACGCGCGTTCCCGCGCCGGCCTGCCGATTGACGAAAGTAACGTCATCCCGCAACAGGTCTTCAAAACCTCGTATAGCTTTGGGATTACCTTTGGGCACTATGAAACCTTGCTCCCTCATGCACCCGTGGAAGAGGCTCACGGGAATCTCCGGAATGTACTTCCGAATGTACGACCAGTTGTACACGCCGGTCTCAAGGTCGAGCAAGTGAGAGGTGGCAAAATGCGCGCTGTGGCTCTTCAGTGCCAGCAAGCCCCCGAGGCTTCCGACATGGCTCGATGAGAGAAATACATTGTGGGACACAAGCTCATCAGCCAGAAGGTCCAGGGTCAGATCATGACTGCCTATAACGACCACCGTGCGATCGATCCTCGCGGGATGTCGCAAGAGTTCCACCTGCACCGGCACAGCCTGTTCTATCCCTTCGCTTCGAGATGGGATGCGAATTATGCCGTCTGCCTTTGTCAGGGAGGTGATGGAACCCGCCCCGCGGGGAAGCGGGGCAGCCACAACACGTTCCCCTACCCTTCCCAGTTTGACCCGAAAGAACTCTTCTCGGCCCAGCTTCGAAGGTATCTTTCTGGCCGAGACCGCGGTTATGGTCGGCCTATTGTGATGAGGAAGCCCCTGCATGACCTCGAGCACCGGTATCCCGAACGTCTCGAAGGAAAGCACAGCCGAAACAGGGTACCCTGGATTGCCGATAACAGGCTTTCCGTCCACTATCCCGAGAATCGTCGGCTTACCCGGCATCATGGCTACGCCGTGGACCAAGACTTCACCGAGTTCACTTATCGCTGCCGCGGTGTAGTCTTCGCTCCCCGCGGAGGAGCCGGCATTTATGACTATGAGATGCGCATCGGATTGGACGCCCCGTACGATAGCCGCTTTCACTACTTCATAGTCGTCCCGCACGATGGGCGTGCGTATCCCGATCCCTCCGGCCTCCTCCACAAGCCCCTTGAGCATAACTGTATTGTATTCAAGCACCTCGCTTTCCGATGGTTCCCTTTCCCCCAGAGCCTCGCCGGACACCAATTCCGACCCGGTGGGAACAAGCAACACACGAGGTTTTTCCACTACTTTCAGCGAAAACACCCCGGCCGCGATGATTGCCCCCAGTTCGTAGGCCGAGATGGGATGGTGGCCGGGCAAGATCATCTCGGAAGCCACGAAGTCTTCCCCGACGCGGCGCACATTTTGCCAGGGAACCAGCGCTTGCTCGATCTCGAAATTCTCGTCGTCCAGGAAGTGGACGTTCTCTATCATTATTACTGCGTCAGCATCAGAGGGCATTGGCCGACCCGTATTGATGGGCCACGCATTTTGGCCTACCCGCAAGGAAATGGCACGATCCGGACCCGCTCCGAAAGTGGCCTCTGCGCGGACCGCAAACCCATCCATGGCCGCGGTATGAAAATGAGGCGAAGAGAGCCGAGCATAGACCGGCGCCGCGGTTATTCGGCCCCTGGCTTCGGTGACGGGTATGGTTTCAGCGCCGGGAAAGCTTCTCTTGTTCAGGCGCTGCAAAAAGATCGCCAGAGCCTCCTCCGGCGACTTCATGTCCAGATAAATGTTTCTTCTCAAGAGACTCCTCGATCCAATCGGCAAAGAGATGGACGGCAACCTGATCCCCTTTGTACAGTCCCTCACAATCGGCTTCGATCCGAATGAAGCCGTCTGCGCGAACCATCGCTGAGATCATCCCCGATTTCCCCGGGACAGGAACGGCCACTATTCTGCCATCCTTGTGTTGAAGCCTGACCCGCACAAAGTCAGTCCTGCCCTCTCTAGAAGCGACGTTTCGGCTAAGAAACGCGTTGAAGGTTTTTCGCAAGTATGGATTTACAACGTCCTCACCCTCAAGGCGTCGCAAGATGGGGACGACAAATTGTTCGAAGCATACCATAGCGGATACGGGATGGCCGGGGAGGCCGATCACCGGGCGGGAGGCCACTCTGGCAAGGATGAGCGGCTTGCCGGGCGATACGGAGACGCCGTGCAGAAGAATCTCCGAATTCTTTTGGGCGTGAATCGCTTCGATCACGTGATCTCTGCTCCCCATAGAGCTACCGCCGGAAATGACCACAACATCAGCCGTGTTAAGGGCCTTCTCTATCAGCGCAGAGAGCGCCTCCAACCTATCCGGAGCAATCCCTATCCAGACGGGAGTTGCGTGGCCCTCTTGAATCAGGGCGCTCAACGTGTAGCGGTTAACATCTCTTACGCAGCCGGGAGGCGGCTCGTCCTCAATCGGCACGACCTCATCACCGGAACTTATGATCGCCACCGAGGGTTTGTTATAGACTCGGACGGCTTGGGCGCCCATAGCCGCCAGTAAACCCAGATCCTGCGGCCGGAGCCGATGGCTTGCCGTCAACAGAGTTTCGCGAGCCTTGAAATCTTCTCCTTTACGGACCACGTTATCGAATGGGGCTACAGCCTTGAGGATTTCTACGGTATTCTGATCCAACTCTTCAGTGTGCTCTACCATTACCACCGCGTCCGCGCCGGCAGGCAGAGCGCCTCCCGTCCAAATGCGCGCGGTCTCGCCTTTTTTCAATTTGAGGTTATGGACTTCCCCCATAGGCACCTCACCAGCCACATGAAACAATGCCGGCGAGGCCTCGGTGGCCCCGAATGTGTCGACCGAACGCACAGCGAACCCGTCCATGGTGGAACGATCAAACGCGGGCGTATCCTCCGGTGCCTTTACGGGCTCAGCGAGCACACGGTGAAGGGCATCCAGAATAGAAACTTGCTCTGTGTCCAGATGGCCGAATTTCCGGAGGAGGTCTCTGGCCTCCTCTAGGGAGAGCACACGCAAGAAAAGGCTTGAGCATTGTAAAGTCTCTTTAAGAGCGACAGAATTGCTCTAGAGCATATACCAGGAGGGTCACCTATGTCAAAAATGTCTGAAGTCAAAGCGCGCACTTGCGGAATGGTTTGGCTGCGTGTTATTTGACGAGACCGTGCATAAATGCGTGTCTTTACGGACAACTATCTGATATGGTGACGGAAATGGATTCGAATATAAGCTAAGGAGAGACATGTTCAGGAACCCGAAACAGTCTGGAGTTTATCTGAGGTCTGAAGTCCCGCTGAACCACCAGGGGACGGATGGAATTTATGATTGTAAGTGGATTTCCCCGGCAACAGTTCTGGTGAAGGCTACCGCGGCCATAAACGTGTTGGGAAACCTTTTCGGGGCACTGCTCACTCTCATATATTTCGGAATATTTTATCCTGGATTGACCCCCGGGAGTGTGACCGGAAGCCTGCCGGCAATGTCGGCCATCATCATCGCGGTATGGCTGTCTGCCGTCGCGGTGATTGGCCCCATCAATATGAGCTGGGTCATCCCCTTGGTACGGGAAGTCAAGAAGAAGCTTCAACCTCACGGAAACGGTGCGGCTCAAGTCCTGGACATTGAGGGACTGCGTGTCCTGGCAGGAAACCTACTCAAGCTGCCGACAAAGCTGGCCGTAACGACGCTGACAGGCTGGGTTATCGCCGCGATAGCTTTCTTCGCGCTTGCTCGCATTCTCCCGCCAGAGCTTTATCCATGGACACGCGATACTTCAAGCAGGGTCTCGGCCTGGATGGTGTTGATCGCTGCTCCACTGACCGCAAGCTGGATTTTCTTCTTCCAGGAACGATGGATTCGGATCCACATGCGGAAGTTCTTTCCACCCCCAGCATTACTGGCAACTCCTCTCACATTCAGGACCAATGTTCTGCCCAAGATGCTGATTGTTTCTCTCGTGATAACTACATTACCGCTGGCAATGGTCGGGCATGTGACGCTGGGACAGATTCAGCAGATTCAGGCTGGGCGGCAATCAATCGAAAATTTCATTTCCCATATGCCCTCATTGATCTGGTTTCTTCTCTTTGTATTCATGGCTGCTGCCGTCATGTTATCAGTATTCATGGCCAGAAGCGTTTCTGAGCCGCTTCAAACCTTTGAATCCGCCATGGAAACTTTTCGCAAGGGAGATCTCGACGCGAGCGTCCCGGTGTTTTCCAATGACGAGATCGGGCGTACAGGAGAAGGATTCAATAGCATGGTGCAGGAGCACAGGAGTCTTGATTCTATCAGGGAGACGTTTGGCCGTTACCTGAGTACGGAGGTCGTCAACGAGATCCTGAAATCTCCGGGCGGTGTGGAGCTTAGAGGCGAGTTGAGGGAGATAACCGTTCTCGTCTCGGACATTCGTGGTTTTACTCGCACAACAGAATTGTTGCAACCGGCACAGGTGTTGGAAATGCTCAACCGTTACCTGGAGGAGATGACGGATATCATAATGAAGCATGGGGGCACCATCGACGAATTCACCGGAGACGGGATCCTGGTATTCTTTGGAGCGCCGACCTTAGTTCCGGACCACTGCATGCGGGCTGTGGCCTGCGCGTTGGAGATGCAGAGCGCCATGGAGGGATTGAACAAGGGCAATCTGCAGTTGGGTCTCCCTGAACTTCAAATGGGGATCGGCGTCAACAGCGGGCAGCTAATTGTCGGCAACATAGGCTCAGAAAAACGCAAGAAATACGGAGCGGTAGGAAGTCCCATAAACTTGGCTTTTAGGATTCAATCAGAGGCAGAAGGCGGTGAGGTCCTTGTGCCGCCCGGAGTTTTTCATAACCTCGGCGGAGAGCTTTTGGTGGATGGGACAAAGCAGTGTTCTCTAAAGGGGATTGAGCAAACCATCAGCCTATATCGAGTAGAGGGGCTCAGACTGAAAACCTGATTGAGCCCACGTACCGGAAGAGGTTAAGCGACAGCCGAAGGGCAGTCAAAGGCAGGCCTGACCACTATTCTGGGTAATCACGCTGGTTGCTTGAATCATTGGACCTCAGCATTCTGATATTCATCGGACGGTGGCTGGCCATGGTTTTGGCTCAGCTGCATTTGCAACACGGATGGAGGCGAGTCTATGATGTCAGCCAAAGAAAACAAGACAATCGTTCGCCGTTTCTACGACGAATTCTTTAACAAAGGCAACCTCCAGATTGTCAACGAACTGCACACGTCTGATTATCAACATCATGACCCCAATGCCCCTGATCCAGGAGGTGGTGCTGAGGGTTACATCAGACGCAATTCTGTCTTCCTGAATGCCTTCCCTGATCGGCAGCTCACAATTGAGGATCAAGTGGCCGAAGGCGATAAGGTCGCGACCCGCATCACCATGCGTGCTACTCAGACAGGAGACCTGCCCGGTATTCCAGCAACAGGGAGACAGGTGTTGATTGAGTCGATGCATATCTGCCGGATCTCAGATGGACGAATCGCGGAGGAGTGGGAACTCTTCGATGCTCTCGGAATGATGAGGCAGCTCGGTGCTTTTACTTCGCCGGGGCTCACTGGGAGCTGAGTGCCTTTTATATAGATGTTTACTTGCTCTTCGACGGTATTCTCGACGTCCATGATTATTGTTGCTTGATTCCTTTCCGTAACAAGAATGATCTGATACTTTAACAATAACTGCTATTGGCCCGGTCAATTCCTGCAACCCGTAGTCGAAAGAGAAGAACATGGACGAGAATCCTGCTCGCAAGGTCTTTGCTTACCGTTGGCTGATCTTCGGGATCATGGCTGTCGCATACGTCTTTGTATACTTCCACAGGCTGTCCCCCGCGGTTGTTGCAGTGGACCTACAGAAAACCTTCGAAACGTCCGGAGGATTTATGGGGCTTCTTGCATCCGCGTACTTTTACCCCTACGCGTTGATGCAGTTGCCCGCGGGTCTTCTTGCAGATTCGCTCGGCCCCCGCAAGACCGTCACGGCGTTTCTCATGATTGCCGCGTTGGGCAGCCTAATCTTCGGACTGGCTCCGGCTTTGGATGTTGCCGTTGCCGCGAGGGTCATGGTCGGCTTGGGAGTCTCTATGGTGTTTATTCCGACGATGAAGATCCTTTCCCAATGGTTCAGAATCCGAGAATTCGCCTTCATGACCGCCATTTTGACCACCATGGGAGGATTGGGTGCGCTGGTGGCCGCGACGCCTCTGGCGCTGATGACCGGGTGGGTGGGATGGCGCGTGTCCTTTGAGATCATAGCAGCAGGTACATTCCTCATAGCCATATTTGTGTGGCTGTTTGTCCGGAACCGGCCGCAGGACATGGGGTGGCCGTCCGTTGCCGAAATAGATCATATAGGCCCTGGAGCATCTGCACCGCCGATAATAATATCGCTCTGGGAAGGGGTCCGCCGCGTCATTACCGAAAGGCGCTTCTGGCCCGTGGCGGTCTGGTTCTTCTTCATTTGCGGGATATTTTTCAGTTTCGGGGGCCTGTGGGCCGGGCCGTACCTCATGCACGTGTACGGGATGACCCGAGCCGAGGCCGGCCATATTCTCACTATGATTGCGGTGGGCATGATCATAGGGAGCCCGCTGGTGAGTTTATTGTCCGACAGGGTATTCCACAGCCGTAAAAAGGTCCTCACACTGGCTTCAGCAGTGCTTTTTATGGTACTCCTGTGGCTCAACATATTCCCTCAGGACCTCTCCCGATTTTGGCTCTACGTGGCGTTCTTGATCTTCTCGATGTCGTCCGCTGCCATTGTGGTAATCGGCTTCACGACTACCAAGGAATTGTTTCCTGTTGAGATTGCAGGTACCTCGGTAGGCACGGTCAATCTCTTCCCGTTCCTGGGCGGCGCCATTTTTCAACCCATTGTCGGCCGGCTCCTGGATGCGTACCCCAAAGCCGCTACTGGAGCATACTCCCTTGACGGCTATCGAGCCATGCTGCTGGTATTGTTGGGAGCATCCATTATCGTGGTGGCAAGCACGTTCTTCATGAAGGAAACTTTCCCGGGGTGGACTTTCAAGAAGTAATAGTCAGAATTTCGAGACTGTCTGTTTATGGCCAATGCCCACCCTCCCCTTGCTCGCGGCAACTCCGGCAGCTATGATGTCCGGCAGAACATCTTGATATTCCTCGGGTCGGAAGGATTGTCGTGCCGCTGGTCAGCGTCATCATTCCAACATATAACAGAGCTTCAGTGTTGCAGACGGGCGATCCGCTCCGTGCTCGTGCAGACGTTCCGTGATTTCGAGCTGATTGTGGTGGATGACGGTTCGAGCGATTCCACAACCGATCTCTTGGAAACCTTCGACGGCAAGCTTAAAGCCCTGGTCCAGAAGAACCACGGAGTTTCCGCGGCCCGCAATCTTGGTATCAAACAGTCAACCGGGGCTCTGTTAGCGTTCCTGGATTCCGACGATGAATGGCTGCCTGAGAAGCTCGCTCGGCAGACGGCTCTCTTCGACGGCAAGGATCCTCATTTTGTCTGCCATACGAATGAGATCTGGCTGCGGAACGGCCAAGAGCTGCGCCAGAAGGGAACCCACCTCAAGCAAGGCGGGCGATTCTTCCCCAGGGCGTTGGAAAGGTGTCTCATAAGTCCATCCTCCGTGATGATTTCCCGCACGTTGATAGATCGCGTGGGATGGTTCGACGAGGACCTACCGGCAGCGGAGGATTACGACATGTGGCTTCGGATTACCGCGTTTCACGAGGTGGATTTTGTGCCGGAGAGGCTCGTGATCAAGCATGGAGGGATGGCAGACCAGCTTTCCCAGGCTACGCCGGCTATTGATCGCTTCAGGATCCGTGCGATACTCAAGATCCTCGAAAACCCGGCCCTCCCCTGCGATTACCGGGAGGCCGCGGTCCGGGAACTGATCCGGAAGTGCCATATTGTCGCTTCAGGGTGCATAAAAAGAGGCAAGAAACAGGAGGCTGAAACCTATTTTGAAATGGCTCGCAAATACCAGAACGGCCCTCCTTGACCCTCACGAAATAGACCTGCGAGACAGGGCCTACTACATCCCCTGTTTTGCCGATCCGGCCCCCCTGGTAAAATCCGTCGATAGTGTGGGAATCCTGAATCCGCCGTTGTTGCAGGAGCTGCCAGGCGGCAGACTGATCCCTGTGTTGGGCAGGCGCCGCTTGCAAGCTGCGGTGCAACTGGGCATTTCCCGGACTGAAGTGAAGATTGTCTCGGATCGAATTCCTGAAGCTGAGGGCTTTGCCGTAGCTCTATGGGATAACTTGGGCCACCGGTCATTCGATATTGCTTCCACCGCGGTTGTGGTGAGGCGACTCCTCGATCTGCTTCCAAGGGACGTTGTCGCTGATGATTTTCTCCCCCTGCTGGGCGTCCCTGCCAGGGGACCCAGACTGGAACGGCTTCGAGCAATCGGGGGGTTGGAAGAACCTGTGCTGCAATCGCTTGCTCTGGGTCGTATCCAAGAGAAAACGGCTTTTATCCTTTCTGCATTGTCGTCAGGACGAGCAACGGCGCACTCCTGGAATTGACCGACGCGCTTGGAATGAATGCCAACAAAAGCGCGGAAGTGATCAGCCACCTTGCTGATCTCTCGGTTTTCCACGGAAAGCCGATCATGGAAATTCTGCATGTGGAAGAGGCTCGGTCCATAGTCCATGATGAAGATAATCCTCGTCCGGAGCGAGCCGCACGCTTCCGGCGGTTGCTCCGATCCTGGAAATTTCCGGAACTCGTGAACAGCGAGCAGGAATTCCAGGAATGGCTTCGCGGCCTGCCCCAATCTGAAAGAATTGTCGTGCATCCTGCCCTGGGATTCGAGAGCCGCGAATGTACGGTTGAGATCCGGACGGAATCTCGGGAAGAAGCGGAGAGGATATTGAACAGGCTCACGGGGCGTTAGCGAAGTGAGTTTCAGGCCAGGCAGAATGAACTGATGAAATTCAGCATCGAACAAATATGGATTGACGAGGACGCTCAGGGTTATCCTTTAACGCGAGAGATAGTCCAGAAGCTCCCCGAAGCAGAAGTTCTCGTCGGAAATGAGTTTGCCGAACGGAGCCGTAAGCTGGAGTTGGAACCCGACCCGATGCGACACGGCAAACGCATCGTGAGGTTGATGAAGCACAAGGGCGCTTTTGTGAAAGCGTGCCCCGGGACTCCTGAGTATATCTGCTGCGGCCTGGAAATTCTTCACATCGGCCAGGGATGCCCCATGGACTGCCGGTACTGCGCCCTCCAAGTGTACTTTAACCGGCCGGTGCTTGAGGTTTTTGTCAATGTTGACGATCTCCTGGAAAGTCTGGGCAAGCACCTGGAGGCCGACTCCCAACGCTTTCACCGCATCTGTACAGGGGAGTTTACGGATTCCCTTGCACTTAACCCGATAACGGGGCTGGCGCAAGTCCTGGTCAATTTTTTTTCGAAGCAGGACAGAGCCTCCCTGGAAATAAAGACCAAAACGGATCTCATCGAGCCCCTGCTCGGCATTGATCCCAAGGGTCGAGTCGTGCTGAGTTTCTCCGTGAACGCAGAGGAAATCACTCGAATAGAAGAGATAAGGGCCGCGCCGTTGGAGAGGCGGCTCGCTTCAGCCGCAAGGGCACAGGACTGCGGTTATCGCATCGGATTTCATTTCGATCCCATAATCCCGGTCCCCGGCTGGGAGCAAGCTTATTCTCATGTCATTGATAAGATTTTTGGGCTCGTGAGGCCCTCAGCAATCGCATGGATATCCATGGGAGTGTTGCGGTTCGTCCCTGAGCTCAAGGAAATCGCCGGGGCACGCTTCGGCCGAATCCCCTATTTTCATGATGGCTTCCTGCGCGGCCTGGACAATAAGAGCCGCTTGCATGTGAGTCGTCGCCTCAAGATATACCGCACGCTCGCGGATAAGATACGGATGTACTCTCCAGATTCACGGATTTACCTGTGCATGGAATCTCCAGACGTATGGGAGGAAGCTCTGGGCATAAGAATGGAATCAGATCAAGATCTGGCAGCGTACCTCGATGCCGCAGTGTCATAGTGCCATGCGCTCCTGGAACACTCACGCCCTCATAACGCGGGCTGCATTGAGCACCGTTAACGCTCCGCGGCTGGACGATTCTATCCCCGTCATCGCGCTGGAAGCCTTTCCTGTCCATTGCAAAAGACCCTCTACGAGAAGTGCTGAAATGGTACTACGAGCTGTTGGACCGCAAAGTTCAGGGGGCAGCAGCAGCAGAAAAGGGGCGCGATCTCAGAGATTCCCAAAGAGATTCTCACGACTAGGGACTTCCTGGCCGCGCTGAAGTTGAATGTGAACTGCCCTCTTCACTATGTTAGGGTCCTAAAGCCCGAGGAGATATCGCCTGACACGCCACATGACCCGTCTCGAGCCGGGCCGCCGGGGGGAATGTACGTCGAGACCGGACAAGAAGAGGCCATTCAGGCAAGAGAAGTGCTGTGCACGTTTTCCGATGAGCCGGACTGGGGGATGGATCAGGACCTCTTTTCCGTTGCGCAATACCTTTACGGGCCTTGCCCCTTCGGACCAGAGCACGGCCCGAGTTCCCAGGCCCCATTTCACATGGCATTCTTGCATGAGAACCCGCTGGTCGTGGCCCTTCGTCCGGGTCTGGGCAGGAGTTTCATGGGAGAGAGGATCCAGCTCTTCTTCGCCCTGGCCGGACTTGCCATGGACAGCGGCGTAGACTACTGGGGATGGCGATTTGCTGCCTGGGCCATGCACTATCTGCAAGACATTACACAACCGTATCATGCCAGACCCTTTCCTGCCGCCAGGCTTCCGCTTCTCATCCGTTTCATCTTGCATCCGAATCCGAGAAGATTTGCCGCGAAGAACGAGAACTACCTCAAGAACCGCCACATTCTCTTCGAGTCTGCTGTGCATTTTCTTCTCAATGAAGCGGTTAAGAAGCGAGCTGATCATCCTTTTCTTCGGGCTCTCGCCGGCGCGATCAGTGGGAGGAGGGTTTCAAACCCGCCCCTACCGGCCCATAGAACCCGAAGATGGGCATGAAGTCCCTGATGAAGGAATCATCACGGGTGGCGGCAGATTTGGCCAGACAAATTGATCGAACCATGATGGCTCTGATGGATGATCCAAGGATCAGCGACCCGAGCTATTCGCTGGACAAGGACAGGACATACCGGATCGAGGAGACTCTCCCTTCAGCCGGAAGAGAAAGGCCTGATCTTTCCGATGATTTTATCAGGCTGGTGAGCGTGTGCTTGGCCCGAACCGGGGAGGTATCACGCTATGCGGTGGGAGTAACCGCTGATACCGGTTTGCATATCAAGTGAGATCTTTCCCGATCCCCCGGTTGCCTTTGCCTACCCTGAAAATATAGATCATTCCCGGAATGCCGAACAGAAAGGCCCAGAAAAAAGAGAGGACGCGGAACACCAGTGTTGCTGCGATAGAGCGGGCTGGATCCAGGCCGAAGATCTGTGGCACCTGGATCATCACCGTGTCGAAAACACCTAAAGAGCCTGGCGTGATGGGTATCAGATTGGCTATGTTTCCGAGGCTGGAGGTTATGAGCACAGCCGAGGCAGACAGTGGCATTCCAAGTGCCCCGTAGATCAGATAGAACGCTGACATCAGGGCGAAAGACATGGCAAGAAAGGATAAAGCCAGTTCCAGAAGCAGCCTGCGATTCCTGGTGAGGAGATGCCAAGAACGAGCGGCCCTAAAAGCGAGCCCAAGGAGGCCGCTCCTTTTCCATCTGATCGGTGGCGGGAATAGGCTCAAGTAGAGGCAGCATGCAAAGGTCCCTACGACAAAGATGCTGAGCAGGGGGTGCGAAAAGTTGTGCAGCCACCCCAGCAATACCAAAGCAAGGATCGCCATGCCCGAGTTTATGAGTGCGATCAACACAGCCGTACCGCCATAAATCGCAGCAAAGGACCCGAAATCCAGATCGTGCACTCTTTTCAGGTACAGCGCCAGCCCTCCGGTTCCTCCTCTCATGGGAATCAGGAGATTGCCAAGGAGCATTCCTGTGGTTAACGCCATCAATTCGGTAATGCCCAGCGAAACTTTGAAGTTTTTCAGGAATAGACTCAATTGGTACGCGTTGAGCACGTAGCTGACCAGGACCAGAAGCCCAGCAGCGACGATAGCAGGAAAGGAGACGGAAGCCACAAAAGCAAAATCCTGCCAATGTTCGAAGACATAATACGCGCATAGAATGACAAACGCGGCCACAATGCCGTATGCCAATACGGAGCGTATAAGGGACCTTGGTGAGCCGGCAGTGTCTGAGGGAGCTGCCGCGCTCATGGATGACTCGTTCCAGGCAATCAGATCTCCTGTGCCGCTGCGGGATGATAAGCCATCCCCAGAATCGAAGCTCTTGGGCGGGCTAAAGCGCACGCCGCGCACAACGTCCTGAGATGACAGGACGGATTGCAACCTGTCTGGTATAGCGTAATGAGCAGGCTACGTCCAGGGTTTCCGTCCCAGGGCAGGCCGGGCGTGACTAATACGAATGTGCTTTAAAAATAGGTAAGTTAGGGAGAGACTTATCCCGCGCCTCGCGGGATCGTTGGGAGGAATAGAATCCAGCGTTCTACGCGGAATGCGGATTACCGGTAATACCAATGCGCTTTCATGCAAGTGACATTAGTAATGGCCGGCAGGGACGCCGGCCGCTACCAAAATGCGGTGGCGGCGGGCCTCCGTCCCCGCCATGTTCACTTGCATGAAAGCGCATTGGTATAATTCGTCACCCCGGACTCCGATCCGGGGTCCAGTCGCGTCCCGCGCCTCGAGGGACTGTCCCACCAAAGAAGGGATTGCTTCGGGTTTGCGCACTCGCAATGCCATCTTATGCCCTCCTCGAAAATTACATCTCTGAAGGCGAATCGGTATAATGGTGCCTCAGCCAGACGGGCGCCATGAGATCTTTCATCTTCTTGGTATGGATTTTGAGCCATTGTTCGTCAGGATATTTCCCTCGCGATATGCGGCCGCGCAGTTCTTCGATCAATGGATGGCGCGGAAAGTGCCTTTTGAATTCTTCAAATGTATCTGAAAATTCCTGCAATGCTGAAGCCATGATAACCTCCAAGATAAAATAGCTGTAACTATCCAGTATCTATGGCTACTGTAGTCAGACTACCAATTAACCTATAAGTTCCATATATTAGTTATTTTATTTAAAGTTGAAAATTATGGAGGCGTGGCGTCATCTACTCATAAACGGGAATGACAGGGCTGGCTGGATCTCATGGAAAAACAAGTCAGGCGGCTGAGATCAGGCAACATCCCCATTCGGCTCTTCTATTTGCCCAGAAAGCTCCTTCGTAGGGGACATTGTTGATTATGTGGATTTCTCTTTCGATCTTGGCTCCCATCTCTTGGATGAAGGCCCTGAAATCCCTGATGGTTAGGCGATGGATATCAGGGGTGTTGTACCATGGATGGGGGTGGGTCTCGGATACCGGGGTTTGCCCCTTGAGGACGTACTCAAGAACTGCCTTCCAGTGCCCGAAATTAGGAAATGTGATTATTGACTTGGATCCAACTCTCAGCATCTCCTTGATAAGCCTTTCCGGATTCATCAACTGCTGAAGCGTTCGGCTCAGGACTACGTATTCGTAGCTCAAGTCAGGGAATCCCTCCAGACCTTCATCCAAGTCCAAGGTCATTACTCGGATTCCTCTTTCTATGCACCGGATAACTTTTTCCTGGTCGAGTTCAATGCCGCATCCTTCCACATCTTTCTCTTCACGAAGGCGCTGCAGCAGCGTTCCGGAGCCACATCCAAGGTCGAGCACCCGGGTTCCGGGCGTGATCAGACCGATAATTATGTTGAAGCCGACCTCAAACTTGTGGAAAGGCGTGCGAATTTCGGTGACGTCAGCGGACACTGTTCAAAAATCCCCTTATGATTCGTGTCAGACTCGGCATTCCGGCATTTGCGAGGAAGGAATCATGCCCATAGGGCAAATCCAGCTCAACGAAAGACACATGTTTTTTCGCGGCTTGAAGAGCCCGTACCATGGTCAAGGACATGGAAGTAGGATAGAGCCAGTCGGAATTGAAAGATAGTATTAGCATCTTGGCCGAAATATTGTCGAATGGGGTTACGAGATCTCCGAGAGGTCCTCCCAGGTCAAAGTAATCAATAGCCTTGGTGATGATGATGTATGAATCCTCATCGAATCTGCGCATAAAGCTGCTACCCTGATGCTGCAGGTAAGACTCTACCTCAAACTCCCCGCCCTCCATGCCATTCTCTCCCAGGCTGTAGCTGTATCCATCGATGTCCTTGAGCTTGAGCTTCCGCCCGAACTTTGCTTCCATCGTTTCTTCCGACAGATACGTGATGTGGCCGATCATTCGCGCAACAGCCAGACCTCGTCCCATCTTCTGGTATACGTGGCCTGCTTCGGTGTCCGGACACACTCGGGCGGGATCGCTGTAAATGGCATTGCGGCCCACCCAGTTGAACGCAATCCCCTGTGGTGAGAGTCTTGCCGTGGCAGCGATCACCACCGCAGACCGGACTTGGTCCGGATGGCGGACCGCCCATTCCAGGGCTTGCATTCCCCCCATGGATCCGCCGACAACATTATGCAGCTTTTCGATCCCCAAGTGCTGCACCAGCAGCTCCTGCACGTTAACCATATCTCCCATGGTGATAAGCGGGAACGACCTGCCAAAGGGCTTCCCTGAGGCCGGGTCGATACTGCACGGTCCGGTGGTCCCTTTGCAGCCGCCAAGACAATTGGAGGAGATGACAAAGTACTTGTCGGTATCGATCCCTTTGCCAGGCCCGATCATCGCGTCCCACCACCCTAGTCGACCATTCGCGTCGATTCCGGCAGCATGCGCGTCGCCGGAAAGGGCGTGGAGGATCAGCACCGCGTTGTCACGCTCCGGCGATAGTGTCCCATACGTCTCGTAGGCCACCGTGACAGGCCCCAGAAACATCCCTGATTCCAGCGTGATTCCGTTGAATTCCGCATACTGAGTGTTTACCCGGCCGTATAGGCCGTCTGAATCAGCGTATTCCTTAGTGGATCCGATGGCCATTGTGCGAAATTCCTTCATCACCCATGATCAGTTGTGATGAGCGGTCACGCCCGATTTAACTCGGTCTCATCACGGTTTCTATTCTATACCAAATAGCTCTTGAATTGAAGTAAACCCGGCAGTGGCCTCAGCCGGATCTCCAACTCCTCATTGTTATTATCCACCTGTTTCTTGATTTGCAATACCGCAGCGCGGGGAAAGCTCTGTATTTTTTTACTTGGGATATGACCGCGCCCAAATCCTGAATGATCGCGGTCTCGGTGAGGAATTAATTCTCGGAGAAATTCGGCAGACGTGGGAACTCGCCACAAAAAGAATGGATTACCTGATTTACCGAATCTCGACGCCCCGACGCTGCTATTTCCCGCAAGAATGCTCCGGCCTCGGCCCGGCCAAACCATTCCTCCCCGAAGCGCAACTCAAGAAACTTCCGAAGCACGTGCGCTGCAGCCCAACCATTCAGGTAGTCCAGCGCATAGAAATCCGGCTCAATGTCCACAAGATAACCCTGAGGCTCATAAATGAAGCCGGTTGCGGCCCTGAGATTCCGGCAATAGGGTTCCGAATTCTTGATGTCACCTGTTTCGTGAAGCTCTTTCTCCGCCAGAAACTTACCGATGTAGCGACGAATAAGACACAACCGCTTGGTTTTCAAGAGGCCGGCAAGAGCGTCGGCTTCCTTTGAAGGCATCCCGGCTGTTCCGGTTAACCAGGCCGGGTTGTCAATGAGGTCCATGAAAAGGAAAGCAAACGCTTCGTCAAGCGCAGGCGAACGATACAGGCGCCGGTCTTCTATGGGGAGAGCCGGATCAAAGTGGCTCAAGAAGAACGCATGCCCGGTTTCGTGGAGCAGCGTCTCCACGTCTATGAGTCCGCCCACCGGCTTCATAAGTACGTGCACTTCCCCGGGTATCTCGACTCCAACACACATGCCGTTAGGATTCTTGGCCGGCGAGTCAGAAATGTGCGCGATCACGTCCGGCCGTGACAACAAATCAAATCCCAGGCCCTTGAAGGTGTTGTGAATGATTTCCTTGAGTCGGGACTGGGGAAAAAAGCTGTCAAATCGTTGGATACGAAGCAGGTACAGTGCGTGATAGCGGCTCAGATTCTCAAACGGCCTGCCGATTTTTCCTTCAACCCACGGGACAATGCGGCTGCGGTATGTTTCCGCAGTCCGGTCAAGGTATTGCAAGAAGACCCGGGCCTGCTCGTCAAAGGAGACCTGCTTCTTGGCCTCCGAGAAACGCGCATAGTTCTCGAAACCAAATCGCTCCGTCACCGTTTGAATGGAGAGTTCGAGAATTCCGAGGAGCATGGGATTCACGATTCCCTTGAGGAAAATCGTGTTCTCCTTTTGCATGGCCTCGCGTTTGTCAAAATCTGCCTGAACCTGAAGCCACGGCACAACTTCCAGCGCGGGGATTTTTTCAGTCCCCACATGCATCCTTCCACGCTCCACGTAGAATCTCAGCATGTCCCCCAGAGAAGCGGTCTGTTCTTCAACGGCAAGGTCCATGCACCCGAACAGTATTCGGTCTATACGCTGGACTGTTTCGGTGCCTTCCGCTGCTCTTAGAGCCTTACGGAGAAAGCTTATGGTTTTTGGCCTTAACGGAACGGGGTGGGATTCGATAATATCGAGCGTATTCAGAGCAGACGGGGTGCCCCGGAGTTGATCTATTGACAAGCGCGCGAGTTCACGATGAACGGAGTCGATCTCTTCCACAACTCTTTGAACAGTTAGTTGGCTCAAACTCTTCCCCCTCGACAAACCGTCGGCCCCTACCGGAGGTCCGGGCACACAGAACCGGGTCTCCAGCCAAACTTCACGGCAGTACCATAACCGCGGCCGGAACATAGGGGCCGGTGTCTTCGAAGATCCTCAGCAAACGGGCAGTCTTCTCCCTCGGATCGTCCAAGCTGGAAGAAGGTGGACGTTCACTGCCACAGCACTTGATTCTCAGGTTCCCGCCTCCGACAGACCGTACCGTCGGGCCGGGGCTTACCTGATGCTCAGTTTACTCTTTTTCTGTTTGTATGGAAGCCTGTCAATTAGGCGACAGGCGGCAAAAGAAGAATCATGCCGACCAATTTGAAAGCTGTTCATTCCCCGACACTACCATTTGGTCGTGAGTCGGCTTGCGACCCAGACTCCTTCGTTCGGGGCCCAAAGTCAGGTGATTCCAGTTATGCCTGCGTTAGTAGTTTTGAGCCCACTTCGAACGATGGGGCCGCTGCTCGGTGCGCGGTTGACCGTTGTTTCGACGATTGGATCTGTGCGGGTTGTTGTAGCGGCTTGACTTGTTCATGAGGCAATCCCACGAACAATAACCGTACACCGAATAAGTCATTGTCTGATTCGCGGTGTACTCTTTGCCACAGGTCTTACATCTTTCCAAAATGTTTCCTCCTTGGCCTCTTCCAGGCCTCTCTGCGTTGCTAGTCCCCCCGTCCCTTATGCACGGGGTCGACAAGAAGATTTCCTCCACTTCAATGTTCAAAGTGAAGATGGGTCTATAATAGGTTGCACCGATGCTGTCAACTGTTTTCAGCTAAGCGCTTTGCGTAAGAAGACTTCGGTCGAATTCTCAATGATTTAACGTCCCATGGATTTCTCTATCGTACCGCCGACATCGGCTTGGGACGCGAGGCAGAACTTCCCCCGCTCATCTTCATGCCACAATTTCAAGTGCGTCTAGTAGCCAGATCAAAGAATGTTTGCTCGCTCCTCGTCTCGGGGAGCATTTACGCTGCGGTTCGGCGCGCAGACTTGATCTCCGAAGTTTGCCGTGCGGTCTGAGTTCTGGGGAGGCAGCATTCCTGGTCTCGGGGGACTAATGATCTCCGCAGAGATTAAAGGCCAAGACCACAGGTATCCTCTACCATTGACACACTTTCATGGGGTCCATGCCACGGCCCCATCTTTACTGACTCTGTAGTGGCGCATTCCCTTTTTAATGAGGACATTCCAGTAGAGCAAAAGTTCGGTCGTCTAAAGACCCTTTGTAACAAAAAACCTTTCAGGCCAAGAAACCCCTTCCACGAAGAGCCATTCAACTCACAACTCGGTGGGGATGGTTCGAATCAATTTCTTCAGGCCGGTATGATCTACGGGGAATATCCCAGGATGGAGTCTCTCTGTGTATGCTCTTGCTCCATCGCTTTTAAGGTTCTTATCACCTGTAGGCGGACTTGTCAAATCCGTTGTGCGCGGCCGGGACACTGAAACCGAGAAAACCCTTGCCCTCTTTGTCTTACCGTCGCTGATCTTGCCAGCCTTTTTGCCTGCTGTCCGCGGCCCCGTGAAAAACCTTTGGAATTGGTTATAATCAATTCTATGCGACGCACCACTGGAAGTCAACTACCTCGTACATCAGGGTCTTCTGTTTCCTCGGTCAAATCAAATCTTTTTGACTTTCCGCCGCCTCTTCTTTATGCTATACGACTGCGCAATTATTATGACGAAAGATAGAGTATGATCTTTAGGAACAGACTTCTCGCCATTTTCATCGCTTGTTTCGCCATCTCGGCCTGTGGAGCAACAAAGTACCTGAAGGGAGGAGTCTACAAAGATCTGGACGAAAACTTGACCATAGTGGGTTTGACCGAGAATCCTAACAAATACCTCGATAAGGACATCGTCATCTCAGTGACGGTACTACAAAAAAGGGGACATTCCTTGTCCGTTAGGCGAAGACTACGTAAACTTCATAATAGCCGATCGCGTGAGCTACATAACTCTGAATAAGGTTTGGATGAAGAAGGATAAAGCGAAGGTCCTGGATAAGCTGAAGGAAATGGAAACTATTGTGATGAAGGCCAGGGTTTTTAAGATTGACAAGGAAAAGGACCCAAACATCGAAGCCCTGGAGATAGTGCCCGAGTAAGTGGCCGAGTGACCCGCATTCGGATCTGCCTGCCATAGGATCAAACTGAGTGCTGCGTTTCAAGAGTATGGTGTCATTTGCACAGTAGGACCGTCCCGCGCAAATGCGGAATTGCCGGTCATTCGTTCTTCCCGTTGACCGGCAAGATGCCGGTCCTAATGAGTGTTGCCGCATCAGATCAGGTCATGTACTTGAGTCATCTGCAATGGCGACCAGCGGGGATGCGGCGCAGAACTTGCCAAACAGAGTACTAGGCAGTCGGCGTGAGGCCACGGAACTATCCTCGGATCCATGTTGTGGGCCTGAAGTTGTAGCGGACCGACACAGAACAGGAGTGAACGTTGCCAAAGTTTTTGATCACGAGTGCCCTCCCCTACGCCAACGGCGACATACACTTGGGGCACCTCGTCGAATACATTCAAACCGATATCTACGTGAGATTTCTTCGCCTCATCGGGGAGGACGTGATCTACATGTGCGCGTCTGATGCGCACGGCACTCCCATAGAAATCAATGCGACAAAAAGAGGCATCAGCCCGAAAGAACTCGTCAACGAGTTCCATGAAAGGCACAGAGAGGATTTTGCCGGATTTGAAATAAGTTTTGATGAATTCTACACCACAGACTCACCTGAAAATCAGCGCCACTGTGAGATCATCTATCTAAGAGCCCAAGACAGAGGCCACATCAGCACTCGCGAAATCGAGCAGTATTATTGCGAGGTTTGTGGCCGTTTCCTTCCCGACAGGTACATTAAGGGTACCTGCCCGAAGTGCGGAGCACCGGATCAATATGGGGATGTTTGCGAGGTATGCGGCGCGACATACCGGCCCACCGAAGTTCTCGATGCCAAGTGCGCTGTATGCGGCGCGACACCGTCTCTGCGGACATCCAAGCACTACTTCTTCCGACTCAAGGATTTTAGCGACTTCCTGAGCCGTTGGATTGCCGAATCGGGCCACCTGCAGGACGAAGTCCGGGCATTTGTCAGTACCTGGATCGAGCAAGGTCTTCAGGACTGGGATATTTCAAGGGATGGGCCTTATTTCGGATTCAAGATTCCGGGCGAACAGGATAAGTATTTCTATGTATGGCTGGATGCTCCCATAGGCTACATTGCAGCTACCGAGCATTACTGCGCACGTCTCGGGAACTGCAGGGCGGAAGAGTATTGGCTTGACCCGAACGCAGACGTGGAGATTCATCATTTTATCGGCAAGGACATAGCCTATTTCCACACTTTGTTCTGGCCGGCAGTTCTGAGTGCTGCGGACTACCGAATCCCCACCGCAGTCCATGTTCACGGCTTCCTCACTGTCGACGGACGCAAGATGTCCAAGAGCCGCGGAACCTTCATAACGGCACGACAATTCGCGGAGTTTTCTGAATCCGTGGTACCTCCGCTACTATTACTCGACGAAGATGAGCAACTCCATCGACGACCTCGACTTGAACATCGAGGAGTTTGTGAACCGCACCAACGCTGAACTTGTGAACAACATCACCAATCTTATCAGCCGCACTGTTGGTTTTCTCAATAAGAGGCTGGAGTCGAGACTCGGGACCCTGCCCGAAGCGACACGCGGACTAATGAACGAGGTAGAGGCGTTTCGTCGATAGGGCAAGGGACGATTACGCGGCGCTTCGTTTCAACCAGGCCACGCGGCATATCCTTTCCATTTCGGACATCGCCAACAATTACGTCCAGCAAAACGCGCCGTGGACCGTGGTCAAGACCGACCCGGACCAAGCGAGGAATGATCTCACCTTCGCGGTGAACTGCATAAAAATAATTGCAGTGCTGCTGAAGCCCATTCTCCCCTCGTACTGCCGGCGGGTCGAGGAAATTTTGAGGCTGGGAAACCTCACTTGGGAGGACGCCAAGTTCGATCTCCAGAATCATGAAATAGGAACTTTTGACAAACTTCTGGAACGCCTCGAACCTGGAGCCCTCGAAAAACTTGTCGAGTTAGGCCGTCAGGGGGATGTCGAAAAAGTGGCTCAACCCACACCCGAATTACCACCCTTCAAGAATGAGATTACCATCGAAGATTTTGCCGAGATGGACATCAGGGCAGCAAAGGTCATATCCGCTGAGATTGTCGAGGGTTCGGACAAACTTCTTAAACTGGAGGTGGATCTGGGCCGAGAAATCCGGACAGTCTTGGCCGGCATCAAACGATCTTATGAGCCTTCAGAATTGATAGGTAGGACCGTGCTTGTTATAGCCAATCTCAAACCCAGAAAGATGAGATTCGGCGTCAGCCACGGTATGATCCTTGCCGCTGCCGACAAAGATGGAAAAGTCGCAATTTGTGAAGTGGATTCTAGCATTCGAGCGGGCACGCCCATAAAATAGTGGTAACAAGCAGCCCTTTAGCTTTTGGGGGTTGGAAGAACGCGGTAAACCGTTGAAACCTTGATGAAGCGGTTGTCCGGGGCATATTAAATTGCTGGTCTTAATCTGAGGATGGACACGTGTCTGAGCAGTCCAAAGGTGAACCTGAAACTGGTAGCAAGTTAGGTCAAGAAGGCCACCGCTGTCACGTGCGGGAAGCAAAATTCAGCGATGTGGAGTTGCTGGATGCATATTCCCGTGCAGTAGAGACGGTTGTGGAAGCTGTGGCCCCAGCCGTTGTAAGTATCGTGGTCCGCATAAAGTCCCGGGATCAAGCGGCAGGCCTTTCCGATGGGCGGGACCGGTTCGGGTGTCGTCATTGCTCCGGACGGTTATGTCCTCACCAATAGCCATGTCGTCTCTGGCGCGGAGTCGATGGAAGTGAAGTTCAGAGACGGGGTCACCCATCACGCCACACTCGTGGGGGAGGACCCTCCTACCGACCTTGCAGTAATCCGCGTCGACGCGTCGGGATTGCCCTACGCTACGGTCGGCGATTCGGGCAGCCTTAAAGTCGGTCAGCTCGTGATCGCCATCGGCAATCCGTTAGGCTTTGACTCCACCGTGTCGATAGGAGTGATAAGCGCTCTCGGCCGCGCACTTCGGAGCCGCGATGGGCGTTTGATTGAGAACATTATTCAGCACACAGCGCCTCTAAATCCGGGTAACTCGGGCGGGCCACTCGTTAACTCCCGTGGCCACCTGGTTGGCATTAATACCGCAATAATAGCAATGGCCCAAGGAATTGGCTTCGCTATCCCCTCCAATACCGCAAATCTGGTGGTCTCCCAGTTGATCACCCACGGGCGCGTCAGGCGTGGCCACCTCGGGCTTGTAGGCGGGATACGTCGTTTAGACAGGCGTCTGGTACGGCTCCATAATCTCGGCCATGAGTATGCGGTCGAGATCATCAGGGTCTATGCAGACGGACCGGCAGGTCTTGCCGGAATGCGTGAAGGCGATCTGATCATCAGGATCGCTGACCAGCCGGTGGGTACTCTGGATGACCTGCATCGCTTTCTGACCGAATGGCCGGTGGGCCAACCGGTCAAGATAACGATACTCCGGAGAGCGAAGCAAGGAGGAAATCGAAGTGATCCCTTCTGAGGCCTCTTACGAGAGCAGGAGCTGAATCTGCAACATTTTGTTGTTACATGTGTCTGCCCTGATAATATGTTATACTGTGCTTAATTAGGGAATTCGTGCCGACAAGTAGAAATTAAATGCTGAAGAGGCTCCGGACAATTCACGTGCGTTGAGGCCGTGCATACACTTAGTCACAATTAAATGGGGACGGGCTCTGCCCGCTAATTAGTTCGCTATCTTGCACAACATTGCACAGCAGATGAAAAGAAGGGGGAATCCATGACCGAGAAAATTGATTCAAAAGACTTCCCGCAGTTGAAACTCAACGTCAACCGCAAAGAGTACACGATTGCTGTCCAGCCCGACACTCCGCTCTTGTGGGTAATACGGGAAAACCTCGGCCTTACCGGCACGAAGTACGGTTGCGGTGTAGCGGTTTGTGGCGCGTGTACCGTGCATGTGGATGGAGAAGCAGTCCGGTCCTGCAGCACTCCTGTTTCGGACGTACAGGGGAAGGAGATCACCACAATCGAGGGGCTTTCTCCCGATGGGAGTCATCCGGTGCAGAAAGCGTGGATAGAGGATGAAGTTCCGCAGTGCGGTTACTGCCACTCCGGCCAGATAATGACTGCCGCGGCGCTTTTGGCAGAGAACCCGACACCAACAGATGAAGACATCGACGATGCCATGTCTGACAACATTTGCCGGTGCGGGACATATCAACGCATTCGTCGCGCCATTCATCGGGCTTCCCAGATGACGGCCGAGGGAGGGCAGAAGAAATGAGCGAGATCCTCAACGTCAGCCGTCGTGACTTCCTGAAAACGGGAGCGACCATCGGGGGAGGACTGATACTTGGTTTTTCCCTGCCTAATCATCTTGCATTCGGCCAGGCCTCGGGCCAATCGGGAGGATCTTCCATGTTGAATGCATTCATTCGCATCAGTTCCGACGAAACAATTACCATTATCGTTAACCATTCTGAAATGGGACAAGGCGTGTACACCTCGTTGCCAATGCTCGTCGCGGAAGAACTCGAGTGCGATTGGAGCAAGATCGTAGTGGAAGCGTCACCGGTAGATCCGGCGTACAACCATACGCAATGGGGAATTCAGGGGACCGGCGGCAGTACCAGTGTTTCAAGCGAATGGGAGCGTTTGCGGAAGGTCGGAGCGAGTGCTCGGGAAATGATTGTCGCGGCGGCCGCCGACACGTGGAAAGTGGACAAAGCGAGCTGCCGGGCTGAGAACGGCAAGGTGGTCCATTCGAGCGGCAAAAGTATGACATACGGCCAGCTTGCAACCAAAGCCGCGAACATGCCTGTACCTAAAGAAATCCAGTTAAAAGACCCCTCCAAATTCAAAATCATCGGCAAGCCAGTAAAACGCCTGGACACGCCTGAAAAGACTAACGGCAAGGGAGTGTTCGGAATCGACGTCAAGCTCCCCGGTATGCTTATCGCTGTCGTCGAGCGGCCCCCCGTGTTCGGCGGAAAAGTCGTGAGCTTCAAAGCCGACAAGGCCAAAGCGGTTCCCGGAGTCAAAGACGTGGTACAAGTGCCGTCCGGGATTGCGGTTGTTGCGAGTGGATTTTGGCCGGCCAAAGTTGGGCGGGAGGCCCTCGAAATCGTCTGGGATGACGGCCCCAACGCGACGCTTTCCACAGAGAGCATGCGGGAACAGTATGCGAACTTGAGCAAAACGCCAGGGACGGTCGGGAGGAAGGAGGGCGATCCCCAAAAAGCTCTCCAGACGGCTGTGAAAGTATTGAGCACCCAATATGAAGTTCCGTACCTCGCCCACGCCACAATGGAGCCCTTGAACTGTGTGGTCGATCTGCGTGCCGACAGTTGCGAGATCTGGACCGGCACCCAGTTCGAGACCGCGGATCGAAACGCTGCCGCAAAGGCCGCTGGACTAAAACCCGAACAGGTCAAAATTCATAGGACACTCCTTGGCGGCGGCTTCGGCCGTCGGGCGAATCCCCAGTCGGATTTCGTTGTCCAGGCTGTGCATGTCGCCAAGGCATCAAAGAACCCAGTCAAAGTGATCTGGACTCGTGAAGATGACATGAAAGGCGGCTGGTACCGGCCTATGTGGTACGACCGGATCGACGGGGGGCTCGACACGGACGGAAACATAGTCGGGTGGCATCAAACTATTGTCGGCCAGTCCATCATAGCCGGAACGCCTTTTGAAGGAGCCATGGTGTCCGCGGACGGCGTGGATGAAACCTCGGTCGAGGGAGCGCGGGAAATCCCGTACGACATCCCTAATATCCTCGTGGACCTGCACACCACGAAAATCGGGGTACCGGTGCAATGGTGGCGCTCAGTCGGCCATTCACACACTGCTTTCGTCGTCGAGAGCTTCATGGACGAACTGGCACACGCGGCAGGCAAAGACCCCTATGAATTCCGTCGTAAGCTTCTCGCAAAACAGCCTCGACACCGTGCTGTTTTGGAACTGGCCGCGGAAAAAGCCGGATGGGGCAGCTCGGTGCCCGAAGGTCGAGGCCGTGGCATAGCTCTGCACAAGTCCTTTGGCAGCTTCATAGCGCACGTGGCTGAGGTCTCAGTAAGCTCAGCCGGAGAGGTCCGTGTGCACAAGGTCGTATGCGCAATTGACTGTGGTAGGGTAGTAAATCCGAATACCATCGCGGCCCAGATGGAGGGCGGAATCGTCTTCGGCCTCACCGCTGTTCTTTACGGCGCCATCACGTTGAAGGACGGCCGGGTACAACAGAGCAATTTCAACAATTACCAGATGTTGGCCATGAACGAAACTCCGGAAGTGGAAGTTCATATCGTGTCGAGCCAAGAACCGCCGACAGGAGTAGGAGAACCAGGAGTGCCGCCAATTGCGCCGGCTGTGGGAAACGCCATATTTGCAGTCACAGGCAAACGCATCCGGCGGCTACCCATTAGCTCCGAAGAGTTAAAAAAGGCGTGATACCAGGTTGGGTTCAAACGAGGAAGAATCGGGGGGAACCGTCTTTACACAGAGAAGGTTCCCCCAATCTTTCTTTTCTCTCATCTCAAACTAGTGTTAGTGATGAGCGCATCCCCCACCGGCGTGCCCCGCGCAGGTGAACTTGGCCTCAAACTGAGGAAGTTGCTGTTGTTGGATCAGATCAATGTTCTGGCCAACCGTTCCTTGGACGGCCCGATACACCGTAATTCCTTGAGCCAGCAGTCCCCTTAGCGCACCCATTCCGATGCCCGCCACAACCACTGCATCAACTGCCTTTCCTCCCAAGGCTTTCAAGGGTTGGCACATGCCGTGCTCATGATGTAGGTCGCCGTTTTGAATCTCTTCCGCGCTCATATCCTGTGTATCCACAATAACAAAGCCCGGAGCTGATCCGAAATGTTCGTAAACTACGCTGTTCATTCCTTGTAAGGTTTCAGCAGGAAAACAAATCTTCATCGTGTAATCTCCTCGTTTAGTTTCTTCATCATTGGTGCCACGGATGTGCGAAGCTCATCTGGCATTTCCACTTCGCCTCCTTCGATCCTAAGAGCAAGCCCGTCAAATAAGGCTTGAGCCACCTTGCGTCGCGCAGCCTCGACAATCCTTCCAAAAGTCTGGCGTGACACGTTCATGCGCTCTGCTGCCTGCTCCTGATAAAGCCCCTCCAGATCGGCCAGCCTGATAGCCTCAAATTCGTCCATCGACAGGACAATCTCTTCCAGGATTGAAATCGGCACACCCACAGGCTTGAAAACTCTGCAAGCAGGTTGTTCGCTGATTCTCCGGCAGCATTTCGGTCTCGCCATTACCATTCACTCCACGCGTCATTATGGGCATTTGCTCAATTAGTGTCAACCAGAAACTTCATCCACCCCAAAACAGCGGGTCCCCAAGCCGGTTTAGATCTGAAGGAAGGTTTGTATTCAGTCTTGCAGGGTAGAAGTTGTCATTGCGAGGATTCTGGGGCCACTGCTACGTCATTGGAAAGGCTGCGCTGAAATCTAGCCCTCAATAGCATCTCTCAGGTTATTGAGTCTCGAACGATAATCGCGGTGAAGTTGGTGAGCCTCGGTCAGGTCCACCCGGGCGAAGCGCACCTTGTCACCGGGCCTGGCTTGTGCCACGACATCCAGATCAGCCGTTATGATTGTCGCGATTTTCGCATACCCGCTGGCGGTTTGTTCAACCAGGAGAATGATTGGCTGGCCGTCCGTGGGAATTTGAACCGCGCCGGAAAGGCTGGGCTCGGAGATGATACTCAGAGAGTACTCCGTCCTTGGGCACGATAATCGGCCCGTCAAGGCGATATCCCATGCGATCTGCTTTGGAAGTGACCGTGAAGACGGAATTAAAGAACACATTCAACCCCGTGTCGAAATAGTCATCCTGCGGACCCGGCAAGACCCTCAACGTGACCTCCGTGCTGAATTTTGGTCTCAAATCCTCGGGGAGAGACACAGCCCGATTCAGAGAAACAGGCGATCCGCCATGCAGCCTGTCGCCCCTGGCCAGGGGCCTGCCGTCCAGACCGCCGATTTTGCCGCCGGTATACGTGGAACGGCTGCCCATGACCTGGGGAACCAAGAGTCCGCCGGCGACAGCGAGGTAGGCTCGTACTCCCCTGGGAGAAGCCTTCATGCTGATGACGTCGCCGCGGCGAACGCGAAATGACGTCCACATCGCCTGGGGCTGATCATTGACGAAGAGAGGGACTTCGGCGCCCGTTACAGCGACTAGAACGTCAGAGAGGGCTTCCAGTCGAGGCCCCATAAAAGTGATTTCCAAACCCGCAGCGTTGTCCGGATTCCCCACGAGCACATTCGCCGCGAGGTACGAAAACGTGTCCAGCGCACCTGAAACCGGAATGCCAAATTGCTGATAGCCGTACCGGCCACTATCCTGGATGGTCGTGAAGGGACCGGGTTCGAGAACTTTGAAGACCTCCATCAGCCGTTCCCTTCCGATCGAATGCGATGGTATTCCTCTTCTGAGATCCGCACGAACTTGATCATGTCCCCGGCACGGTAGAGAAACGGGTTTTCTTTCGACGGGTTGAACAGGCTCAGGGGCGTGCGACCTATCAAGCGCCACCCGCCTGGACTGTCTATCGGGTAGACGCCTGTCTGATTGTTCGCAATCCCGACTGAACCAGCGGGAACCAATGGACGAGGGGTCTCCAGTCTGGGCGTGTGGAGCTCCGGCGGAAGCCCTCCCAGGAAAGGAAATCCCGGGGTGAAACCAATCATGTATATCTGATACAAGGCTCCGGAGTGTATTCTGATCACATCCTCAACCGTCAAGTTGTGCGCCTGGGCGACAAATTCAATGTCCGGGCCGAGATCGCCTCCGTACAAAACCGGTATCTCGACAGTCCTTGGCGGCGGGATTTCAAGTTGGTCCAGGCGACCTTCCATGAACTGCAAGGCATCTTCGAGACTTTTGAGATCGGTTGCCAGGGGATCATAAACTATCAAGAGCGAGCGATAGGTCGGGATTACCTCCACGATGCCTACCGGCTTCTCTTCAGCTATGGCCATGGCCATAGTACGGACCTTGATGTTGATTTCAGGAGAGATCTCATCCCCGTATTCGACGATTACGCCTCTATCGCCGACGAGGCGAAAAACTGCTTTGTCAAAGAGACCGCCCATCAATGCACCTATGAACTGATTCGTATTTCTTCATGTCAATCGTTCACCGCGGAGATCGCTGAGATCGCAGAGGATTCTGTTTTCTCTGCATTTTTTCCAGGGGAGGTATAGCGCTTTCGGGTCTGTGACGGTGAGGACAATACCGGCCAATCTGCGTAACGCTGTGGCTTATGTGGTGGATGTGCAAGCCATTTTATGTCTCTGCGTTCTCGGCGCACTCTGCGGTGATCCGGCGCAGAATCGGGACTCTCTGCTGGCTGAAGGCTTGCACTTCATCAAAGGCCCATGGGTTTCACTTCAATTCCATCCGATCCGAGAAGCGCACGAATTGTCTTAACCACCTCCACGGCGCTGGGATTGTCACCATGAACGCAGAGCGTATGCACGTGGAGATCGATCTCCGTGCCATCGGTTGCAACGACCTTGCCTTCCTTAGCCATTTTCAGGGCACGTTCGGCAACCCGGTTGGGGTCTGAAATCACCGCTCCGGGACCACGACGTGACGCGAGAGTGCCGTCCGGTGTGTATGCCCGGTCCGGAAATGCCTCGTACAGGTACTTTGAGGCCCAATTTCTCGCCTATTCTGGTCATGAGAGCCCCTTTGGGGCCGGCGAAAGCGACGTACATGAGACTTGGGTCAACGCTGACAATAGCCTCTGCAACGGCAGTCGCAACGGTTTCATCTTCGACCGCGGTCAGGTACAAGCTCCCGTGGGGTTTGACGTGCCGCATCTTGACTCCGTTGGCAGCACAGAAGCCCGACAGTGCCCCGATCTGATAAGTCACGTAGTTGCGGATTTCCTCCGCAGTGCAGCCCATGTTGCGCCGCCCGAATCCCATGAGATCCGGATAACTTGGATGTGCCCCCACTCCCACACCGTGGGCAGCCGCGAGTTGGACGCTTCGGTTCATGACCAGAGCATCTCCCGCGTGCCAGCCGCAGGCGATGTTTGCCGAGGAGATGAACTTGATGACATCTTCGTCTCTCCCCAGCTTATAAGCCCCAAAACTTTCACCCATGTCGCAGTTAAGATCGATGGTTGGCATTCTGACTCCTCGCAGTCCACATTCAAGCCTGAAACAATCGGCCTGAATTGTCCCTCAGTATGGCCGTCTCACGGTTTTCGAGATGCTTATTGGCTCGTGGATGGCCAGTAGTTCCCAAAGAGGCAACCGACTCGCGGTTTATGCGATCCAGACACCGGATGTGACAAAATTGCATTATTGCCTTTGAATAAAGACCTTGGATTGTTTGGAAAATACTTCATCGACGTTCTCTCGGTCAACCATTATCTGTGACGAGCCGGATGCCGATTTGTAACGAATCTTCTTCGTCTTCGAGTTCCCTGTTAAATGGCGCCACGGAAACATGTCAGTTCGTGGTCAACAATGAATAATCCGCCAAATCAAACATGGATCTGACGAAGTCCAGACCCTTGGCACCCCTGGCCCGATATGATCGAATGTTGGGTGCCACTGACCCGGGCATCAGAAATGCTGGTTCTGGAACTATCTGATTCTAACTGTTTGAGAGTGAACCGGTATCGGACATGTCCCTCAGTCATCGCGAGCAGTGCAATCCCGCGTTCCGCAGGAAAACGATCTCATCGGTGGGACCGGTATCTGAAACTGTCTCAAAACCAGAAATTCGCCTAGGAAATGATGAGGGTTTTGTACGGGCGCGGTTCTCGAAGCACCCGAAATGAGGGCGCAGCAAGCGGACGCCCCTACGCGAAGAATTTCTCTGGAGGCCATTTTGAGGCAGTCTCATTTTGCCGGTCATTCTTAAAACGACGGGCCGGACGCCCATCCAATCAGGAGATTCCCTCGGGCCGCGTCCTAGCAATGACAGCTCCGCGAGCAGCCCTGTCCCCCCAGTAGTATATGCCTGCACCAGCCTTTGCGTTATGGCAGTCGATACGTGGCTATTGGGCTACCGGTTTACCGTAACCGGAGTTTCACCGCCGTGGCCTTGCCTGGCTCATAGACGGTAACCACGAACAAATTGTCGTACGCATCCCTATCCTCGCACTCAGGCCCTGTACAACCCAAATCTTTTATTATTTCGTGAATTCCGCCGCTACCCATGTGAGCGCCCGCGCCGACAATCAGAACCACCTTGCCCTTGTACTTGTTCCCAATCTGTTGAATCATCTTGTCGAGGCTTGCCTGCTCGTAGTAGTTCAGTTCCGATAACTTCAGCAACTGTTGAAGAGGCTGCACGGTTTGCTCCATTCGTTTCGCCTTCGGGCTAAACACCGCAGCAATTCTGGCATCACCTACGGCATGTACCAACTCTTCGGCACGCTGCTTGCCTTCAGGGGTCAATTCCGGATCATTGTCCGTCTTCGTAAAATCGCCTCTTTCCGCATGTTGCAGGATAAAAACCGTGGTTGGAGCGTCCGCAGCGGCGGCAGTGGATATCAAACTGCCGGACAAGGGTCCGCCAACACCCGTGACACCAAGTCCAACTCTCAAGCTGACGACCATGGCCATGTACAATTTCCGATCTGTTCTCATTATGGTTTCCTCCAAGTCTGAATATTCTCTCATTAAGATGCCGCCCCATACTAAAAGTTGCATTAGTCACAGCAGTTTAACATTCCCCTAACTTGGAGTTCGGTGGAAATCATGGGGCTTCTTGTCCAGTTCTAATGTGGAGACCGGATGCTTTCCGGGCCTTCGGTATCTGCTTCGAGCAAGCCGTTCCTTTCAGTCTTCGGCCTGAGCCTGTATACTGGTTCTTGCCGGAATCGGCTGAGCAGAGATTCACGGGAGAACGGATATGACGAAGTGGAAATGTTGCACCTGCGGCTGGATTTACGATCCTGCCCAGAACAATCCGGAAATCGAAATCGGTCAAGGATTGGTCTTCGAGGATCTGCCGGATTCCTGGGTGTGCCCTATTTGTGGGTGTGGCAAGGAAGTCTTTGAACTACTAGTCTCGGCGCCAAGATCGAACTTTGAGCACGACAAGCTTCGACCTGGGGGATCACAGGCCGCAACAGCTTGCCGCGGACATAAACATCTACAGAGAGCGCTTTGAAAATGTTTTTCGAGTGGCCCAGAAACTCACATCGTCATTGAACATCGGCGAAGTCCTGGAAATGATCCGAGACGAAGCGAGAGGAACCCTATCCCAATTGCAGGAGGTTTGCCTCCTGGTAACAGATCCGGAAGCCCAGTATTACACCCGCCCGCTTCATTGTGCCGTGGCAAAACAACGGATCAATTGCCAGCTCTGCAAAAGGGGTAGAGGAACGGTTAACAGTGCGCTCGGTCAGACCTCTTCGGCCATGTGTTTTCTGTCCGGTGATCGGGGGAGCCGTTTGGCAGGGGATGGCTTTCCTCCAGAGGGATTTTCCGAAATCGTGTTCCCGATCTATGAGGAGCGATCAGCTATTGGCTGTCCTGGATGCAATCGCAAGGCCCGGCACAGGCTTAGGACGAAAAAGACTTCATGCTGTTGCAGGACCTGGTTCAACTTGCCAATAACGTGATCAAGAATGCTCGCAGCCACTGGAGAATGTCCCAGGAGAAGCTGACCGTGGATAGAATCCTGGACCATCTGCGGCCATTTGTTCCTTCCACCGTGCAAAAGATAGTGGAAAAGGACCCGGAAGCACCTGACCTGGAAAAAAAGGACATCGATGTTACTGTCCTGTTCTTGGATGTTGCAGGCTACACCCATATCAGCGAGACTCAGAGCCGAGATAAGGTAACTTTCATCATCGAGAAGTATTTCTCCAGTTTCCTGGATGTCATCGTTGTCCACGGGGGAGATATAAACGAGACGGCTGGTGACGGCCTCATGGTCATATTTCAGGGCGAACCCGGGAAAACCGCGTTGAGCGCGGTCCAAGCAGCGCTGGAGATCCGGGGCAAGACCTCGGAGATCAACGAAGAACTGAAGAATCGATTTCAGCCGGTCGAGGTAAACATGGGTATCAACTCTGGTTTGGCTGCCGTCGGCATGAGTCGATTCACAGGCACTTCAGGGACCAGAATGACCTTTACGGCTACCGGACCCGTAACCAATCTTGCGGCACGGATAGCATCCGCGGCAAAGCATGGGGATATTCTCGTTGGTCCGGAGACAGCTTCAAGAGTGGGTGAAGATATTAAGCTGTTCCCCAGGGGATTGATGCATTTCAAGAATGTTAGCGAGCCGGTCCAGGTGTTCAGCCTCGTCCGGGACAGGGAAAATGAGAATGGGGAAAAGACGGTGCATCAGTCGTAATGAGACCACATACGAATCACTTTTACTACTTTGTCCTCTTCGATCACCTGGTAGACGAGTCGGTGCTGGATATTGATCCTGCGTGAATAGGCGCCGCTCAAATCGCCCAGCAACTTCTCATAAGGCGGTGGGGCCTCAAAAGGATTCCTCTCAAGAAGCTTCAACAACTCTATTGCCTTTTCTTTCAACCCGGCAGCAGCGAGTTGCTTGGCATCCTTTCGGGCCTGGCGGGTGTAGACGAGTTCCCACTTCACCAGTCAAGTTCCCTGGCGCATTTTTCGACAGGAGTCTTGAGCCCATCAATGATAGACTCCCTCATGCCTGGAATCGAAAGCAGGTACAGCGTTTCCTGGATCGACCTCCAGTCTTCCTCGCTCACCAGGACCGCGTTGCTTCTCTTGCCAGTGATGAAAACCGGTTCGTGAGACGACGCAGCTTCGTCTATCAGTCGGTACAGCCTGGCTCGCGCCTCACTTGCTTTGATAACGGTCATGGTCGGCTCCTCGTATACTGAACCGCCTTGCGATTTGGCCAAGGCCACCCTCCCCTAACCCCTCCCGTCGAGGGAGGGGAATCACGAAACCCTCTCCCCTGGCGGGAGAGGGAAGGGTGAGGGGATGTTTACAAATATTTTCACTCTCGAAACCCAATGCGGCACGCTCTACAAAAAAACCGTACGTATTTACGTACGAATTGTCAAGCCCCGTGCTGGGCCCACTGCCGATTTCAGCGGTCGCTATTGCCGAGTTCCGACGCATACCTGAAAAGAGCCACGCCGGGCAATACTTGCGTCAGTGACGGAGCTGGGGGTTCGCCTTTCACATAGTAATTCATGAACGTAAGGCTGTATGCGATAATTGCCTTACGGGCTTTTCTTCGGCCAATGTCAGTCCAGGCGAAATGCCCCATTCTGTCGAACTCCACATAGTACTTCGGTTCCGACGACCGATCATAAGCGCCCATGGATTTGTGCATCACAGGCGTGACGCCATAATCCCACGTGCCGCCTTGATACATCACTGGAGCTGACAAGCCCGCGAGCGTGCCGTGCAGCAGGAACGGCTGAGTATAGGGGGAGAGCGCAAGCACAGCCTTGACATTGCTCAGCTTCCACCCAGGCCAGGCCCCGCCTAATGCCAGGACCGTATACCCTCCGAGGGAATGCCCCGCGAGACCGAAGCGGCTCCAATCCACTCGTTCACGAAAGCGATCGTCCGCCCGAATGGCCTCGATCAGGCGTCGGATATCTTCCGCGCGGTCGCGGAAGCTGGTTTCGTTCCATCTCTGCGGCTTCCGGAACGGGATCTGGGGTCTGTCAATCCACTTGGTTTTACCGCCATGACAGATGGCATCACGGTGATTCGGGGCAAATATGATGTACCCGGCAGATGCAAAAGCTTCCATGAGAAAGCGTGATTGCGTGGCGCACCCATGAAAACCGTGAGAAAAGATTATCACCGGCTGTTTGACGCCCCTGTCCCTCTCCTGCGACCATACGGTCACATCCATGCCCGCGAGATTGATTGATTGTTCTGCGGCTTGGGCAGTGGAAAGGCCGGCGAGCAGAGCGAGGACAATCAGCGGGTAAAAGCCGACGAGGGCCTTGGGTGCTGGCCGGATGATATGAAGAAAGATTGGACGCATCAGTCTGGATCCAGAGCTAGTGCAGAAGGACCGAGGCCGTGCCTGGCGCACCTTTGAGCGTGGTGATGAAGTTCGACCCATGTTATGGCATTTACATAGGAGACTAATGTGAACGGCAAGCGGAGTTGAACCTCTAGACTTTGTCACTACTGTTCTGCCTTTGTTTCTTCAAGATTTCGCAGTACGTTCTTTGGCAAAACGCTCTTGCCACCCGAGGTCAACCAACTTGCTCAAACTGACCGCGTAGCGTTTAACGTGAAGGAGGACCAGCAGAACAACGAAAGACGCACTTGCCTCCCATTGATCCCCCACTCCTCCTATTAGTCTGCTAAAATATGCAGAATGAGACTCCTTTGTGAAGGCTGTCAGCGAGTCTCTTAGAGAATCAATTGTATTCAATCCAAGGAAATTGCAATGAGACACGAGGCCGGAAATGAAAGTGTCTTCATCATTAACTTCAAATCCACTAGCCCGCGCCTCTGCGACGATCTCGCCAACAACAGGAGAAGACACCAAGAATTCCTTTAGGCTGTCGAAATTCAGTTCTATATTGGGCTCTTGTCGTTCGATTTGATCTGCCGTTTCCCCCACGATCTTCTCTCTTTCCTTCCTGATCAAGGAGAACTGCTCGTCGCCCAGCTCCAATAATGCTGAGAGGCGAAACAATCGGCGCCGCAATTGCTTTGGAACGTCCAGTTCCTGTTTATAGTCGATCGCGTGAGATATGGCTGCCCATGCATGTTGGAGCACAGTTCTAACTTGAATCTCCACTTTCATGCCTGCAAAAGCCTCCCATTCGGGCAGATCACAGCGTTTGGCCTTGAGGAACACAATGTAATGGACTGAACGGTACCCAAACTCATGGGGTTCCAGAGCGTCTGCTTTGTCGTGAGAGGATGACGGATCCAGATCAAACTCCTCAGTGATTAGGCGGCCCACCAATGGGAGGTCATCATGGTAGTAGAGTATAATCCTTATCCCCGCCAGATCGGTGACCTCAACTAACGGATCGGAATAGTCCTTGTCTGATCTGCTTACTTTTCCTCTAAAGCTTTCGACCTCCTTGCATCTGCTTTCAATAATGCTGTAGCGCAGACCTTTGGTCTTTAGCAGATCCTCGGCGAGCGCACGCATCTTTTCAGTAAATTGCTCGAAGAGAGGTCGTTTCTGGCCATAACTGCGAACACAATCCTCTAACCACTCAAGGTCCTTGACCGAGCCTGCCATACCCGTATATCTCCTCATTTTTAGGGATTAGTTTAACTCGCCATTACAGTCTTTCCCGCCCCCGAGGTGTGAATATCCCATCACAGACAAGAGGAGAGAAAGCCGTAATAACAAAGTGACAAAACCCTCTTAACGCTTCGCGTAGTGGCCGAGCGGTTTCATCGCGCCTCCGGACCGCCCTCGCCCTTACTTGTCTTCATCGGGTACGTGTCCGGCCTTGCGAAGCAGTTTCAGAACGGACTCTCGGTCGTCATAAAAGTCTTCTAGGATCCGTTGGGAGTAGTGGCGTGCTGCCTCGACGTCATCCGCTGGGACCTCCTGCCAGTCATCGTGAAGGACATCATTTCCAAGAACTCTAATCTCATCATGGGCACGTCGCTTACGAGCCTCAGTGATAATACCATCCGAGGCCGCCTCATCAATCTGTTGTGCGAGGCTAATTCCTTTGTCCTTCTTGTAACCATTTGCGCGCAGCGTTTTGTCCAGAACTGAGCGGAACATTCCCGCTGCTGCTCTGATGCAGCCCGTGTCGCGACACTTTTCCCCCTCCCTAAATTCCTTCGCTATCCCTTCGGGAACTCCTTTGGGAAGAGGTAACCGGTCTTTCACCTCAGGGCGAAATTCTCGAAGGTCACGGTATTGTCCGGGATACGGTCCCGCCCCGTACACGACTGTGCCCAAACCGCCGCGTCCGCATCCAGCACAACGGAACAGCCGGTAATCAAGCAGGCAGTCATCCCAAAGACGGTCCACAATCTTTTGGGTAACGGCACCAAACGGACTTTTCTCAGTTCGCCATTCAAAGGTTGAGAGAGCTCCGTCGCAGCCAGGGCAGCGTGCCTTTATATTTCCTTTGTCGTTGATAGCGGCCATTTTGCCTATGCACCATGACTTGTATGTGAATGGTTTCCAGATGACGCCTCTTCTCGCTTTTCATGTCGGATAAGGACCTGCGAAAAATCGAGCATGGTGATCAGCCCTTGCTGAATTCTATGTGATCGTCTTGGGCCATTCGGTGAGCTGCTCTGCTCCACTATGGGACAAGCAAACCGGTGATCTCCAGAAACCACTGATTTCGGCCCGCTGAAATATAGTTTGCTCTCGTGCCATGGTCAAGGAAATCCTAGGAAGATCATGGTTGACCGTGGAACCTCCGCGAGTATTATGCTTGGGAAACGAAAACAGCCTGCTTTTCACTTAGTGCGGAGGTATCGATCATGCAGAATAGTTCAATCCGTATACTCGTGTTCATGTTTCTTGCGCTGACGATGGTTCTCGGCTGGGCTTCTAGCCAAGCCTGTGCAGATGAGACGGCGCTTCCGCGACCCTCCCTGGACGGGAGCGTATCGGTGGAAAAGGCCCTGGCTACCCGCAGCGACAGCCAGAAGCTACTCGTCCGCTCCACTCACGCTTGCGCAAGTTGCACAGGTGCTCTGGGCGGGTAACGGCAACATCCCGACAGACGCAGTCTCCGCGGCCACCAAAAAGGTGATCCCATCCACGCGGAAAACATATCCCATCGAGCTATACCTCGTTTGTGGCGAAGGGACAGTGGAGAAGCTCCCGGCCGGGGTTTACCACTACGATGCGGATCATCACGCACTGAAAAGGATCGTCGACGGTGACCAGCGCAAGCCCATGTCCGCGGCATGCAAGGGGCAGTCGTGGATAGCGCAGGCGCCTATATCGGTGATTGTCGGAGCGGTATTCAAGCGAGCCGAGGCTACGTCAGGACCCGAGCGGGGGATCAATTTCGGGGTGATGGAAGTCGGCAACGCCAACCAGAACATCCTGCTCCAGGCGCGAGCCCTCGGGTTTGAGACCAACACCGTCGGGGGAATCCGAGACGCGGAACTTTCCAAGGCCCTCAAACTCCCTGAGGACGTGCGACCCATAGTCCTGGTCACGGTGGGGAAGAAGTCATAGTCGTGAGGCGGCAGCCTGTGATCGAAGCGCCGAACGGAAACGTTCACCGCAGAGTCCGCCGAGAACGCAGAGACAAATAACGTTTTGCATCCCAGGTCACGATTCAACTACGTGCTCAGTGAAACCAGCCTCGTTTGCGGTGTGCCAGACCCGAATGCACTATGCCTGGACTGAGGAAATCCAGATGAAACAGAATTCTCTGCGGTCTCTGCGATCTCTGCGGTGAATCTTTTTTGCCAGCTGAGCCCTTACCGCCGAACTCACTCGCTGCAAGATTTGCCCCTCCCTACAATATACAGGGCAATACACGGGACAATGTTGAACAGGACAATGGCAATTTTGTAAAACAGTATCCCGGCAAAATTGATGGCGTCAAACTGCTCGACCGATAGGTGAAACCATGCACCCGCGAACCGATGCATCCAGTCATGCGCAAGCATGAAGTAGAGCCACCACCAGAGCAGTAATCCATAGTTGATTATTGAACACCACAGGAGCGCACGACGTATCGTCTGAAGATTCATCAATCTATCCCCCATCTGCAATTGATTTGTGCGAGTCAGCGTTCCTAGGTAACAATTCTCCAGGAAAACCGTATAGCCGGTTAGAAACGTGGCCGGCAGGGACGCCGGCCCTACCATGAGCACGGTAGCCCGTAGGGCGGCCCGTGGCCGCCAAATTGCGTCGGGCACGGCCCGACCTACCTGTCTCATGGAAATGCAGAGACAAATAGAATACTCTGCGTCCTCTGCGATCTCCGCGGTGAACGATCAGCTTGTCTCATCCAGGACGCACTTGATATCTACTACCGGAGTCATGTCTACGACTTCAAGAGGCTTTACCAGGAGCCGATTCGGCGGCTCAACGGCCAGAACTGTAGCCCTGTGAAGCCCGATGGGATTGGGACGATCAGCCGACCGGGTCCTGAAGACCCCTGTAATTGGATTTCGCACATCGCCTTTAGGATGGACGCGTAAGACGGAACGGTCTGCCAGATGCATCCAGGTCAAGATCACGATCTCTGTGCCCGGTTCCAGCCCGTCGATAGCCGCGGCATACATAGGGTCCACTTCGATCCACGCTTCGGGGGCACCTTCGTTTCCCTGGTGCGGGCATTGGCTGCGGTCAAACAAAGAAGATCTCACCATACCTATAGGGTGTACAACGAAGTTCATGGCTTTCTCCTGCCCGGCCTAGGAACCTGGGTGACGCACCCGAGCCAGGGACAGCTATTTGCCACGAGAAACCGTCACATCCTTGTGGGGTGACTACCGGATCCAAGGCTGTGGGCTCGTAAAGGTGACTCTCGTATGTTGTCCCCCGCCATTGGAGAGCATCCTTCATCAAGATCTTCTTGATCATGACCATAAAGGTCCATATCAGAAACAAGTTTCCCAGACACATCAAAACCGAGTATTTCTTGGGGATGCCCAACTGGGAGCAAATCCAGGGAGGAATCACAAGTAGTTCCAAAGCAAGAATCAGAGGCAATACGAACCAGGTGTTGGGAAAGAGTCCTCGCGCAGCGGGGACAAACATATATAGGGCAAAAGCTGCGGCGAACGGGCTCATGAGTACGTGTATGGCCAGTTGTCGGACAACTGTACCCACTTCGTAATTCATGGAACCGCTCAGTATCCTCGTCCACCCATCCAGGGTCGCCCGGAATCCCTCGGTACATGCGCGTCCGCAATAAATATCGACCGTTTGCAAAAAGGAGCCCCAGACCTAATGCCTTGACCCTCTTTCCAATTCCAATGTCTTCGACGGCCAATCCTTTTACATCATGATGGCCGCCGATTTTGTCGTAAGCGTACCTACTTATCAGGAAAAACATCCCGTTGGCCGAGGCTACGGGGCTGGCAGGATCATTTACTTTGGGCAGCGGAAACAGAACAGAGGACGCAACCACAAATGCCGGTTGGAGCGCTTTCTCCCAAAAGGTCTTGAGTATGAATTTGGGGCTGAGGGTGACCATACTCACCTTGTGTTTCACGGCCGCCTGATAACATTGCCGCAGCGCAGACTTTTCGAGGCAACTGTCCGAGTCGAGGAAAGCCAGCCATTCTCCCGAAGCGTGTCTGACTCCTACATCCAGAGCGTGGCACTTCCCGGTCCACCCCGCAGTAAGTTTCCGTACTGTGATGACCTTGAAATTAGCTTCGTCCTTGGCCAAGTCGGCAGCCATGGATGCCGTGAGGTCGTCGGACCTGTCGTCGACCAGAATAAGTTCATAGCGCGGATAATCCTGTTCCAATACGGACCGCACACATTCCTGGATCGTTGCCTGTTCATTGTGTGCAGGAACTATCACGGAAATAAGCGGAAAATCTTCCGACGAATCTCTGTTACCCCCAGGCCGGATGCCAGGGACCCATAGCAGGCTCTGCAGCAAGCCTCGGAGCCCAACGGCCCAAAAATATATTTGAAAAAGCAACACCGCAACGGCAACCGCAACAAGGGCATGAGACAATCTAGTCACCTGACTTTTGGAACTGGTTTAAGCTCTGAGGCCTAAAGGTAGCAACTTTATAGCAGAATATGAATGATCTTTCACTAAACTCAAAAGCTGATCTGCAAAACAACGGCGGGAGCACCGCGTTCCCGACAGCGTGACCTTCTTACCGCTGTTCTTGGTGGGCCGCTCCGTCCTGAGGGTCTTGGGGCCCCTGACTGGTCGTTCGATGGTCTCTCGTGTCCGAAGTAAGCGCCGACTAGCCTTGAATTCAGCCTCAAGGACCGGGTGTAGTAGGGATCTCATTTCTGACCAAAAATATAAGGCGCGTGCCACTCCGAAGGCCACTATGCCCCCGTAGGGGTACCGCATGCCCTATCTGAGGTCGGCACGCATGCGGCGGGCTCACCTTTGAAAGGAAATACTACCTTTGATACATCTGACGCTGCCTCTCCTGTTGCTGCCACAGCAGCAATTGTTGGCGGTCGGCCATTTGTCTCGCTTGTTCCTGTTGCTGCCATTGCAGCCACTGCTGGCGGTCGTTAGCTTGTCTCGCTTGTTCCTGCTGCTGCCACAGTAGCAATTGCTGCCTCTGGAACATTTGCCTCATCTGTTCCTCTTGGAGCCACTGCTGCATTTGGGCCGGAAGGATGGCGGGCAATGCCGCTGATGCTATGGTGAGCAGGAGTAGGATTCCCAATATCCTTGTCGCGAATTTTCCTCTTATGCTTCTCATGTCTGTGCCTCTTGCCGGGAAGCCACATCCCAGCGATCTACAAACTTTCCGAGTGTCGGCATGCCTCCGGCGTACGACGGAGACTAAGACCACGTGGCTACTATCACAAATCCCTTTACAGTTCAGCAACTAATCGGACCGAGTGGACCACAGACAACAGGAATTTCACTTTTCTTGTGGCTATTGTTCAGGAAAGCGGCGGGGCATTACAGGTACACCATGCCTATTTTTTCGGCTTGGTTTTCCCTGCCCGGGATTCTGGGAACTGAGAATTCGACTCAGCTTCCCTTCCAGCTTGGACTCGTCCACCACCCGCTGCTCGACTTACTTGCTGTCGAGGATTTTGTTCCACGCCTCGAGATGTTTCTTCGCGGTTGCGAACAATTCGGCGGTGTCTTCCTCGATCAATATGGATTCAATTACGTCATTCTGTTGAATGCTGTTGACGACCTTCTGATCCTCCGCACTCGACACTTCCCCGAAGACGGTATGTTTTCCGTCGAGCCATTGCGTGGGAACGTGGGTAATGAAAAACTGGCTCCCGTTAGTGCCCGGGCCTGCGTTTGCCATGGACAGAATGCCCGGCTTGTCGTGTTTCAACTCGGGAACAAACTCATCCTGAAACTGATAGCCTGGACCACCAGTGCCCGTTCCGTGAGGACAACCTCCCTGAACCATGAAGTCCTTGATCACCCTGTGGAATTTCAGGTTGTTGTAGAACCCCCTCTTGGCAAGGTTCACGAAATTGGCCACTGTGATAGGGGTAAGGTCGGCAAAGAGTTTCAAAGATATTTCACCCTTGTTGGTCTTGATCGTAGCCTTCATTTCACACGTCCTCCTTGAAAGTTCTTGTTCTCCACTCGGCCGAATTGCACGTAATCGGCGCGGCGTCATCACACAATATAGATTCCGACGACTCGATCTGCAACCACACATAGCACATGAGTTAACTCCTCATTTGCGCGGACACCTCGCCGGCCCTATATCATTGCGAGGACTTAAAGCACGCGGCCCTCGGGAAATCAATCTCAGCTTTGGTGGTCACGGAGAGTGCTTCGCTCCGCTCGCAATGACAATCTTTCGCAGCAGTTATAGGAGTTTCTCGAAAGCAATGACCGATTTTCTTGTGGGTGCCACTGCTGGGCAAGCCAGCAGTGGCACCCACACCATCATTCCCCTTTGTCACATGCCTATGAAAAGGACAGAACTTCTAAGAACCGATATAACTGAGGAATTAGCACATTGCGTTCACACGGGCGATATGGGGGCAAGTTGTGCTAAGAGCTTCGCTCTTCTTTTGTTTCAATTTATGTTGACAAGGTCAAACGTGAAGGTATAAAATTTGGGTGACTGGTCGGTCGGTCGGAGCGGAGGCATGCATGCCCAAGTCAACCTTCTCCAAAATCTCCGAAGAGAAACGGGACCGGGTCCTCGAAGAAGCAGCTCGCCTTTTTGCCGAGAGAGGATTCTCTCAAAGTGATATGGCTGAACTCGCAGCAAGAGCCAATGTGGCCAAGGGTTCACTCTACGACTATTTCGAAAGCAAGGAGGACCTGTACACTTCTGTTTGTAGATATGCGCTGAACCGATCGCGAGAGGCCGTGTACGGCGGCATCAAACCTGACTGGGACATTTATCGCCAGGTAGATCACATCTTTCGTCGTGGGGCCGCATTTTCCTTCGCACACCCGGAGTACATCCAAATGTACCTACAGATCACCTCCCCGGGTATGGAAGTGTTCGCAAATGCGCTCACACAAGAAGTCGAAGGTTACACGGCAGACCACCTCAAATCCCTGATCCGAAGGGGGATCCAAAGCGGCATCGTTCGCTCTGACATCAACGTTAACCTGACTGCCTTCCTGATCAACACCCTCTACATTGTCTTCCTGGCTTCGTTGGTATCTCGTCACTTCGAGATCAGGATGCAAGAGGTACTTGGAGATTCGGGGCCCTGTAAACAAGCGAGCAGCGAAAAGTCAATCGGAGAAGGTTGTCTCGCTGATTGAGGGAATTCTTCGCCCCGAACACGCTCATGAGAAATCGGAACAATGACGCAACAATGTGCTTCCTAAAACGGGGGTTCAAATGGCAACGACGACTGGTGGAAACGTAATAGCGAGAATGCTGAAAGAAGAGGGTGTCGAAAAGATATTCGGCATCATTGACGGCACGTATCTTCGGTTGCTGAAAGGCGCCGTCGATCTCGGCATGGAGGTCATAACGCCCCGTCATGAGACTATCGCAGCACACATGGCCGGGGCTTATGCTCGAATGACCGGCAAACTGGGCGTTTGCATCGCGAGCAATGGGCCGGGAGTGGCAAATATGCTCTCCGGCGTCGCGGTGGAAAACGCCGGAAGGGAACCGGGTGCTTCTCATAACAAGCTCCAGGAGGCCTGGGATCAGTTACCCAGATAGGGGCGGAGCATATCAATACTTTGATCAGGTGGGTGTCATCGGAGCCATGTGTAAATGGTCCTATTGTGCGTCCACAGCCGATAGGATTCCGGAGCTTCTTCGCAAGGCGTTCCGGAAGTGCTACGAAGATAGGCCGGGCGTTGTACACTTGGATGTGCCGGAGAGCGTGATCAATGGAGCAACGAAGCCCGTTCCCATATTGAAGCCGCACCAGTATCGCAAGGTCGGACCAATCTATCCCGCGCCGGATCAGGTCGACAAGGCCGCGGCCATGCTTACGACCGCGCGTCTGCCGCTGATTCACGCGGGCAGCGGTGTGATCCACGCCCAAGCATTCAGTGAATTGCAGGAACTGGCCACGCTGCTGCACTCCCCTGTGACCACCTCGTGGAGCGCTCGCGGGGTTCTGCCGGAGACTTCTGATCTCGCCTGGCCCATGATCCACGTAAAACAGGTAAACCAGATCCGGAACCGGGCCGACCTCGTGCTCTGTCTGGGATCGGAGGTGGGAGAGACCGACTGGTGGGGCAAGGCCCCATATTGGGCCCTGCCGTCGGCGCAGCAGTGGATACAGGTGGATATCGACGAGGGGATGCTTGGGCGGAACAGGCCGGTCGATTTGGCTATTTTGGCTGATGTCGGAGTGTTCATGCGCCAGCTCATTGAAAGGCTCCAGGGTGCAAGAGATCGCATCTCCCTGGACAGCCGACGTTCAGAGACGGCAAAGCTGCGAGAAGGCATCGATAAAGACCGTGCGAAACTAGACGAGAAGCTCTCCGACCAATCATCTCCCATGGTGACGGCCCATGTGGCATCCGTCTGCCGGCAGGTCTTTGATGACAATGCGGTGGTGATTTTCGACGGTGGAAATTCATCGGTGTGGGGCAACTTCTATTATCAGTTGCGTGAGCCGAACACCCAGCTATCTACCCCCCATTTCGGCCATTTGGGAGCCGGAGTGGGCCAAGCGCTGGGGGCCGCGGTCGCACTTCCCGGCAGGCAGGTGGTCTGCATTACGGGAGACGGGGCGATGGGATTCAACGTGCAGGAGATAGAGACTGCGGTACGAAACAACCTGAAGGTGATCTTCCTAGTTTGCTGCGATAAACAGTGGGGCATGGTGAAGATGAACATGAGTTTTGCTCTGAAGCCCCTCAAGACAATGTTCATGAAGTCCCTGAGTCCGGAGGAAACCATCAACACCGAGCTGGGCGAAATCCAATTTGACAAGCTTGCCCAGGCCATGGGAGCCCACGGCGAGAGGGTCTCGCGACCTGCGGACCTCAAGCCCGCAATAGAGCGGTGCCTTGCAGCGGGGAAATGCTCGGTAATCCATGTGGACGTTGATCCGACCAAGCACATGTGGGCGCCTGGGCTACTCCATTTCAAGGCCATGCATCAAGAACCGGCAGGAAAGTGACGTGGACCCTTCTGCGGGAGACTAGCCTATGCAAAGCGATCGGACCGAAAATGGACACCTGGTTTCCAAACGGTATTCCTATTACGTGTTTGGGCTGCTCTTTCTGGTTTACATGTTTGACTACATCGACAGGCTGGTCATCGTATCCCTTTTTCCCTTTTTGAAGGCGGATTGGGGGCTGACCGACACCCAATGCGGCCTGCTCGTAGCTGCTGTTTCATGGTCTATTGTGTTGTTCACGTTTCCCGTCTCGGTGTTGGTGGACAGGTGGAGTCGGAGGAAGAGCATAGCGATCATGTGCACGTTATGGAGCCTGGCCACGGCCGCTTGTGCCTTCACGACGCAGTTTTTCCAGCTTTTCGTTGCTCGCGTATTTATCGGACTCGGGGAGGCGGGTTACGCGCCCGGCGGCACCGCCATGATATCGGCCGTATTCCCCGAAAAGAGTCGAGCCAGGATAATGGGAATCTGGAACGCTTCCATTCCTCTGGGCGCGGCTCTAGGGATAGCTCTTGGAGCAATCATCGCGGAGAGGTACGGATGGCGGCACGCATTCGGGATAGTGGCGCTGCCTGGGCTGTTGATCGCGGTCCTGTTTCTTTGGACCAGGGATTACAAGAACGTTGACCTGGTCCGAACAGTTGGCATCGGGGAAAGATCTCCGGCCAAGAGCTTCATGCGACCCGGTGACGTGGCCCGGGAGTTCGCTCGCACTCCGTCGCTCATACTGACCTACCTGGGATTTGCGGGCAGCCTGTTTGCGACCGGGGCCATGCTGGCCTGGCTGCCCACCTATTTCCATAGACTGCAAGGAATTTCGATGAGCGAGGCTGGGACAAAAGCAGGACTTGTCATGCTCATGGCCATTGTGGGTGCGCCGATCGGGGGATTTCTCGCTGACAAGTGGCAAAAGGTAAACCCAAGAGGGAGGCTTTTGTTTCCATCGGTTACGTCGCTTCTCTCCTTTGTCATCTTCATGTCCGCATTTGCATTGGCTCCGGCCTCACTGTTGTTTCCAATAGCATGCCTGGGCGGAATCATAGGCGCGTCCTTCGTTCCCGCAGCAGCCGCGGTAACTCAAGACGTGGTTCACCCGGGGTTGCGAGCCATATCCTACAGCCTCTGCGTAATAACCCAGCACATTCTGGGAACTGCGCTCGGTCCTGTTTTCGTCGGAGCGATGTCAGACCATTACGGTATTTATACGGCTTTTGTCGTGCTCCCATTTTCATTCGTGGTAGCTGCGGCCTTTTTCTTCGCGGGATCTTTCTTTTATCCACGGGATCTTGAGAAGGTAGAAAAAGTAGCCCTGGAAGTAGAGAAATGATCTCCTCGTTAACACCATACTTCGCAGGCACCGTGACGTTTTCTCGGCGGTCGCCATTGCAAACGACACATGCAGGTGACCTAATCTGCTGCAACAACATTCAGTAGGACCGGCATCTTGCCGGTCAGTGGGAGAACTAACGACCGGCAAGATGCCGGTCCTACTGTGCAAATGAGGCCGTAATCGCGGAACGAAGGACTTAGCTTTCGGACCAATTGAGCGGTTACGGATGTCTCCGGGACCATGGCCAACGTTTATCTGCTGCGGACCGGCGGCGGGATCACTGGAAAAGAGAGCGTGATGTCTACAAAAGGAAATCGGGTCAGCTCAGTTCTGGTAACGGGCGCAGGCGGATACATAGGCCGCCAAGTGGTGACAGCGCTGGCCCATGACCGGCGATCTGTTCAAACAATTGTGGCTACGGACGTTCGCGCGCCAGCGGACGGAGACAAGCTCCCTGGGGTGGAATACGTCACCGTGGATATACGAACTCCCGGATTCTCAGACGTGCTGAAGGAGTACTCCCCGGATGTGGTCGTACACCTCGCCGCGGTGGTCACACCAGGCCGGAAATCGGATCGGGATTTCGAGTACTCGGTGGATGTGCTCGGCACGAAAAACGTTCTCGTCGGTTGCCTCGAAGCCGGTGTCTTGAGGCTGATCTATGCAAGCTCCGGAGCAGCTTACGGCTATCACGCGGACAATCCTGACTGGTTGGACGAAGAGGACGAGCTGCGAGGTAACGTTGAATTTGCTTATTCGGATCACAAACGTCAGGTCGAGGAGATGCTTGCCGGATGGCGTCAAGAACACCCCGAGCTTGAGCAACTGATATTTCGACCAGGGACCATCTTGGGCAGCACCACGTCCAATCAGATAACGGCCCTGTTCGAGAAGCCGTACGTTCTGGGCTTGCGCAGCGCCTCTATCCCTTTTGTATTCATATGGGATAAGGATGTAGTAGCGGCAATAATCAAAGGAATACATGAAGGCGGGCACGGCATTTACAATATGGCGGGGGACGGCGTGCTTACCATGAGAGAAGTCGCCGCAATGATGCACAAGCCGTACATACCGGTACCCGTGAGCCTTATAACTGCAGCACTGTGGGCCCTCAAACGCCTTGGATTGACCCAGTACGGTCCGGAACAGGTGAATTTTCTCCGATACCGCCCTGTTCTAAGCAACAGGAGACTCAAAGAAGAGTTCGGATACATACCGCGAAAGACCACCAGGGAGGTCTTCGAATACTACCTCGAGGCCAGAGAAAGTGGGCGCTAGACGAGACTTCAGAGGCAAGACGGTCGTGATAACCGGAGCAGCTGGTGGAATCGGCGCTGCGTTTGCGCGTCGTTTCGGCGAAGCAGGCTCGCGTCTGGGGCTGTTGGACCTGAGCGCAGACGGCGTTCAAGCGCTTTCCGAGGAACTTCAAGGCAGGGGTATTGACAACGTCGGTGTGGCTTGTGACGTGACCCGCGAGAAAGAGTGTCAAGACGCAATCGCCAGAGTCATTCAACAGTTTGGAGGGATTGATCTTCTGATCAACAACGCGGGCATAACTCATCGGAGCGCTTTCAGGGATACAAACCTGGAGGTTTTCCAGAGAGTTATGGGCGTCAACTTCTTCGGGTCTCTGTACTGCACTAAAGCGGCCCTGGACAGTCTCATCGAACGCAAAGGACTGATCGTAGCGATCACTTCGGTCGCGGGGTTTTCACCCCTTTACGGTCGATCAGGTTATGCGGCCAGTAAACATGCGCTTCACGGCCTGTTCGATTCCTTGAGAACTGAATTAGCAAGCATGGGTGTGGATGTAATGATCGTGTGTCCAGGCTTCACCGCCACAGGGATATCAGTGAGTGCTCTCGACGGTGACGGCCAAATCACGCAGCATCCTCAATCCACGTTCGGGCGCATCGCAGGGCCGGGAGATGTGGCCGAGGCCGTGTATAGAGCCGCATGCAAGGGTAAGAAGCGCCTCCTGGTTCTCTCCGGCGTGGGGCGCCTCACAAGGATTGTCCACAAGATTTGTCCCGGCTTGTACGAGCGACTCATGACTCGGTCGCTCTCATCGGAACTTGAAAGATAGCCGTCGGCCCCAAGCTGATGCTGTAACGTTTTACGGAGGAAATCCATGGCTAGAATGACACCATCGGAAGCACTGGTGGAGACTCTGGTTGCTGAGGAAGTAAAGGCAGTCTTCGGCATAGTAGGGAGCGCCTATATGGACGCTCTGGATCTGTTTTCAGCCGCGGGCATAAGATTCGTTTCCGTAGCCCACGAACAGGCGGCCGCGCATGCCGCGGACGGTCTCGCCCGTGTCACGGGCAAGCCTCAGGTCTGCATTGCCCAAAACGGCCCTGGGGCGGCAAATTTTGTCTCAGCCATTACCGCTGCATTTTGGGCTCATTCTCCCGTCGTCGCCATAACACCGGAGACCGGCAGCGCTGGAATCGGCACGGGCGGGTTTCAGGAGCTGGACCAGATGCCGTGGTTTCAGGCCTGCACGAAGTTTCAGGTGCGAGTGAACAGACCTGAACGGATGGCCGAGCTTGCCAGACGCTGCTTTTACATTGCTAAAGCGGAATGTGGCCCCACACAGCTCAATATCCCACGGGATTACTTCTATGGCGAAATCGACTGCGAAATATTCAAGACAGAGGATGTGAAGAGAGGGCCCGGACCGGAAGCGGATGTGGCAAAAGCAGCCGAGGTCCTGGCGCGGGCGTCCAATCCGGTTATCTTGGCAGGTGGCGGAGTAACCATCGCCAACGCGATACACGAGACAAAGGCACTTGCCGAATATTTGACCGCGCCCGTTGCAAACACGTACCTGCACAATGACAGTTTCCCCGCGGATCATCCCTTGAGTGTCGGTCCCATAGGCTATTGCGGCTCCAAGGCGGCCATGCGAATCCTTTCAGGGGCTGACGTGGTGTTGGCTCTGGGCACTCGTCTCGGTCCATTTGGCACTCTACGCCAGTACGACATGGATTATTGGCCCGTGAACGCTCACATCATCCAGGTGGATATGGACCACCGGCAACTTGGGGTGAGTCGGCCGGTGAATCTGGCCATAGCGGCAGATGCCGGAGAGTTCGCGGCACGCGTGTTGGAAAAGCTGCGAGAGATGGGCAAGACCCGCGAGGCCAACGCGGAGAGAGCTGGCCGAGATCCAGAGCGAAAAGGAGGCATGGGCCAGAGAGCTTGATCAATGGGGAATGGCGCCGTCCAGAGCGCTTCATCCCAGACGATTGCTCAGCGAACTGTCTGCCGCGTTGCCTCAGAATGCCATTGTGACCACGGACGTGGGAAATACGTGCTCCATGTGCAACAGCTATTTTCGGCCTACCGGCCCAAAGCAGTTTCTCGCGCCGCTGAGCTGGGGAAACTGCGGTATCGCCTATGGCGTGGCTCTGGGAGCGAAATTGGGCTGCCAGGACAAGCCGGTGTTCGCCCTCCAGGGAGATGGAGCCTACGGGATCAGCGGCCTGAGCGAAGTCATGACCGCGGTGAGAGAAGAAATTCCCGTCATCGCGGTTGTTTTCAACAACAATGAGTGGGCCGCTGAGAAAAAGAACCAGATCGACTATTACGATAACCGTTTCCTGGGAACAAACCTCACGAATCCGGATTTCGCGCAAATCGCTAGGGACATGGGCGCAGAGGGCTATCGAATTGAACGCCCCGAAGACGTGAAAGACGTAGTGGAGGCAGCACTGGAATCAGGCAAGCCCGCGGTTATCGACGCGATTATCGATGGAAGTGCGGAAGTCCTGGCTGAGCCATTCCGCAGAGACGCTCTGAAAAAGCCGGTTCGCTTTCTGGAGAAATACCGACACCTTACCGTCGAGTAGTTGTGGTTGCCAAGGCTCCGGACATTTGGCAAAATTGCGGCGAAGGGTCATCAGGTCGAGAAAAGAAAGGATCGAGCCATGCAAGACTTCGCCCAGAAACTCGATGCAGTCGATCGTGTGGAGATACTCACGCTCGTAGACAATTATGTGGATGTGTTGCTCCCAGGCGGACCCGGCTTCACTAGGGCGGGGCTGGCCAGGAAAGGGCGAAAGCGAACTCCCTCGACACACCCTGATAGCCGAACACGGGCTGTCGCTCCTGATAACCGTGTATCGGGATGGGGTAAGCCATACGGTGCTGCTGGATACGGGGTACAACTCCGCCACCATGCTCCACAACATGGATTACCTCAATGTGGACCCGGCGAACATCGAGGCAGTGGTTCTCAGTCACGGCCACATGGATCATTCCGGCGGACTGTATCCGCTTCTGAAAAAGCTGGGCAGGACTGTCACCGTGGTGGCGCACCCGGATGTATTCCGGCAGCGGTTCCTAGTCCGACCCCAGTTGGGCAAAGTGAGCTTCCCGTTAACAGCCGACATAGGAAACTTGCGGGAATTGAATGCAGAGTTCGTGGAGGCAAGCGGCCCGGTCTTTCTGGCCGAGAACACGATACTCGTCAGTGGCGAGGTCCCTCGCACCACCGACTTCGAGAAGGGCATGCCCGGCGCATGCATGGAAGAGCACGGGGAGATGGTTCCTGATGCGATCAGGGACGATCAGGCTGTGTTAATCAAACTTGCAGGTCGCGGCCTGGTGGTGATCTCCGGATGCGCCCATTCCGGGATCATCAATTCGGTACTCTATGCCAGGCAACTCACGGGTGAGTCTCGCGTGTGGCAGCGGTGATCGGCGGTTTCCATTTGTCAGGATCGGACATGGAGCCCTTGATCGAGACCACGCTGAGCGAATCAGTTATCGCCAGACCTTGTCATGCCCATGCACTGCACCGGCTGGAATGCTATACAGCGCTTACAGAACGCATTTCCAGAGTCATTTGTGTTGAGCAGCGTGGGCACGAAGTTGGTTTTGCCGCGGGAGGGCAGTTAAGATTTTTTTGACCTGGCCGATGGACTTGTTGCTGTCAAGCAGAAGAACGTCAGCTGCCGCCGATTGCCTCGCTGAGTGATGTGGTGAGGGTAGCCCCGAGCAACTGTCGAGAACGTTGTCCGATGTCACGCCCTGCCACTTCAAGGCATTTCTAATGACGTATCACAGATGGTGCAACCGCGAAATGCAACTTTGGAGCCGACGCAACCGTTGCAACCTATGCCTCACTCCGTGGAATAGTGTTTCCTGACTCATCAAATGACGTGGCGGACATTCGCCAGAGCCAGCCACTCAAATTGTATTCTTCTCGATAGTTTACGTCGGGCATGGTTTTGTCTCTACCTCTTAAACGGTTTTCAAGAGCGAGCAAGAAATTCAGTAACATCGCTCCCACATCCGGGGCTTTCCGATCTTCGTGGAGATTTACGTATGAAATATACTTAGCTGGCTTGTTCGAGTCCTGAGTAACGGCAAGGAACGCCCGGTTAATAACGTAAAACATATCCCACCGCTCCGTCTCGGGCACCCCTCGACTGGCTTCTATCAGGTGCTTTTCCAATGTATTTCTGCTGGTCCAGACTGTATCGTATCCGACTATGACTCCGACGGGAGGTGTGGTCTCCCATTTCGTTTCGCAGAGCCGATCATTTCTGACCTCTGCATGTGTAATGGTCTTCTTTATATAATTCAGTTTCTTAACCTCCTGTATTTGTTTGACGGATCTAGCGAGTTCTGCTTGGTCGATGGTTGTCTTAACCTCGAAGATGGCGAACACTACATCCACAGGAAGTATGGTCGTCCCGGATCCAGGCGATATTAACGATATATTCTTGACGCGGTCATAAATGAGAAAATCCTTACATTGCGTATGTTGGCCGTCTCGGTCAAAAACTTCTGCACCGGTGGCAAAAGCGTATTTGGTAGGAAGGTGCGCTTCCAGTTTCTGTTGCAGTCTTGACACATTAAAACTACCTCTGCCCTCTGTGCTTTCAAACATTTCCCCAATATCTTTTTCCAGATCGTGAGCCGTGCGCTCATATACTTTCCGCAGATACTTAGCGAGTTTTCCTGTCATTACCTTGTTCCCTTCGTGAAAAGAGATCTCAACATGAACTTCTGATTCAGGGCACAGGACAGCCAATTTTGCCCGCCCTCCCTCTTATTTGGCCCTGGCTTTTTTCTTCGGAACACGCGGTCCAGCGGTGTCCCCAGGTGGGCCGTGAACGCTACGGCGTCAAGCAGAACGAAGTTGGCTGCTGCCGCCCATTGCTTTGCCGAATGTTGTTACTGGCTAAGCCCGGAGCAACTACCAATGGCCCCAATCCCGTAACTCACCCTGAACCCTTCAGGCATTTCCGGTGAGGCATCACGTGTGGTGTGCCTGGAACTCCCCTGAAGTCCAAGCCTTCCTCGACCCCAGAGCCTTCAGTCACCGCTACCGGCGGGCTCATTTGTGATAGATAAATGCCATGTTGCCCGTTACACGGTGCTGCACCGGCATGGCGACTTCATCAAAGATGGCCAGAAGTTGATCCGCGGTTTCTTGGTACCACGGCATCGGCATTGCCCAACATGTTGAGATAGTTGTCGGATAGCCTGCCGCTTTTTATCAGCGTGGAAAAAGAAACCGTAGCACCGTCTGCCATCACGCTCTTGATTCCAAGCAAGGCTTTCTTCACGTCATCAAGAACGTGCAGCAAGTTCATTGAAATGATCGTAGCGAAGCTCTTGGGCTTGAACGGTAGTTCAAGGGCATCCCCATGAAGGAAAACCATGTTGGGCGGAACGCTCCCGTGCAGATTTATCAGTCTTGCTTTGGCCATCCTCAGAAGCTTCATGGATTGATCCAACAACACGATAGGTCGCTCGGAATACTGGACGTATGTTCCTGCTGTGAAGGCTAAGGACCCGCATCCTGCATCCAGAACCCATCCATCCGTTGCTGACCTGAGAGCATCGAGAGCCAGGGAATGAAAGTCACTGGTCCAATACCCCCACACAAGCCGATTGTACAAACGATTACACGCCACCACATCATAGATACTTCCGAACCTGTCGTAAGAGCCGACGTTTCTCAACCTGGGCGTAGATGGAATAAATGTGAGGTTCAATGAATCTGAATTTCACGTCTTCAAGAATGATCTCAGAAAGTGTCGACTCAGCGGCCATGTGAGTGTGTGCCTTTCGTCATCGGCTCAGTCTGCTAAGCGCTTTGTCGAACACTTCCTCAGCACGTATACAGCGAACTTTGCCCTCGCGTAATTCTCTTAGCCGGCGCTCAGCCTCTTCCAGCCACAGCTTCTCGATTTCGGCTTCGGACAGATCATCCAAACTCAACAGCAAGGCATGGGCCAATTCAGCACGAGATTCAGGGCTCAGCTTCATGGCTTCAGCCTTTAGTTCGTCTAAGCTCATCAGGTCTTCTCCATTTTGAGGTGACGGTATCTACGCAAGAGGGTAAGACTGTTGCCGCCCCAGTTCAGACACTCTTCTCAGAACTCGCCCCGGCTTGCTTCTTGGAAGTGCCCGGCCGAACCTTTCCTTATGGTGGCCATCAAACCCGTCAGTGTTAACCAGAATAAGCACTGCTGCCGCCGATTGCCCCTCCGAGTGATATGATAAGGGTAGTAGGCAGCAACCATCCGTGAAACCCGGACCAAGGCGATTCATGCTATGGCTTCTCCTTTTCCAATTTCCTCATACGCCGGTCATATTCTTTCCAGAATCTTGTGTTGCAGTCTTGGATACATCGGGCATAAACATAGTAATCGTTCCTTCGAAGATTTATTCCCCGACGATATGGCTCCACGCCGTAACGTTCTTGACATTCACGCTCACAAGATTCCCGGTCGAAGTCATCGTATACCAGCGTATCATTATAACCGCCGGATACGCCGTCCACTCCGACAATCGATTCGGCCCTGATACAATACCCAGAGCTCGCGAGTAGCAAAAAGACTGTCGCTATGGTCGAGAACAAAGTTTTCTGATCCATGTCTCACCGCCCGGAAATGTCGGCAGTGCCGATCGTTGCTTCTCCCTACTATGACTTAGGCTCTAATGGCAGCCGTGTGACACGCAGGCGTTTCTCATAAACTACGCAGATGGAGCTTGCTAAAACATCCACCGGAACTCTGCTGAGGGCGGTTTCCAACAAGTTCATTTTACATCTCAATATCGGGTAATTTCCACCTCGAAACATGATTATCCCTGGTCCGTCGGATAAGCTGAGAACTAAAAGGCGAGCGAAATCCAAATGTCGGTTATTATGAGTGCGCTCGCTGAGGGATTTCCTACAATTCGGTGCCTGGAGCACGATCCTTGCCGATTTGATGAGCGTGAACTCCTTCGTGCCCGTATGCATGAAGCACTTTGAGCAGCAGAAAAGAAACCGGCATATCGAGAAGGAATTTCATGAAGCGAACTCAACCACTTGCTCATCAGCCAGGAACGCAGCGTAATTTAGGGCCTACTACATATCCTGTGGTTCCAAGGTATGGATACGCCTACAAGATAGATTCCTTAGTTTCACCGGCGGCCAGCAGTCCCAGCAGTCGTGAAACCGGGAAGCGTAACCCGCGAATGGCAGGCTTTCCTCCGCAGATCTATGATTGACGGTGCATCCGCAACATCACATGGATACCCCCTTCTCGGTTTTCTTTGTCGATTATACCGGAACCCGGTCAGTTATGCCTTAGGTAGCGGTTACCTGAGTAAAGTGCATAGGTCCTATTCTTTAATTTAACTTTGTAATTTTCGAACATCCGAAATGCTGTCTTCGATACAACATCAAGTGAAACATCGAGGACAATAATGTCTTCCGGTTGTGCCCCTTCCCATCTGTCTATAAGGTCGACATGGTGCCCGAAGGAAAGGAGATCGGTGAGTGCGGAATATAACTCGCAGGTGGCATCGAGTTCGTCTTGCTCCTCCTCATACCAATCCACAGGTTCCGAGAACCCAAGGTCGATTGACATCAGATGACGGAACGTGCAACTGCATCCTGATTTCGATCCGACATACCATTGATTGGGAAAATCTAGGAACCGTTGCGCAAGGATCCGCATTCGAATCAGTCACCTTCTCAAACCGGACTAGCCCGGAATTGCGCCTGCTGAGGTCTTCCACACTATCGGTTGAAATGTATACGCCGTAGCACATTGTCTTCAGACCAAACGCTCATTACTCTTGGGAATCAGTCTATGCTGTAACACTCACCCAAATCAGTCCACCAGCGATTTCAAACTGACACGGCCGCTTAGTTCGGTCTGGCGGAAAACTCCGGTCAGACCGATTGATTCGGTTCGGAGCCTCCTGCGGCGCACCTCCAGGGAGTTAATCGAGGTATCCACATGGGAACATTCTCTCGATAGACATCGTACGCTTTGCCCAACTCCGCACCGAGATTGCGTTCTTCAAGAAAGGTCCCAACAAGAAAGTAAGCCGTGCCCAGCAAGGCAAATTCGAAACGTCCATAGGTCATCGTGGGACCGATCCATAGAATTACTATGCACAACACATACATTGGGTGGCGACAGTACCAGTACGGGCCCTCCACACAGAACACGGGCGGCTTCGGAGGCTTGTTCTTGAGGGCCCTCAGATGAGTCCGGATGCCCAGAAATTCCCCCATGTCTATGTAGCGGGTTGTATAGAACGTCGCGATGATTGTCGCTATATAACCCAGGGTGAGGAGCCAATAGAGAGTTCCCTCGGTTGTCCAAAGCACGCCCGCCATTGGCCGCCAAAAATAGAGTAGCGCTGACAGGGTTGCTCCACTGACGACAACGTACAAGGCTCTCACACCACCGCTTCCCACAAATCTTGAAAGGAACGCTTTGCCCAGGTCGCGGGCCGTCAGACTATGCAACGCACACCACGAGAGAAACAGCACCGCGTTGAATGCCGCTTCAGACGTTCCTCCGACATCTGGTTCCGAGAAATGCAAAAAATAGAGCATCCACAGAAGGGGAACTGCCGCGAAGAATCTCACCACCCAGATTATCAAGGAAATGTGCGAAGTTCTCATGGCGCCTCCTCGGCCGAGTCTCGCTCCCAGCAATTATTCGTCCACGGTCGTTCTCGGCCATCTTACTACAAAACGACAAATGAGACAGACCAGCCACGTTGGGATGTGTACCCTCTGTCCAGTAGGACGAAAGAGAGAGTGATTAGGTTACAACTCCCGGAGAGAGAGGCTGGATGAAACGGCTGGCTTGTCTATTGTCTGCCTATCTGCGAAATAAACCGATCCATGTGTAATTCCAAGGACACGCTCACTCAATGAATGAACGTGTTATAGCGTTTCTCTAAAGTTCTTTCCGAATGGCGCATGTTTTTTGGTTTTTGGGTTTTCGGTCGGTGACCCAGTTCAAGGCGTCACAGAGGCGATCAATGAGATCGTCTCGGGTCTTTGCGAAGAAACCGGAGAACCACTCGGCTTTCATTAAGAGCCAGAGCCGTTCGATGGGGTTAAGGTCAGGCGAATAGGGCGGTAGAAACACGGGTTCAAAACGGCCCCATCTGATGGATTTGCTCTTATGCCAGCTTGCGTTATCCATTATCAGGAGATTTCGTTTGCGCTCAAAGCGGATATCCTCGTTGGCATGATCCAAGAAGATCTGGAAGATTTCAGTATCGGAATGACTGAACATAAGCGCATAGAATTCGCCGCTTCTCGGACAGACCGTTCCGGTCGCACTCATGCGAATGTGAGTCCCTTCGTAAGGCAGGCGTATCTTTTCACCCTTTTGGGCCCAGCGCCGACGTGGGCGGGGGTCTCCTTCTATTCCGGTCTCGTCCAGATACCAGGCGTCAATGTCTGAGTCTGCTAAGACCTCTCTGAGCCATTCCAGAAAGGTCATTCGCTTCTTCTGGTCTTGCCCGTTCGGCCAGGGTCGAGGAACTTTAAGAGCAAAGCCCTGGTCATGCAGCCAGCGCACCACAGTGCTGTAACCAACCTCCTGGTCAAGCGCTCCGGTCAAATATCCATGAAACTTTCGCGTGGTCCAATGAGTCTCGTTGGCACGATCAGGATGCTTGATCAATTCCCGGAATTGGTCTGCCTTCTCGGGCCTGATCTTAAGCGGCCGCCCGGATCGACGTTGCTCGATGAGCCCGTCAATCCCCCGGCTGTTGAATCTGTTTACCCATGTTGACAAGGTCCTCCGGCTTACGCCGTAGAGTTCGGCCACGTAGTCGTGCGAACCCCCCAACAGCAACGCCTTGATGGCCATCATCCGAACATGACTTCGCTTCGACACGGCAGCTCTGAGCCGCAGTGTGCAATTCCGCCAGCGAGCAGTTCTCCCCATTGGGCATGTTCGTAAGACGGGCCATGCCCACCCTAAACCAGATCTTCGACCCGAACGCGAGATAAATCTCATGCCCAATCGGAAATTATTTTCGAGAATTGCTATAGACGCGGTTGTGAAAACCTCTTGGCATGCATAACGGCTCAATGCCGCGTATAACAGAAGCCCCGTACTTTCGACATGTTTTGTATATGTATCTCACCGGACTTTCCTCCGGACCGTCAAAGTTACATATTATTTCATAAAACCAGGCATTTAAATCATGCGCAGTTTTGCAACCGCTTCTAGTCTACCGCACGACACTTGGCAGCCACAGGATCAAAGGAGGAAAGGCAATAAGGACCGCTAGTGATGCAATATAGATAACAATGTAGGGAAAAGCGGCACTGATAATATCCTGCATGGTAATGTCCGGCGGCGCAACTCCTTTCATTACGAACAAGAGCATTCCGAAGGGCGGAGTTAGCATACCGGTCTCGCAATTGACCAACATGATCACTCCGAACCAAACCGGGTTGAAACCCAACACCGTAATGATGGGCATAAAAATGGGCAACGTAATCATCATTATTGCGATGGTTTCCATGAAACAGCCCATAATGAGAACCACGATGTTCATTCCCACCAAAATCATCAGGGGCGATACTTGCAATCCTTGCACAACGGCCACCAGACCAGAAGTTGCCCCCGTGTAGGCGAGGAGGCTGCTGAATGTGTTCGAGGCTGCAATGATCATGAAAACCATTATCGTGATTTCCAAGGTCCCAATCAGCGAGTCCACCACCATCTTCATGGTCAAGCGGCCGTAACAGGCGGCGACCGCCAAAGTCACCAACGCCCCGGAAGCGGCTGCTTCCGTCGGGGTGGCAACTCCGAGAATCATCAGGCCCAGGACGCTGAAAATGATGGATCCCAGCGGAAGCACATATATGATGAGACCGAGGATCCGCTCGCGGAAGGATATCCCAGTCCGCTCGTAGTACGGTGCCAAAGATGGATTCAACCAGCAGCGGACCATTATGTACACGCAGAAGAATAGGCCGAGCAGATACTCCGGGACCGACGCCTCCCAGGAGCATATCACCCACGGGTATACGACCGATGCTGGCCAGTACCACTGCCAAGGAAGATGGCGGGATGAGAGCGGCCAGCGGGCCCGCTGCGACGATGGGGCCAACTGCCATGCTTGTGGAATATCCTCTCCTCCTCATCTCGGGGAGGAGCACTGTACCCAGCATGGCGGTATTGGCGATAGTCGAGCCACTCATAGCCGCAAACATGGTTCCACTCGCCGCGGCTAGAACGCTGAGCCGTCCGGGGATGCGGCCAAGCCACGTATCCAGTCACATCGAGGGTCTTGTAGGCCATCCCTGAATGAAACAGCAGTTCACCCATGAGGATGAAAAGAGGTATAGGGGTGAGTGAGAACGTCGAAAGAGAACTGAAAATCTGGAGGGTTATCTGGGTAAGGCCCTGCGGTCCCATGAAGAAGAGAACGCCTACAATATCCACCAGGAGGAAAGCAAACGCGATCGGAAGCCCCGAGACGAGCGCAGCGATGACGCCCACCAAAAACAGACTCAGCACAGCCCACCATTCCATGAGAATCAATCCTTTTTCCGACTCATTTCATCAGCCCTGCTTAAGAGCATCTGAGCTTTCGTCCTGCATGTTTCCGTGAAGCGAGTTCGCATGCTTGACCGAGCGAAACCCGATCAACATTTTTCGCAAGAACTGCAGGGCCAACAAGAAAAACCCCAGCGGAATAATGAGAACAACTTGATACTTTGCCACATCGACAACCTGGACATCCGTGACCCCCCGTTGAAACATGCTCCAGGTAGTCAGAAAACCGAACCAGCAGAGGACCGCGCAGACCCCGCATCCGACCAGGCCGTGGGCAATGTCAAAGATGACCTTCCCCCGTGGTGACAGGCGGCTCGTAATGAGATCTATGGATACGTGGCGATTCCTGCCCAGGACCCAGGCTGTGCCGAGGAAAGTCATCCAGAGCAGCGCATATTCCGTGAACTGCACGATCCAGGCAGGGGACGAAATGCCGACGATGCGGGCGAAAATTACATATCCAATGGATACAGTGACGAGGACCAGCAGAACCCCTGCCATCAGAGCAAACAGCTTAGACACATAATCAATCAACTTTCCCATGGCACCGACCTCTAGCTTTCGCAGGGCGCTCCCAGAACACTATCTACAAGGTAACCGCCGATTATAGTCCCCGGCGTTGAGGATTTAGCTCAAAAATTACCCTCCCCTAACCCCTCCCGTCAAAGGAGGGAGATCCGACGAAAACCCTCTCCCCTGGCGGGAGAGGGAAGGGAGAGGGGAACTTCAAGTCGCTAATGAGGTGTAACTCGGAATGCAGTTCACTGTAGCGCGCACAACTACCGACCTCGGCACGATTTCCAAGGCGTGTCCGTTGGCCGGAATTCCGACGGCGTCGGATTTCTCTGTGCACAGTTTACTTCGAGACCAGTTCTCTCAATTTGGGTCCGTACTCAGGCGATTTGCCGATCACAACCTCCCAGAGGGTTGAGTAGGCCGTGTCCACCAACTTCTTCGCCTCAGCATCGGGCAGCTTAATGGTTTTCATCCCTTCCTTTGCCATTGCTTCCGCTGCTTCTTTCGTGGTCTTCGTAGCACGTTCGGCCGCCAAGTGTTCAGCCTGGTCCTCGGACTCCAGCAAAATCTTCTGGATGTTTGGAGGCAGCTTCTTCCACGTGTCGAGGTTCAGCAGGATTATCATTGCTCCCTGATAAAAGCCCGGTTCCACAGTGTACTTGACTACCTTATCCCAACCCCAATCTCGGATAGACCGGCAGGCCAAACAAGGCCCTGACAAACGCCTCTCTCTAGGGCAGTGTAAACCTCCGTCGGAGGGATAACCACAGGTTTGGCATTCAGTTTCTTGAGAGCGGCCACATGGGTCGGGGCACACCTGATGGACATGCCGTCAAAGTCCGCTTTCTCTACGGGTTTGGTAAGGTACATGGTGAAAGGAATGTCCGTGCCGATCCGCCCCAGGTAGAAACAGTTGACCTTTGCCTGGTGAATCTTGTTCATGATGTCATTGACACCTTTGGCACGCTCTTCCCACGAGCGGATCCGTGTCAGGGTCATAGCATCAGCCTCAGGCACCACGGACAGATAATAGCCTGCGGTGGTGGAAACCAGATCCACCAGCCCCTTGCGGGCCGCCTCCACTTGCTCCATGTTTGAAATCACTTCCGGGCCGCCCAAGAACTGAATTTCAAATTGGCCCGGCGCCTCTGCGTCTACTTTGGCCTTAACAATCTCCAGAAGTTTCAGGAAATTTTCCGTTTCATACGTGGTCTTGGGCCAAGCGCTGACAGCCTTTATGGTGATCTTCTCCGCCGCGGCGGGAGACAGAGAAAATGATCCAACAAGGGCCAGGACCACTCCGGCGATCAAGGCGATTCGGTAGAACTTCTTGAACGACATAGGACCTCCTTATCGGTTTGTTGTAAGGTGGGATGCCCGCCATAAAAGATCTGATATCAGAGTGGCTTCCTGGCGGCTTTGATTTGCAGTTCGTGCCTTGGCTTGAAGCCCTGACCACGTGCGATCAGCCTCTTTTTGAATCTCTTGTTCCTCTTCGGCAGCCAAGTGCTTATATCTGCCCTGGAGGCTTAAATAAGCCTTGACGGGCAGATTCCTCGAGAAATGGGTGATGGTGAAATCCAGGCCGTCAACGATCTCGTAAAGAGGAAATATGTTCGTCTCCACTGCCGTAGCGGCCACTTTAGGGGACATATGATCTGCCATTTTCCAACCGGTAGGGCATGGGCACAGGACATGGATGAACCGAGTCCCACGAATCCCCGCGGCCCGCTTTACCTTCGCCATGAGGTCGTCAGGAAACCCTATGGATGCTGTAGCAGCGTAAGGGATCCGATGGGCAGCCATGATTTCCATGATTTGCTTTTTGCGGTGAGGGTTGCCCCGTGGTGACGTTCCGGTCCAGGCGAATCTTGGTGTGGACGAACTCACCTGAATCCCGGTGTTCATATAAGCTTCGTTGTCCATGCACACGTAGATAATGTCGTCATTGCGTGCGGCGGCTCCCGACAGCGATTGGAGCCCGATATCGAATGTTCCACCATCTCCGGCGAAGCTCAGTACCGGCACGTCATTGATACCCTGGATCTTTAGGGCATTTGATATTCCTGCGGCGGTGGGAGCGGCAATTTCAAAGGCAGAATGAAAAGTAGGCACTTTCAGCGCCGAATAGGGAAAAGGACCGGATATCACCGCTACGCAAGAGGGCACAACAACCACGATTACCCGCGGGCCTACGGCCCGAAGCACCATGCGCATACCCATGGCTATTCCGCAGCCCGGACACGCTGCATGCCCTGGACGCAGGATATCTTGGGGCCGCGAATCCTGAACCGGTGTTGTTGCTAGGTCATCCATATTGGGCCATCCGTTGCTTCGTCCATTTCAAGAGCGTGCAGCACCACTTGTTCGATGAGTTCGGGAGTCACGTCGGTTCCGCCTATTCCTGCCAAGTAGCCCTGGATTTGGTGTTTCTCGGAGCTGTTCACAAGGGCGGCCTTGAGTTCCGAAGCAAAGATCCCCTCCCTGCCAAGAGAGATGTTCCTATCTATTACGGCTATCTTGGGCACGTGATCGAGGATGCTGCGCAGTAGCCCTGCGGGGAAGGGCCTGAATACCCTTATCTTCAGCAAGCCGACCCGGTAGCCTTTTTCCCGCAACCCATCGATGACCATACGAGCCGTCGAAGTAATGGTGGCTGTGGTAACCAGGACGAGTTCCGCGTCTTCAGTGTGGATAGAATCGACAAGCCCGTACCCTCTGCCGAAGTGCTCGCGGAACTGATTGTCGACATCCTCAATCACGCTCAGGGAGGCTTCCATGGCTTCCTGCGTGAGGCGCCGGAAATCACGATACTGTGCCTGGTTCACCACTGCACCCACGAACCCGGGATTGTCCAAATCAAAGCGCCGGGGAATACTCACCGGCGGAATGAAAGCGTCTACCTCTGCCGGCGAGGGAATGTCTACAGGCTCCATAAAATGTGAGATATAGTTTGCTTCGAGCACGACCATGCACGGCAACAGAACTGTCTCAGCGATCCTAAAGGCTTGAATAATGGAATCCGCGGATTCCTGATTGTCTTCACAGTAGATCTGCATCCATCCCGTGTCTCGCTGAGAGAGTGTGTCTGTCTGATCGCTCCAAAAAGCCCACGGCATTGCCAATGTCCTGTTGACACATGCCATGACGACCGGGGCCCTGGATCCCGAGGCAAAATGCAGCATTTCGTGCATGAGGGCCAGCCCCTGGGAAGATGTGGCGGTGAACGTGCGAACACCGGTAAGCGAAGCCGAAAGGCATGCAGCCATGGCGGAATGCTCGGACTCCATGCGCATCATCACTCCTCCCAGCTCATCAGATGCTTCCCAGTCCGATAGTTTTTCATAAATCGGCGTCTGCGGCGTGATCGGGTATGCGGCCACAAGTTGAGCACGGCAAAGGCGCACTGCCTCAGCCACTGCATGGTTTCCCGTGATGAACTTTTTCATAGGCTCTCACCCATGGAAATGACACCCCGCGGGCATTCAGCCGCGCAGACACCGCAACCCTTGCAATACTCATTCCTGGTTTCCACATCGGATTCGTCGGACGTTGACGACGGCGACACAATTGCTGCTTCAGGACAATATGTTCCACACAAACCGCAACGGACGCAGATTCCGCAAGCAAAGCACCGCTGTGCTTCGGCTCGAATTGATTCGACATCTCCTGCTGGGTTCACCTCGGAGAAATCGGAGCGCCGTTCCATCGGATTCCTGCGATTGATTTCTAGTGGTGGCTTCGTCTGTTCCGGGAAGACGTCCATATCTTCCATGATAGCCACCTCACCCGGTTTCCATTTCTCCGATGGATTAAAGTACGAATGTACCGAAAAGGACACGCCGCCTCCCAGCAATACGCCTTCGGTGAACCGCTCCGAATCTGAACTCGTGAGTGACCGATGAATCGCCAAAGCGGCCAGCTTGCCTGAAGCCATAGCATCTACAACAGAAGCTCTTGCGGGGGTGAGGTCTCCTCCGGCGAATACTGAAGGTCGGGAGGTGCGGCCACACGAGTCAATCCAGATCCTTCCCTCTGCCCATTGAAGCCCGGAAATCGGAGAGTCCGGTGCAACGCCCTGCCCCACTGCCAAAATAGCCAAATCGCACAGCAGCTCTGTTTCAGTTCCGGACATAGGAACGGGGCGTGAATTTCGCTTTTCAGAGGAGGACTCGCATTCGACCACCCGAATTCGTTCCAGTCGATTGTCGCGACCTATAAATGCTACGGGGCCTTTCAGGAAACCAAACGTGATCCCCTCTTCCTGCGCTTCCACAATTTCGTCTTCAAAGGCCGGCATGAGTGCTCTATTCCGCCGATACAGAATAGTCACTTCAGCCGCTCCTCTGCGCAGAGCCGTCCGTGCAGCATCGACAGCCGTATTACCGCCGCCTACGACTACCACCTTAGAGTTCCGGCTCTTTTCCTGAAGATCGGGTCTCCTCAGGAAATCGAGGCCTGCAACAACATTTTCCAGGTCTTCTCCGGGAATTCCCGTTCCCACGGGTGTACCTGCACCGAGAGCCAGAAAAGCGGCTAAATGATCGGCCAGGAGTTCGTCCAAGAATCGATCGGTGACATGGGTCCCGGTGCGCACCGTGATTGGCAGAGTCAGGATTCGGTCCAAGTCCGCTGCAAGCGTTGGAGGAGGAAGGCGGTACGGAGGAATGCCTAAATGCAACAGCCCGCCAAGGCTCTGTCGAGCTTCAACCAGGGTGATCGGATGTCCCATCCTGGCCAAGTGGTAAGCTGCCGCCAACCCTGCCGGACCAGAGCCGATTACCGCTACCGGTTTACCGGCTCCGGATGAAGACAGCATTTCTATTGCAGCAGTCCCGCGTGCGGCCGCTGCCCTCTCAATTTCCCGAATATTTACCGGGGCTCCAGCCGTGACCCAGTTGCAACGTGATTGGCAGGGGTGATAGCAAACTCGGCCACAAACCCCCGGAAGAGGACTCTCCTGTAAAAAAGCCGCCAATGCTCCGTCGAAATCGCCCTCCGAGACGGACCAGAAAGCTCGAGGAATGTTGTTGCCGTTGGGACAAGCCGCCCTGCAGGGGGAGCTTTTTTCCGCAAAAATAGGCTTTCTTTTTGACCAAGAACCAGTCTTAAAGTGTTCGGTACTCTGCCTGGCAATCGGGATAATCGCCTCTGGGTCAAAGCACTTGTTTTTCAGACAATCGGAAGTGTCCATCTCAGTTCGTTTCTCCCAGGATGATAACAGCCTCATATGCGAGCTTAACCGCCTCCAGATTAGCTTCCGGCTTGGCGGGAACACTCTCCGCGACGGCTCCTAGCAAGTAATCAAGACCGATCCGACCCGAGATCCTGCAATAAGCTCCCAGCATTGCGGTGTTGACTATGCTCCCGAGGCCGACGGCTTCACTAACCGCCAGGGCGTCTACAATCGCTAGCCGGTAATTCCGAAGAGAGGCGAAGTCTTCTGGTGGCTTACGAGAATTGATGAGAATTCGTCCGTCATCCGCGAGAGAATTACGGACTTCGTCAAAATCAATGAGGCTATCATCAAAACAGACGAGTTCGCCTGGTCTCCGGATTTCGTTTTTGACAAGGATCTTTTTCTTATCGACGCGGAGGAAGCCGGCCACTGGTGCGCCGCGGCGTTCGCCGCCAAAAACAGAAAAACACTGGGGATACATGCCGGCTTTGAAAAAGGCCAGTCCGAGTATCTGAGAAGCCACTACCACGCCCTGTCCGCCACGGCCGGTAAACTTCATTTCAAGCATTTTCGTTTCTCGATGCAGTTGCGTCTTCCCGGGCTTGCCCAAAGGCATAGCGATGAACATCCGCCAAGGATTGTTCCAAGTGTCGACGAATGGCCTCTTCCACCCTTCTTTCGTCCCCCGCCCGAATGCTTTCCAGGATTCGTCGATGGCCTTGAATCGCCCTTAAACCGGACTCGGGCACGTGAAGACTTTCGACGCGGTAGCGGAGCATGTGCTTACGCAGCAATTGGCAAAGCTCAAAAAGACGTTCGCTGCCGCTGGCTCGTGCAAGAATCTCATGGAACTCCGCATCCCTTTGCACAAAAGCTCTTGGATTACCCGCTAGTATCTCCTGTTCCGCTGAGGTGAGATTGTTTTCTAAAAGCAACAGCTCTTTCGGCGTGATCCGTTTCATTGCCCATCGGGCAACCAGTGTTTCGTTAGCTATGCGAATTTCGCAGATTTCCTCGACCTCCTCCCAAAGGAGAGGCTTGACCTGATAGCCGGCTCTGGGAATCGATTCCAGGAGTCCCTCCTTTTCTAGGAGGTGTAGCGCTTCTCTGACGGGAGTGCGAGAAGTCTTTATCTGTTCAGCGATGCGGCTTTCGACGAGTCGCTCCCCCTGTGGAAATGTACCGTCCAGTATAAGGTTTCTGATCGCGGTGTAGACCTTTTCACGAATGGAAACCGGGTCTTTTATGACGAGCTTGAGTTGCTTTGGGGTCACGGGAGCATCCCCTTGTTGGAGAGAGGCCATAGTTCATAACAGTTTGATATTATGGCTATTAATTAAATCCATGATGCATACGGTACCCCAAGCTACCACCTGGAAAAATCCCTTGTCAACAATTTTGTCTGCCAACGTGTATTCATTTGGGTATTAGTCATTTCTTTGCTCCACTTGAGAAGGACAGCCGCGACCCCTGTCTGGGTCACGCTGGTCTCGTAGAGAGCGACGAAAGTAGCCGGGCGATTCATCGCCACGGAAAACGGAGTTGAGAGAAATCGAGTCCCATAGGGACGGCCGGACATACGGTGAAAGAAACTGAATTGATAGGTCGTCCCGAATGGGACGAACACATTTTCGTTGTTCAACCGGAACCAGGCGATGAATCGCCTGTCTACTGTCAATCGCCCCTTTGGGGCTCCCTTTCGGATCAAGCCAAACAATCCGTTCCGATAGGGATGGCATTGAAGGAATTCCCTCGCCTACCAGACAAATGGGATCAGCCTGAACCGAACTCTCTCCATATAGGCGTTGTAGCCTTTCATCTTTAGTCACGGCTCTTTTCTTGGAATGATCCGAACAAACGCCTGATCAAGGTGGCCCATGAACGCTGCGCTGTCGAGCAAAAGAGGCTCTGCTGTCTCCGACGGCCTCTCTGTGTGATGTAATGCCGGTGACCCGCAACAGCTACCCATCTAATACCAATGCGCTTTCATACAAGTGAACATGGCGGGCACGGAGGCCCGCCGCCACCACCACATTATGGTAGCGGCCGGCGTCCCTGCCGGCCATTGTTGATGTCAGTTCTTTGAACGCTCATTGGTATAAGTAGTCCCATCCCCCGCTCAATTACCCTATCAGTCTAATCTTACATATTCAGGTATGATGCACTTGGACTCTGCCGGATCTGTGCGAGCGCCTTGTCCCCATGCCGGCCGGCTCGCCCTGCTTGATGTCATTTGTATCCTACCGCCTTAAAAAACGTGTAACAAAAAGTCCCGTCGGGCTCTGCAGTTCGGTACAGATCCCGAATTCCCTTAGCCCAGGAGGCTCCGTCGATCAAGCCTTCACCGATTGCTTGTTCCCCGACTCCTTCCACCATCGCAGTGAAAGTCGTCCTGGTGAAGCCGTCTATGAGAGCAGGCCTGCTTCCATCCACGTAGACCATCCGCGGAGAGACCCGCACTTCTCGAAAACCGGCCTGAGTGAGCAGCGGGTACAGGCGACGGCCAATGAGGGAGTCGCCGCCCCCGCGAGCTTGCAGATCGATGAGGCACTGGATTGCCTTCGCCGCGTGGATGCTGTCGGGGTGGAAGTAGGCTGAACCGTGATCCCCTTCGATAACGGTTATCGATCCCCCGGGCTTCAAGACCCGCTGTAAATGGGTCAACGCCTCTGCCGGTTCTGTGAGGTGCTCCAGAACGAAACAGACAAACACGTGGTCGAAATGGTCTGCTGCAAATGGGAGATTGAAAATGTCGGCACGCTGGAAGGTGACGTTTCGAAAACCTTCCGCGTGAACCCGCTGCCGCGCCTGAGACAACGATTCCTGGGAGATATCGACTGAGATGAACTCTGCCTGAGGACTGCCCGCGGCTAGGGTGATCGTTTGGGCCCCGACACCGCAACCCGCTTCTAGAACCAGGCTTCCCGCCGGATACGCGGTGTCCGAATGCAGCAATTCCGTAAGGGTCGTTGCCTGATCAATTAGTCTAGAAGCCTCTTTTTCCGTGTACCCGTGAACGTATCCATTCATTTCCGCTACCTCCCATAGATTCGGCGAGAGCCTCGACCGAAGGTGCTCATGGGTGCACACGAAGCGACTGCCATTCGCTCCATCCGGTCCTGGCTCGTCCCCGATGAAATCACCTTATCGGCACCACGATACAGAGGTTCTTTTCAGTGGTCTTGTATGGAATTGCGGTATTGTCCAGGCGTGATTCCAAGGATGCGCTTGAAGTGTCTAGTCAGATGGCTTTGATCCGTAAATCCGGTTTCTGCCGCAGCGCTGGCAAGAGTCCATCCCCGCAGAATTAATGCTCTTGCCCGCTCGACTCTCACCTGAGTGAGATATGCGTGCGGACAAAGTCCAACTTCCTGCTGAAATACCCGGATAAGATGGAAGGCGCTTAGGTGGGATATCGAGGCAATCTCTTCCAATGAAACGGCATCTTGAAAATGTGATTCGATGTAATCACGCGCGCTCCGCACAGCGTGATGTTCACCTCTGATCGATCGAACAACCGGTGGATCCTCAGCGTGGCGACGAATCCACTGTGCGAGCGCTATTAGGAGGCGTGACTCTTTTTCCAGGAGATCCCGTGACTCGTCTTCCATTGCACGGTGAAGCTCTCCCAGTGTCTTGGCTAGGCGTCCGTCTTGAATGACCCCCTGGCGGAAAAAGGGCATGGGTCGCGTTCGGTCCGCAACCTGGGAGGCCACGTGTTCCATCAACGCAGCATCCAGATAGAACATTCTATACGTCCAGCCTTCTTCCGACGCGGAAAATCCGGTGTGGGGCTCTCCTGGGATGACTAGGTTCACAGTCCCTGGGCCGGCTACCAGCGTTTCACCACGATACGAGAATCCGAGCGCCCCACTCTCGACCACTCCCACCGCGTACCCTTCATGCGTATGTTTGGAGAATGTCTGTGTCACGTACGAGGCGTTGAGAAGATCAACCCCCTTTACTTGCGGAATTCTCCAGTACTTTACAAATTCCCGTTTGCGTTTCCGATTCATGTGGGCCTTCAGCGGGAGAATCTCTCTCGTGCAAGAAAGTTTCCCCCATCCCTTTCTAAGGACGACCATGTCTCCCCTGGAATCCCGAGGACACCATACTCAATTGCGACCAACCGCTTTATTCCGTGCCGCCGTTTCTCTTCGCAGCACTCGGTCAATCGTTTTCTCAAGGTGGCCGACGGGTCCACCTGTGTCAATCAAAAGAGGCTCTGCTGCCGCCGATTTCCTCTCCGTGATGCGATGTGCGTAGCCGTAACCCGAGCAATTTGGTCCATATCACACGCCGTAGCCGCAGAGACAGTTCGCGTCAAAGTGAATATCGTGTGCCCGAACTTCCAAAAAAATGCTCTAGCCTAACTCGAAAGTTGTGACTCCGAACCATTGATGAAGCGGCATGCCGGGAGCTTGTTGAGTATACATCCGTGCTGTCTCGAACGCCTTTGTCATTCCGTACTTTTCTGCCATCCGCATTGCCTGGGAATTAACCTCCGGAACATCGAGGAATGTTGAGGTATCTACCGGCAAGTCGGCTGTCAGGGCCAGGAAAAGAGTCTCAGCTAGATCAGCACTGTCGGCAAAAAGCGGTCCAATCTTGAAACCGTGCCGGCATCTTCTCAATACGCCGTAACCTTGTAACCTATCCTCATGCACGATGCCCAGCGCAATGGTTCTGGGACGGCTGATCCAGCACGTAAGAAACGGATCACGCCGATTGCCGAACAGCCTGGCGTCGTACATCAAGAGATCTTCTGTCGGTATTCTCGACAACTCAATGATCCCTTGCGCTACTTTTTGGTTGCGAGTCGAGCGCCATTCATACCGAGTATTCCGATGGGCTAACTGAAAACCTGATTTCTTGTAATTGTCCTGCTGAGCCATTACCCCATCCAATCCGATATTCCGTCCTGAGAGATGCTCCATCGCCTTATTCCACAGCGGAATTCCAAAGCCTCGCTTCCGATAGGTCGGTTTGACGATGTAAAAACCGATAAAGCCATATGATTCCCCATAAGACACCGCTGAGATGCATCCAATTGGCTCGTCATTCAACATACCTATGAAAAAACCGTTTGGATCGGTCACGTAGAAGCAATCCGCATCCTGAAGTCCAGGATTCCAGCCCTCCAATGCCGCCCAATCAACGGCCAGATCAACCTCGGCCCGTGTCATTGTGAGGACATCGTATTTTTGTCCAGGCATGACTAATCCCCATGTCCTCGAACGCATTATATTTCCACTCTTAACTGTTAACATGCGAGGAATTGTTCGGAATTTGCTCTGATCAATCCGTTTGAGCAAGGAGATTTCCAATTAAGAATGGAGTTGCTTTTTGGAAAGCTCTTGAGTCAACTCCATTTGAATATCCTGTATCCCTTCTTCTTTAGATCCAGCTTCTTTCTTAGAAGCGGTTGCAAAACCGCCGATCAGTTATAAGCGCGCGAAATCGCGCATGATTTAAATCCTTGTTTTTATGAAATAAATATGTATATTTAGCTCGCCGGAGGTAAGTCCGGTGAGCAAACGCGTCGTGTACCTGACCGATGAGCAGTGGAAGAAGATCGAACCCCTCATTCCCAAGCCTCCTCCTCGACCGAAAGGAGGTCGCCCCAGAAAGGATAATCGCTTGGTCTTCGAGGGAATCCTCTGGATACTCAAGACGGGAGCCCGGTGGAAAGATCTTCCTGACAAGTACCCGCACCCTTCAACCTGCTGGCGTCGCCTGAAGGAATGGTACGAGGCCGAAGTCCTCAAAGATATGTGGAGGGCCTTTCTCTCCGAATTGGATGCCAACGGGGTACTCGACTGGGAAGAGTCATTCATCGATGCGAGCTTCTTCCCAGCAAAAAAAGGGGTCCAGCGGTCGGAAAGACCAAGAGGGGAAAGGGAACAAAGTGCATGGTGGTGGTCGATGGCAAGGGTATTCCTCTGGGAAGCCATACCGACTCTGCTTCGCCAGCAGAGGTCAGGCTCGCCGAAAAGACACTCCAGCAAATCAAAGTCCCTAAAAAAGGGGCCAGGGAGGCCAAGGACCCGCCCCAAGAGAGTAATCGGAGACAAGGCGTACGACAGTGACCCTTTGCGCAAGCGCTTGAGAAAACGAGGTATCAACTTGCTCTCCCCTCATCGACGCAATCATAGGAATGTCAACAGACAAGATGACCGCCTTTGGGATCGATACAGGAGACGATATACAGTTGAGAGAACTTTCAGTTGGTTCGGAAACTTTCGACGGATAGTCGTCCGATACGAGCACCAGGTCTGCATGTACGAGGCTTTCATCCAGATCGCCTGTATCATGATTGTCATAAAACGTTTATGAGGTTTTGCAACCAGCTCTAGAAGCACCCATCCGAGCTTCTTGTCAAAGTACCCGAACGTATTCTTCGCTTCCAATTAGAAGAAGGTCTACTGCCTCCGATTGCTTGGCTCAATTATGTCCCAAGGATAAGGTGCAGCAACCACCAGTTCAACTTGTCCTATATCACATGTCAACTCGCGAAATCGCTTCTCGTCGACAATTAAACATGGAGCGACGCGAACACACCGACAGATGTGGTGTCCGGCCTCATTTGCCGTGCGTGACAGCGATTTTTTCGAACATCATAACCAGCCCGGTAACTAGCCCATAGAGTGAATCAATAATCACGTTTTCTTCCGCGGTGTCGTCGAAGAAAACATTCAGCGATGATTCCATGCCGTCGGCCGGCTTCCAATAACAAATGAGCACAGGTATTTTGGGCAAAGGATGCAGAATCACCGCAATGTCTGAATCAAAGGCATTGGGCGCAGGTTTCGCATTAAAAATGTGGATCATGTGCTCAAATAAATCTGTGTGGGTGTCGGCCACCTGTTTCAACGGCTTTTCGCACCGTTGTCCGAAAAGGCGAGCCCAAGTGGCTCCATTCTTGAGCTCACGCATGGGAACCCAATTTCCTGACACGGGCTTATCAGAGCAAGATGTTACATAGTTGAGAAGCGGTATTGTGACCCATCCATGCACGTGGCACTCAGAGGTGACATTCCCCTCGGAATCAACTTGGAAATCCTTGCCAAGGCACTTGACCGTTAGTCTTTCGCCCGAAAAAGAAGCCTGCAATCTCTCGGCAGCAGACCTCAGATCCACGCCGGCAATTTTCCTTCGCAACTGTTCCAGCGCTTGTTCCTGTTCCCGCTCCAATGTCCTGGAATCGGAGTTCTGGACGCTGAAAGTTTCCACGGTGGGTTTATCGAGATGAGGGCAATCTCCCAGCCGCTTTTCCCCCTTGAACGCAGCAGCCGCAAAGGCGAAGCACGTAGGAACCCGACAGTCCCTGCAATTCGTCTTTGGCAGAATCTTGAAGATTTCCATGGCATTGTTTAGTTGAATCATTTGCTCCTACTCCGCACATCCAGCAGGGCTGGTCCAAGAAACTTGCCGTTTGAGTCGAAATCGAACGCAAACCTTGCACGGCCGACACGTTCACAAGCATGACAGCCGTTTAACAGTCTGTATTCAACAATGAATCGTTGCCTTTTGGTAGGCTCCACGATCATTTCGGGTGGACGAGTTATGGTCCGATCGCCGCCAAAGAGCATGACGTTGGGGAATTTCTCTCTGATCCCCAAGTACGTTGAATTTCCTTCCAGTTGGCGCTTTGGCAAATTAGCCAGGGCATCGACATCTATCATTGCAGGATCGCCATTTACGAGGAGCCATCCCTCATTCTCGTTTGCTCGGAACGGATAATGGACATAAGCGAGGTCCACTCCGCCAATTTTAAAGAAGTGCGCCAGGTAACCGGTATTCCCGGTGGATTGCGCAAAGGCCACTGCTTGAACGGACGCACCCGCTCTTCCCATTAAATCGACAAAGCATTTGCCGAAATCAGGGGCTTTCTTTTCCGAGCATTCTTGATGGATTAACCGAATAGTTTCATTCGTTGCGTTCCATTCGGATTGCTTGCCGATGACAGTGGCCTGGGCCTCAGCCGAGACTGAGGTCGCAATTACCGCCACAAAGCCCAGGATGCTTACAATCAACCTCAGCAATCTTTTCATTCTAACCTCCAACGACTGATGCTGCAACCGGTGCAGCGGTCTCCGGATGCTTCTCCCTGAGAGTTGTGACGAAGGTAACTTGAGGCAACCAGCCGTGCAACTCACCGCATATCTCACACCAGCAAATGAAGGCATTTCTCGTCAACAATAATACATGTCAGACCCGGAACTCCGAAAAAGCAGAAGGTCCCTTTCTCTTTCCCCCTGTTATCCGTCTCGATGTTCGGCGGACGCCAAATTACCCGTGGAATTCTTACAAGTGGTTCCGGAAACTTGTTCGTCATCTTTTCCCTGGATGAGAAGCTGAACCCGGGAATCTACGGTGCTCCGCGCTCCTCCAAGCAGGTGCAGTGCGAAACTTTCCACGCGAAGGCCGCGCCCACGCTGGGGAAATAATGGGCCTCGTCCATGCCCATACTGCCGCACCGGGCCTGGGCGTCCTCCTCGGAGGAGGTCGAAGAGTAATTCGTGCAAATGTAACAGTTCTTGGTGGGATTGTATTTTCTGCACACAAAATAGACCTGCGACCAGGCCAACTGCGGAAGCACAAAAGAAACGACCAGGATCGCCAGTACGACAAGTCTAAGCATAAGCTTCATGGCTTCATACCTCCCGCGGCAGTTGCCGTCTTGCCGGCAGAACACCGGTTAAACAGAGCATAGTACGCTGCCAGACGCCTGTCAATGGCATGGAAGGGAACCGGAATCGAGCCCTAAATTGGACTCGATTTCCAGGTATGCTATGCTCAATTGCACCAACCGACGGAATTTGTCCCATAACCCATCCTGCTGCCTGAGGGGATTTCTCACCAACAATTGGATATAGTGCACCCGGAATTTTCTTGCGGTAGGCCGCAAACGACCACGAAAAAGTAGACTGTCCTCTTTTTCTCCTTCATAGAGGCGCATATGCCTCTTCCAGTCTTTCATAAGAAGATTGGGCAGCCACAGTCGAAAGCTAGGAAAGTAAAAAACGAGGATGAACAGAAAAACGATCACTTCGGCAACAGTTGCGGTTGCAAGCTCTTCGCGTCGTCACCGGGAAAACCGGTTCCTCGACTGACGAGGAACCGGCCCATAGTTGTTTCTCAGGGATTCTTTTTCAACCATTCGATGCAGAAATTGAGAGTCTCTTCCCCAGGGAGATTCTTGGCTTTCATTGCGGTTACGTACTCTGCCATAATTGGCTTCACCGCCTGGGCCCAGCGCGCATCCTCTTCTTTTGAAAGAGAAATGAACTCGTGGCCTTTGGGCAAGGCGAATTCCCTGGCTTCCTTATCTATTTGATCCCAGCACTGGCCGGTCTTGTCAATCCATTCCTTGTTGATTTTCTCGATGGTTTCCTGGACATCTTTAGGCAAAGAATCCCATTTTTTCTTGTTCATCGCGACGAAAAAGGCGAGAGAGTAGGAAGAGCCGTAATTTTGCGTGGTATAATTGGTAACTTCGGTAAGTTTGAATCCCTTGAGAGCTTCTATGGGACAAACTACACCTCCGACTATCCCTTTTTGAAGAGCGTCATAGACCTCGGTCTGAGGCATCGCCACAGGCGTCGCTCCGAGGGCGCCAACCACCTTCGCACTCGTTCCGGAGCACCTGACCTTTATGCCCTTGAGATCCTCCATGACTTTCACCGGCTTCTTGGCGGTATGCACTATCCCCGGTCCGTACGCATGCATGTACATCATTTTTACAGCGTCGAACTCCTTTGGTTTCATCTTCTCGAAATACGCATTGCACAGACGAGTTGCCTGAATTCCGCTTGTGTAACCCAGTGGCAAATCGATCGCTTCGGTCAACGGAAAGCGACCCATCGTATAACTTACGACGGACATGCCTACATCCGAAATTCCTTTAACTACCCCATCGTAGCATTGATCAGGAGGGGTAAGTGTCCCGCCGGGGAACATATTGACTTTAACCGCGCCGTTGGTCCGCTTTTCCACCTCTTTTCCCCATTCTGTCGCCAGAAGCGTGTGCGCGTGGGTAGCCGGAAAGAAAATGGAGTAGTTCAACGTCACCGTGTTCGCGCACTTGCCGGGACCAGATCCAAGAACGAGCAGTACCGTGACCATGGCGCAGACAAGAGCGTTAGAAATTTTTCCGTGCATGCTCAACCTCCAGACGATGGTTTCACCCGTTTCCGACGGGTAGTGGCGGCTTAGATCAAGACAATTCCAATGCCGTGCTAACACAGATAACCCCATGACCATGATGTGAGAGTCACGATTAGCTGCTCCGTTTCTCGGCCGGAGCTACCCTCTTATCAGAGGCTCGGCAATTCATTCTGCCTGAAACAAGCCTTCCCTTCCTTCGTAAACAACGATGCTGGTTCACAGGAAATGACATTTCAGCAGCGACATTCTGGAATGCCCCATAGACCGGCAGAGCGAAATCCGACGAACTGATATGAAGATCAAACGCTTTGCCGCGAATTCGAGGCTTGATGTAGCGTTTCATCGAAAGGAGAAGATTCAGGTTCGTTTCGCGATTAAAGAAAATTTTGGTACAGGGATCCCGCCTAAACAAGCCCCTGGCCGGCCAAATTACTCTCGCTGAGCCCTGAGTCTGATTCAGTCTGGACGCAATTGTAGGGCGAAGCCTGTGCCAGGTGGTAAGCCCATTTTCCTCTAAAACTGCCAAAAGGATGCCTAGATCTCGGGCCATTGCCCCACACCCCGGTTTTGTTTCATCATATGAAATTGAAGCCCACATAGCGCACCGATCAATTCTGCGAGTCTGATCACCAAATGTCAACAAAAAAAGGAATGCTCGGTAATCATTCAGTTACGCGGGGAGACTCGGAACATGCAGATTGTCTACCTTAACGCAGAGATCGCTGGGGGCGCAGAGATTGACCAAACAGATTTCGGTCCCCGATCTCTGCGGTAAGAGATCTCTTCTCCCTGGGTGAAGCCACTCGTATGACTGAATGATTTCCTCTATCCCGATTTTCTTATTGACATTTTACAGGCACGCTTGCAGAATTGATGGGTGCGCTATGTGGGGTATTATTTCACTATGTGAAACGGGGCTGAGTGGTAAGGGCAATAACCAGCGCGCGGCCCACAGGATTCAGGGATGAAGTCAAAACCGCCTCCAAACAGAAAGCTGTATCGAGTCCAATCCGTGGACCGGGCATTGGACATAATGGGTTGTTTTGACTTCCAAAATAGGCAGTTTTCTCTTGCCAATATAGCTCGACATACAGGTCTGAACAAGACCACCGCACTGCGGCTAGCTTCAAATCTGGTAAACCGGGGGTACCTGAAGTTTGACCCCGAGTCCGGCTCGTATAGCCTCGGCATGAAACTCTTCGAACTCGGCAGCATCGTATTCTCGTCCTTCTCCTTACGTAAAGCGGCCTCCAAACACATGACCGAACTCCAACAAAAAACATCTGCCACAGTGCTCCTTGGAACCCTGATAGATGATCAGCTCGTTTATGTGGATAAACGAGAAGGCGAGGGTGTGATTAGAATAGCCTCTGAGATCGGATGGCGGCGCTCGCCCCATCATGGAATGCTCGGAATGGTCCTGATGGCATGGCTTCCTCCAGACAGGAGGCACGATCTACTAAATAAGTTTCCCCTCATCCCGGTGACATCCAGGACAATTACCGATCTACAAGTTTACCAGTCCAGGCTGTCCAAAATAGCCAGAGACGGCTATGTGGCTGAGCGGGGCGAGGCGGTGGAAGGAGTTATAGGAGTGGCCGCGCCGATACGCGACTATTCCCGTAACGTCATTGCCGCCATAGGACTGGCGATCCTGGAGGCTCAGCATGATGAGATCTCCGTTGCACGAACCGTGGAGGCAGTGCGATCTGCCGCAAAGAATATCAGCGCCGAGTTAGGGTATGGAGAATCCTCTGGAGACTGAGAAACACGTCGTAACAGAGGCAGTGGCAGGCTTGTGAGGTGCGGAAAAACCCACGTGTTCCGCGCGTGGATCTCTGCAATGGCGGCAAGGAGGCGAGGAGATGGATGGTTTTGTCCCGTGGCCGGCAGAATTTGCCCAAAAATATCGTGAGGCCGGCTACTGGCTGGACCAAACTATCAGCGAGGTCATGGATGAAAGTTTCGCTCGCTTTGAGTCGCGAACTGCCCTCATCCTGGACAACGGACAGAGGTTCACATACGGAGAGTTGAGAACTCTGGTAACTCGCCTTGCTCTCCATCTCAATGATTTGGGATTAAAAGTTTACGACCGACTGCTACTGCACATGCCCAACGTTGCTGAACTGGTAATCACATACCTGGCAGCGCTCAAGGCAGGTGTAATCCCCATCATGGCCCTGGCTGCCCACCGACAGGCCGAGATTGGGTACTTTGCCAAATTGTCCGAGGCGCGGGCGTTGGCCGTCGCCGATTCTTTTAGAGGCTTCGATTATCAAGAGATGGCGGCAGATGTTCAGCGCGAGAATCCAACGCTGGAGCATGTGCTCGTAGCCGGCGGTGAACCTCGGAGAGGTTACCTGTCCATCGATGCTCTTCTCCAGGATCCGATTGAGGAAAGAATAGACACAGCCAGGCTGCCTCGGCCCGATCCCGATTTACCCGCGGTAATAATTCTTTCCGGTGGCACCACAGGTGTTCCCAAGCTCGTTCCCCACACCCATAACGACTACGTTTACATTTCTCGACGCAACGCCACCATTTGTGAGTTTGACCAGGATACGGTCACACTGATTGCGATTCCTCAGGGGCACAATTTTGCTCTAGCCACCCCTGGTCTGCAGGCCGTGCTCTTTCAGGGCGGCTGCGAAGTGCTGTCAAGCGACCCAGCTCCCCTGGCAATGATGGACCTGATACAAAAATTCAGAGTTACGCATTGTTCCGCGGTCCCGACAATTATTCTGGGAATGCTGGACCATCCTAAACGCTCCGAATATGACCTAAGCTCGCTAAAAGTCATTTTGACCGGCGGCGCTAAATTGAACCCGGAGGTAGCGCTACGCATTCGGCCTGAACTTGGCTGTGAAGTGCAACAAGTGCTTGGTATGGCTGAAGGTTTTTTGTTTTGGAATCGGCTTGGCGAACCGGATGAAGTCAACCTCTATACCCAGGGGCGTCCGCAGTCGCCTGGTGACGAGTTCAAGATTGTCGACCCCGCTACCGGAACGGAAGTACCCCAAGGAGAAGTGGGAGAGGTTTGGGGCCGCGGCCCTCATACTATTCGTGGGTACTATCGTGCTCCCGAGCACAATGCCAAAGCATTCACACCCGACGGATTCTACAAAACCGGGGACCTCGTTCGTCTCCATCCGAGCGGGAACGTGATATCCGAAGGTCGCATTAAAGATTGCATCAACCGGGGCGGAGAGAAGATCAGCGCCGAAGAAGTGGAAATGCATATCTTGGCGCATCCGCAAGTGGAGAGTTGCGCATGCGTCGCCATGCCCGATCCCAGTCTCGGAGAACGGACCTGCGCCTATGTGATTCCGTCTCACGGCGCCGAACTCACCTTGGAGAGACTCAACGATTTTCTTCTCAATGAGCGCAAGATAGCCAAGTTCAAACTGCCGGAGCGCCTGGAACTAGTGGACGCTTTCCCGGTAACCCCGGTGGGAAAGCTCAGCAAGAAAACCCTTCGCGAAATGATTTCGGCCAAGGTGCAGGCTGAAAGAGCAGCCCATTCAACGGCATGGAGAGTAACGGACACGAAGTAGAGTGAAGACCCGCGCTGCACTCCGGTGCGTCCAAGCATTAGAAGTTCCCTTCGGCAGCCTTAATTACAAGATCAGCCGCGTGCCGGGCTCCTCCCCCCCTCAGAATCTCCCAACTGTATGTCTCTGCCGCCAAACGGTACGACGGCGACAGCAGTTGGTGCGTGTTTTCAAGTACTTTCTTGGGTGTGAAGTCTGCGACCGTGCAGTGAATGCCTACGCCAATCCTGGCCAAGGCCCTGGCATTAAAGTCTCTCTCGAAATCCGTTCCTGGAAACACCAAGCTCGGCACCTTGTGTATCAAAGAAGCCATAGCAGTGTTTTGACCGCCATGAAAAATGAGCGCCTGACTGCTCCTCAGAATTGACCGACCTGGTACAAAGCGGACCCACGTGACATTATTTGTCGGGACAGGCAGTTCAGATAGGTCTGGATGATCTCCAACCGCCACGATCGCATGAAAGTCCGTCCCCTCAAATGATTGTGGCAGCACACTTGTGTACTGGGCAGGGCCTATTTCTCCCGTGCCGAAATACGCGAACACCAGTTTTTTGCCGTAGGCCTTTTCGATCAGGCCTTCCGGCAGCGGAGCCAGCTCCAGGCGGTCGTAAAGCAGATAACCCACGTAATGCAGGTTCGGCACGTCTGCCAATAGCGGCTCAATCTCGTGAACTGTAGGCGCAATCTTGACGTCGCTTCTCATGAAAAAAAGCTCTGCAACGTCTATGACGGGGGCCAGACCACGCTCTTCCAGAATTGTATTAAAACCCGCGATGGCGCCTTCGTGGTTTACGGCCCTGCTTTCGGAAAATAAAGGAGAGATGAAGCGAGGGTCTGCCGGGCTGCACGCTGTGGAAACAAGAGGCAAACCCGTTTCCGCTGCTGTGATCGGGGCTGTGAGCTTGAACTCGCTGAACAGAACATCCGGTTTGAAGCGTTCCACGGCTTTCTGTTCCGTTTCCAGGGATCGACGCAGATAATCCTCATCGGTAAGATTCAAGAAGACTGCCACATCCGACAAATCGCGTGAGCGCATGAAGAGGCCCCGGAGGTTCGGGAACAGCCCCTTCCATGATTGGGAAATCCGATTCTGCCACGTGCTTTGCACCCTCGCCGTGCGTCAGAAAAAACGCTTCATGTCCGAACAAGCGCAAATGATGCGCCACAGAGAGGCATCGAGTGATAGTTCCAATGGCCGAACCGCGAGTTATGATGGGCAGAAAGAGGATTCTCATGATTGGATTGTGTCCCGGGCTATTCCCAGAGGGTCATGGAGCGTGTTGCTCCAAATTTATCTTTCGGCGATTTCCTTGTAAGGTTAAACACCTGGGCTACAAACAGGCTTATCATCATAGCAGGTGAGCGCAACGACGAAAAGTGCAAGGATTTTGACTTCGACCATGGCGCGACTGGAAACGTGCTGATTCGTTTGTTGTCCAAATAATCTATAGGGACTGCACTTTCCGCTATAGGAGATTGTCATGGGCGATGATGCCAAGTCTAGGAGTGAACTTCTCCAGGAAATTGAGGAATTGCGAAAGGGGATTGCTCGTTTGAAAGCACAGCAGTCCGGTAGGGCTGACACGATGTCAGTCTCAGTAACTAGCGGCGGAGAACTGCTGCGCCGCGATTCATTTGATGAACTGGCTGAGGTACCAAGGCCCATCCGTGTTGATTACGAGTCCACGGAGTCGATTGAGCTGAAATCCCTGTTTACCCGTGACGTGACAACTTCCGGCAGCTTCGATGTCCGAGGAGGCATCTGGGCCACGACGTTCGGGAAGGTTATCCAAGCTCTCCCTATCCCTGCCTTCCTAATCGACGAATTTCTCAATGTTGCCGTAGCAAACCAGGCCTGTGGAAGGTTTACACCAGCGTACGAAAAGATCCAGGGCAGGCCGTTTGCGAGCCTTCTTGGGGGACAAGAGGCTGCCAAAAAAGCAGGGTCGCTTCTCCGGGGACTCTTTTCCGATAGGAAGCCGCGTGTTGGTGAAGGAAGGCTAAGGATCGAAGACGCCATGGTATGGGGTCGAATGACTTTTCGATCCATCAGAATCATGGACGAGAGGTTTGTGCTTGTGCTCGTCGAAGATCTCACCCGGGAAAAGATTCAACTTAACGAGAACGAGCTGCTGCGGCGTGATCTGGAGAAACGGGTAGAGCAGCGCACGGCAGAACTGCGCAAAACAAATGAAAATCTAAGTTTGGAAGTAGCGGAGCGCGAGAAAGCTGAACAGGAGAGAGAACAGGTGATCGTCAAGCTGCAGCAAGCTCTCGCGCAGGTCAAGCGACTGAGCGGGTTCTTACCCATTTGCGCTTCATGCAAGAAAATACGCGACGACCAGGGATACTGGCAGCAGGTCGAGGCTTACATCCGCGACCATTCGGAGGCAGAGTTCAGCCACGGTCTTTGCCCGGAATGTGCGAAAAAGCTTTATCCTGAATTATTCCCATGATCGAACTTCGTTTCTACGGAGATTCGTCTCATAAAGCTCTCAGATCAATGGACGATCAACGAATAGACCGGAGAAAACGGACAACGGAACGGTTGAACTTTTCAGACTCTTCCATGAAAAAGCAGTGCCGACCACCTGGAAAGAGTTCCAGGTCAGCCTCAGGCATAAGCTCCTTCAAAATCAGGGAATTCTCGGACGGGACCAAATAATCGTCGTCTCCGGTCATGATCAACGTAGGGGAAGATATTTGACTGACCCGATCCACGGTGTCGTGGTTCAGGCAGGCGTTCAATTGTCGGAAGAAAGCATCGGCAGGTTGATAATAAAGGAGCGAAATATTCACAAATTCTTCGATCTGCTCGGGGTGGTCCCGGATGAAGCGATCGGAGAAATACAGGTCCATGTCCTTTCTCAATATTTGCTCGGGCGTCAACCCCTTGTTGGCCGTGAATTTCTCCATTCTCTCCTCGGACATGTGCACCGCCCGGCGCCCACCGCAGCTTGTGCACCCCAAGATCAGCCCGTTGACTTTGTCCGGGTGGTTGATGGCCAATTCCTGAGCTATGTATCCTCCCATCGAGATGCCGAGGATGTGGGCGTTGGGTATCCCCAGGAAATTCATCAGTTCCGCGGTGTCGTCGGCAAAGAGCCGAATAGAGTAATCCGTCTCCGGCTTGTCAGATCGTCCCGCACCTCTATTATCGAAAGCGATGATGGTGAAGTGCTTGGATAATTCCGGGATCTGCCGATACCACCATTCCGCGTTTCTCCTTAGTCCCATGATCAGAACCAGAGGCGGTCCGCTGCCATGAATTTCGAAATAGATATCTATGTCTATTCGCGTGAGCTATGGGCATCGTGCTGACCTTTGAGTTGCGATTGCATGGAGACGATTGCAGACCACAATTATGCGGTCCGCTCGCTGGACGTCCTGGAATACTAGAACTATAGCTTTCTCCAAGGTTCGTTCCGAATGGCGCAGTCCCGTCATTCCTGGCGAACGCCGGGACCCAACTCCTCCTGGATTCCAGCGTTCGCAGGAATGACGCTAACACACTATCGGAAATTATTTTCGATAATCGCTATAACACAGTGTCGAGGTACTATTCCGTCCTGTCATCGTCGATAGATTTCTCGTCGATGACCAATTGTTACAACGAGAATAAGAAGTGTTCGCACGAATCCAGTAGGACCTGTCGTGAATTCGTCGCGACTCTCATAGATAACCTGTACTTCTCCGACGCGAATGCGCCAGCCCTCTCGGCCGGTGAGTTTTCTAACTCCTGCCGGTCTTGGATCTTCTGTGAGGTCTCGAATAGCAGAGATGATTCGATCTTGGTATGGTTGCGCTATTTTGGCCAGTTGTCTTTGAGCTCGTCTCTCAATGAACAGCTCGTATTTCAATCCGACATCCCCTCGCGAATCTCCGACACCGCCTTTTCGAAGGGGACTGGATCTGAAGGTTTGCCTTTCGCTTCATCATAGGCACGGATATCATCAAGTTCTTCGAGCATTTCGACAACCCGTTGCCATTCTAAAATCGGTATTACGACGGCCTTGCGATTACCTTCCTCGTCGACCAGGTATTCTTCATGGAACTCGATCATGGCGTAACCCCGCAGGGATGGACGATTTCTCTCCCCAAGATATAGCGCAGAGCCTCCTTTTTGGCAATCTCCGCCTCGCCGGAACTCCGCACGAGCAACCCAAGTTCACGTTTACTTCGCTTCACCCGACATGTCTACAATCTGCTGCTTGCTGCCCATCGTGGTAATTTTTTTCACCTCTTTGGCGTTAAGATCAAATTTCCGTAGGTCTACCATCCTGATGGTCTGATCATCGTAGGTTTTGTAATAATAGCGAAGGCTTTGAGGGTCACGGGCTACTGTAAACTGTGTGTAGTCCGAATGAATAATCCCCTTCTCCACCGAGCGAGCGACACCCACCGGTATGTCGAAATTGTTGAGGATGTGAAAAACCTGCAGGATGCCTCGGTCCGCATTCGGTGAAGGGATCGCCACAGCGCTGAAAACAGACGCACGCACAAATCGGGAAGGCGGCGAAAAGTCACCTGGAAGCCCCAGCATACCGCCACCTTGTCCCAACGGCTGCAATTTCAGGCCGTCTATCTCCACCGGCGGCACGTTGCGGGGATTGAGGGCAATGTAATTGCGCAGGTTCGTGATGTGCCAGTCAAAGGCAGGCGAGTTTGTCAGGACGCCGAGACGATTGTCGTGAACCTTGAGCTTTCCATCGACTGGTTCGATAACGATACTCGCTCCAGTGTTATCATAAACAACATAGTGAAAAGGCGGCGCTTCCGGCCCCCAACCTTCCAGGACAGTCGGTGCGATGATGCCCTCACCTGCTTCGATGGCGCTGCGCACTTCGCCGACAGTCGCAAACTGCGTCAGTACCCAGTTCGGAAAGTCGACCGGTGACAGTGCTTTGGAGCGATTGTCGTTCGTGATCTCCGCATACTTGGCGAAAGTCGGAAAATAAAATGATCCGACCGCCAGACCCTTTTCGTTCATGCCGTCGGAAATTGCCACGTCGTTAAACGTGATCGCGCCTACGGCACCATATTTCGACTTGTATTTCATTCCCGGTCCGCCCGGCGCTTTGCCGACAAACTCGTAGCCTCGCGGAACAATTGCGATCATCGTTTCGACAACCATGCCGAACTCTAGCGTGCGGCCATTGACGAAGGTACCGTCTGAATTTCGCAGCATTATGCCGGTACAGGCCTGTGCGAATGGCTGAGGCAAGAAAAGGGACAAAAGACCGACTGAAACAATTACTACCGTGAAGAACTTCGCTGCTTTTGCATACATGGCATAACCCCCTTATACGAATGTGCGTTCAAATGAGTAACATATCCTCGAAGAAGCACGAGAATCCGCTAACCTGTCATTCCCGCGCAGGCGGGAATCCAGAAGGATTATAGCGAGCAATGACTGAGAGTTCCCGCCTGACGGAATGCGAACTGGTATCAGACTGTAATTATTAGGCTCGGCACCCTCCTGAGTTTTTCGGAATGCGCACCGGTCTTTCGATGGCTCCTCAGACCCAGGATGGTGGCTCCGCGGTTGCCGACAAGCAGCCACTGAAGCACAGCAGCCCCTATCATGCGTAACAATTGGATTCTTCTCGCCTTTTCTCAGGTTACGTCCCCGCACTCCCAAAGTCAATCATGAATTTGTCCTGGTTCCGGGTACACCATACTTCACGTGTTCCAATTTTTTTCTTTGGCCCCGGCCTTTTTCTTCGGACCATCCGGCCTATCCTTGCCCTCAACAACTATAGCAGTTCTCGAAAGTGATCACGGATTGACATGTGGGTGCCACTGCTGGCTTGTCCAGCAGTGCGACTCAATTCAAAAATAACTTTTGAGAATGACGATAGGAAATCCCGCGAATCGCGGGACTGGACAAGCCAGCAGTGGCACCCACGGCCTGATATAAGCTGGTGGGACAGGCTTCCAGCCTGTCTGCGGATGACGGGCAAGATGCCCGTCCCACTGCAAGATGCCCGTCGCCACCAAATCATCTTCCTTTTCCGCCATTACTTTTGAGAACCGCTATATGTATGGCGTGACCGGAACTCCTCCCGTTGACAAGTCCGTGGAGCAGCTTTAACGTGACTTTAGAACCGTATGCAATGGGAATCGGCCGCATGGTGGGACCTGAGATGCCGATAACCCAAGTGAACAATATATCAGGATAAGAAACATGGGTAGTCATCGCATAATTCCGGCTAAGCTGTCCAATATATCGAGAGGCTGTATTAATCGGAGACGGGGGGAATCCTCGTACACGGCCCACCGGGAGGTATTGATGTCCAATGGCGCTACGGCAGGAGCTGCGGCCGCGGCTGCGGCGGCGGCAGCCGAGATGCTCCGACAAGAGGAAGAAGAGATGACAGAATACGCAGATAAAGATTTGCGGGATGGCTGGGAGTTCAAGATCCTCCGTGCGAATACCGCAGCGTTCAAGGACCCCCAGGTGTTAAAGCAAGCATGCGAAGAAGAAGCTCAGGCCGGCTGGGTTCTGGTCGAGAAATTTGACGACCAGAGACTTCGGTTCAAACGTCCTGCCAGCGCCAAAGATAAAGATAGTTACTTGTCTTTTGATGCCTATCGGACACAATACGGGATGTCCAAGAATGCATTCGCGGGTATTATTGTCGGCATAACCTTAGGGGTATGCGTGCTGATAGGGGCGGCTGTAGCGCTCATCGCGTATTTGGTTACTCGATGACTGGATAGGCGAATGAGGCTGCCCTTTGGGCACCTGGAAGTTCCCGGCACACCGCACCTATTTGCAACCACCCGGCCCAGCGTTTTCTCGAGGTGGTCTATGAACTCATCGGTTCCAAGCAGAAGAAGGTCTGCTTCCTCCCGATTGCCCCTTGAGCATGATACTGAGGGCAGCCCTCAGTAACCACCCGCGAAAGTTGTTCCCTATCCCACCCTGGCACCTGAAGGGATTTCTCGTAAACAATTACGTACGCTGTACGTGGAACTCACGGAACTCATTGTTTCGAGCGAAAGCCGAAGTTCAATATTCTCGCTATTCGATGTGATCGTGCTTCTCCAAATTGTGCCTTCCACACAGGAGCTGGATGTTGTCCGGCGTCCTGGAGGACCCTCCTCTGGACCAAGGTATGATGTGGTCGAAATGTAGATCCTCAGTAGCTCCGCACTTGGCGCACTTGCCATCGTCCCGCTTCCAGACCTCCAACTTGACGCTTGTGGGAATGACTCTTCGGATCTTCGGCTGTGATGGGATAGGTTGGTCAAAATCCTCCTCTCCTTCCACGGCGACAAGCTTGAACTTGAAGACACTTCACCCTTCGCTCATCTCCTGCCAGGAGTCAACAAGATGAAACACGCCATTGTAGGACCAGATGCCTTGCCTGATTTTCTCATAAACCCTAACCCGTTCGGGTGGATGTCGGCCTAGTTTATGCTGCTGCGCTGTACGGTGAAAAAGACCGTTTTGAGTCAATTGGCTACCGGGTGTCGTCGCAGGTTGGGCAGCGGCCTTGGGATTGGGGAATTCACGAGAGCGAGGCACATCGTGCCCTTCGTAAATGAGCACTGTTCCATCGTCCTCGAAACGATCTTTGTATGGCGCATTGGCGCGGACCGACATAAGGATAACGGAGTGATTGTGACCGAGTCTATAGTTCATGCCACGCTGAAGACTCACGCCTTCGCGCTGGCACATCTCCAGATAGGGAATGATCTCGTTTGGCATCTTCTCTTACCAGTGGCTAACAACGAGGCTCTGTTGTCGAAACGGCAACCGAAATCTTGAAACGCATGGAATTCGGAATTCCGGGGACACCATATTCATTTCTTGGCTACAACGGCACGAATAGATATGAGAATCCCGGTAATCTCGAATTCGCCCGCGACAGGATTCTGTTTACCTCTCCTTCCCTCTGTTAGATTCCGTTTGATACTTCGCAAGTAGTTCACGGACGGCAGGCACCAAAGCTGTAGGTACTTCCATCACCGTATGCGCGCGATCTTCAAAGGCAGCCTCATCCTCAGCAACCGCTTCGTCTTCAGTTTGCTCCTCATAGTGCATGAGCACCTTTCTTACCCGCTCTTCATCCCATCCTGTCGGGAACCTCTTCTGTTTCATCGTTTGCCCTTTCGACGGCGACGCCGTCTGTATGCTATTAGTGGCTTTCCTCGCAACTCATAGGCAGTTATCACAAAGACGCTGTTTGGGTCTGGATCAGGCACATACACAACCCGCAGATATCTTCCGGCCAGCGTCCGGCCGAGAGCCACACGAGACCCTTCTCGCCCAGGGCGGTCTTCCCCTGAACTGCTCAGGACGTCTTCGACTTCCTCCTCAGTGACTCCATGACCATAAATATGAGGTTCTTCCGTTGCCGGGTCAAGATAGAAGCGAACTTTCATCAACCGCACTCATGACAGACAATTCCAATTACTACGGAAATGCGGAATTGAGGGTACACCATACGCACCGTTGCGACAACAACATAAAAGTCATGCCCTGTAATATAGTTCGCGATGCGCAAAGGCCCTTTGGGGCCCCTGGATTTCTGAGTAAACAAAAGATCGTATCAATCAATGATCATTCCTGCGGCAATTGCTCCAGGCGCTGCTTGTCCGCGGCACGGCGAGTCCCGGTCCTTGCCAGGGCCCGTGAAACCTCGGGCAGGGCTTGAATCTTCTCCGCGGCCTCTGTGTAAAACTCCAGAGCCTTGTCTTCGAGATCCAGGGCCTTCTGCCGCAATTGCTTCCAGTTCATGGTTTGGGTTCCTTCGCGGCCGCTAACGAAAGGCTCTCTGGTGAAGTCCACTATGGGCTCCAAAATCATCTCGCACACGCTTTCCCGACACCGCGGAGCATAAGCTTTTCATTCTTTTTCTTTTCTGCAGCCAATTCCCCAAGAACTGCCCTGTGCTGGGCACTGGCCGGATTTGCGGCCGCAGCCTTATAGAAGTCGTGATCAGCAGCCTCCAGCTCAGCAGCAAAGTTCAGGATACTTCCAAAATTTTTCAACGGCATGCCAGTCCTCCGTTCGTTTAGACAAGTCCGCGCTTTCTCCCATAGTGGATACTTTGTCTTGCTCCGCCAGGAAGCCCCAAAGGGGCGATTGAAAGTAGCCAGGTGATTCATCGCCTGGATCTGAGTGAACACCCAAAATGCGTTCGTCCCATTCGGGACGACTGATTCTTTCAGTTCTGTTCACCTAATATTCGGCCGTCCCTATGGGACTTGATTTCTTTAACTTCCCTTTTTCCTGGCGATGAATCGCCAGGCTACTTTCGTCGGTCTCTACGAGACCGGCCTGACTCAGACATTGCACTCGCAAATGCTGCTTCAGCGGAGCAAAAGAAGTGAAGGCTCCACCGCCTGAAGGGCGGTGGCTTCTGTCTGTCGACTGCAAGTCGACTTCACACGTTGTCACTTATTGAGAAGTCGTCTTCTCGGGCTTTTTCCATGTCGTCTTGCATCTCAATATACTGGGCTATGACATCGTCCGTCACATTGCCACTGCTTGCGACGAAATAGCCCCGAGCCCAGAGATGACGGCCCCAGAATTGTTTGGCTAGCCTTCGATACTCGCTCATGAGCTTCCGCGACGTCTTACCCTTCAGACGTTGCACCAGCTTTGACACAGCCAAATGCGGAGGTACCGAAACGAGGATATGCAAGTGGTCTTTCGAAACATGACCTTTGATGATCTCAACATCCAAGGACTTGCAGATCTCTCGGATCAGGTCCCGAACCCGGATCGCCACTTCCCCGCACAGCACCGGCTTGCGGTACTTGGTGATCCACACGACATGATACTTGATGTCATAGACACCGTGCGAAATCTTGCGGTAGTGTTGCATAATCCCGCAAGCCTACTGAAGTCTTCGCCTAAAGGCGAGGGTTTTTCTCCCATTCCCCGAAGGGGACAATAATCCATTCCATGAAAATCGAGACTGCGCCAGTTGTCGCTAGAATAGTGGCCGATTTTTTTGTTCAAATTGGATGTCCTGTCATTGCGAGGAGTTAAACGACGAAGCAATCTCGTTGGTGGGACCGGCATCCTGCCGGTCATTCGTCACCCCGGACTCCGATCCGGGGTCCAGTCTGATTTCCGCGTACGCGGGAATGACGGCGAGTGGGACGCCCATCCCGCCATAGATTGCTTCGGGCCTTCGGCCTCGCAATGACAATTCTGCAAGCCATACCAGCCTTGAAAGTGACCTCGCGGTAAACGGAAATTAATTCTTACAGCGGTTGTAGCCGGTTCTCAGAACCATCTAGCTATAACCACCTTGGTGTCAGTGAAGAACTGGAACGCTTCCCGGCCGTGCCCCTTCAAATCGCCGAACAAGGACTCACCCGCTCCGCCGAACGGGAAGAAGGCCATGGGAGCCGCGATGCCGATGTTAATACCGATCATGCTGGGCTTGACACGATACTTGAATTCCCGGACAACCTTTCCACTATCGGTGTAAAGACAGGCCGCATTGGCGAAGCCACGGGTGTTGATGATTTCTATGGCCTCGTCCAAGGTCTCGACATGGATCATGGCCACTACCGGGCCGAAGATCTCTTCCCTGGCAATGGTCATGTCCGGTGTGACTTTATCGAAAACAGTCGGTCCGATGAAGAAGCCCTTGGGATAGCCTTCCACCTTAACGTTCCGGCCATCCAGGACTAGTTCGGCCCCTTCAGCGATGCCTTTTTCGATGTAACTCAGGACACGCTCCCGGTGCGAGCTGCTGATAACCGGTCCCATGGAGGTGCTCGGATCGAGGCCGTCCCCCACCTTCATTGCCTTGGCCGCAGCAACGAACCTTTCTCTCAGTTTGTCATGAACGCTCCCCACCGACACCAACATTGATCCCGAAAGGCAGCGCTCCCCTGCGCAGCCGTAGAAGGACGTGATCAGTGAAGGCAACCCCTTGTCTATGTCCGCGTCAGGCATAACCACGACGGCATTCTTTGCGCCGCCCAGGGATTGCACCCGTTTGCCGGTCTTTCCACATTCCTGATAGATGTACCGCGCGGTGCTGGTCTGGCCGACGAAGGATAGCCCCGCTATGTCCGGATGCTGCAACATTGCGTTCACCACGTCTTTGGACCCGTGAACCATGTTCACCACGCCCGGCGGAAACCCTACCTCGTCAACCGCTTCGAAGATGCGAGTTTGGGTCATCGGAACTTGCTCCGAAGGCTTCACAATGTAAGTGTTTCCCGTGACAATGGCATAAGGCAGAAACCACCAGGGAACCATAGCAGGGAAATTAAACGGGGCTATACATCCGAAGACCCCGAGGGGTTGGCGCTCGGCCGTACAATCAATGTTCTGGGCTATATCTTCCAGGCAGTACCCCGCCATCATGGTGGTCACGCCGGTAGCATGCTCCACGTTTTCGATCATGCGCCTGACTTCCCCTCGGGATTCGTCTATGGTTTTGCCTTCTTCAGTCACAAGGGTCCTGGCTATATCTTCGAATGCTTCCTCGAATGCTTCCTTGAGCCTGAACAGATACCTGGCGCGAGTCAGAGGCGGCGTGGTACGCCACTCCGCATAAGCCTCCTTTGCCGCTTTAGCGGCCTTGTCTACATCCTCGGCCGTGGAAAAGGGGACTTGAGCTATCTTTTCTCCAGTGGCAGGGCACCAGACGTCTCCCAAATTCTTCGATTGGGAAGTTTGCCACTCTCCATTGATGTAGTTTTTGATTATCGGAAGTGCCATTTGCAATTCTCCTTTATGCTTTCGCACCGATTTCGGGCGATTCCGGGCAAGTTTTTGCAGAACTGTGTAACAGAATGAAAATAACCCAAATTGGCCGAGCCTCTCTTCAGAGGCCAAGTCGGCCCCGAGGCCGTCCCAATCGGTCCGTTTCGTTACTTCGATGACCTATTCGGGTGCCACTGCTGGCTTGCCCAGCAGTGACGATGACAATGCACTGCTGGGCAAGCCAGCAGTGGCACCCACAATCACCGCTCCTGTTGACACATACAAAACAGCGTCATCGAATTTGAAAACTGAGTACCAACGTGCCACTCAGAAAAACACCTCGGGATTCAGACAGTTCGGAGGCTTCTGCCCCTTTATTAAAAGGGCTATCAGGTTCTCCGCCGCGACTAACCCCATCTTGGTGCGGGTTTCGATGGAGGCGCTGGCGATATGAGGCACAATCACCACGTTGTCCATCACGGTCAGCTCTTTTTCTATGGCCGGTTCGAACTCGAAAACGTCCAGGCCCGCGCCGGCTATCTGCCCCTGCTGAAGAGCCTTTACGAGCGCCTTTTCATCCACCACCTCTCCTCGGGAGGTATTAATTACGTAAGCCGAGCTTTTCATGGCTGCCAGTTCGGGACTGCTCATGAGGTGGTGCGTTTCCGGGCTAAGCGGCACGTGGAGCGAAATGAAATCCGACTGGGCCAGAAGAGTATCCTTGTCCACGAACTTGGCTCCCACCTGCTTCTCCAGTTCAGGGCTTGCCCTCATGGCGTCATGGTAGATGATATTCATGTCAAAGCCCGCGGCCCGTTTGGCCAAGGCGAAGCCTATGCGCCCGAATCCCATTATCCCCAGGGTTTTGTGATGTACGTCCGTCCCCACAAACAGCAGCGGCGCCCAGCCCTGGTACTTTCCCGCTCGGGCGTAGGCGTCGGCGGGGACAATCTTCCGAGCTACCGCCAAAAGAAGGGTCATTGCCAAATCCGCGGTAGTGTCGGTCAAGACACCTGGCGTGTTGGTGGCCGGTATCTTGTGCCTGGTGCAGGCCGGAACATCAATGTTGTTGTAGCCCACCGCATAGTTGGCCACGATTTTGAGTTGGGGGCCCGCGGCCTCCAATAGTTCATCGTCAATGCGGTCCGTCAACAGCGGCAGAATGCCGTCTTTGTCCTTCACGCCTGCCAGCAGCTCCTGGCGGCTGAGCACACGGTCGTGGGGGTTGCACTGAACATCGAAGTTCTCGTTCAGCACCTGCATGGCCCCTTCGGGTAGGAGCCTGGTCACGAATATTCTGGGCTTCATTGCTGTAGTCCTTTGTTTACACCTTCGCTCGCTAAGTGCTCCCTTTCATGAATTCGGTAACATATTTCTGTTAGAAGTGGTGGGACAGGCATCTTGCCTGTCTATCTGGAAAATGACAGGCAAGATGCCTGTCCCACCAATATAGAGTCGCCTCGAATCCTTCCTCATTGTAACCAGTAAGTGAATGCGTCACCTGAATTACGAATTGAACCACTTAGACCTGTGCCCAGGCTTGCTGCATGACCCGCTTTGCGTTGGCAATTACTAGAAGTGGGTCCTGGCCTTCCATGGGCTTGATCTCGAAACTCACCATCGGCTTTTTCTTGCCCGTCCAAGAAACCTATCTCAACCAGCGTGCGCAGGAAATCTACCATCTCGGGAACATCGTTGACGCTGCCGGGGGTCCCGAAGATAGGATGGTAGTCCCCATAGCAGGGCAGATTCTGATCCAGCACAGCGTTCCCAAGGTGGGCCGCGGCCAGAAACTCCTTAACCGGCTTCAGGGCTTGCGCCGCGGATTCCCGGCACAGCGGTATGTGGCTGAGGTCCACCAATAGCCCAAAGTTGTCGTGTTTCCGGCAAACGGCCTCGGCCACTTCTCGGGCAAGAGGCGCGGGTCCCAGCAGGCAACACTTGTCCACATCAAAATCGAAAAGCTCCGCAATTACCTTGGGGCCGTTTTGGCCACTCGAGTAGGCACACAGCTCGCCCAGGGATGTTGCCAGGGCCTGAACCGCCTCGGCTGCGTCTATCCTGGCCAGGGTCCTTACCGGAAAGAACCACAAAACTCTGTAGCGCCCATGAAACAGGCCTCATCCAGTAGCTCTTTGAGTTTGGCAACTGCCTGGCAGCGCCGACTCTCGTCCAGGGAATTCAGATCCAGTCCCTGGCTCAAAATGGCAGGATGGGCTCCGAAGCCTATGTCCAGTTGCGCCAGCCTACATATATCGCGCACCCTCCGGCGCTGTGCCTCATCCTCGATGTGGGTGATCTCTATGGCCGAGAAAAAAGGGTCTATGGCTATATGCTTTACGGTCTCTTCCCAAGGTCCCCGTCCACTGGCCAGCTCCGGGAAGGCCATGAAATGCACGATGCCCATTTTCAGGTATGAATCCTGGCTTTTGTCCATGATTACTATAGCTCCTGGTTTAGGCCTCGATGGGCCGGAATATGAGGACAGCCGCCATCACCACGTAAACCATGGCGTCGGATGCTGAAGAAGCAATATATGCCGCGGTCAAGGAGTGAACCATGCCCAGGCTATAGGCCGCGATCGCGGTTCCCCTGAGATTTCCCATGCCGCCTACGATGACCACTGCAAAGCAGAGAACCAAAATCTCAAAGCCCATGTACGGGTTCAAGGTGCTTAGCGGAGCGTAAAGCACCCCTCCAAGGGCGGCCAGGGCGCTGCCAATGATAAAGACGATGGCGAAATGTTTCTCGACCCTGATTCCCAGGCTGCGAACCGCCTCGCGATCCTGCAGGCCGGCCACCACAATCTTGCCAACCAGGGTCTTCTTGAAAAATAGAGACAGGCCAAAGAAGATCAGCACGGACAATCCGATGATGACCACGCGGTACGCCGGCATTGCCAGTGAGCCGAAGGTCCACAGCTTGCCTATTGGATCGATGATCGGTAGAGGGCTCGCGCCGTAGATCCACTTGAGCGAGTCAGCTCCGATGAGCAGGATAGCGTAGGTGGCGATGATGGCATAATCTATGGACTGGCCGTATAGCCTGCGGATAACGAAACGTTCTATGACATAACTCAAGGGAACCGAGACGGCCAGGGCGGCCAGAACGCCCACAATAAACCCTGCTCCCAAGATCGTGGCCACAGTGTATACAGCGTAGGCCCCGACAGCGTAAATCAGTCCGTGCGCGAAGTTAACAATACCCATGGCCCCGAAGGTCAGGGACAGACCAATGGATATTATGTAAAGGATTCCTCCGATGGTCAGGCCGAAGAGAATCGATTGTATGAAACTAGTCATCGGATAATAGGCTCCCGGTTTTGCTCACGTGGCACTTAAACCTTTCGGAAATAACCCCAGATCCCTTTACGGATCCAGAAAACGAAAACCAGAAGTGCGAAGCCCAAGAACATCTCCCAACGAATCAGGTACACGGCCAGATAGTTGCTTATGGTCATAAAGGCGGTACCACCCACCACCGCGCCGATAACGCTACCCGCGCCTCCCATCAGCGCTGCAAAGATCACCTCGACGTTTCGCGCGGGGGAAATGAGGCTGGTATTGGTGTAGGAGAGGTTAATGCTGGTAAGCGCTCCGGCAAAGGCTGCTATGGCCCCGGAGATAATGAAGGTTATGTATTTGTAAACGTAGGTGTTGTAGCCGAGAAACTTGACTCGGACCTCGTTCTCTTTGATGGCCTTCAAAAGGTTTCCGTAAGGTGATCGCACCAGGCGCAGGACCAAATAGACCACCAGCAGGAGCGAACCCAGGCAGAAATAGAAACGAAAGGTGCTTTGCTGGAAGTTGATGAAACCGTATTTTTTGAAAAAAAGGGATAGTCCGTCCTCGCCTCCGGTCCACTTATGCCAGGGGCTCAAGACCAGATAGGCTCCCACCTCGTTCAAGGCCAAGTTCAAGAGAGCGAAGGCCGCAGCCGATGTCTTGACTACCAGCGGCCCCAGCAGAGCGGCAACAAGAGCCCCCAGAAGCACGCCGGCCAGCAGGGACAAGAAAGGGATCGGGATAGACATGATAGGCGAACATGCCGCATCCGTAGGCTCCTGCCCCCAGATACAGCATATGGCCGAAGGAAAGTTGCCCCATATGGCCGTATAAAAGATCGAATCCGATTACGAAGATGCAAAATATCATGAAGTCGGTAATCTTGGGCAACGAGGTGGCATAGCCGAAGATCAAGAAGATTGCGGCGGTAAAGACCAGGGTCAAGGTCGGATTGTTTTCTACCTTGCCGAACATGCCGTGCCCCAAAGACTAGAGTTCATCTTCATAACAGGAGGGGTTTTTTATTGTCTGCTCGTCTGAGATTTCGCGCGAGACAAAGCCCTCCTTCATCACGTACAAACGGTCAGCCAAGCGTGCCACGGTAGCGAGATTTTGCTCCACCACTACCATGGTGATCCTGTTTTTCATCTTGAGCAAAATCTTTATGATATCGCCTATGATGATAGCCGCGAGGCCTTCCGTGGGTTCGTCCACCAACAAAAGCTGGGGATTCCCGATCAGCGCCCGGCCTATGAGAAGGATCTGACGCTCACCGCCGGAGAGGCCCTTGGCCTTGGAGTCAAGAAGCGACTCCATTTTGGGGTGTATAGCTAGCACCTTTGAGATCGCTTCATCCAGACTCTCGCCGGTCGGATACGCCGCCAGCTCGATGTTTTCCCGCACGGTCAGCTCGCCAAAGACCCTCTTGTCCTGATAGACGTACCTTATCCCCATCAGGGCCACATTTTCCAGAGGTAGGCCGTCTATTCTGTCTCCCCGGAAGGTGATCGTGCCGCTTGCGGGCCGCATGAACCCTCCGATGGTCCTGAGCAACGTTGTCTTGCCGGCCCCGTTGCGGCCCACCACACACACCAGCTCCCCTTCATTCAAGTGCAGAGATGCCCCGTGTAGCACTTGGGCAGGCCCATAACGGACGTCGAGGTGCTCAACGCTTAGTAGCATGCCTGTTCTTCCTTGCCCCAATAGCACGCCCTGACCTGGGGATCGCAGACGACCTGGCCAGGGTCGCCCCGGCAAATCATGCTGCCCTCGTTGATCACGCACAGGCTGTCCACGAGATCCATCAACTTGGAAATCTTATGCTCTATAATGACAATGGTGAACTGGCCCTTTATCTTGTTGATGACCTTGCTGATGTGGGCTATGTCCACCAAGCTGAGGCCGGCGAAAGGCTCATCGAGAAGCAAAACCTGTGGCTGCAAAGAAAGGGCAAGAGCTATCTCCAATTCTCGCTTATCGCCGTAGGACATATCCGAGGTCTTGACCTCAGACTTATCGGCAATACCCAGCACGTCCAGCGCACGTAGGCACTCATCCTCCAGCGCCTGGTAGCGGGAGTTCCTGAAGAAAAAGCGTAGCTTGGAAGAATAATCCGGGCCTTTGCGCACCCGGGCGAGCATCATGTTCTCTATGACCGTCATGGAGTCGAACACCGAGACCAACTGAAAGGTGCGGGCTATGCCCAACATCACTCGTTGATGTGGGCGCATGCCGGTGATGTCCTGACCACGATAAAACACCCGGCCTTTTTGCGGCCTGTAGTAGCCCGTAAGCAGATTGAAGAAAGTCGACTTGCCGGCCCCGTTGGGGCCCATGATGCCCGCGGTTTCTCCCTCGAAGACCTCATAGGTGATGTTGTTAACCGCGACCAGACCGTCGAAGTTCTTGATCACCCCGGCGGTGGACAAGATCGGTTGAGCCATGTCCAAACCCTATTGTGTTCAGGGGAGGAGCGGCCCGTGCTGCCCCTCCTCATCGGCTGATAGGTTAGTAGCCTTCACTCTTCAAGGGGGGCAGATAATCGTCCCCGGTGTAGGCACCTATGACCTTGACCAGATCCCATTTGCCCTTGCGCTCTGTGGGTCCTTTGCCCACTACCACAAAGGCACCGTACTTGAATATCGGCTGATGATCCTCCCGCCATTTGCCCGGTCCCTTCATGGAGGGAAATTCGGGGCTCTTCATGATCGCTTCGGCAACCTTCTTGGGGTCGGTGGACTGGGCCAACTCGATTCCCCGGAAAATCTCCTTACATCCTACGTAGGTCATGCCGGCATAGGGATCAGGCGGCTCGCCATATACTTTTTGGTATTGTTCAACAAACTCTTTGCCCGCCTTGACCACCTCTGGGTCATCGAAACCCTCCAGGTTCCAGTACCAGGACATGAGAGAGTAAACCCCATCGAGGGCCTCCGCTGGTACGCCGCTGCCAAAGACGTTGGTCATCCAGTTGAACCAAATCTTGGTTTTGGTCTTCAAACCCAGCTCATGGGCCTGCTTCAGCACTGCGATAGCACCCGTGCCCCACTGGGCCATCATGCAGATATCAGGCTTGGCCTCAGCTATCTTCTGGATATAAGGCGTGTAGTCGGCCGTCGTGACAGGGGCTTCATCGTAGATGACCTCAACCCCGTACTTCGCAAAGGCCGCCTTGGCTCCCTCGTATTGATCGCGGCCAAAGGCGTAGGCCGGAGCCAAAAAGTAGACTTTCTTGGCCTTCAGTTTGGTAGCAATATACGCAGCCCCGGAATATCCGATGGCGTAAGCGCTACCGTGAACACCAAACGTAGTTGGCGCCAGCTCTTTTTTTGCGAACATCTCCATCGGAGCCACACATGACGATACATACATCAGAGGCTCATTAACGATCTGGTTGTTCAGGGCCTTGGCGATAGGGGCGAAGGTCGAACCCACCAGACCCGCCACCTTGACTTCGTCGCGCAGCTCTTTGAAACGACGCACGGCCACGTCGCCCTTGGTCTCGTCATCCCTGACCACGGCTTCGACCTGAACCTGCTTGCCCCCGAGCTTCACGCCACCGGCCGCGTTGATTTCGTTGATAGCCAATTCGGCCCCCTTCATCTGCACCGGGCCGATAGGCGAGGCCGGCCCAGTCAGGCCAAACATGAGGCCGAGTTTGATCTTGTCAGGTGCCTGGGCCAACCCGGAGCTTACAGCCCCCAGGGCCAAGATCCCAATCATCAAGCAGACAAACAAAATGGTCCTTCTGTTCTTCACGACTGTCCCTCCTTCCAATTAATCACCTCTGGGCGATAGTGACTCCTTTTGGTTTAAGGGTTCGTACGTCCCACCGGTCAGACGGCCGTCTCTCTGCCAGGACACGACGACCGTCATCAAACGGCAGCTTTAATGCTCCGGCGGCCCACCTGCCTCTCTGATGGCCCAAAAGACCTTTTCAGGATCGGCCGGCAATGAGCGCACCCGTCCTCCACATGCGTTGCAAATGGCGTTCAAAATTGCCGGCGTTGCCGGTATGTTGGGCATTTCCCCGATACCTTTGGCTCCATAAGGACCCAACTCGTTGGCCATCTCCAGGATCACCGGTTGGATGTCCGGGACGTCCAGGATGGTGGGTATCAGATAGTCCCGCAGATTAGTGTTTTGGATGACCCCTTCGTGCAAAACAATCTCCTCCATCAAAGCATATCCCAGCCCCATGGCCACCCCACCTTCAATCTGTCCTTCCAGAGCACGAGGATTGATGGCCTTTCCCACATCAAAGGCGGCGACGTAGTACTCGACTTCTACCTCGCCGGTCTCGACATCCACCACTACCTGGGCCATATGGGTGGAATAGGTGTAAACAAAATAGGGGTTTCCCTGACCGGTTTCAGGGTCCAGGCTGGAGGAGGGTGGAGTCCACCAGCCTTGCCCGATAAGCCTTTTACCGGTGGCCATACAACGGGCTGCTACCTGCTTGAATTCTACCGATGTGGCCTGGTTGGCCCGGTCGAACACCTTGCGGTCCTTAAACTCAAGACTCTCGGGGGGAATCCCAAGCATCTCGGCAGCCACTTCGGCCAGCGACTCTTTCACCTGGCGGGCGGCCATGATGATGGCGTTGCCCATGAGGGTGGTAGAGCGGCTGCCCACTGTCGGGCCGGATTCGGGTACCAGGTCAGTGTCGGGCTGGACGAGGCGAATATCTTCCAGGCGCACGCCCAACTCCTGGGCGCAGATCTGGGGCAAAACGGTGAAGGACCCTTGTCCCATTTCAGTGATGCCGGAGTACAGGAGCACCGAACCGTCTTCGTGCACATGTACGTTGGCGCCGCAACCATCACTGCCGATGCCTATGCTCGTGCGGTACCAGCCCATGCCGACACCAACTCCGCGGCGCTTGGTCCGTTCCTTGTCAATGTAGCCGGTCTCATTGAAGCGGCGATCCCAGTCAAAAGCGTTGGCGCAGGCATCCAGAGTCTCCCTTAGCCCCACGCTTTGGTCCAACACCTGACCCGTGGCCGTCTCCGAGCCCAGTTGGAAGGCGTTCTTGCGCCGAATCTCCAAGGGACTGATCTTCAGCTCCGCTGCCAGTTCGTCCATGATTTGCTCGTGGGCGACGTGGACCTGAGGAGCGCCAAAGCCGCGCATGGCCCCGCCGTAAGGGTGGTTGGTATAGCACAGATAGGCGTCCACCTTCACGTTGGGTATCACATAGGGCCCCGGCATCATAACCATGGAATGCACGTGAGATCCTCCGGCGGGCGGAATCTTCGGGCCCAGAGATGCATAAGCTCCCTGCTCGTCGTAGATCACCCCCTGGAAGGCCACCACGGTGCCGTCTTTCAGGGCCCCGATCTTGATTTCCAAAATCATGGGATGGCGCTTGGCCGTCTGCAGAGTGACCTCCTCCCGTTCAAGAGCCACACGCACCGGCTGCCCGGTATGTTGGGCCAGCACCGCGGCCCGACAGCCTAAATCGATTGGGGAGTCTTCCTTGCCTCCGAAACCGCCGCCCATGTGGATCTGGCGGCAGCGCACTTTGTTTATGGGCAAACCCAGTACAGCAGCTACGTTGCGACGCACGGTAAAGGGCGCCTGCATGGGACCCTCCACGAGCATGGTCCCATCAGGCTTAGGGACTGCCATAGCTACGTCGGGCTCCATGTAGGCATGTTCCAAGAACGGCACCTGATAGGTTCGCTCCAGGATGACGTCAGCTTGATCGAAACCCTTTTCCACATCCCCCTTGCGCAGCTTGTCATAGGAGAGCAGGTTTCCCCGTTCGTGAATTTTGGGAGCGTGTTCCTTCATTGCCTCGCGTGGGTCGAAAACAGCAGGCAAAGGCTCATACTCCACCTCTATCAGGGCAAGAGCCTCCTGGGCTATTTGTTCTGTTTCAGCAGCCACCAGGGCGACACCATCGCCCACAAAACGCACCTTGTCACCGCATATCACCGGCTGGTCCGGGATAATGGCCCCGAATCCGTTGCGCCCGGGCACGTCCTTCGCGGTGAGCACGGCTACCACGCCTTCCAGATCCTCCGCTTTTGTCGTGTCAATGGACTTGATGAGAGCGTGAGGATAAGGGCTGCGCAGGATCTTTCCGTGCAAAAAGCCCTCATGGGAATAGTCAGCCCCAAACTTGAGCTTGCCTGTCACCTTCAGGGGATCGTCCGTCCTGGTCAGCGACTGCCCCGCCACTGCCAACTCGGCTTCTCTGAACCTTATCAATGGTAAGAAATCGGTCCTCTCCTTAGTCAGGACCTTAACCTTCCTTTTCTCATCGTTCTTTTCAGACATGACACCTTCCTTGTATGGAAAGGCTCAGCCGAGCCAACCTGCGCCTAACGCTGCTTGCCGGAAGCCACATTTTTGACGGCCTGGACAATCTTGCGGTAGCCGGTGCAGCGGCAAAGAACTCCGGATAGGGCCTTCCTAATCTCTTTTTCTTCCGGGTTTGGATTGCTGTCCAATAGGGCCTTGGCGCTCATTATCATACCCGGAGTGCAGAAACCGCACTGGGCCGCCCCGGCATCCATGAATGCCTCCTGGATGGGGTCTAATGACCCATCGGCCTTCTGGAGGCCCTCAATGGTGGTAACTTCTCGGCCTTGCACCTTGAGCGCGGGCATCAAGCAGGAGTTGTACGCTTCTCCGTCCACCAACACCGTGCAGGCGCCGCACTCCCCTTCCCGGCAACCCACCTTGGTTCCGGTCAGGCCGAAATTCTCTCGGAGCAGGTCAACCAGCAAGGTTCCTGGGCTAACAGCCACCTCTACCGTCTTGCCGTTTAGTTTGAAAGAAAGCTCTATACTGCTCATCATCAACCTCTTTTACAGAGTGCATCCAGCTTGCTCCAGCGCCCTTCGCAAGCCCCGTTTCACCAATGCCTTGACCATTTCCTGGCGGTAGTCGCACGAGCCTCTCAGGAGGCTGTCGCGGGGGGAGCAGTAGGTGGAAGCCCTGTCAGCAGCTTCCTGCAGCGTTTGAAGGGTCGCGGGCATTCCTTTGATCGCGTCTTCAATGCGCTTGGAGCGAAACGGTGTGGGCGCTACCGGACCCAGGGCAATTGCTGCTTCGGTTATGATCTGTTTAGCTTTGTCCACGGTTACTACCACTGCGCATACCAGCATGGGCAGTGACAGGGCCCTGCGCTTGCTCAGGCGCAGGAAGCACTCTCCCTGGTCAGGACCCAGTGGTTTAAACTCGATACGTGTCAGTATCTCACGGCTTGGGTCTACGGCGGTCTTTCCCACATCCAAAAAGAATTCTCTCAATGGTACCACTCGCTCTCCGCCGGCAGAAGCAACGGTCACTTGAGCGTCCAAGGCCAGTAGGGGTATGCTCGCATCGGCCGCGGGCTGCCCGCTGACAAGATTGCCGGCCACAGTGGCAATGCTGCGGATCTGAGGGGAACCCATCGCGGCGCAACCGGCAGCCAAGAGTCCTGCCTTCTCCTGTATGAGAGGGGAAGCCGCGGTCTGTGCATGGGTAACCAGTCCGCCAAGAATTATGCTGTCCCCCTGTAGCTCAATGCCTCCCATTCCGGGGATCCTGCTGATGTCGACCAGGGCCTCTACCTCATAGTGGCGACTGCGAAGCTCCACTATCACGTCCGTGCCCCCAGCTATTATCCGGGCTCGGCCCTTGTACTCGTCCAGCATCTGGAGGGCCTGGGACAGGGTCTCCGGAACCAAATATTCCTTCAGAGGAATGTCCCGGCGCCAATGCAAATCCTTGAAGGCTTGCGACATCTTCTAACCTCCTCCCGAATCAGAGCGAGGATACCAATTTTACTGCCGTATGAAAGCGACCCGAAGGTTCGAATTGATAGATTGAATTGAGACCATGTCTGCTGCGTCTGGCTGAGAGCCGATTTGTCCACTGCAGGGTTTGCGGAGGAAATCGAGCAGGATGTCTCGAAACCTCCGGGAGCTATGGGATCTGCTCAATGTTGAGATGGTTCTAGCGCCCTCTCGCCCCGCCTTTAATGCTCCGCATTCTGGCTTTCAGCGTCTCCTCCCTTTGTCCTTGGAGATCTTCCAACGAGCGCTCAACCTCGCACACGTGGCGGTGCATCTCCGTCGCGACCAGTTCAGGGTCGCGGGCCCTGATAGCTTCCAGAATGCGGTCATGGGCCGTGAACACTTCTTCCAAGAAGCTCTGCCCCGGTCTAAGGTGGCGCTTGGTGTCCGAAAGCACGCTGTTAACAAAATCCTGAATCAGCATGAAGACCGGGTTTCCACTGGCCCGGGCTAGTATGCGGTGAAAAGCTATCTCGTGCGCATACGTGGGCAAGCCCCGTGCCATGGCATCCAAAGAGGCCTGATGTGTAGCCGCCAGGTCGTCCAAATCCTCCGGGCTTAGACGTTCAGCCGCGAGTCTGGCCAAGTGCGGCTCAAAAACCTTCCTGACCTCTGATAGATCCCGTACAGAAACGTTTTGGAAATAAAGAAAATTCGCGATGGATTCCCTGGTGGTCTTCATGTCCACTTCAAGCACCACCGGTCCACCGGCAGCTCCCTTACGCACCTCAAGAAAACCCATCACCTCCAGGGCCCTTATGGCCTCACGCAATGTATGCTTGCTTACCCCGAAGTTGCTCACAAGCTCCTTCTCGGGTGGAAGTTTATCCCCCGGATTGAGCGTGCCGTTGAGTATGGCTTCCCGAATCTGGGAGATGATGTCCAACGAGATCTTGTTTTGTTGAACTTCGCGAAACAAGGCAAAAGTCTCCTAATTTGCTTTCTGAAGTGATCGGCTTTTTTTACAGAACTAGCCCGACGCCTAATATGCTGTCAAGGAAAAAAGTCAAATATTTGGCTATTTCCCAATAGCCTAATATTTATGCGAAATATTCCCCGATTGGTCCCATCCGTGTTCTTCCGGGCCGGTAGATTTGAAATGGGGACGCTCAGGCAGGGTTACTGTAAGTTGAAAAAACAGCAGGGAACGGCTCGCCGCCTATGATACAGACTAATTAATCAGCTAAAGCCGCTTGACTATCTGTGTGACGAGATTAGAACAACCTGCGTCGACTTGCCGTGCAGGTCGTCCCATACCACACCCTCGCATGAAAGCGTTTCTCGCCAATAATCTTGAAATGGCGTTCCCGGAACTTCACTCAATGGTCGCGTGTCCATTGTGGTGAGGCTTTGATCGGCCAGAAGGATCTTACAAAGAATCGGGTCCATGGACCTTGATCCGGGCTATTCAAGACATATAGTTTCTATTAGAGAGCGCCAACGAGACCCATGTCAGCGCTCGGATTGAGTGTTCCGTCAATTGAGCGAGAGGAGGTCCACCGGCAGTGCAACCAATTCCCATTAGCCGAAAGCCACAGCGAATGATAAAGGGCCAAGCGGCAGCTTCCATGCAAATTCATGTCGTCACGCCACTGTGGGAGTCGCCATCCTTGAGCGCTGCGATGGGTGCTCCTGTGCTTCTGAAGATGGAAGCATTCCAGCCCGTCGGATCCTTCAAAGCCCGAGGCATTGGCCTTGCATGCCAGGACAGTTGGAGGGCCGGAGCGAGCCGTCTCGTGTGCGCCTCTGCCGGCAACGCGGGCTATGCTGTTGCATATTCCGGACGTAAGATCGGGATTCCTGTCACTGTAGTTGTGCCCAAGACCACGCCCGCTTGGCTCCGAGATCTGGTCGCTAAAGAAGGGGCAACGGTGATTGTGCACGGTGATTCCTGGGACGACGCCCACGCGTACGGCACTCAATTGGCCGAACGGGAAAATGCCGCGTATATCCATCCCTTTGATGATCCTAGAGTTTGGAAGGGCCATTCCTCTATCATTCACGAGATCGCTGACGTGGGAGTTAGGCCCGGAGCGATAGTGGTTTCTGTTGGCGGGGGAGGTCTCCTCTGCGGCCTGTTGGAGGGCATGCACGAGGTCGGCTGGACGGACGTCCCCATCCTGGCCGTAGAGACAGAGGGAGCAGCTTCCTTTGCCGCGGCTGTTCGGGCAGGTCGGCTGGTGACTCTCGATCGCATCACCTCGGTCGCCACTACGCTGGGCGCTCGGAGAGTGGCTGCAAAAGCGCTTGAATGGACCGAGAGGCATCCGATCACGCCCTGGCAAGTTACGGATCCGGAAGCTGTCGGCGCTTGCGTGCGCTTTGCTGACGAGCATCGAGTCCTGGTTGAGCCGGCGTGTGGGGCCTCACTTGCTGCGGTGTATGGGAGGGCTAGGCCATTGGAAGGTCTGCGGCCGATTGTCATTATTGTATGCGGAGGAGCAGGCGTGAGCCTTCCGCTTCTGGATGAGTGGAAGAAGATGTTGTGAGAAAATGGTTCACAGCGGAAATCCCCGGATCAGGGTCCGGGGCAGGCTACGAGAACGCAAAGAAAGTTTCTTCTTTATCATTTTGCCTGATAATGCGTAGGAAATTCAGACATCGTCACCCCGGACGCGATCCGGGGTCCAGTCCCGTATTTCATTCCTCGATTCGCTTGGTGCCACGGATGTGCGCAGCTCATCCGTGGCACCAGCATAACCCCTCATCTTGCCCTCTCCGCTGCGGGACAGGCGTTAAGATAACAAGCCTGTCCGAAATTGTGAGCCCCGGAGGGGCTCCATGATAGTAGCCCGGCAATTCATTGCCGGGTGACAGACGAACAATAATCCAACCAACTCTGCGTCCCCGACGGGGGCCTGAAGGATCGATCCTTCAGGCCCCCGTCGGGGACGCAGAAGGTCCTCTTGCCCGCTCATTCCCGGCAATGAATTGCCGGGCTACTATCGGGATGTCCCTCCGGGACAACAAGCTTCTCTTCAATCGCTCAAGCTTATTTTAACGCCTATGAGGCGGAAGGCGCTTTTGTTTCCACGTTGCCCAGCTTTTCGAGCACGGTAACCAGCGCCGAGTGATCCAGATCGCCCCCGCCGCTTGCTATCAAATTGTTCATCAATTCGGTTACAGCTTCACTTACGGGCAACGCCAGACCCAGCTCTCGCGCGGTATTCAGTACGATGCCCATGTCCTTACGATGTAATTTCGTTTTAAAGCCGGGCTGAAAATTTCGCTGCAACATGCGATTGCCATGCAAATCGAGAATTCGGCTTTGCGCAAAGCCGCCCAAAAGCGCCTCGCGAACTCTTGCCGGGTCGACGCCGGCTTTTGCCGCCAGCACTAACGCTTCACTCACCGCGGCAATTGTCACCGCGACGACAATTTGGTTCGCGGCTTTCGCCACCTGCCCGGCTCCGGCTTCGCCGATATAGACTATGTTCTTGCCCATGCATTGGAAAATCGGCTTCGCACGCTCAAATGCCGCTTGCGTCCCGCCAACCATGATCGACAGCGTCGCATTTTCCGCGCCGACCTGTCCGCCGGACACTGGGGCATCCAGTGCAGAGCACTTCTTTTGCTGTGCCGCGTCAGCGATACGCCGCGCCAATGAAGGCAAGACTGTGCTCATGTCAATAACCAACCCGCCTGGAAGAAGTCCTTCCAAAACGCCTTCCTTACCGAGTATGACTTGCTCCACATCAGGTGAATCCGGCAGCATTGTGATGACGACATCGCTCTGTTCCGCGACATGTTTGGGGGAAGCGCCGGCAGTCGCTCCAGCCGAGACCAACTCGTTCTGTGGCCCTGGCGAGCGATTCAAAACAACAAGCGGATACCCTGCCCTGAGCAAATGTAGTGCCATGGGTTTGCCCATGATTCCCAAACCGATAAAGCCGATGCGGTCCATCTTGGTCTCCATTCTTTGGATGCCGGATATTAGTCCAGATTTGTGACCAGCGTCGCGTCGTGTGGGCACGAGTCCCGCCACTGGCCTGGCCCAGGTTATGTATCACTTGTTGAGCGAGAGGGATAGTACCTTGTCGGCCATGGATAGGGAAAGGTGCTCTTCCAAAGTTTCAGGCGCATTATCAATTGTCCCGAAATTCCTGAATCCCCTGGCTATTTAAAGAAGTCTCGGAATTGCGCGACTTATCTCAAAGCCGTATAGTAGCCCAACTTGCCCAAGGTCTGAGGGAGAGAGGGTCTTTTGTGGATGGTCTGTAGAGCAACGATGGCTTGTCCATGGAAGCCGCCCTTGACCTTGGCGATTGGGCGATTAGTGCGATTCCAGGAGCACGACACCGGGCTGAAGGGCATCGAACCAGACGGTAGTGTCGGGCGGTGCGTTCGCTTTTGCGTCTTCGTAGCGACGATAAAACTGAGACATCTCACAAGAATGGGAATGCACCATTTCGTTGTGGGGGCGATAAGAATAACGAAGGAGCGCGATGTTTATCGGTATTATTCAATTCCCTCAAGGATCAGAGCCTCTTTCAGGATGCCTTCCACGTCGGCTCTTCCGCTGCCAAATTGAATTTCTTGCTTCAGATAAGTGACTTGCGGCTTCAACCCTAAGGCAATTTGAAGGTCCAAACTCCGACGGACTCGATCCAATTTTTTCAAACATTGGTCTAATCTTTAAGAATAAGGGAAATGGATTGCGGCCAGTGATTCCTTGGTGAGTCTTGCCGAAGCCTCGCAAGAGCAAAGGCAAGGATTGAATCAAGGGCGCTTCGCAAGATCATGTTTACACACTCACCAACAAGGAGCCCCCAGTCATTCAGTGGGGCGGCATTCAACGAAGTGCTCAAGTATCAGTCGATAACCTAGAATCAGGCCCTCTCGCAGCATCACATCGAGCACTAATCGGATTTCCAGATGTCCATGCTGAATTATCTCATCGGCAAGGGCGCCAACTTGCAGAATCAGCACGAGCCAACTTCAAATCCACCGAGCTGTTCATTTTAAGTCTTGCATTCGTGCTGCGGCGGCTTTCTCAGCAAGATCCCGTAAATCCAGGGCCACGAGACTCAAACATACTGTATTGATCTCTTCAATTCAACTCTAGCTTTTCTTCTCAATCAGCTGATTCGTCTTTCCCAAACCGACCGATGAACTCCGCTTGCGAGTAGAAGAAGGGCTGCTGCGTCCGATTGCCTCTCGGCGTGACCTGACGCTGGTATGCCACAGGCAACAACCACGGATTCGCGAAAGCCCAGTCATAGAGCAATCATGAGAAGGTCGCTCCCACGGCAACAATAAATCGTATTGTGTCCTTAAATTTCTCCCCAGACCGCCGAAATGACAAGACCGCCGCATGATTGAGGCTCAAGCGTGCCGATGGCAGGAGACACAAAACTTCAGGCTTACTTGGCTTGGCTCGTGACGCGCTGGAAAGGCAGTTGAGATGATTGGCTTTTCGGGTCAAAAAGCCCCACGAGTGCCTTGCGGAAGGTCAACCTGACCCGCTAGTAGTGCCTGTTATCATTTAGCTTTTCTCTGCATCAGAAATTAACAAGCCAAACTGACCCATTCCCTCCACCAATACCCAGAAGATCCGCAATTCAATTCTATTCTCATAACAAAACATTACCATGCGATTTCCCTTGGTTATTGACGCAAACCCCAGGTTGGTGCAATCTTATGGCACAGCACTTGCAGCCAGCATTGAAGAATTCAGTCTACTGAAAATCAATCCTTCCTTGGCCATAACGGGGCTGCCCGCATAGTTCAGCTAACCGTATTATACCACTCTTTGTTAAGGAGCGTTCCATGAGACAATCGTTTCGTTATCTTCCAGTGATTGTGATGCCTCTGGTACTCACCTGCGCTTCACTTTCTTTCGCCCAGGAACCAATCAAAATCGGCTTTGCCTACGTCATGTCCGGTCGATTGGCTCATTACGGATTCGGCGCCAAACAAGGTGCTGAACTCGCCATTGACAAGATTAACAAGACAGGTGGAATAAATGGACGTCAAGTAGTCGGACTATACCGGGACACCCAACTGAAGCCCGAGGTCGGGGTTCAGATGGTCCGGGAGCTAATTTTGAAAGAAAAGGTGGACGTTGTGATGGGCATAGTCTCAAGCGGCGTCGCGTCTGCTGTGGCTCCTCTCGTTAATGAATTGAAAACTCCATTCATCGACACGCTGGCCATGACGCCTGATATCACAGGAAAAATCTGCAATCCCTACACGTTCCGTATTTCCCAAAATGGGCCTCAAAATGTTAAAGGAGCGGCAATTCTTGCGTCCGAACAGAAGGCTAAGCGCTGGACCACCTTGGGGCCTGATTACCTTTTCGGGTACCAATGCTGGGAATACTTCCAGAAATATCTTCAGAAGCTGCGCCCCGATGTGACTTTTCTTGATAAGGCGCAGACGGCTTATGCGCCGACTGAAGCAACCGATCTCAAACCGTACATCAAGAAAATAATGGATGCCAATCCAGATGGAGTTCTGGTGTCTCTGTATGGCGGGAACTTAATCGATTTCATCCGCCAGGGGACGGAGATGGGCTTCTTTGCGAAAATCTCATGTGTAATATGTAACTTGGCGTATAGTGCTGACGTGATGCAAGGTCTGAGTGTGGACATGCCCAAAGGGATTTGGCTAGGCGGTCTGTATTGGTTTCGAGGAAACGACTCTCCTGTGAACTTGGATTTCGTAAAAGAATACATGGCCCGATACCGTGTCTTCCCCGACTTTAACGCAGAAGGAGCATATGCGGGCGTGGTGGCTTATGCGAAGGCTGCCGAGGTAGCCGGGTCTACAGACAAGCAAGCCATAATCAAAGCCTTGGAGGGGTTGACCGTGGATATTCCCGCGGGAAGGACCCTCATACGCGCAGAAGACCATCAAGCAGTTTTTGATAGTGTTTGGGGCTTGTCTGGCGAGTTTGACCCGGGACACCGGATGAGAAGGCTTGAGCAGGTGAAAGTATTTTCAGGCCAGGATGTTACTCCACCTGTTGAGGAGACAGGCTGCAAGATGCCTGGAAGATGAGATCTTGTTCATGCGGCCCGCGTGGAACTGCCTTGATACATAATTGAGCGTTAACTGATCGAGGACACGACGTGCAAAAGAACAGTTTTATGGTACGGCTATGGCCCCGAGTTATTCCTGTCGAATTCCGGGGACACCATACCCAGTTTGCGCTTCGGACTGAGAATTAAGTAAGATTGTCCCCAGATTTCGCGGCCCCGCTATTTCGCAAGAAAGCCGACGAACTGGTCGGTGTCAAGCAGAAGAAGGTCTGCTGCGGCTGATTGCATCTCGGCGTGATGTGATGAGGGTAGCCGGCACCAATTATCCGAGAAAATTGTCCTATGCGCCACCCCGGTACCCGAAAGCCTTTCACGTCGTCAATCACATATGGTGCACCCGAAACTCTCGTTGCTGACCAGCACTTCGAGCGAGCTGCTGCTCGTCTTTGTGGTCCCGCACCCTCTTAGCCCGGGTTTCTTCCATCCGGGCACCGCATGAAGATGTGGTCAATAGTGACTTCCTTTACATTACCACCTCGCTGATGGACGCTATACGGCGGATTGCCGCTTGTCCTCTGGTTCTGCCTCGGGTCGCCTGTCTCGGCGGGGTGGGCGGCCTTGTCGGTGCCGTTCCCACAGCAAGGGATAGGCCGATCATTTCACCAATCCGGGGTATGGGAACCTCGTACACTTCGAACTTCGGCAATTCCAGGACTTCGAGTTGATTCAGCAGATCCGCTTGGGTGAGGACGTAGCCCTTGGCCCTGATCGCCGGATTTCCCGCTTCCCGGAAATAGATGATCTTCCAGAACTGTTTGGGGAGCTTTATCTCCCTATATATCGGGTCGTTGTCAGCGAAGATCGGACCGCCAATGACCGAAACGCGCAGATCTTCCACATCCACTTCGGAGAAAATCGCATCCTCCAGGCTTCCCCACAGGCCGTGAGCCGCGGATTGATTGAACGCCTTATGTTGCGGAGTAATGTTCGTGAAGAAGAACGAGTCCAGATTGGCGCGGCGTGCCTCGGCCATGGTTCCCCAGAGTAGATCCGCCCTGCGCGCGATGTGTCCCCGGTCAAGCGGGTTGTTGGCATACAGCTCGTCTCCCACCTGTGCGTCTTCGGGAAGGTTCGGGTCTTTCTTGAAGTCAAGACCATCGCGGCTCAGGCGGCGCATGGATCCGCCGTCTATGTTCCATGCCACCCAGCGGGCGAATCGTCGGGAGCGGCTCATGGCCAGTGAAAAATGCATGTAGTTGCAAACCGTGCGGCCTCTGACATCGAGAAGATCCTCCCGCACTTCTGTATTGGCAGGTTGCGGGAGAGCGATGGGTGCGCCGATGTAGTCGGCAGCATAGCCGAGCCCTGTCTCTCGCTCAAGGACAACCTCTAGGGGCTTCGTAGGACTGATTCCCAGCTTCTCAAACACTGATGCTGGGTAACACGCCAGCGTGTGTTCCGGTTCGTCACCGACTTCGCCGGCGAAATGGAGACCGAGCATCATGTCTGTGGCTTTGTCGCGGCTCACCCCCATCCAGGCGGAGCCGGAGTCACCACCCATGCTGATTTCCCCATTCAGAGCGGGATGCTCGGGGTCAGGGCCTATTTCGAAGCAGCCGATCTCCTTGGCTCCTGCCTCCTCGTAATCGATTCGTACAGTCACGTGAATGCGGTTGACAATCCCGTAGGTCACATCGGTGGTGCGACCGGACTTCACCACGCGATCACCGAGTTCCGCCTCACCGATTCGCGTCACTGCAACGTTAAGGCCCATAATCTCTGGTACGAGACGGCGGTACTCGATGGACGCTATAGCGCAATCGCCTGCTACACCCAGGTAGCTGCGCACAAGGGGCCCCACGACGTTGCGATCCACACGGTTGTCGTCGTATGCGCCAGGCTGAACGATCGGATCTCCCGGATTCCCGGAGGGGCCGTTGAGCACGTGCCAATTCGACAATACATAGGGCGCTCCCGTGCTCGCATCATAAGCTACACAGCCCGCTGTTCCCGCTGAAATGGCCCGGTGGCCAATACTCACACCTGGGACGATGGGATTGACGGCAATCTTGCGGGCAGGCGCGGCCTCGACTTTCACCTCCTTGGCGCTGGTCTCAAAGTTGCGCTGCACCACATCGGTCGGCACTTCGACGCCGTCGATCACTACATACTGCGGCAGTGCCGTGGCTCCAATGCTCTCAAGGGCTTCCAGTGCTACTTTGCGGCCGACAGTGAACTGGATGGCCAGTTCCTTGGTAGGTTTGCCGTCCTTGAGTTTGAAGCCAACCCCAATAGAAGTGACATTCGGCTGCTTCAAGAAGTTAGATGCTTCCTTGCGCACAAAAGCCTTGATTGCTTCAGGCGAGGCGGTCTTTTTGGCCATGTCGTGATTACCTCCTGTACGGTGAATTCTGGGAGATTCTCCCCAGTGTCTGATGAAGGCACAGTGTGCCTGAACGCCACCGAAGGAAAGAGGAAACCGGGCCGCAATGGTTCAACCGAATTCCGGGAACACCATACCCAGTTTGCGCTTCGGACCGCGAATTAAGTAAAGTGTCCCCAGACTACCCAAGATTTAAGTGCCCAGATTTTTCAGGTTTCATTCGCGGCTACACCGGGATCAACGACGCGAATTCGGTCGTCCTCGTACAGTCTTCCCCGCGGCAGCCGGTTGAAGGGCATACAAGGGATACGGAGCAGTTCCCCTGCTGAGCAAAATCGGTTTCCCCTCGAACCAGGATTCCCTCGACCTGGTGGGTTGCGCTGTTGAACACGGGAGAACCCGAATTACCCCCGTACGTGTCCAGATTGGCGACAAAAAAGGCCTCGCGCTCGTTGCTCCTGACGCCGGCTCCCCCCGCAACCTTTTGCGGAAGACCGCATGGGTGACCGATCACGTGAACAGCCTGATTGTCCGGTATTTTGCCCTCTCGGCGAACAGATACCACGCGATGGTTGGTGACCGGCCGATCAAGGCGCACCAGGGACCAGTCTGGACCAGTGCCGACCTCCTTCCGGCCTATCAGTTCAATGCTGCGATAATTCTCCTGATTGCTGATGGTCAATCGAGCCGAAGTGGCGCTCTCCATGTAGAAACCGAAGACGAAGCGGCAACTGCCGAGGGTGTTCGCGTTCACACAGTGACCGGCTGTTGCAACGATATCCGGGGCAACCAGAAAGCCGGAGCAGAACTCCCCAATTGGCTGGTCGCGGAATCGCTCTGTCTGACACAGGTCGTTAGAGTCTCCGAAGTTTTCCGTATTGAGAGTAGAGGTCCCGTCGCCGTTATCGTTGACGCTGGCCGCCTGAAAGATGGCCACAACGCTGTCCGCGTCGGCGAGCATTGCGGCGTCCGACACCTCATAGCGGTCCTGGCGGTCATCCGCCCCGTATATAACCTTTTGCTTGAATTTTAGTGTGCCGATAATCGTTGCGTCATCGAATCCCTTGAGGGGTTCACTGGCCGGCGCGGCCAGCACGCCCTCGTAGCGTGCCTTGCGAGCCCTCAATTCAGCCCTTAGCTCTTCAATGGAAAGGTCTTCAAGAATTTTTGCATCGGCCATAGGAGTGTGCCTCCTTTCGTTGTAGTCCCGTGACGGGACAGAGCCTCGGTTTTCAGGGGACAACGGCATCATCGGAGGAACTGGTGGCGTTGATCCTCCGATGCTTGACCGCGGCTTCACGAGTTCTATTGCTGGGGAGCCACGACAAGTCCGGCGCCTACGTCGGATGGATCGAACCCCGGCTTCAGTGGTGCTATTGCCGCGTTTCCAACGACCCGCGCGGTGAGGTGATCGCTGGTCAACTGGCCTTGTTTGCTGAGCTTCTCGGCCCACAGGGCGGAAACGCCTGCAACATGCGGGGTTGCCATGCTGGTGCCGCTCATTGATCTCAGTCCTCCCCCTGCTCTCGCGGAAGACACGTTTACACCGGGGCCCGAAACGTCTGCGCCGGTATTGGAAAAGCGAGCCACCTCCAGACCCTGCGCTCCTTCCCCAAGCGCGGCCACGGAAATGACTCCTTCCGCAACGGCCGGTGGAGATACGGCAATTTCCCATGTGGGTCTTTCGCTTTCGTTACCGGCTGCTGCCACCAGAATCGCAGGTTGAGCAAACGTGGCGAGGGAGTTGATGACTAATGACAATCTATCGAAAAGCAGCACATTGGCTCGGTACCCTTCCAGACCGCGGGACGCGGCGGGTTCGGCGGGTATAGCCCGGACTCCATCAACGCCTTCACGTAACCGGGGAAATCCATGCCAAGAGACATCGAGATTACATTGGCTCCGTTTTCGATTGCCCAAGTGATGGCTCTGAAGATCTGGTCGGTTGAGCCTCCTTGACTGCCGAGGACTTTGCCGATCACGGCCTTCTTGACTCCGCGGGCCACCCCGATACGCGGGTTTTCCGTGTCACGACCCAAAATGGTCCCGGCACAATGAGTTCCATGACCGTGTTGGTCGCCATTGCCCTCCCCCGTGAAATCCTTCTCCACAATCTGCACCCCGCTGAACGCGGAATGTCCCGCGTCAATACCCGTGTCCAGCACCGCGACTACCACACCGTCCCCCGTATAGGGGGAGCTGTCCGCTCCAACAGCTTTCACGCCCCAAGTAATAGTCTGTCCGGCGGGCGCGTCCACGTCTGCGACCTGAACCGGCGCAATCAGTTTCAACGGCATAACGGGCGCTATGGCCACGACTTCTCGATCACGGCTGAGTGCGGAAATTCGGCTCCGTTCAATGTCATCAATGTCGATCTCAATGACCCCAGCGGCAGATTCGAAACCGAATGGGGTCATGCTCGGCCCGGAGAAGGGGCCCCGAGTGAGAGAACTGGCCCTAGTCCATAAGATGACGTGCTTTTCCTTCATCGCTCACCTCCTTGATCTTGTGGTTTCGGCTGTCCGCTCCGGATGGAAGTTTGTATAAACGGCGCTTCATGTCACAACTGAAACTGTCCGGTGTCGATCCAGTCTTGCTTGGTAAGGGTCCACCAATCGACGGCGAGCCCCATCGTGACATACTCATACGGGAGCCACCCGTAGCCTGCTTCTCCCCACCCGGTGCCCCATGAATTCCGGATCAGAAGGGCCCCCGTCGTTTCTAAGCCGCAGTCCGCGTTCTTGATGACCTTCTTGTCGTCGTACCCCGCAGCCATTACTGCATGGCCCCCAACAATCTTCTCCGTATTGCACGGCAGTGGTATGCAGCCCGGGCAATCGGATAGAGTGGCCTGCACGTAGGATCTGTACACCGTGAACCCGAACATGGCTGGCAAGCCCGCGGCCAGAAACGTCTTGATCTTCTCAAGCAATTGCTCTTTCACTACATCAGGCGGGTCCAGTCTCACGTATTGAATCGCTTTGAAGTTCTCTGCAAACGCATAGCAAAAGGCCGGTGGTTCCGTGTCGAAGGCCTCTATCTTATAGGGCCAGTACTCCTCAGGCGGGACACCGAAAAGCACCATTGCTCCCATGGTGTACCGAAGGAACGCCCCAGTGTCGCCCGTCCATTGCAGAAGGTTCCGCGTAACCTTGTAGAGAAAGAGCCGAGATGCATCGATGTATTTGGCAAAGGCCCGCTTTTCGTAATATTCCACCAGTCCTGCAGCCGCATGAGCAGTGCATGGCCCGAGAGTAAGCTGGTTTTCGATCGGAGAGCACCATTCTCTCAAGTCTACGCTCTCCGGAACACTAGGTTGTTCCCCTGTGACCCCGGTTGGCGCCAACTGCGCCTTGATGTCGGCTCGATCTGCGGTGAAGTCTCGGAAGTCCGGGTAGTCAGGCAACCACCCCATGCCGTAAACTGTCTTGGTCTCACTCATATTTGCCCCTCCTTTGCCCTGAAATAGGCCTGTGCAGACGCACAATGATTTTCAATTCCCGAATCCTCGGCGCTCTCAGTAATTGTCCCTTTTGTGCTCTGTGGAATTGCCCCCTTCCCCGACGAAGAACACTCATGTGGTAATTGAGTGACGCATCAGTCATATTACGGTATTACGTCCGGCCTACCGTATGCACAGCTACCCCCGCACCACATACCGCGCAACTAAGCACGTATACAGCGACCACTGTTCACTTCAGGCCCCCCGCCTATCGACTTTTAAGCCGTCTGAATCTCACGGACACGTTAGAGAAGAAGGGTTGTCTATTATCTCTTGCGAGACGAAACAGGGTTCAATTTCATGAGCGCCCCCCGCTCGGTCCCGCCAAACATGGGACTCTTCGATTAATTTAACGAAGTACTATTGTTTCCAGTCCTGAACGGATCCGGATTCCGTTTACTATACTGAAGGTACACGACCGACGTACAGCCTGTCAAGAGTTAGGGTGCTCAAAATTTTTGTTTTTGTTGCGTCCACTGTGGCACAGACATTCCAAGTGGAGTCTACGTGGAAATGGCTTTGGCTGAGGGAACGATTCCTTTGTCGGGATCGGTTCCCCTCAGCCAAGCTGCTGACTTCAAGTTCTGCGGTTGTTGAAAACTCAACCGGTGACGGCAAAGGGCTCAACGAGACGAACGTCCGGTATCTTGGCAAGGTCTTCCAGACGCTCGACCAAGATCACGCCTATAACCATCTTCCCGGTTGCGGCCTTGAAAGTCATCTTCAAGCCCTTTTCTTCAAGGAGTTTCAATAGTTCATCCCCGGATCGATCAAGCCACACCTGAACGGCAACCTCGCCGTTTTTCACGTTGACCTTTCCCTTGGAATAAGCTTTGGGCTTCTCTTTCATGGCTAACAATTCGACGAGTTCCGGCGAGAGTCTGGACGCGGGCAGGTCAGCCTCTGCTTTTTCCCGCTCTCGGACCGGCTGCCGGCTATCTACCGCATCATGCAAAAACGACCTGCGTTCCGTTGGCGTCGCTTCTTTTGAAGCCGTTGGCTTTGCTTCGAGACGGCCTCCCAGGGCACCGGACTCAGGCGGTGCTCCCTGTTTGCTGGCCGTTCCAGGTCGCGTTCCACGCCATCGGCGGGCTACTCGGCGACGCAACCCTCGAATGGCTTGTTGCGCCAAAAACACCTTCCCGGCTGACACCTTCGGGCATCTCTACCGGGACCGTCACTCTGGTGGGTTTACCGTCCACGGTCACTACAGCTTCTTCCACGGCCACGAAGCTCGTAAATTGCGTCATGATCTTATGGGAAAGAGCGACCTTGATGATCTCTTCCTTTACTTCTTTTTGAGGATTACCCCGCTGGATACCCATGAGGTCGCGGTCCATGAGATCATCCACCTTTGCCCGCGCCCAGAGGGATCTCAAAGAGCTGTTGGCGGAGTCTTTCTCAGGGAGTCTCACCTTCAGGGTCTCTTCATACGGTTTACCGGCTTTGAATCCTTTTATTGTTATCGTTCCATTTCCCGGTTTGGAGGTACTGGGCCTTGAAGATCAGAGGCTTGTGAGACCAAAGATCGGAAACGACCTTAGGGTAAACCTCTTCCAGGGCAATCCCGCTCGCGGTCATCGATATGTCCGTTAGAACCGGCGCGGCTATGCGTTCGTAAAATTTCTTGGCTACGGCTTCCCCGGCACTATTGAGCAGTATATAGTCTACTTCGCCGCCACCGACTCGAGCCATATTGTCCAACAGGAACCTATTCACAGAGTTACCAGTCCCGAAGGAGAACCATCGGCTCTTTTCCCGGAGTTTTTTGATCATGGAGATGACCTCAAAATCGTTCCCTACCAGACCGTCGGTCATGAAGGTGACAATTCGGAGCCGGTTATCAGCAGGGGTAGTGCTCATAGCCTCCCAGATGGCAGGAACCATTCGGGTACCTCCACCACCCTTAAGTGATCCGATGAACCTCAACGCCTTTTCCCGAGCCTCCGGAGTATTCTTCTTCGGAGAAGAAAATAGCACCCGAGAAGTGTCGTTGAAATCAATGAGATTGAAGGTATCATCGGGATTCATGCGCTCAATGATGTATTTCGTTGTCTCCTTGGCTTTTTCGAGCGGCAGGCCGGTCTGTGATCCCGAGGTATCGATGATAAAAATCAACTCCCTCGGAGCAATCTGTTCAGGCGTGACTCGCTTGGGAGGAATCATGACCACCGTTACGTAGCCGGTCTCACCTTCTTTGTGAGCCAATACCCCGGAACGGATCTGATCAGCCGCGACGAGATATTTCAACACAAAGTCTTTATTAGGAATCTCCTTTTTGTTCTTCAGCGTTACGATCACCTTGTTCTTATCCTTCTGATCCGTCACAATCTGGTGCAGGAGCGATTCCACCTTTTCTATGGGCACGCCCGCGTCGACGGACACTGTAATGTCTATGTCATGGCCGGCCCTCTGCCCTTCTTCAGCCACGGGAGGCGTTATCCGGCTTGCGTCGGGGACCGAGGCCGTGTCCTCCGCCCAACCCGTCCCTTGCTTGCCTTCGGGCATGCCGGGAATGAATCTAGGACCAACCACCATCGGGAATACAAACTTGAAGGACCCGTCCTCGTAATTGAGGACTTCAACGTACTTGATCGTGATCTCAACCTTCTCACCGGGCATAATATTGGCAACAGATTGAGTGAATATGTTGGGCCGTTCCTGGTCAAGCAAGGAGGCCACATGGCCCTTGTCCCGAGCCGCTTCGTAAATACGCCTCGCTTCCTCGCGAGGCTTGATTTCGCCACGAACAGTCCTGTCACCGACCTTCATCAGCATCTCGTCGACTGCTCCATCAGCGGATAATGGAAAAGTGTAAATCGCTTCAATCTTATCCTTGCCGGGGATTGTGGAACGTTTGTTTGACCTCGACTCTGGCCACGAAACCTGCGATTTCAGCTTTTACCGACGTGTGTTCCAGCGGGCACCCTGACCCCGGCTTTCCATCGGGCTCAACTATTGTCAACTGACCTTGTCCAGGAGAAGCCGCAAAGCAGGTGCATGCGCTTACGACCACAATGAGCACAACCGTCAAGACGGAGAGTATTCGCGACGGTTCAGTTTTTGATTTCATTTTTCGCCCCCATGAATTCGGTTTTGCCTATGGCTGGGTTGCGGACAACCTCTGGGGTGGTATTCGTGATCGGAGGAAGAGCGTTACATGTTCCTGGGAAACTTTTTTGCCGCGGACTGTGACGGGGTTGGTTGGCATTCAACCGCGCGGGAATTCGGCGGTCGGTCGGGTTCACGTGGTGTTTGAGGTCTCAGACTGCGTGTCGGACGAGATCGAGTTCACTTTGAGGTGAAAAAGGAAGGACCAATTCTAAGTAGCAGGCTGTTGCGTAACGCGATGCACCCTGAATTCAGCGTTTGTCGCCCGCTTAATCCGGCAGCCCGCGTGCATACGAGTTGATCAGAACGAGAATCGGGAAGATCAGGAGAAGAGGGCCGACGATGAAGACAGCAGTCCATATGCTTGACGGCGGCGGTGCGAAGCCTTGCGCTGTGATTCCGAAAATAGTGAGGAACAGACCATAGGCCAAGAAAAGCTTCCCACCGTAAGCATTGATGTCGTACCAATGACCATTGGATTTCATGGCCTTGGGAACGCGAATTCCATACATACGGTTCATCGGAACCATGCGAAGTACGAGAGGGACCGAGAAAGCGGTCGTCAGGAGACCAATGCCGCAGTGGACAACAATGGGAGGTATCATTCAAAGCACCTCAGCAGGTTGAAAGGACAGAATTCAGTGGACACCACAGGTTACACCATACCTGATTTACTGCATTTGTCTTCTTTGGCCCAGTCTTTTTTCTTCGGAGCCCCGGCCGAGCGCCTTTTCAAGGTACCTACGAATCCGACGGTGCCAAACAGAAGAAGATCTTATGCCGCCGATTACCTCTCTTAGTCACATGATGAGGATAGCTCGCAGCAACCACCTGGAAAATGGTCCCATGTGCCAAGCTAGACTCCTCACGGGCTTCCGCGCCAAGAATTGAGAATGGTGTATCGGAACTCTGGGTAAAGCAGCCACGCGCAGGATTTTGCTTGACTGGCGGACCTGTGGTGACGTACGCTCAGAAACAGGAAAATACAGGCTTTTTCAGCAATGTGACGACGGTTTTTCGGCCCTCGGCGCATGTGGGGGACCATACGGGAGTCATCTCGGGGCAAAGGAATCATCCCATGACCCCTCAACTGGCACCCAGACGCTCAGAAATGGCAAGACTGCCGAATAATTCTGGGTAATTCTGGCGGGAGGTGCGTGTCATGTGGGAAGCCATCGTTTCCGAAGTGCTAAAACATTAGGCACCTACTCTTGGAGGATAGTCGGGGCTCTAATCATACTCGTGATCGGAGTGTGGCTGGCAAAGCTAGTCAG
>CAVUIT010000021.1:0-65252 GCA_963741625.1 uncultured delta proteobacterium
TCCGCCTCTCTGGCTCTAAAATGCTAATAATCACAGACGAAGGGGAGATCATGAAACGTCAATTGTTGAAAACGTCGTCAGTACCGTTTGTTGTGATACTTTTTTCTCTGATGTCGGGGATTGCTCTGGCCCAAAAGAAACATTGGTTTGTGGTCAAGGACAAGGGCGGCATGTGCACGGTGATCGAGGCAGAGACCATTGCAGGGCCATTCAAAACCATGGAACAGGCAGAAAGAAAGGCCAAGGGCTGTCCACAGGGAGCCGGGCAAGCCACAGAACAGCTGCGTTCCCCGCAAGAGCAGGCCCAACCGATGCGGCGTCAACACCAGCAGCGAGAAGAGCCTCGGCAACAACTCCTAAAGCAACAGCAAATGCCGCACCAACAACAACAGCAGGGGCCTCAGCAGCACCAGTAGGCTGAAAAGATGAAGGGAAAGGGCTCAGGAAAACATCGAAGGAGACAAGTCCTCAGGGGATAAGGTCAAGGAAAAGACAAAGGAACCCATTCGTCAGACAAGAAGAATTGATATAGCATTGAAAGGCTCTCTTGTCTGATTTCTCGGCCAAAGCTGACTACGGTTTTGTGCCTCTATTCGGTTTCCTGGGCGGAGGAGATACGGTGCCTTTTCGTGGTCCGGGAACCATCCCCTGCCCCCTAACTGGCACCAAAACACCTGAAATGGCAAGACCGCCGCATACTTACAGTTAAGGAGTAGTTCCACCAAAACCGGAAAAGTCGGCTGACAGCAGAATGAAGATTGGCGGATTTGGCGACAAGATAAGAAAACTGCATGCCCAACAATATTAGAGGGGTCACAACGCAAAGAATAGGAGAGTATCATGAAACATCAATTGACGACCAGATTGGCGGTCCTGATTCTTGCAATGCTCTTTTCTCTGATTACGGTCCTGGCCCTGGCTGCGACGAAACAATGGTTCGTGATCAAAAACAAAAAAGGAGTTTGTAAGGTGATCCAGGCGATAGAACAGACGCCCGAGACCCTCGGGGGACCGTTCAAAACCAAGGAAGAGGCTGAAAAATGGAAGGCCAGAGAGTGTCGAAAGAGAGCCGAAACTACCACGGAGCCATTGCGCAGACAGCACAGGCAAACCGAGCAACCGAAGTATGAACGAGAACGAGTGGACCAAGGGCGCAGTCATCAGGAAAGCGTCGAACAAAAAAGTAAGCAGCAAACTGAAGGAACTCGAAAGCCACAAACCGAGACAGAAAAGACCAAAATGAAGGCTCAAGAAAAAGACCAAGAGAGCAAATCTGCAAAGGACAAGCCTAGAGAAAAAACGACGGAACCCGGTAGTTTAGAGAAGAAGGATTCTACAAAGCAGTGAAAGGAGTCCTCGTCAGTGCCGGGACCACTCCCCAGCGCGCGCCCGCAGTGGAAACTCTTCGTCACCTGCCAGCAAAGTTTGAGCGCCTGTGGATGTCGGAGTACTAATCAGGAATATATGTAGTTATAAATAGTTATAGAGGCACAAGACCTCACGTCGGTGGTCTCCCCAAAACCACCAGAGAACGGCCTCTCAGAGCAAGGCGAGAAAAAGGGGATGGGAAAATGATGAAAACTAAGGTTCCTACAAGAGTGAGTGACATACTGAAAACCACCGTGGAGAATCGTCACGGGGAAAAACTTGTACGATACAAGATCTCATGGTGGGCGTGGATGGGTGTGTAAAATACGCCATCCTGTCTCACGGAGGTTTCCTGGGCATAGGTGACGTGTTGATTCCGATTCCGTTTGACGCTCTGACGACGGGCAGTGAAAAGGGAACAACGTTGCTCGACATTGATAAGCAGACCTTGGAAAAGGCCCTCAATTTTGAGAGCAAGACATGGCCCGACTTCACTGCGGCCGAATGGGAGGAAAAAATCGATAGATACTTTGGGGCCTATGCGGCTGGTGCGAATCAGCAGCAACCGGTGGATGTGGGTGTTTACCAAGATCGGCCACCGAACATTCTTGGTTAAAGGGGTCAGCAATGGCTGTCACGGGCGAATCGACGATTTGATCGAAGCAGGCTGGGTTGTGCTTGACTCTGATTTTGATCCAGTTGCCTTTCAGCGCTGGAGGCGAAGGGCTTTCGATTGCCTCACCGCCATGTGTGGGCCGGATCATGTTTACACCAGACATTTCGAAAAATTCGTTCGACAAGGCGGGAAGACGGACCTTCTTGTGCCGGCGGCATACTGAGCGCAGCCAAAGAACAGATGGCCGGCAACGAACAGACTGGGACCGGTCAAAGCCAATGGCAACGTGACGTCTGTCCCCCTGACTAAAAAAATCGGAGGCTCCATAAATCGGAGAGCCATATAAATAATTAGTTGCACGGTCACTTATTGCCGAGATCCGGCCGGAGGAAAATTGTGCTGGGCTGACCGGGACGAGATGGATTCCTGTCAATTTATACCCTACCAGGCGTGAAGCTTTGGTCGGATGATATGACGCTCCATCTCGTCTCATTGAACCCTGGTGTGACTTCCACAAACACCGGGGAAAGGGGAAGCATCGAAATGAAGATGAAAGCAAAACTCTTTTGTAACGAGGAGTTGTCCCGGTTTGCTGCCCCCTAAAGATGAGGCTGTGTGCAGGCCGCTCAGCTCAAGCGTTGGGCGGTAGTGGTCCTTTCTCTAAAATGATTCGGATCGTCGCAAGATTGCGACAGGAGGAGGAACAAAAATGCTTTGGACGTTAGTGGTAATCTTGTTGGTCCTTTGGCTACTAGGTTTAGTCACCTCGTACACCCTGGGCGGAGTCATTCACGTTCTTTTGGTCATCGCGGTCGTGGTGATAGTGGTTAATCTCATTCAAGGTCGCAGGACCCTGTAGCGGCCTGGAATGGCTCTATGCAGCAATGCAAGCCCACGTTCCCGCAATCGCGTGACAGTGGGAGTGAGTATTAAGAAAAGAAGAAACATCCGTAAGCCTTAGGTCCTGACCTATTCTCGGACTTCTCACGGGCGAGCATTTGTACGTCTCGGGCAATGCCGGGGACACTGCGGCATGCCACGCCTGCGGTAGTACCAATCGCGGTTCTCAAACAAGGAGGTGAGCAACATGAACCTGAACGTGACAAAGAGCCTGGGAATGCTCTTGCTTGGCATCTGGCTCATCGTGACGGGCCTGCTGACAGTTTTATCGGTCGGTAATCCGATCGTCCATGTTTTACTGGCTCTGCTTGCTATCGCTGCTGGTGTTTTCATCCTGCTGGGTCGGTAGGCTGTTCGGTTTCAGCGATTATGGATATGTCAACAGCACCAATCATGGAAATTCCGTTTTCCTGTTTGGCTGCTGCTAATGGGACGTTGGCTTAATCGCTCTGACGCCCGTCGAATTATCCCGATAAGAGGAAGGAGAAAATCGATGAAGAAATCGAGAAAATTTATAACGCTGTTTCTGGCAATCTGTGCCTTCTTTGTAACTCAAACCCTCGCCGCTGAACAAGAGGTGGGCAAGACCCCCAGCGTCCAGGCTCAAACCGATGAAAAAGCCGCGACGACTGCGGGACAGAGTCAAACAAGCGAAAAACCCGCCATGGAGCACGCTGACAGGGTCAGTAAGATACTAGGGAAGAAAGTGATAAGTCAGAAAGGAGAGGATCTTGGAAAGATCGAAGATCTCGTGCTGAGCAAGGAGGCATGTCTCGACTATATGATTTTGGCTCCCGGAGGTTTACTAGGGACCGGTGACCGATTGATCCCGATTCCATGGAAAGCCCTGAAGACAGGGGCTCAAGCGGACACGTTTATTATCGACATGGACAAGAGTCAGTTGGAAAAAGCTCCCAACTTTGAAAGCAAGAAATATCCGAACTTCACTGACTCCGAGTGGTATGGGAAAATTCGAGATTTCTTTGGGGGACAAAAGTAGGCTGGGACGAAATTTCATATTTGCTCACTGACTCTGCTCAGCATAAAAGAGAGTCTAGTAAAAATGAGTATTTAAGGAGAGAATTATGAAAATCAAACACATCATCGCAGTAATAGTAGCAACTATTTTTACTCTAACCGCAGTGTGTGTCTTTGCGGCTGAAGACCCGTGGTTCATCATCAAGGACAAGAATGGCGTCTGCAAGGTCATTCAAGCCAAGGAAAAGACTCCCGCAACAATCGCCGGTCCGTACGAGACCCAGAAGAAGGCAGACGGGGCTAAGGGTAAAGAATGCGCCAAAGCTAACAAAGAAGATAAGAAGCTCAGAGATGCCAAGATCAAAGCCGACAAAGAAGCTAAGATAAAAGCTGATAAGGAGGCTAAGGAGCTCAGAGACGCTAGAGACACTAAGGCCAAAGCTGACAAAGCCGCTAAGGCCAAAGCTGACAAGGAAGCTAGGGTAAAAGCTGCCGAAGACGCTAAGGCCAAGGCAGACGAAGCTGCTAAGGCTAAGGCTGCCGAAGATGCTAAGATCAAAGCTGACAAAGATGCCAAGGCTAAGGCTGACGCAGCTGCTAAAGTAAAAGCCACTGATGCTCAAGACGCTAAGGTCAAAGCCGACAAAGAGGCCCAAGCCAAAGCCAAAGCTGAAGAAGAAGCCAAGAAACTCAAAGACGCCAAAGACGCCGAAAAGAAGTAGAACGCCCTGCTGAGCAGGATCAATGGGCACTTTCATATAAGAACTTTCCGGGGTCTGCTCGTCCGGGAGAACACAGAGTGTGATTTAATTGTCCAAAACAACAAATTAATGTTTGTAGCGAGGAGTAATCCTATGAATCGGAATCAATTTACAGGAAATCTGAAGCAGTTGAAGGGTAAGGTCCGGGAAAAATGGGGATGGTGGACTCATAGGTATTCCAGCGTCTTCAGCGGAAAAATCAATCAACTGACCGGCAAGATACAATCACTGTATGGAAGAGTTAGAAAGTGATTTGAACTAGGGCGCCTCGCAGCACTTCTTGGAGAAGTATGGGTGAATTCCCGGATGGACGTCGTTTTTCGACTAATTGTTGCAGGAGGAAAACATGAGAATAAATATGCAAATTGAGCCATTGATCGGGTTCTTGATAATAGGACTTGTCGCCGGTTTTCTGGCCGAACAAATTATAAAAGGAAGAGGAGCCGGTCTGGTCATCAATCTGGTCGTAGGAGTCGTAGGCGCCTTCATCGGGGGCTTTCTTTTCGGCTTCTTGAAGCTGTCCTTTCACGGACTGATCGGAACGTTGATTAGTGCTACGGTCGGGGCGGTGATACTCCTGTTTCTGCTCGGACTAGTCAAGATTATGCTCTTGCCGCAGAAATCTGGGTGGCAAGGGTGGAAGAACTGGTCCAGATCTCTTGGACGCCGTTAGAGAGGGAGTTCTCAAGCACGAACCAGTGTTGGCTTGGTTCCATGAATCCGAATAAATGCGGCTTCTGTGAAGCGCGTGTCCCATGGAGGAAGACATGAACATAAATCTGCAACTTCAGCCGATAGTGGCATTGATAGCAGGCGTTTTGGTACTCATAGCGCCCCGACTCCTGACATGGATCATCGGGATTTATTTGATCGTAATAGGCGTAATGGGTCTGCTTGGCAAATAAGAGTACGGGATTGAGTCTCGTGCCATGACGATTATAGGGCATGCCTCGTCGTTCGAATCAGAGGCTCAGTGGTGTAAATCGGCATTCAAACTCAAAAGGAATAAGCGGGAGCACCAGCTATGAAGACGAAAATCTCAAGGGTCGGAAGCATAAAATTGGCAATCGTCATTGCTGTGGTGTGTGTCACATGGGCCGGCTCGGCCATCGCCCAAAAAGCCGACAGGTACGCGAAGGACGAGTCTGCTATCCGAAGTGGAGCGGAGTCCTACGTCCAGGCGTTCAACAAGGGTGACGCCGAAAGGCTCGCATCCCACTGGGCTGAAGACGCGGAGTACATCCTTCCCTCTGGGGAACACCTGAAAGGCCGGGACAAGATCGAACAGGCCTTTAAGAAGTTCTTTTCCGATAATCAGGGAATCCAGGTCCAATTGGCCATATCGGAGATCCGTTTCCCTCGGCACAACGAAGCCGTAGAAGAGGGCTCCGCGGTGGTTTCCCGTCCGGGAGAAAACCCAAAGGAGTTGACCTACGAAGTGAGGTACGTAAAGCGGAAAGCCGCGTGGAAGATCGCCCACGTGGAAGAAACCTTTAGTGCTCCGTCGAATTACGAGCATTTAAAGGAACTTGAATGGCTGACGGGGGAGTGGGTGGACGACAGCGAAAGTCGTCAGACGTTGAAACCCTGGCCCAATGGACCAAAAACAAGAATTTTATAACACTCTCTTTCAGAGTCCAGTTCGAGGGCCGCCCCGCGCTTGAAGGAACTCAGGTCATAGGCTGGGACCCATCGATCAAAAGTATCAAGTCGTGGGTTTTCGATTCTTTGGGCGGCTTCGGACAGGGAGTCTGGTCGAGAGAGGGCTCTCGCTGGACGGTCAGAACCACTGGTGTTCTGATCACCGGCGAAAAAACCTCTGCAATCAACATCTACACGGCCCTTGACGAGAACACCTTCACATTCAGTTCAATCGGCCGCGAAATTAACGGGGAACCGCAGCCCAATATCGAAGAGGTCAGGGTCGTTCGCAAGCAAATCTCCCAGTAAATTCTGTCGGACCAGAATTGGAGGGTTTATCCATGAAGAATTCAGCGATTTATTCAATGGCTCTCGCAACCGTCCTCGTCTTATCGCTTGTCGATGCCGAGGCTCGCGGTCTCGGAGCGGGAGGCGGCGTCCAGCAACAGCAAGCACCCCACGTCCAGCAACAGCAAGCACCCCGCGTCCAGCAACAGCAAGCACCCCGCGTCCAGCAACAGCAAGCACCCCAAAGCAGCGGACGACCGGGTGGCCATATCGCAACCAGCGCGCCTTCTGTGAGCCGTCTGCCACAGGTGCGTGTGCAGTCTCCTCAGAGGTCGCAACAGGTGAGCCGTCCGTCACAGGCGCATGTGCAGGCGCCTCAGCAGCAACGCGTAAAACAACAGCAGGCGACTCAGCAGGTCACAACAGGTGAGCCGTCCGGCACAGGTGCAACAGCAAGCGTCTGAGCAGCAACGCGTAAAGCAACAGCAGGCGCATGTGCAGCAGCCCGGAAAACGCCCATCCGGTACGACGCGGCCGACGCAAGGGCAAGTGCAGAACTTTCTCAATCAGCCCAAGGCCGCGAAGGGTGGAAAGCCGGGCCTTGGAACATTAGGAGCAGCTGCGGGAGGCGCAGCAGCCGCAATGGCGCTGCAGCGTTTGGCTAAGCCTGGTGGCGGGGACGGTCACCGTGCAGGTGTCGACCCGGCCCTTACGGACCGGTCCGGAATTGGTGACAATCGGCCCGGAAGGAATGCTCAGGTGGCCCAACAAATTCGTAATAATTACCGCCAGCAAAACATACTCAACCCTCGTTGGTGGTCAAATCACCCTCACTTGGCGAACGAGTATTGGCACAATCAAGTGTGGCACAATCAGGATTGGCATTATTGGTGGCGACCGGCTACCTGGGCAATCGCATCTGCCTGGTTCCCTTGGGGGTGGAGTTCGCCGGTTTCCTACGATTTCGGGGACAATGTTCGTGGTACGACAACGACATTGTGTACATGAACGGGGAGCAGGTGGCCACGGCTGATGAGTATTACCAACAAGCGACCCAACTTGCCTCAACCGCCAAGGATGACACTGCGGATAAGACCGAATGGTTGCCTTTGGGCGTATTCGCTTTGAGTCGGGGAGACACAGGTGTGTCCAACACGGTTCTCCAGCTTGCAGTGAGCAAAGAAGGAGTAATATCAGGAACATATTACAACTCGGACACCGACATCGCTCGTCCCGTCAAAGGCACGGTGGACAAAAAGACTCAGCGGGCAGCATGGACTTTTGCGGACGGGAAAGATACCAACATAGTGATGGAAGCGGGGATCAATAATCTCACTCAGGACCAAACCGAGGCACTGGTCCACTTCGGCAAGGATATGACTCAGCAGTGGTTGATGGTCCGGCTGCAAGAGCCCCCCGCACAAAAGACCGAAACAGGAGATTCAGAGGCTCGGTGATGTCTCTCAATACGAGCAGAGGCATGTAAATACTGGAACAGCAGCAGCAAGCGCCGCACCAAGCATGGCACCAGCAAGAAGTCGATGGCCCGCAACTGTGCCAGAAGAGCAATTTCAAGAAGGGATTGTTCTCAGGAGGAAAACCAAATTGGTAATATGGTAATAGCTGTGGTGATGCTGTTTGCATGCCTTGCATTCGTTGTCAGCGGTCCCTGTGCCGGCGAGCGGCGAATATCATGCAAAATAATTACAAACGAAAGGGGAGAATCATGAAACGTCAATTGTTGAAAAGTTCGTCAGGTACTGTTTGTTGTGATAATTTTTTCTCTGATGTCCGGGGTTGCTCTGGCTCAAAAGAAACATTGGTTTGTGGTCAAGGACAAGAACGGTGTGTGCAGGGTGATAGAGGCCAAGGAAAAAACACCGCCACCATAGCAGGGCCATTCAAAACCAAGGTAGAGGCTGAAAAAAGAAAGGCCAAGGACTGTCCAACGGGAGTCGGGCAAACCACAGACAGGCTGCGCCCCTCGCAAGAGCAGCCCGAACAGATGCGGCGTCAACACCAGCAGCGAGAAGAGCCTCAGCGACAACAGCTAAAGAAACAGCAAACGCCGCAGCAACAACAACAGAAGCTGGCGCCTCAGCAGCAACAGCAGACTGAAAAGATGAAGGGAAAGGCTCAGGGAAAAACCGAAGGGTCCAAGCCCTCAGAGGAAAAGGTCAAGGAAAAGACAACGGAACCCATTCCGTCAGAAAAGAAGAATTGATAGAGCATTGAAAGGCTCTCTTGTCTGATTTCTCGGACGAAGCTGACGGTACGGACGGGTAAGACCTGTTAGTACCAGAGGCCCCACGCTAATTCCGAGATAGGAGTCCCATACAGGAATATCAATGCTTTCTTATCATTTTCGGATTGCCGCACAAGTAAGTCCGTCATGACTGCAGTACCGGATTTTTCCTTGGTTACCGGACTTGACTATCCTCTATGCATAAGAAACACTTCTCGGATGGCTACCTTCAGCTCGCCAAGGGGACGTATTCAGTGAAAGCACTATTGATTTATCCGTCGATACCCGACACTTTTTGGAGTTTTAAGCACATTATGAAGTTCATCCGCAAGAAGGCGGCTCACGTGCCTCTGGGGCTGCTGACGGTCGCGGCCATGTTTCCCAGGGACTGGGACCTTAAGGTCGTGGACACGAACGTCGAAAGTCTCCCGGATGAAGTGATCCAATGGGCCGACATGGTCTTCATCGGGGCAATGATCGTTCAAAAAGAGTCAGTACGACAGATTGTCGCCAGATGCCGCGCCTTGGGCAAGCCAATAGTGGGTGGCGGACCGCTTTTCACAAGTTGTCCGGAGGACTTTGACGATGTGGATTATCTCGTCCTCAATGAGGCGGAGATAACGCTCCCACTGTTCCTGAAGGATCTGGTCGCAGGAAGCCCACACCGAGTCTATACAACTGAGGAGAAGCCCGACATCACTTTGACCCCCCTGCCCAGATGGGACCTTATAGACATGAAGCTCTACGCTTCAATGTCAGTTCAGTATTCCAGGGGATGCCCGTACGATTGCGAGTTCTGTGACATCGTCAACCTGAATGGCCGGCGTCCCAGGGTGAAATCGAATGACCAGATGATACGGGAGTTTGAGATACTCTACGAAATGGGTTGGCGTGGGAGCCTCTTCATCGTAGACGACAATTTCATCGGGAATCGATCGAAGGTCAAAACGCTCCTCAGGGAGCTCAAACTCTGGCAGGAGGCCAAAGATTTTCCATTTATGCTGTACACTGAAGCCTCGGTGAACCTCGCCCAGGATGGGGAACTCATGAGACTGATGACCGCGGCAGGCTTTGACTCTGTCTTTCTTGGGCTGGAGACGCCGGAGGAAGAATGCCTCGCGGAATGTGGCAAGCACCAGAACCGTTCGATGGACATGGTAGAAGCTGTCAAGACGATACAGCGAAACGGAATGGAGGTGATGGGCGGCTTCATAATAGGCTTTGATAACGATCCGCCCGATATTTTTGAGCGCCAGATAAAGTTCATTCAAAATAGCGGGGTAGTAAAAGCCATGATCGGCCTGCTCAATGCACCTCCGGGAACCCGCCTTTACCGGCGCCTCAAAGAGGAGGGGCGACTCCTTGAGGATTGCTCTGGCGATAACTGCGATGGGTCCATGAATTTCGTTCCCAAAATGGATCCACGGCTCCTGAAGGAAGGATACAACGCTGTCCTGAATTACATATATTCCCCGAAAGAATACTACACACGGGTTCTGGAGTTTCTGAGGACGTACAAGCCCATGAGACGTCGCCGAATAACGTTATTGGGCACAACCGCTTTCCTCAATTCTATTCTTTACCTGGGTATTCTCGATACATGGAATAACAAGATCTATTACTGGAAGCTACTGTTCAAGGCCTTCGTGTTTTATCGCGAGTCTTTGCGCGAGGCTGTGACGCTCATGATTTTCGGCTACCACTTCCGAAAGCTGTTCAGAAAGTGAGCAAGTGTGCCTTGAAGACCCTTGTGGCGCAATGCCTTGAAACCAGCTAGAATTGCCACGAACTGGTAGCGCCTCTCCACAAGAGTTGTCGTCGGCCTTCATTCAGTTTGGCATTTAGTTTCCCGGCGGAGTTTGGGGACAAGCAGGAAGCTTAGATTATGGACCGATTCATTTGTATTCATGGACACTTCTATCAACCCCCCAGGGAAAGCCCCTGGCTGGAGGCAATTGAGATCCAAGATTCGGCATTCCCGTACCACGACTGGAACGAGCGAATTTCAGCCGAATGCTATGCTGCCAACGCAGTGTCAAGACTTTGGGACACGGAAGGACGAATCGTCCAACTGGTGAACAATTATGCCGGCATAAGCTTCAACTTTGGTCCAACTCTCTTGCTCTGGATGGAGAAGTATGCCACCGACGCGTATGAGGCAATTCTGGAGGGAGACAGACAGAGCGTAGAAAAATTCTCAGGCCATGGATCTGCTTTGGCCCAAGCTTACAATCACATGATCCTACCGCTGGCCAACAACCGCGACAAGGATACCCAGATTATATGGGGAATAAAGGATTTTGAGTATCGCTTTGGACGCAAGCCGGAAGGGTTGTGGCTCCCAGAGACGGCTGTGGATCTTGAGACCCTGGACATCATGGCGCAACACGAAATCGGATTTGCCATACTTTCCCCCAGCCAGGCACGGCGGGTTCGGCCCATTGACGGTGATGAGTGGCAGGACGTGAGTGGTGGAAGAATCGATCATACCATGGCTTACCAAGTGTCACTACCGTCAGGGCGCGTTATGAATCTGTTCTTTTACGATGGTCACATTTCACAGGCTGTAGCGTTTGAAGGATTGCTCGACAACGGAGAGGAGTTCGCCAAGAGGTTGCTGTACCAGTTCAGCGAGGACCGGTCCTCTCCCCGCCTCGTCCACGTCGCAACGGATGGCGAAAGCTATGGGCATCACCATCGCGGCGGCGACATGGCCCTCGCTCGTGCGCTCCATGATATTGAGCTCAACGGGCTTGCCAAGCTGACTAATTACGGCCAATACCTGGATGAGCATCCACCAACCCACGAAGTGGAAATCATTGAAAATAGCTCGTGGAGCTGCGTTCACGGAATAGAACGGTGGCGGTCGGATTGCGGGTGTAACAGCGGCGGCAACCCGGGTTGGAACCAGGCTTGGCGAGCCCCCCTGCGTGCGGCTCTGGATTGGCTCCGAGATGCCCTGGAACCGGCTTATCAACAATTGACCACACGGTTTCTTATCGATCCGTGGGCGGCTCGAGACGACTATATCGACATCATCGTCGATCGATCACCCGACCGAATCAGTGCGTTTATGAGCCGCCACGCGACCCGCCCATTAAACTACGAGGAAGAGATCACGGTCCTGAAGCTCATGGAGCTCCAACGCCACGCAATGCTCATGTACACAAGTTGTGGTTGGTTTTTTGACGAGCTTTCCGGGATTGAGACGGTTCAGGTCATACAATATGCCGGCAGAGTTCTTCAGTTGGCCGACCAGCTCTTTAGCGGCTCCTTCGAACCTACCTTTCTCGAACATCTTGAACTTGCCAAGAGCAACATACCTGAACACAGTGACGGCCGCGCAATTTATGAGGCATTCGTCAGGCCAGCCATGCTCGACATGAAAAATGTGGGCGCCCATTATGCCGTAAGCTCCCTGTTCCAGGAAATCGGTGAACGAAGCTCGATCTATTCGTATTCTGCCACCCGGCAGGACTACCGCAGTTTTCAGGCAGGAAACTCAAAGCTTGTAATCGGGCGGGCAACGGTCATTTCGGAGGTTACGCGCGAATCCACAAGCTTGTGCTTTGGAGTATTACATCTTGGTGATCACAATATCGCCTGCGGCACCGGTGAATATCAGGGAGCGCAAAAATATGGAGCCCTTGTCAAAAGGATTTCAGAGGCTTTCGCCGTAGCAGACTTTCCGAAGACCATACTTTTGCTGGGTAAATACTTCGGGACGTCTATGTACTCTCTGACCTCGTTGTTTACCGATGAGCGGCGAAAAGTCCTGAACATGATCATGGAGCCAACGTTGCGCGAGGCTGAAGCCGCATATAGCTCCATTTACGAGCACCATGCTCCGTTGATTCGTTTTCTGAAAGGGGCCGGCGCGCCACTGCCCAAGGGCCTAGCTTTGGCAGCGGAGTTATGCTTGAATGCCAAGCTTCGTGGGTCGCTTCAAGGCGAGGGGCTTGAGCCCGAAGTCGTTCGACCTCTTCTGGAAGAAGCTCGTTTGGCCGGCGCAACTCTGGATGCGACTGCTCTAGGATTGCTACTGGCAGTCAACATTGAGCATCTGGCCGAACAACTTCTCGAACAACCTGACGACCTTTCTCGCATGGAGAGGTTGAATAGCGCTGCAAAACTAGTCCAGACATTGCCGTTCGAGGTCAATCTCTGGAAGACCCAAAACACCTGCTACAAGCTCCTTCACACATACTGGTCCGACTTCAAGGAAAAGGCCGGCCTGGGCGACAAAAGCGCTCAAGAATGGATACACAACTGCACGGTCTTGGCCGAGAATTTTCGGCTACGGGTACCCTAGACCGCGTCAGCTGCAAATCCGCAGTATGATGAAAGACCGGGAAGTCTCTTCATGATTACTCCAACAGCGACCTATAGAATTCAATTCAATCCTTTTTTCGGCTTCCAGTCGTTAAGAAAGATCGTCCCCTATCTGGCCGAGCTGGGCATATCGGACGTTTATGCCTCGCCTGTCTTCAAAGCCAGAGCAGGCAGTCTCCACGGATACGATGTTGTTGATCCCAATGAGCTAAATCCTGAAATTGGAACAGCGGAAGATTTTGCGATCCTAGCGGAAGAGGTCAAGAGAAACGGCCTGGGGTGGATCCAGGATGTGGTGCCGAATCACATGGCGTACACTTTTGAGAATAAGCTGCTGATGGATGTGCTTGAGAACGGTCAAGGCTCCAAGTACTTCCCGTTTTTTGACATTGATTGGGAGCATGACTACGAAAACCTCAAAGGTCAAATTCTAGCCCCCTTTCTTGGTCGCTTCTACGGGGAGTCTCTGGAAGATGCAGAGATAATTCTAGACTACGGCCCTCAAGGGCTCACTGTTCGTTACTACGACGTCGCTTTTCCGGTGAGGATACAGTCATATCCCAACGTGTTCTCCCGTGGGTTGGCTTCTCTCAAGGGTAGGCTGGGAGAAGACCATCCTGACTTCATAAAGCTCCTGGGAGTACTTTACATCTTGAAAACGTTTGCCTCCCCGGAAGAGGTAGGCGACCGTTACGCTGAGATCAGATTCATCAAACGAATGCTATGGGAGCTATATTCCAGTAATAACGATGTTAAAGCGATGGTCGATGAAAATATACAGACAATCAATGGAAGCCCGGGCAAGCCTGAGAGTTTCAACTTACTCGATGATCTGCTTTCGGGCCAACTCTTCAAGCTCTCATACTGGAAGGTGGCGACTAAAGAGATAAACTACCGGAGATTTTTCAATATAAACGAACTCATATCGCTCCGAGTCCAAGACGAGGCGGTATTTGACCACACCCATAAGTACATCCTCCAACTGATCCAAGAAGGCACCGTGGGTGGATTGAGAATCGACCACGTGGACGGTCTGTATGATCCGGGAAGATACCTGAAGAAGCTCAGAGCAAAGGCGCCCGAAACTTTCCTGGTGGTCGAGAAGATCCTCGATCCCGAGGAAGATCTGTGCAATGACTGGCCGGTGCAAGGGTCTACCGGCTACGATTTCATGAATTATGTCAACGGATTATTCTGTGAAAAGAAGAACCAGAGGACTCTTGACAGGATATGGTTTACGCTCACTGGCTCCACTAGACGTTTTGCCGACTTGCTGCGAGAGAAGAAAAGACTGATTATTGTGGAGCACATGGCAGGAGATGTTAACAATCTGGCCCAATTGGTGAAGACTATCTCCAGCCGAGATCGACACGGCAGCGACATTACTATGTTTGGGCTGAGAAGGGCAATCCTCGAGGTGCTGGCCGCGTTCCCCGTGTACCGGACCTACATAAACGATCGGGTCGTTTCCGAAAGCGACCGGTATTATATTGAACAAGCTGTGGACCTGGCCACCGCGGTCAATCCTGCCCTGATAAATGAATTAAAATTCATTAGACGTTTCCTGTTGTTGAACTTCCCCGAATATATGGACGAACAGGAAAAGAGCGAGTGGCTGAAATTCGCTATGCGGTTTCAGCAATACACAGGGCCGCTAATGGCCAAAGGGCTCGAAGACACCGCGCTCTATGTATATAACAAGCTGATTTCACTAAACGAAGTCGGTGGACGACCGGACCGGTTTGGATGCTCGGTGAAAGAATTTCACAGTTTCAACAAGAAACGGCAAAGACAGTGGCCGCACTCTTTCAACGCTACATCCACCCACGATACCAAGCGAGGTGAAGACGTTAGAGCGAGAATAAACGTAATCTCGGAAATACCCCGGGAGTGGGAAAGGAACGTTCGGAACTGGAGTAGGATCAACAAGGGAAAGAAGAGTCGAATCCGTGACAATTATGTCCCTGACAAGAATGACGAGTATTTCCTTTACCAGACGTTGCTGGGGGCCTTTCCATTTGCTAGGGACGAGTATCTCTGAATTTGTGGAAAGGATTAAGCAATACATAATCAAAGCCGTGAGAGAAGCCAAGGTGCACACAGAGTGGATAAAACCTGATCTGGCCTACGAATCCGCGTACCTGGCTTTCCTGGAAGAGATCCTGGATCCTTCAGATGAAAATGCCTTCTTGAGAGAATTCCTCCCGTTCCAAAGGAAGATCGCTCATTATGGAGTACTAAACTCCCTTTCTCAGGTGCTCATCAAAATCACTTCTCCCGGCGTCCCGGATTTTTACCAGGGCACAGAACTCTGGGACCTGAACCTCGTGGATCCGGACAATCGCAGGCCAATAAACTTCGAACAGAGGGTTACCTTATTGGGGGACATCCGAAGAAGGGCCGAAACAGACCTGCTCAAATTGATCGAAGCGCTGCTCGCTAACGTTCAGGATGGTGGAATCAAGCTTTTTCTAGTGCACCGGGCGCTCCACGCACGAAAGAGCTACCCGCTCGTCTTCCAAAAGGGGGGCTACTTGCCACTGAGAACCGTGGGAAAATTTGAGCGCAACGTGATCGCGTTTGCGAGGAGGCACGGTGAGACATGGGCTGTGACGATAGCGCCAAGATTCCTGTGCACCGTGGTGGAGGAGGGGAACTTCCCCCTTGGCACTCAGGTCTGGCAGGATACGCGGGTGATCCTCCCGCGCCGATCGCCCTCGAAGTATAGGAATGTGTTTACCAATGAGATGGTTCCGGGAGGAGATTCTCTGGCAGTGGGCGAGGCCCTGAGAATTTTTCCCGCGGGGTTGTTGACGGCCGGCGACGAGGAGGCTGTCACTTAGAGACAAAAAAACTTTCCCAAAAGTCTTGACACTGAAAGTACCAGCCAGTATACTCCGCTCCGGAACTTGCCGTCATGATTGTTGATTCCCAACTGTCGGCGTCCAATCACGAAAAAAAATTGTAAGTCGCCTGGTCCCCACGGGCTGAGGGCTCCCCATGGGCGTGTCTGTGATCCAAATGCAGGGACCGAGCCGGCGAAGACGGTTTTTGAGCGCGACCGGGGTCGTTGACAGGAATTAGCGGCTGCGGAATTTGCAGGAGATGGATGCTCACTGCCTTGCAAAGATGACCGTGACGGTGAATGTTTTTCGACACAAGGGCTCCGACAAACCTAAGGAAAAATGAAACAGGAAATATTGGAAGAGTTTCTAGTTAGCAACAAGACGACCATTCTGGAAAGATGGTTTGAACTTACCGTCGCTACCTACCCCGCAGACTCGAGGAAATTCTTAAACAGCAGAGGCAACCGCTTTGCCAATCCGGTGGGCGCGTCCATCTCGGAAGGACTGGAAGGCGTTTACGATCTCCTCGTTAAGCCCGGGGGCGCTGAACCCCACGAGTTTGTTACATTTCTGGACGAAGTTATCCGCATAAGAGCGGTTCAGGATTTTTCTCCCGCCAATGCCGTAGGCTTTGTATTCCTCCTGAAAAAGGCTGCAAGAGAAGCAATTGGCAAGGAGATTCGAGAGAGTCGGCTCTTGGAACAGGTTGTGGCATTCGAGTCTAGAATAGACAGTCTGGCTCTGCTCTCGTTTAACATCTACATGCAGTGCCGCGAGAAGCTTTTTGAAATCAGAGCTACTGAAATCAGGAACAGGACGTCCAGAATACTGGAAAGGGCCTGTCAGAAATACGGGATGCCGCAAGAGTGGATGGCTCCCGAAGACGGCAGTAAGAATAGCGTAACATAAATCGAGGTGATGGCAGATGAACTCTTGGTCTTCACTATTCTTAGCACTGTTCGCAGTGATAGTCCTGGTTTTGCTTTCCCTGCTAGGAGTGGGGGCGGTGGGCCTGGCTACTCTGTTTGGGGTTGTCATCCCCTATGCCGCAGGCGCCGTGTTTGTCCTCGGCGTTGTATGGCGAGTAGTGCAGTGGGCGAGGGTGCCGGTCCCGTTTAGAATCCCCTCAACCTGCGGACAGGGCAAATCGCTTCCGTGGATCAAAGCTGACAACCTTGAATGCCCGTACAATACCTGGGGCGTGATCGGACGGATGTTGCTGGAAGTGCTCCTTTTCCGTTCGCTCTTCAGGAACACCAGAGCGGAACTGAGAGACGGCCCACGTCTAACGTATGCGTCTGCGAAGTGGCTCTGGCTTGGCGGGATCTTATTCCATTATTCATTCCTCATCGTTGTGTTGAGGCACTTCCGGTTCTTTATCGAGCCTGTACCGCATTTTGTCGAACTTCTCTCTTCCGTTGACGGGTTTTTCCAGATACTTCTACCGACGGTCTTCCTGAGCGATGTGGCCTTTTTGGCCGCGGTGACCTACCTCTTCCTGAGAAGAGTGGCCCTTCCGGAGCTGCGGTACATTTCGCTTACCGCAGATTATTTCCCGCTGTTTCTCATCCTGGGGATCGCGATATCCGGACTTTTGATGCGGAACGTGTGGAAAGTAGATCTTCTGAGCGTGAAGCAACTAACCATGGGACTGGTCACTCTTCACCCGACGGTACCCTGCGGGAATCGGTTCGATCTTTTACGTTCACGTTTTCCTTGTGAGCGTGCTGCTGGCTTATATACCCTTCAGCAAGATCATGCACGCAGGTGGCGTGTTTCTGAGCCCCACGAGGAATATGGCAAGTAACAACCGGAGCGAGAGGTACATCAACCCGTGGAATTATCCGGTTAAGACACATACGTACGAGGAGTACGAGGACGAATTCAGGGACAAGATGAAAGAGGCCGGAATCCCGGTTGATAAGGAGTAAACATGGAGCTGCACGACCTTCCCAAACCGGAAGATTTAATGAAGATAGACTTGGATGGCCCCCCTGAGACGCCGTGGATGGATACCCCCGTCGATTTCAGGCCCGGCACTTTCAGCTATCCTGCTGCAGGGAAAAATCTCAAGTATCTCGACCTTCCCAACCCTAGGGAATGGTCCCCAACCGATGAGGACTGGAAACTTCCGGACAACTGGAAGGAGATCATCCTAACAGGCTTCAAAGAGCGCCTTGAAAAGTATCGCTCTTTCCGCCTCTTCATGGATATCTGTGTGAGATGCGGAGCCTGCGCAGACAAGTGCCACTTCTTTCTCGGGTCTGCCGATCCGAAGAACATGCCGGTCCTCAGAGCAGAGCTTATCCGCTCCGTGTACAGGAATGACTTCACCACAGCCGGAAAGATTCTCGGCAGGTTGGTGGGCGCAAGAGAGCTGACCGTAGACGTGCTCAAAGAGTGGTTCTACTACTTTTACCAGTGCACGGAATGCCGCCGGTGCTCCATCTTTTGCCCTTACGGCATCGACCAGGCCGAGGTCACGATGATAGGAAGGGAACTCCTAAACCTGGTCGGCTGCAACATCAACTGGGTGAAGGAGCCTGTGGCCAACTGTTTCAGGACCGGAAACCACCTTGGAATCCCCCCTCACGGCGTCAAAGATATGTGGGAATTCATGGTGGACGACATAGAAGACATAACCGGAATAAAGGTTAACCTTCCGATAAACAAGAAGGGCGCAGAGATCCTGTTCGTGACCCCATCCGGTGATTACTTTGCAGATCCGGGTACCTATACGTGCATGGGCTATCTGATGCTCTTCCACGAGCTGGGGCTCGACTACACCTGGAGCACGTATGCTTCCGAAGGTGGAAACTTCGGGCTGTTCACCTCGCACGAGATGATCAAGCGTCTCAACGCGAAGATATACGCGGAGGCTAAACGCTTAGGGGTGAAATGGATACTGGGAGGTGAATGCGGCCACATGTGGCGGGTCATTCATCAATACATGGATACCATGAACGGCCCTGCCGACTTTCTTGAGGAGCCGGTCTCACCCATAACGGGTACAAAGTTTGAGAACTCCAAGTCATCCAAAATGGTTCATATCACCGAGTTCACAGCGGATCTTATCAAGAACGGAAAACTGAAACTTGATCCGAGCGTGAACGACAAGATAAGAGTCACGTTCCACGACTCGTGCAACCCTGCCCGGGCCGCCGGCCTCCTCGAGGAGCCGAGATATGTCATTAAGAACGTCTGCAACAACTTCTTCGAGATGCCAGAGAACACTATCAGAGAGCAGACCTTCTGCTGTGGCGGCGGTGCGGGACTGGGCAATGATGAAAACATTGAAATGAGAATGAGAGGCGCATTTCCCAGGGCAAGCGCTCTTAGACACGTTCGTGACAAGCATGATGTTAACCGGCTTCTCTGTATGTGCGCCATCGACAGAGCAACGCTCACGGCGCTGACGCACTACTGGGCTCCGGACGTGTCGGTTGGCGGCATACACGAGTTGCTTGCCAATGCACTGATCATGGACGGTCAGATAGAGAGAACCGTCGATCTGCGCGGCGAACCTCTGAAAGAGGAGGATGATGAGTGATGAACGGAAAAATCGCTATAGGAATAATCATCTTTGTCGTGCTGGTCACTTCCCCTTACTGGTACAACATGGGGAAAGCCTCGGTCCCACCAAAGCTGGAGGTTGGCACGACCGAAAAAGCATGCGTCGAGCCGACCCCTTACATGAAGTCCTCCCACATGCAGTTGCTCAACGACTGGAGAGATCAGGTAGTGCGAGAAGGGCACCGAACCTATGTCAGCTCGACCGGCAAGAAATTTGAGAACATAAGCCTCCAGAACACTTGCATGAAGTGCCACGCCAAGAAGACCGAGTTCTGCGATCGATGCCATAACTATGTGAATGCAGATCCCAAGTGTTGGGATTGCCATATAGCGCCTTTAGAAGCCAAAGAGGCCGCAAGGAGTGACAAGTGATGGATAGCACAAGAAGACGATTCCTAAAAATCGCCGGCCTCTCAGTGCTGGGACTTGGGGTCAAGCCGGCGATCGACGCAGTCGCTCAAAATGGGCAACCGGAATTCATACGCAATCCGGAAGCCCTAAACGGCAAAAGGTGGGGCATGGTGGTTGATACAAAGAAATGCCTCAAGGCAAAAGACGGGTGCAAACTCTGCGTGGATGCCTGTCATATTGTTCACAATGTCCCGCAAATGGAGAATCCCAAACACGAGGTCAAATGGATCTGGCAAACTCCTTTTGATCATGCGTTTCCTGACAATGAAAACGAATTCATGAGAGAATATGTCAAGGAAAACATGAAGGGGCTTCCGTTCATCGTCCTGTGCAATCATTGCGACAACCCTCCTTGCGTACGTGTGTGCCCAACCAAGGCCACGTTTAGACGCCCTGACGGTATTGTCATGATGGACTACCACAGGTGTATCGGTTGCAGATACTGTATGGCCGCATGTCCTTATGGGGCCCGCAGTCTGAACTGGAGAGACCCTCGTCCGTTTATCAAGACAGAACTCAACCGCGAATACCCGACCCGAACTCGCGGTGTTGTGGAAAAATGCACCTTCTGTGATGAAAGGCTCTCAAAAGGGCTTATGCCCGCCTGTGTGGACGCATGCAAGGAATACAAGGCCTTAGTTTTCGGAGATCTGTCGGATCCCAAATCCGAGGTCAGCGAACTCCTTCGCAAGAACCCGTCCATTCGACGGAAACCACAACTAGGAACACAACCTTCGGTTTATTACATACTGTGAGGTAGCCATGCTCGAAAAAGCGTTAACAGGAAGTCGAAGCTACAAAGTGTGGGTAGTTTTTCTGCTGATTGTGTTCGGGATAGGTTTTCTGAACTATCTTAGGCAGTTAAACTTCGGATTGGGAATAACGGGCATGAGCCGGGACGTTTCATGGGGCCTTTACATCGGCCAATTTACGTTCCTCGTCGGTGTGGCGGCCTCTGCTGTTATGTTAGTCTTGCCTTATTATCTGCATAATTACAAGGTGTTCGGAAAGATCACCATTTTGGGAGAGTTCTTGGCTGTGGCTTCAGTGACCATGTGCCTCTCTTTCATCATCGCTGACCTCGGGCAGCCGGCGAGAGCCTTTAACGTGCTCCTGTACCCGACGCCCAACTCGGTCCTGTTCTGGGACATGGTCGTCCTGAACGGGTATCTTTTCCTTAACATAGTGATCGGCTGGGCCGTGTTGGGAGCGGAGCGGAGATCGGCGCCGCCTCCCAAGTGGGTGAAGCCTCTGATATATCTGTCCATTCCTTGGGCCATCAGCATTCACACGGTCACGGCGTTTCTCTATGCAGGTCTGCCGGGAAGGGGCTTCTGGCTCTCAGCGATCATGGCTCCCCGATTCCTCGGTTCAGCGTTTGCAGCAGGCCCTTCGCTGCTGATTCTCATCTGTCTCTTCCTGAGAAAGTACACGAAGTTCGATGCAGGATGGGAAGCCATTCAAACGCTGTCGAAGATAGTCACCTACGCTATGATCATCAGTGTGTTCTTTATCCTGTGCGAACTCTTTACAGTGTACTACAGCCAGATACCTGAGCACATGAACCATTTCACGTATCTCTTCACCGGCCTGCACGGGCACTCGAATCTCATGCCCTGGATGTGGATTGCGGTGGTGCTCGGGCTGCTAGCTGTAGCCCTGCTGATAAACCCAAAGACGCGGAACAGCGAAACGGTTTTGCCCATAGCCTGCGTTTGCGTCTTCTTTTCTCTGTGGATAGAGAAGGGTATTACCTTGGTCCTCACGGGATTCATCCCATCTCCATTAGAGACCTTGACTCAGTACACACCGACCCTGCCTGAGATGTCGATAACCCTCGGCGTGTGGGCACTGGGCTTCTTGATACTCACCATCCTGTACAAGGTGGCTCTTACGGTGAAGGAGGAGCTGGCCCAGTAGGCGCGCGAACTCAAACTTATTCAATATCAGGGACGATTCACACTGACTGTGAATCGTCCCTTTTTTTCCCCTCATGGTGGTGTTCAGCGATCTGAATCAGCATTCATGACTATGGTTTTACCCCGGCTTGGCGCTGTCGGGATGAACAACCTGGCAACACTGAAATTGCCGCGGTCCCACAGGAGAATGAAAAGCGATATAAGGAATAGGCGGCGTCTCTAGCTATGTGGGTGACCCCTATCCGACCGCCGGATGTTGCAGCGGATCCGAAGCACCCGCAATCAATATCGAGGCCGATGGAATACGCATAAATGATGGCCCCGAGAAACACTCCCAACATTCCGGTGGTGAGCAGAGCCGATGGTCTCACCTGTAGCCCGATAATGAGAAACACTCCGGCCACTATTTCGATCCACGGGAGCGTCAAGGCCACAATATTGCTCCATGAGGCCGGAATTATCATGTAGTTCCGTATGGAAACCGCGAAGCCCGCGGGATCGAATACTTTGTAAATGCTCGCGTAGACGAACATCCCGCCTATGAGCAATCGCGCGGCAAGAGCCACGATACTTCACTTCTCACCTCTCATGTCATACAGGAAATCCTTGAGTTGCGAGCCGAAATCGAGCCAGCCGGCCCGCTTGATCTGTGGCTTCCTGCGGCGCCTACTGGTACCTGGAACGTCTGTTCTGGCAATCGCAAAGAAAAAGGTCAGGTTTTGCCTTGAACAGTATCTCAACGATCTTTTCGTGTCCCTGTTCGGATGCAAGACTCAGTGCAGTGAATCCCTTTCTGGTCCTTACATTGACATCCGCGCCGCGGGCGAGAAGCGTCTCCACAACTTGCGTGTGCCCTTTGAGGGAAGCGCACATCAAAGCAGTTTGGTAGTACTCGTCTCTGGCATTAACGTCGGCTCCCCTGTCCAGGAGCAGCTTGACGACTTCTATATGGCCCGCTGCTGACCGCAGGCATCAACGCGCTCTTGCCGTACTTCCCTCTCGAGTTGATGTCTGCTCCCTTTGCCAACAGGAATTCTATTACCTCTTTGTGTCCGTTCTTCGAAGCACTTATCAAGGCGGTCTTACCCTGCGATCTCGCCCATCAACGGGCGCGCCCCAATCGAGAGTAGACTGGACCTGCGAAAGGTCGCCCGAAGCTGCCGCAAGGGTCAATTTGTCCACCGGGTCATATGAGTGCCGTAGCTCAATGCCACGATTACTACTACCACCAAGAAAGCAGTTACCATCCCCAATTTGTACTGAAGTTTCAAGCCAATACTCTCCCTCACTATGATTAGGTCGTTGACCCGAGTTCAAGCCCATCGAAGGCTAAGGTCTTTACCGGATTTTTCGTACCTAGTCAATACTACCGTGGCAATTGCAAAATCTCGCGAAGGAGATGAGAAGCTCCGATAAATACCCCACCCATATCGATCAAAGACTTGTCAATAGCTTTCGATCTAAGACGAGTAGTGGACTAGGCTGAAAGATCGGTCACAAGAATCATCCGCGAGTACCTCTACGACCCATCCCAGCCGCCAAGCCTCCCCGGCAGCTTGCTCATCGCGTCGCTGGGAACCTCCCGAATAAATGACGCGACACCCTAAGAGGTCGGTTTGACGGCTTCGATGATGGCAGAAACGATGTAGTCTTCGATATGCGCCCCGGAGCCCATTCACGTATAAATTCGCGACTCTCGTCTTTGGGCTGAATTCGTATATCGTGGAACCCGGATTCGCTGAGCATGGTCTCCAGTTCGGCCATGGTAACGGCTCCGCCAATGCAACTGGAGTAAAGAGCCAAGTCGTTCCGAACGGCTTCGGGCAATGGTGCAGTAGCGATCACGTCGGAAATGGCTAATCGTCCGCCTGGCCTTAAAACTCGGAATGCTTCGCGAAAAACTCTCCGCTTGTCTGGTGAAAGATTTATGACGCAGTTCGAGATAATGACATCAACGCTTGGAGTCGGCCACAGGCAGGTTTTCGATTTCACCGAGACGAAACTCAACATTGGAATAACCTTCTGACTTCGCATATTCCCGGGCTTTGGCAATCATCTCGGGAGTCATGTCCACCCCGATGACATGCCCGCTTTTCCCGACTTGTCCGGCTGCCAAGAAACTATCGAATCCTGCGCCGCTGCCGAGATCAAGAACAGTCTCGCCGGGCTGCAAACCGGCTATGGCATGCGGATTGCCGCAACCGAGCCCCAAATTGGAGCCTACTGGAACGGCTTGAACCTCTTCCGCGGAATACCCTACATTCAATGAGGAAGTGCCTGTGAGATTCAGTTGATGGTCCAGAACAACATCCTGATGGGGCGCATCCGCATCCTGCCTTTCCATCTTTCGCAATTTGTCCATATCTTTGCCTTACGGACTCCCTTATTTCTGAATCTTGTAGATCTTTCATTTTTGGCATCCCTTTCCCTGCGACAATTTCCATCATGGTGTCGACAAGAAATAAAAGCCGAGGACGATAAGCAGAACCCCAGCGCCTTTTTGGATCACGGGGTTAATCTTTTGAACAACTGATGTCAATCTTCTGAACCCTAGTCCCAGTCCCACGAGAACTCCGACGATGGGCAAGCTGTAGCCAATCGAGAAAACCGTAAGTATGGCTGCGCCCCAAAGGGTGTGCCCTTGCAAAGTCGTAACAGCTAGAGCCACCGGAAGGATGGGATTGCAGCACACAGAACAAGCGGCAGCGCCGCCTCCTACTGCAAGACCGTAAATCGTTGCTCCGGATGATTGCATATTCCAGGTATTTCCCGGTAAATCCCAGCCTGGTTAAATCGAGCGGAAGAAGACCCAGGGTGACCAGCCCAAACAAGACCGAGATGAATCCTGCAAAAAGCTTCCAATACAACCCCAAAGAAGCTCCTGCGACTTGCCGATGAACCCGCTGACCGCTCCGAGAGCGGCGAAGGCAGCGACGGTCCCAAGCATGAAGAACAGCGCAGCCACGAGGAGGCCACGACGACCGCTGTCATGTCCTATAGTGCCTGAATATCCGGCGATGGCACCAAGAACAGGCAGGTTGCAGCAGGATGTGACGGATCCTATTATTCCCAGCAAAAAAGCAGCAGGGAAGACCGCCAGGGAAAGAGTGGACGACTTCAGCATTGCGGCAGACCATTCGAACATTATTGAACTCCATCACTTCGGGCAGCAAGACGCATTGCTTTGAGGAGGGCAGCCGGATGCACTCCCTTGAGTGGGACAGCAAGAGGCGGCTGTTGATGCCAAGACAAACGCGTTGTATAAACCGGCTTCGGTGATGTCACCGGCCACAGCAGATGCTTGAGCCTTGCCGCCCCAAAACTACTACACAGGGAAAAGCCTTGACCGAGAAGCGACTCGCTAACTGGGTGTGGTCTGGCGCACTGTTCTTGAGCGTGAACACTCCAACCCTTCGTCCCGATTTCCACAGATTGTTCGCTACCGTCCCTAACTGCTTTGGAACTGCGGGAGAGGAAATCTGTGCTTCACCGGGGAGCACAAGAAACACAACATCTTTGTCCGCTGCCAACGTGTCGAGAGATTGCAAGGAATCCAGGACTCGGTAGAGAGAAATCTCTTCCTGTTTGGTTTGCGGTTTAGCTTGGGTGCTATTCTCTGCTGTCACAGCCGGAATTTGTGTGAGACCGGCGGAAAAGGACTTTGCAGGAACTGTAGTGTAGGACTGAGCAGAGTTTCCGTTCAAGAATGAATTGGCTCCAACCCCAATTGCCGCCAATATGATAATTATGGAAACGAGCATCTTTCCCTTTTCCCAAGACACCTCTCCGGGAGGGCAGCACGAAGAAGAGTTTCCGGCAGCGGGTTGGCAACAGGTGGCTGCAGCGTCCTCAGATGCACAACAGCTTTTCCCTTTCTCGTCGGAAGTCAAATCATTCATTTGCATTCTCCTACACTGAGACGTTCGTCTTCTGAGATAGTCGGGCAGCGAGCACCCGGTCAGCAAGTTCGCCGCTGGGAGCACCGTTTCGGGGTCCACCCAACACAGCATGTTCTTTCCACGTCTCTCCACGCGTATGAGCCCTGATTGCCGGAGTTCCCTGATGTGATGAGAAACGGTTGAGGAATCTATCTCAAGGCCCTTGCCGAGTTCGCCGACGCACTGCCGTAAGCCTATGCCAGTACTGCATTTCGTTCCCGGAGGACAGCATGAGACCATCCGCAAAAAGATCCGTAAGCGGTTGGGATTAGACAACGCCCTGAAGATTTCGGCAAAACGGTGAATATCGTCATGAGAGTTGGACATATGTCCACATATCCAACAACTCAGATTTATTGTCAAGTAAAAAACGAGAAAGAAACTGCAAGCCTAAAATGCCGGAGACACGGATTCCATAGCCCATGATTAACCATTCGCGGTCCCATGGCGGAGGTTGTGATTGCGAGCCCAGGGAAGCGATCTCAGCACAAGAAAACGGAGATAGCTTCGCAGATTCACGTCCTCGCAATGACAGGGACGACGAAATATCGCCACCTAAGTGAATGGTTACCTTTTTTGGTCGATTTTGCTCTCGAAAGGAAAAAAGGTCTTGACAAGGCAAGGACGATTGTTTAGTATTTGACCAATTGGGAAAATGGAGAATAAGACATGGGCGCAAATGAGAAAGAAAAAGAGCGGCTCCGATTAAAAGCCGAGGTTTTCAAGGCCATGGGGCATCCCCTGCGTTTGGGAATCATCGAGTTCCTCCAACCGGGCGAAATGTGCGTATGCGACATAGTGACTCATGTGGGGACTGAGATTTCCAATGTGTCCAAGCACCTTTCCATACTGAAAAAGACGGGTCTAGTCGCGGACCGGCGAGACGGGCTCAAGATCATGTACAGATTGACAATGCCTTGCGCCATCGATTTTGCCCGATGCGTGGAGGGCGTTGTGATCAAGAGACTCGAAGATCAACGGTCAGTACTGGTGGCCTGAATCTCATGAAGGTTGAGTGTTGAAGCAGACAGCGATGTCTGTCGTGTTCATCGTAGGTTTATCGGAACTGGTGCCATCCCCGGATGTTGCGCCAGGCTATGAAATCAGCGATTCGAAGAGGACAACATGAATTCCGATAACGAATTGGCGCAGGTTACCGAAGTCAGACCTGCGAGGGCTTGAAATAGAAGCCGCTGACAAAGAACAAGCCGTGACCGTTCCGTTTCTTAACGATACACTTCGGTCGAAGATCATTTACCTCTTTTCCGGCACCGTTCTGCTGGCAGGCATGGTGGCTGGTCTATGACAATTTATTGCCATTTTCTCGCCTGGTCACCTATCACGCGCTTCCTCTCCGGGAGGGCACGCATCTCGGGGCCACAGTGGAGTTCTTTATTTTTGAAGTTCCCAAAGTGCTCCTGCTCCTTACCCTCATAGTGTTCTTCGTGGGTGTGATCCGGTCTTTTTTCACTCCAGAGCGGACGCGGAAAATCCTGGCCGGCAGCCGCGAGTCCGCGGGGCATGTTTTGGCTGCATTGCTCGGAGTTGTGACGCCGTTCTGTTCGTGTTCCGCCGTACCTTTATTCATGGGATTCCTTACTGCGGGGGTGCCTCTCGGTGTCACATTTTCGTTTCTCGTTTCCGCCCCAATGGTCAATGAAGTGGCCCTTGTTCTCCTGTTCGGCCTGTTTGGATGGAAAGTGGCGGCGCTGTACATGGGCACAGGGCTTGTAATCGCCCTGATTACGGGGTTTGTCATAAGTCGCCTGCACATGGAAAAACATCTGGAAGATTGGGTGCTTGAACTGACAGCCGACAAGCCAGCGACTGCACAACTTGAATTCGAAGAAGAAAGTGTGAGCTGGGAAGATCGGATTCGGTTCGGCATCGATGCTGTGAAGGACATAGTGCTGAAAGTCTGGCCGTATGTGGCTATCGGCATTGCAGTGGGGGCGGGGATCCACGGGTACGTGCCTGAAAACTTTCTGGCCGGAATCATGGGCAAGGAAGCCTGGTGGGCCGTTCCAGTAGCGGTGCTCATCGGAGTTCCCATGTATAGCAATGCTGCGGGCATCATCCCGGTGGTTCAGGCGCTGCTCTCAAAAGGAGCCGCTTTCGGGACGGTTCTCGCCTTCATGATGGCAGTCATCGCGATTTCTACACCGGAGGCGATAATTCTTCGCAAGGTTCTGAAACCACGCTTGATTGCGGTTTTTATCGGAGTCGTCACGGTGGGGATCATCGTGGTCGGATACTTGTTCAACATCGTTCTGTGATCGCAAGAAAACTAGGAGGATTTGATGAAAGTGGAAATCCTTGGCGTAGGATGCGCCAAATGTAACAAGCTATATGACCTCGTCACGGAGCTTGTGAAGGAAAAGGGAATCGACGCGGATGTGGCTAAAGTAGAGGACTTAAAGATCTTCGCTCAATACGGGGTGTTCATGACGCCGGCCCTTGTCGTTGACGGTCAGGTGAAGGTGGCCGGCAAGGTACCCAAGGAGTCGGAAATACTCAAATGGCTATCTTCTTGAGTAATGCAGTCCAAATTCGGTGTTGACTGCGCGGGGGTGCGGTGATAGGACCGCTCTCAAGGCACAGGATGTATCGGGTTGTCGAACAGAGAGGCATTCAGAGGCGTCAGCAGCTTGGTTTACCACAAGAAGACAACACGCCGACTCTGTTAGGTCAGTTGGAAAATGAAGAAAATCACTGCATATAAGAGATGGGCGGGCCTCGTCATGGTTGTCATGATGAGTGTCCACATCTTCAGTGGTTTGGGTCTCTTGTGCCCCACTGAGACGCTTGGCATGTTCCGTGCTCTCGGAATTGCCCGCGTTGCCCTTGGGATCACTTTATCTGACCATAACCGTGGGGAAGTCTCCGGCAACGGTTGGGATACGGCCTGGAGTCAAGGCGGGACTTCCAAGTGTTGCTGCAAGAAGCATAAAAAGTGTCCGGCCATTCCCCGCGGCAATTACCTCAAACCCGGCTCATCGATTCCACGAGGTTCAGTTCCAGGCCAAATCATTGAGCTGCGATTCGCTCGTTCCTCCAGTGACGGATCACCGGTTCGCTGCGAGAGGTGACAGGCCACTCATGGAACTGGCGTGGTGCGCGCCGTTCTTTTGCTCTAATCCCCTTGCACTTACCTCCGTTCTTTTGATCTGATTTGCTTTAAAAAAGCCGGCTGAGTTCTTCCACTCCGGACGAAAAGCACGTGACGCGGGTCACGGTACTGCATGCACCAAGTGTTTCCCAAATCCCGGAACGGAGGAATTGTTCCCATTGTCCAAGAGCAGTGGGCTCCATTGAAAGATGAAACGCGGTCGTGTGATGTGGCTGCGTGCGAAACCGATGAAAAAATACATGAAAATCAAGGGAAGTGTGATCATAATGAAGAAGAAAACTCTAATGCCTATTAGAGGGTGGATGAGTTCGACTTTTATCGCATTCGCGATGCTGGTGGTCGGTGTGGTACTGCTATCGCCCGCAATGGCTGCTGAACAAGGAGACAAGCCGACCGCGGATGTTCGCGCGGGAAATCTTCAGGAAGTCTTTGAAGTTGGGCTCAAGTTTCACGGACATAAATGCCCGGCCATGCCCATGGGATTAAGAGCGGGGATGGCTGCAATGAATGCCCTCGGAGTAGAACGGTCCAAGGACAAGGAGCTTTTCGTCATATCCGAAACTGGAAAAGGCCATGCGGCTGGATGCTTTCTTGATGGGATTATGACGGCCACAGGCTGCACGTACGGAAAGTCGAACATTGAGAAACGCAACTGGAGCAAAATGGCTTTCACCCTAATTGACCAGCAGAGCGGAAAGGCGGTCCGGGTCTCACTCAAACCCGACTTTTTCGAGAATGCCCTGAAGTCGCCTTTTGTGCAACAGCGCAAAGAAGGTGTTCCGCCGCAGGACATCAAACCGGAAATCACAGACCCAATGGTGGCCCGCGTTCTATCATTGGATGAAAGCGCCTTCTTGGAGATCGGTAAAGTCCATACCGTAGAGGTAAAGAAGGGCAAATCAGCTTTCATGGCCAAGCGCTGCTCGATCTGCGGCGAGCTAACTTTTGCAAACAAACTCCGGTTCACGGAAGATGGCGCTCCGGTGTGCATACCGTGTTCTGGTTACAAGGAATAAGGACATTGACCATCTTTCCAGCTTATTCGCTATAGGCGGACGGTCCATCGTGTGACCGAAAGAGGTCACGCGATGAGGCTGAATGCTCATGGATAGACAGAAGCAAACGAAAAGAGTAAGAAAACGGAAGGAGGACCTTTCCAGATGCGAAGAAGAGTGAAACTGTTCATTATTTGGACTCTAATGATGGGTGTTTCTGGGCTTCTCTCTCAAGGGTACGCGGCAGATCCGAAGATAAATCTGCAAGCGTTGATGGCCAAGCGGGTGCCTGTTCTTCTCGAATTCGGCAGAGGCTGGTGTATTCCGTGCAAATACATGAAGCCGATCCTGGATGATACGTCAAAAGCTTACGCTGGTAAGGCAATCGTAATGACCGTGGACATGGATGCCAATAAGGATTTGGTCAGAAATTTTAAGGTCAGAATGATGCCTACTCAGGTTTTCCTGATGCCTGACGGCAAGGAGTTTTTTAGAAACGAAGGGACCCTGGAGCGAGAGCAAATCGCTCAGGTCTTCGCCAAGATGGGCCTGGGACAGCCGAGTGTGCAAGGTGCTCCTGGACAGTTCCCTCAGGCGGCTGCCCCCCAGGCCCCTCCCGCGTATCCAAATGCCGGCAGGTAAACGATGGAACCAGTGGAGACAAATGGAATGAGGCTTTACGAGCTGCATGTTGCATAAGCGTGAGGCCTCAAAAACACAACACGGAATCATTAGAGCCCGGACGGGCGGTTTCAAAGATGGCCTTTCAACGCCGTGGTCGGGTAGGGCGGGCCATGCCCGCTGGTGCTTAAAGGGTCGCGCACTTGGCCGCGGTGAAAGACCTAATTAGGAGCAAAAGTATGGAGTCACTATTTACAGTCGTTCAGCAATGGGTTTCTTCGGGCAGCATTTGGCTGGCCGCGGGCGGGTCATTTGTGGGCGGCGCATTAACTGCCATGAATCCGTGCGTTATCGTCATGGTCCCGCTGTTGATAGGCTTCATAGGCGGCATGGACGAAGAAATGACTGCGTGGAAGTCGTTTCTTTTCACGCTGGTTTTCATTCTGGGGTTCAGCGTGGAACTGGCGATTCTATTTACCGTGGGACTTGCTGCTGCGCCTTTCCTGCAATCCGAATACATGGTGTACGTGGTTGCTGCAATCTGCATACTGCTGGGCCTCCACTTCATGGACATTTTTCACATACAGCTGCCTATTTCGCAGGACAAGTTACCCAAGTACACGGGATTCCTTGGGGCTGCTTTGTTTGGTTTCATGTTCGGTCTAGTTTCCCTTCCCTGCACAGGACCTGCTCTCCTGCTCATCGTTAGCGTGATACCTTTGAAAGGTGCAGTTTTCGGCGGAGTCATGATGCTTTTCTACGGCATCGGTCATTGCCTGCTCATCCTTGCAGTCGGAACGTCTGCGGGTGCTGCCAAACATCTTATCGGGTCAACACGGATGCATTCTGTAAACCTCTACATGAAAAAGGCAGCCGGTGCACTTCTTACGGGAGTGGGACTCTATATTGGTGTGGGGACCATGTTTCCGAGCCTGGGAATGGGGCTTTAACCGCGAGGAACTCAACCGTTAATTTTCATTGCAGAAAACGATCAAGTAACGGCTGCCAGAGGCAAACCGATCCCGGACTGTGGTTTAAGAAGGCAATGAGGAAAACTCTATCACGTCGCTTTGCCTCCGAGATGTCAATATGAAATGGGCGTTTACGCTTTCAATAATTGCTGCCCTACTTCTCAACGGCGCCATTGTTCGCAGTGACTCCGCCCAGCAAGTCTCCACGCTGAATGAATTGATAGCTCTGTTCGACTCGTCCGCTTGCAAGCAATGTCACGAGAAAATCTATGAGCAATGGGAAAGGTCTCATCATGCGAGACCTCTGATGGGTTTGGACGACTGGATATTCATGGCACCTTACCTCAAGAAAGGTCCGCTGGCCGTTAAACCGGGAGGAAAAGCGACCACAGCCAACTTTCCGTGTTTTAAGTGCCACCTTCCTCAGATCAAGTACGGGACCGACGACGTTGCCGCGGAGATTGCCGGGGCTATCTTGAACGATGACAAGTCCACAGTAAGAAAGCTGAATATTAGTTGTCTGGTGTGCCACAACGACAAAGCAGTGGTTCACGGGCGGCCTGAGAAAGGGGTCGTGTATGGTAATAATGACGTACCAGACCATGAGGGGCATCCTGTCAAGAAGAGCCCCCTTCTTAAGAACTCGTTGATGTGCGGGCAATGCCACGGGCTGGGGCCGGTTTTGGACTCGGAAACGCCGGTGCAATGCGCTACCCTTTACGGCAGCTATCTCCACGCCTATATTCCATCAGGCGGCACACAAACATGCCAGCAATGTCACATGAAGAATGCCGACCACTACATGCCCCCTGATTTCAACGACAGAGACCAGTTGTCCGCTAGGTTGCGGGAATCATTACCTATGGAGGTTCAGACTCTGGCTTATACGTTTCATCCGGACGAGAAGGCGTTCTTCCCGATGGTGGTGGTTAAGACCAAGATCACAAGCAAGGCCGGGCATCGCATCCCTGACGGCTGACCGTCGAAAACCCAGGTGGTCCTGGATGTGACCGCCAGCAGTCCGGACGGGAAGAATATATTCCAGACAGCTAGAAGCTACGCTGCTCAGGCAACGGATTCTCGTTCCTCAGAAATGGTTCTGGGGCCCGAGAAAAAGTTGGGCTTCATACGGGATACCAGCATTCAACCGTTCGCGCCTAAAGAAGAGACCATCGAGGTGCCCTTGCCGTCAGACTTGAGGGATGCCGTGATCGAAGTAAGTCTCAGTTACCGACCCCGACCGGGCAATGTTTATCCCATTCATAAAGTGGTGCGGAACGTTAGTCTCGATCAGACACGATAGATGGTTGTCAGGTTATCAGACAAGGAGGTCGTACAATGCTTTTGCATGAATACACCAAGGAGATGTTTCGGCCGAAATGCAACCCCAATTTTCAGTCGGTGCACTGTGTGGCTCATCTGGAGGATGATATCTCCGAAGTCCTACCCTATCTGAATACAACATTAGGTGGAACCAACTATACAAAGTCTCCGCCGTCACTGACGCTGAGAGCCCACGGAAAGCTGATCGCGTTGCACGCTCGCGAGATATTTGTGAACGCCCTGGAAGACGAAGCGCAGGCTGAGAAGATCCTGCAATGGCTCAAGAAAGAGGTAAATGAAGCGTGGGAGAAGCGAGAGGAAATTGAGCCGTCCTTTGAATCGCCGGCTGTGCCTCAAATGATGGAGATTCTCAGACTCTTGCCCAAGACTAATTGCGGCGAATGTGGCGAGCCGACATGCACGGTGTTTGCTTTGAGAGCAGCCGAAGGAGTGAAAGGTCCTGACCATTGTCCCAAGCTGGATGCCGGGAACAAAGCAAGATTGGAAGCGTATCTGGGGCAATTCCATTTTGATTTGTAATCAGTTTGAAGAAAGTGGTGCAATCGGTGACCGGCAATTGAGCCTCTATTGGGGTCATTCGTGCCACCGAGCCTAATTATGCGGCAAACGGCTGCACCAGTTACAAATCATCAGATTTGGGCCGTAGTATTTTGAGTCTTGACAAGTAAGCTCGTGATGGTAATCTATCTCCATACTTCGTTAGTTGGCGAACTATAGGAGATGTAATATGCGGCAATTCATGAACATCGATCAAAGCCTTGAGTGACGAGAATAGAGTCAGGGCCTTCATGGCCTTACGAGGCGGTGAGCTGTGCGTTTGCCAGATTATCGAATTCCTGGGCCTGGCCCCCTCCACGGTTTCGTAAGCACATGTCTATCCTGAAGAATGCTGAGCTCGTCGAGGCCAGGAAGATTGGACGCTGGGTGTATTATCGATTGGCTGAGGGAACATCACCGCCTGCAGTTCAGGACGCCATCCCATGGATCGTCAACTCGCTCTCAGGTGACCCCCTGATTAGCCAAGACGTAAAGTTTTTGAAAAACGTGTTGGAACGCTATGCCGGATGAACTGTGCAGGAAGCAAGGCAAGATGGAAGATAATACGGCAGTGTTTCAGGGCTGACCGGCACACGTACTAAGCCAAGTGCAAGAGATTGAGACAATTTGAGGTTTGCATGACAAACCAGGAGAAGGCGGGGAACAATATGGTTGCCGTAAAGAAGGACTATCGTTTCTTAACCGCTTTCTTACCCTATGGATATTCCTTGCGATGGTCGCAGGAGTAGGAGCTGGCCACTTATTTCCGCAGGTTGAGCAGTTCGTACAATATTTCCAAGTGGGCACGACCAATGTGCCAATTGCTATCGGTCTTATCCTCATGATGTATCCGCCTCTGGCCAAAGTGAAATATGAGGATCTGGGGGACGTACTTCGTGACTGGAAAATTCTGGGTCTGTCTCTGGTTCAAAACTGGATTATTGGGCCTATCCTCATGTTTCTCCTAGCTATTCTGTTGTTACCCGATCATCCGGAATACATGGTTGGGTTGATTATGATCGGGTTGGCGCGATGTATCGCGATGGTCATCGTATGGAACGAACTGGCTAAAGGAGACACGGAATATGCTGCGGGGCTGGTTGCGTTCAACAGCGTTTTTCAGGTTCTTTTCTACAGCGTTTACGCTTGGTTCTTCATTACCGTGCTTCCACCGCTCTTCGGACTTAGCGGAAGTATTGTGCAAGTCAGTATGAGGCAGATTGCGGAGAGTGTGTTCATCTATCTCGGCATTCCGTTTATCGCCGGCATGATCACCCGCTTCGTCCTGTTGAAGCGGAAAGGAAAGACTTGGTACGAAGGGACCTTCATCCCCAAAATAAGCCCAATCACCCTTATATCCTTATTATTCACCATAGTGGTCATGTTCAGCCTTAAAGGCAACCTTATCGTTACAATCCCCATGGACGTCGTGCGAATCGCCATCCCACTATGCATTTACTTCGTGGTGATGTTCGTGGTTAGTTTCTGGATGGGTGGGAAGATTAGCGGGGACTACTGTAAGACCGCCACTTTGTCTTTCACCGCTGCGAGCAACAACTTTGAACTCGCAATTGCAGTGGCGGTGGCGGTTTTCGGCATTAATTCGGGCGCAGCATTTGCGGCGGTAATTGGACCGCTCGTCGAGGTTCCGGTAATGATTTTGCTGGTCGATGTTGCCTTGTATTTTCAGCGTCGTTTCTTCGCTTGTGAAGTGAACTGAGCACTGACCTTCAATCCTTTGATAATAGCGGTAATTTGGCCATCACCGGAGTGCCGGTCCTCATAAGCCTCGTGAATGTCGCCTTCAGGTTCCGGGACGAGGCATTCTCTTCTCCCGCTGAATTAACGAAAAGCTAACGAAAATATCCGAAGATAGCCTTGCAGCGTGCGGCAGGCACAGGGCATAATATTTGCCAGATTCATTTTTCCGAGGCAGAAAAATGGGGAAGAGGCACAATGGTCAATAATAATCTGGTCATCATTGGTGGAAGTGATGCCGGTATTAGCGCGGCTATCAGAGCGCGTGAAATAGACCCGGCGGTTGAGCCCACTCTTGTGGTTGCCGACAGCTTCCCGAATTTCAGCATTTGCGGCTTGCCCTTCTACCTGAGCGGAGAAGTGCCTGACTGGCGAACTCTCGCCCATAGAACCAAGGACGAAATCGAGCACGCGGGAATTCGATTACTCCTGGACCACTGCGCCACCGCAATCGACGCAGACAGAAAGATCGTTCAGATCGTAGATGCGGAAGGGCGAACAAGCGAACTGTCGTATGATCGTCTCGTTATTGGGACCGGTGCGGAATCGATCATACCCACCATCAAGGGGATAGGTCTGCCGGGAGTTTTCCTCCTGAGGTGGATGCAAGACAGCTTCGCAGTCCATAAGCGCCTTGCGGACCACAATCCAAAATCGGCTCTCATCATAGGTGGAGGCTATGTCGGCATGGAGATGGCCGACGCTCTGACTCTTCGCGGCCTGGCGGTCACGGTCGTGGAGTTTGCAGAAACAGTTCTAACCACCGTTGACAGGCCCCTGGGCGAGAAAGTTGCTACAGCAATGGAGCGACACGGCGTCAAAGTAGCGACTGACGTGGGAATTGAGTCGGTAGAGGCAGAGGGGAAAAGCTTTACAGTGAAGGGCACGAATGGATTTTGCACCAATGCAGACTTGGTCCTGGTGGCAGTAGGGTGCCGACCGGTGACGACGCTAGCTGTAGAAGCTGGAATCGAAACAGGGTTCAAGGGGGCTATCAAGGTGAATCGACGCATGGAAACCAACATCTCGGACATCTTCGCGGCTGGTGACTGTGTTGAAACTTGGCACAACCTTCTGAACAGTTACTCCTATCTTCCACTGGGAACCACGGCTCATAAACAGGGACGAATAGCAGGTGAAAACGCGGTTGGAGGCAATCGTGAGTTCGCGGGATCGCTCGGCACGCAAGCTGTCAAGATTTTCGACCTGGTAGCTGCTCGCACAGGGCTTCGCGACATTGAGGCCCAGGAAGCCGGATTTACTCCTTTCACCGATCAATTTGAAACCTGGGATCACAAAGTCTATTACCCCGGGGCTGAAAAGATGATCATCCGCATTACTGGTGACCAAACGACGGGGCGTCTCCTCGGCGCTCAGATTCTTGGGCACCGCAAGTCTGAGATATCTAAACGGATAGACATATTTGCAGCTGCACTCTTCAGTAACATGATGGTTGAACAGTTGAGCGACCTCGATTTGAGTTACACCCCGCCTTTGAGTAGTCCATGGGACCCCGTTCAGATGGCTGCCCAAGCCTGGAGCCGCAAAGTTTTGTCAGCAGGAGTCATCATCCCATAGGGACCATTCTTGCGAGGCTCTATCCCATGGGCTTTTGTATCAATCTCAAGGTCTATAGGTGAAAAGCTAGTCATCGGAAGCCGACGATACATACGTTCGGCTTGCCCCGCGTAGGTCAGCGGGGGAGACCGCACGGAGCGCTCTCCCCAAGCCTTTTGCTTAATGTCACGACCGTTGTTCATGCGGTATCGGTAAAATGGAGACATGTGCAAGGTTTTCGGAGAAAACGGAATTACGTTTGACTCCAGTTTATGGCGAAAGAATTGGGAAGCTGTAGTAGGTGCGGGATTCAACCCCTCCTCCAGCTCACCGATCAGTCTTGGTCGATTTTGAAGGTGTTGAAAATGATGTTGGTCCCCACCATCCTTGCACCGTGAGCCACTGCGTCCACGATATCCACTTCACTCCATCCCAGAGACCGAAGCCGGTCTACATCATCGGCAGTTACCGAGTGAGCGTTATCGCAGGACTTCAAAACAAACAGCAAGAGCGCCTTCTGTTTGTCATCCAGAGGCGCCTGTCCGGGATCCGCCTGCATGGCTGCTATCTGTTCCTTGGTAAAACCCGATTTCAGGAGGAGTCCTGAGTTGAGGTTCTGGCAGTACGGAGTACGGCACGCCTTGGAAACCAACATACGTACCATGGCGAGAAACGGAGTGCTCAAGGTCGGATGCCCCATATAGTACTCCATAAGCTGCAATTGATTCTCAAGAAGAGCAGGGCTGACTCCGAGCATTCGAGCGTTGTTGGGAACCCTCCCAAACATCTGCTCCACTTCGGCATAAAGTTCTGCGAGTTTTCCTTCCGCCTTTTCCGGCGAGGTGGTCTGGATTAGTGCCACGATGACTCCTCCTAGTTCTTATGGATGCCGCGCCTGGCGGCTTAAATTCGCAGCCTCCCTGCGGAGGTTGATTCGTTAATCCTCGACGTGCCAGGGGGAGCCGCCTGAGGCGTTCTCCCTCTCGACACTCAACAATAGGTGCATATTCAGAGGCTCGACCCATCAACTATCGGTTCGCTCTATGTCTTTTTTCCTCTCTTCATAATCTTCCTTTCCAATATCGCCCCGGGCGTATCGCTTATCCAGGATCTCCCGTGCCGACTCGAAACGTCCGTTCCAAGACGAGTCGCTGGAGGTACGGGAAACGGGACCGCACAACATCCACCCCATGCGTCCCCGCATCATGAAGAAACACAGAGCCATCATGATTATCATGGCGACGGGAATTATCCACCACCATCCAAACCCACAACAGAAGCTTTCATATCCCCACATCTGAATCACATCCTTTCCGGCGCTTGAAGCGTTTCCCATGTAATTTCGGCAGTCAAGAGCTGCATTTGTCTTTGGGCTCACACACGAGCACATTTCTCTCGTCGGTTTCGAAGGTACACTTTTGTTCGAGAAGCTCTCTAAGTTTTTTCCGAGCTCGATGGAGTCGGACCTTAACATTCTCTACGGTTATTCCGACAACTTCGGCAATCTCTCGCTGGCTGAATTCCATCACGTCGGACAGGAAGAGAACAGTTCGCAGCGATTCAGGAAGCCGGTCAATCTCGATCTGGACGCACTCCGACATCTGGTGCTGTTCGAATTCCTTTTGAACAGAGTCCTCCTCCAGCGTTTCCATTTCCTGCTCTTCGGCGCCATCAACTATGACTGATTTGCCCGCCTCGCGGAAATGATCCTGGCACAGATTGTACGCGATGCGAAATATCCATGACGAGAGCTTTGCCGGATTCTTCAGATCGCCAAGGTGATCCTGAACTCTGACAAACGTTTCCTGCGTCAGATCGTCGGCGACCCATTCATCGCGTACAAGGCCAAGGATGACTCTCTTGACTCTGAAGTAATATTGATCGTAGATTTCCCAGAAATTCATTTCACCCACCTGCTCAGGTCAACCACAACACGACCTATCTGATTTACTGCTGCAGGGTGATGTCCCTGATCCGATGATCCCGCGGATAGTGCTCATTATGGTGATCCGCGCTCCGTTTTTGACTTGATCCGCTATGTCCGCCGCCTCCTGAATCTCTCCGGAGGTTAAGCCCACGGCCTCCGTTTTTGTCAAGAAATGCTCAAAGCACGGAACGCAGTTGGCCGCGACCGCTGCTCCGAGACTAACCAAGAGTTTTGTCTTTTCGTCCATAGTAGAACCTCCTTTTCTCCGCATTTGTCTATAGGACGAAAAACAGATCTGAAAGGTTACACATCCTAGCGTACGCTCTTCAGCAATGTTCTTGCTTTTTCCGGTCATAAAATTGAGCGGCACAGCAATATTGGGGGTGTCGCGGACTTGGCCCCGATCAATGAATTGCTCCCATGCCAAATAGTCAGGAACTTCATTGCTCGACGATAGTGATTAACATTACAACTGCTTGATTCCGATTGGTTTTGGAATTAGTATAACACTAGATATTCCGGCAAGATTCGTTTTTTCGATTTCATGGCAGTTTTGTGCTCGTCAGATTCAAGACCGTTGCCGTAGCAACGCCGGCCCCAATATGCTGATTCGGTTCCTAATAGTCTTGACGCTATCCCTCACCGTTGGTTGCACTGGAAACGACGATACTAAGGTTGTGGACTTTTCCAGGACCATCGAAGTTGCTCGGCCGGAAACAAAGATGTCGGGGCGGCAACCGTTGCGCGTTGCCGTCGCGGCTATGGTCTCTCCCAAGGAAACTTTCGTGCACTATCGCGAGCTTCTCAATTATATTGCCGAAAAGCTGGGAAAAGAGGTACAGCTCATTCAGCGAAGGACTTACGGTGAGATCAATGAAATGCTGGGGAAAGGCGAAATTGACTTGGCTTTCCTCTGTTCAGGGCCGTATGCTCTAGAAAAAGAAAAGTACGGCTTCGAGCTGTTGGCGACGCCGGAGGTTAACGGGAGCCACTTTTATCAAGCCTACCTCATCGTCAATGAGAAGAGCCCCTTTGAGAAGCTGGAAGACCTGCGGGGCAAGACATTCGCCTTCACGGATCCCGATTCCAACACGGGGAAGTTGGTCCCCACCCGTTGGCTTGTCGCACTCCGCGAGACTCCGGAGAAGTTTTTCAGCAGCACGATTTATACGTACAGCCACGACAACGCGATCACGGCCGTTGCAAGAGGACTCGTGGACGCAGCGTCCGTAGACAGCTTGATTTGGGAATTCTATCATCGGAGGAATCCAAAGATAACAGGCGCAACCCGGGTTATAAGAAAATCGGATGCTTATGGGATTCCGCCGTTGGTGGCCTCGAAGAACCTATCCGACGACATGAAAGAGCAGATCCGAAAGCTCCTGTTCTCAATGCACGAGGACAACGAGGGGAAGAATATTCTCGATCACCTTATGATTGATCGTTTTATTGAGCCACAAGATGACTGGTACGATAGTATCAGAGCAATGCCGAAGCAATCGGAGTCACGGCTGAAGGAACGCTGATGGGCCCGAAAAGCCTTAGCAGCAAGCTGTTGGCGGCCGTATCATGCCTCGTCATAGGCAGCGGTCTCCTAATCTCGGTGTTGGTTACCCAACGCTATACCGAAAGTCTGCTGTCTGCAGTCACAGCTCAAGCCGACAGCCTCGGCCATGCTATTGCCCTGGAAGCCGCTGAAAAGGTGTTGCTAAACGACCGGGTTGCGCTCCAAAAGATGCTGGACCACCAGATGAGAAGCAACCCTTCTCTAGCTTACCTGTTCGTTCTCAGAGACGGAAAGATTCTCGCACACACGTTCGGCAAAGGTGTTCCCACCGAGCTGATAGACGCGAACAAGGCGTCCTCCGAAGATCTGGGACACATGCAACAGATCGCTTCTACCAAGGACGAACGTTACCTGGATATCGCGTGGCCGATATTTTCCGGCCGCGCCGGTGTCCTCAGGCTCGGATTTTCAGAGAAACCCTTCAGAGAGCAAGTCACGGCTCTTTGGCTTCAAATGACAATGATTACTATCGGCATTCTGTTTTTGGCAGTTGTGGGTAGCCTCATTTTCGTCCGCAGGATCACTAATCCTTTGTCCATGCTCGCGATCGCCACCAAGAGAGTGGATCAGGGCGATCTCGATGCCACTGTTGATATTCAGGGGCAAGATGAAGTCGCTGCTTTGGCGTCTGCTTTCAACCATATGGTCAGCAGGGTAAAGGATTACACTTTACGCCTCGAAAACAAAGCCGAAGAACTGGAGCGGACTCATAACCAGACGAGAACCTTTTGCGAAATCATCCGAGAAATCGGGGCATTGCCTACTCTCCGAGAAATTGGTCCGGCTCTTATTAAGAGATTCCAGCAAATTTTGATTTGCCGCGAAATGGCTCTTCTGGTTTTGAATGAGGACTGGACCAGCCTTTACGTGCTTTCAGAGACAGATTTGAAGGTGATTAAGGACGCCGAAACGATACGTCTTGCCGGTGACAGGCTGGCCCGAATGGATGAACTCACTTTTTTGAACAAACCGGCTCTGGTGCCGCCGGTTGTGCCGAGCTTCTTCCAGACCGCGGCCAAACAGGCAGTAGTGCCTTTTGCGAGCGAGAATCAAATCCTCGGCGGTCTAGTGCTAGCTTGCCCTGAGCAGTGTCACTGCGATCTGGAAGAAGTCGAGGTGATCGGTCTGACATTGACGCAAGCTGCCGGAGTCATCAGACGGGCGATGTTGCACGAAGAAGCGACAAGTGATTTGCGAGCAAAGATTGAGGCTTCCGCAGAATTCTGTGGAATCGTCGGGAAAAATCCCAAGATGCAGGTTGTTTACAGACTGATAGAAGACATAGCGCCCACTGATGTCACCGTCCTCATCCAAGGCGAGAGCGGCACGGGAAAAGAACTCGTGGCTAGGGCAATTCACGAGCAGAGCGAGAGAAAAAGCAAGAGCTTTGTAGTCATTAACTGTTCGGCCTACCCTGAAACTCTGCTGGAAAGTGAACTGTTCGGGCACGAAAAAGGCGCTTTCACAGGTGCGATACGCCAGAAAGCAGGGCGTTTTGAACAGGCTGACGGCGGAACAGTTTTTTTGGATGAGATCGGAGAAATCCCTCCCCAGGCCCAAATAAAACTTCTCCGTGTGCTCCAGACACAAAGGTTTGAGCGTCTGGGCGGCGAACGCAGCCTCAACGTCGATGTGAGGATATTGGCTGCCACAAACAAGGACCTTCTCAGAGAGGTCCAAAAGGGCCATTTTCGCGAAGATCTTTTTTACCGCCTCAATGTCATTCCGATTTTCTTACCGCCCCTCAGAGATCGCCTCAATGATATTCCTCTCTTGGCCGGCTACTTTCTGAACCGCTTTGCTGTTGCGCAGAGCAAGGTCATCCATGACTTCAGCCCCGAGGCCATGCGTAAGATACTTGACTACCCCTGGCCCGGCAACGTCCGGGAACTGGAAAACAGTGTGGAACATGCTGTAACCCTGGCCAAAGGCAGCCGAATTGAAACCGCGGACCTGCCCGCCGCGATCCGAGGTTCGTCGATGCAGGCTCCTTCCTCGCCGCTTATCGAAGAAAACGAGCGAGCGCTGCTCGAAAGAGTGCTGACTGAGTGCAACTGGGAGAAGAAAAGGGCCGCGCGTCGACTTGGCATGGGTCGCAGCACACTTTATACAAAACTCAAGAAATACCGCTTAGTGAAACCGACCCTGCAATGATGGCGCAAAGCGTCTCGCCTCCCAATGGACTGTGTCTCGATTCGGGACACGACAACCTGCCATAATTTCAAGCAAATCCGTTACGCCTTCTTTTGTGTTCAGAATCGGGACAGGTCTTCTGACCAATCTGCTCGCCTCCCAGTCCTGTTTTAGCCTTCCTAGCCCCGTTCCGCCACGAATGGCATATGGTTTGCACCTATTTAGCGGAAACTCCCGCTTCGGGGCACCCTCCAATGAAAGGACCTATCATCGTGATCGATGCTGATAAAGGAAGCCGTCGCGAACTGTGCAATCTGCTGGAAGCACAAGATTACCTTGTCATACCCTCGCATTCCCTCGCCGGCTTCCCCGGGCTTATTCATGGGAGGTCGTGCCGAGCCGTGATCTTGGATTTGGACACTGTGCCAGTCAATAATCGCCAGCTGCGCGATCTGAAAAAGACCTATCCAGATTTATACGTTGTGGCCGTTTCCGGCCGCTCGTTTCATCCCGAACTAAAGGAGGCTATGGAGGCTTACATTTACGCTTGCCTTTGCAAACCGGTAGATCCCGACGAGCTAGTCTACTGGTTGAAGAGCATTTTCTGCACTGAGACTACTTTTGAAGAAGGACCTGCGCATGACGAATGGAACGCCTTTCGTTAGCGTCGAAATAGCAATCATCAAAGAGGAGGACAGAAGGAGAGGCAGCAATGAGTAAACCTGAAAAGCCAATGGACAGACGTCAATTCCTTCGTGTAGGAGGACTTGCCGGCGCCGGAGCCGTGGCTGGATTGGCACCCGTTAACGCCGCGGAGCCGAATTCGGCAAACAAACAGGCCATCCGCTACGGGATGATCATCGATCTGAAAAGATGCGTGGGGTGCAAGGCTTGTGCCGCGGCCTGCAAGGCAGAGAACCATACTCCACCGGGCGTTGCGTACAATATTGTGATGGAAGAGGAGGTCGGGACCTACCCGGACGTGCGACGCCGATTTATTTCCAGGCCGTGCATGCACTGCGCCACTCCTTCCTGTACGGTCGTGTGCCCGACAAAGGCCACGCACATCCGCGACGATGGAATCGTAGCCATCGACTATGATCGATGCATTGGATGCCGATACTGCATCTCAGCCTGCCCTTACGGCGTGCGGGCATTCGATTACGGTCATAACTACCATGACAGCCCTACACCGTACGAGTCAGAGCCATCTCCCGAGTACGGCCAGAACAGGAAACGTCATCTAAAGGGGAACGAGTCGCCCAGAGGTAATGTGCGGAAGTGTCATTTCTGCATTCATCGGGTGAAAAAGGGCCTGAGCCCGGCCTGTGCGTCAACGTGCATCGGCAATGCAATCCATTTCGGCAATTTGAATGACCCTGACGCTCTCTGCACCGTTCACGGGGAAAAGCTCCGGTTTCTTCTGGCTACTCGCGATCATATGCGCCTGAAGGAGGACCTGGGGAACAATCCGAGCGTGTATTACCTAACATAAGGGGCGGAATCATGGAAACCAACAACAATCGAGGAAATCCGTTGATCCGAGTGATTGGCTTCATACTGCTCATCATCGCGACGGCGGTAGGAATATGGGAAATGGGGGCCAAATTCCTGAACGGCCCTATAGACGAAGGAACCACACAACTCGTCACCTGGGGAATCTGGGTGTCCGGGTACATCTTTTTCCTTGGCCTTTCGGCCGGGTCGTTCCTGATCTCAACTCTTGATTTACGTCTTCGGGGTGAAGCAGTTGGAGGAAGCAGGGCCTGCGGCTCTCCTACAGGCATTAGGATGTCTGCTCTTGGGCGGCCTCCTCATCGTTCTGGATGCAGGTCACCCCGAACGGATGTACATGGTCCTACTCTACTTCAATCCCACTTCCGTCATGGCTTATATGGGGTTGTTTTACAATGTCTACATTGCGATTGTCGTTGCTGAGATCTACTTGGTCATGAGGCCGAAGTTTGTCCAGAGTGTACAGTCGGGAAAGCGACCAACCTGGTTGTACCGTCTCCTGTCGCTGGGCAGTACTCGCCTGGACCGGGGAAGTTTCCTGAGAGACCGGAAATGGCTGATGATCTTGGGTATCCTGGGAATACCCGCCGCAGTCATAGTTCACGGTGGCGTCGGCACTATTTTCGCTGTGGCCAAAGCCCGCCCCAATTGGTTAGGTGGGCTCTTTCCACTTCTGTTTATCGTTTCGGCTCTAACTTCTGGTGGAGCACTGTTGACCTTCCTGACAGCGGCTTTTGGCAAGATGCCTCGTGAGCGGAAGCTAAAGCTCGTCACCTTTCTTGCTAAACTGACAATCGGTTTCTTGCTTCTCGACGCCCTGATCATGTTTGCAGACATGTTCACGACGTCGTATACGGCCATTCCCAGTGGGGCGTCCACGGACAAGCTTGTTCTCGTCGGCCCGTACAAGTGGATTTTCTGGGTCGTTGAAGTAGCCATGGGACTCGTGATCCCCTTGTTCTTGGTAGCCAGTCCAAGAACCAACAAGGCCCTAGGCTGGCTTGGCCTTTCGGGTTTGCTCGTGGTGATAGGGATGTTCGGGGCCCGTTTGACCTTAGTTATTCCGCCTCAGATAACGCCCCTATTCGACATGCAGTTGGGGGCCTACAACCAGATTCGATATGCATACGGTTACGCTCCAAGCACCAGCGACCTCCTGGTGATGCTGGGGGTCTTTGCCATCGGCGTTTGGATGATGCTGGCAGCCAGGAAATACCTTCCGATGGATGTAGAGATTCACGAAGATGCAAGGCAAGGAGGAGAACTTACCTCATGAAAAATAATTCACGGAAAACGAATAGGCAGGGTGGAAAGAAGGTGGATCGGCGCGACTTCCTGCGCTCTACAGCCTTGCTCGGCGGTTGCGGTCTCTTGGCAGGAACGGTGGCGCCAGTCTTCTCACGCTTGGCTCACGCTCAGCGCATGGCCGAACTGGACAAGGGTGAATACAAGTACCTTCACAACAATCCGGAGAACACCATCTATACGACTTGCCTCCAGTGTCACACAAGCTGCTCGCTCAGATGCAAGGTGGTCGATGGTGTCCTCGTGAAAATCGACGGCAGTCCGATCTGTGCGCAGACGCGTCTGCACAATTTGCCTTACGCTGGTGAACTTGCGAAAGCGGCACTAGCGGAAGGGAGAATTTGTCCCAAAGGCCAAAGTGGGATCGAGACGCTGTACGATCCGCATCGCATCATCAAAGTGCTGAAACGCAAACCCGGAACCCCTCGGGGCGGCGGCCAATGGGTCACCGTCGACTTCAACGTTGCGATCAACGAGATCGTTGAGGGAGGCAACCTGTTCGGCGAAGGCCCCGTCCAAGGATTGAAAGATGTCTGCGTCCTTCGTGACCGCTCGGTAGCAAAAGTCATGTCCGAGGATGTGGCTAAAATCAAGAAAAAGTCAATGACCGTTGAGGAGTTCAAGAGCAAGCACTCGGCACAACTGAACACACTCATCGACCCCGATCACCCGGACCTGGGCCCCAAGAACAACCAATTCGTATTCTTGGCCGGTCGTATTCAGCACGGCAGAGCCGAACTTATGAAATGGTTTACCTTTCAAAGCTTTGGGTCATTAAACCACATCGAGCACACGACGATCTGTGAACAGAGTCATCACATTGCTTACAAGGAAGTGACAAACAAATGGGAAGACGGGAAGTGGACCGGGGGAAAAGACCACATGAAGCCCGATTTTGGCTCCGCCCGCTTCGCCATTTTCTTCGGAACCGGTTTCAGTGATGCTAACTTTGGCCCACCGCTTCTATCTCAACTCGTGGCGGAGGGTTTAGCCAATGAGGATCTTAAGATCGCTGTCTTAGATCCACGGCTTTCCCGTTCCGCGGGCAAGGCTCACTGGTGGGTCCCAATCAAGCCGGGCTCAGACGGGGCCTTTGCCCTGGGAATGGCCCGTTGGATAGTCGAAAACGGGAGAATTGACCGCCGTTTTCTTGAAAATGCAAATCAGGCCGCGGCCAAGGCAGATCGCGAAACCGCATGGAGCACAGCTTCCTATCTGGTCAAGATCGAAGGAGGCCGGCCGGCAACTTACTTGCGAGCCAACGAGGTTGGACTTGGAAGCAACGTTGAATTTGTGGTGTCACGCGGAGGAACTCTCCTGGCCGTTAATCCCAACGATAAAGACAAAGCGGTTGAAGGCGATCTAGAAGCAAAAATGGAGAAGGACGGGATTGTCGCGCGGACCGCTTTCGATCTGCTCCGCGATCGAGTCGGCGAGAAAACGCTCGCCCAATACGCTGAAATGTGCGGAGTATCTGAGGATACGATCGCTGACATGGCTCGGCGGTTTACCTCGGTACGGGAAACAGGCCGCAGCGGAGTTCTACCGCGGAGCCGTGCAGCATACGGACGGCTACTACAACGGCCAAGCTATCATTCTCCTCAACGTTCTCATCGGAAACTCTGGCTGGAAGGGCGGCTTGGCCCAGGGCGGCGGCCATTGGCACGAGTTCGGCGGGGCTCCGGGTAATCCCTACGATTTCCATGAAATGCACCCGTCGCTATTTTGGAATTTCGGGGTCAAGATGAATCGTGAAGGCGCCACGTACCGAGGAGAGCACCCTGTTTTCAGGCTATCCCGCAAAGCGCCCGTGGTATCCGTTTACCGGCAACCTCTACCAGGAAGTTATTCCTTCAGCGAAGGACGGATATCCCTATCCGATAAAAGTGTTGTTCTTGCACATGGGGACGCCCGTTTTTTCTACGCCGGCAGGCCACAAACAAATCCCCGTTCTCAAAGACATCAAAAAGGTCCCGCTATTTATCGCTTGCGATATTCAGATCGGCGAAACCAGCATGTACGCGGACTATGTTTTCCCTGACACAATTTATTTGGAGCGTTGGGGATCACCAGCGGGAGGCCCCCCGGCGATGCTCGCCACTTTGAGCAAAACGCGTCAACCTGTCGTGGCGCCTCTGACGGAGACTACCAAGGTTGACGGGGTAGAGATGCCGATCAATATGGAAGCGTTCCTTATTGCAGTTGGTAAAAAACTGGAGTTGCCCGGATTCGGCAAAGACGCCATGGGACCCGGCAAGAACTTCGACCATCAGGACGACTGGTATCTCAAAAATGTGGCCAATATTGCCATGGGCGATAAGAAGGGCGACTCGGTCCCAGCCGCGGACGCTAAGGAGATGGAGCTATTTCCGCAAGGCTCGAAGACATTGCCGAAAAGCGTTTTCGATGAAGAGCGTTGGAAGAATGCTGCCGGTGCCGACTATTGGCCTCATGTGGTTTACGTGCTCAACCGCGGGGGCCGCTTCGAAGACTCGGACAAAATGTACAAAGGCGACACGCAGGCTCACCCCTACTCGGGTATTTTTCATATATTCGTGGAACGTGTAGCTAAGGGCCGCAATTCCATGTCGGGCCAGCCGTTCGACGGCCTGCCGGCCCTGGAAGGACCCAGATTCGCGGACGGAAAGTCGGTTGTGCAGGAACGGAGACTACCCGCTCCGCCTGATCACCTTCAAAGAGATCTTTGGCACTCAGAGCCGCACGATGCCGCCGTGCCAGTGGCTGACCGAGCTAGATCCCGGGAATGCCGTGCTGCTGAACCGTGTTGACGCAGAGAAGTTGGGTCTTCGTACCGGCGAACGTGTGCGACTCGGTTCGGCCACTAATCCGGACGGATCATTCGACCTGGGAAACGGCGAGATTCGACATGTTGAGGGGGCCGTTAAGGTGCTTGAGGGCTTGAGACCCGGTGTAGTCGCTGTGTCCTGGCATTTTGGCCATTGGGCGAGCGGTTCTCGTGATTTGACCGTTGACGGAAGCTTGGTCAAGGGCAACCCGAGACGATCACGCGGCTTTACTCCCAATCCGGTCATGTTGGAGGACACAGTAGCGCGCGATGTCTGCCTTACGGACCCAATCGGTGGTAGTGCATCGTTTTATGATACGTACGTGAAAATCACCCGAATCTAGTATCTGGCCGGAGCACCCTAGCGTCATACAACGCTTGGAGCGAAAATGCGGCCATGGCAACGTCCTGAGAGCCTACTATTGGGCTCTCAGGAATCGGCCAGCTGTGCGTCGCTCCGCTGAACGAATAACCAACGGTCGTTCAGTAGCTGTTCTTTTGGTCGCTGCCCCACCCATTTCTTAAAGCCGAACGTTTTTTTCAGTTCGTGCTAAGGCTTGGCGTCAAGCCCGTATGAGCGTCCATGACAAGCTCATAAAACTGAACGGGGGCGGTCCTCACCAAGCCAATTGTTCACGTCTATGCCTTGCTCCATTTAGATCGCTTTTGTGAGATATCGGGGGTGGTTTAGAGTGGAACACGTGAGGTGGACCAATTGGCGCCAGATTGAAACTGCGGATGACGACGCTGCGCTTTCCGGGTCAAACCGGCCAACTAGCTTTCCCCTGGGTCACTGTGGCCCAATTGACTTTAATAGGAATTCAATTGTTGTTTTCTGTGCGCTGGGTGATTCGCGGGCCAACTAGACCCGCCTGCTCCGATAATTCAAGAGGCTCCTCAATTCAAAACTGTTCTCGATAACCAACCATAATAAGACCTGTTCTCATATTTCAGGCCCTGCTCGTATCAAGACGTGATTTGGTACGGAATTTGCCTATTCGTAAGACTATTCAACCTCTGGGCGCCACGGAACCTTTCGACTTAGGGCCCTTGCGAATATAATATGAATGACAGTGACCAGTTTATTTTTCCATTCAACACACTTGCCACGACGCGCTGTCACGCGGAGGAAGTCACATGCCGGGCGACAAGTTGAGTCGAGGGAAACTGCTGGCGGAATTGGGTGAACTGCGCCGAAGGGTCGAGGAGCTGGAGGCTGAGAATGTCTCTCTCAGGGATCAGAGACCTACAAGCGATGAAGCGCCTCCCGAAAAGACTTCGGACAGAATCGATGAGCCGTTTTTGCAAATCGCCCCCGAATTCCGAGAAATCGAAGACCACTATCGCGCGGTCGTGGAGAGTTCCAGCGAAGCCATCTGCATTACCCAGGATGGGGTGCTGAAGTTCGCCAACCCGGCTGGAACCCAACTGACCGGCTATTCCAGAGAAGAGCTCCTTTCGAGGACTTTCGCTGCCTTGACTCACCCTGAAGACCTGGAGGATTTGGCCCGCATCTACATGATGAGACTGCAGGGAGAATACGTTGCTCCGGGTCACCGCTTTAGGATTATTACGAAAGCAGGAGCGCTGAAATGGGTCGAGTCCTGGTCCGCGTCAATAGAGTGGAAGGGAAGACCGGGGGTCCTGTCCATGATCCGGGACGTGACCGGGCAGGTCCGCGAGGAGGAGGGTCTTCGGTCTGCCCATCTTGAACTCGACCGACGAGTTCAGGAGAGAACGGCAGAGCTTCAGGCAATTAATGACAGGCTGATGCTGGAGGTCAGGGAAAGAGAACGCGCGGAGCTGTCGGTGAGGGAAAGTGAGGATCGCTTCCAAAGACTGATGGAGCATTCTCCGATGGGAATAGCCGTAACTGGCATGAAGGGCGAAGTCGAATACTTGAACAAGAAATTCATTCAGCTATTTGGTTACACATTGAAGGACATACCGATGCTTGAGCATTGGTGGCACCTCGCCTATCCCGATCCGCAACACGCGGATCGAGTGAGGTCTGAATGGCTCAGTGCAACCCGAGAGGCTGGTGAAAAAGACACGGAAGCTGAACCGGTAGAGCGAGAAGTAAAATGCAAGGATGGAAAAATCTGTGTGATCGACTTCAGAAAGACCGTATTAGACAAATGGGTCATACACACCTTTCACGACGTCACGGATAAGAAACGACAGGAAGAGGCGTTGCTCGAAAGTGAACAGATGTTTCGTCTGCTTTCAGAGCAGTCTCTGATGTCAGTCGCCATTCTTCAAGACGAAATTTACAAGTACGCGAACCAAGCTATGGCTGCCTTATGCGAGTATTCTCTAGAAGAGATCTTAAATTGGGGGCCAGAGGAATTCCTTGCAGTGGTTCATCCTGCGGACCGAGCGCTGGTGATGGAGCAAGCGAGGATGAAGCAGACGGGCGACACGCGCCAGAAGGCCCACTACGAGTTTCGGATAATCACGAAATCAGGCATCACCAAGTGCGTGGAAATCTATTCGAAGACCATTCAATTCAAAGGTAGTCCTGCAAATCTCCTGACGATGCTGGACATCACGGAACGAAAGCAGGCGGAGGAAGCTCTAACGAAGGCCCGTGATGAACTGGAACAGCGAGTCGACGAACGCACAGCGGAACTGTCGGTCTTAAACAAAAAACTCGCGCAGGACATCGCTGAGCGCAAGAAGGCGGAGGAGGCGCTGCGAAAGAGTGAGGATAGGTTGGAGCTTGCATTGAAGGGAGCCGACCTTGCTATGTGGGATTACAACATTCAGACTGGTGAGGCGGTTATCAACACGCGTAGAGCAGAGATGCTCGGATATTCACTTGGGGAAACCACGCCAAGCCTTACTTGGTGGGGGTCACAGGTCCACCCCGAAGACGTACAGCGAGTAAGGAAGGCTTTTAACTCTCATGCAAAAGGTCGTGCACCCTTATACGAGGTTGAACACCGACTGCGGCACAAGTCCGGCGATTACATATGGGTTCTGGCTCGGGCAAAGCTTATGGAGTGGGACAAGCATGGCAATCCAGTACCGAATAGTGGGAACCAGTCTTGACATCACTGATCGCAAAAGGACTGAGGAGGCACTACGACAAGCGCACGACGAGCTTGAACGTCGTGTTCAGGAACGGACCTCCGAACTTATGAGTATCAACCAGCAGCTCGAACAAGAAATCGTTCAGCGCAAACGGGCAGAGGAAGCTGTACGAGCGAGCGAAGAGCGCCTTCGTTTGGCTTGGGAAACGAGTCCCGATTGCTTCAGCATCAGTCGTTTGAAGGATGGCTTAGTGGTGGATGTGAATAAGGGTTTCAACAAACTAACGGGTTACACCCGTGATGAGGTTGTCGGAAGGTCCTCACTTGAGTTTCGTCTCTGGGTCTATCCAGATGACCGCGCAAAGCTCATCTCCGGTCTTTCCCTGGATGGTCAGGTACGGGACTTTGAGGCTAAGTTCCGCCGTAAGGACGGAGAAATAAGAACGGTTCAGATCTCTGCGGGGATCATGACACTTGAAGGAGAACCTCACTTCCTTGCCATCATGAAAGATATCGAGGACTCGAAAAGGGCGCAGGCGGATCTGGCTCGGAGCGAGCAGAGATTCCGGATGCTGTTGGAAGCTTCCTTCGAAGGATTGGCAATCATCGATGAAGGCTGTTTTGTGGATGTCAGTGACCAGCTTGCGCGGATGCTCGGGTATGAAAGGGAAGAGCTGCTCGGGGAGCCCGTAATGACAGCGGTCGCCCCCGAGTCGCGAGGCCTGGTAGCCGAGGCCATACGTTCAAATCGGAGGGACCCTTACGCGCACCAAGCCCTGCGTAAGGATGGCACAGTATTTCCATGCGAGACTCACGGTACCTCGATCATTAGCGGCGACCGGAAGATCCGCTTGACTGCCCTTCGCGATATGACGGAGCGCAAACAGGCAGAACGAGCACTCCGTGAGAGTGAAGAGCGTCTTAGGTTGGCTTGGGAGACGACCCCTGATGCCTTATCCATCAGCAGGTTGGAGGATGGAACCTATGTCGAGGTGAACGAAGGTTATACATTCCTCACAGGGTACGCGAGAGATGAGGTTGTCGGAAAGAAGGCTCTGGATTTAGCGTTATGGGCTGATCCTCGGGACCGAGAGTTTATTGTTGCTCATTTGAGGCAGCACGGAAATATGAGGAACTTCGAGACCAAACTTCGTCGCAGTGATGGAGAAATAAGGTCAATTCTCGTCTCTGCCGGACTCATGATGTTGAGTGGAGATCCCCATATCCTCGCGGTCACAAAGGATATTGAAGATCTCAAACGTGCCGAGGTGGCCCTCCGAGAGAGTGAGGAGAAATATAGACTCCTAGCCGAAAATGTTTCCGACGTAATTTTCGCAATGGACCTAAGTCTTAGAGTCACCTACGTGAGTCCGTCTGTTGAGAGAATGAACGGTTGGGCTGCCAGCGAATGGATGGCGTTCCAACCGACCGATTATTTGACTCAATCCTCTGTAGAGCTGGTCCTGAAAGCGCTTGGAGAGGAGCTTGCGATTCAGAGAAATCCGGGAGTCGATCCAAACCGAGTCAGAACACTTGAGCTTGAGCAATATCGCAAAGACAGTCACCAGCATTTGGACTGAGGTCTCGGCACGCTTCCTATACGATCACACTGGCGGCGTGGCCGGTATCATCGGGGCTACCCGAGACATAACTGAACGCAGGCGGTCTCAAGAGCAACTCCAGAGACTTTTTGCCGCTGTCCAACAGGCTGGCGAAATGATTATGATCACGGAACCGGACGGTACGGTTCTTTACGTCAACCCGGCGTTCGAGAATACGACTGGTTATCCAATCGACGAGGTTATGGGAAAGACACCTGCAATCCTCAAGGGCGGGAAACACCACGAAGCCTTCTACGAAGAAATGTGGTCTACCATAAGGCGTGGAGGGGTATGGCGTGGACAGTTCACAAACCAGAAGAAGAATGGTTCCTTGTTTGAAGAAATGGCCACGATCTCTCCCATCAAGGATGAATCTGGTCAGGTGGTTTACTACGTGATGGTGGGCCGCGATGTCACCTCAGATTTAATGCTCCAGAAACAGCTGAATCAGGCACAGAAGATGGAAGCAATAGGCACCTTGGCAGGAGGAATAGCTCACGACTTCAACAACCTACTTCAGGCCATCTTGGGTTACTCAGACCTCCTCCTAATGAAAAAGGGTCCTACAGATCCTGACCGCAAGAAGCTGGAGGTGATTCAACATGCTGCGCGAGACGGGGTGGATCTCGTATCAAGGATCCTTACCTTCAGCCGTAAGGGCGAATTCAAGATGCGGCCGATCGACCTAAACGAGGAGGTTCGTAGGGTAGAGAAACTCCTCCGCCGCACACTCCCTAGGATGATCCAAATCGACCTCTTGCTGGCCGGAGATCTCAGAATAATCGACGCCGATCCAGGGCAAATCGAGCAAGTAATACTCAACTTGGGCGTGAACGCCCAGCACGCGATGGCGGACGAAGGACGACTCGTCATCGAAACGAGCAATATGTTGCTTAGTGATGAATACCTCTGGACTCACTTAAGGGCCAAACCAGGTCATTACGTCCTCTTAACTGTCTCGGATAAGGGGATCGGAATGCAACCAGAGGTCCTGGACCGCATATTTGAGCCGTTCTTCACAACGAAGACTAACGGCGAAGGTACCGGCCTCGGACTGGCTATGGTTCACGGCATTGTCTCCCAGCATGGCGGGTACATCAGATGCTACAGTGAACCCGGCAGAGGTACATCTTTCAAGATCTACTTCCCGGTGTCCGCCGGCGAGCTCATCTCTGACCTGACGCTGACGCGGGAAATGCCCGCATTTGGGACGGAGACCATTCTTCTAGTAGATGATGATGATCGCATTCGGGATATGGGACAGCAGATAATCGAGATGGGAGGATACAAGGTGCTCTTAGCCCGTAGCGGAGAGCAGGCCCTGGAGATTTATGCCGCTCAAAGAAATGAGATTTCCCTCGTGATCCTCGATCTAAATATGCCGGGAATGGGTGGCAAGCGCTGTCTTGAAAAGATCCTGGGAATTGATCCCCTGGCGAAAGTCATCGTTGCAAGTGGCTACTCGTCAAATGGTCTCGCTCTCGATGACCAGGTGACCGGAGCGAGAGAATTCATCAACAAGCCCTACGATGCCAAGGACATTCTCATTGCCATTAGGACAGTGTTGGACAAGCGGCTCGTATGACCTGCCCCCGGAATACGTACCACTTGCTAAGTTTACTGACCCCCGGCAAAGCCGCGGGTCAGTAAACTTGTTCGGAAAAAAGGGGCCTCCCCAGTAATCGCTGGACCACACGGAAGTCCCAATATGCACACCGTCCATCATCAATTCTCGGAGACGGCAGCGGCCTCCTCTCAATACCGGAATATGGCAGCCAAGTGTCTGTCATCAGGCACATTTTCCGGCTCTACCGCATAGACCGTGCCTCCGTTCAAAAAGGTCTGGATCGCCGCGAAATCGAGCAGATCTTCATCACTTGGCTCGGCTTTGTCGTGCCAGTGAACCGCATCGGTATCAGGGTCGAACGATCCCCACCGCTGCACCCCGGTCGCCACAAAGAGCACGTCCACGCGGCCGTGATAGGCCTCCCTGACTATAACTTCGAGGTCCTTGGATGATCTGCCGGTGCCCGCCAATCTATTGTAGTGGCTGACGGCATCCTGCTGTGCCTGCTGAAAATGAGGTTCGATGATGCTCCAAGCTTGAGCGTGCAACTGCTGTGCAGTCAGGCCTTCAGGGTTTCCAGGGATGCCTTGTTCCAGCAAATGTGCGTATGTATTGGCTTCTTTGTAGATTGGGAATAGATAGTCAACCGCGGCAAGTACCAGGGGCGCTTGGTTGTTCCCGATCAAATCATGCAGACCTTTGTCCACCTGCCGAAGGTAATGAAGGATGCTCTCTTTGGGGTCATCCGGCCCGCCGCCGTGGCCATGAAACACAGGGCCGCTTTTTCCTGTCCCTCCTTGTGGGCGGGCAGGCCACTGAATCTGTTTTTCGGGAGTATCCAGCCGCAAGGCTTCTTCAAGACTCTGAGGGATACCGTCCAGGTCTAACTCGTCGACGCTATAACGGGTCCCTTGCAGGAGCCTCACCTGGTTTTGACTGAGGGCCAGCACGTAGAACCGCCCATCACCACTTAAGAGAGGAAGCATCGGCTTCACGATGGAATCGATCTGCGACAACTACCAACTCCTCAAAATTGAATGGAAGACTGAATTGCCGGGAACCTTCCCCGGAAAAAAAGACTGCCAATCCGTCGCTCTGGTGAGACCAGAACAGACTGTCCTGCACCAGTGCTTGGGCCGGTTGGAGCAATTCTTTCGCATTCGGGACTCGAAGACCGTTGTGGGTCAACCTTTCCTCAGCTTGCTTAAGCAGGTTTTTGAATCGGATCCGATCCTGTTGGGTTTCTGCTCCGCGCCTGTGGGTAGGCATAAAAACTGATACGCAAGGACCTTCGCGTCTCTCCATCAGAGCCTTCAATTCATCTGTGCTCAAAAGGTTCATGCTTCATGCCCCTTTCTTGAAATGAAGATCAGCCGATTCAAATCGCCGAGCCGGCAGCATCCTTACTTTGTCCTCGGGAGACCATTATCCAGCCCCCCCGAATGGATTCCACTTTTGTGAGGATCTCGCCAGCTTGGCTCTTACCGGAACTCTGACCAACAGAGATGAGAGTTAAAATCAGATACCACCGAAACTCATTGCAAACCGGGTCTCCATGCTACGTTTCATTACTGATCTTTTTGTGCCCAGTTAACATTCGCTTTACATCAAGAGAGGCCGGCCGGCCATTGGCCGGCAGTTTCAGTCGCACCCGAATCAGTCTAAACCGCCTCTTCTTCCTCAGGACATGAAGAGCACAGGTCGACCCCTTCGGGGTTCACGCGCAACAATCCCCTCCGCACCGCCTCGCGGTTCGCTATCAAAACGCTCATTTCCTCATCATATTTTTCTTTCTGTTCGGGCCCGGCCTCTTCCAAGTCGGCTTTGAATTGCGCTATCTGATCGTCACACTGCTCCACTACAGCCTCTACTCTACGTTCATATTCTCCTTGTTTTTCCAATTTACTTTCCCCCTTGTGTTCGAAAACAAATTAAGTGACTATTTTCCTACACATAATTCCCACTTTTAACGAGTCCCACCATTAGCCTTCGATCTTGAAAGGCCGCGACACCTCCAACTTTAGTTTAATGCCCGGTGATGAGGATGTCAAAAGCGCTTTTCGAAGTGGGACATCACGCTAGGGGCCGGTGCCCATATTGCGTGCCGCCATTGCCTCTGATATAATTATCCCATTGAATTGATGGATGCAAAACACCACCAGGGAGGAGGAGCAGCGACATGAGCAAGATTGGAGAATTGTACCAGACCGCTGACTGGAAGACCGAAAAGCATGTTCCGGTAATTGAATGCCCGGACGAAGTCACTGCCGACGAGATGTTTGAAGTAGCTGTATCGGTCGGAAAAGATGTGGCTCATCCCAACACCACAGAACACCACATCAGATGGATTCAGCTTGTTTTCAAAGCTGAGGGGGAAAAATTTGCCTATCAGGTCGGGAATTTTGAGTTCACCGCTCACGGGGAGTCGGTTGATGGCCCCAATAACGGACCTGTGTATACGAATCATTCGGTGAAGGCCAAGCTCAAGATCAAGAAGCCCGGGCAACTCTTTGCCACCTCGTATTGCAATATTCATGGGCTGTGGGAGTATGCCAAGGCCGTGAAGATCAAGTAGGCCGGACCAGTAGCGAGCCTGATGTCCGTGTGTCAAGAATATCATTGTTTTCGAGAGTAAATGATAGGGTAGGGGCGAGCGGCGCGACCAGCCGGTCGCCCCTACCGAACCTGTTGCACTTCGTTTGTGAATTTAGGGAACCCAGAAGGGTTACCACGAGCAAGGCTGGATTCTCGCCTCCGCGGGAATGACGAACTTTGTCTGCATCTCAGAGGTCCCTGAAGCATATCGAACCAGCATTAGTCGCAATCCATTTAGCTTTAATAAATACTCATAACATATGATAAATACGTTTTCTTTTGACACAACCAGGCTCAACTGTGGTAATGTCGAGACTAGCATTCCCGCGGCTTACAGACCGCTGGAATGCAGAAAAACATGGCACGGAGTCGGGAGGCTGGGACTGTGTCCGACAGTCGATACCCATACGGCTCCAGAGGGTTGATATGAAATCGTCACTGCTACGCCATAGCGCCCCGGTCCTTGCGTGTTTGCTTCTTATGGCCAATTACTGCCCAGCTTGGGCCGCGGAGCCGGCTACCATCACCGCAGTGCAGGTGGCGCCGGACCTTAAGCAGATATCGATCAAGTGCGACGGCCCCGTAGGAAGGCACTCGGCCTTTGTGATCCAGAAACCCTACAGACTTGTGCTGGACGTAGACGCCACGGGTTTGGGGAAAATTCCTCCGAAAATCAATGTCGGGCGGAATCCTTTGAACGAAATTCGTCTCGGCTATGCAAACTCGCGTGCCCGAGTTGTGATGGATTTCGGCGATAATCCGGTCCCATCATTCAAGGTTGACAAACAGAGCGGCGGTATCCTGGTGAGCCTGGGAGTCAAGGCCGGTGCATGGCAGCCAAGGCCGGCACCGAAGCCGGCCGCTCAGTTGCAAAAGAATCCTGTCCAACCTAAAGCGGTTGCGCCAGCTCCCGGCTCTCAAAAGGCGGACAGTTCGAAGGTTTCAGTCAAGACCGCCGGCGTCACGGATGATTTGATATTTGTTGAGTTGGCCAGCAAGAAGGACCCAAAGCGGACATACCGAGTGGTAATAGATTTGGATGTGGAGGAGCTTCAGGTTCGGCAGGCCACGGTCAGTGACGCTCAGGGCCGTTTAAAGAGCTTCGATCTTGCATCAAGCAAACCCGGAAATGAAACCGCCGTGACTTCAATTAAGCCCAGCGTGGGTCCCCGCCGGACTGCCGGGCCGACTGCCGCGCCGTCAGGGGACCACCCCAAATTCAAGTGGGGCGTTCATGCCGGCGAAAACAGGCAAGTGAAACCTCAAGCAGCGAAGCTGAACGCTGGACCGCCCATACGCGTGGAGCGGTTCGAGCCTCAGCCAATCCAGCACACAGTGGCTGCTGAGGAGGGCTGACGTGTTTGCTCCAACATCCGGGGTCACCCGAAAACACGGTTGAAAAACCGCATCGCTCGCATCTGCCAATAAGCTATGTTGACCGGCAAGAGGTTTCTGGGGTCAAAATTCACGTTCTTGATTTTCCCGAAGGACGAGATGTAGTTCACATGAGCCCCAACAGAAACCGGGCATCCCTTTGCATGGATGTGCCTCGATGACCTATTCCTGAAGCAATCAAAGAGAGAGCCGAAAAGCTTCAAGAGCATGTCATTGGACTCTGTTTTTTCAGCATCAACGTCGGCAGTGGTCTTGTAACAGCCTCCAATCTTAACTTCTTTGCCGTTGATGGCCCCCTGCCAGCTTGTGCAATCCCCCGCGAAAACTACTCTTTCGTCAGGATCCAGGTTTAGCGGCCCTTCCACTTTTCCCACCACGTACCGCACCTTTTTCATCTCCTGATGCACGTCTGGGTAATACTGCTTGAATATGTGCATCGATTCCTGAAGCGCTCCAGGGCAGCCACCCCAACAATAATCTCTGGAATGCGCTTCGGGGAAAGTCCCCACTGTGCAGCTCAGGTTGCTCTCTTCACCGAAGTAGTCGTCAATATGTTCCATGCAGAGTTCGAATGTCCTCGTTTTGTCTCGCACCTCTTCAAGGGGGAAATCCCCGGTAACCTCAATTTCATCGAGGCTCATGGGTCCGTAGCCCCTCTCCGCCGCGAAACGGAGATGAATCAAATCATGGGGCTCAACGTGGACCATGTGGCAGCCGACTGTGTCCACCGCGCATGAATTCAGCCCCATGACGATCGCGCCCATTGAAAAGGGTGTGGGCGTGAGCATCATCTTCTGACCGGCGGTGATGGCATCAATGGCTATGAAACTCGGCTGAATGACTTCTTGAAGGTCCGCGATCTTATGTTCGAGGAAGCTGTTGTGATCGACCAACCTGTGCCGGTCATCCTGCAGGCCGATGAAATTCTTCAGGCTCAGGGTCAGTCTGGTCCACGGATGGGCCTTGAATTTGGGGAGGTTGATAAGGAAGTCGGACTCTATTATGGGCTTCGGAACGAAGATCAGGTCGCGCAAGCTCTCCTTGTGGGACAGGTGCACAGGGACCTGTTTGGCCTCGTCCAGGTAATATGTCTTCACTCCATGTTTCTTGAGAATCTCAATGTAACCTGCACGACTGAAACAGAAGCGTGTCGGGATGGTGATGCCGCACCTCTCCCCGACGGAGAGTTCCTTTATAGCCTCTCCTTTCGCCTTGGCGGCCACAATTGTGCCTTCGAGGAATTCTTTGCGTGTAAAAGCGTGCGGAAAGAGTTCAGGGTCTGCAATGACGCAATTGGGTTTGAGGAGGACCTTTCCACTAGGTTTGACGCGGAGTTCCTCCATCCCTTCCTTGATTATGCCCGCAATTCTCACGGGGTCATAATCGTCGCACTTCATGATCAAGACTTTGTGCTTCATGGCCATCGTCCGTCCCCCTCCCTTGGATTGAGCACATCGAGTACTCAGCCAGGCATTAGATGTGAGTGCAACAGGCCTCAGGACGCCGGCCCAGCCGCCGGCTTCTCCGTGAAGGGAGCCACCAAGGCGTATCGGGTTCTCTTAAGATTCCCGAACATAGGCCCCCGTAAAGAATACCATTGTCACCACGAATCGGCAATGATTCAAATCAGCTCCCGTATTTTTCCAGCCAACAGACGAGCCCCAAGATCGTCCAGATCTGCCTGTTGTTGTCCTTTCTCCCCTGGAGGTGCTCGTCGAGCAACTGGCGGCAATGGTTTTCGTTTAACATGCCTGTAGCCCTCAGTCTCTCCGGGGCGAAGTATTCGCCAAGGAATTCCCTGAGTTCGTGCCTGATCCAGAAGGGTAGAGGTGGAGTGAAGCCCTTCTTTTTCCCTTTGCGAATCTTGGGCGGCAAAAGATTCCGCGCTGCTCTGCGCAGAAGCAGTTTTGTCTGGAGCCCTTTGGATTTGATCCGCGGAGGTATCCGCGCGACCCGCTCCACTAGTTCGTGGTCCAGAAGGGGCACTCGCGCCTCAAGGGAATTGGCCATTGTCATGCGATCGACCTTGGCCAGGTTGTCATCCAGGAGAAAGGTTTTGGCATCCACATAGAGGAGCCGGTTGAGCGGATCAGCATGTTCCGTCTTGCGGAAATACCGATCAAATACCTCGAAACTGTCCCTCATCCTCATCTGTAGCCAATCCGGTTTGCAGAGGTCTTTCTTGTCCTCTTCGTTGAAGATCACTTTCCACCAGTAATGGCCCTGCTCCAGCGGAAGGTCAGCTCCGGAAACGAACCTCTTGGCCTTGTAATCGAAACTGATTCTCTCCATGGACGCGGGCAATGCCATCACCAGCGGATTGATCAGCCCTTCCCGGAGCCATCGTGGGATCATAGTGAAAAGGCGGCTGACTCTGTATGCCACGTGGGTCGGGTATCCGGCAAACACTTCATCTCCGCCGTCGCCTGTGAGAACCACCTTTACGTAACGTGCCGCTAGTTGCGAAACCAGGAACGTTGGAATCGCCGAATAGTCCGCGAAGGGCTCGTCGAACGAGTTGAGAAGCTCCGGAATGGATGCGATCATCGCTGGGCTGGCTTTTTGATCCAGGTGATCGGTTCCAAGTGTGTCTGCAACGAGCCTGGCCTCTTGCGGATTCGTCGTATGATTTATGGTCAAAGCCGATGGTGAATGTTCGGAGAGGCATTTGGAGCTTGCGGGCCATCACCGCGGCCACCATTGTAGAATCGAGTCCACCGCTCAAGAGCGCTCCAATCGGAACATCAGAAATCATCTGGCGCCGTATCGCGGTCTCGACAAGTTCGAGAACCTCTCCTTCATAATCACTGCTTGCGGATTCCTCTTCATCATGTGCCGGGAGCGGGATGTCCCAGGTACTCGTTGATCGCCAATCCGCCCGGCGAACACGTCAGAACGCAGGCTGGTGGGAGCTTTCTGATCGCGGCGAAAGCCGTCGCGGGGGTGGGAACGTACATGAGCGAAAGATAATCGTAGAGCGCCTGGTAATCGGGCCTTCTGCTGACGGGGGTCGTCAAAATGGCCTTTATTTCACTACCGAAATAAAACGCTTGGCCGGGTTCGTATGAGTAGAAGAGCGGCTTGATCCCGAGCCGATCCCGGGCGATAACAAGAGAGCGCCGACCAGTATCCCAGAGAGCAAACGCGAACATGCCGTTCAGGCGGGTGACGCAATCTTTTCCCATCTCCTCATAAAGATGGACTATCACCTCCGTGTCCGAGCGGGTTCGAAACCGATGCCCCTTCGCTAGGAGTTCAGATCGTAATTCCAGGTAGTTATATATCTCCCCATTAAAGACGATCCATATCGTCTCGTCCTCGTTGGCTATGGGCTGGCGGCCCCCCGGGAGATCAATGATGCTGAGTCGGCGCATGCCAAGTCCGACCGGTCCCGACACATAATAGCCTTCGTCATCAGGCCCACGGTGGCTCATGGTGCGATTCATCTGCTGAAGCTGGTGACGTTCCGGTTCCGCGCCGGGATCGAGCAGAAATATGCCGCAGATTCCGCACATATAGATGGCCTTATTGGAGGTTTTTAGTCGCGATCCTGAAGTCGGAGCAGAGCGAACTGGTCCAGGATGAGACCGAAGAAAATAATGTTGATGCCGCCGGCCAGAAACAAAACAGTCCCACCTGAGAACTGGGCAAAAAGGACAAGGTTTCGGATAGTAAGGACGATCCCTGCCAGGACCAGGGCCAGGCCGGTAGGGAAGAAAATCTTGTTCGGATTTGCCATGCTTATTATGCGGAGAATGAACATAATGAATCGAAAGCCGTCGCGGAATGGGTGGAGTTTGCTTTCGGTATGAGCCGGCCGTCGACGGGCTCGAATGGGTACAAAGCAAACATTGTAGCCTGCGGTAATAAAGCTCAGTGTACTAGTGGACGGGAAAGAATAGCCATTCGGATAGATGTGTATGAACTTGGCCGCTATGTTGTGCCGAAAAGCGCGGAAGCCAGAAGTCAAATCCGGAATGTCCTGTTCCGCAAGAAACGAGGCAAGTTTGCGCAACACGAAGTTGCCGCTGTTCCTCAAAATCGAACCCTCTTCCATGGTGAAAGACCGGCTTCCCACCACCAGGTCATACGTGTCCAGCCGATTCAGCAGCCCTGGCAATTCTTCAGGGTCATGTTGCCCGTCGCCGTCAAGAACCGCGACCAACCCTCCGGCAATGGCACGCAACGCGGTCTTAATCGATGCGCCATTTCCTTTGTTCAGTGGGTGGGAGATCACCTGCGCGCCGGCTTCTCGAGCGGTTACAGCGGTTGCAGTCCGAAGAGCCATCGTCAATAACCAGGATTCTGGCTTCAGGTAGGTTCTTCCTGACTCCCAGCACCACCGCGCCTATCGTTCCCTCTTCATTATATGCGGGAATGACTACGGTAATCTGGTTTTCAGGCCCTTCGGTGCCGGCCGGTGATCGTGGGTGTTCATTACTCATGATTCTATGCCTGAAATACCATTATCAGACGTCGGTGTCAAAATCCATTGGAAGGGAGCATCGAGTGAGAAGTGGCGACGGCGCAGGTTTGAATCAGGGCGTGAGCCAAACTACAACGGTAATTCCATGACGTTACGTGTTGGACTTCTCGGTTGTAGGCACTTTGCAAAAAAATGGCTCCGCGTGGGGCAAGATTATGTTTGACCGGGGAGCCGATGGGCGGGTATGCTCCAAAATGGGAGGGGACCTCTTTTGTCAGCAACTTGACAACTCTTCTCCGGCGACAACAGTTCGTGCAAGGCGATCCGGCGTATTTTCGGATTGGGGGCGACGATGGAAAGGCTGGTCCTTGATCCGGAGGCCCTATGGATGGATTACAGCCTTATGTTTCGATTTCGGAACGTAGCGTCTATGCAGAAATGGCTGAAAGGCAAAAATGGGCTTGGAGATCAAAAACCGCTTCACGAATGAAGTAATCTTCAGCGGAGACGCCTCGTCAATAGCGGCTCTACTTGAAGAGGCGGTCGCTCTGGAAGTGGATCTGGCCGAAGCGCACCTCGCGGGGGAAAATCTTTCCAAAGCAAAACTGTCCGGAGCCAAGCTCGCTCTGGCAGATCTTTCGAAGGCCAACTTGTCGGCATGTGATTTGACCGGGGCCTGGCTTGCAGGGGCTCTCATGTGCTCCGCAGATCTCTACGGGGCAAGCCTCAGGAAAGCCAATCTTTCCGGAGCCGATCTTTCCGACTCCAATTTGCGAAGCGCGGATCTGGGATGGGCACGTCTGACAATGGCCAATCTATCAGAATCCAATCTAACCCAGGCAAACATGTTCGGAGCGAACCTAACCGGTGCAAACCTTTTCGAGGCAATACTAGACGCCGTAAATATGGCCGGTGCCAATTTGGATGGTGCTTCTTTGGTCGGCGCGCATATCAGCAAGGCTAATCTTGTTTGGGTCCAAGGAATGGAAGATGAGGGAGACGAACTGGATAGCTGAAATTGTGCCTAATCCAGAACTTACGGATTGAAACGAGTGGGCGGGGACTGATTTGGCAGCAGCGCGCGTCAACTTGGCACGCATATCAAAGCGCCTGCGAAATTGCGGTGTAATTCCTTGAAGCCACCGTCTCTTCGGAATTTGCCGACAATTCATCAAGGGGTCCGTCTTCACGGCATGGCTGGGTTAACTGGTGGCGGTGCAGGGACTTGAACCCCGGACACTGCGGATATGAGCCGCATGCTCTAACCTGCTGAGCTACACCGCCATAGCCTTTCAAAATAGCATCCAAGATGCCCGGATGTCAAGAAAAGGGGGTGTGACCGCTGTTGCCGACTCTCCAGACCTGTGGCGTGGCAATAACTGAAATCCTCTTCCATTCAATGTCTGACAGGGTGGGGAAGGAGGAATTTGTGCTTATGCCGCGAAACGTCATGGGTGCCGGCGAAACGTATCCATTCAGTCTCGCGGGGTAGACGTTGTCATTGCTCGTATCGCGAGACGCGGGACGGCAATCTCGATTGGTGGGACAGTCCCACGGATCGAGGGATCGCCGGCATAGAAATGACAGGCAGGATGAACGTCCCACCAAAGAAAGGATTGCTTCGTCGCTTCACTCATCACAGTAACCGGCGCAGTGACACCCCTCGCATAACTGAAGGTCTGCAGTGAGTCGGCCAAAAAAAGCTTGACACGGGAGACGGATTGTTCAATGATTGAACATCAAGCAATAAACAACGAACAGCGGACATGGAAGACCCTATCCTGGAATATCAAGTGCTTGACGCCGTTCACGCGAATGAAGGGCATGTCACCCAGAGGCACATATCGCAAAGAACCGGGCGCAGCGTTGCATCCGTAAACTTTGCTCTGCGCCTGCTGGCCGTCAAAGGGTACATAAAGATCTCCGGAGCTAATGCTCGCAACCTACGTTATCACCTCACACCCACAGGCATTCTTCAGAAATCTATCCTCGCTTACAACTTTCTGAAAAGACAAAGCGCTCTTTATGAAGAAGTTCGCAAGGATGTGTTGGAGAAGCTCAAGGGTCTGGCTGAGGAAGGCATCCGGAAGGTCGATGTGTACGGGCGGACCCCTTTCACGGAAGGGGCCATGCTTTACCTTGTCTCTGAAGGTATCCAGGTGACTGCGGTATATGTGGACTCACTTGACGGTGAGGGGCCATTCTTCAACAGGATTCCTCTCCGGCCTATTTCCGAGTTCGAGGGCGATTGCGGAGTCCTGGTGCTCATGGGGCCTTTGCCTGCTGAGTTTGAGGCGCAGATCAATACGAGAAGATTGATCTGCTATCCTGTTTCTTAGGACCTCGTTCCCCAACATATTCCAAAGACCCGCTAGTCTGAAAAGCGCCGTTATATCAGCTAAGTGGCGCTTTATTATGGTGGCGGAGCCTGTGTAAACTAACGACCAATCGTGACCAGAGCCATTCAAAAACAACATTCGGAGTCAACTGACACCTATTGGAAAAGCCGTTTTTAAGAATACAGCCGCGTAAAGGCTGGCTCGAAATCGATTTCGGAGAGCTATGGCGTTATCGCGATCTGTGCTATCTCCTAGTGTGGCGCGATCTTCTCGTACGCTATAAGCAAACTGTTCTTGGAGCCGCATGGGCTA
>CAVUIT010000022.1:0-153213 GCA_963741625.1 uncultured delta proteobacterium
ACCTACGACACGGTGTTTGACTTCGGTATCATCCACCACATTCCTTGATTGGCGGAAGGCGTTGGTAGAGGTGCACCGCGTATTGGAGCCCGGCGGCCGATTCTATGCAGAAGAAGTGCTGCCGGCTTTCATTTTCCATCCTGTTTGGCGAAGGCTGCTAGATCATCCTCAAGAGGATCGGTTTGACCACGAGCAGTTCAAGTCAAGCCTACGAGAAGTAGGATTCTCCGTCGTGGCGGACAATAAGGTTTGAAATCCTTTGGATGGTATGTTGCTGTTAAGAACAAATAGACTATAGCCTGATGTTTCTCATGGGAAAGGGTAGGGATCTCCCGGTGCAGTGTGGACGATCCATGTCGTACGCATTGCCGCGGGTGAGGGCGGGAACTGACGAAAAGCGTCTCGGCATGCATCTGAACCTTCTGACGGCGCTCTTTACACATATTTTTTCCTTTTCTGGTCTTGCCCCCTCCCCCATCACTTTCCTCGGCAGTAAACAACTCTTCCGTCATCCCATACCACGAATATGAGGCCATGTTTGTCGGGTTCTAACAGCCAGGCGGGTAAATCTTTATCGTTTCGTTTCTCTGGATTTTTATGATGATCACAGGTTGAATTTGTACATTGCCACAAAAAGCAGAAGGGTCTCAGCGTGCGCTCTACCGCAGAGTGACAGGACTCGCAGATAACGCCTCTGAATATTGTTGTCATTCCAGCCCCCGCGCCTCTCTCGCACCGCCTTTTGGCGGATCATAGCCGATTCCCCGGTTATTGCAAACCGGAAAGATCCATCCTGCGTATCCGATATAGATCCTTGGGTGCAATCATTATCGAACAGAAAGGAGGGCCCCCAGAAAAATGAAACGCCAGTACCAGTTAGTGGCATGGCGTCTCTGTTCACCTTTAGATGCAGAATTGTGGAGCCTATATCAGGTCCGTGGGGCTTCTGACAAGAAGATTTTCACAGCACAGAGTCCCGAGGCTTCACAGGATCAATTCTACGTGAGTGTTCTCCTCGCCTCACCTCCTTAGCCTGTCTCTTCTCTGGTATCGTGACAGCGCGCGGCCTGGGAAATCTGGGAGCGTGTTCCTGCAGAATCTTGATGTCTTCACATGATTCGACAAACGCACGGATGATCTGACTGTCTGATAAGTGTTGGCGCTCTAGCTGTTCTCCTTTGGTAATCAGCCCCACATCTACCAGGTATTCCAAGACCCTATCGAAGTCGTAGACCGTCAGACCGTACTTCTCACTCATCTCTAAGTCGGTCATCCCGGAGCGAATATCTCTGACGAATTCCTTGCCGTCGATAGTTCGCGCGTTTGGCTGCGTCTTCGGCATGGTTCCGCACTCCTTTCACCCATAATGATGAGGCATAGACAAAAAAGATGCGCCGGCCCAGGACAAAGCAAGTCGAAAACGAGGCGCGGGTAAACAAAAATTGGCGCCGGTCTCTTCGTTGGGGGGATAGGAACCATACCGCGACCTGACACAAGCCCAATCCCTCGACGACGCTGCGCTTTGTGGGTCACGAAGACCGATGAGCTTGTCGGGATAGGTCAATTTGCCCCGCTGGTAGTGCCTGCGATCATTACGTTTTTGCCAAACAGCCAAAATTGACAGGCCAGTTCGGCCAATTCCTTGTAACAACACCCTGCGATACCCGCAACACAACTGACTCACGGAATCAGCTATTGGCCCGGCGTCTTTTACACAATTTTGGGTTCGCGATGCAATGGCATGACATTTGCTCCCCAGAATCGTAAAAGCGACCTTCCGGGGGTGGCTTTTTTTGTTTAGCGCACAGAAGCGTTTTCAAGGGATACAGGACGACGACTCACCGCGGATGAAACATTACGACAAAAGGAGGCGATACAGCAATGAAACTGGTGAACTGCTGGGAATACAAGAAATGTGGAAGGGAAGAAGAGTGCCCAGCGTATCCGCATCACGGACGCAACTGCTTTGCGGTTACCGGATCGTGGTGTGGCGGGGTAGAGCAGGGTTCTTACTTCGACAAAATTCGGGCGTGTCGAGAAACTTGCACCTTTTACAAAGGCATGATGGACGGAACCATAGACATGGAAGAGGCTTCTTAAAGAGCCGAGAAGAATAAACCCGTTAGAGTGAGAGGAGAATTCTTACCGAACGCGCCATGGCGGAGATCGTCGCTTGCGTTTTTGCTTAGCGAGAGAAGTTTGTCCTCTTGCGCTTTCCGCCGTCCCAAGAGGCTTGTCCCAGCACTCAGGTTATCCCGGAGTGTCCAAAAACGGTAGCTGGTGACCGCGAGGTGGTCTATAGTGGTGGGGCGCTCCGCGGTTCAAAATTGAGGAGCAGAGAAAGTCTGCAGTGGAGGCAAAATGAAATTCTTAATGAGTTCAGTGAGTGAACGAAATTCTTATCCTCCACCTGCCCGAGTCTCCCACCTTAAAGATATACAGGGTGATCCGCTGTGGGAGGTTGAGATATCTACGCTTGAGGAACTGATCGATTACATCAGGGCTTGTGGGGATAACGTCGTTATTAGACTAGCGGTGGAAGTCGATAAAGAGATCCATAATGTACTCCATATAGCCTCTGACCGCCTACCACCATCACCCAGCCTACTACCATGACAGATGGCGAAAATAAGCCACTCTCTTCAGCCGCTATGTCAATGCAAGGTTCTGGCGGTGTATTAGATGCCCTCACCGAGAAACTTGAATCCTGGCTCCACGGGTTCGGGTTGGTGAGTCCGCAGATATTCAAGCACCTGCCTGAAACATTGATCCTCGTCCCCCAGCCAGGAACCACCTGATATCATTCGGCCTAACCCCTCAAGAAAGTGTCTGCAAATTGTTCCCCCATTTCGAATTCCAAGTTCGTGCCGTCTTTGAGCCGACTAAAGATTCTTGATTTTGTCCAAATCCAGAGAAGGCCAGATCTGGGCCCCTTTTTGCCTCATTTCCTCCAAGGCCGCCTTTGAAGTTTCATCAGCGACACCTCGGCACAGGTCCTGGACAACAATAACCTTGTACCCTTCCTTCAGTCCGTCAAGAGCCGTGGCCTTCACGCAATAATCAGTCGCGATGCCATAGACGATCAGGGTCTTGATGCCCGCGGCCTTCAGCACCTTGTCCAGGTCCGTCTTTGCCCCCCCGTCGTCCATGAACCCGGAATATGAATCAAACTTGGAATTCATCCCCTTTCGGATCACCTTGGTGATAAGGGCAGGATTCACAAGGATTTCTGAGCCCTTACTCCCCTGAACACAATGAGCGGGCCAGAGGACCTGAGTACGGCCGTCGTCCAGTTTAATAGTCTCAAATGGCTTCTTGTCCTTGTGATTCGATGCAAAGGACATGTGGTCCGCCGGATGCCAATCCTGCGTAGCGTAAACCGGAAGATCGGCCTTCTTCAACTGATCTGTAGCTTTGGCGACGCGTTCCAAATAGGCCTGATCACTATTGGGTACCGCCAATGAACCCTTGTGAGCCGTGGTGAAATCGCCTTGGACGTCCACGACGACGACCGCCAGGCCTTCTTTCGCCAGGGCCTGAACGGGGGCGAAAGCCAGGCTGAAAATCGCCAGATAAATAATTAGCAGCGATAACTTCTTCATATTCCCTCCTTTTGTCACCGCTCTATCCGGCCTTTGGCCATTAGGGCCGTCTGAGCCGGAATTATGCGGCGGTCTTGCCATCTCAGAAGTGTTTTGGTTCTTGATCGGTCACTCGACGGCCACTCCGACCCCTAAATGCTGTCGCGTTCTCGCTCCTGAGTCTCCGAGTCGCTCAACTGCCTCTATATCGCACGAAAAAGGGGGTTTTCACCCGTTTCTGAGCGTACGTCCCCCAGGCGACTCTGTCAACCGGTTTTCACATCCGTGCTCGTAACCCAAAGACAGCCCGGTAATGTCCCGCCAGCGGAAATGCCGAGACCACATGGACATACCAGCTCCGGAGGTTTCAAGGCAGTGTGAACGATTTTTTCTCAGATGAATTACTGTCGGTGATTGTGCCTCGGCCTTGGCACTCAAAATGCTTGTAATTTATTGTATAGCCCCTGACAATTAATACAGACCCCCGGCAATTGATGGCGGGGAGGTGAGCAATTGATCGAGAATCTTGTGCAGACGGAAGGGGAAGAAAGCGCCATCCGATGGCGGCTCATCGCGTGAAAGAATCAAGTCCAAGGATTAGGCGGTCCTGGCAGGACAAGCGTCCACTGACAGGACTCTAGCACAGGCGGGGGAACAAATTTGTTAGTCTAGGCTCATCTCCGATTGGACCCGTGGGCGTGAAAGGGCCGAACGTCTCTCAGACGGGAGAAAGGAGTGTGTACCATGAAGGCAGGAATCTTCTTTACCGGTTCAGGACCCATACTTATCCTGACCTCGTACGAATCTCTGACGGACCCGCGGCCTGGTGGAAAAGTTGGCCACAAAGGGGGTCAAGAAGTTCGTTGCTTTCGATGTTCCGTTGGAGATGGCCAAACAAAAGTACCAGCATCATTACAACGTTATCACCGGTGACCTTCACCAACAGGATGACCTGAGGATACTCGACTACGACGGCCATCATGTCTTCAACCTCTTTCGTCTTGAGGAACTGGGCAAGCCGATTTTCCATGAGCCGTGACCCTGCGGTATTGAGTTTCCCCGCCGGGGCCCCTGGCTCAGCAGGGGCCCCAGATTGTATGAGCCCGGCGACGGTCTCCCTCAAAAACTCTTCCCTTAATCACAGCGAAATCTGATAAGATAATATTTTTCGGCATCGACCGAATTGCCATTAGTCTCGAGAACGAGGGAGACGGATGTTGAAATCGCTGATTAAGGGGTTGGTTTTGGTGGCCGTCGTCGGAGTGTCATTTTCTTTGTGCGCAGCACGAACTGTTTCTGCTGGGAACTCTTTCGGGCCGGGCATAGAGGGAGTAAGCTTCGCAGAGATATCACAGTGGCAGTCCAGATATGGAGGCGGCGCGTTCCATGGTTGCGACTTTCCTCCCCCGCCGTATTGCGGACCGGCTTATTCGCACCCGGCGGCTGTGCAGAAACCGCCTTCTCCGTGTCGAGTGCCGAAGACCAAGAGAGGCAAGAGCAGGAAATAACCGCGCCTGTGACGCGAAATACCGGTGAGCAGCCTGCAACATCTCAGTGACTTCAAAGTCGTGACCATCCTTTTCCCTAAGTTTGACCCCGTTCGGGGGGCGAGCGCAGCGGCTCACTCCTTGCCGGACCCACAAGGCCGGCAAGATCGTCATCAGGCGGTTGGCTGCCGCGGTTCACTTCATGACACCGGTCTCCACTAGCTCTGCCAATGCAATCACCGGTTCCGCTATGAAGAGTTTTGATCCTATATTCCCTCCGGATCATGGTCCCCTCGGTATATATATACACGTGCCGTTTTGCATAGGCCGATGCAATTACTGCGCATTCGTGACGAACCTCTATAGGGCCGATCTGGCGGAACGATACGTCGATGCCGTCCGGAAAGAGATAAGACTTTGGGTCAACGGCCCGGGGTCCGTCTTCATCTCGGACGATGCTGAGGTGGATACCATCTATTTCGGCGGGGGGACCCCTTCTCTGTTGGCTCCGCCTGGAATTGCCGAACTCATCGAGGCTGTCCGATCTTCCTTTCGAGTCATTGAAGCGCCTGAAATTACGATGGAGATCAATCCAGCCACCGCTGATCGATCTGCGATATGTGAATTTCGGCAGGCAGGAGTGAATCGGGCAAGCCTGGGGGTGCAATCGCTACATGATACCGAACTCGCGGCCATGGGGAGGCTGCATAAGGCGAACCAGGCCATCACAACGTATCAGGACCTTCGTTATGCAGGATTTGAGAACATCTCCGTGGATCTCATCGCGGGATTTCCGGGACAGTCTCGCAAATCACTGCGCGAGTCCCTCGAAAAGGCGGCGGAACTGCAACCCGAACACCTCTCAATTTATCTTCTGGAGTTGAAGAGCGGGACGAAACTCGCCTCAATGATACGTGACGGACAGATACCGCCCTTGACGACGACCTGTCCGCGGATCTTTACGAAGACATCTGTTCGTTTGCTGGAAAAGCAGGGTATCAGCACTATGAGATCTCGAATTTCGCCAGGAACGGACGATTCGCTCTGCACAACCTGAAATACTGGCAGGACCAGCTCTACATTGGATTCGGCCCGGGAGCGCATGGAATGACAGGGCGCGGGCGTTATGCGAACCTCGAGAATCTGGAAGATTACGATCAGGCCATAAGAGAAGACAGGCTACCCTTCCAATCATTGACGGAGATGACGCCAATGACCCGTTTCAAAGATGCTCTGATCATGGGGCTCCGATTGGTGAGAGGGATCGATCTCGATTTATTGGGAAAGCGCTACCAGGTTGATGCCCGGGCTTTTGTAATGGAAACTATTGGAGATTTACAACCGGCTGGTCTTTTCGTTCTTGACCGGGACAACCTGGTGCTTACCCGTAGAGGCCGTCTGCTATCCAATGTGGTCTTTTCGAGATGGGTTTGAACCAGAGCCGCGACCAAGGTGATGCCTGATGAGATTTGTGCCGGGGCCACCATCAACTAACCCCCGTAGGCGTTAACTTAAGACCGTGCATTTGATCCCGCAAGGTCCCTCACCCTGCCCTCTCCCGCTAGGGGAGAGGGTTTTCATGCCCCCCATCGGTCCGCAACAACCCAGGTTGCGATAGACGTCCCACCGTCGTCATTCCCGCATACGCGGGAATCCAGACTGGACCCCGGATCGGAGTCCGGGGTGACGGATGGCAGGCAATACCACGTTCCGCGCGGCAGACGGCCCGACTAAGGAAATTGCTTTCCGGCGGACCGCGGGATTTCGCTCTTCGTAATGGACATTGTGGGGAATATGTCTAGATGAAGAATTCTGGCACACGCCAATAACCCTACCCTCCCTCTACCCTTCGTGCTTCGGCTCGTATGGTTGACAGCACGAGTTCCCTCCCCTAGAATCAGCCTATAAAGCTAAGGAATTCCAAGAAGAACCTGCGCTCGTTCGGGCCGGGACGTGAGAAGACAGGATGAAAATGACCAAGAATCTCGACAAGATTACCTTAAAGGGTGTGGATATCTATTTGGTGGATCCACCCGACCTCGACGTAGAATGGGTGGGGATGAAAGAACCCCTCACTCAGCTCTTGGCCGCGTGGTCGGAGGACGACTTCGATCCGCCTATGCAGCCGAGAATACTAGGTAAACCCGGGGTAGGGAAGACCTCGCTGGCGATCACCGCGGCCAAGAAGATGAAGCAGGAGCTGTACATCACACAGTGCACTGTTGACACCAAGCCTGAGGACCTTATCGTCTCGCCGGTCATAGCGGACAACGGCAAAATCCGTTACATGGCTTCACCACTTGTGACAGCCATGGTACGTGGCGGGGTCTGCCTACTGGATGAAGGAAACCGCATGAGCGAAAAGAGTTGGGCCTCTATAGCTCCCCTTCTGGACATGCGGCGCAGCGTGTACTCGATAGTTGCAGGGGTAGAGATCAAGGCACGGCCCGAGTTCAGAGTTTGCGTGACAATGAACGAAGACGCTTCCACCTTCGAGGTCCCCGAATACATTCATTCTCGCCTGCAGCCGGCCATACACATGGATTTCCCGACGCGAGACGAAGAATATCGCATACTCAGGGGCAAGTTGGATGGGCCGTCCGATGACCTGATCCGCCATGTGATTGATATACTGCAACAATCTCATTCAAGAGACGAAGATCTAAGCATTCGTGACGGACTGAACATCGCCAGGTATGCCCACAGACTGATAAGATCCAATTTCAAATTTGATGAACGGAAAGCCCTTGACCAATCAGTCCTCCAGATTACAGGAGAGAACCGCGCCTCAATTGATGGGCCAAAACTGGTCTGATCTAGTCAGGTACGGCAATATTACTCTCATTGGGGTCCTGCATTACCGTGTGGAATTCTCGGCGCTTGTGAATACGTATGTCCGCAATGAGAAGCCCGATTGCATTTGCGTGGAGCTTCCCCATGCCCTGCGCAACGAGATTGCTTCCGCGGTACGTCGCTTTCCATATCAGTCTGTAATTCTGTATGAAACGGCCGCCAAAGAAAATGCCGTTCTCATAATGGAAGGCTCCGACGGTGTTCAGGAGGGGGCTCGATCCGCCCTTGAAAACGATATCCCCCTCTGGTTCATAGATCCTCTGCCGCTACGTTACCCGCTATTTATGGATCGCATGCCCGATGCTTACCTCATTGACAGGATCGGGCAAAAGACGTTCATCGAGACGGTGGTTTCTCGACACAAGGACCTTCTTGGGCAAGACGAGGACAACCTGCAACGCGAGACTTTTATGGCCTCCCGTCTCCAGCACGCGGCCCGTGATTATGAGAAGGTGCTTTTTATCGGCGGTCTGGCACATGTTCCCGGGATCCTGGAGCGGCTTCAAGAGCCTCAACCGCTGCCGTTGATGAAGACCGGCGTGTCTGCTGCGCTTGTGGCGCCAATCCATCCGGATTCGCTGAAAAGAGGTTTTACCGAAATTCCTAAGATCACGGAGGCCTTTGAGAATTGGCGTAAAGATCCTGACGGAGCACTTCCAGCGAACAGGCACGACATGATCGTGTCGCTAATGGAGGCCGCAATTGACTACTACACCCGTCAGACCCGCCAGGAAGTCCCCGATTATGTTCGCGTCACCTGGGCGAAATTCTTGAGGAAATGGCTTGCATTCAAGGGGGAGTTGCTCCCGGATATGTATCATCTCGTCTCTGCCGCACGATCAGCAATGGATGAAGACTTCGGCTATCACGTGCACGAATTCCTTTCGGACTATGCGTGGGCCAACGATCCCTTCGATCCGTCGGCTGTGCTTCTGAACGAGGACAACTTGATGTTTCACGGCCACAAGATAGTCCTTCACAAGAAGCTGAGGACCTTCTTCCATACGTCCAGGAAGTATCGTTTGAAGGCCGTCAACACCACGAAGTGGAAGGAGCACCTGAAGCGTAAATGGGAGACTGCTGACCCCAACGAGGTGGATATCTGCTCTTACCCGCCTGAAGATGTGGAAGTGGAGCGTTGGGGTGAAGCGCTTATGAAGCATGCCAACCACTTGCTGCAGTCGGCTCAGACAGATGCTCAGCCCTTTGTGGCGGATTTCGGAGGCGGTCCGGACATCCGGCAGACGCTCAGAAGGTTCTATGAGAACCGTATCTACGTCAAGACCGAGGACCAGGGCGGCCTGGAATTCGGCTCTATTGTCGTGATCTTCGATGATGACGAGCAGTTCACTAACTATCCGTTCCAGATGACGTGGCTCGGGGAGCACTCTCAAGAGTCGGACATGGCGTTTTATTCCACCTTGCCCGGCGCTGAGATTGTTGGACCCGGTATCAGTCGCATGGAGCACGGTGGATTCATGATGTCTTATCCACCCATGCGAATGTTCGACATTTGGATCGATCCCGCGTTCGACTTTGTTCCCGCGCGGCACGAGCGACTGTTGGTGGCCGGAATTGTCTATTCGGAAAAGTCGGGAGTTGTCTATGTCGCCCGCAAACGGCCCGCGTCTCGATGGAAGAAACTTGCGAAGAGCATGGGAAAAAGGATCATATACATACCACTGGGTTCGCTTAACCCCATACACGTCAAACGGATGCGCACATTCCACATGTTGCAGAATAAGGGCCTGCGCAACGTCGCCCACGATTTCCTGAAAAAAGGCTGACGGCTGACAAGAGCAATCCTATTCCTTCATCAAAGACTCTCAGGCGAAACGAACTCCTGGACAATCCGGAAATTCGTTGACAGAAATGCCCTTCCCTATATATGATGCTCTGCCATTGGAGCCGAGGTAGCTCAGCCGGTAGAGCAGAGGACTGAAAATCCTTGTGTCGGTGGTTCGATTCCGCCCCTCGGCACCACGAATATAAAAGAATCCCGCCTAGTTGTTGACCACGACAAGGCGGGATTTCTTTTTGTGGTAGCAAGTGCGTCGCACGATGTCTGACGTGACCCCCGCTTTACGGATCATTATTAATGAGGAACTGGTGTGAAACTTGCGTGTCAAATTGGCGAACAGAGAATTTTAGCCTGGCGTAATTGGCCAGTCAGTGGAAATTGTCTCATATAGCACTAGAATTGCTAGTAATTGTAGGATCATACTTCACCGGGGCCGGAAAATTGATGCCGTGCCGGGGTTTTCACCAGAGAGCCGTTTCCGACTTTGTCTATCTCCAAGAAAAATAAGCCATGGCCGCGGACACCATCTATTGCTGCCGAAGCGCTCGTCGCATCCATCACAGCTTATTTTTGCTCAAGAAACTTCTTTGAAAGGAAAATCACCATGACCATTCGCCGCATCGCCAAGGTATTCAAAGGTCGGCCCACAGTCGAGGGGGCGGGAGTGCATCTCAAGCGGGCCTTCGGCTATTCGCAGGTCCCGCAGTTCGACCCGTTCCTGATGCTCGATGACTTCCATACGGCCAATCCGGCCGAATACCTGCCCGGATTCCCCTGGCATCCTCACCGGGGGATCGAGACCATTACCTACATTCTGGAAGGGCTTGTGGAGCATGGCGACAGTATGGGAAACAAGGGGGTAATCACTCCTGGCGATGTTCAATGGATGACCGCGGGTAGCGGCATCATCCACCAGGAGATGCCCAAGGAAAGCCCAACCGGGATGATGTGGGGGTTTCAGTTCTGGGCCAACCTGCCGGCAAACCAAAAGATGATGCCTCCTCGCTATCGGGATGTAAAGGCTGCCGACATTCCTGATGTAACACTGGAGTCGGGGGTGTTCATAAAGATAATCAGCGGCGAAGTGGCTGGTGTCAGAGGCCCGGTACGGGACATCGTCATAGACCCTGAATTACTTGATGTTTCAATTCCGGCGGGGACCACCTTCACCCACTCGGTAAAGGACGGTCATACGGCGATAGCCTACATTCTGGACGGTGAAGGATATTTCGACGATCGACGGGACGCATTTGCTTTCGAAATGGCGGGCTCAGGATGGATGGATGTCACCAGACGTTGCAACTGCGGTCCGGAAACCGTCGTGCTCTACGAACGTGACGGTCAAGAAGTGGCAATTGTTGCCGGGGACAGGCCGGTACGCTTCTTGTTCATCTCGGGGGCGCCGCTGAATGAGCCGGTCGCCTGGTACGGCCCCATTGTCATGAACACCCAGGAAGAACTGCGCATAGCCTTTGATGAATATGCAAAAGGAACTTTTGTCAAGCACGCATAGCAGGATGACCGGTTGACGGTTCCTGGATAGGATTTACAATCAATGAGGAGGAGTGTGCCGGATGCGAGGCGATTCTCTCACCTGCCAGGAATCCTCATATTCATGATGCCTTAGGTCATACACCAGGCCATCATCCGTCTCCACTTTGAAACAAAGGTAATCCGGTTCCCGCCAGGATTCCAGGATGGCGCGAACCTCGAATCTCCCGCTCGTCCACGAGAAAGGAGATCGGCCTTTCATTTGCCCTGTAACCAGCCAAGCATCGGACTGCGGTGTAATTCCATGATTTCAGAGCATTATCAGACACGGTTTACCGCGATTCTTGTTACGGACTTTGTTCAACGATTAAAATCGTGATCATTCCGAACGATCTCCACTTAATCAAATGCTTGTTGATTGGGGTCGTCAACCAGCTCCATGGTGTAACGACATCGAACAAAGCCTACCGACTTAATGGTCATTACCAAATCGCCATTCTGATTCAGCACCTCGACAAATGTGCGAACGAACCCCCGGTCAGGTTTTGATCGTGAGCGCTGAGTTTCAAGAACTGTTATACGGGCCGAAAGAATGTCACCTGGGCGTACAGGCTTGAGCCAGCGCAGTTCATCCACGCCGGGTGAGCCCAGACTGGCTACACGAGATACGTAATTGTCAACCAACAGCCGCATTATCAGACTTGCCGTGAACCAGCCGCTCGCGATCAATCCACCGAAGACGGATTCTTTTGCCGCGTCCGGATCAGTGTGAAAGGGCTGGGGGTCAAAGCGTCGAGCAAAGGCAATCATTTCATCTTCCACGACTTCAACGCCGCCGAACTCGTGGACCACCCCGGCCATGTAATCCTCAAAATAGCGGTCTTCCCTAGGAATCTTAAATGTCATGATACCTGTAGAACTCCTTTATTCGGTCAAACGCTGCTGTCGGCTTCAACAAAGGCATGCTCGGCCTCAGCCTTTGGCAGGCAGTACGAAAATCTCGACAAGTTCGACCATCATAGCTCCCACTGGGGAATTATGCAGCGCCGCTCCGTCTTTGCCGTGCACTGTCGGGCGCTACAACGACCGCCTCCGTGGCGGGGATGCCGGAGTGACCCGAGCGGAAGAAGGACGAACGATTGAGCACCTTCTCTTGGAATTCCTCGAGGTACAAGTAGATTACTGGAGTGATGTAGAGCGTGAGGAACTGAGACACGACGAGGCCACCAACCACGACCAGCCCGAGCGGCCGACGAGAAGCTGCATCCGCTCCGAAACCCACTGCGATGGGGATAGCTCCGATGACTGCCGCGAGGGTCGTCATGATAATTGGCCGGAACCGGTCCATGCTGGCATCATGGATGGCCTGTTCGGCGGATTCGCCCGCGTCACGCCGCTGGCGGGCGAAGTCGACGATCATAATGCCGTTCTTCTTGACGATTCCCATCAGCATGAACAGGCCCACAAAAGCATAGAGCGACGCCTGTTCTCCGAACAGAAACAGAGTCAGCAAGCCTCCCACCAGAGCCGTAGGAAGGGTCGAAAGCACCGTAACAGGGTGGATATAGCTCTCATAGAGAATAGCCAGAATCACGTACATCACAAACACCGCAAGGGCCATCAGGATTGTCAAATCTCTGACCGTGTTCTGGAACGTCATGGCCTCGCCCTGCAGGGTAGCTCGCATGGTCGATGGCACGACCTCGGCCGCGGCCTTGGTGATGAAATCGGTGGCATCTCCCACGGCCACCCCGGGCTTGAGATTGAAGAAGAACGTAACGCTGGGGAACTGGTTGAGGTGATTAACGCTCTGGGGGCCAAGGGTTGTCTTCCACTTGACCAGAGCGTTGAGCGGAACTAGGTTCCTTCCATCATCGGACTTGATATACAGGAGCGAGAGGTCCTGGGGCTTCGCGCGTTCTGAATCCGCTACTTCCAGAATAACCTGGTACTGGTCCTCAGGTTTCTTGATGAGATAGAGGTAGTTTTGCGAGTAGGCGTTTCGCAAGAGAGCCAAAATCCGCGTTTCTGAGACCCCGTACATCTTGGCCTGGTCGCGGCGGATGTCGATGTCCAGATTGGGTGTGTTGTGGAAGTAGTCCGAGGAGATGGTCTGAAAGCCTGGATACTCCTTCAGCTTCCCCATGAGCTTCCCGGACACGTCATATACTTGATCGGGATTCACCCCGGACACGGAGAAAGCATACTGCCCCTGGTTTCGGTTTGTCGCACCCGTGCTGATCTCCAGCACCGGGAAAGGTCGCAAGAACGGGAAGACACCGGGAATAGCCCCAATCTGGCCCATCAACTGGCCCGCGACTCCCTGAATAGGCGCACGCTCGTGGGGCGGCTTGAGGAACTCGAGCAGCAATCCCTGGTTGGATGCTAGGAACTGCCCGTTTCCGGTCATTGTGAAGGTGGCCTCTACAGCCGGATTTTGCCGAATCACCTCATCGGCCCGGTCCTGGAGGGCATGCATCTGCTCGGGAGACGACCCCTCGCGAGCGATCATTACGCCCCAGATGAAGCTGCTGTCACCCGCAGGAAGAAAGGTCTTTGGAATAGCCATGAAGAGCCCTACCGTGCCGACTAGGCAGACGACCCAGATCACCACGGAGATCCATCGCCGCCCCAGGAACCACCAGAGCGACTCGCCATAAGAAGCGAGGACACGTTTCTCCGCCCCACCGATCACCCGCTCTACCCACGTTTTTTTGGTGCCGGGACCCCGATCCTTGAGCAACCTCGCGCACATGAGAGGAGTGAGTGTCAGCGACACAAGGCCGGAAGCGAAGATCGAGACCACGATGGTGATGGCGAATTCGCGAAAGATCCGGCCGACCAGCCCGGACATAAAGACAAGCGGGATGAACACCGCTGCTAGCGAAATGGTCATTGCAAGAATGGTGAAGCTGATCTCCTGAGCGCTGTTGATGGCCGCCTGCAACGCCCGCTCACCAAGATGCTCCATTCGCCGAACGGTGTTCTCCAGGAACACGATTGCGTCATCAACTAAAAACCCGATGGCCAGCGTGAGCGCCATGAGCGAGAGGTTGTCAAGGCTGTAACCCAACATTCGCATTGCCATAAAAGTGAGCAACAGCGACAGCGGGAGCGCCACGGCAGGGATCATGGTGTCCGTGGCCCGCCCGAGAAATAGAAAGATTACTATCACCACCAGGACGAACGCGATAATGAGGGTCGCTTCCACGTCCTCGACGCTGTTGACGATGGTCCGCGACCGATCGTAAATCGGCGTGACGCGTATCGACCCGGGGAGTTCTGCACCGATCACCGGCAGCAAATCACGTATGCTCTTTGCTACTTCCACAGCGTTGGCGCCGGCCTGGCGAAAAACCGCGACGACCACGGTGGCAGACGGAACGGGATAACCGCGGAGCCAGAACCGCATGTTGATCCGCTCATCCTGGACCGAATCCTCAACCTGGGCCACATCGCGAAGATATACCGGAGCGCCGTTTCGGGAGCTAACGATAAGGTTTCCATACGCTTGGGCACTTTCCAGTTGGCCCTTCGGGCGAAGCAGCACTGTGCCCGCGGAGCTGTCAAACTGGCCTGCGCCGGTGTAGCTTGTGCCGTTCCTGATCGCAACGGCCAATTCGTCCACGGATATGCCGCGAGCCCACATCTTGGACGGGTCGGCTTTGACCCGAACGGCCGCCTTCGTACCATACACAGCCACTTTGCTCACACCCGGCAAAATGCTGATCCGCTCGCCGACCTGGGTGTTGGCATAATCGTAGAGTTGACCACGTGTGACCGAGTCGGTTGTAAGTGCGATGTACATGATCGGCTGGTCGTTGGGATTGGTCTTGGAGAAGGTCGGCGGCGAAGGAAGATCAATCGGGAGGCTGCCAGTGGCCTGCGTGATGGCCGTCTGCACGTCCGTGGCGGCCGCATCGATGCTCTTTTCCAGCACGAACTGGAGAGTTAGGCTCGTGTGTCCCTGACTACTCTTGGAGGTTACGAGTTCCAATCCGTTAATCTGCATGAACTGCCGCTCAAGCGGAGTGGCAATGTTGTTGGCCATCGTGTCGGGGCTCGCTCCCGGATAATCCACCTCTACCTGGATGACCGGGTAGTCTACCGCCGGAAGGTCGTTCACCGGTAGCCGCAAGTAGCTGAGCACACCGAAAAGGATCACTGAGACCGTCAAGACCGCAGTCATTACCGGCCGGCGGACGAAGGGCTCCGAGAAGTTCATGACTCCTCCTCCTTGGCCGCTGGAGGCGAACTCACCATGGAGTGAGGCTCCTCGATGTGGACCTTACCTCCGGGCATTACCGCGAGCTGTCCGTTGACGACCACGCGCTCCCCAGGCTTCAGTCCTTCATCGACGACCACAAGCTCATCTTGCCGCTGCCCCAGCTTCACCGGCCGCAGTTCCGCGTTGGAATCCTGGTCAATGACGTACACGAACGAGCCTTTGGCAGACCTCTGGGGAGCGGCCGCGGGAACGAGCACCGCTCCTTGTATCGTGCTCAGAACTAGGCGGACTTTCACGAATCTTCCAGGCCAGAAGTAATGATCGCCATTAGGAATCGTGGCCCGGAGCTTGACCGTACCTGTGCCTTCCTGAACCGCGTTGTCCAGAAAGGTCAGCTTCCCATCCCTTGGCTTCTTTGGCTCATCAGGTAAGCGCACCTCCACTTTGAGCGTTCCGTCTTGCATATTCCGCTGTACGGCAGTGAGTTCATTCTCGGTAATGGTGAAGTCCGCGTAGATCGGGTCCAACCGCTCGATGACGAGGAGCGAGCCGGTATTTGCAGCCACCACATTTCCGATGTCCACCAGCCGCTGCCCTGCCCTACCGTTTATGGGAGAGCGGATCGTGCAGTATTCGAGATTGAGGCGGGCAGTCTCGACCGCGGCTTGGCTCTGTTGGACTTGGGCCTCGGCCACATCCAGCACGTTCTTTCTCTGGTCGTATTCCTGCTGTGAGACGGACTTCGTCTCCAGAAGCTCGGCATAACGTGAGAACTGGATTCTAGCCAATTCCAGTTGGGCCTTGTTCTGAGCAAGGGTGGCTTCGGCAGACTGGAGCTGGGCCTCGTAAGGCCGCGTGTCGATTGTGAAGAGCAGGTCCCCGGTCTTCAAGTCCTCGCCGTCAGTGAAATGGATCGCGGTGATGCGACCGGACACTTGCGGCTGTATGGAGACCACCTCGCTTGCCACAGACTTCCCGACGCTGTCGAGGTACACGGGCACGTCCTGCTTAACCGCCGCGACGACGGACACTGGAGCGGGTGGACGGGTGAACCCGGACTGGGTCTGTTTATCACACCCAGCCAACGCAAAAACCAACAGAAAAACCACAGCCAGTGCCTTAACCGAACGAATTTGCATGTGAGAAGTCTCCGTTAATTCCTTATGAAGGCGGTCCACCGGGGAGCGACAGTCCTCGGCTCGCCGTCTGAGTTCGAATACCCGACCACAAGACATTTACCATTTCCTTCAGACAATCAGGTAATGGTTTTGACGGATCCAGCGACCAGAGGACCGTTGTGCCGAAGAGGGCCCGTTGGAACTGAAGCGCCAATTGAATCGGCGTGAAATCGTCTCGGATCTCGCCACGTTTTTGTCCAGCTTCCATTAGCTCTGCGAGCATCTGCCGATCTTTTTCAAGATCATCCGCCATCTGGTGACCCGCAGATTCACTAGAAAACATGGGCGCGAGAATGCTCCGCACCAGCGCCGGTCCTCGAACAAATTCTTCGGTAACTATCGAAGCAAGCTCGTATAGCAGCCGATCCATCGATTTCGGGGACCCTATGGCTTGCGAAACGAATTCCCGGGTCTTACCCATCTGCAACTGGCAAAGATGAGCGAGAATATGCTCTTTGCTGGGGAAATAGTTGAAGAAGGTCCCTTTGCCGACATCCGCGGCATTGGTAATGTCTTCGATGGTAGTCCCCACGACCCCGCGTTCAGAAAAAAGGCGTAACGCAGCGCGGATGATCCGCTCGCGTGTTTCTGCGCAACGCCGCTCACGCCTATTGGGTGTTTTTTCACAGGATCGTGCAAGCCCCGGATCTATTTGACCAAGGGAATTGTTCATGGGTAGCTCCCGCTTCGACCTTAAGTCTAAAGTGACTATAAGTCAGGCATGGGTCGCGGTCAATAGTGGCTAGAAAAGTTTTTCTATCTGTTGGATAAGAAAAAAGTCGCGGGAAGTTGGCATTTCGCACGAGCCACGGCTGCCGGATATTCTGTTCCTGCGACAGGGATCAAATAGGCTTTGCCGGCTGTATGACCCGAAAATTCCTAAAACAGATTTGCGTTCTTTAATCTAATATGCTAGGGGTCTTCTTAATGAGATTCACCCTGCCGGCAATCTAGTGCTGGTGGGGATTTTGTGTGTTAGGAGTCGACCGGTCATGCTGAAGTATAAATGCCTTCTGTGCGGAATCGAATGGGGTGATCCTGGCGCAACCGAACTCGATATCTCTCACGGATGCTGTCCCGCATGCATACGAAATCAGTACACAAGCAGGATCCACAGGGCACAACTGGAAGCAGGGTACTCTGATTGCTTCAACCGCGGCTACAATGACTGTGCAGAAGACGGCTGTTGCTTCAGGGCCGCGTGCCAGGAAGAATTGATAAAAGGCTGGAAAAGAGCCGTAATACAAGGAGCCGCCGCGGCAGAACCTGAAGGATTAATCTGCGAGGCCGCGTGCGCCTGAGCGCCTCCTGGACGGCAGACCGATGTGACGGGTCCATTTGCTCTTCATGGAGAATCTCCGGTTCCTCAAACAACGGGTATTAGTTCCAGATCAGGGTTCGATAGGGCCTTCCCACATTTCGTACTCAAATTCTCTGAGTAACTCCCGGGCCTTTTCCTCGTCCTCACGAGCGACTTGAAATGCGACAGGGTGGTATGCCACTGTACCGGGAAAAAGGCTGGACATTGATTCGCCTTGAGCTACGTACCAGATATCCGATCCCTCTAATAAGGATTTGACGACCGATATAAGTGCTGGATCACTGGTCTCTAAAATTGTGACGAATTCACGTTTCTCAAGGGGCGGCTCCGCTTGAGGAGGTTCATAGGTTAGAGCAACTCCACAGTCCGCGCATTCATAGAATCCTTCGCGGTATTCACATCCGCACTTAGGACAAAACATATCTGCCTCCACTTACCCGAATTAGTGCCGCAGCGCTGCCGTTTCATGGGCATTTTGGGTCGGTGACCAGACCCTCGTTCAGTCTTGCCGCGCCCCTATGGACACCTTATTCTTTTGCTCCGCGGGCTCTGAGAAGTTCTTCTATTTCCTTGTTGCCTGGTTCTGTGCGCGTTTCAGTGCTGTCAAGCCAACTTGTCCTTTATCTTGAATGTCAGCGCCCTTCTCCAAGAGCATCTCACCACCTCCACTTGACCTTTTGTCGGCAGCCCACATAAGAGCCGTACGGCCCTTATCGTCCTTCGCATTCACATCGGCACCCTCTATCCAGAAGCAGTTTCACCTCTTCGAGATGGCCTTCAGCGGCCCGCATAAGCACAGTGAACTCGTTTCTCTGTCCTTTTCATTGGCGTCAGCGCCCTTCTCCAGAAGCAGTTTCGCGATCTCCAGGCGATCCTTCTCATGACAGCCCACCACAGTGGCGTCGTGCCATCCTTGTCCTTTGCATTGACATCAGCACCTTTCTCCAGAAGCAATTTCGCGATTTCCGGATCACCTTTTCGGGCTGCGTCCACACAGGGCCGTCCCGCCATTCTTGTTCTTGCGCATTGACATCGGCGCCTTTGTCCAAAAAAAGTCTCGCCACATCGAGATGGCCTTTGTAAGCAGCCCACATAAGTGCTGTCCCGCCTTCGTTGTCCTTTGCATTGACATCGGCGTCCCTGCTCCAGCAGCAGTTTCGCCACCGCGGGCCGACCTCTGCACGGCCGCAGTCTGGAGCGCAGTGCTGGCCGTCCTTGTCTCTTGCATTGACATCGGCGCCTTTCTCCAAAAGTAGTTTCACCACCTCCAGGTGACCTCGTCGGCAGCCCAACATGAGTGCGGTGTCGCCATCCTTGTTTCTTGCATTGACGTCGGCCCCCTTTTGCAAGATAGCCTCACTAATTCAGAGATGACCCAAACAGCCCCATCAGGCGTTTCGCCACCTTGTCTTTGCATTAACATCAGCGCCGCTATTCAGAAGGCGTGTGACTTCCTCCAGGCGGCCTTCCTTGCTGCGCCTTTATCAATTTCTCATTTTCATCCTTGGCACAAGAAACAGAGCGAGGACAAGCGCAACCACAAGCAAGCTCGTCATGACCCCTGGAATGCGGCGGCGCTTAGTGGACATGAATCCCCTCCCTGCTATGGATTGATTTACTGTTTTGCGTGTTTACATTTTCCAAGCCGAGGGCATTTGGGTAGCATATCACAGAGGCAATGAAATATGCTCGCTTCTTTTCCGGTCGCTAAGTGTTTTGTTTGGAAAGTTCGGTGACGCATTCTCCCCGACTGGAGACATTGAGGAAGGGTTTGAGACCGCTGTATTGGTGGGACAGGCATCTTGCCTGTCATTTCTTGATCGACAGGCAAGATGCCTGTCCCACCACTTCGGACCGAGATATGTCACCGAATTTGTGAAAAGGAGCACTGAAGGTCCACGGCCGGCAGGGACGCCGGCTCTACCGATCCGGTGGAAGCGACGTTGCCTAACCGAACCGGCGAAACAGAGTACTCAGGCCGGCTGAGGAGAACTCAGGCGCTCGCAATGATCTATTAAAACGATTTAGAAAAATACCGAGCCACCAATGAATTATCGGCGGAAGCTGTAGTTATCATGACCGTAATTGCTGACTATAAAAACATCTTGACATAATGACTACAACGATTTAGTAAATTGATTTAGGCATCTCATTTTTCCTCTGCATTTTAAGTGGATTCTTCACCGAACTGGAAACTGATAATGAGCAGGATTATCAAAGACGCTGGAGTAACGATCAAGGATATTGCCCGAATCGCCAAGGTTTCTCCCTCCACCGTTTCTCTGGTCATGAATGACAAACCCGGCGTCCATGAGGAAACCCGATACCGGGTTCACAAAATCGCGCAAAGCGCTCAATTACAGACCCAACCTCGTAGCCAGATCGCTCGTTAAGGGACGTTCCCACGCCATCGCCATGCTGATCACCAGCACTCTGAACCCGATCTTCCCGGAAATGGCCGCGGGCATGGATGAAGTTCTGAGGAAGCACGGATACTCCCTGAGCATTATTTCAACCCATGGCAACGACGAAGTGGAAGCTATCGAGATTGAAAAAATCAGGGCAAGAGGCATCGATGGCATTATCACTTCCGATGCGTTAGTCGACGACGAGAATATAAAGGATCTTGTCAAATCCGGCTATCCGGTAGTCTCGGTCCTTCGCCGCATTTACGATTGCAAGGAACTCGATTTCGTCGTTGTTGACGGCATCAAGGGCGGGTACATGGCTGCCGAACACCTCATACGTTTGGGTCACACCCGAATAGGGCTTATTAATGGGCCTCTCAACACATCCACCGGAGTAGAGCGAGCTGACGGCGCGATCAAGGCATTCGAAGACTACGGCGTCCCTGTTGTAGACGAACTCATTCATCAAGGCGATTTCTTTAAAGAAAGCGGCTACGTTGGGACGCGGCAGTTTCTTAAGTTGAATGCCAGGAGAAGACCGACCGCTATTTTTGCGGGCAACGACGACATGGCATTAGGAGCTTTTGAGGCGATATGGGAGGCAGGTTTGAAGATACCCCAGGATATCGCTCTGGTTGGATTCAACAACGTGGCCACCACCGCTCTTCAATCTATCGAAATTACGACCGTTTCTCAAAATAAACAAGAGATGGGGCGCTTGGGGGTCAAGCGGCTGATTGACAAGATAGAGAAGAATCGCGGTTACAAAAAGCCTTACCACATTGTGCTGGAACCTCGCCTAATCATCAGGAAAAGCTGCGGATTCTCGACTACTTCCGAATACTTGCTTCCGGCGGGCACGAGCGTCAGATATAGACATTCTCTTATATACAAGGAGACTTATCATGTTCAAAGGGAAAATAATTGATCTCAGTCAGGAAATTTATCAAGGAATGCCTGTTTATCCGGGGCACCTGAAGACGGTGATCTGGACCCACATGTCTCACGAGGAATGCCAGAGGCTATTGGGCACAGGCTTTTCCTATGAGACACGTGGCATAATGCTCTGCGATCATGGACCCACCCATATAGACGCGGTGAGCCACCTCTCACGGAATCCGAATGCGGAATCAATCGAGGAACTTGCCTTAGAGAAGTGCATTACTCCGGCCATCTGTATAGATGTCAGCGATATTCCTCAAAAGACTCAGTTTGGGCGGAAGAAGATCGAAGACGAATTGAAAAAGTGGGGGCTTGATATTCGCCAGGGAGACACCGTTCTCTTTTATACAGCTCAGTACGACCGTTACTACGGAAAGCCGGAGTACATGACCGATTATCCCGGCCTGGACCGAGAAGCAACTGAATTCATTATTGATCAGGGTTGTTACAATTTCGGGGTTGATTCCGCTAGTCCCGACATGTGGTACGACAAGTCGTACCCATGTCACAGCGTATGTGCGGAACGGGGGATCACGCACATAGAGAATCTGTGCAATCTCGACAAGGTGGTCGGTAAGCGATTCACTTTCATTGGACTCCCCCTGAAGATCAGAGAAGGGACCGGGTCTCCCATCCGAGCTGTGGCCTGTACTCAACGAATAAGAGGAGCAATCGTTCACCGCGGAGATCGCAGAGATCGCAGACGAATCCGTTCTCGGTATTTTCATCGGACTTGACGCATTGGGCATGCAAGTGCCCGATATTTGGGAACCTCACGAGACGTCCAGTTTATTCCGATGGATCATATTGGTTTTGGGCTAACCATTTTATTGCCTCTGCGGTCTCTGCGCACGTCTGCGGTGAATCAGTCTTGCCTGGCAAACGGGTACCTTTGAAGACACCGAAAAGGGGGAAGATCAATATGTTGAAATACTTGAAAAAGGCGGTTGAAAAACCCAAAGAGGATATCGCTGCGGTTCGGGAGACTGTACGAGAAATCCTCGAAAAGATCAGAGAAGAGGGCGAAGCAGGACTTCGATACTACTCTGAGAAGTTCGATAACTGGTCTCCGAAAAAATTCAGAGTGACAGATGATGAAATTCTCGCTGCAAAAAAACAGCTTCCCGTGAGCGAGATAGAGGATATTCAGTTTTGCCAAGCCCAGATCCGGAATTTTGCCCGTGAGCAAATGAGTCGACTTGTTGATTTCGAGGTCGAAACTATTCCGGGCGTTCACCTGGGCCAGAAAATCATCCCTGTCGCTTCAAGCGGGTCCTACGTTCCGGGCGGGCGGTACCCCATGCTCGCTTCAGCCCACATGACGGTGATTACCCCCAAAATAGCGGGTGTCCCGAGAGTCGTGGCTTGTTCCCCGCCGGTCAAGGGTCAGGGCCTCTGGCCTGCCACGCTTTACTCCATGGTGGCCGCGGGCGCTGATGAGATCTACTGCATGGGCGGTGTTCACGCCTTGGCTGCCCTGGTCTACGGCGTGGACGGATTAGAACCGGTTGACATGCTGGTCGGAGCTGGGAACAAATATGTGGCCGAGGCGAAAAAGCAGCTCTTTGGAGCCGTGGGGATCGACCTTCTGGCCGGACCGACGGAGATATTGATCATTGCTGATGAAGCAGCGGACCCCTTTATTCTTGCCGCTGATCTCCTTGGGCAGGCGGAGCACGATCCGAATGCCAGGCAATGTCTGATATCCCTGTCCATTGAAACCGCCCAGCAAACCATGAAGGAAGTGGAGCGCCAGCTAGTTACCCTCCCGACCAGGGATGTCGCCGCGGTTGCGTGGCGAGACAACGGCGAAGTCATCGTGGTTGATTCACCGGAAGAGGCGGTGAAAGTCAGCGATGAATGGGCTCCCGAGCATCTTGAGGTACAGACCAAGGACTGGAAGTATTACCTTGATCACTGCAAGAACTACGGATCCGCGTTTCTTGGCGAAGAGACGACAGTAGCTTATGGCGACAAGACCATAGGAACTAATCATGTCTTGCCCACCATGAAGGCGGCCCGATATACCGGAGGGCTGTCCGTGGGTAAGTTCGTCAAGACGGTTACCTACCAGTACGCGACCAAAGAGGCTTCTTACAAGATCGCGGATGTATGCGAACGGGCGTGCAACTATGAGAATATGTTGGCCCACGGGATCTCCTGCAAGGTGAGAAAGGAAAAGTATTCGAAGTGAAAAAGCCCGAAATGTCGCTTCATAACAGGGTGGCGCTCATTACGGGCGCTGCCGGAGGAATTGGCAAGGCCATTGCCTTCGCCTTCGGGGCGGCCGGGGCGCGGGTTTTTCTTAGTGGCACATCGGTAGAAAAGTTGACGGATCTTGCGGCTGCATTGAAGGCGGAGGGTGTTGAGACGGCATACAAGGCGATCGACGTCAGAGCCGCCAGCGCCTCCCATGAACTTGTAGATGCGGTGGTCCAAACCATGGGCACTGTTGATATCCTGGTGAATTCAGCGGGGATCAACAGACCTCAGAAGTCAGTGGACGTGACCGAGGAGAACTGGGACGCGGTGCTGGACACTAACCTGAAGGCCGCATTCTTCCTTTCCCAGGCTGCAGGAAAGGAAATGATCAAAAGAAATGGCGGAAAAATCATCCATATCTCCTCTCAGGCAGGCCTGATCGGCTTACCTCTTCGAGCTGCCTACTGTTCGAGCAAGGGCGGCGTGAACCAGTTAACTCGAACGTTGGCCTTGGAATGGGCCCAGCACAATATTCTCGTAAACGCCATTGCCCCCACTTTTGTGCTCACTCCGTTCACCAGGGGGATGTTTGAGAATAAAGAATTCTTGCAGTATGTCCTGGACAGCATTCCTCTCGGTCGGATGGCTGAACCCGAGGAGGTTGCCTATGCTGCTCTCTTTCTTGCTTCGGATCTTTCCAATATGATTACGGGACACATCCTCACTGTGGACGGGGGATGGACCATCAAGTAAGGATAACCGGAAAACGATGAATGGGCCTTTCACAAATCAAATAGAGGAGGAAGCATCATGAGATCAATGAGATTGTCGGGGTTTACCGGCCTTATTTTGATCGTGCTCAGCCTGTTGAGCCTGAGCCTCTTTGTGGTTGCACCGTGCTCTGCACAAGAAGGGCAGAAGGTCATCAAGTACGGAACCATGCATCCGCTGACCGGTGCCTATTCTGTTCTGGGCCGGGACCAGCAACGGGCCACAGAGCTGGCCGTGAATGAATGGAATGCCAAAGGTGGGGTACTGGGTCATAAGATCGTTTGGGTCTCGAGAGACGACCAACTCAATGGGGCTGTCGCTCTTCGCAGGGCCAAGGAACTTGTGGAAGAGGAAAAATGCGACTTTATCGGAGGGACCCTTTCCGGCGCTATCTCTTTGGCAATAAACGAGTTTGCCTGCAAAAACAAGATCCCCTATGTGGCCTACTGCCAATCGGACATGGTGCTGGGAACCGATCAGTGCAAGTTCGGCGCTGGTTTCATGGTGATACCCTATTCTGCGGCCCTGGCGGTCTCCAAGTATGCGTTTCAAAATCTGGGCAAGAAGTGGTTCGCGATTACCGCTGACTACCGCTGGGGGCAAAGCCTGCTTGAGGGCTGGATGTGGCAGAGCGAACAAATGGGCGGGCAGTTTCTGGGAAATGTTTATGCACCACTTGGAACCTCTGACTTCTCGACCTATTACGCTAAAATTATGGCTGCAAATCCTGACATTATAGTCATGAACAATCTGGGATCGGACCAAACAGCCGCGATCAAGCAAGCGACCGAACTCGGGCTCACCAAGAAAATGAAGATTGTGTGCACCAAGACGGCCATGCATACCATTAAGGAACTTGGATCAGCGTACGACGAAAACGTCATGGGAGGGATGACATTTTTTTGGAAGCTGCAGGACAAGTATCCAACCAGCAAGAAATTCGTCGAAAACTATATGAAAAAATTCGGAGATCCAGTCGAACAGGACGGTGAATCCGGGTATGTGGCCACCAATGTCCTTTTCATGGCCATCGAAAAGGCTGGAACCGTAACGGACAAGGAAAAAATCATGAAGGCCATGGAAGGGATCAAGTACGAACTAACCAAAGGTCCTGAATATGTGCGTGCTTGTGACCGTCAGAGGGTCCAGAGTTATCTCCTGGTGAGAGGAAAAGGTGAGAAGGCAAAAGACTGGGATATCGCAGACATCATCGCTGAAATCCCGGGTGAAGATATTCTCATGTCTTGCGAGGACAATGCAAAGAAGCTCCCATTTTCCAAGATTAAACTACCTAAGTAGCGGCATTGCCGGTGAGTGGAGAGAGTGTTCTTTTATCCATTTCATTTACCGGGGGAATCTTCGAGTTCGTGTCATTGCGAGGAGTGAATATCCCGCGTTCCGCGGGAAAGCAATCTAAGTGCTTATAAGGAAAGGATTGCTTCGCTCCGCTCGCAATGACACTCTCTTTCCGCCCGTGACCGGGGAATTAGAGTCCTCTCTCCGCCTGAACTTTCAGCATGAGAAAGGGTATCCTATGTTAGCGGATGTGCCCTGGAACGTCATAGCTTTGCAGCTTTTTTTCGGCCTTGCATTGGGATGCATCTACGTCCTTTTGGCAAGCGGTCTGTCGATCATCTATGGCCTTCTGGATGTAGTCAATTTTGCCCACGGTACGTTTGCGATGCTCGGGGCATATGCCGTCTTTGTTGCGGTCTCGCTGTCGGGCAGCTTCTTCGTAGGAATTGTAAGCGCGATCGTTATCGTGGGTTTGATAGGAGCCCTCACTGAGTTTTTACTTTTGAAGCCTTTATACGGGAAGGACCCTCTCTTACCTCTGCTGCTGACCTTCGGCCTTTCTATTGCGATCCCGGACGCGATGAAGATTGTTTTCGGGCTCATTGGCAAGCCGGTCAATTATCCCAAGGCCTTGACCGGTGCAACCTTGCTGGGACCGATGATCCTGCCCAACTACCGATTATTCATCATCTTTTTCACCTTGTTCATCATGATCTCTTTATGGCTGTTCCTCAAGAAGAGTGATCTGGGCATGATTATTCGAGCCTCCACACGGGACAGTCTGATGGTGCAGGTACTGGGCGTGAATGTTTCACGCATTTGGACAATAGGTTTTGCCCTCGGGATAGGTCTGGCGGCTTTGGCAGGGGCTATTGCAGTGCCCATGATGTCTGCCACAGCCGACATGGGGGTAGACATGACAATGGTTGCTTTTGTCGTCACCGTTGTGGGAGGCCTCGGGAGCCTGGGAGGCGCCATTGTAGGCGGCTTATTTATAGGATTGGTCGTGGCCATTACCTCCTTTATCGCGGGCGAATACGCCAGCGTCTCCATGTACATGTGTATGGCGGTCATCCTGCTCGTTCGCCCGAGGGGCCTGTTTGGAGAATCGGGAAGAGAATAGGAGCGGCATTGATGGGAAATGAAAGCGAACCAACGGTCGTGAGGTTCTCGGACGCCACACCAAAGCCGACGGTTGTCTTCGGGGCTCTCGTGTTCCTTGTTTTTCTGCCTCTTATCGTCTCAACCCCTCTGGCGACTGAAATTCTCATCTGGACTATCTTCGGGCTAGGTTTCAACCTTCTGCTGGGCTATACAGGGGTCCTCTCATTTGGCCATGCCGCTTATTTTGGGCTTGGGGCCTATAGTGCGGGTCTGGCTTTCAGATACTGGGATGCCGGCCTGTGGACGGGTATTGGCTTGGGAATTCTGGCCCCCATGCTTCTAGCCTGTTTCATTGGCGCACTCGCGATCCGTAGGCGCGGGGTCTACTTCGCTATGATTTCCCTCGCATTCGGCCAAATGCTCTTTTTCCTCGCACTCTCCCCTTTGAAAGAAATCACGCGAGGCGAGGACGGACTTACCCACATACCGGTCATGTCAATCTTCTCGGTCTCCTTGAACAAACCCCTCCCCTTCTACTGTTTTGTCCTCATAATCACGGCCGTTATGCTTTTCGTGACCTGGCGCATTCTTCAGTCCCCTTTCGGCAAACTGCTCCAGGCCTTTCGGGAGAACGAGGAACGCGCTAAAGCGTGCGGTTTCAACACTACCCTGGTCAAATTCTTTTCTCTGGTGATTTCTGCATTTTATGCTGGGCTTGCCGGAGCGCTGGACACTATTTTTCTCGGTTACGTTCCACTTAGCACCCTGTTTTGGCTCACATCCGGAACCATTGTGATGATGACCATCCTCGGCGGAAAGGGGACTCTCTTGGGGCCGTTGGTGGGAGCGGGGGTTTTCCTGTTCCTCCAAAATACCATCAGTGTTCTTACTCCTCGGTGGGAGCTCTTTGTAGGCGCCATCTTTGTGGCGATCATCCTCTTGTTCCCGGCCGGGATTGTGGGCACGATTCAGGAAAAGTTCGCGACCTACAGGATTGCAAGACAGAAGTCGTGAAGGCAACGGCTCATCCGCGGCGTGAAGATTGAACGGTGAGTTTTATGATCATACGGACGGAAAAGGTCTCTAAACACTTCGGTGGCCTCAAAGCGGTCGATGAGGTCGATTTTGTTGTGAAAGAGGGCCGGCTCACGTCGATCATCGGTCCGAACGGCGCCGGGAAGACCACGCTTTTCAACCTGATTGCCGGAGTCCATCAGCCTACCGGGGGAAAGGTGATTTTCAAGGAGAGAGACATTACCAATCTCTCATTGCATCAGGTATCTCGGTTGGGGATCACGAAAACTTATCAGATCAATCATATTTTCCCCAGTTTGACGGTTTTTGAAAATCTTCGCATTGCAGCTCAATCAAGGGAGACATCCTTCAATTTCTGGAAACCGGCCACTTCCTATAAAGGGATCAATGGGGAGGCGGCAAGGGTACTTGAGCAAGTGGGATTGACGGAAAAGCGAAATCGACTCGCCGCGATCCTCTCCCACGGTGAAAGGCGTTACCTGGAAATCGGGATCGCCTTGGCCACAAAGCCCGAGGTTTTGCTCCTCGATGAGCCTACCGCAGGCATGAGTTGTGCCGAGACCGAAATGTGCTCGCGTCTCATAAAGGAGCTCAATTTGACTCTCCGACTGTCCGTGGTCCTGGTCGAACATGACATGAGCGTGGTGATGAACATTTCCGACGAGGTTTTGGTCCTCAACGAAGGCCGCGTCTTGGCAATGGGAACTCCTCAACAGGTCAGCGACAATGAGGATGTCCAGAGTGTCTATCTGGGAGTGACATAAGCCATGCTTTCCCTCGAAAACGTGAATACCTATTATGGCTACAGCCACATTCTGCAGGGGGTTTCCCTGGAAGTCCGACAGGGTGAAATCGTTGTACTTCTCGGTCGGAATGGGGTTGGGAAGACAACCACGATGAAGACCATCATGGGCATTCAGCCTCCCAAAACCGGCAAAGTTGTCTTCATGGGCGAGAATATCGCCGGCTTGCCGCCGTACAGGATCGCGCAAAGAGGCATTTCTCTCATCCCTGAGGATCGTCGGGTCATCCCTGGCCTGACCGTGTATGAAAACCTCAAGCTGGGGTCTTTGGTGCGCACCAAAGCAAAGGATCGTGATGGGCTGTTCGAAATGGTCTTCGATTATTTTCCCCGCCTTAAGGAACGCATGAAGCAGGATGCTGGCAAACTTTCCGGCGGGGAGCAGCAAATGCTGACCATCGCCAGAGGGCTGATGTCTCAACCGAAACTGATGCTCATCGATGAGCCGAGTGAGGGCTTGGCCCCCCTGCTCGTTCAGGAAATCATGAAGATCATTAAGAAACTCCAGAACGATGGAGTTACGATCCTTCTCGTGGAACAGCATGTGGAGATGGCCATGAGGCTCAGCGAGAACCAAAGGGCCTACATCATGGAGAAGGGGCAAATCCGCATGACCGGCAATCTGGAAGAACTGGATTCCCGTATCGAAGAAGTGGTTCAGTGCCTTGGAGCAAAGATCTGACCGGAAAGCGAAACATTCAACCTCCGAATACTGTGGAAGAGAAGACAGTTCTCATTATTGGTACTCTCGATACTAAGGGCGAGGAATGTATCTATATTCGAGAACTCCTGCAAAAAAATTGTCTCAAGAGCCTCCTTATTGATCCGGGTTCCATGGGGGAGCCAGTCACCCAAGGAGATATCTCTCGCGACGAAGTGGCCTCACGAGCGGGTTTTAACTTAAGAAATCTCGTAGGAACTCGAGACAAGGGGAAGATCATCCAGGCTATGACGGACGGCCTGACAGGCTGGGTTTCGGACCTCTATGCGAAAGGAAAGATTGAGGGCGTCATCGCCCTCGGGGGCGGCCAGGGTACGGCCATGGGAACTGCTGCCATGCAGGCCCTTCCCCTTGGATTTCCGAAGGTTATGGTTTCCACCATTGCTTCAGGGGACATGCGGCCATTCTTGCAGACCAGGGATATCGCAGTCTTCCCGTCTGTCACGGATGTTTTTGGGCTCAACTACGTTTTCGTGAGAATCCTTGAGAATGCGGTCAATGCTCTAGTAGGTATGGTGAGCAATTACCACCCCATTGAAAAAGGTCATAGGAGGGTTATCGGCGCCACCGCATTCGGGGTTACCACGCCCGGACTGATGAAAATGAAAAAGCTCTTCAGCGCGGAGGGCTTCGAAATGATTTTATTCCACGCCACCGGGATCGGCGGGAGGGCCATGGAAGATATGGCCGAGGCAGGGTATTTCGACGGGGTCATGGACTGGACCACCCACGAGATTTTGGACGAGGTGGGCAAAGGGATCTTCGCTCCGGGGAGGACCCGATTGGATATCCTCTCCAAAGTGAGAATACCTTATATCCTTGCGCCCGGAGCCATCGACTACATCTGCAAAGGACCATACAGCGGTCTTTCTTCCACATGGAAAAGAAGAAATCACATCATTCACAATCAGAATATTACCCTTGTCAGAGGAACGGCCAATGAGATGGCCAGAGCGGCCAAATTCATAGCCCGGAAAGTAAATAGGGCCATTGGCCCTGTAAGAATCCTTGTCCCTCTCAAGGGCTATTCAGAACCCAACGCAGAGGGCAAGCCCTTCTATGATCCCATGGCTGACAGGACTTTCATTCAGACTTTAAGAGATAACCTGGTAGATGACTCACAGGTCATAGAATTTGATGCCCACATCAATGATGAATCTTTCGTCAGAGAAGGCGTCAGTCACATGATGACGATGCTGGCAAGACAAGACTGATGCTGAATCGCGGCCAAATCAATAGCATGCCGCCGTCTAGGACCGCACGCTGCTACGTTACGCGACTGAGTGCGAAACGGTATAGGCACTAGGAGTTGAAAGAATGCGCGTTAAGATTTTCCCCATGAATACAGGGTACATCATGTTGGACAAGGGCGTGTATATAACCCCGGGACAAGGAAACGGGGTAGAAGTCAAAGTACCGACTTGGGCATTTTTGGTCACCGACGGAAAGGAAAAAATACTGGTTGACACCGGAATGAGCGCTACAGACAGGGCCGACTGGCATCATCCCGGCTCGTACCAGCCCGAGGGACTTCGCATCGACGTGCAGTTAAAGAAGTTGGGCGTAGAAGTTGAGGACATTAGCGCTGTGATTTTTACGCACCTCCATTGGGACCACTGTTCCAACATGAAACTCTTCAAGAATGCCACTTATTATGTGCACTCCAAGGAACTGGCATTTGCGCTGGATCCCCATCTTCTCTATTACAAATCCTATGAGTCAAAGCGCCTTGGCATCGTACCTCCTTTCGAGGGGGTCGATTTTCATACTGTGGACGGTGAATATCACTACAATGATTTTCTTACTCTTTTCCCTACTCCTGGTCATTGCCCCGGACATCAATCGGTCGCCGTAAAGACCACCGCTGGCACCTTCGTGATCGCGGGGGATGCGGTGTTCGCGGATGAGAATCTGGAGCCGGATAAACATCGGAGCCTCCCCTTTACCCCCATGGGCAGGTACGTCAATGTGTTCGAGATGTTTTCCAGCATGGAGACGATCTTTGAAAAGGCCGATCACATCCTCACCGGGCACGGCATGGGCGTGTACCGAAAGAGCGTTTATCCCTAGATTGTCGTTGGAAGGTTTCATGTCTTGCCGTTCGACCGAGCGTAAAGAATTTATCAGGATTTGCCGGAGGGCCCTCCGAATGGGCTTGCAAGTTTCCACCGGCGGGAATCTCAGTATGAGACTTCAAGAGGATCTTTTCCTTGTCAAACCAAGCGGCATAGCGCTTTTCGACCTTGAAGAAGAAGATCTCCTGGTGACTGATGCTTCAGGTACGCCTCTAGAGGGTAGAGGTAAACCGACCAAGGAAATCAATACACATCTAGGAATTTACAACATCCGACAAGATGTGGGCGGCATTGTCCACTATCACCCAACGTTTGCGACCACGTATGCAGTCTGCAGGAAAGAAATCCCTTTGCGAACAGTCCATGCCAGGCGCATTCTCGGCAAAATCCCGGTTGTCCCCCCTGCTCTGGAGGGGAGTGAAGCTTTGGCAGAGTCTATTCAAAGAGTATTCCAGGACAAGTCCGTTTGCACCGCCCTCTCTGTTTGATCACGGAATAATCGCCGCAGGTTCCGATCTCTCACAAGCTCAGAATTTGGCGGAACTCGTAGAGGAATCTGCTAGAATCGCCTATTTCAGCCACGTTCTTTCGCCATCTGATTGATCGCTCAAATCTGAAGAATGACCGATTCTTGACAAGTCTTCGCTAGAGCCATGAAGCACGACTCCGTTAGTTGCCTCACCGCCGCTGCTCTGAAACCTCATGCCGATTATGATGTCTAAACACTTTGAGGCAGCAATGCGGAATTGTTGATGAGAAGCCTCCGGTGCTGTGTGAAGGGCCATTTTTGCGCGGATCCATTCTGATACAGAGCATCAGGCATCACAATACTTGAGGAGGACGATCATGAATGCGCAACATCAAGAATCAGAGCTTTGGAAAAGAAGGTTTGGGCCTGTCAGCGGAGATCAAGGATCAGAGCTTTGGAGAAGAAAATTCGAGCCCGTCACCGACTGGCGTCCAGCGCCGCAAACCTCGCGGAGTAGTGACGCTCCCAGGTCGGTTTTTGAAGAACCGTGGCGCAAGGCTCAGGAGGCCACGGAATCCCTGGTGAAGGCTCTTGAGCCCATTGCTGCGGAAGCTCGAGACAAGATAAGAGACGTGACCTCCGTGCTGGACGAGGCAGCGGGCAAGTCTTCTGTTGAGGTCCGGTCCTTCGTCGCCAAGACCCTTGAGTCCATGGCTGAGAAGATAAAGCCCAAATAACTTTGGGACGAGGCGGGATTTCTGAACCTATCCGGCGCTATAAGTGGAGAGGTGGTTTATGTTGTCGCAGGCGATGGAATTCCCTGGGTCGACGCTGCTGCTGGGTTCCACTACAGGAGGTGCTGTTGTTTCAACATGTGTGCCCCGCAGGAGTATTTTGCGTACAACGCCCCTCCAGAACGATGGAAGCCCATGTGTTTCTTGTGCTAGCAAGGAATCTCGCCTAAAGACGTATTACAGTATATGTGGCGTGTTCCCTTTGTAGCACCCGGCGATAGGCAGCAGAGTTGCCTCTTACACATGGGCCTGCCAATTTAGACACCTTTCCTCATTAGAAGTTCCGTAAAATTATTCTTGACAATGGAATATCCTGGAAGGGGGTCCACAGGGCCTGTGGATAACTTGATGGTAGGGTTGTGGATAACTTTCATAACCCAGCGAACTGTCAAGGTTGAGACCTATCTGCCCCAATTTGGGACAGCCCAGTTTGCGCAACAATATCAGGTGATAAGCATAACCATTCGGAATTTGGGCAAGCAGGTATCGACTAATCCTGGAGCCAACGAAGTTATAAACACCTGTGGATAGACGGCATTCTCGTCAGGTTCGCAACCCCCATGAATTGTTCATTTTGTGTAAGCGTCCACAAGGAACCCCGCTAGCGAAACTAGGCTGAGCGATTCTTGATTCTTGGAGCAGAGAAACAGAGCCGTTGCCAAAAATAATGTCCATTTGGCCGTCCGAGATGGAAAATCCGGAAGGCCCACCGTGACGGCCGCTTTCTACGTCATTCCCGCGAACGCGGGAATCCAGAGGCTGGACCCTGGATCAAGTCCGGGGTGACGGTCTCATTGCCGCAAATCGGGAAAATGTTGGCAATTGCTATAACCGATCGGTCCCAGATTGCTTCGTCGCGAGGCTCCTGGCAATGACACAGGAAAATGAACCACTCAATCTGGCTTTCAAAGAGGGCGTGCCAGGGACCGCCCCGACCCGTGAAAACTTTGCACGTTCCAGGCGAAAACTGCGAGTAAAGTGAGAAATAATTGACCACCTCCAGAGAGTATGGCAACCGGCTGTTTGGGGACAAACCCTTTGACAATGCCGTTTGCCTCGAATTGGCACGGCAATTGCTTATGATAGATGTAACAACGACTCCTAAACCATACCCTTATAGCAATCCTCCAACTTGGATTGCTTTTTTTTGCCTTAAGACAACGCGTGGTCGAGTTAAACGAACCCCGCTCCCAGGTCTTCGGGGGAAAGGCTCTTTCAGGCCTCCCACTTCCACACGTGTCACGGACCGGGAACAATGAGCGGCACGACAGCGGGTTGGAGCTCAATATCAATGGGGGTCACACCGAAATGGTCGCCGTCAATTTCTATCGGAACTGGTCCGTCGGATTCAATGCGAACCTTCCGGCCGGTCGCGCGAATGAGACCGGGGAAATCCGAGGCCTTCCCGGTGAGGGCGGCAAGCGCATAAAGACAAATCCAACCAATCGTTCCCTCACGAAAGACGCAAATTTCAAACTGACCCGAGTCGAGGCTGGCATCGTCCGCGAAGACAAAAATGCCTCCGTACCGCCGCACCTTGAGCACCATGACATTACATCCGGTGATCTCTTGCCGGTCATCCACAACGATCCGCAGTCTCGCCGGCCGATGGGCCGCGGCAGTCCTCAGAAGGGGCAACATATAACCCGAATACCCCAAAGTGTTGCCGCGACATTTCCTCACTTCCTCTGCCACCTTCGCATCGAACCCAGCACTGACCAACAACAAGAACCGACGCTCCCCGGCAAGGCCCATGTCGATCCGTTTGATCAGACCTTGCTCCAGACATGTGGCGAGCCGTTCATGGTCAGTCGGCAATTGAAGAGTGAGAGCCAGTTGGTTGGCGGTTCCTGTAGGCAGAAGAAGAATGGGAACATGGGAAGGATCGGCAAGTCCGTTGAGCACCTCGTTTACCGTCCCGTCCCCTCCGGCAACTACGAGCCGGCCTAGATTACTGCTGATCGAACGGGCCCGCTTCCCAGCCTCCCCTGCCCTGGCAGTTAGGCATATCTCCACGTCGTGGCCGCGGCGCGCCAACAGGCCACCAAATTCGTGGACCAGTCGTTCTGTCCGCCCCGTTCCTGCAATGGGATTACCGATTATTAAGACCCGCATCGTCTCACAATGTTTACCGGCCGGCTCCCGAGGCATGCCGGCCTCGGTGTAATTTCAATTCGTATTGTCCGGCTTCGTCGGCCAGACCTGCAAATTCGATTGACGGGACCTCGGCGGCATCCGTCGAAGTCCTGAACAGCATTCGCTTGTTCTCTCGGATAACCATCAGACCCTGCCACTCCGGCCCGTTGGCGGGGACAACCGCAACTCTGTCGGCCGGTGAGGATTCTGAGATCAAATCTCGTCCCTGACAATTGTTGATACTCACACTTTTCCCTGCCAGCGCATGCAGGAGCGTCGGCAGCACGTCCGTGTGCACGGTGGCCGCGGATATCTTTCGTGGCGCCACCCCGGGCCCTACCATAGCAAACGGAACCCGCATCTGAATTTCGGACATCCGGCTGCCATGAGTGAACACCCCGTCCTCTCCCATGGATTCCCCGTGATCACCGGTAATTAGAATTAGGTTGCGTTTGGGATCAATCGATTCGGTCAGCTTCAGCACTTCGTCTTCCAGAAACAGTGCCGCATTGGCATACCGGTTCAGGTGATTTTGCATCTGCCGTGCTGGATGCAGAAACTGCCACGTATAGGGCGACTCTTTGAAAATATCGAACTCCGGTGGGAACGGGTACCTGTAGTGGGAAGATACGAGATAGAAGAATATGAATTGAGGTTGGCTCTGCGGGTTGTTCACGATGTTGCGCACACGGGCAAGCTTGCGCCGATCAGAATCGGGCCAGTCCTTCATGCCCTTGAGAGTAAATTCGCCATCCAGGATTACCTCGTCGCAAGTTTTGTCGCTGATGAACTCATCAAGCCGACGAAATCCCTTGACCTCGCCGGCCGTCAAGAATGTGATCTTGTACCCGGACCGCCTAAGAGATTCCAGCATCTGGGCTGGAATCTTGCGGTCGAGGGTCTGATGGTATCCGAGGGCGGATCTCCCGTAGAACAGGGAGAAAAGCCCTAGATGGGAACAATTCGACCCTGAATAATGGCGCTGTAAACGTAGGCCCTGCTCTGTCCACGCGTCGAGTCTCTTCATCAGGCCCGGCCCCAGCGCTGAATGGCGAAAGCTTTCGAAGATTATCAATATCACGTTAGGTAGGTCACGATTTGTAACGAAAGCCGACGGATCCGCGGGACCAGGATTGGCCGCGTCGTAGGCCAGCCTCATTGCGAGGAGCTCATCGTCCTCATCTACCAGGGGTCCATGACCGTTGGCGGTGGGCTCTCGGAGAGAGGCCGGCCTGAAACGGAACCCCCAATCGTCGGCATTGCGATCGAAGCGGATTGCTCATGGCCATACCGGCCTCAATCTATCCGCCGGGAAGTTGCCGAGAAAAGCCTTTTTCTCGGTGAAAGAAACGGGGCCGGAATCCCCTGGGTTAACCGCGGTTCCTATTTTGCGACTCGTACCAAAAGAATTGTCCGGGTCAAACCTTGGGAACTTTGCGTCTTGCCCAATATCATTCGACCAAGAGATCGAGATGGAAAGTCGGGAGATTCGCATGAACCTCGTTCACCAAGCCGGCATGGGTGGCGGCGGCAGGACTCATTTCCAGTGGAGTTATAAAGCGATCTGACAGCTGGCGAAAAGAATGCTTCAGTCCGGGTGTGAACGGCAGTATCGGGTCAATTCGATCCAGCAGAATCTGATCGTGGAAAAGCTGCTGCCCCGGAACCACTCCCACCACCACGAAGATGAATCCTGCCGTCAGCATGGCCGTCGCGCGGCCGGAACAAAGCCGGCTATACCGGCGTGCAAGCTGCCGGCTCACCCATCTGGCAGCAAGAAAACATGCGGGACCCGAGACCACGAAAATAGAGAGAATCATCAGCGCTTCCGATGTCAATTGTTCTCCGGCCCACTGCCAGATGTGCTGTTCGGGGGAATTGAGTATGTCTTCTATGTTCGGGAAATAGTCCCAGATGTGGTAACCGGCAAACCCCACCGATATCAGGTCCCCTGCCATGAAGTAAAATATGGCTATCCACAGGACAGTCACCAGCCCTATTGCTGTGCGCCTCAACCCGACCACGATGAAGATACCCCAGATCAGGAGCCAAGGCAGGAACCACGCGAGAGATTTCGCCCCCAGAAGCCAGACTAGCAGGGCTCTGTCCGCAAAGGACATATCGACGGCCCTCGGGCCCGCAATGATCTGGTATCGGTCCCACTCGAACAGCCAGACAAAGAGCAGGGAGGACGCCGTCAGGAAAAGAAGGATCGTGAGCCATTGAACCGACGGCGCGTCTACGTCGGTTATATCTTTCGATTTTGATTTTTTTTCCATGAGAGAATAGTTGGCAGCCGGCATGTAAAGAGGCTCCACACAACTGAGCATCGGGAACGGTCAGGGAATCATAAAAAAATCATTACATTACATACTATAGCGAACGACGGCCATATTGCAAGGCATTTCAAAGTAACCACTTTTTTTGTTGCAAAACTTTTTTCTGCGTGAAAAAATATAGACAGAATAGATCTTGATCGGGTATAGGAAAAATGACCGGTGGGCTGGGCAGGGTTTTTCTTTCGGCAGTTTATCCAACGATCGTTGGAAGCAAACGTTCTAACCTGATTCCGACATATTAGGCTGGCTTTCTCTCAACAGCCAAGGAGGAGTAAAACTTATGGCAAACCTTCTCGTTGATGAGCGCGATGCCAAGTTCGTGCTTTATGAACAGCTCAACATTGAAGAACTGTGCCAATCGGAAAAATATGGAGAATTCTCCCGAGAGATGTTCGACATGGTCCTCGATGCGGCCCAAAAGCTGGCCGAAAAGGAGCTTTTTCCTACCAACCGCGACGGAGACGCCAAGGGCGTTGTCCTGGAGAACGGGCAAGTGAGGGTCCCGGAATCCTTCCACACTGCTTATCGCTACTACTGCGAAGGTGGCTGGGCCGCGCTCCCAATAGCCCAGGAGAAAGGGGGACAGGGCTTCCCTAGCGTCGTCTACTGCGCCACCATGGAACTCTTTGTCGCCGCCAATCAAGCTCTCATGATGTACCCCGGCCTTACAATTGGTTCCGCACGCCTCTTGGAGTTGTACGGCACCGAAGAGCAGCAACGCACATACATGGACAAGATGTATACCGGGGAGTGGACCGGCACCATGTGCCTCACCGAGCCTCAGGCGGGCAGCGACGTCGGCGCATTGCGAACCAAGGCCGTGAAACGGCCTGACGGGTCGTATTCTATTACTGGGAACAAAATTTTCATTTCAGCCGGCGACCATGATCTCACCGAAAACATCATCCACATGGTTCTGGCTCGGATAGAAGGGGCACCCGCGGGAACCAAAGGGATAAGCATATTTGTGGTTCCAAAAAAGAGGATCGAAAACGGGGAGTTCGTGGACAACGACGTCATCACTGCTGCTGTCGAAAAGAAGCTCGGCATTCATGCATCCGCCACCTGTGCTCTCAACTTCGGTGAAAAGGACAACTGTATCGGATACCTGCTCGGACAAGAGAACCAGGGCATGAGGATCATGTTTAACATGATGAATGAAGCCCGGCTTGCCGTAGGATTTCAGGGACTGGCCCAGGCAACCGCGGCGTACATGCACGCGCTGAGATACGCCAAGGAACGCTATCAGGGACCGGAAATCAGTTCCATGAAAGATCCCACCGCCCCCAAGGTGCCCATCATCGAGCACCCTGATGTGCGGCGCATGTTAATGTGGATGAAGAGTGTCACCGAGGGTATCCGCGGCACTGCTCTATTACGCAGGATATTGCGAGGACAGGATCCATACGGCCAAGACAGAAGAAGAATCGGCCAAGTATCAAGGCTTCTTGGACATATTGATACCAGTCTGCAAAGCCTGGAGTTCGGACATGGGCTTCAGGGTGACCGAGCTTGCCATTCAGATTTACGGCGGTTACGGGTACTGCAGGGAGTACCCGGTCGAGCAGTTCATGCGCGACGCGAAGATCGCATCCATTTACGAGGGAACCAACGGCATTCAGGCCCTCGATCTCGTCGGCCGCAAACTGGGGTATCACCAGGGGGCTCTGTTCAACGGCATAGTTAAGGAAACAGGGGACCTCATCAAGACAGCCCAGAAGAACTACCGCCTCAAGGACATCGTGGAGCCTTTTGATGCCGCGCGTAAACAATTGATTGAAGTTACGAGGTATTTCGGCCTGAAGAGCATTACTGAGGATTTTATGACCCCAATCCTGTATGCGACCCCATACCTCGAGCTTTTCGGTGATGTGGCGGTCGGCTTTATGCTCCTTTGGCAGGCGGTAATAGCGGATCGTCGCCTTGAGGAGCTTTACAGCGACGCAAAGGCAGATACGCCTGAGAAAAAGGCGGAACTGTGCAAGGCCAACAGAAGCGCTGCCTTCTACCGAGGCAAGATAGCTTCAGCGCAGTTCTTCGCCAATACGATCCTATCTCTGGCCAAAGGAAAAGCCCGGGCGATCATGAGCGGCGAACGTTCAGCACTCGACCTCCCGGAAGAATCGTTCGCTCTATTTTAATCCTGATCGGAGTCTCAAATATGAAAGCACGAAAAGTCGTTTTGGTTGACGCAGTACGGACCGCTTTTGGCAAGGCCGGAGAAAAGGGTATTTTTTGGAATACCCGAGCCGACGACATGGTGGTGAAGGTTATTCGCGAGCTTCTTAGGCGCAACCCTCTCGTGAAGCCGGAAATGATTGAGGAAAACGCTTGGGGGGTCTTTTGTCAGGAAAAAGACCAGGGATTGACCCTTGGGCGGACTTCCGTCATTCTCGCAGGTCTACCGGAGACCACTGCCGGTTTCTCGATAGACCGCATGTGTGCCGGAGGGATGAGCGCCATCACCGCGGCAGCGGGTGAGATAGCGCTCGGCGCATGCGACGTGGCCATCGCCGGGGGAGTCGAGCACATGGGTCACCATCCCATGGGCGCAACGGCTGATCCCAATCCACGGTTCCTGACGGACAAACTCGTGGATTCAAGCGCCATGTCCATGGGAGAAACTGCGGAAAATCTCCACGATATGTTTCCGGAAATAACAAAGGAAATGGCGGACGAATACTCCATTCGTTGCCAGCAAAAGGCGGAACAGGCCGCCAAATCGGGAAAGATCGGGGAGATGATAGTCCCCATGACCGTGTACACCAAGAATGGCTGGGTTGTGGCGGATAAGGACGAACAGCCCCGGCCGGAAACCACTCTGGAAGGGCTTGGTAAGTTGAGAACTCCCTTTCGGGTCATGGGAAACGTCACCGCCGGCAACTCCTCGGGCTTAAATGACGGTGCAGCGGGTGCGCTTCTGATGACGAAGGAAAAAGCTGAAGAGCTGGGCATCGAGCCTAAGATGCAGCTCAAAGCCTTCGCGTATGCCGGTGTTAAGCCCGAAATCATGGGCATAGGACCGATACCCGCAACTCACAAGGCCCTCAGCGTAGCCGGGCTCACCATTGACGACATCGGGCTCATTGAGATGAACGAAGCTTTCGCGGTCCAGGCCGTGGCCTTCATGAAGGAATTCGGCTTACAGTTCCCGGACGATCCGCGGCTGAACATTTACGGTGGCGCGATTGCTTTCGGGCACCCTCTCGCCTCGTCCGGTGTCAGGCTTGCCTGCCATCTCATGCACGCGTTTGCAGAGCGACCGGACGTCAAGTACGGGCTCACGACAATGTGCGTTGGCCTGGGCCAAGGCGGAACCGTCATCTGGAAAAACCTTCAGGGGAACGGCAAGAAGGCAGGCAAAGAAGAGCACAAGGGAGAGCATAAGGATAAGGAAAAGAAGAAGAAAAAGGAATAGGACCTGCCGGGTGCCGGTACTGCCGCCTGGCAGGCCGGACGACAGGAGCTGTGATAGCTTGACCCGACGGTCAAGCCGATATCCCGAATACAGCAGCACCTTCCAAAGAAAGCTTGAACGAAAGGAATCGTCATGGCTGACGCACCGACTTTATTCCATACAAATCACTATAAATCCCGCGTTGGTAAGATCGCTATCGTCACGATGGACAACGGCGAAGACTACAAGAAGCCCAATATCTTTGACGAAAAGGCCTTCATGTCCTTGCACGAGGCCATCGCCAAGATCCAGGCCGACAAGGAGGTCAAAGGAATGATGCTCTGCGGCAAGCATTATATTTTTGCCGCGGGAGCAGACCTGATGCAGGTCCCTTTTATCAACACCTTCGAACAAGGCCGCCGCATCGGGGCAGAGGGCCACGCGGCCATGAAGCGGATCAAGGACCTGAAGATCCCCACCCTGGCTGCGATCAACGGCGCTGCCCTCGGCGGAGGGCTTGAGATAGGTCTTTACTGCGATTACCGCACAGTATCCAAGGCGGTACCTGCGATCGCGTTTCCAGAGTGCTTCCTGGGACTTATCCCCGGCTGGGGAGGCTCTACATTGACCCCGAGGCTCATAGGCCCGGAAAAGGCACTTGAACTCATCGTTTACAACCCGATGAACCAGAACCGCATGATAGACGGAACGAAAGCCTTCCAGATGGGCCTCGCTGATAGGCTCTTCGATTCGGTAGAGTTCTTTGATGAATCACTGGCGTTCCTAGAGAACCTGATTGAAGGCAAAGAAACGGTGGAACGAAACCCGCCCGACACATCAAAGCTCAAGAGCCTGGTTGATGCTGCTCGGAATTTCCTGGACATGAGAGTTCATGGCGCAGCTCCAGCCCCTTACCGGGGGATCGAACTCATCGAGGGGGCCTGTGACTCGAACAAAAGCTTAGAAGAGTGCTTTGCCGAGGAAGACAAAGCTCTGGGCGACCTTATCAAGAGCCGCCAATGCAAGGCCGGGGTTTACAGCTTCGATCTGATACAACGCCGCGCGAAAAAGCCCGTAGGCCGGCCTGCCGATGCGAAACCTCGCCCCATCAAGAAGATCGGCATTGTCGGAGCGGGCCTGATGGCTTCTCAGTTGGCGATTCTTTTCCTGAGACGGTACGGCGTTCCCGTGGTGATGAAGGACATAAAGCAGGAGTTTCTGGATAAGGGCCTCGGTTACGTCAAGGGTGAGCTGGCCGGTCTGGTCGCCAAAGGGAGAATGTCCAAGGGCAAGGCTGACTACCTCTACCACCTCGTCATCGGCACCCTGGACTGGGATGCCTTTGCCGATTGTGACTTCGTGATCGAAGCTGTTTTCGAAGAGATGCGCATCAAACAGGATGTCTTCACGCAAGCAGAGGCCGTAGTTTCTCCGACTTGCATTCTGGCCACCAATACCTCCAGCCTTTCCATTACGGAGATGGCCTCCGTGCTGAAGAATCCCGAACGTGTCGTGGGATTCCACTTTTTCAACCCCGTGGCGGTCCTGCCTCTCCTGGAGATCATCAAGGGGGAGAAGACCGACGATGTCACCCTAGCCACGGCATTCGAGTGCGCCAAGAAGATCAAGAAAACCGCTATTCTGGTAAAAGATTCACCTGCCTTCCTCGTAAACAGGCTCCTCACTAAACTTATAGGTGACTGCTTCGAGATGGTGGATGAAGGAGCGGATTTCGCCCAGGTGGACGATGCGGCACTCATGCTGGGGCTCCCCATGGCGCCTTTCGAGCTTTTGGGTCTCGTGGGTCCCGCAGTGGGGTATCATGTTGGTGAAACCTTGCACAGGGCATGGCCGGATCGCTTCCCTGCCAACGAACACTTCAGGCAACTCGTAGAGGCAAAGATCCCGGCGATCTACCAGGGTATGGGCCCTGGAAAGCAGGTCCTGCCCAAGGTGGCCGAAATCTGGAAAGACAAGGGTGACAAGCAGTTCGTAAAGGAAGAGATCCTGGATCGGCTTTTAACAAATCTCACACTTGAAATCGACCTGGTACTCAAGGAGAAAGTGGTTCCGGATCCAAAGGACATAGACACCGCCATGATCATGGGCGCAGGCTGGCCGTTCTTTAACGGCGGCATCACCCTGTACCTGGATGTCACGGGCTACACTCCAAAAGTGCTTCAGAAAGTATTCTTCAGGCTGTAGCGCGGGAAATAGAGGGCGGGACCTTTCTTAAACACAAGGGTCCCCCCCACCCCCCTTCTTCCCAAGACTCAAAAGCAAGCGAGAGACCGCTAGGTTCGCGTCCTGATAGATCGTCCGGTTGCTCGCCGGTAGGCCAATTCCGCGCACAAACAAATCGGAATCAACACTATCATGGTGATCAACGCGAACCGAGAGTTCTGGTAGATGTAAACCGTCAAGACCGCCAGCATGGCCAAGCAGGTGACCAAGGACAGGCTCACTATCCACTTGTTGCCGCCGGTCTCGTCAGCCACTCTCAAATGAGCGGCATGTACGCATGCATAAATCAAGAGAAAAGCGCCGCTTCCCATCATCGCTATCCCAGAGAGATCGAAAAACAGAATGAATAGGATCACAAGCGCGGCTGTGATAAAAAGCCCCCCGGTAGCGTTTTGCCGAAATTTCCATGAAAACACCTGGGGGAGTTGACCGTCACGAGCGATCACGTAACTGACATTTGCGGCCCCGAACAAGGTCGCATTGATCGCCGACGCAGTGGAAAACAGCGCGCCGACAGCAATCAACCTGAAACCGAAATTTCCCAGGAAGGGTTTGGCCGCTTCAGCCAGGGCATAGTCCTTTGCACTCAGGATCGAGTGAATATCAAGATTCCCAACCACGGCCACCGATACCGCCACGTAAATGAGGATCACAATGATTACGCTCATATACAGGGCCTTTGGCAGTAATCTCCGGGGATCGTCCATGTCTTCCGCGGCATTTGCCACCAATCCGAAACCCTCGTACCCGATGAAGAGAACCCCGGCTCCAAAGAGAATGCCACTGGCGGGGGGCCACAATTCCGGCGCCAAGTACCTGGGCTGAATGAAAAACAGCCCCGCGCCCGCGAATAGAAAGAGGATGAGCAATTTTACCACAACGATGAAGGTTTCCGACCGACCTACCACCTTTGCCCCTATAAGATTGACCCCGGTAAAGACCAGCACGATGCAGCATCCAATTGCCTTGGGAAGCCAAGCGGGCAAATTCGGCGGCACGAACGTCATCGCGTATCCTGCGAAGCCTTGCGCATAAAGGGCCAATGCGATCACGTAACCGATCCACATGTACAGGTTGATTCCCCCGCTGAGGACACCGTCTCCGAAGCCCTTGACGAGGAACTCCACCGCTCCCCCCGCGGATGGATAGCGAGCCCCGAGCTTGGCGTAGGAGTAAGTCGAAAGGAGTGCCACGGCCCCGCCTATCACGAACGAAAGCCACATTGCTGTTCCCGCGGCCTGAGCCACCACTCCCAGGATCGAAAAGATTCCGGCGCCGATCATTCCGCCAATGCCGATGGCCATAGCGGCGAATAGGCCAATCTGGCCAGTCGAAGAATGGGTTGATTTGTCAATTTGCCCGGATGCCTGATTAACCATTTAATTACCCCCTCAGAATCTCTCCTGCTGATTAAGAAATTTCACCTAATTACTGCACTACGCCGGTTCAGCACTTTTTCGTAGGTTCCATCGAAATAGTGAGGACTAAGTAACAAGTTTAACACTCTCTTGGGTCGCTTGGAAGAAGCGTGGCAGGTCAGATTCGCGCCGTCACCCCTTTCCATGATAACCCCTGAAATATGGTATAATAATGGAGTCGAGTTTGGCGAAGCGCTCGATGACCTACATGAGGGGAGCCAAATGCTAAAATACAAGGTAATTATTGAGAAGCATCCGGACGGCTATGTAGCCTATCCCCTTGGGATCAAGGGAGTTGTCGTGGGTCAGGGTGACACCTACGAACAAGCCTTATCAGACCTGAAATCAGCCATTGAGTTTCACATCGAGACCTTTGGGTCAGAAGTTCTGGATATTGACCCTCCTGTTCTCGAAGCTTTCGTAGCCGAAGCCGTGGTGGAAGCCCGCTGATGGGAAAGTTCCCCGTGGACGCTCCGAAATCGAGGGTGATCAAGGCCCTTGAGATGTTAGGGTTCCAAATACTGCGGGAAAGAGAACACGTTTCAATGGTTCGCCAAAACCACGACGGCACCAGGACTCCCATGACTCTCCCCAATCATCCAAACATCAAAGCCTCTACTCTGAGGACAATTTGCAGTCAAGCCGGTATCAGCAGAGAAGAGTTCATGCATGCCTACGCTAAGACATAGGAAACGTGTGATTCATTACAGCATGGTGGACGTAACGACTTCCGGCCCTTGTCCCCAGGTGGCATGTAACTTAGGAAAATAATCGGAGGTTTTTGGGAGAGGCGGCGCGGGGAGTCCCTTTTTGTATCGGTCTCCCCGCTGGCTATTCTTTCGCCGCTCTACGCTTCGGCGGCTTCTTTTTCTTCGTCTTCTTTGCCCTTCTTGGCAGCGGCTGCGGCCTTTTTTGCAGCCTGGTCGGCTTTGATTTCAGCTACTGCTTGCGCTTGCCGTTCAGGATCGGTGTATCGGAAGATAAACTGGCGGTTGCAAGCCCATACACCTGCCTTGGCCATTTCTTCGTCGAGCTTGTCATAGTCGATCTCGATGCGGTCCTTGACCATGTTGACCACATCCTTGGCCTTCCGTGTGCAAGCCATGCAATGAACGCACCCGGCCTTACACACGTTGGTCACAGCCTTGCCTGTGTCATGGTTGCTGCAAGGAACGTATGCCACCGCATCTTTGGGAAGGAGCTGCAGTACCTGTTTGGGACAGGTCTTAACGCAAACACCGCATCCGGTGCAGGCTTCTGGATCGATCACCGGCATGTTGTCTTTCATGTGAATGGCGTCGAACGGGCACGCCACTTCGCAGTCGCCGTAACCGACACAAGCGAAGTTGCACTCGTAAGGGCCGCCGAACGCTATTGTCGCGGCCTGGCAAGTGTCAAAACCGACGTAGGAATGCTTCTTCTTGACTTCGCCGTCGTTTCGGGCACACCGGAGGAATGAAATCACGCTGCTCGCCGCACCCGCGGCTTTGCCGGTGATGGCGGCTACCTTCTCCGCGACATCTTGCTTCCCTGGAGCACACTTCCCCGGAGGACAATTGGGGTCGATGACACAAGCTTCTGCATACGATTCGCACCCGGCGAATCCACAGGCGCCTCAATTAGCTCCGGGCAGGCAAGCCCTTACCGCCTCGATCTTGGGATCGACCTTTACGGCAAATTGCTTGGCGACAAGTGCCAAAGCCGTTCCGGTGAGTGCGCCGAATACGGCAAAGAAAATTATCCCTATCAACGCTATGGTCCAAACATTCTCCATGCTCTAGCACCTCAAGAAAAACCGCGTGCTTGCGCCGCGGAATTGTGTGTAACTATGGGAATACGGGCGAAACTGCTTGCGAAAAAGAAATCGCCCGCATCCAACTATAATAACGGTCTTAGGCCCTTAGAATCAAGCCTCAGGCGCCTGGCACCATCTAGAAAATTGCCAGTCCGGAGAACCCCAAAAAGGCCAGAGCGAACAACCCGGTAACTATAAATGCGATGGGCAGCCCTTGAAACGTTGGAGGAACTCTGCATACCTCCAGTTTCTCCCGCACGCAAGCCATGAGGAACAGGGCCAGCGGCAAAACCAATGCCCGCTCCCAGACCGAGTGTCAGACTGGCAAAAGGCCCATTGTCGCTGTCCGCATTTATCAGCGGAACCGCGAGGATGATGCAGTTGGTCACGATCAACACGAGGTATACGCCCAGCTTCTTGAAGAGGTATGGGTTGACCTTTCTGAGCATAGTGTCCACGGCCTGAACAAAAATCGCCACGGTCCCGATAAAGACAATGACTTTAAGAAAGTCCAGATGCAGGGCCTGCAGCACATATGAGAAAAGAGCCCAGCACATGATTGCGCTCAACACCATGACAGTGGTGAAGGTGATCCCCATGCCAATGGCCGCGTCTTTCTTCTGAGAAACCCCGAAGAAGATGCACAGCCCCAGGTACTTCGTAAAGACGAAGTTGTTGATCAGCATTGCGCCGAGAAAGACCCCGAAGAGAACCTGAGCCTGGCTCTTTTTGACCAGGAATTCCACTCGGTTCTTGAGGATTTTGCCGCCGGCAGTCACATCCTTTGACCTCGACAATGTATTCGCTCGAGGTGTTCAAAGCGTCTTTGAACTTGAGCGTTGCAGTGGTTTTGCGAGCGTCGAGAGTGACTGATTCTATGGGAACTTTGATGTCAGGGTCCGGCTTCTCGTACACAGAGAAATTCGCTGTGTTCTGAGCCCAGGCCTCATCGACCGGCACGCCGAAATTGATTTGTATCTCCTTGTCCTTCTTGAATGAACCCGTTTCAGCGGATTGCCGCAAGAGCGAACCCACACATCAACAAGGAGAGCGCCACAGCTAAGACTATTTTGACCAGGTGCTTATTGATTGACATGTCAGTGCCCTCCTCCCGACTTGGGCAACTTGCCTGTGATCTTGTATTCGAGCCAGTTGAATGTTGCCATAATGAAGCCGATCACGAAGAAGCCGCCCGCTGGTAAAATCATAACCAAAAGGGGCTTGAATCCCAACACATCGTAACCGAAAAGCTGGCCGGCCCCGAAAAATTCCCTGATGGCCCCAATCAGGACAAGGCCGAAGCAAAAACCAGCACCCATTCCGGCCCCGTCAAAAAAAGAGGGAACTAAAGGCTCCTTTGAGGCAAAGAGTTCAAGCCTTGAAATGATAATGGCAAAGACAACTATCAATTTAATGAAAAGGGCAACCTGCTTGTACAGACGGGCGAAACTAACCGGCAGAATCATGTCGATCACCGTCACCCACAAGGCGATGATGATGACGTACGCTGGTATCCTGATCCGAGGATGAATAAAGGATTTGAATATGGAAACAGTGCAGCTTGAAAAGACCTGAACGAATAAGACCGCGATGCCCAGCATAAGCCCGTTCTCGACGGAAGTGGTCACCGCGACGGCTGGACACAAGCTGAGAGCCAATCGAAAGATCGGATTTTCGGGAATCAACCCGTTCCAGAGAAGTGTTACATTGCGGTTCACCTTAACCTCCCCTAGAATGCAACCTGGATATTTTCTTGTTTGAGAGCATCAGTGAGTATATCGAGCCGATAAACGAACTTTCTGACAGTATCCTTCACGCCGTTGGTCACAGCCCGGCTCGATATGGTCGCACCGGTGAGTGCGTATATGTCGTCCTTTAAGTGTTTTTCTTTGACAGCGCGGATCTGATCCTCCGTGAGGCGTTCTTTCTTAGCTTTCGCAGGCTCAAGGACATCGAGGTAATCGGTCGGCAAGGGTTCTTTGATGACCTTGAGGCTCTTCAGGATCTCCACGGTCTTGCCGACAAATTGATTTCTTGAAGTAGTCCTGCTGGATTTCTGCTCCCAGCCCGGGATCTTCTTCGGATTCGGTGATAGCGATTCCGGTAACCGTAAAGTCCGGGTTGAGGGAAACCATCAGCTTGATGAACGTCTTGAATCCCTGAGTTACTCCGGGGACTACATAGCCGAGGCGTTTGTCGCCGAGGTTTGCTATTGACAGTGTTTCCGCGTACGTGGCCTTGGACCCTTTGGGCAACACTCCCATTATTGCCTGGTCTCTGCTGCTTCGCTCGGCAAGTTGGGCCGCGTCCGCGGTTACCGGGATGACTTTGCCGGGTTTGCCCGACAGGTCGATTTCGACCAGAGCGAATCCCTTTTCCTTGAGCGGAAGCAGGTACGCCAACACAGTCGTGCCCTTGTCATCCGTGATCACGTACCTATGCACGTCAAAGATCCTGAGATCCCCGGGTTTCTTTACGCCAGTTCCATAGCCAAGGAGACTCTGAATCGTCTCTTCCCTGAGTTTCTCTTCATTTTCCTTGCGTATGTGCTCGGTCTTGGCGAAGACCGCGCCCAAGATCAAGGCCGCGGCAACGCAGACAGCCGTCAAACTGAGAACGATCTTTACAATCTCTTTCATTGGACCCTCTTATAGAAACACCAGCCCTACTTGACAGCAGCGACAGGCGCCTGCTTGGGCGGAGCGAATCTCTTCGGCTTGAACCACTCATCAAGAGCCGGAGTGAGGCAGTTCATGAGCAGGATGGCGTAACAGACCCCTTCCGGGTAACCGCCCTTGAGACGAATGACCACGGTAAGCGCTCCCACGCCTATACCGAATACTATCTGAGCGCTCTTGAGCGTGGGCGATGTCACGTAATCCGTACACATGTAAAAAGCACCCAGCATGAGGCCGCCTGAAAGCACATGAACAAGGGGTTGGCCGGTGAACCACGTCTCACCGCCGAATATCCAACTCAGAACAGCAACTGTGCCTATGGTGGATACAGGGAGATGCCAGGTTATGATGCCTCTGGCCATAAGAAACAGTCCGCCCAGAAGGATCAGCACTGCTGATGTCTCTCCAATGCACCCCGGCCTCAGACCGATGAAAAAGTTCTGATAAATGGTCGAGAGGCCGCCGAACTGTTGCATGAGCGCATCAACGCCATAATGCCTTAACACGTACAACGGCGTCGCAGTGGAAACCGCGTCCACTCCCCCTGCGAGATAGATGTCAATGGGGGCCTTTGCCCAGTCCACGGGCGCTATCCAGGCGGAAGTCATGTACACGGGAAAAGCCGCAGTGAGCAGAGCTCGCCCCACAAGAGCGGGATTCCAGACGTTGAACCCCAGGCCGCCCATCAATTCCTTGTTGATGAATATTGCCGCCACCGCTCCAATTATCGGCAGCCAGTACGGCACGCCCGGCGGTATCACGAAGGCCATTAGGATGCCGGTGATGACTGCGCTGCCATCGTTGACTGCTACCGATCTCCCCAGGGCTTTCGAAGAGATAGCTTCAACCACCAAACAGGAGATCACGCTCACAATGGTTATGAACAGCGCCCTTAGGCCAAAGTTGTACATGGACAGCAGCATTACCGGAATCAGGGACGCTACGACGGTCCACATGATTTCGGTAGTGGATCTCCCCATTCGTATGTGAGGAGAAACCGAAACAGCCCATTGAGGACCCAGACTCGGGTTCCTTTGTTCTAACGTTTCGATTGTCCCATCCTCCCTCGGATGTAATGGTTCATAGGAGGTCTATGCATCAGCCCAACAGCCTGTGGGTGCTAAGCTTCCCGAAACCATGAATTATCAGCCGTGCTTTTTTATTGCTATTTTGGCCAGCCTGGCAAACTGGACCAGCGGACGTTTAGCAGGACATACATACGCGCAGCACCCGCATTCAAAGCAATCAAAAACGCCGAATTTCTCGGTCAGGTGCCCCTTGCCTGCTTCCACGTAAATAGCCACTTCTTTTGGCAAAAGCCCCATTGGGCAGGCTTCCAAACACCAACCACAATGGATACACGGGCCATAAGCAGACGTGTCCGTCTCTTTGCTGTTCAAGAACAGCACCCCCGACGTCGTCTTCGTGATCGGCACGTCAAGCGCGGACATGGCGAATCCCATCATCGGACCGCCCGAAACTATCTTCAACAGGTCTTTGGTAGTACCGCCGAGATAAGTCACCACTTCGGAGAGCAGAGTGCCGACCTTCACTTTCAGGTTGGCCTGGCGGTTTATCGCTCTACCAGAGACCGTCACCACCTTTTCATAAAGAGGCTTTTGCATGGTGACAGCTTCGAAGACGGCAAGCGTCGTGGATATGTTCTGAACTATTACGCCGACGTCAAACGGGAGGCCTCCGCCGGGAACTGACCTCTTCGTAAGCGAGTAAATTAGTTGCTTCTCCGAACCTTGCGGATACTTGACCTCCATGCCCTGGATAGCCACAGTCAGATCATCCGACCCTGAACCCTCTTGGGCGGCTTTGTTCATTGCGTTTATCGCATCAGGTTTGTTCAGTTCTATCCCGATGACGCCTCGCTTAATTCCAAGGATTCTAAGGAGAATCTTGGCCCCTTCGACGACCTTTTCCGGGTGTTCCAGCATGAGCCTGTGGTCGGTAGTCAGATAAGGCTCACATTCCGCACCGTTGAGCACAAGCACATCGACTTTTGCAGTGGGAGGCGGTGAGAGTTTCACATGAGTGGGAAAGCCCGCTCCTCCAAGCCCCACTATACCGGCGTCTTTGACACGGGCAAGAAGTTGTTCGGGAGTCAATTTCCGCCAGTCTTCCAGCTCATATTTCCTTGGCGGCGCGGCGGGGTCTCGGTCGATGATTACAGCATCACATCGAACCATTGTCGGATGAGGGCGAGGCTCGATGGTCTTCACCACACCGGTCACGCTGCTGTGGATGGCCGCGCCCAGTGCTTTCTCGACTACCGCTATGACTTCCCCTTCTTGCACTTCCTGCTTCTTCTTGACCACAGGCTGGGCAACGGCCCCAAAATGCATGGACAAGGGGAGCGCGACCTGGTCTGGAGCAGGCATCTCTTCGATGGCAAGGTGTTCGGTGAGTTCCTTATGTTCTGCGGGATGTACCCCGCCTTTGCGGAAAGTTAATCCTGCCATGTTTCCTCATTTATCGCTTCTTCGCAGTTCCGAACGGCCGTCAAAAGAAACGGGATAAGCTGCACGCGTGTCCCCTCTCCTGGACACGTTCCTGCAAGCCGCCGGCACGATGAACTCGAGGCGATTGTGTTTTAAGGCTCTTCCTTACAATACTGGAGGGCCGTTCACTCTCCCCTTGGGGAGTAGTAGTACAGCCAAGTAGGTTAATATCACGAGCGTCTGGTGTCAAGGATTTCTTCGGTTGGGTACTGCCCTAATTTGCGACACCATGGGCAGTCTCTACAAACCGTCACCCCGAACTCCGATCCGGGGTCCAGATGGGTGGGCACGGAGCCCACCCCTACGGCATTTAGTGGGGACCGGCGTCCCTGCCGGTCCATTGCCAAGCTTCTCGGGTTCGCCCGAATGACAAGTATTAGACTAAACCAGCGCATTTCCTTCGGTTGTCCAAAGTTTTACAAAATACTTGCTCCCGGACCTATATTTTCATACAAGCTCAAATCAGATTTGAACAGCCGAAAGGCCGGGCGAGTTTTTGGTACGAGGAAGCGATAAATGAGCAAAGGTATTGAAGAAGCCATTATGGACCGGATAAACGGCCCGGGCTGGGTGACAACTCGCGGGATGCTCAAGGACCCCTCCGGTCAATCGACCCAGGAGGAGGTCCACAGGGTGGAGGATGCCATGAAAAAGCTTGCGGAAAAGGGCCTCGTCACCCTGTGGCGACTGAAACTTGAGTACGAGGATGCTGAGCTACTGGCTGCGGCCAGGCCGAGCCTCGAACTCGACAAGGACCTGGAGCAGAGAGGGGCAGCGGCCAAAGCCGAGAGGTACTCTTCGACTGACTAAATTCTCTGTTTCGCAAGTTCGGTGAGGTAACTGACGTCACCGCCTCTGGTGAACCGGTAGGGCCGGCGTCCCTGCCGGCCGTGGACAAGACCGGCACGGAGGCCGGTCCTACCGATAAATGCTTTGGGCTATGACCCGACCGATTAGAATACGTGCCCCCGAATTTATGAAACAGAGCACTAGGCCAACTGCCTAGACCAAGGGCGGGTTTGAAACCCGCCTCTACACCACAGCGGTCCCTCAGCATGATAACTCTTTTTGATCGTGAGATTTACGAGCGGTTCACCGAAGCCCACCTTACCAGGGCAAGGCGTTTCGTGTGGATCTCCACCGCAAACATAAAAGGGACCGGACTCCGGTATCGGGGACGCTTCCTCTCTTTCGTGGACCTCATGGCCTCCCTGGTGAATCAGGGGGTCTCGTTCCGCATAATACATGCCGAGCTACCTTCCAAGCCTTTCCGGGAGCGATACGAACAGATAGACTCCAAAGGCCAGCTCAGTGGAGGGGTCGAATTCCTCCACTGCATCCGCATGCATGCCAAAATCTTCATTATTGATGGCCGGATGGCTCTTGTCGGCAGCCCAAATCTGACTGGTGCGGGCATCGGGGCCAAGGCCAAGACAAAACGCAACTTCGAGGCTGCTTTCTTGTTCGAAGAAGAGGAAGAAACAGAGCCCTTTATGGAATACTTCGATTACGTCTGGATGGGAGGCCCCTGCCCCGAATGCAGCCTTCGTCACATCTGCCCTGCGCCGGCGGGGTAAAACGCTAGCTTCAACACCATTTTGGGTGGGCAGGGACGCCCACCTCCACTATGATATGCCCACTCCGTCCAAGAACTACATGAGGATACATACAGTTTGGCAGTAGGGACGGGAGTCCCTCCCCACCCAAAATAGCAGCTATTCCCTCATCCTCACTACTTCCTCAGCTCGGGGATGTCTGCGTACAGATCCAGCGCTTCCGGGTTGGCCAGAGCGTCCTTGTTCGTAACGGGTCTTCCTTCGAGTACGTTTCTGACCGCGAGTTCCACCTTTTTCCCGTTCAGCGTGCACGGAATATCCGCAACAGTCAGGATCAGCGCAGGGACGTGTCTCGGCGTCGTATTCTCCCGGATTGCCTTCTTGATCCTCTTTTGCAGGTCTTCCGTGAGTTCGACATTTGCAGCTGTCTTCACAAAGAGGATTACTCGGACATCGTTCTCCCACTGCTGGCCTACCACAATGCTGTCCGAGATCTCAGGGAAAGACTCAACCTGACGGTAGATCTCCGCAGTGCCGATGCGAACTCCCGAGGGATTAAGTGTCGCGTCGGAACGCCCGTAGATCTTGACTCCCCCGTGTTCCGTGATCTCGATGAAGTCGCCATGGTGCCACACGTTGGGAAATACATCGAAATAGGCGCTCTTATACTTGGAGTTGTCCGGGTCTTTCCAAAAATAAATCGGCTGCGACGGGAAAGTGGCGGTACAGACAAGCTCTCCCTGTTGGCCTCTGACCGGCTTCCCCTGTGAGTCGAACGCTTCGACCTTCATCCCGAGGCCACGACACTGCAGTTCCCCCTCATAAACAGGAAGGATCGGGCATCCGAGCGCGAAACAGGAAATTATGTCGGTGCCACCCGAAATGGAAGCAAGGCAGACGTCCTCTTTAATGTCTCTGTAAACGAATCGAAAACTCTCTTCCGAAAGCGGGGAGCCTGTAGAGCACATGAGCTTGAGGCTCGAAAGGTCATATTTTTCTCTAGGCTTGAGCCCTGCTTTTTCCACCGAGGCAATGTACCTGGCACTGGTCCCGAAGAGCGTCATCTTTTCGTCTTCTGCCAACTGGAAAATGGCTCCAGGGTCAGGATAAAAGGGTGAGCCGTCGAAGAGTATCACTGTGGCTCCGCTGGCAAGACCGCTCACGAGCCAGTTCCACATCATCCAGCCCAAGGTGGTGAAGTAGTATATCTTGTCGTCTCGCTTGACGTCGCAGTGCAGCGACGTGTTCCTTGAGGTGCTGAATAAGTGTCCCGCCCGCGCCGTGGACCATGCACTTTGGCAGGCCGGTCGTTCCCGAGGAGTACATTATGTAGAGAGGATGATCAAAGGGGAGTTGCTCGAACTCGATTTCAAGGCCCGGTTCCTTGGAAAGAAACTCCTTGTAATGAACCGATTTTGGAATGGAACCGATGTCGGCTCTCTCCTGCGTGTAAGGAATTACCACCAGCTTCTCGATGCTGGGGATCTCTCTGATGATGCCTGCTATCCGATCCAGAGAACTATGGGTTTTGCCGTTATAGAAGTAACCGTCAGCTGTAAATAGGATTTTCGGCTCTATCTGCCCGAATCGGTCTAATACCCCCTTGATGCCGAAGTCAGGAGAGCACGAAGACCAGATGGCGCCGATACTTGCTGTAGCGAGCATGGCCACTATGGGTTGCATCATGTTAGGACAATATCCCGCGACCCGGTCCCCCACGACCACACCGGCTTCCCTTAAAGATTTTGCAAGCCGGGCTACCTCATCATAGAGCTGGGCGTACGTCATGCGCACCGTCTTTTGCCCTTCTCCCCTGAAGACCAAAGCGATCCGATCATCCCGGAAGCGCAGGAGGTTCTGAGCGAAGTTGAGGCGCGAGCCGATGAACCATTTGGCCCCTATCATGGTGGGGGAGTCTTCCAAGATCTTGTCATAAGGTTTGGAAGCTATGATGTTGCAAAACTCCCAGACAGACGCCCAGAAGTCTTCCCGATTCTCAACGGACCAGTCATAGAGCGGGTGGTAACCACGAATGTTCAGAGAATACTTCTTGTTCACGAAGTCAATGAACTTTGTGACGTTGGCATTTCTGATCCGATCTTCCGACGGTTCCCAAAGAGGACCCATGCTCGTACCTCCTTGTGCAGGTGTTCAAAGAGTTCAAAGTTGCTTGTTACTGACCGAAGTCGGGCGTCTCATTTACTTGCGTAGGTGCTCTTTTCCGGCCATTCCGCGGGGTATTTCTGTCCCGGTCCTTCGCCCAATTTCTTTTTCAGTTCGGCCAACCCCTTGCGCTTATACTCTTCTCGCGGCTTCTTGGGGATGCGGCGGTTGAGGATCGATTCTGAGCGCAGCCTCCGCCCGATGGTCTTTTCCATCATCGTGCCCAGATCGAGAAGTCGGTCAACGTCAATACCGGTATCTATCCCCATCTCGTCCATCATGACGACCATATCCTCAATACATTGCAGACCGACCACGTTGGGGTCGCGATAGTAGTAAGACCCTGTGCCGGCAACAGGGACTCGGTCAAGAAAATTGGCCGGTTGGCCTCCAAGGCCTCCCAGGGTGGCCTCGAAGATTTCCATTCCCGCCTGAAGCGCTGCAAGGCAATTGGCCGTGCCCCAGCCGCGGGTCACATGAAAATGGGCAACATGAAGGCTGCTTGTCTGGAATTTGATCGAGGATCATCGAGTAGTACTTGTAGACCTGATCAGGCGGAGCGCTTCCGTCATGGTCGGCATGTTCGATGTCGGCCGCGCCTATCTCAAGCCAGCGCTTGGTGAATTCCACTGCCTCTTCCAAACGTGTTGGGCCTGAGATGGGTGAGCCCCATATAGTGGAAACCGTACCGTTCATTTTGATCCCTACGTCTCTTGCCTTCTCGATGCAACGTTTGGCTTCCACCCAATAGTTGGGCAGCGTGGTACCGGAATTTGCGAAGTGGTGCTCCTCGTCGGTGGAAACCATCATCAAGATGCGATCCGGACCCCAGCCTTCTTTTTTTGCTATGATGGCCCGATCTACGGCCTTTTCCCGGATGGTAATGGCCGTAAGACTGACGTCGTTCCAGTTGATGCCGGCGCGAGAGAGTTTCTTCGAATCCCTGAGCCTCTTCATCAGTTCCTCAGCGTCTTTGAACTGCGGCATGAGTGCCGGATTGCCCAGGTTGGTGACTTCAAGGTGCTTTATGCCGCACAGTATCAGTTCTTCCAGATAGAACAATTTGGCGTCCGTGGGTATCCATATCTCTTCGTGCTGGAACCCGTCGCGGACGGTTATGTCGTTGATTTGAACCTTTTTCGGATAAACCAGTTCGTGGTGGGCCATAAGCGCTCTCCTCCTCACCCTATTCCCCGGTGTAAACCGGCTTTCTCTTTTCTCTGAACGCGGTCAGTCCTTCGATTCTGTCCTTCGTGGGGATGGTCACTGCGTAGGCATTGGACTCGATGGCCAGACCAATGGGAAGACTGACTTCCATGCCCTTGTTGACTGCATACTTGGCCTGTGCCAGTGCCACCGGCCCGTTGGCTGCGATTTCCTGAGAGATCTCAAAAGCCCGGTCGATGAGGCGCTCGGGATCGACAACTTCGAGAAAGAGTCCAATCCCAAGTCCCTCTGCAGCGGTAATCCGCCGTGCCCGGAAAATCATCTCTTTGGCGCGAGCAATTCCCACAACGCGCGGTAGTCTCTGTGTACCGCCAGCTCCGGGAATTATCCCAAGACTGGTCTCTGTTAATCCCACAACCGCATTAGTTGAGGCCAACCTTATGTCACACGCCAGGGCCAGCTCCAATCCTCCTCCGAAGGCATAACCGTTTACCGCGGCGATTACGGGCTTGGGGAGCTCTTCTACAGCAGTAAACAGATTCCGAATCGTCTGAATGTAAAGCCTGACCTGGTCTGGAGACATTCCAGCCCTCTCCTTCAGGTCCGCGCCTGTGCTAAAGGCATTTTTGCCTTCAGTGGAACCCGTGATTACTACGACCTTCGCCTCCTTGTCGAAGGCAATGTCTGCAATCGTTCGCCCGAAGCTCTCTAGAAGTGACATGTCAAAACAGTTTAAAGCCTGTGGCCGATTGATGGTCAGCAGCACCACTCCGTCCCGAACCTCTTTCAAAAGACTCTCGTCTCCAGCCATACGTTGTTCTCCTCCACATCCGTTCAAGTTGTCTCACGTATACCCGAATGGCACTTCAGTCATTTCATGGAAACAGGAAGATTTAGCCCGAGAATGCAAGTGTCCGCCCAGCGAGCGATTGAGCCGGCTTGTCGAGGGACTGTCGGTTTCGGCACTGTGAACCGGCGCCTGGTTCCAAACCCTCTAGATTGCTACTGGCGACTTTGAAGTGTGACTCCTGCCGGGTGGACACTCATTCATACCATTTTTCATCTTGACTTTTCAACACGAGTTTATACATCATGGGGTCACCCTCGATCAGCCCTTTTTTATAACTCAGACTCAAACGCCCCGATATCGATGGCGGAAGGAGCGCCTATTAGAGCGCCGAAATGCCCCGACTTCCGAATACGAGATGAAGCGCTCCGGCTGGTGACAAATTCGCCTCCGCGACAGCCGGCAGAGCACCGTAGAGCCTGCAAAAACTTAGATAAACACACCTGTTCACGATACCAAACTCCTGTCACTGGTCCCCAACTGCCCGAGACGCGGCACACCGCGGGTTTTGGGAGGGAAAAGCGCATCGACATTTTTGTCAAGAGTTGCGGAAAAAGTTCACAGTAAAGCTTGACCTGAGTGGTAGGTTTTGTTATTTTGTGCGCCTTATCTTATCGGTTCAAGGAATCCCAAAGCGGCTCCACGGCGAGCGGGGTCTTCCTTCACGCCGGCCCACTCTATGATTAATCGCCACAAACGCCCGATGGCTCAGCTTCAGTGGCGGACTACGCAAAGGGGATGCTGAATGTCGGAAGTCATACTGGAGGCGAAGAACGTCTTTCTTTCGTTCCACGGGGTCGCGGCTCTAACCAATGTCAGTTTCGAGGTGAGGAGGGGGGAAATCTTCTCCATCATCGGCCCTAACGGAGCAGGGAAGACCTGCATGATGAACTGCATTAACGGGCTCTACCATCCGAAACAAGGCGGGCTTTTTTTCAAGGGAACCGACATCACGCACTTCTCTCCTCATCGGCGTGCATCCATGGGCTTGTCTCGCACGTTTCAAAAAATAGAGCTGTTCGGCGGCATGACCGTCTTGGACAACATCCGCCTTGGCCGCCACCTGCGCCTTCATTCGGGCATTTTGAACTCCTGTGTCTACTGGGGCAAGACTTCTAGAGAAGAGATCGAAGCTCGGAAATTCATCGAAGAAGAGATTATAGACCTTCTCGAGATCGAAGCCGTCCGCAATGAGGTTACCGGCATGCTCCCCTATGGCATGCAAAAACGCATAGAACTCGCTCGGGCCCTGGCCCTGCAGCCGGAAGTCATCTTATTGGATGAGCCCCTGGCCGGCTTGAACCTGGAAGAAGTGGAGGACATGGCCCGCTTCATCATAGATATCAACGAAGATGAGCGCTGGAAAGTGACCTGTGTGCTGGTGGAACATGACATGGGAGTTGTTATGGACCTCTCCGATCGCGTCCTGGCACTGAACTTTGGAGTAAACATTGCCGACGGCACGCCGGCCGAGGTCCAGGAGAACCCGGAAGTCATCAAGGCATACCTGGGTGAGGTGGAGGATCTATATGTCAGCCGTAGATGAACAACATTACAAGGGCGAAATAGATATTACCAAGGATTTGACCTTACCCAAGCTGCTTGTTCAGCAGTGCCGGAAATTCGGTTCGAGCAAAGTCGCCATGCGGGAGAAGGAATACGGAATATGGCGGCCCGTCACATGGACAGAGTATCTTGAAAACGTGAAACAGATCACTCTCGGCCTGATCAGCATGGGCCTGGTTCCCGGCGATAAGGTCATTATGATAGGTGACAATCGCCCTGAAGCTCTCTGGACGGAAATGGCGGCCATGTGCGGAGGCGGGATCGGGGTCTGGCTGTTTCAAGACTGCCTTATGGACGAGGTGAAGTACATCGTCGACCACTCCGACGCAAATTCTACGTGGCAGAAGGCCAGGAAGAGGTGGACAAGGCGCTGGCAATCCGTGACCAGTGCCCCAAGCTGGAAAAGATTATTTGGGACGATCCCAAGGGGTTGCGCCATTACGACGATCCCATGCTCATAAGCCTCGATGAGGTGATGAGGCTGGGACGCGAGAAGGACAAGGAAGATCCCGGGTTGTTCGATAGAATGGTTGCCCAAGCGAAAGGAGACGACATCTGTCTACTGTTTTACACCTCCGGAACTACGGCCCTGCCGAAGGGAGCGCTCCTGACCCACTTTAACATGCTTACCATGGGCCGGAACCTCATGCGGGTCGATCCCTGCACACCGGACGATGATTTCGTCTCCTATCTTCCGTTCGCATGGATCGGGGAACAAATGATGGCCATCTCCTGCGGGCTTCAGGTGGGCTTCACCATCAATTTCCCCGAGGAGCCGGAAATAGCGCAGGAAAATGTCCGTGAGATCGGGCCGCATGTCATGTTTGCTCCACCGCGGCTGTACGAGCAAATGACCAGGACGGTCCAGGTCAAACACCTGGATGCCACATGGATCAAGCGAAAAACGTTTGAGATAGCCATGAAGATTGGCTATCACACCGCGGAGTTGAAATTTGAAAAGAAGCCCGTACCTTTTTATTGGAAATTTCTCCGATTCCTCGCGAATTTGGCCGCGTACGAGAAGATCCGGGACCATCTTGGGCTAAGCAGGGTCCGTCACGCATATACGGGCGGTGCTGCAATGGGACCAGACCATTTTCGGTTTTTCCATGCCATCGGTGTCAACCTGAAGCAGATTTATGGCCAGACAGAGATTGCCGGCATTTCCGTGGTGCATCGTGACGACGACATCAAGTTCGACACGGTGGGCACGCCGATTCCTGAAACCGAGGTCCGCCTCACTGAAGATGATGAAATCATATCCAAGAGCCCCTCTGTTTTCGTGGGTTATTACAAAATGCCCGAGGAAACGACCAAGACCCTCAAGGATGGCTGGCTCTATTCCGGGGATACGGGATTCATCGATGAAGACGGGCACTTGGTCGTTTTTGATCGGACCAAGGACATTATGATTCTCACCGACGGGAGAAAATTCTCTCCTCAGTTCCTGGAGGCACGTCTCAAGTTTAGTCCGTACCTGAGGGATGCACTGATTGTGGGACACGAAAGACCCTATGTCACTGCCATCCTCTGCATAGACTACAATACCGTAGGCAAATGGGCTGAAGATCACGGTATCAATTATACCAGCTATCCCGAACTCTCCCAGAACCCGGCGGTTTACGATCTGGTGGAGAAACCCATCAGAGAAGTGAATCGAACACTGCCCGATGCTGCCAAGATCACGAGATTCGCCAACCTGTACAAAGAATTTGACGCGGATGATGATGAATTGACCCGCACGAGGAAGATTCGCCGGGCCTTCGTAGAAAATCGCTATAAAAACATCATAGATACGCTCTATTCCGGCGAAAACATGCTCCACATGGAGACCAACATCACCTATGAAGACGGCAGGGTCGCTGAGATCAAGCAGGACATTAAGATACAAGATGTGTCTCAGCAGGGAGGAAAGAAGTAGATGGACTGGAACAAACTGGCGCAATTGTTGACGACCGGTGTCATGTTGGGGTCCATTTTCGCCCTGGTGGCACTTGGCTGGGTGCTTATTTACAAGTGCTCAGGAGTCCTCAACTTGGCCATGGGCGAGTTGACCTTAATCGGTGGTTATGTCTGTCTCGGGTTGTATCAGAGATTCGTCGAGGTCATGCCTATCACAACCGCGTTTATCTTCGCTCTGATAGGCACCATGATTATCGGGCTGATACTCGGCCTGCTTACTGAGCGCATCTTTCTCAGGAAGATGATAGGAGAACCCATCTTAGCCGTCATCATGGTGACCGTCGGTCTTTCCTTCTTCTTCAAAGGCATGGTGTTCATCATCTGGGATACCGACACTCAGATCTTTTTCCCAAGGGTGTTTTCCATGGAGTCAATAGAAGTCGCGGGCATAGCAATAGGAGAGGCTGTGTACGTCTGGGGCTTCATTGCCGCCATAATTCTGATGGTGATATTCATCTGCTTTTTCAAATACACCCGATGGGGCCTGTCTATGCAAGCGTGCGCGGATGACGAAATGGCGGCCCTTTCTTTAGGGGTAAGCGCAAAATTCGTTTACGCTTTGGCATGGGCAATCGCCTTTATGGCGGCAGGCGTCGGCGGGACATTGCTGGGAAACATCAATGGTCTAAATTACTCAGTCAGCAGTCTCGGCCTTCTGGTTCTCCCAGTTGTGGTTTTCGGCGGGCTGAACTCCGTTCCCGGGGCCATCGTGGGTGGGATAACCATAGGGGTATTGCAAAACCTTGCAGGAGGCTATGGGGACCAGTTCTTCCCAGGCGGGATCAAAGAGATTGCGCCCTTCATATTCATGGTGATTTTCCTTCTCTTCAAACCTTTTGGTCTTTGGGGTTGGGAACGTATAGAAAGGGTTTAATTCCATGAGTTATCTCCCGTGCGGCATATATGAGCAATCCTACCAGGCCGACCAACGGTGGTGGCGCACTCCCTTCATAAAGGGGAAAATGATCTCTATGGTGATCCTGCTGGTCATTTTTCCTTTTATTGTGGAAGACCAATATTTGAGTGTCGCCTACACCATCAGCTACTATGTCCTTGCGGCGTTGGGCGTGCAACTGCTCATAGGCTACTGCGGCCAGATCACGCTTGGCCATGCAGCTTTCGTTGCAGTGGGTGGGTACTGCAGCGCCATGATGGTTCTGTTTGTGCCCTGGCCCCAGTTCATAGTTGATGCGGGATTGGCATATCCGATCAGCATGATCTGTGCGGCATTCCTCGCCGGCTTTTGGTCGGTGCTCTTCGGTTTACCGTCCGCTCGTGTCAAAGGATTTTACCTGATCATGACCACCATGGCTGCCCAGTGGATTACCGTGCCGCTGGTCATTACCCAGTACGTGAGTCAGATAGGGGGAAGAGGACAGGCCTTCTCAATCCCGGAAGGTACCCTGAAGGTAGGTCCGTGGGCCATTGATAACGACATCGCTAGGTATTACTGGTCAATACTTCTTGTGGCCCTGTGTCTGTTGGCAATGGGAAACATCTTAAGATCCAAGCTGGGGCGCGCATGGATCGCCATTCGGGACAACGACATTGCAGCCGAGACCATGGGCGTAAACATAGTGGCTTACAAGCTGCTGGCTTTTTTTGTGGCGGGATTCTTCGCTGGAATCGCTGGGTCGTTCTACATCAGCGCTTTGTTTTTTGTCAGCCCCGAGCATTACGAGTGGTTCTATTCGCTCCTTTGGGTGGGAATCATCCTCATAGGGGGTGTGGGAAGTATTCAGGGCATCGTGTTCGGCTCGGCTTTCGTCGTCCTCGTGTTTAAGTTCCTGGAAACCGGCGTGCTGTGGATCAGCGACATTCTGATGGTCTCGTATCCGGAATGGGGCTGGATTACCACCAAGATCATCTTCTTTAAGGAGTCCGCGTTCGGGCTCGCGATCATTTTCTTCCTCATGTATGAACCCAACGGCCTCAGTTACAGGTACTGGCAGTTGAAAAACTACTTTAATCTTTGGCCGTTTTCTTATACAGGTAAGTAACATTAATCATTACGTAAAACCACACCAAAGGGTCCTTTAGCCGAAAGGAGGTGAATGGGCAAACGAGGCGACGGGACCAGCTTTAGGCAACCGCATTTTTCAATAAAGAACAGGGAGGTGCTAGATGAGTAGAAGAATCCTGCTGATAGGTTTGGCTGTCATGTTTCTTTGCTCCCCGGCTTTCGCGGCGGAGGAAATCAAGGTTGGGTCGATTAATGATTTGACCGGTGCGACCTCCGACGTCGGCAAGGATGCGGCTTTGGGCATCCGGGAATGTGTGACCTACATTAACGACCACGGTGGAATCAACGGCAAGAAGATTAAACTCCTGCTTTACGATTATGGGTACAGGGTCCCCGAGGCCATCACAATCTACAAGAGATTCAGGGACACTGACAAGATCGCGATGCTCCTCCAGTGGGGCACCGGAGACACCGAGGCCCTGTCCCCCACGGTCAACAAGGATAAAATGGTAACCATTTCGGATTCCCTGTCAGGCCATTTGTGCGATCCTGCAAAGACCCCGTACAACTTTGTTTACAGCACTGATTACTCTACCAATGCGAGGGCGGCGCTCACCTCCTGGTACGAAAAGGTTTGGAAAAAGAGCGACAAGTGGAAAAAGGCCCGGGAAGCCGGCCAGAAACCCAAGCTAGTCTGCTTTTATATGTTCGCCTCTCCCTATTCCAGCGCCCCCATCAAGGCCATTAAAGACCAGGCTGCATTGCTGGGTATCGAAGTAGCCAAGGACCAGGACGTCTCTTTGACCGCCCTGGACGCGAAGAGCCAGGTGCTTGCAGCCAAGGGTGATAATGTCACTATCTGCTGGCACGGCAACACCACCATGTCGGTCGCCACTACCATCAAGGACGCTCATGCCCTTAAATTGGAAGCCGATCACATCATCGACAACTGGGGTTTTGATAAGAACCTGGTACGGATGACCGGAGTTGCCGGCGAAGGGGTAATCGGCTGTGCTTCCTGTGCGTTCCTGGGGGACAATGTCCCTTACATGGACAAGGTGATTGAATATGCGAAGAAGCTGAACCCTGGGGTCTCGTTAGAGAAAAGAGATATCAGGACAGTCCAGGGTTGGACAAAGGTCTCCCTTGCCGCCGCCGGCTTGGCCGCCGCGGACAAGAAGGGCTCGCTGAAAGGTCCGGACATTAAGGCCGCACTGGAGTCTTTGAAGGACTGGTATCCTTTCAACACGGAGAATGCCCTTGGCGTTGGACCGTACACAATCACTGACAAAGATCATAGGCCCACGTCGGTTGCGCTTCTTTACACGATTAAGGACGGTAAGATTGTCCTGTTCGACAAGATCGACATGAAGAAGGCATTCCCCGACAAGTGGCAAAGCTGGCTCGGATGGTGAGAAGGTTCGAGGGGCGGATTCGCCCGCTCCTGATTACCTTTTGACCCGTTTCTCGGCTCCATCAGCGAAAAAGGGAGAAGGGTTGTGGCCCAGAATAACATCTTGAAGATCAACAACATTGAGGTCAGGTACCATGAGGTTATTCTTGTCCTCAAGGGGGTTTCCATTGAAGTTCCGGAAGGAGGAATCGTGGCACTTCTCGGGGCGAACGGCGCCGGGAAGAGCACTACCCTCAAGGCCATTTCCGGCCTGCTCAATCACGAGGACGGTGAAGTAACCGACGGCAGCATTGAGTTCATGGGGGAACGGATCCACAGGCTCCCCGCGGAACAAATCTCCAAGAGGGGGATCTTCCAGATCATCGAGGGAAGACGTGTCTTTGAGCATCTCACCGTTGAAGAAAATCTGACGGTGGGGGGGCATTTAAGGCCCACCGGTCTCAAGGAACGGCTTGACATGGTCTATCATTACTTTCCTCGGCTCAGAGAGCGTCGAAACGTGATGGCGGGCTTTGTCAGCGGAGGCGAACAGCAGATGTGCGTCATCGGCCGAGCCATGATGGCCAAACCTAAATTGATGCTGCTGGACGAACCTTCAATGGGGTTGGCTCCGTTGCTGATCAAGGAGATCTTCGAGATTATTCAACGACTCAACAGGGAAGAAAAGATCCCGATTCTCCTGGTGGAACAGAACGTTAAACTCGCTTTGACGGTGGCTCCTCACGCCTACGTCATGGAAAATGGTCGCATTGTGATGGACGACACCTCGGAAAAGCTGAAAGAGAATCCCGATATCAGAGACTTCTATCTCGGCCTGACTGATGTCGGAGGCAGGAAGAGCTTTCGAGATGTGAAGCACTACAAGCGACGCAAACGGTGGTTAGCCTGAAAAACCTGAAAACAGGTGAAGGAGGGAAAATGAATCGGGCATTAACGATATTCACTTTTTTTGTGGCTGTCTTTGGATTTGCCGTCCTCCCGGCTATGGCGCTGGACAGCGCCCGTTATCACCCTTGAGAGGGTGGAAGTGGCCAGTATTCAACCCTTTTTCGTGAAACCAAGAGTGGGATACAAGGATGAGAAGGATCCCGGAAAGGATTTGGCCGCAGGCGGTATCCTTAATCTCGCATATGTATTAAACATCAAGAATCCCAACAAAGTGCCCGTCATGCTGGATGAACTCACGTTCACCACGGCCTTTGACGGATTTGACGTGAATACTGCCATCGTTTACGAGGATTCATGGATTCCCGGCGGCAAGACCAATCAGTTGAGAGTCGTCGTAACTAACGAAACACTGCCCACTATAGGCAGTCTGAGCGTGGGAACTGAGAATGTGGCACGCATGCAAGAGATGAAGGCAACTGCGGGCGGCCTGGTAAAGAAGTGGTGGGAAGGTGTAGGCGATTTCGCTTTCCCGATCTCGGTTACCAACGGAACCGCCCTGTTTAAGGATGAGAAGGGCAAGGAGATTCAAGCTAATTTTAAGGGCGATTGGCCGAAGAAGTAGAAGAGTGTGACGTTCGTCGGCCGGATTAGAGTGCCGGCCGTGGGTTCTTCGGTGGCCGTTTATTCGGTTCCCCTGTTATGCCATTTTCTATAGAGACGGTCCCTTGCGGGCCGTCTCATTTGTTTCTGCCGCCTCCATCCGCGGGTTTCTTCCTTGCCATATGTTGGCTATTGCTGCATCATAATACCTGCTTTCGCCGGCGACATAAGCGAATTCTGCCTTGGACTTACTGAAGTAGGGGCCCGCAAATCCCGCCGAGAGGTCAAGCATTAAAAACGGCGCAAGCGATGGCTCTCCTGAGCACCGTTTCTTGACAGCGGCTTTCAGCAGTTAGTATCCTTGATCAGGGGGTATTTTGAACTAACCCCGCAATTCGTAATATGGTTAAGATGTTATGGCGCAAAAGGCCAAACCTGTACCTAAAGAAGTGGTTCGCGACATAGAAGACCTTCGCGAACAGATCCGACACCACGATTACCTGTATTACGTTCTGGACAGGCCGGAGATCTCGGATTTCGAGTACCGACCGGATCTTCAGGCGCCTTGAACAGTTGGAACAGGCCTATCCGGAGCTTGTCACAGACGATTCCCCCACCCAACGAGTAGGCGGGCAGCCGCTGGAGAAGTTCGGCGAGGTGCAGCACGCCATTCCAATGCTCTCCTTGTCTAATGTTTTTGAGGATAGCGAGCTGCTTGAATTTGATGCGAGGGTCAAGCGCACCCTCGGTGTCGCTGACAGCGTGCCGTATGTTGTGGAGCCCAAGCTCGACGGGGTTGCCATAGAGCTTGTCTATGAGAACGGCCTGCTCACTTCGGGTTCGACCCGCGGTGACGGTTACACGGGCGAAGATGTCACAGCGAACGTCCGTACCATTAAGCCTATTCCCTTGAAGCTCAATAGCGCCGGATGGTTCGCTGATACTCCTCTTATCGAGGTGAGAGGCGAAATCTTCATGAATCGGGCTGATTTTGACGATATGAACCGTGATCGTGACGAGGAGGGCCTCCCGGCATTCGCCAATCCGCGGAATGCGGCCGCAGGTTCGATTCGACAACTTGATCCCAGGATGACAGCGAGACGACCCCTGAATTTCTCTGCATACGGTATCGGGCGCCTCGAGGGACCGATGCCGGAAACACAATGGGATCTGCTCAAGGGGCTACACGAACTGGGTGTTCCGACAAACCTCCGGAACAGCGCATTGTGCAACGGCGCAGGGGAGGCGCTTGTCCATTACCATCACCTGCAAGAAATACGCGAGCGCCTTCCCTACGAAATAGACGGTACCGTGATCAAAGTGAACTCAATGGATTATCAAGTGAGGCTCGGATTGAAGACTCGCTCGCCTCGCTGGGCCGTGGCCTTTAAGTTCGAGCCGATTCGAGCCACCACGAAGGTTTTGAAAATAGATGTGGGGGTCGGCAGGACCGGCACCCTGACACCCGTGGCGATCATGGAGCCCGTCAATGTTGGTGGAGTAAAGGTCAGTCGAGCCACATTGCATAATCAGGACGAAATAGATCGCAAGGACATTCGAGAAGGTGACACTGTTGTGATCCAGCGCGCGGGGGATGTGATTCCTGAAGTTGTCGAAGTTATCAAGGACCTGAGACCCGAGACAAGTGCTCGGTACTCCATCCCGGACACCTGCCCCGTCTGCAACTCCCGCGCAGTCCGCCTGGAAGGACAGGCTGCAAAGCGCTGTGTCAACGTCTCGTGCCCTGCCCGCCTGAAAGAGACGATTCGGCATTTTGCGTCCCGCACAGCGATGGACATTGAGGGATTGGGGGCCAAGCTCGTTGAGCAACTCGTGGACCGAGGATTGGTGAAGAACCCCGCGGACCTCTACTTCCTCGACAAGGAAGCCTTGATCTCTCTGGAAAGAATGGCCGAAAAATCCGCCTCGAATATTCTCGAGGCCGTGGATCGGTCCAGGACAGTTTCTGTCGACCGATTCCTATACAGCATGGGCATACCGTTGGTGGGTGAGCATGTAGCACGCCTGCTTATGACAGAGTTTGGTGACCTTGAATCTCTATCTAAGAAAACTGCGAGCGAGCTGCAGCAAGTTCACGGAATTGGGCCGGAAGTCGCCCAAAGTGTCTCGGCGTTCTTCCGGGAGCCCCGAAATATGGAGATGATTGGTCGTTTCCTGAAGGCAGGCGTTAACCCTCTCCCCCTGGAAGCGAGTTTCAGGCCGGCCAGAAACGCCACTTACCGGAAAGACGGTGATATTTACCGGGACGATCTCACTGCCTAGAGCGGAGGCCAAGACGGCAGTTGAAAAAGCCGGCGGCAAGGTAACTGAGTCTGTGAGTCGAAAGACAGATTATGTGGTCGCAGGGGACCAGCCGGGTTCGAAGCTGGACAAAGCCAGGGGCCTGGGGGTCAAGATCCTGAGCGAGGACGAATTTCGTGCTCTTGCGGGCATTTGAAACGATGAATTGAGCCAAGGGTGGTAACCAGTACAGTTAGACAGGGAAAATCCCCCCTGCCCGCCTTTACAAAGAAGGATGAGAGATGTGCTTTGTCCCCTCTTGTTCTAAAGAGGAATATAGCGGGATTTTGAATAGGACGGAAAAGGCATCGGAAGAGCGGCTTAGCCTCTTTTGCAGCAGTATCTGCCAGTGAGTGTCGTAAGCCAAATCCGCGATGGAGATTGCCTCATGCCAGTAATACGTCGACGGATTCTTATTTCCGGGATGGTGCAAGGGGTTTCATTCAGGGCCTACACGAGGGCTACAGCCAGGCAAGCCGGTGTGCGCGGCTGGGTGAGGAATCTCAGGGACGGGAGGGTCGAGGCGGTAATCGAGGGGGAAGCGGACAAGGTCAACGCGGTGGTGGCCTGGTGCCGGAAAGGTCCTTCCTTCAGCCGAGTTGAAGACGTCAAGGTACACGAAGAAACACCCACAGGCGAGTTCAAGGATTTCGACATCACTTATTCCGGGGGAGATTTCTGGTAATGTTTTTTTCCAACCTCATTCGCCGGTGGTTCCATCGTGCCATAAGATTCGCGGCAGTCTTGACAATGTGCTCCAGCACCACTGCTCTTGCCGATTCCGAACCTTTCATCATCGACCTTTATATGGGAGAGCCGGTACCTCAGGACGTTATGCTCGACGATCTTTCGGCAGTTCGGATTGTATACCTCGGCGAGATCCACACCATAGCACGGCATCATGAACTCCAGGAGCAGATACTCCGCGGGCTTTTGGACCGTGAGCTGAAGCTCGCGCTGGGGATGGAAATGTTCTCACGAGAGAGCCAACCCATCTTGGACCGATGGCAATCGGGGAACCAGAGCGTTGCCGACCTGGTCATGGCGCTGGGAAGAGAGCATTGGACGAATCTGCAGGATTACGAAAAAGTGCTTAACTTGGCGCGGGAACGTCACGTCCCCATAGTGGGTCTCAACGCAAGAGACACTCTTGTACGCAAGGTGGCTCACACGGGGCTTGACGGCCTCACTGACACTGAAAAGCGTGAAATCCCTGAAGGGGTGGAAAAGATTAATCCGTTGCAGGATCGCCTCCTTCGCCTGAGACTGAGGGTCCACAGGGCCTTTGAGAAGGCAAGTCTCGATCGCATAGTACTTGCGCAGGCCCTGAGGGATGAAACAATGGCTGAAACCGTGTCGGGCTTTCTTGATTCTTCGGAAGGTAAGAACCGCCTTATGCTGGTTATTGCCGGTAGTGGGCACGTGAATTACGGCTTTGGAATTCCGGAGCGGGTCCAAAAGCGAACCCCTTTGCAGTACAGAATTGTTATGCCTACTGAAAGCGGCGAACTCGTCCTCACCGAAGCGGAGAAGCGTCAATCGGTCCCGGTGCATATCACGCATGAGGAGCTAAGGTTTATTACCACCCCGATAGCTGATTACCTTCAGGCGGTGCCTCTGCAAAGAGAGGGACCGTAACAGCGACTTCGAGGGAACCCCGTAGCCGGCGGCCGAAAATCCAGGCGCCGAGTCCTAGAAGGATGTGAGAGCGACGGCATCGTATGTGTTCGGAGAATAAGTGCCGCACTGTAGATGAACTGGTACTGAGTCTTGCGCGCATAGTGGATGTCAGGCAACGCGGCTACGCGCTGGCAAGCAGGCTGGCTGATCTAGAAAACGACGCGGCCGTGGAAACCGTAACGGCTATTCGGGACAGGGCCCTGGCGGGTGACGAAGATTGTCTCCGGTTATACAACGCGTTGACCGTTACCGGGATACTGGCGGAGGTTCTGGGCGCAGCGAAGGTGTCGGCTCTGGTGGAGGCGGCCCAGTCTAGAGCCGAATACGACACGGTGGCAATTCTCCTCGATCTGCCTCACGAGGCTCAAGAGGACGTCCCTTTTCAGCCTTTTCTAGACGCTGCCCTGAAGGAGACTTCGTTGGGGATGAGAAAGGCCCTTGCTCGTAAGCCGGATTTCAAGCTCATCTCGCGGATCGCACATGACCAGGACTACCGGGTAATCGAAATCCTTCTTGACAATCCCCGATTGACGGAGAGAGACGTGATCAGAATCGGAGCCACCAGGCCCACTTCGCCGAAGGTTCTAGAGAAAATATACAACCATCCCAGGTGGATATGTCGGTATGCAATTAAGAAAGTCATTGTGCTCAATCCACATTCTCCCCTGTCCATGTCTCTGAAATTGCTTACGTTCATGAGATTTGAAGACTTGAATCACATAGTGTCCCGTCCAGACCTGAATGCCGCGCTCGTTCAAGAAGCCAGACGATTGGCCGAGAAAAAGGGCTGGAAATGATGAGTCGAGACGTCATAGGCATCTTGATTATCGCTCTAATATACCTCTGCTTGTTGGTCGTGGTCTTCAGCCCCACAATATATGCTGCGTGGTTCTACTTTATGGGGAGAAAGGTGCAGATCAAGAGCAAAAGCCTGCTGAGGATCGTCGTATTGACTGGCTGCGCCAATGCCATAGTCGCTTTTTTTCTCATGCATTTCGCCTTTGATCATATCTTGGCGTCTAAAGTCGCAGAGAACGAAGCGCTGGCCATGCAGACTATGAACAACGCCATCGTGTCCCAACAGAGGTTCTTCGCCACTCACGGCAGGTACTACTCGGTAGGGCCGGTACGGGGACCATACCAAAACGACCTCGGCCTTACCGTGGAAAAGGACGTAATTCTGCAAATGGTCCCTCAGTGGGACAAGGCCAAGGCGCAAGAAACTTTCCAAGCGTACGCCCTGCACGTCTGGGGAAAGAGCCTTCTTCTGAACACCACGGAGGGCAAGGTGGAGAAAGCTCCGGCAGATTCGGAAGTCTCGGCTATGGTAAGATCCAAACTGTTGAACAGCGTCAAGTGACCTCGCAGCAATCATAGGGAATTGAAAAACATTCCTATTCCTGTCACCGGACCATTCCTTTGTTGAAGGTTCTGATCCGATCTCTTATAATTCGGCCCTGTCTGCGACCCCAACCAGTTTCGCTTTCTTAAGGGACGGGGAGGATATGAAGCGACTTCTCGAAAAATACCTGAAGATCTATGTCCACGAATCGCACAGTTTCTTGTGGATCTCCGCGATCTTCTTCGTGATCTTCTTCGTTACAGCAATTTTTCGTACCTACGTAGACGCAGCTTTCATCAAACGCTACGGCCCGCAGTACATACCCTACATGCTGGTCATAAACGCTGTTTTGACCTTTGTGGTCATGGGGGTAATCGACCGCCTATCCCGACGTTTCATGGATTACCATCTTCTGGCCGGTTTTCTGACAAGCTACGCCGGGGCCGTGACCGTCCTCTTCATCATGGTAAGAGCCGATATGTCGGTAGCTTATCCGATCCTCTATCAGTTGCTCTACCTCCTTGACTCGGTATTGTTGGTGTTCCTATGGAATATGGCCGGGGATCTGTTCAATGCGCGGCAAGGCAAGAGAATCTTTCCGCTGGTTACTGCAAGCCAAGTGCTCGGGAGCACCATCGGGAGCTTTGTGACAGGGCCGCTGACGCTGGTCGTGGGGCAAGACCCCACTCTCCTCATCTTCGGCGCGGTGTGCCTGGGGACTGCAATATTTCTGGGGCGTACGGGCTACAACCTTCTCGGGGATGTCAACCCGAGAAGCGCCGGTGACAAAGGCGCCGTTAAGACTGTGCCCCTCACCGAGGTGCCGAGCGTGATGAAAGAGTATCCCATAGTCCGGTACCTCATCATTACAGGGCTTATACCGAACATTCTGCTTCCAATATTCTTTTACCAATTCAGTATCATCGCCAACAACACTTTTACGTCGGAACAATCTCTTATATCCTTCCTTTCATTATTCCGCGGCATGACGACCATGACGACCTTTGTGCTGCTGTTCTTCATGGGTCGTCTATATTCCTCTATCGGCCTGACGAATTCGTCTCTGGTCCAGCCGTTCAATTTCGCGGTTCTCTTCAGTTCGTTGACAGGCTTCTTCAACATTTACGTGGCCTGCTACGGACAGTTCACTACCCTGCTGATTCAGAGGGCCATAGCGGGGCCGGTAAACAAGATATTGTACAGCATTATCCCTTCTGATCTTACGGCATGGAGCCGCACATTTCTTCGCGGAACAGTCCTCAAGGTCGGTATGCTGTCTGGCTCCCTATTGATGATCGCCCTCAAGCCTGTTGTCAGCGCCCAGTATCTATCTGTAATTGCATTAGGTTTTACGATCTACTGGTCGATTGAAAGCCTGATTTTTAGAAAACACTACAAGCGAATACTCAAGCAGGTGATAGTTGAGAAGCAGATCGATTTCGATCAGATAGAATCGGTTCAGACGTTTGATAGTGGTGGAGCGGCTATGGAGCTAAGCCCCGTGTCCGTGGAGAGCCGCTTGGAGGAATTGCCTACGCCTGACACAAGGACAGTTCCGACGATTGATCCGGACGTTGCTCTCAAACTATTGGACGACGAAAACCCCAGGACACGAGCGGAAGCTGCCGCATCCTTCGCACAGAGCCAGGACATCCGTGCTGTATCGAAACTGATCCGGTGTTTGGAAGACAACGACGATGACGTGCGAAAGGCAGCCATCGATGCCCTCATGAGCTATCGGGACACAATTGTGCCCTATCTTGAGGTCTCCCTCATTGAAGCTCCCCCCAGGGCAAAGCAAGGGATCCTGGAAGTCATGAGACTGGCCGAGATCAAGGACTTCGAGCTGATCCCATTCCTTGGAAAGCAGTTGGCACAGGCCTACGGAAACCTGATAGCTGTTAGACGACTTCAAGGCTTGGACGGTAATCAAAGTGCAGACATGTTGTGCAGGCACCTGTTGGAGGTCAACGAGGAGATCCTCAGCCTCATTTTTTACGCACTGTGGGTATATCATGCAGATATGAGGCTCATGTACCAGGCCCTCAAGTCGGAAACCGCCTCAATTGCAGTCGAACTTGTTGAGAACTCGATTCAAAAGGAATTAACGCCTTACCTGATACCTCTGATCGAAGATATTCCCCTTGCAGAGAAAATTGAAAGAGGAAGACTTCTCTTCCCGCTGATTCGGAACGACACTCCCGAGCGTCTCCTCACATTCCTCGCGGATGCCGAAGATCCTGTCACAAGAATGCTGGCTCTGTTCGTGATCGGAGACCAGATGCCCCGCCGTTCCTTTATTCCTATAATTGAGGCCCGCCTGGATGACAAATTCCCTTATGTGCGGGAAATCGCCCAGTACGCTCTGGCGCGCAGCATGAACGAGGTGGCTCCCATGCCTGACATTATCGAGAGAATCAACAGACTCAAGAACTTTAGCATTTTCGAGGGAATGGGAGTGCGAGAACTCCACGCTCTAGCTTCCGTTGTAAATGTAGAGCACTTTAAGCCGGGTGATGTGATGATAAAGGAGGGTGAACAGAATTCCTCAATTTATCTTGTTGTCGCCGGCAAGGTCACCATATTTGTCGGTTATGGGACGCCAGACCAGACGGAAAAGGTAACAATCGGAGAAGGTTCATTTCTCGGAGAACTCAGCCTCTTTACCCGTATGCCTCCCAATGCCACTTGCGTGGCGGCCGAGGATGCGGAGGCGTACGTGCTGCGGCATCATCAGTTCGAGGAAATAATGAAAGTCTATCCGCAGATCGGGATTAATCTCTGCCGGTTCTTCACGATGAAGCTCAGGCAGCATGCGGTACTGACCGGATTTAGCTCTATTCGAGTAACCCTCATTGGGCAACGTGGATGCGTCTTTTCTTCTCGGACTCTGCGCCGTGACAATTCCTAGTTGCAGTGGCAATTCCATCATTGGTGGAGTCTCCGAAAAGCGCCCGAGGAGCCAGCAGATGAACCCCAATTCTTGGTCCCTGTCGTACCTTTGAATGGTTGCACTGTCTGGGACTGCACCTTCGACTTGCTTGCTCCTCCGTTCTGCAACTGGAGATTCTTGCCGACGGATTGGCTGAACGGTGTAACTTTCAATTTCTCTTTCTGGCCTTCCGTGAAGTATTGCTGTACAGTTCTGCTTGCTTGTACCAAGTTTAAGCTTTTCCTTGAACTGGACCTTTCCGCTGGTATCCTTAGGCGGCAACGGTTGCGGATTTAGCCCCACAGTTTCGCCGGGCTTCTTGAACTGCTCCAATACCCCGGTCTTAATCTTGTCCTTGGCGCCTGTAAGATCTCCAGCCGGCTTGCCCTCGATCTGTCCCAGCACATCGGCCTGAAGCTTCCTAGCATTGACCTTGGTGCCTTGGAATTTTGCCTTGTCCTTGAGCTGATCCGTTCCAGGTACCGCCAGAAGCTTCTTGGGGTCGACGGCTATTGCGTTGTTCTTAAACGCTTGCGCCGCCCCGGACTGAAGCTTACTGAGTTTATGTATATCTTGCGCAGCCAGCGGATCTGAGCACTTGCCCGGCGCGTTGCAAAGCGTTGTGCCAATTGGTCTGTTCGACGCGTCAAAACGATCCTGTCTTTCCGGACTGCCGTCGGGGCGCAACGTTGTAATGGTACTTGTCCCTGTCACGGGATCTCTGGTTATAACGGAGTTGTTCGGTTTGCCGTCGGGGCCGAATATGGTCTTCTTTGTAATTCCGGTGCCGTTGTCTCGTGTCTCTTCCGCGGTCGGGTTTCCTTTTGCATCGAACCAGCGGCTCTGCATGGATTTCCCGTCAGTGTTGGTCTCCACGCGCGAACCGTCGGGGCCCAGACTCACGGTGCTGGATCGACCATCCGGAAAAACCGTTGCGGTAGACGTTGTACCTGCGAAAGAATCTTTTGTCACAGTTGTATTAAAACCATCAGAGCCTTTTGCCTTGGTAGTGGTAACGACATGTTCCTCAGTAGTCGTGGAACCGTCGGCGTGTGTTATCTTGACGGGGTCCACCTCGGTTGTCGTGATAGGGTACATCCGGGGTGGCATTGGTAGTGGTAGTCTTAGAACCGTCAGGGGTAGTGGTCTTGGTAGTGGTCGGTACATTCTGTGCGGGTAACTGCTGAGGGTTCTGTCCCCCTGCCCCGCCGGGCTTGTTATCAATCGGTCCTGATTGACTGCTTTGGATCTTCTGCTGGATGAAATCCAGCAAATTTGCCCCGCCTGTGGGGTCCGAAGGCTGGCCGGAAGATATTGCAGGCTGCTCGGAAAATTGTGTGACGGTCACGCCCGAATCTTGAACTTTTGCCTCGGGCGAGCCACGACGAGTCGCTCCGGAAGTAGCCGCTTTCGCGGGGAATAGCCCCGGAGCCTGAATCTGTTGGGCAGTCACCCATCCTGCCATTGGCTCAACTATTTGGACCCATTCTTTTTGCACGGTACCGGTGAGTTTCAGCTTTCCGCCTTTGGGCAAGCAGCCGATTTTTTCATAGTTGGTTCCCGGACCGTTTCTCACCCTAAGGCATTGCTCTGGATTATCAACGCCTATAACCAGTGCCTCGGGATTGCGTGATCCAAGATTACTCTCGGCAACCCAGCCGCCCGCCGTAGACGCGGACAATTGGATCCAGCCGTTGTTCGCCTCTCCCGCGTACGTAACCTTTGAGCCAACAGGCAGATACGCCACGACCTCTGCGTTTGGCAAAGGTTCGGATCGAACCGTTAAGCCCGCCGGACTGTCGGCCTGGCGAATAATCTCAGAATGGCTCTGACCGGACGCTCCGACCTGGGGAATCATCTCTGCATGAGCAGAACCTGTAGGAGGACCTACCAAGAATATGCTTGCCAACCCTAGGGCTATGAGTATCCCGGGAAATAATTGTTTGATTGTCATAACGCACCTCAATTTGGACTGCCTACCCGCGGTATGTTGATGTGACTCCCGTTTTTCCTCTCTGCGCCCCCCGCGGCCTCCGCAGTGAAGCATTATTAAAACGGGAAGCGGCCGATCCCCAAAGGACCAACCGGAAGCAACCTGCCGGGCTGAATGCCGCCTGGTTGGAAGCTCCCGTCGGCTTCATTCTCTCGTCTGAACTCACTCATTTCTCTGTCAAACCGCTTATCAGCCTGCGTAAAGTCATCCTCAGACTCTTGGCGTCTATAACTCCTTCCCTCGCCCGCCCCACCACGCTCTTTTTGCACGCCGGCCGTAGCCGCTTTCACGGGGAAAAGACCCGGGGCATGAATCTGGTGGGCAGTCACCCATCCTGCTATGGGTTCCACTACTTGAGCCCAGTTGTTTTGCACTGTACCGGTGAGTTTCAGCCTTGCGCCTTTGGGCAGGCAGCCGATCTTTTCATGATTCATTCCTGGACCGTTCCTTACCCGAAGGCATTGCTCGGGATTATCAACGCCGATAACCGATGCCTCTGGACTGCGCGACCCGAGATAACGCTCGGCAACCCAGCCAGCGCGTTGTAGGTGCGGACAACTTGACCCAGCGGTTACTCGCCTGTCCCACGTACGTAACTTTGGAGCCAACAGACAGATAGGCTATGACCTGTCCCTTCGGTGACGGTTCAGCCCGAACCGTTAGACCGCTCGGGCTGTCTGCCTGGCGAATGATTTCTGCATGCACCTGACCTGTTGGCCTGGCCTGAGGAATCATCTCTGCACGAGAGGGAACTGAGGGGCTGGCGGCTGGGACCGAAGCCGAAACCGGAGCTGTTGGCCTGGCAACAGGGACCGAAGCCGGAGCGGTAGTTTTGTCGACTGATCTCAGCAAGGCGTACACTTCCGCGTCACCTGTGGCTTCAGCCATATTCAGCGCGGTACGGCCCTGCTGGTCCTTGGCAGTAACGTCCGCGCCCTTCTCCAGGAGAAGCTTTACGACGTCCGCATCACCGGCGGATGCCGCGGCTATAAGCGGTGTTATGCCGGTGGTCGTTTTGGCGTTAACGTTCGCTCCACGGTCCAGGAGCAGTTTGACAATGTCATTGTGCCCGTTAACCGAAGCAAAGATTAAAGGCGTGGCTCCAACCTTGTTCTTGGATTCTATATTGGCGCCACTATCCAGAAGTGACTTTACAAATTCTGTCTGTCCTGCAGCCGCTGCGTCCAGCAGTACCTGACTCCAGGTTTTGGCTCTGAACCTGAGCCGCCCCAAAAGTCGGCAATATGAGGAACGCCGCGGCAAGGAATGGAATCGCGTTTTTCATGCTGCTCTCCTTTGCACAATTCTTTCGAGCTATTCACCGGGACGAGCCATCAGCTCTAATAGGAAGTCTCAAAAGTAATGTCGGTTAGGTTCCGACGCAATTTTCGAGACGTCCTTGCAATTCATATAGTTACAAATTCTAGATGCAGCTTTGACGCGATGGGTTCGCAAGCATGGGACTTTTTTGGAGAATCGATGAGTCTTCTTTAGAGCGGGGGAAAGGAGTAGGCGTTGAAACAAGCAAGGGTAGGAGCTGGCGAATTTGGCGCCTCGCGGGATGAATCGCATCAGTCGAGGAAGGCACGACTTGCAGGATCCTGTAGGGCGGCCCGTGGCCGCCGAATGTGTCGGGCACGGCCCGACCTACCTGTTAAGTGAAATTTATGCACTTGATTATAGCTGGTGACACGGATGCGTTCCGCTCTGCGGGATTCATACGTGCTTGCCGGCAAATCCTACTCGCTCTGGAGGCATTGGTTCTTTGGATAGGAAGCTGGAAGAGCAGTCAAATGCCTAGGTCGCGGGCTCATCTAGCTTTGATTCGGACCATCAAGGCACTCATAGCGGCTGGGGTGATTCCCGGCATGCGTGACACCTGCCCGAGTGATCGGGGCCTCACTGATTTAAGGCTTTCTCGCAACTCTCGGGATAGGCCCTCAACGTTGTCATAATCCAGATCCTCTGGGATAAGCACCTTTTCCATCCTCTGGAATTGGTTTGCCTCTCGCGTCTGGCGATCTATGTAACCCTCATACTTTAGCTGGATCTCGATCTGCCGGACAACGTAGGGATCCATGTCGGGCGCTATGATTCCAAGGCAAACGAGATCGTCCATATTGATCTCCGGGCGCTTCAGCAACTTGGCGGCTGTAGTGACTTCGCGCATTTCCGATCCGCCTCTGGAGCGTATGAGACCATTCATCTTCCGGTCCGGCTTCACTCGCACATTTCTGAGCAATTCAGCCTGCTCCTCCACCAGGTGCAACCTGGCTTCAAGTTCGGTCACCAAAGACCCGGGAATGAGCCCCAGCGTTTGCCCCTTGCGTAGCAGTCGCTCCGCCGCGTTGTCCTCTCTTAGCAATAGTCGATGCTCGGCTCTGGATGTGAACACTCGATAAGGCTCGTTGACCCCTCGGGTTACGAGATCATCTACCATGACCCCCATATAGGCTTCTGATCGGAGCAGCACAAAAGACTCTTTCCTCAGTACAGCGTGTGCCGCGTTGATCCCTGCCCAAAGACCTTGAGCTGCTGCCTCCTCATATCCGGAAGTGCCGTTAATCTGGCCGGCCAGGTACAATCTCTGAATGGCTTTCGATTCCAGGGTGAGCTTCAAGCTGGTGGGATCAATAAAGTCGTACTCGATGGCGTACGCGGGGCGCACAATTTCAGCTTCCTCCAGGCCCGGAACTGAACGGACAAGATCGAGCTGGATCTCCGGCGGGAGAGAGTTGCCGAGGCCCTTCAAGTATACCTCCGAGGTATGGAGGCCTTCGGGTTCCACCACTACAGGGTGTCTCTCCCGATGAGAAAATCGAGCAATCTTGTCTTCCAGCGACGGGCAATATCTTGCGGGTGTCCCCTTGATCGACCCCGAATACAGAGGGGACCTCATTAAGTTGAGCCGAACAATCTCGTGAGTCCGAGCAGAGGTATAAGTCCTGAAACAGGAGCGTCGCGGCCGTTCAATGGACGGTGTCCGCAAAGAAAACGGACGGATCAAATCATCTCCCGAGTCCTCATCCATTGCAGAGAAATTGACGGTTGAGCCCTTGAGACGAGGAGGCGTCCCGGTTTTGAAACGGCCCCACGAAAAGCCGACTTCCTTTAGTTGGGAAGCCAACGCTTTGGCAGGGAACTCACCGGAGCGACCGGCCCCATACGAGACCGAGCCGATATGAATGACACCGTCGAGAAAAGTCCCGGTGGCCAATACCACCGCGGATGCCCTCACCTCATACCCACACCTCTCCGTGACGCCCACGCATCGGCCCTTGTCAATGATGAGACCATCCACCATCTCCTGACGCACAAGGAGACTTGGCTCACGCTCCACAGCGGCCCTCATGGCCAGTGAGTACTGCAGCCGATCACACTGCATTCTCGAGCCTTGTACCGCTGGTCCTTTGCTCGTCCCGAGGTTTTTGTACTGAATACACGAAGCATCCGCAGCTCGCCCCATTTCGCCGCCCAGCGCATCGATCTCCTTGACCAGATGCCCCTTGCCCAAGCCCCCTATAGAGGGATTACAGGGCATGAGGCCGATGGTATCGGCGTTGAGGGTGTACATCCAGACCGAGAGCCCCATTCTTGAGGCGGCCAGGGCTGCTTCACATCCCGCATGTCCGGCTCCCACCACGATTATGTCAGCATCCGGTCTTTCCATACTGAGTTCCACAAGGCTACGACCTCGAAACACGAGTCCAAGGGCAGATTATCAACTTCTTGCAAATAAGTATAAGCGAACAGGCGCAAATATCAAGAGTTACAGCGCTGGGGTGCACAGACCGGAGCTCCCGTGGAGGGTCATTGCGTGTAGGACTGCAACCATAGAGCCCTCCCTTGAGGTCTACCACATTGAAATCGGCGATTATTCTTTCTCAGGCGCAGAAATCCCCTGAAGTAAATATGACCTGTTTGATGATGTAATTGAAACATCATCCGAGATAATTTGGATTTTCAGTTGACTACATCTATCAGACATGATATTATACGTTTGTTAAATTTGAAAACAAAAGGATTTCATTAATCTTTTTAGAAAAGGAGTACGGGTATGGTTACGCGATTACTCTCTCTTTGTGTGTGTTTGATGCTATTCTGTTCCATAGTGAGCCTTGGAATAGCAGAGGCCGCAAATCCTGGTCCCCCCTACATGGGCGCTCCTATGAGGGTGCCGGTGCCTGGACCTCCTGGACCCATGATGGCTCCAGGAGCAAACATGTGCGGACCGCAAATGGCCGGCTGTCCTCCCCCTTGTCCGCCTCCGTGCCCACCGCCGTCGTGCGCGCCACCGGGATGTCCTCCGCCGGATTGCGGCGGATCGGGCTGGCTGGGCGGATTTAACCCCTTGTGCGGTCTACTGTCAATAGTGACCGCGCCTTTCCGGCTGATCGCCAACTGCGTTTCCGGCGACAACAACTGTCAGCCTCTACCCTCATGCGCACCGCCGATGTGCATGCCGCCGTGTCCGCCGCCTTGTATGCCCGCGGTGACGAAGTGCAAACCGACGAAGGGCATGCCGCGTGCCGCGGCCGGATACCCCCCGATGGGTCAGATGGGTCCGATGGGTCAGCCGATGATGATGGGCCAGTATTGAGGCACAGGCTTATGAGACAGAGCGCCTGATGGCGTTCAATTCGGTCACTGGAGACAGGACTGTCTCAATTTGAATATTATCTGAGATGCGGAGGAGTTTCCTTCTATAAAAGGTCGTTTGCGTGGCCGTGACGAGAAATTAGAACGGCCCGCCGTGGACATTGACACTTGAATACGGGGTACGGCCTGCCGTGCCCCGATTTTGTCTTTGTGGTCACCGCCCAACCGCCTAAAGCCGTCTCATGCTACATTTCGAGCACAGCGGCTCTCCGCAAATCCGTTGACTCTCGGGGAGTAAGGTCTTACTCCTCCGCTATACGATCACAATCCTCTTGATCGCGGCCACCGCGGCGGCAGGATCGTCGATGCACTGAAACAGGTCCATGTCGTCAGGATCTATCATGCTGTGCTTCACCAACATGTTTTTCTTGATCCAGGAAATCAGGTCCTTCCAATAATCCTTCCCCAGAAGAATTACCGGGAATGGCTTTATGCGGCTGGTCTGAATCAAGGTGAGAGCCTCGAAGAGTTCGTCCATGGTGCCGAAGCCTCCGGGGAGAATGATATATGCCACGGCGTACTTGACGAACATTACCTTACGGATGAAAAAATAGCGGAAGTCGATCCGGACGTTTGCATAAGGGTTTGATGCCTGCTCTTTTGGAAGATGTATGGAGAGCCCCACGGACTTGCCTCCGGCTTCTGCGGCCCCGCGGTTTGCCGCCTCCATGACTCCCGGGCCGCCTCCTGTCATTACTGCGAAGCCGGCTTGGGCAAGATGGCGTCCGACCTGACGCCCAATCTCGTACACGGGGTCCGTTTCCGCTACCCTGGCTGATCCGAACACCGAGACAGCGGGATAGATCTCCGAGAGAGTCTCAAAGCCGTCAACGAATTCCGAAATAATCCTGAATATTCGCCAACTTTCTTTCACACTGAAATCATCGATCAAATATTGCTTCTCGGGCATTTATGTTTTCCTCATTATTCCGGCAAGCTAGAAGAGCGTCATTGACTGCTCGACAAGATTCAGCCCGAAAATTCTAGGCTTGCATCCAGTGCTTGTCAAGGAAAACGGCCTTTGCGATCTAAGCATTCAGTTATCCAGGGACACGTTGCCACCTGTGTCAGTCGCAGAAGTGAAATCCCCCGTTTCGCGGAAAAGAAATTTCTGTTTTGCCGAGCCGGAGATCGCTTAGCTGGGCTTGCAACGACGGTTTGGAGCCCCCCTACCCCCGGTAAAGAATCTCATTTTGTGGCTTGCGTGTACCCTATGTCGCGGTTATACTGCCCCCTGAAGGCGTTTTAGAGCAAATCTGACGAATTTGCCACGCAGTCCGGAACGTGCTCGGATGGCGGAATTGGTAGACGCAGCGGACTCAAAATCCGCCGCCCTTACGGGTGTGCGAGTTCGACTCTCGCTCCGAGCACCAACGAAATTGCAAGGGATTCTGGGCAGACCAGGGTCCCTTTTTTAGTTCTTCCACCCCATTCCTCCCAAGAACCTGACCTCAAGTCAGCTCATGCTATTGGCCAGCGAAAAGACATCCATAAGATCTGAGTTGAGAGCATTGGCGAGGCAGATTGACAAACCCGCGCCTGCAAGCGCGACTAGGGCTGTTTGCTCGATGAGCGCGGGATATTGAGACAAGTGCCCGCTGCGAAGATTAGAGAGCCCCACCATCGTCTGGACCGGCTCCTGGAAGATAGCGCCGCTAGCCATGAGGCGGACGGTCTTGATACACTCTGAAATGCGATAAAATGCCTCGTCCCAACTGAGGTTGGGTAAAACAGGGTCGAATATCAAATTCTCGTCTTTGACACCAGCACCGAGCGCACGCTCGCGAAGCTCCAGTGCGAGGGCGATTTTCTCCTCTAGAGTACGGGGTGTGATGGAATTCTCGTCCATCAGCAAGAGCACCAAACCGGTTCCGTGATGAGCTGCAAGCGGCAGCATTTCATTCAGCTTCTCATGTTCCAGAGAAAGGGCGTTGAGCACGGGGCTCTGCCTGCACGCGTGAAGCCCTCTTTCCAAGATTCTTGCCTTGGGACTGTCGAGAATCAAGCGAGCGGAAGTCACTTCCTGCACTGTTTCAACCAGAAACTCGATTCGGTCTTCGTTGCGCCTGGAAAGGTAACCCGGATTGATGTCGATAAGAGTTGCCCCTCGTTTCTCGCACTCGCGTGCGAGTTCCTGGATTGGAGCCGGGTTCAAGGTCCGCATCGCTTCAGCAACGTTTCTGTTCAATCCGTGTATGTTGTCGGCAGCGAGCAGCAATAGATTGCATCCCCAAATGAGCGGTCAGCGGAGTGTATCAGGTTTCGCACGCCAGTGATTTCCGCGTACGGCACAAATGTGCAAGGAAACCTCTCGCTTAAGCGGAGGCTATGATATCACGCGGCCGATACGGGCGGAAGATGTATTCCGTGATGGCACGCAGATTAGGGACGGAGGAGTCAGACCGCAAGGGCGTTGAACCCGTTTCAATCGATTGCCCAACCTTGTCACTGTCCGGAGACGGTGTTATCCTGTCAACAAATGGTAGTCTCACTCGCTAAGCCGCCCCATTGCTCCCGAGAAGAACTCATGAATGCCCCGAGAGCAAGAGTTAAGGCACCGACAGACCCGGAGGAGACCGTGGACACGATTATCTGCCCTTCTATACCCGCCCCTGAAGCCGAAAAGGTCAAACACAGCCGAGAAGACCACAGCTATGGTAGGGACAGTTCCGGCGCAAACGAAGGCGCTTCAGAAGCCTCGGAGGAACTCCAGAGGGTCTGGGAAGAACGGGAGATCCGATATCGACAAATTGTGGAAGATCAGACAGATCCAGTCGCCAGGTTCCGGCCCGACGGGACCTTGACCTTCGTCAACAAGCGTACTGCCGCTTTTTCAACAAAACCGACGAAGAGTTGATCGGCAATGGTTTTTTCGACTCCATGACTGATGAGCAGGCACTGGAATTACGTAGTCGGATGACATTGCTGACACCGGGCCAGTCCACATTTAGGTGTGAGCATGAAATCACGGTAGCTCCCGCGGAATTTCGATGGGTAAACTGGACTTTCCAGGGAATATTCGACGCTGAGAAAAAGCTAGTCGAGATTCAATCGGTGGCGCGCGACGTCACGGACCGCAAACGGACAGAAATAGCGCTGAAGAAGAGCGAAGCCCGGTATTCTAACTTAATAAAAGCTATTCCGGATGGAGTGGTTGCGTACGACCCCCAAGGGAATGCTACGTACGCAAACGATGGGTTTGTCCAGCTTTATGGTTGGTCTCAAGAGGAAGTCTTGGGTCGGTCTATCAACTTTGTCCCCCCCGAAGAAGAGCAGAGAACTCGCGCCGCTTGGCAGAAAACTTTCGAAGGCGAAAAAGTCCTTCTTGAAACCAAACGATTGACCAAGGAAGGCCATCTTCTTGAAATTCAGCTCAGGACAGCGATCTTGAGTGACCGAGAGGGCAATATAAGTGAGAGCGTTGTCATTCACCGGGACATCACCGAGCGCAAGAGGGCTCAAGAGGCTCTGCAGAAAGCCCACGACGAACTTGAGCTTCGGGTGGAAGAACGAACCGCGGAATTGGCTGAAATAAACGAGCAACTAAGATGTGAAATTGCCGAACGGAAGCATGTTGAAGAAAGGCTAAGAGAAAGTGAATCGCGCCACAGGATGCTGGTTGAGAATGCTCCCCTGGGGATTATCTGGTGCGATTTGCAGGGCAGAGTCATTCAAGTAAATTCGAATCTCTTAACCATATTGGGTTCGCCATCACCTGAGAAAACCAGAGCCATCAACGTGCTCACACATCCCCCGCTGGTTGAAGCCGGCGTCTCTGCCGAAATCCGTCGCTGCATGGAATCCGGGCCCAGGGTTTTCGAGTGCCCATATACCAGCCAATCGGGAAAGTCTGCCTGGTTGCGATTGCACATGGTTCCCACGAGGGATAATCTCCGTCGCACAGACGGAGTTCAGGCCATCGTGGAAGACATAACCGACCGTAAACAGGCCCAAACCGAATTGTCGGAAAGTGAGGAGCGGTTCCGGGCAGTGTTTGAGGGCGCCCAGGATCTAATTTTTCTCAAGAATCGGGACATGGTCTTTACTCACGTGAACCCTGCCTATCTCAAGTCCTTGGACCTCAAGGAATCAGAAGTTATAGGAAAAACCGCCGATGAAATCTTCAGGTACTCAAGAGGCTACGTACATCAAGGATCTCGAAGGGCGTGTCCTCGGTGGACAGGTTGTCGAGGCAACCTACAACTTGACAGCCCATGGATTCCGCAGAACTTTTCAATGTGTCAGGGTCCCAATGCGAAATTCGTCGGGAGAAACGATTGGAATGTGCGGCATTGCCCGGGACGTTACCGAAATAAAGGCTTTGGAAAGGCAGATTCCACAATCGGCAGGACGATACAGGTCCACTCTCATGGAGTCTACTCTGGAGCAAGTTCGGCTTGCGGCTCAGAGTGAAAGCATAGTCCTTCTGCTGGGAGAGAGCGGTAGCGGCAAGGACTACTTGGCCAAATATCTGCACGATCACTCTAGACGCGCGGGCGGGCCGTTCTTCGCGATAAATTGCGCGGCTCTCGCTGCCTCCATAGCAGAGTCAGAGCTTTTTGGTCACGAGCCGGGTTCCTTCACAGGGTCACGGGGCCGAAAGCGCGGGTTACTCGAGATGGCGGAAGGCGGGACGCTTCTACTGAACGAAGTAGGTGAGCTTTCACAGGAACTCCAAGCCAAACTCCTCACGTTTCTCGACACTCAATCATTCACTCGCGTAGGAGGCGAGAAGACCGTTCAGGTCAATGCACGGATAGTCGGGGCCACCAATCGGGACCTGGAACGTGACGTGGAACAGGGCAGGTTTAGAGAGGACCTGTACTACCGGCTTAACGTTTTCATGATCCGTGTGCCTTCTCTGCGGGAGAGGAAAGACGACATTCCGTTCGTGGCTCGGGACCTACTTGAAGGCCTCTCCATAAAATTGGGACGATCATTCCCTCCAGTTCTGGAAGTTTCCGCTCTTGATGCTCTTTCAAGGTATGACTGGCCCGGAAACGTCAGAGAACTTAGGAACGTGCTGGAAAGAGCTCTCATCTTGTGTCGCGGCCACGCAATCAAGGCGGATGACATCAGCATTCCGAAAAAAAAGGCCGATGAGTTCAGTAATGAGAAGGAGATTCTCGGTTCGGCAACCGTGTCGGGTGAGAACCACCTGAACGAAGCGCTGGAAATGGCAAAGCGGCAGATGATTGTTGGGGCACTCAGACGTTGCAGCGGTAACGTTTCCGCCGCGGCTCGAATTCTTGGGGTATCTCGAGACGCTCTTAGACACCACATGAAGATGCTCGAACTCGAACGGCGGTAAGCCCCCCAGACATGACTGAACCAAATGGGTGTCGCGCCACCACTTTAACTACCTGATTCTGCTTGCCCAAACACGGCACAGACTTTCCAAGTGGGGGTATTCCCACCACCTGCAAACCTCCAGTGCTCTACCCTCCCCGGACTACAAAGCTCACTCCATAGAACATAACTACCCAATCTCATTACCTATAATCCGCATGATTGTACGGTGCAAGATATTGGCACCGAGATTGCAAGACACTAGATACTCCTTATTGTAAAGGGGGCGTCGGCTGTGGTGCAAGCGCGGAGGCTGATGATTCGGGCGATGGGACAGCTACGAATGTCAGTAGCGGAGGAAGTCCTCCATCCTCAGACTGCACCCTGCCTTCTTGTATGGAGAGGTCACCCCCTTAATTGGGGGTGACCCGCCAATTCCGCGAGATCTCCATCTCCAACGACCGGGGGTGGGGGTAGCTCGACAGCCGTTCATATGACCAATCGTTCGCTCCGCAAGCTTAACCCAGCCAATCATCACGGAACCCGTGCTGTACTTTTCGTTCCAGGCAGAGAAGGTCCGGCAATGGCGGACTTCTTCGCTGAGCCGCAGAGTCTGGACTTTTGGAAATTGAGGAAATCTTTTGTTAGGACCCGATCATCTGCGCTGCTCATTTGTCCCCGGTGCATAGGGATTCTTATCAAGAAAGTCACAGGCTCGGTTGCTCGCCCTCTGTCCCCTTCCCAGAGAATCTGCCTAGTGGTAGGGACCCTTGTTCTCATTCCCTTAGCACGACCGCTCCAATGGTTCCTTGCTGAGGGGAGGCGCTGCGCTTCAACACTCTGCGCTTGGCAATCGCTGGGCAGTGTCCTTCGCGAAGCTGTTGGGCGCGCTGCGAGGCGTCGACACTCTCGATCTGAGTCGCCCGAAATACCTGGCAGAATAGTATCCTTCATCACAGCCATAGGGAGATCTCCACCTTTCTTTGCCGTTGGGACCAGTCAACGCCTCCAATGAGGCTGTTACAGGCCGAAACAGTGCGCGAGAGAAGCTAACCCTTCAATCTCTAAACGATACGATCGAGACCGCTAGAGCAGAAGAGACGGGATTGTACTCGCGATCCAGGCGACCAAGAACCATTCAGGGTCAGTGCGAGTGCCCACATCACAAAGGCTACTGCGAAGGCCCCTCTCAAGAAAGAAAGAAGAGTTGAAAGTGGCACAGCTTAACAAAACGGCTGCTGAATTCACAAGCGAGGATTGGGGCGCCATAGAGGCCAGTCCGAAGTTCCGGGAACTTTCCCGGAGAAAGTGGTCATTCCTCGTTGGATGGTGGTTATTTTCGACGATATTCTATTTCGGCCTTCCGATCGCGGCGGGCTATACCAACGCCCAGTCCGACTTCTTCAACAAGCAGATCATCGGGCACGTTCCTCTCCTGTATCTCTATGCCCTGGCCCAGTACGGCGTCTGTCTGTTCATCGCCATCTACTACCACATCTGGGCAACCAAGACTGCGGACAGGCTCACCAGAGAACTTCTGGATGAGCTCAAACTGAAATGAGGAGGACGAGCCAAATGAAGAGAATGTGCTGCGTACCAATTCTAGCCCTCTGTCTGGGCTTGCTGATATCCGTAGCGGTCCCGGCCCCCTCTTTTGCCGGCACTGATACCGCATCGCCAATGCAGTGGTGGCTCAGGCCCCGGCGGCAGCGCCGGAGTGGAGGATGAAAGCCAACAAGCCGCTCACCTTGGGAATGTTCATTCTAATCATCGGAATTACCCTGTACATCGTTTACTGGGCGGCCCAACGAACCAAGACCACTGCGGACTTCTACGCGGCCCGGTCCTCCATAACAGCTTGGCAAAACGGTTGGGCAATAGCGGGAGACTACATGTCCGCTGCCACGTTCCTGGGCATGGCGGGGCTTATCTGTTTCAACGGGCTTGACGGGTTCCTCTATCCCACCGGTTGGATGGTGGCCTTCGTCACCGTGCTTCTTGTCATGGCGGAACCTTGCCGTAATTCAGGCAAGTACACGGTGGGGGATGTGCTTTGTGTCAGATCCAACCCAAAACCCGTTCGTGCCTGTGCTGCGATCGCGACCGTTTGTGTGTCCGCTTTCTATTTGACTGCACAGATGGTGGGCGCAGGCAAGCTCATGAACCTTCTAGTGGGCATTCCCTACTGGCTTTCTATCGTGCTAGTGGGCATTTTGATAATCATTTACGTGGTTTTTGGCGGAATGATAGCCACGACCTGGGTCCAGATCATAAAAGCCGCCCTCTTGGTAGGTGGAGGCGTTATCATCTCGATTCTTGTGCTTGCAAAGATGGGCTTCAATCCCATAAGGCTATTTAACGAAGTGGCAGCGAGCCAACCAATTCAGGAGTGGGTGCGAGTCGTAAAGTTGAAGCAGGCGGTGGCTCAGCCCGGCTTCGATTATGGACAGAGATTCCTTGAACCGGGGTTGTTTCTGACAAACGTATGGGACCAGGTATCTCTCGGGATGGCCACCTGTTTGGGTACAGCGGGCATGCCTCACATTCTCATGCGCTTCTTCACGGTGCCAGACGCCAAGGCCGCGCGCAAGTCGGTCGTAGTATCCGTGTTCCTCATCGCAACTTTCTTTATACTTACGACCGTTATGGGATACGGCGCTGCCTTACTCCTTACCCCGCAAGAGATTTCCAAAATAGACCCGTCCGGAAATATGGCCAACCCGCTTCTGGCTCGTTATCTGGGCAACTGGTTTCACCCACTCTTCGGAGACCTTTTCCAGGCCTTCGTCTGCGCGGTCGCTTTCGCAACCATCCTGGCAGTAGTGTCCGGTCTGGTGCTTGCTTCCTCCGCGGCCGTCTCCCATGACATCTATACCAACATCATCAAGGATGGCAAGGCCGACCAGAAGCAGCAGGTAACAGCGGCAAGGATCGCCGCGTTTTGCGTGGGGCTTGTGGGACTGCTCATTGCACTCGGGGCAGAAAACCAAAACGAGGCCCACCTGGTCGCGCTGGCTTTCGCAGTATCCGCGGCCGGAGTCCTGCCGACCGTCGTACTGTCCCTCTTCTGGAAGAAAATGGCCACGGCATGGATCTGCGCCGGATTGCTGGTGGGCACATTCAGTGGAATAGGGCTGGTTCTTATCTCCCCCAATATGCAGTACCCCAAGCTTATTGCGGCAGCCGATATGAAGATCGTACAGACCCTCGAAAAGAAGAAGGCTGACGGCGCAACTCTCACAGATGCGGACAATACTAACCTGGTAAAGGCCAAAGCATCTTACGATAAGAACAAAGACGGCACCTCTCACATGGGGCTCGACAAGCCTCTATTCCCGTTGAAGGTCCCGGCGATCGTGTGTATTCCCGCTGGGCTTATAGCAGCGATTCTGTTTGCCCTGCTATTTCCGAGCAAGCGCGAGGAGGACGCGTTTGACGAACTCTACGTTCGCCAAGTTACCGGCATCGGGACTTCAGCAGCGGTGAGCCATTAGGTGCGCATTTCGACCGGGTGGAGGGCCGCATCCTGAAAACTCAGACGAAGCGGAACTTCCCCGGTCTGTACCTGGAGCTGCCCTGTCTTGGAGATTCGGCTCATAGAACTTCGTGAGTCAGGGAGAACCTTCGAACTCAGGCGTGGCACAGTCTTTTCTTGCGAGGGTCAAGGGCAGATCTCGGATCTGCCTCGTATGCTTTTAGGATTTGTACCAGTTGCGGTCAAACAATGAATAATCCGCAAAATCAAACACGAATCCATCATAGACCGGAACAGCGGCACTCGCAGCGCAGAGTTGATCGGATGTGGGGTGCCACTGGCCTGGGCGCAAAATCAGTGCTATTTTTGCATCCGGCCGACCCTCACTATTTGAGGGGGAACTGGTATTAGGGGTTAAATCAAGGACATGTTGCTCGCACATAGATGCGCGTCAATACAGGAATTTCACAAAGATTTTGGAGGACGATGATGAAATACGAAGAGGCTTTTAGAGAGTCTTTGGAGAATCCGGAAGTTTTCTGGGCACGAGCTGCCGAGGAAATCGATTGGGACAAGAAATGGGATCGCGTGCTCGACCAGTCCAATTCCCCATTCTTCAAGTGGTTCCCTGGGGCAATGCTGAATACGTGCTTCAACGCCGTGGATCGTCATGTTCTTCGGGGACGTGGCGATCAGACGGCAATTATTTACGACAGCCCAGTAACCAACACCATACAGAAAATCACCTACTCGGACCTGAAAGAAAGGGTCTCCAAGACAGCAGGCTTTCTGAAAAGCCTGGGTGTCGTGAAGGGTGACAGAGTACTCATTTACATGCCCATGATTCCCGAAGCCGTTATAGGAATGCTGGCGTGTGCTCGCTTGGGTGCGATTCACTCAGTAGTGTTCGGCGGCTTTGCACCCAAGGAACTGGCGGTGCGAATCGATGACGCATCCCCTAAAGTGGTTCTGTCTGCATCATGCGGAATTGAGGGTCAAAGGGTCATCCCGTACAAGCCGTTGCTCGATGAGGCAATCGAAATTGCAGGGCCGAAACCGGAGAAATGCGTCATCTACCAGCGTCCTCAAGCCAAAGCGGAGTTGAAGCCTGGCAAAGATCTTGATTGGAACGAGCTGGAATCCAATGCAGAGCCTGCAGATTGTGTTTCAGTCGCTGCTACCGATCCTCTCTATATACTCTATACGTCCGGCACTACGGCAGTACCCAAGGGCGTTGTCCGGGACAATGGCGGTCATGCAGTGGCGCTTCTGTGGAGCATGAGGCACATCTACAACATCCAACCCGGTGAGGTATATTGGGCAGCCTCCGACGTCGGTTGGGTAGTGGGCCATTCATACATTGTATACGCGCCATTATTCGCGGCGGCAACAACGATTGTCTACGAGGGAAAACCGGTGGGCACTCCCGATCCCGGACAATTCTGGCGAGTCATTTCCCAGCACGGGGTCAAAGCCCTCTTCACCGCTCCTACCGCGATAAGGGCAATAAAGAGAGAAGATCCGAACGGAGAATATCTGAAGAGCTATGATATCTCCAGGTTTGAGACGCTGTTCCTCGCCGGTGAAAGGCTCGACCCGGACACCTATCATTGGGGTACCCAACTGCTTCAGCGGCCGGTGGTAGACCACTGGTGGCAAACCGAAACCGCGTGGGCTATCTGCGGCAACTTCAGGGGCCTGGAGTTCTTTCCCACGAAGCCGGGGTCGGCCACCAAACCCATGCCGGGATACGACTTAAAGGTTTTGGACCCCGTCAGCGCCAAGGAACTGGGGCCCAGCGAGATGGGCGTCCTCGCCGTGAAACTCCCACTCCCGCCCGGGAACCTGCCGACCCTATGGCACAACGATCAGCGATTTGTCGAGTCGTACATGGCGGCATTTCCCGGCTACTACATAACCGGTGATGGCGGGTACATTGATGAGGAAGGTTACGTATTCGTTATGGGGCGCACTGATGACGTGATCAACGTCGCGGGTCACCGGCTCTCCACCGGAGGTATGGAGGAGGTTCTGTCGAACCATCCGGACGTTGCCGAATGCGCTGTCATCGGGGCTGCTGACGATCTCAAGGGTCAGCTTCCCGTCGGTTTTGTAGTGCTCAAAGCGGGGGTTAATCGACCGAAGGATGAGATCATTAACGAGTTGGTCCAAATGGTTCGCAAGGACATAGGCGCAGTCGCTTCTTTCAAGAAAGCCGTGGTGGTAAACAGGTTGCCGAAAACGAGGTCAGGCAAAGTGTTGCGTGGCACCATGCGAAAAATAGCCGACTCGGAGCCCTTCAGTGTCCCGGCTACGATAGATGACCCGGCAAGCCTCGGAGAAATCGAACAATTCTTGAAGCAAATAGGATACGCGCAAAAAAAACCTAATTAGAGGGGTTCAGAGTTTCATCGCGGACGGGTTACACGGAACCACTGTCCTGGTCCCGCCCTTCTCGGGGCGCCCAGGAGGGACTTCCCCTTCCGGCGCCTAATTCAGTTCATTACCGAGATCATCAAACAAGATGACTTCAGGTCCCAAGACACCACTTGGAGGTTTGAATGAATTCCGAAAAAGCGGAACAGAAACAAGTAAAGATCTTCGATATTACTATCAGGGACGGCTCTCAGAGCAAAGTAGCCACGCGGATCAAACTTGAGGATCTACTCAAGGTGGCGAGAAAACTCGGGGACACCGGAATCTACGGCGCTGAGACCTGGGGTGGGGCAACCTTTGACGTTTGTGTGCGCTATCTGCGTGAAGACCCGTGGGAGCGGGCTCGCATACTCAAAGAAGCCATGCCTAAAGTGAAAAGTATGATGTTGATCCGAGGGCAAAACCTGGTCGCGTATTCGAACTTCTCAGATGACATTGTCGTGAAGTTCGTTGAAGCCGCGGCCCGTAATGGAATAGACGTGTTTCGGATCTTTGACGCCCTGGATGACGTGAGAAACCATGAAACCGTTGTCAAGGCCGTGAAAAGTGCGGGCAAAACCGCTGAAGGGGCAGTTTGCTTCACCATAAGCCCGGTGCATACTGTTGAGAAGTTCGTTTCCAAGGCTCGTCAATTGGAAGATATGGGTGTTGACCAGATTTGCATCAAGGATATGGCGGGCTTGGTGGATCCCGATACTACCTATAGACTTGTTTCGAGCCTGAAGAAGGCGGTGGGGGTTCCAATCCATCTCCATACCCACGACAATTGCGGCCTGGGAATGATGTCCGTTTTGAAGGCCGTTGAGGCGGGATGCGACATGATCGATTCTGTGCTTAGCCCCTTTTCGGGCGGCACGGGTCATCCGTGCACGGAATCGCTGGTCTACGCTTTGCATCGTCTTGGATACCAGACCGGCTGCGATTTGGCGAAGCTTACTGAGGCGGCGGAAGAAGCCAAAGCCGTCAGGGCTGCGTACGGCGAATTCGAGGCGCCGTATAGTGGTGTGGACTGCAAGATGCTGGTGACTCAGATTCCGGGCGGAGTAATGTCCAACCTCAGCAGCCAACTCCGGATTCAAAACGCCCTGGACAGGCTGAACGAGATCGTTGACGAGATACCCAGGGTGAGAGAAGACTTAGGTTGGATACCGCTTGTGACCCCGACATCGCAAATCGTTGTTTCCCAGGCAACGTTCAACGTTTTGCTCGGAAGATACAAGATAATCGCCAACCATACGGCTAATCTCCTGAAGGGTCTTTACGGTGAGACGCCCGCAGCCGTAAACAAGGAACTGCAAGACAGAGTGCTCAAGGGCGAGAAGCCCGTGACCGCACGTCCAGCGGAACTGATTCCTCCCATGTGGCCCGCGCTGGAACAGAAGTTTCCTCACCTGACCGCAGAAGAAATTCTAATTCACGCTATCTTTCCCCATGAGGCCGCCGGGTACTTCGAGGAAAAGTCGAGGAGCAAGGATGCCGCTTAGGGATTAAATGCTGGTGCGGGTTGGTCGAACAGGGCCGCGGAAAAAAATGGCTCCCGGCTAGGATGTCATGCCAGTCTGGAAACGGATTTACCTGATGTTGCCATTCCGAGGCATTAATTTCCTTCGGCACTATAACAGCATGCCGGTGGAAATTAATGCCTCCACTATGTTCCAAGCACACGTCAACACTGGGACGCGTGGGCATATTCGCCGAAGACTTCTCTCAATACGTTGCAGATCTCGCCGAGGGTAACGCGTTTCTTGACCGCTTCCAGCATCGGCGGAACAATGTTGTCCGTTCCTTGGGCCGCTTTCTTGAGCTTGGCCAGCGCGGTTGCCGCTGCGGACGAATCCCTTTCCTCCCGCAGCTTGTGCAGACGCTTGATCTGCGTGTTCATGACAGCCGGGTCCACCTTGAGCAGACCCGACGGAGTTACCCGTTCTGTTTGAAAGCGGTTAACTCCCACGATCACCTGATCGCCGGATTCCACGGCCTTCTGAAAACGATAGGCCGAATCCTGGATCTCCTGTTCAATAAAACCGCAGTCCACTGCCCTTACGGCTCCCCCCATTTCGTCTATTTTCCTGATGTAATCTAAGGCGCGGCGCTCTATTTCGTTGGTTAAAGCTTCCACATAGTATGATCCGGCCAGGGGATCCACAGTGTCGACTACGCCTGTTTCATATCCAATGATCTGCTGAGTGCGCAGAGCAACCTGAACGGATTCCGTGCTCGGAAAGGCGAATGCCTCGTCTCTAGAATTGGTGTGGAGCGATTGAGTGCCTCCGAGCACTGCTGACAGAGCCTGGAATGCAACCCTGACCACGTTGTTGTCAGGCTGCTGAGCAGTCAGAGTGCAGCCTGCGGTCTGAGTATGAAATCTCAGCATCATAGCCCTGGGGTTCTTGGCGTGGAATCGCTCTTTCATGATGCGTGCCCACATTCGTCGAGCAGCCCTGAATTTTGCGATTTCTTCGATGAAATCCTGGTGAGCGTTGAAGAAGAAGCTCAGCCTCTCCCCGAAGCTGTCCACGTCAAGCCCCGCGTCTATGGCAGCTTGGACATAAGAGATGCCGTTTGCGAGTGTGAAGGCAACTTCTTGAACGGCCGTAGAACCGGCCTCTCTTATGTGATACCCGCTTATACTGATCGTGTTCCACTGGGGAACGTGCTGATTACAAAAAGCAAAGATGTCCGTAATGATCCGCATGGAGGGCACGGGAGGAAAGATGTAAGTGCCCCTTGCCGGATACTCCTTGAGTATATCGTTTTGAATGGTGCCCCGCAGCTTGCTGGCACTAGCTCCCTGCTCTTCAGCTCCCGCGATGTACATCGCCAATAAAACCGCGGCCGGCGCGTTTATCGTCATCGAGGTGCTAACCGTAGAAAGATCTATGCCGCTGAAAAGCAGCTTCAAATCCTCTACGCTGTCTATGGCCACGCCCACTTTGCCGACTTCACCGGCGGCTAGTTCCGCGTCCGAGTCGTACCCGATCTGTGTGGGCAAATCAAATGCCACGGACAACCCGGTCTGTCCCTGCTCGATAAGGTAGTTGAACCTCTTGTTCGTCTCTTCAGCGCTGCCGAATCCTGCATACTGACGCATGGTCCAAAGGCGACCCCGATACATATTGGGCTGCACACCGCGCGTAAATGGATACGACCCTGGAATCCCCAAGTCGTTTGCGGGATCGAACCCCTCGGCACTCCAAGGCCAGCAAACCCTGTCTATCGGCAACTCCGAAACCGTTGCGAATTCCGCCTTCCGTTCGGGCTTTTTGGCGATTTTTTCCCGGAGTGCAGTCTCCCAGTTGAGCACCTTTTCCTTAAAATCGTCCGGCACAGTTCACCTCCAAGAATAGATGGGACAGTTTTCAGGGTAACCGGCTAACTTTCCGATTACTATCCAATCACGACCAACACGTCTCCAACCTGATAAGATTCACCGGCCTTGGCCTTGATTTCTTTGACAGTGCCCGCCCCTGTTGCGACCACGGGCAGCTCCATCTTCATGGCCTCTATGACAATAAGTTCTGCATCTTCCTCAACTGTCTGGCCAATCTCTGCTTTTACAGAGATAACCTTACCGTTCATGGGCATGGTAACATCCGCCATATCCTGACCTCCTGAAATGGGATTTTTTGTCCTTGTATAATTCCTCGAAACTGGACGGTAGGAAGGCGGTAGGTTCAGGACCGACCGCGGCCACAGCGCGATAATAACCCGCCGTGAATGGTCTATTTCTTGAGATGTGTCCGGATGTATTCCACGATGTCGTCGGTACGGGTGCCCGGCCCGAAAATCTCCTCGATGCCGCTCTCCTTGAGCTTGAGCACATCTTCTTCCGGGACAATGCCCCCGCCGAGTATTAGCACGTCGTCGATCCCTTTTTCCTTGAAGAGTTGAGCCACCTTTGGGAATAGATAATCATGGGCCCCCGAGAGTGAGCTCAGGCAGAGCACATCCGCGTCTTCCTGCAAACAGGTCTGAAGAATCGCTTCGGGGGTCTGCCTCAATCCGGTATAGATGACCTCCATACCCGCGTCCCGCAACGCTCGGGCCACCACTTTGGCCCCTCTGTCATGGCCGTCCAGACCGGGCTTGGCCACCACCACCCTGATACGCTTTTCCATTCTCAAATCCTCTTGGTCTTATATTAGAGAGGAATATTCCCGTGTCTACGACTCGGCTTTTCCTCCACCTTATTCTCCAACTGGGCAAAGGCATTGATAAGGACTGCACGGGTGTCCCGCGGAAATATCACCCTGTCCACAAATCCGAGCTGGGCAGCCCTATAGGGGCTTGCAAACTTCTCCACATAATCTTGAATAAGCTCCGCGCGCCTTGCCGCAGGGTCTTTGGCCTCCGCGATCTCCTTGCGGAACAGGATCTGTATCGCACCCTCGGGTCCCATCACCGCGATTTCCGCGGACGGATAGGCAAGGTTGATGTCTGCACGCAGATGCTTGCTGGACATGACCACGTACGCCCCACCGTATGCCTTGCGCGTTATGAGGGTGACCTTGGGTACAGTCGCTTCCGCGTACGCATAGAGGATCTTAGCGCCGTGCTTGATGATCCCTCCGTGCTCCTGCTGGGTGCCCGGCAGGTACCCCGGCACATCGAGCAGGGTCCAGAGAGGTATATTGAACGCATCGCAAAAGCGCACGAAACGAGCGCACTTTACTGATGCTTCAGTATCCAGGCACCCTGCAAGCCAGTTCGGTTGATTCGCCACTATCCCCACTGTTCTTCCGCCAAGCCTTCCGAAGCCGGTGATAAGGTTACGCGCGAAATGAGCGTGAACCTCCATAAAATGCTGGTTGTCCAGGACGGGGACTATCACCTTCTTCATGTCGTATGGTAAGCGGGAGCTCTCGGGTATCACCGAATCCAGCTCCGGGACAATCCTGTCAACCGGATCGTCGTTGGATCGCGACAGGCGGCCGGACCCGGTTGCTGTCCGGAAGGAAAGAGAGGAGTTCCTTGACCTTGGCCAGGGTCTCATTCTCGGTGGGGTAGTGGAAATGACATACCCCCGAGACCCGGCCGTGGACCTTGGCGCCACCGAGGCTCTCGGGGTCGATCTCCTGGCTCGTGACCTGCTTGATCACCTGGGGGCCGGTGATGAACATGTAGCTGGTCTTTTCCGTCATGAAGATGAAGTCCGTGACCGCGGGTGAATAGACCGCGCCACCCGCGCAGGGACCCATGATTACAGAGATCTGGGGGATCACTCCTGAGGCCCGCACATTGCGGTAGAAGACCTCACCATAACCGCCGAGGCTCTCCACACCCTCCTGAATGCGCGCTCCGCCGGAATCGTTGATGCCGATAAGGGGGAAGCCGTTCCGGTACGCGAGGTCCATCACCTTGCATATCTTTTGGGCATGGGTGAATGAGAGGCTGCCGCCGAACACGGTAAAATCCTGGGCAAAGACGTAGACCCCACGGCCGTTGATGCGGCCGAAGCCGGTAACCACACCCTCACCCGGTATCTGGGTCTTGGCCATGCCGAAATCAGTGCAGCGGTGTGCCACGAACTTGTCCATCTCTTCAAAGGAGCCGTTGTCGAGAAGTTCCAGGACCCGCTCGCGCGCGGTCATCTTGCCTGCCTGATGCTGTTTTGAGATCTTATCCGGGCCGCCTGCCTGATCGGATTCGGCCAATCTGCGCTCGAGTTCCTCGAACCTCTCTTCCATCACGGACATGTACGTCTCCTCTTTGTTTTTTCTCTCGTCATACCACCTTGAGTCCACGCGAGGTTGAATCGAGGATCCCTCACCAGGAGCTCTTAGACTTTCACGGAATCCTCATTTTTCAGCAGAAAAAAGAGGATTCCGTGAAGTGTTTAGAGTTTCTTGGAGGGGGTCTGGGGGAACCTTCTTTGCAAAGAAGGTTCCCCCAGGATTTAGCCTACTTAAGCATCTGCCTCGCTGCGGCTCCAACCTGGGTGAGATTATCAACCACGGTTACGCCGGCTTCGGTGAGGGCTTTGATCTTCCCCTGAGCGGTCCCTGATCCGCCGGATATGATCGCGCCCGCGTGTCCCATGCGTTTGCCCGGAGGTGCAAGTCTGCCGGCAATGTACGCGGCTACGGGCTTGTCGAATTCGTTCTTGATGAACTCCGCAGCCTGTTCCTCTGCCGAGCCGCCTATCTCACCGATGAGGACCACAGCCTCGGTCTCCGGGTCGTCGCGAAACATCTTGAGCACATCAATGAAGCTGAGTCCGACAACCGGGTCTCCGCCGAGTCCCAGGCAGGTGCTCTGCCCTACCCCGTTCTTGGTGAGCTGATCCACCACCTCGTAGGTAAGGGTACCCGAGCGGGAGACTACTCCCACAGGGCCCGGCATGTGAATGTATCCGGGCATGATCCCTACCTTGCAGCTGTCTTTTGGAGATATGATCCCCGGAGTGTTCGGGCCTACAAGGCATCTCCCCTCCTGACGAACCGTGTGAAGGGCCGATGCAGTGTCAAGAGGCGGTATACCCTCGGTTATGCAGACAATAACCTGAATCCCCGCATCCACAGCCTCAAGAATAGGGTCTTTAGCGTACGCGGCAGGGACAAAGATCAGCGAGACATTCGCGCCGGTTTCTTTCACCGCATTAAAGACCGTGTTGAAGACGGGAATTCCATCTACTTTCTCCCCCTGCTTTCCGGGTGTTACTCCGCCGACCATGTTGGTGCCGTAATCCCGGCAGGCCAAAGAATGAAATGTACCGTTGCGCCCGGTTATCCCCTGGCATATTACGCGTGAATCTTTATTAACAATAATTGCCATTTCAACTCTCCAGGGAGGAGGCCTTTGCGACAACGGCTCTTGCCGCGTCATCCAGGGAAGGTATCATCTCTATCGGGAGGCCGGATTGCTCAAATAGGGAAAGGCCCTCCTCGATGTTTGTCCCTTCGATCCTGGCTATGACCGGGAGGGCTGTTCCACGCTGTTTGATGGCCTTGATGACCCCGCGGGCGAGCACGTCGCATCTAAGTATCCCGCCGAAGATATTGATGAAAATCACCTTCACATTCTTATCATCCAGGAGAATACTCATAGCGTCAGCTACAACCTGCTCACTTGCGCCGCCGCCCACATCCAGAAAATTGGCAGGAGATCCCCCGTGGAGCGAAATCAGGTCAAGGGTTGCCATTGCAAGGCCCGCGCCGTTGACTATGCATCCGATGTCGCCGTTGAGTCTTATATAACTCAGGCCGTTCTTCCGGGCTGACAACTCGAGCAGGTCCTCCTGGGACCTGTCACGCAAGCGCTCCATCTCCGGATGCCGGAAGAGCGCATGATCGTCGAGGTTGATCTTTGCATCCAGCGCAATGACCCGATCCCCTGAAATGATCAGAGGATTGATCTCAGCCAGGGAGCAATCGTATTCCACAAAGACCTGGTAGAGTACCGTGATGATCTTCATGATCTGTACCGCCAGGGTCTTGTCGTCGGAAAGCCGATACGCCATGGCACGGGCCTGGTACGGAGCAAGCCCCCTCACAGGGTCCACGCTTATGGTGAAGATCTTCTCCGGAGAACCACTCGCAAGGGCCTCTATCTCAACTCCGCCTGCAAGGCTCGACATGATTGTGACCCGGCCCGTATTCCTGTCCAGCACAACCCCGAGGTACATCTCCCGGTCTATGGGTAGCACCTCCTCTATCAGGAGGGCGCTGACAGGCTTGCCTTGAGGGCCGGTCTGGCTGGTGACAAGCGTTTGCCCAAGGATCTGAGCGGCTCTGGCGCGAATGTCCTCAGCCATGGAGACAACTGCCACGCCACCGGCCTTCCCCCTACCCCCGGAATGAACCTGGGCCTTGAGCACCACCTTGTCGCTCTTGAGCTGCCGAGCTGAAATCAGGGCCTCAAGGGGATCGTAACAGATTGCTCCCTTGGGAATCGCAACCCCCCGACAACACAACAACTCCTTAGACTGGTATTCGTGAAGATTCATGAACCACTCGCCTCCAATACTCTAGGCCGCAGCCCATCCGGTCAAAATGGGTTTGAACGGCTCCCAGCTTCGGGAGCCCTCAACCCTTTATCTGAAGGCAAGTTCCATAGTGTGGCGCCCCACCTTCAGAACAAATTGCTATAGCGTTCCATCAGGATTTGCCAAAACTTCCCTTCGAGATGGAACAAGCCGATCCGATAGGCTGTAGAGCAGGATGCGTGCCAAACTGAGGGTCTGCCTGTGACACTCGCCTAAGTGCCCTTAACAAAAGGATAATAGACATAATCGCGGTCTAAGATGTCAGATGTTAAAGCGCCTCGAGGTTGTAGGGGCTGGGGGTGTTACACACAGTTGTTAGTGGTCTCAGCGATAACACTCCGAGAATACAGGGGACCTTCTGGGCCGTCCCCACCCATCTGGACGAGGGCCACGCGCCTCTCGATTTTCCTAACGCCCACAATTTGAGGCTCATCCGCTATATTTGGCTTGCGCGAAGACGGAAGCAGCGTATTATCTGGAAGCGAAACCCGAGAGCGTGTTTATCTGGAAACCATCTGAACAGAAATTAGCCGTCACAGATCGGAGCCACCGCATGGCATATCGCCCGATCAACACCGCCGGGAAGTTTACACAGTTCTCCGAGCACTGGTCGCCGAAGATCATCGCGCAGATGAACCATTACCACTTCAAACTGGTAAGGTTGCAAGCGGAGTTCGTGTGGCATGACCACAAGGACACCGACGAGGTGTTTATCGTGATCGAGGGCGAGATGACCATTCATTTTCGGGACGGCGATGTGTCCGTGAGGAAGGGCGAACCGTTCGTCATTCCGAAAGGAGTCGAACACAAGACCTCGGCGAAGACTGAGTGCAGTGCCATGCTTGTTGAAGCTGCGGGTACGGTAAACACCGGCGATGCCGGTGGAGAGGCGACTGCGCCCGCCGACGCGTGGATATAGGTGACGGCTAACCCCCGGTTCGAGTGGACCGGCCAACAGTGTTGCTGTTGGCTACCCTCGGCGCTTCGTGCCTTGGCGGCCGCTCAACCGGATCGGTGGGGGACCAGGAGGCATCATTCTTGGATCCAGAAGTGACACCAGTTGTATTCACGCCAAACAACGAACCGTACCTCGGGCGCAAGCTGCTCTTTCACTTCGATCAACTCATCAGTTCCGCCATGGAGCAGAATGCTGTCACTGCACCCACATCTCATGGCCGGACACTCACCGATCATCAGCGCATGGCGTGTCAAGTTATCGCGCAGGCGCTCAGCATCACACTTTCCATCCGGGAACTCATTCGACAGGGTTATTTATTTGGCGCGCACGTTCTCCTCCGCGCTTTGGTAGAGCGGGCGGCAATCCTCCTCTATCTACATTTACTTCCAGAGGAAATCGAGAAATTGAAGCTGGGCTGGCACCAAAAAGATGCTCCCAGCCTAGCAAAGATGTTCGAAACTATTCAAAGCAAAGAGCAGAGCGATTCAGTTGTTCGAGGAAGTGATTTAACGGCAGCTATGAACAGTCTCTTGCATGCAAAACCCGATTCCGCTCCGTGGAATTTGGTGTCCCTCGGCGAAAAAGGAGTTGGTCATGCAGTTTCCAAGATACTGAACCGTCCTGAGCTATGTGACGATCTCTGCACAAACGTCATTCCTTGGCTTGCTGTCATTCAGGCCATGATGGCAGCCTATTTCTCGCATGAACCTGCCACCCAAGAAGGCGCTCCAGGCGACGTCGCCGCTAACGCGGCGCCGCGCCTGAGCTAGTTCGTTCGCCCGCTACTCGAATGTCCAGTGCTTGCGGGTGCCACTACTTATTGACCCAACTCAGGTCTTCCTATCCGACACATTGCGCCGCATAGCCATGCACAAGGTCCGAGGACCGGATTACAGGTCCCGTACAGCCCTTTCTATGTCACATCACGCTTCCATTCCCGGATACAAGATTACGGCACCCCTTCATCTGACTTTTCCGGAACTACGCAAAAAAAAGCCGGGGTGTCTTCACTTAGGGAGACACCCCGGCTCGTTTTCCCGCAAACTGTGTGGGTCAATCAGCTCTGGCGAAAACCGCGAAATCTTGAGTCTTGATCCAAATATAGCCGCCGTGCTTCCTCCAACGTCAATTCAAGTTTCCTGTTGTAATAATTTCTGATCAGCCGGCTATTCGCATCAAGAAGAGCTTGATGGAATTCCTCGTCGGTCAATTCGGTAAAATTTACCGAGACCAGGTCCGAATTTAGGTGCTTGCGTTCGTAGAACTCCTCGACATCCTTGAGTAAGCCGGTCTTAATCGCGTGGTAATAGAGTGCGCTACCAGGATAAGGCGTGACCGGTCTGATGGTTCTCATCTGGGCGCCGTCGTCGTGCTTGAGCAGAAACTCCACATCTTTTTGCAACGTCTCGCGATTATCCCCCAGGTTGCCGAAAATGATGTTGAGGCCTGGGCTGATGCCCGCATTCAAGGTCTCCTCGATTCCGCGGACTATCTGCTTGACCGTGAGCCCCTTTTGCATTTTCTTAAGAACCTGGTCCTCCATAGCTTCGATGCCATAGTTGATAAAGACGCAGCCCGCCCTTTTCATCAGTTCGAGCAGTTCACTCCTCGCGTAGTTGAGTCTGCCGTTACAGGACCACTTGAATTCCAAACCCGATCTCAGGAAGTCCTCGCAAAGCGCGGTTGCGCGCTTCACGGAAGACATGAGTAACTCGTCGGAAAAGCCGAAGTATGTGATGCGATAGGTCTGTTGTAGGTATCTTATTTCTTCGATAATGCTCTCGCTGCTTCGTGGACGGAAACCTTCATCCATCCGATAACAGAAGGTGCAAGTGAACGTACAACCGCGGCCCGTGAGGATCGGCATCACGAAATCCGTTACGGAGCAGTTGGGCAGCCGCAATAGTCGATAATAATCTATCGGGAATAGATCATACGCGGGCAATGGCAGGCTATCGACATCCTCGACAAGAGGGCGTCGCTCATTGACCTCGACGCTGTCCCCTTCCCTGAAAGCGATACCCGCTACGGTGCTCAGCGACCGTTGGCTCCCGAGGGCCTCAAAAAGATTGACTATGGTTTCTTCACCCTCACCGATGACCACTGCATCGGCACCGGTCTTCTGGAGAAAATACTCAGGTTCGGGTGAGGGGCCGTGCCCGCCCAGGACATAAAACGGCCTGTTTCTAGCAGCGTTTATGGCTCTCGACAGATCGAGAAGCTTGCGGTACTGGTAATATCCGGCAATGACGCCGACACCCACGACGTCGAAGTGGTGGCTGTCAAGCGTTTCTGTCAAGTGAGCATCGGGGTAATGGTGAACATCCTGATTGTATATGACTACCTCGTGGCCGGCTCGGCGCAACACGGCCGCGATGTAAGCGATCCCCTGCGGAAACCAATGGATGAATGATTCGTTGTCGTAGACCACTAGCAAGGCTCTTGCCATGCTACCTCCCGGTGAAATCGTTTGCGCAAGAGCGCCTCATCTAGTTTGATTTCTCTGAGCTTACCTATTATCCGATCTGTGGCTTGGCCGTCTCCGTAAGGATTCACGAGATCCGAAAGGCTTGCCTTTAACTCCGCTGAAAGAGCCTTCTTGATGCCGTCCGCAATCGCAGTTTGGGCGTAGCCCACGTCTATTACGTTCTTGCCTCTCAATCGACCGCTCTGCCTGTTTCCGATGTTCACAACAGGCAGCTTAAAAGAGGCTGCTTCAATAATTCCTGAGGAAGAATTGCCGACCATGGCAGCCGCATGGCTCATAAGACTGAAATAGCCCTGTGTTCCGAGGCTGGCCACAATTTGACTGCGCGGCTCATACCGCACGGCAAACTCATGAATCATCTCAGTGATAAGATGATTTTGCGTGTCAGCGTTCGGATAAGTGAATATCACACCACAATCCAACTCCTCCAACGCGGACAAAAGCCCACTCATCTGCGCTTCGGTCTCATCGAACTCGAGGGTGACCGGGTGATAGGTCACAAGGAGCGTACGGTCCGAGAGCGATAGTCCGTACAGTTCCTTCAATTCTTGGGGGTCCAATAAATGAATTGCAGACAAATTGTCCAGGCTCGGGGCTCCGCTTACCACCACTCGCCACGGCTCTTCGCCCATCTGTATGATCCGACGGGCGTAACCTTCAGTCGAGGCGAAGTGCAAGTGACTCATTTTAGTTATTGCGTGGCGGATCAATTCGTCGATAGCCCCCTCGGTAAACTCCCCGCCATGAATATGCGCCACGGGAATCTTGAAAGTTAACGAAGCCGCAACAGCCGCCAGCATTTCGAGGCGATCACCCAAAACCAGCAGAATGTCGGGACGGTAACGAGCATATGACTCAGCGAACCCCATGACTCCGACACCAAGCGACTTGGCCAGGCCCTCAGACGTGTCGGACATCAGCAGCATTTCAATTCGATCACCGATCTCGAAGCCGTCTTGCTCTATCGTTTTGACAGTGAACTCGAATTGATGGGCCAGATGCATGCCCGTGACGATCAGGTGCAGTTTCAGTTCCGGATCTTGCTGCAGGCGCCGCAGTATGGGCAAATAGATCCCGTAATCGGATCGGCTTCCGGTAACGACCCCTATCGTCCTCATGAGACGAGCTCCAAGGAGTCAGGTAAATGGTATAGGTTCATCGGCAAACGGTTCGCGCAGCTATCGGAATTCGGGGATCGGTGGTTACAGTAGTTGCCAAGAATAATCTCCATTTGGCCATCGTAGGTAGAGAATCCCAAAAGGCTCACCGTGCCCGACGTTCTTGCCGTCATTCCGGCTAAAGCAGGAATCCATCCGGCAAACGCGAGACTGCCCATCAAGATAGCAGTATTACTCGTTTGATAGTACATTGGTATTAGGTGACGTACGCTGCGGATTTGTACAAATCGATGTTGTGCTGCATCCAATCGATAGTCTTTAACAAGCCCTGCTCCAGAGTGTGTCTCGGCTCCCAACCGGTGATGTCCCGAGCTTTCCGGCTATCCGCACACAGCCGATATACTTCGCTCTTGTCGGGTCGCCCCCGCTCGTCCTTAGATTCGATGAGCATATCTTTGCCAAGCAGCCGCAAAATCGTGCCGGCCAACTCTTTGATGGAGATCTCTTGACCGGTACCCAGGTTCATCACTTCACCGACCGCTCCCTGACTATCCCCAGCCAGAACAAAGCCATCGACCGTATCGGCAACGTAGTTCAGGTCTCGGGTGGGCTCCAGGTTCCCTAGGTGAAGAGAGGGTTCTTTGAGTGCTTGGCTTATTATAGTAGGTATGATTGCTCTGGCTGACTGTCTCGGCCCGTAACAGTTGAAAGGGCGAACGGTCGTGACGGGGAGTCCGTACGACAGATGAAAGGCCTCGGCCATCTTGTCTGCCGCTATTTTGCTGGCCGAATAAGGAGACTGTCCTTGTAGGGGATGCGTCTCGTCGATGGGAACGTATTGGGCGGTTCCGTAAACCTCACTGGTCGAAGTATGCACCACCACTGAGACATCGGCAGTAACGGCTTCGTGAAGCACGTTCAAAGTCCCTACCACATTTGTTTGCACGTAGGAAAGAGGGGCACGGTATGAATAGGGGATAGCGATCAGAGCTGCCAGGTGGAAGACTGTGTCAACTCCGCGCATTGCATCGTGTATGGTATCGCGATCTCGCACATCACCGAGAATGACCTCGATGGAATCTTTCGCAGGTGAATTGTCGAGCCATCCCCATGAATTGGATGAGTTATATCGGATGAGCGCCCTTGTTCGGGCCCCCAGTGCCGCCAAGCGCTCAGCAAGGTGACTGCCGATAAAGCCGCCGGCCCCGGTTACCAGGACCGACCTCCGTCTTAAATCCGGGGCCGGTTTCACAGCTCCCCTTTCGCAAAATCAGTTAATGCCCTCTCGTAGTCCTCCGGCCTTCCGATGTCCTGCCAATACTCCCGGACGGGGAAACTCACCACCCGATAGTGTTCTTGCAGGAGGCGCCTGACAAGATCAGGTATGTCGTAACGCTGCCCCTGCGGGACCAGGCCACAGACCCCCGGATTGAGAAGGTAGATGCCGGCATTGATAAACTGACTGATAACCGGCTTCTCAGATATTCCCGTGATTTCAACGCCGTTGCTCTCAATCACTCCATAAGGGACCTCGATGTCGTACTGCTTGACGGCAATTGTCATGTCGGCCGCGTGATCTTCATGGAAATTCAACATCGCACGAAAATCGACTGACGTCAGGACGTCTCCATTAATTACGAGCAGCGGTTCCCGACAGTCAGCCAAACGGCATAGCGCCCCGGCTGTTCCGAGAGGCTCGCATTCTCCCACGTAACTCATATGCACGCCGTGCTCCCGTCCGTCACCGAAATATTTTTCGATAACCTCTCCTTTGTAGTGGGTGGTGACGTGCACGCTGCGAATTCCTGATTCCCGAAGCTGGCCTATTATCAGTTCCAGGAGGGGCTTGTCACCGACCGGGAGCATGGGCTTGGGAAGGGCCTCGGTGAGCGGCCGTAAGCGATTCCCGAATCCTCCGGCCATGACCACGGCTTGTAGCGAAAGCTCTTCGGGTTCCACCAAGTCGCGGAACAACACCAGATCCACCAACCGCTGGTGGCCGTCAACCAGAGGAATGTGCCTCAGGAAGTCCTTTTTCATAGCCTGCAACAGCTCAGTCTCCGAGGTCCCAATCCGGGCCGTGACAGGCTTCGGATTGGGCTTGCAGGCGCGATTCTCCAGGAGGTCCTTGACCGGAGCTTCAAGGTCAAATGCCGCCAGTATAGCTCGCCGAATGTCACCATCCGTCACGGTTCCCAGCAGGTGGCGCTGCTCGTCCACCACAAGAGCAATTTCTTTGGCGTTGCGGTCAATGCAAGCCATGGCCTCTCTGATGCATGCGGTGGGAGGAATGCACAAGCTCTGAAGGTCTGAATACATCCTATCCTCAGTTGTCATTTCGTTGAAACGATGTCATCGAGTCACAGTAATTCAAATACTTATATCAATTGCTATTCGATCAGTCCACATGGTTGGTTCCGGAGGTGCAGCGGGGGGGCACATGGCTCGTTTTCAAATGCGGAAGCTCCAGGCACAACAAACGGTCACAAATCGAGGACAAAAATTGCGGTTGTTGCCTCACCGTCTCCTCGGTCACTACTCCAACTCGGAGTTTCGCAGGAAAGTCGAAGGACTGATCCAAAAGGGCTGCAATATAAAGCAGTAGTCGCTCTTCATTGACCGGCATCAAGCTAAGAGCTTGATGCACAGCTTCGGGAAGACTCGACAGGTCAGGACAACGCACAAAGCCCTCCTTCAGAACCACATAATGAGGTTGTCCAATCACAATAGTGGGTTTCCCAAGTTGTATGGCTTCCCAGCCCGCTGTGCCATTGATTACACACGTGAATACAGCGCGTTTGATGAGAGACAGGCTGCTCTCAAAGGGTGAGACTAGGATGACACCAGGCAGCTTCTTGAGACTGGAGTAGAATCCCGAAGGTCTTTCTCCGAGGTTTGGGATATGCTCTTTCACCAGAAGAGACATGCCGAGAGGAAGGCTCTTGGCAAGTGCCTCCACTACCGCAAGTTGATTCGTGTGCATCGGCGCGCTTACGATAGTCGAGGCTTCAGGATCGAAGTGCAGCGGGTAATAGGCAAAAGGACCGGAAGGCAAATATCCGGGAGTCTGAAACGTGCGATTGCGCAAACTCCAGCGAGCTCTCAAAGGCACGGAAACGCGAAGCTTGATCTCGTCCCATTTTCCCATATTACGCAGGGACGTTCGTCGGCCGCTGGTGAAAAAACGGACTGCCTTGCCAATTCTTACGGCCAGTCTAACGACGGCATCAGCGGCCGAAGTTGCATTTCTAACGCCAGTATCCTTGTAGGCATCGAAAAATGCCTCGTACGGATGAATACCAGTCCTGAACTGTTTGATGTAATCTCGGGCCGCGGGCAACTGATGGGCCAACAACAATGGAGAGGCCAAGGCCCGTTCAAAGGTTCTCCGAACGGGCGCCAAGCTTCCATCAAGAGAGTCATCCAGTACGTACCTTGATCCCGTTCGGGCAGGGAAAATTTGGACAAAGGGAATTCGAAGGTGATGACAGAATATCCCGAGGGTATAAGAGATCGCATTGTCGACGAAGCCAACCAGAACCAGGTCCGGGCTCAAACTTGTCAATCTGTCGAAACAGTAATTCAGCAAGCCAAAAACGTAACGGCGGAGCATCTCGTAATCGCGCACCTCGTCCGTCAAGCGACATCGTCTGAAGGGCCGACTTCCCGTGATAAAACCCTCGCTGATGTTACGGTCCGAAATTATGATCCTCTTGATCACTCCTGGGCCAAGCATAGCTTCGTAGTCGGCTAGACGTTTTTCATCCCACGGGGTTGCGAGCCATTTCCGTTCCAATTGGTCAAGAGAATCCAGTGGAGATATTCGAGGATTCGAATAGCTCGACACTCGTTCAAACGCTCCGAACGGACTCCAGGCTATACCCCCAATGCAAGCTTCGGGAACGCGGGTCTTTAACTCGGTGGCTATTCCAAGCGGCCACTCTAAAAAGACGTGGTTGAACTCGATGAAAACTTTCATGAGGTTGGTTTTACTACGCGAAGGAGAGGGCTAATGTAGGAGGTGACTGTTCACCGTGCATTAGTTGACCGGCGGGATGTCGCCACCGCAATCGTAGTATGGCCTCCGTAGGGCCGGCGTCCCTGCCGGCCGTGTTGCTTTAGTAGATCTATTCCGCCTGCAGCGTTCAGTGCGGCGATTCATTCACTCTGAATTCTTGGCTGACGCTTAGTGTCCGGAGCGGAGTCGATACATGAGAAAATAGTTGGGTCTCAAGGCCACGCCGGTGCGCTTCAACCATAGAGAGCAAAGCTTGTCGTAATTCTCTGGATCGCGGACTCTACGACCCGTGAAGTAAGAGCGCCTCAATTTTGAGATGCTTGCCTTGAAAAGGAACAGCCTGTCATGGGGGTCGGTGGTTGAGCCTCCTCCGAGGTACAAAGCTCGGTACCCTCGTTGAAGGCCCCATAAAGCCACTGTGTGCAGAAGTAACGGCACTGGTGCCAGATGCATCGCATCGCGACCGCTACCCTGCAAATGGTAATGAATGCAGTCGGAGGACAATAAGAACAGCGCGGCCGCCACGACTCGTTCCCCTGAACGGACCACGAAGAGTCTGAGGCTGTCGCTGAGCCATTGGGTGAGGCCATTGAAATAGTTGTCAGAAAAAAAGTAATATTCGTCCGCGCCAACACGGTTCATGGTTTCCAAATACAGCTTCTTGAAATGGCTGATCCCCGCTGCTGGCGGCACCTCTGCACATTTCAGTCCATTCTTTTCAGCTTTTCGGATCATGTTCCGATGCCTGGAAGAATAGCTCTGCCAGAGTTCATCTTCCCTACAATTCAGATTTACCACAACGGTCTCCCTATCCAGGGACACAACATACGATGGGTCAACGAAACTGAAGTTGTCGATGATAGGGTTGAATCTTACAAACTCGGCTATGACGCGACCCTGCCTACACCATGAGTCGAAGCAGTCCCATGCGGCTGAAAGAAACCTCTGATCCGAAGTCGTGGCTAGAGGTCCAGTGTATCCATACACGCTTTCGATGTCAAACCAGGTCTGGGCGAGCGAATGGCCTGCAACCGCCTCTATGGGTCGCATCATAAAAGGATAAAACAACTCTTGGCCGCGATCCGAGGCAACAAAGGCATTGGCCGAACCCTCCGCGTTCAGTTCGTGCACACGATGGTATTCAGGTATGAAATAGACGTCCTTGGCCGGCTGGCGGCTCAACGCCTCGTTCCAGGCTACCCCCTGGCTTGAGTCAAGTATCCGCCACTTCATGCGATTTAACACCCTCCACCACCCAGTGCCCGTACCAATGTGTCATATTGTCCTGGCTCCGCAGAGACCTCTCGATACGGACCTCAGCAAATATCGAGAATAGGCTTCGCACTTCCTCCAGTGAAAAGAAGTGGCAGAGCCCCACACCAGTGCAAGGTCCCGCGCTGACTTCAACGAAGGTTCCGGGCTCCACTTGTCTTCCTGTCCCGCATCCATAGCATTCAGTGTCCACCATCATGGAAAAGATCAGTCCCCCAGGCTTCAAAACATGCCGTGCTGAATCCAGAATAGCCCTGATGGATCTGATATCGTTGTGTTGAAGGCATGCCACGTCGATCACCGCGTCGAAATGATCTGCGAGGAAGTGATCTCGGAGGTTAACAATGTCACCGAGTACGAGCACACCTTCAAGTCGGTCTCCCTTCAATCGCTCGCGTGCCCGTTCTATGGCCGTGTGGGAGCCGTCAATGCCACGGACGTCAAATCCCTCGCGAGCCATGAACCAAATATTCGCACCTGGGCCGCAGCCAACTTCCAAGAGTCGCACCTGCCCGCGATCCGGTACGGGAAAGAAGTGACGCGCCACAAATCGCACCAATTCCTCTGGAGGATATCGCCCCCAACTATTGGAGCTGAAAACCTTCTCCCAATGCGAATCCCAACTCATGCTATCGGCTCCGCTGCGATAATTCCAGGCTAATCGGCGCTTGAAACAGGACCAACGGTACTCTGTGCTGAGATTCCTCCGGATTCGGTGTGAAAGAGCACTATTTCTCCATCCATGTTGTCGAGCTCGCGGAGCAATGTGTTAAGTTGCTTCTGTTTTAGTATTGAATCCGCCATATTGAGACTTTCGATCTCTTCGACGTGGTCGCCCTTCGTCTTCTCTAAGACATGGGCAACTCGATTGAGCTGAATCCTTGCAAGACTAAGTCCTGCATACCTGTGTTCAGGCACTTGTCTCATGACGCGACTATACATCAGCGATTTGTAATCTATAGCCTGCTCTGATTCACACCCGGCAATTGGTTCAATAAAATTCGTCATAATGTTGAAGTAATAAAGGTACTTGTCTACTTGGGAGTGACTGAGAGACGGAGTGTCTATGACGGATTCTGAGAAATTGGCCTTTTCCAGGTTGGCAGCAACATCCTCATCTATAAACTTATTGTTGACGCACATCTGAGCCAATTCGGTTCCAGGAAGAGGCGTCGCGACGTTAAACCCGCTCCAGTCCAATCCAATTTCCTTAATCAGCCTGTAGGTGTTACGCAGAGAATCGATGGATTCCCCGGGCATCCCCAGTATGAAAAAGGCCTTTACATTGATGCCATTGCATTTCAGCTTCTTGACTACCCTTTTGGCCAGAGATACCGTAACCGGTTTGCGCATGACTTTTTTCAGAATGAATTCATCTCCGGATTCGATTGCCACGGTGACGCTGATCACATCGTTCTTCTTCAGATGTTGCACTACTTCATCATTATTGAGGGAGTAAAGCGACAGCCCAGTGGGAAACGCCAGCTTCACACCGAGCTCCGACGTCATTTCCAATATTGATATGGCTCTCTGAAGATTATGAGCGAAGTTATCGTCTTCAATGTGAATCTCTCCGACATTGTAGTTCCGTTTGAGGAACTTGATTTCCTCCATGACATTCTCTACAGATCGAAGCCGAAGCACATGTCCACCCATCGCCGGACCCGCGCAAAATGAGCATCGGTGCGGACAGCCTCGAGATGTAATAATCGGCGCCCAATTGGCTGCAGATGTCGTATCACCGTGGGCCCGCCCGCTCTGCATGTACTTGGCAAAATCAATGAGATGGTACGCTGGCAAGGGCAGCGCATCCAGATTGTCAACGTGGCGAAATGGCAAATTGGCCCTGACTTGTCCGTTTTTTTTATAGGCCACCGCCTCCACCTTCGCGATACTGCGACCGGTGTCGAGACATTGCAGCAAATCGCGGAAACTGTGCTCACCCTCTCCCAGGACGGCAAAGTCGACGACTCCCGTACCTAAAATATGGCTCCATTCAGCCGTTACGTGAACCCCACCTGCAATAACAGGAACTGAAAAATTGGCCTTTATCAAAGAGCATAGTGAAATAAAATCCGTGTGATTCATCGTGTACATGCAGGAAACCCCGATATAGTCAGGATCCCGAGTCTTGACTTCATCGAGTATTTCTTTGTCAGTCATACCGTATCTGAAAGAATCCGCGCCCATTTGCGCAGCGTTGAGATTCTGTGTCAAACAATCCAGGATACTTACTTCGTAATGGCACCTTTCCAGTTCCGCCGCGATATACATGAGTCCTAACGGCGGAATGGTCGCTATCCTTGCGAATCTCAGAAAATGACTGTTAACCGTTCGCGGTGGAACGATTAGCAGCACTCGTTTCGAACTCATCGAAACCTCCGGTTCATGGTCTTTAATCTGGCGAAGTCCCGCTGTCTTTTGTCCTTCGACGTAGCTTGAAGGCAAGCAAGGGCATAAATGGTTAGAACGTGTCCTCGATCCACGCCTCGAAGAAGGTCTACTTTTCCCCCGATTATGCGGCGATCCTCCCGTTTCGGCGGTGTTTGGGTCAGAGCACTTATTCAATTTCTTCGCAGAACAGCAATTCTACTTTAGAGTCAATCTCGGAGCCAATGAGTCCACAAGAAGAATCACGATTAACCATCACCATTTTCGGACCGACCCCTTTCACAAGGTATGTCCGCGAAAGACTTCCTGAGAAGATGGGAACCAAGTTCCATATCTTTGAGCACTTTCGCGATCCGCGACGCTGCCATTCCGTCTCCGTACGGGTTAGCCAGGTCACATAGCGACTCTCTGAAGGAAGGGGCGAGTGCTCTGCGAATAGCGGCCACTATGGAAGTCGCGTCAGGGGCAACGTCGATCACGTTGCCCGCCCGCAGCCGGCCTTGTTGTCGGTCACCCACGTTCACAACCGGCAGTTGAAAGCTCGGTGCCTCCCAGATTCCGCTGGAGGAGTTGCCCACCATTGCATCGGCGTGTGTGAGAAGACTGTAGTATGCCTGTTGGCCAAGACTCGAATAAACCTCCGCGGAGGCTCGTTTGTCCACGAATACCCGAATTCGTTCAATAATGGCGTTTCTTCCCATGTCGGGATTCGGAGCCGTAAAAATCATCGTCCCGTCGACCTCGGTCAGAGCTGTGAGCAGAGCCTCGATCTCCTGGACAACTGACTCTTTTCCGAGCGTTGTGGGATGAAAAGTAACTACGAGGACGGGCGGATCCAATGGGCTATTTAATCGACCCTGAAGCTCCGCACGGCTGAAGAACTCCATGTTAGCTATCATGTCCAGGGCTGGATCGCCCGTGACGAAAACTCGCCACGGTTCTTCTCCCATTTGAAGGAGGCGGTCCGCATGCTCCTGCATGGCCACAAAATGGAGGGAACTCAACTTGCTCACCGCGTTTCGCACCTGATTGTCGAGGCTCCCCTCGGTGGAATCACCTCCCGACACGTGCGCAATGGGAATGCGAAAAGGCAGAGCCGCACTGGCTACAGACAGGAGTTCCAAGCGGTCGCCGATGATTAAGATAATATCCGGTAGACATCGCGAAAGAATCTCGGCCATACCTATAGTCCCCAGACCGATAGATTTGGCTATCCCCTGGGGCGTATCCGACGACAGCAACATCTCCAGCTTATCATCTATTGTGAATCCGTCGGCTTCTATTTGCCGAATCGTGTATCCGTGCTCGGGGGACAAGTGAGTTCCGGCTGCAACTAGATGAACCCGGACGTCAGGCAGGGGCGTGATCGCCTGCAGTAGCGGAAAGCAGGAACTGTACATCTGAGCGAGCAAACGTGATTACGCAAATACGTTTCATCGGAACTTATTCCAGCTCATGCTACTACCGCCTTGACAGAATCCTGAAGCTTTGTTCTTGGTGCCGGACGACGTCGAAATTATTCACGGTCACCCAACTGGCCGAGCCGGAATCCCGACGACAGTAGTGTAGGGGGGCACGTCCTCGACTACAACAGCACCTGCTCCCACAACGGCTCCCTTCCCCACCGAGATCAACTGTCTGACGGAAGCACCGCAACCGATGTGTGCCCCGGCTCCCACACTCACTGTGCTGGCAAGTACTGCACCGCTGGCAATGTGAACGTGGTCACCGATCTTGCAATCATGCTCAACTATGGCTCCGCTGTTGACTATGACATTGCGGCCGAGTTCTGCGCCTGCGTTCACTATGCACCCGGGCAACAATTGGCACCCTGCCCCCACATTCGCCCATTGAGAGCAATACGCCGTCGGATGACGAATCGTCAGAGGCTGCAAACCGTGGGAAATCCCCAGATCGAACAAATCCTTTCGGGGCCCATTGTCTCCCACCCCTCCCACACCCACCGCGAAAAACCTTGCGCTGTCCGCCACGAGTTCCGGCAAGAGAGAAAACGGTCCGCGGATCGGAACGTCCAGCACTAGTTGGCCCCAGCAGGAACGATCACGATCTAGAATAACCAAAGATAATGGCGAACCACCGGTCTTAAGGCTTTCGATTAAAACCTTTGCGTGGCCCCCTCCCCCGAATATGATGCACACATCTTTGGCCTGCACCGTCATTTGATATGTCTCAAACCAACAAATCCAGGGTGACAACTGAATTCTGATCAAGGTCTCTACGGAGTTTACGTCCTATTATCAACTTCATGTTTGCCGGATCAAGCCCTCCCGAACTGCGACGCAGCGTCAGGTCTTCCACCACTATGGTTCGGCCCTCCTGAATCGGTCTAGCAGCCACGATAGATCTTCGGACGACGTCTCTCATCGCCAGTTCTGAGGACACCGGTCTTTTGATGCCATCTCCCAGTGCGGCCTCGACCAGCCGCACCGCTTTGACCATAGCTGCGAATTCACTGGGATTCAAAGAAGCCCTATGATCAGGTCCAGGCATCGTCTTGTCTAGGGTCAGGTGCTTCTCAATGAGTCGTGCACCCCTAGCCACAGCCGCTAAAGTTACCTCAAAACCTAGGGTGTGATCTGAGAAGCCCACGGGATGCCGGAATGCCTGCGCGAGGGTTTCCATGGCCATGAGGTTGCAAGACGCGGGGTCGGCTGGATAATTCGAGACGCAATGGAGCAGTACCAGATCGAAATTACCAACCTTCTCCATGGCCGCAACGGCAGCTTCCACTTCCCCCAAATCGGACATTCCGGTCGATAGTATTACCGGTTTGCCCTTGAAGGCCACATGCCGCAACAGTGGAAGATTAGTTACCTCTCCAGATCCAATCTTAAAGCATGGTACGCCGAGCTCTGTCCAGAAAATCTGCACTATCTTCCTCGTCAGGGGTAGAGAGGAACATAATGCCCACGCGATCAGCAATAGTCTTTGATTTCTGCGAAATCCGGATAACCCAGCTCAAGCTGCTTCACGATCTCGTATTGACTCATCTCCCTGGCCACATTCTGCTTCTGATAGTCTGCCGCAGGCGCATCAGGTACCATGACTTTGTCCGTCACCCATGTCTGGAACTTAACAGCATCGGCTCCGGCTTCCAGCGCCGCGTCGACAAGCCTTTTTGCGGTCTCAAACTCTCCATTGTGGTTGACTCCCGCCTCCGCGATGACGAAACAACGCTCATCAGGCCCTATTTGGAATGTTCCGATACTAACAGGCTTCATTTCGCCGCCGATCCTTTAAGATCAAATCCGCGAGGTACAGATCCCACGGAGTGTCAATGTCCAGCGAGCGTTCGACAGGCATGACCAACGAGAACGTGTTGTCCGTATCGAATGTTTTCTGTTCCATCAACACTTCGTACCGAGCCACGTAAATAGCTCCATTCACGACGTAGAGTTCGGGTAGGTCCTGACGGCGCTCTATGGGCTGATCGAGTTTGATGAAATCCGTCATGCGACCGGCGCCGTCTATCCGCTTCATCCAGTAAGGGTGGGCCTCGACCGGCGTCACGCTAACGATTGCATCCGCGCTCTTTTCGCGGATCAGCTCGATGGCTCTGTCGATGTCTTCGGGGATTCGCAACGGTGATGTCGGTTGGAGAAGCATTATCAGATCGGGGTGATAGCCTTCGTTCTCTTCCAACCAGAGCGCAGCGTGCAACACCGGCTCAATTCCGGGGGTGTCATCCTGCGCGAGGCCCGCGGGACGCATGAAAGGCACCTCCGCACCGTGTCGACGAGCAACATCCGCGATTTCAGGCGAATCTGTGGAGACAATGACACGATCCAGCAAGGTGGCCGCGAGGGCAGTTTCAACTGTCCATGAAATGAGCGGTTTACCTGCCGCGGGCTTCAGGTTTTTGCCGGGTATCCCCTTTGAGCCACCGCGAGCGGGTATGATTCCAACACAGACAGGTCTTTGTGTTTCGCCCAAGTTACTAACCTTATTGCCGGCCGTCTTCTGGTAGGTGTGAATCAGCGAAGGAGACTCGCCCAATGTTTTTAGGAAAGACTTGAAAGACAAAGAGCCTTCCAAGATCAATCAACTCTCCTGTCGAATGAGTTCGTCGGCAATCTTCATGAAATCTCGGCCATATTCCGCCACCAGCTCCTGCTGACGTGCCAAGGCTTTTTGCTCATCGCCGGTCGATGGGCCCGGGGCAAGACTTCCCCACGCTTCTGCGATTCCATCGGCCAGGGCTTCCGGGTCATGCGGATCAAAATAGATTGCTCCAGGCAAATTCTGCTCCCGATGAACCGGTATGTCTGATAGAAACGCGTGTTTGCCCAGCGCTCTTGCGTCCTCTACCACGGTGCTCCACCCCTCGAACAGTGACGGTTGGATCACCGCTACACTGCCTCGAACAATCTGAATCTGATCCAGTCGCGGCAGCAATCCCAAAATGTGAATTCTGCTCTCGATATTGTTGTCTTTGACATAGGTGGTCAAACGAGGGAAGTGACCTGGGTCACGGTAATCAGCGGTATTCCCCGTGCACACCACGTGGACGTCCACGGACCGATCGGCAAGGATCTTCGTTGCCTCGAAAACCACCTTGTGATTCTTGTGCACCCAAAACTGGTTGGGCAAGACGAGATAACAAGGAGGAAGACCGTATTTGTTGCGAGTTTTGACCGTATCTGACTCGAACCATTCGGATGAGGGAAAGGCCCTGAAATGCAACACCCGAAACTTCTCATGATACCCTGGGAAAAAATGGTCAAAGTCTGAAACTGCATCCTCGCTGCTTGTCACTATCAGTTTGGCTGACTCAGCCACCTTCAAGAAGGTATGATCCCGGGAGCGGCGCTGCTTCTTCGAAAAGAATTCAGGGTAATGTTTGTGTTGAAAGTCCCAGATCCACGGCAACCATGGGAGACGGAAATCCTCGCTCATTGCTCTCGGGCACGGGAACAAGAGGTTGACATCTCTTGCCCTCAGTTTTTGGCCGAGACCGTTGTCAGCCTTAGCCTGGACGTAGACTTTTATTCTACTGTCCGGAGCGGCCGCGGCATAAAGGTCTCTCACGCTAGCTTTGACACGGTTCATCAGCTCCGAAAAGAGTGAAGCACTATTCCCCCACGAATAGTCAGGAAACAACTCCACAAGGTCTGCTATCCCGTGGTAGTGATTTTTTTCGGGCTTACTCGTAATTCGCAGGAGAATTTCTGGCTGCTCGGGACTGGGGAGGCTACGTAAAGCCCTTACCAGGTTGGAAATATAGTATATTCCTCCAATCCACTGGTCACTGCCGATATTGGTAAGCCCGATTTTCAATTCAGCTCACGTTTGAATGATTCAATGTTTCCAAGTACCCACTTCGCGTAGCTCGCAGCGCCGTGGGCAAATGAGATTCTCGGCTCATATCCCAGTTTAGACAAACGAGTGATATCAGCTTGCCAGAACAGTGGATCGCCGGCCATCCGGACTTGAGAGAAATCGATCGCACAGTTTCGGCCGAGTTCTGCAACGAGCGTTTCAGCCACCTCGCGAATCGTGGTTGCGACCCCGTACGAAAGATTGTAAGCCTCGGCAGAAAAAGTAGCTTGGTCAGCAATAATCCTCAAGCCTCTCGCAACATCTTCAGCATGCACAAAGTCCCGTGTCTCTTCTCCGGTGCCCTGGAGGTTCACCACTTCATTCCGCAATGCTTTGCGCGATATATCCCAAAGCACCTGCCGTTTCAGTCCAGGTCCGTAGGCCGAAAAGATCCTTACCGAGCACCCGCGGATCCCGTACACGGAATAAAACTCTTCGATGAGAATTTCGCAAATCTTCTTGTGAAAACCATAGGGTGAAATCGGGCGCAGCGGAGCCTCTTCATGAACCGGAAGCGTTTGCGGGTTTCCATAAACGGCTGCGCTGGAGAGAAGCAACACCATGCAATCTGGAACCAGCCGTCTCACAGCGTCCAAAAGGTATTGGAAGACACTGACGGAACCACGAAAATCGGCTGCGGGATCACCAACTGAATCCCTCACCGATGAAGGTCCTGCTGCATGAATTATCAAATCCGGCTCCGCTGCGACGAGCATGGCTTCAAACTGCGGAGAACTCAAATCCGCTACGAGCAAATCGCTGATTGAGGTCGTCCACGGAGCCTTCGCCAGGGCTGAGGAACGACTCACTGCTACTACCCTGCTTTTCCTGGCAACGAATTCGCGCACGATGTACGGGCCGAGGAACCCGTTGACTCCAGTGACTAGGACTGTTTTGTGCATAAGTAAGTGGCCACAGAAATACGCGCCAATTGCTTGCTGACCATGTCAAGAGATTTGGCAAATGATCTGTTTGTCATGTTATAGCGGCTCTGTCGACATCTTTATGGTTTTTCTGCAACAAAGCTATACAAGCGCCCGGGAGCATTGGTAAGCCTTGAGCGAAGAGTGGACAGTACAGGTGAGTAGCCATCTCCCTATGGCATGCCCTTCGCTGGCGAGGTGGCGTGTAGCTCTTTCGCCGATTATGCGGGTCACCGGTCGCGAGCATATTGTTAGCCACTCATCGTGAGTCATAGGAGCGTAATTAATGGGACTGTCGTAAGGTCCCAGGGCTCTGAGCAGGCGAAGACCGCTTCCAGCGATGGCCGAAATGTACTCGCGCAACTGGTGCGCATTTTCCCCTCCGTAGAGCCAATGCAGCGGATGCGAATCGAGAAAAGCCTGTAGATCAGCCGTACTCCCAATTACATGCTCCCTTGTGGCAACGAACCGCCCGTGAGGTTTGAGCACCCGAAACACTTCGCGACAGAGTAAATCGAGATTCTTGGCATGGTGTAAGACCTGCCGCCCGTGGACGAGGTCGAATTCGTTGTCGCTGAACGGCATTTTTTCGCAATAATCCTCAACAACGGAGATTGACAGGCCCGATTCCTTTGCTAGCCGGCGAATCGCTTCAGCTCCCACCAGAGGGCTTGGATCAGGCTCAAGCGCGGTGACTGACCATCCATCCCTCGCCAGGGCATAGCTGCTTATTCCTCGGCCCGCTCCCAAGTCAAGAGCGGCTGCGGGGACAGGGGGCAACAGCTTTCTGAGGGCCTTCCACTCGTCGCTGTCCGCAAAGCGCCGGGCGGCTTCCACCAGTGGATCATCAAAATAGCACGCTCTGACAAGCGCTTGTTGGTCAGCTTGTTGGCGCAGCCAAATTACCGCGGTTTCCCAGGTTGCATCAGGGATTGGAACGCACCGCTTTGATGAAATACCCTGCTCCTGCATCTGCGGGTGTTTTCCAGGTCAGCTCGGCCAGGCGTCGCTGCCAGTATTTTTTCATCAGGGGCGGAAAGAATCGGTAGCACAAAACTCCGAGACTAGGCCGATTAGCCAAATATGCGCCGCTGAATGTAAAGTCGAGCCGGGCAAGCTCCTGCGCCCCTTCTTGGTCTAAATACCCCTGGACTGACGTGACTTGAAGTCCAACACGTACCAGGCGCTCTGTCCATTCCTCCAGGTTCAGAGCATGATAAAAGGGTTGCCACTGTTTATAGCCGTTCTTGGATTCTTCATCCAGAGGCCACCATTCGAAGTAGCGATGATTGAGCACGTTGAAAACAAAGAAGCCACCATCCGTAAGCACTCGTGACACCTCAAATAGGGCCGCGTCCAAGTCTTTAATATGTTCCAAGGCACTGTTGTTGAAGACGAGGTCGAAAGCGTCGTCTTCGTAAGGGAGGCGCTGAGATGCGTCACAGCAATCGAGGCGAGAATAGATACCCAGCCTTTTTGCAGCCGCTATGGAATTCACGTTAACGTCACAACCGGCCGACACCTTGCGGTCAGGCCAAGCTAACGAGGCAAACATACCATCACCGCAACAGTGATCCAGTACCCTGCATGTGATATCAAGCGTAGCCGCATACTCAAGCTCTGGAATTCTACACAGCACAACACTAGGCGCAAGCGTGTACCTCGTCCACAATAAACTCCAGAAACGACTCGTTCCTACTTTTTCGACTGTTTTGTCCGTCTCTTGAGGGCAGCTCCCAAGAGAACTTCTAGACTTCCCTGGTCCTATTTCCAAGGCATCACCTTTCTCGGTCGGCCACCTCGGCCAAAGCTTTCGTTATCGGGGTCACCTCGCACCGATAGAACACCTTAGGCGGCACATCCTCAGTCACTATAGACCCCGCTGCTATTACGCTGCCTGCCCCGATGCGTACCCCCTTAAGGATTATTGCCCCAAAACTGATCCATACGTCATCCTCTATCACCACAGGTGCCGAAGACACACCGGGCAGGTCCATCGCTAGGCGTGGATGACCTTTTTCTATAATGTGGCGGAAATGCTTATGCCTCTCGCAAGGGTCCATTGAATGCGCGGTGCCGTCATGGACGTTCACATCGTGTGCGATCAATACTCTGTTTCCGATGACCACCGATTCCATCGACCAAATCTCGCTGCGCACTCCTACGTAGCACCACTCGCCGATCTCGATCCGACCACCATGAGCATAGGTCAACAGTCTTCCACGGATAAAGGAATTGGCCCCGATTTTGATACGCTCTCTTAGCCCCGAGAGGTTTTCCACAGATGCCTCATGGCTCACTACTGCAGTGGAGGAGAGGTCCGCGACCTGGCGCCGCCGGTCCAGACCCAGTAGAGACAGGAAGCCGGGACCGAGGCGGCCGAAAGTCCGGTTTGCAAGTTTATGTTTCAGGTTATCAACCATGTTGAACTTTCCGGCTAAGATTGTCTCTGACAATTTCTCGTGTACGCGAATGCGCGAAGACGCCTCAGAGCGTCTTTCACTTTGCTCTTCAAGGTCGTGGTTTTGAGACTTCTCAGATGGGCCTTTATCCGATCAAACGCCGCCTTATCCACCGACAAGTCACTGGGGAAAACCATGGGATTGGTTAGTACTGCATGGTCAATCTCCCTGGGGGAAGCCGCTAGGGGATTCGGCAACTCACCGCAATGAGTTCCTGAGCCGTCAAATCCTCCCACCCACACCAGGGATTGTCTGGGATGCAATACCATGCCGCCTGCCTGGAACACCGACCACCACCAGAGTATACCCCAGGAATCGTTTTGTCCTGAAAGCCTTTGCTCCAACATTTCAGTATAGGGATAACTGTCATCCAGGTCGAAATCACGCCGGATGATTGGGTCACTGAATGCGTGGGTATGTCCGGGAGCGCTCCAATCGAAGATCCTCCATGCCCTGTCCCACGTAGCCCAGCCCCATGTTGTAGTCAATGGCAAAAGGAAAGCATCAGGTTTGGGCGGATGGCCAACCGGGAACATGTAGCCCGATATCTGGTGAACTTCAGATCGGTCTTGGTACTTTTCTAGAGCCTGCAACATATAATCAAGAAAATCGGGCGCGACGGTGAGGTCGTCCTCCAAGACGATAACGCGACCATATTCAGCGCAGAGGTCTGACACTCCGGAGACAATAGATCTGGCCAGACCCAGGTTTTCGTGCGTCTCGATCATCTCGCATCCCAGGCGCCGTTGCCAGCTCCTGACTACCTCTCGCGAAGCCTCGACTGCCGAATACTGTGTAGGATCTTTGGGTCCATCACAGTAAATATATAATTCGCATTCATTGAAGCGGCTGCACCTGACCAGAGTTTCCAGCGCAAACCCCACATGCTTGGGACGATTGTAGGAAAACAGTGCAATAGGTGTCTGGCCTTTACGCGACACCCCCGGCCTCCTTGTACTGTGCTAGCGGCATCATTTGCCTACACCAGGTCTCAAGCACCAGAGCCTTAAAGCTGAGCGGACAAATGGCTCCCCGCGGAAAAGGGCCCTCGGCAAGACGGCTTCCAACGCTTTCTTTAAGCACGCCTGACTGCACCAGGTATCCGTGACGCAGGGTGTTTCCATAGGCAGCAAACAACTTACGGTGCCAGTCCCACACCGGTGGGGTGAAGCCCTTCTTGGGCCTATTCATGACCCAATCCGGCAAAACACCCCGCAGCGCAGCCTTGAACCATGACTTAGCTGGAAGGCCAAGGTCTGATTGCCGTTTGCGCAAGCCTATGACAGTCTCGACTAAGCGGTAGTCGATGAGGGGCAACCGGAGTTCGATCGAAGAGGCCATGCTGAGGCGGTCTGCCTGGCTTATGCCATTCTCTCGCAAATACGAGTCACAAATCATGCGCGTGAGGGCCACATCAATTTCCGGCCGGGGATCAGGCAAGGTGAAAAAAGTTGAGGCACTGCTCTCCAATTGTTCACGAAAGGCTCTCGTGTAGAATGATTGAATTTGGCGAGCCGCCATCTGGAAATCGCTGGTCAAGTCGCAAAAAAATAATTGGTCCGTGGGTGAGTCACGGTGAATTTGAAAACGCTGCCAGCCACTTCGCATCCCTCCACAAGAACGGGCCCACTGATGCAGGCTTTCGCGAGAGAACGAGCTGGGGAACTCAAATCCCAGATATGAGGCCATAGCGCTCTTGCCGTTCGAGATGATTGCCGCCTTGGTCTTTGATTGTCGGGCCGCTTCGCGTACCCAGGGGTAACCCCAAAAGAGTTCGTCCCCACCCTGGCCCTGAAGCATCACAGGGACGCCAGATTCACGCGCTATTTTCATAACCGCGTAGTAGCTGTGTCCCGAGATGTCCGCAATGGGATCGTCCCGCCAGTAGACGAGTTCAGGAAAGAATCTCACCATCTCTGCTGTATCCAGCTCGATGTCGTGAAAGGGCATGTCCAGATGGTCGGCCAGATCTCGCGCGTCCTTCCGTTCGTCTACCTCAGGGCTACCGGAATAGCCGAGACTGAACGCATGCATCACACCGGGATATTTCCGAACGGCCAGAGCCGCAATAGCGCTGGAATCCAATCCGCCGCTGAGAGCCACGCCCACTGGGACATCAGAGCGAATAATGAGTTCACTCACTGTCTCCAATTCTTCGCGAATCTTGGTCGCAGGGTCGCCCTCCATAGGTGGAACAGCGTCCATCCTCCAGTAACACTCTTCCTTAAGGTTCCACGGATTGATTTCCACCGTCAAGATATGGGCTGCATCCAGTTTCCGAACCCCTTTCACAGGAGTCTTGGGTTCGGGCACGTACTGATAGTGGAAATAAAGGTCAACCGCTTCGGGATCCAACTCAAAAGGGACCAAACCGGATTGCAGGAGGCCTTTCATTTCGGATGCAAAGACGAGGGTTCCCGATCTGTCGTATAAGTACAAAGGCTTTTCGCCCATACGGTCCCGAGCAAGCACCAGCCTGCGGCGACAACTGTCCCACAGGGCAAAAGCAAACATGCCTCGCAGCCAGTTGACACAGTCCGAACCATATTCTTCGTATAGATGGATTATAGTTTCACAGTCACTGCCTGTACGAAAGGTGTGACCTTTCGATACAAGCAGAGACCGCAACTCCACAAAATTGTATATCTCTCCGTTTGCGACAAGCGTTACAGTCCGATCTTCGTTGAAAAGCGGTTGCGATCCGCCCTCCAGGTCGATAATGCTGAGACGACGCATCGAAAGAATAGTGTGTGTGGCCGCAAATTGGCCCGTGCTGTCCGGACCACGATGAAACATACCTTCAGTCATTTTCTGGGCGGAATCAATCATTCTGCCGTCCAAAGGCAATGCTGAAACAATTCCACATATTCCGCACATAAGGCTTAACCTGATACCTAGCTATCGTCAGACGTTATGATGCTTTCAAAAAGGCTCTCTATTATGAGTAGAGTAGTTGCCAAAAATAATGTCTCTTTGCCAATTCGACACATAAAATTTGGAAGGGTCAGCATGCCGGGATTCTTGCCGTCATTCCCGCGTACGCGATGGTATTAAATGCGTCTTAAGAATTAAGTGACATTCTGCAACCGCTTTATACGTGTACCGACCGTCGCTCAAGTGATGCCTTTATTTGCCGCCATCGAGTATGTACGCACCCCCCACATTTTTTCAAGTAAGATGTAAATGATCAAGCCAAAATATGGAAACGGCTTTGGCTGTGGTGGTTCGCCATACTCACCAATCATGTCGGCTGCCAAGGTTGAGGCCGCGTACACATTCGTGACGTCATGTGATGGAGCATCCACATCAATCGCCCCCGGTCGGTCGTGCAATGGACGACGTTTCTGTTGTCCAGGCACGTGGCGGTAGAGTTTCTCGCAAATTAGAGCGAATCGCTCCAGTCCGTGCTCACGTGCTATTTCTCGTGCTTGCTCGAGTGCCGTTTGATGGGCACTACTTTCAAGGGTGGAGAGCGTTTTGAAAATAAGCATCAGCGCCCGCCTCATGCTAATGTGTAGCCGCCCTTGAAAACAAAAGTCATTGGCCTGTAACATACTTTCCAGATAGGCAGTCCAGCCGATTCCAGAGATCATACGCATTTTCGGGTGGCAAGGAAGCTGACCCTTTTCCGTGAGAAAACGTCTATAGGTTGAGTCAGTGGGATTCCCCTTTGCAAAAGCGGCACCGATGCTATGTCCGGAGGTTCCTCGTACAAGGAATGGTCGAGTGGAAAACAACCAGCGTGGTACAACGGACATGATTGCAAAACCGGAGTACACGTCAGGAGACATGGACTGGAATACACGTTTTGTCCGTTGCCTTAGTATGGAACAGACACCCACATCGACGAAGGAGTTGTACAGCATCGGAATAGTTCCATACCGAAAGACACAGTATTTCGCGGCTCTCAACACGGTCGAGGCGTTCAACTCGTACAAAATATTTTGCTTATACACTCTAAGCAGGTTCGCGAGCCTCTTGTCGTCAAAGGACGGCCACCAATACAGCACCGGACAACATGCCAATACCTGGACCGATTGCCTTCTGAGGATCTCATGGGCTTCTATGACACCATTTGGCATGAGCCCGTCGTCATCGCCCATCATCATCACATAACCTTGGTCCACATGGGACAGAGCGAACTCCCAGTTGGAGGTCATGCTCACCCTCTCACCCGTATTTATGTAACGGACTCGCGGGTCTTTGAATGATTCGACGACTTCTCTCGTATTGTCCTGACTACAATTATCGCTAACTAGTATCTCCAAATTGTCATAATCTTGGGTCACACATGTCTTCAAACTATAGTCATCTGCATCGAAGTATGCGCTCAAGCGAAATACGGAATGGCGCTCCTCAGAGAAGCGGGATTGCCTTGAAATCGGTTGAAGCGTCTGGCCAAGGCTGCCTTGAGATCTTGCAGCCTCGGGAAAAATTTGTTGTGGGTAATGGCCCTTTTGGTTTTCCTCCAGACGTATTCCACTGCATTGAGTTTCGGTGAATAGGCAGGAAGGAAATGGAGTTCTATGAGATCTTCCTTGCCTTTGAGCCACTCGCGGACCTTCGGCGATTTGTGATACGGTGCGTTGTCAGTGATGAAGTGGACCTTAGTTCCACGGTCGTACCTGACCAGTTGGCCCAGAAACTCGATGAACGTCTCGGCGTTAAACACCTTTACGAAGTGAGAATGCCACTGTGGTCTGGCGCCGATCCTGACTGCGCCCATGACTTTGATACTCTTGCGAACAGGAGGACTGAGCACGTGGATTCCGATTCCGACGAGTGCCCATGTCCTGATAACGGTGCCGGCCTGCTGAAAGACCGCTTCATCCCCGTAGAGCACTACACCGCGTTCACGCCGGGCTTTTTTTTGATCTCAGGAAGTTCGTTGCGTAACCAGGTCCTCTGAAGATTCTCATCTGCCCTCGAAAGACTTCTCCCCGGATATTGGACCGAATAACCCAGTCGATGAAGAATTCGGCCCATGTGGTCAGGGTGATATGAGATGCCGAAAAGATCTTTCACCAGTTTTACCACAATCGAAGCCGTCCAAACGCCGGTGTCGAGACCGACCTCTTGTGGTCCCGCTTCGATGATCCTCGATAACTCGGTCTTCTGGGCGTCGGTAAGCCTCGATTTTCCGCCTTGGAAAGGCCCTTTTCCCAATCCCGGAATACCTCCGCTGCGGAATCGGTGAATCCAGTCTTGAACGGTGCGTCGTCCCACCCCGATCATATTTGCAGCGTCAATCTCTCGATTGCCCTGACTGACAAGCAGCAGTGCTTGAATGCGAAGGCACATATCCAAGTCCTTGTTCCCTCGTGCCAGTTGAAATTCTTCCATCAAATCCTTGCGCTGTTGCTCCTTCAACCTCAGTCCGGGTCTGGCCATTGGCTCTCCTCCTGATAGGATCATGAGAGCCTTCATACTAAATCTGTCACTGTCTGTCGCGACATTTTTCCAAATGCGTCTCTAAGTTGACGCTGTAGCCTTTAACCGCGTAGATTGATGCAGAGGACTATATAATAGAGCGTGTCCGCACGTTCCCTCGTGGGAATGATGACAGTAAACTTCACGCGGTCCTCCTTGCCGACGCGCCCGTCATGAGCCTCGGAGAATAGCCGACGAGGTGCGCGGCCATTTCCGGAGTCGCAGACAGAGCGACGCCTCTTTGATGCCGGGGTGTTATGTTAAGACACCCTCTTTCTTCCCGAGAAGTTGGGTTCACCACCAAATCTTCCACAGAGCCTTCCGTGATTCTAACAATTCTTCGAGATACAGCTTATCTCCCATGTCCCTTCGCGGTAGCCCACTCCAAGGGCACTACCCACAACGGTACCCGGACACTGGCATTGTTAGGTGTGCAATCCCGCGTCCCGCGGGAAAGAAATTTGAACCACTATAGGCAGAGATTGCTTCGCTCCGCTTGCAATGACAGTCTTTCTCCACCTGTTAGCGAATCCTCACCCATTGGGCAACTAAACCGATTGGGCCTTCCCTGCATTCAGTCGGTTCGGTTGGATAAATGCCGTAACATGATCCAACCAGCTTCTAGGAGCTTTTCTCTGGGGAACGGCGCGGCTAAAACTGCTGTCAAACAACTGAATCCTGCCGCAATCAATATGTAGGCAGTTTGGTTTACGGTTGAAAGCTGCGGCGGCATGATCGCTCGGCAACCCGAGGCCGTTAGGAGTGCTGCAAGAGTGGGTACCCCGACGTCGTAGATGTACCAATCCCACTTTTCCTGGGTCAGAATCCTTCGATGCATAACCTGGATGGCTATCAACACGTATCCAGCGTTTAGTATGACCCAGACATACGCAGCTCCGACCCCCTGGTAGGACTGCGTGAACAGCACCATGAGCGGAACGAGTATGACGACAGAGATAACATTCTGATAGAAAGCCAGCGAGGTCCAGCCGTACGCTAGCTGGGCCAAATACGGAATGTGCATGAAACCATTGAGGCACGTCCCGATTGCAATGATGCTCAATATGGGGCCGGTGTTCCGTACAATGGCCGGATCGCCTGACCACACCGTGAGCACAGCATCTCCGAACAAGACCAGGACCAGCGAAGCTGGTACCAGCAGCACGATTTGCATCTGGCAGCTCCTGTGATACAAGTTTCGTAGCTGCTGTTCATTCTTTTGAGCTACAAGGCGGGTCAATGTCGGATAAACCGCAGAGTCAATCGGATCAATGATTCGGAGCAAGGTGGCGCTCACCGTCCAGGCAAGGACATAGTAGCCGAATAGTTCGAGAGAGAGCATTTTGCTCAGTATGATTTTGTCTGTCTGGGTAAGCAAGAGGACCACGACGCTGATTCCTGTCATCCCGGCGGAGAATCGCCACACCGGCTTCAGGCGAGCCACCGAAAACGTCGCCACTGTCCCTCGCCCTGGCAGCGACCACCACAATGCGCCGGCCAGACATGAGGTCTCGACCGCGCTGATAATGATCTGATACGAAAAATACGCCTGAATTGTAGGCGAGATCAGCCACAGCACCGCGACCGAGCCCAAACCACGCAGCGTTGCGCATGCGCCCACGATTAGATTCAGAAGCGCCTGACGATCGAGCCCGCGCAGACCGCCTGAATAGAATGCAGCCGGCCAGCGCAAGGCAATGACGCCACCGGTGATCATGAGGGCCTGTTTCACGACTGCAGGCTGGAGGCGGTCGGGTTTGACCCAATGCTCAGCGATTGGGCCAGCAAGCGCAATCACCGCCAGCCCTAGAAGGAGCGCTACAGACCAGTAGATCACTTCAAGCGTGCGAGCCAGACCGCGTGTATCACGGCCTGTGGGGTCCTGAGCCGAGAGGCGCGCCATCTCCCGCGTCATTGTCGCGCTTAGTCCCATATCCAAGACGCTGAACAAGGCCAGGAGGGACGCAAAGACACCTACCAAAGCGTACGACTCAATCCCCATGAACTTGATGTAAAGGGGGATGAAAATGACGCCCATCAGGGCTGTCCAGAAAGACCCCGCGTAGTTGGCGAAGATGTTTTTTCGAATTTGAGACACTATTGCGATTTCCAGAGAGTCGATACTAATACGGTTGCGCTGCGGTGATACGCCGCTGGCACCTTACTTGATGCGCTTCAAGTACCCATCCGGAGCCACGGTTATCAGGAGCTTGTACTGGATGGTCTTGTCGATCTCGAACTCAGGGTGTTTTTTGAGATATTCCCAAACTGCAGTCTTGGGATTGTTACTCTTACCCCAGGGCCGGTCAGGGAAAGAGTCTTGGGGCAGGTCCTCGATAAGCGTGTCAAAGACAACGCAATAGCTGCCAGCCGTTACGAGAGGTGCATAGGCCTCAAGCTCCGCCAGCACGTGGTCGTGGGTATGATTGGAGTCCAGGCACACCAACACCCGCTGTTTGCCTAGGGCACGGTCTCTGGCCTGCTCAATGACCCTCGGGGCAATGCTGGAGCCTTCGATCATCGTGATTCGCTTCTTCATTGGATGCGCTTCGATGGCTGAGCGGTTATGAGGCCTGATCTCGATGTCAATGCCGAGGACCTCCCCATTTCCTTCGCCGCAGGCCGCAATCAATTCCAGCAGGGATGCATAGTACACAAGGGACCCGCCATGTGCGATGCCGGTTTCGATGATTAGATCCGGCTTCACTTCCCAAACTATCTCCTGCATGGCGATCATATCTTGAGGATATTGGATTATGGGGCGACCCATCCAATCAAAGTGATAAGAATACCTCTTAGCGTTAGCGGCGCTCATCCATCTGCGAGCTAGATCGGCCAACTCCGATTCCTGCCCCTGGGCCAGAATTTCTTCTCGGCAGTCGTGCTTGAATTGTTCATACGGTGTCATTCGCTTAACCGCCTTATGTCCACTCGCACTTCATACATTTCCCCCTTGTCCTCAAAGTGGCAAGCAGGGTACCCTGGGAATGTCCTAGCACGCAATAGGTTGAGGAGCTGGCGAGCACTGGACTGCCGATCCAAGTCGATGCGGCTTGCGGGCTGAAGCTCGTGGGAGAATTTCTTCTGGCAGTGTGCTTGAATTGTTCGATACGGTGTCATTCGCTTAACCGCCTTATGTGCACTCGCACTTCATACATTTCCCCTGTACTCAAAGTGGCAAGCAGGGTACTGGGAATGTACTAGCAACGCAATAGGTTGAGGAGCTGGCGAGCACTGTACGCCGATCAAGTCGAGGAGCGCCGCTCTGTGGAATGACCCCTGGGACAAATCTTGTGCTTTGCGAGGTATCTCAGATGAGCGCAGCGCGGGATACGAATTGCGGAAAAGTCTAACTATTTCCTGTTGCGCCTTCAAGTAAAGGCTCTCACCCGTGTCTGTCCAGTCGTAAGCTACTTCTCGCTGAGAAACCACATCCCCGGAATCTATACTCTCGCCTACAAAGTGAAGGGAAACACCGAAAGGAGCTTCCTCAACGATCGCCCAAAAATTATAATGCTTGCCTCTGTTGTATGGGAGCAAGCTCGGGTGGCAGTTGATGAAACCCAACCGGGGCAAGGAAACTAGTGGAGGCCTAATAATGGTCGGCCACCAAGCAAGGATACCGAGATCAAACTCAATACCTTCGCTCTGAATGAATTTGGTTAGGTGGTGCGACCCTGAAAAAACGAGCGTGGGCCTTCCGGCGCGTCTCGCCACTGCGGAAATGTCGTTTTCAGCTGTCACTACGACGAGCCCAACATCTTCCAAATACTCATCCAGTAAAAAGTGCAACACTTCTTTCCCAACTTGTCCATCCGGGAGAAGCAGTAGGTTCAAAGCAGTTTCCCCTCTAGACCAACGATGGCTAATATCACCCTGATGACCCTGTCTTGGTCGTGGCGTGTCATTTCATGATAAGCTGGCAGATTGACGGCCCTCGTCGGCACCCCGTAGCTGTGTGTGTTTTCCGGCTGGGCTGTAAATGGCGGCAGGCTGCTCAAGAGGTGAAAGAAGACCCTCGCATCAATGTTTTGGGCTCGGAAGAGTTCCAGCAGCAACTCCCGGGTGATGTTGGTGTCTGAATCGAAAACCGCAGTGGGCATCCAGTAGCCGTTCACGGTACCCGGCTTTTCAGGATTCATGGTCAACCCGGGCGCTGAGCGAAACCGTGACTGATAATATGCGAAAATCTCTCGTTTGCGGGCGATAAGTTCCTCAATGCGCTCCAATTGGGCGCAGCCAATAGCCGCCTGAACATTGGCCATTTTATATTTGAAACCTACAAAATCAGGCCAAAACTGCTTGCTTTGTCCAGCCGCGCGGCCGTGGTTGCTGAGAGTTAACACCTTCTCAAAAAGCGTGCTGTCATTGGTGACGAACATCCCGCCTTCGCCGGTAGTAAGCGTTTTGGTGCCATGGAACGAAAATACGCCGAAGCGACCGATAGAGGCTGCATGGTGGTCCTGCCACCTGGAGCCAATGGCCTCGGCCGCGTCTTCAATGATCGAAATGCCGTGTCGATCACCGATATCCAGCAGTCGGTCCATTTCACATAGATTCCCGTAAAGATGCGTCGCGATGATGGCCTTTGTCCTCGAAGTGATGGCGGCTTCAGCCCGGTCGGGATCGATGCACCAAGTATCCGGGAGGATGTCGACAAAGACCGGTTTGGCACCCAGGTAAGTGATCGGCGCCGCAGTCGCGATCCAGTTCGTGTCGGCCAGGATCACTTCGTCACCTGGACCGACTCCGAGGGCGGCGACACCCATGTGCAGAGCGCCGGTGCAACTCGATGTGGCCACCGCGTATTTGGTGCCTACAAAAGCCTTGAACATCTCCTCGAACCGATAGATGTACTCGTAACAGCGCTCCCCCCAACCGTTGCGCGCGGCGTCGGTGGCGTACGCCACTTCGCGTTCAGTGATGGACGGCTTTGTGTAGTAAATGCGCGGTTTCATAACGTCTGCAGGTGCGGCACGGCCGTCACGAATTGGCCGCCCCAGTCGCGAATGTACGCCAACTCCTTTACCAGTTCCTGTTTCAGATTCCAGGGCAGAATGACAACCCAGTCCGGCCGATCACTTCTTATGCGGTCCTCGCCAGCTATTGGGATGCGACTCCCAGGCAGGAATTTGCCCTGCTTAGCCGGATTCAGGTCAGCCACATAAGACAGCAGGTCTGGGCGTACTCCGGCGTAGTTGAGCAAAGTGTTGCCCTTGGCGGCCGCGCCGTACGCTGCTACTCGTTTATCTGCTCGCCTTGCATCCAGCAGGAAGGAGAGGAAATCGTTTTTCACTCGGTCTGCCTTGGCCTGAAAACCAGCATAGTACTCAGCCGTCGTCAGGCCCCCGGTGGCCTCGCGCTCCAGCAACGCGGCAACCGCAACGCTTCTTGGAGGCCGGTTGTCTTCCGCTCGTCGGGCAAACACTCGCAGGCTGCCCCCATGGGTGGCCACTTTCTCCACGTCAAATACTGAAAGACCATTAGAGCGGAAGATGCGGTCTACTGCCGTCAAGGACAAGTATGAATAGTGCTCGTGATATATGGTGTCGAATTGGTTTTGTTCCACTAGGTTCGTGAGGTGCGGGAACTCGAACGTGGCTATGCCTTTCGGCTTGAGTAAGGTCGCAAAACCAGTCACAAAGTCATTGATGTCCGGTACATGTGCAAGCACGTTGTTGGCAACGACGAGGTCCGCTCGGCGGTCTTCTCCAGCTAGTCGGGAAGCGAGAGCGTAGCCGAAGAAATCCTGCACAATGTCGATACCTTTTGCTCGCGCGGCCGCGGCAACTCCCGCGGCAGGCTCCACTCCGTAGCAAGGAATGCCCCGAGCCTGAACGTACTGTAACAAATAACCGTCGTTTGAAGCGATTTCAGCTACCAGGCTCTGCGCCGTCAGTCCGAGGCGCTCCACCATTGCCGCAACGTAATCCTGCGCGTGCAACAGCCAAGAATTTGTGTAAGAGCTGAAGTAGGCGTAGTCCGCGGAAAAAAGCTCCTCCGCTCCAACATAGTCTTCAGTCTGCACCAGCCAACAGTTCAGGCAAACCAGCACGCGCAGCGGGTAATACTTTTCCGGTGCTCGCAAGTGTGCTGCGGTGAGGTAAGCATTGGACGGCGGGGCACTGCCCAAATCAATGAACGACACGTCGAGTTCGTAGCCGCAGTGACGGCACTTCATAACTGGACTCCCGCAAAGTCAGCACTCATAAAGGGGTGTGAACGATCACGATCGGACATATCTGTAACCGGCTGCGGCCAACTAATGCTGAGGCGGGGGTCCTGAGCGTTCAGTGCGGATTCAGCGTCCGGCGTGTACGGTGCTGTGTGAAGGTAAAGTAATTCGCAGTCATCGCTAAGCGTCTGGAAGCCGTGGGCAAAGCCTTCAGGAATTAGAAGGCTTTGCCCGTTTGTCGAGGAGAGCGCCTCTCCGTGCCAGCGCAGAAATGTGGCCGAATTCGAACGAATATCTACAGCAACGTCAAAAATCTCGCCCTGCAGGCAAGAGACAATCTTGGTTTCGGCATGAGGTGGATACTGAAAGTGCATGCCTCGCACGGCTCCAGCTCTGCGTGTGAGTGAACGGTTGATTTGAACGATCGGTTTATGAAGACCTGCCTCACGCATTTCTTCCGTACAGAAGAACCGCTCGAAACATCCACGCTCGTCTTCCTTAGGCTTGCGTTGAATAACCGTGAGTCCTGCCAGCGGCGTGGATATGAAGTTAAATCGTCCAGGCATCTTCACGCCTCCGTCTCGTATGCGGAAATCTGCGCGAGCGTGTACAAACGCATATTCACTCCACTGTGCCAAGTCCTGTACCAGGCGACTGTTTCCTCAAGTGCCCGGTCGAGGGACCAGCGAGGCCGCCAACCCAGACGGGCCATCGCCTTCGTGCTGTCGAGTTGGAGAAGCCCTGCTTCGTGAGGCAAGTTCGGCTGCTCCAACAATGTGACCGAACCACCGCCCCACATGCGGCCAATCCGCTGCGCTACTTCGCCTACCGTGGCGTCATCGCCCCTGTCAGGGCCAAAGTTCCATGCCTCTGAGAAATCCTGGGCATCATGGAAACACAATCGTTGAGCGAGCATAAGATAGCCTGAAAGAGGTTCAAGGACGTGCTGCCAAGGTCGTACAGCCAACGGATAACGCAGTTGAACGCATCGACTGGAGACAAATGCGCGAATGCAGTCCGGCACGAGTCGGTCCTGAGCCCAATCTCCGCCCCCTATGACGTTACCCGCTCTGACGGTTGCCACACCGGGCGGTGATGGCAACCCGTCATCAACCTCGAAAAAGCTGCGACGGTAGGCAGCCGCAACCAATTCGGCGCATGCCTTACTGCTGGAATAGGGGTCAAATCCGCCTAAAGGCTCGTTTTCTGTGTATGGCCATTCTCGTTCCTGGTTCTGGTAACACTTGTCGCTCGTCACTATAATAACAGCTTTGACGCATTCGCATCGACGAGTCGCCTCGAGCACATGGACCGTTCCCATAATGTTCGTCTGATAGGTTTCTACAGGATCCTGGTATGATTGACGCACGAGAGATTGTGCAGCCATGTGAACGACGATCTCGGGTCGATGATGCTCGAACACTGCCGTCAATTCCTTCAAGTCCCGGACATCCCCGAAGATCGATACCATGCTGGATCCTATTGCCAAAACCTCAAAGAGATTAGGCTCTGTGGGTAACCCTAGAGAATAGCCGACGAGATTCGCGCCTAGTTTCTGTAGCCACAGAGATAGCCATGCCCCCTTGAAGCCCGTGTGGCCTGTTATGAGAACCTTTTTCCCTTTCCAAAACGTTGGATTCACTACCAGATCTTCCATGGGGCCTTGCCCGATTCCCACAATTCTTCGAGCCGCAGCTTATCTCTCAATGTATCCATGCAGTGCCAGAAGCCGTCATGAACAAAAGCGGCCACGTTGCCTTCGGCGGCTAGTCGCTCCATCGGGCCCCTCTCCCAAATCGTGTCGTCGCCCTCGATGTAATCTATCACCTGGGGGGACAGCACCATGAACCCTCCATTGATCCTGCCGCCGTCTCCGTCCGGCTTTTCCTTAAACCCAGTGATTCGTTTCTGGTCCAAATTGAGAGCACCGAAGCGGCCAGGCGGGGAAACCGCTGTGACGGTTGCTAGAGTTCCCTGGGACCGATGGAATGTAATGAGTTCGGAGACATTTACGTCCGACAATCCGTCTCCGTAAGTGAAGCAGAAATCCCCGCCTTCCAAGTAGGCAGCAATTCTTTTAAGACGTCCCCCTGTTTGAGTCTCCTCGCCAGTGTCCGCCAATGTTACTCGCCAGGGCTCGGCATTCTTTTGGAGTACGTCCATACAGTTCCGCTCCATGTCGAAAGTGACGTCGGACATGTGAAGAAAATAGTGAGCGAAATACTCTTTGATCATGAACCCCTTGTATCCGCAGCAGATTACGAAATCGTTCAGCCCGTGAGCGGAATAGGTTTTCATGATATGCCACAGGATCGGTCGCCCGCCTATCTCCACCATAGGCTTAGGGCGAACAATGGTCTCCTCGGCCATCCGGGTTCCCAAACCCCCAGCAAGAATCACTACTTTCATGACACAGCAGACCCCCGCGTTGATTTTAGTACCAGATGGAAACCCGCATCCGTTACGGCAGGCCTTCCGACGGCATCTAAGCCAGCGTACCGAAAAATATCGTGAAGACAACCATAGTTATCAATGGCTGACGAATAGCTCATGCCGCTCCAAGAACAGTTTGCTTGAATCGTACAAGAAGATCGCGCCACACTAGCAGATAGCACAGATCGCGATAACGCCACAGCTCTCCAAAATCGATTTCGAACCAACCTTTACGCTGCTGTATTCTTAAAGACGGCTTTTCCAATAGGTGTCTGTTCACACCGAATGTTGTTTTTGAATGGCTCTGGTCACGCTTGATTTCTATTTACGTAGGCTCCGCCCCCATATTAAAGCGCTACGTTGCTGATATGACACCGCTTTTATGATCAGAAGGTCTTTAGAATATGTTGCGGAACAAGGTGCTAAGAAACAGGATAGCAGACCAATCTTCTCGTATCGATCTTGTCTTCAAACTGAGCAGGCAAAGGCCCCATGAGCACCAGGACTCCGCAATCGCCTTCGAACTCGGAAATTGGCCTGAGAGGAATCCTGTTAAAAAATGGCCCCTCACCGTCAAGTGAGTCCACGTATACCGCAGTAACCTGGATACCTTCAGAGACAAGGTAAAGCACGGCCCCTTCTGTGAAAGGGGTCCGCCCGTATACATCGACCTTCCGGATGCCTTCCTCAGCCAGATTCTTGAGCTTCTCCAACACATCCTTGCGAACTTCTTCATAAAGAGCGCTTTGTCTTTTCAGAAAGTTGTAAGCGACGATAGATTTCTGAAGAATGCCTGTGGGTGTGAGGTGATAACGTAGGTTGCGAGCATTAGCTCCGGAGATCTTTATGTACCCTTTGACGGCCAGCAGGCGCAGAGCAAAGTTTACGGATGCAACGCTGCGCCCGGTTCTTTGCGATATGTGCCTCTGGGTGACGTGCCCTTCATTCGCGTGAACCGCGTCAAGCACTTGATATTCCAGGATGGGGTCTTCCATGTCCGCCGTTCGTTGTTTATTGCTTGATGTTCAATCATTGAACAATCCGTCTCCCGTGTCAAGCCTTTTTTGGCCGACTCTCCGCAGGCCTTCCGTTCTGCGAGGGGTGTCACTGCGCAGGCTACTGTGATCAATGAAGCGACGAAGCAATCCTTTCTTTGGTGGGACGTTCATCCTGCCTGTCATTTCTATGCCGGCGATCCCTCGATCCGTGGGACTGTCCCACCAATCGAGATTGCCGTCCCGCGTCTCGCGATACGAGCAATGACAACCTCTACCCCGCGAGACTGAATGGACACGTATTGCGGGTACCCATGACTTTTCGGGGCATGAACACAAATTCCCCCTTCCCTACCCTGTCAGACATCGAATGGATGGGGATTTCAACTACTGGCATGCCGCAAGTCTGGAGAGTCGGCAACAGCGGTCACCCCCCCTTTTCTTGACATCCGGGCATCTTGGATGCTATTTTGAAAGGCTATGGCGGTGTAGCTCAGCAGGTTAGAGCATGCGGCTCATATCCGCAGTGTCCGGGGTTCAAGTCCCTGCACCGCCACCACTTAACCCCCCGATCTTATTACAATCTAGCTCAACAAATCGTCTCAAAACGCGTCAGTAAATCGTCAGTAAAGTTCTCAGGGTTCCTGGGTCGCGGGGAACGGTGGTTACCATCGATGAGTTGATGGACCAATTGGTAGAGCAATTGAGCGGGATGAGCCAGGACAGAATTAATGCGTTGTTTGGATATTTAGAGCAAGAAGCAGAGAAGCAAGACACACCTATCAACACCAAATGCAGCGGCACCGGCACCCCACCCCCCCTAGGTCGAAAAACACCCCCCCCACCCCTCGCGATTTAGGGAGTAAGTCCCCAAAAGTACCACTTTCCCAGGTACCAGCTTAACCAAGCCTATAGCCACCCCCTATCCCGAAACGCAAGGTTTGCCTTTTCAAATCGACCCCACGTTCGCAAAATTTTTATTTTTCCACAGACAACTTTTTCATAACCCAGGCATAGCCAAGAGATCTGCAACATCGGAGTGGGGGGACCATTGGTCAATGCCAGCTTTCCGGTGGGGGTATTTATCTATCCGGCAGCAATGAATCAGGGCGGGGACCATTGTTATAGGCAGGTGATTGAGTACCTCCGGACCCACCTCGTTGAGGCACCGACGCTGGGGTGTGCGGATCGCGGTGAGGGTATTTGTGCCAGCATTAGCACGTGAAGTTGGAAACGGGGCTACTGTTTGTCTCCAAGTCTGCGAATCTCGCCACATTCAGGCGGAATAATGGCAACTACTTACACGCTTCACCACCGAGATTGAGCATAAGCAAATGTGTTCTGGTGGCACTCTGCGCACATGGCAAGAAGATTGCCTGCCTCATCAGATCCCCGCCGTGATTTATGATGAGCATGCCACCCTGGTAAGAGGGGTTTAAAACATCTAACACCAGGGAGATGGTGGTTGCAGGCGGTCATCTTACATTCACAAAAACCGCCCGCTCTAGCCCACAGCTTATTGCGTGTTGATTCTGAAACTGACATTGTGCTATTCCGCCAATAGGTATCTAGGGTCGCCCTGTGACCCAACTGAGCCGGGTAAGAGAGTCGCGGCTAAGAGATCTTCCTTATCCGGCTTTTCTATTTCGACCACACCGTTTATCCCGGGCGGTTTTCCTTCTAGTAAACATCACGAAAATCGCAGGCTTACTAGTATGAACTGTGGCGCCATCTTTATCGCCCAACATCTAGTGTGTCAAGCCAATATATTGATATTATATGCGAAAATCGGATAAGCCTCCGAAATTGCACCCTATCTTTTTTATCAAATAAACTTAATAGCTTAATTGTAAACCCTCGTAAATTTGGCACGCGAGATTCGCCGTTTATGAGATCCATTTGGAGCCTTTCCGGTCGCGTCGGGGGGAACAGGGGGGAACCTTACAGGGATCGACTAGAGGTAAACGTAAGCCACGTACAGGCATTTTGATTGAGTAATGGAGAGGCGCGCGGTCAGGGAGCAAGTAAAGAGTCTCCGAGACTGCTTTTCTTTGGATGTTCGCGTAAGTGCGTACCTCTTATTTTTCGCTTAATGAATTCGATAGGGTGTTTCGCGCCCACAAAGTAAGTCATTTGATTCTTGCCATATGAGTCATTATTTCAGGGTAATATCTATACTTACTGTTGACATCAGGGATTTGTTGCTTTAAAAAATGGGTGTTATTTACCCCAAAACGCCTCTTAGACATTTCCGTTACCGAAGAAAAGCAGTGTTTTCACGGTGTCATATGTGGCATCAAAATTGCTTGACAAAATTGACACGGAGCGGTGTAATTTATTACGGGGGGATTCGGGTAAATTAGTCAAGAAATCGCAATTTGGTAAATCGGGGGGATTGACCAAATTGCATACAAGCCTTAACTTACCCAGGAATGTACAATCTAACCGTGATCTGTGATTTCCAGTTTTTTTTGGGGAGAACAACCGCTCCCTCTGCAACCCAAATTTTGTGTGCCCGGTCATAACTCGCATGAGGAGAGGGAATTAGCGTAAACCGCTAGAGAGGGTATTAATGAAGAAACAGGACCGTTGGTTCGACTTGTCTGTAAACGAAATGAGTGACTCACAGATGAGGCGCTACTCAGCAGACCGGCACATTCGAAGAGATAGCGCTAGAATGGGAGTTCCCACATTTTTATTACTTCTTGCCCAGTGGTATCAGCGAAACCGCGAGTTGCGTTCGAAATGCGGGGAGTCTGCATTAAAAGACTCCTTTGATGAACTTGGAGAATTGATTGACGATTCGATTCAGAACTGGGACAAGGACCCCATCGTCAGAAAGATTCTGCGGGCATACTAGGCTTGGTATCATGATCTGTTAAAATCGCAAAGAGCGCTCCCACGTATTGCAGCCAAGGTAAATTCTTGTTGTGTTTTCCTTGTGTTTTTGATATGATGTTTACGTTTATTAACCTGCCTTATTGATTCCAGCCAGCAATCAATGGGTGCACGCCCGCCGGTTTTGCCGCGGGCTTTCTTTTTTGGGGGCTCACGGTAAGCGACCATTGCCCAAACTCTGCGAACATCGCCCCGGATCCCTGCTTTTCTCAGTCATCTCAACAACTCATAGACCCTCAAAACTGGCTCAAAAAGAGGGCAAAACGTAGAATGGAGTGGACTGGCAGAAACTACTTTTCTCACCCTTTTACCAATTTGTCTGTTTTTTCCTTACCTTGTGCAGTTCACAGGAGTAAAGTGGGGCACGTACCAATATCAGGAGGGATTGGTCATGGAGGTCATCGTCATTATGGAATTTGGGGGATTATTGGAATTCTGGTGGGATTGGGTGGATTCATCATAGTGAGCAAGTTAGCCGATGCCGTGAGAATCCTGCGCAGGATCAGTAACACCCTGGAGAGAATCGAGAAACAAATGGAAGAACCAGTGATCGAGGTCCGTTAACAGGTCGTCGCCGCGGGTGGTCAAAAGATTGGTGGCAAGCAGCAATCGTAAAATAAAAAACGGAGCCCAGTTTGATCAGCTCCGTTTCGTGAGTCTTAGTACTCATTGTTGCAACAGGAACGTTCCTGCTGCCTATTTCCGCCCCCCATATGTTTCGCAACTCTTAGCAGGTTCTGCCATCATGCTCCTTTCGTTGCTCTGTTGAAAGAAACACTACATGCCTCAAACCAATTACTACGTATCATGATTACAGAGGCAACCTTTGCAGTCAATCTTTTTTTGCCGGGTCCAAGGAGAATTGGCTACGGGGTCTGCGATGAACTTGAGGCGCTCCTGCAAATCTGCAACCAATGTTTCTTGAACACTGTGTGAACCAAAAGCTTTCCGGCTGGGTCTAATTGTACTGAGGAATGAGGAGGGGACTGCTAAACCAAGCGAGGAGATCGAACAATGCAGCGGCTATCATTGATACTAAGAGGAACAGCAGTAGTGGGCACGACGCTCTTGTTGATGTTTTGCGGTTTCTTGTCCCCGGCTTCTGCGGCTTCGCCCATCAACTTCATGAACCCGGTCCTTGGCAATATTCTTTTATGTTCGGACGTGCGTCTTGTACAACAGGATGAGTTTGGCAACTTTGACCGGGAAACATGTGAACAGACGTGCCGCTCGCGATACGGGGTCGGTCCGATTCCGTACGTAGAGGAGCAGGGCTGGGGAGGAGGAGGAGGAGGCAGCTATTCCCCAGGTTATAATTTGTATGCCTCCTGCATCGACTCATGTAATAGACAGTATTGGAGGGATTACGACCGGAAGATGGAAAAGATCAAGAAGACACCGTAGGATTCTTCATGAGGCATTGAGCGGCACCGCAATGATACCGGCGAGGTGTGAAATGGACTATAGGCAGAGATTGATTGAACTTTATGCGGAACTTAGCTCTGGACCGAAAGGACCACAATGGGCTAAGCTTGCAAAGCGCATGAACGCTGAAGGATTGGCAAGTCCTGACGGTAAGCCTTGGGTGGGTAACAACGTGCGGCAGCATTACGAACGCATGGCAGGACACCCGACTACCGCACCGATACCGCAATCACACCGCACAAATGACTTACCGCAGACCGCAGGTATACCGCACCGCGCACCGCACCAAGAGGTAGGAGATACCGCACGGCAAGAGCGCGGAGCGATGTTAAGGCAGCGTGAGAGCCAAGGACTTGATGAGGGACTGCCTACCGCAGAGATCCCACAATGCGACCCCGACGACCTGCGGACCCCGCGACAAATTATCAATGAACAGAAAGCTGGCAGCGGTATAAGGACTTGGAACGTTCCCACCAGGATACCAGAAATCGTTTCACCAAAAGGACCGGGCACCTCACTACGGTTAAGACCTGACTTCATGGCAGCGGCGATGGAAAAGGCAAAAGAGGTATTTCCCGGGCAGCGCGTTACCCAAACGAGGTTATTGAATTGGCTTCTAATGAATTTTGCGGAATTTGATACCGACCCTGAGCTAACAGCGAAAGGCAACGATTAGGCGACCCGAGAGCAAGATACAGCGGTTTTCAGCGTGGGGTGGAAAAGATGTGGCAGCCTGGAGATTTTATGTCTCTGAGTTGCCGTTTTCTTTTCTGAGGATTGAAGTCATCTTTATGACGTAACCTGTTGTGTTTGATGGGTCCGGCACGGACCCCTTTTGTTCGCCAGTTCCCCAGACTTGATTATTAGTAAGTTCTCTGCATTTTTCCCTGCCTGTTTTTGTGCAGAGATTAGACGATCACGTCGAGCTGAGTTTCACGAAATGGCAGCCCATTGCTATGACTTCTTGGTCTGTCCGTACCTCGATAAGCCCTACACGGAAAGCACGCGGAGCACCATTGTCAGTTATTGGATCCCCGTTCTGGTCAAGAACCTGAGCTCTGCCACCCGGATTCATGAGCAGTCTTCTACCGTCTGTCTGTGTCCTGAAATAAAGCAAGCAGTGATTAGTGGGGACCTTGGTAAGCACCAGATATGCCTCGTCGGCAATTATGTCGGGGATGCCATCTCCCCCTGCAAGTTCAGCTTGAAATTGATGATGGGTTGCCAACGTCTGGATGTCCAACAGGTGAGCTGTATCGGCGTCAATTCCTCCGGAGGCTGCATATGTTCCGGAGCAGTGGTCAGCACAAGTCTGTATCAAATCCTGCTGCGTAACATTCCTTCTGTTCCTTTGGAGAAAGAAGCTCATGCAGGCAAGAGTGCCTGACCAGTCTGTGATTTGAGCCCATTCCGTCGAGAACTCTAGTACCTCCATAATTCTCCTCCTTCTTGCATCCGACTGAATGACCACGATGGTGGCGTTCTTTGATACCACCGAACAGAATAGCCGTGACAGTACCCCCTACCGATGGATTGACGTGCTGACTATACCTCACCACTGCCCTCTTCGTCGAATATAATCTCCGCGCCCCTTTCACTTGATGCCGGGGCTCTGTGCTGTGAAAATTTCCTTGTCACATTTCCTACACATCTGATAAAGTATAACTCTGCATCTACAGGAAACGCCAGAGCCCCTGGACCCCCCCAGGTTCTGGCGGTTCATTTTTTTCTCCCTGGGATCCCCTTAGTCAAAAAAACCGCTGCGCTACCTGCGGGCTCTCACTCACCGTCATCAGGGCGAGCACGGTAAGGCGGGATAATGGTATTCTGAGTAGGTTGTCAGAAAATGTGAGGAGAGCGCCAGGACAGCTTGTCGCGCACTTGTCAAAATGATAAAATAAGTACTTGCAGACCTCAAATGTTCAAAGCAAGAAACGCCTCCGTTGCCAGCAGCGGTACCGGCGTTTCATTTTTTTGGCTTCGACCTTTCTTGACCAGCAGAACCCAAAATCTAAACATCGCATCCGAAGGAATGAGTCTAATACAATCGCCGTGGTGAAATGGTAGCCAAGGAATTGAAACGGCGCTCAAGGGAGGGGAGTTTCCGGCATACAGCCTGCGCGGTAGCAATTTCAAGAGAGCAGCAAAGATGGAAGACCCTAGGAGCCTGAAACTAGCTCAGAATTGATCCTGTGAAGCCTTGGGAACACCTCAGTTAAGCCAAGAAAAGAATTGACCGGCGCTGTTGATGGGGAGTAGGGTTAAATGGGTAGCGTATATAAGGTTTACCCAGTTTGGGGGACCCTCCATGCCTCCTGGGGATAGAGTTTCCGACCAAGACATTTTGACAGACATCAGATCAGGTATGTCCCAAATTCGCCTATTGGAGAAGTACCGATTTGTCCCCAAGGGAATTACTGCGGACTTTTGACAAGTTGATAAGCCAAAAACTATTCACGATGGAGGAATATAAGAATTGGGAAGCTGGACAAAAGCCAACTATTGATGAGACGGATCAAGAAAAGCCACTCACCCCAAAACCCACTCCATCGAAAGACCCTGAAGTGAATCGCGTGGAGCTAGAAAAACCTCCCGAGGCAGGTCTTAAGAAATGCCCGACATGCGGCGTGCTGATAAGCACGGCATCAGCATATTGCGTAGCTTGTAGCGATAAGCAACTAGGAGGTGAATCAATAAAGGTTGTGGCTCGCAAGAACGGTTATGCTATTGCGGGACTCTGCTTGGGTATTGCGTCTGTATTTCTGTACCAGATAGGCTTGATCCCCCTCTTGGCGGTCGTCTTCAGTTCGATAGGGTTATACAAAGGCGGGGCTCGCGAAGGGAAAGAAGCCGCCCTGGCTTGGATAGGGCTCGCTTTGGGGATCGCTTTTACGTTGAGCTACTTGCACTATTATGGACACATTTAGAGCCAGCACCCTTCTCTGTAGATCAGTTCCTGGCACAATTTGCCTTTTGATGGTAAACTCAACTAACTCCGCGGGGGGGCAGGTCTTACGCCGAGCCGCTAATCCTCTGGTTCAAAAATCTCCGAATGCTGCCTGTGCTCGTTCCAGTTATCGATATATAGTCTTGCCAGTTCCCCCGACTTGATAATAAGCAGGTTTTCTGCGTTCTTTCCTTCTGCCGCCTTCGTGAAATTGAATGAACCAGTGATCACGGTCGTTCCGTCGAGTAACATGACCTTGTTGTGGGCATATTGGTGCTCACCGTCAATGTAAGTTGGCACCTTTTGATTCGCTAGGAACGTGGACTGTGAGCCGCGATTTTTGCTCTTGCGCTCGTCAATAATCACCTGCACGCCAACGCCTCTCTTGTGAGCCTCCACAAGAGCTTCTGCGATTGGCACGGAAGTGAAGTCGTATGCCTGAACGAGGATTTCCGATTTCGCATTATTGATTTCCTCAATAATAGCATCGGCGCATCTCCCACCGGGATTGAACAGAACCTTGACCGGTGTATTGTTGAGGACAAGATCGAACGCGTATGAGTACGGGCAGATTAGTGCCAGGGCGACGGATATGCACAACGCTGAACGGAACAGCTTTGTGTTCACAGTAACCCCCAGAGATAGATTTGACGTGCTTGCTGACCATATCTCACCATTGCCCTGACAACCAGACTTTCGTCGCCGATGCACTACATTGCTCGATTCGAGGCGACTGTTTAAAAAACTCGCTCGGTCAAGGTTGCCCATCGTTCAAATTTAAAAATAGACCCTTTTCGTTGATTTTGCTCGACGGCTTGTGGATAACGAGCCTATAGTCCTGCATTCATAGAGAATGCGACAGGGCAAGATTGATGGAAAAACGAAACATCAGTGCAAAAGACCTAGTGGCTGATAGTAAGAATGGTGTGACTTTTCAAGGCGATTGACAGAGGTTCTTTGATCAAACTGTCCGGAGGGGAAAAATGAAGAGGTTTAAATTCTTGTTGGTGGCGGCACTTGCGACTGCTGCCATAGTCGCCTTCATAACGGACAATGGCGACGCCCAGCGACTTCGAGCCAACGAAGGTGAGGCAGGTTCCGCAAAAACAGGGGTAGTAGAAGGTACGTTGAAAACTTGGGAAGTCCGGTTTGCGGAGAACAGAGCAGAGTGGGAAGAAAGGATCAGAAGATCGGAGGGTGAGGACAAGGAGCGATTGAAGCGTGAAAGACGGAGCGTCGACTGCTGCATCAAAGGAAAATGTGAACATATGAGCAGAGGGTTGTGCGAGAGTTACGGAGGAAAAATTGTAAGAGATTGCCAGAGGTGCAAGCCGCTGATCAACTGTTGCACTTTTTATGGGCGCTGTAAGAAAATTACGGAGACGGAATGCAGCAGGGGAAAAGGCATAGTGGTGAAAGATTGCAAGTATTGCCGTCCGGCGCGGTGAGGATTTTCAGGTCAGAATGTGACTGTCGGCATGTCGGGGGCTTTTTTGTCTGCCGTCCGCTTGCCGCGCGGGGTTGCGATCACTCTTCCTCTTTTGGGGAATGGTCTGCCAGGGAAGAGTATTGACCAATCTATTCAGGGCTGTCAGTGTTCATCTGGTGTGCCCTGAGAGTAAATAGCGGGAGGGTTTTATCATGGGAATAGCAAAAGAGGTAATTACTGACGTATCTAATCAGCTTCACGAAGTGATGCTTGACGCTTCACGACAAAGTAAGAAAAGCACACAAAGAATAACTGCTGCGTGGCACGCCGGAGTGGCTCGAGGTATTGCTATGGCAATAAATGCAATTACAGTTGCCGCCGAGACTGACCAGGAATTTATATACATCGATGATATGAGCCTGGAAACACTCATAGAGCGATTTACATCGGCGACTACGAACCAGGAACCTGTGCAATGAAGTAGTCCCTTGCCAATCTCAAATGCCCACTGATTCAGCCGTTGGCGTAATGATTGGGGGCATTCTATTTCTGCCAGGGTGCTTCAATGGCTACGTGAGAGTTAAACCTTTTGGAGACTTTTTTTCAAATCGACGAACCCATTTCTGAAAGCCTCTTCTTAGCCTCTTCGTTACCTTGTTTCGCAGCCATCTCGTACCATTTCAATGCTTCCTTTAGATTTAGTGATACCACGAAGCCTGTAGAATACATCTGTCCTAGCGTTACCTGAGCACCGACCAATCCTTCTAGTGCAGCCTCCGTTATCCATTTAATGCCCTCCACCGTAGACTGCTCAACGCCTTGACCCATCGCATACATGCAACCAAGTATGTATTTTGCTGGCGCGAAGCCTTGTTTCGCAGCCTTCCTAAAATGATCAGCTGCTCGCTTATAGTCTTGAGGTCGTCCTTCACCTTTGTGATACATCACGCCCACTTGATATTGGGCACTTGGTACGCCCACAAGTGCCAGATAGCCAATCCGGTCACTGCCCAAAACCGGAATACGAGCCCAACTGGGACCAAAGAGTTCGGTTTCCTTCTCCGCCATCTGAAAAATGGTAAGTGCTTGCGAAAGATGATTCTCTGCTGACAATTTTCCATTCAGATATATTTTGCCACAAGACGCTGCCACCTCGGCAAGTTTGTACAGATAGTCGCAGTCCCGTATTCTCCTTCTCGCCAAGTATTCCAATAAGAGCAGCACAGAATGCGGGATATAATAGGTGGTACCTCTGCCCCATAAGCCAAAGCCTTTGCTCTGTAGCTCAAGGTTGACCTTTATCTTGCCCTTGTTCGGAAAAGAGATTCTTAGTTCTGCTTCAAACCGTTTTTTGCAGGGACTACCTTTGTAATCCACCAGTTTGGGAGTATCAGGAGCCTTGCTTAAAATGGAAGCAGTAAAAGCTTTCAGGTCGTCATCAACTGGTGCCCAAGGTAATTCAAGCTTGGAGAGAGCTTTGGCGAGCGATGAGCTGCCCCGCATATCGTTGGCTAGGTGTACAAGTTGCCTAGCAGTGAAGCAACTAAAGAAGAGAAGCTCGTGTCGCTGTTGGTCGTCCCCTATGGCATTGCTTTCAAGGAAAATGCTGGCTTCGTCTTGTTGGTGGAAGTGAATTTTGACTCTCATGGCGCCATCCATGATCTTATCCTACTCCCCGTTTTAATATCGGCGAAGATTTTCTTCGTGCTGATCGGACTTTTCGCCAGAAAGCTCCGTTAAGGGGAGGTTAGGACGGGACAATATCACAAAAGATCCTCAAATGCGGAAAAAAGTCAGCGGAAAACTTGACACCGGTGGATAAAGATCGGAGACACCGCGGATGCTTAAATAAGGCAAAGGTAAACGACGGGTTGGAAAAAGTCATTGACTCGGTACCCGCTTACCGATAAGATGGCTTTATGGAAACAGAAACACCAAGGGAGTTTGATGTCGAGCTGAACTTCCCAACTGCTCAATGGCAGTTTTGGGGCATCGCCAGGGAACAGCTCATCAAGGTCGATTGGTACGGGCGCTTCGCTGAGACCCGCATTCTCCAGAGATATCTTGAGGCGTGCGATTATAAGCTGCTCTTTTTCCTCGACGCCTGGATGGTGACCAAGCATCGACAGAGGTGGCTCCAATCACAAATTGCCGAGGCAATAAAAGACATCCCTGGCACAACAATAACTCGCGAGGTCCGTCCTGTTGTTCGTGGCAAGCGAGGTATTCCAAAAACACCACCCCCAGAACCCCCAGCCCCCGAAACTCCAGCGACCGCTGGTCGCACCTATGAAATCACATTTTCCGAGGTTCCGACCCGTATAGACGGTTGTCATCACTCTAACCGAAATATCATTGAATCTCGACTAGGATTCACCTACCCAGACCCAAAGGATCTTCGTTTCAGCTCTATGTGTGTGATTGATATCCGGGCTCTGTGCGATGATGCTGCTCACCGGTTCAAGGATCTGGGCAAGAAAACTACGGAACTGATTCCCATTCGAGACGCCTCTAAGGTTTGGTACGATCTGGGCGAAAACATGAAAGCCAATGTGCAAGCATGGATGCGAAAAACAAAGCGCAAGGATGGGCAGGAATCGGGACCGATCTTCTCACCTGTTGAGAGGGCAGAGGCGTCGGACCCTCGCGGCTCCCGGTTGGACTTCGCCGATGTCGTGACCGTGGGCTTGGTTCATTGGTTGTTGCGCCACGGAACACGGTATTCTGATTTTGAAGGCACGCCTAAAGTGACCATCTTGGGATAACCCACTCTCCCCTTTTTGCTTCAACAAAAAAGACCCATCAAGATATAACGGCAGTATACCCGCTTCGTTGGTAGCTCTGAACCAGAGAGCTAAACGGGTTGGAAGATTTTTTCCGTTTCGGCAAAAAGCCATTGCATAGGCTATACTGGAATGATATGGTTGTTTGATGGAAGGAGATTGTATGGCAAAGGGCGGCTTCAATAAAGGGTTTAATTCTCATGAGAGGTCCCCCCTTTTTTGGCTTTAGCTGTCAATGTATCTTGATAGATAAGAGGTATGATCAATGTCACTGAGGTTTAAGATTTTCCCAAAAATCAAAAATGGATTAAGCGGGGCTTAACGATGAACCAAAATGATCAAAAGTTAAACTTCGTCAGGGAAGATTGGACATCATTTCGCACGGTTGAGCGTCTGAGTGCCAAGGCTGGTGTCCCCGACAAGTGGCTGAGACGGCTCGTGGTCAAGGAGCTTGTGGACAATGCCCTGGATGCGGGCGGGACTTGTCGCTTGGGTGAGTTGCCAGATGGTGGCTTCTATGTGATGGACGATGGACCCGGTATCGCCCCAGAAGATGTCCCCCGGCTTTTTTCCGTCCTCCGCCCCATGGAGACAACTAAGCTTTGGCGTATGCCCACCCGTGGAGCCCTTGGGAACGGGTTGCGAGTGGTCGCTGGGGCAGTCCTGGCTTCTGGTGGCAAGCTGGAGGTATTCACAAGGGGCAGCAAGTGTCAGGTGTCTTTCGACTATGGCAAGGGTGACGTTCTGGTCGAGACTACGCCCATGCTTGGTTGGACTGTTGGGTTGTATGTAGCAGTAGAGCTGGGAGAGGAAATCCCATTAGACAAGGATTACCTGAGCTGGGGCGAGCAAGCAATATTCATGGCTCAGGGGACGGATTACAAAGGCAAGACCTCCCCATGGTGGTACACGCCGGATGCGTTTTTTGAGCTGTTTCAGGCTGCGGGAGATGTGCCCCTCAGGGAAGTTATCAGCCAATTTGACGGGTGTACGGGGCGCAAAGCCAGCGAGATAGCCGGTAGCTCTTTAGGTAGTCATGCACGCAAGCTCACGAGGGTGGCGGCAAAACTTGTATTGATGCGGGCTAGGGATCTCACCCAGCCGGTTAAGCCTGACAGGTTAGGGCTCGTTGGACCGGATCTTTTCCCTACCGCCTCATACGCTAAGGCTTTCGATACCCAATCGCTGCCGTCGGGGAACGGCTCGAAGCCTGGGAAGTTGCCGTATGTGTTTGAATGCTGGGCAGAGCCCGCCGACAAAGACAAAATCAGTGTCAGTGTCAACAGGACACCGATCACGGCGGATGTCCACCTCTCGCGTGTCAAGGGCGGCAAGCTGGCTATTTTTGGCTGTGGTCTGAGTCACCCGTTGAACACCGGGACACAGCCACTCAGTTTTACGGTCAACATTCTCACCCCTTGTATGCCCATTGTAAGTGAGTCGAAAGCCCCGAACCTGCTTGCCCTGTGGTTTGAGGGGCTAGGCACTGTGATAGAGAAGGCGGCACGCAAGGTCAAGCGGGTGCGAGTCTCACGTATCACTGAAAAGGACATCATTCTCGACAGCCTGGACGATGCGATAGCGAAGGCTTCCGGAGAGGGCAAATACAGGTATAGCTTAAGACAGCTCTACTATGCCGTAAGACCCGAGATACTGGACACATTAAGCAAGGAGCCGAATTACAACTACTTCTCAGCCGTCATTACTAATTATGAGGCTGAGCTAGGTCACGACCTCCGCGGAATCTATCGAGACAACCGAGGCACACTTTACCATCCGCACCTACAGAAAGAGATCGCCCTAGGAACGATTGCGGTAGAAGAATATCAGCGCCCGGAGTGGACATTTAATAAGATCCTCTATTCCGAGAAAGAAGGTCTGATAAGCATTTTGCGAGAGGCAAAATGGTCGGAGCGTCACGATTGCGCCCTACTCTCAAGTAAAGGTTATGCCTCTCGTGCTGCCAGAGACCTTCTCGACTTCCTTGGTGACACAGACGAGGATATTTCATTTTTCTGTATTCACGATGCCGATGGTCCTGGGACGATGATCTATCAATCTCTGCAAGAAGCTACACAGGCGCGACCGGGGCGGAGGGTCAAAGTTATCAACCTTGGATTGGAGCCTACAGAAGCACTGGAAATGGATTTGCAGGTCGAGGCTGTCAGCAGGAAAGACGACAGGGATGTGAGCGTCGCCAATTATGTGCCAAAAAACTGGGCACAGTGGCTTCAAAAGAACAGGGTCGAGCTTAACGCAATGTCAACACCAGTGTTCATAGATTGGCTGGATGCGAAGTTTGAACAATATGCGCCTGGTAAAGTCATTCCGCCAACACCCATCATGGGGCAGTACCTGGATGAGCATGTCAGGGAAGCGGTACAGGCGGCGGAAACGGAGCGGATATTGGAGGAAGCGGGATTGGATGACGCAGTTGAGGAAACAATGGAAGCCCTGGAGCCTCAACTAAGCATAGAGCGGGGAAAGCTCAATAGCACAGTTCAGGACGGCTTGAAGCAGACTCCTGTTGAAAACTGGAAAGACCCTATCAAGAGGCTTGTTAGGGACTTAACAACCGCGATGAAATAGAGGGATCTCAATTTAATGTTGCCAAATCAGGCAAAAAGCAATATGCCCACCCGCAGCAATCAAAAAAGAGATGCTGGAGGGTGGACTATGCCTGACATTGGGAGGATTCATAAAGATAAAGGTGACCGATGGCTCATTAAACTGCCGGGGAATTTGCGGATATTCTGCGACAAGGAACACCGGACGTTTTATAGCCAGCAGCACGCTCAGGCAACACTGATCAAGATTCATGGGGAGATGGAGGGTGGAACTTTTGACCCGGATTTCTATGCAAAGAAGAAAAAGTCACTTCTGTCATTCTCCGTTTACGCTAAAGAGTGGTTGGGCAACTATGGCAAGCTGGTGGAGCGGCAAGAGCGATCGGTCACTTATGTCGGGTCGCTTAAAAACTACGTGAATAACTTGTTCATTCCCTTTTTTAATGACAGAAACATCAAGGAGATTACTGGCAGGGATATCAAGCAATTCTATCTGTCGCTCGACTACTCCGCCAAGAGTATTTGGAACATCATGAGCGGACTTCACAAGCTGCTCTCTGATGCTTTTGACGAAGAGGTTATACAGTCCGTTCCCAAGTTCCCTATGGAGTTTAAGGCTAGCAAACTGCCAGAGCCCCAGTGGAAGTGGGCAAGCGAGGAAATACAAGACGAGATATTTAAACATCTCAGTCCTGATGCTTATTTTATGATCTATTTCATGGCGGCACATGCGACTAGACCGGGAGAAACGCGAGCACTGCAACATCAAGATATCGACCTGGAGAATAATACCGTCACCATTCAACGCGCTTTCTCTGACAACGATCTGCGCCCCTTTACGAAAGGGAAAAAGGTCGGAGTACTGCCATTGGACCTGACGTGGAAAGGGCTTTACTTGGATCGACCGCGACATATTAATGGTGGGGGATTTGTTTTCTGCGATGCGAATGGCAAGGAGCATGGGCGAAATTGGTCAAAAAATCAGTGGAACAAAGCGCAAAAAGCCGCCGGAGTTGCACACATAACGCTTTACCAGGGCACCCGCCACAGTCTTGCATCGCAGGCAGCGACCCGTGGGGAGTCGATTCAGAAGATCAGCAAGTTTCTTAGACACTCCACCTTGGAGCAAACCAAGCGGTATGCACACTTAGAGGTCAATGCGCTTCGTTGCATACAACGAAAAGCCGATGTAAAGCCGATTTTCGGTAAGCCGTCAGTAAGTCGTCAGTAAGTGGGTAAGATGAAAAATCAAGTCTATGAAATAATTACTATAATCAGACATAATCCGGGGTTCAAGTCCCTGCACCGCCACCACATAACTTTGTGATATCATATAGCATATCAGCCCACCCTACCCCCTCAGAAAGGGTATGCAAATCTTTTGGAGGTTCTTAGTTCTGGGATCATTCCTTTTCCGCCTGCGCGGCGCGACTCAACAATTGTGAGGTTGGGCAATTCGCTTTATTATTTCAGATCCTTGGCCCGCTATCTACCAGCTTCACGAGCGAATCTGCACACATTACCGGTTTCTTCATCGGCTCTGTTCATAAGATAAAGTAGGTTACTGGGGTCATGAATGGATCCCCGAGCTGCTAGCTCCACCAGCGCACTCCCCAGAGCGCCCATGCGACTGTCCAGGTGTTGGTTCAAAGACAGGCCACTGTCTCCCCACTTCCTCTTCAGAAGATCGAACCCATATAACCGAAATAAAAGAGGCTCTTCGCGTAAGTGCGTACCTCGATTGAAAAGCAAAAAAGGACATGCTTTCAGGCTTCTTGCACTCGCCGCGACCAAACGGATAGACGAGGTAGCCAATTGAGCCAACCGCGATTCCTCCACGAACTCGCCGCTTACATCAATGCTTCCCGTGGCTGGTGTGGGTACGGTAGATCGTCGTAGTGCCAGAACCACTGCCGTCTCCAGATTGCTGAGTGCTACCCGAATTTATGGGCTCCAGTCCGCGTATGGGCTTCGTAGGAGAACCACCGCCACTGCCAGGGTCCTTGATGCCGCCACCAGTTATGGGCTTCAGCCCGCCTTTTAGCGGGGTGCCGGTTGGGTCAGTTGGCGGAGCGTTAGTCGGTGCTGACCTGGCCGGTTTGGGGTGCAACGCATCTTGTGCCGCTGCACACATCTCGAATGTCGACCAGCACTTGGTGTCGCAAATATCCGTGCAGAATTCACTATCCCCGCATCTGGCGCCACATCCAGCAACACACTTCGCGACTTGTTCCGAACACTTGTCAGCCGCCGCCGCGAGACCGGCTGAGGCAATAATGAAAACCACAAGGGCTGCTGTGGTCATCAATGCGATTCCAAGTGATAACTTAGACATTTGCCTATCTCCTCTTGCCGCGGATGGCTGCATCTCCGACAGCATAAGGGTTTTGCTGTCCGCGTTTCTATCGATGATCACGAACATTCTCGGTGCCAGAACTTGTCCCAACTCCACCCTCTCCCTTGCCTGGTGATACCGGCGGTTGGTTTGCCGATGGACTAGAGTTCCAGGTGCCGCAGTTCGGTGCACACGATCTATGATCAATCACTTTCGGGCTCCCATGGTGTCCTCCTGTGAATGCCACCATATAGCCGTGACCGACCAATGCCATTTCCATGGGCTCCAAGGCTTGCTGCCAGCCGCTATGAAAAGCCGAAGAAGTAGCTATTGTAGCTGATGCTGGACTTGCTACTGCCAGGAAGACCGCAACGATTACACCAATTGTCGATATCGCCATTATAGAAAATGCCCTAGACATTTGCCTTCTCCTCTAATAGTGGATCGCCACAGACGATCTTGAGTAGCTAATCTAAGAACTTTAGATGCAGAACAAACACAAATGATTCAGGCAACCATCCTACCGGTTAGGAATGGAATTGAGGTCGTTCATCAGATGGAGGGTCACCAATTATGGACAGAAATCATGTCCTCTCTCGGCTCGCAATTTACGTGAGCATCAATTACTCCACAATCTCGCCGCTTACATCATTTTTTTCCGTGGCTGGTGTGGGTACGGTAGATCGTCGTAGTGCCAGAACCACTACCGCCGTCTCCAGATTTCTGAGGTCCACTCGGACTTATTGGCTCCAGTCCGATCATGGGCTTCGTAGGAGAACTCCCGCCACCGCCAGGGTCCTTGATGCCGCCGCCAGTTATAGGAGGCACCCCGACAATACCTTTCGGCGGAGGATTGTTCGGGTTGGTCGTCTTCGCTGGCGGCAAGTTGCTACCTTCTGACCGGGGTCCTTGGCACTCTTTATACTGATCGAAGCACCGACCCATGCATTTTCCATAACGGGATGGGTCACATCTACTCAAGCATATACTCCAGAACACGTCACATACAGTTGGACCTGAGTCATCCGCCGCCGCGGGACCTGCTGATGCCACAATCAAAACGACAAGGGCTGCAGTGATCATTAACGCAATTCCAATTGAAGTTCTGGACATGTGCTTTCCTCCTGTCTTCCACAGGATCTTCAAATCCCGAATTTAACAATCTCTCTGAGGAATTTTGATGCAGGGCAGATCCAAAGGATTCAGGCAACCATCCAACCGTTCAGGAATTGAATTGAGATCGTTTGTTATATGGGGCGTCACCAATTCCGGGCAGAAATCATGTCCTGTTTTGGCTGTCAAGTTAAGTACGCTCTTTCGCGAAGAGCCATAAATGACTTGTATGCAACTTGTATGCAGAGGCCAAATTGGGATTCTTAACACATTTGAATGACAGTTATAATAAGTCGAGATCCGGGCTTAAAGCCCTGCACCGCTACCAGTTAACCCAGCGATGCCGTTAAGACGGACCCCATTATGAATTATCCGCAAATTCCGAAGAGACCGTGGTTTCAAGGGATTATACCGCAAGTT